>NZ_JAJLJH010000001.1 GCF_023231945.1 Scleromatobacter humisilvae
CCACGCGGCGCCGCGCGCGCTGGCCGACGCGCCGTTGGCCGACGCCGCGGCCGCGCGGCCGGCGGCCGTCGCGCGCTCGGGCACCGAAACGAGCGGCAGCTCGTCGACCATGCGCACCGCCTCGTCGAGGCGGATCGTCAGCGAGGGCACGTCGACGGCGGACGCGGTGCGCACGCGGTCGAGGTCGCGCGCGACCGCACGGCGGATGCGGTCGAGCCGCGGATTGTTGTACCGCGCGAGCCGCTCGTCCGCCTGCTTCAGCGTGGCGACGATGGGATCGGTGCTGCCGGTGAGCGCGGCCTGCTGCATCGCGACGCGCAGCGCGGCCTCGACGTCGGCCAGCACGTTCTCGTCCCGCGATCGCGACAGCGACTGGATCAGGTCCTCGACCTGCGAGCGCTGCAGCTGCGATTCGGCCACGCGCTCGTCGAGCACGCCCAGCTTGCCATTGAGGTCGCGCACGCTGTCGAGCGCCTGCTGCGACGCGACCCGCGCGGCCGTGGCGTCGGTCTGGCTGGTCTGCTGGCGCCGCACGAGTTCCTGCTCGAGCGACTTGACGCGCTGCTGCGTGTGCCAGGCCGAGACGAAGGCGGCCACCGACATCACGCCGAAGGCCACCGCGGCGATCCAGGCCAGCAACTGCCAGTGGCGCGGCGCGTGCGGCGGCGCGTGCACGACGGCGGGAACGGCGGGAGTCGCGGGCGGCACGACCGCCATCGGCGGCGGCGTGTTCATCGGAGCGTTGGGGTCGTCAGTCACGCGATTCATTGTAGCGACGACACCACACCGGCGATGTCAGCGGACGCCGCGCAACAGGGGTGCCGATGCGCGCCCGCCACACCGGGCGGAGATCAGCCGACGCGCTGCTGCGAGAGCGCGTCCGCCACCGACAGCGCGGTCGGCGAGACCAGCGTCACCGCGCCGAAACCGAGCGCGCGCGCCCGCTCGGCGATGCGCGGATGCGAGGCCAGCGCGCGGCCGGCCTGCCACGACGCCTCCGGCGCGAGCGCCTGCAGATGGTCGATCGCCTCCGAGCTGCTGAACATCCAGATCCAGCGGACGGGCCGCGCCAGCGCGTCGGCGAGCAGCGCGCGCTCGACTTCCGACAACGTCGGCGCCGCGCGGCCGTACGACTGCACGACATGGACCTGGGCACCGGCGCCGCGCAACTGCTGGCCGAGCCAGTCGCGCCCGCCGTTGCCGCGCACGATCCAGACCGGACGCGCAACCCACGGCCAGCCGGCGATGGCCGACCACAAGGCCTCGGAATCGAACTGCGGCGCGTCGGCGGGGGGCGCGACGATGCGCTCGGGCGGCACGCCGCACTGGCGCAGCTCCGCGACCGTGCCGGGGCCGGTGGCGGCCGCCCAGGCGTGCGCGGGCCAGGCGAGCGCGTGCGCGCGCGTCCCGCGTGCGCGGGCGACAGCCTCGAAGAATCCGAGCACCGCGTTCGGGCTGACGAAGACCAGCACCGGCTCCGCGGCCGAGGCCTCGACGCGCGCGAACTGGGCCTCGACGCCCGTGGCATCGGGCACGGGCACGATCTCGATCAGCGGCAGCGCGCGCGCCGCGATGCCCAGCGCCGCGAGCTCGCCGACCCAGGCGTCGGCCTGCGCCCGCGGACGCACGACCAGCACGGTGGCAGCATCGTCGCTCATTCAGTTTGCCGTCGTCGGCAGGTAGGACTGGCCGCCCGCCGCCAGCAGCGCCGCGGCCACGCGCCGGCCCATGGCCTCGGCGGCCGCGACGTCGGCCAGCGCCCCCGTCTCGCTCGCCTTCAGCAACGGCCTCGCCGCGACGCGCGGACCCTCGTGCCCGATCGCCACTTCGAGGGCCGCGCCGACCGCGGCGTCGCCGAGCGCCGCCTGCAGCGTGAAGCGGCCGTCGCCGCCGCGCGTGGCGAACGCCGCCAGCGGCATGCTGCAGCTGCCGCCCAGCGCGCGCGCGACCGCGCGTTCCGCGTGCACGGCGAGCCAGGTGTCGGCGTCGATCAGCGAAGCGAGGCCGTCATGCAGCGCCGCATTCCCGCTGCGGATCTCCAGGCCCAGCGCGCCCTGCCCCGCCGCCGGGATCATCTCGTCGACCGCGAAGCGCGCGCGGATGCGCTCGCCCAGGCCCAGGCGCATCAGGCCGGCCGCGGCCAGCACGATGGCGTCGTAGCCGCCCTCGTCGAGCTTGCGCAGGCGGGTGTCGAGGTTGCCGCGCAGCGGCGCCACGCGCAGGTCGGGTCGCAGCGCGAGCAGCTGCGCGACGCGGCGCAGGCTGGACGTGCCCACCAGCGCGCCTTCGGGCAGCTCGGCGAGCGACGCGAACCTGTTGGACACGAAGGCGTCGCGCGCGTCCTCGCGATCGAGCACGGCCACCAGCTCGAAGCCGTCGGGCAGCTCCATCGGCACGTCCTTGAGCGAGTGCACGGCCAGGTGCGCGGCGCCGGACTCCAGCGCCGTCTCGAGCTCCTTGACGAACAGGCCCTTGCCGCCGACCTTGGACAGCGTGCGGTCGACGATCTGGTCGCCCCGGGTCGTCATGCCCAGCAGCGACGCGGCGACGCCGAGCCGCCGTCCCAGCAGCGCCTGCACATGCTCCGCCTGCCACAGCGCGAGGCGGCTTTCGCGGGTGGCGATCACGATGTTGTTCATTCGCGGATTATCCGGCAGCCAGTTCGTCGCGCGTCAAGAAGCCAGCCCTTCACTATTGAGGGCGGCACTGCTACATTTAGTCATTGGTAATTCGGTTACATGAAACGGACCACCTCGATGCCCCGCACCGCCGCCACCCGCCAGATCGTGAAGACGCCCAGGAAGAGTGCATCGGCGAAGCCGGCGCCCTCGGCAGCCGACAAGGATCGGCCGCTGGTCGAGGACATCCGGCTGCTCGGCCGGCTGCTCGGCGAGGTCATCCGGGAACAGGAAGGACTGGCCGCCTTCGAGCTGATAGAGCGCGTGCGGCAGCTCTCGGTGGCCTACCGCATCCACAAGGACGCGAGCGCCGGGCGGGTGCTGGATCGGCTGCTGAAGAACCTGTCGGCCGACCAGACGGTGAGCGTGATCCGCGCGTTCAGCTACTTCTCGCACCTGGCCAACATCGCCGAGGATCGCCAGCACGTGCGCCGGCGCGCGCACCACGAGCGCGAGGGCAACCTGCAGGACGGCTCGCTCGCGATGGCGTTCGAGCGCCTGCACAACGCCGACCACCGCGCCACCGACATCGCCGCGGCGCTGAATCGCGCCTTCATCTCGCCCGTGCTGACGGCCCACCCGACCGAGGTGCAACGCAAGAGCATCCTCGACGCCGAGCGCGCCATCGCGGAGCTGCTGGCCGAGCGCGCCGAGCTCTATTCGGAGCGCGCGCTCAACGACAACACCGAGCTGATGCGCGCCCGCATCACGCAGCTGTGGCAGACGCGCATGCTGCGCTACACCAAGCTGACGGTGGCCGACGAGATCGAGAACGCGATTTCGTACTACCACTCGACCTTCCTGCGCCAGATCCCGAAGATGTACCGCGCGATCGAGGAGGCGCTGCCGGGCCAGGACGTCGCGCCGTTCTTCCGCATGGGCAACTGGATCGGCGGCGATCGCGACGGCAACCCGAACGTCACCGCCGAGACGCTGCGCATCGCGCTGTCGCGCCAGAGCGAGACCGCGCTGCGCCACTACCTGTACGAGGTGCACGCGCTCGGCGCGGAGCTGTCGATCTCGCAGATGCTGGCGCCCGTCACGCCCGAGATGCAGGCGCTGGCGGATCGTTCGCCCGACCACAACGCGCACCGCGAGGACGAGCCGTATCGCCGCGCGCTGGTGGGCGTGTATGCGCGCCTGGCCGCGACGCTGGAGAAGCTGACCGGCACCGAGGCGCTGCGGCATGCCGTCGTGCCGCAGGATCCCTACGACGCCGCGGCCGAATTCGGCGCCGACCTGGCCGTCATCGAGCGCTCGCTGCGCTCGCACCACGCCGGCGCGCTGGTGGCGCCGCGGCTCGCGCCGCTGCAGCGCGCGGTGCAGGTGTTCGGCTTCCACCTGGCCACCGTCGACCTGCGCCAGAGCTCCGACCAGCACGAGGCCGTCATCGTCGAACTGCTGCGCGCGGCGCGGCTCGAGAACGACTACGGCGCGCTCGACGAGACGGCGCGCCGCGAGCTGCTGCTCGGGCTGCTGAACGACGCCCGCCCGCTGCGCGTGCACGGTGCCGAGTACTCGCCGCTGGCGCAGGGCGAACTGGCGATCTTCGAGGCCGCGCTGAAGATGCGCGCGCTGTTCGGGCCCGAGGCGATCCGCCACTACATCATCTCGCACACGGAGGACGTGAGCGACCTGCTCGAAGTGCTGCTGCTGCAGAAGGAATGCGGCCTGATGCGCGGCACGCTGGACGGCGCGGCCAAGGCCGACCTCATCGTCTCGCCGCTGTTCGAGACCATCGCCGACCTGCGCAACGGCGCACCGATCATGGCGCAGTTCTATGCCCTGCCGGGTATCACCGAGCTGATCAAGCGCAGCGGCGGCGAGCAGGACATCATGCTGGGCTACAGCGACAGCAACAAGGACGGCGGCTTCTTCACCAGCAACTGGGAGCTGTACCGCACCGAGGTCGCGCTGGTCACGCTGTTCTCGCAGCTCGAGCAGGAGCACGGCATCCGCCTGCGCCTGTTCCACGGCCGCGGCGGCACCGTGGGCCGCGGCGGCGGCCCGAGCTACCAGGCCATCGTCGCCCAGCCGCCGGGCACCGTGAACGGCCAGATCCGGCTGACCGAACAGGGCGAGGTGATCGCGTCCAAGTACGCCAACCCCGAGATCGGCCTGCGCAACCTCGAGACGCTCGTGGCCGCCACGCTGGAGGCCACGCTGCTGCACACCACCAAGGCGCCGCCCAAGGCCTTCCTCGAGGCGGCCGAGGCCTTGTCCGAGGCGAGCTTCAAGGCCTTCCGCGGGCTGGTCTACGAGACGCCGGGCTTCACCGACTACTTCTTCTCGGCCACGCCCATCCGCGAGATCGCCGAGCTGAACATCGGCTCGCGGCCGGCGTCGCGCAAGTCGACGCGCCGCATCGAGGACCTGCGCGCGATCCCCTGGGGCTTCTCGTGGGGCCAGTGCCGCGTGGCGCTGCCGGGCTGGGCCGGCTTCGGGTCGGCGGTGCAGTCGTTCCTGGGCGCGCCCGGCGACGAGCACGACCGGCGCCTGGAGCTGCTGCGCAAGATGTACAAGCAGTGGCCGTTCTTCCGCACGCTGCTGTCCAACCTCGACATGGTGCTGGCCAAGAGCGACCTGCGCATCGCCGCGCGCTACGTCGATCTCGTCGACGACAAGAAGCTGGGCAAGCGCATCTTCGGGGCCATCAAGGCCGAGTGGGAGCGCACGCAGGCGATGCTCGGCGAGATCACCGGCGAGACGGCGCGGCTGCAGTCCAACCCGTCGCTGGCGCGCTCGATCGAGCACCGCTTCCCCTACCTCGACCCGCTGAACCACCTGCAGGTCGAGCTGATGCGGCGCTACCGCATGCGCCGCGCGGACGACCCCGCCACCGAGCGCGTGCAGCGCGGCATCCACCTGTCGATCAATGGGATCGCCGCGGGCCTGCGCAACACGGGCTGACGACTCGTTCAGGCGCGAGCCGGACTTTTGTCACGGATGCGAGGGCACGGCCGAGCTTCAATCAGCCCGGCTTCGGGTCGATAAGACGATGTGGCCTCCTCGACAACCCCTCCGCCCGACTCGCCGCGCCGCCGCCGCGCCACGGTCGCGCGCCCGGCCGCCCGCGGCCGCTTGCATCTCGCCGCGTCGGCCTTCGTGCTGCTCGCGGCGCTGGCGTGGTGCCAGGGGGCGCATGCCGAGTCGATCATGCAGCAGGTGTTCGACATCGAGGCCCGCTACGGCAACGAACCGAACGACGTCATCGCCCATCTGCGCGCCCTCGAGGTGCCGGCGCGCGCCAGCGGCGGCGACGACCTGCGCGCCTTCCTGGCCGCCTGGGGCTACGCCCATGCCGCCACCGACAAGCCCGCCGTGGCCGACGCCGCGGTCGAGGAGCTCACCGACATCGGTCAGCGCACGCACGACCCGGCGGCGATCGCGTCCGCCTACACGCTGAAGTCCTCGCAGCTGGCGTTCGCCGGCCAGGAGCGCGCCGCGTTCGGCTGGATCGAGGAGGCGCTGCCCTACGCGCGCAAGACCGCCAGCCCCGACCTGCACTACTGGGTCGAGATGAGCGCCGCCGACCTGGCGATGAACAACGGCCAGATCGACGAGGGCATCCGCCTGTTCGAGGACGCGGCGAAATCGGGCCGCGCGCTGAACAACCCGCGCCGCGAGGCCCAGGCCTGGCAGTCGTTGGCGCCGATGCACATCGTCAAGGGCCAGTTCGCACAGGCGCTGCACGAGGCGCGGCTGGTGCGCGAGCTCGGCGCCCGGTCGACCGACGACGGGCTCGTGGTGGTCGGCTGGATGTGGGAGTCGCTGGCCGCGGCCGCCGACGGCCAGGCCCAGCGCGCGGCCATGGCCCGCGAACAGGCGGTCAAGGTCCAGCGCGAGATCGCGACGAAGCTCGGCACCACCGTGCCCGCGCCGGCCGACATCGTCGAGACGATGAATTCGCAGGCCGGCCAGGTCGCGTGGCTCAGCAGCGAACAGGACGGCCTGATGACCCTGTCCGGCGACTACCTGGCCGTGCGCAACTACGCCAAGGCGGCCGATGCCGCGGCGCGCGCGAAGCAGCAGTCCGAATCGCAGAAGGACGCCGACACCGCGGCGCATGCACTGATCGACCTCGGCATGGCCGACATCGGTCTCGGCAAGGTCGCGCTCGGCAAGGACGAGGCCGACGCGGGCCTGCGCGCGCTCGAGCGCGTCAAGCGCGATCCCGAGCTGCTGATCCAGCTGAACCGCTACATCGACATGCTGGAACGCAGCGGCGAGACGCGCGAGGCGCTGGTGCGGCTGCGCCAGTCGCTGGTGCTGGAGAACGAGCTGGCGCGCCGCGATCGCAGCAGCACCGTCGTCGCGCTGCAGCGGCAGTCGAGCCTCACCGAACACCAGCGCCAGGTCGAGCAGCTGGAGCACGAGAATGCGCTGCAGTCGATGGAGCTGTCGCGGCGCTCGAACGAACGCACGCTGATGCTGCTGCTGGCCGCGGTGCTCGCGATCGGCGTGGGCGTCGCCGCGCGCCTGTACCTGCGCGCGCGCCAGTCCAATCGCCAGCTGGCGGTCACCAACGAGAAGCTGGCGCATGCGAGCCTGCACGACAAGGTCACCGGGCTGCTGAACCGGCGCGCGATGGAGGCCGACACCCACGCCATCGAGCTGGCCGGCACCGAGAGCTATTGCTACGTCACGATCTCGGTCAAGCAGTTCGGCCTGATCGTGGGCAGCGTCGGCCACCAGCTGGGCGATGCGCTGCTGTGCCAGATCGCCGCGCGCCTCGACCAGGCGGTGCGCCGCTTCGAAGGCCGGCTGTACCGCGTCGACGGCGTCACCTTCGGCGCGCTGTTCCACTTCGGCCACGATCCGCGGCGGCTCGACGCGATCCTCGCGGCGTTGACCGCGACGATGGACGCGCCGTTCGAGATCGGCAACCAGGACCTGATCGTGTCGATCGGCGTGGGCGCGTCCGAATATCCGAAGGACGCCGGCTCGGCCGACGAGGTCGCGCGTCTCGCGGAGCTCGCCAAGCTGCAGCTGCATGCCGATCCGGGCAACAGCTTCCTGGTCTACGACACGCGCATCGGCGAGCACCAGCGCGACAAGCTCCGCATGGAAAGCCGCATGCTCAAGGCGCTGGAGCACGGCGACTTCGAGCTGTTCTACCAGGGCCAGCGCGGGCTGCCCGACGGCCGCATCTGCGGCTTCGAGGCGCTGCTGCGCTGGCGCGACGGCGACAAGATGATCTCGCCGGCGGAGTTCATCCCGCTGGCCGAGGAGACGGGCCTGATCGTCAGGATCGGCGCCTGGGTGTTGGAGCAGGCCTGCCGCCAGGCGAAGGCCTGGGCCGACTCCGGCGCCGGCAAGCCGCTGGTGGCCGTCAACATCGCGCCGCGCCAGTTCAACCACCCGGACTTCCTCGCCACCGTCCGCGATACCCTGGCCCGTACCGGCGTCGACCCGCGCCAGATCGAGCTCGAGATCACCGAGGGCTCGGTGATGAACGACGCCGAGACCTCGATCGCCCAGCTGCACGCGTTGCGCGAACTCGGCCTGCACCTGGCCATCGACGACTTCGGCACCGGCTATGCGAGCCTGTCCTACCTGCGCCGCTTCCCGCTGGACCGCCTGAAGATCGACCGCTCGTTCATCAAGCAGCTCACGACCAGCGAGCAGGACGACACCATCGTGCGCACCGTCATCGAACTGGCGCACACGCTGGGACTGTCGGTCACCGCCGAGGGCGTCGAGACCATCGAGCAGGAAACGGTGCTGCAGGGCTGGGGCTGCGACGTCATCCAGGGCTTCCTGCGCTTCCGCCCCGCGCCGGCGGCCGCGGCCACGGCGTCGCTGGAAAAGGACAAGCTGGAAGCGCTGCAGCCGGCCTGAGCGCGGCTCAGGGCGCGCGGTAGCCGGGCGTCGACACGGTGACGCGGTCGTCGGCCGGCGTCGCCAGGAACGACGGCAGCGCCTCGACGCGCGCCGCGAACGCCGACAGCGCCGGGCACGCCGCGTCGGCCACCGGCGTCGCCAGCTTGATCTGCATGAAGCGCCACGCGATCGCGGCGCACAGGCCGTCCTGCGTCAGCGATTTCTCGTCGGCCGACGGCGGATGCCGCGCGATCTCGGCATCGAGTCCCGCCAGCGCCGCGCGCAGCTGCTGGTGCACGCGCTCCAGCCATGGCGCGTGCGCGGCGGGACGCAGGTTGTGCTCGTAGTAGATCTGCATCACCTTCTCGCATGCCGCCAGCGCCAGCCCCGTCGCGCGCAGCGCGCGCGTGCGTGACGCGAGATCGGCCGGCCACAGGCTGCGGCCGGCCAGCGCCTCGGCGTAGTCGATGATCAGGCCCGAGTCCATCAGCACCGTGCCGTCGTCGCATACCAGCGTCGGCGCCTTGACCACCGGGTTGACGCGGCTGAACTGGTCGAAGGTGCTGAACACCGACAGCGGGTCGTGTTCGAACGGGATGTCCAGCAGCCGCAGCGCGATCGCCACGCGGCGGACGTACGGGGAGTCGAGCATGCCGATGAGCCGCATCTTGCTTCCTTGTCGTGAACCCGGCCCGGCGCCGGATCGCAACGATAACCCGCCGCGGGTCAAGGCGTGCCGCGTCGCACGAGTCCGTCGACCACGGCCTGCAGCGGGGTCGTGCCCTTGCGCGCGCCGGCGCCGAAGTCGATCCAGCCTTCGTTGAAGCCGTCGATCATGCGCATGCGCGGCACCGGGTTGCGCATGCCCTGTGCGCGCAACAGCGCCTCCCAGTCGGCGCGCGGCACGGTCTGCGCAACGACCTCGCGCCCGAGTGCCTGGCCCAGCGCGCTCGCGAGCGCGGCGGGCGAGACGCGCGCCGGCCCCTCGAGCTCGACGACGCGGTGACCCTCGGACGACTCCAGCAGCAGCGCGGCGGCCGCGCGGGCGACATCCGCCGTCGCGACCATCGCGATCGGACGATCGACCGGCTGCAGGAAGCTGGGCATCGTGCCGCTCTTTCGCGCGCCTTCGATGTCCCATGCGACGTTCTCGACGAACCAGGCCGCGCGCAGGAAGGTGACGGCCGCCGGCAGGTCGGCCAGCGCCTGTTCGAGCAGCTGCAGCTGCGTCAGCAGGTTCTCGGGCGCCGCCTCCGCGCCGATCGTCGACAGCACGACCACGCGCGGCACGCCCGACGCGCGCAGGGCGGCCGAGATCGCGCCGATGTTGCGCCGGCTCTCGGCGAAGCCCGACGCCGGGTCGAACACCGGCGGCAGCAGCACGAACGCTGCCTCGGCGCCGGTGAAGGCGGCCGTCAGCGCGGCGGCGTCGTCCATCGCCGCGATGGCGGCCTCGCAGCCGCGCTCGATCCAGCGCCAGGCCTTGGCCTTGTCGCGCAGCACCGCGCGTACCGGCCGCTTCGCTGCCAGCAGCGCCTCGGCGATCTGCCCGCCGACCTGGCCCGTGATTCCCGTGATTGCAAACATTCGATGACTCCTTGATGCGATGGAAGTCATTCTTCCGTCGGCGCGCGCGCATTGCGATAGCATCAAGCTCATTTGACTGATGCTTCGGAGTCATCAATGGCAGAGACCGGAACGCAACTGCTCGAGGGCGTCGCCGTGATGGCGGCGGTGGTCGATGCGCGCAGCTTCAACGGTGCCGGCGAGGCGCTGGACATGTCGCAATCGGGCGTCAGCCGCGCCGTCGCCCGGCTCGAGGCGCGGCTGGGCATCCGCCTGTTCGAGCGCACCACGCGCTCGGTGCGGCTCACCGACGAGGGGCGCCGCTTCCACGAGCAGGTGATGCCGCTGATCGCCGCGCTGCAGGAAGCGACCGCCGACGCGCAGGGTGGCGCGACGGCGATCCGCGGCCGGCTGCGCGTCAACGTCGACCCGTTCTTCTCGCGCCTGATCCTCGGCCCGGCGCTCGGCGACTTCCTCGAACGCCATCCCGCGCTCGAAGTGGAGCTGCGCACGCGCGACGACCTCGGCGACCTCGTCGGCGACGGCTTCGACCTCGCGCTGCGCTTCGGCCACCCGCAGCCGTCGTCGCTGGTCGCGCGCAAGCTGCTCGACGCCCGCGTGCTGACCGTCGCGTCGCCGCGCTACCTGAAGCGCTTCGGCAAGCCCGCGCATCCGCAGGAGCTCGAGGACGGCCGCCATCGCTGCATCCAGTTCCGCGACCCGGCCACCGGCCGCGCGTTCCCGTGGGAGTTCCACCAGAAGCGCAGGAAGCTCGTGATCCGGACGCCCGGCGCGCTGACCGTCAACGATGCCGGCACGCTGCAAAGCGTCTGCGAGGCCGGCTACGGCATCGCGCAGATGTTCGCGCTGCCGCAGGATCCGCTGCTGTCCGACAAGCGCCTCGTCAACCTGTTCCCCGACTGGTCCGACGAACGCTTCCCGCTCTACGCCTACCACCCGTCGCGCCACCACGTGCCGGCCAAGACGCGCGCGATGCTGGACTTCGTCGTCGCGCTGGTCTCAGGCTAGCGCGACGACGAGGTCGAGCTCGACGCAGCCGTCGCGCGGCAGCTGCGCGACGCCGACGCTGGTGCGCGCGTGCTTGCCGAACTCGGGACCGAGCAGCTCGTAGATCAGCGCGGAGGCGCCGTCGGCGACCGCGCTGTGCCCGGTGAAGTCCTCGGTGCTGTTGACGTAGACGGCGAGCTTGAGGATCTGCCTCACGCGCGTGAGATCGCCCAGTTCGTCGCGCAGCGCGGCGAGGCCGCGCAGCAGCGCGATGCGGGCGCCGTGCTGCGCGGCGGGAATGTCGATGTCGCGGCCGAGCTTGCCCATGGCGATGACGCGGTCGCCGTCGCGGGGAAGCTGGCCGCTGACCCATGCGAGGCCGTCGTGCACGACGACGGCGGCGTAGCGCGCGCCGGGGGCGGCGGTCTCGGGCAGGACGAGGCCGAGATCGAGAAGACGTTGAGCGAGCGTCATGGCAGGCAGCGAGCGGTTGCAGATCGGCCACAGCTTAGGCGACTGGCTCCGGGCAGGACAGGCACAGATCGCGGCGAGCCTGGCGATGCTGTTGCAGTCGAGGGACCGGGTCACTGTCCGGACGGCGGCGACCGGCTCGGCGCGGTCTTCAAGCTCGTCGAACCGCGCAATAGCCGTCGCTCAGCGATCAAGTCCAGGGCTCCCGTGGGGAATCGAGCCTACACGCGGTTGAGCGTGACGTGCCATGCAAAACAACGAGCGAGCTTGCGTGGGATGCCGTGCGCATTCTCCATGGCCCACATTTCAACGTCGGTTGTCTCGAAGATCGTTGCCGCCCCGCTCCAGGAGGCTACAGGCCTCGACGAGGAGGGATCGGCAGGATAAAAGAGATAGGGCTCATCAGAAACGTTGTTTTCTATCTCGATGATGTGCCAACCTCCAAACACAAACGAATTCAACACCTTGACCTGACCCAGGCTCTCGTGCCTTGCGATGTAGGGCGCCAGCGATTTCCTGATGTTTGCAGGGAGTGAGCGGTCGACGCCGCTGCACGGGCTTGAATTCAGCCATTCGATCGTCTGCTCGAATTGGCCTTCGGAGATGTCCTTCGAATCTCGTGCCTCAGCAGCGACCTGGGCGATGCGCGCCTTTTCATGAGTGGGGATTGGCGGCTCAGGTTCACCAAGAGAGGCAGCTGAGCACGAACTCAAGGTGAACATCCAGATGAACAGCAACTGCTTCATGTATTTCCAAATGCGGTCGCGTCTATCGCGAGAAGGCGCGAACTGGATGGCGATGGGTCGCCGAAAGTGGGATGAGGCCCGGGAGCGTCACGATGCCATCCTTTCACGATGCCCAAGCGCATGAAGGCCGAAACCGCACCCTCGCGACATGCCGGGAGCCACCTGAATTCGTTCTGGCGGAGTCACGAAAGAACGGGCAGTCTCCATGATGCCTGCGCCACGGTCTCGAACCTGTACTTGCGTGTTCCGTTACCGTCCCATGCTTGCTCTCCGCACCGCCCGACGATCGACCTCGGCGGCAGCCTGCCCGAAATCCGACATTCGCCGACGTCCGCATCCGGCCGCCAACGGGCGCTCAGGGGGCGACGACAACGAGCTTGAACGATGCGTGGCAACCGACGCATGTTGCCATCGCCGTGCTGAGATCGTGCAAGGTACGAGGCATCTCGGCTCTGCTGGCGATGTCCTGGGCAACCTGGTCGAAGCCTCGCATGCGCGCCTGCAACATCCCTTTCCAGGCCGCTGGCAGCTTTGGGCCGAGCGTGGTCGGGCGGTTCGGGTCGGCGTCGAGCGAGCGCGTGCCCGCGCTGCGCGCAGCACGCAAGGCGCCCTCGATGTCGTTGTTCGCAAGGCCGGCCAGCAGCGCCTGGATGTCGACCACGTGATCGCGCATGCCGGCACGAACGTAGTCGGCCTCGGTCGCCGTCAACGCCAGCTCCTGGCGTCCGTCGGGCTGCGCATTCGCCAACGCCATCGGGAACAGCATCACCAGCCAGCAGCGTCGAATGCCCTGCCTGCGAACGTGCTTGCTGTCATCGGAATGCGCTGCGAACAACGGCATGTCGGGCTCCTACTCGGCAGTGACGTTGCCAATCTATCAGACAGCGCTCGTGGCGTCGCGTCCTTCAGGTCACACACCATCCTCGGCCAGCAGCTCGCGCACCTGTGTCAGCTGCCTGCGCGACACCTGCAGCCACTCCTGCGTCGCCCCGACCTGCACCGCCCACCCTTCCCCGTCGCCGTCGCCGTCGGTCGGCGCGCGGCGCTCCAGCTTGGTGACCGCCGTGCGCGCCACGAGCGCGTTGCGGTGGATGCGCAGCATCACGTCGCCGAGGCGTTGTTCGAGGTCGGACAGCGAGTCGTCCAGCACGTACGCGTGCGCGGGCGTGCGCAGCGTCACGTACTTGAGCTCCGCCTTCAGGTACAGGATGTCGGCCACCGGCACGCGCTGCACCCGGCCGCGGTCGCTCACGACCAGCACCGGCTGCTCGGTGGGTGGCGCCTTCTTCGCGGGCACCGCCGGGGCCGCGCGATCGAGGCGCTGCTCGACGCGCACCAGCGCCTCCTGCAGGCGCGCGCGGCGCACGGGCTTGGTGAGGTAGTCGACGGCGTCGATCTCGAAGGCCTTCAGCGCGTGCGTGGCGTGGGCGGTGACGAAGACGATCCTCGGCGGACGCGGCGAGGCGCGCAGGCGTTCGGCCAGTTGCAGGCCGTCGAGGCCGGGCATGTTGATGTCCAGCAGCACCAGGTCGGCGTAGTTGCCGGCGAGCCAGTGCAGGGCCTCGGCGGCGCTGCCGGCCTCTCCGGCGACCTCCGCGGCCGGCGACGCGCAGTCCGCCAGCAGGCTGCGCAGGCGCAGGCGGGCCAGGTCCTCGTCGTCGACGATCAGCACCTTCAGGCGCGTCATGGTTGGAATCTCCGCGTCATCTTCAAATCGGCACGGCCAGGCGCACGCGGAAGCGTCCGCCGTCGATCGGGCCGGCCTGGAACTCGGATCGCAGGTCGTGCATCAGGCGCAGCCGCTCGCGCGAGCTCACCAGGCCGATGCCGTGGCCAGGCGTCGCGGGCGCGCCGACCGTGTTGACCACCTGCACCCACGCGCGCCCGTTGCGCGCCCGCGCGCGGATCTGCACGCGGCCGCCGTCGTCGTTGGGCTCGACGCCGTGGCGCACGGCGTTCTCCACCAGCGGCTGCAGCAGCAGCGACGGCACGCGGACGTCGGCGATCGTGTCGTCGATGTCCCACTCGACCGACAGGCGCTTGCCGAAGCGCATGCCCTCGATGTCGAGATAGAGGCGCGCGAGGCGGATCTCCTCGCCCAGCGTCGAGTCGCCCTCCAGCGCGCCGAGCGCCGCGCGGAACAGCTCGGACAGGTCCTCCAGCACTTCCTCGGCGCGCGCCGGATCGACGCGCACGAGCGCGATGGCGGTGTTGAGCGTGTTGAACAGGAAGTGCGGCTGCACGCGCGACTGCAGCTCGAGCAGCCCGGCCTCCGTGGCGGCCGGCACCGTGGCGCGCATGCGCAGCTCCAGCCAGTGGTAGACGACCGCGCCCAGCAGCGCACCGGTGCCGATGATCGCGGCCAGGTTGGCGCCGTCGCCCGAATCCAGCCCGAACATGCGCAGCGGCAGGCAGGATGCCCACGTCGTGGCGGCGCTGACCGCGGCGGCGAGCGCGAGCCGGCCCGCGACGGGCAGCCGCTCCAGCAGCCGCGTCGACCAGCAGCACAGCACGACCCAGGCCAGCGTCGCCGGCACCGACACCGTCGCCCCGACCACCCCGCGCGACAGCCAGGTCGACAGCGACGGGCTGTCGAACGCCGCGCCGGCCGTCACGATCGCCTGCACGCCCAGCAGCGCGCGCAGGATGGTGCCGGGTTCGCACAGCGCCGGCACCGCGTGGCGGCGCTGTCCCGCGACGGGCGCTTCGCCGAGCAGCGTGGTGGAGGCGGTGACGGTATCCATGAACCCGCATTGTGGGCGAGCGCGGGGAGATCGGACAAGGCACCGCCCCGCGCAAGCCGACGTGCGGTCTTGCGAAGGCTGCGAGCGGTGCGCCGCCTACAATCGGGCAACGCGGGGTCAGGTCTTGCCTTTTGCCTGCGGTGTGAGGTCAGGTCTTGCCTTTTGCCCGTGGCCGTACGAGTGCGGACCTCGCCGTGAGCGCGTCAAGGATTGGCAAGCGCACCCGGCTCGCTGCGGGGCACGGCGACCTTTGGGAACGCGTCGCGCGCCAGGTCTGACAGAGGCAGGACCGGCGTCCCGCAGCGGGCAAAAGGCAAGACCTGACCCCAGTGGCGAGGCAAAAGGCAAGACCTGACCCCGCATTTCCAGCCCCCCCAAGTGTGAGCGCGCGATGAGCGAAAACCAGTTCGACAAGAAGTCCCAGGCCTGGTCGGCCCTGTTCTCGGAGCCGATGAGCGAGCTCGTCAAGCGCTACACCGCGAGCGTCGATTTCGACAAGCGCCTGTGGCAGGCCGACATCGCCGGCAGCCTCGCGCACGCGGAGATGCTGGCGGCGCAGAAGGTGATCGCCGACCAGGACTACGCGGACATCCAGCGCGGCATGGCGCAGATCCGCGCCGACATCGAGTCGGGCAAGTTCGAGTGGAAGCTCGAGCTGGAGGACGTGCACCTCAACATCGAGGCGCGCCTGACGCAGCTCGTGGGCGACGCGGGCAAGCGCCTGCACACCGGCCGCTCGCGCAACGACCAGGTCGCCACCGACGTGCGACTGTGGCTGCGCGGCGAGATCGACGAGATCGCGGTGCTGCTGGTCGAGATGCAGAACGCCCTCCTCTCCGTCGCCGAGAGGCATACCGAGACGGTGATGCCCGGCTACACGCACCTGCAGGTCGCGCAGCCGATCAGCTTCGCGCACCACCTGCTCGCCTACGTCGAGATGTTCGCGCGCGATGCCGAGCGCCTCGCCGACGTGCGCAAGCGCGTCAACCGCCTGCCGCTTGGCGCCGCGGCGCTGGCGGGCACGAGCTATCCGCTGGATCGCGAGCGCGTCGCGAGGACGCTGGGCTTCGACGGCGTCTGCCAGAACTCGCTGGACGCGGTGAGCGACCGCGACTTCGCGATCGAGTTCTCGTCGTTCGCGTCCATCGTGATGATCCACGTCTCGCGCATGGCCGAGGAGATCGTGCTCTGGATGAACCAGAACTTCGGCTACGTCGACCTGTCCGACCGCTACTGCTCCGGCTCGTCGATCATGCCGCAGAAGCGCAACCCGGACGTCGCCGAGCTGGCGCGCGGCAAGAGCGGCCGCGTGGTGGGCCACCTGATGGCGCTGATCACGCTGATGAAGGGCCAGCCGCTCACGTACAACAAGGACAACCAGGAAGACAAGGAGCCGCTGTTCGACACGGTCGACACCGTCAAGGACACGCTGCGCATCATGGCGGAGATGGTCGGCGGCGAGGTCGACGCGGCCACCGGCGCGCGCTCGGGCGGCCTCACCGCCAAGCCCGACGCGATGGAGCGCGCCGCGAAGCGCGGCTATGCGACTGCCACCGACCTCGCCGACTACCTCGTTCGCAAGGGCGTGCCGTTCCGCGATGCGCACGAGGTCGTGGCGCACGCAGTCAAGGTCGGCATCGACTCGGGCAAGGACCTGTCCGAGCTGCCGCTGGACGTGCTGCAGGGCTTCCACGCGAGCATCGGGCAGGATGTCTACGACGTGCTGACGCTGCAGGGCTCGCTCAATGCGCGGCAGGTGATCGGGGGGACGGCGCCGGTGGAGGCGAGGCGGCAGATCGCGCGGCATCGCGGGCGCCTGGAATAAGCGTCGGGCGGCCGAAGGGCGCATTCGCCGACCGCTAGGGAGGCAACGTCAGCGTGACCCGCAACCCACCCCCGCTGCGATTGACCAGCGCGATGCGCCCGCCATGCGCCTCGACGATCTCGCGCGCGAGCGCCAGACCCAGGCCCGTGCCGGCGCGCTTGGTCGAATAGAACGGCAGCAGGGCCTGTCCGAGCACGGCCTCGCTCATGCCCGGCCCGCGGTCGGAGACGACCAGCAGCAGCTCGTTGCGCGAGGCCGCGCACGACAGCGTCACGTCCTCGGCGCGGCTGCCCGACTCGTGCGCGTTCTTCAGCAGGTTGATCAGCGCCTGCTCCATCTGCACCGGGTCGAAGCGCGCCTGGCCTTCGGGCGCGCCGCCTTCGAGCACGAAGGTGCAATGCGCGCGCAGGCCGGCGAGGAAGCCGGTCCAGTCGACGGCCTGCGGGCGCGGCGCGGGCAGCTTGGCGAACTGGGCATAGCCATCGAGGAAGCCGTGCAGGTGGCGCGTGCGTTCGCCGATCGATTCGAGGACGCCGATGGCGCGCACGTCGTCGCCACGCCGCACCAGCTCCGCACCGCTGTGCGCCAGCGACGAGATCGGCGCCAGCGAGTTGTTCAGCTCGTGGCTGATGACGCGGATCAGCCGCTTCCAGCTCGCCACCTCCTGGCGCGACAGCTCGCGCGTCATGCGCCGCAGCAGGTGCAGCCGGTGCGGCCGGCCCTGCAGGCGGAAGCCGCGCTGCGAGACGTGGAAGGTCTCGTCGGCGCCGTCGAGGTCGACGCTGAACAGCGTGTCCTCGCCCGCGGAAAGCGCGTCGCGCAGCGCCGCGGGCGCGGCGGCCAGCAGCGCGCCGAACTCCAGGCCCTGCAGGCTGCGGCCCTCGCCCAGCAACTGGCGCGCGGCGATGTTGGCGTAGGCGACGTGGCCGCCGGCATCGGTCAGCACGAGGGCGACGGGTGTGTTCTGGACGACGGTGTCGAGCAGCAGCTCGCGCTGCACGAGATGCTGGCGCTGCTCGCGCAAGGCCGCGCCCAGCGCGTTGTGCAGGCGCACGAGCTCGCCCAGCTCGCCATGGCCCGTGGGCGTCAGCGACAGACTGAAGTCGCCGTCGCGATAGCTCAGCACGCCGCCCTCGAGCGCGCGCAGCAGGCGCGCGAGCGGCGCCAGCACGGCGCGCGCGCTCCAGGCGCAGAACGGCAATACGACGGCGGCCGTCAGCGCGATGGCCCACGCGCCGCCCGGCGCCGACCACGCCGGCCCGAGCCCCAGCGACACGCGCAGCCACGCGAGCGCCTGCGGCAGCGGCCACTGCGTCAGCGCCGCATGCGCCACGACGCCGGACAACGCCGCCAGCGTCATCATCAGCACGAGGCGCAGGCGTAGCGTCATCAGGAATCGGGCGGAATGGCGTAGCGCTCCATGCGCCGATACAGCGCCTGGCGCGACATGCCGAGTGCCTGCGCCGCGCGGCTGACGACGCCGTGCGCGGCGGCCAGCGCGGCCTCGATCGCGGCGCGGCTGGGCTCGTCCAGGCTGCGCTGCGCCTGGGCGGACGGCGCGGCGTCGGGCAGGCCCAGCAGGTCGACGGAGATCGGCTGGCCACCTGACAACAACGCGGCGCGCTCGATCACGTTCTTGAGCTCGCGCACGTTGCCCGGCCACGCGTGCGCGCGCAGCGCGTCGCGCGCGGGGTCGGACAGCAGCGCGCGGCCGGCCAGGAAGTGCTCGGCCAGCGGGAGGATGTCGTCGACACGCTCGGCCAGCGGCGGCAGCCGCACCTCGATGACGTTGAGCCGGTAGTACAGATCCTCGCGGAACGTGCCGTCGCGCACCATCGCCTTCAGGTCGGCGTTGGTGGCGCTCAGCACGCGCACCTTGACCTGGCGCGTGTGGTTGGAGCCCAGGCGCTGGAACGTGCCGGTGTCGAGCACGCGCAGCAGCTTCATCTGGCCGCCGGGCGGCAGGTTGCCGATCTCGTCGAGGAACAGCGTGCCGCCGTCGGCGGCGTCGAAGCGGCCCTCGCGCGCCTTGTTGGCGCCGGTGTAGGCGCCGCTCTCCGCGCCGAACAGCTCGGCCTCGACGAGGTCGGCCGGCAGCGCGCCGCAGTTGAGCGCGACGAAGGGCCCGCGCGCGACCGACGAGTTCGCATGCACGATGGCCGCGATGCGCTCCTTGCCGCTGCCGTTGGGCCCGGTGATGAGCACGGGCACGTCGGAGCGCGCGACCTGGCAGGCGAGCTCCAGCGGGCGCAGCGTGGCGTCGGACTCGACGACGAGGTCGCCCAGCCTGTAGCGCGCGGCCAGCGCTTCCTTGCGCGCGCGGCGCTCGGTGCGGGCGCGCCGCACCTCGGCGCCGGCCTCGGCCAGCTCCAGCAGGTTCTCCACCGTGGCCAGCAACCGGGCATCGTCCCAGGGTTTGGCGAGATAGTCGGCGGCGCCGGCCTTGACCAGCTCGACGGCGTTCTCGAGACGCGTCCACGCGGTCAGCAGCACGACGGGCACGTCGACGTGGCGCGCGCGGATCGCGCGGAACAGCGCGACGCCCTCCTCGCCGGACGTGGTGTCGGCGCTGAAGTTCATGTCCTGGATCACGAGATCCACGCGCTCGCGATCGAGCAGCGCCAGGCCCTGTTCGGGGCCGGGCGCGAACAGCGGGCGGATGTCGCGCAAGGACAGCGCGAGCGCCAGCGCCTCGCCGACGCCGGGGTTGTCGTCGATGATCAGGACCGTTCGCACGGCAGCTCCTGATCGACCGTCGCGTTCAATTGGCGGCAGGCGGCGCCAGCGACTCCAGCATCAGCTGGCAATGGCGCGCGAGCAGCTCCGTGGAGGTCTTGCGCAGCCGCTCCACGTCCGCGTCGGCCAGCTTGGCCATGCCGGCATCGGCATCGACGCCGCCCTTCTTCGCCTGGTCGTGGATGAACCTGTCGCCCACCGCGATCTGCGCGGCGTTCTCCGTGCGCCAGGCATCGTAGAACTTCTGGAAGCGCGGCATGTAGTCGGCGATGCGCTCGGAGCAGGCCGCGGCCTGGCGCGGCAGCGACACCGACTGGCCGTACAGCGTGGCCGCGGTCTCGGGGCTGTCCGACACGGCAGCCGGCTCTTCGGCCGCCAGCGCCGCGCCGCCGCAAGTGGCGAACACGGCGAGCACGAGGAAATGGATTCGGGACGTCATGCCGCCATTGTGCCGGCCCCGCGGCGGCAAACTGTGACCGAATCTTTCGGGACTTTCCCACGGTCGGGCTCGTCAGATGCCGCGCATCGCATGGGCGGGCGGCAGCGCGGCCGCGCGTCGAGCGGGCGCCAGCACGGCGATCTGCCCCAGCGCCCACAACGCGAGCGCGCCCAGCGGCAGGTACATCGCGGGCAGGCGCGGCAGCTCGTACTGCGTCATCAGCCACTGGTTGATCGCGAACGCGCCCAGCATGCCCAGCGCGATGCCGGCGCTGGTCAGCAGCAGGTTCTCGGTCTGGAAGTAGCGCAGGATCTGGCCGCGCGTCGCGCCGAGCGCGCGCCGCGTGCCGATCATCTTCGTGCGCTGCTGCACCCAGAAGCTGGCCAGGCCGACGATGCCGAACGCCGTCACGACGAGTAGCGCGACGCAGACGCCGGCGAGCAGCCACACCATGGCCAGGTCGGTCTTGTAGTAGTCGCCGCGCAGATCCTCGAACGTGCCGTGCTCCTGCGCGACGCGATGCGGGTTGACCTTGTCCAGCGCTGCGACGGCCGCCTTCAGCACGGTGTCGCGCTGTGCGGGATCGGTGCGCAGCACGTAGGTGCCGCCGTCGAAGGTCGGGCGGATCGGCAGGATGACCGAGTAGAGGTCGCGCACGCCGCCGCTGTCCGGGTGCGGGCTGGTCAGGCGATCGGCCACGCCCACGATGCGCATCGGCGACGTGCCGAAGATGTAGATCGCCTGGCCGATGGCGTCCTTGCCCGGGAACAGGCGCTCTGCGACGGCGCGCGTGACGATCACGGCGGGCAGCGGGAAGTCGTCGACCTTGTCGAACTCGTCCTCGTCGACGACCTCGTCGGGCCTGAAGTCGCGCCCGGCCACCATCTTCACGCCCAGCGTGGACACGAGGCCGACGTCGCCGTTGTACATCGAGACCTGGATCGTCGGCGTCGGCTGGTTGGGCACGAGCCCGACGCCGGAGTTGCGCGACTGGTGGCCGAACGGGATCGTCGACAGGATGGCGGCGCTCTTGACGCCGGGCACGGCGCGCAGCGCGGCGAGGTCCTCGCGCGTGCCGGCGACCGCGTTGCCGTCGTTGCCGATGCTGCGCGTGCCCAGGTGCACGAGTTCGGCGTCGGCCAGTCCGCTGCCGAACTGCAGGCGCTCGATGCGGTTGGCGATCAGGAAGACCGAGTTGCAGACGATCGCGCAGGTCAGCGCGATCTCGATCACGATCAGCAGAGCGGCCGTGCGATGGCGGCGCAGCGTGGACAGGATGGGACGCAGTTGAAGCATGGCGAGGCTCCGTTCAGGACGACTTGAGTTGGGACGCGGGAGAGACCTCGCACGCCTTCCAGGCCGGCAACAGGCCGGCCAGCACGCTGGCGCCGATCGCCAGCGCGAACGTGATGGCCAGGGTGCCCGCGTCGAGCGTGACGAACTGCGCGCCGCGCGTCGTGCCGTGGCGCACGAACCAGACGCCGATCGCCGCGAACGCGAGCCCCAGCACGCCGCCCGCGAGGCCGATGGTGCCGGCCTCGACCAGGAACTGCGCGAAGATCTGGCGCCGCGGCGCGCCGAGCGCGCGGCGCACGCCGATCTCGGGCGAGCGGCGCAGGCACTTGGCAAGCAGCAGGCCCACGGTGTTGACCAGGCACACGGCCAGGAAGCCGAACGCGAGCCACAGCTGCAGGCGCACGTCGGACGGCACCACCTGCTGCGAAGACAGCCAGTCCATCACGTTGCGCAGGCGCGGGTTCGGATCTCGCTGGAAACGGCCCGCCGCGTGCTGGCGCGCCGAATACTGGGCGAGGTAGTCGGCGTAGCGCGCGCGATCGGCCGGGGTGTCGAGCTCGACCCAGTACTGGATCCAGCTGCACGGCGCATTGACCTCGTGCGGATGCGGCGTCGCGTTGTCGCCCCAGCAGCTCATGCTGCCGTTGGTGCCCAGCTTGCGCTCCATCGCGGTGCCGAACGGCACGAACAGGCCCTCGGTCTTGCGATAGCGGCCGACGTTCAGGTCGAAGAAGTACGGCACGGGCTGCCAGTCGGCCAGCACGCCCACCACGCGGTAGTCCTGGCCGTCGGCGCGAACCGTGCGGCCGACGCTGTTGCTGCCGCCGAACAGCTTGTCGTTGAACTCCTTGCCGAGCACGACCAGGGGGGCGTTCGCCGCGTCGTCGGCCGCGCTCCAGCCCTGGCCATAGAGGAACGGCACCTGGAACATCGGGAAGAAGTCGGCGGTCGTGACGCGCACGTCGGCCTCGAACGGCTTCAGCGCGCCCGGCGCGTCGGCGGCGGGTTCCACGTTGACGCCGCCGCCGGTCATCATGGCCTGGCGCGTGGCGTGCTTCTCGCGCAGCAGCGCCTCGGCATCGAAGCGGGTCAGCTGCGTGTCGGGCTCCTTGCCGGCCACGAACGTCGCTCTCGGCTGGGCATCGAGCTGCACGCGCAACACGCTGTCGCTGCGGCCCGGCAAGGGATCGCCCGACAGCGCGCGGAACGTCGTCAGCGTCGTCATGCTCGCGCCGATGCCCATCGCGATGGTCAGCACCATCAGCGCGGTGAGGCCGCGCGCGGAGCGGAAGCTGCGCAGCGCGAGGTCGAAGTAGTAGAGGAACATGACGTCTCCCTTGAGGTCACTGCAGCAGCGCGTTGACGTTGGCCAGGTCGGCCTCCGTCAGCGCGCCGGCCGCCTGCTGCAGCTGCAGCCGGCCGAGGATGAATTGATGGCGCGCCTGCGCGTGCGCGGCCTGCGCCTGCGCGAGCGTCTGGATCGCGTTGAGGACGTCGGTCTGCGTGCGGTTGCCCACCTCGCGGCCGACGCGCGTCGCGGCCAGCGAGGCCTGCGCCGCGGCGACGGCCTCGCGCGTGGACTGCACCTCGCCCATGCCGGTGACGACGCTGCCGTAGGCCGCCCTGGTCGCGCGTTCGATGGCGCGGCGCAGCGTCTCGAGGCTGTCGCGCGCGCCGTCGCGCTGGTGCACGGCCTGGCTCACGCGCGCCTGCGTCGCGCCGCCGGCGAACAACGGCACGCTGAGCGTGAGGACAGCGGTGTTGGCGAGACGCCCGCTGCTGTCGCCGTACGGCGCGCCCGTCGGACGGCCGAGGTTGAGGCCCGCGCTCAGCGACGGCAGGTGGCCCGCACGCGCCGCGGCGATCGAGCTCTCGGCCGACGCGACGCCCTTCTGCGCCGCCCACAGCGCCGGATTGCCCTGCAGCGCGCTGGCCACCCAGGCCTGCGGATCGGCCGGCGACGGCGGCGCCAGCGGCAGGTCGTCGCGCAGCGTCTTCAGCGTCGCCGGCGTGCTGCCGGTGATCTCGGCGACCGCGGCCAGCGCGTCGACCAGCGCCTGCCGCGCCGCGATCGTGTTTCCGTGCGCCAGCGCCTGGTACGAGCGCGACTGGTCGACGTCGACCTGCGCGTCGAGGCCGGCCTTGTAGCGCTGCTGCGACTGCTCGACCTGCTGTGCGAACGCGTCCTCGTTGGCCTGCACGCTGGCGAGGATGTCGGCGGCCAGCAGCGCGTCGAAGTACGCGGTGGCCACGCGCAGGCACAGCTGCTGGCGCGCGGCCTCGACGGTCGCGTCCTGCGCGTCGGCGTTCAGGCGCGCGGCCTTCAGCTGCAACCATAGCCCCGCGTCGAACACGACCTGGCTGAGGCCCAGCGTGACGTCGGTGGTGTGCGCGCTGGCGGTCGGCTGCGCGGCGCCCGAGTCGCGCTCGCGGCCGATCGCCGCCGTGGCCGACGCCTGCGGCAGCAGCGCGGCGCGCGCCTGGTCGGCGAGGTCGTGCGTGCCCAGGCGCGCCGCGTCGGCGGCGGCCAGCACGGGGTCGTTGGCGCGCGCGAGGCGGAAGACGTCCAGCAGGTCGTCCGCCTGCGCGGGCCTGCACGCGGCGAGCGCGCACGCGAGCACGACGACCGACCGGCGCATCAGATCACGCATGGACCGCTGCCTCGCCCTGCGTGCCGCGGCGTCCGGCCAGCCGCACCTCGTCCGACGTGTCGACGACATGGCCGTCGATCACGTGCACGTTGCGCTGCGCGCGCGCGGCCAGCTGCGGGTCGTGCGTGACCATCACGATGGTGGCGCCGTCGCGGTTCAGCTCCTCGAGCAGGTCCATCACGCTGCGCGCCATCTGGCTGTCGAGGTTGCCGGTCGGCTCGTCGGCCAGCAGCAGGCGCGGTTCGCCCGCCAGCGCGCGCGCGATGGCCACGCGCTGCTGCTGGCCACCCGAGAGTTCCGCCGGATAGTGCTTCTCGCGCGCGGCCAGTCCCACGCGCTCGAGCGCCGCGCGCACGCGGCGGCGGCGCTCGTCGGCCTTCATGCCGCGATAGCGCAGCGGCACGTCGACGTTGTCGAACACGTTGAGGTCGGCGATCAGGTTGAAGCCCTGGAAGATGAAGCCGATCTTCTGGTTGCGGATGCGCGAGCGCGCGTCGTCGCCAAGCGAGCTGACGTCGACGCCATCGAGCTCGTAGCGGCCGCCGGTGGGCGCCTCCAGCAAGCCGGCGATCGTCAGGAAGGTCGTCTTGCCCGAGCCCGACGGGCCGGTGACGGCGACGAACTCGCCCTGCCTGACTTCGAGGTCGAACTCGCGCAACGCGTAGGTCTCGACCACCTCGGTGCGGTAGGCCTTGGACAGGCCGGTCATCTTCAGCATGGCATTCCTTGTTGGAGGAGAAATCAATGGGCCAGCGCCACGGTGGGCTCGGCGTGGAAGTTGTCGGCGCCGGAGACGACGACGCGGTCGCCGGCCTTCAGCCCGGAGACGATCTCGACGCGGTCGACGCTGCGCGCGCCGAGGCGCACCGGCGTCTTGACGGCGACGCCGTCGCGCACGACGTAGGCGTACTGGCCGCCGGACTCGTCGATGAAGCTGCCCGCGCGCACGCTCAGCACGTCGGGGCGCTGGTCGAGCAGCACGCGCACGGACAGGCGCTGGTTCTGCCGCAATTGCTCGGGCATCGCGCCGTCGAAGCGAAGGCGCGCGGCGACCTGGTTCTGCACGACCTCGGGCGAGATGCCGCTGACGCGCGCCTTCCACGTCTGGCCGTTGCCCGAGATCTCGCCGGGCATGCCCACCGCGAGGTCGCGCGCGAAGCTCTCGGCCACCTGCATCTGCACCTCGAGCTGGGTCAGGTCGATGACGGTGAGCAGTTGCGCGTCCTTGGCGACGCTGGCGCGCTCGGCGACGAACAGCTGGCCCACCTGGCCATCCACCGGCGACTTCACCGCCAGCTCGCCGACCTGGCGCTGCAGGTCCTGCACCAGCAGCACCTGGCGCGCGTGCGCCTGCTCCTTGGACTGCAGCTCGAACCTCAGGCTGTCGTCCTTGGAATGCAGGCCGGCCTCGGCGTGGGCGAGCGCGATGCGCGCCTTCTCGAGCGCGTCGCGCGCGTGGTCCACCTGCATGCCGGCCGCGGCGCCCGCGTCGTAGGCCTTCTGCTGGCGCGCGAGGTCGGTCTCGGCGGCCTTGACGTCGATCGCCGCGTTCTCGCGCGCGCCCTGCAGCGCGGCGCGCTCCTCGCCGGCCTCGACCTTGGCGCGCAGCGTGTCGGTCTGCAGCGTGTCCGCGGTGGCGAGCTCCTGCGCCAGCTTCGCGGTCAGGTCGGGGCTCGCGATCGTCGCCAGCACCTGGCCTTTCCGGACCGAGTCGCCGGCGTGCACCTGCAGCGTGACGGCACCGGCCTGCGGCGCGAACAGCGTCGGGCTGAACGCGGCGACGACGCGGCCCTCGGCCTGGATGTCGCGCACGAACGGGCCGCGCGCGACGTCGTCCAGGCCCAGCCGCTCGATGCTGACGGAGCTGCCGGCGCCCCACAGCCGGCGCGCCTGCGGCATGCTCCACGCGGCCAGCGCGACGGCGGCGACGAGCGCCGTCACGATGGCGAGGCGCCGGCGGCCCTTCGGGCGAACGATGGCGGTGTCTTGCGAGGAGGTGTCACGAATCATGAAGGGTGTCCGGGCGGTGCACGGCGTGCGTGCTGTCCGGCTTCATGTTTGCAACGACCGTGCCACGGCCGAGCGGCCGTTCGATTCCTTGCGGATCAATGACTTGCGCGCGTCTCCCGACGCACGGCGAGTGTCCGCGGACACTCGCGGACACTGCCTTCGGACACGGGGCGAACGCCCCGTGGACGACTTACATCGACGCCGCGGACGCCTTCTTGGACGCCTTCGCGGCCTTCTTGGCGGCACGCTTGTCCGCCTTGGCCTTCGCCGCGGCGCTGGCAGAGGCCTCGCCCTTGGGCGATTCCGTCTGGCCGGCGGCGGCAGGCGCACCGCTGCCGCCCTGGGCATAGGCGATGGAGACCGCTGCGACGAGCAACAGGGAGACGAGAGCCGACTTCTTCATGGGGAACCTTCCTGGAAACGTTGAGGAGACCGGCGCAAGTTGTAGCCCCAATCGCCGCGCAGCGCATGTACGCTCTTGCACGCGCGCGGGCGTCACGCGCGCCCGCGCCGCTCGTCGATATCAGAACAGGCTGGCGCCGATGTTGATCAGCAGCGCGAGCACGGTGGTGTTGAACAGGTAGGCCAGGATGCAGTGCAGCGAGCCGATGCGGCGCATGGGCTTGGTGACGAAGGAGACGTCCGCCGTCTGGCCCGAGGTGCCGATCACCGCCGAGAAATAGAAGAAGTCGCCGTAGTCGGGATCGGGGTCGTCAGGAAACGCCAGGCCCGGCTTGTGGCCGTGGCAGGCGGCCATGTAGTAGTCGTGCGCGTAGTGCAGCGTGAACATGATCTGGATGAAGCTCCACGACGACAGCACCGTCAGGCCGGCCAGCGCCACGTGCGCGCCGCGCTGCCAGCCGTGCAGGTCCTTGACGATGGCCAGCTCGAACGCGATCGCGACCAGGCTCGCGACGGCGGCGATCACCGTCAGACCGAGGATCGCGTACTTGCCGTCGTCCTGCAGCTGCGCCCGATGGCGCATGTGTCCCTTCGACGAGCGGATCATCATCACCGCGGCGAGCGCGACGTAGAGCCACGCACCGGTGTTCCACGCGACCAGCCAGCGCGAGATCGGCTGCGACGCGATGCCCGTCGGCAGGAGCAGGCCGGTCAGCACGCCGATGGCGATGACGATGAACAGCCGCGGCCGCACCTTGAACACGTGCACGAATCGCTTCATCGGAGGGGTCATGGATCGGCCTTGGCAAATCGCGCGCCGGGGGCACGCACCGCGGCATTGTCCGGCCCGCCACGCCGGCCGCCGCGGCAAGCTGAAGCCCTGCTTGCGGCGGCATGCGAGGATGCGGCTTGCCGACCCGCCTGCCCGAGACCGCCGATGAAACTGCTGCTGCCCACCCTCGCGATCGTCCTCACGATGATGCTGCTCGACGTCCTGTGGATCGGCGTCCTCGCGCGCCCGATGTACACGCGCGGCATCGGCCACCTGATGGCCGAGCACCCGAACTTCGTCGCGGCGGTGGCGTTCTACCTGCTGTTCGCGATCGGCGTGATGGCCTTCGTCGTGCTGCCGCGCGCGCCCGGCGACTGGCGCATGGCCGCGGCCTGGGGCGCCGCGTTCGGCTTCATGACCTACATGACCTACGACCTGACCAACATGGCCACGCTGCGCGACTGGCCGCTGGGCCTGTCGTTCATCGACACGGCCTGGGGCTGCGTCGCGACCGGCCTGGCGGCGACGATCGGCAAGCTGGTGGCGGACAAGGTCGGCTGACGACTTGCCGACGCGGGGCGTGTGAAATCACTGTGATTTCATACAGAATACGGGAATGAGCCACCCGCTGCCCCGCGTGATCGCGCACCTCGACATGGACGCGTTCTATGCGTCGGTCGAACTGCTGCGCTATCCGATGATCCGCGGGCTGGCGGCCGTCGTCGGCGGCGGCCGTCGCCACACGCCGGTGATGCAGGAGGACGGCACGCTGAAGTTCGCCAGGCTGGAGGACTACGTCGGCCGCGGGGTCGTCACCACGTCCACCTACGAGGCGCGCGCCTTCGGCGTGTTCTCCGGCATGGGCATGATGAAGGCGGCCGCGCTCGCGCCGCACGCGATCCTGCTGCCGATGGACTTCGACAGCTACCGCCTCTACTCGCGCAAGTTCAAGGCCGCGGTCGCGGAGCTGGCGCCGGTGATCGAGGATCGCGGCATCGACGAGATCTACATCGACCTGACCGACGTCCCCGGCATCCGCGACACCATCGGCCATGACCCGCTGGGCGGCGTGCGCGCCTTCGCGCACGAGCTGAAGAACAACGTCAAGCGCGCAACCGGCCTCACGTGCTCGGTGGGCGTGACGCCCAACAAGCTGCTGTCCAAGATCGCGTCGGAACTCGACAAGCCCAACGGCCTGACCGTGCTGACGATGGAGGACATCCCCACGCGCATCTGGCCGCTGCCGGTGCGCCGCATCAACGGCATCGGCCCCAAGGCCGGCGCGCGCCTCGATTCGCTCGACATCCACACCATCGGCGAGCTGGCCGCGCGCGACATGGCCTGGCTCACGCAGCACTTCACCGTCAACACCGCGCAGTGGCTGCACGACGTCTCGCACGGCATCGACGACCGCCCGGTGGTGACCAGCAGCGAGCCGGTGTCGATGAGCCGCGAGACCACGTTCGACCGCGACCTGCACGCCAAGCGCGACCGCGCCGAGCTCGGCGACGTCTTCACGCAGCTGTGCACGCAGGTGGCCGCCGACCTGTCGCGCAAGGGCTACGTCGGCCGGACGATCGGCATCAAGCTGCGCTTCGACGACTTCAAGACGGTGACGCGCGACCAGTCGATCACGATTCCCACCTGCGACCCGGCCGAGATCCGCCAGGTCGCCGGCCAGTGCCTGAAGCGCGTCGACCTGACGCGGCGGCTGCGTCTGCTGGGCGTGCGCGTGGGCAGCCTGTCGCGCCCGGGTGCGGCCCCGGCTGCGCGCGGCGCGAAGAAGTCGGGCGGCCAGGCCAGCACGGCCGCGCCGAGGAGGGCCGAGGACGAGCGGCCGGACGAGCCCACGCTGTTCTGAACCGCTTCGATCCAGGCACAGCCTCGCCACCCGTGCTGCCCCGACTTGCGCGGGACCCGGGCCGAGGCGACGATCCCCCGCATGCGGGCCCTGCGCTGCGCCGACGGTGCCCGCGGGTCGCTGCATCAAGCCAGCACGGGTTTCAACCACTCGGGAGTCGGATGAATGTCATACAAGGCGAAGTACACATCGCTGGCCTGGAGCGACGCCCTCACGGCTGCCATCTATTTCGATCGCGTCATCCCCACGAATATTCCAGACGTGACGATGCGAGGCCCCGACGATCCGGTCTACTACGAGGTGCTCAAGGAGATTCTTCCTGAAACGCTTGTCGACCCGTCCACCAAGACGGGCCTTTCGCAATCGATCATTACCTACGTCGCGTACTTCTACTTGACGTTCCCCGCGGCCGGAGGGGTGTATTCGCTCGCGGGAGGCGAGACGCTCGAACAGCGAAGGGATTCGCGCATGCCGGAATTTCTCAAGGCGTTCGGCGCGCTCGTGGAAAGCTCTCGCATGAACGATTTCTCGGTCTACGGCGCTCCCCTTTCCGTACCGCAGGAAACGGACTCCGCGGACCCCTGTCTCATCTTGAGCAACCTCGACCTGATCGACACCACCAAGCTTTCCTGGCGCCAGGTGCTCGAACTTCGCCGGGATGTCGATGCCGTGGAACGCCTGAGGAACCTGCGGCGCATGGTCTACAAGGACTACTCGGGCAAGTCCGAAGCCTACATCAGGGAGGACCTGGAGTTCAGGATCTCGGAGTACGAATCGGCGACCAGACTCTGGGGCCTTCCCCTTCAAAAAGGCGTGCTCGAGATCGCGATGACTGGCGACGCCCTGATGGCCATGGGGGCCGCCACCGCACTCACGCTCTTTGGTGCGCCGATTGCAGCGGCCGCCGCCGCCGGTGGTGCCATCGCGATCGGCAAGGCGGCACTGGCGATCGCGCAGCGCAAACGCGACATCGATCTCGAGCGCAGGCGCAATCCGGTGGCCTACCTTGTCAAACTGCAGCAGATGGCCGGCGACGTCGCCTGAGGAGACGTGCAGGCGCGAGGCACATGCCCATCCGCAGCGAGCGTCATGGGAATGCGTTCGCATCGCGTCGCAACCGTGCTGCGCTCACGCCTGCCAGCCACGCCCTGAGCACCTTCCGCCGGCTAGTCGAACGCGAGCTCGCCGACCGCGACGGCCCGAGCCTTGCGGCCCGGATATTCGACGTACGTCATCGCGATGTTGAGGTCGTCGACGATGGCCCGCGCCTCGATCACGCTGCCGTCGCCGCGCTCGATGGCGTCCGTCGTGTGGGCGTCCGCGACCAGCGTCAGGTCGTAGCCGCGATCGAGCGCGCCGTACGCGGTCGCGCGAATGCACCAGTTGCTCTGCGCGCCGGCCAGCACGATGTGGCTCGCATCCAGGCGGCCGAGTTCCAGCTCGAGCGGCGTCTCCTCGAAGCTGGACGTGTATTTCTTGAACAGCCGCACCTCGCCGGCGGCCGGCACCAGCTCGGGCACCCATTGCCAGCCGGGGCTGTCGTAGCGCATGTCCTCGCTCTCGTGCTGCACCCACAGCACCGGAACGCCCTGCGCGCGCGCCCGCTCGACCGCCTGGGCCACGTTCGCGATGACGCGCGGCGCCTCCCAGCCGTCCTTCATGACGGCGACCTGCACGTCGACGACGAGCAGGACGCGCCTGCTGCCCGGGCGAACGATGGCCATGGCGGAACTCCGTTGCGAGAAAAGCCGCCAGCCTACCTGATCCACGGCCGCAGCACGACGCGCGTCGGGTCGCTGGACGACGCCGGCTCGTCCTTCAGCAGGCCGCGCCGCCGCAGGTGCCGGATCGCCGACTGCACCGACGACTTCGACAGCCCCGTCTTCACCGCGATCGTCTCCAGGCTCGCGGCGACGCGGTCGCGGCCGGTGCGCTTCGCGACGCCGGCCAGGTAGAGGTAGACCACGAAGGCCGACGGCTTGCGGTCGTGGCCGACGAGGTCGGGCATCAGGGTGTCGACGACATACGCGTCGAACGCGACTGTAGTAGCGATTGCCATGGCAGCGAATGCTACCCCTCCCTGCCCGGCAGACCCAGAATGGTTGATCTTCACTTCGGAGGTCTGCCTTGATCACTCAAATCAAGTTCGTCGGCGTGCCGGTCAGCGACCAGGATCGCGCGCTCGCGTTCTACACGGAGAAGCTCGGCTTCGAGGTCGCTACCGACCAGCCCATGGGCCCCGGCCAGCGCTGGATCGAGCTGCGCATCGGCAACGCGCCGACGCGCCTCACCCTGTTCACGCCGCCCGGCCACGAGGATCGCATCGGCACGTTCTTCAACGGCTCGCTGCAATGCGACGACGTCGAGGCGACGCACCGGCAGCTGTCGCAGCGCGGCGTCGAGTTCGTCGAAGGGCCGGCGAAGCAGCCCTGGGGCACGTTCGCGAAGTTCAGGGATCCGGACGGCAACACCTTCGTGCTGTCCTCGGGCTGATCGCGCGGTTCACATGCTGCTCCGGCATGACGCGCCGCCGCGCCGCGCGGCCGGCGCGCATGTCCGTCCCGCGCTACCATCACGGCACGCCGGAGGGCGCGGAGACAAGCCAAGAATGACCACGATCACCTGCATCGAAGACCTGCGCGTGCTGGCGCAAAGGCGCGTGCCGCGCATGTTCTACGACTACGCCGATTCGGGCTCGTGGACCGAGGGCACCTACCGCGCCAACGAGAGCGACTTCCACAAGATCAGGCTGCGCCAGCGCGTGGCGGTCAACATGGAGAACCGCAGCCTCGCGACGGCGATGATCGGCGTGCCGGTGTCCATGCCCGTCGCGATCGCGCCGACCGGCCTGACCGGCATGCAGCACGCCGACGGCGAGATCCTGGCCGCGCGCGCGGCCGAGAAGTTCGGCGTCCCGTTCACGCTGTCGACGATGAGCATCTGCTCGATCGAGGACATCGCCGCCCACACCAAGGCGCCGTTCTGGTTCCAGCTCTACATGATGCGCGACCGCGGCTTCATCGAGCGCCTGATCGAACGCGCCCGCGCCGCCAAGTGCGGCGCGCTGGTGCTGACGCTGGACCTGCAGATCCTCGGCCAGCGCCACAAGGACGTGCGCAACGGGCTGTCCGCGCCGCCCAAGCCCACGCTCGCCAACCTGATCAACCTCGCGACCAAGCCGCGCTGGTGCCTGGGCATGCTGGGCACGAAGCGGCGCAGCTTCGGCAACATCGTCGGGCATGTCGAGGGCGTCGGCGACGTCAGCCGGCTGTCCGAGTGGACGGCCAAGCAGTTCGACCCGGCGCTGAGCTGGGCCGACGTCGAGTGGGTCAAGAAGAAGTGGGGCGGCAAGGTGATCCTCAAGGGCATCATGGACGTCGAGGACGCGCGCCTGGCCGCCAACTCCGGCTGCGACGCGCTGATCGTCTCCAACCACGGCGGCCGCCAGCTCGATGGCGCACCCAGCTCGATCGAGGCGCTGCCCGCCATCGTCGACGCGGTCGGCAAGGACATCGAGGTCTGGCTGGACTCGGGCATCCGCTCGGGCCAGGACATCCTCAAGGCCGTGGCCCTCGGCGCCCGCGGCACGATGATCGGCCGCGCGTTCCTCTACGGCCTGGGGGCGATGGGCGAGCAAGGGGTCACGAAGTGCCTGGAGATCCTGCGCAACGAGCTGGACATCACGATGGCGTTCTGTGGGCATCGGGACATCCGCAACGTGGGGAAGGACATCCTGTTGCCTGGCACCTTCCCAAGGTGAGGACGATTCGCGGCCAGGAGCGGTCCTCCATGGGAGTCGGCTTTCGACTCACCGGTCGGGCGGATCGGCCGAAGGCGTGACCCGCCATGGCCACCCGATCGCGAACGCCCGCGAACGGCGGGTGACGCCTGCGGCCAACCCGCCCTGCCAATTCTGCTTTTCGGCAGGCATTCCGTTCATGACGACGTCCACGACGGGTCGTTCGTCGCCTCGCACCGCCCAAGCCCCCGCCATTCGCTTCGTCCCCAGCCACGGAACTCCGCGCCGCGCAGCCGCTCCAACCGCCTTGTTCTCTACAGGCAGATCCAGCCGCACCCGGCGAGCCGCCCCAGGCGCCTCGCTCGCTGCCGCTCGCCCCTCGTCGATGGAATTCTGGAAGCTGCTGCTGCATTGGTCCGCGCCCGAGCCGGCGCGCAACGGCTGGAACTGGCGCCGCCCCGTGCATCGCGGCATCCTCGCCGCCCAGGTCGTCTGGGATGCGCTGTTCGCCTTCGTCACCGAGGAGGCGCTGATCCGCGCCAGCTCGCTGGCGTTCACGTCGGTGCTGAGCCTCGTGCCGCTGATGACGGTGGCGCTGCGCGTGATGAACTTCTACGGCGTGTCCGAGGCCACGCGCGAGCAGTTCGAGGCGGTGCTCGCGCAATACCTGCTGCCCGCGCAGAGCCGCGACATCGTCAACCTGATGCTGAGCGCGGCGTCGCATGTCACGCAGAACATCGGTGCGCTGGGGCTCGCGAGCTTCTGCATCACGCTGGTGCTGATGGCGCGCGAACTCGAGGGCCACATCCAGAAGATCTGCGGCGCGAAGGGCTCTCTGGCGACCAGCCTGCTGCACTACGCCGCCTTCCTCGTGCTGGCGCCCACCGGCGCGCTGATCGCGTTCGCGGTGCTGCATCCGCTGGCGGCGCTGCTGGCCCTGCTGCCGGGCGACTTCTCCGCCGTCAACTATCCGTTCGTGCTCACGATCGTCGTGCTGTTCGTGACGCTGCGCGCCTTCTCGGGCTACGTTCTGAGCTGGCGCGCGAGCGCGTTCGGCTCGCTGGCCGCCGGCATCGCGGCCTGGGGCTCGTGGCGCGGCTGCGCGATGTACTTCAGCCACTCGGTGTCGCTGTCGGCCTACGGCGCGCTGGCCAGCATCCCGGCCTTCCTGCTGTGGGTGTTCGTCGCCTGGTGCTGCGTGCTGTTCGGCGTGCAGGTGGCGGCCAAGGCGCAGCCGCTGTGCGCGCAGCGCCGGGCGGCTCAGGCCGCGGCAGCGCTGGCCGCGACGGGCAAGGCCGCGAAGTAGCGCTTGAGGACGTCGACCGCCCCGCGCACCTTGGCCGCCTCGGCCTCGTCGCGCCGGGGCGTGACGGCCCAGACGGGCATCGTGCCAAAGCGCCACTGCGGCAGCAGGTGCACCAGCGCCCCGCGCGCGAGCGCGGGCGCGGCGTCGGCATAGGCGAGGTGCGCGATGCCCAGCCCGTGCTCGCACATCTGCTGCAGCGAGATCTGGTTGTTGCTGGCGATGCGCGCCTGCACGTGGAGGCGATGGTGCTCGCCGTCGGCCGAGCGCGCATCCAGCAGGCGCGTCACGGGCTGCGACGTGGCCAGGCCGACCTTGCCCAGGTTCGTCGCCGACGCGGCGAGCAACGTGCCGTCGTGCGGCTCGGCGGGAGACAACTCGCGTCCGAAGGCCAGCCACTGGTGCGCCGGCAACTGCAGCGGCGCCGCGGGCACGCCGGCGCGCGCGAGGTAGTCGGGCGAGGCGCACAGGATGGTCTCGAAGTCGCACAGCTTGCGCGCGATCCAGCTCGAATCGGCCAGGCGGCCGATGCGGATCGCGACGTCGATGCGGGCGTCGATCAGGTCGATCATCGCGTCGTCCACCAGCAGCCGCAGGCGCAGCTGCGGCGCCTCGGCAAGGAACGGCGCCAGCGCGGGCGCGAGGTGGTTGGCGAAGCCGACCGGCGCGGACACGCGCAGCTCGCCGGTCGGCGCCTCGCGCGCCTGCTGCAGCGACTGCGCGGCCGCGCGCGCGGCCTCCAGCATGCGCTGGCAGTGCGGGTAGTAGCGCTCGCCGGCCTCGGTCAGCGCGAGCTTGCGCGTCGAGCGGTGCAGCAGCGTCACGCCGCCGTGCTGCTCCAGCGCGCGGATCGTCTGGCTGACGGCCGACGGGCTCATGCCCAGCCGGCGCGCGGCACCGCTCATCGAGCCGGCGTCGACCACCTCGGCGAACACGGCCAGCGGCTTCAGGTCATCCATCGATTGTTAAGTTCAGCTTCAAGGTGATGGCGACTTTAGCCGACTACCGGCTTGATCGTGAAGCCCATATCGTTGAGCCATTCCTCGCCAACCTCTGGAGAACTTCATGAAGATCGCCCTCATCGGCGCCACCGGCTTCGTCGGCACCGCGCTCGTCGCCGAACTGCTGCAACGCGGACACCCGGTCACCGCGCTCGTGCGCAACCCCGCCAAGCTGCCGCCGCAGCAGAACCTGAGCGCCAAGGCGCTGGACGCATCCGATGCGGACGCCGTCGCCGCGGCCGTGAAGGGCCACGACGCCGTCATCTCGGCGTTCAACCCGGGCTGGGACGCGCCCGAGCTCTACGCGCAGTTCATGAAGGGTCACGACGCGATCGTCGCGGGGGTCGAGCAGTCCGGCGTGACGCGCCTGCTGGTGGTCGGCGGCGCGGGCAGCCTGTTCGTCGCGCCGGGCGTGCAGATGGTGGACACGCCCGAGTTCGCCGCGCACGTCCCGCCCAACATCATCCCCGGCGCCAAGGCCGCGCGCGACGCACTCACCTCGCTGCGCGGCAACACCGCGCTGGCCTGGACCTTCCTCAGCCCGCCCGCGCTGCTGGCCCCGGGCGAGCGCACCGGCCGCTACCGCCTCGGCGGCGAGCAGTTGCTGATGGCCGGCGACGCGCCCGCCGGCATCTCGGTGGCGGACCTGGCGGTGGCCATCGTCGACGAGATCGAGACGCCGCGGCACGTCCGCGCGCGCTTCACGGTCGCGACGGCCTGAAAGGACGAAGGGCGGCGACGCGTGCGCGTCCCGCCCTGGCGTCGCGAAGCCGGTGCGGCTTCAGTGGTGGTCGACGTGCGCCTGTTGCCGGCGCGCGACTTCGGCGCTGGTGCGCGCCACGATCTCGACGCGCGCGATGTCCACCGGGTTCGCGCTCGGGAACGCCACCTGGCGCTGGCGCCGGCCGACGCCTTCGAGCGGGCCCAGCGTGGCCTCGACGTCGGCGCCGTTGAAGATCAGCAGGTTGACCCGGTCGCGCGCCGGCGCGATGGCCAGCAGCGGCTCGCCGTTCATCGACAGCAGCAGGTTGCCCTGACGGATGGTCTCGGTGAGCTCGGCCACCGTCGCACGGATCGTCTTGTGGATCGCCTGTGCCACGGGCATCTCGGCCGGCGGCAGGAAGTCGAACCAGGCCGCGACCAGCGAGCGGGTCTGCTGGGCTTTACGCATGGGGAGGAATCACTGCGCGGGACGGCCGGCGGACTGGCGCCGGTGGTAGATCTGGAACAGCTCCAGCGCGAGGCGCCGCAGGTTCTCGTCGCCGCTCGTGTGGGCGGCGGCGATGCGTTCGTAGGCGTAGAGCTTGTCGTAGCACAGGCGGGCGAGGTGCACCGTCTGGCCTTCGTGCGCCATCATCGACTTGAAGCGCAGCAACGCACCCACGCCCAGTTCGTCCGCACCCATGTGGGTGGTGCTGAAGCCGGCGACCTGCGAGCGGCTGGCGCGCGGCGGGCGCGCCGCCAACGCCGCGTCGAACGGCAGGAAGTCGTTGGGGGTCTGCTGCAGATCGTTGATCTGGGGAACTGGGGTCATGGCGTGCACCTCCGGGTGGCGGACGTCCAGCGACTCTGGTTATCCACAACTCGATGGTGCGGGACCCTCACCCGCGCCGATCCACGAAAAAGCCGCACGGATGCGGCCTATTCAACGATCCGTCGGACTCAGATGTCGCCGGGCGGCGACTCGGCCGCGCCCGGCTCGCGGCTCTCGCGGATGAACTGTTCCAGCCGCGACGACCAGGTCGGCGACTCCGCCTCCAGCTCGGCCAGCGCATGCACCCGGATGCCGGCGTCCTTGAGCATCTTGCTGGCCGCCGCGATGGCCGCCACCTGGTGCGGCTTCTGCTCGAGGTAGACCACCTGCTTGATGCCCACCTGGATGATGGACTGCACGCAGCGCGGGCACGGGAACTGGGTGGCGTAGATCGTCGAGCCCGTCAGCGGCAGCACCACGCAGTTCAGGATCGCGTTGACCTCGGCGTGCACGATGTAGCTGTGGCGCGAGTGCAGCGGATCGTCGTCGTCGTCGGCCCAGTACGCCGGATCGTCGTCGTCGCAGCCGCGCGGCAGGCCGTTGTAGCCGACGCCCAGGATCTTGTAGTCCGAACTGGCGATGCAGGCGCCATTGCGCTTGCGCGCATCCTTCGAGCGCGCCGCCGCCAGCAGCGCCACGCCCATGAACATCGAGTGCCAATCCAGCAGGGACTTGTTTTCCATCGCCTTGATTCTTCGTATCGCGTGCCGATGACCGCAGTTTAGGGCGAACCCGGCCATGGCAGCCCCTCGCGCATCGGCGAGAATCGGGTGTGGTCGAGCAGCGCCGTCCGGTTTTGACAGGCGGCATGGCGCGTGCTCCACTACGACAAGCTTCTGGCAGTCCGGCCAGCGCGGCCACGAGTCGCCGCTCGCCGAACGCCCTTTCCAGCAGGAGAACGACATGCCCAGTCCCTTCAGGCCGGCCACCGAACTGATGGTGCAGTACGCGACCTACCACCGCGATCGCCGCAATATCGCCACCCATTTCCTGGGCATCCCGCTGATCGTCTTCGCGATCGGCATCTTCCTGGCGCGTGCCCAGTTCGACGTCGCGCAGGCGCACCTCACCGCCGCCTGGGTCGTGTGGGCGCTCGCCGCAGCCTGGTACCTGACGCGCGGCAACCTCGTGCTGGGCCTGGCCACCACCATCGTCAACGGCCTGCTGATCTGGGCCGCGCATCCGTTCGCCGTCGGCAGCACGGGCGCCTGGCTTGCCTGCGGCTTGCTCACCTTCGTCACCGGCTGGGTGCTGCAGTTCATCGGCCACTACTACGAAGGCCGCAAGCCGGCGTTCGTCGACGACCTGGTCGGCCTGCTGGTCGGCCCGATGTTCGTCGTCGGCGAGGCGCTCTTCGCCGCGGGCCTGTGCCGGCCGCTGGCGCAGGAGATCGAACGACGTACCGGCCCCACTCTGCTTCGTGACCTTGCGCATCCCGTTGCCTGAAATCGTCACCTCACTTCCGGGGCTGACTGCCACGCCCGAGCGACGTGGCTGACCTCATCCTGACCGACGTCTCGCCGATCGGTCCCGTGCTCATCATGGGCGCGGGCTCGATCGGCTGCTACCTGGGCGGGCGCCTGGCGCTGGCCGGCCACGACGTGCACTTCGTCGGACGCCCGCGCGTCCTCGACCAGCTGCGCACGAACGGCCTGACCATCACCGAGCCCGACGGCAAGACCGCCACGGTGCCGGCCGACATGCTGAGCCTGCACGAGGACGTGCCGTCCGGACTCGGCATCTCGCTGGTGCTGATGTGCGTCAAGAGCAGCGCCACGCCGAAGGCGGCCACCTCGCTCGCGCGCGCGCTGCCCATCGGCACGCTGGTGATGTGCATGCAGAACGGGCTGCACAACGCCGAGGTCGCGCGCTCCGTCGCGGCCCGGCTGCGCTTCCTGTCGGCCATGGTGCCGTACAACGTCGCCGAGATCGGCCCCGGCAACTTCCTGCGCGGCAGCGGCGGCAACCTCGCGCTCGAGGAGGACGAGGTCACCAACGCCTGGCTGCCGACGCTCGCCGCGGCCGGCCTGCCCGCGTCCACGCACAAGGACATCCGCGCCGTGCAGTGGGGCAAGCTGCTGCTGAACCTGAACAACCCGGTCAACGCGCTGTCGGGCCTGCCGCTGCGCGACGAGCTGCTCGACCCCGACCTGCGCGCAACCACGGCGGCGCTGATCGAGGAAGGGCTGTCGGTGCTGGCCGCGGCGCGCCAGCGCACCGCCAAGGTCACGCCGGTGCCCACGAGCTGGCTGCCGCGCCTGATGCGGCTGCCCACGCCGGTCTTCAAGATCCTGGCCGCGAAGATGCTCAAGATCGACCCGCGCGCCCGCTCCAGCATGGCCGACGATCTCGCGCTGGGCCGGCGCACCGAGATCGGCGAGCTGTGCGGCGAGGTCGTCAAGCTCGCCAAGTCGGTGGGCAAGCGCGCGCCGCGCAACGAGAAGATGCTGGGGATGATCCGCTACGTCGAGCTGACGGCACTGGCCGTGGGCTCGCCCGAGCGCGGCCCGACCGACGCGGCGGAGCTGCGCAAGAACATCGAGACGGCGATCTAGGTCGTCTTCGAGATGTTGATGGTCGGGAACTTCGCGCTGAAGTCCTTGGCCTTGCCCGCCACCACCACCGCCACCTGGCGCGCGACGGCCTTGTAGAGACCGGCGACCTCGCCGTCCGGCTCCGCGACGACGGTGGGCGTGCCCGAGTCGGTCTGCTCGCGGATGGCCATCGTCAGCGGCAGTGCGCCAAGATACGCCACGCCGTATTGCGCCGCCATGCGCTTGCCGCCGTCGGCGCCGAAGATGTGCTCGACGTGGCCGCAGTTCGTGCAGACGTGCACCGCCATGTTCTCGACGATGCCCAGGATCGGCACGCCGACCTTCTCGAACATGTTGAGGCCCTTCTTCGCATCGAGCAGCGCGATGTCCTGCGGCGTGGTCACGATCACCGCGCCGGTGAGCGGAACGCGCTGGCTCAGCGTCAGCTGGATGTCGCCGGTGCCGGGCGGCATGTCGATCACGAGGTAGTCGAGTTCGCCCCAGGTGGTCTGGCGCAGCAGCTGGTCGAGCGCCTGCGTGGCCATCGGGCCGCGCCAGACCACGGCCTGCTCGGCGTCGACGAGGAAGCCGATCGACATCACCTTGACGCCGTGGTTGTGCAGCGGCTGCATCGTCTTGCCGTCCTCGGACTCGGGGCGGCCCTCGATGCCCATCATCAGCGGCAGGCTGGGGCCGTAGATGTCCGCATCGAGCAGGCCCACGCGCGCGCCCTCGGCCGAGAGCGCCAGCGCGAGGTTGACGGCGGTCGTGCTCTTGCCGACGCCGCCCTTGCCCGACGACACCGCGATCACGTTGGCCACGCCGGGCAGCAGCGCCACGCCGCGCTGCACCTGGTGCGCGACCACCTTGCTGGTGACCTCGATCGCGACGTCGCCGACGCCGGCAACCGACTTCGCCGCCGCCGCCAGCGCCTCGCGCACGACGGGGAACTGGCTGCGCGCCGGATAGCCCAGCTCGATGTCGAAGGCCACCGCGCCGTCCGCGCCCACGCGCAGGTTCTTCAACTGGCGTCCTGCCGTATACGGCTGGCCGGTATGCGGATCGAGGACGGTGGCGAGCGCTGCGGTCAGCGCGGCTTCGGAGACGGACATGGAGGGGGCGGCTGGGCGCGAATGAGCTGGGAAAGCGCGCGGCCTGCAGCAAACGGCAGGCGGGCGCAGAATCGGGGTGCGGGCAGTCTACCGCGCCCGACTTGGCACCACGGGGCACGGGGACTGGCCGGCCTTCGTGCGCAAACAGGAAAATCGATGGAACTCTGTCCGCTCACGCGGGTGCAGCACCGCATTCGCATCGGCAGCCCGCTGCCCTTCAGCATTCGCGACGCGTCCAGCCAGCTGCTGCTGGCGAAGGACGCGGTCGTCAGCGACGCGCACGAGCTCGAGGCGCTGGTCGAACGCGGGGCTTGCGTCGATGTCGACGAACTGCGCGACGCGATCGCCACGACGCCGCCGGAGCAGTTGCCCGCGTCGTGGCGCCGCCTCGCCGAGACGCTCGCCGGCGTGCTCGCGCGCATGCCCGCGCCCGACGCGCCCGACGCGCTGGCCGACGCCGCCGCCGAGCTCGCGGCGCTGGCCGAACGCGAGCCCGACCTGGCCATCTTCCTGCTGGTGCGGCCCGACGACGCCGACCACGCGCCCTACGGCGTCGTGCGCAGCCTGCATGCCGCGGCCGCGGCCTACCTGATCGCGCTGCGCCTCGAGTGGCCGCGCGAGCGCCGCCTGACGTTGGTCAAGGCGGCGTTCACCATGAACCTGGGCATGCTCGAACTGCAGGAGCGCATGGCCAACCTGGCGCGCCTGCCCAATCCGCAGCAGCGCCAGGCCGTGCAGACGCACCCGACCACCAGCCTCGCCACGCTCAAGGCCAGTGGCGTCACCGACCCGGAGTGGCTGCAGGCCGTCGAACACCACCACGAGCGGCCGGGCGGCGGCGGCTATCCGGCCGGGGTCACGGAGGTCGGCGAGATGGCCAACGCGCTGCGCACCGTGGACGTCTACACCGCCAAGCTCGCCGGCCGCAGCGGCCGCGACAGCCTGCCGCCGCCGCGCGCGGCGCGCGACCTGCTGGTCGTCGAGCGCGGCAACCCGTTCGCGCTGGCGCTGATCACCGAGTTCGGCGTGCATCCGCCAGGCAGCCTGGTGCGGCTGTTCAGCGGCGAGGTGGCGGTCGTCGTGAGGCGCACGGCCGATTCCAGCGCGCCGCAGGTGGCCGTGTTGTCCGGCCGACGCGGCGAGCCACTGGACGAGCCGCTGATGATCGAGGCCAGCGGCCGCGACCGCGGCATCGCCGGCCCCGCCGAGACCAAGGGGCTGCGCACGCGCATCAGCCCGGAGCGCCTCTACAGGCAGTCGACGAGCTGAGTCACAACCGGCTGGGCATCGGTGCGGCCTCGCGCGCGCCCGGCGCCAGGCGCAGCACGCTCGCGACGCTGCCGGCCAGCGCGAACGCGCATCCCAGCCACAGCGCGGCGCGCGGGGCGTGCATCTGGCCGGACAAGTGGAAGCACAGGGCCACCAGCCCCGCGCCCGTGGCCTGACCCAGCAGCCGCGACACCGCAACCACACCGCTCGCACCGCCGCTGCGCCGGGGCGGCACGCTGCTCATCAACGCCTTCAGGTTGGGCGCCTGGAAGAAGCCGAAGCCGGCGCCGCACAGCGCGGTGCGCCAGCAGATGTCCCACGCCGCCGCGTGCGGGGCCAGCAGCGCCAGCGAGGCCATGCCGATGCCCAGCGCCACGAGGCCGACGCCGCCCAGCAGGCCGGGCGGATAGCGATCGGCCATCCGTCCCGCGATCAGCGCCATGACCGCCACGACCGCCGGCCACGGCGTCATCAGCAGGCCCGTCGTCACGGCGCTGTAGCCCAGCGTCGACTGCAGCAGGAACGGCAGCGCGACGAAGCCCAGCCCCTGGGTCGAGAACGAGCAGATCGACGTCAGCGCCGACAGCTTGAAGCTGCGCGCCTTGAACAGGTCGACGGCCAGCATCGGTGCCGGATGGCCGGCCTGGCGGCGCAACAGCAGCACGCCGCAGATCGCGGCGACCAGCGCCTCCATCGCGACCGGCGCCCAGTCGCCGCCATGGGCCAGCGACTCGAAGGCGAGCAGGCCGATGCCGAGCAGGCCCGCGCACAACACCGCGGCGAACGGGTCGAAGCCGTGGCTCTGTCGTTCGGTGTGCGGCAACGCCTTCCACGCGAACAACACGGCGACCACGCCGACCGGCACGTTGATCAGGAACAGCCAGTGCCACGACGCCACCGACAGCACCGCCGACGCCACCGTCGGCCCGACCGTGAAGGCCAGCGCCACGACCAGCGCGTTCATGCCCACGCCGCGCCCGAGCTGGCGCGCCGGGAACACGAAGCGGATCAGCGCGATGTTGATGCTCATGATGGCCGCGCCGCTCACGCCCTGCAGGATGCGCGCGGCCACCAGCGTGGTGAGCGAATCCGCCAGGCCGCAGACCAGCGAGGCGAAGGTGAAGACCAGCGTGCCGGCCGCGAAGACCCTGCCGTGTCCCAGGATCTCGCCCGACGCCGCGAACGGCAGGGCCGCGGCGATCGTCGCCAGCTGGTACGCGTTGACCACCCAGATCACCTGCGCCGCGCTCACGTGCAGGCTCTCGGAGATGGTGGGCAGCGCCGTGTTGGCGATCGCCGTGTCGAGCGTGGCCATCGCGACCGACAACAGGATCGCGGTCAGCGCCAGCACGTGCTGCCGTCCGACCAGGCCGTCGGCGACGGGCCGGGCGGGAGCGGCTGATTCGGAGGACATCGGCGGGATCGTCTTCGAAGATGAGGGAGTCCTCGCATTGCACCACCGTCGCGATGCCGCAGCGTCGGTGCGGGCTATTCCGTCGCCATCAACGGTTCACATCGTGGACGTGGCCGAGGCAGCACGATCTCGAACGACGATCGGCGGCTGACGTGTCGTTGGCTACCGTGGTCGGGGGATGGTCATCCGACGGGGATTCGCGACCATCTCGAGCTGACGCCGACAACCAGCTTCCGGGACCGCACACCATGAATCGTCTCTCCGCCCGCACCGCCTTCGCCCTGCTCCTGGCTGCGCCGCTCGCGTCGCACGCCACCGAGATCGCCGCGGGCACCGCCGAATACGTCACCGCCCGCGACTGCATCGCCGGGCCGACGTCGGCGTGCGACGACGTGTCGCCCATCGTCATGAGCCAGTATGGCGGCAACGGCGGCGCGTTCTCGTCGGCGGCGACCGAGACCTTCGCCGGCTACGGCAGCGCCTCGGGCAGCGTCAGCCTCTCGGGCACCATCGGCGCACCGGTGCTGCACGCGAGCGCCTCCAGCCTGGCCGGCAAGCGCGTCAACACCAACTCGGTCGCGCTCCAGAGCTACACCTACACCGGCGCCGCGGCCACCACGCGCACGTTCGGCGGCACGCTCACCTACAACCAGCTGGAGACGGGCTTCTATCCCGACAACACCGGCGTGTACGCGGTCATCGACGCCTTCACGCTGACGGCCGCGGCGATCGACGTCGGCACCACGCCCGAGGACAACTTCAACGCCCTGTTCAACGCTGACTTCAGCGCCGAAGGCTATGTCGATGTCGCCTCGATGACCTTCGCCGACACCAGCTCGAACCCCGCGGGCAGCGGCACGTTCAGCGTCGATGTGCCGCTGACGCCCGGCGAGACGATCTGGCTGCGCGTGCTGTTGCAGACGCCGGCGGCCAACGGCAGCGTCACCGACGCTTCGCACACGCTGATCACACGCTGGAACGACGGCACCGACCTGACGCCCGCCGTCACGAGCACGCCGGTGCCCGAGCCGTCGTCGCTGGCGATGCTGGCGCTGGGCCTGGCCGCGACCGCGTTCGCGGCGCGCCGGCAGCGCGGCTGATCGCCGCGGTCGCTCAGCGCTTGGCGGGCCTGGAGGCCTTGTCCGCCGGCGCCTTGGCCGTGGCGGACGTGTCGGGCCCGCGCGACGCGCGATGCTCCAGCACGATGTTGGTGGCCACGCCGGAGTCGACGACCTGGCGATGCGCGCCTTCGTAGAGTTCGTTGATCTCCGACGGCGACATCACCGCCAGCCGCGACGGCGCGATCGTGGCCGTGACGCCCTTCAACTCCTGGTCGCGGCAATTGAAGTAGAGCGCGGCGCCCACCTCGTTGGCGGGCGTGCGGCGGTCGTCCAGCCGCACCGCCTCCTTGCGCAGGCAGGCCATCCAGACCTCGCGCGCGGCGGCCACCTCGGCCTGCACCTGCGCGCCGCCGTGCACCATGCCGGTGGCGGCGTCGTTGGCCTGGATGGACGCCGACAGCACCGGCAGCGCGGGCAACGTCGCGGAGAACGCCTTGCTGGCGAACTCGCGCTTGACCGAGTCCTCGAGCGCCGCGGCCCACTTGGTCATCGCCTCGTCGCTGTCGAAGTACGGCGCCGTGAAGAAGACGTGCATGCGGCCGAAGGTGGCGTCCTGCTTGCTCGTGTAGACGATCTCGATGGCGCTGCCGAGGCCGACGACGTGCTGGTCGTGCATCCAGCGCGCGGCGTACGGGCTCGTGCGCTGCAGCGCGCGCTGCAGGTCCGGATGGCCGAAGACGGCCAGGCACTGCTGGCCGCCGAACTTCGTCATCGGCGTGGCGTGCAGCGCGCCATTGTTGGGGGCGCAGCTGTCGTCGCCCCAGGACACCAGGCCCGGCGCGTCCTGCACCGGCAGCGACAGGTCGATCGCGACGCGGAACTGGCCGTGGTCGACGAGCACCACCACGCCGCGAAAGACCTCGGCGTCGCGGTTGCCCGCGGTGCCGGTGGTGAAGGTCTGGCCCTGCACCAGCGTCCACTGGCCCGGCGGCAGGTGGAAGATGTGCGAGCCGATGCGCAGGTCGTTGTCCGGGATGGGGGACGGCACGCTGGCATGGGCGATGTCCGTCGCGCGGCTGGACGCGGGCGCGAAGGCCAGCAGCGCCAACCCGGCCGCCAGGCCGGCCCGGAGGTGACGCGCGGCGCGATTCTTGAACGGGTTCAAAGCGATCCTTGCGAGCATGAGGGCGACGAACAACGTCCGCACTTTACGTCATCGACCGCCGAGCACGCCCCCGGAACGACCCGTCCGCGTGACATTTGCCGGGCGAGCGCGCCGACGCCGCGCCGGCGCGGCCATTCGCCCCGTCCCGCCAGGATCGCGGCGCAGCCTTAGAATCGACGGTTCCGCTGCGCGGCGGCCCGCCGGCGCGACCACTGCCTCACCATGACCCGCAAACTCTTCGTCACCACCGCCCTGCCCTACGCCAATGCGCCCTTCCACATCGGGCACATGATGGAGTACATCCAGGCCGACATCTGGGTGCGGTTCCAGCGCATGAACGGCGCCACGGTGCACTTCGTCGGCGCCGACGACGCCCACGGCGCGCCGATCATGATCGCGGCCGAGAAGCAGGGCAAGACGCCGCAGGCCTTCGTCGCCGAGATCGCCGCCGGCCGCGCCAAATATCTCGACGGCTTCCACATCGCGTTCGACAACTGGAGCTCCACCGACTCGGCGGAGAACCACGCGCTCGCCAAGGAGATCTACCTCGGGCTGCGCAAGAACGAGCTGATCGACGTGAAGACGATCGACCAGTTCTTCGACCCGGTGAAGTCAATGTTCCTGCCGGACCGCTTCATCAAGGGCGAGTGCCCGAAGTGCGGCACCAAGGACCAGTACGGCGACTCGTGCGAGAACTGCGGCGCCGTCTACAACCCGACCGAGCTGAAGAACCCGTACTCGGCGCTCAGCGGCGCGACGCCGGTGATGCGCTCGTCCGAGCACTATTTCTTCCGCCTGTCCGACCCGCGCTGCCTCGACTTCCTGCAGAAGTGGACGACCGACACCGGCCGCCTGCAGCCCGAGGTGCTGAACAAGATCAAGGAGTGGTTCCAGAAGGATCCCGAGACCGGTGCCGGCGGCCTGGGCGACTGGGACATCTCGCGCGACGCGCCCTATTTCGGCATCGAGATCCCCGACGCCCCGGGCAAGTACTTCTACGTCTGGCTGGACGCGCCGATCGGCTACCTGGCCTCGCTGAAGAACTACTTCTCGAAGGCCAACATCGACTACGACAAGTTCTTCGCCGACCCCGACGTGCAGCAGGTGCACTTCATCGGCAAGGACATCACGTACTTCCACACGCTGTTCTGGCCGGCGATGCTGCACTTCTCCGGCCGCAAGACGCCGGACCACGTGTTCGTGCACGGCTTCATCACGCTGGGCGGCGACAAGATGAGCAAGAGCCGCGGCACCGGCATCTCGCCGCTGAAGTACCTCGACCTCGGCCTGCATCCCGAGTGGCTGCGCTACTACATCGCCGCCAAGCTCAACTCGCACGTCGAGGACATCGAGTTCAATCCGGAGGACTTCGTCGCCCGCGTGAACTCCGACCTGGTCGGCAAGTACGTCAACATCGCCAGCCGCGCGGCCGGGTTCCTGGCCAAGCGCTTCGGCGGCACGCTGTCGGGCGACCTCGGCGTCGAGGGCTCGTCGCTGCTGGAGACGCTGCGCGCGCAGAAGGACGCGATCGTCGAGCTGTACGAGGAGCGCGAGTTCGGCAAGGCGCTGCGCGACATCATGGCGCTGGCCGACAAGGTCAACGAGTACGTCGACCAGCACAAGCCCTGGGATCTCGCCAAGAAGGAAGGCGCCGACGCCGCGCTGCAGGACGTCTGCAGCACGTGCATCGAGGCGTTTCGCCTGCTCACGATCTACCTCAAGCCGGTGCTGCCGGCGCTGGCGAAGCACGTCGAGGACTTCCTGCAGGTCCCGGCGCTGACCTTCGGCGACGTCTCGTCCGCGCTCGGCGCGCACAGGATCGGCACCTACACGCACCTGATGCAGCGCGTCGACACCAAGCTGCTGGACGCACTGTTCGAGGCGCCGCCCGTGGTCGTCGAGAAGCTCGTGCCGGGTGGCGAGGAGCTCGCCCCCGAGATCAAGATCGACGACTTCGCCAAGGTCGACCTGCGCATCGCCAGGATCGTCAACGCGGAGAAGGTCGAAGGCTCCGACAAGCTGCTGCGGCTGACGCTGGACGCCGGCGAGGGCCGGCATCGCAACGTGTTCTCCGGCATCTCGGCGCACTTCGACCCGGCCACGCTGGTGGGCAAGCTGACCGTGCTCGTCGCCAACCTGGCGCCGCGCAAGATGAAGTTCGGGCTGTCCGAGGGCATGGTGCTGGCGGCCAGCCACGGCGACGAGAAGGTCGACGGCGGGCTTTATCTGCTGGAGCCGGGCGCCGGCGCGCTGCCGGGCATGCGCTTGCACTAAAATGTGCAGAGCGCCGTAGGGCGGGTCGTTTCGACCCGCAATTCGCCGTCCGCGCGCACGGCGGGTCAAGCGACCCGCCCTACATGACCAGCGCCCGCCAGAGCGGGCGCAATTCACCTCTCGAAGCCACCATGCCGTTGTTCTGGAAGCCCTACAAGTCGGAAGTCAGCTCGTTCATCGACGACCTGAAGGCGAAGAAGCCGACGCTGGAGGCCGAGCAGCGCGCCGGCCGCGCGTTGCTGTGGGACAAGCAGGTCGACCGCGAGCTGCAGTCCGAGTACCAGGAAGCCAAGGTCGCGCAGCAACCGTACGTCTACCAGACTCACGTCAAGTGAACCCTGAGGCGCCGATGAGCGGCGATGGCGCCGCTCAGGGCGCCGCGCCGGAGGCCGTTCCCGCCGCCGTGACGGCGCAGGACGCGGCCGCGATCGCGCACACCGCGGGCGTCGACGAGCGCCACGCCGCCTTCCGCAACGCCCCCGACGGCGCGCCGCCGATCGACGGCGTCGCGCTTGCCCGCCTGTACGGCGAGCCGCTGTTCCGGATGCCGACGGATCTCTACATCCCGCCGGACGCGCTGGAGGTCTTCCTCGAGACCTTCGAAGGCCCGCTGGACTTGCTGCTGTACCTGATCCGGCGCCAGAACTTCAACATCTTCGACATCCCGCTGGCGCAGGTCACGCGCCAGTACCTCGACTACGTCGACCAGATCCGCCAGCACAACCTCGAGCTCGCCAGCGAGTACCTGCTGATGGCGGCGATGCTGATCGAGATCAAGTCGCGCATGCTGCTGCCGCCCAAGCCGACGGCCGACGGCGCCGAGCCGGAAGATCCGCGGGCCGAGCTGGTGCGACGGCTGCTGGAGTACGAGCAGATGAAGCTGGCCGCCGCGCAGCTCGACGCGCTGCCGGTCATCGGCCGCGACTTCCTGCGCGCGCAGGTGACGATGGAGCAGTCCAACGTCACCGTGTTCCCGGACGTCAGCCTGGCCGACCTGCGCGAGGCCTGGGCCGACATCCTCAAGCGCGCCAAGCTGAACCAGCACCACCACATCTCGCGCGAGCAGCTGTCGGTGCGCGAGTACATGACCAAGATGCTGCGCCGCCTGCAGGGCGTGCGCTACGTCGAGTTCCAGGAGCTGTTCGAGACCGCGACCAGCCCCACCGTGATGGTGGTGACCTTCATCGCGATGCTGGAGCTGTCGCGCGAGCGCCTGCTCGAGGTGACGCAGGCCGAGGCCTTCGCGCCGATCTACGTCCGGTTGGCGTACACGCCGCTGCAATGACCTCGCCGCGCCCGCCGCTTCGACTCGTCGGCCGCGATGGCGAGGACGACGCCGACTTCGAGCCCGTCGAGCGCGAGCCGCACGACCTGCATCCGCCCTACCTCGAGCCCGGCGCCGTCGACGACGGGGAACCCGCCTCCGAGGAGGACGCGCCGCGCACCGCGCTGTCGCCGCGCTTCGTCGTCGCCGCGCTGGTCGTGTTCCAGCTGCTCGCGGCGTCCAGCTATCTCGGCAAGTACATCGCGCTGACGCAGGGCGACGACCAGTTCCGGTTCGCCGCGGCGATGTCGCTGCCGGCCAGCCTGTGCCTCTACCTCGGCGCGATCCTGCTGGCGCTGCGGCCCGGCCGGGGCCGCGTGCTGTTCATCGTCGCCGCCGCGGGCTTCGGGCTGTCGCTGCCGGCCTGGGGCGTCGGCTACGGCTGGAGCTGGCCGATCGCCTTCGGCGCCATCCTCGCGCTCGCCGGCGCGTGGTTCGCGCGCGCCGAGGTGCGGCCGGACGACGCGTCCGCCGCGCAACCCTGATTTCCTCTTCGCCCACAAGGACCCGTTCCATGCGTCTCGCCGCCCTGACGATCCCCCCGCTGATCCTGGCGCTCGCCGCTTGCCAGAGCACGCCCGACCTCGCGACGCTGCCGCACGCGACGCTGGCCGGCACGCACGTCGACGTCGACAGCGACCGCGTCGACACGTTCCAGGTCGTCTCCATCGATGGCCGCAACGTGCTGCCGATCACCGACCAGCCGGTCAAGCTGATCGGCCACGACACCACGCAGCTGCTGCCGGCGGGCCTGCCGGTCCACGTCGAGATCGAGGGCTACGCGGCCTACTACAGCACGCTGCACCGCCTGGCCTGGGATCCGATGCGCGCCAAGGGCATCGTCGAGTTCGTGCCGGCGGCCGGCGCGACGTATTCGCTGCATGGCGTGGTCAACGCCGAGGCCTCGTCGGTCTGGATCGAGGACAACGCCACGCACGAGGCCGTCGGCCGCAAGCTCGTCGTCCCCGGACGGGGCGCGGCGGGCGCGGCCAGCGGCGTCGAGCCGACGCTGCGCTCAGGAGGCGCGTAAGGCCGCGGTGCCGCCCGTCACGCTGCGCGCCACGCCGGCGAGGGCCGCCTCGCGATCGTCGGCCGGCGCCTTGCAGTCGGTGAGGTAGCTCACGACCACCAGCGGGGCGCGCCGCGGTGGCCACAGCACGCCGATGTCGTTGGTGCTGCCGAGATCGCCGGTGCCGGTCTTGTCTGCCACGCGCCAGTCGGACGGCACGCCCGCCCGCAGGCGGCGCCCGCCGGTGGTGTTGGCCGTCATCCAGCGCACGAGCTGCGCGCGGCCGGCCTCCGACAGCGCATCGCCCAGCAGCACCTTGCGCAGCGTCTGCGCCGTCGCGCGCGGCGTCGAGGTGTCGCGCGGATCGCCCGGGATCGCGGTGTTGAGCGACGGCTCGTTGCGGTCCAGGCGCGTCGTGGCGTCGCCGATGCGGCGCGCAAAGGCGGTCACGCCCGCCGGGCCGCCCGCGCTGGCCAGCAGCAGGTTGGCGGCGGTGTTGTCGCTCACGGTGATCGCCGCGTCGCACAGCTCGGCCACCGTCATGCCGGCGCCGCCGACGTGCCTGCTCGCGACGGGCGCGTACTTCAGCAGGTCGGCGCGCGTGACGACGATGCGGCGATCCAGCCGCTCCTGGCCGGCGTCGACGCGCGAGAGAACCAGCGCAGCGGCGAGGAACTTGAAGGTGCTGCACATCGGGAAGCGCTCGTCGAGGCGGTGTCCGGCGAGCTCGCCGGTGGCGGTGTCCAGCACGGCGACACCCAGCCGTCCGCCCACCGAGGCCTCGATCTCGTCCCAGCGCCGCGTCGCCTCCGGCCCCAGTTTTTCATGGGCTGGCTTGTCGTAGCCCAGCGCCCGCGCCACGGGCCATGCGCCGGCCAACGCCAGCGCCGCCCGTCCGAAATGCCTTCTGTCCATCTGCTTTTCCTCGCGTGATTGATTCGACAGGCCGCACGATAGCCAGCCGTGCGATGTCGATCAAACGATGATTTTCGGGACGAGACCCCAGATAATCTGGGCCATGCAACTCCCATTGAACGCGATGCGCGCCTTCGAGGCGGCGGCCCGGCACCTGAGCTTCACGCGCGCCGCGCTGGAGCTGCACGTCACGCAGAACGCCGTCAGCGCGCAGGTCAAGAACCTGGAAGCGCGCCTGGGCACGCCGCTGTTCCGGCGCCTGCCGCGCGGGCTGGCGCTCACCGACGAAGGCCAGGCACTGCTGCCGCTGCTGAGCGACAGCTTCGAACGCATGCACGCGGTGCTGGAGCAGTTCGAGGGCGGGCTGCACCGGCAGGTCGTCACCGTGGCCGTGGTGGGCACGTTCGCGGTCGGCTGGCTGCTGCCCCGGCTCCCGGCGTTCCAGCGCGCGCATCCGGCCATCGCGCTGCGCCTGCTGACCAACAACAACCGCGTCGACCTGGCGGCCGAAGGCCTGGACTGGGCGATCCGCTTCGGCGACGGCGCCTGGCACGGCACCGAGGCCCAGGCGCTGATCGCGCCGCCGCTGTCGCCGGTCTGCGCGCCCGCGATCGCGCGCCGCCTGCGCGCGCCCGCCGACCTCGCGCGCGAGACGCTGCTTCGCTCGTACCGCGCCGACGAATGGACGCGCTGGTTCGCCGCGGCCCGCGTGGCGCCGCCGCTGCTGCACGGCACGATCTTCGACTCGTCGATCACGATGGCCGAGGCCGCGGCGCAGGGCGCGGGCGTGGCGCTGCTGCCGCCCGCGCTGTTCGGCGAGGCGCTGCGCAGCGAGCGCCTGGTGCAGCCGTTCGACATCGGCGTGACGCTGGGCAGCTACTGGCTCACGCGCCTGAAGTCACGGCCCGAGACCGACGCGATGCGCACGTTCGCGGACTGGCTGCAGGCCTGCATCCGCGTCGACGCGAATACGCCTAGCGCGAGTGCGCGCGACGCGTGACCAGCGAGATCGACAGGCCCACGAGCATGTGCGCCAGCAGCCCGGTGGCCGTCGTGAGCAACGGGAAGCGCATCGGATACGGATAGGCCGACAGCGGCAGCACGATGAAGTTCATCACGCCGTAGATCGCCACGCCGTAGGCCAGCCCCGCGGTGACCGGCTCGTCGCGCAGCCACGCCCAGCGGCGCGCGACGCCGAAGAACAGCGCCGCGGCGACGATCACGATGCCGTAGTGCAGCGCAAGGCCCAGCGCGGCCGCCGGCCAGCCGCCGTCGTAGGCGGACTTGCCCAGCAGCCCGCTGGCCACCGTCTGCAGGATGCGTTCGGCGGAGACGCCCTTCCAGCCGTAGTACAGGATCGCGTAGACGATGTCGCAGGTCGCGCCCACGGCGCCTGCCAGGACGACCAGGCGCGCCGCGCGCGCGGGCGCGGGCGTCACGCGGCCTCCCTGGCGGCGACTTCCGGTGCCTTGCCGTGGCGCAGCGCGCTCGCCAGCATCCGCGCGACCTGCGTGCGCGTCTCCTCGTGCACGAGGTAGTGCGTGTGGAACACCGGCGAGGCGTCGAACTGCGCCGGGCAGCGCTCGGGCGTCGCGCGCAACGCGTCGTTCTCGGCGGCGCGGCCGCCGAGCGCCGACAGCCGCTGCACCAGGCCGTCGCCCTGCTCCTCGGCGCCCATCACGTCCTCGAACAGCCAGTCCCAGGCCTTCTCGTCGACGCCCGAACCCGGGCCCCAGTGCGAGCCGACCAGCCACATGCCCTCGGGCAGCTCGGTGGCCGGGCGGCCGCGCATCATGCGCAGCACGCCGGCAGGCTCGACGTCGTGGAAGCCGGGCGGCACGTCGTAGGCCAGGCCGCGCTCGAGGTTGACGAGTTCGGCCAGCGTGTCGCGGTTCATCCACGGCGCGCCGAGATGGCGCAGGCCGCCCACGGCCGCCGCCAGGCCGTGCCAGCGATGGCCGACGCGCTCGAAGACCTGCGTGCCCAGGTGCGGGCTGCCGAGCGTGACGGCCGCGAAGGTCCAGCCCTGGCCGCCGAAGGCCCTGCGCAGCGCCGGCAGGCCGAAGCGCGCGACGTTGCCGCCGCGCGAGTGGGCGACCAGGACGATGTGCCTGCTCGCGCCGCGCGGGCTCCCGGCGATGCACTGCTTGCGCACCGCCGCGACGAGATGGGCCACGTTCTGTGCGATACCCAGGAAGGTATCGTGCTCGAAGCGCCAGGTGGCGCGCTCGTCGAGCGTGGGCAGGCCGGGCCAGACACCCTTCGCGCTCGGCGCGGGCGGCGGCGCGCTGGACAGCGCCGCCGTGTCGTACGCCGCCGCGGTGGCCGCCAGCGACAGCTCGCGCGCCATCGGGCTCGCGGCGGCGGCCTTGCTGCCGGGCTCGGCGCGGAGGTCGATCGGCCCGGATGTCACCGGCTGCCCGGCCTCGATGGCCTTGGCGACCGCGCGTGCCTTGGTGTTGAGCGCCGCCTCGTAGCAGCTGCGCGCCGAGCTCAGGCCGCCGTGGATCACGACCACCTGTGCCTGCGTGCGTCCTTCCGCGGGCTGCGTGGCCAGGCGGCTGGCCGGCCGCAGCGAGGCGCCCCGCTTCGCGTCGCGCGCCAGCGTGCGCGTGTCGGCCGGCACGCCCAGTTGCTCGGTCCACCACGCCTCGTCGCCCTTCAGTCGCGCGGCGAAGGTGGGGTCGCGATCGCGTTGCGACGGCGTGCCGATGCGGCCCAGCAGCTTGTGCCACCACAGCGTCGCCGAGGTCTGCCAGCGCTCGGCGCGCGTCAGCTCGCGCTCGAAGCGCAGCACCGGCACGGCCACCAGCCAGCCGACGCCCGGGTGCACCTTCAGCACGACGTCGGGGTCGGCCTGGCGATCGGGCATGGGCGTGTCGACGGCGCGCCCGTCCTTGAGCGTCATCAGCCGCAGCGAAGGGCTGCCCGCGTCGCCGCGCTGTGCGCAGGCGTGACGCGCGGCCGCCTGCGGGTGCACCGCGCCACGCACGCCCCAGTAGGCGCGGGTCTCGATGTCCAGCGTCACGTGCACGGTGTGATGCAGCCAGGCGCCGGGCAGGTTGCGCGCGACCAGGCCGGCCAGGGCCTCGCGGGTGGCTGCCAGCGGCAGCGTGATGCGGTACGGCCTGCGATCGCGCACGGCGAGCGGCCAGGCCCACCACAGCGGCAGGTGGACGTCGAGGCGCCGATGCTCGGAGCGCCGGTCGCTCATCGCCGCCTCGTCGCCGACGGCCGGCTGCCAGTGGCGCGGATGATCCGTGCCTGGCAGGCCGCCCCAGGCCGCGCTGAGGTCGGCCTCGTGCGCCAGCAGCTGCGCGATGCGCACGGCCGCGTCCTCCTGGCCGGTGCCCAGCAGGCCGCGGCCCTTCTCGTTGAAGTGGTCGAGCACCGCGCGCGCGGACAGCGGCCCGTCGATGCGCATCGCGCGCGGGGTCGAGTCGGGAGCGGTGGTCATTCTTCTTCCTCAGCGTTGGCCGAGCTTGAACGCGATCATCGCGCGCAGCTTGGTGGGGACGACCGGCTTGAGCAGCAGGTGGAAGTCGTGCGCCTGGGCCTCGCCTTCCTGGTTGGACATCAGGCTGCCGGTGACGATCACCGCCGGCAGCGACTTGCCGAACGCGCCGCGCATCGCATCGATCACCTCGAGGCCCGTGTGGCCGCTCTCGAGGCGGAAGTCGACGATCAGCAGGTCGGGCCGGATCATCTTCTGCGCCGCGGCGGCGCCGGCCCACTCGGCGGCGGCCGCGTAGCCGTCGAACGCAACGACGTCCGCGCCCCAGCTCTTGAGCAGCACCTGCAGGCCGCCCAGCACCGACGGGTCGTCCTCGACGATCACGATCAGCTTGCGATCCAGCGTCAGCCCCAGCGCCGCGCTGCGCGGCAGCGACGGCTCGGTCGGCTTGGGCCGGTGGCCCAGCGGGATCTCGATCGAGAACATCGTGCCGCGGCCGGCCACCGAGCGCAGGCGCAGCGGCGCGTCGAGCACGCGCGCGAGGCGTCGCACGATCGCCAGGCCCAGGCCCAGGCCCTTGCGCTGCGTCGGGTCGAGCGGCGGCGCGTCGTTGGAGACCTGGTAGAACTCCTCGAAGATGCGTTCCTGCTCGTGCGGCCGGATACCCAAACCCGTATCCCAGACCTCGAAGCGCAGCTTGTCCCCGCGCTGGCGCGCCGCCACCACGACGCCGCCGTCGTTGGTGTAGCGGATCGCGTTGGACAGCAGGTTGCGCACGACGCGATCGAGCAGCAGCGGGTCGGCGTAGCCGAAGTGCTTGCCGCCGTGGAAGCGCAGCGCGAGGCCCTTCTCGAACGCGGTCGGCTCGTAGTGCAGCTTCAGGCGCGCGAACATCGCCTCGCAGCTGAAATTCTCCGGATGCGCCTCGACGCCGCCGGTGTCGATCTTGGTGATGTCCAGCAGCTCGGAGAACAGCCCCTCGAGCGCGTCGACCGAACTGTTGATGCTGTTGACCAGGTGTGCCACCTCCGCGTCGGCGCCCACGCGATGGCGCAGCGCCTCCGCGAACAGGCCCAGCGCGTGCAGCGGCTGGCGCAGGTCGTGGCTGGCGGCGGCGAAGAACTGCGTCTTGGCGCGGTTGGCCGTCTCGGCCTCCCGGCGCGCCTGGTCGGCGGCGACCTTCTCGACCTGCAGCTGCGCCAGCAGTTGCAGCCCGCGCTGCTTCAGCGCGACGACGCGCGCGAACGAGCGCTGGTAGCCGCGCCCGAGCATCACGGTGATGCCGAAGATCAGGAACAGGATGGCGGCGAGCGTCCAGCCGTCGTGGTCGGGCAGCAGCGCGATGCGCAGGATCATCGGCACGAACGTCAGCGCGACGAAGGCGATGAAGGCGCCGAACTGCGTGGCCAGCGCCGGCACCGCGGAGATGCAGAAGCTGTAGACGGTCAGCAGCAGCGCGGTGCGCTCCAGGTTGCCGCCGAACGGATAGAACAGCCACACCGACAGCCCCCACATCGCGCCGGTGGCCAGCACGCCGGTGAGGTAGCGGTTGCGCCAGCTGCGCAGCAGCGCCGACGATCCGCGCCAGCGCCGCAGGTAGGTGACGGTGAGCACGGCGCGCAGCACCAGCGCGGCGGCGAACAGGATCGCCCACACGGTCATCGTGAGCAGCGGCACCGCCTGGTGGTAGAGCGCGACGATCACGCCCGCGCCCACGGTGTTGCCGACCAGGCCGGTGCGCGCAAACGCATGCAGGTTGTCGACCTGGTCGATCAGCGGGTCGATCTGGCCGACGACCAGCTCGGCGTCGTCGCCGGCGGCCGTCGCGGAGGGCATCGGCGCGCGCGGCTCGAACAGCGCGTCGTTGGGCAGCGTCAGGATGGACGAGGGCGAATCTTCGCGCTTCATGAGACCACGACCGTTTTCTTCTTGCGAGGAGGAGCGACGGGTCGCAGCGACTCGTCCGGAGGCGCCCATTGTGGCAACAGGCGGCCCGACGCATCCGTCACGGCGGTGGGCGCCAGCATCGCGGCGGCCTCGGCCTCATCCGCGAAGTCGGCCTCGGTGAGCGGCACGCGCTCCGGCGGCGCGAGGTCGGTGCCGGCGAGGTAGGTGCGGCCCTTCGCGCGCGGCAGGCCGCCGGTGATCGTGTCGCCGAGGTCCAGCATGGCGCTGGTCCAGGCGCGGCGGCGCGCGAACGACGGCAGGTCGTGCATCAGCTTGGCGAGCTTGCGGCGCGGCGCGTAGATCTCGTCGACGGTGGCCTTGTAGGCCTCGATGTAGTCCTGCGCCGGCGCATGCGTGGGCTCGACGACCAGCGTGTACGACGTGAAGTCGCGCAGCAGCGCGTTCGGCAGGAACAGCGCGCGCTCGCCGCGCTCCAGGCGCCCGTTGTTCTGCGCGGCCAGCCGGTGGAAGTACGGCGTGCCGGGGAACGGCGTCTCGAACGCGAGGAAGGTCGGGATGTGCAGCCCGCTCTCGCGCAGCCGCGCGGGCAGCGAGCGGATGTAGGCGATGTCGTCGTGCTGCGGGCTGAGGATCATGCCCGCGGTGACGAGGATGCCGATCTCGCGCGCATCGTCGAGCGCGCGCTTGATCAGCGGCAGGCGGTTCTGCGGCTTGTTGAAGTCGTCGAGCGCGGCCGGGTTGAACGTCTCCAGGCCGACGTAGAGCGCGCGGCAGCCGCTGTCGAACATGCGCTGCATCAGCGCCTTGTTGGTCAGCACGTTGAACGTGACCGAGCTCGCCCACTCGAGGCCCAGCCGCTCGGTGACCTCGCACAGCTGGCGCAGGTAGCCGAGGTTGCCGGCGATGTTGTTGTCGTAGAACATCGCCATGCGCCGGCGCTTGTTCTTCAGCGGGCCGGTGACACGGCCCTTGAGCGCCTCGCGCAGCGTCACCAGGTCGTGCTCGACGCGCGAGGTCGGGCGCGTGTCGAAGCGCGTGCCCATGCCGGTGAGCACGCAGAAGTCGCAGGTGTAGGGACAGCCCCGCGTCACTTCGAGTGCGAGCGGAAAGATCTGCTGGTCGGCCACGCGATGCACCAGCGGCGTGGGCGCGCGCGCGGACGCGTCGCCGCCCGAGCGGTACAGGCGCTGCAGCTGGCGGCGCGAGGCGTCCTCGTAGACGTGCGGCACGGTGTCCTCGGGATCGCCCACGACGACCGCGTCGAACCACGGCGCGCACAGGTGCGGATACATCGACGCCATCGAGCCGCCGATCACCACCTGCGCGCCGCGCCGGCGCCAGTAGTGCGCGATCTGGCGCGCGCGGTCGAACTCGGCGTGCATGCACGACAGGAACACGAGGTCGTAGGACTTGCTCCAGTCCGGGTCGATCCAGGTGTCGTTGACGATGTCGATGTCGGCCGAATCGGGCAGCAGCGCGGCGATCAGCGGCCCTACCTGCGGCTGCAGCACGCCACGATGGTGCTGGCCGCGCCGGTGGTAGTCGACGAAGACGGAGATGATCGCGACGCGCATGCAGTCAGTGGACCTTCCACCACCGAGACCCTCGGGAAGCGAGGATCACATCCGAGCCGAACCGAGCTCCCCCTCGGGGGGCAGCGACGGGAGGAGCGAGGGGGCCCGCATTTCTCGAGCCGAACCGAGCTCCCCCTCGGGGGGCAGCGACGGGAGGAGCGAGGGGGCCCGCATTTCTCGAGCCGAACCGAGCTCCCCCTCGGGGGGCAGCGACGGAAGGAGCGAGGGGGCCGACATCCTCTAGCGGGGAACGGCGCGGCGCTCGAGGCGCTGCTGCGTCATCTGGCTGACCGCCAGCACGGCCTGCGTGCGCGAGCTGACCCCCAGCGCGCGCAGCACCGCCTGCACGTGATCCTTGACCGTCTCGACCGACAGGCCCAGGCGGCGCGCGATTTCCTTGTTGGGCTTGCCCTGCAGCAGCTGCGTGAGCACGTCGGCCTGGCGCGGCGTCAGGCCCAGTTCCTCGAACGACGGCGTGACCTGGTAGGTCGCCGTCTCGGCGGCCGGGATCGCGGGCGACGCCGCGCGGCTGGCCGGCCCTTGCGAACTGCCCAGGTGCATCGCCGGCACGTAGATGCCGCCGGCCATCACGAGGCGCAGCGCCTCGACCAGCGTGTCGTTGGAGGCCCGCTTGGGCACGAAGCCCATCGCGCCGAGGTCGATCGCCTGGATGACGTCGCTGGCGCGGTCGGACGCCGAGATCACCACCACCGGCAACGCCGGGTGGGCCTTGCGCATCTCGACGAGCACGTCGAAGCCGCTGGCGTCGCCCAGTTGCAGGTCCAGCAGCACGAGGTCGAAGTTGGCGTCGGCGGCGAGCGCGGAACGCGCCGCGCCGGCACTGCCCACGGCCGTGACCCTCACGTCCGGATCCAGCTCCTGGATCATCGCCTGCAGCGCCGACAGGATCAACGGGTGGTCATCGACCAGCAACACCTTCATGAATATCCGCTCCGACTCTCGTTATCGCTATCCCTGGTTCGTCCCGACGCGCGGGACGACGCACTCCTCGGCGCGATCCTATCGACTACACCCGGCTTTGCCGACCCCCCGATGGGGGGGGCAGGGAAAACGACTGCCGAGTCGACGCCTCGCCGCGGCTCAGGTGAAGTGCCGCGTCACCCACTCGGCCACGCAGGCCGGCTTCGCGCTGCCCTCGCGCTCGAGGGTGATCGTCACTGTCAATTGCGCACCGCCGGCGATGGCCTCGAACGCATCGAGCACGCACAGCGCGCGCAGCCGGCTGCCCACCGGCACCGGCGACGGGAAGCGCACGCGGTTGAGGCCGTAGTTGATGCTCAGGCGCACGTCCTCGAACGCCACGGCGTCGGAGAACAGGTGCGACACCAGCGACAGCGTCAGGAAGCCGTGCGCCACCGTCGTGCCGAACGGGCCGGCCGCGGCGCGCGCCGGGTCGACGTGGATCCACTGCTCGTCACGCGTGGCCTGCGCGAACTGGTCGATGTTCGATTGCTCGACGACGACCCAGTCGCTGCGGCCGATCTCCCGGCCTTCGAGGGCCGCCAGGTCGGCCAGGAGGTAGGCGTTCATTCGAGCGGCACGGCCTTGGCCGGCTGCGTCAGCCAGCGCCCCAGCGGCTCGAACTGCGCCAGGTCGCGCTCGACCTTGCCCGGCGCGACGTCGAACAGCGTCAGGCCGTGCGCGGCCAGGTGCACGTAGTTCTGGGTGTCGCGCAACGTGGTGATGAGCGGGATGCCCAGCGTGCCGACGAATTCCTGGAAGCGTTCCAGCGCGATCGTGTGCTCCTTGACGCGCATGCCCACCAGGCCCATGCGCACCTTGCCGGCGCGCTTGTGCTCGCGCAACTCCTGCAGGAAGGCGTACGTGGCCTGCATGTCGAACAGGCTCGGCTGCAGCGGCACGACGACCACGTCGGCCACCTTCAGCGCGGCGTCGAGCCGGTTGCCGTGCAGGCCGGCGGGGGTGTCGACGACGGCGTCGGTGGCGCCCTTGGCCGGCTTGGCGATCTCGTCGCGCGAGATCTCCCAAGGCAGGATGCGCCGCAGGTGCGCGGGCCGGATGTCCAGCCACTGGCGCGAGGACTGCTGGCGGTCGAGGTCGCCCAGCGTGACCACCCTGCCCTGCGACGCGAGGTAGCCCGATATCTGCGTGGCAAGCGTGCTCTTGCCCACTCCACCCTTGGGATTTGCAACGACGATGACCGACATGCGCGTTCTCTCCGGTGTGTTGTTCTAGCTCGACGGGACGCCCCGATGTTACCGAACCCGCCACAATGCGCCCCATGGCAGACGTTCTGGTGCTGGTCGCCCACCCCGACATCGCGCGTTCGCGCGTCAACCGCACGCTGGCCGCGCAGGCCCGGCTGCTGCCGTCCGACGCCGTCGAAGTGCGCGATCTCTACGCGCTCTATCCCGACTACGTCATCGACGTCGAGGCCGAGCAGGCCGCGCTGGCGCACGCGCGCACGGTCGTCTGGCTGCATCCCGTGCAGTGGTACTCGATGCCGGCGCTGATGAAGCTGTGGGTCGACGAGGTGCTGGCCTTCCGCTGGGCCTACGGGCCGGGCGGGCGCGCGCTGGCGGGCAAGTGCCTGTGGCTCGTGGTGTCGGCCGGCGGCAGCGAGACCTCGTACCGCGAGGCCGGCAGCAACCGCCACGCGTTCGAGAGCTTCCTGCCGGCCTACCAGCAGACGGCCGAACTCGTCGGCATGCGCTTCCTCGAGCCGCAGGTGTTCTACGGCGCGCACAAGGCCGAGCCCCACGAGGTGCACGCCCACGCGCACGCCTTCGCGGAGCGCCTGCTCGCGCTCGCCGGCGAGGCGCGCGCCGACGGGGTCGCCGCGCTGCCCGACGTCGGCGCCGACGAACGCCGCATCACGACGGACGACTAGATGCACAGCCACTGGACCACGCTCGCTCTCACCTACCTCGCCGCGGCGGTCATCTTCGTGCCGCTGGCGCGCCGCCTGGGGCTGGGCGCGATCATCGGCTACCTCGGCGCCGGCTTCGCGATCGGGCCGTGGGGCCTGCGGCTGGTGACCGATCCGTCGCAGATCGTCGACCTGGCCGAATTCGGCGTCGTGCTGATGCTGTTCCTGATCGGCCTGGAGCTGGAGCCCAAGCGCCTGTGGGCGATGCGCCGCCCGATCTTCGGCTGGGGCACGGTGCAGCTGATCGGCAGCCTCGCGCTGATCGCCGCGATCGGCTGGGCCTGCATGGGGTTCTGGCCGGACGGCTGGCAGCTGGCGGTCGTCGCCGGGGCGGCGCTGGCGATGTCGTCGACGGCGATCGGCCTGGCCACGCTCAACGAGCGCAACATCCTGCAGACGACGGTGGGCCAGTCGGTCCTGAGCGTGTCGCTGTTCCAGGACATCGCCGCGATCCCGCTGCTCGCGCTGATTCCGCTGATGGCGCCCGACCGCGTCGCAGGCGCCGACGCGGGCCATCCGATGATGGCCGCCGCGCGCGCGTTCGGCATGATCGCCGTCATCGTGCTGGGCGGCCGGCTGCTGCTGCGGCCCGCGCTGCGCTTCATCGCGCGCAGCCAGACGCCCGAGATCTTCACCGCCGCGGCGCTGGGCCTGGTCGTGGGCACCGCGTCGCTGATGCAGGCCGTCGGGCTGTCGATGGCGCTCGGCGCCTTCCTCGCCGGCGTGCTGCTCGCCGAGAGCGAGTATCGGCGCGAGCTGGAGACCGACATCGAGCCGTTCAAGGGCCTGCTGCTCGGGCTGTTCTTCATCGCGGTGGGCATGGGCATCGACGTGGGCGTCGTGATCCACCATCCGTGGCAGGTGGCGGCCATCGTCGCCGGCTTCCTCGTCGTCAAGACGCTGGTGCTGTGGGGCATGGAGATCGGCATCCCGATCCCGCGGCTGGAGCGGCCGATCTTCACGCTGCTGCTCGCGCAGGGCGGCGAGTTCGGCTTCGTCGTGCTGCAGGCGGCGCAGGGCCAGCAGGTGATCGCGGCCGACGAGGCCGGCGTGCTGACCGCCGCCATCACGCTGTCGATGCTGCTGACGCCGTTGCTGATCCTCGTCGCGGACCGCTGGTGGATCCCGTTCCTGACGAAGTTCAGCCCGCGCGTGAAGCTGTCCGAGATCGCCGAGCCGCAGGACGCGCCGGTGATCATCGCGGGCTTCGGCCGCTACGGCCAGATCATCGGCCGCCTGCTGTACGCCAACGGCATCAAGTCGACGGTGCTGGAGCACGACGCCGAGCAGGTCGAGTCGCTGCGCAAGTTCGGCTTCCGCGTGCACTACGGCGACGCGACGCGGCTCGACTTGCTGCGCATCGCCGGCGCCGCGAGCGCGCACGTGCTGGTGGTGGCCGTCGACGGGATCGAGCCCAGCCTCGAGCTGGTGGACATCGCGCGCGAGAACTTCCCGAACCTGACGATCGTCGCACGCGCCCGCAACGTGCAGCACTGGTACCAGCTCAACGAGCGCGGCGTGAAGTTCATCGAGCGCGAGACGCTGGACGCCGCGCTGATGAGCGGACGCAGCGCGCTCGAGGCGATGGGCTACGAGCCGCACCGCGCGCGCACGCTGGCGATGCGCTTCCGCCGCCACTCGGTGCAGCAGCTGCACGAACTCGCGCCGCACTTCCGCGACGAATCGAAGCTCGTCTCGCTGGCGCGCGCCGGCCGCCAGCAGCTGGAGCAGCTGTTCGCGAAGGAGCGGCTCGATCATCCGCCGGTCGCGCCGAACTGGGACACGTCGCATTCGACCGAAGAGGATTTCGACGAGGTGGCGCCCGCGACCAAGAGTCCATCGGAACGCTGAGATCGCCTCGCCTGGCTCGCAAGGTTGGTCTCAGGTATCGTTAAGCGAAGCCTGAGCCTGCCCTTCGATGATCAACCGATCCCCACCTCCCATCGCTCCCATCGGAGTGCCGCCCGTGCGCATCCTTCTTGTCGAAGACGACCCCCTTCTTTCCGATTCCACCGCGCGCGCCCTGCGTTCCCAGGGCTGGGTCGTCGACTGCACGGAGCGCGGCGAGCCCGTGGCCGTGTCGGTGCGGCAGGATCCGTACGACCTGCTGATCCTCGACGTCGGCCTGGCCGGCATCGACGGCTTCGAGACGCTGCGCCGCGTGCGCGCGCAAGGCTCCGACCTGCCGGTGCTGATGCTGACCGCGCGAGACGCCATCGAGGACCGCGTGCGCGGCCTCGAGAGCGGCGCCGACGACTACCTCGTCAAGCCCTTCGCGCTCAGCGAGCTGGTGGCCCGCTCGCGCGCGCTGGTGCGCCGCAACCAGGCGCGCGGCGGCAGCGTGCTGAGCCTGGGCAACCTGCGCATGGATCTCGAGGCGCGGCGTGCCTACATCGGCGAGCAGGAGCTCGCGCTGGCCGGCCGCGAGTGGTCGATCCTGCAGTTCATGCTGAGCCGCACCGGCAAGATCGTCGCCAAGGAGCAGATCATCGCGGCGATCTCCAACTGGGACGGCACGACCTCCGACAATGCGATCGAGGTGCACGTCTCGCGCCTGCGCTCCAAGCTGGAGCCGGCCGGCCTGAAGATCCGCACGATCCGGGGCTTCGGCTACCTGCTCGAAGAGGCCTGAAAGGCGTCTGCAGGGGCTGGGCGATACTCGCGCATGACTTTCGCGTCGTGAACGCGACCCGCCCGTGACCGCCCCTTCCGCTTCCACCGCCCGCGGCCCGCGCGCCCTGTTGCGCATCGACGCGCGCCCCAGCATTCGCCGCTCGCTCGTGATGTGGCTGGTGCTTCCGCTGGCGCTGCTGGTGCCGGCCACGGCCTTCCTGTTCTACCGGCTGGCGCTCGCCCCGGCGCTCGATTCGCTCGACCACGCGCTCGATGGCACGGCCCTGGCGCTGGAGAGACTGGTCAGGCTCAACGCCGGCACGCTCACGCTGGCCATGTCGCCCGAGCTCGACAGCGCACTCAGCGCCGATCGCTACGACGAAGTGCACTGGGTCGCACTCGGTCCGGACGGCCGCGTGCTGGGCGGCGATCGCCGGCTGGCCACGCTGGGCGGGCCGCCGTCGGCGGTCGACTGGCGCTTCTTCGACTCCAGCTACAACGGCCAGCCGGTGCGCGTCGCGCTGCACAGCTGGGCCTGCGTGCCGGCCGGCGCGGATCGCATCGCGGGGCTGTGCGAGGCGCGCGTGTCGGAGACGCTCAACAAGCGCCGCGGCGTCGCGCAGCAGGTGCTGGCGGCGGCGTCGTCGGCGATGCTCGTCGAGGCGCTCGTGCTCGCGGCCCTGGGCTGGCTCGCGATCGTGCGCAGCCTGAAGCCGGTCGAGCGCCTCAGCAAGGACATCGAGCAGCGCTCGCCGGAGCACCTCGGGCCGGTCGTCCGGCCGGATATCCCGCGCGAGGTCGCGCCGCTGGTCACGGCGTTGAACGACCTGTTCGCGCGCGTGGTCACCGCATCGGCCGCGGAGAAGGCCTTCATCGCCGACGCGGCGCACCAGCTGCGCACGCCGCTGACGGTGCTGCGCACGGAGACCGAGCTGGCGCTGCTGGAGTCGCATCCGCCGCAGCTCGAGGGCCTGCTGCGCCGTCTGCACATCGCCACCACGCGCGCGGCGCGGCTGGCCAACCAGTTGCTGTCGCAGGCGCGCGCCGAGCACGAGCGCCACAACTCCGCGATGGAACGCTTCGACCTCAAGCAGATCGCCACCGAGGCCGCCGAGGAATGGGTCGCGCGCTCGATGGACGCAGGGGTCGACCTCGGCTTCGAGCTCGAGAGCGCGCGCGTCGACGGCCACGGCTTCCTGCTGCGCGAGATGCTCGCCAACCTGCTGGACAACGCGATCAACTACGCCGGCCCCGGCGCGCGCGTCACGATCCGCACCGGCACCTCGGCGCGCGCGCCGGCACGCGCGGTCCTCGAGGTCGAGGACAACGGCCCCGGCATCCCCGTGCAGGATCGCGAGCGCGCGTTCGAGCGCTTCCAGCGCGGCAACGCGGGCGGCACCGGCAGCGGGCTGGGCCTGTCCATCGTGCGCGACATCGCGGGCCACCACGGCGCGCTCGCCGAGCTGCTCGACGGCCCGGGCGGCATCGGGCTGAAGGTGCGCGTGACCTTCGCGCCGCTGGACGCGTCCGCGCGCGTCCCGCGCGGGGCGCGCGCGTAGACCCTGCACCGACGCGCGGTCGCCGCTTCTTGCGACAATCGCGGCATGTTCCAGCCGTCCCAGCACGACGTCCGTCGTTTCTTCTGCGAGACCCACGCGCTCGCCGCCAGCGGCGCGCCGCTGTCGCCGATCCAGATCCTCGCCTCGCAATGGATCGCGGAGCATCCCGAGTACCACGCCGACCTGGCCGACGTCGACGCCGCGCTGGCCGCCGTGTTCGACGTCGAGGATGGCCGCACCAACCCGTTCCTGCACCTGGCGATGCACCTGACGATCAGCGAGCAGTGCAGCATCGACCAGCCCAGCGGCATCCGCCAGGCGGTGGAGCTGCTGGCGGCGCGCAAGCAGTCGCTGCACGACGCGCACCACGCGGCGATGGATTGCCTCGGCGAGATGATCTGGCAGTCGCAGCGCAGCGGCCTGCCGCCGGACGGGCACCAGTACCTGGACTGCGTGCGTCGCAAGGCCACGCGCGACTGAACCGCCTGCGGGCGATCGTCAGCCCGTGAAAGAGTCCTGTAAGTCGGCACGGGCGATGCTTGCGCCCGCCGGAGACGTCGACAAGGCGCGACCAGCGGCTGTTCGACGCCCGATTTCGGGCGTTGGACCCCTTGGCACTTCTCTCCGAATTAAGCCCATGTTAACGTCATCGGCTGATGACATGCATTCGTGCGGCCCTTTTTGTTCACAGAACCAAAAGGCGCGTTGGCAATGATTGCATAGGCAGTAATTTCTTGGGGGAATAGTTTTCGAGCGGGAAAACCCGACTACCATGCCCCGCTGATCGTTCGCGCCGTGAGGCTGGACGGCCACGAATAACGAGGAGCAGGAATGATCAACGACATCCTCCGACGTCCGCCCTGGCGCAGCAGCGCCTTGAGCATCGCCGTCGGCCTGGCCTTGTCGGCATGTGCCGTCGGGCCCGACTTCCACGCGCCGGAGGCGCCCAAGGTGGCCGACGCGAGCCATCCGTACACGCCGGCGCCGCTGCCAGCGATGGCGGCCAGCAATCCGAGCCCGGCCTACGTGCCGCAGCACTTCGTCGACGGGCAGGACATCTCCGCCACGTGGTGGGAGGCCTTCCAGTCGCCGGCGCTCAACGCGCTCGTGCAGTCGGCGCTGGCGCACAGCCCCACGGTGACCGCGGCGCAGGCCACGCTGCGCCAGGCCGAGGAGAACTACCGCGCCGACTACGGCTCGAAGGTGTTCCCGTCGGTCAGCGGCCAGCTGCAGGGCGCGCGCCAGCGCTATCCCGTCGCCCAGGGCGAGGGCATCCCGGCGGGCTACACGGCCAACCTGTTCACGGCGGCGCTCGACGTCTCGTACACGCTGGACGTGTTCGGCGGCAACAAGCGCGAGCTCGAAGGCGTGCGCGCGGCCATCGACTACCAGCGCTTCCAGGTCGAGGCCACCTGGCTGAGCCTGACGTCCAGCGTGGTCGCCACCGCGATCCAGGAAGCCTCGCTGCGCGCGCAGCTGCAGGTCACGCGCGACGTCGTCGACAACGCCAACCGGTCGCTCAAGGTGATCGACGCGCAGGTGCGCCTCGGCGCCCTCGCCCGCGGCGCGTTGCTGCAGCAGCAGACGCTGATCGCGCAGCAGCAGGCGCAGATCCCGCCGCTCGAGAAGGCGCTGGCGCAGACGCGCCACCAGCTCGCCGTGCTGGCCGGACGCCTGCCCGGCGACGACGGCCTGCCCACCTTCGACATCGACTCGCTGACGCTGCCGCGCGACCTGCCGGTCAGCGTGCCCTCCGCGCTGGTGCGCCAGCGCCCGGACATCCGCGCCAGCGAGGCGCAGCTGCACGAGGCGAGCGCGCAGATCGGCGTGGCCACCGCGGCGCTCTATCCGAACATCACGCTGAGCGGCAGTGTCGACCGCGAGAGCTTCAAGCTCGGCCGCCTGTTCGACACCGGCACCACCGGCTGGAGCCTGGTGGGCGGCCTGGTGCAGCCGATCTTCAACGGCGGCGCGCTGCAGGCCAGGAAGCGGGCCTCCGTTGCCGCGTACGACGCCGCGCAGGCGCAGTACCAGAGCACGGTGCTCAATGCCTTCCTCAACGTGGCCAACACGCTGCGCGCGGTCGACACCGACGCCGACGAGGTCACCGCCACCGCCGACGCCGAGCGCCTGGCCAACGAGGCGCTGAGGCTCGTCGAGCGGCAGTATCAGCTCGGCGCGGTGAGCTACCTCGCCTCGCTCGACGCGCAGCGCACTTACCTGAGCACGCGCGTGGCGCTGGTGCAGGCGCGCGCGGCGCGCTTCACCGACACCGCGGCGCTGTTCCAGGCGCTGGGCGGCGGCTGGTGGAACGCGCCGGACGCGGTGGCCTCGGCGGCGAGTGCGTCCTCGGCGTCGCACTGACCACGACAACATCCTGCGTCCGCCGGTTGCGGCGGCCGCGACGAACATCGAACACGAAATCTGGAGTGAGAACATGACGAAGCGGATGCTCATCATGATTGGCGGGATTGTGGTGCTGTTGCTGGTCCTGATCGGGGGATTCATCATGCACATCAGGACGCTGATCGCATCGGCACCGAAGCCGTTCCCGCAGACGGTGACGGCCATCAAGGTCACGTCGCAGGAATGGCAGCCCACGCTGGCGGCCGTCGGCAGCGTCACGCCGGTGCGCGGCGTCGACGTCACAACCGAGATCGCGGGCCTCGTGCGCGAGATCCATTTCAAGTCGGGCCAGGACGTGAAGAAGGGCGACATCCTCGTCGAACTCAACGCCGATTCCGACAAGGCGCAGCTCGCCGCGCTGGAAGCGGCCGCCGAGCTGTCGGGCACCGTCCTGAAGCGCGACAAGGCGCAATTCGACGCGCAGGCGATCGCGCAGGCCCAGGTCGATGCCGATGCCGCCGACCTCAAGAGCAAGCGTGCACTGGCCGATCAGCAGAAGGCCATCATCGACAAGAAGACGATCCGCGCGCCGTTCTCCGGCAAGCTGGGCATCACCACGGTCAACCCCGGCCAGTACGTCAACCCGGGCGACAAGATCGTGACGCTGCAGACGATCGACCCGATCTACGTGGACTTCAACCTGCCGCAGAAGGAAGTCGGCAATTTGGCGGTGGGCCAGGTCGTCAACGTCACCACCGACGGCTTCCCCGGCGTGCAGTTCCCCGGCAAGATCACCGCGATCAGCCCGAAGGTCGACACGACGACGCGCAACGTCGTCGTCGAGGCGACGTTCCCGAACCCGAAGCGCCAGATGCTGCCCGGCATGTTCGCCAACGCCGCCGTGGACGTCGGCGACAAGAAGCACTACCTGACGCTGCCGCAGACCGCGATCACGTACAACCCGTACGGCTCGACGGTGTTCGTCGTGCAGACCGCCGCCGAGGCGGCCGCTGCCGCCAAGGCGGCGTCGGCGCCTGCACCGGCTGCCTCGTCGGGCTACTTCGTGCAGCAGGCCTTCGTCACCACGGGCGAGACGCGCGGCGACCAGGTCGCGATCCTCAGCGGCCTGAAGGAAGGCCAGACGGTCGTCAGCAGCGGTCAGGTCAAGCTGAAGAACGGCACGTGGATCACGATCGACAACAAGATCGTCCCCGCCAACAGTCCGAATCCCACCCCGCAGGAACATTGAGGCGCACGCCATGAAGTTCACCGACATCTTCATCAAGCGGCCGGTGCTGGCCGGCGTGATCAGCCTGCTGATCGTCGTGCTGGGCCTGCGCTCGCTGTTCGGCCTGCCGGTCAACCAGTACCCGAAGACGCAGAACTCGGTCGTCACGATCTCGACCACCTACTACGGCGCCGACGCCGCGACGGTGGCCGGCTTCATCACGCAGCCGCTCGAAAGCGCGATCGCGCAGGCGCAGGGCATCGACTACCTGTCCTCGTCGAGCGCCAGCGGCGTCTCGACGATCACCGCGACGCTGCGCCTGAACTACGACGCCAACCGCGCGCTGACCGAGATCAACACGCAGGTGAACTCGGTCAAGAACCAGCTGCCCGCCGCGGCGCAGCAGCCGGTGCTGACGGTCGCGACCGGCCAGACCACCGACGCGATGTACATGGGCTTCTACAGCGACACGCTGCCCACGAACAACGTCACCGACTTCCTGCAGCGCGCCGTCAAGCCCAAGCTCGACTCGGTGCCCGGCGTGCAGACGGCCGAGCTGCTGGGCGCGCGCCTGTTCGCGCTGCGTGCCTGGCTCGACGCCGACAAGATGGCCGCGCACGGCCTGTCCGCGACCGACATCAGCACCGCGCTCGCGACCAACAACTACCTCGCGGCGCTCGGCTCGTCCAAGGGCCAGATGGTCACCGTGCCGCTGACGGCCGGCACCGACCTGCACTCGCTCGACGAGTTCAAGAAGCTGATCGTCAAGCAGAACGGCGACTCCATCGTGCGGCTGGAGGACGTCGCCACCGTCACGCTCGGTTCCGAGAACTACGACTTCAACGTCGCGTTCAGCGGCGTGCGCTCGGTGTTCATCGGCATCAAGGTGGCGCCGGAGGCCAACATCCTCGACGTCGCAAAGCGCGTGCGCGAGGCCTTCCCCGACCTCAAGGCGCAGTTGCCCAACGGCGTGACGGGCGAGATCGTCTACGACTCCACCGACTTCATCAACACCTCGATCAGCGAGGTCGTGAAGACGCTGGTGGAGGCGCTGCTGATCGTCACCGTCGTGATCTACCTGTTCCTCGGCACGTTCCGCGCCGTGGTCGTGCCGGTGATCGCGATGCCGTTGTCGCTGATCGGCACGTTCTTCATCATGCTGATGCTCGGCTACTCGATCAACCTGCTCACGCTGCTCTCGCTCGTGCTGGCGATCGGGCTGGTCGTCGACGACGCCATCATCGTGGTGGAGAACGTCGACCGCCACATGAAGGAGGAGCACAAGACGCCGATGGAGGCCGCGCTGATCGCCGCGCGCGAGCTGGGCAGCCCGATTCTCGCGATGACGGCCGTGCTGATCGCCGTGTACGTGCCGATCGGCTTCCAGGGCGGCCTCACCGGCGCGCTCTTCACCGAATTCGCGTTCACGCTCGCGGCCGCCGTGTTCGTCTCGGGCGTCGTCGCGCTGACGCTGTCGCCGATGATGTGCTCGCGCATCTTCACGCAGGAGCAGGACAACGGGAAGTTCGTCAAGGCGATCGACCACGTGTTCGAGAAGGTGCGCCATGGCTACACGCGCTTGCTGCGCAGCCTGCTGGGCACCTATCCCGTGCTGATCGTGATGTCGCTGCTGATATTCGCGATGCTGGTGGCGATGTTCATGTTCTCCAAGTCGGAACTCGCGCCCGAGGAGGACCAGGGCATCGTGCTGTCGCAGGTCGTGGGCTCGCCCACGGCCACGTCCGACCAGATGCAGACCTACGCCAAGCAGGTGTTCGACATCGGCCACTCGATCCCCGAGTACAAGCAGATGTTCCAGATCACCGGCGTGCCGACGACCAACCAGGGCATCGGCGGCGTCCTCCTGAAGAACTGGGGCGATCGCACGCGCAGCGCGCACCAGATCCAGCTCGACCTGCAGGACAAGTGGAACAAGATCGCCGGCGCGCGCGTCGCCGCGTTCCAGTTCCCGCCGCTGCCCGGCTCGTCCGGCCTGCCGGTGCAGTTCGTCATCACGACGACCGAGCCGTTCGAGAACCTCAACACGGTGGCGCAGCAGGTGCTGGACAAGGCGCGCGCGTCCGGCAAGTTCTACTACGTCGACCTGGACCTGAAGCTCGACGCGCCGCAGGCGACCGTCGTCGTCGACCGCGAGAAGATCGCGGCCCTCGGCATGACGCAGCAGGACGTCGGCAACGCGCTCGGCTCGGCGCTCGGTGGCGGCTACGTCAACTACTTCTCCATCGCGGGCCGCTCGTACAAGGTGATCCCGCAGGTGCAGCAGGTCGACCGCCTGAACCCGTCCAACGTGCTCGACTTCTACATCAAGACGCCCACCGCCGGCCTGATCCCGGCGAGCACCGTCGCGAGCATCAAGTACACGGTGCAGCCAGAGTCGATCTCGCGCTTCCAGCAGCTCAACTCGGTGACGATCATCGCGGTGCCGGCCGGCTCGCAGGGCGAGTCGCTGCAGTTCCTGCGCGACACGCTGAAGGCCGCGGCGCCCAGTGGCTACAACGCCGACTATGCGGGCCAGTCGCGTGTCTTCAGCTCGGAGTCGGGCGGCTTCCTCATCACGCTCGGGTTCGCGGTCGTCATCGTGTTCCTGACCCTGGCCGCGCAGTTCGAGAGCTTCCGCGACCCCGTCGTCATCCTGTTCTCGGTGCCGCTGGCGCTGTTCGGCGCGGTGATCTTCATCTTCCTCGGCTTCGCGTCGATGAACATCTACACGCAGGTCGGGCTGGTGACGCTGATGGGATTGATCTCGAAACACGGGATCCTGATCGTCGAGGTGGCCAACAACGAGCAGAAGAAGGGCCTGAGCAAGCTGGACGCCGTCCTCGAGGCCACCGGCATCCGGCTGCGCCCGATCCTGATGACCACCGCCGCGATGGTCTTCGGCGTGGTGCCGCTGGTCATCGCCTCCGGCGCCGGCGCGGCGGGCCGCCAGGCGATGGGCCTCGTGATCTTCACCGGCATGTCGATCGGCACGCTGTTCACGCTGTTCGTCGTCCCGGCCTGGTACATGCTGCTCGGCGCGAAGCACGAGAAGAGCGTCGACAAGGACGCGGCGCTCGATGACGAGACGCGCGAGGCCGACGAGGAGATGGCGCCGAAGCCAGCGCACTGAGCACGTCGCGCTTGCAGACGCGAAGGGCCCGGCGGTGACGTCGGGCCCTTTTTCATGGCGGTCGCCGCGCGTGGCTCAGCGCTTGGCCGCGTCCCCCGCCCAGAGCTCGTCGAGGAACGTGAAATTCCACTTCTCCGGCGACTCGCGCCCGACGATGCGGTCGCTCGTGCCGGACGACAGGTCGAGCCGCTGCAGCGACACCGGCATCTGCGACTTCAGCGAATAGAACACGCGCACGATCGGCGCCGTCAACGCCGCGGCGTTCTGCTCGATCACCACGGCCAGGCGGTCGGAGTGCAGGCGCACCAGCGAGCCGGTCGGGTAGATGCCCACGCTTTTGACGAACGTCGCGAAGATCACGGGATCGAACTGGCCTTTCCAGCTGGCCATCTTGCCGATCGAGTCGGCCGGATCCCAGCCCATCTTGTACGGGCGGTTGGACGTGATCGCGTCGTAGACGTCGCAGATCGAGCCCATGCGCACCAGCTGGTTCAGCTGGTCGTTGGGCAGCTTGTGCGGATAGCCGCCGCCGTCGAAGCGCTCGTGGTGGTGCAGGCAGACGTCCATCGCCTCGGGCACGGTGCCGCGCGCCTCCTGCAGCAGCTCGTGGCCGCGCACCGGGTGGCTGCGCATCACGTCGAATTCGGCGTCGGTGAGCTTGCCGGGCTTGTTGAGGATGTCCAGCGGCATCAGCGCCTTGCCCACGTCGTGCAGCAGGCCGGCGGTGCCCGCCATGCGGCACTGTTCCTCGTCGAAGCCCAGCTCGCGGCCCAGCGCCACCATCAGCGCGCACACGGCCACCGAGTGCATGTAGGAGTAGTCGTCCTGCGTCTTCAGGCGCGCCAGGCTGACGATCGCGCCGGGGTTGCGGATGACGGAGTCGGAGATCTCCTCGACCAGCGGCCGGAACGACTCGGCGTCGATCGCGCGGCCCAGGCGGGCCTCGTTGAACATCTTGTGGACTTGCGCCTTGCCCTTCTGGCACACGGCGGTGGCAGTGCGCATTTCCTCGGCGAAGCTCCTGGACGGCGCGGGGACGGGCGTCGACCTGGCACGGGCCGGCAGGGATGCCGGGCCGGCGCCGGCCGAGGCCGGTGCGGGCTGCGCGGCCGGCACCGCCGCGACAGCCATCGCGGGCGCGGGCACGCGCGCCGGCACGGCCAGCGCGACGGCCTCGTCGGCCACGTCCAGGCCTTTCTCCGGGTCGATCCAGACTTCCTTGATCACGCTGTCCGTCAGCTTCCTGAGCTGGTCGGCGTCGCGGATGATGAAACGTGTCTTCCAGAACGGATGATCCATCCAGGCCCCTTCCAGGGCATGGAGGTGCATGCCCAGGCGGACCTGGTCGACGCGGATCTTCTTGAGCATGGGACGGGCGGACGGGCGGCAGTTGCCGGCGGAAAGCCGGCGCTCTCCTGTTTTCGGCCAGGCGCGCCGCGACTGTAGCGTTGCCGCGCAGGATCCGAAAAAACAAAACCGCCCGGAGGCGGTTTCGTCGTGATCGATTGCCGCGCCGGCCGTCCGGCCGCGCGCGCTACTTGAACTTGGCCTGCGGCACGGTGCGCAGCTCGCCCGGCAGCGACGCCAGGTAGTCGGCGATCTCGGCGATGGTGTCGTCCTTCAGCGGCTTGGCCATCGCGCCCATCACCGCGTTGGAGCGGCCGTAGTGCGGATTGCCCTCGACCTTGTACGACCTCAGCGCGATCGCCAGGTAGTCCGGGTACTGGCCCGCGATGCGGGGGATGGTGCCGTCGGTCGGCGTCGAGAAGTTGACGCCGTGGCACGCCACGCAGGTGGTGACCGCGCTGCGGATCTTGTCGGGCACCGCCGACTCGAGCGCCGCGGGCACCGGGCCGTCGGGATGGCCGAGCTTCGAGTAGTAGGCCGCGATGTCGGCGATGTCCTGGTCGGTCAGCGACGTCGCGATGCTGCGCATCGTCGGATGCTTGCGGTCGCCGCTGCGATAGGCCGTCAGCGCCGCACTGATGTACTTGGCGTCCTGGCCCGCGATCCTGGGCACGTGGTAGACCTGCGGGAAGTCGCCCTGGTAGCCGACGATGCCGTGGCAGCCGATGCACATCTGAACCTTGGTCGACCCGCGTTGCGCATCGCCGGTCTGCGCATGGGCGGTGGAGAAGACGCCCGCGAGGGCCAGAAGCAAGGTCAGGGTTCTTGTCATCGTCTCGTCTTTGTTGATCCGCAGGAGCAGTACTTCCAGTGCAGGGGTCCGTGCCGGCCTGCTCCAAAGATTATAGGAACGTCCCTTTATACTGGAACGACCCGCCCCGTCAGGCAAAACCCACCCCCAGCCGCCATGAAGTTCGAAGGTTCAGCCAACTACGTCGCCACGCCCGACCTGATGCTCGCGGTCAACGCGTCGATGACGCTGCGCCGTCCGCTGCTGGTCAAGGGCGAGCCCGGCACCGGCAAGACGATGCTCGCCGAGGAAGCCGCGAGCGCGCTGGGCCTGCCGCTGCTCGAATGGCATATCAAGAGCACGACGAAGGCGCAGCAGGGCCTGTACGAATACGACGCGGTGAGCCGGCTGCGCGACAGCCAGCTGGGCGACCCGCGCGTCAAGGACATCCACAACTACATCGTCAAGGGCGTGCTGTGGCAGGCCTTCACCAGCGAGACGCCGGTGGCGCTGCTGATCGACGAGATCGACAAGGCCGACATCGAGTTCCCGAACGACCTGCTGCGCGAACTCGATCGCATGGAGTTCCATGTCTACGAGACCAAGGAGACGATCCGCGCGATCCAGCGCCCGGTCGTCTTCATCACCAGCAACAACGAGAAGGAGCTGCCCGACGCCTTCCTGCGCCGCTGCTTCTTCCACTACATCAAGTTCCCCGAGGCCTCGACGATGCAGCAGATCGTCGACGTGCACTTCCCCGGCATCAAGCAGGAGCTGGTGGCCGCCGCGCTCAAGAGCTTCTACGACGTGCGCAACCTGCCGGGCCTGAAGAAGAAGCCCTCGACCTCCGAGCTGCTCGACTGGCTCAAGCTGCTGCTGGCCGAGGACATCCCGGTCGCCGCGCTGCAGTCCAGGGACGACAAGGTCTCGATCCCGCCGCTGATCGGCGCGCTCCTCAAGAACGAGCAGGACGTGACGCTGTTCGAGAAGCTCATCTTCATGCAGAAGAACAACCGCTAGAGATGCTGAATGTCCAGCCGGTCACGCTCACCGACGGGCGCATCCGCCTCGAGCCGATGGCGCTCGCGCACGTCGACGCACTGAAGGCCGCGGCCGCCGACGGCCAGTTGTGGAACATCCGCGTCACCTCGGTGCCCGACCCGGACGACACGCGCGGCTACGTGGAGCGCGCGCTCGCGATGCGCGCGCAGGGCAACCGCCTGCCCTTCGTCGTCGTCGATCTCGAGAACCACGACCGCATCATCGGCTCGACCAGCTACCACGACATCGTGCCGGCCATCGACCGCCTGGAGATCGGCTGGACCTGGTACGCGAAGAGCACGCAGCGCTCGCACGTCAACACCTGCGCCAAGCTGCTGCTGCTGGTGCACGCGTTCGAGACCTTGAACGCGAAGCTGGTGGGCTGGCGCACCGACAACTACAACTTCGCCAGCCAGAAGGCGATCGAGCGGCTGGGCGCGAGGAAGGACGGCGTGCTGCGGCATCACGCGGTGCGGCGCGACGGCACGGTGCGCGACACGGTGATGTATAGCCTGACCGCCGGCGAGTGGCCGGAGGTCAAGGCGCACTTGCTCCATCAGCAGAACAAGCCGCGCTCATGACGGCGTCGACGCTGCGACGCGTCGCGTCAAGCGCCTGCCCCGACTCCCGCGCGAGACTGGCTGACCGACATGCCCCGGCCATTTCCGTCCGCATTCGAGGCCGCAGGACGTGAAAAAGCCGCCGGCGTCTCGCGACGCGGGCGGCTTCAGCGCCAGCGCAGGCTCAGGCCGCGCGGCTCTTGCGGCGACGCGCCAGCGCGCCGACGACGCCCAGGCCCAGCGCCATCATGCCCAGTTCGGCCGGTTCGGGGACGGACGTCGCGAAGGCGCCGACCGTCAGGCCGTGCCAGTACTCGCCCGTCGTGTCGGTGAACGAGATCGACGAGTAGGTGCCGATCAGCTCGATGACGCCGTGCAGTTCGCCGCTGCCGACGAAGGAGTTGCTGGTCGGCGTCGCGTAGGTGCCGCAGCCCCAGTAGCCGCAGCCCGAGCTGAGGTAGTCGATGTTGTAGGTCTGGGTGTCGGTGCCGCCGCCGAAGGTCACGTTGGCGCCGTTCCAGCTCACCAGGGCGATCACCGGGTTGACGACCGGCGCGGAGAACGTGATGACGCTGGTGCCGGCGTCGCTCAGGCCGACGATGTCCGCCGCGCCCGGGGCGTTCGAGACCGTCGAGCTCAGGTACGGACCGTTCGGCACCCAATAGTTCGTGCCGGAACCGTTCAGCTGGGCGAACGCGTATTGCGCGCCGCTGTACGTGACGCTGACGGGCGAGCCGTCGACCGTCACGGTGCCGGAGACCGTGGAAGCGGTGTCGCTGGACCAGTTGGCCCACGACACGGTCGCGGCCGACGCGCCCTGCGCGGCCAGGGCCAGGAGTGCGGCCAGCGCGGCGGCAGTCATCTTCGTCTTCATGTTGGATTCCCTCTGGATGGATGTCGGATCTTGACGAACCCGAAGCCGGCGGCGCCGGCACACAGGACGTCGATTCTCGGCCGAATATAGCGGCAGGCGCCGTGGGCGGTCAGCCCCAAAAAGGGTGAGTCGCGTCCCCGGGGCCCGGCCGTCGCCATGCGAAGTCCCTTCAGCGCGGCGCCACCTCGCGCCGGCAGTCGCCCGCCATCTCCGCATCGCGGCCCACGATCGCCGCGCGGGTCTCGGCGCCGTCGACGGCGATGCGGCAGTCGTCGAAGGTCACGCCGCGGGCGTCGCGCACGAAGAACGCGTAGCCGGGCAGCGCGTAGTCGATGACCTCGGCCTTCGCGGTCGGCGTCGCGAAGACGAACTTGGCGTCCGGGTAGCCGCCGGCGTAGGCCGGGAAGCGGTCGACATCCGCGACGCCGCTGCCGAAGACGTGCGGACCGGCCGCGTCGCCGACGCCGCGCCAGGTGATCGCGATGTCCTTGAACGCGATCGCCTGCAGGTCGTGCCGCCCGGCCGCATCGGCCGGCGCGCCGGTCAGCAGCGCGCCCCACGGATAGCGCAGGCGCTCGCCGCGGATCGTCTCGAAGCGGATGTCGTGGATCGCGCCGACGCCCGCGGGGCCGCGCGCGCCCAGCAGCACGAAGACCGGCGTGCCGACGTCCGACAGCGTGATGCGCCGGAACGTCACGTCCGCCACCTCGCCGCCGTCGACCGATTCGACCGCCATCGCCGCGGCCTGCGCGTTCTCGATCGCGATGTCCTCGAACACGATCCGGCGCATCGGCCCGACGGTGGCCGTGCCCAGCTTCAGGCCGTTGGCCACGCCCGCGCCGCGCACGTGGTTGCGCCGCACGACGACGTCGCTCAGGCCCTTCGCGCCGCCGCTCTTGAGGCAGATGCCGTCGTCGCCGGCGTTGACCGTGTTGTCCTCGATCAGCACGTCGTGCCCGTCCACGACGTCGATGCCGTCGTGCGTCGGCCCGTGCGGCGAGTCGACGTCGATGCCGCGGATGACCAGGTGCTCGACCTCCATGTTGACCACCGCCCACGTCGCGGCGTTGCGCACCCGCACGCCCTCGATCGCGACGTTGGTGGACAGCGCCGTGAAGATCGCCATCGGCCGCTCGCCCTCGCGCCGCGCCATGCCGCGCCACTTGTCGATGTCGGCGTTGCCGTCGATGGTGCCGCCGCCCTCGATGCGCACGGCCGTGGCGCCGACCGCGTAGACCAGCGCGTGGCGGCAGTCGTCCAGCTGCGTGTTGACGACGAGCGGCTTGAGCGTCGGGTAGTCGGCGTCGTCGCGGCTGCCCAGCAACGTCGCGCCGCGTTCGATGCGCAGCGTGACGTGGCTGTGCAGCACGATCGTGCCCGAGAGGAAGGTGCCGTGCGCCAGCACCACGGTGCCGCCCGCGTCCTCGGAGCAGGCCTCGATGGCGCGCTGCAGGGCGGCGGTGTCCTTGGCCTGGCCGTCGCCGACGGCGCCGAAGGCGTAGGCGTCGCAGGTGCGCGCGCTCGCGGGCGTGACGCGCGTGGGCGCGGCGGGCGCAGGCTCCTGCACCGCGCAGCCAACCATGACGAGCGGGCCTGTCGAAGCAAGCACCAACAGGCGGAGAAATGAACGCATGCGCAACTCCGGTTCGATGTCCGCACGCATTCTGCCGCCGATGCGGCCGCCTGGCCCCGCGTCCGCGTCAGGGCAGCGGCCGGGCGAGCCACGATCCGGCCGCCGACTCGTCGCTGAAGATCGCGATGTCCCAGCCGGCGCGGCTGGCCAGGGCGATGCCCAGGCTCAGAATGCCTCGCGCATGCGGTTCGCGCACGACCATCGCGTAGCGGATCTCGCGATCGAAGCCGAACTTGTCGAGGTTGGTGTGGAAGTCGCGCACGTAGGTGCTCGAGATCTCGCCCGCCAGTTCGTTGAGCACCAGGACCCGGCGGATGCCCAGGCTCCTGCAGCGCAGCGTGGCCGCGGGCCAGAACTCCCACTGCTCCTCGATCTTCTCGAAGTCGTGGATGCGCCGGTCTCCGCTGAAGACGACCGTCATGGTGTCCGCGGTTTCGGAAGCAATGGTGATCGAGCCCATCCGGGGCGACTCCGTCAAGCGACCGCCGCACGGCGACGGCCATGCCGGATTGTGCGTCACGGCCCCGCGCGGCGCCGGCTCGCTGCGGGCGGAACTCGCATCGACGAAAAGGGCGCGCGACCTCGCGGCCGCGCGCCCTCGCCGGATGACAGCGTCTTCTTATTGGGTGCGGAACTGTTCGACGGTGCGGGCCAGCTTGCCCGCCTGGTCGCGCATCGATTCGGCGGCGGCGGCGGACTGCTCCACCAGCGCGGCGTTCTGCTGCGTCATCTGGTCGACGTTGTTGACGGCGTCGTTGACCAGCTGGATGCCGCCGGCCTGCTCGCTGGTGGCGGTGGTGATCTCGCCCAGCACCTCGCTGACGCGGCGCACCGCGCTGACGATCTCGTGCATCGTCGAGCCCGCGTCCTGCACCAGGCGCGCGCCGCTTTCCACCTTGTCGACCGAGGCGCCGATCAGCGTCTTGATCTCCTTGGCGGCTTCGGCGGAGCGCTGCGCCAGCGAGCGCACCTCGCCGGCGACGACCGCGAAGCCGCGGCCCTGTTCGCCGGCACGGGCCGCCTCGACCGCGGCATTGAGCGCGAGGATGTTGGTCTGGAAGGCGATGCCGTCGATCACGCCGATGATGTCGGCGATCTTCTTGGACGAGGCATTGATCTCGTTCATCGTCGAGACGACCTGCGACACGACCTCGCCGCCGCGCGTGGCGATCTGCGAGGCCGAGTTGGCCAGCCCGTGCGCCTGCGTGGCGGCGTCGGCGCTGTGGCGGATCGTGCTGGTGAGCTCGTCCATCGAACTCGCGGCCTGCTGCAGGCTGCCGGCGGTCTGCTCGGTGCGCGCGCTGAGATCCTGGTTGCCGCTGGCCACCTCGGTGCTGGCGACCTGGATCTGCTCGGTGGAGCTGCGGATCTCGCGCACGATGCGCGTCAGCGAGTCCTGCATCTTGCCCAGCGACGCGGTCAGCTGGGCGGACTCGTCGCTGCCCACCACGCGGCAGTTGCCGGTGAGGTCGCCCGCGGCGATGCGGTCGGCGGCCTTCTGCGCGGCCTGCACCGGGCCGACGATGCTGCGCGTCAGCGCGAAGCCGATGGCGATCGAGAACAGCGCGCTGACGACGCCGCACACGACGTTGACGACGCTCATGGCCATGACTGCGGAGGAGATCGCGGCGCCGTCGGCATCGGTGCGCCTGGATTCGTAGGCGACCAGGGCGTCCGACGCGGCGAGATACTCGTCGGTGAGGACGTTGAACGCCTGCGAGGCCTGGCCCTTGGCGATCGTGGCGGCGATCGAGGAACCGCCCTCGCCGGCCTTGTTCATCGCTTCGCGCGCCGCCAGGTAGCGCTGGCGCACCTCGGCCAGCTTCTGCTGGAGCGCGACACCCTCGGGCGTCGTCTCGATGGCCTGGAAGCGCTTCTGCAGCACGGTCGTCTCGGCCGACGTCGCCTTGATCTTGGCGAGCAGCGGTTCGGCAAGCGTCGCGTCGGTCATCAGCGCCGCCGTGGCCGAACGGCTGGAATTCACCGCGATGTACTGGCGCCAGCGATACGACAGCGCCGTGCGTTCGGCCTGCTCGGCCGTCAGCTCATGCGACCGCGACTGGATCTCCATCAGGCGGATCTGGCTGAAGCCTGCCGAGACGACGGTCAGCGCGACCACGACGGCAAACGCCAGGCTCAAGCGGCGCCCGATGCGCCATTGGCTGAGAAAACTCATGGTGTCTCCAAACGAAAATGCGCTCGTCGACCTCTGCGGGTCGATGCAGCATTTGAGGGCATCCGCGCGTCTCCCGAACGGTCGAGAAGCCGCCCCGAAGCGGTGCATTACCGCAACTTCGGCAAGCCCGGGCCGGTCTTGAGGTCGGCGCCGGAGCGCGCCGGCCATCGGTGATACCCTTCACGAATCAGGCGTCCCCGTGCGCGAATCCCCGTCGTGCCCGGCCGCAACAGCCCGTCCTCCGCCATGCTGATCCCGTTCTTCTACACGCTGCGCGAAGCCAAGCTGCCCGTCTCGGTCAAGGAATACCTCACGCTGCTGGAGGCCCTGAAGGCCGGCGTGATCGGCCCGTCGATCGACGACTTCTACTTCCTCGCGCGCACCACGCTGGTCAAGGACGAGGCGCACTTCGACCGTTTCGACAAGGCCTTCGGCGCGTTCTTCAACGGCGTGGCCAAGCTCACCGAGTCCAAGGACATCCCGGAGGACTGGCTGCGCCAGCTCATCGAGCGCGAACTCACGCCCGAGCAGAAGGCCGCGATCGCGGCGATGGGCTGGGACGAGCTGATGGACACGCTGCGCCAGCGCCTCGAGGAACAGAAGGGCCGCCACGAGGGCGGCAGCAAGTGGATCGGCACCGGCGGCACCTCGCCGTTCGGCCACGGCGGCTACAACCCACAGGGCATCCGCATCGGCGGCGCCGGCAAGAACCGCAGCGCCGTCAAGGTGTGGGAGCAGCGCGCCTATCGCGACTACGACGACTCGCTGGAGCTGGGCACGCGCAACATCAAGGTCGCGCTGCGCCGCCTGCGCCGCTTCGCGCGCGAGGGCGCGGCCGAGGAACTCGCGCTGGACGACACGATCCACGCGACGGCCGCCGCCGCCGGCATGCTCGACATCAGGATGCAGCCCGAGCGCCACAACAAGGTCAAGGTGCTGCTGCTGATGGACGTGGGCGGCACGATGGACGACCACATCCACCGCGTCGAGGAGCTGTTCTCGGCCGCCAAGGGCGAGTTCAAGCACCTCGAGTTCTACTACTTCCACAACTGCGTCTACGACTTCGTGTGGAAGAACAACCGCCGCCGCTTCTCCGAGAAGCACGCCACCTGGGACGTGATCCGCAAGTACAACAAGGACTACCGGCTGATCTTCATCGGCGACGCGACGATGAGCCCCTACGAGATCCTGCAGCCCGGCGGCAGCGTCGAGTACAACAACGCCGAGCCTGGCGCCGAGTGGATCCAGCGTCTCACGCACGCGTTCCCCAAGCACTGCTGGATCAACCCGGAGCCACAGGGCGTGTGGCAGTACCGGCAAAGCATCTCGCTGATCGAGCAACTCGTCAGCCACCGCATGTTCCCGCTGACCCTGCAAGGGCTGGAGGGTGCGATGCGTCTCTTGACGAAATGACGGCCGCGGGCGGCTCGCGCTTCCAATCGCAACGACAGTCCGGCCCGCGCGCCCTCGTGCTGGCGCTGGCCTGCGGCTGCGCGCTCTCGGGCGTCACGGACGCGCGCGCGGCCACCCGCGAGCTGGTGGTCGACGCGCCCTCGCCCTTCAAGGCCTTGCTCGAGAAGAACCTCGACCTCGAGCGCGCCGCGCGCCTGGCCGAGGCCGACAGCCTCGACGACACCGAGTGGGCGCGCCTGGTCGCGGCCGCGCCGGCCCAGGGCCGCGCGCTGGCGCAGACCGAGGGCTACTTCCGCGCCGAGGTCACCGTCGCCGCCGACCCGGCCGACGCGCATCGCATCCTGATCAAGCTGGTGCCGGGCGAGCCCGCGACCGTCGGCCGCTTCACGCTGGAATTCGACGGCGAGCTCGCGCGCCAGGCCGAGGCGGGCGACGCCCGGGCCCTCGCCTTCGAAGACCGGCTTCGCACCGAATGGGCGCTGCAGAAGGGCCAGGTGTTTCGCAACGGCAACTGGGACAGCGCCAAGGCCGAGACGCTGTCCGCATTGCGCAACGAGGGCTACGCCGCGGCGATCTGGACCGCGACGGCCGCGCAGGTCGACCCGGCCACCAACCAGGCGCGCCTGTTCCTCGTCGCCGACACCGGCCCGCGCTTCCTGGCCGGCGATCTCGCCGTGGAGGGCCTCGAGCGCCAGCCCGAGCGCAACGTGCGCCTGCTGGCCGGCTTCGGCCCGGGCACGCCGCTGACGCAGCAGCGCCTGATCGACTACCAGGACCGGCTCATCAAGACCGGCCTGTTCACGCAGGTCGCCGTCATCTACGACCCCGATCCGGCGCAGGCGACGCACGCGACGGTGACCGTGCGCCTGCACGAGCAGTCGCTGCAGCAGGCCACCGTGGGCCTGGGCTACAACTCGCTCACCGGCCCGCGCATCACGCTGGAGCACACCGACCGCAAGATCTTCGGGCTGCCCGCCACCCTGAACAACAAGATCCAGTGGGGCCGCGACATCCAGCAGTGGGACGTCTCGCTGGCCACGCATCCGGCCGAGAGCTTCCACAGCTGGATCGTCGGCGGCAGCGTCGGCAGCATCAAGACCACCAACGACCTGGTGCGCGCCGCGTCCGTGCGCTTCGGCCGCACCCAGGACAGCAACCCGCTGACCCGCACGACCTTCGTGCAGCTCGAGCGCTCGATCCAGTGCACGCCGAAGGATCCGGTGCTCGGCCCGCTGCCGATCGACGACCTGGGTTCGGGCGACTCCTACGACTGCGCGGACGCCCGCGCGCTGTCGCTGAACCAGGCCAACGTCTGGCGCAACGTCGACAACGTGGTGCTGCCCACCAAGGGCTGGACGCTGTCGGGCCAGGTCGGCGTGGGCGTCGCGGGCGGCCCGCCGTCGCTCTACAACCCCGACGCGAAGTACGGCCCCTACACGCGGCTGTATGGCCGCCTCACCGACTACTGGCCGCTGCCCAATTCCTTCTACCTGCAGGGCCGCGTCGAGCTGGGGCAGATCCTCGTCGGCGACAAGGTCGCGATGCCCGACGCCGAGCAGTGGCGCGCCGGCGGCGAGGACTCGGTGCGCGGCTACGGCTGGCGCTCGCTCGGGCCGCTGGACCGCAACGGCAACGTGATCGGCGGCAACTCGCTGATCACCTCCAGCATCGAGGTCGCGCACCCGTTCACCGAGCGGCTGCCGTCCGTCTGGTGGGCCGCCTTCTACGACGCGGGCAGTGCCGCGTCGCGCTTCAGCGACCTCAAGATCGACCGCGGCTACGGCGTGGGCCTGCGCTGGCGCAGCCCGGTCGGGCCGCTGAAGATCGACCTGTCGCACGGGCAGGGCGAGCATCACCTGGTGCGGCTCGACCTCAGCGTCGGCGTCGTCTTCTGAGGCCGCGATGACCGAGCCCGACGCCGCCCCGCCCTCGCCCGCCGCGCCGCCGCGCGCCGGCTGGCAGCGCGCCGCCCGCATCGCCTCGATGGCCGCGGCGGCCGCCGCGCTGACCGCGGCCGCGTGCGTGGCCATCGCCGGCGCGCTGTGGCGCAGCGAGGCCGGCACGCGCTGGCTGCTGCAGCACGTGCCGGGGCTGACGGTGGTCGACGTGCAGGGCTCGTTCGGCGGCGGCGACCTGCGCATCGGCTCGCTGCGCGCGACCGAGACCGCGGTGCAGGTGGACGTCGCCAACCTGCGCGTGACCGGCCTCGACCTCCACTGGCACCCGCAGCCCGGCGCCTGGATCGGTGCCTCGTTCACGGCGTGGATGGCCGACGCCGTGCACGTCGTGCCGCTGCCCTCGAAGACGCCGACGAAGCCCACGCCGCCGACGTCGCTGCGCAGCCCGGTCGCGATCGACGTCGCGAGCCTGCGCATCGCCTCGCTGACGATCGGCGACAACGCGCCGCTGCGCGACGTGCAGGCCGCGCTGTCCATCGGCGCCGACGGCGGCAGGCTGCATCGCGTCGACCACCTGCGCCTGGTCTGGGAGCGCGTGCAGGCCGAGGCCAGCTTGATCGCGCAGACCGACGCGCCGCTGCAGCTGGAAGTCAGCCTGACCGCGCACGACGCGCCGCAGGCCGCGGCGCCCGCGGCCTCGGCGGCATCGGCCGCGCCGCTGCCGCACTGGGCCGCCAGCGCGACGCTGCGCGGGCCGCTGGCCGGCTTCGATGTCGCCGCCGACCTGCAGGGCGACGCGCGCGCGGGACGCGCGGCGCCGCGCGCGACCGCCCGCGCGCACGTGACGCCGTTCGCGGCCTTGCCGGTCAGCGAGGTGCTGCTGAACACGACCGAGCTGGACCTGCGCGCGCTGTCCGCCCGCGCGCCGGCCACGCGGCTGCAGGGCAGCCTGCGCGTCGCCACGACCCGGCCCGCGGCGCTCGACGCCGACCTGCGCAACCTCGCGTCGGCGGCGTGGTCGGACGGCGGCCTGCCGTTCTCGTCGCTGACGGCGCACCTCGAGGCGCCCTGGACCGGCGCGTACCTGGCGATCCCGTCGCTGCGCCTGGTGCTGGGCGACGGCAAGGGTGCGGGCGGCGAGCTGCGCGCGCAGGGCCGCTGGCAAGGCGACAAGGCGCAGCTGCAGCTCGATCTCGACCAGGTGCAGCCGGCGCGGCTGGACACCCACATCGGCGCCTGGCGCATCAACGGCCCGCTGCGCGCCGAACTCGAGCACCTGCCGGCGCCCGCGTCGCTGTGGGGCGGCGGCGCGGCGTCGGCGCCGGCGGCGGCATCTTCCGCGTCGTTCGACGGCGTGACCGCGCACGTGACCGGCCGCCTCGCCGGCACCGCGCCGCCGTTGTCGACCGGCAGGAACGCGGTCGCGCCGCCGCCGATGGCGCTGCAGCTCGACGCGCTGCTGCGCGCCGACGCGCTGCAGCTGAAGCAGTTCGACCTCAAGGCCGGCGCCGCGACCCTCACGGCGACGGGCGCGCTCAATCGAGGCAGTACCGGCACGTGGCAGGGCAACGCCCGCGCGCAGTGGGCCCAGCTCGATCCGGGCGCGTGGTGGCGCCTCGCGGACTCGGGTCCGTTGCGCGACGGACCGAACTCGCTCAACGGCTCGCTCGCGCTCCATCTCGCGAACGCGTCCAGCGACTGGGAGGGCTTGGCAGGCATCCACGCCAAGGCCGACCTGGTGCTGGCCGACAGCCTGCTGGCCGGCCTCGCGCTCGATGGCAAGGCGAGCATCGACGCGCTCGGCGCGCCGTGGGCCGTCTCGGCCGAGGTGCGCAGCGGCGGCAACCAGGCGCACGTCGACGGCGCGATCAGCCCGGGCCACGCGGGCGGCGACGCGCTGGCGGTGATCGACCAGCTGCACCTGAGCGTCGACGCGCCGTCGCTGCAACTGCTCGCCCCGCCCGGCGCGCACCCGCGCACCGCGTCGCCGGCGGTGGCCGCGGCCTCGGGCGTCGCGACGCTGGCCGAGTCGAAGACGATTCCCGGCGAGCTGATCGCCAAGGCCGCGACCAAGGTCGCCACCGGGGGCAAGACCGACGACGCGCGGGCGCTGGTGCCGGCCGTCGCGGCGTCGGCGGCGTCCGCGGCCTCGGCGGCGCACGCCGCGGAAGTCCCGGCCGGTCGCGGCAACTGGCTGGCGCACGGCTCGGCGAAGCTGGACGTGCAGGTCACCGGCGGCCGCCTCGCGATCGCCGACGGCGCGCGCGGCCATCGCGGCGCGGCGCCGCTGCGCATCGTCACGCAGGGCGAGCTGAGCGACTGGGCCGGGCCGCAGTTCAAGCTCGCGAAGCTGCAGTGGAACGCGCACGCCAGCACGGATCCGCAGGCGCCGCTGGACGCGTCGGTCACGCTGGTGGACGCGCAGTCGGGCGTCGCGCGCATCGCGCATGCGCAGGCGACGATCTCGGGCACGCTGGCGCAGCACCAGCTGCAGCTGCAGGGCGAGGCGCCGGTGAGTCCGCCGACCTGGCTCGCCAACCTGGCCAACATCGGCAAGGCCAACGCGACGCGGCTCGACGTCCAGCTGCAGGGGCGCTGGCAGCCCGAGGCGGTCGGCACGCCGGCGTGGCAGGGCCATCTCGCGCAGTTCGACCTGCGCGCCGCCACCGAGGCCGGCGCCGCGACGCCGCCCGGGCCGGCGGCGCCCGCTTCCGGCGCGGCGACGACGGTCGTCAATCCGAACTGGGTGCACGTCAAGCCGGTCGACCTGAGCCTGTCGCGCGACGCCGCGGGCAACTGGCAGACGCTGCGCGTGGGCGCCGGCGGCGCCGAGTTCGCGGGACTCGCGCTGGCCTGGCAGCCGTCGTTCTGGACGGCGCCCGCGACGCCCGGCGCGAGCGGCCACTGGTCGGTGGACGCGGCGCTGGCCCCGTTCTCGGTGGCGCAGCTGATGGCGCGCGCGCAGCCCGACCTCGGCTGGCACGGCGACCTGCAGATGACCGCGCAGGTGCACGCCGCCTTCGACGGCCAGTGGCATGTCGCCGCCCAGCTCGCGCGCAACAGCGGCGACCTCGGCGTGTCCGACCTGGTGCAGGATCCGACCAGCACCAAGCAGGCGCTGGGGCTGACCAGGGCCTTGCTGCAGGTCAAGGCCGAGGGCATGAACTGGACGGCCGACGCCGACATCGCGGGCAGCCGCCTGGGCGAGCTGGCCGGCCACTGGACGGCCGAGGCGCCGTCGCCCGCGTCGCTGCCGACCGCCGGCTCGCCGCTGCACGGCAACGTCAAGGCGCACGTCGAGGACATGAACGTCTGGGGCGCCTGGCTGCCGCCGGGCTGGCGCCTGGGCGGCGAGCTGCGCACCGACCTTGCGCTGTCGGGACGCTGGGGCGACCCGAAGCTGACGGGCGAGATCACGGCGACCAGGCTGGCGATCCGCAACGCGCTGGAGGGCGTCTACGGCCACGACGGCGAGGCGGCGATCCGGCTGACCGGCGACCAGGCGCAGATCGAGCGCTTCCACCTCGTCGGCGGCAACGGCACGTTGGACCTGAGCGGCAGCGCGAGCCTGGGCGCGGTGCCGGTGGCGAAGCTGCAGCTGCAGGCGACGCAGTTCCAGCTGCTGGGCCGCATCGACCGCAAGATCGTCACCACCGGCAACCTCGCGCTGCAGCTCGGCGCGGATGCGGTCAAGGTCAACGGCAAGCTGGGCATCGACGAGGGCCTATTCGACCTGAGCAAGAGCGACGCGCCCACGCTGGACTCGGACGTCGAGGTGCTGGACGCCAAGGCCGCGCCGGCCGACGACCCCGGCGCCGACGCGGCCGCGGCCGTGCCCAGGCCCAGCCGCGCGACCCAGCTGGACCTGGCCGTCGACCTCGGCAACAACCTGAAGCTGCGCGGCCGCGGCATCGACACCACGCTCAAGGGCGCGCTGCAGATCACCTCGCCCGGCGGGCTGCTGACCGTGCGCGGCGCGATCCGCACCGACGGCGGCCAGTACATCGCCTACGGCCAGAAGCTGGACGTCACCCGCGGCGAGATCACGTTCACCGGGCCGGTCAACGACCCCCGGCTGGACATCCTCGCCACGCGCCCGAACCTCGACATCACGGTCGGCGTGGCCATCACCGGCACCGCGCTGGCGCCGCACGTCAAGCTCATGAGCGACCCCGACATGAGCGACAGCGACAAGCTCTCCTGGCTGATGCTGGGCCGCGCGCCCGAGACCGTCGGCGGCGCCGACACCGCGCTGCTGCAGCAGGCCGCGATGGCGCTGCTGGCCGGCGAGGGCGAGGCGCCGAGCGACCAGGTGCTCAAGCGCCTGGGCCTGACCGACTTCGCCGTCGGCCAGAAGACCGACGCCGACAACACCAAGCAGACCGTCGTCACGCTGGGCCGCCAGATCTCCAAGCGCGTCTACCTCGGCTACGAGCGCAGCGTGACCACCGCCAGCGGCAACTGGCAGCTGATCTACCGCATCGCCCAGCGCCTGACGCTGCGCGCCCAGGCGGGCGTGGACGCGTCGACCATCACGGCCAACACGACGCCCGCGCAGTCGTGGGCGCTGGACATGATCTACACCTGGCGCTGGAACTGAGTTCGTGCGGAAAATCACGCTCGCGACGGCCCCACGGGCCGTTCCTGCGCGACCATTGAACCGTTGACGACCTCAGCGGCATGCACGGTGGACGAAGCCCCACGCCATGAACACCGCCCCGACACCCCAGCCATCGATCCGATCCGCCTCGGCGCCCGGCGGCCTGCACGACGACGCCGAGGACCGGCGCCTCGTCGCGTGCGTCTGCGCGCACGAGCTGGCCGCCTTCGAGGCGCTCTACCGGCGCTACCACCCGCGGCTGTGCCGCTTCCTGCACCGGATGCTGCGGCCCGAGCACCTCGTCGAGGAGGTGCTCAACGACACGCTCTACGTCGTCTGGAACCAGGCCGAGCGCTTCAACGGCACCAGCAAGGTGTCGACCTGGATCTTCGCGATCGCCTACCGCAAGGCGCTGAAGGCGCTGTCGCGGCACGACGATCCGCTGCCGGACGCCGACGAGGACGACCAGCCGGCGGCCGACCCGTCCGAGCGGCCCGAGGCGCGCATGAGCCTGTCGCAGGCGCGCGCCGCGATCGACGCGGCGCTGCGCGCGCTGTCGGTCGACCAGCGCGCCGCCGTCGAGCTGACCTACTTCCACGGCTTCAGCTACCCCGAGATCGCGGCGATCGTCGATTGCCCCACCGACACCGTCAAGACCCGCATGTTCCACGCGCGCAAGCGGCTGCGGACGGCGTTCGGCGGCCAGCTGGACGACTGGCTATGAAGCGCGCCCGTCCGAAATCGTCGATGATCCCGTCCGGGCCGCGGCCCATCCTTGCGCGGAGGCTGCCTGGCGACGCACGGCCGCCCGAAGGCGCCGGCACCGCAGCCGAAAGGCGGAGGTATTTCAAATGAGTGGCCAGATCCTTCACCTCGAACCCGACCCGCACGTGGCGACGCAACGGCTGCTGCCGTGGTATCTCACGGGCCGCCTCGAGACCGCCGAGCACGACGCCGTCGAAGCCCATCTCGCGCAATGTCCCGAATGCCGCGCCGAGCTCGAGACCGAGCGCCAATGGCAGCTGCTGCAGCCGGGCCACGGCGCGCAGGTGGACGTCGAGGACGGCTGGGCGCGCATGCGGGCCCGCCTGGGCGGCGACGCCGCGCCACGGGCCGCCCCGCGTCCGGCGCCGGCGTCGCGCCGCCGCAACTGGCTGCCGCCGACGTGGCAGCGCCTGCCCGCGCGCGCCTGGGCGGCGCCCGCGATGTTGTCGGTCGCGCTGGTCGTGGCCATCGGCGTCACCGTGCGTCCGGCGCCGGTGGCCGGCGAGTATCACGCGCTGTCGGCGCCCGTCGACGCCGGCGCCACCGCGGTGGTCCGCTTCCGTCCCGACGCCACCGAGGCGCAGATCCGCCACGGCCTCAACGACAGCGGTGCGCGCCTGGTCGATGGCCCGACGGTCAGTGACTCCTACGTCGTGCGGCTGCCGCGCGAGCGCTACGTCGCCGCGCTGGCGAAGCTGCGCAAGGAGCCGGGTGTCGCGTTGGTCGAGGCGCTGGAGAGCGCATCGCCATGACGGGTTCGCGCACCTTCCGCCGTCTCGCGCTGGGCCTGGCGCTGGGCCTGGCGGCGCTGAGCGCAACCGCGGCCGACGCCGACGCGCCGCAGGCCGTGGCGGCGCCCGCCTCCGCCGCATCGGCGCCGCGCGAGGTGCTGGTGATGCTGCGCTCGCCGCCGCCGCACGCGCGGGTCGACGGCAGCTACGGCGCGGCCGGCTACGGCGACGCCGCGCGGGCGCAGTCGCAGGCGCGCGTGGGCGCGCGTCTCGCGGCCGCGCACGGGCTCACCGTCGTCACGCTGTGGGCGATGCCGGCGCTGGGCATGGACTGCGTCGTGCTCGCGCTGCCGCCCGGCGCCGACGTCGGCGCCAGCATCGCCGCGCTGCAGGCGCATTCGGAAGTGGCCTGGGCGCAGCCGATGAACGAGTTCCACGCGCAGGGGCACGCCGACCCGCTCTACCCGCTGCAACCGGTCGCCGCGCAGTGGCATCTCGACGACCTGCACGCCATCGCCACCGGCCGCCACGTGCGCGTGGCCATCATCGACAGCGGCGTCGACGACACCCACCCCGACCTCGCGCAGGCCGTGCAGGCGCGCGCCAATTTCGTCGACGACCGCGCCTGGGTCGCCGAGCTGCACGGCACCGCGGTGGCGGGCCTGGTGGCCGCGCGCGCCGACAACGGCATCGGCATCGTGGGCATCGCGCCCGAGGCGCAGCTGTACGCGCTGCGCGCCTGCTGGGAGGTCAGCGCCAGCCAGACACTGTGCAACTCGCTGAGCCTGGCCAAGGCGCTCAGCTTCGCGATCGACCGCAAGGCCGACGTCATCAACATGAGCCTGTCCGGGCCGGTCGACCTGCTGCTGGGGCGGCTGATCGACGTCGCGCTGGCGCATCGGCAGCAGGTCGTCGCGGCGGTCGACGCGCACGCCGCCGGCGGCGGCTTTCCGGCGGCGCACCCCGGCGTGATCGCGGTGGTCGATGCGCAATCCGACACGCGGCCGGCCGGCCTCGCCAATGCCTGGGCAGCGCCCGCGCGCGACCTGCCGACGACCGTGCCCGGCGGCGGCTGGCGCATGGTCTCGGGCACCTCGTTCGGGGCGGGCGAGGTGTCGGGCCTGCTGGCCGTGATGGACCAGGCGCTCGCCGAATCCGACAACCCCGGCGCCGCGCCGGCGCTGCGACTCGTGCGCCTGCCCGGCGGCGGCATCGACGCCTGCGCCTCGCTGCTGCACGCGGCGCAGTCCTCGTCTTCCCGCGCGACCCTGGCGCCCGGCTGCAGCGCCGTGCTCGCCGCGGCCGGCGGCGGCGCCACGGGCCGTTCTCCATGACGTCTTGCTGAAGGACGCGCGCGATTGAAGACCCCGGATCGCAGCGCGGCTCACACCACGGCGGTCGCCTTTGCCTGCCGCCGGGCGGCGGCGCGCGCGCTCACGTGCGCCGCGCTGGCGCTGCCGTGCGCGTCGCATGCGCAGTTCGCCGCCACGCTGGGCATCGACAGCGTCAACCGCTATCGCGGCACGGGCACGCCCGACGTCGGCCCGGTGCTGCGCGCGAGCGCGATGGCGGACTCGAGCTGGGGCGCGTACGGCGGGTTGTCCGGCCTCTGGCGCACGCGCGACGGCGGCCTCGCGAGCGCCGATGCGCTGGCGGGCTGGAGCGGGCGCCTGGACGCGCTGCCGGGCCTGGCCGCGCTGTCGCCCGACTGGGGCTGGGACGCCGCCGTGCACCGCACCCACTACGGCCAGGGCGACGGCCACGACTTCTCCGAAGTCATGCTGGGCCTGCTCGGCCCGGACTGGTCGCTGCGCACCTGGTACTCGCCGCACTACTTCGGCGGCGACATGCACACGTTCTACACGGAGCTCAACGCGAGCCACGCGCTCGACGAGCACTGGCACGCATTCGGCCACCTCGGCTGGCTGCGCTACGGCGGCGGGCCGTATTACGAGACGCAGGTCCCGGACCGCACGGATACGCTGGTGGGTATCGGCGCGACGCTGTCCAACTGGGAACTGCGGCTCGCGCGCGACGGCATCGTCGACGGCCACGCGCGCAGCGACGTGGACGCGCGCCGTCGCCGCGCCGCCTGGATCCTCGGTGCCAGCGTCGCCTTCTGAACCCGGGTTGAAACGAGCGGTTCGCGCTTGAACCGCCGTCCCGGTCTCCGGCATCCACGTGCAGGCGCTGCAACCGCGTCGCATTCCAACTCCAGGAGCCGAGACCATGTCCACTTCAACGATCAACCGTCCCCTGCCGCTCGCCTTCGTGATCGCCGCCAGCGCGCTGCTCGCCGCCTGCGGCGGCAGCGACAGCGGCGGAATGACGGCCGCGCCGACGCCGCCGGCCGGCAGCGGCCAGACCTGCACCACCGACATCTACGGCACCCGGACGTGCACGCCTACCACCGGCACCGGATTCGGCGGCGCCGGCGGCGGCAACTACGTGGCCAACGCGCTGGTCAGCGACACCGCCGCCACCAACGCGCTGCACCACGACGCCAACCTCGTCAACGCCTGGGGCCTCGTGTTCAACCCGCAGGGCTTCTCGTGGATCGCCAACGCCGGCACCGGCACGTCGACGCTGTATGACGGCAACGGCGTCGCGCAGTCGCTCGTCGTGACGCTGCCCACGGGCACCGACGCGTCGGGCATCGTGTTCAACGGCACCACGGACTTCTCGATCACCGAGGCCGGCGTCAGCGGCGCCGCGCCCTTCATCTTCGCGACGCTGCAGGGCCAGATCGCGGCCTGGGCACCCAACGTCGACGGCACGCACGCGTTCACGATCGTCGACAACAGCACGTCGGGCGCGGTCTACACGGGCCTGGCGATCGACACCGGCACCGGCGGCGACATGATCTACGCGGCCGACTTCGTCAAGGGCACCGTGGACGTGTTCAGCGGCGCTTTCGCGCCGGTCACGACGGCCGGTGGATTCGTCGACTCGACACTGCCCACGGGCTACGCGCCGTTCGGCATCCAGCAGATCGGCGACAAGATCTACGTCACGTACGCGCAGCCCGACCCGGTCACGCACGAGAAGACCGGCGCCGGCCTGGGCCTGGTCGACGTGTTCGACAAGCAGGGCAACCTGCTGTCGCACCTGATCCCGGCCGGCGGCGCGCTCAACGCGCCCTGGGGCCTGGCGATGGCGCCCGCCAACTTCGGCAAGTTCTCCAGCATGCTGCTGGTGGGCAACTTCGGCGACGGCAAGATCAACGTCTACGACCCGACGACCGGCGCCTTTGTCGCCACCGTCAGCAACAACGACGGCTCGGCCATCGTCGTCCCCGGCTTGTGGGCGCTGCAGTTCGGCAATGATCTCAACAGCCAGCCGAGCAACACCCTGTTCTACACCGCCGGCCCGGGCGCCGAAGCGCACGGCCTGTATGGCCGCATCGACATGAATTGATGGCCAATGTCGCCATTCCGCGGTTGGAAGACGGGTTTTTCTGGCCGGATGACTCGGGATGGAAGCGGAATGGCGGCGCCCTTTTCCTGGGCTGGCTGGACGGGCGACGGGAGACTGTCTGCCCGTCCAGTTCTTTTCTTGATTGCCGCGTGCTTTTTGCGGCAGTGCATGGTATGATCGAAGACTTTTCTCCCCTCGCCCGGAGCACCAATACCAAATGGCAACCTCTTCCAAAGCCAAGAAGCGCACCGTCCGTCTCGCGTCGGGCCGCAAGCGCGCCCGCCAAGACGTGAAGCTGAACGCGCACAATTCGTCGCTGCGCTCCAAGTTCCGCACCGTCATCAAGAACGTCCAGAAGGCTGTCGCCGCCGGTGACGGCGCGAAGGCCGCTGACCTGTTCAAGACCGCCCAGCAGACGATCGACTCGATCGCCGACAAGGGTCTGTTCCACAAGAACAAGGCTGCTCGCCACAAGAGCCGCCTGGCTGCCAAGGTCAAGGCCCTGGCCGCTCCGGCCGCCGCTGCCTAAGAAGCGGCTTCCCGGGCGGGAACGTAGAGAGGGCTCGCACTGCGAGCCCTTTTTACTTGGGAGAGCAAAGAACGAGGCCTCGCGACGCGAGGCCTTCGTCATTCAGGGCGCCGGCTTGGGCGTCGGCTGGAACGTGCCGTCGGGCAGCAGCGTGCCCTCGACGACCTGCAGCTTGTTGTCGCGCGCGAAGTTCATGACGAAGTCCCAGGCCATCGGCTCCAGCGCCTTCAGCCGCTCGTCGACGATCACGTTCTTGACGCCGTCGATCAGCCGCGGCACGCAATACGGCGAGTAGCCGATGAACGAGCCGATGCCGCCCTTGGCGCCGCCGGGGCGGAAGCACGACATCGCGCCCGCGAGCCGCTCGGCCCAGTCGCTCGGCCTGAACGCGCGCCCATCCTGGGTCTTGCCCTGGATGAAGAATTGGCGGGGTTCGGTCTGCGGCATCGAGATGGGTGGGACGGGGAACCACGTATTGTGCCTTGCGCTGTTGCATCGCACCAATCAAGTGGGTTACGACCCGGGTTCATGCGTGTGCAATCTGCTGGCCTTTAGAATGTTTCTCCCTCTGGCCGACCCCGTTGGGAGCGTTATCGCAACCCGACCGTCGGCCTTTTGTTTCCCCGACCCCCGACAGGAGCGACCCGCGATGACCCAACCCGCCGCCATGCCCCATGTGATGAACACCTACGGCCGCCTGCCGTTCGCGTTGTCGCACGGCCGAGGCAGCCGAGTCTGGGACACCGACGGCCGCGAGTACCTCGACGCGCTGGGCGGCATCGCCGTCAACACGCTGGGCCACGCGCACCCGGCGCTGGTCGCGGCCATCGCCGACCAGGCCGGCAAGCTGATCCACTCGTCCAACTACTACCAGGTGCCGCTGCAGGAGACGCTGGCCGCGATGCTGTGCGAGCGCTCCGGCCTGGCCGCCGCGTTCTTCTGCTCGACCGGCCTCGAGGCCAACGAGGCGGCGATCAAGATCGCGCGCAAGTACGGGCACGACAAGGGCATCGAGCGTCCCGAGATCATCGTCTGCGAGCGCGCCTTCCACGGCCGCTCGCTGGCCACGCTGTCGGCCACCGGCAACCCGAAGATCCAGGCCGGATTCGGGCCGCTGGTCGAGGGTTTCGTGCGCGTGCCGTTCAATGACGGCGCCGCGGTGCGCGAGATCGCGAAGACGCACAGGAATGTCGTCGCCGTGATGCTGGAGCCGGTGCAGGGGGAAGGCGGCATCAATCCGGCGCGCAACGACTACCTGCGCGAGCTGCGCGCCGTCTGCGACGAACAGGGCTGGCTGCTGATGCTCGACGAGGTGCAGTGCGGCATCGCGCGCACCGGCAAGTGGTTCGCGTACCAGTGGGCCGGCATCCAGCCCGACGTGATGAGCCTGGCCAAGGGCCTGGGCTCGGGCGTGCCGGTGGGCGCGCTGGTGGTGGGCGAGCGCGCCAAGGACGTGTTCGGCCCGGGCAACCACGGCACCACCTTCGGCGGCAACCCGCTCGCGATGCGCGCCGCGGTCACGACGCTGGAGTTGATCGAGTCCGAAGGCCTGATGAAGAACGCGGACGTCGTCGGCGAGCACCTGCGCGGCGCGCTGCGGCGCGAGCTCGAGGGCGTGGACGGCGTCGTCGACATCCGCGGCGAGGGCCTGATGATCGGCGTCGAGCTCGCGAAGCCGTGCGGCGTGATCCTGACGCGCGCGGCCGAGGCCGGGCTGCTGCTGAGCGTCACCGCGGACACCGTCATCCGGCTCGTGCCGCCGCTGATCTTCACGGCCGCCGAGGCCGACGAGGTGGTCGCCAAGCTGGTGCCGCTGATCAAGGCCTTCGTGGCGGAGTCCGCATGAAGCCCGGCGACACGCTGATGAAGCACTACCTGCAGTTCAAGGACCTGCGCGCCCAGGAGTACGCCTACCTGTTCGAGCGCACCCGGGAGATCAAGAAGCGCTTCAAGAACTACGAGAAGTACCAGCCGCTGGTCGATCGCACGCTGGCGATGATCTTCGAGAAGGCGTCCACGCGCACGCGCGTGAGCTTCGAGGCCGGCATGTACCAGATGGGCGGCATGGTGGTGAACCTGACCACCGGCGACAGCCAGCTGGGCCGGGCCGAGCCGATCGAGGACTCGGCGCGCGTGATCAGCCGCATGGTCGACCTCGTGATGATCCGCACCTTCGAGCAGACCAAGATCGAGCGCTTCGCGGCGCACTCGCGCGTGCCGGTCATCAACGGCCTGACCAACGAGTTCCACCCGTGCCAGATCCTCGCCGACCTGTTCACCTACATCGAGCACCGCGGCGCGATCGCCGGCAAGACGGTGGCGTGGGTGGGCGACGGCAACAACATGGCCAACACCTGGCTGCAGGCGGCCGACATCCTCGGCTTCACGCTGCACGTCAGTACCCCCAGCGGGTATGAGCTCGACCAGGCCGTGGCCGGCGTCAGGAACACGGCCTGCGTCAAGCTGTTCGACAACCCGCTGGACGCCTGCCGCGGCGCCGACCTCGTCACCACCGACGTGTGGACCAGCATGGGCTACGAAGCCGAGAACGAGCGCCGCATGGCCGACTTCGCCAAGTGGTGCGTCGACTCGAGGATGATGGCCGTCGCCAAGCCCGATGCCCTGTTCATGCACTGCCTGCCCGCGCACCGCGGCGAGGAGGTGGCCGCGGAGGTCATCGACGGCCCGCAGTCGGTGGTGTGGGACGAGGCGGAGAACCGCATGCACGTGCAGAAGGCGTTGATGGAGTACCTGCTGCTGGGGAGAATTGGTTAGCCCCACGGTCGCTGGCGCTCCCTGCCCCCGAGGGGCCGGCCGCGAGCGGCCCGGCAAAGCCGGTTCCGCCGCTCCCTTGAATCTCTGTTGCGACTGCTGAGCGGCAGCGCCGGCGAGGTCTCGCGTCACCATTCGCTCAGTGGCCGATCGCGTCGACCAGCCCGCGCAGCCGCTCGTCGCGGATCTCCAGCACCTCGAACAACCCCAGCGCCCGCAGCGCCGGCACATCCGCGGCGATCCGCGCCCGCGCCTGCGCGCGCTCGTCCGCGCCCGCGTCCGCGCGCGTCCACGTGCGCGCGTTCGCGAGGAAGGCCGCGACGGTGCCCTTGCGGATCGTGAGGCCGTTGAACTGGCCGTGGTTGACGTCGTCGGGAAGAACCTGGTCGGCGCGCATGGGAAGTCCTTTCGGGGAAGCGGTGTGTCGAAGGCTTCACTGTAGGCAGGCCGTCGTGGCCCGTCTGCGGCAGAATTGCCAATCGATACCGTAATCCGGCCATGACCGCTTCCACGCTCGCCGACACGCTCGCCCGCCTGCGCCGCGGCGCCGGGCCCTGGCTCGTCGCGCACGCCAGCGTCGAGCGCACGACGCGCGTGACGCCGCCGCATCGCCATGCCGAGGGCCAGCTGTTCGGCGCGGCGCGCGGCGTGCTCACGGTGGGCACCGACGCCGGCCTGTGGGTGGTGCCGGCGAGCCATGCCGTCTGGGTGCCGCCGCAGCATCGCCACTCGCTGCGCTCGCACGGCGCGTTCGACGGCAGCAGCGTCTACGTGGCCGAGCGCGCCTGCGCCGCGCTGCCGGCCGCGGCCTGCGCGATCCGCTGCAGCGGCCTGCTGCGCGCGGCGATCGCGCGCGCGGCGACCTGGGACGGCCAGGCGCTGGACGCCGCCCGGCAACGCGTCGCCGACGTCCTCGTCGACGAGATCCGCGCCGCGCCGCCCGAGCCGCTGGGCCTGCCTCTGCCCGCCGACCCACGCCTGATGCGCATCGCGCGCGCCCTGCTCGACGACCTGGCCGACTCGCGCGGGCTGGCCGAGTGGGCCGGCTTCGGCGCGCTGTCGGCGCGCACGCTGTCGCGCCGCTTCGCCGCCGAGACCGGCTTCACCTTCGCCGACTGGCGCCAGCGCGCCCGCCTGATGCGCGCGGTGGAGATGCTGGCCGCCGGCACGCCGGTGACCACGATCGCGCTGGGCCTGGGCTACGACAACGTCAGCGCGTTCATCGCGATGTTCCGCCGCGCGCACGGCGTCACGCCGGCGCGCTACATCGCATCGCGATCAGCGCACGATTGAACGGTTGTCCTTGAGCATGTTGCAGAACAGCGCGCCCTGCTCGATCGCGTCGTCGAGGGCGACGTGCGAGTGCGGCAGGTCGTCGAACCAGTGCTGGGGCATGTTCTGCTTGGAGCTGGCGCGGTAGTCCTTGCGCAGGACGGCCATCGCGAATGTCTTCATGTCCAGCGCGGAATGGCTGAACGGGCTGCGGCCCGCGAAGCGCATCAGGTACCAGTAGACGAACAGGAAATCGAAGCCCGCAGGATAGGCGACGAACACCGGCTTGCCGGGCAGCGTGTCGATCCAGGCGACGTAGCGCTTCATCACGGCCTCCGGCGCCTCGAGGTCGCTGCGGCACGCGGCCCAGGCCTCGGGCTGCGTCGTCCACCATGCGGCCGTCTCCGGATGCGCCGCGGCGCCGGGCAAGGTCTCGAAGTTGGCGGAGAACGTCCCGAGCAGGCGCTTGTCCGCGGTGTACGCCGCCGAGCCCAGGCTCAGCATCGAGTGCGGGCCAGGGATCGGACCGTCGGTCTCGACGTCGGTGCTGATGTAGATCTCGCTCATGGCGCCGATCTTAGGCCGCGCATCCGTCCGGACAAACCCTGAACTCGACGGGCACAGCGAATGCCAGCTGCCGCACGCGGATGAGCTCGTTGGCGGGCCCCGAATCAAAGGATCTTTCCCATGTCCAGGAACACCGGCTCCGTTGCGAGCTCCGACAAGTCGTGGCTGAAACTCTATGCCGCGGTCGCCGTGCTGCCGCTCGCACTGGCCGCCTGCGGCGGCGGTGGCGGCGGCTCGCCCAGCCCGGCTCCGACGCCTCCGGCGCCCGCCCCGCAACCGCCCGCACCGGCTCCCTCGTCGAGCTTCTCCGTGGCGGCTTCGGCGTTGTCGACGACGCCCGGCGGCGCGACCATCACGCTGACCGCGACCGTCACCGGCCTCACCGGCACGCCCGCCTGGACGCTGACCGGCCCCGGCTCGCTCAACACCAGCACCGGCACGACGGTCATCTACACGCCGCCGGCCTCCGGCGCGATCACTGCAAACGCGACGGCAATAGTTTCCGCCGCGCTCGCGGGCGCGACGACGCAGACGGTGAACCTGGCGGTCGTCGTCTCGGCGGCCACCGTCGGCCAGACCTGGAACACCGTCGCCGTGCAGTCGTCGGCCAACCTCGTCGGTGTCGACTATGACGCCGGCAACTACGTGGCCATCTCCGACGCCGGCGCGGCACTCGAGAGCAGCGACGCAGCCACCTGGTCCGCGGTCACGCCGCTGAGTTCCAGCGTCTCGACCGACCACCTCAAGGGCTACGCGATCGGCCACAGCGGCAGCAACTTCGTCGCCGCCGGCTCCACGTCGTCCTCGCCGTACACGACGACCACCGGCGCCGTCGCCACCAGCGCCGACGCCATCACCTGGACGATGCGTTCGCTGCCCGCCAACGCCACGCCGATCCACGGGCTGATCAACGGCACGATCCTGATCGCCCTCGGCGAGACCGGAAAGCTGTACGACAGCACGGACCACGGCCAGTCATGGGCCGCGCTGCCCCCGCTCGCCGCCTCGGGCATCGGCACGATGAACGCCGGCGCCTTCAGCGGCACCAAGTACGTGGCGGTGGGCGACTCGGGCTATGTCGGGGCCAGCAGCAACGGCACCCTGTGGACGTCCGGCAAGTTGCCCAGCGTCGGCAACCTGCACGGCGTCACCTGGACCGGCACGCGCTTCGTCGCCGTGGGCGACACCGGCACCATCATCACCAGCACCGACGGCTCGGCGTGGGCGCCGCAGACCTCGGCGCTCGCCGGCTCGCTGCGCTCGGTCGCCGTCTCGGGCGCCGGCACGGTCGTGGCCGTCGGCGACGCGGGCATCGAGACCAGCCCCGACGGCATCACCTGGACTGCGCGCAACGCGTCCGGCGTGGCTCCGCTGGCGGGCGTGGCCTTCGGCAACAACGAGTTCGTGGCCGTGGGCGCTTCGGGCCTCATCAAGTCGTCCAACAACTGACGCCGCGCAGGATCACCGGGCCGCGTGTCCGGTGATCTCGCCGACGGCCGCCTCGGCGTCGGCGTCCGTCAGCGTGCGCAGGAACGCGACGAGGTCGTCGATGTCGTGCTCGTCCAGCCTCGGCTTGCCGTCCGGCCGCGGCTGGAACGGCACCTCGCGGTTGACGAACGGCACCACGTCCGCCGGCAGGTCGTCGTAGACGCGCACGCTGCCGTCGGCGTTCCTCGAATACCAGCGCGCGGGATCGGTGTCGCGCGTGGCGTAGAACGCGACCGCGTCGCGCAGCGACTTCACCGACCCGTTGTGGAAGAAGCTCGTGCGCAGCGCGACGTTGCGCAGCGTGGGCGTGCGAAAGCGTCCGCAGAAGCTCGGGTCGTCGGAGAGCCCCGGGCGGCCGGAACGGCACAGGCCCAGGTCGACCTCGGCGCCGCGCGCACGCGAGGCGAGCACCGGGATCGTCGCCGAGGCCGCCGCCGGCGGCAGGTCCGCGCGGCGCGGCGCGGCCACGGCGATGAAGCCGGCGTCGGTGAACAGCGGCGCGCGGCCGCTGCTGGCGCGCTGGCTCGGATGGCACGTGTCGCAATTGCCCTTGGCGGGGTCGCGGAACAGCGCGAGCCCGCGCAGCTCCGCGGGCGCGAGCGTCGCGCGTCCGGCCAGCCAGCGGTCGTAGCGGCTGTCGAACGGCGCGAACTCGCGGCCCTGCTCGAAGACCTCGAACGCGAGCGCCATCCAGGCGACGGTCTGCTTCGGATCGGCCAGGACATCGCGCCCCGGCGCACTGAAAGCCCGCCGGAACCGGGCGGCGTACGGCGCCGCGGCGAGGCGGCGCGCGAGCGAGGCGGCGTCGCGGTTGCCCATCTCGCGCTCGTCGAACAGCGGCAGCAAGGCCTGCTCGCGCGCGGTGTCGGCGCGGCCGTCCCAGGTGAAGCCGCCGGTGGGGCCGCCGTCGACGCCGTGGGTCTCCTCGTCGTCGGTGGTGTGCTCGGTGAAGCGGATCGTGAACTGCGCGTAACGCAGCGACGGGATCGCGCGCGTGCCGTCGTGGGCCGGGTCGTCGTCCATGAACGGGCTGCGCGTGTGCGCGTTCGGGCCGAACGCCCGCGCCGGATCGTGGCAGCTGGCGCAGGCCAGCGTGCCGCTGGCAGAGAGCCGCGGATCGTTGAACATCGCGCGCCCCAGTTCGGCGAGCTCGTCGACGCTCGGACGCTCGCCGTACGCGCGCGGTGCCGGCTCGACGGCCAGCGCCACCGCGGCACCGGCCAGCAGCGCCGCGACGATCGACGCGCGCGCCGCAGGCATCGTCAGCGCGCGTGCAGCTCGAGCGCCGCGCTGAGGTCGCCCATCGGCGGCAGGCCGTGCGCCTCGAGCGAGCTGTCGCGCAGCTGCAGCCCGGGCAGCACCGGCAGCGACCAGCGATGCGTGATGAAGCGGTCGATGGAGCCGGTGTCGTACGGCGTGTGGTCGACGAAGCCGCGCCGGGCGAACGGCGAGATGACCACCGCCGGGATGCGCGTGCCCGGCCCGACGAGGTCGCCCTTGGGCGGTGCGACCTCGTCCCACTGGCCGCCGTTCTCGTCGTAGGTCACCACCACCAGCATGTGGCTCCATTGCGGGCCGGCCTGCAGCTTGGCGATCAGGTCGGCGATGTGCGCGTCGCCCTCGGCGAGGCTGGCGTAGCCGGGGTGCTCGTTGTCCTTGCCGATCGGCTTGTAGAACGCGACCGGCGGCAGCTTGCCCGCGGCGGCGTCGGCGACCAGGTCGTCGTAGTCCTTCAGGTGCGCGGCGCGGTCGGCGGCGTGCGTCTTCGGGTCGAGCGTGGCGTAGTAGTTGAACGGCTGGTGGTGCGACTGGAAGTTGCCCGACGCGGCCTCGTAGACCTTGGTGCGATCGGCCGTCACGGCGTTCCAGCCGCCGGCGTACCACGTCCAGGCCACGCCCTTGCCGCTGAGCAGGTCGCCGATGGTGATGCCGATCTGAGCGGGCAGCGTCGTGGGCTCGAGCGGGTTCGCGTAGAGGCCCGCGGTGTCGTCGGGCGTCGGCGGGTTGTAGCTGGGCTGGTACGGCGGCTGCATCGTGTTGACGCTGTGGAAGGTGCCGTCGCCGAGATAGTCCTTGGGCGTGAGGTTGCCGCTCTTCTTGAACACGGGCGGGCCGGTCAGCGCCGAGGCGGGCGAGTTGTCGGCCAGCGCCAGGTCGGGCGTGAACTTGCCGTCCGCGTCGGTGCGCAGGATCGCGATGGTCGGATGCGCGGGGCTCTTGTCCGCGTCCGGGTAGACCGGCATGCAGGCGCAGACCAGGTACTGGTGGTTCAGGTACGAGCCGCCGAACGCGCCCTGGAAGAAGCGGTCGGCCAGCGTGTAGTCGCGCGCGATCTTCCACATCGCCGTGCGGCTGCCGTCGAAGTAGCCCATCACGGTGCCGCCGGAGTCGCCCCAGGCGGCGAACTTGTCGTTCAGGCCGCCGTCGATCTGCATCTGGTTCTCGTAGAACCGGTGGTACAGGTCGCGCGTGACGATGGTGTTGGGCAGCGCGGGCGTGCCCCACGCGGGCGTGGGCGAGTCGATCTGGAACGGCGCGTTGGGCAGCACGTTGGTGGTCTGCGCCTGCGTCACCGTCACCGGCTGGCCGGCCGCGGTGAGGCCGCCCCAGGCCGGCGGCAGCTTGGCGAGCACGCTGTCGTCGCGATCCTTCTGCGGCGCGAACGCGGGCGCGCCCTTCTTCTTCGCATCTTTCGCCACGGCCACGCCCGTGGCGCCGGGGAAGTTGGCGAACAGGTTGTAGAAGCTGCGGTTCTCGGCGTAGATCACGACGACGTTGGCGATGCGGTCGAGGTCGAGCCGGCTCGCGAGCGCGGCGGCGAGGTCGTCCTTGCGGCCGCTGTCGGCGACGGCGCTGGCGATGCGATCCATCACCGCGTTCTGTTCGGCCACGAGCAGCGCGCGCCTGGCGGGATCGGCGATGGCCAGCGAATCGATCGTGGCGGCGGCCGTGGCGGCCGAGTCGCCGTCGCCCAGCCCCAGGCGCGCGCGCAGCTGCCTCTCGGCGTCGGCCGGCGAGCCGCCCTTGCCCGTCGCGTCGACGATCGCCTGCAGCTCGGTGGACAGCGGCCCGACCGCCCGCGATCCCGCAGCGTCGCCGGCGGGCGCGCGCAGCACGAGCGGCCGCGCCACCGCGCCCTCGGTGTGCGCGGCCGGGTCGACCCAGGTCGCGCCCTTGCCGACCTCGGCCAGGATCGGCCCCTTGCCGAACAGCTTGAAGCGGCCCTGCTTGTCCGTGAACTCCGCGTGCTCGTTGGCATCGCAGCGCGCATTGCCGTTGTGGTCGATGCAGACCTTGGCGTGCACCACGAGCTTGCCGTCGACGCCCATCACGACGCCGGAGACCTCGGGCGACGCCGCCGCGGCGCCGGTCGACAGGAAGGCGGCGAACAGCGCGCCGGCCAGGGGAGTAAGGTGCAGCGGTCGGGCCATGGAAGCTCTCTCGTTCGTGCCGATGTGTTGGCGGCATTCTCGCCGTGAATCCTTTCGGCTTCGGGACAAGGCGTAACCGAATGCGGGGTTTCCCACCCCCTGGACGCGGGGGCTTGCGTAATCCCGTACGAGGCCTGTCAAGGACTGCTGGCAACATGCAGTCGCGCACCATGAAGAAACGATGACCAAGATCGCGGTCGTGACCGACCTGCACGCCAACCGGGAGGCCGTCGAGGCCGTCTTCGCCCATGCCCGCGCGCAAGGGGCCACGGAGTGGGCGTTCCTGGGAGACTTCGTCGGCTACGGCGCCGACCCGGCCTGGGTCGTCGACCAGGTGCGCGAGATGGTGGACGCCGGCGCCGCCGCCGTCTGCGGCAACCACGACGAGGCCGCCGTCATCGGCGGCACGCCGCAGATGCGCACCGAGGCCCGCATGGTCATCGACTGGACCCGCGCCCAGCTCGACCCCGGCCAGCTCGACTTCCTCGCCGCCCTGCCCTTCCAGGTGCAGCGCGAGGATCGCCTGTATGTGCACGCCAACGCGTACGCGCCGAGCCAGTGGGAATACGTGCAGGGCCGCGCCGACGCCGTGCGCTCGATCCACGCCACCACCTGCCACTACACCTTCTGCGGCCACGTGCACGAGCCCGCGCTGTACCACCTGGGCGCCACCGGCAAGGCCGGCGACTTCAAGCCCACGCCCGAAGTGCCGATCCCGCTGCCCGGCTATCGGCAGTGGCTCGTCATCCCCGGCTCGGCCGGCCAGCCGCGCGACGGCAACCCCGCCGCCTGCTACGCGATGTTCGAGCCCGCGGCCCAGCGGATCACGTATCACCGTGTACCCTACGACCACGAGAGCGCCGCCGCCAAGATCCGCGCGGCGGGCCTGCCCGAGCGGCTGGCGGCGCGACTCGCCGAAGGGATCTGACCGTGGTCAACGTTCCGCCGAAGAAGAAGTCGCCCGCGCAACGATCGGGCACGGTGCAATCGAGCGGCGCGTTCAATTCGGGCGCGGGCGGCGGCTCGCGCGGCGGGCGCGACTGGTACGACATCGGCGGCCTCGCCCCGCCGCTCGAGAAGGGCGCGGTCGTCGAGGGCTTCCTGCTCGAGAAGCGGATGCACCAGGGCGGCATGGCCAGCATGTGGCGCGTCAGCCGCGTCGACGCCGAGGGCAACCCGGCGCCCGTCGCCGACGAGCCGCCGCTGATCATGAAGGTGCCGCGCATCAAGGGCGGCGAGGATCCGGCGACGATCGTCGGCTACGAAGTCGAGCAGATGATCATGCCGGCGCTGACCGGCCAGCACGTGCCGCGCTACGTCGCGCGCGGCGACTTCACGCGCCAGCCCTTCATCGTGATGGAGCACATCGCGGGCGACACGCTGCGCCCGCGGCTCGAACACGCGCCGCTGGCGCTCGACGAGGTCGCCGAGATCGGCATCCGCGTGGCCACCGCGCTGCACGACCTGCACCGCCAGCACGTCGTGCACCTGGACATCAAGCCCAGCAACATCATGTTCCGCCCCGACGGCGCGGCCGTGCTGGTCGACTACGGACTGTCGCGCCACGAACACCTGCCCGACCTGCTGGAAGAGGAGTTCTCGCTGCCGATGGGCACCGGGCCCTACATGTCGCCCGAGCAGGTGCAGTTCATCCGCAACGACCCGCGCAGCGACCTGTTCGCGCTGGGCGTGATGCTGTACCACTTCACCACCGGCGAGCGCCCGTTCGGCGCGCCGACGTCGGTGCGCGGCCTGCGCAAGCGCCTGTGGATCGATCCGGTGCCGCCGCGCGCGCTGCGTCCCGACTGCCCGCCCTGGCTGCAGGAGGTCATCCTCAAGTGCCTCGAGGTGCAGCCGGACAAGCGCTACCAGACCGCCGCGCAACTCGCGCTGGACCTGCAGCAGCCCGACCAGATCGTGCTGACGCGGCGCGCCGAGCGCATCGCGCGCTCGAGCCAGTGGACACGCCTGAAGCGCTGGTTCTTCGCACTCGGCGCCGAGCCGGCCGAGGCCGTCGCGCCGACGGCCACCGAGGTGCTCAATCGCAGCAGCATCATCATGGCGGCGGTCGACGTCGACAACGCCTCGCCCGAGCTGCTCGACCAGCTGCGCGAGACGGTGCGCCGCATCGTGCTGACCGAGCCCGGCGCGCGGCTCGCGTGCGTCAGCGTGATGCGCATCGCCCGCATCGGCACCGACGCGCTGACCGACCACACCGGCAAGAGCCTGCACGTCAAGCAACTGGTCGGACTCAAGCACTGGGCGCGGCCGATCAGCAAGTCGCTCAACCTCGAGGACGGCCGCCTCACCTTCCACGTGCTCGAGGCGCCCGACCCCGCCGACGCGCTGGTCGACTTCGCGCGCCGCAACCAGGTCGACCACATCGTGATGGGCGCGCGCGGCAACTCGCTGCTGCGGCGCTACCTGGGCAGCGTGTCGTCGACGGTCGTCGCGGAGTCCCTGTGCACGGTCACGGTGGTGCGGGCGACGGCGCCGACCGAGACGGAAGCGAGCGAGGCGGCGCGCAAGCCGGCGCCGGACACGCCGAGCGACTTCGCGCCGTCGTGAGCGGCCCGCAGGCTGACCGCGACAGGCGGCGGACAGGGTGGCCGGCGTCCCGGCCGGACGCGGCGCTGCACGATTCTCGAGCCGATGAAGGAAAGAACGTGGCCCCGACCGATACCCCGCTCCACGGTTCCTGGCGGCTGGTCTCCTTCGAGACCGAACGGCAGGACTCGAGGCAGCGCACCCAGCCGTGGGGCGCCGAGCCCAACGGCGTCCTGAGCTTCGGCGCCGACGGGCGGATGATGGTGCTGGTCACCGCGAGGGCGCGGGAGCCCGGCAACACCGACGAGAAGCAGTTGGCGCTGTTCCGCACGCTGATGGCCTACACGGGCCGCTATCGGATCGACGGCGACCGGTTCATCGCGAAGATCGACGCCTCCTGGAACGAGGCCTGGAACGGCAGCGAGCAGGAACGTTTCTTCAAGCTGGATGGAGACACCCTCGAGGTCAGCACGGCCTGGATGCCGAATCCGCTGGTGCCGGGCAGCCCGATCGGACGCGGCGTGCTGCGATTCACGCGCGAGTGATCGGCGTCTCCAGGAACCGCTAAGCTGCGCCCCATGACCAAGCTCTGGGACATCTCCCCCCCCGTCAACGCCCGCTCGCCCGTCTTCCCCGGCGACACCGAATACCGCCAGGTCTGGGGCGCGACCATCGGCCCGGACTGCCCGGTCAACGTCAGCGCCATCACGCTGTCGCCGCACACCGGCGCGCACGCCGACGCGCCGCTGCACTACGAGGCCGGCGCAGCCACCATCGGCGAGGTCTCGCTGGAACCCTTCCTCGGCCCATGCCGCGTGATCCACGCGATCGGCGCCGGGCCGCTGGTGACGATGGACCACCTCGCGCACGCGCTGCCGCCCGCGGCGGCGCCGCTGCCCGCGCGCGTGCTGGTGCGCACGTACGCGAAGGCGCCGATCGACGCGTTCGACAACGACTGCGCCGCGTTCGCGCCGGCGACGGTCGGGGCGCTGGCCGACCTCGGCGTGACGCTGGTGGGCATCGACACCGCGAGCGTCGACCCGGCCAGCAGCAAGACGCTGGACAGCCACCAGGTGCTGCGCCGGCGCGGCCTGCGCGTGCTGGAGAACCTCGTCCTCGACGACGTGCCCGAGGGCGACTACGAGCTGATCGCGCTGCCGCTCAAGCTGACGTCGGCCGACGCGAGCCCGGTCCGGGCCGTGCTGCGCGCGCTGGCCTGAACGGCGCCGCCCACCCCTAGGACGGGGTCGCCCGCGAGGCCAGCGGGGCGGATAGTGCGGGGTTCGTCGACGGCGCGTTCCGGGAGGCCATGTGCAGACGTTCCTGCGGGTGCTCAATCTGATTGCGGGTCCGATCCTGACGCTCTGTTTCGCCGCGAGATTGAGCAGCCTGAGGATCTCGGGCAGCGACGCCGGCAAGGAAATCGGCGGCGCGCTCGCGGGCCTGGTGATGCTGGCCGTCGAACTCGCGCTGTCGCAGGGCCCCAAGCACAGCGCCTGGCTGTGCCGCTGGCTGGATCCTCGCGCGGCCTTCGAGGGCGTCTGGCTGCAGGAGAACCTCGGCGGCACGGACAGCGCGCTCAGCATCTTCTCCATGGACTACGACGGCGAGAGCGATTCCTACCGCCTGGACGGCAATGCCTACTCGCTCGACGGCACGCGCTGGGCGCTCTGGAGGTCGACCCACGTGTTCATCGACGCGTCGCGGCTTCGCACCACCTATCGCTGGACCGGCGACCTGATCGGGCCGGCAGCGGGCTCGGAGTCCGACAAGTCCGGCCTGGCGGAGATGACCTTGCGCAAGCCGCCGGCGTTCTCCCTGCCGATGATGGGCGACGGCGAGGTCGTCCATGTCGGCGAGGCGAACAAGAAGAACTTCCGGCTGCGCCGCGTGACGCCGCAGTTGCTCGCGGAGCTCGGCCTGCCCTTCACGCTGCGCGCGCTGCGGCTGGATGCGCACGACGAGGACTCGCGGCTGGCCGCGGCGGACCTGCGCGCGCGCCAGGCGCCGAAGGCGGCCTGACGGCCAGTCCGCGCCGCCGGCCGCGAAAACCTCGGTTTCCGCGCGGGAGAACGCCCGGCATCCCCGCTGGCGAACGCCTAAAATCGGGCATTCGAACGGCCTTGCGCCACTGCCACCTGCGAAAGACATCCATGGACACCCGCACCTCCCCCGCCCGCGCCCGCATCGCCCGACTGCGCGAGGTGATGCACAGCCGCGGCGTCGACGCCGTGCTGGTGCCGTCGAGCGACCCGCACCTGTCCGAATACCTGCCCGGCCGCTGGCAGGGCCGGCAGCACTTCTCGGGCTTCACCGGCTCGATGGCCACGCTGGTGGTCACCACCGACAAGGCCGCGCTGTTCGCCGACAGCCGCTACTGGACGCAGGCCGAGGCCGAGCTGCAGGGCAGCGGCATCGCGCTGGTCAAGATCCCCACCGGCACGGCCGCGCACCACATCGACTGGCTGGCCAGCGAGGTGCGCCGGGGCGGCGTCGTGGCCGTCGACGGCGACGTGCTGGGCCTGGCCGCCTCGCAGGCGCTGCGCGGCCGGCTCAGCGCCGCCGGCATCGCGCTGAAGACCGACCTGGACATCCTCGCCGACGCCTGGGACGAACGCGCCGCGCTGCCGCAGGCGCGCGTCTACGAGCACGCCGCGCCGCAGGCGCCGCAGCCGCGCGCCGCCAAGCTCGCGCAGGTGCGCGCGTCGATGGCCGCCCTCGGCGCCACGCACCACTTCGTCTCCACCGTCGACGACATCGCCTGGATCACCAACCTGCGCGGCGCCGACGTCGACTACAACCCCGTCTTCCTGGCGCACCTGCTGATCGCCGCCGACTCGGCCACGCTGTTCGTCGGCGCCGGCAAGGTCGACGCCGCGCTGCAGGCCGCGCTCGCGGCCGACGGCATCGCGCTGGCCGACTACGCCGCCGCCGGCGCCGCGCTGGCCGCGCTGCCGCAGGGCGCCGTGCTGCTGGTCGATCCGCGCCGCATCACGCTGGGCTTTCGCGAGCAGGTGGCCGATGGCGTGCGCGTCGTCGAGTCCATCAACCCGAGCACGCTCGCCAAGAGCCGCAAGTCGGACGCCGAGCTCGCGTTCGTGCGCGAAGCGATGGCGCAGGACGGCGCCGCGATGTGCGCGTTCTACGCCTGGTTCGACAAGGCGACCTCGCCCGGGCGCCCGTTCGGCCCCATCACCGAAGTCACCATCGACGAGAAGCTGTCCGGCGAGCGGCGCAAGCGCCAGGGCTTCGTCGGCCTGAGCTTCCCGGTCATCGCCGGCTGGAACGCCAACGGCGCGATGCCGCACTACCGCGCCAGCGCCGAGTCGCACGCCGTCATCGAGGGCGACGGCCTGCTGCTGATCGACTCGGGCGGCCAGTACGTGGGCGGCACGACGGACATCACGCGCGTCTGGCCGGTCGGCAACATCACGCAGCAGCATCGCCAGGACTACACGCGCGTGCTGCAGGGCACGCTGGCGCTGAGCCGGGCGCGCTTCCCGCGCGGCACGCTGTCGCCGATGCTGGACGCGCTGGCCCGCGCGCCGCTGTGGGCGGCCAAGCTGGACTACGGCCACGGCACGGGCCACGGCGTCGGCTACTTCCTCAACGTGCACGAAGGCCCGCAAAGCATCAGCAAGGCGATGACCGAGCCGGCGCACGCGATGGAGCCCGGCATGATCACGTCGATCGAACCGGGCCTCTATCGCCCGGGCCAGTGGGGCATCCGCATCGAGAACCTCGTCGCCAACGTCGCCATCGGCGCCAACGAGTTCGGCGACTTTCTCGAGTTCGAGACGCTCACGCTGTGCCCGATCGACACCCGCTGCGTCGAGCCCGGCATGCTGAGCGCCGAGGACGTCGCCTGGCTCAACGCCTACCACGTCACCGTGCGCGAGCGCCTGCTGCCGCTGGTCGAGGGCGAGGCGCGCGACTGGCTGATCAAGCGCACCGAGACTTTCGCCGGCTGACGCGCACGCGTCCGCGCCCTCACGCGCGCCCGCGCGGCCGCCTGCGGCGCGGGCGGTGCGACACTAGTCAACGGCGCACGCGCCGCATCGACAACACGCCCGCGGGCGACCAATCACACTCACGGAGATCGCCATGGGCGCGCAGTGGAAGGAAAAGGGCAAGGCGCTGGCCGCCGACGCCAAGGGCAAGCTGTTCGGCAAGCTCGTCAAGGACATCATGATCGCCGCGCGCGCCGGCGCCGACCCGAAGGACAACGCGAAGCTGCGCATGGTCATCGAGCAGGCGCGCAAGGTCTCGATGCCGAAGGAGACGCTGGAGCGCGCCATCAAGAAGGGCGCGGGCCTGACGGGCGAGACGATCAACTACAGCAGCGTCGTCTACGAAGGCTTCGCGCCGCACCGCGTGCCGGTGGTGGTCGAGTGCCTGACCGACAACGTCAACCGCACCGCCTCCGAAGTCCGCGGCCTGTTCCGCAAGGGCCAGCTGGGCACGCCGGGCTCGGTCACCTGGGACTACGACCACGTCGGCATGGTCGAGGCCGAGCCCAAGGACGGCGCCGATCCCGAGCTGGCCGCCATCGAAGCCGGCGCGCAGGACTTCGAACCCGGCGACGAGGAAGGCACGACGCTGTTCTTCACGGACGCCGGCGACGTCGACGTCGTCGCGAAGGCCCTGCCCGACCACGGCTTCACGGTGCTGTCCGCCAAGCTGGGTTGGAAGGCCAAGAACCCGGTCGACCCGTCCACGCTGAGCGCCGAGGCACTGGAAGAAGTCGAGGCCTTCCTGCAGGCGATCGACGGCAACGACGACGTGCAGAACGTCTACGCGGGACTCGCCGGCTGAGCGGCTCCGTCAGGGCGGCGTGAACGGCGCCACAGGCATCGCGACGTCCTGGCATCGGCCTTCGAATCGGTCGACCCGCGCGTCCGTCAGATCGACAATCCGACGTCGCCTTCGAGCACCGAGACCTTCAGTTGCGGCCGCTGTCCGCTCTTCCACAGCGCCGCCGTGTGCACCACCCGGTATCGCAGCGGGCCGCCGTCCGGCCTGTCGCTGCGCGCGACGGGACGCGGGATGCAGACGAATTCCGTGCGCATCTCGTCGGCCGACAACCTGACCTTCGCATAGCCATGGCCGCCGAGGTCGACGAACTCGAGGTGCGGCGCGAGATCTGGATTGGATAGCGCCCGTGCGCGCTCGAGGTCGAAGCTCTTCGCATATTCCAGGCACGACCGGACGCCGTGCTTCAGCAGCATGTTGTACGTCCAGTCCGGCGCCTTCCCCGCTCCCCGGTCCGCGAGAAACAGCGAGCGCAGCGGCGCGTCCTTCGGGAGCTTGTGCTCGTAGGCCTCCATGACGCCGGGGCTGGTGAGCGACCCGCCGACGAAGCTCAGGCCGACCGGCTCGAACTTTCCGGGCGGCAGGTCCGCGGCCGCATAGCCGGCCCAGAAGCTGTGGCGGTCGCCCGAGACGATCGCAAAGCCCGTGATCTTCGCGTCGCGCACCAGGTCGTAGATCTCGGCGCGCTCCACGTAGGCCGTGCCGTAGTCGCCGCCGCCCAGGGACGCGAACGAGGCGTTCTTCGGCCACGGCTCCTTGGTGAGGCCGGCCGGCAGGTTCTGCGGGTCGGCGCGCGAATCCAGCGCGCCCTCCGAGTTGCCCCAGATCTTCCAGACGGCGGTCGAGTGCCTCAGCCTGTCCTTGAACCAGGCCTTCTGCGTCGCGCCGAGGATTGTCTGCGGCGGCGCGTCGCGTTGCGGGTTCGGGATGCGCGCATCGTTGAACCGGATTTCCGCCGGGGGCTTGCCGCCGTCGAAGGCGCGCCCGCCGTCCAGGACCCGCATCCCGGACTCGGGAAACATGTCGATGAACTCCTGGCCGCCGAGCTTCTCGAGGGACGGATCGCTGAACGGATCGGCGTTCCGGTAGCTGTGCTGGTCGGTGATGATCAGGTCCAGGCAACGGCCCCAGCGCAGCGTGCGGTAGCCCTGGAGGCTGTTGATCGCCGCCAGGTTGTTCGGCTCGATGCCCAGCCCGTCGCTGTCGTATTCCTTGATCGGCACGTCCTTGACGGCCGGCGGATCGAAGCGCTCGAGCGACCCGCCCGGCGGCGCGATGCGCGCGGGAAGATATTCGAACCAGGCCTGGTTCGCCGCCACCTTGATGCTCTGGCCAGGCACCTCGAACGAGCCCGCCTTGACGATGCTCTGCCAGCCTTGCCACGAGAACTCATGGTTGTCCCACATGGCGACGAACGGCCAGCGGGCGCGCGCGTCCTGGAGGTCGGGATCGGCGAGGTACCCCTTGTAGATGGCCCGGTAGCCCTCGAGGGTCAGCGGGATGTGGAAGTTGCCGACCTTGTGGCCGTCCGGAATGCGCGCGACCTCGTAGATGGTGCGGTCGTAGCGGGTCTTCACCTCGTCCGGATACTCGATCACCTCGTAGATGAAGTCGCCCAGGTGCAGCACGAAGCCGAGTTGCTCGGCGGCGGGCGCGCGCTCATCCTCGTGGATCATCTTGCGATAGGCGTTGAGCTTGCCTTCGTTGACGTCCTGGCAGCTCACGAACGCGAAGCTCACGGCGCGCGGATCGTCCGGCAACGGCGCCGTGATCGTGCGGCCGACCCGGCTGCCGTGGCCGTCGGGGTCGGTGAACCGATACCAGTAGACGCGCGCGGGCTCGAGTCCCCCGATCAGCACGCGCGCGGTCCAGTCGGCGACGCTCGAGACCGGCGCCGGCGCCTGCGCGACGACGCGGCGGAACGCCTCGTCCTCGGCGACCTCGACGGTCAGCAGCTGGCGCGTGCCCTGGTCGAACGGACGCCTCGTCCACAGGATGACGCTGTGCGGATCGGGATCGCCCGAGGCGACCCCCTGGGGATACAGATCGCGCCGCTCGTGCCATTCGACCTGCGACCCTCGCGCCGGTCCGACCCACGCGAGCGAAGCACCGAGCGCGGCAGCGGTCTCGAGGAAGGATCGGCGGCTGATCGTCATCGACATTCTCCTTGGCGGGTCCGTCGACATCTCACTCCCAGCCGGCCAGAGGGTCAAACCCTTTGCGACGAACCGCTCTGCGCGCGCCTGGCGCACGGCATCGCGGGGCCCAAGTGCGTCGGGGCACCCGCGGTCGATCCGTCCTTGCGTCTCTGGACAGTCGCTCTCGACGACTACGTCGCCGGCGGCAGCCTGTTCAGCCCCTTGGCGGCCTCGAGCAGCGGCCCGACGATGTCCAGGGGCAGCGGAAACACGATGGTCGAGTTCTTGTCGGCCGCGATGACCGTCAGCGTCTCGAGGTAGCGCAGCTGCAGCGCCTGCGGGTGGCGGGCGAGGATCTCGGCCGCCTCGCTGAGCTTGGTGGAGGCCTGAAGTTCGCCTTCGGCGTGGATCACCTTCGCACGGCGCTCGCGTTCGGCCTCGGCCTGGCGGGCGATGGCGCGCACCATCGTCAGGTCGATGTCCACGTCCTTGATCTCGACATTGCTGACCTTGATGCCCCAGGCGTCCGTCTGCGAGTCGAGGATCTTCTGCACGTCGAGGTTGAGCCGGTCGCGCTCGGACAGCAATGCATCGAGATCATGCTTGCCGAGCACGGCGCGCAGCGTCGTCTGCGCCAGCTGGCTGGTGGCCATCAGGAAGTTCTCGACCCGGATCACGGCGCGCTCCGGGTCGACGACCTTGAAGTACAGCACGGCATTGACTTTCACCGAGACGTTGTCGCGCGTGATGACGTCCTGCTTGGGAATGTCCATCACCACCAGGCGCAGGCTCACGCGCACCATCTGCTGGAATGCCGGGATCAGCAGCACGAGGCCCGGCCCCTTGACCGCCAGGAAGCGGCCGAGCATGAAGACCACGCCGCGCTCGTATTCGCGCAGCACGCGCAGCGATGCCGCCAGCGCGAGCAGCAGCAGGATCAGCAGCAAGGCAAACATGAAGGATCCGATCATCGAGGCGCTCCTTCGGCACTGACTTCCAGCGTGAGGACGTCGACGCGATCCACTCGGACGCGTTCGCCGGGTTGCAGCGCGCGCCCGGCCCGCACACGCCAGTACTCGCCCTGAAAGAGTGCCCATCCGTCCGCTCCGTCGGCCTCGACGATCTCGCCGACGACATCCAGCATCGTGGACGTCCCGCTGGCCGGTCGTCGCCGTCGCACGCGCGCCGCGAGCAGGGCCAGCCCGCACACGAACGCAAGCGAGACGAAGGCCAACGCGGCAATCAGCGGCCGTGACACGCCGAAGCCGGGCGTGTCGCTGTCGACCATCATCAGTGCGCCGAGGACGAACGCCGCCACGCCACCGATGCCCAGCGCGCCGTGGCTGGGCACGACGGCCTCGGCGGCAAAGAACACCAGCCCGAGCAGGATCAGGGCGATGCCGGCACCGTTGACCGGCAACGTCTGCAGGCCGAACAGGCCCAGCAGGAGACAGACGGCGCCGACGACGCCGGGCGCCACCAGGCCGGGGCTGGAAAACTCGAACAGCAGGCCGTAAAAGCCCACCATCATCAGCAGCAGGGCGAGGCTCGGATCGCCCAGCACGGCCAGCGTCCGATCGCGCCAGCTCGGGCCCCACGCCTCGACGCGCGCCCCCGCGACGGCGAGCGTCGCCGTGCGTCCATCGGCAAGCGGGACCGCCCGGTGGTCGAGCTGGCGAAGCAGGTCCGGCACGTCGCTGGCGACGATGTCCACGACGTGCTGCGCCAGGGCTTCGGTGGACGACAGGCTCGCTGCCTCGCGCACGGCGCGCTCGCCCCACTCGGCATTGCGGTGGCGCAGAAGGGCGAGCGACCGGATGGATGCCGCGGCGTCGCTGATGCGCTTGGCTTGCAGCGCGTCATGCGGCGCAGTGGGCGCGCCCGCGGACGCTGCGCTCGTGGCGGACGCGCCGCGCGGGCCCGGCGCCTCCGGGGCCGGGTCGGGTGCGATGCCGATCAGCACCGGCGTGGCCGCGCCGAGCGTGGTCGCCGGAGCCATGGCGGCGACATGGCTGGCGTAGAGGATGAAGGTGCCCGCGCTCGCCGCGCGCGCGCCCGCCGGGGCGACGAAGGTGGCGACCGGAACCGGTGACGCCAGGATCGCCTTGACGATCGCGCGCATGGACGTGTCGAGACCGCCCGGCGTGTCGAGCTGCAACACCACCAGGCCGGCATGGCGTCGGGCCGCACGCTGCAGTCCGCGCTCGACGTAGTCGGCGCTCGCCGGGCCGATGACGCCGTCGACGCTCAGCAAGAGCACGTCACCGTCGCCCACATGGGGCGGGGCAACGGAAGAAGTCTGGGCGCCGGCGAGGGACGCGAGCCACAGGACCAGCGCGCTCAGCAGGAAGGCCAGGCGGCGCATGAAGGGATGGTAGGCCGTCCGCCGGCGCCAGTCCATCCTGCCAACCCGCCCAGGACTGCGCGCGTGGACGGGGCGGGCGGGCAATCGCTGAATGCACCAAGACTCCCGGCACGACCGGACCGATGAATTGGCCCTGACGTGGCGCGCCGACAGGCATAGACTCGCACACTGCGACTCTCCGCACTGCGGGGTTCACGGGGCTGCTTCAGGGAGGTTCACATGAGAGGCCTACTCTTCTGCACGATTGCGGGCGTGCTCGCAGTGGTCGACCCCGCCGCCCAGGCGGCCGGCACCGCTGACGTCGAGTTGTCCGGATTGCAGGTGCACCTGGTCGATCTTGATCCGGGGGACGGCATCGCACCGTCCGTGGCCTTCGATTCGACAGGTGGAGGCAGCTACCTTGACGCCATCGCCGAGAACAGTTCCGGCAATATCGCGAACGTCACCCGCTCCGGCGATCGCGCGTTTGACAGCCTGTCGGGAACGACGGGCGCGACGCCTCACTTCGGCGCAGCCATGACGCTTGCCGGCGACATATTCGGCGGAGGACTCGTGGCCCATGGGTCGGCCTACACGACTGGGCAGGAGTACGGCGACGCCGGCGCGGACGTCTGGTTCTTCAAGGTGCCCGGCCAGGACGTCAGCGCGCTGCCGTTCACGCTGTCGCCCGAGACGGCCTTGACGATCTCGGGCCTGGCCAGCGGCAGCATGTCCACGACCGAGCCCAATTCCGATGCGTTGCTGGCAGAGGTGCTCCTGGCGTTTGCGCCATCGCTCACCGCATTGGGCAACAACAGCGTTACGGACTCCGATGCCCTCGTCGTCCAGGCTGGGCAGGTCGTCGGCGGCGGAGCCAGCGCGGACCGCGAGCAATCCCTTTCGGTCACCTTCGTCAACGCGACCGACGTCGACGCCACCGGCGTGTTCGAGGGCTTCGTGCGGGTCGACGCCAGCACTGCCGTCCTGGCGGACGAACCAAGTCCGCTGCTGTTGATGGCAGGCGCAGCAGCGCTTGCAGCAATCGCCCGCGCGAAGCGGCGTATGCGCGACGCGGCGCAGGGTGCCTTGCCGGGCCGGGCTCCATAGCGCCCACAGTGGCAACGCGCAACTCAAGCCGCCTGAGTGCGCGGACGGCAGCGACGGGTCGCCCTCCGACCGGCGATGCGAACTGCTGCAGGCCGGTCCCGATGGCCGACTGTCTTGCCGTGTCAACACGCGACCGCGAGCTATCGGCCACGAGCGGTCGGTTGCCGACGACCGGCTTCAGCCCGGTAGGGCGGGTTAGCCGAAGGCGTAACCCGCCGCTCCTCCCATCGCGACAAATCCACGTCCAAACCGGCCGTTGCGTCCCCGGCGAATCGACGGTTCAGGAACCAAGATTGTCCGAGTCATGAACTACAAGCGCTCGTTCCGTGAAGGAGCGTCATGCGCATCGGCAACCGCTTCGGCCCGAAAGCCGGCCTTCTGCCTGATAGCCGCTGGCCACGCTCCCGGCTCGTCCGCCGTCATCTCGACCGGCCGCCCGATGGCTGGATGCTGGCTGCTGTCTCGAAGCCGCGGCGGGGTCGTTTGCCCGTGAGAGGCGCCGACGGCTTCACTCCAAGCGGAACGTCTGCACCAGCGTGTTCAGGCTGTCCGCCTGATCCCGCAGCGATTCGGCGGCGGCCGCGCTTTCCTCGACCAGCGCCGCGTTCTGCTGCGTCATGGTCTCGAGCTGCTGCACCGAGCCGCTGACCTGGCCGATGCCCGTCGACTGTTCGGCGGCGGCGGAGCTGATCTCCGAGATGATGGCCGTCACGCGTTCGACGCTGGACTCGATCTCGCGCATCGTCGAGCCGGCGTCGGCGACCTGGCGCGCGCCCGTCTCGACGCGCTCCACCGACGCGCCGATCAGCGACTTGATCTCCTTGGCCGCGCCCGCCGAGCGCTGCGCGAGCGAGCGCACCTCGCTGGCGACGACCGCGAAGCCGCGGCCCTGCTCGCCGGCACGCGCCGCTTCCACCGCGGCGTTCAGCGCGAGGATGTTGGTCTGGAAGGCGATGCCGTCGATGACGCCGATGATGTCGGCGATCTTCTTGGAGCTGTCGTTGATCTCGGTCATGGTCGTGACGACCGTCGAGACCGCGACCGCGCCGCGGCGCGCGACGTCGGTGGCCGACGTCGCGAGCTGGTTGGCCTGGGCGGCGGCGTCGGCGCTCTGGCGCACGTTGCCGGTGAGCTGGCTCATCGCGCTGGCGGCGTCCTGCAGGCTGCCGGCGGTCTGCTCGGTGCGCTCGCTCAGGTCCTGGTTGCCGACGGCCACTTCCTTGCTGGCGGTGCCGATCGATTCCGCGGTGCTGCGGATGTGGCCGACCAGCGAACGCAGCTTGGACTGCATCATGGCGAGCGCCTGCAGCAGCTGGCCGAGCTCGTCGTTGCGGTCGGAATGCACGTGCGCCGACAGGTCGCCCTCGGCGACACGCTTGGCGAAGCTCGTCGCGCGCGCCAGCGGCGCCTTGACGCTGCGGATGGTGCGCCAGCCCACGAGCGCGCCGACGCCGATGGCGGCGAGCGCGAAGGCGGCGAGGATGGCCGTCAGCGCGGCCTCGGCGGTCTTGGCGCTGGAGGCGGCGGCGGCGCAGTCGGCCGCGATCGCCTTCTGCAGCGACTGCAGCTGCGCGCGCCATTCGCGCTCCAGCGGCAGGATGCGGTTGGACAGCGCCAGCGCGGCCTCCACGTTGTTGCCGTCGGCGGCCTGGTCAGCAGCTTCCTGCAGCATCGGGATCGTCCTGGCGGACAGCGCGGCGACGTTCTTGACCATCTCGCGCTCCGCCTCGCTGCCGCCCGCGCCGGCGGCCAGCGCCTGCAGCGTCTTCTCGTCGGCGAGGTAGCGCGCCTTGGCGGCCTTGAAGACCTCGACCTCGGGCGTGATCGACTTCATCTCGGTCATCAGCGCGACGCCGCGCACCTGGATCGCCATCTCGTCCATCGAGTTGCGCAGGTGGCCGACGGCGTCGGACATGGCGTTGTTGACCTCGACCACGCGCTCGACCTTGGCAGCGATCACCTGCGCCTGCCAGGCGCTGATGCCGGAGCCCAGCAGCGACAGCGCGACGAGGGTGCCGAAGCCGATGGCGAGTCGCTGGGCGACGGAAATGTTCTTCTGGGAGGAGATGTTGGCCATGGGCGAAGCTTGACGGGGGAATGGCCCTGTATCGGTCGCCGCGGCCGCAACTTGAGCAGGCGAGCACCCTGCGACGCGGGCCGCACGAATGGTTCGCGCGCACGGCTCCAATCGGCCGCTCGCGGCATCGCTTGAGGGCTTGGCCGCATCCGATCCTCGAACCGCGGCAATAGATCACGAAAATCGAGGCTGCAAGCGCGATATCGTTCCATCGATATTGCAGGGCAGCAATGCAACCGACTGTAAACTGACAGTCGAGTGACAGGCTTCGCCGAGTCGCCGAAATCCATCGCCCCGGCCACGTCGGTCAAGAGGGCAATATCAAGGGAAAAATCATGACCAAGTTCTCGCGCGCCGTGCTCGGCGCCGCCCTGCTGGCCGTCAGCGGCTTCGCGGCCGCCGCCAGCTACCCCGGCATCGTCGACGCCAAGGGCAACAGCCTGGGCGGCGGCTCGGCCTTCGACACCGGCGTCTTCCTGGTCGCCGGCGAGACGTTCTCGGTGACGGCCAACCCGGCCGACCTGTGGGACAACTCCGGCACCGACCCGACCTACGTGTCCAACGCCGACGGCCACGCCTTCCAGATGGCCACGCTCGACGGCCTGACCGACGCCATCGGCTCGCTGGTCGGCGAGATCGGCAACGGCCCGCTGTTCAACGTCGGCACCAACCTGGCGAACGTCACCGCCGGCAGCGCCGGCGAACTGAAGCTGTTCTACTTCGACTCCGACGCCGACAACAACACCGGCTTCGTGCACGTCGACGTGTCGGCCGTGCCGGAACCCACGAACATCGCCCTGATGGCCCTGGCCCTCGGCGCGTTCGCGCTGACGCGCCGCCGCAAGGCCTGAGCGTCGCGGGGGGCGCTCGTCGCCCCGCCACAATGACAAAGGGTGCCCTGGGCACCCTTTTTTCATGCGCCCGCGGACTCGGCGCCTCAATACTGGCGGAACCAGTGCACGTGGTTGCGGCTGACGCTCAGCGTCTCGTTGCGCCCTTTCAGGTGCACCTCGGCCGTCTCGTTGGGGCCCTTGATGACCTGCGACACGAAGCGCAGGTTGACGATCGTCGAGCGGTGGATCTGGATGAAGGTCTCGGGCTCGAGGCCGTCCAGCAGCTCGCGGATCGACTTGCGGATCAGCGCCTCGCCGCCGACCCACACGACCAGCGTGTACTTCTCGTCCGAGCGGAAATACAGCACCTCGTCGACGGGGATCAGCTTGATCATCTGCCCCACCGACGCGCGGATCCACTGCAGCCGGTCGCCGGCCGGCGCGCGGCGGCGCAGCTCGCCGGCGAGCGCGGACAACACCGCGTCGAGGTCGTTGGCCGGCAGCCTGGAAAGCGGGCCGCCGGCCTCGGCGACGTCGCCGGCCAGGCTCGTGACCTGGCCCAGGCCCGCGTCGGCCGCGTCCGCGCGGCGGCGCTCGGCGATGCGGCGCCGCAGCCGCGCGACGCTCTCGCCCAGGCGGTCGGCGTCGAAGGGCTTGACGAGGTAGTCGATGGCGCCCTGCTCGAACGCCGCGACGGCGTACTGCTCGTAGGCCGTGACGAAGACGATCTGCACGTCCGGGCCCATCAGGCGCGCGGCCTCGACGCCGTTCATGCCCGGCATGTGGACGTCGAGGAAGACGACGTCCGGCCGCAGCTGCTCGACGAGGTCGACCGCCTCGCGGCCGTTGCGCGCCTCGCCCGCGATCTCGAGCTCGGGCCACAGCTGCGCCAGGTGGTGCGCGAGGTGCGTGCGCAGCAGCGGCTCGTCGTCGACGACCAGCGCGCGCACGGCCCCGGGCGCGGGCGTGACGCGCACGGGCGCGTCCTCGTCGTCGCGTTCGACGCTGCTCATGACAGCCTCCGTGCCGCACCCGTGGCGGGCACGTCGACGAGGATCTCGGCCAGCAGGCCGTGCGGCTCGACCTCGGTGAGCTCCAGCCGCGCGGCGCCGCCGTAGAACGCCGCCAGGCGCTCGCGCAGGTTGACCAGCCCGGTGCCGGGCACGGACGACTCGCCCATGCCGACGCCGTCGTCGCGCACGGCCAGGCGCACGACGTCCGCGTCGCGCGAGGACGTCACGACGATGCTGCCGCCGGTCTCGGACGGGTCGATGCCGTGGCGCACGGCGTTCTCCACCAGCGTCAGCAGCAGCATCGGCGGGCACGGGAAGCCCTGCAGCGCGGGATCGACGTCCACCGAGAAGCGCAGCCTGTCGGGCATGCGCAGGTGCATCAGCTCGAGGTAGCTGCGCACGAGCGCCATCTCGCGGCCCAGCTGCGCGTCGCCGTCGTCCAGGCGCGGCATCGTCGCCTTCAGGTAGGCGATCAGGCTGCGCAGCACGGCGGGCGCGCGCGGCGAGCCCGTCTCGACCAGCGCCTGCACGTTGGCCAGCGTGTTGAACAGGAAGTGCGGCTCGACCTGCGCCGTGAGCACGGCCAGGCGGGCGTCGGCCGCGTGGCGCTCGAGGCGCGAGCGCTGCAGTGCCAGCTCCAGGCCCATCGCCTTGGCTTCGGAGTCGCGCTGCCGTTCGAGCGCGCCGAGCGCAAGGATCAGGCCGACGATGGTGCCCGTGCCCGAGATCAGGATGAAGCCCTGCACGCGGCCTTCGTGGCTGACGACCGCGTTGAAGTCGCCGCCGGTGGCCAGCAGGTAGACCGCCAGCGTCGCGAGCGTCGCCGCGACGAGCACGGTGACGGACTGCAGCACCCACGGCGGCACCAGGCGCTGCGGCCAGGTCAGCGCCGCGCTGCGCGCCACCAGCGTGATGAAGCCGACGAACAGCGTGCGCCCGAGCAGCACGGTGAACTGCAGCTCGAAGATCGGGTTGAGGACGACCGCGACGAGCAGCGAGAAGACGAGCGTCAGCCCGATCGTGCGCGGCGACAGCGCGCGCAGGAACAGCGCCCAGCGCGAACGCGGCGCTTGCTCGGCGCCCGGGCCGGCCGTCACGACGGGAAGTGGAGAGGACATGGCGTCACGATAACGCGCCGCGCCGCGCCAGCCCAGGGGTGGCGGGCGGCGGTGCGACGGACGACGGAAGACGAGGGCTGAGTGGGTGGCGCGGTCCCCGGATCGCGGGGCTCAGAACCCCGCGCGCTCCATCGGCGCGTTCAAGGCCGCGCGCAGCGTCTCGGCGCAGTCGGCCAGGTGCAGCCGCGAGGCCTCGCTCAGGCCCGGCCGGCGCTGCGCCGCCTGGATGCGCGGCAGCAGCGACGCGGCCTCGGCGCGCAGCGTCGAGCGCAGGTCCACGCGCACCCCGCCGGGCGTGCGCAGCAGCACGACGGCCAGCCGGTTGACGTGGTCGCGCTGCAGCTCGCGCCGGCGCGCCGGGATGTCGCCCTTGCCGCCGGCGCCGAAGTTGTCCGCGTCCGACCACAGCGCGCGCGTGATGCGCGCATAGACCTCGGACGGCGCCAGCGCCTGCGCCGGACGATCCAGCTTGGGCGCGCTGTCCTCCAGCCGCTGCGCGAGGCCGTCGCTCATCAGCGCGAACAGCAGCTGGCGCTGGAAGTCCAGCATCACCGATTCCACCGGGTAGTCGGTGGACACGGGGTCGCCGCCGGCGGAGACGTCGCCGCGCTCGAGGAAGTCGGGCGCCAGGCGGCGTTGCAACGCCGGCGAGATGCGGAAGCTGTCGGGCGCGAGCACGCCGTCGACCAGCGTGTCGAGCGCGGCGCGCTGCTGGGCCGCCGGCACCGGCTGCATCGGGTCGCGGCCGGAGCCGGGGAAGTCGCGCAGCGTGGCGACGCCGCCGAGCTGGCGCAGCAGCACGCCCGACGCGCGCACCGCGTCGCGCAGCGCGTAGCGCACCGAGCGGCGCAGCACGGCGTAGTCCTCGTCGGGCCGCAGCGTGCGCGACTCCTGGCGCGTGAACAGGTCGCGCGCGATGGCGAAGCGCTTCTGCGCATAGGCCACCGGGTCGGCGCCGAGATCGCCCTGCAGCGCGGCCGGATCGACGCCGAGGTAGTTGTCCTCGTCGGTGCCGTAGTCCAGGCCCGGCTCGGTGTTGCGCGCCGCGATCTTGAGCAGCTCCGCCTTCTCCTGCGCGGGCGTGGTGCCGGCCGGCATGGGCTTGTAGGCGTACTCGATGGCCCAGTAGTCGTACGGGCCCAGCGTGTTGTCGAAGGGCTTGACGACCGGCTCGCCAGGGCGCGGCAGGTTGATCGGCGGGTAGTCCATCACCGAGCCCGAGAGCGGGTGCGTCTGCGTGAACCCGGGGTCGGACAGGTCCTTGTCCGTGTTCATGCGCGAGGCGCGGAAGTTGTGGCGCAGGCCCAGCGTGTGGCCGACCTCGTGCATCGTCACGTTCGTGAGGTAGGCCTGCACGAAGGCGTCGGCCTGGGGGCTGTCGGGATCGATGTCGCCGCGCGCTTCCAGCACGTCCAGGCCGTAGTCCGCCTGCTCGGATTCGAAGTCGCCGGCCAGGCAGGCCTGCGCGTCGAGGCCGAACGGCTTCGGCGCAGCGGACGCCTCGGCTGCCGGCGCGAGCTCGGACGCCGGCGCCTGCAGCAGCGAGGCCAGCCCCGAGGCGCTCGCGCGTTCGAGCACCTGCACGCGGTCGGCGCGCAGGTTGCGCGAGGCCACGCTCTCGATCGAGATGCCCGCATCGAGGATCTCGCCGCTGCGCGGATCGACGTGCGTCGGCCCGATCGCGTCATAGATCGGCTCCGCGTTGACCGCCCAGCGCACGGAGGTGGCGCCGACGTCCAGCGTGTCGAACGCGGCGTCCTCGGGCTGCACCTTGACGACGATCGCGTTCCTGAAGCCGATCTTCTCGAAGGCCTTGTTCCACTCGAGGATGCCGCGCGTGATCGCGTCGCGGTACTTCAGAGGGATCGAGCGGTCGAGCCAGTAGGTGATGGGCCTGACCGGCTCGGACATCTCCGCCGCCGGATCCTTCTTCTCGAGGCGCCAGTGGTTGATGAAGCGCTCGCGCGGCGAGCGCACCTGGTCGTCGGTGAAGTCGGCCACCGTGGTGGTGAAGAAGCCCACGCGCGGGTCGGCCGGGCGGGTTGCCATCGGCTTCTCGGGCAGGCGCGCCAGCGAGTAGTGCAGGCCCAGGAACAGGCTGCGGGCGTCGGGGATGAAGCTGGGGATCGTCGGCTGTGGCGCGCCGGCCGGCGCGTTGGGGAAGGAGTTGGCGATCGACTGCGTGAAGTAGTGCGCCGTGACGTCGAACATCACCTCGTCGGCCGAGCCGCGCACGCTGTCGAAGTACGAATTGCGCTGGTCGAAGCCGTAGCCCTGGCGGAACATCTGCTGCAGGTGGATCGCCATGCCCAGCGTGTCGACCAGGAACAGGTTGTTGGCCTCGATCAGCACGCCGTGCGACGCGCCGTCGGGCTGGCTGGCCACCGGCGTGCTGCCGATCAGGCTGGTGGAGTAGTCGGCGTCCACCGCGTGCGCCTGCGGCGTGCCGGCCCTGGCACGGAAGGTCTCGTTGAGCGCGACCAGCTGCACCAGGTTGTGGATCTTGCGGAACTCGACGATGCGCGGCGCGCCCCAGGCCCCGTACGCGCTCAGCATCGAGCCGCCGAACAGGCCGCCCTCGCCGAGGCCCTGCGAGACCTTGGGCGAGAAGAACATCGGCTTGTTGAAGTCCTCCGGCTTGAGCTCGAGCCAGACCTTGTCGTCCTTCTGCCAGAGCGTGAGCATGCCGTCGACGCGGCGGGAGCCTTGCGTGACGGTGGCGAACGGCGGCAGCGGCGGGCCGCTGGGCGCCGCGGCCGGGCGCGTCGCGCTCGCGCGCGCGGCGACCGCGCTGGCCCCGCTGGCGGGCGTGGCGGCCGCGGACGCCGGCTCGGCAGGGGTCTCGGCCAGCACCTTGATGTCCGGCCGGATCTCCGCTTCCGGCGTCGCGCAGCTGCACAGGAAGGCGACGCAGGCAGCGGCGAGCAGGGTCAGCGGCGAGATCGGGCGCGATTGAGGCATGGAATCAGGATACGTGAAAGAAGGATTGGTTCCAGCGCGTGGAAAGTATGGCAAATCAGTCAGTGATAACCCTGCACGGCCGATTCAGTACGTATAGAATATGCATACCGAATCCGTCAGCATCGTACTTTCAAACGAGAGGTCGACCATGGAAGCCACCGTCGCCGAACGCGGCCAGATCACGCTGCCCAAGGCCGTGCGCGACGCGCTCGGGCTGACGAAAGGCACCGTGCTGAAGGTCGAGCTGGACGGCGGCAGGATCATCCTGCGCAAGGACGTCACCGACGCCATCTCGCGCGTCCGTGGGCGTTTCAAGCTGCCGAGCGGTGTCTCGACCGACGACGTGATGCACGAGCTGCGCGGACGCGCCCCCGGCGAGACGCCCGAATTCTAATGAAGCCATGTGGGCCCCCACGCTCCCGCTGGTCGCTGCCCCCCGAGGGGGCCGCGCGGATCGGCTCGGCTGCGAGCCTCGCTTCCCTCTTCTTGGATTTTCGTTCGAGGCATTCGAGCGGCGACGCCGGCTGCCGATGCAGCCCGGCGTGCCACGCGAGCCTGGTGAAGGCTTGACGCGATGATCGCCATCGACACCTCCGTCCTGATCGACCTGCTGGGCGACGGCGCCGGCGCCGACGCCGCCGAGGCCTGCCTGCGGCTCGCGCTCGGCAGCGGCCCGGTGGTCGTGTGCGACGTCGTCGCCAGCGAGGTGACCGCGGGGCTCGGACACGGCGCGGAAGTGATGGACGCGCTCGACGACATGGGGCTGACCTTCTCGTCCATCGAGCAACGCTCGGCCGTGCGCGCGGGCGAGATGCAACGCAAGTACATGCAGCGCGCGCGCGCCGCGGGCCAGGTGCTCGCCTCGCCGCGCACGATGCCCGACTTCCTCGTCGGCGCCCACGCCCTGCTCCAGTGCAACGGCCTGATCACGCGTGACGAAGGATTTTTCCGCGACTACTTCAAAGGGCTCAAGGTCATCGTCCCGAAGACCTGAAGCCACATTCCTTTCCACCCCGGCTATCCCAGGAGATCTCCATGCTTGAAGCCTACCGCCAACACGTGGCCGAACGCGCCGCGCTCGGCATCCCGCCGCTGCCGCTGACCGCGCAGCAGACCGCCGACGTCATCGAGCTGCTGAAGGCGCCGCCCGCCGGCGAGGACGCGTTCCTGCTGGACCTGCTGACGCACCGCGTGCCCCCGGGCGTGGACGATGCGGCCAAGGTCAAGGCCAGCTTCCTGTCGGCCGTCGCGCACGGCGACGTCGTCGTGCCGCTGATCCCCCGGGCCAAGGCCACCGAGCTGCTGGGCACGATGGTGGGCGGCTACAACGTCAAGCCGCTGATCGACCTGCTGGGCTCGCCCGACGTCGCGCAGGAAGCCGCGAACGCGCTGAAGAAGACGCTGCTGATGTTCGACTTCTTCCACGACGTCGCCGAGAAGGCCACGGCCGGCAACAGGTTCGCCGCCGAAGTGATCGCCAGCTGGTCCAACGCCGAGTGGTTCACGTCGCGCCCGGAAGTCCCGAACAAGATCACCGTGACCGTGTTCAAGGTCACCGGCGAGACCAACACCGACGACCTGTCGCCCGCCCCCGACGCGTGGAGCCGCCCCGACATCCCGCTGCACTACCTGGCGATGCTGAAGAACGCGCGCCCGGGCATCACGCCGGAAGAAGACGGCAAGCGCGGCCCGATGCAGTTCATCGCCGACCTGAAGAAGAAGGGCCACCTCGTGGCCTACGTCGGCGACGTCGTCGGCACCGGCTCCAGCCGCAAGAGCGCCACCAACTCGGTGATCTGGGCCACGGGCGAGGACATCCCGTTCGTGCCGAACAAGCGCTTCGGCGGCGTCACCCTCGGCGGCAAGATCGCCCCGATCTTCTTCAACACGCAGGAAGACTCCGGCGCGCTGCCGATCGAGGTCGACGTGTCCGCGTTCAACATGGGCGACGTCATCGACATCTTCCCGTACGACGGCCGCATCGAGAAGGACGGCGCCAAGGTCGTCGACTTCAAGCTGAAGAGCGACGTGCTGTTCGACGAGGTGCGCGCCGGCGGCCGCATCAACCTGATCATCGGCCGCTCGCTGACCGCCAAGGCGCGCGAGTTCCTGAAGCTGCCCGCGTCGACCGCGTTCCGCCTGCCGGCCGCGCCGGCCGCGTCGAACAAGGGCTTCTCGCTGGCGCAGAAGATGGTCGGCCGCGCCTGCGGCTTCCCCGAAGGCCAGGGCGTGCGCCCGGGCACCTACTGCGAGCCGAAGATGACCACCGTCGGCAGCCAGGACACCACCGGCCCGATGACGCGCGACGAGCTGAAGGACCTGGCCTGCCTGGGCTTCTCGGCCGACATGGTGATGCAGTCCTTCTGCCATACCGCGGCGTATCCGAAGCCGGTCGACGTCAAGATGCACCACGAGCTGCCGGCGTTCATCTCCAACCGCGGCGGCGTCGCGCTGCGTCCGGGCGACGGCATCATCCACAGCTGGCTCAACCGCCTGCTGCTGCCCGACACCGTCGGCACTGGCGGCGACAGCCACACGCGCTTCCCGATCGGCATCAGCTTCCCGGCCGGCTCCGGCCTCGTCGCCTTCGGCGCGGCCACCGGCGTGATGCCGCTGGACATGCCCGAGTCCGTGCTGGTGCGCTTCAAGGGCACGATGCAGCCGGGCGTGACGCTGCGCGACCTCGTGCACGCGATCCCGCTGTACGCGATCAAGCGCGGCCTGCTGACGGTCGCCAAGGCCGGCAAGGTCAACGCGTTCTCCGGCCGCATCCTCGAGATCGAGGGCCTGCCCGACCTGAAGGTGGAACAGGCGTTCGAACTCAGCGACGCCTCGGCCGAACGCTCGGCCGCCGGCTGCACGGTGCACCTGAACAAGGCGCCGATCATCGAGTACATGACCTCGAACATCGTGCTGATGAAGAACATGATCGCCGACGGCTACGCCGACAAGCGCACGCTGGAGCGCCGCATCAAGGCGATGGAAGCCTGGATCGCCGACCCGCAGCTGCTCAAGGCCGACGCGGACGCCGACTACGCCGAGGTCATCGAGATCGACCTCGACGAGATCAAGGAGCCGATCCTGTGCTGCCCGAACGATCCGGACGACGCCAAGTTCCTGTCCGACGTGGCCGGCACGAAGATCGATGAAGTCTTCATCGGCTCGTGCATGACCAACATCGGCCACTTCCGCGCGGCCGCCAAGCTGCTCGAAGGCAAGCGCGACATCCCGGTCAAGCTGTGGGTCGCCCCGCCGACCAAGATGGACGCCTCCGAACTCACCAAGGAAGGCCATTACGCCACCTTCGGCACGGCGGGCGCGCGCACCGAGATGCCGGGCTGCTCGCTGTGCATGGGCAACCAGGCGCAGGTGCGCGAGGGCGCAACGGTGGTCTCGACGTCGACCCGCAACTTCCCGAACCGCCTGGGCAAGAACTCCAACGTGTTCCTGGCCTCGGCCGAACTGGCGGCGATCGCGTCCAAGCTGGGCCGCATCCCCACCGTCGCCGAGTACCACGCGGACATGGGCGTGGTGAACGCGGACGGCGCGAAGATCTACCGCTACATGAACTTCGACAAGATCGAGGAATTCGCGGACAAGGCCAAGGCCGTGACGGCCTGAGCTGCAGACCCTGCGACATGAGAGGGGCCGGGCGACCGGCCCCTTTCTTTCTGGCGTGCCCCCCGCGCATCGAGGAATACGCTGAGCCGTATCGCCCCGCGCGCCGCCGATACTCGCGGCCTGTCCACATCCGGCGGCACAGCCGGGCCTCAGGGGGAGCTCCACATGATTCGAACCAGGCTGCGCGCGCTCGCCGGCACCGTCGTCCTTCTCGCGGGCGCGCCGTTCGCCGCCCATGGCCAGGACGTCTCGCGCGTCGTCGCGGCCACGATCTACTCGCACGACGTGCTCGTCGAACGCCAGCTGAAGACGCCGGGCGGCACGCGCCACGTGCAAGTGGCGTGCATGCCGCCGGGCTTTCGCGCCGACACGCTGCAGGTCGACGGCGACGCCAGCCTGCACCTGGGCGACGTGCGCACCGAGCCGGTCACCGGCGACGACGCGCTGGCCTGCGCGCGCGGGCCGGTCGACGCCCGCATCCGCGCGCTCGAGGACCAGAAGGCCGCGCTCAAGTCGCAAGCCAGCGCCGATGACATCGCGCTCGACTACCTGCGCCGCTGGAACGGCAGCACCGTCGACGCGCCCGCCGCGCGCGCGTCCGCGCCGGCGCGCGCGCTGCCCGCGGCCGACACGCTGCGCAAGTCGGCCGTGGACCTGATGGCCGACCAGTCGCGCGTCGCGCACCAAGTCGCCGACCTCGACCGCCAGCTGGCCGAACTGCGCAAGTCGGTGCGCCGGACGGAAAAGGGCAACTGGTCGACGCTGCGGCTCGACCTGTCGACCGCCGGCCCCGCCACGCTGCGCCTGCGCTACGAGCTGCCCAGCGCGGACTGGCAGGTGAGCTACCGCGCCTCGCTCGACACTTCCACGTCGACGCTGCGCATCGAACGCCAGGCCGAGATCACGCAGAACACGGGCGAGGACTGGACCGACGTGGCGCTGACGCTGTCGACCGGCTACGTCGATCATCCCAACCGGCCCCAGCGCCTGCCCGATTCCTGGAACCTGACGCCGCCCGAACGCGTCAACGCCGGCGGCTCCGCCAGCAACGACGCGATGGTCCAGCGCGTCGAGGTCACCGGCTCGTCGATCAGCCCGTTCGTGACGCTGCCCGAGTCGCCGCTGGCCGCGCCGACGATAGACACGACGCCGGTGGTCGGCATCCAGGTCGAGGAGCGCGACTGGCAGACGCTGTTCCACACGACGCAGCCCATCGCGATGCCGTCCGATGGCCTGCCGCACCTGCTGGCGCTCGACTCGCTGGCCGTGCCGGTCAAGGTGCGCGTGCAGGTCATCCCGCTGCAGTCGCTCAATGGCTACCTGCTGGCCGACGCGCCGACGCCGGCCGGCAGCTGGCCCGAGGGCAAGGTGCAGATCTGGCGCGACGGCTCGCTGATCGCGCAGGTCGCCGACTGGTCGCCCGACGGCGACGACGGCCGGCTGTCGCTGTACTTCGGCCGCGACGACCGCGTGCGCGTCAGCGTGCAGCGGCCGCCGTCGATGTCGATCGCCGTCGGCCTGTTCGGCAGCGAGAAGCAGCAGTCCTGGGGCTCGGTCTTCGTCGTCTCCAACGGCCACACGACGCCGCAGACGATCGAGCTGATCGATCCGGCGCCGGTGTCGCACACCGAGTCGGTGAAGGTCCAGTCCAGGTACGAGCCCGCGCCCAGCGTGACCGACTGGCAGCACAAGCCCGGCGTCAACGCGTGGACGATCCCGATCGCGCCGAACCAGACGAAGCAGGTCAGCGTCTCGCACCAGGTGACCTTCCCCAAGGACGAGCGCATCCGCAACCTGCCGCAGGCCCAGTGACGCGGCGCCGGCGCGATGCCGGGGTCGGCGTCGGTGCTTATGCGAGGAAGGCGCAAGGCCCGCGGCGGGCTTGCGCTATCTTGGCGGGATGACTGCCAGCGCCCTGTCGACCGACCTCCAGATCCGCCCGTTCGACGCGCCCTGCGGCGCCGAGGTGATCGGGCTCGACCTGTCGCGGCCGCTGGCCGAGGCCGACTTCGCGCGCATCCACCGCGCGCATCTCGACCACCATGTGCTGGTCTTCCGCGACATGGCCATCCCGCCGGCGCAGCAGGTCGAGTTCAGCCGCCGCTTCGGGCCGCTGCAGCGCCACGTGCTGAGCAACTTCGCGCTGCCCGGGCATCCCGAGGTGCTGGTGATCTCCAACATCGAGGAAGGCGGCAAGCCCATCGGCCTCGGCGACGCCGGCGCCTACTGGCACTCCGACCTGTCGTACATGCCGCGCCCGAGCCTGGGCTCGATGCTGCACGCGCAGGAGCTGCCGGCCGAGGGCGGCGACACGCTGTTCGCGAACCAGCACCGCGCGTGGGACGCGCTGCCCGCGGCGTTGAAGTCGGCGGTCGAGGGGCGTCGCGCGGAACACTGGTATCTCTGCAAGTACGCCGAGCTGCAGAAGCGCAACCCGTGGCGCCCCGAGCTCACGCAGGCCCAGATCGACGCCGTGCCGCCCGTGGCGCAGCCCGTCGTGCGCACGCATCCGGAGATCGGCCGCCAGGCCTTGTTCGTCAGCGAGCACTTCACCACGCGCGTGCTCAACATGCCGGACGACGAGAGCCGCGCGCTGCTCGCCGAACTCTTCGCGCATTCGACGCGCGACGAGTTCGTCTACCGCCATCGCTGGCAGCCGGGCGACATGGTGTTCTGGGACAACCGCTCGCTGATGCACCTGGCCGGCGGCACGCCCGATCACCTGCGGCGGCGGCTGAACCGCACGACGATCGAGGGCGACGAGCCGTTCTGAGCGCGTGCGACACTCGTTCGCATGCACCCGTCCTTTCGCCCGTCGGTCGCCGCCATCCTCGCCTCGCTCGCCCTGGGCGCGCACGCCGCGAGCTTCGACTGCAAGGCCGCGAAGGCGCCGACCGAGAAGGCGATCTGCGGCTCACCCAGGCTCTCCGCGCTCGACGAGAAGCTGGCACGCGACTACGAGCGTGCACTGCACGCGCTGAGCCCCGCGGGCGCGGCGACGCTCAAGGACTCGCAGCGCAACTGGCTGCGTTTCGTCGGCGCGGTGTGCGGGCAACGCAAGTCGGCCGACGGCAGCGAGCCGGCGTCCTGCGTCCAGGCCGAGTTCGAGCGGCGGCTGGAGCAGCTGGCGCAGGCCGGCGTACGCCTCGGGCCCTACGTCTTCGGCCGCGTCGACTTCTATTCGACGGCCCGCGTCCACGACGACGCCGGCGCGCATCCCGGCTTCGTGACGGATCACGTCGGGTTCGCCCAGATCGACTCGCCCATCAACGCAACGACGACGGCCTGGAACGCCGCCCAACGCAAGGACGATCCCGGGCCGATCTCGGCGTCGGACGATCCGGACGACATCCACGAGGACAACGACACGGACTACACGCTCGGCTGCGCCGGCGACCGGTTCGTCAGCCTGCAGGTCACCGGCACGGAGTACCAGCACGGCGCGGCGCACGGCAGCTACGACCACGAGGTGCGCAACCTGCTGCTCGCACCCAGCTTGCGGCAGATGGCTGCCGGCGACATCTTCACGGCCGGCGCCCCGTGGAAGACGAAGCTGCCGGCGCTGTTCTGGAACGTCTACGCGCACGACGCCGGCCCCGACAAGGGCCCGGCTTCGATCGAGGAGGCGATCAAGACCTCCGCCGCGAGCCCGGACCGATGGCTGCTGACGCCGCGAGGCCTGCAGATCTCCTTCGACGCCGACGAAGCCGGCTGCTACGCCTGCAATCCGGGCCCGATCACGGTGCCTTGGTCGACACTGAAGCCGATGCTGGCGTCACCCGATCTCGCGGCCTGCAAGGCGCCGCCGTCGGCCAGGCCCTGAGGCCACATCGGATTCAACGCACGTAGTCGTCGCCGCGGCACCCGTCGCGCAAGGCCGTCTCGCGATCGGCCGGCACTGCGCGCAGCGGCGGGTCGAGCCGGCGCGGAAACACGACGGCGGCGCGATCCCAGTGATCCGCGCGTTTCTCGATGATGACGACGCCGCCGTCCGCACACCGGGCCTCCAGCCTCTTGGCGTCCTCGCGCGCGACGGTGTAGTCGCCGCGCCGGTGCGCGACTTCCGCGGCGATCGTCGTCACGAAGGCGTCGAGCGTGCAGGACTCGCCGAGGTCAGCGGCACCGCTGGCGAGATCGAGCTCGTGGAAGCAGCGATAGGTGTGGCCGCCACGCGTGCGCACGGCGCGGACCTGCGTGATGGCCACGCTGAACGCGAGCGATCCGCCGCAGCGGCCGTGCATGTAGGCGTCGACGAAGGCCTCCTTCACGTGCTCGAGATCCGCGGCGTCGGCCATCGTCTCCACCGCGGCGGCCTGGGACGCGGGGCACGTGAAGTGGCCGCTCTTCAGGATCAGCGCCGGCTCGGCGGCGGACGCGAGCGTGCAGGACGCGGTCAGGGCAAGCGAGACGATCAGGTGCATGGTTCTCCCGGATGGCTGGCGACGGATCATCGGCTCGTCAGCGCTCCGGATTCCACTGCACGCCCGACCGCGCGACCACGCCCGGCTTGAGGCGCTGCGTCTCGTCGTAGTCGTCCCACGGATGGAAGAACAGCGGCTCGACGTTGTCCAACTCGGACAGGCGTTCGCGATACGCGGCGAGGTATGACGCGCGCTCGCCGGCGTCGACGCGCCCCGGCATCCACGCCACGAACGGCGGCAGCACCGTGAAGCCCGTGTACGCGAGCATGCCGTTGTGGATCGGCCAGAGCACGTGCAGCAGGTCGCCGTCGACGCCGTCGGGCTCGTACAGCGTCGACGCGGTGCCGGTGCTGATGCACAGCATCGCGCGCTTGCCCTTGAAGTGGCCGCGCTCGTACTTGCGGCCGGCCGAATAGGCGAAGCCGCGGCTGAAGACGCGGTCGACCCAGCCCTTGAGCATGGCCGGCATGCCGAACCACCACACGGGGAAGTGGAACAGCACGAGATCGGCCGCGGCCACCTTGGCCTGCTCGGCGCGGACGTCGGCGGCGTGGCTGTCGCGGCGGTGCGCGTGCTCCTGCTCGCGCGAGAGGTCGAGGAAGCCGGGGTCGGCGCGGTCGTGCGCGAACTCGCCGGGCCCCAGCGCCGGGTTCCAGCCCATCGCGTAGAGGTCGCTGACGGTCACCGCATGGCCGGCCGCCACCAGCGTGGCGACGGCCTCGTCCTTCAGCGCGGCGCTGAAGGAGGCGGGTTCGGGATGGGCGAAGACGATGAGCACGTTCATGCGCCGATTCTGGGGCCGCCGCGATCACCCCGTCTTGCGCGGGTCTCCGTTCAACGCACATGCCGCGGCCCGCGGCCACGCAACGACTCCAGGAGATCCGATGACTCTGCACCACATCGCGCGCGTCGCCGCCGCAACCCTGCTGGCGCTCGCCGCCCTCGAAACGCAGGCCCAGGACGCCACCCGCATCGTCGCCGCCACGGTCTATCCCGACAGCGCCCGCGTCGAGCGCGAACTGAAGGTGCCCGGCGGCACGCGCCACATCGCGCTGGCCTGCGTGCCGGCGGGGGTCGACGTGTCGACGCTGCAGGTCGACGGCGATCCGGAGCTGCGCCTGGGCGAGATCCGCACCACGCCGCTGCCGCAGGCGCGCTGGTCGGAATGCGCCGCGTCGCCGCTCGAGGCGCGCACGCAGGCGCTGGACGCGAAGCGCGCGACGCTCGAAGCGCAGCGCGACTCGAACGAGCTGGCGCTGTCCTACCTGAAGACGTGGGGGTCGAACGCGCATGCCGACGATCACGCGACGCCGGCACCGGTCACCGGCAGGCCCGCCGCGCCGCCGCGACCCGGCGCGCTCGCCGGCGACCTGCGCCAGGCGGCCTACGACCTCCTCGTCGACCAGGCCCGCGTCAGGCGCGAGCTCGCGGTGCTCGAGCGCGAGAGCGTGCGCCTCGGCGACGAGACGCCGCCGTCGCGCGGCAAGGACGGCGGCTGGCGCACGGTGCGCTTCGACGTCTGGACCCCCGCGTCCGCGTCGCTGCGCGTCCACTACAACGTCGCCAACGCCTGGTGGCGCCCGACCTACCGCGCCACGCTGGACAGCGCGCACGCGACGCTGCGCGTCGACCGCCAGGCCGACATCGTGCAGGCCAGCGGCGAGGACTGGGGCGAGGTGCGGGTGAAGCTGTCGACGGGGCGCGCCAACCGCGCGGCGCAGGCGCAAGCGCCGGGCGCGTGGTTCCTCGACGTCGTCGTGCCGCAGCCGGTGTACGCCATGGCGCCCATGTCGGCGGCGGCCCCCGCGCCGGCGCCGATGGCGGAGCAGCGCGCGGAGATCGCCGGCAGCACCATGAAGCGCGTGACCGCCGAGCCGCCGCCGTGGGGCGCGACCGCGATCGCCACCGACTACGCGACCGAGTTCGACGTCGCGCAGGCCGTCACGCTGCCGTCCGACGGCGAGACGCACACGCTGCAGCTCGCGAGCCAGACGCTGACCGCGACGCTCAAGCGCCGCGCGACGCCGCGCACCGACCGCGCGGTCTACCTGCTCGCCGAGATGCCGCGCCCCGCAGGCTCGTGGCCGGCCGGGCCGCTGCAGTCGTGGGTGGACGGCGCGCTGGTGGCGCGCACGCACTGGCAGCCGGCGCAGGGCGACAAGCTGGAGATCGCGCTGGGGCAGGACGACCAGATGCGCGTCGACGTCGAATCCCCCGGCGCCTTCACGCAGTCGCGCGGCGTGTTCGGCGGCAGCACCGAGCGCACGTCGACGGCGGTCTACGCGGTCGTCAACCAGCACCCGGACGCGGTGACGGTGGAACTGCTGGACGCCTCGCCCGTCTCGCGCAACGAGGCGATCCGGGTGACGCACGCCTACGTGCCGCAGCCGTCGGCCACCGACTGGAACAAGGTGCCGGGCGTCGCGGAATGGACGTTGGCGATCCCCGCGCGCGACACGCGCCGCGTCAGCATCTCTCACACGGTGACGGCCGCCAAGGACGTGATCGTGTCCAGCCTGCCCTGACGAGGCTTGGCGGGAGCGCTCCGGGCGTCGTGCAGGCCGTCGATCGCGAGCGGGCGCGCGATCGCCTACAACAGCGGGTCGATCGACACCATCGCGCGAACCGGGTATACCTGGTGATGTATCGGGATATACCCGTCTATGTATCAAGATGATTCCCCGAAGAAGCGGGAAATTGGATACCTCCAGGCCTATCTAGAGACGCTGCGCCATAGGTGCGCGCCCCCCGGAAAAGCATCGCCGCGCCGAGGCTGCTCATGCGCGAATCGACTTGGCGCCACGTCGGCCCGCGCCGCTAACATCCTTCTCCGATGGCACAAGAGACCATCGCAATTGGGCGACTCCTGCAGTCGCCACCAGAAACCACAGGAAGAGGAAACATGAAGATTCGATTCACCTTGACGGCGATGGCCATCGCCGCCCTCGCCAGCCAGGCCGCGGGCGCGGCCACCACCGCTCCGCTGCAGGCGTTCAACTTCGGCTCGCAGGGCGTGGGCTTCTACACGGTCGGCTCGGGCCAGGCCACCTGGGAGACGCCGTACGGCAACTGGCTGCCGACCACCCTCGGCAACAGCGTCGCGGCGGCCGCGACGACAGGCTTCGCGATCCCGTCGACCGTGACCGCGGGCGTCGGCTACCTCGGCACCGACAACCACCTGCACCTGGTGACCAGCAGCGCGCTGGGCGTCGGCGCGGTCGACACCGACCTCACCGCGGTCAGCACCGGCGGCACGCCCGCCACCGGCGTCCCGGCGACGCCGGGCTCGGCGCTGACGAGCGTGGCCGCGGGCGGGAACAAGTTCTACTACATCGCCAACAACCACGTCATCCAGGTCTCGCAGGTCACGAGCAGCTACTACGGCAACTGGCCGACCGTCGACCTCGGCGGCAACATCGCCGGCGCGCGCCTGGCGGCCGCCAACTCGTCGCTGACGGCCCTGACGCTCGACGGCACCAACCCGGCCGTCTACTACATCGACGTCATCGGCCACGTCGATGAATTCGCCATCGTCAACGGTGCCTGGCGCTGGCGCGACATCACGGCGGCGACCAATGCCCAACCCGCGCTCAACGGCTCGCCGCTCACGTCGGTCGCCCTGAATTCGTACACGGAGCGCGTCTACTTCATCGATGCCAGCTCGCACGTCCGCGAACTGGGCGGCTCCGGCTCCACCGGCGCCTGGGAGACCACCGACGTCAGCGGCGGCAACCCGGTCGCTTCGCCCGGCAGCGGCCTGACCTCGTTCAAGCTGAGCGGCGACAGCTTCCGCATCTACTACGAGGACAACAACGACCACATCCGCGAGATCGCCTGGGCGGGCGGCTGGTCGTCGACCGACATCTCCGGCAACACGCGCTCGGTCAACGCCACCCCCGGCTCCGCGCTGAGCTCGGCGACGGACAACGGCGTCAACGGCATCTTCTACTTCGGCACCGACGGCCACGTCCATGACCTGCAGTGGAGCGGCGGCTGGACCACGACCGACACCGTCACGCACGTCATCGGCGGCACGGGCGGTGGCGGCGGTGGTGGTGGTGGCGGCGGCGGCGGTAGATGCAGCACCATCAACCTGAAGCAACAGACTTCGAATGCGATCGGGGTGCAACCCAACTGCGTTCCGCGCTGACCTGAGCGAAGCAGCATGACGACGCCCGGCACGCGCCGGGCGTTTTTCATTGGGCGGCCTCGCGCGCGAGGCCGCGCGTCGTCGGTGTCAGAGAAAGCCGGTCGACAGCCAGGGCACGGCCGCGACGATGATCGTGCCGATCAGCAGCGCGGCCATGTAGCCCATCAGCGGCCGGATGCCGCGGTCGGGGTTGACGCGCGCGATGGCGCAGGCCGAGTAGTACCCCACGCCGAGCGGCGGCGCGAACAGGCCCAGGCCCATCGCGAGCGTGGCGACCATCGCGTAGTGCACGTCGTTGATCCCGAGCTGGCGCGCGATCGGGAACAGCAGCGGGCCGAACAGCACCATCGCCGGGATGCCCTCGAGCACCGAGCCGAGGACGACGAACGCGAGGATCGAGACCGCCATGAACATGGGCGCCCCGCCCGGAAGACCGGCCATCGTCGTGGCGAGCCAGCCCGAGAAGCCCGACTGCGTCAGGCCCCAGGCCATCGCCGTGGCGGTGCCGATGATCAGCAGGATCGCGCCCGACAACGCCGCGGTGCCGACCAGCATCCGGCCGAGGTTGCGCCACTTCATCTGGCGGTAGATCGCGGCGCCGACGATCAGCGCGTAGGCGATGCCGATGGTCGAGACCTCGGTGGCCGTGGCCACGCCTCCCACCACCGCGGCGCGGATCAGGAACGGCAGCGCCAGCGCCGGGAACGCGATCGCGAACAGCTTGATGTTCTTCTTCCACGGCGTGCGCGGCACGCCGGACAGGTCCTCGCCGCGGCTGCGCCAGCCGACGACCGCGCACAGGATCAGGCCCAGCACCAGCGCCGGCAGCAGGCCGCCGGTGAACAGCGCCGCGATCGACACGCCCGTGACCGAACCGATGGTGATCAGGACGAGGCTCGGCGGCACCGTCTCGGTCTGCGCGCCGGTGGCCGCGAGCAGCGCGACGAGCTCGCCCTCGTCGGCGCCGCGTGCCTTCATCTCGGGAAACAGCGCAGGGGCGACGGCGGCCATGTCGGCGGCCTTCGCACCCGAGATGCCGGACACGAGGTACATCGCGCCGACCAGCACGTACTGCAGTCCGCCACGCACGTGCCCGAGCAGGCCGGCCAGGAAGGCGACCATCGCGCGCGCCATGCCGGTTGCCTCGAGCAACTGCCCGAGGAACACGAACAGCGGCACCGCCAGCAGGATCAGGTGCGACATGCCCTCGTCCATGCGGCCCACCATCACCGACATCGGCGTGCCGGTGGACAGCGCGAGGTAGCCGAAGGTGCCCAGGCCGAACGCGAACGCGATCGGGATGCCGGCCAGCACGCTGCCGGCGGCCACGCCCACGAAGAAGATCAGCAGGTTCAGCCGGCCCAGGTCGTCGAACGCATGGCGCCCGAGCCAGAACGCCGCGCAGAGCCCGCCCACGATCACGAGCGCCGTCACGATGTGCTTCGCATTCGCCTCGCGCAGCAGCCGCAGGATCGCGAAGGTGCCCATCAACGCGATGCCGATCGGCATGGCGATCTCGCGCCACAGGTTGGAGATCTCGAGCGCGGACGTGGTGATGTCGCCCTCGTCCGACGCGTGCTGCCACGCGGGCCGCAGCACCAGCGCCAGGAACGCGAGGCAGGCGCAGGTGGCCACGGCCTCCATCAGCGCGCGCCCGCCCGGCGACAGCCGCGCGACGATGGCCGTCATGCGCATGTGCTCGCCGCGCCGCAACGCGATGACCGCGCCGAACATCGCCAGCCACAGGAACAGGATCGACGCGAGTTCGTCCGACCAGACGAGCGGGCTGTGCAGCACGAAGCGCGCGACGACGCCCGCCAGCAGCACGCCGATGTCGGCCACCACGAGCAGCGCCGCCGGCACTTCGACCAGCCAGCCCAGCCCGCGGTCGATGCGCGCAAGCCAGCCGCGCTGCGGCGTGGTCTGCGTGACGATGGGGCCGTTCGCGGCCTCGGGCAGCGCATGCCCGAGCGCGTCATGCGTGGCGAGCGGCAGCTCGTCGAGTCGGACGGGCTTCATGATTTACGACAGCTTGCCGACGCTGCGTTCGAGGACCGCCCAGCCTTCGTCGCCGAACTTCGATTTCCAGTCGCTGTAGAAGTTGGCCTTGCGCAGGTGCTCGCGGAACGGGGCCGCGTTGGTCGTGTTGAAGACCATGCCCTTTGACGCGAGATCCTTCTGCACGTTGGCATTGAGCTCGGCGACGTCCGCGCGTTCCTTCATGCCGGCCGCGTTGATGTGCTTGGCGACGATGGTGCGCAGGTCGGGCGGCAGCTTCTCCCAGGACGCCTTGTTGGCGAGGAACCAGAAGCCGTCCCACATGTGGTTGGTCAGCGAGCAGTACTTCTGTACCTCGTAGAGCTTGGCCGTGGCGATGATGGCCAGCGGGTTCTCCTGGCCCTCGACCACCTTGGTCTGCAGCGCGGAATACACCTCGGCGAAGTTGATCGAGGTCGGCGACGCGTCGAAGGCCTTGAACATCGAGCTCCACAGCGGCGACGGCGGGACGCGGATCTTGAAGCCCTTGAAGTCGTCCGGGCTCGCGATCGGCTTGACGGAGGACGTCGTCTGGCGGAAGCCGTTGTCCCAGATCTTGTCCATCACGACGAGATCCTTCTTGGCGATCTGCGCGCGGATCCACGCGCCGAGCTCGCCGTCCATCGCCTTCCACACGGTGTCGTAGTTGGGGAACGCGAAGCCGACGCCGTTGATCTGCGCGGCGGGCACCAGCGTGCCCAGGATCAGGCCGGACAGCGTGAAGAAGTCGACGCCGCCGGCGCGCAGCTGGCTGAGGGTGTCGGTGTCGGAGCCGAGCTGGCTGCTCGGGAAGATCTGGATCTCGACCCGCCCCTTGGTCTCGGCGCGGATGGCCTCGGCCATCTCCTTGGCGCGCACGTTCATCGGGTGCGTGACGGGCAGGTTGTTCGCGTACTTGTACGTGAACTCGGCCTTCTGCGCGAACGCGCCGATGCTGGGCAACGCGAGGGTGCCGGCGGCGCCGGCGAGGATCTGGCGGCGGGAAAGTTGCATGTCGTTGTCTCCGTTCTTGTGGATGATCCTGTCGCGCCGCACCCTCCGGCCCGGTCGCGAAATCGGCTGTGCCGATGATTGTGAGGGCTCAGGCGTGGGAGGATTCCCTCGTCTTCCCCAACTCTGTGGTTTCCCACAATTGGCCGCTTGCGAAGAGTTGTTCGCGGACGTCCTTCTTGGTCACCTTGCCGTAGCCGGACTTGGGCAGCGCATCCCAGAAGAAGATGTGGCGCGGCCAGCGATAGCGCGCGCAGCGGCCGTCGAGATGCGCGAGCAGCGACTCGGCGTCGCAGGCCACGCCGTCGCGCGCGACGACCACCGCCACGCCGACCTCGCCCCACTTCGCGTCGGGCACGCCCAGCACCGCCACCTCGGCGACGCCCGGATGCGTCAGCAGCACCTCCTCGACCTCGCGCGGGTAGACGTTCGAGCCGCCCGAGATGTACATGTCGGACTCGCGGCCCGTGATGTACAGCAGGCCGCGCGCGTCGACACGCCCGAGGTCGCCGGTGTGGAACCAGCCGCCGCGCAGCGCCTTGGCGGTGGCCTCGGCGTTGTCGTGGTAGCCCGCGAACACGCCCGGCCCGCGGCAGCAGATCTCGCCGACCTCGCCGACCGGCACGCGATGCATGTCGGCATCGAGGATCGCCACCTCCATGCCAGTGCGCGGCCGGCCGCACGAGCCGACGTTGGCGTTGGGCGACTCGTCGTCGGCCGAGTGCATCGAAGGCGTCAGCACCGTGATGCAGCCCGTCACCTCGCCCAGCCCGAAGTACTGCACCAGCACCGGGCCCAGCGTGCGCAGCGCGCGTTGCTGGTCGGCGCGGTACATCGGCGCGCCGGCGTAGATCACGTAGCGCAGCGACGAGTGGTCGTGCGCGTCGACCGCCGGATGTTCGACCAGCATCTTGACGATGGTGGGCACCGTGAACAGGTTCGTCACGCGATGGCGCTCGACCAGTTCCCAGAACGTCGCGGGATCGAGCTTCTCGGACGGCAGCAGCACCGTGGCCGCGCCGCGCGCGACGTTGAGCAGCGCGTGGATGCCCGCGCCGTGCGACAGCGGCGCGACGGCGATCGAGACGTCATGCTCGGTGGTGCCCGGGATCAGGTCGGCCAGGTGGTTGGCGACGATGAAGGCCATCTGGCCGTGCGTCAGCATGCCGGCCTTGGGCCGTCCGGTCGTGCCCGAGGTGTAGAAGAACCACAGCGGGTCGTCGGCGTCGACGCCGGCCTCGGAGGGCTCGGCGCCGAGATGCGCCGCGACCAGCGCCTCCCAGTTCAACTCGCCGGCCTGGCCGCCGCCCATCGGGATGACGACGCGCAGCGCAGGCGAGGCCTCGCGCACCGCGGCGACGTGCGCCTCGAAGCCCTCGTCGACCAGCATCGCGACGGCGCCGCTGGACGCGCCGAGGTACGCGACCTCCGGCGGCGTCAGCCGGAAGTTCACCGGCACCCACACCGCGCCGAGCCGGAACGCGACCCAGCAGCTCTCGAACATCGCCAGCGTGTTGCGCGACTGCACGAGCAGCCGGTCGCCCTTGCGGATGCCCAGCGACCGCAGCGCCGCGACCATCGCGTCGACGCGGCGGTCGATCTCGCCCCACGTCCACTGCTGCTCGCCCTGGATCAGGCCCGCGCGGTCGCGATGCAGCGCGGCGGTCTGGCGCAGCAGTTGCGACAGGTTGCAGACCTGCGCCTTGTTCACGCGGCCTCCAGCACGCTCAGGTAGTTCGCGACGGCCGCGCCGCCCATGTTGAAGACCGCGCCGAGGCCGGCACGCGGCAGCTGCATGTCGCCGGCCGTGCCGGTCAGCTGCATCGCGGCCATCACGTGCTGCGACACGCCCGTCGCGCCGATCGGATGCCCGCGCGACTTCAGGCCGCCCGACGGATTGACCGGCAGCTTGCCGTCGCGCCGCGTGTCGCCGTCGAGGATCGCGCGCGCGCCCTGGCCGTGGCCGCGCAGGCCCATGGCCTCGTACTCGAGCAGCTCGGCGATCGTGAAGCAGTCGTGCGTCTCCACGAAGTGCAGGTCGGACAGCGTGATGCCCGCGGCATCCAGGCCCTTCTGCCATGCGAGCGCCGCGCCCTCGAACTTCGTCGGGTCGCGGCGCGACAGCGGCAGGTACTCGTTGACCTGCGTGCGCGAGCGCCAGCGCACCGGCCGGAACACCGCGCCCCTGACCGGATCGCGCGAGATCACCAGCGCCGCGGCACCGTCGGACACGAGCGAGCAGTCGGAACGCTTGAGCGGACCGGCCACGAACGGATTCTTCTCGGAGACGTTGCGGCAGAAGTCGAAGCCGAGGTCGCGCTTCATGTGCGCGAGCGGGTTGCGCACGCCGTTCTCGTGGTTCTTGGCCGAGATCATCGCCAGCGCGTCGCTCTGGTCGCCGAAGCGTTCGAAGTAGACGCCGGCGATGTCGCCGAACACGCCCGCGAACCCCCCGGGGGTATCGGCCTCTTCCTTGACGTACGAGCACTTGAGCAGGGTGTCGCCGATCTGCTGGCTGGGCAGCGTGTTCATCTTCTCCATGCCCACCACCAGCGCGTGCTTGACGCGGCCGGACCCGACCGCGTCGAGCGCGGCCCAGATCGCGGCCGAGCCCGTGGCGCAGGCGTTCTCCACGCGCACCGCGGGCACGTGCCGGAACTCGGGGATCGCGACGGCCACCAGCGAGCCGCTGAAGTCCTGCTGCACGAAGCCGCCGTTGAAGTGGCCGACGAAGATGCCGTCGATGTCCGACAGCTCGAGGCCGGCGCTGGCCACGGCGGGCAGCGCGGCGTCGCGGATCAGCTGCTCCATGTCGAGGGCGTCGAGCTTGCCGAAGGGCGTGTGGCCCCAGCCGATGATGTGGGCGTTGTTCATGGTGTCTCCGTGGTGTTGCGGTTGTTCGCGGCGGGCGGCCTGCGCGAGTCGGTTCAGACTGTGGACTCGCGGATTCGGCGGCGCGGTTCGATGAAGCGATTCTGCGCAGCGTGGGCCTGGCGTGACATGCGTGTTGCAGCGCGGCAATGGAGAAAACGGTTCACATGATGGTGTGGTGTCCGCGGGATTTCACGAGGCGACGAGGCCACCGCTGGCGATAATGGCCCGCGCCATCGCAGCAGCCCCCGCCGCGCGCCAACGACGAGGACCCCATGCACATCGAACCCCCGAAGGTGTCCATGCACTCCGCCAAGGAGTTCATCACGCACTACCTGATGATCGTGCTCAGCGTGCTGACCGCGCTCGGCCTGGAGGCCGTGCTGGAACGCATGCACCACGCGCACGCCGCGGAAGCCGCGCAGCATGCGATCGAGGTCGAGCTGCGCGACAACGTCGCCCAGATCAGCAAGACGATCGCCGCGAACGAGCAGACCCGCGCGCCGCTGCGCCGCCTGTCCGAGCACCTGATCCAGGAGCTGCAGGCCGGCAAGGCGCGGCCGGAAGTGGCCGCCGAGATCGCGCAGCTCGTCAACTCCGGACAACTGGATATCGGCCTGCACACGCCGACGCTGCGCCACGAGGCCTGGGACGTCGCCGTCGCCAACCAGTCCGCGACCTACATCGAGGACGCGTCGCTGGCTCGCATCACGGCCGCCTACGCGCAGCAGCGCGAGGCGATCTCGGCGCGGTCGACGGCGCTGTTCGACGGGCCCCGCTTCGTCAGCGCGGTGACGGACGCGCGCATGAACGACGTCGACCCGCGCGAGTTCGTGCGCGCGCTCGAACAGGCGCTCGCCGCCAACGACACCGTGATCAATGCGCTGACGGCGCTGCGGCTCACGGTGAGCCAGGCCTTGCCGGCGGAGCACGCCGCGTCGGGCGCCAAGGGCTGATCGCCGGCGTCCCGACGAACGTCCTCCAACGCAGCGACGAAGTCGACTTCGGCTAGAGGCGCGGCAGGTACTCGACGAAGGCCTGCACCAGCGTCGAGTCGTCCGCCTGCCGCCAGGCGGCCCCGGTCTCCACCAGCGTGCGCTCGCCCTTGATGTTGCGGTAGACCACGCCCTCGCGGTGCAGCGCCTTGACCGAGGCCGGCACCAGCGCGACGCCGATGCCGCCCGACACCAGGCTGACGATGGTGTGCATCTGGCGCGCCGGGAACAGCTCCGGGCTGAAGCCGTGGCGCATGCAGGTGGCCACCATCGCGTCGAAGATCATCGGGCCGTAGTGGCGCTCGAAGCCGAGGAAGCGCTCGTGCGCGAGCTTCTCGAGCGCGACCTGCGGCGACTTCGCCTGCGGATGGCGCTCGGGCAGCGCGATGACCAGCGCCTCGCGCTGCGTGGGCCGGTAGGCCAGCGTCGGCGACATGCCCGGCGACGCGAAGATCAGCCCGAGGTCGAGCGCGCCGATCTCGAGCTCGGCGAGCATCTGGTCGGTGGTGGACTCGTGCAGCGCCACCTTGACCTTCGGGTAGTCGGCCATGAAGCGGCGCAGCGAATCCGGCAGGAACGAGTAGGCCGCCAGGCTGATGAAGCCGATGGCCAGCGCCCCGGACTGCCCCTGCGCCGAATCACGCGCACGACGCTTCAGCAGGTCGGCCCGCGCGAGCACGGCCCGCGCGTCGTGCAGCGCCTCCTCGCCCTCGCGCGTCAACGCGATGCGGCGCGAGCTGCGCTCGAACAGCGTGACGCCCAGCTCGGCCTCGAGCTCCTTGATCGCCAGGCTCACCGGCGGCTGCGACAAGTTGAGGCGCGTGGCGGCCCGCCCGAAGTGCAGTTCCTCGGCGACAGCGACCAGGCAGCGGAGATGACGCATTTCCATCGATCTGGATTTTGGATCAATCGATAGGAATTGCAAACTTCCTCAAATTGAAGCCGTTTCCTAGACTGCGCCACATACCGAACCCCTCGCCACCCGAGGCGGCACCTGGAAGTTGACGCGCCACGAGCGCGCTGGAGACACGATGACGGAGTTCACCCACGCGCTTGCCCTGCCCCGCCCACGCACGCTGGTGCATCCGGGGCCGGTCGGCCCGATCCGCATCGAGCACCGACATGCGAACCAGGGCCGCCATTTCCGCCTCGGGCTGGCGCCGGGCCGCACGCTGCAGGACGCGATCATCGAGCCGCTGATGCTGCTGGGCGTGCACGCCGCGTCGATGACGATCCTGGGCGGCCGGCTCGCGAAGCTGCTCTACTGCGTCGCCCCGCCCGACCCGACCGGCGAGCGCGTGGCCAACTACACGCGGCCGATCGACGCCGGCGCCGCGACGCTGATCTTCGGCAACGCGACGCTCGGCAAGAACGCGCGCGGCGAGGCCATCGTCCACTGCCACGCCACGTTCGTGTGCGCGGACGGCAACGTGCGCGGCGGCCACGTCGTGGTCGACCGCAGCACCGTCGCCGATGCGCCCATCGCGGTGCTGGCGACCTCGCTGGACGGCATCGAGCTGCGCATCACGCACGACGAGGAAACCCACATGCCGCTGATGCGCCCGTTCGCGGCCAACGACGTGGAGGAGACGAACCATGCAGTCTGAAGTCCGACTCGTCGAGGCCGGCCAGATGGGCCGCGTCGCGTACGCGCGCGTCGCGCCCAACGAAGACGTGGTGCTGAGCATCGAGAAGCTGTGCGCCGCCGAGGGCTTCCGCCACGCGTTCGTGCGCGGCGCGCTGGGCAGCCTGGTCGACGCCTGCTTCGTCGCGCCCGGCGGCGGCACGCGCCAGGTGCGCGGGCCGGCGGTCGAGATCGTCAGCTTGGCCGGCGAGGTGCGCCAGCAGGCCGACGGCTCGCTGCGCGCCGCCATCACCGGCATCGTCGCCGACACCGAAGGCCATGTGCACGGCGGCCCGTTCGTCGCCGGCGCGAATCCCGTGTGCGTCACGTTCGAAGTGACGCTCGAAGAGTGGCTGCCGTCGGCCGCCTGAACCCACATCCTGGAGACCACCTTGAGCCCATCCACTCCCGTCACCGCCACTTCCCCCGTCGCGATCGTCACCGGAGGCGCGCGCGGCATCGGCCTGGCCATCGGCCAATGGTTCCTCGATCGCGGACATCGCATCGCGCTGCTGGACATCGACCAGCAGACGCTGGAGCGCAGCGTCGCCGCCTTCGACCGCCCCGACGCCGTGCTCGCGGTGCATGCCGACGTGCGCGACCCCCGGCAGGTCGCCGCCGGCGTCGCGCAGGTCGTTGCCAAGTTCGGCCGCATCGACAAGCTGGTCAACAACGCCGGCATCGCGGTGTTCAAGCCGGTGATGCAGACCAGCTACGCCGAGTTCCGCGATGTGCTGACCACCAACCTCGACGGCGCGTTCCTCTGCACCCAGGCCTGCGTGCCCGAGATGATCAAGGCCGGCGGCGGCGCGATCGTCAACATCGCGTCGATCTCGGGCCTGCGCGCGAGCACGCTGCGCGTGGCCTACGGCACCAGCAAGGCCGCGCTTCTTCACCTGACCAAGCAGCTGGCGGTGGAGCTCGGCGACGTCGGCATCCGCGTCAACGCGATCTGCCCGGGGCCGGTCGAGACCGAGATGGCCAAGCTCGTGCACAGCGTGGCGATCCGCTCCGACTACCACGACGCCATCCCGCTGGGCCGCTACGGCACGCCCGAGGAGATGGCCAACACGGTCGGCTTCCTGTGCAGCAGCGACGCGAGCTTCATCAACGGCCAGTTCCTCGCGGTCGACGGCGGCTTCGACGCGGCGGGCGTCGGCCTGCCCACGCTGCGCCGCAACGCCGCGGCCGGCACGCAATGACCGCGGAGCCCGCGCTGAGGCTGGTCGACGCCGCGCACCCTGCGGCGTCCGCCGAGGGCGTCGCGCCGGCTCGCGAGCAGGAGCGCCCGGAGACCGCCGGCGCGCAGACGCTGCGCCGCGGCCTGGCCGTCCTTCGCCTGCTCACGCGCGTCGGCCCGGGCGGCCTGCGCATGGGCGAGATCGGCCATCGGCTGGGCCTGAACAAGACGACCGCGATCCGCCTGACGCGCACGCTGGTCGACGAGGGCTTCGTGCTGCACGACCGCGCCGCCGGCCGCTATCGCCTCGGGCCGGAGGCCTTCGCCGTCGGCCTGGCCGCCGAGCCGAGCTACGAGCTGCAGCGGCAGGCGGCGGGCATGCTGCGCGCGCTGGCGGCCGAGTCGGGCGACACCGTGTTCTTCACCGTGCTGCACGGCCACGAGAGCATCTGCCTGTCGCGCGACGAGGGCGACTTCCCGATCCGCAACCAGCTGATCAAGCCGGGCGACCGCTGGCCGCTGGGCGTGGGCGCGGGCAGCTGCGCGATCCTGGCGGCGCTGCCGGACGATGTCGTCGCCGACGTCCTCGCGCGCAACGCCGCGCTGCGCGCCGAGAAGTTCCCGCGCTGCACCGACGCCAGCGTGCTCTCGCTCGTGCGCGACACGCGCGAGCGCGGCTACTGCCTGCAGCCGGGCATGGTGTTCGAGGACAGCTGGGCGATCGGCGTGGTCGTCTACGATGCCAACGAGGCGCCGGTGGCGTCGATCAGCATCGCGGCGCTGCGCTCGCGCCTCGGGCCGGCCCGCAGCGCGATGCTGGGCAACCGGCTGATGCAGGCGAGCAAGGAGCTGACGGCGCAGCTGAAGGCCTGAATTTGTCGCGGGCGGCGCGTCCCGGGGGCGCGTCCGGCGATACTTTTCACGCAACTCGGCCGCAGGCTACGCGCGGACACAGCGCGGCCTTCAGCGTCGCTTAAAGTCGACGTCTTGTCTGCTTTGCCGCCGCGGCGGCCTGCACCGTGCTCAAGAAGCCTTCCCGGGAACAGTGGTTGACCATCGCATGGGTCAGCGGTTTCATCGTCTGCGCGTTCCTCGTGGCGCTGATCGCCGCCATCGTCGTCGTCTCCGAACAGCTGCCCGAGCTCGACGAGATCACCCACTACCAGCCGCGCCAGCCGCTGGAGATCGTCACCCGCGAGGGCATCGAGCTCGCGCAGTTCGGGCCCGAGCGGCGCCGCTTCATGCCGGTGGACCAGTTCCCCGACGTGCTCAAGAGCGCGCTGATCGCGACCGAGGACGCCGACTTCCGCAACCACAGTGGGGTCAGCGTCAAGGGCATCGTGCGCGCGCTGTTCGCCAACGTGTTCCGCCACAAGCGCGAGGGCGCGTCCACCATCACGCAGCAGGTGGCGCGCAACTTCTTCCTGAGCCGCAAGCAGACCTGGTCGCGCAAGTTCGCGGAGGCGCTGCTGGCGCTGAAGATCGAGCGGCACCTGACGAAGGACCAGATCCTCGAGCTGTACATGAACCAGATCTACCTGGGCCAGCATGCGTACGGCTTCGAGGCGGCGTCGCTGACCTACTTCGGCAAGCCGTCGAAGGAGCTCACCGCCGCCGAGGCCGCGATGCTGGCCGGGCTGCCGAAGAACCCGGGCGGCGCCGATCCGACCGAGCACTTCGAGAAGGCCAAGGCGCGCCAGCTGGTCGTGCTGCTGCGCATGCACGAGACGGGCGTGCTCGACGACGCGCAGTACGAAGCCGCGAAGAAGCAGCCGCTGAAGATCACCGGCCACTGGACGCCGCCGGTCGTGGCCGAATTCCTGGCCGAGATGGTGCGCCAGCAGGTCGTGCAGCGCTTCGGCGAGGCCGCGTATTCGCAGGGCCTGAAGGTGACGACGTCGCTGGTCTCCACCGACCAGGCCGCCGCGCAGGCCGCCGTGCGCAAGGGCGTGATCGACTTCGACCGCCGCCAGGCCTACCGCGGCCCCGAGGACAACGAGGACCTGCCCGACACCGACGCCGACATCGACGCCGCCGCGGCCACCGCGCTGCACGACCATCCCGACGACGACGACCTGCGCGTGGCCGTCGTCACGCACGCGAGTCCGAAGGAGGTCGTCGCGATCCTGGCCAGCGGCGAGACGCTGCACCTGACCGGCGACGCGCTGCGCGGCGTGCAGGCGGCGCTCAAGCCCAAGGCGCCTGAAGACCTCGTCATCGAACGCGGCGCGATCATCCGCGTGATGCGCACCAACGGCGAGAACGGCTACAAGAGCGAATGGCGCATCACGCAATGGCCGGACGTGCAGGGCGCGCTGGTGTCGCTCGATTCGGCGACGGGCCAGGTGCGCGCGCTGGTCGGCGGCTTCGACTTCTCGCACAGCCAGTTCAACCACGTCACGAGCGCCTGGCGCCAGCCCGGCTCCAGCTTCAAGCCGCTGATCTACTCGGCGGCGCTGGAGCACGGCATCATGCCGGCCACGCAGGTCATGGACGCGCCCATCAGCATCGACGACGCGCTGACCGGCGGCAAGCACTGGGACCCGAAGGACGACGACGAGCCGCTGATGGGCCCGATCTCGCTGCGCCAGGCGCTGGCCAAGTCGAAGAACCTGGTCAGCATCCGCGTGGTGCAGAACCTGGGCATCAACACCGTGCGCAACTGGGCCGGCCAGTTCGGCCTCGACGCCAGCAAGCAGCCCGAGAACCTCACGCTCGCGCTCGGCGCCGGCAGCGTCACGCCGATGCAGATGGCGCGCGCCTACGCGAGCTTCGCCAACGGCGGCTACGGCGTGATGCCGCGCTTCATCGAGAAGATCACCGATGCCCAGGGCAAGGTGCTGTTCGAGGCGCCCAAGCTGGCCGACCCCCCGAGCGAGGACACGCGCATCATCCCGGCACGCAACGCCTTCGTGATGGCCAGCCTGCTCAACGAGGTGGCGCGCACCGGCACCGGCGCGAAGGCGCAGGCCACGCTCAAGCGCAGCGACATCTACGGCAAGACCGGCACCACCAACGACGCCGTCGACACCTGGTTCGCCGGCTTCCAGCCGAAGATCACGACGGTCGTCTGGATGGGCCGCGACGACAACACCAGCCTGGGCGCGAAGGAGTTCGGCGCGACGCTGGCGTTGCCGATCTGGATCGACTACATGAAGGCCGCGCTCAAGAACGAGCCGGTGGTGCCGCTGCCGACGCCGCCCGGCGTGCAGGACGTGCAGGGCGACTGGCTCTACGACGAGTTCGTCGGCGGCGGCTACATCTCGTACCTCGGCATGGAACCCGGCAACCCGCCATCGGTGCAGGTGGCCGGCTCGCCGCAGCAGGCCGCGTCGGAGCCCGTGGACACGAGCACGACCACGATGCAGCCGTCGAGCCCGAACGCGATCCTGCTGCAGCCGGTGCCGCCGCCCCCGCCGGGGCAGTCGCTGCCGATCCAGCGCATTCCGTCGCCCAAGCCGGCACCGTCGGCGCCGGTGCAGGAGCCGTTCCAGCACCTCGCGCCGAGCCTGCGCTGACGCCTCGAGCGCCGACTCGGGGCGGCCGGCTCGCCGTCAGCGCTGCCGCATGCGCGTCGCCAGCATCGACCCTGTCGTTCGGAGAGGCGCGGACTCAGGCCGCCCTCTTCGCCTCCAGCGCCTTGACCAGCGCCTGAAGCGTCCGATTGAGCGGCGTGGCCATGCCCACCCGCTCGCCCTCGGCGACGACATGGCCGTTGAGGTGATCGATCTCGGTCGGCTTGCCGCGGCGCAGGTCCTGGCAGGTGGACGACACCTGCCCCGGCATCGTCGCGGCGATGCGGTCGATTCCCGCATGCGAGTCGCCAGGCACCGTGATGCCCAGCGCGGCGGCCACGGCGAGGCATTCGTCGACGACGCCGTGCACGGTCGCCGCGATGTCGGGGCGCGCCATCATGTGGCCGTAGTCCGTGTCGGTGATCGCGGAGATGGCGTTGTAGCCGCAGTTGATCACCAGCTTGCCCCACGACTCGCCGAGCACGTTGTCGGAGACCTGCACCGGCACGCCCGCACGCGCGAACAGCGCCACGATGTCGGCCGAGGTCAGGCCCGGATCCTCGACCGGCACGCCGATGTCCGCCGGAATGACCAGTTCGCCGCGGCCGAGGTGGCGCACGTGGCCGGGGCCGGCCATCTCGCAGCCGACGTAGACCACCGTCGCCGCGACCGGCCGCTGCAGCGCCGCCTGCAGCCGCGGCGCGTTGTCGACGCCGTTCTGCAGGCTCAGCACGCGGGCGTCGGGCGCGAGATGCGCGCGGAGCTCGGCGGCGGTGGACTCGGTGTCGGTGGACTTGACGCACACCAGCACCAGCGCGGCACCGGCGACGGCGGCGATGTCGGTGCTGGCGTCGACCGGGATGCGGTCGTCGGAGGTCGCGGTCGTCAGCCGCAGGCCGTCCCGCTTCATTGCCTCGACGTGGACGGGCCGGCCGATCAGCGTCACGGGCACGCCCGCGCGCGCGAGCATGCCGCCGTAGTAGCAGCCGACGGCACCGGCGCCGACGACCGCGACGCGAACCGTCGTCATGCGCCCTCCCGCAGCGGCGGCGCGATCTGCTCGGCATAGTCGTAGAGCGCGCCCAGGATCTCCTGGCCGCGCTCGTCGGCCTCCTCGTTCAACTGGTCGATGCGCTCGAAGAATTGCGACAGCGTCGTCGCGCCGCCGGCACCCTCGTGCAGGCGGGCGCTGCAGTGGTCGATCCAGCGCTCGTTCTCCTGCGCGCTGAGCGTGTCGGCGAAGTTGCGGGCGCGGTAGCGGAACAGGATCTCCTCCAGCCGCGCATCGTCGAACGCGACGCGCTGGCCGGCGAGCTGCTCGCCCGAGAGCTGGCGCAGGCGCTCCAGCTTGCGCCGGTCGTCGTTGCCCACGAAGCCGCCGTACAGGTCCTCGTCGACGTCGACCGGCGACGTCGCGCCCGGCCGCGCGTAGACCTCGCGCCAGGCCCCCTGCATCAGCGCGGCGATGTCGGGCGCGGCCTGCGCGTGCGCCAGCGCGCGCTCGACGTCGATCGAGTGGCGCGCGGCCGTCTCGGCGCTGAGCGTCTTCAGGTTGCCGACGACGATCGGCGACTTGTTGGCGTGGATGCTCTTGATCGGCAGGCGCGCGACACCCTCGGGCAGGTCGGCTGAGCGCGTGAAGATGCGCTGGCGCAGCGTCTCGGCGTCGAGGCCGGCGAGCTGCTGCGGATCGTGCGCGAGATCCCACACCAGCAGCTCGTTCTTGTTGGTGGGATGCGCGGCCAGCGGCCAGACGATGGCCATGCAGCCCTGCTCCACGCCGAACATGCCCGAGATGTGCAGGAACGGCCGCGCCGCGCCGATCTCGGCCCACACGGCCTCCTTGCGGCGCAGCTTCAGGCAGAAGTCCCACAGGCGCGGCTGCCTCGTCTTGATGAGGCGGGCCAGCGCGATGGTGGCGCGGACGTCGGACAGCGCGTCGTGCGCCGCCTCGTGCGCGATGCCGTTGGCCTGCGTCAGGTGCTCCAGCTTGAACGACGGCCGGCCGTCCTCGTGCCTGGGCCACTCGATGCCCTCGGGGCGCAGCGCCCAGGTGGCGCGCACGACGTCGAGCAGGTCCCAGCGGCCGCACTCGTTCTGCCACTCGCGCGCGTACGGGTCGATCAGGTTGCGCCAGAACAGGTGGCGCGTGACCTCGTCGTCGAAGCGGATCGTGTTGTAGCCGACGCCGATGGTGCCGGGCTGCGCCAGCGCGCCCTCGATCTCGGCGGCGAACGCGTGCTCGGGCAGGCCCTGCTCGAGGCAGGTCTGCGGGACGATGCCGGTCAGCAGGCAGGACTCCGGGTCGGGCAGCGAATCGGGCGCCGGCTTGCAGTAGTGCATCACCTCGCGGCCGACCTCGTTGAGATCGGCGTCGGTGCGGATGCCGGCGAACTGCGCCGGACGATCGCGCCGCGGCACGCGGCCGAAAGTCTCGTAGTCGTGCCAGAAGAAGCTGAATGCGGTCATGGGGGAAAGATACCTTCTCGTGCGCGGCGGCGCCGCGCGCCAATGGCCGCATTTTCGTTGCTTCCGGCGGGCGCGGCTGTCGAGTGGGGATGCGCGGCGCCGATACCCGCGCCGGCGATGCATCCATTCGCCGCCTCGTTGCGTCCAGCGGCGCACGGGAGCACATTGGAAACGTCAACGCACCACCGCGGAGGTTTCGCCATGCACGCGTCCTCAATGCACGACACCTGGGATCGCTGGAGCCACAACGTCAGCGACGCCTTCCACCCGCATTTCGCCGACGCCGAGCATCCCGCGCCCACGCGGCTCTCGGACAGCCCGCTGCGCGAGCGGCTGCGCCCCGTCCGCCTGGTGCCGATCATCGTGCCCGGCATGGCGCTGGTGCTGGCCGGCGTCGCGATGGCGATCGGCTGGCTGCTGCGGCACTGAGGCCGCCGGCCGGGCCGCTCAGGACGCGGCGCCGGCCGCCTGCCTCGCCGGCACGGCTTCGAGGCGCGCGAGCGCCTGCGGGTGGATCACCGTGTCCTCCAGCGCCGCGTGGCCGTAGCTGAGTTCGAGGAACACCTCGGCGCCGTGCGAGAACTCCGCCGGATCGATCCAGTGATGGCCCTGCGCGACCGCGCGCAGCTGCGGCGCGATCTCGATCCAGCCCTGCTCGATCCAGCCGTGGTCCTGCATCAGCGTGCGCACCAGCGTGACGAGTTCGGGGTCGCTGCTGGCCAGCAGCGTCGGGAACACGCTGGTCTCCTCGACCAGGTGGTGCTCGCGCATCGAGCCCGAGAAGAAGGCCTCGATGGCGCAGGCCTCGGCGCAATCCGGGTCCGCCAGCGGCGCGTTCTCGACGCGGCTCGCAAGCGCGGCCAGGCGGTCGAGATGCGGGCGCACCTGGCGGTGGTAATCGTCGAGCCGCGCGAAGTCGGCATCGGTGGCCGGGAGGTTGGCGTTGGGCTTCATCGCGTGCTCCTGCTTCCTGGACAGCGAACCCCCGCGTTATACGCCGCCGCGCGCGGCGGCGGGCCGAAATCGATGCTGCACAGCACCACGAGAGCGGCTACCCCAAGTGCGCGAGATCGTCCTAGACTCGCGGGGCCGGACCGGTGCCGTCGCACCCCGCCTGGGCAAAAGGAGACAACGTGCAGCTTGCGAACAGTGCTTCTCCCGCCTACTTCCACAAGGTCGTCGACTGCCAGTGGGCCTGTCCAGCGCACACGCCCGTGCCCGAGTACATCCGGCTGATCGGCCAGGGGCGCTACGCCGACGCCTACATGGTCAACTGGGTGTCCAACGTCTTCCCCGGCATCCTCGGACGCACCTGCGACCGCCCCTGCGAGCCGGCCTGCCGGCGCGGACGCGTCGAGGAGAGCAACCGCGAGAAGCCCGAGCCGGTGGCGATCTGCCGCCTCAAGCGCGTGGCCGCCGACAACAAGGGCGACGTGCGCGCCCGCATGCCCGCGATCGCGCCGCCCAACGGCCGGCACATCGCCTGCGTCGGCGCGGGGCCGGCGTCGCTGACGGTGGCGCGCGACCTGCTGCCGCTGGGCTACGAGGTCACCGTGTTCGACGGCGAGGCCCAGGCCGGCGGCTTCATCCGCTCGCAGATCCCGCATTTCCGGCTGCCGGAATCCGTGATCGACGAGGAGACCGGCTACATCCTCGACCTCGGCGTCAAGTTCGAGTCCGGCAAGCGCGTCGACTCGATGCAGGCGCTGCTCGCGCAGGACTGGGACGCCATCTTCGTGGGTTGCGGCGCGCCGCGCGGGCGCGATCTCGACATCCCCGGTCGCCGCGAGGCCGCCGCGGACATCCACATCGGCATCGACTGGCTGGCCTCCGTCTCGTTCGGCCACGTCACCAGCGTCGGCGAGCGCGTGATCGTGCTGGGCGGCGGCAACACCGCGATGGACTGCTGCCGCTCGGCGCGCCGCCTCGGCGGCCGCGAGGTGACGGTGATCGTGCGCAGCGGCTTCGCCGAGATGAAGGCCTCGCCGTGGGAAAAGGAGGACGCGATGCACGAGGGCATCCCGATCCTCGACTTCCACGTGCCCAAGGCCTTCGAGCACGACAACGGCAAGCTCACCGGCATGAGCTTCGAGCGCGTCGTCGCGCGCCGCGACGCGCAGGGCCGGCGCGAGCTGGTGCCCACCGGCGAGCCCGACGTGTTCGTGCCCTGCGACACGGTGCTCGTGGCCGTCGGCCAGGAGAACGCCTTCCCGTGGATCGAGCCCGGCTGCGGCATCGCGTTCGACCGCCACGGCCTGCCCATCCTCGGCAAGGAGACCTTCCAGTCCTCGCTGCCGCAGGTCTTCTTCGGCGGCGACGCCGCGCTGGGCCCGAAGAACATCATCACCGCGGTGGCGCACGGGCACGAGGCCGCGGTGTCGATCGACCGCTTCCTCAACGGCGAGGACGTGCGCCAGCGCCCGCCGCCCACCAGCTCGCTGATGTCGCAGAAGATGGGCATCCACGAATGGAGCTATCACAACGACGTCTCCGTCGACACGCGCTTCAAGGTGCCCTGGGCCGCGGCCGAGCGCGCGCTGGCGGACATCCGCGTGGAGGTCGAGCTCGGCTTCGACGCCGCCACCGCGTTCAAGGAGGCCAGCCGCTGCCTGAACTGCGACGTGCAGACCATCTTCAACCGCGACACCTGCATCGAGTGCGACGCCTGCATGGACATCTGCCCGATGGACTGCATCACGTTCACCGCCGCGGGCGACGAGGCCGACCTGCGCACGCGCCTGAACGCGCCGGCGCTGGACCTCGCGCAGGATCTCTACGTCTCGCGCGAGCTCAAGACCGGCCGCGTGATGGTCAAGGACGAGGACGTCTGCCTGCACTGCGGCCTGTGCGCCGAGCGCTGTCCGACCGGGGCGTGGGACATGCAGAAGTTCCTGCTCGAGACCACCCAGGCCGGGCCCTGCGCGCGCGACGCCAGCACCGCGACGGAGGCCGCATGAAGACCGTCCAGGCCGTCAACGACTTCGTCATCAAGTTCGCCAACGTCAACGGCTCGGGCTCGGCCTCGGCCAACGAGCTGTTCGCAAAGGCGGTGATGCGCATGGGCGTGCCGGTGAGCCCGCGCAACATCTTCCCGAGCAACATCCAGGGCCTGCCCACGTGGTACGAGGTGCGCGTCTGCGAGCGGGGCTGGTCGGGCCGGCGCGGCGGCGTCGACATGATGGTGGCGATGAACCCGCAGACCTGGGAGGCCGACGTCGCCGAGATCGAGTCGGGCGGCACCCTCTTCTACGACAGCACGCGCCCGATGCCGCCCTCGCGCTTCCGCGACGACGTCCACGTGATCGGCGTGCCGCTGACCGAGATCGCCAACGCCGCCTACGCCGACGCGCGCCAGCGCCAGCTGTTCAAGAACATCATCTACGTGGGCGCGCTGTCGGCCCTGCTCGACATGGAGCCGGCCGTGTTCGAGAAGCTGTTCGCCGAGCAGTACAAGGGCAAGGAGCGGCTGCTCGACTCCAACATCAAGGCCCTGCACCTGGGCCGCGACCACGTGCGGCAGAACATCGCGCACCCGCTGGGCATCCGCGTGCGCCGGGCCGACCGCGTCGGCGACCAGATCTTCGTCGACGGCAACGCCGCCATCGCGCTCGGCTGCGTCTACGGCGGCGCGACGGTGGCGGCGTGGTATCCGATCACGCCGTCGTCGTCGGTGCCCGAGGCGTTCCAGAAATACTGCGAGAAGTTCCGCGTCGACCCGGAGACGGGCCAGCATCGCTTCGCGATCGTGCAGGCCGAGGACGAGCTCGCCTCGATCGGCATGGCCATCGGCGCGGGCTGGAACGGCGCGCGCGCGTTCACGGCGACGTCGGGCCCCGGCATCTCGCTGATGCAGGAGTTCATCGGCCTGGCCTACTTCGCCGAGATCCCGGTGACCATCGTCGACGTGCAGCGCGGCGGGCCTTCCACGGGCATGCCCACGCGCACGCAGCAGTCCGACCTGTTCGCCTGCGCGTACGCGTCGCACGGCGACACCAAGCACGTGCTGCTGTTCCCCGAGGATCCGCACGAGTGCTTCGAGCACGCGGCCGCGGCGCTCGATCTCGCCGACCGCCTGCAGACGCCGATCTTCGTGATGACCGATCTCGACATCGGCATGAACCAGCGCCTGTGCAAGCCGTTCGCTTGGGACGCGGCGCGCGAGTACGACCGCGGCAAGGTGATGAGCGCCGAGGAACTCGAGGCCGGCGCGAACTTCGGCCGCTACAAGGACGTCGACGGCGACGGCATCCCCTGGCGCACGCTGCCGGGCACGCATCCGAGCAAGGGCGCGTTCTTCACGCGCGGCACCACGCGCGACCCGTATGCGCGCTACTCCGAGAAGGGCGCCGACTACATCTACAACATGGAGCGCCTGCAGCGCAAGTTCCAGACCGCCGCGACGCTGGTGCCCCAGCCGGTCGTGCGCCCTGCCCCGCGGCCCACGCGCACCGGCGTCCTCTACTTCGGCTCGACCAGCCCCGCGATGGCCGAGGCGCTCGACGTGCTGGAGGCCGAGGACATCCACCTCGACGCGATGCGGCTGCGCGCGTTCCCGTTCCCGAAGTCCGTGCGCGAGTTCATCATGGCGCACGACAAGGTCTTCGTCGTCGAGCAGAACCGCGACGGCCAGATGCACTCGATGCTGGTCAACGAGCTCGACATCGACCCCGCGCGCCTGGTGCGCGTGCTGCACTTCGACGGCACGCCGATCAACGCGCGCTTCATCGCGATGGCGATCCGCAAGAAGCTGGTCAAGGACAAGGTGAGCGCATGAGCCCGCACGGCCGCCCGAAGGGCGAATTGACCGCAGTGCGAAGCACGGAGGTTTCCTGATGACCTACATCGCAAAGCCGGCGCTGCACCATCCGACGCTGCACGAGAACAAGGTCGGCTACACGCGGCGCGACTACGAGGGCCGCGTCTCCACGTTGTGCGCGGGCTGCGGGCACGACTCGATCTCGGCGGCCATCGTGCAGGCCTGCTGGGAGCTGGACATCGAACCGCACCGCGTGGCCAAGCTCTCGGGCATCGGCTGCAGCTCCAAGACGCCCGACTACTTCCTCGGCGCCTCGCACGGCTTCAACACCGTGCACGGGCGCATGCCGTCGGTGCTCACGGGCGCCAACCTCGCCAACCGCGACCTGCTGTATCTCGGCGTGTCGGGCGACGGCGATTCGGCCTCGATCGGGCTGGGCCAGTTCGCCAACGCGCTGCGGCGCGGCGTGCGCATGGCCTACATCGTCGAGAACAACGGCGTCTACGGCCTGACCAAGGGCCAGTTCTCGGCCACCGCCGACCGCGGCTCCAAGAGCAAGAAGGGCGCGATCAACAACGACAACCCGATCGATCTCGTCGGCATCGCGCTGCAGCTGGGCGCCACCTACGTCGCGCGCAGCTTCTCGGGCGACAAGGAGCAGCTGGTGCCGCTGATCAAGGGCGCGATGTCGCACGGCGGCGCCGCGTTCATCGATGTCATCAGCCCCTGCGTGACCTTCAACAACCACGGCGGCTCCACCAAGAGCTTCGACTACGTGCGCCAGCACAACGAGGCCGTCAGCCGCATCGACTTCATGACGCCCGGCGAGGAGATCACGACCAGCTACCCGCCGGGCGAGGTGGTGGACGTGCCCCAGCACGACGGCACCGTGCTGCGCCTGCGCAAGCTCCACGACGACTACGACGCCACCGACCGCTACGCCGCCCTCGCCTACATGCAGCAGCGCGCCGCGCAGGGCGAGATCGTCACCGGTCTGCTGTACCTCGACCCGCTGGCCACCGACCTGCACGTCTCGCTCAACACCGTCGCCGCGCCGCTGCATTCGCTCGGCCGCGACGTCCTCTGCCCGGGTAGCGCGCTGCTCGAGAAGATCAACGCCGGGTTGCGCTGAACCGCAGCCCCGCGGCCCGCGCGGCCGCGCCCGAAGGAAGGAGGCTTGCCATGTCGGAACGCACCGTCCTGCAATCGATGACCCGGCGCCACGTCGTCAGCCTGGGGCCGTCGGCGAGCGTGCGCGATGCGGCGTGCACGATGACCAAGGCGAATTGCGGCAGCGTGCTCATCATGGAGGGCACGGGCGCGATGCTGGGCATCCTGACCGAGCGCGACTTGATGACGCGGGTGCTCGCCAAGGGCCTCGACGCCGAGGCGACGGCCGTCACGCAGGTGATGACGCGCAATCCGCAGTGCGTCGGGCCGGAGACCAAGGTGGCCGATGCCGTCCTCATCATGATCGAGCGCGGCTTCCGGCACCTGCCGGTCGTCGATCCGGCCGGCCGCGTGCTGGGCGTCATCTCGGCGCGCGATGCGTTGCCTCGCGAAGTCAATACTGCCGCCGATCTGGCGGAGTTCAATGAGCAGGTGAATGACGCGTTGGGGTGATGGCGGAATTTACGTCTGGGGAGGTGGTGAGGGTCTGAGTAGGAGGCGTTTGCGGTCGTTGGAAGCGCGGGGGCAGACGGCTGCTGGCGCTGCAAAGCTGCCGTCGACGGGTCCAGTTTGAATGGGGCCGAGCTGTCCTTCAAAGCGCGCTACGATCCAGCGATCGTAGGCAACGAGCATCCAACATGTCCCAGCCTGATGTGCCAGCCGTATCTCGCGGCGCGGATGTTGAAATTCCGTCGGTGAAGTCGCTTTTCGTCCAGACTTACTTCGGTGAGACATTGCTGGGCTCTGCAACCTGCTTCCTGCTTTCGAGGACTCGCGACTCGCATTGCGCACTGATCACCAATAGACATGTCGTCACGGGTCGGCATCAGGACACTGGAGCCTGCCTGGACACTAAGCATGGTGCGCTCCCGGATGCTGTAGTTATCTACTTCAGTAGCGACGGCGAATCATTAGAGAACTGGAAGGCGATACGCCTTCCGCTCTACCGTCCGGACGGTTCAGCGTATTGGATCGAACATCCTCGCCTAGGTGAGCGGGCCGACGTCGTTGCCCTGAACTTGAAGTGGGGCAGTGACGTCACGAAGAGGCCGTACTACCTTGATCTCGCTCTGGACAGGGTCGAGATGATCGTGTCCCCAGCTGAACCGCTCAGCGTCATCGGCTTTCCGTTTGGGTTGACCAGCCGTGGCAAGTTCCCGATCTGGGCTACTGGATTCTTGGCTCAAGATCTCTCGCTCGTCTCCGCCGACCAGCCGACATTCTTCATCGACTGCCGCTCACGTCCTGGTCAGTCTGGTTCCCCAGTAATCGCGTTTCGACCGTCTGGTGCCCGAGTGAAGAAGGATGGAAAGGCGATGCTGCTGTTCAACTCGCTTGAGGTGAAGTGGGAGTTCCTAGGCATCTATTCGGGTCGTGTGAACTCCGAGTCGGACCTCGGTGTTGTCTGGCACGTGTCAGCTTTGGGTGAACTACTTGACGCGGCAGCCCAGGATTTGGAACAGCGCGAAGCACTTGGTCGCGAGATTCCCGTGGTGCTCAATGACCAACCGGAATGAGTGCACCGCAGCACATGACATCCAGTAGATGGACGGGTGAGGGATCACATGGCCGACAAAGCCGCTTCAACGGATCTGGCGCAGGCGGGTGAGCCGGTCATGACCCCGCGTCCCCCGTTCAGCGATCACCAGGTCTTCGTGTCTCTGCTGCCGCACATGAAGGCGTACGCCCGCAAGGGTCTGCACGAATACAAGACCGGGCAAAACGGAGGCACTTTCAGCGCCACCGCTTTGGAGCAGTATTCGGCTCAGGTTCTAGAGCGCGTCGACGCGCTGGACAGCTGCATCTCATCGCTGCGCCTGGCGCTGAGCTTCATCGAGGATCTGGACCGGGCACATTCCCGCGTCATCGAGCTCTACAGGTACCACCACGAGAACTTCCTGCTTCGCCTCACCGGCGTCGTGGATCGCGCGTACCGACTCGTAGGTGCGTCGTTAATGATGAGCGCGAAGGATTTGGAGAAAGTCGGTTCGAACAAGCTCGTTGATCGAGCCGTCGTCACTGACTACCCGGACGTCCACGGTGCCCTAAAGACACTGGCCGATACCGCGGCAGCGCACAAGAATGACAGGAACATGGTCGCCCACTCGGCGGCCTACTCCACCCGTGAACTTGGGCTGTTCACCGCCGTAACCACAATGAATCTGGGGCTCAAGGGGATCGATCTCGACGAGCTCATGGAGCACTATTTCTCCAATGGCGCGGTCAGCATGGTCGCGCTCATCGGCGAGATGGTGCGGGGCATCGAGGAGCTGCTAAGTACGCTGGCGCCAATCTACGCCGCCGTCACCAGAGGCACACCCCATGGATCTGTTTGACGATGCTCCCTCGGACGCGCCGCAGGCTGTTGCCGGCCTGGTCGGCCCGCGGCGCAACGTCGTGGTCGGTCGAAGCCGCAGTGCTACATGTAGAACCCGTACCGGATCTGCGGCGTGTCGCCGTCCTCGAGGTACTTCATGATCTCGCCGACCTTTCGTGCGCAGCCAAGGGTCACGGGGTATTTGCCGTCGAACTGGGTGTTGTTCCAGTTCATCTTGGTGAGCCCCAGGATCTCTTTGGCGATGAAGGATGGAGACTCCTCCGAGCGAACGATGCGCAACTCCAGCGGCTGGGGGATGTAGAGACCGGTGTACGTCTGGTAGTACCAGACCGAACCACGCGTGTAAAGGATGTGCCTCGACTCGTCGATCTCGACCCGCGTGCCGCGGTACGGCGGGTAAAGCCCATCCCGGAACAGGCGCAACTTCGAATCCATCACCGTCACCAGGTCCACGGTGTCGATCCGCAAGTCGCGCGCGGCCCGCGTGAGGCCGTCGATCTCGTCGGGGGAGAAGTTCGACGACTTGTGGACGACGATCCGCGCCGGATAGGCACGCAGCGCGACCCGGTATTCGTTGAGGGCTGCCGTCAGGAGGTCGTAGGCCTGGTTGGCGGTGAGATGCGGCACGCGGTCGTCACGCGACATGTCGATCGGCGTCCCCCGAAGGATAAGCCCGTTGCCCAACTCGTCGAAGATCTGCGCAAGGCTAGTGTTCAGCACCTGCCTGTCCCGACTGCGATAAAACGCGATGCCCACCGCGCAGGAGGTGGGCCGGTGCTCGTCGGCCTCGAGCTTCCAGGGTACGCGAGGACCTGCCTTGTAGTACACGGCCGTGCAGAAGTTCCAGGCCTTCGTAGCGTCGTCCTGCTGGCCCCTCTTGTTGCTCTCCAGCGATCCCGCCCGCATGAGCTGAAGCGGCTTCCCGAGATGCATCGCCCGGGCCTTTAGTGCCCGCCTGAAGTTCAGTTCGGATGTCACCTCGACGCTGGCGTCCAGGGTTTCCTCGCCTGCGCCCCTCGTGTTCGTCGCGACCGCCTTAAACAACGCATCAGGGATGACGCAGACGATGACGTCGACGGGCCGGTTCTGAGCAAGGAACTTGATGTGCTCGTAATAGAGGTCGATGGCTTTGGTCACGCGATCCCACCGGTCGGCGATAGCGACTATCTCGTCGATCTCGCTTTTCTTGATGGTTCGCGCAAGGTCAGCGCTGAATTTCAGTACCGCGTCGAACCCGTGACCCAGGTTCACGCCGGGAAACCCGATGCGCAAGTTGGGCTGGTTCGCGTCCGGGTCTCCCGGGATCTCTGCCGAGCACTTTGTCACCCAGCGACTCAACGCCTCGTTGCAGGTGGCACTCCCGACACCTCCCAGAATGACGTCGCTCCGCCGGGTCCCCATAGACCGGTCAAACGCACCGAATGCCGCGATGCCGCGACGGGGGCAAACGTGGTCACCGTTGGCGAACTGGAGCCGGGGTTCCGCGATGTGCTCAAGCTTCATAGCGAGTCGAACAGGCCATTGGAATCGCCTTCGTCATCAGACCTTTCCCGGGACGGGAGCCATGAGTCATCAGGCAAGTGCGGGTGGTTCGGGAACGACACAACGTCAGCGAATGCCAGCGAAGTGGCGGGCCCCTTTGCCGAGTCGAAGAAATCGTCTTGATCCAGGCTGGACAACCAGGAGTTCAGGAACCTGAAGTGGTCGGCCACCGTGCGATTCACCTCCTGCCGCTTCAACCAAGCGAGGTTTGCGTCGGCATAGGCCGACCGCCTGAAATCAACGCCAAAACTGAAGTGCCAATCCGGCGTGATCGCGACGTACCACCTCCCGGCGCTGAGAATGAAGTCAGCGCTGAACGCGAAATGCTTGCAGAGGAAGGTCTTACTCGGGTCTTTGCGGTTCAGCTTGCGCTCATAGACGCGTCGTGTCGACGCGCGCTGGCCAAACCAGGACTCTTCACGGAGGTTGTCCCCTTCGTTCCGCGGGACAAAGATGAAGAGGTTGTCCTCGTGCATCCACTGCACCTTGTGCCTGTACAACTTCTGCTGCAGCGTGAGGCGCAGCAGGGACTTGAAGACGCGTTCTCGGTCCTCATCCAACCCGTAAAACTCACGCGGATGGAGAGGCGTCACCGTCCCCACCTCGATCACCTTAGCGAAGGGCCCTTGGGCATCGTCGAGTGGATGAAACGTGATCAGTTGGCGGCTGAAAACTTCGAAGTCGGACGGTGGTCGCAGGTCAAACGCCTGGAGGGCCTCCCTGACCATCTTTCGGCCGCCGCGGCCTCTTCGGCCCTTGGAGGGCTCGATGTCAAGCCTCAGGTCGGCGATGTAGAGCGTCAAGGGGAATGAGATCTCGATCAGGTTGAGATTCACGCGCTGTGACGGCGAATCGGGCGGATCGAAATCATCCTCGCTGAGCCCCCGGGCCAAGCCGCCACGCATGTACTCGCGGATGACTTCGAGCGCTGCCGCAAGCTGCTTGGGGCCGACCTCTGCCGCAGCCCCGCACAGGTCGCGATAGTCGAGGATGTCGTCTGTCGCGTTGAGCTTAACCCGGCCGCCTGACGCGCGATCGATGGCGTCCTGCGAGTAGCTGCCTTGCCGTCGACTCAGCACGTAGATGATGAGTCGCTGGTACTTCTTGTCGAGCCCATGATCCAAGAACGTCTTGATCGTGTCCCTGACCTTGTCCAGGTTGGACGTGGCGGTGACCTGGATAGCGACGCCGGCCTTGTCGTCCGCAAGGTCGATGCCCGGAAAGTTCGCCTTTTCCGCGGCGTTCAGGTTGCGCAAGTCGCGCCACCCATAGATCTCCCCGAACACGCCGAGCATCAGGTTTTCACAAACCTTGTTGATGTCGTACATCTGCATCGCAGATGCTGCCTCCACCTCGGTCGCCAACTGCGACAGCGCGGTACGAAATTCGTTAAGCAGATCGAGGTGTTTCAAGTGGTCCTTGGTTCGCCGCCGATACAACCAGTTTATCAGGCTCTGTATGCGTATACAGTTGGTTGCGTGCTCTCAATAGGCTGCCGTTCGACGACCCGCGGGCGAACTCGCCGAAGCGCCGGCTGGATGCTAGCGAGAAGCTCGCATCGGCCTGCGTGCCGGCCGCGCTGTATGCGTCGCCCATCATCCCGCGGGTCAACGACCGCGAGTTAAGCGCCGGCGAGGCCGCGGCCGCGCGTGGAGCTACGTCTGCTCTGCAGCGACTGGAGTCCTCCCCACATTTGCTTCCACCGTCGGCTCAAGTACCAAAAGCGGCCCCTGTCACGCCTTGCAGTCACGTCTCCACTGATTCGCAGGACAACTGCCGCCACCTTGTCTCAGGCCGCACGGCGAGCAACCCCGGACGGCGAGCGTGCTGTCTGCCAACGCCCCGCATGCTCGACTGATCCTTGACGAGCGCGGCCATCGACCGGTGGAACGACACGCAGGGCGTCGCGTCCCGCCTCACACACAGAAATTCCCGCAAGCCCCGTGACACGCCCGACGCACCTGCCGACGGCGCTCCGTCAGCAACGTGTTGCCCTCCCCATGGAACGAGTTCGACTCGGAGTACAAATGCCGAGTGTTGGACACGAACCGATTTCACTCCCGATGCAGTGAGTTCATCTCCGAGTCCAACCGATTCGACTCCGGGAGCAACCCGTTCATCTCCGAGTCGAACTCACTGATGTCCGGATGGAACTCGTTTGACTCCAGCATCACTGAGTTCATCTGGCGCATGAACCGACGCCCCAAAAAGGGGCGGCAGTTCATCTCCGAGTCCAACCAGTTCCTCTCCGGGTACAACCGGGTTCTCTCGGAGTCCAACCCGTTCATCCTGGCGTGAACTTCGAGGCATTTCGGGCCCCAAGGCATCCCCTGGTTTGCTCGGCGGCCGCCCTCGAGGCGCCCGCGACGCCGCCGTCGCCAGGATCGTCGCCGTCCGCAACGCGGGGAAACAGGCCGCCGGCGAGGTCGATGGCCACGGCCCGCTCGACGCCTTGCTCCAGCACGCCCGCGATCACGTGCAACTCGAGCCCCTCGTCGACCCGGGCGTGCGCGTGCCGGGCGCGATCTCGGCGTGCGACGCGCCGCGGCGCGAGGTCGACACCGCGGGCAGCCAAGTGGATGTCGACGCGCAGAGAGTCGACGACGCACCAGGGCGCATCGGCCGTCGCCGATCAGGAATTCCCCACACGCCGGATCCAGCAAGCCCGATCCCCGGGCCGCGCGGCGCTGGCCAGAATCGAAGGATGGAACTGGAATTCTCGCGCGGCGAGCTGGCCATCCTTCACTGCTTGCGCGACGGCGACGACCCCTGCGACAGGGTCCGCGGCCGGGACCCCGCCGGCTTCGACCGCGACATCGAGCGGCTGCTGCAGCTCGGCATGATCCAGCGCTCCGGTCGACGACTCGCCCTGACGCTCGAAGGGCTGGAGCAGCTCGACGCGCCCCGGAACTCCGGCCCGATGCCGCTCGACGACTACGACGTCTAGCCGCGCGCCCGGCTTCAGAGTTCCCGCAACGCCGCGGTCACCGGCATCGTCGCCGCCCGCACGGCGGGGAACAGGCCGCCGATGAAGCCGATGGCCAGCGCCCATTTCAGGCCCTGCCACAGCACGCCCGCGGTCACGTGCAGCTCGAAGCTGAGCTTGCCGACGGTGCCCGCGGCCATGGTCGAGGCGGCGTAGCCGTTGAACAGCAGCCAGGCCAGGGCTCCTCCGAGGATGCCGCCCAGCAACGCGAGCAGCATCGTCTCGAGCAGGATCGCCACGACCACCGGCAGGCCGGCGAAGCCGATGGCGCGCAGCGTGGCGATCTCGCGCGCGCGCGCCGCGACCGCCGCGAACATCGTGTTGAGCGCGCCGAACATCGCGCCGATGGCCATGATCGAGCCGACGATGATGCCGATGGCGCGGATCACCGTGACCGTGCCCTCGGACTGCTTGCTGAAGAAGTCCAGCGTGGTGCTGGCGTCGATCTTGAGCTGCGGGTTGGCCTCGAGCGCGGCCTTGAACGGCGCGAAGCCGTTCGCGTCGGCCAGGCGCACCGTGACGGAGTTGCGGCTGCTGCCGCGCTCGTAGGTCTCGGCCACGACGTTGGCGTCGGCCCAGATCTCCGATTCGAGCGCGTCGCCGCTGGCGAACACGCCGGCCACCGTCCACGCCTGGCTGCCCAGGCGGATCGTGTGGCCGGGCACGAGCCCCGCGAACTGGCGCGCGGCACCGCGGCCGACGATCAGTTCGCGCAGGCCGGGCTTGAAGCGTTGGCCGTCGACGATGTGCACCTGCGGTCGCACGGCCCAGGCCTCGTCGCCGACGCCGCGCAGCTGCACGCTGCCCTCCTCGTCCGGGCCGCCGCCGATGATGGGCAGGTTGGCCGCGACGACCAGTTCGGGCGAGGCCAGCGGCTCGCCCTTGGCGTCGCGCGCGATGCCGGGCGTCTGCGCGATCTGCAGCACGCTGTCGCGATCCAGTCCGGAGGCGACTTCGGCGGCCGAGGCGCCGCGCAGCACGATGGCGGTGTCGAGGCTGCCCGTCTTGCGCAGCGTCTCGGCGTAGCCCTCGGCCATCGCCAGCATCGCGACGAGCACGCCCACCACGCCGGCGATGCCCACGACGATGACGGCCGACGAGCCCAGGCGCTGGCCCAGCGTGCTGATGCCGACGCTGGCGACGGACATCGCGCGCCGCCCCGAGCGCGTGGCCGCGAGCCAGGCCGCGAACAGCGCGGTGAGCACGAGCGCGCCCTGCCAGGGCAGCATCACCCAGACCACCAGCACGACGGCCAGCAGCAGGATCAGCAACAAGGTCACGGAGATCTTCATGATGGTGAGCCCTTCAACGGCGCGCGAGCGCATCGACGATGTTCAGGCGCATGGCGCTCCACGCCGGCACCGCGCCCACCAGCAGGCCGATCGCCAGCATCAGCGCAATGCCCAGCCCCCAGCTGCCCGCGCCGACCGGGGCCAGCGACAGCATGCCCTTGCTGCCGTGGCTGATCAGCGGAATGATCGGCTCGGCCAGGCCGATGCCGATGACGCCGCCCAGCACCAGCAGCAGCACCGACTCGGCCAGCACCATCGCGAGCACGCTGTTGCCGGAAAAGCCGATCGTCTTCAACACCGCGAGCTCGCCGGTGCGCTCGCGCACGGCCTGCATCATCGTGTTGCCCGCCAGCAGCATCAGCGTGAAGAAGACGGCGCCCATGATGGACGTGACGATGAGCCCGATGTCGGCGAGCTGCTTCATCCAGCTGGCGGTGGCCGCCTGTTCGGTCTGCGTGCGCGTCTCGTGGTCGGAGTTGGCCGACAGCGCGTCGATGGCCTTGGCCACGCGGTCGGCCTGGTTGACGTCGCCGACCTTGGTCACGTACCAGCCGACCCCGCCGCGGTTGTAGGGCGTGGTGTCGTCGAAGTAGGCCCAGTGCAGCAGCAGCAGCTGGTCGAAGAAGCCGGCCGCCTTCTTGTCGGTGGAGTGGATGATGCCGCTGACGTCGAACACCCAGTTCTTGCTGCCGGACTTGTCCGGGAAGATGGTCGACTGCATCGGGATGCGGTCGCCCACCTTCCAGTGGTAGCGCGCCGCGAGGCCCTCGCCGATCAGCACGCCGGTGCGCGCGCCGGCGAAGGCCTTGCGGTCGGCGTCGCTGACCTCCATCTCCGGATAGACGTCGAGATAGTTCGGCGCCACCGCGAAGCTGAAGACCTGGTTGTGCGGATCCTTGTACGCGCCGCCGAACCAGTTGGCGTAGGTGACGATCTTCGCGCCCGGCACCTGCTGCATGCGCGCCTCGAGCGACTGCGGCAGCAGCTGGATGAACGACAGCCGCGAGCCGGTCTGCAGGCGCTGCGCGCCGTTGGCGCTCTGGCCGGCCTGGTCGAACGAGGTGCGCACGGCATCGAGCAGGCCGAACAGCAGGAACGCCGCGACGATGGACACGAGCGTGAGCACCGTGCGCGTCTTGCGCCGGAACAGCGAGGCCCAGATCAGGTGCAGGTATTTCATGGCTGGCTCCCTGCGCCGGCGTCAGGCCGCGGCCTGTTCGACCAGCGTGCCCTTGTCCAGGTGCAACGTGTGGTTCGCGTACTCGGCGGCCTTCGGGTCGTGCGTGACCATCACGATGGTCTTGCCGTGGTCGCGATTGAGCGCGCGCAGCAGCGCGAGCACGTCCTCGGCCGACTGGCGATCGAGGTCGCCGGTGGGCTCGTCGCAGACCAGCAGCGTCGGGTCGGACACGATCGCGCGCGCGATCGACACGCGCTGCTGCTGGCCGCCCGACAGCTCGGTGGGCTTGTGGCTGGAGCGGTCGGCCAGGCCGACGAGCGCGAGCGCGATCGCCGCGCGCTTGCGCCGCTCCGCGCCGGACAGCTTGGTCAGCAGCAGCGGCAGTTCGACGTTGCGCTGCGCCGAGAGCATGGGCATCAGGTTGTAGAACTGGAACACGAAGCCGACCTGCGACGCGCGCCATTTCGCGAGCGCGCTGGCGCCGAGGTTGTCGATGCGCTGGCCGCCGACGGCGATGCTGCCGCCCGACGGCGAATCGAGGCCGCCGATGAGGTTGAGCAGCGTCGTCTTGCCGGAGCCAGACGGCCCCATCAGCGCGAGGAAGTCGCCCTGCGCCACGCCGAGGTCGATGTGGTGCAGCACCTCGACCTTCTGCTTGCCGCGTTCATAGATCTTCGAGACGTCGCGGATTTCGATCAAGGGGGTCATCTCGCTGTCGCTCCTGCAGGTTGGCGGCGGGGTGCCGCTCGAATGTCAGTGGGGGGCGTCCTCGACGCGCACCGCGGCGCCGTCGCGCAGCTCCGCCGGCGGGGAAAGGATCACTTGGTCGCCGGCGGATACACCATCGGGTATCGACTTCAGGCCGCCGACCTCCTGCGCGGCGGGCGCGACGGCGCGCTGCACCGCCTTGCCGTCGACGACGACGAAGACCACGGCGCGGCCGTCGCGCTGCGCGAGCGCGGGCGCCGGCACGAGCGCGCCGCGCGGCGCCTGGGCCGGCGTCGCCTCGCCCTTGGACGCGAGGAAGGAAACGCGCACGCCGATGTCGGGCACCAGGCGCGCGTCCTTCTGTTCGAGCGCGACGCGCACCTTGACCGTGCCCTTGCCGCGGTCGGCCGCCGGCACGATGGCGATCACGTGCGCCGGAATCTTCCAGTCGGGATAGGCGTCGAGCAACGCCTCGGCCGGCATGTTGGCCTTGACCTGGCCGATGTAGGCCTCGGCGACGTCGACCTCGACCTCCAGCGAGTCCATGTCGACGATCGTGCCCACGCCGGTGCGGGTGAAGCCGCCGCCGGCCGACAGCGGCGACACGATCTCGCCGACCTGGGCCGCCTTCTCGGTGACGACGCCCGCGAACGGCGCGCGCACCACGGAGTAGTCGAAGTTGACCTGGGCCTGGTTCAGCGCCGCGCCGGCGGCATCGGCATCGCGCCGGCGGCCCTCGAGCTGCGCGGCGTCGGTGGCGACGGCGGTGCGCGCCTGCTCCGCGGCCTGCCTGGTCACCATGCCGCTCGCCACGAGTTCGTCCTGGCGGCGCGCGTCGGCCTGGGCCTGCGTGAGCTGCGCCTGCGCGGTCGTGACCTGCGCCTGCGCGCTGGCGAGGTTGGCGCGCGCGGCGCCCAGGCCGGCGCGCAGCGCGCTGTCCTCGAGGCGCGCCAGCACCTGGCCCTTCTCGACGTGGTCGCCCTCCTCGATCAGCACCTGGGTCAAGGTGCCGGTGATCTGCGTCGAGACCGTGGCGCGGCGGCGCGGCGTCACGTAGCCGGTGGCCTGCAGCACCGCGCCGGCGGAGCCGCCTCCGGCGAGCGCGGTGGCGGTCGCGGTGTGGACAACCACGGGACGCGCGGCCAGCACCCACCAGGCACCCGCGCCGGCCAACGCCACGACAACCAGCGTCGCCACGACGGGCCACAGCCAGCGCGGCGGGCCGCCGCCCTGGTCGCGCTCCGTGTGCTGGATGCGCAGTTCGTTCAAGAGGTTCGCGTCGATCTTGCCGTCTCCGAAAGAGGCCCTGGAACTGCGCGGACTCTATCAGCGACCCGGCGCGAATTCCTGCCCGTTTCTGCTGAAACGACGACCGAGGGGGTCGAATCGACGGCAGGCGCGTCAGGCGGCGGGCGCGGCGGCCGGAAGCAGCGTCCCGCGAACAAGCAGCGCGAGCGTCTGCACGATGAGGAGGACGAAGACGACGTTGGCCGCGACGAACAGCACCGGCGCCAGTGGGGCCGCCAGCCCGCTCGCGCCGCGTTCGGCCATGCGCATCGCCAGCGCGGGCAGCGCCGCGGTGCCGAAGCTGAAGGCCCACCAGCCCGGCACGAAGGCCTGTTCCCGGATCCACGGCAGCATGCGCAGCAGCAGCAACGCCTGGTACAGGCCGTAGCCCAGCAGCAGCCAGGCGAACATGTCGGGCGCGCCGGTGGTGAGCGACATCCAGGCCCCGCCGCCGACGACCGCCGGCGCCAGCTGGATGCCCAGCACCGGGCGCAGCGCCGCGGGCAGCGGCGTGCCGACCGAGGCGCGCTGCACGATCACCGATTCCAGCGCCAGCCACGCGAACAGCCCGACGCCGAAGAACAGCAGGCCCAGCTGCGTCCAGCCGAACGCGGCGGACACCGTCGCCGCGACGAAGCTCTGCGCGACGCTCGGAAGATAGAGCGCCGGCGTCACGAGCTCGGGCGGCCGCCCGCCCATCCACATCCGGCCGTTGAGCCACAGGCCCACCGCGAGCTGCGCGGCGAGCGCGACGACGAACAGCGCCAGCGCCGCGTCGTGCGAGAACGGAATCAGCGCGGCCGCCGCCAGCATGCTGGACACCGGCACCAGCGCCGCGAACGCCGACTGCAGCGGGTGCTGCAGCTCGGCGACGGCGTCGGCCCGATGCGCGAGCCACTTGTGGGTGTAGAGCACCAGCAGCACGGCCCACGTGGCCAGGCCGGCGAGCGAGAGCCCCTGCGCGACGTCGACAGGCAGGTGCCACAGTCGCACGCCGACATGCCACGTGTTGGCGAACGCCAGCAGCCCCACGGGGATGCCGAAGAACGAGACCGGAACGGCGGCGCGGCTGGCGGACATGGCGGACATGGCGGACTCCTGGAAGCAGGTGATCGACGGAACCGATTCTGGGCGCCACAATCGAGATGTCGAATGCCAATCAGTCCGCCAGAATTGCTCCAACGTCTCGCATGGATCCGCTGAGCCACCTCGTCACCCTGCTCGACCCGCGCGGCCGCATGGAGCTGCGCTGCCTGTTCGGCGCCGCGTTCGCGGCCCCGCACGACGCGATCGGCCCGTGGCGCGCGCCCTTCCACGTGGTGCTGCGTGGCGAGTGCGAGCTGTGGCTGCCCGAGAGCAGGCGGTCGGTGACGTTGCGTCCCGGCAGCCTGCTGGTGCTGCCGCGCGGCGCGGCGCACACGCTGCGCGCGAGCGCGTCACGCGCGGGGGCGAGCGCGCGCATCCGCACGCAGCCGGGCGAGCTGGTCGACATCAAGACCAACGTGCGCGACCCTGCGCGGGCCGACATCGAGATCCTGTGCGGCGAGTTCGAGTTCCGCGGACGCCGCCGCAGCGCGCTGCTCGAGGCGCTGCCCGAGTGCCTGGTCGTGGAGTTCGCCGAGCGCCCCGAGTTCGGCTGGCTGCAGGGCCTGCTGCGGATGATGGCGCACGAGATCGCGCACCAGGACGCCGGCGCCGCGGCCATCGTCGCCGAGCTGTCGGGCGCCGTCTTCACGCTGGCCGTGCGGGCGCATCTCGAGACGCAGCCGGAGCACGCCGGCGTGCTGGGCCTGATGGCCAACGCGCGCCTCGCGCCGGCGCTGGCCGCGATGCTGGAGTCGCCCGGCGAGCCGTGGACGGTGGAGACACTCGCGGCGCGCTGCCACCTCTCGCGCGCCGCGTTCGCGCGCCTGTTCGCGCAGCACGCGCGCAGCGGGCCGCTGGAGCTGCTGACGTCGCTGCGCATGGAGCTCGCCTCGCGCCTGCTGGCCGTCGGCGAGCAGGACACCGCGACGATCGGCGAGGCCGTGGGCTACCGGTCCGAGGCGGCGTTCAACCGCGCGTTCGCGCGCCACGCCGGGATGACGCCGGGTCGCTTCCGGCGCGGCGAGCGCGCCGCTGCAACGGCTGGTTAGGCCGCCGGCTTCACCTTGCGCGCCGTCTTCAGGCAGGCCGACAGCAGCGCCTGCGCATGCTCGGGCGTCATCGGCGCCGTGCTGAACAGCGCGCGGTAGACGATGGGCGAGGCCACGGTGTCCATGACGGCGTCGACCTCGGGCACGGCCTCGCCGCGCCTGGCGCCGCGGGCGATGATGATCTCGATCTGCGACGCGGTGAACGCCGCGCACTGGCTGGGCACCGGCGGCTTGCCCTCGGCGAGCGCGCCGTTGCGGGCGGAAAGCACGTCCAGCATCATGCCCAGGCCGACGTCCGAGGACATCTCGTCGCGGTACTGCTCGACCCACGCCTGCAGGTCGCCGGCGACGCTGCCGGTGTCCGCCGGATCGCCGTCGGGGCGCAGGCGCTCGACGGCGACGTCGGCCAGCAGGTCGGCCAGCTCGCCCCAGCGGCGGTAGATCGTCGAGGGCGTGACGCCGGCGCGGGCCGCGATGAGCGGGACCGTCAGCGCGGCGCGGCCGTCCTGCGCGAGCAGGTCGAGCGTCGCCTTGTGCACCGCCGCCTGGACGCGGGCGCTGCGGCCGCCGGGACGGGGGATGGCGCGGTTGAGGGCAGTCGTCATGTCGCCATCCTAACGCAAAGGAATTGCGTTAGTGGCAGAAGGGGTGCACAATCCGCTAACGCAAAGTTTTTGCGTTAGTCATCAGGAGATCCGCATGTCCCACGCCGCCAATCCCTGCCTGCCCGCGGTGGCCGCCGCGCCCCGCCGCATGGGCCGCATGGCCGCGCTGTGGCTCAACGCGTCGATCCTCGTGGCCTATCTCGCGGCATCGACGGCGCCGTCGCCGCTGTACGCGCTGTATCGCGAGGCCTGGGGCTTCTCGGCGCTGACGCTGACGCTGGTCTTCTCGACCTACGCGTTCACGCTCCTGGCGGCGCTGCTGTTCTTCGGCGCGCTGTCCGACCATCGCGGCCGGCGCGAAGTGGTCATCGTGGCGATGGTGCTGGAGATCGCGTCCATCCTGCTGTTCCGCCATGCCGAGTCCGTCGCCTGGCTCATCGCCGCGCGCGCCGTGCAGGGCGTGGCCACCGGCATCGCCACCAGCGCGCTGAGCGCCGGCATGCAGGACATCGACCGCGAGCGCGGCTCGCTGCTCACCAGCATCTCGCCGCTGTTCGGCATGGGCGCGGGCGCGCTGCTCGCGGGCGGGCTGGCGCAGTTCGCGCCGGCGCCGACGCGGCTGGTGTTCGACGTCCTGCTCGCCGTCCTGGCCGCGCAGGCCGTGGCCGCGTTCTGGCTGCCCGAGACCGTCTCGAAGCGCGCCGGGGCGCTCGCGTCGATGCGGCCGCAACTGGCGGTGCCCAGGCGGGCGCGCGCGATGCTGTGGCAGGTGATGCCGGTCAACACGGCACAGTGGGCGCTCGGCGGCTTCTATGCGTCGCTGGGGCCGTCGCTGGCGCGCATCATCACCGGCCTGCACTCGCCGTTGCTGGGCGGCGCGGTCGTCGCGTCGCTGGTACTGAGCGGGGCGGTCGCGATCCTGTTCGTGCGCACGCGTCCCGCGCGCGCCGCGCTCGCGGGCGGCACGGCGGCGCTGGTCGTCGGCGTGAGCGTGACGCTGGCGGGCGTGCAGCTGCACTCGATCGCCGCGTTCTTCGTCGGCTCGATCATTGCGGGACTCGGCTTCGGCGCCGCCTTCAACGGCACGCTGCGCAGTCTCGTGCCGCTGGCGGAGGCGCACGAGCGCGCGGCGCTGATGTCGACGTTCTTCGTGCTGAGCTACCTCGCCTTCAGCATGCCGGCGATCGCGGCCGGGCTGCTCGCCGGGCGCATCGGCCTGCAGGCGGCGTCGATCGGCTATGGCCTGTTGCTGGTCGCGCTCGCGTGCGTGGCGCTGGCGATGATGACGCGGCGCAAGCCTTGAGCCCTAAGCCGCCTCGCGCAGATCCTTGGCGGGCGCGACCAGCATGTCGTGCGGCACGACGACGCCGTTCTTGACGGCCACGACCTCGGCCAGGATGCTCAGCGCGATCTCCGGCGGCGTCTTGCTGCCGATGTAGACGCCCACCGGGCCGCGCAGCCGGGCGAGCTCCGCGGCCGTGAGGTCGAAGTGCTCCTGCAGGCGCTGGCGCCGCGCGTCGTTGTTGCGCCGGCTGCCGATGGCGCCGACGTAGAACGCCTCGGTCCGCAGCGCCTCGAGCAGCGCGAGGTCGTCCAGCTTCGGGTCGTGCGACAGCGCGATCACGACGCTGCGGCGGTCGGCGCGGAACGCCAGCACCGCGTCGTCGGGCATGCCGGCGAGCAGTGTTGCGCCGTCCACGCGCCAGGTCGCGCGCACCTCCTCGCGCGGCTCGCACACGGCCACCTCGAAGCCGCTGAACAGGGCCATCGTGGCCAGGTACTCGGTCAGCTGGCCGCCGCCGATCAGCAGCATGCGGTAGCGGGGCCCGAAGGTGTTGGCCACGTGGTCGTCCGCGACGCGCAACTCCTCCGGCTGGGGCGCCGCTTCATGCGTGGCGCGGCCGTCGGCGAGGTCGACCCGGCGCCGCACGAGTCCGCCGCCGGCCAGGCCTTGCAGCAGCGCGTCGAGCGCCGCGGGGTCGGGATCGTGCTCGACCAGCAGCTCCAGCGTGCCGCCGCAAGGCAGGCCGAAGCGGTGCGCCTCGTCCGCCGACACGCCGTACGTGACGAACACCGGCGCGGCGCGCGCGGGCAGCGGATGCGCCTGCTCGTCCTTCCAGCGCTGCCGATAGCGATCGGACAGGTCGTCCTCGATGCAGCCCCCGCTGACCGAGCCGGCGATGCGCCCGGTCTCGGACAGCGCCAGGATCGACCCGACCGGCCGCGGCGACGAACCCCAGGTGCGCACCACCGTCGCCAGCAGCGCGCGCTGCCCGGCGCGGCGCCAGTCGCGCAGCTCGCGCAGCACGAGCAGGTCGAGGTTCTCCATGTCAGGGCGCGGGACAGGCGGCGCCGGCCTGGATCCACGCGGCCACCAGTTCGCCGAATTCCTTCTGCGTGCCCGGCGCCGGCGTGCGCGTGCCGCCCGGGTGCCAGCCCCAGCCGACGAGCGGGTCGAAGGCCATGTGGTCGTGGATCTGCTTGAGCGAGCGCTGGCCGTTGCGCGCGGGATCCTTGATCTGCTCGCAGATCTGGCCGAGCGACCTGTCCTGCCACGCCATGCCCGCGGGTGCGACGTGCCACTTGGGCGCGCCCGGCACGCCGGCCGGCTGGAAGTTGGCGGCCTGGTGGCAGGTGGCGCAGCGCATCGCGAGCGCGCCCTGGTCGTCGCTGCCGCGCACCACCAACGGCAGGTGCGGGTGCATGTCGTCGCCCTGGCTCGGGCGGACGCCGGACGGGTGGCAGTTCTGGCAGCGCGGGCTCTCGATGACCTTGCCCATCTCGGCGAACAGCGCGCGCGATCGTTCGGCGGGGTCGGCGATGGTGGAGAAATCCTTCGCCGGCTTCAGCGCCGCGGCCGTGTCCTGCGCCAGCACGGGCAGTCCGGCCAGCAGCGTCACGAGCACAAGTCCAACAAGCGTAGTCGGCCGCATCGCGCTTCTCCACAAATTTTGCGAGGCACGAGCATACTGCGCCATCCGGATTCGTTCACGGGGGCTTTGCAATGTCAGGTGTTTCACTCAACGTCAACGGCCACTCCCATCACGTGGAGGCCGATCCGCAGACGCCGCTGCTGTGGGTGCTGCGCGACGAGATCGGCCTGACCGGCACCAAGTTCGGCTGCGGCGTCGCCCAGTGCGGCGCGTGCACCGTGCACGTCGACGGCCAGGCGATGCGCTCGTGCGTGGCGCCGGTCTCGGCGATCGCCGGGCGCAAGGTGACGACGATCGAGGGCCTGCAATCGCGCGCAGCCAAGGCCGTGCAGAAGGCCTGGGTCGACCTCGACGTCGTGCAGTGCGGCTATTGCCAGTCGGGCCAGATCATGTCGGCGACGGTCCTGCTCGAGCAGAACCCCAAGCCCAGCGACGAGGACATCGACCTCGCGATGGCTGGCAACATCTGCCGCTGCGCCACCTACGTCCGCATCCGCGCCGCGATCCACGCGGCGTCGGCCCAGCTCACGGCTTGAGGAGGTTTCCGCCATGCACCCGTTGATGCAAGCCTTCCGCGACGCGCAGCCCGACGGCGCCGGCGACCTCGCGCTGGTCGCGCCCGGACGCGAGCCCGCGCCCGCGCGCACGGGCGTCACGCGACGCGACGTGCTGGCCGCAGGCGGCCTGGTCGTGGCCATCGGCGGCTGGCTGCCGTCGGCCGCGTCGGCGGCGGCAGCCGGGCAGGCGCGCGAAGGCGATGCCGCCAAGGCCGTCTTCGAGCCCAACCAGTTCGTCAGCATCGGCTCGGACAACCTCGTCACCATCGTCAACAAGCACCACGAGATGGGCCAGGGCAACACGACGGGCCTGGCCACGCTGGTGGCCGACGAGCTCGACGCCGACTGGTCGCTGGTGCGCACCGAGTACGCGGGCGCCAACATCAAGCTCTACGCCAACCTCGCGTTCGGCATGCAGGGCACCGGCGGCTCGTCGGCGATCGCCAACTCCTACCTGCAGTACCGGACGGCGGGCGCGACGGCGCGCGCGATGCTGGTGTCGGCCGCGGCGCAGGCGTGGGGCGTGCCGGCCAGCGAGATCCGCACCAGCGACAGCGTGCTGACGCATGCGTCGGGCAAGCGCGCGACCTACGGCGAGATGGCCGCGGCCGCCGCGAAGATCACGCCGCCGAAGAATCCGGAGCTGAAGACGCCGGATCGTTTCTCGCTGATGGGCAAGGAACACGCGACGCCGCGCGTCGATTCGCCGTCCAAGTGCAACGGCACCGCCACATACACTGGCGACGTCAAGCTGCCCGGCCTGCTGACCGCGGTCATCGCGTTCCCGCCGTCGTTCGGCGCGAAGATGGTGTCGTTCGATGCCGGCGCCGCGAAGAAGGTGCCGGGCGTCACGGACGTCGTCGCCGTGCCCGAGGGCGTGGCCGTCGTCGCGAAGAACACGTGGGCCGCGCAGCAGGGCCGGCGCGCGCTGAAGGTGACCTGGGACGAATCCGCCGGCGCGCAGCTCGACTCCGAGGCGCTGCTGGCGCACTACCGCGAGTTGGCGTCGCAGCCCGGCACGCCGTTCGCGAAGCCGGCGCCGGTGGCCGCGCCGACGGTGGCCAAGTCCGTCGAGGCCGTCTACGAGTTCCCGTTCCTGGCCCACGCGCCGATGGAGCCGCAGAGCTGCGTCGCCTGGCTGCACGACGGCATGCTCGAGACCTGGGCCGGCCACCAGTTCCCCACCTTCGACCACAAGCTCGCCGCCCAGGCCGCGGGCCTGCCGATGGAGAAGGTCAAGCTGCACTCGCTGGTCTCGGGCGGCAGCTTCGGCCGCCGTGCCAACGCGTGGAGCGACTTCACGGTGGCCGCGGTCAACGTGGCCGTCGCGATCAAGGGCCGCGCGCCGGTGCGCCTGCAGTACACGCGCGAGGACGACATGAGCGCCGGGCTGTATCGGCCGATGACGGTGCACTCGGTCAAGGTCGGCCTGTCCGACGCCGGCAAGGTGGCCGCGTGGAAGCACACGGTGGTCACGCAGTCCATCGTCGCCGGCACGGCGATGGCGATGATGATCAAGGACGGCATCGACCCGACCTCTGCCGAGGGCGTCTCGCCGACGGTGTACGAGCTGCCGATGATGGACGGCCAGCTGCACTCGCCGGCCCTGCCCGTGCGTCCGCTGTGGTGGCGCTCGGTCGGCAACACGCACACGGCCTACGTGATGGAGACCATGATGGACAAGCTCGCGCAGGCCGCGGGCCAGGACCCGCTGGCGTTCCGTCTCGCGTTGCTGGACAAGAACCCGCGCGCCACCGGCGCGTTGAAGCTCGTGGCCGAGAAGTCCGGCTGGGGCAAGGCCATGCCGGCCGGCTCGGCCCAGGGCATCGCGGTGCACGAGTGCTTCGGCACGACGGTGGCGCAGGTGGCCGAGGTCACGCTCAAGGACGGCAAGGTGCGCGTCGACCGCGTGTTCTGCGCGGTGGACTGCGGCGTGGCGGTCAATCCCGACGTGATCCGCGCCCAGATGGAGGGCTGCATCGGCTTCGCGCTCGGCGCGCTCTACTACAGCGAGATCGAGCTGAAGGCCGGGCGGCCGGTGCAGCGCAACTTCGACCAGTACAAGGCCCTGCGCATCTACGAGATGCCGGCGGTGGAGGTGTTCATCGTGCCGAGCACGGCCGCGCCGACCGGCGTGGGCGAGCCGGGCGTGCCGCCGCTCGGGCCGGCCGTCGCCAACGCGATCGTGCGGGCGGGCGGCCCCGGGGTGACGCGGCTGCCGTTCGCGCGGGCGGGCCTGGTCTCGGCATAGATCGCCACGGCGGACAATGTCCGTCGATGGACATCCTTCCGCCACCCGAGACGCTGCGCCTGCTGCACGCCGACGGCGCCCTCGTCGCGATCGACAAGCCCGCCGGCCTGCTGGTGCATCGCTCGGCGCTCGACGCCCACGAGACGCGCACCGCCGCCGACCTGCTGCGCGCGCAGCTGGGCGCGCCGGTGTGGATGCTGCACCGGCTCGACAAGGCAACGTCCGGCGTGCTCGCGTTCGCGCGCGATGCGGCGACCGCGTCTGCGCTGGGCGAAGCCTTCGAGTCGGGACGCGTGCGCAAGCGCTACCTCGCGCTGGTGCGCGGCTGGCCGCCGGCCGAGGGCGAGATCGACTACGCACTGGCGCGCGATCCGGAGCTGCCGTCCGCGGGTCAGCCGCGCCTCCCAGCGGTGACACGCTGGCGACGCCTCGCCTGCGTCGAATGGCCGTTCGGCGACGGCCGCCACGCGACGAGCCGCTACGCGCTGGTGGAGGTCGAGCCGCTTTCGGGCCGGCGCCACCAGATCCGCCGCCACTTCAAGCACATCGCGCATCCGCTGGTGGGCGACACGACGCACGGCAAGAGTGCGCACAACCGCGCGGTGGCCGCGTGGCTGGGCACGTCGCGGCTGTGGCTGCATGCGAGCCGGCTCGAGCTGCCCGGCATCGACGGCGGGCCGCCGCTCGTGATCGAGTCGCCGCCCGGCGCCGAGTGGGCGCCGCTGCTTGAAGCGCCGCCTTGATCGCCGATGCGGCTTCGCCGCCCGTCGCCTACTTCTTGCGGACGATGACGCTGCCGATCGAGTAGCCCGCGCCGAACGAGCAGATCACGCCGACGTCGCCCGCCTTGAGGTCGGCGCGGTACTCGTGGAACGCCAGCACCGAGCCGGCCGAGGCGGTGTTGGCGTAGGTATCGAGCACCAGCGGCGCGAGGTCGCCGCCGGCCTCGGCGCCGACCAGCTTCTTCAGGATCAGCTGGTTCATGCCGAGGTTGGCCTGGTGCAGCCAGTAGCGGCGCACCTGCGTCGGCTCGAAGTGCAGCGCCTGCAGGTGGGCCTCGATGTGCGCGGCGGCGAGCGGAACGACTTCCTTGAACACCTTGCGGCCTTCCTGGCGGAAGGTCTTGTCGCGCGCGTCGGGATCGGCATCCTCGCTGCGGTTCATGAAGCCGAAGTTGTTGCGGATCGCGTTGGAGAACTGCGTGACGAGCTTGGTGCCCAGCACTTCCCATTGATCCGTCGAGACCGCGGTGTCGGCGCTCTCGATCAGCGTGGCCGTGCACACGTCGCCGAAGATGAAGTGGCAGTCGCGATCCTTGTACTCGATGTGCGCGGACGTGATCTCCGGGTTGACGACCAGCACGCACTTCGCGCTGCCCGAGCGCACCGCGTTGACGGCCTGCTCGATGGCGAAGGTGGCCGACGAGCACGCCACGTTCATGTCGAAGCCGTAGCCGCCGGCGCCGAGCGCCTGCTGGATCTCGACGGCCATCGCCGGATAAGCACGCTGCATGTTGGACGCCGCGCAGAAGATCGCGTCGACATCCGCGCCCGTGCGCCCGGCCGCGGCCAGTGCCTTCTTGCAGGCGTCGACCGCGATCTCGGCCATCAGCGACAGCTCGTCGTCGCCACGTTCGGCGAACTTCGGCCGCATGCGCGCCGGGTCGAGCACGCCGGCCTTGTCGATGACATAGCGCTGCTTGATACCCGAGGCCTTCTCGATGAACTCGACGCTCGATCCCACCAGCGCCATCTCGTCGCCGCGCGCGATGGCCTCGGCATGCCTGGTGTTGTGCGCCTCGGCGTAGGCATTGAATGCCTGCACCAGTTCCGCGTTGGTGACGATGTGCGGCGGCTGGTAGAGGCCGGTGCCGCTGATGACTGCTTGGGGCATGGAGATTCCTGGGTTACCCGCTGATTTTAGCTGGCCGGGTCACGCCGGACGGGCGCGTGTTCTCGGGGAAAGCACCACGCCGCACGACGGATGACCGCGGATTCACGCACGTTGCGTGCTGCGGCGCACAAGCCTCAGAACGGCACCGGGCTCTCGAACACCAACGGCTCGCCCGTCAACGTATGCGGCAGCGCCAGCCGGCACGCGTGCAGCATCATGCGCGGCGACACATCGCCCTCGATGCCGTAGAACGGGTCGCCGGCGATCGGGCAGCCCAGCGATGCGAGATGCACGCGCAGCTGGTGCGTGCGGCCCGTGACGGGCGCCAGCGCGATGCGCGTCAGCGTGCCGACGCCATCGACCCGCGTCTCGCCGACGACTCGGTAGTGCGTCAGCGACGGCTTGCCGGTGTCGTGGCAGACGACCTGGCGCGGCCGGTTCGGCCAATCGACGATCAGCGGCAGATCGATCTCGCCCTCGTCGCGCGCCGGCCGGCCGTGCACCAGTGCCTCGTAGACCTTGTCGACCTCGCGCTCGCGGAAGGCCTCGCTGAGCGACGCGTGCGCCAGCGCCTCGCGCGCGAGCACGATGACGCCGCTGGTGGGCATGTCCAGCCGATGCACGATGCGCGCGCCAGGCCACACGGCCTGCGCGCGGGTCAGCAGGCTGTCGCGCTTCTCGAGCCCGCGCCCCGGCTCGGACAGCAGCCCCGCCGGCTTGACCAGCACGACGAAGGCATCCTCGACATGCAGCACCTCGAGGCCGGTGTCCGGCGGCGGCCGGTAGACGTCGGCGTCGGGAACCGTGCGCGGCGCGTTCACTTCTCGATCAGCAGCGTCTCGACGTCGACGCCGCGCTCGCGCAGCAGCTCGGTCAGCGGCGCCAGCAAGGGGCCGAGGCGCTCCTCGACGGACGCGCGCACCGTGTCCACCATCACCTGCGTGCCGCGCTCGATCTCGATGTTGAGCGCGTCGCCGGGCTGCTTGTCGGCGAAGGTCGTCATGCGCAGCGTCTCGGGGATCAGCCAGACCTCGAACCAGCCCTCGGCCTTGTTGGCGTCGGACACGGTCAGGCTCGCGCCGTTGATCGCGATGTAGCCCTTGGCGAACACGTAGCGCATCCAGCGCGATGGCACCGCGATGCGCATCACGTGGTTGTTCTCGGGCTGGCGCACGGAACCGAGCACGGCCTGGAAGTCGACGTGCCCCGACAGCGGATGGCCGCCGATCTCCGCGCCGTCGCGCGCCGCGCGTTCGACGTTGATGCGGCTGCCGACCTTGAGCGTGTCCAGCGTCGTCAGGCTGAGGCTCTGCTGCATCACGTCGAAGTTGGCGGCGCGGTCGCCGACGAGCTCGGTCACCGTCAGGCAGACGCCGTCGACCGACACGCTGGCGCCGATCTCCAGCCCGTCGCAGAAGCCCGCGGGGAATTCGAGCGTGAAGCTGCGCAGGCCGGGCTTGTCGACGAGCACGGAGACGGTGGCGACGGCCTGGACGATGCCGGTGAACATGATGGTGCGGTTCCGGAAAGGGGGATGCGCGATTGTCGCCGTTGCCGGACGCCCGTGCCGGCGTGGTGCAATCCACGCCTCAGCCACGGAGAGCTCATGTTCCTGCCCGCCACAGACGCCGACATCCCCCGCATCGTCGACCTGATGAACCGCGCCTACCGCGGCTCGACCAGTTGGAGCGCCGAGCAGGCCTACATCACGGGCGACCGCACGACGCAAGCCTTCCTGCGCGAGGACATCGCCGCCAACCCCGCCGCGACGCTGCTGAAGTGGGTCGCCGGGCCCGGCGACCCGGCCAGCGGCTGCGTCTGGCTGGAACCCCTGGGCGACGGCACCTGGTACCTGGGCTCGCTGTGCGTCGCGCCCGATGGCCAGAACGCCGGCCAGGGCCGCACGCTGCTCGCCGCCGCGGAGGCGTGGGCGCGCGCGCGCGGCGCCGCGCGCGTGCGCATGAGCGTCGTCAACGTGCGCGACACGCTGATCGCCTGGTACCGGCGCCGCGGCTACCGCACCACCGGCGAGATCGAGCCATTCCCGTATGGCAGCGACCGCTTCGGCACGCCGCTGCGCGACGACCTCGCGTTCGTCGTGCTGGAAAAGGATCTGCGGGCCGCCGGCTGACGCCGCGATTGCGCGGATCAATCGGCCCCAGTCGGGCAAGGCCGCACGCGAGCCCGGACAATCGCCCCATGCCGTGGAGCCTCCCGAAGTTCGCGACCGCCCCGTTCTGCCCGTCCGAGGTGCGCGGCAGCATCGCGGTGCCGCCCGGCACGCCGTGGTGGCAGCGCGTGCTGCGCTTCGCCGGGCCGGGGCTGCTGGTGGCGGTCGGCTACATGGATCCGGGCAACTGGGCGACCGACATCGAGGCCGGCTCGGTGTTCGGCTACTCGCTGCTGTTCGTGGTGCTGCTGTCCAGCCTGGCGGCCATCGTGCTGCAGGTGCTGTCGCTGCGGCTGGGCATCGTGGCGCGGGTCGACCTCGCGCGGGCCTGCCGCGACCGCTACGGCGAGATCCCGCGCAAGGCCCTGTGGCTGATGGCCGAGATCGCAATCGTCGCGTGCGACGTCGCCGAGGTGCTGGGCTCGGCGCTGGCGCTGCACCTGCTGTTCGGCGTGTCGCTGGCGCTCGGCATCGTCATCACCGCCTTCGACACGCTGCTGGTGCTGGGCCTCAAGGGCAAGGGCTTCCGCCAGGTCGAGGCCATCGTGCTGGGCCTGGTGGCCACGATCAGCGTGTGCTTCGCGATCGAGCTCGGGCTCGTCGGCCCCGACTGGCACGCCGTGGCCGCGGGCTTCGTGCCGCACGTCGACGCGCTGCGCGATCCGCACGCGCTCTACATCGCCATCGGCATCCTCGGCGCCACCGTGATGCCGCACAACCTGTACCTGCACTCGTCCATCGTGCAGACGCGACAGACGGGCCGCGACCACGCGAGCACCGCCAACGCGGTGCGGCTGTCGACCATCGACACGGTGGGCTCGCTGACGCTGGCGCTGCTGGTCAACGCGGCGATCCTGACGCTGGCCTCGAGCGCGTTCCACACCACCGGGCACACGGGCGTCACCGAGATCCAGGACGCGTACCACCTGCTCGACCCCATCGTCGGCTCGGGCGTGGCCGCGCTGCTGTTCGGCGTCGCGCTGCTCGCCTCCGGCCAGAGCTCGACCTTCACCGGCACCATCGCGGGCCAGGTGATCATGGAGGGCTTCCTCGACCTGAAGATCCCGTGCTGGCAGCGCCGCCTGATCACGCGCGGCCTCGCGCTGGTGCCGGCGCTGGCCGGCGTGCTGTGGCTCGGCGACCAGGGCGTGGGCACGCTGCTCGTCGCCAGCCAGGTGGTGCTGAGCCTTCAGCTGCCGTTCGCGATCTGGCCGTTGGTGCGACTGACGAGCGACCGCGCGCTGATGGGCCGCTTCGCGAACGGGCCGGGGCTCAAGCTCGTCGCCTGGGCGCTGTTCGCGGCCATCACGGTCGCCAACGTGTGGCTCATCGGCAGCATGCTGCGCTGATCAGACGCGCGTTTCCCAGTCGTCGGCATCGAAGCCGACCGTGATGCGCCCGTCGTCCCACTCGACGACCGGCCGCTTGATCACGCTGGCCTGCTCGCGCATCAGCGCCTGCGCCGACGCGGCGTCGACCACCGAGCCCTGCTGCGCCTCGGGCAGCTTGCGCCAGGTCGTGCCCTTGCGATTGAGCACGCGCTCCCAGCCGGCCGACGCCACCCAGGCGGCGAGGCGGTCGGCGGGAACGCCCGCCTTCTTGAAGTCGTGGAAGTCGTGGGCGACGCCGTGGCTCGCGAGCCAGTCGCGGGCGCGCTTGACGGTGTCGCAGTTGGGAATGCCGTAGAGGATGGTCATGGCGCCATTGTCGCGCGACGTCGCGTGGTCGACTGCCGAGCCGCAACACGCCGAAGGCATGGCGCTTGCTGACGGTCCGGGTCTTCGGAGCCCGACCGTCGGATGTCGCCGCTCCGCCTTTTGCGCACCGCCGCGCAACCGAACCGGAGTCTGCGATGACCGCGCCACTCGAATCCTGGAAAGTCTTGCCGCATGGCCCGTTGACCGAGGTCGACGACAAGGTGTGGACGGTCACCGGCACCATCCACATGCCCGTGGGCGACTTCGAGCGCCGAATGACGGTCGTGCGGCTGCGCGATGGCGGCCTCGTCGTCTACAGCGCGATCGCGCTCGACGAGCCGCAGATGGCCCGGCTCGAGAGCCTGGGCCGCATGGCGTGGCTCGTCGTTCCCGGCGACGACCATCGGCTCGACGCCAAGCCCTGGCTGCATCGCTACCCGACCATGCACGTGGCGGCGCCCGCGGGTGCGCTCGAGAAGGCGCTGGAGGTGGTGCCGATCGAATCGACCGCGCCCGACTTCGGCGACCCGGACGTGCGCTGGGTCACCGTGCCCGGCACGCGCGAGCACGAGGCCGCGCTGGTCGTGCGCGGCGCCGGGGGCACCACCATCGTCGTCAACGACCTCATTGCCAACCTGCGCCACGAGCACGGCTTCACGGGGTGGATGCTCCGCCTGATGGGCTTCGCCGGCGACGAGCCCAACATCCCGGGCGTGCGCAAGCTCGCGATGGTCAAGGACTCGGCCGCGCTCGCCGACCAGTTGCTCGAATGGAGCGAGATCGCCGACCTGCACTGCGTGCTCGTGTCGCACGGCGAGCCCATCGTCGACGACCCGCGCGCCGAGTTGCGCCGCCTGTCCGATTCGCTGCGCTGAAGGACGACCCATGAGCGAGATGCTGCCGGAGGACAACGAAGAAGGCGCCCGCCAGTCCGCGTTCCGCGCCGGCTACCGCACCGGCTTCGGCGACGGCTTTGAAGCCGCCGACAAGGTGCACGAGGCGACGAGGAAGGACGACAAGGACGGCGACAGGAAGCAGGACGGCGACGACAAAAAGGACGCCAGGCCGGACGACAAGGACAAGGACGGCGGCAGGAAGGACGACAAGGACAAGAAGGACGACGGCAAGCCGCCGCTCTGGAAGCGGCCGCTGTTCGTGCTGATCGCCATCGTCGTGGTCATCGCCCTGATCATCGTCGGCACCATCGCGCTGATCGACTCGCGCCATCACGAGACCACCGACGACGCGTTCATCGACGGCAACGCCAGCCAGATCGCCGCGCAGGCCGCCGGGCGCGTGAGCCATCTCTACGTCGACGACAACCAGCTGGTGCATCGCGGCGATCCGCTGGTCGACATCGACACCGCCGACATCAACGCCAAGGTCGACCAGGCCAAGGCGGGCGTGCTGACCGCGCAGAGCCAGGCCCAGCAGGCACTGGCGCAGGTCGAGGGCCAGAAGGCCAACGCAGCGCAGGCCGCAGCCAATGCGCGCCAGGCCGAGGCGGAGTCCGTCAACGCGCAGCAGGATCTCGCGCGCTTCAAGGGCGTCGATCCGGATGCGGTCTCGCGCCAGCAGTACGACCAGGCGGTGGCGCAGGCGCGCGCGGCCAGGGCCAAGCTCGACGCGGCGCGCGCGACCGAGGGCACGGCGCAGGCGCAGGTCAAGGCGGCGCAGGCCAACGTCGGCGCGGCGCAGTCGCAGGTCGCCACGGCGCAGGCCGACCTCGAGACGGCCAACATCCAGCTTGGCTACGCGCACGTGGTCGCGCCGATCGACGGCCGCGTCACCAAGCGCGCCGTGGACGTGGGCAACGTGATCTCGATCGGGCAGCCCATCCTCGCCATCGTCAGCGACAACCTGTGGGTGACGGCCAACTACAAGGAGACGCAGCTCAAGAAGATGCGCGTCAACCAGGCCGTCACGATCAAGATCGACGCGGTGCCCGACGTCAAGTTCGCCGCGCACGTGCAGAGCTTCCAGCGCGCCGCGGGCAGCTACTTCAGCGCGCTGCCGGCCGAGAACGCAACCGGCAACTACGTGAAGGTGACGCAGCGGGTGCCGGTCAAGATCGTGTTCGACCACCCCGAGGAGCTGCAGAAGTACAACGTCGGGCCGGGCATGTCGGTCAAGCCCAGCGTGTCGGTCGAGTGAGGGCCTGAACGCGTGGCCGCCTCCGATGCGTCGTTGCCGCGCTCCGCGGCGGGCGGGCACAACCCGTGGCTGATCGCCATCGTCGTGTCGCTGGCCACCTTCATGGAGGTGCTCGACACGACGATCGCCAACGTCTCGCTGCGCCACATCGCCGGCGGCCTGGGCGCGAGCCAGGACGAGGCGACGTGGATCCTCACGAGCTACCTGATCTCCAACGCGATCGTGCTGCCGATCAGCGGCTGGCTCGCGACGCTCATCGGGCGCAAGAAGTTCTACATGATCTGCGTGGCGCTGTTCACCGGCAGTTCGTTCATGTGCGCGCTGTCGCCCAACCTCGCGACGATGATCTTCTTCCGCGTGCTGCAGGGCATCGGCGGCGGCGGCCTCGCGCCGACCGAGCAGTCGATCTTCGCCGACACCTTCCCGCCCGCCGAGCGCGCGAAGGCGTTCGCGTTCTACGGCGTCACCGTGATCGTCGCGCCCGCCATCGGCCCGCTGCTGGGCGGCTGGCTCACCGACAGCTTCTCCTGGCACTGGATCTTCCTGATCAACCTGCCGGTGGGCTGCGCGGCGCTGATGCTGATCTGGTTCCTCGTCGACGAGCCGCAGGCCGTCAAGGACGACACCGCGCAGTTCCGCAGGAACTTCATCCCCGACTGGCTGGGCTTCATCCTGGTGGCGTCGACCTTCGGCTGCCTGCAGGTGGTGCTCGACAAGTTCCAGGAGGACGACGGCTTCTCGTCGAACTTCATCGTCGTGTTCTTCATCATCTTCGTGTGCTCGGCGATCGCGCTGGTGCTGTGGGAACGCATCCATCCGCAGCCGGTGTTCGACGTCAAGCTGTTCAAGGTGGGCTCGTTCGGCGCCGCCAACATCGTGATGCTGCTGGTGGGCTTCACGCTGTTCAGCACGACGCAGCTGATCCCGCAGTTCGCGCAGAACCTGCTGCAGTACGACGCGCTGGCCGCAGGCCAGACGCTGGCCCTCGGCGGACTCGCCGCCGCGGCGATGATGCCGTTCGCCGGCATCGCCGCGACGAAGGTGCCGCCCAAGATACTCGTCGGCCTGGGCCTGCTGTGCACCGGGTTCGCGCTGGTGCACACCGCCTACCTCAACGGCCAGATCAGCTTCTTCGACCTGTCGATGACGCGCGTCTACCAGAGCCTGTGCCTGCCCTTCCTGTTCGTGTCGCTGACCACGGCGGGCTACGTCGGCATCCCGCCCGACCGCAACAACGAGGCCTCGGCCATCATCAACCTGTCGCGCAACCTCGGCGGCTCGATCGGCGTGGCCACGGCCACGACCATGCTCGCGTGGCGCGTCCAGTTCCATCACGAGCGCATCGGCGAGCAGGTGTCGACGATCGGCCCGCGCGGCCAGCAGCTGACGCAGCACGGCCTCGCGGCGGCGCAGCAGGTCGTCAACGGCCAGGCGCAGGTGCTCAGCTACCTCGATATCTTCTACGCGTTCGGGATCATGGCGCTGGTCGTCACGCCGATCGCGCTGTTCCTCAAGACCCCCGCGCCCGGAGAAGCCCATGGCCACTGATCCCCTGCGCCCGCGCGTGACGCCCGCGCGCGCGACCGCGCTCGCGGCCGCCACGCTCGTGGGCGCCTGCACGATGGGCCCGAACTTCCATCGCCCCGAGACGACGCCGCCGCCATCCTGGGCCGGCGCGGCCTCGGCGCCGGCCGACCTGCCCAGCAAGCCGGTCGCGCGCGCCTACGACGGGCGGCTGTGGTGGTCGGTGTTCAGGGATCCGATGCTCGACGGCCTGGTCGACGAGGCCGTGCGCCAGAACCTCGACCTGCAGACCGCGGCGCTGCGCATCGAGGAGGCGCGCGCGCAGCGCGGCAGCGCGGCGTCGCAGGGCCTGCCGCAGGTCAACGGCAGCGGCATCGGCGGGCGCCAGCGCGCCAGCAAGAACGGGCTGGCGAGCGCGTTGACGGGCGGGGCATCGCAGCAAGGCTCGTCGTCCGCTGGAGCCGGTGGTTCGGCTGCCACGCCTGCACCGGCGCCGTCGCCCTACTCGGACTTGTTCGACGTCGGCTTCGACGCCACCTGGGAACTCGACCTGTGGGGCAAGGTGCGCCGCGGCGTCGAGGCGGCCGACGCCAGCATCGTGTCGGCGGAGCAGGCGCGCGGCGACGCGATGGTCTCGATGACCGCGGAAGTGGCGCGCACCTACCTGTCGCTGCGCGGCGCGCAACGCCAGCGCGCGATCGTGCTGGCCGACATCGACGACGAGCAGCAGCTGTTGAAGCTCACCAACTCGCGTGCGAACAACGGGTTCTCGTCGCAGGCCGACGCCGTGCAGCAGCAGGCGCAGCTGTCGGCCTCGCAGGCGCAGCTGCCGCCGATCGACCAGAACATCGACCAGGCGATGAACCGCCTCGCGCTGCTGCTGGCGCTGCCGCCCGGCGCGCTCGCCGACCGGCTCGGTCCGCTGCCGCAGGACGACGTCGCGCTGCCGCCCGAGGTGCCCGTCGGCCTGCCGGGCGACCTGCTGCGCCGCCGGCCCGACATCCTCAAGAGCGAGGCCGACCTGCACGCCGCCACCGCCAAGGTGGGCCAGGCCAAGGCGCAGCTGTTCCCGTCGATCACGCTGGGCGGCACCGCCGGCTTGCAGTCCATCCACGCCGACAGCCTCACCGACTGGGCCTCGCGCTTCTGGGTCGGCGGCGCGCAGGTGTCGATCCCGATCTTCGAGGGCGGCAAGCTGAAGGCACAGATCCGCACGGCCGACGCGCAGATGAAGGAGGCCGCGCTGGCCTGGCGCGGCACGGTGCTGTCGGCGTACCACGACGCCAACAACGCGCTCGTCGCCTACGCCGACGAACAGCGCCACGCCAGCGCGCTGGCCCGCCAGCTCGCCGACGCGCGCCGCGGGGACGAGCTGATGCGCTCGCGCTTCAAGAGCGGCTTCGTCTCGATGATCGACGTGCTCGACGCGCAGCGCAACGTGCACCAGGCGGAGCAGCAGGCGCTGCAGAGCAACGTCACGGCGTCGACGGATCTCGTCGCTTTGTACAAGGCGCTGGGTGGGGACTGGAGCGAGGATGCGGCGGCAAAGGTGGCGTCGACGGCGCCCTGAGCGCATTCGAGCGGCCGCCGGCATCGATCCGGGTGTCAGTCGTCCAGGTCCTTCGGAATCGCTCCCGGTGTCCACCACTCCGACAGCACCACCGCCGCCAGGTCGCGGCTGGCCGACTCGTCGCTGTAGGCCATCACGTCGAGGAAGCGCAGCACCACGGTCTCCTGCGGCTTGGTCAGCGAACCCAGGCGCGGCGGGTTGCGGTCGGGCGGGCGGAAGGATGTGAGGAGCGCGTCGGTGACGTCGCTGGGCTGGGCGATGTGGCGCAGCGCGTACTCCATCATGAACGGCAGGTAGTGGCGCCAGGACGCGGCGTCGAGCCAGCCGCTGCCCCAGGGATGGGCCTCGAGGTAGTCGTCGGAGATGGCGTCGACCAGCACGTCGAACGGCGGCGCCGGCTTGTCGAGGTCGAGCGCGTCGCCGCCGCGCAGCGTCATGGCGGGGAAGGCGGTGCCCTCGGCGGAGAAGGCCGCGAAGGCGTCGGCGATGAGGTCGGTGTGGGACATGGTGCGAGGCGGTGGCGCGGATCGAGGCGGTACTGTCGCACACCGCGTCGCCGGCGGCGCGCGCTCGGCCCTGCGAAGGGGATTTGCCGCGCGACTTAAAATCGGCGACTCATGGCCTTCTCTCTCGAACGCGCTTCCTGCCGCCTCAACACCGCCTACGGCGACTTCCAGATGCACGGGTTCAAGGACCTCGCGTCCGGGCTCGAGCACGCCGCCCTGTGCCTGGGCGACGTCGCCTCGCCGCCGCCCGTGCTCACGCGCATGCACTCCGAGTGCCTGACCGGGGACGCCTTCGGCAGCTGCCACTGCGACTGCGGCCCGCAGCTGCGCGGCGCGCTGCAGGCGATCGCCAAGGAAGGCCGCGGCATCGTGCTGTACCTGCGCCAGGAAGGCCGCGGCATCGGCCTGCTGAACAAGATCCGCGCCTACGCGCTGCAGGAGCAAGGCGCCGACACCCTGGACGCCAACCGCCTGCTGGGCCTGCCGGCCGATGCGCGCGACTACGGCGTCGCCGCGGCCATGCTCGCGGAGCTGGGCGCGAACTCGATCCGGCTCATGACCAACAACCCGACCAAGATGGAGAGCCTGCAGGCGCACGGCATCCAGATCGCGGAGCGCGTGCCGCTGCAGGTCGGGCGCAACCGCAGGAACGGCGCCTATCTCGACACCAAGGCGCACCGCATGGGCCACCTGTTCGACGTGCTGCGCGAGCCCAGCGACGAGTAGACGCGTCGCGCGCGCGTCACGCGGGCGCGACCGCCGGGGCCTCGACCGCCGAGCAGCACTCCAGCGCGCGCTGGCGCACCTGGTTGCGGCCGTTGTGCTTGGCGTCGTACATCGCGAGATCGGCCGCGCGCAGCAGGTCGGCGGGCGTCGAGTCGCGCGCATCGCACATCGCGGCCAGGCCGATGCTGACCGACACCGGCGCGGCGAGCTCCGGCTCCCCGCGCGCGTGCAGCGTCTCCACCTTCTGGCGGATGCGTTCGGCCACGCATGCGGCGCCGGAGAGGTCGCAGGACGGCAGCACGACGACGAACTCCTCGCCGCCGTAGCGCGCGACGAAGTCGCCGGGGCGCAGGCCGGCCTCGCGTACCGCGCTGACCACCGCGCGCAGGCAGGCGTCGCCGGCAGGGTGGCCGAAGCGGTCGTTGAAGTGCTTGAAGTGGTCGACGTCGATCAGCAACAGCGCCAGGTGCGCGGCCTCCTCGACGGCGCCGTCGTCGCGCCGGCGCAGCGCCGCGCGGCGCGCGCGCTCGTGCTCGGCGTGCAGCACGTCGTCGAAGTGGCGCCGGTTGAACGCGCCGGTCAGGCCGTCCTCGATGGCCAGGCGCTGCATGCGCGCGTTGGCCTCCTGGAGCTGCGTGGCCATCACCTTCAGCGCGAGCAGCAGCATGCCGCACTCGTCGTCGGAGCTGCGCGGCAGCGGGATGTCCAGCTGGCCGCTGCCCACCGCCGATGCAAACAGCACGGCCTGCTTCAGCGGCCGGGTGATGCTCAGCGTCAGCCGCCAGCCGACGAACGCCGCCATCAGCGAGGCCAGCACGGCCACGCCGCCGATCACGAGGTCGTTGCGGTCGGCGTACGCGCTGAGCGCCTGGATCTCGGTGGCGACGCGCTGGTTCTGCAGCTCGGCCAGGTCGTCCAGCACGTGCAGCCAAGCGGCGTGGAGGGGCGCGGCCTCGCGATCGAGCATGCGCGCGGCCATGCCGGGGTTGTAGCCCTTGACGCTGGCCTGCGCCACCTCGAGGGTCGGCGCGACGCTGCGGTCGTAGTCCTCCATCCGGCCGATCATCGTGCGTTCCTGGACGGTCTCCGCCTGCGCCGCGAAGCGCTTCTCGATGCGGCGATACGACACGGTGTCGTCGACGATCGCCGCCATGTCGTTCTGGGCATCCTCGACCGAATTGACGAGCGCGAGGCGCTGGCCGATCCGGTCCTGGCGCTCGATCAGCGCGCGCATGTCGCGGATGTCGGCCTGGCGTGCGTTGGACCGCACCACCAGTTGCATCAGGCTCTCGCGCGCGTGCCGCGTGCTCGAGACGGCCAGCCACGCGCCCGCGATCATCAGCAGCAGGATGAGCGAGAAGCACAGCACCAGGCGGTGGCCGATGCGCAGATGGCGGAAGAAGGTTCTCATCGAAGTCCGGCGTGGTGCGGTCGACCACGGCACAGCTCGCCGCTCCGCAACCGGAAAGGCGATCAACGGGATATCGACGAGAGGCCCCTCCCAGTTGAGCCCGGGGCCGCGCGCGGGCGCCGCAAGCGCGAAATCCTCCTGCTTTGCGGCGATCCCTGCCGTCGGGCTAGCCGTCGGCTTGCCGCACGTGGTCAATGAGCCTGTCGCGCACCGCGTTCATCGTGCGGCGCGCCGCGGCGAAGTCCGCGGCGCCCAGCCCGGTCGCCTGGACCAGCGTCCGCTGCGCGCCCTTCTCGCGCAACGCCCGGCCGGCGTCTGTCAGCTTGACGATGACCTGGCGCTCGTCGCGCGAGTCGCGCCGGCGCTCCAGGTAGCCGAGCGCCTCCAGCTTCTTCAGGATGGGCGTCAGCGTGTTCGATTCAAGGAACAGCTTGTCGCCCAGGCCGCTGACGGTCTGCTCGTCCTGCTCCCACAGCGCGACGATCGTGATCCATTGCGTGTACGTGAGGCCCAGTTCGTCGAGGATGGGCTTGTATGCCCGGCCGTAGGCGAGGTTGGCGGAATACACGGCGAAGCAGAGGAAGTCGTCGAGCCTGGGCAGCTCGACCGGGGTGGATGGCGTGGACATGGTCGCGGTCTCCTTGGCCCTCATGATAACCCTTTTAGATCGCATGCGATTTAATCGCATTGCTTGACATCGTGATGCTCGATTCGTACATTGCACGTATGCGATTCAATCGCATCCGATTTATCAACCCAGGAATGACCATGAACCACGTCGACACCGTCCTCTACACCGGCCACACCCACACCATCGGAGGCCGCGACGGCGCCGCGCGCAGCTCGGATGGGCGCCTGGACATCCGCCTGTCGCCTCCCGGCAGCGCGGGCGCGGGCACCAACCCCGAGCAGCTCTTCGCGGCCGGCTGGTCGGCCTGCTTCATCGGCGCGATGGGCCGCGCCGCCCAGGCCGCCGGCGTCAAGCTGCCGGCCGACGTGGCGGTCGACGCCGAGGTCGACCTCGGCAAGAGCGGCGACGGCTTCGCGCTGCAGGCGCGGCTCTCGATCAGCCTGCCCGGACTGGCGCCGGCGGTCGCGCGCGCCATCGTCGACGGCGCCCACCAGCTGTGCCCGTACTCGAAGGCGACGCGCGGCAACATCGCCGTCGAACTTACCCTCGCCTGAACCCGACGCCTCGAAAGAAACGACCATGACCCGCCTCGCTCGATTCGCTCCCCTGCTCGTGGCCGGCGCCGCGCTGCTGTCCGCCGGCCTGACGATCACGGCCCACGCGGCGCCCGCCGCCGACGCCCTGCCCTCCGTCGTGCTCGTCCACGGCGCGTTCGCCGACGGCTCCGACTGGGCCCGCGTGATCCCGCTGCTGCAGGCCCGCGGCGTCCACGTGACGGCCGTGCAGAATCCGCTGACCTCGCTCGCGGACGACGTCGCCGCCACCCGGCGCGCGATCGCCGCCCAGCCCGGCAAGGTGGTGCTGGTCGGCCACTCGTGGGGCGGCACCGTCATCACGGAGGCCGGCGCGAGCGACAAGGTGGCCGCCCTGGTCTACGTCAGCGCCTTCGCGCCGGACGTCGGCCAGACCTCGGGCGATCTGGGCAAGGGCTATCCGACCCCGCCGGGCCTGGCCACGCTGAGCGCCGACGCCTCCGGCTTCCTGCACATCAGCGACGAGGGCATGCGCACGCAGTTCGCGTTCGACGTGCCGCCGGGGCGCGCCGCGGTGATGGCCGCGACACAGGGCCCGATCGCGGCCAAGGCCTTCGACGAGCCCGTCACCGTCGCGGCCTGGAAGACGCATCCGAGCTGGTTCGTCGTGTCCACGCGCGATCGCATGATCGCGCCGGAGCTGGAGGCCGCGATGGCGCAGCGGATCGGCGCGCACGTCACGCGGGTCGCGACGAGCCACGTGCCGCAGGAGGTCGAGCCGGCCCAGGTCGCGGCGGTCATCCTCGACGCCGTGCAGCACGCGCGCTGAAGAACGAGGACGCCCCGCCATGCGCACTCTCGCACGAACCCTCCTGCTGTCGCTCGCGCTGCTCGCCGGTGCGGCGACGGCGTCCGCGGCCCGCCTCGACACGCCCGGCGGCGCGGCCCTGCCCGTCGAGCCGCTGCATCCCAGCCTCGCCGGCGCCACCGGCTGGCTCAACTCAGGCCCGCTGACGCTGGAGGGCCTGCGCGGCAAGGTGGTGCTGGTCGACTTCTGGACGTACTCCTGCATCAACTGCCTGCGCACGCTGCCCTACGTGCGCGCGTGGGAGCGCACGTACGCGAGCCAGGGCCTGGTCGTCATCGGCGTGCACGCGCCGGAGTTCGAGTTCGAGCACGACCCGCAGCGCGTGCGCAAGGCGCTGATGGACCTGGACGCGGACTGGCCTGTCGCCATCGACGACGACTTCGCGATCTGGAAGTCGTTCCGCAACCAGGCCTGGCCCGCGCTGTACTTCATCGACGCGCAGGGCCGCGTGCGCCACCACCAGCTCGGCGAAGGCAACTACGCCGAGTCGGAGCAGGCGATCCGGCGCCTGCTGGCCGAGGCCCATGCCGACGCCAAGGTGCCGCCCGCGATGGCGGCCGTCGACGCCCGCGGCATCGGCGCGCCCCCGGACTTCGAGCACGTGCGCTCGCAGGAGACCTACCTCGGCTACGCGCACGCCGACGAGGCCGCGCCGCCCGACGTCCTGCCCGATCGCACGCAGCGCCACGTGCCGGGCATGCCTCGCCTGAACATGTGGACGCTGGGCGGTGGCTGGGTGCAGCGTCCCGAGTTCGTCGAGGCCACCGAGGCCGGCGGCACGATCGCGATGCGCTTCCACGCGCGCGACCTGCACCTGGTGCTGGGCGCGGCCGACGGCCGGCCCGTCCCGTTCCGCATCACCATCGACGGCCACGCGCCGGGGCGCGACCACGGCGTGGATGTCGACGAGCAGGGCCGCGGCGTCGTCTCGGGCGAGCGGCTCTACCAGCTGGTGCGCGAGCAGGACGCCGTGGCGGACCACACCTTCGAGATCCGCTTCGACCGCGCCGACGCGCGCGCCTGGGTCTTCACGTTCGGCTGAACGTCGCAGCACGCGTCAAGGCCTGGCCGCCTTCTCCGGATAGTTGATCGACCGCAGGATGCGCCAGTCGGCGCCCTGCCGGTGGAAGACGTCCATGCTGCGGTTGCGCTGCGTGACGCGGTCGCCGACGTGCAGTTCCCACACCGAGCGCACGATGGCCATGCTGCCCTCGGCGTGCACCTCCTCGACGCGCGGTCGAACGTGTCCAAGACCTGCGCGGCGGCGACCCGGGCTCGCCACCGCGACCGGCAGCGGAATCAATGGTCCGAACGACGCCGGACGGCGTCGGCTTGCGCTGGATCGGCGGATCAATGCGGCGCGGCATCGAGGATCCGGGCCGCCAGCGCGCCGTATTCGCCGCCGAAGTGGTGGCCGCCGGCCAGGGGCACCGCCTGCGCGTGCGCCGGCGCGAGTTCCGGGCACAGCGAGTCCTTCTCGTCCTGGCCGTAGATGCACAGCGTGTCCGCCGCGTCGAGCCGGGACGCCTCGGGGGCGATCGGCAGGTCGCCGCTGGGGCCGATCCAGTTGGCGAGGTGGAACTCGAACGATGCCTTCTGGCCCAGACCCAGCAGCGCCGTCAGGCGCACGCTCGCGCGCGTGGCCGGCGGCAGCCGGTTGATCGCGAAGGGCAGGACGTCGGCGCCTTGCGAGTAGCCGACCAGCAGCACCTCGCTGCGGCCCCAGCGCGCGCAGTAGAAGCGGATGATGCGGTCGAGGTCGGCGGCCAGTTCGGCCGGCGTGCGCGCGTTCCAGAAGTAGCGCAGGGAATCGAAGCCGGCCACGGGCACGCCCTGCGCCGCGAACGCCGCGCCCAGGCTCTTGTCGATGCCGGCCCAGCCGCCATCGCCGGACAGCAGCACGACCAGGCGACGTCCCGGCGCCGCGACCGGCAGTTCGACGACCGGCAGGTCCGCCAGCTGTTGCGGCGGCGCGCCGAGCGCGACCTGGGGCACGGCCAGCTTGCGGAACGCGCGGTCGAATGCCGCCATTGAGGCCTCCGGCGAGTGCCCGTCCGCGACGTCCACCCATGCCGCGCCTGGAACGCGCTGCACGAACGCGCGCGCCGCGTCGGCGGCAGCGGCGGGCCGCGAGTCGTCGCGCACGGCCATCCAGGGGCTCGCCAGGGCCGCCGGGGACGGCACGAGGTCGACCGTCCCGCGCGCGGCATCGGTGCGCTCGCGCAGCGCATGGGTCGGACAAGGCGGCGTCTTCAGCTTCAGTTGCGAACTGAAGCCGAGCAGCAGGCCCGCCTCGAAGGTGCCGTTCGGCGCCTGGGCGAGCACCGAGTAGGCATAGGGCGACACGTCGTCCGCCGCGACCAGGATCGGCAGCAGGTAGGCGGGCAGGTGCTCGTAGGCCTGCAGGTGCCGCGACAGGTTCTCGAAGGCGCCCGGCCCGAACGTGCACTTGCCGTCCTGGGCAGACAGACTGGCGTAGAACGGCGCGAACGGCACGGTCGCCACCATCGCTCCTTCGTCGAGCATCGTCCGCAGCATCTGCTCCTCGCGCCTGTCGGGAGCCGAGCCGGCGATGACCAGCAGCACGAACTGGCGCACGCCGCCGGCGGGCCGGTGGACGCGGACGTCGGAGAACAGGCCATGCGCGATGGCCTGCGACTCCGCCGCGGGCGCGGAAGGCGCCTCCTCCGCCGCGACGCGAGCGGGCCCGACGATGACGCAGAGCGCCGCGGCCAGCACGACGCCAGGGCGACGCATCGCAGCGAGGAATCGAAGCGGTCTCATGTCTTCTGTGCGGACTTGGCGCCGCCGATCAGGGTCGTCACGTCGGCCAGTATGAAAGCCGTGGCAAGCCCCTTCGGCGCGGCCAGGAATCGCGCTTCCCAGACCGGCGCGAACTTGTCCTTGAAGCTGCGCAGGCCGCGAAAATTGTAGAAGCGGTCGCCGTGCTCGAAGACGAGCCGCGCGATGCGCTGCCACTTCGGCGCGCTGCGGTGCTCGGTCATCCCGGCCATGGGCGACATGCCCAGGCCGAACCGCCGATAGCCTTCGGCCTGCAGGTGCAGGACGGTGCTGACGATCAGGAAATCCATCGTGCCGGGAGGCGCGTCGGGCAGGTAGCGCATGAGGTCGAGCGCGGCCTCCTCCCGGACGTCCGTCGTCAACAGGTTGGCGAACGCGATCAGGCGGTCGCCGTGGAAGACGGCGGCGACCGGAAACCGGCGCAGGTAGTCGGCGTCGAAGCGTCCGACGGAGAACGCCTTCTCGCCGCCGCGCTGCTCGGCGAGCCAGGCGTCGGAGACCGCCTGCAGCGCCGGCAGCATCGCGTCGACCCCGTCGGCGGCGATCACCTCGAAGCGAAGCCCTTCGCGTCGCGCGCGATTCACGCCCGAGCGCAGGTTCGCGCGCAGCGCGCCCTTGAGATCGAAGTCGCCCAGCTCGATGTGCGCATGCTCGCCGAGCTTGAACGGATGCAGCCCGCAATCGAGGAACAAGGGCAGCGCCGTCGGGCGCACGTGGTAGAACGCGGCGCGGCCGCCGTGGTCGGTGGCCATCTCCATGAATCGCCAGACCATGTCGGGGAACTCCTTCGCGTCGCCGCAAGGCCCGAACAGGCCGACCCACGAGCGGCCCTGCTTGCCGAACATCAGGAAGCTGCGGCCGGTCGGCGAGAACATCAGGTGCTTGTCGCCGATCAGCGCGTAGCAGGCGTCCGAGGACGGGTTGTCGCGCGCGATCGCGGCCGCGCGTTCGATCTCCTCCGGCGTCGTCTCCGCGAGTTCCCCGGCGGGCGGCCGCAGCAGCTCCCACAGCCCGTAGGCGAGCGCCAGCAGCGCGACGGCGGTCAGCGCGCGCAGCGAGCGCGGCGCCTGGCCGTCGAGTTCGAACTGCCACCAGAGGCGGTTGCTGTAGTCCACCTCCTTGAACGCGAAGAACAGGATCCACGCGCAGGCGACCACCACGCCGCCGAGCGCGACCACCCATTCGGGCTCCAGGTGCTGCGCGAAGAACGAGGAGCGACGGTCGAACTGCCGCCGCGAGATCGCCAGCAGCACCACCAGCGACAGCAGGAACTCCGCCTCGTGCAGCGCGATGCCCTTCGGCAGCGCCAGGGCCGCGGCGACGATCGCGAGCGCGGATGCGATCCACCAGGCGACGTCCAGCCGGTGCAGGATGCCGCGCGCGACGATGATGAGGCCCAGCCCGGCGACGCTGCCGATGAAGTGCGATGCCTCGATGAGGGGCAGCGGCACGCGCAGCGCGGCGAGTAGCTCGCGGGCGTCGTCGGTGAACGGCGTGACGCCCGAGACGATCAGCCAGATGCCCGCGATGAGCGTCAGGGCCGCGAGCAGCGTCGGGCTGAGGCGCACGGCCATGCGTCCGACCGGCGCGGCGATGCCCGAGCGCAGCTCGTGGACGACCAGCAGCCCCGTCGCGACCACCAGCGGAAGCACGTAGTAGATGCCGCGATTGAGCAGCAGCGCGCCGAGCATCGCGTCGCGCGGGATGCCGTTGCCGGCCGCCAGCAGCATCACCGTCTCGAAGACGCCGATCCCGCCGGGGATGTGGCTGATGATGCCCGCAGTGATCGCGATGGCGTAGAACGCCACGAAGGCCGGGAGCGGAAGCGGGCCCGGCGGCAGCAGCAGCCACAGCACAAGGGCGGAAGCCGCGAGCTCGATCGCCGAGATCGCCAGCTGGCGCAGCGCCAGCTCGATCGGCGGCAACTGGATGCGCCAGGCGCTGCCGATGCCGATCGACGACCGGCGGCCGCACAGCCACACGAAGCCGAGCAGCACGAGCAGCATCGCGGCCGCGACCAGGCGCAGCGCCCAGCCATGCAGGTGCAGCAGCCGCGCGACGTCGTGCGCGCCCCAGAGCAGGCCCAGCGCGCCGAAGAACAGCATTCCCAGGCCGAACGCGGCCGCGTTGAAGACGATCGCCCGCGCGACCTGCGGCGGCTGCACGCCCGCCGCGGAATAGAGCCGCATGCGAACGACGCCGCCGGACAGCGGCCCCAGTCCGACCGTGTTGGACAGCGCGTAGGCGACGAACGAGGTCAGCAGCACCGTCTTGCCGCTCACCGTCGCGCCGACGTAGCGCAGTGCCGATGCGTCATAGCGCGTGAGCGCCAGGTAGCTGAAGGCCGTGGCCAGCAGCGCCGCGGCGATGTTCGGCGCCGGCGTGGCGACGACGGCCGACATGACGTCGGCGTAGTGAACCTCCTGGAGCAGGCGCCGCAGCGAGATCCCGATCGCGGCCGTCAGGGCCAGGCCCAGCAGCGACAGCAGCCACGGCCGCAGGCGCGCCCACCACTCGGCGGGGTCGGCCGGGTCGAGCAAGGGGGCGCCAGGCACCTGGCGTTCGGTCTGGTCCACGTCCGTTCGCTTGCGATCCGCTCGTTGATTCGACATTTGACCAGACTGCGAGAGCAGCCTGCGCGCCGGGACGGCGACCGTCGCCCACCATCGACTGCGACGTCGTCTCGCGATGGCCACGCCTCGCACTTCGGCGCCACGAAGAGGCGACGCCACAAAGGCAAACGGCCCAGACTTGACGCCTGAGCCGTTCACTCTTCTTCTTAATTTTGGTGGGCCCTGAGTGACTCGAACACTCGACCTACGGATTAAGAGTCCGCTGCTCTACCAACTGAGCTAAGAGCCCGAAATTCTCGGTTGCTGCCTTCGCAAACCTACTGCTTTCGCGAAAACTGCAGCCTCAGATTCTACTTTGATTTTTGCTCGACATGCAAGCAAAAACTTCGAGACCATCCGGAAGACCGTTGCCGTTCGACGCGTGTTGCGGTGCGTCTCGCGGGTCGGGTGGTGGGTTGTGCGGGACTCGAACCCACGACCTACGGATTAAAAGTCCGCTGCTCTACCAGCTGAGCTAACAACCCCGTTTCCGGCAGAGCCTCAAATCATATCATGGCTTGCCGAGCGGCGACAAGACCCCGCTGACTCGGCAAGCAACTCCCGGCGGCCTCTTCACTTCAACAGCTGCGCGACGATCTCGCCGGCGGCGGCCATGCCGAAGCTGGCGGTGACGACGACCGTCGAGCCGTAGCCGTGGCAGTTGAGCGTGTTGTCGCGGCGCGCTTCGGCCGCGGGCGACGCGTCGCCCGCGGCGTCGATCTCGCAGGCCACCTCTTCCGGCTCGGGCGGCGCCACGGCCTCGCGCGAGAACACGCAGCGCACGCCGATCTTTCCCGTGCGCGGCGCGCCGTGCTGCGAGCGCAGGCGCTGGCGCAGGCTGGCCAGCAGCGGGTCGTGCGTGGTGGCGTGCAGGTCGTCGATCTCCAGCTTTTCCGCGCGCCGCTTGCCGCCTGCGGCGCCGCAGGTGACGAAGGCGGTGCCGGTGCGGCGCGCCCACGCGGCGAGCGCGAGCTTGGCCTTGCTCTGGTCGCAGGCGTCGATGACGGCGTCGACCTCGATCGGCAGCAGGCCGGGCCAGTTGTCGGCGTCGGCGAACTCCTCGATGCAGTGGACGATGCAGCCCGGGTGGATGTCGGCGATGCGGCGAGCGAGCGCCTCGGCCTTGGACATGCCGATCGTCTGCCCCGTCGCCTGGATCTGGCGGTTGACGTTGGATTCGGAGACGTGGTCGAGGTCGATCAGCACCAGCTGCGCGACGCCGCTGCGCGCGAGCGCCTCGACGGCCCACGAGCCGACGCCGCCGAGCCCGACGACGGCCACGCGCGCCGCGCGCACGCGCGCGTAGCCGCGGGCGCCGTAAAGGCGCTTGAGGCCGCCGAAGCGGCGTTCGAGATCCGCGTCGTCGTCCGCCGCCGCGACGGCGGACGTCGCGGCGAGGACGTCGGGAGCGAGGGTCACTTCAGCGACGCCAGACGTTCCTTGCCCGCGACCGCGGCCTCGGACTTCGGATACGTCTTCATCAGGTCGGCCAGCGTGGCCTTGGCGCCCTTGATGTCGCGCAGCTCGATCTGGCAGTTGGCGACCGCCAGCTCCGCCTCGGGCGCGCGCGCGTGGTCGGGCGCCGCGGCGATGAACGCCTTGAACGTGACGATCGCGCCCTTGAAGTCGCGATTGCCGTACTGCGCGTTGCCCAGCCAGTAGCGCGCCAGGTCGGCGTAGCCGCTGGCCGGCCAGCGGCGCAGGAAGTTGCCGAGCGAGGCCTGCGCCTTGTCGAAGTCGCCGCTGCGCAGGGTGGCCGTGGCGGCCTCGTACGCGGCGATTTCCTCGGGGTCGGCCATGAAGGTCTTGCCGTCGAGGTTGACCTGCTGCGGCTCGACGCGCTTCAGGCGATCGTCGACGCCCTGCGCGATGTTCTTCTGCTGGCGCTGCACGTCGGACAGATCCTTGGCGAGCTGCTCGTTGGCGCCACGCAGCTGCGCGATCTGCTGGCGCAGCTGCTCGTTCTGGTTCGTCAGGTCGAGCAGCGCGTTCTGCAGCTGCTGCAGTTGCTGCGCGGTCTGGCCGCCCTGCGCCTTCGACGCGTCTTCCAGCGCCGAGATGCGCGTGCGCAGGTCGATGATCGCGCGACGCGCCTCGTCGTCGTCGAACAGGCCGGCGTGCGCGCTCGTGCCGCAGGCGAGCAAGGCCGCCACGGCGCAGGCGCGGCGCACGGCCGCGAATGCGCGCGGGCCAGGCCGGCCCGCGTCAAGCCCCACGACCGGCGACATCACTTGCTGCGCAGTTCGACGCGGCGATTCTTCGCCCACGCCGACTCGTCATGGCCGTCGACCGCCGGACGCTCCTTGCCGTAGCTGACGGCCTCGAGCTGCGAGTCGCCGACGCCCAGCACCTTCATCTGCTGCACCACCGCCTCGGCGCGCTTCTGGCCCAGCGCCAGGTTGTATTCGCTGCCGCCGCGCTCGTCGGTGTGGCCTTCGGCCACTTCCTTGGCGCCCGAGTTGGCCTTGAGCATCTTGGCGTGCGACTCGACGATCCCGCGGTACTCGTCCTTGACGGCGTAGCTGTCGAAGTCGAAGTAGATGACGCGGTCCATCGTCGCCGGCGTCGTCTGCTGGCCGCTCAGGTCGGTCGTCGTGACCGTCGAGGCGCCCGTGCCGGGCGTCGTGTCGGTCGTCGTGCGCTGGGTCGTGACGTCCTTCTTCTCGACCTCGGCCGGCTTGTCCAGCTTCGTCGATGCGCAACCTGCCACCACCGCCAGGCTGGCCAGCGCCAGCAACATCTTTCCGGAATTCCTGTTCATCGATTTTCTCCTACCAGCACTATGAAACACATGGCCGCGGCGCGCGAGTCGCCCCGGTTTTCCCCACAATCAGCGGCCGTACGGGCCCCAGACAGGTTCTCGGATGTCGAGGCCCGATTCGAGCAGCTTCGACTTGAATTTGCCATCGGTCGTGGTCGTCATCAACACGTCGCGGCCGTCGGCCTTGGTGGCGTAGATGATGTAGCGGCCGTTCGGCGCGAAGCTCGGGCTCTCGTCGTCGTTGGTGTCGCTGACGCCGCGCACGTCGCCCGAGGCCAGGTCCATCACCATGACCTTGAAGCCGCTGCCGCGCGAGATGTACGCAAGAAGCTTGCCGTCCGGGCTCAGAGCGGGGCTGATGTTGTAGGCGCCGCTGAACGTGACCCGCGTCGCGCCGCCGCCGCTCACCGACTGCCTGTAGATCTGCGGGCCGCCGCCGCGGTCGCTCACGAAATAGATGAAGGCGCCGTCCGGCGAGAACTTGGCCTCGGTGTCGATGCCGGTGCTCTCGGTGATGCGGCGCACGTTGGCGCCGCTGCGGTCCATCAGGTAGACGTGCGAGCCGCCGTCGCGCGACAGCGTCACCGCCAGGGTGCGGCCGTCCGGCGAGAACGACGGCGCGCTGTTGGAACCCTTGAACGCCGCGACTTCGCGCGTGGTGCCGGCGTGCACGTTGCGGATGACGACCTTGGCCTTGCGGTCATGGAAGGTGACGTAGGCCAGCTCGCTGCCGTCCGGCGACCACGCCGGCGAGATGATCGGCTGGTTGTCGATCAGCGCGGCCTGGATGTTCTCGCCGTCGGCGTCGGTGATGCGCAGCGTGTACTTGCCGGGCGCCTTGGTGACGTAGGCGATGCGCGTGGAAAAGATGCCGCGCTCGCCGGTGAGCTTCTGATAGATCTGGTCGGACACGTGGTGCGCGGCCAGGCGCAGGTCGGCGGGCAGCGTCGGCTCGCTCTGGCCGCCCTGGTCGGCGCCCTTGATGACGTCCCACAGGCGGAAGCGCACGTCGATGCGGCCATCGGCCAGGCGCGAGGCCGAGCCGGCGACCACCGCGTTGGCGCCGCGCGAGCGCAAGGTGTTGTAGTCGGGCGTGCCGTTCTCGTCGGCCGGCGCCACGCCGTCGACGATCTTGAACACGCCGCTGCGCTCGAGGTCGGCGCGCACGATGGCCGAGATCGACTGGGCTTGGCGATCCTCGTCGCGGAAGCGCCCGAGCACGATGGGGATCTGGGTCGCGCCGACGCCATTGATCTCGACGTGGAATTGGGCGAACGCCGGACTCAGTGCCGGCAGCGCGAGGGAGGCGCCGAGGGCGCGCAAGGCTTGTCTTCTAGGCCACATGGAGGATTCAATGAGTCCTGTTCAGTCGGAAAGGTTCCGGGGAAACATCTCATGCTGTTCAGCAGGCGCATTGTAGGCAGCAAGAACGAGGCCTGCTTGTAGGTCAACAGCGCATCCGCCCGGGGCCGGATAATGCGCGTTCCTGTCGTTCGGCGGGCGGCACCGGCCGTCCGCCCCATCCCGCCTCGATGAGCACCCTCAAGCAGCGCCTGGCGCGCGTGATCCCCTACTTCCGCGACAACAGCCGCTCCGCGCTGTTGCTGGCCGCGAGCGGCAACGTGGTTGCGGCGGCCACCGAGCCCGTGATCCCGTACATCCTGAAGACACTCCTGGACAGCGGGTTCAAGAACACCTCCGGCCTGCCGATCTGGGCGGTGCCGCTGGCCGTGGTCGTGCTGTTCATCGTGCGCGGAATCTCCTGGTGGGTGTCCAGCTACGGCCTGACCAAGGCCTCGCAGAACGCGGTGCTCGCGATCCGCAGGCACCTGTTCGCGCACATGCTGCGCGCCGCGCCGGCACTGTTCACGCGCAACACGGCCAGCAGCATCACCAACAACATCGTCTACGAGATCCAGCAAGGCTCCAACCTGCTCATGGGCACGGTGCAGACGCTGATCCGCGGCACGCTCACCGCGCTGTTCTTCATGGTCTCGCTGGTCGTGCTGAACTGGCGGCTGACGCTGCTCGTCCTGGTGCTGTTTCCCATCACCGGCTTCCTCGTGCGCATCGTCAGCAAGCGGCTGCATCGCCTCAACCTGGCCGGGCAGGACGCCACCGACGATCTCGCCTATGTCGTGGAGGAGAACGTGCTGGCCTGGCGCATCGTGCGGCTGCACGGCGCCGCCGACCAGGAACAGCGCCGCTTCGAGAACAGCTCGCGCCTGATGCGCAGCCTCAACATCAAGCAGCAGGCCGCCGGCTCGCTGATGTCGCCGGTCACGCAGGTGCTGGCCTCCTTCGCGCTGGCCGCGGTGCTGTGGATGGCGCTGGCCGAGAGCACGCGCGCGCACGGCACGGTGGGCGGCTTCGTCGCCTTCATCACCTGCATGCTGCTGATGATCCAGCCGTTCAAGCAGCTGTCCGACGTCATGGCGCCCCTGACGCGCGGCACCGCGGCGATGGAGCGCGGGCTGGACATGCTCGAGGCCATCCCCGTCGAAAGCGGCGGCACCCTGTCGCCCGGCCGCGTCAAGGGCGACATCGAGTTCCGCGACGTCGGCCTGCGCTACACGGCGCGCGATTCGAGCGAGGTGCCGGACGGCACGCAGGTGGCGGCGCTGTCGGACATCGACCTGAAGATCCGCGCCGGCGAGACGGTGGCCTTCGTCGGCCCATCGGGTGCGGGCAAGACCTCGCTGGTCAACCTGCTGCCGCGCTTCGTCGAGCCCACCAGCGGCGACATCCTGATCGACGGCGCACGCATCCACGACTACGAGATGACCGCGCTGCGCAGCCAGTTCGCGCTGGTGAGCCAGGACGTCGTGCTGTTCAACCACAGCGTCGCCGCCAACGTGGCGCTGGGCGACGCGGCCGATCCCGCGCGCGTGCGCAGCGCGCTCGCGGGCGCGAACCTGCTCGACTTCGTGATGACCATGCCCGGCGGCATCGACGCGCCCATCGGCCACAACGGCACGCAGCTGTCGGGCGGCCAGCGCCAGCGCCTGGCGATCGCGCGCGCGATCTACAAGGACGCGCCGATCCTGATCCTGGACGAGGCCACGTCGGCGCTGGACTCCGAGTCGGAGCGCGCGGTGCAGGCGGCGCTGGAGGTGCTGATGAAGGGCCGCACGACGCTGGTCATCGCGCACCGCCTGTCGACGATCGAGCACGCCGATCGCGTCATCGCGATGGAACACGGGCGCATCGTGGAACAGGGGCCGCACGCGGAGCTGCTGGCAGCCGGTGGGCTCTACGCGCGCCTGCATGCGATGCAGTTCCGCAATGCGTGAGAGCCGCCGCGGCCATCCCGGCCGCGGCAGGTGAGAAGCGTCAGGCCTGGTCGGCCGCGACCGCCACGGCGGCGATGTCGTCCGTGATGTCGTTCGGGTGTCCACAGCCGGTGAGCGCGGCGGCGGCCACCAGCAAGGCCGCAAGCAAGATGGACTTCTTCATGGGCGTTCTCCAACGATTCTGGGATCGGCAACGGCACGTTTCGACGTCGGCGCAGGCGGGTTTCTGACCCGCGCGCGCTCCGGACGGAAAAGCGGATGCATGGTACGAACATGCTCGCCGCTTGCGCAGCAGGCCAGAGCAGGGATTTTCCCTGAAAGTGTGTGCAATTGATGGGGAAGGGGCTCCAAAGTCGCGTCGACTTTCCCCAAAACCGGTGAAATCGACGCCCGGCCGCGCCAGGCCTAACGCGACCGCAGCGTCGGGAACTCCAGCAGCACTTCGGTGCGTCCGGCGTGCGAGGTGACCAGCAGCCGGCCGCCGAGCGCGGCCGCCCGGCGGCGCATGTTCTCCATGCCGCGGCCCGCGCCGCGCCGCGGCTGGATGCCCTGCCCGTTGTCGACGATCGCGATGTGCGCCGTCTCGTCCACGCCCGGCTCGCCCTTCAGGCCCGTCGTGACGGCGATGCGGGTGGCGCCGGAATGCTTCAGGCAGTTGGCGAAGGCCTCCTGCACGATGCGCAGGATCGACAGCACGCTGTGCGGTGTCAGCATCGGCAGCGGCGGCAGGTCGACGACGTTCCACTGCAGCTCGATGCCGCCCTTGCCCAGCCGGTCCTGCAGCCGGTAGCGCAGCGTGCCCAGCACGGTCAGCAGGTCGTTCTCCACCGGCTCCAGCGAGTCGATGATCAGCTGCAGGTCCTCGATGCTCTCGCGCAGCACCGTGGCCACCTTGCCGTCCTCGCCGTCGTAGGCCGGATCGGCCTCGCGATCCATGCGGCGCACCAGCGACAGCGCCATCGTCAGCTGCGAGCCGATGCCGTCGTGCATCTCGCTCATGATGCGCGTGCGCTCCAGCGCCAGCGCCTCGTTGCGGCGCGCCTCGACCAGCTGCTCGTAGTTGCGCTCGAGCTCCGCGGCCTTGGCGCTGACGCGCTGCTCCAGCACGCCGGCGAGCTTCTCGTAGGCGTTGTGAGATTCGGTGAAGCGGCGGATCAGGATCGTGCCGACCACGAACAGGTACAGCGGCGCGCTGAAGTGCGCCAGGTAGACGCGGTCGGTCCAGGTGTTGGCCGAGTACAGCCACAGGTCGTAGCCGCTCAGGATCATCTGCACCATGCCCGCGATGGCCAGCATCACGCCCTCGAGCAGGCTGCGCCGAAGGCCCACGCGCACCTGGATGAAGAAGAAGTAGGCCGACGCCACCAGCACCACCAGGTACCAGAGGTCGATGACCTCGTTGGCCATGAAGTTGCCGAAGCTGGCCACCGCGCCGACGAGGAAATAGAGCCACGACACCGTCTCGATCACCGGCCGGCGCATGCCGCAGTAGCGCAGCACGAACATGAACATCAGCACGCCGCGCAGCACCGGCGACACCTCGATGAAGCGTTCCCACAGCCAGGGCGACACCGGCGGGGTCAGCGCGTAGTAGTCGAGGCTGAAGACCGTCCACAGCAGCGAGGCGCAGCCGAACCAGAAATACATCGTGTCCCGGCGCCGGCCCAGCCAGACGCCCAGCATGAACACGCCGATCGCGCCGGTACACGCGCCCAGCAGCCGCACCAGGTCGTTCTGCCAGAACACGCGGCGCTGCCAGACGGGGCGCAGCTCCTCCTCGGTGCCGAGCCGGATCGGCGCCAGCCAGCCGAGATCCCACGCGTAGGCGCGCTGCTGGATCTCGATCTCGTTGTCGCCCGCGCGCAGCATGGTCGCCGGGATCACCGCGAACTGGGAGCGGTTCCAGTTCAGCGGCAGCGGCTGCTGCATCGGGCCGATCTCGCGCAGCGGCTGGCCGTTGACGAAGAAGCGGCCCGTGCGGTTGAACGCGACGATGTACATCGCCAGCGTGCGCTGCGGCACGGCGTCGAGCCGGAACTGCAGGCGATACCAGGCGTCGGCCATGCCCTCGTCCGACGGCGCCTTCCACAGCTTGGCGAGCTCCACCGTCTTCCAGCTGCAACGGACGTCGGACGGCGTGGCGTCGAGTCCGGCGCTCTGGCAGAACTGGGCCTGGGTCAGCGTCTGCGACAGCCCGCCGGCCGACGCGCCCGCGGGCGCCGGCGCGGAGCGCCCGATGGCCACCAGGCCGCACACCATCACGATCGTCAGCAGCGCCAGCGTGACGACGGTCAGCCACGCGCGCCAGCGCAGCGACAGCGCGCGCAGGCTGGTGACCGCCGGCGAGACCAGCACCGCCGTCACAGCAGGCCCATGCGCCCCGCCTCGAACACGGCTTCGGTGCGCGAATGCACGGCGAGCTTGCGGTAGATGTGCTTGACGTGCGTGGCCACGGTGTGCGCCGACAGGTGCAGCATGTTGGCGATCTCGCCGACGGTGAAGCCCTTGGCGATGAACAGCAGCACCTCGCGCTCGCGCTCGGACAACCCGCCGTCGTCGACCACCGCCGGCTGCGACGGCGCGGCCGGCGTGTCCTTCTTGAAGCGATGCAGCAGCTGGCGTGCGATCACCGGGCTTATCGGCGAGCCGCCGGCGCGCAGCTCGCGCACCGTCGCGCCCAGCGTGTCGTTGAGGCTGCGCTTGAGCAGGTAGCCGGTGGCGCCGGCCTCGATCGAGGCCAGCACGTGGGCCTCGTCGCCGAACACGGTGACCACCATCACGTCGGTGTCGGGCCGCGTGCTGGCGATCTCGCGAATCAGGTCGATGCCGTTGCCGTCGGGCAGCCCGAGGTCGATCAGCGCGACGTCGAACTCGCCCGTGGCGATCGCCTCGCGCGCGCTCTCGGCGTTGCTGACCTGGTCGGCCAGCACCAGCGCGTCGTCGCGCGCGATGGCGGCGCAGACGGTCTCGCGGAAGGCATCGTCGTCGTCCACGACCAGGATGCGGGTCGGGAGTTCTTGCGGCAGTTCAACGGTTTCAGGCATTGTTCATTGGATCAAGCACAGGCCCGACTGTAAACGCGGGGTTGCATCCCCGGACCCGGGTATTGCCGCACAAATGCGCGGCGGTGAAGGCGGGCGGCGGAGCGGTTAAGCTCGCGCGCAGACCGTCCACCTCCGCCACCCATGTCCGCCGATACCGCCGCCCCACCCCGCATCTGCGTCGTCACCAGCGGCCAGGCGCGCCTGTTCTCCACCTGCATCGAGCTGCTGATGCGCCAGCTGGGCGTCGCGGAGCGGCCCATCGACCTGCACGCCCTGTTCTGGGACGACGCCGACCTCGACAAGGTGCGCGCGGCCACGGCCGGATTCCGCGAGACGACGATCTGGACGCACCCGCGGGTGCAGTTCAACGACGACCTGTCCGCCTACGCCAAGCCGCCCGAGACCAACGTCCACAACTTCCTGTCGATGATCTGGGGCCGGCGCCTGCTGCTCGACAGGCTGCGCGAGATCGGCGCCTTCGAGCGCTACGACCTGTTCCTGTACGTTCGCCTGGACACCTGCTTCAACCGCCCGCTGGACTACGCCGCCGTCGAGGCCCAGTTGCGCGAGCACGACGTCCTGCTGCCCGTCAACGGCCATTGGCGCGACGGCTGGTCCGACCAGTTCGTCGCCGCGCGCGCGCCGGCCGTGCAGACCTGGCTGGGCTTCGCCGACCGCGTGAAGTCCTATCTGGCCGCGGGCGTGATGCTGCATCCCGAGACGCTGCTCAAGCACCACCTCGTGACCAGCGGACTGCGGCCCGCGGCGCTGATCACGACCTTCATCTGGCGCGGCGAGGCGACCTTCAACGTCGGCTGAGCCCGGGCACCACAGGGTTTGCACGCAGCGGACGTCGCGCGTCCACGCCGTCGCGCTGCCCCAGAATCGTCGGATGACAGCCTGGCTCCACGACACCGTCACCGCCCTGACCAGCCCCGGCCCCTGGCGATCGTTCCGGCACGTCTTCGTCGTGAGCTTCCTGGACGACGGCAAGTACTACCTGCTGTCCGCGCTCGTCATCTGGGGCGTGCTGCACGTGCTGCTGAAGCAGCGTCTGGCGCACCGCGTGATCGGCGGCTGGCCCACGCGCGCCGACCTGCGCCGCGAGATCACGTACTCGATCAGCACGCTGTGCGTCATCACGGCGCTCAACGCGGGCATCCTCGCGCTGGTGGTGAGCGGCATCTTCGAGGTCTACGAGCAGCCACTCAAGCACGGCCTCGCGTGGCTGCTGCTGAGCCTGCCGCTGATGATCCTCTGGCACGACTTCTACTTCTACTGGACGCACCGCCTGCTCCACACGCGCTGGCTGTTCCGCCACGTGCACGGCGTGCACCACCGCTCGCGCAACCCGTCGCCGTGGGCGGCGTTCTCGTTCCATCCGGCCGAGGCGCTGGTCAACAGCATGGTCGTGCCGATCACGCTGATCGCGGTGCCGATCAACGAGTACGTGCTGGCCGCGTTCGCGATCCACCAGATCATCCGCAACGCCCATGGCCACGCCGCCGTCGAGAGCCTGCCGCGCGGCTTCGCACGCCACTGGCTGGGCGGCCGCTTCGTCACCACGACGCACCACCACCTGCACCACGAGACGGCCCAGGGCAACTACGGGCTGTGGTTCACGTGGATGGACCGCTGGTTCGGCACCGAGCGCCCGGACTACTTCGAGCGCTTCGACAAGGCCACGACGCCGCGCCAACAGTCTCACACGAGCATCGGGAGCAAACTTGGTTGAATCTGTTGAGCATGCGTTCTTGAAGACCCAATTGGGCGACTCCATGCAAGCCTTCGCCAGGACGGGCTTGCTGGGCGTCACGGAGGCGAATCGCGGCCGATACGACTACGCGTGCAGCCTGGAAAGGGACTTCGTCCGCGCCATGGATGCACAGGTGTGCTGGGGCAACAGCGCGGGCCTGGCCAAGGACATACATCACCTGCTGGTCGCGAGCGAAGCTCCGATTCGGCTGCTCGTCTTGCGCAACACCGTTGCCGCACATCGGCAACTCGAGGAGAGCCTGGCCGACCATGGCAAGCGCGATCCCTCGCGCCTGACAGGGTTCAGGTACTTTGCGCTGCCTGTCGGCTTCGATGCGGACAAGGAGGATCTACGGGACTGGATGGCAGATCACCTCAGGCAACGCCTCTGCGCCGACCTGTTGTTCGGGACGATCTTCGGCCGCCTGGCGGCGCGCGATCTCCGGGCCTTCGTGAATCACGGCGGCCCGTTCGGATTGAAATGCGCCGTGCTCGGACTCTGCGCAAGGCACCCGATATACGCCATGGGAAGCCTGATGACTCAACTCGGAACAAAGTCGAACAGCTCCGTGCGTGAGGTATTGGTCATGCTGACCTCCGCCGGCTTTCTCTACCAGATGCCGCATCAGCAGCCTTGGCTTCCGACGCTCAAGGGGAGATTTCTCCTCGACCTCCTGACGCGTCTTCTCTTCGAGTCCGAGACTCGAAGCGAGTGGTCACCCGAGATCAGGCTGATACTCAACCACTTGAACATCCCCTCGGACAAGCTCCGCCGCGCAGCGGAAATCCAGGAACTCCTGGCATCCAGGCAGCTTGACCCACGCGACTCGCTGGTCGACTTGCTCTGCTCGGCCATTTGGTCTGGCATCTATTTCGATGTCGATTTGCGCAAGGGCATCGATGCCGATCATCCAGTGTTTCGTTCGGAACTCGACTGGAGCAAATTCGAAAACCTCGTTCCGGGCAGCCCGCTGCCTGCCGCACAACTGATGGAGCTCGACTAGACGGTGCGGCACCGCCCCACCGATGGCGTGCACGCGTCGCCCAATCGCCGCGCTTCAGAGCAGCACGATGTCGTACTGTTCCGGATTCATCGTCGGCTCCGCGCTCAGCGAGATCGGCTTCTTGATGAACGCGGAGAGATCGGCCAGGTGCGCGCTCTCCTCGTCGAGCAGCATCTCGACGACCGCCGCGCTTGCGATCACGCGGAATTCCTTCGGGTCGAACTGGCGCGCCTCGCGCAGGATCTCGCGCAGCACGTCGTAGCAGACGCTGCGCGGCGTCTTCACCTGGCCGCGGCCGGCGCAGGTGGGGCACGGCTCGCACAGCATGTGGGCCAGCGACTCGCGCGTGCGCTTGCGCGTCATCTCCACCAGGCCCAGGCCGGTGAAGCCGCTGACGGTGACCTTGGTGCGGTCCTTGGCGAGCTGCTTGCGGAACTCGGCCAGCACGTTCTGCTGGTGATCCTCGCGCGTCATGTCGATGAAGTCGACGATGATGATGCCGCCGAGGTTGCGCAGCCGCAGCTGGCGCGCGATGGCGCCGGCGGCCTCGAGGTTGGTCTTGAAGATCGTCTCGTCGAAGTTGCGCGCGCCCACGAAGCCGCCGGTGTTGACGTCGATCGTCGTCAGCGCTTCCGTCTGGTCGATGATGAGGTAGCCGCCGCTCTTCAGGTCGACGCGCCGGGCGAGCGCGCGCGCGATCTCCTCCTCGATGTTGAAGAGGTCGAAGATCGGCCGTTCGCCCTTGTAGTGCTCGAGCCGGCCCACCGAGCTCGACGCGTAGGTCTCGCCGAACGTGCGCAGCGCGTCGTGCTGCAGCTTCGAATCGATGCGGATCGTCTGCGTGCTCTCGTTGGCGATGTCGCGCAGCACGCGCTCGGCCAGGCTGAGGTCCTGGTGCAGCAGCGAGCCCGCCGGCCGCGACAACGCGCGCTCGCGGATGCGGTTCCACGTCGTGCGCAGGTAGGCGATGTCCTCGGACAGTTCCTGGTCGCTCGCCTCCTCCGCATTGGTGCGCAGGATGAAGCCGCCGCCGCCCTCGGCCGGGTTGCCGGCGAGCGCGATCATGCGCGCGCGCAGCTGCTCGCGCAGCTCGTGCGAGCCGATGCGCTGCGAGATGCCGATGTGGTTGTCGTGCGGCAGGTAGACCAGCAGCCGGCCCGCGATGCTCACCTGCGTGGTCAGGCGCGCGCCCTTGGTGCCGATCGGATCCTTGACGACCTGCACGGTCAGCGCCTGGCCCTCGAAGACGAGCTTCTCGATGGCCGTGGGCACGCCGTCGGGCTTGGTGGACGGATGGCCGTGCAGGTCGGCCACGTGCAGGAAGGCCGCGCGCTCCAGGCCGATGTCGATGAAGGCCGACTGCATGCCGGGCAGCACGCGCGCCACCTTGCCGAGATAGACGTTGCCGACGAGCCCGCGCTCCAGCGAGCGTTCGAGATGCAGTTCCTGGATCGCGCCGTTCTCGATGATCGCGACGCGCGTCTCTTGAGGCGACCAGTTGACCAGGATGTCGTGCATGGCGATACGGTCTCGGGTTCTCTTATTCTTCGAACAGGACCCCGGCTTGCAGCAGGAGCTGCGCAGTCTCGTGCAGGGGCAAACCCATGATACCGGAGTAGCTCCCGCCGATGCGCTCGATCCACGCGGCGATGCGGCTCTGGATCGCGTACGCGCCGGCCTTGCCGAACGGCTCGCCGCTGGCGACGTAGGCCTCGACCGCGTGCGGCGGCATCGCCGCGAAGCGCACCGTCGACACGCTCAACGCGGACGTGCGCGCGCGGCCCGACGCCAGCGCCACCGCCGTCATCACGCGATGCGTGCGGCCCGACAGCCGCTGCAGGGTCGCGACCGCGTCGTCGGCATCGACGGGCTTGCCGAAGATGCGCCGGCCCAGCGCCACGGTGGTGTCGGCGCACAGCACGGGCGCCGGCGGCAGTCCACGCTTCTTCATGCGCGCGACGGCGGCGGCCAGCTTCAGCTGCGTGACGCGCTCGCAATAGACGGCGGGGGCCTCGCCGGCGACGTGCTCCTCGAGCGCCTCGGCGTCCTCGTCGGGCGATGCGAGCAGCAACTCGTGGCGCACGCCCAGCTGGTCGAGCAACTGGCGGCGGCGCGGGCTTTGGGAGGCGAGGTAGATGAACGCGTGCGTCTTCATTCGCGGTGATACGGATGGTTGGTCGACAACGACCACGCGCGATACAGCGCCTCGGCCAGCATCACGCGCACGAACGCGTGCGGCAGCGTGAGGTCGGACAGGCGGCAGGTCTCGTCGGCCGTGGCCTTCAGGTCGGGGTCGAGGCCGTCGGGGCCGCCGATCAGGAACGCGACGTCGCGCCCGTCGCCGCGCCAGAACTCGAGGCGATCGGCGAGCGCGCGCGTCGTCCAGCGCGTGCCGCGCTCGTCGAGCACGACGCGGCGCACGCCCTGCGGCAGCACGGCTTCCAGGCGCTTCGCCTCGGCCTGCATCATCTGCGCGGCCACCTTGCCACCGGTGCGCGGCTCGGCCTTGACGGCCTTGAGCTCGAGCCGCATCTCGGGCGGGAAGCGGCGTTCGAACTCGTCGTACGCGGCCTCGGCCCAGGCGGGCGGCTTCTGGCCGACGGAGGCGATGATCAGGCGCATGGCGATGTGACGTGAAAACGGCGACCGAAGTCGCCGCTCGTTGCGAGACGCAGACGCATCAGCCGCGGCGCGCCGCGATCTTCTTGGCGACCGCGACCTTGGTGGCCGCCGTCTTCCTGGCGGTCTTCTTGGCGGCGGTGGCCGCGTTGCGCGAGCTGTTGACCGGCACGACGACCTTCTTGACCGACGCGACCTTCACCGGCGCCTTGCCCTCGCGCGCGGCGGCGGAGCCGGCGCGCGTCTTGGCGGCGGCGGCGAGCTTGCCGGCGGCCGTCTTCGGTGCCGGCTTGGCGCGGCCCGCCTGCGAGCCGGCCGGCTTGGTGGCCGCGGCCTCGCGGGCGGTCAGCTTCTTCGCCGGGCCGCGCGTGGACGTCGAGCGCTCGGCCGGCGTCTTGGCGCGCGGCAGCGGCGCCGCCTTGCCCGCGGCAGCCTTCTTCGCCGCCGGCTTCTTGAGCGCGGCCTTCTTGGCCGGCGTCTCGTCATCGGCGTCGACCGGCTTGGCGGCCTTCGCGCGCTTCTTCGGCCTGGGCGTCTCGTCCTCGTCCTCGTCGTCGTCCGAGCCCTCGGCCTTCACCAGGCCGGTCGCCTTCGTGTTCAGCTTGATCGCCACCGGCTTGCCGCCCCAGATCTCCTCGAGGCGGTAGTAGTCGCGGATCGACGGCTGCATGATGTGCGCGACCGCCGCGCCGCAGTCGACGATGATCCACTCGCCGTTCTCCTCGCCCTCGGTGCGCAGCACGTCCATGCCGGCCGACCTCACCGCGTCGCGGACGCTGGCGGCCAGCGCCTTCGTCTGGCGATTGCTCGCGCCGGCCGCGACGATCACGCGCTCGAACAACGGCGACAGGTGCTCGGTGTTGAAGACCTGGATGTTCTGGCCCTTGACGTCTTCCAGGCCATCGACGATGGCGCGTTGCAGTTTGCGGATGTCCATTAATTCTTCTTGCGGTTTGCGAATCGGGAGGGTTTCCAGCTCACGGCTGGGCGATTCGGTAGAGGTGGTGGTCGGCAATATAGCGCGCTACCGGCGTGCCGACCAGCGCCGTGACGTCCAGCCCGGCCGCGGCGCGCGAGCGCACCGTGGAGGCGGAATGCGGGAGCGGCGTCATCTCGACGATGCGCAGCGTGTGGGGAACATCGGCCAGGCCGGGCGCGGCGCGGACGCGATCGGCATCGCGCGCGGCCACGGCGAGACCGGCCAGCGCGAGGATCCCGCGCCAGTCGTGCCAGGTGTCGAAGCGCGCGTACTGGTCCTGGCCGATCACCAGCCACCAGCGCGTGCCGGGTTGCTCGGCGTGGAGCTGGCGCAGCGTGTCGACGGTGTAGCTGGGGCCGGCGCGGTCGAGCTCGCGCGCGTCGATGGAGAAGCGCGGCTCGCCTTCGGTCATCCGTTGCAGCATCGCGACGCGATCGGCGCCGGACGCGGGCGCGTGGTCGGCCTTGTGCGGCGACTGGCGCGCAGGCACCCACACGAGCTCATCCAGCGCCAGCTGCGCGAGCGCGGCCTGCGCCAGCGCGCGATGGGCGAGGTGCGGCGGGTCGAAGCTGCCGCCGAACAGGCCGACGGTGCGGGTGGTGGCGGTCAGGGCGTGATCCAGTCGCGCGGACGCAGGAAGTCGGTGTAGAGCACGGCCTCGGGCGTGCCGCCGTCGGGCGACCACTCGTAGCGCCACGCGGCCAGCGGCGGCATCGACATCAGGATGGCCTCGGTGCGCCCGCCCGATTGCAGGCCGAACAGCGTGCCGCGATCCCACACGAGGTTGAACTCGACGTAGCGACCGCGCCGGTAGGCCTGGAAGTCGCGCTCGCGCTCGCCGTAGGGCAGCGCGCGGCGGCGCTCGACGATGGGCAGGTACGCGCCGAGGAAGGCGTCGCCGACCGAGCGCAGCATCGCGAAGCCCTGCGCGAAGCCGAGCTCGGTGACGTCGTCGAAGAAGATGCCGCCGATGCCGCGCGGCTCGTTGCGGTGCTTCAGGAAGAAGTACTCGTCGCACCAGGCCTTGAAGCGCGGATACAGCGCGTCGCCAAAGGGCGCGAGCGCGTCGCGGCAGCTCGCGTGGAAGTGGCGCGCGTCCTCCTCGAAGCCGTAGTACGGCGTGAGGTCCATGCCGCCGCCGAACCAGAAGACGGGCGCGGCGTCCTTCGGGAACGCGCAGAACAGGCGCACGTTCATGTGCACCGTCGGCACGTACGGATTGCGCGGATGGAAGACGAGCGAGACGCCCAGCGCCTCGAACGCGGCGCCGGCCAGCTCGGGCCGCGCGGCGGTCGCCGACGGCGGCAGCGTCTGTCCCTTGACGTGGCTGAAGTTGCAGCCGCCGCGCTCGATCAGCGCGCCGTCCTCGATCAGCCGCGTGAGGCCGTCGCCGATCAGCTTGCCGTCGGGCGGGCGCGTCCAGCCGTCGCTCAGGAAGGCGCCGCCGTCAGCCGCCTCCAGGGCGGCGACGATGCGCGACTGCAGGTCGAGCAGCCAGGCGCGGACGGCCACGACGTCGGGCCTGCCGATCGTCGCGCTCATCGTGGCACCTCGTCCTCGCGCGCGCGCAGGCGCACGGGCGCCGCGAACGCGGGACGCCTGCCCGCGCGGCCGCGCAGGCGCTGCGCGAAACGCGCCAGGTCGGCCGGGGCATCGCCGCTGAGTCGCCAGGCCGAGTCGAGGCCGACCTCGCGGCGCGGATAGTCGAGATACGCCAGCACCACCGGCACGCCGGCCTGCAGCGCCACCTGGTGGAAGCCGCTGCGCCAGCCGGGCGTGCGCCCGCGCGTGCCTTCGGGCGAGAGGCCCAGCCACATGAACTCGTCGCGCTGGCGGGCCTCGACCAGCCGCTGCGCCATCTGGCCGACGACGCCGTTGGGCGCGTCGCGCACCACCGGAATGCCGCCGAGCCAACGCAGCCAGCGCCCGAACAGCGGCACGCGGAACAGCGTGGCCTTGCCCCAGAACGTGACGTCGAGACCCAGCGACCACTTGGCCAGCACGGCCCAGACGAAGTCCCAGTTGGACGTGTGCGGGTACACGACGATCACGCCCTGCCGCGCGGGCAGGCCGTCGGCGACCACGCGCCAGCCGAACAGCCGCATCACGCCGCGCGCGACGCGGCTGCCGCGCAGGCGCACGGGCCGCGCGGTCAGTTCGACGGGCTCGACGACGGACGCCGGCGCCAGGCGCGCCGGCTCGGAGGCCGCGAAGTCGCGACCGCCGGCGTCCCAGCACTCAACGCTTGTGGATCGCACGATGCCCGATGTCGGTGCGATGCTGCTCGCCGTCGAAATGCACGTGGCGCAGCGTCTCGTAGGCGCGGTGCTGCGCGGTGCGTGTCGAGTCGCCGAGCGCCGTGACGCACAGCACGCGGCCGCCGGTCACGCTCGTGACGTCGCCCGCCAGCGCCGTGCCGGCATGGAACACGACGGCCTCGTCGGTGTCGACCGGCAGGCCGGTGATGCGATCGCCCTTGCGCGGCGCCTCCGGGTAGCCGGCCGCGGCCATCACCACGCCCAGCGCGACGCGGCGATCCCACTGCAGCTCGACCTGGTCCAGCGTGCCGTCGGTCGCGTGCATCAGCACCTCGGCCAGGTCGCTCTTCAGGCGCATCATGATGGGCTGCGTCTCGGGGTCGCCCATGCGGGTGTTGAACTCGAGCGTCTTCGGATGGCCCTGCCCGTCGATCATCAGGCCGGCGTACAGGAAGCCGGTGAAGACGATGCCGTCCTTGGCCATGCCTTCGACCGTCGGCAGGATGATCTCGTGCATCACCTTGGCGTGCACGTTGGGCGTGACGATGGGCGCGGGCGAGTACGCGCCCATGCCGCCGGTGTTGGGGCCGGTGTCGCCGTCGCCCAGGCGCTTGTGGTCCTGGCTGGACGCCAGCGCGAGGACGTTCTTGCCGTCCACCATCACGATGAAGCTGGCCTCCTCGCCCGCGAGGAATTCCTCGATGACGACGCGCGGCGCATCGTTGTGCTGCACCGCGAGGCCGCCCTCGGGCTTGAGCATCCAGTCGACCGCGGCATGCGCCTCGTCGACCGTGGCCGCGACGACCACGCCCTTGCCCGCGGCCAGGCCGTCGGCCTTGACGACGATGGGCGCGCCGACCTTGTCGACGAACTTGTGCGCCAGCGTGATGTCGGTGAAGGTCTCGTACGCCGCGGTGGGAATGCCGTGGCGCTTCATGAAGTCCTTCGAGAACGCCTTCGAGCTCTCGAGCTGCGCCGCCGCCCTGGTCGGGCCGAAGATGCGCAGGCCGTGCGAACGGAACACGTCCACCACGCCCTGCGACAGGGGGCCCTCGGGGCCGACCACCGTCAGGTTGATCTTCTCGGCCAGCGCGAACCGGGCCAGCGCCTCGGGCTCGGTGATGTCGACGTTGACCAGGCGCTTGTCCGCCGCCGTGCCGCCGTTGCCGGGCGCCACGTAGACGCGTTGCACGCGGTCGCTTTGGGCCAGCTTCCAGGCCAGTGCGTGCTCGCGCCCGCCGCCGCCGATGACGAGGATCTTCATTCGGAAAGTACCGCGTTGTGATAGACGTCCTGCACGTCGTCGAGATCCTCGATGATGTCCAGCAGCTTCTGCATGCGCGCGCTGTCGTCGCCCGCCAGTTCGACGTGGCTCTCGGGGCGCATCGTCACCTCGGCGCCGTCGGGCTTCAGGCCCGCGGCCTCCAGCGCCTTCTGCACGGCCTCGAACTCGGACGGCGCGGCCAGCACCTCGATCGAGCCGTCCTCGTTGGTGACGACGTCGTCGGCGCCGGCTTCCAGCGCCACTTCCATGATCTTGTCCTCGGACGCGCCGGGCGCGAAGATGAACTGGCCGACGTGCTTGAACTGGAAGGCCACCGAGCCCTCGGTGCCCATCACGCCGCCGTACTTGGAGAACGCGTGGCGAACCTCCGCGACCGTGCGCACCTTGTTGTCCGTCATCGTGTCGATGATGACGGCCGCGCCGCCGATGCCGCGGCCCTCGTAGCGGATCTCCTCGTAGCTGACGCCCTCGAGGTTGCCGGTCGCCTTGTCGATGTTGCGCTTGACGGTGTCGGCCGGCAGGTTGACCGCCTTGGCCTTCTCGATGGCCAGGCGCAGGCGCGGGTTCATGCCCGGATCGCCGCCGCCCGTGCGCGCCGCGACCATGATTTCACGGATGACGCGCGTCCATTCCTTGCCGCGCTTCTCGTCCTGGCGGCCCTTGCGATGCTGGATGTTGGCCCATTTCGAGTGCCCGGCCATAAGAAAACGCTCCTGGAAGACGACGCTGCCCGGAGCGACGGCGCTCGGCGGGCTTGGATTTGGGGGAAACGACCATTTTAGCCGGGCGCCCGAGGCGCGGGCGCCACACCCGGGCCGCGCGCCCTCCGTCGCCCCCGACTTCGAGCAGCCAGCCAGCGAAGGCCCCATCTTCCCGATCCTGGCCGACGCCGACAAGAAGGTCGCCAACCCCGACGCCATGCTGCACCCGAACGCCAGCGCCACGGCGACCGTGCCCTCCGTGTTCGTCATCGACCCGCGGAAGAAGATCCGCCTGGCGCTGACCTGCCCGGCCAGCACCGGCCGCAACGTCGACGAGATCCCGCGCGTGATCGACTCGATGCAGCTGACCGACTCGCGCAGCGTGGCCACGCCGGTCGACTGGAAGGACGGCGATCCGGTGGTGATCGTGCCGTCGCTGCACGCGGCAGCCGAACAAGTAAGCACATGCGGTCCGCTTCGTTGCGCCGCCGCGCCCGCGCGCCGAAACTGGCGCTGCGCCAACGCAAGGGGGCGTGACGGGACGCCAGGGTTGACGGGCCCTGGCGGGTAGGGGGAGCGAGATGTCCAGTCTCGCTCCCTTTTCCTTTTTTGCAGGCAAACTCCTGGCCGATGAACCCGTCGAACCCGAGCGCCGAGCCCTTGCTGGTCGCCTGCCTGTGCGCCCAGTGGTGCCGCACCTGCGACGCCTACCGCGACACCCTCGCCGCCACGCGCGACGCGATGCGCCGCGGCCATCCCGACGCCGCGATGCGCTTCGTCTGGGTCGACATCGAGGACGAGTCCGAGCTCGTCGGCGACCTCGACATCGAGGACTTCCCGACCATCCTGCTCGCCCGCGGCGACCAGGTGCTGTTCTTCGGCCCGGTGCTGCCGCACGCGCAGACGCTGGACCGCCTGGTGCGCAACGCGCTCGACACCGATCTGCCGCCGCTGTCCACCGCGGCGCTGGCGGAGGACGTGCGCGCCCTGCCCGCGCGGCTGCGCGCGCACGAGGCCCTCTAGGCCACGCGCAGCCTGCGCCCCGCGTTGTAGCCGCGCTCGACGTCCACCTTGATCTCCGCCGCGAACTCGCGCAGCTCGGCCTCGAGCCGGCGCCGGAACCAGCGGCCAAGGATGGGCGCGAGGACGGGCCGCAGCGGCTGGGTCAGCGTCAGCTCGACCAGCGTGCCGGTGCGCCCGCCTTCATCGCTGCGGTAGAAGCGCGCGACGATCGAGCGGCCCCAGTGGGCGCCGGCGATGCACTGGTCGAGCACGCTGCCGTCCGGGCGGTCGAGGCGCTCCCAGACCTCGCGCCGTGTGCGCCAGCCGGGGCGCACCAGGCGCTCGAAGCGCGGCCCCGCGGGCCCGGGCGGCAGCTGGCGCAGGCGCTCTCGCGGGTGCACGCGCGCGACGTCCCGATGGCTGAGATCGTTGTAGTGCGCGCGCGCGACGTCGGGCGTGGCGGCGACCCACTCGTCGTGCTGGATCTCGATGAAGCCGGACATGCGCTCTCCTGGCAACACCCATGCCGCGTCGGGAACCGCGCGGCTGGAACCGGGAGACTACGGAAGGACGGCGGCGACGGATTCAAGCGGGCGCCAAGCCCGCTCCGGCGTCAGGGAGTTGCGCTCAGGCGCCGGGCCTGGCGGGCGTGGCGTACCAGAGCGCCGCGAAGAAGTGGCAGGTGGTGCCCGCCAGCACGAACAGGTGCCAGGCGAAGTGCATGTACTTCGCGCGCGAGTCGAAGATGAAGACGATGGCGCCCAGCGTGTAGGCCACGCCGCCGGCCAGCAGCCACAGCAGGCCGGTGGCGGGCATGGCGTGGATCAGCGGGCCGGCCGCGAGCAGCGCCGACCAGCCCATCGCCACGTACAGGCCGGTGGACCAGAGCGGGTGCTTGAGCATGTCCATCAGCTTGACGGCGATGCCGGCGGCCGCCATCGCCCAGACCGCGCCGAACAGCGTCCAGCCGGTGGCGCCGTGCAGCACGCCGAGCGCGAACGGCGTGTAGCTGCCGGCGATGAACAGGTAGATGGCCGCATGGTCGACGCGCGCCAGGATGTTCTTGACCTTGCCGTCGGGAATCGCGTGATAGAGCGTCGACGACAGGTACAGCAGCATCATCGTGACGGAGAAGATGCTCACCGCGACGATGTTGAGCGCCGTGCCGTGCCGCGCGGCCATCACGACGAGGATGGGCAGCGACGCGATGGCCAGCAGGAAGCCCAGCCCGTGGCTGATCGCGTTGGCGATTTCCTCGCCCAGCGTCTGCGGGCGTTCGTCGAAGATGATGGCGGTGGCGGGGGTGGTCATGAGGCGATCGTACCGGCTTTGCCGTCGGGCTTGATGACCACGAGGCAAAGCCCGTGCCCGTCGGATCAGGGCCTGGTCGCGACGAGGTTGATCAGCGTCTCCTCGCGCTCCTTGGGCGGCTTGATGCGCAGCACGCGTTCCATCAGCCCGAGATCCTCGCGGCTCCACCACAGGAACGGGTACGACACCTGCGAGTCCGGCACCACGAAGCCCGCGGCGCGCACCAGCGCGAGGTACTCGGGCGCGGTCTTCTGCACGTCCATCGGATGGCGGAACAGCAGCCGGATGATCCACGAATGGATGTAGCGCCGCGTCGACTCGGCGAACAGCAGCGTGCCGCCCGGCTTGAGCACGCGGAAGAACTCGGCGATCGCGGCGTCCTGGTCGACGAGGTGATGGAAGGTCTGGTGGCAGAAGACCAGGTCGACGCTCGCATCGGCCAGCGGCAGCGCGGCGCTGTCGGCCTTGACGACCTCCGCCGTGCCGCCGCCCGCGGTGCGGACCTGCGCGGCCTCGCGCGTGGCGGCCTCCACCATCTTGGGCGCGATGTCGAAGCCGAGCAGGCGCTCCGGCTTGAAGCGCTCGTTGAGCTTGCGCAGCGAGCCGCCCCAGCCGCAGCCGACGTCGATCACGACGGGATAGCTCGCGCGGCGAGCCGGCATCATGGGCTCGAGGTCGCGCAGCGCGACCTCCAGCACGTGCACGTCCCAGGTGGGCGTCTGCAGGAACCAGTCGCCGAAGGCGGTCTCGGGGATGTAGGCGGGTGAGGTGCGGGCGTGGGACATCGAAGTCGGGTGAAACTCAGGCGCGCGCGACGCGCCAGAAAGTGCTCGTGGCGGCGCGATCCAGGCCCGCGCAGGCGACCTGCGACAGATCGTCCTCGCCGGCGCTGCAGATGGCGACGTGCAGCGCGTCGGCCTCCCACACGCGCACGTTCGCGCCGGCGGGGGCGCACGTCGTGGCGACGGCGTGGCGGAAGTCCCAGGGCGCAGCGCCCGCGGGGCACGCCTTGAACCAGGCCTCCTTGGCCGTCCACGCGGTCAGCAGCGCCGCCTCGCGACGCTCGGCGGGCAGCGCGTGCCAGCACGCCAGTTCGGGCGGCGCGAGCATCAACCCGGCACGCTCGTCCGGCGCGGAGCGCGGGGCGCGCCCGAGTTCGATGTCGACGCCCACCGCGGAGGCCGACACCGCGGCCGCCACCCAGCCGAGGCGATGGGCCAGGCTGACGCGAACCGCGTCGTCATCGACGCCGGGCGCGCTCGCGCGCGGCGCGCATCCGGCCTCGGCGGACACGCTCCAGGACAGGGCGGCGACGCCCGTCGCGGCTTCCAGCAGTTCGCGCAGCAGGCGCCGGCTCGCCGCGAATGCCGCCTGCGCACCAGGCTTCAACCGCGCCCAGCGGGCGCGCTCGGAGTCGCCCACCCACGCCGGCGGCCCCGCCGGCACGGTGGAACCGGCCTCGGGCAAGCGGGCGACGGCGACGCGGATCAGCGCCGTGCCGGTGTCACTTGACGTTGGCGTACGTGCCCCGCAACGTGATGCCGGCCGCGAAGGTGCCGTCCGAGCATTCGATGTCGGTCGGGCTCTTGAACTCCACGTGGTCGCGCACGCTGACGATGTCGACCACCGCGTTCGCGTTCTGGCGCTGCGCGTGCTCGCGGAACTTGATCAGCGCCGTCAGGGCATTCCAGCGGCAGGCTTCCTCGGGCGTCTTGTTGAACGCGTTGGTCCTCGCGTTGCCGGTGTCGGTGCCGAGCTTCTTCAGCACCTTGGGCGAGGGGCCGCCGGCGAGGTAGAAGCGGACGCCGTCCAGCCTTTCCTTCGCCTCGGGCATGTCCAGCACGCTCTGCAGCGTGACCGTCACCACGTCGTTCCTGGCGATGGCGGGCATCGCCAGCGTGGCGGCGGCCAGGGCGGCCACGAAGATCCTCTTCATCTCGTCGTCCTCGGGTTGGGCGGGGCGCAACGGCGCATCAATACCGTTCGCCGTTGCCGGTGCGCACGGCGGCCCGGATCGCGGTGCTCAGGTCGTTGACCCACTGGTTGTACTTCGGATGGATCACGGGCTTGCCATCGACGGTGTCGTAGCCCATCTCGACGCTGCTCTTGTAGCGGATCTCGTAGCTCTTGGCATCGTAGGCGACGTCGACCACCACGATGTGCCCGCCGTTGGACGCCTGGAGCGACAGCACGCCCGGCTGCTCGCCCACGGCCGTCCACCGCCGCGTCAGGCCGCCGTACAGGATCGCCTTGCGCATGGCGTCCAAGGCGAGCGGCTGGCCGTCCATCGTCACGATTTCCTGGCGCCCCAGCTCGCGCATGGGAACGGACGATCGCGCCGCCGACGCTGTCGCAGCGATGGCAAGGCAAAGCGCGAGCAGCGTCGCGCGCAGCGTGAAGGGGGTCGTCATGCCGTCATGCCCCGCGTGGAGATCAGTTGGCGGCCTCGGACGCCGGCGCGCTCGCAGCCTCGGGCGCCACCGCGTCCTCCGAGGGCGGCACGAACTTCGGGTCGCGGGACCAGCGCGCCAGGTCCCTGCCGATGCTCACGGAATCGCGTTCCATGAAGCCGCAGATGCCCTTGAAGGCTCCCCAGAAGCCGCCCATGGTGGTGCGATGCAGGCTGGTGGAGCGCACCACGACGCCGTCGTGCAGGAGCACCGCGTCGAGGCCGAGGCCCTTCGGTCCGGTCCAGTTGTTGCCGCGCGCGCCCCAGATCGTCGTGACGGTGACCTTGAGCACGTCGCCCTGCATCGAGTCCGTGGTGCCCGGACCCTTGTTGGCGCGCCGCAGCGCGTCGCCCACGTGGTGGGCCAGCATGTCGCCCAGCTTGCAGTCGTCGCGCACCTCGGCTCGCGGGTCGGTGGTCGGCGCGAACGCCACGGGCGTCAGCAGCGCGACCGGCGTGGCGGCACCGGCAGCAGCGGCCGAAAGCGACACCGCCATCGCGGCGACGAGTCTATGGACATGCTTCATGGAACTCCTCCTGTTGTGATTTGATGTTGTTCGACTCAGCCGAACCAGCGCCGGAAGATCAACGAGGTGTTGATGCCGCCGAACGCGAAATTGTTGCTCATCACGATGTCGGTCTCGATGACGCGGCCGCCGCCGGTGATGTAGTCGAGCGCGCCGCAGCGCGGGTCGACCTCGTCGAGGTTGAGCGTGGGCGCGAACCAGCCCTCGCGCATCATCTCGATGGTCATCCAGGCCTCCAGCGCGCCGCAGGCGCCCAGCGTGTGGCCCATGTAGCTCTTGAGCGAGCTGATCGGCATGTGCGTGCCCAGCACCTCGCTGGTGGCCTGCGATTCGGCCATGTCGCCCTGCTCGGTGGCGGTGCCGTGCGCGTTGACGTAGCCGATCGAGTCAGGCGTCAGGCGCGCGTCGACCAGCGCCAGCCGCATCGCCTGCGCCATCGTCGCGGCGTTGGGGTGCGTCACGTGCGTGCCGTCGGAGTTGGTGCCCCAGCCCAGCAGCTCGGCATGGATGCGGGCGCCGCGCGCGAGCGCGTGATCGAGTTCCTCCAGCACCAGCGTGCAGGCGCCCTCGCCCAGCACCAGCCCGTCGCGCTTCGCGTCGAACGGGCGCGGCGTCAGGGTCGGCGTCTCGTTGCGGGTGCTGGTCGCGAACAGCGTGTCGAACACGGCGGCCTCGGTGGCGTCGAGCTCCTCGGCGCCGCCGGCCAGCATCGCCACCTGGCGGCCGCTCTGGATCGCCTCGAACGCGTAGCCGATGCCCTGGCTGCCCGAGGTGCAGGCGCTGGACGTCGTGACGATGCGCCCGGTCAACCCGAAGAACACGCCGATGTTGACGGCCGCGGTGTGCGACATCATCTTGATGTACGTGTTGGCCGTGATGCCCTCGGTGGACTTGTCGTGCATCATGCGGCCGAAGTCGCCGAGTGCCTGCGGCGTGCCGGCCGACGAGCCGTACGACACGCCCATGCGCCCGCTCGTGACCAGCGGATCGCCCAGCAGCCCCGCGTCGGCGAGCGCCAGCTCGCTCGCGCGCGTGGCCATGATCGCGACGCGGCCCATGCTGCGCATCGACTTGCGGTTGTAGTGCGCGGGCAGCTCGAACGGCTTCGCGGGCACGCCCAGCTGCGTGTTGAGGCCGTCGTACTGCGCCCAGTCCTCCATGACCTGCACGGCGTTGCGGCCGCCCTTGAGCGCGGCGAGCACGCTGGGCCAGTCGTGGCCCAGCGGGCTGATGGCGCCGAATCCGGTGACGACGACGCGCTTCATCCGACCATGCCCCCGTTGACCGAGATCACCTGGCGCGTGATGTACGCCGCCTCGGGCCTGAGCAGGAAGGCGACCAGCGCGGCCACCTCGTCGGGGGTGCCCATGCGGCGCAACGGGATGATCTTCATCGCTTCCTCCAGCACCTCGGGCGGCACCATCTCGGTGTCGATCAGCCCCGGCGCCACGCAATTGACGGTGATGGCACGCTTGGCGAGCTCGACGGCCAGCGACTTCGTCGCCGCGATCACGCCCGCCTTGGCGGCACTGTAGTTGGTCTGCCCGCGGTTGCCCATCAGCGCCGACACCGAGGCCAGCGTGACGATGCGCCCCGGCTTGCGGCGCTGGATCATCGGCATCACGACCGGGTTGAGCACGTTGAAGAAGCCGTCGAGGTTGGTGTGGATGACGGCGTCCCACTCCTCGCCGCTCATCGCCGGGAACGCGTTGTCGCGCGCGATGCCCGCGTTGCAGACGACGCCGTAGTAGGCGCCGTGCTGCTCGATGTCGGACAGCAGCGCGGCCGACGCGGCGGCGCGGTCGGCGACGTCGAACGCCAGCACGTGGGCCTCGCGGCCAAGCGCCGCGATCTCGTCGCACACCGCGCGCGCCTGCTCGAGGCCCGTGCGGCAATGCACCACGACGTCGTGGCCGTCGCGCGCCACCGCGAGCGCGATCGCGCGCCCGATGCCGCGGCTCGCGCCGGTGACCAGCACGCGCTTGCGCTCGGCTGCCTTGTTCGTCTCAGTCATCGTTGTCCTTCCCTCGGGCCGTTCTGCGTCGACCCTTCCCCTGAATCTTGCGGCGGCTCGAACACGTTCAAGCGCCCGCTCGCCACCACGCGGCCGGCCTGTTCGATGCGGCAATCGAACACGCCAAGGCCGTTCTCTCCCGTCAGCTCGCACTGCGCGAACACCCGGAGCTCGGTGCCGGCCTCGAACGCCGGCACCATGGCCTCGTAGCGCCGGCTGCCCAGCAGGTAGCCGATTCTCGGCGATCCGCCGGCCGTGCGGGCGCGCGCGCCCGACCAGGCCGCGATCGCCTGCGCCATGTACTCGATGCCGACCCACGCCGGCACGCCGTCGGCGCCCTCGAACGGGCCGCCGGCGGGCACGCGCAGGCGCGCCTCGATGCGCTCCTCGTCGCAGTGCTCCACGGCGTCGAGCAGGCTCATCGCGCCGCGGTGCGGCACCCAGGCGTCCATGGCATGCGGCGGCCACGGCCCGTCGTTGCGGCCGGCGCTCATGGCTGCGAGAACAGCAACGACGCGTTGCTGCCTCCGAAGGCGAACGAGTTGCTCAGCACATGGCGCACCGGCCGGCCCAGCGCCATGCCCGGCGCCACCGGACGCAGCGCCGGCAGCGCGGGGTCGGCGACGCCGTCCCACCAGTGCACCGGCAGCCGGCCGTCCGGGTTGTCGACCAGCGCGTGCCACGCGAACGCGGCCTCGATCGCGCCGGCCGCGGCCAGCGCGTGGCCGGTCAGCGGCTTGGTGGAGCTCACCGGCACGTCGCGGCCCAGCACGCGGTCGACGGCCAGGCTCTCCATCGCGTCGTTCTGCGGCGTGGCGGTGCCGTGCAGGTTGACGTAGTCGACCTCGCGCGGCGCGACGCCGGCCCGTGCGAGCGCGCGCTGCATCGCCTCGGCGGCACCGCGCCCGCTGGGCTCGGGCGCCGACATGTGGTGCGCGTCCGCGCTCTCGCCCCAGCCCGCGAGTCGCACCGGTCCCTCGTCGCGTCCCATCAGGAACAGCGCGGCGCCTTCGCCGATGTTGATGCCCGCGCGGTTGGCCGACAGCGGGTTGCAGCGTTCGGCCGACACCGCCTCCAGCGCCGAGAAGCCCGCGATCGTGAAGCCCGACAACGCATCGCCGCCGCCCGCGACGACCGCGTCGACCAGCCCCGAGCGCAGCAGCCGCGCGCCGCTGGCCAGCGCCTTCGCGCCCGACGAGCACGCCGTGGAAATGACGAAGGCGGGCCCGCTGGTGCCCAGCTCCCGCGCGACGCATTGCGCCGCGTTGCCCATCTCCTGCAGCGCGTAGTCGTAGCCTGGCGGCCAGCCGAAGCCGGCATGCACCTGTCGGATCGCGGCGACGCCTTCGTCGAGGCCCGCGGTGCTGACGCCCAGCACCACCGCGACGCGCGACGGCCCGAAGCGGTCGACCGCGGCCTGCACCTGCGGGCGCAGCGGCGCCAGCGCGGCCAGCAGCAGCGCGTTGTTGCGGCTGCGCTGCTTCGCCGGAAGGCCGGCCACGGACGGCAACGGCGTCGCCACGCAGCCGAGGTTGAGCATGCGGCCCGGGGTATGCGCATCGGTGGGCGCGACGCCCGAGGGCGCGTCGGCCCACAGCGCAGCGCGGATCGCCTCGGGCGTGTCGCCGAGCGCGCAGACGCAGGATTGGGCTTGCAGGTAGATGGCGGTCATGGTCCGGGGGTCGCGTCGCTGGCGGCGCGCGACTCGATCTTCAGCTTGAAATGCTCGCGCCGCTGCTCGAGCTCGACGACCTGCGGCGCCGTGCGCGTGATCACCGTCACGACATCGCCGTCCTGGCGCAGCGTGCGCACGTCGCCTGCCTCCGCGAACGTCCAGCCCGCCGGCAGCGCGGCCTGGATCGCGGCGACCGGCCACAGCGTCAGCTGCAGGTCGCTCAGGATGCGCGCGCCGGAGACGGCCTGCGGCCACCAGGGCGCGCGTTCCTCGGTCAGCGTCGTGCCGTCCCACGCGAGGCGCGCGGCCACCTGGCCCATCGCCACGACGCCCAGTTGCACGTGCTGCGCGTCGGCCTCCAGCAGCACGTCGAGCTGCTGGTCGTGGCCGGGCGCCTGCAGCGTCAGGTGCTGCTGCAGATCGACCGGATGGCCCAGCAGCGCCGGCGCGAGGCGCAGCTGCGGCGCCTCGTGCGCGCTCGCGCGCGGCGGCGCGGACGCGCAGGCGCCCAGCGCGCCCAGCGCGCCCAGCGCGACGATCGCGATCAGTCGCTGCACAGTTCCTCCAGCACGCTCAGGCGCCGCTTGGCCTGCGCGACGTACGGATTGGCCTGGTCCCACGCATAGCCCGCGAGGATGGACGAGATCATGCGGCGGATGTCGGGCGTGTGGCGCTGGTGGAAGATGATCTTCTGGAAGCCGCCCGCGTACCACGCGTCGACGAACGCGCGGAAGGTGTCGACGCCGGCCTTCAGCGGCACGGCGTAGTCGGCCTGCCAGTCCACCGCCTCGCCGGCGAACTCGCGAGCGATGCACTGCGTGGCGAGCGACGCCGACTTGAATGCGATCGTCACGCCGCTCGAGAACACCGGATCGAGGAACTCGCCCGCGTTGCCCAGCAGCGCGAAGCCCTTGCCCCACAGCGACTTCACGTTGGCCGAGTAGCCGACGATCTGGCGCGCCGGCGTGTCCCATTCGGCGTCCTTGAGCAGTTCGCCCAGCGTGGGCACCTCGGCCAGGATCGCACGCAGGCGCTCGGTCTCGGTGCCGGTGTACTGCGCCAGGTACGCCTGTTCGGCGACGACGCCGATCGAGCAGCGGCCGTTGGAGAACGGGATCGTCCAGAACCAGACGTCCGCGCGGGTCGGATGCACCGTCACGCGGATCTTCTGGCGATCGAACGAGCCGCCCTGCGGGATGTGGTCGGCCACGTGCGTGAAGATCGCGCCGCGCACCGGGAAGCTGGACGGCGTCTCGAGCTTGAGCAGGCGCGGCAGCGTGCGGCCGAAGCCGCTGGCGTCGAGCACGAAGCGGGCCTCGACGTGCAACTCGTTGCCGTCCGCGTCGCGCGCCGACACGCGCGGCCGCTCGCCCTCGAGATCGATCGCGGTCACCTCGTGGCGGTAGCGGATCTCGGCGCCCATGCGCGCGGCGGCATCCGCCAGCACCTTGTCGAAGGTCGCGCGCTGCACCTGGTAGGTCGTGGCCCAGCCGTCGGAGAACTTGTCGCGGAAGTCGAAGTCGGTGTACTTGTCGCGCCATGCGAACGCGGCGCCGTTCTTGTACTGGAAGCCGGCCTCGACGACGTCGCGCAGCATGCCGGCGGCCTCGATGTATTCCATGCTCTGCGGCAGCAGGCTCTCGCCGATCGAGAAGCGCGGGAACTGCTCGCGCTCCAGCACCAGCACGCTTCGGCCCTGCTGGCGCAGGAAGCCGGCGGCGACGGCGCCCGCGGGGCCCGCGCCGATGATGAGGACGTCGGGGGATTCGAGAGTCATGGAAGCTTCGCGGTAACGGGTGCGGGTCGATAGAACGGTGCGGAGAACCACACCAGGAGAATGCCGAAAAGGAGCGTCAGTCCGAACGAGCGTAACGCCGGCGTGCTCGACAGCGCCAGCAGCCCGAACGACAGCCACGTGCCGCCCGCGCCGAGCACGACGGCCAGCCAGGCGGCGCCGGCGTCGGCGTCCTCGCGTTCGAGCAGGAAGATGCCGTAGTCGATGCCGATGCCCAGCAGCAGCGCCAGCGCGAGCACGTTGAACAGTTGCAGTGGCTGGCCGAACAGCGCGAGCAGCGCCAGCGTGCCCAGCGTCGCGACGGCCGTGGGCATCCACGCGCGCCACGCGCGGCGGCCATAGCGCCAGCTCAAGGCGAGCAGCACGGCCGCGTGGCCGGCGACCAGCAGCAGGCCCATCATGTGGCGGTAGCGTCCGAGCAGCGCCGAGACCGACTGCACCTGGTCGACCCAGCGCACGCCGGCCAGGCCGTCGGCGCTGCGCGCGATGTCCGGCAGGGACGCGAGGTCGCGCACGCCGCGCAGCATCACGACGCTCGCGAACGCGGTGCCGTCGGCGCCGCGCGGCACCGAGCCGATCCACAGCGCGCGGCCGGCCGTCGCCGCCGGCGACGCGAGCCAGCGCTCCAGCGTCAGCGGCGCGGCCTCGAAGCGCGCGCGCTGCTGCGACTCGCCCAGCACCTGGTCGACACCGGCGATCACGCCGTCCTCGACGCGCCGGGTCAACGCGGCATCGCTCGCCTGGAGTGACAGCGACGGCACCCAGTCCGACAACGCGCGATAGCCCGCGAGCTCGCCGCCGGCGACGCGCGCGTCGAGACGCATCTTCAACGCCTCCTCGCGCCGCAGCACGTCGTCGGCGCTCGTGCCGCGCACGACGAAGAACTGCGCGGGACTGGGCAAGCCCAGCAGGCGGCCGATCTCGCGCTGCGCGTCGACCAGCGCCGGCGGCGAGTTCTGCAGCTGGCGCAGGTCGTCGCTGACGCGCAGGCCGGCGATGCCTGCGCCGCAAGCCAGCAAGAACGCGGCGTGCACGATCCACGTTGCACGCGTCGCGCCGAAGCGCGGATAGCGCACGAAACTGGCGGCGATCCAGCGCGCGAAGGCGCTGCCGCGCGGCGTGCCGCGGTCGATCCACGGGAACCAGCACACCGTCGTCGCGAAGCTGGCCACGATGCCGACGACCGAGAACAAGGCCATCTGGCGCAGCCCCGGGAACGGCGGCAGGCCGAGCGCGACATAGCCCAGCACGCTGGTCAGCAGCGCGAGCGCGAGGCCGGGCAGCAGCGTCGACATCATGCGCAGCGGCGGCGTGTCGGGCGCGCCCTGGCGGTTGGCGAACCAGTACAGGCCGTAGTCCTCGGCGCAGCCGACCAGGCTGGCGCCGAAGACGAGCGTCAGCAGGTTGACCTCGCCGAACACCCACGCCGTCACCGACAACGCCGACGCCATGCCCACCAGCAGCGACACGGCCATCAGCAGCCGCGGCCACAGCGAGCGGAACGCGAGGATGGCCAGCAGGAGCACGCCGGCGACCGAGCCCCAGCCGATCGTGTTGATCTCGAAGTGCGCACGCGCCGCGGCGACCTCGGCATGCAGCGGGACGCCGCCGGCGATCACCTTCGCGCCGGGCACCGCGGACGTCGCGGCGGCCTGCGCCTTCGCGAGCGCGTCCGCGATCGGCGACTCGCCCGTCAACGCGAACGCCGGCCCCGTCGTCTCGCGAAACAGCGCCACCCATTCGAGGCCGCCGTCGCTCAGCGCCAGCCGGCCGTCGCGCGGCCGCGCCCGCGTGTCGCTCGCGCGCGCGAGCCACCACTGCGGCCACAGGCCCAGCGGGTCGGCGTTCCAGTCGGCCAGGCGCAGGCCGCCACCCGGTTGCGCAAGCGCGGCGAGCGCGCCCTGCACCAGCGACTGCGGCGCCGCCCGTTCGAGCTGCGCGCGCTGCGCGGGCGCCAGCAGGCGGTCGCGGTACGGCGCGTAGAACGCCATCGTGTCGCGCAGCGCGTCGGGGCCGGCCATCACGCTCGGCTTCAACTGCGCGGGGCCAGCGTCGATCGACTGCTGCCATGCGTCGGCGGCCCTCGTCGCGCCCGCCCAGTCGGGCGCGCCGACCAGCACGACGACCTGGCGCGTGACCTGGCCGGCAAGCTGCCGCGTGGCGCGGTCGACCTCGGGCGCCTGCTCGTCCTGCGGCAGCAGCGCCATCACGTCGGTGCCGAAGTGGCCGGCGCGCCAGAACGCCCACTGGTGCGCGGCCACGACCACGCAGAACGCCAGCCACAGCCACGCCGCCGCCTGCCAGCGCAGGCGGTGCAACGGACGCTCGCCGGGCCGCAGGCTCATCGCAGGCGTGCCGCCTCGTCCGAGCTCAGCGCCGCGGACGGCACCTGGTGCGAGAAGCGGATCTGCGTCGTGTCGCCGCGCGCCTCGTCGATGCGAACCGTCTGCACGTCGCGCTCGCCCGCGAGCGTCGCGCGTACAAGGAATTTCGCGAGGTTGGCGTCGCGCGGCGTCAGCGCCAGCGTCCAGCCGTTGGCGCCGACGGGCTGGGCGACGACGGCGAACTTGTCGGCGAGCGCCTCGGGATCGGCCGCCAGCAGCGAGAAGATCAGCTCGTTGACCTGCTTGACGCCGGGCTCGGCCTGCGCGTCCACGAGGTCGCTGGCGCTGCCGTCGGCATTGCGCGTGAACAGCCGCGTCCTCGTCACGACCAGCGTGGACTCGAACGGCAGCTTCGTGTGCCACCACACGCCCTGCCCGCGCGCGACGAGGAACTCGCCCCTCGACACCAACGGGTTGCGGAAGCCCTTGAGCGTCTTGGTCTGCTCGAACTCGCCCTTGAGCACCGGCGAGACCTTCAGGCGCTCGCGCATCAACCTGGCGAAGTCCACCGCGGGCTGCGCGAAGGCGCACGTCGCGAAGACGCCGGCCGCCGCCAGCACGATGAGGCGCATGGCCTTGATCACGGCGATACCCCCAGCCGTTCCCACAGGATGCGCGGGCACACGTACTGCATCTCGCGCGTCGCGATGTCGACCGCGACCTGGATCGACGTCGCGCTGTTGACGCGCTCGCCGGTCGTCGCGTCACGGATCGCGTAGTCCATCTTCAGCCGGTTCTCCCACTCGACGATCTCGGCGCGCACGATGAGACGCTGGTCGAACGTCGCCGGGCGGCTGTACTTCAGGCGCAGGTCGACGATGGGCCAGGCGTAGCCCGACTCGCGCATCCGCTGGTAGCCGTAGTCGAACTTGTCGAGCAGCGCGCAGCGCGCCAGCTCGAGGTACTTGACGTAGTGGCCGTGCCAGACGACGTCCATCGAGTCGATGTCGAAGAACGGCGGCACGACCTCGATCTCGTGCCAGAGCTCAGGCGTGGTCATGCAGGGTCCATTCGCGGGCGCGGATTGCGGTGAGCAGCGCGATCAGGTCGGTGTCGAGCGCGCGGTCCTCGGCGACGAAGGCGACGCGGCGTTCGAGGTCGGCCTGGAACGCCTGCAGCGCGGCGCCGGGCACCACGTCGTCCTGCGCGCAACGCAGCGCGACGCCCTGGCGCGCGGCGACCAGCATCGCGGCGCAGACCTGCTCGGTGAGCTCCAGCACGCGCAGGCAGTCGCGCGCGGCGATGGTGCCCATGCTGACCTTGTCCTGGTTATGGCACTCGGTGGAGCGCGAGAACACGCTGGCCGGCATCGTCTGCTTGAGCGCCTCGGCCGTCCACGCCGACACGCTGATCTGCAGCGCCTTCAGGCCATGGTTGATCGCGGCACGCGGGCCGGTGGCGCCGGACAGGTTGGCCGGCAGGCCGTGGTTGTAGCGCGTGTCGACGAGCAGCGCGAGCTGGCGATCGAGCAGGTCGGCCACGTTGGCGACCGCGTTCTTCAGGCTGTCCATCGCGAACGCGATGTGGCCGCCGTAGAAATGGCCGCCGTGCAGCACCTGCTCGCGCTCGCCGTCGATGATCGGGTTGTCGTTGGCCGAGTTGAGCTCGTTCTCGATCAGCTGGCGGAAGAACGGCAGCGCGTCCTCCAGCACGCCGACGACGTGCGGCGCGCAGCGCAGCGAGTAGCGATCCTGCAGGCGCTGCTCGTTGCGCGCGGCCGGCTTGTCGGACTCGATCGCCAGGTCGGCGCGGATGCGCGCGGCCACGCGCTGCTGGCCCGCGTGCGGCTTGACGGCGAACAGCGCCTCGTCGAAGTGGTGCGCGTTGCCCGCACTCGCCAGGACGTTGCACGCAGTGATTCGCGATGCGAGCCGCGAGACGTATTCGGCGCGTTCGTAGGCCAGGCACGCCAGCGCGGTCATCACCGCGGTGCCGTTCATGATCGCCAGGCCTTCCTTCGGCCGCAGCCGCAGCGGCGCGCGGCCCAGCGCGGCAAGCGCCTCGGCGGCGGGCTGCACGCGGCCGCGGAACAGCACCTCGCGCTCGCCGCACAGCGCCGCGGCCACGTACGACAGCGGCGTCAGGTCGCCGCTCGCACCGACCGAGCCTTCGGCGGGGATGCGGGGCAGCACGTCGTGCTCGATGAACGCGGCGAGCTGATCCAGCAACTCGACGCTGACGCCCGAGACGCCCTGCGCCAGCGACTGCAGCCGCGCGGCCAGCACCGCGCGCGTCTCCTCGGCATCGAGCATGCGGCCCAGGCCCACGCCGTGGTACGCGAACAGGTGGTGCGGCAGTTCGGCCACGAACTCGGGCGGGATCACGACCGTGCACGAGTCGCCGTAGCCGGTCGTCACGCCGTAGACCACGCCGTCCTCGCGCAGCAGGCGCTCGAGGAAGTCGGAGCCGCGGCGGATGCGGGCCAGGAACGTGGGGTCGCGGGAGAGCTCGGCGCGGGCGTCGCGCGAGGCGACGGCGCAGACGTCTTCGATCGTCAGCGCGCGGCCGTCGAAGGTGATGGACCGGGAATCAGTCATGGCGCGTGGGCGTGGGAGGCGCGGCGAGCGCCCCGGGTTGATTCCAGAAGGAAAAGAAGTTGAACCACTCGTACGGCGCCCGCGCCAACAGGCGCTCGATGCGGCCCGCGAACTCCGCGGCGTAGGCCGCGCACGCGCCGAGGCGGTCGCCGCGCGGCAGCACGACGCGCTCGGCGAGGCGTTCGAAGACGACCTCGTGCGTGTCGCCCTGGCGGATGCAGCCCAGCGCGTAGAGCGGGCACTTCAGCAGCGAGGCCAGCATGTAGGCGCCGGTCGGGAACGGCGCGGCGTGGCCGAGGAAGGGCACCTGCACCGCGCTCGCGCGTCCGGCGACGATGGGCACGCGGTCGCCCGCGATCGCGACGAACTCGCCGCGCTCGACGCGTTCGGCCAGCAGCACCGCGGTGGCCGGCGTGATCTCGGTCACCTGCATCAGCGCGATGCCGCGCCCCGGCGACAGCCGCTCCAGCATGCGGTTGAACTGCTGCGCGTGCACGGTGTGCACCAGCACGGTCAGCTTCATGCCGGGCGTGGCCTCGGCCGAGGCCTGGCACATCTCGAGGCAGCCCATGTGGGCGGTCACCAGCAAGCCGCCCTGCTTCGCGCGCACCATCGCGTCGATCGCCTCGCGGCCGACGAAGCGGATGCGGTCGAGCCGGTAGCGGCCGCCGACCGCGAGCATCTTGTCGAGGATGGTCTCGGCGAACGACAGGAAGTGGCGCAGCGTGTCGCGCCGGCCGGGTGCGTGGCCCAGCGCGCCGGTGGCCTGCTCGAGCCGCTGCAGGTATTCGAGCGAGGCCTCGCGCGCCGCGCGGCTGACGGCCCAGTACCAGAGCACCACCGGGTACAGCACGACGCGGAACGGCAGCCGGCCGCCGACGCGAAACAGCGCGTACATCAGCCACATGCCGCCGGCAAACGTCTCCTCGCCGATCGCCGACCAGTGCCGCTGCCCGGTGCCCGACGTGCGTTGCTGCACCGTGCTCATCGTGCCACCTTGCGCCACAGCAGCATCGGCGCGCGCAGCAGCATGCCGAACGCCAGGCGCGTGTGCATCTTCGTGATCAGCCAGTTGTCCAGCCCGAGCCGGAAGTGCGACAGGCCGTCCTGCGGATACGTGACGCGCGTGGGGATGCTGACGATGCGCAGCCCGCGCCAGTGCAGCCGCACCAGCACCTCGGGATCGAAGTCCATGCGGCGCCCGAGCCGCGCCTCGCCGAACAGCCGGACGACCGGCGCGAGCGGATAGACGCGGAAGCCGCACATCGAATCACGGATCTCCAGCGACAGCGAGTTGATCCATACCCAGATGTGCGTGGCATAGCGGCCGACGAGCCGGCCCATCGGCACCGACTCGTCGTAGACCGGCACGCCGCAGATCACGGCGTCGGGCTCCGCGGCGGCTTGCGCGAGGAACTTCGGGATGTCGCCGGCGTCGTGCTGGCCGTCGGCGTCGATCTGCAGCGCGTGCGAATAACCGGCGTCTGCAGCGGCGCGCAGGCCGGCCATCATCGCGCCGCCCTTGCCCTGGTTCAGCGCCAGCCGCACCAGCGTGACGTCGGGCGCCTGCGCGAGCGCGTCCAGCACGGCGGCGCAGCCGGCGGAGCTGCCGTCGTCGACGAGGATGCAGCGCAGCCCGTGCGAACGCACGTTGGCCGCGACGGCGCCGACCGCCTCGCCGTGGTTGTAGACCGGGATCACCGCGACGGGATCGAACGTCACGCGGCCCCCGCCTCGGCGAACACGATGCGGCCGCTGGAGTGGCGGCCGGCCGTGGAGCGGTACTCGAACTGCAGCGTCGCGGTCGCGGCGTTCCAGTGCAGTTCCAGGTCGATGGTCATGCCCGGCAGCGCCGGCTGCGAGAACTTCAGCGCGTCCATGCGGATGAAGCGCGCCGGCATCGCGAAGCGTTGGCGCGCGAAGACGATGGCCCAGTCCACCTGCGCCACGCCGGGCAGGATGGGCGCGCCGGGAAAGTGGCCGTCGAACACCAGCAGGTTGGACGACAGCGCCAGCGAGGCCTGCGCGTGCGCGGCCTCGGCGATGCGCCATCGAGGCGTCGGCCGCTGCGGCCGCGCGGCCACCGGCGGCGCGAACAGCGCGCCCAGCAAGGCCTCGGTCGTCTTGCCCTGCGCGTTGACGGGCAGCGCGTCGACGAAGCGCCAGCGCCGCGGCAGCGCGACGCGGTCGACCGCTGCCAGCAGCAGCGCGCGCAGTTCGGCGGACAGCGCCGGCTTGCCGACGCGCCGCAGCTTCGCGCGGCCGGCCTCGGTCAGCGCGGCGACCACCGCCGGCCGCAGCGCATGCGCCACGGCGGCGCCCGCGTCGTCGACCACCGGCGGCTCGTCGGCCAGCATCAGCACGCGCGCCTCGGCGACGTCGCCGCTGCCCGCCAGGCGCCGCTCGATCGCGGTGAGCGACACGCGCTTCTCCTCGATCTTGACGATGCGGTCGGCACGGCCGTGCAGCTCGAAGCCGTCCATGCCGTCGCCGGCCGGTGTCGCGCGGTCGGACGTGCGCCACCAGTCGAGGTCGGGCAGGTGCGGCGAGCGCACGCTGAGCTCGCCGTCCTCGATGCGGAACGCGATGCCCGGCAGCGGCTGCCAGGTGTCGCCGTGGCGCGCGCGCTGGCGCCAGGCGACGCCGCCGGTCTCGGAGCTGCCGTAGACCTCCACCGGCGCGCAGCCCAGCAGCGCCAGCGCGCTGTCGGCGGCCTCGGGCGGCAGCGGGCCGCCGGACGAGAACACCGCGCGCAGGTTGGCCCGCGCGGCCGACCAGTCGGCCGCCTCCGGCAGCCGGCGCAGGTGCGCGGGGCTGGCCACGAGCACCGCGGGCGACGCGATGCGCTGCGCGATCTCCTCGTTGAAGGCGAGGCGCTCGGCCGCGAACGGCCGGCCGGCGGCGAGCGGCCACAGCACGCGAAACAGCAGGCCGTAGATGTGCTGGTGCGTAACGGTGGCCCAGACCAGCGGCGCGGCGCCGTCGGCCTCGCGCGCGAGGCCCGCCACCGCATCGCCGGCGGCGACCGTCTCCGGCGCGAGGTTGACGGGCGCGAGGCCGGTGTCGCACAGCGTGCCGAAGCGCAGCTCGAGCGCGTGCACTTCGGCGTCGAGTTGCGCGAGCCGCTTGGGGATCGCGAGCGGCTCGCCGCTGGTGCCCGAGGTGTGGACGATCAGCTGCGTGGCCGCGCGATCGAGCGGCTCGAACGCGGCCGCGCGCGCGGGTGCGGGACGCGCGAGCGCGCCCGGCAGGTCGCCGAGGAAGCCGTCGCAGTCCGCGCGCAGGCGGGCGACGGTGTCGTCCTGCATGTCGCCCGGAACGATCACCGTCTTGCCGGCGTGCCAGGCGCCGAACAGCGCGGCGGCGAAGTCGAAGGTGTCCTCGGCGAACAGCGCCCAGCGCGTGCCGCCCTGAGTGGCAAGCAGGTCGCGCCAGGCGCCGGCCTGGCCGGCGAAGTCCGCTGCAGACAGTGGTTCGCACGCGCGCCAGGCCACCGCGGTCGAGGCGGCGGCGCGGGGCAGTCCGGTCAGCGGCCGCCAGCCGGCCGCGTCAGCCATGCGCCGCCCCGTCGGCGGCAATGCGCGCACGCACGCGGCGGCGCACCAGCCACTCCCCGCCCATCAGCAGGCCCATCGCGATGTACGACAGCAGCCCGTTGTAGAGCGCCCAGGCGCCTGCGCTGGCCCACAGCGCGGTGGCTGCGGCGATGAGGCCGTTGACGACGAAGAAGCCGCACCACACCTGCGTGACGCGCCGCGTGTAGGCCACCGCCGCGGGCGGGAAGTCCGGCTCGCGCAGGCGCGCCAGGCGTTCGACGACGCTCGGGCCGCGCCACAGGCTGCTCGCGAACAGGCCCAGCATCACGAGGTTGACGAGCGCCGGATAGAGCTTCAGCGGCCCCCACTGGTCGCCCAGCGCGCCGGCGACGGCGAGCACGCCGGCCAGCGCCGCCGCGACCAGCCAGAACGACTCGCGCGTGACCCACGCGCGCGCCAGCGCGAGCGCGACCAGCAGCAGCGCGATCCAGCGCGGGCTGACGTGCCCCAGCGCCAGGTACACGACGACCGGGTACGCCAGGCTCACGGCCAGCAGCACCGCGGCCAGCAGCGGCGGCGTCCTGCGCGCGGTCGCGGCGGCCGGGGCCGGCGTGGCGGTGGCCATCGAGGAGATCACGCGTGCGGCTCGTGCACGAGTCCGTACAGCGCGTCGACGACGTCCTGCACCGTGCGCACCGACTTGAAGGCCTCGGGCTGCAGCCGCTTGCCGACGAGCGGCTTGAGCTGCACGATGAGGTCGACGGCGTCGATCGAGTCGATGTCCAGGTCCTCGCCGAGGCGCGATTCGCGCGTGATGCGCGACGGCTCGATGTCGAAGGTCTGGTGCAGGATCTCGACGATCCGCGCGAAGATGTCGTCCTTGGTCATTGCGGGTTTCCTTGAGCCTTGCCCTGCGAGATCACGAAGGCGGCCAGCGCCTTGACGCTCGCGAAATGCGCGCGCACTTCCTCCGACTCGGCCGACAGGCTCACGCCGTAGCGCTTCTGCAGCGCGAGGCCGAGCTCGAGCGCGTCGATCGAATCGAGGCCCAGGCCGTCGACGAACAGCGGCGCGCTCGCGTCGATGTCGTCCGGCGTGACGTCTTCCAGCGCCAACGAGGAAATGATGAGTGCCTTGATGTCGTTCTCAAGCTGCTGCATGGGGTCTCTCAGCGCCGAGGAGGCGCGCCAGTTCGTCGGTGAGGCGGCGTGCGGCCAGCGCTTGCGCGCCGTCCTCGGCCAGGTGGGAATCGATCGGGATGTCCTCGCCGACGTCGATCGTGAAGTGCCCGGCGCGCGGCGGCACGCGCCACCACTTGTCGGTCTTGGCCAGCATCGGCTGCGAGCAGGTGATGCGCACCGGTGTGATGGACAACGCGCCGCGCACCGCCAGGTTGGCGGCGCCGCGCTGCAGGCGGCCCAGCGGGCTGCCGGCCGGCGTGCGCGTGCCCTCGGGGAAGACGATCAGGTTGTTGCCGGCGCGCACGGAGGCGACGCAGTCGTCGATCATGCCCGGGCCCGAGTCGTTGCAGACGAAGCCGGCGGCGCGCACCGGGCCGAGCGTGAACGGATTGCGCAGCAGCGCCGCCTTGACGATGCAGTCGGCGTCGCGCACCAGCGCCATCAGGAACACGACGTCGATCAGCGACGGATGGCTCGCGAGGATCAGCAGCCCGTGGCGCCGCAGCCGCTCGCGGCCGCGCACCTCCACGCTGCACAGGCGAAAGCCGCACATCATCGCGACGAACGCGCGGAACAGGTGATGGATGACGCCGCGCATCAGCGCCGAGCGGCGCCGGCGATGGCGCACGACGACCAGCATCAGCGGCGCGACCACGACGCCCAGCAGCAGCCCGCCGACGCCGAACAGCGCGAACGAGAAGCCGGTGGCCGCGACGCGCCACCAGCGGTTGAGCAGCGAGCTGCGCTCGATCTGCCCGATGACCGCGGCCTCAGACATCGCGGCTCCACACACAGCGGCGGCCGTCGACCTGCTGCACCAGTTCGGGCGCGTCGGACAGGCCGAACCACAGCGCCTGCAGGCTGGCCGGCAGCTGTGGCGGCATCGCGCCGGCGTCGCCGCCCGCCGCCTGCCAGTCCAGGTGCAGCGCGCGTTCGCCCGCGCGCGGGCGGCGCAGCTGCCAGGCCCAGGCGAAGTGCGCCGACGGCTCGTCCTCGAACGATGCGTAGCCCGCCGGCAGCGGCGAGTCGTAGACGATGAGGCTGGCGCTGCGCGCGCCGTCGTCCAGCAGCGCCATCGCCTCGACCACGCCCGCCGCGGCGGTGGCGCGGCCCGCCGCGATGGCCGACGAGTTGCGGCGGTCGCCGCGGGTCAGCGCGATCATCGCGCCGATCGCGTTGTGCACCGACAGGCCGAAGGCCGTGGGCGACAGCGCGTCGCCGCGCGCCTGGTCGGCCAGCAGCTCGAGGCAGCGGCCCGTCTCGCCGTAGCGCGATGCGTAGACGGTGGGGTTGTCGTCGGGATCGGCATCCTCGGGCAGCGTGACCGCGCCCGCCAGGTCGATCGCGGCCTGCGCGGCCAGCCGGCCCAGCGGCGCGAAGCGCCGGCGCAGCATCGGCGCGACCGCCGCCAGCGCGACCTGCGGCTCGCCCTCGGGCAGCCATGGCGCGGCCGCCCACTGCGACCAGCGCTGCGGCGTGTCCACGCCGGGCGCGCACGCCGCCCAGGACTCGATGACGAATGAAAGACTCAATTGGCTAGCCCTGACGCCGACGTTCGCCGCGGCCCGCGGCGTCGCTTTTGTGTTGTCCGCGGCTTCGCACCGCCTGACCTCCTGGCTCGCGTCGCTGCCCGGCAGGAACCCCTGCCGAGGTCGCGCTCGCGGCCTCCCCTTCCAGCGTCCCATTTTAGCCTCGGCCGGGGGGTATTTCAGGTGACGGAAAGCTAGTCGCGCACCTCCATTCACGAGGGAGCGCGGCGCATTTCACGCGAATCGACCGCAGGATGACGCTTGCGATCAGGGTTCACCCCAAAGGCGTCGCGCGGGCGACATCGCGCTCGCCGCGATTGGCGCCGTCCGGCGCGCATCCGGCGACGCCGGCTGTCGACTCGTCGCCTGCCGCTGGCGGCCCGCGGCCGGGGTCGCGACCATGCGTGCATTCCCGTTCGACACCTCACAAGGAACCACGCCATGCCCTCGCCGCTCGACATCGTCTCCCACACGCCCATCGCCGTCTGGATCGCCCTCGCCGTGCTGGTGATGGTCGGCCTGCGCCAGACGCGAACCACGAAGATGTCGGCCGGACGCGTCTGGCTCGTGCCCTTGCTGGTCGGCGCGGCCTCGCTGGCCGGCGCGCTGCGCGGCTTCGCCGGCGCCGGCGAGCTGCTGACCGGCGGCTGCTGGGCGATCGGCGCCGCACTCGGCTTCCTGTCCAACCGCTCGCTGGACCTGCCGCGCCGCGTCAGCGCCAACGACGACGGCAGCTTCACGATCGGCGGCAGCATCGCGCCGCTGCTGCTGTTCGTCGGCGTGTTCATGGTGCGCTACGTCGTCAACGTCGCGCTGGCGATCCAGCCGGCGCTCGCGCACGATCCCGTGGCCGCCGCGGCCGCCGCGATCGCCTACGGCCTGACCGCCGGCCTGCTCGCCGCGCGCTCGCGCAAGATCTGGATGACCCGGCGCGACCGCGTCGACCTGGTCGCGGCCTGAGGTCACAATCGACGGCTCCTGCCTTGCGAAGCTCTCCGCCAGCGTGCTGTTCCCTTCCAACGCCTCGCCCCTGACGCCGCCCGTTCGTGGCGGCGTGCTGCGGCACGGCCCGATCGTGGCGCTGGCCAACGCCGCGATCGCCGGACTGATGGCGACGATCAACGGCGGCCATTTCGGCCACCTGCTGGTCTATTCGGAATGCATCGGCCTGTCGATCTGGGGCCTGATCGAATTCGGCAGCCGCCTGCTGCCGGCGCAGCCTTCGGGCTGGCCGGGCGGCTGGGGCGGCATCGCGGTGGTGGCCGGGAGCTGCGCGCTCGGCTACGGCATCGGCGTCACCGTGGGCGATGCGATCTTCGGCTACACGTCCTGGGCCAATTACTTCCGCAGCCCCGTCCTGCTGATGCGCGACTTCGGGCCCACGGTGGTGTTCTGCACGGTGGTCGTCGCCGCGTTCTACGCCCACGGCCAGGTGCGCGCGCAACGCGCCCGGGCCGCCGCGGCGGCGCACGAGGCCACGCTCGCGCGGCTGAGCCTGCTGCAGTCGCAGCTCGAGCCGCACATGCTGTTCAACACGCTGGCCAACCTGCGTGCGTTGATGGCCGCCGACCCGTCGCGCGCGCAGGACATGCTCGACCACCTGATCGCCTTCCTGCGCGCGACGCTGGCCGCGAGCCGCCTGGCCGAGCATCCGCTGGCCGACGAGTTCGCGCGCATCGAGGACTACCTCGCGCTGATGCGCGTGCGCATGGGCGAGCGCCTGCGCGCCGGCGTCGCACTGCCGCCCGAGCTGGCGGCGATCGCCGTGCCGCCGCTGCTGCTGCAGCCGCTGGTCGAGAACGCGATCAAGCACGGGCTCGAGCCGCAGCGCGGCCCCGGCGAGCTGCGCGTCGACGCGGCGCTCGACGGCGCGACGCTGGTGCTGACGGTCGCCGACTCCGGCCGCGGCCTGGACGCCGCCGCCGCGGCGCGCGCCCGCGAGCCGGCCGACGCGGGCGGCGGCTTCGGGCTCACGCAGATCCGCGAACGCCTGCAGACGCTGCATGGCGACGCCGCCAGCCTCACGCTCGCGCCGCGGGCCGAAGGCGGCACGCGCGCCGAGATCCGCGTTCCCCTGCCCGCCCGGAAGCCGACCGCATGACCACCGCCCTGATCGCCGAGGACGAGCCGCTGCTCGCGCAGGCGCTGCGCGCCGAGCTGGCGCGCGCCTGGCCCGGGTTGAAGGTGCTGGAGCCGGCCGTCGACGGCGACGAGGCCGTCGAGCGTGCGCTGGACCAGCGTCCCGACATCGTCTTCCTCGACATCCGCATGCCCGGCCGCAGCGGGGTCGAGGCGGCCGAGGCGATCGTCGAGGAATGGCCGGACGACGCGGGCGCGCTGCCGCTGATCGTCTTCGTCACCGCCTACGACCAGTACGCGCTGCAGGCCTTCGAGCGCGCCGCGGTCGACTACCTGCAGAAGCCCGTGCAGCCGGGCCGGCTGGCCGCCTGCTGCACGCGGCTGAAGGACATGATCGCGCTGCGCGCGGCGGCCACGGCGTCCGCCCCTGCCGACGACGCGGCGCTGCTGGGCCGCCTGCGCGCGCTGCTGGGCGCGTCGCCGGAGGCGTCGGCACCGGAAGCGCCGCTGGCGATCCTGCAGGCCAGCATCGGCGCGACGCTGCACATGATCCCGCTGGCCGAGGTGGTCTATTTCGAGGCGGCCGACAAGTACGTGCGCGTGGTCACCGCGACACGCGAGGCGCTGATCCGGATGTCGCTGCGCGAGCTGCTGCCGCGGCTGCGTGCCGAAGAGTTCTGGCAGATCCACCGCGGCACCGTGGTGCGCGCCGACGCCATCGCCACGGCCAACCGCGACGATTCCGGCAAGGTCTTCCTTACCTTGCGCCAGCGACCAGAACGGCTGGTGGCGAGTCGCCTCTACGCGCATCTGTTTCGCGGGATGTGACCGACGCGGCCTGGCCGCGCATCGCCCTGTCCCAGCGCTGCAGGCGCTCGGGGCTGACGTCGAAATGCTGGCCGAACAGCAGCGGGCCCTGGCGCGCCATCATCGTTGCGACGCGCGCAGCGGCGGGGTCGCCGGCATCGGCCGCGGCCGACAGCTGCGCATAGGCCTGCGGCCACTGCTGCGCCTCGTACGCTTCCATCGCCATGCGGAATCGCCCCTGCGGCACATCCCCATTGCCGCGCAGGCCCGCGCCCGTCAACGCGATGCAGGCGGCGACGATCGCCGTCGCGCCGATCAGCACTTGTGCGCCGGTATCGATCCAGCGGGCCGTCGTGCTCATCGTCATCGTCATCGCGTGCTGCATGGTGCTCTCCTCGTTTTCGTGGCGAGTCGACCTTCCGACTGCCGAGCCGCGAGTATGGAAAACCGGCGGCCGCCAAGCCATCCCCCTTGAGAGGGGACGGCCTGCCGCCATCTGTAACTCCGCCAACTAGAATCGCCGGGACATGAACACGCCCAAAGCCCCCAACGCCTCCGTGTCGGCCGACGAAGCCGTCAAGCCCGCCAATTTCCTGCGCAACGTCATCGAGCGCGATCTCGAGGCGGGCACGTACGCGAATCGACAGTGGGGCGGCGGCCCGGGCGATGCGGCCAGGCACGCGGCCGGCGTGCCCGACGCGGCGCGCGTGCGCCTGCGCTTCCCGCCCGAGCCGAACGGCTACCTGCACGTGGGCCATGCCAAGAGCATCTGCCTGAACTTCGGGCTGGCGCGCGACTACGGCGGCGTCTGCCACCTGCGCTTCGACGACACCAATCCCGAAAAGGAAGAGCAGGAATACGTCGACGGCATCAAGGAGAACGTGCGCTGGCTGGGCTTCGATTGGGAGACCTCGTTCGGCAACAACCTGTTCTACGCCAGCGACGACTTCGACTTCATGTACCGCGCCGCCGAGGCGCTGGTGCAGGCCGGCCTCGCCTACGTCGACGAGCAGTCCGCCGACCAGATCCGCGCCAACCGCGGCGACTTCACGACGCCGGGCACCAACAGCCCGTTCCGCGACCGCACGCCCGTGCAGAACCTCGAGCGCCTGCGCGAGATGCGCGACGGCAAGCACGCCGACGGCGCGATGGTGCTGCGCGCCAAGATCGACATGGCGAGCCCCAACATCAACCTGCGGGACCCGGCGCTTTACCGCATCCGCCGCGCGCACCACCACAACACGGGCGACAAGTGGTGCATCTATCCGATGTACACGTTCGCGCATCCGATCGAGGACGCGCTCGAGCGCATCACGCACAGCATCTGCACGCTCGAGTTCGAGGACCAGCGCCCGTTCTACGACTGGCTGCTGGAGCGTCTCGTCGAGCTCGGGCTGCTGGCGCATCCGCTGCCCAAGCAGTACGAGTTCGCGCGCCTGAACCTGACCTACGTCGTCACCAGCAAGCGCAAGTTGCGCCAGCTGGTCGAGGAGAACCACGTCAGCGGCTGGGACGATCCGCGCATGCCCACGCTCGTCGGCATGCGCCGCCGCGGCTACACGGCCGGCGCGCTGCAGCTGCTGGCCGAGCGCACCGGCGCGACCAAGAACAACACCTGGATCGACTACGCGTGGCTGGACATCGCGCTGCGCGACGACCTCGAGGCGAAGGCCGCGCGCGCGATGGCCGTGCTCGATCCGATCCCGCTCAAGCTCACGAACTGGTCCGACGTCTTCGGCAGCGCCGCCACCGAGCCGTGCAGCGCCCCGGCGCATCCGCACCATCCCGACATGGGCACGCGCCAGTTCGCGCTGTCGCCCACCGTGTGGATCGAGCGCGACGACTTCCTCGAGGTGCAGACCAAGGGCTACCAGCGCCTGTTCCCGGGCAACAAGGTGCGCCTGAAGTACGGCGTCATCGTCGAGTGCACAGGCTGCGAGAAGGACGCCGACGGCAACGTCACCGCCGTGCTTGCCACCGTCGTGCCCGACACGAAGAGCGGCACGCCGGGCGCGGACCTCGTCAAGGTCAAGGGCACGATCACGTGGGTGTCGGCGCACGACGGCGTGCCCGTCACGCTGAACCTGTACGACCGCCTGTTCGCGGTGCCGCAGCCGGGCAGCGCCGACTCGCTGACGTCGGAGCTGAACCCCGACAGCATTAAGGTCACGCAGGGCTACGTCGAGCCCTCGGCCGGCAGCCTGCCCGCGGAGACGCGCGTGCAGTTCGAGCGCCACGGCTACTTCGTGACCGATCGCGTCGACCACCGGCTGGACAAGCCGGTGTTCAACCGCGTCACGACGCTCAAGGACAGCTGGGGCAAGTAAGCCTGCAGTCATCCTGGCCCTTGATATGGGCCGCGCCGTCCTCAATTGAGGCTCAAGGGCGACGCACGTCGCCCGTTGCCTGACCTCAAGGAGTCGTGATGGCTGCCGCCGCGCTGAAGAACCGTATCGAGAACCTGATCGCCATGGCCCAGTTGCTGGAGCGCGTGGACGCCAACCCGACGATCGTCGGGGCGCAGCAGTACCTGAACCTCGTCAACACGGTCAAGACGCTGCTGGGCGAGGACGACCTGCCCGAGGACGCCCTGCGCGCCGTGCTGCGCGCCTGCCCGGCATCGGCCACGCTCTACGAGAACCTGCACTACGACCGCTCGGGGCTGTCGCAGTCGCCGCTGGACGCCGCCGTCAGCTCGGAAATGGCGGCCACGGAGCTGATCTCCGGCCTGCGCGCCCGCATGCATTGACGCTTGCACGCAACAGTTACGACGTGCCGTCGCTGAAGCGACAGACACTCGACTGAGCTCCCCTCACATTCGAGCCGGCAATTGCCGGCTCGAGTCGTTTCCTGGGCACGACTCCGCTTCCGGCGCACGCCCTCTTGCGGTGCATCTGTCAACAACGCGCGACATTTTTCGGCGTACCTCCCACGGTACGTGCACTTGTTCGCGCAAATGGCATGCCCGCGGGGATTTAGCGCGACTAGACTCCGCCCATTGGAAAAACGAGTACGGAGACAAACTCACATGGCATTCCTGAACAAGAACACCGCCCTGGCCATCGCCGCCCTGGTCGCCTGCGGCTCGGCCGCCGCCACGGAAGACTATGACCTGCGCTACGCGCCGGGCTACGGCGCAGCCGACATGTCGGCCCCGTTCGAAGGCGGCTGGGTCTTCCAGGCACATGCCTACGTCTACAGCGGCAACGTCCGCGGCACGCAGACGGTCAACACCGACCTGACCGGCGCCATCTCCGCCGCCATCGGCAGCCCGCTGCCGCCGAACTCGGCCGGCGCCCACACCGTCATCCGCACGAACGACCAGCAGAACGTCAATGGCGTGCTGGCTCGCCTGAGCTACATGAGCGCGACCACCTTCCTCGGCGCGACCATCGGCGGCACCGCGCTGCTGCCGCTGATCAACAAGGGCAGCGAAGCGAGCGTCACCAACATCACCACGACGCTGACCGGCATCGCCGCGACGCTGCCGGCCCCCAACCAGGCCGGGCTGATCGGCCTGGTCAACGCCGGTGCCGCCCAGCAGGGCAACGCGCTGGCCGCCGCCAACTCCAACAAGACCTGGGGCCCCGGTGACCTCGAGGTCTCGCCGATCCTGCGCTGGAGCACCGAAGCCACGCAGACGCTGTTCGTCATGACGGTCGTGGCACCCACCGGCGACTACAACGCGAACCGCGCCGCCAACCCGAGCGCCGGCAAGTTCTGGACGTTCCGTCCGGCCGTGCAGTTCAGCTATATCGGCGACGGCTGGGACGTGGGCACGCGCGTCGCGTATTCGTACAACTCGCGCAACGTCGAGACGCACTACAAGAGCGGCGCCTACATGAACTGGGACCTGGCGCTGATGAAGTCCGTCAGCGAATCGACCCGCGTCGGCCTCTCGGCCTACGCCGTCGACCAGCTGAACAAGGACACCACCAACCTGACGGCCGCCCAGTTCGCAGCCAAGGATCCGGCGTTCCAGGCGCGCGAGGAAGGCACCCTCAACGAGAAGGGCCGCATCTTCGGCGCGGGCCCGGAAGTGGCCTACATCCACGGCGCCGGCGACTACCTGCTCGAAGGCCGCGTCATGAAGGAATTCGGCGACCAGACGCGTCCGAAGGGCTTCACGGCGATCGTGTCGCTGTCCAAGCCGTTCTGATCGGCGGGAAGAAGTCACGGCTGACCGCGCCGGCATCGCGCCCCGCGTTCAGCGCGCACCGATTCCGTCCGAAACAAGGGTTGCGACGTCCCGTCCCAGGAAGTCCGGACGGCGTCGTTCCCGCGCGGCACTGCAAGTCGCCGCGCCCAGAGTGAGGGTGAGTTGACCATGAAGAAGCAAACGTTGCGCCGCCTCGTGTCGGCACTGGTGTTGGGTTGCGCCGTCTCCGGCGCCTGGGCCGAGATCGACGTGTCCGGCGTGCCGCTGGACGAGACGGTCACCGTGGCCGGACAGCAGTTGCACCTCAACGGCGCCGGCTACCGCAAGCGCGGCTACTTCAAGATCGACGTCACCGCGCTGTACCTGCAGCAGAAGGCGACCACGCTGGAGGCCGTCGAGAACGCCGCCGGCCCGAAGCGCGTGCAATTGACCATCCAGCAGGACGTCACCGGCTCGCAGGCCTCGCGCTACTTCCTGATCGACTTCGAAGCGTCGGCCACGCCGGCGGAATTCGCCAAGCTGATCACCGAGGTCTCGCAGGTGGGCGACATCTACAGCTCGCTGCCCAAGATCAAGAAGGGCGACGTCGTCGTCATGGACTGGATCCCCGGCAAGGGGCTGCTCGCCACGCTCAACGGCAACGTCCTGCAGGCGCACGGCACGCCGTCGCCCTACATCAACAGCGAGCTGCTGGCCAAGGTGATGCTGCGCATGTACGTCGGCGGCAAGACGCCGGCCGAGCTGCACGACAACCTGCTGGGCCTGTCCAGCAGCATGCGCGACAAGAAGTAGTCGCGCCGCGACAGATCTCGAGGCCCTGACGCGTGGAAGCGCGTCGGGGCCTTTGCTCATCGCCGCCTAGACCTGGATCAGCTCGATCTTGTAGCCGTCCGGATCCTGCACGAAGGCGATGAACGAGGTGCCGCCCTTGACCGGCCCCGGCTCGCGCGTGACCTTGCCGCCGGCGTTGCGCACGCTGTCGCAGACGGCCGCGACATCCGGCACGCCCAGCGCGAGGTGGCCGAACGCGGTGCCGATCTCGTAGCCGGCGACGCCGTAGTTGAAGGTCAGCTCGATCTCGGCCGAGCCGACCTCGCCGTTGCCGTCGTCGGCGCCGTAGCCGAGGAAGGCCAGCGTGTACTGCTGCTCGGGCCGGTCGGTGGTGCGGCGCAGCGTCATGCCGAAGTGGCGCGTGTAGAAATCGATCGAGCGCTGCAGGTCGCCGACGCGCAACATGGTGTGGAGGAACTTCATGGCATCTCGAGGCTGTGGAGGGGGATCGCCCGCACGTTAGCAAACATCGCCGCGCCGAGTGCCGCAGGGTCATTGACCAGGCGCAGCTCGTCGTACGCGCGCTGCGCCTGCGGGTAGCGGCGGCGCAGCAGGTTGAGCCACTGCTTGAGCCGCCCCGCGCGATGGCGCGGCTCCACGCGGGCGCTCACGAGGCGCCAGAACTCGGCGAGCTGCGGCAGCAGGTCCTCCCAGGCGACGGCCGGCGGCGCGCCGTAGTCGGCGGGCGACTGCGGGCCGCCGGCCGAGGCCTTGACGTAGCCGCGCGCGTCGAGCGGGGCCTCGGTCGCATGGCGCGGCAAGGCCGTCGACGGCACGTGGCCCGCGCGACGGCTCGCGCGGATCGCCCGCGCCAGGCCGGGGTCGGCCACCATGCCGCGACCGAGCATGAGGCCGTCGCAGCCGGAGACGCGGCGGCAGCGCTCGGCGTCCTCGGGCGTCCAGATCTCGCCGTTGGCGATCACGGGGATCGCGACCGCCTCGCGGATCGCCGGCACGCGCTCCCAGTAGGCCGGCGGCCGGTAGCCGTCGGCCTTGGTGCGCGCGTGCACGACCAGCTCGCTCGCGCCCCCGCCCGCGAGCGCCTGCGCGCACTCGCGCGCGAGCGAGGCGTCCTCGTAGCCCAGGCGCATCTTGGCCGACACCGGCAGCGCGGCCGGCACCGCGCGCCGCACGGCCTCGACGATGCGCCCCAGCAGCGCCGGATCCTGCAGCAGCGACGCGCCGCCGCCGTGGCGGTTGACGACCTTGGCGGGACAGCCGAAGTTGAGGTCGATGCCGTCGGGCCGGAACGCGGCCAGCGCCGCCGCGTTGTCGGCCATGCACGCCGGATCCGACCCCAGCAGCTGCGGCCGCACGGGCACGCCCGCGCGCGTGCGTCCGCCCTGCAGCAGCTCGGGAACGATGCGCGTGAATACCCGGTCGGGCATCAGCATGTCGGTGATGCGGATGAACTCCGACACGCAGCGATCGATGCCGCCGACGGCGGTCAGGATCTCGCGCAGCGGGTGGTCGAGGAGCCCCTCCATCGGGGCGAGCAACAACAGGCTCACGCCGGCCACTCGTCGACCGAGTCCGCCAGGCGCTCGTAGTCCGACTCGTCGTTGTAGACCTGCGCCGCGAGCCGCACGCAGACGTGGCCGTCGATCGCGAGCACCTGCGCCTCGATGCGGCGTTCGAGGAACAGCCAGTCCTTCAACGCTGGCGCCGCGGACTCGCCGAGTGCATCGATGCGCGCCGGCAGCGCCACGCTGGCCATGCAGCCGACCATGGACTCGGGCGTCGTGAACGGTTGGCCCCAGCGCGCCGACAGCTCGTGCGCCATGCGCCAGACGAGGTCGTGGTTCCACGTGCGCATCGCAGCCAGGCCCAGCACGTCGCGCATGAACGCGATGCCCGCCGGCGCCGACAGCATCGCCGACGGATCGCGCGTGCCGGTCCAGTCGAACTCCTGCGCGAGGCCGACGTCGAGTCCCCACGAGATCGTCGGCGGATGGATCGCGACGCGATGCGCGGGCGCCACCCACAGGAAGCCGCAGGCGCGCGGCGCGAAGGCCCACTTGTGCAGGTTGCCGACATACCAGTCGGCGCCGAGCGACGAGATGTCGAGCGCGATCGCGCCCGGTGCGTGCGCGCCGTCGATCAGCACCGGCACGCCGCGCGCCTTGCAGCGCGCCGTCATCGCCGCCACCGGCAGCGTCAGGGCCGTGTGCGACGAGATGTGGTCGAGGATCGCGAGCCGCGTGCGCGGCGTGAGCGCGCGTTCCACGGCGTCGACGCAGGCATCGGTCGGATCGCCCTGCACGGGAAACGGCGTCGCCACGATGACGACCCGCGCGCCCGCGCCGCGCGCGACGAACTCGGCGGCCTTGATCACAGCGCCGTAGGCCTGGTCGAGCACGACGATCTCGTCGCCCGGCTGCAGCGCGATCGAGCGCAGCACGGCGTTGATGCCGGTGCTGGCATTGTCGACGAACACGAGGTCGTCGCCGCGCGCGCCGACGAATTCGGCGACCGCGTCGGCGGCCTGGCGCAGCAGCAGGCGCGGCGCGCCGGGCTCGTCGGCCGTCACGCGCATCAGCTCGCGGAACAGGAAGGCGGCCGGCTGCGCCTCGATGCGGCGCTGCCAGGCCTGCTGCGTCTCCAGCACCACGCGCGGCGTGGCGCCGACCGTGCCGTGGTTCAGGTAGGTGATCGCGGGATCCAGCCACCAGTGGGTGAGGAAGGAACGGCCGAAGGTGGGCACGGGTTTTCCAGAGCGCGGAGAAGCGGCGATTGTCGCCCGCCGCGCAGGTATAAAGCGCATCACCACAACAGGGAGGACACGATGGACAACAACCGTTTCGCGCCGCCGAAGGCGAACGTCGAAGGCGCCTACAGCGAGGTCGCGGCCGCGCCGCCGTTGTGGAACCCGAACGCCGCGGCGAGCTGGAGCCTGCTCTTCTCGCCGATCTTCGGGACCTGGCTGCACCTGAGGAACTGGCAGGCGATGGGAGACCACGAACGCGCGGGCCATGCGCGCAAATGGCTCATTGCGTCGTTCGTCATGCTGCTCGTGTCCATCGTGCTGGCAGTCTTTCTTCCGCCCCATCTCGGGGGCGTGACCCGCATCTTCAACTTCGCCTTCCTGATCGCGTGGTACTACGCCGCCGCCAAGCCGCAGGTCGCGTTCGTCAAGGGGCACTACGGCGACCACTACCCGCGCCGGGGATGGCTTGTTCCGATCGCGACGGCGATCGGCGTGATCGTCGCCTCGCTGGCGGCGCTCGTGGCGCTGGCAATGATGCTCGGCGCGCGCGCCTGAGCCCGGTTCAGTGCAGGTCGCTGAGCTGGACCGCCGGCGACGCGTACTCGCGGCCGACGCTGCCCTGCGCTCGCAGGAAGCTGGCGCGCGCGCCCTCGGTCATCGCGTCCCACTTCACCTCGCCCTGGTGGTCGCACGGGAAGGCCAGTGCGCGGCCCGAATGGAACAGCGACTGGAAGCGCAGTTCATAGCGGGCGAGGGATTCGGCGGCGGGCAGCGGGTCGGGGATCATGATGGCCTCGGGTGTTGCTGGTGAGGACTCGCGGCGTGGCAAGGGCGCCAGGATGAGTTCAGTGTGCGCGCCGGCCCGCGCGCACGATATCGGCGAACTTCCATCGGCAGGCTAGTCGCCGGCCTCGTCCGCCTGTAGTCGCGGCGGACGACGTCTTGTCAGTGCGCGTCTGACACACTGGCGTTCCGCTGCTCATCCGCACACGCCCGTGACCGCCCCGCTCATCCGCCCCGCCACCGTCGACGACGTCGACACCCTCTGCCGCCTCGGCGCCGCCACCTTCCGCGAGACCTACCGCCCCATCAGCGATCCGCGCGAGGTCGATGACTACGCCGACGAGCATTTCACGCGCGCCAGGATCGAGGCCTGGCTGCACAGGACGGACGCGCGCACGCTGCTCGCGTCCTTGGCGGACGCGCCGGTCGGCTACGCCCACGTGCGCCGCGCCGCGGTGCCCGACTGCGTCGCCGACCCCGAGGCCGTCGAGCTGTCTCGCCTGTACCTGTTGGGCTCGGCGCAAGGCGTGGGGCTCGGCAGCGCGTTGATGGCCGAGGCCATCGCGCAGATCGCCGCGCTGGGCGCCCGCACGGCGTGGCTGGGCGCGTACGACCGCAACGTCAAGGCGCTGGCCTTCTATGCGCGCCACGGCTTCGTGCAGGCCGGCACGCACGCGTTCGAGTTCGGCGGCCGGATCCACGCCGATCCGGTGCTGACACGTGCTGTGACACCGGCCGCGCGAGGCCCGTCTATCATTCGCGCCTCGCAAAACATTCCCCGGAGATTGCCCCGATGACTTCCCGCCTGAGTTCCGTCCGCCTTGCCGCCGCGCTGGCGATCGCCGCCGGCTTCACCGCCGTCGCCCACGCCGACGACGCCACGGCGCTGAACGCGGCCGCCAAGGAGCCGGGTGCGGTCGTCACGGCCAGCGGCCTCGTGTTCAAGTCGCTCAAGGAAGGCACCGGCGCCAGCCCGAAGGGCACGGACGTCGTCAAGGCCAACTATCTCGGCAAGCTCCCCGACGGCACCAAGTTCGACGCCTCGGCCGACCACGGCGGCCCGATCAGCTTCCCGCTCAACCGCGTGATCGCGTGCTGGACGGAAGGCCTGCAGAAGATGAAGGTCGGCGGCAAGGCCAAGCTGACGTGCCCGTCGGCCATCGCCTACGGCTCGCGCAGCATGGGCCCGATCCCGTCGAACGCGACGCTCGTGTTCGAGGTCGAGCTCGTCGGCATCAACTGACGACCGTCAGGGCTTGTCGTCGGCGTCCGTGTGGCCCGGCACCAGCCCCATGCGCTGGTGCAGGCCGGCCAGCATGGTGTCGAAGATCGTGCGGTGCGTGTCGGGCACCTTGGCGAGGATGACGTCGCGCCAGTCGTCGTGCGCGCAGTCGCCGGTGCCCACGCAATGCAGCGCCACCTCGACGCCGCCGCGGCAGTTGCCCACCAGCTCGCAGCCGACGATCTCGGCGCCCCACTCGTGCAACTGGCGGTCGGTGCCGTCGTCGCCGGCGGAGTTGCCGACGTCGAGGAAGTCGGCGTTGTTCCGCAGCGCCTCGGCGGCGGCCCAGCGGTCGCCGGTCTTGAGCGCGGCGTCGATGTCGGCATCGGCCGTCTGGCGCGCCGCCGGCGACACGATGCCGCGGCCGTCGGGCGGCATCAGGAAGTCGCGGCCGCCGCGCTGCTCCATCGCCACCTTGTACAGCGACTGGATGTCGGGGTAGGTCTCGAGCACGCCGGTGCAGCGCTTCTCGATGTCCTCGATCAGCGCCACCGCGCCTTCGTGGAACGCGTCGTTGCCCGTGTGCGTGGCGGCGATGCCCTTGTGCTGGTTCAGGTCGTTGCAGCGCTTCCACGCGAGCAGCGCGTAGAACTTGCCGCCTTCCTGCGGGCGGCCCATCGCCTGGCCGATGAAGTCGAGGTAGTTCGTGGCGCCCTCGAACTCGCTGCGCATCCGGGCCGAGCGCGCGTTCTGCTCAGTGCCGGCCTGCTGCGACGGCGTCAGGCTCCCCCCGCCGCCGGCGGCCGCGGTGCCGCTCGCGGATACGACGCCGCTCGCTGGCGCGGCCGTCCGCGGCTTCAGGTGATGCACGCGCCTGGACAGGTTCACCAGCGCGACGCAGCCGAGGATCACCAGCACCAATCCCGCCGTCGAGAGCTTGTGATCGCGGATCCACAGCAGCACCTGGTTCATGCGCGGGCTCCCGCGCGCGCGTCACGCGCGACGGCGCGCGAAGGGCGGAGGGTGGACAGGATCAGGGGCATGCGGCGTCCAACGAGAAGCGGACACCCATTCTCTACGAGGCCGGTGCCGGCCCGCCGCCGGTCTCGCGCAGTTCGCGCGGCGTCGCCCCGAACCAGCGCCGCACGGTGCGGCTGAAGTTGGAGGTGTCGGCGTAGCCCAGGCGCGCGGCGATCTCCTCGACCGGCTCGGCGGTATGCAGCAGCATCCACAGCGCGCGCTGCTTGCGCGCGGCGTCGAGCAGTTGCTGGAAGGTCGCGCCGTCCTCGTGCAGGCGGCGGATCAGCGTGCGCGGCGAGATGCCACAGCGCGCGGCGACGTCGGCCATGCGGGGATAGGCGCCGGAACCCGACACATTCGCGACGCTCGCCAGCAGCCCGGCCACGCGCTGCGCTAGGCTCGCGCCGGCGACCTCGGCCAGCGCCTCCTCGCACTCGCGGCAGGCGCCCGCATGCGCCTTCGCGTCGGCGCCGATGCAGGGGAGCGCCAAGTCGCGCTGCACGAAATGGAATGCGAAGGCCGGGCGGTCGAAGCGGATGTCGGCGACGCCGAAGCGCTGGTACTGCTCGCGCCAGGCGGGCGTGGCCAGCGGCAGCTCGATGCGCAGGTCGGCCGGGATCTGCCCGACGGCCGTCTCGAGCATGCGCAGGATCGCCGACAGCACCGTGTCGATGACGAAGGTTCGCACCCTGGCGCCGAGATCGGCGCGCTCGGTGGCCTGCATCGTCATACCCGTGGCCGTATCGACGCAGGTCCAGGCCATCGCGTCGTTGCGCGTCGTGCCGTAGCGCGCGAGCGTCGTCACGGCCTCGCGCAGGTCGCGGCTGGTTACGACCGCATAGCCGAGCGCGCCGTGCGCGGACACGGGCGCCCCGCCGCCCAGGTCCAGCCCCAGCCACGGCCGGCGCGTGGCCGCCATCGCGCCCTCGGCCAGGCGCACGATGGTGTCGCGGCCGAGGCGCTTGTCGTCGGTGACCAGCGTCGCCCAGTCGAGGCCGGCCGCGGCCAGCACGCGGTCGCCGTCGACGTCCGCGTGCTGCAGCAGCATGCGCAGCAGGCGGGCGTAGATCGGCGGCACGAGCGACGTCGGCTGCGGCAGCGGGGGATGGGCAATGTCGGGGCGCGGCATGTTCCAGGATGGGGCGGCCGTCTCAGTGTCTTCCCTTGAAAGGGGCGCTCGACGGCCTGTTTGTCACTTTATGACGATTTGTTGGCAGCTGCATCGGTGTCAGCCCCGGACCGGCGCCACCAAACTGGCCGCCACGATGAGTCTCGCCACTGCTCCCGATCCAGCCGTGCCCTACGTCGACCGCAAGCGTCACGCCTGGGTGTTGTCGCTGCTGGTGCCCACGCTGGTCGGGCTCGGGCCGGTGCTTTACCGTGCCTGGCCGATGACGCTGATGTTGTGGCTTCCGGTCATCTTCGTCTATTGCGTCGCGCCCCTAATCGACCTCGCGCTGGGCGCCGACACCAGCAACCCGCCCGAGGACGCGGTGCCGCAGCTGGAGGCGGATCCGTTCTATCGCCGCGTCACCTACGCGCTGGTGCCGCTGCTGTGGGGCGCGTTCGTCTACGGCGCCTGGTTCTGCATGCGCACGCCGCTCACCTGGGCCGGGCAACTGGCCATCGTGATGACGACGGGCATGGTCGGCGGCTTCTGCATCAACCTCGGGCACGAGCTGGGCCACAAGAAGTCGAAGCTGGAGCGCTGGCTCGCCAGGATCGTGCTGGCGCCGACGTTCTACGGCCACTTCACGATCGAGCACAACCGCGGCCACCATCGCGACGTCGCCACCGCGGCCGACCCGGCCTCGTCGCGCATGGGGGAGGGCATCTGGCGCTTCGCGCTGCGCGAGATGCCCGGCGCGTTCCGGCGCGCGTGGCAGCTCGAGCGCGCGCGCATGAAGGTGGACGGCCTGCCGTTCTGGTCGCTGCACAACGAGCTGCTGCAGCCGGCGCTGATCACCGTCGCGCTGTGGACGACGCTGGCCGCCTGGCTGGGCCCGCAGGTGCTCGTCTTCCTGCTGCTCGCGTCGCTGTGGGCCAACTTCCAGCTGACCACGGCCAACTACATCGAGCACTACGGCCTGCTGCGCCGCACCGAGGCCGACGGCCGCGTCGAGCGCACCGAACCGCGCCATTCGTGGAACAGCAACCACCTGTTCTCGAACTGGGCCGTGTTCCACCTGCAGCGCCACTCCGACCACCACGCGCACCCGATGCGGCGCTACCAGTCGCTGCGCCACTTCGACGACGTGCCGCAGCTGCCCAACGGCTACTTCGGCATGTTCACGATCGCGTACTTCCCGCCGCTGTGGTTTGCGCTGATGGACGCGCGGCTGGTCGCTGCTGTCCACTCGGATGCCTCGCGCATCAATTTCCATCCTCGCAGGCGTGCCGCGCTGATGCGCAGGCACGGGCTGGTCGATTTCCCCACATGATTCCCGTTCAAGAGGTCTTCGTTGACTGAGCAAAAGAAAGAAGAGCCAAGCATGAATTTCGACTACATCATCGTGGGCGGCGGATCGGGCGGCTGCGTGCTGGCGGCGCGGCTCAGCGAGGATCCCTCGGTGTCGGTGGCGCTGATCGAGGCCGGCCCGGTCGACAGGAACATCCTCATCCACGTGCCCGCCGGGCTCGCGCTGCTCGCGCAGACGAAGACGGCGAACTGGAACTTCGACTCCGTGCCGCAGAAGGGCCTCAACGGCCGCACCGGCTGGCAGCCGCGCGGGAAGGTGCTGGGCGGCTCGAGCTCCGTCAACGCGATGATCTACATCCGCGGCCATCGCGCCGACTACGACCACTGGGCGGCCGAGGGCAACGAGGGCTGGTCCTACGACGAGGTGCTGCCCTACTTCAGGCGCGCCGAGCACAACGAGCGCATCCACGACGAGTACCACGGCAACGACGGCCCGCTCAACGTGATGGACCTGCGCAGCCCCAGCCGCTATGTCCAGGACTTCATCCAGGCGGGCCGCGAGGCCGGCTATCGCATCACCGACGACTTCAACGGCGCCGACCAGGAAGGCATCGGCCCGTACCAGGTCACGCACAAGAACGGCGAGCGCTTCAGCGCGGCCAAGGCCTACCTGACGCCCAATCTCGGTCGCAAGAACCTGACCGTGTTCACCGACGCCCACACCACGCGCATCCTGTTCGAGGGCAGGCGCGCGACCGGCGTCGAGTTCCGCCGCGCGGGCCGCCTCGAGCAGATCGGCGCGAACCACGAGGTGCTGATGGCCGCAGGGGCCCTGCAGACGCCGCAGATCCTGATGCTGTCCGGCGTGGGCCCGGCCGCGGAACTGGGCCGGCACGGCATCGGCGTCGTCCACGACCTGCCGGGCGTCGGCCAGAACCTGCAGGATCATCTCGACGCCACGCAGGTGATGGTCGCGCCGCAGATGAAGGAGAGCTTCGGCGTCTCGTTCGGCGGCATCGCGCGCGTGCTCAAGGCCATCCCGCAATGGCGCCAGCATCGCCGCGGCATCCTCACGACCAACTTTGCGGAGGCCGGCGGCTTCATCAAGAGCCAGGCCTCGGAGCCCATCCCCGACCTGCAGCTGCACTTCGTGATCGCCAAGCTGGTCGACCACGGCCGAAAGACGGTGCTGGGCCACGGCTACTCGGGCCACGTCTGCGTGCTGCGCCCGCGAAGCCGCGGCAGCGTCACGCTGGCGAGCGGCGACCCGATGGCCGCGCCGCGCATCGACCCCAACTTCCTCGGCGACCCCGACGACCTGCAGCGCATGGTGCGCGGCTTCCGCCTGATGCGCGAGATCTTCAACCAGCCCGCGCTCGCGCGGCTGGGCGGCAAGGAGCATCCGCGCTCGGCCAACGCCACCACCGACGCCGAGATCGAGCAGTTCATCCGCAACTACGCCGACACCATCTACCACCCGGTGGGCACCTGCCGCATGGGCCCGGGCGCGGCGATGGACGTGGTCGGCGCCGACCTGCGCATCCACGGCCTGGAGGGCATCCGCGTGGTCGACGCCTCGATGATGCCGCGCCTCATCGGCGGCAACACCAACGCCCCGACCATCATGGTGGCCGAGAAGGCCTCCGACATGATCAAGGCCGCGCGGCTGGCGCGCGATCAGGCAGATCCCCAGACGCTGCAACCCTTCGCCGACACCGAGTCGCCGTCGATCGAGTCACTGGCGGCCTGAGCCCGCCGCTCGGCGGCCACGCCGACGCCCCTACTTCTATGGATGGCGCGAACGCAGCCGACGGTTCACCCTCGTCGAAGCGCTCGCTGGCCAGCGAAGCGTCCTCCAGGGTGGCGTCGGGCGTGGTCTCCCATGCGCTGTTCGAGCCGCTGACGACACGCATCTCCGGCTATTTCCTCTTGCGCAGCCGCAGCCCGGCCAACATCTTCGCGATCCTGCAATGGCCGAAGGGCGTGGTGGATGCCGTGACGCGAAAACGGGGCCCGCAGCAACAGGAGCGAGCCAGGAACGGCGTCTGCGTGCGGGTGGATTGAGCGGCGGTGTCGTGGGCCGCCCGCGCGCGTCATGCGCGTCTTCATCCCATGACTGGAGGATGCCTCACCGAACGGGCGCTCACATACTCGCTCCACAAAAGAGGACCCAGGGAGTGCGCCATGACAACAAGCAGCCCGGGCAGCGGCAAGCCCGACGCGTTCGACGACGTCGCCGCCCCTGACCATCGCATCCACGGGAGGGCTTGAGGCATGGCCAATCCGAGCCTGAAAGGCGCAGCGGCGAACCTGTATGACAACGTCTCCGCCGCCCTTCTGCGGGAGTACCTGTATCTCGGAAAGATCACGCCCTCGCAGCGAATCGACCTGCGCAACGCGCTCGCGAATTACCGGCAGAGGCGCCGGACGGCAGTGGAAGCGGACCCCGAATGGCTCCGATCCGATCAGGACCTGCTGCAGTTCCTCTACGAATCCATCCATTCGTCGCCCGAGCGCGAACGACCGACGGCGCTCTGCTTTTCGGGCGGCGGCATTCGCAGCGCGACGTTCTGCCTGGGCGTCCTGCAAGGCTTGGCCCGCCAGGACAGGTTGCACCAGTTCCGCTACCTGTCCAGCGTCTCGGGCGGCGGCTACATCGCCAGCTGGCTGACCAGCCTGCTGGGACAGAAGGGGGCCACGTTCGACAGCGTCACGACCATGCTGGCCGACACCGCCGGCGGCTCGGCCCCGGCGATTCCTCCCGGGCCGGCGCGCGATCCCATGACGGGCGGGCCGCACGACGCCATCAGCCGACTCCGCGCCTACAGCAACTACCTCAGCCCCGTGCTGGGGCTCTCGGGCGACATGCTCGCGCTCATCGCGACCTTCGTCCGCAACCTGGTGCTGAACCTGTGCGTCTGGCTGCCCCTCATGGCGACGTTGCTGCTGCTGCCGCGGATCTTCGTCCTCTGGATGCTGACGCCGCCCGCCCAGGTCTGCGTCGTGTATGCCAGCCTGGCGGCCGCCATCCTCCTGATCGTCTGGGGCGTCGCCTACATGGTGGCCGACATGCCCAGCGGCATCGGCCCCGGCAGGCCCGTGCGCGACCGATTCACGCTTGGCTGCTTCATTCCCGTGACGCTGGCGGCCTTCCTGTTCAGCCTGGTCGGCGTCTGGGGCGACCTCTGGTCGGCCAGCGCCTGGTGGCCTGGCGTGGCGGCGGCCGCAGGCGCCGGAGCCAACCTGGTGGGCATCTGCCTGGGCCTGCTGTTGCGCAAGCGCCGGCCCAATGCGCCCTTCAAGACGCAGGGGTTCACCGCGCTGCTGCTGATCGCCTGCGGAGCCGTCGGCGGCATCATCCTGGACCTCGCCCTCAGCTATGCGCACCACCAACTCGGCAAGGCGCAGGCGCCTGCGCTGCTCTACGCCACGGTCAGCGTTCCGTTGATGCTGGGCTGCTTCTGGGCCCAGATCACGCTGTGCGTCGGCATCACCGCGCGCTGGACGGACGAGAACATGCGCGAATGGTGGAGTCGAGCCAGCGGCCTCTGGTTGCGCGTCGCGCTCGGCTGGGTGGGCTTGTTCGCGATCGTCTTCTATCTGGCGCCGATGGCGCTCGCCATGCTGAGCAAGTCGCTCCCCGCCGGCGCGCAGCTGTCTCTTGGCGGCCTCATCGCAGGGGGTCTCACCAGCGCGATCGGGTATTGGAGCAAGAACGGCGACACGCTGAAGAAAAAGGGCGCGAGCCTTCTGTCCCGATGGGGCAGCCTCGTGTTCGACGCGATCGCAGGCGTCGTGCTGCTGGCGATCCTGGTCGCGATGAGCCTGGGGGTCTCGCAACTGCTGCAGACCTGCGGGCCGTTCGCGAACGAGCACGTCTGCCGGACCACGCTCTCGGCCCAGGCCGATTTCCTGCGCGAGGAATGGGCGCTCGAGGACGCCGCGATGGACGACGGCGACCGCCCCGTCGCCGCCGAGGCCGCCGTCTACGACTTCGTGGCGCTTCACGCCTCCTTCACCCACGCGCTGGCCCTCTGCGCGCTCTGCGCGATCATCGGCGCGGGACTGTCCGTGACGATCGGCGCGAACGCCTTCTCGTTGCACGGGATGTACGGCAATCGCCTCGTCCGCGCCTATCTCGGCGCGGCTCGCCGCAATCGGGATCCGCATTGGCTGACCGGCTTCGACCCGCGGGACAACTTCCGTCTTTCCAGGGCAGGCCGCACCAGGGCGCGCCGCGGCAAGGTGCTGTTCCCCGTCATCAACATGGCGCTCAACCTCGTGCAGCCTTCGAGCACGCGGATGGCGTGGCAGCAGCGCAAGGCCGCCTCCTTCACCGCCACGCCGCTGCATTGCGGCAGTGTCGGAACCGGCTACGTGCGCACGCCGTGCTACGCCGGCCCGCGAGGCATGTCCCTCGGCCGCGCGATGACGATCTCCGGCGCGGCAGCGTCGCCCAACATGGGCTATCACAGCTCGCCGCTCGTGACGATGATCATGACGCTGTTCAACGTCCGTCTCGGCTGGTGGGTCGCCAATCCTCGGCTCAAGTTCGCGCGGTCCTGGCGGCAGAAGGAGTTCATGGGCCTGCGCGCGCTGACCAGCGAGGCCTTCGGCTTCACGACGGACGATCGTCGATCGGTCTACCTGTCGGACGGTGGCCATTTCGAGAACCTGGGTCTCTACGAGATGATCCGCCGGCGCTGCCATCACATCCTCGTCGTCGATGCCGGGTGCGATCCGCATTACGAGTACGCCGACCTGCTCGGCGCCGTCCGCAAGATTCGCATCGACTTCGGCGTGCGCGTCGAGTTGCCCGATGTCCTGCCCGGCCAGCCCGGCGCCCGACGCAATTGCCGCATGGCGGTCGGCAGGATCCGCTATTCGGACCGCGACGCCGCTCCAGGCGCGACAAGCATCGATGGCTTCATCTACATCCTGAAGCCTCTGCTCACCGGCAGGGAACCGCTGGACCTGGGCGACTATGCGAGAAGCGCGCGCCCGGGCGAAGGGCCTTTCCCGCAGCAATCGACAGCCGATCAGTTCTTCAGCGAGTCGCAGTTCGAGAGCTACCGGATGCTGGGGCTGCAGTCGGTGCTGGAGGTCTTTCCGAAGGCAGGGGGCGGCCTGTGGCCCCGCCCGGTCAATCCCAGGCCCGGAGCGCCGGGCCCGAGGTTCCCGATGGGCGCGTCGAACGACGCCGGTCCGCCGCCACCGGATGACGAGACGATTCCGGAGCCCCCGCCGCCGCCGCCGTCCACCGGCATCGCGGGCATGGTGCAGGGCGTCGGCCCCGGCGTCGCGCTGGCAACCGCGCTCACCGTCGGCGGCACCGTGGGCGTGGTCGGCACCGTCAAGCTCTCGTCGAACCAGGTCAGCCTGTCCGCGCAGGATCGCAAGCTGCTGCGGGACGCCGCCGAGCAGAAGAATCCGCCGCCCGTGGCGCAGGCGCCCGCCTCCGGATCGCCGCTCGTGGTGTTCGACGGCGGCGCATCTCCTTCACCGCCGGAGCCGGATGCAGCCATCGCCCAGGTCGTCGAACAGGCGCGCGACGCCGCCCAGGCGTCCCGCAAGGCCGCGGAGGCGGCGGCGGCGGCGGCTTCCCATGCCGCCGCGTGGACAGCCCGTGTGCCCAGCGCGCCGTCCGGGCCGGACTACTCGAGCCGGCTCAGCGACATGTCGATCTCGTTGGAACGGATGAACTACGCGCTGAACGGCACGCCGATGTCGCCTGCCGCCGCAGCGTCGTCGGCCGCTGCCGGGAAGCCCGCGAGCGGAACGGTCGTCGACGGCCTGAACGACATGAAGAAGAAGTTGACGAGCATCGACAGCGCCGTCAACCGCCGGGTCGGAAGAACGACGGGAGTGTCCGAGCAATGACGCCATCCACCGCCAGCCTCTCGCGCGCAAGCGCTTCTCTTGCCATCGCGCTTGCACTGGCCGCCTGCGCCGCCACGCCGCCGGCCCTGCGCGTCGGCGTCTACGCGCAGGTGGCGACGCCCGCCGAACTCGCGCCCACGGCCGCCGGGCAGCCGGCCTCGGCACCGCCCATCGATCCGATGGCGGGACTGGATTGCGGTGCGGGCTGGAAAGCCACCGAGATCCCGCTGCCGGCAGGGCTGCCGGACGACGGCCCGCGATCGACCCTCCACGTCGCGCTGGTGCACGCGCTCGCACCGGAATTGACCTGCGTCACGCTAGAGCTCGACGCGCCCTTGCCGGAGAAGACGAGCTGGCGGGATTGGCTGAGCCGGCCCGACGCGGACCACAAGCAGAGCTGGAAGATCAACGTGCCGCGGTTGAAGGCGGATCAACTCTATGTCTGGCGCATCGAGCAGTTCAGGAAGTCGAACGACACCCCCTTCGACCACTGCCACGTCGTGACCCGCATCGACATCAGCTGCAAGCAGGACGCCGCCTGCCCTCGACACATCGACCTTCCGCTCCAACTCCCCGACCCGACGGCGCTCGACATCGTCAGCGACTGCGGCAGCCAGCAGAGGTGATCGCCATGCCCTTCCGCCCAGGCCTCATGCGACGGACCGGCATTGCCGGACTGGCGGGCGCGCTCGCCGTCGCCGCCAGCGCGGCGCCGCGTTCGGCCGACCAGGTCAAGCACGACCAGGCGTGGCTCGCGGCGCTCACGCAGGACCTGCACGACGACCTGCAGAGGCGAAAGGATCTCGACGCGTCCAAGGCGCTGCGCCGCCTCGAGCACCTGCGCCTGGTGTACGACCGCACGAGTGTTGCGCACGTCATCGTCCAGGGCGGCGCGGGCGGCACGACCGTCCATGTCAGCGAGGGCTGGATCGCGCTGGCCGAGGATGTCGCGTTGGCCGACCTGGTGGCGAGATCGACCACCGGGTCGACCATGTCGAGCCAATGCAACAGCGAGTACCTCAACTACATCGCCACGATCGTGAAGTCCAATCGCGCCTACGAACGCGGCGACCTGAGCACGCCCCAGGCCATCGAGGACTTCCACCGCTACGTCGATGCGGATCACCCGGAAGCGACCCATTGCCGCGAGCTGGCGGCCATGGCATGGCGCGACACGTGGCGGCCGCGCTGGCTCGAGGTGCGCACGCGCGTCGAGGCCGGGCTGCTGTGGTGGATGAGCTACGACCTCAATTGCCGCGCTCGCGTGGACATTGTCGTTCCCTGCCCGTTCAGCGGCGCCGAGGATCGCGACGCGATCGCTCTCGTCGCGGAACTCGGCACGCAGAAGGATCTGGAACAGCCCGTCAGGTTGCTGCGCCTGAATGCCTTCTCGGAGGTTCCGAACTAGGCCTGTCGGCGCCCGTCGATGTTCAGACCTTGCGCAGCTGGACGCCGCCCGCGAGCAACGCGCGCGTCACGCGCGCGGGCGTCTCGCGCGCGACGGCCAGCAGGCTGATCTCCGGCAAGGCCGCCACGACGAAGGGCGACGCCGCCATCAGCTTCTCGGGCGACGCGAGCACCACCGTCTCGGCCGCGCGGGCGTGCAGCGCGCGCTTGACGGCGGCCTCCTCCGCGTCGCCGGTGCTCAGGCCCGCGTCGGGGTGGACGCCGGTCACGCCGAGGAAGAACAGGTCGGCGCGCAGGCGCGATGCCGCGGCGATGACGTCCGCGCCCACGTTGACCATCGAGTGCCGGAACAGCCGGCCGCCCAGCAGCAGGATCTCGACGCCCGCGTGCTGCGCGAGCTCGATCGCCACGGTGGGGCTGTGCGTGACGACGGTCGCGCGCAGGCCCGGCGCCAGGTGGCGCGCGACCTGCAGCGCGGTCGTCCCGCCGTCGAGGATCACGACCTGCCCCGGCTCGACCAGCGAGGCGCCGAAGCGCCCGAGCGCGACCTTGTCGGCGGTCGAGACCTGCTCGCGCACCGCGAGGTCCCCCATCGCCGCTGACGCCGGCAGCGCGCCGCCGTGCACGCGCTGCAGCAGGCCCTCGGCGGCGAGGTCCCGCAGGTCGCGGCGGATGGTGTCCTCGGAGGTGCCGAGCTCCTGCGCGAGCGCCTTGGCGACGAGCTGGCCCTCGGCGGCGAGGCGCGCCAGCAGCAGCTTCTTGCGTTGGGTGGTGAGCATGCGTCCTTCACGAAACCGGGGATTTGGCGGAATCGCGCGTTTGCACGATACTGCACGAAACTACGCAATCATGCCATGCCTTCGCCGAACGTCGATCCGAGTCCCTTCGCCGGCAACGCCGACATCCGCATCCTCGAGCAGCGCGTGCTGGCGCACGACTGGTACCTGCTGCGAAAGACGACCTTCGAGCACCGCCGGCGCGATGGCCGCCTGCAGGTGGTCAGCCGCGAGACCTACGACCGCGGCAACGGCGTCGCCCTGCTGCTGTTCAACGCGCCGCGCGGCACCGTCATCCTGATCCGCCAGTTCCGCTTCCCGTGCTGGGTCAACGGGCTGGCCGACGGCATGCTGATCGAGGCCTGCGCTGGCCTGCTCGATGGCAACGACCCGGTCGCGGCGATGCGGCGCGAGGCCATCGAGGAGACGGGCTTCGCGGTGCAGTCGCCGCGCAAGGCGTTCGAGGCCTACATGAGCCCGGGCTCGGTCACCGAGAAGCTGCACTTCTTCGTCGCGGCCTATGACGATGCCGATCGCCGCCACGCCGGCGGCGGCGACGCGCACGAGGGCGAGGACATCGAGGTGCTGGAGCTGCCGCTGCGCCGCGCGCTGGAGATGATCGCCAGCGGCGAGATCCAGGACGGCAAGACCATCATGCTGCTGCAGCACGCGGCGCTCGTCGGCCTCGACAAGCTCTAGCCGTCGACGCAGGCCTGGATCGCCGCGCCGATGGTCGCGACGGTCTTGCGCCGCGTCGCGTCGCCCAGCAGCGGCGAGCCGAGGGCGTGCTTCATGGTCGCCAGCCCGATCAGGTAGGACGCGATCAGCGCGGCGCGCAACTCGGCGTCGCGCCCGCGCAGCAGCCGGGACAGCGGCAGCACGAAGTCGGCGTGGAAGCGGGCCGAGACGCGCTCCTGCGTGGCCGGGCTGCCGGACGCGCGCAGCAGGATGCCCAGCGCGTCGAACCTGGCCTCGCGGCGCTCCTGGCTGCCCTCGATGACGAGCGTGGCGATGACTTCGCCGAACGTGCTCATGTCCATGCCGTCGAAGTGGTCCTTGATCGCGAACGCGTCCACGATCGCCTCGTCGAACAGCTTCTCCTTGCCGCCGAAGTAGCGGTTGACGAGCGCGGCGTCGACGCCGGCGTCGGCGGCGATGTCGCGCGTGCCGACGTTCTCGTAGGCGTCCTGCGCGAAGCGGACGCGCGCCGCCGCCAGGATGCGCGCGCGGGTGTCGCCGGCGTTGCGGGCGGGCTTGGGCAGCGCGCTCATCGCGGCGGGCAGGTCGGCAACGGTTCGCAGCATCTTCTGGCGGGAGGGCATTCGAGGCACGGGGTGGGGGCGATTCCGGCATTTTGTCAGCAGCCGATGACATCTACAAGGCCGACGCTTCGTCAGCGGGCGAAGCACCGCGGTCGTCGCGTCGCTACGATGACGCCATGAGTTCCGACACCAGGTTCCTCGCCGCCGCGGCCGATCGCCCCGCCCCGTCCTTCGCGCTGGTCGTGCTCGCCACCTCGATGGCCTTCGTCGTCGGCCAGCTCGACGTCACGATCGTCAACGTCGCGCTGCCGGCGATGGGGCGCGAACTGGGTGCGGGCGTCGACGGGCTGCAATGGGTCGTCGACGCCTACGCCGTGGCGTTCGCCGCGTTCATGCTGTCGGCCGGCGCGCTGGGCGACCGCTTCGGCGCGCGGCGCGCGTTCCAGTGGGGCATGGGCCTGTTTGGCCTGGCCTCGATCGCCTGCGCCGCGGCGCCCGGCATCCTCGCGCTCGACGCCGCGCGCGTGCTGCAGGGACTGGGCGCGGCCGTGATGCTGCCCAACTCGCTCGCGTTGCTGAACCACGCGCTCGCGCACGAACCCGCGCGGCGCGCGCGCGCGATCGGCTACTGGACGGCCGCCGGCGCGATCTCGATCGCGCTCGGCCCGGTGCTGGGCGGCCTGCTGGTGGCCGGCGTCGGCTGGCGCGCGATCTTCTGGGTCAACGTGCCCCTGTGCCTGGTCGGCGGCTGGCTGTCGACGCGCCTGCGCGAGACGCCCACCGCCGGTGCGAAGCCGCCACTCGACATCGCGGGCCAGGTGCTGGCGACGCTCGCGCTCGGCGCGCTGATCGCCACGCTGATCGAGGCGCGCGCACTGGGCCTGCACGACTCGCGCATCTGGCTCGGCGGCGCCACGACGCTCGTGCTGGGCGTCGCACTCCTGTTCGTCGAACGGCGCGCCGCGGCGCCGGTGATCGCCACCGACCTGTTCGCGCTGCGCGACTTCCGCAACGCCGTGTTCTTCGGCACGGTGGTCAACGGCACCTACTACGGGGCGATCTTCGTGATCGCGCTGTTCCTGCAGACCGCGCGGCACTACACGCCGCTGCAGGCCGGCCTCGCCTTCCTGCCGCTGACGGCCGGCTTCTTCCTGTCCAACGTGCTCAGCGGCAGCGCCATCACGCGCTTCGGCACGCGCAGGCCGATGATCGTGGGCGCGCTGGTCGACCTGCTCGGCTTCGGCGTGCTGGCGCTCGCCTCGACGACGCGGAGCCTGCCGCTGATGCTCGCCGGCTTCCTGCTGATCCCGAGCGGCATGGGCCTGGCGGTGCCGGCGATGACGACGACGGTGCTGTCGTCGGTCGACAAGAGCCGGTCGTCGCTCGCGGCGGCGATCCTGAACACCGCGCGGCAGTCGGCCGGCGCGATAGGGGTGGCCGTATTCGGCGCGCTGGCGCACGGGGACGCGGGGCAGATCGGCCTCGGGTTGCGGATCACCTGCGCGGTGGCGATGATCCTGCTCGGCTTCGCGGCGCTGGCGGCGGCACGGCTGAAGGGCGTGCCGCCGCACGCCTGAACGCGCGCCGCGCGCGCCCTGCGGCGGCGGCGTCACGCGGGCGTCACGGTCGCGCCCGACAGTCGCGGCATGCGACGCATCGTCAAATCCCGCATCCGCGGCTGGACCACCGACTGCCTGGTCCACCTCGCGCTGGCCCACGGCTCGGCGCCGCGCGGGCGCGCCGCCATCGCGATCCTGCAGGCGCGCGGGACGCCGGAGATGCTCGCGCGCATCGAGGCGCTGGTGCGCAGCAGCAGCGTGCGTCGGCGCGTGCTCGGGCTGGAGATCGCGGCGCAACTGCGCGCGCCCGGCCACGCGCACGACTACCAGGCCGATCCCTACGCGCTCGAGGCGACGCAGGCGATGTTCGTCGAGGCCTTGCGCGACGCCGATCCCCGGGTGCTGCGATCGGCCATCAGCGGCCTGGGCCACCAGCCGCTGCCCGCCGCGCTGCCCGCGCTCCTCGCGCACCTGCGCCATCCCGACCTGCGCGTGCGCTTCGCGCTGGCCTACACGCTGGGCAGCTATCCCGGCCCGCAGGCGACGGCCGCCCTGATGCACCTGGCCATCGACCGCGACGACCTCGTGCGCGAATGGGCGACCTTCGGCATCGGCACCCTCAGCGAGGCCGACGACGACGCCATCCGCACGCTGCTGTGGACGAACGCGCACGACCCCTACCGCGACGTGCGCGGCGAAGCCGTGGTCGGCCTCGCGCGCCGCAGCGACCCGCGCGTCATCGAGCTGCTGAAGACACGCCTGCTGGACGACGACTGCCGCGTCTACGAACTCGAGGCCGCCGAGGAGATGCCCAGCGCCGAGCTGCTGGAGCCGCTGCAGCGCCTGCGCGACGACGCCGAGCAGCGCCAGGATCTCGACCCGTTCTGGCATCGCCACCTGCTCGAGGCGATCGACGCCTGCGCGACGATTGCCGACGCCACCGCCTGATCACTCGGCCTCGTCTTCCTCGGTCACGAGCACGTCGGCGCGCTGCGGCGGCGCGTCCGCGTCGACCTCCTCGCCGAGGAAGCCGCCGCTCTGGTGCGCCCACAGGCGCGCGTAGAGCCCGCCCTTGGCCAGCAGCGAGCGGTGGTCGCCCTCCTCCACGATGCGGCCCTTGTCGAGGACGACGAGGCGATCCATCGCGGCGATCGTCGACAGCCGGTGCGCGATCGCGATCACCGTCTTGCCCTCCATCAGGCTGTAGAGGCTGGCCTGGATCGCGGCCTCGACCTCGGAGTCGAGCGCGCTGGTGGCCTCGTCGAGCAGCAGGATGGGCGCGTCCTTGAGCATCACGCGCGCGATCGCGATGCGCTGGCGCTGGCCGCCCGACAGCTTGACGCCGCGTTCGCCGACGTGCGCGTCGTAGCCCTTGCGGCCCTTGGCGTCGGCCAGCGTCGCGATGAACTCGCCGGCCTCGGCGCGGCCCGAGGCGGCGATCATCTCGGCCTCCGTCGCGTCGGGACGGCCGTAGAGGATGTTGTCGCGCACCGAGCGGTGCAGCAGCGAGGTGTCCTGCGTCACCATGCCGACGTGCGCGCGCAGGCTGTTCTGCGTGACCCGGGACACGTCCTGGCCGTCGATCAGCAACCGTCCCGACTCGACGTCGTAGAAGCGCAGCAGCAGGTTGACCAGCGTCGACTTGCCCGCGCCCGAGCGGCCCACCAGGCCGATCTTCTCGCCCGGCTTGATCGTCAGCGAGAAGCGGTCGATCACCTGGCGCTTGCCGCCGTACGCGAAGCCGACGTCCTCGAACTTCACCTCGCCGCGCGGCACCGCCAGCTCGGTGGCGTCCGGCGCGTCGACGATCGCGTGCGGCCGCGACAGCGTGTTCATGCCGTCGGTGACGGTGCCGATGTTCTCGAACAGCGAGGCCAGCTCCCACATGATCCAGTGCGAGATGCCGTTCAGGCGCAGCGCCAGCGCGGTCGACGCCGCGACCGCGCCCACGCCCACGCGCCCCTGCGTCCACAGCCACAGCGTGACGCCCGCCGTGCTCATGATCAGCCCCATGCTCAGCACGTGGTTCACGATCTCGATGCCGGTGATGTAGCGGCCCTGCTGGTAGGCCGTGACGATGAACTCCTGCATCGCCTGCTTCGCGTAGCTCGCCTCGCGGCGCGCGTGCGAGAACAGCTTGACCGTCGAGATGTTGGTGTAGGCGTCGGTGATGCGCCCCGTCATCAGCGAGCGCGCGTCGGCCTGCAGCTGGCCGACCTTTCCGAGCCTCGGCACGAAGTAGCGCAGCGCGCAGCCATACAGCGCCAGCCACGCGAGGAACGGGCCGAGCAGCCACAGGTCGAAGCCGCCGACGACGGCGATCATCGTGACGAAGTAGATGACCACGAAGACCAGGATGTCGGTGATCGTCGTGACGACGTCGCGCACGCCCAGCGCCGTCTGCATCACCTTGGCCGCGACGCGGCCGGCGAACTCGTCCTGGTAGAAGCTCATGCTCTGCGCGAGCATCATGCGGTGGAAGTTCCAGCGCAGGCGCATCGGGAAGTTGCCGAACAGCGTCTGGTACTTCAGCGAGGCCTGCACGGCCACCAGGAGCGGGCTCAGCGTGAGCAGCGCCGCCAGCAGCAGCAGCTTGCCGCGTTCCTGCGACCACAGCTGCGCGGGCTGCACGTGGCTCAGCCAGTCGACCACGTGGCCCATCACGGCGAACAGCAGCGCCTCGAACGCGCCGATGGTGGCCGTCAGCAGCGTCATGCCCAGCACGAAGCGGCGCACGCCGGCCGAGCAGGCCCAGATGAACGGGAAGACGCCATTGGGCGGCGGCGGCGGCTCGCCGTCCGGCCAGGGGTCGACGAGTCTTTCGAAGTAACCGAACAAGCGAGGCTCCTGAGGCTGGCGCCGGGCTGGAATGCGGCGCGCAACCCGCAAGGCTACGCGAAATCGCGCCGCCGCGTGACGCATTGGGCACCTGCCCCGGCGCGCAGGCGGATAACCGGCGCCTGCAGCCACGATCATGGGACGGTCTCCATCGACGACGTGCCCGGAACGAGGCGCGCGCAAAATGGGGTCGTCCGCCAGAAACCGCCTGCCGAACGAGGGTTCGAGCCCGCGAGCCAGCCCGAAAGGCCATGGTGCAGAACAGCGACGTCGTCTACAGCGCCACCCAGCACATCGACCGGCTCATGCGCCGCGTCGTGCTGCTGATGTTCGGCGCGGGCGTGCTGGCGGTGCTGGCGATCTGGCACATGGAGGCCGCGGACGGCACGATCGACGCGATCGACCGCGTCGGCTATCCGGCGATGGTGATCGTCTTCAGCGTCAGCCTCGTGGCGCTCTGGCGCGTTCCACGCGTGCTCGCCACCGTGCGATGGCTGGGCTTCCTGACCATCACGCTGCTGCTGATGCTGGACCTGTGGAACCAGACCCACATGCCCGGCCCGCTGCTGGACAACTACAACTCGCTGACGCTGTGGAACTGGCTGCCGCTGTGCTACGCGATGGCGTTCTTCATGCTCGCACCGCGCCACGCCTTCCTGGCCGCGGCCGCCATGCTCGCCTTCTTCGCGGCGTGCACGCTGCTGCGCACCACGGCCCACACGCCCTACGCGGCGCAGGACCGCTCGCTGATGCTCAACACGCTGATCTCGCACGCGGTGCTTGTCGTCTGCCTGACCGGCATGGTGTGGCTCAAGCACGTCGTCACCGTGCAGGGCGAGCAGGCGACGCGGCTGAACCTGCTGGCCGCCACCGACCCGCTCACCGGCCTGGCCAATCGCCGCCTCACGCTGCAGCTGCTGGACCAGCTCGCGCGCGACGGCCGGCTCGACCTCGCCCCGGTGGTGATGCTGTGCGACCTCGACCACTTCAAGCACATCAACGACGGCTGGGGCCACGCGATGGGCGACCAGGTGCTGGTGGCCGTCGCGAACGCGCTGCGCGCGAGCACGCGCGACGCCGACACCGTCGCCCGCTGGGGCGGCGAGGAGTTCCTGATCGTGCTGCCCGTCTCGCGCGACGTCGACGCCTCCGCCCTCGCGGAACGCCTGCGCGCGCGCGTGGAGGCGCTGCAGGTGGCCGACCGCCACCAGTGCCCGGTGCCGGTGACGCTGAGCATCGGCATCGCGCCGCTGGCGGCCGGCGAGTCGGGATCGAGCTGGCTCAAGCGCGCCGACGAGGCGCTCTACCGGGCCAAGAACGACGGCCGCAACTGCTGTCGCGTCGCGGAACCGCCGGAGGCCTGACCACGCTCACTGCGACCCGGCCTTGAACGTGTCGCACTGCTCGATCTGCCCGGTCTCGTAGCCCTGCTTGAACCAGTGCACGCGCTGCGCGCTGGTGCCGTGCGTGAAGGTGTCGGGCTGGACGGTGCCGCTTGCCTTGCGCTGCAGCGTGTCGTCGCCGATCTGCGAGGCGGCGTTCAGCGCCTGGTCGATGTCGCCGGCCTCGATGATGTTCTTGGTGGCCTGCGCCCGGTTGGCCCAGATGCCGGCGAAGCAGTCGGCCTGCAGCTCGAGACGCACCGACAGCGCGTTGGAACGTACCTCGCTCGAGCCGCGGCGCGCCGCGTCCACCTTCGCCGAGATGCCCATCAGCTTCTGCACGTGGTGGCCGACCTCGTGCGCGATCACGTAGGCCTGCGCGAAGTCGCCCGGCGCGCCGAGCTTGGTGCGCAGCAGGTCGTAGAAGCTCAGGTCGATGTAGACTTTCTCGTCGCCGGGGCAGTAGAAGGGCCCGGTCGCCGATTCGCCGCGGCCGCAGGCGGTGGGCGTCGAGTCCCGGAACAGCACCAGCTTCGGATCGCGATACGTGCCGCCGCGCTGCTGGAAGACCTGCGTCCACACGTCCTCGGTGTCGGCGAGCACGATGGACACGAAGCGCTTCATCGGGTCTTCCTGCCCGTGCGCCACGGGCGCCCCGGGTTGGCCCGTCTGCGCAGGCACGGGCGCCGGCGCGCTGTGCTGGACAGGGGCGCCGCCGCCGCTGATCACGCCGAGGATCGTGAGCGGATTGATGCCGAAGATCCAGCCGCCGATCAGTGCGATGACGATCGTGCCGATGCCGATGTGGCCCATGCCGATGCCGCCGAAGCCGGAACCGCCGCCTCCGCCGCCCTGGTCGCGCAAGTCCTCGACATTGTCGCTCTCGCGCTGGCCGTCCAGTTTCATGGTTTGCTCCTTGGGCGTTGGTTGCGACGCCAGGGGGCAATTGTCGGGCCGACTCGGCAGCGCGGCGAAACTATTGCAGGCCGCCGCTCGCGCCCGGGAACTTGTGCGCGAACTTGGCGATCCACTCGCCGGCCGCTTCCTCGGAGCTCAGCTCGCGGCCCTCGGCGCGCGCGATCGAGCGCCGGTAGTCCTCGATGTAGCAGACCTGCGCGACCATGCGGGCGCGGAAGACGTCCTCGGCATCGAGGAAGCTGACGCCCACCTCGTGGCCGCTGCCGTCCCGGCACGGGCGGCACCACGCGACGCGGGCGCGCGCCTCGAACGCCGGCTCGACGTAGGCGATGCGCACCTCGATGAGCGAGCCCGGCTCGACCGGCACGTCCGAATGCACCGCCAGGCCGCCGAGGCTGATGTCCTGGGTCTGGAAGGCGGCGCTGCCGCGCTGCGCCGTCCTGATCTCGATCGGGACGTCGAGCGGATGCCGGATGAACTGCCTCATGCCTGAAACTTCCTGGTGTTCGGCTGCTGTCGCTGAGAGGGCAGGCAGACGATTTGTACGACTCGGAGCGAAGCCCCGCACCACCAATGGTTGTACAGATGTTCGACGGCCAACGGGCGGATTCGAACGTGGGATTCCCTCCAGATCCGCGCTTTGCCCGGCGGTGGCCATGAAAAAGAGGCCCCGCGGGGCCTCTCGATCACGCAAGCGGGGCGAAGCGTTCACTTGCCTTGCGAGGCGCCGCCGCTGAGGTAGTCCTTCTTGCCGATCTCGACGCCGCCGTGGCGCAGCAGCGCGTAGGCCGTCGTGATGTGGAAGTAGACGTTCGGGTTGGCCCACTGCGTCAGGTAGACGTCGCCCTTGAACTCCATCTTGCGGTCGCGCAGCTGCAGCACGATGTCGCGCCCGGCGGCGCCTTCGAACTGGGCTTCGGTGAGGGTGTCGAGGAAGGCGATGGTCTTGTCGAGGCGGGCCTGCAGCTCGGGGAAGCTCTTCTCGTTGTCCTCGAACTTCGGGATCTCGACGCCGGCCAGGCGGGCGGCGGCACCCTTGGCGTTGTCCGTGGCGATCTGCACCTGCGACGTGAACGGCAGCATGTCGGGATACAGGCGCGACGCGAGGAAGGCGGCCGGATCGATCTTCTTCGCTTCGCAGTGCGCTTCGGCCTTGGCGATGACGGCCGAGAGGTTCTTCAGCATCGAGCGGTACGAGGTCACCGTGGCGGTATACATGGACAGGGACATGACGGGTCTCCGGATTTCGGGTTTGACGGGAAAGGCCGTCATTGGAGCGCAGCGGGGCCGTTCTTGCTCGCCGCCGCCGGATAGCCCTTTTCGGCTGCGGCGCCGGTGGGCCGCTGCCGCGCGGCGGGCAATGAGCGCCGCAGGCAGACGCCGCCGACATCGCTAAGATCCCGCACATGGCCTCGTCCACGCGAAGAATGACCGTCCTGCTGATCGGCTTGCAGCTGATCGCATCCGTCGCACAGGCACAAGCCGCCTCGGCGCCTGCCGAACGCAAGAACTGGTTCGACGACCCGTTCATCCAGGCGACCCACGGACTCCCCGGCTGCCCGATCCCCGATCCCCCGCTGCTGACCGAGCCCGAGATGCAGCACGAGACCCACTGGCGCGCCGAACGCGGCACGAGTTGCTACCGGTCGGGGCGCTGCCGCCTGCCCAACGCCTATCTCTACGACAAGGAGATCGCCCCGCGCGTCGTCAAGGCGATCGATGCCGCAGGCGGCTACGAGAACACCACGATCTGGGTCGAAGGCCAGCGCCGCTGGGTGTGGCTCAAGGGCTGCGTGTCGACGCAGGAGCAGGCCGCGGAACTCGAGCGCATGGTGCGCCTGATCGACGATGTCGAGGCCGTCATCCCGCAGCTGATCGTCGGCACGACGATGCCGCCGGGCCGGCCGGTCTATCGGCTGCCGCCCTGAGCCGGCGCCTGCCAGACGCGCACGTAGTCCACTTCCATCGTCACCGGGAAGATGCTGTCGTCGATGGGGCCGCCCAGGTCGCCGCCGATCGCGATGTTCAGCAGCAGGAACTGCGGGCCGTCGAACGGCCACGCGCGCGCGGCGCCGGCGGCGCCGACGTCCAGGCGCGGATAGGTCAGGTTGTTGACGCCGTCGACGCCGAACGTGATGTCGCGCTCGGTCCAGAGCATCTGGTAGCGGTGGAACGCGTCGCAGGCGTCGGCCAGCGTCACCGCGGCGCCCACGCCGTGCGCGCCGCTGCCGGCCGGCGTGTGGATCGTGCTCATCACGCGGCCCGGGTTGCGCCCGATGTGCTCCATGATGTCCAGCTCGCCGTTGGCCGGCCAGTCGCCATGCGTGCCCAGCATCCAGATCGCCGGCCACGTGCCGAGGCCGCAGGGCAGCTTGGCGCGGACCTCGAAGAAGCCGGTCGTCCATTCGGCGAGGCCGCGCGTGAACAGGCGCGCCGACGTGTAGCGCTGGCCGCCCCAGTCGATCGCCGCGGAGCGCGTCTCCTTGCGCGCCGTGATGACGAGCCGGCCGTCGCGCACCACCGCGTTCTCGGCGCGCGGGCCGGCGTAGTACTGCTGCTCGTGGTTGAACCAGCCCTTCTGGTTGAAGAAGGTGTCGTAGCCCCACTTCTTCGGATCGGGCAGGCCGTCGACGTCGAACTCGTCGCTCCACACCAGCTGCCAGCCCGGCGGCGGCTTGAGCGTCTCGGGCGGCGGCGGCGCGTTGGCGGCCGCCGCGGCGCCGGCGAGTGACGCCAGCGAAGCCGCCAACAGGCGCCGCATCACTGCACCCGCCTTCCGCCGGCGTCGAACGCCAGCACCGATCCGGCGACCGGCATCAGGCCCACGCTCGCGCCCGCGGCGAGCTGCGAGTGGCTCGCGTCGACCTTGGCGTGCAGCAGGTCGGCGACGCCGTCGACGCGCAGGTGCAGCACCGACACGTCGCCCAGGTGCTCGGCCATCACCACCGTCGCGGGCACGCCGTTGCCGAGCGCGGCCACGCGCAGGTGCTCCGCGCGCACGCCCGCGCGGGACGCGCCCGCGGGCGCGGCGGGCAGCAGCAGGGACCACAGCGCGCGGTGCACGGGGGCGGCGTCGGGGCCGGGTGCGTCGACGAGGTTGATGCGCGGAGCGCCGAGGAAGGCCGCGACGAACTCGTTGGCCGGCGCGTTGTAAAGCGACAGCGGCGCGCCGAGCTGCTCGATGCGGCCCTGGTTGAAGACGGCGATGCGCGTGCCCATCGTCATCGCCTCGACCTGGTCGTGCGTGACGTAGATCATCGTCGTTCCGAGTTCGCGATGCAGGCGCGACAGCTCGATGCGCATGTTCACGCGCAGCGCGGCGTCGAGATTGGACAGCGGCTCGTCGAACAGGAACACGCGCGGCTTGCGCACGATCGCGCGGCCGATGGCCACGCGCTGGCGCTGGCCGCCCGAGAGTTCCTTGGGCATGCGCCCGAGCAGGTCGGCGATGCGCAGCACGTCGGCCGCACGCCTGACCTGCTCGTCGCGCTCCTTGCGGCCGACGCCGGCCATCTTCAGGGCGAAGCCCATGTTCTCCGCCACCGTCATGTGCGGATAGAGCGCGTAGTTCTGGAACACCATCGCCGCGCCGCGGTCGGCCGGATGAATGTCGTTGGCGCGCTGGCCGTCGATCAACAGGTCGCCGCTGTCGATGCCTTCGAGGCCCGCGATCATGCGCAGCATCGTCGACTTGCCGCAGCCCGACGGCCCGACGAAGACCAGGAACTCGCCGTCGTAGACGTCGAGGTCGATCCCCTTGATCACGTCGACCGTGCCGAAGGACTTGCGCACGTTGCGCAGGCTCACGCGTCCCATCGTCAGGGCCTCGCCGGGCGCAGCGCGCGGCTTGCGGCGACCAGGTCGCGGTACCACAGCGCGCTGTCCTTGGGCGTGCGCGCCAGCGTGGCGTAGTCGACGTGCACGATGCCGAAGCGCTTGGCGTAGCCGCTGCTCCACTCGAAGTTGTCCATCAGGCTCCAGACCATGTAGCCGGCCATCGGCACGCCCGCGGCGAGCGCCCGGCCCACCGCGGCGATGTGCGTGGCGAGGTAGTCGATGCGGTCGGCGTCGTGCACGTGTCCGTCGGTGGTCGGGTCGGGGAACGCGCCGCCGTTCTCGGTGATGTAGGTGGGCGGCAGCGCGTATTCGCGGTGCATTGTCATCAGGAGTTCGTACAGGCCTTCGGGATAGATCTCCCAGCCCATGTCGGTCTTCGGGTACGGCTTGTCCTTGGCCTCGACCGGGCCGGCGGCGCTGGACAGCGCGCGCGAGTAGTAGTTGATGCCGATGTAGTCCATGGGCGTGGCGATGACCGCCAGGTCGCCGGCCTCCACCACCGGCGCGTCGGCCCCGAGCTCGGCCAATACCTCCGCCGGGTATGCGCCCTTGAACAGCGGGTCGGCGTACCAGCGGCGGCCGCGCGCGTCGTCCAGCCTGGCCTTGGCCTGGTCGGCGGCCGAGTCGGTCAGCGGCATCGTCCAGGCCATGTTCAGCACGATGCCCAGCTTGGCGGTGGCGCCTTCCGCGCGCAGCGCTCGCAGCACCAGGCCGTGGCTCAGCAGCAGGTGGTGCGCGACCTGGATCGCCGTCCTGCGCGACTGGATGCCCGGCGCGAACGTGCCCTCCTCGTTGCCCAGCACCGCGACGACCCACGGCTCGTTGTGCGTCGTGATGGCCGCGAGCCGGTCGCCGAGCCGGCGCTGGATGCCGAGTGCATAGTCGACGAAGCGGTGCGCCGTGTCGCGCGACGCCCAGCCGCCCTTGTCCTGCAGCGCCTGCGGCAGGTCCCAGTGGTTCAGCGTGAGATGCGGCGCCAGCCCGCGCGCCAGCAGGCCGTCGACGAGGCGGTCGTAGAACGCGAGGCCCTTCTCGTTCCACGCGCCCTCGCCCAGCGGCTGCACGCGCGGCCACGACACCGAGAAGCGGTACAGGTCGACGCCGAGGCCGGCGATCAGGTCGAGATCCGGGTCGAGCCGGTGGTAGTGGTCGCAGGCGACGTCGCCGTTGCTCGCGTCGGCGATCACGCCGGGGACGCGGCAGAAGCGATCCCAGATCGATTCGCCCTTGCCGTCCTCGAAGGCGGCGCCCTCGATCTGGAACGCGCTGGTGGCCACGCCCCAGACGAAGTCGGGCGGAAACAGGCGGGTGAGGTCGTTGGTGTTGGGCATTTACTTCACTGCCCCGGCGGTCAGGCCGGCGATGAGTTGGCGCGACGTGATCGCGAACAGGACGATGAGCGGAATCGTGGCGATGGCGGAGCCGCACATCAGCGCGCCCCACTCGGTGTTCATCGTCGATTGCAGGCTGCGCAGCGCGAGCGGCAGCGTGTAGTTGGGCAGGCTGCGCATCACGACCAGCGGATTGATGAAGTTGTTCCACGACGTGATGAACGTGATCAGCGCGAGCGTTCCCAGCGCCGGCTTCATCAGCGGCAGCACGATGCGCCAATAGATCGCGAACTCGCCGCAGCCGTCCATGCGCGCGGCCTCGACCAGTTCCTTCGGCACGGCCGACGACGCGAACTGGCGCATCAGGAAGATGCCGAACGCGCTCGCGGCGCCGGGCACGTACAGCGCGCGCTGCTGGTCGATCCAGCCGAGGGCGTCCATGATCATGAAGGTCGGGATCATGTTCATGAACGACGGCAGCAGCATTGTCGCCATCACGAGCGCGAACAGCGGCTTCTTGAAGCGGAACTCCATCAGCGCGAACGCGTAGCCGGCCATCGAGCAGAACAGCAGCGTCAGCCCGGTGGCCATCAGCGCGACGTAGATGCTCCAGCCGAGGTTGTTCCAGAACGGGATCCGCTCGGTCAGCAGCTTGAAGTTGTGCGCGAGGTCGTTGCCGAACCAGACCGGCGGCGGCAGGTTGAAGATCTCGCCGCGCGAGTGCGTCGCGAACACGAACATGAACCAGAACGGCGCAAGCATGAACAGCGCGCCGATCGCGACGATCAGATAGGCGATCCAGCGCGCCGCGAGCGCGCCGGGCTCCTGCCGGCCGATCCCGGGGACGGTGCCTGCCGCGGCGCTCATCGCAGCCCCTTGCGCGTGCGGAACGCGAGGTTGGTGATCCACGTCAGCAGCGCCACCACCAGGAACAGCAGCCACGACATCGCGCTCGCGCCGCCAAAGTCGTTGAAGTCGAAGGCCTCGCGGAACAGGTAGACCGCCGACGTCATCGCCGCCTGCTGCGGGCCGCCCTTGCCACCGGTCAGGATGAACGGCTCCTCGAACAGCTGCAGTCCGCCGATGACGCTCAGCGTGACGCCGAAGAAGATCATCGGCTTGATGCTGGGCAGCGTGATGTGGAAGAACTGGCGCCAGCGGCTTGCGCCGTCCAGCGTCGCGGCTTCGTAGAGCTCCCCGGGGATGGTCTGCATCGCCGCGAGGTACAGCACCGTGTTGAAGCCGACATAGCGCCAGAACACGATGAACGCGATCGCCGGCTTGATGCGGCCCACGTCGTGCAGCCAGTCGACGTGCGACATCCCGAACAGCTGCGCGAGCGCCGCGTTGACCATGCCGTAGTCCTGCGAGAACAGCGCGTTGAACATGATCGCGATCGCGACCGTCGACGTGATGTAGGGCAGGAAGTACACCGCGATCACGCCGTCGCGCAGGCGCTTGAACGCGGTGTGGATGAACGCGGCCAGCGGCAGCGCGACCAGGTGCTGCGGCACGCCCGAGGCGACCGCCAGCCACAGCGTGTTGCGCAGCGCCTTCCAGAACCAGGCGTCCTGCAGCGCGAACGCGAAGTTGGCGAGGCCCACGAACTCCATCGCCTTCAGGCCGCCGGTGGGCTCCCACGACTGGAACGCGAGGTACAGCGAGAAGCACAGCGGGAATACGCCGAACACCGCGAACAGGATGAGGAACGGGCTGATGAAGACGTAGGGCGCCCACTTGGGCGACAGGCGGAGAAAGACGGGCAGGCGCATGGTCAACGCTTTGCGCGAAGTTCGAGCAGGCGCGCCACGTCCGACAGCGCCTGGCTGATCGGCATGCCGTCGTCGAGCACGCTGTCAAGCGCGGCGTTGACGGCGTCCTCGGCGAACTTGGCCTGCTTGTGGACGGCGGTCGCGGTGATGTGCCGCGCGGCCTCGCGCCACAGCTCGCGCGCGCGCTGGCCGCCGAGGAACGGCTGCGGCTCGTCGATGAGCGGGTCGTCCTGCGCGGCCAGCAACGCGGGGAAGGCGTCCTGGGTCTCCAGCGCGGCGAGCTGGCGCGACGGGTCCAGCGTCATCATCTCGATCAGCTCCCAGGCGAGCGCCTTCTTGGCGGGGTCGGAATCGCGCGGGATCGCGTAATACGTGCCCCCGTATGAGACCCAGGTGCTCTCCGGCAGCTGCGTGGCGCGCCACAGCCCCTTGGTGGCGGGCGCGACCCAGTTGGCCATCTGGCCCACCATCCACGAGCCGCCCAGTTCGGTGGCCGTCATGTTGCGGCGGAACCCCTCGGCCCACTCGTTGGTCCAGGTCTCGAGGTGGCCCTCGAGGTGGTTGCGCCGCATGCGCAGCGACAGCTCGAAGGCACGATGGAAGCGCGGCGTGTCCACCAGCACGTTCGAGTCGCTGTCGAAGTAGATGCCCTGGCCCTTGCGCAGGCCGCCGCGGATCATCAGGTCCTTGAACGTGCGGACATTGCCGATCAGGTTGGCGCCGGTCGCCTTCTTGATCCTGATGCCGGCGTCGACGTAGGCGTCCCACGACGGCTGCATGTCGGCCGCGGCGACGCCGGCGCGATCGAGCAGGTCCTGGCGATAGAGCATCGTGCCCGGGCCGATGTCGGTCGGCGCGGCGACGACCTGCCCCTTGCGGTTGATCGCCTGGTCGTAGGCATAGGCGACGAAGCGCGCGCGATGGCGCCCGATGTCGTAGCGCGGCTGCAGCAGGTCGGACAGGCCGCCGCCGTCGGAGAACTTGCCGACGTACGACGCCTCCAGCGCCATCACGTCGGGCAGGTAGACCGCGGTCGACAACGCCGTCGTCATCGCCGTGTGGTGGTCGTCGTACTGCCGCATGACGACGTTGATGGCCACGTCGGGATGGCGCTTCGACCATTGCGGGATCGCATCCTTGACGATCTGGTCGACCAGCGGGAACGCGGCCACCGTCAGCGTGCGGGCCGGCGCGGCGCGGGCGCCGGGCACGACCGCCGCGGCCAGGCCCGCGGCCAGCACCGTGCGGCGCGTGGTCGCGAAGGTGCGGGGGCCCGGCTCGACGTCGGAAGATGTTGTCATCGGGCCCCGACGCGCGGGCAGGCGGGCGCGTGTTCGCGGGCGCGCGGGGCGGGCGTCGTCTGCATGGTTTGTCTCGGCTGTTCTTTTGTCGGCAACGGGAAAGCGCTGGTTTGAAAGCGCTTTCAGCATTGTCGACTGCGGCGCTGTGCGGACGTTACAGCGTAAACCCGAGCATGGATGGCCGCGCGGCGAACGCGTCGTCGCGTCGCCATCTTGCAAGCGCTTTCACGACGCCGCCGGCGCGGCGCGGACCGCCTCGGCTCACCGGCCCCAGCGCCAGCCAGGCTTCTCGCCCTTGAGCAGACAGATGCCGACCAGCGCCGCGCAAAGTCCGGCGACCGCGAGGGCGAACCCCAGCGGATCCCGGTCGGGCCGGAACAGCACGGCGCTGCCCGCGAGCAGCGCGATGAAGCAGGCATACACGAGCCAGCCCTGCCATGTGGTGGCCGGTCCCCAGCCCCAGCCGTAAGTCTTCGCCTTGAACCAGGGACGTGGGTTGCTCATGGTCGACTCCTGTTTGGAACTTCGATGACATCCATCGATCGAGGCAGTGTTGCCGGCCGGGAGTAAGGAACGCATATGGAGCGCGGTCATCCGCCGTTTCGCGAACGCCGGCCGCATTTCGTCGCAACCGGATCGCCGAGCGCGACCATCCCGGCGATCATCCCGATCTCGCCCGATCTTCCGGACCAGCAATGACTCCTCTCGAGCACTTCTCGCTGTTCGTCGCCGCACCCGGCGTGTTCGTGCTGGCGTTGATCGAAGCCATCGTGCTGGCGCGCTCGCGAGGCGTCGACTGGCGCTCGTTCGCGATGTCGCGCTTCGACCTCGTCGCGCGGATCGCCTTCGGGCTGCTGGTGCCGGTGTCGATCGCGCTGCCGCTGCTGCGCTGGGCCGTCCATCACCGGGTGGGCAACATCGCGATCGACAATGCGGCGGCCGTGCTGTGGCTCTTCGTCGGCCAGGAGTTCTGCTATTACTGGTACCACCGTGCGGCGCACCGGGTGCGCTGGTTCTGGCTCGTGCATTCGGTGCATCACTCGCCCAACGAGCTGACGCTGGCCGCGGCGTTTCGCATCGGCATCTTCGGCAAGCTGACGGGCACCTCGCTGTTCTTCGTGCCGCTGGTCTGGCTGGGATTCGACGTGCGCACCGTGTTCTCGGTGCTGACGCTGAACCTGCTGTACCAGTTCTGGATCCACGTGACCTGGATCCCGCGCCTGGGCTGGCTGGAGGTCGTGCTCAACACGCCGTCCTCGCACCGCGTGCACCATGCGTCGAACACCGAGTACCTGGACGCGAACTTCGGCGGCGTGCTGATCGTCTTCGACCGCCTGTTCGGCACCTACGTCCCCGAGCGCGACGACCTGCCCTGCCGCTACGGCCTCGTCGAGCCGCAGACCAGCTACAACCCGCTGCGCGTCGAATTCGGGCCGTGGGCGAACCTGGCGCGCGACCTCGCCCGGGCGCGCAGCGTGCGGGCGGTGCTGGGGCACCTGTTCATGCCGCCAGGCTGGCGGCCCGATGGCCAGGGGCACACCACGGCCGATCTGCGCAAGAGGCAACCGACGGCCGGGGCGCCGGCGCGATCGCCCGATGTGCGGGGCACGACGACCGGCCCGGCCTGATCGGCGACGCCTCAGCGTGCCACGCGCCGCGTCGACTCGCGCGCCACCAGCTCCGGCGGCGGCAGCTTGGCCGCCGGCGTCTCGCCCTTGAGCATGTCCAGCATCGCCGCCGCGGCCTCCGAGCCGATCTCGTAGACCGACTGCCGGATCGTCGTCAGCGGCGGCACCGAGAACTTGGCCGGCGCGAGGTCGTCGAAGCCCACCAGCGAGACGTCGTCCGGCACGCGCACGTTGCGCCGGTAAAGGCCCAGCGCGGCGCCGATGGCGGTCTGGTCGTTGGCCGCGAAGATCGCGCTGAACGCGAGGCCGCTTTCGAGCAGGCGGTTGACCGCCATCAGGCCGCCGGCCTCCGTGAAGTCGCCGTTCAGCACGAGCGCAGAGTCGAACGCGATGCCCGCGCGCTCCAGCGCCGCGCGGTAGCCGGCCTCGCGATCGAGCGCGTCCTTGTGCAGCGGATCGCCGGCGATGAACGCGATGCGGCGGTGGCCGCACTCGATCAGGTGCTGCGTGGCGAGCAGGCCGCCGGTGAAGTTGTCGAAGTCGATTGAGAAGATGCGGTCGGTGTGCAGCTCGCGGCCGACCACCACCATCGGCACCTGCTGCGAGTAGGCCTGCAGCGCGTCGTTGGACATGCGCCCGGCCAGCACGATCAGCCCGTCGACGCGGCGCGACATCAGCGCCTCCATCGCCTTGTGCTCCTCGGCCTCGTGCCAGTGGCCGCTGACGAAGATCGGGATGTAGCCGGCCACCTCGAGCCGGTCCTCGATGCCACGCAGCGCCTCGCCGTAGAACGGGCTGTTGATGGTCTGCGTCAGCACGCCCACGCTCAGCGTGCGGCCGCCGGCCAGGCCGCGCGCGACGGGGTTGGGCCGGAAGCCCAGCGTGCGGATCGCCTCGTCGATCGCCTCGCGCTTCTCGGGGCTGACGGTCGCCGTGCCGTTGAGGATGCGCGAGACCGTGCTGGGCGAGACGCCGGCCGCCTTGGCCACCATCCCGAGCGTCACCGTGCCCGTGCCGGCGGGCGTGGAGGCGGTGCTGGGAGAGCGCTTGCGGCGGGTGGGCGGCTGGGTCATCGATCGGCGGACGTGGAGGTCGGGAACCCCGCGAGTGTAGGCTTGGAAGCGCTTTCGCGCGCGCGGGCTGCTACCGAGTCGCGCGCGCGGCGGGGCCGAACCATCGCGTCAGGGCGCCTTCGAGCTCGCTCGTGCTTGCCGCATCGTCGTCGGATGCCCAGGCCACGACGCCGTCCGGCCGCACCAGCAGCGCCGCCAGACCCAGTGCCTTGCCCACGCCGCCGCCGACGACCCGGACGCGCTCGCCCCATCGCGCGGCGGCCTGTCGCAGGCGCTGCGAGCCTGCGAGGTCGACCAGCACGCCGCGCCCCTCGCGCAACCATGAGGCGAGCCGGCGGCCGTCGTCGAACGCGAGATCGGGCGCGCTGCGTCCGGTCATCGGATGGCCGCCGCCGAGGTCGTGCCGCAGCGTCACGCCCCACAGCTGCCCGGCGAACCAGGTGGCCCCGTCGCGGGTCGCGGCCAGCTCGCGCACGATGCCTTCCATCGCGCGCGCCTGCGGGCCGGGCCGCATGATGGCGACCTGTGCCCGCGACCAGTCCAGCAGCCATTGGCCGACGGGGCGGCGCTCGGCCTCGTAGGTGTCGAGCAGGTCGTCCGGTGCGCGGCCGCGGACGGTGGCCGCGAGCTTCCAGCCCAGGTTCATCGCGTCGCCCAGGCCCGCGTTGAGGCCCTGGCCGCCGAGCGCCGAGTGGACGTGCGCGGCGTCGCCGGCGAGCAGCACGCGGCCACGTCGATACGTCGTCGCGAGCCGCGCCCGATCGGTGAACGTCGTGGCCTGGTGCAGTGTCGTCAGCCTGACCTCGGTGCCCGAGACGCGGCGCAGCACGGCCTGCAGGTGCGCTCGCGTCACCGGCTGCTCGCGGTCGTGGGCGCCGCCGTCGAAGTCGGCGATCGCGATGCGCCCGGGCTGGCTCATGATGAAGCCCCGGGGCGTCGCATGGCGTCCGGGCTTCAGCACCGCGGGATCGGCGATGTCGACCAGCGCGGAATAGGCAGTGAACTCCGGCTCGGTGCCGGCGAACTCGAAGCCGGCCAACTTGCGCACCGTGCTGCGGCCGCCGTCGCAGCCGACCAGCCAGCGCGTGCGGAACGCGAGATCGTTCGCGTGGACGGCCAGCTCGTCATCGCGCTCGTCGAGACCGGTGACGCCGAGCCCGCGGCGGATGACGACGCCCAGCTCGAAGGCCCGCGCCGCGAGCACGGCCTCCAGGGTCGCGATGTCGGACGCGAGCGTCGTCAAGGCCGGCCCCGCCGCTCGCCACGGCCAGGCCGACGGGTCGACCTTGGCAGCGTCGATGGCGATGCCCGCGAAGTGGCCCGCCTGCGCCGGGCGCGGCACGGCGTCGAGCAGGTCGTCCAGCAGGCCCCGGCGATCCAGCGCCTCGCTGGTGGCGACGGACAGGCCGCGCAGGCCCAGCGGCGCCGAGTTCAGCGGCGCCTCGGGACGCTCGTCGCGTTCGAGGACGAGCACGTCGACACCGGCGAGGGCCAGCTCGCAGGCGAGGAAGAGGCCCACGGGGCCGGCGCCGGCGACGACGACATCGTGCAGGCGCGAAGAAGAACGGGGATTCATTGAAGGACTCCGGAACGGTCGACCCCACGCCCGCGCGCGATCGCGTGCGGCGTCGGGAAACGGGTCGACAAGAGGTGAGGTTGGCGGGCGCGGCTCGAACGAGCGCGGCGCGCGAGGTCAGCACGTCGCCGTCAGGGCAACGTGGTCGAAGGTTCGACAGTGCGAAGAAGAATGGATCCGCTGACCGATAGGCCGCACCGATTGGTGGGAGTCCTGCAATGGCCGCGCTGGGCGCGCGGGCGTGGCGTGATTCTAGCGAGGCCGGGCGGCGCTTCGTATCATCGACGCATGCCCGTGCCCAAGGACGTTCTCGATTTCTGGTTCGATCCCGCGACCGAGCCGAACTGGTGGAAGCGCTCCGACGCCTTCGACGCGACCATCGCCGCGCGCTTCGGCGCACTGCACGAAGCGGCCACGCGCTGCGAGCTGTTCGCGTGGCGAGCGAGCGCCGAAGGGCGGCTCGCCGAGGTCATCGTGCTCGACCAGTTCTCGCGCAACCTGCACCGCGATTCGCCCCTCGCCTTCGCGGCCGACCCGCTCGCGCTGGCGCTGGCCCAGACCGCGGTGGCGCTGGGCGTCGACCGCGACCTCGACATCCGCCGCCGCGTGTTCCTGCACATGCCCTACATGCACAGCGAGTCGCGCGCGATCCACGAAGAGGCGCTGCGGCTGTTCGCCGCCGACCACTCGGCCAACGACCTCGACTACGAGCGCCGCCACAAGGCCATCATCGACCGCTTCGGCCGCTTCCCGCATCGCAACGCGGTGCTGGGACGCGCCTCGACGCCCGAGGAACTCGAGTTCCTCGAGACGCCCGGCTCGTCGTTCTGACTTCAGCGGGCCCGGGTCAGCGCGCGGAAGCGCTCGTCGCGCAGCCACAGCGCGCCCCAGACGATCGCGCAGATCGCGACGGCGGCGATCGTCGGGCCGACGATGTCCTCGCCCACGCGCACGTGCGAGGCGACGGCACCGCCGAGGTAGCCAGTGATCAGCAGGCCGCCGAGGAAGGCGGTGCGCGGGATCGCGTACAGCAGCGTCGCGGCCGCGAGCACGGCGCCGACGCATTGCCACAGCGCGGGCGTGGACGGCCAGCCGATCGACGCCGCGGCGTTCAGCACCGGCGGGATGGCCAGCAGCTGCGCCACGGCGTCGGCCAGCAGCACCAGGATGGCGAGCCCGCTCAACGCGAGGCCGATGCGACGCGGCGTCGCGGACGGGAGCGTGGCTCCCAGCTGGATGGTGTTCATGGACTTGGTTTCCCCGATTTGGTTGTGTTCGCCGCGCCAACATCGGCGCGACGGAGACGAACTCTAGGGAACCGGTTCCAACGCACCAAGCCGCGCGCGACGAACCGCCCGCTCGCGCGGACGGACCGTTCAGGAAGCGGACGGACCGGAAGCCAGCGAACGCGGGCTCAGAGCACCGTGCGGCTCGCCATCGCCTCCAGCTCGCCCGGTGCCAGCACGCGCAGGCAGGGCTCGCCGTCGTGCGTGGCCAGGCCGTGCATCTCGATGGACTTCTGCATGCGCATGATGCGCGTCAGGAAGGCAATGATCTCCGGCGTGATCACCTGGCCCGGCACCAGCACCGGGATGCCCGGCGGGTACGGCGTGATCTGGTCGCAGCACACGCGGCCCGCCAGCGCGGCGTTGGGCTGGCCCTGCTCGTCGAGCAGGGGGATGCGCTCGCCGTACTCGTAGAACGCGTCGCGCGGCAGGCAGGCCAGGCGCGTGAAGTGCGGCAGCTCGGGCATACGCGCGCTCGTGCGCTCGGGCCGGCGCTCCTTGGCCAGGCGCAGCAGCGCGTCGAACAGGCGCGACACCTTGGAGCGCGTCGTGCCCACCGTCAGCAGCAACGTCAGCGTGTTGTGCGTCGACTTCTCGACCTGGATGTTGAAGCGCTCGAACAGCTCCTCGCGCAGCTCGTCCGACGAGAAGCCCGAGGCGGTGATGTCGATCGTGATCTTGGTCGGGTCCAGCCGGATGCCGTCGTTGGCGAGTTCCTCGGGCAGCAGGTCGGCCAGTTCCAGCGCGCGGAACACCCCGGTCGCGTTGATCTTCTCGCGCAGCTCCTGCGCGTACTTCAGCGAGCGATCGAGCAGCCGGTAGCCTTCCATCACGGCCTGCTTGCGCGCCACGTCCAGGCTGGCGATCAGGTTGTATTGCGGGCTGGTCGACGCGTGCATGTTGAAGTTCTCGCGGAACAGGTGCTCGTCGAACAGCGGGTCGTTGACGTGGATCATGCTGGCCTGCGAGAAGGCCGACAGCACCTTGTGCGTGCTCTGCGTGCAGTAGTCGGCGCCGCTCTCCAGCGCGGTCGGCCGCAGCTCGGGGTGGAAGCGCGCGTGGCCGTACCAGGCCTCGTCGACGATCACCTTGATGCCGGCGGCGTGCGCGGCCTCGATGATGGGCTTCAAGTCGTAGCGCAGGCCGTCGTAGGTGCAGGACGTGAGGATCAGCACGCGCGCATCCGGATGCTGCTCGATGGCGGCCAGCACCGTGGCGCGCGGCACCGGGCCGAACAGGCCGTACTTGCGGTTGACCGACGAGTCGAGGTACACGGGCTGCGCGCCCGACAGGATCACGCCGTGGTGGACCGACTTGTGGCAGTTGCGATCCAGCAGCATCTTGTCGCCCGGCGCCAGCAGCGTCTGGAAGATCACCTTGTTGGCGGTCGACGTGCCGTTGGTGGCGAAGTAGGTCTTGCGTGCGCCGAACGCCTGCGCCGCGAGGCGCTGGGCCTGCACGATGACGCCGGTCGGGTGCAGCAGCGAGTCCAGCATCTCCACCGAGACGGACAGGTCGGCGCGCAGCAGGTTCTCGCCGGCGAAGTCGTAGAAGTCGCCCACCCACGGGCTGCCCTTGTACGAGTCACCGCCAGCGTGGCCCGGCGTGTGCCAGCTGTCCTTGGCCATGCGCACGTAGTTCTTGAGCTCGTCGTAGAACGGCGTGGCCGACTTCTCGGCGATCTCGGCGGCCAGGATGCGCGCCCAGCCCGCGAAGTCATGTTCGCCGCGATAGAAGTAGCCGTGCACGACGTTGCTGGCGAGCTGCTCGAGCAGCAGCTTGTTCTCGTCGTCCTCGAGCGTCACGTACAGCGACAGCTCGGGACGCAGCGCGATGATCTCCTGCGCCATCGCCGCGACGTCCTGGTGGCGCGCCGCGCCCTTGCCCGACCTGGCGGCCGGCGCGTGGTCGCCGTGGTCGATCAGCACGATCTGCACGTCGCCGTCGGCGCGCACCGCGGCGACGGCGGCGCCCGCGTCGGCGGCGGGCACGGCCAGCAGGTCGAACGGGTTGTCGAGCTTCTGCGCCGCGGCGTTGATGCCCGCGACCACCTCGTCGCGCCAGCCCGCATCGGCGCTCACCACCAGGACGTGGCTCATCGGTTTGGTCGTCTTGTTCTCGGGCATGGAGGTCTCGCGGTGGCGGCCGGCAGCCCATCGATGGGGGCGCCTGGAATCGTTTTGGGAAGGCAGTGGACGCTTCCGGCGACGGCGTGAAACGCGTCACGGAACGGCCGTCCCTGCAAACCCGCCATCGTAGAACACAACACGATGTGAGAAATTCTGGCAAAATACCAGTTGACGCTGCGAATGCACTTCCAAACCGTCCTCCCGTCATAGGGAAGACCGCCGAAAAGGCCGCACGTCTTCGCTCATCCCCTCTGACCTTCTCAAGCCGGTCTGCTGCAAATCCCCGACAGAACCAAGGGTTATCCCTGAAGTTCCTGCCCCGGTGGAAACGCACTCGGAAACGGTTGTGGTCGGCGGCGATGCCGTCGCTACCAGACGTTTCCTGGGCAACAACCCTCCGCTGACCCCCTTGGTCAAACGCGGTGGCCGCCCCGTTATCTTCTTACGCGACCTGATTGGTGCTGCCGAGTCCTCATCTTGGCAGGCGGCGCCGTGGCGCAACTCCGTGCTCGGGACAACCCCGAGCGCGTGGGGAGTGCTGTGCTTGAAAGTGATCCATGAGTTTCGATACCCAATCCCCGCTCGGCAACGAAGAACAACAAGACGCCGTGCAACCCGAAGCGCAAGCCTCCGGCTTCGCCACGCTGGGCCTCGCCCCTGAAATCCTGCGCTCCGTGACGGAAGCCGGCTACACCGAGCCGACCGACGTCCAGTCGCAAGCCATCCCCGCCGCCATCTCCGGCGTCGACCTTCTCGTGTCCTCGCGCACCGGCTCCGGCAAGACCGCGGCCTTCGTGCTGCCGGCGCTGCAGCGCGTGATCGAAGCGCGCCGCGACCCGGCCAAGAAGCGCGAACGCGGCCAGCCGAGCGGCCCGCGCGTGCTCGTCCTCGCGCCGACGCGCGAGCTGGCGATGCAGGTCAGCAAGGCCTGCTCCGTCTACGGCCGCAACGTGCAGGGCCTGCGCGTCGCCACCGTCGTCGGCGGCGTGCCCTACATCGCCCAGCTCAAGGCCCTGCGCGGCCCGCTGGACATCCTGATCGCCACCCCGGGTCGCCTGATCGACCACATGGGCAGCGGCAAGGCCATGATGTCGCAGGTCGAGCTGCTGATCCTCGACGAAGCCGATCGCATGCTCGACATGGGCTTCATCGACGACATCCACCACATCGCCAAGGAACTGTCGGCCGAACGCCAGACCATGATGTTCTCGGCCACGTTCGACGGCACCGTCGGCGGCCTGGCCAAGGAACTGACGCACGACGCGCAGCGCATCCGCATCTCGGCGCCCACCGAGCAGCACACGCAGATCGAGCAACGCCTGCACTGGGCGGACAACCGCAAGCACCGCGACGACCTGCTCGACCAGCTGCTGACCGACCGCAACATGGAGCAGGCCGTCGTCTTCACGAGCACGCAGCGTGACGCCGACGAACTCGCCGACCGCCTGCAGCAGATCGGCCACTCGGTCGCCGCGCTGCACGGCGGCATGCCGCAAGGCCGCCGCAACCGCGTCCTCGGCGCGCTGCGCATGAAGCAGCTCAAGGTGCTCGTGGCCACCGACGTCGCCGCGCGCGGCATCGACGTGCCGACGATCACGCACGTCATCAACTACGGCCTGCCGATGAAGGCGGAGGACTATGTCCACCGCATCGGCCGCACCGGCCGTGCCGGCCGTTCGGGCCTGGCGATCACGATCGCCGAGCGTCGCGACATCCCGATGATCCGCCGCATCGAGCGCTTCACCACGCACAACATCCCGGCGTCCGTCGTTCCCGGCCTCGAGCCGCGCCTGCAAGCGCCGGCCGCGCAGCGTCCGGGCAGCGGCCGCTTCGACGAGGAGCGTTCGTTCGGCCATCGTCCGAGCTTCGGCGGCAACCGGGGCGGCTTCAACGGCCCGCGCAACGGCGACCGTCCGGGCTACGGCCCGCGTCCGGGCTTCGGCGGCGATCGCCCGAACTTCGGCGGCGACCGCGGCCCCGGCCACGGCGGCGATCGTCCGCAGTTCAACCGTGACGGCGGCGCGCCGCGCGGCAACTTCGGCGGCGACAACCGCGGCAACTTCGGTGGCGAGCGCCCGGCCTTCAACGGCCCGCGCGGCGACAGCCCGTTCCAGCGCCCCGAAGGCGGCCCGCGCGGCGACTACCGCGGCCAGCGCCCGCAACAGCCGTTCAACGGCGGCGACCGGCCGCAGTTCAACCGCGAAGGCGGCGATCGCCCGGCATTCAATCGTGAAGGCGGCGATCGTCCGTTCGCTCGCCCGCACGGCGATCGCCCGGCGTTCAACCGCGAAGGCGGCGACCGCCCATTCGCGCGCCCGCAAGGCGACCGTCCGGCCTTCGGCGGCGAGCGTCCGGCGTTCGGCGCGAAGCGCAGCGGCCCCGGCGGCCCGGGTCCGCGCGGCCGCACGCCGCGCTGAGCGTGATGCGCGCCACGGCGCGTTGACCTGACCTCGCAAGGCCGCCCCGCAACGGGCGGCCTTTTTCGTTGGAGCCGAGATTCCTGAAGGGTCTGGCACGACCTCAGCGATCCCCGCGCGCCGCGTTGCGCGCCCGGTTGTCGCGCGTCCGCTGCTTCATCACGGCCACATGGCGCCGGCGCTGGAAGATGTCGTCGTTCTCGCGATTGGCCTCGCGCAGCAGCTTCTGGAAGCTCACGAGGCGCTCGGGCGACACCTGCTCGCGCACCGCGCAGCCCGGCTCCCGCGCATGGCGGCAGTCGCGGTAGCGGCACTGCAGCGCCAGCATGCCGATCTCGGGGAACGCGCCGTGGAGCGTGTCGGCATCGGCGTCCAGCCACAGCTGGCGCAGGCCCGGCGTGTCGATCAGGCAGGCGCCGCCGGCGGTGCGGTGCAGCGTGCGCACCGTGGTCGTGTGGCGGCCCTTGTCGTCGTCGGCGCGTACCGATTGCGTCGTCGAGGCGGCGCGGGTGAGCGTGTTGGTCAACGTCGTCTTGCCCGCGCCGCTGGAGCCGAGCGTGACCAGCGTGCTGCCGCGCGCGAGCCACGGCGCCAGCGCCCGGGCCGCGTCGGGCGAGCGGCCGTCGACGGCGATGACGGCGACGTCGTCGCGCGCGTCGCCCAGGTGCGCTCGCACGCGCGCGAGCGCGCCCGCGACGTCGGCACAGCCGTCGGCCTTGGACAGCACGACGGCCACGCGCGCGTCGGCCGAGTGCGCCAGCACGAGGAAGCGGTCGAGGCGGCGCAGGTTGAAGTCGTGGTCCAGGCCCATCACGATCAGCGCCGTGTCGATGTTGGCGACGAGGCCTTGCCGCCCGCCGGCGGGGTCGCGCCGCGCCAGGCGGTTGCGCGCGGGCAGGCGCGCGACGGCCCAGCCGCGATCGCCATCCGACGCGGCCGCGCGCCACCACACCCAGTCGCCGACGACCAGCGGGTCGCGCGACTGTTCGAGCGCGGCGCGCAGCGTGGGCCAGGGGACGACGGCGTGCGCGTCGACGCCGTCGTGCACGACCAGGTGGTCGCGCTGGATCTCGACGACACGCGCGAGCCGCGTGCCGTCCGGTCGCGGCCGCGCGAGCGCTGCCTGCACCGTGTCGTGGGAAAGTCCGATGTCGCGCAGCGCGCGAAGATCGAGGGAGTCTTGCATTGGAAGGATTCCGGACGCGCCGCAGCGACGGTCTCGCCGATGCGGCAGCTTCGCCCGCGCTCGATGGCGCACGGGCGAGACAAGGCCTTGCACGGTCAAGGCCGGCTGTGGGAAAGGTGGGCGTCGGAACCGGCTGCCGTCGGTGCGGGAAGATGCACCGGGGGCGGGGCGTGATCGCGAGGATCAGTGGCCGAAAGCCTTCGAGAACCGTGACGGCACGGCGGTCGACGCGCTGGCGAAGTGGCTATCCATGGCGACCTCCTGAAAGTCGATCGGTTGAAGGGAGCCGCGACTTTGCGCGCGCGAGGCGAGGCTGTCAAGACCGTGCGCCCGCATGGCGTGGCGCGCGCCACACGCCCACAATCGGCGCACCACGACTTGCAACGGACCCGACGCCATGCGCCCTGCCCTGCTCGCCTGCACCCTGTCGCTGTTCGCGATCCACGCCGTCGCCGCGGCCCTGCCGTCCGAGGCCGACGTCAACGCCACCGCCGCCGAGGTCAAGGCGGCCGAGATCGCCTTCGCCAGGAGCATGGCCGACCGCCGGTTCGATCGCTTCACCGACTACGTCGCCGAGGACGCCGTCTTCAACGGCCGCGAGATGCAGATCGGCCGCGCCGCCGTCCTCAAGACCTGGAAGGCGTACTTCGACGCGCCCAAGCCGCCGTTCAGCTGGGCCCCCGACGCCATCGCGCCGACCGCGGACCGCCACCACGCGATCTCGACCGGCCTGGTGCACGATCAGGACGGCAAGCTCATCGGCCGCTACACGACGATCTGGCGCAAGGAGGCAGACGGCCACTGGCGCGCCGTCGCGGACCAGGGCGTCGGCGTGGACTGCCCCATCAAGTGATTCAGTACTCGACGTCCTCGGGCAGCAGCCCGCGCTTGCGCAGCAGCGGCTCGATCGACGGCATGCGCCCACGGAAGGCCGCGTAGGCCTGCTGCGGCGCGACGCTGTCGCCCGCGCCGTAGATGCACTGGCGCAGCCGCGCGGCCGTCACCGGGTCGAACGCGCTGCCGGCCTCCTTGAAGGCGTCGAAGGCGTCGGCGTCCAGCACCTCGGCCCACAGGTAGACGTAATACCCTGCGGCGTATGCGGAGCCGGAGAACAGGTGCTGGAAGTGCAGCAGCCGGTGGTTGACGCCCACCTCGGGCGGCAGGTTCAGCCGCGCCAGCGTGGCGGCCTCGAACTCGGGCAGGTCGGCCGGCGGCTCCTTGTCGGTGCGCGAGTGCACGGCCATGTCGACCAGCGCACTGCCGGCGTAGCGCACCGTCTCGTAGGCCTGGCCCCAGCGGCGCGACTCCTGCAGGCGGCGCACCAGCGTCTCGGGGATGGGCTCGCCGGTCTGCCAGTGGCGGGCGTGGCGCGCGATCACCTCGGGCTCGAGCAGCCAGTGCTCGTACAGCTGCGAGGGCAGCTCGACGAAGTCGCGCAGCACGTTGGTGCCGGACAGCCGCTGGTAGGTCACGTTCGACAGCAGCCCGTGCAGGCCGTGGCCGAACTCGTGGAACAGCGTGCGTGCGTCGTCGAAGGACAGCAGCGTCGGCTCGCCGGGCGCGCCCTTGGCGAAGTTGTTGTTGTTCATGATGACCGGCAGGTCGACCGGGCCGTTGCGCGACTGCAGCCGCAGCGAGCTCATCCACGCGCCGGAGCGCTTGGTCTGGCGCGCGAAGTTGTCGTGCAGGAAGATGCCGATCAGCCTTCCTTCGCCGCTTGCGCGGCCGCCGCGCTCGGCCGCTCCGGAGCCAGGCCGCGCCCCCCCTGGGGGGTGGTTCGGCGTACCCGCCGAATCGGGGGCCGTGTCGTCCCACACCTCGTAAGGCACGACGTCGGGGTGGTAGACGGGAATGGCGTCGTTGCGCACCATGCGGATGCCGAACAGCCGATGCGCGCAGTCGAACGCCGCCTGCACCATGCGATCGAGCGAGAAGTACGGCTTGACCTCGCCGTCGTCGAAGGCGTAGCGCTGCTGGCGCACCTTCTCGGAGCCGTAGCGCCAGTCCCAGGCCATGTACGGCGCGGCGACGCCCGCATCGCGCAGCGCCTCGTGCACCGCCTTGCGCTCGTCCTGCAGCGCGGCGAGCGCGCGCGAGTAGACGTCGTCCAGCAGCGTGTTGACCGAGGCCACGTTGCCGGCCATCGTGTTGGCCAGCGCGTACTCGGCATAGCTCGCGTGGCCATGCATCCAGGCCTGCTCCTGGCGCAGGCGCAGGATGTCGCGCGCGACCTCGCGGTTGTCCGTCTCGCCCTCGTTCTCGCCGCGGCCGACCCAGGCCTTCCACGCGCGTTCGCGCAGCTCGCGCCGCGTCGAGAACGTCAGGAAGGGCACGATCAGCGAGCGCGACAGCGTCACCACGTGCGTGCCCTCGGCGAGACCGCGGTCGCTCGCGGCCTGGCGCGCGGACGCGCGCACGAAGGGCGGCAGGCCGTCGAGCTCGTCGTCCGACAGCTCCAGCTGGAAGCCGGCCTCGTCGGCCAGCACGTTCTGCGCGAAGCGGGTGGTGAGCTGCGCGAGGCGCTCCATGATCTGCGCGTAGCGCGGCTGCTTGTCCGCGCCCAGCTTCGCGCCGGCGCGCACGAAGTCGACGTGCAGGCGCTCGACGAGGCGCAGCTGTTCGGGCGACAGGCCGGGCTCGTGCCGCTTCGCATGCACCGCGTCGAGCCGCGCGAACAGGCCCGCGTGCATCATCACGGCGCTGTCGTGCGCGGCCAGCGGGGCGGCCAGCTCGCGCTGCACGGCCTGGATGTCGGGCGAGGTGTGCGAGGCCGCGAGCGCGTGGAACGCGGCCTCGATGCGCGACAGCAAGCGGCCGCTGCGATCGAACGCGGCCACCGTGTTGTCGAAGTCTGGAGCATCCGCATTCGCGGCGATGGCCTCCACCTCGGCGCGCTGCGCCTGCATCGCGGCCTCGAAGGCCGGCGCGAAATGGGACGCCCGGATCAGGTCGAACGGCGGCAGTGCGAACGGCGTCGTCCAGTCGGCGAGAAGGGGATTGGTGGCGGTCATGGCGGAAGGTTGGGCTTCTTGTGGAGGCGCTTCGGGCATCGGGTCGACCCGCTGTCGGGCACCCGCGAACGCGGCGATCATGCCAGTGCTCATGCATCGGGCACATCGGGAAGGATACGGCCCCCGCCGACCTCCCCATTCATCGAGAGGAGATTGACATGCGCTGGCTCGTCCGGGTCGCCGCAGGCCTGGTCGCCGTCGTGCTGCTGGCGGTCGTCGCCGGCTTCCTGCTGCCCGACACCTACCGCGTCGAGCGCAGCGCCGTCGTCAACGCCCCGCCCGAGCGCATCTACCCGCTGGTGGCGGCGCCGAAGCGCTGGCCGGAATGGTCGATGTGGAACCGCCGCGACCCCGCGATGGCGATGACGTTCTTCGGCCCCGAGTCGGGCGCCGGCGCCGGCTGGAGCTGGGACAGCAAGACCGAGGGCAAGGGCCGCATGACCTTCCTCACGGCCGATCCCGCCAGGGGCTTCACGTACCAGCTGTACTTTCCCGACTACGACTCGACGTCGACCGGCGACATCCGCTTCGAGCCGCAGGGCGACGCCACGAAGATCACCTGGACGAACGCCGGCAGCGTCGGCCGCAACCCGCTGATGCACTACATGGCGCGCTTCATGGACCGCATGGTCGGCCCCGACTTCGAGGCCGGCCTGGCCAACCTGAAGACGCTGGCGGAGCGCCGCTGATCAATGGCCCGGCGGCGTCATGGGGACGTCGCTCTGCGATGATCCGGCCATCCCGATTCCCGACCGCGACGACCCCAAGATGGCCAACGATCCCGCTGCCTCGACGCCCGAGTCCGACGACCCTCACCTGTGGCTGGAGGACGTCCTCGGCGACGACGCGCTCGCGTGGGTGCGCGAGCGCAACGCGCAGTCGCGCGATGTGCTCGAGGCCTGGCCGCGATTCGCGCAGACGCGCGACCGGCAGCGCGCCATCCTCGACTCGAAGGAGCAGATCCCCGGCGTCGTGCGCCGCGGCGACTGGTTCTGGAACTTCTGGCGCGACGACCGAAACCCGCGCGGCCTGTGGCGCCGCACCACGCTCGACGAATACCGCAAGCCGCAGCCGGCCTGGGACGTCGTGATCGACCTCGACGCGCTGGCTGCCAGCGAGAACGAGAACTGGGTCTGGCACGGCACCCACTGCCTCGCGCCGAAGTACGAACGCGGCCTGATCATGCTGTCGCGCGGCGGCTCCGATGCACAGGTCGTGCGCGAGTTCGACATCGCCAGGCGCGAGTTCGTCGCCGACGGGTTCGTGCTGCCCGAGGCCAAGTCCAGCGTCGACTGGGCCGACGAGGACACGATCTACATCGCCACCGATTTCGGCCCCGGCAGCCTGACCGATTCCGGCTATCCGCGCGTCGTCAAGCGCTGGTCGCGCGGCACGCCGCTCGAGAGCGCGGTGACGGTGTTCGAGGGCGAGGCCGCGGACGTCGCCGCCGGCGTGCACGTCGACGACACGCCCGGCTTCGAGCGCACGACGTTCAGCCGCTCGCTGGATTTCTACACCTCGCGCATCTGGCTGGTCACCGGCGAAGACACCGGCGGCAAGCCGACGCTGGCTCTCATCGACAAGCCAGCCGACGCCAACCTCGCGTTCTGGCGCGAGCGCGTGCTGCTCGAGCTGCGTTCCGACTGGACGATCGCCGGCACCACCTGGCCACGCGGCTCGCTGCTGGTGGCCGATGCCGATGCCTACCTGAAGGGCGAGCGGCGCTTCGAGGCGCTGTTCACGCCGACGGCCACGCGCTCGCTGGCCGGCTACGGCACGACGCGCAGCAAGGTGCTGCTCAACGTGCTCGACGACGTGGCGGGCCGCATCGAGGAGATCACGCCGACGGCCGACGGCTGGCGGCATCGCGCCGTCGCGGCGCCGTTCCCGGGCTCGCTGTCGACGTCCGGCCTCGACGACCCGCACACGCCCGACGACCCGCTGGCCGAGGCCTACTTCCTCAGCTACACCGACTTCCTCACGCCCGACTCGCTGTACCTCGCCCACACCGGCAGCGACGAGCGCGAGCTGCTGAAGGCGCGTCCGCACTTCTTCGATTCGACGGGCATGCACGTCGAGCAGAAGTTCGCGGCGTCGAAGGACGGCACGCGTGTGCCCTACTTCGTCATCTGGCCGAAGGGGGCGACGCACGATGGCGCGAACCCGACGCTGCTGTACGGCTACGGCGGCTTCGAGATCTCGCTGACGCCCAGCTACTCGGGCGGCATCGGCACGGCATGGCACGAGCACGGCGGCGTCTGGGTCTACGCCAACATCCGCGGCGGCGGCGAATACGGCCCGGCCTGGCACCAGGCGGCGCTGCGCGAGCATCGGCAGCGCAGCTACGACGACTTCATCGCCGTCGCCGAGGACCTCGTCGCGACGAAGGTGACGAGCCCGCGCCACCTCGGCATCGAGGGCGGCAGCAACGGCGGGCTGCTCGTCGGCGCCGTCATGGTGCAGCGGCCCGAGCTGTTCAACGCCGTCAGCTGCCAGGTGCCGCTGCTGGACATGCGGCGCTACAACAGGCTGCTGGCCGGCGCGTCGTGGATGGCCGAGTACGGCAACCCCGACATCCCGGCCGAGTGGGCCTGGATCTCGAAGTACAGCCCGTACCAGAACGTGCACGCCGGCAGGCGCTACCCGGCGATCCTCTTCACCACGTCCACGCGCGACGACCGCGTGCACCCGGGCCACGCCCGCAAGATGGCCGCGCGCATGATCGAGCAGGGCCACGAGGTGCTCTACTACGAGAACATCGAGGGCGGCCACGGCGGCGCGGCGGACAACGAACAGCGCGCCGACATGCAGGCGCTGCAGTTCGCGTTCCTGTGGCAGCAACTGGGATGATGACGGGTGGCGCGCGACTTGCCGTATCCCAGCGTCACCTGCCGGAGAGCCCGATGAACATCGCCGTCACCCACAACGAGTCCCGCCAGCGCTTCGAGGCCACCGTCGACGGCCAGCTGTGCGTGTGCGACTACCAGCTGCGCGGCAAGGTGATGTGGATGACGCACACCGGCGTGCCCCCGGCCGTCGGCGGGCGCGGCATCGCGGCGGAGCTGGTGCGCGTGGCGCTCGAATGGGCCGAGCAGCGAGGCTTCAGCGTCGAGCCGTCGTGCAGCTACGTCGAGGTCTACATGCGCCGGCATCCGCAGACGCAGAAGCTGCTGGCGCGCTAGTTCGCGACCCGCACGGATGCGCTGGCGGACGCGTCGTCGACCCGGCGACGGTAGCGCGTCGCCAGCACCGCGCACACCATCAGCTGCATCTGGTGGAACAGCATCAGCGGCAGCACGATGGCGCCGACGGACTGCGCCGGGAATAGCACCTTGGCCATCGGGATGCCGCTCGCGAGGCTCTTCTTCGAGCCGCAGAACACGATGGTGATCTCGTCGGCCTTGTCGAAACCGAGCCGGCGCGCGAGCCAGCCGGTCGACGCCAACGCGCAGGCCAGCAGCACCGCGCAGACCACGAGCAGGCCAGCGAGCGCCTGCAGCGGCACCTGCTTCCACAGGCCCTCGACGACGGCCGCGCTGAACGCCGTATAGACCACCAGCAGGATCGAGCCGCGGTCGACGACGCCCAGGATCTGCTTGCGGCGATGCAGCCAGCCGCTGATCCACGGCCGCAGCAGATGGCCGGCGACGAACGGCAGCATCAGTTGCAGCAGGATGCGACCGATGGAGTCGAACTCGCTGGTCGAGCCGGCGGCGTGCGGCAGCACCACGAGGTTGACCAGCACCGGCGTGACGAACACGCCCAGCATCGTCGACGCCGACGCGCTGCACACGGCGGCGGGGACATTGCCGCGTGCGATCGACGTGAACGCGATGGCCGACTGCACCGTCGCCGGCAGCACGCACAGGAACAGCACACCCGTGTAGAGCTCGCGCGTGACCAGCGGCTGCAGCAGCGGCTTGAGCGCCAGCCCGAGCAGCGGGAACAGCACGAAGGTGCAGGCGAACACGAGCAGGTGCAGCCGCCAGTGCGTGATGCCCGCGCGGATCGCGTCGCGCGACAGCTTGGCGCCGTGCAGGAAGAACAGCAGGCCGATCGCGAAGGTCGTGAAGTCGTCGAAGAAGCGCGCGGCCAGGCCCTGCGCCGGCAGCAACGTGGCCAGCGCCACGGTGGCCACCAGCAGCAGCGTGAAGTTGTCGGGCAGGAAGGCGGGGCGTTTCATGGCGCCATTTCAACGTCTTCCTGCTCAAAAGAGAAATCGATTTATTCCATGGACTTATGATTGTGACTCATGAATGCCACCCTGCGCCAGCTGCGCGTCTTCCAGTCGGTCGCCCAGACGCGCAATTTCAGCCGCACCGGCGAGACGATCGGCCTGACGCAGCCAGCCGTCAGCCGCGCCATCGCCGAGCTCGAGCGCGAACTGGGGCTGCGGCTGCTCGATCGCACCACGCGCGAGGTCGAGCTGACCGAGGCCGGACGCTCGCTGGCCGCGCGGCTGGATCGCGCGCTCGACGAGCTCGACGCCACGCTGGCCGACGTCGCGGGCCTGGCCGACGCCGATGGCGGCAAGGTGCGCGTGGCCAGCAGCCCGACGCTGTCGGCCTACCTGATGCCCGGCTGCATCGCGGCCTGCGCGCGCGAGGCGCCGCGCGTGCGCTTCCTGCTGCTCGATCGCATCCAGCAGGACGTGCTGGAGAGCGTGCGCGGCGGCGAAGTGGACTTCGGCGTCGTCGTCGAGCCGCCGTCGGTGGACGACCTGCACTGCGAGGTGATCCTGCACGACCCGTTCGTGCTGGTGACGCCCGCCCGCCATCGCCTCGCGCGCGCCGCCAGCGTGCGCTGGAAGGCGCTGGACGGCGAACCGATGGTGTTGCTCGAGCCGTCCTCCGGCAGCCGCCGCTACGTCGACGACGCGCTGGCGCGGCACGGCGCGGCCTGCACGGTGGAACAGGAGCTCGCGCATCCGACCACGGTGTTCCAGATGGTCGAGGCCGGCATCGGCCTGACCGTCATGCCGCGCCTGGCCGTGCCGCCCGGCGGGCTGCACGGGCTTGCCGTGCGGCCACTGCTGCCGCGCGTGGAGCGCACGGTGATGCTGGTGCGCCGCCACGACCGCGCGCTGTCGCCGGTGGCCGAGCGAGTGTGGAGGATCGTCAGCGCGACCGTGCGCGCGGGCGGGCGCTGATGCGTGGCGCGCAGGCGCGCGAGCCGGATCAAGCCGTCATCGAGTGCAGCGCGACCCGGTTGCCTTCAGTGTCGGCGATGATCGCCCGAAAGCCGTTCGGCGCGATCGAGTGCTTCGCCTTGAGCACCTTGCCGCCGTTGGCCTGCGCCGCCGCGATCGCCGCGTCGAGCCGGCCTTCGGCGGCGATGTAGACCAGCGGGCCGGTCAGCGACGGCGCGACGCCCTCTTCCGGCTCGATCAGGCAGCCCCCGACCTCGCCGCCCTGGTGCTCGAACAGCCCGAAGTTGAAGCCGGGGCCGCCGATCCTGCCGACGGGGCGGCCGACCACCGCGCTGTAGAAGCGGATGGCGCGGTCGAGGTCGGCGACGGGGATGTCGACCCAGACGAAGGTGTTGCTCATTCGATGATCTCCCGATGGATGGGGTGCCGGCGGCTCTCGCCGGTCAGAAATGCCAGGCGGAAACGATCGCCAGCAGCACGACGAGTGCGAACAGGCCCAGCAGCCCGAGCACGATGAAATTGACCACGTAGATCCTGGGCGACTTCTCCCAGGTCACGGGGCCGCCGCGCGTCTGCAGGGGCGCGCGCTCGCTGAAATTCTGCGCGAGGATCGCGAAGTACGCGAGCTCCCACGCAAGTCCGCCCGCGAGGGCGAAGCGGCCGCGGTGCGGCTCGTCGACCGCCGCGACCACGATCGCGGCGAACCCGGCGAGTGCCAGCGCCAGCGCGACGAGCGACGACTTGCGCGCGTGCATGCGGGGTCCCGTCCGGCCTCGGCGCTCAGGCAGCCCGGCCGGCGTTCTCCTTGTCCTGCAGCAGCCGCCACATCACCTTGCCCGCGCCCGACTTGGGCAGCACGTCGACGAACTCGACGAGGCGCGGGGCCTTGTAGGCGGCCATGTGCTCGTGCGCCCAGGCGACGATGTCGCGCTCGGCCACCTTGCCCCGGGCCTCGGCGCGCAGCACGACGATCGCCTTGACCGTCTCGCCGCGGTACGCGTCCTGGGCCGAGATGACGCAGGCCTCCTGCACGCCCGGATGCTTGTACAGCAGCAGCTCGACCTCCGACGGCCACACCTTGAAGCCGCTCGCATTGATCATGCGCTTGAGGCGGTCGGTGATGAAGAAGTAGCCGTCGCCATCCATGTGCCCGAGGTCGCCGGTGCGGAAATAGCGATGGCCGTCGATCTCGACGAACGCCGCCGCCGTCGCCTCCGGATTCTTCCAGTAGCCGCGGAAGACCATGGGCCCGCGCGTGACGATCTCGCCGACGTCGCCGGGCGGCAGTTCCTTCAGCGTGACCGGGTCGACGACGCGCGAGTCGACGCCGAAGAACGGGATGCCCAGGCACTGCAGCTTGGGCCGTTCGGCCGGGTTGGCGTGGCTGGGCGCGGCCGTCTCGGTCAGGCCGTAGCCCTCGCAGAAGTGCAGGCCGAACTCGTCGAGCAGGCGCTGCGCCACGGCCTGCGGCATCGCGGCGCCGCCGCCCGACAGCCAGCGCAGGCTGCTCAGGTCGAAGCTGCGGTAGTTCGGGCTCGCGAACAGGTCGATGATCATCGTGGGGATGCACGTCCAGTGCGAGATCTTGTGGCGCGAGATCAGGCGTCCGGCGAGCTCGCGATCCCAGCGCGGCATCACCACCACCGTGGCGCCGCCGAACATCGGCGAGATCACGCCATAGAGCATCCCGGTGATGTGGAACATCGGCACGACGCCCAGCACGATGCTCTCGGCGCTGCCCGAGCCCCATTCGGCGCCGCCGATGACGTTGGCCATCAGCGTGCGGTGCGTGTGCATGCAGCCCTTGGGCAGGCCCGTGGTGCCCGAGGTGTAGGGCAGCAGCGCCAGGTCGTCGGGCCCGTTGACGGTGGGCCCGGGCACATGGCCCTCCGCCAGCGCATCGCGCCAGCGCGCGGTGCCGGGCGGCAGCGGCGGGTCGGCCAGCAGCCAGTCGCGCATCGCGGGCGTTGGGGCGAGGTCGTCGTCGAAGACCTCAGGCAGTTCGTCGGCGTAGCGAGTCGCGAGCACGCGCGCGACTCGCTGCGACGATGGCAACGCGGCGTTGGCGCTGGCGACGATTCCCGCCAGCTCCGCGCCGCAGATCACCACCCGGGTGCCCGGATCGACGATGTAGTGGCCGAACTCCTCGGCCTTGTTCATCGCGTTGACCGGCACGACGACGGCGTCGGCGCGCAGGATGGCGTGATACGCGACCAGGTATTGCGGACAGTTCTGCATGAACAGCGCGACGCGGTCGCCGCGCTTGACGCCCTGCGCCTGCAGCCAGCCGGCAAGCGCCTCGGCCTCGGCCCGCAGCGCGGCGTAGCTCTTGGCGCGGCCGAAATAGATCGTGGCGGCCTTGGACGGATAGCGCGTCGCCGCCACCTCCACGTTGTGCCACAACGAGGTCTCGGGCAGCGTCACCTTGCGCGCCAGGCGCTTGGGCCAGAACGCGAAGTGCGGTCGATCGGCGGGCACTTCGCCGGCGTTGGTGTCCACCAGCGAGGGATCGATCGGGGACGAGCGGGACGGGTCTTCGGACACGGACATCGGGATCCTTTGGAGCGCGGGCAAGACGGCCCGACGCCTCCGTTGCTGCACCGCAGCGAGCCTGCGGCGATCGAAACCCCAGACTACTTCGCGACGCCCGTGCGCACCATAGTGCCAGCCCCGAGCAGGGTTGTCACAGAGGGGACAGCGCCGCTTTGTCCGGTATCGTCCGAATATTGCTGGTGAAGCGCAACAGGTGCCTAGCCCCCCGTTCATGGCCTCCTCCGCTGACCGCGACCCCGCCGCCGATGTCGACCCTCCGCACGACGGCCTGCCGTGCGTGCTCGACATCGAAGCCTCCGGCTTCGGACGCGGCAGCTATCCGATCGAGATCGGCTTCGTGCTGCCCGACGGCACGGCCTATTGCACGCTGATCGTGCCCGACGAAGGCTGGACCCATTGGGACGGCGACGCCGAGCGCATGCACGGCATCTCGCGCTCGCTGCTGCAGCGCCACGGCCGCAGCGCGCGCGAGGTTGCGCTCGAACTCAACCAGCGCCTGGCCGGACGCACCGTCTACTGCGACAACTGGGCGCACGACTACGCCTGGCTGGCGCGCCTGTTCGAATCCGCCGCGATCAACCCGAGCTTCAAGCTGCGTCACCTGCGAGAGCTGATGAGCGAGAACGCAGCCGAGCGCTTCGACGACGCGCGCGAGATCGTCGCGCGCAACCTGCAGTTGCGCCGCCACCGCGCCAGCAGCGACGCCCGCGTGCTGCAACTGAGCGTGGCCAAGGTCTGGCGCAACGGCGCGTCGGCGTCCGACCAGTCGCTGGCCTGAATCGCTGTCGAAGCGTCCGCGGTGACATTTCACCCACGCTCGCGTGACGAGTGACGCGTGCCGGTGCGTGCGACGCACGCGACGCGCTCGATTTCGTTCACGGCGAGGCACGCGCCTGCGCGGCCAGGCCCAACGCCGCCATCAGCTCCTTGCGGCCCGCGGGCTTGTCGATGCGCGCGTCGAACAGGCGATCCAGCGTGGCGTCGTCGAGATCGTTGTAGGCCGAGACGAGCGCGAGAAAGGTGTTCTGGTGCCGATCGCCCGCCTGGCGCAGCCGCTGCGCCACCTGCAGGCCCGTGAGGTCGGGCATCTGCAGATCCAGGAAGATCGCCTGGAAATCGCCGGCGGCGGCCGCGGCCAGGCCACTGGTGCCGTCGGCCGCCTCCACGACCTCGATGCCCAGCGATCGGATCACGTCGGCGATGGCGCGCCGCGCGTCGCGCGAGTCGTCGACGACCAGCACCGGCCGCCGCGCGTCGACACGCGCCGGCGCGTCCACCACCAGCCCGTCGGTGCCTTCGGTGATCGGCACCTCGAGGGTGACGACCGTGCCCTGGCCGACCTGCGAATCGAAGCGGATCGTGCCGCCCATCAGGTCGACGAGGCTGCGCACCACGGCCAGGCCCAGGCCGCTGCCCTCGGCCATGCCGGCCGTCAGCGGCGACCGGTAGAACGGCTCGTACAGGCGCGCCATCGCCGCCGGATCGATGCCCACGCCGGTGTCGGCGATCTCGATGCGCATCACGCCTTCCTGCGCCAGCAGACGCGCGGAAATGGAGATGCCGCCGCGTTCGGTGTACTTGATCGCGTTGGTCAGCAGGTTGTCGATCACCTGGCGTAGCCGCGCCGGGTCGGAATAGAGGCGCTGGCTCAGCTCCGGGCCGGCCTCCCAGTGCACGTCGAGGTTGCGGTCGGCCAGCACTTCCTCGACGTCGCGCAGCGCGGTGTCGATCAGCTTGTCCAGCTGGAAGCCGCGGATGCGGGTCTCCAGCCGGCCCGACGACATCTTGGCGAAGTCCAGCAGGTCGCTGATGCGGCCGCGCAGCGAGCGCGTGGCCTCCTTGAGGCGCCGGAAGGACGGCTCCGTCGCCTCGACACGGCCGCGCGATTCGATCACGTCGATCGTGCTCCAGATCGACTGCAACGGCGTCAGCAGCTCGTGGCTGAGCATGCCGAGAAAGCGACCCTTCTCGCGGTCCGCGGTCTCGGCGCGCGCGCGCTCGGCCTCGGCCACCTCGGCCAGGTGCTCGGCCCGTCCGCGGCTCGCGCGCTCGCGGCGCGCCACCAGCACCCATTGCGCGGCCAGCGCGACCACCAGCACCAGCATCGCCACGATCACCGAGATCGCGATCAGCACCTGGTGGCGCACGTCCTCCACCTCGTCGAGGAACACGGCCGACATCGACTGCCGCTGGCGCGCCTCCCGGCCGATGCGCGCCAGCGCGTCCAGCACGGCCTGCGCGTGCGCCGGGGCGTGCGCGCGCTCGTACGCGACGTGCGCGGGCTGCAGGTCGTCGGACAGCGTGGCCACCGCCTGCGTCCAGGCCGGCCCCTGCGACAACATCAATGGCCCGGGCTGCCCGATCTCCGCCTGCAACGCGTTGGACGTCTGCGCGAAGCGCAAGGCATCGGCCTGCAGGCTGTCGGCCGCGGACCGCGATTCGCTCGCGGCCAGGTCCCACTTGACGGCCAGCACGGCCTCCTTGGCGGCGTCGTGCAGCGTCCAGAAGCGTTCGAAGCGATGCACGGTGGCGTCGAACTTGATGCTCGACTCGTGCAGGCGGTTCTGAAGCAGATCCACCGTGAACCAGGCCAGGTAGGCCGCCAGCACCAGCACGGCGCCCATCAGCCATGGCATGGCCAGCGCCCACGGGCCTGCGTCGCGCACGCGCCGCGTGACGCGCGCGGGCGCCGGCGCCGTGGCGGGCGCGGACACCGGCGCCGCCGCGCGTGCCGCGGGAGGCGCGGGGACGACGGCTGCGGAGTTCGCGACGGTGACGGGCTTGATGGACAGGTTGAAATCTCCGGGCGCCGTGTCGATGCCGACACGGACGGGGTTCGTCCGGCGATGATACGAGCGGGGTGCCGTCCGCGACCGCGATCGACGGCGAGTTGTCAGCCTGGAGCCGTCGCCGGTGACATCAGGCCCCGAAATGCGGCATTTGGCGCGCCGCGACGCCGCGGCGACTTCGGGCGGCCTGTCGGCGCCGGTGGAATTCACGCTGTTTATCGGCCAGTTTGCCGCGCGGTGCCTGCGCACTTCGGACTTACCGTGGAAGCCTTCAACGGAGGCCGACGTGGACGTCAACAACACCCTTCAACCCGCCATCGCCGAGCGGCCCGCGCCGACCATCGACAGCACCGTCCTGCCCTGCGGCGCGCGCTGGCGCCGACGCGGCGCGGCGATCGAGACGCACGAGCATGTCGAACTGCCGCTGGTCGACGCGCCCGAACCGGGCGGCGACACGTCGCGCACGCCGCCGCAGCTTGCCCCGCGCGACGCCGAACTCTGGCTGCTCGCACGCCGAACCCAGGGCGCCGCGCTGCGCCTCGACTTCGACCTGTGCACCAGCCTCGTGCGCCAGGTCTTCCGGCGCGACTTCGTCTATGTGTCGCGGCAGTTGCACGGCCTGGAGACGAGCCGCCGCGTGCAGGGCCTCGACCGCGCCTGCCTGAGCGACGCGCTCGCCGCGCTGCAGCATCGCACCGACGACGTGCTGGCCCTGCTGCGACGCATCGCGACCGACCTGGACGCGACCCTCGCCAGCCACGCCCCGGCCAGCGCCCGCCTCGCATTCGCCCGCCCGGCGCGCTTCCAGGCCACGATCGTCAGCCCCACCGCGCATCGTTATCTCGCGCTGCTGATCCAGGCCGACGAAACGCTGGCGCGTCTCGAGATGGCGTGGCTGCTGGGCCTGGTGGCGGCCGCGCATCGCAGCGCGCTGCTGAGCGACTGCCGGCGCGCGCTGCACGGATTCAAGGAGCTGGCGTGCCAGCGGAGACAGGTGGTCGGCGAGCGGGTGCGGGAAGTGAATGCACGGCACAGGGACGGCGTTCCAACGGGCGCGAACGATGGCGCCGACTGATGCTTGCCGGCCCGGTTCCAGAGCGGGTCCGGCCGATCGCGGAACGGCGGCCGGCATCCAGCCCGCTCCATGCGAACGACGCGGCCATCGCGACGTCGTCCGTGTCGCGCGAGCCGCCCATCGGCCCCGGATGGCGCGCCTCGGGGTCGGACAGCGACGCCGCCGAGTCAGACCGGGACCCACCGCGATCACGTACAAAGCACTGTCGGTACTGACGGTCGCGGTCTCGATCCCGCCACGGGCTCACGAAGCCCGCGAGATTGCCGACCGCTTCGACCGCGCGATGCCCGCGGCTGCGCCCCGAGGAACGACGGCGGCAGCAGCCAGAACCGTGTCAGGCGGCCGGTCAGGATGCCACTGGGCGTGATCGTCAGCGGCACGATCGCCCGCAGGGGGATCCGCGGGACGCCCGTCTCGATCGCAAGGCCCGGCGCCCCCCCCATGCCCGGAACCGGCGTTGGTGTGCACGCTCCGGAACGACGACTCGACTTGCGCCGTCCCGGCTCGTCGCCGCCGCTTCAATCCGAAGGATGCGACGGTCCCGAGCGGGCGCCCTTGTCAGCCCTCGCAGCCCTCGCCGCCCAGATCAACGCCGCCCAGTCGGCGACGCAGCGCCTTGGTCAGTCTTCGCAGCCCTTGGCTGCGCCATTGAGCATCGCCCCGTCGTACAGGTCGAGCCACCCGCTGCGCACATCGCCGTCCACCCGCGCCCCCGGCGCCAGTGTGAGCTTGCCGCGCGTGGTGATGACGGCGCCGCCGCCGGTGTCGCCGACGGTGCCGCAGACATAGACATCGCCCGAGGCCACCAGTCGCCCTTTCAGGCTGGCGCCCGAGCGGATGACCACGGGCCCGGCCGTGCAGTGGACGTTGCCGACGACGTCGCCCACCAGCAGCAAGGCCCGGCAGCGCACATAGCCCCGAATGAGCGCGCCCGCCGGGACGACGAGCGCGTCGTCGAGGCGCAGGCCCGCGGCGGTCGACGCGGCGGCCGCTGCGGGAGGCGAGCCAGTCGTCGTCGCCGCCGCGAGCACCTCGCCCGGCAGCGGCGCCAAGCCGGTGCCTGGAATCGGATCGACGAAGCGGGTGGCGGCCGTGTCGGACGAGCGCAGGCGACGCTCGGCAAACGACGACTTGGCCATCGGCGAATCGCTTTCGCGGCCGCCGCCCAGGCCGACCACCAGCGCGCGTCGCTGGCGGGCGGCCAGCACCGCCGGAGAGGCCGTTGGCGGCTCGGGCTTGAGTTCGAGGTCGAGATCGAGCCGTTTCATGGGCGGGCCCCCTCGGGATCCGGTGCCGGCACAACGCCGGCATCGATCGCCGGGGTCAGGATCGCGGACACCGACGCCGCCGCTTCGCCACGAGCCTGGCCCGCGGCGGCGCCACGCATCGCCGCCGGCGCGGCGTCCGCGGTCGGCGTCCTGCCGACGGCCGGCGCGCCGGCAACGAATACGGCGCCGGTCACGAGGCCGGCCACGGTGCCGAGCAGCGTCGACGCGAATGCCCCCAGCGGCGCTCGCGTCGGGACGGCCGGTCGTGCGTGCGTGGCGCGCGCGCGCACCGCGCCGGGCGGCGGGGAGACGACGATTCGAGTGGCGGAGCTCATGGTGCAAGCGACCGGGAAGCGGGATGTGCGTCCATCGTGCGCCAGTGGACGAAAACTGCCCGTGTCCGGACAGCCCCGAAATCGGGTATTTGGCGCCGGACGGCGGTGACGATCGTCCGGTCCGCCCGCCTCGCGCCCCTCGAAGCATTCAACTCCACGGCAAATCGGCCGATGAACAGTGTCGAGTGCGCCAGGGCGCGCCGCGCCGGGTCGTGCTCGCCCGGCTGGGGCGCGTCGTGGCCGCCATCCCAGGAACGACGCGCGAGGCGCGCGGTGCCCGCTCACCGCCTCTCGTGTCCACTTCGCAGAAGCGCCGCCGGACGGGTTTGCGCCCGGCCGCGCGTCGAGTGACGGCTCCCGGCCCCAACGCCGGGCGTCGCGGCGGATGACGCCGTCAAGCACGTCGTCCGTCCTTGCGCGCCTCCGACCTCGGTCGGGGGCGTTTTTCTTTGCAGACGGGCGCGGTGCTTGCTCAAGGCGTGTACATGCGCAAGCCCTGCAACACCCCGTACATCGGCACCGCGGCGTGGAGCATTCCGCGCGACGTCGCCGAGCAGTTCCCCGGCGACGGCCCGCACCTGGAACGCTACGCGCGCCGCTTCGCATGCGTCGAGATCAACAGCTCGTTCTATCGATCGCACCAGGTCGAGACCTACGCGCGATGGGCCGGCATGACGCCGCCGCAATTCCGCTTCGCCGTGAAGCTCCCGCGCGCCATCACGCACGACGCCGCGCTGCGCGGCGCGCGCAAGCCGCTGCGCGCTTTCCTCGACGAGGTGGTCGGACTGGGCGACCGGCTGGGCGTGCTGCTGGTGCAATTGCCGCCGTCGCTGGCCTGGGACGCCCGCGTCGCGCGCACCTTCTTCGCGCTGCTGCGCGAGTCGTGGGACGGGCCGCTCGCCTGCGAGCCGCGCCACGCGAGCTGGTTCGAGCCGGCGGCCGACCGCGCCCTCGCGCGCCTGCGCGTGTCGCGCGTGGCGGCCGATCCGGCGCGCATCGCCGCGGCGGCGCGCCCGGGCGGCTGGCTCGGGCCGGACGGCGACGGCGTCGGCGCGCTGCTCTATTACCGTTGGCATGGATCGCCGCGCGTGTACTGGTCGAGCTACGACGACGGCTGGCTGGCGCGCCAAGCCGGGCAACTGGCCGCGTGGCCGCCGGGCGCCGTGCCCTGGGTCATCTTCGACAACACGGCCTCTGGCGCGGCGACCGCCAACGCGCTGGCGCTGCAGTCGCTCGCGGCGACGGTCACAGCCCCTTGATGATCTCCGCGCGCTTCTTCTCGTACTCGGACTTGGTGAGCAGGCCCTTGTCGTAGAGACGCTTGATCGTCAGCAGCCGCTGCTCGGCGTCGTTGGCCGCCGCGGGTGCGGCCGGCGCGGGTGGCGACGGCGGGATCGGCGCGACGACCGCCGGGGCGGCCGGCGCGGCGGGCGCCGCCATGGCCGGGGCGGGCGGCACGACCGGCGCCGCGGGCGCGGGCGCGGGCGGGGGCGCCACCGGGCGCGGCGGCTCGGGCGGCGTCGGCACGAGGCCCAGCAGCAGCCAGTCGGCCCGCTTGTTCGTCGCGCCCGCGCTGATCACCGGCCACGTGCCTTCCGATGTGCGCGAGCCGCTCGTGAAGTGCGGCGCCATGCCGCTGCCGCGCGCGGCGTCGTAGAAGTCGACGCGGGCGTCGTGCACGATCATGTTCAGGTGGCCGTCGACGACGAACAGCCGCGCCGTGACGGCCGACATGCTGAAGAAGCTGTTGTCCTCGTGGTGCGCCGAGCTCACGAGCGCGATGTCCTGGTCGGAGCGTGCATTGGCCAGCGCCTCGGCGATGGCCGGCGAGATCTTGTAGAGCTCGTCGCTCGCGAACAGCGGCCTGGGCTTGCCGTTGCGCAGCACGTTGATCCGCTGCAGCCACGAGCGCAGCGTGTCCGGATCGATCGTCCACGGATGCTGGTTGTCGGCCGCGCCCGGTTCGCGCGCGACCAGTTCGACGGTCGTGTAGTCGGCCAGGCGCCACAGTTGGCGGCCGGTCGTGCCCTTCATCACGGGCGCGGTGCTCGATCGGCCCGTCGACGAATCGGCCTGGAACGCCGGCGCGGCCAGGGAGGTGAGCATCAGGACCGAACCGAAGACGACGCTGGCGCCGACCGAGAGGGAAGGTTTGCGAAAGGCCGCGATCGTCATCGAAAGGATCTCCTGGTGTTGTTCGACGTTGGCGCTGCACGACGGCATGCCGCGCGTGCACTCTAACGCAGGAGACGCCTGCCTGCCGGGCACGGGTTCAGAGAACCACTGGTTCCGGTTCCAGACGGATGCCGAAACGGCCGTAGACGCTCTCCTGGATCGCCTTGGCGAGCGTCACCACTTCGGCGCCGATCGCATCGCCGCGATTGACCAGCACCAGTGCCTGCTTCTCGTAGACGCCGGCGCGCCCGATCGACTTGCCCTTCCAGCCGCAGGCGTCGATCAGCCAACCCGCCGCCAGCTTGAAGGTGCCGTCGGCCATCGGGTAGTGCACGACATGCGGATCGCGGCCGATGATGTCGCGGCACTGGTCCTCGCTGACGATCGGGTTCTTGAAGAAGCTGCCCGCATTGCCGATCACCGCCGGGTCGGGCAGCTTGGCGCGCCGGATGCCGCAGATCCAGTCGTGGACCTGGCGCGGCGACGGCTCGGCGATGCCCGTCTCGGCGACCTTGCGCTCGAGCTCGAGATAGCCCAGCACCGGCTGCCACGGCCGCGGCAGGCGAAAGCGCACGCGCGTGATGATCGCCTTGCCGGCGAGCACGTTCTTGAACACGCTGTCGCGGTAGCCGAACAGGCATTGCGCGCGGTTCAGCGTGATCCCCAAGCCGGTGACGAGATCGACGCCATCGAGCGAATCGAAGCGGTCGGCCATCTCCAGGCCGTAGGCGCCGATGTTCTGCACCGGGGCCGCGCCCACCGTGCCGGGGATCAGCGCCAGGTTCTCGAGGCCCGGCCAGCCGCGCGCGATCGTCTCGGTGACGACGTCGTGCCACGTGAGGCCGGCGCCGGCCTCGACGATGAAGGCGTCGTCGCGCGTCTGCACCAGCCGCAGGCCGCCGACCTCCACCTTGAGCACGACCTCGTCGACGTCGCGCGTCAGCACGAGGTTGCTGCCGCCGCCCAGCACGAGCTTGGCGGCGCGCCCGACCTCGGGCGAATCGAGCACGCGGCGCACGTCGGCGTCCTCGCGGATGCGCGCGAGGCGACGCGCGGTCGCGGGCAGGCCGAAGGTGTTCAAGGCCTTCAACGAGACATCGGTTTCGAGCCAGGGGGCTGAGGACATGGCAGAATTTTCGCAGGTCTCGCCTCACCCACCGTTTCAGTCTTCCGGAATTGCCTCCATGCCCAGCTTCGACGTCCTCCTCGAACCCGAGATGCCCGCCATCAAGAACGCGGTGGAAAACACCAAGAAGGAGATCGGCACCCGCTTCGACTTCAAGGGCACCAGCGCCGCCGTCGAGCTGAAGGAGAAGGAAAAGGAGATCCAGCTCATCGGCGACGGCGACTTCCAGATCGAGCAGATCAGCACCGTGCTGCTGGGCAAGCTGACGAAGCAGAACGTGCTCGTCAGCTTCCTCGACATGGACGCCAAGATCGAGAAGATCGGCGGCGACAAGGTGCGCCAGACCTACAAGATCAAGGCCGGCATCGATTCGACCTTGGCCAAGAAGATCGTCACGGCGATCAAGGAAGCGAAGCTCAAGGTGCAGGGCTCGATCCAAGGCGACACGGTGCGCGTCAACGGCAAGAACCGCGACGACCTTCAGGTGGGGATCGCGTTGCTGCGCAAGGAGTTTCCGGATCAGCCGTTGAAGTACGACAACTTCAGGGACTGAGGCCCAGGCGGCCGGCTATTGCTCCCGCGGCCGCGCGGCGGGCTTGATGGCCGAGGCCGTCTGGATCTTGCGTCGGGGCGACGTCCGTGGTGTATGCGCCGCAGTTCCGGCGACGCTGGCAGCGGGCGCCGCGTCGGGCGGCCCGGACTGGGCAACCGCGGCGGATGGCGCCGGCCCCGCGCCCGTCGGCGCCTCGTCGATGGCCCGCCGCGCGGCCGCCAAGGCATCCGGAGTCGGCGCGATCGGCCCGGCCGCGGGGCCGGCCTGCAACGCGGAGGTCGTCGTCGTCTGCGCCGCCGCCGTCTCCTGCCTGGAAAACGCCGCCGCCGCTGCCGCGAAGCGGGACTGCTCCGAATAGGCGCCCGCCACGCGCAGGATCGAATGCCAAAGCACGCCGCCGCAGACCAGCAGGGCGACCACCGCGACGCTTCGCGGCAGCCCGCGGCGCTGCGGGCTCGGCACGCGCCGAACGGGCGGCGCGGGCCGCACCGCCACCGCGCGCCGCGGTTCCGCCGGGCGCCGCGCAGGCGCGACGTCCTTGATCGGCGCGGCCGGTGGCACCTGGATGTCCAGGTCCAGGTCGCCAACCTTCGTGGACAGCACGGGCGGGGCAGTGTCCGCGCGCGGACGCGGCGGTGGCAGCGGCGGCATCTCGAGCGCCGCGGGTTCGCCGTTCAGCTCGGAGTGCAGCAACTCGTCCACCTCGCACACGACCTGCAGGTCGATCTCGTGGCGACCCTGCATGAACAGGTGCAGCAGCATGCGTCCGCACAGGCGATTGATGCGTCCCGGGCTGCCAAGGCAGCGCGCGTGGATCTCCGCCGTCGTGCGCGCGTCGAAGAGGGGGCGGCCTGCCCAGCCCGCGCGGCGCAGGCGCTCCAGGATGTATTCGCGCGTGTCGTAGGCATCCAGCGACCCCATGCGCACGGGCGCGCCGATGTTGAGCGGCCGTCCGATGCGCCGGAGCTCGGCGATGCCCGCGGGTGCCGAACGTCCCACCAGGAAGACATGCAGCGCCGCGCGGCCGTCGACGCGCACGGACGACAGCTTGCGCAGGCGGTTCAGCGCGCCGACGCTCAGCGAGTCCGCCTCGTCGACGAGGAGCCATGCATCGCGCCCGTCGCGCGCGAGTGCCTCGAACTGGGGGATCAGGGCGCCCATCGGCGGCGCCCCTTTCGCGCGGCGCATGCCGAGCGCTTCCGCGATGCGGTCGAGCAACTCGTCGCCCTCGACCCGCACGTGCGGCAGCTCGGCGACGACATGCCGCGCCGGGTCGGCCTCCTCGAGCAGGCGTCGCGCGACGGTGGTCTTGCCCATGCCGAACTCGCCGATGAGCGGCGTGAAGTCCTCGCCGCGGCCGAGTCGGTCCAGCAACGCACGGATCGCCGCGCGATGCGGTGCTGCATCGACATAGAAGCGTGGATCCGGCGCGATGCGGAACGGCAGTTCCGCCAGCCCGAAGTGGGCTTCGTACATCGATGTCTCCGGCGGCCCGCCACTCCACGGTGCCGCATGTGATGAGTTGGGCCGCGACAGTAGCACCTTGCCCGGAAGCGTCAATCCCGACCCTGTCGGAGCGGCTCGCGGGTGGCCGGCAGGCTCACGGGTTCGCCGGCGAATCTCCTGTCGCAGCCACGACACCGAAATTCGCACGACCGTGCTAAAACACGCCCTGCGCCACCAACCGGCGCAGGAGACACGATCCATGGATCTCGATTTCACGCCCGAACAACAGGCGTTCCGCGCCGACATCCGGGCCTGGGTGGCGGCCAACCTGCCCGAGGACATCGCCCACAAGGTGCACAACGGCCTGCGCCAGTCGCGTGACGACATGCAGCGCTGGGCGAGGATCCTCGGCAGCAAGGGCTGGCTCGGCTACGGCTGGCCCAAGGAGTTCGGCGGGCCGGGCTGGGACGCGATCCAGCGCCACCTGTTCGAGGAGGAATGCGCGCTGGCGGGCGCGCCGCGCATCGTGCCGTTCGGGCCGGTGATGGTGGCGCCGGTGATCATGGCGTTCGGCTCGCCCGAGCAGCAGAAGAAGTTCCTGCCCGGCATCGCCTCGGGCGACGTGTGGTGGAGCCAGGGCTACAGCGAGCCCGGCTCGGGCTCCGACCTCGCCTCCGTCAAGACGCGCGCGATCCGCGAGGGCGACAAGTACATCGTCAACGGCCAGAAGACCTGGACGACGCTGGGCCAGTACGGCGAGTGGATCTTCTGCCTGGTGCGCACCACCACCGAGGGCAAGCCGCAGACGGGCATCTCGTTCCTGCTGATCGACATGAAGTCCCCCGGCGTCACCGTGCGCCCCATCGTGCTGATGGACGGCGAGGCCGAGGTCAACGAGGTGTTCTTCGACAACGTCGAGGTGCCCATCGAGAACCTCGTCGGCCAGGAAAACCAGGGCTGGACCTACGCCAAGTACCTGCTGGCGCACGAGCGCACCAACATCGCCGACGTCAACCGTGCCAAGCGCGAGCTGGAGCGGCTCAAGCGGATCGCCGCGGCCGAGGGCGTCTACGACGACCCGCGCTTCCGCGACCAGATCGCGCTGCTCGAGGTCGACATCGTCGCGCTCGAGATGATGGTGCTGCGCGTGCTGAGCGCGCAGGCGGGCGGCAAGAAGGCGCTGGACGTCGCCGGGCTGCTGAAGATCCGCGGCAGCGAGATCCAGCAGCGCTACACCGAGCTGCTGATGCTGGCCGGCGGCCCGTTCAGCCTGCCCTTCATCGAGGACGCGATGGAGGCCGGCTGGCAGGGCGACTACGTCGGCGCGGCGCACTGCGCCCCGCTGGCGGCCAACTACCTCAACACCCGCAAGACGACGATCTACGGCGGGTCCAACGAAGTCCAGCGCAACATCGTCGCGCAGACGATTCTCGGGGTGTGACATGAATTTCGAATTCAGCGACGACGAACAACAACTCAGCGAAGCGGTGCAGCGCTGGGTCGAGCGCGGCTACGGCTTCGAGCGCCGCACGGCGATCGCCAGGGCGGGCGGCTTCAGCGCCGAGGCCTGGGGCGAGATCGCCGAGCTGGGCCTGCTGGGGCTGGGCACGTCGGAGGACGACGGCGGCATGGCGATGGGCCCGGTGGCGGCAATGCTGGCGCTCGAGGCGCTCGGCCGCGGCCTGGTGCTGGAGCCGGTGGCGGCGGTGGCCCTGGTCGCCGCGTCCGTGATGGCGCAGGCGCCTGCGGACGTGCGCGCGAACTGGGCGCCGCGCATCGCGTCGGGCGAGGCGCGCGTCGTGCTCGCGTACCAGGAGCGCGCGGCGCGCTACAAGTTGAACCGCGTCGACACGAAGGCCACGCAGGCCGGCGACGCCTGGACGCTCAGCGGCACCAAGAGCCTCGTGACGATCGGCGACCAGGCCGACGCGTTCATCGTCAGCGCGCGCGTCAGCGGCGCGGCCGATGACGCCGCCGGCATCGCGCTGTTCCTCGTCGAACGCGGCGCGTCCGGCGTGAAGACGCAGGGCTACGCGCTGCAGGACGGCTCGCGCGCCGCCGAAGTCACGCTGGCCGACAGCCCGGCCACGCTGCTCGTCGCCGCCGGCCCGGCCTTCGCGGCGCTGGAGCTGGCCATCGACATCGGCATCGCGGCGCTGGCCGCCGAGGCCGTCGGCGCGATGGACAAGCTGTTCGAGCTGACCGTCGACTATCTCAACACGCGCAAGCAGTTCGGCGTGGCCATCGGCACCTTCCAGGCGCTGCGCCACCGTCTCGCCGACATGAAGATGCAGCTGGAACTCGCGCGCTCGATGAGCTACTACGCGACGCTCAAGCTGGGCGAGGCCCCGGACGTGCGGCGCCGCGCCGTCGCCCAGGCCAAGGTGCAGCTTGGCAACAGCGCGCGCTTCCTCGGCCAGCAGGCGATCCAGCTGCACGGCGGCATCGGCATGACCGACGAATACATCGGCAGCCACTACTTCAAGCGGCTGACGACCATGGAGATGCAGTTCGGCGACACGATGCACCACATCGGGGAAGTCAGTGCCCGCATGCTCGATACCGCCGGCGTCTTCGCCTGAAACAGCGCCACTCGCTTCGCGGCGTGACGCGACCGTGACAGTGGAAACTCGCTAGACTGCGGCGCATGACGCCTGCCGCCGTTGCCTGACAGATTCCTCCGTGGGCATTCAATCCAGCCCGATCCCCGCGCCGCCCGCGGACGCGGGCACGAGCGCGCGCGAGGCGCCGGCCGCGATCGAGCGGCAGATCGGCTTCGAGCGCCTCAGTTCGCTGTACGCGATCACGGAGCCGATGCTGTTCGGCGGCTTCGCGTTCACGGTGGTGACCGGCGTGCTGCTGGCGTCCAGCGTGCCGCGTCTGCTGCTGGCCACGTGGCTGGCGATCAAGATCGCGCTGACGGCCGCGCGCCTCGTCGATGGCCGGCTGTTCCTGCGCGACCGCCATCGTTCGCTGCGGCAGCGGCACTGGAAGTCGCGCTTTGTCGCCGGCGTCGTGCTCGACTCGGTGTCGTGGGGGCTGCTCTCGGCGCTGTGCATGCCGACCGCCGACCCCGCGATCAACGGCGTCCTGCTGGCGGCCCTGGTGGCCGTGGCCTCGGCCGGCGCGATCGCGCTGTCCGCGGACCGGCTGACCTCGGGCTTGTCGATGGTGCTCGTTCTGGGGCCGCTCGTCGAGCAACAGGCGCTGACGCCCACGCTGCTGGCTCGCTACACCGCCGCGGGGCTGGTGATCTACGGCGCGCTGCTGTTCGTCGAGGCGCGCAACAGCCACCGCCGCTTCACCGAGGCGATGCGGCTGCGCTTCGAGAACGCCGCCATCGCCGAGGAGCGTCGCCGCGCGCTGGTCTACGCGGAGCATTCCAACGCCGCCAAGACGCGCTTCCTGGCGTCGGTGAGCCACGAGCTGCGCACGCCGCTGAACGGCATCATCGGCATGACGCAGCTGGTGGCGGTCGAGACGCTCTCGACGCTGCAACGCCAGCGGCTCGACGTGCTGCGCCACTCCGCCGAGCACCTGGTCAACGTCATCGGCGACCTGCTCGATCTCTCGCGCATCGAGTTCGACCGCATCGAGCTCAACGCGCAGCCCACGCTGATCGCGCAGACGGTGCGCGACGTCACCGACCTGCTGCAGCCGGTGGCCGAGGAGCGCGACCTCGCCTTCGAGGTCATCTTCGACCTGGGCCTGCCGGCCGCGGCGCTGATGGACGCGTCGCGCGTCAAGCAGGTGCTGCACAACCTGATCGGCAACGCGCTGAAATTCACCGCGCGCGGTGGTGTCGGTGTCGCGGTGGCGATGAGCGACGGGCTGCTGCGCTTTCGCGTCAGCGATACAGGCGAGGGCATCCCGCCGGAGGCCATCGAGCGCATCTTCGACGCCTTCGAGCAGGGCCCGTCCAGCACCGCGCCCGCGCGTTCGGGCGCTGGCCTGGGCCTGACGATCTCGCGCCGGCTCGCGCGCGCGATGGGCGGCGACGTCACCTGCCGTTCGGTGCCGGGCGTCGGCACGACCTTCGAGTTCACGATCGCGTTCCGCCCGACGCCGCGCACGCCCACGCCGCGCCCGTCGCTCAGCGAGGAACTGGCCGCCGCCGGCGAGGCCTCGGCCGAGCCCGTCGCGCGGGTCGGCCGCGTGCTGGTGGTCGAGGACAACGAGGTCAACGCGCTCGTGGTGCGCGGCATGCTCGAACAGATGGGCGTCGACGCGGAGCTGGCCGTCGACGGCGAGCAGGCGCTCGCGCGCATGGGCGCGGCCGCGTTCGACCTCGTGTTCATGGACTGCCAGATGCCCGTCCTGGACGGCTGGGAGGCGACCCGGCTCTGGCGCGCGCGCGAGACGCGCCTGCGCCAGAAGCAACGCCTGCCGATCGTGGCGCTGACCGCCAGCGCCGCCGCGGGTGAGCGCGAACGCTGCCTCGAGGCCGGGATGGACGACTACCTCAGCAAGCCGTTCTCGCGCGAGGCGCTGGGCGAGCTGGTAGATCGGTACCTCGCTGTCTGAACGAGCGACGCCTGTTCGCCACGCCGCGCAAGCCACAATGCTCCATGACGTATCGAATACTCTCGCTGGGCGCGTTGTTCTCGTGGTTGTTCTGGCAGCCAGTGCAAAGGATGGCCTCCAGCGGACTGATCCCAGAACAATTCTTTGAATCCCACGTGTTTCTCTGCAACGAAGTGCCCTGGGTCGCGCCTTGGCTGCTGGGCAGCGTGATCGCAGCAGTCATTGTCATGTCGGTGCACAAGCTCACGGGCTGGTTCGCAGCCGCGCCGCTCCGTGGCCGACGCATCATGCGTGCTGCGGTCCTCGTGCAAACCTCCGCCACGCTACTGCACCTGCTAATGTGGCCTGCGATTGCATGGGAAATCGTCAGCGGCGTGATGACGCTCGGCCTCTTTCTTTTGTCGACGGCACTAGCGCTAGTGGGCTGGCTTACGTTCATCATCGGCACGCTCCGCGCTCGCTTTCGCCGCGCCCGAGCCCAATAAAAAGGGCCGGGCGAACTCCCATTCGCCGGCCCCGGACCCAACGACGCCTTCAGGCGTTCGTCTTTGAATTGCACGATCCGTTTGTAGTCGATGCCGGCACCGGCCACCAAGGAAATAGTTCCGGTTTCCGCGTTGTGCGACAGCCGCACGCGAGCGCCGATAATCACGCCATGCAGATCCACCGCGGCCTCAGCTCCCTCGCCACCCTCGCACTCGCGAAAGGCGGCACGGCGCTGACCATCGGCAACTTCGACGGCGTCCATCGCGGCCACCAGGCGATGCTGGCGCTGCTGCGCAACGAGGCGCGCCATCGCGGCGTGCCCGCCTGCGTGCTCACCTTCGAGCCGCACCCGCGCGACTTCTTCGCCCGCCGCGCCGGCAAGCCCGAACTCGCGCCGGCGCGCATCGCCACCTTGCGCGACCAGGTCGTCGAGCTGGAGCGCTGCGGCATCGACCACGTGATCCTGCTGCGCTTCGACGAGCACCTGGCGTCGCTGTCGCCCGATGCCTTCATCGCCAACGTGCTCGTGAAGGGCCTGGGCGTGCGCTACGTGCTGGTGGGCGACGACTTCCGCTTCGGCGCGAAGCGCGCGGGCGACTACGCGATGCTGGACGCCGCGGGCGGCGCGCTGGGCTTCGACGTCGCGCGCATGATGAGCTACGAAGTGCACGGCCTGCGCGTGTCGAGTTCCGCGGTGCGCGAGGCGCTGGCCGCCGGCGATCTCGCGAAGGCGGCATCGCTGCTGGGCCGGCCCTATTCCGTCAGCGGACGCGTGGCCCACGGCAGCAAGCTGGGCCGCGAGCTCGGCGCGACGACGCGCGGCGCCGGCGACGGCTTCCGCACGCTGAACCTGCGCATGCCGGAGGCCCGGCCCGCGGCCTCGGGCATCTTCGTCTCGCGCGTGCACGGCCTGACGCCCGAGCCGCTGCCGGCGGTCTCGAGCCTGGGCGTGCGGCCGACGATCGAGAAGGCCGGCCGCGTGCTGCTCGAGACGCACTGCCTCGCCTGGCCCGAGCCGCTCGGGCGCGAGGCCGCGTACGGCAGGCTGATCAGCGTCGAGCTCGTGCAGTGGCTGCACGAGGAGCGCAACTACGGCTCGCTGGCCGCGCTGCAGGCCGGCATCGCGGCCGACGTGATCGCGGCGCGCGACTTCTTCGGGCTCTGACGCCTCAGCGCCCGGCCCATTGCCGATAACGCGCGCCCAGCTTCTTCGTGCGCACCTGGTCGACGATCAGCGTGAACAGCGGCGAGTAGGCGCGCGGCGCGCCCTGCCCCGCGGCCAGCGCGCGCAGCCGGCGCTTGACCAGCGCCATGCCCGCCAGGCCGGCCATGCCCTTGTCCTTCCAGGCCACCGTCTGCAGCGGGACGTCGGTCTCGCGGCCGGCGAACCAGGCGGCCGGCAGGTCGGGACGCACGGCCAGCGCCGTGGCCACGCCCACCATCGCGACGCCGCTCGCCAGCACCTGCTCGGCGACCGCGCGGCGACGGATGCCGCCCGTCGTCATGACCGGCATCGTCGCGACCGCCGCGAGATCCTTCGCGAACTCGAGGAAGTAGGCCTCGCGCGCCAGCGTGCGGCCGTCGGCGGCGCGGCCCTGCATCGCCGGGGCCTCGTAGCTGCCGCCCGAGAGCTCGACGAGGTCGACCGGAAGCTCGTTGAGCCAGCGCAGCACCTGCTTGGCGTCGTCCTCCGAGAAGCCGCCGCGCTGGAAGTCGGCCGAGTTCAGCTTGATCGACACGCAGAAGGCCGGCGACACCTTCGCGCGCACGGCCTTGACCACGTCCAGCAGCAGGCGCGCGCGATTGGCCAGCGAGCCGCCCCAGGCGTCGGTGCGGCGGTTGGTCAGCGGCGACAGGAACTGCGAGATCAGGTAGCCGTGCGCCGCGTGGATCTGCACGCCGGTGAAGCCGGACTCCTCGGCCGCCCTGGCGGTGTCGGCGAAGCGCGTGACGACCTCGGCGATCTCGGCCGGCGTCATCTCGCGCGGCTGCGCGAACAGGTTGCTGTGCTTGCCGAGATCGAGCGCCACGGCCGACGGCGCCCAGGCCTCGCCCTTCATCGCCGCGAACACCTGGCGGCCCGGGTGGTTGATCTGCATCCACACCTGCGCGCCGCCCGCGCGTGCGTCGCGCGCCCACGCGGCGAAGGGCTCGCGCGGCGTGTCGCGCTCCAGCACGACGCCGCCGGGGCCGGTCATGGCGCGGCCGTCGATCATCACGTTGCCGGTCAGGATCAGCCCCGCGCCGCCGCGCGCCCAGGCCGAGTACAGCGCGCGCAGCGCCGGACCGGGCAGCTGGCCGGCGTCGGCCATGTTCTCCTCCATCGAGGCCTTGGCCACGCGGTTGGGGATGACGGCGCCGTTGGGCAGCGCGAGCGGGGTCGAGAGCGGCAGGGAAGCGGGCGATTTCATGAGGGTCAAGCCTTGGAAATGTGCAAAGTGCCGCGATGTTAGGATTCAAGTCAACTTGAAGGTCAAGCCCTTTCGGAGCCCGCCATGAAGATCGGTGAACTTGCCGCCGCCACCGGCCTCGCGCCGTCCGCGATCCGCTTCTACGAGCAGAGCGGGTTGCTGCCGGAAGCGCAGCGCTCGCCCAACGGCTACCGCAGCTACTCGGCCGACGCGGTCGACCGGCTGCGCTACATCCAGCTCGCGCAGGCCCTGGGCTTCACGCTGGACACGCTGCGCGCCGGGCTGGTGGACCGCGGCACGCGAACCCAGACCGAGATGCACGACGAGATGCTGCAGCGCCTGGACACCCGCCTCGCCGAGGTCGACCACATGCTCGCGACGCTGCGCGCGCAACGCAAGGACCTGCTCACGGTGCGCGAGCGCCTGCTCGCCACCTGGGCCACCGGCGAGTGCCTGGACCCCGCCAGCGTCGAGCTGTGCCCCCCGCTCGAGTCCGCGCCCGCGCCCGTGTCGGCGGCGCCGCGCGCGCGCCGCGTCACGCGCGCGAGCGCGCCGGCAGCCGCGCCCGCCCCGGCGCCGCGGGCGCTGCGCCGGTAGAATGGACGCCATGTCGCTGCCCTTCAGCCTTCGCCTCGCCCCCTGCCGCTGGCACGCCGCCACGCGGCGCCAGGCCACGCGCGACCGAATTATTCGCGGGCTCGCCTGAGCCCGCCAAGGCCGCGCGCACGCCTTGCGGCGCGGTCAACCGGCACCCCCGCCGTCGTCCTCGACGGCTCCCCGCACCGCCTCTCGCGCGTCGCCACCGGCGCGCCACCGCCATGACCGCCGACACCGACAAGACCGCCCCCGCCACCGACTACCGCGCCACGCTCAACCTGCCCGACACGCCGTTCCCGATGCGCGGCGACCTGCCCAGGCGCGAGCCGGGCTGGGTGCAGCAATGGGAGAAGGAAGGCCTGTACAAGCGCCTGCGCGACGCCCGCGTCGGCAAGCCGCTGTTCGTGCTGCACGACGGCCCGCCCTACGCCAACGGCCAGATCCACATGGGCCACGCCGTCAACAAGGTGTTGAAGGACATGATCGTCAAGACCCGTCAGCTGATGGGCTTCGACGCGCAGTACGCGCCGGGCTGGGACTGCCACGGCCTGCCGATCGAGAATGCGATCGAGAAGGAGTTCGGCCGCAAGCTGAGCCGCGACGACATGCAGGCCAGGAGCCGTGCCTACGCCACCGCGCAGATCGGCCAGCAGATGGTCGACTTCAAGCGCCTGGGCGTGATCGGCGACTGGGAGCATCCGTACCGCACGATGGACTTCGCCAACGAGGCCGGCGAGCTGCGCGCGTTCAAGCGCGTGATCGAGCGCGGCTTCGTCTACCGCGGCCTCAAGCCCGTGTACTGGTGCTTCGACTGCGGCTCGTCGCTGGCCGAGTTCGAGATCGAGTACGCCGACAAGAAGAGCTTCACGATCGACGTCGGCTTCAAGTGCGCCGAGCCGGCCAAGCTGGCGGCGGCCTTCGGCCTGCCGTCGCTCGCCAAGGACGCCTTCGTCGTGATCTGGACGACCACGCCGTGGACGATCCCCGCCAACCAGGCGCTCAACCTGAACCCGCAGCTGGAATACAGCCTGGTCGACACCGAGCGCGGCCTGCTGCTGCTGGCGTCGGCGCTGGTGGAGAAGTGCCTGGAGCGCTACGGCCTGACCGGCACGGTGATCGCCACCACGCTGGGCCAGTCGCTGGACGAGATCAGGTTCCGCCATCCGTTCGCCGAGGTCGATCCGGGCTACGACCGCCTGTCGCCGATCTATCTCGCCGACTACGCGACCGCCGACGACGGCACCGGCATCGTCCACTCGTCGCCCGCGTACGGCGTCGACGACTTCAACTCCTGCGTCAGCCACGGCATGAAGATCGACGAGATCCTCAACCCGGTGCAGGGCTCGGGCGTGTACGCGCCGGAGCTGCCGCTGTTCGGCGGCCAGTTCATCTGGAAGGCGCAGCAGGCCATCGTCGACGCGCTGCGCGACGCCGGCCGCCTGTTCGCCACGTCGCAGATCACGCACAGCTACCCGCACTGCTGGCGCCACAAGACGCCGGTGATCTACCGCGCCGCGGCGCAGTGGTTCGTGCGCATGGACGAGGGCGAGGGCGTCTTCACCAAGGACAAGGCCCCGGCCACGCTGCGCCAGCTGGCGCTCGCGGCCATCGACCAGACCACGTTCTATCCCGAGAACGGCAAGGTGCGCCTGCGCGACATGATCGCCGGCCGCCCCGACTGGTGCATCTCGCGCCAGCGCAGCTGGGGCGTGCCGATCCCGTTCTTCCTGCACAAGGATTCGGGCGAACTGCATCCGCGCACGATGGAGATCCTCGACCAGGCCGCCGACATCGTCGAGCGCGGCGGCATCGAGGCCTGGAGCCGCGTGACGACGGAAGAGATCCTCGGCGCGGAAGACGCGCCGATGTACACGAAGTCGACCGACATCCTCGAGGTCTGGTTCGACTCCGGCTCCACCTTCTTCCACGTGCTGCGCGGCACGCACAAGGGCACGCCGGCGCACCCGGGCTTCCATTCCGACGGCCCCGAGGCCGACCTCTACCTCGAAGGCCACGACCAGCACCGCGGCTGGTTCCACTCGGCGCTGCTGCTCGCCTGCGCGCTGTACGGCCGCGCGCCCTACCGCGGCCTGCTGACCCACGGCTTCACCGTGGACAGCAAGGGCATCAAGATGAGCAAGTCGCTCAAGAACGGCATCGAGCCGCAGGCCGTCAGCGACAAGCTGGGCGCCGAGATCATCCGCCTGTGGGTGGCCGCGTCCGACTACTCGGGCGACATCGCCGGCGACGACAAGATCCTCGCCCGCGTGGTCGACGGCTACCGCCGCATCCGCAACACGCTGCGCTTCCTGCTCGCCAACACGAGCGACTTCAATCACGAGACCGATGCGGTGCCGCTGGAGGACCTGCTCGAGATCGACCGCTACGCGCTCGCCCGCGCGGCGCAGCTGCAGGCCGAGATCCTGCAGCACTTCCAGGTCTACGAGTTCCACCCGGTCGTCTCCAAGCTGCAGATCTACTGCTCGGAAGACCTGGGCGCGTTCTACCTCGACGTGCTGAAGGATCGCCTCTACACGACGGCGCCCAAGTCCTTCGCGCGCCGCTCGGCGCAGACCGCGCTGTGGCACATCACGCACGCGATGCTGCGCTGGATGGCGCCCATGCTCAGCTTCACCGCGGAAGAAGCGTTCCCGGTCTTCGCGCCGGGCGCGTCGTTCTCGATCTTCACCGAGACGTTCTGGCACATCGAGAGCGGTGACTCGGCGCTGATCGCCAAGTGGGATCGCGTGCACGCGATCCGCGAGGCGGCCAACAAGGCGATCGAGGAAGTGCGCAAGGACGGCGGCGTCGGCTCGTCGCTGCAGGCCGAGCTCACCATCGCCGCCAACGCCGAGGATCGCGCGCTGCTGGCCTCGCTCGGCGACGACCTCAAGTTCGTCACCATCACGTCGGCCGTCACGGTGGTCGAGGGCGACGAGCTGGTGGTCACGGTGACGCCGTCGACGCACGCCAAGTGCGAGCGCTGCTGGCACTGGCGCGCCGACGTCGGCGCCGACGCCGCGCATCCGACGATCTGCGGCCGCTGCACCAGCAACCTGTTCGGCACGGGCGAAGCGCGCCGCATCGCCTGAGCCCGCGCGCCTGGAGGCGCCCACGCCAGAAGCAATGACGAGACGCGTGTCGACGATTCCTCGTCGGCACGCGTCGCCGCTGTTGCGCCCTCTCTTCCCTGGCCTGCCGATTGCGATACCTGGCCTGGTATCAAAAAAATCCGCTACGGCCTCGGCAGGGTGCCCGACGGCGTTCAACAAATACGTCCACGGCCTGGTGGGAGTGGCTTGGCCACCCTGGAGCATCTCGTCCCGGACGACCCGGGCAATCGAGGCGGATTCACCGTGATGGCCCTCCGCCCGCGCCTTGGACTGCCGCAGAACGGTCACGCACGAAGGGCAGCCCCTGGCCGGACAGAGACGGCCGACGTGCCTCGCTCGCCCATCGCCCGATCGCGACGGGATGACGAAGGAGCGGTCGGCGGTCGAGGCACCGAGTCCGTTCACACGGTGACCCGGTCGCCCGACTCGCAGTCGCGACGGGCGCTCAGTTGGACGGTCGGCTCGCCTCTTCCCCACGAGGGCGAGCCGCTTCGCCGCGCTCCTGCGGCGCGCGCTGCGGCTGTTGCCGCTGACCCTCCTGCTGGGCGCGTTGCTGCTCGGCGCGTTGGGCCTGCTCCTGCTGCGCTCGTTGCTGGGCCTGCTGCTGCGTCCGTGCCTGCGCTTCCTGCTGGGCACGTTGCTGTTCTGCGCGTTGGGCCTGCTCCTGCTGCGCTCGCTGCTGGGCTTGCTGCTGCGTCCGTGCCTGCGCTTCCTGCTGGGCACGTTGCTGTTCTGCGCGCTGAGCCTGCTCCTGCTGCGCTCGCTGCTGGGCTTGCTGCTGGGCTTGCTGCTGAGCCTGCTGCTGCTGCGTCCGCGCCTGCGCTTCCTGTTGGGCGCGTTGCTGTTCTGCGCGTTGAGCCTGCTCCTGCTGCGCTCGCTGCTGCGCGTCCTGTTGGCCGCGTTGCTGCTCGGCGCGCTGCGTCTGCTCCTGTTGCGCCCGCTGCTGCTCCTGCACTTGCGCGCGCTGCTGGGGCGGCTCCTGGAGGGCACGCTGCGGCTCGGCCGGCTGGGCGCCCGGCCTGGCCTGGAGCGTGGTCGGAGGCTGCGCCGCTCGCGCCCCTTGTGGATTCGCCGCCGCGGAAGGCAGGTGCGCGGTATCGACGTCATGGCCGCCGGCGCGAGTCTGGCGAGCCTCGGCAGGCGTCATCGGCGCGTGACCCATCTCTGCGCGCTGGGCCTGCGGCACGGTGGCCGCCCCGTGCGATGGCACGGCGGGCAGGCCCTGCACCTTCTGCGCCGCGGGCAGCGCGGCCAGCGTGTGGCCCGGCGCATAGGCAGCGACTGCCGTGCGCATGGCGGGCGTCGGCGCGCGTGCGGCGACTTGCGGATGCATCGCGGCGGCAAGGTGGGCCTGATGCGGCACCTGCGCCTGGAATGCGCGTCCGCTTGCGGTGGCGCCCGCCGGCGCCTCGACGATCACGTTGGTGATGTTGCGCACGTTGGTGACCGAATAGTTGGTCACGCGGTTGTCGTTGACGGTGTGGCGCGCATCGATCGCCACGGCGCCGGTGACGCGCATGCCGACCGCCATCACCGGAGGCGCGCTGATCACGACCGCCGGCGGCGTGCCGATCGGTGCGGGAACGATCAGGCCAGGGCGCGAGCCGGGCGGCGGCGGAATGAAGATTCCGACCGGACCTTCGGGCGCCGGCCCGATCACGACCCCTTCGTTGACGTACGCCCAGGCGATCGGCCGCTCGACCGGCGGCGCGACGAATTCGACCTCGGGCGACGACCAATAGCCGGGGATGAAGATCACGCGACTGTCACGGTGCTCGTAGTACGGCTGCACCCACACGTATTCCTGCCGCGGCGGATCCATCCAGCGGCCGGCACACCACACCCAGTCACCCTGCCACGTCCAGTAGCCCCCCGTCCAGACGGCGTAGGGATCGGGCTGCGGCGGCAGTTCCTCGACCAGCATCGGCGGCGGTGCCCACGCCACCGCCACCGGTTCCGGCTCCTGCACGGGCGGATCGATGAACAGGCTCACGACGGCACCGATGTCGTAGAGCCAACCGGACTGCGCCGTGACGCCGACGTCGACGGACACCTGAGCGTACGCCGTGCCGGTGGCGGCGCAGCCGAACGCGACGGCGATCGACAGCGCGATGACAGGTCGGCGCAAGATGAAGCGATGAGAAGGAACGCGATGGGCCATGGTGGTCTCCTGCGGTTTCATTCGTGGCGCGCGGATGCGCGATGTGCGGCTGGGGCGTCGGCGTTCGCCGTGCCGCTCGTCTGTTCAACGCAGGGGCCGCCTGGCGCGATGTCGGACAACGCCGCGTCCGGTGCCGAAGGCGCGTGCTCGAGCTGCCGGGCGCTCGAATAACGACTGCCGCGCGGTCCCTGTCGAACTCGAATTAGCTGCGCGTTAGTTCGGCGCTGTCGCGTTGCGAGTTTTCCGAGTGCGTTCGACTTCACGCAAGGTTCGACACCGACCGGACCTCGCGTCACGCATCGGTCACTCGCCAGGCCTAAGTTGCGCGGGCCCCTCGGTCACATCCATGGCCGGCGGGGCGTTGCGTGAAGGCCCGAGCCGACTTGGCAGGACGACGCGCAATGCTCATGCACGTGAATGAGCTTTCTCCGCATGCGGCCTCGCGCGCCGGTCACGGCGAATCGAAAGTTTCGCCAGTGAAGCCGTGCCACGCGTCGCCCGCCCCAAGAACCAACCATCGAGAGACACCATGAAGTCCCTTCTTGTCGGAACCGCGCTGCTCTCCAGCACCGCACTCTGCCTGGCCGATGACCATCGGCATTCCATCGACCATGTACTCATCGTCAGCATCGACGGCATGCATCAGCAAGACCTCGCGCGCTGCATTTCGGACAAGACCTGCCCGAACATCGCGGCCCTCGCGCGCCACGGCGTGACCTACACCAATGCCTACACGCCGGGCCTGTCGGACTCCGTGCCCGGTCTGGCCGCGCTGGTCACCGGCGGCGGCCCGCGCTCGACCGGCCTGTTCTACGACGACGTCTACGACCGCACGCTGTATGCCGGCACGGACACGCACTGCACCGGCACGCAGGGCGTCGAAGTCTTCCTGCAGGAGCAGGTGGGCATCGACGCGATGAACGGTGGTGCGCTGGTGCACCTCGACGGCGGCGGCGCCTTCAATCCGCAGCAGATCCCGCACCGCAAGGTCGGCGGCAAGTGCGTGCCGGTGTACCCGCACGACTTCATCCAGACCAATACGATCTTCGAGGTTGCCAAGCAGAACCTGCGTCATGCGCACACGGCCTGGTCCGACAAGCACGCGTGGGGCACCGACTGGGTCAATGGCCCGTCGGGCAAGGGCGTGGACGACATGGCCCGCACCGAGATCAACTCGATCGACGGCCCCGCGGGCAACGACTTCACCGGTTCGTACGACGGGATCGCGCCGGCCTACCTGCACACCGAGGTATTCGACGACATCCACGTGGAGAACATCCTCAACGAGATCGACGGCAAGGATTCGGCCGGCAAAACTCCCGCGCCCGTGCCGACGATCTTCGGCACGAACTTCCAGACGCTGAGCGTCGCGCAGAAGGCCACCAACCTGTCCGGCGGCGGCTACGCCGACGCGGCGTTCACGCCCAACCCGTTCGTGAAGGACGCGATCGCCTACGTGGACGCGGCGATCGGCAAGTTCAGCGCCGCACTCGCGGCGCGCCACCTGAGCGATTCGACGTTGTTCGTGCTGACCGCCAAGCACGGCCAGTCGCCCGCGGACCACGCCCGGCTCAAGAAGATCGGCCATGCCGTGGGCACCACGCTGACGGCCTATGTCGGCGGCGGCAGCGATCCCGTCACGGGCAACAACCTGGGCAACGGCCAGGTCACCGACGACGACGTCGCGTTCGTCTGGCTGAACGACCCGTCGCAGCGCGCGGCCGCGGAGGCCTTGCTGGCGGCGTCGACCGCCTGCCCGCCGGTCGATCCGACGACCAGGACAGTCGTCGCCGTCGTGCCGCGGATCTGTGCGGACAACGGCGGCGCCGTGATCGACCTGGGCGCCATGCCCTGGAAGTTCGGCGATCCGGCCAACGGGCGCACCCCGGACTTCATGGTGCAGCCCAATCCCGGCGTCATCTACACCACGAGCCAGGCCAAGGACATGGAGCATGGCGGCTTCGCGCCCGACGACGGTCATCTCGCCCTGGTGGTCTCGCATCCGTCGCTGCGGGCGCGGACGGTCGACAGCCGCGTGACGACTGCCCAGGTCGCACCGACGGCGATCCGGGCGCTCGGCCTGGACCCGAGGCTGCTCGAATCCGTTCGCAAGGAAGGCACGCGCGTCCTGCCGCATGCGCTGTCCGAGTATCGCGACGACGACGACAACTGAGCGGCTTGGCCCCGCATCCGCGGGGCCGTGCAGACGCGCGACGCTCCAGCGTCGCGCGATCCAGGCCTGGCGCTTGCCCTCGTTTCTCTCCATTTGGAGACTACGATCGACGACGCCCGTCTCGGCATGGCGACCGAGGCCCCGGCAAAGGAACTGCAGATGACCGAAGCAAGAAAGCCCGAGGGGCAAATCCTGCGAACCCGCATACGCTTTGCGCTGCGCCGGGCGACGGGCGTGGTGTTCGACATCGATGCGATGCTCCGGAGACCCGAGCATCGAGCGCTTCGAATTCGCCTCTGGCGCGACGTCGGTTCGCACGAGTTGAGCAGCCTGCTCGATGAGCTCGAGACCGAATTCCAGGCCGACGGCGTCGCGGCTGAGGCCGACGCGTCCCCGGCTGTTCACGCCCGGTAAGTCCTGCGGGCCCGCGAAGGCCTGCGGCTCATCCGCGGCTCACGGCGTGCGCGTTGTTCTTGTCTCGCCAGGCCCGCAGCGTCGGCAAGGTGTCCCAAAGTGCGGCGTCGGCAGGTCGCTGTTCGAACGCCAATGCGTCCTCGGAGTCCAACGTCCCGCCCGCCGCCGAGATTGCAGCGACGAAGGCCTCGCGACAAGCCTCGGCAGCGGCGCGCACGTCCGCACCGGGCGCGGGAAGAGAGGGATCCAGCTCGTGAGCGGCCACCGCCGAGTGGCAGACCACCGCGCGCCCGGCCGTCACGCCCCTGGATTCGAGCACTTCACGGGCGGCTGCCAGTCCAGCGGCCAGTTGCTCGTCGTTCGCGTTCCAGACTCTCAACTCGAGCTCCCCTTCAACCTTGACGGATTGCTCGATCTCGCGGTTGTCCCGTTCGGCTTCGGTCATGGCGCAGGGCTCCGAGTCAGCGTCCGCCGGGTGCGCTTGCGGCCGCGGCCCGCTGTCGAGCCAGCGCCGCGTCTTCCTTGCGCTCCTGCTTGACCTTCATGTGGTGACCGACCGCGCAGCCCACGACTGCGCCGGCAATGGCATGGTGGCCCGCAACGTGGCCGCCGACGCCACCCACCGCGGCGCCGCTCAGGCATCCGGCAGCGAAGCTGGGCGCAGCAGCAAGCAGCGCAACAAGAGTGAAGGATTTCAGGCCGAGCATGGAAGGCTCCAGGAAGGTGGTCTGCCTTCCGGTAGCAAGGCGCAGTCCCATGCAGGGCAGGCCGTTGATCGCATGTCAGGACAAGCCTGGAAGGGACGGCGGCAGGCCGAATGCGGGAAGGACTGTCTCTTCGAAGCGGGTCACGGCGCCGATCCGGTCGCCCGCGACGGTGAGGACGAACAAGCCGACGCCCGGGATGCCGGTGGGCGTGCGCAGATAGACCCCGAATGCCGGCTGGCCGTTGGCTCGCGTCGGCACCAGCTGGAATCCCCGTGCCTGGCCGAAGACGAACGCGAAGAAGGCGGCCACGCTGTCCCGGCCCCGATATTCCAGCGGCATTGGGGGCATCGACAGGAAGACGTCGTCGGTGAACAGGGCCACCAGCGCGTCGATGTCGGCGGCTTCGTAGGCGCTGACGAACCTCGCCACGATCGAGGCCCGGGCGGCCGGATCGATGTCGGGCGGGCGCTCCGGCCCCGTCGTCGGCGGCAGTAGACGCTGCAATCCCGCACGCGCGCGCTTGAGGGCGCTCTTGACCGATTCGACGGTCGTGCCCAGCATGCCGGCGACTTCGTCCGCGTGGAATCCGAGGACGTCGCGGAGGACGAGGACCGCCAGTTGGCGCGGTGGCAAGGCCTGGAGGGCGGTCACGAAAGCCAGCGACAGGGACTCGGCCCGTTCGTAGCGCGCCTCCGGACCGGGCGACGCAGCGATCGCACCGTCCGAGAGGGCGTCGGGATACGGCTCCAGCCAGGAGATCTCGCCGAGGCCCGTGGGTGCCGGCGGTTCGATGCCCGGGATGTCCCATTGCTTCGCTGGACGTCGGCGACCGGCGCGCAGCGCGTCGAGGCACCGGTTGGTGGCGATGCGGTAGAGCCAGGTGCGAAGCGACGCGCGCCCGTCGAACCCGGCCAGGCCTCGCCAGGCGGCGAGCATCGCGTCCTGCAGGGCGTCCTCGGCGTCGTGGAACGAACCGAGCATCCGGTAGCAGTGCACCTGCAGCTCGCGACGGTGCGGCTCGGTCAGCGCCCGGAATGCCCGACCGTCGCCGGCCCGCGCTCTCGACATCAGGTCCGTTCCCGCCAACGCCACCCCCGCCATTTCATTGCCCATGTGCAGTTCCATTGTGGATAGACGTCGGCCCGGGCGCAAAGGGGGCGGTCGCGGAGCGCCTCCTTTTGCGGTGTCGCGGCGTCTAAAGCAGGGAACGTCGACAACACTGCGAAAGGAACGCGGAAATGGGAAAGATCGTCATCAGCACCAACGCCGCCCTCGACGGCGTCGTCCAGGACCCGGACGGCCAGGAAGGCTTCGAGCGGGGCGGCTGGTTCCACCAGTTCGCGGGCGCCAAGGACCTCGAGGAATGGGTCGCCAACGAGACGCGGGAAGCCCAGGACGCCGAGGCGCTGCTGCTGGGCAGGAGAAGCTTCGAGTGGTTCGCGTCACGCGCGCCGGTCATGGCCGAGCGCGTCAGCCGCGAGTGGGCGGACAGGATGGACAGCCTGCCGAAATACGTCGTGTCGTCGACGCCCGACATTCCTCCGTGGAGCAACACCACGGTGCTGGGCCGTGATGTGGAGGAGGAGATCTCGGCGCTGAAGCGCAGGTGCGACGGGGACATCCTGGTCTACGGCAGCTATCAGCTCGCGCGCGCCCTGATGGCGCGGAGCCTGGCCGACGAACTGCGGCTGGTCGTCTTCCCGATCGTGCTGGGAGCCGGTCGGCGCCTCTTCGACGGGATGTCCGACAAGAAGCCGCTTCACCTGGTCGACACGCGACGGATCGGCGACGGCCTGGTGCACCACACCTACGCGTTCGCGCCGGCTGGGATGGGAGCGACATCATGAAGGCAGGGAACCAGGATCCGCCTTCGTCCGCCGCGACGGAACGGGACTTTCTCTATCAGCGGCGTCTCGTGTCGATCCGCCCGTTCGTCACCGATGATGGCGTCCCGGGGCTGAACCTGAGATTCGCGGGCGATGAAACGATGGCCGTGCGGATCGATGTCCCGCTGCTCGATCTCCTCCTTCAGGCGATCTGGCGACTCAAGTCGAGCCGGGGGCTCGAGCGCCAGCCCGCGCGTGACGCGCAAATCGAAAGATCGTTCTAGACCGCCGCGCCAGCTCCCGCGATCCAGGGTCGCGCACGGCCTGCCGCATCAGTCCAGCTTCCAGACGTACTCGACGTCCGTCGTCGTGCCCACGGGACGCCCCTGTTCGTCCGTGCCCACCTGCACCGGGCATTGCGCGAGTGCGTCTGCTGCGGCCTTGTCCATCAGGCGATTCTCGCGTGACGAGCCCGAGGCCTGCAGGATCTGCGAGCCCGAGATGCGGCCGCTCGCGTCGACGCTGAATCGGATGCGCGTGACGCCCGTGACCCCGGCGCGCTGGGCCGCGGCCGGGTAATCCGGACGGCACTGCGACGCGCCGGCGTTGATGCGGGCGGCGCGCGCAAACACGCGCGCGACGGCGTGCACGGTGTCGTCGTCGTGCCTGCCGACCGAGGCGACGACCTCGTCGGTCTTCTGCGGATGGTCGTCGACCTTCGCGGTGATCACGTCCGGCGGCGGCGGATCCGTCTTGATCAGCGGCGGCTCGACCAGCAGCGGACGGATCTGCGGCTTGGCCGGGTCCGGCAGCTTCGTCGGCTTGGGCTCCACCGGCTTGACTGGATCGAGCGGCGTCAGCGCGATCGTCGGCGGCTCGCCGGGCTTCTGCGCCAGCTTGGCGGTGACCAGCACCGCCGCCAGCAGCGCGTGCAGGCCGACGACGACGAGCAGGCCGACCGGGTGGCGGTCGGTGCGGCGTTGCGACAGGGCGAAGCTCATGCGAAATCCTCCAGTGAGACCGATGGGGCGCGCGGACGGCGCGTTCGTCCTGGTGAAACGGGCCGGGCCGGCAAGCGGGGTGAAAACGATTTCCCGTGGATTTCCCTGATCCCCGCGACCCGGGGACGCGCGCTAGGCGACCCGACCCGCGGCGGTCAATGCGGACACGCCGCCCTTTCATACGTTTGCTAACAGTCTGGAATCGCTCGACAACGGCTAAAGTAGATGCTTTTGCGCGGAGTCAATCCCGCATCCAATTCCAGCGTACGAATGGCCACCCGATCCCTTTCCCGTCCCGCCGGCAACGGCCCCTCGATGTGGCTGTGGCTGGGCATCGCCCTCGCCGTCGTCCTGCTGGATCAATTCGCCAAGGTGCTGATCGTCCGCGGCTTCGCCATCGGCGAGAACCGCACCGTCACCTCGTTCTTCGACGTCGTGCGCCTCGAGAACACCGGCATGGCCTGGTCGCTGCTCGCCAACGCGGGCGGCTGGCAGCGCTGGTTCTTCATCGTGCTGGCGCTGGCCGCGAGCGGCTTCATGATCTACCTGCTGGCGCGCAACCGCGCGCAGAAGCTGTTCTCGTTCGCGCTGGCGATGGTGATGGGCGGCGCGGTCGGCAACGTCCTCGACCGCATCACGCGCGGCGCGGTGGTCGACTTCATCTCGCTGCACTGGCACAGCGCCTACACGTTCCCGGCCTTCAACCTCGCCGACAGCGCGATCACGCTGGGCGCCATCTGCATCGTGGTCGACGAGCTGCGGCGCGTGAGAAAGGGGTGATGGCGATGAGTCGTTCGCCTTTCCCACTCCTTGCGAGCGCCGCCATCGTCCTGTTCGCGCTTTCCGCGCCCGCGGCCCACGCGGCCCTGTCCGCCGGCCTCGCGGCCAACGACCTCGAGGCGATGACCAGCGTCGAGCTGCGCGAGCGCATCGCGCACGGCGCCACCACGGTCATCGTGCCGATCGGCGGCACCGAGCAGAACGGCGCCCACATGGTGCTGGGCAAGCACAACGTGCGCGCGCACGTCCTGGCCGACCGCATCGCCGGCGCGCTGGGCAACGCCATCGTCGCGCCGACCATCGCCTACGTGCCCGAGGGCAGCATCCATCCGCCCGCGGCGCACATGAAGTACGCCGGCACGATCTCGGTGCCCGACGCCGTGTTCGAAGCCCTGCTCGAGGCCACCGCGCGCTCGTTCAAGCAGCATGGCTTCAAGGATGTCGTCTTCCTGGGCGACCACGGCGGCTACCAGTCCGACCTCACGCAGGTCAAGGACAAGCTCAATCGCGAGTGGGCCAAGGATCCCGCGTGCCGCGCGCACGCGCCGCTGGAGTACTACCGCATCACGCAGACCGCCTACGTCGCGGCGCTGAAGGCGCACGGCGTCAGCGATGCCGAGATGGGCTCGCACGCCGGCCTGGCCGACACCGCCCTCGCACTCGCCGTCGACCCGGCGCTGGTGCGCGAGGACAAGCTGGCGGGCCCCTACCCGGCCGGCGTGACCGGAAACCCGAAACGCGCCACCGCCGAACTGGGCGAGCTGGGCACCAAGCTGGTCGTCGAGACGACCGTCGCCGCGATCCGTCGCGAAACCCAGGCCCCGCGCTGACTCATCCGAACGCCGCACACTGACCCGATGCCCGTCGCCGTCGACTACCCGATGCTGCCGCTGCTGGACATGACGCTCTTCCCCGGGAGCGAGACGTCGCTGTTCGTGGGCCGGGCGTTGTCGCGCGCGTCGGTCGAGGCGGCGGTCGCGAGCAACGGCGAGCTGGTCGTGGTGCGCCAGCGCGAGTTCGGCACGCTCGAATTCACCGCCACCGACCTGCACACGGTGGGCACGCTGGCCACGATCACCTCGCTCACCCGGCTGCCCGACGGCACGCTCAAGATCACGGTGTCGGCGCACGACCGGGTGTCGATCGACGGCGTGCGCCGGGCCGACCACTTCCGCGTCTTCGCCACCACGCTGCCCACGCCGCCGTGCCCGCCCGCACGTTCCGCGCGCCTGCGCGCCGCGCTGCTGCGCCGCGTCGGCACCGCGCTGACGTCCGACCAGCTCGCCATCCTGCGCGACATCCCCGAGGCCGGCCGCCTCGTCGACGCCGTCATGCCGCTGCTGGCCGCGCCGAGCGCGCGCAGCATCCATCCGCACCACTCGCTGCACCAGGGCCTGCTGGAGAAGCTCGACGGCGAGCAGCGGCTGCTCAAGCTGATGAAGATGCTGCCGCACAACCGCCGCGCCGAGGTGCCGCACAACGGCGACTTCACGCAGGCCGTGCCGCTGCCCGGCTTCGACCCCGCCGGCGAGCCGCAGGCCCGCACGACGGCCGACGGCAGCCTGTGGCTCGTGTTCAGCGCGATGCCGCCGTCGTGGTTCCAGCCGACCGACTCCAGCGGCCCGCTGGGCCCGTGCACCGACCTCGACCGCCTGCTCGAGCGCGCCACCGGCTGCCCCGTGTTCTGGGACAGCATGAAGCTGCTGCTGATCGACAACCCGAAGCCCGATACCGTGGCCCGCATCGAGCGCTTCCTGCGCGGCGTGCGGCAGAGCTGGGCCGCGACGACCTGAGGCCGGCGGCTTCGAATCCCGGCGAGAATCGGGGCCGAAACCCTGCACGCCGCGGAACGTTCCGTGCCGCGCCGCCTCGAACCCCGATTCCTGCAAGCGAAGCCAGTCCATGAATGCCTATTCCCGCAGCGCCCTGTCGCTGCTCGCGCTCGCGGCGGTCGCCGCCATCGTCCACGCAGCCGACACGCCGGCCCCGGCCGCACCGCGCGCCATCGCCACCATCGCCGGCATGCCGCCGGTGGTCGACCCGAACAACCTCTACAGCGAGACCAGCGGCCCCGAACACGTCAGCCCCGCGCTGAAGGACGACCTGGTGCGCGTGTACGTGCCCAACCTGCGCGGCAACTCGGTCAGCGTGATCGATCCGGCGCAGATGAAGGTCGTCGACACCTTCAAGGTCGGCCAGGCGCCGCAGCACGTGGTCGTCGGCTACGACCTGCGCACGCTCTGGGCCGCCAACAACGCCGAGCGCAGCGCCAACGGCAGCCTGACGCCGATCGACCCGCGCACCGGCAAGCCGGGCAAGGCCATTCCGGTCGACGATCCGTACAACATGTACTTCACGCCGGACGGCAAGTCCGCGATCGTGGTTGCCGAGGCGCGCCACCGGCTCGACTTCCGCGACCCGAAGACGATGGCGATGCAGTACTCGATCGACGCGCCCAAGTGCGGCGGCATCAACCACGCCGACTTCTCCATCGACGGCAAGACCGCCTTCTTCACCTGCGAGTTCGACGGCTCGATCGCCAAGATCGACCTGGTCGAGCGCAAGGTGGCCGCCTACCTCGTGCTGCCGATGCCTTCGACGCGGTTGAAGGACAAGTTCGTCGCCGCCGGCGGCCCGACCACCGAGGTCTGCACCTCCCGCAAGGGCATGCCGCAGGACATCCGCTTCTCGCCCGACGGGAAGAAGCTGTACGTGGCCGACATGGAGGCCGACGGCGTCCACGTGGTCGACGCCGCGTCGTTCAAGGAGACGAGCTTCATCACCACGGGCGTCGCCGCGCACGGCCTCTACCCGAGCCGCGACGGCCGCAAGCTCTACATCGCCAACCGCGGCTCGCACAGGATCCACGGCCCGCGCCACGGCCCGGGCAGCGTGACGGTGCTGGACTTCGCCACCGACAAGATCGTCGCCAACTGGCCGGTGCCCGGCGGCGGCAGCCCGGACATGGGCAACGTCACCGCCGACGGCAAGTACCTGTGGCTCTCGGGCCGCTACGACGACGTCGTCTACCGCTTCGACACCGCCAGCGGCGCGGTGCAGCAGGTCGCGGTCGGCCAGGAGCCGCACGGCCTGACCGTGTGGCCGCAGCCGGGTCGATACTCCTTGGGGCATACCGGCAACCTCCGCTGAACCTGAGGTATGCTCTGCGCCGCCTCAGCCCGGCCTGACCGGGCAAGGCAGCACCGCGCGCACTCCGGTGCGCTTTTTTTCGTCTGCATCGATCGAATCCCAGGGAGGGATCACATGTTCAAGACTTCGAACCTCGTTCGCGGCACCGTTGCGGCCGCTTCGTTGCTGATCGCCGGCGGCGCGCTCGCCGAGGGCACGTTCACGCCCGAGATCGGCATTGGCTACGGCAGCGGCAAGCAGATCGGCATCCCGGGCGACCGCCAGACCTTCACCTACAACCTCGGCTTCGGCTACAGCGACGTCAGCGGCTTCGGCGCGCGCGCCGTCGTGATCGCCGACGGCGACCTGGTGCGCGGCGTGTTCACGGACACGCGCTCGTTCGACAACTTCGTCGGCGCCGAGGCCACGTACTCGCTGCCGCTGCAGGACAGGCTGAAGCTGACCGGCGGCCTGGGCGTCGGCCGCACGAAGCTCGATGACGGCAATGGCGGCGTGGCCAACTCGGGCTCGATCACCGACGGCCTGCTGTCGCTGGGCCTGCAGTTCAAGTTCCACGCGCACTACGCGATGGAACTGCGCGTCAGTCACCTGACCAGCAGCAACGTCACCTCGACGACGCTGCAGGCGCAGTTCCCGTTCTGACGCCTGCGCGCGCCGCGTGACGCACGCGCGTCACGCGAGCAGCACGCTGCAGCCCGTCGTCCTGCGCGCCTCGAGATCGCGGTGCGCCTGCGCCGCCTGCGCGAGCGGGTAGCGCTGGTCGATGCGGATCTTGACGGTGCCGTTGCGCACCACCTCGAACAGCTCGTCGGCCATCGCCTGCGTGCGCTCGCGCGTGGACAGGTGCGTGAACAGCGTCGGCCGCGTCAGGTACAGCGAGCCCTTGGCGGCCAGCGTGTTCGGCGCGAACGGCGGCACCGCGCCCGACGCGTTGCCGAACACCGCCATCAGGCCGAACGGGCGCAGGCAGTTCAGCGAACCCTCGAACGTGTCCTTGCCCACCGAGTCGTAGACCACCTTGACACCCTTGCCGCCGGTGATCTCCTTGACGCGGTCGACGAAGTTCTCGCTGCGGTAGTTGATCATGTGCGCGGCGCCGTATTCCTTGGCAAGCGCGCACTTCTCGTCCGAGCCCGCGGTGCCGATCAGCTCGAAGCCCAGCGCCTTGGCCCACTGGCAGGCGATCAGGCCGACGCCGCCGGCGGCCGCGTGGAACAGGATCGTGTCGCCCGGCGCCAGGCCCTCGACCGGCAGCGTGCGCAGCAGCAGGTAGTTGACGGTCAGGCCCTTGAGCATCATCGCGGCGCCGGTCTCGAAGTCGATCTCGTCGGGCAGCCTGCACACGTGCAACGCGTCCATCAGGCGCGCCTGGCAGTAGCTGCCGGGCTTGGGCGCGGCGTAGGCGACCCGGTCGCCCGCGGCCAGGTGCGTGACGCCCTCGCCCACCGCCTCGACGACGCCGGCGCCCTCGCCGCCCGGGATCAGCGGCAGCGGGTTCTGGTACAGGCCGGTGCGCTGGTAGACGTCGATGAAGTTGATGCCACAGGCGTGGTGGCGCACGCGCACCTGGCCGGGGCCGGGATCGCCCACGGCCACGTCGACGAGACGCAGCACGTCGGGGCCGCCGTATTCGCTGATCTGGATGGCCTGGCTCACGTTGGTTCTCCTCGTTGGGTGGCGGAGAGTTTTAGCACGTGCGCGTTGACCTCGCGCGCGGCTCAGAAACCGGCGGCCTGGCCGTCGCGCCGCGAGTCGCTCGCCGCGACGTAGCCGTCGGCCGGGTCGTCCGACAGGCGCCAGATGAACTGGCCCGAGCCGAAGTCCATGTACGGATCGACCGTGGCCTGGGATTGGTGGCCCAGCGCGCGCAAGCCGTCGATGCGCGACGGCGCCATCGTGCGCTCGAAGTCGATCGCCAGCCCCGTCGCGACCTTCCAGCGCGGCGCGTCGCACGCGGCCTGCGGCTGCTGGCGATGGCGCAGCATCCGCATCAGCGTCTGCACGTGGCCTTGCGGCTGCATGTTGCCGCCCATCACGCCGAAGCTCATGCGCGGCCGCCCGTCGGCGTCGCAGAGGAAGCCCGGGATGATGGTGTGGAACGGCCGCTTGCCGCCGGCCACGACGTTTGGATGATCCGGATCGAGCGTGAAACCCTGGCCGCGGTTCTGCAGGCTGACGCCGGTGCCCGGGACGACGACGCCGCTGCCGAAGCCCATGTAGTTCGACTGGATCAGGCTGACCATGCGGCCCTGCTCGTCGGCCGCGGTGAGGTAGACCGTGCCGCCCGACGGCGGCGTGCCGTGCGCGAAGTCCTGCGCGCGCGCGGGATCGATCCGGCGCGCGCGCTGCGCGAGGTAGTCGTCCGACAACAGGTGCGAGGCCGTCACCTCGGTCATCGCACGCGCGTCGGCGACCCAGCGGTAGGTGTCGGCGAACGCCAGCTTCATCGCCTCGATCTGCAGGTGCTGGGCCTCGACGCTGTCGATGGGAAGGCGGGCGACGTCGAGCTTGTCCAGCATGCCCAGCGCCATCAGCGCGGCGATGCCCTGGCCGTTGGGCGGGATCTGGTGCACCGTGTGGCCGGCGAAGGCCATCGAGATCGTGTCGACCCACTCGGGCTGGTAGTTCGCGAGATCGGCCGCCGTCATCGAGCCGCCGTTGGCCGACGCATGCGCGACCAGCGCGGCCGCGACGCCGCCGCGATAGAACGCCTCGCCCTGCGTCTCGGCGATCGCGCGCAGCGTGCGCCCCGCGGCCTCGAACACGAAGCGCTCGCCCGGCGCCGGCGCGCGGCCGCGCGGCATGAAGGCGTCCGCGAAGCCCGGCTGCGAGGCCAGCAGGGGCACCTGGCGCGCCCACTTGTCGGCCACGATGCAGGCGACGCCGTGGCCCCGCTCGGCCAGCTCGATGGCCGGCTCCAGCAGGTCGCCGAAGGGCAGCTTGCCGCAGCGCCGCGACAGCGCGACCCAGCCGGCGACGGCGCCGGGCGTCGTCACCGTGTCCCAGCCGCGCAGCGGGATCGCGCCGCCGTGGCGCCGCTCGAAGTACGCCGGATCCCACGCCGCCGGCGCGACGCCCGACGCGTTGAGCCCGTGCAGCCGCTCGCCGTCCCACAGGATCGCGAACAGGTCGCTGCCCAGTCCGTTGGACACCGGCTCGACGATCGTCAACGCCGCCGCCGCCGCGATCGCCGCGTCGATCGCGTTGCCGCCCTTGGCCAGCATGCGCAGGCCGGCCTGCGAGGCGAGCGGATGCGAGGTCGAGACCACGTTGCGCGCGAACACCGGGCTGCGCACGGTGGGATACGGGTTGTGCCAGTCGAAGCTCATGTCGATCTCACGTTTTCGGATGTGCCTTGGCCAGCATCCAGATGCCGGCCAGCACGAACACGGTGCCCACGCCGATCCACACCGTGAACGGCTCGCCCAGGATCAGGATGCCCATCAGGATCGTGCTGACCGGGCCGACCATGCCGGTCTGCGCGGCGACGGTGGCGCCCACGCGCTCGATGGCCATCATCACCATCAGCACGGGCGCGAACGTGCACAACGTGGCGTTGAGCACGGACAGCCACAGCACCTCCGGCGCGACCTGCGCGGCGGACAGTGGTCGCACGAGCGCGAACTGCGCGAGGCAGAACAGGCAGGCGACGCTGGTGGCCAGCCCGGTCAGGCGCAGCGAACCGAGCCGGCGCACCTCCTCGCCGCTGAAGACGAGGTACAGCGCGTAGCTCACCGCGCTGCCGAAGACCAGCGCCGCGCCGAGCGCGACATGGGTGCCGGCGACGCGCACCTCATGACCGAAGACGAGCAGCACGCCCGCGTAGCTCACCGCCAGCGCGATCAGCTGCGCGGGTGCCACGCTTCGCTTGAACCACACGCGGCCGATCAGCAGCACCAGCGTCGGATTGAGGTACAGCACGAGGCGCTCGAACGCCGCGCTGACGTAGGCCAGCCCCGCGAAGTCGAGGAAGCTCGCGAGGTAGTAGCCCGAGAAGCCGAGTCCGACGACGATGCGCCAGTCGCGCGCCGTGAGCCGCGGCCGGCCGCGTCCGGCCCACCACGCGAGCCCGAGGAACAACGGCAGCGCGAACAGCATGCGGTACATGATCAGCGTCACCGCGTCGACGCCATGCCGGTACGCGAGCTTGACGATGATGGCCTTGCCGGAGAAGGCGATCGAGCCCGCGGTGGCGAGCGCGAGGCCGGGCCACAGCCGCTGCGGCCGCGGCACCGCGTCGGTGGTTCGCAGCGTCGCGAGCGTGGGCGGCGCGGGCGCGTCGGAGCTCATGCGGCCGTCGGGCGGCTGGGCGCTACTTGGACTGCCACTGCGGCGTCGTGCGCAGCACCTCGTCCATCGTCGTGAGCCCCTCGGCCACCTTCATCAGGCCGGCCAGGCGCAGCGGGCGCATGCCTTCGAGCAGCGCCTGGCGCTGCAGCCGGGCGACGTCCAGCGTGGGATGCATCGCGTCCTTCAGCGGCTCGGTGATGGGCATCAGCTCGTAGAGCGCGGCGCGGCCACGATAGCCCGTGTTGCGGCACGCCGGGCAGCCCACCGGCTTCATCGGACGCAGGCGGCCGCCCAGCTTCCAGGGCTGCGCGAGTTCCTCGAGCATCCTGGCGTGGTCGGCGGAGTCGTCGGGCACCTTGCACGACACGCACAGCGTGCGCGCGAGGCGCTGCGCGAGCACGCCGATGACGGTGGCCGAGATCAGGTACGGCGGCACGCCGAGGTCGACCAGGCGCGTGATGGCCGAGGGCGCGTCGTTGGTGTGCAGCGTCGAGAAGACCAGGTGGCCGGTCAGCGCGGCCTGGATCGCCATCTCGGCGGTCTCGAGGTCGCGGATCTCGCCGACCATGATGATGTCCGGATCCTGCCGCATCAGCGAGCGCAGGCCGGTGGCGAAGTCGAGGTCGATGGACTGCTGCACCTGCGTCTGGTTGAACGCCGGCTCGATCATCTCGATCGGGTCTTCCACCGTGCAGACGTTGACCTGCTCGGTCGCCAGCTTCTTCAGCGTCGAATAGAGCGTCGTCGTCTTGCCCGAGCCGGTCGGGCCGGTGACCAGGATGATGCCGTGCGCCTGGCTCATCAGCGTCTGCCAGCGCTCCGCCTCGGACGCGGAGAAGCCCAGCGCGTCGAACGGCTTGTCGACGGTGCCCGGGTCGAAGATCCGCATGACGACCTTCTCGCCGAACGCGGTGGGCAGCGTCGACAGCCGCATCTCGACCTCCGCGCCCGGCATCCCGCCGGCGCCGTCGGGGCGCTTGGTCTTGATGCGGCCGTCCTGCGGGCGGCGGCGCTCGATGACGTCCATGCGACCGAGCAGCTTGATGCGCGCGGTCATCGCGTTCATCACCGCGGCCGGTACCTGGTGCGCGGTGTGCAGCACGCCGTCGATGCGCAGGCGGATCGCGGCCATGTCGCGCCGCGGCTCGAGGTGGATGTCGCTGGCGCGCTGCTCGAACGCGTACTGCCACAGCCAGTCGACGACCTGCACCACGCCCTGGTCGTTGGCGTCGAGCTGGCCCTTGGTCTTGCCCAGCTCCACCAGCTGCTCGAAGCTGTTGGCCGCGGCGGCGCCCGTGGTCTTGTTGGCGAAGCGCACCGACGCGGCGAGCGAGTAGAACTCCGGCGTGAAGCGCGTGATGTCCTCGGGATGCGCCAGTTGCAGCCGCACCGGGCGCTTGACGACGGCCTCGATCTCGGGAACCCAGGCCACGTCGAACGGCTCCGACGTCGCCACGACGATCTCGTTGGCGTTGACCGTGACCGGCAGCGCGCGCTTGCTCTCGGCGTAGGCCACCGACATCACCTCGGTGACGCGGCCGACGTCCGTGCGCAACGGGTCGATGCGCGTGTACGGGATGTCGAACCGCGTCGCCAGCCAGCGCGCGAGGGCGTCGGTGTCGAGCACGCGGCCGTCGCGCACGTCGACCAGGCTGGCGCCGCCCAGGCGTTGCAGCGGATGCAGGTTGGACGCGCTGTTGCCGAAGCGGCGCACGAGCTTGTCGGCCTCCTCGGGCGCGAGCACGCCGTCGTCGCGCAGCCACTTGAGCAGTTGGCGCAGGTCGAGGCGCCCCTTCGGCGGCGTGTGGCGGCGGCCGGGTGCGTGCGAGGGCGCGGACTTGACGGGAGGCGTGGCGGACATGGAAGCTTTCAAAGGGACAGCGGCCGCACCATGCGCAGCCACTTGCGCGCCGGCAGGCCGAAGCGCGACTCGATGTTATCTGCCCGGGCGGACAGCGTGTCGCGGTCGGGCACGACGACCCCGCGGCCGGCGATGACGACGGTGTTGCCCTCGCGCGTGGGCCGCAGGCTCCAGACCTGGTCGACGCCGAAGGCCGAGGCGATGCGCGCCGCGCTGGCGGCGAAGCTGGCGTCGCGTCCGAACAGGTTGACGGCCATCAGGCCGCCGTGCACCAGCGCGCCGCGGCAGGCCGCGTAGAACTCGTCGGAGTCGAGCACGGGCGCGGCGGCGTCGTGGTCGTAGAGGTCGACGCTGAGCACGTCGGCGGTTTGCAGGTTCGCGGCGTCGCACACCCAGGCCCCGGCATCGCCCTCGACGACCGCCAGCCGCGCGTCGTCGGCCGGCAGCTGGAACCACATCCGGCAGGCGCTGATGACGGTCGGGTTGAGCTCGACGGCCGTCGTGCGCATGCGCATCACCTTGTGCGTGAAGCGCGTGATGGACGCGGCGCCAAGGCCCAGCTGGACCGCGTGGCCCTGGTCGACCTCGTCCTGCGGCCGCCACAGCATCCAGGCCATCATGCGCTGCACGTACTCGAGCTCGATCGCCTGGGGCTTGCGCACGCGCATCGCGCCCTGCACCCACGGCGTGCCCAGGTGGAGGTAGCGCACGCCGTCCTGCTCGGACATGGTGGCGGGCTCGAGGGTCTGGCGCGAGGGACTCATGAACGCAGGCGAGGGACGATGGCGGTCTCGGATCGTAGCGCGAGAACGTTTCTCGTCCCGATACAGAATGCGCGTCACCGACACGACGCCTGCAGCGGGACGATGCCCGCGATCGCCAGACGAACCTTGGCTGGCCTGCAGCGCCCGGTGCGCGACGCCTGCGCAGGACCGACGCCGACTGCCTGCCGGCGCTGCACGCCTAGCGCAGCGCGATGCTCAGGCGCAGCCAGGCGCGGCGCTTGTCGTCCAGCGCGATCGTGTGCGCGGGGCTGGACGACGGCAGGTCGATCAGCGCGAGACCGTGGTCGACGCCGGCCAGCTGCAGCCGCCCGAGCCGCGCCGCGGTGCCGCCGTTGAAGCCGATCGCCCGCAGTTGCGGCAGCGTGGCGACGAAGTCGGCGAGCGGGTTGCGCGTCTCGTTGCGGATCGCCGAATCCAGGCTGCCCTGGCGCTCGGCCTTCGCGATCACATCCCACACGCCGACGCCATGCGCGCGCAGCGTGTCGAGGCGAGTGGCGTACGGCAGGCCGCGCAGGTCGACACCGAGGACCGCGCCGACCAGCTCCCAGAAGCCGTTGCGCGGGTGGCCGTAATACTGCTGCACCGCCAGCGACGCGGCGCCGGGGAAGCTGCCGAGGATGACCAGGCGGGTGTCGGCGGAGACGACGGGGGCGAGGCCTTCGAGCATCGGCCGATCGAACGCGATGCGGCCTACTTGCCGGTCACCTTGTCGACGCCCTCGTGGATCGCATGGCCCGTGGCCCTCACGCCTTGATGGATGGCGTGACCCGTGGCCTTGACGCCCTCGTGGATCGCATGGCCGGTCTTGCGCAGGCCCTGGTGGAACGAGTGGCCGGCCTCGCGCGCATCCTGGCGCACGCTGCCGCTGCTGGCGCGGCCGCTCCCGGTGCTGCCATCATGGCGCGTGCGATCCTCGGCGCGCGCATCCTGTGCGGACGCGCCGGCGGACAGCGCGACGAGGACGATGGCGAGTGCAGTGGAAAGCTTGTTGTTCATGGAGCGCGAACCTGCGGCAACGACGGCCGGATTATCGTCGGGACGGGCGGTCGGCTGGTAACAACAAGCTCGCGGGCCGGCGTCACTCCTTGCCGGTCGCCTTGTCCACGCCGTGATGGATCGCGTGCCCCGTGGCGCGCACGCCGCGGTGGATCGCGTGGCCGGTCGCGCGCACGCCGTTGTGGATCGCGTGGCCGGTGTCGCGCACGCCATTGTGGATGTCGTGGCCGACGCGATGCGTGTCGTCGCGCGCGGCCTCGCCCGCGGTGCGGTGGGAGTCGGCGTAGGCCGCGTCCATGCGCTCCTGGCGTGCGGCATCGGATTCCTGCGCGAACGCGCCAGCGGACAGTGCGAACAGGGAGACGGCGAGAACGGCGTGGAGCTTGGTCATGGAACTTCCTCGATGTGGAATGGGCCGGCTGCGCGCAGCGCGACAGCAGCTGCCCCAAGCTCGGCAATTGGCGAGCCCGCCCGGCCTCACTTCAGCAGCGTGGCCTTGAAATGCATCCAGACCAGCGTGCCGCCGTCGATCTCCGGCGCCGCCGGCCCCAGCGCGCGCTCGGCGAGCCGATTGTCGGTCGCGAGGCCGGGCAGCACGTGGCCGCTGCCATGCAGCACGACCTGTTGCGACAGTTGCCCGCCGACGCAATGCGAGCGCACGATGCGCTCGGCCCAGCGATGGCGCTCGTCGGCGGCCTGGTCGGTGATCGCCTCGCGCGCGGTGGGCGCGGCGCAGCCGGCGCGGTCGGCCCAGAAGCGGAAGGTGGCGTCGGCCGAACGCAGCGCGGCCTGCGTCTCGCCGCGCCGCACGGTGCCGTCGACCTGGCCGCCGAAGGGCACCGCGGGATCGTCGGTGCCGTTGACGGCCAGCCATGGCAGCGGCCGCGGCGACTTGCAGTCGCGCGCGAGCGCGTCGGGCATCGTCGAGAGCAGGCTGGCCGCGGCGCGCAGGCCCTCGCCGGCGTCGCAGGCGAAGCGCATCGTCATGAAGCCGCCGTGCGACGAGCCCACCATGAAGACGGCCGACGGGTCGCCGTGATCCTGCGCGATCACTTCCGCGATCACGGCCTTGAGGAAGCGCACGTCGTCGACCGCCGACGCGCCGGTGACGCCGCGCGCATCGTTCCAGTGGCGATCGAGCGCCTCGGGCGCCACGACCAGGAAGCCCTCGCGCGCGCCCAGCGTGGGCAGGCTGGTCTCGCGCCAGATGTCCTCGGCCGACTGCGTGCCGCCATGCAGCAGCACGACCACCGGCAGCCGCCCCGCGCCGCGCGCGCCGGGCACGGGCTGCACGAGGTAGCTGCGATCGAGGCCTGCCACCGTCATGTGGCGTCGCCGCGCGTTCGCGACCTTGCCGCGCTCGGGCATCGCGCCCTCGGACGTGCGCGCGCGCAGGACCGACGACGCCAGCAACGCATCGGACGCCGCGCCGGCCATCGCCTCGGGCGTCGCCGCGCGCAAGGGCGTCGATGCGGCCGCCGGCAGGCCGTCGGGGGCCAGCAGCCTCACCGCGCCGGCGTCGACGATCGCGCGCGCCGGATCCATCGCCAGCGCCAGCGCGCCGGCCAGCGCGCACGCCAGCGCCGCGAGGCCTGAGCAGCGCGATCGACCTGCGGGCAGCGGACGGGCGGGATGTTCGGTCATGTCTTCTTGTTCTCGGGTGAGCTTGTCAAACGCGGGGCCTTGCTCGGCCGTTGACCGTGCCCTGCCCGCTCGCCGTCGTGCGCGGCGCCTCGAGTTGACCGAACTCGACAGCGACAGTTCCGTCCCGACCGAACTTTGCGTTGGCTCACAGAACCGGCGCGAGGACGGCGATCGCCTCCCTAGTTCGACCTGCCACCCGCGTTGACCCGCCCCGGGCCGCCCCGGAGACTGGCTCGGTTCGGCTTGGCTTCAGCCCGCCCGCACGTCAACATGCGCGAACCTGGAGGACATGAAAATGAAGAGTCTTCTCGTCACGACCCTGGCCGGCCTCGCGCTGGCGAGCCTCGCCGGCGCGTCCGGCGCGGCCACGACGCTGGCCGGCAACCTGACCGACAGCGGCAACACCCACCTCGTCGGCAGCGACCTCGGCGCGCCCGACTTCGGCAATCCGGCGTACAACGTCGCGCTCTACACGTTCTCGATCACGCGGGGCGGCGCGGTCGACATCGCCAGCAGCGGCTTCGCCGGCGGCAGCGGCGTCGATCCGTACTTCACGCTGTTCGCCGGCAGCGGGGACGGCGCGACCTTCCTCGACTCCAACTACACGCAGGCCTACTTCGGCGGCGGCGGCGATTTCGACTGGAACGGCACGCTCTCGGCCGGCACCTACGAGATCGCGCTGGGCGTGTTCGGCAACATGTCGTTCGCCGAGCAGGACGTGACCCCGGGCACGCTCGGCGAGGGCTTCATCGCCATCCCCAACATCGATTCGCTGGGCGACGGCAGCTATGTGCTGACGCTGACCACGCCGGTGCCCGAGCCCGCGACAAGCTGGCTGCTGGCGCTGGGCCTGGTGGCCGGGGGCAGCCGTGCCTGGCGCGCCCGTCGCGGCGCCTGATCCCGCGCCCGCAATGAAAAACGGCCCGCGAGCGCGGGCCGCTTCTCGTGGCGCGGGGCTCAGCCCATCGCCAGCGAGTTGCAGATCTCGTCGAGCACCGCCGCCTCTTCCGGCGGCAGCCTGCCGGCGGCCAGCAGCGTCGCGCGCTGCACGCCGCGCAGGCGGAAGTACAGCTCGTCCTCGAGCGCCTCGACCTCGGCGGCATCGGTGGCCGAGATGGCGTCGACGCTCCACAGGCCGCTCTCGTTCCAGCCGGCGCGCAGGCGCGAGATGAGGAACTGCGCGAGCTCCATCGCCTTCTTCATCGCCAGCAGCTTCGAGCGGCCGGCGACGGCCGCGATGTTGGCCTCGGCGGCGGTCAGCACGCCGTCCAGCGCCTCGAGACGCGCGCGCACGTCGGCCGGCTCCATCACCGACTTCTGCGGCGCCAGCGCGCTGGCGGCCTGCGTCACGCGGCCCATCCAGTGCAGGTCGAACTCGCCCGGCACGGCGCGCAGCGCGACGCTCGCGCGCTGCAGCGTGTCGTAGGGGCTGCGCACCGCGCTCAGCGTGGCCTCGGTCACGGCCAGCAGCCGGCCCAGCGGCGAGAAGCGGTCGGACTCGATCGCGTGCGGATAGCCCGAGCCGTCCATGCGTTCGTGGTGCTCGGCGACGGCGCGCGCCATCGACGCGGGATAGTTGGTCAGCTGCGAGATCAGCAGCGAGCCGACGTGCGGATGCACGACCAGCTGCTGGTAGCTGACGAAGTCGAGTGCGCGGTCGGCATCGGCCTCGCCGTGCGCCGAGGCGATGTACATCTCGCCGAGGTCGTGCGTCAGCCCGCACAGCATCGCGAGCCGGATCGAGGCGACGTCGGCGCCGCTGGCCGCCATCAGCGCGCCGTTGAGCGCCATCGCCGCGACGGCGTGGTCGTAGGCCTGCGGGCGCGAGGTCTCGACCGCGGTCAGCAGCAGCTGCACCACCGGATGCAGCGGCAGGTAGGCCGCCTCGCGCGCGAGACGCGCGCCGTGCGCGCGCAGCACCGGCGCCAGCGGCGTGTCGCTCTGCAGCAGCTCGTTGAGCGACTCCAGCAATGTGATCGAGGTGACGCCGTCCTGCGCGATCAGGCAGCTCTCCAGCGGCTGGCGCAGCTGGCGATCGAGCAGCTTGCGCTGCAACGCGGCCGACACCGGCTGGTTGCTGGCCCACAGCTTGATGCCGGAGATGTCGAAGATGTCGGTTGCCGCGATGATCCGCTTGGTCTCGCTGGCCTCGAGGATGGCGGCCAGCGCGTGCGGATTGGCACGCCCGAAGGACGATTCGGTCTGGGTCAGGGTCGACATGGCGGCGGTTTCGGGAGTTTCGTGCCATCTTCATCGGCACGCGGCGCGGGCGATCAAGGGGCGCGATTGAGTGAATACCCGCGGGTTCGGCTGCCAATTGGCGAGCCTCCGCGCCCTGGCACGGCCCCCGCCGGCGCGCCGCCGGCCGGCTTGGCGATCGCGGGATCCGGGGCGGCCCACCGAAGAGGCTTCGTCCCGGCCGGACGCTGCGATCCGGAGACCCGGCGGCCACGCCCGCAGCGTCGCGACGCCGCGGCTCACGCTCGGCGTTGCCAGGTCACGCGGGCATTTCGGCGAGCGAGGACGGGCGCGGAGCGCCGTCAAGGCGAGCAGCGGAGTGCGAAACGACGGTTTGGCGGATAGGCGGGTGTCGACCCGTTGCGGACTTCCCAGTTTGTGATCAGGCCGCCCGGAACCGGTCAGTCGACCCGCCCACAAATGAGCCGGCTACTCCTTTTTCGACTCTGCGTCGCAGGCGGCGGCGGTGTTGTCGATGTCTTCAAGGGAAATGTAGTTGCCAGACTCGGTACCGAACGCTCGGGCACCAAACTCGGACACCAGTACCGACGCAACTCGAAACACGGAGGCGCACTCCAAAAAATGCCCGCCGAATCCCAGCGAAATCACCGACTTGGCAGCGCCACTTGGAACCCTGGCTTGTGGATAGTCCGTGGTCAGCTCTTTGTAGGTGAGCTGAGCAACGAAGAAGCCGGTCGGCTTCATCTCGTACATGAGCGGCAAGAACCCCGCGCGCTTTTGCAGATCGCCGGACTGAGACAGGCGAATGGGCACGCCTTTGCGATCCAGGGCGGATTGCAGACTTTCGGCCGAAGGCGGCATGGCTAGCGCAAAGACAACGACGAGTTCCAGTGACATGTCGGCAATCGAAAGTCTGCGTCAGCGGCAAAGGCCACGTGGATGGAGTCTTGCGAGGTGGCCGTAGCCTACCCTAAACCTGTCGCTCGTCGAAGACCGCTCATGGCCGGCCTGCGACCCCAGTGCCGTCGGCCAAGTTGCGAGCCGAGGAGATCACCCTGCTCGCTTGCGCGGACAGAGATTCAATTGTGCGTCGAGCCGATCACTCGATCCTTGCGCATCGAGCTCAATAGGGAATCGACGTACGCATCCACGAGCGAATCGTCGATCCTGGCCGTCAGCGAGGATGAGCCTACCAAGGACTCATAAGTCCAGAAGGTGTGCCCCTTGTCATCCTGCAGCTTCGTCTGCAGGCCCAACTCTGGTCCGTCCCGCGTGGGAGTGCGGCTCGTCCCCATCATGTTCACATGCAGCAGGATTCGCCCCACGCCAGGGCCGGGTGCGTCGACTACGACCATGCCGTACTTCCGGGACTGCTCTTTGAATCGGGGCGAGAATCGAGCCAGGAATTCGCTGTACAACGCCTTCGATCCAGCCAAGGCCGCATTGCGGTCCGCATCCGAAAATTTCGGAGGCTGCAATTCGCTGCCCATCTTTTCCATATAGACCTCGGTAGGCATGGTGGCGTCGAAGGCGATACGGTACTGGGCAACCGGTGGCGGCTCAGACAGTTCGCCGCTGGTCCAGGGGTGCTGAACCGCACACCCTGAAGTGACGGCCAGCAGGGCCAAGCAGCAGAGCAGGAAGTTCGATCGCTTCGTCATATCGAGGCCAACCTTGTGCTTCTTACAGACAACGGCAGGATCGACGTCCGCCTTTGCATCTTCGCGTTCGGTCAGAGTATGCCGGTCCAGCCCAAAGCCAGACGCCCGGATTCGGCCGCTCATGGCCGACAGCCGGACCCCGCGATCGGGTGCGCGACTAGAGCATCTTGGTGAGAGCGTATCGTGCCCCACCCGGCGGGAACCCCTCGAGCTTGCTGTGCACCTCGTACCCCAGCTTCTCGTAGAACGGCAACGCCTGGAAGCTCAAGGTCTCGAGGAACACGCGCGGACAGCCGCGGCGCACGGCCTCGTCCTCGGCCAGCTTCATCAACGCGGCGCCGTGGCCCTGGCTGCGCAGCGACTCGTCCATCGAGACCATCGTGACGCTCAGCCAGCCCAGGTACGTGGCGCCGACCAGACCGCCGCGCACGGTGCCGTCCTCGTCGCGCGCCGCGATGAACAGGTAGTCGGGCGTCTCGCCGCCGGCCTTGGAAGCGTTGTAGGCCGTCAGCTGCTGCATGACGACGCCCACGTCGGCGTTGTTGGGAGGCTCGATGGCGATGCGGAGGTTGGCAGTCATGCGGATCATCGAAACGGGAGTTGCGAAGTGGCCAGCATGATGCCGCATGCGGCGGGGCGCGAGCGCGGGTCGACGAATCGACGGCGAACGCCCGTCCGATCGACGACCGCGTCGCCCGGTCACAGCGTGGCTAGTCGAGGCATCACGGCCAGCGCGTTCGCCCGCGTCAGCGCGGACAGCTCCGTCAGCGACATGCCTCGCAACGCCGCCAGCGACTCCGCGATCCGCGCCACCTCCGCCGGCTCGTTGCGCGCCTGCGGCAACGCGGGCGACCGGGACTCCCGTTCGGCCGCCGTCCGATAGAGCCAGTGCGGCGGGATGTCGGGCGAGTCGGTCTCGAGCACCAGCGCCGACGCCGGCACCGACGCCGCGATGCGCCGGATCTGCTGCGCCGTCTCGAACGTCACCGAGCCGCCGAAGCCCAGGCGGAAGCCGCGGTCGACGAAGTGGCCGGCCTGCTGGTCGCTGCCGTTGAACGCGTGCGCGATGCCGCCGGGCACCTCGATGCGGCGCAGGCCGGCGAGCACGGCGTCGGCCGAGCGCCGCACGTGCGTCAGCACCGGCAGGCCGAAGCGGCGGGCGAGCTTCAGCTGCTCGCGATAGAAGTGCTCCTGGCGCGGGCGGATGGCGATCAGCCCCGGCACGAACAGGTCGACGCCGATCTCGCCGATGGCCACCAGGCGCGGGTCGTCCTTGTGCGCCTGCAGCGCCTGCTCGAGGCGGTCGAGATCCTCGTCGGGCGCATCGCCCACGCACAGTGGATGGATGCCCAGCGCGTAGGCCAGCCGGTGCTCGTGCGCCAGATTGCGCACGGTGTCGAAGTTGAAGACGCCGACCGCCGGGATGACCTGCATCGTGACGCCCGCTGCATCGGCGCGCGCGACGACCGCGGCGCGGTCGGCGTCGAACTCGCGGGCGTCGAGGTGGCAGTGGGTGTCGATCCACTGCGGCGGGGCGGACTCGTCGGGCATGGCGTCCGCCGGCAAATCTCAGTAGGCCTCGGCGGCGATCGGCGGGACGAGCACGCCGCGTTCGAGCCGCAGCTGGCGCTGGCAACGCGCCGCGATGCGGCCGTCGTGCGTCACCAGCACGAACGCAGTGCCGCGCTCGCGCGCCAGCTGCAGCATCAGTTCGAAGACGCCGTTGGCGGTGTCGCGGTCGAGGTTGCCGGTGGGCTCGTCCGCGAGCACGCACGCGGGGCGCGTGACGAGCGCGCGCGCGATGGCCACGCGCTGGCGCTCGCCGCCGGACAGCTCGCCCGGCCGGTGCTGCGCGCGCTGGCCGAGCCCGACGGACGCGAGCATCGCCAGCGCCTGCTTGTGCGCCTCGGGCGCCTTGACGCGCCGGATCAGCAGCGGCATCGCCACGTTGTCCAGCGCCGAGAACTCGGGCAGCAGGTGGTGGAACTGGTAGACGAAGCCGAGGTGCTCGTTGCGGAACAGGCCCTGCTGCGCGAGGCCCATCGCGTTGAGGTCCTGCCCCATCAGCGTGACGCGGCCCTGCGTGGGCGCGTCGAGGCCGCCCAGCAGGTGCAGCAGCGTGCTCTTGCCGGAGCCCGACGCGCCGACCACCGCCAGCGTCTCGCCGGCGTGCACGTGAAGGTCGACGTCGTGCAGCACCTGCACGTCGAGGCCGCCTTCGGAGAAGCGGCGACCGAGGCCGGTGGCCTGGAGGACGACATCACTCATAGCGCAGGGCCTCCGCGGGACGGACGCGACTCGCGCTCCAGCTCGGGTAGAGGGTGGCGATGAAGGCGAAGAACAACGCCCAGAGGCAGATCGGCACCAGGTCCGACAGTTGCGGATCGCTGGGCATGTGGTCGATGAGGTAGACCTGGGCTGGCAGGAACGTGGTGTGCAGCAGGTGCTCGATGAACGGCACGATCGACGGGATGTTGTAGGCCACGAGCAGGCCGAACACGACGCCCCCGACGGTGCCGGCGATGCCCGAGGACGCCCCCTGCACCATGAAGATCAGCATGATGGAGCGCGGGCTCGCGCCCAGCGTGCGCAGGATCGCGATGTCGGCCTGCTTGTCGGTGACGGTCATCACCAGCGTCGACACCAGGTTGAACGCGGCGACGGCCACGATCAGCGTGAGGATGATGGCCATCATCGTCTTCTCGATCTGCACCGCGTCGTACCAGGCGGCGTTGGTGCGCGTCCAGTCCTGCACGCGCAGCCCGTTGCCGAGGCCGACGGCCAGGCGGTTGGCGGCGGCGCGCGCGTCGTGCACGTCGGCGAGCTTCAGCTGCACGCCGGTCGCGCCGCCGGTGCGATAGAGCTTGGCGGTGTCGTCGAGCGCGGCCAGCGCCAGGGCGCTGTCGTACTCGTAGTGGCCCACCGAGAACACGCCGACGACGTTGAACGACTTCAGCCGCGGCAGCGCGCCCGCGGGCGTCACCTGCGCGCCGGGGGCGATGACGGTCACCTGGTCGCCGACGGTGACGTCCAGCGTGCGCGCGAGCTCGGCGCCCAGCACGATGTTCCAGCTGCCAGGCTGAAGCTTCTGCAGGACGCCCTCGTGCTGCAGCTCGGCGGCCAGGTCGGTGATGCCGCCTTCCTCGGCCGGATCGACGCCGCGCACGACGGCGCCGCGCACGCCGTCGCCGTGGGCCAGCAGCGACTGCGTCTCGGTGTACGGAGCGGCGGCGCGGATGCCCGGCTCGATCTGCCTGGCCTTCGTCGCGAGCGCCTGCCAGTCGGCGATCGCGTCGCCGTTGTCGTTCATCAGCTGGATGTGCGGGATCGCCTTCAGCATGCGATCGCTGACTTCATTCTGGAAGCCGTTCATCACGGACAGCACGATGATGAGCGCCGCCACGCCCAGCGCGATGCCCAGCATCGACACCAGCGAGATGAAGGAAATGAACGTGTTGCGCCGCCCGGCGCGGCCAGCGCGGGTGTAGCGCCAGCCAATGGACCACTCAAAAGGCACCAGGTTTCCTCGACCGCGTGGAGGCACGCGGGCATCGGGGCATTCTAGGCGGGGCCGGCAACTCACCAGTAAGGGTGGCTGCGCGGCTGTACAGCCGTGGAAATGAGCCCCTAAGATGGCAAATTGTCACGTGGCGCAGATTGAGCGCCTGAGAGAATGAAAAAATGAAAGCACCGGATTTCGCAGGCGCCTCCAGGGAGGTGCTCTCGTTCCTGCACCAGCGCATCGGCATGGAGCTGTGGATGGTCAGCCGCGCCGACAACGAGGACTGGGTCGTGCTCACGGCCGAGGATCACGGCTACGGCGTCAAGCAGGGCGACGTGTTCCGCTGGGCCGACACCTTCTGCTCGCGCATGGTGCGCGGCGATGGCCCGCGCATCGCGCCGTGCGCCATCGACGTGCCGGCCTACGCCGACCTGCCGTTCACGCGCCAACTGCCCATCGGCGCCTACGTGGGCGTGCCGCTGGTCGACGGCGAAGGCCAGTTGTTCGGCACGCTGTGCGGCCTGAACCCGCGGCCGATGCCCGCCGGCATCATGGACGAGCAACCGATGGTGGAAGTGCTCGCCGACATGCTCAGCGGCCTGCTGACCGCCGAGCTCAACACGACGGCGCTCACGCGCGAGGCCGAGGCCGCGCGCTCCGAGGCGCTGACCGACCCCCTGACCGGCCTGGCCAACCGCCGCGGCTGGGAAACCGCGCTGGCCGCCGAGGAAGAGCGCTGCCGCCGGTACGGCGCCACCGCCTGCGTGGTCGCCGTCGAGCTCGACGGCCTGAAGTCCCCGTGCACGAGCCAGGCCCAGCGCGAAGCCTGCGACGCCGTCCTCGTGCGCGCCGCGCAGGCGCTGCGCCAGACGGTGCGCAAGCCCGACACCCTGGCCCGTCTCGATGACGACCGCTTCGTCGTGCTGGGCGTCGAGTGCACCACCGCCGAGGCGATGGCGCTGCTGCGCCGCCTCGAGCTCGGCGTGCAGGGCGCCGAGCTGTCGGCCGCCCTCGGCATGGCCATGCGCAACCGCACCAGCGGGCTGTTCGACACCTACGAACGCGCGATCGATGCGATGGTGGAGCATCGGGACGCGCGGGCGCGCGACTGAGCGCGAGCCCGCCCGACAAGCACGCCTGCATCGCCCGCGCGCCTGACTGAACGCCCGATTCGGGTGTATCCACCAACTGTCGGCTCGCTGAACTCCTCCAAGTTGTTGGCACAATCCCACCCGACAGCAAGAGATTCCGCCTGCAGCGGAGCCATCAACGGGAGGAACCCCATGACGACGACTCTTCGCGGCAGCATTGCCGCAGCAGCGCTGTGCGCGCTTCTCGCCGCTTGCGGCGGCAGCGACAGCCCGCCCGCGCCCACCGTGCTGCCGGCCAGCGTGGCGATCGCCAACGACGCCCGCGCCGAGGCCGGCACCACCGCCACGTTCAGGACGGACCTCGCCACGACGACCGGCCTGACCTTCCGCTGGGACTTCGGCGACGGCAGCACGGGCACCGGCGCCACCGCGAGCCACGCCTACGCCAGGCCCGGCACGTACCAGGTGACGCTGGCCGTGGCCAACGACGCCGAGGACCTTCGCACGGCGACCTCCACCATCGAGGTCGGCGCCTATGCCAACGTGAGCGGCCTCGCCTGCTCGCAGGCGGATTCCGCGGGCTGGTGCTGGCAGCACGCGATCGTCACGGGCCATGAGATCAACGACCTCTTCTTCGTGGACGGCACCCATGCCTGGGCGGTCGGCAACGGCCCGTCGATCCTCAAGTCCAGCGACGGCGGCAACACCTGGTCGACGGTCGCGCTGGATGCCACGCTGCCGGCGGAGTCGCTGCAGACGGTGCGTTTCTACGACGCCGCGCACGGCATCGCCCTCGACAACCAGGGCGGCGCGCTCCTCACTGCAGACGGCGGCGGCACCTGGACGGCCACCAACTTCGGCGGACTGATCTACAGCGGCGGAGCCAACCTCGTCGATTACAGCGCCAGGCGCATCGTCGTGCAGGCAAGCTACGGCGGCAACGGCGCCATGAGCGTCGACGGCGGCAACAGCTGGAGCAGCGTCGCCGCCTACGGCCCGATCCAGACGACCTCGACGGACTGCTGGAGCTTCGGCGGGAACCTGGCCGAACGTGGCGCGGGATGCGGCCCCACCATGCAGCCGTCGTCGCCGTCGTTCATGGGGAACGGCTACAGCTACTTCACGGCAGGGTCGTTCGCGTCGGACAGCCAGGCGCTCGTCGTCGGCTCGGGCTACTCGTACGGCACTGGCATCCTGGGTTCCTGGGCCTGGGCGACGTCCGACGGCGGCACGACGTGGACGCAGTTCACGCCCAACGGCCTGCCCTCCTACGTGTACTACAGCCTGACGCTGCGCATGACGGATGCACAGACCGGCGTGCTGTACAACCCGTCCGATCTCATCGCCTACACCACGACGGACGGCGGCCAGAACTGGACGGCCCTCACCTCCTCCAACTCACTGATGCAGGCCTATGGCGGCTACCGGGCCACCGGACTCGTCGGAAACGGCGTGCTGTGGCAGGCGGTGTCCAACCACCTGGCCATCAGCACGGATCGCGGCCGGAACTGGAAGGACGTGGTCGTGCATGCCGAGGACGCCGTCAGCCAGAGCGGTCAATCGACCAGCCTCGCCATCACCCAATACACCGACGCGAGCAATTTCGTCGTCGCCGCCAGCAAGCGCTTCTACGTCACCAGCGACGGCGGCCAGACGTTTCGCGAGGTGCTCGGCCCGGACAGCCGCGATGTCGGCGCGCAGTACGCGGCGGGCGAATTCAGCGACATCCATCACGGCAAGTTCCTGACGTCCAACGGCGCGCTGCTGTCGACGGCCGACGGCGGCCGCACCTGGACGCGCCTCGACTATCCCTCGACGACCAATACGCCCACTGCGCTCCACTTCACGTCCGCGACCGAGGGCTGGCTGGTGCTCGGCGGCAAGCTCGCTCATTCCACTGACGGCGGCGCGACCTGGTCGACTCCGCTGACGGGCTCCGCCATGGCCAACCTGCAAGGCATGAGCTGGGGCGACGCCACGCACGGGTGGGCCTGGAACTCGGGCGTGCTTTTCTGCACGGCCAACGGCGGCGCGACCTGGACGCAGGCCACGATGCCCAACAACCTCATCGTGAGCAGCGCCGTGATGACGGGGCCGCTCACCGGTGTCGCCGCCTCGAACTACAGCGGCGCGGCGACGACGCAGGACGGCGGCGCCACGTGGCAGGCCGTCACCGTGCCCAACACCTACCTGGGGACGCTCGTGCACGCCAGCGGCCAGACGGTGTGGTCCGTATCGGGCTCCGTCATCGAACGCAGCAAGGATGGCGGCCGCACGTGGCAGTCCGCGGGCCCATCGGTCTACAGCACCTACGTCAGCAGCATGACGTTCGCGGACGCCATGCACGGCTGGCTCGTCACCAACACGGGCAGCGTCCTGCGCACCATCGACGGCGGCGACAGCTGGACGGCGCAGCCGGTCGGCTCCGACCTCGTGCTGGAGGCCGTCGTCGCGGCCGACGCACAGACGGCCTGGATCATCACGCGCGACGGCCAGATCCTGGCGACGGCGACGGCGGGGAACTGACGCCGGCGGGCGGCTCGCGGGCCCGGCACGGGATAATCGCCTGATGCATCTCGTGATCCCCTACGCATCGGCGCTGTCCGATGCCGCCGTGCAGGCCCTCGGCACGCTGAGCCTGCCCAACCTCGAGCGCCTGCTCGGGCGCTGGGCGCCCGTCGAGGACGCGAGCACGACGGATCTGCCGGATGCCGACGAATACGCGCTGTCGCTGCCGCACGAGCGCCTGCTCGCGCGCCTGCGCGGCTGGCCGGTGCGCGACGGGCTGCTGCCGTTCGCCGCCGAGGCCGCGCGCCGCGACGGCTTCGCGCCCGAGCCGGGCAGCGGCTGGGGCGTGCTCACGCCGGCGCACTGGCACGTCGGCCACGACCAGGTCAACCTCGTCGACCCCGCAATGCTGGAACTCGACGAGCCCGAGGCGCGCACGCTGCACGACACGCTCGCCCCGCTGTTCACCGACCTCGGCTGGACCTGGCACTGGGCCACGCCCACGCGCTGGTACGTGAGCCACCCGTCGCTGGCCGAGCTGCCCACGGCGTCCATCGACCGCGTGATCGGCCGCAACGTCGATCTCTGGCTCAACGACCATCCCGGCGTGATGCTGGTGCGTCGCCTGCAGAGCGAGGTGCAGATGCTGCTGTACGTGCATCCGCTCAACGACGAGCGCGAGGCGCGCGGCGCGATGAGCGTCAACTCGTTCTGGCTCGCCGGCACCGGCCCGACACAGCCGTCCGACAAGACGCTGCCCGCCGACGTCGTCGTCGACGACCGCCTGCGCGCGCCGTTGCTGGGCGACGACTGGAGCGCCTGGGCCGAGGCCTGGCATGCGCTCGACGCCGGGCCGCTGCGCGCGCTGGTCGACGCCTCCGGCGACGCACGCCTGTCGCTGTGCGGCGAGCGACTCGCGCGCACGTGGCAGCCGGCGCAGCGCTCGTGGTGGAAGAATCTGCTGGGCGCGCGCGGCCCTTCGATGCACGCCGTGCTGGAGGCGCTGTGAGCAGCTCGCCGCGCATCCACACGCGGGAAGTGCCGCCGCGCACCGCCTTCGCGCTTGAGCAGGCAGGCGTGCATCCCCTGCTCGCGCGCCTGTTCGCCGCGCGCGGCGTGCGCAGCGCCGCCGAGCTCGACGACGCGATGGCGCAGCTGCTGCCGCCGTCCACGCTGCGCGGCAGCGCCGAGGCCGCGCGCCTGCTGGCCGACGCGATCGCGGGCAACAAGCGCATCGTCGTCGTCGCCGACTACGACTGCGACGGCGCCACCGCCTGCGCCGTCGCGCTGCGCGGCCTGCAGATGCTGGGCGCCAACAGCGCGCGGCTGTCGTACGTCGTGCCCGATCGGCAACTGCACGGCTACGGCCTGACGCCCACCATCGTCGACCTCGCCTGCGGCGACGACGGCCCCGACGACACGCGCCCGTTCGATGCGTCGCGCGTGCCCCGGCCCGACCTGCTGGTGACGGTGGACAACGGCATCGCGAGCCTCGCGGGCGTCGCGCACGCCCGTTCGCGCGGGATCGACGTCCTCGTCACCGACCACCACCTGCCGGCGCTCGTCGACGGCCAGGTCGTGCTCCCTGATGCCAACGTCATCGTCAACCCGAACCAGCCGGACTGCACGTTCGAGAGCAAGGCGCTCGCGGGCGTCGGCGTCATGTTCTACACGCTGCTCGCCACGCGCGCGGAGCTGCGCGCGCGCGGCCGCTTCGATGCCGCGTCGCAGCCGCGGCTCGACGCGCTGCTCGACCTCGTCGCGCTGGGCACGGTGGCCGACGTCGTCAGGCTCGATCCGAACAACCGCCGGCTCGTCGCGCAGGGCTTGAAGCGCATCCGCGCCGGCCGCATGCAGCCGGGCATCGCGGCGCTGTTCCACGTGGCCGCGCGCAAGCACGAGCGCGCGAGCGCGTTCGACTTCGGCTTCGCGCTCGGGCCGCGCCTGAACGCCGCGGGCCGGCTCGCCGACATGACGCTGGGCATCGAATGCCTGCTCACCGACGACCCGACGCGCGCCGCCGAACTCGCGGCCGAACTCGATCGCATCAACCGCGAGCGGCGCGACGTCGAGGCCGGCATGCGCGAACAGGCCGAGGTGCTGATGGAGCAGATCATGCCCAGCGGCGCGCCGCCCGCGGCGCTGGCGCTGTTCCACGAGGGCTTCCACGAAGGCGTGGTCGGCATCGTCGCCGGCCGCATGAAGGATCGCCTGCATCGGCCGACCTTCGTGTTCGCGGTCGGCGCCGACGGCACCCTCAAGGGCTCGGGCCGCTCGATCGCCGGCTTCCACCTGCGCGACGCGCTGGACCTCGTCACCAAGCGCCATCCCGGCGTGCTGCGCAAGTTCGGCGGCCACTCGATGGCCGCGGGCTGCACGATCGCGCGCGAGGACTTCGAGACCTTCGACAAGGCCTTCACGGCCGTCGCGCAGGAGTGGCTGACCCCGGCCGCGCTGTCGCGCGTGCTCGCAACAGACGGCCCGCTCGCGCTCGAATGGTTCAACACCGCCACCGTCGCCGCGCTCGACGCCCAGGTGTGGGGCCAGGGCTTCGAGGCGCCGACGTTCTGCGACGAGGTCGACGTGGTGCAGCAGCGCCTGGTCGGCGAGAAGCACCTGAAGCTGCGCGTGCGCCACGGCGGCCAGCTGCGCGACGCGATCTGGTTCGGCCACAGCGAGCCGGTGCCCGAGCGCGTGCGGCTGGCCTATCGATTGAGCATCGACGAGTTCCAGGGGCAGCAGCGGCTGCAGATGGTGGTGGAGGCCGCTGACTGAAGGCGCCTCGGGCGGTGAGGCAGAATCGCCCGCGGCCCCTGGATCGACACGCCGGCGCATGACGCCAGGCGGCACCGCGAGGCCGGCAACCAAGGGTGCTCGCGCACCGGGAGGAAGATCGGATGTCGACGATCCTGCGAAGCGTCGCCCTGCTCGCGCTCGGCGCCGCGGCCGCATCCGCCAACGCGTCCGAAGGCGCCGATGGCCGCGCACGCGAACTGCACGCCCAGAAGCTGACGGTCAGCGACCCCCTGCTCGAGCCGTTCCTGAAGCCGCCCACCTTCACGCAGATGGCGCTGTCGCCCGACGGCAAGCACGCGGCCGGCGTCGCGATCAATCCGCTGGGCTCCAATTCGGCGGTGATCATGATCGACACCGAGACCGCCGAGGCGCGTGCGATCGTGCAGCCGCGCGTCTGGAAGGTGACGGGCTACCAGCCCTACGTGCGCGACCCGCGCGCCGTGCGCTGGCTCAACAACCAGCAGATCGCGGTCAACTTCACCGTGCCCGACGCGGCGATCTTCGGCATCGACGGCAAGCCCGGCACCGACCTGATGCAGGGCTACCTGCACCCGCTGCGCGACGCGCCCGGCAAGCCGACGGACTGGCACCTCGTCGTGCGCGAGGCCCGGGGCCACCGGTTGGCGGCCCTCAACGTGCGCACCAACGAGAACGTCTCCTACGACCTCGACCTGCCGGACAACCTGATGGACTGGGCCACCGACGCCACCGGCCAGATCCGCGCCGCGCGCACGATCGATACCGCGTTCTGGTCCGACACCTCCACCGTGACGACCTGGTACCGCATCGACGCGAAGGCCAGGTGGCAGAAGGTGGACGAGCGCTCGGTGCTGGCCGAGACCTTCCGTCCGGTGTTCGTGCCCGACCGCCCGAACCGCCTCGTCGTGCAGGCCCGCAACGGCGGCGACCGCCTCGCGATCTGGGACTACGACGTCCCGGGCCACACCTTCGGCGAGCTGCTGGCCGGACACGAGAGCGAGGACATCGTGTCGCTGCGCTTCGACAATCCCGAGGCCACGGAGCTGCAGAGCGCCGTGACCGACGGCCTCAAGCGCCACACCTACTGGTTCGACGCGCACTACGCGAAGATCCAGGCCGCGCTGGACGCCAGCCTGCCCGACAACGTCAACGTGCTGCAGGGCGGCAGCCGCAACCACCAGCTCGTCTTCTCGTATTCGGACGTCGATCCGGGCCGCTGGTTCGCGCTCGACGCCACGACGATGAAGATGTCGCTGGTCGCGACGCGCGAGCCGTCCATCGACCCGGCCCGCATGCAGCCCATGCAGGCGCTGCGCTACCCGTCGTTCGACGGCACCTCCGTGCCGGCCTACCTCACGCTGCCCGGCAAGCCCGCCGGCCCCGCGCCGCTGATCGTGCTGATCCACGGCGGGCCTCAGGCGCGCGACTACTGGGGCTTCGACCCCGAGGTGCAGATCTTCGCGGCCCACGGCTACGCGGTCTTCCAGCCGCAGTTCCGCGGCTCGACGGGATTCGGCAGGCACTTCGAGGAATCCGGCTACGGCCAGTGGGGCCTGGCGATGCAGGACGACATCACCGCGGGCGTGCACTGGCTGATCGCCCAGAAGATCGCCGACCCGCAGCGCATCTGCATCGTGGGCGCGAGCTACGGCGGCTATGCCGCGCTGTGGGGACTCGCGAAGACGCCGGATCTCTACAAGTGCGGCGTCAGCGTGGCCGGGCCGTCCGACCTGGCCCGCATCCTGGGCGACCGCTCGGACATGAGCCGCAACGCCATCGTGCGCGAGATCGTGCGACACCAGCTGGGCGATTCATCGAAGATGGCGGCCGAGATGGAGGCCGTCTCGCCGGTCAAGCACGCCGACCGCATCAAGGCGCCGCTGCTGCTGGTCTACGGCAAGCTGGACCAGCGCGTGCCGATCTCGCACGGCAGGCGCATGCTCGACGCCATGCAGGACCTGCACAAGGACGTGCAGTGGATCGAGTTCTCCGACGAGGGCCACGGCGTGCGCCTGGCCGCCAACAGGGTCGTCTACTACGACGCCGTCTTCGCGCTGCTCGCGCGCACGATCGGCAAGGGCGAGCCGCCCTTCCCGCCGCCGGTGGCGCAGACGGCGACGCCGCCGGCCTCCGCCCCGCAGTGAGGCAGGAGGCGCGCGCGGCGCCGGGACGCGAGCGTCAGTTGTTCAGCAGCAGGTCCGCGATCACGCCGGTCGCGACCGCGGCCAGCACGTAGTCGCCGTTGACGTTGACCCAGTGGTAGCCCGCCGGCGGCTGGCGCAGGTTGTGGGACTTCCAGTCGCTCACTTCGTAGCGCTTGTCGCGGTACTCGGCGGGAACGCGGTCGCCCTTGTGCCAGCTGTGGTCGGGGCCGGCACCGCGCTCGTCATGACGTTGCTCGGTGCGACGGTCGTCGTGCTTCTCTTCCTGTGCCATCGAGATGGCCGGAGCGGCGACGGCCGCGATCAGGAGAGCGCCCGCCAGGGTCTTGAGGGTGATCATGAGAGTTCCTTGGTGAGGGATGGAGTGAAGACATTCTTGGGCCATCCCGTCGACGCGGGCGTAGGCGGCTCGACGCATCGCCGGTAGGCCGGGCGACGGACACCCTGTCGGCGCGTGGCTTCTTTGCCGGACTTGACGATGCATCGATGCCGACACAATCGACGGCGGCATCCCCTGTCGCTGCGGACGGCGTAAGGAATCGCCTGCGTCAAGCGACGAACCGCTATCCTCCACCGCACGGACGCCCACGCTCGTCCGACCCGCCATGCGCCATCCCACCACTTCCTCCCCGCTGCGCCGCGTGCTCGCGTTGCTCGGCTTGGCCGTCTCCGCGACGCTCGCACTCGCGGCGCCGACCGGCGCCTCGGCGGCGTCCAGCTGCTCGGCGCAGTCGGGCGCGACGGTGCCGGCGGTCATCGAGCTCTACACGTCCGAGGGCTGCAACTCGTGCCCGCCGGCCGACCGCTGGCTGAGCTCGCTGAAGGGCCGCGACGACGTCGTCGCCCTCGCCTTCCACGTCGACTACTGGGACAGCCTCGGCTGGAAGGATCGCTTCGCGCAGCCGCAGTTCACGCAGCGGCAGAACGCGACGCAGCACACCAGCGGCGCGCGCTTCGCGTACACGCCGCAGGTCATTCTCGACAGCCGCGACGCGCCCAACTGGAGTTCGCTTCCCCCGGCCGTGCTGCAGCGCAGGACGCCGGCCGCGATCGGGCTGGCGCTGGCGCGCGACGGCAGCGGGCTCGCGCTGACGGTGACGCCCGGCGCCGGCGCGCCGGCGGCGCTGTCGGGCTACGTCGCCGTGGTCGACGACGGCCTGCAGACCCACGTGGGCGCCGGCGAGAACCGCGGCGAGACGCTGCACCAGGACGGCGTCGTGCGCGAGCTGCTGCCGTGGAACCTGGCCGGCGGCCGCCCGGCCACGCTGCGCTTCGCGTCCGCCTCGACGCCCGAGCCCGGCGCGACCCGGCACTGGGTCGCCGTGGCCACCGACGGCCCCTACGGCAAGCCGCTGCAGGCCGTGACGCTGGCGTGCGCTCGCTGACATCGGCCAAAACCTCGTAAAACCCGACCGATCGGTCGGAGAATCGACGGTTTGCCGAATCGGATTCCGGGCGAAATACGTTACGCTGTCGGATGCGACGCGCTGCGGTGACCCCGCCGTGCGCGCCATGTTCCGGCCGGCCGCGGCACACCCACCGCGCGACCGGCCGTTTCGCAGCTATCTTTCCGCTCGCCACCGCGGGCGCGGAGCTTTGCCGATGACCCAGCACGACCCCTTGAGTCTGCACGTCCCGGAGCCCACGGGGCGCCCGGGCTGCGCGACCGACTTCTCGTACCTCCACGTCTCGCCCGCCGGCGAGGTCCGCCGCCCGCCGGTCGACACCGACCCGAGGTCCACCAGCGACCTGGCGTTCTCGCTGATCCGCGTCCTCGACGCCGACGGCAACGCGGTCGGTCCCTGGGCCCCGGAGGTCAGCGACGAGCTGCTCCGCAAGGGCATGACCACGATGATGAAGACGCGCGTCTTCGACTCGCGCATGCTCATCGGCCAGCGCCAGAAGAAGATGTCGTTCTACATGCAGTCGCTCGGCGAGGAGGCCATCGGCACCGCGCACGGCCTCGCGCTGATCGATGGCGACATGTGCTTCCCCACCTACCGCCAGCAAAGCCTGCTGCTCGTGCGCGACTACCCGCTGGTCGACATGATCTGCCAGCTGCTGTCCAACGAGCGCGACCCGCTCAAGGGCCGCCAGCTGCCGGTGATGTACTCGGTCAAGGCCAAGGGCTTCTTCTCGATCTCCGGCAACCTCGCCACGCAATACATCCAGGCCGTGGGCTGGGCGATGGCGTCGGCCATCAAGGGCGACACCAAGATCGCGTCGGCGTGGATCGGCGACGGCGCCACCGCCGAGTCCGACTTCAACACCGCCCTGACCTTCGCGCACGTCTACAACGCGCCGGTGATCCTCAACGTCGTCAACAACCAGTGGGCGATCTCGACGTTCCAGGCGATCGCCGGCGGCGAGCACACGACCTTCGCCGCGCGCGGCGTGGGCTCGGGCATCGCGTCGCTGCGCGTGGATGGCAACGACTTCCTCGCGGTCTACGCGGCCTCGCAATGGGCCGCCGAACGCGCGCGCCGCAACCTCGGCCCGACGCTGGTCGAGTGGGTCACGTACCGCGCCGGCCCGCACTCGACGTCCGACGACCCGAGCAAGTACCGCCCCGCCGACGACGCACAGCGCTTCCCGCTGGGCGACCCGATCGCGCGCCTGAAGGCGCACATGATCAGGCGCGGCTGCTGGTCCGACGCCGAGCACGAGGAGACCCAGAAGGCGCTGGAGGCCGAAGTGGCCGCCGCGCAGAAGGAAGCCGAGTCCTACGGCACGCTCAACGACGGCCGCATCCCGAGCGCCGCGTCGATGTTCGAGGACGTCTACAAGGAAATGCCGGAGCACCTGCGCCGTCAACGCCAGGAGCTGGGAGTCTGATCATGGAAATGCAGAACAAGAACCAGTTGGCAGCGGCCCCCACCGGCCCGACCGCGCCGATGACGATGATCCAGGCGCTACGTTCGGCGATGGACGTGATGCTGGAGCGCGACCCCAACGTGGTCATCTTCGGCCAGGACGTGGGCTACTTCGGCGGCGTGTTCCGCTGCACCGAGGGCCTGCAGAAGAAGTACGGCAAGCAGCGCGTGTTCGACGCGCCGATCTCCGAAGGCGGCATCGTCGGCGCGGCGGTCGGCATGGGCGCGTATGGCCTGCGCCCGGTCGTCGAGATCCAGTTCGCCGACTACTTCTATCCGGCGTCCGACCAGATCGTCTCCGAGGCGGCGCGCCTGCGCTACCGCTCGGCCGGCGACTTCACCACGCCGATGACGATCCGCATGCCTTGCGGCGGCGGCATCTACGGCGGCCAGACGCACAGCCAGTCGCCCGAGGCGATGTTCACGCACGTCTGCGGGCTGCGCACGGTGATGCCGTCCAATCCGTACGACGCCAAGGGCCTGCTCATCTCGTGCATCGAGAACGACGACCCCGTCATCTTCCTCGAGCCCAAGCGCCTGTACAACGGCCCGTTCGACGGCCACCACGACAAGCCCGTGGTGCCGTGGTCCAAGCACAAGCTCGGCGAGGTGCCCGAGGGCTACTACACGGTGCCGCTGGACTCCGCGTCGATCTACCGCGAGGGCTCGCAGCTGACGGTGATCACCTACGGCACGATGGTCTACGTCAGCGAGGCCGCGGCCGCGCTGACCGGCGTCGATGCCGAGATCATCGACCTGCGCAGCATCTGGCCGCTCGATCTCGACACCATCGTCAAGTCGGTCAAGAAGACCGGCCGCTGCGTCGTCGTGCACGAAGCGACCAAGACCAGCGGCTTCGGCGCGGAGCTGACCGCGCTCGTCCAGGAGCACTGCTTCTACAACCTGGAAGCCCCCATCGAACGCGTCGCCGGCTGGGATACCCCCTACCCGCATGCGCAGGAGTGGGCGTATTTCCCGGGGCCCGACCGCGTCGGTGCCGCGTTCAAGCGTGCGATGGAGAAATAATCAATGGGTATTCACGTCATCAAGATGCCGGACATCGGCGAAGGCATCGCGGAAGTCGAACTGGTCGCCTGGAACGTCAAGGTCGGCGACAACGTCGTCGAGGACATGAACCTCGCCGACGTCATGACCGACAAGGCCACGGTCGAGATCCCGTCGCCGGTGCACGGCAAGGTGCTGGCGCTGGGCGGCAAGGTGGGCGACGTCATGGCGGTCGGCTCCGAGCTGATCCGCATCGAGGTCGAGGGCGCGGGCAACGTCAAGGAAGGCGCCGCGGCGCCGGCTCCGGCGACCGCTCCAGCGGCTGCTGCCAAGGCCGCGCCTGCGCCGGCTCCGGCCGTCGCGGCCGCGCCCGCACCGGCGCCCGTCGCTGCCAAGGCGCCGGCTCCGGCGCCGCAAGCGGCCCCGGCGCGCGCGCCCGCGGCCGGCGCGCAGAAGATCACCCGCGCCCCCACCGACAAGCCGATCGCCTCGCCCGCCGTGCGCAACCACGCGTGGGATCTCGGCATCGACCTGCAGTACGTGATGGGCACCGGCACCGCCGGCCGCATCACGCACGAGGACATCGAGGCCTACGCCAGGCAAGGCACCATCGGCGGCACCGGCGGGACCGCAAACGCGGGCGGCGATCCGCGCTACGCGCAGCGCGCCGACGAGGAGCAGATCCCCGTCATCGGCCTGCGCCGCAAGATCGCGCAGAAGATGCAGGACGCCAAGCGCCGCATCCCGCATTTCACGTACGTGGAAGAGATCGACGTCACCGAGCTCGAGGCGCTGCGCGGCAAGCTGAACCAGAAGCACGGCGCGACGCGCGGCAAGCTCACGATGCTGCCGTTCATCATGCGCGCCGTGGTGCTGGCGGTGCGCGACTTCCCGCAGATGAACGCGCGCTTCGACGACGAGGCCGGCGTGGTCACGCGCTTCAGCGCCGTCCATCTCGGCATGGCCACGCAGACCGAGGCCGGCCTGATGGTGCCGGTGCTGCAGCACGCCGAGACGCTGGACATGTGGGCCACCGCCGCCGAGGTCTCGCGGCTGGCGGCCGGCGCGCGCACGGGCAAGTCCGCGCGCGAGGAGCTCACGGGCTCGACGATCACGATCACCAGCCTGGGCGCGCTGGGCGGCATCGTCACGACGCCGGTGATCAACTCGCCGGAGGTGGCCATCGTCGGCGTCAACCGCGTCGTCGAACGGCCGATGATCCGCGACGGCCTGGTCGTCGCGCGCAAGATGATGAACCTGTCGTCGTCGTTCGACCACCGCGTGGTCGACGGCATCCATGCAGCGGAGTTCGTGCAAGTCATCCGGGGCTATCTCGAAACCCCGGCAACGCTGTTCGTGGAGTAAGACGACATGGATATCCAATCGACCACCCTCGTCGTCATCGGCGGCGGCCCCGGCGGCTACGTCGCGGCCATCCGCGCCGGGCAGCTGGGCATTCCCACGGTGCTGATCGAAGGCGAGAGCCTGGGCGGCACCTGCCTGAACGTCGGCTGCATCCCGTCGAAAGCCATCATCCACGCGGCCACCGCATTCGAGGAGGCCACGCACTGGGCGGGCGACTCGAAGATCGGCATCAAGGTCGCCGATCCCACCATCGATCTCGCGAAGACGATGAAATGGAAGGACACGATCGTCGGCAAGCTGACCGGCGGCGTCGGCGTGCTGCTGAAGAAGAACGGCGTCAAGGTCATCAAGGGCTGGGCCACGCTCGTCGACGGCAAGACCGTCAACGTGACGCCCGCCGGCGCCAGCGAGCCGACGATCCGCATGACCTGCGAGCACCTGCTGCTGGCCGCGGGCTCCGACGCCGTCGAACTGCCGATGATGAAGTTCGGCGGCCGCGTGATCTCGTCGACCGACGCGCTCGCGCTGACCGAAGTGCCGAAGACGCTCGCGGTCGTCGGCGCCGGCTACATCGGCCTCGAGCTGGGCATGGCGTATCGCAAGCTGGGCGCGGAAGTGTTCGTCGTCGAGGCGCTGGATCGCATCCTGCCCGCGTATGACGAGGAACTGACCAAGCCGGTACGGGCCGCGATCGACAAGGCCGGCATCAAGCTGCACCTGGGTCATACGGTACAAGGCATGAACGACTTGGGCGACGCGCTGCACGTGAAGAACGGCGCCGGCGAGTCCGTGCACCTGCCGGCCGACAAGATCCTCGTCGCGGTCGGCCGCAAGCCGCACACGGCGGGCTGGGGACTCGAGTCTCTGATGCTGGACATGAACGGCCGCGCCGTGAAGGTCGACAGCCAGTGCCGCACGTCGATGCGCAACGTCTGGGCCATCGGCGACCTCACGGGCGAGCCCATGCTGGCGCACCGCGCGATGGCGCAGGGCGAGATGGTGGCCGAGATCATCTCCGGCAAGAACCGCCACTTCGCGCCGGCCGCGATCCCGGCGGTGTGCTTCACCGATCCCGAGATCGTCGTCGTCGGCCTCAACGCGACCGAGGCCGCGGCTGCGGGCCATGAGGTCATCAGCGCCATGTTCCCGTTCGCGGCGAACGGGCGGGCGATGACGCTGGAGTCCACCGACGGGTTCGTGCGCGTCGTCGCGCGCAAGGACAACCACCTGATCGTGGGGTGGCAGGCGGTCGGCAAGGGCGTGTCGGAGCTGTCGTCCGCGTTCTCGCAGTCGATCGAGATGGGGGCTGTGCTGGAGGATGTCGGGCATACGATTCATGCGCATCCGACGTTGGGCGAGGCTGTTCAGGAGGCTGCTCTGCGGGCTTTGGGGCACGCGTTGCACATCTGATCCGGCGCCGCCGGTCGCATCGAAGGGCCCGCCGCGCGCGGGCCCTTGTCATTGGCGACTGCCAGAATCGCGGCGTGAACCTCGAGTCCCTCCAAGGCCGCGCGATCTTCGGCAAGACCACGCGCATCCGCCCGCTGCAACTGGGCCCGCACGCCGGCACCTATCGCATCGAGTCGCATCGCCTCGAGCGGCCGGACGGCGCCGTGCTCGAAGGCAGGTCGTCGCGCCCGCTCGATGATCGCGTCGACACCGTCGTGCTCTATTTCGGCGGCCGCAACGAGAACGTCGTCTGGGCGCCGGACATGGCGTCGTTCAACCCGCGCCATGCGATCTACGCGTTCAACTATCGGGGCTTCGGCCGTTCCACCGGCCGCGCGTCCGAGAGTCGTGCGAAGGCCGACGCCCAGGCCATCCACGAGTTCGTCGCCGCACGCGAATCCATGGCCGATCTCGCGATCGTCGGGCGCAGCCTGGGGACGGCCGTCGCGCTGTGGCTGGCCCGCGAGGCGCGTCCGCGGCGGCTGGTGCTGATGTCGCCGTTCGAGAGCGTCGCGGCGGTGCTGCGTACGCGGCGCCTCGGCTGGCTCGCCGCGCCGCTCGTGACGCAGCGCTTCGACGGCGTCGAGCTCGCGGCCGGCTACGAGGGCCGCACGCTGGTGCTGCTCGCCGGGACCGACACCTCCGTCCCGCACGCGCACAGCCGGCGTCTCTGCGCGCGCCTGCCCGAGGCGCCGGAGCTGCACGTCATCGGCGGCGTCACGCACCAGTCGCTGCCTCGCTCGCCAGGCGCGCAGGCGGCGATCGCGCGCTTCCTCAGTAGTGGTAGCCCAGTTGCAGGAAGATCGTCTCGTCCGTCCGCCGCTGCGTGAGCGGCGTGTGCGCGGCGCTGCCCAGCAGCACGCTCGTGTTGACGCCGGAGGCCAGCGACCACTTGTTGCTCAGCTGCGTGCCGGCGGCGATGTTGAAGAAGACGTTCTTCAGGCCGGGGTGCGTCACGTAGGGAGCGAGGTGGTCGCTCCCGGACTGCGCCGGCGTGATGCCGAAGCTGGACTTCATGTACGACGCATTGACCGCCTCGAAGCCCGGGCTCAACGTCAGGAAGCCGTGCGCGCCCAGCTTCATCGAGAAGTTGGCGTTGGCGACCAGCCTGACCCCGCTGCGGTCGGCGCCGCCGCCATACGTCAGCTCGCTGTTGAAGCGCACGTGCTGGTCGAACAGGAAGGTCGCGAAGACGCCGCCCTCGATGTCGAGGCGGATCTTGTCGGAAGGATCGTCCGTGCGCAGCGGCCGCAGGCCATAGGTCAGCAGCGGGCCATAGTCGAACACCGGATCGTCGGAGACATCCCAGAGCACCTGCCCGGGCGAGGCGACGATGCCGTTGCTCCAGCGTCCCGACAGCGAGGGCAGCAGCGCGACCTCGCGCCGCTCGCCGCCTTCGCTGCGCGGCGCGTCGACCGCGGTCGCGGCGAACGAGATGTCGTGCGAGCCCTCGGGCATGTTGAAGCTGCTGTCGGCTCGGGCCGCGCAGCAAGCCAGCGCGATGGCGGCGGCGACGAGAACTCTCGGCGATCGGGTCTTCATTCGTTTGGAGGACGGTTGTGGGAGGTCGGGGCGCAGTCTACGGGCAGCCGACGCGGCGGGCCCGTGCCGGAAGTCATGCCGCGCGGCCATGCCTTCCGGCACATGCGTCGGACACATCGCCATGCCTAGAATTTCGCCACGCTCACGAAGGACGACGCCCGGGACATGAAGACATCGCAAGCCATCGCCGTCACATTGCTGCTGGCCGCCGCGCTCGCGCCGGGCATGGGTCGCACGGCCGAAAGCGAGCCGCAGCACGTGGAGGTGGCGGGCGCGCTCGACGCCGAATGGGCCAGCTATCGCTACGCCTACGAGGCCGCCTCGTTCATTGGCAAGTTCCTTCGCAAGCGTCCGCTGATCCAGGCGCAGATGCAGCTGCGTCCGGTCGATCCCGCGACGCCCGTGACGGGCCTGAAGGTGCGCCTGGTGGGCAAGACGACGGACATCGAACTCGCCGCCGACGACATCGGCCTGGTCACCGTGCCGCAGCTCAAGCAGGCCTACGACGAGGACGCGGTGCTGCGCCTCAATCGCCCCAAGGGCCTGTACAAGTTCAGCGGCCGCTACACGATCAAGGCGCGCGACGACGGCCGCTACAGCGTCGCCGACCTGCGCGACGCCTGCGAGCAGATGATCGGCGCCCAGCGCGAGTCGGGCTACCGCATCCGGCTGTGGGGCAAGAAGTGCGTCGGCGTGAAGTTCGTCTATCCGGCCGGCGACACCGCCGCGGCGCTCGATTTCCACGCCGCCGATGACCGTGTCACGCCCATCGGTGCGACCGACGGCAAGCCCTTCGAGGACGACTCGATGGGCGACTACAAGATCGTCGTGGTGCGATTCGAGGACTGGCCCAAGGGCGGCCGAATCGTCGCCGGCATGAAGCCGCTGGCGATCGGCACCGTCTACGAATAGCTACTTCAGCAGCGTCATCAGGCTGGCCGCCGACACCGGCTTGACCAGGTGCGCCGAGAAGCCCTTGGCGCGCGAACGGCGCACGTCCTCGGGGCCGCCCGCGCCGGTGATCGCGACGATGGGCAGCTCCTCGCAGCCCGGCTGGAAGCGCAGGTGGGCGGCGAGCTCGTAGCCGTCCATCGCGGGCATGCCGATGTCCAGCAGCGCGATGTCGGGCAGCGTGTCCTGCAGGGCCGCGAGCGCCGCGGGGCCGTCGTGGGCGACTGTGACGCCGTAGCCCCAGGCCTCGAGCATGGCGCCGAGCGAGTCGGCGGCGTCGACGTTGTCGTCGACGACGAGGATGTTGCGGATCTTCGGATTGGCCGTGACGGCGTGCAGTTGCGAGAAGCGGCCGTCGTTCGTTTCGTGAAGGGCTGACATGTTGTTCTTCGAATGCAGGTGCGGACGCCTGGCGCCCGCTTCGTAAAATCTTGATACATGCCCAGCAATCGGGATGCCTGCCTCAGCGCGCGCAGAAGTCGAGCGGCACGGCCGCGGCGACGGCCGCATAGCCGGTGTCGTTGCCGTGGAGGTGGTCGGCGCTGGCCAGCCGCGCGAGCAGGCGCGCGGGATGCGCGGGATCGTGCACGATGGCGTCGAAGTCGATCACCGCGTCGAAGGCGCCCGCTGTGCGGATCCACGCGTTGATGCCTTGCCGCAAGGCCTCCTTGGCCGGCGTGTCGTAGCCGGGCAGGACGACGACGCCTTCCACCGGTGTCAGCGTCGTGCCGATCGCGCGCAGGCCCGCGCGGTGCGCGCGCGCGGCGAGCTCGCGATAGCCCGCGGCGAGCGCGTCCACCGTCGGCAGGTCGCCGGCCGGGGCGACGCCCGCGGCCAGGCCGAGGTCGTTGGTGCCCAGGTGGATGATCACCGCGTTCGCGCCGGGCTGCTGCAACACGTCGCGATCGAAGCGGGCCAGGCCGGACTCGCCGAGCGCGCTGCCGAAGTCCGGCGACCTGGGCTGGCGATGCGCCGGACTGTCCCGCAGCAGCCGGTTGCCGATCAGGCCTTCGTTGAGCACGGCCACGCGCGGGCAGGCGCCGCCGGCGCGTTGCAGGCGCGCGGCGAGCGCATCGGTCAGGCGCGTGTTGGCGCCGGGCGTGCTGCCGTCGCCGTCGATCCACGAGTCTCCGAAGGCCACGATGGCCGTGGCGTCGGCGGCGGCCACGTCCACGCCCGTCAGGAAGGGCCAGTCGTCGATCGTCCTGGCCGGCGGGAAATGGGCGGCGCCGGTGGCGTCGACGCGGTCCCGGGTGACGTAGCTGGTCTGCTGTGCAAGCGCATGCGTGGTGTCGGCCACGAGCGGCGCCGTCGAATGCAGGCTGATCGCCAGGTCGGACAGCGCGGGCACGTCCAGCGCCACGGCGTCGCTCGTCACGCTCGCGCCGGGCGCGATCACGACGCCGGGCCGGCCGCCGAAGGACAGCGCGCGGTCGGAGGCCGGGTCGATGTCCGCGCCCCGGCTGCGCCGCGCCACGTGCGCCGCGTCCAACCGCAACGGCGTCCTGCCGTAGGTGTTGGACAGCCGCACCCGCACGCGTCCGCCGCCGATGCTGACGTGCACCACCAGCCGCAGCGTGCGGCCCGCGTCGTTCGCCACCGGCCCCGGGAACGCCGGCTGCGCGGCCGTCGCCCAGGTGCCGACCCAGTGCTCGTCCGCCCGGGCCCGCGCGGGCCACAGGGCCGCCAGCATGAGCGCGGCGCCCACCAGGGCGATGGCGAACGAGGAGGTCGAATGTCGCGCGGGCTTGTCCATGCATGCCAAGGTAGCAGCGGCGGCACGGCGCGGCCGGCCGGCTGCGACGGGAGACGGACGCGAGGGGCCGAACGGCGGCGACGCCTTCGTTCGTCGGCGTTTCGGGGGCGTTGGTCGATTCGCGCGTGCGGCGGCCGCCGGCTTCTGCGATGCTTCGTTCATCAAGACCTCGCCCCGGACGCCCGCATGTTCGACTACTCCCGCCCCCACCCGCACGTCCACGTGCTGCGCCTGCGCGGCCATCGCACGCTGCGCCGCGTTTTCACCGGCATGGTGCTGATCCTCGCAGGCATCGGCGTCCTGCTGAAGAACCAGGGCCTGATCAGCGGCGACGAGCTGTGGCTGATCGCGCCGGCGGTGATCGCGCTGTCCGGCCTGGCGCGGCTGATCGCGTTGCCCGACGCGGTCAACGTCGTGCGCGCGGTGCTGCGGCTGGCGGTCGCGGCCTATCTCGTGGTGGTGATCGAGCACATCGGCGGCTGGACGTTCGCGGCCACCTGGCCCGTGCTGCTGATCGGCGTCGGCGGCAGCATGCTCGGCTACGAACTGCTCGTGCGCCGCCGCCCGTCGCAGGAGCCGAACTGGTGAGCCGTGACCCGCTGAACCGCCAGCGCAGCCGGCTCGTCTTCGGTGTCTTCATCATCGTCGTCGGGCTGTTCGCGCTGCTGGACAACCTGCATGTCTTCGACAGCCGCCTCGTCCAGCCGTTCTGGCCGCTCGTGTTCGTGGCGATGGGCGCGTTGAGGCTGTCGCAGAACGATGGCCATGCCAAGCACTACATCTTCGGCGTCGCGCTGATGGTGGTCGGCACCGGCATGACGCTGAACAATCTCGGGCTGATCCACTTCCAGTGGCGCGACCTGTGGCCGGTCGCGCTGATCCTCGTGGGCCTGAACGTGCTCACGCGCGGATTCACGCGCGGCACCGACGGCCAGCCGCTGCCGCGGCCGCGGCCCGGGCAGCGCGACGAGCGCTTCGAGCACGGCACCAGCATCGACGCCTCCGCGATGATGAGCGGCATCGTGCTGAAGAACGACTCGCAGGAGTTCACCGGCGGCGAGATCAACGCCGTCATGGGCGCGGTCGAGATCGACCTGCGCCAGGCGGCCATCGCCACCGAGGCGGTGCTGCACCTGTCCGTGATCATGGGCGGCGTCGAGATCCGCGTGCCGCGCGAGTGGTCGGTCTCGGTCAACGGCACGCCGATGCTGGGCGGCATCGAGGACAAGACCGCGCCGCCGATGGCGCCGGGCAAGCGCCTGATCATCGAGGGCTCGGTGATCATGGGCGGCGTCGAAATCACGAACTGACGTGCATCCCATCCTCGCCGATCCTCGTCGGCTCCTCTGGTACGAACTCGCCTGGATCATCGCCGGCGTGGGCATCGCCGCGCTGCTGCGTCTCACCGAGCAGGCCGAGTGGACGGGCGCGCTCGAGTTCGCGGTGCCGCTCTGCGTGGTCTGGTCCTTCGACGCGCTGTCCTCGTACTACATCTGCCGCAGCCAGCCCTACTCGCAGCGGCGCTGGCCGGTGACGCTGAGCCTGTTCGGCGGCGCGTCGCTGCTGTCGGCGCTGGTGTGGCTCGGGCTGGGCGAGACGTGGAACCTGCTGGGGCGCTGGATGTCGCACGACAACCGGCCCTTCGTGGTCATGAACCCGGCCGGCTGGGTGATGTACTTCGCCGCCGGCTTCGTGCTGTACCTGCTGGCGCTGCTGGCGCACGACGTGCTCATCGCGTTCGAGAGCGTGCAGGAGGCCGCGCGCCGCGAGGCCGAGTCGCGCGTGCTGGCGCGCGACGCCGAGCTGCAGATGCTGCGCACGCAGATCAATCCGCACTTCCTGTTCAACAGCCTCAACTCGATCAGCGCGCTCACCGGGTTCGACCCGGCCGCCGCGCGCGAGATGACCGTCGACCTCGCGCAGTTCTTCCGCCGCACGCTGGCGCTGGCCGAGCGCGAGCGCATCACGCTGGGGGAGGAGGTCACGCTGTGCGAGCACTTCCTCGCGATCGAGAAGCGCCGCTTCGGCGCCAAGCTCGCCACCGAGCTGCGCGTGAGCGCCGAAGCCGCCGCCTGCCTGCTGCCGCCGATGACGCTGCAGCCGCTGCTGGAGAACGCGATCAAGCACGGCATCCGCCAGGTCGACGGCGGCGGCACCATCGCCGTCGACGCGCTGGTGCGCGACGGCCAGCTGCGCATCGCGGTCGTCAACCCGGTGGCGCCGGAAGACGCGCCCGCCGGCGCGCACGGCGTCGGCCTGAAGAACATCCGCGAGCGCCTGGCCGTGCTGTACGGGCCGCGCGCCCACATCGCATGGCAACGCAGCGAGACGCAGTTCGCCATCGAGATCCACCTGCCCGTCGACAAGGAGAGCGGCGCATGACTTCATCACCAGGACTCCGCGCGCTGATCGTCGACGACGAGGACCTCGCGCGCCGCCTGATCCGCGAATACCTGCAGGGGCATGCGGACATCGACATCGTCGGCGAATGCGAGAACGGCCTCGACGCCGTCAAGCAGATCGGCGCGCTGCAGCCCGACCTCGTGTTCCTCGACATCCAGATGCCGCGCCTGACGGGCCTCGAGGTGCTCGAGCTCACCGGCCGCCGCGCCGGCGTGATCTTCACCACGGCCTACGACGAGCACGCGATCAAGGCCTTCGAGCTGCATGCGGTCGACTACCTGCTCAAGCCGTTCTCGAAGGCCCGATTCGACGACGCCCTCGCGCGGGCGCGCACGCTGCACGCGCCCGCGGCGCCGGCGCCGGGTATCGATGCGCTTGTCGCGCGCAGGAACGCGCCGCTCGAACGCATCCTCATCCGCGACCGCGAACAGGTGCACGTGATCCCCATCGAGCAGGTCGAATGCATCGAGGCCCAGGGCGACTACCTCGCCATCCACGTCGACGGCAAGTGCCACCTGAAGCCGCAGCGCATCTCGGAGATCGAGGAGCAGCTCGACCCCGCGCGCTTCCTGCGCGTGCACCGCTCGTTCATCATCAGCCTCGCGCACCTGCAGGCCATCGAGCGCCCCGGCCCCGACCGCCACGCCGCGCGCCTGCGCAGCGGCAAGCGCGTGCCGATCAGCCGCAGCGGCTACGAGAAGCTGCGCACGCTGGTCTAGCGGGCGCGTCGATTGCATCCTGACGGCTCCGCTGCGATGCAGCCCGCTCGTCTGGAGCCCCGATGTCTCGCCTGCTGCCCATCCTCACCGCTGTCGCCGCCGTCGCGGCCGCGCTGTCCGTCCATGCGATGCCCGGCGAGACCGGCGTCGGCCCGGTGGCGTCGCCGACCGAGACGGTGGGGCCGCATCCCGTGATCAAGCCGGTCGACAAGCACCTGATCCCGACGGTGCAGATCGCCGTCGCCAAGGGCTGGCCGGCGGGCGCGAAGCCGAGCGCGGCCGCGGGCATCGCGGTCAACGCGTTCGCCACGGGACTCAACCATCCGCGCTGGCTCTATGTGCTGCCCAACGGCGACGTGCTGGTCGCCGAGACCAACGCGCCGCCCAAGCCCGACGACGCCAAGGGCATCAAGGGCAAGGTGATGAAGTCGGTGGAGAAGAAAGCCGGCGCGGGCGCGCCCACGGCCAACCGCATCGTGCTGCTGCGCGACGCCGACGGCGACGGCGTGGCCGAGACGAAGACCGTCTTCATCGACGCGCTGAACTCGCCCTTCGGCATGGCGCTGGTCGGCAACGACCTCTACGTGGCCGACACCGACGAGATCCTCAAGTTCCCGTATAGAGCCGGCGAGACCAGCATCGCGTCGCCCGGCGTCAAGGTGACCGACCTGCCGGCCGGCACGATCAACCACCACTGGACGAAGAACATCATCGCGTCGGCCGACGGCAGCAAGCTCTATGCGACGACCGGCTCCAACAGCAATGCCGGCGAGAACGGCATCCCCGCCGAGGAAGGGCGCGCGCGCATCTGGGAGGTCGACCTGGCCACGGGCGAGAAGCGGCCGTTCGCGACCGGCATGCGCAACCCGAACGGCATGGCCTGGGCGCCCGGAACCAACGTGCTCTACACGGTCGCCAACGAGCGCGACGAGCTCGGCGACGACCTCGTGCCCGACTACCTGACCTCGGTCAAGGACGGCGCGTTCTACGGCTTCCCGTGGAGCTACTACGGCCAGCACGTCGACGACCGCGTCAAGCCGCCGCGTCCCGACATGGTGGCCAAGGCGATCCCGCCCGACTTCGCGCTCGGCGCGCACGTCGCGGCGCTGGGCCTGGTCGCGGCCACGCAGACCGCGCTGCCCGCGCCGTTCGCCAACGGCATGTTCATCGGCGAGCACGGCTCGTGGAACCGCAAGCCGCCGGTGGGCTACAAGGTGCAGTTCGTGCCGTTCGCCAACGGGCAGCCCTCGGGCATGCCGATCGACGTGCTGGCGGGTTTCGTCAGCGACCAGGGCGAGGCCTGGGGCCGGCCGGTGGGCGTGGCGATCGACGGCAAGGGCGCGCTGCTGGTGGCCGACGACGTCGGCAACGTGGTGTGGCGGGCGACGGGCGCGGCGCACTGAGCTACCACTTGCAGCCCTTGCCGGTGACGGCGTCCTTGGCCAGTGGGATCACGGCCAGCAGGCCCGCGCCGGCATAGGCCTCCGAGCACTTCGCGCGGTTGGCCTTCTCGAGGTCGGTCTCGAGCTGCGTCTTCTTCTCGGCCGGTGCGGGCAGCGCCGGCACCAGCCCGCTGCGCGTGCGGCCGAGGCTGGGGCCCATGCCGCCGCCATGCAGGTCGAGGTTGAGCGGCGCGCTCGCGCCGGTGTTGGGCGGCGGCGCCGAACCGTTGCCGCCGGGGCCGCTCGATCCGTCGAGGTTGAGCTTGCCGCCGCCGTTGGTGGGCGAGGCCGTGCCGCCGGCGCCGCCGCGCTCGGCGGGGTTGTCGACCGGGCGCACCGACTGCGTCTGCGTCGCGGTCGACGGCGCCGCGGGCGTCGCGCCGGTGGCCTGCGGGCGCGGCGTGGGCGTCGGCGGCGCGACGGGCGCGGGCACCGGTGTCGGCGCGGGCGATGGCGCGGGCGGCGCGGGCACGGGTGCGGGCGCTGGCGTCGGCGTGGGCGTCGGACTGGCAGCCGGGACGGGCGCCGGGGCAGGCACGGGAGCCGGCGCGGGTGCGGGCGCGGGTGCGGGTGCGGGCGGCGGTAGCGGTGCGGGCGTTGGCGCGGGCTTGGGCGCGGGGGCGGGCACGGGGGCGGGTACCGGCGCGGGTGACGGAACCGGCGCGGGTGCCGGCACCGGAACGGGCGTCGGCGCGGGCGGCATCGGCGTCGGCGCAGGCGCGGACACTGGAACGGGCGCGGGTGCGGGAGCCGGCACCGGCTTGGCCACCGGCACCTGCAGCGGCACGAAGGTGGGCTTGGTCAGCGGCGGCGGCGCCAGCGGCGGCGCGGCGATCGGCGCCGGCCGCGGGGCGGGCGGCAGCGGCGGAATCGGCGGCAAGGGTGCGGGCGGCGGCGGCGCGACCGGCACGGCCAACGGCGTGAACGTCGGCTTGGGCAGCGCGATGGGCGTCGGCGTCGGCGGCACGATCGGCGCCGGGCGCGGCTCGGGCGGCAGCGGCGCGGGCATCGGCAGCGGCTCGGGCGGCGGCGCAGGCGGGGGTTCGGACGCGGGCGGCGCCGGAACGGGCGCTGCCGCCGGCACGGGCACTGGGGCCGGCGTGGGCGCGGAGGCCGGCGCGGACGCGGGCTGCGCCGACGGCACCGGCTTGGGCACCGGCGGCGACGGCAGCGCCGACGACGCCTGTCCGGCCGAGATCGGCGCCTTGCGCGCGACCAGCAACGGCAGCGTGGCCGGCGGCGCCTCGACGGGCGCGGGTGTCGGCGGCGCGGCGTTGTCGCGGATGACGATGGACGGCTCGACGATGGCGGTCGCCTCGGCGGCGTCGGCAACGGTGCGGTTGGCGGCGGCCGAGGCGCGGTCGGCGGGCGACGCGGCGGCGGACGCGGGTTGCGTCTCGGGCAGCGCGGCGCCGGCGGCCAGCTCGGTGGCGCTGCGGCCGGCCGGCGCGCGCGACTCGCGCGTCTCGGGCATGTACACGACCAGTTCGCCCGCCCGCCGATTGCCGACCGGCGAATTGCCGCCCGGCGCGGTGCCCACGATGATGAACAACAGGATGTGCAGCAGCAGCGCCAGGACGATGCAGCGCTCCAGGCTGGGCTGGCTGACGCCCGGCTGCGGCCAGGGCAGGCCCGCGGCGCCGCTGAACGCCGAGCCGCGCAGCGCGAGCCCGACGGGCGGCACCGCCGGGCGCTTCTTCAGGAAGTTCCTCGTGAGGGCGTAGCGGACGGGGCGAAGCAAGCTGGAGGATTCCGGACAGGGGCTGGGAAGCTCGGCCGTGGATCCGGCACGCTCCCGGTCGCCATCGTAGTCGCAACCCGTGACGGCGCCGCCGGCATGTGGCTTGGCTGCCGCAGCGCGGCGTCGAGATCCTCACGCTCCGGCGTTCGGGAGAAGAGGCGACGCGCAGGCGCCGACGGCATCGACAATGGGCCGATGACGCCCGACTTCGAGACGCTCGAGATCCGCGCCAACGGCCTGCGCTTCCACGCGCTGGCCGCCGGCCCCGCCGACGGCCCGCTGCTGCTCCTGCTGCACGGCTTCCCGGAGACCTCGCACTGCTGGAGCCGCCACCTCGTGCCGCTGGCCGCGGCCGGCTTCCGCGTGATCGCGCCCGACCAGCGCGGCATCGGCCTGAGCAGCAAGCCCGAGGGCATCGCCGCCTACCGCATCGACCACCTGGCGGCCGACATCGTCGCCCTCGTCCGCGCGCTCGGGCGCGAGCGCGCGCAGGTGGTCGGGCACGACTGGGGCGGCGCGGTGACGTGGTACCTGGCCGAGCATCACGCCGATGTCGTCGAGCGCGTGGCCATCATCGACGTGCCGCACGGCGGCACTTTCGAGCGCTACCTGCGCAGCCATCCCTCGCAGATGCTCAAGAGCTGGTACATGCTCTTCTTCCAGCTGCCGCGGCTGCCCGAGGCGCTGCTGCGCGCGAACGACTTCAGGCGGCTGGCGCACGCGATCGTCGCGACCAGCCTCTCCGGCGCCTTCACGCCCGAGGATCTCGCGATCTACCGCCAGGCCTGGGCGCAGCCCGGCGCGCTCACCGGCATGCTGAACTGGTACCGCGCGCTGCGGCTGACGTCGAAGCTGCCGCGCGGCACCGGCCGCGTCGCGATCCCCGTGCGCCTGATGTGGGGCGACCGCGACCACGCGCTGGAGCCGGCGATGGCCGAGGCCTCGATCGCGCGCTGCGACGCCGGCGAGGTGTTCCACTTTCCGGACGCCACGCACTGGCTGCCGCGCGAGGAGCCCGAGCGCGTCACGGCACTGCTGCTCGAGTTCCTGCGGCGCTGAAAACGCCGACGGCGCGCGAGTCCGAAGACCCGCGCGCCGTCGCTGGCCCCTGGTGGCTTACTGGCCCGTCGGGACCTTGTCGGCCGCGAGCTTGGTCGGCGAGCCCTTGATCTCCTTGACCAGGCGGCCCGCGCCGTAGACCTTGTCCATCGCCTCGAGCAGCGCGGCGGAGTCGACCGCGACCGCGCGGTTGAGCGCCGGGTCGTAGCCGTAGTCGCCCCCCAGCGAGTGGATGTTGCCGTCGAAGATCAGCCCGGCCACCTCGCCCTTGCGATTGACCAGCGGCGAGCCCGAGTTGCCGCCGATGATGTCGTTGGTGGTGACCACGTTCATCGGCGTCGACAGGTCCAGGCGCGGCTTGTCCTTGATCCAGGAGTCGGGCAGCTGGAACGGATCGGCGCCGGTCGCGCGGTCGAACGCGCCGGCGATGGTCGTGAACGGCGCGACCGCGTGGTCGCCCTCGGTCCAGCCCTTGACCGTGCCGTACGACAGGCGCAGCGTGAAGGTGGCGTCCGGATACTTGCTGTCGCCGTAGACCGCGAAGCGGGCCTTGGCGAGCAGCTCCTGCTGGCGCTTCATCGGGCCGTCGACCTCGGTCTCGACCTTCTTGCGGATCGCCCGCGCGTCCGGGTCGAGCGCGCGCGCGAGCTCGATCATCGGATCGTGCGACGCATCGACCGCCGCCTTGCCGCCGTCGTACAGCGCCTTGCGGTAGCCGCCGATCGCGTTGCCGTGCGCGCCGACCTGCAGCTCCTTCAGGCGCGTGTGCCTGACGGCGTCGGTGGCGATCTGGGCCGGGCTGCGCTTGCCGAATACGCGCTTGACGATGGGCGAGTCGGCGCCGAGGTCGGCGCGCATGCGCGTCAGCGACCAGGTGAGCGTGGCGATCTCGAGCTCGTCGTAGATCGGCTCGTTGGCCAGCGTCACCGCCTTCATCTGCGGCAGGCGCGACTCGCCGAACTCGCGCAGGCGCTCGCCGTTGGGCTTGGCCACCTCGTCGCCGTGGCGCACCAGGTTGCGCGCGATCGTGAACAGCGACGAGTAGCGGATGCCGCGCTCCAGCGCCGTGTACTCGGTGCGGTAGATCTCGTCCTTGCGCACCAGCTCGCCGATCGCGTCCCACACGCCGCCGTAGGCCTGCGCGAGCGCCGGATCGGCCATCACCTTGGCGCGGAACGCCTTCTCGTTGGCGGCGAGCTGGCCGTAGAACGCCTTGTCGGACAGCGCCTCGTGGCGGCCCGTGAAGACCTTCAGGCCGTTCTCGGTGCCGAACAGCATGTCGTTGCTCTGGCGCTTCTGCTCGGCGCCGCGCTCGCCGTACTCCGTGAGGTAGCCGCGCAGCTCGGAGCGCAGGGCGATGTCGCGCACGAGCTTGTCGTCGCGCTCGTCGTCGAACTGCGCCATCGTGAGCTCGCGCGCGGTGCCGCCCGGGTTGCCGGACACGAAGGTCAGGTCGCCGTCCTTCAGCTTGCCATCCGACCAGGACAGGTGCTCGGCGTTGTGCAGCGGCTTGCCGTCGCTGCCGTAGATGCGCACCATCGACACGTCGAGGTCGTAGCGCGGGAAGTTGAAGTTGTCCGGGTCGCCACCGAAGAACGCGATGCGGTCTTCCGGCGCGAAGACGAGGCGCACGTCCTGGTAGCGGCGGTACTTGTAGAGGTCGTAGCGGCCGCCCTCGTAAAGCGTGACGACCTCGCAGCGCAGCTCGTCGCTCGTGCCGCATTCCTTCTCGATGGCGGCCAGCGTGGCCTTCTGCACGTCGTTGAAGGTCGCGGGCGTGGCGTCCCTGGTCGCGTCCTGCACGCGCTTGGTGACGTCGGTGATCTCCACCAGCTGGTTCATCTCCATGCCGGGGCAGCGCGCCTCCTCGCCGACGGTCTTCGCGTAGAAGCCGTCGCGGTTGTAGTCCTTGTGCGTGAGGCCGGACACGTTCTCGATGCAGCTGCGCGCGCAGTGATGGTTGGTCATCACCAGGCCTTCGGACGACACCAGCGAGGCCGAGCAGCCGCCCGCGATGCGCACCGAGGCCATGCGGACATGGTCGAGCCACGCCTGGTCGGGCGTGAAGCCGTAGGCCTGGCCGACCTTGGCCGCGGGGAAGTTGTTGAACGTCCACATGCCCTCGTCCGCGATCGCGGAGGACAGGCACAGCGAGAGCGCCGCGGCGAGCGGCAGGCGATTCATCATGGGAAGGAGAACTCCGGCAAGGGTCGCGAAAACCCGGCCGGCACGCGGTTGCGCTCATGGCGCGGCACGTGCCGCCGGGCGGCGGGGCACGATGCTAGCAGCTGCGATTTAAGCTTGCGTTCAGGCTGGCGCGAGCAGCGACCAGGCCGCCAGCGACGACGACACCAGCAGCACGAGGCAGTCGACGACCGCCAGCGCGCCATAGAGGCCGCCTTCGCTTTCGTCCGCGCCGATGCGGATGCGCAGCGGCTGGCCGGCCTGCGGCGCGGCGATCACCGGCAGCAGCAGGCCGTGGCCGGCGGTCGGCGACGCCGCCTGCGCCTGCAGCACCAGCGCCTCCGGCGAGGCGGCGACGAAGCGCCCCACGACGTGGATGCGGTCGCCGTTGCGCAGCAGGCGCTCGGGCGCGTCGGCATCGTGCGCGCCGGTGTCCTCGCCCAGGCCGGAACGCGCGGCCGACGGCGTCACCGCGCCCTGGCCGGTCACCTCCGCGCCGGCCGGCAGCACGATGCATTCGCCGCTGTCGTCCTCCAGCAGGAACGGACGCACGCTGTCGCGTGGCGGGCCCTCCTCGCCGGCGCTGAACCAGAGGCACAGCTCGCCGTCCGGCGACACCAGCGGCACCGCGTCGGGCAAGGCGCGCGCGCGCCCGTGCAGCGCCACGACCCCCGCGAGCTGGCCGGACTGCGCCAGCGCACCGGCCTTGGAGACGGGAACCCCGGGCGCGACACGCAACTGGCGCGCGGTGCCCCAGGCCACCGCCGTGCCGAGTGCCGCCACGGCGGCCAGGATCGCGCGCGCGACGGCCGACCGCGCCACGTCGCCCTCGCCCTGCGCGGCCGCCCAGATGAAGAACGCGACGCCGATGAGGGGCGCCGCGCCGACCAGCAGCCGCCACTTCGTATCGTGGGTCATCACCGACATCGCGCCACTCCCGCGGTGGAGAACTGCTGGATGCCTGATATTGAGCGTCCCCCCGCGCGGCGGATATCCCGCGAATCGAAATGCCGGTGCCGCCCCGTCTAACCGATGCTTCAGTTGCGCAGCGCGGCGATCACGGCCGCAGCGTGCCGTCCGCCACCTTCTTGCCGGCCTCGAAGGCCTCGAAGGACAGGCCGTTGTCGTACAGCTGCCAGGGCGTCGTGCACAGGATGGTGCCGGTGGCCGTCTCGCCGGGCTGTACCAGTTGACCGGCTTTGGGGAGGTGGAACGCGCAGGTGTGCAGGTCGGTCTGGCCCGCGAAACGCAGCTGCGGGCTCCAGCCGTCGGCAACGGGTGCGTCCTGGCGCAACGTCAGCGTGGCCGGCACGGCGTGGTGCGTGGTGAACTTCAGCGTGCGCACGGCGGTGGGCGGGGCGACCGCGCTGGCCGGCTTGGCGTTGGTCATCGTCTGCTGCTCGGTGGCGTGCGCGGCGTGGGCCAGGACGAGCGCGCACGCGGCGATGGCGGCACGGGAAAGGGTGGGCTTCATGGCGGTTCCGTCAAGTTGCGCGATCCGTTTGTCGCGGTGCAGCTCGACGGCAAACGGCGCGCCCAGCGACGCGCCAGCTGCGCGGCCCTCAGCGATCCGGCATCACGTCGTCGATCATCGCGGTCGTGTTCAGCGCGTGCTGCGCCACCTGCTCGATGCTCATGCCGATCACCGACAGCGGGTAAGTGCCCGAGACGACGCCGTCGTACGCGAGCTCGGCCGCGACGGCCTCGGGCGGCATGCCCTCGACGGCGGCGACGAGGCACTCGACGATGGATTCGAGGCCGTCGTCGGCATACAGCTCCTCCGACTCGTAGCCGACGCGGTAGCCGAAGGAGTCGGCGGACTTGTCGATGTCGATGCGTACGATCATGGGGTCTCCTTTGGGGCGTCGCGCTTGCTCGAGGCGAAGAAGTGTACCGAGCGCGCCGCGGCCGCTCGTGGAGAATGCCGGCATGAAGCGCTACATCGCCCTGCTCCGCGGCATCAACGTCGGCAAAGCCAAGCGGGTTCCCATGGCCGACCTGCGCGCGCTGATGGAGGCGCTCGGCCACGCCGGCGTGCGCACGCTGCTCAATAGCGGCAACGCGGTCTTCGACGCCAGGGCCGGCACTGCCGCCAGCCACGCGAAGAAGCTGCGCGCCGCCATCCTCGAGAAGACCGGCGTCGACTGCGAGGTCATCGTCAAGACCGCCGCCGACCTCGCCGCCGCGATCGCCGAGCACCCGCTGCGCCGCCACGCCGAGGACGACGCCCGCATGCAGGTGATGTTCGTGCAGGAGGCGTCCACGCTCGCCGAACTGAAGCCGCTCGAGGCCGCAGACTGGGCGCCCGAGGCCTTCGCGGTCGGACAGCACGCGGCCTGGATGTGGTGTGCCAGCGGCATCATCGAGAGCCGCGTGGCCAAGGCCGTCGGCAAGGTGCTCAAGGAACGCGGCACGGCGCGCAACTGGGCGACCGTCGAGAAGCTGCAGGCGATGGTGGCGGCGGAGGCCTAGAGCCGGCGGTTCATCAGCACCTGGCTCATCATGTGCGGCGCGAAGCCCGCGCGGCGCAGCGCGTCGCCGCCGAGGTCGTCGCGGAAGATCGGCGGCGCGAACACGTCCGGATGCGTTGCCGCGACCACGCGTGCGAGCACCTCGGCGTCGCGCAGACCGGGTTCGCGGTCGATCAGGCTGTGGATCTGCGTCGGCGTGCCGTCGACGACGCTGAACACGAGTTGCGCGCTGCCGCACTGCCAGAACGTCAGCGGACGCACCTGCGCCGCCATGCAGCGTTCGCTGTTGGGAAACGGCAGCCAGTCGATGCGCTGGTCGGCGTCGGCCAGCCAGGCGAGCGCCTGCGCGCGGTCGACCGCGCGCGCGTCCCGCGCGGGGGCGCTCGCGGGCGCGCCTTCGGGCAGCTTCCAGCCGTTGAGGCCTTGGATCACGTCGAAGCCGCGGCTGCGATAGAGGCGCAACGCGCGCTCGTTCTCCGCGAAACATTCGAGCTCGACCCACGGCAGGCCCTCGGCCGACGCGCGAGCGATGAAGTCGTCGAGCAGCGCCTGCGCCGCGCCCGTGCCGCGCGCGGACGGCAGCGCGCCCATCACGCCCAGGCGCCAGCGGCCGACCTCGGGTCGCGGGCAATTGAACGCGAACGCCGCGACGGCGCCGTCGCGCACGGCGACGCGGCTGTGCGCGAGGTCGATGCCCTGGCGGCCGATGAACGACGGGAACTGCTCCAGCGTCATCTGGAACGGCCCGACCAGGTAGTCGGCGAAGGCGGCGACGGTCGCCGCGTGGAGGTCGGCCTCGGGCAGCGTGTCGGCCGCAACCAGCGTGAAGGAACTCATCGTGTCTGTGCGATCAGGGATTGAACACCGGCTCCGACGACGGCGCCGCGGGCGACACCGGCGCCGCGCCGGCCTCCGACCTGCGCCACAGCCCGCCGGTGGGCAGGCCGAGCGCGCGACGGCCGGCGCGCCAGAAGAAGCGCACGGTGGCCAGGAACGCGAAGAACTCGAGCAGCGTCAGCACGAAGCCGCCCACGGCCGTGAAGCGCTCCGAGCGACGATGGAACTTGGCCAGCATGCGCTCGCGCATCATCTCGATCGAGTCGTAGAAGCACGGGATGACCAGCAGCGTCAGCATCGTCGACGTGATCGTGCCGCCGATGATGGTGACGGCCATCGGCCGGTAGAACTCGCCGCCCTCGCCCAGGCCGATGGCCACCGGCAGCATGCCGGCGATCAGCGCGAACGTGGTCATCATGATCGGGCGCAGGCGCTTGCGGCCGGCGTGCATCAGCGCCTCTTCGCGATCCATGCCCTCGCGTTCCTCGGCACGCGCGGCGTCCAGCAGCAGGATGGCGTTCTTCGCGACCAGCCCCATCAGCATGATGACGCCGATGATGCTCATGAGGTTGAGCGTCCCGTGCGTGGACACCAGCGCGATCACCACGCCGATCAGGCTCAGCGGCAGCGAGATCATCACGGGAATCGGCGCCGTGAACGAGCCGAACTGCATCACCAGCACGAGATACATCAGCGCCACGCCGGAGACCAGCGCGATGCCGAGGTTGCTGAACACCTCCTGCTGGTCGTGCGACGCGCCCGTCAGCTCGATGCCGAAGCCCGGCGGGAACTGGATGGCCCTGGCGATCTTCATCGCGTCGGCGGTGACCTCGCCCGACGAGCGGCCCTGCGCGTTTGCGGCCACCACCATCATGCGCTTGGAGTTCGCGTGCTGGATCTTGGACGGCGCCTTGCCCATCGTGACGGTGGCGATCTGCTCGAGCGGCACCATGCGGTCGGAGCCGGCGACGGCGATCGGCAGGCGCTCGATGTTGCTCGCGTCGACGCGGTCCTCCGGCGCCAGCCGCACCGCGACGTCGCGCGCCTCGCCGGTCGGATCGACCCAGTCGCCCGCCTCGACGCCCGCGAACGCCACGCGCAGCGACTGCGCCGCGTCGTTGATCGACACACCCATCGAGTTGGCCAGCCCGCGGTCGAGGTCGATGCGCAGCTCCTGTTGCGGATCCTGCTCCGACAGCCCGACGTCGACCGCGCCCTTGACCTTGCGCAGCTTGTCCATGAAGTCGTTGGTGATGGCCAGCAACTGGCGCGAATCGGTGCCGTGGAAGCGGATCTGCACCGGCTTCTGCGCGCCGTTGTTGAGGTCGTCCAGCACCACGTATTCGGCGCCGACCAGGCGCGACATCAGCTTGCGCAGGTCCTCGCCGACCTCGGTGGCGTTGCGCTTGCGCTGCGTGCTCTTGCCGATGTCGACGTAGATGCGGCCCTGCGCCGGGTTGACCCAGGCGTTGGTGGCCACCGTCTCGGGCAGCGTGCGCGCCAGCGCCGTGGCCTCGTCGAGCTTCATGCGCGCGTAGTCGAGGCTGGCGCTCGGCGGCATGCGGATGTCGACCGCCAGCGTGCCGCTGTCGGACTTGGGCAGGAAGTCGGAACCGCCCAGGCCCATCTGCAGTGCGATCGCGAGCACGAAGCTCAGGAACGCCGCCCAGCCCATGTACCAGCGATGGTGCAGCGCCCATTCGATGATGCGGCTGTAGCGGTCGGCCTGGTGGTCGAACCAGTCGTTGAAGCGTTGCAGATAGCGGCCGATGCCCTTGCGCGGCGCGTCGTGCAGGTCCACCGGATCGCCCCAGTAGGCCGACAGCATCGGGTCCAGCGTGAACGAGATGAACAGGCTCACGATCACCGACGCGACGACCGTCAGGCCGAACGGCCGGAACCACTCGCCGGTGATGCCCGGGATGAAGGCCACCGGCGCGAACACCGCGACGATGGAGAACGTGGTCGAGGCCACCGCCATGCCGATCTCGGCCGTGCCGTTGAGCGCCGCGGTGCGCCGGTCCTCGCCGCGCTGCATGTGGCGCACGATGTTCTCGCGCACCACGATCGCGTCGTCGATCAGCACGCCGATGGCCAGCGACAGCCCCAGCAGGCTCATGAAGTTGAGCGTGAAGCCGCACAGCCACACGGCGATGAACGCGGTGATGACGGATGTCGGCAGGCTCAGGCCCGTGATCAGCGTCGAGCGCCACGAGTTGAGGAACACGTAGACGACCAGGATGGTCAGGCCGGCGCCGAAGAACAGCGAGTGGATGACGTTGTCGAGGCTGTCCTGCGCGTCGTTGCCGCCGTCCTGCGTGACCTCCAGCCTGGCCTTGCCGGCCTGCTCCTTGTTGATCGTCTCGACCAGCTCGCGCACTTCCTTGGCGATGGTGACGGTGCTGCCTTCGCGCGTTCGCGTGACCGACAGGCCGACGTTGGCGCGCCCGTTGCGCTCGTTGTAGCCGGCCATCTCGGCGAAGCCGTCCTGCACCGTCGCGACCTGGCCCAGGCGGATCAGGTTGTCGCCGCTGCGCTTGATCAGCATCTGGTTGAACTCGGCCGGCGACTCGAAGCGGCCGACGAGACGGATGCTCTGGTCTTCCAGCGTGCCGCGCACCTTGCCCACCGGCGCCGTGGCGTTCTGCGCGCGCAGCGCGTTGACGACATCGGTGACGGACACGCCGAACTCGCGCAGCTTCTGCGCGTGGAGCAGCACGCTCAGCTCGCGCGTCAGCGAGCCGTTGACGTTGACGGTGGCCACGCCCGGCAGAGCGCGGAAGCGGTCTGCCAGCTGGTCCTCGGCCAGGCGCGAGATCTCGGCGTGCGACATCGTCTGCGACGACAGCGCGATCTGCATGATGGGCTGCGCCGACGGGTCGATGCGCGTGAGCACCGGCTCGCGCATCTCCACCGGCAGCTTGTAGCGCACCGTGCCGATCGCGTTGCGGATCTCGTCCGAGGCCTGCGTCATGTCCTTGTGGAAGTCGAACACCAGGACGAACTGCGCCTGGCCCTCGCTGGCCGTCGACGACGAGCGCGACTGGTCGACGCCCTCGATGCCCTGCATCGCGCGCTCGATGCGGTTGACGATCTCGCGCTCCACGGTGTCGGGCGACGCGCCCGGGTAAGTGATGCTGACCACCATCACGGGCTGGTCGACGTCGGGGATCTGGTTGACGCGCAGCTTGTTCAGCGCGATCAGCCCCAGGCCCATCAGCGTGATGACGATGACGAGCGCGGCCACCGGCCGCTTGATGCTGAAGTCGGAAAGAAACATCGCGTGCTCCCCGTCAGGCGCCCAGCGCCACCGATGCGGCCGGCGCGACCGGCTTGGCCAGCTCGAACTTCTGGCCGCTGGTGAGCGACGAGCCCGGCGTGCGCAGCAGGCGGTCGCCGGCAGCCACGCCCGACAGGATCACCACGTTGCCCAGGCGCGCGTCGCGCTCGCCGAGCGTGACCGGCGTCTTCACGAGCGTGTTGCCCGCCAGCTTCCACACGAAGGCCTTGTCGCCTTCCTTGACGATGGCGGCCTCGGGCAGCAGCAGCGCCTGCGAGGCGTCGGACGAGATGCGCCCTTCCGCGTACAGGCCGGCCACCTTGGGCGCGGTGCCGGGCGCGAAGTCGACGATGACCGCGACCTGGCGCGTCACCGCGTCGGCTGATGCATCGACATGGCGCACCTTGCCCGCGAAGTCGGTCTTGTCGAAGCCGTTGATGCGGAACTGCACCGCCTGGCCGGGGTGGATGTCGCCCATGCGGTCGGCCGACACCAGGCCTTCGAAGCGCATGCTGTCGGGCGCGATCACCTTGAGCAGTTCCTTGCCGACGGCGGCGGTGTCGCCGGCCGAGACCTTGCGGTCGCTGACGACGCCGTCGAACGGCGCGCGCACCTCGGTGCGCGTCATCTGCTGGCGCGCGGCGACGGTGCGCGAGTCGGCGGCCACGCGGTCGCTCTGCGCGGTGTTGCGGCGCACCTCGGCGTCGTCGAGCGCCTGCTGCGAGCTCATGCCCTCGCCCTGCAGCGTCTTCACCCGGGCGTACTGGCGTTGCGCCTGGTCCAGCGCCTGCGCCGCGGCGCGGCTGGACGCCTCGGCCGACTGCAGGCTGTCGCGGATCGCCGTGTCGTCGAGGCGCACCAGCAGGTCGCCCTTGTGCACGGCCTCGCCGTTTTCCTTGAGCACCTGCAGGACGACCGCGGAGATCTCGGCGCGCAAGTCGGCGCGGCGCTCGGGCTGGACGGAGCCGGTGATCACCGGGCCCGACGCGTGCGTCTGCAGGGCCACCGTGCGCACGTCCTCGGGCGCGATCAGCAACGCCGACGACGGCGCCGACGCCGCGTCCGCCGCGGAACGCGCACCGGACTTCTGGCAACCGGCCAGCATGCCGGCGGCGAATGCCAGGGCCACGGCGCCGGCGATCAGGGTCGTGCGGGGCGCGGTGAAGCGGCGGGACAGCGTCATCTTGGCAGGCTCCTCGGAATTCTCTTATGCGGTACCGGCGAGCCTCCGACGGGAGACTCGAAAGGCGCAAGCATATCGGCACCGAGGGCCCACCGGACCGGCGAGACGACCGACCGTCGATTTTGGGCCGTGAATCGACGAGAAGGCGTCGCGATCCGGCGACGCCTACAGCCGCGTGAAGCGGCGCTGCATCCGGCCGTCGACCTCGAGTTCGCCGAAGAACATGTCGTACGGCCGCGCCCACAACCCGGTCGCGTTGTAGAGCGGCCGGTAGATCACGAGCGGTTCCAGCGTCTCGCTGTGGCGCGCCACGCCGACGAGCTCGTACTCGCCGCCCTTGTAGTGGCGGTAGCGGCCGGGCTCGGCAGGCGGCAGCGGCGGCAGGTCGTCGCCGGCCATCACTTCTTGTCCGAGAACGTGCCGGCCGCCGACCAGTTGACCTTCGACGGATCAATCCACTTGCGGATCGCCGCGTTCACCTGGTCGACGGTCAGCGCGGCGAGCTTCGCATCCTGGTCCGCGCTCCACGCGAACGTGCGGCCCTGGTCGAGCTTGACCGCCCAGCCGCCCGCCACGGCCGCGTCGCTGGTGCGCGTGGTGGCGCGCTCGGCCAGGATGGCCTGCTTGGCCTCGGCCAGCTCGGCGGCCGTGATGCCGTTCTTGACGAAGCGCGTGAGCTCCTGGTCGAAGCCCGCCTGCACGTTGGCGCGGTTCTGCGGCGCGTAGATCGCGTAGAACTGGATGATGCCGTTGGGCTCGAACGCCGAGGCGCCGATGCCGGCGCCCACGTTGTACGAGTAGCCGTCCTTCTGGCGGATGCGCGCGTTCAGGCGCGAGCCGAACTCGCCGCCGCCCAGCACGTGCGCGGCCAGCGTCAGCGCCGGGTAGTCGGGGTCGGTGTCCTGCAGCCTGAGATTCAGCGCGCCGACGGTCATCGCGTTGGCCTTGTCCTTGAGCGGCGAGACGAGATGCTGCCCCACCACGTCGCTGACCGGGCTCTCGATGCGCGCATACGGCACCGACGACTTCCAGTCCCCGAACAGGCGTGTCACCGCGGCCCTGACCTGCACCGGATCGAAGTCGCCGACGATGGCCATGTCGGCGTGGTCGGCGCCCCAGTACGCGCGGTAGAACGCGATCGTGTCCGCCAGCTTCGTGCCCTCGGTCTCGGCGACGGCCTCGGCGACGGTCGGCGTGTAGCGCGGATCGTCCGCGGCGTAGTGCTCCTGCGCGCGCGCCAGCGCCAGGCCCGCGACGGCGCCCGGATCGTCGCTTTGCTGCTCGAGGCCCTGCACCGTCTGGCGCTTGCCCTGCTCGTACTCGTCGGGCGAGAACGACGGCTTGCGCATCGCCTCGGCCAGCAGTTCCAGCGCCGGGATCAGCGTCTCGCGCCGCGTCTTCAGCGAGGCATGGCCCTGCGCCGCGTTGCCGTTGAGTTCCCAGTCGGTCTTCAGCGCGGAGAACGCGTCGGCCAGCTGCGCGCGCGTCTTGGTCTCGGTGCCCGTCCCGATGATGATGCCGGTGCCCTCGCCCGCGCCGCGCTTGCCGCGCAGGTTGTCGAGCGCGCCGAAGTGCAGGTCGAAGCGCATCTCCACCGTGCCGCCCTTGCTCTTCTTGGGCAACAGTGCGAGCTTCATGCCGTTGGGCAGCGTGAAGACCTGGCTGCGCTTGTCGAGGCCGGCCGGGGTCGAGTCGAAGGCCTCGCCCGCGGCGACGGCCGCGCGCGGCTTGAAGTCCTTCAGCTGGGCCTCGGGATCGGTGCGGGTCGCGAACGGCGCGCGGTCGGGCGCGTCGGTCGGGATGAAGCGGCCCAGTGTGCGGTTGGAGGCTTTCAGCCACTCGTCGGCGACCTTGTTGACCTGCTCCACCGTCAGCGCGTCGACGCGATCGCGCTGCAGGAACAACAGGCGCCAGTCGCCGCCCGCGATGTATTCGGACAGCGTCACGCACAGGTCCTGCGGACTCGCGAGCAGCTGGTCGAAGCCCTTGTCGATCTGCAGTTGCGCGCGCTTGAGTTCCTCCGCGGTGATCGGCTCCGTCTTCACGCCTTCGATCGTGTCGAGGAAGATCTTCTGCGCGGCGTCGAGGTCGTCGTCCTTCTTCAGCACGGCGCCGGCATCGAAGGTACCGGGGTCGGTATGGCGTGACGGCCACGCGAACGCCTGCGTGGCCTTGCCCGACTCGACGAGGCGCTTGTGCAGGCGGCCGTTGGGCGTGTCGCCGAGCGCGTTGGCGATGACGCTGAATGCCGGCATGTCGGGGCTGGCGATCGACGGCGTGTGATACGTCACGTAGAGGTCCTTCTCGCTGCCGACGCGGCGCAGCGTGACCTCGCGCTCGCCGTCCTGCACCGGCTCGATCGTGTACGTGGGCTCGATCACGCGCGCCGGCTTGGGGATCATGGAGAAGTCCTGCGCGATCTCGGCCAGCACCCTGGCCGCGTCGAACTTGCCGGCCACGATCAGCGTCGCGTTGTCCGGCTGGTAGTACTTGCGGTAGAAGGCCTGCAGGTGCGGGATGTTGACGTTCTCGACGTCCGAGCGCGCGCCGATGGTGTCCTTGCCATACGCGTGCCACTGGAAGGCGGCCGCGTTCGTCTTCTCCATCAGGATGCGGAACGGGTTGTTCTCGCCCGACTCCATCTCGTTGCGCACGACGGTCATCTCGGAGTCGAGATCCTTCCTGATGACGTTGGCGTGCACCATGCGCTCGGCCTCGGTCTTCAACGCCCACGACAGTTGCGCCGGGTCGGACGGGAAGGTCTCGAAGTAGTTGGTGCGGTCGGCGGTGGTGCTGCCGTTGAAGTTCATGCCGCGCTTCGAGAGCTCCGTCGACACCTGCGCGATGTTCCTCGTGCTCTTGAACATCAGGTGCTCGAGCAGGTGGGCCATGCCCGTCTCGCCGTAGCCCTCCATGCGGCTGCCGACGCGGTAGGTCACGTTGACGGTGACCGTCGGCTTGGACTCGTCGGGGATCAGCAGCACCTGCAGCCCGTTGGGCAGCCGGTACTCGTGCACGCCTTCGACCTCGCGCACCTGCGCGGGCAGCCCCGCGGCCTGCGCGGGAATGGCAACCGCGGCGGCGGCGGCGAGGGCGGCGCTCAGCGCCAGCAAGCGGAAGGAGGGGTTCTTTTGCATGGGGCGCATCTTGGCATGGCTGTCGGGCGGAACGCATCTGAGCTTGCGCGAGGCTGGATGGTTCCGTCGGACTCGACGGTTCGTGCGGTCCCGCGTCGGCCATGCGATAGTTGGCTCACTCCTTCGAAGCGAGCGTCCGACCATGACCATCCTCGTCCTCGGCAGCGGCGTGATCGGCACCACGATCGCCTACTACCTGGCCAAGGCGGGCCACGACGTCACCGTCGTCGACCGCCAGGGCGCGCCCGCGCTGGAAACGAGCTTCGCCAACGCGGGCGAGGTCTCGCCGGGCTACGCGTCGCCGTGGGCCGGGCCGGGCGTGCCGGTCAAGGCGATCAAGTGGATCCTGATGAACCACAGCCCGCTGATCATCAAGCCGATGATGGAGGCCTCGATGTGGCGCTGGGGCTTCGCGATGCTGCGCAACTGCACCGAGGCGCGCTACCGGGTCAACAAGGCGCGCATGGTGCGCGTGGCCGAATACAGCCGCGATTGCCTGAAGGCGCTGCGCGCCGAGACGGGCATCGCCTACGACGACCGCGCGCAGGGCACGCTGCAGCTGTTCCGCACGCACAAGCAGCTCGATGGCGTGCACAAGGACACCGAGATCCTCGACCAGTACGGCGTGCCCTACCAGGTGCTCGACACCGCCGGCTACCTGCAATACGAGCCGGCCCTGGCCGGCGTCAAGGACAAGTTCGTCGGCGCGCTGCGCCTGCCCGGCGACGAGACGGGCGACTGCTTCCTGTTCACGCAGCGTCTCGCGAAGATGGCCGAGGCCCTCGGCGCGAAGTTCCGCTTCGGCGTCGAGATCACCGGCATCGCCAGCGACGGCAAGCGCGTCACGGGCGTCGACACGAACAGCGGTCGCCTCACGGCCGATCACGTCGTGCTCGCGCTGGGCAGCTACTCGCCCAAGTGGCTCAAGCCGCTCGGGATCGACATCCCGGTCTATCCGGTCAAGGGCTTCTCGATCACGGTGCCGATCAAGGACGCGGGCGCCGCGCCCGAGTCGACCATCATGGACGAGACGCACAAGGTGGCCGTCACGCGCCTGGGCGACCGCATCCGCGTCGGCGGCATGGCGCAGCTCTCGGGCTACGACCTGCAGCTGAACGACGCCCGCCGCAAGACGCTCGAGTTCGTGCTGACCGACCTGTTCCCCGACGCCGGCGACCTCGCCCGCACGACCTTCTGGACCGGCCTGCGCCCGATGACGCCCGACGGCACGCCCGTGATGGGCGCGACCCGGCTCGAGAACCTCACGCTGGCCACCGGCCACGGCACGCTGGGCTGGACGATGGCCGCGGGCACGGGGCGCGCGATCGCGGACTTGTTGTCCGGCAAGAAGCCGGAGATCGACTTCGACGGGCTGACGGCCGCGCGCTACGGCACCTGAGCGCGCCGCGAGTCGACTCAGTTCACGACAAGCGCGCCGACGTAGCTCAGCACCGAGAACGCGCTGGCGCCGTCGTACTGCAATTCGATCGCCTCGGCCTGCGCGCCGCTGATGGACCCCGCGCTGCCCGGCGACGTGCTGGCCGACGAGCGGTAAAGCGTATTGTTCTGCGGCGACGCGAACAGCTTCGTGCCGTCGCTCGAGGCGGCCAGCGAGCCCCAGAAGCCGAAGGGGCCGTGCGCGATCCAGGTCAGTCCGTCGTCCGTCGACACGTAGATGTGGTCGCCCGACGCGATCGCCACGAGCCGCCGGCCGTCGGCCGACGACGTGACGACCTGCCAGAACAGTGTCGGGCCGCGCGGCCGCCACGTCGCGCCGGAATCCTGCGAGACATACAGCTGGCCGTTGTTCTCCGCGGCGACGAGGCGCGTGCCGTCGGCGGACGAGGCGACCGCGGTCCAGCGGCGTGACGCGTCGCGCGGCGTCCAGGTCGCGCCGGCATCGGACGACGTGTAGATGTTGCCGCCGAACTCCACCGCGACCAGCCGCGTGCCGTCCGTCGAGGACGCCACGCTGTACCAGTTGCGGTTGGATTCCTGCGGCGTCCATGTGACGCCGCTGTCGACGGACGTGTAGATCTGGCCGCCTTCGACGACCGCCACGAGCTCGACGCCGTCGTCCGAGGACGCGACGGATTTCCAGGCGCGTGCGGCATCCTGCGGCGTCCACGTGACGCCCGAGTCCGTGGACGTGTAGACGTGCTCGCCGAACCCGACCGCGACCAGGTGCGTGCCATCGCTGGACGACGCGACCGCCGACCAGCCGCGATTCGCATCGCGGGCCGTCCAGGTCGCGCCGGAATCGGTCGACGTGTACAGCTGGCCGCCGCCGGACGCCGCGAGGAGCTTCCGGCCGTCGGACGACGACGCCAATGCATCCCAGGAATGCGTGTCCGTGGCCGATGTCCAGGCCGCGCCGATCGTCGTCGTCGCGATGCCCGCGGTGGCGATCGTCTGGCCGGCCTGTTGCGCCACCTTCCAGCCACCACCGCCGATGCCCGAGACCCGGACGACATCGCCCACGGCGAGCGTGGTCGGCAAGGTCACGGTGACCAGGCTCGCGCTGTCGGCGAGGTAGCCCGTGTTGGCCTGCGCCGTCACCGCCGAGGCGCCGACGTCGACCCAGGCCACGCCCGGGCCCGCGGGCCCGGGCGCGCCCGTTGCACCCGTGGCCCCTGTCGCGCCCGTTGCGCCAGTGGCACCCGCGGCGCCGCTCGCTCCCGGCGCGCCGTTGCACAGGAACGTGGTGGTGGTGATCTCGCCGGCGTCCAGCACGCCGCTGCGGTTGCTGTCGACGCCGGAGGCGACCTTGGAGCCGCCGTACGTGCAGTTGGCGCCCGCGGGCTCCGCCGTCACCGAGATGAGGCTGTCCAGGCCCGTGGCACCCGTGGCGCCGGCGGCACCCGTCGAGCCTGCGGCTCCGGTCGCACCGGTCGCGCCCGTGGCGCCGTTGCAGACATAGCTGGTCGACGTCACCTCGGGCGGCTGCAGCACGCCGTCGGCGTTCACGTCCTTGCCGGCGTCCAGGCGCTTGCCGCCGTTCGCGCAGTTCGCGCCGGCCGGCTCGTCGCTCATCGCGACCAGCGTCGACAGGCCATCGCTGCCCGTCGCCCCGGTCGCGCCCGCGGCGCCGACCAGCCCTGGCGCGGCGTTGCAGACGTATTGCGTGCTGGTGATCTCGTTGGACTCCAGCGCGCCGTCGTTGTCGACATCGAGGCCGGCGACGATCTTGCTGCCGCCGGCCGTGCAGTTGGATCCCGGCGCTTCAGCCAGGACCTGCACGCGGGCGTCCAGCCCCTCCAGCCCGCTCGTGCCCGCAGGCCCCGTCGCACCCGCCGGCCCGGTGGCGCCGCCACAGGCCGCGAGAAACGCCGCGAGGCCCAGCACGCCGCTGATTGAGAAGGCCCTGGCGGCCTGCCGGAAGATCGTCATGGGGCTACCGCGCTATCGACAAGTTGGTGAGGCCCTCACGCTACCGTCGAGAGGACGCACCTCATCGGCGGAGTAGCGTTGGTTTCTCGGCCATCTCGCCGGCGCGGGGCGGCGTATCGGCAGCGCGTCCGGCGTCTTGAGTGCGGCCATGTCGCTGAAACATCTTGTAACCGTGACCTATTCGACATCGCGCGGGCTTGCGACGCGTCGCGAACTGATCCGCTGAGGGGACAGCCGCCCTACGATGAAGTCGCGCTGATCAAGGGCTTCCGCCGGAGGCACGGCGCAACGAACGCCGCGGCCTCGCACCGTCGGCACCATTGTTCTGGAGGGAATTCATGTCCAAGAATCACGTTGCCGCCCCGATCATGCAGATCTCCTCGCGCGTCGTCGCGCTGGGCCTGTTCCTCGTCGTGGCCCTCGAGATGGGCGGCGTGTATGCGCTGTCGCAAGGGCCGGCCGCATCGGCCGTCGTCGCGACCGAGGACGGCGCCGCCGCCGGTGCACCCGCGAAGCCGCGCGTCGCGCGCGTCGAGATCAGCATCGTCGCCCAGGCCGACACGCCCGCCCATTGATTCAGATTCAGAGAGCGCGCGTGCCGGCCTGACGGCGCGCGCTTGCAGGGGCCGACCCGCGACGCGGGCCGGCCCTTTTTTCCTTGTGAACCGCAATCCCCGGTTGTCGGGCCGTCGAAATCGTCGCTTCGTCGCCCGGACGGCGCCAGCCGCCGGAACGCGCCTTCCCGCGCCGCCCATGCGTCTATGATCCGCCCTGAAAGCAACTCGCAGCCAAGTGGAGGCAGCCATGTCATTGATGGGATTCATCAAGAAGCAGTTCATCGACGTCATCGAGTGGCAGGAGCCCGGCGACGGCATCCTGGCATGGCGCTATCCGATGCAGGACAACGAGATCCAGAACGGCGCGCGCCTGACGGTGCGCGAGTCGCAGGCCGCGTTGTTCGTCAACGAAGGCCGCGCGGCCGACGCGTTCGGGCCCGGCCTGTACACGCTCAACACGCACACGCTGCCGCTGCTGACCAACCTGATGAACTGGGACAAGCTGTTCGCGTCCCCGTTCAAGAGCGACGTCTACTTCTTCAGCACGCGCCTGCAGGTCGACCAGCGCTGGGGCACCCCGCAGCCCGTCACGCTGCGCGACAAGGACTTCGGCGCGATCCGCATCCGCGCGTTCGGCAACTACTCGTGGCGCGTCGCCGATCCGAAGCTGTTCCAGCAGCAGGTCTCGGGCACGCGCGGCACCTACACCGTCGAGGAGATCGACGGCCAGCTGCGCGGGTTGATGCTGCAGCACCTGTCGGACGCGGTGGCCCAGAGCGGCATTCCCTTCCTCGACCTCGCCGCCAACCAGGTCGAGTTCGCCACGCAGATCAAGACCGCCGTCGCGCCCGCGTTCGCCGCGCTGGGCCTGGCGCTGGACATGGTGACGGTGCAGAACGTCTCGCTGCCCGACGAGCTGCAGAAGATCCTCGACCAGAAGATCGGCATGGGCATGGTCGGCCAGAACATGGGCGCGTTCATGCAGTACCAGACCGCGCAGTCGATCCCGAAGCTGGCCGAGGCCGCGGGCCAGGGCGGCGGCGGCATCGCCGGCGGCGCGATGGGCCTGGGCGCGGGCGTGGCCCTCGGCCAGGTGCTCGCGGGCAACATCGCCGGCGGCCTGGGCACAGGCATCGGCACGGCCGCGGCCGCCAGCGGCGAGCCGCCGCCGGTGCAGGACATCATGGCGCTGCTCGAGAAGCTGGGCGACCTGAAGGCCAAGGGCATCCTCTCCGAGGAAGAGTTCGCGGCCAAGAAGACCGAGCTGCTGAAGAAGCTGTGATCGCGCACGCCCGCGAGCGCAAGCGCGACGCCGGGGCGGCCGCCTGATGGCCACCTCGCCGCAGCGCGCCTGGCGCGCGCCCTGCCCCAACTGCGGCGCGCCGGTCGAATTCAAGTCGGCGGCGTCGGCCAGCGCGGTCTGCGGCTTCTGCCGCAGCACGCTGGTGCGCGACGGCGCCGACCTGCGCAAGATCGGCACCAGCGCCGAGGTCTTCGACGACTTCACGCCGCTGACGATCGGCGCCAGCGGCAGCTGGCAGGGCGCGAGCTTCATGCTCGTCGGCCGGCTGCAGTTCGGCACCGACGAAGGCCCGTGGAACGAGTGGCACGCGCTGTTCGACAACGGCCGCAGCGGCTGGCTGTCGGAGGACAACGGCCGCTACGTCTTCGCGTTCGACATCCCCGTGCCCGCCGGCGCGCCGCTGCCGGAGCAGCTGCAGGCCGGCGCGCCGATCACCGTCGACGGGCGGCCCTGGCGCGTCGCCTCCATCGTCCACGCGAAGCTGCTGGCCGCGCAGGGCGAGCTGATCTCGCCGCCGCCGGCGGACCGCGCGATCGTCGTCTCCGACCTGCGCAACACGGCCGACGAGGTCGGCACGCTCGAGTCCGTCGACGGCGCGCTGACGACGTGGTCGGTCGGCAAGTCGGTGCGGCTGGCCGATCTCAAGATGTCGGGGCTGCGCGAGGACGGCATCGGCGGCGCGGGCGAGAAGACGCTCAAGGTGCAGTCGCCGCCCTGCCCCAACTGCGGCGCGCCGCTGAGGATCACGCTGGCGACGTCGCAGTCGGTCGTGTGCGACAGCTGCAAGTCGGTGGTCGACCTGTCGAAGGGCATCGGCCCCGACATGGCGCACTACGCGCAGCTCAATCGCATGGAGCCGGGCATCCCGCTCGGGCGCACCGGCACGCTGCCGATCCCTAGCGGCGCGCCGGCGCTGCCGTGGCAGGTCGTCGGCTACATGGAGCGCATGGAGCTGATGTCCGGCGCGTCCGACGAGGCCGAGGCCTGGCGCGAATACCTGCTCTACAACCGCACCGAGGGCTTCGCCTTCCTCGTCGACACCAACGAGGGCTGGAGCGTCGTGCGCGTGCTCACCGGCGTGCCCGAGGTGCGCGGCGACCAGGCGACGTGGTACGGCACCCGGTATCAGCGGCGCTGGACGTACACGTCAGAGAACACCTACGTGCTGGGCGAGTTCTACTGGAAGGTGGAAGCCAGCCAGCGCACGCAGCACGAGGACTACGAGGGCTCCGCCAGCGGCCATCGCGCCTTCCTGAGCAAGGAGAGCACGCCCAGCGAGACCACGTGGTCGGCCGGCGAGTCGATCCCCGCCGCGATGGTGGCCAGCGTCTTCGGCCTCGCGCCGGCCGAGGCGGCGCAGCTGCAGCGCAGCGGACCGACCGGGCCGCCGTCGCTGGGCTCGCTGGTCGGGCCCGGGCGCATGATCTCGTGGCCGATGCTGATCGTGCTGCTGGTCGTCGTGCTGCTGCTGCTCGCCTGGTGCAGCCGCGACCCCTGCCGCAACGAACGCCGCGCGTTCGGCGCCTACAGCCAGGAATACCAGCAGTGCAAGGCGCGCGACGCCGCGGGCACGGGCGCGTACTACGGCACCGGCGGCGCCTGGGGCGGTTACTCGTCCGGCGGCGGCGGGCACAAGTAGCCGCTTCAGGCACGATGACAACATTCATTCGAAGGAGCAAGCGATGACGACACCCGAATGGCTCAGGCCCGACCTGATCGGCGGCACCATCCTCTACGCCGTGATCGGCGTGGTGGTGCTCTGGATCGCGTTCATCGTTATCGACAAGCTCACGCCGTACCACCTGTGGCACCAGCTCGTCGAGGAGAAGAACGTGGCGCTCGCGATCGTCGTGGGCGCGATGTTCATCGCGCTGGGCATGATCATCGCCGCCGCGATCCACGGTTGATGGGCCTGCGTTCCGGAGAGGCCGACGCGGCCATCGCGCCGCGCGTCGGCCCCGGCGAGCTCGCGCTGCTCGCCTCGGTGTTCGTGGTCGCTGCCTGCGGCCTGGTCTACGAGCTGTGCGCGGGCGCGCTCGCCAGCTACCTGCTCGGCGACTCGGTGCTGCAGTTCTCCACCGTGATCGGCACCTACCTGTTCGCGATGGGCCTGGGCTCGTGGGCCTCGCGCCACGTGCGCGAACAGCTGGCGACGATGTTCGTGCGCGTCGAGCTGATCGTCGGCGTCATCGGCGGCCTGATGCCGGCCGCGCTGTTCGCCGCGCACGCCACGCTGCCCGCGGCCAGCCTGATCTCGTTCAAGGTGCTGCTGTACGGGCTCGTCACGCTCGTGGGCGTCGGCGTCGGCCTCGAGATCCCCATCGTGCTGCGCCTGCTGGACAAGCACCTGAAGGGCCGCGACAGCCTGTCGACGCTGGTCTCGCAGGTGCTCACGTTCGACTACCTCGGCTCGCTGGTCGTCTCCGTCGCGTTCCCGCTGCTGCTGGTACCGCACCTGGGTATCGTGCGGTCGGGCGTGTTCTTCGGCCTGCTCAACACGCTGGTCGCGATCTGGTCGCTGTGGCTGTTCCGCGGCGACATCCCGCGCTGGCGCTGGCTCGCCGCGCAGTGCGGCGCGATCTTCGCCCTGCTGGTCGCGGCCATGGCGATGGGCGACCTGCTCACCACCTGGTCGGAGGACAGGTTCTACGGCCCCGGCGTCGTGCTGCACGAGTCGACGCCCTACCAGCGCATCGTCGTCACCGAGCAGTCCGGCACGCTGCGGCTGTTCCTCAACGGCAACCTTCAGTTCAATTCCAAGGACGAGTATCGCTACCACGAGGCGCTCGTGCATCCGGCGATGGCGGGCTACGGCGCGCCGCGGCGCGTGCTGGTGCTGGGCGGCGGCGACGGGCTGGCGATCCGCGAGATCCTGAAATACCCGTCGGTGGAACAGGTCACGCAGGTCGAGCTCGACCCGGAGATGACGCGGCTGTTCACCGACGACCCCGTGCTCGCGGCGCTCAACGAGCACTCGCTGAAGTCGCCCAGGGTGCACATCGTCAACGCCGACGCGTTCGCGTGGCTGGAGCAGCACGACGACTCGTACGACGTCATCGTGGTCGACTTCCCCGACCCGAGCAACTACGCGCTCGGCAAGCTGTACTCGACGAGCTTCTACGAGCTGGTCGACCAGCACCTGGCCGCGAGCGGATACGCCGTCGTGCAGACGACCTCGCCGCTGGTCGCGCGGCGCAGCTTCTGGACGGTGGCCACCACGCTGGAGACGGTCGGCCTGCACGTCGTGCCGTACCACGTGCACGTGCCGAGCTTCGGCGAATGGGGCTTCATCATCGCGAGCCACCGGCCGTGGGTGCTGCCGCGCGCGCTGCCCGCGGGGATGCGCTTCCTCACGCTGCCGGGGATGCAGGCGCTGCTCGACTTCCCGCCCGACATGTCGCGCGTGCCCGCGGAGCCGAATCGGCTGTCGAACCAGACGCTGGTGCGGACATTCGAAGAGGAATGGGGCAAGGTGCATGACTAGCCCTTCGCGGCGCGGGTTCCTCGGCGCCGCGCTCGCGGCCCCGGCGATCCTCGGCGGCTGCGCGAAGCCCGACGACTGGCGCACGCGGGTCGACGGCCGCTGGATCGGCGACAACGCGGTGCTGGGCCATCGCGTTCGGGACGCGGCCGCGCACCCGCCCGCGGGCGCGCGCGCGCGCCGCTGCGACGTGCTCGTGGTGGGCAGCGGCATCGCGGGGCTGTCCGCGGCGCGCGCGCTGCAGCGTGCGGGCATCGGCGACTTCGCGGTGCTCGAGCTCGAGGACGCCCCCGGCGGCAACAGCCGCGGCCATGCGATGCACGGGCTGCGCTGCCCGCTGGGCGCGCACTACCTGCCGCTGCCCGGGCCCGCGGCGTCCGACATCCAGGCCTGGCTGGTCGAGATCGGACTCGCCAAGCCGACGGCCGGCGGCCTGAAGTGGGACGAGCGCCAGCTGTGCCACAGCCCGCAGGAGCGCCTCTACTTCAACGGCCGCTGGCAGGACGGCCTGCTGCCCAACGTGCCGCGCGACTCGACGACGCAGGTGCAATACCGCCTGCTCGCGAAGGCGATCGCCGACGCCGGCCGCATCGGATTCGCGCTGCCCACCGCGCGCGCGCCGTGGACGCCCGCGCACGCCGCGCTGGATGCCCTCACCGCCGCGCAATGGCTGCACGACCAGGGCATCACCGATCCGCTGGTGCTGGCCTACCTCGACTACTGCTGCCGCGACGACTACGGCGCCGGCATCGCCACCGTGTCCGCCTGGGCGCTGGTGCACTACTTCGCGAGCCGCCACGGCTTCAGCGCGCCCGGCGACGACAGCAACGACCGCGACCCCGTGCTGACCTGGCCCGACGGCAATGCCCCGCTGATGCAGGCCCTGCGCCGCCCCTTCGCCGATCGCGTGCTGACCGGCCGCGCCGTCTTCCGCATCGACGAGGGCCTGCAGGACATCACGGCCTGGGCGTTCGCCGGCGACGAGGTCGAGCGCTGGAGCGCGCGGCACGTGATCGTCGCGACGCCGCTGTTCATCGCGACGCACGTGCTCAGTGCGCCGCCAGCGGCGCTCGTCGCGGCCGCGAAGCTGCAGCGCCGCGCGCCGTGGATGGTGGCCAACCTGCGGCTGGACGAGTTGCCGCTGGACCGCGTCGGCGCGCCGCTGTCATGGGACAACGTGATCCACGGCAGCCCGTCTCTCGGCTATGTCGACGCGCAGCACCAGAGCCTCGCGCGCGTCGTCGGCGAGCGGCTCCTGACGGCTTACTGGGCCTTCTCGGACACCGATCGCGCGCGGCTGCTCGCGATGTCGTGGCAGGACGCGACGCAGCTGATCCTCGACGACCTGCGCGTCGTGCATCCCGACCTGGCCCAGCGCCTGGTGCAGGTCGACATCGTGCGCCACGGCCACGCGATGGCCATCCCGACGCCGGGCGTGCGCTCGAGCGCGGCGCTCGCCGCCGTGCCGGACAGCGCGACGCGCCTCAGCTTCGCGCACGCCGACCTGTCGGCCTATTCGGTCTTCGAAGAGGCATTCACGCGCGGCGACACCGCGGGCCGGCGCGCCGCGCGCGCGCTGGGGCTTGCGGCTGCCTGAACACGGCCCTGGGTGTTTACGCATCGGCAACACAAGCCGACGCGATTACGGGAATCGGAACGGCATTGCGCGGAATGACGAGCTAACGAGCCGTTACATCACATGGGGAAGAAACGCGGCGTGGCCGTCGTTCTCCAGCGGTGAGACACGACACAAACGGTCACTCGGCGTGGCGACAGGCAACGGGAACGCTGATTGCCAAAAGCCACACCATGTCCGGTCAAGCGTTGTTGCGTTGCCCCACGCCGAGGAACTCCTCCGCGCGGGACGGCAAACGGTCGACGACGCCGATACCGGACGACGTATGGTCGCGTCTCCTAACGAGAGCGCCCAGCGCACGGGGCCTCGTTGGACACCCGTGACACCCCTTCCAAAAACTTCATCAGGAGTGAGTCAATGACTCGACAGAAATCGCTCGCGATCAACGTGCTGGCAGCAGCCGCCGCGCTCGCCTGCATCGGCACCGCCTCTGCACAAGAGAACACCTACAACCCCAACGCCTACATCCTGCTCAATGGCAGCGTGATGAAGCCGGATTCGAAGTTCCCCGAGGACAAGGTCGGCTACGGCGGTGGCGTCAAGATCGGCGTGCCGCTCAACCCGAGCTGGGACATCCAGGTCGGCGGCAACTACGCCGAGTCCAAGGATCACGGCCTCAAGATGCACGAGTACCTCGGCGGCGTCGACGCGCTGTACCTGTTCACGCCGGCCGGCTTCCGTCCGTTCGTGCTGGTCGGCCTGGGCGCCTCGCGCGACAGCGGCACTACCATCGACCGCCACACGTCGCCCTATGTCAACGCCGGCGTGGGCTTCCAGTACAAGTTCACCCCGACGCTGGGCATGCAGGCCGACATCCGCGAGACCGACTCCTTCTATCGCCATCGCGACCCGTTCGACGGCATGAAGAACTCGGCCAACACCTACGTCAACGTGGGCCTGACCTGGGCCTTCGGCGCGCCGCCGGTCGCCGCGCCGGTGCCGGTCGCCACGACGACGCGCACGGAGGAGACGACCACCGTCACGACGCCGCCGCCCGCACCGGTCTACACGCCGCCGCCGCCGCCCCCGCCGGCCCCGGTGATGAAGAAGTACACGCTGTCGGCCAGCGAACTCTTCGCGTTCAACAGCGCCAAGCTGGGCCCGAACCAGCCCAAGCTCGATGAAGTCGCCACGACGATGCAGGCCAACTCGGACATCGCCAGCGTGACCATCGTCGGCTACACCGACCGCATCGGCAGCAAGGCCTACAACCAGAAGCTGTCCGAGGAGCGCGCCAACTCGGTCAAGTCCTACCTCGAGGGCAAGGGCGTCGCCGCCAATCGCCTGACCGCGGTCGGCAAGGGCGAGGCCGATCCGGTGGTCGAGTGCAAGGACGAGAAGAAGCGCCCCGCGCTGATCAAGTGCCTGGAGCCGAACCGCCGCGTCGAGATCGAGCCGGTCACGTTCACGAAGCAAGTGAACTGATCAGGCTCAAGCCCTGATCGACAGGCCCGCAGCCTCGGCTCGCGGGCCTTTTTCGTTGCGGGGATGAGTGTTTCCCCCGCTGCCGAGATCGCCCGGCGGTCGCAGGATGCGGCAAACACGACAAGACTGGAGACGAACGATGACCACCCTGGCTGCCGAACCGCTGGGCCCGCCCGCGCTCCCGGACAGCGCCGCCGACGCCGTCTATCGCAAGGTCGCGGTGCGGCTGATCCCGCTGCTGTTCCTGTGCTACATCGCGGCCTATCTCGACCGCGTCAACGTCAGCTTCGCCAAGCTGCAGATGCAGCAGCAACTGGGGCTGAGCGAATCGGTCTACGGCCTGGGCTCGGGCATCTTCTTCATCGGCTACTTCATCTTCGAGATCCCCAGCAACGTGATGCTGCACAAGGTCGGCGCCGGGCGCTGGATCGCGCGCATCATGGTCACGTGGGCGATCCTGTCGGCGGCGATGATGTTCGTCAGCTCGGCGACGAGCTTCTACATCGTGCGCTTCCTGCTGGGCGTGGCCGAGGCCGGCTTCTTCCCCGGCATCATCCTGTACCTCACGTACTGGTTCCCCGCCGCGCGGCGCGGGCGCGCGACCTCGCTGTTCCTCGCCGCGATCGCGGTGGCCGGGCTGATCGGCAATCCGATCTCGGGCTGGATCATGCATTCGCTGAGCGGGGCCGCCGGGCTGCAGGGCTGGCAATGGCTGTTCATCCTCGAGGCGCTGCCCTCGCTGGTGCTGGGCGTGCTGGCCTGGTTCTGGCTCGAGGATCGCGTCAAGAACGCGCAGTGGCTCACGCCGCAGGAGCGCGACCTGATCGCGCGCGACATCGCCGCCGAGGAGTCGCACAAGGCCGACGGCAGCCTCGGCCGGGTGCTGTCGGACGGCAAGATCTGGCTGTGCGCATTCATCTACTTCGCGATCGTCTCGGGCCTGTATGGCGTGACGTTCTGGTTGCCCACCATCATCAAGGAACTGGGCATCCCCGACCCGCTGCAGGTGGGCCTGATCGGCGCCGTGCCGTGGGCCTTCGGCATCGCCGCGATGTACCTGATGGCGCGCAGCGCCGACCGGCGCCACGAGTACCGCTGGCACACGGCGGTGTCGTGCGTGGCCAGCGCGGTGGGGCTGGTGATCAGCGTCGCCTTCCACGCCGATGCCTTGCTCGCCATGACGGGCCTGACGATCGCGGCGATGGGCATCATGTCGGCGCTGCCGATCTTCTGGAGCAACCCGACCGCGCTGCTGGGCGGTACGGCCGCGGCCATGGGCATCGCCTTCATCAACTCGGTGGGCAACCTCGCGGGCTTCGCGATCCCGCTGATCATCGGCGTCATCAAGGACAGGACGCACTCCACCGACGCCGGCCTGCACATGCTGGCCGTGCTGATGATCCTGGGCGCGATCGCGGTGCTGATCCTGCGCAAGCCCGCGGCGCGCTGACCACGCGGCTCGGGGTCGGCCCGATGTTGCCCGGCGGGATGCACGGCACAATGCCGCATCCCGACCCCCGCGCGCGAGCGCCGAAACACCGACCATGAGCCTGGCCTTCCCCGACGTGCAGGGCACGCGCCCTGAAGCCGACGCCCGCGACGCCGTCACGGTGCTCGCCCCACGCCACTACCAGGAAGTTGCCGTCGCGGCCTACGAGGATGCCGAGCTGCTGCTGTCCGCGATCCTGCCGGACGCGCGCATCGAGCATGTCGGCGCGTCGGCCGTTCCGGGCGCGTACTCGCGCGGCGGCGTCGACATCTGCGTGGCCGCGCCGCGCGACACGTTCGACGAAGCGCTGGGCGTGCTGTGCGAGGCCGGCTACCTCCAACGCTCGCAGGACGACGGCGAGCATCGCCACGCCGCGTTCGCCGCCGGCCACGGCGACGTGCCGCTGACGCTGCGGCTGATCGAGTCGGGCTCGGCGCACGAGTCGCTGATGCGCCTGCGCGACGCGCTGCGTGCCGATCCGACGCTGCTGTCACGCTGCAACGCGATCAAGATCGAGGCCGGCCCGCTGGGCGCCGCGGCCTACGCGGACGCCAAGGCCGCGTTCTTCGCCGAGATCCTCGGCCGCTGATCAGCCGCGCAGCACGCGCTGGATCTTCGGCTCCGACGGCGCGAAGGCCGCCACCAGCCGATCCATCACGGCCTCGGCGCGCGCCGAGTTGTCCGCGCCCAGGTTGCACACGTAGACATCCGCCGTGACGCCGCGCAGCTCCGGCCAGGTGTGCACCGCGAGGTGCGATTCCACCAGCAGCACGACACCGGTGACGCCCTGCGGCTGGCCGTCGTCGCCGACGAACGGATGGAACAGGCTGCCGACCGCGCGCAGGCCCGCGCGCGCGATCGCGTCCAGGCACAGCGCGCGCAGCGCGTCGGCGTCGTCGAGAGGGGTGTCGCCGCGGCAGTCCTGCAGGTCGGCGATCAGGTGGAGTCCGTGCATCGTGGCAATGGTAGGGCAGTCCGCGCCCGCTGCCGAAATGGCCGGCCATCGCTTCCCACTTGCCGCGGCACGGGCACGACGCCACCGCTAAAATCGAGGCAGTGCACGACCTCAACGCCGACCTCCACAGCCATTCGACCGCCTCCGACGGAACGCTCGGCGCAGCCGCGCTCGCTGCGCGTGCCAAGGCCAACGGCGTCGAGCTGTGGGCGCTGACCGACCATGACGAACTCGGCGGCCTGCCCGCCGCGCGTGCCGCGGCCGAGGCCGCCGGGCTGCGGTTCGTCGACGGCATCGAGATCTCGGTCACCTTCGCCGGCACCACGGTGCACATCGTGGGCCTCGGCATCGATCCCGGCAACGACGAGCTGGTCGCGGGCATCGACGAGGTGCGCGCAGGCCGCGAGCTGCGCGCCAAGCAGATGGGCGACGGCCTCGCCAAGATCGGCATCAAGGGCGCGTACGAAGGCGCGATCAAGCTGGCGCCGAATCCGAACCTCGTGTCGCGCACGCACTTCGGCCGCTTCCTCATCGCCAGCGGCGTCGCGCCCGACATGCACGCCGTCTTCCGCCGCTACCTGACCGAGGGCAAGCCGGGCTACGTCGAGCATCGCTGGGCGAAGCTGGGCGACGCCGTGCGCTGGATCCGCGGGGCTGGCGGCGTCGCGGTGATCGCGCACCCGGGTCGCTACAAGTTCACGCCGACCGAGGAGTACGCGCTGTTCACCGAGTTCCAGGCGCACGGCGGCGAGGGTGTCGAGGTCGTGACGGGCAGCCATCACGCCGGCGACATCGTCAAGTACACCGAGACGGCGCTCGAGTTCGGCCTGCTCGCCTCGCGCGGCAGCGACTTCCACGACCCCGGCGAAAGCAGGCTGGACCTCGGCCTTCTGCCCGGGCAGCTGCAGCTGTCGCCGCGCCTGACGCCGGTGTGGTCGCGCTGGACGGCCGCCGAGCTGCGCGCGCAACCCGTGCTGTCGTGAGCCCGCGCGGCGCGGTCCACGCGCACCCGCTGCAGGGCGTGCTGCTGATCCTGCTCGCGGCGGCCTGCTTCGCCTCGCTGGATTCGACCGCGCGCGGACTGAGCCAGCCGGACGGCCGCTGGGGCGTGCCGGTGCTGCTGATCATGACGCTGCGCTACACGGTGCAGGCCGTGGTGATGGCCGTCGCGCTCGCGCCGCGCGGGCGCGCGGGCTTCGCGTCGGCGCACCCGAAGTTCCAGTGGCTGCGCGGCATCCTGCTGCTGGCCACCAGCTTCTGCTCGTTCTTCGCGGTGCGCTTCATGCCGGTGCCCGAGTACACGGCCATCAACATGCTGACGCCGCTGCTGGTCACCGTGCTCGCGGCGACCGTGTTGCGCGAGTCGGTGTCGCGACTGCGCTGGGCGCTGGTGTTCGGCGGCTTCGCCGGCGCGCTGGTCGTCATCCGGCCGGGCTCGGGCACCTTCGGCTGGGTGGTCGCGCTGCCGCTGCTGGGCGCGGTCGCGTACGCGAGCTTCCAGGTGCTGACGAGCCGGCTCGCCGGTGCCGAGAGCCCGTACACGACGCACTTCTGGACCGGCTTCGTCGGCTCGGTGGTGCTGTGGCCGGTGCTGGCGGTCGCGGCCTCGACGCAGGGCATCGGCGCCAGCCTCGCGCTGGTGCGGCACCTGCCCGCCAGCGCGTGGCCGCTGATGGCCTTCTGCGGCCTGCTGGGCACCACCGGCCACCTGTTCCTCATCCTGGCGCTCGGCAAGGCGCGCACCGCCACGCTGATGCCCTTCGTCTACGTGCAGATCGGCTTCGCGGCCTTGATCGCGTGGGTCGCCTTCGACCACGTGCCCGACCACTGGGCCTGGATCGGCATGGCCGTGATCGCGGCCTGCGGCGCGAGCTCGGCGGCGCTCAACATGCGCCGGCCCGGCGCGTCGACGCCTGCGGCCGCGGTGGACGTGTTGCCCGAATAGGCGTTGTCACGGCGCGGACGCGGCGTCGCTGAGACAATGGCGCCATGGCCCAGTTCTTCGAAGTCCATCCCGACAACCCGCAGATCCGCCTGCTGCGCCAGGCGGCGCAGATCCTGCACGACGGCGGGCTCGCGGCGGTGCCCACCGACTCGAGCTACGCGTTCGTGTGCCACCTCGACGACAAGGACGCCGTCGAGAAACTGCGCCGCGTGCGCGGCGTCGACGACAAGCACCACCTCACGCTGCTGTGCCGCGACCTGTCGGAACTCGCCAACTACGCGCGCGTCGACAACCGCCAGTACCGCATGCTCAAGGCAGCGACGCCGGGGCCGTTCACGTTCATCCTCGACGCCACCAAGGAAGTGCCGCGCCGCGTGTCGCATCCGTCGCGCCGCACGATCGGCCTGCGCGTGCCCGATCACAAGGTGCTGCAGGCACTGCTCGAGGAGCTCGGCCAGCCGCTGCTCGCGACGACGCTGATCCCGCCCGGCGAGACGCAGCCGATGAACGACACCGAGGAGATCCGCAAGCGCTTCGAGAAGAGCATCCAGGCCATCGTCTGCGCGGGCGCATGCCCGATGGAGCCGACGACCGTGGTCGACCTGAGCGGCGACGAGCCGGTGCTGGTGCGCGAGGGGCGCGGCGATCCGGCGCTGCTCGGGCTCGAGACAACCGCCTAGACGGCAGCCTTCACGACGATCTCGACCTTCCACTCCGGCTTGGCGAGCTTCGCCTCGACCGTCGCGCGCGGCGGCGCGTGGCCGCCGGCGACCCAGGCGTCCCAGGCTGCGTTCATCGCGGCGAAGTCGGCGATGTCGGCCAGGAAGATCTGCGCCATCAGGATGCGCGACTTGTCCGAGCCCGCGCGTGCCAGCAGCGCGTCGACCTGGGCGAGCACGTCGGCCGTCTGGCCTCGCGCGTCGAGGCTGGCGTCGGAGGCGACCTGGCCGGCCAGGTAGGCCACGCCGTTGTGCACGGCCATGTCGGACATGCGGGGGCCGACGTCGAATCGTTGGATGTCGCTCATGAGTTCTCTCGAAAAATTGGGTTACTTGGCCTTGCTGCCCAGCTTCGACTCGGTGCCGGCGCGCAGCTTGGCGATGTTGGAGCGGTGCCGCCAGACCAGCAGCACGCTCATGACGGCCACCAGTGCGACGACTTGCGGGTCGCCGATCAGCAACCATGTGTAGAGGGGCGCGAGCACGGCCGTGACCAGCGCGGCGAGCGACGAGTAGCGCGTCGCGAACGCGACGACGAGCCAGGTGCCCAGGCTCGCGAGGCCGACCCAGCCGTTCAGCGCCAGCAGCACGCCCGCCGCGGTGGCCACGCCCTTGCCACCCTGGAAGCGGAAGAACACCGGGTACAGATGGCCCAGGAACGCGGCCACGCCGGCCAGCGCGATGGTGGTCTCGGCGAAGCCGAAGCGCGGCGCCAGCGCGCGCGCCAGCAGCACCGCGACGACGCCCTTGAGCGCGTCCAGCAGCAGCGTCAGGATCGCGGCGACCTTGTTGCCGCTGCGCAGCACGTTGGTGGCGCCCGGGTTGCCCGAGCCGTACGAACGCGGATCGTCCAGGCGCATCGCCTTCGAGACGATCACGGCGAAGCTCAGCGACCCGAGCAGGTACGCCAGCACCGCCACGCCCACCACCACCATCGAGGAACTCGCCACCACCGCCGCCCACCGTGAATTCGAAGTCGGCAAGTGTAGTGGGTCAGGCCGTCCCGAGCGCCCTCACCTGTTCGACCAGCGCGAGCGGCCGCTGCAACCAGCCCTTCCAGAACACGAGGAACTCGTCGAGCGGACAGGCCGGCGAGACGAGCCAGCCCTGGACCTCGTCGCAGCCCACCGACGAGACCGCCGCCAGCTGCGCTGCCGACTCGACGCCTTCGGCCACGGTGCGCATGTTGAGCGTCACCGCGAGCTGCGAGATCATCTGCACGATGGCGCGGGTGTCGATCGAGTTCATCAGCTCGTTGACGAACGCGCGGTCGATCTTGAGCGTGTCGAACGGGAAGCGGCGCAGGTAGGCGAGCGACGAGTAGCCGGTGCCGAAGTCGTCGAGCGCCACGCGCACGCCCAGTGCGCGCAGCGCGTGCAGGCGCTGCAGCGCGCCGTCGACGTCGTCGATGAACACCGACTCGGTGATCTCGAGCTCGAGGCGGAACGGGTCGAGCCGGCTCGCCGCCAGCGCCTCGCGCACGCAGGCGATGAAGGCGTCGTCGTGCAGTTGCGTCGGCGACACGTTGACCGAGATCCCGAGCCCCGGCATCGACGCCACCGCCACGCGGCAGGCCTCGCGCAGCACCCAGGCGCCGATCTCGCGGATCACGCCGGACTTCTCCGCGATCGGGATGAACTCGATCGGCGCGACGTGGCCCAGCTGCGGATGCTCCCAGCGCAGCAGCACCTCGACGCCCACCACGCGCGAGGACTCGATGTCCACCTTGGGCTGCCAGTGCAGCTCGAGCTGGCCGCGCTGGATCGCCTGGCGCAGCTCCTGCTCGATCATCACGCTGCGGCGGTTGCGGTCGCCGAGGTCCGACGAATAGGCCGCGTAGCGCGCGCGCCCGGCCTTCTTGGCGGCGTAGAGCGCGATGTCCGCGTGCACCAGCAGGTCGTCGGCGCTGATGTCGCCCTCGGCCCGGCGCGCGACGCCGATGCTGGCCGAGGCACGCAGCGAACGGCCGCCGAGCTCGACCGGCTCCTCGAGCACGTCGATGAGCCGTTGCGACAGCGCGTCGACGTCGACATCGACGCCCGCGTCTTCCAGCACCAGCAACGCGAACTCGTCGCCGCCCAGGCGCGCGACGAGGTCGGGCGCGCGCCGGCAGGCGAGCAGGCGCGCCGCGACCGTCTGCAGCAACTGGTCGCCGGCGGCGTGGCCCAGCGTGTCGTTGACCAGCTTGAAGTGATCGAGGTCCAGCACGAGCAGCGCGACCAGCCGCTCCTGCACGATGGCCGCGCGCAGCGCGCCGTGCAGCGTGAAACGGTTGGCCAGGCCGGTCAGCGAATCGGTGTGCGCGAGGTGCTGCAGGCGCTCCTGGGCCATCACCTGCTCGGTGACGTCGGCGACCACGCCGCGCCAGCCCGCGGTGCGGCCGTCGTCGTCGACCAGCCGCTTGCCGTTGATGGACCAATGGCGCGGGCCGTGGTGCGACGACGCGGCGGACAGGCGCAGTTCCTTGAACGGCCGCTCGGCGTCCATCGCGGCGCGAAGCCGCGCGACGTCGGCGCCGGCCTGCGCCAGCAGTTCGACGAAGGGCCGTTCGCGCAGCAGCGCCTCGTCCAGCCCGAGCAGCGTGGCCAGGCGCGGCGAATGGTGCGCGACGCAGCCGTCCAGGCCGGTCTCCCACAGCGCCTCGGCGGCGTTCTGCTCGAAGTCGTGCAGCAGCACCGCCATCATGCGTTCCTGGCGCTTGGCCTCGGCCTGCGACTGCAGCAGCGCGGTGGCCTTGCGCGAGGTCGCGAGCGTGCCCGCGATGACGACCAGCGCGTAGATCGTCTGCAGCACCGCCACGGCGGCGAAGATGCGGTCGCCGGTCAGCACGCAGGCGATCACGCCCGACGACGCGAAGATCACGACGAACCAGACCGCCGCCACCGGCAACGGGCTGAGCACGAAGGCGCCGGCCGCGAGCATGCCGGTGACCATCGCCACGACGAGCAGTTGCTGCTGCGGCGCCGCGTGCGCGAACCACAGGATCGGCAAGGCCGCCCACACGAGCGCGAGCAGGTTCGCATGCACGTTGGCGTGGCGGATCGCCGCGGGCGAGGCCATCGCGTGCACCCGATGGCGCCCGCGCCACCAGCCCAGCAGCGCGAAGACGCACAGCGCGTAGAGCAGCGCGAGCCACACGAGCATGCCCATGGGCACGTCGTCGCGGTAGGCCCAGACCACCAGCGCGCCGTTGCCGATGTTGGCCGTCATCGTGAACGGCGTCAGCCGCACCACCGAATGCAGGTGCGCCGCCCGGATCTGCGCGGAATCGCGATCGCCGGCGCTGTACACGGCCAGCATCTCCGATCGCATGAAACGATCGGAAAGACGGCGTGCAAGTGCGGCGAGCGGGTGCTCTGGCGTCATGTCCCTGGGCGGAGAGGCGAACTGTGTGGATGCCGGCGCACGAACCGGCGGTCGGGCGGACCCGTGATGCTGCATCGACACGCCGGCATCGACTGTTGAGCGATTTTGTGCCTTTGCGGCGAACTTGAGTCGCGATTCCCGCCGACAGGGTCAATTCCGCACATCCGGCACGCCGCCGGAGGTGCGCCTCCGTGCAGGGGAGATCCTGGCTGGGCGACGCGTCGGCGTACGCATGGTGGTGATCGACGACACGGTCCGATCTCTGCTGCAATGCAGCACACCCCCACGCAACACGCCGGAGACGTCTCCGTTGTACGCTGCGCGGATGAGTTCCCTTCCGACATTCGACGACGACGCCCTGGACGGCGCCCGCAGCCATTGGCACTGGCGTGGCCAGGCCCGCCCCGCCTTCGCCGTCGCCCCGAAAGCCGGGCAGGAATCGGTGTGGGACTATCCGCGCCCGCCCCGGCTGGAGATCGACCCGCGCGAGGTCGTCGTCCGCTGGGGGGACCTCGAGGTCGCGCGCAGCACGCGTGCGATCCGCGCGCTCGAGACGGCGCATCCGCCCAGCTTCTACATCCCGCTGGCCGACGTCGCGCCGGGCCTGCTGGAACTCGCCGAAGGCACGTCGCTGTGCGAGTGGAAGGGGCCGGCGCGCTACTGGTCGCTGGTGGACGGCTCGCGCCGTCTGGCCAAGGTCGCCTGGAGCTATCCGCAGCCGCTGCCCGGCTCGGAGATGCTGCGCGACGCGGTCGCCTTCTATTGCCACGAACTGGAATGCCGCGTGGGCGGCGCGCGCGTCGCGCCGCAGCCGGGCGGCTTCTACGGCGGCTGGATCACGCCGGAGCTGGTCGGGCCGTTCAAGGGCGAGCCGGGCAGCGAGGGCTGGTGATGCGGCGATGAAAAACGGGGCCCGCGGGCCCCGTTGCCGTTCGCGCGTGGCTTACCAGCCGCCGCCGTCGTCGCTGCCGCCCCCGCCGCCGCCCGAGAAGTCCGAGCCGCCACCACCGGGGTCGCCGCCCCAGTCGTTGCCGCCGGTGCCGAAGTCGATCGGGCGGTTCTCGAGATCGCTCTGCGCCTGGCTCGCGCCGTTGTCGAGGTAGCCGCTGCCGCCCTGGTAGCCGCCGTTGTTGCCATAGTTCTCGTCGTGGCGGCCTTCGAGCATCTTCTCGAGCAGCATGCCGCCGGCCACGCCCGCGCCCGCGGCCAGGCCGGTGCGCAGCAGGCCGCTGCCGGGCGACGCGCCGCCGTAGCCAGGGCCGTAGCCCGGGCCGTAACCCGGCTGCGGCATGCCAGGCTGCATGCCGCCGTAGCCGCCCTGGGGCGCGTAGCCGCCACCGGCCATGTTGTTGGCGATGGCGCGGCGCGACACCGCGCGGAAGATCAGGAACGCGACGAGCGCCAGGCCGCCGACCCAGACCCAGCCGGGAATGCCGCCGGACGACGCCTGCGGCGGGACGGCCGGCGCCATGTTCACGCGCGTCGGCGCCGCCTGCGGCACCACTTGCGTGCCGGCCGCCGGGGCGGCCTGCGCGCGCTGCAGTTCCTGCTCGAAGCTGCGGAACTTGGCCGGATCGTTGGTGAACGACAAGGCCGGATCGAGCTCGCGCGCCTTGCGGGCCTGCGCGGCGGCATCGCCGAACTTGGCGTCGTGCGCCAGGATCTCGGCGTAGAGGTAATGCGCCTTCGCGCTCTGCGGCTTGTCGGCGACGACCTCCTGCATCATCGATTCGGCCTTCGGATAGTCGCCGGTCTTGATGGCGGACTGCACGTCGTTGACCGACGGCAACGCCATCGCGGCGACCGACCACAGGGCGGCGGCACATGCGGCCGCCAACATCATCTTGCGTTTCATCGTCATGTCCTTTCAGACGGGAGAGCCACCGACATCATGCTCTCTCGGAGTCGGCGCTGTCTCGCCGCCTACATGGGGCCTGCCCGAGCAGGGATCAAGGGCGCAGGCCCGGCTTTTTGCGGCGGATCCACCGACCTCGGCAAATCGCGAGCCCGGGGTCGTTCCCCCGCGTTCCGACAACCATTTTTACTTCGTTGGGGGTGGACGCCGGCCGGCGACAGGCAGACGATCCTCGGACGCCGCTTCGGCGGGCCAACGTCGCAAAGGAAGCATCATGGCCAGCAGACATACCATCCCGGGTAGCGAACGCCACGCGCTGGAAGGCGCCCAGGCGATCGGGCCCGCACGCGCCGACGAGCGCATCGAAGTGACGCTGCGCCTGCGCGCGAAGACGCCGGTGGCGCACGCGATGGCCACCAACGGCGCCGCCGACGACACCCATCCCGGCCAGCGCAAGTACCTCACGCGCGAGCAGTTCGCCGCCGCGCACGGCGCCGATGCGCACGACCTGGCCAGCATCGCCGCGTTCGCCAAGGCGCAGAACCTCGTGGTGGTGGAGTCCGATGCGGCGCGCCGCAGCGTCGTGCTGTCCGGCACCACGCAGGCCATGAACGACGCGTTCGGGGTGCAGTTGCAGCAGTACGAGCACGCCTCGGGCAGCTACCGCGGCCGCACCGGCACGATCAGCGTGCCGGGCGATCTCGCGGGCGTGGTCGAAGGCGTCTTCGGACTCGACGACCGCCCCGCCGCCGATCCGCACTTCCAGCGCTACGAGCCGGTGCTGGGCATGCGCTCGGTCGCGGCCAAGTCGTTCACGCCGCCGGCGCTCGCCAAGCTGTACGACTTCCCCACCGACGCCGACGGCAGCGGCCAGTGCATCGGCATCATCGAGCTGGGCGGCGGCTACAAGCCGGCCGACCTCAGCACCTATTTCGCGGGCCTGGGCATCGCCAACCCGAAGGTCAAGGCCGTGCTGGTCGACCACGCGAAGAACCATCCGACCAACGCCAACAGCGCCGACGGCGAGGTGATGCTGGACATCGAGGTGGCCGGCGCGCTCGCGCCCAAGGCGAACATCGTCGTCTACTTCACGCCCAACACCACGGCCGGCTTCCTCGACGCCATCACCACGGCCGTCCACGACAACGTCAACAAGCCTTCGGTGATCTCGATCAGCTGGGGCTCGGCCGAGGCGAACTGGACGACGCAGGCGATGACGCAGTACGACCAGGCGTTCCAGGCCGCCGCGGCGATGGGCGTGACGATCTGCGTGGCCGCGGGCGACAACGGCTCGTCGGACGGCGTGGCCGACGGCAAGGTGCACGTCGACTTCCCGGCCTCCAGTCCCAACGTGCTGGCCTGCGGCGGCACCAAGCTGCTGGCCAGCAGCGCGACGAAGATCTCGTCGGAAGTCGTGTGGAACGAAGGCGCCACCACCAGCGCCACCGGCGGCGGCGTCAGCGGCTTCTTCGCGCTGCCGTCGTACCAGGCCAAGGCCGGCGTGCCGGTCAGCGCCGGCGCGGGCGGCAAGGCCGGCCGCGGCGTGCCCGACGTCGCCGGCGACGCCGATCCGGCCACCGGCTACAACGTGCGCGTCGACGGCGAGAACCTGGTCTTCGGCGGAACCAGCGCCGTCGCCCCGCTGTGGGCCGGACTCGTCGCGCTGTTGAACCAGAAGCTGGGCCACCCGGTCGGCCTGCTCAACCCGATCCTGTACGGCTCGCTGGTGGGCAAGGGCACGACGCACGACATCACCAGCGGCAACAACGGTAGCTACAGCGCCAAGGCGGGCTGGGATCCGTGCACCGGCTGGGGCTCGCCGGACGGCGCGAAACTGCTGAAGGCGCTGGGCACCTGAGCCCTGCGCCCGGACGCGTCACGCGCGGGAGCGCGCGCGCATGAAAAACGCCCCGGTCGCTCGCGCGGCCGGGGCGTCGTCATTGCAGGCTCAGGCCTGGACGATCAGAAGCGGTAGGTGGCGCCCACCGCAACGGCGCATCCCGTCGGGTCGGCGTAACGGCCGTCATACCCGACCTGGTTGCCACCGACGATCTTGAGCGAGAGCGGCGGCTTCGCATCGAAGATGTTGTTGATGCCGAACGTGAGGCGAAGTTGCTTGGTCACTTCCCAACGCGTCTGCCAGTCGGCGGTCGTGTATGCCGACACGCGGCCGTTGTAGGCCACGCCGTCGCCCAGCGAGCCGTCCGGACCGACTGCCAGCACATTGCCCGAATCCGCGGTGAACGCCTGGTCCTTGTAGCCGGACTTGTAGTTCACGCTCAACGTGTTCGTGAAGTCGCCGGTCTGCATCCCCAGCGTCAGGCGGAAGATGTCGCGGAAGACGACGTTGTTGTCGCCGCCGAAGCGCCCGAGGTCGGTCTGCCTGCCGCCAGGCAGGTTGTAGTCGGCCTTGAGCATGTGCGTGCCGCTCAGGTCGGCCGAGAGCCTGCCGATCGGGGTGACCTCGCTCACGTTGAATTCCCAGTCGAGGCCGCGGTAGTCGGCGCTGCCGGCGTTGAACGGCTTCTGGATGAGGCCGATCGTCTGCGGGCCGGACGGATCCCGGTAGGGGTTCACGAACAGGCTGCCCAGCGACGCGGCGTTCGCGAAGGCGTAGCCCTCGGGGATGCCCGCCAGGATCTGGTTCTTCAGCTTCACGCCCCAGTAGTCGAGGCCGAACGACAGGCCCTTGGCCGGCTCGAGGCGGCCGCCCAGGGTCCACTGGTGCGAGGTCTCCGCCTTCAGGCCGCCGCTGCCGCTGGCCGGATTGCCTGACGAGATCAGGTCCCATTGCTCGGGATCCGTGCCGTTGGCCACGCAGACCGGGGTGCCCGGGAACGGGCAGGCATAGGAGCCCGACGTGTTGGTGCTGAAGGCCAGCGGCGCGGCGATCTGGTTGACCGACGGCGCCTTGAAGCCGGTGCCGAAGGAGCCGCGCAGCAGCAGCATGTCCACCGGCTGCGAGCGGAAGCTGAGCTTGAAGGTCGGGTGGCTGAAGCTGTTGCCTTCCTCCTGCGAGGGCAGCGGCGTCAGGTTGTTGGGGACCTGCGTGAAGGGCTCGTCGTTCTTGACGCGGTCGTAGCGGTCGAAGCGGACGGAACCCGTGAGCTCCGTCTTCTTCGCGATCGGCATCAGCAGTTCGGCGAACGCGCCGTAGTTGCGGCGGCTGGCCGACATCGGAACGTAGCCATAGAAGCCGCCGACGGCGTAATCGGTCGCGCTGGCCTCGCCCGCGGTGCCGTTGCCGAACTCCGCCATGGCGCTCGTGTCCTGGGTCAGCTTCTGGCGCGTGACGTCGACACCCAGGGCCAGCGACGAGGTGCCGCCCGGCAGCGTGAACAGGTCGCGCGAGGCGTGCAGGCTGAACACGTCCTGCGAGATCTTGGTCTTCAGGAAGGTGCCGTGCAGTTCCGCCGAAGCGAGGCTCTGTCCCGCGATCGGCACGATGGGATCGTAGGCGCCGCTCGAGATCAGGTTCACGAACTTGGTGAAGTCGAGGTAGCCGTTGACCAGCTTGTCCTGATCCTGGTTCGACGACAGCGTGACGCTGGCCGTGTAGTCCCAGTTCATCGCGGTGCCTTCGGCGCCCAGCACGTAGTGATGGGAGATCGTCTCCCATTCGTCCGTGCGGTCACCGCCATCGAACGAGCGGTAGTGCAACGAGGCGCCCGTGCTGGTGTCGCCGGAAGCGGTCTGGTAGGGAACGACGTACTTCTGCCACAGGTTGTTGAGCGGCTGCCCCGGCAGGTCTTCCGTGCCCAGGCCCATGGGCTGGGCCGACGGTGCGAATCCGGCCGTCATGTCGAACTTGGACCACAGCGCCTCGGCGAACAGCGTGGTGTTCTCGTTGACCTTGAAATGATCGGTGATGAAGACGCTGTCGCGCTTGGAGCCCGGGATGTCCTGCACCGTCGCCGCGTAGTTGGTGAAGCATCGGGTGCCGGAGGCGAACACGACGGGATTCGGGCCGCAGTTGCCGTTCGCGGCGAGGTACGGATTGAGCTTCGTGCCGCTGTCGAGATAGATGTTGGCCGGCAGCGAATTGCTGGACGGCTGGTAGAGCTCCGCGGACTGCCCGTCGATCGTCACCGGAATCAGGCCGCCGCGGCGAGACACTTCGCGCTGGCTGGCCATCAGCTTGTTCTGCACGTCGTGGCTGTAGGACAGCAGCAGGTTGTTGCGGTCCTTGTCGAAGTCGCCGAAGCCCTTGCTGATGCCCGCGCTCCACTTGCTGCCGCCGGCCTTCGTCGGGCGGGTGCCGTTGAAGGACACCTCGGCGTCGGTCTGGTTCTTCTTGGTGATGAAGTTCACCACGCCGGCGATGGCGTCGGAGCCGTACAGCGCCGAGGCGCCGTCGGTCAGCACTTCGACGCGCTCGATCGCGTCGAGCGGCAGGCTCTCGAGGTTGACGGAACCGTCGCCGCCGGACGAGCCGAAGCCGCCGAAGGGCGCGACGCGCCGGCCGTTGAGCAGCACGAGCGTGTACTTCTGGTCCAGGCCGTGGATGGCCGCGGTGGTGGTGCCGTTGCCGTTGCCGTTGACCGAGCTCGAGGATTGCTGGAAGTTGCCGCCGGTCATCGCCGGCAGCTTCTGGATCAGCTCGGTGATCGACAGCGCGCCGGTCTTGTCGATGGCGTCGCGCGAGATGACGGTGACGGGCAGTGCGCCTTCGGATTCGACGCGGCGAATCGCGGAGCCGGTGATCTCGACGCGCTGCGTGGAGGTGTCGGTGGGAGCGTTCTGGGCCCACGCGTTGGCCGCCATGGCGGCGAGCAATGCGGTGCAGATCCTGGTTCGGCTGAACATGTGAGGTCCTTCCTCGTGGAGTGGTGTACTTTCTTTTCCACGCACCCGGTCAGCCATGTTCGTTTGTTAACAAATCATGACAGCCGGGCGCGCGTTGGCCCGATTGTGTTCACCGCGACACTGAACTTTGTTCGCGAAAACCCTGCTGTCTGTTTTTCGCAGCGCGAATTGACTAGACAAGCCTGGGCAAGCCGGCGGATCCGCACCGGATGCGGTCGCCGCGCACCCTCAGTTGGCGCACTGCACCGGCTTGGCGCGCAGCTTTTCTGTCAGCACGGACGGCGGTATCCCGACGAGGTAGCCACGGCGCCCGCCGTTGATCAGGATGCGGGGCAGCGCAAGGACGGTCTCCTGGACGTAGACGGGCACCTCCTTGCGGAACCCGAACGGCGAGGTGCCACCCACCAGGTAGCCGCTGTGGCGTTGCGCAACATCGGGTTTGCACGGTTCGACCGATTTCGCGCCGATGGCGCGCGCCAGGTTCTTCGTCGACACCGTGCGGTCGCCGTGCATCAGCACGACCAGCGGGCGCGCCGCCTCGTCCTGCATCACCAGCGTCTTGACGACCTCGTGCTCGGGCACGCCCAGCCGGGCCGACGATTCCGCCGTGCCGCCGTGGTCGACGTAGTCGTAGACATGCTCGGTGAAGTCGACGCCCTGCGCGCGCAGCCATTGCGTGGCGGGGGTCTCGCTGACGTGGTTCCTGCGGGCCATGGCGGCGATTGTCGCGCGAGCCGGGTTCAGCTTGCCGAAGGCAGAACGCCACGGGCGCAGCAATCGCCGGTCGAAGGGATTGCCGCTCGTTCGGATGCGGTGTAGCGCATCGCGGGCAAATGCGCGGACGATGGCGTCGCGGCGAAGCCTGGTGGTTGCGCCGTCGTGTTTTATCGTTTTACAATAAATTCTTGCTGATCGACAGCCAACAACGACACCGCCAACGACCCCATGACCGATCCCGTCCTCGCACCGCCCAGGCTGTCGCCGCAGGCGCGCTTCCGCCGCATCGCGCGCATCGCCCGGGCGCTCGTGCTCGCCGGCGGCGCGCTGTTCGTGCTCAATGCGCTGGCCATGTGGCTGTCCCCCGACTACGCCGCCCGCATCATCGCGAGCCAGACCCACGCCGGCATCATCGGGCCGCTCACCCCGACGACGCGCGTGATGGTCATGCTGTGGGATCTGCCGTCGCTCGTCGTGATCCTGATGGCGCTGCTGCGGCTGTGGCAGCTGTTCGGCGAATACCTGCAGGCACGCATCTTCGGCGCCCGCGCGCTCGCCAGCCTGCGCAGCTTCGCGCGCTGGCTGCTGGCGGCGGCCTTGCTGGCGCCGGTCTACCGCGCGGTGCTGTCGGTGCTGGCCACCTTGCAGAACGGGCCGGGCAAGCGCGAGCTCACGCTCGACCTGTCCTCGAACGACTACCTGATGCTGCTGATGGGCGTGGTGCTGCTGGCGATCTCGAGCGTGATGGCGGAGGCCGCGCGCATCGCCGAGGACAACGAAGGCTTCGTCTGATGACCATCGTCGTCAACCTCGACGTGATGCTGGCGCGGCGCAAGATGCGCTCGCGCGAGCTCGCGGAACGCGTGGGCATCACCGAGCAGAACATCTCGCTGCTGAAGTCGGGCAAGGTGCGCGGCGTGCGCTTCGACACGCTCGCCGCCATCTGCGAGGTGCTGCAATGCCAGCCCGGCGACATCCTCGAATACCGGCCAGACGGCGCGGAGCCGGGCGATGCGTGACTGGGCGACGACGCGGCGCCGTCGCTGGAGCGCCTCGCGCATCGCCGCGGCGATCGCGCTGCACGCACTGGTGCTGGCGGCGCTGAGGCTCGCGATCGATCGCGTCGAGATGCCGCGCGCCGTCGATCGCGCGACGACCTTGCTCACCGTCGTCCTGCATGAGGTGCCGCCGCCGCTGCACGCGCTGCCCCTGCCCGTGCCCGCGCGCCTCCAGCCGCCCGCGCGCGCGTCACGCGCGCCCCGGGCGCGTCCGCGCGAGACCGAGCCCCCCGCCATCGCGCTGCCCGCGCCGGCCGAGCCGACGGCCACCGCCGTCGCGCCGCCGGCATCGGCGCCGCAGCCCGATCTCCGGTTTCTCGACGGCGCCGCCACGCGCCAGGCCATCCGCGATGCCGCGCATGGGCAGACGCTCGCGAGCCTGGGCAACGCCATCACGAGCACTGGGCAGACGTCGAGCGAGCGTCTCGCCAAGGACGTCGAGGCCGCGCACAAGGCCGACTGCATGAAGGACGCCGGCGGCATGGGACTGCTGGCCCTGCCCGTCATCCTCGCCGCCGAGGCGATGGGCAAGTGTGCCCACAAGCTCTGACCAGCAAGGCGACGACATGAAGACGTTTCTCCTGCTCGCGCTGGCGCTGTCATGCTCGCTCGCGCTCGCCGACGCGCCCGGTGCCGAGTTCGCCGCGCCGCACCGGATCGTCGACATCGGCGGCCGCCGGCTCAACCTGTTCTGCAGCGGCACCGGCTCGCCGACCGTGGTCTTCGAATCGCCCTCCGGCGGCGCCGCGTGGGACTGGTGGGCCGTGCAGCCCAAGGTCGCGGCGAAGACGCGGGCCTGCGTGTACGACCGCGCCGGCTACGGCTTCAGCGATGCGTCGCCGCGCGCGGCCGATGCGGAAGGCGCCGTCGGCGACCTGCACGCGCTGCTGCAGGCCGCGGGCGTCTCGCCGCCGTACGTGCTGGTGGGCAACTCGTTCGGCGGCGCCGTGGCGCAGCTGTTCGCGTGGACGCATCCGGACGAGGTCGCCGGCCTCGTGCTGGTCGAGCCGATGCACGAGGACGAGAACGTGCGCGCCGACGCGATCACGCACGGCAAGCTGTCGGAGGCCGAGGGTCGGACCTTCGAATTCGGCAACGGCTGCGCGGCGCAGGCCGCCAAGGGCTGGGACGCGAAGTCCGAGGCCTACGGCGACTGCGTCGGCGGCGCCGACCCTTCGCTGCCGGCGGCCGTCGGCGAGATCGATCTGGAGCGGCGACTCGCGCCCGCCTGGTGGCGCGTGCGCCAGGCCGAGCGCATTGCGCTGGCGGCCGACCGCGACCAACTGCGCGCCGCGCGCAGGCCTTTCGGCGACCTGCCCGTCATCGTGCTGGCGCGCGGCGTCAGTCCGTACCTGTTTCCGGGCAAGCCGCTGAGCGACACGGGCAAGGCCATCGAGGCCGCCAACCGGGCGCTGCTGGCGGACGTGGCGCACTCGTCGGCGAACGGCGAGGTGCGCGTCGTCGCCGGCGCCGGCCACGTGATCCAGGAGACGCATCCCCAGGCCGTCGTCGCCGCGGTCGACGACGTGCTCGCGAAGATCAAGCGTTGATCTTGCCGGCCGCCCGATCGATCTCGAGCTGCCGCAGCACGTTGCGCTGCAGCTTGCCGGTCGCCGTCATCGGCAGCGCGTCGACGAACTCGATGTCCTTGGGCGTCTCGTACGGTGCGAGCCGGCTGCGCACGAGCTGCTGCAGTTCATCGACGAGCGCCGCATCGGGCACGACGCCGACGGCCGCGATGACGAAGGCCTTGACGACGGCCCCGCGCTCGGCATCGGGCTTGGGCACGACCGCCACTTGCGCGACCGCCGGATGGCGGGCGAGGCAGTCCTCGATCTCGGTGGGCCCGACGCGGTAGCCCGAGGTCTTGAACTGGTCGTCGCTGCGGCCCTGGTACCAGAGGTAGCCGTCGTCGTCCATCACCGCGCGGTCGCCGGTGCGGCACCACGACTCGAACGGCGCGCCGGCGAACTTCGCGTGCGTCGCGCGCTCGTTGTTCCAGTAGCCGAGGAAGAAGATCGGATCGCGATCGCCGTGCACGTCGCGCGCATGCACGGCGATGTCGCCGGCCGTGCCGCGCGGGCACTCGTTGCCGTCGTCGTCGATCACGGCGATGCGATGGCCCGGATACGGCCGGCCCATGCTGCCCGCGCGCGGCGGCCAGCCGGGCACGCGCCTGCCGGACGTCGAGCGGAACTGGCCGCAGTTGCCGACGACGTAGTTCATCTCGGTCTGGCCGAACATCTCGTTGACCACGATGCCCAGCTTGTCGCGGCAGTACGCGAACACGCCCTCGCCCACGGCCTCGCCGGCGCTCATGATGCATCTCAGCGCGAGCTTCGGATGGCTCGTCCGCGGCTCCGGCGCGACGCGCATCATGGCCTTCAGCGCGGTCGGGAAGAGGAACGTGTGCGTGACCCGGTGGCGCTCCATCAGCTTCAACGCGAGGTCGGCGTCGAAGCGTGCGCGCGACGCGACGATGGTGCGGCCGAAGTACAGCGTGGGCAGCAGCGCGTCCCACAGGCCGCCGGTCCAGGCCCAGTCGGCGGGGCTCCAGAACGGCCCGTCGCCGTCGAACCAGTTCTGGCTCGCGACGAAGCCGCTGAGGTTGCCGATCAGCGCGCGATGCGGGATCACCGCGCCCTTGGCGGCGCCCGTCGTGCCGCTCGTGTAGATCAGCAGCGCGGGGTCGTCGGCGCGGGTGTCGGTGGGCTCGAACTCGTCGCGCGCCGCGGCCAGCGAGCCGCTCCACGAGATGTCGCCCGCGCTGTCGGCGGCGCCGGCGCCCATCACCTTGAGCAGCGCGGGGCACGCCTCGCGCAAGGCCTCGATCGCGTCGGCCGAGGCCTCGTCGACGATCGCGACCTTCGCGCCGCTGTCCACCAGCCGCGACTGCAAGGCCTCGGCGCCGAACAGCACCGACAGCGGCACCGCGATCGCGCCCATCTGGAACACGGCCATCAGCGCGACGGCGGTCTGCGGGCGCTGCGGCATGACGATCGCGACGCGGTCGCCGCGCGTCACGCCCAGCGAGCCGAGCGCGTTCGACAGCCGGTGTGCGTCGCGCTGCAGGGAGGCATAGGTGAACGGCACGGCGGGTTCGTTGCCGCCGTCCTGCAGGATCGCCACGGCCGCGGGCGTGTCGCGCGCCCAGCGATGCAGGCACATCTCGGCGATGTTGAACTTCTCGGGAACCGACCAGCGGAAATCGGCGTGCAGGGTCGCGTGGTGGTCTGGTTTGCTCATCGGCGAAGCTTAATCGCTCGCGGCTCCCAGCGCTTGCAGGGCCTCGCCCGTCACGCGGCAGATGCGCAGGTCGGGCAGCATCGTCGCGCCCATGCGCCGGTAGAAGGCCTGCGCGTCGACGTTCCAGTCCAGCACCGACCATTCGAAGCGGCCGCAATCGCGCGCCACCGCAACCTGCGCCAGGCGCTGCAGCAGCAGCTTGCCCATGCCGGTGCCGCGCGCGGTCGGCCGCACGAACAGGTCTTCCAGGTACAGGCCCTTGCGGCACAGGTAGGTCGAGAAGTTGTGGAAGTAGAGCGCGAAGCCGATCGGCTCGCCGTCGCGTTCGCCGATCAGGCATTCGCAGGTCGGCCTGTCGCCGAACAGCTCGGCCTCGAGGCGCGCGGGCGTCGCGGTGGCCAGGTGCTCCAGCTTCTCGTAGACCGCCAGCTCGCGGATCAGCTCGACGATCACGGCGGCGTCCGCGCGCGTGGCCGCGCGCACGTTGGGGTTCGCCTCGCCCGCGCCCAGCGCCTGCAGCTCGTCGCCGGCGACGCGGCAGACGCGCCAGTCCGGCAGGATCGTCGCGCCCATGCGCCGGTAGAACGCCTGCGCATCGACGTTCCATTCCAGCACGCCCCACTCGAAGCGGCCGCATTCGCGTTCGACGGCCAGGCGCGCGAGCCGCTGCAGCAGCCGCCGCCCCATGCCGGTGCCGCGCGCCGCGGGCAGCACGAACAGGTCCTCGAGATACAGGCCCTTGCGGCACAGGAAGGTCGAGAAGTTGTGGAAGAAGATCGCGAAGGCGACCGGCCGGCCGTCGTGCTCGCCGATCAGGCATTCGCAGGCGGACCTGTCGTCGAACAGCTCCTGGGCCAGGCGTTCCGGCGTGGCGGTGGCCAGGTGCGCATGGCCCTCGTGGTCGGCGGCCTCGCGGATCAGCGAGACGATGACGGGAACGTCCTCGCGCGTGGCGAAGCGGACGGTGGCGCGGGGATGGGTCGTCGTGGTCATGCGGCCATTGTCGCGCGCGGGTCAGCGCGCTGCAGCGATCTCCTCTACAGTCCGCCGATGACCTTCCCGCCCTACGTCGAACAGCGCCCCGGCCGCACGCGCCTCGTCCCCGTGCGCAACGTGCAGTACCAGCTGCGCGAATGGGGCGACGCCTCGCTCGTCACGCCGGAGCGCCCGCTGCTGGTGCTCACGCACGGCTGGATGGACGTGGGGGCCTCGTTCCAGTTCATCGTCGACGAACTCGCCCGCCTGGAGGGCCCGGTGCGCCGCATCGTCGCGCTCGACTGGCGCGGCTTCGGCGGCAGCAGCACCGGCGGCGCCGACACGTTCTGGTTCCACGACTACCTCGGCGACCTCGAGACCGTGCTGGACCGGCTCGCGCCCGGCGCGGCCGTCGACCTGGCCGGCCACAGCATGGGCGGCAACGTCGTGATGAGCTATGCCGGCATCCGGCCGACGCGCATCCGGCGGCTGGTCAACCTCGAAGGCTTCGGACTGCCCGAGACCCGCGCCGAGCAGGCGCCCGCGCGCCTGGCGAAATGGCTGGACGAGCTGAAGGAGCACGCATCGCTGCGCTCGTACGACTCGGTCGACGATGTCGCCGCGCGGCTGCGCAAGAACAACGCGCGCCTGTCCGCCGACAAGGCGGCGTGGCTCGCGCCGCACTGGTCGGAACGGCGCGCCGATGGCCGCTGGCACATCCTCGGCGATCCGGCCCACAAGCTCGTCAACCCGGTGCTCTATCGCGTGGAGGAGATCCTCGCCGGCTGGCGCCGCATCGCCGCCCCGGTGCTGTGGGTCGAGGGCGCGAACACCGACGTGACGAAGTTCTGGGGCGACCGCTATCCGCGCGCCGACTTCGAGGCGCGCCTCGCGCAGGTGCCGCACGTCGAGCGCCTGCTGCTGGAGGACTGCGGCCACATGCTGCACCACGACCAGCCTGCCGCCGTCGCGGCGCGCCTGCAGACGTTCCTGAGCTGACGGACTCGCGCGACGGGAACACGGGTTGCCGCGTCTCGCCCGATGCGGCCCCTCCGGCCGCGCAGGAGTTCGTCATGACCAAGATCATTCCGCTCGACCCCGTTCCGGCGCCGCCGCGCGAGGCCGACACCGGCGCCAACCGCGACCCGCTGTCCGGCGAGGTGGGCATGCACCCGATCGGCGTGGGCGTGGGCGCCGCCGCCGGCGGCATGGCCTTCGGCGCGGCCGTCGGCACCGTTGCCGGCCCGCTGGGCATGGCGGTCGGCGCGCTGGTCGGCGCCGTCGCCGGCGGCCTGGCCGGCAAGGGCGTGGCCGAGGCCATCGATCCGACCGCCGAGGACGCCTACTGGCGCGCCAACTACGCGTCCCGCGCGTATGCGACGCCGCGCGATTCGTACGACGACTGGGGCCCGGCCTACGCGTACGGCGTGGCGCACTACAACCGCAACGTCGGCCGCAGCTTCGACGACGTCGAGAGCGAGCTCGAGCGCGGCTGGGACGAGGCGCGCGGTTCGTCGAGCATGGAGTGGACGCGCGCGCGGCTGGCGGCGTTCGACGCGTGGGAGCGCGTGCGAACCGAGGACGCCAAGCTCTGAGACCTCAGGGGGCCGCGGCTCGGCGAGTCGCGGCCGAGCGCTGCCGGCGAACTAGGGCAAGCGCACGTCGTCGACCATCTCCAGCGCGGCCCGGCTCGGCGCCGGCGTCAGCAGGCTCACGACGACCAGCACGGCGAAGCCCACCGGCACGCCGAACAGGCCGGCGGCGATCGGCTGGATGCCCCACCACAGCTGGATCGGGCTCCCGATGCCGAAGGTCTCGCGCACGCCGGGCTGGTTCACCAGCACGTAGTAGAGCGTCAGGCCCAGGCCCGCGACCATGCCGGCGGCCGCGCCCCACTTGTTGGCGCGCTTCCAGAACACGCCCAGCACCAGCGCGGGGAAGAACGCCGACGCCGCGATCGAGAACGCGGCCGACACCAGCAGCAGGATGTCGCCCGGCTTCTGCGCGGTGACGTAGGCGGCGCCGAGCGCCACCATCAGCAGCAGCACCTTCGAGACCGTCACGCGGCGCGTGGCCGGCGCGGCGGGGTCGACGATGCGGAACCACAGGTCGTGCGACAACGCGTTGGCGATCGTCAGCAGCAGGCCGTCGGCGGTCGACAGTGCCGCCGCCAGCCCGCCCGCGGCGACGAGTCCCGAGATGACGTACGGCAGCCCCGCGATCTCGGGCGTGGCGAGCACGACGATGTCGCCGCCGATCTTGATCTCGCCGAGTTGCAGGATGCCGTCGTGGTTGACGTCGGCCACCTGCAGCAACGAGCTGTCGACGTGGGCCCAGTTGTTGATCCACGCGGGCAGCTGGTCGAAACGCGTGCCCACCAGCGTGTCGAACACCTCCACCTTGATCAGCACGGCCAGCGCCGGCGCGGTGAGGTACAGCAGCAGGATGAAGAACAGCGACCACGCGACCGACACGCGCGCCTGGGCCACCGACGGCGTCGTGTAGAAGCGCGTGAGCACGTGCGGCAGCGACGCGGTGCCCACCATCAGGCAGAACACGAGCGCGATGAAGTTGTGGCGCGAGTCGTCGAACAGCTTGCGCGCCGCGGCGTCGCCTTGCGGATCGCCGGCGAACTGCTGCGCGTGCGGCGGCATGCCGCCCAGCGGACGCGCGCGCTCGAGGTTGGCGTCGCGTTCGCGCGTCCACGCGTCGCGCGCGGCGTCCGCGTCGCGCGGGACGCGCGCGAGCAGGCGCTCGGCGGCCTGGATATCGCCCTGCGGCGCGTTGACGGCCTTGAGCTCGGCGATGCGGCGCGCCGCGGCGCTGCGTTCGGCGGCGAGCGCGGACGGGATGTCGGCCAGGCGCGCATCGTCGCCGGCGGCGCGCGCCTTGAAGATCGCGATGACCTGCTGCTCGGCCGGGTCGGCCTGCAGCCGCTTCTCCGACGCGATCACCTTCTGCAGCTGGTAGCCGTAGGTCGCCTGCGGCACCGGCGTCGCATGCTGCTTGATCGACAGCCACGCCACCGGCACCAGGTAGGCCACCAGCAGCACGATGTACTGGGCCACCTGCGTCCACGTGACGGCGCGCATGCCGCCGAGGAACGAGCACACGAGGATGCCGCCCAGGCCCAGGAACACGCCCACCTCGAACGCGACGCCGGTGATGCGGCTGGTGATCAGGCCGACGCCGTAGATCTGGGCGACGACGTAGAGGAACGAGCACGCGATGGCCGCGACCACGCCGATCACGCGCGTCAGGTTGCCGTCGTAGCGCGCGGCGAGGAAGTCGGGGATCGTGTACTGGCCGAACTTGCGCAGGTACGGCGCGATCAGCAGCGCCACCAGCACGAAGCCGCCCGTCCAGCCGAGGATGTAGGCGAGCCCGCCGTAGCCGCCGAGGTACAGCGTGCCGGCCATGCCGATGAACGACGCCGCCGACATCCAGTCCGCCCCCGTGGCCATGCCGTTGTAGAGCGCCGGCACGCGGCGTCCGGCGACGTAGTACTCGGCCGGATCGGTGGTGCGGCTGAGGATGCCGATGCCCGCGTAGAACACGATCGGCCCGACCAGGAACAGGAAGCCGATCCAGCGCCGCGACAGCCCCAGGTGCTCCAGCAGCGCCATCACCGACACGAACGCCAGGAACGCGATGCCGAAGGCCAGGTAGATCCAGTGCAGGCGGCGGCTGAAGGCCGCGCCGTGCAAGGGCGTGAAGCGGCTGCGCGCCGGCGCGAACGTGCGGGTGCGGATCGCCATCAGGGCCTCGTGTCGACGGCGCCGCCGGCCGCGTCGCTCTCGCGCGCGAGCCGGCGGTCGTTGCGCGCCATGCGCCGCGCATAGACCACGAGCAGCAGCACGAAGACCACGACGCCGCCCTGCGCCGCCACCCAGAAGCTGAACGGCCAGCCGAAGAACGGGAAGTCGAGCTCGCGCGCGAACCAGGTGACGACGAAGCCCACGCCGAACCAGGCCAGCAGCAGCGCGGCGGTGAGGCGTTGCGTGCGGCGCCAGTGGCGCGCGCGGGCGGCGCCGGGCTCGGACTCGGGGACGGCGGCGGGATCGGACTCGGGCATCGCCGCGCATCATGCCTGCGCGCCCGTGCGGGCCCAAGCGGGCGAACCCGACGCGACAGCCCGCGGCGTGGAAGAATCGCCCGATGACCAGCGATCCCGCCACGATGCCCCCGCCGCCGCAGCAACCGTTGCCGCGCCATCGCCTGCCCGTGGCCACCGGCGTGCTGATCGCGATCAACGTCGCGGTCTGGCTGCTGCAGGTGGCCAACGGCGTGTCGCCCACCGACGCCAGGTCGCCGGCCCTGATCGCCTGGGGCGGCAACATGCCGCTGTTCACGCTGACCGGCGACACCTGGCGGCTGCTGACGGCCATGTTCCTGCACGGCGGCATCGTCCACCTGGGCCTCAACATGTACGTGCTGGCCTTCACCGCGCCCGTCGTCGAATACGAATTCGGCACGGCCCGCATGCTGGCGATCTACCTCGCCGGCGGGCTGCTGGCCAGTTGCGCCAGCGTCTGGTGGGCCGAGCTGCGCTGGTCGCCGGCCAACGCCGTCGTCCTTGAGACCGTCAGCGTCGGCGCCTCGGGCGCCGTGATGGCGCTGTTCGGCTCGCTGCTGGTCGGCCTGGTCACGCCCACGCCGCGCTTCGCCCACTTGCCCAAGCATCGGCAGCCCGGGCTCAACAAGGGGCTGCTCCAGGCCGTGGCGATCAACGTCGGCATGGGCTTCCTGATCCAGGGCGTGGACAACTCCGCGCACATCGGCGGCCTCGTCGGCGGCATCTTGGTGGGGCTGCTGATGGCCGTCGCGCCCGCGGCCACGGGCGGGCGTGCCGCGCTGGCGCGCTACGCCGCGACGGCGGGGCTGGTCGCCGTCTGCGTCGGCGCGCTGCTGCACACCGTCGACCCGCGCGCGCTGATGCCGTGGCGGGCGGGCGTGGAAGCGCAGCTCAAGCACAGTCGCTAGCGCAACGCCCGCGGGCCAGCGCGTCCATGCGAAAATCGCCATTCCGCGCGCCCCCCGCGCGCTGAACCCGCCACCCTGCGCCGCCCGTCTGACGGGCCGCGCCACGACCAAGATCCGGATCATGGACATCGAACGCATCAACGCCATCGGCAACCAGATTGCCGACCTCAGCGAGCGCACCACCGCGCTCAGGGGGTATCTTTGACTACGACCGCAAGTCGCATCGACTGACGGAAGTCAACGCCACGATGGAGAACCCCGCCATCTGGAACGATCCCAAGCGGGCCCAGGAACTCGGCCGCGAGAAGCGGTCCCTTGAGGAGGTCGTCAACACGATCGACCACCTGACGAGCAACCTCTCCGACAACGGCGAGCTGTTCGAGATGACCAAGGAAGAAGGCGACATGGCCGGCCTGGCCGCCATCGAGGCCGACGCCGCCAAGCTGGCGGGAATCGTCGAGGGCCTCGAGTTCCGCCGCATGTTCTCCAATCCGGCCGACCCGCTCAACTGCTTCCTCGACATCCAGGCCGGCGCCGGCGGCACCGAGGCCTGCGACTGGGCGTCGATGCTGCTGCGCCAGTACCTGAAGTACTGCGAGCGCAAGGGCTTCAAGCCCGAGGTGATGGAAGAGTCCGAGGGCGACGTTGCCGGCATCAAGAGCGCCACGATCAAGATCGAGGGCGAGTACGCGTTCGGCCACCTGCGCACCGAGACCGGGGTGCACCGCCTCGTGCGCAAGAGCCCGTTCGACTCGTCGGGCGGGCGCCACACGTCGTTCGCGTCGGTGTTCGTCTATCCGGAAGTCGACGATTCGATCGAGATCGAGATCAACCCGGCCGACGTGCGCGTCGACACGTACCGCGCGTCCGGCGCGGGCGGCCAGCACATCAACAAGACCGACTCGGCCGTGCGCCTGACGCACATCCCGACCGGCATCGTCGTGCAGTGCCAGAACGACCGCTCGCAGCACCGCAACCGCGACGAGGCCTGGCAGATGCTGCGCTCGCGCATGTACGAGCACGAGATGCGCAAGCGCATGGAACAGCAGCAGGCCCTCGAGGCCACGAAGACGGACGTCGGCTGGGGCCACCAGATCCGTTCGTACGTGCTGGACCAGAGCCGCATCAAGGATCTGCGCACCAACGTCGAGACCTCGGCCACCCAGAAGGTGCTCGACGGCGACCTCGACCAGTTCATCGCGGCCAGCCTCAAGCAGGGCCTGTGATCTTTCGCGGCGCGCGGCCACGAGCCGCGCGCCGTCCTCGAATTCGTCTCAATCCAAACAGAAGGAAGAAGCCATGCGCGAAGGCTCTCCCGCACTCGTCCGCCGTGAAGACTACACGGCGCCCGCCTGGTGGGTGCGGTCCGTCGACCTCACGTTCGACCTCGATCCCGCCAAGACCATCGTCGCCAGCAAGCTGGCCATCGAGCGCAACACCGAGCGCCCGGCCGAGCCGCTGCGGCTCGACGGCGAGGGCCTGAACCTGCTGCGCGTGCTGGTCGACGGCCAGAGCGTCTCGTTCCGCCACGAGGACGGCCAGCTGGTGATCGACGCGCCCGCGGCCGACGCGTTCGTGCTGGAGATCCGCAACACGGTCTGCCCGGAGAAGAACACCGAGCTGTCGGGGCTGTACACGTCCGGCGGCGGCTTCTTCACGCAGTGCGAGGCGCAGGGCTTCCGCCGCATCACCTACTTCTTCGATCGCCCCGACGTGATGGCGATCTACACCGTCACGCTGCGCGCCGACAAGGCGAAGTACCCGGTGCTGCTGTCCAACGGCAACCTCGCGGAGCAGGGCAGCCTGGACAACGGCCGCCACTTCGCGCGCTGGAACGACCCGTTCCCGAAGCCCTGCTACCTGTTCGCGCTGGTCGCGGCCGACCTCGTCGCGCGCGAGCAGCGCGTCACCAGCCGCGCCGGCAAGGATCACCTGCTGCAGGTGTTCGTGCGCCGTGGCGACCTCGACAAGACCGAGCACGCGATGAACTCGCTGGTCGCGTCGCTGGTGTGGGACGAGGCGCGCTTCAAGCTGCCGCTGGATCTCGAACGCTTCATGATCGTGGCGGTCGAGGACTTCAACATGGGCGCGATGGAGAACAAGGGCCTGAACCTGTTCAACACCAAGTACGTGCTCGCCAGCCCGGCCACCGCGACCGACACGGACTACTCGCTGATCGAGAGCGTCGTCGGCCACGAGTACTTCCACAACTGGACCGGCAACCGCATCACCTGCCGCGACTGGTTCCAGCTGTCGCTCAAGGAAGGCCTGACCGTCTTCCGCGACCAGGAGTTCTCGCAGGACATGGCTGGCTCCCCGTCCGCGCGGGGCGTCAAGCGCATCGACGACGTGCGCACGCTGCGCCAGATCCAGTTCCCCGAGGACGCGGGCCCGATGTCGCACCCGGTGCGCCCGGACAGCTACGTCGCCATCGACAACTTCTACACCGCCACCGTCTACGAGAAGGGCTCGGAGGTCGTGCGCATGATGCAGACGCTGGTGGGCCGCGGCGGCTTCGAGCGCGGCATCACCGAGTACTTCCGGCGCCACGACGGCCAGGCGGTGACCTGCGACGCGTTCGCGCAGTCCATCGCCGACGTCAACCCGGCGAGCCCGCTCAACGCGCAGCTCGAGGCGTTCAAGCGCTGGTATTCGCAGTCGGGCACGCCCAAGGTGACGGCACGCGGCACCGCGGCCGACGGCACCTGGACGCTGACGCTGGCGCAGGACTTCGGCGCGCCGCAGGGCGTGACGTCGCCGGTCGAGCGCCAGCCGTTCGTGATCCCGGTGCGCGTCGCGCTGTTCACGCGCGACGGCCGTCCCGTGCCGCTCAAGCTCGAAGGCGACGCCGAGGCCGCGCCCTCCGAACGCGTGCTGGTGCTCTCGCAGGCCGAGGCGACGTACCGCTTCCTGGACGTGCCGGCCGATGTCGTGCCGTCGGTGCTGCGCGATTTCTCCGCGCCCGTCCTCCTCGACGACGGCCTGACCGACGCCGACCGCCTGGTGCTGCTCGCGCACGACACCGACCCCGTCAACCGCTGGGAGGCCGGCCAGCGCCTGGCGCTGTCGCAGCTGGTCGCCGCGATCACCGGCGACGGCACGCTGGCGCTCAACGACGCCTACGTCGATGCGATGCGCGCCGTGCTGCGCGACCCATCGCTCGATCCGGCGTTCAAGGAGCTGGTGCTGACGCCGCCGTCGGAGGCCTATGTCTCCGAGCAGCTGACCGTGCCGGTCGACCCGCAGCGCGTGCACGCGGTCTGCCAGCAGATGCAGGATCAACTGGCCGCGCGGCTGCACGACGACTGGCTCGCCGCGTGGGACGCCAACCAGATCAGCGAAGGCTACAGCCCCGACGGCGCGCAGAGCGCCCGCCGCGCGCTGGCCAACCTGGCGCTGGCGATGCTGGTGCGCGACGCGGCGCGCAGCGGCGACAGCGTCTGGCCCGGCAAGGCCTACCAGCGCTTCAAGGACGCCGGCAACATGACCGACCGCCTCGGCGCGCTCGGCGCGCTGGTGGGCGCGCATTCGGAGCTGGCCACGCCGGCGCTGGCGCGCTTCCACGAGCTGTTCCAGAACGAGGCGCTGGTCGTCGACAAGTGGTTCGGCCTGCAGGCGCGCGCCTCCGAGAAGGACGGCCGCGTGTTCGCCAAGGTCAAGGCGCTGCTGCAGCATCCCGACTTCTCGATGCACAACCCGAACCGCGTGCGCAGCCTGCTGCTCGCGCTGTGCAACGGCAACCCGGCCGCGTTCCATCGCCCCGACGCGAAGGGCTACGTGTTCTGGGCCGAGAAGGTCGTCGAGCTCGACGCGATCAACCCGCAGGTCGCCTCGCGCCTCGCGCGCGCACTCGACCGCTGGCGCAACCTGGCCGAGCCGTACCGCGGCGCGGCGCGCGAGGCGATCGCGCGCGTGGCCGCGAAGACGGATCTGAGCCCCGACGTGCGCGAGGTCGTCGACCGCGCGCTGAAGGACTGACACTTGCCAACCGGGTCGCACGCGCGACCCGGTTTCGCATCGGACGACCGTTGCGCATGCGCGCGTCACGCGCGCGCATGCGCAACGACCGAATCCATCACATCCAGGAATCGACATGCCCAAGAAGATCAGCCTCACCCAGTACCTCGTCGAGCAGCAGCGCGAGCACGGGCGCATCCCGTCGCAGCTTCGCCTGCTGATCGAGGTGGTCGCGCGCGCCTGCAAGCACATCGCGATCGCCGTCAACAAGGGCGCGCTCGGCGACGTCATGGGCTCGGCCGGCTCGGAGAACGTGCAGGGCGAGGTGCAGAAGAAGCTGGACATCATCTCCAACGAGGTGCTGATCGAGGCCAACGAATGGGGCGGGCACCTGGCCGCGATGGCGTCGGAGGAGATGGACACCATCCACGTCGTGCCCAACCGCTATCCGCAGGGCGAGTACCTGCTGCTGTTCGACCCGCTGGACGGCTCCTCCAACATCGACGTCAACGTGTCGATCGGCACCATCTTCTCGGTGTTGAAGAAGGTCGGCCACCACCACGGCGTGGACGAGTCGGACTTCCTGCAGGCCGGCAAGAACCAGGTCGCCGCGGGCTACTGCATCTACGGCTCGCAGACGATGCTGGTGCTGACGGTGGGCGACGGCGTGGCGATGTTCACGCTCGACCGCGAGATGGGCTCGTGGGTGCTGACGTCCGAGAACGTGCAGATCCCGGCCGACACGAAGGAGTTCGCGATCAACATGTCCAACCAGCGCCACTGGGCGCCGCCGGTCACGCGCTACATCGACGAGTGCCTGCAGGGCAAGGACGGCCCGCGCGGCAAGGACTTCAACATGCGCTGGGTCGCCTCGATGGTGGCCGACGTGCACCGCATCCTGAGCCGCGGCGGCGTCTTCATGTACCCGTGGGACAAGCGCGAGCCCGAGAAGGCGGGCAAGCTGCGCCTGCTGTACGAGGCCAACCCGATGAGCTTCCTGGTCGAACAGGCCGGCGGCATGGCCACCAACGGCAGGCAGCGCATCATGGACCTGCAGCCGACCAGGCTGCACGAGCGCGTGGCGGTGTTCCTGGGCTCGAAGAACGAGGTGGAGCGGGCGACGGCATACCACGCCGAGTCCGACGCCTGATGCGCGGCCCGCGGAGTCGCGCCGCCGGGCTGGCGCTCGCGCTGGCGGTCGCGCTGCCTGTCTTCGCGCAGGATCCGGGCGGTCGGCCCTGGCCGCCGGCCACGGTGCGCATCTTCCCCATCGCCGGCACCGACACGGTCGGCTCGATGACGCTCGTCGAGCGCGAACATCGCCTCGCCGTCGATCTCAAGCTGACGCAGTTGCCCGCGAACCAGCCGTTCACGCTGCACTTCGCCGACGAAGGTCGCTGCTACGCGGGCCCGGACGCCGCGCCGGCTGCACACGCCTTCGTGATCGCGCTGCCCGAGCTGCGGGCCGATGCGAGCGGCGCGGCCACGGTGCACGTCGTGCTCGAAAGCCTGACGCTGGAGCCCGGCACGGGCTCGATCGCGCGCTACCCGGTGGGCATCTACACCGACGCCTCGCACGGCGGCACGGCGCTGGCCTGCGGCAACGTCAGCCTCAACCGGACGATCACGACCAACGTGATGCCCGGCCCGGCGGCCTCGCTGGACGACGCGCGCGCCTGCATGGATTCGGACGATCGCATCGTGACGCTCGACCGTCGCCGCGACGCCGACGACGTCGCCGTCGACGCGTCCCGCACGGCCGACGAGCGGCTCGCGGCGCGGCAGGTCCAGGCCACGCATGAGGCGCAGCTCCAGGCCTATCTGAAAACGCACGACCAGGTTTGCGGCAAGCTGCGCATCGGCGCGCGCGAACGCGCCGCGGTGCTCGCGGAACGCGCGGCGGCCGCGAGCGCGGCACGGTAAGAAGCGACGCGCCGACGATCCGCTCGTCAGCCGTTCGCGGGCAGGCATGCAACGAGCGTCAGCAATCGCTCCGTCAACGCCGTCGACGCCGTCGTCATCGGCGCGCGCAGCTCGTTCGCGCACTCGCCGCGTGCCGCCAGCAAGGCCTTGACCGGCCCCGGGCTCGGCTCCTCGAACAGGCCCGCGGTCAACGGCTTGAGCTGGCGCCACAAGGTGCGGCCCGTCGCGAGATCGCCGCGCGCGAGCGCCGCGTCGAAGGCGACGAACAGATCGGTGCGCACGTGCGCGCTCGCGGCGATCGCGCCGGCGCCGCCGAGGCAGCGCGTCGAGAACCACTCGTTGTCGTTGCCGCACAGCACCTGCAGCCGGCCGTCGGCGATCAGGGCTTCGGTCTGCTCGACGCGGCCGCCGCAATCCTTCAGAGCGACGACGTTGGTGTGCGCCGCCAGCGCGAGCAACGTGGCCAGCTCGATGCGCACGCCGGTGCGGGCCGGGATGTCGTAGACGACCAGCGGGGCGGGCGCGGCGTCGGCGATCGTCGTGAAGAACGCCCGCAGCGCATCCTGCGACGGCCGCAGGTACGGCGGCGCGGTCACCATGAACGCCGCGGGCGCGTGGCGCGCCGCGGCGTCGATGCGGCGCAGCACCTCGTCGGCCGTCGTGCCCGACGCGCCCATGACCAGCGGCAGCGACGTGTTCGCTTTGACGGTGCCGAGCACGGCGACGCGCTCGTCGTCGGCCAGCAGCGGCGCCTCGCCGGTCGTCGCGCAGACGACGAAGCCGGCGACGCCGTCGGCCGCCAGGCGCCTGACGAGCGCGGCGAGCGCCTCGTGGTCGACGCGACGGTCGCGGAACGGGGTGACGATGGGGATCCAGACCCCGGAGAAATCGATGGTGCGGCTCACGCAGGTTTCCTTTCTTCAACGACCGGACAGGATCGTCGTCGAAATGAGCGCGCAACGCAGGCGAAGTTCGTGAGTCTTTCTTCCGGGAGCCCTGGGTCGCCGTCGCTCATCTGAACGACGGCACCGCGGCCCCGGTCAGACGAGCAACGGCTTTTTCGCTTTGACCGAACCAGCGCACGCGCGCGTCACGCGCGAGGGCGCGTGCGATGCGGTGGCGAGGCTTCGGGTCATGGCCGGATGTTAGCTCACACCGGCGCGGGGTTGCGCTCGCCGAAGCCGCGCTGGTGCCAGTACGGATAGGGCAGCGTCACGGCGCTGGCGTCGTCGAGCTTCCTGACCTGCGCCGGCGTCAGGTTCCAGCCGACCGCGCCCAGGTTCTCGCGCAGCTGCGTCTCGTCGCGCGCGCCGACGATCACGTTGGCCACCGTCGGCCGCTGCAGCAGCCAGTTCAACGCGACCTGCGGCACCGACTTGCCGGCCTCCTCGCCGACCTCGGCCAGCGCATCGACCACCTTGAACAGATGCTCGTCGTCCACCGGCGGCCCCATGTCGGCCGTCGAATGCAGCCGGCTCTGCGCGGGGAGGCCGCTGCCGCGCCGGATCTTGCCGGTGAGCCGGCCCCAGCCGAGCGGGCTCCAGACCACCGCCGACACGCCCTGGTCGAGCGCCAGCGGCATCAGCTCCCACTCGTAGTCGCGGCCCACGAGCGAGTAGTAGGCCTGGTGCGCCACGTAGCGCTGCAGCGAATGCTTCTCGGACAGCGCGAGCGACTTCATCAGATGCCAGCCCGAGAAGTTGGACACGCCGAGGTAGCGGATCTTGCCCTCGCGCACCAGCTCGTCGAGCGTGTGCAGCGTCTCCTCGATCGGCGTCATCGCGTCGAAGGCGTGCAGCTGGAACAGGTCGATGTAGTCGGTGCCCAGGCGCTTGAGCGAGCCCTCGACCGACGCGCGCAGGTGGAAGCGCGACGAGCCGACGTCGTTCGGACCGTCGGCCATGCGGAACGTCGCCTTGGTCGACACGATCACCTTGTCGCGGCGGCCCGCGATCGCCTTGCCCAGCACCTGTTCGGCCAGTCCGCGCGAGTAGACGTCGGCCGTGTCGAACATGTTGAGGCCGGACTCGAGGCAGATGTCGACCAGGTTGCGCGCGCCGTCGCCGTCGGTCGAGCCCCAGGCCTTGAAGAATTCGTTGCCGCCGCCGAAGGTGCCGGTGCCCAGGCTGAGCGCGGGCACCATGAAGCCGGAGGCGCCGAGTCGTCGTTGTTCCATGTCCATCTCCTTGGGAAGACGGCGAGGATAGGTCGGTTCGCTAAACCCTTGTCGGCGGGGAGGTGGCGGCAGTCCAGGCTTTCGATTTCGAGGTCCGGAAATGGCCAGTCCCCGTCGTCGAGCCTCGCCACAATGCACGCATGACCCTCGCCAGCCTCGTCCGCCTGCTCGCGCTGTCCGCCATCTGGGGCGCGTCGTTCCTGTTCATGCGCATGGGCGCACCGGTGCTGGGGCCGGTGCTTCTGATCGGCCTGCGCGTGCTGCTCGCGGCGCTGTTCCTCGCCGCCGTCGGCGCCGTGCTGCGCAAGCCGCTGGACGCGCGGCGCAACGCCGGGCACTACCTCGTGCTGGGCCTGTTCAACTCCGCCCTGCCCTTCCTGCTGTTCGCGTTCGCGGCGCGCACGCTGTCGGCCTCGCTGCTGTCCATCCTCAACGCGACGGCGCCGATCTGGGGCGCGGTCATCGGCGCGGTGTGGACGCGCACGGCCCTGTCGGCGAAGTCGCTGCTGGGCCTGGCGCTCGGCGTGGCGGGCGTCGCGCTGCTGGTCGGCTTCGATCCGGGCACGCTGCGCGAGGGCGCGCCGCTCGCGATCGCGCTGGGCCTGGCGGCCACGTTCTCGTACGGCGTCGCCACCAACTACGCGAAGTCGGCGAAGAAGGTCGAGCCCTTCGCCAACGCGCACGGCAGCATGTGGGGCGCGACGCTGCTGATCGCGCCGGCCGTGCCCTTCGCGCCGCCGGCGGCGATGCCGACGCTGACGATCGCGCTCGCGGTGCTCGCGCTCGGCGTGCTGTGCAGCGGCATCGCCTACCTGCTGTACTTCCGCCTGATCGCCGACATCGGCGCCGCCTCCGCGCTGACCGTCACGTTCCTGGTGCCCGTGTTCGGCGTGCTGTGGGGACACCTGTTCCTCGGCGAACCGCTCGGCTGGAACACGCTCGCGGGCGCGGCCATCGTGATCGCCGGGACGGCCCTGGTGACGGGCTTCAGCGCGGCGTCGCTGTTCAGGCGCGCGGGCGTCGCGGCCTGACAGCCGGCGCCCCGAGGCGCACAATCCCCGCCCACGGACGGCCTTTTCGGGCCGCGTTCGACAGGACGAGCCGCCATGCCATCCACCCGTCCCGCGATCTCCCGACGCCACGTGTGCGCGAGCCTCCTGTTCGCGTCGACCTTGGCGCCTGCCGCCGCCGCGCCGCCGCCCGCGAGCTATCTCGACCGGCTGCGCCGGTTCAGGTCGAACCTGGTCCTGCACGGGCCGGCGCCGCAGGACTTCAAGCCGTCGACCCCGCCGGCCGGCGTGCGCGAGATCGTGTATCCATCCGGGTCGCTGTCGCTCAAGGCATGGGTCGCCCTGCCGCCGGGGGCGTCGCCCTCCAGCAAGGTGCCCGGCGTGGTGTTCTTCCACGGCGGCTTCGCGTTCGCGGCCGGCGATTTCGACGCCGCGCGCCCGTTCCTCGACGCCGGCTTCGCGCTGCTGTGCCCGATGCTGCGCGCGGAGAACGGCAACCCCGGCAGCTTCGAGCTGCTGCTCGGCGAGATCGACGATGCGAAGGCCGCCGTCGCCTGGCTCGCGCAGCAGCCCGAGGTCGACGCGTCGCGCCTCTACACGTTCGGCCACAGCATCGGCGGAGTGGTGTCGGCGTTGCTGTCGCTGCATCCGGTGGGCATCCGCCACGGCGGCAGCTCCGGCGGCCTGTTCGGCACGCGCATGTTCGACGCCGACTGGATGAAGCCGCGCATTCCCTTCGCCGGCAGCAACCCCGACGAACGCGAGCTGCGCGTGCTGGTCGGCAACGTGCCCTGGATGCAGCACCCGCACCACGCCTGGGTCGGCGAAGGCGATGCGCTGCAGGACGGCGACCTGGCCGCGCGCGAGCCCCAGTCCGAGCCCCGCTTGAGCGTCACGCGGATGGCGGGCGACCACTTCACGTCGTTCGGGCCGTCGCTGGCGGCCTACGTCGACATCGTCAAGGCGGACCGGTCATGATCTTCGGCGCCCACGTCATCGTCTACAGCCAGGACGCGGAAGCCGACCGCGCCTTCCTGCGCGACGTCCTCGGCTTCCAGGGCGTGGACGCCGGCCACGGCTGGTTGATCTTCGCGCTGCCGCCCGCGGAACTCGCGGTGCATCCCGCCGACGCGAACGACCGCCACGAGCTGTACCTGATGTGCGACGACCTTGCCCGCGAGATGCAGTCGCTGGCCGCCAAGGGCGTGGCGTGTTCGCCGGTGCAGGAGGCGCGCTGGGGCTCGATCACGACGCTGCGGCTGCCCGGCGGCGGCGAGGTCGGCCTCTACCAGCCGCGCCATCCGATGGCGATCGCCGGGCCGGCGGCATGACGGTCCGCCTCGACATCGACGGCCCGGTCGCCACGGTCACTCTCCATCGGCCGGACTGCCGCAACGCGGTCGACGGCCCGACCGCCGCCCGCCTGCGCGAGGCCTTCGAAGCCTTCGAGGCCGACGACGCGCTCGCGGTGCTGGTGCTGACCGGCGGCGGCGGCCAGTTCTGCGCCGGCGCCGACCTCAAGGCGATGGCCGATCCGGCGCGGCGCAACGTCGTCGAGCCCACCGGCACGGCGCCGGGGCCGATGGGGCCGACGCGCATGGCCTTCACCAAGCCCGTCATCGCCGCGATCGAGGGACACGCGGTGGCCGGCGGGCTCGAACTCGCGCTGATGTGCGACCTGCGTGTCGCGGCCCGCGGCGCGGTGTTCGGCGTGTTCTGCCGCCGCTGGGGCGTGCCGCTGATCGACGGCGGCACCGTGCGCCTGCCGCGCATCGTCGGCGAAGGCCGGGCGCTCGACATGATCCTGACCGGCCGCGCGGTGGACGCGCACGAGGCGCTGTCGTTCGGCCTCGTCAACCGCGTCGTCGAGGACGGCCTCGCGCTCGCGGCGGCGCAGGCGCTGGCCGCGGAGATCGCGGCGTTCCCCCAGGCCTGCCTGCGCGCGGATCGCGCGTCGGCGCTGTCGCAATGGGACCGCACGCTGGCCGACGCGCTGCGGGCCGAGGGCGCGCGCGGCTTCGACGTCGTGGCCTCGGAAGGACTCGCCGGCGTGCAGCGCTTCACCGAGGGCGCGGGCCGGCATGGCGAGGCGGCGGCGCGACGACGGGATTGACCTGTAAAGTCGCGCGAGCCTTCACTTCGCCATCCACGCTCGCCGATGAAGATCCTCTCGCACCCTCGCCGTCTCGTTGGCTGCATCGCCCTGGCCGCCATGGCCTCCTCCGTCTCGGCCGCCAACTGGCAGGGTTACGCGGATCGTCCGAACGCGAAGTTCGAAGTGGACGCCGACAGCGTGGAGGTCAGGAACGGCCAGGTCTTCTTCGCCTACCGGGAGCAACACTTCGGCCCCGCGTATCCCAAGCCCATCGTGTCGACGATGTACGCGATCGCCGATTGCGCCGCCCGCAAACGGGCCGACGTCAGCGGCAGCGGCAAGGGCTATGAATTGCGCGATGTCTTCGACGGCACGGACCAGGCCGCCCAGCTCGCCCTCGTCTGCCGCCTGGCCCACCTGGCCGGCGGCGAGGCGCGCGATCCCGCGCTGCGCGTCGCGCAGCAGAGGCCGGCGCCGTCCAGCGCCGAGGACTGGCGCACCTACGACCGCGGCGCCACCACCGTGCGCCAGCTCGATGCCGGGTCGGTGAAGGCGCACGACGGGCTGGTCTGGTTCAACTACCGCGAGCTGCAGTCCTACGATGCGCCCGAGGCGTTCCGCCGGCCGCTGAGCGGCGTCGTCGATTGCGGCGCGCGCCGCGGCGCGGATGTCGATCGCGGCCGCTACACCTTGCGCGACGTCCTCGAGGGCACGCAGCAGGCGTCGCAGCTCGATCTCGCCTGCCAGCTGGCCAAGGCCGCGGCGTCGCCGGAGGCTGCGGCTGCCGCGCCGGCGCCGCAGATCTCGCGCGCCGACGCCGAGATGCTCTGGGAAGAGGCCGTCTACACGTTCGACGGCCTGTCCTACGACTACACGACCTACCGCTTCATCTCGCAGGACGAAGCCACTCACTGCCTCGCCAACTGGCAGTGCCCGCTCGATGCGCATCGGCTCGACCAGCGCACCGGCGAACGCAGCAACGAGATCGCACCATGGCTGCGCGACGCGGTCGTCACCACGCTCGGCGACGAGCGCTCGAGGCCCGTGCACGACCCGAAGACCGACGCCTGGGTCGTCGTGCGCGTGACCGCCCGGCGGCCGGACAAGTTCGACCCGAAGACCCTGCAGCCGATGGCTTGGCTGACCGCGCACGCCGCCACCGCGCTGCCGTCGCCCGACGCGCTGCGCAGCGATCCGGCGCTGCGCAAGCGAAGCGCGATGAACCGCGTGTTCACCGCCGAACGGCTGCAGTCGTCGCTGGCCGCTGGCGAGTTCGGCCCCGGCGATCTCGACCGGCCGCTGTCCGGCGGCATGACCCTGCTGACGCGCGCGCTGGCCCGCCACGACGAAGCCTTCGCGGCGGCCCTCGTCGCGGCAGGCGCCTCGATCGACGCCTGCGGCACGTCGTATTGCCCGATCGAGTTCGTCATCTCGGCCCAGGACCACGCCGGACTGCGCTGGGTGCTCGCGCACGGCGCCCGCGTCGAACGCTCGCAGGCCCGCCCCGGCGCGCTGCCGCCGCTCGTTCTCGCCGCCATGGCCGGCGACAAGGAGAGCGCGCAGCTGCTGCTCGACGCCAGGGCCGACCCGCTGGTCGGCGTCGACGACAGCGTGTTCGGCCAGACGCTCCAGCGCTCGCTCGCGTACTACGTCTCCGGTGAACAGGCCGACTTCCTCGACTGGATCTACGCCCAGATGGCGCGCGCCGACGAGCGCGGCGGACACTACGCGTGGAAGGCCTGGATCGAGCAGGGCGGCCGGCGCCAGCCCATCGTCGACGGCGTGACGATCACGCTGCAGGCGCAGCCCTTCCGCATCGTGATGAAGGTGCCCGACCAGACATCCTTCCGCATCGTGTCGTCGGAAGACGCGGGCTTCCTCGCCGAGACGCGCTCCGCAGTGACGCGGCGCGAGCTGCTGTCCCCGGCGCTGGTGGGCGCCGCCGGCCCGGACAGCCGTTTCCTGGGCGTCGGCAGCTTCGTCACCCGCAAGGGCGTGCGCGAGTTCGACGGCTCCAGCCTCGAACTGTCCTGGCAGTCCGACCCGAAATTCGGCAACGGCACGAAGCGCGTGAACGACAGGCGCGGCGAGCACGAGGACGTCCACGAGATCGCGGAGTTCATCGCGCCGTCGGGCACGATCGCCGCCAAGGACTACGCGCACCACACGATCCACGTGCTCACCGGGCCGATGCCGTGGCACGGCACCGCGAGCGACCTGTACAAGCCGGCGCGGTTCGACATCGTGATCCGGTAGCTTGGGGGGCCGCGGCGCAGGCGGCTGCCGCGGCTGCGCCCCAGCTGGCATCATCGAGGATGGAACCATCCGACGCCGGCCGCTGGAGCATCCCGTCATGCGCGCAGTCTTCCTGAGCTATGCACGAACCGATCGAGCGCGAATCGACACGCTCTCGGACGACCTGCAAATGCTCGGACACCAGGTCTGGTTCGACCGTGAACTGACCGGCGGCGTGCACTGGTGGGCAGGCATCCTCAAGGCCATTGCCAGCGCCGATGTCTTCATCTTCGTCGCCTCGCGCGACGCGGCCGAATCGGTGGCCTGCCGGCGCGAGCTCGAATACGCCCTGGCCCTCGGCCTGCCTATCCTGCCGGTGGCGATGGAAGGCCTGGACGCGATCGGCGCGCTGCCGCCGTTCATCGAGAGCCTGCAGATCGTCGACTACAGCCACGCCACGAAGGCCGACGCGATCAACCTGGCGCGCGCGCTGGCCGCGCTGCCGCCGCGCGGCGCGTTGCCCGATCCGCTGCCTGAACCGCCGCCCTGGCCGGCCTCGCCCATCTCCGCGCTGCATCACGAGGCGCGCTCCGATGCGCCGATGAGCTTCGAGGCGCAGTCGGCATGGCTGCTGCGCCTGCGCGACGCGGTCGGCGCGGCGGAACCGAGCGACGGTGCGCGCGACGCGCTGGCGCAATTTCTGCGACGGCGCGATCAGTTCCGGGCAACGGGCCAGGAGGCAGATCGGCTCGCTGCGGAGTGGCAGAAACAGCCGGAGCAGCAGTCGCCCGCGGAGTCCGCGGCCAGCCGCAAGCCGCCAAGCAAGGCGAGGCCTGCGGCGAAGCCCGCGGCCGCACCGCCAGCGGCCAGACCGCCTGCGAGACCGGCCAGCAAGGCACCGACGTCGGGAGCCACGCCTGCGGCTGCGGCGAGCCCGGCGCCCGAAAGAACCGAACTCACCTCCTTGCTCGAAAGGCAGCGCGAACTGCTGCAATCGACCGGGTCCGCCCAAGCGGCGAGCGCCCCCCGGGCCGGCGTCGCGTCGGTCCGACACCACAGGTCGCGCCCCTGGTCGAAGTGGCCGGAATATTTCGCCGTCACCCTCTTGCCAGTGCTCGCCTTCGTGGCCATCGCCGAGCTCGGCGTGCACCGCGGGTTCTGGATGACCGACTGGATCGTCACGACCTGGAGGAACTCCGGCCTCGCCGGCTCCGTCTCGAACGCCGTGCTGCTGATCGCGGGGGCCATCGCCATCGTCGTCGCGACGTGGCTCATCGCCGACATCCAGATCTGCGTCAGTGCCGAGGATCGCTGGATGACCTCGCTGTTCGGCCTGCCACTGACGCTTTTCATCGGCTACACCGTCGCGGGCCTGCTGGTCGATGGCTCCGGCGTCCATGTGGCAAGCCTGGCGCTGCTCGTGCACCTGTCGACGCAGTTGTACCTGGTCGTCATGGACTAGGCTGTCTCGTCAAGCGCCCTGCCGCCTTCGCCAGACACCCCACCCGTCCCACCCCCGGCATGCCACCGCCGCCATCGCCGCGGTCACCGCCAGCATCGCCGCCATGTGCACCGCGACCGCCGCGAGCGCCAGCGCCATCGAGCCCGACGCCGTGATCTCGCGCGCCGGCGAGCCGGACAGGCACAGCGGGATCAGCGCCGGCACCAGCATCATGCCGGCGCCGTGGACGAGTCCCATCGCGGCCGACCACAGCGTCAGCCCGGCCTGGCCGGCCGCTGCGTGCAGGCATTGCGGCAGGTGCCCCGACACGTGGACGGCCGCGACGAAGACGGCCAGGCCGCCCGCGACCCACGGCAGCACGCCGCGCTGCGCGACCAGGCCCAGCGCCGCCAGCGCGGCGATCAGCGCGACCGAGGCGGCGTGGCCGATCGCGATCGGCGCCAGCGCCTGCCACGCGCGCGCATGCGCGCCCTCGCGCACGCCGCGCGCGGCCACGAAGGCCCAGCCGGTGGCGGGGTTGAGGCCGTGCAGCGCGCCGACGCCGGCGACGGCGAGCCAGGGCCAGACGCCGGTCATGCCGCGACTCCGGCTCAGGCGCGCGAGGCGCAGCAGGACGACGTCGCCACGGCCGGCGCCGACTCGTAGCGGTCGTGGTGCCGCACCCACTGCATGCCGTAGTCGTCGCCGTCTTCCCCGCGGCCCTGCGGCGCCATGTCCAGCATGTCGTAGGTCATCATCATCGCCTCCACGCCGCGGCCGAAGGTGGAGTAGGTGTGGAACACCTCGCCCGCGTCGTCCTTGTAGAAGAAGCTGATGCCCGGCGCCTCTTCCTGCGGGAAGCCGGTCATGCGGTAGTTGTAGTAGACCTCGCCGCCGATGCGGGTCTCGGGCGGGAAGCTGACGGCGAAGTCGGTGTTGAAGTCGTTGCCGCTGGCCGAGGCCCACTTGAACTGCCAGCCCATGCGTTGGCGGAAGCGCTCGATCTCGGCCAGCGGCGCGCGCGAGACGAGCAGCACGGTGAGGTCGCGCTGCTCCAGGTGCACCTGCGCGCCGACCAGGTGGTCGGCCATGAACGAGCAGCTCTTGCAGCCCTGCTCCCAGCCCGGCGCGAGCATGAAGTGCTGCACCATCAGCTGGCGGCGGCCGTCGAACAGCTCGGCCAGCGTGCGTCGGCCGGCGGGCGTGTCGAAGACGTAGGACTTGTCGATGCGCACCCACGGCAGCGCGCGGCGCTCGCGCGCGATCTGGTCGCGCTGGTGCGTCAGCGCCTTCTCGCGCTCGAGCAGCGCGCGCCGCTGGACGAGCCAGTCGTAGCGCGAGACGACGGGATGATGGGCGCCGTTGCCGGGCATCGTGATCGTGTTCATGGTCAGCTCCTTGGGTCGGTTGAAGAAACGGGGTTGTCCGCCTGAATGACGAGTCAGGCCGGCACCTTGGCGGGACGACGCACCGCGCGCACCTTGCCGCTGCGCCCGCCGCCGCAATAGAAGAGGTCGCCGCCGTCCGACTCCAGCCCGCTGACGCCCGTGCCCGCGGGCATCTCGAGGCGCTCGAGCACCGTGCCGTCGGCGGGGTCGATGTGGCGCAGCTCGCTCTCGTCGCCTTCCCAGGTGCCGTGCCACAGCTCGCCGTCGACCCAGGTCACGCCGGTGACGAAGCGGTCGGACTCGATCGTGCGCAGGATGTCGCCATTGGACGGATCGACCTGGTGGATCCGGCGATCGCGATGCTGGCCTACCCACAGGCTGCCCTCGGCCCAGGTCAGGCCCGAGTCGCCGCCCTTGCCCGGCGCCGGGATCGAGGCCAGCACTCGGCCCGTGGCCGGCTCGATCTTGTCGATACGCTGCTCGGCGATCTGCCAGAGGTGCTTGCCGTCGAATGCGGTGCCGGCGTCGGCGCTGCGCTCGATCCGGCGCGTGGGCTCGCCGCTGGCCGGGTCGATGGCGACCAGCGCGGGGCCGGTGGCCGCCCAGATGCGCTGGCCGTCGAAGCTGACGCCGCCGACGTTGTGCGCCTCGTCGAACGGGCCGTACTCGCGCAAGATCTCGGCCGGCCGCTTCGCTGCCTGGGATTTCGGGGAGGTCATCGTCGAGTCCTTCGCTGCGCCGACGTGGCGCGATGGAAGTGACTCTACTCAGACGGCAGCGCAGCGGGGAGTAGCAAGATCGTCGTGAATCCGGTCAGCGGCGGCGCGAGCCAGCGCTGCGCCCGCGCCCGGCCGAGCGCACGCACGCCGCCGTCGGCCTCCAGCTCGGCCAGTGCGCGCTGCACCGTCCGCTGGCTCGCGCCGAGCGCCAGGGCGAGCGCCGACGTCGACCACGGCGCACCGTCCGACAGCAGCGCCAGCAGCGACGCCTGCTCGCCCTCGATCGGCGGCGCGAGCACGGCGACCGCCCGCGCGGCGAGCGGCCGCAGCGCGAAGCCGCGCGCCGTCGCCTCGATGGTGGCCATGTCCCGGACCAGCGCGCGCAGCCGGCCGATCTCGACGCGCAGCCGCGCGCGGTGCGTCTCGTCCGGCTCGCGAAAGCCGAACGCGCCCGCGATCAGCGTCTCGCGGTCGACGTCGCCCGGCCAGGCCTGCGCGAGCGCGCGGGCCAGCGCGAACAGCACCGGCCGGCGCGCGAGCGGGCACCACGCTGAGCCGACGCCGACGCCGCGCCGGCACGCATCGACGACCAGCGTCGCCGACGCCAGCAGCGCCGCGACGTCGTCCAGGCGCAGCGACAGCTCGCCATCGGCATCGAGGCGGCGCGCCGCCGGCCGGTCGAACGCCTCGCGGGCGCGCGCCACCTCGGCGAGCAGCGCCGGCACCCGCGCGCGTGACGCGGCCTCGTGCGCGCGCGCGAGCGCCGCCTGCGCCTGCGCGACACGCAGCGAGCGCAGCGCCAGCTCGGCCGCGCTCAGCTCGGCCACGGCGGACAGCGCCGGCGTCAGGGCGCGCGCGTCGAGCGAATCCAGCGTGGCGGCGGCTTCGCCCAGTCGTCCCAGCAGCAGCAGGCGGCGCGCGGCGATCAGGCGCGCCTGCATCGCGTTGCCGCGGTCGGCGTGGGCCTCGAGCGTGGCCGTCGCCGCCGCCAGCGCGCGCGGCGAGCCCGCAAAGTCGCGCATCGCCAGCGCGACCTCGGCCTCCGCGACGACGCAGCGCGCCCGCGCGAGCTCCTCGTGCGAGCCGAAGGCGCGCGCCGCTCGGCGCAGCAGCTCGCGCGAGCGCGCGTAGTCGCCCAGCTGCGCCATCGCGATGCCGCGCAGCGCCAGCGCCGGCGGATCGTCGCGCAGCGCGACGCGCTTGAGCGCGCCGAGCGCGTCGCCCGCAGCGAGCGCGCGGGCGGAGGCGGCGATCAGGGAATCCATGGATGCAAGGCTAACCGGTCGCGCCGATAGCGCCGGAATGCGTGATCCCGCGTGTCGGGCGTGTCGGCGCGGAACAGCTGTGACGAGACGTCAACGGGCGCCAAACTTTACGCAGGTCCGGCCTCCAGCCCGGAGGCGCGGCGCCGATGAACGACGGCATGGAGGGAACGCATCGTTCCCGTCGTGGAAGGACAACGACATGCGCCCATTCGCCGCCCCGCTCTGCCTCGCCGCAGCGCTTCTCGCCTCCGCCGCAGGGGCCCGTGCCGAGACCCTCGAGAAGGTGCGGCACGACTTCGCCCAGCTGGTCTACGAGGACGCCGGCCCCGACATCAACCGCGACCGGCCGCAGCCGCTGCTGCGCGCGGTCGTCGTGCTGCGCGTCAAGCTCAACGAGCTCGGGCACTGGACGGCCGACGTGATCCGCGACAACGACGAGCAGCCCGAGATGACGCGCAAGGCGCTCGCGAGCGTCGCGCATCTCGCGCGCACGCTGGAGGTGTCGGCCGAGGCCTCCGAGAAGCTGCGCCGCGAGGGCTTCCTCGAGGTCTGGCTGTTCCAGAACGACGGCCGCTTCGCGCTGAAGACGCTGGCGTTGCCGCAGCGCGGGCTCTGAAGCCGGCGACAGGCAGGCGGCGGCGGCCGCACGGCCGCGCCTGATCGGCCCGGGGGCGTTCAGCCGACGAGCGCGAGGATGCGATCGAGCACGCCCGCCATCTCGTGCGGGCCGTCGATGCAGAAGCGCGCGGCCGAGGCGCGGCGCCCGCAGCCGATGCGCACCGTCACCCAGCCGTGCTGAGCGGCGGCGAACACGGGCTCGTCGTTGACGTCGTCGCCGGCGAAGAACGCGGACTGGACGCCGGCGCGCTCGATGAGGCGGCGCACGGCCACGGCCTTGTCGGGCGCGTCGGCGGCGACCGCGTTGTAGACCAGCTTGCCGCCGAACACGTGCAGCGTGGCCGTGAAGCCGGCCAGCACGTCCTCGATCATCGCGCTGGCGGCGTCGCGGTCGGGCGCGGTGCGGAAGTGCAGCGCGAGGGACTGGCCCTTGTCCTCGATGGCCACGCCGGCGCGGGCCAGGCCGTCCGCGCGCTCGCGCAGGCGCGCGCGCAGCGCGTCGAGCGCGTGATGCGCGCGCGCGGCGGCCTCGGGGTCGCCGTCGTCCTCGGCGCCGTGGTTGCCGACGATCCACGCCGGCACGAAGCCGAGGCGCTCGCGCACGTCGGCGATGCGGCGGCCGGTGACGATGGCCACGGGGCGAAGGCGCGCCAGCTTCTCCAGGCGCAGCGCGATCGTCGCGGAGACCTGGACGTCGTCGGGCCGCGCCCGGATCGGCGCCAGCGTGCCGTCGAAGTCGAACGCGAACAGCGCGGGCGAGCGCACCAGGCCGGTCAGCGCGGCCAGGCCTTGCGGCCCCAGCAGCGGCCGCAGCATCGCGGGATTCGGGCCCGCCATCACAGGCCTCGCTGGTCGGGATCGCCGGCGTGGCGATAGCGCGCCACGCGCGCGTCGACACGGGCCTTGAGCCGCCAGCGTCCGGCGTCGGTCAGCATGCGGCCGGCCCAGCGGAACACGTTGAACTCGCGCACCGTCGCGCGCAGGCTGGCCATGCGCGCGCGCTGCTCGGCCGCCGGCATCGTGGCCGCGCGGTGCAAGGCGTCGGCCGTCTCTTCCACGTGGTACGGGTTGACGATCAGCGCCTCGGTCATCTCGCGCGCCGCGCCGGCGAAGCGGCTGAGGATCAGCACGCCCTGCTCGTCGTCGCGCGCGGCGACGAACTCCTTGCTGACCAGGTTCATGCCGTCGTGCAGGCTGGTGACGATGCACATGTCCGCTGCACGCAGCAGTTCGTTGACGGCGTGGCTGTCGTGGTGCTGCGCGAGCAGGTGCACCGGCTGGTAGCCGGGACGGCCGAAGCGCTCGTTGATGCGCAGCGTCAGGCGCTCGACGCGTTCCTGGAAGTTCTTGTACTCCTCGAGCGAGCTGCGCGTTGGCGCGGCCACCTGCACGAAGACGAAGCGGCCGATCCACTCGGCGTGCTTCTCCAGCAGGCGCTCCACCGCGTTGAGGCGCTCGAGGATGCCCTTGGTGTAGTCGAAGCGGTCGATGCCGACGGCCAGCGTCGTGTCGGGTTGCAGGCCCAGGCGCTCGCGCACGATGCGGCGCGCCTCGGGTACCGAGGGCCAGCTCGCGATCGTCGCGTCGGCGGGCCACTCGATCGAGATCGGGTAGGCCTCGACCAGCGTCTCGTCCTCGCGGAACGAGATCGTCGAATGCTCGTGCTCGATGCGCGCCTCGAGGAAGCGGTCGACCGTCTCGATGAAGTTCTTGCAGTGGAAGCGCGTGTGGAAGCCGAGGATCGTCGAGCCCAGCATGCCCTGCAGGATCTCGCGCCGCCACGGGCAGATGCCGAACGACTCGGGGTTGGGCCAGGGGATGTGCCAGAACGTGAGGATGGTCGCGTTGGGCAGCTTCTCGCGCACCATCGCTGGCAGCAGCGCGAAGTGGTAGTCCTGCACCAGCACGATCGGATCCTCGCTGCGCGCCTCGGCCACGACGGCGTCGGCGAAGCGCTGGTTGACGGCCTTGTAGGCCTCCCAGTCCGACTCGCGGAACACCGGGCGCACGTGCGCCACGTGGCACAGCGGCCACAGGCCCTCGTTGGCGAAGCCGAAGTAGTAGCCCTGCTCCTCTTCGGCCGTCAGCCACAGGCGGCGCAGCTGGTAGTCGTCCTGGCCCGGCGGCACCGCGACGCGGTCGTTGGCGTCGACGACCTCGCGGTCGGCGTCGCCGCTGCCGTGCGCGATCCACGTGCCCGAGCAGGCGCGCATCACGGGCTCGACGGCGGTCACGAGTCCGCTGGCGGGGCGCTTGACGACGATCCTGCCGTCCTTGCCATGCTCGTGGATGTAGGGCTCGCGGTTGGACACGACGATCACCTGGTCGCCGCGCAGCTGCGTCATCAGCAGCGCCTGCAGCCGCTCGGCGCTCCAGTCGGCCTCGGGGCCCTGCATGCGGCGGTACTCGTCCTCGAGGTCGCGCAGGCGCTCGCGCAGGTCGGCCGCGAAGGGCTGCAGCTCCACCGAGGTGGCGGACGACGAGCCGGTCATCGGGCTGATGATGCCCTCGCCGCGCAGCAGCGCGCGCACGCCCAGCACCCAGCCGCGCCAGCTCAGCTGCGCCACCACCATCGTGATCAGCGCCATCACCAGGCCCAGCGCGGCGATCAGGCCGACGAGGTAGCGTCGCGTGTCCTGGCTGCGCTTCTCGATGAAGCTCAGGTCGTGCAGCAGCACGAGGCGGCCGACGGTCACCGGCGCGGTCTGCGCCGTGGCCTCCGACGCCGCCGCGGCCGCCGCGACGGCCACACCATTGTCTGCAGCGGACGCCCCGGCCGCCGGCGGCGCGCTCGCGACATCGCTCGCCGCGTCGGCGACGGCCACCGGATGCGGCTGGTCGATGACGTCGTGCATCGCCACGTGCACCGGGCCGCCATTGAGCATCAGCCGCGGGTCGCGCCGGGAGCTGATCTGCAGCGCGTCGAAGCAGTTCAGTTCCGTCGGGAACGCGGGCGTGCGCACGAGCATCTGGCCATCCGGGCTGCAGAGCCCGATGGCAAACAGGCGTTCGTCCTGCAGCGCGCGCTCGAACAGCTTCTCGAGCTGCTTCGGCCGGTTCGCGCGGATCGCCTCGACGACGGAGTCGGACAACGCGTTGGCGACGACGGCGCCGCGGCTGTCAAGGTCGCGCGCGAACCAGCGCAGCGTGACGCCGTCGACCAGCGGCAGTACAAGATAGGCCGTGGCGATCACCACCGCGATCAGCGGCAGCAGGAAACGAAGTTGCAGCCGGATCGTCTGCACGATCGGCCAACGGAGGAAGGCAGGCCCGGCGCTTGCCGGCGGAACCAAAGTTCCAGCGTTTCTATCTTTGTTCAATGGACGATCCAATATCTGCAACGGAAGGCGCCCGGTAGAACATGAGCAATCCCTCCGTCGTTTCGAATGCGCCGGCCGCATCGCTGGATCTGGCGATGATCGGCAACTGCGCCATCAGTGCATTGGTCGATGCCACGGCCCACGTGGTGTGGTGTTGCATGCCGCGCTTCGACAGCACGCCCGTGTTCGACGCGTTGCTGCAATCAGCAAACGGTGTACCCGAGTCCGGCGCAATGACAATAGAGATCGAGGGCATGGCGCGCCACGAGCAGTCCTACGACCACGGCACCGCCATCCTGCGTACCAGGATGTGGGATGCACAGGGACAGTGCGTGGAGGTGGTCGACTTCGCGCCGCGCTTCGTCACGCGCGACCGCGTCTTCCGGCCGGCGCAGCTCGTCCGACGCATCCGCCCGTTATCCGGCCGCCCGCGCGTGCGCGTGACGGTGCGCCCGCACGGCGGCTGGGGCGCCGAGCCGCCGCAGGTCACGCGCGGCAGCCACCACGTGCGCTTCGTGATGCCCGAGATCACGCTGCGCCTGAACACGAGCGTGCCCATCACCTACCTGATGGACGGCACGTGGTTCGCGCTCGATCGCGAGATGAGCCTGTTCCTCGGCGCCGACGAGACCATGGCCGGCGCGATCGACGACACCGCGCGCGAGTTCGAGGACCAGACCTCGCTGATGTGGCGCCACTGGACGCACCGCCTGGCCGTGCCGCTCGAATACCAGGACGCCGTCATCCGCGCGGCCATCACGCTGAAGCTGTGCCAGTACGAGGAGACCGGCGCGATCGTCGCGGCGATGACCACGAGCCTGCCGGAAGCGCCGAACAGCGGCCGCAACTGGGACTACCGTTTCTGCTGGCTGCGCGACGCCTTCTTCGTCGTGCGCGCCCTCAACGGCCTGGCCGAGGTCGGCACGATGGAGAAGTACCTCGGCTGGCTCACCAACGTGCTGCACAAGGAGGCCGGCTCCGGCCATGTGCAGCCGCTTTACGGCATCGGGCTGGAGCGCGAGCTCACCGAGTCCTTCGTCACGCAGGCGCAGGGCTATCGCGGCATGGGGCCGGTGCGCATCGGCAACCAGGCGCACGAGCACTTCCAGCACGACACCTACGGCAACATCATCCTCGCGTCGGCGCAGTCCTTCCACGACCATCGCCTGTTCCGGCGCGGCGACGCGTCCGACTTCGCGGCGCTGGAGACGATGGGCGAACAGGCCTGGCGCCTGCACGACCAGCCCGACGCCGGCATCTGGGAACTGCGCACGCGCGCACGCATCCACACGTCGTCATCGCTGATGTGCTGGGCCGCGTGCGACCGCCTCGCCCACATCGCGGCCAGTCTCGCACTCGGCGAGCGAGCCGCGTTCTGGCGCGACCGCGCCGACGTGATCCGCAGCAAGATCCTGCAGTACGCGTGGAGCGAGAAGCGCAACGCCTACGCCGAGAGCTTCGGCGGCAGCGAGCTCGACGCCAGCGTGCTGCTGATGGGCGAGGTCGGCTTCGTGCCGCCGAGCGATCCGCGCTTCATAGCCACCGTCGAGGCGATGGAGCGGACGCTTTGCGACGGCCACTTCATGCGCCGCTACGAGGCGGCCGACGACTTCGGCAAGCCGGAGACGACCTTCAACATCTGCTCGTTCTGGCGCGTCGACGCGCTTGCCCGCATCGGCCGCCGCGACGAGGCGCGCGAGGCCTTCGAGGCGCTGCTCGCGCGCCGCAACCCGCTGGGCATCCTCAGCGAGGACATGAACCCGGACACCGGCGAGCTGTGGGGCAACTTCCCGCAGACATATTCGATGGTGGGCATCATCCACGGCGCGCTGCGGCTGTCGGCACCGTGGGATTCGGTGGTCTGAGACGGCTCAGTGCGCCGCGGCCTCGCGCGGCTTGCGCGCGACGATCTTGATCTCCGTGATGCCGTTGTCCGGGATCAGCCGCGACACCTGGATTGCCGTCCACGTCGGATACGGCGGCTTGATGTACTGGCTCTTGACGGCCACGATCGCCGGCATCTGCGTCGTGAGGTCGGTGTGGAAGCTGGTGATGTCGATGACATCGTCCCACGACACGCCGGCGTCTCGCAGGATGCCGCCGAGGCGCTCGAAGGCGCGCACGTAACCGGCGCGCAGGTCGGTCTCGCCGGCGCGCACGCCCGCGACGACCCCCGACAGCGTCACCATGTCGCCGCTCACCACGGCGCTGGCGTAGCCCCACTCCTGCTGGTAGCGCAGCTCCGCCGGATCCGTCGCCATGACGACGCGGGCCTCCTGGCGCGCGCCGGCATGGGCCGAATGCGCCAACGTCAACAGCAGGGGCAACAGGCCGGCGGCCAAGGAACGAACTCTCATCGGGGCCTCCAAACGTGGTGGTGGTCGCGATGCTAGCGACGCGCGCCGTCCACGGCTCGCCGAGATCCGCGCAGGAGGTGCGAGCGGCGGTTCTGCGGCGTCGAGCGGCGGGTTCGCGCGCACGCCCCCCGCGTTCGAACGACCCGCTAGGGATACTTTCGGCCGGCATGGCGGCAAACACTGGGGCCGCCCAGAACGTCGCCTGCAAGGAGTCCCGCCATGGCCGACAACCATCCGCCCTTCGATCCCACCACGGGCACCACGCCCATCACCCTGCCGACGCAGGATCCGTGCTGCCAGAGCCCGTGCGATCCCGCGTGGCGCACGAAATCCACGTGCATCGTCTTCAACGAGACGCGCAGCGTGACGCTGCCGATCGGCGCCGACGCCGCCGGCGCGTTCGCGCCCGGCCGCATCGTCGTCACCGTCACCTACGCGCACTCGCTGTGCCTGATCGGCAAGCAGCACGGCGGCCTGGCCTACACGCTGACGCTGCTGCCCGGCGAGAAGATGAACCTGTTCCAGAGCGACCGCTATCGCCGCACCACGTCGGAGACCGAGCGCTTCTCGGTGCAGACCACCTTCTCGCAGTTCGTCTCCGCGGTGCACCAGCAGCAGAACAGCAAGGATTCGAGCGCGCTGCAGCAGGTGCTCAAGAGCCAGACCAACAGCAGCGACGTCGGCGGCGGCGGCGGCATCAACCTCGGCATCTTCAGCCTCGGCGGCAGTGGCGGCTCGAGCTCGTCGTCGAGCTCGAGCTCGCTCGACAGCCTCGCCACGCAGTCCGCCTCGAGCGATTTCGTGTCGACGGCGCAGCAGGCCTCGCAATACACGGACCTGCAGCGCTCGATCACGATCAGCAGCTACGAGGACTCGGAGACCGTCTCCACCACGCAGCGCACGCTGGTCAACAACAACCGCTGCTTCGCGGTGACCTACTTCGTGCGCAAGGTCGTCGACGTCTACCAGAGCGGCACGCGGGTGGTGGCGGTCACGTTCCAGGTGTTCGAGGGCAACTTCGTGTCGCCCGTGCTGACGCCGGCGCAGGTCGGCCAGCTTCCCCCCGCGCTGCAGCAGCAGGTGGAGGCCGCGCTCAAGGGCCTGCCGCCGGTCGGCGAGACGACGCCGCATCCGACGCTGGTCACCGTGCCGACCGACGGCGTGGTCTACGACCCGGAGCTCGCGCACTGCTGCGCGCAGGATCCCGAGCTGGAGCTCGCCGACCGCATCCGCCTCGAGCGCGAGCAGGCCGAGGCCCAGCACATCGGACTCGAGGTGCAGCTGATGGCGCTCGAGGTGCAGCGCCGGCAGGCCTTGCTGGCGGCCGGCACGCTGGATCCGTTCGAGGCGGCGCCGGCCTGAGCCCGCGGCCGAGCGTGGCCCGGGCGGCCCCGGCACCGCGATTGCCCAGGGGGTTCGTCACCTGACCATTCCGGCGGCGACCCGGCAACTCCTGCCCGGGCGCCGTTGCCCCAACAAGGACACGCTCATGCAAACCGCCCGTCTCATCTCCCTCATCGCGCTCGCCGCGTCCGCCGCGCTCGCCGGCTGCTCGACCACCGCCAGCGTCACCAAGCCGGCCGAAGGCGGCGGCCCCAGCACGGCCGAATCGCGCCACGCGGTCGACGCCAGCTACCAGGAGACGCTGGACCGCCTCTACGCCGGCACGCCCGGCAGCCGCGAGCTGGTGGCCAAGGCGCGCGGCGTGCTCGTCTTCCCGCGCGTGATCTCGGCCGGCCTCGTCGTCGGCGGCGCCTACGGCGAAGGCCAGTTGCGCGAGCACGGCCACGTCGAAGGCTACTACCGCACGACGACCGGCTCGGTGGGCTGGCAGATCGGCGCGCAGTCGCGCGCGCTGGTGTTCCTGTTCATGAGCGAGGACGCGCTGCAGCGCTTCAAGGCCGGCCACGGCTGGTCGGGCGGCGTCGACGCCTCCGTCGCGGTGCTGACCGTCGGCGCCAACGGCGCGCTTGATGCAAGTGCCTCGCAGGCGCCCACCGTGGCCTTCGTGCTGACCAACGCCGGCCTGATGGCGGGCGCGACGCTGGAAGGCACCAAGGTCACGCGCATCGACGAATAAGGCATGCCCTTTCCGGCATGGCGGGCGTTCGATTTCCGATCCCTGCCATGTCGTTCGTTGCGACAGAATCGCCGCTGCCTTCACCACAGCCAGCGCGCGATGACCTATTCCGCCGAACCCGAACGTTATGACGGCCGCATGCCTTACCGCTCCTGCGGCCGCAGCGGCCTCAAGCTGCCCGCGCTCTCGCTGGGCCTGTGGCACAACTTCGGCGACACGACGCCGATGGCGACGCAGCGCGAGATGCTGCGCGCCGCCTTCGACCTCGGCATCACGCATTTCGACCTCGCCAACAACTACGGCCCGCCCTACGGCAGCGCCGAGACCAACTTCGGCGAGCACCTGCGGCGCGACTTCCGCCCCTACCGCGACGAGCTGCTGATCTCCAGCAAGGCCGGCTGGGACATGTGGCCCGGCCCCTACGGCCAGGGCGGCGGCTCGCGCAAGTACGTGCTGGCCAGCCTCGACCAGAGCCTGAAGCGCATGGGCCTGGACTACGTCGACATCTTCTATTCGCACCGCTTCGACCCCGACACGCCGCTCGAGGAGACGATGGGCGCGCTCGCGAGCGCCGTGCAGCAGGGCAAGGCGCTGTACGTGGGCATCAGCAGCTATTCGGCCGGCAAGACGCGCGAGGCCGCGGCGATCCTCAAGACGATGGGCGTGCCGCTGCTGATCCACCAGCCTTCGTACAGCCTGCTCAATCGCTGGGTGGAGGAAGACCTGTTGAATGCCCTCGGCGACACCGGCGCCGGCGGCATCGCCTTCAGCCCGCTCGCTCAGGGCCTGCTGACCGACAAGTACCTGGACGGCGTGCCCGCCGACGCCCGCATCAACCGGCCCGGCGGCGGCTCGCTCAAGTCCGAGCATCTGAGTGCGCAGAACCTGGCGCACGTGCGCGCGCTGAACGATCTCGCGCGCTCGCGCGGCCAGTCGCTGGCGCAGATGGCCGTCGCCTGGGTGCTGCGCGACGCGCGCGTCACGTCGGCGCTGATCGGCGCGAGCCGTCCGGCGCAGATCGCCGAGCTCGCCGGCGCGGTCAAGCGGCTGGACTTCTCGCCTGAGGAACTCGCGGCCATCGACCAGCACGCCGTCGACGGCGGCATCAACCTCTGGCAGAAGCCGTCGACGGACCAGCGCCCCGGCTAGGACTTCGCCTTCGCGCGCCGGCGCGCCGCGGCCGGCGGCGTCCGCGGGCCGTCGCGCAGGCAGCTGGCCATCGCGTCCAGCATCAACTCGATGAAGGCCGGACGCAGCACGTCGGCCGACGTCCACGGGTAGCGCCGGTTGACCAGCCGCGCGTGCAGGTAGCCGCTGACCATCATGAAGCGGATGTCGCTCGCCAGCTTGGCATGCGCGGGGTCGCCGCCGGTCTGCGCGGCCAGGGCGCGGCTGGCGTCGAGCGAGGCGTCGAGCACGTCGGTGTAGATCGGCAGCGACGCCAGCGTGCGCTGCTCGTCGCCCTGCGTCGTCTGCTCGGTCATGTAGACCAGGCGGTAGTGCTGCGGATTGGCCTCCCAGTAGTCGATGAAGGCGTCGACCTGGGCGCGGATGCGCTCGCGGGCGTCGGTCACGCCGCGCGACGCCGCGAGCATCTGCTGCCAGGCGGCGCTCAGCACGTGCTGCCAGATCCCGCGCAGCAGGTGGCCCTTGTCCTCGAAATAGCGGTACGGCGTCATCGCCGAGATGCCCACCTGCGTGGCGACGGCACGCATCGTCACGGCCTCGAGGCCGCCCTCGATGAACAGCGACAACGCCGCGGAAAGGAGCTCGTCGCGCAGGCGGTCGGCGTCGGCTTCGCTGCCGCGGCGCACGCGGGGGCGCGCGGCGGCGGCGCGGGTCGGGGAAGGCTTCCTGGTTGGCATGCTGCCATCTTAACCTTGTTGTGTACGTGTAAATAGACGTGTATATTTACGCGTAAATTCAGCTTTGGGAATGGCCGGGCTGGACGATAAACACCACATCGCTCCAAACGAAAGCCTCGCCATGCCGGTCCTTGATTCGCTCACCGTCCGCGGCAAGCTCGCGCTCGCCTTCGGCAGCGTGCTGCTGCTGATGTTCGCGCTCGGCGGCCTCGCCGTAGCCAAGCTCTCGCAGTTGCATGGCGTCACCGAGCAGATCCTGGCGTACCGCGTCTCGGGCATCCGCGACAGCTCGCACATGGTCGAGGCCGCGACCCGCATCCGCGTGCGCGACTACCGCATGGGCGTCACGCCGACCGACGCCATCGAGCCGGTGCTGGCGAGCCGCCTGCAGGCGATCGCCGAATTCGAGGCGGCCCGCAAGAGCTACGCCGACTTCCTGTTCGACGCGGAGGAGCGATCGCTGTACGACCAGGCGATGCGCGACTGGCACGACTACATCGTTCTGAGCGACCAGGCCGCCGCGCTGGCGCGCACGAGCCCGCCGGAGCAGGTGCTCGCCGCGGTGATGGGCGCGGTCAAGCCCTTCGACGCCGCCGTCGCCTCGATGCGCAGGCTCACCGCCTTCAACGACGCCGGCGCGAACGCCGATGCCGCGTCCGCGCTCACCGCGTATGGCCAGAGCCGCTGGCAGATCCTGGCGATGCTGGCCGCGGCCAGCGCGCTCGCCGCAGCGCTGGGCCTGCTGATCGCCCGCGCGATCACCGTGCCGCTGCGCGAGGCCGTGGCCGTCGCGCAGGCCGTGGCCGGCGGCGACCTGACGCACGACATCGGCTCCGACAAGATCGACGAGACGGCGCAGCTCAAGCGCGCGCTCGGCGCGATGGTGCGCAACCTGCGCGCGATCGTCTCCGACGTGCGCAGCGGCGTCGAGTCGGTGGGGACGGCGTCTGCCCAGATCGCCACCGGCAACATCGACCTCAGCCAGCGCACCGAGGAACAGGCGGCCAACCTGCAGCAGACGGCCGCGTCGATGGAGCAGATCACGTCGACCGTGCGCCAGAATGCCGACAACGCGAGCGCGGCGTCGCAACTCGCGGCCGCGGCGCGCGAGGTCGCGCTGCGCGGCGGCGGCGTCGTCGGCCACGTGGTCGACACGATGGCCGGCATCACGACCAGCTCGCGGCGCATCGCCGACATCGTCGGCGTGATCGACGGCATCGCGTTCCAGACCAACCTGCTCGCGCTCAACGCCGCCGTCGAGGCGGCGCGCGCCGGCGAGCAGGGCCGCGGCTTCGCGGTGGTGGCCGGCGAGGTGCGCGCGCTGGCGCAGCGCAGCGCGCACGCCGCGCGCGAGATCAAGTCGCTGATCGCGCAGAGCGTCGGCCAGGTCGACGACGGCGCGCGCCAGGTGGCCGAGGCCGGCGAGACCATGCAGCGCATCGTCACGCAGGTGCAGCGCGTCACCGACCTGGTCAGCGAGATCAGCGCCGCCAGCCGCGAACAGACGCGCGGCATCGAGCAGGTGGGCCTGGCGGTGTCGCAGCTCGACCAGGTGACGCAGCAGAACGCCGCGCTGGTCGAGGAGTCGGCCGCCGCCGCCGACAGCATGCGCGTGCAGGCCGCGCACCTCGCGCAGTCGGTCGCGACGTTCAAGGTGTGATGAAGGACGTCGACGCCCTGCTCGCCCGCATCGACGACGGGCTCGCGCGCGGCCTGATCGACCAGCGGGCCGCGGCGCACTACCTCGGCGCGCACCTGAGCCGGCGCCTCTACTGCTCGCGCGTCGCGCTGTGGACGTTGCGCGAGTCGCCGGGCCGCGCCGACATCACCCGCGTCGGCGGCCACGACGCGCTGACGGATCGGCCGCTGGCGGACGTCGTCACCTTGCGGATCGATGCCCCCTCGGCCTGGCTGGGCGAGCTGCTGGGCGGTGGCATCTACGCCAGCAGCAACGCGGCCGGCGATCGCCGCCTCGTGATGCAGCGCGACGCCTACCTCGCGCCGCAACGCGTCGGCGCGCTGCTGCAGGCGGTGATCGGCAGCGGCGGCCGCCTCTGCGGCTTCATCAGCTGCGAGCAGGTCGCCACGGTGCGCGACTGGACATCCGCCGAAGCCGCGCTGCTGCGACGCGTCGCCGACGCCGTCTCGCAACGGCGCACCCGCCGGTTGGCACTCGCGCTGGCCTGAAGGGACTGTCTCCCCGGCGTCAGCGCGCCCGCGCACGACGGACTATGCTGCGTGCCGCAGGCCCTCATTGCCGAAGCGGCCGCCAGACACGAAGGAGACCGTCATGCACATCCCGTCCCTCAAGGAAGTGGTCAGCGCCGAGGAATGGCAGCTGCGCTGCGACCTCGCCGCCTGCTACCGCCTCGTCGCCGCCTATGGCTGGAGCGACCTCGTCTTCACGCACATCAGCGCGCGCGTGCCGGGCGACGACCACAGCTTCCTGATCAACCCGTACGGCCTGATGTTCGACGAGATCACCGCGTCGTCGCTGGTGCTGATCGACCAGGAAGGCAACAAGAAGGGCGACTCGCCGTTCCCGGTCAACCGCGCCGGCTTCGTGATCCACAGCTCGATCCACGCGGTGCGCGACGACGCGCACTGCGTGCTGCACACGCATACCCGGGCGGGTGTGGCCGTCAGCGCCCAGGCCGGCGGCGTGCTGCCGATCTCGCAGCAGTCCACCTTCGTGCTGGCCTCGCTGGCCTATCACGACTACGAAGGCGTCGCGCTGCGCGACGACGAGAAGCCGCGCCTGCAGGCCGACCTCGGCGACAAGACCTACCTGATGCTGCGCAACCACGGCCTGCTGACGGTCGGACCGTCGATCGCCGACGCGTTCCTGGCGATGTACATGTTCGAGACCACCTGCCAGATCCAGCTCGCGGCGCAGGCCGGCGGCCCGCTGACGATGGTCGACCCGCGCATCATCGACGGCGTCGGCGAATCGATGCGCAAGCAGACCGGCAGCCAGGGCGGCGCCTTCGTCTGGCCGGCGCTGCTGCGCAAGCTCGATCGCATGGACCCGAGCTATCGCACCTGACGCCTCGGTCCCGCCACCCAATCGTTCGGAGGCCGTGCGCCACGCACCGTGTGTGGCATTCGTCTCACGAATCGCGACGACAGCGCAGTCTTAGAGCCGACTCCCCCTTTTGCGTGACGCCACTGCCGTGTTTCGCGGCTATCCTGCGCGCCATCCTGAGGAGGAGTAAAAAAGTGAAATGCCAGCCCTGCGGGCAGGACAACGCGGCCACCGCCTTGTTCTGCACCGCCTGCCGCCGTCCCCTGGTGGCCCCGTCGAAGTTGCCCACCCGCATCGAACCGCTCGCGCAGCCCGCCATGGCGGCCGCCGCGCCCGCGATCGCCGCCCCGCAGGGCGCCGCCTCCGACTTCGCGCCGTCGCGCAACCGCTTCGCCCCGCCGGACGCGGGTCGCACGAGCCGCATGGGCGCCCACTCCGAGCTCCTCACCGAGGAGGAAGCCTGGGACGCCGTCGTCGGACACGCCGGCGCCCCGTACTACGGGCGTCACTTCGAACGCCTCGCGCACGGCGGCAGCGGCGGCTGGCACTGGCCGGCCCTGTTCGTCACCTGGTTCTGGATGCTCTATCGCAAGATGTGGGTGCCCGCGCTGCTCTATGTCGTGGCCTACGTCGCCGTCAGCATCTTCGTCTCCGCGCTCGTGCCCGCTTCGCCGATGTTCGCGGGCGTGGTGTCGCTGGCCTGGACGGCGTTCTGGCTGATCGGCCCGCCGCTGCTGGCCAACCGCTGGTACTACAGGCACTGCCTCGAGAAGATCCGCGTCGTGCGCGCGCGCGGCGGCTCGAAGGAGCAGACGCTCGCGCGCCTGGAGGCGGTCGGCGGCACCAGCAACATCGCGGTCATCATCATCGCGGTCGTCGTGATCGGCTTCTTCGGCATGGGCATCCTGGCCGCGATCGCGTTGCCGCAGTACCAGAGCTACGTGATGAAGGCCAGGGTGGCCGAGGCCCTGCCCCTGGCCAACGAGGTGACGGCCGCCGTCGGCCGCCAGTACGAGCAGACCGGCACGCTGCCCAGCCAGGGCGATGTCGACGCGATCGTCGCGCACTCGGCGGCGTTCCAGGCCCACGCCGTCACGGGCGTGGAGCTCGACGACGTGCACGCCACGGTGACGCTGAGGATCCCGATCGGCGCGCGCGCCAGCGGGTCGCTCCTGTACACGCTCACGGCCGACAACAACCGCCATCCGACCTGGACCTGCTCGACCGAGGACCTGAAGCGCTACGTGCCGGCGAGCTGCCAGCCCTGAGGGCCACCGCGGCCTGCCTCAGGCCCCGCGGTCGATGCACAGGGCCGCAACTTCGGCCGGGCCCAGCCGTCGGCCTTCCTCGCGCCAGCGCTCCAATGCCGCGGGCCCGATGCCGGCGTCGCCCAGCACCTGCAGCAGACGCGATCGGGCAATCGCTCTCACGGGCGACAGCGTCAGGCCGCTGCGTTCGACGTCGGCCAGGCCCGCGCCGTCGAGGCGCGCGGCGTCGGCATGACGTCCAGTCGCCGCGAGATACATCGCGAACTCGAAACAGCCAAACATCAGGAAGCCGTCGCGCTGCCAGCACGGCATCGCGCGCTGCAGGGTCTGGCATGAATCGTCCAGCCGCCCGAGCATCGTCTGCGCATGCAGCAGTTGCAGTTCCGTGTAGCCGAAGCTTGCAAGCGCCGCGGCGCTCGAGGCGTGCTTCATGGCACCCGCCAGCGCGATGACCTCGTCGTGTCGCCCCAGGCAGTTCAGCGCCGCGCACAGGTTGTCGGCCGTGCGCCGCAACAGCAGGGGCTCGCCGGCGACGTTCTTCAGCATCTCGCGTTGTTCGATGAATCTGTCGACCGCGATGTCGAAGCGGCCTTGGTGAATGCAGACGACGCCGCGCAGGTTCATCACGTCCGCGCGCAGCCAGATCGGCGCGGGCCCAGCCAGCATCTGCTCCATCTCGACCGCAGTGGCCTCCGCGTCGTCGTATCGGCCGGCGCACATCTGCGTCCAGCCGACGTGATAGAGGGCGCGGGCGGCGCGGCGCGGTTGTCCGGCGGCACGAAACATGTCCGCGGCCGTCCTGCCGGTCCGGAGCAATTCCGCAGACGTCATTCGACAAAGGTCGCCCAGCAGCCCGAGCGCCGTCAGGAAGCGCGCCCAGGCAAGATCGTCGACCGCCGCTTCCCGCCGCGCGACGAACCGGGACGCACGTTCGAAGGCCTCGCCGGTCTCGCCCAGGGCATGGAACAGGCTCACGCTGTTCGCGACCAGGTCGATGGCGAGGGCGTGTTCGTCCTGGCGCGCGAGCGCCCAGTCATGGGCGGCGCAAACGTTGTGGTACTCGGGCCGCAGGCGGCGCAGCATCGCTTCGAACGTGAGCTTGTCGGCGTCGGCGTAGCGCTCGTCGTCGGTTCGCACGAGCAGGTTCCGCACCGCCAGGGCATGCCGGCGTTCGAGCGCTGCGCGTTCGCCGGCCGCCTCCAGGCGTTCGAGCGCGTAGGCACGCGTGGATTCCAGCAACCGATAGCGCTGCACGTCGCCCGGATCGCTGACCACGAGCGATTTGTCGACCAGGGCGCCCAGCGTGTCGATGACGCCCCAGTCGGACAAGTCCTCGTCGCTCACCACCGCCTGTGCGAGTTCCAGCGTGAAGCCGCCCAGGAAGACGCCGAGGCGGCGCAAGGTGCGCCGCTCATCCTCGTCCAGCAAGTCGTGGCTCCAGGCAATCGTGGCCGCCAGCGTCTGGTGGCGCGGGACGGCGGTGTGCGTGCCGCCGGTGAGGATCCTGAAGCGGTCGTCCAGCCGTTCGAGCAGCCCGCGAACACCTAGCAGGTGCACGCGGGCCGCGGCCAGCTCGATGGCCAGGGGCAGGCCGTCGAGACGCCGGCAGATCTCGGAGACGGCGGCCGAATTGGTCGGCGTCAAGGCGAAGTCGCGCTGGTGCCGGCTGGCCCGCTCCACGAACAGGCGCACGGCGCTGAAAGACTCGGGATCCGACGCATCGCCCGCTTCGGGTGCGCGCAACGGCGCGAGCCTGAACAGCGTTTCGGCGTGGGCATGCAGCATCTCCTGGCTCGTCGCCAGCACCCGCACGCCGGCGGCTCGTTCGCAGAGGGCCTGCACCAGCAATGCCGCTTCCTGGCAGACGCGTTCGCAGTTGTCGAGCACCAGCAGCAGTTGTTGCGACGCCAGGGCCTCGGCCAGTTGCTCCTGCGCGGAAGAGGCGCCGCTCACCGGGATGCGCAGCGCGCGCGCGACCGTCTGCGCCAGAACCGAGGTGTCGAGCTCGCCCGCGAGCTCCACGATCCAGACGCCATCCCGGAACTCACCGCGCAGCGCGTTCGCCGCGGCCAGCGCCAACGAGGTCTTGCCGATCCCGCCGGCGCCGACGACGGTCACGATCGGCCGATGCAGGATCAGCGCGCGCAAGGCCTGCAGATCCTCCTCGCGCCCGATCAGCGGCGTCGGCAGCACGAGCGGCGTGCCGATCGCCGATGTCCCGCGCGAGGCGTCGTCCAAATGCGCGTGTGGCGGTGGCCAGGGCGCCTCCGTCAACGTCGCGGCGAACTGGTAGCCGCGTCCCGGATTGGTGACCACGGCGTCCGCCCCGAGAAGCTTGCGCAACGCGCTGACCTGGACCTGGAGGTTGTTCTCCTCCACCACCAGCCCGGGCCAGACGATGTCCATCAACTCGCCCTTGCTGACCATGCGGTCGCGGCGCTCGACGAGGGCGGTCAGCAAGTCCAGTGCACGCGCGCCGATGGGCAGCACGCGGCCGCCCGAAAGAAGCTGGCGCTGCACGGGCCGCAGCTCGAATTCGCCGAAGGCGTAGCAGACCGGATCGGGCGCGGATGTCGACATGCTGGGTTCCTGCTCGCCTGCGCGATCGGATGCCACACGGCGCGTCGAGGGATCGGACCTGTCCCTGGCGCCGAGGAGACAGCCGCGAGCGTAGCGCTCGTCCACATGAACCGGAATCCTGCGGGCAACCGGTTTCAGAACGCTTAAGGCCGGCGCTCAGCCGGCTTAAGGACATCTCAGCGCCGCGTTTCCACACTGGAGTCCTGTTCCAACCCCAACGACCAGGAGAGCCAGATGACTTCCCGCATTCGTGTTTCATTCTCGACCCGCACTCTGAAGCTCGCAACCGCCGGCGCTTTGGTCAACGTAGGGGTGCTCGCGCTGCTCTGCGCGGCGAGCGCCTCGTCGAGCGCGGCGCCCGTGTCGGCGCCCTGCGCACCGCTGAGCGACGCGCAGCACGCGACGCTGGAAGCGGCGGCCAACGGCGTCGATGCGCTGCGCGAACACCTGTGGACGAGGCGCGGCGTCCGCGGCTACGACATGGCCGGAACGGCGAAGTGGATCGACGCCTACCGCCTGCAGGCCGCGGCCTGCAGCGCGAGCGTGGCGCAGGCGGCTCCGGCCGCTCCCGACGCGCCGGCGCCGCCGGCGGCCGACGGGACGCAGGTCGCGCAGGCGACGCGCTGAGCCGCCGCCGCGCGGGCCGGGTGCCGACGCCTCAGACCGTCGGCACCCGCACCGCCCGCAGGAATTTTCCCGCCACCCGCATCACCGCCGTCGCCGCGGCCTCGCTGGCGTAGACGTCGGGCACGCACACGGCCATGCCGCCGGCCGTCAACGTGCCCGGATGGCGGATGCGGAAGAACGGCATCGGCGCGTCGAAGGACTTCGGGAACGCGCGGATCAGCGCGATGTCGGTACCCGGCCCCGTGTCGGCCACGCTGCCGGCGGGCAGCTCGCAGCTCGTGAGCACGTGCATCGCGTAGAACTGGCCGTAGCCGGCGACCTCGACCGGCAGGAACTCGAGCTCGGGGAACTGCGACAGCTCGTCACGCACGCCTTGCGAGACGACGTGGGCGGTCGGGTGGAACAGCACCGCCGTGGCGATCTTTTCCGAGCGGTAGAGCTCCAGCGCGGGCGCCTCCCAGCGCTCGGCCAGCGGCGCCGTCGTGCGCAACAGCGGCTCGTTCCAGGCAGAGTGTTCGTTGTCGACCCACTCGGCGGCGGCGTCGGTGCCGTCGATGAAGACGGGCTTGATCTCGAAGACGGGCATTTCCCAGTGTATGGCCTGCGGCGACGCGCCGTTGTCCTGGACAAACGATCGCGGCTTCGCAACGGACGAAGCGGGCAGTTGTTGGCACACCGGGTCAACCATGGGATCACCCGCACGCCAACCGCCGCCGGCCGCCGTAGACTGGCCCCAGGGGGTGCGCGCCCGCCCACCGGCGAAGACCGGGCCAGGCGCTTCCGGGCTACAGCGAGCATGAATCGATCGTCCGTGCGTCTCAGGCGCGCGTTTGCACTCGTCGTCGCCATCGGTGTCGCGGTCCTGGGCGGGGTGGCGTGGACGATCCATGTGCAGTCCGTCCGCCTCGACGAGACGGCCGGTTGGGCCAATCGCACGCGCATGAGCGTGGCGGCCGTGCAGGCCGTCGCGCTGGCCGCGCTCGACGCCGAGTCGGCGCAGCGCAGCATCCTGCTGGGGTCGCCGATCGGGCTGGCGCGCTACCGGGAGGCGGTCGCCAGCGCGAAGCGCAACCTCGACATCCTCACCCGCGAGATCGGCGACGACCCCGAGCAGGTGCAGCTGCTGCAGGGCCTGCGCATGGCGATGGAATCGCACTTCGCGCGGCTCGACAGGTCCATCGCGCTGATGCCCGGCCAGCCCGAGCAGGCGCGCGCCGTCGTGTTCGACGGCAGCGGGCGCCAGGTCCGGCGCGACATCCAGAGCTTCGCCCAGGCGATGATCGCCACCGAAGGGCACCGCTACGACGAGCGCATCGTGGCCGCGCGCGACGTGCGCCACGCCATCGAGACCTTGGCCACGGTGCTGCTGATGCTGCTGGTGACGGTGATGAGCGGCGGCGCCGTCTACATCCTGCGCGAGCTGCGCACGCGCGCCGCGATGACGGCCGCGCTGGTCGAGAGCCGCACGCGGCTCGAGCTCGGCGAGCGGCGCCTGCGCGCGATCGCCGACAACATGCCGGCCTACATCGCCTACGTCGACAAGACCGAGACCTACCGCTTCACCAACGCCGCGTTCAAGACGCTGTTCGGCGTGCCGCACGAAGCCTTCATCGGCCGCAGCGTCACCGAGATGATGGGCGAGGCGCGGCGCGACGAGCTGGCGCCCTACATCGCCGAGGCGCTGCGCGGCCACGCGGTTCACTTCGAGCGCCGCGGCATGGGCGAGCAGCCCGACGCGACGTTCATGGTCAGCTACGTGCCCGACTTCAACGCCGCCGGCGGCGTCGACGGCTACTACGTGATGTCGCTCGACATCAGCGCGCGCAAGCAGGCCGAGCTGGCCCTGGCCAACAGCGAGCGCCGGCTGCGCACGATCACCGACAACCTGCCGGCCACGATCGTGCGCATGGACACGAACCTGGTCTGCAGCTACGCCAACGAGCACATGCGGCGCCTCTACGGCATCGACCCGGCGCTGCTGGTGGGCATGTCGCACCGCGCCTTCCGCGGCGAAGAGGAATGGGCGCTGATCGGGCCCAACGTCGAGGCGGCGCTGCGCGGCGAGGTGCGTCGCTTCGAGGTGCCGGCGCTGATCAACGGGCGCCAGCAATGGGTGCAGCAGAACCTGATCCCGGAGACCGACACCGACGGCCGCATCGTCGGCTACCTCTCGGTGACCTTCGACATCAGCGAGCGCAAGCAGCAGGAAGAGGAACTGCGCAAGAGCGAGCTGTTCCTCGACCGCACCGGCAAGATGGCCGGCGTCGGCGGCTGGGAGGTCGATCTCGTCACCGGCCTGGTCGTCTGGTCGCGCGAGACGCGGCGCATCCATGGCGTCGGCGACGACTACGTGCCCGACCTGCAGGCGGCCCTCCAGTTCTATGCGCCCGAGGCGCGCGAGACGCTGCAGGACGCGATCCGCAGCGCGATGACCGACGGCACGCCATGGGACATGGAGTTGCCGTTCGTGCGCATCGACGGCCGCCGCCTCTGGGTGCGCGCGGTCGGCTCCGCGGAGTTCGCGAGCGGCGTGCCGGTGCGGCTGGTCGGCGCGTTCCAGGACATCAGCGACAAGGTCGCGCAGCGGCTCGAGATCAAGGAGATCAACGACCGCGTCGCGCTGGCCACCGAGAGCGGCGGCATCGGCATCTGGGAGCTGGACATCGCCACCGGCGAGCTGATCTGGGACGCGCGCATGTACCAGCTGTTCGGCGACAACAGCGGCGGCCGCGCGTCGCCCGTGCTGCTGTGGAACGAGCGCGTGCATCCGGACGACCTGCCCGGCCTGCAGGAGGCGATGCGCCAGGCCACGCTCGGCGACCGCATGCTCGACCGCGACTACCGCGTCGTGCTGGAGGACGGGCGGATCCGCCACCTGCGCGGCACCGCGCGCGCCCGGCGCGACGCCGACGGCAAGCCGCGCTGCCTGATCGGCGCGGCCTGGGACATCACCGAGCTGCGCGAGCTCGCGGCCAGCCTGGCCGAGGATCGCTCGCTGCTGAGCGTGACGCTGGAGTCCATCGGCGACGCCGTCATCACGACCAACGCGCGCGGCCAGATCACCTGGCTCAACCCGGTGGCCGAACGCCTGACCGGCTGGACCTCGCTGGAGGCCATCGGCCGCGTGCTGACGCAGGTGTTCCACATCGTCGACGAGGCCACGCGCGAGCCCGCGCCCGATCCGGTCAAGGCCTGCCTCGAGCAGGGCCGGCGCGTCGCGCAGTCCACCAACACGCTGCTGCTGTCGCGCAACGGCGACGAGTTCGGCATCCAGGATTCCATCGCGCCGATCCGCCGCGACGACGGCACGGTGCTGGGCACGGTGCTGGTGTTCCACGACGTCAGCGAGCAGCGGCGCCTGACCGGCGAGATGAGCTGGCGCGCGACGCACGATGCGCTGACAGGGCTCGTCAACCGCACGGAATTCGAGGCGCGCGTCGGCCGGCTGCTGCAGTCGGCGCAGGACAGCGGCGGCGAGCACGCGCTGCTCTACATCGACCTCGACCAGTTCAAGCTGGTCAACGACGCCTGCGGCCACACGGTCGGCGACCAGTTGCTGCAGCAGATGGCGCGCATGCTCGTCGACAGCGTGCGCACGCGCGACACCGTCGCGCGGCTGGGCGGCGACGAGTTCGCGATCCTGATGGAGCGCTGCACCGTCGACCAGGCGCAGCGCGTCGCGCAGAAGCTGTGCGACCGCATGGACGACTTCCGCTTCGTGCACGAGGAGCGGCGCTTCCGCATCGGCATGAGCATCGGCCTGGTGCCGGTCGACCGCCGCTGGCAGACGACGGCGGCGATCCAGCAGGCGGCCGACACCGCCTGCTACGCGGCCAAGGAGGCCGGCCGCAACCGCGTCCACACCTGGTTCGATACCGATGTCGCGATGCGCGAGCGCCAGTACGAGATGCAGTGGGTCACGCGCATCGAGCATGCGCTGGACGAGGACGGCTTCGTGCTCTACGCGCAGCGCCTGACGCCGCTCAGGGGCGCGCCGTCGGCCACGCCAGGCGTGCACGCCGAGGTGCTGCTGCGCATGCGCCAGGGCGACGGCCCGCTGGTGGCGCCGGGCGCCTTCCTGCCGGCCGCCGAGCGCTTCCACCTCGCCTCGCGCATCGACCGCTGGGTGCTGCGCCGCGTCGTCGACTGGATGGCGGCGCTGGAGGATCCGTCGCGCATCGAGCTGCTGAGCGTGAACCTGTCGGGCCAGTCGGTGGGCGACAAGACCTTCCATCGCTGGGCGCTGGAGGTGCTCGCCCGGGCCGGGCCGCGGATCTGCGGCGCGCTGTGCCTGGAGATCACCGAGACCGCCGCCGTCACCAACATCGCCGACGCCGCCGCCTTCATCGACCAGGTGCGCGAGCACGGCGTCAAGGTGGCGCTCGACGACTTCGGCGCCGGCGCGGCCTCGTTCGGCTACCTGAAGACGCTGCGCGTGGACACGCTCAAGATCGACGGCCAGTTCGTGCGCGACCTGGTCGACGATCCGCTCGACGAGGTGGCCGTGCGCTGCTTCGCCGACGTCGCCAAGGTGATGGGCCTGACGACGGTGGCCGAGTTCGTCGACAAGCCCGCCGTGCTCGAGCGCCTGCACGCGATGGGCGTCGATTTCGCGCAGGGCTTCCTGATGCACGAGCCTGCGCCGATCGACGAATTGATCGAGCCGGTGCCGGAACTCGCGCAGCGCTGAGCCGACGGCGCATGCGCTCTCAGCGCCGCCCGTCCGCCGGCGGCTGCGGCGGCTCGGCCTGGGCGAGCTGCCCGGCCGACAACGCGCAGCCGGCCGCGCGCGCCCGGTAGTCGTCGATCCACTTGACCGTGTCGACGAGACCGTCGTTGCGGATGCCGCGCCGGATCCACAGGTGGTTGCGCAGCGCGCCCACGCCGTCCGCGGCCGCGTCGAGGACGTGCTGCTGCGCGGCGGTCAGCGGCGCGCAGGCGGCGGACGCGGGCGCCTCGCCGTCGGCGGCGGCCGCCGGCATGCTCCCTCCGAGCAGCAGCATCGGCCCCCCTATGTTGATCGACGACATCGCGATTGCGAGCGCCAGTGCGCGGATCGAGAATGAAGAACGAATGCCGGAAGTCATCGTGCTCTCCTGCTCCTGGAGTTGAATGGGAGACTCCAGTGTGGGCAGCCGGCACCGAGATGTCCTTGAGCCGCCTGAGCCGTCCTTAAACGTCCTGAAGACGACCGGCGGAGGTGCCGCTTGCTGGCCAGACGGGAGTCCAGATGTCCACAGAGGCCGCCGACCCGGCCGGTCACCGCTTCGGGGACTTCGAGTTCCATCCGTCGCGACGGCAGCTGTTCGTGCGCGGGCAGCCGGCGACCCTCGGCGCCCGCGCGCTCGACGTGCTGACCGTGCTCGTGGAGCGGCGCGACAGGATGGTCAGCAAGGGCGAGCTGATGGACCTCGTCTGGCCGGGCCTGGTCGTGGAGGAGAACAACCTGCAGGTGCAGATCAGTGCCCTGCGCAAAGTCCTGGGTGCGGACGCCATCGCCACGAACCCCGGACGCGGCTATCGGTTCACCGCCATCCTCGAGCCCGCGGCCGGCGCTGCGAAGAGCGCCGCCCCGCAGCCGCACGAGCGGCCGCGACGGCGAGCGAGCGACGCCGCAAGCTCACTTCGGGTCTCCGGCAACCCGCACAACCTGCCGCTGCCCGACAACGAGCTGATCGGCCGCGCGAGCGACTGCGAGCTGCTGGCGGCCGAACTGGCCGGCGCGAGGCTCGTCACCGTCGTCGGACCCGCCGGCATCGGCAAGACCCGCGTCGCCCTGGCGGTCGCCCACGCCATGATCGAGCGCTACACCGACGGCGTCTGGTGGACCGACCTGGCCGCCCTGGCCTCCGCCGATCCGCTGGCCGACGCCATCGCCACCGCGACCGGCCAGCCGCTGGCGCCCGGCGATGCGGCGTCCAGCCTGGCGCGCACGCTGCGACCCTGCCGCATGCTGATCGTCCTCGACAACTGCGAGCACCTGGCCGCCGAGCTCGCGCCGCTGCTGCGCCGCGTGCTCGAGGCGGCGCCGGGCGTGCAGGTCCTGGCGACGTCGCAGGTACCGCTGCACCTGGGAAGCGAACGTTGCTACCGGATCGAACCGCTGCAGATGCCCGCGGAGGGTGCGCCGGACGACGTCGTGCGAAGCGCGCCGGCACTGGCGCTGCTGCTCGAGCGCGCGCGCACGGTCGATCGCCGCTTCGTCCTGGCCGATGCGCAGCTGCCGCTTGCCATCTCGCTGTGCCGCGATCTCGACGGCCTTCCGCTGGCGATCGAACTTGCCGCCGCGCGCCTGCCGACGCTGGGATTGGAGGCGCTGCATGGCATGCTGAGCCAGCGTTTCGACCTGCTCAATTCGGCGCGCGCCGACGTCCCCCGGCGCCAACAGGCGCTGCAGGCGGCGCTGGACTGGAGCTGCCGCCTGCTGTCGCCCGACGAACTCGACGCGCTGCAGCGCCTGTCGACCTTCACCGCATCGTTCCGGCTTGCGAACGCGCTCGACATGGTGGCCACCGACAGCACGCCGGCCGCCGCGGGCATCCTGTCTTCGCTGGTGGCCAAGTCGCTGGTGCAGCACGATCCGGGCGAGCCCGGCTGCTTTCGCCTGCTCGAGAGCACTCGCATGCATGCCGCCGGAGGATTGCTGCGCTCGGGACGCGCCGACGCGGCCCGCGCGAGCTGGCGCGCGACGATGGCGCGGCTCGCGCGAGCGTCCGAGGCCGAGTTCTGGGAGTCGGGCGACGAGGCCTGGCTCGGCGCTTTCGCCAACGTGCAGCCCGACGTCGTGGCGGCCCTGGAGGACTCCGTGGCTGCGGGCGACCTGGAACTCGCTGGCGACCTGGCGCAGACCGCGCAGTTGTGGGACTACCTCCAGAACATCGGCGGTGCCGTGCTGCGTCGCAAGACGATGGCGAGGACGCTGCTGCAGCCTCTCGCACCGCACGAGGCGAGCCATGCGCGCTGCGCGGGTCTCTGGAACGTATCGACCTTCTTCATGGAACTGCAGCCATCGCGGCCGTGGCCATCGCGCTTCGGGCTCGAAAGCCGGCTCGCCGCCTGGCGCGAACGCGGCGATGCGCGCCAGGTCTACCGCGCGCTCGGCGCGCTGGCGATGCGGCACAGCGCCGAAGGCGATGCCGCGACCACGCGACAGCTTCTCGCGGAAGCCGCGCGCCTGGCCTCGGCCTCGTGGCCGCCGCGGCTGCTGGCGTCGCACGCGTACGCCAGCGCCTTCGCGAACATGCTGCAGCGCGAGGCGCGGGCCTATCACGACGCGGCGGCGCAGATGCTCACGCTGTGCCGCCGCGCCGGCGCGACGCAGGACGAACTGCGCGCCGGCATATTCCTGGCCGACGCCATGGTGCTGTCCGGCCAGGAGGCCAAGGCCACGCCGATGCTGGAAGCGCTGTGCGAGGAATCGGCGGCCACCGGCCAGGCCTTCGGGCAGGTCGGCGCGTTGGCCTTGCTGAGCTTCGTGCATCTTCTCGCCCACGACACGGAAGGCGCCCGCGCCATCGCAGCGCGCGCGCTGCCGGTCGCCCGGGAGCAATTCTTCGCCGACACGCAGCTGGCCGGCGCGGCGCTGATAGGCGCGCGCCGCGGTCGCCTCGAAGACGCCGCGCGCCTGCTGGGAAGCTGCATCCAGCAACGGTTCCGTGGAAACGTGGGCTGGGCCAACGAGGCCCGTGTCTGCGAGCAGACCAAGGCCATGCTCGCCGCTGCATTGCAGCCGGCGCATCTCGCCGCGCTGCTCGTCGAGGGTGCGGCGCTGAGTCGCGATCAGCGCATCGGACTCATGCAGCGATCCTTCGATCCATCCTCGTGAGGAAGGGCTCGCCCTGGTGCCCAGGGACAACACCCTGAGCGGCCGTCATCGTTCCTGGGTAGGATATGTCTCAAGGATGGGCTCCGCCGGGGGCGGCGCCCGGAGACACCCGAAAGGAAATCGATGATCACCAAAGCCCTGCTGTTCCGCTTCGAATCGCAGACCGACGAAGACACGATGGACACCTTCCTCGAGGACCTGGCCACCGAGGTCTCCTGGGAAAAGACCACGCGGGCGTGGTTCGGCATCCGCTACATGCGCGGCGAGTTCGGCGTGCTCTCCAGCTTCGAGGACGAGGCCGGCCGCGAGGCCCATCTCGCCGGCACGGCGATGGCCACGCTGGTCGGCGCCGAGCACAGGCTGATGACCGCCGCTCCGCGCATCACGAAGGTCGAGATCCTGGGCAGCAAGATGCCCCAGGTGCTCGAGGGCGTCGCCAAGGGCCTGGTGCTGCGCTTCAAGGCCAAGCCCGGCAAGGAGGCCGAGGTCGCCAAGATGATGCGCGACTGCCTGCCGCTGGTCGAGAAGGAGGCGGGCACGCTCGCGTGGTTCGCCAACCAGTACGACGAGTCCCACTTCGGCACCTTCGCCGTGTTCGCCGACAACGCCAGCCGCTTCGCCCACCTCACCGGCCAGATCCCGCGCGCGCTGGGCATGACCGGCCTGTCGCTGCTGGGCGGCGCGCCCGAGGTGCACATGGTCGACATCCTGACGGGCACGTCCCGCCAACGCGACTGACCCGTCCCGCGCGGGCGCGCGTCACGCGCGCCCGCGGCTCACTTGCCTTCGACCGCGCGGTCGATGAAGCGCGCCAGCTCGATGTCCTTCATCGTCAGGCCGTGCGCGTCGTGCGTGGTCAGCGTCACGTCGACGACGTTGTACGAGTTCGACCAGTCGGGATGATGGTCGCGCCGCTCGGCGACGAGCGCGACGCGCGCCATGAAGCCGAAGGCCTCGTTGAAGTCCGCGAACTCCAGGTGGCGCGAGATCGCGGCGGCGTCGGAGTCGAGCGACCAGCCCGGGAGCTGGGACAAAAGCCCCGGCAGCAGCGCGGGGTCGAGCTTGGACGTGGCGGTCATGCGGGGCCTTTCGGACACTGCCCACGGCAGCGATGGCCCACTCTAGGGCTTGCCGCCAGCCATGGCTCCGTCGCGGGTTCTCGGCTCGCCAAGGCGTGCTTCGCTGCCGGCGAATTCAGCGCCTGCGCGCGCGGCCCCACGCGCGCGCGACCGCCTCGCCGAGCGCGCCGCACTCGGCCCGCAGCGCGGCCTCGAAGCGCGCCACCAGCGGATTGCCGGGCCGGTGCGACGGCCGCACCGAGAACACCCGGAAGGGTATCGAGAACGCGAGCGGCCGCGCCTCGATGCCCGAGCCCGGGCCGGACAGCGCGAGCGCCGTCAGCGGGTTGACGATGGCCAGCCCGAGCCCGTGCCGCACCATCGCGCAGACGGCCACCGCGCTGTCGGTCTCGACCGCGAGCTGGCGGTCGATGCCGGCCTCGGCGAACACCTTGTCGGCCGACTGCCGGTAGCGGTCGCGCGGATGGAAGCTGACGAAGGCCTGGCCGGCGAAGTCGCGCGCGGCGAGCCGCTTCTTCGCGAGCAGCGGATGGCCCGCCGGCAGCACGGCGACCTCGTCGAACTCCATCAGCAGCGTGACCTGCGCGCCGGACGGCGCGCTGTCGTGCTCGGTCAGGCCCAGGTCGTGCGCCTGCGCGGCCAGGCGCTCCTCCAGCAGCGGCGATTCGTAGGGGTTGACCGACACGCTGACCCCCGGATGGGCCGCCTGGAAGCGCGCGCACGCGCCCGGCAGCAGCGCGTGCGAGAACGCCGGCAGGCACGCGAGCGACAGCTGGCCCTCGGTGAACTGGCGCAGGCGGAGCGCGGTGTCGGCCACGCGCTCCAGGCCTGCGTACGAGCGCTGCACCTCGTCGAACAGTGCATAGGCCTGCGCGGTGGGCCGCAGCCGGCCGCGCACGCGGTCGAACAGCGACAGGCGCAGCAGCGACTCCATGCGCGACAGCTCGCGGCTGATCGTCGGCTGCGACGTGAACAGCGCCTCGGCCGCGCCGGTGACGCTGCCGGCGGTCATCACGGCGCGGAACACGTCGACGTGGCGGTGGGTCAGCAGGCTGGCTTCGGGCATCCGCCAACCATATCAAATGTGGAACGACCAGCCAAGCCAAAGCATTGGACTGATATGAGATCGCCGGGCACCATGGGGCATGACGACGCTCCAGCACCCTGCCCCCGCCACCTTCACCGACGAACGCCTGCAGTCGCTGGCCGCCGCGCACGCGACGCCGCTGTGGGTCTACGACGCCGACACCATCCGCGCCCGCGTCGAGCGCCTGCGCCAGTTCGACACCGTGCGCTTCGCGCAGAAGGCCTGCTCCAACACGCACGTGCTGCGCTTGCTGCGCTCGCTCGGCGTGCAGGTCGACGCCGTCTCGGCGGGCGAGATCCAGCGCGCGCTGCACGCGGGCTACGACGCGCGCGGCGAACACAGCGGCATCGTCTTCACCGCCGACGAGATCGACCGGGCGACGCTGGAACTCGTCGCGCAGCACGGCATTCCCGTCAACGCCGGCTCGGTGGCGATGATCGAGCAACTCGGCGAGCATCTCGGCGAACGCGCGAGCGGCCATCGCCTCTGGCTGCGCATCAACCCGGGTTTCGGTCATGGCCACAGCCGCAAGACCAACACCGGCGGCGAGCACAGCAAGCACGGCATCTGGCCGACCGACCTGCCTGCCGCGCTCGAAGCCATCGCGCGCCACGGCCTGCGGCTCGTCGGCCTGCACATGCACATCGGCTCGGGGGTCGACTACGCGCACCTGGAGCGCGTGTGCGACGCGATGGTGCAGCACGTCAGCGACGTCGTCGCGCTCGGCCACGACGTCACGGCGATCTCGGCCGGCGGCGGGCTGTCGATCCCGTACCGCGAAGGCGACGCCAGCGTCGACACCGCGCACTACTTCAGCCTCTGGGACGCCGCGCGCCGGCGCCTGGCCGCGGAACTGGGCCACGCGGTGCATCTGGAGATCGAGCCGGGCCGCTTCCTCGTCGCCGAGTCCGGCGCGCTGCTCGCCGAGGTGCGCGCGGTCAAGGAGATGGGCGGCAACCACTTCGTGCTGTGCGACGCGGGCTTCAACGACCTCGTCCGTCCGGCCATGTACGGCGGCCACCACGCGATCAGCGTCATCGCCTGCACCAACGCGGACGTCCGCGCGGAACTGGCACGCGGCGCGGAGCGCGTGCCCACGGTGGTCGCGGGCCCGCTGTGCGAATCGGGCGACGTGTTCACGCAGGACGCCGGCGGCGTCGTCGAGGCCCGCGAGATCGCCCCGGCCGAGACGGGCGACCTGCTGGTCTTCCACGACGCCGGCGCGTACGGCGCGTCCATGAGCTCCAACTACAACACGCGGCCGCTGGCGGCCGAGGTGCTGGTCGACGGTGCCACCTCGCGCGTGATCCGGCGCCGGCAGACGGTGGCGGAGCTGATCGCGCTGGAGGATTGAGGGTCGACCGACTGGTTGAGGTTTAAACTATTTCCCACTGCGCCGGAAATTGATTTCATCGCACCCCCTAACTTCGAAATCGACAATAGTTTGAAAGCCTAACGACAGGTTGGCGGGCAGTACCGGGAATCGGGTATTGCAGGTGGCACGAACATCCACATCGGCCGCCTTTTCATTTGAATAGTTCGCAATTGGCATTCGAGCTACCCGGTTTGCGGTATTCAATTGCAGCGACGCCGTTTCGTTTCTGTCGCGAGGCCGGCCGCATCGCCGAGCGCGGCCTGCCGCGCCACCCCTGCCTCGTTCGCGAGACCTGCGAACGCGGCGCCGTGCAATCGCGCGATCCCAGTATCCGCCTATGCCGATCAGGGCTATCGCCGTCGCGACATGGTTTTCATGGTTCGCAAACAACGCGCCGAATACCCACGGGAAAACGAGATGATGGTTAGCGAGCGTTCAACTCGCCGAGAAGCCGCATTTATATTTCGCGGCCCGGGGATCACCTTATCCCCATCACCTGTCCATCTCGGAGATTCAAATGTCCAAATTGGGGAATATCGGAACTCATATTGGTGCGCGCCGCAAGGTCAGCCTGGCGCTGATGGCCGCGCTCGGCACGCTGTCGCTGGGCGCGCAGGCCGAAGGCGCGCACACGAAGCACGTGCACGCCGAGATCCCGGGCGGCCAGGCCCAGATGGTCGGCACCCCCGCCGCGACCCAGGTGATGAACCTCGACATCGTGCTGCCCGTGCGTGACCGCGAAGGCCTGCAGGCGCTGGCGCGCGCGATCACCGATCCCGACAGCCCGATGTTCCGCCACTACATCACCCCGGCGCAATTCACCGAGCGCTTCGGCCCGACGCAAGCCGACTACGAGGCCGTGCGCAGCTACATGGAAGAGCGCGGCCTGAAGGTGACCGGCGGCACGCGCGACGGCATGGACCTGCAGGTGCAGGGCTCGATCGACAAGGTCGAGAAGGCCTTCCACGTGACGATGCGCAACTACAAGCATCCGACCGAGAACCGCACGTTCTTCTCGCCCGACCGAGAGCCGACGACCGACCTCGCCGTCAAGCTGTGGCACGTCTCGGGCATGGACAACTTCTCCATCCCCAAGCCCAAGTACGTCAAGCGCACCGACTACGCCGCCGCCCGCGGCATCTCCGAGGACGCGGTCGTCTCGCACGCCACCACCGGCTCGGGCCCGTCGGCCTCGTTCCTGGGCAGCGACATGCGCGCCGCCTACTATGGCAGCGGCTCGCTGACCGGCGCCGGCCAGCACGTCGCGCTGTTCGAGTACTACGGCACCGACCTGGCCGACCTGACCACGTACTACAAGAACATCGGCCAGACGAACAAGGTGCCGGTCACGCTGATCTCCACCGACGGCACCAGCACCTCGTGCACCGCCAAGAACAAGTGCGACGACGGCGAGCAGGAGCTCGACATCACCCAGGCGCTGGGCATGGCCCCGGGCCTGGCCGGCCTCGAGATGTATGTCGGCTCCACCGACACCGCCATCATCAGCGCAATGACCACGCACAGCCCGCTGGCCGGCGCGATCGGCTGCTCGTGGGGCTGGACGCCCGCCGACGCGAGCACGCTCGATCCGTACTTCGAGAAGATGGCCGTGCAGGGCCAGAGCTTCTTCGTCGCGTCGGGCGACAACTCGACGTGGACGAAGTCCGGCAACGCCGAATCCTGGCCGGCCGACGACGCGAACATCATCGCGGTCGGCGGCACGGATCTCGTCACGGCCTCGGCCGGCGGCGCCTGGAAGTCGGAGACCGCCTGGGTCGACTCGGGCGGCGGCATCTCGCCCAACAAGATCAAGATCCCGACCTGGCAGCAGACCGCGGGCGTGATCACGTCGACCAACAAGGGCTCGACGAGCTACCGCAACGGTCCGGACGTGGCGGCCAACGCCAACTTCACGTTCTACACCTGCGACAACCAGACGACCTGCCAGGCCAACGCCTACGGCGGCACGAGCTTCGCCGCCCCGATGTGGGCCGGCCTGGTCGCGCTGGCCAACCAGCAGGCCGCCTCGCAGGGCAAGGGCAACGTGGGCTTCTTCAACCCGAAGATCTACTCGCAGAACGTGACCTCGAGCTACTCGACGGGCTTCCACGACGTCACCAGCGGCAAGTCGGGCAGCTACTCCGCCGGCACCAACTTCGACCTGGTGACCGGCTGGGGCAGCCCGAAGCCGGCGATCATCACGCAGCTGCTGAAGTAAGCCGCGGCGCTTCGGCGTGATCGGGCGGGACGAGGGGCGACCCTTCGTCCCGCCTTTCATTTGCGGTCCCGCCTGCGCGCGTTCGTCGATTTCCGCGGCCGGCCGTTGAACTTGCGGCCATCGTCTCCACCTGCTCCGCATCGTCGAGCAACTCGACCGACCCGCGTGCCGCGTCGGGGCCGCGGAACGCGGTACGCTTGGCACCTGAGACAAATCCGGAGCTCACTCAAATGCACATGGAATCCCCCCCGCCCGCCGCCGCGCATGCCGACGCCCGCAGCTCCTTCCTCGAAGAAAAGGCCTTCAAGTCGCGCACGGTGCTGGTGTTCGGCGCGATCAACGACCAGTCCGCCGCCGACACGGTGCGCCGCCTGATCGCCCTCGACGCCGACTCGCCCAAGGAGCCGATCGACATGCTCGTGTCCTCGCCGGGCGGCCACCTGGAGTCGGGCGACACCGTGCACGACGTCATCCGCTTCATCTCGGCCCCGGTGCGCATGATCGGCACCGGCTGGGTCGGCAGCGCGGCGACGCACCTGTTCCTGTCCGTGCCCAAGGAACGCCGCTTCTGCCTGCCGCAGACGCGCTTCCTGATCCATCAGCCCAGCGGCGGCGCCGGCGGCCAGGCCACCGACATCGCGATCATGGCGCGCGAGATCATCAAGGCCCGCGAGCGCATCGCCAAGGTCATCGCGAAGGAAACGGGCCAGCCGCTCGAGAAGGTGCTGGTCGACATCGAGCGCGACAACTGGATGGGCCCCGAGGAAGCCATCGAGTACGGCCTCATCTCGCGCATCATCGAGAACCGCAAGGATCTCGACTAACGCACGTCCAGGTGGTATGTCGTCGACAACGGCGTGCTGTCATAGCGCGCGTTGACGACGATCGTGTGCGGTCCGGCCGACAGCGGCGCGAGCATCACGTACCAGCCGTCGGCGACCGCCGTCTTCGCACGCGACGGCGGGAACTGGCGCGCGCCGAGCGCGAAGCAGTCGCCGGTGGGGATGCGGTGGCTGGGCATGTTGTCGACCGCCACGCCGTCAATCGTCATCGTGAGCTGGCTCACGTGCGTGAGGCTGCCCGAGGCGAGGCGCGCCATCGACTCGCAGACCGGCTCCTTGTTGCCCGAGCGCTCCACCGTGGTGGCGAGCGGCACGAACAAGGTCTTGCCATTCGGAATGGTGCAGCTGCGCTCGACCGGCCCCGTGCCGTCCGACGTCGCGAGGAACCACACGTCGCCCTCCTGCTTCGCGGCGCACAGCGCACCGGTGGTGTCGGAGACCGGGCTGTTGCCGCGCGCGAACGTCGCGACCCATTGCAGGTAGGCCTCGGACCATTCGACCTGCGAGTGGTCATAGACGACGTCGTCGGTGACGATCCTTGCGGGCTGCGGCATGCCGTTGTCGGCGGCGGTCGCGGCGGTCGCAAGCAGGCCGATCGCGATGTGCACGGCGCAGACAAGCGTGCGGCGCACGGACGGATGGCGGGGGGAACTCGAAGGCAGGTGCATGTCCGCATTCTCGCGGCTCCAGGCAAAGCACGCGCGCACCGGCCGCGATGCCCTTGTCGGCCGCGGTAAGCTTCGCGTCACAACAACCGCTGAGGAGGCCTCTTGAACACGACATCGACCGGCCAGGACTGGAGTCCGAAACAAGTCCCCGCACGCCATGCCGATACGACGGCCGACATTCACCGCACGATCGCCTGGATCTACGGCGTGCTGGGTCTGCTGATCGTGGCGGTCTTCGCCTTCGCGTCGATGGGCAGCGTCCGCGAGCACGAATGGGGCGCGGCCGCTGCCGTCGCATTGTTCTTCGGCGCCGTCGTTGCGCTCCACGCGGCGCTGGCGGTCGGTGCGCGCAACCGCAACGGCATCGCGAAGACGGGCTCGGTCATCGTCGGCGTGCTGATGCTGTTCGGCTTCCCGATCGGCACCATCGTCGGCGGCTTGCTGATCTACAACAGCACGCAGAACTGGCCGCCGAAGCGCCTGCAGCAAGTCGGCGGCGCCGGCCCCGACCTGCGCGATCTCTGACCGAAGCGTTCGCCGCTCGAACGATGCCGCAGCACGAACCAGCCACGCGACGGTCACGGCTCACGCGCCGGGAATGGATGCTGATCGCGCTCGGCCTGGGCGCGTGGGTGGCGCTCGCGCTCGGCGGCGTGTGGTTCGTGCACCAGATGACGCGCTCGAAGGCGTCGTGCGGCGGCCAGATCGAGGCGCGCACGGCGATGCCCAGGGGCCAGGCGACCGGCCCGCGCAACGCGCTGCAACTGCTCACCGGCACGGGCCGCTGCCAATGACCATCGCGCCCGGCACGACGGCGTTCTACGATCGCTGGGCCGTCGCCGGCGAGGAGGCCCCGCGCAGCGCGATGTCGCGCCACTTCGAGTCCGCGTTCGCGCCCGGCGCGCGCGTGCTGGACGTGGGCTGCGGCAAGGGCCGCGACATCGTCGCGCTGCTGGACATGGGCTTCGATGCCTTTGGCGTCGAGCCCAACGACGCGATGCGCGCGCAGGCGCTCGCGCGTGACGCGCGCCTGCGCGGACGCGTCGAGGCGGCCGCGCTGCCCGCGCTGGGCCAGCCCTTCGGCGGCGGCTTCGACGGCGTCGCCTGCAGCGCGGTGCTGATGCACGTGCCCGACGACGCGCTGCCCGCGTCGCTCGCGGCACTGAGCGCCGTGCTGCGGCCGCGGGCGCGCCTGCTGATGGCCGTGCCGGAGATGCTGCCCGAGTTGCTGGCCGACGGCCGCGACCCGGACGGGCGCGCGTTCACCAACCACGCAACGCCGCGTGTCGAGCAGTTGCTGGTCGACCTCGGCTTCGCGCTCCTGCGCCACGACGAGATCCCGACGCCGCAGACCGACACGCGCTGGCGCGTGATGCTCTTCGAGCGCTAGTCCCAGCGCACGCGCCGCGACAGCGCCGCCAGCGCGATCGCCGACGCGGCGACGACGGCCATGCCCCACGACAGGTTGGTGGCCTGCGCCACCGCGCCGATCACCAGCGGGCCGACGAGGAAGCCGAGAGAGCCCAGCGTCATCACCGCCGCCAGCGCGACGCCGCCCTCGCGCGCGCCGGCCGCGTACACGCACGGCGACACCGTCGCCACGCCGATACCGAACAGCCCGAAACCCACCAGCGCGGGCCAGACGCCACCGATCAGGAGCGCTGCGGCGAGGCTCAGGCCCGCCAGCAGCGAGCCGCCGAACAGCAGCCGGCGCGCGCCCCAGCGCACGCGCGCGCGATCGCCGAACCAGCGCGTCACCAGCATCGCGCCCTGCAGGCTCGCGATGCCCAGCGGCGCCACCTGCTGCGAGGCCGCGGCGCGTTCCTTCAGGTAAAGCGTCGACCAGTCGACCATCGAGCCCTCCACGATCATGCCGAGGAAGGCCATCGCGCCGATCAGCAGGGCCGCGCCGCGCGGCAGCGCGAACGAGCGCGTGCCGCCGTCGATGGCGTTCGCGTCGGCGACGAGCCCCGCGCGCGGCAGCAGCGTCGCGGCCAGCACGACCAGCGCGGCGACCGCGAAGTGCACGGGCACCGAGGTCGTGAAGCCCACGATGCTGGACGCGAGGAACGCGCCGGCCATCGTGCCGAGGCTGAAGACCGCGTGCAGCCGCGACATCACCGGCACCGCCGTCGCGCGCTCGACCTCCACACCTTGCGCGTTCATCGCGACATCCATCGTGCTGGCGATCACGCCGTACAAGCACATCACGATGCAGGCCAGCATCCAGCTCGGTGCCAGGCCCAGCGCGACGAGCCCGGCCGCGAGCAGGCATCCCGCCAGCACGCTCGCGCCGCGCGAACCGAGCTTGTGCAACGCCGCGGCCGTCACCGGAAACGACAGGACCGAGCCGATCGCCGCGGACAGCAGCACGACGCTGACCTGCGAGGTGCTCAGGCCGAGAGAAGCCTTGATCGCCGGCAGCCGCGACGTCCACGTGCCGTAGCCGAAGCCCAGCGCGCCGAAAAGCGAGGCGACGGCCAGTTGGCTGGCGCGCACGGAGGGGACGACGCGCGTGGCGTCGGAAGCTAAGGCGGAAGACTCGGACATGCCGCAAGGCTATCAGGACTTCGTGGAACCGGTACCAACCCGCTGCAAGGTGATCGCGCTCTCGGGGCAGGCGCTGACGCACAGCCCGCAACCGTGGCACTGGTCGGCGCGCAGCACCTCGGCCTGCTGGCCGCCGTGCACCCACCACTTGAGCGTGCCCAGCATCGTCAGCTGCGGCAACTCGCCGCGTTCGCGCCGGCACACGACGAAGACGTCGTACGGACACTCGGCGACGCAGGCCGACTTGCCTTCGCAGCGGTTGGCGTCGACGACGGGCGCGAAGACACCGGCGGGATGCCTGCAGTCACTCGAAGACATCGTCCTCCGGCAGCGCCTCGTCCGGCAGGTACAGCTTGTAGAACGCCTGGTTGCCGGCGTTCATCTCCTCGCCGAAGCGCCGGGCGACCGCCGGCGGGTTCAGCATCCTGGCGAAGTCGTAGCGCTCGAGGTTGGACTGGTCGGCCTTCCACACGCACAGCACCAGGCGCTCGCGCTCGGGCCCGCTGCCGAACAGGCCTTCCTCGTCCAGGTCCTGCAGCGCCTCGACGGCGATCTCGAAGACCTCGTCGACGAGGGTGTCGAGCGTCTCGCCCTCGTCGTCGACATCGTCGAACTCGGCGCCCTCCTCGAAATCGTCGGCGTCGAAGTCGTCGTCCTCGTCGGCCTCGGCATCGAGCTCCTGGACGAGCAGGTTGGCCTCCGGCAGCAGGTCGGCGCCCTCTTCGTGCAGCGGCGAGTCGACGAGGCTCCAGCGCAGGTTCTGTCGGACGAGCGCGGGATCGCGGCCCTTGCCGCGCTTGCTGACGAGCGCCGCCGCGACGGCTGCCTCCAGGCCCGCCTCGCTGAAGGCCGTGACCGACAGCGTGCTGGCCGAGTCGGTGGTGACGACGCCGAAGCCGTATAGGCCCTCGCCCGCATGCGCGGCGTGGACGGCCTTCCACGCGGCCCGCAGCTCGGCATGCAGCGTGGACTGGAGCAGGGACGAGTGGAGTTCGGGCATGGCACGCTTCCTGTCTGAACGGACCCCGCAGCTTAGCGGCGCCAGCGCATAGCGCCAGCGGCAACCAGCCTGATGGCGGGGCTGATCGACGTCAACGGCCCGGGCAGCGCCCAAAAACAAAACGCACGCCCGAGGGCGTGCGTCCGTGAAGCATCTTGCGGAGCCGGTCGGGCGCCCCGCAGTCATGCATCAAGCCGGCTGCGCGTCGGCCTCCTTGCAGCTGGGAGCGCAGACCGACTGGGCGCGGCCCAGGAGCTTGCGGGTCTTCAGCTGGGCACGGGGACGATGCTTGCCGCAGAGAAAGCACGACATCGTGGCAGCGCCAAAGGCGCCGGTGGCGGCGAAAGGGGATCCTGCGGCCTTGGAGCGATAGCGCAGGCCGTCGGCCCCAAGGGTGGTCTTGACTTCTTGCTTCGACATCGAGTGATGATCCTTCCGGGGTAGGAACAGGGCGGAGAACGTGAAGATGTTCCGCCCCGTGCAGGCGTAACTATACCACACTTACTGTATAAACTCTCAGCCACCGACTGGGGCATTCCCTGTCGAGCAAGCCCCGTGCCACAACGCGGCCGTGGGCTGCCCGACAACAGTCCGGATACCCCGCGGGGTTCAGGCGGCGGCCGCCGGCTCCGTCCGCTTGGCGACCAGCGTCAGGATGTCGTAGCTCGCCACGACCTCGCCGTCCTGGTTCGTCACCTCGACGTCCCAGGCCACCACGCCCTGCCCTCGCCCGTCGGCGCCGACCTTGTTGCGGTCGATCTTGCGCTTGCAGGTGAGGCGCGCGCGGATCGTGTCGCCGATGCCCACCGGCTTGACGAAGCGCAGCGTGTCGAGCCCGTAGTTCGCGAGCACCGGCCCCTCGGCCGGCGAGACGAACAGGCCCGCGGCGGCCGACAGCACGAAGTAGCCGTGCGCGATCCGCTTGCCGAAGGGAGACGCCTTTGCCGCAATCTCGTCGAAGTGCATGTAAAAGAAGTCGCCCGAGATGCCGCCGAAGGCGACGATGTCGGCGTCGGTGACGGTTCGGCGGTGCGTCAGCAGCGAGTCGCCGACGGTCAGGTCCTCGAACGCGTGGCGGAACGGATGGACGCCCGACTCGTGCACCGCCGCGCCCTTGACGTGCTCGCCGGTGACCGCGGCCAGCATCGTCGGCGAACCTTGCACTGCAGCGCGCTGCAGGTAGTGCTTGACCGCGCGGATGCCGCCCAGCTCCTCGCCGCCGCCGGCGCGGCCCGGGCCGCCGTGCTTGAGCGACGGCAACGGCGAGCCGTGGCCGGTGGACTCGCCGGCGGCGTCGCGATCGAGGACGAGGATGCGGCCATGCAGCGCCGCCAGACGTCCGACCGCATGCGCCGCGCGATGCGGGTCGCGCGTGACGAGCGTGCCCACGAGGCTGCCGCGTCCGCGCTCGGCCAGCGCCAGCGCCTCGTCGAACTCGTCGTAGGGCATCAGCGTCGACACCGGGCCGAAGGCCTCGACGTCGTGCGCGGCGGAGTTCATGTCCGGGCGCTCGCACAGCAGCAGCGTCGGCGCGAAGAACGCGCCCTGGTCGGTGCCGGTGCCGCGCGGCGCGAAGCCGGCGTCGGCGCCGAACAGCACCGTGTTGCCACGCGCCAGCTGCGCGACGCGCTCGGCGACGTCGCGCTGCTGGTCGCGCGACGCGAGCGCGCCCATCGTCACGCCTTCCAGCGACGGATCGCCGACGACGATCTTCGCGAGCCGCGCCTTCAGGCGCTCGGTGACGGCCGCGAGGTGCTTGCGCGGCACGATCGCGCGCCGGATCGCGGTGCACTTCTGGCCGGCCTTGGCCGTCATCTCGCGCGCCACTTCCTTGACGAACAGGTCGAACTCGACGTCGTCGGGCGTGACGTCGTCGGCCAGCACCGCGCAGTTCAGCGAGTCGGCCTCGGCGTTGAAGGGCACGCTGTTCGCGATCAGGTTGGGCCGCACGCGCAGCTTGGCGGCGGTATCGGCCGAGCCCGTGAAGGTGACGATGTCGCGGCCGTCGACGCGATCGAGCAGGTCGCCCGTCGAGCCCACCACCAGTTGCAGCGAGCCCTCGGGCAGCAGGCCCGATTCGACGACGAGGCGCACCATCGCCTCGGTCAGATAGCTCGTCGACGTGGCCGGCTTGACGATGCTGGGCATGCCCGCGAGGAAGGTCGGCGCGAACTTCTCGAGCGCGCCCCATATCGGGAAGTTGAACGCGTTGATGTGGACGGCCACGCCGCGTCGCGGCACCAGCACGTGCGTGCCGGCGAACTGGCCCTTCTTGCCCAGCGCCATCGCCGGGCCCTCGTGGATCAGGTTGCCGGACGGCAGCTCGTTCGAGCCCATGCTGGCGTACGCGAACAGCGTGCCGGCGCCGCCCTCGACGTCGATCCAGCTGTCGGCGCGCGTCGCGCCGGTGTGGTGCGAGATTGCGTAGAGCTGCTCCTTGCGCTCCATCAGGAACTTGGCCAGCGCCTTCAGCCGCGCGGCGCGCTGCTGGAAGTCGAGCGCCAGCAGCGCGGGCACGCCGACGCGGCGCGCGTGATCGACCGCTTCGCCGAAGTCGAGTTCGTCGGCGTGGGCAAAGGCCACGGTGCGGCCGTCGATCGCGCTCGCGAGCGCGGCGCCCGCGCGCGCGCCGACGAAGCGGCCGCCGACGTAGCTCTGGAGTTGCAAGGGCTGGCTCATCGATTTACTCCTGGACCTTCCACGCGCCCTTGTCGATCTTGACCATCACGCGGGCGCGCTGGTCGAGGCCGAGGTGGTCGGTGGGCGTCATGTTGAAGATGCCGTGCGCGCCGGCGACGTTCTTCGTGCTCTCCAGCGCGTCGCGCAGCGCGGCGCGGAACTCCGGCGTGCCGGGCTGCGCCTTCTTGAGGGCGACGGGGATCGCCGCGGCCATCAGCTTGCCGGCGTCCCACGCATGGCCGCCGAAGGTCGACACCGAGTCCTTGCCGTAGGCCTTCTCGTACGTGTCGACATACTCGATCGCCGAGACGCGCACGGGGTTGCCCACCGGCAGCTGGCGCGCCACGAGCACCGGGCCTGCGGGCAGGAACGTGCCCTCGACGTTCTTGCCGCCCACGCGCAGGAAGTCGGCGTTGGCCACGCCGTGCGTCTGGTAGATCAGGCCGGCGTAGCCGCGCTCCTTGAGCGTGATCTGCGGCAGCGCGGCCGGCGTGCCGGAGCCGGCGATCAGCACCGCGTCGGGCTTGGCGGCCTGGAGCTTGAGCACCTGCGCCGTCACCGACGAATCGTTGCGCGCGAAGCGCTCGTTGGCCACGATCGTGATGCCCTTGAGCGCCGCGGCCTTGCTGAACTCGCCGTACCAGCCCTCGCCGTAGGCGTCGGCGAAGCCGATGAAGCCCACCGTCTTCACGCCGTGGTCCTTCATGTGCGACGCGATGGCCAGCGACATCTGGATGTCGTTCTGCGGCGTCTTGAAGACCCACTTGCGCTTGTCGTCCATCGGCTCGACGATCTTGGCCGACGCGGCCATCGAGATCATCGGCACCTTGGCCTCGGAGACAACGTCGATCATCGCCAGCGAGTTGGGCGTCACCGTCGAGCCCAGGATGATGTCGACCTTGTCCTCGGTGATCAGCTTGCGCGTGTTGCTGACGGCCTTGGTGGTGTCGGAGCCGTCGTCCAGCACGATGTAGTGGATCTTCTGGCCGGCGATGGTCTGCGGCATCAGCGCGATCGTGTTCTTCTCCGGGATGCCCAGCGACGCGGCGGGCCCGGTGGCGGACACGGTGACGCCGACGTTGATGTCGGCCAGCGCGGTGCCGACCGCCAGCGTCAGCACGGCGGCCATCAAGGCATGGAACGAGGAACGGATCTTGTTGCTCATCGAGGTCTCTCCATCAATCAGTCGGTCAATCGGTCAGGGAAGGGATCGCGGCATTCTGGCGTGCCGCGGCGCGCGGCTTGCGCACCGCCTCGAGGCCGCCGAAGAACAGGTCGGCGACGATCGGCGCCATCTGCTCGTGCGTCAGGCCGCCGTCGGGGCGCAGCCACGTGAACATCCAGTTGATCATGCCGAACAGCAGCATCGCGAGCGGACGATCGAGCTCGTTGCGCGCGAGGTTGGGCCGCACCGCGGCGATGGCATCGGCGAACGCGGCCACGACGCGGCGCTGCGGCTCCTGCACCTGCACGCGCTCGGCGTCCTCGAGGAAGCGCACGTCCTCGGTCAGCACGCGGTGCTCGTTCTGAGCGTTGGCGTACTCGCGCACGAAGCGCAGGATCAGCGCGCGCAGCCGCGTGTCGGCATCGGCGTCCCGCGTCTCCTCCAGCACCTCGACGACGAACTGCTCCAGCCGCGCGACGTGGCCCACGGTGATCTGGAACAGCAGCTCGCGCTTGTCGCGGTAGTAGTGATACAGCCCGGCCTTCGAGACGCCGCAGGCCGCCGCGATGTCGTTCATCGACGTCGCCGTGTAGCCCTGGTCGGCGAACAGCTCCGCGGCCCGCGCGAGGATGGTGTCGCGCTGGTCGTCGTAGGTGGCGGAGCGGGTTCGGGCCATCAGCGGTGGTCGAACGAGATGCGGACTTCGGTGGTCGTCGGATGCGCCTGGCAGGTGAGGATGAAGCCGGCGTCGAGGTCGCGCTTCTCGAGCGCGTAGTTGCGCGTCATGCGCACCTCGCCCGAGTCCAGGTGCGCGCGGCAGGTGCCGCACACGCCGGACTTGCACGAATACGGCACGTCCAGACCCGCGTGGGCGCAGGCGTCGAGCAGGTTGTTGTCGGCCTCGTGGTACTCGATCTGGTGCGTGACGCCGTCGCGGACGACCGTCAGGTGGCAGTCGGCCGCATCGCCCGGCGCGGGCGACTGCACCGGCGCGGACTGCACACCCATGCCCGTATCGGCCGGGATGGGCACGCCGAAGCGCTCGACGTGGATGCGCTCGGCCGCGACGCCCGCGGCCAGCAGCGCGGCCTCGGCTTCGTCGTTCATCATGAACGGGCCGCAGATGAACGCGTGGTCGATGTGGTCGGCGACGATCAGGTGCTGCAGGAACTCGCCCAGCTTGGCGCGATCGAGCACGCCCTGGTTCAGCGGCGAGTCGACGCGCTCCTCCGAGAACACGTGGTGCAGCGATACCCGGGTGACGTACCTGTTCTTCAGGTCCTCGAGTTCTTCCTTGAACATCGTCGAGGCCGCGCGGCGATTGCCGTAGACCAGCGTGATGCGGCTGCCCGGCTCGCTGGCCAGCACCGTCTTCATGATGGAGATCATCGGCGTGATGCCGCTGCCGCCCGCCACGCACAGGTAGTTGCGCGCTGCCGCCGGCTCGATGGGCACGAAGAAGCGGCCTTGCGGCGGCATCACGTCGATGGTGTCGCCGACGCGCAAGTTGTCGGCCAGCCAGTTGGAGAAGCGGCCGCCGCGCACGCGCCGCACGCCCACGCGCAACTCGCCGTCGGCGATGCCCGCGCAGATCGAGTACGAGCGGCGCACCTCCTCGCCGGCGATGCGCTGCCGCAGCGTCAGGTACTGGCCCTGCGTGAAGCGGAAGCGGTCGCTCAAGCTCTCGGGGATGTCGAACGAGACGACCATGGCCTCGTCGGTCTCGGGACGCACGGAGCGCACCTTCAGCGGATGGAAATGGGTGTCGACGGCCATGTTGGCTTTCTTGCTCAGATCGGCTTGAAATGTTCGAAGGGTTCGCGGCACGCGACGCAGCGGTACAGCGACTTGCAGGCGGTCGAGCCGAAGGCGGACAGGCGTTCCGTCTGCGCACTGCCGCAGCGCGGGCAGTCGACGTTGCGCGCCATCAGCCTGATCGGCGAGACGTTCGCGCCCGTCGCCTCGCTCGCGCAGGATCCCGGCGGCGCGATGCCGTAAGCGCGCAGCCGCTCGCGGCCCTGCGGCGTGATCCAGTCGGTCGTCCACGCGGGCGCGCGCCGCTGCGTCACGCGCGCGGGCCCGAGCCCGGCGGCGTTCACGGCGTCGGTGATCGCCTGCTCGATGACCTCGGTCGCGGGGCAGCCGGAGTACGTCGGCGTGACGACGACCTCGAGCCCGTCGCCGTGCTCGACGACGTCGCGCACGATGCCGAGGTCGGTGACCGAGATCGCCGGCACCTCGGGGTCGAGCACGCCGTGCAGCACGTCCCACGCACGCGTGACGCGCGTGGAGGACGACGATACCGGCGCGGTCATCGCGTTCACCACGCGCCGCCCGGGAAGCTGCGCTGCAGCGTCTGCATCTCGGCCAGCAAGTAGCCCATGTGCTCGCTGTGCACGCCGCGCGAGCCGGTGGAGCGGAACGCGCCCGTCGCGGGGATCGCGAGGCCGGCTTCGGCGAACACCGGCGCGACGAGCGCGTCCCACTCGGGCTTCAGCGAGACACGCATCGGGCCCAGGCCGGACTCGGCGGCCGCGGTGTCGACGTCGTCGGTCTCGAACAGCTCCGCCGTGTAGGGCCACAGGCGGTCGACGGCCTGGCGCGTGCGTCGCGTCGACTCGTCGGTGCCGTCGCCCAGGCGCACCAGCCAGTCGGCCGCGTGCGCCACGTGGTAGCGCGATTCCTTGACGGCCTTGCCGGCGATGGCGGCGATCTCGGCGTCGCCCGACCCTTCGAGCCTGGCCCACAGCACGTTCATCCAGGCGGCGAGCAGGAAGTTGCGGACGATCGCGTTCGCGAAGTCCTGGCCGGCGCGACGGCCCGGCAGCTCGGCGATCGTGAAGTTGCGGAAGTCGCGTTCGTTGCGCAGGAACGCGAGCTGGTCCTCGTCGAAGCCGGCCTGCTGGCCGACGTGCGTCAGCAGCGCGCGCGCCTGGCCGACGAGATCGAGCGCGAGGTTGGTCAGCGCGATGTCCTCTTCGAGGATCGGCGCGTGGCCGCTCCACTCGGCGAGGCGCTGCGCGTGGATCAGGCAGGTGTCGCCGATGCGCACGAGATACGCCTGCAGCGGCGTGGGCGCGAAGGCGATGGACTCGGTGGTCGTCGAGGCGATCGACGACGAAGGACTCGCGGTCGTCGGCAAGGGGGCGAAGGTCGTGGTGGTCATGACCGCGTCCTCACATGTGCCCGACTTCGGGCGGCAGCTCGTAGAACGTCGGATGGCGGTAGACCTTGTCCTCCATCGGATCGAACAGCATCGCCTTGTCGGCCGGATCGGACGCGACGATCTGGTCGGAACGCACGATCCACACGCTGACGCCCTCCTGGCGCCGCGTGTAGACCTCGCGCGCCAGCTGCAGCGCCATCTTGGAATCGGCGGCGTGCAGGCTGCCGCAGTGCTTGTGGTCGAGGCCGGCCTTGGGGCGCACAAACACCTCCCACAGGGGCCATTCGTGGGCCTGTGCCTGAGCGTTGGCGATGTCGGTCTTGGATGCGGTCATGGGTATTCTTCCGATGTTCGTTCAGGCGGCGCGCTGCTCTTGCCGGGCCGCGGCCTTGCGTGCATGCGCGAGGGCCGCTTCGCGCACCCACTCGCCGTCGTTCCACGCGTCCACGCGCTCGGCCAGGCGCTCCTTGTTGCACGGGCCGTCGCCGTTGACGACCTGCCAGAACTCGCTCCAGTCGATCGCGCCGAAGTCGTAGTGCTCGCGCCCGGCGTTCCACTTCAGGTCGGCGTCCGGCAGCGTCACGCCGAGGATCTTGGCCTGTTCGACGGTGGCGTCGACGAACTTCTGGCGCAGGTCGTCGTTGCTGATGCGCTTGATGCCCCAGCGCATCGACTGCGCGGTGTTGGGCGACTGGTCGTCCGGCGGGCCGAACATCATCAGGCTGGGCCACCACCAGCGGTTGGTCGCGTCCTGCACCATGGCCTTCTGCGCGTCGGTGCCGTGCTGCATCATGTGCAGCAGCGAGTCGTAGCCCTGGCGCTGGTGGAACGACTCCTCGCGGCAGATGCGCACCATCGCGCGGGCGTACGGCGCGTACGAGCAGCGGCACAGCGGCAGCTGGTTCATGATGGCCGCGCCGTCCACCAGCCAGCCGATCACGCCGACGTCGGCCCAGGTCAGCGTCGGGTAGTTGAAGATCGACGAATACTTGGCCTTGCCGGTGTGCAGCGCGTCCAGCATCTGGTCGCGCGAGGTGCCCAGCGTCTCGCCGGCCGCGTAGAGGTAGAGGCCGTGGCCCGCCTCGTCCTGCACCTTGGCCAGCAGGATCGCCTTGCGCTTCAAGGTGGGCGCGCGCGTGATCCAGTTGCCCTCGGGCAGCATGCCGACGATCTCGGAGTGCGCGTGCTGGCTGATCTGGCGCACCAGCGTCTTGCGGTAGTGCTCGGGCATCCAGTCCTTGGCCTCGATGAACTCGTCGGCGTCGAGCGCGGCCTCGAAGCGCTGCTCGGCGACGACCTCGTCGGCGTTGCGGATGACAGCGCGCTCTTCCTTCGGCGCGGTGTCCATGGCTTGCGTATACATCGAAGTTCCTTTAAAGCGAAGCTCTGATCAAAGCTCGGGCGTGCGCTCGGCCGCTCCGGAGTAGCCCGAGCGCCCCCTCGGGAGGCTGCGAACGAAGCGAGCGGGGGTTGTCATGTCATGACTTCTTGCGTTGATCGACGACGCGACGCGCCTTGCCGACAAGGGTTCGTTCGATCGAATCGGGCATGCCGACGCGCACCGCGGTGCTCACGCCGGTCAGCGTCTTGATGCGTTCCTGCAGGTCGCGGCCGACCGCGCCCGGATCGCTGCCCGCGTGCGTGGGCAGCAGCTCGCACAGCACTTCGACCTTGTCCAGCAGGCCGTCGCGCGTGACCACGAGCTGATACTGCCCGCCGAGCGCGCCATGCGCCAGCACGATCTCCTCGATCTGCGTCGGGAACAGGTTGACGCCGCGGATGATCAGCATGTCGTCCGAGCGGCCGACGATCTTGCCCATGCGGCGCATGCTGCGCGCGGTGGGCGGCAGCAGGCGCGTGAGGTCGCGCGTGCGATAGCGGATCACCGGGAAGGCCTGCTTGGTCAGCGTGGTGAAGACGAGCTCGCCCTCCTCGCCGTCGGGCAGCACGGCGCCGGTCTCGGGGTCGATGATCTCGGGATAGAAATGGTCTTCCCAGATCACCGGGCCGTCCTGCGTCTCCACGCACTCGCTCGCCACGCCCGGGCCCATCACCTCGGACAGGCCGTAGATGTCGACGGCGTCGATGTCGGCGGCCTGCTGGATGTCGCGCCGCATCGCCTCGGTCCACGGCTCGGCGCCGAAGATGCCCACGCGCACGCTCATCTCGCGCGGATCGAGGCCCTGGCGGCGGAACTCCTCGCAGATCACCTGCATGTACGACGGTGTGACCATGATCGCGTCGGGCTTGAAGTCCTGGATCAGCTGCACCTGCTTCTCGGTCTGGCCGCCGGACATCGGCACCACCGTGCAGCCCAGGCGTTCCGCGCCGTAGTGCGCGCCCAGGCCGCCGGTGAACAGGCCGTAGCCGTAGGCCACGTGCACCATGTCGCCCTTGCGCACGCCCGCGGCGCGCAGCGATCGCGCGACAAGGTTGGCCCAGTGGTCGATGTCGGACCGCGTGTAGCCGACGACGGTCGGCTTGCCCGTCGTGCCCGACGACGCGTGCACGCGCACGACCTGCTCGCGCGGCACCGCGAACATGCCGAACGGGTAGTTCGCGCGCAGGTCGCCCTTGCCGGTGAACGGGAACTTCGCGAGGTCGGCCAGCGTCCTCAAGTCAGACGGATGCACGCCCTTCTCGTCGAACGCGCGCCTGTAGTGCGGCACGTTGGCGTAGACGTGCGCGAGCGTCTCGCGCAGGCGCGCGAGCTGCAGCGCGGCGATCTCGTCGCGGCTGGCGCGTTCGATGGGATCGAGTTCGGTGGGACGGAGCGCGTGGATCGGCATGTCAGCCCTCGATGGCAAGCACCGGCTTGCCCTTCATCGTGTAGGAACGACCGCGGAACGCGAGCACGCGCTCGTCGCGCTGGTTGCGCACGTCGACGTCGTAGACGCCCAGGCGGCCGGACTTGCTGATCTCGACCGCCGTGGCCACGAGCTCGTCGCCGAGCCGGGCCGGCGCGACGATCTGCACGTCGAAGCCCGCGGCCACCGTGATCTCGTTGTAGGCGTTGCACGCAAACGCGAAGCACGAATCGGCCAGCGTCGTCATCAGGCCGCCCTGGCAGGTGCCGTAGCCGTTGAGCATGTCCTCGCGCACGGTCATCGTCATCGTGCAGCTGCCCGGGCCGATGGCGGCGACTTCCATGCCCATGCCCTGCGAGGCGCGATCCGTCGCCCACATGTGATCGCGGACGCGTTCGGCGATGCGCTGCGGATCGGCCATCAGCGATCCTTGAAGACGGCGGGACGCTTCTGCTGGAACGCCGCGACGCCCTCGGCGAAGTCGTGCGCGCGGCCCAGCTCGCCCTGCACGCGGGCCTCCAGCGACAGCGCGTCGGCCAGCGACAGCGACTGCGACGCGTCGAGCGCCTGGCGCGTCGCGACCAGCGCCTTGCTGGGTTGCGCGGCAAGACGCATCGCCAATGCGAACGCCTGTGCCTGCAGGTCGGCGTCGTCCACCACCTGCCAGATCAGCCCGAAACGCTCCGCGTCGGCGGCCGACAGCTTGTCGCCCGTGAGCGTCAGCGCCAGCGCGCGGGCGCGTCCGGCCAGGCGCGGCAGCAGCCAGGTGCCGCCACAGTCGGGAATCAGGCCGATCCTGGAGAACGCCTGGATGAAGCTGGCCGAGCGCGCGGCCAGCACGATGTCGCAGCAGAACGCGAAGTTGGCGCCCGCGCCGGCGGCCACGCCGTTGACGGCGCAGACGACCGGCACCGGCATGGCCTGGATGCGCATCGCGAGCGGGCGGTAGTTCTTCTCGATGACCGCCGCGATATCCGGCTTGCCGTCGGCGCCGGCGGCCATGCCGGGGTCGTTCAGGTCCTGTCCGGCGCAGAAGCCGCGGCCGGCGCCGGTGATCAGCACGGCGCGCACGTCGGAGTCGCCGGCGGCCGCGTCGAGCGCGGCGCGCAGCTCGGCGTGCATGTCCTGCGTGAAGCTGTTGAGAGCGGTGGGACGGTTGAGCGTCAGCACCCGCACGTGACCCCGCTGCGCGATCTGGATCAGCGCGTCGGGCGAGGAAATCGGCGTCGAATCGAGCAGGTCGAACATGGTGAGCCTCGCGTCGGGATCGTGGATCCCTTCAGAATGGGTGGTGCCGGGGAGTCGATGACCGAGATCTGGCGGGTTCGCCAATTCTTTGACCGACCGGTCGGTTAATCTTAGACTGAGGTCACGGCGGACGCAAGCCCGCCCGACAAACGCGGCCTTTATCTCGAGGAAACCCCGAATGCCCTGCTACGAAATCGACGGCCTGCGCCCGGTCGTGCACCCGACGGCCTACGTCCACCCGACCGCCGTGCTCATCGGCGACGTGGTGATCGGCCCCGGCGCCTACATCGGCCCCTGCGCCAGCCTGCGCGGCGACTTCGGCCGCATCGTCCTTCAACGCGGCTGCAACGTGCAGGACACCTGCGTCATCCACGGCTTCCCGGCGTCCGACACGCTGCTGGAGGACAACGCGCACATCGGCCACGGCGCGGTGCTGCACGGCTGCGTGATCCGCGCCGACGCGCTCGTGGGCATGAACGCCGTCGTCATGGACGAGGCGGAGATCGGCGCCGGCGCCTTCGTCGCCGCCAGCGCCTTCGTGCGCGCCGGCCTGAAGGTGCCCGCGCGCTCGCTGGCCGCGGGCGTGCCCGCCAAGATCCTGCGCGAGCTGAGCGACCAGGAACTCGCGTGGAAGCGCGAAGGCACCGCGACCTACCAGCGGCTGACCGAGCGCTGCCTCGCGACGATGAAGGAATGCGCGCCGCTCGCCGCCGAGGAGCCGGATCGCCCGCGCCTGGACGGCGGCAGCGTGCAGCCGCTGGTGGCGACGAAGCGGGCCGGCGACTGAGTCACTTCAACGACCACGCCTGCAGCGTCGCGTGGTCGGGACAGGTGTTGTCGTCGCACGTCTCGACCAGCAGCAGCCGCGCGTCGGCCAGCACGCGCAGCCAGGTCGCGAGCTGCCCGGAGCCCAGGGCAACCTGGCCGAGCTCGCGCCGGCCGTCGATGTCGAACGCACGCACCGTGCGCTGGTCGACCGCCGCCGCGAGCGGGCCATCGACGCTGGTCAACCGGCGCTGGGGGTCGTCGCCCGCGCCCTCGAGCGGGCGCGGCGCGATGTCCAGGCCGAACCAGGCCGTCGTCACCGTCGCCTCGCCCGGCGCGCAGCGCGTCGCGCGCAGGCTGCCGAGGGCGTCGAAGCGCCAGTCGGTGCCCGTCGTCGCGCCCTGGTCGTCACGGCAGCGAGGCAGCCATTCGGTGGACCACGCCGTTTCGGACTCGTCCTCGATGTCGTAGCCGCCCGCGTCCTGCAGGAATTCGCGCAGCCGCCTGCCCGACGCCGCGTCGTAGAGCACCACCGCCAGGCTTCCCTGCACGCCGTCCTTCGTGCGCACCGGCGTGCCTTCGTTGGCGTGCCAGACGACGCGCACGCTGCGCGCGAGCGGCCGCACTTCGTCGACCGTCCAGCCGGGCCGCACGTCGACCAGGCGCTTGCCTGGAACGGCCTGCCGCGCCAGGTCGAACGGTCGCCAGCTGAGCGTGTCGCCCTGCATGTTGAAGAAGCCGTCGGATGCCGGCACGGGCATGCTGCGGATCTTGTCGCTGCGCGGCGTCGGCAGCGTGCGCACGGTCTTGCCGCTGGACAGGTCGAGCTGCGCGATGGTGCTGCCCTGGTCGAGCCACAGCGTGCCGTCGCGCATCACGAAGGGCGCGCCGGAGCCGTCGATGGGCGTGGCGTGCGTGCGCGCCTGCGGCCAGGCGGGCGCGAGCGCGCGCGTCACGCGCGCGGGCGCACGCGCGCCGGGCGCCTCGTCCTCGATGCGGCAGGGCGTCGCGTCCCAGGCCTGCGCGGTCGTCTTCGGTGTCGACAGCGCCGCCACGTCGACCTCGAACGAGCGCACCTCGTCCGACGCCGACTGCGCGAGGATCGTCGCGCCATCGGGCGTCGCGACCAGGCCGCGAAGCTGCTCGCGCAGCGCCACCGTCGAGACCGTGCGGCGGCTGTCGATGTCCGTCACGACCAGCCGCGCCACGTCGCCGCCCGGCTTCGTGTCGTCGATCGGCCGCAGTTCGGCGACCCAGCGACCCCAGGGATCGACCACGAGCTCGCCGTCCGGCCTGGACGGCAGCGGATAGCGCACGATCGCCGGCGCCCCGCAGCGGCCCGGCCGCTCCTGCACCAGGTCGTAGGGCGGCGGCGGCGACTTCTCGGGATTCCAGGCGCCCGAGTTCAGGACGTCGCGGTAGCGCCGCGTGTCGACCCACGTGAAGACGCCGGTCTGCGGCGAGAAGTCCGAGAACAGCGCGTGCATCGAATCGTTGTCCGCGTCGACGTGGCTCAGCAGGTTGAACAGCGCGTGCGTCGCGACGTCCCACACCGCCAGCCGCAGGTCGCTCGGACTGCCCAGGCCCTCGTCGACCTCGCCGAAGCGGCCGCTCAGCACCAGCAGCTTGGTGTCGCGGTCGGCGAAGCGCAGCTTCAGCACGACGGGGCTGAAGTAGGCGTCGTCGCTGAGCGGCAGCGTCGCGACGCGCTGGTGCGTCTCGGTGTCGATCACCTCGCGACGCGTCGCGAGCAGCCGCCCATTGGCCGACAACGCCACCGCGCGGTGCTGCCACGGCGCGACGCTCGCGCGGCATTCCGTCGGAAGGGCGTCCGTCCATGACGCGGGTGCGCTGCCATCGGGGCCGGGCGGCGGCTGCCAGGTCGTCCGCGTCGACGGCGCGGCGCCCGTGCCGAAGTCGACGAGGCCGACGCAGCCCGTCGTCGTGACGAACCCGACCTTCTGGCCGCTGCGCGACGCCGACAGCAGCCAGACCGGCAACGGCAGCGCCGCGGTGCGATGCTGCGCGGGGTCCGCCAGGTTGACACGATGCAGCACGGACTGCGCATCCACGTGCAGGCGCCACTGGCCATCTGCCGACAACGTCAGCGGCGCCAGCGACGCGTCGAACCGGGTGCGCGCCTCGTCCTGCGCGGTGTTGCCGCCGGCATGGGCGCCCGCGACGAGCAGCATCGACAGCACGGCGGCCAGGGAACGGGGGGTCATGCGGAATCGCGAAGCCGGGTGTCGCGATTCTGGCGCAAGCCACCGTCCGCCAGGGCGCGGGCGCGAGACTTGCCCGGCCGTGGGATTGGACGCGTGCCCCGCGCCGCGCAAGAATGAGGCCGGACTTCTGGAGCAGACATGGATCATCGCGAGTTCGAGGCCGTCGTCGACGAGTTCGGCGCCAGCACGAAGGACCTGGTCGAGCTCGTCGAGCAGGCCCGCTACGAGCAGCCGACCGCGCTCGAGATCTCGCGCCTGCTCGACGCGCGCGAGGACCTGCTGGCGCTCATCGGCAAGCTCCCCGCCCTGCGCGCGGTCGATCCGCCGGTCGACGTCCCCGTCTCGCTCGCCGACCTGCGCGGGCGCATCGCCCACGCGCGCGCCGCGCTGAAGGCCAGTCCCGACTCCAAGGAGATCCTGCAGCTGGTCACCGAGGTCGGCGAGACGTTCGCCGCCACCGTCGCGCCGCTGCAGGCGCAGGGGCGATGGCCGAAGGGACGCTCGCGCTGATCGCGGCGAGAATGCGTCCATGAAACTGGTCATGGACGTCCACATCGAGGCCGACACCGCCCGCGTCGCCGCCGTCGCCTTCGACGACTGGGCCGCGGTCGAAGGCACGAAGAACTACGCGCTGCGCATCGAGCACGTCGAGAAGCCCGCCAAGGGCGAGCTCGACCTGCGCGAGCTGCCCTGGCTGGTGCAACTGCTGGACGCCAATCGCCTGCAGCCCGAGGTCATCGTGTTCGACGGCTTCGTGCACCTCGACGCGCAGGAGACGCCCGGCCTCGGCCTGCGCCTGCACGACACCCTCGGCGGACGCACGGCCGTCATCGGCGTGTCGAAGAGCCTGTTCAAGGGCAGCGAGACACCCGACCAGCTCTGCATCTTCCGCGAGGACGAGACGCCGCCGCTGGTCGTCACCTGCGCCGGCATCGACCTCGGCGCCGCGAAGGCGCGCGTGCGCATGATGCACGGCAGGAAGCGCGTGCCGACGCTGATGAAGCTGGCGGCGCGCATCGCCAAGGGCAGCGTGGACGCCTGATCGCGCCGGGCCATGGACGCCGCCACCCTCGCCGCCTACGACGCCGACGCCGCCGCTTACGCCGCCGACTGGCTGGCGCAGGAGCCGCCCGAGGACATGTACGCGCTGCTGCGCGCGCACTTCGCGCCGGGCCCGACCGCCGACGTCGGCTGCGGCGCGGGGCGCGACACGGCCTGGCTCGCGGCCAACGGATTCGATGCGCGCGGCTTCGACGCGTCGACCGGGCTTCTCGACCAGGCCCGCGCCGCCCATCCGGCGCTGCGCTTCGACCAGGCCGCGCTGCCCGAACTGGCCGGCGTCGCGCGCGGCGCGTTCCGGAACGTGCTGTGCGAGACCGTGGTCATGCATCTCGATCCCGCGCTGGTCGGCGCGTCGGTGCGCAGCCTGCTGTCGCTGTTGCGCCCGGGCGGCACGCTGTACCTCAGCTGGCGCGTGACCGATGGCGAAGGCAAGCGCGACCCCGTGGGCCGTCTCTACGCCGCCTTCGACAAGCGAACCGTGACCGATGAACTCGCGCCCGGCGACACGATCCTGCACGACGAGGATCGCATCAGCGTCTCCTCGGGCAAGCGCGTGCAGCGTCTGGTCGTGCGGCGCGCGTGAGGTTCACGCGAGGACGCGGCGGTCGACCTCGTCGTCGTGGAACAGGTAGGCCGACTCGTGCGAGTCCGGCACCGCGAAGCGGCGCACGAACGCCAGCGCGGTGTCGGCGACCTCGCGCCAGCCGTGGTCGATGGTCAGCGAGTGGCCGCGGTTGGCGATCTCCACGATCTCGGTCAGGCCCGGGTTGGCCTGCTGCTGCCTGAACGACGCGTTGGCGATGGACCAGGGCACCGTGTTGTCCTTCTCGCCGGAGATGATCAGCAGCGGGCCGCGCTCGTGGTTGTCCGTGTCGACCTGCGCCTCCGTCCACGGGTTGACGTTGGCGATGGCCGCCTGGAACAGCGGCGCGCCCGGCGCGGGCACCGCGTAGTTCACGTACAGCTGCTGCGCCTCGTCGTCGCTGACCGCGTTGGCGAACGCGTAGCGGAACTGCTCGAACGTGAGCGGCACCGCGCGGTTGCGGTTGGACGGGTTGCCCAGCACGGGCCACGCCGCGCGCAGCGCCGACAGCGGCAGCGGCAGCACGCCGCGGAACGGCGCCGGGTCGATGGCGACGGTGACGGCCGACCGGCCGCGCCCCGCGATGATCTGCGCCAGCAGGCCGCCGAACGAGTGGCCGATGACGGCCGGCTTGCGTTCGAGCTGCGAGATGACGTGCGAGATGTGGTCGACGACCTGGCCCACCGTCTTGCCCGCCATCACGTCCGGATTCGCGTTGGCCTCGGCCACGCTGGCCGGGTCGTCGGGCCACTCGGGCATCAGCGCGATGTAGCCGGCCTCCTCGAAGGCCTCGGCCCAGCGCTGCCAGCTGCCCGGAAGCAGCCACAGGCCGTGCACGAAGACCACCGGATGCAGGCCGGAGACGTTGGCGCGCTGGATCTGCGCGCGTTCGGAGGCCGAGATCGCCCCGGTCGTTGACGAAGTCGAATCGCTCATACGCCTGCTCCCCAGCGCCGCAAACTGCGCCTCGACATGAGGCGTGTGTCGGCTTCGACTTATCGTATCCAGATGTAGCGGCGCGTCAACGGGCTAGTGTCGCGAACCCCTGTTCCGGGGAGGTCCGTTACATCATTGTGTGGCGATCCAGCGCCCGGCCTGCGGCAGGCGCTCGTCGCGCACGGTCGCGCGATAGCCGATCAGCGCGGCGTTCTTGACGATGCGCCCGCGCGTGGCGGCCGGCACGTGGGCGGCGACGAAGGCGTCCAGCTTGGGCAGCATCGCGCGGTCGGCGCCGGTGTCGAAGAAGCGCGCCGCGATGGTCGCGCCGGCGCCGTCGCCGAACAGCGGCTCGACCGCGGCCCAGTGTGCGCTCACGAAGTCCAGCGTCGCGGCGGGATGCGTGACGCCGATGCTGCGCAGCAGCCGGCCCGCGATGGTCTCCGGCGGTTCGCCCGAGACCGCGAGCGTCAGCGCGCGCTGCGCCAGGTCGGGGTCGTGCGCGTAGCCGAGCAGCTCGTAGTAGCGGGCCTTCTCGAGCTCCGTGGGCGCGGCCTTGGCGAGCGCGTGCAGCGTCTCCCAGGCTCGGGCGTCGGCGCGGATCGCGATGACCTTGAGCACCGCGTCGAGCGCGTCGCCCTGCAGGCTGGCGTGATCGGCCTGGAAGCGCTCGAAACGGCGCTGCGCCTCGGCCACGACGGCGGCGTCGTCGAAGGTGCCGAGCGCCAGGATCAGCTCGACGCGCAGCGTGGCGATGTCGCCGGCCTCGCCCTCCGCGGGCTGCCAGCCGACGCTGGCGAAGATCGGGGCGAGCAGGCCGCGAGCGAAGACGCGGAACGCAGGTCGCGACGGCAGGCCGGCATGCAGGTTGTCGAGGTCGGTCAGCTGGTCGATCAGCATGCGGATCACCAGCGGATCCTGCTGCGCGGGCACCTGGCGCATCAGCCCCAGCCACGCGCCCATCGGCAGCTGGCCCGCGAGCGCGAGCGCCTGCGTGTCGGCGAGCAGGCCCAGGCGGTCGTCGGCCGACAGCTGCGGGAAGCGCTGCGCGAGCGCCGCCAGGCCGGCGTCGGAATAGCGCACGCGCAGGTAGCTCGCCTGCCCCGCGTTGATCACCAGCGGCCCGCAGCCGTCGACGCTCACGCGCTGCGGCGCCGCACCGGCGATCACGGCCCGCGCGCTGCCGCCGCCCAGCACCTGCAGCGCGACCGGCGCATGCCACTGCGCCACGCGCGGCGCGCCGACGCTGAACTGCTGCTGCGACAGCGTCGCCACGGTGCGGCCGTCGACGCAGCGCGCGTCGCGCTCGACGATCAGCGGCACGCCGGGCTGCAGCGTGAGGTCGCGCGCGATCGCGCGCACGGGACGCGCCGCGTGCGCGTCGAGCGAGCGCCACAGGTCGTCGGTGACGGTGTTGCCGTACGCGTGCGCGGCGATGTAGCGGCGCACGCCGTCGCGGAACGCGTCATCGCCCATCGTGGCCTCGAGCGTGCGCACGACCTGCGAGCCCTTCGCGTAGGTGATGGTGTCGAACGCGCCCTCGGTCTGCGTGACGTCGTCGATGCGCATGATCACCGGATGCGTGCCGCGGCGCGCGTCGATGTCCAGCGCCTGCTGCTTGCGCGCGGCCACCTGCGGCCAGCCGGCCCACTCGGGATGCAGTTCCTGCGTGGCCTTGACCTCCATCCAGCTCGCGAAGCCTTCGTTGAGCCACAGGTCGTCCCACCAGGCCATCGTCACCAGGTCGCCGAACCACTGGTGCGCGACCTCGTGCGCGATGGTCTCGAACACGCGGTGCTTGTCCTCCTGGCTCGCGAGCTTGTCGTCGATCAGCAGGTCGCGCTCGAAGTAGAAGATCGCGCCCCAGTTCTCCATCGCGCCGAAGGTGACGCTGCCGCCGGCGCCGGCCACCATGTCCAGCTTGGGCAGCGGATACGGCGTGCCGAACCACGCGTTGTAGTACGGCAGGATGCGCGCGGCCGCGTCGAGCGCGTAGGCCGCCTGCGCGGTGTCGCCGCGCTTGACGATCACGCCGACGTCGACGCCGGCGACCTCGCGATGCACGCGCTCGAAGTCGCCCAGGCCGAAGAACAGCAGGTAGGTCGACATCTTCGGCGTCGTCGCGAAGCGCACGCGCTTCAAGTTGCCGGGCAGCGCCTCGCTCGATGCGATGGGCATGTTGCCGACGGCCATCAGCTCGGCCGGCACCGTCACCGTCAGGTCGAAGGTCGCGCGGCGCGCGGGCTCGTCCCAGCTCGGCACGAAGCGGCGGGCGTCGGAGTCCTCGAACATCGTGTAGAGCGACGTGACCGGGCCCTGCGGCGTCGCGTGCTGCAGCTTGAACAGGCCGGAGGCCTGGTCGTTGATCTTGCCGCTGTAGACGATGCGCAGCGTGTGGCGGCCCAGCGGGATCGCGTGCGCGAACGTGAAGGTCGCGCGCTCGCGTCCGGCGTCGAGCGCGATGGATGGCGCGGCGGTGCCGGCGTCGAGCGTCGCGCCGGCGATGGCCAGGTCGGCGCTGTCCAGCACGATGCGGTCGGTGCGGCGGCGCACCTGGACGTCGATCTCGACCGTGCCGTCGAACGTCGCCTGGTCGGCATGCGGGGTGATCGCGATGCGGTAGGCCTCGGGCAGGACGTCGTCCGGCAGGATCATCCGGTTCGCGGTCGCGGCCATCGCGTGCGCGCCGAAGCAGGCGAGGACGCCGAGGACGAACCGGGGAAGAATCTTTTGCATGGTCTCGGGAAAGGATCGGCGCGTGCGCATTCTAGGGTCTTGCATTTGATTAACGAATCGGTTTACCATCAACGCATCCGTTGATCATCATGCCGAGGTACCCCATGCGCAAACCGCCGCCCTCCGGCTGGCCGCAAGCCAGCTCCAGCCTGTTCTACCGCGAGCCCGCGAAAGCGATCGACTGGCTGTGCGAGGCCTTCGGCTTTGAATGCCGCCTCAAGGTCGAGGGCGAGCCGGGCGAGATCATCCACAGCGAGCTGACCTACGGCGGCGCGCTGGTCTCGGTCAGCGGCGCCGCGAAGCCGGGCGAGGCCTTCGAACTGGGCCGCGAGTTCAAGGCGCGGCACGCGAGCCCGCTGGATGTCGGCGGCCGCGTGACGCAGGCGCTGTGCCTGTTCGTCGACGACGCCGACGCGCACTGCGCGCAGGCGCGCGCGCACGGCGCGACGATCACCTCCGAGCCCGCGACGCACGACTACGGCGACGACTATTGGAGCGACCGCAGCTACGGCGCCACCGACTGCGAGGGCCACGCCTGGTGGTTCATGCACCGGCTGCGCGACCAGCCCGCGACGTGACTCGCCGCGCCGCGCCCGCGCCGGTCGACGACGGCACGCTCGACCGCACGCTGCAGGCCCTGGCCGAGCCGACGCGGCGCGCGGTCGTCGTGCTGCTGCGCGACGGCCCGCAGCGCGCCGGCGAGATCGCCGACGCGCTCGCGATGTCGCGCCAGGCCATGAGCCGCCACCTGCGCGTGCTGCGCCAGGCCGGCGTCATCCACGAGGTCGGCGCCGCCAGTGCCGCCGACGATGCACGCGCCCGCACCTACCAGTTGCAGGCGCAGCCGCTGGCCGACCTGCAGGCCTGGCTCACCGACGTGCAGGCGTTCTGGGGCACGCAGATGCAGGCGTTCCGCAAGCACGCGGAGCGTGTCGCCAAAGAGCGAGGCGCGCGGTGAGCGGCGATCGCGTCAGCGCCAGCGTCTTCGTCGAGGCGCCGCCCGACATCGCGTTCGAGGTCTTCGCCGAGCAGATCGACCGCTGGTGGCGCCACGGCCTGAAGTTCCGCGACGGCGAGCGCGGGTTGAGCGTGCTGCATCTCGAGCCGAAGCTCGGCGGCCGCCTGTTCGAGACGATCGCGGCACCCGATTCGGACGCCACGCACGTCGTGCAGACCGGCACCGTCACCGAATGGAATCCGCCGCACGCGCTGCAGATCGAATGGCGCGGCGGCAACTTCGCGCCGCACGAGAAGACGACGGTGTCGGTGGCCTTCGAGCCGCGCCGCGACGGCACCCAGGTCACGCTGGTGCACGCCGGCTGGGCCTCGCTGCCGCCCGACCACCCGGTGCGCCACGGCCAGCCGGTGCCGCGCTTCATCGCCAGCATGGGGTTGTGGTGGTCGGACCTGATGACCTCGCTGCGCATGATCGTCGACGAGGAGCGCCAGGCGCCCTGGCTGCGCGTCGCCCGCGGCGAGCTCGGCGTGCGCAGCTTCCCGGGCGGCAGCAGCAACCCGCGCGTCACCGGGTACCACGCCGGCACCAACATCGCCGGCTACGACGACAAGGCCAACTGGTGCTCGTCGTTCGTGCAGTGGACGCTCGCGCGGGTCGGCATTGCCGGCACCGGCTCCGCGCTGGCGCGCAGCTGGCTCGCGTGGGGCGTCGCACTGGACGAGCCGAGAGTCGGCTGCATCGCGGTGTTATGGCGCGACGACAAGCACAGCTGGAAGGGCCACGTCGGCTTCTTCCTGCGCTTCGACGGCGAGACAGTGGTGCTGCTCGGCGGCAACCAGCTGGAAGCGGTGCGCGAGCACGGCTATCCGCGCACCCAGGTGCTGGCCTGGCGCTGGCCGGCCTGAACGACGAAGGGCGCGACCCGCGCCGCGCCCTCGTCCCGCCCTGGGCCGTCGCTCAGTTCGCGCCCTGCGCGCCGCCGTTCGCCGAACCGTTGGCGCCGACGCTCACGCCGCCCTGGCGCGAGGCCGAGCCCTGCAGCGCGCCGTTGCCGGAGCCGCCGGCGGCCACCGAGCGGCGCGTCGTGGACGGCGTCGCGGACGTCGGCGAGTTGTTCGTGTGGGGCGTGGTGTCCGGCGCATCGCTGCCGCCGTTTCCATGGCCCGCAACCGTGGCCGGGCGCGCGGGCTGGGTCGAGGCCGGCTTGATGAGCGACCTGGCCGGCGATGCAGCGCTGCGGGTGCCGGTTGTCGCCGGAGCAGCAGCCGCGGGCGCGGTCGGGGTGGACGGCATCGCTGCGGTCGGCGCATTGCGCGAAGCCGAACCGGCCACGTTGCCCGCGCCCGCGAGCGTGCCCTGCGAGCCGCTCAACGCGCCATCGGCGCTGCCCGCGGCCGAGCCGGCCGCGCCGCCCAGCGCGCCGTTGGCCGAGCCCTGGACGTTGCCTGCCGCACCGCCGACGCCCGAACCCGCGCCGCCGGCCGTCGACGCGACGCCGCCGGCCGCGGCCTTGCCGTCCGCCACGCCGCTGGCCGCGGTGGCCTTGGTGGCCGAGGCCACGCCCTTGCCGTTGCTCACCGCGTCGCCGACGGCGGCCTTGCCCGAGCCGACGAGGTTGCCGGCCGCGTCCTTGACGGGCGAGGCGTCCGGCGTCGACACCGTGCCGGTCGCATTGCCCGCGACGTTGCCGACCAGCCCGCCGTGGCCCGCGCCACCCATGCCGCCCAGTCCACCGCCGAGGCCGCCGCCGTGCATGCCGCCGCCCAGCAGGCCGGCATGCGCCGAAGTGGAGATCGCGACGCAGACGGTCGACAGGGCCATCACGGCGATGGTGCGGAATGCGGATTGGTTGCGGATCATGATGTTCACCTTTGCTTGATGTCGATGGGCTCGCGAACGATTTCGTGGCCTGCAAAGGGAGAACGCCGGGCGAGCGCGGTTTCTTCCGGCGCGCTTGAAAAGAGTTGTAACTAGCGCGCGAGCGCGACGGCGTCGAGTGGCGTGCGCAGGCTCTCGGCGACCAGCCCGCGGCCGATGCCGTCGCGCGGTGCCTGCGGCAGGTCGCGCGCGCCGGCCGCGAGGCGCGCGAGCGCCGCGCGCGCGCCCTCGGGCGTCGCCGCCTGATAGCCGGCCGCCAGCAGGCCGGCGACGAAGGGCGCCGCGAACGAGGTGCCTCGCACCGGCGCGAACGCGCGCGTGCCGCTCGCGGCGGCGGCCATGTCCGCGCCCGGCGCGACGAACATCACCTGGGGCCCGCGCGCGCCTTCGGGCAGCAGCCGCAGCTTGCCGTCGACGGCACCCACGCCCACGACGCCGGGCCACGACGCCGGATACAAGGGCGGCGCGGCCGGCCCGTCGTTGCCCACCGCCGCGACGATCAGCATGCCCTGCGCGACCGCGCGCTCGACGATCCGCTGCAATATCTGGTTAGCAGGTCCGACCAGGCTGATGTTGACGACCGCCACCTTCATGCGTGCCAGCCACGCCAGCTCGCGCGCGATCGCCTCCACCGAGCCGCCGGTGGCGGCGTCGCAGTAGGCGTCGCCGGCGTAGAGGACGGCGCGCGGCAGCGCCGAATTGAAGTGGTCGGCCGAGCCCACCATCAGCGACGCCACCGCCGTCCCGTGCGGCGCCGGGTGCGCGCCGTCCTCGCAGCCGTGGCGCCGGATCTCGGCATGGCGCAGGCTCGGGTGCGCCTCGTCGACGCCGCTGTCGATCAGGCCGACCTGCAGCGGACCGGCGCTCGCGCGCGAAGCCGGCTCCGCGATCGATGCCGCCGCGCCCCTCGCGCCCGCGCTGCCGCTGCCCAGGTAGATGTGATGGAAGTCGTAGGCCCCGGCCGGGTCGATCGCCCGCGCCCGCGCGACCGCGTCGGCCAGGTCGAGACCGGAGGGGGCGCTCATGACGACGAACGCGTCGTCGAGACCGTCGAGCGACTCCTCGCGCAGCGGCCGGAAGCCGGCGGCGAGCAGCGCCTCGCGCGCCGCGGGGCTCGACGGCTGCGCCAGCAGCTCGGCGCGCACGATCAGCTCGCCCTTGGGGTCGCGGTCGAGGTCACGGCGATGCGCGCGGGCGAGCTGCGTCGCGGCCGCCAGGCGCGCGGTGGCGAGGTCGACCGGCGCGAGCACGGCGTCGACGGCCGGGTCGAGCCGCTGCAACGCGGGCGTGCGCGTGATCGGCGACAGCGTCGAGCCCAGCGAGGGCAAGCGCAGTTGCGCGTGGGCTGTCGCGACGCACGCCGACGCGGCCGCGAGCGCAAGGAATCGGCAAGTTCGGAAGCTCATGTTGGAGATAACGTCGCAGGGATGGAAGAAAATCCCTTGCCACGCCGTTTTCCCATCATGTCATGAGCCTGTCGCCCCTTGCGTTGCGCGCGGAGATCGCGGCCCTGCTGCCGCGGCTGCGCCGTTTCGCCCGCAGCGTCACCCGGCATCGGGAGGACGCGGACGACCTCGTGCAGATCGCGGTCGAGCGTGCGCTGAAGCACCTCGATCATTGGCAGGATGGAACCCGACTGGACAGCTGGCTGTTTCGAATCATGAAGAACGCGTGGATCGACGAGGTGCGTGCGCGCGGCCGCCGCGACGAGGTGCTGGCGCCCGAGGAGGCCGGCGAGCACGTCGGCTTCTCCGAGACCGGCAGCCGCGACATCCGGCTATCGATCGAGAAGGCGATGGGCCGCCTGCCCGAGGACCAGCGCATGGCCGTGAGCCTGGTGCTGGTCGAGGGCCTGCCGTACAAGGAGGCTGCCGAAGTGCTGGACATCCCGATGGGCACGCTGACCAGCCGCCTCGCGCGCGGCCGCGACGCACTGCAGGCGATGCTGGGCGATGGAGACCTGACGCCATGAGCGACCTGACCGAAGACGACCGCCTCCTCGCGATGGCCTATGTCGACGGCGAACTGCCGACCGGCGAGCACGCCGCATTCGAGCAGCGCCTCGCGCACGAGCCCGCGCTCGCGGGCGCGGTCGGGCGCGAGCGCGCGCTGCGCGCGAGGCTGCAGTCGGCCTACGCGCCCGCGCTCGACGAGCCCGTGCCGGCGGCGCTGCTCGACCTGCTCGCGGTGTCCGAACCCGCGCCCGTGGCGGCCAACGACACCTTGCCCACGGCCATCAACGACGCCCACCGCGCCACCCTGCCGCACGCACGACGCTGGGCCTGGCCGCAGTTCGCCGCGATGGCCGCCTGCCTGGTGCTGGGAGTCCTCTTCGGCACGCGCGTGTTCGCGCCGCATCCCGCGAGTGGCGGCGATCAGCTGGCGCTCAACGTGGCCGCCGACGGCGCGATCACCGCGCAGGGCGCGCTGCGCGACGCGCTGGAGCAGGACGTCGCCGGCACCGTGCTCGACCCGAACGCGAAGGTCGGCGTCGGCCTGACCTTCCGCGACCACGCGAAGGACTATTGCCGCACGTTCACGCTGGACAGCGCGTCGTCGGGCATCGCCTGCAAGCAGCGCGACGGCTGGGTGGTGGCTCACCTCGAGCACGCGACCAACGCGCGCGAGGGCGAGGCCGGCGCCTACCGCACGGCCGCCAGCCCGCTGAGTCCGGCGCTGCTGCAGGCCATCGACGCGATGCGCGACGGCGACACGCTGGACGCGACTGCCGAGGCCGCAGCCAAGGCAAAGGGCTGGAAGCCCTGAGCCTTGACGCTCACGCGGCCGCCGACCGCGCGGCGCGCGTGCGCAAGGTCAGTGCCGTCGTGCACATCAGCGCCGCGGCCACCAGCATCGAGCCATGCACGCCGATGGCGCTGCCGATCACGCCGACGATCACGCCGCTGAAGGTGCGCATGCCGAGCGAGGCCATGTTGAACAGGCCGATCACGCGGCCGCGGATCGCGGCCGGGGCGTTCAACTGCACCAGCGTCTGCACCATGCTGCTGAACGACAGCTCGAGAAAGCCGGCCGCGAACAGCAAGGCCAGCGCGAGCCCGTAGGCGTGGGCCTGCGAGAAGGCGCCGAGCGCCAGGGCCCAGCCCGCCGCGATCGCCATCGCGGTGCGCGGCGCGGGCTTGAGCCGGCCGACGCTTTCCAGCAGCACGCCCGCCAGCAGCGCGCCGGCCGCGTCGGCGCCGAGCAGCGCGCTGTACGACACGCCCGGGTCGCCGTGCCCGAGGTCGTGCGCGAACGCGGGCATCTGCGCCTGGTAGCTGTTGCCGATGAAGAACGACGCGGCGCCGGCCAGCGCCAGCATGCCGGTGAGCAGCGGGTCGGGAGCGATGTCGCGCAAGGTCTGCGTGATGTCGGCGAAGCCGCGCACGGCGCGCGGGCTGGGCTTGTGGTCGCTGCGGAAGCGCGGCCCGTACGGCGCGTTCACCAGCCACAGCAGCAGCGGCAGGTAGAACGCCGCGTTGACAAAGATGCCGCGCGTCGGCCCCAGCACGAGCATCAGCAGGCCGCCGACCGCCGGGCCGACCAGCACGCCGAGACTGCGCGCGGTGGCGTTGAGGCGGACGGCGCTCTGCAGCGTGTCCTTGGGCACGATGTCGTGCAGCAGCATCTGGCTCGACGTCTGCCACAGCACGCCCGCGCAGCCGTGCAGCACCAGCAGCAGCATCGCATGCCACATCTGCAGCGTGTCGGTGAGGAAGAACAGGCCCCAGCCGAGCGACGCCGTGATGAACAGCGCCATGCCGACCTGGATCAGCCGGCGCGGGTCGAAGCGGTCGGCGAGCGCGCCCGCGGGCACCGCGAACAGCAGGAACGGCAGCCAGTGCGAGACCACCGCGAAGCCGCCGAGCGCCGGCGAGTGGAACTTCTGCCAGCACATCCAGTAGCTGATGACGTGCTCGATGTTGTCGGCCATCATCGCCAGCAGGTACGTCGTGAAGTGGGCGCGGTAGCCGCGGATGCGCAGCGCCGCGAAGGCCGGCGTCGCCGGCGGAGCCGTCATGCCTCGCCCCGCACCTGCGCGGCGGCGCGGCGCACGATCGCGACGACGCGCGCGACCGCCTCCGGCGAGGCGCCGTGCTGCGCGCGCAGCGCGTCGCGCAGCTCGTGCATCGCGGCGTGCAGCTCGGAGCGGCCTTCGCCGACGTCGCGCGCGAAGCGAGCTTCCTCGCGCACGTGTCCCATGCGCTCGGCGAAGCGGGCGAGCTGCGTCCACAGCGCCTCGACGGACGCGCGCTGCTCGTCCAGCCAGGCCAGGCCCGCCACGCTGATCGTGTACAGCTTCTTCGCGCCTGCCGCCTCGACGCTCGCGTAGCCCGCGTCCTCGAGGTAGCTCAGCGCCGGATAGACCATGCCCGGGCTCGGCACGTACCAGCCGCCCGAGCGCTGCTCGATCTCCTTGATGAGCTCGTAGCCGTGGCGCGCGCGCTCGGCCAGCAGCGCGAGGATCAGCAGCTGCAGCTCGCCGGAGCCGAACTTGCGGCCGCGTTCGAAGCCGTCGAAGTCGCGGCCGTGGTCGGAGCGGTCGCCATGGTGGCGGCCGAAGCCGTCGTGCCCGCCGCGACGCATGCAGTGGCGGTCGCCGTGGCGGCCGCGGTGATGAGGATGGCCACCATGGCCGGAGAAGAAGGCGTGGAACGGGTTCATGATCATGTCTTTCGATAGTGTCGTAAGACATATCTTAAGATCTATTCGAATTCCCCGTCAACAGGCGGCGCAGAATCGGCGCCTTGCCTTTTGGAGGACGATCCATGCGCCACCTTCCGCTGCCGCGCGGCGCGACGCCGCTGTCCCTGCCCGTGCTCGGCCTGGGCACCTGGCGCTTCGGCGAATCGCGTGCCGCGCGCCGTGCGGAGATCGCCTCCGTCCGCACCGCGCTCGAGCTGGGCTATCGGCTCATCGACACCGCCGAGATGTACGGCGAGGGCGGCGCCGAGGAGGTCGTGGGCACCGCGCTGAACGACGCCATCCGCGCGGGCGACGTGCGCCGCGACGAGGTGGTCGTGGTGAGCAAGGTCTATCCGCACAACGCGAGCCGCGCCGGCACCCGGGCCGCCTGCGACCGCAGCCGGCAGCGCCTGGACCTCGACCACATCGACGTCTACCTGCTGCACTGGCGCGGCCAATATCCGCTGGCCGAGACCGTCGATGCGATGCAGGCGCTGGCCGCGGCGGGCCACGTCCGGCGCTGGGGCGTCAGCAACTTCGACGTCGACGACATGGAGGAACTGGCCGCGATCAGCAAGGACTGCGCCTTGAACCAGGTCTGGTACTCGCTGGGCGAACGCGATCCGGAGTTCGCCCTGCTGCCGTGGCTGCGAGCGTGCGGCATGCCGTTGATGGCCTACAGCCCGATCGACCAGGGCCGCGCGGCGGAGGACCCGGTGCTTGGAGACATTGCCGCATCGCGCGGCCTGACAGCGGTGCAGGTGGCGCTGGCGGCCATCCTTGCGCATCCCGGCGTGATCGCGATCCCGAAGGCGACGGGCGCGGCGCACCTGCGCGAGAACCTCGCGGCCGTCGACATCGTGCTGAGCGATGCCGAGTTGCAGGCGATCGATCGGCGGTTCCCGCGGCCGTTGCGCAAGGCGCCGCTGGCGATGAATTGAAGCGTGCGAGCGACGCAGCCTGCGCGAGCCTCGCGCGCCGGGCTCGCGGGTGTCAGCCGCCCCGCCGCGCCGCCCACCCGGCGCACAGGCGGTGCAGCTGCTCGAGGCCGTCCGTCAACGCGGCCGGCCCGGGCTGCAGGATGTCGCAGGACTTGATCTCGTGCAGCTCGCCGCCGGCCACGGCCGGCACGTCCTGCCAGCCCGCGCGCGCCGCCACGTTGGCGCCGCGAAACTTCTTGCCGCACCAGCTGCCGACGATCAGGTCGGGCGCGCGGCGCGGCGGCTCGGCGAGGTCGTGCACGACGCGATCCTTGCCGCCGGCCATCAGGCCGAGTTCGGCGAAGACGTCGACACCGCCCGCAATCACGATCAGCTCCGACACCCAGCGGATCGCGCTGATCATCGGATCGTCCCACTCCTCGAAGTAGACGCGCGGACGGCGCGGCCACGCGGCCGACGCCGCCGCGATCTCGGCGTGGCGCGCCTGGCAGGCGGCGATCCACGCCTCCGCGCAATCGCTCGCCTGCACCAGGCCGGCGACCAGCCGCAGCGTGGCGAAGATCTCGGCGACGCTGCGCTGGTTGGTGATGAACACGTTCAGGCCGGCGCGGATCAGCTTGTCGGCGAGCGCGGCCTGCATGTCGGAGAAGCCGATCACCAGGTCGGGCTCGAGCGCGACGATCTTGTCGATCTTGCCGTCGAGGAAGGCCGACACGCGCGGCTTCTCCTCGCGCGCACGGCGCGGCCGCACGGTGTAGCCGGAGATGCCGACGATGCGGTGTTCCTCGCCGAGCAGGTAGAGCCACTCGGTGGTTTCCTCGGTGAGGCAGACGATGCGTTGCGGGCCGGTCATGCGGGCATTGTCGCCGCGCTGCCTGCGACCCGCGCGCCGCGGGCGCTCGCTAACCCTCGGGAGTCGCGCCAGACCGAACGGGGACAATCGGACCACCGTTTCCCTGGATCCGAAATGTCCTCTGATTCCGCGGCGCCCTCGGCAGCCGCCCACAAGGCCACCCACCCGTTCCTGTTCCTCGTGCTGTTCATCCCGTTCGGCGCGGTGCCGGGATTCCTCACGGTGGCGCTCGCCTACGAGCTCAAGAAGAAGGGCATCGACACCGGCGACATCGCGATCCTGGTCGGCCTGAGCTACATCTGCCTGCTCTTCAGGTGGGTCTGGGCACCGCTGGTCGACACGCTGCTCACGCGCAAGATCTGGTACGTCGGCTCGACGCTCCTGTGCGGCCTCGGGCTGTGGCTGGCCGGACGCGCGGCCACGGGGCAGCATCCGTCGCTGGTGCTCATCAACGCAGCGCTGGCGATGAGCACGTTCATGTCGACGCTGCTCGCGATGGCTGTCGAGAGCCTGATGGCCGCCACGATCCCCGACGACAAGCGCGGCAGCGCCGGCGGCTGGTCGCAGGCCGGCAACCTCGGCGGGCAGGGGCTGGGCGGCGGCCTGGCGCTGTGGCTGGTCGAGAGCTGCGGCCTGAACGAATCGCAGTCCGGCGCGGTGCTGGGACTGGTGTGCGCGCTGTGCTGCCTCGCGCTGCGCTGGGTCGACGACACCAGGCCGCTGCTGAAGGTCGAAGGCCACGTCGAGGCCGCCGGCCACCTGGGCGTCGCCGCCAACCTGAAGGCGATCGGCAGCGACTTGTGGGAGCTGCTGCGTTCGCGCATCGGCATCCTCGCGCTGATGATCTGCCTGCTGCCGATCGGCAGCGGCGCCGCGCAGAACCTGTGGTCGCCGATCGCCGGCGAATGGCACGCGTCGGCCGACGTCGTCGCCTTCGTCACCGGCGCGATGAGCGGCGTGATCTCCGCATTCGGCTGCCTGGCCGGCGGCTGGATCTGCGATCGCATCGACCGCAAGGTCGCCTACAGCCTGTTCGGCTTCGGGCTCGCGGTCGTCGCCGTGGGGATGGCGCTGTGCCCGCGCACGTCCAGCCAGTACGTCTTCTGGACGTCGGCCTACGCCTTCGTCGTCGGCCTGTGCTACGCCGCGTACTGCGCGGTGGTGCTGGAGGCCATCGGCCAGACCGCCGCCGCCACCAAGTTCAGCTTCATGTCGGCCGTGTCCAACACGCCCATCATGGTGATGACCTTCGTCGACGGCGCGGCCAATACGCGGTGGGGTACCAACGGCATGCTGTGGACGGACGCATGGTGCGGCGTCATCGGCATCGTGGTGTTCGCTCTGGTGGCGGGCGCGACGCGGCGCCGCGCCACGGCGGCCCCGTCCGGCCTGTCGCCGGTGCACTGACGGCGATGGACACGAAGCGACGCGGCGCGCTCGCCGTCACCTTGCTGTGGCTGCTGGGCGTCGCCCTGGCCGCGCGCGGTGGAAGTTCGCACGGACTGGTCGCTCCCCATGTCGATCGCGCGGCCTTGCCCTACGAATGGCGCGGCGTCGCGTTCGAGTCGGTCGTGATCGGCGCCGAGGCGTTCGCGCTGTTCTGGCTGCTGCTCCGGATGACGCGATGGAGCCCGCTCGTGCGCACCTTCGCCGCCGGCGCGCTGTTCGTGGCGCTGGCGACCTTCTGCATCCTGACGACCGTCACCGACATGCCCGGCTGGTACTACGTCAACACCTTGTGGACGATGCTGGTGCTGCTGATCCTGGCGGTGCGGCTGGTGCTCGAGCTGATCGCGCTGGCGATCGGGCGCGGGCGCGCGCGCCGTCGCGCGTGACGCCCGCGCGCGCGGACGCCCGCTAGGCGCGCGCCATCGCCGGCAGGAGCGTCCCAGCGCAGTCGCCGAAGCCGATGCGCCGCGCGGCCGCCGACTCGCAGAAGCCGCGCAGGATCACGCAGTCGCCATCCTGCAGGAACGTGCGCGTCTCGCCGTTCTCCAGCGCGAACGGCGCCTTGCCGCCCTGGCTCAGCTCCAGCAGCGAGCCGCCCTGGTTCGCGGCCGGGCCGCTTTGCGTGCCGCTGCCCATCAGGTCGCCCGGCTGCAGGTTGCAGCCGTTGCTCGCGTGGTGGGCCAGCAGCTGCGCGGGCGTCCAGTAGGCGTCGGCGAACGAGCTCGCCGACACGCGCACCGCCGACTGCCCCTGTGCGCGCATCTGGTGGGTCTGGATCCAGACCTCGAGGCCGATGGCAATCGCGCCACGCTCGCGGTTGGTGGCCGAGTCGAGATAGGGCAGCGGCTGCGGATCGGCGGCGTCGCGCACGAACGGCGCGCGGAACGGCGCGAGCGCCTCCATCGTGACGATCCAGGGCGAGATCGTCGTCGAGAAGTTCTTGGCGAGGAACGGGCCCAGAGGCTGGTATTCCCAGGCCTGCACGTCCCGCGCCGACCAGTCGTTGAGCAGCGTCGCGCCGAACAGCGAGGCCTCGGCCTGCGCCATGTCCAGCGGCATGCCGGGCGCGTTGGGCGGCCCGACGAAGAAGCCGAGTTCGAGCTCGTAGTCGAGACGCCTGGACGGTGCGAACACCGGCGCGTCGCCCTCGCCCTTGACCTGGCCCCACGGGCGCGGGAAGGCCTGGCCGCTGACGCCGATCGACGAGCTGCGGCCGTGGTAGCCGATCGGCACCCACTTGTAGTTCGGCAGCAGCGGGTTGTCGGGCCGAAACAGCTTGCCCACCGTCGTCGCGTGGTGGATGCCGGTGTAGAAGTCGGTGTAGTCGCCGATGCGGCACGGCAGCGCCATCTCGGCCTCGTCCTGCGGCACGAGCAGCGATTCGGCTCTTGCGCGCCACAGCGAGGCGGTGCCCGACGGCTGCGCCGACAGCCCTTCGAACAGCGCGTGGCGCAGCGCGATGCGCGCGGCGCGGCCCTGCGCCATGAAGCCGTTCAGCTCGCCCTGCGCCATCGAGCCGAGCAGCACGGCGACCTGCGGGTCGAGCTGGCCCAGCGCGTGCAGGTCCAGCACCTGGTCGCCGATCGCGACGCCCACGCGCACCGCGTCGTGCGAACCCGCGCGGCGGAAGCGGCCGAACGGCAGGTTCTGGATCGGGAAGTCGGTGTCCGCTGCATTGGCGCAAGAGACCCAGCTCTGCGCGTCCGGCGCGTGTGTGTGATCCAGCATGTCAGACCTTGAAGTTGTCCTGCAGCGGTGCCCAGCAATCGGCGTACGACTTGTCGAGATGGCCGCCGTTCAGCGCGAACGCCGTGGGGCGCAGGCGCCAGCGGCTCTCGACCATGAAGGCCAGCGTGTTGTCCAGCTTGCGCGGCGCGAGCTCGGCGGCGCTGGCCTTGTTGAACGCGTCGGCGTCGGGGCCGTGCGGCACCATGCTGTTGTGCAGCGACAGCCCGCCGGGCCGGAAGCCCTCTTCCTTCGCGTCGTACTGGCCGTGGACGAGGCCCATGCATTCGCTCATCACGTTGCGGTGGTACCAGGGCGGCCGGAAGGTGTCCTCGGCCACCATCCAGCGCGGCGGGAAGATCACGAAGTCGCAGTTGGCCCAGCCGGGCGTGTCGGACGGCGACGTGAGCACCGTGAAGATCGACGGATCAGGATGGTCGAAGCTGACCGTGCCGATCGTGTTGAAGCGGCGCGTGTCGTAGACATACGGGGTGAGGTTTCCGTGCCAGGCGACGACGTTGAACGGCGAGGCCTGCGCCGGCGCGCGCCACAGCGTGCCGCCGAACTTGCGCACCAGCTCCCACGGCTGCGCGGGGCCGTCGTCGTAGGCGGCGTGCGGGGCGAGGAAGTCGCGCGTGTTGGCCAGGCCGTTCGAGCCGATCGGCCCCAGCTCGGGCAGGCGGAACGCGGCGCCGTAGTTCTCGCAGACGTAGCCGCGCACCGATTCGCCCGGCACGGCCGGGTCGACCTTGAACAGCATGCCGCGCGGCAGCAGCACGATCTCTCCCGGCGCCGCGTGCAGCACGCCCAGCTCGGTGGTGACGCGCAACGCGCCTTCCTGCGGGATCAGCAGCAGCTCGCCGTCGACGTCGACGAACGCGCGGTTGCCCATGGGCCTGCTCGCGCCGTACAGGTGCACCGCGACGCCGGTCTGCGCATCGGGATCGCCGTTGACGACCATCGTGCGCAGGCCGTCGACGAAGTCCAGCGACTCGTTGGCCAGCGGGATCGGATGCCAGCGCAGCGGATCGGGCGGGATGTCGACGCCGTCCTTCGAGCCCGTCTTCAGCAGCGCGTGCGCCATCGGCGCGTACGGGCCGCTGCGCACCGACGGCTGGCGGCGGTAGAGCCAGGTGCGCTGGTTGGCGTGGCGCGGCGCGGTGAACGCCGTGCCCGACAGCAGCTCTGCATAGAGGCCGAACGGCGCGCGCTGCGGGCTGTTGCGGCCCTGCGGCAGCGCGCCGGGCACGGCCTCGCTGCTGAAGTGGTTGCCGAAGCCGCCGTGCAGGCCTTCGGCTGGCGTGGACGAGCCCGTCATCGATTTCACCCTTGTTGAATCAGTTCACCAATGTTGAACCGAGGCGCTATCATAGACCGCACCGCCCAGCCCTGTCCATCCACGTGACTCCTCCGCCCAAGACCCCGCCGGCGCGCGACTCCGACCCGCGCGGCATCCAGAGCATCGAGGTCGGCGGCCGCCTGCTGCTCGCGCTGGCGCACCACGGCCAACCGCTGGCGCTGAAGGATCTCGCGGCCGCGGCCGACATGAGCGCCGGCAAGGCGCATCCGTATCTGGTGAGCTTCATCAAGCTGGGCCTGGTCGAGCGCGAGACCGAAGGCGGCCGCTACGGCCTCGGCCCGCTGGCGCTGCAGATGGGCCTGATCGGCCTGCAGCAGTACGACCCGGTGCGGCTGGCCACCGAGCGCATCGACGAGCTGGCGCGCGAGACGGGCCACACCGTGGCGATCGCCGTCTGGGGCCATCGCGGCCCGACGCTGGTGCGCATCGCGGAGGCGCCGTCGCCGGTGCACGTGTCGATGCGGCATGGCACCGTGATGAGCATCCCCGACACGGCCTCGGGCCGCCTGTTCGCGGCGTTCGGGCCGCACGACGCGGTGCAGGAAGCGCTCGACAACGAGGCACGTCTCGCGCCCCTGCGCGCGTCACGCGCGCGCGCCGGCGGCCGCTTCGGCCTGGGCACGGCCTTCGACCGCGAGATCGCCAAGGTGCGCACCGACGGCGTCGCCTGCATCGACGGCGTCGCGTTGCCGGGCGTCAGCGCGGTGTCGGTACCGGTGTTCGACGCGCGCGGCCAGCTGGTGCTGAGCCTGACGGCGATCGGGCCCAGCGCGACCTTCGATTCGGCCGTCGACGGCGCCGTCGCCGCGCGGCTGAAGCCGGCGGCGCTGCAATTGTCGACGCGACTGGGCTGGAAGCCGGCCGCTTAGGCCTTGGCGGCGGCCGCGGCCTGGTTGAGGCGGCGGTCCAGCAGGCGGCGCATGTTGTTGAGCGACAGCAGGTGGATGTTGAGCAGGCCCAGCATGCCGTTGCGGTAGATCTGCGCGATCTGCGTGTCTGACAGCTTGCCGACCGCCTCTTCGTCCAGCGTCATGAAGCCGTCGACCGACAGCTGCTCGCCGTTGGCCAGCGTGGCGTCGAAGCGCATCGGCTTGAGCAGCTTCATCTCCAGCAGCGCGGCGCAGAACTGGCGGGTGCGTTCGAGGTCGGTCTCGAGCTCCTGCACGAACTTGTGCACGTTGTTGAGCAGCTCGCTCGCCTCGCCCTTGTCGTTGAACAGCGAGATGCCCTCGGTGCGCGACATGCCTTCCCAGGTGTTGTCGAACACCATGGCCCAGCGGTCGGAGCCTTCGATGCGGGCCATCGTGAACGGGTAGGCGCGCAGCATCGCGGGGATGTAGCTCGCGTCCCACTTCCCGTCCGCCGTGACGAACAGGTTCTCGCCCGGCTTCATGCCGAAGACGGCCACCGGCGTGACGGTGTCGCGGCCGAGCGCGTCCTGCGCGGCGCGCACGAACAGGATCGGGAAGTTCATCGCGGCGTCGGCGAACTCGCTCACCGAGATCACGAACGAGGTGAACGGCGCCAGGCGCGGGATCGCGTTCAGTTCATTCTTCAGGCGCAGGTCGCGGTGAAGGACGGTGTCGAGCGCAATGGGCTCTTTGTGCAGGTTCGTGACGATCATGGTTGTTCTCCAGGGGAAGTATTCCGGCTCACGAGTACCTTGTCGACTCGCTTGCCGTCGAGGTCGACGACCTCGAATCGCCAGTCGCCCCATTCGACCGTGTCGGTCGTGCGGGGCAGGCGTCCCAGCAACAGCATGATCATGCCTGCCAGGGTGTTGTAGCGCCCGCGGTCTTCCTCGGGCAGATCCTTGATTTCGAGGCGGTCCTTGATCTCGGGCACCGGGATCAGGCCGTCCATCAGCCAGCTGCCGTCCTCGCGGCGCACGGCCCACGCATCATCGCCCGATTCGGGGCCGAATTCACCGGTGATGGCCTCCAGCACGTCGCGCAGCGTGATCACGCCCTGCACCGCACCGTACTCGTCGACCACGAACACGAGCTGCGCCACGTGCGAGCGGAAGTGATCGAGCAGTTCCATGCCGGACAGCGTCTCGGGCACGAAGACGGGCGGCTCCAGCTCCTCGGTGAGCACCGGCATGCGCCCCTCGGCCAGCGGCTTGAGCAGGCCCTGGGCGGTGATGACGCCGATGACGTCGTCGAGCCCGCCGCGGCAGACCGGATAGCGCGCGTGCGACTCGTCCTCGGCGACGGCCTTGAGCACGTCGGCGATCGGCGCGTTGGCGTCGAGCCAGCTGATTTCCGCGCGCGGGATCATCATCGAGCCGATCTGGCGGTCGTCGAGGCGGAAGACGTTGCGCACCATCTGGTGCTCCTGGGCCTCGATCACGCCAGCGTCCAGCCCCTCCTCGAGGCTGGCGGCGATCTCCTCCTCCGTCACCTCGCGCTTGGCGTTGCCGCGCACGCCCAGCAGGCCCAGGATGGCCTCGGTCGTCTTCGACAGCACCACCACCAGCGGCCGCGTGGCCACCGACAGCATGCGCATGGTCGGCGCCAGCACGCTCGCCACGGTCTCGGGAAACATCTGGCCGATGCGCTTGGGCACCAGCTCGCCGAAGATGATGGTCACCACCGTGATGATCAGCACCACCAGCGCGGTGGCGGTGACGTGGGCCGGGCGCACGCTCAGGTTGAACGTGGCGTGCAGCCATTCGCCCAGCGGCTCCGAGAACGCGGCGTCGCCGACGATGCCGTTGAGCACGCTGATCGACGTGATGCCCACCTGCACCGTCGACAGGAACTTGGTCGGATGGTCGTGCAGCTCGATCGCGGCCTCGGCGCCGCGCTCGCCGGCCTCGAGCATCACCTGCAGGCGCGCCTTGCGGCTCGCCGTCAACGCCATTTCCGACATCGCGAACGCGGCGTTCAGCACGATCAGGAAAAAGAGAAGGGCGACGTCCATCGAGGGCAGGTAGCGTGGGGTTTCGTCCCGCGAAGGGAAATGCTTGGCCGCGGCAGGGCCAAAGCCCGTGAGCGTAGCAGAATCGGGACATGGATTATCTGATCGGCGACCTCCAGGGCTGCTGCGACCCGCTGGAGCAACTCCTCGCCGCCATCGACTTCTCGCCCTCGCGCGACCGCATCCACGTGCTGGGCGACCTCGTCAACCGCGGGCCGCAGTCACTGGCCGTGCTGCAACGCCTGGCGGCCCTCGGCGACGCCGCCCAGTGCCTGCTCGGCAACCACGACCTGCACCTGCTGGCCGTCGCGCACGGCGTGCGCAAGCCGGGCAAGGGCGACACGCTCGACCCCATCCTGGCGCACGAGGATCGCGACGCCCTGCTCGACTGGCTGCGCCATCGCCGCATGGCCGCCGAGGCAAGCGGCTGGCTGCTGGTGCACGCCGGCGTCATCCCGCAGTGGTCGGCGGCCGACACGCTCGCCTGCGCCGGAGAGATCGAGGCGCTGCTGCGCTCGCCCGACATCGTCGAGTTCCTGCCCACCATGTATGGCAACGAGCCGCGCCGCTGGGATCCGGCACTGCAGGGCCCGGATCGCTGGCGCTTCATCGTCAACGTGCTCACGCGCATGCGCCTGTGCAGCGCCGACGGCGAACTCGAGCTGAAGAAGGACACGCCCGGCGAGGCGCCGCCCGGGATGCAGCGCTGGTTCTCGCACCCGAACCGCCTCACCCGCGACGTCCCGATCGCCTTCGGCCACTGGTCGCAGCTGGGCCTGGTCGACACCCCGACCCTGCTGTGCATCGACACCGGCTGCATCTGGGGCGGCCAGCTCACCGCCGTGCGCGTGGACGGCGGCCGCCGCAACGTGATCCAGGTGCCCTGCCCGCAGGCCCGCAAGCCCGGCTGACCACGTCCCCTCGGTACAATCGCGGCCTCGATCCTGGAAGCGTGGCAGAGTGGTCGATTGCAACGGTCTTGAAAACCGTCGGCCTGAAAGGGCCCGTGAGTTCGAATCTCACCGCTTCCGCCAATCGTCAGGATTGACCCGATCCGCCCAACGACGATACAAAGGCCGGCCCGCCCGCCGATGCACCCGCATCCAGCGCACCCCCTACTCGAGAGGCCCTCATGCAGATCCAACGCCGCAATTTCCTCGGAACCATGGGCGTCAGCGCACTGGCTGCCTCGCTCGACGCTTCAGCGACGCCGGCGCCGGCCACGAGCCCGGCCGCGGACGAGAAGTGGGACACCTCGTGGACCGAGCGCGTCAACCGCAAGCACCGCGCCACGTTCGACTCGCCGCAGTTCAGCGGCGGCGCCGCGCTGGTCAGGGCGATCAACTGGAAGACCGAATACAAGGAGGTCTACGGCACGCCGCCCGAGGACATGAGCGCGGTGCTCGTGGTGCGCGGCGAGGGCGTCTGGCTGGCGATGAACGACGAGTTCTGGCAGGCCTACAAGGTCGGCGAGGAGAACAACTTCAAGAACAAGGCGACGGGAAAATTCCGCACGGCCAACCCGATCGCGAGCGCGCCGGCCGATGCGTCGCCATCGGCGGCGGAAAGCACGCTGCCGAAGTTCATGGCGGCGGGCAACATCGTGCTCGCGTGCCATCGCGCGTTCGGCTCGGTGGTCGACCTCGTGAAGAAGACCGACAAGCTCGCGACCGACGACGAGGCCGAGAAGAAGGCCAGGACCTTCCTGCTGCCGGGCGTGATCCTGCAGCCGTCCGGCGTGTTCGCCACGCTGCGCGCGCAGGAGGCCGGCTGCCACTACATCCTCGCGAGCTGAGGCAAGTGGCCGCCCGGCCTGCGCAGGCTAGGGCCGGGCCTCGAGCACCATGTTGAACGGCCCTTCCGTTGCGCGGCGCACGTGGCGGAAGCCGCCCGACCTGAGGACGGCGGTCAACGTCGCCTCGCCGGCCTGCGCACCGAGCGCCTCGCCCACTTCCTGTGCCAGCGATGTCGGCACGCAGATCATGGTCGACGCGTTGTAGTAGAGGCGGCTGACGGGGTTGCCGATCTGCGGCGTGTCGCCCGCGATCGGCTCGACGAGCATCCAGCAGCCGTCGTCCTTGAGCAGCGTGCGCATGTGCTTCGCGCAGCCGCGCGGGTCGCCCATGTCGTGCAGGCAGTCGAACATGGTGACGAGGTCGAAGTCGCGGTCGCCGATCGCCTTCGCCGGCGCGACCTCGAAGCGCACGCGATCCTGCACGCCGTGCGCGAGCGCGTGCGCGTTGGCCTGTTCGATCGAGGGCGCGTGGAAGTCGTAGCCGATGAACCGGCTGTTGGGGAAGGCCTGCGCCATCAGCAAGGTCGAGAAGCCGACGCCGCAACCGATGTCCGCGACCTTGGCGCCCGCATCGAGCCGGGCGACCAGGCCCTCGATGGCCGGCAGCCACGCCTGCACGATGCTGTTGACGTAGCCGGGCCGGAAGAAGGCGCCCACCGCGCAGAACAGGCAGCCCGCGCTCTCGCCCCAGACGACCCCGGCACCGGTCCGGAAGCCGTGCTCCACCTTCGGCTCGCCTTCGATCATCGCCGCCACGAGGTCGAAGGCGCCGCGCAGGTAGACCGGGCTGTCCTCGGCCGCGAACACCATCGCCTGCTCGGCGCTCAGGCCGAACTGCCCGCTGGCCTCGTCGAACGTGATGTAGCCGTTGGCCGCCTGCGCGAGCGCCCATTCGCGGACGTAGCGTTCCGCGAGGCCCAGCCTCTTGGCGAGCTGCGCGGCGGTCGCACTTCCGTCCATATGCAAGGAATGGAAAAGCCCGAGCCGATAGCCGATTCGTACCGTGGGCACGCTGAACGCGCCGCCGAGGTCGCCCAGCATCTTGCCGACGAGCGCGTTGAGCGCTTCAGGATCGAGTGCCTTCATGATTCGCCTCCATGTTGAACATCGTGAGGCGAAGATAGGCCGCGCGCGTCGCGGGCGCTTGATCCTCCAACCGTGATTCTTGATCCAAACGCCGGATTGCTGCTAGTCTCGTGCGCGAGGTCGGCCGGGAGAGAACATGCCGGAGGTCGTCACGGATGCTGCCGTCAAGCGGGCGCTGGAACTGATCCACCGCCAGTACGCGGACGAGCTCACCATCGAGCAACTTGCCCGCTGCGCGGGTCTTTCGCGCACGGTGCTCGCCCAGCGCTTCGACTCGGCGCTCGGCCAGTCGCCCATGCGCTATTGCGTGGACTGGCGGCTCCGGATGGCGGCGCAGATGCTCGAGCAAGGCCGGCATACGGCCTCCGAGGTGGCCTATGCCGTCGGTTTCGGCAGCGAGGCCGCGTTCAATCGAGCCTTCCGCCGTCGCTACGGCGAGCCGCCGGCGCGGTGGGGCCGGCAGCGGGCCGCCGACACGCTTCGAGAGTTGCCCAGGCAGCAAGTCCAGCATTGCGGGGCGAAGGACGGGACGCAGCTGGCGTGGTCGCGCGTCGGGCACGGGTTTCCGCTCGTCAAGACGGCGAACTGGCTGAACCATCTGGAGTTCGATTGGCAGAGCCCGGTCTGGCGGCACTGGCTGCTCGAGCTGACGCGGCACAACACCCTCATCCGCTACGACGAGCGCGGCAACGGCCTGTCCGACTGGGACGTCCACGATCTCTCGTTCGAGGCGATGGTCGACGATTTCGAGGCCGTCGTGGACGCCTCCGGCGTGCAGCAGTTCGACCTGCTGGGGCTCTCGCAAGGCGCCTCCGTCGCGATCGCCTATTCGCTGCGCCACCCCGGCCGCGTCAGGCGGATGGTGCTGCTCGGAGGCTATTCGCAGGGATGGGCCGTGCGCTGTCGCGGAGAGGAACTCGCCCGGCGCGAGGCGATGGTCACGCTGACCCGCACGGGATGGGGCAGCGACATGTCCGCCTTCCGGCAGATCTTCGCCAACCTCTACATCCCGGGCGGCTCGTCGGAGCAGATCGCGTGGTGGACGGAGTTGCAGCGGATCTCGACGTCCCCGGCGAACGCCGAGCGACTGCAGCGTGCGCTGTCCATGATCGACGTGGAGGACATGCTCGCGCGGGTGACCGTGCCGACGCTCGTCGCGCATGCCACCCGGGACCACGTCGTTCCGTTCCCCTGCGGCGAACGGCTCGCAGCACGCATTCCGGGCAGCCGCTTCGTCAGCCTGGACAGCGAGAATCACGTGCTGCTGAAAAGCGAGCCGGCGTGGTCGGAGTTCCTCTCCGTCATGCGCGAATTTCTCGGGGCGGCGGCGCCGTCCCACTGAGCGTGATGCACGACGCTGGCAACCGCGGCATCCGACTTCAGTATCGCGAATCCGACGGCTTGTCGCCCTTCGGCCAATCCTTGCCCTTGTCCGCGAAGTCCGGCCGCGGCTGGCGCGTGAAGTAGGCGGCGACGTCCAGCGCCTCCTCGTCGCTCAAGATTCCGCCCTGCCCCAACGGCATGTTCCAGCGCACGAAGGCCGAGGCGTTGCCCAGTCGGGCCATGCCGGCGCCGATGTTGAAGGACTTCGGACCCCACAGCGCCGGAAACGCGTAGCCGCCGTCCGCCGCGGGCAGGCCCTGGCCGTCGGGGCCGTGGCACGCCACGCACTTGTCGGCGAAGACCTGCTTGCCGTGCGCCTCGTCCGGCACGTGCGCGGAGACGATGCGGCGGAAGCCGCGGCCCTCGACGTCGACGCCCGTGGGCACGCCCTTCGACAGCCACGCCATGTAGGCCACGATGCCCTCCATCTCGGGACTGTTGTTCGGCAGCGGCTTGCCGTTCATCGAGCGGATGAAGCAGTCGTTGACGCGATCCTGCAGGCTGTTGACGCTGCCGCTGCGGCTGCGGTATTCCGGGAACACGCCGTAGATGCCGACCCAGGGTGCCGCGTTGGGCGTGCGGCCCGCGTTCAGGTGGCACGAGGTGCAGTTCAGGCCGTTGCCGACCCAGGCCTTGGCGTAGACCTGCGTCTGCGTGAGCACGTGCTGGCCGAGGCGGATCGAGTCGCCGAGCGCGCTCGCCGGGATCGCCGCGGCGTCGGGCGGATCGAACGGCGCGCGCTTCGCAGCCTCGCCGGCCGCGGCGGCGGCACAGGTCAACGATGTCAGGGTCAGGAGGATGAAGCGTCGCATGCGGCGCATTCTGTCGGCGTCGGGCCGCGACGGCCATTCCTAGAATCCAGTGCGCCTCAGCCGGCGTGCGCTCCGAGCCAGTGCGCCACGAGCCAGGCGTCGGCCGCGATGGTCGGCAGCGCGGTGAGCGCCATGCCGAACGCCCGCGCGATCGGATAGACCAGGTAGCCGATCCAGAACGCGACGCGCCCGACGACGAACAGGGCCGCCATCGCCGGGACGAACGCGAGTGCCGCGTGCGGCGCGCTCACGGCCAGCCCGAGCCAGGCGATCGCGGCCAGCAGCGTCTGTTCGACCGTATTGCGGTTGTAGCGCAGCGCGATCTCGAGGGCGTGGCTCTTCGGCGTGGGCGTGCCGTCGATGGCGTCGGGATGCAAGCCGCGGCCCGCCGCGACCTGCACGCCCGCGAGCAGCGTGCAGCCGGGCGCGAGCAGCCAGCGCACGGCGAAGGCCAGGCGGGTCGCGAGATCGTCGGCCGGCGGCACCGTCGCCGCGAACAGCGAGCTGGCATGCCACCCGATCGCGACGACGACCATCGCCGCGGCTGCCGACTGCGCCACCACGAGGAGCTGCTTGCGGCGGAACTCCACGTCAGGCCGATCGCGCCGCTTGCGCCAGCTGTCCGACAAGACGGTCGATCTGCTGCGTCCAGCCGGCTTCGGCGTTGCGCGTCCACATCGCGTCGTGCATGCGCTCGCTGCGGAACGTCATCTCGGTGGCGCTGTCGGAGACCGCACGCAGGTCCATCGAGGCCAGCACCTCGTAGGGCGCGACGCCGGGCACGAAGTCGACGTGGCCGCGCCAGGCCAGGCGCCGTGGCGGGTCGACCTCGGTGTAGCTGCCGCGGGCGTGGGATTCCAGCGGGATGCCGTGGCCCTCGAGGTAAGCGACCACCTCGGGCGCGGTGGCCCGCATGACGATGTCGAAGCCGCCGCCCGCGCGCACGTCGAGCGCGTGCACGCGCGAGGCGAACCCGACCGGGCCCCACCACTGCGCCAGGCCGGCCTCGCTGGTCCAGAAGCGCCAGACCTTGTCCGGCGAGGCGTCGAACACGCGCGTGATCAGGATGCCGGCAGCGGCGTCGGATGTCGTCATGGTTCGTTCTCCAGGGCCTTGGCCAGGCGGTCGAAGGCGTTGTTCCACTTGAGGTGTTGGGCTGCCATCCAGGCGGCGGCTTCCTCGAGCCCGCGCGGGTTGCGCGAGAGCAGGTGCTCGCGTCCCGCCCGGCGCCGCACGATCAGGTCGGCACGTTCCAGCACCTGGATGTGCTTGGAGACGGCGTTGAGGGACATGGCAAACGGCGCGGCGACGTCGGTGACACGCGCCTCCCCGGCCACCAGCCGATCGAGGATCGCGCGGCGCGTCGGATCGGCGAGGGCCAGCAGGATGTCGTCGAGCATTTCAATATTCAACCATTTGGATGAATATAGGGCGGCCTCGCCTCGCCGTCAAGCGCCCTGGCCGCTGAACTCCGCCGCCGCGCAAGGGTCGAACGCGCATCGTCGACACTGCACGTCCACGCCCGGAGATCCGCTTGAAACGTCACGCCTGCCTGTTCGCCCTCGCGCTGGCCGCCACATCCGTCAACGCCCTGGCGATGCCGCCGGACGGCCATGCCGCTGCGGCGAGCGCCGCCAGCGCCGCCTCGGCGGCGGCGTCGAGTGCCTGCCCCGGGCGGCCCGCGCCGTCGTTGGCCACCCATCGCGTCACGAGCAAGGCGCGCCACACCATCGACGATGCCGACCCCTGTGCCGACCCGCACAGTCCACCCGCGCAGCACTGAGGCCGCACGCCCATGAAAAAAGGCCGCGACGTGTCGCGGCCTTGCTGTCTTGCGCCCGATGCGCCTCGGCGCATCGTCGCCCGGGCGCGTCAGCCCTGGTTCTGGCGGCGGCGAGCCAGCATGCCCATGGCGCCGAGGCCGGCCATCATCAGGGCCCAGCCGGTAGGTTCCGGCACGGGGGCCGTGTCCAGTTCACCGGAGTACCCGCCGCCGTTCGCGCCCAGAGTGCCCGTGATCTCCAGGTCGTAGGTACCGCTGCCCAGCATCCAGTCGCCGCTGAGGAAGCCCGCATCGACTTCGGAATCGAGCGGATTGAAATGGGTCGCACCGGTCAGGTCGGTCAGCACGAAGCCCGAGAACGACTTGATGCCGGGAACGAAGGCGCGTCCCACCTTGACGGTGTTGCTCGAGACGTAGAAAGACACGGACTGCGCGTCGTTGATCTCCAGCAGGTAGTCGTCGTAGAACGTGTCGCCGGACGTGCGCGTCGACACGAGGCCGCCGATGTCCTTGCCGAGGCTGTCGATCAGGTAGGTCTCGGTGGAGATACCCGCCGTGCCCTCGGTGGTGGGCGAGAGCAGGAAGAGCGTGTCTTCCTCGGCCGCTTGGGCTCCCGTGACTGCGAAGGCGGCGAAGGCCGTGGCGAGGGCCAGCTTCTTGAAGGAGGTCATGTGAATTCGATCCGTTAAAAAATGAAGTGCTGGAAGGGCGGCGCGCCGGGTCGACGCGCCGCCGGCGATCCGGTTACTTGGTGAGGGCCGCGTCGAGCGCCGTGAAGTCCACCGAGCCCAGGCCCGAGGCCGGGTTGTAGTTCGGGGCCGCCTTGTAGTAGTCGTTGTCGCCCACAGTGATCGGCAGGAACGGCGAGCCCGCCGTGTAGCCCTGCGCCTTGAAGGCGGCATACATCTTCGGCATCGGGCGGCCCATGCGGCCCTTCGGGTTGCCGGCGGTCGGAGCGATGTCCTGGCTGATCAGCGTCAGCAGGCCATTGAGCTGCGGCGCGACGAAGCTCGTGCCGCCCCATCCGCCCTGGGCCGCGCCCTTGTACAGCAGGACGTAGCCGCTGGCCGGGTCGGCATTGAGCGCGACGTCGGGCAGGTTGCGGCCGGCGTAGTTCGGCGCCAGGTCCCACAGGTCCTGGTAGCCGGCGCCGGTGACCGCGCCATCGCACAGCAGGGACTGGGCCGTCGCGGAATTCTGCACGCCCGTCAGGCTGGCCTGGTAGCTCGGGCGCGCGAAGCGCACGCTCACGCCGCCGCCGCCGCCTTCGGGCAGGTAGGTCGAATAGTAGAGGCCGAGGCCGTACCACTGCGTGATGTAGTCCTTCAGGTAGTCGCCGCCCCAGGGGCGCTCGTACGGCTGCGCCACGGTGCCGTGCTTGTGCGCGGACACGTTGGGCAGCGAGGTGCCGCCCGCGGCCAGCACGTACGGGTCGGCGGCCGGGTAGTCGACCGTCAGCAGCGTCGAGCAGTCGGGGTACGGCACGTTGCGGTTGATGTCGTAGGCGCCCGAATCGCCGGAGGCGGCGATGACCGGGATGCCCTGCACTGCCGCCTGCTTGAACGTGTTGTGCATCAGCACCAGCGTCGGGTCGCCGTCGTAGAAGATTTCCGGGCTGCCCCAGCTGGCCGACAGCACGTCGACCTGGTCCTCGTCGATCGCCGTGGCGAAGGTCTCGAGGAAGCCGTTGCCGGCGTTCGGGCCGATGTAGACGCGCATCTTGGCGCCGGGGGCGAGGCCGCCCGACTGCTCGACGTCGAGCGTGGTCTCGTCGTCGCCGTCCGTTCCGGGTGCGCCGTCGGCCGGATCGACGACGATGTCGGTGATGCGGGCCGGATCGACGCTCAGGCCGAGAGCCGCCCAGTAGGCGTAGGCATCAGACTGGGAATAGGTCGCGAGAGTGGCGATGCCGATCGTCTTGCCCGCGCCGGTCAGGCCCTTGGCGTACAGCGGGTTGACGTTGTACTTCGCCGCGAGATCCTTCACGGTCCAGGCGCCGACGGGGTTGCCCGCGCCGGCGGGAACCGCGGTGACGGCGGGCGTCATCGTGTCGCCGGCCAGCGGGCCGGTCATGGGCGCGGTGTGCGCATAGGACATCGGGCGGGCGCGGTTGCCCATGCCGCCGATGCCGGCGGTCACGCCGGCGATCTGCGCGGGCATCACGGCCGCGGTGGCGGGAGCCTGGAAGGCGGCGCCGGCCTGCGTGTAGTTGTGGATCTGCGTGCCGAACGTCGCCGCGATCTGGGCATTGGTGCCCTTGAACGTGATCAGCAGGTTGTTCGCGTGGACGTTCGTCACCGTGAAGCCCTGCGATTGCAGGTAGGCAACCACTTGAGCCACGACAGCGGGCGTCTGGCCGAATTGCGCGGCAAAGCCGGCAGAGGTGATGAACTGGCGGAAATTCGGGCTCTTGGGATCGGCCACGCTTTCGACCAGCGCGTCGAGGGCGTCGGAATTGCGGGGCGTCAGGCCGAGGGACAGGGTGCGCACCTGCGTCGGCGAAGCCAGGCCCATGTCGACCGGTGCGACCTTCGGAATCACGACGGCCATGGCCTGCGGCGCGGCCACCCCGAGTGCCAGCGCAGCGGCCAGGGAAAGGGCCGAGAACGCCTGCGGAACGCGTCCGCCAAGTTGCATATTTCGCATGTAAATCAACTCTTCTCTAGAAAAGACGTCAGGTCGGATCGGGCTGGAAGCGTGATGCGTTTCCGCCACGGTCGGGTTGCGTGCAGCCATCGGATGAGCTGCGACGAGGCCACTCTACCGTCGCCAACTGGAAACAAAAAGAAACAGGAGGGCCCTGAGTTAGGGGTGCAAGAAACTCTGATAGGGCATATTCCATTGACATATCAGGAAGAATGCCAGGCAGATCCGGCAGAAACTGGCGAACGTCAGCGCCGTCGATTCATTCCGGTTTGGAACTAATTCACGAATAAGCGGGCTTCCGGGCCGACAAGGCGCGCGCCTCCCGGCGCGAGCCATCGGCGATCGCTACCGAACGGAAGAGCCGCCCGAATGCTCGTCGAGGACCCATTCGAGCGCCGCGGACGGCGTCGCTTCGAGGAGCGCGGCGTCCTTCAGGACGGTATCGGGCTCGATGGGCTGACGCTGGACCACCCCCACCCGGTCGGCGTCGCGCGTCTCCAGGACGCCCAAGGTGGTGCCATCGGACAGCCGATGCACCCGAACGCCCAAAATCGGGAATCCGGCGGTCGGCGCCCCGAAAAGGCGGGTGCGCGCCCGGCCGCGGAAGGCAACTGTTACATCTTCGCCGGCGTTGCGGGTGTTGGGCCCGATCAACACCGCGACAGGCCCGCGAAAGCTCGGCTCCGGCGGCGACTGCAGATCGATCAGCGCCGGCTCGCCAGCGATGCGTGCGACGCCGCGATCGACGATCCAGTCCTGCCGTTCGTGACGTCCCACGTACGCACCCACCGCGGGGCCATCGAGCAGCGTCGACAGGCCCGCAAGCGACGCCCACGGGCTGTCGCCGTCGTGGTCGCGCAGGTCGATGATCCAGGCGCGCGGATGGCGCGCGGCCAGGTCCGAGATGCCGTCGTGCAGCCGCGCCGCCCACGCGAGCGCGCCGGCGTCGGCGGTCGTCTCCACCGCATGCAGGCGGACGATGGCGGTGCCGTCGGCGCGCCACTCGAACTCGGGCGCGCGCGTGGCCAGCGTGCGCCGCGCGGGCACCGCCTCGCCGGGGGCGAACGCGAAGCCGTGGTCGTCGCGCACGGTCTGCATCAGCCCGCGCATCGTCCACACGACGTCGCCCGCGTCCTGCGCGCCGCTGGCGAGCACGCGCACGGCCTCGACCGCCGCGTTCGCATCCGGCAAGGGGTCGGCGAAGTTGTTGAACCAGGTCTTCACGGCCTCGTCGAGCGCGGGCGCGACGGCCGGGGCGAATTCGCCGATGTCGAAGCGCGAGTCCGAGCATTCGAGCGCGAACGTCACGCCCACCGGCTGCGCCGGCGTCGAGACGAGCATGCGCACGCCCAGCGTCTTCGCATCGTCGGCCACGTAGATCGCCAGGCGCTGCGTCGCGCGCGCGTGCGGCGCGACGGCCATCGGAACGCCGGACAACACCGCCGCCGCGCCGCCGTCGGCGCGCGCGTCGACCACCATCTGCGGGAGCACCTGCGTCGCGGCGTCGCCGTTGTTGCTCGCCTCGAGCGCGATCCAGACGCGGTGGCGCTGCCAGCGGCCCGCGTCCCAGTTGGCAAGAGCGATCGGGCTCGCGGCGTCCAGGCTCACGGAGAGCGCGTCGGCGTGCTGCGACGCGACGCCGCCGCCGGCCGGGCGCACCGTGCACGGCGAGCGCACGGCGGCCAGCCCCGGCGACAGTCCGCACGCGATCAGCAAGGCGACGATGGCGACGTCGCGCTGGCGAACGAGGGAAGGCTTCAGCTTCATGCAGGATCCCGGCCGACGAGGAGCCCGCAATATACGGCGACGCGCTCAGGCCATCTGCGCCACGAGCTCGCGGTACTTCTCGCGCACCGCCGACTCGCCGTACTTGCGCTCGAGCCGGCGCACCGCGAAGTGGCCGCGCGCCACCGACTGGAAGTGGTCGATGAAGATCGTGTTGATCGTCGCGCCGCCCACCGCGCCGATCAGCGGCACCAGCTGTGCCGCCGCCTTCTCGGTGACGTTGACGGAGTAGTGCTCGGCGATCAGCGTGATGAGCCGGATCAGCGCCGGCGCGCCCTCCTTCGCCAGCCCGTGGCGCGCCAGGTGCGACGCCGCGCTGGAGACGGCGCGTGTCATCGCCTCGCGCACCGCGAAGTAGCCGACCTCGGCCGCGTCGTCGCGCTTCGAATCGCCGCCGAGCGCCAGCACCATCACGCATTCGAGCTGGGTCTGGCGGTCGGCGAGGTCCGCACCCTCGCCGCGCGCGACGTCGCCGATCGAGCGCATCATGATCGTCGTCGACACCGGCAGTTCGACCGCCAGCGCCGCGAGCCCGAACGCGCCGCCCACCGCGCCGCTGGCCGCGCTGGCCACCTTGTGCCAGCCGTTGGACGCCGGCTTCGGCGCGCCGCGCGCCAGCGGGCCGCCGGTCGACAGCGTGCGCAGCGACAGCTCGAGCGCGCCGTGGATGGCCTTGCGCGCGGCCGCCGAGATCACCGACGTGGCGCGCGCCGGAAGCATTCCCACCACGCGCTCGATCGGCGAGCCCACGACACTGGCGATGCGCGCGCCCACGCTGGGCCGCTCGATCGCGCGAACGGCATCGGTCAGGGCCAGGACATCGGCGGCTTGCATCGTCATCGAACGCTCTCCTCGGCTGCGACGATACCGCCTCGGCAATCGACGCGCCGCACCGGCCGCGCTCAGCCGATGCAGGTGCGGTTCTTCCCGGTGCGCTTGGCCTCGTAGAGCGCCTCGTCGGCGCGCTCCAGCGCGGCCTCGAGCGCCTCGCCCGGCCGGAACTGCGTGACGCCGGCCGAGAACGTGACGAACACCTCGCGCCCGTCATGCATGAAGAGACTGGCCGACAGCGTGCGCTGCAGGCGCGTCAGCGTGACCTGCGCCTCGTCGACCGGCACGCCGGGCAACAGCACGACGAACTCCTCGCCGCCGAAGCGCGCCACGATGTCGACCGCGCGCAGCTGCTTCTGCACGTGGCCGGCCAGCGTCTTCAGCGCCATGTCGCCCACCGAGTGGCCCAGCGTGTCGTTGAGCTTCTTGAAGTTGTCGATGTCCAGCAGCCCGATCGCGAGCTCGCCGCCCTGGCGCTCCAGGCGCGCGGTCTCGACGTCGAACGCCTGCATCAGGCCGCGCCGGTTGGCGACCTCGGTCAGCACGTCGGTGGAGACCTCGTCGGACAGCCGCCGCAGCTCGCTCTCGAGTGACTGCACCCGCGCCTCGAGTTCGGCCGCGCGCTGGCGGCCCTCGTTGATGCGGCCCTGCGTCTCGCTGACGAGCCCGTGCACCGCGCGGCCTTCCTCGACCATCTGGCGCACGACGCTGGCCAGGCTCTCCAGCGAGTCGGCGCCGGCGATCGTGTCGACGTAGCGCGCGACGTTGTCGGAGAAGCGGCCCGTGTGGTCGCCCAGCGCGTCGAGCTCGGTGAGCATCTGCGAGATCGCGTCCTTCAGCGCCGTGCGCGCGCTGTCGCGTTCCGCGCGCACGCGCGCCTGGCGCGCACGCGTCTGCGCGAGCATCTCGCTGGCGGCGCGCACCGAGCGCACGCTGGGCGAGTCGCCGAGGCTCAGCTTCAGGCTCTCGGTCTGGCCCTTGACCCAGCTGCCCTCCTCGGCCACTTCGGCCAGGCCGGCACTCATCTCCAGCGTCAGGCGATGCAGTTCGTCGACGAGGTGGTGGCGATGCGCGAGCAGCCGGCGCGCGCGCTCGCACACGGCCTCGGCCTGCGCGCGCAGCGGCGCGGTGGCGCCGTCGCGCAGCAGGCCGGCCTGCAGCTCGCGCAGCTCGCCGGCGATCTCGAGGGCGCGCTCGTCGTCGACGGGCAGCGCCACGTGCAGTGTCGCGTCGTATTGCGACAGCACGGGCGGCCAGTCGCCGTGCGACACGTCGAGTTCGGACGCGCCGCGATCCGCGGTCGGCTGCGGCGCCGAATCGCTGCCGGAGTCCAGCGTCTCGACGCCCCGGGTCGACGGCGCGTCCTGGCCGTCGGCGCTCTCGTCGACCGAGATGGTGTCGTCGGTGATGTCGCCGTCCCAAGACGCGACGAGCTGCTTCAGGCGCTGGTGCAGCCGCGCGATGTCGCTGCGGTTCGCCTCCAGCACGCGCTGCAGGCTGTCCTTCTTGCGCGCGGCCGTCCACTGGCGGCCGCCGCGCTCGAGGCCGCGGGCGAGCTTCTCGATCGTCTGCGCGAAGCCCTGGGCGAGCGCGAGCTGGGATTCGGCGGCGCGTTCGACGTGGCCGCGCGCCGCTTCCCAGTCGGCGCGCTGCATCGCCTGCGAGAACTCCTCGCGCTGCGTGCCGTCCTCGAACAGGCGCGCGGCGATGCGGTCGTGGACGTTCTTGGCCTTGGCATTGGACGCGGCCGGCGCGGGAGCGGCCGGCGCCGGCGCGGCCGCGGGCGGCGCGCCGCCCTCCTCGGCCCAGGCACGGGCGTAGTTCTCGGGCGTGGGCTCCAGCTTGGACAACGCCAGGCGGCGCAGCGCGGCCTTGGCGGTCTCGGCGGCGGACGGTTTCGGCATGGGGCGCGGCAGTCTTGGCGCGGCGGTCCGCGCGGGGTTTTACGAGCGCCGACCGACGTCGACGACATCGTCGGTCCCGGTCCGCGCCTTCGAGGCAGGCGGCATCCACGGCGCCTTGCGGGGCAGGACGACCTGCTCCATCCAGACCTGGATGTCCTCCGGAGGCAGCGGCTTGCTGAACAGGAACCCCTGCATCAGCGAGCAGCCCTCTCCGTACAGCACGTCCTGCTGCCTCTGGTTTTCGACCCCTTCGGCCACCACCTTGAGGTCGAGCGACTTCGCCAGCGCGATGATCGCGGTAACAACCGCAAGACTCTGTGGCAGCACCCCGAGATCGCGCACGAAGCTGCGGTCGATCTTGACCTCGGCGATCGGCAGCGAGGTCAGGTACGCGAGCGACGAATAGCCGGTGCCGAAGTCATCGACGGCGATCTGCACGCCGATCTCGGTGAGCCGGTGCAGCGACGGGATCACGCGCTGCAGGTCCTTCATCAGGCCCGTCTCGGTGATCTCGAGCTGGATCATGCTGTGCGGGATGCCCTCGTCGCGCACGGCCGCCGAGATCTGCTCGATCAGGTCGGTGCGCTCGAACATGCGGTTGGGCATGTTGACGGCGATCGAATCGGAGAAGCCGAACGCGTCGGCCCAGATGCGCGCCTGCTTGGCGGCCTGGCGCAGCGCCCACTCGCTCATCGGAACGATGAGGCCGGTCTCCTCGGCGACGGGGATGAAGTCGGCCGGCTGGATCAGCAGGTCGCCACGGCGCCAGCGCATCAGCGCCTCGACGCCCACCATCTTGCCGTTGCTGACGTCGACCTTGGGCTGGTAATACAGCACCAGTTCGTCGCGCTCGATCGCCTTGTGCAGCGCGCTCTCCAGCGCCAGCTTCTCGCGGCCGCGGCCGGCGAGACGAGGCGTGTAGACCAGCGCGTCGTTGCGGCCCTGCGACTTGACGGCGTACATCGCGACGTCCGAGTTGCGCAGCAGGTCGGCCACGGTGTTGCCGTCGCGCGGGAACAGCGCGATGCCGACCGACGCGGTGGCGAAGCAGTCCTGCCCCGCCACGACGACCGGCTCGCGCAGGGCCTCGAGGATGCGAGTGGCGACGCGCTGCGCGTCGGCCTCGTCGGCGACCTCGGGCAGCAGCGCGACGAACTCGTCGCCGCCGAGACGGCCCACGGCCTCCAGCGTACGGTGCGAGCGCGAGCCCGCGGTCTCGATCACGCCCTCGAACAGCTGCTCGCAATGGCGCACGCAGCCGCGCAGGCGGAACGCGACCTCCATCAACAGCTCGTCGCCAGCGGCGTGGCCCAGCGTGTCGTTGATGACCTTGAAGCGGTCGAGATCGATCAGCAGCAGCGCCACCTGGTGGCCCAGCCGGCGGCCGAATTCGAGTGCCCGCTCGGCGCGCCAGATCAGCTGGCGACGATTCGGCAGGTTGGTCAACGCGTCGTAGTTGGCCAGGTGGCGGATGCGGTCTTCCGCGATGCGGCGGTCGGTCACGTCCTGCACGATGCCCGTGTAGGCGCAGCAGTGGCCGTGCTCGTCGAACTCGGGCTCGGCCTCGACGTGGATGATGCGGAAGCGGCCGTCGGGCAGCGTCATCGGCACGTCGGTGGCGATGACGGAGACCTGGTACAGGATCTGGCGCGCCAGCCGCACCAGCGGCTCGCGGTCGGTGGGCGCGATCATGCGCAGCATGTCGCGCAGGTTGACGCGGTCGTCCGGCCCGTAGCCGAACACGCGCAAACCCTCTTCCGACAGCTCGAGCCCGTTGACGAAGCTGCGGCCTTCGTCCTGCCACCAGTCGAACGAGCCCATGCGGGCGAGATCCTGCGCGCGGGCGAGCTTGGCCTTGCTGCGTTCCAGCTCCTGCCGCGTGCGCGACGCGCGCAGCAGGTAGCGCAGGCGCCCGGCGAGCAGGCTCCACTGCGTGGCCTTGACGAAGAAGTCCGTCGCGCCAACCTGGTAGGCGCGGTTGATCGAGGCCTCGTCGTCGAGGCCGGTCAGCATCAGCACCGGCACGTTGTCGAAGCCTGGCATGTTGCGCAGCGCGACACAGGTTTCGAAGCCGTCGAGGCCGGGCATGATGGCGTCGAGCACGACGACGTCGGGCGTCCAGCTGGCCAGGCGCGTGAGCGCTTCCTCGCCGCCGGTGGTGGAGGTGATGTCGAAGCCGCGATCGCGCAGCGCCGCGGCGGTCATCAGGAGGTTGACCTCGTCGTCGTCGACGAGCAGCACCGTCGGACGACGATCCGTTGCTTCCAGGCTCACGCCGTGGTGAAGCGTCATGAGGCCGCCGCTTCGAGTTGCTGCAGGGTCTGGCGGACGGCGCCGTCCACGCGCTGGACCTCGGCCTGGAACTGGTCGATCAGCGGCTGCGCGCCGTTGCTGTCGCCGGCGCGCAGCAGGCGCTCGATCTCGGCGCACAGCGCGGACAGCGCCAGCGCCCCGATGCTGGCCGACGACGACTTGAGCGTGTGGGCGACTCGCGAGACCTGGTCCCAGGCGCCTTCCGTGCGCGCCAGCTGCAGTTGGGCGACCAGCTTCGCCAGCGAGGTCTGGTAGGTGGCCAGCACGCGCTTGACCAACTGGGCCTTGCCGTCCGGATCCAGCGCCCGCAACTCGGCCATGCAGGCGGCATCCAGCACCGGCTTCGTCGCCGTGCCATCGATCCCGGAGTTATTCAAATCGACCATCGCACCCTGAATATTTGGATCTCATCCATTCTCGCCCTGTAATGTAAGCATGTCCGTGCGCGACAAGGGCGTCAATGGCGAAATACTCCGCACGAGGCAGGCCTTTGGCCGGCGGACGGGCGTCGGCCAAGGCTGAGCAATCCGGACGCCTGCGGGTGCCACGATCGCGTCCGGACGGGAAATCTGTCACGACCTCCCCACACGGCTCTTCGGCAGCGCCAACGATTACTGAAGGGCTCGCGCGCGGGATCGTCGATCTTTGCTCCTTACAATCCGCCCCATGTCGCTTCCGCAGACTCGATGACTCCCACACTCGCCGTGTTCGCGATCCTGGCGCTGGCCGGCTTCGGCGCCATCAGCGCGCTGGTGGGTGCGTTGTGGATGAAGGCCCGCGGCGCCGCCGCGCTGCGCGAGGCCACCGAGGATCGGACCCGCCTGCTCGCGCTGGCCGACCACTGGATGTGGGAGACCGACGCCGCCCACCGCCTGACCACCTGGCGCCCGCCGGCGCGCCGCCCGGCCGGCTGGAAGATCGGCCCGCCGCTGGGCGCCGCGCTCACCGCGATCGCCCAGCCGCTGCCCGGCGCCGAGGGCATTTCCGCTGCGACGGCCGGTTCGCCCGCCAGCTCGCCGCTGTCGCGCCAGCTGGCGGCGCACGCGCCGATCACCGAGCAGCGCGTGCTGCTGCAGCTCGGCGAGACGAGCTCGCTGTGGAGCGTGCGCGGCGAGCCGCGCCACGACGGCGAGGGGTACTTCCTCGGGTATTTCGGCACGGCCCGGCCGGTCGGCGAGAGCGACGCCGCCGGCTTCGGCCACGCCGCGCTGGTCGAGCTGCTTGCCCAGCCCGACGCCACCGTGCTCGTGTTCCGCCGGCTCGACGCCGGCGCGCCCTGGCGCCTCGAGGCCCAGGGCGCGGGCACGCGCGCGCTGTTCGGCATGTCGCTGTCGCCGGAGGACGAGTTCACCGGCGCGCCCGACTGGGCCGCCGTCTGCGCCCGCCTGCCCGCGGCGATCGACCGCGCGCTGGCCGAGATGCCCGCCGGCGAGACGCGCGCAGTCGGCGAATGGCGCGTCAGCTGGACGTACGTCGCCAGCGAGGACGACGCGCACGCCGGCCGCATCGTGATCCTGCGCGCCGCGGCCGCCCCGGCGGCGCCCGCCCTGCCCGCGCCCGCGCCGCCCGCGGCCGTCGCGGCGGAGCCGTCGGCCGCGACCGCCGCCGACAACGCCGACCAGGAGTCCTTCATCTATACGGTCTCGCACGACCTGCGCGCACCGATCCGCGTCGTCGAGGGCTTCGCCCGCATCCTCAAGGAGGACTACGGCCGCTTCCTCGACCGCATCGGCAACGACCACACCGACCGCATCCTGGCCGCCGCCGCGCGCATGAACAGCATGATCGACTCGCTGCTCGCGCTGTCGCGCCTGCAGTCGCAGCCGATCAAGCGCCAGCCGGTCGACCTGTCGCAGCTCGCGCGCTATGTGCTGGAAGACCTTCGCAGCAACGAACCGGAGCGTGAGGCGGACATCCACATCGAGCCGGGCCTCGTGATCCAGGGCGACCCGACGCTGATGCGCATCGCCATCGAGAACCTGGTCGGCAACGCGTGGAAGTACAGCAGCCAGAGCCCGACCACGCGCATCGAACTCAAGCGCGAGATGCTCGCCGGCACGCCCACCTTCGTCGTCGCCGACGCCGGCGCCGGCTTCGACATGCGCTTCGCCGACCGCCTGTTCGGCGTGTTCCAGCGGCTGCACAGCGCCAAGGACTTCCAGGGCACGGGCGTCGGGCTGGCGTCGGTGCGGCGCATCATCCGGCGCCACGGCGGCGACATCTGGGCCGAGTCGGAAGTCGGCAAGGGCGCACGGTTCTACTTCACGTTGCCCTGAGCTTCGCCCGCGCGGGCCGGCCGTTGCCTGCGCGCGTAGGCGAACAGGCTGAAGGCGACGATGAACAGCGGCATGCCGGCGACGACCGCCACGTCGGGCATGTACCAGCCTCGGCGCTGTTCGTAGGCCTGCTGCGGCGTCAGCAGCGTGTTCACCTCGGGATGCGCCGGATCGTAGAAGACGGTCACCGGATCGCCCTTTCGCGCCGAGTCGCACCGGATCAAACTGGCCGGCGCCTTCGCCCGATGCTCGACGCCGTTGGCGACGAACGAATAGATCACCAGGCCGTGCGAGCCGCAGTCCACGTCGGCGACCGAGCCCGCGACCGTCGCATTCGATTCGACGAGGCGGCGATATTCGTGCGCGTCGTTGTAGCAACCGGTCAGCAGGAGACTCGCGCCGACGACCAGTGATGCGACGCGGGCGGCGCTCGATGCAAGGTGTGCGGCGAAGTTCATCGTCGCGATCATAGCCACGGCGTCGACCAGGACCTTTCATGCGCCGGGCTCGGCCGCTCGATCTCGACGCGCGCTTACTTGACGCCGGCAATCGCATCGATGCCCTCCGGGAAAGAATTTCCGCGAGGGAATTCGCGGCTCGCGGGCCGGAGCCGCCGTCAGTGTGACTGGGGCGCCGTCAACGGGTCCTCCAGTCGCGCGGTCGATCAGCGCGCGCTGCCCAGCACGGCCTTCGCGCGCTCGACCTGGTCGGAGCCCACCACGAGCGCGCCCTCCCCGACGCCCCACTGCAGGGGACGCCGATCGAACGGCAGGCCTGCCTCGGCCCTCAGCAACTGCAGCTCGAAGCGCAGCGCGGATGCCGCGGCGCAGCACGTCGCCAGCGCAGCTTCCAGCTCGTCGCGCTGGGCGGCGATCAGGTGTTCCAGCAGCGTGCTCGTCGCGGAGTGCTCGAGCCGGTCCTCGTACACCAGGGCGAGGTCCTGCACGCGCGTGGACGTCGCGTGGCCGAGCAGCGCGATGCCGCGCTGAACCTTGTCGATGTCGAACGACTCGCGCTGGTCGAAGAACGTCGGCGACACCCAGGCGTCGAGCCACCGTCCGACCAGGGCGCCGAGCGCCTTCGCATCGGGCCTGCCCGTGCCGACGTAGATCGCATAGTCGGCTTGCGCACCGACGTCGCCGGCCTGGACACGCAGCATCGCCTTCTGCTCGCAGCGCAAGTCGTAGAGCACCTGCGTGAACGGCGCCGGTTGGCTGCGCATCTTCGTCAGCGTGTATCGATCCGACACGATGCGCCGCGCGCTGGGCTCGCCCGAAGACAGCAGCGAGGACGCGAGCGTCGCCTCGCCGATGGCACCCACCCACGCGACGCCACGGCAATCGCCACCGGACGCTGGCGCCACGACCAGGTGATCGGTCGCATTGCCCGCGTCGAAATCCACCTTGCCTTGCACGAGCGAGCCGCGCAGCAGCGGCGACGCACCCGCCTCGTTCCGATCCGGGCCGGAATGCTCGTCGGGCGAGAACGGCACGGCCTTGACGAACATCCGCACTTCCTGCGTCCCGCCCGCCTGCGGCAGTTCGGCCAGCACGTTGTCGGTATAGGGCAGCCGGAGCACCTGCCCCTCCTGCAACTGCCGCAGCGACAGCTGCTGCGATTGCGTGATGTCCTTCCTGCTGATGAACCCGTGGCTCTGGACACGCAGCCTGACGTCGCCCAGGCCGTCGACCGGAAGGGGACTGGAGACCACTTCACGAAGATCCTTGGACAGTCCGAACGTGTGCTCGCGCCGGTTCTCGTCCAGCAGCATCATCTCGACGCCGTTGAACCATCCATCGAAGACGCCCTTCGGCAAGCCGGAGATGCGGCTGATCGAGATCCGGATCCAGCGCTCGTCGCCGTCCTGCCCGAATCCGCCCCATCGTGTCCGCCGCAAGAAGATCCTGCCGTCGGCGCCCTCGTCCTCGATCGCCGCGTCGTCGCCCGGGCGGGCGGCGGCCGGCGATGCGGCGAGGGTCGTGGCCGACGGGCCGGCAGCCTCCTGCACGCCGACGCTGAAGCCGCTGCGCCGCAGGAACTCCAGCGCGGATTCGACCGGCAGCGCCGCGACGGTGGGCGCCTGGGCCACCGCGAGGATCATGCCGACGAGATGCCCGTCGGCGGTGAACAAGCCCCCGCCGGAATGCCCTTCGTGGACATAGTCGCTCTGGAACAGGATCCTGTCCGACTCCCGGCGATCGAACAGGTCGGGACGCAGCGGCATCCCCCATCCGAGTCCGCCCGGGTAGCCGACCGGGTAGACCTCTGTGCGTTGCGGCAGCGCCGAGGATCCCGTGATCAGTTCGAAAGGAAGGCGGGCGGCGCCGTCCAGCCCCGCTTCGTGCAAGCCCCTGATCTCGATCACCGCAATGTCGTCCCGGAGGTCATGTGCGGGAAGCACCTTCGCGGCGATCGGCGTCCGCGGCAGATCCTTGAAATAGACGTCCGTGCGCGTCGCGGTCTCCGTCGAACCCTGCGGCGCCGAGGGATCGCGCACCAGGTGATCGGCCGTGAACGCATAGGCCGTGTCGCCCGCCACCGAGAACACGATGCCGGCGCCCTGGTGCGTGCGCCCGCCCAACCGGGTCTCGATCATCACCACCAGGCGCTGCGCATCGTCCAGTCGCGCGGCCCGCGCCGGAGGATGAAGCGCGGCGAGCAGCACGAGGCCGCACAGCGCCGCGAGCCACCGGGAACCTGCGCGACGCACGTTCACTTGCTGCCGTCCATCCATCGCCACACTCCCAGCAAGACGCCCAGGATCGCCAGGCCGCTCGACCACGTGAGCAGCAGCAGGTCCTGCGACAACCACCATTCGAGAAGTCGCGGCGTGAGGGACTGGCGCGCGTAGGACGGTCCGATCTGCACGTCGCGTGCCTTGCCGTCGAAGTCGAGCGATACGGCCGAGGGTGCGACGCGCAGGGTGCGCATCCGGCCGCTGGCCGATTCGAGCCCCAGCAATTCGTTCTTCTGCAGCGTCCGGGCCGGCGACTTCGCCAAGCCGAACTGCAGCTTGCCCTCGAGAAGCGTGGATTGCACTTCGAGGGTGCCGTCGGGCATGCGCTCATCGGCGTACAGGCGAAGGTCCGTCACCGGAAGATTCGGTTGAAGCTCGATCGCGGCCGCGACCGGCGCCATGCGCAGCGTCAGCGCGCGTTCGGCCGGGCAAGCCGAGCCCGGTGCCTTGCCAACCGTCCCGGTCGTGGCCTCGACGGGTGCGACGACGATCCGTGCCCGCTGCGCCGGCCGCAAGACAAGCTCGCTGTTCGACACGATCCGCACCGGCCCCGTGGCCTGCAGCGCCAACGGCTCGTCCAGCCCGCACACCGTCAGCCCGATGCTGCCATCGCCGAAGCTGGCGTCGACGACGACCTGGCTGCCGGCCGGGACGTCGGGCAGCTGCACCTCGAGGTGCGCGCCGGCCGCGTCGCCCGTCGACTCGAGCCGGACGACGCGCGCCGCGAACGTCGTCGGCGCCTCCTGGTCGGGTGCCACCTGGGTCAACGCCTGGCCTTCGATCGTGATCCAGCGGACCTCGAAATGCCGCGCCAGCGTCACGGCCTGGCTGGTGACGATGGCTGCCTGCGTCGCCTTGGCATGGAGACCGATGCGCACACTGGGCAGCCGGATGAGTGCGAGGCTGGCGAGGACGAGCGCGACCGCAGCGACGATCAGCACGTGAACCATCCGCCGCGGGCGCCGCGGCTCGCGGATCAACGCGAGCGTCTTGCTGAGCGCTTCGCAGTCGGCGAGTTCGTCCCGGTCGACCTTGCCGTCGGCGGCCAGGACGGCGTCGAGCAGCGCCGCCTTGCGGGCTTCCAGAAGGCTCTCGAGCCGGGCGTCGCCGTCATCGGGCACGGCTTGCGGCCCTCGGCTCCCGCACCGGGTTCGACGGCATCTGGACGACGACGTGCGCACTCGGTGGCGTCATGTTGCTCGCGACGACCGGCTCGCCGACGATGTCGAGATAGCAGGGCTCGCGCGACCCGGGCGCGGCGACCTCGAGCGTGACGACTTCGTCCGCCCGGAAGGGGCCGCCGGCCCGACCCCTGGCGACGCTCTGGGCAGGCATGCCGCTGGATTCGATCCGCAGACACTCCCAGCTGATCGCGAAAAGCGCAACGGTGGACGTGACCAGCACCCGGACGCCCGCGCCCTCCGTCGCACCGCCGGAAAGCGACAGCGGCAGCAATATGGGCCACGTGACCTGGCCGATCCGGGCGCGCGCCTGGACACGCAGCGCGATTTCATCGCCACGCAGCGACAGGCCGCGGACCACGTCGGTGGGCCAGTCGAAGCGGCCGCCGCCCAGGCTCGCCGTGGCGTCCATGCGATAGAACAATCCCGGCCGCAGGCTGATTGCCTGGATCTGGACGGCATCGCCGATCGCGCCCGACACGCGGCCCGACCATCCGAGGTGCAGCACGCCCTCCCCCGGCAGTGCGGCCGCCGGCGCGCCGGTCGCCACCGCGAGCACGGTGATGGCCGCATCGGACGCGTGCGGCGACCAGTAGAGTCCCTCGCAGCGGTTGCCGCGCAGGCGATAGCCGAGCGGGTTGTCGTCCACGGGGCGGATGTCGTCGCGACACTTCGAATCGATCGCGAGCGCCGAGGCCGGCAGCACGAGCGTCGTCCACGCAAGCGCGGCAGCCCACGATCGCAAGCCGCGCCCGCCGAGTGACAGAAGACTCTTCACCCCATCTTCCTCCATGGAAGTTTCGCCACGGGCCGCCGCGCATGCATCGAATCGCTTCGTCGAGTTGCATCATGCGACAACACGGCCGGCTCAGGCAACTGTCGCCACGAGCCTCCCCCCATCCTGCATCGCGCGCGGGCAAGGCGACAGGCTCGACGTACCATTCGACGGGGCCACGTGGCTCCGTCGGAGGGTTCCATGGCGAGTTCAGGGTCGGTTTCGCTGGCGATCGTCGAGAAGGACGGCAAGCGCGTGCTCGCGACCGATCCAGACGCCTCGTCGGCACTTCTCGATCTCCAGGAAGTCACGCTGGCCGAGAAGGGCGAGACGGTGCTGTACGACGTGGTCGGCCGACGCATCGCGATCGATCCGGCAGGCGACCTGGTCGCCGAACTGCAGGTGTCGCGGAGAAAGAAGGCGCTCGCCGACCGGCTCGGCGAGCGCCTGTCGACGCTCGTCTCCGCCATCCTCGCGGCCAGCGCCTTCGGCGGGCTGCTGCTGCTCTGGTACCTGCTCGCGGTCCGCCTCGAGGAGACGGTCGGCTGGGGCGTCGCGCATGCCGACTGGGTGGCCTTTGCCACCGTCTTCGGCTACTTCGTCTGGCGGGGTTCCACGGCCAAGGACCCGTTGATCCAGAAGGTCTGCGGCTTCGGGGCCTTCAGTTTCGGAATCCTGGCGCTGGTGTTCGTCCAGGTGCAGTGGATGGGCGCGGGCGATCCGCAGTGGCGGCGTTCGCTCGCCTACCAGGCCATCGGCGCCGACGTGCTGGCGCACCGCGAGAAGTGGCTCAGCGCGCTGGCGATCTACGCGCCGACCATCCTGCTCGTGCTCCGGTTCGCGGGCCTCGGGCGCGCGGCCGAGACGCTGGAGCGACTCGGCATCGGCAAGGAGAAGAAGTGAGCGCCTTCCGGCGCCGCGAGCCTCAGCCCGGCTGGCCGGCCGCGCGCAGCAAGGCGCGCTGCGCACCCGTCACGGCGCCCAGGCGCTCGCGCAGGTAGTCCGCCACCGTCGGCGCCTGGCACATCGCCACGTTGAAGCGGATGTGGGGATCGGCGTTGCCGTCCGCCATGAAGGTGGCGCCGCGCACCAGCAGGATCTTGTTGCGCAGTGCATCCTGCACCAGCAGGTCGACGTCGACGCCCTCGGGCACCTCGCCCCACAGGAACAGGCCGCCCTCGCCGGGATGGTCGAAGCGGATGCCCGCCGAGGCGAGCTGCTTCTCGCTCGCGTGACGCGCGCTCGCGAGGCGGCGTTGCAGGCGGTCGAGGTGCTTGCGCCAGCGGCCGGCGGCGAGCACCTCCAGCATCACGAGTTCGTTGAGCGCCGGCGTGGTCAGCACCGAGTAGATCTTCTGGCGCAGCAGCACCTTCAGCAGCGCCGGATCGGCCGCGATGTAGCCCATGCGCAGCGCCGGGCTCAGCGCCTTGCAGAAGCTCGAGTAGTAGATGACGCGGTCCAGGCCCGACAGCGCCGCGAGCCGCGTCGTCTGGCCGGGATGGAAGTGGCCCTGGACGTCGTCCTCGGCGATCAGGAAGCCGTACTGCTGCGCCAGCACCAGCAGCTTGTGCAGGTTGGCCGCGCTGCTGCCCCAGCCGGTGGGGTTGTGAAGCGTCGTCTGCAGAAACGCGAGGCGCGGCTTGTGCTCGCGGCAGGCGGCCTCCATCTGCGCGAGGTCGACGCCGTCGTGCCGGCGCGCGATCGGCAGCACGCGGATGCCCTCCTGCTGCAGGCGGCCGAACATCAGGAAGTAGCCGGGATCCTCCACCAGCACCGCGTCGCCGGGCTTGAGGAAGCTGCGGCAGATCATGTCGATCGCGTGCGTGCCGCCGTAGGTGGTGAGGATGCGGCCGGCGTCGACGGGAATGCCCATGCCGCGCAGCATCAGCGCGAGCCGCTCGCGCAGTTCCGGCATGCCTTGCGGCGGGCAGCGCGAGGCCATGCCGGCGACGCTGCGCGCCAGCGCGCGCTGCACCGCGGCGGCGGGCACCGCGTCCTCCAGCCACGCGGGCGGCAGCGCGCCGCTGCTGGCCAGCAGCATGCCGGCGCGCTGGTCGTTGGCCTGCTGCGCGAGCCAGACGGGCTCCTGTTCCTCGCCGGCCTCGAGCGCGACCTCCTCGGGCATCGCGCCCTGGCGCGCGTTGACGAAGTAGCCGGCGGTGCCGCGCGCGTCGATCACGCCCGACGCGACGAGGCGGTCGTAGGCCGTGATCACCGTGTTGGGGCTGACCGCCAGTTCGCTCGCGAGCTGGCGGATCGACGTCAGCCGCGCGCCCGCCGGGAGCTGGCCGCGCGCGACGAACTCGCGCAGCCGCGCCTCGATCTGGTCGGCCAGCGCGATGGGGGACGAGCGATCGAGCGTGAACATCAGCGAAGAATGTCGATGGCCAGCACGACGAGCGCGGCGGCCATCGCGACGTTGAAGACACGCTGCCTGCGCGGATCGCTCAGCACGCCGCGCATCGCCACGCCGAACAGCGCCCAGGCCGAGATGCACGGAAAGCCGATGACCGCGCCGATCAGGCTGATCGCCAGCCCCGCCGTCAGCGGGTTCGCGCCGGCCGGCATGAAAACCGAGGCCAGCGTGATCGCGCGGATCCAGCTCTTGGGATTGAAGGCCTGGAACATCACGCCCTCGAGGAACGTGAGCGGCCGCAGCGCCTGCGCGTCGCCCATCCGCGACTGCGCCAGCTTCCAGGCGAGCCACACCAGGTACAGCGCGCCGCCGGTGCGCAGCACGACCTGCGCGACGGGGAACGCGACGAACAGCTGGCCCAGGCCGTTGCAGGCGATGAGCGTCAGCGCGACGTTGCCCATCACGCAGCCCAGGACCTGCGGCAGCGTCAGGCGATAGCCGAAGTTGGCGCCCGACGCCGTCAGCATCAGGTTGTTCGGGCCCGGGGTGATCGACATCACGAAACAATACATCATCATCGGCAGCAGCTGCGTCATCGGGTCGGGCTCCAGGTTGGAGACCGAGCGTAGGGACGATGAGGGCGCCGGCCAAGGCACAGGGCGCGTCGATGGCGGACGCGCTGTATCAGCGTCGACGGGGGTACAGCGGCGCCCGAGGGGTCTGGCTCAGGCGTTGCCCGGGCGCGCCAGCAACTCCACCGCATCCAGCAGCCGCTCGGCCTCGGCCTTCAGCAGCAGGCCGTCGGCCGACGCCATGCGGTTCAGGCGGGCCAGCGCCTCGCGGCGCGACAGCGAGTAGCGGTGCATCAGCACGCCCACCGCGACGGCCACCGAGTCGGCCAGCGGATCGGGCGTGTTGTTGGGCGCGGTGACCGGCGAGGCCGACGGCTCGTGCAGCGCGCCGAAGCCGGAGGTCGGCGCGAACGGGTCGGGGCGGATGTGCTCGGGCGCGACGTGCGGCGCGGGCGCGGGCGTGAGCGCGCTCGCCCGGCGCGCGCGGGCCGTCACCAGCGCGGCCTCCACGGTCGGCACGATCTGCGCGATGTCCAGCGGCTTGACCAGGTAGGCGACCGCGCCGAGCGCCTTCACCTGCGCCACGGTGGCGTCGTCGGCGAACGCGGACAGGAACATGAACGGCGTCTGCAGCGACTCGCGCAGGTACGCGGCGACGTCGAAGCCGCTCATGCCTTCCATGCGGATGTCCAGCAGCGCGAGGTCGGGCCGGTGCTGGCGCGCCAGCAGGATCGCGTCGTCGCCGTTGTCGGCGTCGATGATCTCGTAGCCGGCCTTGGCCAGGCCGTGCGTGACCGTCGCCAGCACGAGGCGGTCGTCGTCGACGACGAGGATCTTGCCCTTGCTCATCGCAGGCGGCTCCCGCTGGTCGTACGCGACGACGGCGTGCCGTGGGTGACGCTGCGGGGAGGGCGGACGGTGGTCATTGGAGGCCATTTTGGCCTAATCGGCCAAACGGCGGGTTGCTGTAGGTAAACCGGCGTTCGCCGCCGGGCGCCGTCCGGCTCAGCGCTGGTGGCAGGCCATGCAGGCCGCGTTCGAGTTGGCCAGCATCTGCGGCCCCGGCTTGCCGCGGCCCGCGCCCGGGCCGTTGAAGGCCGCGACGTTGTCCGGCGCGCGGTCGATGCGCTGCTGCAGCTCCGCCGCGAACGGCCAGTGGGCGAAGTCCGGCAGACGGGTGGCGTTCGCGTAGACCTTGCGCGCCGTCTGCCAGTCGCCCGCCTTCACCAGCATGTCGCCGAAGTTCAGGTAGAAGCCTTCGACGTTGTGCGGGGCGGCGTCGGTGTCGCCGCAGGCGCGCAGCTTGTCCGCGCTCATCGCCGCGCCGGCGGCGCGGTAGCGGGCGATGTCGGGATCCGCGCGGTCGACCGGCACGCCGAGGCACGCCTCCATGTCGTGCCACTGCTGCTCGAGGCCCTCGCGGAAGGCCGCCGACTCGGCCCGCGCGGTGCTCGCCACGAAGCCGGCCGTGAACAGGTTGAATTCGGGCCACGCCTTCACGGCGGCCTGCATCGTCGATTCCCCGCGGCGCATCAGCGCCGGATCGCGGTGGATGCCGCCCTCGGCCAGCTGCGCCGCGGCGAGGAAGCCCTCGAAGCGCGCGTCGTGCGGATCGAGCGCGACGGCCTCCTCGAAATAGCGGCGCGCCAGGATCGCGTCGTCGGTGATCGTCGGCAGGCGGTGCTCGAGGCGCCCGCTCTCGGCCAGGCGCCAGATGTGCAGCCAGCCGACATGCGCCGCGGTCAGCGCGTCGCCGGGATCGGCCAGGTACGCCGCGGTGCTCGCCTGCAGCGCCGCGTCGATGTGTTCGTAGTCGCCGGCGTGCAGCGTGCGCCAGAAGAGAACATCCGCCTGCAGCGCCTGCGGCGTTCGCGTGACGGACGGCGTCTTCGCCGTGGCGAGCGGTTCGGTGGCGGACACGGCAGCGGCGGCGAAGGCGGCGGCTACGAGGAAGGCGATCGGACGGAACATTCGATGAGGTCGTCGTTGGAATGGCCGCCATGATCGTCGATGCGTCGGCGACGGCGTCAGGGGCGCGAGACGAATCGACGCCACGCGTCGCGAAAAGACGTCGGCGGCCGACGAGGCGTCGCGCGACGCCGGGCCTCGCGCCCCGTCTCAGGCCAGGCCGAGCGCCACGCGCTGGGCCGCGTTGCGCGCCTCGGCTCGTTGCAGGGCGGGACGCTGTGCCAGGAGCTCGCCATAGGCCGTGAACGAGGGGCGCGCGTCGATCGACTTGAAGGCCAGCATGAAGCGGAGCGTGCCGCCGAAGATGACATCGGCCATCGAGAAGTCGTCCCCGAGGACGTATGCGCGATCGGCGATGGCCGACTCCATGGCGTCCAGCATCGCGTCGTACGAACCCCAGCCGGCCTGCGTTTCCTTGCAGGCCCAGGCCGCCTGTTTCGCCATGACCCCGGGCTCGATCACCGATGGCGCGAACAGCGACCAGCGCAGATACGTCGCACGCGCGGCGTCATCGACCCGCGGGGCCATGCGCCCGTAGGCGTATCGATCGGCCAGGTAGAGGCCGATGGCCGCCGACTCGGTCACGACCGTATCGCCGTCGGTCAGCACGGGCAGCTTGCCCATGGGGTTGAGCGCCACCAGGTCCGGCGCCTTCTGCGCGCCTTTCATGATGTCGACCGGGCGAAGCTCGTACGGCACGCCGACCTCCTCGAGCATCCAGACGGCGTTCGCGGCACGCGAATAGGGATGGTGGTAGAGCACGATCGACATCTTCGGCAACCTGTCTGGCCCGGGCTCGACGAGTGTAGCCGGAGGCTGGTCGCGAATCTGGACTATCGTGTCCGCCATGCGCATCCAACTGGCATCGGACCTGCACCTGGAACTGCTCCGGCGTTGGCCGCACGAGTGCCTGGTCGCTCCGGCGCCCGGCGCCGATGTCCTGGTCCTGGCCGGGGACATCCACCGAGGACTGCGCGCGATCGAACGCTTCGCCTCGTGGCCCGTCCCGGTGCTGTACCTGGCGGGCAACCACGAGTACTACGACAGCCAGTGGGAGACGCTGCGCTCGGAGCTTCGCCGCGCCGCCGACGGCACGGCGGTGCGCTTCCTGGACAACGACGTCGTCACCCTGGGCGGCGTGCGCTTCCTCGGCAGCACGTTGTGGACGGACTACCGGCTCGCAGGCGTCCCGCTGCCGGAGGCGATGACAGTGGCGGAGGACTTCTTGCTCGACCATCGGCGCATCCTCACCGGATCCGGCCCGTTCCGAGCCCGGCAGGCGCTTGACGAGCACGTGCGCAGCCGCGCATGGCTGGCGCGCGAGCTGTCGATCGACCACGCGACGCCGACGGTGGTCGTCACCCACCATGCGCCGCATCCGCGTTCGATCCACGCGCGCTTCGCCGGCAGCCCGGTCAACGGGGCATTCGTCAGCGACCTGACCGAGCTCGTCGAGCGGGCCGACCTGTGGCTGCACGGGCACGCGCACGACAGCTTCGACTATCGCGTCGGCCGCTGCCGGGTCGTGTGCAACCCGCGCGGCTATGCGCAGAACCGCAATGACGCCGCATCGGTCGACGAACTGGTGTTCGAGAACCAGGCCTTCCAGAGCCAGCTCGTGATCGACCTGCCCGCCGAGGCGCGCTGATCGCTTGCTCGCTACGGACCCGCCTCCAGCAACGCCACCGCCGGCGGCGCCAGCTCCAGCCTGGCGACGACCTCGTCGCCGTGCGCCTGAAGCGCCAGCCGCGCGCCCTTGCGCGGCAGCAGCGAGCGCACCAGCCCCAGCCCCGAGACGCCCGCCGGAATGGCCGCCAGCGAGAACCCGGGCGCGAGCGTCCCCCGATTGGCGATGGCGATCGCCACGGTGGCGTCGGTGCAGTCGACGCGGCAGCGGATGTCCGTCGCCGCCTCCCCCGCGGCCGGCGTGCTGTGCTTGATCGCGTTGGTGAACAGCTCGTTGACCGTCAACGCGATCGGGATCGAGTCGGCCTCGGTCAATGCGAAGCGGTGCGGCGCCGGGCCGTGCACCTCGACGTGGATGGTGCGGCCGAACATGCGCTGCACCGATGTGGCGATCGCCTCGACGACGCCGCGCACGCGCATCGGCCCGGTCACGCCCACCTGCAGGCCGTGCACCTGCGCGATCGCGTGCACCTGGCTGACGGCCTCCGCGATCGCGCCGGCGGCCTCGGGATGCCGTGACGCGCTCTGCTGCAGCAGCCCGGCCACGCCCTGCAGGTTGTTCTTGATGCGGTGGTGCACTTCCTTGATCAGCATCTCCCGCTGCGCGATCGCGGCGGCCAGGCGCGCCTCGTCGGCGGCGCGCTGCGCGGTGACGTCGGACGCCACCATCAGCAGCTGGTCGGGCGCATCGGCGGCGGAGCGCAGCGAGACGATGCGGATGTCCCACACGCCGTGCGCGCCCTCGCCGTCCACGCCGGCCGCGGCGCCGTCCGCTGCACGTCGAAGTTCGCGCTGCACGCTGCCCGGCGTGGCGAGTGCGCGGTGCAGGTCGGCCGACAGTTTCGCGCCCTCGGGCCCGGGCAGCCACTGCGACGGCACGCGGCCCAGGATCTCCTTCATCGGCCGGCCCGCGAAGGTCGCGGCCATCTGGTTCAGCTGCACCACCTGCTGGCTCGCCGCGTCGAAAAGCGCGATGGCCAGCGGCGCGGTCTCGATGATGCGCTGCAGGCTGGCGCGCGCCTGCACGATGCTGACCTCGGCCTGGCGGCGGCGCTCGATGTCCAGCAGCGCGTAGGTGAGCTGGCGGTTGGCCGTGCTCTGTCCGGTGACGACGACGTTGCCGACGACCCAGAAGTGCCGCCCGTCGCGCGCGCGCAGCCGGCATTCGAAGGTCTCGGCCTGGCCCTCCTCCAGCGTCTCGCCGTAGTCGGTGCGGCGCAGCGGGTGGTCGAGTTCGTCCCCGGCGACCACCGAGATCGGCGCGCCGATGAAGTCGGCCAGCTCGCCGCCGAACATGCGGCGCGCGGAGCGGTTCATCCACTCGATGCCGGCGTCGCCGACGGTGACGATGCCCACCAGCACCGAGTCGAGGATGGCGCGCGTGCGGTCGGCCTGCTGCACGAGCGACTCGCGCGCGCGCTGGCGCTCGTCGATGTTGACGAAGGACATGATGGTGCCCGCCGACGGCTTGTCGATGGCCACCGGCCGCGTGCTGACCTGGGCCCAGAACAACGCGCCGTCGCGCCGCCGCACCTGGCGCTCGCCGTGCGAGCGGCCCAGCGTGGCCATGTCGCGCGTCTCCAGATGCACGTAGTGCTGCCAGGCCGCCTCGCTCTCGTACAGGCGCGACATCGGCGAGCCCTTCAACGCCTCCGGCGCGTAGCCCACCAGGTCCGCCATCGCCTGGTTGGCGCGCTCGATCTGGCCGTCACGCTGGTAGACGATACCCACGTCCGACAGGTTGAACATCAGCTCGCGCTCGCGCGCCAGCGCCTCGAGCTCGCTCTGCTGCGACTTCATGCGCGTGGCGTCGGCCAGCACCACCACCATGCCGATCGCGCCCGGCGCGGTCTCGTGCGTGCGGCGCAGCGCCAGCGTGCACCAGATCGCGGTCCGGCGATGCGTGCCCGCCGGCAGCAGCAGCTCGGTCTCGAGCGTGCCGACGTCGCGCACCGCGTCGATCAGCGACGCCACGGTCTCCGCCGGCACGCCGGCGCTGGCCAGGATCTCGTCGAAGGGCTTGCCCGCGGGATAGTCGCTGCCGCCCAGCAGCGTCTCGAACCGGTGGTTGCAGCGGACAAGCTCCTCGCCGCGCAGGTAGGCGATGCCGGCGGGGCTGACGTCGAGGATGGTCGTGAGCTCGGTCAGCAGGTCCTGGTTGCGCCGGCGGGCCGTCTCTTCCTCGGTGACGTCGACCGTCACGACCGAGAAGGCGCCGCGCTGCGGCCCGAGCTCGGCCGGCTCGACGCGCGTCATCAGCCACCGCCGCCCGCTCTCGTGATGGCGCACGGCGTAGCGCACCTCGATGCGCGAGCGCGTGCGCAGCGCCGCCTGCAGGCGTTCGTAGTCGGCCATCGACTCGGCCTCGACGAGGTCGCGGCCGACGGCCATCAGGCTGCCGCCGGCCGACGTGGCGTCGCCGTCGGGCGCGCCCGTGCGCGAGCCGCGCTGCACCGAGCCGACCCAGCCGCGCGCGGCGTCCCAGGTCGCCACGCCGATGCCGGCGGTTCCCATCAGCGCCTGGATCTCGACGCGGGCGATGTCGCGCTCGTCCTCGATATTGCGATCCTCGAACATCGCGATCCAGCGCGCGGCGGAGCCGGCGAGCCGGCCGCCGCCCGTGGGCACGCCGCGCACGCGCACCCGCACGCGCAGCGGCTCGCCCGACGCGCTGGCGAGCCAGCCGTCCTGCGTGCGCGTCGCCGCCACGGCGGGCAGCTCGGCGGGCCAGCCCAGCAGCAGGCGGAATTCGTCGGAGGTCTCGCGCAACTGGCCGGGCAGCGGGCCCAGCATCTGCGTCAGCGCGGCGTTGTGGCGCAGCACGGCGCCGGATTCGTCGAAGACGACCTGCCCCAGCGGCGACATCTCGAACCAGCCCTGCAGCTCGCCGCGCAGGTCCTCGATGGCGGCGGCCGGGCCGGCACTCGTGGCGGCGCCAGGCCCCATCAGGGGCTGGCGCGGCAGCACCGGGGCGCGGGTCTTGGGAGGCGTGGGCGGGGTGCTGGACATACCCCACCGGAGTTTACGCGCGACTCACGCCGCGCCCGGCATCCTCGTCAGTGCTTGAGGTTGCAGTGGCTGGCCGACGCCAGTTGCGCGATGCGCGCGATGTCGGCTTCGGACTTCTTCAGCAGCTCGTCGTGCGAGGCCAGCTCGCTGGGCGCGCGCAGCTGCGTGTGGCGATCCTGCGCCTCCTCGTTGTCCTGGTTGAGCTTCTCGCAGTTGGTCAGCGGCTTGGGCGCCGGCGTCGGCGCGCCGGTGCGAACCTGGCGGATGATCACGCGCTTCGGGCCTTGCGACACGATGATGGTCGTCGTCGTGGAGGCACCGGCGACCATCGGCGGCGGAGGCGGCGGCACGGGCACCGGCCGGAAGATGCGTCCGGTCGCGGCCTGGAACTGCTGGCGATACTGGTCGCTGCGCGCCTGGCGCTGCTCCTGCTCGCTGGGCGTCGGCGGCGCCTGCAGCACCACGTCGCCCGACGGGCACGGCGTGGACTGGTAGGTCACCGAGCCGTTGACGGTGCACTTGTGCACATCCTGCGCCTGCGCGGCCGTCGCGCCGAAGAGCGCGGCCAGCATCACCCCGATGGCGCGTGTTTCGCGTCCGTTCATGTTTTCCTCCCCCGAAGATCTTGTTCGATCGCGCGCTCCCCGCGCGCGCTGCCCCGGCGCCTCAGCGCAGGTGGCACTGCGTGTTCGCAGCCTGGTCCTGGACCCGCTTCATGTCGTCGATCGCCCGCTGCAGCGCGGCCGAGCGCGTCGCGCCGCTGCCGGGCGCAGACAGCTCGTCGCGCCGGTACTTCGCATCCTGGTAGCTCTGGTTCAGCTGGTCGCAGTTGTTCGACGGCGCGGCCGGCGCGTCCTGCTGCGACGGCGTCAGCTCGATCAGCAGCGTCCTGTTGCGGTCGTAGCGCCGCGGCGTGGCCTGCGTGGGCGCGGTCGCGCCGGGCTGCACGCTCTGCAGGCGGCCGTTGGCCGTGGCGTCGAGCAGCTCCTGCTGGCTCGGCGGCGCGGGGATCACCAGCGATTTCTGGTCGTTCGCCGCCGGGCAGGCCGCGGCCTGGTAGACGGCGGCGCCGTTGACGATGCACTTGTGCACGGCCTGCGCGTGCGCGGAGCCGCCCAGCGCCAGTCCCGCCAGCGCGATGAAGCCTGCCCATCCAGTCGACCGAACCATCTGAAACCTCTCCCGCGGCGCCCTATCGCGCCAGCTCGGGATTTTCCATGCAGTCGCGACCGTCGAGCGAACGGCTCGTCCCCGATCCGAGAAATATTTCTGGACCGACGCAATCGCGCTACGCGCCGGCAACAGCCAGCGCTCAGGTTCGGGGCGGCCGTCAGCCCTTGGTGAGCGAGTGCGCGTGCACCAGCGACTTGGCCAGCGCCCGGTTGACGTCGCCCACCGACAGCATCAGCGCGCCGGCGCATTCGCGGATGTCGTAGGCCGATTCCGTCTCGACCGCGCGCGCCAGCGCCAGGAACGGCGCGCACGGGCCGGTGTCGTGCGCCAGCGCGCCGGCCACGCTCTCCTGCACGGGGATCGTCTTCAGCAGCTGCTCGAACGGCTGGCCGATCATGCGGTCGAGCGTGGAGAACACGCCGCAGATGAACAGCTCGTTGCGCAGCGCGTCGTCGCCACTGGGGCGCGCGATCTCCTCCATCAGCAGGCCGCGGCGCACCGCGAGCTGCATCAGCGGCTTCAGGTCGGGATCGTCGATGGCGCTCGTGACCAGCAGCGCGAGCCAGCGCTTGAGACGCTGGTAACCCAGGATCATCAGCGCATGGCGGAACGACGAGATCTCCACCGACAGCCCGAAGCCCGGCGAGTTGAGATAGCGCATCAGCCGGAACGCCAGCGTCGGATCGTTCTTGACGACGGCCTCCAGCTTCTCGGCCGGCTCCTGCCGGTCGACGCGCTGCATCAGGTCGACGACGGTGGTGACGCCGGCGGGGATCGGCTTGGCCTTGGAGTCTGCTCCCGGCGCATCGCCGACCGGCCAGCCGACGACGGCCGAGAACCCGGCCTTGAGCGCGCCGGCCGACATCGCCGGGCCGTCGGCACCGACGAAGTAGCGCAGCAGCGGCTTGCCGCCCAGGCCCGCGGGCAGCGGGTTGCGGATGTTGGCGCGGTCGACGGTGACGGCGCGGAACAGCTGCCACAGGTGCTGCGGCGCGCTGTCGGGAACGCGTCCGCCCAGCACCAGCGACAGGCCGGTGGCGACGCGCTCCTGCAACGTCGTGGCGAGCTCGGGATCGGACAGCATGAAGCCCGGCACCTCGATCATCAGGTGCGGCGCCATCGGCGCGTGCAGCACCGCGCGCAGGCCCGCCTCGTTGGCCACGCTGAGCATCAGCGGGCCGCCTTCGGGCGGGGCGATCACGTCGATGACCTGGAGCAGGCCGGCGGCGTCGATCGCCGCGTCGGGGCGCTGCGGGAACACCGTCATGTGGGCGGCGACCGGCGCGCGCTTCGCGTCGAACAGCGAGCTCGCGCCGAGCACGACCTGGTCGAGAACGGGGTGGTCTAGGGACATGCTTGAACCTCGGAGAACGGTTTTATTGGAATGGCCGGCACGCCGCTCCCGCATCCGCCTGCCTCGACACGTCTAGGCGTTCAGATACTGGAACAGCGACAGCTTCTGGATCGTGGCATAGCTCTGGAGCGCCGCCTGGTAGCCCGTCTGCTGCTGGTTGAAGCTCGACAGGGCCTTCACCATGTCGAGGTCTTCGGCACTCGAGCGGTCAGTTTGAGCGGAAAGTTCCGTCGCGTCGAGCCGTCCCTTGACGCCGTCCAGGCGTTGCAGCGTCGTGCCGGCGAAGGCGCGCGCCGAGGAGATCTGGCTGTTGACCTGGTCGATGTTGCGGATGCTGTCCTGTACGGCTTGTTGCACCTTGGGGCCGCCCTGGCCCGGCTTGGACAGCTGCGCCACCGCATAGTCCAGCGAGTCGAACACCGACAGCGACCGGGTCGACGGCGTCGTCTGGAAGTCATCGCCGTTGGCCGGCGCGCCGCTGATCGCGAACGACATGCCGTCGACGCTGATCTCCTGCCCGCTCGTGAACGCGTTGCCGGTCGAGACGGGGTTGCCGTCCTTGAGCACCGAGTAGGTGGTCGTGCCGCCCGAGACGGCGAACTGGATGTCGTAGGTCGAGCTCGTGATCTGGTCGGGCGAGGTGACGCGGCCGGCGTCGATCCAGGCGTTGCTGGAGTTGGTGTTCTTCGTCACGAACACGCCGTTGCCGGTGTTGGCCGACAGCCAGATGTCGCCGCCGTCCAGCGTCAGCGGCAGCGGCTCGTCGGTGGCCACGTTGACCTCGCCGCCGACGCCCTGGAACACGACGCCGCCCGGCTTGTCGATGAACGGCGCGCCGCCCGAGCCCTGGCCGGAGAACACGAAGCCGCCCTGGCCGTCGGGCCGGTTGGCCACCGCCAGCAGCTGCGAGCGGATCGCGGCGATCGCATTGGCCTTGGACGCGCGCTCGGCGTCGCTGTAGCTCGCGTCGCCGGCGCTCACAAGCAGCTCGCGCGCCTGCTGCAGCAGCTCGCCGGCGTCGCCCAGCGCGCTTTCGGTCAGCGTCATCGCGTTGCTGCTCGCGTCGACGGCCTTCTGGCTGGACGTGGTGCGCTCCTCGAGCGCGCGGGCGCGCTCCGCGCGCGCGGCCGCGGTCGGGTCGTCGCTCGCCTTGATGACGCGCTTGCCGCTGGTCATCTGCTCCTGCGTCTCCGTCAGGTGGTCCTGGCGCGACATCAGGTTGCTGAGTGCGCCGTCGTAGGCGTTCGAGGTCGAGATGCGATTTACGGACATCGTGGTGGCCTCAGAACCTGTGAATGAATCCGGCGTGCCCGAGCCGGTCGTCCAAAGGCGTCCAATCTAGGCGCAAATGCGAGCCGTAGCGGTGCTTACGGCGAGCATTTGCAACGACGAGTGGGCGTCTTTGGGCGGCACGAGCGGGCATGGCGGATTCGTTCGCAGGTTCTTTAGTGGGACGCCATCTGCAGCAGCGTGTCGAAGATGGCCTGCGCCACCTGCAGCACCTTGGCCGCGGCCTGGTAGCCCTGCTGGAACTGGATCAGGCGGCCGGCTTCCTCGTCGAGGTTGACGCCGCTCTTGTCGGCGACCGCGTCGGCGGCCTGGTCGGACGTGGCCTGCGAGATCGTCGACGCCGTCTTCGCGCTCTGCACGCGCACGCCCACGTTGGCGAGCACGCTCGCGTAGGCGTCGGTGGCGGTCTCGCCGTCCTGCAGCGAGCCGTCGATCTGCTTGTCGCGGCCGACGAAGGCCTCGTCGCGCAGGCCTACCATCGCGAGCGCGTTGCCGTTGTTGCTCTCGGGGTGCGCGGTCTTCGTGACGGTGAGCGTGTCGCCGTTGGCCGGCACGCCGTTGAGGCTCAGCTGGTAGCCGTTCAGCGCGATCGGCTGGCCCGGCGTCCAGGTGCCGGTGCCCGAGGACGTGACGGCGCCGCTGGCGTCGGTCAGCGTGTACGAGTAGCCGCCGGCGGCATCGGTGAAGTTGATCGAGGTGGTCAGCGTCGGGTCGCTGCTGGGGTCGACGACCGTCAGGCCGGACACGGTCGCGGTGCCCTTGTTGGCCACGCCCATCACGGCCGTCTGCGGCGCGGCGGCGGCGAGTCCGGCGGGATCGTCCAGCACGCGCTGCATGCTCACCGCGGCGCGGCCGACGGGCTCGAGCTCGAAGCTGTCGTTGGCCGCCGGGGTGCCGCTGAACGTGATCTGGAAGCCGTCCATGCTGCTGCCCATCGCGGCGCCGTCGGACTGCCGCGTGAACCCGAAGCCGCCGGCGCCGTCGGGCGCCATCGAGAACTTCACGCCGTCGGACTGGCGCGTGACGACGAAGTTGCCGGGCGTCGCGGGATCGGCCGCGAGCGTGTAGTCGCTGGCCTTGAGCTGCGAGCCGTCGGTCACCGTCATCGAGACGCTGGCCGCGAAGCCGCCGGAGGCGTCGCGCGCGTTGTGCACGTTGGGGATCGCGATCGGGCCGCCGACGGCGAAGACCGGGTTGCCGGAGCCCGCGGGCGAGCTCATGTCGATGCCCGCGGCCTGCACCTGGTTGACGCGCGCCGACACCGCCGCCGCCATCTGCCCCAGCTGGTTGCGCGCCGCGACGAGGTCCTCGTTCTGGTACTTCATCAGCCCGCTGATCGAGCCGCCCACGAGCAGGTCGGTGGACAGCTCGTGCGTGATGCCGCTGTCGCTGATCGAGATCGTCGAACGCCCCGTGTTGGCCGGATCGGGCGTCACGGCGAGCTGCTGCGCCTCGGCGCCCAGCACGAGGCGCTGGCCGCCGGCGATGAACACGCCCATCGTGCCGTCGTCGGCCTGCACCGTGGACACCTTGACCAGGTTGCCGATCTGCTTGACCAGCTGGTCGCGCTGGTCGAGCAGGTCGTTCGGCGCCGACGACGTGCCGCGCAGGGCCGCGATGTCGCCATTGAGCTTGGCGACCTGCGCCGCCATCTGGTTGACCTGCGCGACAGAGTTCTTCAGGTCGGACGTGACGCCGTTCTGGAGCCGATCCAGCTGGCCGCCGGCGGTGGCGAAGCGGTCGGCCACCTCGGCGGCGTCGGACAGGATCACCTGGCGCGCCGACGAGTCGGCCGGGCTGTTGGCGAGATCGACGAACGCGTTCATGAAGTTGCCGACCGAGGCGCCCATGCCGTTGTCGCCCGGCGGGAACACGGTCTCGAGCTGCTGCAGGTTGGCCGAGCGCGTGCTGTCCATCGCGGCCATCGAGCTGGCGACCTGCGATTGCGTGGTCAGGAACGCGTCGCTCGCGCGCTGCACGGTGACGACGTCGACACCCTTGCCGAAGAAGCCGGCGCCGGTCTGCTGGCCGCCGGAGGTCTGCAGCTCCACGGTCTGGCGCGAGTAACCCGGCGTCTGCGCGTTGGCGATGTTGTGGCCGGTCGTCTGCATCGACGCGTAGTTCGCGAACATCGCGCGCGTGCCGATCGACATCAATGCCGACGAGCTCATGAGGCGCTCCTTTCAGTTCGGAAGAATTCGGTCGAAAACACGATAGGCCCAGTGTCAGTCTGTCTCTGGATCAGGCGAGCGTCTGCTGGACGCGCTCGGTCATGTGGATCATCTTGGCCAGCTTCTGCGCGTACGACGGATCGGTCGCGTAGCCGGCCTTCTGCAGGCCCTTGGCGAAGCCGTTGGCGTCGGCGCCCGAGGCCACCACCGCGGCGTAGCGCGGGCTGTTCTTCATCGTCGACGCGTAGTCGGCGAAGGACTCGGCGAAGCTCGAATAGGCGCGGAAGGTCTGCGTGACCTTGCGGGCATGGCCGCCGATGTACTCGGTGGTCGTGATGTCGGTGGTCGCGCCCTTCCAGTTCGGGCCGGCCTTCATCCCGAACAGGTTGTACGAGTTGGAACCGTCGGCGTTCTTGATCTCCTTGCGGCCCCAGCCCGTCTCGTGCGCGGCCTGCGCGATCATGAATTTCGCCGGGATGCCCGTTTCCTTCTCGGCGGCGGCGGCGGCATCGGTATGCGCCGTGATGAAGGCCGCGGCGGCCTTCTGCGGCAGCGCGACCGGCGCGTCGGCGTGCAGCGGATCGACCGGCATCGGGTTGGCCGTCGCGGGCTTGGCGGTGACGCCCTGCGCGATGCCCATCTGGCGCTCGAGCTGGCGCGCGATGACGTCCGACAGCCCGCCCGGCAGGCCCGACATCTTCGAGGCCCACTGCGAGTCGAGCATCTCGGTGCCCATCTTCGTGCCCTCGTTCTCCATCATGTCGGAGTTCATGGTGGAGTCGCGCATCTGCTTGAGCAGCTGCTGCGTGAACATCTGCTCGAACTGCTTGGCCGCCTCGCGGACGGCGCTCTTCGGATCCTTGTCCGCCTTGATGCGCAGGTTCTCGAGGCCGCCGGCGAGGTTCAGCGACTGCGTCGGCGCGCCCGCGATCGACGAGGAGATGGGCGTGCTGGCCATGCTCAGATCACCTCGATCTCGGCGGTCAGCGCGCCGGAGGACTTCATCGCCTGCAGGATCGCGAGCAGGTCCTGCGGCGTGGCGCCGAGCGCGTTGAGCGCCTTGACGACGTCCGCCAGCTTGGTGCCCGCGGGCATGTTGACCAGCGAGCCGGGCTGCGACGAGATCGCGATGTCGGTCTTGTCGGTCACCACCGTCTGGCCACCGGAGTTCGGCGCGGGCTGGCTCACCTGCGGGTTGGAGTTGATCGTCACCGACAGGCTGCCGTGGGCCACCGCGCACGGCGCGAGCGTGACCGCCTGGTTCATCACGATGGAGCCGGTTCGCGCGTTCATCACGATCTTGGCGGCCGGCGCGGCGAGGCTGATGTCGAGGTTCTCGAGGTCGGCCAGGAAGCTGACGCGGGCGTCGGAATCGGTCGGTGCCCGCACCTTGATGACGCGGCCGTCGAGCGCGCGCGCGATGCCGGCGCCCTTGTTGGCGTTGATCGCGTTGGCGACCGCGCGGGCGGTGGCGTAGTCGGCCGAGTTGAGGTCCAGCTCCAGCGAGTCGCCCTGCGACAGCGGCGTGGGCACCGCGCGTTCGACCGACGCCCCTTCGGGGATGCGGCCGGCGCTGAGGTGGTTGATCGTGACCTTGGAGCCGCCCGCCGCGGCGCCGGCGCCGCCGACGATCAGGTTGCCCTGCGCGATCGCGTAGACCTGGCCGTCGGCGCCCTTGAGCGGCGTGGCCACGAGCGTGCCGCCGCGCAGGCTCTTGGCGTTGGCGACGGACGAGACGTCGACGTCGATGTTCTGGCCCGGCTGCGCGAACGCCGGCAGCGAGGCGGTGACGATCACCGCGGCGACGTTCTTCAGCTGCATCGACGTGCCCGCGGGCAGCGTCACGCCCAGCTGCTGCAGCATCGACTGCAGGCCCTGCGTGGTGAACGGCGCCTGCGTGGTCTGGTCGCCCGTGCCGTCCAGGCCGATCACCAGGCCGTAGCCCACCAGTTGGTTGGACCGCACGCCTTGCACGGCGGCGACTTCCTTGATGCGCGTGGCGTTCGCCGACGTCGTGAACAGCGCCGTGACGATGACGACGATGATCGCGAAGATGCCCACGCGCAGCGCCGTGCGGTCGGAGACCACGTGGCGCGGATGCACGCCGCGATGGCGCAGGTGGCGATGGTTGGCGGACGAGTCGAACATCACAGCTGGCCCAGGCGTTGCAGCATCTGGTCGGAGGTCTGGATCGCCTTCGAGTTGAGCTCGTAGGCGCGCTGCGTCGAGATCATCGCGACGAGCTCCTCGACGACGTTGACGTTGCTGGTCTCGACGAAGCCCTGCTGCAGGCGGCCCAGGCCGTTGGTGCCCGGCGCGGCGGCGCTCGGCGAGCCGGACGCGGCCGTCTCGGCGTAGATGTTGCCGCCCTTGGGATCGAGGCCGCCCGGGTTGGCGAAGTTGGCGAGCTGCAGCTGGCCCACGGTGCTGGGCGTGGCGGTGCCGGGCACCGTGACGCTGACGGTGCCGTCGGCGCCGATCGAGATGCTCTGCGCGTTCGGCGGGATCGTGATGCCGGGCTGCACGACGTAGCCCTCGTTGTTGACGACCTGGCCCTGCGCGTCGAGCTTGAGCGAGCCGTCGCGCGTGTAGCCGGTGGTGCCGTCGGGCATCGTCACCTGCAGGAAGCCGTTGCCGCTGATCGCCACGTCCAGCGTGTTGCCCGTCTGCTGCAGCGAGCCCTGCGTGAAGTCGCGCGCGGTGGCCACCGGACGCACGCCCAGGCCGACCTGCAGGCCGCTGGGCAGCTGCGTCTGGTCGGACGTCGCCGAGCCGGACTGGCGCAGGTTCTGGTAGATCAGGTCCTCGAACTGCGCATGGCTCTTCTTGTAGCCGTTGGTGGCCACGTTGGCGAGGTTGTGCGAGATGTTGTCCAGCTGGAGCTGCTGAGCCTCCATGCCGGTCTTCGAGATCCACAGTGAGCGAAGCATGACGTTGAACTTTCGTTCGAGTGATACGCCATCTTCCCGAAAACTTGAGGGTGGGATGCGCCGGATAAGGCCCGGTTAGCCCTGGCTTATCCGACCCGGCGGTCGCCATTCCCCGTTGGGGTCAGGTCTTGCCTTTTGCCTTTTGGAGGGGGTCAGGTCTTGCCTTTTGCCTGTTTCGCCGGGTGCAACGGCATCGCATCGAATCCTGCTTACCCATGCCGCGGCCGCTGAATCTCGAATTCGACAGGTGGTTTCGCTCGTGCGAAAGCAGGCAAAAGGCAAGACCTGACCCCGCCGCCCGGGCAAAAGGCAAGACCTGACCCCGCCCTGGTCGACCCCGTCCGGGTCGGCCTGGCCAGCCATCAAAAGGACTAGTTCTCGCTGAGCAGCTTCGACGCCTGCTGATCCTGCTTCTCGGCGTTCTCCAGCATCTTCATCTGGTGCTCGAACTGCCGCGCGGCCGCGATCATGCCGACCATCGTCGCCACCGGGCTCACGTTGGAGCCCTCGAGCGCGCCGGACTGCAGCTTGGCCTGCGGGTCGGCCGCGAGATCGCCGGAATCGGCGCGGAACAGGCCGTCGGTGCCGCGCGTCATGGGCACGTCGGGCGTGACCATCTTCAGCTTGCCGATCTGCTGCGGCTTCTGGTTGCCGACCTTGGCGGTGATCGTGCCGTCGTCGCCGATGTCGATGGACGCGTTCTGCGGCACCGTGATCGGGCCGCCGTCGCCGTTGACCTGCAGGCCGTCGCGCGTGACGAGCACGCCCTCGGCGTTGACGTCCAGCGCTCCGGCGCGCGTGTAGGCCTCGGTGCCGTCCAGGCCCTGCACGGCGAGCCAGGACTTGCCGGTCATCGCCACGTCGAGGTTGCGCCCGGTCGCGTTGATCGCGCCCTGCTCGTCGTTGTAGCCCGGCGTCGTCTCCAGCGAGAACACGCGCGTGGACGCGCCGTCGCCTCGGATCGGCACCGCGCGGAACGCGGTGAGCTCGGCGCGGAAGCCGTTGGTCGAGACGTTGGCGAGGTTGTTGGCGAGCGAGTCCTGGCGCTGCAGGGCCGCCTTGGCGCCCGACATCGACAGGTAGATCATCCGATCCATGCTTCGCTCCCTTCAGTTCAGGCTGTCAGCGGAGGTTGACCAGGGTCTGCATCGCCTGGTCCATCGTCTTGATGGTCTGGGCGTTGGCCTGGTAGTCGCGCTGCGCAGTGATCATCGACACCAGCTCCGCGGTCAGGTCGACGTTGGATTCCTCCAGCGAGCCCGAATTCAGCACGCCGAGGTTGCCGTCGCCGGCGACGCCCACCGTCGGGCCGCCCGAGGCCGCCGTCTGCTTCCAGCCGTTGCCGCCCAGAGGCGTCAGGCCCTGCGGGTTGCGGAAGTTGGCCAGCTCGAGCTGGCCGGCGGCCTTGGTCTGGCCGTTCGAGTACTGGGCGATCAGCTTGCCGCTGTTGTCCACCGAGACGCCGGTGAGCTGGCCGGCGGTGTAGCCGTCCTGCGTCATGTTGGTGACGCCGAAGTTGGAGCCGAATTCGGTCGCGCCCGAGACGTCCAGCGCGATGCCGCTGATGGGCAGCGTGGCGGCGCCTTCGGCGTTGGTCGACGCGGGGATGTCGATCGTGATCGGCCCGGTGGGCGAGATCAGCGAGCTGCCGTCCGACGAGAACTGCAGCGACGCGACCGGCGACGGCGCGCCGGGCGCGCCGTTCACGGTGGTGCCGTTGGCGGTGGCGTAGACGTCGAAGGTGTCGGTGCCGGTCTTCTGGAAGTAGTAGCTGACCGCGACGTCCTGGCCCTTGGCGTCGAACATCGTCACCGAGGTGGCGTTGTTGTACGTCTTCTGGTTGGTGAAGTCGATCGTCGGACCCGAGGTGGGCGTCGTCACCGCGGCGCGGGCGTCGAGGTTGAACTCCATCGTGCTCTTGGTCGTCTGCTGCGGGTCGATGCCGCCGGTGGGCAGCTGCAGCGGCTGGGCCGCGCCCTGCACGATGGCACCCGACGCGTCGGCCGGATAGCCCAGCAGCTTGTTGCCCTGGTCGTTGACGATGTTGCCGGTGTTGCTGACCTTGAACTGGCCGTTGCGCGTGTACTGGATCTGGTTGGACGGATCCTGCGTCTGGAAGAAGCCGTTGCCGTTGATCGCGAGATCCAGCGGGTTGCCCGTGGGCGTGATGTTGCCCTGGTTGAACTGCTGCGACACCGTCGCCACCTGCACGCCGATGCCGGCCTGCGTGTTGTTGGCGGCCGAACCCGTCATCGCCGCGGCGTACATGTCGGCGAACTCGGCGCGCGACGACTTCTCGCCGTAGGTGTTGGAGTTGGCGACGTTGTTGCCGATCACTTCGAGGTTCTTCGAAGCGGCGCTCAAGCCGGACAGGCCTTGCTGGAATCCCATGGGGTGTCTCCTGGAAAAATCTGAAGCGGTTGATCAGTAGAAGGCGCGGACGTCGGCGTAGTCGACGCGGCGGCCGTCGTCGAGCTCCACGGCGAGCTTGCCGTTGGTGCTGCTGACCGCATTGATGCTATTGAAGGCGAAGGACTTCGAATCGAGCTTGGCGTCGTTGTTCATCGCGCTGACGCGGAAGGTCAGCGCCTTGCCCTGCGCCGTGGCGGGCACGTCGAAGTCGAACGGGTGGCTGCCCGCCTCCTGCGGACCGAGCTTGACGGTGCCCACCGTCGCGCCGGCCGGGTCGAGGATGTCGACGTTGACGCTGGTGGCCGGGCTGTCGATCTGGAATCCGCCCTCGCCCTTGTGGGTGTCGGCGTCGACGCGCAGGCTGTTGCCGTCGGTGGCCACGTCGTGGCCGACGAGCGCGGCGCCCTGCATCGTCTGCAGCTGCGTGAACTGGCTGTCGAGGCCGCTGACCGTCTTGTTGAGCGTCTGCACGCCCTGCACGGTGGAGATCTGCGCCATCTGGCTGGTGACCTGCGCCGAGTCCATCGGGTTGAGCGGATCCTGGTTGGACATCTGCGCCACCAGCAGCTTCAGGAAGCGGTCGGACTGCTCCTGCGCCGACTGCGTCGCGCCGAGCTTGGACGCGTCCGCGCCCGCGGCGGCGGCCTTGGCCGCGCCCTTCGCGCCGGCGGCCGGCGTGGCCGCGGAGTTGCCGAACGCGCTGAGCGTGTTGAGCGCGGGATTGGTGTTGGCAGCCGAGATCGACATGGTGGTCCTTTAGCCCTGGCCCATCTGCAGCGTCTTCATCAGCAGCGTCTTGGCGGTGTTCATCACTTCGATGTTGTTCTGGTACGAGCGCGAGGCCGAGATCATGTTGACCATCTCGTCGACCGCGTTGACGTTGGAGTACGTGACGTAGCCGTCGGCGTCGGCGCTCGGGTTGGCCGGGTCGTGCACCTTGCGGCCGGGCGCCTGGTTCTCGGTGACGCCCGACACGCGCACGCCCTGCCCGGGCGCGCCGTCGCCGGTGTTCATCAGCACGGTCTGGAACGTGACCTCGCGCGCCTTGTAGGCCTTGCCGTCCGGGCCGGCGACGGTGTCGACGTTGGCCAGGTTGGACGCGACGGTGTTCAGGCGCTGGCTCTGCGACGAGACCGCGGACCCCGAAATGTCGAAGATCTTGAACATGCTCATGGCTCAGCTCCTTACCCTTGGCTCGGGCTCTTCATCGCGTCCAGCATCGTGCGGACGTCGGTGTTGATGAAGCGCAGCGTGGCCTCGTACTTCACCGAGTTCTCGACGAAGCTGGCTCGTTCGCGGTCCATGTCGACGGTGTTGCTGTCGAGGCTGGTCTGCGAGGGCGCGGCGTATTTCAGGCCCAGTTCGGCGGTCGAGCCGGTGCCGATCGGGATCTGGCCGGACGAGGTGCCCATCTGGCCCATGCCAGTCATCGTCGAGCCGGCGGCCTGCGTGCCGGTGGCCTCGCGCAGCGCGGCGGCGAAGTCCATGTCGCGGGCGACGTAGCCCGGGGTGTCGGCGTTGGCGATGTTGCCCGCGATGATGCGCTGACGCTCCGCCCGCAGCGTGAGCGCCTGGGCCTGGAAGTCGAGCGAGTTGGTCATGCGGTTCATCGGGTCACCTTCGGTGTTCCTGCAGTCGGCCGTCCGGGGTTGGAGATGGGAAATCCGGACGGATCGACGGCCATGGAGAGCGATTGTGGAAGTCAAGACCGGAAACTGAAGGCCGATAAAGCAGGGGAACGGCCCTCAATTCGAACCACCGGCGCGTGTCGGGTTCTCTAAAGTGGCCACATCCCCAAATCCCCAGGCTCCGTCCCGTGAACGCTTTCCCCGCCACCGCCGCCCTCGCCGCCCGCCGCCTCGCCGCGCTGGCCGTGCTCGCGGCCGCCGGTGCGCCCGCGTTGGCCCAGGACGAGCCCGGCTACACCCCGGACAACACGCTGCTGCAACAGGTGGAGACGATGGCGCGCAACGGCGCGTCGGCGGCCACCGCCCAGCAGGGCCAGGGCCTGCGCGTGGAGGTCAAGGTCGGCAAGCTCGACCCGCGCCTGAAGCTCGCGCCCTGCCAGCACATCGACACCTACCTGCCGCCCGGCCTGCCCGTCTGGGGCGCGACGCGCATCGGGATGCGCTGCACGCAGGGCGCCAAGCTGTGGAACGTGTCGATCCCGATCCAGGTCAGCGTCTACGCGCAGGCCACCGTCTTGAAGGCCGCGCTGCCCGCCGGCACGGTGCTCGACGCCAGCCAGCTCGCGCAGGCCGAGGTCGATATCGCCGCCGCCCCCGGCGCCGCCGTGCCCGATCCGCTGCTCGTCGTGGGCCGCACGCTGGGCCGCGGCGTCGCTGCCGGCGCCACGCTGCGCCAGACCGACCTCAAGGCCCGCCAGTTCTTCGCGGCGGGCGAGACGGTGCGCGTCACCGCGATCGGCAAGGGCTGGTCGGTCGAGACCGAGGGCCAGGCCATCGGCCCCGGCATCGAGGGGCAGAACGTGAACGTCCGCACGGAAGCGGGGCGCCTGTTGAGCGCCCGGCCGACCGGGCAGGGGCAAGTCGAGGTGACACTTTGAACTCGACCGTCGCCGCCGGAAAGTTTTCGAGAAATATCGCTAAAGTTCGATTTGGGACTGCCGAAACAGTCTCACAACGCATGGGCATGAGGGCATTCATCCCCGCCTTCAGGAGAGCATCATGAAAATTGGCACGATTTCCAGCACTGTCGCGACGACCGCCATCGACACCGATCGCCGCACTGCCACGCAGCAGAGCACGACGTCGTCCGTCAGCATGCCGCTGGACGACGACTCGAGCACGCAGGTCGAACTGTCCCCGGAGGCCACCATGCTTTCCCACGCCAGCGAAGATCCGTCGTTCGACCAGGCCAAGGTGGAGCGCATCGCCCAGGCCATCCGCGACGGCAGCTTCAGCATCAACCCCGGCGCCATCGCCGACAAGCTGCTGTCCAACGCCCAGGAAGTGCTCGGCCGCTCGCAGCCGCAACACTGATCGCACCGCAGTCGATTCGTTTCGGGACTGACCGGTGACGACTTCCAACGCCAAGACCGGCGACGCCTCCGCCCTGGAAGCGTCGCTGTCGGCCGTCGAGCAGGCGATCGCCACGCTCGGCCAGACGCTGACCCAGCGCGACATCGCGGCCGTCGAAGCCGCGTCGACCTCGCTGCACGACGCGATGCGCGCCGCGATGACCCAGTTCGCCCAGGTGGCGCGCGGCGGCAGGATGCCCGTGGCGCTGCGCACCCGCTTCGCGCTGGCCAACGCCCAGATCGCCGCCCAGCGCGACGCGCTGATCCGTGCGACGTCGCTGGTCGAACAGAACCTCGAGATCCTGATTCCGCGGCCGATGGCCGAAACCTCCGTCTACTCGGCGACGGGCGCATCCCAGCGCGCGCCGGGACGGATGATCGCTGCGAGCTGATCGTTCCCCAGCTTCGTCGAACGGGCCCTGCGGGGCCCTTTTGCTTTTTGGAGCACCGGGCGTCGGAGCATGGGGGTCTAGGCGCCGGGGGCAAAGCGCCGGGGCCATAAAGCGCCCGGAAGCGCCGGGGTCAGGTCTAAAGCGCCGGGGTCAGAAGCGCCGGGGTCAGGTCTTGCCTTTTGCCCGAGCTTTGGGGTCAGGTCTTGCCTTTTGCCTGTCTCCCCCCGGGACGAGCTTGGCTTTTGACGCAGGCGACCAACTCCAGAGCAACACGAGCGTCGGGAGTTTCGTGCCACTCAACTGCACGCGCCCCTCGTATTGGCGCGTTCCTTTGGGGGCAAAAGGCAAGACCTGACCCCAGCCATTTGGGCAAAAGGCAAGACCTGACCCCAGCCATTTGGGACGGATGCTCGCCGCGAGCTGACTGTTCCTCTGCTTCGTCGAAAGGGCCCCGCGGGGCCTTTCTGTTTTTTGGCGCCGGTGCTTGCCCGCGGCGCGACAATCGACGCCATGCATCCCGCCCTCGAATCAGCATTGCAGGACGTCGAACCGCTCATCGCCGCCCGCGGATGGCAACGTCCGAAGCCACCGACGATCAACGCCGCGCAACGCCTGCTGCAACTCGTCGAGAAGCTGCCGCGCCAACCCGCCGTCCAGGTCGAACCCGAAGGCACGATCTCGTTCGAATGGGAGGCCGCCGAACTCGGCTGGCTCACGCTCACCGTCGACGACCAGGGCCAGCTGACGCACAGCGCGGTCATCGGGGAAGACGAGTTCACGCAGGCCGAGGCCTTCGGCGACGCCCTCCCCGACTGGGCCGCCACGCTGCTGCAGCGGCTGCTCGCCGCCGGCCACTGAGCGATCAGGCCGTCGCGGCCTCTTCGGGCACGCGCACCTGGTTGCGGCCGCCGCGCTTGGCCGCGTAGACGGCCGTGTCGGCCCGCGCCAGCAGTTGCTCGACGGTCTCGCCCGGCAGGTATTGCGCGGCGCCGATGGATACGGTGGTGCGTACCAGCGGCACGCTCATCAGCGACGCCTCCGCCACGCCCTGGCGCAGCCGCTCGGCGACCTCGAGTGCCGCCACCAGCGTCGTGCCCGGCAGCACCACGACGAACTCCTCGCCGCCGTAGCGCGCGCAGGTGTCGCCCTGGCGCAGGTGCTCGCGCACGCGCTGCGCGAAGGCGCACAGCGTGTCGTCGCCCGCGCCGTGGCCGTGGGTGTCGTTGACGAGCTTGAAGTGGTCGATGTCCAGCAGCAGCACGCTGAACGTGCGCCCGGTCGAGCGCGAGACGCTGACCTGCTGCTTGAGCAATTCGTCGAGCGCGCGGCGATTGGGCTGGCCGGTCAGCGAGTCGGTCCCGGCCTCGTGCTGCACCAGTTGCAGCGCCGCGCTCAGCTGGCTGGCGAGCGAGGCGTTGCTCAGCTGCAGGCCGATGCCGTCCAGCACGCGCTGGGCGATCGAGCGCATGTGGTACGTCAGCAGGCCGCAGAAGATCGTCAGGCCGTACACCAGCTCCTGCTCCACCGCGTGCGGCGGCCGCGCCAGCGCGGCCAGCATCACGGTGGCCCACAGCGCGCCCATCAGCGCGGCGTAGGCGCGGAAGTAGGTGATGTAGACGGGCGCGTTGATCGCCGCGACGCCGCACAGCACGGCACCCAGCCACGGGTCGAGCGTCGCGTTGAAGCCCGCGACGAGCCAGACGACCGCGCCCCAGCAGGTGCCGTCGAGCACCGCGATCGTCATCAGGTGCCGCAGGTGGCGCGCGCGCGACGGGCCCGCGCGCGCCATCGAACGCAGCAGCACGATGGACACGAGCCACGCACAGAAGAAGCCGCCCAGCCAGCACAGCATGCGCTCGTGCGGCGCGCGCGACCAGCCGAACCAGGCGACCAGCAGCCAGCCGATGGGCGTGGCCATCAGCAGGCTCTTGAGTGCCTGCACGCATTGCGCGAAGCCGATATCCCGCGTCACCTCCACCAGGTTGGCGTCGGCGGGCGAGGGAGTGGCGGGCGCTTGCACGGAGGTGGCGGAAGGGTCGACGTCAGGCTATCGGACGAAACGCGCGGCCGCAGCAACGCGAGCGCGGGCTCGCGCACCGCTTTCGTGCAAAGCTTCACGCCGCAGCCGGGCAGGCGGCGTGCCGCCTCGCGGATCAGCGTCCCTGGCCGCCGCCTGCGCTCGCGACCTCGGCGAGGCGCTTCTTCTCGCGCATCTGCGCGATCTCGGCGTCCTCGACCTTGTGGCGCGCCTCGTTCTTGCGCCGCAGCTCTTCCACCGGATCGACCTTGGGCGCCTCGGGCTCGTCGTCACCCATGTCCAGCGACAGCCCGCCGCCGCCGCCCGAGAAGGCCGACGGCTCGCCGCGCTTGCTGCGCAGCTTGATGTTCAGGCGCAGCTCGTTGGCGGAGTCGGCGTTGCGGATCGCCTCCTCGAAGCCGATCGCGCGCTGCTCGTAGAGCTCGAACAGCGCCCAGTCGAAGGTGCACATGCCCAGCTCGCGCGAGCGGGCCATGATGTCCTTGATCTCGTTGAAGTGGCCGGTGAAGATCTTCTCGGCGATCGTCGGCGTGTTCAGCAGGATCTCGATGGCCGCCGCGCGGCCCTTGCCGTCCTCGCGCCGCACCAGCCGCTGCGAGACGATGGCGCGCAGGTTGGCCGACAGGTCCATCAGCAGCTGCGCCCGGCGTTCCTCGGGGAAGAAGTTGATGACGCGCTCGATGGTCTGGCTGGCCGAATTGGCGTGCAGCGTGCCCAGGCACAGGTGGCCGGTCTCGGCGAAGGCGATGGCGTGCTCCATGGTCTCGGCGTCGCGGATCTCGCCGATCAGGATCACGTCGGGCGCCTGGCGCAGCGTGTTCTTCAGAGCGTGGTGCCAGCTGTGCGTGTCCACGCCCACCTCGCGGTGCGTGACGAGCGACTTCTGCGACTGGTGCACGTACTCCACCGGGTCTTCGACCGTGATGATGTGGCCCGACGACGTGCGGTTGCGGTGGTCGATCATCGCGGCCAGCGAGGTCGACTTGCCCGAGCCCGTCGCCCCGACGACCAGCACCAGGCCGCGCTTGGCCATCACGACGTCCTTGAGCACCTCGGGCAGCTTGAGCTTCTCGAAGTTCGGGATCTCGGCGGCGATCGTGCGGCAGACCAGGCTCACGCTCTGCTGCTGCACCAGGATGTTGATGCGGAAGCGCCCGGTGCCGGGAATCGTCACCGCGAAGTTGCACTCGAGTTCCTTCGCGAACTCCTCGCGCTGGCGCTCGGTCATCATGGCGTGGGCCAGCGCGCGCGTGACGTCGGCCGTCAGCTTCTGCGTGGTCATCGGCCGCATGCCGCCGTCCACCTTCATGCTGGGCGGGAAGTCGTTGGCGACGAACAGGTCGGATCCGCCGGCCGCCGCCATCGCGGCGAGCAGCTTGTGCATGTAGGTGCGGGCTTGGTCTTCGGTCAGGGCAGACATGGAACTCCGATGGGCGCGTCGTTTTGCATCACGCCGGCCAGAATGCCAGCGATGGTGGACGGCGAATCGGCGGAAGAACGGGTCTTTGCCACGGCTTCGCCGCGCGTCCTCGAACTCATCGGCCGGGCGGCCGCGAAGATGACGCTGGAGTCGGCACTAATCCTCGCCCGGGAGGACTTCGTCGTGCCCGTTACAAGGCCTCAGCCCGGATCCAGCTGGATACGCAGCCGGCCGGCGTCCACGTGCACGCGCAGGTGCCGATGCCGCGCCAGGTAGTGCAGCAGCACGGCCGCCGCCGCGAAGCCGGAGGCCGCGCCCACGCCCAGCGCCCAGCGCGGGCCCGCGGTGTCGGCCACCCAGCCGACGATGGGTGCGCCGATCGGCGTGCCGCCCAGCGCGATCGCCAGCCGCATCGCCATCACGCGGCCGCGCATCGCCGGCTCGGTGCCCAGCTGCAGCAGGCTGTTGGTGGAATTGGCAAAGGTGAGCGCCGACACGCCGATCACCATCAGTGCCGCGCCGAACAGCCAATACGTGGGCATCAGCGCGGCCAGCGTGCAGCCGATGCCGAACACGGTCGCCGACGTCAACAGGATCTCGATGCGCGGCTTCTGCCGACGCGCCGCCAGCAGCGAGCCGGAGATGGTGCCGATCGCCATGATGGACATCAGCAGGCCGTAGCGGCTCGCGCCCTCGTGGAAGACGCTCACCGCCATCGTGGAGATGAAGATCGTGAAGTTCAGGCCGAAGGTGCCGATCAGGAACAGCATCAGCAGGATGGCCGTGAGGTCGGGCCGGCTCGCGACGTAGCGCAGCCCGTCGACGAAGCCCCGGCCCTGCGCCGCCGCGTGCGCGCTCGCGTGACGCGCGTGCACGCGCAGCATCCACAACGCGACCAGCACGGCGAGATACGACGCCGCGTTGGTCACGAACGCCCAGCCCGTGCCCAGCGACGACAGCAGCACGCCGGCGATCGCCGGCCCGACCATGCGCGCGATGTTGAAGGAGGTCGAGTTCAGGCCGACCGCGTTCGACAGGTCCTGGTCGCCCACGAGCTCCGAGACGAAGGTCTGGCTCGCGGGTGCGTCGAAGGCGGTGACGCAGCCGAGCAGCAGCGCGAATGCGTAGACATGCCACAGCGCGACCACGCCGGCCAGCGTCAGCAGGCCCAGCGCGAGCGCCAGCACGAACATCGCCGACTGCGTCGCGATCAGGATGCGCCGGCGGTCGAAGCGATCGGCCGCCGAGCCCGTGAACGGCAGCAGCACGATGTGCGGCCCGAACTGCAGCGCCATCACCACGCCCAGCGCGGTGGCGTTGTGGTGGGTCAGCTGCGTGAGCACCAGCCAGTCCTGCGCGGTGCGCTGCACCCAGGTGCCGATGTTGGACACCAGCGAGCCGGCGAACCACTTGCGGTAGCTCGGGTTGCGCAGCGAACGGAACGTGCCCGCACTCATGTCGGCGTGTTGCCTCCGTGGAAGCGGCCGAAGTGCCGCGCCGCGAACAGCGAGATGACGAAGCCGCCCATGCCGGCGGCGAGGGTGTCGTCCCAGGCGTGGATCTCGAAGCCGCCCGCGCGCACCAGCAGCAGCCACGCCACGGCGAGGTTGAAGAAGCCCCACAGCACGTTGACGGTGGACGAGGACAGTCCCTCGCCGCGCGGCGTCGCGAACGGGCTCTGGAAAGGCCGCCCCAGCACGGCGGCGACGACGTGCGGCAGCGCGTTGAACAGGAACACGCCGCCGAAGAAGAGCGCGATGTAGTGGCCGATGGTCATCTCAGGCTCCGTGCGTGGCGAGCAGCGCGAGCACGTCGGCGGTCGAGCCCGTCTCGGCGATGCGCGGGAAGATACGGGTGACGGTATGTTCGTGCATCGCCTCGTCGACGTCGGTCATCGCGTCGAGCGGCAGCGTCACGTTGAAGCCGAGGTCGTACGCCTGGCGCGCGGTGGACTCGACGCCGTTGCTGGTGGCCACGCCCGCGATCACCACCTGCGTCACGCCGCGCGCGCGAAGCTGGGCCGCCAGCGCGCTGTCGCCGAAGGCGCCCGACGCGTGCTTGGTGATGGCGATGTCGTCGTCACGCTGGCCCAGCCCGGGCACGATGTCCGTCCAGCCGGGTGGCGGCGTCAGCGGCGGGCGTTGCAGGTCGGTGCGGCCCGGCGGACGCCCCGCCGCGTTGACCAGCACGACCGGCAGCCCGCGGCGCCGGAACGCCGCGGCGAGCTCGCCGGCGCGGTCGATGATGCCGGCGATCGGCGCCAGCGTCGGGGTGGCGAGCAGGCCCTTCTGCAGGTCGATGACGACCAGCGCGGACTGCGCGTCGAGCGTGGTGACCGGCATGCGGTTCAGCTTTCTCCAAGACGCCGGACGAGGGCGATCGCCTCGACCAGCGTGCGTTGTTCATCGGGATCGAACTGCTCGATCGCGGCGGTGAGCCACGCGAGCTTGGCGGCCTGGCGCTGGCGCCGCGCCGCGACGCCCGCCGGGGTCAGCGAGAACAGGATCTGGCGGCCGTCGGTGGGATGCGGATCGCGCTGCACCAGGCCCTCCTGCTCCAGTTCTGCGAGCAAGGTGCCCATCGACTGCGGCTTGACCATCTCGGCGCGCGCGAGCTCGGCCGTCGTCATCGGGCCGCCGCGGTCGAGCCGGCCCAGCGCGGCCGCCTGCGACCAGCTGAGACCTTCCTTGCCGGCCTCGCCACGCACGCGACGCAACAGCACGCCGACCGCCTGCATCAGCTCGGCGGCATTGGCTTCGGCGGAGGGCAGGCGTCTCGATGGCATGGCGCCAGTCTATCGATGAACAGTCAAACTTGCAAGTTAAACTTCTAATCTACAGCCATTGACGACGCTGCAGCCGAGTCGCCGGAACACCATTTGCCGATTTCGGCGATATCGGAAACCTCCGGAGACCCAACATGGATTCCCTGAACACACCCACCCTCGCGGCCATCATCGTCGTCGCGGTGATCCTCGTCGCGTTCGTCGCGTGGCTGGCGTACAGCGCGGCCGAGTCGAAACGGCTCAAGCAGCGCTTCGGCCCCGAATACGACGCCGTCCTCAAGCGCCATGGCGGCAGCAAGGCCAAGGCCGAGGCCGAGCTGAAGCAGCGCCAGAAGCGCGTCGACCGCTTCGAGATCGTGCCGCTCGCGCCGGCCGACGTGACCCGCTTCTCGGAGGCCTGGACACGCCTTCAAGGCTCGTTCGTCGACGACCCCAAGGGCGTGCTGATCGAGGCCGACCGCCTCGTGCGCGACCTGCTGGCCAAGCGCGGCTACCCGGTGGCCGACTTCGAGCTGCGCGCGGCCGACATCTCGGTCGACCACCCCATCGTGGTCAACAACTACCGCGCGGCTCAGCGCATCGTCTCGCTCGACCAGCGCGGCGAGGCCAGCACCGAGGACCTGCGCAAGGCCGTGGTGCACTTCCGTGCGCTGTTCGACGAGCTGCTGGGCAAGACGACGGCGCACGACGAGTCCGCGCCGCCGGCCCGGCTGGCGGCCTGACGCCTACTTGCGCGCCCACAGGTAGCAGTAGGTCGTGCTGCCCTCGAGATTGGGGCCGGTCGTGCCGTCGGCCGCGATCTCCTTGAGCCAGCCGTCCGGATCCTGCGTCGTGGGCGAGTCGCCGCAGTTGGTGTGCACCCAGTGCATGCCGCCCTGGTACGGGATGCCGCACAGCGACAACCGGTCGCCCGTCTTGATCGTGTCGAGCGGCGCGGGCACCGCCTCCTGGCGCTTGCGATAGCCGTTTGCGAAGACGTCGTCGACCGCGATGTCGTACTTGTTGCCGTCGGCGTCGCCGATCAGTTTCACGTGCGTGTGCGACAGCTCGATGCCGTGCAGCCGCGAACCGTGCCGGAAGGTCGGCGCGGCGAGCACGACGCCCGTCAGGTAGCTGCCCGCGGCCGCCTGGCAGTCCGACGCGTCGTCGGCCCGCGCCGCGTTGCAGGCCAGCAGCGCGGCGCCGATCAGCAGGAGATTCAGCGGCAGGACAGGTCGGGTGCGGCTCATGGCGGTCTCGCGATGCGAAGCGGGACGTCCATCTTGCGGCATCCCCGGCGAACATGGGAATGCACCGAACGCGGGGGGACTTGTCACGCCGCCGCCATGTTGCGCCCGCAACCTCGGCGGCGCGCTGGATGTCAGCGAGGCAGCCCCGAGGAGCGACCCATGATGCGACCCCGTCCCGACGACTTCGCCGCCGAAGACGCCCTGGCCGGCAACGGCGACACCCCCGCCGGCGGCGTCTCTCGCCGCGGCTTCTTCCGCGGCGCCGGCGCCGTCGGGCTGGCGACGGCCGTCTCGGGATTCGCGCTGGCGCGCGACGCCGGCGCCGCCGACGCCGTCGCCGACGGCACGCCCGAGCAGATCCACCTGACCTGGGGGGAGGATCCGGCGAGCACGGTGCACGTCTCGTGGGCCTCGGCCGCGCAGGCCGTGCATCCGCGCGTGCACTTCGGCCATTCAGCCGGCCGCGAGCGCGTGCTGCCCGCTGTGCAGCGCACCTACACCGATGGCCTCAACGGTCAGACCGTCTTCACGTACCACGCGAAGCTGGAAGGCCTGGAGCCCGACGCCGTCGTGCACTACAGCGTGACCGCGGACAACGACGGCAAGGCCGCCAAGCCCTTCGCCGCGACCTTCCGCACCGCGCGCCGCGGCCGCCACGCGTTCCGCTTCACCAGCTACGGCGACCTGGCGACCCCGAACACGAGCTGGGTGCTGTCGTCGGTGCAGAGCCGCTACGCCGTGCAGGCGGTCGAGCGCTTCGAGCCGCTGTTCCACCTGCTCAACGGCGACCTCTGCTACGCCAACCTGAACCCGGCGTCGCAGCCGGCGGTGTGGGCCGACTTCGGCAACAACATGCAGGCCTCCGCGTCGCAGCGCCCCTGGATGCCGTGCCCCGGCAACCACGAGATCGAGTTCGACAACGGCGCGCAGGGCTTCGATTCCTACCTGACGCGCTTCGCGCTGCCGCACAACGGCAGCGAGTTCCCGGGCCGCTGGTACAGCTTCCGCGTCGGCAGCGTGTTCTTCGTCTCGCTGTCGGCCGACGACGTGATCTACCAGGACGGCGGCCCCTTCGTCGGCGGCCCGAACCCGCTCGCGCCAGCCGCCAGCACCGGCAACGTGCCGATCGAGCCGGGCACGTCGTTCTACGTTCGCGGCTACAGCAAGGGCGCGCAGACGCGCTGGCTCGAGGAGACGCTCGCGCGCGCGCAGCGCGACGACGACATCGACTGGATCGTCGTGCAGATGCACCAGGATGCGATCACGTCGTCGGCGACCGGCAACGGCGCCGACAAGGGCCTGCGCGAGGCCTGGCTGCCGATCTTCGACCGCTACGGCGTCGACCTCGTCGTCTGCGGCCACGACCACGACTACGAGCGCAGCTGGCCGATCCGCGGCTGCAACCACGGCGCCGGCCGCGACGCCGTCACCGGCGCGCAGGTCGAGACGCTGCAGCCCCGGCCGGTCGCGACGGCGCCGTCGCACGACGGCAGCTTCGACACGAGCCACGGCACCGTGCACCTGGTCCTGGGCGGCGGCGGCACCAGCGCGCCGCTGGACGTCTACGGCACCGACCCCGCCGACGGCCTGCCGCAGGCCAAGGTCTTCACCAAGCCGAACCGGCCGATCCCCGGCGCGACGGCGGGCGTCTACGTGCGCAACGCCGCCGACGCGCTGGAGGACGCCATCTGGTCGGCCCGGCGCGATACGGGTACCGGCTACGGTATCGCCGTGTTCGACGTCGACCCGGGCGAGCGCGGCGGCAAGACCTCGATCACGATCCGCTACTACCACGCGCCGGGCGCCGACAAGGTGCCGACGCCCGACTACGAGCTGTTCGAGACGGTCGTGCTGGCCAAGCAGCGCGCCGACAAGCACGGCTGGTAAAGCGTCGCGGGCGCCGCAGGGCGGCGTTAGACTCCGCGCACCGGGCGCGCCAGACGCCCGGGCCGGGAGTCAGCATGCACAAGACAACGATCGCGGGGCGCGGCACCGTCTCGGCCGCCCTGTTCGCGGCCGTCGCGGCCTGCGGAGGCGGCGGCGGCAGCGCGCCGCCGCCCGCCCCTCCGCCGGCACAGGCCAGCGCCCTCTTCGTGGCGAACTCCCACACCGGCGACGTCGACGGCTTCCCGACGCTGTCGCCACCCGCCGGCACCACCACGTCGGGGCACGACCTCGCCAGCGTGGCCAGGATGGACGGCCCCCTGGCCTACGACTCCGTGCACGACCTGCTCTACGTCGCGACCACGCCGACGCCCACGCCCGACGACAACGCCGCGCGCATCCAGGTCTTCAGCCACGCCAGCCAGCTCGCGGCCGGCGCGACGCCGGCGCGGACGATCTCGCTCGACGACTCCATCGGCGTCGAGTCCATGACCGTCGACGGGGCCTCCGACACGCTGTGGGTGTTCTATCGCTACCAGATCTCCACGACCGTGGACGACGCCATCATCCGGCGCGTCGCGTCGGCGAGCACCGCGACGACCTCGCTCGACTTCGTGATGACGCTGGGGCACTGGACCGAGTCGGCCACCTACGACCCGGTGCACGACATCGTCTACGCGACCGACGGATCGGGCGTGGTCGTCCTGTCGCAGGCCTCCGTCAACAAGTATTGGCCCGTCACGCCGACGCGGGAATTCGGCGCGGGCATCGACGGCGTCGCGCTCGCGAGCGATTCGTCGCGCGACCTCCTCTACATCGCCGACGGCGCCGGCAGCGCCGTCTGGCTGATGCAGGGTGCGAGCACGGCGTCGCCGACGCTGGTCGGCCCGGTGCCGCTACCGGCGGCGCCGTCCTCGATCGCGGTGGACACGGCCAACGACCGCCTCTATCTCAGCGCCGGCGGCAACGTCCACGTGGTCGATCACGCCAGCAGCCTGACCGCGGCAACGCCCATCCCGGCGCCCGCGATCGTCGGGGCCAGCGGCGACCACTTCTGGTTTTCGGGCGCGACCATCCGCTAGCGGGCGGGCCGCGCCTTCCGGGCCCTCGCGCCCCGCGCTACGGCGTCGACGGCGAAAAGCGGCGCCGCAGCCGCCCGACGACCCCGCGCAGGAACCGGACCAGCAGCAGCGTTGTCGTGGCCATGAGCAGCACGGCGATGGCGACCACCACCAGCAGCGCGACCGGATGCGCGGTGGCCAGCCAGAGCACGGCCGGCACCGTGGCATCGCCGATCAGCGACAGCGCGATGTTGGAGAACGGCTCGGGCGAGGTGTTCACCGCCGCGCGCACGCTGGCCTTGGCCACGTGCGAGTTGGCCGCCAGCGCGGCGCCGAGCACGGCAGCGACCGCGACCCAGGTCGCATCGTCGCCGCCGAACACCCCGGCCGCGAGCGCGGCGCCGCCGGGAATGCGAACCAGCGTCTGCAGCGCGTCCCAGATCGAATCCAGCGCCGGGATCTTGTCGACCAGGAACTCGACGGCGGCCATGACGCCGGCGGCCGTCAGCACCAAGGGGTTCTCCAGCACGTGCAGCCCCGGCGGCAGCGTGATCCAGCCCAGCGCGCCGGCCCCGCCGGTGAGCAGCAGCACCGCCCACAGCCGCAGGCCGCTGGCCCAGCCAAGCGCGGCGGCGAGCGCGATCAGGTGCGTGGTGTCGGAAGGCATGGTGGCCGGAGGTCGTGGCGGGGTCGCACGGATGCCGACGATACGCCCATCGCACGCAGCCGGCGCGCCGGACGCCAAGGCACTCGGGTAGACCCGGCCCAGGCGCCGCCCGCGCCGCGCTAGGCTCTGCTGATCAGCAGGCAAGCCATGGTGGCTGCCGCTGCAACCGGGAATGCGCCATGTTTCACTTGCTGTGGATGTTCATCGTCGGCATCGTCGTGGGCGCCATCGCGCGCTGGATCATGCCCGGCGCCGAGAGCATGGGCCTGGTCATGACCGGCATCGTCGGCATCGCCGGATCGTTCATCGGCGGCTTCATCGCGCGCCTGTTCAGCAAGCCGGCGGACGGCGCGATCGTGCATCCGGCCGGACTCGTGCTGTCGGTGATCGGCGCACTGATCCTGTTGTTCGTCGTCAAGAAGTTCGGGCTCTGAACGGCGCCGGCGGCTGTCGCCAGGCTGACCCTGTCGCCAGCCATGGCGTCGCCGCCGCTTGGTGATCGCCGGCTTTCTCTGATAGCTTGTCGGAATCCTGGCTTCGTGGACTGCGCCGATATGCCGATGATTGGTTGCGACCCCCTCGTCAACGCGCCCGCTTCGCCGGGCGCACGAGCCGGGGACCGGCCGCATTGAACGCGCCCGCGATCGACGCCGCCGCGATGGCGAGGCACGAGCGACGGGGCCGGGCCTCGATCCAGCGAAGCCTGCTGACGTCCTCGCTGTTCACCGCCACGATCGCGCTGATCCTGTCGGCCGCGGCGGCGCAGGTCTTCGTCTACGCGCCCGTCCAGCACGCGCTGGCGGCGGCCGAACTGCGGGTGGCCACGCAGGCGGTCGACGCGGATTTCGCGGGCTTGTTCCAGCGCGTCGAGACCATCGCCCGGCTGCGCGCGGAGTGGGGCCGGGCCGGGCTGGTCGGCGTCGACGACGAGCGCGGCCTGGTCAGGCTGATGGCGCCGGTGCTGATGAACGAGCCCGACGTGTCGTCGCTGGCGATCGCCGCGACGACCGGTCGCGAGATCCTCGTGCGCAAGGGCGACGGCGGGTCGCTGCTGTTGCGGCACACCGATCCGGACGCGATGCACGGCGTGGAGATCGACACGCGCTGGAACGACGGCCAGCCGGAGCCCGCTGTGCGCCGCGCCTCGGACTACGACGCCCGTCAGCGCCCCTGGTTCAAGCGGGCGATGGCCGTCGGCGACCAGCGCCGCATCGCCTGGACCGACCCGTTCGTCTTCCGTTCCACGGGCATGCCGGGCATGTCCGCCCTGGTCAGCTGGGTCGACCCCGCGGGCCGCGCCTTCGCCAGCACGACCGACATCACGCTGCTGGATCTGTCGCGATTCACCCGCAGGCACCCGGTGAGCGCCCACGGCAAGAGCGCGGTGCTGACCTCGGACGGCCACGTCGTCGCCCTGCCGGACGACGCGGGCTTCCGGTCGGACGAAGGCGTCCACGCCAACGTGTTCAAGCCGGTGGGAGACATCGACGCGGGCGCCCTGCTCGCGGCGTATTCGGGCTGGCGCGCCAGCGACGACCGCGCCGCGCTCGTCCACTTCCGCTTCGGCGGCAGCGCCTGGGTGGCGTCCTGGCGCGCCATCGACATCGGGACGCCCAGCGGCCTGTGGGTGGTGTCGTATGCGCCCGAGTCGGACTTCGGCGTCAGCACGAAGACGCAGGTCATGATCCTCGCGGCGATCCTGGCGGCGGGCCTCTTGGCGACCATGATCCTGACGATGCGCACGGCCGCCGCCTTCGCCGCGCCGCTGCGCGAGCTCGCCGCCGAGAGCGAGCGCATCGGCCGCCTCGAGCTCGCGCGGCCGGTGCAGGTGCGCGGCACGTGGCACGAGGTCGACGTGACCGCGCGCTCGCAGGAGTCGATGCGCCAGCGCCTGCTGCAGGCGACCTCCGGACTCGAGGCCGCCGTCGATCGCCGGACGGCGGAACTCGCGGCGGCGCGCGACGCCGCCAACGCCGGCGCGCGGGCCAAGGAGTCCTTCCTGGCCAACATGAGCCACGAGATCCGCACGCCGATGAACGCCATCGTCGGCCTGACGCAGCTGCTGCAGCAGACGAGCATGGACGCCACGCAGCACGACTATCTCGGCAAGATCGAGGACGCCGCGACGCTGCTGCTGCACATCGTCAACGACATCCTGGACTTCTCCAAGATCGACGCCGGCAAGCTGAGCATCGAGCGCACGGAATACCTGCTCGACGACGTCCTGCGGCGCGTCGCGCAGATCGTCGCGCCCGCGGCCGACGTCAAGCGGCTCGAGCTGGTCGTGCATCGCGCGCACGACGTCCCGAACCTGCTGCTGGGAGATCCGCTGCGGCTGGGCCAGGTGCTGATCAACCTCGCGACCAACGCCGTCAAGTTCACGCCGGCCGGCGAGGTCGTGCTGGCGGTCGCGCTGGCAGGAGAGCCGGGCCGCCAGGCGCTGCGCTTCGAGGTCCGCGACACGGGCATCGGCATGAGCCCCGACCAGCTCGCCAAGCTGTTCCAGCCCTTCGAGCAGGCCGACCAGTCGATGGCGCGCCGCTTCGGCGGCACCGGGCTGGGGCTGGCGATCAGCAAGCGCCTGGTGGAGCTGATGGGCGACACGCTGCGCGTCGAGAGCACGCCCATGAAGGGCACACGCTTCCTGTTCGACCTGCCGCTGCAACGCCCGGCGTCCGCCGCGGCCCGCGAGCCCGGGCGAGGCCACGCGCTGCAGGCGATGCGCGCGCTGGTCGTCGACGACAACGCGAGCGCGCGATCGGCGATGCTCGAGATGCTGGCCTCGCTGAAGATGCACTGCGACGGCTTCGCCGACGGTCCCGAAGCCGTCGCCGCCTTCGCGCAGGCCGCCCGCTCCGACCGGCCGTACGCGCTCGTCTTCGTCGACTGGCGGCTGGCGGGCGAGGACGGCTTCGACGTCATCGCGCGCATGCGGGCCGCGGCGACGCCCGCCGAGGCCACCTTCATCATGGTGGCGACCACGCTGGCGCCGGAGCTGAGCGAGCGCGCCGAGGCCGCGGGCGTCTCGGGGCTGATCCTCAAGCCGGCGACGCCGTCGTCCCTGCTGAACTCGATCCTGCTGGGCCTGGGCGGCCGCAGCGTGCTGGATCGCGAGTCCGCCGGCCAGCCGCACGACCGCTTCGCCGAAGGGCGCCGCGTGCTGCTGGTGGAGGACAACGACGTCAACCGCCTGATCGCCACCGAGCTGCTGCGCCCGTCGGGCGCGCTCGTCACCGCCGTCGCGGACGCCGAGGCAGCCATCGCGCTGGTGGCCGGCGGCGTCGCCTACGACATGGTGCTGATGGACGTGCAGATGAAGGGCATGGACGGCCTCGAGGCGACCCGCCTCATGCGCCGGCAGCCGGCGGGCGCCAAGATGGTGATCGTGGCGCTGACGGCGCACGCGATGCCCGGCGACCGCGCGCGCTGCATCGCCGCGGGCATGGACGACTACCTCTCGAAGCCGGTCTCGTCGGCCGACCTGCTCGATTGCCTGCGTCGATGGCTCTAGCCGTTGCAGCCGACGCGACCTGAAACATCCTCGGCCTTCGCGTTACCTTGCGCCACCCGAAACTGTCGACACTCTGAGCACGAGGTGTCGGCTTACGTGTCTTCACACCTTTCCGGCCGGGACGCCGCAAAGTAGCGGCCTCGGCGAGGAACGCTCCTCGTCCCACCTGGAGATGGCCATGAAGATTTCGGCAACGACCTGCGCCCTGTCGTCCGCGCTCGCACTCGCCCTCGTCGCCTGCGGCGGCGGCGGGGCCTCGGCGCCCGTGGACGGCACCTCGGGCCCCAGCGCGGCCCCGACGACCAGTTCGTCCGGCGCGATCACGGCCTTCGGCAGCGTGTTCGTCAACGGCCACGAGTACGGCACCGCCGGCGCGCAGGTGGTCGACGACGACACCGGCGCGACCGACAACCGCGTCTCGGCCCTCGAGGTGGGCCAGGTCGTCGACGTCGATCCCGCCAGCACCAGCACGGCCACGGCGCCCGTGGCGCGGCTGCTGCACGTGCACCCGCTGGTGCGCGGCGACGTGGACGCCTGGGACGCCACCGGCAACACGCTGACCATCATGGGCCAGCTCGTCAGCCTGGACAGCGCCACGCTGTTCTCCGACCACCGCGCCTGCGTGAGCGCGGCGACGAACCCCTGCACGCCGATCAGCGACGCCTCCGGCCTGGCGCTGACCACCGCGAGCGGCGGCACGACGACGCCCGGCTCCTGGGTCAGCGTCGACGGCTACCTGTTCAACAGCGGCAGCGGCGCGGCCAACGTCGTCGCGACGCTGGTCGCCGTGCACGACGCGCCGACGGGCAACGCGGGTGCGAACTACAAGGTCGAGGGCGTCGTCACCACGACGAGCGCCACGGCCAGCAGCGCGGCGATCACCATCGGCGGCCTGCAGATCGACCTCGGCGCCGCCACCTGCCGCGTCAACGGCAAGGCGATCGCCTGCGCCGGCGCGTTCGCCGCGGGCGACGTCGTCTCCGCCTTCGCGCCCACCGCGCCGGCCCTGCCGGCCGCCTCGTTCAGCCCCACCGTGGTGCTGGAGCGCCACCACCTGCCGGTGCAGACCGTCGGGGCCAGCGTGGAGTTCGACGGCAGCGTGTCGTCGTTCACCGCGGCCTCGGGCAGCGCGGCCGCCAGCTTCGTCGTGCGCGGCGTCCAGGTCGACACCTCGGCCCTGCCCGCCGGTACTTCGGTGCCCGCGGTCGGCGACCTCGTCTCCATCGTCGGCACCGTCTCGAGCGACGGACTGTCGGTCGCCGCGACGTCGATCCGCATCCTGCGCGCCGCGCGCAACGTCAGCTACGGCTTCATCGGCGACGACACCGGCGTCGCCGCGGGCAGCACGTCCGGCACGTTCACGTTGACGGTGCTGGGCCAGTCCATCGTCGTGTCCGCGCAGACGCGGCTGGCGGATCGCTCGTCGCATCACTGGTTCGACATGGACCCGCAGACCAATCCGTTCAACATCTCGACGTTCCAGACCTACCTGGCCGCGAGCGCGTCGCAGCACCTGGCCGTCACCGCGGCCAAGGACAGCGCCGGCATCCTGCAGGCCCTGTCGGTGACGATCGTGCCGGCGTCGACGGTCAGCGAGATCGCGGGTCCGGTCGACGCGAGCCCGGCGCCGGTGGCCGGGACGGGCGGCACGCCCGCGACGTTCTCGATCGACGGCGTGCCGGTCAGCGCCGCGGTCGCCGCGATCGCGTTCCGCCACCACGGCGGCTCGGCGATCGCCGCCGGCGACGAGGTGCTGGCCGCCGGAACGTACGCCGGCGGCACGCTCACCGTCGGCGCGACGCGCAGCTTCGGCAACTTCGTGATCGACTCGGGTGCATCCACCGGCCACGACGTGCCGTTGTTCTGAGGCCGCGCACTGCAACTCGACGCAACATCCGTCACCGCGCCTCGCCGCTCGCCCACGCCGCGCGAATCTGGCGGCCGCACATCAGCGAGGCCGCGCCGGCCTTCGCGCCGTCGAAGGTGAACGCGAAGCGCGCGAGCACCCCCCAGGTCGTCTCGTCGCGCGAGATCCACGGGTAGAAGCCGAACGCGCCGGCGCTGCTGAAGGCGCCGTCGCCCTGCGGGTCGTCCTCGACCCAGTGGCCGATCGAGTAGTGCAGGTCGGCCTGCGTGAACGGCGACGCGGCGGCCGTCGCGCAGGTGCGCGGGTTGGTGCAGACGGGATGCGTGCCCAGCAGCGATTTCATCTGCAACTGGCCGTCGACGATGCGGCGCAGGAACTCGCCGTAGTCGGCGGCGCTGGCCGCGATGCCGCCGGCCAGCTGCGGCTGCAGGTAGCGGAACGACGTGCCCAGCGTCTCGTTGACGGTGCGCGCGAGGCCTGCGTCGTCCAGCGATCCGAGGCCGTCCAGCACGGCGTGGCGCTCCATGTGGCCGCCGTTGTACGCGAACTGGCCGTCGGTGGCCGCGTCGTGCTCGCCGTTGCGGCCCATCGCGTCGCACTCGGCGATGGTCTGGCCGCGGTGGCAGCCGCGGAAGTGCGTGTAGCCGCTCGTGAAGGTCAGGAAGCGCACGTCGTCGTCGGTCAGCCGGCCCTGGCGCTGCTGCGCGACGAACGCGGCGTAGACGAGCTTCGAGGCCGACGCGATCGGCATGGGCGTCGTGGCGGCCGGCGCGCGGGCGCCGACGCGGCCGTCGGCGAGCACGCCGTGCGCGTCGCCGATCGACCAGTAGAACGGCTGCACGGCCCGGCATCTCTCGTTCGTCTCCGCGGTCGACCGGGCGGCCGCGCCGCGTTGCGCCGCGGTCGGCTGGGCGCCGGCGCCCCGCGCGGCCACGACGGCGGCAAAGGCGACGGCCACGACACGGCTGGTGGTCACGGCCGGCTCCTCATGGGTATTGCCCGGCCACCCACGCCGCGCGGATCTTGCGCCCGCACTTCATCGACGCGACGCCCTCCTGCTCGTCGCTGCTCTTGGCGCTGCGCGCGAGCACGCCCCACCAGGCCTTGTCGTGGGCGATCCAGGGATAGAAGCCGAACGCGCCGGGGCTGCTGAACGCGCCGTCGCCGGCGGCGGGGTCGTCCTCGACCCAGTGGCCGATCGAGTAATGGTCGGCCTCCGACGGAATGGGCGTGTAGACCGCCGTGGCGCACGTCGACGGCTGCGTGCACACCGGATGCGCGCCCAGCAGCGCCGAGATCTCCAGCTGGCCGGCGACGATGCGTTGCAGGAAGGCGCCGTAGTCGGTGGCCGACGTGTAGATGCCGCCGGCCAGCTGCGGCTGCGAGTAGTTGAACGAGGTGCCCAGCGACGCGTTGATCGCCGACGCCAGGTCCGCATTGCCGAATGTCGCGAGGCCGTTGTCGTTCGCGTGCTTTTCCATGTGCCCGCCACCGTAGAAGAACTTGCCGTCGTTGGCGGCTTCGTAGGTGCCGTTCGTGCCGTCGGACTCGCAGGTACCAACGGTCTCGCCCGGCTGGCAGCTGGTGAAGTCGGTGTAGCCGCTGACGAAGTTCAGGTCGTGGAGGTCGGTGTCCGTCAGCACGCCGCCACGCTGCTGCGCGACATAGGCGCCGTACACGAGCTTGGATGCCGAGGCGATCGCCATGATCGTCGACGCCACCGGCGGCGCCGCGCCCACGTTGCCGTCGCCCAGCTTGCCGCCGGCGTCGCCGACCGACCAGTAGAACGGCCGCACCGCGACGCAGTCCGCGGCCTGCGACGCCGCGCTCGCGGCGGCCGCGGCGCGCTGGGCGACCGTCGGCGCGGGCGGGGGCGGTGGTGGCGAGGGAACAGGCACGGGTGCCGGGGCGGGCGATCCGCTCCCACCGCCGCAGGCGGCGACGAGCGCGGTCAACAGCGTGAGCGTGACGAGTCGAGTGGTGCGGTCCATGGACGCACTATGTCCGCTCGCCGCGCGACGGCGCGCGCGGGTCGGCCACAAATCATGACGCCGTTGTCGCAATCGCCTCGCGCCAATGAAAAAGCCGCCCGCAGGCGGCTCGTTCATCGCGCCGAGGCGCGGAGATCACCATTCGCGCAGCTTGACGCGCAGGCGGGCGATCGACTGGCTGTGCAGCTGGCAGACGCGGCTCTCCGTGACCTTGAGCACCGCCGCGATCTCCTTGAGGTTCATGTCGTGCTCGTAGTACATCGACATCACGTACTGCTCGCGCTCGGGCAGGTTCTTGATCGCCTCGACCAGCGCCTCGCGCATGCGATGGTCCTGCAGCATCGACAGCGGGTTGGCGTCCTCGTTGGACACGTGGCGGTCGAGGTAGTCGTCGCCGCCCTCGTCGCCCGACATGTCTTCCAGGTACACCAGCTGCGTGCCGCGCACCTTGCCCAGCACTTCCTGGTATTGCGTCAGCGACATGCCCATGGCCTCGGCGATCTCGCTTTCCTGCGGCGCGCGGCCCAGCTTCTGCTCGAGCTTGTGCACCGCGGTCTCGATCTCGCGCTGCTGGCGGCGGCCGCCGCGGCTCATCCAGTCGCTGCCGCGCAGCTCGTCGAGCATGGCGCCGCGGATGCGTTGCGTCGCGAAGGTCTCGAACTGCACACCCTGTTCGCTGTCGAAGCGCGACATCGCGTCGTTCAGGCCGATCATGCCGACCTGGATCAGGTCGTCGATCTCGACGTTGGCCGGCAGCTTGGCAATCATCTGGTGCGCGAGGCGTCGCACGAGCGGGCTGTATTGCTTGAGCATCGCGTTGGCGTCGAGCTGGCCTTTGGCGGTGTACATGGCGATCTCCAGATTCTTGTTCAAGCGGACAGGGAGGAAGACGAGGCGGCGGGACGCGCGGGCGTCCACGCGGGCGCGTGCGAAGTCGTGATCGGCGCGGGCAGGCGAAGCTGCGCGGCGGCCAGGCGCATCAGGTCGGGGCCGGAGGCCTCGCCGAAGGCGATGTCGGGGTCGATGGCGGCCGAGTCGTGCAGGGCCGCGCCGAGGAAGCGGTCGGCGCAGTCGGACAGCCGCTCGGCGATGCGCTTCGGCGTCGGGCCGCGACCCTTGGTCGTGGGCGTCACGAGGTCGAAGCTCATGAGGCCCAGGCGCTGGACCAGCATCTTGAGCGCGGCGTAGGCGTGCGTGATGCTCTCGCCGGCGCCCGACGCCAGCAGCACCGGACGCAGCTGCTGGTCGCCCAGCATGCGCGCGAGGATACGGGCCTCGGTATGGATCACGACGACGTCGACGTCGTAGACCACGTTCATCATGCGCGGGATGAAGCTCGCGCAGGAGCCGTGCGTGTCGACATGCTGCATCGGCAGGCCGCGCGCGGCCAGGTAGGCGAGTTGCGGCGACAGCGGCTCGACGCAGGCGCCGAGGTCGATGAAGGACAGCTCGCCGGGTTCGGGCGCCGTGTCGGCCGCGTCGACCACCAGCGTGTTGAGCCCCTGCTCGGAGAACACGCTCGCCAGGCGCGCCAGCACGGCGCCGTGGTGCTCGACGTGCGGGTTGGCGACGACCGGCACGATCACGCCCTGGCTCGCGGCGAACATGCGCCGCAGGCCGTCGGCCTGGTCGGTCGGTGGAGGGCTGCGATGACGGGTCATGTAAGGGACTATGTCCGTGCGGGCGTTGAGGCGATCGGGCGAAAAGCGGTCGTTCAGACGCGCAATGCCGCGGCCGATTGCTGGCTCACGCCGGCGTGCGCGAAGACGAGGTGCACGTCCTGCGGATCCATGCGGTAGGCCGCGCTGCCGCCGCCCTTGAGCGCGCGATGCACGAGCGCGTTGGCCGACAGGTGGTGCCAGTCTTCCGGCACGCGCTGGCCGTTGGCCACGCCGATGTTCTTCAGCTTGTGGCGGATCAGCGCATCGAGCGCCGGGGCCAGCTTCACGGCCTCGTCGATCTTCGAGAGGATCACGCCGGTGCAGGCCGAGGCCTTCCAGTTGATGATCACGTCGTCGATGGTCTCGCCCTGCGAGGACGCGTCGACCACCAGCACCTTCTTGATCGAGCGGTGCGCCAGCATCTCCAGCAGCTCGCGGGTGCGGCCGTCGCGCTGGGCCATGCCCGCGGTGTCGATCAGCACCATCTTCTTGCCGGCCAGCAGCTCCAGCAGGTCTTCCAGCGACGCGCGGTCGTGCGCGGTGTGCACCGGCACGCCCAGGATGCGGCCGTAGGCGCGCAGCTGTTCGTGGGCGCCGACGCGGTAGGCGTCCAGCGTGATCAGGCCGAGGTTGGCGGCGCCGTGGCGCGCGGCGAAGCCGGCGGCGATCTTGGCGGTGGTGGTGGTCTTGCCGACGCCGGTCGAGCCGATCAGCGCGTACACGCCGCCCTGGTCTTCCATCGACAGCTCGGACTCGTTGGTCAGCAGGTTGCGTTCCAGCACGCCAGCGGCCCACGCGTTCTCGTCCGGGGCGTCGGCGGGCAGCGCGTCGACCATCTTGCGGATCAGCGCCGGCGAGAAGCCGACGTCCAGCAGCTTCTGCGCGAGCAGCGCCTGGCGCGGCTGGCGCTGCAGCTTCTCCATGAAGGCCAGGGCGCCGAAGCGCTCCTCGATCAGGCCCTTCATCGAGCGCAGCTCGTTGACCATGTCCATGTGGTTGTTGCGCGTGACCACGTCGGCCAGGTGCGTCACCGAGGCCGATGGCGGCTGCACCGGCTCTTCCACGTATTCGTCGTGCAGCTCGGGCACGTTGGCGAACGACTGCGGCGCCGGACGCGCGGCGCGTTGCGGCGGCAGCGTCGGCTCGACGCGCTGCTGCGGCGCGGCGCGGCGCTGCGGCACCGGCGCCGGGGCGGGTGCGTCGAAGTACTCGTCGTTGGCGTCGACCGACTGCAGCTGCTGCTGGCGCTCGGCGGCGCGCGACATCGCGGTGCGCGCGGCGCCGGCCTGGGCCAGCGCGCTGCGGGTCGACTCGACGCGCGGGGCCGGCGTGTCGTCGATCGGCTGGTTGTGCAGCTCGGCGTGGCGGCGCTTGAGCATGCGGTCGCGCACGTAGTCCTGGAACGACAGCGTGCTCATCGCGAGCTGGTCGGCGTCGGCTTCCACTTCGTTCTTCGGCACGCCCATGCGGTTGGCGAGCTCGCGCTGCGCGCCCGCGAGGGCGGCGGCCTGCGCGGCGACGGGGCCGGCGGCGCGTTGCGCGGGCGACATCGGCGCGGCGGCGCGGCGCGGCGAGGCGTCTTCCGGCGTCGCGGTGAGGCGCTCGAGGCCGGCGACGGAATCCGGCGCCATCGCGAGCACTTCGATCCCTTCGGCGCACGGCTTCGTCGAGAGCACCACGGCGTCGACGCCAAAGGCCTGGCGCACGAGCGCGAGGGCCTCGCGCGAAGTGCGGGCAGCAAAGCGTTTGACGTTCATGCGGTACCTCCGATGATCGAGCCGATCCGGATCGAGTGGGTTTCAGGAATTTCGGAATGGGCCAGCACCTTCAGGCGAGGTGCAGAGCGCTTGAGCAGGCGGGCCAGCGGGGCGCGCAGCGCGTCCGGCACCAGCAGGCAGGCCGGGTGGCCCTTGTCTTCCTGGCGGCGGACCATGTCGGAGGCCTGGCGCGTCAGCGTGTCGGCCACGCCCGGATCCAGCACCGCGCCGTGCGGCGACGTGAGGGCCTGCGTGACCATGCGTTCGAGGTCGGGTTCCAGCGCGATGACGTCGAGTTCGCGCACCGGGCCGTAGATCTGCTGGACGATCGCCGGCGCGATGTGCGTGCGGATGCGGCGCGCCAGCTCGGCCGGGTCGGTGACGCTGCCGGCGTGTTCGGCCAGCGATTCCACGATGGACCGGAAATCGCGGATGTGCACGCCCTCTTCCAGCAGCAGCTGGAGGACTTTTTGCAACGGTGCGATGGCGATCATCTTGGGTATGACGTCTTCGATCAGCTTCGGGGCCAGCTTGGTCACGTGTTCGACCAGCATCTGGACTTCGTTGCGGCCCAACAGGCGAGCCGCGTTCACTTGCATCAAGTGTGAAAGATGTGTTGCAACGACAGTCGGGCAATCAACAACCGTATAGCCGGCCATTTGGGCACTTTCGCGCTGGCGTTCCTCGATCCACACCGCGGGCAGGCCGAACGCCGGATCCACGCACTTGGTGCCGGGGATGGCGAGCGCCGTGCCGCCCGGGTTGATCGCCAGGTGCATGCCCGGGAAGGCCTCGCCCTCGCCGATGACGGCGCCGCGCAGCGTCACGCGGTACATGCTGGGCTTGAGCTCCAGGTTGTCGCGGATGTGCACCGACGGCGGCAGGAAGCCGACGTCCTGCGCGAACTTCTTGCGCACGCCCTTGATGCGCGCCAGCAGGTCGCCCGAGCGCGTCTTGTCGACCAGCGCGATGAGGCGGTAGCCCACTTCGAGCCCGAGGATGTCGACCGGCGTGACGTCGTCCCAGCCGGCTTCCGCGTCGGCTGGCTTGGGCGGCGCGGGCACGTCGGCCTTGGCCTTGGCCATGGCGGCGTCCTTCTCGGCCTTCTTCGTCTGGAAGCGCGAGAACCAGCCCGCGGCGCCCGCGATGATCATGAAGACCAGGTGCGGCATGCCCGGGATGATGGACAGCGCGCCGACGATGCCGGCCGTGATGGCCAGCGCCTTCGACGAGCCGAACAGCTGGTTGCGGATCTGCGCGCCGGAGTCCTCTTCCTTGCCGACGCGGGAGACGACCATCGCGGCCGCCACCGAGATCAGCAGGCCGGGGATCTGCGCGACCAGCGCGTCGCCGACCGCCAGCAGGATGTACGAATCGGCCGCCTCGCCGGCCGACAGGCCGTGCTGCACGACGCCGATCACGAAGCCGCCGATGATGTTGATGAACAGGATCAGGATGCCGGCCATGGCGTCGCCGCGCACGAACTTCGACGCACCGTCCATGGAGCCGAAGAATTCCGCCTCGTCGCCGACTTCGGCGCGGCGCTTCTTGGCCATCGCCTCGTCGATCAGGCCGGCGTTCAGGTCGGCGTCGATCGCCATCTGCTTGCCGGGCATCGCGTCCAGGGTGAAGCGCGCGCCGACTTCGGCGATGCGCTCCGCGCCCTTCGTGACCACGATGAAGTTGATGACGACCAGGATCGCGAACACGATCAGGCCGACCGCGAAGTTGCCGCCGATCAGGAAGTGGCCGAACGACTCGATCACGTGGCCCGCGGCGCCCGGGCCGGTGTGGCCTTCCATCAGCACGACGCGGGTGGAGGCGACGTTGAGCGACAGGCGCAGCAGCGTGGTGATCAGCAGCACCGTGGGGAACGCGGCGAAGTCCAGCGGACGCACGAGGTTGGCGGCGACCATCATCACCATCAGCGCCATCGCGATGTTGAAGGTGAAGAACAGGTCCAGCACGAACGACGGCAGCGGCAGCACCATCATGGACAGCACCATGACGATGAAGACGGGCGCCATCAGCGCCTTGCCGAGCGCGGCGTTGCCGCCGGTCAGTTTCGAGATGAGCTTCTGGAGGTCGTTCATGGACGGGCTCTACGGATGTCTTACTCGGCGGTGGCCGACGCGGCGCGCGGCGGGCGGCGACGCTTGGGCTTGGGGCCGCCGGTGAGCGGATCGAGTTCGGGCGGCACGTTCACGTTGGGAGCGCGCAGGTTCAGGTTCGGCGTGGCGCGCAGCTGGTAGACCCAGGCGAGCACCTGCGCCACGGCGGCGAACAGCACGGTGGGCACCTCGCCGTCGATCTCGACGTGCGTGTAGAGCGCACGCGCCAGTGGCGGGGCTTCGAGGACGGGGACGCCGGCGTCGCGCGCGAGGTCGCGGATGCGCATGGCGAGGCGGTCGGTGCCCTTGGCGACGACGCGCGGCGCGCCGGCGGCTTCCTGGTCGTACTTCAGCGCGACGGCGTAGTGGGTCGGGTTCATCACGACGATGTCCGCGGCCGGCACGGCCTTCATCATCCGGCGCTTGGCCATCTCGCGCATCTTCTGCTTCATCTTGGCCTTGACCTCGACGTTGCCCTCGGACTCCTTGTGCTCCTGCTTCTGTTCCTCGCGGCTCATCTTGAGCTTGTCCATGTACGTCTTCTTCTGCCAGAAGACGTCGAACCCGGCCCACGCGGCGAGCACCAGCAGCATCGACAGGAAGCCCGCGGCCAGCGTGCGGCCGACCGTGGCCAGGCCGTCGGGGAGGTCGGCCTGCAGCACGCCGCCGAGCTCGGCGAAGTGCGCCTTGAGATACATCGTGCCGGCGAAGCCGACGGCGATCGCCAGCAGCGAGGCCTTGAGCACCGTCACCAGCTGGTGGAAATTGAACAGGCGGCCGAAGCCGGCGATCGGGTTGAGCTTGCCGAAGTTCGGCGCGACGGCCTTCATCGTCAGGTTCCAGCCGCCGAACGCGATGTTGGCGACGACGCCAGCGACCATGAACAGGCCGCCGACGATCAGCACGACCATGAAGCCGCGCGTGAACAGCCCGACCGCGTGCTCGCCGGCGATCTGCGGGCTGGCGATGACGCTGTGGTCGAAGGTCAGGCCGTCGGCCAGCAGGCGCTGCGAGTAGCTCGCCAGCGACGGCATCGCCGTGAACAGCAGCGCCGCGGCCAGCCCCATCGCGACGAAATGGCCGAGATCGCGCGAGCGCGGGACATTGCCTTCCTGCCGGGCCTTGCGAATCTTCTTCGCTGAGGCGGGGAGGTTGCGGTCTGCGTTGTCGGCCATGGAGGGGTTGGAAGCGGAATGCGGGCAGGGGAATCGTGTGTCGACATGTTGCCGGGCAGGGCCGGAAACTTGAGCCGGAAAAGAGGCCGAAATCCGGTCTGCTCTCGATGCGGTCTGCCCGCTGGAAAGGCCCTGCGCGACGGTGCGTCATCGGTCGAGCAGGAGAAGCGGGGCAAAATCCCGCCTTTTCCCTCGACCCTCATGACCGCCACCCTCACCGGCTCGAACGACGCCTGGCGCGCGCGCAGCCTGCGCGCCGTCTGGCACCCGTGCACGCAGATGAAGGCGCACGGCGCACCGGACGGCCCGCAAGCCGATTCGACGCCGCTGATCGCGATCGCGTCGGCGGAAGGCCCGTGGCTGGTCGACGTCGAGGGCAGGCGCTACCTCGACGGCATCAGCTCGTGGTGGACCAACCTCTTCGGCCACGGCCATCCGGCGATCCGCTCGGCGCTGGTCGACCAGTTGTCCCGGCTCGACCACACGATGCTGGCCGGGCTGACGCATGCGCCCGTGGTCGAGCTGTCGGAGCGGCTGGCCGCCCTCACCGGGCTGGGACACGCGTTCTATGCGAGCGACGGCGCGTCGGCCACCGAGATCGCGCTGAAGATGAGCGCGCATTACTGGCGCAACGCCGGCAAGCCCGGCAAGAACCGCTTCGTCGCGCTGCAGGGCGGCTATCACGGCGAGACCGCGGGGGCGCTGGGCGTGACCGACATCGCGATCTTCCGCGAGGCCTATGCGCCGCTGGTGCGGCTGTCGACCACCGTCGCGTCGCCCGACGCGCGCGGCGCGCGGGGCGGTGAATCCGCCGCCGACGTCGCGCATCGCGCCGCGCGCGATCTCGGGGCGTGGCTCGCCGAGCATCACGAGGAGACCGCCGCCTTCATCGTCGAGCCGCTGGTGCAATGCGCCACCGGCATGGCGATGCACGACCCGGCCTACCTGCGCGAGGCGCGTGCGCTGTGCAGCGCGTTCGGCGTGCACCTGGTCGTCGACGAGATCGCGGTGGGCTTCGGCCGCACCGGCACGATGTTCGCGCACCAGCAGGCGGGCATCCGGCCGGACTTCATCTGCCTGTCCAAGGGCCTGACCGGCGGCACGCTGCCGCTGGCCGCGGTGCTGACGACCGACGCGGTCTACGACGCGTTCTACGACGACGACGCCGCGCGCGGCTTCCTGCACTCGCACTCGTACACCGGCAACCCGCTCGCGTGCCGCGCGGCGCTGGCCACCCTCGACATCTTCGAGCGCGAGAACGTGCTCGCGGTCAACGTCGAACGCGCCGGCATGGTCGATGGATTCCTCGCGCCGCTGCACGCGCACGAGCGCGTTCGCAACGCGCGCCGCCTCGGCATGATCTGGGCCTGGGACATCGTCGGCGCCCCCGCCAACTTCGCCCGCCGCTACGCGCGCCACGCACTCGACAGGGGCCTGCTGCTGCGCCCGATCGGCGCGACGCTCTACGCGATGCCGCCCTACGTGCTCGAGGACGACACCGCGCGCCATCTCGCCGACGGCGCGCTGGCCGCGCTGGAGGCCACGCTGGCCGAGGCCGAGCCCTCGCTGTTCGACGACGAGAAGGCCTTGCCATGAGCATTGGCTGGTTCGTCGTCGGTACCGATACCGGTATCGGCAAGACCCACGCGACCTGCGCGCTGCTGCACGCGCTCGCGCGGCGCCACGCGCGCGTGTGCGGCATGAAGCCGATTGCCGCGGGCGGCGTGCAGACGCCGGACGGCCTCTCCAACGAGGACTCGATCGCGCACCGCGCGGCATCGACGGTGCGCGTGCGGCCCGAGCTGGACAACCCGATCCTGCTGCCCGAGCCGCTGTCGCCGCACCTCGCCGCCGCGCGCGCCGGCACCGCGATCTCGTTCGACACCGTGCTGGACGCGGTCACCGAACTGCGCACGCGCACCGACGCGCTGGTCGTCGAAGGCGCCGGCGGCTTCCTGGTGCCGCTGTCCGAGACGCAGACCGGCGCCGACCTCGCCGCCGCCCTCGGGCTGCCGTTGGTGCTGGTCGTGGGCATGCGGCTGGGCTGCCTCAACCACGCGCTGCTGACGGCCGAGGCGATTCGCGCGCGCGGCCTCGCGCTGGCCGGCTGGATCGCCAACCGCGTCGACCCCGACTTCCTCTGTCCCGAGGAGAACCTGGCCTACCTGCGCACGCACCTCGGCGCGCCGCTGTGGGCCGACCTGCCGTTCTCCGCACGCCCCGATCCGCGCGCCGACGCGGATCGATTCATGCTTCCCGATGTCCTCTGACCCTTCCGACGCCGGCCCTTCGTGGATCGACGAGATCCCCGACCGCCTCGCCGCGCTGGACGCCGCGCACCTGACACGCCGCCGCCGCGAGGTGCGCCCCGCCGAGGGCGCGTCGCTGTGGGTCGACGGCCGCAGGATGCTGGCGTTCTGCAGCAACGATTATCTCGGCCTGTCGCAGCATGAGGCCTTGCGCGACGCCGCGATCCAGGGTGCGCGCGACTTCGGCGTGGGCAGCGGCGCGTCGCCGATGGTCAGCGGCCACAGCGAGGCCAATGCGGCGCTGGAGCGCGAGCTCGCCGAGTTCGTCGGCCTCGAGCGCGCGCTCTACTTCTATGCCGGCTATGCGACCAACGCGAGCATCGTCCCCGCGCTGGTCGGGCCGGGCGACGCGCTCTTCTCCGACGCGTTGAACCACGCCTGCCTGATCGACGGCGCGCGCCTGTCGAAGGCCGACATCCATCGCTTCGAGCATGCCGACCTCGCGCAGCTCGAGTCGCTGCTGCAGGCCAGCCCGGCGCGCCGCAAGCTCGTCATCAGCGACGCCGTCTTCAGCATGGACGGCGACGTCGCCGACATCCCCGCGCTGATCGCGCTGTGCGAGCGCCACGACGCGCTGCTGCTGCTCGACGACGCGCACGGCTTCGGCGTGTGCGGCCCGCAAGGCCGCGGCTCGCTGGCGGCGGTCGCTCGCACGGGCGCCGGCGCGAGCCGCCGCGTGATCTACATGGCCACGCTGGGCAAGGCGGCGGGGGTGTCGGGCGCGTTCGTCGCGGGCCCGGCGACGCTCGTCGAATGGCTGCTGCAGAAGACGCGCAGCTACACGTTTGCGACCGCCGCGCCCGCGCTGCTCGCGCAGAGCGTCCGCGCCGCGCTGCGCGTGATCCGCGACGAGCCCGCACGCCTCGCGCGCCTGCATCGCAACATCGCGGACTTCCGCGCCGGGCTGCCGGCGGCGATCGCAGGCACCGGGTGGACGCTGCTGCCGTCGGCGACGGCCGTCCAGGCACTGGTCATCGGCGCCAACGACGAGGCGCTGCGCATCATGAACGCCCTGGCCGACGCCGGGCTGTGGGTGCCGGCGATCCGGCCGCCGACCGTGCCCGAGGGCACCGCGCGGCTGCGCATCGCGCTGTCGGCGGCGCACGAGCCCGAGGACATCGCCGCGCTGCTGCGCGCGCTCGCGGACGCGGCGCAACGACGCTGACCGCTACTTGCGGTCGTTGTCGTCGGGCTTGCGCTCCGGCGGCCGGTGCGCGTCAGGCTCGGGCTTGGGCTTGGCCTCGTTGGCCTTGGCGGCCTGCTCCTGCTGCGCGCGCTGTTGCTGCGCCTGTTGTTGCGCATGCTGGGCCTGCTCCTGCTGCGCCTTCTGTTGCGCCGCCTGCTGCTGCGCCTGCTGCTGGGCGCGCTGCGCCTGTTCCTGCTGCGCGTGTTGAGCCTGCTCCTGCTGGGCCTTCTGCTGCGCAGCCTGTTGTTGCGCGCGTTGGGCCTGCTCCTGTTGGGCGCGTTGCTGCTGCGCCTGCTGCTGGGCGCGCTGGGCCTGCTCCTGTTGCGCCTTCTGCTGCGCGGCCTGTTCCTGCGCGCGCCGGGCCTGCTCCTGTTGCGACTTCTGCTGCGCAGCCTGCTGCTGGGCGCGCTGGGCCTGCTCCTGCTGCGCCTTCTGTTGCGCGGCCTGCTGCTGCGCGCGCTGGGCCTGCTCCTGCTGCGCCTTCTGCTGCGCGGCCTGCTGCTGCGCGCGCTGCGCCTGCTCCTGCTGCGCCTTCTGCTGTGCCGCCTGCTGCTGCGCGCGCTGGGCCTGCTCCTGCTGCGCCTTCTGCTGCGCGGCCTGTTCCTGCGCATGCTGAGCCTGCTCCTGCTGCGCCTTCTGCTGCGCAGCCTGTTCCTGCGCATGCTGGGCCTGCTCCTGCTGCGCCTTATGCTGCGCGGCCTGCTCCTGCTGGGCCTGCTGCGCCCGTTGCTGCTGGGCCTGCTGCGCTTGTCCAGCCTGCTGCTGCGCGCGCGCATCGTTGCCGCCCGGCGCGCCGGGATGGCCCGCGCCCTCGCCGCGCGCCGGCAGCCCGCGCACCGGTTGCGCGGCCGGCAGCGTCGGCGCCGGATGGCCCGGCTGCCAGGCCGCGACCGCCGTCGTCGACTGCGGCAGCGGCGCGGTGGGACGCGCGCCCGGCGCCTGCGGCGGCGGGCGATGCGGATCGGCCGCGACCGCCTGCTGGAACCCGCGCCCGTTGGCGGTGGCCGTCGGCGGCGCGACGATCGTCACGTTGCGCACGTTGGTGATGTTGGTGACGTTGTTCGTCACGTTGTGGCTGTTCCTCTCGACGTTGCCGTCGACGCGCATGCCCACGTTGACCACCGGCGGCGCCCCGACGACGACGCGCGGCGGCGTGCCGACCGGCGCCGGCACGATGATGCCGGGACGCGAGCCCGGCGGCGGCGGGATGAACACGCCCTGCGGGCCGTCGGCATGGTGGCCCGCGTGCACGCCCACGGCGATCACGGCCGCGACGATGGCGACGCCCACCGCCGGCGCCACGAAGCTGTGATGAGGCGGCGACCAGTAGGCCGGCACGTACACGACCTTGTCGCCGCGATGCTCGTAGTACGGCTGCTGCCAGGTGTAGTCCGGATGCGGCGGTCGCGACCAGCGCCCCGCGCTCCACACCCAGCGCCCCTGCCAGGCCCAGTAGCCGCCCGTCCACACGCCGTCGGGATACGGCGGCGGCGGCACGTCCTCCACCAGCATCGGCGGCGGCGCCCAGTCCACCGCGACCGGCGCGGGCTCTTCTTCCGGCGGATCGACGTACACGCTGACGACCTGCTGCTGGTCGTCGTTGGCGTACTGGGCATCGTCGGCGTACACCGGCGCATTGGTCGACTCGTTGACGTACGCCGGCTGGTTGCCCGCCGGCGGGTACACCGCGATCGGCGCGGGCGAGCGCGGCGAGGTCGCCGCCGTCATCGGCGCCTGCGTCGCCACCGCGACGGGAGCGGGCGCGGGCGGCGCCAGCATCACGTCGGACGCGGCGACATCGGAGGCCGCCGCAACCGGCGCGTTCGCGGTCGGCACCGACTCCTTGGAACACGCGGCCAGCACGCCGAGGGCGACCAGCGCGACGACGTGAAGCCTGAACGGGACGAGAGGTGCGGATGAGCGAGCCGGCATGGCGGGGCCTTCAGTCGAGCAGATGAGTTGGTCTGTCGGCAATCGGCCTGCCCGGCCGTGTCTCAGCGTGTTGCAGGCGTGATGGCCTTGAAGTCGCCGCCCGTCGTCACCATGAAGCGGCGATCGCCCATCAGGCGGTGCCAGGCGTCGTCGACCTGCGCCAGCGTCACGTGCTCGAGCGCGGCGGCGCGCGCGCCCTCCCAGGCCCAGTCGCGATCCAGGCTGGCGAACACGTTCAGCTCGGCCGCCAGCTCGCCGTCCCTGGAACGCGACTGCTGGAGGCCTTCGAGGATGTCGTGCTTGGCACGCGCCAGCTCGGCCTCGGTCGGGCCGTCCTGGCCGAACAGGGCCAGTTCGCCGTCTATCGCGGCGATCACCTTGTCGCGGTTCTGCGGCGCGAACGTCGCCTCGATGGCGATGCCGCCGTCGTTGCCGTGAAAGTCGGCCGCGAGCCGCGCGCCCGCGCCGTAGCTCAGGCCCAGCTCGCGCCGCACGCGCGTGTTGAGGCGGCTCTCGAGGCCGCCGCCGCCGAGGATATGCACCGCGAGCAGCAGCGGCGCGTAGTCGGCGTCGTCGCGGTTGAGCGCCAGGCCGTGCCACATGCGCAGCGAGGCCGAGGTCGTGTCGTCGACCTGCACGTCGAAGCGCACGCCGCCGAGATCGGCGTAGCGCGGCTCGTAGGGCTCGTACCGCGGCGCGCCGGGCTTCTTCCAGCCGCCCAGGCCCTGCTCCACGACGTCCGCGAGGCCGTCAGGCACCGCGCCCACCACCGCCACATAGGCCTGGTTGGCCGACCAGTAGCGATCGTAGAACCCGCGCACGTCGTCCAGCGTCGTGTCGCGGTACTCGGCGAGCGCGTCGTCGACGGAGGGCACGTAGGCCGGCTCGCCAGGCTTCGCGCCGCGCACGGCGTTGACGTGATCGCGCGAGGCCTGGCCCATCATCGTGCCGAGATCCTTGCGGCCGGCCTCGATCGCGGCCAGGTGCGCGCTGCGGACGCGGCCCACGGAGTCGGCGGGGAAGGCCGGATGGCGCAGCACGTCGAACGCGAGCTTCATGACCGCCGCGAGGCTGTCGCGCTCGGCCACGATGTCGACGCGCGCGAACTGGTTGCCCGAATTGATCGTCAGCCCGGCGTGCAGCTTCACCAGCGCGTCCTGCAGCTGCTGGCGGCCCCGGGTGGTGCTGCCCTCGCCCATCAGCTCGGCCACCATCGTGGTGCCGCGCAACGGCACGGTCCCGCGCTGCGACGCCCAGTTCATGACGATCGTGGCCGACACGGCGTCGCCACGCGTCTGCTTGTTCAAGGTCTGCAGCACGATGCCGCTGGGCAACACCACGCGCCGGGTGCGCTCGGCCAGCGCGGGAATCGTCGGCACGAAGGTCTCGCCGTCGGCGACGCTGGGCGGCGCCTTCAGGCCGGCCAGGCGCTGGTCGAGCGGCGGCGCGGCGGGGATCTCGACGCGCTCGACGTTCTGCGTCGGCAGGTAGCGGCCCAGCGTGCGATTGGCCGGGCGGAAGTACGCGGCGCGCACGCGCTCGACATCGGCCAGCGTCACCTTGGGCAGTTCGTCCATCAAAACGAACAGCAGGCGCCAGTCGCCGGCGCCGACGACGTCCGACAGCTGCTGCATCAGCGCCTGCGTGTCCTTCATCTCCTGCCGGTAGCCGACCACCGCCAGCTCGCGCACGCGCTCGATGTCGGCCTCGGTGAAGACGACGGCGGCGCGGCCCTCGACCAGGTCCAGCAGCCGTTGCTGCACCCGGTCGACGTCGCCGGCCGGGGGCAGCACGGCCATCGCCCGCACCCCGCCGGGATCGTGGCCGCCGAGGCCGATCATGCCGGCGCCCAGCGCCTGCTTCGAGGCGACGAGGCCCTGGTACAGATGGCCCGAGGGCTGCAGCGACATCAGCATCTCGTAGACCACGATGGCCGCCGAGTCGGGATGCGCCAGCGCCGGCACGTGGTACCAGGCCTCGATCACCGGCTGGCCGCCGACGCGACGCACGACCACGCTGCGCTCGCCGTCCTGCGCGGGCTCGACGGTGTATGGCGGCGTCATCGCCTCGGGCGGACGCGCGATCGGGCCGAAGTCGCGCGCGACCAGGCGCAGCGCGGCGTCGCGATCGAACTTGCCGGCGATCAGCAGCGTCGCGTTGTCCGGCCGGTACCAGCGGTGATAGAACGCCTGCAGGTTCTCGATCGGCACGTTCTCGATGTCGCTGCGCGGCCCGATCGGCACGTGGCCGTAGGCGTGCCACGTGTAGGCGGCCGACGTCACGCGCTTGGTCAGCACCGAGACCGGATCGTTCTCGCCGCGCTCGAACTCGTTGCGCACGACGCTCATTTCCTTGTCGAGGTCGGCGCGCGCGATGAACGAGTTGCGCATGCGGTCGGCCTCGAGGGCCAGGGTCCATGCGAGGGTGTCGTCGTTGGCGTTGAAGCCGGCGACGTAGCTGGTGCGGTCGACCGTGGTCGTGCCGTTGTAGCGCACGCCGCGCCGGGCGAATTCGTCGGGGATGTCGCGATGCGACGGCGTGCCCTTGAACTGCAGGTGCTCCAGCAGGTGCGCCATGCCGAACTCGCCCTGCCCTTCGAACCGGCTGCCGACGCGGTAGGTGATGTTGACGCTGGTGGTGCTCTGGCCGGCGTCGGGAAACAGCAGGATCTGCAGGCCGTTGGCCAGGCGGTACTCCTGGATGCCGCCCAGCTCGCGCACGAAGGCGGCCGGTGCGGGCGCCGTGGCGGGCGCGGAGGCCGCGCGCGCAGGCTTGCGGGCCGGCGCCGTCTGCGCGAGCACGGGCGCGCCGGCGATGGCGGCAAGCAGGACGGCAAGGGCGGCTTCTCGGAGTCGGATCACTGGCGATTTCCCCGGTCGCGGCAGAAGTGCCGACGCCGCATTGTGCGGGGCGCGCGTTGTAGAGTCGGACCTTCGCTTCCAGCGCCGCAGATCCGCCATGCACGAAGACGACTTCCACGCCCCCGCCGTCGCCGCCCTGCGCGCCGACCTCGCGCTCGCGCTGCGGGCCGCGGCCCACCACGGCCTGGCCGAGGGCATCTGCAACCACTTCAGCGTCGAGCTGCCCGACGGCTCCGACCGCTTCCTGCTGAATCCGCGCGGCCTGCTGTGGAGCGAGATCCACGCCGACGACATCGTGCTGGTCGCCAACGACGGCCGCAAGCTCGCCGGCCGCCACGAGGTCGAGTCGACCGCGATGTTCATCCACGCCGCGGTGCACCGCCTCGGCAAGGCCTGCGTGCTGCATACCCACATGCCGTATGCGACCGCGCTGACGCTGACCGCCGGCCGCGGCCTCGACACCGCGTTGTCGCAGAACGCGATGCGCTTCCACGGCCGCGTCGCGGTCGACGCGCACTACAACGGCCTCGCGCTGGACGACGCCGAGGGCGAGCGCATCGCCCGCGCGATGGGCGGCGCCGACGTGGCCTTCCTCGCCAACCACGGCGTGATCGTCTGCGGCGAGAAGCTGTCCCACGCGTACGACGATCTCTACTTCCTCGAACGCGCCTGCCTGCACCAGGTGCTGGCGCAGTCCACCGGCCAGCCGCTGGCGCCGGTGGCCGAGCCGCTGGCGCGGCACGTGGGCGAGCAGACGCGCGGCGAGCGGCTGCAGTCGGAGCTGTTCTTCGAGGCGCTGCGGCGCACGCTGTGACCTGGCGGTTCCTCGCCCACGCGCCGGCGCGCGCGGGTGACGCGCGTCAGTCCCAGACCTGGCGGATCTCGATGTCCGACGGCGCGGACATCGGATTCGGGCAACGCCTGACCCACGCCACGGCCTCGTCCATCGACGGCAGCTCCCAGAGCCAGTAGCCGGCGACGAGATCGCCCGTGAACGGGCCCTCGACCACCGTGCGCGAGGCGCCGTCGAAGTGCACGCGCCTGGCCTCGCTCGTCGGCCGCAGGCCGTCGCAGTCCTTCAACACGCCGGCGTTCCGGAGCTCGTCGTTGAAGGCCTCCATCTCGGCCATCTGCGCCTGCATCTGCGCGTCGCTGGTGGCGGCGATGCGCGCCTCGAGATCGGGATTGGACTTGACCAGGATCATGAACTTCACGTCGGGCTCCCTGGTGGACGGGACTTCCAGTCTGCCACCAAGGGCCGGGCCGTGGACGCGACAGGCGGTGTCGGACAACGCCGCGTCGTGTCGCGCGCGGCACATCGCTTGCTGCAGGAGGTGCTCAGCCCGACTCGTCGGGCGCTCCATGAAGGACCACCATGAACAAGACCCTCATCGCCGCCGTTCTCACCGCCGCCGCGGCCACCCTGTCGTTCGGCGCGCATGCCGACACCGCCTCGGACAAGGCGCAAGCCAAGGCCGACTACAAGTCCGACAAGGCACAGGCCAAGGCCGACTACAAGTCGAACAAGGCCGACTGCAAGGCGGACACGACCGGGGCGGTCGAACGCGCGTGCAAGGGCGACGCCAAGGCCGGCGAGAAGCAGGACAAGGCCGACGCCAAACTGCAATACAAGCAGGACAAGGCCGACATCAACGCCGGCAAGTAAGGCCGGATCGAGGTTCGCCTCGATCGATCAACCTGAGGAAGGCCCCGGCACGATTCAAGTCGGCCGGGGCCTTTCAGCCTGGATTTGAGGCATGATGCCGCCCCGGTCGAGTTCCGGCCGATTCACACCAGAAGAAAGAAGCTTCCATGTCCTTCACCAAGCTCATCGCCGTCGCTGCCGTGCTGTCGATGTTCGCCGTGGCCGCCGACGCGCGGCCGCGCCACCACCACCATCGCCACCATCATCACCACCATCATCACGTGCATCGTTGATGCGTGACGGCCCCGGCCACGAGGGCCGGGGCGTGCCTGCTCACTGCGCGCCGTCGAGCCCGCGCTTCTTCAGCAGCGGGCCGATGTCGGGCGCCGAGCCCGTGAGGTCGCGGAACAGCGACAGCGCATCGGCGCTGCCGCCGCGCGACAGCATCGTGTCGCGGATGTGGTCGCCGTTCTGGCGCGTCAGGCCGCCGTGCGCGAGCACCCAGGCCGTCGAATCGGCCGCGAGCACTTCGCTCCAGATGTACGAGTAGTAGCCCGCCGAATAGCCGCCCGCGAACGCGTGGGAGAAGTAGGTGCTGCGATAGCGCGGCGGCACCGGCGGGAAGTCCAGCCCGACGCGGTGCAGCGCCTCGGCCTCGAACTTTGTGACGTCGGCCGCCGGCGGCACCTGGTCGGCGGGCAGCTGGTGCCAGGCCTGGTCGAGCAGCGTGGCCGACAGGTACTCCGTCGTCGCGAAGCCCTGGTCGAACCTGGCCGCGGCCTGCACCTTGTCCAGCAAGGCCTGGGGAATGGGCTCGCCCGTCTTGTAGTTCTTCGCGTAGTGCTTCAGCACGTCGGGATACGTCGCCCACATCTCGTTGAACTGCGACGGGTATTCGACGAAATCGCGCGGCACCTGCGTGCCCGCGAAGCGCGGGTATTTCACGTGCGAGAACATGCCGTGCAGCGCGTGGCCGAACTCGTGGAACGCCGTGGTCACCTCGTCCTGCGTCAGCAGCGTCGGCTCGCCGGCCGGCGGCTTCGGGATGTTGAGGTGGTTGGCGATGACCGGCTTGTCGCCCGTCAGGCCGTCCTGCGTCACGTAGGCGTTCATCCACGCGCCGCCGTTCTTGTTCGGGCGCGCGTAGTAGTCGCCGATGAAGATGGCGAGTTGCGTGCCGTCCTTGTCGAACACGTCGAACACGCGCACGCTGGGCTCGTAGACCGGCAGGTCGTGGCGCTCCTTGAACGTGATGCCGTACAGCTGGTTGGCCGCGTAGAAGACGCCGTCGAACAGCACGTGATCGAGCTCGTAGTACGGCTTGAGCTGCGACTCGTCGAACGCGTACTGCGCCTTGCGCACCTTCTCGCTGTAGTACGCCCAGTCGGCGGCATCGAGCCGGAAGCCGCCGTTCTCGGCGTCGATCATGGCCTGCAGCTGCGTGGCTTCCTTGTGCGCGTTGAGGACGGCCGGCGTGGCCATCTGCGCGAGCATCTTGTTCATCACGTCCACCGAGCCCACCGTCTGCTCGGCGAGCTGGAACGCGGCGTGCGTGGGATAGCCCAGCAACGCCGCGCGCTCCGCGCGCTTGCGCGCCGTCGTCGCGACCACCGCACGGTTGTCGAACTCGCCGCCGCGGCTGCCGCGCGCGAGCGAGGCCGCCATCACCTTCATGCGCGACGCGTGGCTCGTGAGGTTGGTCAGCACCGGCTGGCCGGTGGTGTTGACGAGCTCGATGACGAACTTGCCCGGCTTGCCGGCCTTGGTCGCCGCGTCGGCCGCGTTCTTGATCTCGGCGTCGCTCAGGCCCGCCAGTTCGGCGCGGGTGTCGAAGGTGACGGCCGAGGCGCCGCGCTCCTTGAGCGTGTTCTGCGCGAACGTGGTCTGCAGCGTGGCGAGTTCGGCGTTGAGCGCACGCAGCCTCGCCTTGCTGGCCTCGGGCAGCTGCGCGCCGGCGCGCACGAAGTCCTGGTGGTAGCGCCACAGCAGGCGCGCGGATTCGGCGTCGAGGCCCAGCGCGTCGCGCTGCTTGTAGAGCGCGTCGATGCGCGCGAACAGGCGCGGGTCGAGCTGGACCTCGTCGCGATGCGCCGAGAGCTTGGGCGCCATCACGCGCTGCACTTCCTGCAGCTTGGGATCGGTGTTGCAGCTCTCGAGATTGGAGAAGATCTTCTCGACGCGATCGAGCGCGCGGCCCGAGCGCTCCAGCGCGACGATGGTGTTGTCGAAGGTCGGCTTGTCCGGGTTGGACGCGATGGCCTCGACCTGCTTGCGGTCCTCGGCGATGGCCTGCTCGAACGCGGGCTGGAAGTCGTCGTCGCGGATCTGGTCGAAGCGCGGGAAGTGCAGCGGCAGCGCGCTCTCGACGAGCAGCGGATTGGCCGGCGGCGCATCGGCCGCGTGGGCGGCGCCCAAGAGCGCGGGCAGGGAGGACGCCACGAGCAGGTGGCACAGGGTCTTGATCGAGGTTTGCATGGACAGCCTGGTGCGGCGCGGTGGCGCCGGTTGAACGAAAGTGCGACACGCTTCTGGCGTGACCAGCGGCGAGCAGTCTAACGAGTCGACGGCCATCGCGCGCCGCCGGTCGGCGCCGGTGCGACGAATCGCGGAATGAAGGGGGCCAGCGCCGGTACCAGGGCTTTGTTCGACGGCGGCGTCCGCGACGTTGCTGCTCGTGCGGCCAACGTTTCCCGGTGCAAAGCTTGTTGGCAACTCCGCCATTCGAGTCGACATTTGCGTCAGCCGGCGGCGGTTTCGACGCACGAGACAACGACGGTCGACACACACACCACGTTCCCGAATCGAGGGCAGCCATGACTGTCGAAGTCCCGGAAGAACTGCGTCCGCTTGCGGTCGGCAGCGAGCCTCCTGCACCCGTCGTTTCCGTGTCCCCGGCGCTGTCCGCGCTGGCCGCCGCGACGCTGGCCGCATCGCTCGCGGCGTGTGGCGGAGGCGGCGGCGCCAGCCCGTCGCCCGCGCCCGAACCGCCGCCACCTCCACCACCGCCGCCGCCCGCGGCACCCACCGAGGCCGAGGCCTCGCGCTTCCTGGCGCAGGCGTCGATGGGCGCGAGCCGGACCGAGATCGCCAACGTCGTCAGCCTGGGCTACGCCGGCTGGCTCGACGCGCAGTTCGCGCTGCCGGTGACCGACTCGCGCTGGGACTGGCTGGTCGCCCAAGGCTACACCGCCTTCACGCACAAGAACGACGAGCAGGGCTTCGACGCCACCGTCTGGCGCAAGATGCTCAGCGCGCCCGACACGCTGCGCCAGCGCATCGTGTTCGCGCTGTCGGAGATCTTCGTCATCGGCATCGACGGCCTCGTCGGCGGCGGCTGGAGGCAGTTCAACGCGGCGTCCTGGGCCGACCTGGTCGAGGCCAACGCCTTCGGCAGCCACCGCGCCTGGCTGCAGCAGATGTCGCTCTCCGGCGCGATGGGCGACTTCCTGACCTTCCGCGGATCCGCGAAGGAAGACCCGGTCAGCGGCGCGTTGCCCGACGAGAACTACGCCCGCGAGCTGATGCAGCTGTTCACGATCGGCCTCGTGATGCTGAACGCGGATGGCACGACGCAGCTCACGGGCGGCGCATCGACGCCGACCTACCAGCTCGCCGACATCACCGGCCTGGCCCGCGTGTTCACCGGCTGGGACTTCGACCTGCAGGGCCAGAACGTGGGCACGGGCACCGCGACGCCGGATTTCGTCAGGCGCCCGATGATCCAGGTGCCCAGCCGCTACGAGACCGGCGCCAAGACCTTCCTCGGCACGACGATCCCCGCGGGCACCGACGCGGCGACGTGCCTGTCGACGGCGCTCGACACGATCTTCCACCACCAGAACGTCGCGCCCTTCTTCTGCCGCCAGCTGATCCAGCGGCTGGTCACCAGCAACCCGAGCCCGGCCTACGTCGCGCGCATCGCCGCGGTGTTCGCCGACGACGGCACCGGCACGCGCGGCAACCTGAAGGCCGTGATCCGCGCGCTGCTGCTCGACGACGAGGCGCGCCATCCGGCCGACCCGTCGACCTTCGGCAAGCTGCGCGAGCCCATCCTGCGCTTGACGGGCTGGGCGCGCGCGTATGGCGTGACGTCGCCCAGCGGGCTGTGGGCCGTCGGCGACACGTCCGACGCGGCCAAGGGCCTCGCGCAGAGCCCGTTGCGCTCGCCGTCGGTGTTCAACTTCTTCCGGCCCGGCTACGTGCCGCCCAACACCGCGCTGGACGCCGGCGAGCTCGAGGCGCCGGAGTTCCAGATCGCCAACGAGTCCTCGGTCGTCGGCTGCGTCAACACCCTGCAGCGCGCGGTGGCGGGTTCGATCGCCGACCTCACGCCCGACTACACAGCGCTGCTCGCGATCGCCGACGACGCGACCGCGTTGCTGACGGAGCTGAACCTCGTGCTGGCCGCCAACCAGCTGGGCGCCGCGACCGTGTCCACGCTAGCGGCCGCCGTCGGCACGATGGCCAGCGGCAGCGACACGACACGTCGCGCCCGCATCAACGCCGCCCTGGTGCTGGTGCTGGCCGCGCCCGAATACATCGTCCAGAAGTGAGGCCCGCGATGACCAACCATGCTTCCCGCCGCGCGTTCCTCAAGCGCTCCTCGATGCTCGCGATGGCCGGCGCGGCCGCGCCGTGGGCGCTCAACCTCGCCGCGATGAGCGAGGCCGCGGCCTCCACCGCCACCGACTACAAGGCGCTCGTCTGCGTGTTCCTCTACGGCGGCAACGACTACGGCAACACGCTGGTCCCGACCGACAGCGCACGCTACGCTGCCTACGCCGGCATGCGCCCGTCGCTGGCCTACACGCAGGATCAGCTCGCCGCGACCGTGCTGACTCCCGGCGTCGCGCTCGCCGGCGGCGCGCAGTACGCGATCGCGCCCGAACTCGCGCCGCTGCTGCCCCTCTTCAACGCCGGCAAGATGGGCGTGATGCTCAACGTCGGCACGCTGGTGCAGCCGACGACCAAGGCGCAGTACACGGCCGGCAGCGTGCTGTTGCCGCCGCGGCTGTTCTCGCACAACGACCAGCAGTCGGTGTGGCAGTCGTCGTCGCCCGAGGGCGCGACGTCCGGCTGGGGCGGGCGCATGGGCGACCTGTTCGAATCGGGCAACGGCAACGCGGTGTTCACGTGCGTCAACGTGTCGGGCAACGCGGTCTATCTCTCGGGCAAGACGGCCACGCAGTACCAGGTGTCGACCAACGGCCCGGTGGCGCTCAACGGCGTGGCCAAGCCGCTGTTCGGCTCCGCGGCCTGTTCGACGGCGCTGCAGAACCTCGTCACCGCGAGCAGTTCGAACATCTTCGAGAACGAGTACACGCGCATCACCGCGCGCTCGCTGAGCGCCGGCGGCACGCTGGCGAACGCGCTCGCCGGCGGCCCGGCAATCGACACGCCCTTCCCCGCGCCCGGCACCAACAACCTCGCGGACCAGCTCAAGCTCGTCGCCCGCATGATCAGCACGGCCGACGCCGTCGGCGCGAAGCGGCAGGTCTTCTTCGTCTCGATGGGCGGCTTCGACACCCACAGCGGCCTGGCCACCGTGCACCCGGGCCTGCTCGCGGCCGTCGCGCAGGCGCTCAGCGCGTTCTACGCAGCGACGCAGGAGCTCGGCGTGGCCAACCAGGTGACGACGTTCACGGCGTCCGACTTCGGCCGCACGCTCACGGCCGACGACGGATCCGACCACGGCTGGGGCAGCATGCATTTCATGCTGGGCGGCGCGGTCAAGGGCGGGCGCTACTACGGCACGCCGCCGGTGGTCGCCAACGGCGGCCCCGACGACGTCGGCCAGGGCCGGCTGCTGCCGTCGACGTCGGTCGATCAATATGCCGCGACCATGGGCACGTGGCTGGGCATCAGCGACAGCGACCTGCTGACGGTGCTGCCCAACCTCGGCAACTGGGACGCGAGCCAGCGCAACCTCGGCTTCGTCTAGGCCGGCAGCGCCTGCCGCGCCCGATCCACGTCGGGGCTGCGGTACATCGCTTCGGGAATGCTCGCGAGCGCGGACGGATGCAACTGCTCGCGGCCCAGCCCGTGGAACTTCTGGAAGCTCATGATCAGCGGGCGCCAGCGATCGGGGTCGACGCGGTCGGGGTGACCGGCCACCACGATGGACTCGTCCACGTCACGCACTGGCGCGTGCGCTGCAGGTTGCGCGCGGTCTGCGAGCCCGCGCCCAGGCCCAGCCGTGATCGGCCGCCGCGCGCTCAGGCCGTCCCGAAGTCCTCGGGCATCTGCACCGCGACGACCGTGCCCAGGGCCGTCGCCACGCCGTTGGCGAGCACCGTCGTCTCGACCACGACCTTGCGGCCCTTGATCTCCTGCACCTTGCCGCGCAGCTCGAGTTCCACGCCCAGCGGCGTCGGCTTGAGATAGCTCACGTTGAGCGAGCCGGTGACGAAGCGGAACGCCGGCAGCGTGTCCATCGCGCGGCCCTCGGCGCGGTACATCGCCGCGGCCGCGGTGCCGGTGCTGTGGCAGTCGATCAGCGACGCGATCAGGCCGCCGTAGACGAAGCCCGGCACCGCGGTGTGGAACGGCTCGGGGTTGAAGCGGGTGAGCGTCTCGTCGCCGTCCCAGGTCGTCTTGATGCGGTGCCCGTGCTGGTTCAGCGAGCCGCAGCCGTAGCAGTGCGAGACGCTCTCGCCGTAGTAGTCCTGGAACGCTTTCATGGGGTCTCCGCTGCGTGCATGGCAGGCACTGTAGCAACCCCGGCGTCGTTCGACGCTATTCGAGCCGACGACCGCCGAAGCCCATGCGCCGCATCACGCCGTCGCGACGCACCAGCCAGTGCCACAGCGCGGCGAGCACATGCAGCGCGACGAGGATGGCCAGCACCGTCGCGGTGACGCCGTGGGCGCGGAACGTCGGGTAGGCGTCGAACGAGGCCGGCAGCGGCGCGCCGTTGCGGGCGAAGACGATGTCGTTGAGCCGCGCGATCAGGCCGGTCGCATAGCCGGTGGCGACCATGCCGAAGACCAGCACGTAGAACGCGAGCTGCGCCCAGCCCGCTGCGCGCGCGGACGCGGACGTGCCCACGCCCGCGGGCGACGGCTTCGCCGTGCGCCAGCGCACGACCAGCCGCACCAGCATCGCCGCGAAGATCGCCATGCCCAGGCCCATGTGCCACTCCAGCATGTCCAGCTTGCGCGGCTCGGTGTTGGGCACCTTCTGCAGCACGAGGAAGCCGAATGCCAGCGATGCGCCGATGAAGAAGGCCAGCACCCAGTGCAGCGCCGCGAGCGCCGGGTGGTATTTCGAGGCGCGTCTCGCGTTCATCGCAGCGCCGCCACCACGCGTTCGAGCTCGCCGAGGTTGCGCTCCCAGCCGTACTTCGCGCCCATGAAGTTGCGCTGGTCCTGCTCGCGGAAGCCCGACTGCTCCATGCGCACCAGCACCGCGCCGTCGAGCTGCGACAGCGTGAACTTGACGACCGTCCTGAGCCCGTTGGCCGCCTCCTCGCCCGAGGCGTTCCATGTGTACGACAGCTCCTCGTGCGGCACGACGGTGAGCACCTCGTAGTCGGTGACGCCGTTCCAGCCCGGCATCGGCGGCATGTGGAAGCTGCCGCGGTGGCCGACCCGGGCCTCGAAGTCGTTGGCCATCAGCCAGTCCTCCAGCAGCGGGCTCTGCGTGAGCGCGCGCCAGACCTTGTCCAGCGAATGCGCCATGCGGCGCTCGACGACGACGGTACGGGTTGGGGTATCGGTGCTCATTGGTCCATCCTGTTCAACAAGGTCTCGAGACGGTCCATGCGCTCGTCCCAGAAGACGGCGTAGAAACGCATCCAGTCCATCAGCGGGGCCAGGCCCTTGGGCTCGGCGCGGTAGTGCACGACCCGGCCCTGCGGCCGCTCCAGCACCAGGCCGGCCTGCTTCAGCACGCCCAGGTGCTTGGAGACCGCCGGCTGCGACACCCCCGATTGCTCGGTGAGCGCGCGCACGTTGAGCTCCCCCTCGCGCAGCAGGCGCTCGAGGAGCGCGCGCCGCGTGGGGTCGGCCAGGGCCTTGAAGAGATCGTCCGATGCGGAGTGCATGGCAAAATCATAACCGAGCAGTTATTGATCTGTCAAAGCCCTGTCCGGAGTACCCTCGAGGCATGAAGACCCTGCCGCTGCGACTGAACCCGGGCGCCGACCTGCGCGCCGCGCTGTCGACCGCGCTGTCGGCCTTCCACGGCGAGGCCGCGTTCGTGGTCTCGGGCATCGGCAGCCTGTGCGAGGCGCGCATCCGCTTCGCGGGCCGCGAGGACGTGCACTGCGTGGTGGGCGATCTCGAGCTGCTGTCGCTGTCGGGCACGCTGGGCGCCGGCGGCCCGCACCTGCACGCGAGCCTGGCGGATGCCGACGGTCGCGTCTTCGGCGGCCATGTCGCGCCGGGCTGCATCGTGCGCACGACCGCGGAGATCCTGCTGGCGGTGCTGGACGAGCTGCGCTTCACGCGGGAGCACGACGCCGCGACGGGGTACGCCGAGCTGGTGGTGCGGCCGCTCTCGTGAGCCAGGCGCGTAAAATCACGCGATTCCCGTTTCCAGACCTCGCCACCATGACCGACGCCACCCCGGCCACCACGCTGCCCGCCCTGCCCGACCGCCTCTCCGTCGACCCGCGCAGCCCGCACCACGTGGCCGCGATCTTCGAGCACGACGTCGGCATCCGCTTCAACGGCAAGGAGCGCTTCGACGTCGAGGAATACTGCATCAGCGAAGGCTGGATCCGCGTGCCGGTGGGCAAGACGGTCGACCGCAAGGGCCGGCCGCTGACGGTCAAGATCAAGGGCACCGTCGAGGCCTTCCTCAAGCCCGCGCCCGCCGCGCCGGCGGCCTGATCAGCCCTTCTTGCGCGCGGCCTTCTTCTCGAGCCGCGCCGCCTCGGCGGCCTGTCCCGCTGCCCACCAGGCCGCGAATTCCTCCGGCGACTCCAGCGTCACGCGCCCCCAGGCGCCGCTGCGGAAATCGTTCAGCGCGATCTCCGCGGCCTTCTGCATGTTGACGCGGCCGCCGGCCATCAGCCCGCCGCGCTTGCGGCCGACCTCTTCCAGCAGCTGCTCGTCGGTCATCGCCGAGAAGTCCGCCGTCTTGTAGCGCGCGACGATCCGATCGGTGTAGCGGTGGCGCACGCGCGCGAGCAACGCCATCGCCACCTCCTCCTCGTCGTAGGCGTTGCGGCCGATCGCGCCGCTGGCCGCGAGGTTGTAGCCGCCCTCCTCGATGATGATGCGCGGCCACAGCATGCCGGGCGTGTCGAACAGGTAGAAGTCGTTGGCCAGCAGGATCTTCTGCTCCAGCTTGGTGATGCCCGGCTCGTCGCCCGTCTTGGCGGCGCGCTGGCCGTTGAGCGTGTTGACCAGCGTCGACTTGCCGACGTTGGGGATGCCGCAGATCATCACGCGCACCGGCTTGACCATGCCGCCGCGCGTGGGCGCGAGCGCGCGGCACGCGGCGATGAGCGCGCGCGCCGGCGCGGTGACGCTGGCGTCCAGGCCCAGCGCGTTGGTGCCCGGCTGCGCCTTGTAGTACGCGAGCCACTGCTCGGTCAGCCCGGGGTCGGCGAGATCCTGCTTGTTGAGCACCTTCAGCGCCGGCTTGCCGCGCGTCATCTCGGCCAGCAGCGAGTTCGCGCTGGAGCCGGGCAGGCGCGCATCGAGCAGCTCGATGACCACGTCGATGTCCGGCAGGCGCTCGGCGATCGCCTTGCGGGTCGTGTGCATGTGACCCGGGAACCACTGGATGGCCATCTGGAAGCTGCTTTCTGCGGCCGCACGCGGCCTCGGGGAGAAGATCGGCGGCAAGCGCCGCCCTCCCCCATTTTCGCAGGCTCAGGCGATCAGGTCCATTGCGTGAGCTTGCGACCCTCGCTGTCGGTGAAACTGCCGCAGACCAGGATGATCAGGTCGATCAGCGCCCAGATGCCCAGGCCGCCGAACGTGAACAGCTGCAGCAGGCCCGTGCCGACCTTGCCGACGAAGAAGCGATGCACCCCGAACACGCCGAACCAGAAGCACAGCAGCACGGCGGGCAGCAACAGCTTGGGCGACGCGTTCGGATCCAGCCGCGGCGCCGCCGCGACGGGCCGTTGCTGCGCGCCGCATTGCGGGCACGCGACCGCCGTCACGTGCATCTGCTTGCCGCAGGCGCGGCAGAAGACCATGTCGCTGGCCGGCATCTCGGTCATCGGAACTCCCTCGTTCATGTTGGCGCGCGCCCGCTCGGAATGGCGGTGTCGCAGCGAGGCCGAGTATCGCCGCGACGCGGCGCGGGGACACCCTCGTTTGGGGGGACAAGTTCACATGTTCGGACTCGATTCGCCGCGCCATCGGCCGATGACCCTCGGACAGATCACGCACGGACCATGGAAGGCGTCTCCCTCCACAACGTCAACGGATCGCAGCCGGCCCCGCTGGACCACGGGCCGCGCGAGCCGCTGAAGAAGGCCGTCAGCCAGGACGAGGCGCCCGCGCTGGCGCTGCTGACGGCGATTCCTGCGCCGCAGCTGGCCACCTCCGGCATCCTGGGCACCCGGCTCGACGCCTGGGCCTGAATCGGCTGCACGAGGTATCGTCCGGGTTTGCGAAACCCGAGACACCCGCCGTGAGCAACCTGCCCCCGACCACGCCCTTTCCCATCGGCACGCCCGGCACGCCCTGGGGCGATGCCGAACGCGCGGCCTGGCTGGCCCGCCAAGCCATCAAGCGCAGCTATGCCGACGAGGTCGTCGCACCGCTGAAGGCCGCCGTGCCGGCCGACGCCGATCTGTTCGAGTACGGCATCCTCGACTACACGCGCCTGGGCCTGGCCCGCTTTCCGCTGTTCGCGGTGCGCAGCCGCGCCTGGCGGACGGATCGCCCGACCGTGCTCGTCACCGGCGGCGTCCACGGCTACGAGACCAGCGGCGTGCAGGGCGCGCTGCAGTGGATCGCGACGCAGTTCTCGCGCCACGCCCAGGCCGTCAACCTGCTCGTGCTGCCCTGCCTCAGCCCCTGGGGCTACGAGACGATCAACCGCTGGAATCCGGACGCTCTGGACCCCAATCGCCAGTTCCGCACCGACAGCCCCGCCGCCGAGTCCGCGCTCGCGATGGCCTGCGTCGCGGCGCAGTGCCCCAGCGTCGACCTGCACGTCGACCTCCACGAGACCACCGACACCGACAACAGCGAGTTCGGCCCGGCCAAGGCCGCGCGCGACGGCAAGGCCTTCGACTGGCACGCCATCCCCGACGGCTTCTATCTCGTGGGCGACAGCGAACGCCCCGCGCCGGACTTCCAGCGCGCGCTGATCGCCGCCGTGCGCGAGGTGACGCACATCGCCGAGCCCGACGAACACGGCGCCATCATCGGCACGACGATGACGCAGTCCGGCGTCATCAACTACGCCAAGCGCTCGCTGGGCCTGTGCGGCGGCATGACGGCCGCGCGCTTCGTGACGACCACCGAGGTCTACCCGGACAGCCCCACCGCGACGGCCGCCGAGTGCAACGAGGCGCAGGCGGTGACGGTGACGGCGGCCATCGCGTACCTGCTGCAAGCGAACGCATGAACCGTCTCGACACCGAACTGAATCGCCTCTACCTCGGCGGCCTTGTCTTCGCGCCCGACAGTGCGCAGGCGCTGTCGCTGGTCGATGTCCGCGGCCGGACCCGGGCGATGGTGCTCGAGGTCGTCCAGCCGACGAACTGGGAGGCCTTGTCGGAAGTCTGGCACGGTGTGCAGATGGAGCTGGAACTGCCCGCGCCGGGCATCGCGGTCTCCGGCAGCGACGGCCTGCAGCTGTGGTTCTCGCTCGAGACCGCGATCCCCGTGGCCGACGCCCACGCCTTCCTCGAGGCGCTGCGCATGCGCTTCCTCGAACACGTCCCGGCCGCGCGCGTGCGCCTCTGGCCCACGCCGGACGCGCGCCACGCCGCGCTGATCCCCGCGCTGCAGGCGGGCAGCGGGAACTGGTCCGCCTTCGTCGCGCCCGATCTCGCGGCCATCTTCTCGGAGACGCCGTGGCTGGACGTCGAGCCCGGCGAGGAAGGCCAGGCGGCGTTGCTGCGCGGATTGCAGGCCGTCAAGCCGGCGGTGTTCGACGCGGCGCTCGCGGGCATGCGCGCGACCGCGCGTCACGCGGCCGCGCCTGCGCCCGCGCCCGCGCGCGAGACGGCGATTGCCGCCCACGAGGCGACCGACGACCCGCGTCGGTTCCTGCTGCGCGTGATGAACGACGAGACGGTCGACCTCGCCCTGCGCATCGAGGCCGCGAAGGCCTTGTTGCCGCCCGCTCGCTAGGACGCCGGCACCAGGTAGCCCACGATGGACGCATGCCCGGTGTTGTTGGTGAGCACCGAACTGCCGGTGATGAAGACGTAGGGCGTCTGGCCAGGCTCGAAGTAATAGGTGATGGGGCTGCTGGCGACGTAGCGCAAGGTGCCGACATAGACGGCCGCCGGCAGGTCCATCGTGTCGAACAGGCTGGCGCCGATCGACACGATCTCCTCGGTGCCCGTCTGGGTCACCGAGTAGGTCGCCGAGGCGTGCGTCACGACCAGCCGCTTGCCGGCGGGCACCGGGGGAAACGCGATCTGGCAGTAGAACGAATTCGGGCAGATGCTGGCCGACGGGTTGTAGAGCTGGTTGCTCTGGTACGGCGTGATGCCGGGCCCGAAGGCCGGCTGCACGAGCGCCGCCTTCTGGGCGCTGGCGGCGGAACACGCCAGCACGGCGACTGCGGCCAGGACGGCGCGACGCACGAGGGACGAGGAACGATGCGACATGGCGGCCTCCAAGCCAGTGATGGAGCCGGCAGATTGGGCGCGGCCGCCTGCGCCGGCCATCCCTATGCCGCGCCGCCCCCCATGCTCACAACCCGTGCGTCACCTTCACGAAATCCGGATCCTCGTCGAAGCGCTTGACCTCGAAGCCCATCCCGCGCATCAGCTTGAGCATCGCTGCGTTGCCGCGCAGGACGAGCCCGACGATCTCGGCGAGGCCGCGTTCGCGCGCCGCTTCCATGATGGCCTCCATCAGCCGCGAGCCGAGGCCGCGGCCCTTCATGTCCTCGGCAACCACGAGCGAGAACTCGCAGCTCTGCTGGTCGGGCGCGATGACGTAGCGCGAGACGCCGACGATGCGGTCGGTCTCGACGATGTCGCCGTCGGTGTTCGTCTCGCGCTGCGGCACGACGGCCACCAGCGCCATCTCGCGGTCGTAGTCGATCAGCGTGAAGCGCGACAGCATCGTCGCGGGCAACTCGTTGAACGACGAGACGAAGCGGAAGTAGCGGCTCTCGGGCGACAGGCCGCGCACGAGGTCCTGCAGCATCTGCGCGTCGTCGGGCCGGATCGGACGCAGGTGGCAGGTGCCGCCGCCGCGCAGCGTGAGCGCCTGCTCGAAGCGCGACGGATACGGCAGGATCGCCAGGTGCGCGAACTGCCCCGGCGAGCCGGTGCCGGCCAGCGGGCCGCCGTCGACGACGATGCGCGCGTCGACCGCGACGGCGCCGTTCTCGTCGACGATGACCGGGTTGATGTCCATCTCGCGCAGCTGCGGCAGCGCGCACACCATCTCGGAGACGCGCAGCAGCACCTGCTCCAGCGCCGCGATGTCCACCGGGCTTGCGCCGCGCCATTCGAGCAGCGTCTCGGCGACGCGGGCGCGCTCGATCAGGCGACGCGCAAGGAACTGGTTGAGCGGCGGCAGCTCCATCGCGCGGTCGGCGATCAGCTCGATCATCACGCCGCCCGCGCCGAACACGATCACCGGTCCGAACGGGTCGTCGGTGACCACGCCCACCGAGATCTCGCGGCCGCGGCGCGCGCGCGCCATCTTCTGCACCGTCACGCCGTTGATGCGCGCGTTGGGCGCGAGGCGGGCCACGCGTTCCATCATGTCGACGTAGGCCTCGCGCACGCTGGTGCCGCTCATCAGGTTGAGCGCGACGCCTTGCACGTCGGACTTGTGCGCGATGTCGGGCGAGTCGATCTTGAGCGCGACCGGGAAGCCCAGCTGCGTCGCGATCATCATCGCCTCGGTCGGCGAGCGCGCGAGGATGGTCTGCGTGACCGGCACGTGGAACGACGACAGCAGCGTCTTCGACTCCATCTCGGTGAGCACCTTGCGGCGCTCGGCCAGCACGCTCTCGATCAGCAGGTGCGCGCCCTCGATGTCCGGCTTGGCCAGCGTGGACAGCGGCGGCGGCGTCTGCTGCAGCAGGCGCTGGTTCTGGTAGAAGGTGGAGATGTTGCCGAACGCGCCGACCGCGGCCTCGGGCGTGCGGAAGCTCGCGATGCCGGCGTCGTTGAGCAGCACGCGCGCCTCGCCCATCGTGGCGTCGCCCATCCAGCACGAGAGCAGCGGCTTGTACGTGGTGGGCAGCAGCGCGGCCACCGCGCGCGCGACGGCCATCGGGTCGACGCCGGTCTTGGGCGAGTGGATCGCGAGGATGCCGTCGACGTCCTTGTCGGCGGCCGCGGTGCGGATCGCCGCGACGTAGTGCTCGGGCGCCGCGTCCTCGGAGATGTCGATCAGGTCCGACACCGAGGCCACGTCCGGCAGCATCGGCTTCAGCGCCGCGGCGGACGGCGCCGACAGCCGGCCCAGCTTCAGCCCGATCTCGTTGACCCAGTCGGCCGCCAGCACGCCGGGCCCGCCGCCGTTGGTGACCAGCGCGAGCCGCGGGCCCACCGGCCGGTAGCGCGACGCGAGGCACTTGGCCGCCGAGAACAGCTCGACGAACGAGCGCACGCGCACCGCGCCCGCGCGGCGCAGCGCGGCGTCGAACACCTCGTCCGAGCCGACCGACGCGGCGCTGTGGGTCTGCGCGGCCTCGTTGCCCGCCGATCTGCGGCCGGCCTTGAGCACGACGACCGGCTTGGCAATGGCCGCGGATCGCAGCGCGCTCATGAAGCGCCGCGCGCTGCCGATGCCTTCGAGGTAGACGATGATGGACTGCGTCTGCGGGTCGTTGGCGAGGTAGTCGAGCACCTGCGCGATGTCGACATCGGTGTGCGGCCCGATCGACGCCACCAGCGAGAAGCCGACGCCGTTCGAGCGCGCCCAGTCCAGCATCGCGGCGGTGAGCGCCCCCGACTGGCACACGACGCCCAGCGAGCCCGCGCGCGCCAGCGGCCCGGCGGCGCTCGCGTTGAGGGCGAGCTTCGGGCGCTGGAAGCCGAGGCTGTTGGGCCCCAGCAGCAGCACGCCCTCGCGATGTGCGATCCGGCGCAGCTCGGCGGCCTGGTCGGCCGTCACGCCGCTGGAGATGACCAGCGCCGCGCGGCAGGCGATGCGGCCGGCCACCTCCAGCGCGGCGGCGATGTCCTTGGGCGGCAGCGCGATGATGGCCAGGTCGGCGCGCGTCTGCGACAGCTCGGCCAGCGTGCCGGTCGTCCCGATCTCGAGGAAGCGGATCGTGCCGGCGAAGCGCTGCGCGCGGATCGCCTCGGTCAGCGCGCGGCCCTGCGCGGTCTGCTGCGTCGGGTCGCCGCGCCGCGCGGAGAACACGACGATGGCTTCGGGCTCGAGCAGCGGCTGCAGGTAGTGCTTGTCCATCCCGCCAGTCTGCAGCAAAACCGAGGCGCTGGCGACGAGATGCGTCAACGAATCGTCAGGTCGCCGCACGCACCGCGGGCCTTCGGAACACCAGCACGTTGCCGGCCATCACCAGCACCAGGCCGGCGAGCGCCGGCGCCGTCCAGCGGTAATCCTCCACCACCGACGAGATCGCCAGCGCCACCAGCGGGAACAGCACCGTGCAGTAGGCCGCGCGCTCGGGGCCGAGGCGGCCGACCAGCAGCAGGTAGGCCGTGAAGCCGATGACCGAGCCGGGGATGGCCAGATACAACCACGCGCCGACGTAGGTGGTCGACCAGTCGAAAGCCGGCGCGATGCCGAAGGACGCGCAGCCGGCCACCAGCACCAGGGTGCCGACCGTCATGCCCCAGGCGTTGGTGAGCGCGGGCGTCTCGCCCAGCGCCTGCATGCGCGCGGACAGCAGGTTGCCGCACGAGAAGCACAGCGTGCCGCCGAGCGCGAACGCGAGGCCGCGCACGGTGCCGGCCGACGCGCCGTGGCGCGCGAGTTCGGGCCAGAACATCAGGAGCAGGCCGGCCAGGCCCACCGCGCCGCCGCCGATGATCGTCGACGTCAATGGCCGCTTGAACACGACGCGCGCGCCGAGCGCGTTCCAGAGCGTGGCCGTCGAGAACACCACCGCGACAAGCCCGCTGGCGATGGTTCGGCTGGCGTTCAGGAAGCAGATGAAGTTGACGCAGAACAGGCACAGCCCCTGCGCCGCGACCAGCCAGCGCACCTCGCGCCGCGGCAGCCGCAGCCTGCCGCGCGCGGCCAGCCACGCGAACAGCACGACGGCCGCGAGCGCGAAGCGCCAGGCGATCGACCACGGGATGGGCACGCTGCCCAGCTGCAGCTTGAGGGCGATCCAGGTGGTGCCCCAGATGAGGACGGTGAGGGCGTAGAGGACGAGCGTCATGCCGCCGAGTCTGCCCCGCCGCGTGCGGGCGGAATTGCACGTTCCTGCGTTTGCGTGCGTGTCGCGCGCGCACGCGGGATGCGCTCGCGCTAGAGTCGCTGCACGACATGTCCACCGCCGCGCCGTCCCCGCCCGCCGACGTCTTCGACGTCCTCTCGCGCTCGCGCGCCCGCCTGCACCGGCGCGCGACGCTGGGCGACGGGCTGGCCGTGGCGCAGTGGTCGAACAGCTTCGACGCCACGCGCTACCTGCCGCGCCATCACACGCTGTCGCTGTACCTGCGCGGCGGCCACGGCACCTATCGCGAGGACGCCCCGACGGAACGCGGCGCGCCGGGCAAGCTGTGCCTGATGCCGGCCGGACACGAGGTCAACTGGGTCGTCGGCAGCGAGCAGACCTTCGTGCACCTGTACTTCGAGGCGGAGCGCCTCGCGCCGCTGGCACTGCGCCTGCTCGATCGCGAGCCGCGCGAGCTGCGCCTGCCCGAGCTCAACTTCTGCGACGACCCCGAGCTGGTCGCGAGCCTCGCGCGCCTGGTGTCGCTCGACTGGACCGACGCCGGCGAACGCCTCGCCGCCAACGCGCTGGGCCACGCGGCCCTCGCGCACGTGCTCGCGCGCCACGCGGGACGCGCGCCGCGCGGGGACATCCGCGGCGGCCTCGCGCCGGCGCTGCGGCGGCGTCTCGTCGACTGGCTGGATGCGCGCCTCGCGCAGGCGGTGACCGTCGGCGAGATGGCCGCGTTCTGCGCGCTGTCGGAGACGCACTTCGCGCACGCGTTCCGCGCCTCGATGGGCGTCGCGCCGCACGAATGGATCGTCGCGCGCCGCATCGAACGCGCCGCGGCGCTGCTGCGCGCGCGGCATGCGCCGTCGCTCGATGACGTCGCGCGCGCCACGGGCCACGCGAGCGCGAGCCACCTGGTGCGGCGCTTCAAGGCGGTGTGGGGCATGACGCCCGGCCAGTACCGCGCCGCCGCGGGCCAGCTCAGGCGCTAGCGCTTCGGCTCATGCGGCAGGCGCCGTACAGCGACGCCGCCGCGCTGATCAGGTTGGCCGCCATCTGCTCCCACGAGCCGTAGCTCCAGGCGTTGACCATCCACAGCGCCGACACCGCCAGCATCACCCAGCGCAGCGAGCGCCCGGTGAGGTGGAACACGGCATAGGTGGACATCAGCGAGGCCCCGACCATCAGCAGCGACGCCCAGCCGCCCCACGTCCACAGGCCGACCGTCAGCGTCAGCGCCGCGAACACCGCGAAGCCGATCGTGCGCGAGCGGCGTTCGCCCAGCGTGACGGCCGAGGTCGCGGTGCGGCCCGCGCTGACCACGCTCAACGCGGCCGCCACGTTGGCGCCCATCAGGAAGTTGTTGAGCGCCCAGATCATGCCGGCCACGCCCGAGCGCAGGCGCAGCGAGCGCTCGCAGGTGCAGACCAGCGCGACGACGTTGAGGGCCAGGGCGATCAGGCCCGAGGCATGGATGAGCAGCGTGTTGGACATGGCGTTTGGGGACTGTCGACAAGTCTAGGAATCGCGCCGGATTCCGAACGCGAGATGAACGGCCCAAGCGCCGTGCAAACCACAGCTGCTTACATGCGCGACAGGCCCGCGACATCGAAACTGGCCCGCACTCGCCACGCATTTCCGACCGCTGCGAAAAGGCCCGCCTGGCCAGAATGGGCGATGACTCCGAGAACCCTTGCGCGGCTGCAGCGCGCAACCTGGCTGGCCGCGTCTTTCGCCGCACTTTCCTCGACGGCTTCGGCGCAGGACGCCACCGGCAGCTCCGACTTCCGCCTCAACGGCTTCGGCACCCTGGGCCTCGTCGACGTGCTGCCGCACGACTCGTGGGGCTTCCGCCGCGAGATCGACCAGACCGAACACCACGACCAGCACCTGCGCGCCGACGTCGACTCGCGCCTGGGCCTGCAGGCGTCGTGGCGGCTCGACCCGCAATTCGAACTCGTCGGCCAGCTCGTGCTGAAGCCGCGCGCCCACGAGGCCGCGGACGACGAGAGCCTCGCGGAGGCCTTCGCGGCCTGGCGTCCGGCGCCCGAGTGGGAGATCCGCGCCGGCCGCACCAGCCCCGACCTGTTCCTGCTCGCCGACGTGCGCAACGTCGGCTTCGCCTACCCGTGGATGCGGCCCAGCGTCGACTTCTATGGCTGGATGCCGGCCTCGACGCTCGACGGCGCCGACGTCAGCCGCCAATGGCTGCTCGGCGACGGCCGCCTGCGCGCGAAGATCTTCGCGGGCAAGACCAGCGTCACGCTCGGTGCCAACCAGCCCGACACCACCGACGACCACGGCAACGTGCATCCGTTGCTGGGCAGCACGCTGGCCTTCGACGCCGGCGGCCTCACCATCAAGGCGACCGTCGCCGAGGCGCACACGCGCTCGCGCAACTTCGACAACGTGATCCAGGCCTACAACGGCCTCGACCAGTTGGCACGGCTGCCGGTGCCCGTCGTCTCGACGCAGGCCGCGCAGCTGCGCGACTCGTTCTCTTCCCATACGTTCGTCACCCGCTACGCGGCGCTCGGCGTCTCGTGGGACATGAGCCCGTGGCAGATGCAGGCGGAACTGTCGCGCATCACCGGCAACTTCGAGAGCAGCTCGGCCTGGTACGGCTACGCGAGCCTCGCGCGCCGCATCGATGACGTGACGCTCTTCACGATGGTCGGCCGCGCCCGCTCGTCGCGCGCACCGCTGCCCCAGCCGCAATGGACCGGTGCGCTGGCGCCGGTCGTCGGCCCGGTGCTGGCGCAGCAGGCGCAGACCCTGGGCACCGACATCGCGGGCCAGTACAACTCCGGCCGCGAGAACGAGGGCACGCTCACAGTCGGCTCGCGCTGGGACATCAACGCCCAGGTCGCGCTGAAGGCGCAGCTCGACGTCGTGCGCAGCGCCGCCTACGGTGGCGGCTTGTGGGGCTTCAACACGCCGGCCGCGCATCACGCGAGCGTGCTCAGCGCCGGCATGGACTTCGTCTTCTGATGGCCGCCGCAACCCGCCTCCTCCCCTGGCGCCGGCGCGGCCTCGTCGCGTCGCTCGCGGCGCTGGCGCTGTTCGCCGCGGCGCTGCCCGCGCGCGCCGACGTGTGGGTCGTCGTGCCGACGTCCAGCAGCGTCAAGGCCATGTCGCAGAAGGAACTCGTCGACCTCTACATGGGCCGCAGCCGCGCCTTCCCCGACGGCACGTTCGCGCTGCCGTTCGACCTGCCGCGCGACGATCCCGGCCGCGCCGCGTTCTACAAGTCGCTGACCGGCATGGATCTCGCGCAGATCAACAGCTACTGGTCGCGCCTGATGTTCTCGGGCCAGACGCTGCCGCCGCAGCCGCTGCCCGGCGAGGCCGCGATGGCGGACCTCGTCAGGCGCAATCCGAGCGCGGTCGGCTACCTGCTGCAGGAGCCCGCGGCCGACAAGGGCCTGCGCGTCGTCCTCGTGCTCAAGGCGCCGAAGTGAACCTGCCGCGCTCGCGCCTGCAATACCGCTTCCCCGCCGGCGCGCTGGCGGCGGCGCTGGTGTTCGCGCTGATCGCGGGCGCGCTGGCCTACGCGCTCGGCGAGCGGCGCGCGAACGAGGCCGCGCACCAGACCATCGCCGGCATGCAGGCCGCCGTCGAGAAGACCGCGGCCATCGCCGTCTACGCACACGACGCGCCGTTGATGCGCGAGGTGCTCGAGGGCGTGGCACGCAACTCGCTCGTCAGGCAGGTCGACATCGTCGACGACGGCGGCAGGACGCTTCTGCAAGGCTCGGGCAGGGCCGCGCCCGTGCATGCGAGCGAGGCTGTCGTCCTCCAGCCGCTGAAGTCGCCGTTCGACGCCGGCGAGACCATCGGCGCGATGCGCATCGAGATCGACGGCGACCAGCTGCAGCGCGTCGCGCGCCGCGAGGCCTGGCTGATGGCGCTGCTGATGGTGGGCCAGGCCGCGCTGATCGCGATGATCGTCTTCCTCACCGGCGCCCGGCTGGTCTCGCGGCCCATCGTGCGGCTGGCGCGCGCGCTGGCGATGATGCCGCCCGGCTCCACGCAGCTGCTGCCGACGCCGCGCGGCCATGCGCACGACGAGATCGGCACGCTGGTGCAGTCGGCCAACGACCTGCTGAGCGCCAACGCCCAGGCGCTGCAGCGCGAACGCGAGCTGCGCCAGGACATCGAGGCGATGGAAGCCCAGTACCGCCAGATCTTCGACTCCACCAGCGCGGGCATCTTCGTGCTGGATCGCCAGGGCCGGCTGATCAACGGCAACCCGACGGTGCTCAAGGTGATCGGCGGCGGCGTGCGCGACCTGCGCCAGATGCGCGGCCGCGACTTCCTCGAGCTCGTCTTCGCGCGCCCGGAACGCGCGCGCGCGATGATCGAGCAGGCGGCGCTGCGCAACGAGACGATGTCGGCGGACCTCGAGCTGCGCGCGGCGGAGGGCCGCACGCGCTGGGCGCACTGCCTGCTGTCGGTGCAGGAGGCGCGCCGCCCGGACGAGACGACGGACTCGATGGCCATGGACGGCGTCGTCGAGGGCGTGCTCTACGACATCACCGAACGCAAGCAGGTCGAGACCGACGTGCGCCGCCGCGCCGACCACGACGCGCTGACCGGCGCGCTCAACCGCAACGGCATCGACGAGGCCATCGACCGCCATCTCGCGCACGGCGACGCCACGGATGCGTTGACGCTGCTGTACCTCGACCTCGACGGCTTCAAGCAGATCAACGACCGCCACGGCCACCACCACGGCGACGAGGTGCTGCAGCAGGCCGTGCAGCGCATCCAGTCGGAGCTGCGGCGCAACACCGACCTGGTCGGACGCATCGGCGGCGACGAGTTCGTCGTCGCGCTGGCGCACTCCGGCCCGACCGACGTGGCCGCCAGCCAGATCGCCGCCAGCATCGTCGCGCGCCTGTGCGAACCGTTCGAGCTGGACGGCGGCCGCGCCGTCGCCGAGATCGGCGTCAGCATCGGCATGGCCAGCTTCCCGCGCCACGGCCGCCAGCGGCGCGAGCTGATGCACGCGGCCGACGAGGCGATGTACTGGGTCAAGCGCCACGGCAAGAACGGCTACGCCACGGCGCTCGCCGAGAAGTGACGGTCAGGGCAGCCGATAGGTCAGCTTGTGCTTTCCGTTGCTGACCATGGAATCGAGCCCGACCCACTCGCCCTGCTCCGAGATCCAGACGTCGACCGGCGATTCGCCGCCGGTGATGCGCCAGTCCGTCGCGGCGACGTCCTTGCCGCCCACCGTCACCTGGCCGCTGGCCACGCGCTCCACCTTCACCGCGTCGACCCGGCCGGTCTGCGGATTGAGCAGCCGCTTCTGCGCGCGCATCGCCGGGTTCCAGTAGGCGAAGGTCATCAGGCAGCCGGGCTCGGACGTCGTGCCGGCACGGGTCGCGATCTCGTTGGCGTCGCCGCTCTTCGCGAGCTTGACGCTGGCGGCCTTGCCGTCGTCGTCGGTGCTGGCGACGAGGCCGGACAGGCAGTCGCCCGTCCACTGCTCGTCGGCATGGTGGTGATAGTGGTAGGCGGTGATGCCGATGATCTTCACTCGGAAGTCGGCCTCGCTGGTGACCTTGCGCGCGTCGCCTTCGGTCGCCACGGTGAACACGTGCTTGCCGATGGGCCTGCCGTCCAGGAAGGCCTCGAACGCGTAAGTGCGCGTGCCGTCAGCAGCGTGCGCCGCGAAGGCCGTCGCGAGCATCGTGGCGATCAGCGCATGCTTCATGCCGAGGTCTCCTTGCGGCGCGGCGGCCCGGGGATGAATGCGTTGGTGCGCGCGATGTAGTCGCGGTAGGCGGGGCGACGTTCGCCGATGTCCTTCTCGAGCATCGCGACGCCCGAGACCTTCAGCAGCAGCACCGTCATCAGCAGCGGCGACAGCACGGTCCAGATCGCCGCGGCCCCGCCGGCGGCCAGCGCGATCAGCCACACGCCCCACCAGAAGCAGGCCTCGCCGAAGTAGTTCGGGTGCCGCGTGTAGCGCCACAGCCCGCGATCCATCACCTGGCCCTTGTGCGACGGCTCGCGCCTGAACGCGGCCATCTGCGCGTCGCCGATGGCCTCGAACAGGAAGCCGACGAGCGCGACGACGATGCCGGCGACGTCGAGCGTGCCGAACGCACGATCGCCCGCGAGCGCGGCCAACGTCGGCGCGGACACGATCCACGCCAGCACCATCTGCAGCGCGAAGACGAGGTAGAGGCTCTTGAAGGCGAAGTGCGGCTGGTTGCGCGCCCGGATCTCCTGGTAGCGGCGATCTTCGCCATGCCCCCAGTTGCGCCACGTGATGTAGGCCGCCAGCCGCAGGCCCCAGGCGAGCACCAGCACCAGCACGGCGATGGCGCGCGGGCTCGTCGACGACGCCTGCGCCGCGTAGACGACCGCGGGCCCGGCGATCATCAGCGACCACAGGCGGTCGACGAGGCTGACGTCGTGCCGCACGAGGCTCGCGATCCAGGTGCCGGCCGCGATCAGCGAGATCAGCGCGAGGCCGCACAGAGCGACGGGCAGCAGCGAGGCGAAGTCAGGCATGGGCGGGTTGCGGCGCGACGCCGTCGAAGCGATCGGAGATCCACATGACCAGCGGCATCAGCACCGCCCACATGCAGGCCAGGGTGACGAGCGCGGCGGGCTCGTCGACGAAGTGCGCGCCGCCCAGCCGCACGCCGCCGAGGTACGACAGCGGCCCGAACACGGCGCCCAGCACCACCGCGAGCAAAGGCTTGCGCTTGAGCCAGCGCAACGTGACGTTGAGCGCGATGCCGAACTCCGCCCACAGCGCGACCATCCAGTACGGCGCGAGCCACGCCACCGGCTGGCCTGCCGGGTAGGCGACGTGGCCCTGCGCGACGACCAGCGACTCGGCCACGAGCCCGATCGCGCCGAGGATCGCGGCCAGCGCGAGCTCGGTCGCGGGCCGCGCCGAGATCGCCACGTGCCACGCGATCGCCGCGACGACCGCCGCCGTGCCCCACAGCGGCTCCCCGTGCGCGACTCCCAGGATGCAGGCGAACCACGCCGCCTCGAACACGACGAAGTTCGCGACTTGACGCACGCGCGAGGGCGCCCCCGCGTCACGCGCGGGCGCACGGGCGAGCGCGGGCGAGAGCTGCATCAGCGCTTGTCGAACAGGTAGTGGCTGACCCACCACTGCTGCCCGTCCTCGTAGCCGAACAGCTCGGCCACCGACATGAAGAACAGGCGCCAGCGCTGCCACCAGACGTCGGCGGCGTCGCCATAGGTGGCGACCATCAGCGCCATCAGCGCGTCGCGCGAATCGTCCATGTTGCGCAGCCAGGCCTCGGCGGTCTTCTGGTAGTGCGTGCCGTCCCAGCGCCAGCGACGCGCCAGGCGCAGGTCGTCCTGGAAGTTGAGCGCGAGGTCGTCGCCGGGCATCATGCCGCCCGAGAAGAAGTGGCGGCTCATCCAGTCGCTCGCGTCGCGCTCGACGAACGCGTACGGCGCGCCGCGCGTCGCGAACACGTGCATGAAGAAGCGTCCCCCGGGCTTGAGCCAGCCGGCGACGCGCGCGAACATCGCGGGCCAGTTGCGCAGGTGCTCGAACATCTCCACCGACACGACGCGGTCGAAGTGCCCGGCCTGCGCATCGAACTCGTTGACGTCGCAGGTGATGACGCGCAGGTTGGCGAGCCCGCGCGCCGCGGCCTCGCGCTCGATGTGGTGGCGCTGCGAGTGCGAGTTCGACACCGCCGTGACGTGGCTGGCCCGATAGTGGTCGGCCACCCACAGGCTCAGCGAGCCCCAGCCGCAGCCCAGCTCGAGGATGTCCTGGCCGTCGCGCAGGCCCGCGCGTTCGCAGGTGATGCGCAGCGCGTGCGCCTCGGCCTGCGCGAGCGTCTCGGCACCGTCGCCCCAGAAACAGCTGCTGTACTTCCGATGCGGGCCCAGCGTGCGCGCGAAGAACTCGGCCGGCACCTCGTAGTGCTGCTCGTTGGCCTTCTCGGGCACGAGCGCGATCGGCGCGCCGCGCATGTCGGCGATGAAGGCCTGGGTCATCTCGTCGGCGGCCTCGGCGTCGGTCGCGTGCTGCTCGTCCAGCCGCTCCTTCAACAGGCGGCGGATGCCGAGCCGGACGACGCGGTCCGGCACCAGGCCTTGTTCGACCCAGCCGACGGCGCGGGCGGTGGTGGTGGTCATGCGGGCTCCTCGAAGAGGCGGTTCGTTGTCCCCATGGATACGAGGCAGCGCGCGAACCGGATTCAGCCCGGCAATCGACGTGCGGGTCCGGACTTACCCGGCCGCCGTCACCTTGTACGCGCAACGACGGCCGCCCGCCAGCACGTGCTCGACGCGCTCCACCTGCACGCCGTCGCCGAGGCACTGCGCGAAGATCCGCAGTTCCGAGCGGCACAGCCCCTGGCACGTCGCCGCCGCGGCGCAGATCGGGCAGTGATCCTCCACCAGCAGCCAGGCCTTGCCGTGCTTCTCCGCGCGCGCCATGTAGCCTTCGCGCGAGCGCAGCTCGGCGAGCCGGCGCACGCGCGCGCCGAGCGACGCGACGCCCGCCAGCGCGGCTTCGTAGGCGGACTGCTGCTCCTGCTCGCGTGCCGCGATGAGGCGGTCGACCGCGTCGGGGCCCAGCACGCTCGCGGCGTGGCGGAACAGCTGCACCGCCAGGTCGGCGTGGCGATCCGGGAAGCGCGCGTGGCCGGCAGCCGTCAGCGTCCACAGGCGCTTGGGCCGGCCGGGGCCGTCGGCCTCGTCGCGCGAGCTCACCAGGCCCTGCTCCTGCAGCGACTGCAGCTGCTTGTGCGCGCCCATCGGCGTGATCGCGAGCGCGCCGGCCAGCGTCGCCGCGGGCTGCGGGCCGCGGCTCTTGAGCTGGTACAGAAGGCGGTCGGGCGTGGACGACATCAGGAAGCCTCCGTCCTGCGGACTGCGGTGCGAGCGCCTTCGGGCGGCCGGGCGTCGCTCATGACGCCACGGCGCCGCGCGCCGCCTCCATGCGCGCCAGCCGCAGCATCAGCAGCGCCGACACCACCGCCGCCGCGCCGCCGAGCGCCATGATCCAGCGCGTCGACAGCAGCGCGATCCAGCCGCCGCCCAGCGCGACGATCACGTTGGCCACGCAGAAGATCGTCGACAGCAACCCCATGATGCGGCCCTGCCCGTGATGCGCGAAGCGCTCGGACATCCACGCCGGCATCACCGCGTTGTACATCGCGGTCGGGAAGCCCATCGCCATGATCACGAAGATGCCCAGTCGCCCCGGCAACACCGCCATCAGCGCAAGGCACACCGCGGCGACGAGCGCATAGAGGGCCGCGCGGCGCAGCGGATGGCGGCCCGAGCTGCCGAAGCGGCCGGCCAGCGCGCTGGTCAACGTCATCGCGGCGCACTGGCCGGCGGTGACGATGGCGATGCCGCGGCTGTCGAAATGGGCGTTCTGCAGCATCCACAGCGGCGCGAACTCATAGAGCGAATTGAGCGCCAGCGTGTAGGCCAGCTGCAGCCCGAAGATCACGCCCAGCGTGCGGTCGGCGACCAGCAGTTGCACCACGTTGCGTCGCGGCGCCGCGCTCGCGGCAGGCCGGGACGCCGTCGGCAGCCCGAGGAACAGGATGGCCACGCAGGGCAGCGTCATCGCCGCGGCCAGCACGAAGGGCACCGGCTCGCCCAGCGGCAGCGTCAGGCCGCCCACCAGCGGTCCGAGCAGCCAGCCGGCGTAGAAGAAGGCGTTGAGCAGCGCGAACGCGCGCGTGCGGTCGATCTGCTCGTGCAGGTCCGCCACCATCGCGCGCGCGACCGCGGTGTTGCTCTCGACCAGCCCCGTGCCGAAGCGCGCCAGCGCGAACAGCGGATAGTTGCGCAGCACCAGCGCCCACGCCGTGAGCAGGTGGCCCGCGAGCGTCGCGATCAGCGTCACCGCCAGCACCACGCGCCGCCCGTGGCGGTCGGACATCGGCCCGGTGACGAGGCTGCCGATCAGGATGCCCAGCGGATTGGCCGCCAGCGCGATCCCCATCAGCACCGACGGCTGCAGGCCCGCGAAGTGCGTGAACCCGTCCACCGCGCCGCCGACGAAGATCGGCGCGAGAATCGGATACGGCATCGACACGCCGACCGTGCTCATCAAGCCGAGCAGGCAGACGGCGGCGAGGATCCAGTACGGGTGGCGGACGGTCGTCGGCGGGGTCAGCGGAAGCGTTGCGGGCATGCGCCCATTGTCGACCAGTTAATAAACTTCTTGTTGATTAACCATGAAGCCATCGCGATCGACAGGAGGGCATCACCGAACACGAAGGGCGCCATCACGATGAGCACCATCTCCCGTTGGGCCGGCGGCGCGCCGGGCCGCAGCCGCAGCGTCCGCCACGCGGACACGATCTACACGGTGGCCAACGCGCGCCAGCCCTCGGCGCCGTTCGTCGAGCAGGTGACGCAGTCGCTGGCGATGCTCGACGCCCACCTGCGCGAGGCCGGCTCGTCGCGCTCGCGCATCCTGTCGCTGCAGGTGCTGCTCGCCGACATCGCCCAGCGGCCCGAGTTCGATCGCCACTGGGTCGAGTGGATCGGCGCCGACCCCGCGCACTGGCCGCAGCGCGCCTGCTTCCAGGCCGCGCTGGCGCCGGGGCTGCTGATCGAGCTGATCGTCGTCGCGGCGGCCGAGGAGCCCCTGCGCTCGCTATGATTCGTCCGGCCCCCACGTCTCGATTCGAACGGAGTCGCCCCATGAATGCCATCGCCCGACCCACCGCCTGGCTGCGCGCCGGCGTCCTGCTTGCTGTCGCGACGGCTTCGGCGCAGACCGTCTACAAGTCGGTGGGCCCCGACGGCAGGATCGTCTACAGCGACCACGCGCCGACCACGGGCCGGCTCGAGAAGACGATGAAGTTCGAGCTGGCGAGCAGCGCGCTGCCGGCGTCGGCGGCGTCGTACATGGAGCAGTTCCGCAAGACCCATCCCAACGGCTCGGTGCAGGTGGCCACCGGCAAGGGCGTGACGCTCTATTCGGCGGTCTGGTGCGGCTACTGCACGAAGGCCAAGGCCTGGCTGGGCGGCCACGGCGTGGCCTACAACAACATCGACATCGACGCGCCCGGCGGCATGGCCGCCCTCGCTCAGGCCAGCGGCGGCCGCACGGGCGTGCCGGTGCTGGTCGTCGACGGCCGCACGCTCAACGGATTCTCGGACGGCGCCTACGACGCGGCCTTCAAGAACAGGCCCTGATCGCCGCCGCCGGGAGGCGGCCGGACGCGCACCAGGGACTGCAGCCGACAGCGGAAAAAGTCAAACTTGTTCGATACCCCATACCGTGTATCGATATACCCGGAAATAGTCATTGCAGAGCTGCGCGCCCGTCGTAAACTGGCGACCGCTCCGGGGTGCATCCGCCAAGAGATGCTGAGACGACCGATGGATGGGTAATCTAGGTCGAACCCGAGAACTTGAACCGGCTAGTACCGGCGTAAGGAGAGCTGCAGACGACAACGAGGAACGCCGACCCGGCGTCCCGCGCGTGGTCGGAGCACCGTCCGGAGCAAGCGTCTTGAACCCGGACCGGAGTCCCGATGACCTTGCCCCTTGATCCGAACGCCCCGACCGCCGCCAACGCGCCGGACGTCCTCGATTGCGGCCATGCCGCTTCCCTGTCGCGCCAGCTGCTGCCCGCGTCGCGCAAGGTGCGCGTGCAGGGCCTGCAGACCGGTGTCAGCGTGCCGATGCGCGAGATCGCGCTGACCAACGGCGAGAAGGTCACGATCTACGACACCTCGGGCCCGTATACCGACCCCACCGCGCTGATCGACCTGCGGCGCGGGCTCGAGACAGTGCGCTCGCGCTGGATCGCCGCGCGCGGCGACAGCGAGTCCTATGCCGGACGCGCGGCCGTGCCGGTCGACGACGGCCAGCGCGCGCGCGCGCCGTCCGCGGGCGCGGCCGCCGCGCGCATCGCCTCGCTGCGCCGCGAGGCCGACGGCCTGCAGCGCACGCCGCGCCGCGCTGTCCCCGGCCGCAACGTGACGCAGCTGCACTATGCGCGGCGCGGCATCGTCACGCCCGAGATGGAGTTCGTCGCGCTGCGCGAGAACGGCCGCCACGAGTGGATGGCCGAATACCAGGCCGACGCGCTGCGCGAGCAGCGCCTGCGCGGAGACGCGCGCGGCGCCGCGATCCCGCACCGCATCACGCCCGAGTTCGTGCGCGACGAGGTGGCGCGCGGCCGCGCGATCATCCCGGCCAACATCAACCATCCCGAGCTCGAGCCGATGGCGATCGGGCGCAACTTCCTCGTCAAGGTCAACGCCAACATCGGCAACTCGGCGACGACCTCCAGCATCGAGGAGGAGGTCGACAAGCTCGTGTGGGCCACGCGCTGGGGCGCGGACACGGTGATGGACCTGTCCACCGGCGCGAGCATCCACACCACGCGCGACTGGATCCTGCGCAACAGCCCGGTGCCGATCGGCACGGTGCCGATCTACCAGGCGCTCGAGAAGGTGGGCGGCATCGCCGAGGAGCTCAGCTGGCCGCTGTTCCGCGACACCCTGATCGAGCAGGCCGAGCAAGGCGTCGACTACTTCACCATCCACGCCGGCGTGCTGCGCGACTTCGTGCCGCTGACGGCCAACCGCCGCACGGGCATCGTCTCGCGCGGCGGCGCGATCCTCGCCAAGTGGTGCATGGCGCACGGCTGCGAGAACTTCCTGTTCACGCACTTCGAGGAGATCTGCGAGATCATGAAGACGTACGACGTCTCGTTCTCGCTCGGCGACGGCCTGCGGCCCGGCTCGCTGTCCGACGCCAACGACGAGGCCCAGTTCGCGGAGCTGCGCACGCTGGGCGAGCTCACGCAGGTCGCGTGGAAGCACGACGTGCAGACGATGATCGAGGGCCCCGGCCACGTGCCGATGCACCTGATCCAGGCCAACATGAGCGAGCAGCTGCGCCTGTGCGGCGAGGCGCCGTTCTACACGCTGGGCCCGCTGACGATCGACTGCTCGCCCGGCTACGACCACATCGCCAGCGCGATCGGCGCCGCCATGATCGGCTGGATGGGCACCGCGATGCTGTGCTACGTCACGCCCAAGGAACACCTGGGCCTGCCGAACCGCGACGACGTCAAGCAGGGCCTGATCGCGTACAAGATCGCGGCCCACGCCGCCGACGTCGCCAAGGGCCACCCGGGCGCCCGCGCGCGCGACGACGCGATGAGCAAGGCGCGCTTCGAGTTCCGCTGGCACGACCAGTTCAACCTCGCGCTCGATCCGGATACGGCACGCAGGTATCACGACGAGACGCTGCCCGCCGAGGCCGCGAAGGAGGCGCACTTCTGCAGCATGTGCGGGCCCAAGTTCTGCTCGATGAAGACGTCGCACGAGGTGCGCGACTTCGCCGCCGCGCAGGCCCACGCCACGCTGGACGCCGTGCGCGGCGACGGCCTGGTCAAGCGCACGCCGCTGGGCAAGCCCTTCGTTCCGATCTACGGCGCGGAGGACGAATGAGCGTTGTCGGCATCGCCGGCGCGGGCATCGCCGGGCGCCTGCTCGCGTTCCAGCTCGCGCGCCTCGGGCATTCGGTCGAGGTGTTCGACCTCGCGCCCGACGCCGAGGCGCCGCAAGGGCATGCCTCGCACCTCGCCGCGGCGTTCACCGCCGCCGGCATGCTGAGTCCGCTGGCCGAGCTGGAGCATGCGCCGGCCGACATCGCCGAGCGCGGCTGGCGCTCGCTGGACCTGTGGCCCGGCGTGATCGCCGCGCTCGGGCCGCGCCATCACGCGCCCGGCCTGTTCCGCCGCAACGGCAGCGTGCTCGTCGCGCATCCCGGCGACACCGGCGCGACGCAACGCGTGCTCGCCCGCATGAAGGCGGCCAACGCGCGCAGCGCCCGCGAGCGCGCGCTCGACGCCGCCGAGAACGACCACCCGACCACGCTGCAGCTGAACGCGCCGCGCGACAGGCCGCCGCAACGCGACCCGCAGGCGCTGACGCACGATGCGCTGCAGGCGCTCGAGCCCGCGCTGCTGCCCGGCCTGCAGGGCTGGCTGCTGCCCGGCGAGGGCCAGGTCGACGCGACGCGGCTGCTGCCCGCGCTCGTCGCCGAAAGCCCCGGCGTGCGCTGGCACTGGGGCACGCGCGTGATCCACGTCGAGCCGAACGAGCTGCACGTGGCCAGCCGCGCGCCGGTGAAGGTCGACTTCGCCGTCGACACGCGTGGCCTGGGCGCGCGCGGCGCCGGCATCGCGCTGCGCGGCGTGCGCGGCGAGCTGCTGTGGCTGCACGCGCCGGGGCTGGACCTGCGCCGGCCGGTGCGCTGCATCCACGCGCGCCATCGCGTCTACCTGGTGCCGCGGCATGGCGACCTCGTCATTGTCGGCGCCACCGAGATCGACTCCGAGGACCGCTCGCCCGTGAGCGTGCGCAGCACGATCGAACTGCTGACTGCAGCGCACAGCATCGTGCCGCAGCTGGCCGAGGCGCGCATCGTGCGGCTCGACACGCACCTGCGCCCCGCCACGCTCGACCAGCGCCCGCACCTGCACTGCGAGCCGGGCCTGATCCGCATCAACGGGCTCTTCCGCCACGGCTTCCTGCTGGCGCCGGCCCTCGTCGAAGAAGCCCTCGAGCGCACCGGCCTGATGCTGGGCGCGCGCCGCAAGGAGTTGAGCCATGCATGAAGGAGACGACGTGTCCGCACCCGTCAGGACGAGGCCGGCCAACGTGCTGGTCAACGGCGAGCCGCACGCCTGGCGCCTCGGCCTGACGGTGGCCGACGTGCTCGCCGAACGCGGCAGCGACGACGACTCGGTCGCCACCGCCGTCAACACGCGCTTCGTGCCGCGCGCCGCGCGCGCCGACACGCCTCTGTGGCCCGACGACCGCGTCGTCGTCTTCTCGGCGATCGTCGGAGGATGAGCGTCGCCCGGCCGCCAGCAGGCGCTCGCATCCCAGCCGCAAGGCGGAGAGTTGTCCGATGACTACGCGGCTCGACTTCTCCGCGGCCGCGCCGTCGCCCTGGCGCGTCTACGGCCAGCGCCTCGACAGCCGCTTCCTGATCGGCAGCGCCGGCTATCCGTCGCCCGACGTTCTGGCGCGCGCGATCACCGCGTCGGGCGCGCAGGTCGTCACCGTGGGCCTCAAGCGCGAGATCGCCGGCGACGTTCAGCCGCACGGCGGCGACGCCGTCGCCATGCTGCGCGCGGTGTGCGAGAGCACGGGCGCGCGCCTGCTGCCCAACACCGCGGGCTGCCGCAGCGCGCGCGAGGCGGTGCTGCTGGCGCAGATGTCGCGCGAGCTGTTCGACACGCCGTGGATCAAGCTGGAGGTGGTCGGCGACGACCACACGCTGCAGCCCGATCCGTTCGAGCTGGTCGACGCCGCGACGCACCTGGTCAAGCTCGGCTTCCAGGTGTTTCCGTACTGCACTGACGATCTCGTCGTCTGCCGCAGGCTGCTGGCGGCCGGCTGCGAGGTTCTGATGCCGTGGGCCGCGCCGATCGGCTCGGGCCTGGGCGTGCTCGATCCGGCCGCGCTGCGCAGCCTGCGCGCGCGGCTGCCGGGCGTCCCGCTGATCGTCGACGCGGGGCTCGGCGCGCCGTCGCACGCTGCCTTCGCGATGGAGCTGGGCTACGACGGCGTGCTGCTGAATTCGGCGGTCGCGCAGGCGGTCGATCCGCCGCAGATGGCGATGGCGTTCGCGCACGCGATCGCCGCGGGCCGGCTCGGCTACGAAGCAGGACTCATCGCGCCGCAGGACATGGCGCGCCCGAGCACGCCGTGCGGCAACGAACCCATCCTGGTCGACTGATGGCCGGCGACGACGCGATCCCGCGGCGCCCGGTGGTGTGGACCATCGCCGGCACCGACTCCGGCGGCGGCGCCGGCATCCACGCCGACACGCGCGCGCTCGACGCCTTCGGCGTGCACGGCGCCTGCGCGGTCGCGGCGGTGACGGCGCAGCACTCCCTGGCCGTCACGCACGTCGAGCCCGTGTCGCCCGCCGTGCTCGGCGCGCAGCTCGAGGCGCTCGCCGCCGACATGCCGCCCGACGCGATCAAGACCGGCCTGCTTGCCAGCGTCGAGAACCTGCGCGTGGTCGTCGCGCACGTGCGCCGCCTGCGTGCGCGCTTTCCGGACCGCGCGGTGCCGCTGGTCGTCGATCCCGTCTTCGGCGCGACCACCGGCGCGTCGTTCGCCGACGAGGCGCTGCGCGTCGCGTACCGCGAGGAGCTGCTGCCGCTGGCCACGCTCGCCACGCCCAACGTGGCCGAGGCGCGCGCGCTGGTGCCGTCGTCGCAGCTGCTGGGGCCGGAGCCGCTGGCGCGCGCGTGGCGCGCGTTCGGCGCGCGCGCGGTGGTGGTCACCGGCGGCGACAGCGACCGCCTGGCCGAGGAGGAACTCGAGCAGCTCTCGACCGCGCGCCTCGCCTCGCGCCTGGCCGAGATCGACTCGCGCGCCGCCTGGGCGCACGACTGGCTCGACGCGGAACACGGCCAGCGCAGCCGCGGCTGGCTGGCGTCGCGCCGCATCGAGACCGAGCACGACCACGGCACGGGCTGCGTGTTCGCGTCGGCCGCCGCGGCCGCGATGGCGCACGGCTTCGTCGCGGCCGACGCCGTCGTCCTCGCGAAGATGGCCACCTGCGAGGGCCTGCGCAACGCCTACGCGGCCGGCGGCGGCGCCGGCCCGGTCGCGCCGCGCGCCGGCTTCGCGACCCGGCTCGCGAACCTGCCCGTGCTCAATCCGCTGCCCGACGCCGACTCGCGCTTCGCCTTCCCCGCGATGCCCGGGCACACGCGCGGTCTCTATGCGATCGTCGACTCGAGCGCGTGGGTCGCGCGCGTGCTCGCCGAGGGCGTGCGGCTGGTGCAGCTGCGCGTCAAGGAGGTGCCTGCCGACTTGCTGGTGCGCGAGATCCGCGCCGCGGTCGCGATCGCGCGGGCGGTCGGCGCGACGCTGATCGTCAACGACCATTGGGAACTCGCGCTGGAACTCGGCGCGCACGGCGTGCACCTGGGCCAGGACGACCTGGCCGGCGCCGACATCGACGCCCTGCACCACGCCGGCCTGCTGCTCGGGATCAGCACGCACTCGTACTGGGAAGTCTGCCGCGCCCGCGCGCTGCGCCCCAGCTACATCGCCTGCGGTCCGATCCATGCGACCACGCTCAAGCAGATGCCCTGGATCCCGCAGGGCGACGCCAACCTCGCGTACTGGTGCGCGCTGCTGCACGACACGCCCGTCGTCGCCATCGGCGGCATGGACGCCGCGCGCGCGCGTGACGCGATGCGCGCGGGCGCGTGGGCGGTGGCGGTGGTGGGCGCGATCACGCGGAGCGAGGATCCGCGGGCGGCGATCGGACTGCTGCAGCAGGCGACGGCATCGGTGTCGCGGGCCGCGCCGGGTTCCTTGCCGGCGTTCGCGCGCACCACCCTGGACGGATCGGACACGCGCAGACTCGCCTAGCGCGTGGCCACGTCCGCCGGAGGATGCCCCGAAGCAGCGGTGTAGGACAACGCCGCAACATGAGCCCATCGTCACATTGCTTCATACTGCCGACAGCTCATCCATGTAGCTTGTCCCTGCACGGACGCGTCCGTCCGGCAATCCGAGGAGACCGAGATGAGAAGCCCCCTGAAACTGAGCCTTGCGTTCGCCGCAGTGACCCTGATGGCCGCTGGCTCGTCTTTCGCGCAGCAGCACGAGGAACACGGCGAGCCGCCGCGCGCTGAGGCGCATCCGGCACCGCACGGACCGGAAGGCCATCCGGCGCCGCACGGGCCGGAAGCCCATCCCGCGGAGCCGCATGCGGGCCCGAGCGGCTACCAGCGCCCGGCCGCGCCGCAGGGTTGGGACGCGCGCCCGAAGACCTTCGATCGCGCGGCGTACCAGCACAACTTCAAGGCCGCGCGCAGCTACAAGGTCGGGCCGTACCATCGGCCGGGTGGCTGGGTCAACCGCCACTGGGGCTACGGCGACCGCCTGCCGCGCGCGTACTGGGCGCCGCAATACCTGCTGGCCGACTACTGGCTGTTCGGCCTCGAGGTGCCGCCGGTCGACTACGAATGGGTGCGCGTCGGCGACGATGCGCTTCTGATCAACACGTCCAACGGCGACGTGCTGCAGGCCGAATACGGCGTGTTCGGCTGACGGACTGCGTCATCGAGACGGGGCCGAGGCCGGCGCGGCCTCAGCCCCCGCGCTCGATGTCGATCGCGTGCTCGTCGGTCAACGCCGCGGGCTCGACCTGCTTCGTGCCGACCTCGACGCGCACCTTGCCCAGCCCCAGCGCGTCGCCGACGCCCTTGGCCGACTCGATGAAGCGCTTGAGCGCGTCGAGCGTGCCGGCGCCGGAGTTGAGGATGGCCGCGGCCATCGTGAGGACGAGGATGATCTCGGGCGCGCCGCGCTTCGGATAGGCCTCGGCCTGCGCCGACGTCACGCCGGGCAGTTCCTTGGCCTGCGCCTGCAGCCGCTCGGCGACCGCCTCCGCGTCGGTGCCGGCGTCGAAGTGGAGAATGATCTCAGGCACGTGGACCTTCCTGGCCGGAGGCGTCGAGGCGTCCGAGCGAAGTGACGAACAGGGGTGCCCAGAAGTATATGCCCCGACGTGCACCGGGCTGGGCCAGGTGGTGCAGCAGCGCGGCCTGCAGGGCCAGGTCGGGCGCGATGCCGGCGGCGAGGCCCTCGTGAAGCCTCGCGACGATCGCCGGGGCCACGCGGTCGTCGACGGGCCACAGCGCGCCGACGACCGTGTCGACGCCGGCCTGGAACAGCGCGGACTGCAGGCCGAAGAGATCGTCGCCGGGGAGCTCGGCCAGGCCGCGGCCACCGAGCGCACGCTGGCCGGAGTCGCAGGCGCTCAACACGACGACCTCGGCGGCCAGCCGCCATTGCGAGATCGACAGCGCGTCGATCGTGCCGTCCTGCAGGACCAGGCTCGCGGCGAGGGGATCGTCGACGACGCCCTGCTCGAACACGCTGCTCGCGTGCGTGGCCAGGTGCAGGCAGCGATGGCCGGAGCCCCGCTCGAGCCGCGCGCGCACGGCCGCCACGGTGGCCTGCGGGCCGACCAGCAGCTCGGGCTCCGCGTCCCGCGATGCCCAGGCCTCGGCGACGGCGCGCGCCTCGCCCTCGGCGGCGGCCAGCGCGGCCCAGTCCTGGCCCGGCACGGCGAAGTGGTCGATGCCCAGCGCGAGCAGGCGCGGGTGTCCGGGCTGGCGTGTCGATGCGCGCGCAGGCAGCAGCAGGCTGGACAGGTTGGGCACGTATCGGATCGCCGCCTGCTCGATCAGGAAGCGGCCGTCGACGACCGCGGCGTGGAAAGGCAGCAGGTGCAGCGCGCGGTGCGGCGACAGGATCAGGCGCCGCGCGGAAGCGACGAAGGCGCGCGTGTCCCGCGGCAGCAACGCGCTCGCCAGGCGCGTGACCATGCCATCGAAGGCCCGCACGGTGACGCCGCCTTCGCGCACGAGCGCGACGTGGTCGGCCAGCAGCGCCACGTCCTCGCGCGCCAGAAGCACGCGCTCGGCGTGCACGCGTCCTGCATCGAGCGCCAGCACGATGAGCACCGACGACGCGACCCACACCCACGCGACGATCGCCTCGTCGGGCGCGAGCGCGGCCTGCAGCGACGCGACGTCGGGCGCCGCGCCGCTGCTCGCCGCGGCGCCGCGTTCGACCGCCAGCAGACCCAGCAGCAGGCGCCGCTGCTCGGCGGCCCCGGTGTGCGCCTCGCTACCGGCCGGCGCGCTGGCCAGCTGCGCGTTGGCGGCCTCCAGTCGCTTGAGCAGGTCGGGGTTCGCTCCCGCGTCCGGCGTGGCCATGCGGCCCAACAGCGCCGCGCGCGACTTCATCAGCTCCATGTTGGCCAGCAGCCGATCCCAGCGCTTCAGGCGGAAGCTCGCGAGCACGGCCATCTCGTAGAACAAGGTGCGGCTCGCGAGGAAGGCGCCCTGCTGGTACGGATCGGCCACCTGCCAGCGCCGCGCCTCGACCAGCGCGACGCAGTCCTCGGCCAGCGCGAGCAGCCCCTCGTTGTCGACCTGCATCACCAGCGACTGCAGCCGCACGCCGCGCAGCTCCAGCAGCAGCTCGAACTGCGGATGGCCGGCGAGGTCGTGCGGCGTCGCCGACAGTCCGTCCAGCACCAGCGTCTCGCCGAGTTGCGCGCTGGCCGACGCGCCGGCCGCATCGCCGGCACGCAGCCGCACGTAGGCCTCGGTCTGGCAGGCCAGGCCGATGGTGGGCGCGAGCCGCGTGGCGCGGGCGTCGGCGAGGCATGCCGCCGCGCGCGTGACGAGCGCCTGCAAGGCCGGCAGGTCGCGGCTCGCATCGGCGGCGTTGGCCTCCAGCTTGATCGCCTCGAGACGCGACGCGAGGCCGCGCAGGCGCGCCATCAGGTCGTCCTGCGGCGGCGAGGCCGCGTCCGCCTGCGGCCTCTGCGGCATGTAGCGCGCGAGACCGTCCTCCACGGCGTCGCGCGCGATCGCGGGCTGCGCGGCGATGTCCAGCAGCACGTCCTGCAGCAGGGCCAGCGCCACCTCGATCTCGCCGGCCTGCTTCGCATCGACGCCGACCCAGCGCGCGTAGCGAGCCCCGAACAGGTCCTGGTAGAGATTGCCGATCTCCAGCATGAGCGCCAGCGGACCGGCCGCCGGCGCGACGCGGCACGCGCGCGCGATCCAGCCGTCGCACAGCGCGGCACGCGGCGTCCCTTGCGGACTCGCGAAGCCCGCGAGCACGAGGTTGGCGATCGCCTTGTCGGCCCACTCGCAGCCGTCGAAGCGATCGTTGGCGACACGGGCCAGCGCGGACAGCCGGGCCTGCGCGCGGGCGCGCGTGAGCGGGTCGGTGTCGCGCTCGACCAGGTCGCGCAGGTCCTCGCGCGAGGCGGAGGCCAGGTCGCCGTCGACCGCGTGGCCCAGCTGGCGCGCCTTGGCCGCGGACTCGAGGGCGTCGTTCGGCCGGTCGCCCTGGCCGTAGAGGAGGGCCGCCTCGGCGTACAGGTCGGCCGCGCGTGCGTTGCGCCCGAGGATGGTCCAGCCGCGGGCCTGCGCATAGGCCGCGTGTGCCGCGAAGAACGACAGGTCGACGTGCAGCGAGGACGCCGGCACGGCCGTCGCGATCTCGCGCCGATAGCCGGCCAGCACGGCCTCCAGCGCCTCCATGCGCTCGGCCGTCGCCGCGCCGGGCACCGCGTACTGCTGCGCGTCGTTCTGGCGATCGATCAGCACCTGGAGCCGGGCGCGGCCGGCCTTTTCCTCGTCGGACGGCGTCGCCATCCCGGCGACCGCGGGATTGTCCTGGCGTTGCGTGAGCCAGAGGCCGAACGCGATGCTGGCGCGTTCCCACAGCCGGCGCTCGTCCGCCGGCAGCGTGCCGGCCTGGTAGCCCTGCGTGAGCGCGTCGAAGCGCGGCTGGCCGGCCGGACCGTCGACGAGCCCCAGCTCGCGCCGCAAGGGCCGCAGCACCACGAACAGCAAGGCGTTGACCTCGCGCGCCCGCTCCAGCGTCGGCGACGCCGCCACGCACGCCGCGAGCGCGGCCTCCCACGGCTGGACGAGCCAGCTCTCGATCTCGCGGATCAGCGCGAGGCGCTTCGCGTTGGCATCGCGCTCGAGGATGGCCGCGCGCAGCGGCGCCCAATCCGGGACGCCCGAAGCGGCCGGATCGGCTGCGGCGGTCACCGCCCCGCCAGCCCGCGCCAGGCCCGGTTGGTTGCCAGCATGCGCTCATCCCACAGCTCGGCCGCCTCGGCCGGCGACAGCAGGTGCATCGCCGCGAACGCCTGCGGCGCCATGTGACGCGCCGTGAACACGGGCAGGTCCGGGCGCATTTCGAGCAGGCGCGACGTGAAGCCGCGCATCCACGCGCCGTCGGGCGCAGGTGCCTCGGGAATCCAGCGATGGGCGGTCATTTCACGAACCCTCCACGTCTCGGCAACGACGCGAGCATAGCGCCCTGCCGCTCGCTTCGCACGAGAATTGCCACCTGACGAATCGCTTTTCCAGCAGGAGGCCTCTTGGACTGGTCCAACTTCACGCACACGCTCGCCGCCTACAACGTCGACCTCTTCAGCATCGGCAAGTCGGAGATCACCGTCTTCACGCTGGTCAAGCTGACGATCTCGGCGCTCGTGCTGTGGCTCGTGGCCGGCCGCTTCAGCCGCTGGACGCTCAACCGGCTGCTGGGCCGCACGCACATGCAGGAGGGCCAGCGGCTGGCCATCGCCGGGCTCGTGCACTACGCGGTGCTGATCTTCGGCGCCGTCGTCATCCTGCAGAACGCGGGCATCGAGCTGACGGCCTTCGCCATCGTCGGCAGCGCGCTCGGCGTGGGCGTCGGCTTCGGGCTGCAGAACATCATCAGCAACTTCATCAGCGGGCTGATCGTGCTGCTGGAGCGGCCGATCGAGATCGGCGACCGCATCGAGGTCGCGGGCGTCGAGGGCGTGGTCAAGGAAGTGGGCGCGCGCCGCACGACGGTGGTCACGCCCGACCAGGTCGCGATCCTCGTCCCGAACCAGAGCTTCATCACCAGCAACGTCACCAATTACAGCTACCTGCGCCAGACCGTGCGGCTGCGCGTGCCGGTGCCCATCGCGGGGGGCCAGGACGTGCGGCGCGTCGAGACGCTGCTGCTCGAGGCCGCGCAGCAGGCCGGCCTGCTCGCGGACCCGAAGCCCGAGGTCGCGATCACGAGCGTGGCGGCGTCGGCCATCGTGCTCGAGCTGTGGGCCTGGTACGACGGCAAGCAGTTCGCGCGCTCCGCGATCCTCAGCCGGGCCTACTACGCGATCGTCGACACGCTGGCGCGCAACGAGATCAAGCTCGCGAGCTGACGTCGCCGCGGGCGCGAAATGCCGTCAAGGACAACCGCTCATCCGCCGACCGCGAGGCGGCTGCGTTCGCGACACTGAAGGTACGGCGCACTCCCCTCCCCGTGCGCACGCCATTCGGACCGCGCATGGGCGAACGTCACTTCTTCCTGCTGGGATACATCGGCTCCGCGGCCCTCGTCGCGTTCTTGGCCGCCTGCCTCGCCGCGCCGCGCGTCTCGACCTTCGCGTGCGACGTGCCGGGCGGCGAAGGCCCGCGGCAGTGCCAGCTCGTCGAGACCTGGACCGCTGCGCCCGCCGGCGCGGGCGACGCGACGGCCGACAAGGTGTCGGTGCAGGAAGCGATCGATCAATCCGTCGCGCTGGCGGTCTCGAACTAGGGCGCGAGCGTCGCGCCGAGCCAGCCGCGCAGGCTGTTGAAGAACGCGACGCCGTCGGCGCGCGCGAGATCGTCGCGCGTCAGCACCGCCTCTTCAATGACGCCCTCGCGCAGCAGCCGCGCCCGCGCGATGCCCGGCAGCAGGCCCGACTTCGACGACGGCGTCAGCCAGCGGCCCGCGATGCGCAGCGCCACGTTGCCGCGCGTGAACTCCGTCAGCTCGCCGCGTTCGTTCCACAGCAGCGTGTCGAAAACGTCTTCGCCGGCCGGCGCGAACGCGTCGTAGTGCGCGCGCTGCGTGGTCTTGAAGCGCACGAATTCGCCGTCGCTGCCGGCGAACGGGCGCTCGGCCAGCCGCACGCGCACCGGCGCCTGCGTGGGCGCGAGCGCGAACGCCTGCGCGCGCGCGACGCCCGCGCGGTCCGCGAGCAGGCGCACGCGCCAGCGGCCGCTCGCGTGCGCGGCGCGCAGTTCGGCCAGCGCGCCGCGTGCCGACGCCAGCGGCGGGGCGAACGCGAAGTGCGCCGCGGCCTCGGCCATGCGCGCGAGGTGGGCCTCGACGTCGACGAACTCGCCGTCCTCCAGGCGCAGCGTCTCCAGCAGCTCGAAGGCCTGGCTCGCACGGTCGACGAAGGCGCGCTTGTGGCGCCATTCGTCCCACTCGCCGGCGGCGGTGGCGTCGGCCGTGATGCCGCTGCCGATGCCGCAGCGCACCGCGTCCCCGCGCAGCGCGAGGGTGCGGATCGGCACGTTGAAGGTCGCCGCGCCGCCGGGCTGCACGACGCCGACCGCGCCGCAGTAGATGCCGCGCGGCTCGGGCTCGAGCTCGCGGATGAGACGCATCGCCTGCACCTTGGGCGCGCCGGTGATCGAGCCGCACGGGAACAGCGCGCCGAAGACGTCGGCCAGCGTGGTGCCGGGCCGTGTCGTGGCGACGACATCGGAGCTCATCTGCCACACCGTCGGCCACGCCTCGGTGTGGAACAGCCGCGGCACGCGCACGGAATGCGGCTCGGCGATGCGCGAGAGGTCGTTGCGCAGCAGGTCGACGATCATCAGGTTCTCGGCGCGCTCCTTGGCGGCGCTGCGCAGGTGGGCGGACTGCGCGGCGTCCTCCTCCGGCGTGGCGCCGCGCGGCGCGGTGCCTTTCATCGGCCGGGCCAGCATGCGATCGCCGCGCCAGTCGAAGAACAGCTCCGGCGAGACCGAGAGGATACGGTCATCGGTATCGTTGCCGAAGTCGAGGTACGCGGCGTAGGCGTTGGGCTGCGCGCGGCGCAGCGCGGCGAACAGCGCGAGCGGATCGCCGTGCAGCGTGCCGGTCAGCGGCGCGGTGGCGTTGACCTGGTAGACCTCGCCGTCGGCGATCGCGCGCAGGATCTCGGCGATCGCCGTGTCGAAGGCGTCGCGCCGCGGGCCGCCCGTCCAGCGCACGGTGGCGGTTCCGGCATCGTCGAACGCGGCGTCGTCGGACAGCGGCGCGTCGTAGACGGCGAACGCCGCCAGCGGGCGCGCGGGATCCGACGGCGCATGCGTCTCGAAGGCCTCATCGAACGCGCCCGCCGCCTCGTAGCAGAGATAGCCGACGCACCACGCCCCCGCGCGCGCCAGCGCGTCCACGCGCGCGAGCAACGGCGCGACCGCGTCGAGGCTCGTGGCGCGCAGCAGCTCGCGCGGCGCCCCGAACGCGAGGCGCAGCGGCGCGACGCCGTCGTCGGGCGAGCGGAAATCGATCAGGGCGGTGGGACGGGGTCCGGCTGCGGACATGCGCGCAAAGCTCGTGGCGGAGCGCGCGAGTTTAGTTCCTAGCGGAACATCGTCAGCATCTGCTCCAGCGCGGCCGTGAACGGCCCCTGCAGCAGCGGCAGCGTGAACATCACGCCGACCAGGCCGACGCCCAGCGTGATCGGGAAGCCGACCGAGAAGATGCTGATCTGCGGCGCGACGCGCGCGATGACGCCCAGCATCATGTTGACGAACAGCAGCATCGCGATCAGCGGCAGCGCGATCCACAGGCCGAGGCGGAAGATCTCCGCGCCCCAGGTCTCGGGCCGCACGGCGTGCAGGAACGCGAACGGCTCGGGCGAGACCGGGAAGGCCACCAGGCTCTGCACGACGGCCTCGATCACCAGCAGGTGGCCGTTCATCGCGATGAACAGGAAGGCCACCATCGTCGAGAACAGGCTGCTCGTGGCGGTGGCCTGCTGCGCGGTGGCGGGGTCGAAGAAGCCCGCGAAGTTCAGGCCCATCTGCAGGCCGATGATCTCGCCGGCGAACTCGATGGCCGTGAAGATGATGCGCACCGCGAAGCCCAGCGACAGGCCGATCAGCACCTGCTGCACGATCAGCAGGATCGCGGCGGGCGAGTCGAGCGGCACGTTGGCGGCCGCGGACGGCGGCACGGTGCCCGAGACGCCGAGGGCGATGAAGAACGCCAGCGCGATGCGCACGCGGATCGGCACGTTGCGCTGGCCCAGCACCGGCATCGACGAGAACAGCGCCAGCACGCGGATGAACGGCCACAGCACCGGCGTGAGCCAGGCCATGATCTGGGCTTCGCTGAGCGAGATCATCGTGCGCGATGCGCGAGAAGCATCAGGACGCCGCCGACGGCAGCGACAGCAGCACGCTGCGCAGGTATTCGACCAGCGAGGTCAGCATCCATGGCCCCGCGACGCCCATCACCGCGACGGCGGCGAGCAGCTTGGGCACGAAGGTCAGCGTGGCCTCGTTGATCTGCGTGGCGGCCTGGAAGATGCTCACGAGGATGCCGACGACGAGCACCACCAGCAGCACCGGCGCGGCGACGGTGAGCAGCGTGTAGAGGGCTTGCTGACCGACGGTGAAGACTTGTGCGGCGTCCATGGCGGAGTCGTTTCCTGGCGAATTGGGATGATGGGATGTTGCCGGCATGGCGCCGGCGCAAGCGTCGGATAAGGGCGGCGAACCGCCCTCACCTGCTCAGGTCGCGAAGCTGGCGGCGAGGGAGCCGAGCAGCAGGTTCCAGCCGTCGGCCAGCACGAACAGCATCAGCTTGAACGGCAGCGCCACGAGCACCGGCGACAGCATCATCATGCCCAGCGACATCAGCACGCTCGCGACGATCATGTCGATGATCAGGAACGGGATGAAGATCAGGAAGCCGATCTGGAACGCCGTCTTCAGCTCGCTGGCGACGAAGGCCGGCACCAGTACCTTGAACGGCACCGCGTCGCCCTTGACGTCGGCGGGCAGCTTCGCGAGCTTGGAGAACAGCTGCACGTCGGACTGCCGCGTCTGCTTGAGCATGAACGCGCGCATCGGCACCTGGCCCTTGTCGAGCGCGTCGGTGAAGCTGATCTGGTTGGCCTGGTAGGGCTGCCACGCGTCGGTGTAGACCTTGTCGATCGTCGGCGACATCACGAAGAACGTGAGGAACAGCGACAGTCCGGTGATGACCTGGTTGGGCGGCGCGGCCTGCGTGCCGATCGCCTGGCGGAACAGCGACAGCACGATCACGATGCGCGTGAAGCCCGTCATCATCAGCAGGATCGCCGGCAGGAACGACAGCGCCGTGAAGAACAGCAGCGTCTGGATGGGCACCGAGAAGTTGGCACCGCCGCCACCGCCCGCGCCCACCAGCAGCGGCAGGCTCGGCCCGGCGACGGCCGGCGTGGCCTGCGCGAACGCGGCGAACGCCGGCATCGCGAGCGAGGCGGCGACGGCCACTGCCTTGAGGAACTTATTCATCGCGGCCACCCTGCGCGCCGGTGGCGCCGCGCCAGCGCGCGATCAGCTGGTTGACGGCGGCGTTGTGCGCGGGCGCCGACGGCACCGTGCCGACGTCGGGAGCCGGATAGCTCGCGAGCTGCGTCACGCGCTCGCCGGTCACGCCCAGCACGAGCCAGTGGCGCTCGGCGCCGACGGCGATCTCGACGACGGTCACGCGCTGCGACGTGCCGAGGCTGAGTTGGGAGACGTGGCGCAGCACGCTGCCTGCGGGCGCCGCACCGCCGATGCCGGCGCGCTTCATCATCCACAGCGCGACGGGGATCATCGCGATCACGATCAGGAATGCCAGCAGGGGCATCAGGGAAGTAGTCATCGGGGGTTTCTCTTTGTCAGGAATGACGGCCCCCACGCTCCCGCTGGTCGCTGCCCCCCAAGGGGGAGCTCGGTTCGGCTCGGGTGGTGACCCTCGCTTCCCGAGGGCTTGTCTCCGCCTGCGGCGGGACGGTTGTTTCGATCCAGCCGATCAGGTCCGGCTCAAGCGGCGCATGCGCTCGCTGGGCGTCACGATGTCGGTCAGGCGGATGCCGAACTTGTCGTTGACGACCACCACCTCGCCCTGGGCGATCAGGAAGCCGTTGACCAGCACGTCCATCGGCTCGCCGGCCAGCGCGTCGAGCTCGACGACCGAGCCTTGCGCCAGCTGCAGGATGTGCTTGATCGGGATGCGCGTGCGGCCCAGCTCCACGGTCAGCTGCACCGGGATGTCGAGGATCATGTTGAGGTCGTTGCCGGCCCCGGTGATCCCTTCGGTCGATGCGAAGTTCGTGAAGTTCGCGGGCGCGACGGTCTCGGTCTGGATCGCACCGCTCATGCCGCCCGCGGGCTCCGGCTTGGACTCCGCCAGCGCGGCCGCCCACTCCGCGGCCATCGCGTCGTCGTCGCTCATCTCTTCAGCTGCCATTGCTCTCTCCCAGCCAGCTCAGGTTCGAGCTGGTCAACAAGCGATCGATCTTGATCGCGTACTTGCCCGTCGACGTGCCGTAGTGGCAGTCGAACACCGGAACCCCGTCGACCTTGGCCTGGATCATCGGATCCAGGTCCAGCTCGACGAAGTCGCCGGGCTTGAACGACAGCAGCTGCTCCACCGTCGCCGGCGCGGTGCCCAGCTCGGCCACGAGGTCCACCTCGGCCGACTGGATCTGCGCCTTGAGCAGGTTGACCCAGCGGCGGTCGGGTTCGACCGAGTCGCCCTGGATCGTCGAATAAAGCACGTCGCGGATCGGCTCCAGCGTCGAGTACGGAATGCAGAAGTGCACCGACCCCGAGGTCTCGCCCACTTCGAGCGTGAAGCTGGAGGCGACGACGATCTCGCTGGGCGTGGCGATGTTGGCGAACTGCGGCTGCATCTCCGAGCGCTGGTAGTCGAGATCCAGCGGATAGATGCCCTGCCACGCGTTGCGGTACTCGGTGATGATGCAGTCGACCAGGCGCTGGATCACGCGCTGCTCGGTCGGCGAGAAGTCGCGGCCCTCGATGCGCGTGTGGAACTTGCCGACGCCGCCGAACAGCGCGTCGATCACCGCGAAGACGAGACTCGGGTCGCACACGATCAGCCCGGAGCCGCGCAGCGGTCGCACCGAGACGATGTTGAAGTTGGTCGGCACCACGATCTCGCGCAGGAAGGCCGAGTATTTCTGCACCTTGATGCCGTTGATCGAGACTTCCGGGCTCTTGCGGATGAAGTTGAACAGCCCGATGCGGATGTTGCGCGCGAAGCGCTCGCCGATGATCTCCATCGTCGGCATGCGGCCGCGAACGATCCGCTCCTGGTTGGCCAGGTCGTAGTTTCGGATGCTGCCTTCGACCTGCTCTTCCTGCTCGAGCTTCTGGCTCTCGCCGGTGATGCCCTGCAGGAGGGCATCCACTTCGTCTTGCGAAAGAATCTGCTGATTCATGGCTGCGCTGGCTGTCGGTCAGGCGTGCGGTTACTGGATGATGAAGCTGGAGAACTGCACCGAACGGATCGGCGCGTTCTCGGCCGCTTCCTTCTTGTGCTTTTTCTTCTTCTTGGCCGGCGCGGACGCGGAGGCGTCGTCGGCCGCCGGGGCTGCCCCGGCATCGTCGTCGTCCACGTCCTCGCCCATCGCCTTCAGCGCCTCGTGGCGGATCTGCTTGGCCAGCAGTTCCTTGCCGTCGCCCCCGGCCAGGTCGGCCGAGGACTTGTGCGCGAGCAGCAGCAGGATGTTGTTGCGGATGGCCGGCAGGTAGGTCTTGATCTCCTCGCTGACCTTCTCGTCGGGCACTTCCAGCGTGATGCCGATCTGCGCGTAGCGATCGGCCTCGTGGTCGGCCAGGTTGACGACGAACGGATCCATCGGCACGAAGACGGGCTTCTCGCCCTTTTCCTTCTTCTTCTCGGACTTGGCCGGCGTGGCGTCGCCGTCGCCGTCTTCCGCCGCGGCGGCGGCTTCCGCAGCCGCCTTCTGCTTCTTCATGTACACCAGCGCGCCCACGCCACCGCCGCCCAGCACGATCGCCGCGACGGCGATCATGACGACCAGCTTCTTCTTGCCACCAGGCTTGGCGGCGGGAGCATCTGCGGCAGCGGCAGCAGCGGACATGGATCGAACTCCTGGACGAATTTGTTGAACGCGCGCACAGGCGCGCATCGTTGGAGACGATTATTGAGATCCGGCGTCCATTCGAATGAGCCGAAAAGCGGCAGAAAAACCGTCAGCCCCTACAGTCGCGCTGCCGGCAGCCGAGCGGGTTGTCGGGAAAGCTCGACGCCAAACGAACCCTGAATGGGGTCAGGTCTTGCCTTTTGCTTAGCAGGCTAGGCAAAAGGCAAGACCTGACCCCGACGGGGAACGGTACTCCGGCCTCCCGGCCGGGTCGGCCCTCGCTCAGGCGTAGGTGTCGAGCAGGCCCCGGCGCTGGGCCATCTGGCGGGCGGCCGAGGCCGCGGCGATCTCCTCGAGACCGCCTTGACCGGCCTCCTGCGAGCCGCCGTTGCCCGAGCGGCCGCCGCCGAAGCCGCCGGCGTTCGCCTGGGCCTGCGCCTGGGATTGCTGGAACGTCGGCTGGTCCGACACACCGCCGCCGGTCAGGCTGATGCCGACCTGGCCCAGTTGCTGGGACAGCTGCGGCATCGCCTGCTGCAGCGCGTCGCGCGTGGACTGCACGTCGGCGCTCATGTGGACGCGGGTCTGGTCGCCCTGCATCTCGATCTTGACCCGGATCGGGCCCAGGTCCTGCGGGCTCAGCTGCACCTCGGCGTGCTGCACGCCGCCCTTCATCCAGACGTCGATCTGGTGGCCCAGCGCCGGCGCGAAGGCCGGCGCCTGCGGCGGCATGGGCAGCGTGGCCTGCGCCGGCGGCGTCTGCGACGCTTGCTGCGCGCCCTGGTTGGCGTCCATCAGGGCGTTCGACGGCGCGCCGACCGCGCCGGCCTGCACGGCCATCGGGTCGGGCTGCGGCAGCATCGCGGCGAGCGCGTCGCGGGCGTCGGTGGCGGCCTTGACGGCCTCGTCGGCCTTGGCCAGCGCGGCGGTGATCTCGCCGGTCGTCGCGCCCTTGGCGCCCACGCCGGTTGCAGCGGCCCCGGCCGAGCCCGCCGGCTGCTTGCCGGCGCCCAGGCCGGCCATCAGCGCGGCCTTGCCGTCGTCCTTGCCCGCCTTGGCGGACGCCGCCTTGCGCAGCGCGCCCAGCGGGTCGGTGGCGAAGTCGTCGTGGTCGTCCGCCGCGGCGGTCTTGTCGGCCAGCGAGGTCGTGGGCGGCGCGATGGGCTGCTGTTGCTGCTGCGCCAGCAGCGCGGCCGGGTCGAGCGCCGGCCGGGCCTCGGCCTTCGCGTCCTTGTCGTCCTTGCCGTCCTTCGCATCGTTGGCGTCGGCGCTGGCCTGGCCGTCCTTGTCGTCAGTCGGCTTCCTGGCGGCCTCGGCCTTGGGCTTGGCATCGGCGGCCTTGAGGTCCTTGCCGGCCGCGGGCTGCGCCTTCAACAGCTGCGCCGCGAAGCCGCCGCCCTCGCCTTCCTCGGCGGCGAGGCTCGCCTTGGCCTTGCTCGCGGCGTGGGCCGCGTGCGCGTGGGAGGCGTGCGACGCGTGCGTGCTGGAGTGGACGCGGGGGTGATTGCCGGTGGGCAGGGTCATGATGTCGCTCTCGGAGAAAGGGAATTCGGGTTCAGGACATGCCGGCCTGCGCGCGCGTGGCGCTCAGGCGCTGGGCCAGCTCGTCGAGGTTCTTCTGGTCGCGCCGGTCGGCCACCTTGGCCAGCAAGGCCTCGCGCCGCTGGATCAGGCGCTCGACGGTGGCCACGCGGATCTCGCGCTCGACCAGTCGCTGGCGCTGCGCGTCGACCATGCGCCGCGCGTGCTCGACGACCGGGGCCTGCTGCGTGATCGCCTGGTCCAGGCGCGACAGGAAGCCGTGGTAGCTGCGCAGGATCTCCATCTGCGCGGCCTGCTGGAACTGCGCCGACCACTTCCGGCAATACTCGCTGCGGTATCCGGTGAGGCCGTCGGCCTGCTGCTGCTGCGCCTCGGCGTTGGCCACCGCGTTGCGCACGGCCGCCATCTGCTCGTCGCGGCGCTTCTGTTCGCGTTCGAGCAGGGTCTTGAGCAGGGCGAGGCGTTTCATGCGTGATCACTCACAGCTGGATCGCCTTGGTCAACTGATGCTTGCTCTCGGCCATCGTCGCGCGCTCGTGCATGTCCTGCTGCAGCAGCGCGGTCAGCTTCGGGCTCATCTTGACGGCGGCGTCGAGCTCCGGATCGGCGCCCGGCGTGTACGCGCCGAGCTGGATCAGGTCGCGCGCCTTGGTCACCTTGGACAGCGCCTGGCGCGCGATGCGCGCCGCGGCGAGGTGGTCGCGCGGGGCGACGCTGGTCATCACGCGCGAGATCGACTTCTCGACGTCGATGGCCGGGAAGTGGCCCGACTCGGCCAGCTCGCGCGACAGCACGATGTGGCCGTCGAGGATGCCTCGGGCCGCGTCGGCGATCGGATCCTGCGGATCGTCGCCCTCGGTCAGCACCGTGTAGAAAGCGGTGATGGAGCCGCCGCCGGCGCCGGCGTTGCCGGAGCGCTCGACGAGCTGCGGCAGCTTGGCGAAGCAGCTGGGCGGATAGCCGCGCGTGGCGGGCGGCTCGCCGATGGCCAGCGCGATCTCGCGCTGCGCCATCGCGAAGCGGGTCAGCGAGTCCATCAGCAGCAGCACGTGCTGGCCGCGGTCGCGGAAGTGCTCGGCCACGGCCGTCGCGTAGTTCGCGCCCTGCATGCGCACGAGCGGCGGCGCGTCGGCCGGCGCGGCCACGACCACGGAGCGCGCGAGACCGTCCTCGCCGAGGATGTCCTCGATGAATTCCTTGACTTCGCGGCCGCGTTCGCCGATCAGCCCGACGACGATCACGTCGGCCTGCGTGTAGCGCGCCATCATGCCCATCAGCACCGACTTGCCGACGCCGGTGCCGGCGAACAGGCCGATGCGCTGGCCGCGGCCGACGGTGAGCATCGAGTTGATCGCGCGAACGCCGGTGTCGAGCGGCGTGCGCACGGGGTCGCGCTCCATCGCGTTGATCGAGCGGCGCGTCATCGGCTCGTCGCGCACGTCGTGCAGCGGGCCGAGGCGGTCGAGCGGCCGGCCATGCGCATCGACGACGCGGCCCAGCAGGCCCGCGCCCATCGGCAGGTGCAGGCCGCGATCCTCGCTGCGGCGCCAAGGGTGGTTCTCGACGCCGAACTGCGGCGGCAGGTGCGGCAGGGCGCGCGGCATCACGCGCGCGCCGCTGGCCATCCCGTGCAGCTCGCCGGTGGGCATCAGGAAGGCGCGGTCGCCGTCGAAGCCGACGACCTCGGCGGTGACCGGCGGCTCGTTGGGCGAGCCGGAGACGTCGCACACCGAGCCCACGGGCACGCGCACGCCGGCGGCCTCGAGCACGAGGCCGGTCACGCGCACCAGCGTGCCCTGCATCTCGAGCGGCTGCGGCACGCTCGCGTAGTTCTCGATGTCGGCAAGGTAGCGCTGCCAGCGCGCGCCACGTTCGGGGGCGGGAGTCGACGCCATCATTCGGGGAGGCCTCCGACGATGATCTCGGGCGCGTCCCACGTGTCCTCGCGGCCGAAGACGGCGGCGGCGGCGGCCCAGCGGGTGCCGATGCGGGCGTCGACCTGGCCGAGGTCCGAGTCGACGATGCAGCCGCCCGGTTCGATCGTCGGGTCGGCGACGAGGCGTGCGTCGCGCGCCTTCAGCGCCTCGCCGGCGCCGGCCATCACGTGCGGAAGGTCGGCCGGGTGCAGCCGCACGCGCAGGTGGCGTGCCGACAGCACGATGGCGTTGACTGCCTCCTGCGCGACCTTGGCGACGATCTCGGGCCGCGTGTCCAGCTCGTGGCGCACGACCTGGCGCGCCAGCTGCACGGCGGTGCGCGTGACGGCCAGCGCCATCTGCTCTTCCAGGCCGTTCCACTGGTCATCGAGGTTGGCCAGCAGCGCGCCGAACTGGGCGGCCATCTGGCGCGAGAAATTCTCCTTGAACGCCTCGAGCGCGACCTGGCCGTCGCGATACCCGTCCTGGTACCCGCCCTCGCGCGCGTGCTGCACTTCGGCCAGCCACTCGGCCTCGGTCGGCGGCGGCGGGGGCGGCGGCGGCGCGGCGTGCACCTTGTTCTCGGGGCGGTCGGCCGGATGCGGCGACGGCGTCGCGCCGCTGCCGAACGAACCCGGGCGCCACGCGGCGAAGCCCTCGAGCTCCTCGCGCGGGATGAAGCGCGACTGCGGCGCGCCGCGCGGCGGCACGGGGGCCTGCTTGTCGAAGTCCTCGTTGACGCGGGCGTGGAACGTCGAGGCTTTAGAGGAAGTCATCGGCGCCTCCCGAAGCCAGCACGATCTGGCCCTCGTCGACCAGGCGGCGGACGATCTTCAGCATTTCCTTCTGCTCGGACTCGACTTCCGACACCCGCACCGGGCCGCGCGAATCGAGGTCCTCGCGCAGCGTCTCGGCAGCGCGGCTGGACATGTTGCGGAACACCTTCTCGCGCAGCTCCGGCGCGGCGCCCTTGAGCGCGATGACCAGCGACTCGCTCTGCACTTCCTTGAGCAGCGACTGGAAGCCCTTGTCGTCGAGCTTGTTGAGGTCGTCGAACGTGAACATGTTGTCCATGATCTTCTGGGCCAGCTCGTTGTCCGCCTCGCGGATGTAGTCGAGCGCCGAGGTCTCCACCGACGAGCCCATCAGGTTGATGATTTCGGCCGCCGTCTTGACGCCGCCCAGCGACGCCTTCTTCAGCTTCTCGCCGCCGGCGAGCACCTTGCTCATCACTTCGTTGAGATCCTTGAGCGCGGACGGCTGGATGCCGTCCAGCGTGGCAATGCGGATCAGCACCTCGTTGCGCTGGCGTTCGGTGAACGACTTCAGCACGCCCGAGGACTGGTCGAAGTCCAGGTGCACGAGGATGGCCGCGACGATCTGCGGATGCTCGTTGCGCAGCAGCTCGGCCACCGAGCCCGCGTCCATCCACTTGAGCGATTCGATGCCGGTGACGTCGCTGCCCTGGAGGATGCGGTCGATCAGCAGGTTGGCCTTGTCCTCGCCGAGCGCCTTGCGCAGCACGGCCTTGACGTATTCGTCGGTGTCCTGCACCAGCACGTGCTGCGACTGCGCGACCGTGCCGAACTTGTCGAGCACGCCGTCCATGCGCTCGCGCGTGATCGACTTCATGCGGGCGATGGTCTCGCCCAGCTTCTGCACTTCCTTGGGCGCGAGGTGCTTGAAGACGGCGGCGGCCTCTTCCTCGCCGAGGGACATCAGCAGGATCGCGGCGTCCTCGACGCCTTGGTCATCCTTGTTCGATTTGGGCAGCGGCATGTCGTTCTTGTCCTGATCCGAGGGTCTGCTTCAGGCGGCTTCTTCGCCGTTGACCCAGTCGCGCACGATGTTGGCGACGGCCGTGGGGTTGTCCTTGGCGAGCTGGCGCGCGCTCTCCAGCTTCTTGGCCATGTGCGGCGCCTCGAGCAGTTCGGGCAGCGCGTCCATCGACAGCTCGTGGGCGTCGTCGACCACGGCGTTCAGGCCTTCTTCCTTGGCCTCGACGACCGGCGGCGCGAGCGCGGCCATCACGGCCGGGCGCACCAGGCCGAACAGCACGGCCAGCGCGACCAGCGTCAGGCCCGCGGGCACGGCGCCGGCGCGCAGCAGGTCGAGCAGCCACTGCTGCTTCCACAGCGGCACCTCGTCGGCCTTCATCGCGGCCTCGGCCTTGAACGGCGCGTTGATCACCTTGACCGAATCGCCGCGGGTCTGGTCGAAGCCGATGGCTTCCTGCACCAGCGCCGTGAGCTTGTCCATCTCTTCCTGCGTCAGCGGCGTGCTGGTGGTCTTGCCCTTCGCATCCGTGTTGACCTTCTGGTTGACGACGACCGCGGCATTGAGGTGGCGCACCAGGCCGGTCGCGTTGCGCGTGACGCGCACGGTGCGGTCGACCTCGTAGTTGGTGGTGACCTCGCGGTGCCCGTTGGCACCGACCGTGCCGCCCTGCGCGGCCTGCAGCGGTGCCGACGCGCCGTTGATCGGCGCGGTGGCCGGCACGGGCGGCTGGTTGGTCGTCGCGCCCGGCACGCCGGACGGCACGTTGCCGGCGCTGCCGCCGTTGTCGTTGATCTGCTGGCTGTGCACCGTCGCGTCGGCCGGGTTGCCGTTCGGCTTGAACTGCTCGGACGTGGCCTCGCTCTGCGAGAAGTCGATGTCGGCGGTGACCGTGGCACGCAGGTTCTCGCGGCCGACCACCGGCTCCAGCAGTTCCTGGATGCGCTTGGTGTAGCCCTGCTCCATCTGCGTGACGTACTGCAGCTGGGTGGCGTCGAGGCCGGCGACGTTGCGGTCGGAGTTCTCGGTCAGCAGCGCGCCGGTCTGGTCGAGCACGCTGACGTCCTTGGTCTGCAGCTCGGGCACGCTGGAGGCGACCAGGTGGACGATGCCGGCCAGCTGCGAACGGTCGAGCGTGCGGCCGCCGCGCAGCATCAGCACGACGGACGCGCTGGGCTTCTGCTGCTCGCGGAAGAAGCCGTTCTGGTTGGGCAGCGCCAGGTGCACGCGCGCCGACTCGACCGCGTCGATGGAGCTGATCGTGCGCGTCAGCTCGCCTTCGAGCGCGCGCTGCAGGTTGACGCGTTCCTGCGTCTGCGTCTGGCCGAACTTGGCGTTGTCCATCAGCTCGAAGCCGATCACGCTGGACTTGGGCAGGCCGGCGGCGGCCAGCTTCAGGCGCACTTCGTTGACCTTGTCGGACGGGATCATGATCGCACTGCCGCCGGCGGCGAACTTGTAGGGCACCTGCATCGTGGCCAGCTGGGCGACGACGGCGCCGCCTTCCTTGTCGGGCAGGTTCGCGAACAGCACGCCGTAGTCGCCCTGCGAGCTCCACAGGCCGATCGCGACGATCACGGCCACCAGGCCCGCGAGCCCGACGCCCAGCTTCATCTTCGCGCCGGCCGGCATCGCGACCAGGCGATCGAGCGGACCGGGGACGACGGCGAGGGGAACGGCGGTGGCGAGAGCTTGTTCCATGGATGTCGGGGAGTGACCTGGGTTGTTTGCTTTGGCGCCTGGGCTGGACAGGACGAGACCCAGCCTCGGCGCAATGAACGCATTCTTTAGCCTCGGGCCCCCCGACGAAGCCACGAGAAGGCTGACGTTTGTCCAGCAGATCTCTTCTTCTGTTACACGTGCCGTCGCTAAAGTTCAGACCATGCCAGCCGAACCCGCCCTCCGTCCCTCGCGCGACACCGCCCCTGCCGCGGCGCGTCGCCCCGTGGCCGGCCGGGTGACGAGGAGCGCCCCATGGTGATGGACGTCAAGCTCAAGCCCTTCGACTTCGCCGCCGCCGTCGCGCGCGCGGGGCTGCGCACCGACGGCACGCCCATCGCCGGCGGTTCCGGCTCCGCCGGATCGACGTCGGGCACCTCGAAGGCCGGCTTCGGCTCTGCATTGACCGACGCCTTGAAGGGCGTCAGCGACATGCAGAACCAGGCCCAGACGATGCAGAACGAGCTGCAGATGGACAACCCCACCGTCAGTCTCGAGCAGACGATGGTGCAGATGCAGAAGGCGCAGATCGGCTTCCAGGCCGCGATCTCCGTGCGCAACCGGCTGGTGCAGTCCTACACCGACATCATGAACATGCAGGTCTGATCGCGGCGCGCCCGGCCGCTCCGGCCGGACACCCGTACAGGCACCCGTATGCACGGCGTCACCCAAAATGGTGTTGACGCCCGCAACCTCGCGTCCTACCCTGGATTCACCAGGCCTGCTTCGCGGGCCTCGCGTGGAACGGGAGGACTCGATGAACTTCTCCAAGCCCGCAGCGCTGCTCCTGCTCGGCGCGCTCGCCTGCACCGCCGTGCAGGCCTCCGAGACCTACACCTACGACAGCAGCCCGATCCTCGGATTCGGGGGCGGCCCCGGCGTCGAGTTCACGTTCGCGTTCACGGTGCCCGTGGCGCTGGCGGACGGCTCGTACAACTTCGCCGATCCGTCCGAGTTGCCCGCCGGGTTCTCGTACGTCGCCACCGACGGCTACCTGACGCTGACCGACAACGCCGGCCTGTTCGGCGTGTCCGGCCCGCAGCTGACGATCGCGGGCGGCCAGGTCACCAGCTACGCATTCTACGTGCAGGACCTGTCGTCGCCGCCGAGCGCGATCTACGGCTATCCGACGTTCTATGCCGCGAAGCTGACCGGCCAGCCGGCCGACAACGTGCAGCTGACCGATCCGTCGAACCCGAACATCGTCGGCTTCGACTACACGGACGGCAGCGGCGTCGACCAGCACGTGCCGACCGCGGATCGCGGCGACGCGGACGCCTCGGGCTTCTGGACGGTCGGCACGATCGCCGGCAGCGTGCCCGAGAACGGCAGCCTCGCGCTGATGAGCCTCGGCTCGGCCCTGCTGCTCGCGCTCTCGCGCCGGGCGGGCAGGGCACGCTAGGCCTCGTCGACGTCCTCGCCCATCAGCTCGCCGATCTTCCAGCAGGCGCCGCCGACGACCAGGCCTAGCAGCGCGAGCGTGCCCGCCAGCCGCTCGCCGTGCCACAGCGAGCCCAGCCACAGGTTGAACTTGACGGTCTGCACCGTGGCCGTGCCGCCCAGGCGTGCCAGTTCGCGCATCTCGCGCTGCTGGGCGAGCTGGTCGGTGGCGGGGTCGGCGGAGGCGGTGACGTAGGCGGCAGCGCCGGCGACGAAGCCGATGGCGATGATGGCGAGGCCGAGGCGTTGGACGAGGCGCGGGGTGGGCATGGACGGGATTGTCGTCTGGCCCGGCCGTGCTACAAAATCTGCTCATGCGCAAGCTCTACACCGTCGCGTTCCCGAGCCTCGGCGAGGAGGACGCGCGAATCATCGCCGGCATTCGCGCAAGGCACGACCGCCAGGTGAGCGTGCTGGGGCCGCATTTCACGCTGCTGTTCGCCTGCGACGCCGTCGACGAGGCAATCTACGTCGACCATGTCCGCACGATCGCGGCGTCCACCGTCTCGTTTCCGTTCACGTGCCTCGAGACCGAGCCGGACGAGGGCGCCGCCCGCGGCGTCGTCTACCTGGTGCCCGACCTGGGCCGCAACCAGCTGACCACGCTGCATGACCGGCTCTACACGGGCCCGATGGCGCCGCACCTGCGGCACGACGTGCAGTTCGTCGCCCACATGACCGTCGGCCACGCGGCCGACGTCGATGCCGCGGCCGCGCTGTGCGACGCGATCAACGCCGACGGCATCGACATCGCCGGCACCATCGACGCGCTGGTCGTCGGCTGCGTGGAGCACGGACGCTTCGTCGAGCTGGCGCGCTTCGCGCTGCGCCACTGAGCGCTTGCGCAAATCGGCGTGCCGATTTGCGCAAGCAGTCTCCGCTCACTGCTTCGTGAAGCGCCAGGCCTGGTTGACGTTGCCCGAGCACGTCCACTGCTGGATCTTCGCGCTGTCGTTGGTGCTCCAGTCGGCCACGTCCAGGCACTTGCCGCTGCCTTCGTTGGTGAGGACGAAGGTGGTGGCGTCCGAGCCCGGCTTGATCGAGAAGCGCTGCGCGCTCGTGCCGTTGTCGGTGTATTGCTGCACCTTGGCGCCGTCGGCGGTGGACGCCGAGGCGATGTCGATCGCCTTGCCGCTGTTGGTATTGATCAAGCGGTACCAGCCCTGGCCCATGTTCGTGATCGCGAACTTCTGCGCGCCGGTGCCATTGCACTGGTACTGCTGAACCTGCGCGCCGTTGGCAGTGGACGCCGCCGCGATGTCGACGCACTTGCCGCTGAAGGCCGACGTGATCGTGTAGGTGCCGTCGGCCAGCGCGCCCGGCTGCGTCGCCTTGGCCGCGGCCATGATCTTGTAGAACTCGTAGGCCTTGGTGTTGACGAGGCTGAAGTCGTTGTAGTCGCTGCCTCCGCCCGGCATGTCGCGCTGCAGCGCCCAGTACGACAGCAGGCCCAGGCCCTTCTGCTGCGCGAAGGCGGTCAGCTGGGTGGCGTCGGCCTGGCGGAAGACCTCGGTCTGGGTGTCGTTGACGCCGATCATCGGGGTCACGCCGACCGTCGCCCACAGCTGCGCGTCGGTCTTGCCGGTGAAGATGGCCTTGATCTGGTTGAACGTGCCGGTCGCGGCCGAGATGGCGCGCGCGCCCATCGTGGTGGACGCGTCGCCGTAGTCCATCGCCATGACGTTGACCATGGACACGTTGACGCCCGCCGAGTTGGCGCTGCGCAGCACGGCCAGCGCATCCGGTTCGAGCCCGCTCGGGTCGACCGGCAGCGTGAACGAGACATACAGCCCGGGGTATGCCGCCTGCAGCCGCCTGGCGACGTTGCTGCGGCGCGTGTTCAGCGAAGCGATGTCGAGCTGGCTGCCCTCGACGTCGAAGTCGATCGCGCGCGCGCCGGTGGTGTCCAGCACGCTCTTGATCAGGTTGAACATGCCGTCGTCGGAGCATGCGTTCTCGAGATACGTGCCGTCGGCACCGCCGAACGACAGGATCACGCGGCCGCCGGCCGCCTGGAAGTTCACGATATCCGTCTTGCCGGCGCCGCTCAGGTTCGCCTCGAGGCCGCCGCCCAGCGAGCAGCCGCCGCCGGACACGCCGAAGGCCATGGTGGCCGCAGCGACGCCACCGGCGGACTTCGCCTGCATCAACGTGCTCGGCGCGGTGCTGCTGCCGTAGACCCAGGTCTCGAAATAGGGGGCGACCTCGGTCGCCTGCGCGATCGACGCGAGGGCCAGCGCGGCGCAGGCGGCCGCGATCGGGAGTCGGTTGGTCATGGTGTTCCTCGGAAACGTTTGAAAGACGGGATGGCGCGGGCCCTCCGCAAGCCGCGTCCGTTGGGGTCGTGGTCGAGGCTTCTGCCCGGGACGCCGGGTCGGCCTTCTCGTCGCAAGTCATTTAAGTCAAATTGCTTTAATAACTTGGGCGAAGCCTAAGGCGTCATTAAATTGGTTATGACCGGGTTAGTACCACTCCATACCGCGTTCAGGGGATGCGGGCTGTCGGCGGTACGCCGCTGCCGCGGCGCCCAGGCGTCAGTCGGCGAGGAGGTTGGCCGGGCCGGCCGCCCGCCGGTAGGTCCGCACCGTCCCGCGCCCGGCCCGCTTGGCCTCGTAGCACGCCTCGTCGGCGGCCTTGAGCACCGCCTTGACGGTGGTGAAGGTGGCATCGATCGACACGATGCCGATGCTTGCGCCCACCGACAGCCTCTGCGACTCGGCGCCGCTCTCCCACTCGAGCTGGTGGTTGGCGACGCGGGTGCAGATGCTGGAGGCGATGCGTTCGGCCACGCGCACGTCGCAGCCGACCAGCAGCACGGCGAACTCGTCGCCGCCGATGCGGGCCACGGTGTCGTGCGCGCGGGCACTGCTGAGGAGGATGCCCGCGATGTGCTTGAGCAGCAGGTCGCCCGCGGCGTGGCCGCTGCCGTCGTTGACGGCCTTGAAGCGGTCGAGGTCGATGAACATCGCCGCGGAGGGCTCCGCGTCGGCGCGGCCGTCGAGCTCCTCGGCCAGGCGCAGCTCGAACTCGCGCCGGTTGACGAGGCCGGTGAGCTCGTCGTGCGAGGCCGACCACGACAGCTGCTCGCGATGGCGGCGGCTCTCGGTGATGTCGGTGAAGATCCAGATCGTGCCGGCGTTCGTGTCGCCCATGCACACCGGCGCGCCCTGCAGGCGGGCCCAGAAGCGGCTCGAGTCGGCGCGCACGAGCTCGCGCTCCTCGTCGCAGGTGCCGCCGGCCGCGAAGGTCTCGGTGGCCATCCGGATGAACGAGCGGTGCGATTCGTCCGACGGGCAGATCACGTGCGTGCGCATGCCCTGCACCTGCGCGCTGTCGTAGCCGAACAGGCGCGCGAACTGGTCGCTCACCAGCTCGAAGCGGCCCAGGCGCGTGAACGCGATACCCACCGGGGCATTGGCCATCACCGCGCGCATCTTGACCAGCAGCTCGTCGCTGGCCGCGCGCATCGCGGTCTTCTGCCGCAGCACGTGCTGGAACACGCGCGCCAGCTCGCCGAGCTCGCCGCCGGACTGCGGCCACGCCTCCTGCGCGCTGAAGTCCTCGTTGATCAGGCGCAGCGCGCGCCGTTCGAGGTGGCGCAGCGGACGCAGCAGCGCCAGCATCACGAGCAGGATGATCAGGCCTCCGGCCACGGCGACCGCCGAGCCGATCCAGATCGCCTGCAGCCGCCCGGCGCTCGGGCCGCCCAGCAGCAGCTCCGCCGGCGCGCTGCGGAACACCACCCAGTCGGCATCGGGGACGCCGGCCACCGCGACGATGTCGTCGCCCAGGCGCCGCGCCGAGCCCTGCGGCTCGATCGGCGAGCCCTCCGCCTTCCAGCGCGCCACCACGGCGGCGAAGTGCGCATCGGACGCCGCGTTCTTCATCATCCACGACGGGTCGCGGTGCGAGACGATCTTGCCCTCGTTGTCGGTGACGATCGTCGAGACGGGGTCGTGGTCGTCCGTCGCCGGGCGCGTGAGGTCGTTCAGCAGCGCGTTGGTGGACAGCTTCATGCCGCCGATCAGGATCGCCGCGATCCGGCCGTCGCGGTCGAACAGCGGCATCGTCATCACGAACATCGGCGTGCCGCTGGTACGGCTGACGCCCGGCTGCGAGATGACGGAGCGCCTGGCGCGCACCGTACGGCGGATGTAGGCGCGATCGGAGGCGTCGATGTCGGTCATGCGCACGTCGCCCTCCTCGGCGACGGCGATCAGGTGAAGGCGCGCATCGGCGACGAAGACGCTGTCGAACTGGCTGCGCAGCACCTTCTGGTCGTCGAGGAAGGCCGTGACTGCGGCGGGCTTGTCGAGGCGATCGACGGGCACCTGCTCGGAGGCGGCGCGCAGCGATCGCTGCAGCGAGACGATCTTGGCCGACAGCACCAGGCCGATGCGCTCGGCGTTGGCGATCTCGGAATCGAGCACCGCGCGCTGGCTGCGCTGCTCCATCGCGCGCAGCACGAGCACGACCGTGAGCGCGACGCTGGCGGCGATCAGCACGAAGCTCGCGAGCGCGAGCCTGACCTTGAGCGAGCCGGCGAGGTAGCGCAGACGATCGATCACGAGCCCACCGACCAGGCTACTCGTGGGACATCATCCGGCGCCGCTTCTGCGTCTGGTCGATGTAGACCTGCAACGCGCGCTGCGCCGTCGGACCCATGCCGACGATCTCGCAGCCCAGCCGCACCGAGCCGTTCTCGGCGCCGGTGGAAGTGACGTGGTGCAGCATCAGGCCGGCGTCGATCTGGGTGTCGGCGTCGAGCGACAGGCGCACGCCCTTGATGACCGCGCCGGGCTGCAGCAACGGCACGTTGGCCGGCTGCAGCAGCGCGCAGCCGCCGATGCTGACATCGAGCACGCGCAGCGCGAGGCTCATGTCGGGGATGCCGGGATGGCGGAACGATGCCGTCGGCGCCGTGCGCTCGAGGGTGCGCACGCGGAACGTGTTGCGGCGCTGGAAGCGGAACATCTCCGCTGGCAGGCGCGCCTGCAGCACGCTGGCCTTGTGGCCCTGCACCACCACCAGGTCGGTGACGTCGAACTGCACCTTGACGCGGTCGAGGTAGGCGACCGCGGCGCATTCGTCGGCCTCGACGATGTCGTGCACCGCGGGGGCCATCATGTCGGCCGTGAACGAGACGCGGCCGGCGGCCGGGTCGACCGTCCACAGCATCGTCGTGTACGCGCTGCCGTCGGAGGCGCTCAGGTTCAGCGGCACCGCGTCGTCCATCAGCTGCTTGAGCAGCGCGCGGATCTCCCCGGGCGCGGTGACGCGGAACTCGGCGAGGGCGTCGCCGCTTCCCAGGTCATCCAGCGAGGCGGGGCGGGTGTCTTCGAACATGATGGTTGGAGGTCTGGTGGTCTTCGCGCAGCGACTGGTTGATACAAGCTCTCGGGAAGCGAGGGTCACGCCCCGAGCCGAACCGAGCTCCCCCTCGGGGGGCAGCGACCAGCGGGAGCGTGGGGGCTCAATGAAGCATGGCGGGCTTGCCGCCCATCATGTGGTCGAGATCCTCGAGCCACGGCTCGGCCAGGTGGCGGATCTCGGCGTCGTTCAGGAGGATGCGCTGCATGATGCGCGACTTCTCCTTGGCCTCGTTCTGCATCAGGTGGCTCGATTGTGCAGCGTTCTTGAGCTGGGCGATCAGCACGGCGCAGGCGCCCTCGAGCTTGACCACCTCGTCCCAGTTGCCCGTGCGCGCGGCGGCGAGCATCTCGGCGCTGGCCTTCTCGATGGCCTCGTAGTAGTTGAGCAGCTTGGTACTCATGATCTTCTTTTGCGTGTAGGTGCTCGAGGTGTTCACAGGTTGCCCGCTTCCACTTGGGGGCCGATGGCGACCCAGGCGTCCCGCAGCGGACCGATCAGGCGCACGCACTCGTCGAGTGCCGACTCGTCGTTGCGCAGGTTCGCCTGCAGCAGGCGCAGCGAAACATAGGCGTACAGCGCGCTCAGGTCCTCGGCCAGGCGGCCGCCAGCCTCCAGGTTGAGGCCGGCCTTCAGGCCTTCCTCGACGATGCGGGCGGCGCGGCCGATGGCGTTGCCCTTGGCCTCGATCTGCTTGGCGCGCATGGCACCGCGCGCGAGCGTGATGGCGTCCATGAAGCCGTTGAACAGCAGCTCGATCAGCTTGTGGGCCGAGGCCGAGTTGACGCTCGTCTCGACGCCGACGCGCGCGTACGCGTTGGCGAAACCGTGGGAACGTCCGAATGCGGAAGGGGGTGCGGCGGTGAACATGGTTCGAGGTCGGGATCCGAGTCCGTTGTGTGTTCGTCTTGACTTGTTATCGGAAGTGTCGTCGTCGGTCTTGAAGCGGAACTGTCCGGTTTGCGGGGTCAAGTCGACGCAAGCATGGCTTCAGCGGGAATCCGTCGCGAACTCCTGCCGGCCGCCGCTGGCGGCTACTTCTCCATCAGCGAGACCTGCTGCGAGACATAGCTCGACAGCGCGCTCATCTGCGACATCGTCGTGTCCAGCGCCTGGTACTGCGCCGTCAGGCGGGCCTGGGTCGCGTCCAGGTGGGTCTGCATGTCGTCCTGCTGCTGCTGGTTGCGCGACAGCTCGCCGCGCAGCCCGCTCGCGCGCGAATACAGCGTGCCGTTGACGCCGACCGCGTTGTCGGCCAGCGCGCCGAAGCGCACGGCGATGCCGGTGTTCTCGTTGGTCGTGCCGTAGGTCGTGAACAGCTTGGACAGCTCGTCCGGATGCTGCAGCGCCGACGTCAGCTTGGTGCTGCTGGCCACCGCCAGCGTGCCGTCGGTCTGCACGGCGATGCCGATGTCGGACAGCCGCGCGAACATCGACGACGTCGTCGACGTCGTGTTGACGATCGCGCGCAGCTGGTTCTGGAAGCCGATGACCGACGGATCGCCGGTCAGCGGGCTGTCCTGCCGCGAGGTGCCGGGCTGCACCGCGGTGCCCGCGTCGTACTTGGTCTCGAGCGAGATGTAGGACTGCACCGCCGAATATGCCGACACGAAGTCGGTGATCGCCTTCTGCATCGAGGCGGTGTCGGACGAGACGGTGACGTCGGCCGGCGTGTCGGTCTTCTTCAGCAGCGTCAGGCTCAGGCCGTCCGAGATGTTGCTCAGCTTGTTGGTGGCCGACGACACCGCGATGCCGTTGACGGTCGCCTTCGCGTTCTGGGCGAACTGGTTGAGCGCCATCTGCGAGCCGACGGCGCCGGTCGACGCGTCGAAGTTCAGCGCCGCGAGGCTGCTCGTCGGATCGGGGTCGGTGCCGGCCGGCGTGGCGGTGATCTGGAAGCCGTTGGCGGCGCCCGTGGTGGTCGAGCGCAGCGACAGCCGCGAGCCGCTCGCGTCCGTGATGATCGAGGCCGACACGCCCGCGTTGGCCTGGTTGATCTTGTCGCGGATCGAGGCGAGCGACGTGTCGCCCGGCCCGATCGTGATCGGCGGCGCGGCCGCGCCCGACGCGAGGAAGCTGGTGTTGGGCGGCGTGGCGCTGTCGGTCGAATACGTGCCGAGCTGGATCGTGATCGTGCCCGGGGTCAGCGCGGTCGCCGCCGTGGCCAGCGTCGCGGTCTGGCCCTGCGCGAGCTGCTGCACGCTGACCGAGTAGTCGCCGGCCGCGGCGGTGCCGCCGGAGGTGTCGGCCGTCACGACCGTCGAGTCCGACGTGCTGGAGGTCGTCTGCGTCCACAGCGAGGAGTTGGACAGCGCGTGCGCCTTGTCGCTCAGCGTGGACGTCAGGCTCTGGATCTGGCCCACCGCGGAGATCTCGGTCTGGACCGTGTTCGCCTTGTCCTGCAGCAACTGCAGCGGCTGCGACTCCACGGCCATCAGCGACGAGATGATGCTCTTGACATCCAGCCCGCTGCCGAGGCCGGCGGAGCTGATGGAACCCGTCGTCGAGCTCGGGGTGGTGGTCATGGACTTCCTTGGCGGTCTTAAAGCGAACTATCGGCCGACGCGGCGCGTTCTTGAGCCGCGGGCACCGCCCCGATCCGATTCCGAGCGCCCGAAAAGCCCGCCTTTTCGATCGATCGGATTCGTCCGGGCAACGAAAAGGCGCGCCGCGCAAACCCCGCGGGAGGACCCTCGAGGCTTGCGGGGCGCGCCTTTCGTGTGCGCCTGGGCGGTTCGGACGGTCAGCCTTGCAGGAGCTTGAGCACCTGGTTGGGCAGCTGGTTGGCCTGCGCGACCATCGCGGTGCCGGCCTGCTGCAGCACCTGGGCGCGGCTCATGTTGGCGGTTTCCGACGCGAAGTCGGCGTCCATGATCCGGCTGCGGGCGGCCGACTGGTTCTCCACGCCGACCTGCAGGTTGGTGATGATGGCGTCGAAGCGGCTCTGCGTGGCACCGTAGGTGGCGCGCGTGTCGTTGATCGAGTCCAGCGCCTTGTCGATGTTGTCGATCACGGTGCCGATGGCGCCCGAGGTGGCGGTGGCGTCGATCACGGCGCTCGACGAGTTGGTCACGGCGGTGATCGTCGTGTCCAGCGTCATGTCCGTCGTCGCGATCGTGATCGTGTCGTCGGCGGTCGTGTTGGCGCCGATCTGGAAGGTCAGCGAGGTCGCGTCCGCACCCAGGATGTGCTTGCCGTTGAACGTCGTGCCGCCGAGGACGCGGCCGATTTCCGACTGCAGCTGGGCGAATTCCTTGTTCAGCGAATCCTTGTCCGACGAGCTGTTGGTCGAGTTGCGGGCCTGCACCGCCAGTTCCCGCATGCGCTGCAGCGAGTTGCTGACCTGCGACAGCGCGCCTTCGGCCGTCTGCGACATCGAGATGCCGTCGTTGGCGTTGCGCACCGCGACGTTCATGCCGCGAACCTGGGCGTTCATGCGCTCGGCGATGGCGAGGCCGGCGGCGTCGTCCTTCGCGGAATTGACACGCAGGCCGGAAGACAGGCGCTGCATGGACGTCGCGAGAGAGCCCTGCGACATGTTGAGGTTGCGCTGCGCATTCAGCGAAGCAATGTTCGTATTGATCGTCAATGGCATGTGGATACTCCAGGACTCAGGCACAACCGGCGAAAGTGCCGGAACTCAGTTCGATGCGTGGCTGTCAGGCAGGCCTTGCGAGCCTCGCACCTCCAAGCCCGGTACTTGGTCACCCCGACTACGCTCTGCGCTTCATCGCCGGTGCTTCCGGACCGCGTCTCCTCGACCTTTTGGATTGAGGTGACGTTGGATTGGATTGTGCGAATACTTGAGGCCGGGCAAATCGCCGATATGAGGCCTCAAGTCAGGCCAATTCCTGTCCGGGATCCTGGATTTCCGCAGGCCCGGAATGGGCCGCTCCATAGGCAAAAGCCCCGCCGGCTTGCGCCTGGCGGGGCTTTTCTGGAATCGCTGCCGGGGACGCGTCCCCGGCCTGGCGGCGCTGCTTAGCGCAGCAGCGACAGCACCTGCTGCGGCTGCTGGTTGGCCTGGGCGATCATCGCGGTGCCGGCCTGCTGCAGCACGTTGGCGCGGCTCATGTTCGCGGTTTCCGAGGCGAAGTCCGCGTCCATGATGCGGCTGCGGGCGGCCGTCTGGTTCTCGACGCCCGACTGCAGGTTCGAGATGATCGAGTCGAAGCGGCTTTCCGTCGCACCGAAGGTGGCGCGGGTGTCGTTGACGTCGTCGATGGCCTTGTCGATGTTGTCGATCACGGTGCCGATGGCGCCCGAGGTGGCCGACGAGTCGATCACGGCGGTGCTCGTGTTGGTCACGGCGGTCATCGTCGAGTCGGTGGTCATGTTGACCGTCTTGATCGACACGGTGTCGTTGGACGTCGTGTTGGCGCCGACCTGGAAGTTCAGCGTGGTCGCGTCAGCGCCCAGCATGGCCTTGCCGTTGAAGGTCGTGCCGCCGAGCACGCGGGTGATTTCCGCCTGCAGCTGGCCGAATTCCTTGTTCAGCGAGTCCTTGTCCGACGAGCTGTTGGTGGAGTTGCGGGCCTGCACCGCCAGTTCACGCATGCGCTGCAGCGAGTTGCTGACCTGGGCCAGCGCGCCGTCGGCGGTCTGGGCCAGCGAGATGCCGTCGTTCGAATTGCGGATCGCGACGTTCATGCCGCGCACCTGGGCGTTCATGCGCTCGGCGATCGACAGGCCGGCAGCGTCGTCCTTGGCGGAGTTGATGCGCAGGCCCGAGGACAGGCGTTGCATCGACGTCGCGAGCGACATCTGCGAACCCGACAGGTTGCGCTGGGCGTCGATCGACGCGATGTTGGTGTTGATGGTCAGTGCCATGATGATTCCTTGGGAAGGTGATGATTGAAGAGGACTCTTTCCGGCAAGAGCACTGGCGGTTTGTCTGCCTAGCGCCAGGTGCTCCTACGGTCTGAACGGGGTTGTCTATCCACCGCCAGGCCCTTGGCCACTCACCGGACCCAAGCTCGAATTCGTGAGCCTGTTGAAATTGTTATCGGGGGCTTGCGCGGAAATCTTTAGCCCTGAATGCAGGCACGCCCACTCGATTTCTCGAGAAGGCGTGCATTCGAAAAGCGGGGCAAAAATCGCGAACGGCGACGCCTGGAGGCGAAGCCGTTCGAGGTAGCGCCGGAGGCGGCGCCGAGTGCGCGTCGATCAGCGCAGGAGCGACAGCACCTGCTGCGGCTGCTGGTTGGCCTGGGCGATCATCGCGGTGCCGGCCTGCTGCAGCACGTTGGCGCGGCTCATGTTCGCGGTTTCCGCCGCGAAGTCGGCGTCCATGATGCGGCTGCGGGCGGCCGTCTGGTTCTCGACGCCCGACTGCAGGTTCGAGATGATCGAGTCGAAGCGGCTTTCCGTCGCACCGAAGGTGGCGCGGGTGTCGTTGACGTCGTCGATGGCCTTGTCGATGTTGTCGATCACGGTGCCGATGGCGCCCGAGGTGGCCGACGAGTCGATCACGGCGGTGCTCGTGTTGGTCACGGCGGTCATCGTCGAGTCGGTGGTCATGTTGACCGTCTTGATCGACACGGTGTCGTTGGACGTCGTGTTGGCGCCGACCTGGAAGTTCAGCGTGGTCGCGTCAGCGCCCAGCATGGCCTTGCCGTTGAAGGTCGTGCCGCCGAGCACGCGGGTGATTTCCGCCTGCAGCTGGCCGAATTCCTTGTTCAGCGAGTCCTTGTCCGACGAGCTGTTGGTGGAGTTGCGGGCCTGCACCGCCAGTTCACGCATGCGCTGCAGCGAGTTGCTGACCTGGGCCAGCGCGCCGTCGGCGGTCTGGGCCAGCGAGATGCCGTCGTTCGAATTGCGGATCGCGACGTTCATGCCGCGCACCTGGGCGTTCATGCGCTCGGCGATCGACAGGCCGGCAGCGTCGTCCTTGGCGGAATTGATCCGCAGACCGGACGACAGACGCTGCATCGACGTGGCGAGCGAGGCCTGCGAACCCGACAGATTGCGCTGGGCATCGATCGAGGCGATGTTGGTATTGATCGTGAGAGACATGATGTTCACTCCTGGGGAGACAAAGTCCGGCGGGATTGCCGGGTTTTTCGCCCCAAAGTCGAAAACGGGTGGGGCCGTGAGTTGGTTTTCGGAACCCCGATCAAAAGACTTGAGGACTTTTTGATCGGCTACTTGCACGACCGCGTTCGCGGCGATGTGCCTCTCGCTGGCATCCGTGTCGGACGTTCCCGCGAACTGCACCGTGACTGGGCCTGTTATCGGAGCCAACGCGCCGCGGCTTGAACCTAGACTGGCTCGATCATGAAGAACTCCACATCCTTGCCGTCCGCCAGCGCGCGCCGCGCCGAAAGCCATCGCCAGGCCGGCGTGCTCGCGCACCGGGCCAGGCGCTGGGATGCGGCCGTGCAGGAGTTCGAGCGCGCCACCGAGCTGGCGCCGCGCGACGCGCTGATGTGGATGAACCTGGCGCGCTCGCGCATGGCGCTGGCGCAGCACGTGCCCGCGCTGGAGGCCGCGCAGCGTGCCTGCGAGCTCGATCCGGCGAGCGCCGTCGCCTGCCGCATGGCGGCCGAGCTGGCGCTGCAGCTGGCGCGTCCCGCGGATGCGCTGCGCGTGCTGCAGGCGTTGTCCGACGACGCCCCGCGCGACCACGACTACTACAACGCGCTGGGCAACGCGCTGTTCCAGACGCGCGAGCCGCGCCGGGCCGTCGACGCCTACTTCCAGGCACTGACGCTGAAGGTGGACTCCGCCATCGTCCACTACCGCCTGGGCCTGTGCTTCATGGACCTGAAGATGGACCTCGAGGCCGCGCAGTGCTTCCGCACCGCGATCTCGCTGGACGACGGCTCGACGCGCGCGCTCGCGCTGAGCCTGGTCGTGCAGACCAACCGCCAGGCCTGCGAATGGCAGCAGGACGCCGAGGACACGCGCGCGCTGCTCGAGGCCGTCGACCGCGACGATCCGGAGACCGCCCGCCTGCTGCTGCCGTTCGCGCTGATCTCGATCGAGTCGACGCCGCAGCAGCAGCGCCGCCTGGCCGAGCGCCGCGTCGCCGGCCTGACCAGCCACATCGTGCCGCTGCCCGCGCCGGGCCCGCGCCGCCCCGGCCGCATCCGCGTCGGCTACCTGTCCTCGGACTTCTACCACCACGCCACCGCGGTGCTGATGACCGAGCTGCTGGAACGCCGCGACACGAGCGGCTTCGAGACCTTCCTCTACTCGCACAGCCGCGCCGACGGCTCCGAGATCGGACGGCGCGTGCGCGCCGCGTGCGAGCACTTCGTCGACATCCGCGACATCGGCAACTGCGCCGTCGCCAACCGCATCCGCGAGGACGGCATCGACATCCTGATCGACCTCAAGGGCCACACCCGCGACAGCCGCATGGAGCTGATGGCGTACCGGCCCGCGCCGGTGCAGGCGGCGTACCTCGGCTATCCGGGCACGACCGGCGCGCCGTTCATCGACTACATGATCGGCGACCGCGTGACGATGCCGCTGTCGCACGCCGCGAACTACACCGAGCAGATCGCGCAGCTCGAAGGCTGCTACCAGCCCAACGACGCCGCGCGCCCGCTGCCGCCCTGCCCGCCGCGCGCGGCACTCGGCCTGCCCGACGACGCCGTCGTGCTGTGCTGCTTCAACCAGACCTACAAGCTGTCGCCCCACATGCTGGACCTGTGGTCGCGCATCCTGGCCGGCGCGCCGCGCACCGTGCTGTGGATGCTGGACTGGAACCCGCACGCCAGGCAGAACCTGCTGCGCGAGCTCGCCGCCCGCGGCGTCGCGGCGGAGCGCGTGTTCTTCGCCGACAAGCTCGACTTGGCCAGCCACATCGCCCGCCTGCGCGCCGCCGACCTGTTCCTCGACACCTGGCCCTGCAACGCGCACACCACCGCCAGCGAGGCGCTGTGGGCCGGCGTGCCGGTGCTGACCGTGCCGGGCGAGACCTTCGCGTCGCGCGTCGCGGCCAGCCTCGTCGCGGCCTGCGGCCTCGCCGACCTCGCGTGCCAGTCCGAAGCCGACTACGTCGAGCTCGCCACCGCGCTCGCCAACGAGCCCGATACCCTGCGGGGCATCAAGACGCACCTGGACGTCAACCGCCGCTCGCTGCCGCTGTTCGACGCCGAGCGCCTGGCGCGCGACATGGACGCGCTGCTGGCGCGCATGCACGAACGCCACCTGGCCGGCCTCGCGCCTCAGGCGCTGGCGGCGGAGCAATGATGAATCCTTACAAGGTCGCGCTCGTGATGATCGCGCGCAACGAGGCCGCGCGCATCGTGCGCGCGCTGGCCAGCGTCGCCAGCTGCGTCGACGAACTCGTCGTCCTCGACACCGGCTCCACCGACGCCACCGTCGCGCTCGCGCGCTCCGCGGGCGCGCGCGTGGGCCACTTCGAATGGTGCGACGACTTCGCCGCCGCGCGCAACGCCGCGCTCAAGCTGGCGGACGCCGACTGGGCCATCGTCGTCGACGCCGACGAGTGGATCGCCGAGGCCGGCGTCGAGCTGCTGGCGCTGCGCCACACCAAGCCGGACTTCGTCGGCACGCTGCGCGTCGACAGCTCGTTCGACACGCCGATCGGCGTGTCCGTCTCGCCCAGCTGGCTGCCGCGCGTGCTGCCGCGCGGCGTCGGCTACGAAGGCCATGTGCACGAACAGCCGACGCACCAGCTGCCGGTCAGGCGGCTGGCGACGGTGCTCGCGCACGACGGCTACCTGTCCGAGGCGCTCAAGGCCAAGGCCGGCCGCAACGCCGACCTGCTCGCGCGCGCGCTGGCGCAGGCCCCCGACGACGCCTACCTGCACTACCAGATCGGCAAGGACCACGACGTCTACGAACGCTACGCCGACGCCTGCGCGCACTTCGCGCGCTCGCGCGCCTGCGAGGAATCCAGCGGCGCCACCGTCACGCTGGCGGGCACCGTGCCGGGCTGGCACCACGACCGCCTGGTGCGCGAGATGCACGCGCTCAAGAAGTGCCGCCAGCATTCGCAGGCCGTGCTGCTGGCCGAGAACGCGATGGCCGCGTGGTCGCACTCGCCCGACTTCTTCTTCGCGCTCGGCGACCTGCTGCTCGACTGGGCGACCGAGGAGCCCGCGCGCGCGGGCGAGCTGCTGCCGATGATCGAGGCGGCGTGGCTGCGCTGCCTCGAGATCGGCGAACGGCCCGACCTCGAAGGCTCGGTCGCCGGCCGCGGCTCGTCGCTGGCGGCGCGCAACCTGGTCGTGCTGTACGAAGGCACGGGGCAGGCGATCAAGGCGCTCAAGATCAGGCAGTCGCACTGATTTCACGCAGCCGGGGCTCAAGTCCTGGCGCGAATTGCCGGGGGCAGGCGCCCCTTTTCGGAGCTTGGCCCGCCGCGCCGCTCTTCAGAATCGGCTCATGACCGTCCATTCGGTCCTCGAACAATTCCGGAGCCCGGTTCCATGAAGAATGCCCCCGCGATCCACCTGGCGATCATCCAGCCTGCCGGCTACGTGCACTCGCTCGGCTTCCTGGACCAGGCGCGCTACTTCCGCCACATGTTCCGCCGCCAGGGCGCGACCGTGACGATGGCCAAGAACCGGCTGCGCGAAGACGCGGTGAACTTCGTGTTCGGCGCGCACCTGGGCTTTCCCGCCGACTGGCAGGATCGCCACGCCTGCATCTTCGTCAACCTCGAGCAGCTGGGCCAGGGCGGCGCGGCCGTCAGCCCCGACTACCTCGCGCTGCTGCGCAAGTCGGCGGTGGTCGACTACGACGCGGCCAACGTCGCGGCCTACGCGCAGGATCCGGCCGACGTGCCCATCGTGTCCTTCGGCTACGCGTCCTATCTCGACCAGCCCGCGCTGCCGCTGGAGGAGCGCCCGATCGACCTGCTGTTCTTCGGCAGCACCAACCCGCGCCGCCAGCAGTTCATCGCGCGCGTGGAGGCCGCCGGCTTCAACGTGGCGATGTTCGACGGCCCGGTCTACGGCCCCGAGCGCGACGACTTCATCCGCCAGGCCAAGGCCGTCCTCAACTGCCATTACTACGAGAGCAACCGCTTCGAGCAGGCGCGCGCGTTCCATTGCCTGTCGCTGGGCACGCCGGTGATCTCCGAATACACGCCGACGACCGACCCGGCGCCCGCGTTCCGCGACTCGGTGCTATGGCTGCCCGAGCAGGTCGAGGAATGGTTCCGCCTGCACTTCAAGACGCCGGCGTTCTACGACGAGGCGCGCAAGCGGCTGGCCACGTTCCGCGGCGGCGACGCCGTGCACGACCCGATGGAACAGTTCGCCGACCTGCTGGCCTTCGCGACCGGCTTCCAGCAAGGCTTCGCGCGCCTGCGCGCGCCGGGCCCGTGGCGCCCGCGCGCGATCAACCTCGGCTCCGGCAAGGACTACAAGCCGACCTGGCTCAACATCGACATCCTCGATCGCGCCGAGCCCGACCTCGTGCTGGACCTCGGCCAGCCGGTGACGCTGCCCTACGAGGCGCCGACGCAGATGGGCGGCACCGTGCGGCTCGAGCCCGGCACGCTGGAGCTGATCTACGCCAACAACGTGCTGGAGCACGTGCCCGACCTGCCGATGCTGATGACCAACGCGCTGGCCCTGCTGCAGGTGGGCGGCGCGTTCTCCATCGAGGTGCCGTACGAGAAGGCGCTGACCGCGTGGCAGGACCCGACGCACCTGCGCGCGCTCAACGAGAACTCCTGGCTCTACTACACCGACTGGTTCTGGTACCTGGGCTGGTTCGAGCACCGCTTCGAGCTGACGAAGTCGCAGTGGCTGGACGCCAACGTGCAGCCGTGCGCCAAGGACAACGCCGCCTTCATGCGCGTGACGCTCAGGAAGATCGCGACGACCCCGCGCGAGCGCACGACCGCCCGCACGATGCGCGCCGATTTCGGCGGCCTGGCCGACGACCAGTTCGCCGGCGATGAAGCCTACGCGCTGATCTGACAACAACGAACAAGAGACTGCACCGGACATGAACACGCTTGCGATCGCGATGATCAAGAACGAGGCCGACATCGTCGAGGCCTTCGTGCGCCACAACCTCGCGCTGCTGGACCTGATGGTCGTGATCGACAACGGCTCGACCGACGGCACGCGCGAGATCCTCACCTCGCTGCAGCGCGAGGGCCTGCCGCTGGTGGTGTTCGACGATCCGATCTTCGGCTACTACCAGTCCGAGAAGGTCACGCACGTCTACCGCAAGGTGGTGCCGGTGTTCAATCCGGAGCTGGTCTGGTTCCTCGATGCCGACGAGTTCATCCACGCGCCCTCGCGCGCCGCGCTCGATGCCGCGTTCGCGGTGGTGCCGGCCGGCGATGCGGTGCTGCTGCCGTGGCGCACGCACCTGCCCGACGTCGAAGTCGACCCGGCCCGCGTGCTGGCCGACCCGCTGGGCGCGATGCCCGACCGGCGCCGCCGCGAGGAGCCGACCTACTTCAAGGTCGTCGTGCGGCGCGACCCGCGCGACGACGCGCGCCTGGTGATCGAGCAGGGCAACCACCACGTCCACTTCACCGACCGCACGCGTCCGACGACGCACGTGATGGACGGCGTCGCCGTCGCCCACCTGCCGGTGCGCAGCGTCGAGCAGCTCTCGGCCAAGGTGATCAACGGCTGGCAGGCCTATCTCGTGAAGAACCGCCACGCCGAGGTGCCGACCGCCGGCTTCCAGTGGCAGCAGCTGTACGAGCGCGTCGTGTACGGCCAGGGCATCGATGCCGCCACGCTGACGACCGTCGCGCTCGATTACGCGCAGCCCGCGCGCGCCGGCCGCAACCGCGCCGACGACGCGGTGCGCGACGCGGTGCCCTCGCGCTACGGCCCGTTGCGCTACCTGCACCTCGCGCGCACGAACCTGCTCGCGAAGATCGCGATGAACATGGAGTCCTACATCCTCAACGGCGACGGCACGTGGAAGCCGGACACCGACGAGACCGCCGCCCCGCGCCGCGACATCGCCGGCCTGCTGGAGGTGCTGCGCCAGTCCGACGCCGTGCGCCTCGCCGGCGCGGCGGGCAGCGACGGCCCGCGCTGGGTCGAGGAGCTGACGCTGGCCAACCCGGGCTGGCAGCGCGTGGCCAACGACGACGCCGACCTGCTGCTCGCGGCCGACATGCCCGCCGCGAAGTTCGCCGCGCTCGCGCGCGAGGGCGCGAGCCATCCCGCGCGCCGCATCGTCTGGTGGGCACCGAAGCCGACCGCGCCGTCCGAGCTCGACGCGACGCTCGCGGCCTGGTACGACGCCGGCTGGGAGCCGCACATGCTCGAGACCCTGGGCTACCGCGCGCTGTCGGCCTTCCCCGAGCTGCGTGCAGGCGCCGTCGTGCTGCAGCGCGCCGACGCGACGCGGCGCGAACGCGCCCTCGCGATCCGCGCCGCGCTGTGCGGCATGGGCGACGCCGCGCGTCCTGCCGCGACGCCGGTACCCAAGCGCGTGCTGCACCCGATGCAGGACATGGAACTGCTCGCCGCCTGAACCCGCACGCCGAGACCGACATGCATCCCCTGACTCCGCTCCTCGCCCTGCCCGCACAAGCCTTCCTGGCCCCGCACACGCTGGAACAGCGGCTCGCGCTCGCGATGAGCACGCTGAACCAGCGCGTCTTCAGCCACGACGCCGCGAGCGCCTGGCTGGCCTGGATCGGCGCGCATGGCCGCGAGCTGACGCCCGAGCAGGTCGAGCAGCTGATGCGCGAGGTATTGCTGATGTCGCCGCTGCATCCGCAGGCCGAGACGATCTACGCCGCGCTGATGCGCCCGTCCGAACCGCTGCCCGCCGGCGGCCGCGTCGTCTTCATGGTGACCAGCTGCCGCAAGTACTTCCGCCAGGCCGAGCGCGTGCAGGCCGCCCTGCGCGCGCGCGGCGCGACGGCCTGCATCGTCATCGGCGACCCCGGCCTGCGCGTGCCGCACTGGGACGGCGACACCTGCACGCTGCCGGTCGAGGACAACTACGAGACGCTGCCGCTGAAGGTCGCCGCCGGCGTCAACGCGCTGGTGCAGCGCTTCGGCGCGATCGCCGTCGTCAAGATCGACGACGACTGCCAGCTGACCGAACGCTTCGCGCCCGAGCGCTTCCTGCAGCTCTCGCGCCAGCACGACTACGTCGGCATGCTCGCGGTCAACCCGCACCTGTGCCGCTTCTGGCACTTCGGCAAGACCTCGAAGCCGATGGGCCCGTACTCGCGCCGCCACCACGGCGCCTGGGCCGGCGGCGCCTGCTACCTGCTCGGGCCGCGCGCGGCCGCGCTGGTCGCGAGCGAATACGCGCACTACCCGGCCGAGATCGGCGACGAGTACTACGAGGACAAGGCGATCGGCGACTTCATGCGCCGCCAGGGCGTCGCGTTGACGACGATCCGGCATGCCGAGTGGGGTATCACGTTCGATACGACCGAGCGCTTCGTGGCGCCGGTGCTGAGGGACACGGTCACCTTCGACGAAGTCCCGGCGGGCTGAGCGCACGACGCCGGCCCGCCAGCACTGTGGCGAGCAGCCCCAGTCCGAGCAGCGCGGCCGTGGATGGCTCGGGCACCGGCAGGAACTCGATCTGGTCGATCGCCAGCCCCGGCGGGTTCGGCGCCGTCTGCAGGTCGGTGATCTGCAGGTTGACGACTTGGCCGGCGAAGGCCGACACGTCGCCGGTCCATTCGCCCGAGTAGCCCATCATGTCCTCGGTATAGGTCGGGCTCGTCGGATCGAGACCCACCGGCTGCATCGCGATGCCCGTGCCGTCGAGCGTCACCTCGAACAGGTAGCTGCTGCTCAGCAGCTCGATGGTGGTCACCTGCGGACCCAGCCGGCCCGTCTGCGAGATCTCGGCGTAGACGAACGGCCCGCGGGGTTCGTCCTCGTGGAACGTGCCGCTCTTCAGGCCGAATCCATACGGGCCGGACGCGCTGCCGAAGGGCGACAGCAGCAGCACGTACGACTGGCTGTAGCCGGCGTTGGGAAACCAGGAGACGTAGCTCGTGCTGTCGCCGTCGGAGTGGCTCCATCCGGGAGCGGCCTCGTTCCACGGCATGAAGCTCGTGCTGCCGGGCGGGAGGGGCACGTTCGCGGCGTCGAAATCGAGATCGACGAAGGCCTGGGCCGCGGCGCTCGTCGCAAGGCAGGCCAGCACGGCAGCAACGGATGCGGCAATTCTCATGGTTCGACTCCCGGCGGCGACTCGTCGATCCTCTGCCGCGCGAGCGACGATGTCAATGAACAGCTGCTGCCGAGCTACGGCGCGGGACAGCCCGGGCGCCCGAACAGCGCGATCGGGAACGTCACCGCCCAGGCGCAGGCCAGGCCGAAGAGAAGCGGGATGCCGACGGTGCGCAGCGCGCGTGCATTCATGGGCTGCCGGTGGCTCGTGGAGAAGATCCGCTGGATCGCGTGCCGGCGATTGTGGGCCTTCGGCGACGCTCGCCGCCCGGATGCGACAAGGCCCGGCATCGCGTGATGCCGGGCCTCGGAATGCAGGCGAATGCGCCGGAACGTCAGGCTTGGCGGCGCAGCCTCGACGCGCCCGCGCACAGGGCCAGCGCGACAACCGCGAGCGGCACAGAGCCCGGTTCCGGCACCGTGCCGCCGGTGCTGCTCAGAGCGATGTTCTCGGAGTACAGGTTGCCGACCTTCTTCGTGTCGCCCGCATTGGCCAGCCACGCGATCTGCAGGTGCGGCCCGAGCGAGCTGGTGATGGCCAGCGGCGCCGAGAAATCGATCGTGTAGGTCAGGTCCATCGGCATCGGATTGACCGGGAAGTCCGGGCTGATGTTGAAGCAGATGCCGCCGGGAGGCGATCCACCGCCCGTGCACATGTCATTGGCGCCCGACAACTGATCGTTGACGCCCGCCAGATTGACGGCCCCGGGTCCGTTGACCTTCGCGGTGACCGTGGAGAAGTTCAGGCCCAGGTCCTTCAGGTCGAAGGCGCCCAGGTATTTCGCCGTCGACCAGTCGCCACCCAGCGTTCCGCTGATGTTGAACGTCAAGGTGTCGGCGTCGACCTGCGTGAACGTGAACGTGATGCCCTGGAAGGGCGCGCTCTCGTAGACGCTCACCGGGCCGGCCCACGCGCTCGACGCGCCAGCCAGGGTGAGCACGACCGCGACCGCGCTCGACGCGGCCAGCGAAGCAATGCTTTTCATGTTGTCCCTCCAGCCCCTGTGTCGGGGCAAGGGAGATAAGCAATTGTCGAGCCAGTACCGCAACTTGTTGATTCACAAAGGGATTGACAATTCCGGCCGCGCCGAACCGCACCGTGTGTCAACATTTCCGACAGCCGCGGCCTGAACTGACGGCGCCAAAGCAACAAGGCCCGACGTCTCGCGACGCCGGGCCTTGCTGGCGAGCGCAGGCGAATCAGTTCCCGCGCACCGACTCCAGCAGGCGCGCCGCATCCGCGTGCTGGCCGCAGCGGATCTGCGAGATCACCACGCCTTCGAGCGCGTCGTGATCGGCGCCGTCGGTGGACAGCAGCGCGCCGTAGAGATCCATCGCGCGGTCGGGGTGGCCAAGGTCGAGGCTCATCTGCGCGAGCACGCGCAGCATCTCGCGGTCGTCGCGGGCGCGCGTGAGGCGCGCGCGCCAGGTCGGGTTGGCCATCGCCTGCTCGCCGGCGGCGGCGGTCGTGGCCTCCAGGCCCTCGACGACGATGGTCGCGGTCGCGGTCGTGGCACTGGGCGCGTCGATGGCCACCGGTTGCGCGACCGGCTGCGGCGCGGGCTTCGCGGCGAAGGCGCTGTCGCGGATCCGCGCGTGCTCGGGGTTGACCAACACCAGCATGATCGTCGCGAGATCCGGGCTGCCGTCGTTGCTGCGCGTGTGCGTGCCGGCGGCCAGCGTGAAGCCTTCGCGCTCGAACAGCGCGCTCAGCTCGGCCAGCGTCCACTCGCGGATGTGCGCGGGGTTGGGCGGCGGACCCATGTGCGCCTTGCCCCAGGTGCGCTCGCGGTCGGGCGTCGACAGCACCAGCGCGGGCGCGTGCCTGAGCAGTTCGCGCAGCGCGTTCATCAGGCTGCGCGGGTCGACCAGGTGCTCGATGACGTCGGAGCAGATCACCACCGAGTTCTGCAGCACGCGGCCCGGCAGCGGCAGCATGGCGATGTCCTCGAAGTCGGCCTCGAGGAACGTGCCGAACGGGAACTTCGAGCGGCAGTGCTCCATGTTGCCGCCGTAGTCGATGCCGATCAGCTTGAACTCGGGATGCAGCACGCTCAGCTTGCGCGCCTGGCCGCAGCCGATGTCGATCAGCGTGTCGCACGCGAGCGAGCGCGCGATCTCGGCGGCGGTCGGGTAGACGTCGGGCTGCCACGTGAGGCCGTCGTCGGCGACGTCGGCGTAGTAGACGGGCTTGGCACGCGACACGTAGGCCGCGGGCAGGTCGAAGCGATCCGCGGCGCGCGCCGCCTTCGCCGGACGCGGTGCATCGGCGGCGCGGCGGTTGCCGGCCAGCATCACCTGGCCGACGTCCAGGCCGTTGATCAGCTGCACGTCGAAGTGCTCGGAGAACAGGTCGCGCCACCATTCGACGGAGCGCACGGTCAGGTGCAGGTTCTCGCCCTGGGGGCCCAGCAGGCCGCTCAGGCGCGTCGACACCGACACCAGGATGGAATCGGCCAGGCGCGCGGCCTCGCGCAGCACGACGCGGATGTCGTTCTCGGTCAGGTGCTCCAGCACGTCGACCGAGACGAAGCGATCGAACTTCTGCGTCAGGCCCGCGAGCGTGATGCAGTCGCCGTTGATCTTGCTGCGCACCGGGATGCGGTCGAAGGCGACCTTGGACACCTCGAGCGCCGTGACCTGGTTGCCTTGCTTCTGCATGAAGGCCGACAGGTCGCCGTTGCCCGCGCCGAATTCGAGGATGGACTCGCCCTCGATCACGCAACCCAGCTGGCGATACAGCGCCAGGCCTTCGTTGACGTTGTAGCCGGCGTGCTCGGCGTGGCAGAAGTTGTACAGGCTCGCGTAGTCGTAGCTCTGGCCGTAGAACACGGCGCCGGGCAGGCCCAGCAGCACGTCGCGCTCGACGCCGCTGTGCGTGGTGGCGTTCTTCACGCCCGGGTTCCAGTAGTGGCCGCTCACGAAGCCGTCGAAGCCGAACAGGCTGAACTGCAGGCCCAGGTGGCTGCACAGCGCGGCGAGCGCCAGGCCGGTGGACGGGTTGGGCACGCCCGGCACCAGCGCGTGGACGTCGGTGGCGGCGCAGATCAGCTGGAAGCCGCTGCGCTGCTCGAAGTCGGCGACGGCGGCGGACTCGCGCGAGTCGCGGGTGAACGGCGAGAACTCGCCGACCTGGCCGCGCGGCTCGATGTCGCTCCAGCCCGACGTGCAGCGCAGCGTGGTGCGGCTGCCGACGACGGCCTCGAAGCCGGCCAGCTGGTAGTTGTTGAGGCGAATGACGCTCGCGTGGTGATCGATCGCCGCGCCCATCGCGCCGGCGGGGATGCCATTGCCGACGATGGCGATCGGCTGCGGCAGGGCCTGCAGCAGCTCTTCAGTGCACGAAAACTTTTGGCTCATGGGCGCTCCGGTTCAATGGGCCGGCGACCGACGGACGGTCGCCATGGGAATACGCCCATGCTATGAGCGCCCATCGTTGCCCGAAGCGGGAAGAAATGCGGTGTTTTCCGGGCTTTCCTGCGCCTTCAGTCCGCGTCCGCCCGGTCGTCAGACCAGTTGCATCTGCGCGTGCAGCGCCATCGCCCGCAGCACGTTCTGCTCGCGCTCGGTCAGGCGGCGCCGCTTCATGTTTAGCAGCAGCAGCCTGGCCTGCGTGCCATCCGGGGCCTGGAAAGCCTCGGAGCCCACGACGTGGAAGCCGGACTGGTCGGGCGCCGCGAGGCTGGCCGCGATCGCGTCGCCGGTCACGATGCGCGCCGCGTCGACGTTGCACATCTTGGCAACGTCCATCAGCAGGAATCCGATATCGTCGAACTGTGCCATGTTGGGCTCCCTCTTCCCGACCGCCCGGCTCAATACGCCGATGCGACCTGTGTTGCGCTGCTTGCGACAGCGTCGAGTGCGTAGACGCCGGCGGTGCTGGAGACCGCCTTGCAGACGTCCAGGCTGCGGAACGACGCCGTCACCTGGCCCTGCGCCACGGTGATCGTCGGTGCCAGCGGCAAGCCGCCGTCGGCGGCGGCCGGCACGGCCAGCGCGACCTCCTGCCTGCCGGCCGCGACCACGGCATTGGCCAGCGGCGTGGCGGCGTCGTCGGCGACGAGCAGCAGGCGGATCTGGCGGTAGGTGCCATCGGGCAGCGTCGAGAAGTCCAGCGGCAGCGCGCTACCGGCAGCGAGCTGCAGCAGGTCGGTGCGCACCGGCGCGGCCACGGCCACGTCGACCCAGCCCGGGCTGCCGGCGTCGGCCGCGCCGTCGGCGTTGACGCGCGCGCCGGCGATCGTGACGTTGACGCTCTGCAGGCCGCACGCGTGCGCCACGTTGACCGACTCGATGCCGCTGCCGCCGATGCCGCCCACGCTCAGCGTGTTGGCGCCGCTGCCACCGATCCCGCCGACACTCTGCGTGTTGGCGCCGCTGCCACCGATCCCGCCGACGCTCAGCGTGTTGGCGCCGCTGCCACCGATCCCGCCGACGCTCAGCGTGTTCGCGCCGCTGCCGCCGATCCCGCCGACGCTCAGGGTGTTGGCGCCGCTGCCGCCGATCCCCCCGACGCTGGCCGATTGCTGCTGGGTGGCAACGTTGTCTTCGGTGGCGTCACCGCCTCCGCAGGCGGTGAGAAACGAGAGCGTGGCCAGGGCCGCGGCCGAGAAGAGGATCCTGCTGGTCATGTCTGGGCTTCCTGCGCGTTGGTGAGTTGCTCGAAGTAATGGATGCCGACGCCGACGCGCGCCGTGTCGCCGGGCGGCAGCCCGGACTCCGGCAGGTGTTCGATGTCGTGCTCGGTCAGCCAGGCGTCGAGGCCCTCCAGCAGGGCCTGGGACTGCCTGGCGCTCATCTCGCGGAAGGCGGGCAGCGCGTCGATCGGGATGCCCACGTGCATGACCTTGCGCTGGTAGCGCGCGTCGGTGGCGCCGTGCTCGATGTTGTGGGTGATGGTCTCGATGAGCTCGCCCACGTCCGTGCCCAGGATGCCGAGCTTCTGGACGATGCTGTCGTGCGGCACGAAGGCGCGCTGGCGCAGCGCGATGCGGCCGTCGGCCAGCGTCTGCACGGCGCCGACGCGCTGCAGCTCGTCGAGCACGGCCCGCGCGGGGACGTCGCCGCCGTGCAGACGCACCAGTTCGGCGAAGCCGTCCGGGCCGTCCATGGGCAGCGGCTGCGGCGCCCCGCTGCCGCCCGCGAAGCGCGGCTCGCGCACCCAGGCGGTGAGCACGCGGGCGGCGCGGTTGTAGTGGGCGGTGGAGACATCGGCGCGGGACGACGGTTCGGCCAGCAGCAGGTTGACGTCCTTGCGTGTCAGGCCGGTGAGGATGGCCGCGCGCGAGATCGACGGCTTCTTGCCGGGCAACGCGAAGTCTTCCATCGCCGTCTCGACGTAGACGCGCTTGGCGATGGACTCGAAGGCGCTGTAGGGAAACGAGTGCTTGAGGAGGAGTCGGACGAGGGGGCGCAGCAACTTGGCCAGCGCGAGGCCGATGGCGGAAACGAGTACGGAGTCCTCAAGCATTTGGGAAATATATCCCAAATATCATGAACGAAAGGTGTCCTGAGCGCGGTACTCGACCATTCCCTACAGCGGCGGACTTTGTAGGAATTTGCCTGACAGGCGACGTGGCGCCAGGACGACTCAAGTCGCGGAAGTGGGCTTATGTTCCCTCCCAGTTCCCCGCTTTAAAGTTCATCCCACGTTGACACCGTTTCTTCCTCCACCGCACACAAGGAAAAGCATCATGGAAACCACTCAAATCCTCGCCGAGATCCGCGAAGCCAACCTGTCGTACATGATGCTGGCGCAAAGCCTGATCCGTTCGGATCGCGAACAGGCGCTGTTCCGCCTGGGCATCTCGGAAGAGACCGCCAACATGATCTCGTCGCTCACCCCGGCGCAGATGATGAAGATCGCCTCCGGCAACACGCTGCTGTGCCGCTTCCGCATGGACGACGACCTCGTCTGGAACCTGATCACCAGCCACGGCAAGACCGCCGCGAACGAGACCGTCTCGCGCCTGCACGCATCGATCCTGATGGCCGGCCGCCACCAGGAAGCCGCGTAAGCAGCCGGCAGCGTCCGTCAGATCCAACAAACACCAGGCAGGAGAGATCACCATGCGCGTCAAGAGCATCCTTACCGAGGCCCGCCAGATCGAACGTGCGGTCACGCTGATCAAGCTGGGCGCCCGCCTGCAGGTGCTCGAGTCGGAAACCGATCTCTCCTACGAGCGCCTGCTGCGCCTGTACAAGGAAGTCTCGGGCCGCAGCCCGTCCAAGGGCCAGCTGCCGTTCTCGACGGACTGGTTCATGACCTGGCAGCCCAACATCCACGCCAGCCTCTTCCTCAACATCCACGAGTACCTCAACAAGTCCTCGGCGATGGAAGAGATCGACACGGTGATCAAGGCCTACCAGCTCTACCTGGAGCAGACCGAGGCCCAGGGCCTGGAGCCGCTGCTGTCCGTCACCCGCGCCTGGCGCCTGGTGAAGTTCGTCGACAACGGCATGCTGACGCTGACCAAGTGCACGAAGTGCTCCGGCAACTTCGTCACCCACCCGCACGAGATGGCGCGCCATTTCGTCTGCGGCCTGTGCAACCCGCCGGCACGCGCCGGCAAGGGCAAGGCGGCGGGCGCCCTGTCCCTCGCGCATTGAATGGGGGACGCGTCGTGCGGATGAGCTCGGTGTCGCGTCAACGGCGACGGTCGAGCGCAACGGGCCCGGTGGACACCGCATCCGTGAACTACGACGCGTTTCTTTACCTGCAGGGACTTGATAACCGGAACAAACGGTCCGATAACAGGTCTAGCTAGTAACTGTTTTCTTGTTTTTTTCTTGCTTGTCTCCTCCTAGCACAACCCCTGTGCTTTCCAAGGCGATCCCTTTAAACGGATCGCCTTTTTCTTTGTCCCGGCGCTTCTGCTCGTCCGCTTGCTTGCTGCACTGCAAGATGAAGAACGGCCGGGATTGCCGCTCTTTTCCGGCCGGTGGCTGAACGCGCGTCCCCGGACACTCGACGCATGGCATCGTCCCCGTCCGTCCGTCGTCCCGTCGCGCCGCGCCTGCCCGCGTTGCGCTGGCCGCTGCCCGCGCTGCTGGCGTGGGCCGCGGGCTGGGTCGTCATGCTCGCGTTGCTGCGCACGGACGCGGCGGCGCCGGCGCTGGCCGTCGCGGCCGGGCTGGCCGTCGCGGCGCTGCCGGCGCTGGCCGCGGCCACGTTCTGGCGCCGCGTGATCGTCGCGGGCGGCTTTCCCGTCTCGCTGCTGGCCAGCGGGGTCGGCGGCGCGATCCCCGCCTGGGCCTGGCTGCTGCCGCTGGCCGCGCTGGCGCTCGCCTACCCTGTCACGGCCTGGCGCGACGCGCCAGTCTTTCCGACGCCGCGCGACGCCCTCGCCGGCCTCGATCGCCACATCACGCTGGCGCCGGCGGCCAGCGTGCTCGACGCCGGCTGCGGCCTCGGCCACGGCCTGCGGGCGCTGCGGGCCGTCTGGCCGCAGGCGCGCATCGCGGGCGTCGAATGGAGCTGGCCGCTGGCGCTGGCCACGCGGCTGCGCTGCCCGTGGGCGCGCGTCACGCGCGGCGACATGTGGCGCGGCTCGTGGGCCGCGCACGATCTCGTCTACCTGTTCCAGCGCCCGGAGAGCATGGCGCGCGCGCTCGCGAAGGCGGACGCCGAGATGCGGCCGGGCAGCTGGGTCGTCAGCCTGGAATTCGAGGCCGCCGGCCGGACGCCGCACGCGCGCATGGCGCTGGCGTCGGGCCGTCCGATCTGGATCTATCGGGTCGGCTCATGACGCGGATTTCAAGAATTCCCCACGCGAATCCGCCCGGACGAGGCGTCTGGGCCGCCAATCCCGCTCATTTCACGCCGGACTCGCCCTCAAGGCGCGCACCGGACGCGTCGATAAAGCCGCATGGCTCCCATCACCGGGTGCCCGGCATGAATAAAGAACTGGAAGCGTACCCAAAATGTTTGTGATCGTCGGCTGGGTCGTCGCACTGGCTTGCATCTTCGGCGTGTACATCGCCGAGGAAGGCAACATCGCGGTCATTCTGCATGCGCTGCCCTTCGAGTTCATCACGATCTTCGGCGCGGCCGGCGGCGCCTTCCTGGCCAACAACCAGATGAAGGTGATCAAGGGCGCGATGAAGGGCCTGGGCGCCTGCTTCAAGGGCAGCAAGTTCAGCAAGGCGCGCTACATGGAGCTGCTGGCGCTGCTGTACGACATCCTGCAGAAGGCGCGCAAGGAAGGCCTGATGTCCATCGAGAAGGACGTCGAGGATCCGCACAGCTCCGCGCTGTTCCAGAAGTACGCGATCGTCGGCAACGACCACCACGTCGTCGAGTTCATCACCGACTACCTGCGCATGATGGTCTCGGGCAACCTCAACGCGCACGAGATCGAGTCGCTGATGGACTCCGAGATCGAGACGCACCACGCCGAGGAACACGCCGCCGTGGCCGCGCTCGGGCGCCTGGCGGGCGGCCTGCCGGCGTTCGGCATCGTCGCGGCGGTGCTGGGCGTGGTCAAGACCATGGGCTCGGTCGGCCAGCCGCCGGCGGTGCTGGGCGCGATGATCGGCTCGGCGCTGGTCGGCACGTTCCTGGGCATCCTGCTGGCCTACGGCTTCGTCGAGCCGCTGGGCGGCCTGCTGGAGCAGAAGGTCGAGGACAACGGCAAGGAACTGCAGTGCATCAAGACCACGCTGCTGGCCTCGATGCAGGGCTACGCGCCGCAGGTGGCGATCGAGTTCGGCCGCAAGGTGCTGTACTCGCCCGACCGCCCCACCTTCGTCGAGCTCGAGAGCCACGTGAAGGGCAAGAAGTGAGCATCGGAAAGTAAGCCATGGCAGGCGATTCGAAGAAGCTCCAGCCGATCATCATCAAGCGCGTCAAGAAGGGTGGCCATGCCGCCCACGGCGGCGCGTGGAAGATCGCCTACGCCGACTTCGTGACGGCCATGATGGCGTTCTTCCTGCTGATGTGGCTGCTGGGCTCGACCACCGACGGCGACAAGAAGGGCATCGCCGACTACTTCCAGTCGCCGCTCAAGATCGCGCTGGCCGGCGGCTCGGGCTCGGGCGATTCGAACTCCGTGCTCAAGGGCGGCGGCGAGAGCCTCACGTCCACCGTCGGCCAGGTCAAGAAGGGCGACGTGGAGGCGCAGCGCAACACGATCAACCTGCACAAGCTCAAGGCCGAACAGATGCGCGCCGAGGTCGCGCGGCTCGAGAACCTGAAGCAGGAGATCCAGCAGAAGATCGCCAGCAACGACAAGCTGAAGGACATCAGCTCGCAGATCCGCCTCGACATGACCCGCGACGGCCTGCGCATCCAGATCGTCGACGACCAGAACCGGCCGATGTTCGCCTCCGGCTCCGCGACGATCGCGCCGTACATGAAGGACCTGCTGCGCGCCATCGGCTCGGTGCTGACCGAGGTGCCCAACCGGCTCACGCTCGAGGGCCACACCGACGCCCAGCCGTTTCCCGGCGGCGACCGCGGCTACAGCAACTGGGAGCTGTCGTCCGACCGCGCCAACGCCTCGCGCCGCGAGCTGATCGCCGGCGGACTCGCCGACGACCGCGTCCTGCGCGTGCAGGGCCTGGCCTCGAGCCAGCCGTTCGACGAGAAGGATCCGCTGGCGCCCACCAACCGGCGGATCAGCATCATCGTGATGAACCGCGAGGCGGAGGACCGCATGTTCCGCACCGCGCCCGATCCAGCAGCCGCCGACGGCGCCGATTCTTCGGCCTCGAATGCGACAAATTCCACTGCGCCGCCCGCCGAAGCCTCAAGCGCACCCGTCCATTGACCGATAACCCTGCAGAACTTCGCCTCCCGAGGACACCATGAGCAATCCCACCGACCTTAAATTCCTTGTCGTCGACGACTTCTCCACCATGCGCCGCATCGTGCGCGGCCTGCTGAAGGAGATGGGCTGCAACAACTGCGAGGAAGCCGAAGACGGCCAGGTCGCGTTGAACATGCTCAAGGCCGCGAAATTCGACTTCGTCGTGTCGGACATCAACATGCCCAACATGAACGGCTTCGACCTGCTCAAGGCGATCAAGGCCGACGACTCGATCAAGCACCTGCCGGTGCTGATGGTGACCGCCGAAGCGCGCAAGGAGGACATCGTCCTGGCCGCGCAGTCGGGCGCCGCCGGCTACATCGTCAAGCCTTTCACCAAGGCGACGCTGGAAGAGAAGGTCCAGAAGATCATGCAAAAGCTGGCGGCGACGGCCTGACCAGAGGGAGCAAATCATGAAAATGGAAGACATCGCCGCGATGAAAGTGGATTCCCTCGCGGTTTCGCCCGAGGTGTTCCAGCAACTGGGCAACATCACCCGCGTGCTGCACGACACCATGCAGCAACTCGGCGTGATGCCCAAGCTGCAGATCGCCACGGACGGCCTGCCCGATGCGCGCAGCCGCCTGAGCTACATCGCCTCGAAGACCGCCGACGCGGCCAACAAGGTGCTCAACACGGTGGATGCCGCCAAGCTCGAGCATCGCCAGATCGCCGACGCCACCCGCAAGATGGCCGAGCTGATCGTGGCCGACCCGGTCAAGGCCGTGGCCACCGGCGCCGTGATGAACTTCGTGCACGAGGTCGAGACCTCGACCAAGCGCATCGACGACCACCTGACCGACATCATGATGGCGCAGGACTTCCACGACCTGACCGGCCAGGTCGTCGCCAAGGTCGTGACGCTGGCCAACGACCTGGAAGACAGCCTCGTCAAGCTGCTGATCCAGGTGGTGCCGGAAGGCGTGCGCGAACAGGTCGACCCGTCCGTGCTGAACGGCCCGGTCGTCAACCCGGAAGGCCGCACCGACGTGGTGTCCGACCAGGGCGAAGTCGACGACCTGCTCGCCAGCCTCGGCTTCTGAAGTTCTCCGTTTCCCTGCGAGACGCCCGCTGCCCGCGGGCGTTTTTCATGGCGGGTCGGACATGCCGCGGCATACCCCACCCGGTTACCCGGCGGTTCGCCGGTCGCCGCTCATCCGTTGCGCAGCAGGCCAAGGGTTCGCCACATCGAGCGATCGATCGCATTGCGCGATGATCGCCGCCGCGGGACGCGGCGCCCGGACTCGCCGCCACGACAACGGGAGACAAGAATGCTGCTGAAACTTCGCCTGTGCGCATTGATTGCGCTGAGCCTCGCGGCCGGCTTCGCGACCGCCGACGACAGCCATCGTGGCCGCGACCCCGCGCCCCCGAAGGTGATCCTCGACACCGACTTCAACACCATCAGCGACGACGGCCAGGCGCTCGCGATGCTGGCGCAGCTCGACGCCGCCGGCAAGCTGGACCTGCTGGGCGTCACGGTCGCGACCGGCAACGCGTGGCTCGAGCAGGAGACCTCGGACGCGCTGAAGGCCGTCGAGCGGCTCGGCATCGATCGCTCGGTGGGCGTCTACGTGGGCGCGAAATATCCGCTGCTGCACGACTACGACGCGTACCTCGACGAGGTCGCGCGGTTCGGCGCGCCGATCGACTACGTCGGCGCCTTCGCGAGCCCGCCGCCCACTTCGCCGGGCGACATCGTCGCTCCGCCGGACGGCTTCGCAACCCACACGCGGCCGCAGCGGCAACACGCGGTCGACTTCCTCATCGAGCAGATCCACCGCTACCCCCACCAGGTATCGATCCTGGAGATCGCGCCGCCCACCAACCTCGCGATGGCCATCCGCAAGGACCCGGGCATCGTGCCGCTGATCAAGCAGGTGGTGACGATGGCCGGACAGATCTACGTCGCCGGCAATGCCTACAACGACGTCGCCGAGTTCAACTGGTGGACCGATCCGGAGTCGGTGAAGATCGTGCTGCGCGCCGCGGTGCCCAAGGTGATCCTGCCGCTGGACCTGACCAACGACGTGCCCCTGACCAAGCCGGTGTACCTGCAGATCGCAAACCACCGGCCGGTCACGCCGATCACCAAGCTGTACACCGACGCGTACGCCCCCTTCTTCGGCTCGGCCCCGGCGCCGTATCCGCTCTACATCTGGGACACCACGGCGCTCGCCTACCTGGTCGACCCGACGTTCGCCACCTCGACGCGCGACCTGTGGGTGGACATGAGCACCACCTTCGACGCCAACTACGGCAAGTCCATCGTCTACGACAGCAATCCGACGCCCACGATCCCGCTGCTGCAGCCGTCGAAGGTCGTGTTCGCGTTCGACACCGCGCGCTTCTACGCGTTCTACGTCGACCTGCTGACCCGGCCCGTGCCCGTGCATGGCGGTCGCTGAGCCGATTGGCGCGTCTGCATGTCGGCGTGGGCGTCCGCGATCAGGCGACGCAACGCCGCGTCGTCGACCTCGCGCCCCGGCACCAGCTTCACGTGCCGCATGAACCTGCCCGCGCCCTGCAGCAGCGCCGCGGGGTCGGTCAGCTCGTTGCCGTGGAAGAAGCCGAGATTGACGTGCCCGGTGAACGCATCCACGTAGGCGAACGCGGCATCGCCGACGCAGGCGGTCGGCTGGCCGTCGTGCAGCAGTTCGTGGATGTCGTCGCCGCTTGCTCGCAGCACGTCGAACCAGTGCCGCGCGAGCGCGCCCAGCTCGCCGGGATGCGTGTCGAACCACGCCGCGACCGCGGGATCGCGGCGGGCCGCTGCAGGGAATCGGAACAGGCGCTGCATCCCCCGATTCTGCAGCGGCGCGGCCTCAGCGCGCGCGGCGCAGCAGGTTCGGGTACGCGCTCGCGGTCAGCGCCAGCGTGCCCGACGCGGTCGCCACGACCGCGGGCGTGCGGTCGCTCGGCCCCGTCGTGGCGCGGCCGAGGGCCGAGTGGAAGTTCGTGCCCCAGCTGAGCACGCGGCCGTCGCGGCCGAGCGCGTAGCTGTCGGAATAGCTCGCCGCGATGGAGACGATGTCGGTGAAGCCGGCGACGCTGCCGGCCTCTGACACCGTCACGTGCGGCACGCCGGTGGAGTTCAGCACGGGCGCGCCCGCGCCGTCGCCCAGCTGGCCGTCCGAGGAGACGCCCCAGGCGAGGACGCGTCCATCGAGATCGAGCGCCAGCGCGTGCCAGCCGCCGGCCGCCACCATCGCGATGCGGGTCAGGTTGCCGCCCGCGGCCTGCACCTGGATCGCCACGGCGCTCGAGCCGCCGACGTTGCCGCGACCGAGCTGGCCGTCGGCGTTGCTGCCCCAGGCCCAGACGCTGCCGTCCGCGGCCAGCGCGAGGCTGAAGTTGTAGCCGGCCGAGACCTGCACGATGCCGTCCAGCGGCGAGCCGTCGGCGCGCACGACGTAGGCGGGCACCGTCGCCGGCGTGTTGGTCGCCGCGCCGTGCCCGAGCGAGCCGGGGTCGGTGTCGAAGCCCCACGACAGCACGTGGCCGTCGTCGGTCAGCGCGAGCGCGTAGTTCCAGCCGGCCGACACCGCCGCCACGTGGCCCAGCGGCGTCTTGCCGTCGGTGCCCACCGTCTGCACCGGCAGCAGCGAATCGCCGGCCGTGCCGTTGCCGGTGTAGTCGCCCCAGCTCAGCACCGAGCCGTCGTCGATCAGGGCCACGCCGTTCTCGTCGCCGAGCTCGATCTGCACGATGTGCTGCAGCGTCGCGTGCGACGTCAGGTCAACCACTGCCACCGGCACGAGCGTCGCCCCGGCGTTCACCGTGCTGCCCAGTTCCCTGAAGCTGTCGTCGCCCCAGGCCCACGCGGTGCCGTCCTTGAGCAGCACGGCCCCGGCCTCCTGGCCCATCGAGGCCTGCATGACGCCGGCCCACGGCGTGCCGGCCGCGTTCTTCGCCGGCGTGGCGACGGCGAGGAACGGCAGCGCGGCGTTGTTCGCATCCTGGTCGAGGATGCCGCCGTCGTTGTCGCCCCAGGCCGCGACGGCGCCATCGCCCGCGACGCTCAACGCCGCGTAACGCGAGACGCCATGCGCACCCGTCCAATGCCGTTGCGGCACGCCGTGCACGACGAGGCTGGCGCTGGCGCCGCCGCCGCTGACGTCGATCGTCAGGGCACCGACACGCAGCGCGGTGATCTGGCTGCAGTCCGCGCTGACCGTGACCTGCGTCGCGTCGTGCGCGGCGCACATGGTGGCCGATGCGGCGACGGCGTGGCCGCTGCCGTCCGTCAGCGTGACCGACGCCGGCTGCGCCAGGCGCCACGCGAACTCTCCGCTGGCAGGCGAGGCGAGCGTCGCGACGGCAGCGGCCGGAGGCGGGGGTGGCACCGGCGCCGGAGGCGGGGGCGAAGAGCCGCCGCCGCACGCGGCCAGCGCCGCGGTCAAGGACATCATCACTGCCACGCGGGCAAGCTCGCGCCTTCGCGCGGGCGAAACAGTCATCGTCAAAATGGATACTCCCTGAGATTCGTCGTGAGTGCCGGGCGGCACCCCGAGCCTTTGAAGGCCGCGCGATTCTAGGAGCCGCCGGCCGTCGTCCTTGGGGATTGACGGCGCATCGAGCCGCCTAGAATCCTGCAATGTCCACAGTCGATTTCATCGAGGTCTACGACGACGCGCTGTCCGCGCAGAGCTGCCAGGCGTTGATCGAGCGCTTCGAGCGCAGCGGCCAGGCGCGGCGTGGCGCGACGGGCGGCGGGGTCGACGTCGCGCTCAAGGACAGCTGGGACATCCAGCTCGACGCCTCGCCCGGCTGGGTCGACGCCCGCCAGCAATTGAACGACGCCGCCGCGCGCGGCCTGCGCCACTACCTGCGCCGCTTCGCGCACGTCGCGCTCGCGCCGCTGCAGCTCAAGATGAAGGACCCGGCCAGCGGCGAGCTGCGGCCGCTGGACGCGGGCGCCGTCGCCGCGCTGAGCGACGACCTGCTCGATGGCCTCGTCGCCAAGGTGTTCCGCCCGGGCGGCATCAACATCCAGAAGTACATCGCCGGCCAGGGCGGCTATCCGTACTGGCACTCCGAGCAATACCCGAAGCGCGACAGCGGCGAGGCGCTGCACCGCGCCGTGCTGTGGACGATCTACCTCAACGACGGCTTCGACGCCGGCGAGACGGAGTTCCTCTACCAGCAGCGCAAGGTCGCGCCGCGCACCGGCAGCCTGCTGATCGCGCCGACCGGCTTCACGCACACGCACCGCGGCAACCGGCCCGAGGGCGGCGACAAGTACATCGCGACGAGCTGGATCCTGTACCAGCGGGCCGAGCAGCTCTACGCGTAGAGCTACTCGCCCACCAGTCCGTTGCGGATCGCGTAGACCGTCAGCTCGGAGTTGTTGGTCAGCGCCAGCTTCTCCAGCACGCGCGCCCGGTAGACGCTCACCGTCTTGGGCGACAGCGTGAGCTCGTTGGCGATGTCCGACAACCGCTTGCCCGAGGCGATCATCACGAGCGTCTGCAGCTCACGGTCGGACAGCTTCTCGTGCGCGTGCGCGACCTCGGGCGCGGTCAGGCTCTCGACCAGCATCTGCGCGATGTCGGGCGTGACGAACTTGCGGCCCTGCGACACGGTGCGCACCGCCGTCACCAGCTGCTGCGGGTCGCCGCCCTTGTTGACGTAGCCGTAGGCACCGGCGCGCAGCGCGCGGATGGCGTACTGGTCTTCCGGGTACATGCTGCAGATCAGCACCTTCATCGTGGCGCCCTCGTCCTTCAGCACGGCCAGGACGTCCAGGCCGCTGCGGCCCGGCATGTTGATGTCCAGCACCAGCACGTCGCAGGGCGTGCCGCGCAGCAGGCCGCGCAGCTCGGAGTAGTCGCCGGCCTCGCCGACCACCTGGATGTCGGGCGCGTCGGACAAGGTGTCGCGGATGCCGCGCCGGATCAGCGCGTGGTCGTCGCAGAGGATGACGCGGATCATAGGGTTCCCCAGACCGACGGATCGGCGGAATCTTCGAAGGGCGGACGCGTGTCTTCCGCGTCCGGCCCGAACTCGGACGAGTAGCCGTGCGCGTCGGCGGACAGCGGCACCGACAGGATCAGCGTCGTGCCCTGGTGGCTGCTGGAGAGGTCGACCCAGCCGCCCACCGTCGACGCCCGCTCGTGCAGGCCGCGGATGCCGAAGCTGCGCGCCTTGGCCAGATCGGCGTCGCGCAGGCCCACGCCGTTGTCGCTGATCTCGAGCGACAGCACGCCGCCGGCCAGCGACAGGTCGACGCTGACCCGCGAGGCGTTGGCGTGCTTGGTGATGTTGGTGAGCGCCTCCTGCGCCGTGCGGTATGCCACCAGCGGCACGCCCGACGGCAGCTGCATCGCCTCGTGGCTGGTGCGGAAGGTGCACGTGACGCCGGTGCGCTTCTCGAAGCGCGCGCCCATCCACTGCAGCGCGGCCACCAGGCCCTGCTCCAGGATGGCCGGGTGCAGGTTGTGCATGATCCGCTTGCTGGACTCGATGGCGTGAGTGACCACTTCGAGCGCGGCCTGGGCACGCTGCTGCACCTGCGCGTCCTTCGAGTGCCGAAGGATCCAGGCGATGTCGAACTTCAGCGCCGTCAGCGAGCCGCCGACGTCGTCGTGGATCTCGCGCGCGATCGCGGCGCGCTCGTTGTCGACGCTGGTCTGCAGATGCTGCGCGAGCTCGGACAGCCGCTGCCGCGACTGCGCCAGCTGCTGGTCGGCCGTCTCGCGCGCCAGCCGCGCCTCGTGCGCGTCGATCGCGTGTTCGACCGCCGGCGCGAGGCGGGCGAGGTTGGCCTTGAGCAGGTAGTCGCTGGCGCCGTTGCGCATCGCCGCCACCGCCACGTCCTCGCCGATCTCGCCCGAGATCAGGATGAAGGGCAGCGGGCGATCGAGCGACTTGACGATGTCGAGCGCGGCCAGGCCGGAGAAGCCGGGCACGTTGAAGTCGGACAGGACGATGTCCCAGGGCAGTTCCAGCGCGGCGCGGAAGGCCGGCTCGGAATCGACCCGCATCGACTCGACGTGCGCGCCGCCGCGGCGCAGGTGCGCCATCTCGAGCTCGTGGTCGAGCTCGGAGTCTTCCAGGTGCAGCACGCGCAGCGAAGTTCGGCGGGCCGGCGCGGAATGGGATGGCATGTGGGTGAGTGTAGCCGCCGGTTTCGCGGGCACCCGGGCGCCGAGACGGGGCTTCGGATGCCAAAAAGGTCACCCCGCAAGCCGACTCGGCCACGGTTGGGGAGAAAAGGATGGGGTTTTCTGTCGTGATCTCCTCAATGTTCGGGGGTCATGTGCCGAAGAATCAAGCGCAATCCCCACGGGTTCACAAGGCGCGACCGATGCCTTGCCCGAAGAACACAACATCCATGCTTGGAGCCACGATGCTGACGAGTGACGCCCAGACCCCATCGCCTGGCGGAGGCCTTCCTCTGGTCGCTGCGGCCGATCTTCAGGATCACCTGATGGTCGCCTCGCACGACCTCGAGCGCCTGCAGCGCCTGCTCGAGGATGCCGGCGAGGCGCTGATGGGTCATTTCTACGGTGCGTCGAACCAGATGAACGTGCTGAGGGACGAAGCGCCCAAGGTCAATCTCGACACCGCGCCGATCAAGGAAGCGCTGCAAGCCCTGGCCGGCGCGATCACCGCGCTGCAGTTCCAGGACATGGCGACGCAGCTGATCGCGCACACCCAACGCCGCCTGCGCAACTGCGCGGACCGGATCGCGCGAGACGCCATGGGCGACGACGAGGATGGCGAAGCCATCGTCGAGGACGCTCCGATGCGGCCCAACCCCGTGACGCAGGACGAGATGGACGCTGGCTCCATCGACCTGTTCTGACTCCCTCCTTTTCAGCCCTTATTCAAGACCCTTCCGGAGAACTGCAATGCACACGATTCTTGCCGTGGACGACAGCCCCTCGATGCGCCAGATGGTGGCGTTCACCCTGAAGAACGCCGGTTTCAACGTCGTTGAAGCCGTCGACGGCCAGGATGCCTTCGAGAAGTCCAGCCAGCGCGACTACAACCTCGTCCTGACCGACCAGAACATGCCCCGCATGGACGGCATCAGCCTGACGAAGAAGCTGCGCGAGAACCCGAAGTTCAAGCAGACCCCGATCCTGATCCTGACCACCGAGTCCAGCGACCAGATGAAGATGGCCGGCCGCGCCGCGGGCGCCACCGGCTGGCTCGTCAAGCCGTTCGATCCCGCCAAGCTGATCGAAGTCATCGGCAAGGTCGTGCGCTGAACGCTGCCGGAGCGCAGAGGTCAGGCCATCAGGAATCCGGATCAGGAGCAAGAGTAATGGGTGAGATCAGTAACAACAGCAGCTCGGCCGGGATCGACCTGAGCCAGTTCTACCAGGTCTTCTTCGAGGAAGCCGGCGAGAACCTGGAGCTGATGGAGCAGAAGCTGCTGGAGCTCAACGTCGACGCGGCCGACGACGAGGAGATGAACGCCATCTTCCGTTGCGCGCATTCCGTCAAGGGTGGCGCCGCCACGTTCGGCTTCTCCGACGTCGCCGCGCTGACGCACCAGATGGAGACGCTGCTGGACAAGCTGCGCCGCCACGAGTTGACCCCGACGTCCGCGATGGTCGACGTGCTGCTGGCCGCCGGCGACGCGCTGAAGGCGCAGCTGGCCGTGCACCAGGGCTCCGCGAGCAGCGCGCCCGACACCAGCGAGCTGCTGGGCCGCATCCGCGCGATGGCCGAAGGCCAGGTCCCGCCCGCCCCGGCCAAGGCCGCCGCGCCCGCGCCTGCCGCCGTCGTCAGCTCCACGCTGAAGTCGATGCCCGTGCCGAAGGCGCAGACGCGCGCCATCGAGCTGGTCGTCGGCCCGCTGGAAAAGCCCGAGACCGCCGATGCCCTGAGCGAGCTGTTCAAGGAGATCGAGGACCTCGGCACGATCGAACCCCTGGACGGCGGCCGCGCCGCGGACGGCATGCGCCGCTTCCGCGTGGTCACGACCACCTCCGACAGCGAACTGCTGGACCTGTTCACGTTCCATGTGGCGCGCGAACTGATCCAGATGCGCCCGACCGACCCGGGCTTCGGCTTCTTCCCGGAGAACGCCGGCGCCCCGCCGGAAGAAAACCCCGTCGATCCGGGCTACGGCTTCTTCGATCCGCTGCCCGACGCGACCCCGGCCGATGCCGCACCGGCCCCGGCCGCCGCGGAATCGAACGACGCCGCCGCGCCGGCGCCCGTCGCCGTCGCCGCCGCACCCAAGGCCGCCGCCAAGGCCGACGCCAAGGTCGCCTCGCCCGACCAGGCCACGCTGCGCGTGTCCATCGAGAAGGTCGACCAGCTGATCAACCTCGTCGGCGAGCTCGTGATCACGCAGGCCATGCTGGCGCAGAACAGCCGCGAAGGCCAGCTGAACCAGCAGCTGCTGGCCGGCCTGACCGACCTCGAACGCAACACCCGCGACCTGCAGGAAGCGGTCATGTCGATCCGGATGATTCCGATGTCGATGGTGTTCAACCGCTTTCCGCGCATGCTGCGCGACCTCGCCGCCAAGCTCGACAAGAAGGTCGAACTGGTGACGCAGGGCGAAGCGACCGAGCTGGACAAGTCGCTCGTCGAGAAGATCACCGACCCGCTGACCCACCTGGTGCGCAACTCGTGCGACCACGGCATCGAACTGCCGGCCGAACGTCTGGCCAAGGGCAAGCCCGAGCACGGCACGATCACGCTGGTCGCGTCGCATCAGGGCGGCTCCATCGTCATCGAGGTGCGCGACGACGGCAAGGGCCTGTCGCGCCAGAAGCTGATCAGCAAGGCCCGCGAGCGCGGCATCGACGCGCCCGATTCGATGACCGACCAGGAGGTCTACGCGCTGATCTTCGCGCCGGGCTTCTCGACGGCGGACGTGGTCACCGACGTGTCGGGCCGCGGCGTCGGCATGGACGTGGTCAAGAAGAACATCGCCTCGCTCGGCGGCACGGTGGAGATCGACTCCGCCGAAGGCTACGGCATGAGCGTGAAGGTTCGCCTGCCGCTGACGCTGGCCATCATGGACGGCATGTCGATCGGCGTCGGCGACGAGTGCTACATCCTGCCGCTGGCCTCGGTGGTCGAGTCGTTCCAGGTCGCCCCGGGGATGATCAAGACGATCGGCGGCTCGGGCCGCGTGGTCGAAGTGCGCGACGAGTTCATGCCCGTCATCGACCTCGAGCGCGTCTTCGAAGTGCCGCGCTTCGACTTCGAGCACGTCAGCAACATCATGGTGGTCGTCGAAGCCGAAGGGGCCCGCGTGGCGCTGCTGGTCGACGAACTGCTGGGCCAGCAACAGGTGGTCGTGAAGAACCTGGAAGCCAACTACCGCAAGGTGCAGGACGTGTCCGGCGCCACGATCATGGGCGACGGCCGCGTCGCGCTGATCCTGGACACCGGCTCGCTCGTCCGCCGCACGCGCCATTGAGATCGAGCCCGGTCTCCGTCACGCCAACACCCTGCCCGTCACCTCGCAAAAGAATCGAGACTCCATGCTGAACAACCTTCCCACCAGCGTTCGTGCCGGCCTGCTCTTCTCGCTGCTGGCCGGCAGCCAGATCGTCGTCGCCGTCGGCCTCAGCCTCGGCTGGTCGGCCGGCGCGATCATCACCTGCGGCGTGACGCTGGTCGCGCTCGCGGCCGGCCTGTTCATCGTCTCGCTGAAGATGGTGCGCGGCATCGTGGGCGACTTCACGCGCCACACGATCGCGATGAGCCAGGGCAACCTGGCCACCGACATCCGCATCGTCGGCAACGCCGAATCGACCGCCGCCCTGCGCGCGCTCAAGGTGCTGCAGGAAGAGACGCGCAAGACGATCGGCTCGATCCGCTCGGGCACGCACGAGGTGTCGACGGCGTCCTCCGAGATCGCCACCGGCAACCAGGACCTGAGCCAGCGCACCGAGCAGACGGCCAGCAACCTGCAGCAGACCGCCAGCTCGCTGTCGCAGCTGACCGGCAACGTGCGCCAGAGCGCCGACGCGGCCGCCCAGGCCAACCAGCTCGCCAGCTCGGCGACGCAGGTCGCCCGCCGCGGCGGCGCCGTCGTCTCGCAGGTCGTCGCGACCATGGAAGAGATCAACTCGTCGTCCAAGAAGATCGCCGACATCATCGGCGTCATCGACGGCATCGCGTTCCAGACCAACATCCTCGCGCTGAACGCCGCGGTGGAAGCGGCGCGGGCCGGCGAACAGGGCCGCGGCTTCGCCGTGGTGGCTGGCGAAGTGCGCTCGCTGGCGCAGCGCTCGGCCGAAGCGGCCAAGGAGATCAAGAGCCTGATCGGCACCTCGGTCGACAAGGTCGAGACCGGCTCGAAGCTGGTGCAGGACGCCGGCTCCACGATGGACGAGATCGTTGCCAGCGTGCAGCGCGTGACCGACATCATCGGCGAGATCAGCGCCGCCGCGCTGGAGCAGAGCCAGGGCATCGGCCAGGTCAACGAGGCTGTCACGCGCCTCGACCAGATGACGCAGCAGAACGCCGCGCTGGTGGAGGAGTCCGCCGCCGCCGCCGAGAGCCTGAAGGACCAGGCGCACCGCATGACCACCGTCGTCGCGAACTACAGCCTGGGCGGTTCGTCCGACTTCGGCGGCTTCGGCGCGGCGCCGTCGGCCCACGTGCCGGTCGCCGCCAAGGCCATCGCCAAGGCCGCGACGTTCAAGCCGGCTGCCGGCAAGGCCGCCGCCAAGCCCGTCGCCGCCAAGGCCGTCGCCGCCAAGCCGGCCGCTGCCAAGCCCGCTCCGGCGCCCGTCGCCCCGGCGCCGGCCCCGGCCGCCGCATCCGGCGCCAGCGACGACTGGGAATCGTTCTGATCCCCCACGACACCGGAAGGGCGCGCTGAGGCGCCCTTTTTTTTGCCCGAATAGGCGCGGCAACAGCGCAAAAAGTCACTTCATTCCGCTCGGCCGTCGCCGATAACGGAAACAGAACCCCTCCGTCCCAAACACCGCACCAAGAAGCCCGAAGGATCCGCCATGGACATGATCAAGGAAGCCACCCACATCGCGCGCCAGTCCGCCGAGCGCTCCGCCGCGGCCGGCAAGGGCTCGAAGGGCGAGTTCCTGACCTTCCGCCTGGGCGGCGAGGAATACGGCATCGACATCCTGCGCGTGCAGGAGATCCGCTCGTACGAACAGCCGACCCGCATCGCCAACACGCCCGAGTTCCTGCGCGGCGTCGTCAACCTGCGCGGCGTGATCGTGCCGATCGTCGACCTGCGCCTGAAGCTCGGATGCAAGGAAGCCGACTTCAACGCGTTCACGGTCGTCATCGTCCTGAACGTCAAGGGCCGCGTGATCGGCGCCGTCGTCGACTCGGTGTCGGACGTCTGCGAACTCGGTGGCGACACCATCAAGCCGGCGCCGACGCTGAACTCGCATGTCGACATGTCCTTCATCACGGGCATCGCCAACGTCGGCGAGCGCATGCTGATCCTGATGGACATCGAGGCGCTGATGAGCGCGTCCGACATGGGCCTGATCGAATCGGCGGCCTGAACCGCCGGCCCGTTCCCCTGCAAGCCGCCCGCGAGGCGGCTTTCTCTTTGCCAACCCGCATCGACCCTCCCATGAAGAAACTGTTGCTCGCGACCTCCGCCGCCATCGCCGTCGCCGCGCTCCAGGGCTGCGTCACCGCCCGCACCAGCGGCCAGGTGCTCGTCGCGGACGCGCCTGCCGACAACCACCTGCACATCGTGATCGTGCCGGGCAAGCAGGTGCTCGACGACCAGCACCGGGCCGCGCTGCGCAGCGGCGACAAGCACATGGCGACGCTGTTCCCGCAACTCGCCTCGCGCCTGCCCGAGGACCTGCGCGCCAACGGCGTCGAGGCCAGCGCGACGCTGCTGGACGCGGGCGATCCGATGCCGCCGCCCACCGGCCAGCGCACGCTCGTCATCCGTCCGACCCAGGTGGGAGAGATCTACAGCGGCAACGGGTCCTGGCTGGACCTGGACGTCAGCCTGACCGACCCGAAGCGCGGCACGCTGTGGCATGGCGCCATCCACTTGTCGAGTGGCACGCCCGGCGTCAGCTACGACGCGTCGGCAGTCGACCACGCCGCGGTGCCGTTGATGGAACAGCTGCGCGACGCCAAGCTGATCGACATCTCCTGGCGCCGTCCCGTGACGCCCTGAACCAGCTCGGCGGCTCGATCGCCGGCACGCGCCACGAAGGGCCGCCCGCGAGGCGGCCCTTGTCATTGGCGAGCCGCTCAGTGCCGCGTCGACGCGCGCGGCACCGGGTGCCCCGCCAGCGACGTGGCGAGCGCGTGCCGGTGGGCAGCCTGCGGCGTCGCCTTCGAACTCGCCAGCGCCGTGAAGACCTGTCCGTTCCAGCCGACGACCTCACGCCCGTCGGGATTCACGCCGACACCGAGGCCGCCGGGCATGAAGCCCGCCTGCGGCGCGTCGTAGAGGTCTTCCGGCCCGAACGTGCCGTCGGCCCGCCCCAGCAGCACGCCGAGCGCCGTCGGGTGGGCCACGATCGCGTCGAGCCGGCCGTCGCCGTCGACGTCGGCCATCACGAGGCCGTCGGCCTCCATGCCGAGATCCTTGCTCGCGGCCAGCACGAAGCTGTGATCGGCCCGCTGCTTGAGCACCTGCACGCGCGACGGCGCCTGCGAGCCGTAGATGGCCAGCACGATGTCCGGACGCCCGTCGCCGTCGACGTCGGCCACCGAGACCGCATCCGGCCAGCCGTCGCCGGTGTCGTAGGTCGTCGGCGGCCCGAAGCCGCCCCCGGCGATCCCGCGCAGCACCGAGAGGCGTGCGGACTGCGAGCCGGCCGACGAGACGACCAGGTCCGGCACGCCGTCGCCATCGACATCGACCAGGCGCAGCCTCCCGATGGAGCCGATGCCGGCATCGACGGTGCCGGCGTCGACGAACTGGCCCGAGGCGTCCTGGTGCCAGAGGTGGAAGTAGGTCTCGTCGCCGGCGCTGAGCATGTCGACGCGGCCATCGCCGTCGAAGTCCTGGAAGGCCAGGATGCCGGCCTGCTCGTAGTTCGGCAGCAGGATGGTCTGGTTCAGCGTGAAGCTGCCGCCGGCCTGCTGGCGGTAGATGCGCATGCCGCAGGCGCCGCCCAGCACCAGGTCGGGCAAGCCGTCGCCGTTGAGGTCGACAGCGGCGATGCGTTCCAGCGTGCAGCCGTAGACCGGCGCCGGGATCGGCTCCGTCACCGGGCCGAGGCTGCCGTCGGCCTGGCCGTGGCGCACGTAGAGGTGCATCAGGGGCGGGAAGACCGATTCGTCCCACGACGCCCAGAGCTGGTCCGGCCGGCCGTCGCCGTCGATGTCGGCGATCGTCTGCACCGCCTCGAAGCCGATGTCGGCGGCGAGCGGGGTCGCCGCGCCGAAGACGCCCGGCGCCACGCTGAAGCTCACGCTCGCCGGTTGCCCCATCGTGTTGCCGACGAGGTCGGCGAAGCTGCCCGGGAACGTGACCGTGTAGGTGTGGCCGTGCGTCCAGTAGGTGCGCGGCTTCACGGTGATCGTCGCGAGGCTGTCGAAGTCGGGAGAGACGTCCGCCGGCAGGCCGGTGGTCGTGTCCATGACGGTGAACGTGGGGGCGCTCATCCAGACGCTGGGCCCGTACAGCGGCTCGCTGAAGACGAAGGTCGCCGTGGCGTTCGACGCGACGCCGGAGGCGCCCGCCGCCGGCGTCGCCAGCGCGAGCGCGGGCGCGGTGGTGTCGAGCGTGAAGGTCCACGACTGCGGCGTCGCAGCGTTGCCCTCGCGGTCGGTCGCCGCCGCGGTGAGCTTCGCGGTGAAGACGCCGCTGGGCCAGCCCGCGCCCGGCACGAACACGGCGTTGCGGCCGCTGCCGTCCAGCGTGACCTGCCCGGCCACGGCATGGCCCGCCGCGTCCGTCACCACGAGGCCGCCGGCGGACAGGCTGGCCGGGTCCATCGGCATCGAGAACGACGCGGTCACCGCGACGCTGCCCGGGTGCACCTGCGCGTCCGCCGGCGCGAAGGATGTCAGCGTGGGCGCGGGGCCGCCGTGCGCGCTGCCGACGCGGTACGCCTGAAGTTCGGTGTGCTCGCGTTCCGTCACCGTGCCGCTGGCGTCGTCGGTGGCGATCAGCGTGGCGCGCACGCGGCCGACGCCGTCGACCAGCCAGATGTCCTGCACGAACGTCGTGGAGTAGCTCGAAGGACCGGCGCTGTCCCTCTCCGTCTGGTGCAGCGTCGTGCGCAGGTGCAGCGCGTCGGGGAAGGTGCCGGCCGGTGTCGAGACCGGGCCGCGGTCGATCACCTGCACGGTCGACAGCATCAGCAGCTTCTCGTGCACGCCGTCGCCGTCGTCGTCGTAGCCGCTGTCCACGGTCTTGTCGAACTGCACGAAGCTGTCGCCGACCGTCGCCGGCAGCTTCAGCGCCATGAACGGGCCGATCGCGTCGTCGACGACGCCGGCGTCGGGGCCGGGATAGACCGTCACGCCGCTGGCCGTCGACAGATAGCGCATGCCGTCGCCCTGCGCCGGGTTGGCGTCCAGCGAGGTCGACACGAGGCTGGTGACGGTGTGGCCGTCGACCTGCGTCGTCGCGCCGGTGTCGAGCTGGTAGAGCGCGGACGGCGTGTCGCCGCCATTCGCGTAGTCGGCGTAGACCCAGCGGGCACCGGGCGCGAGCGGGAAGTAGTTGCTGCCGGAAGGCGGCGAGCTGTCGGACGGCGGGGGTGTCGAGCCGCCGCCGCCCGGATTCCCGGCGTCATTCCCGCCACCACCGCCGCACGCGGCGAGCAGTGCGGCGGCCAGCGTCGCCGCGGCCACGGCGCGGCCGCGGACCATCTTCGTGCTCGCGCTCATGTACCGGCCTTCGAGCCGTGCGACGGCGTGGCCGGATGGCGCAGCGCGCGCATCAGGTGCGACGCGCGCAGCGCGTGCGCGAGGCCAGGCGTCGCGAGCGGCGCGGCATCGCCGCTGCCGGGCGTGCGCTGGCGCATCAGCATGCCGTCGAGGACGACGTCGGGGCGGCCGTCGCCCGTCAGGTCGCCGACGGCGAACGAGGCCATCGACGAGCCGTAGGGCGCCGCGTAGTCGACTTCCGGCGCGAGCGTGCCGTCGGCTTGCTGGTACAGCACGCCGAAGGTGCCCCAGCCGCTGTATTCGACGAGGACGTCGGGGCGGCCGTCGCCATCGACATCGGCGATCCGCACCGCGCTCGACCACGTCAGCGCCGGATAGTGCACGCACGGCGCGAAGCTGCCGTCGGCCTGTTGCAGGAACACGCAGGTCTGCGTCGGGTAGTCGCCGATCGCGGCGACGATGTCGGGACGGCCGTCGCCGTTGACGTCGCCCACGGCGATGTCCTCGATCATCTGGAAGCCCGTGTCCATCTGCGTGCGCAGGGCGTAGCTGCCGTCGACCTGGCGCTGCCACACGGAGACGCCGCTGTCGAAGTTGCCGCCGCCGGCGTAGACCAGCTCGGGAACGCCGCTGCCGTACAGGTCGGCCACGTGCAGCGAGCCGCCGCCGAACGACGGCAGCGTGGTCACCACCGGCGTGGCGCCGAAGCGGCGCGCGCCGTCCTGCGTCCAGACCGCCACGCGGCCCGAATCCATCTGGCCGACGAATTCGGGAATGCCGTCGCCATCGAGGTCGACGACCGCCGCGCCGCCGTTCAGGACGTAGCCGAAGCTCTCGCCCGCCGTGAACTGGCGTGGCGCCGTCTGGCGCAGCACGCGCCAGGTGCACCAGGTGCCGCCGACGGCCACGTCGCGCCGGCCGTCGCCGTCGAGGTCGACGACGCGGATCTGGTCGGACTGCGAGCAGTTGTCGCCGTCGCCCGCCAGCAATTGCACCGGCGCCTCCAGGCCGCCCCCGGCCAGGCCGTAGCGCACGAACGGCGCGATGCGGCCGTCGGGCGTCTGGCCGGTGTAGACGAAGTCGGCGTGGCCGTCGCCATCGAGGTCGGTGATGACGCTGCCGTAGGCCGCCTGGTTGGACAACAGCGACTGCGGATAGCCGAACGCGCCGGAGTCGGTCTGGAAGGAGAGGTTGGCGCCGGCCGCCATCGGGTTGCCGACGGCGTCGGTGATGCCGGTGATCGACAGCTGCAGCGTCTTGCGCAACGGCCACGCGGTGGTCGGCGTCAGCGTCACGCTGGCGCCGTCGACCGCGATCGCGAAGCCGACCGCGTTGCTGCCGTCCGAGGCCCACAGCGTGCCGGCGTTGGCGCTCGCCGCGGCCACCGGCTCGCTGAAGTTCAGCACGATGGGGGCGTTCAGCGGCAACTGGGACGTGCCGTCCGCGGGCGTCGCGGACAGCAGCGCGGGGCCGGTGGCGTCGAGCGAGAACGTCCAGCTCGCCGCCTGGGCGAGTGGGTTGCCGATCAGGTCGGTCACGCCGGTCGACAGCGTCGCGGAGTAGCTGCCGCCGGCCCAGGCCGAGTCCGGCACGAAGTGCGCGGTCGTGCCCACCATCGTGACGTGCCCTTCGACCGCCTGGCCCGACGCGTCCAGGATGCGCCAGCCCGACGCGAGCGTGTCGGCATCGACGGCCTCGCTGAAGGTGACCGAGACGTCCGCGCCGTTGGCGCGCGCGACTGCGCCCGGGGCCGTCGCCGTGACGGTGGGCGCCTGGGTCTCGCTGCGCACGCTGCCGACGCGATAGGCGCTCAGGGTGAGCGTCGTCGGCGTTTCGGCCGTGACGCCGTCGGGGTAGTCGACCTCCGTGCTGCGCACCAGGCCGATGTTCGGGCCGTACCAGTCGTCGACGACGCTGCGGAAGGTGTACGCCGGGCCGCCGCTGGTGGGCTTGACGGTCTCGGTGGAGTCCGTGCGCACGTGCAGCGCGTTGGCGACGTGACCGGCCGGCACGTCGACTGACTCGAAGCCGACCACCGTGACGACGGACTTCAGCGCCACCGGGTCGGGCTTGCCGTCCCCGTCGAAGTCGCTGGACGTCACCGTCTTGTCGATCTCGGTGAAGCTCTGGCCGGCGCTGGGCGGGAAGGCCAGCAGCTTGAGCGGGCCGACGTCGTGCTCGAAGCCCGTGACGTCCGGCGGCGGATAGATCGTGACGCCGCTGGCGTCGGCGTAGGCGATCGTGCTATCCAGCAGCGCGCCCGAGGCGTCCGACGTGACCATCGATACGCCCTGGCCCTGCGCCGTGGTGGCCGGGGCAACGACGTCGACGCGCTCGATGCTGCCGTCGTCGGCGGCGTAGATCCAGCGGGCCTGGGCCGGCACGGGGAAGTAGTCGACGCTGGCCGGCGGCGGGCCGCTCGTGTTGTCGCCGCCACCGCCACCACCGCCGCAGGCGGCCAAAAGCACGCAGGCGAGCGCGCACGCGCCGCCTGAACGAATGTTCTTCATTGTCGTCCCTCCCTGGATCCGGGACGATTCTAGACAAGCGGCCGCGTGGCGACAGCTGTGGCGATCCCTCAGACGAACAGGCGCGCCGCGGGCATGGCCGCGCCCGTGACGACGCGCGCCACGGTACGGGCGATCTTCGCGCCGCCGACGGATGACGGCTCGATCGGGTTGGCGTAGTCCTGCGGCTGGTCGCACACCGCGCGAAGGTCGATCACGTCCAGGCCATGGGCGCAGGCCGTGCGCACGATGGCGTCGTTGAAGGAGGTCAGCGCCACTTCCACGCGCTCGCGGTAGTCGGCGTCGGGAAAGTTGCCGTGGTAGATCGTGCAGACCGTGAGCGGCAGTCCGCGAGCGAGGCAGGCCGTGACGGCCGATTGGTAGCGCGCCTCGAAGCCACGCACGCTCGCGCCGATCAGGCGCAGCGCGTCGGCGCTCGAGTAGACGGGCTCGTCCAGCAGGCCCGAGGCCATCAGCGCGTCGTTGCCGCCCACGCTCAGCACGAGGTGCGTCGCGTCGCCGCGCACGCCGGCCAGCTGTGCGGCGACGGCGTCGGCCTGCGAGCCGTCGACAGCCGCCAGCGCGACGGTCCAACCATCCGGCAGCTCGCCGCGCAACTGCGCGAGGACGTCGGGGCCGCCGTCGGTGTAGGCAGCGTTGTCGAAGATGGAGTCGCCGAGCAGGACGATGTGCGGCATTGGGAAGCGATCAGCGGGTTCGGCCGCCGATTGTCGGCGAACTCATGGTTTGTCCCCGGTGCAGCGCGCATTCCGATTGCCGGGAGCCGGCTGGCGTGAGCGAGTTCGTCCGGCGTCCGGAAGAAAGTCTCACGCCGCGGCGGCCTGTGCGTCCCTAAGATGGCGCCACGTCATCCACGACTGCTTCGAAAGTTCCTGTGCCCGATCTCATCGTCCATGGCGGCCGCCCCCTCAGCGGTCGCATCACGCCCTCCGCGAACAAGAACGCGGTGCTGCCGATCCTGTCGGCCACGCTGTTGACGCGCGAACCCGTCACGCTGCGCGGCGTGCCCGACATCACCGACGTCCGAAAGATCCTGGCCGTGTTCCGCGAGCTGGGCAGCCGTGTCGAGGGCGAGTTGAAGGACGGCGTGCTGCGCATCCATCACGAGCACACGAACTTCGATCCGGCCGTCAACAAGCTGCCCGAGGAGATGCGCTCGTCGGTGATGCTGGTGCCGCCGCTGCTGGCGCGCTTCGGCAGCGCGCGCATCGAGAACGACGTGCAGGGCTGCACGCTGGGCGTGCGCGAGATCGATCCGCACGTCGAGGTGTTCGAGGGCTTCGGCGCGCAGGTCGAGCGTGGCCCGGGCGCGCTGATCGTCCACGCGCGCCGTCCGCTGCACGCGCATCGCCGCTGGCTGGACTACGCGTCCGTCACCACCACCGAGAACTTCGTGCTGTGCGCGGCGCTGGCCGACGGCGAGTCGGAGCTGACCAACGCGGCGTCCGAGCCGCACGTGCAGGAGTTCTGCGAATTCATGCGCCGCATGGGCGCCAAGGTCGAGGGTTGCGGCACGTCGCGCCTGACGGTCACCGGCGTCGACGAGCTGCACGGCGTCGACTTCACCTTCGTCGAGGATTTTCACGAGGTCGTCACCTTCCTCGCGCTGGGCGCCATCACCGGCGGCAACGTGGAGGTGAAGAACAGCGCGCCGCAGTTCTTCCCGCTGCTCGATCGCAGCTTCGCGAAGATGGGCGTCGAGGTGACGCACGAGGGCGGCTGGTCGCGCGCCTTCGTGCCCAACGGCCTGAAGGTGCGCGAGCCCTTCACGCGCAACATGCTGCAGAAGATCGAGGCCGCGCCGTGGCCCTACTTCCCGGTCGATCTGCTGCCCATCTTCATCGCGCTGGGCGTGCGCGCCGAGGGCCAGATGATGTTCTGGAACAAGGTCTACGACGGGGCGCTGGGCTGGACCTCCGAGCTGTCGAAGTTCGGCGCCCACGCGTTCCAGTCCGACCCGCACCGCGTCATCACCTTCGGCGGCAAGAAGCTGGTGCCCGCCGAGGTCGACAGCCCATACATCATTCGCGTGGCCATCGCGCTGCTGATGCTGGCGTCGAGCATCGAGGGCAAGTCGACGATCTACAACGGCACGCCGATCCGGCGGGCGCATCCGCGGTTTGTGGAGAACCTGGTGTCGCTGGGGGCGAATATCGAGTGGGTCGGCGCCGACGCCTGACGCAGCGCGTGCGTGGGCGCGTCAGGCGCCGTCGAGGCGCGCGCCCGCGTCACGCAGCAGCGCGCGCAGGATGGAACGATGGCAACGCGCCTCGTTCTCGCAATAGCAGCCCACCGAGAAGTTCGACTCCCGAGACAGCGTCGCCAGCAGCGCGATCGCATGGGCGTTCTCGGGGCGCGCCATCTCCGCCCGATAGCCGCGCGTGAACGCGGCCCAGTCGCGCTCGCCGGCCGCGCTGAGGTCGGCCTGCGAGGCCAGCGCGCGCTTGACCAGTTCGGGGCTGGGCGACAAGTTGGGAAACCAGACGTCGTACCAGTCGCCCGACGCGAATTCGGACTTCGGCACCCCGCGCGGCGGCCGCCGCACGGTTCCGATGCGCGTGCCTTCGTCCGGATGACGCGGCGTGCCAAGGCGGACGATGCGAACACTCATGCTGCGATCCTGGCTGCGGACGTCACGCGGTGCGCAACGACTCCAGTTCCACGATGCGTACCGCCACGTCCTTGCCAGTGACCTGCATCAAGGCGACCGACACGGGCAACCTGAAGCGCACGGGGCCCGCGCTCCCGGGGTTGACGTAGAGCACGCCGCTGCGGCGCTCGACCTTCGGGCGATGCGAGTGGCCGCTGACGACCACGTCCACGCCCGCGGCCTTCGGGTCGATCGCGAGCCCGGCCAGGTCATGCAGCACATGCAACATGACATCGCCGAAGCGCAGCTGTTCCGTCTCGGCGATGCGCTGGGCCCAGGGCGCGCGGTCGTTGTTGCCGCGCACGGCGGTCACCGGCGCGATGGTGGACAGTGGCTCGAGCACGCCCTCGCCGATGTCGCCGGCGTGGACGATGAAGTCGCTGCCGCGCAGCACGTCGAGGGCCTCGGGTCGCAGCAGGCCGTGGGTGTCCGAGACGAGTCCGATTCGAATCATGGCGGTCAAGGGATCAATCGGCGTGCCGCGACAGGAGCCGTCGACGACGCGCGTTGCAGCGGGCGTGCGCGCATCGTCACTCCTGCGCTGCGCGGCGCAAGGTTTCCATCACCGGCCGGGCGAGCACCTCGTGCAGGCTCCACCAGCCGGCGGCGAGCGCCAGCGCGGCACCGCTCGCGGCGCCGGCGAACGGCACCCACCACGGCGGGTTCCAGTGGAATTCGAAGACCCAGGTCGCCAGGCCCCAACCCACCGCCACCGCCGCGCTCGCGGCCAGCAACCCGGCCAGCGCGCCGACACCGAGCAGCTCCACCTGCTGGACGCGCCCCAGCAGCGAGCCCGACGCGCCCACCGCGCGCATCACCGCGAACTCGCGCGCCCGCGCCTCGCGCGTGGCCGACACCGTGGCGACCAGCACCACCAGCCCGGCGACCAGCGCGAACGCGAACAGCAATTCCACCGCGTGGATGACCTGGTCGAGCACGCCCTGCACCTGCGCGATGGTGGCCGACACGTCGATCGCCGTGACATTGGGGAATTGCGCCGCGAGCCGGTTGTCGAAGGCGGGCGCTGCCGTGGACGGCGCCTTGAACGCGCTGATGTAGCTCAGCGGCAGGTCGCCCATGCTGGTGCGCGGGAACATCACGAAGAAGTTGACGCGCATCGAGCCCCAGTCGACCTTGCGCAGCGTGGTGACGTGGCCGGACACCGGCACACCGCCGACGTCGAACTGCATCTTGTCGCCCAGCTTGAGGCCCAGCGTCTTGGCGAGACCCTCTTCGACACTGAGGCCATCCGACTCGTCCGGCACCCATTTGCCGGCGACGATCTTGGTGCCGGGCGGCTGCTCGCGCATGTGGCTCAGGTTGAGCTCGCGCTGGATCATGTTGGACGCATCGGACTCGGGCTTGTAGCGCTTGGCGATGGGCTCGTCGTTGATGGAGATGAGGCGCCCGCGGATCATCGGGAACCAGTCGTCGTCGTGGACACCGGCCGCCTTCAGCATGTCGCGATAGGCCTGCGCCTGGTCGGGCTGGATGTTGATGACGAAGCGGTTCGGCGCATCCGGCGGCGTGGCTGCGCGCCAGCTGTCTATCAGGTCGGTGCGCAGCAGGATCAGCACCCACAGCGCCATCAGGCCGATGGCCATCGACGACACCTGCAGCACCGCGAACGCCGGACGCGCCGCAATCGCGCGCGTGGCCAGCACGAGCCAGCGCGGCGCGCGCGTCTCCGGCACGAAGCGGCGCAGGGCCAGCACGGCCAGCCATCCGACCAGCGCGAACAACAGCGCCGCGCCCGCGAAGCCGCCGACGCTGATCAGGGCCAGCTTGACATCGCGCGCCGCCACCATCATCAACGCGGCGAAGCCGAGGAACGCCCCCGCGAGCACGCCGAGGCTGGCGACCTTGGGCGTGCCGACATCGCGCCGCAGGACGCGCAGCGGCGGAACGCGCGCCAATTGCAGCACCGGCGGCAGGCCGAAGCCCAGCAGCAGCGTCAGGCCGACACCCACGCCCAGCAGCGCCGGCATCGGCCCGGGCCACGGCAGCCCGTTGGGCAACCACGCGGTGAGCAGCGCGACGAAGCCCAGGTGCAGCACGAAGCCCAGGCCGAGGCCGACGACGCTCGCGACAAGGCCCAGGCCGAAGAACTCGATCGCGTGGACGGCCGCGATGCGGTTCTGCGTCTCGCCCAGCACGCGCAGCATCGCGCAGTCGTCGAGATGGCGCTGCGCGAAGTCGCGCGCGGCGACGGCCACCGCCACCGCCGACAGCAACGCCGTCAGCAGCGCCACCAGGCTGAGGAACTGCTGCGCACGATCCACCGTCTGCGTCATCTCGGGCCGGCCCGTCGTGAGGTTCTCGACGTGCATGCCACGCAACCCATCGGTCTTGATCTTCGCCTTGGCCCAGTCGGCGTAGGCGCCGGCCGCCTTGTCGTCGCCGTTCGGCGCGCCCACCGCGAGCCGCCACGTGATGCGGCTGGACGGCTGCACCAGGCCGGTGGCGGGGAGGTCGGCGACGTTGAGCATCACGCGCGGGGCCAGCGCCGAGAAGCCGGTGCCGCGATCGGGCTCGATCGCGATCAGCGCCGCGATGCGCAAGGTGGCGTCGCCCAGCTCCAGGCCGTCGCCCACCTTGAGCGCGAGCGCATTGGCCAGCGCCGGGTCGATCCAGACGGTGCCGGCGGCCGGCGCCTGCTTGAGCGATTGCACCGGGGCCGTCTCGCCGAACCTGACGTCGATGGTGCCGCGCAGCGGGTACGCGGCGTCGACCGCCTTGACCGCCGCGAGCCTGGCCGCGCCGCCCTGCGCCGCGCCGGCGCGGGCCATGCTCGGGAAGTTGGCGGCCTGCCCGACGACGAAGCCGCGCCGCAGCGCCTCCTGCATGAACGCCGACGCGAGCGGCTTGTCGCCCAGCACGACGGTGTCGCCGCCCAGCAGCTGCGCCGCGTCGCGCACGAGGCCCGAGCGCATGCGATCGGCGAAGAAGCCGACGGCCGTCAACGCGCCCACGGCCAGCACGACGGCCCAGAGCAGCAGCCGCAATTCGCCGGCGATGAAATCGCGCCACACCTGGCGGCCGGCCAGGCGCCAGACGGAGGCCTGCGGCCGCCTGGGTTCGTTCGTCGTCGTGCTCGGGATCGTCATGGCCGCAACGGTACACCGAAGCCGTGAACGTCGCCCGGCGCGGATCGGGCGATTCGGGCTTTGGAATGTCACGCGCGGACGCGGCCCGATTCGTCAACACTGTTGAACAGCGTCGCCAATCGCTTCGAACGGCAGCGTCCCGACCCGGTGATCGAATAGCCCCATGGACACCCGTTACGCCCCCGTCTTCCTCTCGCACGGCTCGCCGATGACGGCGCTGGACGCCGGCCCGGCCGGCGCGTTCTGGCGCGCGCTCGGCCGCGCCATCGACGCCCGCGTGGCCGCCGGCGGCGCCGCGCCCAGCGCGATCGTCGCGCTGTCGGCGCACACGCTGGCGCGGCGCGCCGTCACGCTCGCGGGCGCGCGCCACGAGGCCGTGCACGACTTCGGCGGCTTCCCGCAGGCGCTCTACGACCTGCGCTACGACGTCGCCGGCGTGCCCTGTCTCGCGCCGCACGTCGAGCAGCTGCTGCAATGGGCCGCCATCGAGGTGGAGCATGCCGACGCCGGCGGGCTCGACCACGGCATCTGGGTGCCGCTGCGCGACATCCGCCCGCGCGCCGACATCCCCGTGCTGCCGCTGGCGTTCCCGCCCGACCGCACGCCCGAGCAGCTGTTCGAGCTGGGCGCCGCCCTGAGCCCGCTGATCGACGAGGGCGTGTGGATCGTCGGCACCGGCTCCATCACGCACAACCTGCGCCTGGGCCTGCCGCGCGCCGGTGACGTGCCCGAGCTTCCGGCCAGCGCCGCGTTCCGCGCCTGGTTCGCCGACCGCTCCGCCGCGCGCGACTGGCGCGCGCTGTGGCAGTACCGAACGCTGGCCCCCGAGGCGTCGTTCATGCATCCGACCGACGAGCACCTGCTGCCGTGGTTCATCGCGGCCGGCGCGGGCGGGGCCGAGGATGTGCCGATCCGCCTGCACGCGAGCGTGGCGGGCGGCCACCTCGGCATGGACGCGTACGCGTTCGGCGCCGACGCGCGCGCCCTGGCGGACGACGTCGAGGCCGCCGCCGCCATGTGAGGGGGCAGCCTCGCCCACAGCCCGGGCAGGTACGATGCAAGCCGTCGCGCATCGCGCCCGTCCTGCCTGTCCATGCTGGGTATCGCCCCACTCGCCCGTTACGAGATCACCACGGCGCGCCTGCGCCTCGTCGCCGGCGACCCCGGCCTCGCGCCGGCCGTCTGCGAGTTCCAGCGCCGCAACCGGGCGCACTTCGCGCGCTGGGATCCACCGACCGCCGACTCGTTCTACACGCCCGAGGCGCAGGCCGCGCGCGTCGCACTCGGCATCACGGCGTTCCAGAACGACACGGCCTACCGCTGGTGGCTGATCGACGCGACGCGCTGCGGCGGCGCGCGCCTGCCGTCGTCGGACGTCGAGGTGATCGGCAGCCTGCACTTCAGCCAGGTCTCGCGCGGCGCGTTCCAGAGCGCGATGCTCGGCTACGCGCTCGACGAGGCCTACGTCGGCCAGGGGCTGATGAGCGAGGCGATCGCCGCCGGCCTCGAGGAGGTGTTCTCGCCGCGCGTGAACCTGCACCGCGTGCAGGCCGCCTATCGGCCCGAGAACCTGCGCAGCGCGCGCGTGCTGGAGCGCCTGGGGTTCCACAAGGAAGGCCTGGCGCCCGACTACCTGTTCATCGACGGCGCCTGGCGCGCCCACATCATCACGTCGCTGCGCAATCCGGCGTTCGTCCAGCCCGACGGCTGGTAGCTCAGAGACGGAACGTCGCGACGGTCCGGGCCAGGCCGTCGGCCTGCACCCGCAGGCTCTCGGCCGCGGCGGCGGACTCTTCCACCAGTGCGGCGTTCTGCTGCGTGACCTGGTCGAGCTGGGCCACCGCGTCGCCGATCTGGCCGATGCCGCGCGACTGCTCGTCGCTGGCGTCGCTGATCTCGGTGATCAGCGCGCTCACGCGCCTGACCTGGTCGACGATGTCGTTCATCGTGCGGCCGGCGTCGGCGACGAGGCGCGTGCCGTTCTCCACCTTGCCGACGCTCTCGCCGATCAACACCTTGATCTCCTTGGCGGCCGTCGCGGAGCGCTGCGCGAGCGAGCGCACCTCGCTGGCCACGACCGCGAAGCCGCGCCCCTGTTCGCCGGCGCGCGCCGCCTCGACCGCGGCGTTGAGCGCGAGGATGTTGGTCTGGAACGCGATGCCGTCGATCACGCCGATGATGTCGGTGATCTTCCTGGAGCTGTCGGTGATGCCGTCCATCGTCGCGACGACCTGGCCCACCACCTCGCCGCCCTGCGCGGCCACCGTCGACGCGCCCTCGGCCAGCTCGCTGGCGCGCCGCGCCGTGTCGGCGTTGTGCTTGACGGTAGCCGTGAGTTGCTCCATCGACGCGGCCGTCTGCTGCAGGTTGCTCGCCTGTTCCTCGGTACGCTGGCTCAGGTCCTGGTTGCCGGTGGCGATCTGCGCCGAGCCGGTGGCGATCGACCCGGACGCGTTGCGCACGTCGCCGACGATGCCCACGAGGCTCTCGTTCATCAGCTTCAGCGCCGACAGCAGCGTGCCGATCTCGTCGCGGCGGTCGACGACGACCTCCGAGCCCAGGTCGCCCGACGCCACCGTCTGCGCCACCTTCACGGCCTTGCCGATGCCGCCCGCGATCGAGCGGATCAGGCTCAGGCCCACCAGCGCCGAGACCACGAGCACCGCGCCGCTGATGGCCAGCGTCGACCAGAGCACGATCGTGTAGAGCTTCTGCGCCGCATGGAACTCGGCGCCCGCGCCATCGAGCTGCACGGCGGCGAGCTTGTCGACGATGTCGGCCACCGGGTCGATCGCCGGATAGAGCGGGCCGGCGGCCAGGGTGCGCACGCCTTCGGCGTCGCCCTTGTCGAGCAGCGCGCCGAGCTGCGCCACGACCGCGTCGGCCTTGGCCATCAGCGGCGCGGCCTGCCTGACCAGCGGGATTTCCTCGTCGTCGAGGCTGGACGCCGCGTATTCCTTCCAGCGCTGCGCGATCCTGCCCTGCGCCGTCTTGAGCTGCGCCGCGGCGGCCGGAGCCGCGAGCGAGCCGGCGCCGACCTTGTGCGCGATGTCCACCGCGTCGTTGTAGCCGTCGCCCACGTGCTTGAGCTGCTCGAGGGCCACGACGCGGTCGTTGTAGAGCGACCCCAGCGATTCGTTGCTGGCCTTCATGCGGAAGACGGTGAAGCTGGCGGCCACGATCAACAGGATCAACAGGCTGCCGACCAGCAGGACGAGACGTGTCTTGATGCTCAGGCTATTCATGGACGGTTCCGAAGATGACGCGCCGCCACGTGCGGCGACTTTCGTCATTTCGGCCGTTCCTGAAGGGGACCTTAAGCCAAGCTGAGCCCCGATCGAGATCTCCCTACAACAAAATCACGGCTCGCCCGCCGCAAAGACGGAATCGAGCTCCTCGACCCAGAGTGCCTTGTCCTCGTCGTCGACGAAGGAGCCCTCGAAGCTGTTGCGCAGCATCGTGTAGGCATCGTGGGCCGTCAGTTGCGGCAAGGATTCGAACAACTGAACGAAGTTGTCGTTGAGATAGCCGCCGAAGTAGGCGGGATCATCGGAATTGATGGTGACGCGCAGGCCCGCCGCGAGCAGCGCGGGGAGGTTGTGCTTGCCGAGGTCGTCGAACACGCACAGCTTGACGTTGGACAGCGGGCAGACGGTCAGCGGCACGCGCTCCCGCGCCAGCCTCGCCACCAGCTCGGGGTCCTCGACGCAGCGCACGCCGTGGTCGATGCGTTCCACGCGCAGCGTGTCGAGCGCCGACCAGATGTAGGCCGGCGGGCCCTCCTCGCCGGCGTGCGCCACCAGGTGCAGCCCCTGCTCGCGGGCGCGGGCGAAGACGCGTTCGAACTTTTCCGGCGGATGGCCCCTTTCGCTGGAATCCAGGCCGACGCCGATGAACTTGTCGCGGTACGGCAGCGCCGCCTCCAGCGTGGCCAGCGCGTCGTCCTCGCTCAGGTGGCGCAGGAAGCACAGGATCAGGCGCACGCTCAGGCCCAGCTCGGCCTCGGCGCGCTTCGCGGCGCGGTCGAGGCCGCGGATGACGACGCCCATGTCGATGCCGCGCGCCGTGTGCGTCTGCGGGTCGAAGAAGATCTCGCAGTGCACGACGTTGTCGCGCGCGGCGCGCTCGAAGTAGGCCCAGGCCATGGCGTCGAAGTCGGCCTCGGTGATCAGCACGCTGGCGCCGGCGTAGTACACGTCCAGGAAGCTCTGCAGGTCGGTGAACGCGTAGGCCGCGCGCAGCGCCTCGACGTTGGCGTACGGCAGCACGATGCCGTTGCGCCTGGCCAGCTCGAAGATCAGCTCGGGCTCCAGCGAGCCCTCGATGTGGATGTGCAGCTCGGCCTTGGGCGCGGCGCGCAGCAGCGACAGCAGGTGGGCTCGCGTGATGTGGGGGAAATCGATGGGCAGGGTCATGGCCGGAGTCCTGGCGGGAATGGGCCGACTTTAAGCGGTCGCGGGCCCGGCGGGAAACGGGGCGCACGCGGCTCGGCTATCGTTCATCGCTTTCCGCATAACGGCCACCCGCAGAATGCCGTCTTCGACCTGCATCCGCGCGTGCCGTCACACGCCGCAGCTCCGAAGCCGTCCTTCCGTCCACCCGTTTCTCTTGCAGGTCCCGCGTTGAACTTCGATCTCATGCACGGCGTTGCAGGCCTGCTCGTGGGCGCCATCGTCGGCGTCACCGGCGTGGGCGGCGGCGCGCTGATGACGCCGATCCTGGTGATGCTGTTCGGCGTCGCCCCGACCACGGCCGTCGGCACCGACCTGCTCTACGCCTCGATCACCAAGCTGTTCGGCACCGCCGTGCACCACCGGGCGGGCACCGTCGACTGGCAGGTGGTGCGCCGGCTCGCGCTGGGCAGCCTGCCCGCCGCGGCGCTGACGCTGGCCTGGATGCACTTCGCGCACGTCGGCCAGCTGCGCGCCGGCGTCATCACGTTCACGCTGGGCCTCGCGCTCATCGTCACCGCGCTGGGCATCCTGTTCAAGGAGCCGATCCACGCGCTCGGCAAGCGCTTCCGGCTCGGCGACAGCGCGCGCTTCAAGGCGATGCAGCCCTGGCTCACGGTGGCGTGCGGCGTGCTGCTGGGCGCGATGGTGACGCTGACCTCGGTCGGCGCCGGCGCGCTCGGCACCGCGATGCTGGTGTATCTCTACCCGCTGCGGCTGATCGGCGGCAAGCTGGTGGGCACCGACCTCGCCCACGCGATCCCGCTGACGCTGATCGCCGGCCTGGGCCACCTGGCGCTGGGCGACGTCAACCTCGGCCTGATGCTCAACCTGCTCGCGGGATCGATCCCCGGCGTCATCGTGGGCTCGTGGATCAGCACCCGCGCGCCGGTCGCCCCGCTGCGCATCACGATCGCGCTGGTGCTGCTGTTCGTGGCGTGGAAGATGGTGGCGCGTTGACCTGACGCGTCAGCCGTGGTGGCAGCGCCGGCCCAGGCGGCTGCCCTTCGCGGCCATCTTGGCCTCGACCTTGCGGCCGGCCATGCCGTCGCCGGTGTCGTAGTGCGGCGTCCACTTCCGGCCTTCGGGCTTGGCGTCGTCCCAGTACATCAGGTAGCCGCCCGCGGCGATCGAGAACGGCGCCAGCGACGCGCCGGGCTGGACGCGGCCCAGGAAGTCGTTGCGCCCGCCCTCGACGACCTTGCGCGCGAACCATCCCGGCAGCAGGAAGTTCTGCACGTTGACGCCCTCGATCTCGTAGCACTCGCCCGAGACCGCGTCGCACAGCTCGAACTGATGGAACACCAGGCGCCGGTGGTCGGTCGGGTCGGGGCCTTGCACCAGCAGGTTGTTCAGCGGATCGCCCACCAGCTCGATGGCCTCGTGCGACAGCGCCACCGTCCACGAGTCGGCGCCGGTGGTGCAGACATCGAGGAACACGAAGCCGAACGGCACGTCGTCGTTGTTGCCGTCGTGGTAGCCCTCGGTGGCCGACATCGTCGGCTTGTCCTGGACGTAGATGACGGCGTCGCCGCGACGGCCCGGCAGCACGGGCAGGTCGACCTTGCGTTCGCGCTGCGAGGGCACGCGGCCGGCGCTGTCGACGCGCAGGCGCGCGCCGAACTGCCAGTGCGGAAAGAAGTCTTCTTCCAGCTGGCGGTTGATCGCGCGCACTGCGTTCTGCAGCTCGCCATCGGACAGGTGAAGGCTTCGATTGACGACCGAGATCAACATGGGTGGCTCCTCCTGGCTTGGCCTTGTGGCGTGATTGTCGGGCTTCCCGCGGCGTCCCGCCACACGCGATACTGCTTCCCGACAGCCTCACCGCGGCCCGCCGCCTCGCCATGGATTACGCCGAAGTCCTGCAACAGATCGCGCACGAGCTCGCGCCCGTCATCGGGCAGGGCAAGGTCGCCAGCTACATCCCCGAACTCGCCAGCGTCTCGCCGCATCATTTCGGCATGGCGGTCGTCACCATCGCCGGCGAGGTCTTCACGGTGGGCGACGCGCGCCAGCCGTTCTCGATCCAGTCGATCTCCAAGCTGTTCACGCTGGTGATGGCGCTGCAGCTCGAGGACGAGAAGGTGTGGACGCGCGTCGGCCGCGAGCCGTCGGGCACGCCGTTCAACTCGCTGGTGCAGCTCGAGGCAGAGAACGGCAAGCCGCGCAATCCGTTCATCAACCCGGGCGCGCTCGTGTGCACCGACATCCTGTGCACGCGCTACGCCGTGCCCGAGAACGCCGTCGTCGAATTCCTGCGCCCGCTGTGCGGCAACCGCGAAGTCCACTACAACCGCGCCGTCGCCGCATCGGAGCGCCGCACCTCGCACCGCAACGCCGCGATGGCACACCTGATGAAGGCGTTCGGCAACCTGAACAATCCGGTCGGCGAAGTGCTCGACGCCTACTGCCGCCACTGCGCGATCGAGATGAACTGCGTCGAGCTCGCACGCGCCGTCACCTTCCTCGCGCACGGCGGCACGCACCCCGCGGGCCAGGGCAACATCCTGAGCACCAGCATGGCCAAGCGCCTGAACGCGCTGATGCTGACCTGCGGCACCTACGACGCCGCCGGCGACTTCGCCTTCCGCGTCGGCCTGCCGGCCAAGAGCGGCGTGGGCGGCGGCATCGTCGCGGTGATGCCCGGCGAGTGCGGCGTCTGCGTCTGGTCGCCGGCGCTGGAGCCCTCGGGCAACTCGCTCGCGGGGTCGCTGGCGCTGGAGCGGTTCACGGACATCACGGGGCGGTCGATCTTCTAGAAGCAGGTGACGATGGCATCGACGACGGTGTAGTCCTCGTCGACGATGGCCATCCAGCGCCACTTGTCGAACGTCGTGCACGGATGCGAGATGCCCAGGCAGACGCGGTCGCCGACCCGCAGGCCCTGCGTGTCCGACGTCAGGTGCAGGTAGGCATGCTGGTCGTTCAGCTTCTGCACGGACCAGCCTTCAGGCACCGGCACGCAAGCCCGGCTGGCGCGCGCGCAGGTGGCCAGCGGGATGGGCATGCCCAGGTCGTACGAGATGTCGCGCTTGCCGACGGCCAGGATCGCCAGGCCCGGCTCCGGCATGGCCTGCACGAGCGCCCACACCTCCAGCGCGGCACGCAGGCCCTGCGCGTCGCTGCAGCCCAGGCGCTGGTTGACGGCGTGGACGAGCCGCTGGTAGTGGCCCTGGTCGTGCGTGACGTAGCAGCCCGAGCGCAGCAGGCCGGCGACCGGCCTGGCCAGCCCCACGCGCAATCGCGGCACGACCAGGTCGAACACGCCCGAGCCGCCGGCCGACACGATCACCTCGTCGGCACCGAACAGGCCCTCGGCGTCGCAGGCGCGCGCGAGTCGCTCGACGCGATCCATCAGGTCGTCGGCGGCCGGACGGTCGTCCTCGCTGCGGCCGGTGTTGCCCAGGCCTTCGTAGCACTCGATGCCCGCCAGCGTCACGGCGGAGCTGTCGTGCGCGCGGCGCGCCAGCGCGAGCGCCGCGTCATGCGCGCGCACGCCCGTGCGCCCGCCCGCGACGCCCACCTCCAGCAGCACCTCGAACGGCCGGTCGACGGACACCGCCTCGATCAGCGCCAGCTGCGCCTCGGAGTCGAGCAGGAAGACGACGCGGACGTCCGGATGCGTGTCGTGCAGCGCGGCGATCGCGCCGAGGTCGGCGGCGTCCAGCACCTGGTTGGCGATGAGGATGTTGCGCGCGCCGGCCGCGAGCCCGGCCTGCATCTGCGTGACGGTGGCGAACGTCAGCCCCCACGCGCCGCCATCGAGCTGGCGCCGGAACAGCTGCGGCGACATCGTCGTCTTGCCGTGCGGCGCGAAGCGCACGCCGGCGTCGTCGGCGAAGCGCTGCATCCAGCCGATGTTGTGCGCCAGCGCGTCGCGCCGGATCACCGCCAGCGGCAGCGGCAGGTCGCCGGCGAGCACGTTCCAGCCCTGCGCGCCGACCCGCGACCGCGGCAACGGCGCGGCGCCGTGCGGATAGCCCTTGAACGTGGCGTCGAGCAGCGGGTCGAGGACGTCGGTCATGCGTCGATTATTCACCTTCGTGGCGCGCGGGCCGCTGCAAATGCCAACTCGTTCACGGCGCGGCGTTCCACGATGGCCGCAAGGCCTCGTCGACGCAGTCTCCCTGCATCCGTCCGGCCGGGCCGTTCGTACATTCGATTCATGACCCGAACTCGCCTGCCCTTGCTCGCCGCCTGCAGCCTGCTGCTCGCGTTCCGGGCGCATGCCGCCACCGTCACCGTGGCCGTGCACGGCGCCGATGGCCAGCCGGCGCCCAACGTCGTCGTGCAGCTGATGCCGGCGCATCCGGGCGCGGGCAAGCCGCCGCCGGCACCGGTCGTCATCGCGCAGCGCGACATCCACTTCGTGCCCTACCTCACCGCGGTGCCGGTCGGGACGACCGTGCGCTTCTCGAACGAGGATCCATACGACCACCACCTGCGCTCCGAGCCGGGCGGCCCGTTCGGCAACGTCGCGCCGGCCAAGGACTTCGAGATGCGCCTGGCCGCCATGACGGGCGGCAAGGCGGCGAGCGCCGAGGTGAAGTTCGACAGGCCAGGCGTCGTCGTCCTGGGCTGCCACCTGCACAGCTCGATGCGCGGCCACCTGTTCGTCAGCGAGACGCCGTGGGTCGCGGTGACCGACGCCAACGGCCTCGCCACGATCGCCGACGTGCCCGAAGGCGCGGCCGACCTGCGCACGTGGAGCCCCGAGCAGCTGGCCGACCAGCCGGCGAGCCAGAAGCAGATCGCCGGCGCCAGCGCGATCCTCGAGGCGACGCTCAACTTCACGCCGTCCAAGCCACGTCGCCGCCACAGCTGATGTCCACCGGAGCCCCCATGCCGCCGAAAGCCCTTCCCGTCGACGTCTCGCACCGATCGCGCATCGCGATCACGTTGCCGCTGCTCGCCGCCGCCGCGCTCGCGCTGGCCCATCCGCGCGCGCACGCCGGGACCGACAAGCTGCTGCTCACGGGTGGCGTCACGACGATCGACGGCGCGGCCGGCGGCGGCCTGACGCCCTGGGCCGTGATCGGCACCAACGCGACCGAGGGCGAGTTCGGCGTCGCGGCCACGGCGTCGGTCGTCTCCACGCGCAACTACACGATGCAGGTGCAGGGCCTGATGCTGGCGTTCGACGATCGCGTCGAGGTCTCGATCGCGCGCCAGGACTTCGCGACCGAGGCCACCGGCCGCGCGCTGGGCCTGCCCGGCCTGCATCTGAAGACGATCGTGTTCGGCGCCAAGGCGCGCCTGTTCGGCGACGCGGTGCTGGACAGCGATCGCTGGCTGCCGCAGGTCGCGGCCGGCGTCGAATGGAAGCAGGCCGACGCCGGCGGACTCGACCCCACGCTGCACGCACTCGGCGCGCGCACCAACGGCGTCGACGTCTACGTCAGCGCCACCAAGCTGTTCCTCGCGCAGGGCATCCTCGTCAATGGCACGCTGCGCGCGACCAAGGCCAACCAGAACGGGCTCCTGGGCTTCGGCGGCACGGGCAACGACAGGTACCGGCTCGAGCCCGAGTTCTCGGCCGCCTGGCTCGCGAACCGCAAGCTGGCCTTCGGCGCCGAGTACCGCCGCAAGCCCGACAACCTGAACCCGTCGCCGCTGGGCGCGGGCCTGAAGGAAGACGACTGGTGGGACGTGTTCACCGCGTGGGCGCCCACGAAGAGCATCTCGCTGACCGTGGCCTGGGTGCAGCTGGGCCACATCGTGCCGGCCGTCGCGACGAAGAAGCAGGACGGCGGCTACGCGTCCGCGCAGATCGCGTTCTGAACCGAGGATCCGCCATGAACAAGACCCTTCTCGCCATCGTCGCGATCGGCACCGCGCTCGCGCTGACCGCCGCCCACGCGCAATCGGCACCGGCCGCCGACGACACGCTGTTCCGCGCCCTCGGCGCCCGGCCCGGCATCGATGCCATCGTCGACGACTTCGTGCCGCGCCTGGTGGCCGATCCGCGCACCAGCGAGTTCTTCAGGAAGACCAACCAGGCGCACCTGAAGCAGATGCTGGAGGAACAGTTCTGCGTGGTCTCGGGCGGACCGTGCGTCTACACGGGCCTGCCGATGAAGACGGCGCACCAGGACATGGACATCTCGAAGGGCGACTTCAACGCGCTCGTCGAGGTGCTGCAGGCCGCCATGGACGCGCAGCACGTGCCCTTCGCGACGCAGAACCAGCTGCTCGCGCGCCTGGCCCCGATGCACCGCGACATCGTCAACGTGCACTGATCGCCAGCAGGTCGGCGATGCCGAGGCGGCGCGCGAACTCCGCGCGCACGCGCTCGGCGACCTCGGTCACCTCGCCCGCGCCGTCATTGAGGAAGTCAACCACCGACCGGAACGGACGCTCGCCCGCGGGCAGCGACACGATGCGCGCGATCTCGTCGGCCACGGCCTGCGGATCGGCGTCCGGCGGCATCAGCGCGGACAGCTTCGCGCCGACCTGGTCCATCACGCCGTCGTAGCGCGCGTAGGCCCCCGCGGTCGCCGCGTCGGCCGGCCTGCCGGCGTTCGGGAAGTGCGCGGTGCCCGACGTGAACGCGCCCGGCACGACGATGGAGGTCTCGACGCCGAAGCGGGTCAGCTCGTAGGACATCGTCACCGCGATCGAGTCCATCGCCGCCTTGGCCGCGGCATACGGCCCCATGAACGGCGGATAGCCGCCGCGCGTCGTGGTGCTGCCGACCCACAGCAGCAGCCCCGACTGCTGCGCCCGCAGCACCGGCAGCGCGGCCTTGTTGACGCGCTGCGCGCCGAACACGTTGGTGTCGAACACGCGGGTCATTTCTTCCGGCGTGAAGGCCTCGGTCGGCCCGATGACCAGGTGGCCGGCGTTGTGCACGACGACGTCGAGCCGGCCCTGCTCGGCGACGATGGTCCTGACGGCCGCGTCGGCGGAGTCCTGCGACAGCACGTCGAGTTCGACGGCGCGCAGGTCGTGGCCGTGCGCGAAGGCCCAGTCGCGCAGCTCGCGCACGTGCGAGGCGTTGCGGCCCGCGATGTCGCGCATGCTGGCGTAGACGATGTGGCCGGCGGCGGCCAGCGAGACGGCCGTGAGGCGGCCGATGCCGGTGGACGCACCGGTGACGAGGATGACGCTGTTCATGAGGGTTCCTTTCGTTGGCGAGGGGCGATGTCAGACGAGGCCGCCGTTGGCGCGCACGACCTGGCCGTTGATCCAGGCCGCATCGGGGCCCACGAGCAGCGCGACGCTGTTGGCGATGTCCTCGGGCTGGCCCAGGCGTTCGAGCGGCGCGGCCTTGGCGAGGCGCTCGACCTGCTCCGGCGTCTTGCCGTCCAGGAACAACGCGGTGGCGGTCGGGCCGGGCGCGACGGCGTTGACGGTGATGCCCTTGCCGCGCAGCTCCTTGGCGAGGATGTGGGTCATCGTCTCGATCGCGCTCTTGGTCGCCGCGTAGACCGCGTAGCCGGGCATCGCGAGGCCGACGACGCTGGTCGAGAAGTTGACGATGCGGCCGCCGCGCCGCAGCCGCGCCGCGGCCTCGCGCATCGTGTTGAAGCTGCCCTTGACGTTGACGGCCAGCAGCGCGTCGAAGGTGCTGTCGTCGGTGTCGGCCAGCGTGGGCAGGCCGGGCGGCATGATGCCGGCGTTGTTGACGAGCACGTCGACGCCGCCGTACTGCGCGACGGCCTCGTCGAACAGGCGGCGCACGTCGGCCGGGTTCGAGACGTCGGCCTTGACCGCGACGGCCTGCCCGCCGGCCTCGCAGACGGCGTCGACGACCGCGGCGGCCTCGTCGGCGCTGCCCGCGTAGTTGACGACGACCGCGTAGCCGTCGCGGCCCAGGCGCCGGGCGATGGCCGCGCCGATGCCGCGCGCGGCGCCGGTGACGATGGCGACCTGCCTGGCGCCGATGATCGCGGTGTTGATGGTGCTGGTGTTCATGGTGCGCTCCGTGGGGTTGGGTGGTTCTGGCCCCTGAGGTGTTCAGCGAGTCAGTGGAATGGATTGTTCTGTTTTGCCGTTTCGGGATAAATGAGCTAGATTTGCCATCACTGTTCAACCCACATCAACAATCGAATGGATCGCTTCGAGGCCATGCAGGTGTTCGTGAAGGTGGCCGAGCTGGCCAGCTTCACGCGCGCGGCCGAGCAGCTGGAGCTGCCGCGCGCCACCGTCACGCACACGATCCAGCAGCTCGAGAAGCGCCTGGGCGTGCGCCTGCTCCAGCGCACCACGCGCCACGTCAGCGCGACGCCCGACGGCGAGGCCTTCCTGCAACGCTGCGTGCGGCTGCTGGCCGACCTGCAGGAGGCCGAGGACGCGTTCAGCCGCAGCGCGGTCAGGCCGTCGGGCAAGCTGCGCGTCGACCTGCAGGGCACGCTGGCGACGCACTTCCTGCTGCCGCACATCGGCGGGTTCTTCGAGCGCTATCCCGACATCGAGATCGACATCGGCCTCGGCGACCGCATCGTCGACCTGGTGCGCGAGGGCATCGACTGCGTGCTGCGCGCCGGCGAGCCGCGCGACTCCAGCATGGTGGGCCGGCGCGTGGCGATGCTGGCGCAGGTGACGTGCGCGAGCGCGGCCTACCTGAAGGCCAATGGCACGCCGAAGACGCCGGCCGATCTCGCGCGCCATCGCGCCGTGAACTACGCCGGCGCCTCGGGCAAGGCCTTGCCGTTCGACTTCCTTGTCGACGGGCAGGCGCGCAGCGTCAACCTGCGCGGCGGCGTCACGGTGCGCCACGCCGACGCCTACGTCCAGTGCTGCCAGGCCGGCCTGGGGCTGATCCAGCTGCCGCGCTACCACGTCGAGGCCGCGCTGGCGGACGGCACGCTGCGCGAGGTGCTGGCCGCGTACCGGCCCGCGCCGCTGCCGGTGTCGGTGCTCTATCCGCACTCGCGCCAGCTGTCGCCGCGGGTGCGCGTGTTCGTCGACTGGGTCAGCGAGCGGATGCAGCGCGGGCGCTGACGGTGGCGTCTCCATCTTTCGGCACATGCGCATGCGCTTAGAGCTCGCGTCGATCTCGAAGCAGTTCCTCGCGACCGCCGAATAGTCATTCGATCGCTCGGGGAGAAGTCGGGTGTTCCGCCCGGCGGAATCGGTTCCGCCGGGCCTTTTTTCGAGCGTGGCCCGGTGCGCGGATGCGCTGCGCTCCGTTGTTTGGATAGACTCGCCCGTGACCGCCATCGGCCAGGCCCGACTGAAATGCCCACCGCGCATCCCGACACCGCCCCGACGCTGTTCAAGTCCGCCAGGGCCTTCGAGGCCTGGCTGAAGAAGAACCATGCCAAGTCCGACGGCCTGTGGCTGATGATCGCCAAGAAGGGCGCCGACGAGCCCAGCGTCACCTACCCCGAGGCGGTGGAGATCGCGCTGTGCTGGGGCTGGATCGACGGCCAGAAGAAGGGCCTCGACGACCAGCACTTCCTGCAGCGCTTCACGCCGCGGCGCGCGCGCAGCATCTGGTCGAAGATCAACATCGACAAGTGCGCCGCGCTGACCGAGGCCGGTTGCATGCAGCCCGCCGGCCAGGCGCAGATCGACGCCGCCAGGGCCGACGGCCGCTGGGCGCAGGCCTACGACGGCGCGCGCACGTCGACCGTGCCGGACGACCTGCAGGCCGCGCTGGCTGCGAGCCCGAATGCGAAGGCGTTCTTCGCGACGATCAACGCGTCCAACCGCTACGCGGTGCTGTGGCGGGTGCAGACGGCCGTCAGGGCGGAGACCCGCGCGAAGCGCATCGCGCAGCTGGTGGACATGCTCGCGCGCGGCGAGGTCGTCCACATCTTCAAGCCGAAGCCCAAGGCCTCGGCCTAGGCGAAGTCGTACTTGCCGCCGCGCTCGAGCGCGCGCTGGTACGCGGGACGCGCATGTGCGCGCGCGAGCCAGTCCAGCAGGCGCGGCGTCCTGGCCTTGCTCAGGCCGGCGCGCTGGTTCGCCGCCTCGACCGGGAAGCTCATCTGGATGTCGGCCGCGCCGAAGTTCGCACCGACGAACCAGGGTCCTTCGGCGAGCTCGCCCTCCATGAAGGCCATCTGGCGCGCCAGGTTCGGGTCGACGAAGCTGCTCAGCACCTTGTCGGAGATCCCGCGCGCGATCGGCTTGACGAAGAACGGCATCGGCGTCGACTTGATCTTCTCGAACACCAGCTTCATCACCAGCGGCGGCATCGCGCTGCCTTCCGCGAAGTGCAGCCAGTAGGTGTAGCGGCGGAAGTCGGCCGTGCCGCGCGCCGGGCGCAGGCCGGAGGCCTCGCCGTAGGCGTCGAGCAGGTATTCGACGATCGCGCCCGACTCGGCCACCGTGATGTCGCCGTCGGTGATCACCGGCGACTTGCCCAGCGGATGCACCTTGAGCAACTCGGGCGGCGCGAGCATGGTCTTCGCGTCGCGCTGGTAGCGCTTGATCTCGTACGGCAACCCGAGTTCCTCGAGCAGCCAGAGGATGCGCTGCGAGCGCGAGTTGTTCAGGTGGTGGACGATGATCATGGCGCCTCGGCGTTGACGGAAGCGGCGATTGTCACCGCCCGCGCCGGGCGCGGCGTCGCGAACGTTACAGCGCCATCGCCACGCGCAGCGTCTCGGGCAGGCCGGTGACGGCCGGCATGCGCAGCGCGCCGAACAGGTTCTTCGGGTCGGCCAGTTCCGGCACGAGGTCGATCGTGCGGCCCAGGCCCAGCTCGACGGCCAGGTCGCGCAGCAGGCGCAGCGCGGAGAAGTCCTCCAGCGCGAAGCCCACCGAGTCGAACACCGTGACCTGGTCGACCGACACGCGGCCCGGCGCCTCGCCCGCGAGCACGCGCCAGAACTCGGTGACGGCGAAGTCGGCCGGCATCTGCTGCAGGTCGCCTTCGATGCGGCTCTGCGGCTCGTACTCGACGAACACCGCGCCGGCGCGCAGCACGTCGGCGTGCAGCTCGGTCTTGCCCGGGCAGTCGCCGCCCACGCCGTTGATGTGCTGGCCCGGCTGCAGCATGTCGGGCGTGATGATGGTGGCGTTGGTCTTGTCGGCGGTCACGGTGGTGACGATGTCGGCGCCGCGCACGGCCTCGGCGGTGCTCGCGCAGACGGTGATCTTGAGCGAGGGCGCGGCGGCGTCGAGGTTGGCGACCAGCTTGGCCGTCGCGCGCGGATCGACGTCGAACAGGCGCACTTCCGAGATGCCCATCAGCAGGTGGAAGGCGAGCGCCTGGAACTCGCTCTGCGCGCCGTTGCCGATCACGGCCATCACGCGGCTGTCCGGGCGCGCGAGGCGGCGCGCGACCATGACCGAGGTCGCGGCCGTGCGCATCGCCGTCGTCAGCGTCAGTTCGCTGAGCAGCTCGGGCCGGCCGGTGTCGACGTCGGCCAGCAGGCCGAAGGCCATCACGGTGGGCAGGCCGGCGCGCGTGTTCTTCGGATGGCCGTTGACGTACTTGAAGCTGTAGAGGCTGGCATCCGAGATGGGCATCAGCTCGATCACGCCGTCCTTCGAATGGTTGGCGACGCGCGCCGACTTGTCGAACTCGCCCCAGCGGGCGAAGTCTTCCTCGAGGTACGAGACCAGCGTGCCCAGGCAGGCGGCCAGGCCCTTCGCGGCGACGATGGCGCCGATGTCGCGAGTGGTGAGCAAGGTCGTCATGAAATGTCTCCGTTGTCGATAGGGAGATTGTTTCGTGACCTCGCGGCAAGCGAAATGGGCACTAGTGCTTCGATTCGATCAATAATTTGACATATCGACAGCCTCTGCTGTCATTTCGTCAATTTCTCTTGATGGGATCTTTACGGCCATGGACACCCTCGACCAGCAACTGATCGCCCTGCTTCGCACCGACGCACGCGCCTCCGTCGCCACGCTGGCGCACCGGCTGGGGGTGTCGCGCGGCACCGTCAACAACCGCATCACCAAGCTCGAGGACGACGGCACCATCGTCGGCTACACGGTGCGGCTGCGGCCCGACATCGAGCACAACGAGATCATCGCGTGGATGAGCATCGCCGTCGAAGGCAACCAGACGCGCGAGGTCATCAGCATCCTGCTGGGCGAGCCGGGCATCGGCGAACTGCACGACACCAACGGCCGCTGGGACCTGCTCGCCGAGATCCGCTCCGCCAACCTGGCCGACCTGGCGGCGGTGCTCGAGCGCGTCCGGCTGATCAAGGGCATCGGCAACACCGAGACCTCGATCCACCTGCAAAGCTACAAGTAGCGCGCCCTCGCAGGTTCTCAGGCCGCGGGATGCGCGGCGATCTGGCGCAGCGCCTGCTCGAACAGCTCCGGCGGCTGGCCGCCCTGGATCAGGTGCTTGTCGTCGATGATGATGGACGGCACCGAGTGGATGCCGCGCTGCTGGTAGTACTGCTCGCGCTCGCGCACTTCGGCGGTGTAGCGGCCGCTCGTCAGTACCTCGCGCGCCTGGTCGCCGTCGAGGCCGGCGTCCGTCGCGTAGCGCACGAGGGTGTCGTGCGAACTCGGATCCTGGCCGTCGGTGAAGTAGGCCTTGAGGAACGCGTGCTTGAGCGCCAGCGCGTTCTCGCCGGTGGTGCCCTGCTCCTCGTCGAGCACCTCGGCCCAGTGCAGCAGCCGGTGTGCGTCGAACGTGTTGTAGATGCGCGAGCGCTTGTCCATGTTGAACGTGAAGCCGACCGCCGCGCCGCGCTCGCGGATGGCCTCGCGGTTCTTCTGCACCTGCTCGGCGGGCATGCCGTACTTCCTCGCGATGTGCTCGTTGGTGTCCTCGCCCTCGGGCGCCATCTGCGGGTTCAGCTCGAACGGCTGGAAGTGCAGCGTCACGGGCACGTCGGGGCCGAGGCGCTCGAGCGCGGTCTCGAGCGAGGCGAGGCCGATGGCGCACCACGGGCAGGAGACATCGGAGACGAAATCGATCTTCATGTGCGGGAGTCTAGAACCGTTGCGCGAGCCGCGCCGGAATGCGGCCTTTGCAACCGCGCGGGCAGTCTTGACCAATCCGGTTAAGTGCGAACCCGCAGCCCTGCATGAGCAACGAGACGACGCCTAGCGCAACTCGCCCGGCGTGTGGCGAAAATCTTCGCGCAATCCTCGTGCCCTCCCCAGTTTGTAGTTGGGGGAACTTGCTATCCCGGGCTCTGCCACATCGCAACAGAATGAAAGAGCACTCAGGTTCCCGAAAGGGGAATCCGAGCAAGGACAGTGCGGTCGGGATCCTTCCGCGGACCCGATACGACCGCCCTCACACAGGGCGCGCATTGTCCGGACCAAGCCAGGAAAGAGGGATTCCATGAAGAGTCTTTTCGCGAAGACCGCACTTGCTGCGGCCACTGTCCTCAGTGTGGGCGCCGCTCAGGCCTCCGTGATCGATTTCGAGAATGTCGACATGTCGGGCCTCTCGTTCGCGCCCTTGGTCAGCAACAACGAAATCCTGACGCAGGGGCCGTTTTTCATGCAGGGCTACGACGGCAACGGCTCCAGCGATCCCGGCCTGGTCGGCTCGCTGATCGGCCCGAAGTCCGGTGGCAGCTGCGACGGGGCGGGCATCGCCTGCCCGACCGGCGACAGTACCGACTATTACGCGACGCTCAACACGGGCGTCCTGTACATGCAGGGCCCGCACGACATGACGCTGACGCAGTTCGATGCCGGCTTCATCGCGCCCGCGGGCGGCGTTCCCAACGGCGCCTTCGGCCTGCTGGTGGTCGAAGGCGACCGGGCCGACAAGTCGTACGCGATCGGCGCCTACAAGCTGAGCGGCCCGGACGCCTCCGGCAGCACGTCATTCTCGACCTTCCAGGCCGCCGGCGCGATGAACGACCTCTTCGGCGGCACCACCGGCACGATCGACCAGGGCGGCTTCGCCGACTACCAGTTCCTCGAGTTCTACTGCTCGTCGAGCTCGCTGGGGTCGTGCAGCCTCGATCGCAGCAACCTGGGCCAGTTCGCGCTGGACAACGTCACGTTCGCGGTCCCGGAACCTTCGTCGTGGGCGCTGATGGCCTTCGGCCTGGCCGTCGTCGGCAGCGCCGCCCGTCGTCGTCGCTCGGTCTGAGCGTCTGCCTGCAACCCCCATCGAAAGCACGACGAACATGACGAACAAACTCACTTCCACCGCGCTCGCCAGCCTGGCGCTGCTGGCCAGCATGGCGGCCCATGCGCAGACCAGCAAGGTCTACATCGTCCAGCTGCGCGACGAGCCGGTCGCCTCCTACCAGGGCACCACCGCCGGCTACGCCGCCACGCAGGCCGCTCCCGGCACCCAGCTCAACGCGCGCAGCCCGGCCGCGGTCGCCTGGGCCGGCCAGCTGCACGCCAAGCAGGCCGCGGTGCTGTCGACGGTCGGCGGCGCCTCGCTGATCTCGCAGTACGACACCGTCTTCAACGGCTTCACCGCGCGCCTGACGCCCGCGCAGGCCGCCACGCTGGCGCTCAACGCCAACGTGGTCGGCGTCGCGGAAGACCAGCTGGTCTCGCCGGCGACCATCACCACGCCGATCTTCCTCGGCCTGACGGCCCCCGGCGGCATCTGGTCGCAGATGGACGCCAGCGGCACGCTGGTCAAGGGCGAGAACATGATCCTGGGCGACGTCGACCTCGGCATCTGGCCCGAGAGCCCGTCGTACTTCGACCATGTCGACGGCAACGGCGCGCCGGTCGCCAGCGGCGGCACGCTGGCCTACGGCCCGCCGCCCGCCACATGGACGGGCACCTGCGTCAACGGCGACGCGTTCGTCGCCGCCAACGCCTGCAACAACAAGCTGATCGGCGCCCGCTACTACGACACCAACCTGCTCGCCAGCGGCGCCGTGCTCGACTGGACCGCCTTCAACTCGCCGCGCGACGACCTGGGCGGCGCGACCGGCCTGGGCGGCCACGGCGACCACACGGCCTCCACGGCCGCGGGCAACGAGAAGGTGACCGTCGTCCTCAACGGCATCACCATGGGCCAAGCCTCGGGCATGGCGCCGCGCGCGCGCATCGCGGCCTACAAGGTCTGCTTCACGTACGTCTCGGGCGCCGCCAACAAGAACTCGTGCTCGACCGCCGACTCGATGGCCGCCATCGACCAGGCCGTCAAGGATGGCGTCAACGCGATCAACTTCTCGATCAGCGGCTCCACCGGCACCACCAACGACATGGTGGAACAGGCGTTCTATCGCGCCGCCCTGGCCGGCGTGTTCGTCGCGGCGGCGGCCGGCAACGACGGCCCGACCAACACGGTCAACCACCCGAGCCCCTGGCTGACGACGGTGGCCGCGGCCACCCACGACCGCATCATCGAAGGCGACGTGACCCTCGGCAACGCCGCCAAGTACACCGGCGCCTCGCTCAACCCCAGCGCGCTGGCGGCCTCGCCGCTGATCCGTGCCGAGGACGCGGGCGTGGGCGGCGGCAACGCCAGCCTGTGCTTCACCCCGGCCGACTTCAGCCTGACGCCGGTCGCCGGCCAGGTGGCGCTCGATCCGGCCAAGGTGTCCGGCAAGGTCGTGATCTGCACGCGCGGCACCAGCCCGCGCGTCAGCAAGAGCCTGGCCGTGCTGAACGCCGGCGGCGTCGGCATGGTGCTGATGGACAACGGCGCCGGCCTGGTGTCCGAGGTCCACTCGGTGCCCACGGTGCACGTGACGGCCGCCGACGGCGCGGCCATCAAGGCCTACGCCGTCGCCGGCGCCAGCCCGACCGCGGCCGAATCGGCGTTCTACTTCGGCCACCAGCCGGCGCCGACGATCGCCTCGTTCTCCGGCCGCGGCCCGAACATGGCCGACCCCAACATCCTGAAGCCCGACCTCGCGGCGCCGGGCGTGGGCGTCATCGCCAGCGTCACGCCGGGCTACACGCAGGCTCAGCGCAACCAGCTGGCCGCCGGCACGCTGGCCGCCGGTCCGGCCTGGGCCTCGTATGACGGCACCTCGATGGCCACGCCGCACGTCCTGGGCGTGTCGCTGCTGCTGAAGCAGGCGCATCCGGCCTGGAGCCCGTCGGCGATCAAGTCGGCGCTGATGACCACCGCCTTCGACACCCTCGACGACGGCCTGCCCGGCATGGAGAACGGCAAGCTGCCGTGGTCGCAGGGTGCCGGCTTCATCAGTCCCAACCACGCGATCGATCCGGGCCTGGTCTACGACATGGGCAAGGCCGACTACGTCAAGTACCAGTGCCTGACGCAGAAGAGCCTCGTCAGCGCGTCGGACTGCGCGACGTTCGGCACGCTCGACCAGACGTACAACCTGAACCTGCCCTCGATCACGCTGGGCGCCATGGTGGGCACGACCACGGTCAAGCGCTCGGTCACCAACGTCGGCACGTCGCCGGCCGTCTACACGGCGAACGCGACGCTGGGCGGCGGCTTCAGCGTGGCCGTTTCGCCCTCGACGCTGTCGCTGGCCCCGGGCCAGACGCTGCCGTTCACGGTGACCGTCACGCCGGGCCCCTCGACGCCGAAGTTCACGTGGGAGTACGGCTCGCTGGTGTGGTCCGACGGCGGCGCGCACAACGTGCGCAGTCCGCTGCAGGTCAACCTCGGCTCGTCGATCTCGGCACCGGCCGACCAGAGCGCCACCACGGTCTCCGGCAGCAAGATCTTCTCGATCACGACCGGTTTCAACGGGAAGTCGGTGGCGCTCAAGGGGATGAAGGACGTGACGCTGGGCTCGCCGGTGACGCTGCACCCGAACACCGCCATCGACGCCTCGGCCGTGTGCGCAACGGCCGTGTCGAACGCCAACATCCAGGTCTACAACTTCACGGTGCCTGCCGGCGCCATCGTGGCGCGCTTCGCGCTGCGCCAGGCCGACGTCAGCGGCGCGACCGACGACAACGACCTGGCCGTGGTGCTGCCGAGCGGCGCCGTGGTCTCGTCGGAAGGCGGCACCTCGCACGAGACGGTCGAACTGGCGGATCCGGCGGCGGGCAACTACAAGGTCTGCGTGGCCTCGTATGCGGCCGTCTCGGGCGCGTCGACGCACCAGCTCTCGAGCTGGATCGTGTCGCCGGGCGATCTCCCCACGAGCGGCGCGTTCAACGTGCTGATGCCCAACAGCGTGTTCGCGGGCGGCGCGGCGACGGTCGGCGTGAGCTGGTCGGGCCTGGCCATCGGCCACCGCTACATCGGCGGCGTGCAGTACCTCGACGGATCGGGCAGCGTCGCCACCGCGACCGTGATGTCGATCGACACGACGCCGGGCACCCCGCTCGACGTGCCGACGCCGGTGGCCACGGAGAAGTTCAACGTGACCAAGAAGTAAGCCGCACGGGCGCCTCGGCGCCCCGCTGCGAAAAGGCCGCGCGTCGCGAGACGGGCGGCCTTTTTCCTTGGTGGCGAAGGCGCGTCAGATCGGCGACGCGATGCCGCCCTGCCCCAGCTGGCACGTCTTCTTGCCGTCGCCGGCACGCGGACGGCAGACGGCGCTCGGGTCGGGTCGCACCTGGCAGTCGGAGAGCAGCCCGGCGGCCTTGTTCTCGCCGATGCGCGCCTTCGCGAGCTCGACGACGGCGTCCTGCAGCGCCCGCGAGTCGGTGGTCTTGGTCGACCAGGGCAGCCAACTCTCCGGGCCGCCGCACGGCCGCCGGCCGAGGCCTGCGACGTGGCACTGGCCCTGGCCGTCACAGGCGGCGTCGCCGATCATCTCGACGATGTGGGCACGCAGCGCCTCGGACGCCGGCGCGGAGGCCGCGCCCGCGGCGGGATCGACCGCGGCGGCACGGCCGGCAACGGAAAGGATGACGGCGGCGGCAAGCGCGGCGCGCAGGGAGGGAAGTCGCGTGGAGATGTTCATGCGGGCATGCTGGCGCATCCGTGCGCCGCTGGCAATGCGGTGAACCTCGTGCGGCGCATCCGCGCGAGGTCCGCGGCAATCGCAAGATCAGTCGGGCGCGACCCGGTAGGGCGCCTGCACTGCATCGACCGCATCCAGCAAGCTCGTGACGCGCGCCGCCATCTCGCCGCGGCACCACATCGGATTGGCAGCGCCCAGCAGGAGCGGATGCCCGTCGACGGAGGCCTGGACGACCACGAAGACGCCATCCAGCATGTTGTCGCAGGAGACCATGCGGTGATCGAAGGCCATCAAGGCCCGGGTGGACTCGACGACCGCGGCGTCCGGCGCCTTGACGGTCACGATGGTCTCCTCGCGGCGGACGACGTCGCGCGTGTCGCGCTCCTGCACGGGCCCGGGCCCCAGGAAGCGCCACTGGCCGTCTGCGAACAGCGCTCCGAACTCGTGCGAAGCGCTGACCCGCCAGATCCGCAGCTCGAAGGCGCCCGCGGGCTGCGGCGCCTGCAGCCGCGCCAGGGCCGTGAAACGCGCGAGCTTGCGGTCGAGACTGTCCGGCTCCAGCGCCCTTACCCGCTCGCGCGGCGTGTCATCGGCGGCGGCGAGGCGTGGCAGGACGGCGGCGGCGAGGGCCACGATGGCGAGGACGGGTGCGAGTCGGCGCATGCTGCAGTCTCGCAGGCCTCGAGGCCGGGTAGGCTCGGGCGCGACCCGCGATGCTCAGACGAAGTCGCGCGCGCGGTAGTACGTCATGCCCACGGCCTGCATCAGCCCGCCGATCGCCTCCCCGCCCGGGAACGGTGGGTTGACGATGGGCGCGAACCAGTCGAGCTCGTCGGACTTGCGCAGCATCTTGTCGGTGACGACCTTGGCCGCGACGCGCGTGGGCACCAGGCCGTGGCCGCAGAAGCCCTGGGCCCAGAACACCCGGCCGTTGCGCTGGCCCCAGTCGGGCATGCGGCGCATCGTGATGTCGATGTGGCCGCCCCACGCGTAGTCCATCCGCACGTCCGCCAGTTGCGGGAACACGCGCGAGATGTTGCGGCGCATGGCTGCCGGCAGGTTGGGCGGCGTGCCGCCGAGATAGGTGCACTTGCCGCCGAACAGCAGGCGGTGATCGGCGGTCATGCGGAAGTACTCGAGGATGAACTGGTTGTCGTAGACCGCGTGGTTGTGCGGGATCAGGCTGCGCGCCATCGCCTCGCCCAGCGGCGCGGTGACGCCGATGAAGGTGCCCACCGGCAGCGTGCGCGATGCGAGCCGGGGGTCGAGCTTGTCGACGTAGGCGTTGGTGGCCAGCACGAGCTGGCCGCACCGCACGGTGTGCGGGCCGACCTGCACCTCGATGTGGTCCGCCTTCTCGACGTAGCGGTCGGCCTTGCTCTGCTCGTAGATCGACACGCCCAGCTTCTCGACCGCGCGCGCCAGCCCCAGCACGTACTTGAGCGGATGGATGTGGCAGCCCTCGGGGTCGATGATGCCGGCCTGGAAGCGCGGCGAGTCGATGTACCTGGGCATGTCCTTCTTCTCGACCAGCTGCAGCTTGTCGTAGCCCCACTCGTTGACGCACTCCTCGATCCAGCCCGTGAGGTCGGCGACGCGGCGCTGGAGCACGGCGACTTCGAGGTGGCCCTGCACCAGGTCGCAGTCGATGCGGTGCTCGGCCATGATGCCGCGGATGTCGGCCACCGCCTCGCGCGAGGCGTCGAACATGCGCTTGGCACGTTCCTGGCCCATCACGCCCTTCAGGCGCTGCATGCCGCACGGGAAGCCGATGATCATCTGCCCGCCGTTGCGCCCCGACGCGCCCCAGCCGATGCGGCTCGCCTCGACGATGGCCACGCGCTTGCCGGCCTTGGCCAGCTCCATCGCGCTGTAGAGGCCGAAGAAGCCGGCGCCGACGACGCAGACATCCACGTCGAGGTTCTGCTGCAGCGACGGGCGCGTCGACTGCAGGTGGCGCGAGGTGGCCGCGTAGTAAGAGTCGATGTAGTCGGGGTCGGAACGGAACATGGGAATCTCTGGTGAAACTTGAAGACGGGTCAGGCGAGCTCGATCAGGTGCACGAGATCCCAGTGATGGCGCGGATCGGCCGCGGCGTGGCGCTCGGCGCTCTCGTGGCGCTTGAGCGCGACGAACAGGTCGACCAGCGGATCGCCGAACAGCTCGCGCATCAGCGCACTGGCCTCGAGCGCGTCGCAGGCCTCGGGCAGCGTGCGCGGCAGCGCGACACCCGCCGACATGCCCGCCGGCGCGAGGCCCTGCTCGATGCCGGCCAGGCCCAGGCCCAGCGTCGCGGCGACGATCAGGTACGGGTTCGCGTCACCACCCGGCAGGCGGTTCTCGATGCGGCGGTTCTGCGCGCTCGCCTGCGGGACGCGGAAGGCGACGGCGCGGTCGTCGTGGCCCCAGCTCGCCGACGACGGCGATGCGTTCGACAGGCGGATGCGGTCGAAGGCCATGTCGTGCGGCGCGAAGAAGGCCATCGCGGCGTCGGCGTGGCGCTGCAGTCCGCCGATGAAGGCGCCGAGCGCGTCCTTGTCGCGGCCATCGGGATGGGCGAATGCATTGGTGTGCGCGCCGGAAAGATCGGGGCCTTCGCCGGCAAGCGCTCGGCCGCTCCGGAGCGAGCCGGCGTGAGCCCCTTGGGGGCGGGGAGCCGAGCGGGCCGGGCTGTCATGAACGCTGAAGTGCCAGTGCATGCCGGTGCCGGGCTGGTCGAGGAAGGGCTTGGGCGCGAACGTCGCGAGGAAGCCGAACTGCGCGGCCACCTGGCGCGCGAGGCGCTTGAAGCGGAACACCGCGTCGGCCTGCGCCAGCGGCTCGCCGGGCATGAAGTTGACTTCGTACTGCGAGTACGCGGCCTCGTGCGCGTGGCCGCAGACCGGGATGCCCTGCAGGTGGCAGGCGGCGAACAGTGTGTCGAAGTAGTCGGCGAAGTGGCCGGTGCGTTCGAGCGAGTAGGCCTCGCAGGCGCGCTCGCGCGCGGGGGCGCCCGCGCGGGACGCGGGAGCGTGCAGTCCGACCTGGCCGTCGACATCGCGGCGGTCGACGAGGAACAGCTCCAGCTCGGGCGCGACGGTGGCCACGAGGCCGGCCTTGTCGAGGCGCGCCAGCACGCGGCGCAGTGCCGCGCGCGGCGACAGCTCGCTGGCGCAGATCGCGCGGCCGTAGCGTTCGGCCTGCAGCGGGCCGACCGGCTCGCAGATGACGGCGCCGGTGCCCTTGCGGCCCGGCTGCGGGCAGAGCGTCGCGAGGTCCGGCACCAGGCTGATGTCGAGGTAGGACGCCGGCAGCAGCGGACCGAACACGGCCTCGGGCTCGCCGGCGGTCAGCGTCAGGCCGAACACCACCGAGGGCAGCTTGCAGCCGGCCATGCCGACGAAATCCTGGTGCCCGACGGACTTGCCGCGCGCCACTGACGTGAAGTCGCCGACGGCGCATTCGACGGCCGTCACGGGCACGCCGCCCAGCGCGTCGGAGAGCTGGACCAGCGCGGCGCGCACGGCGTCGCGTTCCGGCGCGACGAGCGCCGAGGTGGAGGTGAAAGCGGTCGGAGCGTTCATGGGCGACAGCTTACCCAGCGAGTGGCCCACCCGGAAGGGCCACTTGGCGGTACATGGCCTGGGCCACTTCCGTCCCGAAGAGCGTACGATGCGCGCACCGCCCATGCCGTCGTCCAGCCCCCCCACCGCCGCCAACGCCCGCGCCGACGCGCTCGTCGACTGGCTGCAGCACGCGTGGGCGCATCCGGCCGGCGACGAACTGGCGCTGGCGATCGGCGCGCGCCTGACGCAGTTGATCAGGCGCGCCATCCTCGACCGCGTCGTGCCGCCGGCGCACCGGCTGCCGTCCACGCGCGCGCTGGCGCAGGCGCTGCGCATCGCGCGCAACACGGTCGTGCCGGTCTACGAGCAGCTGCGCGCCGAGGGCTTCGTCGTCGCGGGACACGGCTCGGGCACCTACGTCTGCCGCATCGCGCCCGACGCGCTGCCCGTCGCGGCCAGGCCGATGCAGGCCGTCGAACAGCGGACGGCCGCGCCGCTCGCGTTCTCGCGCCGCGGCCGCCGCTATCACAGCCATCCGCTGCACGAGTTCTGGACGCGCCAGCCGTTCTGCCCCGGCCAGTTCGACTTCGCGCTGTTCCCGCACCGGCTGTGGAACCGGCTGCAACAGCGCCAGCTGCGCCGCGCCGACCCGGTGCAGCTCGAACAGGGCGAGCCCGGCGGCGCGCCCGAGCTGCGCCAGTCGATCGCCGAGCACGTGCGCGCGACGCGCGGCGTGCGCTGCGCGCCCGACCAGGTGATCATCACCGACGGCACCGGCGAGTCGATCGACCTCGTCGCGCGCCTGATGTGCGACCCGGGCGACGCCGTGCTGCTGGAGGACCCCGGCTACTGGGCCGCGACGCAGGTGCTGTCCGACCACGGCCTGCGCCTGCAGCCCGTGCCCGTCGACGCCCACGGCCTGCCGGTGCCCGTGCTGCGCAAGGGCCAGCGCGCGCCGCGGCTGGCGTACCTGACGCCGTCGAACCAGTTCCCCACCGGCGGCGTGATGCCGCTCGCGCGCCGGCTGGAGTGGCTGCAGTTCGCGGCGCGCCACGACACGCTGCTGCTGGAGGACGACTACGACAGCGAATACCGCTACCAGGGCGCGCCCTTCCCGTCGCTGCAGGGCCAGGACGGCGCCGGCCGCGTGATCTACCTCGGCACGTTCTCGAAGACGGTCTATCCGGGCATCCGCGTCGCCTTCCTCGTCGTGCCGCAGGGCCTGCAGCGCGTGTTCGCCGACGCCTCGGCCGACTTCTACCGCGACGGCGACCAGATCGTGCAGCAGGTGCTTGCCGACTTCATGCGCGAAGGCCACTACGCGGCGCACGTGCGCACGCTGCGGCGCGAGTACGCGCTGCGGCGCGACGCGATGCTGCGCGCGCTGGTCGACGCGCTGCCCGGCGAGTTCGCGTCGCACAGGCTCAGCGTGGTGTCCGGCGCGCGCGGCGTGCACCTGACGCTCGCGCTGCCCGCCGACGTCGACGACCGCGCCGTCGCGCGCGAGGCGATCGCGCACGGCGTCACGGCGATCCCGCTGTCGGTCTACGCGATGCGCGTGGCGTGGCGCGGTCTCGTGCTGTCCTTCGCGGCCACGCCGGCGGAGCACATCGGGCCGCTGGTCGCCGCGCTCGCGCCGGTGTTGCGCAACGCCCTGCGGTCGAGCACAACATACCCCCACAAATAGTCAGCCCGGCGCGACGATCGCGGCCTAGAATTTTTGGCTGGAGGTACTCACGGATGCACCGGCGCAAAGAATCGCCAGCGGACGCACTGCCATGACGATCGACGGCCGATCGCTGCTCGCGGTCGTGGCCGCGTTGTGCGTGGTGTTCAGCATCGTGGTGCTGGCGCTCGAACGCCGCCTGCGCCAGCCGATGCCGGGCCTGCGCCTGTGGGCCATCTCCAACCTGCTGCTCGGTGGCGCCGCGGCCGCGCACATGCTGCAGGGCCACGTGCCGGTGTGGGTGCCGGCCATCGTCGGCAACTGGGCGATGCTGATCGGACGCACGACCAGCGTCGCCGCGCTGCGCCAGTTCGACCACCAGCCCGTGCCGCGCGCGCTGCTGGCCGCGGCCTGCGGCCTGCTGATGCTGGCGATCGCCGGCACGCTGCTGGTCTGGCCCGATCCGCGACTGCGCGCGATGATCATGGTCGGCGGCATGGCGGTGCTTGCGGCCTGGGGCACCCACACGCTGGCCGTCAGCGCGCCGCTGAGCGTCAGCCGCGCGCTGACGATGGTGGGTCTCGGCGGCTGGGCGCTGGCCAACGTCTGGCGGCTGTGGACGACCGCGCACCTGCCGCCCGGTGCGCCCGTCATCGACCTGCACGATCCGACCGTCGCCGCTTACATGGGCGCACTGGTGATCATGGACGTGTTCTGCAACATCGGCTTCGTGCTGCTCATCACCGACCGCATGTACGAATGGGTGCTGCAGCTCGCGCGCACCGACCACCTCACGGGCGCGCTGTCGCGCGGCGCGCTCTACACGCAGGCCCGGCGCGACCTGCAGCTGGCGCGGCGCCAGGGCACGCACACCGCCGCCTTCCTCGTCGACATCGATCGCTTCAAGACGATCAACGACAGCCACGGCCACGCCGCCGGCGACGCGGTGCTGTGCCACGTCGCCAGCCACGGCCAGGCCGTCCTGCGCTGCACCGACCTGTTCGGCCGCTACGGCGGCGACGAGTTCGTCGCGATCCTGCCCGAGACCGACCTGCTGACGGCCGCCGCCATCGCCGAACGCCTGCGCGTGGCCGTCGGCGAGCCCGTTCCCGGCGCGCCGAGGCTGCCGTGCGCGCTGCAGGAGGTCAGCGTCAGCATCGGCGTAGCCGCGGTCGCGGCGGGCTGCGACAGCATCGAGGACCTGATCGCACAGGCCGACCAGGCGCTCTACACGGCCAAGCACGCCGGCCGCAACCGAACGCGCGTCGCCGACGAGGCCCAGGCGCCGGACAACGTCTCGCTGCAGATGATTCAGAGCCGGCACTGAAGACGACGAGGCCCCCGGCCGGAACCGGAGGCCTCGCGTCACGCGATCAACCTGCGATCAATGGCTGTGCTTGCGCGCCGCGCTCGGGCCGGGGTTCGTGGTGCCCGGATTGGTGTTGCCGGCGCAGTTGTTGTCGCCGGCGTTGCAGACACCGCCGCTGCCGCCGTTCCCACCGTCGCCGCCCTGCGTCGGCGCCGTGCCGCCGATCGGCGCCGGGCCCTGGCCGCACATCTGGCCGGCGGCCTGCGACGTGCAGCTGAAGAACGAGCTCTCGATGTTCATGCCGGACGCATCGCGGCCACCGAGGATGAACATCTTGAAGTCCCCCGCGGCGAGGCCGCCGGCCGGCGCGTGGATCGGCGTCGTGTTCGTGCGCACGCCCGGATGCAGGCGCGTCTGGCCGAGGCGAACGTCGCTGCCGTCGCCGCAGTTGCCTGCGGAGCAGACCGTGTTCTCCTCGAAGCCCGTCACGCCGTCGGTGAACGTCCACGAGCCGGTGAACGAGCCCGTCGTGCCGTCGGCCAGCGCGAGCGATTCGAGCGCGGTCACGGTGTCCGCGGTGAGCGAGCCCCACGCCAGGCTGGGCATCGCCGAGTCCACGGGCGGCATGCCGTCGATATCGACGGGGAACGTGCTCTTGCCCTGGATCGCGACCGGCGTGCCGCAGCCGGCATCGGAGAACAGCGAGACGTCGATCGTGCGGCCCCAGTGATAGAACCTGCGGATCAGGTCGTCGCCGGCGGTGCCGGTCGGCAGTTGCATCCAGGTGTCGTCGCTGCCGCGCAGCTGGCCGACGTTCGGGTCGGTGCTGACGGTGTTGCTCATGCCGTCGCTCGTCCACAGCGACATGCGCTGGCCGTCCGGCGAGTAGACCTTGTAGATCGCGATCGTGGAATGCGCATCGTCGCGCGACTTCAGAACCGCGCAGGCCACGCCCTCGGTGCGGGCGATGTCGAATTGCAGCGCGCGCGAGTACTGGACCGGCGTGCTCGCGTCGTCGACGCGCACGCCGCGCTGCACGGCGGCGTTGGCGTTGATCGCGATCGGCAGCAGGTCGCCGTAGAACTGCCAGTGCTTGTCGCGATAGACCACGCCCATGCCGGAGCCCACGTCCTGGACGCTGCCGTCCGTGGCCTGGATCGCGAAGCTGACCGCGCACAGCGGGTCGGTGCCGGTGACGTCGCAGCGCCCCAGCACCGGGCTGACGAACTTCGAGCCCCACATCGCGCCGGAATCGCCGTCGCCATGGCCGAAGAACTGGCACAGGCCGGCGGCGACCTGCGCGCCGCCGTCGAGGCCGCCGCTGTCGTCCATGCTCATATGGGCGTCGCTGGAGACGACGGTGGTCAGGCCGATGCCGGGGTCGGTGCAGGTCGTCGCCGACACGGCGGCCGCGGTCATCTTGTTGAACAGCGTCTCGAGGCCGCCCAGCGGCAGCGCGGCGGCGGCGGGGGAGGTCGTGATCGAGCCTGTCGTGGTGCCGGTGGTCAGGTACAGGTTGCCGTCGCCCAGGCGCGGCTGCACCTGCACGAAGGCGCCGGAGTCCTGGCCCGTGGTGACGTTGACGGCGTCGAGGATGCGGTCGTAGCCGCTGCGCGTGCCGGCGGCCAGCGAGCCGGTCGTGAAGTCGAAGTTCGCGGCGACGCCGGCGTCGTTCAGCGTGCCGGCCAGGCCGGTCTGCAACTGCGTCTGCGCGGCGTTCAGCGCCGTCGTGCTCGGGGCGCTGGCGCCGTCGGCCATCAGCGTGTCCGGGGTCTGGCCGGTGGCCAGCGTGATCATCGCGCTGGTCAGCGGCGTGACGTTGGCGGTGCCGGCGGCCTGGGCCACCGCGTAGATGCAGCCGTAGTTGGCGCCGGTGTAGCCGCAGGCCTCGACGCGCCAGGGGCCGGTGCCGGTCAGCTCGCCCGCGTCGTAGGTGCCGTCGGCGTTGATCGCGATGTCGTGCGCCACGACGGCGCCGGTCGAGTCGAGGATCCGCAGCTTGCCCTGCGTCATCGGAGCGCCGACCGCGGCCGTGCCGGTCAGGTGCGTCGCCGTCGGGGCGACGGGCGGCGTGGGCGTCACCGGCGGGGCCGAGGCGTCGGAGCCGCCGCCGCAGGCGGACAGCGTCGCGAGCGCGGCGGCGCCCAGCAGGGAAGGAACGAACGATCGGTCGAACAGGCGCATGCGGAGTCTCCGTTGGCGTGCAGGTGAAGGGCCATGCACGCCGAGCTCCGGAGGTTTCCGGAATGCGTCGCGCATCTCCGGTTCTTATCGACCCTGACACAAACTTCTGAGACGGATCCGTGGCCCGCGACGCGTGTTACGCGCTCGACAAGGCACAAATGCGCACGCGATGCACAACGTTACGAAGGCTGTCGAAACGCTGTCTGCGGCGCCGCGTTCGATCCGTTCAGATCTGCACGCGCGTGCCCAGCTCGATCACCGAGTTGTTGGGCAGGCGGAAGAACTCCACCACGCTGCCGGCGTTGCGCGTCATCGCGGCGAACAGGCGCTCGCGCCAGTGCGCCATGCCGTCGCCGCGCGTGGGCACCACCACCTCGCGGCTGAGGAAGTAGCTGGTGGTGAACTCCTCCACCTCGAGGCCGTGCGGGCGGCACAGCGTCAGGGCCTGCGGGATGTCGGGCGTGTTCTTGAAGCCGTAGTTGACCGTCACGCGCCAGAAGCCGCGCGCCAGCGGCTCGACCTGCACGCGGTCCGCGAACGGGATCCACGGCACCTCGTGGAACTTGACCGTGAGGATGACGTTGGTCTCGTGCAACACCTGGTTGTGCTTCAGGTTGTGCAGCAGCGCCTGCGGCACGGTGCCGACGTTGGCCACGGTGAAGACCGCCGTGCGCGGCGTGCGCACGATGTCGTCGGAGGCCAGTGCCGTGATGAACGGGATCAGGTCGGGGTCGTCGCGGCGGATGCTCTCGAGCAGCAGTTCGCGCCCGCGCTTCCACGTCGACATGATCGCGAACATCACCATCGCCAGCAGCAGCGGGAACCAGCCGCCGTGCAGGAACTTCAGCGAGCAGGCCGCGACGAGCAGCCCGTCCAGCAGCATGAAGAAGCCCGTGGCGGACAGCGCGATCCACAACGGGAAGCCCCAGCCGTAGCGCACGACGAAGTAGGTGAGCGTGGTGTCGATCAGCATCGTCACCGTGACCGCGATACCGTACGCCGACGTGAGCGCCGACACGCTGCCGAAGCCCACGACCGCGCAGATCACCGCCACCATCAGCGCCCAGTTGACGCGCGGCAGGTAGATCTGGCCGGCCTCGCGCACCGAGGTGTAGACGACCTCCATGCGCGGCAGGAAGCCGAGCTGGATCGCCTGCTTGGCCATCGAGAACGCGCCGGAGATCACGGCCTGCGAGGCGATGACCGCGGCCACCGCGGCGAACGCCACCACCGGCAGCACCCAGGTCGACGGGAACAGGCGGAAGAACGGGTTCTCGATCGCGCCCGGGTCGCGAATCAGCAGCGCGCCCTGCCCCATGTAGTTGAGCGCCAGCGCCGGCAGCACCATCGTGCTCCAGGCCAGGCGGATGGGCGTCTTGCCGAAGTGGCCCATGTCGGCATACAGCGCCTCGGCGCCGGTGAGCGCGAGCACGATGGCGCCGAGCGCGGCCAGCACGTGCCAGCCGCGATCGAGCAGGAACTGGCCGGCGTAGTACGGGTTGAGCGCGAAGAGGATCTCGGGCGCCTGGAAGATGTGCAGCGCGCCGACGATGGCCAGCAGGCTGAACCACACCACCAGGATCGGCCCGAACGCCTTGCCGAACGCGCCGGTGCCGAAGCGCTGCGCGGAGAACAGCGCCACCAGGATCAGCACCGACAAGGGCACGACATAGGACTGCAGCGCCGGCGTGACGACCTCCAGCCCTTCGACCGCGCCCATCACCGTGACCGCCGGCGTGATGACGCTGTCGCCGAAGAACAGCGTCGCCCCGAACATCCCGACCAGCATGATCAGCGTGCGCCGCTGCGGCGTGCCGCCGGCCGCCTTGGCCGCGAGCGCGGTCAGCGCCATCGCGCCGCCTTCGCCGTTGTTGTCGGCCCGCAGGATCAGGATCACGTACTTGAGCGTGACGACGAGCATCAGGCCCCAGAAGATCGTCGAGATCGCGCCGATGAGGTGGTGCGTGTCGAGCGGCACGCCGACTCCGGAGACCGGCACGAAGATCTCGTGCAGGGTATAGAGCGGACTCGTGCCGATGTCACCGTAGACGACGCCCAGTGCGCCCAGCGTCATGGCCCCGAGGCCCGCGCCGCCTTGCTTGCTGCTCATGGAAACGTCTCTGCGGGATCGAGCCGGCGCTGTTGGTCGAGCGCGCATTTTGACCCACGCACGCGTGACACCGCCACCGCGCCGCGCAAATGCGTGGTTTCGGCGCCCGTCCGGCGTCTTGGTTACAGTGGCAGATCCCTTGCCCGAAGCCGCCAATGCTGATCAACTGCGTCGCCTACGAGAACGGCACCAAGCTCGCCGACATCCCCGTCGCGGAGATCAGCAACTATCTCGCGCGCCCGGGCTGCTTCGTCTGGGTCGCGCTCAAGGACGCCACGCCCGAGGAAATGGCGACGATGCAGGCGGAGTTCGACCTGCACCCGCTGGCCGTGGAGGACTCGCTGCACGGCCACCAGCGGCCCAAGGTCGAGGAGTATGGCGACACGCTGTTCGCGGTCGTGCACACCGTCGAGATGACGCCCACGGACCAGATCACCACCGGCGAGGTCGACATCTTCGTCGGCCCGAAGTTCGTGCTGTCGGTGCGCAACCGCAGCAACCAGAACCTGCTGCAGGTGCGCGAACGCTCCGAGCGCGAGCCGCAGTTGCTGCGCCACGGGCCAGCCTTCGTCTTCTACGCGCTGCTCGACGCGGTGGTCGACCGCTACTTCCCCATCATCGACCGGCTCGAGACGGAACTCGAGGAGCTCGAGGACCAGATGTTCGACCCCGGCACCTCGCAGTCCAACATCCAGCGCCTGTACGAACTCAAGCGCGAGAGCGGCGTGGTGCGCCACGCCGTGACACCGCTGATCGACGCCGTGCACAAGCTGTTCAGCGGCCGCGTGCCGACCGTCTGCGAGAACAACCGCGAGTACTTCCGTGACGTCTTCGACCACCTGCTGCGCATGAACGGCTCGCTCGACAACCTGCGCGACACCATCGGCACCGCGATCCAGGTCAACCTCGCGATGGTCGCGATCGAGGAGTCGGTCGTGAACAAGCGGCTGGCGGCCTGGGCCGGGATCTTCGCCGTCATCAGCGCCTTCGCCGGCATCTGGGGCATGAACTTCAAGAACATGCCCGAGCTGGAGTGGCACTACGGCTATCCCATGGCGCTGGCGACGATCGCGATCGTGTGCGTGATCCTCTACCGGCAGTTCAAGAAGTCCGGCTGGCTCTGACCCCTGCCGAAGGCACGGCCGTCAGCGGTCGACCATCAGCCATGCTCGTGCCCGGCCGGCGAGCGCTCGGCCGCCCGGAGCGAGCCGGCTGAGTCCCTCGGGGGCGGCGAGCGGAGCGAGCCCGGGCTGTCATCCTCGAGTTCGATCTCGACCCGGTCGCGGCCTTCCTGCTTGGCGCGGTACATCGCCTCGTCGGCGCGCTTGATGCCCTCGTTCAGGTCCTCGCCGCGATGCCATTCGGCCACGCCGAAGCTGCAGGTCACGTGCAGGCCCTCGGGCCAGGTCGCGGTGGCGATGCGCTCGCGCAGCCGCTCGGCGATGACGCGGCCCTTGTCGCCGGGGGTGTCGCGGAAGACGAGCAGGAATTCCTCGCCGCCCCAGCGCGCGAACAGGTCGTCGCGCTGCACGGCCGAGCGCACGAGCTGGGCCAGGCCGCGGATCACCTGGTCGCCGGTGTCGTGGCCCAGCGTGTCGTTGACGCGCTTGAAGTGGTCGATGTCGATGAACACGAGCGTCATCGGGAAGGTCTGGCCTTCGCCGAGGCGCACGATGCGCATCAGCTCGTCGGCGAGGCCCTTGCGGTTGAGCGCGCCGGTGAGCGGATCGGTGCGCGCGATCTCCGCCAGGCTGCGCGTCTCCAGGCGCAGCGATTCGTTGAGGCGCTGCAGCGAATGCTGGCTCGCGGCGGACAGGCGCAGCTGGTTGCGCTTGAGCAGTCCGTCGACGACGAGCCAGACGATCACCGATACCATCCACGCGACGATGACGCCCAGGCGGAAGGTCGACGTCGAGATCAGCTTGCCGGTCAGCTCGATGCGTTCGACGTGGATCGTGTGCAGCCCCGGCTCGACCCGCGGGCCGGTGGAGAAGGCGATCCCCGTGACGTTGCGGAAGTCGGGCGCTTCCAGGTCGAGCGTCATCGGATGTTCGTCGATCCACCATTGCGCGACGGTGAGGCGGCTCAGCGGCACTTCGTAGCCTCGCGGATAGACGGACGGCTCGTAGGTCAGCTGGTTGACCTTCTGCGACTCGGCGACGCCGGGCTTCGAATACGCCGCGTCGAAGTTGCGCATGTAGACGCGCACGCGCTGCTGCGGCTCCGGGCCGGAGGCCGTGACCCACAGGCGCAGCGAATCGTAGCGGCTCAGGTCGATGCCCCTGGGCGCCTTGGCGAACTCCACCTGCAGCTCGCAGAACGGCCATTCGTAGCCGGTGCGCAGGTCGCAGTCCAGGCCCAGCACGCTGCCGGCGTGGCTGGTGCTCGCCGTGCTCCGGCCGCCCGGGTTGTCGCGGTCGTCGAGCGCGACGACCTGGTACGGCGAATGCACGTCGATCACCATCGTCGTGGTCATGCCGAACTCGTTCCATAGCAGCGCGATGCCGGTGAGGGCGAGCAGGACGATCAGCAGGCGACGAAGAACGCGAGCATGCATGGCGGGTGACGGTGGGTCGGGGAGCGACGCTCAGACGAACATCGGCACTCCAGCCGCCGTCTTGAGCTCGCGCATCAGGAACGTTACACGCGCGCGCCGCCGAAACGGGACGGGCGGCGTTCGAAAACGCCGCCAGGCGCGCATTTGTGGACGCCGGGGGCCGTCGCCTCAGCGGCGCAGCACGGGCGCCTCGAGCTCGTGGACGGCGCCGGCGCCGATCGACGCGCCGAAGCGCTTCGCGAGGCGTTCGGCCACGTTCTCCTGCAGCGTGTAGTCGATCACGTCCTCGGCCTTGACCACGTCGCGGGCGACGGAGTCGAGCGTGCCGAAGTGGTCGGCCAGGCCCTGCTTGACGGCGTCCTCGCCGTTCCAGAACAGGCCGGAGAAGGTGTCGGGCGTCTCGTGCAGGCGCGCGCCGCGACCCTCCTTGACGACGCCGATGAACTGCTGGTGGATCTGGTCGATCATCGCCTGTGCCAGCGCGCGCTGCTCGGGCTTGAGCGGCGAGAACGGATCGAGCATGCCCTTGTTGGCGCCCGCGGTGATCAGGCGTCGCTCGACGCCCAGCTTCTCCATCGTGCCGGTGAAGCCGAAACCGTCCATCAGCACGCCGATGGAGCCGACGATGCTGGCCTTGTCGACGAAGATCTCGTCGGCGCCCACCGCCATGTAGTACGCGCCGGACGCACAGACTTCCTCGCACACCGCGTAGATCTTCTTGTGGTGCAGCGCCTTGAGCCGCTTGATCTCGTCATAGACGATGCCGGCCTGCACCGGGCTGCCGCCGGGCGAGTTGATGCGCATCACGACCGCGACGGCGTTCTTCTCCTCGAACGCGCTGCGCAGCGCGGAGATGACGTTCTCGGCGCTCGCCTCGCCTTCGGACGCGATCTCGCCGCGGATCTCCACCAGCGCCGTGTGCGGCCCGTTGGGCGTGCTCGCCTTGCCGGTGCGCTGCGACGACACCAGCCCCCACACGATCGCCAGCGCGAGGAAGAACCAGGCCATGCGCCCGGCGAGCCGCCAGCGGCGCTCGTTGCGCCGGTCGCGCATCAGCTCGCCGGTGACCTGCGCCAGCACCAGCTCCAGGCGCGACAGGTCGGCGTTGACGTTGAGCGTCGCGGGCGCGGGCACCGGCGTCGGCGCGGGCGCGCCTTCCGGCAACGGCGGCGTCTGCGTGGGTTCGAATTCGTTGGTCATGGGGAGTCGCTTGGTTTAGGCGGGATTGTCGAACACGACGGGGCGAATGTCCGCGCTGGGGGTCCAATAAACCTGGCCGTCGCGCTCGACGACGTCGACCGGCATCAGGCGCGCGCCCGCGCACGGGCCGGCGATGCAGCGGCCGTTGGTGGGCTCGTAGACCGCGCCGTGCATCGAGCAGACGATGAAGCGGCGTTCGTCGTCGAGGAACTCGCCGGGGCGCCAGTCCATCTCCGTCGGCACGTGCGCGCAGCGGTTCAGGTAGGCGACGACGCGGCCCTCGAAGCGCAGCGCGAACGCGCGCGCCGGGCGGCGCCACAGCAGCACGTCGAACACGTGCGCCTTGCCGGACTCCGCCAGCTCGGTGCTCGCGCACAGCGGCAACGCGGCGTCCGGCAGGTCAGGCATGTTGTTCGAGCCACGCCGCCAGCTCGCCGACGCCGTGGGCGACGATCAGCGGCGAATGCGTCGCGAATTCCGACGAAGGGTGCGCGCCGTAGGCCACCGCGATGCTGGGCGTGCCGGCGTTGGCCGCCAGCTGCAGGTCGTGCGTGGTGTCGCCGATCATCAGCGTGCGGTCGGGGTCGACGCCGAACTGGCGCATCAGCTCGTTGAGCATCAGCGGGTCGGGCTTGGAGCGCGTCTCGTCGGCGGTGCGCGTGCCGTCGAACAGGCCTTTCAGCTCGACCGTGTGCAACGCCTCGTCCAGCCCCGCGCGGCTCTTGCCCGTGGCGACGGCGAGCCAGTGGTGGCGCTTCTTCAGCGCGTGCAGCATCTCCAGCACGCCGGGGAACAGCGTCAGGTCGTGCTGGCGCGCCAGGTAGTGGAAGCGGTAGCGGTCGACCATCTGGGGGATCTGCTCCTGCGTGATGGACGGCACCGCGTGCTCCATCGCCGAGCGCAGGCTCAGGCCGATGACCCACGACGCGCGCTCGTCGTCGGGCACCGGCAGGCCGAGGTCGCGGCAGGCGGCCTGAATGCTGTGCACGATCAGCGCGGTGGAATCGAACAGCGTGCCGTCCCAGTCGAAGACGACGAGGTCGAAGCGGCGCGGGCGGTCGGGGGAGTCGGTCATGTCTGTTTCGCGAGGGCGGCCACGAGCGCCGCGCATTCGGGCGGCAGCGGCGCGACGAGCTCGAGGCGCTCGCCGGTGGCGGGATGGTCGAAGGCGAGCTGGCGGGCGTGCAGGAACATGCGCTCGAAGCGCACGCCTGTCACCGCCTCGCCGCGCGCGTAGCGCTTGTTGAGGGCGAAGTCGCCGTACTTGTCGTCGCCGACGATCACGTGCCCGGAATGCTGCAGGTGGACGCGGATCTGGTGCGTGCGGCCGGTCTTGATGGTGACGTCCAGCAGCGCGGTGTCGACGAACTGCTGCGCGATGCGCACCAGCGAGATCGAGCGCTGGCCATCGGGATGGTCGTCGGCCACCGGGTAGACGCGGCGCTCGCCGCCGCCGTCCTCCGTCTTGTGCAGCGCGACGTCGATCACCTTGAGCTTCGCCGGCCAGCGGCCCACCACCAGCGCGGCGTAGGTCTTGCCCGTCTCGCGGGCACGGAACTGCTCCTGCAGGGCGAGGAGCGCGCTGCGCTTCTTGGCCAGCAGCAGGATGCCGGAGGTCTCGCGGTCCAGGCGATGCACCAGCTCCAGGTACTTCTGCTGCGGCCGCGCGCGCCGCAGCTGCTCGATGACGCCGAAGCTGACGCCCGAGCCGCCATGGACGGCGGTGCCGGACGGCTTGTCGATCGCGATCAGGTGCTCGTCCTCGAACAGGATCGGGAACTCGCGCGGCGGCGCCGCGTCGGCGGGCAGCGCGGGCGCGGACATGCGCACCGGCGGCACGCGCACCAGGTCGCCGCCGGCGAGCTTGGTGTCGGCCGACGCCCGGCCCTTGTTCACGCGCACCTCGCCCGAGCGGATGATGCGGTAGACGTGTGTCTTGGGCACGCCCTTGAGTTCGCGCAGCAGGAAGTTGTCGAGGCGCTGCCCTTCGAACTCGGCGTCGACCGTGACGGTGCGAACGGCCGGCGCCGCCTCCACGACGGGCGGCGGCACCGGCGCAGGCGTGACGCGCGCGGCGCTCGCGGCAGGCCGCTGGCGCGGCTTGGCGACGGCGGCCGGGCCGGCCTTGGCTTGTCCCGCCTGCTTTGATTTATTGGCGCCGCGAGCCCCGGTTTGAGCCGGCTTGCGTTTCGCCTCTATAATTGGCCGGACCACGTTAGCGACATAAGTTCTTGATTTTTCAGAGTTTACCCGGGTAATCCGCGGGTCGGCCCTTTAAAACCCGACAACGGTTTGCGCTGCCGTGGCGCCAAGTATCGAAAGATGCTGGGCAAATCAGGTGATGCAACGCGCTCGGCGCCTCGACAGGCCGGTGACCACGAAGTGGCCCGGCGGCCGAATGCAAAGACGCGGAAGAGCAACGACTAATGAACCGACCTGCATTCGACGCAGGCTGGAGATAAAGGTTTTCCAAGGTTGCCAGACGCTGTTCCCCGACGGGAGCGACAGCTGGCGGCCGGTGTCAGATCCTTTGCAATCGCAACGCATGGCGTTCGTTTCCCACCCCCACCTCATCCTGTCCCGCCACGCGGGCGAGTTCGGACGGCCCTGGCCGCTGCCCGGCGCTTCGATGCGCCGCGCCGCCGCCACCGCCCTGCCCTCGCTCCGGCTCGACGGTCTCGCGGTGCGTGGACCTGCAGGAGCGGCGTCCGCCGTGACCGCAGGTGGCCTTCGGGAAACATCCGGCGCCCGGCACCGCGAGGGCAAAGCCTGACACCCAAGCGCCAACGCTGCCCGTGCCGACCGCCTCTTCGAGGCCCGGCGGGCAGTCCAGGGCGGTTCCTTCCATCGGTTCAGTCGTCGTTTCTCGTGCATCGTTAGCGCGCTCCGCAGGCCCTGTCGACAGCGGCCTGCATGGAGCGCAGTGGGACGACAGTCCCGCGCCGGCCTATCCGCCGCGCGGGGCGAAGAAGGAGTGCACGTGAAACGCATGCTGATCAACGCGACCCAGCCGGAAGAACGCCGGCTGGCCATCGTCGACGGACAGAAACTGCTCGATTTCGAAAACGAGATCGAAGGGCGCGAACAGCGCAAGGGCAATATCTACAAGGCGGTCGTGACGCGCGTCGAGCCGTCGCTCGAAGCCTGTTTCGTCGATTACGGCGAGGATCGCCACGGTTTCCTGCCGTTCAAGGAAATCTCGCGCCAGTATTTCCGCGAGGGCGTCGACGTCAAGTCCGCCCGCATCCAGGACGCCATCCGCGACGGCCAGGAACTGCTGGTGCAGGTCGAGAAGGAAGAGCGCGGCAACAAGGGCGCGGCGCTGACCACGTTCGTCTCGCTGGCCGGCCGCTATCTCGTGCTGATGCCCAACAACCCGCGCGGCGGCGGCGTCAGCCGTCGCATCGAGGGAGAGGATCGCGAGGAGCTGAAGGAAAACCTCGACCAGCTCGAGTACCCCAAGGGCATGAGCCTGATCGCGCGCACCGCCGGCATCGGCCGCAGCGCGCCCGAGCTGCAGTGGGACCTGAACTACATGCTCAAGCTGTGGGACGCCATCGACGGCGCCTCCAAGTCGGGCAAGGGCGCGTTCCTGATCTACCAGGAATCGTCGCTGGTCATCCGCGCCATCCGCGATTACTTCACCGCCGACATCGGCGAGATCCTGATCGACACGGACGACATCTTCGAGCAGGCGCAGCAGTTCATGAACCACGTGATGCCGGAGACGGCCAATCGCGTGAAGCGCTACCGCGACGACGCGGCGCTGTTCAGCCGCTTCCAGATCGAGCACCAGATCGAGACCGCGTTCTCGCGCACGGTCAACCTGCCGGCCGGCGGCGCGATCGTGATCGACCACACCGAGGCGCTCGTCTCCATCGACGTCAACTCCGCCCGCGCCACGCGCGGCGGCGACATCGAGGAAACCGCGACGCGCACGAACCTGGAAGCCGCGGACGAGATCGCGCGCCAGATGCGCCTGCGCGACCTCGGCGGCCTCATCGTCGTCGACTTCATCGACATGGAAGAGTCGAAGAACCGCCGCGAGGTCGAGCAACGCCTGCGCGACGCGCTGCGCTTCGACCGCGCCCGCGTGCAGTTCTCGTCGATCAGCAAGTTCGGGCTGCTCGAACTGAGCCGCCAGCGCCTGCGCCCGGCGCTGAGCGAAGGCAGCCACATCACCTGCCCGCGCTGCAACGGCACGGGCCACATCCGCGACACCGAGTCGTCGGCTCTGCAGATCCTGCGCATCATCCAGGAAGAGTCGATGAAGGAAAACACGGCCGCCGTGCACGTGCAGGTGCCGGTGGAAGTGACGTCCTTCCTGCTCAACGAGAAGCGCAGCGAGATCACCAAGATCGAGCTGAAGCAGCGCACCACCGTGCTGCTGGTGCCCAACAAGCACCTCGAGACGCCGAACTACAAGCTCGAGCGCCTGCGCCACGACGACGCCCGCCTGGAGAACCTGCAGGCCAGCTACACGATGATCGAGGAGCCGCAGGACGAGGTCTCGATCACGCGCCGCGACAAGGCCAAGGCCAAGCAGGAGCCGGTCATCAAGGGCGTGCTGCCCGACCAGCCGGCCCCGCCGGCCCCGGCTCCCGCGCCGACGCCTGCCCCGGTCGCGCAAGCCGCTCCGGCCGCGCGCGCGCCGCGTCCCGCACCTGCGCCCGCCCCGGCGCCCGCCGCCGGTGGTTTCTTCGGCTGGATCAAGAGCCTGTTCGGCGCGGCGCCTGCCCCCGCGCCGGTGGCCGCACCGGCCCCGACGCCCGCGACCGCCGCGCCGGCTGCCGCGCGCAGCGGCGAGTCCCGCGATGGCCGCGGCCGTGACGACAAGCGTCGCGGTGGCCGCAACGGCGAACGTGGCGGCGAAGGCCGTGGCGATCGCGGCAGCCGAGGCGCGGAAGGCCGCGGCGGCGAACGCAAGTCCGGCGAAGGCCGTCCGCCGCGCGACGAGTCGCGCCGCAATGAACGTGGCGATCGCAGCGAGCGTCCGCGCGAGACCGTCGCCGAGAACGGCGAGGCGCGTCCGGAAGGCCGCGGCGGTCGCCGTGGCGAGCCGCGCGTCGACGGCGCTCCGCGTGAGGGTGGCCGCGAAGGCGGTCGCCGCGAGCGCGGCCCGCGCGAGGATCGTCCGGCGCAGGTCGATGGCGCCGAGGGCATGACGGCCGAGGCCGCACCGCAACGTGACCGCAGCGAGCGTGGCGAGCGCGGCAACCGCCGTCCGGCCCCCGCGCCGCTGCAGCCGGTCGAGGGCACCGAGCCGCAGACCTTCGGCGAACTCGGCGCGCAAGGCGAGCTGAGCGATGTCGCACCCGGAGCCGAGATGCTCGAGGGCGCAGTCTCCGGCGACGGCACGCCCGCGGCCGACGGCGAGCGCGACGGCCGTCGCCGCCGCCGTCGTCGTGGCGGTCGTGGCCGTGACGAGGCGTCCGCCGAAGCCGGCGTCGACGGCGAGAACGGCGAAGCCCGTGCCGAAGGCGAGCCGGCGGTCGAAGGTGCCGAAGGCGCCGCCCCGGCCGAAGGCGAGCAGCAGGCCGACGGCGAAGGCGGCGTGCGCCGCCGTGGCCGCGGACGCGATCGCAACCGCGGCCCGCGCCGCGAGGACGGCGTCGGCGACACCAGCGGCGAGACCGCCACCGAAGGCCTGCCCGGCAATGCCGCGCTGACCGAGGCGGCCGGCGTCGCCGAGCCCGCACTCGCGCCCGCGCTGGCCGACGACGTCGCCCCGCGCCGCGAACGCGGCGATCGTGGCGCGCGCTCGGAAGTGCCGGCCCCGGCCGAAGCCGCTGAAGCCGCCGAAGCCGCCGAGGCCGACGAGGCGCCCGCGCGCGTCGCCGTGCCGTTCGAGTCGCGTGCCTTCGCGGCGCCGACGCCGGCACCGGCGCCTGCGCCCGTGGCCGCGCCCGTCGCCCCGGTGGCGCCGGTCGTGCCGAAGTTCGACCTGCCCATCGCCGACCTGAACTCGCTCGCGGGTTCGGCCGGCCTGGAGTGGGTGCACTCGAACGCCGACAGCGTGCGCGCGGCCCAGGAGGCCATCGCCAACGCGCCGAAGCCCGCGCACGTGCCGCGCGAGCGTCCGCCGGTGGTCGTGGTCGACGAAGGCCCGCTGGTGCTGGTCGAGACCCGCAAGGATCTCAGCCAGATCAAGCTGCCGTTCGACACGCCCGCGGCGCAGGCGTCCGGCTTGCCGGAATAAGGCATGAGCGCCGCCCGGCCGCCGGAAGGCGCTCGCAACGGAGGCCATCGGCCGGAGGTCTATCTGTGAATTGCCTGCCCACCCTGCCCGCCCGTCGCCTTCCGTTCAACGCGAGGGCGCGTGCGCCAGGGGCCGCCGGCCTCGCTGCCGCGCTGCTGCTGGCGCTGGCCGCCTGCAAGGATGTCGACACGGTGCCCGTGGGTTCGACGCAGGGCGGCGCCGCGCTGGCCGCCTCGCAGCCGGCGGTCTCCACCGCCCACGTGCCGCCGCCGCCGATGATCCAGCAGGTCAGCACGCCCGCCACCAAGGCGCCGCCGGCCTCCGGCGAACTCGCGGCGGTCGATGCCCAGCTGGACACGACGTTGAACAACGCCGCGTCCTGCACGGCCGACACCGAGTGCCATTCGGTGGCGGTCGGCTCCAAGGCCTGCGGCGGCCCGACCGGCTACCGCGCGTACTCGAGCAAGACCGTCCCCACCGCGACGGTCGAGGCGCTGGCCCAGCACGAGCGCGAGCTCGCGGCGCAGGCGGCGCGCGCGTCGCACCAGGTGTCGCCCTGCTTCATGCTGGCCGACCCGGGCGCGCGCTGCGAGCAGAACAAGTGCGTGACCGGCCGGCCCGCGACGAGCTGACCGAACCCGCGCCATCGAAGCCGCGACCCGCGAGGGCTCGCGGCTTTTTCATTTCCGGCGGGCCACCCGCTGCGAAAGTGCGACGCATCGCACGGTCCGACGAGCTTCCCAGGACATGCCCGGCGCGTCGCGCGATGCGGCAGGTAAAGTTCCGCAAACTTCCTGCTCGACATCGATGAATTTCGCCTCGCTGATCCGCGCCCGCTGGCTGCGCCTCGCCCTTGCCTCGCTGTTCGCCCTCGCCGTCGGCCAGGCCGCGGCCCAACTGCCGGCCAAGCCGGGCAAGTACGGCAAGACGCTGGTGGCCGACGTGGTGCTGTCGCCGTCGCAGATCGACAAGTTCGCGGCGCTGCTGGCCACCCTGGCGGCCACCCCGCACGGCTCGCAGAACAGCGTGATGTTCGGCGACACGGCCGACTGGCTGGGCGACACCTTCGTCGCCAACTCGACGACCAACCCGTACACGATCGTCGTCTCGGTGGACGGCACGGCCAAGGCCGCGGGCGACGTCGTCACCACGTGGAAGGCGGGCTGGAAATACGAGGACAACTCGAACCGCCAGGGCCTGATGCACGGGCTGTCGGCGTTCGACGTCAAGGCCGGCGAGCACGTCACGATGACCGGCGTCGCGGCCCCGTCGCGCTTCGACCGCGACAAGACCGTCGCGCCGATGCTGAGCCTGGTCGACGCCAGGAACGTCAGCATCGCCCACGTTCAGGTGCAGGTCTGGTCGGGCCTGGGCGAGACGAGCTGGCTGCAGACGCTGTCGGCCTGGCGCTTCCTGATCTTCGGCGTCGTGGTGCTGGCCGTCGTCGTCGTCTTCCGCAGGATCTAGCTTCTTACAGCCGATCGAGTGCGCGCAGGTAGGCCGCGTCGCGCATCAGGTCGTCCCAGGCCAGCGGCTCGGTCTGCGGCACCAGGTCCAGGCGGCGCCGCTCGCACGCGGCATCCGGCAGCCAGGTGCCGTCCGCGCGCGCCTTGACCAGGCCGTCCAGCAGGTCGTCCAGCGGCTTGCCCTTGCCCACGCTCTGGTTGCACAGCAGCACGAGATCGCAGCCGGCGTTCATCGCCAGCGCGGCGGCCTCGGCGTAGCCCAGCGTGCGGCCGGCCAGCGTGCGCGCGCCGGCCATGCTCAGGTCGTCGCTGAAGATCGCGCCGGTGAAGCCGAGGCGGGCGCGCAGGATGTCCTGCAGCCACCTGGGCGAGAAGCCCGCCGGCTTGTCGTCGACATCCGGATAGACGACGTGCGCCGGCATCACGCTGGCCAGCGAGGTCGACAGCCACTCGTAGGGCCGCGCGTCGTCCAGCAGGATCTCCGACAGCGGACGCGGGTCGACGGGGATGTCGACGTGGCTGTCGGCGGCGACGTGGCCGTGGCCGGGGAAATGCTTGCCGCAGTTGGCCATGCCGGCCTGGCGCATGCCCAGCATCAGGCTCTTGGCCAGCAGCGTGACGATGCGGGCGTCGCGGTGGAACGAGCGGTCCCCGATGACGACGCTGTGGCCGAAGTGCAGGTCGAGCACCGGCGCGAAGCTGAGGTCGACGCCGCACGAGCGCAACTCCGCGGCCATCACGAAACCGGCGGCGGTGGCCGCGTCGGTGGCGGCCATCGCGCCGTCGCCCGCGGCACCGGTGCCGTCGTCCATCCAGCGCTTGCCGTAGGCATCCATCGCCGGCAGGTGCGTGAAGCCGTCGGTGCGGAAGCGCTGCACGCGGCCGCCCTCGTGATCGACGCACACGAGCAGGTCGGGCCGGATCGCCTTCATCTCGGCGACGAGTTCGGTGACCTGCTGCCGGTTGACCCAGTTGCGCCCGAACAGGATCGCGCCGCCCGTCAGCGGATGCGCGAGGCGGCGCCGGTCATCGGCGTTCAGCCTGGTTCCGGCGACGTCGAGGATGACGGGCGCGTGGTCGTCGAAACGCGCGTCGGCGACGAAGTCCAGCGGCTCCTTGAATTGCTCGACGATGCGGGCTTCGCCGGAGAGCTTGGGCGTCTTGGCGGTCTTCTTGATCTTGCTGGCCATCGGGGTGTTCAGGGTTGGAGAGCTGTGGCAGGAAAGGTGGCGGCGGTCTCGACGACCACGAACGAAGCCACGTAGTCGGTCTCGTCGGTGACGGTCACGTGCGCCACCAGGTTGCGCTGGGCGAACCAGGCCGCCAGCTCGCCGTGCAGGCGGATGTAGGGCTTGCCGGAGCGTTCGTTGAGGATCTCGCAACTGCGCCAGGTCATGGGCATGTGCAGGCCCATGCCCACGGCCTTGGAGAACGCCTCCTTGGCCGAGAAGCGCGTCGCGAGGAAGCGGATGCCGCGGCTCTCGACCTTGGCGCGCCGCGCGTGGAAGACCTTCAGCTCGTCGGGGCCCAACACCTTCTCGGCGAAGCGGTCGCTCTTGCGCGCCAGCGTGGCCGCGATGCGGCGCACGTCGCACAGGTCGGTGCCGATGCCGTAGATCACGCCAATGACTCCGCAGCCCCGGCATCGACGATCGCGCGCAGATACCGGTGCACCGTATCGCCCAGGCCGTATTCGAGCGCGTCGGCGATCAGCGCGTGGCCGATCGAGACCTCGTCGACGCCGGGGACGGCGCGGATGAAGTCGGTGAGGTTGGCCAGGTTCAGGTCGTGGCCGGCGTTGATGCCCAGCCCGAGCGCCAGCGCAGCCTCGGCCGTGCGCGTGAACTGCGCGAGCACCTCGGCCTGGCGCGGCGTGCCGTGCGCGCTGGCGTAGGTTTCGGTGTAGAGCTCGATGCGGTCGGCGCCGAGTTCGCGCACCGCAGCCATCGCCTCGGGGAGGGGATCCATGAACAGGCTGACGCGCACGCCGAGCCCGTGGCATTCCTCGATCAGCGGACGCAGGCGGTCGGCGTCCTTGGCGACGTCCCAGCCATGGTCCGAGGTGAACTGGTCCTCGCTGTCCGGCACGAACGTGGCCTGGTGCGGACGCACGTCGCGGATGAAGGCCATCAGGTTCTGCGTCGGATTGCCCTCGATGTTGTACTGGGCCTCGGGCCACTGCTTGAGCAAGGCCGCGAGCTCCATGACGTCGCCGGCGCGGATGTGGCGCTCGTCGGGGCGCGGATGCACCGTGATGCCCTGCGCGCCCGCCTGCAGGCACAGCGTGGCCGCGCGAGCGACGCTGGGGATGCCCAGGTGCCGCGTGTTGCGCAGGTGGGCCACCTTGTTGACGTTGACCGACAGCGCGCAGCGATGCGGGCGGACGATCTGTTCGGGAGCGACGAGCGGGTTCATCGGGACTCTTTCTTGTTCAGCGACCGCCGATCAACTGACGGGCATCTCGCATGACGTCGCGCGTCCTGAGCGACGGCGAACCGAGATGATAGTGAACCAGCGACCGCAACACCGGCTTCAGGCGATCGAGCCGCGTCGCGCAGGCCACGTGCAGCGCGCCGAGGTTGTTGTCGCGCAGCGCGGCGTCGATCTCCAGCAGGTCGCCACCGGGCAACCGGGCGGCCGGCAGGTGCGGGTCGGCGTCGACGACGCCGCGATCGCCCAGCCATTGGTAGTCCGCCTCGGGCTGCAGGCGCTGCTGCGTCGCGGTGACGCGGTCGAGCTCGGGCAGCAGGCCGATCGCCTTCAGCAGCACCAGCTCGAACGCGCGCAGGCCGATCTGCTCGGCAAAGTCGTCGGACGTCGCCAGGCTGCGCAGCGTCGCGGCGTAGGCGTCGAACAGCAACGGATGCGCGTCGCCGCGCGCGAGCAGCTTCATCAGCAGCTCGTTGAGGTAGAAGCCCGCGAACAGGCGCGCCGGCGGCAGCACGGGCGTGGCGTCGACACCGGCCCACTCGGCGCTGCGCAGCGTGACGACGTCGGACTGCGCCTCCTCGGCCTGCTTGCCGATCACGGCCGACAGCCGCTGGAACGGCAGCAGCACGCTGCGCAGCTGCGAGTACGGCCGCTTCGCGCCCTTGGCGGCCACGGTCACGCGGCCCTTGCTGCGCGTGAACAGGTCGAGGATCAGGCTGGTCTCGCTCCAGTCGTAGCGATGGAGCACGTAGGCGTCGAGCGGCGCGGTGACGCGGCGAGCGGTGGGCACGCTACTCGTAGCCGTACGAGCGCAGATGCTCTTCGGAATCCGCCCAGCCGGAACGAACCTTGACCCACACCTCGAGGAACACCTTGGCCTCGAGCAGGCGCTCGAGCTCCTGGCGCGACTCCGAGGCGATGCGCTTGAGCTGCTGGCCCTTGGCGCCGATCACCATGCCCTTGTGCGCGTCGCGCTCGACGATGATGGTCGCGGCGATGCGGCGCATCGTGCCTTCCTCGGCGAACTGGTCGATCACCACCGTCACGTTGTACGGCAGCTCGTCGCCCGTCAGGCGGAACAGCTTCTCGCGGATGACCTCGCTGACCAGGAAGCGCTCGCTGCGGTCGGTGAGCATTTCCGCGTCGTAGAACCACGGCTGCTCCGGCAGGTAGGGCTTGAGCACGCCCAGCAGGCGCTCGATGTCGTTGGTCGAGTAGGCCGACATCGGGAAGAACTCGGCGAACGCGAACTTGTCCTGCATGGACTTCAGCCACGGCAGCAGGTCGCTGCGGCGATGCACCTCGTCGAGCTTGTTCGGGATCAGGATCACCGGCTTGCCCTTGGGCATCAGCTGCAGCGCCTTGGCGTCGTCCGCGCCGAACTTGCCGGCCTCGACCATGAACAGCACGATGTCGACGTCCGTCAGCACCGACACCACCGTCTTGTTCAGCGACTTGTTGAGCGCCGCCGAGTGCTTGGTCTGGTAGCCGGGCGTGTCGACGAAGACGAACTGCGCCGCGCCCTCGCTGCGCACGCCGGTGATGCGGTGGCGCGTGGTCTGGGCCTTGTTGGACGTGATGCTGATCTTCTGGCCGACCAGCGCGTTCAGCAGCGTCGACTTGCCGACGTTGGGACGGCCGACGATGGCCACGAGCCCGCAGCGCTTCTTCTCGCCGTGCTCGTCGACCGACGCCGACAGCATCGCCGCGATCGCGGCCTCGCTGAGCGGCGTCTCGATCATGTCCTCGTCGCCGTCGTCGGCGAAGTCCTCGGGCAGGTTCTCGGAGTCCTCGCTGCCCTCGGGCAACTCGTCTTCGGGCAGCTCGTCGGACGAGTCGTGGGGAGGTTTGATGTCAGGCACCGGGATGTCCTTTGCGGATGGGCACGTCGAGTTCGCCGGCCTTGATTCGATCGAGCAGTTGCTGCGCGGACGCCTGTTCCGCGGCGCGGCGCGACTTGCCGACGCCCGTGGCGCGCCACTGCAGCGAGGGGACGTCGCACTCGACCTCGAAGGTCTGCGCGTGCGCCTGTCCGCGCGTGGCGACGATGCGGTAGGCCGGCACCGGCACGTGCCGCGCCTGCAGCCATTCCTGCAGCTCCGTCTTGGCGTCCTTGCGCCAGTTGTCGGTGGTCGTCGACATGATGGTCTCGCCGAACAGCCGCTTGACCAGCGCCTGCGCCGCCTCGAAGCCGCCGTCGATGCTGACGGCGCCGATCAGCGCCTCCACCGCGTCGGCGAGGATGGACGGCCGCGTCGCGCCGCCGCCGCGCGCCTCGCCGTCGGACAGCTTCAGCGCATCCGGCAGGCCAAGCACGAGCGCGACCTTGTGCAGGCTGTCCTCGCGCACGAGGTGGGCGCGCACGCGCGTGAGGTCGCCTTCGTCCGAGCCGGAGAAGCGGTCGAACAGCAGGCGCGAGACGGCCAGGTTCAGGACGGCGTCGCCCAGGAACTCGAGGCGCTCGTTGTGGTCCGCGCCGAAGCTGCGGTGCGTGAGTGCGCGCTCGAACAACGCGCGTTCGGCGAACTGGTAGCCGAGCCGTTGCTCGACCAGCGCCGCCCCGCGGGCGGGCGTTGACGACGCGTTGCCGGACATGTTCAGCCTCAGGGCCCCTTGAATCCGCCGGAGGTGGCGGAGCCCGAATACTTCACCAGGATGAAGACGGTCGGATCGAAGATGGGAATCTCGACGTTGTAGGCGTACGAAGTACGGAAGTTGCCGGTGTCGCCGACCGGCTGGATGTTCAGGTCCTTCGCGCCGATCGTCTTGATCGAGTATTCGACCTCGATGGTCTTCTCGAACTTGCCACGGATATCGGCCGCGCTGGCCGGGTTGTCCTTCATGATCTGCGAGATCGCCTTGCGGATCGTGAGGTACTCGTTGACCGAGGGGAACACCCGCGCCGCCATCAGCATGAGGAAGCCGACGACGATCGCCAGGATCAGCATGCTGACGATGGAGGCGCCGCGCTGGCGCGTGGGAAGCCGGGACGGGATCATGAAGTGGGCCCTTGGTTCAGCGCGCCGGCGCGCGGCCGGCGCCGGATCAATGGAACGAGCCGATGCGGCTCAGATCGTTGAAGTTCATCCAGACGAAGAAGGCCTTGCCGACGATGTTCTCGTCGGGCACGAAGCCCCAGTAGCGCGAATCCTGCGAGTCGTCGCGATGGTCGCCCATCATGAAGTAGCTGTTCGGCGGCACGCGGCAGACCACGCCTTCGGCACTGTACTGGCAGTTGTCCTTGAACGGGAAGCCGTTGAACGGCTGCACGCCGGCCGGCGAATCGGCCTTGGTGAGGATCTGGTGCTTGACCCCCGTCAGGTCTTCCTCGAAGGCCTGCTCGTACTGGCGGCGCTCGTCGACGTAGTAGTCGGGCTCGGGCTTGACGGGAACAGGCTGGCCGTTGATCTTCAGCTGCTTGTTCAGGTACGAGACCTCGTCGCCCGGCAGGCCCACCACGCGCTTGATGTAGTCGACGCGCGGGTCGATCGGGTAGTGGAACACCATCACGTCGCCGCGCTGCGGGTCGTGGTTGGCGATGATCTTCTTGTTGATCACCGGCAGCCGGATGCCGTAGTGGAACTTGTTGACGAGGATCAGGTCGCCGACCTGCAGCGTCGGGATCATCGAGCCCGACGGGATCTTGAACGGCTCGAACAGGAAGCTGCGCAGCACGAAGACGACGGCGATGACCGGGAACAGGCCCGCGGTCCAGTCCAGCCACCACGGCTGGATCAGCAGGCGGCCCTTGACGTCGTCGACGTCGCCGTCCACCTTGATGCCCTGGCGCGTCAGCTCGGCGCGCCGCGCGGCCTCCTGCGTCTCGTACAGCGCGGCGGCCTGGCGGCGCCGGGGCGCGAAGTACAGGCGCTCGGCGAGCCAGTAAGCGAAGGTGACGAGCGTCAGGAGCAGCAGCAGCAACGCGAAGTTGCCGATCCACTTGTCCATCAGCCAGCCGCCGAGATAGATCACCAAGGCGGCATACAGCGCGCCGGTCAATGCACTCATCGATTCAGTCGTCCACTTGGAGGATGGCGAGGAAAGCTTCCTGAGGCACTTCGACGGAGCCGATCTGCTTCATGCGCTTCTTGCCCGCCTTTTGTTTTTCGAGCAGCTTCTTCTTGCGGGAAACGTCCCCGCCGTAGCATTTTGCCAGCACGTTCTTGCGCAGGGCCTTGATGTTCTCGCGGGCGATGATGTTCGCACCGATCGCCGCCTGGATCGCGACGTCGTATTGCTGGCGCGGGATCTGCTCGCGCATCTTCGCCGCCACGCCGCGGCCGCGGAACTGGCTCTGCGAGCGGTGCACGATCATCGACAGCGGATCGACCTTCTCGCCGTTGATCATGATGTCGACCTTGACGACGTCGGCCGCGCGGTATTCCTTGAACTCGTAGTCCATCGATGCGTAGCCGCGCGACACGCTCTTGAGCTTGTCGAAGAAGTCCAGCACGATCTCGGCCAGCGGCAGTTCGTAGGTGAGCATCACCTGCTTGCCGTGGTAGGCCATGTTCAGCTGCACGCCGCGCTTCTGGTTGCACAGCGTCATGACGACGCCGACGTAATCCTGCGGCATGTACAGGTGCACCGTGACGATGGGCTCGCGGATCTCGCGGATGCGGCCCTGGTCGGGCATGCGGCTGGGGTTCTCGACCTCGTTGACCGTGCCGTCGTTGAGCTCCACCTCGTAGACCACGCTGGGCGCGGTGGTCACCAGGTCCTGGTCGAACTCGCGCTCCAGGCGCTCCTGCACGATCTCCATGTGCAGCAGGCCCAGGAAGCCGCAGCGGAAGCCGAAGCCGAGCGCCTGCGACACCTCGGGCTCGTAGCGCAGCGAGCTGTCGTTGAGCTTCAACTTCTCCAGCGCGTCGCGCAGCTGGTCGTACTCGCTCGCCTCGGTCGGATAGAGGCCGGCGAAGACCTGCGGCTGGATCTCCTTGAAGCCGGGCAGCGCCTCGCTGGCCGGGCCCGCGTTGTTGGGCAGCTTCTTTTCCAGCGTGATGGTGTCGCCGACCTTGGCGGCGGCGAGTTCCTTGATGCCGCAGATCACGAAGCCGACCTCGCCGGCCAGCAGCGCGTCGCGGTTCTCGCTCTTGGGCGTGAACACGCCGAGGTGCTCGATGCCGTAGACCGAGTCGGTGGCCATCAGGCGGATGCGCTCGCCCTTGCCGATGCGGCCGTCGACCACGCGCACCAGCATCACGACGCCGACGTAGTTGTCGAACCAGGCGTCGATGATCATCGCGCGCGGCGGCCCGTCGGCGTTGCCCTTGGGCGCCGGCATGCGCTCGATGACGGCCTCGAGGATGTCGTCGATGCCCATGCCGGTCTTGGCCGAGCACGGGATCGCGCGGGTCGCGTCGATGCCGATGACGTCCTCGATCTCCGCACGGGCGTTGTCGGGATCGGCGGACGGCAGGTCCATCTTGTTGAGGACGGGCACGACCTCGACGTGGAGCTCGAGCGCCGTGTAGCAGTTGGCGACGGTCTGCGCCTCGACGCCCTGGCTGGCATCGACCACCAGCAGCGCGCCCTCGCACGCCGACAACGAGCGGCTGACTTCGTACGAGAAGTCGACGTGCCCCGGCGTGTCGATCAGGTTGAGGTTGTAGATCTTGCCGTCGCGCGCCGTGTATTGCAGCGCCGCGGTCTGCGCCTTGATCGTGATGCCGCGCTCGCGCTCGAGGTCCATCGAATCGAGCACCTGTGCTTCCATCTCGCGGTCCGACAGGCCGCCGCAACGCTGGATGATCCGGTCGGCCAGCGTGCTCTTGCCGTGGTCGATGTGGGCAATGATCGAGAAGTTTCTGATGTGATCCATGAGGGTCGTTCGAACGGTCAGGCGCAAGGTTCTTGACGCGCTTGCCGTGTCGTCGCGGACTCGCGGCAGGGGGTGCCGCGAGGGGCCCTGAAAAGCTTCAATGGCCCTGCGTCGAGACTAAAAAAAAGGCACGTCCAAAGAGAGACGCGCCTTCCAACAAAATCGTATGGCAACTGCTTGTTGGGCTTTCATTGTAGCCAAAAGCACCCCGGTGGAAACCGCGTCTTTGCTGGGTTTTTGTGGCGTTGCACGTCTCCAACATGAAAATTCGTCCACAAGTTATGCACAGGCCTGGGTGCATCGTTTGTGGACAAGTTGGAGGCCTGCGGAAGTCCCTAGGAACACCGCGTCAACCCAGCGATTTCAAGGCCAATTGTACCGTTTCGGCGATGCCGGCCGTGGACAAATGTTGGGCAAGTGGGCGGACGCCCACTTGTGAGGTTTCCAGCTCGGCCGCACCGGGCCCCTTGCCATTGTTCGCCAAGCGCACAAGGCTCCTGCCAGATGAAAAGACCCGTCGGCCCACTCGGCTGTCAGGGCATTTCAAGGGCAACTCGCACGGAACTTGCAGCGGAGCCGTGAACTCTGAACGCCCAGATGCCGATAAACAGGCAAGCTGGTGCGGCTGGCAGGAATCGAACCTGCGACCCTCTCCTTAGGAGGGAGATGCTCTATCCACTGAGCTACAGCCGCGCAGTGAGCCAGTGTATCAAGGGCGGCGGCCCGAGCCGGACGAGGACGCGGGGTCCACGGCTTGCCGATGCCCGAGAAATTGCACGAGTTTCAGGCATGCGGGAACGCGCTCTACAGGAGCCGCAGTTCTATACTTACAGCCGTACGACGTCGCCATGGTGACGACGCCGGTACGTCGTTGGAATCGGGGCGAAGACAGACATGGGTTCGAAATTCAAGGTGGCGGGGCTGCTGGCCCTCGGCGCGGTCGCCGGCGCATTGACGACGATGCAGCTGCAGGCCACCGCGCGCAATTCGCTCGCATCGCTGCCGCTCGAGGACATCCAGCGCCTGACCGACGTGTTCGAACGCATCAAGGCCGACTACGTCGAACCGGTGGACGAGAAGAAGCTGATTTCGGATGCCATCACCGGCATGGTCGCCGGCCTCGATCCGCATTCGCAGTACTTCGACAAGAAGTCGTACAAGGAATTCCGGGAAGGCACGTCGGGCCGCTTCGTCGGCGTGGGCATCGAGATCGGCATGGAGGACGGCCTGGTCAAGATCGTCTCGCCGATCGAGGGCTCGCCCGCCTTCCGCGCCGGCCTGAAGCCGAACGACCTCATCACCAAGATCGACGACACGCAGGTCAAGGGCCTGACGATGGACCAGGCCGTGAAGAAGATGCGCGGCGACCCGGGCTCCAAGGTGATGCTGACCATCTTCCGCAAGGAAGACAGCCGCACGTTCCCGGTGACGATCACGCGCGAGGAAATCCACGTGCAGAGCGTCAAGGCCAAGGACATCGACGGCTACGCCTGGGTGCGCGTCAACCAGTTCCAGGACCGCACGGTGGAAGACTTCGCCGCCAAGGTCGAGGACATGTACAAGAAGGATCCGAAGATCAAGGGCTTCGTGCTCGACCTGCGCAACGACCCGGGCGGCCTGCTCGAGGGCGCCGTGGGCATCGCGTCGGCCTTCCTGCCGGCCGAATCGGTGGTGGTCAAGACCAACGGCCAGATCAGCGAGTCCAAGCAGACCTTCAAGGCCGATCCCGACGACTACCTGCGCCGCGGCGGCAGCGACCCGCTCAAGCGCCTGCCCGCGGCCATCAAGACGGTGCCGCTGGTGGTGCTGATCAACGAAGGCTCGGCGTCGGCCAGCGAGATCGTCGCCGGCGCGCTGCAGGACTACCACCGCGGCACGCTGATGGGCGCGCAGTCGTTCGGCAAGGGCTCGGTGCAGACCGTGATGCCGCTGCCGGGCGACACCGCCGTCAAGATCACCACGGCGCGCTACTACACGCCGAGCGGCCGCTCGATCCAGGCCAAGGGCATCGTGCCCGAGGTGTGGCTCGACGAGACCGCCGACGGCAACGTCTACTCCGCGCTGCGCACCCGCGAGGCCGACCTGGACAAGCACCTGATCAACGGCGACGAGAAGAAGGACGCGGAGCGCGAGAAGGAGCGCGACGAACAGCGCACCAAGCTCGAGGCCGAGCTGGCCAAGAACAACAACAAGCCGCTCAAGCCGCTGCCGGAATTCGGCTCGGCGGAAGACTTCCAGCTGAACCAGGCACTCAACCGCCTGCGCGGCCAGCCGGTGATGGTCAGCAAGACCGCCACGGAACGCAAGCCCGAAGACACCGCGACGCAGTGATGCTGCGTCGACGCCGGCCAAGGGGCGCGTTCGCGCGCACCTCGCCGGCGTTGTCGTTTGCGGACGCGCCATGACCGACGACGACCTGCTGCGCTACTCGCGCCACATCCTGCTCGACGAGATCGGCATCGAGGGGCAGCAGCGCATCCGCGACGCGCGCGCCCTCGTGATCGGCGCCGGCGGGCTCGGCTCGCCGGTGGCGCTCTATCTCGGCAGCGCCGGCATCGGGCGGCTCACGCTCGTCGACGACGACGTGGTCGACCTGACCAACCTGCAGCGCCAGATCGCGCATACCCATGACCGTATCGACCAATTGAAGGTCGAGTCGGCGCGCGCGGCCGTGCTGGCGATCGCACCCGATCTCGACGTCGTCGCGATCGCACGGCGTGTCGACGCCGCGGCGCTGTCCGGGCTGGTGGCCGACGCGGACGTCGTGCTCGACTGCAGCGACAACTTCGCCACGCGCCAGGCCGTCAACGCCGCGTGCGTCGCGGCGCGGGTGCCGCTGGTGGCGGGCGCGGCGATCTCGTTCGACGGCCAGTTGTCCGTCTGGGACACGCGCGACCCCGAGTCGCCCTGCTACGCCTGCGTCTTCCCGCCCGCGAGCGCGCCGCCCGAGGTGCGCTGCGCGACGATGGGCGTGTTCGCGCCGCTGGTGGGCATCGTCGGCTCGATGCAGGCCGCGGAGGCGCTGAAGCTCGTCGCGGGCATCGGCACGTCGCTCGCCGGCCGGCTGCAGATGCTGGACGCGCGCGACATGGGCTGGACGACCATCCGCGTCGCGCGCGACCTCGCGTGCCCGGTGTGCGCGTCGCGCCCGCGCGCGTGACGCGTCCGCGCAGGATCGCTGCGTTAAGCTGCCGGCCATGAAGCATCGCCCCTTGAAAGCACGCAACTTCCGCAGCGCCGGCGAAGACGCCGCCAAGACCAAGCCGCCCTCGTTGTACGACGGCCCCGGCAGCGCCTACCACCTCGCGTTCACCGACATCGACTTCCTGCTGCAGGAGGAACTGCGCCCGGTGCGCGTGCAGCTCGAGCTGATGAAGCCGGAGATGGTGCAGGCCAGGCTGGGCATCGAGTCGACCATCGTGCTGTTCGGCAGCGCGCGCATCAAGCCGCCCGAGGTCGCGCAGGAGCTGCTGGCCGCGGCGCGCAAGAGCGGCGACGCGCTCGCGATCAGGCGCGCCGAGAGCGCCGTCGCGATGAGCCAGCACTACGTCGAGGCGCGCCGCTTCGCCGCGATGGTCACGACGGGCACGCGCCATCTCGCGACGCCCATCCACGTGGTCACCGGCGGCGGGCCCGGCATCATGGAGGCCGGCAACCGCGGCGCGTTCGAGTCGGGCGGCAAGAGCATCGGGCTGAACATCGTGCTGCCGCACGAGCAGCAGCCCAACCCGTACATCACGCCGGAGCTGTGCTTCCAGTTCCACTACTTCGCGCTGCGCAAGATGCACTTCCTGATGCGCGCCGTCGCGCTCGCGTGCTTCCCAGGCGGCTTCGGCACGCTCGACGAGCTGTTCGAGGTGCTCACGCTGATCCAGACCGGCAAGTCGCGCGCACGGCCCATCCTGCTGTTCGGCGCGGCGTTCTGGAAGCGCCTGATCGACTTCGACCTGCTCATCGAGACCGGCATGATCGCGCCCGACGACGTGCACCTGTTCAAGTTCGTCGAGACCGCCGAGGAGGGCTGGGCCGCGCTCAAGGGCGCCTACGGTTTCGAAGGCATCGCCTCCGCGCCGACGGAAGCCGCCGGCGAGCTTTGATCGGCCGAACCGCCTCCAACTCGAATCATTCGCACCTGCTCCCGACGGACAATCACGCCATGACCAAAGTTTCCCTGATCGGCGCGCCGACCGACATCGGCGCAGGCGCCCGCGGCGCCAGCATGGGCCCCGAAGCGATGCGCGTCGCGCAGATCGGCCCGACGCTCGAGGCGCACGGCATCGAGGTGTTCGACCGCGGCAACCTGCAAGGGCCGCCCAACCCGTGGCTGCCGCCGGTCGACGGCTTCCGCCACCTGCACGAGGTCGCGGCCTGGAACAACGCCGTGCACGAGGCGGTGCATGCCGAGCTGAAGCTGGGGCACCTGCCCATCCTGCTGGGCGGCGACCACTGCCTGGGCATCGGCTCGATCAGCGCCGTCGCGCGCCATTGCCGCGAGACCGGCAAGAAGCTGCGCATCCTCTGGCTGGACGCGCACGCCGACTTCAACACCGCCGTCCTCACGCCCAGCGGCAACATCCACGGCATGCCCGTCGCCTGCCTGTGCGGCCACGGCCCGCAGGAGCTGATCGAGATCGGCGGCAAGGTGCCGGCGATCAGCCCGAAGTGGATCCGCCAGATCGGCATCCGCAGCGTCGACGCGGGCGAGAAGAAGTTCGTCCACGAGATGGGCCTCGAGGTGTTCGACATGCGCTACATCGACGAGATGGGCATGCGCCACGCAATGGAGCTGGCGCTGGCCACGCTCGACGAGAACACGCACCTGCACGTCAGCTTCGACGTCGACTTCCTCGACCCGCAGATCGCCCCCGGCGTCGGCACCGTCATCCCCGGCGGCCCGACCTACCGCGAGGCGCAGCTGTGCATGGAGATGATCGCCGACACGGGCCGCCTCGCGTCGCTGGACGTCATGGAGCTGAACCCCGCGCTCGACGTGCGCAACCAGACGGCCGTGCTGGCCGTCGACCTGATCGAGAGCCTGTTCGGCAAATCGACGCTGATGCGCAAATAGTCCCGCAAGCGCGTCGAAAGAGACCGCGCACCGCGCCGATATCCTGTCGCATACTGGTCATCGGACTTTGCCGGGGATCGACGGGAATGACTCTGCTGCGCGGGCTGAAGGCACTGGCCCCGAAGGCCGCGCGATCGCTCGCGCTGGCCCTGGCCGTCGCCCTGCCCGGCGCGCACGCCGCCGCGCTGCGCATCGCGAGCGCGTTCGATCCGCAGACGATGGATCCGCACAGCCTCGCGCTGCAGTACCACACGCGCGTCGCGTTCCAGATCTACGAGTCGCTGGTCGGGCGCGACCAGAACTACCGCCTGGTACCGGTGCTGGCCACCAGCTGGACGCAGACCGACCCGCTCACGTGGCGCTTCAAGCTGCGCCCCGACGTCCGCTTCCATGACGGCAGCCCGTTCACCGCCGAGGACGCGGTGTTCTCCTTCCAGCGCGCGCTGGCGCCGCCGTCGCAGCGCCAGTTCGTGCTCAAGGGCGTCAAGCGCGTGCGCATGGTGGATCCGCTCACCATCGACTTCGAGCTCGCCGCGCCCGACGCGTCGCTGCCGCAGAAGCTGGTGCTGGTGGCGATGATGAGCAAGCGCTGGTCGCAGGCGCACCACGTCGAGCGCGCGCAGGACTACAACGCGCGCCAGGAGACCTTCGCCGTGCGCAACGCCAACGGCACCGGCGCCTACCAGCTGGAACGCTACGAGCCCGACATCCGCACCACGCTGAAGGCGTTCCCGCAGTGGTGGAATCGCAGGAGCCCCGACAACGGCAACGTCGACAGCCTGAGCTTCGTCACCATCCGCTCCGACGCCACCCGGCTCGCCGCGCTGCAGTCCGGCGAGGTCGACCTCGTGCTCGATCCGCCGTACCAGGACGTCGAGCAGCTGCGCCACGACCCCGCGATCGCCGTCACGCAGGTCGGCGACATCGCCACCGACTACCTCGCCTTCGACCAGGCCAGCGCCGCGCTGCCGGGGGTCGCGCCGGGGCCCGACGGCAAGCCGCGCAACCCGTTCAAGGACCTGCGCGTGCGTCGGGCGGTGTACCAGGCCATCAACATCGACCTCGTGATCCAGAAGGTGCTCAAGGGACTCGCCACGCCCACCGGCGACCTGCTGTCGCCGGAGTTCGACGCGCCGGTGGCCGTCAACGGCCCGCGCCTGCGCTTCGATCCGGTGCACGCGCGCGAGCTGCTGCGCGATGCCGGGTATGCCGACGGCTTCGACCTGACGATGGACTGCGTCAACGTCGCATTCCGCGAGCACGTGTGCCAGGCGATCGCGGCGATGCTGACGCAGGTGGGCATCCGCACCACGCTGCGCACCTCGCCGAGCACGCAGTTCTTCCCCATGATCACGCAGGGCAAGGTGAGCCTGGCGGAATTCGGCTTCACGGGCACGTCGGAGGACGCGTGGCAAAGCCTCAACGGACTGCTGCACACATGGGACAGCAACGGCGGAGGCACCTTCAACGCCGGCCGCTACTCCAATCCGCGGCTCGACGCGCTGATCGACGCCGTGCGCACCGAAGGCAACCCTGACAAGCGCCGCGTGCTGGTGGCCACCGCCTTGAAGCTGGCCGGCGACGACGTCGTCTACGTGCCGCTGTACCGGCGCACGCTGAGCTGGGTGATGCAGAAAAAAGTGCATGTCGTGATGCTGCCCGACGACACCATCCCGGTGCGCTGGGCCAGCGTCCGGTAACAGGCGGGCCGCGGGAGCGGTTCGCGGTTCGCATCTGCGCGCGTTTTTGGACGCGCCGCGTGACGAATTTCTCGCACAGGTGTGACACGATGTACGAACGTTCAGCCCGGGTACGCCGCCTGCCCAACGAGCTGGACCGTAGGACCTTTCCTGCGCACCAGAAAGGCCCATGTCCAACACATCGCTGCGTCGCTCGCTCGGCACCAAGCTGCGCCTGGCCATCCTCGGCACCACGCTCGTGGCGCTGGTCCTGGCCCTCGGCACCATGATCGCTTACGACCTGCGCACGTGGCACCGCGGCTGGATCGCCGACGTGCAGGCGCAGGCCGACCTGCTGGGCCACGCGAGCGCCGAAGACCTCGCCGCCGGCAACCCGCGCGGCGCGCAGGACGCCCTCGCGACGCTGCGCCTGCAGCCGCGGCTGCGCAACGCGGCCGTCTACGATGCGCAGGGCCGGCTGTTCGCCGGCTGGCACGCGGCCGGATCCGACGCGCCGCCCACGACCCTCGCGCGCACCGACGCGGACGCCGGCGCCGGTGCGTCGCACGACCTGCTGGTGCGCTCGCCCATCGTCGACCAGGGCCGCACGCTCGGCACCGTCACGGTTCGCGCACGCGACGAGATCGACGAGCGCATCGCCGGCTATGCCGCCGTGTCGCTGGGGCTCGTGCTGCTGGCGCTGGCCATCACCTGGGCGGTGTCGGGATGGCTCAAGGCGATCGTCCTGCGCCCGCTCGCGGCGATGGCCGACATCGCGCGCGACGCGGTGCAGCACGGCGTGAGCTCGCGCCGCGCCGCCAAGCTGGGCGAGGACGAGGTGGGCGAGCTGGTCGACGCGTTCAACGGGCTGCTGGCCGAGATCGAGCGCCGCAAGTCCGAGCAGGACGCCGCGGCGGCCGACAAGGACCGCGAGGTCGCCGAGCGCCGCCACGCGCAGCAGGAAGTCATGCGCCTGAACGAGGAGCTCGAGCGGCGCGTGCACGACCGCACGGCGCAGCTGGAGTCGTCCAATCGCGACCTGCAACTGGCCACGCGCGAGGCCGAGAGCGCCAATCGCGCGAAGTCGGAGTTCCTGTCCAACATGAGCCACGAGCTGCGCACGCCGCTCAACGCGATCATCGGCTTCGGGCAGTTGCTGAACCACGCCGACGCCGGCGGCGACCCGGAGCGCAACCGCGGCTTCGTGCAGCACATCGTCGATGCCGGCAACCACCTGCTGACGCTGATCAACGAGATCCTGAACCTGGCGCAGATCGAGTCCGGCAAGGTGACGATCAGCCTGGAGCCGGTGGAGCTGCGCGAGGTGCTCGAGGAGTGCCACGCACTCACGCGCACGGCCTCGGCGCAGCGCGGCATCCGGCTCGTCTTCCCGATGGAGACGCCGCTGAGCGTCAGCGCCGACCGCACGCGGCTCAAGCAGGTGCTGCTGAACCTGCTGTCGAACGCGGTGAAGTACAACCGCGAACACGGCGCCGTGATCGTCGAATGCACGGCCGGCGACCAGGGCCGAATACGCGTCGCGGTGCAGGACACCGGCAACGGCCTGACCCCCGACCAGCTGCGCCAGCTGTTCCAGCCCTTCAACCGCCTCGGCCTCGACAACACGACCATCGAGGGCAGCGGCATCGGCCTGGTGCTGACCAAGCGGCTGGTGGAGCTGATGGGCGGCACCATCGGCGTGCGCAGCACCCCCGGCACCGGCAGCACGTTCTGGATCGACCTGCGCAGCGCGGAGCCCGCCGCGATGCCTCGCGCGCCGTCGCGCCCGCGCCTGCCCACGCCCAGCGAGCTGGTGGGCGACCCGCAGCTCGCGACCATCCTGTGCGTGGACGACAACCGCGCCAACCTCGCGCTGCTCACCGAGGCGCTGTCGCTGCGCACCGACTGCATGGTGCTGACGGCCACCGACGGCCAGGCCGGCGTCGACATGGCGCGCAGCCACAGCCCCGACGTGATCCTGATGGACAACAACATGCCCATCATGAGCGGCCGCGAGGCGATGCGCGTGCTGCAGCAGGACCCGGCGACCGCGGGCATCCCCATCATCGCGGTGAGCGCGGCGGCGATGCCCGCCATGGTGTCCTCGGGCCTCGAGCAGGGCTACTTCCGCTACCTCGTCAAGCCGTACGACCTGGTCGACCTGACCGACGCGATCGACGCGGCCATCGACATGTCGCGCCGAGGCGGCGTGGCGCCGGACGCGGACGCCTGACGCGGGCGGGCCTTCAGCGCGCCTTCGCGCCGGCCTTCTTCGCGGGTACGGCCACGGGTATGCCGGCGCCGTCTCCGTCGGCCGCGACGATCCAGCCCTCCAGTGCGTCGAACGCCGCCGGCATGCCGTAGCCGGGCTGCGTGTCGGCCCAGCCGGCCAGCAGCAGGCACAGCGCGGCGTCGAGCCGGTCGCCCTGCGGATCGGCCACCAGCTCGTCGCGCTGCGCGTGCGTGAGCTTCAGGCGCAGGCCGCGCCAGCGCCCCTGCTCCAGCGCGTCGACGAGATCCTTGCGCGCGATCAGGCGCTCGGTCGTCTGCTGGGCCCGGGTGTCGCTCTTGTACGAGCGGCGCCCGATCAGCGCGCGTGCGACGAGGCCCGGATAGGCCTCCAGCGCGACGCGCGTCGCGTCGCCGGCCTGCAGGCCGGGGATGTCGACGCCCGCCGCGCGCAGCGCCGGCACGCCGGCGTGCAGCATGAACGCGACCGGCGGGTTGACCCATTTCATCGACGGGCTGCTGCCGGCCGGCCCGTCGCACGCGCGATGGGCGAACTTGCCGCCGACGGGACGCGCGTCGCAGAACGCGGAGAAGGTCTCGACGATCGCGGCGCGCGTCAGCCCCGCGTAGTGCGTCATGCTGCCGGCCCAGTCGGTCGGCCAGCCGAGGGTGGCGACGAGCTCGCGCGGCAGGCCGAAGGGCAGGTCGAAGGCCGCGAGCCACGGGCCGGGCTGCCGCAGCGACGCCTCGAACGCCGCCGGCGACGCGTTCTCCTCGAAGCGCTCGAGCTTGAGCAGGCCGGGGCGCTGCCAGCGACCCCACGCCCACACGATGGGTTTGCCGCGCCGCGGCGCGCTCGAGAAATCGACGCCGGCAAGCGCGCGTCCATCGGACTCGACAGCGGCGGGGGACGGCACGGCAAGGTTCATGACAGGCATTTTTGCGCAGGAATGCCTGTCGCCTTTGCGACGCGGGCGATGCCTTGAGGTAGTCTCGCCAGCGTTGCAGACCATCCTCAGCTCCGGCTTGTCCCGGATCGTCCGTCGTCCTGCCATGGTCGCACCCGAATTGCTGTCCCCGAGCCCGTCCACGTCCGTCGCCGACGCCGCGTTCCCGCGCCATCCCGCAACGGCGCGCGACTACGACGAGGACGACGCCGCCCAGGGCGCGCCGCTGCTGGAAGCGCTGCTGGCCGACACGGCGCGGCCGTCGCGGCTGGGCCTGCCGGCCGGCGCCGCACCGGTCTTCAAGGTCGCCGGCGTCGTCACGCTGCTGGCGATCGTGCTGGCGATCGCCGGCGCGCAGTTGGGCATGCCCGCGCCGTGGGTGCGCTTCTTCGACAACATGCACTGGAGCGTCGCCGACGTCGCGGCCGCGTGGCTCTGCTGGATCGGCGTGCGCGACGCGCGCCAGAAGGGGCTGCACGCCGAGGTCGCGGCACGCCGCTGGTTCGCGCTCGGCTTCTCGTCGTACGCGATCGGGCAGGCGTTCTGGGACCTGCAGATCTTCCTCGCGTGGCAGCCGTTCCCGGCGCCGTCCGACCCGTTCTACATGATGATGGCGCCGTGCTGCGCGATGGGCATGATGGGCTACCTGCGCGGCCGCGTCAGCGAGTCGCAGCGCCTGGCCGCGATGCTCGACACGCTGTCGCTGGCGATCGCCGTCGTCGCGCTCGCGCTCGTCGTCTACCTGCCCGAGCGCGGCAACATGAGCCCGGTGCAGCTGGGCGCGATGGTCACCTACCCGACGCTGCTGCTGGCCGGCGCCTGCGTCGGCGTGATGCTGATCGCGCTGCTGCGCGTGACGCGCGCGTGGCCGATCTGGGTGCTGACCGCGATGCTGGCCGCGCACGGCGGCCTGTGGATGGAGTGGAACGCGCTGATCCTGAAGCACGCGCTCAAGGACGGCGGCGTCGTCAACGCGTGCTTCTCGGTGTGCACGCTGCTGGGCGGGCTGGCGGTGACGCGCTGGCGCGTCGAGACCGCGGTCAACCCGCGCATCGACCGCTTCTACGAAGGCGCGCTGCGCGTGCTGCCGCTGATCGTCGTCGTCGGCGTCACGTTCGCCGTCACGCTGCAGGACACCGTCGCGCACCTGTCGCCGTCCGCGCGCTTCACCTGCGACGCCGCCGCCGTCATCGTGATCGTGCTGGCCGCCGTGCGCCAGACGCTGCAGCTGCGCGACCGCGACCAGCTGATCGACGCGCAAAGCCTGCTGCGCGATCGCGAGGACGAGCTGAGCGAGCTGAACCAGCATCTCGAGCACCGCGTGTCCGAGCGCACGCGCGAGGCCGAGCTGCGCAACGCGGAGCTGTCGACGGCGCTGCAGCAGCTGTCGATGGCGCAGCACGAACTCGTGCGCGCGGAGAAGCTCGCGGGCCTGGGCTCGCTCGTCAAGGGCGTGGCCGCCGAGATCTCCGCCGCGCTCGCCAACGCCGACATGGTGGCGATGACGCTGCCGGGCCAGGTCGAGGCGCTGGGCCGGCTGCAATCGGGCGACGCGTCCGTCGACGAACGCCGGCGCAGCCAGGTCAGCGGCTACGTCGACGCGCTCAACGAGGGCCACAAGCAGCTGGGGCTGTCGATCGACCAGGCGCAGCACGTGATCGCCGTGTTCCAGCAGATCGCCGTCGACCAGACCAGCGACCATCGCCGCAGCTTCGACCTGCTGGCGACGGTGCGCGAGATGGTCGACCTCACGCGCCTGGCGCATCGCCACGACCCGATCGAGATCATCGTCACCGGCGAGACCGAACTGATGATGGACAGCTATCCCGGCTCGATCGGCCAGGTGCTCAACCAGCTGATCGAGAACGCGATCGTGCACGGCTTCGCGCGCACCGGCGAGGGCACGATCTCCGTGCGCGTGTGGCCGTCGGGGCACGACGCCGTGCGCATCACCGTGCACGACAACGGCGTCGGGATCGCGCCCGAGGACCTGCCGCAGGTCTTCGCGCCGTTCTTCACCACGCGGCTGGCGCAGGGCGGCAGCGGCCTGGGCCTGACGATCTCGCGCAACATGGTCAACGGCATCCTGGGCGGCCGCATCGAGCTGGTGTCGCCACCCGGCGCGGGCACGACGGTCACGATGACGCTGCCGCGCCTCGCGCCGCGCTCACACGGCTAGCAGCACCACGCCGGCGCCCATCAGCAGCGCGCCCGCCGCACGCTGCCCGCGGTCGCCCTCGCCCAGCAGCCGGCCGCCGATCAGCGCGGCGAACAGCATCGAGATCTCGCGCGCCGGCGCCACGTGCGACACGGGCGCCAGCTGCACCGCGTACAGGACGAGGATGTAGGCCAGCGGGCTCACCAGCGCCAGCACCACCGCGTGCCACTTGTAGCGCCGCCACGCCTCGACGAAGCCGTCCGGATCGCGCAGCAGCGTGGGCAGCATGAACGGCAGCCGCACGAGGTTGCCGAAGTAGTCGACCAGGATCGGAGCGATCAGCAGCTTCTTGACGGAGTAGCCGTCCAGCACCGTGTAGACCGCGATCAGCACGCCCGTGGCCGCGCCCCAGCGCAGGCCCGCGTGCACACGCGCGCGCCGCGCGGGGTCGTGCGCGGCGCGCAGCAGCGCGGGGCCGCCGGCGATGATGAAGACGCCACCGCACACGCACACGACGCCCGCCGCCGCATGCAGCGTCAGCGCCTCGCCCAGCACCGCGATGGCCAGCAGCGAGCTGATCAGCGGGCCGGTGCCGCGCGCGACCGGGTAGACAACCGTCAGGTCCGACACGCGGTAGCCCTTGAGCAGCACCTTGAAGTACGCCAGGTGCGTGAAGCCGCTGAGGGCCACCAGCGTCCACTGCAGCCAGCCCCATTGCGGCACGTCGCGCCATCCGAGCCACAGCCCCGCCGGCGCCCAGAACAGCGCCAGCAGCAGCCCGCCCATCAGCACGAAATGCCGGTTGCCCCCGGTTTTCTTGGCGACGATGTTCCAGAATGCGTGCAGCAGTGCGGCGACGATCACCATCGCGAGGGCGGAGACGGGCATGCCGCGATTTTAGGACAAGTCATCTAGACCACTTTGGAGCGATGCAGATGCTGAGGATCCTGGGCAAGCCCACGTCGATCAACGTTCGCAAGGTGCTGTGGCTGTGCGAGGAACTCGCGCTGCCCTACGCGCACGAGAACTGGGGCGGCGATGGCCGCTCCCTGCAGGAGCCGGAGTTCCTCGCGCTCAATCCGAACGCGATGGTGCCGGTGGTCGTCGACGGCGACGCCGTGCTGTGGGAGTCCAACACCATCTGCCGCTACCTCGCCGGCAGGCACGGCCGCGACGACCTGCTGCCGCGCGACGCGCTCGCGCGGGCACGCGTGGAGCAGTGGATGGACTGGCAGGGCGGCGACATGAACAACGCGTGGCGCCATGCGTACATGGGCCTCGTGCGCCAGAGCCCGGCGCACCAGGACGCGCAGGCCATCGCGGCCAGCATCGTGTCGTGGAACCGGCACGTGGCCATCCTCGAGCGCCAGCTGGAGAAGTCCGGCGACTTCGTCACCGGCCCGACCTTCACGCTGGCCGACATCGTGCTGGGGCTGTCCGTCAACCGCTGGTTCATGACGCCCATCGAGCGCCCTGCCCTGCCGCGCGTGCAGGCCTACTACGACCGCCTCGCGACGCGCCCGGGCTTCCGCCTGCACGGCCGCAACGGCATGCCTTGAACTGGAGCCCCCCATGACCCAACCCGTCCTCGTCGAGCTCTGGCGCGGCGACATCGTCGAATCCTTCCATCGCGGCGCCCTTGCGGTCGTCGACACGGCCGGGGTGGTGCTGCGCCAGGGCGGCGACATCGAGCGCCCGGTCTACGCGCGCTCCGCCGTCAAGGGCCTGCAGGCGCTGCCGCTGGTGGCCTCCGGGGCGGCCGATCGCTTCGGCCTGACCCACGAGGAGCTCGCGCTGGCCTGCGCCTCGCATGGCGGCCAGCCGGAACACGTCGCGGCGGCGGCGTCCATGCTGGCCAAGGCGGGGCTCGACGCCGACGTGCTCGAATGCGGCGTGCACTGGCCGTCCAACGAACAGGCCTCGCGCGCGCTGGCCGCCAGCGGCGAGGCGCCCTGCGCGCTGCACAACAACTGCTCCGGCAAGCACTCGGGCTTCGCGTGCCTGGGCGCGCTGATGGCCGGCGATGCCGACCGCGCGCGCGGCTTGCTGCGCGGCTACGTCGAGCCCGACCACGTGGTCATGCGCGAGATCGGCGCGTCGCTCGAATCGGCCACCGGCGTGCGCCTGGCCGACGCGCCGCGCGCCACGGACGGCTGCTCGATCCCGACGTTCGGCTTTCCGCTGCGCGCGCTGGCGCACGCGTTCGCGCGCTTCGGCACGGGCGTGAGGTTCACGCCGGAACGTGCGCGTGCCGCTGGGCGCCTGCGCGAGGCCGTGGCCGCCGCGCCGCTGATGGTGGCCGGCAAGGGGCGGCTCGACACGCGGCTGATGACGCACTTCGGCGCACGCGTGTTCTGCAAGGTCGGCGCCGAGGGCGTCTACTGCGCGGCGCTGCCGGAGTTGGGGCTGGGCATCGCGTTGAAGATGGACGACGGCAACAACGCGCGCGCGGCCGAGGTCGCGGTCGTGGCGTTGATCGAGTCGCTGCTGGCGCTGGACGATGTTGATCGCGCGTTTGTTTCGCCGTTGCGCGATGTCGAATTGCGCAACTGGAATGGGCGGTTGGTCGGGCGGCTTGCTGCGGCTGCGGACTTCGTTCGGAGTGCTCGCTGAGCTTGATGGCTTCTGCATGCGGCGCTTTTGGCCAGCCGCTTGGTGCGGCTGGCGTTCCTGGGGGCGTTGTCGCGGGCGGCAGGGTGGGCAGCGGCGGGGCGCGCGGCCACATGCGACGCTGAATCCGCGCCTGGACGGCGGGATTCGGCGTCGCATGTGGCCGCGAGACAAGCCCCCGTCCGCCCTGCCGCCAGCGACGATGCCCCCACCACACGCCGGCCGCGCAGCGGACGGCCACCAGCGCCGCAGGCACACCACGCCATCAATCGATCAAACAGCCTTCCAAAGCGTCGGCAACCCGTCGAGATTCCGGAACACCGACGACAGCGCACCCTCGGCAACCAGCGCAGTCGCCCGCTCGATGTCGGGCGCCAGATACCGATCCGTCGGCATCGCCGCACACTGCGCGCGCAGGAGCGCATGCGCCTGCTCCAACGCCGCCGAACTGCGCAGCGGCCGCAGGAACTCGACGCCCTGCGCGGACGCCAGCCACTCGATGCCCAGGATCACGGACACGTTCGAGATCATGGCCTGCAGGCGCCGCGCCGCGAACGTCGCCATCGACACGTGATCCTCCTGGTTCGCCGACGTCGGCAGCGAATCCACGCTCGCCGGATGCGCCAGCGACTTGTTCTCGCTGGCGAGCGACGCCGCCGTGACGTGCGCGATCATGAAGCCCGAGTTCAGGCCCGCATCGGCCGACAGGAAAGGCGGCAGCTGCGAGACGCCCGCGTCGATCAGCATCGCGATGCGCCGCTCGGCGATCGCGCCGACCTCGGCGATCGCCACCGCCATCGCGTCGGCGGCCAGCGCCACCGGCTCCGCGTGGAAGTTGCCGCCCGAGACGAGCACGCCGTCCTCGGCGAAGACCAGCGGGTTGTCGGTGACGGCGTTGGCCTCGCGCACGAGGATCAGCGCGGCGTGGCGCAGCTGGTCGAGGCAGGCGCCGACGACCTGCGGCTGGCAGCGCAGGCAATACGGATCCTGCACGCGGTCGTCGCCCTCCATGTGCGACTGGCGGATCTCGCTGCCGGCCAGCAGCGCGCGGTAGTAGCGGGCGACATCGATCTGGCCCGGCTGCCCGCGCAGCTCGTGGATGCGCGGGTCGAACGGGCCGTCGCTGCCGCGCGTCGCGTCCACCGTCAACGCCCCGATCACCAGCGCGGACTCGAGCACCGGCTCGAAGGTGATCAGCGCGTGCAGCGCCAGCGCGGTCGACGTCTGCGTGCCGTTGATCAGCGCCAGGCCTTCCTTGGCCTGCAGCGTCAGCGGCGCGATGCCGGCCTTCTCCAGTTCGGCCAGCGCGGGCTTGCGAACGCCGTCGACCAGCATCTCGCCCTCGCCCATCAACGCGAGCGTCATGTGCGACAGCGGCGCAAGGTCGCCCGACGCGCCCACCGAGCCCTGCGACGGCACGTACGGCACGAGGCCGGCGTTGTGCACGGCGATGATCGTGTCGACGACCTCCTGCCGCACGCCCGAGTAGCCGCGCGCGAGCGACGCGGCCTTGAGCGCCATCATCAGCCGCATGACGGCCGGCTGCAGCGGCGCGCCCACGCCCACCGAGTGCGAGCGGATGAGGTTGCGCTGCAGTGCCTCGAGCTCGCCCTGGCTGATGCGCTTGTTGGCCAGCTTGCCGAAGCCGGTGTTGACGCCGTAGACCGGCGCATCGCCGGCGGCCGCGGCCTGCACGACGGCGGCGCTGGCCGCGATGGGCGCATGCGCGGACGGGTTGAGGCTCAGCGTGAGCCCACCGGCGTGCAGCGCCTGCAGGTTCTCGAGCGTGAGCAGGCCGGGATTGAGTTGGAGGGTCGTCATCGAATTCTCTTCGTCGATGGGGTCAGGTCTTGCCTTTTGCCTAGCCTGCTAAGCAAAAGGCAAGACCTGACCCCCATGGAATCACTTGATCATCGGCAGGTTCAGGCCATGGCGCCTGGCGGCTTCGCGGGCGTCCTCGTAGCCCGCATCGGCGTGGCGCATCACGCCGGAGGCCGGGTCGTTCCACAGCACGCGCTTCAGTCGCTCGTCGGCTTCCTTCGTGCCGTCGCAGACGATCACGATGCCCGAGTGCTGCGAATAGCCCATGCCGACGCCGCCGCCGTGGTGCAGCGACACCCAGGTCGCGCCGCCGCCCGTGGCCAGCAGCGCGTTGAGCAGCGGCCAGTCGGACACGGCGTCGGAGCCGTCCATCATGCTTTCGGTCTCGCGGTTGGGCGAGGCGACCGAGCCCGAGTCGAGGTGGTCGCGGCCGATGACGATGGGCGCCTTCAGCTCGCCCGAGCGCACCATCTCGTTGAACGCGAGGCCGGCGCGATCGCGGTCGCCGAGGCCGATCCAGCAGATGCGCGCGGGCAGGCCCTGGAACGCGATGCGCGAGCCGGCCATGTCCAGCCAGCGATGCAGGCCGGCGTCGTCGGGGAACAGCTCCTTCATCTTCGCGTCGGTCTTGCGGATGTCTTCCGGATCGCCCGACAGCGCCACCCAGCGGAACGGGCCCTTGCCCTGGCAGAACAGCGGGCGCACGTAGGCCGGCACGAAGCCGGGGAAATCGAACGCGTTGGCCACGCCCTGGTCGAACGCGACCTGGCGGATGTTGTTGCCGTAGTCGACGGTGGGGATGCCCATCTGCTGGAACGCCAGCATCGCCTTCACGTGCTCGGTGGCGCTCTTCGCCGCGGCCTCGCGCAGCGCGGCGTGCTGCGTGTGGTCGGCCTGCGCGGCGCGCCATTGCTCGACGCTCCAGCCCGCGGGCAGGTAGCCGTTGACGAGGTCGTGCGCGGAGGTCTGGTCGGTGACGAGGTCGGGCCTGACGTCGCCGGCCGCGGCGCGGCGCGCCAGCTCCGGCATGATCTCGGCCGCGTTGCCCAGCAGGCCCACCGACACCGCGCGGCCTTCGGCCGTGTACCGCTTCATGCGCGCCAGCGCGTCGTCGATGCTCGTGGCCTGCTCGTCGAGGTAGCGCGTCTTCAGGCGGAAGTCGATGCGGCTCTGCTGGCACTCGATCGTCAGCGAGCTGGCGCCGGAGAAGCTCGCGGCCAGCGGCTGCGCGCCGCCCATGCCGCCCAGGCCCGAGGTGAGGATCCAGCGGCCAGCCATCTTGCCGCCGAAATGCTGCCGCCCGGCCTCGACGAAGGTCTCGTAGGTGCCCTGGACGATGCCCTGGCTGCCGATGTAGATCCACGAGCCGGCCGTCATCTGCCCGTACATCATCAGGCCCTTGCGGTCGAGCTCGTTGAAGTGCTCCCACGTGGCCCACTTGGGCACCAGGTTGGAGTTGGCGAGCAGCACGCGGGGCGCGTCGGCGTGGGTGCGGAACACGCCCACCGGCTTGCCCGACTGGATCAGCAGCGTCTCGTCGGCCTTCAGCTTGCGCAAGGCTTGCAGGATCGCGTCGAAGCAGTCCCAGTTGCGCGCCGCCTTGCCGATGCCGCCATAGACGACCAGCGCGTCCGGGTTCTCGGCCACCTCGGGGTCGAGGTTGTTCTGGATCATGCGGTACGCGGCCTCGATGAGCCAGTTCGCGCACGAGATCTCGGGGCCGCGCGGCGCGCGCACGGGGCGTGGCAGCGACGCCACGGTGCTGGGGACGTTGGACAGGTCGTTCACGGAACTTCTCCGGCAAGGGACGCCACGCGCGGCATACCGCGAACAGGGTATGCGCCGTGTGACAAAGAGGTGTATGGCAAGCCGGAATCGGCGTAGTTTGCCGATGACGGACAGGCGGAGGTCGGGTCGTACTCTACTTGTCTAGACAACCTTGTGCAAGTAGGATCCCCCCATGCCATCGTCCACCCGTTCACGCCTGCGCACGTCGTCCGACCACCCTGGCGCGCGCGCGCCGCGGGCCTCGCCGGACATGATCTCGGCCGGCGGCGCGCCCACCAACGGCGCGGCCCTGCACCGCAGCGCGCCGCAACCACCGTACGCCCGCGTCAAGCAATACCTGAAGGACGCGCTGGAGGCCGGCCGCTGGGCGCCGGGCGCGCAGATGCCGTCCGAGGCCGACCTGGTCGCGCAGTTCGGCGTCAGCCGCATGACGGTGCACCGCGCGCTGCGCGAGCTGCAGGACGCCGGCCTGATCACGCGCCTGCAGGGCGTGGGCACCTTCGCGGCGCAGTTGAACCGGGTGTCGTCGACGCTGACGATCAATGACATCCAGGACGAGATCCGCAAGCGCGGGCATCGCCACGACGCCACGGTGCACCTCAAGCGCGCCGAGGCCGCGCCCGCGGCGCTGGCGGCGCGCCTGGGGCTGGTTCCCGGCGCCACCGTCTTCCACACGCTGATCGTGCACCACGAGCACGGCGTGGCGCTGCAGTGCGAGGATCGCTATGTGAACCCGGCCTGCGCGCCCGACTACCTCGACGTGGACTTCACGCAGATGACGCCCACGCACTACCTGCTCGACGTCGCGCCGCTGTGGGAGGCCAACGTGTCGATCGAGTCGGCGCTGCCGACCGCGCAGGAGGCCAGGCTGCTGGGCATCCAGCGCAGCGACCCGTGCCTGATCGTGGTGCGGGGCACCGTCAGCCGCGGCGTGCCGGTCACGCTCGCGCGGCTCGTGCATCCCGGCTCGCGCTACACGCTCGAAAGCCAGTTCCGTCCATGATCCGCGTCGACGCGTCAGCCGCCACGCCGGTGCCGTGGAGAAACGGCGGCGGCGTCACGCGCGAACTGCTGCGCCTGCCGGCCGGCAGCGGCGACGACTGGACGCTGCGCATCAGCGTGGCCGACATCGCCGCCGACGGCCCGTTCTCCGCCTTCCCCGGCATCACGCGCTGGTTCGCCGTGCTGACCGGCGCCGGCGTGCGCCTCGATTTTCCCGACCGCACGCTGAACGTCGGCGGTGGCGACTCGCCGCTGCGCTTCGACGGCGCCGACGCCCCCGGTTGCACGCTGCTGGACGGTCCCACGCGCGACCTCAACGTCATGGTGCGCAGCGATCGCGCCGACTCGATCGTCACGCCCGCCACGTTCCTCGACGAGGCCGGCCCGGGCATGAGCCCCGGCTTCGGCTTCTTCGCGCTGCAGCCGGTGGCGCTGCACGGCACCGGCGCGGTGCCGGTCGAGATGCGCGCGCTGTCGCTCGCGTGGTGCGAGTCGCCGTTCGACGCGTCGCGCCCGTGGTCGCTCGAGCCGCTGCACGACGCCGGCGACGAGCGGGAACACGCTCTGCCCGGCTTCTGGATTCGACTGCTGCCCCCGAAGCGATGACCGACCTGCTGGAATCGTTCACCCCCGGCCTCCCGGAACAGGCCGTCGCCGCCGCGCCCCCGCCCGCGCGCCGCGTGTGGCGTCACGCGCGCGTGGCCACGCTGGCCGACGCGCGCGGCTGGGGCCTGATCGAGCGCGGCGCGATCGTCACCGAGGACGCGCGCATCGCCTGGATCGGAACCGAGGCCGACCTGCCCGCACTCGGCAAGGCGGCCGTCGAGGAACACGACCTCGGCGGCGCGCTGCTGACGCCGGGCCTGGTCGACGCGCACACCCACCTCGTCTACGGCGGCCACCGCGCGCACGAGTTCGAGCTGCGGCTGCAGGGCGCGAGCTACGAGGACATCGCCAGGGCCGGCGGCGGCATCCGTTCGACCGTCGCCGCCACGCGCGCGGCGAGCGAGGACGAGCTGTTCGCGCTCGCGTCGCGCCGCCTGCGCACGCTGCGCGACGGCGGCGTGACGACGGTGGAGATCAAGTCCGGCTACGGCCTGTCGTTCGAGGACGAGGCGAGGTGCCTGCGCGTCGCGCGGCGCCTCGGGCAGACCGGCGTCGGCGTCGTCACGACGAGCCTGGCCGCGCACGCGCTGCCGCCCGAGTTCGAGGGCCGCGCCGACGACTACATCGCGGCCGTCTGCGCGTGGCTGCCGAAGTGGCATTCGCAAGGCCTGGTCGACGCTGTCGACGCGTTCTGCGAGCGCATCGCCTTCAGCCCGGCGCAGGTCGAGCGCGTGTTCGAGACCGCGAAGTCGCTGGGGCTGCCGGTCAAGCTGCACGCGGAGCAGCTGAGCGACTCGGGCGGCGCCGAGCTCGCGGCGCGCTTCAAGGCGCTGTCCTGCGACCACATCGAATTCCTGAGCGACGCCGGCGTCGCCGCGATGCGCGCCGCCGGCACCGTGGCGATGCTGCTGCCCGGCGCGTTCCACTTCCTGCGCGAGACCAGGCTGCCGCCGATCGCCGCGCTGCGCGAGGCCGGCGTGGCGATGGCCGTCTCCACCGACCACAACCCGGGCACGTCGCCGACGCTGTCGCTGCCGTTGATGATCCACCTCGCGTGCGTGGACTTCCGCCTGACGCCGGAAGAGGCGGTGCGCGGCGCGACCGTCAACGCCGCGCGCGCGCTGGGCCTCGCCGACCGCGGCACGCTCGCCGCGGGACAGCGCGCCGACTTCGCGCTGTGGGATCACGAGCACCCGCGCGAGCTGGCCTACTGGTTCGGCCACCCCGCGTGCCGCGGCACCGTCGTCGGCGCGACATGACGGCCCCTTCCGCACCGTGTACGGCGCTCCGTCCCCCGTGGGGACCGCGGGCCGGCTAGGGGCGGCCCGTCGCTCGCCCCGCGATGAAAGACAGATCCATGATTGCCGATCACCCCTGCTTCCACCTCAAGCCCGGCACCACGCCGCTGCTGGTGAGCCTGCCGCACTGCGGCGAGCTGATCCCCGACGAACTGAAGTCGCGCTACCACCCGCGCGCGCTCGATGTCGAGGACACCGACTGGCACCTGCACAAGCTCTACGCCTTCGCCGCCGAGATGGGCGCCAGCGTGCTGCAGCCGCGCGCGTCGCGCTTCGTCATCGACCTGAACCGCCCGTCCGACAACGCGCCGATGTACCCCGGCGCGAACAACACCGAGCTGTGCCCGACGCGCTTCTTCACCGGCGACGCGCTGTACGTCGACGGCGGCGCGCCGACCGAGGCCGAGATCAGGCGGCGCATCGCGCAGTGGTGGCAGCCGTACCACGGCGCGGTCGCCACCGAGCTCGCGCGCCTGAAGGCCGAGCACGGCCACGCGGTGATCTTCGACGGCCACAGCATCAAGAGCGAGCTGCCGTGGCTGTTCGAGGGCCGGCTGCCGGCGCTCAACCTCGGCACCGTCGACGGCAAGAGCTGCGCGCCGTCGTTGCGCGGCCAGCTGGGCGCCGTGCTGGCGAAGCAGGATCGCTACACGCACGTCGTCGACGGCCGCTTCAAGGGCGGCTACATCACGCGCCACTACGGCCGGCCGGACGACGGCATCCACGCCGTGCAGCTCGAGATGATCTGGGACTGCTACATGGACGAGACGCCGCCGTTCGCATATCGCCCCGACAAGGCCGCGCAGGTGCAGCCGCTGCTGCGCGAGCTGCTGCGCACGATGCGGGACTGGAAGCCGCAATGACGTCGCGTTACTGGGCGCCCGCCGCGTGGATGGACGGCGGCTGGCAGCAGGCGGTCGTGCTCGAAGTCGACGCGCAAGGCCACTGGTCGCACATCGCCGCCGGCGTGCCCGCGCCGCAGGACGCCGAGCAACTCGCCGGCCCCGTGCTGCCGGGCCTGGTCGACGCGCACAGCCACGCGTTCCAGCGCGCGTTCGCGGGCCTGGCCGAACGCCGCGAAGGCGACGACGACGACTTCTGGAGCTGGCGCGACCGCATGTACAAGGTCGCCAACGCCGTCACGCCCGAGAGCCTGCGCGCGATCGCCGCGCACCTGTACGTCGAGCTGCTGCGCGGCGGCTACACGCAGGTCTGCGAGTTCCACTACCTGCAGCACCAGGCCGACGGCACGCCCTACGACGATCCGCTCGCGCTGTCGATGGCGCTGGCCGACGCCGCCGCCGACGCCGGCATCGGCCTCACGCTGCTGCCGGTGCTGTACGAGCGCGCGGGGTTCACGGCGCCGTCGCTGCGGCCCGACCAGCGCCGCTTCCACGCCGGCGCGCGCGACGTCTGGCAGCGCAGCCGCGAGTTCGGCGAGCGCGTCGCTGCGGCCGGGCGCGCGTCGCTGGTGCCGCTCAACGCGGGCCTGGCGATCCACTCGGTGCGCGCCGCGGCCGCCGAGTCCGTTGCCGAACTGCGCCACCTCGCGCACGAGTTCGACGGCCCGATCCACGTGCACGTGTCCGAGCAGCGCGCCGAGCTGCGCGACTGCGTCGCGGCCACCGGCCAGACGCCCGTCGCCTGGCTCGCGTCGCAAGGCTGGCTGGACGCGCGCTGGCAGCTGGTGCACGCGACGCACGTCGATGCCGGCGAGATCGCCGCGACCGCCGCCAGCGGCGCGGGTGTCGTCATCTGCCCCAGCACCGAGGGCAATCTCGGCGACGGCTTCACCGACGTGCCGGCCTGGCTCGCCGCCGACGTCGATCTCGCGATGGGCTCCGACAGCAACGTCACGCGCAGCTGGCGCGAGGAGCTGCGCTGGATGGAATACGGCCAGCGGCTCAAGCTGGAGCGGCGCAACGTCTGCGCCCAGCCGCAGGGCGTGGCGAACACCGCGCACGGCCGCAGGTCGCGCCCGCAGCCCGACACCGCCGCCAGCCTGTTCGAACGCGCCCGCGCGGGTGGCGGACGCGCGGCCGGACACGCCTCATGGGGACTCGCCGTCGGCGCACGCGCCGACCTGCTGGTGATCGATCCCGACGACGCCAGCCTGGTCGGCCTGCCGCCCGCCCGCTGGCTCGACGCGCTGGTCTTCTCGAGCCCGGGCCGGCCCTGGCGCGACGTGATGGTCGCCGGGCGCTGGGCGCTGCGGCGCCACCATCACGCGCAGGTCGAGCGCATCAGTGCGGGGTTTGCGGCGGCGATGGCCGGGTTGTGGGGCGAGGCGTAGCGCCGCCCTCAGGACTGCGGGTCGAACCCGAAGACGCGCAACTCCTGGTCGCAGCGACAGGCCTTGGCGATGCGCGCCGCCCACGCGATGGCCTCGTCGCGCGAAGGCAGTTCCAGCACGGTGAAGCCGCCGTCGAGCGTGGGCGCCCACGGATAGCCGCCTGTTGCCACCGTGCCGTCGGCGGAGACGCGCACGGGCGGCACGCCTTCGTCGATGCCGCCGCCGAAGACGTAGACGCCGGCGGCCTTCGCCGCGTCGATCACGGCGTGTGCGTCGCGGCCCACGCCTTCCAGCTCGCCATCGGGCACGACCATCGCCGCGCTGGGAAACGAGATCAGGTACTTCGCCATGGTGTTCCTTCCGGGAGTCGATGGTGGTCGATCGCGGCTGACCGCGCCGGGCCTCGCCTCACGCTGGCGCCTCGGCTTGTCTCAACGCCGCAGCCGCTCCACCCACGTGTTCACGAGTTCCTGACCCTCAGGCGGCACCTGCACCCACGTGCCGCCGACAAGGATCGCCGCGCCGTGGGCGACCGTGTAGGTCGTCTTGATGGTGCCCTTGACGGGCGTGGCCTGGCCGCTCGCGCCGGGCGGCGGCACGTCCATCTCGAAGTTCACGACGGTGTCGGCCGGAATGCGCCGGTCGCTCGTCAGGCCGACGCCGGCTTCCGAGATGTTGCGAACCTCGAGTTCGATGATGTCGCCATTGGCCAATTGCATGCGCGCCGGCCACGTCACCTCGACGCGCCGGTCCGTGCGTGAATCGGGGGCGTCGCCGGCGACGCCCCCGGACGCGAGCGTCGCCGCGAGTTCGGCCGCCAGGGCCGCCTCGGCGGCCTCCGCGGTCGACTCGCCCGACTGCTCCATTGCCGACGGCGGGGGCAGGTCGAACATGGCAGCGACGTCTTCAGGGGGCGTTGTCGGCATGGCTTGAAGAGAAAGGGCTCGCGAGCACGGAAGACGATCCTAGCGCGAATGCGAGGCCGGCCTCGACCCATGCGGGCGCAATCGCGGGAGCATTCAACGCAGTCGCGCTCGAACTCGTCCAGGGCCCTGGGCGCGAACTTGCGTGCACCTGGAATTCCGCCTCCATCCACCGCCGCGCGTCCGCGACCTTCGGTCCGCCTCGCCATCGCCTCGCGGCGGCTGTCCGTGCGGCGACGCGTCCGGCCGACGCGCAGTTCCGCGCGAGTCGGGGCCTCGGAGCCGCTGCTCGCGGCGCGGGATCGCTACCTTCGAGCCGGCGGCTTCGTGCCGTCCGTCGCCGACGGCGCAGCCGCGTGATCGACGGGCGAGCCATCGGCCCGGAAGAATCGCCGCCCCGTCTCGTCGTGCCGCATCACGAGGCCGTGATCCGGGTAATGCACGGTGCCCGCCGCGGCGCGCGCGCCGACGACGAGGAAGGTCGCGTCGCCGGCGGCCCGGTTCTCCAGGCAGTGCGCCAGGGGCGCGCCCGCGGCCCAGGCCGCCGCGTCGCCGGCGCGCAGGACGGTCTCGACGTCCTCCACGAGCACGAGCTCGCCGGACAGCACGAGCACGAACTCGTCCTCGGTCTCGTGCCAGTGGCGATGCGACGAGCGCGAGCCGGGCGGCAGCCGTTCGAGGTGCACGCCGAACTGCACGAGGCCGGCCTGGTCGCCGAGAGCGAGCGTCGCGTGCGGGCCGTCGTCCTGCCCCGTCAGCCGGTTCGCGACGGCGGGATGCGGCTGCCAGTCGTCGAGGCGGAGCCTGGGCATGGCGTGTCGCTGCGCCGGCCGGCCTCAGGGATGGACGATCCCGGCGCCCAGCACCGACAGCGGCCACATGACGAAGCGTTGCAGCGCCGGGCTGAGCCGCAGCGGCTTGATCGCCATGCGCACGGCAAGCTCCATCGGCAGGTGTTCGCTGACGAGCCGATAGGCCTGCTCGATCAGCTGCTTGTTCGAGGCCACCGCGGCGTCCGACACGCGCGACGGCCGACTGCGCCGGTGCCAGGCCGCGACGTGGCGCGACGCGATCGTCGTGTCCTCGCGCCGCAACTCCAGCGCGCGGCGCACGAGTGCACCCAGGATGTGCCGGCGGCCAAGATTCTCCGAGCTAGCGTACTTCTGGAAGAAGCCGTAGAAGTGCTTGTAGTGGCGCACCTCGTCGCTGCGGATCCGCCACGTGAGGTCGCGCAGCACCGGCTCCTTGCAGGCCGCGTTCAGCGCCTGGTAGTAAGTGGTCGTGCCCATCTCGACGATGCAGCGCGCGGCGAGTTCCTGGCCGCAGGTGGGCTCGAGTTCCTCCATCGTGCACAGCCGCGAATAGTCGGCGAAGAAGTCGGCATACGCGCCGTCCCAGTCGAACTCCGGCCAGACGTGGCGCACGTAGGCCTGCAGTGCGCGGCCGTGCTGCAGTTCCTCGGGTTCCCAGTGATCGCGCAGCCAGTCGCCGACCTCGTCGTCGTGGGCGAAGCGTTCGAGCAGGTTGCCGGTGTAGGTATCGCTGCCGCTCTCCACGAAGGACGCGCTGCAGACGAGCAGGAACATCGCGTCGTCGCCCCTCACGCGCGCGGGGTCGATGGCGGAGAAATCGATGTCGGCGAGCGACCAGGGCAATTGTCGGGTTGAGTCGGTCATGAAGGATCCGGGAGCAATCCGCGTTCTCGCACAACGGTGGGCGGTCCGCAAGCCCGAGGCGGGCGCAGGCGCCCAGGGAACCAACGGCCGGGCACGGGATCTACCACGTAGAGTCTTGTAAAGGCGTCCAACCTGTGCTCGACATGAACGCCCGAAGGCAGAGAATCAGCACATGCGCCAAAAGCGCGTTCCTGAAGGAGATTTCGACATGAGTGCAACCATCGTTCATACCCCGGCGTTGGTGCCATCGCGCGGCCGCACGCTGCGCCGTTCCCTCGCCATTGCCGCCGGCGCCATCGCGCTGGCCTGCAGCGGCCTCGCCCAGGCCGCGCCGGGTGGCTGGCACGGCGGCGGCGGCGGCGGTTGGCACGGCGGTGGCGGCTGGCACGGCGGCTATCACGGGGGCTACTACCGCGGCTGGGGCTGGGATCCGCTGTGGGGCTTCGGCCTGGGCCTGGGGGTCGCCGCCCTGGCGTCGCCGTACTACTACGACGCGCCGACGGTCGTGTACACCAACCCGCCGGTCTACTACCCGCCCACCACGGTCTACGCGACGCCCGCGCCCGCCGCGGTGCCCGCGCCGTCGGCGGCCGAGCCGATCTTCTATCCGCGCAACGGCCAGTCCGCCGCGCAGACCGAGGCCGATCGCCGCGCCTGCAACAGCTGGGCGACGACGCAGAACAACGCGATGAACGACGCCAGCATCTTCCAGCGCGCCACCTTCGCGTGCATGGACGGACGCGGCTACACCGCGCGCTGAGGCCTCCGCCTCGGGCCAGGTCGCGCCACACCCGCGCGGCCTGGCGCCCCGTTGTGCCAGCAGCGATATCGAAGGCGTCGTGACGACGACCTCGCCGGCTCGCATACCACCCGCCGTATCCGCTCGCCATCCCTACGCACAGGAAGCCGCGGCGCCGCCGGCCCGGGGTTCCCCTGAGCCATGACGCCTCGCGGCCATCCCAGAATCGCCGCCGAGGCATCGCGCCCGCGCCTCGCTGGCGAATGCGTCAAGGGAGAAACACAATGATCCGCAGCAGATTCGCGCTCGGCGCCCTCGCGCTGGCCTGCGCCGCGGCCGCGCAGGCGGCCCCGCACACCCGCCTCAGCTACGTCAGCGAGCCGTCCTTCCTCACGGCCTATCTCATCGACTGGGACGCCGCCACCCACCGCGCGCACCTGGTGGACTTCGCCGGCAACGCCGACGGTACCTGGACCGACGACGGCACGCTGCGCGTGCTGACGCTGTCGGCGCCGATCGAGACGACGCAGGACACCTTCGACTGCAACGGCCTGCCGATGACCCAGACCGTCGACCTGCGGCAGGTCGCCGTGCGCCACGTCTCGGGCGGCGCGCACAAGGGCAGCGCGCAGGTGATCGAGATCGGCACCACCACCGACATCGGCGGCTGCACGCCCGGGCTCGTCACGCCCTACGGCTCGACCAGCGACCCCGGCACCCCCACCACCTACGCCGACATGGCCGATCGCCCGGGCATGGACGACCTCGCTCACGGCGCCACGCTGGCCGGCATGAGCGACACCGACCCGGCCGGCGTCGTCGACCCGACACAACTCGTCGCGCGCCTGACGACGTTCGCGCACCACAGCGTCACCTTCGCCGACACGGGCGCCTCGGTGCCGCGTGATCTCGTCGACGGCTGGTTCGTGCTGGACTTCGGCACGTTCCAGCGCGGCTACACGCGCCTGTCGGTCGATCCGCACACGCACGCGGAGACCTGGCTCGGCGCGGCCTGGAGCAGCGGCGGCCCGACGTCCGTGTTCCAGACCATGATGGTCGTGCCCGATGCGTCGGCCGGATTCGGCGGCCACAACGCGCAGGCGCACGTCTGGAACTCCGGCCTGTTCCTGCAGTCCGACTCGCCCACCGACTACCAGCTCTACGCGGACAACACCGGCGTGTTCGAGGAGAAGGACACCAGCGGCAACGTGCTGCTGTCGATGCCGGCCACCTGGGCCGACAGCGGCGCGAACCTCGTCCTCACGCGCAGCAACAACCTGGCGTCGAACTTCTACGTGCGCACCTGGGTGCCGATCGCCAATTACGGCAAGGCGCACTTCGTGTTCGAGAACGAGGACCTGCACACCGTCGCGAGCGGCAGCGTCTCGGTGCGCATCCTTCCGCGCGTGAATTTCTACGTCGACGCCGGCAAGGCGACGCCCCCGGCCACGACGCCCGCCGCCCACACGCTCGCGCGCAAGCCGGCGCCGGAAGCGGTCAAGGGCCTGCCGCGCTGAGCGGCGTCCCGGCCGCGTCCGGGACCTTCGCTTGCCGGGCGCTGCGCAGGACAACCGATGCGCAGCGCCCTCGACTTCAGTTCCTGGCAGACCCTGATCTCCACCCTGCTCGGCCTCGTGCTGGTCTCGGTGGTGGCCGTCGGCGTGCGGCTGCTCGTGATGCAGACCGTGCAGCAACGGCGCGAGCGCGAGAACCGGCAGATCAACGAGCGCCTGAAGACGCTGATCGCCGCGTACAAGACGCTGGGCGGATCGTTCACCGGCGCCCTGGCCGTCGATCCGCGGCACCTGCGCGAGCTGCGCGCACTGGCGCCGGACGCGGCCGGCGGCTCGGATCGCGCGCGCCGCGTGCGCGACGCGGTCGAGGCGGCGCTGTCCGACGTGATCCTGCTGGGCACCGACGACCAAGTGCGGCTCGCCGCGCATGCGGCCACCGAGATGGCGGCGGGTCGTCCGGTCGAGACGGCGGCGCTGGTCGCCTCGCTGCGCGACTTCATCCGCGACGTGCTGGAGCTGGAGCCGATCCCGGCGTCGGTCGCGATCCCGAAGCAGGGGCCGTTGCGCTCGCTGGGCGCGCGTGACAAGGCCGCCGGCGGCGGCGGCGGGCCCGGCGGTGGCGGCAAGGGCGGCGCCGATGGCGGCGGGGGAGCCGGTGGCGGGATGGGCGGTGGCCTGGGCGGCGCGTCGGCGGCCCATCACGCGGGGACGGACGACGACGAGCCCGAGGCGCACTGAACTCGCCTTCGCGTGAAGAACGGCGCCGCGCGGCGCCGACATCGTCCTACACTGGCGCCCTGGCCCGACGCGCGCGAGGCCACACGAGGGACGCCACCATGATTGCCGACACCACCCGGTCGCTTCTGCTGCAGACCTACCCGACGCTGCGCGAACTCGAGCCCGAGAAGCTCGACGAGCGGCCCGCCAGCGCCGCCCACAGGCCTCGGAGCGCCTGTCCGACCTGCTGGAGCTGGTCGCCGCCGTCACCTTCCGGAAGCTCGACCAGCGGCTCGCGCCCGCGCTCGCGGCCAAGCCCACGCCGATCCGCACCATGCACCAGGCGCTGAACGCCTGGCCACCCTGTCGCCGCGACGCGCGGGCTTGTCCTGGCCGCGCGCTGTAACCTTCCTCACAGAACGGCCGCCGCCGCTGCGCGACACTGCCGATCACTCACCCAACCGGAGCCTGCCATGTCTCTTCGCATCAACGACACCGCCCCCAACTTCACCGCCCAGACCACGCAGGGCACGATCACCTTCCATGACTGGATCGGCGACAGCTGGGCCGTCCTGTTCTCGCACCCCAAGGACTTCACGCCGGTGTGCACCACCGAGCTGGGCTACATGGCCCGCATCGAACCGGAGTTCGCCAAGCGCAACACCAAGATCATCGGCCTGTCGATCGACCCGGTGGACAGCCACGCGAAGTGGGAAGCCGACATCGAGGAGACGCAGGGCGCCAAGGTCAACTACCCGATGATCGGCGACACCGACCTCGCGGTGGCCAAGCTCTACAACATGCTGCCCGCCGACGAGGCCGGTGGCGCCGATGGCCGCACCGCCGCCACCAACGCCACGGTGCGCTCGGTCTTCGTCGTCGGCCCGGACAAGAAGATCAAGCTGATGCTCACCTACCCGATGACCACCGGCCGCAACTTCGACGAGATCCTGCGCGTGCTCGACTCGATGCAGCTGACCGCCAGGCACAAGGTGGCCACGCCGGTGAACTGGAAGAACGGCGACGACGTGATCATCACGACGGCCGTGTCCAACGAGGAAGCCGCGACCAGGTTCCCCGGCTTCAAGACGGTCAAGCCCTACCTGCGCACCACCAAGCAGCCGTCCTGATCGACCCCGCGCCGCGCGCGCGGGCCGCGCCTCTTTCCGATTGAGAGCCATGTTCGGCGACCTCGTCTTCCGCCAGCTGTTCGACGCCGCGTCGTCGACCTACACCTACCTGCTCGGATGCCCGCGCACGCGCCAGGCGGTGATCATCGACACGGTGTTCGAGCAGCACCTGCGCGACCGCGCGCTGGTCGAGGAGCTGGGGCTGACGCTGGTCGCCGCGCTCGACACCCACTGCCACGCCGACCACGTCACCGGTGCCTGGCTGATGCAGCAGGCCACCGGCTGCCGCATCGGCATCTCGGCGCGCTACGGCGACGAGATGCGCGGCGCCGACCTGCGGCTGGACGGCGGCGACCGCGTCGTCTTCGGCCAGCACCGCCTCGACGTGCGCGCCACGCCCGGCCACACCGGCGGCTGCCTCACCTTCGTCGACGGCGACCGCCGCATGGCCTTCACCGGCGACTGCCTGCTGATCCGCGGCGCCGGCCGCTGCGACTTCCAGCAGGGCCACGCCGGCACGCTGTATCGCTCGATCACGCAGCAGATCTTCAGCCTGCCCGACGAATGCCTGGTCTTCCCGGGCCACGACTACAGCGGCCGCACGATGTCGTCGGTCGGCGAAGAACGGCGCCACAACCCGCGCATCGGCGGCCACGCGGACGAGCGCGACTTCGTCGGCTTCATGGAGAACCTGCACTTGCCGCACCCCAAGCAGCTGGCCGTGGCGCTGCCCGCCAACCAGCGCTCCGGCCGCCCCGAGGACGGCGCCGCGCCGCGCGTGGCCGACTGGGCGCCGGTGCGCCAGACCTACGCCGGCCTGATCGAGATCGAACCGGACTGGGTCTCCGAGCACCTGGACGACGTGCTGCTGCTGGACGTGCGCCAACCCGAAGAGATGGACGAGCGCCTGGGTCGCATCGCCTCGGCACGGCTGCTGCCGCTCAGCGAGCTCAAGGCGCGCCTCGATTCGCTGCCGCGCGACAAGCCGGTCGTCGCGGTCTGCCACGCCGGCATGCGCTCGGGCCAGGCCACGGTGCTGCTCAAGCAAGGCGGCTTCACGCGCGTGGCCAACCTGCGCGGCGGCATGCTGACCTGGCACCAGATGGGGCTGCCGGTGGTGCGCGGAGCTGCGACCTAGGCGCCGCTCTTGCTCAGCATCGCCTGCGCGATCACCCACGCCGCCGCGCTGAGCATCAGCGAGATGACGCTCTCGCTCCAGCTGGACGCGTCGGCATGGCCCGAGGCCAGGATGGGCAACCACACGAACGCCGTGAAGCCGGCGATCTGCAGCGCCGCGAGCGCCGCGGCCAGGCGCGCGAGCACGCCCGCGAGCAGCGCGGCGGCCGCCAGGAGGTAGGCACCGCCGGTGGACATCGCCCACGCGCGCGGCGCCGGCAGCCAGGCGGGCACCAGCGAGGCCGTCTCCTTCAGATAGACGAAGTGCGCGATGCCGAACGGGATCAGCGCGAGGCCAAACAACACCCGTGCGACGACGCGGCCGCGCCATCCGTCCAGCGCCAGCAGCACCCAGGTCGCGGCCAGCGGCACCAGCGTCTCGCCGCAGCCCGACCAATAGCCCGCGATCGCGGGCGCCATCATCGCGTCGACGAGCCGCGCCAGCAGCAGCCACAGCACGAGCCAGGCCGCCAGCACGCGCGCCGCCACGGGCAGCGTGCGCCGCCACGGCAGCCCGAGGCCGCAGGCGACGACGAGCCCGCCGATGAACCAGGGCAAAACCGCCGGCACCGGCACGCCGTGCGGCACCGGGCCCCAGACGCCCACGGTGCCGCGCGTGACGAGCGCATGCGCGCCCAGCACGACCAGCGAGGCCGCGAAGGCCACGCGCGCCGCGTCCGCGCCGCACGTCTCCGTCACGCCGGCCCGGCCGGACGCGCGGCGGCGGCGGCCTCCTTCAGGCGCTCCAGCAGCGGCGGCAGCTCCTCCGCCGGCACCGGATGCGCGAGCAGGAAGCCCTGCATCTCGTCGCAGCCCTGGTTGACCAGCTGCAGCCGCTGCTCCAGCGTCTCCACGCCCTCGGCGATCACGCGCAGGCCCAGCTTGTGGGTCATCACGATGATGGTCTCGACGATGGCGGCATCGTCCGAATCGGTGGGGATGCCGCCGATGAACGAGCGGTCGATCTTGAGGCGATCGAGCGGCAGGCGCTTGAGGTAGGCGAGGCTCGAGTAGCCGGTGCCGAAGTCGTCGATCGACAGCAGCACGCCGAGCTCGCGCAGCGACTGCAGCACGCTCTGCGCGTGCAGCGGGTCGAGCATCACGCTGCTCTCGGTGATCTCGAGCTCGAGGCACGGCGCCGGCAGGCCGCTGAGCGACAGCGCGCGCCGCACGGCGGTGTCGAGCCCGGCGCGCTGCAACTGGCGCGCCGAGATGTTGACGGCCACGCGCAGGCCGTCGGCGACGCCCTCGCGCTGCCACTGCGCGACCTGGCGGCAGGCCTCGTTGAGCACCCACTCGCCGATGCCCAGCACCAGGCCCGTCTCCTCGGCCATCGGGATGAACGCGTTGGGCAGCACGAGCCCGCGCACCGGGTGGCGCCAGCGCACCAGCGCCTCGACCGCGCAGACCTCGCCGGTGGCCAGATCGAGCTGCGGCTGGTAGTGCAGCTCGAGCTCGTGGCGCTCGACCGCGCGCCGCAGGTCGTTCTCGAGACGCAGGCGGCCGTGCGCCTGCGCGTTCATCTCGGGGCTGAAGAAGCGGTACGCGTTGCGGCCCTCGCCCTTGGCCTCGTACAGCGCGATGTCGGCGTACTTCAGCAGCAGCGCGCCGCTGTCGCCGTCGCGCGGGAACAGGCTCAGGCCCAGGCTGGCGGTGACGTGCAGCTCCTGGCCTTCGAGCGTGAACGGCTCGCCGAGCGCGCGCATCAGCTTCTCGGCGATGCGCGCGGCGCCGGTCGGGCCGCCGACGTTGGCCACGACCACCTGGAACTCGTCGCCGCCGACGCGCGCGACGGTGTCGGCGTCGCGCAGCGTCGTGCGCAGGCGACGCGCGATCTCCTGCAGCAGCTGGTCGCCGACGTGGTGGCCCAGCGAGTCGTTGACGAGCTTGAAACGGTCGAGGTCGATGAACAGCACCGCCAGCTGCTGGTCGAGCCGCTGCGCCTGCGACAGCGCCTGCCCGAGCCGGTCCATCAGCATCGTGCGATTGGGCAGGCCGGTGAGCGAGTCGTGGTAGGCCAGGTGCTCGATGCGCGCGTCCTGGGCCTTGCGCTCGGTGATGTCCTGGATCACGCCGGCGCGCCGCACGTCGCGGCCGGCGCCGTCGCGCACGACATAGACGCGCATGACCACGAAGCGCGTCTCGCCGCCCGGCGGGCAGACGCGGAACTCGACCTCGAGCTCGCCCTGGTGGAGGCGGTCCATGTGCTGGCGCACGGTCTCGCGGTCGTCCTCGTGCACGTGCGCGAGCCACGCGCGCCAGTCGGCATAGACCGCCGACACCGGCATGCGGAAGATGCGCTCGAAGGCCGGGCTCACGTACAGCGCGAGCCGGCGCTTCGGATCGCTGAGGTAGAACACGTCGCCGATCGACTCGGCCATCTGGCGGAAGCGCTCCTCGCTCTCGCGCAGCGCGCCGCGCTCGCGTTCGAGCTGCGCGCGGTACCACGCGTTCTCGATGGCCACCGGCAGCCGGTGCAGCAGGTCGTCCTGCTTGACGAGGTAGTCGGTGGCGCCGAGCTTCAGGGTCTGCGCGGCGCTGGTCTCGTCGCCGTGGCCGGTGATCACGATGATGGGCACGTTGAGGTGCCGTTCGTGGCGCACCTCGCGCACGACGTCCAGCGCGTTCATGCCGGGCAGCTTGAAATCGAGCAGCAGCACGTCGGGGCCGCTCTCGACCTCCGGCGGCAGGCGCGCGAGCGCCTCCTGCGCACTGGACACGGCCTCCACCTGCACGTGCGGCGCATAGCGCGCGAGATGGCGCTGCAGCAGGTCGACGTCGCTCGCGCTCGGCTCGGCATAGAGCACGAGGATGGGCGTCGAGCGATGCACCGAGGCCTCGCGGAAGGTCTCGACGACGTCGGCCAGCGTGGCCGGCAGGCGTTCGATGTAGCTGCCGGCCTTGACGACGTAGTCATCGGCGCCGCTGCGCAGCGCGGTGACGACCAGCGCCTCGTCGCCCGAGCCGGTGAGCATCACGACGGCGACGCCCAGCCCGCGCTGGCGCACCTCGCCCAGCAGCTCGAGGCCGTTGCCATCGGGCAGGCGCATGTCCACCAGCAACACGTCGGGCAGCGTGCCGGCAAGCTCCTGCGCGGCGAGGCGCTCGCGCGCGTCGGCGAGCGTGTGGACGGTCTCGATCGCGATGTCGGGCGCGAGCCGCGCCAGGCGCCGGCAGGTCAGGTCGGCGTCCTGTTCGTTGTCTTCGACGTACAGGACTCGCATGGTGTTCGGCGTCGTTTCAGATGGCTTGCTGGTTCAGCACGCACCAATACAAGTCGATCTGCGCCGCCACGTCGATGAACTTCTCGAACTCGACCGGCTTGACGATGTAGGAGTTGACGCCCAGCGCATAGGCCGAGGCGACGTCCGCGTCCTCGCGCGAGGTGGTGAGCACGACCACCGGGATGCGGCAGTAGTCGGCGTGCGCCTTGAGCTGGCGCAGCACCTCGAGGCCGCTGACGCGCGGCAGCTTCAGATCGAGCAGGATCACCACCGGCAGCGGATGGCCCGCATCCCAGCGCGCGATCCACTCCAGCGCCTCCTCGCCGTCGCGCGCCACTTCCAGCACGTTGACGATGTGACGCTTCGCGAACGCACGCTGCGTCAGGTCGACATCCATCGGGTTGTCTTCGACGAGCAGGATCGGGCGGCGATCTTCCATCCGAGCAGCATAGCGAAATGCACGCTCTTTCACACGGCATTTGCACCGCCCCTGTTTGAAGCGGGACGCCGCGGCGGCGCGGCATCGAGTCAGGGGTTCGCGGCTTGAACCGCGGGCAGCCGGATCCAGAACGTCGCGCCCTGCCCCTTCGCGCTCTCCGCCCAGACCTTGCCGTGCATGCGCTCGACGGCCTTGCGCACGATCGCCAGCCCGACGCCGGTGCCCGGATATTCCTCGGCGCGGTGCAGGCGCTGGAAGATCTCGAAGATGCGGTCGTGGTAGCGCATGTCGAACCCGGGCCCGTTGTCGCGCACCCAGAACAGCGCGTGCCCTTGCGAGCGGCGGGCGCCGATCTCGATGGCCCGGTCGGGGCGGCCGGCGGTGAACTTGACCGCGTTGTCCAGGAGGTTGCGCAGCGCCAGCACCAGCCCGTCGCGCTCGCCCACCACGCCCAGCTCGGGATCGACCTCCGAGCGCAGCGCGATCGCGCCGGCCGCAACCTCGGCGGCGACGCCGTCCACGACGGCCGCCACGACCGGGCCGGCCGTCACCGGCCCCAGCTTCGGGCGGCCCCGCTCCACGCGCGAATACGCCAGCAGGTCGTCGATCAGCTTGCCCATGTGGCCCGTCGCCTTGCGGATCATCTCGACGAAGAAGCGCCCTTCCTCGTCGAGCTTGTCGGCGTGGTCGGACTCCAGCAGCCGGCTGTAGCCGTCGATGCCGCGCAGCGGCGCCTTCAGGTCGTGCGAGACCGAGTACGTGAACCCCTCCATCTCGCGGTGCTTGGCCTCCAGCTCCGACGTGCGCTCGGCCACGCGCTGCTCGAGCTCGGTGTTGAGCTGTCGGATCTCCTGTTCGGCGCGGCGGCGCTCGGTGATGTCGATCAGGAAGCCGTGCCAGACGACGCCGCCGTCGCTCTCGCGCACCGGCATCGAGTGCGCCTCCAGGCAGCGCTCGCCCGCCGCGGTGAGCGGGACGCGGAAGGTCGCCAGCCAGGCACTTCCAAGTTCGGCCGACTCGCGCAGCGAGGCGTCCACCAGCCGGCGGTCGTCGGGATGCACGAGATCGAGCAGGTCGATGCCGCGCTCGACCAGCGTGGCCGCGTCGACGCCCAGCAGCTCCTTGATCGCCGGGCTGGCGAACGTGAGGCGGCCGTGGCCTTCGGCATCGCGGCAGTACGAGTTGACGGCGCCCGGCGCCGTGGCGACGATGCGCTCGAGCCGCTCCTGCGCGAGGCGGTGCGCCTGCTCCAGCGCCTTGGTGGTGTGCGCAAGCGTGATGTCCTCGGCGAAGCCGGCCATGTAGCGCATGCGGCCTTCGGGGCCGAACAGCGGAAAGCCGCGGCCGCGGATCCACACGAGGCGGCCGTCGGGCCGGGTCATGCGGTACTCGGTCTCGTACATGCCCGACGCGTTGGTCTGCAGCGCGGCCGAAGCCACGCGTTCCCTGTCCTCGGCGTGGATGCCGTCCAGCCAGTGCGACAGGTCGTCGTAGAGCGGCGCCGCCGGCCGGCCCCAGATGCGCTCGTAGGCCGAGTTCATGTACAGCAGCTTGCGGGTGCGCGGATCGACGATCCAGATCAGGTCCAGCGCGTGGTCGCCGAACATGCGGAACAGCTGCTCGCTCTCGCGCGCCGTCTCCATCGCGCGATGCTCGCTGGTGAAGTCGGTGAACGAGACGACCGCGCCGCGCCCCCGCCCTTCGCCGATCGAGTCCACCGGCACCGCCCGCACGCGCAGCCAGCGCTCGCCGTGGCTGGGCGTCTGCACGACGACGGTGCCCGAGGTCGTCTCGCCCGGCCCGTGCAGCGCGCGCCAGACCGGGCGCTGCTGCTCGGGCATCGGCTCGCCGTGCTCGTCGTGCTGCACCCAGCCGAGGTCGTCGATGCGCACGCCGAGCGCGCCGTCGCCCAGGCCCAGCACCTCGCGCGCGGCGCGGTTGGCGTCGACGATACGCAGGTCGGTATCGAACCAGAGCAGGCCCGACTCGAGCGAGTCGATGATGCGCCGGTCGTTGTCTGCTGCCACGCGGATCTCCCTGCCTGCTGCGAAACGCAGCATGCACTCTAGCGAGAAACCCGCCGGCGAGGAAACAGGGAGATCAGGCCGCGACGCGCCAGGGCCGGGTGTCGAGACGGTTCAGCGCGCCGGCCGCCCACTCGCGCGCGAGCGGGAACGGGCCGAAACCGGACTCGACGTTGATGTGCCCCGCATCGCCCAGGTTGATCCAGTCGCTGCTCCACAGGCGCGCCCACGCGAGCGCCTGCGTCGCGGACATCCACGGGTCGCTGTCGCTCGCCACCAGGCAGGTGGGCATGGGCAGCGGCGCCTGCGGCAGTGCGTTGGCCGCGTTGAAGCGCGTCGGCTCGGCAGGCGCGACGAGCAGCATCTGCGCGATCCCCAGCCCGGGATAGCGCGCGGCCGCGTGCAGCGAGGCCAGGCAGCCGAAGCTGTGCGCGACGATCACGTGCGGGCCCGGACCCTGCGCGTCGACGGTCTCGGCGACGCGGTCGGCCCAGCGCTCGATGTCGGGCACGCTCCAGAAGTCCTGCTCGACGCGCACCGAGCCGGCGATCTGCCCGTTCAGCCAGCTCTGCCAGTGCGCGGGGCCGCTGCCGTGCAGGCCCGGCACGATCACGAGGCGCGACTTCGCCGGATGGCGGGCGGGGGCGTGGATGGCGTTCATGGCAAGCCAGCGTAAGCATCGCGCCGGGCGGCGCCAACGAAGGAAATGCCATATGCATCGTCGCGCCCTCGAAAATATTCGGCGCGCCGGCCTCAAGTTCCGGCGCGAGCGGCCGAAGAGCCGAACAAGCGCTCTTTCCGACTAGCACCGACGGCCCCCTTCCGATCGCCGGAGGTGGCGGAGAAAGCGCCGGCATTTCTTCACGTTGCCGTTCGCGCGCTTGTGCCAGCCACTTTCGCGCGACCCGGCGCGTGGGCAAGATATCGAGCGCGTGCCTCCCCGACGGGACGCACGCTGAAGGACCTCGCCATGTTGACGCCCAGCACGCCCGTCGCCACGCCATTCTCGCCAGCCCAGACCGCCACCGCCCGCACGGCCGCGGTCGAGGCGAACTCGCGCGCCGACTTCAACGCGCAGCTGCAGCTGGCCAAGGCCGACGAGGCCCGCATCGCCCACCTGAAGGCGATGGCCGCGGCCGCGCGCGACGCCGAATCGCAGGTGCCCGACCCGATGACGAGCCTGTCGACGGTGGCCGTGGCCGGCGCGATGAACAGCCTGCCGGCGGCGCTGAACATGATGCAGCGCATCGCGATGGCCTCGGCCAGCGGCACCCTCACCGACGCCGATCGCCAGACGCTGCAGACGGAATACGCGCAGCTCACCGCCAAGGTCGCCAGCAGCGTCGGCAGCGTCAGCGCCAGCGAGCAGGCGCAGACCTCCACGACGCACGACGACGAGCGCGAGGACAACGCCGAGAACACCTGGCGCGAGGACTCGGACGACCACCGAAGCACCCTCACGCAGACGACCGAAGTCCCGCAGCAGACCGTGCAATACCAGCCGATGGAGCACACGGTCACCACGCAGAAGCAGGTGCTGGTCGAGGACGGCCACGGCCCGCAGAAGGATCCGCGCGTCGACTTCCGCACGCACGAGCTGCACGTCGGCGCCGACTCCTACGAGCCGGCGTCGATGCGGCAGTCGTTCACGACGCCGACGATGCCCGAGACCTTCGGCCGCATCGAGAACCACGCCGAGACGCAGCACGTCTTCGTCGCGCAGGCGGCCCAGGTCACGCAGTTCGTGCAGGTGGCGCAGACGGAGCACATCGCGCCGGTCATCGCGGTCGCCTAGGCGGCCAGCCTGTCCGCCGCACTCGGCGGTTCGCCCAGCACGCGCGCCAGCACGCGGCCCTCCAGCTCGGCGAACGCCGGCGAGCCGTGCGCGCGTGGGCGTGCGAGCGCGACCGGCTCGTCCAGCGTCACGCGCCCGTCCTCGACCAGCAGCACGCGGTCGGCCAGCGCCACGGCCTCGGCGACGTCGTGCGTCACCAGCACCGCCGTGAAGCGCTGCTCGCGCCACAGCGACTCGATCAGGCGCTGCATCTCGATGCGCGTCAACGCGTCCAACGCACCGAGCGGTTCGTCCAGCAGCAGCAGGCGCGGGCGATGCACGAGCGCGCGCGCCAGCGCGACCCGCTGGCGCTGGCCGCCGGACAGCACCGCCGGCCAGTCGCCCGCACGATCGGCGAGCCCGACCTGCGCGAGCGCGTGACGCGCGCGCGCGGGGGCGTCGCCCGCGTCCAGCCCGAGCTGCACGTTCTGCAGCACCGTGCGCCAGGGCAGCAGGCGCGCCTCCTGGAACATGATGCGCACGTCGTCGCGGCGCGCGCCCGACGGCGCGCCGCCCAGCGCGATCTCGCCGGTGGTCGGCGTCTCCAGCCCGGCCAGCAGGCGCAGCAGCGTGCTCTTGCCGCAGCCGCTGCGCCCGACGACGGCGACGAATTCGCCGGGTCGCACGTCGAGGCCGATGTCGTCCAGCACCACGCGCTCGCCGAAGCGCTTGCCCAAGGCCTCGACACGCACGCCGAGTCCGGCGGCGGGCGGGGTCATCCAGTCACGTTGCATGCGTCTCTCCGAAGGTCAGGCCGCGGCGCCCAGGTAGGCGGGATTCCAGCGCAGGAAGCGGCGCTCCAGCGCGCGCGCGACGAGGTCGGCCAGCTTGCCCAGCAGCGCGTAGAGCAGAACGCCGACGAGCACGACGTCGGTCTGCAGGAATTCGCGCGCATTCATCGTCATGTAGCCGATGCCCGACTGCGCGGAGATGGTCTCGGCCACGATCAGCAGCACCCACATCAGGCCCAGCGAGAAGCGCAGGCCCACGAGGATGGACGGCAGCGCGCCCGGCAGGATCACCTCGCGGTAGAGCGGCCAGCCGCGCAGGCCGTAGCTGCGCGCCATCTCGACCAGCCCGGCGTCGACCGAGCGGATACCGTGATACGTATTGAGGTAGATCGGGAAGAACACGCCGATCGCGACGAGGAACAGCTTGGCCGACTCGTCGATGCCGAACCACAGGATGACCAGCGGGATCAGCGCCAGCGGTGGCACGTTGCGCACCATCTGCAGCGTGGTGTCCAGCAGCGTCTCGGCGACGCGGAACGTGCCGGTCAGCAAGCCCAGCACGAGGCCCAGTCCGCCGCCGATCGCCAGGCCGGCGAGCGCGCGGCCCGTGCTGATCGCCACGTCGTGCACCAGCTCGCCCGACTTCAGCAGGTTCCAGAACGCCTGCGCCACGGCCAGCGGCTCGGGCAGGATGCGCGTGGACAGCCAGCCCGAGCGCGACGCCGCCTCCCAGCCGGCGATCACCAGCAGCGGGACGATCCACGGAGCGATGCCGCGCAGGCGCGTGGCTGTCACGTTGCATTTCCTTCAAGCTCTCGGGAAGCGAGGGGCGCACCCGAGCCGATCCGAGCTGCCCCTCGGGGGGCAGCGACCAGCGGGAGCGTGGGGGGCGTCATTCCTGGGCGGATGTCGTTGGCGACGATCTCGCCGAACGGCCCGGTCAGCGTCGGGCCGCGCGTGAGCTTGTCGCGCGTGGCCAGCGGCAGCAGCGGGAACACGAGCTCGGCGAAGCGGTAGGCCTCCTCGAGATGCGGGTAGCCCGACAGGATGAAGTAGTCCATGCCGAGATCGGCGTACTCCTGGATGCGCGCTGCGACCTGCTGCGGATCACCCACCAGCGCCGTGCCCGCGCCGCCGCGCACCAGGCCGACGCCGGCCCACAGGTTGGGCGCGACCTCCAGGCCCGCGCGCGGGTTGGCCTTGTCGAACCGGCCGCCGTGCAGCGCGGCCATGCGGCGCTGGCCGATCGAGTCCATCGCCGCGAACTTCTTCTGCGCCGCGGCGACGATGTCGTCGTCCAGGTGCGAGATCAGCTTGCCGGCGGCGGCCCAGGCCTCGTCCTCGGTCTCGCGCACGATCACGTGCAGGCGGATGCCGAACTCGAGCTTGCGGCCCAGCCTCTCGGCGCGGCCACCGACGTCGCGCACCTTCTCCGCGACGGCCGCGGGCGGCTCGCCCCACGTGAGGTAGGTGTCGCACTGCGCCGCCGCGAGGTCGTGCGCCGGCCCGGACGAGCCGCCGAAGAACAGCGGCGGATAGGGCTGCGTGACGGGCGGGTAGATCACCTTCGCGCCCTTGACCTTCAGGTGCCTGCCGTCGAAGTCGATCGCCTCGTTCGTGTGGCTCGCCTGCAGCACGCCGCGCCAGATCGACACGAACTCGGTCGACAGCTCGTAGCGCTCCTCGTGGCTCAGGTGCAGGCCGTCGCCGGCGAGCTCGTCGGGGTCGCCGCCGGTGACCAGGTTGACCAGGACGCGGCCGCCCGACAGGCGATCGAGCGTGGCCGCCATGCGCGCGGTCTGTACCGGCTGGATGATGCCCGGCCGCAGCGCGACGAGGAACTTCAGGCGCTTGGTCACGTCGACGAGGCTGGCCGCGACCATCCACGAGTCCTCGCAGGATCGGCCGGTCGGCAGCAGCACGCCTTCGTAGCCGAGGGTGTCGGCGGCGATGGCGACCTGCTTGAAGTAGTCGAGGTCGGTCTGCCGCGCGCCCTTGGACGTGCCGAGGTAACGCGAGTCGCCGTGGGTGGGGATGAACCAGAGGATCTTCATGTCAGGCTTTCAGCACGGCGTCCGCGACGCGTACGGGGTGAGGTATCAGGCCGAGCTGCGCGAAGGTGTCGGCCACGCGCTGCTGGTCGGCGATGTCCGCGTCCTTCAGTCGCGTGACCGGGCCCGCCGTGCGGCGCTCGAGGAAGCGGATCGTGGTCGACAGCGGCAGCCCGCTTTCGACGGCCAGGAAGTGCGCGGTCTCGCTGCGGTTGGACTTGACCCAGGCGTCGGCCTCGCTCAGCGAATCGAACAAGGCCTTCAGCGTGCGCGCGTCCCGCGTCAGCGCGCGCGAGGCGAGGTAGTAGCTGTTGTTGCTGGTCAGGCCGACGCCGGTCGACAGCACGCGCGCGCGCCCGTCGATCTCGGCCGCGGCGTAATACGGATCCCAGATGCCCCAGGCATCGAGCGCGCCGCGTTCGAAGGCCGCGCGCGCGTCCGAGGGCGTCAGCGTGACGGGCGTGATGTCCGACCACTGCAGCCCGCCCTTCTGCACCGCGCGCACGACCAGGAAGTGCGCGCTGGAGCCCTTCTGGAAGCCGACGCGCCTGCCCTTGAGGTCGGCCAGCGTGCGGATCCTCGAGTCGGACGGCACCAGGATCGCCGAGCTCGCGGGCTTGGGCGGCTCGAGGCCGGCGTACCAGATGTCCTTGCCGGCGGCCTGCGCGAACACGGGCGGCGTGTCGCCGGTGAAGCCGAAGTCGAGGCTGCCGACGGCCAGCGCCTCGAGGATCTGCGGCCCGGCCGGAAACTCGACCCACTTCGTCGCCACGCCGGGAAGCCGCGACTCGAGCAGCTTGCGCTCGCGCACCACCATCAGGTTGACGGACGACTTCTGGTAGCCGATGCGCAGATCCGCGCCGGCGGCGTGCGCCGACAGCGTCGCCGCGGCGCCGACCAGCACGAGCGCCTGGCGCCGATTCAGGGTCACGTCCATGGCGCGCGGCCTCACTTGCCCGCGAGCGTCGCCGCCGCGTTGACGGGCAGCGCGTCGGCGATGCGGACCGGCTTCGGGATCAGCTTGAGGTCGAGGAAGGTGTCGGCGATCTGCTGCTGCTGCGCGGCGACGGCCGGCGTCAGCGGCGTGACGCCGTAGCGATAACGGCGCAGGCTGGTCTCCACCACGGCGGCGTCGAGGCCCTGCAGCGGCGCGATCAGGGCCGCCGCGCGCGGCACGTCGGCCTGGACGAAGCGGGCCGCGTCGTCGGTGTTGGCGAACAGCGCATGGATCACCGCGGGATTGGCCCTGGCGTAGTCGGTCTGCGCCAGGTAGAAGCTGAAGCTGTTGACGAGCCCCGTGCCGTCGGCGAGCTGGCGCGCGCCCAGCTGGTGCTCGGCCGCGGCGAGGAACGGATCCCAGATCACCCAGGCGTCGACCGCGCCCTTCTCGAACGCGGCACGCGCATCGGACGGCGGCAGGAAGACGGGCGTGATGTCCGAGTACTTCAGGCCGTTCTTCTCCAGCAGCTTGACGAGCAGGTAGTGCACGTTGGAGCCCTTGTTCAACGCGACGCGCCTGCCCTTCAACTCGGCGACCGACTTCAGCGCCGAGTCCTTCTGCACGACCAGCGCCTCGGTCGACGGCGCCGCCGGATCGTTGCCGACGTAGACGAAGCGCGCGCCCGCGGCCTGCGCGAAGATCGGCGGCGCCTCGCCGACGTAGCCGACGTCGACGGCGCCGACGTTCAGGCCCTCGAGCAGCTGCGGCCCGGCCGGGAACTCGACCCACTTGACGGCCACGCCCTGCGGCGCGAGCCGCTTCTCCAGCGTGCCCTGTGCCTTCTGCAGCACCAGCAGGCTGGCGGACTTCTGGAAGCCGATGCGCAGCTCCCTGGCGGGATCGGCGTGCACCGCGGCCGTCCCCAGCGTCAGGGCGAGCGCGGATGCGGCAGCCAGCCATCGGCGACGGGATGAAGAGAAGACGGTCATGGCGGTTCCTCCGGGTCGTTGTTCGAAGTGAAAGTTCAGGCCGCGAGCGCGATGACGCGCGCGTCGACCGGCGGGCGCAGCGCGATCGGGCCGTCGGCCAGCGCGCGCTCGATGCGCTCGACGATCTCGTCGTGCGCCACGTGGCCGTGGATCGCGTGCGGCGCGAACTGCGTGTCCACCGCGTAGATCGAATCGAGGATGTGGCGCGCGCCGAGCGCGGCCAGCACGGGCCGCAGCGCGTAGTCGAGCGCGAGCAGGTGCGCCGGGCTGCCGCCGGTGCCCAGCACCAGCACGGTCTTGTCGCGCAGCGCGTCCTGCGGCAGCAGGTCGAGGAAGGTCTTGAGCAGGCCGCTGTACGAGGCCTTGTAGATCGGCGTGGCGATCACGACGAGCCGGGCCTCGGCCACCTGCTCGCGCGCGCGCCGGATCAAGGGGTCGTTGGCCTTGGCGCGCACCAGCGCCGCGGCCGGAAGATCGCGCAGCACGATCTCGCTGCGCTCGACGTCGGGGTCGAGCCGGTTCAGGACGTGGTGCAGCAGGACCGTGGAGCGCGAGTTGGCGGACGGGCTGCCGGCCAGTGCGACGATGGACATGGCGACGGGTGTTGAAGAATGAACAGTTCCTCAACGTTAGGGTCGCCGCGATGCCGCGGGAACGAATCCAAACGGCTATCGATAGTCGCGTGCCACCTTTGTCGGCGGCCTCAGATCCTTATGCGCCCGCCGATGTCAGGGCGCCTGGCGCGTGCGCGTCGACAGGTCGGCCACCAGCGCCAGCAGCGCGTTGGTGTCCGCGGGCTTGCGCAGGTAGAAGTCGAAGCCGACCGCGCGCGTCGCGACCTCGATGGCCACGCCGTGGGCCGCGGTCAGCGCGATCAGGAACGGCTGCTGCGGCAGCGGCGCGCTGCGGATCGCGCGCGCGCCCTCGTAGCCGTTGAGCACGGGCATGTCGAGATCCATGAAGATGATGGCGGGCTCGAACTCGGTGGCGATCGCGACGCCCTGCTGGCCGTCCGCGGCGGTCCGCGTGTCGTGGCCCAGCGCCTCGAACAGCAGGCTCATCGACTCCGTGACGTCCTTCAGATCGTCGACTACCAGGATCCTGGTCAATTCCCTTGCTCCCCGAAATGGCACCGCGTGGTTGCTCGCCGCGCGCGGCGAAGGCGCATCCTAACGCGCATTTGTCCAAATATTTCCCGGGGGACGACGGCTCGCCGCGTTCGAAAGCACACGCCGGTGCGGCGCGCCAACAACGTCACGCGCGCACAGGTCACGCGCCCGGGGGCACCGTCACATCCGCACGCGAGCCGCGTGGAATACTGTGCCGCATGGACCAGCCCGCCCCTCCCGCCGCACCGGCGCCCGCCCACCGCCTGACGCCGGACCAGCTCACGGCGCTGGCGCTGGGCGCGGATCCGGAGCGCCTGTCGCTGGTCCAGCTCTACGTCGGACTGCGCGGCCGCATCCCGCGCCGCACCTACTGGCTGCACGGCGTGCTGTCGCTGCTGTTGCTGGGCATCGTCGTCAACGGCCTGCTGGACATCGCCAACGTCGACAACGACACGGCGGCCAAGCTCGTCAACCTCGCGTTCCTGTGGCCGCTGATCGCCGTGTCGGCCAAGCGCCAGCACGACTTCAACTTCTCGGCCTGGTGGGCGCTCGTCCACTTCGTTCCGGTGTTCGGCTCGCTGGTCCTGCTCGCGGTGGACGGCGCCGTGCCCGGCACGCACGGCCCGAACCGCTTCGGCCCCGATCCGCGCGAGGCGCTGGCTCGCGCCCGCGTCAATAGCGGCCGTTGATGCCGGCCATGCGCAGGAACCAGTGCGCGACCATCGCGACGAAGGTCCGGCGCACCACCGCGAACCAGCCCTTGGCGTAGGGCGGCGCCAGAACGGCGCTGGACGCCACCATCGCGATCGCCAGCTCCTCGCTGACGCGCCGTGCGAACGGCGCGTCGCACACGACGACATTGGCCTCGAGGTTGAGCAGCAGCGACAGCGGGTCGATGTTGGAGCTGCCCAGCGTCGCCCACTCCTCGTCGACGACCGCGGCCTTGGCGTGCAGATACGCCGGGGTGTATTCGAAGATCTGTACGCCCTTGGTCAGCAGCTCGTCGTACAGCACGCGCGCGGCCACGCCGGCGATGCGGTAGTCGATCTTGCCCTGCAGCAGCAGCCGCACCTTGACGCCGCGCTCGGCGGCCTTGGCGAGCGCGTTGCGGAAGTGGCGGTCGGGGTAGAAGTACGGCGTCACGAGGTCGATGCGATGGCGCGCGTGCGTGATCGCCTCCATGTAGACGCGCTCGATCGAGCGGCGCTGGCGCAGGTTGTCGCGAACGACGAACGCGAGGCTGACCGGCGGCTGCGTGTCGTTGGGGTTGGCGCGCTTGGGCCGCACGATGCGCAGCCGCGTGGCCAGGCGCCGCGCGCGGGCCATCGGCGCGGCGCTGCGCACCAGGCTCGCGAGCTCGTCGCGCCAGACGCGCCCGAGCATCGCGCGCGTCCAGATCGCCTGCACCGACTGCTCCACCTCGGCGACGGCGACGCCGCGGATGCGGCAGGCGAAGTCGAGCCTCGGCGCGTCGCTCCAGCCGTGGTGCAGGTCGTTGCGGTCGGCGATGAGGTTGACGCCGCCGACGAAGGCGACGCCGCCGTCGACGACGCACAGCTTCTGGTGCAGCCGGCGCGCCTGGCCGGGCTGGAAGTAGCTCCACCAGCGGTCGATCGGGCGGAACACGGCCAGGTCGACGCCTGCCGGCACCATCCATTCGCGGATCGCGGCCAGCGTCGCCTTGGAGCCGAAGCCGTCCACCACGACGCGCACCTGCACGCCGCGGCGCGCGGCCTCGGCGAGCAACAGCGCCAGCGTCTGCGCGACGGCGTCGTCGTGGAAGATGTAGGTCGCCAGCCAGATCGTGTGGCGCGCCTGCGCGATCGCCGTTCCCATCGCCGGGAACAGGTCGTCGCCGCCGCGCAGCAGCTCGACGGAATGGCCACCCTCGAACTTCGGCTTCACGCCGAGGCTCCAGGGCGCGCGCGTGTTGACGCGCTCACGACGCTTGGCGCGAATCGCGGACTCCATGGGTTGACTCGCCGGGGACGCCGGCCACGCGGGCGCGGACGCGCCGGCCGTCAATTTAGCTCAAGCTCGGCGACGTACGGCAGGTGGTCCGACATGCGCGCCCAGCCGCCGCCGCGCGGCACCATCGTGCCCTCGCAGCGGAAGCCGCGCATGTAGATGCGGTCGAGCGAGAACACGGGCAGGCGCGACGGGAACGTCGGCCGCTTGGGCAGGCGCTTGTCCTTGGACAGCGCGCGCGTCAGGCCGGCGGCGGCCATCGGCGCGTCGAGGCGCTCGCCCCAGTCGTTGAAGTCGCCGGCCACCAGCACCGGCTCGTCGGGCGGCAGCTCCTTGGCGATGTATTGCGCCAGGCGCTGCGCCTGGCGCATGCGGCTGGAATGCACCAGCCCGAAGTGCGCGACGATCGCATGCACCGTCGTGCCGTTCCAGCTGACGGGCACGTAGAGCAGGCCGCGCTGCTCGAAGCGGTGGTCGGACACGTCGTGGTGCCCGGCGTCGCCCAGCGGCCAGCGCGAGAGCAGCGCGTTGCCGTGCTCGCCGTGCTTGGTGAACGCGTTGGAGCGATAGGCCGAGTTGTAGCCCTCGGGCGCCAGGAACTCGGCCTGGCCCTGCTCCGGCCAGCCCAGGATGGTCTGGTCGAAGCGCGCGGCGTCGCGCGTGTGGTGCAGGCGCACTTCCTGCAGGAAGACGAGGTCGGCGTCGAGCGCCTCGACGCCCAGCACCAGGTTGTGGATCTCCAGCCGCTTGGCCGCGCCCATGCCCCGCACGCCCTTGTGGATGTTGTAGGTCGCCACGCGCAGGCGGGTGGCGGCGGTCGCCGTCTGGGGCGGGAGCACGGTGAAGGCGTCCGACGTCATGTTCATCACGGCAGGAAGTTCACGCGGCAAGGCGTGCGAAAGGGTGGATGAAGGTGCTCCACCGGGCAATCCTCATGCCCCATGATGCCACCGTGTCGGCGGCAGACGATGACAGGGTCAACGCGGCCGTGCCAGCCATCGCGGAAGGTGCAGGATGGCTTCGGCGTTCGATGGCGAGAAGCACGCGTCCGCCGCCTCGCGCCAGGGCAGCCACTGCAGCGCCGTGTGCTCGCGCGGCGCGAGCACCACCGGCGTGCCCGCGGGCACTTCCAATGCAAAGACGTGTTCGGTGTTGTGCGTGACCCCGGGCGCGTAGCGCGCGCGCCAGCGCGGATAGATCTCGTAGACGTTGACCAGCTCGCAGTCGCGCAGCGCCGCCAGCGGCACCGCGGCCGTGCCGATCGCGATGCCCGTCTCCTCGCGCACCTCGCGCACGCAGGTCTCCACCAGCGATTCCTCGATCGTGTCCTTCGACCCGGTGACGCTCTGCCAGTAGCCCGGCGCGTCGGCGCGCTCGATCAGCAGCACGTCCAGCTGCGGCGTGTGGATGACGACGAGGACGGACTCGGGGATCTTGTGCGGGCGGGCATCGGGCGACATGCCGCCCATGCTATCGCGACGATCGCCCTCGCAGGCCGAACCAGATCGCGACGACGCAGGGCATGCCCAGCCCGACCCACGTCAGCCAGTCCCAGCCGCCGTCGCCGAGCAGGCCGCCGACCAGCCCCGCGCCGCTCAGGATCGCGATCGCCAGCGGCCAGCCCCACAGCGACCAGGACGCCCTCACCGCCGCGCGCTCCGCAGGTCGGACGCCAGCACCTGGCGCACCGGGCCGCGCTTGCCGAACCACAGGTAAAGGCCGCTGCCGAGGACGATGATGGTGAGCACGTCGAGTGCGGCCCACAGCCCTTGCAGCGGCACGCCGCCGTAGTCGCCGAAGTGCAGCGGCTGCGACAGCAACAGCGTCTTCATGGTCCAAGGCAGCGTGCGGCTGGCGATGACCTCGCCGGTGGCCGCGTCGACCAGCACCGGTTGCACGAGACGCGCGGTCAGGGCCGTGCGTCCGCGCAGGAACACGCCGTAGTGGTGCGCGCTGGCCCAGGCCGTGCCGGGGAACGCGATGAAGGCGATCTTCATGTCCGGCTGGCGCGCGCGTGCGTTGGCGAACGCCTTCTCCAGCGAACCGAGCCGGGTCACCGGCGGCAGGCCGCGGTAGTGCGCCAGCATGTCGGCCACCTGGTCGTCGCGCCAGTGCTCGATCACGAGGTCGGCCCAGGTGTTGACGACGCCGGTCGCGCCGACGACGAACGCCCACGTCAGCGTGACGATGCCCAGCAGGTTGTGCCGGTCCAGCCACTTCACGCGCGCCGAGCGCTCGCGCCGCACCTCGCCGAAACGCAGCTTGCGCATGAACGGCGCGTACAGCACGATGCCCGACACGATCGCCGCCAGCATCAGCACGCCCATGAAGCCGAGGAACAGCTTGCCCGCCTCGCCGGCGAGCAGGTCGACGTGGATCTCGCGGATCGCGCCCATCGCGCCGCCGCCGATGCGCGGTTCGGCGAGCGGCTCGCCCGTGCGCGCGTCGACGGCCACCTGCTTCAGGTCGCTGGTGGACGCCGGCGTGTCGCCCATCGTCACGTACCAGATCGTGTCGTCGTCGGGCTCCTGCGAGACGTACATGCCGACCCGGGACGGGAAGCGCGCCCTGGCCGCGGCCATCACCTGGTCGAGCGTGACGCGCGGCGCGTCGGCCCGCATCCTGGGCGAACTCACCTCGGTGCCCAGCCACTGGCCGATCTGGTGATGGAAGACCAGCGGCAGGCCGGTCAGGCACAGCACGAGCAGGAACAGCGTGCTGGCCAGGCTGCTCCACTTGTGCAGCCACGACCACGCGCGCAGCGTGCGTGGCGTCACCTCAGAACTCCACGGTGCCCGAGAACGTGAACGTGCGCGGCGCGCCCAGCACGAGGTAGCCCTGGCCCGGATAGCCGCCCGACGAAGCCCAGTACTTGTGGCCCGCCACGTTGTCGACCGACGCGCGCAGCGTAACCTCCTTGCCCGAGACCTCCGTGGCGTAGCGCGTGCCGAGGTCCAAGCGCGTCCACGACGGCACGACCAGCGTATTGTTGGCGTCGGCGAACTGACTGGCGGTGTGGACGCCGCGCACGTACGCCGCCAGGCCGGAGACGGCCGGCACGTCGACGTCCAGCGTCAGGTTGACCTGCGACCTGGGCGAGCCGATGGCGTCCTTGCCCTGCAGGTCGGTCCTGAGGAAGCTGGCGCCGCCCAGCACGCGCACGCCGCGCACCGCCTCGCCGTAGACCGACAGCTCGAGGCCCTTGTTGGTCTGCACCGACGACTCTCCGAAGGTCGTGCCGACCAGCGCGTAGGTCGGCTTGCGCGACTCGAACACGCTGACGCCGCCGCCGAACGTGCCGGCGTCGACCTTGACGCCGACCTCGCCCTGCTTCGTCGCGTAGGGCCTGAACGCCTTGCCGCCGTTGGTCACGTCGACGGTCACGGGCTTGCCCGTCGCCGGGTCGGCGATGGTCGTCGTCAGCGGCGCGGTGTCGCCGGCGACCAGGCCTTCGATGTAGGTGGCGTACAGCGACACCTGCTTGCTCGCCTTGAACACGAGGCCGGCCACCGGCGTGATGCGCGACTGCGCGTTCGGCGCGGACGTCACGGCGCCCGACGTCGGATCGAAGCTCGTGTCCTCGATCTTCTGGCGCCGGCCGCCGACGGTCAGCCGCACGTCGTCGTTCCAGAACGCCAGCGTGTCGGCGAGCGCGACGCTGGAGGTGATGACGCGCGCGGTGGTCGTGGGTGCGGCCGGATTGCCCCCGGGGAACACGTTCTCGACCGGCAGCGCCACCTGCAGCGTGTCGTATAGCGTGCCGACGTTGGCGCCGCCGAAGTCGGAGAACACGAACGCGTCCTTCGAGATCGACTGGAACCAGCCCGCCGATCCGACCACCGTGTGCCTGACCGGCCCCGTCTCGAACGTGCCGCGCAGGCCCAGCTCGCCGGTCCTGATCGAGTCCTTGCGGATGTTCAGCTGCGCGTACGCGGTCTCCGCGGACGTGAGGCCGTTGACCGTGACGCCGCTCAGCTGGCTGTCCTCGTGGGCGTCGCGGAAGCCGCCGGCGGCCCAGGCCGTCAGCGTCGGCAGCAGGTCGACTTCGGCGCGCAGGGTGCCGAAGGTGTCGCGCTCGTGCGAGTACGTCCAGTCCTGCGCGATCTGGCGCCCCGGGTCCGGCGCGCGCGGCACCGCGCCGAACACGTTGACGTTGGGCGTGGCGGCGTTCATGTGGTGATCCTGCGAGCCGACGTCGGCCGACAGGCGCAGGCCGCCTGCGTGGAAGTCGGCGCCCACCAACGCGGCGTCGAGATAGCCGTTCTCGCCCCGCACCGCGGTATCGCCGTCGCGATGCACGGCGTTGACGCGCAGGCCCAGGCTCTTGTCCGCGCCGAAGCGGCGGCCGATGTCGACCGCCTCCGAGACCTGGCCGGCCTCGACGCCCAGCGTGAAGTCCGTCTGCGGCGCATTGGCCGCGCGCTTGGGCGCGATGTTGACCGCCCCGCCCAGGCCGCTGCCGCCCGGCGCGGCGCCGTTCAGGAACGCGCTGGCGCCGCGCAGCACCTCGACGCGCTCGACCAGCTCCGAGGCCAGGTACTGGCGCGGCAGCAGTCCGTAGAGGCCGTTGTACGAGATGTCGTCCGAGAAGATCACCAGGCCGCGCACCATGTAGGCCTGCTGGTAGTTGCCGAAGCCGCGCACGACGCGCACGGCAGGGTCGTTCTGCAGCACGTCGGCGATGCTGGCGGCCTGCTGGTCCTGGATCAGCTTGGAGGTGTAGTTGGTGATCGCGAACGGCGTATCCATCACGTCCTCGCTGCCGAGGATGCCGACGCGGCCGCCGCGCGCCACCTGGCCGCCGGCGTACGGCGCCTTCAGGCCTCCGGCCGAGGCGTCCGCGCTGGCGCGGATGACCACCTCCTGCGTCTGGCCGGCGCTCGCGGCCGCGGCCGGCGCCGGCGCGGCCTGGGCGTGCGCCTGGGCGCCGGCGAACAAGGCGATGGCCGCGGACAGCGCGCTGCGGCGCAGGCTGGGGGGGTGCATGGAAATCCCGAACGTGTTGTTGTTACTGAGGATGCGATTCATTCTCATTTGAGATTCTACGCAACTATTCGGCACGCGACGTTCATCCAACGTAAATCTGGCAGCGCTGTCAGCAACCCACCTCGGCGCCGCGGCGCGTGCGCCCGCCGCCCTCGCCCGCCGACCTGCGAAAATGGCGGATTCACCGTTTCCGTGCCTCATGAATCCTCAAGTCGAAGCCCTCCAGGCCAAACTGCGTCAAGTCGACGACTACCAGAGCAAGGGCCTGTTGCGGGCCGACGAGGCCGAGGCCCAGCGCACCGCGCTGCGGCGCAAGCTGATGGAGCTGCTGGTGCCCGACACCCCCGCCCCGAAGCTGCCTCTGCGCGTGCGCGCCTGGGGCGCGGTGGCGATGCTGGTGCTGGTGGGCGGCTTCACGGCCTACCTCATCTCGGGCCACGCCGGCCTGCGCGCGCGCAGCGAGCTGATCCTCGAGCAGGGCAAGATCGCCGCGGCGCAGGACGCCATCGCCCGCAAGGAGCGGATGGAACGCATCCGGCGCGGCGAGTCGCTGGCGCCCGACCAGTTCGGCCGCTTCGCGCCGGCGTCCTCCGCGGCGTCGGCGCCGGCGTCCGCTGCGGTCTCCGGTTCGGCGGCGGCCGCCTCGTCGGCCAGCGCCGCGGCCGAAGCCATCGCGCCGCTGCTGTCCGGCCGCATCGTGCTCGATCCGAAGTTCGAAGGCCGCGTCGCCTCGGACGACACCGTCTTCGTCACCGTGCGCACCCCGGACGATCCGAACGGCCTGCCGCTGGCGCAGATCCGCGTCGAGGTCAGCAACCTGCCGTTCGACTTCAACGTCGGCACGCGCGAGATGATCGGCTCGCCCGATCGCTTCATGCACGCCGACAAGGTGATCGTGTCGGCGCGGATCTCGAAGAGCGGCAGCGGGCGGGTGAAGGCGGGCGATCTCGTGGGGCAGTCGGCGGTGGTGCAGCCGTGGGCCAACGACGTGAAGTTCACGATCGACAAGGAAGTGCGCTGACATCCGGCGACGCGTCAGTCGCTCCGTCGCGCGGCGGCGCATCCGGCACGTCCATGCGCCGGGTGCGGATGCGAACGAGGCCGCGTTCGATGTCGCGCTCGAGGTGGTCCAGAAGGCCGGCCAGGTCGTTCGGAAGATCCTCGGGGAAGCCCAGCAGGCGCACCGCCGAACGCCGGCCCGTCCGCTTGGCATGGAACATCGCCCCGTCGACCAGGGCCAGCGACTGGCCGAACGGGAAAACGCGGGACGGCGTCTCCAGCGGGAAGCTGGCGTAGCCGATCGATGCAGTGACCTGGATGGGCCGCTGCTCGAAGAGCACGGGCGTCGCCGCCAGCGCGTGCATGATGCGGCCCAGCAGCGCCTCGGGGTCGAAGGGCTGCGTGGCGACGGCCACCAGCATCTCCTCGCCGCCCCAGCGCACGACGAGATCCTCATCGCGCACGCAGGCCTGGAGCCGCTGCGCGACTTCCGCCAGCACCGCGTCGCCGGCGGCGTGCCCGATCGTGTCGTTGATCCGCTTGAAGTGATCGAGGTCGATCATCACCAGCGTGCCGGCGAAGCTTTCGAGCAGCGACGCCTCGTGCAGCCGGCGCAGGAAGCCTTCGCGATTGAGCAGGCGCGTGAGCGGGTCGCGCTCGGCGTGATGGCGCAGTGCCTCGTTGCTGCTGGAGAGCCGTCGGTGGCGCCTCGTCGCCAACAGGCCGATCGCCGCGGCCGCCAGCAAGCCCGCGCCAGACGCGGCGATCCACCCCAGCAGGGTGTGCCGATGCTCGTCGCGCTCGCGCTCGCGCAGCAGCGACTGCCGGACGAACATGTCGTGCTCCTCGCCCGACGCGAAGAGCAGTTCCTGCTCCTGCCGGAACAACTCGAGCGCGCCATCGTGCTGGCCCACGGAGTTCAAGGCGGCCGAGAGTTCCTGGAAGGCCTCGAGGCGCTCCTTCGGCGCACCGGTCTGCGCCCACCGCACCAGGTCGCGATGGATGTCGAGCTTGACGTCTTCGGTCAGGCCGAGCTCGATCCGCGCGATCGTCATGTTGTGGAACAGGTAGCGCACGCGGCGCTGGTCGTCGTTCTTCTCGGCGACGGCCAGCGCGGGCGCCATGATGCGAAGGGCGTCGTCGGGCCGATGCAGCTTGATGCAGGCATCGCCGAGGTTGACTCTCGTCGTCATCAGCAGATAGTCGAAGTGTCCTTTCTCGGCGAGAGGCAGCACGCGCTCGAAGGCGCGTCGGGCACTTTCGGGATCCTTGCGATAGTTGGCGATGAAGCCTTCGTCGATGCCCAACTGCACGTCCAGCCTTGCGGAGTGCGCGTCGCGGGCGACGGCAAGGGCCTGCGCCAGCAACCGGTCGGCCATCTCGGCGTCCGAGTCGACCTGGGCGATGGTCGCCTGCGAGCCCAGCGCCCGCGCCTCGCGCACCCTGTCATGGGCCAGGCGCGACAGCTCGAGCATCGCCTGCGCGCGGGAGACGGCCATGGCGTTGTTGCTGTTCCACTCCGCGCCCCACGCGACCATCATCAGTGCGTGGTAGCGGGCGCGGTATTCGCACAGCGCGGGCTGGCCGGCGCAGGCGTCCTCGTAGCCTCGCAGCGCGGACCGCGCCTGAGCGTAGGCCGCCTGGGAATGGCTGGCCGTGGCCTCGATCTCGGCCTGGATCAGTTCGCGGTCCGCATTCGACAGCGCAGGCGCCACGCCGGGCTCGGTGGACAGCCGCGCCGCCATGGCCCGGGCCTGCGTCGCGCGACCCGTCCGCGCCGCCACGAGGCCCTCGCCGGACAGCACGAGTCGACGCTCCTGCGGCGTGCGCACGCCGTTCGAAACCAGCGCGTCCAGCGCGGCGAGCGTCTCGGCCGGCCTGTCGTCGCCGTCCTGCACCAGCTTGTCCACCTGCGCCGCGAAGAGCTCCGCGGCATCCATGGCGCCAGCCTGCCGCGGCGCGACGGCGCCTGCCAGCATCAGCGCCAGCGGCGTCACGAGCGCGCGCAGTCGCGGTGGGAACCCGTTGAATCGAAGCATGTTCTCCCTCTTGCCGCGGGCGGCAGGGAGATTCGCAGGAAGGCCTGCGTCGTCTTGGCGAGCGAGGACCATTTCCGGTACGCCGCGCCGCCTCGACGGCATCGCGGCGGCAGCTCCGCTGCCCTCGACGAACGGCGAGGGCCGGTGGCTTTGCGACCCCAGCTTGCGCGCGGGTGTGCCATTGACCAGCGAGCAGTCTATCGCCAGGACGCGCCGTCGCTCCCGGTTCGGCTGCCAGGTTTTCCCGCCCCTGCGGACGGGATCGTCGCGGCGACAAGCGACGAGGCCCGCACGTCTCGCCAAGGCGATCGTTGCGGGCCTCGGACCGGCGCGAAGCCGGTGGGGTCAGCCGATGACGCTCAAGCCGCCGGCGTCGCCGCCAGGTTGCGCAGGCGGATGTGCAGCTCACGCAACTGCTTCTCGTCGACCACGCTCGGCGCGCCCGTGAGCAGGTCCTGCGCGCGTTGCGTCTTCGGGAAGGCGATCACGTCGCGGATCGACTCGGCGCCGGTCATCATCGTGACGATGCGGTCGAGGCCGAAGGCCAGGCCGCCGTGCGGCGGGGCGCCGTACTGCAGTGCGTCCAGCAGGAAGCCGAACTTCGATTGCGCGTCTTCCTTGCTGATGTTCAGCGCGGAGAACACCTTGCTCTGCACGTCGGCGCGGTGGATACGCACCGAGCCGCCGCCCAGTTCCCAGCCGTTCAGGACCATGTCGTAGGCCTTGGCGATGCAGGCGCCCGGGTCGGTGTCCATCAGGTCCTCGTGGCCGTCCTTCGGCGCCGTGAACGGGTGGTGCACGGCGTTCCAGCGGCCCTCGTCCTCGTCGCGCTCGAACATCGGGAAGTCGACGACCCACAGCGGTGCCCACTTGTCCTCGAACAGGCCGTTGGCCTTGCCGAAGTCGGAGTGGCCGACCTTCAGGCGCAGCGCGCCCATGGCGTCGTTGACGATCTTGGCCTTGTCCGCGCCGAAGAAGATCAGGTCGCCGTTGGCCGCGCCGGTGCGCGCCAGGATCTCGGCGATCGCCTTGTCGTGCAGGTTCTTGACGATGGGCGACTGCAGGCCTTCGCGGCCCTTGCTCGCGTCGTTGACCTTGATCCAGGCCAGGCCCTTGGCGCCGTAGATCTTGACGACCTCGGTGTAGGCGTCGATCTCGCCGCGGCTGATCTCGGCGCCGCCCTTGACGCGCAGCGCCACGACGCGGCCGCCGGCCATCGTCGCCGCCGACGAGAACACCTTGAAGTCGACGTCGGCCATGACGTCCGTGAGTTCGGTGAACTCCATGTTGATGCGCAGGTCGGGCTTGTCGGAGCCGTAAAGGCGCATCGCCTCGGCGTAGGTCATCACCGGGTACTCGCCCAGCTCGACGCCGATGCCGTTCTTGAACACGGCGCGGATCATGCCCTCGAACATCGCGCGGATCTCCTCCTCGGTCAGGAAGGACGTCTCGATGTCGATCTGCGTGAACTCGGGCTGGCGGTCGGCGCGAAGATCTTCGTCGCGGAAGCACTTGGTGATCTGGTAGTAGCGGTCGAAGCCCGCCACCATCAGCAGCTGCTTGAACAACTGCGGCGACTGCGGCAGCGCGAAGAAGTGGCCATCGTGCACGCGGCTGGGCACGAGGTAGTCGCGCGCGCCTTCGGGGGTCGACTTGCCCAGCATCGGGGTCTCGATGTCGACGAAGCCGTTCTTGTCGAGGAACTGGCGCACTTCCATCGCGACGCGGTAGCGCAGCATCAGGTTCTTCTGCATCTGCGGGCGGCGCAGGTCCAGCACGCGGTGCGTGAGGCGCGTGGTCTCGGACAGGTTCTCGTCGTCGAGCTGGAACGGCGGCGTGACGCTCGGGTTCAGGACTTCGAGCTCCGTGCAGGCGATCTCGATCGTGCCGCTGGCCATGTTGGCGTTGACGGCCTCGGGCGCGCGGGCGCGCACGACGCCCACTACCTTCAGGCAGAACTCGTTGCGCACGCTCTCGGCGACGGTGAAGCTCTCGCCCAGATCCTGATCGCAGACGATCTGCACGATGCCTTCGCGGTCGCGCAGGTCGATGAAGATCAGCTTGCCGTGGTCGCGGCGACGATGCGCCCAGCCCATCAGCGTGACGGTCTGGCCCATCAGCTTGTCGCTGACCAGGCCGCAGTAGGTGGTTCTCATGGCAGTACTCCGTTTATCGGTACGGTTTGTTCGGAGACACGGCGCGCCGGTGGCCGGCGCGCGCGCGAAAAAAGTGTTGGCAGGCCGGAGGCGGGGGATCACCCTCAGGACTGAACGCCGATGACCTCCTGGCGTTCAGCCCACCCGATTGGGGTCAGCCCCCTCCGGCGGGACGAGGATCCCGGCCGGGGGCGCGACCACGCCCATGGAGATGATGTACTTCAAGGCTTCGTCGACGCTCATGTGCAGCGGCTTGCACGCGTCGCGCGGCATCATCAGGAAGAAGCCGGACGTCGGGTTGGGCGTCGTGGGCACATACAGGCTGACGTGCTCGCCCGGCAGCGCCGCGGCGACCTCGCCCGACGGCTTGCCGGTGACGAAGGCGATCGTCCAGCTGCCCTGGTGGGGGTACTGCACCATCACGGCCTCGCGGAACGCGTTGCCGTTGGTGGAGAACAGCGTGTCGGAGACCTGCTTGACTGAGACGTAGATCGACTTGACGATCGGGATGTGCGACAGCAGGCTGTTCCACTGCTTGAGCCACCACGCGCCCACGATGTTGGTGACGAACATGCCGGTGATCAGCAGCAGCAGCACCAGCAGGACGACGCCCAGGCCCGGCACGCTGCCCAGCAGCGTCAGCAGGTTCTCGGCGCTGGTGGGCAGCACGTGCTGCACGCCGACCAGCATGCCGCGGAAGATGCCGTCCATCAGGCCGACGGCCCACATCAGCACGCCCACCGTGATCGCGAGCGGCAGCCACACCAGCAGGCCGGCGAACAGGTATTTTCTCAAGAGAGGCTCCCGCCGCGGATCTCAGCGGCCGTGATGGCGTGCATGGGGTGGCGGATCGTCAGTGGCAGGCGCAGCTGCCGCCGCCGTGCGAGCCGGAGGACGACGACGTGGAACCGCCGCCGTCGCTCGACGGTGCGGGAGCGGGCGCCGGGGCCGGCGCCGCGGCGGCGCTGTCGCCCGCGGTCGCCGGCGCCGCGGTGCCTGCCGCCGGGGCGGCCGCGGCGGCGCCGGCGCCGTTGCGGAAGTCGGTCACGTACCAGCCGGAGCCCTTCAACTGGAACCCGGCGGCCGTCACCTGCTTCTGGAATTGCTCCGCGCCGCAGGCCGGACACGTGGTCAGCACCGGGTCGGAAATCTTCTGCAGCACGTCGCGCGAATGGCCGCACGAAGCGCAGCGATACGCGTAGATCGGCATGGCTGGGCTCTCTGTAAAACAGGAAATTATAGATGGCCCGACCCGGCCGGAGGTCCAAACCCCGGCCGGACGGGCCGCGAGCTCGGAATATGAGGGCATTTCGTGACGAATCAACCGGCGCGCCGGCGCCGGGGTGTCCGTCAGCGCAGGACGTAGGGCGACAGCAGGCGCACCGCGCAAAGCCCGACGACAAAGCCCACCGCCACCCACAGCATCGCCTGCAGCAGCCGGTTGGTGCGCCGCTGCTCCTTCAGCAGCGCCGTCACCTGCGCGGCCGACGCCGGCGCCAGCTCGTCCTCGACCTTGCGCGCCGCGATCGACAACGCCTGGTGCACCAGCCGCGGCAGCGCCGGAATGTAGTGCGCGTAGCGCGGCGCCTCGTCCTTCAGGCGGTCGAGGAAGCCGCGCCAGCCGATCTGCTGGTTCATCCAGCGCTCGAGGAAGGGCTGCGCGGTGCTCCACAGGTCGAGCTCGGGATCCAGCTGCCGGCCCAGGCCCTCGACGTTGAGCAGCGTCTTCTGCAGCAGCACCAGCTGCGGCTGGATCTCGACGTTGAAGCGGCGCGAGGTCTGGAACAGCCGCAGCAGCACCTGGCCCAGCGAGATGTCCTTGAGCGGGCGGTCGAAGTGCGGCTCGCAGACGGCGCGCACCGCGCTCTCCAGCGCCTCGAGCCGCGTGTCGGGCGGCACCCAGCCGCTCTCGATGTGCAGCTCGGCCACGCGCTTGTAGTCGCGCCGGAAGAAGGCGATGAAGTTCTGCGCGAGGTAGTCCTTGTCGGACTCGGTGAGCGTGCCGATGATGCCGAAGTCGAGCGCGATGTAGCGGCCGAAGGTTTCCGGCGCGATGCTCACCTGGATGTTGCCCGGGTGCATGTCCGCGTGGAAGAAGCCGTCGCGGAACACCTGCGTGAAGAAGATCGTGACGCCGTCGCGCGCCAGCTTGGGGATGTCGACGCCGGCCTGGCGCAGGCGGTCGACCTGGCTGATCGGCACGCCGTACATGCGCTCCATCACCATCACGCGCGAGGTGCAGAAGTCCCACAGCATCTCGGGCACCATGATCAGGTCGAGGCTGGCCATGTTGCGGCGCAGCTGCGCGGCGTTGGCGGCTTCGCGGATCAGGTCGAGCTCGTCGTGCAGGTAGGTGTCGAACTCGGCGACGACGTCGCGCGGCCGCAGCCGCTTGCCGTCGACGCTGACGCGCTCGACCCAGCGCGCCACCGTGTGCAGGATCGCCAGATCGCTCTCGATGGCCTGCAGCACGTTGGGCCGCAGCACCTTGACGGCGACCTCGCGGCCGCCCTTGAGCGTGGCGAAGTGCACCTGCGCGATCGACGCGCTGGCGATGGGCGTGTTGTCGAAGCTGTCGAACACGTCGTCGAACTTGCGGCCCAGCTCATTGAGCAGGCCGGCCTCGACCAGCGCGCGCGCGGCAGCGCCGTCGAACGGCGGCACCCGATCCTGCAGCAGCGCGAGCTCGTTGGCGATGTCGGCCGGCAGCAGGTCGCGCCGGGTCGACAGCACCTGGCCGAACTTGATGAAGATCGGCCCCAGCCGCTCGAGCGCCTGGCGCAGCCGCGGGCCGCGCGGCTCGTCGTAGCTGCGGCCGATCGCGATGAGCCGCGCGAGCGCGCGCAGCCACGGCTGGCGCACGCGGCCGAGCGCGATCTCGTCGACGCCGAAGCGCAGCAGCGTCAGCGTGATGAACAGGAGGCGCGCGAAATGTTTCATGTGCGCTCCTCGTCCGACGGGTACGTCGGCCGATCCCCCGAGGGGATGCGGGCCTTCTCGGGAGCGGCCCAGCGCACGGCCAAACATGTGCGCCCCTCGTCCGACGGGTACGTCGGCCGATCCCCCGAGGGGATGCGGGCCTTCTCGGGAGCGGCCCAGCGCACGGCCCGCAATGCGTTCTTCATACGACCTTGGCCACGAGCCGAGAAAGAAGTGTCACGACTTCTTGCGCGCCTGGAACTGGTCGAACAGCTGCCCCATCGCGCTGCGCACCTTCTCGCCGACCTGCGTGAACTGCTCGTTCGCGCGGCTCACGGCCTCGGCCAGCGTCGGGCCGAAGAAGCGCTCGGCGTCGGCGGCCGGATCCCAGCGCACGTTCTGCGCAATCCAGTTGACGTCGGCTGCCAGCGCGCCATCGCCGTCGATCGACATCGGCGGCAGGCCGCCCTTGAACACGTTGCCGGCCACCTTGGCGGGGTCGGACGCGTCGATGCGCACGTTGAGGTCGGGCACGACGGCCGCTTCGTCGGCGCTCTCGACGCCCTCGAACAGCCCCGCCGGCGTGACGCGCAGCGTCAGCGGAGGCGGCACCGGGATCAGCCCCGGCCAGCCGCTCGCGTCGACGCGGACGACCTTGCCCGCATGCGCGCGCAGGCGCTCGACCGCGGGCGGGCAACCCGTCAGCACGTGGTTGGCGAACAGCACCATGCGGTTGCGCACGGCGGGAAGCCAGAGATCCTGGAAAGGCAAGTCCATCCGGCGATTGTAGGTGCGCGGCCGCCGCGACCGGGCGGCAAGGCCATGGGTTTGCGGCCGATCGGCGGGCGGCAGCGCTTCAGGCCGCGTCGAACCCGTGCGGATTCATGGACTGCCAGCGCCAGCTGTCCTCGCACATCGCGGCCAGGTCGCGCGTGGCCTGCCAACCGATGTCGGCCAGCGCCTTGGCCGGGTCGGCGTAGCAGCTGTCGATGTCGCCGGGGCGGCGCGCGACGATGTCGTAGGGCACGGGCTTGCCGCTGGCGCGCTCGTAGGCGGCGATCAGCTCCAGCACGCTGTGGCCGCGGCCGGTGCCGAGGTTGACCAGCAGCGAGCCGGGCGTCACCAGCAGCCGGTCCAGCGCCTTGACGTGCCCCTGCGCCAGGTCGACGACGTGGATGTAGTCGCGCACGCCGGTGCCGTCGGGGGTGTCGTAGTCGTCGCCGAACACGGACAGCCGCGCGCGCCGGCCGATCGCCACCTGGGCGACGTAGGGCATCAGGTTGTTGGGCACGCCGCGCGGATCCTCGCCGATGCGCCCGCTCTCGTGCGCGCCCACCGGGTTGAAGTAGCGCAGCACGCCCGACTGCCAGCCGGCCTCGGCGGCGGCCATGTCGAGCAGGATCTTCTCGCCGATCAGCTTGGTCTCGCCGTACGGGTTGGTCGCGTGCGTCGCGGCGTCCTCGCGGATCGGCAGCGTCTCGGGCTTGCCGTAGACCGTCGCGCTGGAGCTGAAGACGATCCGCTTGACGTCGTGCGCGCGCATCGCCGTGGCCAGCGTCAGCAGGCCGCCGACGTTGTTGGCGTAGTAGCGCAGCGGCTGCTGCGTCGATTCGCCCACCGCCTTGAAGGCCGCGAAATGCACGACGGCGTCGATGCGGTGGCGCTCGAACACCGTGTGCATCGCGTCGGCGTCGCAGACGCTGGCGCGCTCGAACACCGGCGCCCTGCCCGCGAGCTGCTCGAGCCGATCGACCACCTCGGGCGAGCTGTTGGAGAAGTCGTCCAGCCCGACGACGTCGTAGCCCGCGGTCTGCAGCTCGAGCCAGGTGTGCGAGCCGATGTAGCCGGTCGCGCCCGTCAACAAAATGGTTGCCATGGAATGGTTGTCCTGCTGCGCCGAAGGCGCCTGAACAGAGTCAAGCTCTCGGAAAGCGAGGGTCACCACCCGAGCCGAACCGAGCGCCCCTCGGGGGCCGCGACCAGAGGGAGCTGGGGGCTAACATTTGATGCCGACGTGCAGGGCGACGGCACCGCCGGCCATGTTGTGCACGTCGACGTGGCCGAAGCCGGCCGTCTTCATCATCGCCTTGAGCGTCGCCTGGTCGGGATGCATGCGGATCGACTCGGCCAGGTAGCGGTAGCTCTCGGCGTCGCCGGCGACCAGCTGGCCGACCTTGGGCAGCACGTTGAACGAGTACCAGTCGTAGGCCTTCTGCAACGGCGCGGCGATCTTCGAGAACTCCAGCACCAGCAGGCGGCCGCCCGGGCGCAGCACGCGGTTCATCTCGGCCAGCGCGACGTCCTTGTGCGTCATGTTGCGCAGGCCGAAGGCCACGCTGACGAGGTCGAACTGGCCCGTCGCGAACGGCAGCTTCTCGGCGTCGCAGATCGACGTCGGCATCACCAGGCCCTCGTCGATCAGGCGGTCGCGGCCGACGCGCAGCATGGCCTCGTTGATGTCGGTGTGCACGACGACGCCGGTCGGGCCGACGCGCCTGGCGAACGCGCGCGCGAGATCGCCGGTGCCGCCCGCGATGTCGAGCGCCTTGTCGCCCGCCTTCAGGTTGGCCACCGCGACGGTGTACTTCTTCCACGCGCGATGCATGCCGCCCGACATCAGGTCGTTCATCACGTCGTACTTCTTCGCGACGGAGTCGAACACGCCGCGCACCCGGGTGGCCTTCTCGGTCTCGTCCACCGTCTCGTAACCGAAGTGGGTCTGGCTCATGTCATGTCTCTCAGTGTGAATGGCACGCGCCGCCGGTCGGCTTGACCATCTCGGCATCGCGATCGAGGCCCGCCGCGGCGAGGCGCTCGAGGTATTGGGCGAACAGCTCGTCCTGCTGCGAACCCAGGCGGTAGAGGTAGTCCCAGGTGAACAGGCCCGTGTCGTGGCCGTCGGAGAACGTCGGCTTGACGGCGTAGTGGCCGACCGGCTCGATGGCGTCGATCACGACGTCGCGCTTGCCGGTCTGCAGCGTCTCCTGGCCGGGCCCGTGGCCCTGCACCTCGGCCGACGGGGAATACACGCGCATCAGCTCGAACGGGATGCGGAAGACGCGACCGTCGTCGAACGCGATCTCGAGCGCGCGCGACTGCTGGTGCACGGTGAGCGCAACGGGCACGCGATGGTCGGACGAGGTCGAGGCAGGCATCCCGCCAGTTTATCGTCTGCCACCGCCACGGGCTTCGCAACAACCAGACAGCTGTTCAGTGTTGGGTCGATGCATCCCCCCGAAAGAGGGACACGGTCTCGTCGTAACCAGGTGTGAGAATCGCGCTCGCCCGAATTGTTTCCGCTTCGACATGACCCGCCTCCTCCCGCTGCTCGCCCTCGTGATCTCGTTGCCGGCCTTCGCCGACCTGCAGAAATGCGTCGACGCGCAGGGCAAGGTCAGCTATTCCGATCGCGACTGCCCCAACGCCGCCAGGCCCGCGGCGGCCGCTCCCGCGACGACGGCTCGCGCGGCCGGCGCCGCGCCGGTCGACGATCCGCTGGAGATCCTCGAGACCGGCGTGCCCGTGATCGTGCAGATGCCGGGCCGCTTCGCCTGGCTCGACGACGACACGCTGGCCATCACCACCTTCGCCGACCCCGCCGCCAAGGCGCCGTGGATGGTGCGCAAGATCGTCGCCTACGACGTGCCCACCCGCAAGGCCAGCGTGCTGGTGCCGCGCGGCTTCGTCGACTGCGTCAACGCCGCCCACGAGCTGGTGAGCCTGGACGTCGGCGACCTCGAGTCGCGCTTCGCCATCGGCTCGCGCGCGGCGCCGTCGGTGCAGCAGTTCGACGTCTGGGATCCGGCCGCGCGCAAGCTGGGCCCGGCGCCGGCCGACGTCAAGGCCGGCTGGCATCCGTCGGCCTGCATGAAGCCGGCGCCCGAGGACCTGGGCATCCACGATCTGGACGGCAGCAAGAAGCCGGTGCGCTACCTGCAGCCCGAGCACGGCACGGTCGTGTGGGGCGCGCTCGACGAGAACGGCCATCCGAGCGGCCCGATGCTGCTCACGCCGAAGAAGAAGGTGCCGCTCGCGCTGAGCGTCAACGACATCTCGCACGAGGTGCGCTGGCTGCCGTTCCGCAAGGCCTACCAGCTGGCGCCGGGCGTGCACGACCGCCTGCTCGACCCGCCGCGCAACCAGCCGCTGATCACGATGGATCTCGACGGCCGCATCGCGCGCCACGCGATCCCCGCGGGACTGACCCACCAGCTCGACGCGCTCAACGCGCCGGCCCCGGCCGAGATGACGGCCACCCAGGCCGGCGACCTCGTCGTCCAGCCCGGCATGCCCGGCAACGGCGGCGGCCTCTACCTGGTGAAGGGCGAGCAGAGCCGACGCGTCTGGTGCACGGCCAAGCCCGCGCCCGGCCAGGCCGGCGGCACCGGCGGCTGCGCGATGTCGCAGCCGGTGGCGGTGTCGCCCGACGGCTGCCGCATCGCGTTCGACGCCCGCCCCGCGGGCGCGGTCGCCAACGGCTTTCCGGACGCGCCCACCGTCAAGGTGCTGACGCTGTGCGACGGCACCGCGCCGACGGCGGCCGGCAAGAAGAAGCGCTAGGCCGCCGGCGCGAGCGCCGCGACCGCGCGCGCAACGCGCGCGTCGAGCTCGTCCAGCCCCGTGCGCAGGCGCGTGACCGGCGCAGGCACGACCTCCCGCGCGGCCGCGGCCCAGACCGGCGCCGGGAAGTGGCTGTCCCAGTCGAAGCGCGCGATCACGTGCCAGTGCAGGTGCGGCACGACGTTGCCGAGGCTGGCCAGGTTGATCTTGGTCGGCGCGAGCGCGTCGCGCAGCACGCGTTCGACGGCACCGACCGCGCCCATCATCGCGGCCTGTTCGGCCAGCGTCAGGTCGCTCCACTCGGCCACGTGGGCACGCCAGACGACGCGATAGAACGCGGGGAACGCGGCGTCCTCGGCCCGGATCACGCGCCAGTGCGCCGACTGGAACACCAGCACGCCGCCGGCCTCGCGGCAGAGTTCGCAGGCGGGCCGGAACGCGGGCGAGGGCGAGGCGAGAGGATGGAAGTCGGGCATGGCGTCGCTGCGGCGTGAGGTGGAAGGTGCGGGCGGCTCCGGGTGCGAAGAGGCGCTGCGATGCGGTATTGTGTGGCAGTCACTGTCTCATCGCCCAAGCCACCAAGATGACGTTGCAACGCCGTTCCCTGCTCGCGCTCGCCGCGGGCGCCCTCGGCCCGTCGGCCGCCGTCCTGAGCAGCGCCGCGCGCGCCGCCGACCCGTACCCTAACCACGCGCTGCGTTGGATCGTGGCCTATCCCGCCGCCGGCGGTTCCGACTTCCTCGCCCGCCAGCTCGCGCCGCAGATGGGCAAGCAGCTGGGCCAGACCATCGTCGTCGACAACCGCCCCGGCGCGGCCGGCATCATCGGCACCGAGGTCGCGTCCAAGTCGCCCGGCGACGGCTACACGCTGCTGACCGGCGACAACGGCGCGATGGTCTTCCACACCGCGCTGTACAAGTCGCTGCCCTACAACCCGGCCGACTTCGTGCCGATCGGCTTCATGGCCAGCTTCCCGCTGATCCTGGTGGTCAACCCGGCGGCCGGCTTCGCCAACGCCGCGCAGTTCCTCGAGGCCGTCAAGCGCAGCCCCGGCAAGTACAGCTACGCCTCGCCCGGCGCCGGCAGCCCGCACCATCTCGCGATGGAGCTGCTCAAGCAGCGCACCGGCAGCTTCATCGTGCACGTGCCCTATCGCGGCACCGCGCCCGCGATGCAGGACGTGATGAGCGGCCAGGTGCCCATCATGATCGTCGACACCGCCGCGGGCCTCGCGCAGATCCGGAGCGGCAAGCTGAAGGCGCTGGCGGTGCTGTCGAAGCACCGCATCGCGCTGCTGCCCGACGTGCCCACGCTGGCCGAGGCCGGCGGCGCGAACCTGAAGGACTTCGAGGCCATCGCCTGGCAAGGCCTGTTCGCGCCCAAGGGCACGCCGCCCGACATCGCCGCGCGCCTGACCGCCGAGATGCGCAAGGCCATCCTGACGCCCGACGTCAAGAAGCGCCTGGAAGATTTCGGCCTCGAGGTCGCGCCCAGCGACGGCCCGCAGTTGACGGCGTTCATCCAGAAGGAGACGGCGTTCTGGCATGCGCTGATCAAGGAACGGCATCTGTCGCTCGATTGAGCACGGCCGACGGGATCCGCAATTCCTCAGGGGGACGAGACGATGGGAATGATCGCTTGCCTGGCGCCGTTGACCGCCGAGCAGCTCGAGACGCTGCGCGGCGATCCGGACAGTCTTCAGGAATTCATCTTTCCTGACGAAGACACCTACGCACCACCGAAGGGCAGCATCGACCTCGACAAGTCCTGGCACGGGATGCACTACCTGCTCACCGGCACGGCCGACGGCGGCGAAGGGCCGCTGGGCCTGCCGATCATCGGCGGCGAGGAGCTGGGCGAGGACATGGGCGTCGGCCCGGCACGCTTCCTGACGCCGCAGCAGGTCGGCGAAGTCTCGGCGGCGCTGTCCGGCCTGGCCGAGGCCGCGCTGGCCGCCCGCTACGACCCGCAGGACATGGACGCGCAGCAGATCTACCCCAGCGGCATCTGGGAGCGCGACGGCGCGCAAGGGCTGGACTACGTGCTGCACTACTACCGCAAGCTCGTGGCGTTCTACGCCGGCGCGGCGCAGCGCGGCGACGCCGTCCTGCTGTGGATCGCATGACGGCCACCGAGCGCCGCATCGCCGGCTTCATGGCCAAGTACACGCCCGCCATCGCCGCGCAGCTGCGCGACGCCCGCCAGCGGCTGCGCGCGCACTTCCCGCGCGGCGTCGAGATGGTGTTCGACAACTACAACGCGCTCGTCTTCGGCATCGGGCCGACCGACCACACGCGCGAGTCGTTCATCTCGATCGCCGGGTACCCGAAGTGGGTCACGCTGTTCTTCCTCGACGGCGCGAGCCTGCACGACCCCGACGGCCTGCTCGAAGGCGAAGGCAAGCAGGTGCGCGGCATCCGGCTGAAGACGCCGGCCGACATGGATGCGCCGGCCATCATCGCGCTGATCGAGCAGGCCATCGCCACGCGCGCGGACGCGCTCGCGGGCTCGCCGCCGCTGTCCACCGTCGTCAAGGCGGAGGTCGAGAAGCAGCGGCCGCGCCGCCCGGCGTCGGCAAAGGCCTGAGCCATGACGAACGCCGCCGTCCAGGCCTGCCGCGACAAGATCGCCGCGCAGATCCGCGCCTATCGCGACCTCGTCGGCGCCGCGTCCAAGGCCTCGGGCATGAGCCTGGTGCGCATCGACGCGGCGCTCGCCGCGTTCGAGCCGGCGTTCTTCAACAACCTGCTGGTCGCGCTCGACGCGCGCTTCGCGGCCCGTGCCGTCACCGCCGGCCCCGGCGCCGAAGTGCGGCTGCTCGCCGCATCGCTGCTGGCCGACGGCGGCGTGCTGCACGCCCGCGACGACGTGCCGTACGATGCCGACGAGTCCGTGCTGCGGATCGACGTCGGCGAGCGCATCGCGCTCAACGCCGACGACTTCGAGGCGCTGTGCGCGGCGTTCCTCGCGCAGATCGCCCCGCGGCCCTGAGCCGCGCGTCGCCTGCCCGGATCGGTTAGCCGGACAAAGATCACGCTGCGCGCGACTGCGTGCGCGCGGCGATGCACCCGGGTGTAAGCAAACGTGCTTTGATGCAGTCACGGAAGCCGGCGCCTGCGCGCCGGCCTCCGCCGCGAGCGTCGACCACGAGTCTGCAGCGTCGCGGATCGACCGCGCACGGGCCCGCCGCGCCCGCGCCTTCACTCGACTGCGAGGCACTCATGGACTACCGAACGCCCCTGCAGCAGCTGCTGCAACGATTCCATCTCGCGCGCACCCACGCGCCCGCGACCGCCCCCGCCCGGGACTTCGAGGACACCCGCCCGGACGACAGCCGCGCGCACCAGCCCGCGGCCCTGCGCCAGGTGGCCCCCTCGAGACAGCCCATCGGGCGCAGCCAGTCGACCATCGACCTGGTGCTGGGCACCGAGGTCATGGAATATCCGGACGAGACCGCATCCGGCCTGATGGACGAGTTCTTCGCCAAGTCGGAGAAGCGCGCCGCCTGACGCGCCCTCGTCGGCTCAAACGAGCACGCGCTCGATGCCGCCCGCGTTGGCGCGCCTGACGTACTCCGGCATCCAGTTCTCGCCCAGGATCTTGCGCGCCATCTCGACGACGATGTAGTCGGCCTCGAGCAGGCCGTTCTGCAGGTCCTCGCCGTAGCGCGACAGCCCTTGCAGGCAGCTCGGGCAGGACGTCAGGATCTTCAGGTCGGCGTCCGGCTTCGCGAGGTTCTTCGTGGCCTGGATCGCGCGCAGCGCGGTCTCGTCCTTGCGCAGCTCCTCTTCCTTGCGGAAACGCACCTGCGTCGAGATGTCCGGCCGCGTGACGCCGAGCGTGCCCGACTCGCCGCAGCAGCGCGCGCTCTTGAGCACGTCCTCGCCCATCAGCGCCTTGACCGTCTTCATCGGATCCTGCAGCTTCATCGGCGTGTGGCACGGGTCGTGGTACAGATACCCCGCCCCGTTCTCCAGCCTGATGCCCTTCTCGAGCAGGAACTCGTGGATGTCGATGATGCGGCAGCCCGGGAAGATGTCCTCGAACTTGTAGCCCTGCAGCTGGTCATAGCAGGTGCCGCAGCTGACCACCACGGTCTTGATGTCGAGGTAGTTGAGCGTGTTGGCGACGCGGTGGAAGAGCACGCGGTTGTCGGTGATCATCTCCTCGGCCTTGTCGAACTGGCCCGAACCGCGCTGGGGGTAGCCGCAGCACAGGTAGCCCGGCGGCAGCACCGTCTGCACGCCGGCGTGCCACAGCATCGCCTGCGTGGCCAGGCCGACCTGCGAGAACAGGCGCTCGGAGCCGCAGCCGGGGAAGTAGAAGACGGCCTCGGTCTCGGACGTCGTCGTCTTCGGATCGCGGATGATCGGGACGTAGTTCTTGTCCTCGATGTCGAGCAGCGCGCGGGCGGTCTTCTTCGGCAGGCCGCCCGGCATCTTCTTGTTGATGAAGTGGATCACCTGCTCCTTGATCGTCGCGGCACCGACCGTGGCGGGCGGCGCCGCGGTCTGGTGGCGTGCGGCGATCTTGAAGACGTCGTTGGCGATGCGCTGCGCCTTCATGCCCACGCCCACCATCGCGGCGCGCGCGATCTTGATCGTCTGCGGGTTCGTCGCGTTGAGCATCAGCATCGCGGCGGCGTTGCCGGGGCGGAAGGTCTTCTGGCCCATCTTGCGCAGCAGGTTGCGCATGTTCATCGAGACGTCGCCGAAGTCGATGTCCACCGGGCACGGCGTGACGCACTTGTGGCACACGGTGCAGTGGTCGCCGACGTCCTCGAATTCCTCCCAGTGGCGCAGCGATACCCCACGCCGTGTCTGCTCCTCGTACAGGAAGGCCTCGATCAGCAGCGAGGTCGCGAGGATCTTGTTGCGCGGGCTGTAGAGAAGGTTCGCGCGCGGCACGTGCGTGGCGCACACCGGCTTGCACTTGCCGCAGCGCAGGCAATCCTTGATCGACGCGCTGATCGCGCCGATGTCGGACTGCTGCATGATCAGCGATTCGTGGCCCATCAGCCCGAACGACGGCGTGTACGCGTGCGACAGGTCGGCGTGGCGCACGTCCGCGCCGAGCGCGGCCAGCGACGCGCCGCGCAGCAGCTTGCCCTTGTTGAAACGGCCCTCGGGGTCGACGCGCTGCTTGTAGGCGGTGAAGTCGGCCAGCTCGAGGTCGGTCAGGAACTCGAGCTTGGTGATGCCGATGCCGTGCTCGCCCGAGATCACGCCGTCGAGGCTGCGCGCCAGCACCATGATGCGCGCGACCGCCTCGTGCGCCGTCTGCAGCATCTCGTAGTTGTCGGAGTTGACCGGGATGTTGGTGTGCACGTTGCCGTCGCCGGCGTGCATGTGCAGCGCGACCCAGGTGCGCCCGCGCAGCACCTCCTTGTGGATGCGGCGGCACTCCTCGATGATGGCCGTGAACTCGGCGCCGGCGAACAGCTGCTGCAGCGGCGCGAGCACCTGCGTCTTCCACGACGCGCGCAGCGTGTCGTCCTGCATGCGCTCGAAGAACGTGCGCGCCGGCTCCTCGTCGTGCGCGGGCTGCACGACGTCGAGGCCCTGCATCCACCCCGACCACAACGCGCGCACCTCGCCGATCAACGCCAGCGCGCGCGTCACGCGATCGCCCAGCAGCTCGGCCGACGGGATGTTCTGCGAATCCTCGCTGCGGCCCAGCGGCAGCGGGCTGGCGGACAGGAAGCCCTCGAGCTTGTCCAGCAGCTCCAGCTTGTTGCGCAGGCTCAGCTCGATGTTGATGCGCTCGATGCCCAGCGTGTACTCGCCCATGCGCTCGAGCGGGATCACCACGTCCTCGTTCACCTTGAACGCGTTGGTGTGCTTGGCGATGGCCGCGGTGCGCTTGCGATCGAGCCAGAACTTCTTGCGCGCGTCGGCGCTGACGGCGATGAAGCCCTCGCCCGAGCGCGCGTTGGCCATGCGCACCACCTCGCTGGTGGCGCGCGCGACCGCGTCCTCGTCCGCGCCGACGATGTCGCCGAACAGCGCCATCTTGGGCAGCCCGCCGCGCTTGCTCTTGGTGGCGTAGCCCACCGCGCGCAGGTAGCGGTCGTCGAGGTGCTCCAGGCCCGCCAGGATCGCGCCGTTGGGCAGCCTGGCCTGCGCGAACATGAAGTCCTTGATCTCGACGATGGACGGCACCGCCTCCTTCGGATTGCCGAAGAACTCCAGGCACACGGTGCGCACGTACGCCGGCATCTTGTGCACGACCCAGCGCGCGCTCGTGATCAGCCCGTCGGTGCCTTCCTTCTGGATGCCCGGCAGGCCGGCGAGGAACTTGTCGGTGACGTCCTTGCCCAGGCCTTCCTTGCGGAACTGCCGGCCCGGGATCTCCAGCACTTCGGTGCGCTCGAGCTTCTTGCCGGACGCGTCGAAATACCGGCACTCGAAGCGCGCGACGGGCGCGTCGTGGATCTTGCCGAGGTTGTGGTCGAGGCGCGTGACCTCCAGCCACTTCGCGTCGGGCGTGACCATGCGCCAGCCGACGAGGTTGTCCAGCGCGGTGCCCCACAGCACGGCCTTCTTGCCGCCCGCGTTCATCGCGATGTTGCCGCCGATGCAGCTCGCCTCGGCCGATGTCGGGTCGACCGCGAACACGTAGCCCGAACGCTCGGCCGCGTCCGACACACGCTGCGTCACGACGCCGGCCTCCGTCCACACGGTGGCGACCGGCGCATCGTGGCCCGGGATCGCGACCAGCTCGACCTCGGTCATCGCCTCCAGCTTCTCGGTGTTGATGACCGCGCTCATCCACGTCAGCGGCACCGCGCCGCCGGTGTAGCCGGTGCCGCCGCCGCGCGGGACGATGGTCAAGCCCATCTCGACGCAGCCGGCGACCAGCGCGGCCATCTCGGCCTCGGTGTCGGGCGTGAGCACGACGAACGGGTACTCGACGCGCCAGTCGGTGGCGTCGGTGACGTGCGAGACGCGCGACAGGCCGTCGAACTTGATGTTGTCCTTGGCCGTGACCTTGCCCAGCACCTTGCGCGCGCGCTGGCGCAGGTCCCACACGTCGCTGAAGTGCTTCGCGAAGGCCGCGACGGCGTCGCGCGCGCCCACGAGCAGCTCGGCGACGTTCGCGTCGCGATCGGCGTCGACGTCGGGCGTGCGGCGCTTCTCGACCTCGCCCAGCCGGTGGTTCAGCGCGTCGATCAGCAGCGCGCGGCGCTTGGGGTTGTCGAGGAGGTCATCCTCGAGGTACGGATTGCGCTGCACGACCCAGATGTCGCCCAGCACCTCGTAGAGCATGCGAGCCGAGCGGCCGGTGCGGCGCTCCTCGCGCAGGCGGTTCAGGATCTCCCAGGCGCGCGATCCGAGCAGCCGCAGCACGATCTCGCGGTCGGAGAACGAGGTGTAGTTGTACGGAATCTCCCGCAGCCGGGGGGCAGCGGGATGGGTCTGCGAGAGCGTTGCGGCGGCGGCCAGCGTTGTTGCGAGGGGAGCGTTCATGGGGCCTGGGCACGAGGGAGGACGCGACCACGCCTGGAAAAATGCCTGCAGCGTGGGGTTGAATCGTAACGCAGCGGCCCTGGCGCGCCTCGCGTGGGGTCGGCCTTCTCGAAGCGCGTGCGCCCCGATGTCGCGGCAGTTCTACACTTCATCGACCAAGCTCCGGCGTCGAGCAACGAACGCTTCGCCGCCCACGAAGGACGCAGATGCCCACCGACTGGCCCTACCCCACCTGGATCGCGCACCGCGGCGCCGGCAAGCGCGCGCCCGAGAACACGCTGGCCGCGTTCCGCGAGGGCGCGGCGCAGGGGTTCCGCATGTTCGAGTGCGACGTCAAGCTGTCGGCCGACGACGTGCCCTTCCTGCTCCACGACAGCACGCTGGAACGCACCACCTCGGGGCTGGGCACGGCCGGCGAGCGGCCGTGGACCGCGCTGTCGCAGCTCGACGCCGGCAGCTGGCACGGCGCGCGCCATGCGGGCGAGACGATCCCGACGCTCGCGGCCATCGCGCGCTTCGTGCTGGCCAACGGCCTGGCCATCAACCTCGAGATCAAGCCGACGCCCGGCGTCGAGACCCGCACCGGCGACTTCGTCGCCCGCGCCGCGGCCCAGCTCTGGGCCGGCAGCGCGACGCCGCCGCTGCTGAGCTCGTTCGACGTCGCCGCGCTGGAGGCCGCGGCCGCCGCCGCGCCGGCGCTGCCGCGCGCGCTGCTGCTCGACGAGCTCGCGCCCGGCTGGTTCGAGACGGCGCAGCGCCTGGCCTGCCGCGCCGTCGTCACGCACTTCTCGCTGATGGACGCCGCGCTCGTGGCGCGCCTGCACGGCGCAGGCATGCGCGCGCTGGTCTATACCGTCAACGCGCCCGCCGACCTCGCCGCGATGCGGGCGGCGGGCGTCGACGGCGTGATCACCGACGAGGTCGAGCGCTACGCGGCCGACGCCCGCGCCGAACGCTAGGGCTGCAGCAGCTCGGCGGCGACATCGGTCTCCGCATCGGGCAGGCGCGGCAGCACGCGGATGGCGCGCAGCACCGGGCTGCGCCACGCCACGATCGTCAGCAGCAGCCCGAAGCCGCCCGCGAACGCCAGCGACGCGCGCAGGTCGACGTGCTCGCCCAGCCAGCCGCCGATCAGCGCGCCCGGCACCGCGGGCAGCAGGATCAGCCAGCGCATCGTGCTGGTCATGCGCCCCAGCATCGGCGCCGGCGTCACCGACTGGCGCAGCGCCAGGAAGTTGATGAACATCAGCACCGCGCCGAGGCCGAACAGCATCAGGTTGAGCGCGAAGATCGCCACGCCCAGCGGCCCGACGGGCGCCACCGACAGCAGGATCCAGCCGAGGCTGCACGAGCCGATGCCCATCGTCATCGACGGCCCGGGCCCGAAGTGCTTGCTGATGCGATGGCCCACCAGCGCCGCCAGCACCGTGCCGAAGCCCAGGCAGACGTAGCTCAGGCCCACGCTCTGCTCCGACAGCCCCAGCGTGCGCGTCGCGAACAGGATGTTGACGACCTGCGCCGAGTTGTTGCACATCTGCCAGCCGCCGGCGCAGCTCGCCAGCACCACCAGCAGCCGGTTGTGCAGCACGAAGCGCAACCCCGCCTTCAGCTCGGGCCAGAACCGGCTGTCGCCCGACGGCGGCTTCTCGTTGACGCGGATGCCGCGCAGGATCGCGGCCGACAGCAGCAGCAGGCCGGCGTCGAACAGCAGCGCCACGGGCGCGCCCAGCAGCTTGATCAGCGCGCCGGCCAGGCCCGGCCCGGCGACGTCCGCCCCGGAGCTCGCCAGCGCGTTCTTTGCATTCGCCTCGACCAGCCGGTCGCGCTCGACGACCTGCGTCAGCACCACCTGCGAGGCGCTGCCCGCCGAGGTGTTGACGATGCCGATGACGAAGGCCACCGCGTAGAGCCAGCCGATGGACAGCTCGTGCAGCCACCACGCGAGCGGCACGCTGGCCGACGCGGTGGCCATCGTCAGCTCGCCGGCGATGTAGACCGGCAGCTTGCGCACGCGGTCCAGCCACACGCCCGAGGGCAGCGAGAAGATCACGAAGGGCAGCAGCTCCATCGTGGTGAGCGCGCCCATCTGCGTGGGCGAGGCGTGCAGCAGCACGGCGGCCGTCAGCGGCAGCGCCAGCATCATGATCTGCGCGCCGAACGAGCTGGTCAGCACCGACGTCCACAGGCGGCGATAGACGGCGTCGCGCAGCAGGTCGTTGGGCGCCAGCGTGAAGCGCGCCTGCAGCGCGGCCAGCGTGCGCTGCAGGCCGCCGCCGCTCTGCCTGAGCGCGGCCATGTCGGGTTTCTTGTCCATGATCGTCGTTCTCCCTGTCGTCGGACCGCTTCGCGTCTCGTGGACGCGGCGGCCCGGTTGTCCTGTCAGCGGCAGGCCCGAAATGGGCGGCGCCTGCCGCTGGAATCCCAGCAGCAGCGGGCGCGGCCCGGATCGGCTGGGAGAGTTACATGCCCGGTGCGACGACCGGCGCGGCGGACGCCATCGTGGCGACCTTGCACGGATGCATCGGCATGGCGTCGCTGGTCGGCGTGCCGCACGACGGCATCGCGGCCGGTGTGGGTGCCGGGGCGACGCTCGGTGCGCCCACCAGGTCGGCGAGGCGGCATTGCAGCCGCGGCCCGACCAGTTGCAGCGCGACGGCCGCCACGAGCGCGGCCGCGACGATCGCGCCACGCGCCGCCAGGCCCCGCACACGACGCGGCGCGGCCACGCGCGGAGCGCGTCGTCGGGCGATGTCGGGGTGGGGTTTCATGGGCAGGCGTGGGTGGGTCGTCGAGCAGATTCGATAGTAGCAGCGGCCCGCGCCCGCAGGCAAGCGCTCGCCGGGGATTCGCGCCGCCGGCGCAACAGCGCGCAGCGGCGTTCAGGCCTCGGGGATCTTGTAACCGCAGACGGCGCACTCGACCTTCTTCAGCGACATCCACGGAAACGCGCGCAGGTAGCGGTGGTCGCATTTCGGACAGCGGCTGCCCGAGCGGCGCGCGATCAGGCTGAACGTCACGGCGATCCACAGCACGTCCAGCGTCGTGTAGAGCGCCGGCGGCGGCTCGCCGGCGAACTGGCGCCAGAGCCGGATGAACAGGAACATCGCCGCGCTGCCGACCGGCAGCCACCACCAGATCAGGCGACGGTCGCGACGCAGTTGCGTGAGCGTGAGGGGAGCAGGCGCCAACGGCTCAGCTCCGGTAGTCGGCGTTGATCTTGACGTAGTCGTACGACAGGTCGCACGTCCACACCGTGGCCGACGCGCCGCCGCGCTTGAGGTCGATCCGCACCGTGATCTCGGATTGCTTCATCACGCGCGCGCCGTCCTCCTCTCGGTAGTCGGCGCGGCGGCCACCGTCGGTGACCACGGCGACGTCGTCGAGGAACAGGTCGATGCGCGACTGGTCGAGATCGGCGATGCCCGCGTAGCCGACCGCCGCCAGGATCCGGCCGAGATTCGGGTCGCTCGCGAAGAACGCCGTCTTGACCAGCGGCGAATGGGCGATCGCGTAGGCCGCGAGCCTGCACTCGGCCTCGTCGCGGCCGCCGTCGATCTGCACGGTGATGAACTTCGTCGCGCCCTCGCCGTCGCGCACGATGGCTTGCGCCAGCTGCTGCGCGACCTGCGTGACGGCGGCGGCCAGCGTCCGGCCGTCGTCGGAGTCGAGTGAGTCGATGCGCGCGTGGCCGGCCTGCTGCGTGGCCATCACGACGAAGCTGTCGTTGGTCGACGTGTCGCCGTCGATGGTGATGCGGTTGAACGACGCGTCGGCGGCCTGCTTCGCGAGCACCTGCAGCAGCGGCGCGGCGATCACGGCGTCGGTGGCCAGGAAGCCCAGCATCGTGGCCATGTTGGGGCGGATCATGCCGGCGCCCTTGCTGATGCCGGTGACGGTGACCGTCTTGCCGCCGATGGTGACCTGCGCCGACGCGGCCTTGGGCAGCGTGTCGGTGGTCATGATGCCCTCGGCGGCCTGCGCCCAGTTGGAGACGGCCAGGTCGCCCAGCGCGGCCGGCAGGCCGGCCTCGATGCGCTCGACCGGCAGCTGCTCCATGATCACGCCGGTCGAGAACGGCAGCACCTGCGTCGGCTTGATGCCGAGCAGCCCCGCCGCGGCCTCGCAGGTGCGGCGCGCGCGCGCGAGGCCGTCGGCGCCGGTGCCCGCGTTCGCGTTGCCGGTGTTGATGACCAGCGCGCGGATGCCCTCCTGGCCGTCGCGGTTGCCCGTGGCCAGGTGCTCGCGGCAGACCTGCACCGGCGCGGCGCAGAAACGGTTCTGCGTGAACACGCCCGCCACCAGCGTGCCGGCGTCGAGCACGAACGCGACCAGGTCCTTGCGGTTGGCCTTGCGCACGCCGGCCATCGCGATGCCCACGCGCACGCCGGGGACGGGATGCAGGTCGGCGGGCTTGGGGGCGGTGAGGTTGACGGGCATGCTTGGGCTCCAGGAGGCGGCGAACGTCGCCGCGAGAACACGCGATTCTAGAAGGCGTCGGTGACGGCACGCGCAGGCCCGGCGTGGGCAATCGACGCACCCCGGCGTCAGTCGCTGCTGCCGCCGCCCCCGCCGCAACTGCTGCCGCCGCTGCACGAGCTGCCGCAGCTGCTGCCAGCACTGCAACTGCTGCCGCCGGCATCGCCGCCTCCGCCGACGTCGCCCGCGCTCCAACCGGCACCGCCGGCGTCGACCGCCGCGGCGCCGCCGCCGCAGGACGACCCGCCGCCGCCGCAAGAAGCGTCGAACAGGCCGCCGAACATCGAGCCGAACCCGGAGTCGTTGCCGTCGCCCGAGCCGTGCTCCTGCGCCTTCTTGCGCGCCATCAAGCGCGCCGGCGGGCCCAGCGCGCCGAACGGGCCGTCCAGGCCCGCGAAGCGCAGGTCGCCCGCGAAGGCGGCCGCGCCCGCCAGCGCCACGCCGAGTGCCAGCGCGTCGCCCACCGGCGACACCGCCTTGAACTGGCCGTGCCGCAGCCGCATGTCGCGCAGCGACTGCTCCGCGCGCGCCGCGACGCGCGTCGGCCGGCGCGCCAGGTGCAGCAGCATCGACACGTCGACGAGCGACAGCGCCGCGACGATGACGAGCTCTCCGAACTGGCCGCCCGCGAAGGCTGCGCGGCAGCGCGCGAAGCACACGGCCAGCCACAGCGTGAACAGCAGCAGCGCGCGGGCCCGGCCACGCGGCATGGTGCCGCGGTCGGCGATCAGCCGCGCCGCGGCCAGGCGGCGTTCGCAGGCGTCGGCCAGGGGCTTGACGGCCCGGCAGGCGTCCGCGAAGAGCAGGCCCGCGTCGGTGGCCGCGCGCAGGCAGGCCGCTTCCACCGGATGCCGCGCCGGCGCGGTCGCGCCGCGGTCGACGGCCAGCGCGTGGCGCGGCAGCGCCGTATCCTGCGCGTCGACCGGCTGGCGCAGGATGCCGCGTTCCAGCAAGGCGACGATGGCCGTCATCGCCATGCGCGGCGCGGCGCCGGCGAACCACGCGACCTCGTAGGGTTCGAGCACGTCGCGCCGATGCCGCGTGCTCACGACGTCGCCCGGCTTGAGCACGACCCATCCCGTCACGCCCAGCATCACCAGCGCCTCGACCAGGAACACGCCCGCCGATCCACCCAGCAGCGGCCCGAGGACGAAGGACGCGAGCCATGCGGCCACCACGCTCGCCCAGCCGAGGCGACTCCCCGGCCGCAACAGCGCGGGCACCGTCCAGCGCGGCACGTCGACGGGATCGGGTGGCAGCGGCTTGCCGGGCGTCGGCCAGATCGCCTCCGGCGGCGCCGCGCCGAAGCCGCGGCGATAGACCGTGCGCGTGTAGTCATGCATCTCGCGATGGCGCTGCACCTCGCCGTCGCCGGCCCGCGCCGGCTCATGGTGCAGGAAGCGGCCGAACACCGCGTCGCAGAAGGCCGCGTAGTGCACGGTGCGGGTCAGGTGCAGGTGCCAGGCCTGGTCGACGTCGCGCGACGGGCTGACGGGATGCTTCGCCAGCTGCGTCAGCACGAGGAAGCGCCGGTACTCGGCCGCGACCGCGATCGCATAGCCGAGCGTCCAGCCGTTGTCTTCGGCAAGGCGCGTCTCGAAGCCGAGCGGGTCGTCCGGCGCATCCAGGCCGCGGGCCTCGATGCGCTCGAGCAGCTGGAGCGCGCGGGGATGGCCGGTGGCCACGGTCTCGGGAGCGTTCATGGTGCGGCTTGTCGTTGGAGCGGGTTATAGCCGGAATCGACGGGTGGCCTGCGTCGCGTTCACCCGCCGCACCCGCCGCCGCAGCCTCCGCCGCCGCACCCGCCAGCCGTGCCGAAGCGCCGGTCGACCGCGGGCCACACGTCGCGCGGCGCCTCGGCGCAGAACGCGCGCCGGTAGTGCGACAGCGTCGCCGCATACATCGCGCGATGGCGCTGGTGCTCGTCGGCGCCGGCGGCGGCCGGATGGTGGTGCAGGAAGCGCCCGACCACCTCGCGGCAGAAGCGTTCGTAGTCGGCGGTGCGGGTGATATGGAGGTGCCAGGCCTGGTCGACGTCGTCCGACGGACAGACCTGGACGCCGGCGACCTGCGTGAGCACGAGGAAGCGGCGGTATTCGTGGACGACGCGCACGGCGTGCCCGAGCGTCCAGCAATTGCCGTCGGCCAGCCGGCACTCGAAGGCGAGCGGATCGACCGGTGCGGAAAGAGGATGGGCCTCGACGCGCGCCAGCAATTCGGCGGCGGAGGGGGTTTGCTCGTTGTGCGAGTGACTGGTGATGGGAACCTTCCTTTCTTGTTGTTATGGTCTCTTCTTGTTTTTGTCGGAAGTGTCAGCGGACGCGCGAATCAGCGGCAATCGTGGGAAACCACATGCGCAAGGGAAAACGGCCGAACGAGTCGGCCGCGGGCGTGCAGGAAGCGATCGCGTCGCCTATTCGAGGATCGAGTTGCGCGAGGCCGCCTCGTCCTGCTGGTCGTCGGGCAGGTGGATGCTGCCGGCGTGGAAGTCGTACTCGAAGACCTCGCCATGGCGACCCCATTCGATGACGGTCTTGAGCACGCGTTCGGCCTCGGCCGGATCGAGGTGCTGCTGCAACAGCCGCAGGAACGGCTGCTCGGGCAGCGCGCGTTCCGGATCCTGCTCGAGGCTGTGGCGGATGTGCGCGGCCAGCGGCACGTTGGCCAGCACCTGCTGGCCGAACAGCTCCTGGCGCACGGCGTGGTCGCCGTCGACGTAGCGCCGGCCGATGAGCGTCAGGTGCATGTCGCCGCTCTGGACGCGCGCCAGGCCCAGCAGGTCCGTCGCGCTGGCCACCGGCAGCAGTTCGTCGTCGGTGAGCTCCGATTCCTCGGCCAGCTTGGGCAGGTCGGCCTCGCCGTGGAACGGCGGGCCGGCGAGCAGCTCCAGCAGGCCTTCCATGCGCGCGATGTCGGCGTCGGGCAGGCGATCGTAGATCTGCAGCGCCTCGGGCTCCTGCGTCGTGCGATCGGTGCGGCGGGCGCCGACGGTCATCAGCGCGTAGACCTCGTCGATCAGCGAGCGCACGTCCGCGGAATCGGCGATGCGCGGGCGCGGCAGGTTGATCGAGAGCTGCGTGCGGATGCGGCCCGGGTCGCTCGCGAAGATCAGGATGCGGTCAGCCATCAGCACCGCCTCCTCGATGTTGTGCGAGACGACCAGCATCGCCTTGGTGGGCATGCCGCCCTGCGTCCACAGCTCGAGGATGTCGTCGCGCAGGCGTTCGCCGGTGAGGACGTCGAGCGCCGAGAAGGCCTCGTCCATCAGCAGCACGTCGGGCTGCGTGACGAGCGCGCGCGCAATGCCCACGCGCTGGCGCATGCCGCCCGAGAGCTCGCGCGGCAGCGCGCCCTCGAAGCCGGACAGCCCGATCAGGCTGATCGCAGCCTCGGCGCGCTGCGCGCGTTCCTCGCGCGCGATGCCGCGCGCCTCCAGGCCCAGCTCGACGTTCTGCTGCACCGTCAGCCACGGGAACAGCGCGAACGACTGGAACACCATGCTGATCGCCCGCGCCGGCCCGTACAGCGGCTGGCCGCGATATTGCACGTTGCCCGAGTCGACCCCGATCAGCCCGGCCATGATGCGCAGCAGCGTGCTCTTGCCGGAGCCCGACTGGCCCAGCAGCGCGACGATCTCGCCCTCGCGCAGCGTGAAGTCGACGCCTTCGAGCACCGGCCGCTCGCGGCCGTCCGCGGCGCGGAAGGACTTGCGGACGTCGTTGATCTGGATGATGGGAGGGCCGTGTTTTTCCATTGTGCTACTCATTGGATCGGAGAGACGCCCGGCGCCGCGCTCGGCCGCTCCGGAGCAAGCCGGGCGGCCCCCTCGGGGGGCTGCGAGCGAAGGCGAGCGGGGGTCGTCATCAGAAATGCATGCGTTCTTCGGCGATGCGATAGAGACGGCGCCACACGAAGTGGTTCATGCCCATCACGAAGACGCACATCACGCAGATGCCCAGCGCGATGCGGTGGAAGTCGCCGGTCGCGGTGAAGTGGGCGATGTAGCTGCCCAGGCCCTTGGCCTCGAGCGTCGTATTGCCCCAGGTCACGTACTCCGACACGATGCTGGCGTTCCACGAGCCGCCGCTGGCCGTGATGGCGCCGGTGACGAAGCTGGGGAACACCGCCGGCAGCAGGAAGCGCTTCCACTTCAGCCAGCCGGTCAGGCCGATGTTGCCGGCCGCGAAGCGCAGCTCCGACGGGATCGACGACGCGCCGGCGATCACGTTGAACAGCAGGTACCACTGGGTGCCGAACACCATCAGCGGCGACAGCCAGATGTCGGGGTTCAGGTGCCAGTGCACGATCAGCACGACGAAGACCGGGAACATCAGGTTGGCCGGGAACGCCGCGAGGAACTGCGCCACCGCCTGCAGGCGCCCCGAGACGGCAGGCCGCAGGCCGATCCACACGCCGATCGGCACCCACACGACCGACGCCAGCGCGATCAGGATGACGACGCGCAGCATCGTCGCGCAGCCCAGCAGGAACACGTGCCAGACCTCGCCGAAGCCGACCTCGGCGTGCACGAAGGTGTAGAGCTCGTAGACGGCGAACAGGCCCCCCGCGGCGATCAGCGCGTCCCACGCCCGCGCGATCGTGCCGCTGTGCGGCGCCTGGCGCGCGCGGATCGACGTGCCGTCATGCGTGATGCGGAACCACGTGAACGTGCTCTCCAGCGCCCGTGTGAAGCGTTCGCCCAGCTTGGCGATGCGCTCGGTGCGGCGCGACCAGGTGAGCAGCCACGAGGTCGGCGCCGCCTCCTGGCCGCCTTCCTCGAAGCGGAACTTGTCGGCCCAGGCCACCAGCGGGCGGAACAGGAACTGGTCGTACATCACGATGCCGATCAGCATGCCCAGGATCGCCCAGCCGATCGCCTGCAGGTTGCGCGCCTCGATGGCCATTGCGATGTAGGAGCCCACGCCCGGCAGCTTGATGTTCTGGCCGGCGACGGCGATGGCCTCGGACGCGACCACGAAGAACCAGCCGCCCGACATCGACATCATCATGTTCCACAGCAGCCCCGGCATCGCGAACGGCAGCTCGAGCCGCCAGAAGCGCTGCCACGGCGACAGCTGGAACACGCGCGCGGCCTCCTGCAGCTCACCGGGGACGGTGCGCATCGACTGGTACAGGCTGAACGCCATGTTCCAGGCCTGCGACGTGAAGATCGCGAAGATCGCCGCGCATTCGACGCCGAACAGGTTGCCCGGGAACAGCGCGATGAAGCCGGTGACGGTGATCGACAGGAAGCCCAGGATCGGGATCGACTGCAGGATGTCCAGCAGCGGCACCAGCACCTTCTCGGCGGCCCGCCAGCGCGCGGCGGCGGTCGCGAAGGCGAAGCTGAACAGCAGCGAGAACACCAGCGCGAGCAGCATGCGCAGCGTCGTGCGCAGCAGATAGTAGGGCAGCTGGATCGGATCGAGCGACAGCGGGATCGCGTCGCCCAGGTGGTAGGGCCGGGTCATGCCCGCGCCGCCCAGCCCGGCCAGCACGAGCGCGGCCAGCACCAGCGGCAGCAGCGCCCAGTCCCAGCGATTGCCGGCCTCGACGACCTGCCTGGGGAAGAAGTTCTTCTCGAATGCCATGGGCAGCGATTGTCGGCGCTAAACCTTGCCGGAAACGACAAAGCCGCATGCGGTTCGACACCGATGCGGCTTTGTTGGGACCACGCTCGCGTTCAGGCCAGCGTCATCGAACTGTCATGCCAGCTTGCCGTGGCACTCCTTGAAGCGCTTGCCGCTGCCGCACGGGCACGGATCGTTGCGGCCGACGCGCGGCATGCCCGGGGCGCCGGCGCCGCGGTTCAGCGGAGCCGTCTCCTCGCTGACGCTGCCGTCGTCGTTCGGGTGCGTGTACTGCACGTCGCCGACCACTTCGGCGCGCTGCTCGATCGCCTGCGCGGCCTCGGCGGCCTGCTCCTGCGTCTGCACGCGCACCGTCAGCAGCACCTTGGTGACCTCGGTCTTGACGGTGTCGATCAGCGTGGAGAACAGCTCGAAGGCCTCGCGCTTGTATTCCTGCTTCGGATTCTTCTGCGCATAGCCGCGCAGGTGGATGCCCTGGCGCAGGTAGTCGAGCGCGGCCAGGTGCTCGCGCCAGTTCGAGTCGAGGTTCTGCAGCAGCACCATGCGCATGAAGGGCGTGAACTGCTCCTCGCCGACCATGTCCAGCTTGACCTGGAACGCCGCCTTCGCGGCCTTGACCACGGCCTCGACGATCTCCTCGTCGTTGATCGAGTCGGCCTTCTCGACCAGCTCGGTCAGGTTGACGTCCAGCAGGTACTCGGACAGCAGCGCCTTCTGCAGGCCCGGCAGGTCCCACTGTTCCTCGACGCTCTCGGCCGGCACGAACGCCCGCGTGAGGTCGTCCATCGTGCCTTCGCGCAGGTTGGCGATCTGGTTGACCAGCGACTTCGCCTCGAGGATCTCGTTGCGCTGCTGGTAGATCACCTTGCGCTGGTCGTTGGCGACGTCGTCGTACTCCAGCAGTTGCTTGCGCATGTCGAAGTTGCGCGCCTCGACCTTGCGCTGCGCGCCTTCCAGGCTGCGGCTGACGATGCCGGCCTCGATGGCCTCGCCCTCGGGCATCTTCAGGCGCTCCATGATCGCCTTGACGCGGTCGCCCGCGAAGATGCGCATCAGCGGATCTTCCAGCGACAGGTAGAAGCGCGACGCGCCCGGATCGCCCTGGCGGCCCGAGCGGCCGCGCAGCTGGTTGTCGATGCGGCGCGACTCGTGGCGCTCGGTGGCGATGATGCGCAGGCCGCCGGCGGCCTTGACCTGCGCGTTGATCGCGGCCCACTCGTCCTGCAGCTGCTTGATCTGGCGCGCCTTGTCTTCCGGCGCGATCGAGTCGTCGGCCTCGATGTGCTCGACCTGCTTCTCGACGTTGCCGCCCAGCACGATGTCGGTGCCGCGGCCGGCCATGTTCGTCGCGATGGTGATCGTGCCCGGACGGCCCGCCTGCGCGACGATCAGCGCCTCGCGCTCGTGCTGCTTGGCGTTGAGCACCTGGTGCGGGATCTGCGCCTTCTGCAGCAGGCCCGACAGCAGCTCGGAGTTCTCGATCGACGTCGTGCCCACCAGCGCCGGCTGGCCGCGGTTGACGCAGTCGCGGATGTCCTCGACCACCGCCAGGTACTTCTCGCGCGCGGTCTTGTAGACGAGGTCGAGCTCGTCCTTGCGCTGCGTCGGGCGGTTCGGCGGGATCACCACGGTCTCGAGGCCGTAGATCTCCTGGAATTCGTAGGCCTCGGTGTCGGCCGTGCCCGTCATGCCGCCCAGCTTGGCGTACATGCGGAAGTAGTTCTGGAACGTGATCGAGGCGAGCGTCTGGTTCTCGCTCTGGATCTCGACGCCTTCCTTGGCCTCGACGGCCTGGTGCAGGCCGTCCGACCAGCGGCGGCCCGTCATCAGGCGGCCGGTGAACTCGTCGACGATGGTGACTTCGCCGTTGGCGACGACGTAGTGCTGGTCGCGGTGATACAGGTGGTTCGCGCGCAGCGCCGCGTACACGTGGTGCATCAGCGAGATGTTGGCCGCGTCGTACAGGCTGGCGTTCTCCACCAGGAGGCCGGCGGCGGTCAGCAGTTCCTCGGCGCGCTCGTGGCCCGACTCGGTCAGCGTGACCTGGTGGCCCTTCTCGTCGACCGTGAAGTCGCCCGGCTCGATGACGCCCTCGCCGGTGCGCGGATCGGCTTCGCCGATCTGGCGCTTGAGCGCCGGCACGACGGCGTTGATGCGCACGTACAGCTCGGTGTGGTCCTCGGCCTGGCCGGAGATGATCAGCGGCGTGCGTGCCTCGTCGATCAGGATCGAGTCGACCTCGTCGACGATGGCGAAGTTCAGGCCCCGCTGCACGCGATCGGCGGTCTCGTAGACCATGTTGTCGCGCAGGTAGTCGAAGCCGAACTCGTTGTTCGTGCCGTAGGTGATGTCGGCGTTGTAGGCGGCCTGCTTCTCTTCGCGCGACAGCCCGGGCACATTGACGCCCACGGTCATGCCGAGGTAGTTGTAGAGGCGGCCCATCCACTCGGCGTCGCGGCGCGCGAGGTAGTCGTTGACCGTGATCAGGTGCACGCCCTTGCCCGACAGCGCGTTCAGGTAGACCGGCAGCGTGGCCATCAGCGTCTTGCCTTCGCCGGTGCGCATCTCGGCGATCTTGCCGTTGTGCAGCGTCATCCCGCCGATCATCTGGACGTCGAAGTGGCGCATCTTCAGCGCGCGCTTGCCGGCCTCGCGCACGACCGCGAAGACCTCGGGCAGCAGGTCGTCGAGCGTGCTGCCCTCCGCCAGGCGCGCCTTGAACTCGGCCGTCTTGCCCTTGAGCGCCTCGTCGCTCAGCGCCGCGACGGGGGCCTCGAACGTGGCGATCTTCTCGACGACGCGCCTGTATTGCTTGAGCAGGCGATCGTTTCGGCTACCGAAAATCTGGGTAAGAAGCTTGGGCAACATGCGTGGGTTCTGGGCCGGGAAGACAGGCCGCGGACAACGCACGGCGGCCGGTTTTGGCGGAGCCGGCTGTCAGCCGCGGGCCTGCCAGGGGTGGCAAGCAAATTCTCGAAGCCTTCTGGCGACTTCGCACTGCGGCGCATCTGGGGACGCGACGCGCGAGGGCAAGGCCGCCGTACGACGGATCCGCGTAATCCCCGAGAGAAACAGCGGCCGGCGCACGCCAGGAAGCCGGCCAGGGGCCAGGCTCGCCCGGGAGGCGAAAAACGGCGAAGTGTAGCATTCGGGGTCACCTCCCTTCAGGGCGGCGACCCTGGCGGATCAGCGGTGTTCTGCTCCCAACGGGGTCGAATTGCCGGCCGCCGTCTGCACGGTCGGCTTGGCGTTCGGGCCGGCCAGGAAGCGCTGGGGATCCTGCGGGATGCCGTCCACCAGCACCTCGAAGTGCAGGTGCGGCCCGGTGGAGCGCCCGGTGGTGCCGACGTCGGCGACGACCTGGCCGCGCTTGACGAGGTCGCCCGGCTTGACCAGGATCTTCGACGTGTGGCCGTAGCGGGTCATCAGCCCGTTGCCGTGGTCGATCTCCAGCATCAGGCCGTACTCGGGATGCATCTCGGCGGTGCGCACGACGCCGCCGGCCGCCGCGTGGATCTCCGTGCCGACCGGCGACGGGAAGTCGAGTCCGGTGTGCAGCGCGCCGCGGCCGGTGAACGGGTCGGCGCGGAAGCCGAAGCCCGAGCCCACCGCCACGTCGATCGGACGGCTGCTCGGGATCATCAGCGTCTTCAGGCGCGACTCGAGCAGGCGCGACTCCGTCAGCGTCAGCACGTCGCTCTGCTCGCCCGCGGCCTCGGCCAGGGCGTCCAGCGCGCCGTTGAGCTCGTTGTAGCCGGGATTGGTCATCGGCACGAAGGGACCGCCCGAGCCGCCCTTGGGCCGCGTGACGCCGGACAGGTCCTCCGGCTTCAGGCCGGCCATGCCCGAGACGCGGTCGCCCATCGCCTCGATCTTGATCATGCGCGCCTGCATGTCGCCGACCTTCTGGGCCATCGCGTCCAGGTTCTCGCGCATGACCTTGTCGCGCTGCGCGCTCTCGTCGTGCACCACCAGCTTGACCAGCTGGCTGACCACCGGCCAGCCCTCGCGCGCGGCCTTGAGGAAGAAGTAGTGGTAGATGGCGCCGGACAGCGCCAGCGTGGCGATGACCAGGGCCATCACCGACAGCACGACCGATACCGGACTGACGTGCAGTACCCGCGTGCGGGACATGCCGCCGTGGGTGATCATTATTTGCATCGCTACACTCTCCAGAGAAATGGCCCCGCCTCGACCAGACAAACCCAACGCGCCCCGGCCGCAGGCGTTCTATGCGCCCTTGCCGAGCCGGCAGTCCCTGGTGCCGCTCGCGCGGCCCCTCGGCGAGAGCCTCGCGGGCGACGGCGGCCTGTCCAGCCTGCTGGCGCGCGTGCGCGCGTCGCAGGCGCGCCTGGACGCGCTTGCGGACGTGCTGCCCGGCCTGCTGCGCCAGCACCTGCGTGCCGGCCCGCTGGACGATGACGGCTGGACGATCCTGGCCGCCAATTCGGCCGTCGCGTCCAAGCTGCGCCACCTGCTGCCCACGCTCGCGGAAACGCTCGTGGCGAAAGGGTGGCAGGCTACTTCAATCCGGGTCAAGGTTCAATCGACGCTAGCCCCAGGCGGTAAATGAAAGAAACCGCGCGGCGCGCGGTTTCAGGGGTCGAGCGAGACGGGCGGGTCAGAGGCTGATCGCCTCGGCCGTGGCGTCGGGGACTTCGACAGCGTTGATGTCGGACGGCGCACTGGCGGCCGGAGGCTCCGTGCCGACCAGGACTTCGGGCGACACCGCCGTCCGCGAACTGGCCGGCGTGACGGACAGCGCCGGGCTCTCGATCAGCGCGCCCGAGACGGCCGCATCGATCACGCGCAAGGCGCTGAACAGCAGGGAGACGCCGATGACGCCGAGCACGAGCGTGACGGCCCGGTTGACGTGGCGGTGGGCCAGCCAGTGCGGGACATGCGACCAGTCGAAGTGCAACGTCATGAGGGCTCTCCGAAATCGCATCGGCACGAGGCCGATGCGGGGTTCCTGCTCAGACCGACCTTACTCGCTTGGCGCCGGAGCCGGGGTAGGGGCCGGGGTATCCGGAGTCGGCGCAGGGGTCGGAACCGACGGGGTCACTGTCGGCGCGTCAGGTGTCTGCTGCATTGCTGGCGGCTGAACGTCGGCTGGCGGCGTCACCACCGGGGCGGCAGAGGTGTCCGGCGTCACGGCCGGGGCGCTCTGCTGCACCGGGCGCGGCGCGACGCGCGGCGCCGGAGCCGGCGTCGGATGCACGCGGGCGACCGGGGCGGTGGCCACGGGCGGCGCAGCGGGGATCACGGCCTGGGCGGGCGCGGGGACCGCAGCAGCCGGGGTGGCCGCATCGGCGGCCGGCGCGGCGGCCTGCTGCGACGAGGCATCGCCCGCGGCCGGCGCATTCTTCTCCATCTGGTTGACGGCCGCGTCCGTCGAGTCGACCGACTTCTGGGCCGCGGCGTTCTGCGCCGTGGCCGTCGCGATCGGGTCGGGCATGACCTGCTTGGTCACCTTGTTCGACGGCGCCAGCAGCACGATGGCCAGCGCGACACCGCCGACCAGCGCCGCGCCGAGCGCGCCGATCGCCGCCTTGGGCACGCCGCCCTTGGCCGCGCCCGGTTGCCAGTCGGGTGTCTTCCCGTCGGCCATCAGCGCGGCCTCGTTGGTGACGCCAGCCGTGCGGTAGGGGGCCGCCGAAGCGGGGCGAGCGCGATTCAGGGAAGGCTCCGTACGCAGGTTGCTGTCGGAGACGCCGGTCGCGAAGTGGGGGGTGGTGTAGGTAGTCATGGCTCTAAGGTACGCCCCGAACCGCATGCACCAAATCGGCGAATGAGCCGATCGCCGGTAGGCCTGATCCGGCCGCGAGTAGGTCAAGACCGACAACGCCCGCACCGCTTGATACAAATCGCCCAGCGCCCTCCCCGCTCGCACGCGTGACGCGCGCGCACCCCTCGTTCTGTGGCGCTGTAGGTCGCGTCCGACAAGGGGTGTGGCGGTCTACCTATGTTCAGCAACGCCACGCCTGAGCAAACTGGCCTGACGGTAGACAAGCGCTCGCCAGAGCGGTCGCCCACAAGACGGAGGCAGACATGGACAACTTCTCTGCAGGACAAGGCCACGACGCGAAACTCGAACCGGGCGCCACGCTCAGCATCGGCGATCCGTTCGACCTGCATGCCGACGACAACCTCGGCGACGAGGCCGCGTTTCCGTCGACCTGGCAACATCTCGCCTCCGGAGACGTCCCGAACGATTGAATCGAGCGGACGAGCTGCGCGGCGCCATCGAAGCGCCGCAACGGAGGCGCCGCGAGCAAGCGCCCCGCCTGATCGGCATCATGCCGATCGTTGCACAATGTGGAGCAGAAGGTCGCGCCGGCATCGTCGGCGGACCGGCTTGTGGCATGTCGAACCTGTTGGCTTTCGTCGTCGAGGACAGCCCGGTGATCCAGGAGAACCTGATCGCCGCGCTGGAGGAAATGGCCCCCGTGAAGGTGGTGGGCACCGCCGTGGACCAGTCCGGCGCCCTCACCTGGCTCAGCGACGCCGGCAACCGCTGCGACATCGCGATCATCGACATCTTCCTGCGCCAGGGCTCTGGCATGGGCGTGCTGCGCGCGCTGCACGAAGCCGACGCGCCCTTCGAGCGCGTGGTGCTCACCAACTACGCCACCGCCGACATCCGGCGCCAGTGCCTGGCGCTCGGCGCGAGCGCGGTGTTCGACAAGTCGGGCGAGATCGACGCGCTGGTCGACCATTGTGTCGCGCGCGCGGCGCGGCCGTCCTGAGGATCCGCACGATGGCGGTCAATGGACGCCTCGGGCGAGGCGCCTGTCCGACCGTGCCGTCGACGTTACTGGATCAGTCCGTTCTTCAGCGCGTAGTAGGTCAGGTCGCTGTTGGTCTCGAGCTGCAGCTTCTCGAGCGTGCGTGCGCGATACGTGCTGACCGTCTTCACGCTGAGGAACATGCCCTCGGCGATCTGGCCCACCGTCTCGCCCTTGGCCAGGCGCAGGAACACCTGCAGCTCGCGCTCGGACAGGCCTTCGTGCGGCGGACGTCCCGCGGCGCCCGCGGCGCCGTCGGCCAGCATCTCGGCCACCTGGGCCGTGATGTAGCGGCGGCCCATCGCCACCGTGCGGATCGCCTTGACGATGTCGTCGGGATCGCAGCCCTTGTTGAGGTAGCCGCTGGCGCCCTGGCGCAGCAGCGTGGTCGCGTAGTGCGTCTCGGGGAAGCCGCTGAGGATCAGCACCGGCAGGTCCGGGCGGCGCGCCTTGATGGCCGCGAGCGCGTCGACGCCGCTCTGGTCGGGCATCGACAGATCCATGAGCAGCACGTCGAGGTCGCCGCCACGGACGAGCTCGAGGGCCTCGCGGCCGTCGGCGGCCTCGCCCGTGACGCGCAGGTCGACGTGGTCGGACAGGAATTGCCGAAGGCCGGAGCGAACGATCGCATGATCGTCGACGATCACAACGCGAATCATGTAGTCTCCCGCGGAATCGATGAACTTGAATTCGGGTCGGCGACTTGCCGGTACGAGCGGCCTGTTCGCCTCGAGGTGTCACGCGGTCGCGTTGGGGCAAGCGGCGGGCCGAGTCGTTCAAGTGTAGCGGGGAACCTGACATGTCATTTCTGAGAACGCTGGAAACCGCGCGGCGCAGCCGCTTCGCGGCTCCGGTGGCACTCCTGCTGGGCCTGGCCGTGTTGCTGACCAACGAGATCGGCCACGAGCGGGCGCGCAGCGTCATCGCCAGCCGCGAGGCCTTGCTGGAGGCGCGCGTCGAGGTCAGCACGCTGATGCGCGAGGTGATCGCGGCCGAATCCGGCCAGCGCGGCTACCTGCTGACGGGCCGTCCCGAGTACAAGGAGCCGTACACCCGCGCGGCCGCGCAGGTGCAGGCGCAGCTCGCCAGGCTGGCGCAGATCTACTCCGCGTGGCCGGACCGCAGCGCCGACGTCAGGAAGCTCGACGAGCTGACGCGGCAGCGCATGTCCGAGCTCGACACGACGGTCACGATGTTCGACAACAAGGCCAGCGAAGGCTGGCGCGATGTCGTGCTGACCGACATCGGCCGCGAGACGATGCTTGCGATCGAGGGCCAGGCGCGCAACATGGCGCGCGTGGAGACGGCGCGCATCGACGAGTCGCGCGAGCTGCTCACCGAGACACTGCTGTTCTCGCGCATCGGCATCGCCGCGCTGGTGGTGCTGAGCCTGGCCGCGCTGCTGCTGTACGCGCGCCAGGCGCGCCGCTTCGACGACGAGCGCGTCGAGCGGGCCGCGCAGCTGCGCTTCGAGCGCGACCGGCTGGAGGTCGAGGTCGAACGCCGCACGCGCGACATCACGCAGATCGCCAAGCACCTGCAGACCGCGCGCGAGGACGAACGCAGCAGCCTCGCCCGCGAGCTGCACGACGAGCTCGGCGGCCTGCTCACCGCCGCCAAGCTCGATGTCGCGCGCATGCGCAGCCGGCTCACCGGCGCGCCGCCCGAGGTGCTCGAACGCATGATGCATCTCGTCAAGACGCTCGACGAAGGCATCGCGCTGAAGCGCCGCATCATCGAGGACCTGCGGCCGTCGTCGCTGAACAATCTCGGCTTGAAGGCGGCGCTCGAGATCCTGTGCACCGAGTTCGCCGAGCGCAGCGAGATCGAGGTGCGCACCGACATCGAGGAGCTGCCGCTGGACGACGCCGGCAAGCTCACCGTGTACCGCCTCGTGCAGGAGGCGCTCACCAACGCGGCCAAGTACGCCAGCGCGTCCACCGTCGACGTGAGCCTGTCGGAACACGGCGGCTGGGCCATGATCGCCGTGCGCGACGACGGCATCGGCTTCGATCCGGCCGCCGCGCGCGCCGCGGCGCACGGGCTGGCGGGCATGCGCTTTCGCGTGCAGTCGTCGCACGGCCAGCTCAAGATCAAGTCGAAGCATGGGCACGGCACGACGATCACGGCGCGGCTGCCGTTGCCCGATCACGTGCAGGACGCCGTCGACTCCACGCGCGACGTTGCAACGCTTCTGGGCCCGAGCAGCTTCCCGCGGCCGCCTGCAAACGTCGGTTAGCGCCGGATGTGCGGCTGCAGCACGGTGTCGGTGCCGTCCGACAGGGCGACCCGCTGTCCGCCTATCGCGCCCGGACGCAGGCCGGCCTATCGTTCAATGACCAAATCCACAACGATTGCACAGGAGCACAACATGATCACTCGTCTTGCCATCGCCGCCATGGTCGCGGCCACCACCCTCGTCGCCGCCACCGGCTGCGCCGTCGAACGCCACCAGGAAACCGTGGGCGCCTACGTCGACGATTCCGCCGTGACCACCAAGGTCAAGGCCAAGTTCGCCGAAGACCCGACTGTCAGCGCCATGGCCATCAAGGTCGACACGATGAAGGGCGTGGTGCAGCTGTCCGGCTTCGCCAAGTCCAACGACGAACGCATGATGGCCGAGCGCCTCGCGCGCGACACCAACGGCGTCCAGGGCGTGCGCAACGACATCATCGTCAAGTAAGCGCCGGTGCAGCGGATGCGACGAGCATCCGCTGCCGCAGACAGAAATGCCCCGCCGAGCGGGGCATTTTTTTTGGTCTCTCGGCGCGCAAGGCATGAGTTCGATCGCTCGCGCGCGCCGCGCGAGACAGCGGACAGGCGCGCACCGGCGAGGTGCCGGCGCGCGGATCGGATCAGTGCTGCACGCGCTCGGGCGGTGCCCAGCGCAGGCCGATCGCGATGCGGCCGGTCCAGAACACCATGCGGCCGGTGCCGGGCAGGGCGACGGGTCCGATGTAGCCCTGCGGCACCCAGCCCTTGTCGAAGGGCGCGGGGTGCGAGGTCGGTATCGCTTGGGGACTGGAGACAGTGGAAATCATGGCTCACCTCCGGATGGTTTCACTTGCTCATCGGCAAATGGCGAGCCCGGCCGTGGCGTGACAGGATGTGGCGGCGCGCCCCTGGCGAACGGCGCCGACTCCGTCACGAAAAGTGCTCCGAATGGCGACGAGCTGCGGCCTGCGCACGCCTCCAGGCGAGATGGTCGCAACGCTCCCGTGGAATCCGTTCTGCAAGCGCCCGCCGCGACCGGTGGGCGACGCGTCACTTCGCGATCAGCCCCGCCTGCTGCATGAAGCCCAGGTTGTCCTCGAGGTGCCAGTTGTCGGTGACCTTGCCGTCGCGCACGCGCAGGATGTCGATCGCCGTGAAGTCGATCGCCTGGCCCTTGCCCTGGACGTCGCCCAGCTTGCCGGTGAAGTGCCCGGTCAGGCGCACCTGCGAGACGACGCGGTCGACCGCGACCACCTGCTGCAGCACCGTGACGACGAGGTCCGGCACCGCGGCGAGGAAGCCCTTGGACGCCGCCGCCGGCCCCGCGGGGCCCTGCGGCCGGCCGGGCGGCAGCGCGTGGTCGAAGAACTCGGGCGACAGCGCCTTCTTCAGCAAATCCGGGCTGCCGTTGTTCCAGAAGCCGTAGAGGTTGTTGATCGGCGTGAGGATGGCCTCGCGTTGCGCCGGCGACAGGTCTCCCGCGATGACCAACTCGTGCGGCACCGCCATCCTGACCGCCGTGGCGTCATCCACCTGCGCCGCGGCGGCGATGCCCGCCACGAGCGCGAGCAGCGAAACGGAGACGGTGCGGGCAACGCGGAACGCCATGGAGGACTCCTCGACAAGCCTGTGGACCGGCCAGCATACGCCCGCCCCGCGCCGCCGCACCAACGTTTGGCGCGACTCCAACACCCGCGGCGCGAACCGGAGTGCGTAGAGGGGCCGCCTCCAATCGCGCACGGCATCTCGTGGTAAACACCTAGGCGACACACCAACCAAGCGAATCGATGACCGAGCAACCCTTCAAGATCCTCGTCGTCGGCGGTGGCGCCGGCGGACTCGAACTGGCCTGCAAGCTGGGCCGCAAGCTGGGCGCCGAGCGCATCGCGCTGGTGGACGCCAAGCTGTTCCACATCTGGAAGCCGTCGCTGCACGAGGTGGCGGCCGGCACGCTGGACATCCACCAGGAAGGCCTGTCCTACCAGATGCTGGCGCACGACAACGGCTTCTCGTTCCTGTACGGGCCGATGACGGGCCTCGACACCACGACGCGCGAGCTGGTCGTGGGCGCCGTGTTCGACGGCGCGGAGGAAGTGCTGCCCGAGCGCCGCATCGGCTACGAGACGCTGGTGCTGGCGATCGGCAGCGTGTCCAACGACTTCGGCGTGCCGGGCGTCGTCGACCATGCGTTCTCGCTCGACGGCCCGCAGGACGCCGAACGCTTCCGCCTGCGCATGCTGCAACTGCTGTCGCTGGCCGACGTGCGCAAGAGCCACGATCCGAACGCGGGGCTGGACATCGTCATCATCGGCGGCGGCGCCACCGGCGTGGAGCTGGCTGCCGAGCTGCGCGAGGCGAGCTCGCTGCACGCGCAGTACGGGCTGCGGCACATCGACGCCGCGCGCGACGTGCGCATCCGCATCCTCGAGGGCGCGCCGCGCCTGCTCGCGCCGCTGGCCGAGAACGTGTCGGCGGCCGCGACCCGGCTGTTGAAGCAGCGCCACGTGGAGGTCAACACGTCGTGCCGCGTCGTGCGCGTCGACGCGAACCGCGTGACCGACGCCGACGGCAACGCGTACCCCGCCGACCTGTGCGTCTGGGCCGCGGGCATCAAGGCGCCGCCGCTGCTGGCGGAGGTGGGCCTGCCGGTCACGCGGAGCGGCCAGGTCAAGGTCGATGGACATTTGCGCGTCGAGGGCGTGCCGGGCGTGTTCGCGTTCGGCGACTGCGCGTGGTGCCCGCAGGCCGACGGCAAGGCCGTGCCGCCGCGCGCGCAGTCGGCGCACCAGCAGGCGGACTTTCTCTACGCGCTGCTGCAGCTGCCGGCCGGCACCGACGCGGGCTCACGCGCGCCGTACGTCTTCCACGATCACGGCTCGCTGGTCTCGATCGGCTCGAGCGCGACGGTCGGCAGCCTGATGGGCAACCTGTTCAAGTCGACGACGTGGTTCGTCGAGGGCCTGTTCGCACGCATGGTCTACGTGAGCCTGCACCTGATGCACCACCGCGCGGTGATGGGCTCGATGCGGACGGCGGTGCTGGCGATGGCGCGCTTCCTCGTGAAGCGGGCGCGTCCGCTGGTCAAGCTGCACTGAGTCAGGCCAGCGTCGACACGCTCGTCGTGCCGGCCGTGACGGCGGGCGTCTCGTCCGAGTCGATCATGCCGAAGGCGACGCCGCCGATCAGCAGGCCGGCGATCACGACGCTGGCCACCGCCGCGCCGACGCGCTGGTGGCGGGGCAGGCCGGCCGGGCGGTTGCGCGCGTTGTCGGCGCTGGTGTTGGGCGTGACGATGGCGTTGCGGGCGGTGGTCATGGCGTGGCTCCTTGGCGGGTGGTGGGAAAGGCTTACGTGCGGGTGGTGGCGTGGACCTGGGCGACGAGCTGCTCGCGGTCCTTGGCCATCGAGGTCATGCCCAGCACGACGGTGGCGAACAGCGCGCCGGTCATCGCGACGCTGACGATCGCGGCGCCGAAGCGCGGGCGGCGCGGCAGGCCGGCGGCGGTGTTCGTGGACTGGGAGGCGGTGCGGGCGGCTTGGTTCATGGCGGGCTCCTGGGTGGGTTCGTGGCGGTGAATGAACTTTCGCGGATCGCGTCCCGCACGTCTTGAAAGCGGCTTGAACCGTTCTGAAAGGTTATGAATCCGCGCGTGTCGACGGGGACGCGCCGTCCACACACGACAGCAACGACGGCCGCCGAACATGGCGTCTCCGCCGCTCCCAGCCCACGCCGTGACTCCTGCCGACACGCCCGCCCCTTCCGCGTCCGACGCCGCGCGCGCCGCACGCCGCCACGCGACCCTCGCGGCGCTGTTCGGCCTGTCCGCCGTCGGCGGCCCCGCGCTGGCGCAGATGGGCGGCGGCGGCCACGGCATGCGCGGCCCGCAGCCGGACAGCCCGCGGCCGGACAAGGACACTCGGGACGCGAAGGACGCCGGCCCGCCGCGCGACCTCGTCTCCGCATTCGCCAGGCGCCTGCGCGACGGCGTCCCCGAGCTCGCGCTGACCCCGCCGCAGCAGAACGCGTGGCGCGACTTCGTCGCCAGCCTCGGCGAGGTCGGCCAGCATAACGAACGCCGGCTGCAGCGCATCCTGTGGCGCAGCGCCAGCACGGTCAGCGCGGTCGCGCCGCTGCGCAGCTACATCGCGGCGGAGGTCGACGAAGGCGAAGGCCGGCAGGAGGCGCTCGCCGAGCTGAAGGTCACTTTCGACAAGCTCGACTCGCTGATCGACCCGCGCCAGCGCGACGTCGTCACCAACCTGTTCGTCGCGACACGCAGCGAGCTGCAGGCGAGCCGCGAACGCTGATCAGCCGAGCGCGGGCTGGTTGCGCAGCGCCTCGAGGAGGCCGTTGCGCGCCTGGTCCAGCGCGTCGCGCATCTCCTCGGGCATGCGCGTGGCGAGCGTGATGTCCAGGAGCCCGTCGATCGCCTTCGAGTAGAACGCGCCCAGCGCAGTCGGGTTCGGATGCTGGATGAACAACAGCTTGACGGCCATCTCGAGCGCCACGATCTGGCCCGACAGCCGCGCGTTCTCGATGCGCTGCTGTTCGAAGAGGTCGTTGAGGGGACTGGTCATGGCGGGTGCTTTCGCAAGGAAACGGCGTGCGCAGGATAGCGCAACGCCCTCGCCCGCTACGGCCGCGCCAGCGCCGCCGTCCCGTAACCCGGCTTCAACGGCGCGCCGCGCGCGAAGTCCACCAGCAGCGCGAGATAGCCCTCGGGCTGGCGCAGCGACACGCGCTCGCCGTCGGCGCCCGTCTCGTACTCGTAGATGCCGTGCTCCGCATGCGGCCACATCGCCGTCGCAATCGGATGGCCGGCCAGCCTGAGCTGCGCCAGCCGCCGCGCGGTCTCGGCGCTCGGCGCGTCGAGGTCGTCCTCGCCGAGCACCCACAGCTGCGGCGGCTTCACGCGCGAGATCGTCTCGAGCGGGTCGTAGAGCCAGGGCGTATGCCAGTCGATCTGCCTGGCCAGCGGGAGCACCTCCTCGCGCTTGACGGGCAGGATCATCCACGTGAAGTCGCCGTGCACGTCCTTGACCCAGGGCTCGTCGCGCCACGGATCGCGCACGGCGGCGAAGCGGTCGTAGGCCTCCAGCGTGGGCTGCAGCGCCAGCGCGTCCGCGGCGTCGACGACGGCCATCGCCTTGGCGGTGTCCGCGGCCGAATGGTGATGGTCGGCCATGTTCTTGGCGACCGCCTCGCGGTCCTCCTCGATCACGGAGACGGCCAGCCCGAAGACGACGGTGACGAAGTCGACGTCCGCCTGCAGCGCCGCGATCGGCGCCACCCAGCCGCCCTGGCTCGGGCCCTCGAAGCCGATGCGGCCGACGCGCTCGCCACCCAGCTGGCGCGCTTGCGCCAGCGCGGCGACGGCGTCGCGCGCGAGCTGGTCGAAGTCCTGCGTGTACTGGCCGCCGGACGCGCCGGTGCCGCGCTTGTCGTACACGAACGCGCCGACGCCCTGGCTTGGCAGGCGGCGCTGCAGCGATTCGAAGTCCAGTGCGGAGTCGTGCTCCGAGCCGTGCAGCAGCACGACCACCGGCACGCGCGCCGTGCCCGGCGGCAGGACGAGGCGGCCGGCCAGTTCGACGCCGTCGCTGTGGAAGCGCACGTCGCGCACGACCAGCGGCACGCGTTTGCCGGCCGCGCCGTCGAACGCGAGCGTGTCGCAGTCGCCGGTCAGCCGGACGACGTGGCCGTCGGGCCGCTTCGTCCAGCCGAGCCGGCTCGCGCCCGCCTGCGCGCCCGCGAGATCGAAGGCGCCGCTGGTGCCGTCCGGCCGGCGCCAGCGCATCTGGCCTTCGGCCGAGGCGGCGAGGTCCAGCGTCGAGCCGTCGGCCAGTGCGTAGAGGCCGACGTGGCAGGAAGGCTCGGGCGCGGCTGCGGCGGTCGCGGAGGCGACGACGAGCGAACAGCCGCAGGCCGCGGCGATGCGAAGGAAAGAGGACATGGCAGGCTCCGGACGGGATGGCGGCCATCCTCATCGAGATGCGACGCCTTGCACAGGCCCGCGCGACGAAGCGTCCGATCCAGCGGACGAAACGTCAGGCCGCGGCCATCTCGGCGTTGGCCCCGGCAGGTGCGGTCTGCGCGTGCCAGACGCTCTGCCCCGCGGAGAAGACGCGCAGCTCGCCGGGCTCGAACGCGTGCCACGACTCGCCGACGGTCAAGGGCCGGGTCGCGACGACGATCATGCGATCGGACGGCCCGTTGGCGGTCGCCAGGTCGATCTCGAGGTCGCAGTCCACCAGGCGCGGACGCGCGTACGGATGGCGCCGCTGCACCCAGCTCAGCTTCGTGGACGCGTGCGCGTAGAGCGCCCTGCCGTCCGTCAGCAGCATGTTGAACACGCCGTGGGCGGCGAGCTGCGGCATCAGCTCCGCCAGCACCGGCGCCAGCTCGGGCCACTCGGGCGTGGTCGCGAAGCGGCGGCCCAGTTGCGTCAGCAGCCAGCAGAACGCCCATTCGCTGTCCGTGCTGCCCAGCGGCAGCGCGCCGCCGTCCAGCGGCGGCCGGAACGCGCCGAGGTCGCCGTTGTGGCAGAACAGCCAGTGGCGGCCGAGCCATTCGCGCTGGAAGGGATGGCAGTTGGACAGGTCGACCGCGCCCTGCGTCGCCTTGCGCACGTGCGCGACGACCGTGCGGGCGCGCAGCGGCTGGCGGCGCAGGAAGTCGGCGACCGGCGAATCGCAGGCGCGGCCGTCATCCCGGAACACGCGGCAGCCCTCGCCGTCATGGAAGGCCATGCCGAAGCCGTCGACGTGGTCGCCCGTGCGGCCGCCGCGGGCGGACAGTCCGCTGAACGAAAACGTCGCCGCGGTGGGCACGTTGCTGTTGAGGCCGAGCAGTTCGCACATCGCCGCTACGCCGATCGGTTCGGCGAGGCGGGCGGGAACGCGTTGCTCGGCTTCATGAAGTCATTTTCGGCAGCTCGCGAGAAAACCAAAGGACGTCGTCGTCGCATCGATATGCGCGAACCGGCGTTCGTCCAGGTTCGAAGCAAGTGACAAAAGCTTCGTTCGCCGGATCGCGGCCGCGGGAAACACTGGCACCTTGTTCACGATGGAATCGCACCAGATGCTGTCGACGACCAATCCCACGATCTGTCAAACCCAACCGGAGAGTCTCATGATCAAGGCCAGCGGCATCGCCGCCGTGCTTGCCGTCGCCGCGCTGGCCGCGGCCGCCGCGTCGAACCCGGCGCCCGCCGCGTCTTCCAACGGCGTCCTCGCCACGCCCGCGGGCGCGACGCTCTACACGTTCGACAAGGACACCGCGGGCAGCGGCAAGAGCGCCTGCAACGGGCCGTGCGCCACGAACTGGCCGCCGCTCGCGGCGCAGGCCGCCGACACGGGGTCGGGCGACTGGTCCATCGTCACGCGCGACGACGGCTCGAAGCAGTGGGCCTACAAGGGCTGGCCGCTCTACACCTTCGCCAGGGACGCCAGGCCCGGCGACACCACCGGCGACGGCAAGGGCAACGTCTGGCACCTCGTCAAGGGCTGACGCGGGCGAACGGCGAGCGGATGTCGGCCAGGAACTGCCGCGCGCGCGGGTGCTGCGGGTGGTTGAAGAACTCGTCCGGCGAGGCACGCTCCAGGATGCGGCCCTGGTCCATGAACAGCACGCGGTGCGCGACGTCGCGCGCGAAGCCCATCTCGTGCGTGACCACCACCAGCGTCATGCCGTCGCGCACCAGGTCGCGCATCACCTGCAGCACCTCGCCCACCATCTCCGGATCGAGCGCGCTGGTGGGCTCGTCGAACAGCATCAGCGGCGGCTCCGTGGCGAGCGCGCGCGCGATCGCGACACGCTGCTGCTGTCCGCCCGACAGCTCCGACGGCCACGCGTTCGCCTTGTGGGCCAGCCCGACGCGCTCCAGCAGCGCCATCGCCTTCTCGTGCGCCTGCGCCGGCCGCGCGCCGCCGATCGTGATCGGCGCGAGCGTGCAGTTCTGCAGCACGGTCAGGTGCGGAAACAGGTTGAACTGCTGGAACACGAAGCCGATGCGCGAGCGCAGCTTGTTGACGTCGACGCCGCGGCGGTGGATGTCCTCGCCGTCCAGCGTGATCGTGCCGGAGGCGATGTCCTCCAGCCGGTTGACGGTGCGGATCAGCGTGGACTTGCCCGAGCCCGACGGCCCGCACACGACCACGACCTCGCCCTTGGCGATGGTCTCGTCGATGTCGACGAGCGCGTGGTAGTCGCCGTACCACTTGTTGACTTTGCTGAACTGGATCATGCGGTGGGCACGTTGGAGATGGCGGGAGAACCCGGCGAGCGCGCGGGGCGCGGCAGGTTGCGGCGCGCCTGGCGCCGCTCGATCATGAGCGCTACGCGCGAGAGCCCGAAGCACAGGACGAAGTACATCAGGCTCAGGATCAGGTAGACGGCGGTCGGATGCACGAACACCTGCGAATTGACCTGAGTGGCGATGAACGACGCCTCGGTCAGGCCGATGATGTAGCCCAGCGACGTGGCCTTGATCGTCGAGACGAACTGGTTGACCAGCGACGGCAGCATGCTGCGCAGCGCCTGCGGCAGGATCACGCGCCGCATCGCGCGGCCGTGGCTCAGGCCCAGCGCGCGCGCGGCCTCGTACTGGCCCTTGGGCACGCCCTGGATGCCGGCGCGCACGATTTCGCCGAGGTAGACGCCGTCGAACACGACCAGCGCGATCAGCATGGTGGCGAACTGGTCGGTCTTGTGGCCGGTGACGGTGGGCAGGTAGAAGTAGATCCAGAACACCATCAGCAGCAGCGGGATGCCGCGCACGAGGTACGCGATCACCGTGACGGGCCGGCGCAGCGCGGCGACGCTGCTGACGCGCGCCAGGCCCAGCAGCAGCCCGATGGGCATGGCCAGCAGCAGCGCGAGCGCGGCCAGCAGCACCGTCGCGGCCACGCCGCCCAGCGGTCCCTGCGGATACTGGCCGACCAGGAAATACAGCCAGTAGGTCTGGACGAGCTCGATCACGGCGCCGTCCTCACAGCGTGCGCACCGGCCAGCGCCGGTGGATCCAGGTGGCCACGGCCGTCAGCGCCAGCGAACCCGCGAGGTAGGCCGCGGTGACGAAGCCGAAGGCCTCGACGCTGTGGAACGCCGCCGTCTCCACGCGCGCCGCCTGGTACATCATCTCGCCCACGCCGATGACGGTGGCGACGCTGGTGTCGTTCCACAGGATGATGACCTGCGACAGCAGCGGCGGCACCGTCACGCGCAGCGCCTGTGGCAGCACGACGCGGCGCATCGCGGGGAGGAAGCCGAGCCCGAGCGCGCGCGCGGCCTCGAACTGCACGGCCGGGATCGCACGGATGCCGCTGCGGATGTTCTCGGCCATGAACGCGGCCGCGTACAGCGTGAGGCCGATCGCGGCGGCGACGAATTCGTAGCTGCCGGCGTACAGCCGTTCCTTGAGCGCGTCGGGCAGCAGCTCCGGCGCGCCGAAGTACCAGAACAGCAGGTGCGCGATCAGCGGCACGTTGCGGATCAGCTCGACGTAGCCGGTGCCGATCCATTGCAGCGCGCGGTACGGCGCGAGCCGCAGGAGCGCGATCACGATGGCCAGCGGCAGCGCGCAGGCGATCGTGATGCCGGCGAGCTTCAGCGAGACCAGCAGTCCGGCCACCAGCCAGTCGTGGTACTGGCCGTGCAGCAGCAGCTGGAGGTCGAAGCCGGGCATCGAGAGCCGGCGATCAGATCTTGTCGGAGTCCATCTTGAACGAGCGCTTGTCGAACTGCAGCTTGGTCGTGGGGCCGTACCACTTCAGGAAGATCTTGTCGGCTTCGCCGGACTGCTCCAGGCCGGCCAGCGTGTCGTCGACCACCTTCTTCAGCGCGGGTTCGTTCTTGCGCAGGCCCAGCGCCAGCGGCTCGGTGCTGAGGTTGGTCGGCAGGATCCTGTAGTCCTTCTTGGCCGGACCCAGCTTGGCGAGGTCGTCGATCAGCGTGGCTTCGTCGTTGACATAGCCCGCGCCCTTGCCCTGCTGCAGCGCCTGGAAGGCCTGCTGCGTGGTCTCGAAGGTGACGACGTCGACACTGGGCACCGCCTTGCGCACATTGGCCTCCTGCGTGCCGCCCTTGACGGTCAGCACCTTCTTGCCGGCCAGCTGCGGCACGTCGGCGATGCCGCTGCTGGCCTTGACCATCACCTTCTGCCCGGTGACGAAGGTCGTCAGCGAGAAGTCGATCTGCGCCTCGCGCTCCTTGTTGTGCGTCAGCGAGGCCGCCAGCACGTCGACGCGCCCCTGCTGCAGCTCGGGGATGCGCGCGGCCACGGCGATCTGCTTGAACACCGGCTTGACACCGATCTTGGCCGCGATGGCCTTCGCCAGGTCGACCTCGTAGCCGACGATCTCGCGCGTCTTCGGGTCGACGAAGCTGTTGGGCTCGTCGGTGCCGAGCACGCCGAACACGATCTCGCCCTTCTTCCTGATGTCGTCCAGCTGGTCGGCATGGGCCGCGGAGACGAACGCCGTGGCGGCGATCAGGAGGGCGAGGAACTTGCGGGTACGGGTCTGCATCGTCTTCATGGCGTCGTTGTCGAGTGACCGCAGGTTAAGGGGCATCGAGTATGCGACGAAGCGCCAAAAAAGAATATCGATGCGCGACCCGCGGGCTCGCCGGATCGCCATCCGGACGCGAAGCGGATGGTGCCGACTATCCGAATCGAACGGATGACCTCCCGCTTACAAGGCGGATGCTCTACCAGCTGAGCTAAGTCGGCATGCGGGGCGGGGTGCCCCGACTGGGACTTTACTTGATGCGCTTGAGCGCCGGGCGCGGGCTGGCGGGCGCGGGCGTGGGGGCGTCGGGCGGGTCGGTGTCGTCGTCCTCGGCGGGCTCGGCGGGCGTGCCCTCGTCCGCCTGGGCGGTGGCAGGGGCCAGGCGCAGGCCGCGCGGGGCGCCGTCGGAGGCCGGGGCCTGCGAATGGCTCACCGGGCCGCTGTTGTCGCCGACGCTGGCCTCGCCCTCGCCGGTGGGCATGGGGAAGGCCATGCCCTGGCCGTTCTCGCGGGCGTAGATCGCCACGACGTGGTCGACGGGCACCAGGATGTCGCGCGCCATGCCGCCGAAGCGGGCTCGGAACTCGATGAAGTCGTTGCCCAGCTTCAGGCCGCTGGTGGCCTCGAAGCCGACGTTGAGCACGATCTCGTTGTTCTTGACGTACTCCATCGGCACCTGCACCGAGCGGTCGACGTGGACGGCCAGGTAGGGCGTGAAGCCGTTGTCGGTGCACCAGTCGTGCAGCGCACGGATCAGGTAGGGCCGCGTGGAGCTGCCGGGAATCTCGGTGGTGCTGACCTGGGTCATGAACGACGGATGGGAACAGGTGCGGGAGACGGGCGACGAGGACGCCGGCCCGGGCAACAGGCCCGGGGCCGGCGGCTGCGTCTTACTTGCGCATGACCTTTTCCGAAGGCGTCAGCGCCTCGATGTAGGCCGGGCGCGAGAAGATGCGCTCCGCGTACTTCAGCAGCGGCGCGGCGTTCTTCGACAGCTCGATGCCGTAGTAGTCGATGCGCCACAGCAGCGGGGCGATCGCGACGTCGAGCATCGAGAAGTCGTCGCCCAGCATGTACTTGTTCTTCAGGAAGATCGGCGCGAGCTGCGTGAGGCGGTCGCGGATCTGCGCGCGCGCCTTCTCGAGCTGCTTGTCGTTGGGCTTGACGCCGCCACGGCCTTCCAGGATGTTGACGTTCGAGAACAGTTCCTTCTCGAAGTTGAACAGGAACAGGCGCACGCGGGCACGCGCGACCGGGTCGCCCGGCATCAGCTGCGGGTGCGGGAAGCGCTCGTCGATGTACTCGTTGATGATGTGCGACTCGTACAGGATGAGGTCACGTTCGACGAGGATGGGCACCTCGTTGTACGGATTCATCAGCGCGATGTCTTCGGGCTTGGCAAAGAGATCGACGTCGCGGATCTCGAAGTCCATTCCCTTTTCGAACAGCACGAAGCGGCAGCGGTGCGAGTACGGGTCGGTGGTTCCTGAATACAGCACCATCATGGCGGGGGGCTCCGTCGAAAAATCAATCGTCAAAAAACAGTCGACCGGCAAGCCGGTCGGGATACCTCAAGGGCGGTCGCGAAAGACGCTATCTCACGTCTTTCCAGTACGCCGCATTCAGCCGCCAACAGACCACCCAGAACAAGCCGAGGAAGATGAGCACCCAGACACCCAGCTTCACGCGGAAATTCTGCGCCGGTTCGCTCATCCATTGCAGGTAGGCAACGAGATCCGCGACGTCGGCGTTGTAATCGGCTGGGCTGAGCGTGCCCGGGGTCTCCAGCTTGAGACCCTTGAACACATGCTCGACCTGTCCGCCCTCTCCCTTTTCGTCCTCAAAAACCGCGCGCTGGGTGCCCTGGAGCTCCCACAGCACGTGCGGCATGCCGACGTTCGGGAAAACGCGATTATTCCATCCCGTGGGCCTCGTCTCGTCCCGATAGAAAGATCTGAGGTAGGTATAGAGGTAATCCGCCCCAGATCCGTTGGCACCGGAACGGGAGCGAGCGATCACCGACAGGTCGGGCGGGACGGTTCCGAAGAAGGCCTTGGCATCCTGGGGAGCCAGGGAGGTCTTCATCAGGTCGCCCACCTTGTCGCCGGCGAACAGCAGATTGGATTTTATCTGATCGTCGGACAGGCCGATGTCGTGCATGCGGTTGTAGCGCATGTACGAGGCCTGGTGGCAGTTGAGGCAGTAGTTGACGAACAGCTTGGCGCCGTGCTGCAGGGCGGCCTGATCGGTCAGGCGCTCCATGGGGAACTTGTCCCAGGCCGGGCCGCCTTCCTGGGCAAAGGCCGCGCCGCAGAACGCGAGCGCCACGACGATGCTGGCGATGAAACGCTTCATGAGGGTGTGTTGGTTCATGGCGATCAATGCGCGTGGAAGGTGACGCGGTCCGGAACGGGCTTGAACGTGCCCATCTGGCTCCACCACGGCATCAGCAGGAAGAAACCGAAGTAGATCAGCGTGCCGATCTGCGAGATGGCCGTCTTGAGCGGGTCCGGCGGCTCGATGCCGAGGTAGCCCAGGATCATGAAGGTGACCACGAACACGCCGTAGACCGCCTTGTGCCAGCCCGGACGGTAGCGGATCGACTTGACCGGGCTCTTGTCCAGCCAGGGCATGAAGAACAGGATCAGGACGGAGCCGCCCATCACCAGAACGCCCCAGAACTTGGCGTCGCAGCCGGACAGCGCCGTGATGCCGGTAATCTTCAGCGTGCCGATGCCGATCAGCACCAGCACCGCGCCGACGGCGATCAGCAGCTTGCCCAGCCCGCCGAACCGGCCCTTCCACAGCGCGAGGATCGCCGCGACGGCCACGATGATGCGGAACCACACGAGCATGTCGTCGGTGGTGGCGCGCAGCATCGAGTAGAACGGCGTGAAGTACCAGACCGGCGCGATGTGCGGCGGCGTCTTCAGCGAGTCGGCCGGGATGAAGTTGTTGGCCTCGAGGAAGTAGCCGCCCATCTCCGGCGCGAAGAACACGACCGCGCTGAACAGGATCAGGAAGCCGACCACGCCCATCAGGTCGTGCACGGTGTAGTACGGGTGGAACGGGATGCCGTCCAGCGGGATGCCGTTGGCGTCCTTCCTGGCCTTGATCTCGACGCCGTCCGGATTGTTCGAGCCGACCTCGTGCAGCGCGATGATGTGCGCGACGACCAGGCCCAGCAGGATCAGCGGGATCGCGATCACGTGGAAGCTGAAGAAGCGGTTGAGCGTGGCGTCCGACACCACGTAGTCGCCGCGGATCATCAGCGACAGGTCGGGCCCGACGAAGGGGATCGCCGAGAACAGGTTGACGATCACCTGCGCGCCCCAGTACGACATCTGGCCCCAGGGCAGCAGGTAGCCCATGAAGGCCTCGCCCATCAGGCACAGGAAGATCGCGCAGCCGAAGATCCACACGAGCTCCCGGGGTTTCCGGTACGAGCCGTACAGGAAGCCGCGGAACATGTGCATGTAGACGACGATGAAGAACGCCGAGGCCCCGGTGGAGTGCATGTAGCGCACCAGCCAGCCCCAGGGGACGTCGCGCATGATGTACTCGACCGACGCGAACGCGAGCGTCGCATCGGGCTTGTAGTGCATCACCAGGAAGATGCCCGTCACGATCTGGATCACCAGCACCAGCGTCGCGAGGATGCCGAAGAAGTACCAGAAGTTGAAGTTCTTCGGCGCGTAGTACTCGGAAGCGTGGTCCTTCCAGAGCTTGGTCGCGGGGAAGCGGTTGTCGACCCAGGTCAGCAGCTTGACACCGGCAGAGGCGTTGGCGGGGGCTACCTTGAATTCAGACATGCGGTCCTCTTGTTTTGATTCAGCGGCCTGGCGCGCGGCGCCGGCGTTTGTCTCGGAATCTCGGGATCAGGCTTCTTTCTTGTCTTCGCCGATCACCAGCCTGCTGTCGCTCAGGTACATGTGCGGCGGCACGCGCAGGTTGTCCGGCGCGGGCTTGTTCTTGAACACGCGCCCGGCCAGGTCGAACGTCGAACCGTGGCAGGGGCACAGCCAGCCGCCGGGCCAGTCGGCGGGCAGCGAGGGTTGCGCGCCGGCCGCGAACTTGTCGCCGGGCGAGCAGCCCAGGTGCGTGCAGATGCCGACGACCACGAGGACATCGGGCTTGATCGAACGATGCTCGTTGCGCGCGTAGGGCGGCGTCTGTTCGTCGGGGTTGCGCTTCGAATCGGGGTCGGCCAGTTCGGCGGTGTCCTTGGACAGCGAGGCGACCATCTCGGGCGAGCGGCGCACGATCCAGACCGGCTGGCCGCGCCATTCGACCGTCTTCTTCTCGCCGACCTTGATGTCGCCGATGTCCACCTCCACCGCGGCGCCCGCGGCCTTGGCCCGCTCGGACGGCGCGAAGGTGCTCACGAACGGCACCGCCGTCGCCAGGCCTGCCACCGCTCCCACACCGCACGTGGCGGCCACCCACATCCGTTTGCTTTCGTCGATCCCGTCGTGCACTACAACGCTTTCACTCATGAGCATCCTCGAGCTGAATTTCAGTTCTGGGCAACGCCATTGAGTTTAGCGTGCACAACCACGCGTTCGAGTGACCTGCGCACCACAGGCAAACCCTTGGTACGCCAACTCGCACACGGGCCGCCGACGCCCGGTGTTGACGCGATTCCCAGCGCGGTAATACTGCGATCCGGACATTGCGTGCAGGCGGGTCTCGACGTGCACCCACAATGATCTCGATCAGTTCAACGCTACAAATTCAGGAGAAGGCTCATGGGATTCGCAACGGAATTCAAGGAATTCGCCGTCAAGGGCAACGTGATGGATCTCGCCGTCGGCGTGATCATCGGCGCGGCCTTCGGCAAGATCGTCGACTCGGTCGTCAACGACCTGATCATGCCGCTGGTGAGCAAGGTCACGGGCGGGCTCGACTTCTCGAACTACTTCATCCCGCTCGCGGGCCAGACGAGCACCGTGCTGGCCGACGCCAAGAAGGCCGGCGCCGTGTTCGCGTACGGCAACTTCATCACCGTGGCGATCAACTTCATCATCCTCGCGTTCATCATCTTCCTGATGGTCAAGCAGATCAACAAGCTGAAGCGCAACACGCCGCCGCCGGTCGCGCCGCCCGCGCCGACGCCGGAAGACGTCATGCTGCTGCGCGAGATCCGCGACTCGCTGAAAAAGTGATGTCGTGACGTTGCGCGCACCGGCGCGCAACTGAATCGGACAAGCCGCCCGCCCGCGAGGGCCGGCGGCTTTTCTCATGGCGCCAGCCGACGCGCCATCTTCACCGCGGCGACGAGGCTCGCGGGATCGGCCACGCCGCGCCCGGCGATGTCGAACGCCGTGCCGTGATCCGGGCTGGTGCGCACGAACGGCAACCCCAGCGTGACGTTGACGCCCTGCTCCACGCCGAGGTACTTGACCGGGATCAGGCCGTGGTCGTGCGTCATCGCGACGACGAAGTCGAATTCGCCCGGCTTGCCGGCCGCGTCGCGGGCGCGCATGAAGACCGTGTCCGGCGCGAACGGCCCGCTGGCCGCGATGCCGGCGGCGCGCGCCTGCGCGATGGCTGGCGCGATGAGCTCGATCTCCTCGTCGCCGAACAGGCCCCCCTCGCCCGCATGCGGGTTCAGGCCGGCGACGGCGATGCGCGGCGCGGCCAGGCCGAAGCGCAGGCCGGCCGCGTGCGTGATGGCCAGCGTGTCGACGATGCCCTGCGTGGACAGCGCATCGATGGCGCGCCGCAGGCTCATGTGGATCGTCACCAGCACCACGCGCAGCTCGTCGTTGGTCAGCATCATGCGCACCGGCGGCGGCGGCTCGCCCGGCGCCGCGGCCAGCGACTGCAGCATCTCGGTGTGGCCGGGAAACTTGACGCCCGCGGCCGACAGCGCCTCCTTGTGGATCGGCGCCGTGACGATCGCGCGGCCCGCACCCTCGCGCATCCAAGCGACGGCCTGCTCGATGCAGCGCGCGGCGGCGGCGCCGGCGCGCGCATCGACCGCGCCGAACGCCAGCGTCGCCAGGCCGCCTTCGAGGCCGGCGGACGCGCACACGGCCAGCGTGCCGGGCGGGCAGGCCGCGAGGTCGGACGGGTGCTCGAGCGCCGCCAGCGGCATCGTCAATCCGCAGGCCGCGACGGCACGCCGCAGCACGCCCACGTCGCCCACCACGACCGCGTCGCCGAGCTCGCCGGCAGCCGCGGCCTTGGCGATGATCTCGGGGCCGATGCCGCTCGCGTCGCCCATCGTGACGAGCAACGGCAGCCTCGCGCGGGACGCTGACATGTCGACGGCGGCGGTGTGGTGCGTGGGCATCGAACCGATTGTTCCACGGTGGCGCCGCGTGCCACACTCGTCGCTTCGAAGTCCCTGCCGCGACCGCCGTGACTCTTCCATACCGACTCAGGATCCAACTGGCCGTCGTCGCGCTGTGCGCCGCCGCCGCGTCCCACGCGCAACCGCTGGCCACGCCGAGGACGCCACTCGCGCCGTCGCCCGGCGACGCCCGGCGCTTCCACGCCACGCTCGAGGCGACGCGCTTTCGCGCGCTGCTGGACGCCGACTGGCAATGGCACATGCAGCAGTTCCCGGAGTGGGCGACGGCCGTCGGCGACCATCGCTACGACGACAAGCTGCGCGATGCCTCGCCCGAGGCCGTCGCGCGCATCGAGCAGCATGAGCGCGACCACCTGAAGGCGCTGAAGCATGTCGACGTCGACGTGCTGTCCGGCGAGGACCGCATCTCCTACGACTTCGCGCTGCAGGACGCCCAGCTGGCCGTCGACTGGCAGAAGTACCCGGCCATGCACACGCGCGTGATCTCCGCCAAGAACGGCGTGCAGCTGGGCCTGCCGTCGATGATGCAGGACTTCCCCGTGCGCACCGAGCTCGACGCGCGCCACGCGCTGGCGCGCCTGAAGGCGATGCCGCAGCGCATCGCGCAGGACATCTTCTGGCTGCGCGAAGGCAAGCGCCTGGGCTGGGTCACGTTCAAGGCGTCGCTGTCGCAGGTACCCGACCAGATCGACAAGCTGCTGGCCAAGCCGCTCACCGAGCAACCGCTGCTCGCGCCGTTCACGCACCTGCCCGCCGACGTGCCCGCGGACGTCAGGACGGCGCTGCAGGACGAGGCCGCCAGCGTGCTGCAGGCGCAGGTCGCGCCGGCCTTCCTCGAGCTGCGCAAGGTGGTCGTCGACGAGCTGCTGCCGGTGAGCCCCGAGGACGGCGCGATGAGTGCCTATCCGGATGGCGTCGAGGTCTACAAGCTGTTCGTGCGCGGCTCGACGACGCTGCCGCTCGACGCCAAGGCCGTGCACCAGATCGGGCTGGACGAGATGGCGCGCATCCACGCCCAGATCGACGCCGTGATGAAACAGGTCGGCTTCACCGGCAGCTACGCCGAGTTCGCCGACCAGCTCGCGCACGACCCGAAGTACTTCTACACGAACGGCGACGAGCTGCTGGCCGGCTATCGCGACATCGCCAAGCGCATCGACCCGCAGCTCACGAAGCTGTTCGTGACGCTGCCGCGCACGCCGTACGGCATCCGCGCGATCCCCAGCTACCAGGGCGCGAACACGGTGGAGTTCTATTCGCCGGGCGCCGCCGACGCCTCGACGCCCGGCTGGTTCAACGCCAACGCCGTCGCGCTCGCGTCGCGTCCCAAGTGGGCGATGGCCGACACCTTCCTGCACGAGGGCGTGCCGGGCCACCACCTGCAGATCTCGCGCGCGCACGAGCTGCTGCAGCTGCCGATGTTCCGCCGCACCGCGCTGGTCAACGCGTACGTCGAGGGCTGGGCGCTGTATGCCGAAAGCCTGGGCGACGAACTGGGCCTGTACGACGACCCGACCCTGCGCTACGGCTACCTGCGCGCGCAGGCCTGGCGCGCCGGCCGTCTGGTCGTCGACACCGGCATCCACGCGCTCGGCTGGACGCGGGCGCAGGCGATCGACTACCTGGTCGACAGCGCGGGCCTGGCGCGCGAGGATGCGACGGCCGAGGTCGACCGCTACGTCGTCTGGCCGGCCCAGGCACTCGGCTACAAGCTGGGCGAGCTGAAGATCCGCGACCTGCGCCAGAAGGCGCACGACGCGCTCGGCGACCGCTTCGACTTGCGTACGTTCAACCAGGAGATCATCGACCACGGCGCGCTGCCGCTGCCGGTGCTCGAACGCGTCATCGATGCGTGGGTCGTCCGCGCGAAGTCCGCGGCGCTGACCGCGCCGATCGCGGACGCCCGATGATGCGCAGGCTCTGGCTGCTGTTCGCCCAGGCGGTGACCATCGCGCTCGCCGTCGTCGTGGTGCTGGCCGCCTGGAAGCCGCAGTGGTGGGCGTCGTCGCGCACGCTCGTGGCCGCGCCCGCCCTGCCCGCGCCGGCGGTCGCGCCCGCGCTGCCCGCGCGCGGCGCGACGTCCACCAGCTTCGCCGCGGCGGTTCGGCGCGCGGCGCCGGCGGTCGTGTCGATCACCGCGAGCAAGACGACGCTGCGCCGCGCCGCGGCGGGCGCGCAGCAGCCCTGGCCGCGCGACTTCTTCAACGGCCGCAACCAGACGCAGACCGGCCTGGGCTCGGGCGTGCTGGTGTCGGCCGACGGCTACCTGCTGACCAACCAGCACGTGGTCGACGGCGCCGACGACATCGAGGTCACGCTGTCCGACGGCCGTTCCGCCAGCGCCAAGGTGGTGGGCACCGACGCCGACTCCGACCTCGCGCTGCTGAAGGTCTCGCTGGACAACGTGCCGGTGATCCCGTTCGGCGACATCAAGCAGGTCTCGGTCGGCGATCCGGTGCTGGCGATCGGCAACCCGTTCAACGTCGGCGAGACGGTGACGTCGGGCATCGTCAGCGCGCTTGATCGCAACCAGCTCGGGCTGTCGACGATCGAGAACTTCATCCAGACCGATGCCGCGATCAACCCGGGCAACTCGGGCGGCGCGCTCGTCGACAGCGAAGGCCGGCTCGTGGGCATCAACACCGCGATCTTCTCGCGCAGCGGCGGCAGCATGGGCATCGGCTTCGCGATCCCGGTGGACATCGCCCGCGAGGTGATGGACGCGCTCATCCGCGACGGCCAGATGACGCGCGGCTGGATCGGCGTGCAGCCGCGCGACCTGACGCCCGAGTTCGCCGACAGCTTCCAGCTGCCGGTCAAGGAAGGCGTGCTCGTCACCGGCGTGCTGCGCGACGGCCCCGCCGCGCAGGCCGGCCTGAAGCCGGGCGACGTGGTGACCGCGATCGGCGGCGTGAAGATCTCCAACACCGCGCAGCTGCTGCGCGCGGTCGGCGCGCTGAAGCCGCCGTCGAGCGCGGTGCTGGCGGTGCAGCGCGGCAGCGACGCGATGACGCTGAGCGTGCCGGTGGCCAAGCGCCCGCCGGCCAGGCCGCGCGACGCGGATCAGAACTGAGCCGCGCTCAGGACGCTTCGCTGGTGCTCTCTTCGGGCTTCTTGACCGTCAGCGCCGCGGCCCACAGCCCGACCTCGTAGAGCAGGCACATCGGGATCGCCAGCGCCAGCATCGACACCATGTCCGGCGGCGTGATGACGGCCGAGATGCAGAACGCGATGACGATGAAGTAGCCGCGGTATTCGCGCAGCTTGGCCACGCTCACGACGCCCATGCGCGCGAGCACGACGACCACGATCGGCACCTCGAAGGTGGCGCCGAAGGCCAGGAACATGGTCAGCACGAAGCCGAGGTAGGCCTCGATGTCCGGCGCCACGTTGACGCTCTTCGGCGCGAAGCTCTGGATGAAGTGGAACACGCGGCCGAACACGAAGAAGTAGCAGAACGCCACGCCGCCGATGAACAGCACCGTGCTCGAGACGACCAGCGGAAGCACCAGCCGCTTCTCGTGGCTGTAGAGGCCGGGCGCGATGAAGGCCCACAGCTGGTAAAGCACGACCGGCAGCGCCACGAGGAACGACAGCAGCAGCGTGATCTTCAGCGGCACCAGGAACGGCGAGATCACGTTGGTGGCGATCAGGTGCGAGCCCTGCGGCAGTTGCGCCACCAGCGGCTTGGCCAGCAGGTCGTACAGCGCGGCCGGGCCGGGGAAGAACGACAGGACGGCGAACACCACCGCCACCGCGATCAGCGACCGCACGAGGCGGTCGCGCAGCTCGATCAGATGCGCGACGAAGGGCTGCTCGGTGCCCGCGAGCTCGTCGTGTTGGTCGGCCATTCAGCGAATCCGGAAAAGGAAGGGGGCGGCGGCGATCGCGCTCAAATCGCGCTCCCGTTGCTGCCGCGCGGGCGGAAGCGCGCCACGCGCGCGGCGCCCGACTGCGCGTGCATGCGCACGCCGTTGCGTTGCTTGTACCAGGCCGGCACCGCCGCGCGCTTGACGCGCCAGTTCTTCTTCGGCGGCTTGTACGCCGGCGCCCTCGACCCGGCGTAGTGCGGCGTCGGATCGCTCGGATCGCGCGCCGTCATCACCGGCGGATCGCCGGCGTCGCCCAGCGACGACATCCCGCCCGCGATGGCGTCGCGGGTCTCGTTGAATTCCTTGTGCACGGTGTCGTGCACGTCGCGCGCGGCCGTCTCGAACTGCGAGCGCATCTTCTGCAACTCCTCGAGCTCGATCGACCGGTTGACCTCGGCCTTGACGTCCGCCACGTAGCGCTGCGCCTTGCCCAGCAGCGTGCCCACGGTGCGGGCGACGCGCGGCAGCTTCTCGGGCCCGATGACGATCAACGCCACCGCGCCGATCAGCGCCATCTTGTCGAAGCCGAAGTCGAGCATGCGTCAGCGGATCAGGTGCGCGTCTTCGTCTCGACGTCGACCGTGTTCGGGTCGCGCGCCGGATTGACGGGCACCTGCGGCGGCGTGCCGGGGGTGTCCGAACTGCCCTCGCGCATGCCGTCCTTGAAGCCCTTGACCGCGCCGCCGAGATCCTTGCCCATGTTCTTCAGCTTGCCCGTTCCGAAGATCAGCAAGACCACGACCAAAACGATCAACCAATGCCAGATGCTGAACGATCCCATAACGATTCTCCAAGGCGTACGGCCTGCCAACTCACGCGGCAGGTACACCCGGCATTCTAGTTGACCGCCGTGTCGGCTTCGCGAAGCTTCCGGGATTCACCCCTTGGCCCACGGCCTGGGGCCGCCGATCGCGTGCAGGTGCAGGTGCGCCACCTCCTGCCCGCCGTCCTGGCCCGTGTTGACCATGATGCGGAACCCGTTGGTCACGCCATGGTCGAGCATCAGCTTCGGGATCATCGCCATCATCCTGCCCAGCAGCGGCGCATCGGCCGGCGTCACCTCGACCATCGACGGGATGTGCCTCTTCGGGATCAGCAGCAGGTGCACCGGCGCCCACGGCGAGATGTCGTGGAACACGAGGATCTCGTCGTCCTCGTAGGCCTTGCGCGACGGGATCTTGCCGTCGACGAGCTTGCAGAAGATGCAGTTCGGGTCGTGGGACATCGCGGGCTCCTGGATCAGGCGGTCATCGGGCGGCGATCGTTGAACGCGATCCAGCCGCGCAGGCAACGGTAGAGGTACCACAGGCCGATCACGCCGTACGCGACCATGCCCGGCAGCGCGAACAGCAGCCACAGCGGGCTCGTCACCAGGAACCACAGCAGCGCGAACCAGAAGGTGCGCGCCTGCCAGCGCCAGTGGCTGCGGTAGAAGTCGTCAGGCAGGTCGCCGGACTTCACCAGGTTGATGAGGATGGCGATCACCGAGAAGATGCCGCCCGAGAACCACGTGACGGTGTGCAGCGCGTACATCACGTGCGTGAGCGTGCGCGGTTCCTCGCGCCAGGTCTGGACTTCTGTCGACATCGTTTCCTCCCGGATCAGGCCTTGGATTCGCCGTCGCGCTGCTGCGACTTGCGCAGCGCGAATTCCTCGAGGCCGGACAGCCCCTCGCGGCGCTCGAGCTCGCGGATCACGTCCGCCGGCGACAGGCCGAAGTGGCTCAGCGCGATCATCGAGTGGAACCACAGGTCGGCCACTTCGTAGACGATCTTCCTCGCGTCGCCGTCCTTGCCGGCCATCACGGTCTCGGTGGCCTCCTCGCCGACCTTCTTCAAGATCGCGTCGGTGCCCTTGTCGAACAGGCGCGCCACGTAGCTCGCGGCCGGGTCGCCGCCGTTGGCCGGCTTGCGCGATTCGATGACCGCCGCGAGGCGGGCCAGGCTGTCGTTGCCGCTCATTTGTAGATGCTCTCCGGATCCTTCAGCACCGGCTCGACCGGCGTCCACTGGCCGTCGACCAGCTTCTGGAAGAAGCAGCTGTGGCGGCCGGTGTGGCAGGCGATGCCGGGCTCGTGTCCCAGCTGGGTGACCTCGAGCAGCACGACGTCGTTGTCGCAGTCGAGCCGCAGCTGGTGCACCTGCTGCACGTGGCCGGACTCCTCGCCCTTGGCCCACAGCTTCTGGCGCGACCGGCTCCAGTAGACGGCGCGCCCGGTCTCGGCGGTGCGCGCGAGCGCCTCGCGGTTCATCCACGCGAACATCAGCACGTCGCCGGTGCCGCGCTCCTGCGCGATCGCGGGCACGAGGCCGTCGCGATCCCATTTCACTTCGTCGAGCCAGGTCATCCGTCGAGTGTAGCGAACCGCCGGCCGACGAGCCGGGCCGCCAAATAGAATGCACGCCACAGACCGGCGATGCCACGCATGCACAGCCGGCGCCATCCCCGGGAGGAAGTTCCATGTTCGTTCTGCTCGCGCCCGCGCGACCGCGCTGCCGTGCGCTCGTCGCCGTCCTCGTCCTCGGAGCCGCTCTTGCGGGCTGCGACGGGTCGCCGTCCGACAACCGGCCGATTCCGTTGACGATAACGGCCACCGACGCCAATGGCCCGCTCTCGCGCGGCAACCCGGCGATCTTCGTGTTCACCGTGACGAACCCGTCGTCCAGCGACGTGACGCGCGTGACGCTCAGCACCAGCAGCGTGCGGCTGGCGGACGGCACGTCGCCGCTGGCCACCCAGGGTGTCAGTTGCACGCCGCAGAACGCCACCTGCCCGATGTTCGACGCCGCCAACACCAGCACGTCGTTCACGCTTCCCGCCGGGGGCGTGCTCACCTTCACCGTCACCACCACCGTGACCGCCGACTACGACGGCCCCGTCGCGCAGGGGTTCGCGGCCAGCTCGATCGACCGCAGCGGCCAGACGGGCGCCGAGGCCCACGTCACGCTGGCCGATGCTCGCGAAGGCTACTACGAGCTGTTCAGCGCGACCGGCCTGCGCGACAACGTCGTCGTCGGCCTGCAGCCCGGCGCGATCAAGTTCGCCACGGCCCCGACCCAGACCGAGCACACCTTCGTGCAGCACCCCGCCGGCGACGTGTTCCCGTCGGGCGCGCTGTTCAACGCCGGGGCCAGCATCCTGGCAGGCCAGGCCGACTTCGGCCACGGCCCCGAGGCCTTCATCGGCATGAACACGCCGGTCGGCGACCCGGCCGACTACGACGGCAAGACCTTCACCGTGCTGGGCGTGACTCGTCCCGCCGGCGCGGCCGCGGCGAGCACCGTGCGCACGATGGCCATCGCCGGCACGACCATGACGGTGTGCGCCGACGCCACGCCGCAGACGATCGCGACCTGCCCGGCGGCATCGCTGCGCGCCTACGCGTTGACGAACAGCGGCCCGATCTTCACGGCCACCGACGCCGCCGACAACGACAGCTTCGACTTCCAGCTGGCGAGTTCCGGTGGCGGCGTGATCCTGCTGCAGGCCGACCAGTCGGCGGCCGGCAACGTCTTCGCAGTGGGCTTCGCCGACCCGGCGGTGCCGGCGGCCGGCTTCTCCGCCATCGGCGCGGTGGCGGGCACGCTGGTCGAGGGCTCGATGACCGCCGGCAGCTTCACGCTGCAGCCGATCGACCTGCAGCTCAACCCGGTCCTGCCGACCGCGAACGCGTCGCAGGGCGCGCCCCTGCCGGGCGGCCTGATCGGCGGCACGCGGGCCTCGGACGGCGCCGCCGTGATGCTGATGCAGCAGCACGGCCTGCTCGTGGTCAGCGGCCCGGGCGGCGAGCTCGACGTGCTGGTCGACCCGCGCGTCCGCTAGGACGCTTCAGCCGGAGTGCGTCGCGCCCGCGAAGGCGCGCTCCTGTGCGAACCATTCGAGCACGGGAATCGTGCCGGGCAGCACCGGCACGCTCTGCACCGGCAGCGTCTCCCACGCCATGCGCTGGCCCTCGCGCATCTCGAACTCGCCCGTCCACTCGAACACCTTGCAGAAGTTCAGGCGGACGCGCGCGTGCGGGTAGTCCATCATGATCACGTGCCACGCATGCGCGGCGCCTATCGTGATGCCGATTTCCTCGTGCAGTTCGCGCCGCAGGGCCTGCTCCACGGTCTCGCCGGCCTCGAGCTTGCCGCCCGGGAATTCCCAGTAGCCGGCGTAGACCTTGCCCGCCGGGCGCGAGGTGAGCAGGAAGCGCTGCTGCGCGTCGACCAGCACGCCGACCGCGACCTCGGTGATCGGCCGTTCGCCGTAGTGCGACGGCGCGTCCTCCGAATCGACGATCTCGGTGTGCGCGCGGCGGTCCGCGTCGCTGATCTCGGGCGGCTGGGCGCTCATGCCGCGTCCCCCAGGCGTCCGGCACGATCGCGCGCGAACTGATACGCCACGCGGCCCGAGCGCGAGCCGCGTTCCAGCGCCCACACCAGCGCCTCGGCGCGCAGCGACGCGACAGCCGCGTCGTCCAGCCCGAAGTGCCGCAGCCACTGGCCGACGATGGCCAGGTACTCGGGCTGGCTGAACGGGTAGAAGCTGATCCACAGGCCGAAGCGCTCCGACAGCGAGATCTTCTCCTCGATCGCCTCGCCGGGATGCAGCTCGCCGTCCTCGTCGTGCGTGGCGGCGAGGTTGTCCTTCATCTGCTCGGGCAGGAGGTGGCGCCGGTTGGACGTCGCGTAGACCAGCACGTTGTCCGAGGACGCCGAGACCGTGCCGTCCAGCATCGACTTCAGGGCCTTGTAGCCGGCCTCGCCTTCGTCGAAGCTGAGGTCGTCGCAGTAGACGATGAAGCGCTCGGCGCGGCCTTCGGTCAGCGCGACGATGTCGGGAAGGTCGACCAGGTCGGACTTGTCGACCTCGATCAGCCGCAGCCCCTGGGGCGCGAACTCGTGCAGGCAGGCCTTGATCAGCGAGCTCTTGCCGGTGCCGCGCGCGCCGGTCAGCAGCACGTTGTTGGCCGAGCGGCCCGCAACGAACTGCGCCGTGTTGGCGCGAAGGCGCTCCTTCTGCGCGTCAACTTCCTTGAGGTTGTCCAGCGCGATGGGCGCGACATGGCGCACCGGCTCCAGCACGCCGCGCGCGCCCGCGCCGAACGCGCCCGGGGCGCGCTTGCGGTAGCGGAACGCGATGGAGGCCGACCAGTCGGGATCGGCGGACGCCTCGGGCAGCACGTTTTCGAGGCGCGCCAGCAGGCGGTCGGCGCGCAGCAGCAGCGTGTCCAGCGTGAGGCTGGCGGAATTCAGTTCGGTCATGGCATGAGTTTAGTGACCATGCGCGGCGCACGCTTCGCGTACGATGAAGCGCCCGTTGCCGCACCGTCCGCCATGCCCGCCACGCCGACCCTGTTCATCGCCACGCCCTGCCTCGACGGCAACGTCAACGCGCACTACACGGCGTCGCTGGTGCGCACGATGTCGGCGCTGCAGCAGCACGGCTGGCGCTCGCCGCAGATCGACTTCGAGATCGGCAACAGCCTGATCGCCGACGCGCGCAACAAGCTGGTGGCGCGTTTCCTGGCCAGCGACTGCAGCGATCTCGTCTTCATCGACGCTGACCTGTCCTGGTCGCCCGACGACCTGCTGCGGCTGGCGACGATAGCCGCCCCGTTCGTCGCCGGCGTCTACCAGCGCAAGAGCCGCACGAAGATCGACTTCGCGGTCAAGTTCGGCCCGGCGATCGGCATGGACGCGCAGCGCCTGATCGCCGTCGAACGCGTGGGCACCGGCTTCATGCGCCTGCGCCGCGACTGCCTCGAGCAGATGGTGGCCGCGCACGCGTCGCTGCGCCTGACCAACCCGGTCGCCAAGGACGACGCGAACTTCTACGCGCTGTTCGACACCACGATCGTCGACGGCCAGTTCGTCGGCGAGGACTTCACCTTCTGCGACCGCTGGCGCGCGATCGGCGGCCAGGTGCTGATCGATCCGGCGATCAACCTGTCGCATCACGGCGCCGCGGCCTACGACGAGCCGCTGCTGAAGTACCTGCAGAAGAACTGACGCTCAGGCCGTCAACGTCACGCGCGCGAACTTGCGCTTGCCGACCTGCACGACGTAGGTGCCCGGCTCGACCTTCAGGCCCTTGTCGCTGATCACGACCTGGTCGATGCGCACGCCGCCACCGTCGATCAGGCGATTGCCTTCGCCGTTCGATTCCACCAGCCTCGCCTGCTTGAGCAGCGCCGCGATGCCGACGGGCGCGCCGGCGATCGTCACTTCCGGGATGTCGTCCGGGATGCCGCCCTTCGAGCGATTCTGGAAGTCCTGCTCCGCCGCGTCGGCCGCCGCCGCCGAATGGAAGCGCGCGGTGATCTCCTTGGCCAGCATCACCTTGGCGTCCTTCGGATTGCGGCCGCCCGCGATCTCGGCCTTCAGCGACGCGATCTCGGCCTCGCCGCGGAAGCTGAGCAGCGTGAACCACTTCCACATCTGCACGTCGCTGATCGACAGGATCTTGGCGTACATGTCGTTTGGCGCTTCCGTGATGCCCACGTAGTTGTTCTTGGACTTGGACATCTTCTCGACGCCGTCCAGCCCTTCGAGCAGCGGCATCGTCAGGATGCACTGCGGCTCCTGGCCGTATTCCTGCTGCAGGTGGCGGCCCACCAGCAGGTTGAACTTCTGGTCGGTGCCGCCGAGTTCGAGGTCGCTCTTGAGCGCCACGGAGTCGTAGCCCTGCATCAGCGGATAGAGGAACTCGTGCACGCTGATGGGCGTCTGCGCAGCGAAGCGCTTGGTGAAGTCGTCGCGCTCCATCATGCGGGCGACGGTGTACTTGGCGGCGAGCTGGATCATGCCGCGCGCGCCCAGCGGGTCGCTCCACTCGCTGTTGTAGCGGATCTCGGTCTTGCCCGGATCCAGCACCAGGCTGGCCTGCTTGTAGTAGGTCTCGGCGTTGGCCTTGATCTGCTCGTGGGTCAGCGGCGGGCGCGTGTTGTTGCGGCCGGACGGGTCGCCGATCAGCGAGGTGAAGTCGCCGATCAGGAAGATCACCGTGTGCCCCAGGTTCTGCAGCTGGCGCATCTTGTTGAGCACGACGGTATGGCCGATGTGGATGTCGGGCGCCGTCGGATCCAGCCCCAGCTTGATGCGCAGCGGCTGGCCGGTGGCCTCGGCGCGCATCAGCTTCTTGAGCCAGTCGGACTCGGGCAGCAGCTCTTCGCAGCCGCGCAGGCTGATCTGCATGGCCTCCAGGACGCGGTCGGAGGGTTGGACGGGGGTCGGCGTGGAGGTCATCGGCTGGGAAATTCGGGGCGGACGGCGCGACCTTGCCCGTCCGGAGCGCTGCGCTAGCCGCATGACCGGAAGATGCAAGGCTTGTAAAAGAGACTGTAAAGCTCCCTCTTTTGGGGGATCAACTTTACAACCCACTGCTATAGTCGCTCGCGCAGGACGGTCTGCCATTACCACATGGCAGCCGACCCGGCGAGCGAAAGCTGGCGATTTCGAACTTCGTGTCGTCTTTTGTCGACAACTTCCTCGAAAAAGTCGCCCGATTCTATGCGCGCCCGCGCAGGCACGACCTGCCGGGCTGCGAATTTATCAAACCGGAATGGGATTCTGGCAAGCGCCGAACCCACGTTCCCTGGCCGGAAGCAGTCGTTTGGATTCCCTGAATCATGCCGAGAAGGCGGTCGAGACCGCCGTGCAGTCCCTGTTCGGTCGCGTCACGCGCTGGACGCACGACCACCCCCGTCGCCTCGCCGCCGGCACTGCCGCCGTCCTCGCGGTCATCGCCGGCACGGCCTTCGGCCTCGCGCCGATGGCGCCGGACGCGTCCGCCCTGCCCAAGCGCCTGGTCACCGAGAGCTTCACGCCCGAGAACCTCGACGCCCAGCTCGACTCGCTCGCGGCACAGCACCTCGTGCTCGCCCACAGCGAGACCACGCGCGCCAACGACACCGCCGACGCGCTCACCAGGCGCCTGGGCATCGCCGACGACCAGCTCAACGCCTTCCTGCAGAGCGACGCCACGTCGCGCAAGCTCTGGCAGGGCCGCGTCGGCAAGATGGTTTCGGCCACCACCGACGACAACGGCAAGCTGACTCAGCTCGTCGCCCGCTATCCGGCGGAGCGCGACGACCAGTTCGCCACCCATTTCTCGCGCCTGACGATCGCGCGCGGCGAGCACGGCTTCACCAGCAAGGTCGAGACGGTGCCGTTCGGCACCACGACGCGCCTGGCCTCGGGCAGCGTGCGCACCTCGCTGTTCGCCGCCACCGACGACGCCAACGTGCCCGACCCGGTCGCCACGCAGATGGCCGACATGTTCTCGACCGACATCGACTTCCACCGCGAGCTGCGCAAGGGCGACACCTTCAGCGTCGTCTACGAGGCGCTGACGGCCGACGGCGAGCCGGTGCCGTGGAACCAGGGCGCCGGCCGCGTGCTGGCCGCCGAGTTCATCAACGGCGGCAAGGCGTATTCGTCGGTGTGGTTCGCGGACGCGTCGGGCAAGGGCGCGTACTTCGACCTCAACGGCCGCAGCAAGCACAGCGCCTTCCTCGCCAGCCCGCTGGCCTTCTCGCGCATCACGTCCGGTTTCTCGATGCGCTTCCATCCGATCCTCAAGGAATGGAAACGCCACGAGGGCGTCGACTACGGCGCGCCGATCGGCACGCCGGTGCACGTCGTCGGCGACGGCGTGGTGGCGTTCGCCGGCCAGCAGAACGGCTACGGCAATGTGATCCAGATCCAGCACTCGGACAACCGCATGACGGTCTATGCCCACCTGAGCCGGATCGACGTCGCGCGAGGTCAGCATGTCAGCCAGGGCGACCACATCGGCGACGTCGGCATGACCGGCTGGGCCACCGGGCCGCACCTGCACTTCGAATTCCGCGTCGCGGGCGTCGTCAAGGATCCGCTGACCATCGCGAAGTCTGCCGAGACGCTCGCGCTCGACAACAGTTCGCGCCCGCGCTTCACGGCGCTGGCCGGCGAGCTGAAGTCGGAGCTCGCGGTCGCGGAGTCGCTCGGCGTGCACCCTGCCCGCGTAGACTGAACGCATCGTCACCCGACACCGACGCGCCGCATTCGCCCGACGAACCCGGCGCGTTTTCATTTCATGACCCTCTACATTGGCTTGATGAGCGGCACGTCGATGGACGGCGTCGATGGCGTGCTGGTCGATTTCGGCGCCGACGCGCGCTCTGGCCTGCACGTGCTCACCGACGCCCACGTCGCCATGCCGCCCGCGCTCGGCGCCGAGCTGCTGGCCCTGAACAGTTCCGGCGCCGACGAACTGCAACGCGCCGCGCTGGCCGCCAACGCGCTGGCCAGACTGCAGGCCGAAGTGGTGGCTCACCTGCTCAACCAGGCCGACATCGACGCCGACGTCGTCCGCGCCGTCGGCTCGCACGGCCAGACCGTGCGCCACCGCCCGGGCGAGTTCGACGGCACCGGCTTCACGCTACAGCTGAACAACGGCGCGCTGCTGGCCGAGGCCTGCGGCATCGACGTCGTCTGCGACTTCCGCAGCCGCGACATCGCCGCCGGCGGCCAGGGTGCCCCGCTGGTGCCGGCGTTCCACCGCGACGTCTTCGGCAGCGCGACTCCGCGCGCGATCCTCAACATCGGCGGCATCGCCAACCTGACGCTGCTGCCGTCCACCGATGATCCCTCGGCCGGCCTGGCAGGCTTCGACACCGGTCCGGGCAACGCGTTGATGGACCACTGGTGCAGGCTCCACACCGACGCGCCCTACGACGACGACGGCCGCTGGGCCGCCTCCGGCCGGGTCGACGGCATGCTGCTGGTCGAGCTGATGGCGGACGCTTACTTCCGCAAGGCTCCGCCCAAGAGCACCGGCCGCGACCTGTTCAACCCGGCCTGGCTTGCGCAGGCCCTCGCCCGCGCGGGCGGGACGCGCGCGCCCGCGGACGTGCAGGCGACGCTGCTGGAGCTGACGGCGCGCACGGCGATCGACGCGTTGCGCGCCAGCGCATCCGCCACGCGTGAGTTGCTCGTATGCGGCGGGGGCGCGCGCAACGGCGCGTTGATGGCACGCCTCGCGGCGCTCTGGCCGGGCCTCACGGTCGCGCCGACCGACACCACCGGCCTGCCGGCCACGCAGGTCGAAGCCGCCGCGTTCGCCTGGCTGGCGCGCCAGTTCTGCGAGCGCCGGCCGGGCAATCATCCGGGCGTCACGGGCGCCGCCGGATTGCGCATGTTGGGCGCGCTCTACCCGCATTGAGTCGCGCTCAGTAGCCCCGGGGAACGCCGCATTCGATGCCGGTCAACCCGTTGTCGGCGGACAAGCGCTCGATGAGCTCGCGCCCCGGATCGTTCGTGTAGAGGCGCACCGCAGCAGTGAGCGGGTCCTTGAAGACGGCGGGGCCGCGAGGAACGTTGAGGTCGTAGAAGACTTCGGAACTCACGGCACCGCTGGCGGATTTTGCGGAGCGCTCGGCGTCGACGCATTTCACGAGGTTCGTGACGTTGTACAGATGTCGGAACTCCCCCCCGCCGGCCGTCTGCACCTCCAGCAACTGGCCAAATTGCCCCAGGAACGCGCCCAGCACGTCGAAGGCGCGGCGGCTCAAGACAAACGCCCCCGGCCCGATCGTCGCGACATCGGCCACCGGCCGCTTGTGCTTGCCGCGGGAGCGGCTGTCGGCATAGTCGACGATCGGAATGGATTTCCAATCGAGCGGCCGGCCATCGATCTCGAAGAGCCCGTCCAGCAGGTCGAGCTCCGAAGGAACGACCATCGCATAGTCGTTGATGTTGGCGCAGCGCAGTTCCCAGACATTCATCTTGAATCCTTCAGAGTGACATCCGGCCGGTGAGCAGATCGCTCTTCATGTCCTTCAGTTCCCGACGGCCGCCGCCGCTGTCGGTTCCTCGTCGAAGCCTGAGGAAGACCTCGTAGTGATATTCAGGCGCGTGGTTGGGCGTGTGATGCGCTGCATTCGGCGAGCCGGGAAGGCCAACTGATCTGGCTGGCAGGAACACGCCATTGTCGGCGTCGTTGATGCCGATTCCCCAACGAAACAGCAGCACCCGCGAACGTGCCGCTTCGCTGTCCCTCAGGGCGACGATGTGATGGGCACAGCTCGAGGCAGGCCGGCCTTCCTGCGTCGCGTTGACGAGGTTTCGGGACAGGGTTCGGCGATGGTTGTAGTCGCGCCGTAGTGCGTTGGCCAGAAGCGTCTGGGCCGCCGCGGGAACGGTATATCCGTTCTCGTAGGCAATGCGAGCCTTGCGTTGGCTGATGAGGCCGGCGTTGATCAGCTGCCGCGGATTCGCATTCGGGTCGTTGCGCGATGCGGCGACCGCGGCCGCTGACAGCTCACCGATCTCGGCAGGCGTCGGCGCGCCGGGATCCGGGTTGGTTGATGGGACGTTCACCTTGGTTCTCCAGAAAATCTGGAGACCAGTTTCGGCGCGAGCGGCGAATTCACCCAGGCGCGAAACAGCCGGAAATCGCCGCGAAATCCACCAACGAAAACGGCGCCCTCAGGCGCCGTCGGCATCGGAAAAGCGCTCGATCAGGCCGAGAAGCTCGAGCCGCAACCGCAGGTGCTGGTCGCGTTCGGGTTCTTGATGACGAACTGGGCGCCCTGCAGGTCTTCCTTGTAGTCGATCTCGGCACCCATCAGGTACTGCAGGCTCATGGCATCGATGAGCAGCGTGACGCCGTTCTTGCTCATCTGCGTGTCGTCCTCGGCCACGGCCTCGTCGAACGTGAAGCCGTACTGGAAGCCGGAGCAACCGCCGCCCTGCACGAACACACGCAGCTTCAGCTCCGGGTTGCCTTCCTCGTCGACCAGTTCCTTGACCTTGGCGGCGGCGCTGTCGGTGAAGACCAGCGGGCCCGGCATCTCGGTGGCGGCGGGAGAGAGTTCGGCGACGGCGCTCATGGGAATCCTTGCAATTTCGGTACTGGCTCTATTGGGCCACAAAAGGCGGGCAATGGCGGCGCCTGTGGATATTTGCAGCGCTCACATGGCGCAAATCGCCACGAAATCAGCCTTCGTTGGCCGCAGCCAGCTTCAACAGCGGGCGCTCGACCTCGGCCTCGCCGCCCGACACGTGCTTCATCACCCCATCAATGGTGGCACCCTGGTGCATTTCAAGGGCTTCGTAGTGCACGTCGCCAACGATGCGGGCCTTGGGCTGAAGCTCGAGCAGGGCGGTCGCGACGACCGGCCCCTGCACCTGGCCGTTGATGATCACGTGGCCGGCCATCACCTTGCCCTGCACGCGGGCGTTCTCGCTGATGACCAGCAGGCTGGTCGGCTCGGTGGCGACGACATCGCCCAGCACCTCTCCGTCGATGCGCAGGCCGGCGTCGAAACGCAGCTCGCCGTGGACCTGCGTGCCCTCGCCGATCAGGCTGCGGATGGCGGGCTGCTTCTTGCGATTGAAGAACATGGTCGGAACTCCTCGGACGAATCCTGATGCTTCCGCGGCACCCACACCGCCGCGGCCCAAACGATCGTTTTTGTTGGTTCGAAGTGTCCCGCTCGGCGGCTACAGCTTGAGTGTCTGCAGGGCGCGCACCGCGCCACCCGCGTCGGTGACCTTGACCTGCGCGCTTTTTACCACGGCCTGCGGCGGGCAATCCAGCATCCCCTCCACACGCGCGTATTGCTTGACCTGCAGCGCCGGGTTCGACGCCGCGGGGGGCGACGTCCAGGGCTGTCCGTTGAGCGTGCCGCTGAGCGTGAGCTCGTAGCGGCCATTGAACTGTACGGCGTTGCGTCCGCCCTGCACCACCAGCAGCTGGTAACGGACGTGTCCAGGTGCGGCCACTTCCACCTGGAAGCCGCGCACCGCCAGGCCTTCGGGCGTGCCGCCGCCTTGCGGGATCAGTTGCTGGAAGAAGCCGAGATCGGCCTTCAGCGCGAGCTTGTCGGCCTCGCTCTGGCGCAGCTGGGCAGCCAGCCGGTCTTCCGCCGCCTTCTCGGTCTTGAGCAGGCTGTCGGCGGTGTTGGCCAGCGCCTGGGCCTTGTCGCGCTCCTCCTTCAGGCCGGCCTGCTCGTCGCGCAGGCGCGCGAGCTCGGCCTTGGCGCTGCGGTCGAGGCCCGCGAGATCCTTGCCCGTCTCGAACGCCCACAGCGCGATGGCCGCGGAGAAGCCGAGCACCAGCGCGCCGCTGAGCCAACGGATCGGCCAGGGCAGGTGGCGCCGCACCGTCACACGGGGCGTGGCCAGACGACGTCGAAGCAGCTTCCAGCGCATGAAACTTACCCGGGGTAAGGGGTTGCAAGTGCGAGCCGAAAACACGAAGGGCCGCTGGTGAGCGGCCCTTGTGGAGGCAAGACCTGGAACGCGCCAGCGCGTTCCGGGTAGCGCAGTTTAGCGCTTGCTGAACTGCTTGCGACGGCGAGCGCCGTGCAGACCGACCTTCTTACGCTCGACTTCACGCGCATCACGCGTGACGAAGCCAGCGCGGCTCAGGTCAGGCTTCAGCGCGGTATCGTAGTCGATCAGCGCGCGGGTGATGCCGTGGCGGACGGCGCCGGCCTGGCCGGACTCGCCGCCACCGTGCACGTTCACCTTGACGTCGAAGGTCAGCTCGTTGTTCGTCAGCATCAGCGGTTGCTTGACGATCATGATCGAGGTTTGACGGCCGAAATACTCATCGACGGTCTTGCCGTTGATGGTGATCTTGCCTTCGCCCTTCTTCATGAAGACGCGAGCGACGGACGACTTGCGGCGGCCCGTGCCGTAGTTCCAATTACCGATCATCGCGGCTCCTTAGATTTCCAGCGCTTTGGGCTGCTGAGCGGCGTGCGGGTGGGTATCACCGGCATAGACCTTCAGCTTCTTGATCATCGCGTAGCCCAGCGGACCCTTCGGAAGCATGCCCTTGACGGCCTTCTCGATGGCGCGGCCGGGGTGCTTGGCCTGCATGTCCTTGAACTTGGTCGCGTAGATGCCGCCCGGATAGCCCGAATGACGGTAGTAGACCTTGTCTTCGGCCTTGTTGCCGGTGACGCGGATCTTGTCGGCGTTGACGATGACGATGAAATCACCGGTGTCGACGTGGGGCGTGTAGATGGGCTTGTGCTTGCCGCGCAGTCGGAGTGCCACTTCACTGGCAACACGTCCGAGCACCTTGTCGGTGGCGTCGATCACAAACCACTCGTGCACCACTTCGGCCGGCTTGGCGCTGAAGGTTTTCATGAGTGTTCTCTGTAGAGAGGAAACGCGGCTGTCCGAACGCTCCGGATCTGTTCGGGTGGTCCTCGGCGCTGCTCATGACTGGCAACCTCTCGAACCGGAACGGATACGACATCTTCTTGGCCCATGCCCAGGCGCGCTGGGTTCGGGTGCATCCACCCCGCCGCAAAACGGGAAGCCCATGAGTATCGCACAGTCTCCTGGTTTTGCCTAATCCGGCGTGGGAACGGCGCGAAACGCCTCGGCACGGCCGGGCGGACAGGACTAGACTGGCCTCTCTGGAACCGGTCGCCGGGCGTGTTTCGCGCGTCCGTCCAGGCTTCGACGCCCGGTGCACCGCACCGTCAAGCCAGGGAATTGAGCTGCTGCAGCGCAGCAATACCGCCGACGCGTCGAGCGCATTGCGAGTACAGTCTTTTCGGGTAAACACTGGGAAATTCGTCATGGGCGACACCTCGTCCGAGATTCCGCAAGACAACCCGTCCGCCGACGCCGCGCCGGCGCAGCGTGAGCGCGCCTTCGGCTGGGTGCCGATCCGCTCGCTGTCCGCCCGCCACCGCCCGCGCATCCTGGCGCACCTGCTGGCGCTGGATTCGAACGACCGCTACCTGCGCTTCGGCTACGCCGCGGCCGACGACCAGATCCGGCGCTACGTCGAGCGCATCGAGTTCGAGCGCGACGAGATCTTCGGCGTGTTCAACCGCCGTCTCGACCTGATCGCGCTGGCCCACCTGGCCTACGAGCCGTCGGTCGACTCCGAGCCGGAGCGCGCGAGCGCCGCCGAGTTCGGCGTCTCGGTGGCCGTGCGCGGCCGCGGGCGCGGCTACGGCGCGCGCCTGTTCGACCACGCGGTGCTGCGCGCGCGCAACCGCGGCGTCGACACCATCGTGATCCACGCGCTGTCCGAGAACGCGGCGATGCTCAAGATCGTGCGCAACGCCGGCGCCACCATCGAGCGCACCGGCGTCGACGCCGAGGCCCACCTGCGCCTGCCGCCCGAGAACTTCGCGTCCATCATGGCCGGCATGGTCGAGCAGCAGCTCGGCGAACTCGACTATCAGTTCAAGCAGGGCGCCCTCCACGTCGACACGCTGCTGTCGATCGGGCGCGCGGACGCGCCGCCAAGCCGGTAGTTCCCGCCCCGGGCCACGTACCATGGCCCCATGACAGCTTTCGCCGACCGCGCCCCCTACGCCCGCCTGACGCCGCACCAGATGCTCGACGCGCTGGCTGCCGCGGGCTTCCCGATCACCGGCGGCCTGATCCAGCTCAACTCCTACGAGAACCGCGTGGTGCAGGCCGCGCTCGAAGGCGGCGACGCCGTCGTGGCGAAGTTCTACCGGCCGCGGCGCTGGAACGACGCGCAGATCCTCGAGGAGCACCAGTTCGCACGCGAACTCGATGCAGACGACCTGCCGATCGCCGCGCCGCTGGTGCTGGCCTCGCCGCACGCCAACGCGTCGCTCGCGCTGGTGGGCGATCCGCCGACGCTGGGCCACTGGCAGCCCGAGGTCGATCCGGACGACGACGACCGCACGCCCTCGCCCGTCTATCGCTTCGGCGTCGCGCCGCGGCGCGCGGGCCGCGCGCCCGAGCTCGAAAACCCGCACACGCTCGCCTGGCTCGGGCGGTTGCTGGGACGCATGCACACTGTCGGCGCGCGGCGCCCGTTCGAGCATCGTCGCACGCTCGATTGCGACACCTACGGCACGCAGGCGATCGACCGCGTCGAACGCAGCGACCTGCTGACGCGCGCGCAATCGGCCACCTGGCTGGCGGTCGCGCGCCAGGCCGTCGATGCGGCGCGCCGGGCCTTCGACGGCGTCGTCGGCAGGCGCAGCATCCGCCTGCACGGCGACTGCCATCCCGGCAACATCCTGTGGCGCGAGGAAGGCGATTTCGCCGGCCCGCTGTTCGTCGACCTCGACGACGCCTGCATGGGCCCGGCGGTGCAGGACCTGTGGATGCTGCTGTCGGGCGACCGCGACGCGATGCAGGGCCAGCTGTCCCACGTATTGAACGGTTATCGCGCGTTCATGGACTTCAACACGGCCGAGCTCGCGCTGATCGAGCCGCTGCGCGCGCTGCGCATGATCCATCACAGCGCCTGGATCGCCGACCGCTGGGACGATCCGGCCTTCCCCGCGGCGTTCCCGTGGTTCGGCACGCCGGCCTACTGGGATCAGCAGACGACGCAGTTGCGCGAGCAGCTGGAGCACATGACGCTGGAGCCGCTGCGGGCGTTTTGAGCGATCAATGGGCCAGCGGCAGGCTGGCCATGGGCGCCGACAGCAGTTGCGGCCCCGTCGGATTGCTCGCGAACCACACGCCATCGAGCACCACGCGCCCGTAGCGCACGTGCACGCGCCCGAGGCGCTCCCACTCGTGCAGGATCTGGCTGATGCGCTGGCGCGTCACGCCCAGCAACTGCGCGAGGAGTTCCTGCGGCAGGTGCAGGTTGATCGCGACGTCGGCGCCGTCGCGCAGGCCGTGGCCGTTGGCCAGGTGCACCAGGTGCATCGCGAGGCGCTCGTCGAGCGAGAACGCCGTCCAGGCCTCCAGCGCCATGAACATCAGGCGCGCGCGCTGGCAGTACAGCTCAACGAAGTTCCGATACAGCATGGGGTATCGATCGAGCAGGCCCTCGAACTGCACGGCCGAGATCGCCAGCAGCGTCGTCGCGCAGTGCGCGATCGCGTCGTGCGGGCGCGGCAGGCGGTCGAACAGCGAGGTGTCGCCGAACCAGGTGCCGGGCTGCAGGAAGGTGAGCAGGCCCTGGCGGCCATCGGGCCCGCTGGCGCCCAGGCGGATCGCGCCGGCGAGGATGCCGTACCACGCGTCGGCGGGCCTGTCCTTGGCGTACACGACCTCGCCTTCGTTGAGATGGCGCAGCGTCGCGACCTCGAGGGCCTCGTCGCGCGGGCTCGCCGGCAGCTTGCCGAACCACGGGCTGTCGAGCATCGTCTGCCGTTGAGCGGCCGTGAGGCGTGCCATAGGGTCTTCCCTTTTCGAAGTGCAAATCGGTGACAGACGGTGCGCCGCAGCACTCAGTAGCATCGACTCACTGAGGTTGCGGGGTTCGAACGCGATGTTCGACTCGTCTGCGCCCGCTGCCTATCCGCAGTGCTACCCATGCCACGACGCCCTTCGCCCGAACCACCGCTGTCCGGGCCCGGCATCCAGCACCTCAGTTGAGATTGTTTCGACACAGATCGAACCTGGAGGGTTCGGCTTGGAAGCGTGCGCCTGCTCGCTCGAGAGCCACCTGAACGGACGTCTCGCAAAGGCGTCCGCCACTCAAACATTGTTGGAGACACAAGCAATGAAGAAGACGCTTCTCAAGTGGCTCGCCGTGGCCATGCTCGCGCTCTGCGCGCTCCCGAGCTGGGCGACCGGCTACGCGCAGACCAGGTACCCCATCATCCTCGTGCACGGCCTGTTCGGCTTCGACAACATCGGGCCGCTGGAATACTTCTACGGCATCCCCGAGGATCTGCGCGCCAACGGCGCCCAGGTCTACGTCGCGCAGGTCGCCGCCGCCAACTCGACCGAGGTGCGCGGCGAGCAGTTGCTCACCTACGTCAAGCAGGTGCTGGCCGTGACGGGCGCGTCCAAGGTCAACCTGATCGGCCACAGCCACGGCGGACCGACCGTGCGCTACGTCGCGTCCGTCGCGCCGAACCTCGTCGCCTCGGTGACCAGCGTCGCCGGCCCGAACCAGGGCGCGGCGCTGGCCGATGCGCTCAACGGTACGCTGCCGGCGGGGTCGCTGTCGCGCACGGTCGTCGCCACCGTCGTCAACGGCTTCGCGTCGCTGATCGGCCTGATCTCCGGCAACAACGCGTCGCAGAACTCGTCGGCCGCGCTCAACTCGCTCTCGAGCGCGGGCATGGCCAGGTTCAACGCGGCGCATCCGGAAGGGCTGCCGACGTCGTCGTGCGGCCAGGGGCCGGCGGTGGCCTCGAACGGCGTGCACTACTGGTCGTGGAGCGGCGCGCAGCCGTACACCAACGCGCTCGACCCGCTCGACCCGGCGCTCGCGCTCACTTCGCTGGTCTACAGCGGCGCGAAGAACGACGGCCTCGTCGGCTCGTGCAGCAGCCATCTCGGCACGGTGATCCGCGACGACTACGGCATGAACCATCTCGACGAGGTCAACCAGACCGCGGGCATCGTCAACTGGTTCGAGGTCGACCCGAAGAGCCTGTTCCGCAACCAGGCCAACCGCCTGAAGAACGCGGGGCTCTGAGATGCGCCCGCGCCGCTTGCCCATGACGTGGGTGGCGGGCGTGGTCGCGGCGGCGGCGCTGGTCGCGGTCGGCCTGCAGGGGCTGCCGGTCGCGGCGCCGCGCGCGGCGGCCCCGGCGCCGGCGGCCGAGGCGCCGCCGGCCGTCGTGTCCTCGCTGGCCGGCACCACGCCGGACGGCGCGGCCACGGCCACGGCCGACGACGCGCTCGTGCTCGACCCCGCGCTGATCCGCCTGTTCGACTACTGGCTGACCACCGTCGGCGAACGCCCGATCGACGCGATCCGCGCGCAGGTCGAGCACGACCTCGACGGCCGCCTCGCGCCGCACGCCGCGCGCCAGGCCAAGGACCTGTTCGCGCGCTACGTGCGGTTCAAGACCGCGCTGAAGTCGCAGCGACCGCCCGCGCCGGCCGGCCGCAGCGTCGACACGCTGCGCGACGGGCTGCGCATGATGCTGGCGCTGCGTGCCGGCTACTTCAGCGAGGCCGAATCGCAGGCGCTGTTCGGACCGCAGGACGCCGAGGCCTCGGCCGCGCTCGCGCGCATGGCCATCGAGCAGGATCCGTCGCTCACCGACGCGCAACGCCGCGAGCGCCTCGCCGCGCTCGACGCCCGCCTGCCCGCCGACGTGCGCGCCGCGCGCGAGGCGCCGCTGGCGGTCGTGCATCTCGAGGAGGCCGCGCAGCGGATCCGCGCGCAGGGCGGCAGCGAGGACGACGTCTACCGCATGCGCGCCGCGGCCACGTCGCCCGAGGCCGCGAACCGGCTCGCCGACGTCGATCGCGACGAGGCCGCGTGGAAGGCGCGCATCGCGGCCTACCTGGCGCAGCGGTCGACGCTGCTGTCCGCGCCTGGCGGCGACGACCAGCACGCCGCCGCGATGAGCGACCTGCGCAACCGCCTGTTCACGCCGGAGGAACAGCGCCGGCTCGCGGCCTACGAGGGCTGACGCTCTAAAATCCGGGCATGACTCCAGAACAACGCGCCCTGCTCGCCGAGCGCCAGTCCACCTTCCGCGACTCCGAGGCCGTGCGCCTGCCCTCGCTGATCCGCTTCATCGAGACGATCGGCATCGCGCCGGCCCAGCACGTCGGCATCAACGCCGCGGCCTACCTGCCGCACCTGACGAAGGTGCTGCGGGGCTTGCGCTGCGAGAGCGATCGCGAGCGCACCGTGCTGTCGGCGCGCGTGTCCGAATACATCGGCGAGTACTTCGCGCAGCGGTTCGGCGGGCGCTGGTTCGTCAACGACACGCCGGACAGCCCGACGTTCGCGCGCTACGTGGTCGGCGACTTCACGACGGCGCCGGGATCGCCGGTGTGCATCGACCCGTTCGAGATCGGCATGGCCTTCGCGCGCCAGCCCGGTGGGCGCGATCTCGCGTCGCTGGTCGCGAAGGTCGAGGCCCAGCTGAAGGCCGCCATCGGCGGCGGCACGCCCGCGCCGGGATCGCTGCCGCACTGATCGCGGGGTGGGAAACGCGTGCGGCCGGCCGCGCGTTCCGAAACCATGACATGCCTTGGCAGATATGGGCGCCTAGCCTCGGGTTCTTCCATCACCCGGAGCACGCCATGCCACTCGAGTCCAGCCTTCGTGCCAACCCGTCCGCCGGCGCACGTCGTTCGATCGCCGCGGTCGCCGGCGCCGTCCTGTGCGTCGCGGCCCAGGTCGCCGCCGCGCAGGCGCCCGGCGTCCCCGCGCACGACGGCCTGCACGACTTCGACTTCGTCATCGGGCGCTGGAACGTGCACCTGCGCAAGTTGCTGCATCCGCTGACGGGCTCGACCGAATGGGTCGAGTACGAGGGCACGTCCGTGATGACCAAGATCTGGGACGACCGCGCGAACATGGAGGACTTCAAGGTCACCAGCCTCGACAAGCGCCTGCACATGGACGCGCAGACGCTGCGCCTGTACAACCCCGAGACGCACCAGTGGAGCATCTACCTCGCCTACGCCGCGAAGGGCCAGTTGCCGATGCCGCCGGTCGTCGGCTCGTTCAAGGAAGGCCGCGGCGAGTTCTACGACGCCGAGGACTACGACGGCCGCTCCATCATCGTGCGCTACGTGTGGACGCAGCCCACGCCGACGACCGCGCGCCTGGAACAGTCGTTCTCGCCCGACTGGGGCCGCTCGTGGGAGGTCAACTGGATCTGCGACCTGTCGCCGCCGTCCTGACCCGCCCGGCGGCGCATGTTATTTTTCGCCGGCTTGTCGATTTCCGTCGCGTCCGAACGTCGTCATCGAACAGGAGACTCCGACATGGCGAAACTGCACTACGGATGGGTCATCGTCGCCGCCGGCGCGCTGATGACGTGGATGGCGATGGGCGCGCTGCTCGCGCTGCCGGTGTTCCTCGCGCCGATCTCGGCGGACACCGGCTGGTCGCGCGGCGGCATCGGCTTCGCGATGACGCTCAACTTCCTGACCATGGGCATCGGCTCAGCGGTGTGGGGCGGACTCAGCGACCGCTACGGCCCGCGCATGATCCTGGTGACGGGCGTCCTGCTGCTGGGCGCGGGCCTCGCGCTCGCCAGCCGGGCGACGTCGCTGCTGGAGTTCCAGGCGATCTACGGGCTGCTGATCGGCATCGCCGCGGGCAGCCTGATGGTGCCGCTGATGTCCACCGTCACGCTGTGGTTCGACAAGCATCGCGCGCTGGCGGTGTCGCTCGTGTCGTCGGGCATCGGGGTCGCGCCGATGACGGTGTCGCCGTTCGCCGCGAGCCTGGTGGTCACGCACGGCTGGCGGACGTCCGAGCTGATCCTGGCCGCCGCCGTGGTCGTGCTGTTGCTGCCGGCGGCCCTGTGCATCCGGCGCCCGCCGCACATGCCGGCCGCGGCATCGGCCGGCGGGATGGGCGGCCCCGAACTGAAGGCGGCCGCGCGGCGCGCCCTACGCTCGCGGCCCTTCATCGTGCTGTCGCTGACCTTCTTCGCGTGCTGCGCGACCCATGCCGGCCCGATCTTCCACACCATCAGCTACGCGATCGGCTGCGGCCTGCCCGCGATGACGGCCGTGACGATCTACAGCGTCGAAGGCTTTGCCGGGCTGGTCGGCCGGCTGCTGTTCGGCGTGCTCGCCGACAGGGTGGGCGTCAAGCGCATGATCGTGCTCGGGCTGTTGACGCAGGCCCTGGCCGCCGGCTCGTACGTGCTCGCGACCGGGCTGAGCGACTTCTACGCCGTCGCCTTCATCTTCGGCATGGCCTACGGCGGCGTCATGCCGCTGTACTCGGCGCTCGCGCGCGACTACTTCGCCCCGCAGATCATGGGCAGCGTGCTCGGCGCGATGACGCTGCTGTCGGGCATCGGCATGGCGCTGGGGCCCGCGCTGGGCGGCTGGATCTACGACCGCTTCCACGCCTACACGTGGATGTACCTCGGCTCGCTGGCCGTCGGCCTCGGGGCCGCGGCCATCGCGCTCGCGCTCCCGCGCGTGCGCACGTCCGGGCCTGCGCTCGCGGTGCCCGCGTGAACGACGAGGGCGCCGTCCGCGGCGCCCTTCTTCCTACTTGCGGTCGCAGTCCGCCCAGCTCGTGGGCGTCTCGTACAGCCGCAATCGCCGCAGCTTCAGGTGGTTGCCGAAGCGCTCGGTGTAGAGCGGATCGAGGATCTCGAACGCGATCGCGACCAGGTTCTCCGCGGTCGGCACGCGGTTCAGCACCACGGTCTTGTGGCCGGGGATCTGCGCCAGCAGGTTGCGGATCAGCGTGTCGCCGTCATGCACGAGGAACGCGTGATCCCACAGGTCGACGAGGTGATCCTTGGCCAGCGCCTTGACGTCGGTGAAGTCCATCAGCATGCCGTGATCGCTGGACTCGGGGTCATCGATGGGCTCGCCCTCGAGCGTGATCTCCAGGGCGTAGCGATGGCCATGCAGGTTGCGGCACTGGCTCTTGTGCTGCGGGATGCGGTGGCCGGCGTCGAATTCGAGTCGTTTGGTGATCGTGAGCATGGGATCGAGACCTGCAGGCCGCGCGATCCGGGACATCAACGGATGTCGAGGATCTTGTGCGTCTGCAGGCCGAGTTTCCATTGGGGGTGCGCGAGGCAATAGTCCATCGCCAGGCGCTGGTTGGTGGCCTGCAGCACGTTGTCCATCGGCTGCAGGAAGAAATGCGTGAAGCGCAGGTCGGCGAAGCGTTCCGGATCGACGCCGTCCTGCGGGAACACGAGCTTCAACTCGTCGCCCTCGGTGATGACGACCTTGGAGTCGGCCTTCGGGCTGACGCAGATCCAGTCCAGGCCGGGCGGCGGCGCGATCGTGCCGTTGGTCTCGACCGCGATCGTGAACATGCGCGCATGCAGCGCCTCGATCAGCGCGGGGTCGATCTGCAGCATCGGCTCGCCGCCGGTGAGCACCACGAAGCGGTGCGACGGCGTGTCGCCCCAGTGCTTCGCGATCTCGTCGGCGAGCATGTCCGCGGTCCTGAACTTGCCGCCGCCTTCGCCGTCGGTGCCGACGAAGTCGGTGTCGCAGAACTTGCAGACGGCGTCCGCGCGGTCTTCCTCGCGGCCCGTCCACAGGTTGCAGCCGGCGAAGCGGCAGAACACCGCCGGCCGGCCCGCGTTGGCGCCCTCGCCCTGCAGCGTGTAGAAGATTTCCTTGACGCTATAAGTCATGAGGGCTCTATCGACAACAAAGGCGCGCGGCTTAGCCCACGAGCAGGCGATTGACGCGCTGCACGTACGCGGCCGGTTCGTCCAGCTGGCCGCCTTCCGCGAGCCAGGCCTGGTCGAACAGCAGGTTGGCGAAGTCGTCGAAGCGCGGATCGCCCTCGAGCTTCTTGACCAGCGCGTGATCCGGGTTCACCTCGAGGATGGGCTTGGACGGCGGCGCCGCCTGGCCGGACTGCTTCAGCAGCCGCGCCAGGTGCGCGCTCATCTCGCCGTCCTCGACGACGATGCAGGCCGCGGAGTCGACCAGGCGCGACGTGGCGCGCACGTCCTTGGCGCGATCCTTCAGCGATTCCCTCAGGCGCTCGAGCACCGGTGCGAACGCGGTGGCGGCCGCATCCGCCGCCTTCTTCTCGTCCTCGTCCTGCAGCGAGCCGAGATCGACCGCGCCCTTGGCCACGCTCTGCAGCGGGTGGCCCTCGAACTCCATCAGGTGCGACAGCAGCCACTCGTCGACGCGGTCGGTCAGCAGCAGCACCTCGATGCCCTTCTTGCGGAAGATCTCGAGCTGCGGGCTGGCCTTGGCGGCGCCGAGGGAGTCCGACGCGATCACGTAGATGGCCTGCTGGCCTTCCTTCATGCGCGAGACGTAGTCGGCCAGCGAGACGCCCTTGTCCGCATGCGTCGACGCGAAGCGATACAGCTTGGCCAGGCGTTCCTTGTTCGCGTGATCCTCGCCGATGCCTTCCTTCAGCACCGAGCCGAACTCGTCCCAGAAGGCCTGGTACTTGTCCTTCTCGATCACGTCCTCGCTGTCGGCCAGCGATTCGAGCATGGACAGCACGCGCTTGGTCGACCCTTCGCGGATCGCCTTGACGTCGCGGCTCTCCTGCAGCAGTTCGCGCGAGACGTTGAGCGGCAGGTCGGCCGAGTCGATCACGCCCTTGACGAAGCGCAGGTACACCGGCATCAGCGCCTCGGCATCGTCCATGATGAAGATGCGCTTGACGTACAGCTTCACGCCGCCGCGCTTGTCGCGGTTCCACAGGTCGAACGGGGCCTTGGCCGGGATGTAGAGCAGCTGCGTGTACTCGCTGCGGCCCTCGACGCGGTTGTGCGTGTAGGCCAGGGGCGCATCGGAGTCGTAGCTGATCTGCTTGTAGAACTCCTGGTACTCGGCGTCGGTCACCTCGCTCTTGGCGCGCGCCCACAGCGCCGAGGCCTTGTTGACCGTCTCCCACTCGTCGGTCGTCTTGTACTCGGCCTTCTCGCCATCCCAGTCTTCCTTGAGCATCAGGATGGGCAGCGAGATGTGGTCGGAGTACTTCGAGATGATGGACTTGAGCTTCCACGGACGCATGAACTCGTCCTCGCCCTCGCGCAGGTGCAGGATGACGTCGGTGCCGCGTTCTGCGCGCGTGATCTCCTCGACCTCGAAGTCGCCCGTGCCTTCCGAGCTCCAGCGCACGCCCTGCTCCGCCGGCAGGCCGGCGCGGCGCGACTCGACGGTGATGCGGTCGGCGACGATGAAGCCCGAGTAGAAGCCGACCCCGAACTGGCCGATCAGCGCGGCGTCCTTCTTCTGGTCGCCTTCGAGCTTCGACATGAACTCCTTGGTGCCGCTCTTGGCGATCGTGCCCAGGTGCGACACGGCCTCTTCCGCCGACAGGCCGATGCCGTTGTCGCGGATGGTCAGCGTGCGCTTGTCGGTGTCGAAGAAGATGCGCAGCTCGAGGTTGGGCGCGTCTTCCAGGAACTGCGGATGGTCGATGGCCTCGAAGCGCAGCTTGTCGCACGCGTCCGACGCGTTCGACACGAGCTCGCGCAGGAAGATCTCCTTGTTCGAGTACAGCGAATGCGTGACGAGGTGCAGGATCTGCTTGACCTCGGCCTGGAATGAGAGAGTTTGCTTTTCCATGAGTAATGCCCGATTGGAGTCTGGGTTCGAAGGGGAAAGAGGCGAAGCGGGTTCCGCGCGGCCGGAGGGCAGCGGAATCGCGTATTGTCGCCCGAGCGTCACATGCGGGCCAGCGGACGGGTTTTCAAGCGGCGGAGCGGCGGTCGAGCAGGCATGAAAAAAGGGGCCCGCAGGCCCCTTCGTGGGTGTCGCGCCCGATCACGCCTGGCGACGGCGCGCGGCCACGCCGAGCAGGCCCAGGCCGGCCAGCAGCAGCGCGACGTTGGCGGGCTCCGGCACGGCGGTGACGTCGGTGTAGACGCCGTCGAAGCGATATTCGGCCGCGGCGCCGTCGATCGTCGTATCGCCCATCAGCGCGAGGAACGCGGCGTTGCCGGTCAGGTTGCCGAGGAAGCGCAGTGCGTAGTCGGGCGAGCTGGAGGCGAGCCAGTCGGTCACGTCCAGCGCCGAGCCGGCGGCGACGGTGCCCAGCGCGTCGAGGGTCAGCGACGATTCGCCGAGGTCGATCGACGAGTCCTTGCCGACGGACATCACCGCGAATTCCTGGCCGTTCGCGCCGTGCACGTCGACCAGCTTGAGCAGGCCGCCCTCGAGGTCCAGCTTGCTGCCGGCGGCGAGCCGGTTGGCGCCGTCCAGCACCAGCTTCGCGCCGGCGTCGACGGTGGTCGTGCCGGTGTAGCTGTTGACGCCCGACAGCGTGACGGTGCCGCTGGCGACCTCGACGCTGCTGAAGTTGGAGATGCCCGAGGCGTAGGCGAAGCTGTTGCCGGCGCCCGGCGAGATCGTCATCTTGTTGGCGCTGTTGGAGCCGCCGTCGATGTTGCCCAGCACCGCGGCCGAGCCGCCGGTGATGTTGAACGTCACCTTGCCGCCGCCGCCCGCGAAGGCGATGCCGCTGCTGCTGCCGTCGATCTTGCCGGCGCTGTTGATCGTGACGGCGTCCGCCCCGCCCACGATCGCGGCGTCGGTCGTGCCGCCGCCGCGGATGGTGGCGCCGGCATCGTTGGTGATCGTGGCGCTGAACGCGCTCAGGTTGCCCTTGAGGCCGATCGCGTAGCCGTTGCTGCCGCTGATCAGGCCGCCGGCCTGGTTCCACACGGTGGCGTTGCCGTAGAGGCCGTCGCGCTGGCCGGTCTCGTTGCCCTTGGCGTCGAGGATGTCGTTGCCGGTCAGCGTGATGCCGACGCCCTTGCCGTTGGCGTTGCCCGCGGCGACGTAGCCCGCGATCGTGCCCGAGTTCGTGATCGTGCCGCCGCCGACGGTGATGCCCTCGCTGAACGCCGTGGCGCCCGACGGGTCGACCGCGTTGAGCGACTGGATCACGCCGGTGTTGATCAGGTTGACCAGGCCGTCCACGTCCACGCCGTCGCCATCGCCCGTCACGCCGTTGCCGGTGATCGTGCCGTGATTGGTGACGGTGACGAGCTGCTTGCCGTTGAAGCCGTCGAGGTTGATGCCCGAGCCGTTGTCGCCCTCGATGACGCCGCCCAGCGCATTGACGATGGTCATCGTGTACGCGGTGTTCGCGTCGACCGCGCCGCCGGTGATGCCGTGGCGGCCGCCTTCGACCAGGCCGCTGTTGTTCACCGTGATGCCGCTGTTGTTCTGGCCGTCGATGCCGTCGCTGCTGCTGCCGGTCGTCGTGACCGAGACGATGGTGCCGGCGTTGTTGACCACGCCGTTGACGCCCGGACGCACCGCGTCGGCCTCCAGCGCCTTCAGCAGGCCGGTGGCATAGTTGTTGACGGTGTTGGCACCCGTCATCGCGTTGAAGTCGACGGCCTGGCTGCCGCCGGCGGATGCGTTGTTCGACAGCATCGTGCCGTAGTTGTTCAGCGTGACGCTGGACTTGGCCTTGTTCATCTGGATGACGTCGCCGTCGGCCGTCTGCATCAGCGCGGCGGAGTTGCTCGCGCTGCCGTTGTTGACGACCAGGTTGGTGACGCCGGTGTTGTCGCGGATCGCGCGGCCCGCGTTCGAGCCGGTGCCCGATTGCAGCAGCTTGCCCTGGTTGTCGATCGTGGCGTTGTTGCCGGTAACCGTGATCGCGACGTTGCCGCCGCTCACGTCGAGCGTGCTGCCCGCCGTGATCGAGCCCGTGCCGCTGGACAGCGTCTGCGCCGTGTTCGACGTCCCGTTGACGGTGAAGCCGGCGGCCTGGGCCTGGGTCGCGCCCAGCGCGGCCAGCAGCGGAACGAGAACGAACGGGGCGCGCGCGTGCGCAAGCGTCGAAGAGAAGGTCGGCATCTGGAATTCCATCGTTGTAGGCGCCGAACGACTTCGGCTGAGCCCCCATGGATCGCCTCACCCTCCGCGTCCATAGGTCGGGACAGTGTCGTAACGGGATGTGACCGCGGCATGACAACGACCCCGCAACCTGTCGCCGTCCTGAGCGCGGAGGCACGCACAAACCCGCATCGGGATACCTCGTCCCAAGTTTCGAGCCAAGGCCGTCGTTGACAGGCCCCGGGGCGGCGCCCAGACTTTTCCGTCACCCGGACTGGCTCCCAGTTCCTGGTTCCCACCACGAGAGGTTCCCCATGCGAATCAACAGGATCACGGCCGCGGCACTCTGCGCCGCCGGCGTGCTCGCCAGCCAGGCCGCGCTGTCGGCACCGATGGCTTCGTCCACGATGACTCCCGCGACGGTCACTGCCGCGGCGGCGCAGGATCTCGTCACGTTCGGCGTCTACCTTCCGCTGCGCCACCAGGCCGAGCTCGATGCGCTGCTCGTGCAACTGCACGACAAGACCTCGCCGAAATACCAGCAGTGGCTGCAGCCCGCCGACTTCATCGCGCAGTTCGGCCCGCGGCCCGAGGACATCGCCGCCGTGAAGAACGCGCTGACCGCGCGCGGCCTCACGATCGTGTCGACCAGCGCGCACGGCGTGCGCGTGAGCGGCAGCGCCGCGGCCGTGCAGCAGGCGTTCAGCACGCCGCTGCTCAAGGTCACGCGCCATTCGCACACGCGGTTCCAGGCGCGCCAGCCGCTGAGCGTGCCGAGCGAGCTCGCCTCGATCGAGCTGCGCGTCACCGGCCTCGACGCGCTGCCGCTCAAGCACGTGCACGCGCGCGTCCTCGGCAAGGTGCCGCCGACGGCCGGCGACAACCGCTACAGCCCCACCGGCCCGTACTGGTTCGACGACCTGAAGCAGGCCTACGACTACCCCGCCTACAGCAGCTCGACCGACGGCAGCGGCGTCAGCGTCGCGGTGCTGATGTCCGACCTGATCTACCCGGACGACGTCGCCGCGGCGTTCAACCACGAGAAGTTCACGGCGATCACCGGCAAGCCCGCGCCCAGCGTGACGACGGTGGCGATCGACGGCGGCGGCGTCCTCAACGGCGACGGCTCCGTCGAGGCCAGCCTGGACGTGCAGCAGGTGCTCGGCGGCGCGCCCGGCGCCAAGGTGACGCTGGTCAGCATCCCGGACCTGTCCGACGACCACATCATGGACGGCTACCAGTACATCATCGATTCCAACAAGTACGACATCGTCAACTCGTCGTTCGGCGGCTGCGAACTGGGCTACAACCCCGCGTACAACGACGGCCAGGACCTGACGTACATCCTGCAGCAGTACCACGACCTGTTCCAGCAAGGCAACGCGCAGGGCATCACGTTCGTAGCCAGCTCGGGCGACGAGGCAGGTCTCGAATGCCCGACCCCCGACTACCTCTCCGGCGGCACCAACGCGACGTTCGTGACCAGCGTCAGCACGCCCGCCGCCGACCCGGACGTGACGGCCGTCGGCGGCGGCAACCTGGTCACCACCAGTTCGACGACGACGCTGGCCTCGGCCTACGTGCGCGAGAGTGCGAATGCCGATCCCGAAGTGCCGTACGACATCTACGGCCTCGGCGCGAACGTGTCGGGCGGCTACTGGGGCGCGGGCGGTGGCGTGAGCACGATCTTCAGGAAGCCGCTGTACCAGATCCTGGCCAACACCGGCTCGAGCAAGTGGCGCACGCTGCCCGACGTGGGCATGCAGGTCGGGGGCTGCCCCTTCGGCATCTCCGCCAGCTGCGATCCCGACGACAGCGCGGTCATCATCGCCTACGATGTCGACGACCCGGACAACGGTGGTTTCTTCGGGCTGATCGGCACGTCGGTGTCGTCGCCCGAGTTCGTCGGCGCGCTCGCGCTCTACGAGCAGCAGCTCGGCAAGAAGAACCATCGGATGGGCAACGCCAACTACTACCTGTACGCGGCCGGCGCGCTGCAGACGCTGTTCGGGGGCACGAAGGCACCCGCGGAGCTGCAGTTCTATCACCGCAACAATCCGGGCTTCAACGGCGTCGTGCACGACAGCTTCCCGAGCTACAACTACAACTACGTGTACGGCAACGGCAGCCCCGACGTGCGCAAGTTGTTCGGCCTGACGGGCTACAAGGCAGCCGGCGTGCCGCAGACCTCGACCAATCCGTAAGCTGAAACTGTGTCGAAATGAACGGGGCGTTCGCCATGCGGCGAACGCCCTTTTTCATGGGTGGCGCGATGGTGCGCGGTGCGCTCGACGCGACCGCAAACGAATCCGGACGTTGCCACGGTCGCGCAGGCGGGCATGTGGATCGCCTGTTGATCGGGAGAAGTGCGGGCCACCGGCCTGCGCCCGAACCAACAGGAGACCTCCCATGAGCAACACCACACCCCGCCTGCGTGCCTTCCAGCTCGCCGTGATCGCCTCGGCGGCCGTCGCGCTCGGCGCCTGCTCGAAGAACGACGCCGATGTCGCGCCGCCGGTCGCCGCGACCAGCGCGCCCGCGCAGGTCGCCACCGCGCCCGTCCCGGCGCCCGTGGCCACGACGCCTGCGCCGGTGGTCGTCGCGCAGAACAGCAACGCCTACGAGCAGGGCCGCCGCGACCAGCAGCGCCAGGACGTGCGCCATGACCGTGACGGACGCACGCTGCACGAGCCGCCGCCGCGCGCCGACCGCGACACCGAGGTCGTCGACCAGCAACGCTGGCGCCACGACCAGCAGATAGCCGCGGCCACCTGCCGTGAATGCGGCGTGGTCGAATCCGTCGCCGCCGTGAAGGTCCAGGGCCAGACCAACGGCGTCGGCGCGGTGGCCGGCGGCCTCGGCGGCGCGCTGGTGGGCAACCGGATCGCCGGCCGCCATGACCGCACGCTGGGCGGCGTGGTCGGCGCAGTGGGCGGCGGCCTGCTGGGCAACGCCATCGAGAAGCACGAGCGCACGACCACCGTCTTCGACGTCAGCGTGCGCATGGACGATGGCACGCTGCGCACGGTGCGCGAGTCGACCTCGCCGGCCGTGGGCGAGAAGGTGCGCGTCGAGGCCGACGGCCTGCACGCCCGCACCTGAGCGCGCGCGAGGCGCCGCTCGCGCGCGGCGCCTCGCCATTTCGCGGTCGACCTAGTGGCCGATCGCGCCGGCCAGCGCCAGCGTCGCGGCGGACTGGTTCATCGTGTAGAAGTGCAGCGACGGCACGCCGCCGGCGATCAGCCGCTCGCACAGCGCGGCCATCACGTCGAGGCCGAAGGCCTTGATGGACTTGGTGTCGTCGCCGAACGACTGCAGGCGCAGCCGCATCCAGCGCGGGATCTCGCAGCCCGAGTTGTCGGCGAAGCGCATCAGGCCGCTCGAGTTCGTGATCGGCATGATGCCCGGCACGATGGGGATCTCGATGCCCATCGCGCGCACCTCGTCGACGAAGCGGAAGTAAGCGTCGGCGTTGAAGAACATCTGCGTGATGGCCGAATTCGCGCCCGCTGCCACCTTGGCCGCGAAGGCCTTCAGGTCGGCCTCGGGCGAGCGGGCCTGCGGATGTGTCTCGGGATAGGCGGCCACCTCGATGTGGAAGTGATCGTCCGAGTGCCGGCGGATCGCCTCGATCAGCTCGGTGGCGTAGCGGAACTCGCCGAAGCTGCCGGAGCCGCTGGGCAGGTCGCCGCGCAAGGCGACGAGCCGCTTGAAGCCGGCGGCCTTGAAGCCGTCCAGCGTCTCTCCCACGCTCGCGCGCGTGGCGCCGATGCAGGTGAAGTGCGGCACGCCGACGGCGCCTTCGTCGCGGATCGCCTGCACCACTTGCAGCGTGCCCATCTGCGTCGACCCGCCCGCGCCGTAGGTGACGGAGCAGAACTCGGGCTTGAGCGCATACAGCTCGGCCCGCGCGGCGGCCAGCTTGGCCATGCCTTCGGGCGTCTTCGGCGGGAAGAACTCGAGGCTGACGGGAATGTTGATCATCGTGATTCCTTCGCGAGGGCACACCGCTCCCCGGCCTCGCGGTGGAGGCCAGGTCGCGCGCGCCGGGTCGAGATCAGTAGCGGTACGTATCCGGCTTGTACGGGCCCGACTTCGCGACGCCGATGTACGCGGCCTGCTCCTCGGTCAGCTCGGTCAGCTTCGCGTTGAGCTTGGACAGCTGCAGCCGCGCCACCTTCTCGTCCAGGTGCTTGGGCAGCACGTAGACCTTGCCGGCCTCGTAGGCGTCGGGGCGCGTGAACAGCTCGACCTGCGCGATCGTCTGGTTGGCGAACGACGACGACATCACATAGCTCGGATGGCCCGTGCCGCAGCCCAGGTTCACGAGGCGGCCCTTGGCCAGCATGATGATGCGCTTGCCGTTCGGGAAGATCACGTGGTCGACCTGCGGCTTGATCTCTTCCCACTTGCAGTGCTCGAGCGACGCGATGTCGATCTCGTTGTCGAAGTGGCCGATGTTGCAGACGATGGCCTGCTCCTTCATCGCGGCCATGTGCTCGTACGTGATGACGTTCTTGTTGCCCGTGCAGGTGACGAAGATGTCGCCGAGCGCGGCGGCGTCGTCCATCGTCACGACGCGGTAGCCTTCCATCGCGGCCTGCAGCGCGTTGATCGGGTCGATCTCGGTCACCCAGACCTGCGCCGACAGCGCACGCAGCGCCTGCGCCGAGCCCTTGCCGACGTCGCCGTAGCCGGCCACGACGGCGACCTTGCCGGCCACCATCACGTCGGTCGCGCGCTTGATGCCGTCGACCAGCGACTCGCGGCAGCCGTACAGGTTGTCGAACTTGCTCTTGGTGACGGAGTCGTTGACGTTGATGGCGCGGAACAGCAGCGTGCCCTTGGCCGACATCTCGTTGAGGCGGTGCACGCCCGTCGTCGTCTCTTCCGTCACGCCGACGATCTGCGCGCTCTTGCGCGTGTACCAGGTCGGGTCCGCGGCCAGCTTGGCCTTGATCGCGGCGAACAGCTCGCGCTCTTCCTCGCTGCCCGGGTTGGCCAGCACCGAGATGTCCTTCTCGGCGCGCTGGCCCAGGTGCATCAGCAGCGTCGCGTCGCCGCCGTCGTCGAGGATCATGTTGGGGCCTTCGCCGTCGGTGCCCTTGGCGCCGAATTCGAAGATGCGGTGCGTGTAGTCCCAGTAGTCCTTCAGCGTCTCGCCCTTGTAGGCGAACACGGGCGTGCCCTCGACGACCAGCGCGGCGGCCGCGTGATCCTGCGTCGAGTAGATGTTGCACGAGGCCCAGCGGACTTCGGCGCCGAGCGCCTGCAGCGTCTCGATCAGCACGCCGGTCTGGATCGTCATGTGCAGGCTGCCGGCGATGCGGGCGCCCTTGAGCGCGTTGCCGTACTCGGTGCGCATGGCCATCAGCGCGGGCATCTCGCTCTCGGCGATGGCCAGTTCCTTGCGGCCCCAGGCGGCCAGGCTCAGGTCGGCGACGGCGTACGCGTCGGTCGGAAGGGAGGTCAGGGGTGCGTTCATTGCGGTTCTCCGTTGAAGACCCGCGCCGCCGCAATGGAGAAGACCGGAATGGAGGCAGCCCGTGCACCCTCACCCGGCCCCTCGCATGCTGCGAAGCGGGTGAGCGCGGTTGCCAAGATGGGGTTCCGAGCCTGGGGTCTCGCGGCCGTGGTGACGGCCGGGCCTCGCAACGCTCCTCGGAATCAGGCGCGATTATATCGACCGCGGACGGCCGGCCTCAAGACCGTCCGTCCGTCGGCTGTCGTCAATCGCGCGGCAGCTCGAGCGGCGCCTGGCGCAGCGCGCCGACCATGGGCGGCAGGCGCGAGACCTGGTTGACGATGTCGACGATGCCCGCGCAGCCGGTCTTGGCCTTGAGCCGCTTGACGTGGCTGCGCACGGTCTCGTCGCCGATCTCGAGCCGGGCGGCGATCTCCTTGACGCGCAGGCCTTCGCACAGGCCGGCCAGCACCTGCTGTTCGCGGCGCGACAGGCCCAGCTCGCGGGCATAGGCGTCCACCGACAGCGTCTCGGCGATGCGGCTGCGCGGCAGCGCGATCAGCACCGCGTGGCCGCTGTGGTGGGCCGACAGCGCGGCCGGCAGCGGCACGATGGACAGGTCGCAGGACTTGCCCTCCGACAGCGCATCGGACGGCGCGAACGCCAGCATGCGGCGCTTGCCGCCGTCGCGCGCGCCGGCCAGCGCCTCGTCGAGCGCGCGCTGGTCGCTGGCCGAACGGCCGACCAGCCGCTTGCCGTTCAGCTGCAGTGTCTTCGCGCCGGCAAGCTCGACGCGCGCGGCGTGGTTGGCGTGCACCACGTGGCCGTCGGCGGCCATCAGCAGCAGGCCGTAGTCGACCTCGTCGAGCACGGCCGCCAGCAGCTTGGCCAGACCGGCACCCGGGCCGTTGCGGCGTTCCGGGCCGCGGTAGGCGAGCTCGGCCTCCAGCGCCTCGAGCTCGATGCGCGCGGCACCCAGCGACATCTGAGGCGACGGCGCGGTCTCTTCGGCCGTCCTTCCGATGAAGTGCAGCGTGTCGGCGCCGGCCTCGTGGCGCTTGGCTGACCTATTCAAATCAGACCCTTCCATGCATCCCTCTCACAGGCAAATCTGGCCTGCACTCCCGTTGCCGCGACGACGTCGCGGCCCGACAGGAGCGGGCCATCACATTTAACGTTCTTTCGGTTACGGCTGCGACGTTCTGGATGGCATCAACCCGCCCGCGCGCCAACTTCTGCACTACTTTCGCGGCCGTCTGAGCCGGAAGGCAGCGTTACTGTCGAGCTGGAGGAATTCCGCCATGAGGGCCAGTTCGTCGTCGATCGCACGCGACAGCGGCTGATCGCGCGACCAGCCCCGGTCCGCAAAACCGAAATGCGCCTCCAGGCGCGACTTGTCGACCAGCGTGGCGTTGGCCCAGCCGATCGCCTGGTCGCCGTAGAGCAGCGGCAGCGCGTAGTGGCCCATCGTCCGCTTCGCGGCAGGCGTGTAGGCCTCGAACTTGTAGGCCCAGCCCCACAGCAGCTCGAAGCGCCGCCGGTCCCACACGATGGGATCGAACGGCGCCAGCAGCCGCGCGCGCTGCGGGTCGACGCGCCACTTGCCCGCCGCAGGATCCTCGCCCGGCGTCCACAGCCAGGTCACGCCGTCGATCTTCACCTGGGGCAGCCCGGCGCGCAGCTCGGCGAGCAGCGTGCGCGTCTCGCCCTTCAGGTGCGGCGCGCCGTACTGCAGCAGTTGCGCGAGATAGCCCAGCGAAGCCGACGGCAGCGGCGCGTACTTCTCGACGACGCGCATCAGCAGCCGGCGCGCGCGCTCGTGGCGCGCGGCGGGGTCGTCGTCGGCCGGCGCGTGGTCGACCGCCTCGTAGACGCGCGTGCCCGTCTCGCGCCGCACGACGCGCAGCAGGCCGCGATAGTGCATGCCGTCCAGCAGCGCGGTGCTGGCGTTGAGCGTGTTGGTGTTGCCCCAGCTCTGCACGCGTCCGTGGTCGAACACCTCCTGCACGTCGCGCGGATGCGTCGCGCCGCGCGCACGCACGAAGGCCAGCACCTCGGCGGCGCGGCGCTCGGTCGCGGCGTCCCATTGACGCCTGGCCGTGCGCGGATGCATCAACGCGAGCATGGCGCGCGGCATGAAGCCGTAGTTGACGAGGCAGTCCTCCTCGACATCGAGCCGCGGATAGCGCCGCTCGAGGTCGCCCGCGCGGTAGCCCTTGACGCGATGGCGCAGCGTCAGGTCCTGCGCGCGCGCCGGCGCCCGGATCGGGTCGGCCTGCACGAAGCCGAGGCGATCGATGGCCTTCTGCAGCGTCGTGGGCGGAAACAGCGTGCGGGCGACGGCGTAGCGGCGCAGCTTGTCGAGCGTGATGGGTTTCGAGCGGCTCATGTGGCGGGTTCCTGTCGGGCGCATTCTGCCGCCGGCCCTGGCTCGCCCCACGAGCCAGTCGAAGCGCGGCCGTCGATACAATCGCCGCCCATGTCCGCCGTCTCCCCGCCCTCGCCGCCGTCTTCTTCCTCGCAGGCGGTGACCATGGACTGGCGGCTGCTCGCCACCGGCGTCGCGACGATGGCCGCGGGCCTGGCGCTGCACCGCGACGCGGCGCTCAACGAATCGCTGTTCCATGCGGTCAACGCGTTCGGCCCGGCCGCGCCGGCGACCTGGTCGATGCTCAGCGTGGCCGGCCTCGCGCTGTCGGCCTGGATCTACCTGACGGCCTTCGCCGAGGACGTGCCCGAGCGCGCCGCGCAGCTGCTGTGGGGCATCGTGCTGGGCGGGCTGACGGCCAGCTGGATCAAGCACCACGTCCCCTCGCCGCGCCCGTTCCTGGCGCTCGGCGCGGACCATCTCAACGTCGTCGGCGCGCCGCTGAGCGCGGGCTCGATGCCGTCGGGCCACAGCGCGATGGCCTTCGCGATGCTGGCGGTGCTGATCGCCGAGCGGCGCCGCTTCGGCGAGCGCGGCGCGGTCGACGGCTTCCTCACGTCGCGGCTCGGGCTGGCGCTGGTCGCGCTGCTGGCGTTCGGGATCGCGCTGTCGCGCCTGGCGGTCGGCGCGCACTGGCCGGCCGACACGCTGGTCGGCGGCGGCCTGGGGCTGGTCTTCGGCACCCTCGCGCCGCACGCCTGGCCGGTCGGCGCGATGACGCGCCTGCTCTCGCGCCCGCTAGGACACCGCCTGATGGCCGCGGGCTTCGTCGCCTGCGCGTTCTGCATCGCCGCCACGCCGGGCGTGCTGGATGCCACCGGCCTGGTCGACAAGAAGTGGGCGCGCAACCTGCTGCCCGGCTATCCGCTGGCCTCGCCGTTGCAGATCGTGCTGGCGCTGGTCGCGCTGGTGGGCGTCGTGCGCTGGTGGCGCGCCAGCCTGCGCACGCCGGTCGCGGCATGACCAACTCCCGTTGACGCGATGACCCGCACCCGCTGGATCGCCGTGGCCAGCATCGTCGCCGGCGTCGCGGTGCTGGCGCTTCTGGTGGCCTTGACGCCCTGGCGCCTGCTGGCCGAGCGCGTGGCCACGGTGCCCTGGCCGGGCTGGGTCGGCGCGACGCTGGGCATGAGCGCCACCTACGCGCTGCGCGCCGGCCGGCTGCGCGCCGAGTGGCTGTGGAAGCTGCGCACGCTGAACCTCGGCTATCGCGAGTGCCTGCAGATCACGCTGCTGCACAACGCCGCCATCAACATCCTGCCGATGCGCTCGGGCGAGGCGAGCTACTCGTTCCTGCTGCACCGGCGCTGGGGTGTCGGACTCGGCGACGCCACCGCCAGCCTGCTGTGGCTGCGGCTGCAGGACATGATGGTGCTGGGCGTGCTCGGGATCGCGATCCTGGTGCCGGCGCCGCTGCCATGGCGCATCGGCTGCGCCATCGCGGCGATCGCCGCCGCCGCCACGCTGCTGCCGGCGCTGGTGCGCCGCGTGCACGTGCGCGCCCGCTGGGCCCGCGCACGGGCGCACGGGGCCGCGTCCGCGCGGCGCGCGAAGGTCTGGGGCCTGACGGCCAAGGTCGCCGCGGCCTTCCGCGCGGCGCGCGGCGGGCTGCCGGCCTGGGGCTTCGCGATCGCCAACTGGGTGCTCAAGCTGAGCATCGTCGGCGTGCTGCTGACGATGCTGGCCAACATCCCGGCCGGCGCGGGCTTCTGCGGTGCGCTCGGCGGCGAGCTCGCCGGCGTGCTGCCGCTGCAGGCGCCCGCGGGCGTGGGCACCTACGAGGCCGGCGTCGCGCTCGGCACGCAGGCGCGCCACGCCAAGATCGTCGCGGCCGCGGCCAGCGCCGCGCCGGCCGAGCAGGTTCGCGCCGCAAACACCGACAATGGCCGCCTGATCTTCGGCGCCGCGCTGGCCGTCCACGCCCTGATGCTCGTGGTGGCCCTCGCCACCGCCCTCGCCTTTTCCCTGATCGTGCGCCCGTCGCGGGCGCCAGAAAGCAATCCATGACCGCAAGTTCCACCGGAGAGCACTACCTGCCCTCGGCGTCGCTTCCGGCGGCCGACGTCGGCGGTGCCCATGTCGACAGCCCGTCCAACGCGTTCGGCGTGCGCGGCGCGCTCGATGTCGACGGCGTGCCGTTCCACCGCCTGTCGGTCGTGGTGCCGATGTACAACGAGATCGAGAACGCCGCGCCGCTGATCGACGAGGTGCAGGCCGCGCTCGCGGACTACCCGTTCCCGTGGGAGTTGCTGGTGGTCGACGACGGCAGCCGCGACGGCACCGGCCAGAAGCTCGAGTCGCACGGCGCGACGATCGGCCCGCACATCCGCGTGATCCGCCTGTGGCGCAACTTCCGCCAGACGGCCGCGATGCAGGCCGGCATCGACGCGGCGCGCGGTGACGTCATCGTCACGATGGACGGCGACCTGCAGAACGACCCGCGCGACATCCCCAAGCTCGTCGCGCGCCTGCTGCAGGGCGACCTCGACTTCGTCGCCGGCTGGCGCAAGGATCGCCAGGACGGCTTCTGGCTGCGCAAGTTCCCGTCGAAGATCGCCAACGCGCTGATCCGCAAGTCCACCGGCCTGCAGTTCAACGACCTCGGCTGCAGCCTGAAGGCCTTCCGCGGCTCGGTGCTGCGCGAGGTGCGACTGTACGGCGAGATGCACCGCTTCATCCCGGCGTGGCTGGCCACGGTGACCTCGCCGGCGCGCATGGACGAGGTGCCGGTGCACCACCGCGCCCGCGTGGCGGGGACCTCGAAGTACGGCCTGTCGCGCACCTTCCGCGTGATCACCGACCTGCTGTCGATGCACTTCTTCCTGAACTACGGCACGCGGCCGGGGCACTTCTTCGGCGGCATCGGGCTGTTCGTCGGCAGCGTCGGCGGGCTGATCCTGGCCTGGCTCGCGGCGTGCAAGTTCATCCTCGGGCAGTCCATCGGCGGACGTCCGCTGCTGACCCTCGGCTTCTTCATGGTGATCGCCGGATTGCAACTTTTGCTCACCGGCGTGCTCGCCGAGTTGCTGATCCGCATCTACTATGACGGTCGCCACGCCCAGCCCTACCATCATGGCAACGGCGCCAAGCCGTCCGACGATGCCGGCTGGCATTCCGTTCGATAAGTTTCCCTGAAGTCGCGACGCCTCACACTCTCACCGAAACCGTCGATGTCGGCCCTGCCCCCGCCTCCGCCCTCGTCTCCGCCATCCGGCCCGGCGCCCGCGCCGGCGCCCAAGCCCCCCGCGCCGCCGCCGGCCGATCCGCCGGCGTTGATGCCCTACGACGACCTGTTCGGATCCGAGGAACGCGCCCCCGAGGCGCCGCCGAACCTCACGTTCAACGTCGCGGCCGCGCCGCTGCCGGCGCCGGCACCGCGTTCGCCGGGCGCGTCCAAGCCGCCGGTCGACGTCGACGTTCCCGGCGTCGTCGTCGGCGACGCGCCGCCCGTCTGGGTGCCGCCGCGGCCGGCGGACGAGCCGCCGGATCCGATCCTGAAGTCGCCCGTCGCGCCCGCGCAACCGCCGAAGCCTTTCACCGCCGCGCCGCCGCCGCCGCGCTCGCCCCGGTCCATCTCCGAGCTGATGGAGACCGCCGGCAAGCCGCCCAAGGACGACGAGGATTCCAGGCCGTCCGAGCCTCAGATGTGGTCGGCCCAGGATGCGCAGGCCGGCAAGGCTCCCCCGGTGACCCGGCTGTCGCAGCCGCCGGCGCGCGCGCCCGGCCCCGCGCAGCCGGCGCCCAAGTCGATCTCCGAGCTGATGCAGACGGTCAAGCCGCCGCCGCCGCCGCGCGCGGCGCCCGCCGCGCCGCAGCAGCCGCAGTTGCCACTCACGCCGCAGCCGCCGGCGCGCACGCCGTCGTTCGACCGCATCGCCCCTGCGCCGGTGCGCACGCCGCCGCCGTCGGCCGCGGAACACCGCGCCTCGCGCCCGATCCCGCTGACGGCGCTGACGCCCGACGACGAGGACGACTTCGCCCGCGCCTTCGCGTCCGACGACGACGAGACGGTGGTGATGTCTGGCGGCCACTCGGCCTCGCCCGAGGCCGACACGGTCATCGCGGTGGCCGCGCCGATGCGCCGCGCCAACGACTCGCGGCCGTCGCTGCGCTTCCTGGGAATGCTGATGACGGTGCTGCTGGCGCTGTGGATCGCGCGCCTGGGCGCGGCGCCGCTGTTCGACGTCGACGAGGGCGCGTTCGCCGAGGCCACGCGAGAGCTGACGGTCGGCCACGACTGGGGCAGCACGACGCTCAACGGCGTCGACCGCTTCGACAAGCCGATCCTGATCTACTGGTTCCAGGCGATCAGCCTGAAGATGTTCGGGCTCAACGAATTCGCCGTGCGCCTGCCGTCGGCGCTGTGCGCGTTCCTGTGGTGCCTGGCCATCGGGCATTTCGCGTGGCGGCGCTTCGGACCGCAGGCGGCGATCGCCGCCGCGGGCATCCTCGCCACCAGCCTCGGGCCGATGCTGATCGGCCGCGCGGCCACGGCCGACGCGCTGCTGAACCTGCTGCTGACGATCTCCACGCTCGACCTGTGGCGCCACCTCGAGAACGGCCGCGACGGGCCGCGGCGGCGCGCGTTCGCCTGGATCGGCCTGGGCCTGCTCGCCAAGGGGCCGGTCGCGCTGCTGATCCCCGCGGCGGCTGCCGGCCTGTGGCTGCTGTCCAACCGCGACCGCTCGCGCCTGCAGCGGCTGGTGAGCGACCCGACGGCCTGGGCGCTGATGGTGTGCATCGCGGCGCCCTGGTACATCTACGCCGTCGCGCGCCACGGCATGGCGTTCGTCGACGGTTTCCTGCTGCACCACAACCTGCAGCGCTTCACCGGCTCGCTGGAAGGCCACGCCGGCAGCCTGTTCTACTACCTCGAGGTGCTGCCCGTCGCGATGATGCCGTGGTCGCCGCTGCTGGTGCCCATCGCGCTGCGCCTGCGCGTGCGCTGGCGCGAGCCGGTCAACCGCTTCATGCTGCTGTGGCTGGCCTTCGTCGTGGTGTTCTTCTCGCTGTCGGGCACGAAGCTGCCGCACTACGTGCTGTACGGCTTCACGCCGCTGATGCTGCTGGCCGCGCAGGAGCTGGTGGGCGCCAAGTGGCCGACGCGGCTGGCCTTGTGCGTCACCATCATCGGCGTCGTCGCGCTCGGCGCCGCGCTGCCGTGGATCGCGCACACGCTGGCCGCCACCACGCGCGACCCGCTGTACCAGACGCTGCTCCAGACCGCGCCGCCCGCGCCGTGGATCTGGATCTGCGTGCCGGTGGGCCTGCTGGTCTTCGCGCTGACGATCTGGGTGCCCAACGTGCGCCACTACATCACCGAGTCCGACGGCGCGGTCTTCGCGGGCCTGCTGGCCGCCGGCTGGCTGGTGCTGGCCGCGCTGCCGTGGCTCGCGCAGACGCTGCAGGATCCGATCCGCACGCTGGCGCGCACGGTGCCGATCGCGCAGATGACGCTGGTCGACAAGCAGCCCGTCGTGCAGTGGCGGCTGCAGCAGCCGAGCCTGGCGTTCTACCTCAACCAGCCGGCCAGGTACCTGCCCGACACCGATCCGGCCAACGGCGAGTGGGCGTTGACGCGCATCGACCGCGTCAAGCCGGACGAACTCGCCAAGCTGGAAGTGGTGCAGCAGCTGCGCGGCTATGCGCTGGTGCGGCCGGCGCACGCGGCGTCCGAGCCGCTGTCCATCCTCGGCGCGCAGCAGACGGCGGCGCAGGCCGCGAGCGAGGCCGCGTCGGCGCAGGCCCTGGCCCTGGCGGCGGCGAAGCTGGCGGCGCAGGCCGCCGAGGCGGCGAGCGCGGCATCGGCCGCTGCCGCCGCGAAGCTGGCCCCGCCGGCGGCCGCGCCCGCGCCGGTCGCGGCACCGGCGCCGGTCGCGCATCCGGCGAACCCGGCGAAGAAGTCGAAGTGACCGAAGCCTCGCCCGGGCGCGCGGCTCGCCGCGGCTGGCGCGCGCGCAACAAGGCCGGCTGGATCGGCCTGACGCTCGCGCTGCTGCTCGCGTGGATCTTCACGGTCTGGCCGCAGTTCGACCTGTGGGTCAGCGGGCTGTTCCACGACGCCAACGGCGGCTTCATCGGCGACCGCTATGCGCCGGTGCGCCTGATCTATCACGGCATCCCGAACTCGGGGATCGCCTACGCCGTCATCGGCCTCGTCGTGATCGTCGTGTCGCTGTGGCGCCCGCATCCGGTCGGCGGACGCTGGTCGCGCCGGCTCGCGGCGCTGGCCTGGGTCAGCATCCTCGGCTCGGGGCTGGTCGTCAACGCCGGCCTGAAGGAATACTGGGGCCGCGCGCGGCCGGTGCAGGTCAGCGAGTTCGGCGGCAAGCAGCACTTCTCGCCGGCGCTCGTGCCCGCCGACCAGTGCAAGCACAACTGCTCCTTCGTCAGCGGCCACGCGACGTCCGGCTTCATCCTGATGGCCGTCGGCCTCATGGGCAGCGTCGCGACGCGGCGGCGCTGGCTGTGGATCGGGCTGGCCTGGGGCGCGATCGTCAGCCTGGCGCGCATCGCCGAGGGCGGCCATTTCCTCAGCGACACGCTGTTCGCCGGCCTGGCCGTGTGGGGCAGCGGCTGGCTGATCCGCGAGCTGTGGCTGCGGCACGTGGCCCTGCGATGGCGACGCGCGCGACGACGACGCGAGGCGCTCGCGGCAAAATGAACAACGGCGACCCGCGGGTCGCCGTTTTTCATTCGAGAGTTCGCGCGCTCAGGGCGTCCACTCGAGCGCGATGCCCTTGAAGTCGACCGCGGCGTTGGGCGTCTTGATCGACAGGTTGCTGATGTGGCGGAACGCGAAGCCCGCGCGCCAGTGGCCGTCGGCGCTGCTGACGCCGATGCCGAAGTGGTCGGAGAACTGGAACTCGGTGCTCTTCTGGCGATCGCCGATGCTGGGCTCGCTGAGGAAGGCCGGGCCGATGCCGAACTCGAGATCCAGCCGCGTGCCCTGCGACACCGGGTAGCGCCAGTGCATCATCGGCACGAAGGCGACGTCGAAGGCGTCGTGGTGGTAGAGGCTGTCGGACTTGGCCTGCCACGCGCCGACCGAGATCACGGGCGACATGTCCAGCGAGAACGGGCCGACGTCGGTCAGCTGGCATTCGTGGCGCTCGACGCCGATCGATTCGTACGTCAGCTCCGAGTCCTTGCCGGCCGCCACGCGGCCGCCCCAGGCGTCGTTGCCGCGCTGGCCGTGGGCCAGGCAGCCGAAGAACGGCGAGCCCTTGAGCGCCGCGACCGTCCAGGTGGCGATCGTGCCGGCGATGGCCGTGTTCTTCAGCGCGGTGCCGGCGCCGGTCTCGGCGTGCACGGGCGCGGCGGCCGCGAGGGCCAGCGCGAGCGTCAGGCCCGCGGCCCGCCGCGAGCTGTGGGGAGCGGTGGTGTTCGAATGCATCCCGCGACTGTAGCGCGGCAGCGGGATATCCCTGCTGGCGGACCGGCGACCCCGTCGGCGCCGCGCGACAGCGATGCCGCCGCTGCGGGGATAATCGCCGACCACTTTCGTCACACTCCATGTTCCTGGTTCGCTGGATCTCCGGTTGGCCCCTGCGCCTGCTGCACGCCGTCGGTGGGGGCCTGGGCTGGCTCGTGTGGCTGCTGTCGCCCACGTACCGCCGCCGCCTGCGCACGAACGCCGACCTGGCGGGCGTGCCCGCGAGCGCGCGGCGCCGGTCCATTGCCGAATCCGGCCGCATGGTGGCCGAGACGCCGTGGCTGTGGCTGCGCGCGACGAACGACGACCTGGTGCGCAAGGTCACCTGGCGCAACCCCGAGGCGCTGGAGGCGGCGATCGCCGAACGCCGGCCGCTGGTGATCCTGACGCCGCACATGGGCAGCTTCGAAGTGGCCGCGCGTGCGTACACGGCGCGCTTCGGCCACCTTCAGCCGGTCACCGTGCTGTACCGGCCGGCTCGCCAGCGCGCGCTGCGCGAGTTCCAGGAACAGGCGCGCAGGCGTCCGACGATGCCCACCGCCCCCGCCAGCCTGGCCGGCGTCCGCCAGATGCTGCGCGCGCTGAAGAAGCGCGAGTCGGTGGGCCTGCTGCCCGACCAGGTGCCGCCGGACGGCCAGGGCGTCTGGGCGCCGTTCTTCGGCCAGCCGGCCTACACGATGACGCTGGCCGCGCGCCTGACGCAGCAGACCGGCGCGCACTGCACGGTGCTGCGCTGCGAGCGCCTGCCGCGCGGTGCCGGCTACGTGATCCACTCGTCCGAACTCGTGCGGCCGCTGCCCGCCGGCACCGACGCCGCGTCGCAGCTCGAGGCCGCGACCATCATCAACGAGACGATGGAGCAGGTCATCCTGAGCGATCCCGGTCAATACCTGTGGGGGTACAACCGCTACAAGCCTCCGCGCGCCGCCGACATCCCCGAAACCCGCGCTGAAGGAAACGAATGAACCTCGTCGCACGACTCGTGCTGGCCTGGCTGTGGGCGCTGAGCTGGCTGCCGCTGGCCGTGCAGGCCGCCATCGGCCGCGGACTCGGCAAGCTGCTGTGGGTGCTGGCGGGTTCGCGCAGGCGCATCGCGCTGCGCAACCTCGAGCTGACGATGCCGGAGAAGAGCGAGGCCGAGCGCCGCGCCATCGCCTACGAGAACTTCCAGTGGATCGCGCGCAGCTTCCTCGAGCGCGGGCTGCTCTGGTACGCGTCGCCGGAGCGGCTGCGGCGGCTGATGCACGTCGAGGGCGATCCCGGCTTCGCCGAGCGCGAGCCGGGCGCCGTGATGTGGCTGGCGCCGCACTTCGTCGCGCTGGACGTGGCCGGTCAGGCGACGCAGCTGTTCCAGAACCGCCCCGTCGGCTCGATCTACCAGAAGCAGAGCATCGCTGCCTTCGACAAGGCGATCCGCAAGGGCCGCGTGCGCTTCGGCAACGGCGACATCTACTCGCGCCACGAGAAGGCGCTGCCGCTGATCCGCGCCATCCGCAAGGGCGTTGCGTTCTTCAACCTGCCCGACATGGACTTCGGCGAGCAGGACGCCGTCTTCGTGCCCTTCATGGGCGTGCCCGCGGCCACGCTCACCGCGCCGTCGAAGATGGCGAAGTCGCTGAAGATGAAGGTGCAGCCGGTGCTCGCCGAGATGCTGCCCGGCGGCCAGGGCTACCGCGTGCGCTTCATGGAGCCGTGGACGGACTTCCCCACCGACGATCCGGCCGCCGACGCGGCCCGCATGAACGAGTGGATCGCGGCGGAGGTACGGCGCAATCCGTCGCAGTACTACTGGGTGCACAAGCGCTTCAAGACGCGGCCGCCGGGCGAGCCGAGCCTGTACTAGATCCGAGACGACGCCGACGTTCAGATATCGCCGCCCTCGACCCGCACGAACGGCCCGAAGCACTGCCGGCCGTCCTCCGCGGTGCACAGGATGAAGCGGTCGTGCGCGGGATTGATCATCACGTAGCGCGTCGTGGTCTTGCCGGGCTTGGTGATCTGGCCCCAGCAGTCCTTCTTGCCGTTGTCCTTGACCAGCGTGTCGACCCACTTGTAGTAGCCGCGCGCGCTCGGCTGGTCGGTCATGGTGAAGGTGGACTGCGCGACCTCGTCGGCGCTGGTGATCAGCGTATGTCCGCTGCGGTCGATGCGGTAGATCTCGGCGCAGTCGTCATCGCGCCGCGTGAGCTGCCAGGCGCCCAGGAACGGGTGGTCGGCGCGCAGCGGCGCGGTGGGGGTGTCGGCGCCGGGCGGCGCGGCGGCAGCCGCCACCGCCGACAGCGCGAGGGCGGGCAGCAAGGGGAATTTCATGCGACGGCCTCGTGGTTCCATGCTCCGGACGATTCTGCCTGACGGCGCGTCCGCGCGTCACGCTGTGGAAGAATCGGTGCTCGTCCGTTTCCCTGGAACGGCAGGGTCTCCGGCGCGTCGATTGCCGCGCGCCCGCATCCACTCTTCGAGGCCTTCACCATGATCCGCCACCGCTTCCTCACCTCCGCCGCGCTGTGCGCGACGGGCTGGCTCGCCGCGGCGCCGCCGGCCGCGTCGGCGGCCGACGCCGCCAGCGTCACCGTCACCGGCAAGTCGACGGCCCGGCCCGACCGGCCGAAGACGCGCACCGGCGCCTACAAGATCGCCGCGCAAGGCGACCACCTGACCCGCGCCCGCTGCACCGAGGGCGGCAACGTGATCGTGCCGACGAAGTCCAACGCGACGGCCGAGCAGCGCGACCACGACCTGCGCGAGGCCTGCAAGAACATCGACTACACGAAATGAGAATCCTGCCGACGCTCGCGCTGCTCGCGCTCGCCACGCCGCTGTTCGCGCAGACCGCGCCGGCATCGTCCGCCGAATGGGGCGCGACCGGCGCCCAGCCCGCCGCGCCGGCTGCGAGCGGGTCGACGACGATCACGCTGCCGAAGCCGCCCCCGAGCGCGTTCGCCGCGGCGCGCGCGAGCACGCAGGCCACCGGCGACTACTTCCACGACTTCGGCGAGCTGATCGTGCGGGTGCGCAGCGTCAAGTGGATCGAGGAGATCTGCGACGAGACCTTTCCCGCCACCGCCGAGACCAACCGGCACGCCTACGAGGTCTGGCATGTCGACAACGGCTCGTTCGTCGACGAGGTCGAGGGCCAGTTCCTGATCATCGACAAGTACTGGGGCGAGGCCTCGGAGCAGGCGAAGAAGGAAGGCCTGACGGTGGACCAGCTCAAGGCCAGGGTCGACGCCAACAAGGCCGGCCTGCGCCAGGATTTCCACAACCGCGGCATGCGCTCGTTCCAGGCGCGCTGCGAGGCCTATCCCGAGATCCTGCTGTCGCCGCAGCTCGACCTGGAGCGCTCGCAGGCGGAACTGGTGCGCTCGGTGCGCCTGGGCCCGGGTCCGCGTTGAAGACGGCCTGACGCGTCGCGTGGCATGGAATACCGCTTCGACGTCTTCGGCAACCTCGTCGCGATCCGCGCGGTCGAGGGCGGCTGGCAGGCCTTCGATCTCGGCAACGAAGGCAAGCGCCGGCCGGCGGCGTTCGTCGTGCCCGCGTTCGTCGAGGCCGGCGACCTGCGCCAGTACCTGGCCGACCTGTTCCACGAATTGGCCCGGCGCAGCAACGACCGGGTGACGGCGCTGGATTGACGCGCGCTATCCCGCGACGATCGAGTAGGCGTCGCGCTGCGTCTGCAGCCATTGCGCCATCTCGTCGGCGTCGGCCAGCTGGTTCGGATGGAAGCCCGGGCGCAGGTAGCGCAGCAGCGGGAACAGGCAGGCCGCCCACAGGCCGTGGCGACCGAACAGGAAGCGCGCGGCCTGCGACCACGTCCGCGGCCGCCACCACAGGCCGGTGCGCCACAGGTTGATGAAGGTCTGCCGGCTCGACTCGACCAGGAACACCGCCGCGAGGTAGACGAACCAAAGGATGCGGCGCCGCTCGGTGCCGCCCATCGCGCGGTAGAGATCGAACGCCACCGCCTTGTGCTCGCTTTCCTCCACCGCGTGCCAGCGCCACAGCAGCGCGAGATCTGGCGGCGCGCCCTCGAGCCAGGCGGGATGGGACAGGAAGCCGGTGGCCATCACCGCGGTGAAGTGCTCGAACGCGGCCGTCGCGGCCACGTGGTTGATCGGGTGCATGTTCTCGCCGCGCTTGATGCGCCGTGCGGCCCAGTGCTGCCAGTGGTTGACCAGGCCCTGGCGCTCGAGCTCGGCGTTGAACTGCCCGTGCAGGAAGCGGTGCGTGGCCTCCTGGCCGACGAAGCCGCGCACCTCGTCGGCCCAGGCGGCCTGCTGGTCGGCCGGCAGCAGTTCGACGCCCTTCCTGACCGAATCGATGAACACCTGTTCGCCGACCGGAAAGCTGAACGACAGCGCGTTCATGTAGTGCGTGCGGAACGCCTGGCCGCCGTTCCACAGCTTCGGGAAACCCTTGGACAGGTCGACCCGCAGGCGGCGGATCGGCAGGCGGCGCGCGGCCTCGGCGGCGGCGACGGGGAGTTCGATCGGTGCGTTCATCTTCTCGATGGGGTGGATTTGTCTCTGGCATGAAGCGTACGGGCGGCCGCCGGACGGGTCTACTCGCTTTTGCCGGCGCCGGGGTTTCGGTTCCTGGGCCGCGAGCGAAACAAGTAGAGTCCGCCCATGGCCGCTCCTCGTGAATCCGTCGACAACCCGCTGCGCAAGACGCCGTCGCAGACGCGCGCGATGCGCACGGTGGATACGCTGTTCGAGGCCGCCACTCGCATCCTGGCCAGCGAGGGCGAGGCCGGCTTCACCACCAACCGCATCGCCGAGCGCGCGGGCTTCTCGATCGGCACGCTGTATCAGTACTTCCCCAGCAAGGAAGCGATCGTCGTCGCGCTGGTGCGGCGCCACCGCGACCGCGTGCTGCGCGAGCTGGACGTGATGCTGGAGCGCGCCGTCGCAGGCGAATACGGCGCCGAGCACGCGCTGCGGCTCTATCTGCGCCATATCGTCGACGCCTTCGGCCGCGGCCAGAAGGCGCAGCGGCTGCTGGCGCGGCTCGGCTGGCAGCTCGATGCGCCGGCCGCCATCGTCGCCGCGATGGACGACGGCGCCGAGCGCATCCGCTCGGGCATCGCGCGCCTGAACGACCCGGAGCTGCCGGTGCCCGACGAGCCGACGCTCTACATGCTCACGCGTGCCGTGATCGGCGCCGTGCGCTCCGCGGCGGTCGAGGAGAGCGCGATGCTGGACGATCCGCGCTTCGAGGAGGCGCTGTTCCGCATGGTCTGGGGCCTGGTGCATCGGCCCGCGGCCGGCGGTTGACCGGGTTTCCTCCCGTCGGATCGTTGGGTTCGCGGTCAGCTTGGCCGGCTACAAACCCGTTGTCCCGGTACACGCACCACAACGGAGATTCCATGAAGTTCACCCGCCTTGCCGCCGCGCTCGCCGCCGCGCCGCTGATCCTCGCCGCCACCGGCTGCGTCGTCGCCCCGCCGCCCCCGCCGCCGGCGCCGCACCATCCGGCCTACCTGCACGCGCTGACCGACCTGCGCGACGTCCGCTGGAACCTCGAGCACCGGCCGGGCGACGCCGCGGTCAGCACGCAGGAGGACGTCGCCATCGTCGAGACCGAGCGCGCGATCAACGACGCGCGCACCGCGGCGATCGAGGACGGCAAGAACGTCTACCAGCACCCGCCGGAGGACGCGCACATCGACCGCCGCGGGCGCCTGCACCACGCCGCCGAACTGCTGCGCAAGGCGCGCAGGGACGTCGCCGAGGGCGAGTCGAACCCGCAGACGGTGGAGCTGCGCAATCGCGTGGTCGGCCACATCGACGCGGCCATCGCGGCGACCGACCGCGCGATCCACGACGTCGAGACCGGGCGCTGATCCATCGCGTGCGCTAAGGTGCACGCATGTTCGACGAACTCGAGGTCACCGGCCGCGTGCGCACGCACGTCGTGCAATACGACGCGCCGCGCTTCGCGGCCCATCCGGACGCCGCCGCCGCCTTCCTGCGCCTGCGCGCCGCGGCCGCGCGCGACGGCATCGAGCTGCGGCCCTACAGCTCCTTTCGCGGCTACGACGCCCAGGCCCGCATCTGGGCGGCGAAGTATGGCGGCCGCGCGACGCTGTACGACATGGCGGGCCAGCCGCGCGACCGCCGCGGCATGAGCGAGGACGACGTGATCTGGCACATCCTCGACTGGTCCGCGCTGCCCGGCGCGAGCCGCCATCAATGGGGCAGCGAGATCGACGTCGTCGACGGCGCCGTGATGCCGCCCGGCTACAAGCCCCAGCTGCTGCCGTCCGAAGTCGCCGACGGCGGCCTGTTCGCGCCGCTGCATCGCTGGCTGGACGCCCACATCCACGCGCACGGCTTCTTCCGGCCGTATGCGCGCTTCAAGGGCGGGATGTTCCCGGAACCGTGGCACCTGAGCTACGCGCCCGTCTCGATGCGCGCGATCGACGACCTCACGCTCGACGTGCTGCGCCGTGCGACCGAGGCGTCCGACCTGCCCGGCAAGGCGCGCGTGCTGGAGCTGCTGCCCGGGATCCTCGAACGCCACGTTCGCAACATCGTGCCCCCGCCGGCGGACTGCGCGTGGTGACCTTGCGACGCTTCTGCGTCGCACGCCTGCAGCGGCGATAATCGACCCATGCTGCCCTCCCCGACCCGCGTTCGCTTCACCAAGATGCAAGGCGCCGGCAACGACTTCGTCGTGCTCGACGCCACGCGCGAGCCGCTGGCGCTCGGGGCCGAGGAGATGCGCCGGCTGGGCGACCGCCGCTTCGGGGTCGGTGCCGACCAGATCCTGATCGTCGAGCGCCCGACCACGCCGGGCATGGACTTCAGCTACCGCATCTTCAACAACACCGGCGACGAGGTCGAGCACTGCGGCAACGGCGCGCGCTGCTTCGCCCGCTACGTGCGCGACCGCGGCATGATCGGCCGCGACACCATCCGCGTGCAGACCGTCAACAACGCGCTCGAGCTGCACATCCAGCCCGACGGCCGCGTGCGCGTCGACATGAACGCGCCGCGCTTCGAGCACGCCGACCTGCCGTTCGACTCGGCCGGCCTGGTGCCCACGCGCGTCGGCGACTTCGAGACGTGGCCGCTCGCGCTGGCCGACGGCGGCAGCGTCGACATCGCGGTGCTCTCGATGGGCAACCCGCACGCGGTGATGCGCGTCGCCGACGTCGAACATCATCCGATCGCCGCCATCGGCCCGCAGGTCGAGCGGCATGCGCGCTTCCCGCGCCGCGTCAATGCCGGCTTCATGCAGGTGCTCTCGCGCTCGCACATCCGCCTGCGCGTGCACGAGCGCGACGCCGGCGAGACGCTGGCCTGCGGCACCGGCGCGTGCGCCGCGGTCGTGGCCGGCATCCGCCTCGGCTGGCTGGGCCCCAAGGTCGACATCGACATGCACGGCGGCAAGCTCACCGTGGAATGGGCTGGCGGCGCGCAGGACAGCGTGTTCCTCACCGGCCCGGCGGCCACCGTCTTCGAAGGAGAAATCGAACTGTGAACAACAACAGCGGCACCGACGGCATCACCGAGGACGACATCGCGGGCTACCTCGCGAACACCCCCGGCTTCTTCGAGCGCCACGCCGACCTGCTCGCCAGCGTGCAGCTCACCAGCCCGCACGGCTCGCGCGCCGTCTCGCTGCAGGAGCGCCAGATGGAGATGCTGCGCGAGCGCATCAAGGGCCTGGAGCGCAAGATCATGGAGATGATCCGCTACGGCCAGGACAACATGGCCATCTCGGATCGCCTGCACCGCTGGACGCGCGCCGTGATGCTCACGCACGACATCGAGCGCCTGGCGCCGGTGCTGGTGCGCGAGCTGCAGCACGGCTTCATGATCCCGCAGGCGGCGGTGCGCGTCTGGGGCGTCGCGCCCGGGCTCGAGCACCTGCCGTGCGCCGCCGAGGTCAGCGAGGACGTGAAGATCTTCGCGACCAGCCTGGTCGCGCCCTACTGCGGCGCCAACTCGGGTTTCGAGGCCGCGAGCTGGTTCGAGAACGCGGAGTCGGTGATGTCGCTCGCGCTGATCCCGTTGCGCCCGGACCGCCAGCACCAGGCCTTCGGCCTGCTCGCGCTCGGCTCGCCCGACCCGACGCGCTACACCGCCGACATGGGCATCGAGTTCCTGGCGCAGGTCGGCGACATCGCCGGCGCCGCGCTGACGCGACTGCTCGTCCAGCAATGAGGGCCGCGCTGCGATGACCGAGGCCGCCGCGCTCGGCCGCTCCGGAGCAAGGCCGCGGCCCCCTCGGGGGGCTGTCCGCGGCACTCCGCGGACTGGGGGCCGGCAGTGACTCCGGCCATCCAGCGATACCTCGAGCATCTGCGCGTGGAGCGCCGCGTGTCGGCGCACACGCTCACCGCCTACGGCGACGCGCTGGCGCGGCTCGAGAAGCTGGCAGACGCCGCGCAGCGCCCGCTCGCCACACTGCAGAGCGCGCACATCCAGCGCTTCGCCGCGCAGCTGCACGGCGCCGGCCTGGGCGCCCGCTCGATCGCGCTGACGCTGTCGGGCTGGCGCGGCTTCTATCGATGGTGGGCGCAGCAGCCCGACGCCGCGGGGCTCGCCAGCAATCCGGTCGAGGGCGTGCGCGCACCGCGTGCCGCGCGACCGCTGCCCAAGGCGCTGGCGGTCGACGAGGCCGTCGCGCTCGCGATGACCGAGACGCCGAGCGACGGCGAGGCCGCCTCGGTCGAGGCCGAGGCGCTCGCCGCACGCGACCACGCGATCGCCGAGCTGCTCTACGGCTGCGGCCTGCGCCTGGGCGAACTGCTGGGGCTCGACCTCGCGGCCGGTGCGGAGTCGGCCGGCTGGATCGACATCGACGACGCCACCGCGCACGTATTCGGCAAGGGCTCGAAGCGGCGCAGCGTGCCGGTGGGCGGCCCCGCGTTACAGGCGCTCAACGACTGGCTGCTGCATCGGCCGGCGCTCGCCGGATCGCCCGACGGCGGCGCGCTGTTCGTCAGCCGCCTCGGCAACCGGCTGTCGCCCAACCAGCTGCGTTCGCGGCTGAAGGCGCAGGGCGACCGCGCCGGCGTCGCCACGCCCGTGCATCCGCACATGCTGCGCCACAGCTACGCGTCGCACCTGCTGCAATCCAGCGGCGACCTGCGCGGCGTGCAGGAGTTGCTGGGCCACGCGAGCATCGCGACGACGCAGGTCTACACGCGGCTGGATTTCCAGCACCTGGCCAAGGTCTACGACGCGGCGCATCCGCGCGCGAAGCGCAAGTAGCGGCGCTTCACCGTCCCGGGAAGCGAGCGTCAACACGCGAGCCTGACCGGGCTCCCCCTGGAGGCAGCGACGGGACGCGCGAGGGGGCGCCGGTTACGCAAGGTAATGGGCGTTCACGGCGCCGTCGCGTTGACGCAAAATCAGCCATCTTTCGCCACCTCGACCAGGAGCCACGATGCGCCCCATCCCCAAGAGCCTCGCCACCCTCGCCCTGCTGGCCTGCACCGCGCCGCTGAGCTGCCTCGCGGCCAGCTCGGCCGCGTCGTCGGTGTCCGACAGCCTGACGCAGTCGTCGGCCAGCATCTCCAACTCCCTCACCGACTCCAGCCACTCCAGCTCGCCCGACAACAAGCAGGCCCAGGGCGATTTCCAGGTCATCGATGTCGCCGAGGTGGCCGGCCAGCCCGGCGTCGTCGAACTGCACCTGATGCCCGTCGCGACCAACACCAAGGGCGCAGAGATGTACCTGCGCCTGCCGCGCGTGGCCGCCGACCAGGGCCATGTCGACACCGGCGCGATCGTCACCGCGCTGCAGCGCCCGTACGGCATCGAGTTCGCCGCCAACCAGCCGCGCGCCGCGTTCTTCCTCGCGCTGGCCGACGACGTCGTCCGCGACATGAAGCTGACGCCCGTGACGCTTTGAGGCGGCTGTTCCTCGCCGCGCTGCTGATGGCGGCGTCGGCCGCGGCGCAGGCGATGTCGGTCGAGGTCTGCGACCGCCCGAAGGAGCCCAGCGCCGACCAGCGCGACATGATGCTGCGCTTCACGTCCATCGTGCGCGACGAACTGGCCGCGTCGCAGCAGCAGGTCGTGCTCATCGCGCGCTCCGGTCTCGACCTGCATCGCATCCAGACGCGCTATTCGCACGAGGGCGTCGCGCTCAGGGACAACGGCGGCCAGCCCTGGTCGGTGCGCGAGCTCTACTACTCCTGCGAGGACCACAAGCCCCGCATCTACGACGAGGGCTTCGCCGGCTTCGTCATGGGCACCGACGACCCCGACTCGGGCTACGTCTCGCTCGTCTTCCTGCCGCCCGACCACGCCGACCCGCTGCGCGCAACGGCCGTCGACAAGCATCACGCGCTCGGCGTGCTGGGCGCCAGCTACAGCGCCAACGCGTACCCGTTCAGCACGCGCCACCAGAACTGCAACCAGTGGGTGATGGAGCTGCTGGCCGACGCGTGGGGCGCGGGGGATGCCGGATCGGATGCCGACGTCCGCACGCAGGCGCAGGCCTGGCTGCGCGCGCAGGGCTACCTGCCCACGGTCTTCACCGTCAGCGCGCATCCGATGACGTGGCTGCCCGAGTTCGTGCACTGGCTGTCCAACGACGACCATCCGCCCGAGGAGCTCGCGCACAACCGCTACAACGTGAGCATGCCGTCGTCGATCGAGACCTTCGTGCAGGCCAAGGTGCCCGAGGCGCGCCGCGTCGAGATCTGCCACGCGGGACGGCGCGTGGTGCTGCATCGCGGGTGGGACGAGATCGCCGAGGGCTGCGTCGCCGGCCCCGGCGACCGCAGCTTCGAGCTGACGCCGGAACAGGACTAGCTGGCTTTCAGCGCGTGCGCGGCCGCCCGGCCGACCATCGCGCCAGCACCACGGGCCGCCCACCGCTGCGCACGCGCTCGCCGAGCGCGGCGCGCGCGCCGTCGCGCAGGTCGACCAGCGACAGCAGCATCAGGCCCGCGCCGGTCGCCAGGTAGAGCGCGCCGTCGATGCGCAGGAAGCGCGGTGCATCGAAGGCCCGCGTCGACACCGGCACGCCGCGCACGCGGTAGCCCGCCTGCAGCACGCGCGACACCAGCCACGGCGCGCGGGCGAGACGGGCCGCGATGTCGTTGTCGCGCACGGACGGCAGCGCCTCGAACACGCTCCTGGCGATGGCTGCAAGACGCGGGCCGCGGGCGCGCCGCGCGGCGAGGGCCTCGGCACGCGTCACGCCGACCTCGACCAGCCGGCCGAACTCGCCCCAGGACAGCAGCGCGCCCAGGCGCTTGGCGGCGATGGCCTCGCGGATCTGGCGCAATCCGGCCCAGGCCTCGTGGCGCTCGAGCTGGGCCTGCAGCCAGGCGAAATCGATGCGCTGGCCAGCGGCCTTCAGCAGCAGGTGCAGGTCGGCGATCTGGCGCACGGTGACGGGCTCCGCTCCGGCGCCGAGCGCGGCGATGCGGCGCAACAGCTCGCGCATGGGCTCCAGCGCGCGGCACAGGCCGCCGTCGAGCCGCGCGGCGCCCTGGGCGAGATCCGCGAACGGCAGATGGCGGCGCTCGTCGAGCGCGACACCCCCGACCTGCACCTCGATGGACACGGCGCCCTGCGCGGCACTCGAGCGCGCATAGCGGAACGTCGCGACCCCGCGGTGCACCGCGCCGCGCAACGGCACCAGCCACTCGCCCGCACCCTGCACGCGATAGCCGAGGCGGCCGACCGCCTCGTGCAGCGGGGCGATGGCCGCGAAGTCGGGGACGAGCACCTCGAGCATGGCCGCGCCACGCCGCGCGCCACCGACGTTGGCCACCAGGCAGCCGCGCGGCAAGGCCTGCAGCACCTCGGCGGCCGAGGCACGCCGGCGCGCGATCTGCTCGTGCTCGACGCTCTCGGACGGCGACAGCTGGCTCGCCGCCGCCCAGCGCGCATACAGCTCGGGCAGGCAGCCCTCCATGCGGGCGACGCTCAGCAGCTCACGCCGGTTGCCCTGCGTGGCCAGCAGGCCGTCGCCGCCCTGCGGCAGGGTCAGGAGCTCGAACAGCCCTCGATAGAGATTGTTGGTGCTCATGGCGGGCAGGTCCTGGGTCGCAACGGACGTGCATCGTATCGAGCGCGGCGGCCGATATCGGCCCCGCGCCGCGTTTCAGAGGACGCCGGCTCGCAACAGTTGTGACCAACGTGCGTGGCCGCGTCCCCGGGACTCGCGGCGACGACCGCAAGGACGAGGGCGGCTGCGTCGGCAAGTCCCGACGCCGTGCGCCGCACATGGGTACCATCGCGCCTTCACCAGGACCGAGGACACCCCTCTTGAACATCCATCTCTCGCTGACCCCCGTCATCTCGCTGATCGCCGGCATCCTCGTGCTCGTGATGCCCAAGCTGCTGAACTACATCGTCGCGTTCTACCTGATCGCGATCGGCGTGATCGGCATCCTCGGGCTGCACCAGCTGCGCCTGGGCTAGATCTCGCGCAGCGCCGCGAGCACGTCGTAGCACGCGCCCATGTCGTGGTAGTCGACCTTGCCGGCGGGGCTCTTCTCGTCGGTGATCTTCGAGTTGTCCGCGGCCAGCACGCGATACCAGGCACCGTATCGATGGTCGACGAAGTGCGACCAGGCGTGGTGCCAGAGCCGGTCGTACCAGCCCCAGTAGCGCGCGACCTCGTCCGCTGACGCGCCGGACTCTTCCAGCGCGGTGGCCAGCCACGCCGCGGCGGCCAGGCTCTCGGCCTGCACCCAGTGGTACTTGCCGTCGTCGTAGAGCGTGCCGTCGGGCTTGAAGCCGTAGACGAGGCCCCCGTGCGCGTCGTCCCAGCCGAAGCGCATCGCCGCGTCGAACAGCCTGCGCGCGCGTGCGAGACGCGCGGGCGCGGGCGCCAGGCCCTGCTCGGCGCAGAGGCGGTCGAGTTGCAGCAGCAGCTTCGTCCACTCGGTCTGGTGGCCGGTCTGGAAACCCCAGGGGCGGAAGATGTTCGTGCGGTCGTCGCGGTTGTAGTCGGGGTCGATCGACCAGTCCTCGCGGAAATGCTCCCACACCAGCGCGGCGCACTCGGGAACGACGCCGGGCAGGTCGGCCGACTTCGCTGCCAGCTTGGCGGTGACGGCGTCTGACAGCGCGACCGCGCGATCCAGGTACTTGCGATCCTTCGTCGCGCGGAACGCGGCCATCATCGCCTCGCAGGCGTGCATGTTGGCGTTCTGGCCGCGGTACGGGCCGACGACCCAGTCGGGCGTGGCCTCGTCCGCGTACAGCGAATGCTCGGGCCGCCAGAAGCGCCGCTCCATCAGCTGCCAGCAGCGCTCGAGGCCGCCGGCCGCGTCGGCCTGGCCGGCCAGCAGCGCGTGTGCGTGGGCCAGCAGCACGAAGGCGAGGCCGTAGCAGTGGTTGGTGCCGTCGGTGACGGTGGCGCGGCCGTCGTGCCAATCGAGCACCCATGCGAAGCCGCCCTGTGGCTGCGCGTGCGCCTCGTTGACGAACGCGAGCGCGTGGCGCGCGATGCCCTGCCACTCGGCGTTGCCGAAGTGGCGCCCGCCCATCGCGTGCGTCAACACGTAGCGCGTGCTGCTGACGAGGTGGCGCGTGCGGGCGTCGTAGACGCTGCCGTCGTCCTTGAAGAACTGGAACAGGCCGCCGCTCGGGTCGACGCAGCGGCCCTCGTAGAAGGCCATGGTGTCGGCGATGTGGGCGCGCAGGAAGGCGGGCGAACGGAAATCGGGGAGCGGGGTGGCGGGAAGCATCCAGCGATGATAGGGGGCCGTTCGTGACGCGCGCAAATACGCAGATGCGGTGCTCGAAGGCAGGCCACGCAACACCCGGGTTTTCACGATCGCCGCCCGACGGGCAGAACGCCTGCCGCCGCCGCGGCTGCGTTTCGTCCCGTGCGAACGGCGTTTCGTCGGACATGCGCTGGCGTTCGCGGTGCGGCTGAGCAAAATGCGTCGCTCGCACGATGCACCTCCACTCAACGCAGGGACAACAACGATGAAGGCCTTCCGATCGATCACCGCCATCCTGCTGCTGGCGCTGTCCCTGGCGGGCGGCGCGCGGGCGCAGGCCGCCGCCGCGCCGGCCGACGCCGCGTCGGCGTCCGCGTCCGGCACGATGGCGAAGTTCCACATCCGTCCGGTCGACGACGCCTGGCGCGCGAGCCTGCCGCGCAACGCCGACGCCGCGACCCAGGCCTACCTCGACCGGCTGCCCGCCGATGTCGTCACGCGTTCGAACGCCTATTTCGAGGGCGGCTACTGGCTGCAGCTGTGGAACTTCCTGCTGGGGCTGGCGATCTCGTGCCTGCTGCTGCGCCGCCGGATCTCGGCGCGCGTGCGCGACGCGTGCCTGCGCATCGGCCGCTTCGGCGCCGTGCGCGATGCGCTGTACGGCGTGTTCTTCTCGGTCGCCAGCTTCGTGCTGTCGCTGCCGCTGACCGTCTACCAGGGCTTCTTCCGCGAGCACCAGTACGGCATGGCGACGCAGACCTTCGTCCCCTGGCTCGTCGACCAGCTGGTGATGCTGGCCGCGCAGACCGCCGCCTTCGCGCTGGCGCTGGCCGTGCTGTATGCCGTGATCCGGCGCACCGGCGAACGCTGGTGGATCTGGGGCACGGTCGCGACGATGGCGATGCTCGTGTTCGTCGTGATGATCGGCCCGGTTTGGATCGACCCGCTCACCAACACCTACAAGCCGGTGAGCGACCCGGTGATCAAGGCGGCGGTCCTGCAGATGGCCCACGCCGACGAAGTGCCCGTCGACGAGGTCTACGAGTTCGACGCGTCGCGCCAGACCACGCGCGTCAGCGCCAACGTGTCGGGCATCCTCGGCACCGCGTCGGTGCGGCTGAACGACAACCTGCTGCGCACCACGCTGCCCGAGATCCGCGCCGTCATGGGCCACGAGCTCGGCCACTTCGTGATGAACCACATCTACAAGGGCCTGTGCGAGATGACGCTGCTGATCCTGGTCGGCTTCGTCTTCGCGAAGTGGGCGCTGGACGCGATGCTGCGCCGCTTCGGCGCCGCCTGGGGCGTGCGGGGCGCGGGCGACGTGGCGGGCTTTCCGCTGTTCATCGCGGTGTTCTCGGCCTTCATGTTCGTCACCACGCCGATCACCAACACGTTGACGCGCACGCAGGAGATCGAGGCCGACCGCTTCGGCCTGAACCTGGCGCGCGAGCCGCACGGCGAGGCCGAGGTCGACCTGAAGCTGACCGAATACCGCAAGCCCGACCCGGGCCCGATCGAGGAATTCGTCTTCTTCGACCACCCGAGCACCCGCCATCGCGTGCACGACGCGATGCAGTGGCGCGAGGCGATGGGGACGCCTTGACGCGTGCTGTCGGGCGAACGTGACTTAGTGCCGCGTGAACTGCGCCGCATTTTCCGGACATCAGGATGAAACAGCGACCTGCCCGACCGTTAATCTATCGGGCATGGGCATCGCACAGGCAGGCATCGCGTTCCGCATCTCCACGTCGGTCGACGACCTGGAGGGCTTCATGGGCTCCGTCTTCGACGAGCGGGCCACGGAGATCCCGTTGCCGGTGTCGGTGCGCTTCGACATCCGCAACCACTCCGACGTGATGGTGCAGACCTTCGGCGAGGTCTGCTTCATCAGCAACGACGACCTGGCCTGGCCGCTGATCCGCAACAGCGAGCGCGACATCGGCCGCCTGCACGCCGCGCTCGGCTCGCCCGACCTCATGATGGCCTTCTGCCACTACGACAGCGGCGGCAGCCACGGCTACGCGATCTTCGAGGACGGCCGCCGCACGCGCACCCGCCTGCAGACCAGCGGGCAGCCCGACATGCCGGCGCTCGTGGAAAGCGGCACCCCGCTGGCCTTCGAGCAGCGCTGGCTGGGCGCGCGCCACTACGTCGACGCCGCCACGACGGGCGGTGACGACGGCCGCATGGTCTTCCTGGGCGAACGCGAGGTGGTCGTGCCCGCGCGCGACCTCACCGGCCGCATGCTGCAGGACGGCCTGGACGCGCTGTTCGGCGTCTGCCCGTGGGAGACGCTGCTGACCCCGACCTACCGCTTCTTCCGCCTCGGCCCCGAGCGCGAGCGCGCCGGCGAACCGGCGATCTCGCGGGCACGGGCGATTCCGGCGATCAAGCGGCCCTGGTGGCAGTTCCTCTGAACGCCGGCGCGATCGGCGTGCGCTTGTTCACGTCGATGCGACCGGCCGACCTCCATCTTCCGTCGCCAGGTGCCGAAGCAATCAGCATGGAAGCCGACCTGTTCGATCCGCAAGACGCCACCGCCCTGCTCGCGATCCGCGCGCTCGACGCACAGCACCGCCTGACGCCGGAGGAACTGCTCGCCGCGTTCGCCGCGCACGGGTTGCTGGACGAGGTGGACGTGGCGCTGCCGCTGGCTGCCTGAACGCGCCGCCGCGCGTCGGCGGCCGCCCCGAGTCACTACAATTCGCGGCCAGCTCCGCGCGCTCGCTTCATCCTGGCGCTGGATTCGCCTTCGACTCCCCGTCTCCAAGATGTTGCTCTTCGCGCTCGCCCTCGCGGCGTTGCTCCTGCTCGGTCTGTTCGTCGAAGCGTTCGGCATCCTGCGGGTCGGCGCGCCGGCACGCGTGTCGACGATGCGGCTCGGGCCGCCTGCGACGTCGAACGAGCCGATCCCGCGCATCGTCTGGACGTACTGGGCCGAACTGCCCGCGCCCGATCTCGTCGCGCGCTGCCTGCGGCTCTGGCAACGGCTCGCGCCGGACCACGAGATCCGTCTCGTCGACCGATCGACCGCCGCGCGCTGGCTGGACTCGGCCCTCGACGCCGCCGCCCTCGACGCCCTGCCGCCCTATCGACAGGCCGACTGGCTGCGGCTGCAACTGCTGATCGCCCACGGCGGCGTCTGGATGGATGGCTCGACGCTGCTGAGCGCCAGCCTGGACTGGGTGCACGAGGCCCGCCAGCAGCCCGCCGCCGGCGTTGTCGGCTTCTTCATCGAGCGCTACACGACGGATCCGCGCTGGCCGATCGTCGAGAACTGGTTCATCGCCGCGCCGCCGCGCGATCCCTTCATCGTGGCCTGGGCGGCCGAGCTCGATCGTGCACTGGCCCTTGGCGAGGCCGGCTATCTCGACGCGTTGCGAAGCGACGGCCTGCTCGACGCCGTCGCGCAAGGCATCCCCGAGGACATGCGCGCCTACCTGATCATGCACCTGGCCGCGTCCGCGGTGCTGCAACGCGCGCCCGACGCCTATCGGCTGACGCTGCAGCGCGCCGAGGACGTCGCCTTCGCGCTGCACGCGCCGCTGCGCTGGCGCAAGCGCCATCTCTACGCGCGGCTCGCGCTGACGCCGGCCCCGCGCCGCGTCCCGGCGCTGATCAAGCTGCGCAGCGGCGACCGCGCGGTCGTCGAGAAGGGTCTCGCGCGCGGCTGGCTGTGGCGCCGCAGCCTGCTCGCCCGGCTGCTGGAGATGGCGGGATGAGCGAGTCGCCCTGGATCAGCATCCTGCTGCCGGTGTTCGACGTGGGCGCGGCGCTGGACACCTGCCTCGCGTCCATCCTGGACCAGGACGTCGCGGGCGTCGAGCTGGTGATCGTCGACGACGCGTCCAGCGCCGACGACGCGGCGCGCATCGAGTCCTGGCGCGCGCGCCGGCCGGACGTGATGCGCGTCGTGCGGCACGCGCGCAACCAGGGCGTCGCGGCCGCGCGCAACACGCTGCTGGACGAGGCCCGCGGCGAGTGGCTCTGGTTCGTCGATCCGGACGACGTCGTGGCGCCCGGCGCGCTGGCGTCGTTGCGAACGATCGTCGAGACCAGCGCGCCCGACCTCGTGATGTGCGACTTCCGCACCTTCGACGATGCGCCCGAGGCGCCGGGCGCGGCCGTCGCGCCGGCGTCGGTGCGGCGCCCGCACGTGCGCACGTTCGAAGGGCCGTCCGACACGCTGTCGTCCGACCGCGCGGCGCTGGTGGCGGGCCTGTTCCGCACCGGCCAGCTGCATCCGTGGTCGAAGATCGTGCGCCGCGAGACCTGGCCGGCGACGCTGCGCTTCCCGGCCGGCCGCGTGTTCGAGGACCTCGCCGTGTTCCCGCGCGTCGCGCTCGCCGCGCGCACGCACCTGCACGTGCCGCGGGTCTGGATCTCGTACCGCCAGCGCGCCGGCAGCGTGCTCGCGTCGCTCGACGAGCGCAAGCTCGACGACTGGACGTTCGCTCTCGCCGGCTTTGCGCGCGACCTGCGCGAGTCGCCCGTGCCGCAGGACACCGGCATGCTGTTCGAGGTCTCGCACTTCTGCGCGCGCACGCTGCTGCGCGCGATCCGGCGCCACCGCCGCCTGCCGTCGCGCGTCGGCGAGCGCGAGCGCCTGCGCGGCTACGTCGAGCGCTGGCGCGAGTCGTCGCCGCTGGACGCGGACGCGCTGGCGCGCGCCTACCTCGCGCGCGGCATGGTCGGCCGCTGGGCGCAGTGGCGCTGGACGCTGTGGCGGCTGGCGCGCTGAGCGCGTTCAGCTGGCCAGTCCGACGAGCCGGCGCGCGCGCCGCTTCAGGTCGAGCCACTGCTTGGCGCGCGAGCGGTCGATGCGCTTGACGTCGATCAGCGTGAACGGCCCGCAGGCCGACAGCGTGTGCAGGCCCTCGGCATGGTCGGCCAGCGCGAGGTCGCCGGTCAGGCGTGTCGATGTCGGCTCGCAGCGCACCTGCGCGGGCTCCAGCACGTCGAAGCGCAGCAGGCGCAGCGCGCTGCCGTAGCCGGCGCTGCTGTCCTGCACCGGCAGCACGACGCGGCCCTGGTCGTCGTGAAAGGGCTGGCCCGCGGGACGCGCGCCCGATCGGTCGACACGCACCGGATTGCCTTGCAGCGGCTGCCACGGACCGGCCAGCGCCGGCGCGTGGGCCACGTGCAGCTCGCGCTGGTCGCGCCCGCCCGGACCGACGATCGCGTAGAACATCCACCAGCGCCCGCCGTGCTCGATCACCGAGGCGTCGGCGCCCGGCACGCCGGCGAGCAGCGCCTGCTCGCGCTGCCAGTTGTCGAGGCTGGCGTCGGTCGCGCGATACAGCGCGATCTCGTTGGCCTTGGCGCTCTCCGGCAGCATCCACGTCTGCCCCGCGTGCTCGAACACGTTCGGGTAGGACAGGTGGAACGGCCGCGCCAGCACGACCCGCGCGTCGCGCCAGCGCAGCGTCGGCAGGTCGAAGTCGTGGCGCTCGATGACGGCGTGCTTGCGGCGATAGTCGAACGCTTCGACGAACACGTGCAGCACCTGTCCGCGCACGAGACCGAACGGGTCGGCGTAGTAGCGCCACGGGCCGGCCTCGGGCAGCCAGACGATGCGATCGCGCAGGCTCGCGAGCCGTGCGGCGTCCAGTTCCGCGATCGGTGCCGGGACGATGCCGACGCGCCAGAAATCCGTGCGCGGCCGCTCAAGCATGGCCGATGCCGGACGCCGCGCGCCTCGGCTCGGGGACGGCGTGCGTCCTGCGCTGGGCGGTGACTTGTCGATAGAAGGCGATGGTGCGGGCGACGGCCGTCGTGCGGTCGTAGGCGCTGACATCGTACGCGACCGGCCGGCGCTGCGCGCGCGGCAACGCGCCGATGCGCTCCAGCGTGGCGGCGATGGCCTCGCCCAGCGCCGGCACGTCGCCGATCGGCACGATCTGCGCGGGCTGGCCGGCCAGCATTTCAAGCGGACCCTGAGTCGCGCTGGAGATCACCGGCACCCCGGCGCGCATTGCCTCGAGGATCGCGAGCGGGAAGGCCTCCTCGCGCGACGCCGAGACGAACAGGTCCATCGCGCCCAGCGCAGCGTTGACGTCGCTGCGGAAGCCCAGCAGGCGCACGCGCGGATCGCCGTCCGCCAGGCGCTGCAACGCGCCCATCTCCTCGCCCTCGCCGAGGATCGCCAGCACGGCATCGGCCGGCGCCTTCGCGCGGAACGCAGCGATGAGGAAGTCCATCCCCTTGGCCTGGTTCAGCCGGCCCAGCGAGCCGACCAGCATCTGGTCGTGCCGCAGGCCCAGTTCGGCGCGCAGGTCGCCCGCGTCGGACTCGTCGCGCTGGGGCGCCCAGTTGAAGATGACCTTGGCCTCGCCGCCATAGTCGCCGAGACGGGCGCGCTGCGCCGAGTTGACGCAGATCAGCCCGTCCATCGTCGCGTGGTGATGGGCCTTGTACCCGACGTGCAGCGTGCCGATGCGCGTCGCCGACATGACCTGCGCCACGGCCTTGCACGCCGGCCCGAGGTGGCCATGGCAGATCGCCGCGCCCAGCTTCTCGACGATGCGCCTGAAGCGCATGCCGCGAGCCAGCGGCAGGGCGATGCCGTGGTACTGGACGTTCGGTCCGACCGCATGCCGCACCGCGGAGCGCGCCGGCCCGACGATGTGGACGCGATGGCCCATCGCGGCCTGGGCCTGGGCCAGGTCGACGCAATGACGCTCGCCGCCGGCGAGGCGCGACGAGAAGACGGCGTGGACGATGGTGAGCGGTGCGGCGGTCAAGATTTTCTCCCTGGATTCACTATTTCTTTATTGACACAATTTTACGTTTTGCCCCCCTCGGCTCGCCTGTCATTCGCCTATCAATGGGGCGTCCTTGCGTCATCCGAGTGCGGGGCCGCACGCCCTCGGTGCGCGCCGGTGCGGGACAATGGGCCGCATGAAAGTCATCAAGCTGCGCGAAGGCAAGGAACGCTCGTTGTTGCGGAGGCACCCGTGGGTGTTCCAGGGCAGCGTCGAAAAGGGCAAGGCCGATTCGGGCGAGACGGTGCGGGTGGAAAGCCACGACGGCAGCTTCCTCGCGTGGGGCGCCTACAGCCCGGAGTCGCAGATCCGCGTGCGCGCGTGGAGCTGGCAGGCCTCCGAGCGCATCGACGCCGCGTTCTTCGAGCGCAAGCTCGCCACCGCGCTGGCCCTGCGCGAGCGCCTGGCCGTGGCCAGCGACGGCGTGCGCCTGGTGCACGGCGAGGCCGACGGCCTGCCCGGGCTGGTGGTCGACCGCTACGGCGACATCCTCTCGGTGCAGTTCCTCGCATCGGGCGTCGAGCGCTGGAAGGCCACGATCGCCGACCTGCTGCTGAAGCTGACCGGCTGCACCCGCCTGTACGAGCGCAGCGACGCCAGCGTGCGCTCGCTCGAAGGCCTGCCGTCGGTGCGCGCCTGGCTGCGCGGCGGCTCGGAGGATCCCGCGGCCTCGATCGTGACGATCCACGAGAGCGGCTGGAAGCTCACCGTCGACGTCGCCGAGGGCCACAAGACCGGCTACTACCTCGACCAGCGCGAGAACCGCGCGCGCTTCGCGCAGCTCGTGGAGCAGTACGGCTGCAAGTCGGTGCTGAACTGCTTCAGCTACACGGGCGGGTTCTCGGTGGCGGCGCTGGCGGGCGGCGCGACACGAGTGGTCAGCGTCGACTCGTCCGCGCCCGCGCTCGCGCGCGCGACGGCGCACGTCCGGCTGAACGGCTTCGATCCGAGGCGCCACGAGACGCGCGACGCCGACGTCAACACGCTGCTGCGCGACCTGCTCAAGACGGACGAGCGCTTCGACGCCATCGTGCTCGACCCGCCGAAATTCGCGCCCACGGCGGCGCACGCCGACAAGGCCTCACGTGCCTACAAGGACATCAACCGCCTCGCGCTCAAGCTGCTCAAGCCGGGCGGCCTGCTGCTGACGTTCTCGTGCTCGGGCGGCATCAGCGCCGACCTGTTCCACAAGATCGTGGCGGGCGCCGCGATGGACGCCGAGGTCGACGGCGCGCTCCTGGAACGCCTCGAGGGCGCGCCCGACCATCCGACGACGCTGTTCTTTCCCGAGGGCGAATACCTCAAGGGCCTGGCGATCCTGAAGTCCGTGGACTGACGAGGCTGTCGGCAGGCTGAAGTGGCGCGAACTTCCTCACGCCGCGGCCGTCCGGGGCCCGGCGCGGCGCGCGCGATCTGCTGTAATCCGATGGCCCCAGGGAGGGGTTGAAGGACAACGACTTGATCTCGATTCGCATCCTTGCGGCAGTGGCCGCCGCTTGCGGCATCTGCGCGACTGCCACCGCCCAATCCAACGACACGGCGTTTCCCGAAGCCAACGCCCCGTCTTCCCCGGCCGGCGCCGCGCCGCCCAAGTTCGAGTTCGCGCGCATCCGCTCGCGCATCGCGATCGGCGAGAAGTTCGGCTGGGTCGAGACCGGGATGTTCTGCACCGGCCGCACCGACCTGCGTGCCAACGCCAAGATCGAGGACATCGCCAACAACGAGGCCAATGCCGCGTTCAAGGCGGCGATACGCGAGCTCGGGCTTCGAAGCGCCGCCCCGGAGATCTCGTCGTTCGACACCGCCCCCGCCAAGAGCGACCCGGACTACCGCATCGGCGGCGTGCTGGAGACCATGAGCCTGCAGGAGTGCCACACGTCCACCGAACGCAAGGGCGACTTCGCCATCACCGTCAAGTGGGAGGTGTTCTCGCCCCGGCTGCAGAAGGTGGTGTACTCGCAGGTCACGTCGGGCAGCGCCCACATCGACAGCTTCGAGGCGGTCACCGGCGGCGAATTCGAGGCGCGCGCCTACCTGAAGGCGCTGCGCGAGATGATGAAGGATCCGGGCTTCGTCGCACTGAAGGCGGCGGACGGCCCGGCCGTCGCCACCGTCGGCGCGACCGTGGCCGCCCCGGCGCTCGCGCCGCTGCACCTGAAGTCCGCCGCCGCCATGGCGGGCGGCACGCAGGCCAACGCGCCGGCGCTGCGCAACGCGGTGGCGACCGTGCTGCGCGACAACGTCAGCGGCTCGGCCTTCTACGTCGCCGACGGCTACCTGCTCACCAATCACCACGTGGTGGGCAACGCGCACTACGTCAAGGTGAAGCTGTCCGGCGGCCGCATCATCGTCGGCGAGGTCGTGCGCGACGACGCGCGGCGCGACGTCGCGCTGATCAAGACCGAGCCGGCCGGCGTTCCCGTGCTGCACGTGAGCATGGGCGACCCGGCCGTCGGCAGCGACGTGTTCGCGATCGGCTCGCCGCTGGGCCAGGAGCTCGCGGGCACCTTCACGCGCGGCGTCCTCAGCGGCAACCGCGAGGTCAACGGGCTCGAGTACCTGCAGAGCGACGTGGCCATCAACCCGGGCAACAGCGGCGGCCCGCTGCTGGACGGCACCTCCACGGTCGTCGGCATGGCGGTGCTCAAGATCACGCAGGCGTCCGGCCTGTCGTTCTTCATCCCGATGCGCGACGTGGCCAACACGCTGCAGCTGATCTTCGACTGAGCTGTCTCAGCCCGCCTTCTTCGCCGCCGCCAGCAGCCTCGGGATCTCGCCTTTGCAGGCCGTGAGGTTGCCGGCGTACTCCTCGGGGCTGTCGAACAGCCGCTGCGCCTCCTGCAGCTTCGCAAGCTGCTGCTTCGCGTAGTGCAGCACGTCGTCGGGCGTGGCCGAGTCGGGGAACGGATAGACCAGCTCGCGGAACTGGCGCGCCATCTCGCGGTAGATGTGCACGTGCGTGTACTCGTGGCGCAGCACGTGCGCGTGGGCGCAGCTGCCGGGCGGCAGCTCGCGGATCACGCGCAGCACCGGATGCACGAAGCGCAGCGACACGCGCAGACCGCGGCAGCTCTTCTCGGGCACCACCGAGATCGCGTTCTCGACGGTGACCAGCCCCAGCGCCGTCGCGCCTTCCGCGGCCGACGCGCCCTGCTTGGCGAGGAAGCCCGAGCTCTTGTCGAACTCCTGGGGCGGGTCGGCGAACCAGTCGGCGACGAAGCGCACGGCCGGCTCGCACGGCGGCAGCGCCGGCGCGTCGGCCCCGCGCGCGGCGGCGCTGGCAAGCAGCAGCAGGAGGGTCGGAAGGAGGCGCATGCGAGGTGTCGGGCGGGCGTGCCCTGCCGGGGATATCGGCGCCCGCCGCCTTCAGCTTGAGCGCGGCGCCAGCGGGATGCGCGGCTCGAACTTCGCACGCCTGACGCTGAAATACGTCTTCACGTTGCGCACGTTGGCGTCCTGCGTGAACAGGCGCTGCACCAGCGCGCTCCAGGCGTTCATGTCGGGCACCCAGGCCACGAGCACGAAGTCCGGGCCGGGCGAGACGCGGTAGCACTGCTGGACGCCCTCCTCGGCCGTCGCACGCGCCTCGAACGCGTCGAGCAGCTCGGCGCCCTGGCGGTCGAGCGACACCTCGGCGATGGCAGTCAGGCCCTCGTCGAACAGGCGCGGCGCGAGCACGGCCACCTGGCGCTCGATGACGCCCGTCTCGGTCAGGCGGCGAACCCGGCGCAGCGCCGTGGCCGGCGACACGCCCGCGGCCTCGGCCAGCGCCTGGTTGGTGCGGCTGGCGTCGACTTGCAGCAGGTCGAGCAGACGGCGGTCGATGTCATCGGGGACGTCTTCCCCCATCTTGGGGAGATTTTTTATTTCATCCATTGACGAATTATGCACTTTTCAATCTATTCATCATATCGGTGCATTTTTCATTCAACTTGTCGACCTATTTGCAAGCATCAATCTCACCGAGCCATCCAGAATTCACCCATCGCGCAACCGCAACCCGTTCCAGGAGTCCTCCCATGTGTGGCATCGTCGCCGGCGTCAGTACCCGCAACATCGTTCCCATCCTCGTCGAGGGCCTGAAGCGGCTTGAATACCGCGGCTACGATTCCTGCGGCGTCGCCGTGCACCAGGACGGCGTGCTGCGCCGCACGCGCAGCACCGCGCGCGTGGCGGAGCTCCAGGAGCAGGTCAACGCCGACCACGTGCAGTCGGGCACCGGCATCGCCCACACCCGCTGGGCCACGCACGGCGCGCCGGCGGTGCACAACGCGCACCCGCATTTCTCGGGCACGCTGGGCCCCGAGGCCGCCGCCAGCCCGCAGGCCGCCGAACGCGGTGCGCGCATCGCGCTCGTGCACAACGGCATCATCGAGAACCACGACGAGCTGCGCGACGAACTCAAGGCCAAGGGCTTCCGCTTCGAGAGCCAGACCGACACCGAGGTCATCGCCCACCTGGTCAACCACCTGTACGACGGCGACCTGTTCGACGCGGTGCAGCGCGCCGTCGCCCGCCTCAAGGGCGCCTACGCGATCGCCGTCTTCTGCCGCGACGAACCACACCGCGTGATCGGCGCGCGCGCCGGCTCGCCGCTGGTGCTGGGCATCGGCGAGGGCGAGAACTTCCTCGCCTCCGATGCGATGGCGCTGGCCGGCGTCACCGACCAGATCGTCTACCTGGAAGAAGGCGACGTCGTCGACGTGCAGCTCGGCAAGCACTGGATCAACGGCCTGCACGCGGACGGCACGCTCAAGACCGTGCTGCGCGAAGTGCGCACCGTGCACGCCCACACCGGCGCGGCCGAACTGGGCCCGTACCGCCACTACATGCAGAAGGAGATCTTCGAGCAGCCGCGCGCGATCGGCGATACCCTGGACGGTATCAACGGCATCAGCCCCGAGCTGTTCGGCGACGGTGCGTACAGCGCGTTCAAGGACGTCGACCAGGTGCTGATCCTGGCCTGCGGCACCAGCTACTACGCCGGCAGCGTCGCGCGCTACTGGCTCGAGAGCATCGCGAAGATCCCCACCAGCATCGAAGTCGCCAGCGAGTATCGCTACCGCGACAGCGTGCCCAACCCGCGCACGCTGGTCGTCACCATCAGCCAGAGCGGCGAGACGGCCGACACCATCTCCGCGCTCAAGCACGCGCGCTCGCTCGGCATGACCAACACGCTGACCATCTGCAACGTGCAGACCAGCGCGATGGTGCGGGAGTGCAGGTTCAACTTCATCACGCGCGCCGGCGCCGAGATCGGTGTCGCCTCGACCAAGGCGTTCACGACGCAGCTCGTCGGCCTGTTCGTGCTCACGCTCGCGCTCGCGCAGGTGCGCGGCCACCTGCCCGACGACGTCGAGGCCGACCACCTCAAGGCCCTGCGCCACCTGCCTGCCGGCGTGCAGGCCGTGCTCGCACTCGAGCCGCAGATCATGGCTTGGAGCGAGGAGTTTGCCGCCAAGGAGAATGCCCTCTTCCTCGGCCGCGGCCTGCACTACCCGATCGCCCTCGAAGGCGCGCTCAAGCTCAAGGAGATCAGCTACATCCACGCCGAGGCCTATCCGGCCGGCGAACTCAAGCACGGCCCGCTGGCCCTGGTGACGTCGGCAATGCCCGTCGTCACCGTCGCCCCCAACGATGCCCTGCTCGAGAAGCTCAAGAGCAACATGCAGGAAGTCCGCGCCCGCGGTGGCGAACTCTTCGTCTTCGCCGACGCCGACTCCCGCATCGAGAGCGACACCGGCCTGCACGTGATCCGCATGCCCGAACACTACGGCGTGCTATCGCCGATCCTGCACGTGGTGACGCTGCAGCTGCTGGCCTATCACACCGCTTGCGCGCGGGGCACGGATGTGGATAAGCCGCGCAATCTGGCGAAGAGCGTGACGGTGGAGTGAGGGGCTTGCGATTGCGGCTGGTGTGCGGAGCGGAAAGTGAAGGTGAAACGGACCTCGCCAAGAAAGTGAAACGAGGGCCATCGAGAAAGTGAAACACTTATGAGGAGTGCTCTCGATGACCTCGGTTTTCCGCTTGAGAGGAAGTTAGGAACACCTCGCGTTTTTCGCGGCGAAACTTGTAAGTTTTCTGTAACAACCATTCGCATTGCGATAAAAGGGGCCGCAGTGCATTCGATGGGCACCCGCTTTTCACTTCGGCGCGGCTCCAAGAAGGCGGCGGTGAAGCGCCAGCTGACGGCATCTGGCAGCCCAGCTAGCAGGCCCAGTCGGTGGACCAGCTTCCGGCCGTGCGACAGGCTGCTAGCCCGGCTCATCAGTCTCCGCAGCTAGCCTTGGGGCCAATCGCCCCTCAAGGGACGCACGTCTAGCGGGGCACAGCGCTGCGGCCCCCGGGGTTCAGACGCAGCATCCCGGGCCAGCCGGAGCTGCCGGAGCTGGCGGAGCTTCGACCGCTCCCAGTGCTTTGAGGGGCCACACCCTTCGACCTCCTGAAACGTAAAGTGCGGCAGGACCAGCGCTGGCTACATAAACCAGGGCCCTAGACGAGCCGTATCCAGTTTGTCTCTCCCTGCCATGCCAAACACCCCACAGAACGTCACGCGCTCGTGTGACGCCAATCCGGCATCGCAGGCGCCGTCGTGGCGCTTCTGGCAGCCGGCTCGGCCAACATCTCCCTCACCACGAGCGCCGTTCCCGAGCCTGCGTCGGCGTTCGCGATGCTCCTGGGCATGGGCGTGTTGGCAGCGCGAAGGCGAACGGCAGCCTATGGGTCCATCCAGGCCTTCGCTTCCAGGGCCCGGCGTATCGCCTCGTAGCCATCGTGCGGGTACATCGGCCATCGACCCGGCCGACTTCGAGCGCTGCTGGAAGATCGGCTGCTTCGGTGGCTTCCTCGTGGCCCAGGCCGCCGCCAGGCGGATGGTCAAGCGCGGCCGCGGCACCATCATCTTCTCCGGCGCCACCGCGGCGCTTCGCGGCAGCGCAGGCTTCGCCAACCTGGCGGTGCCGAAGTTCGGCCTGCGCGCGCTCGCCCAGAGCATGGCACGCGAGCTCGGCCCTCAAGGCATCCACGTGGCCTTCGTCGTCATCGACGGCCAGATCGAATCCGCGCGCTACCAGCACCTGATCGCGGAACGCGGCGAGGACTCCCTCCTGGCGCCCGACGCGATTGCGCAGACCTACTGGGCCATCCACCAGCAGCCGCGCAGCGCCTGGACGTTCGAGACCGACCTGCGCCCCTGGGCGGAGAAGTTCTGAGCCAGCCCGCGCATTCGCCCAAACCAGCCACCCACTCTTGGCCACCATTCAACGAAGCACATCATGACCCCCTTCAACGTCCCGACGCGCGACGAAGTCAGCGCGCCCAACCAGGCGATCTTCGACGACATCGCGAAGCGCCGCGGCAAGGTCACGAACCTCTTCGCGACGTTCGCACACTCGGAGAACGCGCTGGGACCCTAGCGCTACTCGCTGGGATGAACGAGTGAGGTTCGCGGGTAAATCCACTGCGGTGAAAGGCCAGGGAACGTGCCTGCTCCCCATCGATCCAGCTCGCGGTCGATTTTCAGGGAGGCTAGGTTGTAGAAGACGCTGTGCCGTCGGCGGCCGCAGACGCGCCGGCGGCGCGGACGGGCGCCGCACTCTTCATCGCAGGCTTCTTCACTGCTGACTTCGAGGCAGCTCATTGACAGCCGGCTTCCTCTTTGTTCTGATTTAACGCGCCTTTTTCCGCGCCACTTCGCTTGGGAGCTTCGTCAGGATTCCGCTCGCAACTATGCGAACGAGATGATCCGACCTTGGCGCGAATGAGGGCAAGTCGACGAGCCAGCCGAGGGCAGCCATCAAGCCGAACAGGTCGTCGCCAGTCATGTCGACGCGCGCCGTACCTTCGGTCTGAGCACGCAGCAACAGGCGTGCGCTCGCTGCGTGCACCGCCGCACATGAAGCATAGAGCGCGGACTCCGGATTCGTGTGGGCAGCCGCCATCAGGGCGACGGCGTCCCGATGGCCTTGCGCGAATGCCATCCATTCACTGAGCCAGGACAAGAGCGCTTTGCCTGGCGCAGTCGACGTTTCGAGTTCGCCTGCCCTCCTGGTCAACGCATCCAGGCTCGTGCGCAGCAATGCCTCAAAGAGGGCCTCCCGCGTCGGGAAGTGGCGAAGCAACGTGGCGAGCCCGACATCCGCCCTGCGGGCGATGTCGCGCATGGAGGCCTCTGCGCCGTGCTCGCTGACGATGTCTCGCGCGACTTCAAGCAGGTGGCTGTAATTCTTTTGAGCGTCAGATCGCATGGGTGGGACTTAGAACATGAATCACCAATCCAAATCAACGAGCCAAACGAGTCTCAGGCATCATATGGATCGCTGATCCGTATCATACAGCGCCGATTGCCGAGGGAATGCCGCACTCCTCGACAGGACGACAGGTCATGGCATGGATGGGCACGACGGCATCGTCGGCACAGGCGGCATGGCCGCGGCCGGGCCATCACGTCGGTCCACTGACGCCGCGCCGCAAGTCACTTGGAGCCCGCGAGAAAATCTAACTCAAGACAGCGGCTCGGAAGACGCCTGGCGTCACGCCCATCAGCCGCCGGAACGTTGCGACAAAGTGGGCGGGCGTGGCAAAGCCCAAGCTCTCAGCAACGTCAGCCACCGACAAGCCAGGCTTCTTCAGCATCGCCATTCCGCGTTCGAGCCTGCGCAGCACGACGTACTGATGCGGTGTCATGCCACTTTGCTGGCGAAAAGCCCGGATGAAATGATTGACGCTCAAGCTTGCAGCGCTCGCAAGTTGATCGAGAGTCGGCGATGGTGACGCGGCATCTTCCAAAGACGCAATGATCAGGTCGTCGACTCGCTGACGGGCCGCACGCGCAAGTCCCCCGCGAGCGGGTTCGCGCGAGCGTCTGTCACCGCGATTCTGGAGCCGAGTTCCAATTCGACGAGCGGCTGACTCAAGCAGCATGGGGTCGTCCCGGTCCCCGCGTGTAGCGGCAACCATCAGCTGTACCGCGGCCGCCCGCAGTTCGCTGTCTCGTGAGTTGACCAGGCCAAAGCAATCAAACGGTCCGTCGACGACCGACTCGAGAAAGCTGACCCGGAGAAAAAGCTGCAAGACGTCTGAGGGCCCGTCAATGGACAGCCGAACTCGCGTTTGCGCGGGCGTCACCGTGATACCGCCGAGCGCCGCCACGTACTCGCGCTGCCCTGAGTTGCCCAGTCCCTGCCGTACCGGCACGCCATCTTGCAAACTTATCGTCACCCGCACGACGTCCGAAGGACTGATGTCGAGCTCGGCGCCATCATGCCGCCATCGCGCGACAACCGCGCCTGGCGACGTCGGCTCGCCGACGGTATGCATGAACAGCGGCCGGCCTGCCGCAGAGGCCGTTTCATCTACAGGCGTCATGAGCCATTCTCGCGGTGCCGCGCGTCGGCATCAAGCGCTCTCGGAAAGGGGCTGATTCTTCTCGATCCGCATCGCCGTCGAAACGCAGATGTGGTCGGATGACAAGCCCGGAGATGTAGCTCAGCCGTTAGCCGAAGACTGCGGCCCCCAACGCGACAATTGGTGAAACAAATGTTGATTTCGCGATACCGCCGCTTGCAATGTGGGGCGCAACATCGTTTTCCGGAGTGAGTAGTCGGGCAAGGCATGGTTACCTCCGTCGGTCGCTCCGGATATTCGAAGACCGAGGCCTAACGCGACATTGCAACTACCAGGAATGGCCATTCACGTTGGATCTCACATCATGACGAAGCCTCGGCTTTGGCGGTTAGCTGTCGAGGAGCGGGCCGGCCAGACGCCGACTCCAGGCCGCCCCCAAGTGCGCGCCGCCATGCCAGCCCGAGGTCGACGCTTTCCAGGGCGAATTCGATGGTATCCATCTACGAGGGAGATGGATTGCATCTCGATATGCCGTCTTCTCAAGAGGCCGGTGCGCTCCTAGCATTCTTTTTCTGACAGCCACCCGATTTGCAATTCGCGGGAGCCGCGAGCGTCGTCCTGTTGCTTGACTTCAGCTCCGACAGCCGCCGTACCCGTTTCCTTTCGAAAGGATGAAAGATCATGAAAAGCCTGGAAGGCAAGATTGCGGTCGTCACGGGCGGAAGCAGCGGGATTGGCCTGGCCACTGCCAAGCGCATCGTCGACGAAGGCGCGCACGTCGTCATCACGGGGCGCCGTGAGAATGAGCTGAAGGAGGCTGCCGCCGTCATCGGGAAGAACGTGACGACGGTCGTCGGCGACGTGTCGCGACTGGACGATCTCGACCGGCTTTATGCCGTCGTGAAAGAGAAGCACGGCCACGTGGATGTTCTCTTCGCAAACGCGGGCGCAGGGACGATCGCGCCACTCGCCGCAGCAACCGAGGCCCATTTCGACCAGACCTTCGACGTGAACGTGAAGGGGATGTTCTTCACGGTGCAGAAGGCCCTTCCCCTTTTCAAGGACGGCGGCTCGATCATCCTGACGTCTTCGGTCTCCAACGTGAAAGGGCTTCCAGGATTTACCGTGTACGCCGCGAGCAAGGCGGCTGTTCGCAACTTCGCACGGGGCTGGGCTCTGGAGTTGAAGGACCGCAAGATTCGCGTGAACTGCCTGAGCCCAGGAGCCATCGACACCCCGGCCTTGGCGACGACGACGGGTCTTACCCCTGAACAGGCGGAGCAGGCAGCCGCACAGTTCACCTCGCAAATCCCGATGGGCCGACGAGGCATGCCCGAGGAAATCGCTGCGGCAGTCGTGTTCCTAGCCTCCGATGAAAGTTCGTACATCACGGGTATCGATCTTCCCGTCGATGGGGGATGGGCCCAGGGTTGACCGTGGCTTGATCCGCTGGCTGGACCTGCTAGACAAACGCTCGCATGGTCGCGGCATGACGTACGCGACCACATAGTTCAATCGAATACCTTACGTAGAGAAAAAGGCACATGTACGACCAATCCAAGCTGGCGGAGTTGATCCGCTTCTCGGGCGCCGATGCGGGCGCCACTGTCATCGATGTCTATCCAGGCGCCGGTGACTGGACCCGTCTTTTCTCAGACGTGGTGGGACCCGAGGGCCGCGTCTACAGCTTCGTGCCGGGCGAAGTCGCCCACTTCAAGAACGATCCGGTCGGTCTCATGCGGACGCTGGCGAAGGAGCCGGGCCGAGAGAACGTCGAGGTCATTTCGGCGGACCTGGTGGCGCTGCCGCCGGCCGCTCGACCGGCTGACGTCCTGTGGATGCACTTGTTCTACCACGACCTCCACACTGCGCTCATGCAGGCCAAGGGCGCGACGGCGGCCGATTTCAATCGAACTGTCTACGAACGACTGAAGCCCGGTGGGTACTACGTCATCGTCGATCACGCCACCGCCGCCGGGGAGGGCACGACCAACGCCCAGTCTTTGCATCGGATTGACCCAGCGACCGTGCGCAAGGAGGTCGAAGCAGCAGGCTTCCTGCTTGACGCAGAGAGCACCGTTCTCGCCAACAAGCGCGATCCGCACTCGAACAAGGTGTTCGACCCCTCGATCAAGGGTGAGACTGATCGCTTCGCCTATCGGTTCTTGAAGCCATGACGGCTTCCCGCCAGCTTCTTGGCGCGCTCACCACTGGGGAAAAACAAGCACGAAGGGCAAATGCGGTGTCCTACGCCATCGTTGGATCGGGTTCTGTCGGCACGGCGCTAGCCACGCAGTTTGCAAGACGTGGCATTGAAGTGGCAATCGCCAACACACGCGGTCCCGAGTCGCTCGTCGCACTGGCCAATAGTTTGGGACCGACGGTTCGGCCCGTCACGCTCACACAAGCACTGGAGGCGGGAATCATCATCCTTGCCGTGCCTTTCGCTTCGCATGAAGCTTTGGCACGAACCAGGTCTGACTGGAGCGGCAAGACGGTCATCGACGCATCGAATTACCGCGACCTGAACCTCGAACCGATTGGCGGCCTTCAATCCAGCGATTTCGTGGCCAACGCGCTGCCTGGCGCGAAGGTCGTCAAGACATTCAATCAGCTGCCCGCAGCGTTGTTGGCCCGCGAGCCCCACGAGGCGGGAGGAAGGCAGGTGATCTTTGTGGCCGGAAATCATGAAGACGCAAACGCTGAAGTCGCCTCGCTCGTATCGGCACTCGGGTTCGCGCCCATCGTGCTTGGCCGCGTCGACCAAGGCGGTCGCCTGTTGCGTTTTCGCGGTCCGCTTGTTCTTCAAAACCTCATCATGCCGGATGCGTAGTCGACTTATGTTGGGCTATCACAGTGAAGCGAGTCCTGGCCTTCGGCGCCTTGCCGTCAGTGACCGGGTCCATCACACGCCGGACGACAGGCACCTCCTATGAACGCACGCAATCCGATGTTCGTCCGCGAAGTGGCACGCATCGACTGTCCGGAGTTCACGCCCGGGCACGCCCGGGGCCACAGGTCCCGCCGATTGATCGACGCCTCGGACTCATCTTTCGCCGACCCGTTCCTGATCATGGCAGAGGACTGGACGACGCAGGGCGCCTTTCCTGTCCATCCTCACCGGGGCATTGAGACCGTGACCTTCATCATCGAAGGTGCCCTTCAGCATCGCGACAGTGCGGGTTACGGCGGCGTCCTCCACGCGGGGGATGCCCAATGGATGACGGCGGGCCGCGGCCTCCAGCATGAAGAAAATCCATTGGAGGGCACGACCGCCCACACGCTGCAGTTGTGGGTGAACTTGCCGGCGGCAGCCAAGCTGACCGAGCCACGCTATCAAGACTTGATTGAGGGCGCGATGCCGGTCAGAAAGGAGCCGGGCGTATTCGTGCGGGTCTACTCGGGAAGTTCAGGCGACGCGATATCTCAAACACTCAATCACGTTCCGGTGACGATGCTCGAGGTGCGACTCGAGGCGGGCGCAACGTTTCGCGAGCAGTTGCCGGCCAACCAGAACGCCTTTATCTACGTTCTCGAAGGCGCTCTGAGGGTCGGAGAGATGGAGACGTCCGTTGAGACCGACGAGCTTGCTTGGCTGACGCATTCGGAAGAAGCCGGCTTGTCGGAACTCGCGTTCACCGCTCGCAACACGCACGCCCGACTTCTTCTGTTCGCGGCCCGACCGTTGAACGAGCCGATCGCGTTCGGCGGCCCCTTCGTCATGAACACGCCCGATGAGATCGCACAGGCATACGCCGACTTCCGTGCTGGGAAGTTCTAGCCTATGACTTCACCTTGCTGTCCGAAGGAAGTCATACATCCAGGCTTCATCAGGCAACGATATCGGTAAAGACAGTCGTCTAGGCTGGCAAAGAACGGTCTCGAACCCAGGCCTTTCGACATGAAAGTCGATAGACCTGAGTGACCGGAGCCGCGTCCTCATCCGCAGGTCCACAAGCGCCCGACCAGGTCGGAACGGAGAGAGTTCCATGAGCATCGAAGACAACGTCCAGACCGTCAAGGACTTCTTTGCCGCCATCGGCAGCGGCGATAGACACGGCCTGATGGCGCTATGCGCCGAGGACATTGAATGGATTGTTCCGGGCGACGGCTGGGCCCTGGCAGGGATACATCGCGGACATGCCGGATTGGAAGATCTGCTAAAGAAGGCCTCCGGTCTGGAGACTTCATTCCCGCAACCTCCGCAGTTCGTCGCTCAGGGAGACCGGGTATTGATGATCGGACTCGCTCGGGGAAAGGTGAAGGCGACGAACAGACCGTTCGAAGACCATTTTGTCTTCGCCATGACGGTCAGAAGCGGCAAGGTGACCAACATCCGGGAGTACGTCGACACGCAAGCACTGGCGCGCGCGTCCGAGACAAGCGTGGCGGACGAACGTGCGCGGCGAAATGCACGAGTCGACAGCCAAGGCTGAACTCAGCGGCGCTTCAGCATCGTGCTAGGAAGGCAACGCATCGCGCTTGGCGAAGATCCTCGCCATCTCCGCCGCGTTCTGGGTTCCCCAGGTGCAGAGCGGAATGATCGCTTCGGCCAAGCCGCGACCGAGCGGAGTCAGAGCGTAGTCCACACGCGGAGGCACCTCTTTGTAGTCCGTTCGCGCCAGCACCTGGTCAGCCTCCAGATCCTTCAGCTGCTGAATGAGCACCTTGTCGCTGACGTCCCGGATCAAGCGCCTGAGCTCGCCGTAGCGCTTCGGGCCGTCACGGAGGAAGAACAGGATCAGCGGCTTCCACTTGCCCGAAATGACGCGGAGCGTGGCGTTGAGCCCGCAGCCGGAATCGCAGACTTCAGGAGGCGTTGGCGTCATTTTTTGATACTTACCTAAATGTGCATACTTGTCCATAGGTTATCAGAACTCCATAGTTGTTGCAGGTAGGCACTTATCAAGCTTCCCTGCAACTCAACCAAGGATCCATGACATGACCAGACTGAATGGAAAGACCGCCGTCATCACCGGCGGCGCTACCGGCATCGGCCTCGCCGCAGCAAAGCGTTTCATCGAAGAGGGCGCCTTCGTCTTTATCTTCGGCCGCCGGCAGGACGCGCTCGACGCTGCGATTGCCACGCTCGGGCCCAACGCGCGCGCGGTGAAGGGCTCGGTCTCCGATCTGGCCGATCTCGACCGCCTCTACGCGGCGGTGAAGGCGGAGCGGGGAACGCTCGACATCGTCTTCGCCAATGCCGGGGCGGGTAGCCCGGTTCCGCTCGGCAAGATCACCGCCGCGCACATCGACGACACTTTCGACACCAACGTGAAAGGGACGATCTTCACGGTCCAGCAAGCGCTGCCGCTGATGGGCAAGGGCGGCTCGATCATCCTGACTGGATCGAGCGCCGGCACCACGGGCGCCCCGGGGTTCACCGCTTACAGCGCGAGCAAGGCAGCCGTGCGCAATCTCGCGCGGACCTGGGCGGAGGACCTGAAGGGCACCGGCATCCGCGTCAACGTGCTGTCGCCCGGAGCGACGGCAACCGAACTCGCGAAGGCATCGCTGGGTGAGGAGGGCCAGAAGGCCTACGGCGCGATGACGCCCCTCCAGCGCATGGCCGATCCGTCCGAGATCGCGGCGGCCGCCGCCTTCCTCGCGTCGCCCGACAGCAGTTTCATGACCGCCAGCGAGCTTGCCGTCGACGGCGGCCTGGCTCAACTCTGACGCCCCGCGCCCGGCCATTCGCTTCTTTCGACATGCGCACCCGGTCGGGCGCATCCAACCCAAGGAACACCATGAGCTACGCAATCATCGGCTTCGGCAAGATCGGCCACGCCCTTGCCAAGGCGTTTGCCCGCAACGGGATCGAAGTGTCCGTCGCCACCACGCGCAACCCGCAAAGCTTTGCAGCCGATGCGGCGGCGATCGGACCCAAAGTCATCGCCAAAAACCTGGCGGATGCCGTCAAGGCAGACGTCATCTTCCTGGCTGTCCGCTTCGAGTCGCGTGGGGACGTCGCAAAGGCGCTTCCCAACTGGCAGGGGAAGACCATCGTCGATGTGACCAATGCCTACGGCGTCCCCCCCGAGCAACTGGGAGGACAGCCCTCGGCCCAGGCCGTCGCACAGGCCTTCGCTGGCGCGAAGGTGGTCAAGGGCTTCAACCACCTGGTCGCGGCCGTCCTCGATCAGGACCCGGCAGTCCATGGCGGCAGGAGAGTCGTCTTCCTGACGAGCGATGACGACGGCGCTGCATCCGAGATTGGCACGCTTGCCGAGAAGCTCGGTTTCGCGCCGATCAAGCTTGGCAAGATTTCCGAAGGCGGCCTCCTCGTGCACGCGCGAGGAAACACCTGGGGGCAGTTGATCTTCAAGGACCTGGTCAAGTTCGACTGACGTACCGCGATTGCAATCTGCGGTGGGAATCCCGCTCGTGGGCAGAAGCGGGCGCGAGCATCGGCTGAACTCGCAGGCGAGCGCCGCTTTTCGAAGGCCACTGGGCCTGATGCTTGCTCGTCGAGGCCGACTCCACCGGGGACGGTTCACGCGTAAACGACGCTTCGAAGAGCGACACGGCCCCATGCGGCTCGGAGACCGTGCCAATCACAACCGAGCCTTCGTTGCTCGCGGATTGGCGCGTCTCTCCCGATCGAATTTGCCGCGGACTTTTGGCAAGTCTCACGGCGTCAACCTGCACACGTACATCGGACGGTCGGCAAGCCAACGCATCTCCTTGATTTCCCGCGTCCACGTACACGCATCGCCCCAGATCGCTTACCTCAGAGGACCCCTTGCAGCCTGCAACCCATCGCGACCAGTTGATCACCATGCTCGCCGAAGCCGCCGAGATCGAGCATTGCCTGATGTGCACTTACCTGTACGCCGCGTTTTCGCTCAAGCAAGGCGTCGACGAAGATCTGCTCGAGCATGAACTCAGCGCGGTCAAGCGTTGGCGCGCAGAGATCATCGCCATCGCCACGGAGGAGATGCTTCACCTCGCGCTCGTCAACAATCTGCTGATGGCGGTCGGTTCGAGGCCTCATTACCGGCACTTCAATTTTCCCGCCTTGCCCGGCCAGTTTCCTGCCGACGTTGCGGTAGCGCTGCTGCCCTTCGATGCTGCCACCCTCGACCATTTCATCTACGTGGAGCGTCCGAGGGAGACCGACGAGACAGACGGTGCGGACATCGACAAGGCCGAGTATTCGCGTGACATGGATGGCGCGAACAGGGTCAGTGAAATCAGCGGCGACTACGACACGGTTGGGGAGCTGTACCAATCCATCGCCGACAGCCTGGCGCCGCTCGCAACGAGCCTCGGCGAAGAAGGCCTTTTCGTTGGCGCCGTGGCGGCACAGCTGACCGAGAAGGATGTGTTCCTCCCCGGCCTGTGCGCTATCTCGACGGTCGCGCAGGCGACAACGGCACTCGGCCTCATCGTCGAACAGGGAGAAGGATCGCGGGTGTGCCACGAGACGTCGCACTACGCTCGCTTTCGCACAATTCGACAGCAGTGGCAGGCGTTGTCGAGCGATCGCCCCGCGTTCAAGCCGTACCGTGACGTGGCACGCAACCCCGTGATGCGGTCACCCGTGACAACTGAAGAACGCGTACAGATCGTCAGCGAGCCCGCCATTTCGCTGCTGGACGTCGGCAACAGCAGCTATTTCTTGATGCTGCGACTGCTCGCGCTCATGAGCGATACCGCCAACTGCCGGCTGCCGCGGGCGGTCGTCGTGGCGCAGGCGACGACGCTCATGCACGCGCTTGCGGACGTGGGCGTTGCGCTGACGGGCCTGCCAGCGAGTCCCGCGCATCCGGGCGTGCGGGCCGGGCTGACATTCAGCCTGACGCGCACCGCGTTCGGATATGAGTCGCCGGTGTCCGCCGCCAAGTTGATTTCCGAGCGCATGGAACTGCTGGCCACGCATGCGCAGCAGTGTGTCGCCGCCCTTCCCGCTCTGGAACTGTTTGCCAAAAGGCTGCGCGATGCGGCCTCCGCTTGGCGAGGCGCCAGCGATGCACAACGCGCGCAGGAGGCCGATCGCCTCGCCCCCGCGGCAAGCCCGGAATCCACGCATGATGAGCACGTCGACGTCATCCGCGGCGAAAAAGGGACGATCTACTTCAATGCGAAACGTTGCATCCACTCGCGTCACTGCGTGCTTGGAGAGCCCGAAGTGTTCCGCGCCAATCGAGAGGGCGACTGGATTTTTCCGGATGCTGCCACGGCGGAACGCGTGAACCATATCGCGCTGAACTGTGTGTCGGGTGCGATTCGATTCGAACGCCATGACGGCGGCGAAAACGAGGTCGCGCCGAAAGTGAACCAGATCCGAATGCGCGAAAACGGGCCGCTGTCGGTCAACGCGGAAGTCACCCTGGTTGGCGCGGACGGTGGCGCCAATGCAGAACTGCGCGTCACGCTGTGCCGCTGTGGAAAGTCGAAAAACAAGCCGTTTTGCGATCAGTCGCACATCGCTGCAGGGTTCGTCAGTTCGGGCGAAGCGGTCACTCGGCCATCGCCTGAGTTGGAACGGCGCGATGGTCCGCTGGTGGTGACGCCACTGCGCGACGGGCCTCTCGATGTGCGAGGGTCGGCAGAGATTTGCACGGGAACCCGGCGCACCATCGACCGCACGATGTCCGTCAGGCTGTGCCGCTGTGGTCAGTCAGCTGACAAGCCGTTCTGCGATGGCAGCCATCGGGCAGCAAATTTCGAGGCGGCTGGGCGTGGTTCGTGAGGTCGCAAGGGTCTCTTGACAAGTGGATCATTGATCCATATATTTCATGTGGATCAGTGCTCCACATATGGCGGCGCGCCGGCCCTTACCAGCTGCTGCGCCAGTCCGACGAAGAGCACGTCATAGCAAGGCTTGCCATTGATGGCGGCTTAGCGAAGGTCTGACCTCGCGTTATCCCGTGCCTGGCCTCTACTGTCGCCCGGCACCAGACAACGCTTCTCCACTTTTGGAAATAGTCCACGAAAGGATTGAAGATCATGAAGAACCTAGAAGGCAAGATTGCCATCGTCACCGGCGGCAGCAGCGGGATTGGCCTGGCCACGGCCAAGCGCTTCGTCGATGAAGGTGCGCACGTCGTCATCACGGGACGCCGCGAGAAAGAGCTGAAGGAGGCTGCCGCCGTCATCGGGAAGAACGTGACGACGGTCGTCGGCGACGTGTCGCGACTGGACGATCTCGACCGGCTCTATGCTGTCGTAAAAGAAAAGCATGGTCACATCGACATTCTCTTCGCGAACGCGGGCGCAGGAACGATCGCGCCGCTCGCCGCAGCGACCGAGGCCCATTTCGACCAGACCTTCGACGTGAACGTGAAGGGGATGTTCTTCACGGTGCAGAAGGCCCTTCCCCTCTTCAAGGACGGCGGTTCGATCATCCTGAACTCCTCGGTCTCGAACGTGCTCGGGCTCCCCGGGTTCACCGCCTACGCCGCGAGCAAGGCGGCCGTGCGCAACTTCGCGCGCGGTTGGGCGTTGGAGTTGAAGGACCGCAAGATCCGCGTGAATTGCATGAGCCCGGGGGCCATCGACACCCCGGCCCTGGCAACGACGACGGGCCTGACCGCTGAACAGGCCGAGCAAGCGGTCGCACAGTTCACCTCGCAGATCCCAATGGGTCGCAGGGGCATGCCCAACGAAATCGCGTCGGCGGTCGTGTTCCTCGCCTCCGATGAGAGTTCGTACATCACGGGTATCGACCTTCCGGTCGATGGAGGCATGGCGCAAGGCTGACCTCGGCGTGGTCCCGTGCCTGACGGAAAGACCGCCAGGCGCGAGACCACGCTTCTCAAGCTAGTCATTGGCATGGACGCCGGCAGCGGCGTGCAGCACACGGCGATGCCGATGTCGTTCAGCCCGTCGTCGCAGACTTCACGGAGCCGTTTGACCTTCCAGCGATGCCAAGCAGCAATTGGCCCGACACGCCTTCGTACGGCGCCGCCGGGAACCTTGGCTTCTTTCCTGGTTCGACGATGGGCAACTTCACGCCGAAGCTCGCGGCCTCGCGCTAGCGTGCTGAGGGTTCATGCAACTCCCTTGCCGTCGACCAATCTCTTAGATGTTCGACGAGCCAACGTCCAGCGGGGCCTGGCGGCGCCGCCGCGGGATAGACGGCGGAAATGGTCAGCATGGCGCCGGCGCGGGGTACCCCATCGACGTCGAGCGCGACCAAGTCACCGGACGCGATGTCTTTCTCCACCATGTGCAGGGGCATGCCGCCCCAGCCGACACAGTCCTTGAGCAGCGCATATTTTGTGGACAGGTCGGCCAGGCGCCAGGTCGTGGACGATATGACGCCGTAGTCGCGGCCAGCAAGCAGCTGTGACCGATCGGTCAACACCAGTTGCACGTGCCTGGAGAGTTCCTTCCTGGGGATGTGGCCCTCAAACTTTGCGAGCGGGTGGTCACGGCCAGCAACCATGACCAGCGGAACGCTGCCGAGCCGGTCGGCAACCAGGGATGGAAAGTCCATGGGGAGTGAGGCGAGGATTCCCAACGTGCAGCGCCCCTCCAAGACCGGCTGATACCCGGCACCCAAGCCCTCCACGAAGATCCGCAGCGGAGTCAACGGGAAGCGCTTGGCGAACGCTATGGCCGCCTCGCTGACCGCGGCAGTCGGAAAGAAGACATCGAAGACGACTGAGAGCTCAGCCTCGACTCCCGAGTTCATGAGCTTTGCCCGAGCTTTCAGGGTGTCGACGCCAGACACGATGGCCCGCGCATCCGCCAGGAGAAGCACGCCTTCGGACGTCAGCTTGGGGAACCGCCCTGACCTGTCGAAGAGCGTCACGCCGATCTGCTCCTCCAAGGCGTTCACCCAGCCGCTGACGGCCGACTGCACGCGGTTCAGGCGCCGTGCCGCCGCGGAGAAGCTTCCTTCGTCCGCCGCAGCGATGAATGTTCTGAGCTGATCGAGGGATACGCCGTCGAGCATGAGAGTCTTTATCCATCTCTGAGAGCGATGGGTCGCATCGCAATATACCGGCTTCTCAGAATGGATGGTGGCCCTCACCATTCATACCCATGCGAGGCATCAAAAGCACACGAAGCGGCCTGCGCGCGAGGCCGTTGGCGCGCGCAGGACGGCTGTCTGCGCTGCGACTGCGGATCTCGCGAGCAACGCCGGGAAACGCTCGGCCGCGGCGCCATTTCCTGAACAACATGTCTCTCGCCAGCGGATTCACGGCGACGGTGACCAGCTTCCAAAGATTCTCCTTTTAGACCTGTATGTGTTCTTCGCGCGCAACCTTCTTGTTCTACCTGTTCGTGCTGGCGTCTTCAATCCTGTGCGCGGCATCGACGGCGTTTGCCACACAGACGACGAACCTCGGCCAGGGAGACATCGCGCTTGCAGCTAGAGACGCGGGCGGCGTGAGTGAGATCCCGCGATCGAATGCTCCCAACGTCGCCAACGACGTCGCCATCGACTTCGCATCTCTCTTGACCAGTGCAAGCCGGCTCTAAGAGCGACCGCACGATCCCATTCAATCCCAATAAAGGAGTTCTCCCAATGCGCATGACCCTCATTGCCGCAGTCACCGCGCTCGGTACGCTCAGCGGCCTGGCGCACGCTGAGGCCGCAACGTATGCCATCGACCCGATGCATACGTACGTCACCTTCGAGGCGAACCACCTCGGTACCTCCACCAATCGCGGGCGCTTCGACAAGAAGGAAGGCGCCGTGCAGTTCGACAAGGCCTCGAAGTCCGGGAAAGTGGAACTGACGCTGGACACTGGCTCCATCAACACCGGAAGCGCCATCTTCGACAAGGAACTCCAGAGCGATCACTTCCTGAACTCGGCCGCGTACCCGACAGCCAAGTTCGTGGCTGATGGCTTCACCTTCAATGGCGAGAAGGTGTCGGTGGTGAGCGGGCAACTGACGTTGCTCGGCAAGACCAACCCAGTGACGCTCAAGGCAACGAGCTTCAACTGCTACATGCACCCGATTCTCAAGCATGAGGTCTGCGGCGGCGATTTCGAGACCGTCATCCAGCGCAGCAAGTGGGGCATGAACTGGGGTCTGAACTTCGGCGTCCCGGACGACGTCAAGCTTCTGGTGCAAGTCGAAGCCGTCAAGCAATAACTCTTTTCCAAGAGTCGCCATCGTCATGGCGACTGACCCTTCATCCATCCATCATGAAACTCCTTCATCTCGACTCCAGCGTGCTCGGCGCAAACTCCGTCAGCCGCCGGTTGAGCGCGGAAATCGTTGCTCGCCAGAAGACACTGCATCCCTCGTTGGAAGTGACCTATCGCGACTTGTCGGCGGACCCGGCGCTGCATCTGTCAGGCGGCCACATGGCGGCGCTGCAAGGCTCCGCGACCGACGACGCCACGCTGACTGCCGACCTGGTCAAGGGCAATGCCTACATGGCAGAGCTTCTGGCCACCGACATCCTGGTCATCGGCGCTCCGATGTACAACCTGACCATTCCGACGCCGCTCAAGGCGTGGATCGATCGCATCGTCGTGGCGGGAAAGACGTTCGGCTACACCGCCTCTGGACCCGAAGGACTGCTGAAGGGCAAGAGGGCGTTCATCGCGTCCGCACGCGGGAACGTCTACGTGGCCGGCAGTCCCGCTGCTGCGCTGGAGCACCAGGAAAGCTACCTGATCGGGCTGCTGGGCTTCCTCGGCGTGACCGACCTCACCGTCGTGCGCGCCGAGGGGGTCGCTTTCGGTCCCGATGCCCGCGATGCGGCGGTGAACGCTGCTCTCGGCCAAATCGCTGGCTTGACGGCGTGATGCAGTTCGAGTGAGGCTGGGGCGCTGACGACATTGAAGGTCTGCTGCGCCCGCGGCACCCCAACAAGCGCCAACGACAAGCAGCCTCTCGAGCTTCACGACGCTTGGCGTACCTGACTGGAGACGACATGCAGGCGACCAAGGCCATTGCGAACCTGGCAACGTCTCTTGGGTATACGCCGCAGATCCTGAGGCGATTCGCCGTGGAAGAGTGCTTGGAAACAGCTTAGCGATATCGGCTAAACGATTTTCGTACCCGGTCAGACCGCTTGCTGACCATCAAGTCTTGGTGACGGAATATCCATCGAATGGACTCGAGTTCGACTGCGAGCCATCGGTGATGGCTCGGTCGGCTTCGGGCGCCCTCTTCAATGGGCGATGATCTCCGATCTGCCGCCTCGATCTTGAGGTACTTGGTCGTGAAGCCGATCATCGCCATCCATCCCTTCCGAGTCTTGAGCGGCGACTCTTCCGTTGAGAACGTCGTCAATACGTTGGCGGTCGAGCGCGCCAACCCATCGCGCGATTGCGACCGTGGCTACCGCGTTGCCGATGGTGTTCGTGATCGAGCGAGCCTCTGCCATGAACCGGTCCACCCCGATGAGCAGCACCATCCCTGCGACGGGGATCTTGCCCATCGAGGCCAAGGTGGCTGCGAGGGTGACGAAGCCTGCGCCGACCACCCCCGCTGATCCCTTCGAGGCGACCGTCAGAACGCCCAGCACCAGAAGCTGCTCCGTCAGCGTGAGCGGCGTGTTGGTGGCCTGCGCGATGAAGATGGCTGCCATTGTGAAATAGATGCACTGGCCATCGGCGTTGAACGTCAGTCCAGCCGGCAGGACGAGGCCGACCACAGGCTTGGACACGCCCAGGTGCTCCAGCCTGCGCATCAGTTGCGGCATCGCCGATTCGGACGAACTTGTCCCGAGCACGATGAAGATCTCATCCCGGATGTATTTCAGGAACTCCCACAGGCTGAAGCCGGCGAGTCGGGCAATCGCACCGAGAACCACTGCGACAAACAGCGCGCAGGTGACATACATGCAGGCCATCAGCTTGCCCAGCGACACGATCGATCCCAGGCCGTACTTTCCAACAGTCAACGAGATCGCACCGAATGCGGCGAGTGGTGCGCACGACCTGACCGACAGCGCGGTCGGCTTGCTGCGTGTCACCGCGCCGGTGACCTGGGGCCGCGCGGTTCTCGTCCCGTTGCTGCCCGCATTTCTCGCAAATCATCCCAGGGTGCGGCTACAGCTCACGCTTCTGGACCGCGCGGTCGACTTGGCCAGTGAAGGCTACGACCTCGCGATCCGGTTGACCCCTGCGCTGCCCGAAGGAATGGTCGCGCGTCGGCTGGCACCGCTCGACTACGTGGCCTGCGCCGCTGCCAAGCCGAAGATCAGGGTGCGATCGCCCGAGGATCTGGCCACCGTCCCATGCCTGGTCTATGGTGAAGGCGACTTGCACGCGACATGGCGCTTCCGCGACCGCACGGGTCGGATCCAGCGCGTCAAGGTGCAAGGGCCCTTGATGATCAACGATGGAGAAGCCATCCTCCGCGCCACGCAAGCCGGCGTCGGCGTGGCAGTGCTTCCCCGCTACCTCGCAGGAGAAGCCCTGCGCGACGGGAGCTTGCGCGAGCTGCTGCCAACCTGGACGCCATTACCCCCCGTCGGCGCCGAACCACACGTGTTGTGGTTGCGCGACCGCTATCAGCCCTTGAAGGCGAGACTCTTCATAGATCACCTGCTGGCGCGCTTGCGCGTCGACTGAGGTCCGCTGCCAATCGAGCCTCGACGGCAGCAATGAAGGCTGCAGTGTCGGCAATCATCAGGGCGTGCTCGCCCAGCACCGCGCCACCGGTCGCGATCGTGACGACGCTGCTCGGCATCCCGGCCGCGACGAGCGTCTCGACGAGCCGGATGGCCGACAGCGGCGTCAGTTCGGACGGCTTGAGGACGACGGCGTTGCCGCCGGCGATCGCGGGTCCCAGCTTGTGCGCGACCAGGTTGAGCGGATCGTTGTAGGGTGTGATCGCGACGACGACGCCGAGCGGCTCGCGCGTGAACCGGCCCTGTCGGTCGCCCGAACCGGCCCAGCCGCGGAACGGCACGATCTCGCCGCCGTTGCGACGCGCCTCATCGGCCGACAGCCGGAGCGTGTTCACGCAACGCAGGACCGACTTCTTCGCCTGCCGGATCGTCTTGCCCGCTTCGGCCACGATCAGGGCGGCGAAGGCGTCACGATCGCGCTCGACGAGCGCGGCGCAGTCATCGAGCAGGCGGGCTCGCTCGTGGCGCGACAGCCCGCCGCAGAGGCGGGCACCTCTGGCCGCGACGTCCAGCAGATCGCGTGCAGCCTCTGGCGGCAGGTCGTCGACCTGGCCGACCTCCTCGCCGTTGAACGGATTGCTCACCGAGATGACACCAGGCCGCATCGCCAACGCGAGCGCGCTCATGACCGGCTCGCGTCGCCGGCGGCCGGCAGCGCGCCGTCGATCTCCGCCGCCGTGAAGCCGTACCGGGCCATGCGCTGCCGGTGGTCGGCCGATCCGAGGTAACGCGCCAGTTCGCGATTCACGGCGTCGATCAGCGCGGTGTTGTCCTTCTTGAACGAGAAGGCGCCGACCGGCGCATTGGCGCCGGTGCCGGTGGCATGCGCGACGGCTTCGAGCTCCGCGTTCGACTCGGCGATCACGCGCCCGCCGAGCGCCGTCCCCGTGAAGGCGTCGATCGTGCCCGCGAGCAGCGCGGCAACGGCGTCGGGTTGATCCTTGAACTCCACCAGCTGCGCGTCGCGCACGCCGGCTGCCTTGGCCGCCAGGGTCTGCACCTGCGCGGGGATGACGCCCAGGCGCGCGTCGACGCGAGCCGCGACGGACGCATAGCTCGTGACCGCCTTCGGATTGCCGCGGTGCACGACGAAGCCGTCGACCACGGTCCAGACCGGCACGCTGAACGCGACCTGCTGCGCGCGCTCGGGCGTCACGAAGATCGGCACGTTCATGTCCCAGTGGCCCGCCTGCACGCCGGGCAGCAGTTCCTCGAACTCGACCTTGCGCCATGCAATGGCCGTGGCGCCCGCTGCGCTCAGCACAGTTTCCGCGAGCTCGACGTCGGCGCCCGTGGGCGTGCCGTCCGGCCGCGTCCAGTAGAACGGTGGCTCGTCGAGGTAGGCGATCGTGATCTTCATGAGGTGCTCCGGTAAGGGTGAATCGATTCAGGCCGCGGCGGCATCCAGCGCTTCGGACAGCGCCGACAACGCCGGCCCGAGCCGCTCGGGCGGCAGGAAGCCGAAGCCGAGCCGGAACGCGCGCTCGCTTTCGCCGAACCAGGAACCGCACGCGAGCTGAAGGTCGTGCCGCGGCAGCAGCGCCCAGAAGCGTGCGACTGCAGCGTCGTCGAATGCGTCGGTTCGCAACCGCAGGCAGCACAACGCGCCGGCGTCCGGGCGCACCCAGTCGACGCGTGCGCGCTCCGCCTCGCGCCAGGTCGCCAGTTGGTCCAGCGCGTTCGCGAGCAGGCGGCGCCGCGGCGCGAGCACGCGTTCGCGATGCTGCAGCAGCACGCTCGCGAGCGTCTCGTCGAGCACCGAGCCCGAGATCACCGTGTTCATCTTCGCGACGACCAGTCGAGCGCGCAAATCCGCATCGGCCACCGTCAGCCAACCCGTGCGCAGGCCCGGCGCGCCAAGCGCCTTCGACACCGACGCACCCGTCACGATGCGCGAGTCGAGCGCCGCGAAGCTGTCGACCACCGGCGCACCGCCATGGCTGGCCTCGCGGTAGGTCTCGTCGATGAACAGCAGCGACTGCGGCGACCGCGTGCGCATCGCCGCGAGGAGTTGCTCGACCTCGGCGCGCGTCGCCTGCACGCCGCCAGGGTTCTGCGGCGACGCGATGCTCACCAGCCGCGTGCGCGGGCCCAGCACGGCGCCGATGCGATCGACGTCCAGCCGATAGCCGTCGTCGAACGACAGCTTGACTTCGCGCACGGTGGCGCCTGCGCCGACGAGGCTGTCGCGGCTGAGCGGAAAGCAAGGCGTCGCGAGCACGGCCTCGTCGCCGGCGCGGCAGGTCTCGAACGCGAGCAGGAACAGTCCGAGCGCGGTGCCCTGCGTCGTGACGACCTGGTCGGGCGCGACGTGGCAGGCCCGCGCGATCTCCTCGCGCAGCGCCATCGAACCCGCGGACGTCCCGTAGCCCAGCTTGAGATCACGGATGCGGTCGAGGCCCGCGAGATCCAGCAGCTCGCCCATCGTCAGGTCCTGCGACGTGCTCTCGGCCAGGTTGAATGGCCGGTTGACGTCGAGCAGCGTGATGATCTCGTTGTACGGGAAGCGGCCGCGCCACGGGTTGTCGTCGAGGTTCGCGGGAGAGTGCTGCACGTCTTTTCCTCGTGATCGAAATGAACGGATGGCGCGAATCCTAGCGAGTGGACGTCGACCAGAACAGTCACAGTTTCGAGAGATTCGATCGACACAGTTGGCTTGTCGGGCGCAAGGCGAACGGCCACAATCGACCTGCCTATTCGAGAGCCGCCCGCATGGAAGTCCAGACCGCCTACCGCTACGAGCAACTGGCCGATCTCGTCGCCGAGATGGTCGCCAACGGCGCGCTCGCGCCCGGCGCGCAGGCGCCCTCCGTGCGCGCCGTCAGCGAGCAGCATGGTGTCAGCGTGTCCACGGTGCTGCAGGCCTATCGCACGCTCGAGGACCGCGGCATCCTGGTCGCACGCCCGCAGTCCGGTTTCTACGTGGCGCTCGCGCCGCGCGGCGCGCTGGCGCTGCCGTCGGCCTCGCGCCCGCGCGCGAAGGCGTCGACGGTCTCGATCGGCGGCGCCGTTGCCGCATTGCTCGAGCACGCGTCGAACAGCTCGCTCGTGCCGCTGGGCTGCGCGGTGCCGGAGGCCGCGCTGCTGCAGTCCAGGCGCCTCGACCTCGCGCTCGCGCGCGCCGCGCGCCAGCACGGCACCGAGTACAACATCTACGGCGCGGCGCGTGGCGACGCGGGCCTGCGCCGCGAGATCGCGCGGCGCGCGATGCGCCTCGGCCACGCGCTCTCACCCGACGACGTCGTCATCACCAACGGCTGCAGCGAGGCGATCATGCTGGCGCTGACGTCCGTCGCCGAGCGCGGCGACACGATCGCCGTCGAATCGCCGACGTATTTCGGCCTGCTTCACACGCTGGAGATGCTCGGCATGAAGGCACTCGAGGTGCCCACCCATCCGACACTGGGCGTGGACGTGGCTGCGCTCGCTCGCCTGCTCGATACCGAGGCGGTGGCCGCCTGCGTGCTGTCCTCGTGCTTCAGCAATCCGCTGGGCTCGACGATGTCCGAGGCCGACAAGCGCGCGCTGCTCGCCCTGCTCGCGCGCCGCAGGGTCCCGCTGATCGAAGACGACGTCTATGGCGAGATCCATTTCGGCCGCGAGCGCCCGAGGCCGTTCATCGCGCTCGAGGGCGGCGTCGACACGATCTACTGCAGTTCGTTCTCGAAGAGCCTCGCACCAGGCTACCGCGTCGGCTGGATCGCGACGCGCACCCATGCGCAGAAGGTCGTGGAGCGCAAGATGGCCTTCAGCCTTTGCGGCCCGACCCTGCCACAGGTGGCGTTCGCGGACTTCCTGGCCAGCGGCAGCTACGACGCGCATCTGCGCCGCATGCGCCGCACCTTCGACGACAACCTCGCGCGCATGATGCGCGCCGTCGAGGCAAGTTTTCCCGCCGGCACCAAGGTGAGCCGGCCCGCCGGCGGCTTCGTCCTGTGGCTCGAACTACCCAAGCCGTTCGACTCGCGCGCGTTGTTCGATGAGGCGCTGGAACACGGCATCTGCTTCGCACCCGGCGATGTGTTCTCGGCCAGCCGGCGCTATCGCCACTGCCTGCGTCTGAGCGCCGGCTATGCGTGGAGCGATCAAATGGAAGAAGGCGTCAGGCGCTTGGGACGCCTTGCACGCGAGCAATCGGATCGGTGATCTCGGCCTCCCAAAGCGCCTGGCGGGGCTTCCCGGTTGCCTCGTCTCCAGTTGCCTGCTCGACTGCAGCGAGCAGGCATGCTGGTCAGTCTGTGTCCCGCGCGATAGGCGCTCGGCAGGACGCCGAGTTCCCGACGAAAGACCTGTGCGAAGTGACTCGGGCTCGCGTAGCCCACCTCCAATCCGACCTCGACCACTGCGCGACTCGTTTCGCAAAGCGCAGCTTGCTCGGAGAGCTCGCTCGCTCCACGGCGGACGCCTCAATCGCGCTCCTGCGTGGCTGCGCGAAAGCACATCGGCTGAATGTCTGCGGAGTCCGTGCGTCGCGGCATGTGCGCCGACGTCCGACCAGGCTCAGTACAAGCCGACCTTGCCCTCGAAGGCCGCGAAGATCCTGGCAGGGTCGATGCCGATGCCTGCCTTGAACACCAAGGGCATTCGCTCGATTGCGGTGACGTCGGCCGCGACATGGCCGTCGATCACCACGACATCCGCGCGCTTGCCCACTTCGAGTAAACCGGCCTCGCGATCGCGCTCGAGGTATCGCGAGCCGTTCAGCGTCGCGATCCTGATCGCCTGAGGCACGATGAAGCCCTCTTCCGCGAGCAGTTCGATCTCCCGCTTGCCCGAATAGCCGGAGAGGCGCGTCGACCGCATTGCCGCGTCATGCGAGCGCGTCAGATGCGTGGCCCGGATCGCATGCACGGCGTCTCAAACCCGGGCCTTGCGAAATTGCCGCGACGCAAAGGCCCAGATCAGGCGTGACATGTCCGGCCCGGTCGGATCGCTGTAGGGCTGGCCCGTCGCGCCGCCGCTCCAGGCGTGACCCAGGCCGTCGATCTCGACCAGGGTGGCGAGAAGCGAGGCTCGCCGCTTGAAATCCACGACACGCATGGGCTTGCGGCTGCCGCGCTGCAAGCGTCGTTCCGCGCCTTCTCGAACCGGCGCCGTGTCGAGCGCATCGCCCGCATGCGCCCACGCGTGGGCGGCCGCGCGCGCGTTCGCACGCACGACGATCGGATCGGCAGTGCCCTGGATCACCAGCAATGGCGGCAAGGCGACGTCCGGCACCGACCAGGCCTTGCTGCGGCCCCGGCCTCGCATCGCCGCCAGCGCCGTGGCGCTGGACTGCGCGGCCCCCGGCCGCACGCCGGAGTGCATCGCGACCGCCGCGAAGCGCTCGGGATGCCGGGCAGCGACCAGCGCGGCCAGGCTGGCGCCCGCAGACAGGCCCCCGATCGCGACACGCGACGCGTCGGCCCGGTGGCGCCGGATCACCTGGTCCACTGCAGCGACGACCACGCCCGCCTCGACCTGCGCGCGGCCGGAGCGCGTCTCGAACCAGTTCCAGCAGCCCTGCGCATTGGCGAGCCGATCCTGCTCTGGATACAGCACGAGGAATCCCTCGCGCTGCGCGATCGCGTCCATGCGGGTGCTCCGGGCGAAGGCGACGCCATCCTGCCCACAGCCATGCAACATCACCAGCAGCGGCGGGCGGTCACTCGCGCCCAGTCCGGCCGGGACGAAGAGGTGATAGCGCCTGCTGCCGGCACTCCCCACCGCCACGCCAGTCAGCCACCGCTTCGCCAGGACGGCCGGACCGCGCTTCGCAGACTTCTTCGCCGCTGGCGCTGGCTTGGCGATCCGCGACATCGACTGCTTGACGGCCGCGCGTCCGACCCGCAGCGCGAATTGCGATGCCACACGCGCGTTGCGTGACACGATGCCCGCCCAGATCCCTGCCTTCTTGCGCTTCGCCATGCGGGCCATTCTGCGGCGCCGTGGCCCGCGGCTGCGTCAGGAAATGCCGCATCTCATCGCGGTGAGGATGTCTCGGCCCGATCGAATCAGGGTGCCGCCGGATCCTGCGGCTCGCGAAGTCCCTGGTCGGCGAAGAACTTGTCCTTGGCCTTGCCGAAGGCCTTCACGTGGTAGTGCGCGGCCGACTCCCTGTTGATGCACAGCGTCGGGCTCAGGTGCTGGAGAACCCGGTATTCCTCGAGGAGTCGCTTGAGTCCGTTCTCGCCGAGTGCGGACAGGCCGTTGTAGAAGATCAGCCCCAGCTCGGAGTTGCTGAGCTGGGCCCTCAATATCCCCGCCAGGGCGTCCTTGTCCTTCTGCTCGAGCGCGCTCTCGTCGATGAATCTCAGGATCCGATACAGGTTCCTGAAGTAGTGGGCAAGCTCGTCCGAATACGAGGCATTGAGCTCGCCGAAGAGGAAGCGGTCGAACTCCCTGAGCGACCGCTTCGCGGCGCCCAGCCGGTCGTTCTTCCTGCTCTCGAGCGAGTAGGCCGGCTCGAAGACCCGCTCGTAGAAATAGCGGAACGCTCTCCGGCCTTCGAAGGCGACCTCCCTGGGCGGCACGCCGGGTGCGATCGGCTCGTAGTCCTTGAACGCAGTGTCCTGGACGATCTGGTTGTGCAGGGAGATCATCTCGAAGAACGCAGCCCGCGTGGCCTGGTCGCTGCCGAGCTTGTTCTGCAGCGCGAGCGCCTCCGCGGTCCGCTTCTGCGTCTCGACCGCCGCCTCGAGTTGCTTGCGGGTCAGTTCCTTGTCGTCATCCGCCGCCTTGAGGGTGGCGCGAGCGAGCGACAACTGCTGTTCCTGCAGGAAGATCGTGTAGACCAGCGCGAAGAACGCCAGCATCGACAGGATGGGGCCCAGCAGGCCGCCAAAGAACGTCCCGAAGTTGTTCCATTCGGACGAGCTGGCCGACACCGCCGAGCCGAAGTAGTGCCGGTAGACGAGCGCTGCCGCGATCACGCCGCACAGCGCCATCGCGGCGACGAGGATGAACATCCACGCGCTCCACGGCGTCGCGGCCTTCGCACGAGTTCGAGGTTCGATCATGGGGCCTCTCTCTCACATCGAAGTGTCGAGACGCCGATTCTGCCTGCGGCCTCGCGATCGGATGAACGGGCGCCGCCGGATCGGTGCGAAACGTGGTGCCTCGGCCGCGGGGTGCGCTGACGCACAGGCGCCGACGGTGCCGAAGCACACCGTGCCGGCATGAGAATCGAGCCCGCACGTCGTTCAACCAGGCCCCCTCCCGAAGCCAGGCGCGGCGTCGTTCAGCCTGCGCGGCGCGTCTGCGGCAGGAGCTGAAGCTGGACAACGCCGTCGTCGAAACCGGGCGGGGATGCCGAGTTCGTCGGCGTCACTGCACGATCGCGGGCAGCTCCTTGTGGCGATCCTTGTCGCTCCACGTGCCGGCCAGCGACCCCCCGCCGATCGTGAGCTCGAACCGGCCCTGGCTCGCCGTCTGCTCGACGGCCACGACCTGGCCGCCCTGCAGCTGCACCACCAGCTTGATGGGCGCGCGGTACCTGTCGTAGGCGTACCAGCCCTGCGTGTCGACGCCCTCGCGCAGCGGCTCCAGTTTCATCGTGATGGCGGCGCCGCCGACGCGGCCGTGCAGCTCGCGCCCGTCGAAGCGGGCGGGCGGCGCCGGGGCGTCGCCTTGCTGCCGCACCACGGCGAGGCCGTACGGCGTGAGCAGGCCCGCCAGCTCGGCGGCCGGGATCGGGATCGTGATGTCGCCGACGTCATCCAGCGCCCGCCCCGCATGGTTGCTGCAGCGGTATCGGAACACCTTCATGCCGCCGTGGCCGTCGAGCGAGAACCCTTCGTTCAACAGCCACCACGGCGTCGAGGGCTGGCTGTCGACGCTTTCGAGGCAGTCCTTGTTCATCGCGACGCGGTCGGCGCTGTCGTCGTTCGGGTCCTTCTTCGTGCGCCTGGCCGCGGCCTTGATCGCGCCCTCGAGTTCGCGCAGCTGCCTGCGGTAGGCGCTGCGGCGCCCGGCATCGACGCGCCGGCCGACCTCCGCGAAGCCGTCGGGCGTCAGCAGGTCGCCCAGCGACAGCAGACGCCCGTCGCGCAGGTCGAACAGGCGCGTGTAGGCGAAGTTCTCGCAGTAGGCGCCGCAGCCCTCGCCGTCCAACGCCAGCGACAGCAACCTGGGGCTGAACGCCGGGATGAACTCCGCCTTGAACTCCAGCGAACTCGTGCCCTGTGTCTCCTTGCCGGGCGGCGGCGTGAACGTCCTGCCAGGCGCGGACGGCACGGGCACGCCATCCAGCATCTCGTTCCAGACGGCGGCGTTGATGCGCTTCGCCACCCCGGGCGCGCCACCCGTGACGAACGGCATCTTGATGGCGCCGTCCCTGGGCAGGTTCCCGGGCATGTCGGCGCCGGCCGGCAGCTTCGGCAGCTTCAGCGTGCGCTCCTGCACCGCGACCGGCGGCGCGCCGTCGGCGAACGCGGTGACGACGGCGCCGGCGAGGATCAACGCGAGGGCGACGGGGACGAGGCGTTTCGGCATGCCGCCATTGTCGTCGCGTCGCCTGGACGTGCCGCCTTGCCGCACCGCTTGCGAACGCCCGGCCCCCGCAGTGCTCGACAGATGCCTCGTGTTACGCTGACATCGTGGCGCGAGCCACCCGGGAAAACGGCGGGTCGCGCTCGCTGGCGTCAGCCGTGCGCTCCACGGTGGCCAGATCCGCGAGGCAACCGTGTCCGTCGCTCGCCGTAACAATGTTCACGTCCAGGGCTCGGGCCCTGCCATGGTCTTTGCCCACGGTTTTGGTTGCGACCAGAACATGTGGCGCCTGCTGGCCCCGCGCTACGCGTCGAGGTTCACGACCATCGCGTTCGACCAGGTCGGCAGCGGCCAGTCCGACCTCGGCGCCTACGACCCGCAGAAGTACGGCAGCCTGCACGGCTACGCCTCGGACGTCATCGAGATCCTGCAGGAGTTCGCCGACGGGCCCGTGGTCTTCGTCGGGCACTCCGTGGGCGCGATGATCGGCCTCCTCGCCGGCCTGAAGGCGCCGGCGCTCTTCGCCGGGCACGTCATGGTCGGCCCGTCGCCTTGCTACATCAACGACGGCGACTATCACGGCGGCTTCTCGCGCGAGGACATCGACGGACTGCTGCAGATGCTGGAGGCCAACTACCTCGGCTGGTCCAGCAGCATGGCGCCGGCCATCATGGGAGCGCCCGACCAGCCCGAGCTGGGCGTCGAGCTGACCAACAGCTTCTGTCGCACGGATCCGGACATCGCCAAGCAGTTCGCCCGCGTGACCTTCCTGTCCGACAACCGCAAGGACCTCGCCGACGTGACGACGCCGAGCCTGATCATCCAGTCGGAAGAGGACATCATCGCGCCGCTGGCCGTCGGCGAATACCTTCACGGCAAGCTCGCGAAGAGCATGCTTCGCGTCGTCGAGAACGTGGGGCACTGCCCGCACCTGAGCGCCCCGAGCGCGAGCGCCGACGCCATGGACGAGTTTCTCGCCACGCTGGGACATTGACGTGCCCGAGGCATTGCCCGCGCTGCCCGGGGTCGAGGAGCTGTTCGAGCACTTTCCCTGCGGCCTGGTCGTGACCTCGGCGCGCGGAACGATCATGCGCGTCAACGAGACGCTCTGTTCGTGGCTGGGCGTGCGGCCCGAAGACATCGTCGGCCGCAAGAAGCTCCAGGATCTCTTCACCGTGGGCGGGCGCATCTTCCACCAGACGCACTGGCTGCCGATGCTGCAGATGCAGGGCTCGCTTTCCGAGGTGAAGTTCGACCTGACGCACAAGGACGGACGTGCGATCCCCATGCTGTTGAACGCCGTGCGTCGCAAGACCGGCAACGGCGAGTTCGACGAGGTCTCGCTGACGATCTCGGAGGAGCGCAACAAGTACGAGAAGGAACTCCTGTTCGCGCGCAAGCGCGCGGACGACCTGCTGGTGCAGCAGCGTGCAGCGCAACGGACGCTGGAGGAGGCCCAGTCGCGACTGCAACTGGCCGTTCGCGTCGGGGCGCTGTACCTGTGGGACGTGGACGCCTCCACGCTGCGGCGCAGGTACCAGCCGGAGGTCGCGCTGCTGCTGGGCCACGCGTCGCCGGTCGCCGTCGATCACGACATGTTCCTCGCCGCCATCGTCGACGAGGATGTCGACGCGGAAGCATCCGCGTTCCGCGCTGCACTGGAACAGCCCGGCCAGGTCCACACCTGGGCGCATCGCCTGAACGGCGCGGACGGCGTGCAGCGGGTCGTCTCCGTCTCGGCCCAGGCCTTCACGGACGATGACGGCACCCTCGCACAGCTCGTCGGCGTGGCCAGCGACATCACCGAGTCGGTGCTCGAGCGTTCGCGCGCGCACGATCGCGCCATGTTCGCCGAACAGATGATGGCCATCGTGAGCCACGACCTGCGCAACCCGTTGTCGGCGATCGTCATGGGAGCCCAGGTCGTCGGCCTGGGCAACGACTTGTCCGACCAGAAGAGCAAGGCATTGGCGCGCGTGGTCAGTTCCGCGCGGCGTGCGCGACGGCTGATCGACGAACTGCTGGACTTCACGTTGGCGCGCGTGGGCCGCGGCCTGTCGGTCAACCGGACGCCGGTCGATCTGCGGATGCTGGTCGCCAAGGTCGTCGATGAACTGGCGCCCGCGTTTCCGGGACGCGGATTGAAGGTGCACGCCATCGGCAGCGGGACGTGCACGGCCGACGCCGATCGTGTCGCCCAGCTCGTCGGCAACCTGGTCGCCAATGCGATGACTTACGGTGCCGTCGACGCCGACGTCACCGTGACCAGTTGGCTGGCGGGCGGTATGGCCGGCATCCACGTGCACAACGAAGGCGCCCCCATCCCGCCTGCATTGCTGTCCGCGATCTTCGAGCCCATGGTTCGAGGAACGCCCGAGAACAGCTCCGCGCGGAGCGTGGGCCTGGGGCTCTTCATCGTGCGCGCGATCGCCGATGCGCATGGCGGCGAGGTCAAGGTGCGATCTTCGGCCGAGGCGGGAACGACCTTCGAGTTCAGCTTCCCCGCGGCCGGCTAGCAGGCAGCAGTCGCCGGGTCGACGCGCGGCGAGGCCTCCGCGGCTCGGCGCCCGCGACCGGCGGCCGGATCGCCCGGCGAGCTGAATCCCGTTCCGGGGCAATCCACCAAGGCTTCCATGACACCCACGTCCTGCCTTCTCCTCGCTGCCACGCACGCGGCCTGCGTCGCCGTGACGAGTGCGGCCTCGATCTGATTCCTCCGGTCGTAAAAAAAGGAGAGCCTGGGCTCCCCCTTCCGGTCTGCAGCAACGATGCGCTGCAGCTCAGATCGCGACCGGGCCTGCACAGGCATCCGATGACCGATGCACGCCCTGATCTACCGATCACACTGCGTGCGATCCAGGAGGTCGTCGATCTCCTGCAGCCTGGGCGGCTTGGACAGCTTCACGTCGAAGACGTCCGACCCCGAGCGCAAGGGCTCCTCGTCCGCGGACATGCCGGTCAGCGACGCGATGAGCTGCGGAGGCTCGCTCCCGTCGCGCATCAGGCGGGCTGCACTGCAGCCGTCGAGGCGGGGCATCTGGACGTCGAGGATCGCCAGGTCGGGATGCCAGTCCGCGCAGACTTCCACGGCCTCCTGCCCGTCGTACGCCGCGAATGCCACATGCCCCTTCGCGCGAAGAAGGTCGACGAGGGAGTCGGCGGAGTCGTGGTTGTCGTCGACGACGAGAACACGGCATCGAGTAGGCATGGCGGCAATCAGGGGCATGGATGGCCATGCCAAGCAATGCGCGATCCCGCGCGCGCCTCTTCAACGACGATGCGCCGAACCGGGCTCCACCAACTCGCGATGCTGCTCGGCCAGGGCGCTGCCGGGCGTCGGCGCGGCCGACCCCTCTTCTTGCAGGCCGCCAGCGCGTGCCGGCTCAGGCCCCGGCGACCTCGTGGTCGGCCATCAGCTCGAGCGCGCGAACGAGCGCGGAGTGGTCGAGGTCGGCCATGCCGTTGGCGGCGCAGGCCTGCATCAGCTGCGCGGCGCTGGCGGTCTGCGGCAGCGACACGCCGAGGTCGCGCGCGCCCTGCAGCGCGAGGCCCAGGTCCTTCTGGTGCAGCCGGATGCGGAAGCCCGGCGCGAAGGTGCGCTTGATCATGCGTTCGCCGTGCACCTCGAGGATGCGGCTGGCCGCGAAGCCGCCCATCAGCGCCTGGCGCACGCGCGCGGGGTCGGCGCCGGCCTTGGACGCGAACAGCAGCGCCTCGCCCACCGCGGCGATGTTGAGCGCGACGATGATCTGGTTGGCGACCTTCGTCGTCTGCCCGTCGCCGTTGCCGCCGACCAGCGTGATGTTCCTGCCCATCGTCTCCAACAACGGTCGGACGCGCTCGAAGACGGCCTCGTCGCCGCCGCACATGATCGTCAGCGACGCGGCCTTCGCGCCGACCTCGCCGCCCGAGACCGGCGCGTCGATGTAGTCGGCGCCGACATCGTTGATGCGCCTGGCGAAGGCCTTGGTCGCCATCGGCGAGATCGAGCTCATGTCGACGACGACCTTGCGGGCGCCGCCGCCCGCCAGGCCGGCGGCGACACCCTGCTCGCCGAACAGCACGGCCTCGACGTCGGGCGTGTCCGGCACCATCAGGAAGACGACGTCCGCGCGCTGCGCGACGTCCCGCGCGTTGCCCAGCAGCGTCGCCGCCGACGCCGCGATCGACGCCGGCACCTTGCCGCGCGTGCAGGCGAAGAGCTCGTGTCCGGCGTTCAGGAGGTTGAGCGCCATCGGCGCGCCCATGATTCCGAGGCCGATGAATCCGACTTTCATTCGAGTGTCCTTGTGGATGGGTTCAGTAGGTGCCGGCGGCGGGCGGCGCCGACGCGCGGCGCATCCGCGCGACCGTCTGCTGCGCGCCCGCGGCGATGAAGCGGGCATCGGAGCCCACCGTGACGAACTGGAACCCGTTGGCGATGCGCGCGAGGGCGCCGTCGGTCGTGCCGTTGTGGATGCCCGCGACCAGCCCGTGCGCCTTGGCGCGCGCCAGGATGTGGGCGATCGCCTGCGCGGCCTTGGGGTCGACGTCGTCGAAGACCGGGCGGCATCCCAGCGCCAGCGACAGGTCCGACGGCCCGATGTAGATCGCGTCGAGGCCTTCGACGGACAGGATCTCGTCGAGGTTGTCCAGCGCCTGCGCCGTCTCGATCATCGCGAAGGTCACGATGGTGTCGTTGGCATGTTCCGCATAGTCCGCGCCGCCGTACAGCGACGCGCGCACCGGGCCGAAGCTGCGCGTGCCCTGCGGCGCGTAGTGCGTCCACGCGACCAGCTTCTGCGCATCCTCGCGCGTGTTGACCATCGGGCAGATCACGCCGTACGCGCCGGCGTCCAGCGTCTTCATGAGGATGCCGGCCTCGAGCCAGGGCACGCGCACGACGGGCACGGTGTCGGTGGTCGAGATCGCCTGCAGCATCGGGACCATCGACGCGTAGTCGACCACGCCGTGCTGCAGGTCGATCGTCAGGCTGTCCCAGCCCTGATGGGCCATCGTCTCGGCCGAGAAGCTGCTCGGGATGGCGAGCCAGCCGTTGACGACGGCGCCGCCGGATTTCCAGATCGAGCGCAGGCGGTTTTCTCTCATGGCGGACTCCGGTGTGGACGGGAAAAGGCGATCGGCGACGCGCGCACGCCGGACCGCGAGCCGGCTCAGCGATCCAGCGCCGGCCGCTTGGGATCGAACTTCCAGCCCGGGATCAGGAACTGCATCGCCATCGCGTCGTCGCGCGCGCCGAGGCCGTGCTGCTGGTAGAGGCGGTGGGCCTTCTCGACCTCGCCCATGTCGAGCTCGATGCCGAGGCCGGGCTTCTTCGGCACCTGCACGAGACCGCCGACGATCCGCAGCGGCTCCTTCGTGAGGCGCTGCCCGTCCTGCCAGATCCAGTGCGTGTCGATCGCCGTCACGCGGCCCGGCGCCGCGGCGCCGACGTGCGTGAACATCGCCAGCGAGACGTCGAAGTGATTGTTGGAGTGCGAGCCCCAGGTCAGGCCCCAGTCGCGGCAGGTCTGGGCCACGCGGATGGAGCCGGCCATCGTCCAGAAGTGCGGATCGGCCAGCGGGATGTCGACCGACTGCAGCGCCAGCGCATGGCTCATCTGCCGCCAGTCGGTCGCGATCATGTTGGTGGCGGTCGGCAGTCCGGTGGCGCGGCGGAACTCGGCCATCACCTCGCGGCCGGAGAAGCCGTCCTCCGCGCCGCACGGGTCTTCCGCGTAGGCGACGACGACGCGCATGTCCTTCATCAGGCGGATCGCGTCCTTCAGCAGCCATCCGCCGTTCGGGTCGAGCGTGACGCGCGCCTGCGGGAAGCGCTCGTGCAGCGCGACGATCGCCTCGATCTCCTCGTCGCCGCGCAACACGCCGCCCTTCAGCTTGAAGTCGTTGAAGCCGTAGCGCTCGTGCGCGGCCTCGGCCAAACGCACGATGGCCTCCGGCGTCATCGCCTGCTCGTGGCGCAGCCGGAGCCAGTCGTCGGCGGCCTCGGGATCGCGCGCGTACGGCAGGTCCGTCCTGTCGCGGTCGCCGACATAGAACAGGTAGCCGAGCATCTCGACGGCGTCGCGCTGCTGGCCCTCGCCGAGCAGCGCCGCGACCGGCACGTCGAGGTGCTGGCCGAGCAGGTCGAGCAGCGCGGACTCGATCGCCGTGACGGCGTGGATGGTCGTGCGCAGGTCGAAGGTCTGCAGGCCGCGGCCGCCGGCATCGCGGTCGGCGAAGGCCTGCTGGATGCGGGCGAGCAGGCCCTGGTGGGCGCCGATGGCTTGTCCGACCACCAGCGGACGCGCGTCCTCCAGCGTCTGGCGGATCTTCTCGCCGCCGGGCACTTCGCCGACGCCCGTCCGGCCGGCGGAGTCGGTCAGCAGCAGCAGGTTGCGCGTGAAGAACGGGCCGTGCGCGCCGCTCAGGTTCAGCAACATGCTGTCGCGGCCGGCGACGGGAATGACGGTCAGCGAGGTGACGACCGGCGTGGAGGATTGCGGCATGGAGGCTCCAGGCGAAAGGCGATTCGTCGCACGCCGCGTCCCCGCACGTCCGCGAATGCGCGGCGCCGCTGGCACGGACGCCGCTCGACGCAAGTTGTATGTTGTCCGATGACTTGATCGAACTATCCGCCTTTGAGCCCGAAGTGACAACCAGGGGTTTATGCTGATCCGTGAGGCGCGCCCTCGCCCGCGGAGGTTGCACGCCTTGTTGTACGATGTCTTATGAGTTGGTTGGCCTTCAACGCGGCTTGACGAGTTGCCAGTCGAGGTGCGACCGCACCGTCGGCCACTCGGCGCGCGTGATGCTGTAGACGCAGGTGTCGCGCAGCGAACCGTCGCGCGCGAGCGCGTGGCTGCGCAGCACGCCATCGAGCTTGGCACCGAGGCGCTCGATCGCGCGCCGGCTCTGGTGGTTGACGAAATGGGTGCGCAGTTCGACGGCGATGCACTCGAGCGCCTCGAACGCGTGGCCCAGCAGCAGGCGCTTGCACTCGGTGTTGAACGCGCTGCGCTGCATCGAGGCGGCGGTCCAGGTCGAGCCGATCTCGACGCGGCGGTTGGGGGTGTCGACGTTCATGTAGCTGGTCATGCCGACGACCTTGCCGCGCGCGTCGCGCGTCGTGAACGGCAGCATCGAGCCGTGCACCTGCAGGTCGAGCCGGCGTGCAATCTCGGCGCGCATGTCCTCGGGACGCGGGATCTTCGTGTACCAGAGGTTCCACAACTCGCCGTCGCGCACGGCGGCGACGAGTTCGTCGTGATGATGGAGCGACAGCGGTTCGAGCGAGCACGACGTGCCCTCGAGACGGATCGGCGACGGCCAGGTCGACATCGGCAGCTTCCTTGTGAAGAGAGGCCTCCACGTTAAGCCGCTGCTGGATCTCCGAGAAGTGCCAGAATTGCTACTTTTGATGGTGCCACGAAGGAACGTCCCGACATGCCCGCCACGCTGCTGCCGCAGGTGCTGCTCGAGGAGCCGCTGGATCGCGCGCGCGGCGCGGCGCCGCTGCAGCGCCAGCTCCATCAGCGCCTGAAGCAGGCGATCCTGCGCGGGCGCCTCGCCGCGGGCAGCCGGCTGCCGGGGTCGCGCGCGCTGGCCGAGGCGCTGGCGGTCTCGCGCAACACCGTGACCGCCGCCTACGAGCTGCTCGCCGCCGAAGGCTACCTGCAGCCGGATCGACGCGGCACGCGCGTGGCCGCCCTGGCGACCGCGCCGCGGCCCGCCGCCGCGCGCGCGGTGCCGCCGATGGCGGACGTCGCCCGACGGCTGGCGCGCATCCACGTCGTGGCCAAGCCGGGCCACGAGATCGCGCTGCGCCCCGGCGTGCCGGCGCTCGCGCACTTTCCGCTCGCGGACTGGCGCCGTGCGCTCGATCGCGCAATCGACGCCGCCGGTCCGGCGGGCCTCGGCCAGGGCGACCCGCTCGGCGAGCCGGCGCTGCGCGGCGCGATCGCGCGCCATCTCAGCGTCGCGCGCGGCGTGCGCTGCGACCCGGCGCACATCGTCGTGACGGAAGGCGCGCACGAGGCGCTGTCGCTGTGCGCGCGGCTGCTGGCCAATCCGGGCGACACCGTCTGGATCGAGGAGCCCGGCTATCGCGGCGCGCGCGCGGCGATGCACGCCGCCGATCTCGACGTGCAGGCGGTTCGCGTCGACGCCGACGGCCTCGCCGCGAGCGACGCCGACTGGGCCGCGCGCCCGCCGCGCCTCGTCTGCACGACGCCGTCGCACCAGTACCCGACCGGCGCCGTCCTCAGCGCCGCGCGGCGTCTCGCGCTGATCGCCAACGCGCGGCGCCATGGCGCGTGGATCGTCGAGGACGACTACGACAGCGAGTTCCGCCACGCCGGCGAGGCGATCGGCGCGATGCAGGGCCTGGTGCCGCACGCGCCGGTGCTGTACGTCGGCTCCTTCAGCAAGACCTTGTTCCCGTCGCTGCGCATCGGCTTCCTCGTGCTGCCGGAGGCGCTCGCGGCCCGCGTCGCCGCGCCGCTCGGCGAGCTGCTGCGCAGCGGGCATCGCCACGAGCAGCTCGCGCTTGCCGGCTTCATCGAGAGCGGCGCGTACGGCCGCCATCTCGGCCGCATGGGACGGCTGTATCGCGAGCGCCAGCGCGCGTTGCGCGAGGCGCTGTCGCAGCACCTGCGCGTGCCGCACGGCATCGAGGGCGGACGCGGCGGCCTGCATCTCGTCGTGCGCCTGCCGGCCGACCATCCCGATCGCGCGATCGAACAGGCCGCGCTGCGCCACGGCATGGCGCCGCAGGCGTTGTCGAGCTTCGCGGCGCGCCCCACCGCCGCGGACAACGGCCTCGTGCTCGGCTACGGCAACACGTCGGCCGAGTTGTTCGAGCCGCTGGTGCGGCGGCTGTCGCAGCTCGCGCGCGCCGCACGCCAGCGCAGCAGCGTCACTGGCCCACGACCACCTCGCTGACCTGCATCACCGGCTGCAGGTCCGTGTAGTTCGCGATGTCCGCCAGGATCGCCTTCGCATGCGGCCCGAAGCCGGCCTGGAAGCTCTCGACCGAGTCGCTGTAGATATGGCACATGCCGACGAAAGGTGCGGGTTCGCCGGGCGCGCCGCCGGCGAGGCCCTTGTCCACCGTGTAGAACAGGCACTTGTCGCCCATCGAACTCTTCACGAGCGGCATGTGCTTGTCGCGGTAGTAGGCGTGGTCGAACCTCGCGCCCAGGGTGTTCGGGTACATCACGCTGACCTTGATCATGGCTGGCTCCTCGATGCCGGGACGCATCATTGCGGTGCGGAATCCTGCACCGAAAGGGACGCGCCAACAAGCCGAGCCGATCTCGAAAACACGCCTTGTCACGCCGGATCGACGATGTAGATTCCCTGCTTGGTTGGCGCCGCGAACTCGGATCCCCGATGTCAGGCGAACCGGAGGCGACGAACGATGGGGCAACGCATCTGCTTCGGCAACGCGGAGATCCGGCTCGACGAGCGGGTCGTCCTGGTGGGAGGCCAACCGGCAGCGCTGGGTTCACGCGCGTTCGACATGCTCGCGGTGCTCGTCGAACATCGTGCCCGCACCGTCTCCAAGAACGAGCTGCTGGACCGGGTCTGGCCCGGCATGGTGGTCGAGGAGAACAACCTGGCCGCGCAGGTGTCGGCGCTGCGCAAGGCGCTCGGGCCGCAGGTGATCGCGACGGTGCCCGGCCGCGGCTATCGCTTCGCGGCGGCGGTCGAGGACTCGCCGCAAGTCGCTCCGACGGACCCGCCGGCACGCACGCTCGGCGAGACGCCCATGCCGGCGACCGCGGGCGAACTGCGCGGCCGCGAGCAAGACATCGCGGCGCTCGTCGACCTCGTTCGCCAGCATCGCCTCGTGACCATCGTCGGCGCCGGCGGCATCGGCAAGACGAGCGTCGCGGTGGCGGTGGCGCGCGCGCAGCGAGGCGGCTGGCGCGACGGCGTGAACTTCGTCGACCTGACCGAGATCCGCGACCCGACGCTGGTGGCGCGCGCGGTCGCCCAGGCCGCGGGCCTGCCGGCCGTGGCGAACGACGAGCCCCTGCCGCCGCTCATCGAGGCGCTCAAGCCGCTGCAGATGCTGCTCGTCGTCGACAACGCGGAGCACCTGCGCGACGGCGTCGCGATCCTCGCCCATGCGGTGACTTCCGGCGTCCCCGGCGTGCATCTGCTGGTGACCAGCCAGGTGCCGTTGAAGACCGACCTGGAGCAGGTGTTTCGCCTCGGCCCGCTGGAGTTGCCGACGACCGGGGCGTCGCTCGGCGAGGCCGTGTCCAACGGCGCCGTGGCGCTGTTCGTCGACCAGGCACGGGCGGCCGATCGCCGCTTCGAGGTGACGTCCGCGAACCTGCCGGTCGTGATCGACCTGTGCCGGCAGCTCGATGGCGTCCCGCTGGCCATCAAGCTGGCCGCGGCGCGCCTGCCGTTGTTCGGCCTGGCCGGACTCGCCGCGCGCCTGGGCGACCGCCTGTCGCTGCTGACGCAAGGCGCGCGCACCGGGCCGCGCCGCCAGCAGACCCTGCAGGCCGCGCTCGACTGGAGCCACGCGCTGCTGGACGATCCCGCGCGCCGCGTCCTGCGCCGGCTGGCCATCTGCGCGGGCGGGTTGACGCTCGAACTGGCCGCCGCGATCTGCGGCGACGAGTCGCTCGATGCCTGGCAGGTGATCGACCAGCTGGGCGAGCTCGTCGACCGATCGCTGGTCGAGGCCGACGGTGTCGAGCGCGTGCGCTATCGCCTGCTGGAGTCCGCCCGCGAGTACGCACGCCTGCGCCTGGACGAGTCGGGCGAGCGAGCGCGCGTGCAGGCGCGCCACGCAGAAGCGATCACCGCGATGATGGAAGCGGCCTACGAAGCCTACTGGCGCAGCGCCGACGCGCCGTGGCTGGAGGACTGCGCGCCCGAGATCGACAACATCCGCGCGGCGCTCGAATGGAGCACCGCGCACGACCCCGAGCTCGCGCTGCGCCTGGCCGGCTCGTCCAGCGTCGTCTTCCTGCTGACGGGCCAGGCTCCCGAGGCGCGGCGGCGGCTGGCGGCGCTCGAGTCCGTCGCGATCCAGGCGGGCGCGCTGCCGGCGGCGAGCCGGTATTGGCTGGAACGCAGCCGGCTGCACCTGGGCGTCTCCGGCGCGGTCATGGCGGAACTCGCCCTGCGCGCGGCCTCGCACTACCGCGCGGCCGGCGACGCGCGCGGCCTCTACCTGGCGCTGCGCTGCGCGGCCGGCAGCGGCTCGCTGCCCGTCGACAGCGCGACGGCCCACGTGGCCGAGATGTCGGCGCTGCAGTCGCCCGACTGGCCGCTGCGGCTGCGCCTGCAGCTCGATCTCGCCCGCATCACCGTGATAAGCGCGGAGGGCCGCCTCGAACAGGCCCGCGAGGCCTACCTCGACCTGCTGCGCCAGAGCACCGCGGCCAAGCTCGACTCGATGACCGCCGTGGCGCGGGTCGGGCTCGCGGCGACGCATCTCGCCCTCGATGATCCGGACGCCGCCATCCGGGTCGCGCGGACCCATGTCGACGCGCCTTCCGCGCGGCGCGGCAACCTGATCCTGCCGGCGCTCGCCACGATCGCCGACGCGCTGCTGCACGGCGACGACGTCGACGCCTCGCGCGAAGCGGTCATCGCGTTGATCGACGCCTCGCGGATCCGCGCGTGGGAGTGGTTCGGCCTGTATGCCGACCTGTTCGCGCTGCTGGCCGTCGCCCAGGGACGCTTCGAGGCCGCCGCCCGCCTGCTGGGCCACGCGGACCACGCGCACCGACGCGCGGGCCAGCGGGACGCGAACTCGGCCCGGGCGCGCGCGCGCGTGGCCGCGGCGCTCGCCGGCGCGCTCGATCCGGCGACGCTCGCGAGGCTGCAGGACGAGGGCAGCCGCCTCGATGACGAAGCTGTCTCCGAGTTGACGCTGGCCACCTGACTCCGCGCGTCCGCCAGCGCACGCGCGTGCCTCGACGCACCGTCGCGGTGCCGCCGATGCCCAACCGATCGCTGCATCGGATTACCCATTGCCGAGCCTGTTGAAAAGGCAGAAGATGCGCGCTCGAGGCAACCGGCCGGATGGCACAAGGGGCCCGAAACCAGCCGGACGCACGCGATGCACCGGATTGCCATCTAGAGGAGGGTCGATCCGTGAAGTCTCTGCACACCACAGCGATATCCACCGCCTCCGCGACCCCGCGGGCCCCGTCGACGTCGTTCGTCGTCCTCAAGAACCAGACGGTGTCCCAGGTGCTGCTGAAGTACCTGGCGCTCGAAGGCGTGGACACGCTGTTCGGCGTTCCCGGCGGTGCCGTGATGCACCTGCTCGACGAGCTCATGACGCAACGCGACGCGCTCCACTACGTCGTCTGCCGCCAGGAGACCGGTGCCGCCTACATCGCCGACGGCTACGCGCGCGTCTCGGGCAAGCTGGGCGTCGTCGTGGTCACCTCCGGCCCGGGGGCCACCAACGCGCTCACCGGGACGATGAACGCGCAGAACGCGGGCGTCTCGCTGCTGACCATCACGGGCGAGGTCGGCGAGCAGTACTTCGGCATGGGCTACCTGCAGGAGGGCGTCGACGCCAGCCTGAACATCGACGCCGTGTACGGCAATGCGTCGGGCTACTCGGCCGTCATCACGAATCCGTCCAACTTCCAGGCCTTGTTCGCGCAGGCCCTGCGCGAGGCGCTGGGCGTGCCGCACCGGGCGGCCCACATCAGCCTGCCCGACGACCAGGCGGGCATGCCGATCGCATCGCTCGACTTCCCGCTCAAGCCGCAGAACTACCGCGCCACGCCCAGCTGCACGGACGCCGCGGGCGCGCGCAGGGCGTTCGAGCAGCTGGCCGGCGTCGCGCGTCCGCTGATCTTCCTGGGCAGCGGCGCGGCCGAGGCGCTGCGCGGGCCGCGGCTCGCGGCCTTCGCGGCGATGGTCGATCGCCTGGCGATCCCGGTGATGACCACGCCGGACGCCAAGGGCATCTTCCCCGAGTCCCATCCGATGTCGCTGCGCAATTTCGGCACGGCGTTCTGCGAATGGACGAAGTACTACATGGTGCCGCGGCTGCTCGACCCGGCGGCGCGCGAGGGCTTCGACAGCCTGCTCGTCCTCGGCACCACGCTGGGCGGCCTGGCCACGAACAAGTGGGATCCGATCCTGCTGCCGCAGGGCTCGCTGGTGCAGGTCGACATCGATGCGTCCGTCATCGGTCGCGTGTTCCCGCTCGATTTCGGCGTCGTCGCGGAGATCGGCTCGGTCATCGACGAGCTGGTCGCGCTCGCCGACGCCACCCAGCCCGACGCGCGCGTGCAGGAACGCCGCGCCTTCATCCAGCGCATCAAGGCCGGGAAGTCGCCGTGGATCGCGCCCGAGATGCGCGAGGCGCGCCAGGCGCCGATCCCGCCGCAGGCGGCGATGAAGTGCATCAGCGACCTGCTGCCGCAGGGCTCGCACGTCTTCGTCGATGCGGGCAACTCGGTGGGCTGGTCGCTGCACTATCTCGAGATCGACCCGCCCTCGCGCCTGCACAACGCGCTCGCGATGGGGCCGATGGGGTTCGCCGTGGGTGCCGTGATCGGCGCCAAGTTCGCCGCGCCGGACGCCACCTGCCTGGCGATCGTCGGCGACGGCGCGTTCCTGATGCACGGCAGCGAGGTGTCGACGGCCGCGGCCAACGGCATCGGCGCGATCTGGGTCGTGCTCTCCGACAACGACCTGGCCATGGTGAGCCAGGGCATGAACGCGTTCTTCCCCAGCAAGACCGGGCAATGGCGCGACTACTACGCGCTGGGCAAGCCCGACCTGGCGCGCTTCGCCCAGGCGCTCGGCGCCAACACGTTCGAGGTGAACGACGCTGATGCGATGCAGCGTGCGCTGTCCGGCGCGATCGACGCCGCCCGGACGAACAAGGTGCCGCAGGTCATCGTCGTCCATATCGACACGACGCAGATCCCGCCTTACTACCAGGATCCCGGCACCCCGCCGCCGGCACCGGCGCCATGACCCCTTCCTGATCGAGCCTCGCTCCGGCCTTCGGATCGAGCGCGACGCACGTTGGCAAGCAAGGAGCAATCGATGAAGCACAAGGACAAGGGCGAGATCCTCGACGTCGCGATCGTCGGCGCGGGCGTCTCCGGCGTCTACAGCGGCTGGCGCATGCTCCGGGACGGCACGGCCAGGACGCCGCCGCGCATCGGGGTCTTCGAGGGCAGCGACCGCGTCGGCGGCCGCCTGCTGAGCCTGACGCCGCCCGGCATGCCCGACACGCGCTGCGAGTTCGGCGGGATGCGCTACATGTCGCGCCACGTGCTGGTGAACTGGCTGGTGGAGGAGTTCCACATGGCGACCGAGCCGATGCCGGTGGGCGACCCCGCCAACATCGCGTACCTGCGCGGCGAGCAGTTCCGGCTGTCGGATCTCAACACCGCGTCGACGCTGCCCTACCGCTTCCGCGGCGCCGAGAAGCATGTCGTCAACGACGCCGCGAATTCGCTGCTGCTGTTCGCGCTGCAGCAGATCGTGCCGACCTGCCTGGGCCTCTCGCACGATGCCTTGCTCATCGAGGTGCGCACCGCGAAGTTCCAGGGCACGCCGCTGCACCAGCTGGGCTTCTGGAACGTCCTGGCGCGGGTGCTGAGCCCCGACGGCTACGCGTTCGTGCGGGATACCGGCGGCTACGACTGCCTCGTCTCCAACTGGAGCGCGGCCGATGCGATCCCGTTCATCCTGGCTGACTTCGGCGCCAACGTGACCTACAGCCGCTTCCCGCACGGCTACGACGAGATGCCGCAGCGCCTGGCGCAGGAATTCGTGGCGGCCGGCGGCCAGTTGCACCTGAACACCTGGCTGCGTTCCTTCGACGCCGGCGCGCTGCCCGACGGCACCCAGGGCGTGCTGCTGAAGTTCGCCGACGGCGCGACGGTCGCCGCGCGCAAGCTGGTGCTCGCCATGCCGCGCCGCTCGCTCGAGATGCTGGAGCCCACGGGCGCCGTCCTCGATCCGGCGCATGTCGGCGTCCGCGCGCTGATCGAGTCGGTCAAGCCCATCCCCTTGTTCAAGATCTTCCTGTGCTACGACTACGCCTGGTGGGAAGCCGTCGGCGTGAAGGCCGGCCGCTCCATCACCGACCTGCCGATCCGCCAGTGCTACTACTGGGACACGGAGCCGAAGACGGCGACGTCGCCCGGCGGCGCCGCGCTGCTGGCGAGCTACGACGACGACCTCAGCGTGAGCTTCTGGGAAGGCCTGCGCAAGAAGACCGCGCACACCGAGCTGTGGGAGTCGCAGCGGCCGCAGGCGACGGCACCCGCGTCCTCGCAGGACTGGTCGTGGCACCAGGCGCCGGTCGCGATGGTCGAGGAGGCGCATCGCCAGCTGATGGAGATGCATGGGCTGTCCAGCGCCCCGGCGCCGTTCGCGGCCGCGTACCGCGACTGGACCGAGGATCCCTACGGCGGCGGCGTCAACTTCTGGCAGATCCACGCGCGCAGCTGGGAGGTGATGCAGGCCATAGTCCATCCGCGCGACGACGTGCCGGTCTACATCTGCGGCGAGGCCTACTCGCAGGAGCAGGGCTGGGTCGAGGGCGCGTTGCAGACGGCCGAGATCATGCTGCAGAAGCACTTCGGACTGACCCCGCCGCCGCCGATGGTGCCGCCCCTGTCGGCCGCCGAGCAGGCGCATCGGGTGCTGCGGTCGAAGCGGGCCAAGACGGCCAAGGCATCATGAGCGACGCGCATCGCCCGCTGGTCGGGCTGCTCGGTCTCGGCCATGCCGTGCCGGCCACGATCCGGACCAACGACGACCCGCTCTTCGACTGGATCAAGGCCAACCAGCCGAACGGCAATGCGCTGTTCGCCGGGTATGTCGATCGTCACGTGCTGGGGCCGGACGAGGCCATCGAGGACTGCATGGTCGCGGCGGCGAAGTCCGCCCTGGCCAACGCGCGACTGGCCGCGGCGGACGTCGACGTCGTGCTGGGCTTCGCGTCGGTCAGCGACTACCTCAGCCCGAACTCGCTGGCCCGGGTGCATGCCGTGCTCGGGCTCGCCCCGTCGTGCTGGGTGCTGCCCGTCAACGCCGATTTCAGCAACCATTCGGCCGCCCTGATGCTGGCCGACGGGCTGGTCGCCGCGGGACGCGCGCGCAACGTGCTGGTCGTCTGCGGCTCGAACTGGACGCGCCACGTCAGCAGCCACTCGCCCGAATGCGTGAGCGCGGGCGATGGCGCGGGCGCGGCGGTGATCGGCCTCACGCACGATCGCACCCGCTGGCGGGTCGCCGATCGCGAAGCGACGTTCCAGACCAGCGGCTACGGCAACATGACCATGCAGGGCGACGCGCTGACCGTGCAGGCGCCGCCGATGCCGCTGCCGGTCTCCGCGTGCTACTCCGAGCCGTACTATCACATCACGCCGGACGGCCTGGCGGAGTTCAAGACCTTCGGCGTCGACGAGCCGCCCGCCATCGTCGCCCGGCTGCTCGAACGCAACGCGATCGCCGCCAACACCGTCGCCATCATTCCGTACCAGGCCAGCAGCACGCTGCTCGATGCGTGGGACAAGGCCCTCCAGCCCCGGCAGATGCTGCACACGCTCGCGGCCTACGGGAACATGGTGATCGCCAACCTCGCCGTGAACCTGTCCGCGCGGTCAGCGGATATCGAGGGCGACTGTGCCGTGCTGCTCGGGCTCGGCCCGGAGCCGCACGCCACGGCCCTGCTGCTGCGCCGCGATCACGCGTAGCGGCGATCCAGCCGGTCGACCAGCGCGTCGGCGCCCCACAGCATGCAGGCCTCGCGGGCCGCGTCCACGCTGGCGGCGGCGGGGTGTCCCGCGCGATCCAGCAGCGCCGCGCAGCGTTCGTGGGCCAGGGCCTCGTAGTGGATCTGGCCCAGGCCGCGCGCGATCTCGGCCGCCGTGTTCAACGCATCGCGCGCGGCGGCGATGCGTCCCTCGGTCGCGCCGAGCTCGCCTTCGACGAGCAACAGGCGGTGCTCGAAGGCACGCGGCCCCGCGGCGGCCCAGGTGCGGATCTGGCCGATCACGGCGCGGGCGTCGTCCAGCAGTCCGGCCCGTTCCGTGCCCGGCTGCGATGCGAGCTCCTGGGCGCGCGCAAGAAGGGCGAGCGCGCGGTAGACCGCGAACTCCGACTCCACGGGCTGGCCGGCGATCGCCTGGATCATCGGCAGCGCGCGCGCGACGCAGTCGAGGGCGGCCGCGAAATCGCCCGCGAGGTAGTGCAGGCGCAGCTTGGCCGCGTAGTACCAGCCCGCCTCCTCGTGCAGGTCGGTGCGGCAGACCGAGGCGAGGTCGCGTTCCTCGTCGTATTCGTCGTCGGTCAGCGTCGCGAGGTCGCGCGTGCGGCCCGCGAGCGCCTTGGCGATCTGCAGCTGGAGGACGCAATGGTAGGCCGCGTTCAGCACGCGGCGCCCGTTGCGCGCGTAGTTGCGGCGCGCGAGGTCCATCACGTCCGACAGCGGCCGGCCGCCGTACGCCAGGTAGATGACGTGGGCCGAGTTGTTGAAGCAGGCGTACATCAGGTCGCCGCTGGCGAATCCCGCGTCGGCCGCGTTCGCCGCCATCTCGAGGCACTCCTCGACCGGGTTGAGCCAGTGGTCGTTGAAGTAGTGGTGGATGAACGCGACGGGCGAGAACAGGCGCTTGCCATGGCGGGCATCGAGGTCCAGCGAGAGCCGGCTGAAGGCGAACGCCGTGAGCGCGTCACCGGTGATGGCCCGGTAGACGATCGAGAACATCGAGTATGTCAGCGGCGCCTCGGGCCCGTTGCCGTGCTCCAGCGTCAGCGACATGCAGCGCAGCGCGATGAGCGCGAACAGCTCGCCCTGGCCGCTGACATGCACGGCCGGCTCGATGCGCAGCAGCATGCCGATCGTCGCGCCCACGTTCTCGTCGGCCAGGCGCGGCAGGTCCATCAGCGCGGCGGGCTTGCGGCCCGCCAGCAGGCCCTGGATGCGCTGGAGCTCGGCCCCGATGAGCGGCACGATGTCGGCGCGCGCCCTCGGCAGCGTGACCCCGAGCAGGCGCACCGCCTGCAGCCCGAGCTCCACCGACGCGCTGGCGAAGCCCATGTTGAAGCTGCGCACGGCGCTCTTGTCGAGATAGCTCACGGCGCGCGCGACCACGCCTGCGCGCGTCCAGTGATGGGCCAGCAGCGCGAGCAGCTCCGGCCGTTCCTCGCTGTAGGCGCGCTCGTACCACTCCGCCGCGGCCTGGTGCAGGGTGCGGCGCTGGGCGAACAGCATCAGGTCGTAGGCCACCTCGTGCGTGATGACGTGGTTGAAGCCGTACGACAGCTCCGGCTCGGGCTCGATCAGCACCGTGAGCGCCGCGTTGCGCAAGGCCTCGAGCAGCGACTCCAGCGACGACAGGTCGGCATGCACCGGATGGATCTCGCGCAGCAGGCGCACCACGAAGGCGGGCCCGATGACGCTGGCGACCTTGAGCACGAGCTGCTCGCGCGGCGGCAGCCGGTCGATGCGCGAGGTCACGAGGCCGCGCACCGTGTCGGGGAAGGCCAGGGCCTCGACGTCCACGTTGCCTGCGAACCGGCACAGTCCCTCGTCGACCACGACCACGCCGGTCTCGTGCAGCGACGACGCGAGTTCCTCGGCCAGGAACGGATGGCCCGCCGCGCGGCTGCGGATCAGGGCCTCGACCTCGGGATCCAGCGCGGCCGCGCTCAACCGGCGGCGCGCGAGCGTCAGGGTCTGCTCGTCGTCGAGCGGCCCGAGCGCCAGCACCGTGCAGTGCGGCACCTGGCCCAGATCGGCGAGCTCCGGCGGCACGGGGTCGATCCGCGGCCGCGACGAGACCGCCAGCAGCAGCCGTTCGACCTGGCGGCTGGCGTCGCGCACCAGCGTCCAGGACAGCGGGTCGAACCAGTGCGCGTCCTCCAGGATCACGCAGGACGGGCGCATCGCGGCCGCGCGCTCCAGGCAGGCGATCAACAGGTCGTGCGTGGCGCTCGCGCGCAACGGGCCCGCGATGCCCGCGGTCTCCGGCGTCTCGCCCCCGCCGAGCGCGAACAGCGCGCCCAGCAGCGGCGCGCGCGGCGCGAGGCGCTCGCCGAGCCAGCGTTCCACCGCGCTGCGGCGCAGCGCCGGGTCGTCGACGCCCTCGATGCCGAACATCGCGGTGAACGCGCCCCGCCACGCGAAATACGGCGTGGCCGATTCGACCGCATCGCCGCAGCCGCGCATCGCCGCGACGCCGGAGTCGGCCGCCCGGTGGGCCAGTTCCGCGATGACGCACGACTTCCCGATGCCGGCTTCGCCCAGCACCAGCAGCGTGTGCGCCTGCTCGCCGTGCGCCGTCTGCTGCACGGCCCGCTCGATCGCCGCACGTTCCAGCGCGCGTCCGACGATGGCGGTGGAAGCCGCGCGTTCGCCACGCCGATCGAGCACCCGCACCGGGCGCGCGACGGCGATGGGCTGGTCCTTTCCCTTCACCCGGAGCGGCTCGAGCGCCTCGAATTCCACGCCGCCGATGCAGCCCTGCCGCGTGGCCGCGTCGCACAGGATGCGGTTGGCCGGCGGCATCCGCGTGGCGGATTCCATCAGCCGGGCGGCGATGTTCATCGCGTCCCCGATCACCGCATATTCGCGCCGCAGGTCGGTGCCGACGACGCCGCAGAAGCAGCGCCCGGTCGCCAGGCCGAAGGCGGCGGCGTGGTCCGCGGCGGCGAAGGCATTGCGCAATTCGAGCGCGGCGCGCGTGCCGCGGACGCTGTCGTCCTCGTGCGAGAACGGCGGCAGCCCGAACATGACGATGAAGCCGACGCCCTTGTCGTCGACGACGATCTCCTTCAGGAAGCCCTCGTAGCGCTGGATGATGGGCTGGACGCGGCACATCAGCGCGTCCAGCCGCTGCAGCCAGCCCGGTTCGGCGTGGTCGAGATCGGCGATCTGGACGAACAGCACCGTCACCTGGCGCAGCTCGGCCAGCCACTTGCCATGCCCGGCGGCCAGGCGCGCGCGGATGGGCGCGGGGACGTAGCCCTCGATCCGGCGCAGCGCCTGCTCGGTCCAGCGCGGCAGGCGGGTCGGGGCCAGCGGAGGCGTCTCCAGCATGTCCAGGCACCAGGGCCAGTCGCCCGCGGACGCCTCGCCCGCCGCCTCGCGAAGGCGATCCCACTCGCCCTTGCACACCACGGTGTCGCCCGCCTCGGCTTGCGCCTGCGCCTGCGCGACCTCGGTCATCGGCGGCCCGCCGACCACGTAGTAGGCGCCGTCGCCGCTGCGCAGCTCGGCCGCGGCCACGGTGCCGTGCGCGACGCTGACGCGCATCGACAGCGTCGTGCCTTCGCCCGCGTCGTAGCGATACAGGCCGATCTGGATCTCGCGCGCGCAGGCGGCCGCGCGCTGGGTCGCCTGCATCAGGTCGCCGCCCTTGGCCGGCCAGAGCACCAGCAGGGCGTCGCCGGCGAACTTCAGCGGCTCGCCGCCATGGGCCGCAACCAGCGCCAACACCTTGCCGAAGTAGTCGTTGAGCAGTCGGTACAACTCCTCCGCGCCCGCGTCGCCGCGTCGCGCCAGCCGGGTTGCCAGCGGCGTGAAGCCGGTGATGTCGGCGAACATGACCGCCGCGTCGCCGACGTGGGCCTCGAGCTCGCCTTCGGGCGGCGGCTCGGCGACCGGCGCTGCGAGCGCGTGGCGCCAGACCTCGGCCGGCGCGTAGCTCGCGCGCTCCGCGGCCGACGCGTGGTTCAGTCGCGCCGTGGGTGCCCCCGTGAAATGACTCTCGGCCAAATCCGCTTCCCCCAGCTCCGCCGGATCGCGAGCCAGCGGCCCGGATCGACAGTCGGCGACAAGTCTACTGCGGCAGGCGCGTTCGTAACAGATGGAAACCGAGCCGGCTACTTCGGCCGGGACTTGGCGCCGACGATCTTCTCCAGCGCGCCGAGGTCCACGGGCTTGACCAGGTGCTCGTCGAAGCCGGCCTCCACCGACCGGCGCTTGTCGGCCTCGTGGCCGAACCCGCTCAATGCGAGCACCAGCAACTCCTGTCCGCCAGGCGCCGCCCGTAGCGCCCGGGCCGCGTCCAGTCCATCGAGGATGGGCATGGCGATGTCCAGCACCGCGACATGCGGCATGAACGTCTGCGCAATCGCGATGGCCTGCGCCCCGTCGCTGGCCACCCGGGTCTCGTGGCCGGCCATCTCGAGGAACAGGGCCAGGCTCGTGGCGGCGTCCTCGTTGTCGTCGGCGATCAGGATGCGGCGGGGATCCGTCGTCTTGCCGATCCGCTCGTCGCCCGGCTTGCGTGCGCTGGCGTCTTCGTGCGCCGGCGCAAGCGGCAGGCAGACGATGAATTCGCTGCCCATGCCCAGGCCCGCGCTCTCCGCGTGCACCTTGCCGCCCTGGGCCTCCACCAGCCGCTTCACCAGGGTCAGCCCGATCCCGAGCCCGCCGGTGACCTGCGCGTAGGAGCGGTCGACCTGCTCGAACATGTTGAAGACGTGCTCCAGCTTGTCGGCCCGCAGGCCGATGCCGTTGTCGCGGACGCGGATCAGCGCGAAGTCCCCGCCGCGCTCGAGCGACACGCTGAGCCTTCCGCGCGCCGGCGTGAACTTCGCCGCGTTGTTCAGGAGGTTCGTGATGACCTGGACGATGCGCACCGGATCCGCCGACACCACCAGGTCCTCGCCGGGAAGATTGAGCGCCAGCTCGTGCGACGCCGCCTCGATGGCCGGCCGGCTCGCCTCCGCGGCCAGCCCGACGGCCGAGGCCAGCGACAGGCGTTCCATCTTGAGATCGATCAGCCCGCGGCTGAGGCGCGACACGTCCAGCAGGTCGTCGATCAGCCGCACCATCTGGACGACCTGGCGCTCCATCAGCTCGCGGGTCCGGGCGATCATCGCGGCGTCGTTGCCCGCGAGGCTCTGGATCCTCAGCGCGTTGCGGATGGGCGCCAGCGGATTGCGCAGCTCGTGCGCCAGCGTCGCGAGGAACTCGTCCTTCATCCTGCCGGCGTCCGACAACTCCTCGCTTAGGCGCCGATAGCGCTCCTCGCTGGCGCGCAGCACCGCCTCCGAGCTGGATCGCTCCACGGCGCTCCGGGTTCGCGCGGCCGCCTCCTGGATGAAGCGCAGCTCGTCGGCCGTCCAGTCGCGCACCTTGTCGTCGTTGACGAACAGCACCGCCACCAGGCGTCCCTGCTCCAGCACCGGGACGTTGACGAACGATCGCGCATGCCTGGCCTCGAGCGCGCCGGCGGCCGCGGCGGTGCGCGGATCGAGGCGGACGTCGGGGATGGCGATGAACTCGCCCCGGCGCAGGCTGTCGATGAACGTGCCGTAGGCGAGCAGCGGCGTCACGCCGGCCAGCGATTGCACGTCCGCCCGGATCCAGTCGCGATCCACGAAGAGATTGCCGCTGTCGTGGTCGACCGTCCCGTAGCCGACCCGGCTGGCGTCGAGCACCGTTCCGAGAACCTCGGCGCCCCGATAGCCCGCCTCGGTGGCGTCGGACGCATTGCCCAGCCGCTGCGAAAGATCCGACAGCGCCTCGCGCTGGATCTCCTGCGCCTTGCGATCGCTCACGTTGCGGAAATAGACGGAGACGCCCTCGTGCGCCGGAAAGACGGTCACCTCGTACCAACGGGCCTGGTTGGCGTAGTAGGCCGTGAACGACGTCTTGATGCGCGTGTCCATCGTCCGGTGGTAGTTGTCCCAGAACGGCGTGCCTTCGAGACCGGGATAGACCTCCCAGAGCACCCGCCCGGCGAGCGAGCCCTGCTCGACGCCGAGGATGCGATGCGCTTCCGCATTCACGTAGCCGAAGCACCAGCGGCGATCCAGCGTGAAGAAGCCCTCGGTGATGCTCTCCAGGATCTCGACGGCGCTGCGGTTGGACGTCACCGTCGCCTCCTCGACCCGATGCACGATCACCTCGACGCTGCCGTCGTCGGCGAGCACGGGGACGTTCAGCGGCGACCAGTAGCGCTCCTCGAACGCGCCCCCTTTCGAGGCCGGCTGGCGGACGTCGTAGCGCACCACGGGCATGCGGTCCGGCTCGCCGGTCGCGATCACGCGTTCGAGCGAGGCGCGCAGCGTCCGGCTGCCGACGGGATCGGTCGACGGGTTGTCCGGGAAGACATCGAACAGCGGCCGGCCCAGGATGGACTCGTCCGAATGCGAGTTCCGCAGGTAGTCCTCGCTGGCACCGAGGATGGTGAAGCTCGCGTCCGGCCGCAGCAGCACGAACATGCCGGGCGTCACGCGAAGCAGTCGTTGCAGGTCGGTCAGGTCGGGCATGGCAGGCGCTGAGGACGCCCGCGACGCGCGGGCTCGACGACGGACTTTAGTTCACCTGCGGCCGATCGATCTGGCGGAGTTCCGCCAGCCTGCGCTCCGCCTCCGAGGCCGAGTCGAAGATGTGCGGCACGTGTCCTCGATCCTTGAGCGCCGCGCCCAGCCTCGCGTGCACGAAGGCGCTGGTCGTGTAGCGCGTGACGTTGCTGTAGCGCGCGCCGGCCACGTCGCGCACCATGTCGACGTAGGCGTCCAGCAGGTCCGGCGCGACGGTGAAGTTGTCGTAGTTCACGATGGCCGGCACCTTGCGGCCGAGCGGCGCGAGGCGCCGCTCGAGCTCGGCGCGGATGGCCTCGATGTCCGCGACGCTGCGCACCGTGAAGCCCTCGAAGTTCGCGAAGAAGTGCTGGCGGTCGGCATCGAACGTGAAGCGCTGGTCCAGCGGCAGGCACAGCATGTCGGCCCGCAGCCCGATCGGTTCTTCGTTGAACAGGTGCGTCGGCATCTCGCGCAGGCTGCTGGAGATGAGCGGCCGGAAGGCCATCTGCGCGAGGATGTCGCGCTCGACGTCGATGCCCGGCGCGATCTCGATGAGCTCGAGCTGCGGCAGGCCGTCGACCGCGCGCAGTTCCATCACGCAGCGCTCGGTGATGTAGAGCGCCGGCTGGCGACGCCGGACCGCCACGGCGCCGCTGTAGGTGCGGTGCTCGACCTGCTCGACGAACTTGCGCGTCCGGCCTTCTTTGGCGATGCGCAGCCTGCCGTCGGCGATCGCCACCTCCAGTCCGCTCGCCGTGAAGGTGCCGACGAACACCACCTTCTTCGCGCTCTGGCTGATGTTGATGAAGCCACCTGCGCCGGCGAAGCGCGGCCCGAAGCGGCTCACGTTGAGGTTGCCTTCGCGGTCGGCCTGCGCCAGGCCGAGGAACGCGATGTCGAGGCCGCCGCCGTCGTAGAAGTCGAACTGGTAGGGTTGGTCGATCACGGCCTGCGTGTTGATCGCGGCGCCAAAGTCGAGGCCGGCCGCGGGGATGCCGCCGATGACGCCGGGCTCGGTCGTCAGCGTCAGCAGGTCGACGATGCGCTCCTCATTGGCGACGCTGGCGATGCCCTCGGGCATGCCGATGCCGAGGTTGACGACGCTGTTGGCCCGCAGCTCCAGCGCCGCGCGGCGCGCGATGATCTTGCGCTCGTCGAGCGGCAGCGGCGCGTTGGCGCCGGCGGGCACGCGCATCTCGCCGCTGAAGCCGGCGTTGTAGCGGGTGCCGAAGGTCTGCCAGTGGTGGTCGGGCTCGGCCACCACCACGCAGTCGACCAGCAGGCCCGGCACCTTGACGTCGCGCGGCTTGAGCGCGCCGCGCTCGGCCAGGCGCTCGACCTGCGCGATCACGATGCCGCCGCTGTTGTGGGCGGCCGTCGCCATCGACAGCGCCTCCAGCGTCAACGCCTCGCGTTCCATCGTCAGGTTGCCTTCCAGGTCGGCGGTCGTCGCACGGATGATGGCCACGTCGACCGGGAAGGCCTTGTAGAACAGGAACTCCTCGCCGCCCACCGTCATGGACTCGACCAGCGCCTCGGTCGTGCGCTCGTTCATGCGTCCGCCGCCGTGGCGCGGGTCGACGAAGGTGCCGAGGCCGATGCGGCTCAGGTGGCCGGGACGCCGCGCGGCGATGTCGCGAAACAGGCAGCTGATCACGCCCTGCGGCAGGTTGTAGGCCTCGATCCGGTTGTCGAGCGCGAGACGGCCGAGGCCGGGCACGAGGCCCCAGTGGCCGCCGATCACGCGCCGCACCAGCCCTTCGTGCGCGAGATGGTTGAGCCCCTTGCCGGCGCCGTCGCCCTGCCCTGCGGGATAGACCAGCGTCAGCTCGCGGGGCCCGTCGCCGGACTTGAACCGCTTCTCGACCGCAATCGCGATCTCCTCGGCGAAGCCGATGCCGACGAAGCCGCTGGTGGCGACGGTGTCGCCATCGCGGATCAGGCGCACGGCCTGCTCGGCCGTGACGACCTTGTTGCGGTCCGTGATCCGGTGATCGAGCGACGCTGCCATGGCGACCTCCAACGAGAGACGTGCTGCGGCTCGTCGCGCCGCGGCCAGGTCCAGCACACGCGGCGAGTGCCTGCACGTACTGTGGCAGGTTCCTGGCGTTGGCGACAGTCGGGTTCACCGGCATGCCGGGAGCCCGCCCGTTCAGCGCATCAGGCTGCGTCGTCAGGTGCCGACCCGTTCGACGGACCCGAACGCGTCGACGCGCGCATCGCGCAGGACGCGCCCGATGATCAGGACGGCCGGACTGCCCAGGCCGTGCGCCGCCACCGCGTCGACGAGGCCGCCGAGCGTCGTCACCAGCCGCCGCTCGTCGCGCGTGCTGGCGCGTTCGACGACGGCCGCGGGCAGGTCGGCGGGCAGCGCCGCCAGCAGCTGCGCCGCGATCTGCTCCAGGCGCGAGACGCCCATGTAGATCACCAGCGTCACGCCGGTCGCCGCGAGCGCCGCGATCCCGCGCCAGTCCGGGCCCGCCGAGCCCGGTCGCGCGTGCCCGGTGAGCAGCAACGTCGCCTGCGACTCCATGCGTCGATCCGTCCAGCCCACGCCCAGCGAGGCGGCCGCGCCCAGGCCCGCGGTGATGCCGTTGACGATCTCGACTTCCAGGCCGGCCGCGCGAAGCGCCGCGATCTCCTCGCCGGCGCGGCCGAAGATCAGCGGATCGCCGCCCTTGAGCCGGACGACCTTCTCCCCGGCCAGCGCCTCGCGCACCATGAGCTTCTCGATGAAGTCCTGCGGCGTCGATGCACAGCCGCCGCGCTTGCCGACGTGGATCACGCGCGGCGCGGGCTCGGCGCCTTCGAGCACCGATCCGAGCACTTGCCGGCCGACGAGGTCATCGACCAGGATGACCGTCGCGGCGCGCAGGACCCGGACTGCCTTGAGCGTCAGCAGCTCGGGATCGCCAGGGCCGGCGCCGACCAGGTGAACAGGGTGAAGGACAGGCTTCATGGTGTCGAGTCGCATGGGGTTGTCTCCAGGTCGATTACGCCAGCGTACGCTCCGCCGCCGCCTGCGCAAGGCGGCGCAGGCGCGGCAGGCAGGAGCCGCAGTTGGTGCCGAAATGCAGCCGGGCCTGGGCCTGCGCGAGCCGCTGCGACGAACCGCCATCCGCGGCTTCAAGGGCGGCTGTCGCGGTCGCCACGCTGACGTCGAAGCAGGTGCACAGCTGCGGACTGGCCGGCGCCGCCGGGCCAGGCGCCACGCCCTCGCGCGCGCCCGGCGCGAGCATCCGGCGTGCCGGCATCGCGAGCGGCTCGCCGCCTTGCAGCGTGTCGCGCCACCACGCCGCGAGCGCCGGGTCGCCGCCGTCCGCCCCGCTGACCCAGAAAGCCGCCAGGCGCTCCTGGCCCGCGGCATCGCGCCGCACGCGCAACGCGCGTTGCAGGCCGCTGCGCGGATCGCGGTAGTCGAGCACGGTCTCGGCCCGAAGCGCCAGCGCCGCCCGCAGCGCATCGAGCACGTCCGCGGTCGGCACCTCGCTCGCGGCGGCGTCGAGCCGGAGTCCGACCCAGCCGCGCTCGTCCGGCTCGCGTCCGAACGGCAGGCAGCTTGCATAGCCGAACTGCGCGAGCAGCGGCCGGATGCGCTCGCGCCGCGTCAGCGCCTCGTCCTGCGGCAGCCAGGCCATCGCGCGCAGGCGCCAGGGCAGCCCGGCGCGCGCGATGCGCACGGCGCAGTGCTTGAGTTCGGGCTGCCTGGCCTGCGGGCAGGACGCGGGCGTCGTCAACGCGTTGATGCCGGCGAACGGGGCGACACCGTCGCCGCGCCCAGTCAGCGACTCCTCGCCCCAGTGCATCGCGATGAACGCCTGGGCCGAGGCCTGGGCGTCGCCGCGGCGTGCGGGCAGCACCAGCTCGCCGCGGCGCGACGTGACGCGCACGAGCTCGCCCTCGGCCAGATTGAGCCGCGCCATGTCCTGCGCGCAGAGATCGATGGCCGGCCCGTGGACGTCGCCGTAGAGCCGGCCGAGCGTGCCCGTCCGGCTCATGCCGTGCCACTGGTCGCGCAGGCGGCCCGTCGTCAGCGAGAACGGAAAGCGCGCGTCGCGCGGTTCGGCGGGCGGCCTGGCGGCGATGTCGAAGAAGCGCGCGCGGCCGTCTGGCGTGGGGAAACGGCCATCGGCGTAGAGCCGGGCCAGGCCGCGCGTCGCACCGGCGGGAAAGGGCCACTGCTGCGGGCCGTCGCGTTCGAGCAGCGCGTAGCTCAGGCCGGTGATGTCGAGGTCGCGGCCACGCGTGGTCGCACGATGTTCGTTCCAGACCGATTCCGCGTCGTCGTAAGGAAACAGCGACACCCGGCCCGGGCGCAACTGCCGCTCGATGCGGCGCGCCACGTCGACGACGATGCGCCAGTCGTCGCGCGCCTCGCCCGCCGCGCGCACCGCCGGGCGCACGCGGCTGATGCGGCGCTCGCTGTTGGTGACGCTGCCGCTCTTCTCGCCCCAGGTCGACGCGGGCAGCAGCAGGTCGGCGAACGGTGCGGTCGCGGTGGTCGCAAAGGCCTCCTGCAGCACGACGAACTCGGCGCGCTCGAGCGCGCGGCGCACGGTCGCCTGGTCGGGCATCGACTGCGCCGGATTCGTGCACGCGATCCACAGCAGCCGGATCTCGCCGTCGGCCGCGGCCTCGAACATCTCGATGGCCGTCTTGCCCGGCGTGGCGGGCACGTCGTCGACACCCCACAGCGCCGCGACCTCCGCGCGATGCGCCGGATCGCCCAGGTCGCGATGCGCCGACAGCAGGTTGGCGAGCCCGCCAACCTCGCGCCCGCCCATTGCGTTGGGCTGGCCGGTGAGCGAGAACGGTCCCGCGCCTGGCCGCCCGATCTGGCCGGTGGCCAGATGCAGGTTGATCAGCGAGCCGTTGTTGGCCGTCCCCTGCGCGCTCTGGTTCAGGCCCATGCAGTACAGCGACAGCACCGCGGCCGACCCGCCCCACCAGCGCGCGGCGGTGACGATGTCCTCCTCGCGCAGCCCGGTGGCGCGCGCAGTCTCGCGCGGCGTGCATTCGCGCACGCGGTCGCGCAACGCCTCGAAGCCGGACGTGTGCGCGCGGACGAACGCGGCGTCCGTCAGCCCGTCCCACAACATCAGGTGCAGCAGGCCGTGATACAGCGCGATGTCCGATCCCGGCAGGATCTGCAGGTGCAGGTCGGCCATCGCCGCCGTCTCGGTCTTGCGCGGATCGACGACGATCCACTTCTGCGACGGCCGCGCCGCCTTCGCATCCTCCAGGCGGCGGCACAGGATCGGATGCGCCCATGCGAGGTTGCTGCCGGTGATGAAGACGAGGTCGGCGTCGGCGAAGTCGTCGTAGCACGTGGGTGGGGCGTCCGCGCCGAGCGTGGCCTTGTAGCCGGACACGGCGCTCGACATGCACAGCCGCGAGTTGGTGTCGACGTTGTTGGTGCCCAGCAGGCCCTTGGCGAGCTTGTTGAAGACGTAGTAGTCCTCGGTCAGGAGCTGGCCCGAGATGTACAGGCCGACCGCGTCGGGGCCGTGCGCGCGCACCGTGTCGACGAGGCGATCCGACAGCGTGGCCAGCGCCTCGTCCCATCCGATCGCCGCGGCCGCCGCGCCGCGCCGCGCTCGCCGCATCGGGTGCAGCAGGCGCGACTGCGCCGCGACGTGAGGCGCCGCCGTCAGGTGCAGCGTGCTTCCCTTGGTGCACAGGCGGCCGAAGTTGGCCGGATGCTCGGGGTCGCCGCGCACGTCGACGATGGTCGAACCTTCGGTGCGGATGATCACGCCGCAGCCGACGCCGCAATACGGGCACGTCGAACGCGTCTCGCGCGCGTCCTGCGAGGCGATGGGGATGACGCGGGCCAAGGCGACGCCTCAGGCGCTCGCGATGGCGATCACGCGGCGCGCGAGCGCCGCGGCGTCCGCTTCGTCCGTGGCCAGCGAGTCGAGTTCGCGCGCCGACAGGCTCACGACGCCGCCCTCCACGCGCACCGCGAAGCGTGTCGCGCAGCCGATGTCCGGCGCCCGCGCCTCGCCGTCCACCAGCGAGATCGCCCAGTTGTGCAACGGACACGCGACGTGATCGCCGAACACGATGCCCTGACTCAGCGGACCGCCCTTGTGCGGGCAGCGATCGAGCAGCGCGAACACGCGGTCGTCGGCGGTGCGGAACACGGCGACGTCCGCGCCGGCCGCACGGCGAACGCGACGCGCGCCGAGCACCGGGATGTCGTCGATCCGGCAGATGGTCTTCCAGTCGTTCATGCGAATGACTCCCTTCAGGCCGGAATGAGCGGGATGAACTGGCGGCGGTCGACCGCCGCCTTGTCGAACTCGAACCACGGATCGGGCTCGCCGTCGAGCGCGAACTGCAGCCGTTCCCACAGCGCCTTGCGATGGGCCGCGTCGTCGAGCACGCGCTGCTTGATGCTGTCGAGGCCGACGCGCGCGATCCAGTGCACCGTGCGTTCGAGGTACCAGCCTTCCTCGCGATAGAGCTGCAGGAACGCGCCGCTCATCTCCATCACCTCATCGGCCGTGCGCACCTTGCAGAAGAACTGGCCAGCCTCGGTCTTGATGCCGCCGTTGCCGCCGACGTAGAGCTCCCAGCCCGAGTCGACGCCGATGATGCCCACGTCCTTGATGCCCGACTCGGCGCAGTTGCGCGGGCAGCCCGAGACCGCCAGCTTGACCTTGTGCGGCGCGTACATGCGCCACAGCGCGCGCTCGAGATCCTTGCCCATCTGCGTCGAATCCTGCGTGCCGAAACGGCACCACTCGCTGCCGACGCAGGTCTTGACGGTGCGCAGCGCCTTCGCGTACGCGTGGCCCGAGGGCATGCCGATGTCCTTCCAGACGTTCTGCAGATCCTCCTTCTTCACGCCCAGCAGGTCGATGCGCTGGCCGCCGGTGACCTTGACCGTGGGGATCCTGTACTTGTCGACGACATCGGCGATGCGTCGCAGCTCGGAGGCCGTCGTCTCGCCGCCCCACATGCGCGGGATGACCGAGTAGGTGCCGTCCTTCTGGATGTTGGCGTGCGAGCGTTCGTTGATGGTGCGGCTCTGCGGATCGTCCCTCGCCTCCTTCGGCCAGGTGCTGATCAGGTAGTAGTTCAGCGCCGGCCGGCACGACGCGCAGCCGTCCGGCGTGCGCCACGACAGCGCGCGCTGCGTGTCGGCGATGGTCAGCAGGCGCAGCTTGCGGATCGCCTCGCGCACGTCGCCGTGCGAGTGGTCGGTGCAGCCGCACATGGCCTTCTTCTTCGGCGTGGCGGAGTAGTCGCCGCCGGCCGTCGCCATGATGATCTGCTCGACCAGCCCCGTGCACGAGCCGCACGACGCGCTCGCCTTGGTGTGCTTGCGCACGTCGTCGAGCGTGAACAGGCCCTTCTCCTTGATCGCCTTGCAGATCGCGCCCTTGCTGACGCCGTTGCAGCCGCAGACCTCGTCGGCATCGGCCATCGCCGCGGCCTTGTTCTGTCCCTGGTGGCCGGCGTCGCCAAGGCTGGACTCGCCCCACATCAGGCGGTCGCGGATGTCGCTGACGCTGCGGCCCTCGCGCAGCAGCTTGAAGTACCAGCTGCCGTCGACGGTGTCGCCGTACAGGCAGGCGCCCACGAGCTTGTCGTCCTTGATCACGAGCTTCTTGTAGACGCCGCCCTGCGGGTCGGACAGCACGATGGCGTCGCAGCCCTCGCCGCCCATGAAGTCGCCGGCGGAGAACAGGTCGATGCCGGTGACCTTGAGCTTGGTCGACACCTGGCTGCCGAGATAGCGCCCGATGCCGAACTCCGCGAGATGCGTCGCGCAGACCTTGGCCTGCTCGAACAGCGGCGCGACCAGGCCGTAGGCGACGCCGCGGTGCGCGGCGCATTCGCCCACCGCGTAGATGCGCGCGTCGGTGACGGTCTGCAGCGTGTCGGTGACGGCGATGCCGCGCTGGCAATGCACACCCGCCATCTCGGCGAGCGCCGTGTTGGGGCGGATGCCCGCGGCCATCACGACCAGGTCGGCGAGGACTTCGGTGCCGTCCTTGAAACGCACGGCACGCACGCGGTCCGTGGCCTCGTCCGCCAGCAGCGCCTCGGTCTGCGCGCCGATCAGGAAATCGAGCCCGCGCGCGACCAGCGACTCGCGCAGCAGGCTGCCGGCGACGTCGTCGAGCTGGCGCTCCATCAGCCATGGCGCGATGTGCACCACGGTGACCTTCATGCCGCGCAGCATCAACCCGTTGGCCGCCTCGAGGCCCAGCAGGCCGCCGCCGATGACGACCGCGTGCTTGTACTTCGTCGCGGCGTCGATCATGGCCTCGGTGTCGGCGATGTCGCGATAGCCGATGACGCCGGGCAGCTCCTTGCCCGGCACCGGCAGCATGAAGGGCGTCGAGCCGGTGGCGATCAACAGGCGGTCGTACGGCGCCTGCGTGCCGTCGGCTGCATGCACGACGCGCCTGACGCGGTCGATGCGCGCCACCGCCTTGCCCAGGTGCAGCGTGATGCCGTGCTCCGAGTACCAGGCCAGCGGGTTGAGCACGATCTCGGCAATCGTCTGCTCGCCCGCGAGCACCGGCGACAGCAGGATGCGGTTGTAGTTCGGATGCGGCTCGGCGCCGAACACGGTGATGTCGTACAGGTCGGGCGCGATCTTCAGCAGCTCCTCGAGCGTGCGCACGCCGGCCATGCCGTTGCCGATCATCACGAGCTTCATCTTCTTCATGGCGTGAGCCTTTCTGCGCGATCAGGCCGCGTCGGCGAACACGTTCGAGGCGACGGGCATCGCCTCGCGCGGCGGCGGCGCGACGACGCCGCGCGCGCGGCCGCCGGCCCCGACCCAGCTGCTCGTCCAGCCGGCCTGCAGCGCACGAAGCAGCCCCAGCGTGACGAGCGCGCACGCCGCGAAGAACGCGAAGCCCCAGGCATAGGCGCCCAGGTATTGGCGCGCCAGGCCCATCGTGCTGGGCACGAGGCCTCCGCCCAGCGCCCCGAGCTCGCCGATCATCGAGCCGGCGACGGCGGTGGTCAGCGGCCAGCGCAGCGGCACCAGCTGGTAGACCGCGCCGTTGCCCGCGCCCAGCGCCGCGAAGCAGCCGATCAGCAGCGCGGTGGTCAGGCCGACCGAGCCCGTCGCGAGGCCGCAGCAGCCGAGGCCGACGGTCACCGCGAGCAGCACCGCGGTCAACGTGTTGATGCCGCCGAAGCGGTCCGACAGCCACCCGCCGACGATGCGCATCGCCGCGCCGGTGAACGCCGCGAGCATGGTCAGCTGGCCTGCCTGCACCTTCGAGACGTTGAACTGGTCGTGGTAGTACGACGGCAGGAAGCTCGTGAAGCCGATGAAGCCGCCGAAGGTCACCGCGTAGATCACGCTGAACGCCCAGCCGTCGCGCTGCACCAGGCAGGCGAGCTGCGCGCGCAGGCCGGCGTGGGGGTCGATGTCCGCGGGCTCCTTCGCGAGGAAGATCACCGCGGCCATCGGGATCGCCATCGCGACCGCCGCGACGGCGTAGACCGTCTGCCAGCCCAGCCACTGCGCGAGCGGCGGCGCAAGCAGCACGGCCACCGCGGTGCCGACGTTGCCGGCGCCGACGATCCCCATCGCGAGCCCCTTGTGGCGCGCCGGGAACGAGCCCGAGCCGAGCGACATCGCGACGCCGAAGCTCGCGCCCGCCACGCCCAGCAGCACGCCCATCGCGAGCAGCGCGCCGAAGCTGTCGACGAAGAAGAAGCCCAGCAGCATCGCCACCGAGATCAGCGTCATCTCGACCAGCGTCGCGCGCTTGCGGCCGATGTATTGCGACAGCACGCCCAGCGGAAAGCGGAACAGCGCCCCCGCGATGATGGGCACCGACAGCATCAATCCCTTCTGCGCCGGGCTCAGGTGGAAGGCGTCGCTGATGAACGGCGCCATCGCCCCGTTCAGCACCCACGTGCAGCACGAGAACGCGAAGTACAGGAAGGCGGCGAACAGCGTCGGCGCGTGGCCGGTGCGGAGGAAGTTCCTGAAGTGGGTCATGGCGTTGATCCAGGTGGGTTGAGCAAAGCAACGGCCGCACCAGCGCGATGGACGCGGGCGTGGACGATGGACGGAAGGGGAAGCGGTGTGGCGCGCCACGCACGGAGGAATCCGGGCGGCGAGGCCTGAGGACCGGTGGATGGCCAGCGCCTGCGGAGTCGCAGGCGGCTCGCCGGCGGGGGCCGGGATCCATTCACCAGGGCGGTGCTTCGTTGCACCGCGTACCTCCTGTCATGCAAGCTCCGTGCCGCGATTGCGCGGCACGGAGCTTGCGACATGTCGAACCAGCCCGCCCGGCTCTCGCCTCTCCTCGTGCCACCGATGTCGCCCACCCTGTCGCTCGATCTCACCGGCCCCGCCGACCGGGCCTGGCGCGCCGCGTTCGACACGCTGGCCGTGCCGCTGGGCGAGGCATGCGGCGGCCACAACTTGGTGCAGCGCACCAACAGCGCGCTGCCCGAGTTGCTCGTCTGCCTTGCGCCGACGTTGACCGCCGAGCTCGCCGCGGCGCTATCCCCGTGGGGCGGCGCGCCGCCCTGCGCCGTCCTGCTGCTGACGCCGCCCGTCGCGATCGATGCCGCAATGGCGGCACGCGCGGCCGAGCTGGGCATCCATCACTGGCAGTGGTTCGGGCAGGAAGAAGACGCCGCGGCCGCTCTTGCATCGGGCCGCTCGATCGCGCAGGCCAGGCATGGCCGGGAGACCGCCCTGCGACGCGCGCTCGCACGCGCGCACGGGCAGCTCGACGAACGCCGCTGCGTCGACCGCGCGAAGGGCGTGCTCATGAGCGCGCGCGGCCTCGACGAGAGCGAGGCCTTCGGCCTGCTCCGCAGCGCGGCGATGAACGTGAACCTGCGCCTGGGGGAGGTGTCGCGCTCGGTGGTCGAGGCGGCCCAATGGGCGGACGCGATGAATCGCGCGGGGCAGCTGCGCATGCTGTCGCAGCGGCTCGTGCGCGTCGTCGCGCAGCGGCTGCTCAGGCTCGACGCGCGATCGGCCGCGGAGATCGCCGCGCAGTCGACGCAGCGGGTGCACGACAACCTCGCGATGCTGGCCCGCCAATGCGCCGGCACGTCCGCCCAGGCGGCGCTGGCCGAGGCAACGCGCTGCTGGGAGGCGCTGGCGGCCGCGCTCGCGCCCGCGCGCGTCGCGCTCGACGAACTGGCGCACATCGATGCGCTCGCCGCCCGCTTGCTGGAGGCCGCCGAGCAGCTCACGCAGGCCTTGCAGGAGGCCTCGGGCCGGCGCGCGCTGCACATCGTCAACATCTGCGGCCGGCAACGCATGCGGGCGCAGCGCATCGCCAAGCTGAGCCTCGTCTGCGCGCTGTCATCGCCGCGCGCGCCGTCCGACGCAGCGGCGGCGCTGCTCGACGAGTTCGAGGCGGCGCAGCGCGAGCTGGAACAGGCGCCGCTGCGCTCGCCCGAGATCCGCCAGGCCCTGGCCGCGATCGGCGACGAGTGGCTGCGGCTGCTGGCCGGATTGCGGACGGCGCAGACCGCGGACGGCCGCCGCGCGCTGGTGCATGCGAGCGAGACGATGCTCGAGCGCCTGGACGCGCTGACGAACGCCTACGAGCACAGCCTGCAGGTGATCCTGGGCTAGTGTCGCTCCAGCCCCGCGCGGAACAGCGCCGCGACCATGTCCGACTGCGTGACCATGCCGACGGGCCGGCGCTCGCCGTCGATGACGGGCAGGTGGTGGCGTCCGCCCTCCGAGAACGCGGACATCAGGTCGACGAGCTCCTGGCGCGGACTGGCGGTGAGCACCTCGTGCGTCATGATGTCCGCGACCAGCCAGGCCGCGTCGCCCGCGGCGCCCGGCGCCAGGTCGCGGCCGAGGAAGAAGTCGTGCAGCGTCACGATGCCCAGCAGGCGGCGCTGCGCGTCGACCACCGGCAGCGCCTTGACCGCGTGGTCGATGAGCAGCTGCCACGCCTGGCGCGCCGGCGTCGACGGCAGCACGCACACGACGTCGCGCGACATCACGTCCTCGCAGCGCAGGCTGCCGAAGCGGCGCGTCCAGGCGCGCCGCTCCGCCTCGAGGAACAGGGCCTCGAGGTCGTCCTGGCTGACGTCCAGCAGCTCGCCGCGCGCGCGCAGCGCGGCGTCCAGGTCCTGCGCCGTCAGGCCGACGCGCGCGGCCGGCGGCTCGTCGCGCGTGTGATGGGCGTTGGCCGGCGGCGCCGCGTGGTGCGGATAGCGACGCCGCGCGGAGACGTTGAAGACCAGCGCCGCCAGCAGCAACAGCAGCGTGTCGACCGCGACGGGCCACAGCACGAATCGATAGCCGAGCGCCTTGATCGCCGGGCCTCCGAGCACCGCCGTCAGCGCCACCGCGCCACTGGGCGGATGCAGGCAGCGCAGCGCGAACATCGCCGCGATGGCCAGCGCCGCGGCCAGGCTCGCGGCGATGGCGACGTCGTCGATGTGCGCGGCACACGTCACGCCGATCAGCGCCGAGACGAGGTTGCCGCCGACGATGGACCACGGCTGCGCCAGCGGGCTCGCGGGCACCGCGAACAGCAGCACGGCCGACGCACCCATCGGTGCGATGAACCACGGGTTGAAGCCGGCCAGGATGCGATGGCTCAGCCACGCGGCGCAGAACACGCCCAGCAGCGCGCCGAGGCAGCCGAGGAAGATCTCCCTGCTCGACACGTTCATCGGCGCCGGCACGAACGTGGCCAGCCACTGTCGGACGTCGAGTCCGTCCATCTCAGGCGTCCTCGCCGCGGTCGGCGCCGCCGCCCGTCAACGCGCGGAAGCGCGACCGCGCGGCGCCCAGTGGCAGCGCGAGGAAGCGCTCGTGCACTGCCTCCTCGTCGCCGACGGCCAGCGACGGCTTGACGAGGTCGCTGCGTGCGATCAGTCCCACCAGGCGGCGCGATTGCGGGTCGCTCACCACGGGCAGGCGCTCGAGGCCGTGGACGGCGAGCCGGGTCGCGATGATGCGGCAGTTCTCGGCCGGCAGCGCCATCGCGGGCACGTTCGCGCCGAACAGGTCGGCCACGCGCGCGTCGCCGAGGCGGCGCAGGCCGTCGGCGAGCGTCTCGCGGTCGACCATGCCGATGAAGCGCGCGCCCACGAGCACGGGGAAGGCGCGATGCGCCTGCGTGGCGCCGAAGTGGCGCCGCAATGCGTCGGCGATGGCCGCCTCGCCGTCGATGGTGACGACGTCGCGCGTCATCACCTCCGAGACGACGTGGCGCTCGAGCGGATCGATGCCGTACTCGCGGTAGATGTGGTGGCCGCGCCGCGAGATCTTCTCAGTCAGGATCGAGCGCGGCATCGTCACCACCGTGAAGCCGTAGGCCACGGCCGAGGCGACCAGCAGCGGCAGCAGCGCGTTGACGTCCTGCGTGAGCTCGAGCGCGAACATCACCGACATGATCGGCGCACGCATCATGCCGCCCAGCGTCGCGGCCATGAACACGAGCGGCCACAGCGCCGGCTGGCCGCCGGGCAGCCACGGGCCGACGAGCACGCCGAGCGCCGCACCCATCATCAGCAGCGGTGCCAGGACGCCGCCGGACGTCCCCGAGCCGAGCGCGACGACCCACATGACGGCCTTGCACACGATCAGCCCGAGCACCACGCCGACGGCGAGGCGGTTGGCCAGCAGGTCGGCGATGACGTCGTAGCCCACGCCGAGCGCGCGCGGCTCGAGCCAGCCGCCGATGCCGACCACGACGCCGCCGAGCGCGGGCCACCACATCCAGTGGATCGGCAGGCGGCCGAAGGCGTCCTCCACCTTGTAGAGCGTCGTCGAGACCGTCCACGACAACGCACCCGCCGCCAAGCCGGCCGCGACGCAGGAGCCCAGCGTCGCGAGGCCGGCGACCGCGGTGTGCAACGGAAACAGCGGCCCGCCATCGAGCAGCAGCGGGCGCACCGCCGCCGCCACGCAGCAGGCGACGGCCACCGGCAGCAGGCTGCGGGGCCGCAGCTCGAACAGCAGCAGTTCGACCGCCAGCATCACGGCGGCGATCGGGGTGCCGAACACCGCTGTCATCCCCGCCACCGCACCGGCCACGAGCAGCGTCTTGCGCTCGCCCCCCGTGATGCGGAAGAACTGGCCGACGAGCGAGCCCAGCGCGCCGCCGGTCATGATGATCGGGCCTTCGGCGCCGAACGGGCCGCCGCTGCCGATCGCGATGCCCGACGAGATCGGTTTCAGGATCGCGACCTTGGGCGACATCCGGCTCTTGTTGAACAGGATGGCCTCGATCGCCTCGGGAATGCCGTGCCCGCGGATCTTCTCCGAGCCATGGCGCGCCATCAGTCCGATGGCCAGTCCGCCGACCACCGGCACCGCGATCACGAGCAGGCCCAGCGTGTTCGCGGCCGGCGACTGGTTGCGCGTCGACAGCACCTGGAAGAAGAACAGGTTGGTGAACAGGCGGATCAGGTGCAGCAGCAACCACGCCGCGAGCGCGCTGATGCCGCCGATGACCGCCGCCAGCGCGACGACGCGCGGCAGCCGCTCCGCGGGCGCGAAATCGCGCCGTTCGTCGTGGGCGCGCTTCGGATCGCGCGCGAAGCTGGCTTGATCGCTCACGGCCGCCCCTATCGGTTGATGCTGGGAATCGTGAACACGCTGCCCAGCGATTCCAGCTCCGTGCGATGCAGTTCGGCCAGGTGCGCGAGGACGCGCTCGCCCTCGGGCAGCAGGTGGATCTCGACGCGGCGCTTGTCGGCCTCGCCCTGGCGCCGCTCCACGAAGCCGCGCTCCTCGGCCCGCGTCACGAGCGCCACGACGCCGTGAGGCTTGGCCTGCAGCCGCTGCGCCAGCTCGCCGACTGTCGCGAAGGTGCGGCCGGGATAGCCCTTGATGTGCAGCAGCATCAGGTACTGCAGCGGCGTGATGCCGAAGCGCTGCACGACGTCCTCGGAGAAGCGCTCGAAGCGGCGGATCTGGAACCGGAACTCGGAGAGGGCTTCGAATTCCCTCTTGGTCAGGGGCGGGCGTTGGGGACTGGGCATGGCGTCGCGCTCGGTGAGTCGACGCAATTATGTCACATCGTGATATATCAGCCGACCGCCCTCGTCGCCGCGACCACCGGCCGCGGCGTCGCCGCGCGGGAACGCCACGCCACCAGATGCCCATGCGAGATCGCGTGGGCCAGCAGCCATGTCCCGGCCGCCGCGAGGAAGGCCAGCGTGAGCACCGAGGCTTCGAGGCCGTAGGCGCCGCCGGTGACCCAGTCGGGCCCCTGCAGGTGGCCCTCGACCAGCCCCGGCGTGCGTTCATGGCCGGAGACCGCGGCCGAGAACACGTGGCCCAGCGTGAAGTTCCAGCCGACGTGCAGGGCCGCGCAAAGCCACAGGCGGCGCGTCGCGAGCCAGGCCGCGCCGAAGAAGGCACCGGCGACGATCGCGATGACCAGCGCGAGCGTGCCCGCGCCGTTGCCCGGCAGGTGCGCGAGGCCGAACAGCAGCGAGGAGATGACCAGCGCGGCCCAGCTGCCCAGCGATCGCTCGAGCAGCCGGAACAGGACGGCGCGCATCAGCAGTTCCTCGAACACGCCGACGAACATCATCTGCGCGAACCCCGCGACGAGCCCCGACGCCGCGGCGGCATTCACGCCGTCGATCCGGTAGATGCTGACCAGCACGAGGCTGCCCACGACGGCCCCGACCAGCGCGGCGCCGCCGGCCAGTCCCGCGGCGATCTCCGCGACCGCGCCACGCCAGCCCAGTTCGGCGACGGCTCTTTGTTCGACGACGCGCACGTAGAGCGCATAGCCCGCGAGCGCCGCCAGCGCGCCGCAGGCGTCGGGCCAGCCCGCGTGGAAGCGCCGGTGCGCCACCTCGCCGACGAGGGCCTGCGCGAGGCCGCCGGCCAGCGCGGTCGTGAAGAGGGCAAGGACGATGCGGACGATCGTGAGATCGAGAACGCGACGGATGCCCGACGGGGCACCGGCGTCGACGGAAACGGGATTCATGGCGTCGGGCGCCGCGGCGGCAAGTGGCTGACGCGGCGGACTCTAGGGGCAAGCCGACGCGACCGCGCCGGGAAAGCGACGAAGCGCCGTCCCGGCGGGACAAGTTGCGGCGGGCGTCGACGGCCCGCACCCCGTGCCAGTCAGCGAAGCAGGCGCGCCTTCGTGATCGCCGCGACCTTCGGCCCGCCGTTCTGCACCGCGTTCTGGACGACCGTGATCGCATAGGTCTGCAGGTCGGCGGTGATCAGGCCGTAGACGCCCAGCAGTGCCGCCCCGCCGGTCTCGACGAAGTCGGACGGCTTGAACTCGAACACCGAGGTCGCCCCGGCCTTGACGCGGTTCCATTCGTCCTTGCAGTCCTGCCCCGGCCCGGTGGACACGTGGCAGACGCGGAAGACGCCGCCCACCTTGTAGACGGCCATGATGCAGCCGGAGAAGTTGTAGCTCACGACGTCCACGCCGCCCTGGTCGACGGAATTGATGCCGTTGACGACGAAGGGCAGGTGCTTGTAGGTCGCGGCGCCGAGCGTCTCGATCTGGACGCCGCGCGAGCACACCGTGCCGGCGCCGCCGTTCGAATCAGGGGTGACCGGCAGAGGGGACGGCGCGCCGACGCGCAACAGGTTCTCGAGCATGGCGATATTCCTTGAAGAAGAAGAAAGGTGGGAAGGTGGCGCGGCCGGTTCAGGCGCGCGCGACGCGCGAGCGGACGGCCGCGCCGAACGCGAACTTCGAGGCGCGGCCCGGGCACTTCACCTCGCGCCCGAGCGCCGCGATCTGGGCCACCACGTCGGCCGCGAATTCGTCGCTGTCGAAGTCGGCGAGGACGACGCCCGCGCCGTCCTGGATGTCCAGCGTGCGCACCAGCAGCGCCGCGAGCGCCTGGGGGTGCCGCGTGACCGAGGCGCAACGGGTGTCGACCTGATCCAGCGAGCCGTGGCCGGTGATGACGATGCTGTCCGTTCCCGCCAGGTCGGCCGCGGGTTTCTCCCGCACGCTGCGCGAGATCGAGACCATCCTGGCCTTGCGGAAGGTCGCCCAGTGCGTGGCGTTGGCGGCCTTTTCCTCGTCGCCGGTCAGGGACAGCACGTACGTCGTCATGGCGTTTCTCCGAAGTGGATGTCTGGAATCAGTGCGTCGCGAATTCGCCGTGCGTCTCAGGCGCGCGGCCGCGGGCGGCGACCACCGCGCCGGCGGCGCGCAGCAGCTCGAAGGCGATGGCGGGGCAGATGGCGATCAGCTCCATGCGGCGCGGCAACGAGAGCTCGAGGATCAGCGAGTCCTCGAGCGTGCGGACGTCCAGGCCGCCGGGCGCGTCCGAGAACAGCGAGTCCTCGCCAACGATGGTGCCGGGGGGCAGCAGCGTCGGTTGGCCGTCGGCCGCCTGCCAGAAGCCGCCTTCGACGACGAAGCGCAGCGTGCGGTCGGTGCGGCCCGGGATCAGCAGGCGCTCGCCGGCCGGGATCCGGCGGACGACGCAGAAGCTGGCGAACGCGCGCCAGTCGGCGGCGCTGAACGCGGGCTTGAACGCGTGGGGCGAGGTCGACTTGCGCGCCTCGGCCGCGAAGCGCGTCGCCTCGCATTCCCGCGAGGCCGGCACCTGGTCGCGGCACAGGTCGAGGTCGAAGGCGGACGGCAGCGGCTTGCCGACGAAGGCCATCATGTTCTGCACGGACGGCGAGATGCGAAGGCGGGGTTCGATGGGCGTGTTGAACATGGAAGTCTCCTGGGATTCGTCGGATGGTTCGTGCTTGCGGGCTGGCATGGAACGCATGTTCGGCCGGCCGTCGCGTTGAATCCATTACGGGAGATAACGCGTGAACCCCGCCCTCGCCCGGCGCCGTCCGGCGGGGCCACTACACTTGGCGCTGTGCCGATGCGTGAAGTCGGCGCGGAGAGTTGCGCGAATGGGTACGTTGCTGGATCCCCGCACCGGCGAACGCGTGGTGCTGCGTGCCGAACACGTGTTCGGCCGCAATGCGCTGCGCGCCGATACCGCGATCGACGATCCGGGCATCTCGTCGATGCACGCCGTCGTGCGCTGGCGCAACGGGCGCTGGCTGCTGTCCGACCACAGCCGCAACGGCACCTTCGTCGACGGCCAGGTGCTGGCGCCCGGCGAGCCGTTCCCGCTGGCCGTCGGCGCCGAGGTGCGCCTGGGCCGCGGTCCGGGCGTGGCCTGGCGCGTGCAGGACGTCGACGAACCCGCCGACGCCCTGGTGCCCCAGGACTCGAGCCAGCCGGTCATCGCGCTCGCGCCGCACAACCTGCTTCCCAGCAGCGAGGCGCCGGAACTGTGCATCTACCAGGCCAGTCCCGGCCTGTGGATGCTGGAGCAGAACGGCGAGACGCGCGCGCTCAAGGACGGCGACCGCCTGCAGGTCGGCGGCGCCGGCCCGCACCGCTTCGTGGCCGCGGCGCCGATGGACGACACGCAGGTCGTGGAGATCGGCCGCGAAGCCGACGCGCCCTGGCTCGTCATGCGGCTCAGCCTGGACGAGGAGCACGCCCGCCTCGAGGTCAAGGACGGCACCGTGCGCACCGACCTCGGCGAACGCACGCACCACTACTGCCTGGTGACGCTGGCGCGCCGCCGCGTGGCGGACCAGGAGCGCGGCCTCGAGCCGGGGGCGCAGGGCTGGCTGGGCAGCGCCGAGCTGTCGCGGATGCTGGGCATGGAGCCGACGCACCTCAACATCCAGATCTTCCGGGCGCGCGAGCAGCTGATGACGGCGCGGCCGGGCGTCGCCGCGCTGTCGCGCCTGATCGAACGCCGCCGCGGCGAGCTGCGCATGGGCGAGCTGCCGTTCGAGATCTACCGGGGCGACAGCCTGGAGTGCCTCTACCGGCCGACCGCGCGCCGCTGAGGCTTGGGAAGAAGGCTAGCGCTTGCTCGCGTCCGGCGCATAGAGCGCGAACGCGTCCACCCGCGCGGCGCGTTCGGGCGCCTCCTTCATCACCACCGGCTCGACCTGGCGATCGACGGGCACCTTGTCCTCGCCCGAAGGACGCGGCTTCGATGCATCGGCCGACGGCACGACGGGGCGCACGGCGGTCTGCACCACCGTCTTGACCACCGTGGCGAGCGTCGATTCCGCGGCCCGCAACGCCGCGATGCGCAACGCGTCGCGCATCTCGCCGGCGCTCGAGAAGCGCTCGTCGGCGCGCTTGGCGAGCGCGCGCGAGACCACGTCGTCGTACGCGCGCGCCGCCATCCCGCCGGCGGCCTGGCTGAGGAGCGGCGCCTCCTCGTGCAGGATCTGGTGCATCACCGCGGCCGGCGGCCCGGAGAACGGGCGGCGCCCGCTCAGGAGCAGGAACAGCAGGACGCCGCAGCCGAACAGGTCGGCCCGGTGGTCGAGCGCGCCGCCGGTGAACTGCTCGGGCGCCATGAACGCGGGCGTGCCGATGATGGTCGACACGCGCGTCAACCCGAGGTCGCGCAGCCGCGCCACGCCGAAGTCGGTGAGCTTCACCCGTCCTTCGCTCGTGACCATGATGTTGGCCGGCTTCAGGTCGCGGTGGCAGATGCCCTGGGCGTGCACGCAGGCGAGCGCGTCCAGCAGTTCGTCCATCAGCGCCGCGGCGCGCTCGTGGCCTGGCAGCGGGTTGCGCAGCAGGATCTCGTCGAGGTTGCGGCCCTCGACATACTCCATCGCGATCCAGCTGTGCAGGCCGTCCTCGCCGAACTCGTCGACGGCCACGACACCCGGATGGCGCAGGCGCCCGATGGTGCGCGCCTCGTTGCGGAAGCGCAGCAGGATCGCTTCGGCGTCTCCGTCGGCGTCGGCCTCGCTGCGCTGCAGCGTCTTGATGGCGACGACGCGGCCCGTCGCCGGGTCGACGCCCTTGTAGACGATGCTGGTGGCTCCGCGCCCGAGCTCGGCGGAGATGTCGTAGCGGCCAATTCGCGGGGGAAGCATGCTGAAGGACCTCGGCGATGCGCGTCCGCTGCCGTCTGGCCGTCGCGCTGGCGCTATTGTGCCCTGCGCGACGGCAGCGATCTCACTCCTTGGGCGCGTAGTCTCAGTGCTCCGCGATCCGGCCGTTCTCGATGCGGAACATGTCGAACCAGGTCGTCGTCGCCTTCTTGTCCGCGCCCGTGGGCCGCACGGACGTGACGATGACCGCGAGCAGCGCGGACTGGTCGGCCGCGGCCTGGACGGGTTTCATGCGTGCCCTCCTGGATTGGCGTGACGGATTTTCAGGCCGCGCCTGGCGCGTGCTCAGCCCGCCGCGTGTTCCCAGCGGCGCGTCGCGTCCATGTCGATCGCGGGCGTCGGGCGCGCGAAGAGGTAGCCCTGCATCTCGTCGCAGCCCAGGCGCGCGAGCACGCGGCGCTGCATGTCGTTCTCGACGCCCTCGGCCACCAGGTCGAGGTTGAAGCCGCGGGCGATGCCGACGATGGCCACGATGATGGGGGAGACGCTGTCGTCGCCCTCGATGTCGCGGATGAAGGACTGGTCGATCTTGATCGTGTTGATCGGAAAGCTGCGCAGGTAGTTCAGCGACGAGTAGCGCGTGCCGAAGTCGTCGATCGCGATGCGGATGCCGGTCTGGCGCAGCAGGCGCAGCTTCTCGACGACGCCGGGAACGTCCTGCAGCAGCACGTTCTCGGTGATCTCGATCTCCAGCGCCTCGCGCGGCAGGCCGTGGCGGGCGACGATCTCCGAGACCCGCTGCACCAGGTCCGGCCGGCTGAACTCGTGCGGCGAGACATTGACCGCGACGCGCAGGTCGGTGCTGCCCGCGGCGTGCCACAGCGACAGCTGGCGGCACGCCTCCTCCATCACCCAGGCGCTGATCGCGCCCATCAGGCCGGTCTCCTCGGCGAGATCCATGAAGCTGCCCGGGTTCATCAGGCCGTGCTGCGGATGGCGCCAGCGGATCAGCGCCTCCGCGCCGACGACGCGGCCGAGGCGCAGGCTGTATTGCGGCTGGAAGTGCAGCACGAACTCGTCGTTGGGCAGCGCGCGGCGCAGGTCGCGCTCGAGCTCCAGGCGCGGCAGGAAGCCGGTGCGCATGTCGGCCGAGAACGCGCGCGCCGCGTTCTTGCCCTTGGCCTTGACCTCGTACATCGCGGTGTCGGCGTTGTGCAGCAGTTGCTCGGAGGCGTCGCCGTCCTCGGGCGACACGGCGATGCCGATGCTGGCCGTCGCGAAGAACTCGCGGCCCGCCACCTGGAACGGGCGCCGCAGTTCGGTCGAGATCTTGTCGGCGATCAGCATCGCGTCCGCGGCGGCGTTCAGGCCCGGCAGCAGCACGGTGAACTCGTCGCCGCCCTGGCGCGCGACGGTGTCGCCCGCGCGCACGCAGTCGCGGATGCGCTGCGCGCACTGGCGCAGCAGCTCGTCGCCCTCGAGGTGGCCGTAGGTGTCGTTGACCAGCTTGAAGCGGTCGAGGTCGATGAACATGACCGCGACGCGATCCTGCCGCCGCGCCGCCTGCACCAGCGCGAGCTCGAGGTGATCCTTGAACAGGCGCCGGTTGGGCAGGCCGGTGAGCTGGTCGTGGAACGCGTGGAAGCTGATGATCTCCTCGATGCGCTTGCGCTCGGTGATGTCGCGCGCGACGCCGTAGCTGCCCGCGAAGACCGGCGCGCCGCCGGCGTCGGCCTCGTCGTACAGCGCGATCGCCGACACCATCATCACCATGGGCTGCGACGCCGCGACACCCGGCTCGGCGGCGCGGCACTTCAGGCGCAGTTCCACCGTGGCCGTGCCGCTGGCGTCGGTGTGCGGCGACGTCGAGATCTGCACGGCGAGCCGGTGGTCGGCCTCGTCGACGACCGACGAGAACGTGCGGCCATACAGCTCCTCGCGCCGGACGCCCAGCAGGGCCTCGGCGCGCGTGTTGAGGAAGGTGAAGCGGCCGTCGGCGTCGAGCGCGTAGATGACGTCGGGCGAGTTGTCGACCAGGAAGCGGTGCAGGCGTTCCGACTGCGCCAGGCGTTCGGCCATGCGGCGATGCTCGCGCTGCAGCCGGCGGCGCGACAGCGCGTCGGCCACGCGCGCGAGCAGGAACTCCGAATCCTCGCCCTTGCGCACGAACTCCACGGCGCCATCGCGCAGCGCGCGGATCGCCGAATCGATGTGGACGTCGCCGCTGACCACGATGACGGACGTGTCGGGCCGATGCCGGGAGATCCAGCGCAGCAGGTCCAGGCCCGACGCGTCGGGCAGGCCGATGTCCAGCAGGGCCAGGTCGACCTCGTTGGCCTCGAGCGCCTGCACGCCCGCGGCGACCGAGCCCGCCTCGAGGAACACGCGATCGGGATGCGCCAGCAGGCGCCGCATGCTGCTGCGCAGCCGCTCCTCGTCGTCGACGATGAGGATTCTCTCCGGCATGCTCGCATCGGCCCCGCTGTTCGAACCGAAAGCAGTCAGGAGTTGCTTCATCAGAGAGTCCTCTGGGGTTCGGGAACCAGGATGGTGAACGTCGTCCCCCGTCCCGGCCGGCTCAGACAGCTGATGCTTCCGCGCAGCCGTTCGACCAGCGCGAGCACGATGGACAGGCCCAGCCCCGCGCGGCCGTCGGTCCGCGGCGCGCCCTGGGCGGTCGGCAGCGGCCGGTACAGCGAGCCGAGCACCGCGGCGGGCAGGCCCGGGCCGGTGTCCTGGATCACGATGCTGGCGTACATGCTGCCGTTCTGGTTGACGTGCGCGGTCAGGCTGGTTCGCACGACCTCGCCCGGCCTGAGCGCCTGCGCGGCGTTCTTCCAGAGATTGAAGATGATCTGCTTGACCTGGTCGCGGTCGACGCTCGCGAAGACCGGCTCGGGCGGCAGCTCGAGCTCCAGGCGCACGCTGGCGGCGCCGAACAGCGAGGCCTCGTAGACCGTGCGCATCGCCTCGACCAGCTGGTTGAGGTCGATCGCGCCGCCCGGGGCCACGGGCGCGGCGGTGTCGAAGGTCAGGTTGGTGACGATGCCCGAGAGCCGCTCGATCTCCTCGCGCAGCACGGCGATGTCGGCCTGCTGCACGGACCCCGAGCCGCCGCCTGCCGCGTCGTTGGAGATCAGCGTGAGGTAGTTGCGGATGATGGCCAGCGGGTTGTTGACCTCGTGGGCGACGCGCTGGCCCTGCAGCACGAAGCGCCCGCCGACCTCGGCCGCGACCTGCGCCTCGCGCTCGCGCATCTGGCGCCACGCGCCGAGGTTGGCGGCGGCGACGCTGGCGAAGTTCTCCAGCAGCGCCGAGCGCCCGGACAGCCGCGTGCGCTGCACCGGCGACACGCCGAACGCCATCACGCCCACCAGCGCCCCGCTGGCCAGCAGCGGCAGGTAGATCAGGCTGTCGGCGCCCAGCGCGCGCGCGACCTGGCGGTCGGTCGGCGTGGCCTCCGGCCCGTCGACGTTGGAGGCCACGATCAGCTCGCGCGTGAGCGCCGCGCGCGCGCACTGGCTGCCGTCCGCGTCGAGCGCGATCTCGAGCCGCTGCAGGGCGCCGCGGCCCAGGCCCGTGCCGGCGGCCGACAGCACCTGGCGCTGCGGCTGCAGCAGGAAGAACGCGAGCTGACGCACGCCGAACAGGATGCGCGCGGCCTCCTGCAGGCACAGCAGCAGGTCGGTCTCGCCGTGCACGGCCGACAGGTCCAGCGGCAGCGCCTGCAGCGCCGTCATCGGCAGCGTGACGGCCTGCAGCGCGGCGTCGTGCTTGTCGACGGGCGGCGGCTCGCGGGCGTCCGGCAGGCGCAGCGCGACGCGCAGCGGCACCGTCTGCTGGCGCGGCGCCTTGGCCACGTCGAGCGCCGTCGCCAGCGCCTCGACGCGCGACAGGGCCGCATCGTGCAACGCGTCGAGGCGGGCCGCGTCCAGGCCGATGAGTCGTTCGATGCCCTGCAGCCCGATGCGCTGCGAGCCGAGCTTGGCGGTGCACACGGCGTGGGCGCACCAGAGCAGGCGGCCGAGGCGATCCAGGCCGGCCACCTTGTCGGCGGCCAGGTGGTGGAACAGGATGGCGTCGGCCATCAGCGAGGGCAGCTCCCACTGGTCGACGAACCAGGCGCCGACCGCGCCGTGGTCGGTGTCGAGGACGGCGTGTTCCAGCTCGGACAGCCCGTCCTCCCCCGGGTCGCGCGCGAGGATCGCGCCGTAGGCGTCGCCGAGGCCACCCAGCAGCAGCAGCTGCCCGACGTCGTGCAGCAGGCCGGCGAGGTAGGCCTCCTCGGCCTCGTCGTCGCCGAAGCCCAGCTCCGCCGCGAGGCCGCGCGTCAGCTCGGCCACCAGCAGGGAATGGCGCCAGAAGCCGGCCAGGTCGCGCGCGTCCGAGCCGGGCACGCGCTGGAACGCCGACTGCACCAGCAGGCACGAGGCGATGGTGCGCACCATGCGCGTTCCCAGCACGAGCAGCGACTGCTTGATGCTGCGCAACTCCGCGCCGCGGCGAAAGGCGGCGGCGTTGGCCGCGGTGAGGATGCGGGCGCTGAGCGCCGGATCCTGCAGCACCAGGTTCGCGAGCGCCTCGGTGGACGTCGTCTCGCTGCCGGCCGCGTTGAAGAAACGCAGCAGGACCTGGGGCATCGCTGGCATGTGCAAGGACTCGATCGCCCGCAAGACAGGGCCGGGCACGCCTCCCACTGGTCCGTTCCGTCCAAACTTCACTGGTCTTCTCGGTTTACCGCTCCAAAGGGATGAGTTTATGCGGCATTGATGACTGGATGCAGCAAACGTAATACTTTGTTCATCTTCAAAACTCCCCCATTCTGGGAAGGAACGCTTGTTCGGCGGCGCCTGGCCGCCCAGGCCGGGACGGTGGATCTGCGGCGTTCTCCCGCCGAGGGCATGCGCATTGCCGTGGATGGATCCTGACCACCGTCGGTGTGGACCCCTCATGCAACAGGAGATCAAGATGAACGCAATCACGAAACTGGCCGCCGTGGCGCTTGGCGCGATGAGCATCGCCGGGGGCGTCGCAGTCGCCCAGAGCACCTCGCCCGACGACGGCCGCGCCGCCACCGCCAACTACGGCACGCCTCCCGGCGCTCCGCTGAAGCGCGACGGCAGCCTGCGCGCCGACCCGACGCCGGCGCCGGTTACCAGCGCGCCGATGGACACGTCCAGCACGACGACGACCACCACGCAGTCGACGACGTGGAACAACCCGCCGGCCGCCGCGCCGGTCGACGCCGCCCCGGTCGCCGCCGCGCCCGCGCCGGCGCCGGACACCTCGACTGCCGTGACGGACACCACGCCGGCACCGCGCGCCGATCGCAACTGACCGGGCTGGCGCTTTCGCCAGCAAGAGGGGCCGCTTTCTCAGCGGCCCTTTTCCTTTGCCGCGGCGGACGGCACCAAGCTCGCCCATTCGTCCACGTCGCACACGGCGCGCGCGAAAGCCTCGGGTGCCTCCTGCGGCAGGTTGTGCCCGATGCCGCCGTCGAGCCGGCGGTACTCGCAACGTCCGGTGAACTGCCCCGGTCGCGGCTCGCCGCCGGCCGACACGCCGTCGGCATCGCCATCCAGCACGATCGTCGGCACGCCGATGCCCGGCTGCGCCGCCAGCCGGCGCTCGATCTCCTCGAGCTTCGGATCGCCCGCGACCAGCGCGAAGCGGTGGCGGTAGGAATGGATGACGACGTCGACGAAGTCGGGGTTGTCGAACGAGGCCGCCGTGCGCTCGAACTCGGCTTCTTCAAACTGCCAGCGCGGCGACCACAGGCGCCACAGCAGGCGCGCCATCTCGCGCCGGTTGGCCTCCAGCCCGGCGCGCCCGCGCTCGCCGTGGAAGTAATACTGGTACCAGAGGCGATGTTCCTTCTCCGGCGCGACCGGCCGGCCCGACTGCGCGATGTGCTGCAGGTTGTAGCCGTTGACGGTCACCAGCCCGCGCACGCGCTCGGGCCATAGCGCCGAGACGACGCAGGCCGCGCGGCCGCCCCAGTCGTAGCCCGCGACGAGGGCCGAAGGAATGCCGAGTGCGTCGAGCAGTGCGAGCAGGTCGGCGCCCAGCGCGGCTTGCTGCCCGGATCGCGGCGTCTTCGTGGACAGGAAACGGGTCGGCCCATAGCCGCGCAGGTACGGCACGATGACGCGCAGGCCCCTCGCGGCCAGCAGCGGCGCGACGCCGTCGTAGGCATGCACGTCGTAGGGAAAGCCGTGCAGCAGCACGACCGGCCGGGCCGCGCTGTCGCCGGATTCGAGCCAGGCCACGCGCAGGTCGCCGGCGTCGATGGATCGCTCCGTTGCTTGCAAGTGCTGCATGAGGCCGGCTCCGCGAATGCGCGATGCCGCATTCTCGCGCCGCGCCGCGGCGATCGATGCAAAGGGGTCGATCGACTCGAGGGCCGCGCGATAGAGGCAGGCTACGACGCACTTCCGTTCGACAGCCTCGCGCGGCCTGCAAGCTGGGGAGGCGCGCGCGATTCCCTCACTGCGGGGGATATCGACAGGCCTGGCCGTCGCGCACGATGCGCCCCGCACCTCGACGCCGCGCGAGATCTCTCGATCCCCGAGAAGACGCGGCGAAGTCATCGCAAGCCAGGAGCACTCGCCATGTCCACCCAAGCCATCCCCGCCCACTACCAACGCGTCGCCGGCACGCTGCGCAACCCGGCCGCGGCCGCCACGCGGCAAGGCCCCGCCGACGCCGGCGAGACCGTGCAGGTCACGATCTCGCTGCGCCGCCGCGTCGACGGACCGCCCGCCCCCGACTTCGACGCCGTCGCCTCGATGCCGCTGAACGCGCGCAAGCCGATGTCGCAGGACGAGTTCGCCGCGAAGTACGGCGCGCATCCCGCCGACATCGCGAAGGTCGAGGACTTCGTGCAGACCGCGGGCATGAAGGTCGTCGAGACCAACGCCGCGCGGCGCACGGTCGTCGCGGCGGGCACCGTGGCGCAGATGAACCGCGCCTTCGCGGTCGACCTCGGCCGCTACACCGCGCCCGCGCCGGCGCGCACGCGCAACGAGCAGCCGCGCATGGAGACCTATCGCGGCCGCGACGGCTACGTGCACGTGCCGGCGGCCCTGGCCGACATCGTCGTGGGCGTGTTCGGCCTCGACAACCGCACCATCATCAAGCGCAACAGCGCCGATCCGGCCAACACGCACACGCTGACGATCCCCACGCTCAAGCAGCTGTACAACTTCCCGACCAACTCCGCGCAGGGCCAGACGATCGGCATCGTCTCGATGTCGGGCTACGCGATCCACGACGTGCAGCTGCTGTTCAACGGCCTGGGCGCCGGCTACACGATGCCCGCGGTGCACGACGTGCCGGTGCACGGCAGCAACTCCGGCAGCGACCCGTTCGGCGAGACCACGCAGGACATCGGCATCGCCGCCGCCGCGGCCAACGGCGCGGCGATCGCGGTCTACATCACGCAGGGCTCGCAGGCCGGCTGGGTCGACATGATCCACCGGGTCGCGCATCCCAACGCGGGCGATCCGTCGTGCTCGGTGCTCTCGAGCAGCTGGTACCTGTCCAACGGCGACGACGCGGCGACGCTGGCCGCCGAGGGCATCACCACCGCCTTCATCAACGCCGTCTCCGCCGCGTTCCAGGACGCCGCGATCCAGGGCATCACCGTGTGCATCGCGTGCGGCGACACCGGTTCCAACTCCAAGATGAACAACGGCGCGGCGCACGTGCAATACCCGGGCAGCGATCCGTGGGTGCTGTCCGTGGGCGGCACGACGGTGGGCAACGTCGCGGGCTCCAGCTTCGAGGAATACGTGTGGAACGACCCGAGCCCGACCGACCCGTCGCACTGGGGCACCACCGGCGGCGGCGTCAGCGATTTCTTCGCGCTGCCGTCGTACCAGGTCGATGCGCGCGTGCCGGCCTCCGTCAACGCGGGCCATCACGTCGGGCGGGGCCTGCCCGATGTCTCCGCCAACGCGAGCTACCACGCCGGATACGCCGGGCTGTATCTGAACGGCCAGCCGATGATCGGCAACGGCACCAGCGCCTCGGCGCCGCTGTGGGCCGGCTTTGTCGCCACGCTCAACGCCGCGATGGGCACGCGGCTGGGCTTCATCAACCCGATCCTGTATTCGAAGGGCTCGAACGCGTTCCGCGACATCGTGCCCGGCGCCGGTCCGGCCAACAACGCCAACGGCGGCGTCGCGGGTTACCCGGCCGGCCCGGGCTGGGACGCCTGCACCGGCTGGGGCAGCATCGACGGCGCCAAGATGCTCAACATGCTGCGCGGCGTCGGCCAGCCGCCCGGACTCGCCGTCTTCAACAGCCGGCTGTTCATGGCGTGGAAGGGCATCGAGCACGACCAGCGCATCTGGTTCTCGAACTTCAACGGGGCGAGCTGGGCGCCGCAGCAATTCGTCGCCGGCGTCGCCACCAGCTGCGGGCCATCGCTGGCGATGCACAACGGAACGCTGTTCATGGCCTGGAAGGGCATGAACGCCGACGAGGGCATCTGGTACTCGAGCTACAACGGCTCGACGTGGGCGCCGCAGAAGAACGTGCCGGGCATCGCCACCAGCACCGGCCCGGCGCTGGCCGTGTTCAACGGCAAGCTGTATATGGCGTGGAAGGGCATGGTCAGCGACCAGGCCATCTGGTGGTCGAGCTTCAACGGCACGAGCTGGGCGCCGCAGCAGTTCATCCCGGGCGTGGCCACCAGCGTCGGCCCGCAGCTGGCCGAGTTCCAGGGCAGCCTCTACGCGATCTGGAAGGGCATGAACCAGGACCAGGGCCTGTGGTACTCGCACTTCAACGGCACGGCCTGGGCGGCGCAGAAGCAGGTGCCCGGCGTGGGCACCAGCGAGGGCGCGTCCATCGCCGTGTTCAACAACCGGCTGCACGCCTGCTGGAAGGGCATGAACGACGACCAGCGGATCTGGACGTCCAGCTTCGACGGCACGTCGTGGACCGCGCAGCAGCTCATCCCCGGCATCGGCACCAGCGTCGGCCCCGCGCTGACGGTGTTCAACGGCCGTCTCACCATGACCTGGAAGGGCATCACCGGCGACGACCGCGTGTTCTATTCGAGCTTCAACGGCAAGACGTGGTCGCCGCAGGCTCAGATCGTGGGCATCGGCACGAACCCGTTCGACATCCGCGAGCCCGAGTCCGCGCTCACGGCGTAAAAGGCGACCGGCCTCGTTCCCATTCGAACGAGGTCGGTCGAAAGAGCAACGCTCACTTTGGCGCCGTCGCCTCCACCTTGATCGACGAGAACCACGCGGCCAGGTTGGCGATGTCGGCGTCGGACAGCGGCCTGGCCATCAGCGACATCACCTCGTGCTTGCGCGACCCGCCGCGGTAGGCCTTCAGCTGCTCCTCGATGTAGCTGGCCGGCTGGCCGGCGAGATTGGGCGTGTCGGGCGCGGCGGCGATGCCCGCGGGCCCGTGGCACATCGCGCAGGCCGCCGCCCTGGCCTTGCCGGCCGCGGCGTCCTGCGCGTGCGCGCCCGCCGCGCACGCGAGCGCGAGCACGATCGCCGCCCTGCCCTTCATTGCGGCGCCGCGTAGGTGATGCGGTAGATCGCGCCGGCGTAGTCGTCCGAGACTAGCAGCGAGCCGTCGTGCAGGACCGCGACGTCCACCGGGCGGCCGGTGTAGGTGTTGTTGTCGTCGCGGAAGTTGTCGGCGAAGACCTCCGACTTGCCCGCCTTGTCCGGCCCCTCCAGCGGCACGAAGTTGACCAGCGCGCCGGTGGGCACCGTGCTGTTCCACGAGCCGTGCGCCGCCACGAAGATGCCGCCGCGATAGCGCTCGGGGAACATCTTCCCGTTGTAGAACGTCATCCCGAGCTGCGCCTGGTGCGCGGGGAACTCGACCTGCGGGAAGACGGCGCCCTTGGGCTCGGGCAGGTCCTTCAGGTCGGGCGCCGCGGCCGAGCCGGCGACCTTGACGTGGCCGTTCCAGTACGGGTAGCCGAAGTCCTGGCCCATCCTTGTCGCGTGGTTCAGCTCGCCGGGCGGGATGCCGTCGCCCATGCCGTCGGTCTGGTTGTCGGTGAACCACAGCGTGCCGTCCTTCGGGTTGAAGTCCTGGCCCACCGAATTGCGCACGCCGACCGCGTAGATCTCGCGATGCGTGCCGTCCAGATCCATCCGCACGATGCCGCCGATGCCCAGCTTGCGGAACTCGGCCACCTTGTCGGCGGGCGGCACGTTGAAGGGCTGGCCCAGCGTGATGTAGAGCTTGTTGTCCGGCCCGATGCGGCAGGTGCGCGCGCCGTGGTTGTAGCTCTCGTCGTCGACGGGCACCAGCTGGCCCTGCGGCACGATCTCGCCGACGGCGACGTCGGGGCTCTCGTAGAAGAACTCGGCGGCCGGGAAGATCAGCACGCGGTTGTGCTCGGCGAGCACCAGCTGGCCGTCCTTGGTCCAGCACACGCCGTTCGGGTTCTTGAAGTTCAGGCTGGGCGCGAACGACTTGACCTCGGTGGCCATGTCGCCGTTGTTGCGGTTGGTGACGGCCCACACGGTGGTCTTGCGCGTGCCGACGAACAGCATGTTGGTGGCCGGCGCGACGGCCATGTGGCGCGCGTCCGGCACCACGGCGTAGAGATCGATGCGGAAGCCCGGCGGCAGCTTCACGCGCTTGAGGTTGGCGCGGATGGCGTCGGCGTTCTTGCCCGTCTGCGGCACCAGCGGGATGTCGAGGCTGGAACTCGCGACCTTCATCTGCTTCAGCTTGTCCATGTTGGACTGCGCCGTCGCCGGCGACGTCGCGAGAGTCGCGAGCGCGGCGGCCGTGAGCGCGAAGGCAAGGGATCGTGTGCGTGCCATGTCGGGAGTCTCCTGTTGGTTGTCGTGCGCGGCGCGGCGAGGCGCCATCACCGGTTCCGCAAGTCGCGTTCCATCGCGGGTAGACCCTGAAGCGTGCCCGGCGGCGAAGCGGATGCGCTGCACCGCGCCGTTGAACAGGTGGACAGTCCTGTCCAGAAAGTGTGCAGTTGCGCATCGCCGGCCCGGCTGCTAGCGTTGCCTACGCGATCCAGCCCACGAGTCGGCGCCGAAGCCGGCCAGACGGAGACAAGCGCATGACCTTCGGTTCCGAGCGCCAGCTGGCCCACGCGCGCGTCCTGCGCGCCCGCGGCAGCGCCATGCCGCCCGACGGCCTGCCGGCGGGCGACATCCTCGACAGCTGGGCGCGCTGCCTGGAGGCCGGCCTGGACTTCGCCGGCGCGACGCCGCTGCAGGTCGTCGAGGCGCACGAGCTCGCGCGGCGCCGCGACCGCGCCGCCGTCGTGCGGCGGCTCGCGCAGGCCGAACTCGAGACGCTGTCGCAGCAGATCGCCGGCTCCAACTTCCTGCTCGCGTTCGCCGACCCCGAGGGCATCATCCTCGACCTGTTCGCCGACAACCGCTTCCAGATGAGCGGCTCCGGCGCGGGCATCGTCGTGGGCAGCAACTGGAGCGAGGGCGTCTGCGGCACCAACGGCACCGGCACCGCGCTGCGCACCGGGCGCCCGGCCTCGGTGAGCGGGCTCGAGCACTACTTCCTCGGACTCGGCGACATCTCGTGCAGCGCGACGCCGGTGCGCGACGCGCAGGGCGAGATCGTCGGCGTGCTCGACGCGTCGTCGTACTTCGAGTCGCGCCAGCACCACACGCACGCGCTGGTGCAGATGGCCGCCACGCAGATGGAGAACGGCCTGCTCGCCCACCAGATGCGCGACCACCTCGTGCTCGCGATCCATCCGCGCGCGGAGTTCCTCGGCACGCTCAGCGCCGGCCTGCTCGCGTTCGACGGCGACGGCCGCATGCTGGCGCACAACGCGCGCAGCCGCACGATCCTGCAAGGCCTCAGCCTCGCCGGCACCAGCTTCGAGGAGCTGTTCGGCGAGCCCATGGATCTCGCGCTGGCGCGGCTGCACCACGGCGCCGACGTGCGCCTGCGCGACGTGCTGGGCAGCGCGCTCGTCGCGCGTTGCGTGGCCCGGCCGACGCCGCGTCGCACGGTGGCCGCCGCGCCGCAGCGCCCGCGCAAGTCCACCGCCGCCATCGCGACCGAGGCGGACATCGTGCTGCACGATCCCGAGGCCGTGGCCGCCTTCGAGCTGGTCGAGTCCGCGGTGCGGCTGGCCGCGCCGGTGCTGATCGGCGGCGAGACGGGCACCGGCAAGGAGGTGCTCGCGCGTCACGCGCACCGCGCGAGCGGACGCTCGGGCGCGTTCGTCGCCGTCAACTGCGGCGCGCTGCCCGACGAGCTGTTCGAGTCCGAGCTGTTCGGCCACGTCGGCGGCGCGTTCACCGGCGCGCGCCGCGAGGGCAGCCTCGGCCTGATCGCGAGCGCCGACGGCGGCACGCTGCTGCTCGACGAGGTCAGCGAGCTGCCGTTGCCGCTGCAGGCCGCGCTGCTGCGCTTCCTCGACGACGGCCTCGTGCGCCAGGTCGGCGGCACCGTCTCTCGCAAGGTCGACGTGCAGCTGCTGGCAGCGACCAACACCGATCTCGCCGACGACGTCGCCGCCCGGCGTTTCCGCGCCGACCTGTTCTACCGCCTCAGCACCGTGTGCGTGACGCTGCCGCCGCTGCGGCGTCGGCGCGACTTCGCCGACAGCGTCATCGCGCTGCTGCGGCGCATCGACCCGCGCGCCGCGATCGACGACGCCGCCGTCGACCGCCTGCAGGCGCACGCGTGGCCCGGCAACTTCCGCGAGCTGCGCTCGGTGCTGACGCGCGCGCTGCTGGCGGGCGACGGCCATCCGATCGCGCTGGCCGACGTCGAGCGGCTGCTGCCGCCCGCGCAGCGCACGGCCACCTCGGCGCTGCAGCAGGCGGCGGCCGAGACGATACGCCGCGAGTTCGAACGCACCGGCCACAGCGTGAGCCAGACCTCGCGCAACCTCGGCATCTCGCGCACCACCGTCTACCGCCATCTCGCGCCGGCGCGCGACTGATCAGAAGCGGTAGCTGCCGGTCAGCCCCGCGAAATACGCCCGGCCGGGCGCCGGCTCGAAGTAGCGGCCATTGCCCTCGTTGACGATGACCGAGCCGATGTAGCGCCGGCCGGTGACGTTGTCGACGCGGCCGAACGCCGACCACTGCCAGTGCCCGAGCGGCCACAGGTAGCCCCCGGACAGGTTGGCCGTGACGAAGGACGCGGCGGGGTCGGCGTTGGTGTCGTTGACGAAGACCCGGCTCAGCGCCCTCGCCTCGACGCCCGCGCGCCAGCCCTGCGCCGGCGCCCACGCAAGCGAGGCGAACAGCGCGTTGCGCGCCACGCCCGGGATGCGGTTGCCCGAGGCGACGTGCGTCGACGCGCAAGGCGTGGTGACGCACTCGGCGAACGCGTCGGTGTACTGGGCGTCGAGCAAGGTGTAGGCGACCTGCGCGTTGAGGTCGTGCGGCAGCGGCTTCGACCATTCCAGCTCCAGCCCGAGCCGCCGCGTCGATGCGGCATTCTGGTACGTCGAACGTCCGCCCGTGTTCGACAACGTGACAATCTCGTTGGTCGTGCGCGTGCCGAAGACGGCGGCGTCGAGCACGCCCCACGTCGCCGACTGCGTCTTCACGCCCAGCTCCAGGTTCTTGCTGCGCGAGGGCTTCAAGTCGAAGTTCAGGCCGGTCAGCTTGTCGGGCCGGTAGGCGATCTCGTTGAGCGTGGGCGTCTCGAAGCCCTTGCCCGCGGTGGCGTAGAAGTGCACGTCGGGTCGCAGCGCGTAGAGCACGCCCAGCACCGGCAGCGTCGCCGAATAGTTCGCGCCGCCGCTGTCGTTCGGGTTGGTTCCGACGATGTACTCGTCGTGCGAGACGAAGCGCACGCTGCTGTGGCGCACGCCGGCGTCCAGCGTCCAGGCGTCGGCGGGGTGCCACTCGCCCTGCAGGTAGGGATCGAGATCCTGCACGTCGTTGATCTCGTTGCGGCGCAACGCGCCCTGCACGCCCACGACCTGCGCGCCGCCCGTGCCGATGAAGCTCTGGTAGCCGTAGCGATGCTCGCGCAGCTTGTCGTAAGCGAGGCCGCCGACCAGCGACCAGCGCTGCCTGTCGACGATGCCCTGCGTCGTCCAGCGCAGGTCGGCGCCGTCGTAGTCGCGACCGAGCTGGATCACGCCGCCCGGCGCCGTCGCGCTTGCCTGCGAGGTCACCGGGATCGATTGGAACTGCTCGGTGTCGCGATGGCCGCCGTAGACCATCGCGCGCAGCGCGTTGTCGGCGTCGACGCGCAGGTCGTAGATCACGCCGGCCTGCGTCTGCGCGAGCGACTTGCGCGTGTTGAACTGGATCGCCGACGGATCGGCGGCACGCGGGCCGATCGTCTGCAGCTCGACGCGGCTCAGGCCCAGCGCATCCTGCGCGTAGGGCAGCTCCACGCCGTTCCCGACGATGGTGATCCTGCTGCGCTCGTCGAGCCGCAGGCCCAGCTTGACGTTCTCGATGTCGCGCCGCGCGGCGCTGTGCTGGCGATACCCGTCGGTCTCGAAGTGCGACACGCTGGCCACGTAGTCGAGATTGCCCTCGGCGCCCGTGAGCTTGCCGTCGTAGCGCAGCTCGTGGTTGCTGCCCGCGCCGCCGCCGAACGTCCACTTCGGGCTGCCGCCGCCGTCCTCCGTGAACACCTGCACGACGCCGCCCGAGGAGTTGCCGTACAGCGCCGAGAACGGCCCGCGCAGCACCTCGATCGCCGCGGCCGTGCCGAGGTCGACGTTGGAGATCTGGCCCTGGCCGTCGGGCATCGTGCCGGGGATGCCGTCGATGTAGACGCGCACGCCGCGGATGCCGAACGTCGAGCGCGCGCCGAAGCCTCGCACGGAGATCTGCACGTCCTGCGCGTAGTTCTGGCGGTCGCGCGCGAGCAGGCCCGGCACGCCGCCCAGGGTCTCGGAGATGTTGATGCCGGGACGCGTGTCGGTGTCGGGCGACAGCGTGACGAGGGTGATCGACGCCGGCACGTCGAAGGCCGGCGTCGCGATGCGCGTCGCGGTGATCGTCACGCTTTGCGCGGCTGGTGTGTCCGGCGCTTGCGCGGCGCACAAGGCGTAGGTCGCGCTCGCGACGGCGGCTGCCGGCCGCAGCCAGCGCGCGCGGCCGAACTCGGTTCCTGTCTCCATTCCTGTCGTCCTTTGGTAGTGCCCGCGCCGTGCGAACGACGAGTCGAAGAAGCCGGGTCGCGGGGCGCAGGATACGTCAGGGTTGCAAGAGTCGTTCCAATCGATCAGGGCTGCGGCAACGACAGGAGGTCGATGGCCACGCCGCAGCTCGCGAGATAGCGCAGCTTGTCCGCGCGCGGCCGCTGCTTCAGCGCGTACTCGGCCTTCAGCGCCTGCGAGCGCGACGGCAGCTCGGCCGCCGCGACGATGCGCAGCGGCGCGAAGGCCTTCGTGAATCGCGCGCCGCGGCCGGCGCAGTGCGCGGCGAAGCGCGCGGCCAGGTCGTTGGTGATGCCGGCGTAGAGGCGGTCGCCGGCGCACTCGATGAGGTAGAGCACCCAGGGCTCGGCCATCACCACACGTGCTCGGCGCCTTCCGGCACGCTGACCCACGGATGGCGCCGTTCCTCGTAGACCGAGTAGACGGGCGGCGGGAACGTCGGATCGGCGAAGGCCCCGACCGGCACGGCGACGAAGCTGCGGTCGTCGCCAAGCCAGTAGTACACCGTGGCACCGCACGTCGCACAGAAATGGAAACGGCACGCGGTTCCCTCGTCGCCGATGCGGACGAACTCGGTCGAGTCGCCCGCGATCGCGACGTCCTGCGCCGCGAAGCGCGCCTGCGCGCCGTAGGTGCTGCCGGTGCGGCGCTGGCAGGCGAAACAGTGGCACATCGCCACGCGGATCGGGTCGCCGCGCGCGACCAGCGTCAGCTGGCCGCAGGAACAGGAGGCGTGGTGGTCGGGCATGCGCAGACTTTAGCGTCGCCGCGGCTCATTTGGAAGCCGACGCCAGCAGCGCCCGGGCCGAGGCCAGCAGCACGCGCGTCGCCTCGTCCGGCGCCAGCATCGAGGCACTGACGAAGGCGCCGTTGACGAGCACGCCCAGTTGCGCCGCGAGATCGTTCGGACGCGCCGCGCCGAAGCGCCGCGCCAGCTCCGCCAAGCGCTTGCGCATCGCCTGCATGTGGCGCCGCGAGACCTCGCGCGCCGGGTGCCCGGCCTCGGCGAACTCGGCGGCGACATTGATCTGCGGACAGCCGCGGTAGTTGGCGCGCGCCAGGCGCTTGCCGATCCAGCGCATGTGCGCCTCGATCTCGGCCGCCGGATCGCCGGCGTGGCACGCGGCGACGTCGTCCCACTGGGCCCAGAACTCGGCATCCTCGCGCTCGAGGAAGGCGACGATCAGGTCGTCCTTGGTGCGGAAGTGGCGGTAGAGGCTGGTCTTGGCGACGCCCGACTCGTCCACCACCAAGTCGACGCCCACGGCGCGCACGCCGCGTTCGTAGAACAGCGCCGACGCGGTGTCGAGGATGCGCTGGCGGACGTCTGACGGCATCGCGACGGATTCCGCGGTCTCGGTCGAAGTTGTTCTGGCCATGTTGACATGATACAGACCTGTCTTTATCCTTGACGCTACAGACCTGTCTGTTTCTAGGAGAACACGATGTCCCTCGCCCAATCGCCCCGCCCGATCGCCGTCTACGGCGCCAGCGGCCACACCGCGCGCTTCGTGCTCGCCGAGCTGGGGCGCCGCGGCCTGCCCGCGATCGCCGTGGGACGCAGCGCGGGCACGTTGCCCTCGGGCGTCCCCGTGCGACAGGCCGCGATCGCCGACGCCGCGGCGCTGGACGCCGCCTTCGCGGGCTGCGCCGTGGTCATCAACTGCGCGGGCCCTTTCCTCGACACCGCCCTGCCCGTCGCCGAAGCCGCGATCCGCGCCGGCGCCGCCTACATCGACGTGACGGCCGAACAGGCCAGCGCGATAGCGGCGTTCGAGCACCTGGACGCGCCGGCGCGCGCCGCGGGCGTCGCCGTCATCCCGGCGGCCGGCTTCTATGGCGGCCTGGCCGACCTGCTCGCGACGTCGCTGCTGGGACCGGACGGCGCGGCCGACGAGCTGACGGTGGCGATCGCGCTCGACCGCTGGTGGCCGACCGCCGGAACGCGCAAGACCGGCGAGCGCAACACCGTGCCGCGGCTGATCGTCGACGACGGCCGGCTCGTCGCGATGCCGCTGCCCGCGGCGCTCTCGACCTGGCGTTTCGACGAGCCGCACGGCGAGCAGGCCATGATCGAGCTGCCGTTCAGCGAGACCATCACGATCTCGCGCCACCTGCGCACGCGCAGCCTGCGCGCGCACCTGACGCGCTCGTCGCTGGACGACATCCGCGACGAGACGACGCCGCCGCCGGCCGCGGCCGATCCGCTGGGGCGCTCCGAGCAGCGCTTCGAGATCGTCGTGCGGGCACGCGCCGGCGACACCGTGCGCACGGCGACGGCCAGCGGGCGCGACATCTACGCCGTCTCCGCGCCGCTGGTCGTCGAGGCCGCGTCGCGCCTGCTGCGGCCAGGAGCCCCACGCGCCGGCGCGCTCTCGCTCGGCGAGGCCTTCGACGCCGACGACTTCCTGCGCGCGCTCGCGCCCGAGCCTCTGCGCCTGGGCTGAGCGCCGGCCTGCGGCAAAAGAGGATTTCCGGCCGCGTCGCACCGGCGCGGCCCGAATGCGGCAGGATGTCGCCAGGCCTTCGCTAACATCCTCCGACATGACCTTCGAACACGACCCCTCGCGCGCCGACGCATCGGCCACGACACCCACCGGCGGCTCGCTCGACCTCGCCAGCATCGTCACGCAGCTGCGCGCGACGCGCGAACGCTGGCGCGAGCAGCAGGGCCGCTCGCGCGAGATGGGCGTGCGCGAGCTGCCGTCGCGCGAGTCGCTGGCCGCCGTCCTCGACGGCCTGCGCGGCGCGCTGTTCCCGCTGCGCCTCGGGCCGCCCGACCTGCGCCAGGACAGCGAGGATTACTACGTCGGCCACACGCTGGACACCGCGCTGCACGCGCTGATCGCGCAGGTCCGCCTGGAACTGCGCTCGCAGGCGCGGGTCAGCGGCGGGAGCGTCTCGCCGGCGCTGGACGAGCGCGCGCTGGCCATCGTGCGCGAGTTCGGCGCCGCGCTGCCGCGGCTGCGCGAGCTGCTCGACACCGACGTGCTGGCCGCCTACCGCGGCGACCCGGCCGCGCGCAGCGTCGACGAGGTGCTGGTGTGCTACCCCGGCGTGCACGCCATGATCCACCACCGCATCGCGCACCTGCTGTACGAACTGGGCGTGCCGCTGCTGGCGCGCATCGTCGCGGAACTCGCGCACGGCGCCACCGGCATCGACATCCACCCCGGCGCGACCATCGGCTCGCACTTCTTCATCGACCACGGCACCGGCGTCGTCATCGGCGAGACCGCCGTCATCGGCAACAACGTGCGCGTCTACCAGGCCGTCACGCTGGGCGCCAAGCGCTTCGAGACCGACGCCGACGGCGCGCTGCACAAGGGCGGCCCGCGCCATCCGATCGTCGAGGACGACGTCGTGATCTACGCCGGCGCCACCGTGCTCGGGCGCGTGACGATCGGGCGCGGCGCGTCGATCGGCGGCAACGTCTGGCTCACGCGCAGCGTGCCGCCGGGCAGCCGCATCGCGCAGGCGATCGCGCGCGACGACCGCGTCGACGAGGGCGGCGGCGGGCGCTGAGCGCCGCCAGGATGCGCGCGCCGCGGGCATCGTTCACGCCGCGGCCGATTTCGATCGCGCGCGGGACCGCCCGCCGGCGATCCGCGTGAGAGCATCGCGCGACCCCTCCTCCACGTCCGAAGATCCGAATGTTCAAAGCATCGTGCGCCCTCGCGCTGGCCGCCCTGTCCTTCGCGGCCCAGGCCCAGGTCAACAAGTGCCCGCAGGCCGACGGCTCGGTCAGCTACCAGTCCACGCCCTGCGGCGTCGGCGAGGCGCGCGCCGAGCGGGTGTCGGCGGCGCAGCTCAACGCGGCGCAACGCGCCAGGGAGGCGCGCGCCCATCCGAAGCCCGCGGCCGCCAGCGGCGCGCATGCGCGCCCGCGCGCCTCGAAGCCCGCGAGCAGCGCTCGCTGAGCGGACGCGCTAGCCGCGCCAGCGCGCGACGGCGTCGGCGGTGTCCTGCGGCGTCGTGTTGAAGGCGATGGCCGCCTGCGGCGCGGCCCGGTGCACGGCGTTGAGCACGCGCTCGAACAGCGGCAGGCTGCGCGGCGGCAGGCGCAGTCCGCCGCCGATCACGACGCAGTCGACCTCGCCGCCGGCCAGCGCGCGTTCGACCGCGGGGCCGGCGCTGTCGTCGGGCTGGACGGGACAGAATTCCGCCTGCCAGCCGCGCTCGCGCATCTGGCCCAGCGACAGATCGATGCCGGCCTGGATCCTGTCGGTGGTCATGCCGGGCGGCAGCGCCGGATCGCTGAAGTCGACGGTGGCCGGATCCTGGCCGATGTACAGAACGCGCGTCATGGAAGCTCCTGGAGTGACGTGACGGGGCCGGCAAGCCTCGCACCCGATGCGCGCGTGCGCAACGCACGATGGCCACCGCCGCGCTGAAACAAGGCATTTACAGGCGCGCCCGACAGTACCGGCATGCCGATCCCCACGCGCGCTTCGCTAACCACCCGATTCACCGGCGCGGCGCTTCTGGCCGCCTGCACGCTGGCGCTCGCCGCGCCGGACGAGTCGACGCTGGGCCGCGACGCCGGCTATCCCGTGGCGCCGCGGCTGTCGCGGATCCATGACGATCGCTTCATCGTCGGCTCGTTCAGCGCGCTGGACACGCTGTCGCCGCACTGCCTGCTGGCGCCGTCGCCGCACCCGCTGGCGCTGCCGGTGGCGCCGTCGGCGCCCGAGTTCTCGTACCGGCTGGCCGGCCAGTCCTTCACGCTGGGCGACTACATGGACCGCCAGCGCGCCACCGGCGTGCTGGTGCTCAAGGACGGCCAGGTCGTGGCCGAGCGCTACAACTACCGGCGCCGGCCGGATATGCGCATGCTGTCGAACTCGATGGCCAAGACGCTGGTCGCGCTGGCGATCGGCCAGGCGCTGGACGACGGCGCGATCCACTCGCTGGCCGACACCGCCGCGCGCTACGTGCCCGAATTGAAGGGCACGCTTTACGGCGAGACGCAGCTCGCCAACCTGCTGCGCATGGCCTCCGGCGCGCGCTATGTCGAGGACTACACCGACCACGACGACCGCGCCGCCTTCAACGCGATCGTGCGCCGCGAGGGCGTGGTCGCGGCCGCGCGCTCCGTCACCGACCGCGCGGACCCGCAAGGCGCGCGCTTCAACTACGCCGGCGCGCAGACCGAGGTGCTGGGCCTGGTGCTGCGCGCGGCCACGGGGCACAGCCTGTGCGAGTTCGTCGACGAGCGCCTGTGGCAGCCGATCGGCGCCGAGTCGGCGGCCAGCTACCTGCTGCACCCGCACGACCAGGTCGAGGAGGCGGCGGGCGGCTTCAATGCGACGCTGCGCGACTACGCGCGCCTGGGCTGGATGCTGGCCAACGACGGCCGCGTCGGCGACCGGCAGGTCGTGCCGCGCGACTGGCTGCTCGCGATGACCGACGCCGCGCGCCATCCGCCGCAGTTCCGGCCGGGGACGATGGACTCGCACGGCAGCCACTACTTCGGCTACGGCTACCAGGTCTGGCTGATGCCCGGCACACACCGGCGCTTCGTGCTGCTGGGCGTCTACGGCCAGGCGATCTACGTCGACCCCGAGCTGAAGCTGGTGATGGTGCACCTGGCCGTCGGCGCCGACGCGCGCGGCGACGCGAGCGGCGCGCACATGGGCCTCGAGCGCGACGCACTGTGGCGCGGCGTCGTCGCCCGCTACGGCGCCTGGTGAGCGTTCAGGCGTTCCGCGCCGAGTGCCGGTATAACGTCGGCATGCGCATCGCCTTCGTCGTGCCTGACCAGCACGAGGCCCTGGTCGACCTGATGCACGAGATGTGCGTCTTCTACAGCGAGGAAGCCCCCGCCGCGCGCGACGACGTGCGCTCCAACCTGCACGAGAACCTGCTGGCACCCGGATCGCCCGTGCGCATCGTGGTCGCGGCCGACGAGCTCGGCGACGTCGTCGGCCTCGCCGCCATCGCGCTGTTCCATTCGCTGGTCGACCCCGCGCCGCGGCGCCGCGGGCAGTTGCTGCTCAAGGAACTCTACGTGCGCCGGGCGCGGCAGGGCGAGGGCATCGGCAGGGCCTTGATGTCCTGGGTCGCGCGCCACGCCCTCGAGCACGGCTGCGCGCGCATGGACTGGAACGTCAGCGCGTCGAATCGCGAGGGGCTGGCGTTCTACCGCTCGCTGGGCGCGCTGCACGTGGCCGGGCGGCTCAGCTTCCGGCTCGGTGGCGAGTTCCTGGCGCGGCTGGCGAACGGCGACCAGGACGATACCCGGTACTAGTATTCCTGCTTCGTCGGCCGGAACAGGATCTCGTTGATGTCGACGTCGTCGGGCTGGCTCAGCGCGTAGACGACGGCGCGCGCGAACGAGTCGGCGGGAATCGCGATCTCGTAGAACGCCTTGACGCCGGCCTGCACGTCGGCCTCGGTGATGCTGTCCGGCAGCTCGGTGGCGACCGCGTCGGGCGAGATGATCGTCGTGCGGATGTCGTACGCCTTGACCTCCTGGCGCAGGCCCTCGGTCAGCACGCGCACCGCGTGCTTGGTGGCGGAATAGACGGCCGTGCCCGCGCGCACCCTGTGCCCGGCCACCGACGACACGTTGACGATGTGGCCCGACTTGCGCGCCTTCATGTGCGGCAGCGCCGCGGCGATGCCGTACAGCACGCCCTTGATGTTGACGTCGATCATGCGATCCCAGTCCTCGATCTTCAGGCGTTCCAGCGGCGAACTGGGCATCAGGCCGGCGTTGTTGACGAGCACGTCGATGCGGCCGAACTTCTCGACGGCCGCATCGACCAGTCGCTGCACGTCGGCGGCGCGCGTGACGTCGGTCGCCAGCGCGAGCGCCTTGCCGCCGGCGCCCTCGAGTTCGCGGGCGAGGGCCTCGATGCGGTCGACGCGGCGCGCACCGAGCACGACGGTCGCGCCGTGCGCCGACAGCATGCGCGCCGTCGCCTCGCCCAGTCCGCTGCTGGCGCCGGTGATGACGACGACCTTGCCTTCGATGTTGTTGCTCATGACCGTTCCTGGTACCGGGGTGGGCATCGATGCTGCCACTGTTCGATCGACGCCGCGTCGCCCGTCGCGCATGGCCCCGCGCATCGTTCGGGTTCGGCCGAAGTTCGATAGGATGTCCCCACAAGCAGAACAACGCGCACGGGAGGCTTCTCGAGAGGAGCCTGGTCCATGAAGATTCTCGTGGTCGACGACCACCACGACAGCGTCGACTCGCTGAGCCGGCTGCTGGAAGCGCACGGCCACGAGACGGCCCGCGCCTATGACGGTCGGCAGGCGCTGGACGTGTTCCGGCAATTCGAGCCGGCGGTGGTCGTGCTCGACATCGACATGCCCGTCCTCGACGGCTACGGCACGGCGCGCGCCGTCCGCCTGACGCCGTCGCATCGGCTGCCGGTGCTGGTGGCGCTGACCGGGCTGACCGGCCACGAGACGCGCCGGCTGGCCTTCGACGCCGGCTTCGACGCCCACGTCAACAAGCCCGCGCGGATCGAGGCCCTGCTCGAGCTGATGGACAAGCTGCTGCGCGAGCGATCCTAGGGCGCCGCGCGCGCGAAGTGCGCGGCGAGCGCGTCGATGAACAGCCGCGTGCGCCGCGGCAGGTGGCGGCGCGACGCGTAGATCGCGGAGATCGGGGCGTCCTCGTCGCTCCAGTCGCGCAGCACCTCCACGAGCCGCCCGCTGGCGAGTTCGTCGGCGACGTCCCAGATCGACCGCCGCGCCAGACCGTGGCCCGCGAGCATCCAGTCGTGCACCTGCTGGCCGTTGTCCGACACGAGGCGGCCGCGCACGCGCACGTGCGTGGCCGCGCCGTGCGGCGGCCGGAAGCGCCAGTCGGCGTGCAGCGCGGGGCCGGCGCTCAGCACCAGGCAGGCGTGGCGCGCGAGCTCGGCCGGCGTGGCGGGCGTGCCATGCGCCTTCAGGTACTTCGGTGTCGCGCAGACGACGCGCCGGTTGTCGGCCAGCTTGCGTGCGATCAGGCGGTCGTCGGCGAGCGGGCCGACGCGCACGGCGCAGTCGACGCCGGACTCGACGAGGTCGACCAGGCGATCGCTCAGCGACAGGTGGATCGCGAGCTCGGGGTGCTTCGCCGCGAACGCGGCGACGGCCGGCCCGACCCAGCGCCGCCCCAGCGCCGACGTGGCGGACACGCGCAGGTTGCCGCGCAGCCGGCTGTCGTCGCTGCCCAGCAGGTCTTCCGCTTCGGCCACGTCGGCCAGGATGGCCTGGCAGCGCTCGAGATACAGCGCGCCGCCGTCGGTGAGGCTCAGCCGGCGCGAGCTGCGCTGAAGCAGGCGCGCGCCCAGCCGCGCCTCCAGCCGCGCGAGCCGCTTGCTGGCGACCGCCGGCGACAGCCCCAGCTCGCGGCCGGCCGCCGACAGGCTGCCCGCCGCGACGGCGCGCACGAAGAGATCCATGTCCTGCAGGTCGGCGCTCATTTCTATCTTTAATTTATTGGAGAAGTTGCTTGCGCATTCTGATGGATTCCGTTCCTTGACGGAATAGTCCAAAGTCGCGCCATGTCACTTCACCGGAGCCTTGCCATGACCACCTCATCTCTTGCCAACCAGGCCGTCGCCGTGTTCGGAGCCAGCTCGGGCATCGGCCTCGCGGTCGCGCGCGGGGCGCACGCGCTGGGCGCGCGCGTGATCGCGATCGGGCGCGACCGCGCGCGCCTGCAAGCCGCCGCCGACCAGGGCCTGCGGGTCGCCACGTGCGACATCGCCGACGAAGCGCAGGTCGAGGCGTTGCTGCGCGACATCGGCGCGCTCGACCACGTCGTCGTCACCGCCGGCGGCGTCGTCGGCCCGTCGCCGTTGACCGCGCTGGACTTCGACGCCGCGCGCGAGGCCATCGCCACCAAGCTGCACGGCAGCCTGCTCGTCGCCAAGCACGCGGCGCCGCGGCTGGCGCGCGGCGGCTCGATCGGCTTCACGACGGGGCTGCTGGGCCGCAAGATCGCCGCCAACACCGTCGTCAAGACCGTCATCAACGCCGGCCTCGAGGCCGCCGTGCGCCAGTTGGCGCGGGAACTCGCGCCGGTGCGCGTCTACGGCGTCAGCCCGGGTCCGGTCGACACGGCCAACTGGGGCCCGCTCAGCGACGACGCGCGCCGCGAGCGCGCCGCCAAGCTCGCCGCGACGCTGCCCGTCGGCTTCATGGCCAGCGCCGACGACACCGCGCAAGCCTACCTGTTCGCGATGCAGGCGCGCGCGCTGACGGGCACCGTCATCGACCTCGACTCGGGCGCGCTGGTCGGCGCGTGAAGCCTAGCGGCTCTTCGATTCGGGCAGCGGCACCGCCGTCGTCTGCTTGACGCGATCGAGCACGAAGCTGGTCTTGCAGTCCTGCACGCTCGGGTGCTTGAGCAACGTGTCCATCACGAAGCGCGAGTAGTGCGCCATGTCGCTGACCAGCACGCGCAGCAGGTAGTCCATCTCGCCCGTCAGCGAGAAGCACTCGACGACGTCGGGCCAGGTCTGCACCGACGCCCGGAACGCGTCCATGGGCTTGCGCTTGTGCGTCTCCGAGTGCTTCTCGAGCCGCACCGTGATGTAGGCGGTCAGCGCCAGCCCGACCGCTTCGGGCTGCACGAGCGCGACGTAGTTGCTGATGACGCCGGCCTCCTCCAGCCGCTTGACGCGGCGCAGCGTGGCCGACGGCGACAGGCTCACCGCGGCGGCGACCTCGTCGTAGGTCGCTCGGCCGTCGGCCTGCAGCACGCGCAGGATGCGCAAGTCGACAGTGTCCAGCTTGAAATCTGTGTCCATCCGCCAATCTTGCAGGTTTCCTGCGTATGGCGCCACCCCTGACGCGGATTTGCAGAAATGCTGCGAGGCGAATTCCCTATGATTCGTCTGAGCAATCCACGCATCCGGAGACCGCCATGAACGACCTGTACGACAACCCGATGGGCCTGCAAGGCTTCGAATTCGTCGAGTTCGCCTCGCCCACGCCGGGCCTGATCGAGCCGTACTTCGAGATGCTCGGGTTCACGCTGGTCGCGAAGCACCGCTCCAAGGACGTGCTGCTGTATCGCCAGGGCGACATCAACTTCATCGTCAACCGCGAGCCCAAGAGCCAGGCCGCCTACTTCGCGGCCGAGCACGGGCCGGCGGCGTGCGGCATGGCGTTCCGCGTGAAGGATTCGCACAAGGCCTACAACCGCGCGCTGGAGCTCGGCGCGCAGCCGATCGAGATCCCCACCGGCCCGATGGAGCTGCGCCTGCCCGCGATCAAGGGCATCGGCGGAACGCCGATCTACCTGATCGACCGCTTCGAGGACGGCAAGTCCATCTACGACATCGACTTCGAGTTCATCGAGGGCGTCGAGCGCCGCCCGGCCGGCCACGGCCTGAAGGTGATCGACCACCTGACGCACAACGTCTACCGCGGCCGCATGTCGTTCTGGGCCGATTTCTACGAGCGGCTGTTCAACTTCCGCGAGATCCGCTACTTCGACATCCAGGGCGAGTACACGGGCCTGACGTCGAAGGCGCTGACGGCGCCGGACGGCATGATCCGCATCCCGCTGAACGAGGAATCCAAGAAGGGCTCGGGCCAGATCGAGGAGTTCCTGATGAAGTTCAACGGCGAGGGCATCCAGCACATCGCGCTGCTGTGCAACGACATCGTCCCGGTGATCGACCGGCTGCAGATGGCGGGCGTCGCGCTGATGGCCGCGCCCAACGACGTCTACTACGAGATGCTGGCCGAGCGCCTGCCCGGGCACGGCCAGCCGGTGGCGGAGCTGCAGTCGCGCGGCATCCTGCTGGACGGCTCCACCGAAGGCGGCAAGCCGCGCCTGCTGCTGCAGATCTTCTCGCAGACGCACCTGGGCCCGGTGTTCTTCGAGTTCATCCAGCGCAAGGGCGACGACGGCTTCGGCGAGGGCAACTTCAAGGCGCTGTTCCAGTCGATCGAGCGCGACCAGATCAAGCGTGGCGTGCTGAAGGCCGAAGCGACGGCCTGAGGCCGCGCGGCCCCGGACTGCAAGCGGCGCCTGCGGGCGCCGTTCCCGTTTCCGCACGGCAACGCCGGATATCCGTTGCCTGTACAACGGCGGTCTGGATCTGGACGGACACGCCATGCGCAACATCGACGAACACACGATCACCGACGCCGTGCTGCAAAGCATCGCCGGCACCAAGGACGCCCGCCTCAGGCAGGTCATGACGTCGCTCGTCACGCACCTGCACGACTTCGTGCGCGAGGTGAAGCTGACCGAGGCCGAGTGGAAGGCCGGCATCGACTTCCTGACGGCCACCGGCCAGAAGTGCAGCGACACGCGCCAGGAGTTCATCCTGCTGTCGGACACGCTGGGCGTCTCGATGCTGACGATCGCGCTGAATCACGCCAAGCCCGCCGGCGCGACCGAGGCCACGGTGTTCGGGCCGTTCCACACGATCGACGCGCCGCATGTCGAGCAAGGCGCCGACATCGCCCACGGCGCGCCGGGGCTGCCGATGTTCGTGCACGCCGTCGTGCGCGGGCCGGACGGCGAAGCCGTCGCGGACGCGGAGGTCGATGTCTGGCAGGCCGACGACGACGGGCTCTACGACGTGCAGCGCCCCGAGCTCGGCGATGCGCGGCGCGCCCGCGCGGTGCTGCGCACGGACGCGCACGGCGCCGTGCGCTTTCGCAGCATCGTGCCGACGGCCTATCCGATCCCGGTCGACGGCCCGGTCGGCGCGATGCTGGCCGCCACCGGCCGCCATCCGTGGCGCCCGGCGCACCTGCACTTCATGATCCGCGCCGACGGCTACCAGCCGCTGACCACGCACATCTTCCGCGACGGCGACGCGTACCTCGATTCGGACGTCGTGTTCGGCGTGCGCTCGTCGCTGGTGGGCGACTACGTCGAACACGCACCTGGCTCGGCGCCGGACGGGTCGGTCGTCGACACGACGTTCTTCACGCTGGACCAGGCCTTCACGTTGGCCCGGGCCTGAACGGGCGCAGGCCGCGGCTAAGATCCGCGGGCCGTTGTTGGCCGCTCCGAAGATCCGCCATGCGCCCTGCTTTCCGAATCCTTGCCGCCTGCCTTTCCGCCGCGATCGCGTTGCCCGCAGCCGCGAGCCAGGCCTCCGATGCGGCCGCGTCCTGCCTCGTGGATCACACGAACGGCCGCGACCGCAAGGATCTCGCGCGCTGGTTCGTGATCGCGATGTCGGCCCACCCCGAGATCAGGACGATGATGACGATCAGCCCGCCGGTGCATGAAGAGGCGGATCGCAAGACGGCCGCGCTGTTCACGCGCCTGATCGCCGTCGATTGCACGGTCGAGATGAAGGCGGCGATGCAGGCCGACGGCCAGCTGGCCTTCAAGGTCGCGTTCGGAAAGCTCGGCGAAGTCGCCGTCCAGGAACTGATGTCGGACCCCGGCGTCACCGCGTCGCTGGGCGCCATCGACAAGTACATGGACAGCGCCAGGATCAGGGACGCGCTGGCGCACTAGCGACTTCAGGCGGCGCGGGCCTGCGTCTCCAGCCAGGCACGCAGCCGCCGCACGCCCTCGACCAGCCGCGACGTGTCCTTCGCCGCGAAGCACCAACGCAGCCAGCCCGCGGACTCCGGCGCGAACGCCGCGCCCGGCGCGAGGCCGAGGCCGGCTTCGATGACCAGTCGCTTCGCGACCGCCAGCGAGTCGTCGAAGCCCTCGATGCGGAAGAACGCATACATGCCGCCGCGCGGCACGGCGATCTGCACGCCGGGAATCGCGGCGAGCAGCGGCACCAGCGTGTCGCGGCAGTCCTTCAGGTGCGCGACGATCGCCGGCGTGATCTCCTCGCGGTGCGCCAGCGCGGCGAGCGCGGCACGTTGCGTGAAGACGCTGGCGCAGGACGTGTTGAACTCGATCAGCTTGCCGAGCGCGTCGGTCAACGCCGCGGGCACCACCAGCCAGCCCAGGCGCCAGCCGGTCATCAGGAAGCTCTTCGAGAAGCTGTGCGCGATGATCAGGCGGTCGTCGGGCGACGCGACGTCCGCGAAGCTCGGCGCGCACGCGTTGTCGGTGGTCTCGAAGTACAGGCGCTCGTAGACCTCGTCGGCCAGCAGCCAGGTGCCGGTGGCGCGGCAGTGGTCGAGGATGCGCTGCTGCTCGGCGCGCGTCAGCGTCCAGCCGGTCGGGTTATTGGGCGCGTTGATCACGAGCAACCGCGTGCGAGACGTGACCGCGGCCAACAGCGCGGCCATGTCCAGCGTCCACGCGCCGTCGACCGGCTTCAGCGCGACGCAGCGCACCGTCGCGCCCATGATCGCGGGCTGGGCGACGAGGTTGGGCCAGACGGGCGTCACGACGACGACCTCGTCGCCCGCGTCCACCAGCGCCTGCGCCGCCAGCATCAGGCCGTTGACGCCGCCGGACGTGACGACGATGCGCCCCGCGTCGACCGGCGGATGCAGCGCCGAGGCATAGCGCGCCAGGCTCTCGCGCAGCTCGGGCAGGCCCAGGTTCTGCGAATAGAACGTCTCGCCGCGTTCCAGCGACTCGATGGCGGCGCGCCGGATCAGCTCGGGCGTCACCTCGTCGCTCTCACCGAACCAGAACGCCAGCACGTCGGCGCGGCCCATGCCGGCGTTGGCGATCTCGCGGATCAGCGAGCCCTGGAGGTGTTCGATGGCTTGGCGCATGGCGGGTCCGACGGAAGCGACCGCCGATTGTGGGCTATGCGCTGAAACTGATGAAGCCGAGCGACCTAGCGCGCGTCACCGCGTGCTTGCGCGACCCTGCGTCCAGCTTGTTGAACAGGTTCTTGAGATGCCACTTGACCGTCTCGTCGCTGACGTCGATCGACTTGGCGATCTCCTTGTTGGAGAAATTGCGCGCCAGCAGCAGCAGGATGCTGCGCTCCTTGGGCGTCAGCGTGCGCGAGCCCTGGCGGCGTTGACGCTCCTCGCCGGCGTCCAGCGCGGCGGCCGTCACGCCCGAAGCCGAGCCGGCAGGGATGTCGATCTGGCTGCCGCGCCGGCGCAGCCGCACCAGCGCCAGCGGATAGTTCATCTTCTGCGTCGCCTCGGTCTCCTTGGCCGACAGCGCCGCGCGCGCGTACCCGTAGGCGCGCGCGTGGTCGCCGGCCTCCGCCCAGCGCTCGGCCAGGAAGGTGTAGAGCCGCGCGGGGGCCTTCCAGCCCTCGACGCGGCGGCCCTCGGCCAGCGCGGCCTCGGCGTAGTGCAGCGCGGGCGTCGGCAGCGTCATGCCCGGCGGCGCGGGCAGCTCGAAGCGGTGGTGCAGGTCGGCCAGGACGTCCGTCACGCCGACGTGCAGCGAATGGAGATCGGACTCCTCGATCAACGCCCGCGCCTCGCTGCAGACGGCCAGCGCGCGCTGCGCCAGGCCCGCGGCGACGAGCCCGCGTGCGTGGAAGATCAGGTTCAGCGCGAGCGAGTGCCGGAACCCGACCTCGCGATACAGCGCGATCGCGCGCTCCATCGGCTCCAGCGAATCCTCGATGCGGCCCATCGCCCGCAGCGTCTCGGCCAGCGAGGCATAGGCGATCGCCAGGTGCGCGCCCGGCGCGCCGATCGACAGCGCGACGATCGCCTCGCTCAGGATGCTGCGGCTCTCCTCATAGGCGCCGAGCGTCTGCATCAGCTCGCCGACGCGCGTGTTGGCGGTGCCGATCAGCGTGGGCCAGCCGGTGGCGGCGGCGCGCGCGGCGGCGATCTCGAAGCACTGGGCGGCGAGGTCCATGTCGCCCAGGCCCTGCGTCGCGGCGCCCGCGTTGATCATCGCCACGATCTCGAGCCGCACCATGCCCACCTCGCGCGCGTGCGCGGCCGCCTGGCGATGCAGCAGCGCCGACTCGGCGGGATGGCGGTACGACAGCGCCAGCGCGCGCGACGAGCACCACAACGCGTCCCAGGCGACCCGCGCCTCCGGCCACTCGGGGCCGGGCGGCTGCAGGCCGATGGCGTGGTCGATCTCGGGCTCGGAGTAGGCGCGCTCGAAGCTGAGCCAGATCCGCGCGATCGCCAGTCGATCGGGCGCGAGGATCATCTCGAAGTAGCCGACGGCCCGCTCGTGCGCGGCCATCTCGCGCGCCCGCTGCACGCGCATCTTGGCGAGGACCGCCTCCGCCAGCCACGCGTCGCCCTCGGCGCAGTCGTCGGCGTGCGGATCGAGATGCTGGCGCGCGTCGGCCAGCCAGCGTTCGGCGACGTCGAAGTCGCACAGCAGCGCCGAGGCCTCGCACGCGGCCAGCGCGACACGCGCGCGATGCGCATCGCGCCGACGCGTGCCCTCCGGCGTGGGCGGCAGCAGCGGCACGATGCCGTCGACCAGCCGTAGCGCGCGGGCGCTGTCGCGCTGGCGCAGGTGCCAGGCGAGCGAGACCGTCGCGGCGAGCACGTCCACGCCCCAGGGCTGGGTCAACACCCCCTCGAGCGCCAGGAGCTCGGCATCCGCCGCGAACATCTTCATCCGTGGGATTGTAGGACGCCTGTCCAGGTGGCTCATCGGACGATCGAGACGGGGACGTGCCACAGGCACGGTTGGGCGGCAGCGTCCGCCTCAGCGCGGGACCCGAACCCCCGCCCCGCCACGCTCCGCGGCGCGGCGGCGAACGGCCACGAGGACGCCGGCGCCCAGCAGCATCAGCGCGCAGCCGTCGGGTTCCGGCACGCCGGGAATGACGGTGCTGACGGTGCCCAGGTAGATGTCGTCGATCGCGAAGTCGTTGCCCGCGCGCGCCGTGTTGCGGTTGATCAGGCTCAGCGTCACGCTGGTGCTCGACCCCGAATTCCACGCCTTGCTCAGGCCCTGCCAGGTTCCGGCCAGGGCCAGGTTCGTCGTGGCGGTGCCCAGTGAATCGCCGGACACCGAGAACTCCAGGATCGACGGCGTGTTGCCCGGGAACGGCGAACTGCAGCAGACGTCGGTCACGAAGGCCTCGAAGAAGTAGTCCGTGTTGGGCGCGACCGCGATGGTCGTCGATTCCCAGACCACCGCGCCGTCGACGGCGCTCCCGTTGCCCACGTACATCAGGCCGCTGCCAGTGGTGTGGTCGCCGCCGGAGATGAACAGGCCGTTCCACGGGAACGGGTTCGAGCGGACGGTGTACTGGCCCTCGTCGGTGTTGGCGCCCGGCGAATAGGCGTAGCCCGAAGTGAAGCCGGTGTTGCCCGCCTCGAAATTCCCGTTGGCCACGAGGTTCGGCGCGCTCGCGAAAGCAGCGGACGACAGGCTGGCGGCGAACGCCAGCACGAGGCCGGAGGTCAACACGGAACGGCGCATGGGCGACTCCTGGAGTGTGCCGCTCGTTATCGGCCGTCCAGCCGCCCGCGGCAACCCCCAGGATCGCAGCGCACTGTCGAGCGCGCGCGCCGCTCAGGCCGGCGTGAAGGGCAGCGTCAGGTAGAGCCTGCCGAGGTCGGTCAGGTCGCCAGGGTTCGCGCCCAGCAGGCTCGTGAAGTGCGCGTCGCTGGCCCAGCGCCCGGTGAACCACGCGTAGCGGAACACGTCGGGGCGGGACTCGCAGGTGGCGACCATGTCGGTCATCTGCGCCTGCTGCTTGGCGAGCGTGTCGATCGCGGCGCTGCCGTCGCCGTTGTGCCAGTTGGCCATCTCGGTGACCCAGAACGGCTTGCCGTATTTCTTCAGGCGATCGAGCTGGTCGGCCAGCCCGTAGTCGTACCAGTGGAACGCGATGTAGTCGATCTGCGGGCTGCGGCCGCCGTTGGCCGCCTGGTAGGCCGCGATGAAGGCGTCCAGCCAGACCACCGGATCGCTGAAGCCGGGCATCGTGCCCCAGGTGATCGCCGGTCCGACGATCTTCGCGCCGGTGGCGGCGGCCACGGCCTCGTAGCCGGGCCACGCTGCGGCGGCCTGCGACGGCGACATGTCGGCCTGGTCGACCAGGTTGGGCTCGTTGAGCACGAGCAGGTACTTGATGTCGGCGTTGGCCTTGATGAAGGCCTCGACGGAGGGCGCGTCGTAGCTCGCGTTCCACAGCATCGGCAGGTAGTCCATGGACGCCTGCAACGCCGCGTTCGCCGGCAGCGCGTTGTTCGGGCGCGTGGCCCAGTTGTACCACCAGCTCACGCCGGTCGACAGCGCCTGCAGGTCGGCCAGCGACGCGAAGTCGTAGGCGACGCCACGCTTGGCGCTCTTGACCGGCGCCGGCCCGGGCGCAGGCGGTGGCGGTGGCGGCGGATTCGGGATCGGCGCGGGCGGTGCGGGCGTCGGCGGCGTGGGCGCCGTCGCGGGCGAACCGCCGCCGCCACCGCCGCAGGACACCAGCGCGAAGCCGGCGGCCAGCATCAGCAGGCGCCGGCGGACGTCGCTGTCGGGAAGCGCGTCGCGGCTCATCGCGAGCTCACCATGTCGATCACCTTCTGGCGGTCGTCGGCGCCCAGCGCCTTGAAGCGGTCGCGCGCCGCCGCGGCCTGGCCGCCGTGCCACAGGATGGCCTCCTCGATCGTGCGGGCGCGGCCGTCGTGCAGGTAGCGCACGTTCGGATTGATCGCCGACAGCAGGCCCAGGCCCCACAGCGGCGCGGTGCGCCATTCCTGCGCGCTCGCCTTGCCCTGCGGGAAGGTGTCGGCCAGGTCGGGGCCCATGTCGTGCAGCAGCAGGTCGGTGTACGGCGCGATGGTCTGGCCGCGCAGTTCGGCCAGCCGGTGCGCGGTGCCGGTGGTCAGCGTGGGCACGTGGCAGGCGGTGCAGCGCAGCTGCGCGAACAGGTTCTTGCCGGCCGCGACGCGCGCCTGCATCGCGTTCTCGGCGGCGATCTGCGCGTTGGTCGTCGCAACCGGCTGCGCGACGATCGTCGGCCCGGTGACCCCCAGCGGCTGCTCGCCGGCGAAGTGGCGCGCCGGCGGAACGGCCAGCGTGCTGAGGTAGTGCACCAGCAGGTCGAGGTCCGAGTCGCTCAGCGCGGCCTGCGTCTTGTCGGCGGCGCGGCAGTCGGCACCGGCGGCCGCGGCCGCCAGGCCGCACAGGCGCGTCGGCAGGATGGACGTGGTCACGCCGATGTCGCCGTTCAACGCCGCGGCCGTCTGCTGCTCCACCGTCGCCGACGTCGCGCGCCAGCCGAAGCGGCCGACTCGCTTGAGCGACGGATTCTTCAGGTCGGTGACGATCTGCAGCTTGCCCACGGCGCCATCGGCGTCGCCCTGGCTCGCGGTCGCGAGCGCCTGCAGCGCCGACTCCGGCACCGCCTCGAGCAGTCCCATGCCCACCAGGTGCGGCGCGCTGCGCACCGACATGTGCGCCGGCATGTCGAGTGCCTTGCCCGAGGTGTCGGTCAACGCGTATACCGGCTTCTGCAGCGTGTATGCCGTGCCGTCAGGATAGGTGCCCGGCGTCGTCGTGGTCGACGCGATGCTGAGGATCGCCTGGCGGCCGTCGAAGGTCTTGCCGGCATCGGTGATCAATCCCTGCTCGAGATGGCCGCCGAAGCGCGCATCGGGGACGACGTTGCCGCTGGCGTCCGAGTCGCCGGTCAGCACCACCATCGTGTTCAGCGCGCCGGCCTGCGCGGGCGTGCTCTTGCCGTCCTCGGCGTGGCAGGCGATGCACGACGGCTGCTGGAACCTCGGCCCGGCCTTGCCGGCCTGCGCGGTGAACACGGGGTTGCCCGGCTCCGGATGCGTGCCCGTGAGGAACGACGTGTGGAACAGCCGGCGCCCTTCCTGGAACGGCTGGATGTCGATGCCCGCGATGTTGGTCGCGGCCTGCATCAGGTTCATCTCGGGCTGGTTGGACGTGTCCTCCTGCAGCGTCATCAGCGTGCCGCCGCTGAGCGCCTCGGCGGGGAGCTCGTGCGAGTCCCACGGGATCAGGCTGGCGTCGGACGTCGGGCCCGACGGGCCGCGGTACCACGGCCGCGCGCCGGGGCTGCCGACCTTGTAGACAGTGACGTCGGAGTAGTAGTTGAAGCGGCCGAGGTTGGGGTCGCTCTTGTCGCCGGCCAGGAAGATGCCCAGCTCGAACTCGATCAGGTCGCCGGCCTGCAGCGGCCGCTTCAGCGATGCCGACTGCGTGATCTGCTTGACCAGGACGAACTCGCCGTCCTTGGGCGGCACGGACAGGTCGGTCGTGTAGTTGTCGGACGGATCCGAGGGCAGCGCGTCGTAGTTGGCGAGCGGCGTCTTCAGCTCCTGGTTCGACAGCAGGCTGAAGTTGGGCAGGCGCTTCATGCCGCCGTTGTCGCCATAGAGCGCGACGGCCGTCGGGCCCGGCGCGTCGCCGTCGCGGCGGCCGATGTAGCCGGAGCGGAAGTTGGTGCCGTACAGCCACCACTGCGGACGCACGACCACCGTCAGGATGTGCTGCGTGGAGTTCGTCGGCGAGACGTTGTCGTAGATCGTGATCTGGTGCGAGCGGCGCTCGAAGTAGTGCGCCGCGAACAGGTCATACGGGTCGCCGGTGCCGGGCGTGTCGGGCTGCTCGCGCGCGTGGCGGTCGCGCACGCGGCCGCCGATCTGCGTCACCAGCGTGCCGTCGGCGAGCGTGTACTGCGTCGTCGGGTCGGTCTGCGGCCAGGTGAGCGGCGTGAAGTCCTGCGTCGTGGCGCCGCCGTTACCGGTACCGGTACCGGTTCCCGTACCGCTGCCGGTTCCCGTTCCGGTGCCTGATCCCGAACCCGTTCCGCCTGACGGCGACCCGCTGTCGCCACCACCGGACTTGCCACCGCCGCAGGCCGCCAGAAGCGCCGCGACAATCAGCAGGGACGACGCGGCCTTCCAACGGAAGGACACCGGACTCTCGACGCATTGCATGGCTCTCTCCGATTCTTGTCACATGCGGCCCGGGGTTTCGTGACCCCGGGCCGGGACGTCCCAACGACGTCCGTTCACTCTTTGTTAAGGATTCGCAAATCCCATGCCCGGATTCCGCGCCGGGCCGGCGATGTCGTATCGAAATGAAAGTTAGCGGGCGTCACCCTGTGGAACCGGTTCCTCGCCGGCGTGCGGGCCGCGAAGAAAAAGCCGGAAGCGACCAAATTTGTCACCTTCCGTTGTGACGAATTGAGTCACTTCGACACGCCGGTTGACGCGTCTCGTCCACCGCCCGACCGCCCGCGTATCCGGTTGTGAAAGCGATGAACCGCGCGTGGAGCGGGCGGAATGCCTCGCACCGGGGCGGCCCGGCCGCGCCGTTGCAAAATGCCGGTTGCGAATCAAGGAGACGCCATGTCCACCGTCAAGATCACCCCCGCCATCGAAGTCGCCAACGGCAAGCCGTTCGTGCTGTTCGGCGGCGTCAACGTGCTGGAATCGAAGGACCTCGCGCTGCGCTCGGCCGAGGAGTACGTGCGCGTCACGAGGAAGCTGGGTATCCCGTACGTGTTCAAGGGCAGCTTCGACAAGGCCAACCGCTCGTCGATCCATTCCTACCGCGGCCCGGGCCTGGAGGAAGGCCTGAAGATCCTCGAGGCCGTCAAGACGACCTTCGGCGTGCCGCTGATCACCGACGTGCACGAGCCGCACCAGGCCGCCGCCGTCGCCGAGGTCGTCGACGTGCTGCAGCTGCCGGCCTTCCTGGCGCGCCAGACCGACCTGGTCGTCGCGCTCGCGAAGACGGGCCGCGTCATCAACATCAAGAAGCCGCAGTTCCTGAGCCCGTCGCAGATGGCCAACATCTGCGAGAAGTTCCGCGAGGCCGGCAACGACCAGCTGATCCTGTGCGACCGCGGCACCTGCCTGGGCTACGACAACCTGGTCGTCGACATGCTGGGCTTCGCCGTGATGAAGAAGACGACGGCCGACGCGCCGGTGATCTTCGACGTCACCCACTCGCTGCAGCAGCGCGAGTCCGGCGCCGCGGCCTCGGGCGGGCGCCGCGCGCAGGTCGCCGAGCTGGCGCGTGCCGGCCTGGCCGTGGGCCTGGCGGGCCTGTTCCTGGAGGCGCATCCCGAGCCGGACAAGGCCAGGTGCGACGGCCCCAGCGCGCTGCCGCTCGACCAGCTGGAGCCCTTCCTCGCGCAGATGAAGGCAATCGACGACCTCGTGAAGTCGTTCCCGCCCTTGCACATCCACGGTTGACCGACGCCGAGCGCCTCGTCGCACTTGCCCGCGCGACGCCCTGGTTCATGCAGGCGCTCGCGCAGGTGCGCGCGCTGCGCCTGCGCGCGTGGTGCATCGGCGCGGGCGCGGTGCGCAACATGGCGTGGGACGCGTTGCACGGCCACGCGACGCCCTCGACGCTGGCGGACATCGATGTTGCCTGGTTCGACGCCGGCGACCTCTCGCCCGGGCGCGACGCGGCACTGCAGGCACGCTTGACGGCCGCGTCGCCGGAAACGCCCTGGGAAGTCACGAACCAGGCGGGCGTCCACCTGTGGTTCGAGCAGCACTTCGGACATGCCGTGGCGCCGCTGCGCTCGCTGGAGGACGCCATCGCGAGCTGGCCGGAAACCGCGACCTGCGTCGGCCTCTGGCTGGCTGACGACGATCGCCTGCACGTGATCGCGCCGCATGGCCTGGCCGACCTGTTCGCGATGGTCGTGCGGCGCAACCCGGCGCGCGTGAGCGTCGAGACCTACCGCGAGCGCGTCGCGAGCAAGCGCTACGCGCAGCGCTGGCCGCGCGTCACCGTCGTCGACGCCTGATCAGGCCTCGGTGAGGCTGCGCCGATTGCGCAGTTCGGGGAACCAGCGCATCCACAGGCCGACGACCAGCAAGGTGCCGACGCCGCCGACCACCACCGCGCCGACCGGGCCGAACAGCGCGGCCGTCGCGCCCGACTCGAACTCGCCGAGCTGGTTGCTGGCGCCGATGAAGATCGAGTTGACCGCGCTGACGCGGCCGCGCATCTCGTCGGGCGTGTCGAGCTGCACCAGCGTCTGGCGCACGACGACCGAGACCATGTCGACCGCGCCGTTGATGAACAACGCCACCATCGACAGCAAGAAGGACGTCGACACGCCGAACACGATCGTGGTCAGGCCGAAGATCGCCACGCACGAGAACAGGATGGCGCCGGCGCGGCTGCGGATCGTCCAGCGCGCGAGCACCAGCGACATCAGCAGCGCGCCCATCGCCGGCGCGCCGCGCAGCAGGCCCAGGCCCTCGGGGCCGACGTGCAGGATGTCGCGCGCGTAGATCGGCAGCAGCGCGACGGCCCCGCCCAGCAGCACCGCGAACAGGTCCAGCGAGATCGCGCCCAGCACCACGGGCTTGGCCCGGATGAAGCGCACGCCGGCGAGCAGCGTGTCCATCGTCACCGGCGCGCGCGGCGCGGGCTTGTGGTCGTAGCGCACGCTCCACACCAGCGATGCGCCCAGCACCAGCAGCGCCGCGCATACGACGTAGACGACGCTGGCGCCCGCGGCATACAGGAAGCCGCCCAGCGCCGGGCCGCCGATGATGGCGGCCTGGTTGCCGGACGAGCTGAGGGCCATCGCGCGCGCCAGGATGGCCGAGGGCACCAGCAGCGGCGTCAGTGCCTGCGTGGCGGTCATCTGGAACGAGCGCGCCACGCCCAGCAGCAGCGACACGCCCAGGATCAGGTCGCGCGAGATCCAGTGCTCGTGCGTGGACAGCAGGAGCAGCAGCGCCGCGGCCAGCTGCAGCGTCAGCGCCATCGAGACGATGTGGCGGCGGTCGTGGCGGTCGGCGACATGGCCCGCGACGAGCGCCAGCGCGAGCGCCGGCACGAACTGGAACAGGCCCACCAGGCCGAGGTTCCACGCGCTGTGCGTCAGGTCGTACATCTGCCAGCCGACGGCCACCATCAGCATCTGGTTGGCCATCGTGCCGGCGACGCGGCCGGCCCAGAATCGGAGAAACGAAGGGTAGGACGCGAGGGAGAACGACACCGGCATAGGGCCGAGATCGTCGCACAGCCGCCCTGCCCCGCGCTGACCGAAGGTTGAATCGGTCATCATCTTTCGCGCCGGGGCAATAGAATTTCCTTCCCCGGGAAAGGCTGCGAATGAAACTGGATGCCATCGACCGCAAGCTGCTGGAGATGCTGCAGCTGAATTGCGACACGCCCATCGCCGAGCTCGCCGGCGCGGTGCAGCTGTCGACGACGCCTTGCTGGCGCCGCGTGCAGCGCATGAAGGAGGCGGGCGTGATCACCAGCCACGTCGCGCTGGTCGACCCGAAGAGCGTCAACGTGGGCGTGACGGTGTTCGTCAACATCAAGACGAGCCAGCACACGCAGGCCTGGTTCGACCAGTTCCACGCGACGGTCGACTCGATCCCCGAGGTCGTCGAGTTCTACCGCATGAGCGGCGACATCGACTACCTGCTGCGCATCGTCGTGCCCGACATCGCGGCCTACGACGGCGTCTACAAGCGCCTGATCGCGGGGACGCAGCTGTTCGACGTCAGCTCCAGCTTCGCGATGGAGCAGCTGAAGTTCACCACGGCGCTGCCGCTGCGCTACGCAGACTAGCGAACGGCGAGCCAGCCCGCGCCGCGCGCGAGAAGCAATATCGCCACGCCCACGCTGACAATCGCGAAGCCCTGCTGCAGCCGCGGCCCCGCCACGCGCGCCGCGATCACGCGAGCGAGCAGCGACGCGAACACGGAGCCGATCGCGAAGGGCAGTGCGATGTCCCACGCCATGGTGCCCTTCCACGCCGCGGCGCCGACGCCGCCGATCGATGCGAGCGCGATGACGGCCAGCGAGGTCGCGACGATGCTGCGCGCCGACAGCTCGGTGAAGCGCGTCAGCGCCGGCACGATGACGAAGCCGCCGCCCACGCCCAGCAGGCCGCTGAGGACGCCGGCGGCGACGCCGGTGGCGGCGAGCGCCTGCGCGCAGGGGCGCGTCCAGACGAGGCGGCCGTCGCGCGCGTCGAGCACGCAGGGCAGCGCCGCGCGCGCGGGGGCGTCCGTGCGCGGGCGGAGCGCGTGACGCGCGCGCTGCCACATGCGCCAGGCCGACAGCAGCAGCACCGCGGCGAATGCGATCGTCAGCGGCGTGTTGGGCACGCGCTGCGCGGCGGCCACGCCCAGCGGCGCGAGCAGCATCGCGAGGCCGCCCATCAGCATCGCGGCGCGGTAGCGCACGATGCCGTCGCGCAGGCCCAGCGTCGCGGCCATCGCGGCGGCCAGGCCGACCGCGAGCAGGCCGATCGGCGCCGCCTGCGCGAGGCCCAGGTGCAGCGCGAACACGAGCAGCGGCACCGCGAGGATGCCGCCGCCGGCGCCGGTGAGCGCGAGCAGCAGGCCGACGAGCGATCCGAGGACGAAGGACATCATGGACGTATTTGAACAGCGCGCACCGTACGCGAGATTGCAGCGCACGCCCATCGGGTTCGTCCTCACCTGAAAAGGGCTTGTCGGCACCCGGGCGTCGGTGAGAGACTGGCCCGATGGACAGCCAACACGCCACCCTCGATCCGCAGTCCCACACCTGGCTGGAGCTCGGAGAAGTGCAGCAGTTGCTGCTCGACGCCTACCCCGGCGTGGTGCTGGGCGTCGATGCCAACAGCCGGATACGCTGGATCAATCCGGTCGCGGCCGAGCGTCTCGGCTACGGCCGCGACGAGCTCGCCGGCAAGCCCATCGCGGGCAGCCTGATCGCGCTGGAAGAGCTGGAGGCCCGCGCCGTGGAGCTGTCCGCGATCCTCGGCGAACACGTGGTGGCCGATGCGGGCGTGCTGGGCACGGCGCTGCGGCGCGACGGCGTCGCCAGCGAGCACGACTGGGTGCTGCGCCACAAGGACGGCTCGCCCCATCCCACGCGGCTCAACGTCGGCGCGCTGCGCGACGGCCGCGGCCAGGTCACGGGCCTGATCGCCGTCGAGCCGCTGCATCGCGGCAGCGAGGAGTCGCCGCTGCGCCTCACGCACCACGACAGCCTCACCGGCCTGCCCACGCGCGCGGTCCTGCAGGATCGCGCCGAGATGGCGCTGCTGCGAGCCGCGCGGCAGAAGAGCCTGCTGGCGATGATGCTGATCGCGATCGACGGCTTCGACGCGATCTGCGAGCAGTACGGCCACACCGTCGGCGACGACGTGCTGCGCGCCACCGCCGGCCGGCTGCACTTCGAGCTGCGCAAGACCGACACCGCGGTGCGGCTGGATCGCGGCCAGTTCGCGGCGATGCTGGTGGACCTGCACCAGCCCGAGGAGGCGCAGCGCGTGGCCGCCAAGGTCGCGCAGGCGCTCGGGGCGCCGGTCAACGTGGGCGTGGCCAGGCTGACGCTCGCGGCGCGCGTGGGCGTCGTCTGGTCGCCCGCGCACGGCAACCAGCTGCTGCCGCTGCTGCAGGCCGCCGAGGCCGCGCTGGCCTCGTTGCCGGCAGGGCAAGGCGGCGTCGCGTCGCCGCCCGCCAAGGCCTAGAAGGGCGCGGACGACGGCACGAAGTCGTCGTCGGTCGTGTCGCCGACCGGCAGCTGGCGCCCCTCGTGCGCGTGCTTGTCGGCGCGGCCCAGCGCGTGCTCGGTCGCGCGCACCAGCTTGTGCACCGCGCCGTTGACGGCCGCGTCCAGCGACGGCGCGTCGTTGGTCACCGCGACCGGCGGGCGGCCGTTGACGCGCGCCTCCATCTTGCAGCGCAGCACCGCGGCGCCGCCCTTGCCGGCGTTCTCGTCGCTGAGGTGCACCTCGACGCGCGTCACGTTGTCGGCAAAGTGGCTCATCGCATCGTCGACGACGCCGCTGGCCCACTGCTCGCGCGCTTCGCTCCCCTGCAGGTGATGGTCGGTGTTGATCTGGACTTGCATGTTGTTGTTCCTTTGAGTTCGAGTCGGTGCATCGCGGCAGCCGTCGTGCCCAGCGCCTCGTCCTCCACGGCATGTGGATTGCCCGACGGGACGATTCCCACCAAGGCCACCATCATGAGCTCCAACACCTCCGAACCGCGCACCCGCGACGACCTGCCCGACGGCCGCAACGGCCACGTCGTCGGCGAGAACGACGACAACGTGCTCGAATCGATCGGCAAGGCCATCGTCGCGCCGGTCGAAGGCGCCGACGAGGATGCCGAGCCCGTCGACGGCGAGCACGGCCGCGCGTTCGTCGACCTGACGAAGACGCTGCCGCAGGGCCAGAAGGAAGTCGGCGCGCCGAACGCGCCCAAGCCCCAGGGCAAGGCGCTTTAGGCCGGCACCGGCCTGCCGTTGCGCTGCAGGATCGTCAGGCGCGTCCGCAGCCGCGGGCGCAGGCCCAGCTTGCCGTAGAGCGCGATCGCCGACGCGTTGTCGGCGAGCACGTGCAGGAACGGCGTCTCGCCGCGCGCGACGATGGCCTGCGAGACCAGCCGCATCAGGTCGGCCGGCAGGCCCTGGCCGCGCCAATCGGGGTGGCAGCAGACGGCGCTGATCTCCGTGTGGCCGGGCACGCGCATGCGCTCGCCCACCATCGCGACGAGCCGGCCGTCTGCCTCGAAGCCCACGAAACGGCCGAGCTCCGGCGTGCGTTCGAACCACGGGCCCGGCTCGGTCTGCTGCACCAGCGCCGTCATCCGCGGCACGTCGGCCGGGCCCAGCGGACGGAAACGCTGCGGCGCGCGCACGTCGCCGGCGGCCGCGCCCACCATCTGCACGAGGTCCTTGCGGTCGATGGCCTCGAACAGCGGGCCCGGGTCGAAGTCCTCCACGTTCGAGAGGGCGACGACCTCGTCGGGCGCCATGTCGGCCGCGAGCGCGGTCAACGTGGCCTCGGACACGATCGGCACGCCGGCGAAGCGCGCGAACTCGGGGCGGAACCGGCGCGCCAGCGCGTTGCCGCGCGACCAGTCGCGCTGCGCGGTGGTCAGCGCGGTCCACATGACGTTGTCGAGAGGATGATCGGACGAGTTCGAAGTCATGCCCGACAGTGTGCCCGCGTCCGCAAACCCGCGGGCGAGCCCGCATTCCGCCGTGACGCGCGCGGCATCATCATGCGGCCATGTCCGACGCCGTCCTGCAAGTGCGCTGGCCGCTGCCCGACGGCCGCCAGGCCACGCTGCGCCCGATCGCGCCCGGCGACTTCGCGCTCGAGTCGGCCTTCCTCGACACGCTGTCGACGGAGACCAGCTACAACCGGCTGCACTCGGCGCGCCATCCGTCGCCCGAGGAGATCCGGCGCTGGACCGACATCGACCCGGCGCGCGAGGTCGCGTTCATCGTCACCACGCGCGACGCGAGCGGCCACGAGACGATGCTGGCCGTCGGCCGCGCGGTGCACGACGACGACGGTCCCGATACCGAGTTCGCGCTGCTCGTGGGCGACGCCAGCAAGCGGCTGGGCCTGGGCCGGCGCCTGCTCGAGACGCTGATCGCCGCGGCCCGCGCACGCGGCGTGCGCACGCTGTACGGCTCGACGCTGTCGACCAACGCCGCGATGCTGGGCCTGGCGCATCGCCTGGGCTTCGGCGCGCGGCGCGAGATCGGCGAGGCGTTCGTGATGCGGGTGTCGCTGCGGCTCAACTAGCGTCGAACGACACGAGGAACTCGGCGCCGGTCGTGCCGTTGCGCGCGACAAGCGACCAGCCGTGCGCCAGCGCGATCTCGTGGCAGATGGCCAGGCCCAGGCCGGCGCCGGTGTCGCGCCGCGCGGCGCCGCGCCAGAAGCGCTTGAACAGCTCGGGCAGGTGCTCGGGCGGGATGCCGTCGCCCTCGTCGCGCACCGACAGGCCGTTCGCGCGCACGTCCACCGTCACGACGGCGCCGCTGGGCGAGTGCTGGAGCGCGTTCTCGATCAGGTTCTTCAGCAGCACGAACACGGCCCCGCGATCGGCGCGGCGCGCCGGCAGCGCGTCGGCCAGGCGCAGGTCGAGGTGCACGTTGCCGCGCTGCGCGAGCCGCTGCAGGAAGGCGACGGCCTCGCCGGCCACGCCGCCCAGGTCGGTCTCGGCCATCTGGAAGTTGCGCGCCTCGCTGACTTCGGCCAGGTGCAGCAGCTGCGCGACCTGGCGCGCCATGCGGTCGATGTCGCCCAGCAGCAGCTCGCGGTCGGCCGACTCGCTCAGTTCGACCTGGCCGCGGATCAGCGCCAGCGGCGTCTTCAGCTCGTGCGCCGCGGACGCGAGGAACTCCTGCTGCACGCGATACCCCTGCTGCAGCCGATCCAGCGCCTCGTTGAACGCGCGGATCAACGGCCGCAGCTCGCGCGGCATCGCGGCCTCGGACAGCCGCGTCTCGAGGTTGCGCGGCGCGATGCGCGATGCGGCCTCCGACGCGCGCCGCAGCGGCAGCAGGAAGTGGCGCAGCGAGCCGTGGATGCCGAAGGCGAACAGCAGCAGCGACACCGCGGCGATCAGCAACGCGTTCTGCAGGATCGGGCCGACGATGGCGCCGCTGAACAGCGCGGCCGCGCGATCGCTGATCGCGGCCTGCACGACGTAGCGATGGCCCGCGTGCGTCAGCGCCTTCGAGACCACGTGCAGCGGCAGGCCGTCGACGACGACGTCGAAGCGCTCGCGCGCCGCGTCCGCCGGCGTCGGCGCGAACGGCGGTGCGCCAGTGTCCGACGACAGCACCGCGACGCCGCGGCCGTCGACCACGCGGTACTTCCAGTCGCGCGTCGCGGCGGTGTAGACCCAGGCCGTGTCGGGCGGCTCGCGCAGCGCCACCGGCGTGCCCGCGGCGTCGAAGGCGAGGTGCGATTCGATCCAGTCGACCTGCTCGCTCAGGGCGTGCGACAGGGCCATCGAGCGATGCCAGTTGAACGCGGTCTCGAGCACGAGCGCGGCCAGCAGGATGCTCAGCAGCGACGCCACGATGAACATCGCGAGCAGGTTGCCGCCGAGGCTGCGCCCCTGGTGATGGCGGCGGTAGTGCATCAGCTCCCACGCCGCGCGCCGGCGCCAGCGCAGCTCGCGGCGCGACGCGCCCTTGTCGCTGCCGCGCCGAGGCTCGCTGGCGCCGGCGTCCCAGCGGCACCAGTCGCTGTCGCGCCAGGGCCGGCGCGCGGAGCGGTGGTCAGGACGCATCGGGACGCAGCGCATAGCCGTGGCCGCGCACGTTGACCAGTTGCAGCGTCGAGTCGATCGCCTGCAGCTTCTTGCGCAGCCGGTGCAGCGCGACGTCGAGCGCGTTGGGCGTGACGGCCTCGGTCAGCCCCCAGGCCGCCGCCTCCAGCGACGCGCGCCGCACGACCATGCCCTCGGCCTTGACCAGGCACAGCATGATCTGCAGCTCCGCGGACGGCAGCGTCACCGTCTCGGCGCCGCAGCTCATCCTGCCCTGGTCGGGCGCGAGCTGGATGTCGCCGAACGCCGGATTGAGGCTCTGCATCGCGGCCGGCCGGCGCAGCAGCGCGCGCACGCGGGCCGCGAGCTCCTCCATCGAGAACGGCTTGGCGAGGTAGTCGTCGGCGCCGGCCTCGAGGCCCTCGACGCGGTCGTGCACGGCGTCGCGCGCGGTCAGCATCAGGCAAGGCGTGTCGTTGCCGTCGGCGCGCAGCCTGCGCACCAGCGACAGGCCATCGCCATCGGGCAACCCGCGGTCGACGACGATCGCGCCGTACGGCGTCTCGGCGATCGCGTGGCCGGCGCTGGCGATGCGGTCGAACACGTCGACCTCGATGCCGGCCGCGGCCAGCGCCTTGCGCACCAGCGTGGACAGGCGTTCGTGGTCTTCGACGAGGGCGATGCGGTTCATGGTTAGTCGAGAGCGATTTTTCCTGGCGCCCAGTACGCCTTCGCGAGCAGTTGCGACGGCTTCGCGCCGGCGGCCTTCAGCGAGCGCTGCAGGCGCTGGATGGTCAGCGACTGGCCGCTGAGCACGTATTGGCGGAACGAGTCGGCGGCGGCGTAGCGCGCCAGCGCCGCCTCGACCTCCGCCAGGTGCGTGGCGTCGGCCCGTCGTTCGACCAGCCACGCATGTTGCAGCATGCCACGGCCCATCGCGTCGAGGACGGCGCGCACCTCGACGGCGTCGCCGACCTCGAAGATGAAATGCGTGTCGAGCCCGCCCAGCGGCGTGCCGCACAGCGCGAGCGCCAGGCCCAGCGAGGTCTCGTCGCCGACGAACACCGTGGAACGGTCGATCGCCGCCAGGTCCATCGAGCGCCGCGGGCCCAGCACGTGGCAACGGTCGCCGGGGGCCACGGCGTCCAGCCAGCGGGCCGCCGGCGCGTTGCCGTGCGCGTAGCAAAGCAGCTCGAGCGAGTCGTCGCCCTCGCCCAGGCGGAACGGCGTGAAGGTGCGGAACGCCATGCCCTGCACGCGCACCTGCACCTTGTCGCCGGGCCGGTGGGCGACGCGGCGCAGGGCGTCGCTGCGCAGCGAGACGAGCCGGAAGCGCGGCGACAGCGCGTGCACCGCGTCCACCCGCGTCTCGAGCGTCAGCAGCCTCAGCACGGCCTGGCCGACCCGGCCAGGGTCGGTGCGCGGGCCGGCGTCGCGCAGGGCGGCGGGGGTCGATGCGGTGGAATCCATGGCGCGCTCCGGAAGTGTTCGTCGAATGCGTCCATCGTCTCCGCGGACGGCTTTCCGCCGACTTACCGTCTGCGCAGGGGTAGCCACGACCTCCGGGAAGACCCGTGCGTGTCGACAAAACGCCGCTTCGCTTGAGGCGAGTGTGCGGAACTAGTTCACGTTTCCGCTTCCGGCCTGCAATCGCCCCGCATGCGATGGACGGAAACACATGGTCGGGCCAGTAACATGCAGTAACTTGCTCATCATTCGGACGTCCCATGTTCAACACCAAGCGCAAACGTGCCGTCGTTCTGGCACTCATCGCCTTCTTCTGCGGCGCCACCGGTTACGTGGCCGTGGACTGGAAACGCTTCGGTGGTGGCTTCCTGGCCTTCTTCAAGTCCAAGGGCGATCCGGTCGTCGTCACCAGCGGCGCCGGCTCGCCGTCGGGCGCGGGCGGCGCGTTGACCGTGAGCGAGACGCGTCCGAACCCCGGCCCGAACCTGCAGGTCGCGGCGGCGGCCGTGCACCGCCACACGAGCAGCGTGGGCGGCGGCTCCGGCGGCCACAAGGGCGATGACGACCTGTTCAAGTACGGCGATCCGGCCGCCGGCGGCATCCCGCCTGGCAGCTTCGTGGTCGCCCAGAATGACACGCCCGGCGGCGGCAACACCGGCGGCGCCGGCGCGCCCCCGTCGATCGGCGCGCCCGCGGCACCCGAGTCCGTCGCCGGACCCACGGGCGGCGACGCCGGCGGCGGCAGCGGCGGTGGTGGCGTCAGCTCGCCGGCCCCGGCGCCCGGCGGAAGCAACGGTGGCTCAGGCGATGGCGGCATCGTCGTCAAGACGCCCAGCCCGCCCCCGTCGACCACCCCGCCCCCGCCGACGACGTCGATCCCGACGCCGCCCCCGCCCGTGACGCCGCCCCCGCCGCCGACGCAGTCCGGCACAAGCGACCAGAACCCGGGCGACGGCGGCGGCGACAACGGCGACCCGACGGGCGGCGGCACGACGCCGATCTCGTCGCCGCCGCCGGTCTCGGCCGTTCCCGAAGCGTCCGACGCCGCCATGATGACGCTCGGCGCGCTGTTCCTGGCCGCCGTCGCCATGCGCAAGCGCAAGGACGAGCAGGCCTGAAACGGCCGGCGCCTCGCGCGCCACCGCATCCGACCTTCGGGCGCCCCTCTTCGAGCGGCGCCCGTTGTCCTTGCGGGCCGCGCATTCGAGGCGATTGAGGCCCGTTCTGTCGCGCGAGGCCCGGCGTATCCCTAGCTTCGCGCCAACGCGTCTTCAACTGTCACCACGGCGCCTGTAGCATCCTGCTCGGCAGCGACGACGTTGCCGAGGTGACTCCCGCCGCGCCGCTGCCGGCCGTGCCGTCGCCACCATCGACGACGCCGAGGAACCGGACAGCAAGGCATGGCCAAGCCCAATTTTCTTGATCGCAGCTGGCAGGAGATCGACTGGGAGACGTGGGGCTCGCAGTTCAGCATCGTCGACCGCGCCTCGTCCGTCCGCGAGCTGCAGAACGGCATCGGCACGCGCTACATGGAAGTGCAGGACCTGCTCTCGCAGCTGCCGCCGCACGCCGGCCGCGCGCACGCCCTGGTGGCGGCGTGGCGCGCCGAGGTCAACGGCTACGGACGCGCCATCGTGTTCTCCGAATCCGCCCGCATCCTGCGTCGGCTCGACGAGCTGCACGGCCAGGTCACCGCGCAACTGCAGGCCGCGCGCCAGGCCGCCAAGGCCGCACGCAAGGCGCGCCAGCGCGCGCTGCTCGCGGGCGCGCCGGCCCCCGCGCGCGCGGGCGGGGCGGCCACGCACCGCAGCTCGGACGCCGACACCGACGATTTCGAAGGCATGCGCCACAGCGCGGCCACCGCGCGCCAGCGCCGCGACGACGTCAACCCGGGCCAGCAGACCGCCGCGATGCGCTGGGCCGCGGTGCAGGCCGCCATGGCGCGCGAGTGCGAGAACCGCCTTGCCGACACGGCCAGGCCCGTCACCGCGCGCCAGTTCCGCGACGCGGTCGACGCCCCGGCCGACGCCGTCGTCGAGCAGTTCCAGGCGACGCGCGACAACGCCATGGTGCGCATCGTCGTGGCCGGCCGCGCGCAGTTCTGGACCACCGGCCTGCCCAATCTCGAGAACCTGGGCATCGCCCGCTTCTCGATCTACCGCCGCGACGGCAGCACGCGCCGCTTCGAGTACGTGGCGGGCGTGCGCCGGCCCGAGGACGTGGCGGCGCAGCGCGAGATCGAGGAACGCCGCAGCGGTTAGACGTTTCGCCCTAGGACGCCAGGCCGCAAGCTCTAACGGCGCACGTACTCGAAGTCGTCGACGAGCACGCCGCGCAGCGTGTCGTTGCCGGCGAGCACCCGCTCGCGCACGAAGCCCGCGCGCTCCAGCACCCGGCACGAGGCCTCGTTGCCGACGGTGACCGTGGCGTGCTGCTCGGTCACGCCATGACGCCGCAGGTGCTCGCTGAGCGCCGTCACCGCCTCGGTCGCATAGCCCTGGCCCCAGTGCGCCGGCACGAACGCGTAGCCGACGTTGGTGGCCACGCCGCGCGCGGTCACCTCGGCGTCCATCTTGCCGATCCACGCGCCATCGGCCACGCGTTGCACGGCCCAGCCGAAGTCCAGCACATCCACGCCGACGAGCGGGCATTGCGCGACGCGCGCCCAGCGCGCGCGCAGGTGCGCGACGTCCGGCGAAGGTTGCAGCGAGATCCATTCGTAGATCGCCGGGTCGCGCAGGCCGTCGAACAAGGGCGCGGCGTGGCGCTCGTCCAGCGGCTCCAGCCGCAGGCGCGCGGTGGCGAGCGTGACGTTGATGGCGGGACCGTTCACGGGGATGCGCGTGCGTTGCATGGCCCAGTGTCGTCGAGCTGGACCGCCACGCAATCGCTGGCAAGAGGAAATCCCCGCGGCCACTCGGGATGGCGATGCGGACATGCAACGGTCACACTCCGACCCCGTGTTGACCCGGTTGAACTGCAGTCCAGGGTCGATATCCTCGCGGCCACTCGGAAACAGCTCAGGACTCAGGAGACAAGCACATGGACCGCAGACAACTACTCAAGCGTGGCGCCTTCTTCACCGTCGTCGCGGCCACCGGCGCGCTGGCCGCGTGCGGCGGCGACACGGGCCCGGACGCCGGCACCTACCGCTTCGACCAGGGCGTGGCCAGCGGCGACCCGCGCGACACCAGCGTCGTGTTCTGGACGCGCTGCGTGCGCGCCGACGGCGCCGCCGAGACCATCGACGTCTACCTGGAGGTCGCGACCTCGTCCGACTTCGGCACCGTGCTCGGCCACGCCTCGCTGACCACCAGCGCCGACTGGGACAACACGCTGCGCGCGAAGATCACCGGCCTGCCCGCGAACACGCCGCTCTACTACCGCTTCGTCGCCGGCCGCGACATCAGCCCGATCGGCAAGACCAGGACGATGCCGGCCGCCACGGCCGCCGTCGCGCAGGCGAAGTTCGCGTGGTTCACGTGCCAGGACTGGTCGATCAACCACTGGGGCGCGATGTCGCTGCTGGCTGCCGAGCCCGACCTCGACTTCATCGTGCACGTGGGCGACTACGTCTACGAGACTGTCGGCGCCTCGTTCCAGGTCGGCGCCGCCGAACCCGCGCACACCGCGCTGGCGCTGCCCGACGGCCTGCCGCTGCCTTCCGGCGGCAAGTACGCGAACACCCTGAACGACTACCGCTACCTGTATCGCACCTACCGCGGCGACGCGCGCCTGCGCACGCTGCACCAGCAGTGGCCGCTGATCGCGATCTGGGACGACCACGAGTTCAGCGACGACTGCTGGCAGGACCACCAGACCTACACCAATGCCAACGTGCAGCAGACCTCGCGCCGCCGCAACGCCTCGCAGGCCTGGGTCGAGTACATGCCGCTGGACTTCGGCGACGTCTCGTTCGACACCGCCAACGCCGCCTACGACAACATCCGCATCTACCGCGACTTCCAGTTCGGCAACCTGCTGCACCTGGTGATGACCGACGAGCGCCTGTACCGCGACGACCACGTCGTGCCCGAGGCCGCGATCGCGCAGGCCCAGGGCCACGATCCGATCAACGGCAGCGACTCGGTCGGCTCGCGCTACTTCGTGCAGCAGCCGGTGCTGGCGCAGTTCGAGGCGCTCAAGACGCAGGCACTGGGCCGCGCGCCGTCCATCCTCGGCACGACGCAGGAGGCCTGGTGGAAGACGACGATGACGTCGTCGTCGGCCACCTGGAAGGTCTGGGGCAACGAGGTGATGCTCAATCGCCTGTGGGTCGACCTGACGCAGCTGGCGCCGCCGCCGTACAACGCGAACTACGTCGTCAACTGCGACTCGTGGGACGGCTACCCGTCGCACAAGGCGGAGCTGCTGGGCTACCTGAAGGCCAACAACGTGCAGAACGTCGTGGCGATCACCGGCGACCTGCACGCGTTCCAGTGCGGCGTCGTGCGCGACGTGCCGGATCCGGCCACCGGCACGCCGGTGCTCGTCGACTTCGTGACCGCCGGCATCTCCAGCTCCAGCTTCTTCAAGTACCTGCAGGCTGGCGCCCAGGGCACGCCGCTGGCGTCGCTCGTGGCCAACCAACCCACCTTCGAGGGCCTGGTCGGCGCGAACAACCCCGACCTCAAGTACCACGACCACGACGCGCAGGGCTATGCCACCGCCACCGTGACGGCCACGCAACTGGTGGTGACCTACAACAAGGTCAAGCCGCTGAACGCGGACGGCACGGCGCCGGCGGCGCCGCTGCTCAAGCGCACGCAGATGACGCTGGCCGCCGGCAGCCTGGTGCCGGTGATCGCCGACAACGTCTGACGACCGCGGCGCCGGCGCGCATCAGCCCTGGGGCATCCGGGACATGTCCATGAAGAACGGCTCCCAGTTGTGGCCGTCCAGGTCCTCGATGCTGCGCTGGTACATGAAGCCGAGATCCTGCGGCGGATTGGCGTCGGCCTTGCCGCCGTGGGCGGCGCCGGCCTTGACCATCGCGTCGACGTCGGCGCGGCTGTCGCAGATGAGCGCCAGCGAGACCTCGGACGCCTCGTGCGCATTGGTGATCGGCTTTTTCGTGAAGCTGCCCCACTTCGCGTGGGTCAGCAGCATCACGTAGATCGTGTCGGACAGCACCATGCAGGCCGCGGTGTCGTCGGTGAACTGCGGGTTGTTGGTGAAGCCGATCGCCTCGTAGAAGGCCTTGGACTTCGGAAGGTCGCGCACGGGCAGGTTGACGAAGATCTGCTTGGCCATGAAGGGTTCTCCTGTTGGATCGTTGCGGATGATGGGGCGGCCGCCATTTCCGGCACGCCACGTCCATACGACGAACGGGAACCCCGCGTTTCGACACGGCTCGCGCAGAAGGACGCCGGATCAGTTCGGCGGATCCTTCAGGCGGGTGCGCGACACCGCCATCATCACGCCGACGCCGGCGACGATCAGGCAGACGATGGCCACGTAGGTCGACGCGACGTGCGCGGCGACCAGCGCCCACGCGATGCCGCCGACGACCAGCACGAGTCCGACGATGTAGAGCAGGAACGACATGGGCACCTCCGAAGGTTGCTGACGTTCCGACGATAGGCCCCGCCGCCGCCGCCCCCCATCGGCAGGCGCCGCGGACGGTCGTAGGCCGATCCCTACAGTGCGCCTCAGCGCCCCGTGGCGGCGCTGGCCGGCGCCTGGTTCGCCGCGGCGGCCTGCGCGGCCTCGCGATCCTTCTTGGCGGCCAGGTGATGGCCGACGGCGCAGCCGACGACCGCCCCCGCGACGGCGTGGTGGCCGGCGAAGTGGCCGCCGACGCCGCCGACGGCGGCTCCCTTCAGGCAGCCCTTGGCCTGCGCCGGCACCGAGGCGGCCAGCGTGCAGGCGGCCAGGACGGCGGCCATGGCGATGCGTGCTTCGAACATGTCTTGCTCCTTGGTGGGTGACGGCTCGAACTGTCGGCCCTCGCGCCCAAGGCGGCAATCGCCGTGCGACGCGGCGCCGCGGACGCCCGACGGACCGCAGCGGCGCCGGACGGCCGGCATCCGCGCAATCCCCGTGCCGCATCCGGCCGACATGAGCGACGATCGCGCATCGACGAGGAGACCCCATGGACGCATTGCGGGACGACACCCCGGCTCGACGGCAGCTCGCCGCGATGGCCGGCATCGCGCTGGGCCTGGGCGCGCTGGGCGCACTGGGCGTGGGCAGCGGCGACTTCGCGTTCCAGTGGCAGCCCGTGCCGCCCGACGTGCCCGCGCGCGGCGCGCTGGCCATCGCGGCCGGGTTGCTGGAGATCGTCGCCGCCGTGCTGCTCGTGTCGGTGCGCCTGCGGACGGCGGGCGCCTGGCTCGCGGCCGCGATCCTCGCCGGCTGGACGGCGCTGCACGTTCCCGCCGTCGTGCAGCGGCCGGCGTCGATCGCGGACTGGCTGGGCATCGCCGAGAGCGCGGCCATGGCGAGCGCCGCGCTGATGTTCGCGGCCACGCAGGCCGGCAGCGCGTCAGCCGGCGCGATCCAACGCGGCGGCATGTTCGTGTTCGGGCTCGCCGCGATCCTGTTCGGCGTCTCGCACTTCGCCTATGCCGACTTCACGGCCTCGATGATTCCCGCCTGGCTGCCGCAGCGCGTCGCGCTCGCGTACCTGACCGGCGCCGCGCACGCGCTGGCCGGCCTGGCGATCGCGTCGGGCCTCTGCCGCACGCTGGCCGCGGCGCTGGAGGCGTCGATGATGGCTGGCTTCGTCGTCCTCGTGCACGTGCCGCGCGTGCTGGCGCATCCCGACAGCCGCATGGAGTGGACGATGCTGTTCGTCGCGCTCACGCTGAGCGCGTCGGCGGCGATGGTGGCGGCGATCTCGCGGCGTCGCAGGATGTCGATCGGCGCGTCCTCGATGTCGCCCGCGACCTCGCTCCCGAACGCGTAGCCAAGGCTCCGAAGCGACGGATCGCGGCACGATTGCGCACTCGACAATGACTTTCGGCGCCCGATTCGCACGCCGGGCACCGGGCGGCCGTACAGTGGGGGCGCCTTGTCCACCCCATCCGCCGACGTGACCACGCCCCTGCCACCCAACGCCTTCGCGGCGGCCTCGTTCCACCACGGCGCGTTCCACAACGCCAGCGGGCGCGAGAAGCACGGACTCGCGAACGCGCTGCGCTGGATGCTGACCCGCTCGCGCGGGCCGTGGCCGACGCATGTCGAGGACGTCCCCGTCGCGCTGCCGGTGGACCGCGTCGACGACGGCTCGATCCGCGCCACCGTGATCGGCCACGCCACGGTGCTGGTGCAGGTCGACGGCCTGAACATCCTCACCGATCCGGTGATGTCCGCGCGCATCGGGCCCACGCCGTGGACCGGCCCGAAGCGCGTGCGCCCGCCGGCGGTGCCGTTCGAGGCCATCCCCGCCATCGACGTCGTGCTGCTGAGCCACGACCACTACGACCACCTCGACCGGCCGACGCTGCGCCGGCTCGTCGCGCGCGACAACCCGAAGATCCTGACCGGCCTGCGCGTCGGCAAGGCCGTGCCGTCGAAGAACGTCGTCGAGCTCGACTGGTGGCAGGGCCACGCGATCCGCGACGGCGTGACGGCCACCTACGTGCCCGCCGAGCACTTCTCGGGCCGCGGGCTGTTCGACCGCGACAAGACGCTGTGGGGCGGATTCGTGCTGGAGACGCCCGCCGGCAAGGTCTACTTTGCCGGTGACACGGCCGCGGGCACGCATTTCCAGGCGATCCGCGAGCGGTTCGGCGCGATGACGCTGTCGCTGCTGCCCATCGGCGCCTACGCGCCGCGCTGGTTCATGGACCGCGTGCACATGGATCCCGACGAGGCGCTGCAGGCCAGCCTGACGCTCGAATCGCAGACCACGCTGGCGATCCACTTCGCCACGTTCAATCTCGCCGACGACGCCTACGACGCGCCGACGCACGCGCTCGCGCGCGCCGTCTCGCACCTGGTCGACCATCCGCCCGGCGGCGACTTCCGCGTGCTGCCGTTCGGCGAGGCCGCGATCGTGCGGATCGGCGAAGGGCGCGAGGCCGCGGCGCGGCGTCGCTACGCGTAGGTCGTCGCTAGCGCAGGCGTTCCCAGTCGAGGTAGTCGCGCATCGCCTGCGGGTCGCGGCGCGCTGGCGGCAGCAGTTCGTCGTCGTGCGGGGGCAGCGGCGCCGTCTCCAGCGCACGCCCGGCGGCCGCCCACAGGCGCGTGCCGCCCTGCAGCCAGGCCACGTGCACGTAGCCGCGTCGGCGCAGCGTGGCCGCCGCGAACGCCGACTGCGCGCCGTCGGAGCAGGTGACCAGCAGGGCTTCGTCGAGCGACGGCACGACGCGCCCGATGCGCGGCTCCAGCCAGCCGCGCGGCAGCCACCGCGCGCCGGGCAGGTGCCCGCGCCGGTACGAGGCGCTGGTGTCGACATGCAGCACGTGCGCCGGCGCGTACGCGGCCAGCCAGCGCGACACGTCGTCGACACCCAGCCCCGGCGTCACCGCGCTCGCCTCGCTCCAGCCCAGCGGCAGCTCGGCCACCACGCTGGCCGGACGTCCGCTGGCCGCCCAGGCCGCGATGCCGCCCGCCAGCTCCTGCACGCGCGGCAATCCGAGCCGGCGCAGCCAGACGCCGGTGAGCAGCGCGCGCACGCAGTCGTCGTCGATCAGCACGACCGGCGCGTCGCGCAGCGCGACCAGCTCGTCGTGGCGCACGATCAACGCGTCGCTGGACACCGACACGCTGCGCGGCACGTGCGCCACCACGTGGCTGCCGAGATTGCGCAGGTCGAAGGCGCTGAAGTTGCCGCTCGTCGCGTACAGCAGCCCCGCCAAGTCGGCCGCCTCGATGCGCTCGACGCCGAAGTGCTTGGCCAGGCGGGCCGACCCCAGCTCGGCGAACTGGCTCGCCGGCGTGGACGGCTTCACGCGCCGCCGCCGCGAGCCCTGCTCGAGCTCGTGGCCGGCCAGGCGCCAGGCGAGCACGCCGCCTTCGAGGACCATGACGTCGCTCAGGCCGAGATCGATCAGCGTGCGCGCGACGATCAGGCTGCGCGTGCGCGCGCTGGAGCACAGCACGATGACATCGGACTCGCCGGCCATGTCGAGCGCGTGCGAGACGATCTCGAAGCCGGGCAGCGAGACCGCGCCGGGGATGCAGCCCTCGGTGTGCTCGTCGGCACCGCGCACGTCGCACAGCGCGACGCGCCGGCCTTCGTCCAGCCAGCGTCGCAAGGTCTCGACGTCGATGCTGGGCACGCGCTCGAGATCGCCGATGCGGCGCCCGAAGGCCTTGCTCGACACCTGCGTGCCCGAGACGATGGGCAGCCCGGCGTGGCGCCACGCGGCCACGCCGCCGTCGAGCGCGGCGACGTCGCGATAGCCGAGCGCCGACAGCGTCTCGCCGGCCAGCGCCGCCCGCGGGTCGCGCGCGCCGTCGTCGATGTCCTCGCCGCTGTCGACGACGATCAGCGGCGTCGCGCGATCGCGCACCAGCGCCTCGATGCGGAACTCGATGCGGCGGCGCGGCAGGATCGTCGCGCCGGGAATGTGGCCGCGCTCGGACTCGATCAGGTCGCGCACGTCCAGCAGCGCCGGCGGGTGTTCGCCGGCGAGCGCCGCGACGAGTTGGTCGATCGTGACGAGGCGGGTCGCCATGGTCAGGCCTCGGGCCCGGACGCGACGCCGCGGCATGGCGAGGCGCCGGGCACGCGACGTCCGGGAGCGGGGTGTCCCGTTGCCGGTCGAGCGACGACGAGACGATTTGGTCGACTCATCTGCGAGCCCTGAAACACACGCGAAGCCATGGCCTGGCTTTCGTTGACGTGAATGCACCCTGTCGAACGAGTCTATGTGTCGGGCCGCCCCGGGTCAATCGTGACAGCGCTGGAACGGGTGGGGCAACCTGGACGGTCGTCGAGTCTTGTCCTAGACACCGGCCACGTCGACCGTTGCGCGACGCGCGGTCGCCGCGCCGCCGGCCGACGCGCCGATGATGCAGGCGATCGCGAGCCATTGCCACGCAGTCAGGCGTTCGCCCAGCACGACCGCACCGCACGCGGCACCGACGGCGGGCGTCGCGCTGACGAGGATGCCGAACACGTGGCGCGGCATGCGGCGCAGCGCGGCCATCTCCAGCGAGTACGGCACCGCGCTCGACAACAAGGCCACGCCGAGGCCGGCCAGCAGCGTCGTCGGCACTCGCATCGCAGCGCCCGCGTGCGCGATGCCGATGGGCACCGCGAACAGCGCCGCCACCAGCATGCCCAGCGACACCGCCTGTCCGCTCGCGAGGCCGGACACGCGTTTGCCGAACACGATGTAGAGCGCCCACGACGCGGCCGCGCCGAACGCGAACAGCAGCCCGACCGGATCGAGCGGCTGGCTCGCCGTGAGCGGCAGCAGCAGCGCGAGCCCGGCGAGCGCGAGCACGACCCAGGCGACGTCGAGCGCGCGCCGCGAGGCGGCCAGGACCACCACCAGCGGGCCGGTGGTCTCGATCGCGGTGGCGATGCCGATGGGGATGCGGCCGAAGGCGTGGTAGATGCACAGGTTCATGCCGCCCAGCATCGCGCCGTAGACGACGACGTTGGCGACGTCGCGCCGCGCCACTGGCATGCGCCAGGGCCGCCAGAACGCGAGCAGCAGCAGCGCCGACAGCCCGACGCGCAGCGCCGTCATGCCTTCGACGCCGACCACCGGGAACAGGCTCTTGGCGACGGCGGCGCCGAGGTTCTGCGACACCAGCGAGGCCATCAACGCCGCCAGCGGCAACGCGCCGGCCGGCCGCGCCGCGGCGTCAGCCAAAGCGATAGCTCGACACCGTGATGCCGCCGAAGAAATCGCGCTCGTGATAGGCGCGCGTGGCCGCCTCGCCCTCGGCGGCGCCGAGCGCGACCATCAGCGGCAGCAGGTGCTCCTCGCGCGGGTGCGCGAGACGCGCGGCGGGCGCGCGCTCCCACGCGGCGAGCGTGGCCGAGCGCGTGCCGGGGTCGGGGATCGCCAGCGTGCTCTCCAGCCACGCGTCGAACGCCGCCGACGGCGCGCGCGCCGCGGGGCCGAACGCGCGCAGGTTGTGATAGCTCAGGCCGCTGCCGACGATCAGGATGTCCTCGTCGCGCAGCGGCGCCAGCGCACGTCCGAGCGCGAGGTGCTCGCCGGGCGCGAGGCCGTCCTTGAGCGACAGCTGCAGCACCGGCACGTCGGCGTTCGGATAGATGACCGCCATCGGCGCGAACATGCCGTGGTCGAAGCCGCGCGTGGCGTCCTCGTCCGACGCGATGCCGGCCGCGGCCAGCGCCTCGCGCACGCGCGCCGCGACGCCGGGCGCGCCCGGCGCCGGGTACTGGATGCGATAGGTGAACTCGGGGAAGTTGGTGTAGTCGTAGAGCATCGGTGGCGACGGATGCGTCTGCACGGTGAACCGCGGCGCCTCCCAGTGCGCCGACAGCATCAGCACCGCGCGCGGCGTGCGGCCGATGTCGGCGGGCATGCCGGCGAGCGCGGCTTCGAGCCGGTCGTAGACGCCGCCCATCTCTTCCTTCATCCACGGCCAGGGGCCGCCGCCGTGCGAGATGAAGTAGGTCGGAAGGCGCGTCGTCGCCATGGTTCAGGCCGCCTGCCGCCGCAGCGTCAGCAAGGCGGCGCCGAAGCCGACGAAGATCGCGCCGACGCTGCGGTTGAGCCACAGCGAGAAGCGCGGACGCGCCAGCAGCGCCCGCGCGCGCGCCGCGAGCAGCGCGTAGGTCACCAGCGACGCGAACGATAGCGCGCAGAACAGCCCCGTCAGCACGAGGAACTGCGGCAGCAGCGGCGCGTGGGCATCGAGGAACTGCGGGAACAGCGCGGTGAAGAACAGGATGGGCTTGGGGTTGGTGCTGGCCGTCAGCAGCGCCTCGCCGAACAGCCGCGAGCGCCGCGGCGGTGCGGCGACCGCGGCGCCCTCGGGCGGCACCAGCGTCACGCCGCGGCCGGTCAGCTGGCGAAAGCCGACGTAGAACAGATAGCCCGCACCCAGCAGCTTGACGACGCCGAACAGCACCGCCGACGACTGCAGCAGCACGCCCAGCCCCAGCATCGCGGCCGCGGACAGGCCGAACAACCCGCACACGTTGCCCAGCGTCGACCAGATCGCCGTGCGCGGACCCCAGGCCATGCTGTTGCGCAGCGCGAGCAGCGTCGCGGGCCCCGGGCTGAGGATGGCCACGGCGGCGACGGCGGTGAAGGCGATCAGGGTGTGGATCTGCATGGCGTCCCCATTGTCGCGGCCCGGGTTCAATCCGACGGCCGGGCAGGGACTTGTCGCGCGCCGGCGGCTTTCGCGGGCACCATGGCGCCTTCTCCCGACAAGGCCTCGCCATGCGCATCCTGTTCGTCTCGACGTCGCTCGCCATCGCCCTCGCCAGCGCCCACGCGCAGGACGCCGCGGCCGGCGGCATGGCCTTCCAGCAGTGCGCCGAGTGCCACAGCCCGGGCACCGGCGACGGCGCGGGCCCGGGACTCAAGGGCGTGTTCGGCCGCCGCGCTGGCAGCAAGGACGGCTTCGAGTTCAGTGCGGCCCTCCGGAAATCCGCCATCCAGTGGGACGACAAGACGCTGGACGCCTTCCTCGCCAACCCGCAGAAGGCCGTGCCCGGCACGTCGATGGCATTCGGCGGCGACGAGGACGCCAAGGAACGCGCCGACCTCGTGGCCTACCTGAAGACGCTCAAATGAGCGGCGGCTCGGGCGTCGGGTAGCCGCCGACGGCCGGCATCTCGCTGTCGTCCTTCAACTCGATGCCGGTGAGGCGGCGCCGCTGCGATTCGCGTACCAGCCAGGCGATGCGCGCGGCGGCCTCGGCCAGCGGCAGGCCCTGCGGCCGGATGTTGCTGACGCAGTTGCGCTGGCTGTCGATGCACCCGACCTTCGGCGCCCAGGTCAGGTAGGCGCCGAGGCTGTCCGGCGAGCTCAGGCCCGGACGCTCGCCCAGCAGCACCAGCACCAGCGACGCGCCCAGCCGCTCGCCGATCTCGTCGCCGAGGGCCACGCGCGCCTGCGTCGCCACGACCAGCCGGCTCGCCTCGATTCCGACACCGCGCAACGCGGCCACCAGCGCGGCGGCATGCGTCTGCGCGGCCACCGCGGACAGCCCGTCGCCGACGACGATGCACAGCCCGCCGCCGGCGTCGCCCGCGAGCGCGTCGCGGCTCGCGGGCGCGAGCTGCCGGCCGAGATCGGGGCGCGTGAGGTACTCGACGCGCGAGCCCGCGCGGCTCGCGACGACCGCCGCGTCCAGGCCCTGTGCGCGCAGGTCGGCGATCAACGTGGGCACGTCCAGCGGCAGTTGCACCGCGTCGCGCGCGAGCGCGTGCGCGGCGGCGAAGCGCAGCACCTCGGCGGTCGGCAGGCTGGTGCCCGAACGTCCGAGCGAGATACGGGCCGGGGTATGACGGCGCAGCGCCGTCCATGGATCGCCCGGCGGCGTCGGCGCGGGCTCCGGCTCCTCGCCGTTGTCCCAGTGCATGGGATGGTCGGGCAGCGTGCGCGTCATGCCGGCAACCTCCGCGACATCGCCTGTGCCAGCGCCGGCATCGCCGCGACCGGGCGCAGCGCCCCGTGTTCGTCGGTGATGCCGCGGGCGTGCAGCCAGGCCTCGAACTCGGGCGCGCGCCGGCGGCCCAGCAGCTTGCGCGCGAACAACGCGTCGTGGAAGGACGTGCTCTGGTAGTTCAGCATCACGTCGTCGGCGCCCGGCACGCCCATCATGAAGTTGAGGCCGGCGGCCGCGAGCAGCACCAGCAGCGTGTCCATGTCGTCGGAGTCGGCCTCGGCGTGGTTGGTGTAGCAGATGTCGCAGCCCATGGGCAGGCCCAGCAGCTTGCCGCAGAAGTGATCCTCGAGGCCGGCGCGGATGATCTGCTTGCCGTCGTAGAGGTACTCCGGCCCGATGAAGCCGACCACCGTGTTGACCAGCAGCGGCCGGTAGCGCCGCGCGACGGCGTAGGCACGCGCCTCCAGCGTCTGCTGGTCGACGCCGTGATGCGCGTCGGCCGACAGCGCGCTGCCCTGCCCCGTCTCGAAGTACATGACGTTGTCGCCCAGCGGCCCGCGGTTCGACGCGAGCGCCATGGCGTGCGCCTCGTCCAGCAGCGCCAGCGACACGCCGAAGCCGCGGTTGGCCGCCTCGGTGCCGGCGATCGACTGGAACACGAGGTCGACCGGCGCGCCCTGCGCCATCGCGCGCATCGTGTTGGTGACGTGGGTCAGCACGCAGGCCTGCGTCGGGATCTGCTGGCCGGCGATCAGGTCGTCGAGCTGGCGCAGCAGGCGGATCAGCTGCGGCACGCTGTCGGCCGCCGGGTTGACGCCGATGACCGCGTCGCCGGCGCCGTACATCAGCCCGTCGACGATGCTCGCGAGGATGCCGGCGGCGCTGTCGGTGGGATGGTTGGGCTGCAGCCGCACGGCCAGCGAGCCGGGCAAGCCCAGCGTGTTGCGGAAGCGCGTGACGACGCGGCAGCGGCTCGCGGCGAGGATCAGGTCCTGGTTGCGCATGATCTTGCTGACGGCTGCGGCCATCTCGGGCGTCAGGCCGGGCGCGAGCGCGGCGAGCGTCGCGGGCGTCGCCGCGTCGGACAGCAGCCAGTCGCGCAGCCCGCCGACCGTGAGGTGGGCCACCGGCGCGAACGCGGCGGGGTCGTGCGTGTCGACGATCAGCCGCGTGAGCTCGTCGGCCTCGTAGGGCACCACGGCCTCGGACAGGAACGTCGCCAGCGGCAGGTCGGCCAACGCCGCCTGCGCCGCGACGCGCTCCTGCGCCGTCTCCGCGGCGACGCCGGCGAGCCGGTCGCCGGAGCGCAGCGGGCTCGCCTTGCCCATCAGCTCGCGCAGATCGGCGAAGCCGTAGACCCGTTGACCGACCGTGGCGCGATAGCTCATCCGCCGACGATACCCGGATCGCGGACGTTCAGGCGGAGTTCCTGAGCGCCGCCAGCTCCTTCTCCAACGCCGCGATGCGCGCGTCGCGCTCGACGATCGCCGGCACCACCTCGTCGACCGGCACCAGCTGCGGGATGTGCTGCGGGCAGTTCGCGTCCCAGGCCTTCACCGTGAAGACGATCGCCTGCTCGGCCCGCGCCTTGTAGCCGGCCGGCATCAGGCGCTCGACCAGCGCCGGGTCGGTCTCGACGCGCGCCTCGCCCCAGATCTTCAGCCGCTGCCGATGCGCGTAGTCCATCAGGAACAGCTGCGCCTTCGGGTTGTCGGCCAGGTTGCCGGTCGAGACGAACTGCCGGTTGCCGGTGAAGTCGGCGAAGGCGATCGTGTGTTCGTCCAGCACGTGCAGGAAGCCGGGCGGGCCGCCGCGGTGCTGGATGTAGGGTTGGCCGTCCAGGTTGGCCGTCGCCATGAACAGCGTCGTCTGCGCCTCGATGAAGCCGCGCATGCCGTCGTCGATGCCCGTCCGGAAGCCACGCCCCTGCTCCATGCGCGCGTACGCGTGACGCGAGCCGCGCGCCTGCTGCAGCGCCTTGACGCTGGGCGTGAAGACGATGTCGCTGGGATAGGCAGAGGCGGGCATGACAGGCTCCTTCAGGCGGTTTCGAGGGGCGCGACGACGGGGAAGTCGATGTCGGTCGCGGCGACCTCGTTGAGATAGTTCGTCCACGTGTTGAGCGCGACGTGCTGCACGATCTCGACGACCTGCGCATCGCTGTAGCCCGCCGCGCGCACGGCCTGCAGCGCGGCCTCGCCGACGTGGCCGCGGGCACGGGCGACCAGCACCGCGAAGCGGACGGCGGCGTCGGCCTTGGCGTCGTTGGACGTGCCGGCGCGGTTGGCCGCGATCTCGGCGTCGTCCAGCTTCGCGAGGTTCTTGCCGAGATAGGCGTGCGCGGCCAGGCAGTAGCTGCAGCCGTTGACCTCGGCCACCGCCAGCGCGATGCGCTCGCGCGTGGCGGCGGGCAGCGCGCCCTTGGCGAGCGCGCCCATCATGCCGAGATAGCCCTCCAGCGCCGCCGGGCTGGTCGCGGCGAGGCGGAACAGGTTGGGCACCGAGCCGAGCTGCTTGTTGACCGCCTCGAGCAGCGGTTGCGAGGCGGCCGGGGCGGTGGCGATCGAGGGCGGGGTGGGAATGCGGGACATGAGTTCTCCTTGACGGTGGGAGAACTATGGATCCTTCCAATCGATTCCACCAGACGCTAAGATCTGGAATCACTCTTCCATATTTCGGGAATATTCATGGACCGGCTCGACGCCATGACCGTCTTCCTCGCCGTGGTCGACGAGGGCAGCCTGTCGGCCGCCGGGCGCCGGCTGGCGATGCCGCTGGCCACGGTCAGCCGCAAGCTGGCCGAGCTCGAGGCGCATCTCGGCGCGCGGCTGCTGAACCGCACGACGCGCCGGCTGGAGCTCACCGACCCGGGCCGCGACTACGAGCAGGCCTGCCGCCGCATCCTCGACGAGGTCGCCGGCGCCGAGGCCGCGGTGGCCGGCGAGTACGACGCGCCGCGCGGCGAGCTGGCGATCACCGCGCCCATCGTGTTCGGCCGGCTGCACGTGCTGCCGGTCGTCAACGAGTTCCTGCGCGCCAACGCCGAGGTCGACGTGCGCCTCGCGCTCGGCGACCGCATCGCCCACCTGCTGGACGAGCACGTCGACGTCGCCGTGCGCATCGGCATGCTGCCCGACAGCCGCCTCAACGCGGTCGGGCTCGGCACGCTGCGCTCGGTCATCTGCGCCAGCCCGGACTACCTCAAGGCGCACGGCACGCCGCGCACGCCGACCGACCTGGCGCGGCACCGCTGCATCACCTTCGACGCGACCTACCCGACGCCGTGGCGCCTTGCCGGCGACACGAGCTTCGTGCCGGCGCGTCCGCGGCTGGTCGTCAACACGGCCGAGGCGGCGATCGACGCGACCATCGCCGGGCTCGGCGTGACGCGCGTGCTGTCCTACCAGGCCGACGCCGCGCTGCGCGGCAAGCAGCTGCGCCTGCTGCTGCGCAAGTTCGAGCCGGCGCCGGTGCCGGTCAACCTCGTCTACGACGGCCAGCAGCGCGTGACGTCCAAGCTGCGCGCGTTCCTCGACTTCGCCGCCCCGCGCCTGCGTCAACGACTCGCCGCGCTGCGCGCAGAATGACGCCATGACCGCTTCACCCGACCCGCGCAGGCTGCTGCGCCAGATGTTCGACGCCGCCATCGCCTCCGCGCAGCCCGCGCTGTGCCTGCCGCCGCACCTGCCCGCCCCGCCGAAGGGACGCACCATCGTCATCGGCGCCGGCAAGGCCTCGGCCGCGATGGCGCGCGCGCTGGAGGACCACTGGCCGGGGCCGCTGGAGGGGCTGGTCGTCACGCGCTACGGCTACGAGGTGCCGTGCGCGCGCATCGAGATCGTGCAGGCCGCGCACCCGGTGCCCGACGAGGCCGGCGTCGAGGCCTCGCGCCGCATCGCCGCGATGGTCACCGGGCTGACCGAGGACGACCTCGTCATCGCGCTGATCTCGGGCGGCGGCTCGTCGCTGCTGGCCGCGCCCGCGCCGGGCCTGACGCTGGCCGACAAGCGCGCCGTCAACGCGGCGCTGCTCGCCAGCGGCGCCTCGATCGGCGAGATGAACTGCGTGCGGCGCCACCTGTCCGCGCTGAAGGGCGGCCGGCTCGGCGCGCTGTGCCATCCGGCGCGCGTCGTGACGCTGCTGATCTCGGACGTGCCCGGCGACGATCCGCGCGACATCGCGTCGGGCCCGACCGTCGCCGACCCGACCACCTGCGCCGACGCACTGGCCATCGTCGATCGCTACCGGATGGACGTGCCCGACGCCGTGCGCAGGCTGCTCGAATCGGGCGGCTGCGAGTCGGTCAAGCCCGGCGACCCGCGGCTCGCGCGCGGCGAGGTCCGCATGATCACCGCGCCGCAGATCGCGCTCGAGGCGGCCGCGCAGGTCGCGCGCGACGCGGGCATCGCGGCGCACATCCTCGGCGACAGCCTCGAGGGCGAGGCGCGCGACCTCGGCAAGGCGATGGCCGGGATCGCGCGCCAGGTCGCGCTGCGCGGCCAGCCGTTCGAGGCGCCGTGCGTGCTGCTGTCCGGCGGCGAGACGACGGTCACCCTGCGCGGGGACGGCCGCGGCGGGCGCAACGTCGAGTTCCTGCTGTCGCTGGCCGTGGCGCTCGACGGCCTGGCCGGCGTGCACGCGATCGCGGGCGACACCGACGGCGTCGACGGCGCCGAGGAGATCGCGGGCGCGCACGTCGCGCCCGACACGCTCGCGCGCGCCTGGGCGCGGGGCGTGAACCCGCGTGCGAGCCTGGACGCCAACGACGCGCACACGTTCTTCAGCGGGCTCGGCGACTCGGTCGTCACCGGACCGACGCTGACCAACGTCAACGACTTCCGCGCGATCCTGGTCGAGAAGCGCTGAGCCTCACGCCACCTCGGGAAACGCGTCCAGCAGCTCGGGAAGGTGGGTCGCGTAGTTGCGCCAGCGCTCGACCGCGGTCGCATACACCGGCTGGCGCGCCTGCCACGTGCTGGCGGTGACGATGGCCTGGCGCCGACCGCCGTCCGCGGCCGCCGGCTCGGCGTCGCCCAGTCCGATGAAGCCGCGCACGCGCGCCAGCATGGCCTCGGGTTGCGCGACGACATCCTCGTAGTCGACCGGCAGCACGGGCACGCCGGCCTGCATCCAGTGCCGCATCAGGCGCTCGCAGTCGCGCGACACCGTGGCGATGTCGTCGAAGTCACGCGCGTAGCCGTTGTCGGGGTTGCCGAAGAAGTGGCTCCAGATCGACAGTGCCGTGTCGCGCGGGTTGCGCCGGCACCAGATCACGCGCAGGTTCGGGAACAGCGCGGCGGCCGTCCCGAGGTGGCGGAAGTTCAGCGGGTTCTTGTCGACATGCCACTGCGCGGGCGCGTCGTCCTGCCGCAGGTGGGTGCGATAGAGATGCGCCGCCTGCGCCACGCGGTCCGGCGACGGGTCGGCCTCCAGCATCGCGTGCACCTGCGGCAGCCACGCCGATTCGTCGCGGTTGCGCACGCGCTCGTCGCGCCCCAGGCGCTCGGCGATCAGCGTGGTGCCGCTGCGCGGCATGCCGACGATGAAGACCGGAGTGAACGACGCGTCGACCGCCACGTCCGCGACGCATGCGGCAGCGGCCAATTGACGTTCGACAGCCCGCGTCCAGTCGTCCTGCGACCACGGCCGCGCGCCGCGCAGCAGCGCGTTGCCTTCGCGCAGCGCGCGCACCGCGCCCGGCCGGTCGCCGACTTCGTCGCGGGCCTTGCCGAGCGCCAGCAGCGTCGCGCCGCGCGCGACGGGCAGCAGCGCCGGATCGCGCAGCAGCCGCTCGAACAGCGCGAAGTCGGGATGCCCCGCGTCGCCGTAGCGCTGCGCCATCGACAGCAGCAGCGCGACATGCGACTCGTTGTGGTTGACGCCGCGCGCGATGGCTTCGAGCAGGCGCACGCGCGCACGTTCGAAGTCCCCGAGCACCAGCGCCGTCCGTCCGGCCAGCGCCAGCAGGCGCGCATCGGCGGAGCCCGCCGTCACCGCCTCTTCGCACAGCGCGTGCGCCAGCTCGTCGCGCTGGCATTGCATCGCGAACTGCACGCAACGCGCGACCCCGATCGCGTCGTGCGGCGCCTGCCGTGCGCAGCGCGCGACCTGGCGCGCCGCGGCGTCGTAGCGCCCTTGCTCGCGCAGCACGTGGGCCAGCGAGAACGCCACGGCCGCGTCCGCGGGATGCCGTTGGGCCAGGCCTTCCAGCACGCGCAGCGCGCGCTCGCCGTCGCCCGCCAGCTGCCAGGACTCGCCCTGCCGCATCTCCAGCTCCACGCGCCCCGGATGGCGCTGCAGCGCGCGTTCGAGCAGGCGCGCGGCGAGCGCGTACCGGCCGCTGCGCACGAGCGCGTCGGCGCTCTGCTGCCACCGCACGGCGTCCTTGCCCTTGAGCTGGGCGCACAGCGCGGCGAGCCCGCCGTCGGCGGTCGCGCTTTCGTTGGTCATGGCGGACATCCCCGTTGTCGGTCCCGGACCGGCCTCAGGCGCCGGACGTCGGCAGCATCTCGCCGGTGTCCAGCGCCAGCACGCGCTCGGGCCAGCGCAGCGCGCCCAGCCGCGAGCGCGGCACGGCGCCGGCCGCGAGCGGGCGCTCGAGGAAACGGCCGCCGACCGAGAAGTCGATGCAGAACACGTTGCGATGCCGCCCATGCCAGGCGGTCGGCGCGAGGTCGGTGAACAGGTTCTCCTCGGTCTTGCCGAGCGAGGCGCGATCGACGTGCGCGAACTGGCGCCAGTAGTGGCCGACGATCACCGGCACCTCCTCGGCGTACTCGTCCCACCAGCGGATGCGCTCGACGAAGCGCCAGTGCCCGCTCGCGAAGAACGGCCGCGCGGCGCCGCGCTCGATGCCGGAGGTGACGACGCGGATCGGGTTGGCCATCTGGCGGATCTCGTCGACCTGCGCCGTCGCCGCCAGCATCGGCACCGGCAGCGAAGGGTCGACCAGGCGCTCGCGGTACTCCTGGTACTCGATGCGCGCCGCCTCGCCGATGCCGTGCGCGGCGATCAGGGCCTCGGCGTCGGCGTCCCAGCGCCGGAAGTGCTCGACGCGGCTCAACGCCGGATCGGCCGCGCGCAGCTGCGCGATCGAGGCGACGTCCCACGCGGCGTGCACCACGCGCAGGTCGTCGCGCTCGAGGGCCAGCGGCAGCGTGCGCAGGAAGGCGATGACGCCGTCGCGCCGCTCGGGCGGCAGGTGCGAGCGCGGCTCGTACTTGGCGTCGCGCGCGTTGAACTCGCTCCAGTACCAGTCGTTGCCGTCCTTGCGGTCGCCGCGCAGCAGGTTGATCTCGTGGTTGCCCAGCGTCGCCAGGGCCCGCCCCGATTCGACCAGCCGCTGCACGAGCGCGATGACGCCGGGACTTTCCGGCCCGCGGTCGCACAGGTCGCCGACGAAGACCAGGTGGCGGCCGTCCGGATGGTCGCCGTCGGCGTCGTAGCCCAGGCGGGCCAGCAGCGCGAGCAGCGCGTCGAGCTCGCCGTGGACGTCGCCCACCACGTCGAGCGGACCTTCGGGCAGCGGAGCGAACATGGGCGTGCGGGGCATGCCCGTAGTTTCGCCTATGCCGCGAAAGCCCTAGCGTTTCGGCAGCTTGCGGATCAGCTCGATCAGAGCCTCGACATCCACCGGCTTGACGAAATGGTGGTCGAAGCCGGCCTCGCGAGACTTGCGCCGGTCCTCGCTCTGGCCCCAGCCGCTCAGCGCGATCAGCCAGGGTCGATCGCCCTCGGGCAACGCGCGGATCGCGCGCGCCGCCTCGAGGCCGTTCATGCGCGGCATGCCGATGTCCAGCAGCGCGACGGCCGGCCGCCAGTTCGTCGCCATCTCCACGGCCTCGACGCCGTCATGCCCGACGGCCACCGGATAGCCCAGGATCTGCATGACCTGCGACAGGCTCTCGGCCGAGTCGACGTTGTCGTCGACCACCAGCACCCGCAGGCCGTCGGTGTCCTGCGCGATCAGCTCGTGGCCGGCGTCCAGCCGGGGTGCGCGCGCGGGCACGCGGATCAGCGGCAGCCGCACGACGAAGCGGCAGCCGCGGTCGGGGCCGTCGCTGGTGGCGTGCACCGCGCCGCCGTGCATCTCGACCAGCCGCTTGACCAGCGCCAGGCCGATGCCCAGGCCGCCCTGCGCGCGCTCGCGCGAGCGGTCGGCCTGCGTGAACAAGTCGAACACGCGCGGCAGCATGTCGGCCGACAGGCCGATGCCCGAGTCCTGCACGGAGATCACCGCGTCGTCGCCGTCGCGCTCGGCCAGCACCTGGATGTGGCCGCCCTCGGGCGTGTACTTGGCCGCGTTGTTCAGCAGGTTGGCCACGATCTGGCTCAGCCGCGTCGTGTCGGCGTCCACCATCAGCGCGCGCGGCGGCGCGAGCCGCGTCGTGAGATGGTGGCGGCCGGCGTCGATCAGCGGGCGGCTGGTCTCGATCGCGGCGCTGACGGCGTCGGCCACGTCGACCTGCTCGCGGCGCAGTTCGACCTTGCCCTGGCTGATGCGGCTGACGTCGAGCAGGTCGTCGACCAGGTGCACCATCTGCCGCAACTGGCGCTCGATGATCTTGCGCGCCTTGCCGTGCATCGTCTCGTCGCGCGAGAGCTGCATGATCTGGACCGCGTTGCGGATCGGCGCGAGCGGGTTGCGCAGCTCGTGCGCGAGCGTGGCGAGGAATTCGTCCTTGCGCAGGTCGGCGTCGTGCAGCGTGGCCTCGGTGTGCTTGCGCAGCGTGATGTCCGCGATGATGCCCAGGAAGCGCAGGCGCGGGCTCTCGCGTTCGCTGGCCCGTGCCGAGACGTAGGGGCTGCCGTGCACGTCGATCCAGTGCTCGCTCGCGTCGGGCCAGACGACGCGGGCCTCGAACGCGAGGTCGGTGCGCGTCGCGAACGCGCGCGTGACGAGGGCGCGCACGCGCTCGCGGTCGTCCGCGTGCAGGTGCGCGTAGAGCGTCTCGAGGTTCCAGCCCGGCACCGGCGCGGCGTAGCCGAAGCAGCGGTCGTACAGGTCGGAGTGGCGCGACTCGCCGCTGTCCACGTCGATCTCCCACTCGCCCACGTGCGCCGCGGCCAGCGTGAACTCGAGCCGCGCCTTGCTCTCGCGCAGCGCCGCGTCGATCATTTCCTGCTCGGTGATGTTGGAGGCGATGGACAGCACCGACTCCACCTCGCCGTCGTCGGCGAATTCGGGGATCAGCCGCGACGAGAACATCCACGCCTGCCCGCCCACGCCGCTGAAGCGGAACTTGATCGCGCCGACGGCGCCGGTCTCGAACACGCGGCGCACCGCGCGCTCCCACTCGGACTGCACGTCGGGCATCATGCCCATCTCGGCCGCGCTGCGACCGAGGTACGCGGCCGCCGGCACGCCGGTGTAGCGCTCGACGACCGGGCTCACGTACAGATGGCGCAGGTCGCGGTCGAAGCGCGAGAAGATGTCGGGCGAGTTCTCCACCAGCGTCGCGAACTGGCGTTCCCGCTGGGCCAGCGCCGCGGCGGCCAGCGCCAGCGTGGCCTGCGACTGCGCGCGCTCGTCGATGTTGCGGATCACGGACATCGTGCCCAGCGGCTCGCGCGCGCCGTCCTCCAGCAGCGAGACGGTGCACTCCACGTGCATCTCGTGGCCGTCGCGCCGCACGTGCACCGACTCCGCCCGGTAGCTGCCGGTGCTGCGCAGGCTCTCGCGCGCGTGCATGGCGCGCTCCGCGTCCGGCCAGCGCTCGCGGAACAGTTCGCCGCGCTCGCGCCCGAGCATCTCGGTGGCGCTGCAGCCGTACTGCGACTCGGCGGCGGGGTTCATGTAGATGACGTGGTCGTCGACGTCGAACGCCAGCACCGCGTCCTGCATCTGCGCCAGCACGTCCTTGCGCATCGCGTTGGTGGCGGCCTGGGCGCTGTCGAGCGTGTAGATGTCCTCGCCGACGATCAGCGCGTCGACGTCGCCGTTGCGGATCGCCGCCAGCGTGTCCTCGGCCTCGCCCAGGCGCGTCTCGAGCTCGACGTTGGCGCGCCGCAGCCGCGCCAGCTCGTCGTCCGCCGCGTCGCCCCCGGTGGCGGTGTCGCGTTCGAATTGGTCCTTGCTCATGACCACGTCTCTGCAGGCCGCGTGCCTACCGTCCGACCGGGACGTCGAGTCCCTTGAGGACGCGTGCCACGTCCGACATGTCGCCGATGATTCGGCGCGCCGGCGGCGGCGCCAGGCGCAGCAGCGTGGGCGCGCAGATGATCTGGTCCTCGGCGGCCTGCGCCACGTGCTCGGCGATGTCGAGGATCTCCAGCGAGTAGCTGCCCGGCAGGTGCTCCTCGAGGATGCGGCGCGTGTTGACGATCGCGCGCGCGGACTTCGGCGTGGCGTCGGTCACGTAGAGCCTCAGCACATACGGCTTGAATTCGCTGACGCCCATGCCGGCCTACCGCCGCGGCTGGACGTCGAGACCGACCAGCACGCGCTCCTCGTTGGACAGGTCGCCGATGATCTTGCGGATCGGCTCGGGGAACTTGCGCACCAGCGTGGGCACCGCCAGGATCTGGTCGCCCGCGGCCAGGCGCGGGTTGAGCAGCAGGTCGACCACCTCGATCGAGTAGCGCCCGGCCAGGTGCGTCTCGCACACCCGCTTCAGGTTCTCGAACGCGGCGATGGATTTCGCCGTCTGGCCGGCGACGTAGAGGCGCAGCTGCCACTCGGCGACCTCGGGCTGCTCCTCGTGCAGCGCCTTCTCGACCAGCTCCGCGAGGCTGGCGCTCGCGCTGGCCTTGGGCTTGGCGGAGGACTTGTGCGCGTTCATTTCTCCTCCTTTCGCGCCGTCGGGCGCACCAGTGGCGGACGCGGCCGTGGCGGTGGCACGTCGCGCGACTGCGCGATCGCGCGGGCCCGCGAGGACGCGCCCTCGGCGTGCAGGCGCTCGCGCTCGATGGCGAACTCCACCTCCCCGGCGCGCTCGTCGGCCTGCGCATTCAGCGCCGCGATCTGCGCGTCGATCGCCTTGCGATGGGCGGCGAGTTCCTTCACGCGCCGTTCGTGGTCGCGCCGGCGCAGGTCGCTCGCAGCCTCCTCCTGCGCCACCTGCGAGACGCGCGCCGTGCCCGTGAGCACGCGGTCGCCGGACAGGTAGACGTCGACGAGATCGACGCCCTTGTTGCCCATCACGAACTCGCGCACCTGGTGCGAATGCGCCATGCCGCGCGACTTCAGGACCTGCAGCGTGCGCGTGCGCTCGCCGTTGCCGGCCAGGTTGGACAGCAGGATCCAGGTGTCCATCAGCGACGACACGCCCACCTGCGAATCGGCCACGTCCACGCCCGCGTCGCTGGTCAGGCTGGTGAAGAGCGCCGTGACGCCCTGCTGCTTCAGGTAGTCGATCAAGCGCATCAGCGTCGGCTTGAGCGAGCGGTCGTCGCGATCCATCGACAGGTTGCTGATCGGATCGACCACCACCACGGACGGCTTGAAGTCGCGCACCAGGTTGTACATGTGCACCAGGTGCTGCTCGAGGCCGTGCAGCGTCGGGCGCGAGGCGTCGATGCGAAGCCGGCCCTGGCGCTCCCACTGGGCGAGATCCAGGCCGATCGAGGCCATGTTGCGCATCAGCTGGCTTGACGATTCCTCGTACGCGAACAGCAGCGCGCGCTCGCCGCGCCGGCACGCCGCGTCGGCGAAGCTGGCGCCCACGCTGCTCTTGCCGGTGCCCGGCGCGCCCGAGACGAGCGTGCTGCTGCCGCGGTACACGCCGGCGGCGCCCAGCATGTCGTCAAGCCCGTCGATGCCGGTGGACACGCGATCGGACGAGGCCTGGTGCTCCAGCCGCAGCGAGGTGATCGGCAGCACCGAGATGCCGTCGGGGGCGATCAGGAAGGGATACTCGTTGGTGCCGTGCGCCGTGCCGCGGTACTTGACGACGCGCAGGCGCCGCGTCGACACCTGGTCGACGATGCGGTGATCGAGCAGGATCACGCAGTCGGCCACGTACTCCTCGAGGCCGAAGCGCGTCAGCGACGTCTCGCCGCGCTCGCCGGTGATGATGGCGGTGACGCCGCGATCCTTCAGCCAGCGGAACAGCCGGCGCAGCTCGGCGCGCAGCACGGCGTGGTTGGGCAGGCCGGAGAACAGCGCCTCGATGGTGTCGAGCACGACGCGTTTCGCGCCGATGCTGTCGATGGCGTGGCCGAGGCGGATGAACAGGCCCTCGAGGTCGTACTCGCCGGTCTCCTGGATCTCGTTGCGCTCGATGTGGACGTGGTCGATCGCGATCTTCTTCTGGCGCTGCAGCTTGTCGAGGTCGACGCCCAGCGAGCGCAGGTTCTGCGTCAGCTCCTCGGCGTTCTCCTCGAACATCATGAACACGCCGGGCTCGTCGTATTGCAGCGCGCCGTGCACGAGGAATTCCGCGGCGAGCATCGTCTTGCCCGAGCCCGCGGAGCCGCACAGCAGCGTGGGACGGCCGCGCGGCAGGCCGCCGCCGGTGATCTCGTCCAGCCCCTGGATGCCCGTGGGCGCCTTGGGCAGGCTGGTCGCTTCGGGGTCGCTCGTCTTCGCGGTTTTCTTGGGGCGCGCCATGTCGTTCGGTCCTTCAGGGCCGTTGCGGTGAAACGGGGAGGCGGAGCGGCCTGCGAAGGCTGCTCCCGGGCGATGCAGGCAGATCATCCGTCCTGCATGGCGACGAATTTGGCAAGTGGCATGCCCGACCGTCGGCGGGTCCACTGTCGAGCGACGCGGCCTTCAAAACCGGGCCGCGAAAAATTTGCCAGCGCGACTGCAGAGTTTGCTGAAATGGCCGGGCTGCGCCTCGCGCGCCCCCGCAATGCCTTACCATTTCGGCCGAAGTCTTCATCCACCAACCGGAGTCAATGCCATGGGCAAGGAACAACGCGCAAGCAAGAACGAGAAGAAGCCGAAGAAGGACGCCGCGCCGCCGAAGACGGCCGGATCGGACCGTCCGACGCCGCCGGTGACGTCGGTCATGCCCAAGGGCAAGCTGGCGAAGAAGCCGCTGTGACGCCTCGGCGCGCGCCCGGCACCCCCGGGCCGCGCGCCCCGGCCATCGTTCGATGGACGACCTGCGCGCGCTGACCGCGCGCTTCCCGCGCGCGGGCCGGGTCGAGGCAATCTACCTGCGTCCCGGCCGCGACCAGGCGGCGGTGGCGGTGTCGTCCGCCCGCGCCCTGGCCGATCGCGGCCTGGAGGGCGACCGCAGCGCCGCCAAGCCGCCCAGCCGCGCCGGCGGCGGCAAGCGCCAGGTCACGCTGATCCAGGCCGAGCACCTCCCGTTGATCCGGCTCTGGGCCGATCGCGACGTCGCCGCCGCCGACCTGCGGCGCAACCTGGTCGTCTCCGGCATCAACCTGCTCGCGCAGCACGCGCTGTTCCCCGACCAGCCGCTGCAGGTGCGCCTCGGGCCCGACGTGCTGATCGTCGTCACCGGGCCGTGCGACCCGTGCTCGAAGATGGAGACGCTGCTGGGCCCCGGCGGCTACAACGCGATGCGCGGGCACGGCGGCACGACGGCGCGCGTGATCCACGGCGGGGTGGTCTCGGTGGGCGACGCCGTCGTCGTCGAGCCCGGCGCGAAGCCGGCCCAGGCCGGACTCTTCTAGGCCAGAACCTTCAGCAGCCAGGCCTGCATGTCGTCGATCTCTTCCTGGCAGACCGAGTGCTGCATCGGGTACTCGTGCCATTCCACCGGATGGCCCAGCTCGACGAGCGCGTCGCGCGTCTCGACGCCGCGCGCGTACGGCACGACCGGATCCATGCGGCCATGGGCCAGGAAGATCGGCACGTCGCGGTTGGCCTCGCTGCGTTCGGCGGCCGTCGTGGCGGCCAGCGGCAGGTAGCCGGACATGCCCAGCAGGCCGGCCAGCCGCTGCGGCGCGCGCAGGCCGGCGAGCAGCGTCATCGCGCAGCCTTGCGAGAAGCCGCCCAGCACGATGCGCGAGGCCGGGATGCCTTGCGCCACCTCGCGGTCGATCAGTGCCTGCACGTCGGCCGCCGACTCGCGCAGGCTCTTCTCGTCTTCGCGGCGGACGAGGTCGACGCCCAGGATGTCGTACCAGGCCGGCATCTGCATGCCGCCGTTGATGGTGACCGGGCGCACCGGCGCATCCGGGAAGACGAAGCGGACATCTCCGATCGCGCGCAGGTTCCACTGGCGGCCGACCGGCACGAAGTCGGTCGCGCTCGCGCCCAATCCGTGCAGGATGATGATGGTGGACTTCGGCGAGTCGCCGGTCTGGAAATGGAGGGTGTCTAGCGGCATGCCGCCAGCATACCGGAGGTGCCGGGGCGCACGGCGCCGGCCGGAGGGCACCGCCGCCTACTGCAGCGCCGCGGCGCTGGGGGACATGTGCGGCTTGAGCGCCGGCACGTCCGCGATCGGCAGGGCCTCGACGTTGCCGTAGCCCGGCTCCAGCAGCATGTACTGCTTCTCGAGTCCGCCCTTGACCGTGACGCGGTAGCCGTCGATCACCTCGGCCTTGTCGCCATCCCGCTGCACGAGCACGTATTCGCCGCGCGCCAGCAGCCCCGGCACGAACCACTTGGTGCGGTCGACGGTGCGCGTGGGGCCCATGTTGATGAGCGGCTTGGCGTGCGCCTGCCAGCCGGGCGCGAACTGGTCGCTGGTGATGAGCGTGCTCGCGGCGACGGCCGACATGGCCGCCAGCAGCGCGACGGCGGCCAGCGTGCCCAGCACCAGGCGGGCGAAGTGAGGGGTAGCGTGAAGGCTGTGCATGACGAAACCTCGCTGTGGCTGATGGCATGCGCGGGATCGCCGCCATGCCCCATTTGCGGCAAACGCCGTTCCGGGCGCGCCGCTCTGCAGCAACATGTTGCGCCGTTTCGGCCGCGCTGTGCAAGCGGGCGGCGCTTCTTTACGCAGCCTTACTCGACGTCCAGGAAGCGGTCGAGCGCGGCGCGCACCGTCGCCTCGTCGGCGGCCAGCGTCACCGGGGCGCCCGCCAGCGCGGCCGCGCCCTCCTTCTTGAGGCGGCCGACCCACACGCCCGCGTCGCGTCCCTGCGCGAAGGCGGCGCTCTGCAGCAGCAGGGCGTCGCCCGCGCCCACCAGCTTGAAGTAGAACTGGCCGTCCGCCTCGCGGTACTGCTTGAACGTGGCCAGCGCGGGCCCGTCGGCCGTCGACGCCGCCACCGGCGCCGCCGCGAGCGGGCGGAAGCGGCGCAGGCCGACCGCCTCGCGCAGCGTGTGCAGGAACGGCCCGGCGATCGCGCGGGCCTTCCTCGCGCCGATCAGCAACTGTTCCTCGATCAGCTCCGGCCGCGCCATGAACTGCTCGTACTTGGCGCGCATCGGCCCGATCTCGCGATCGATCACGTCGTGCAGCCGCTTCTTCGCCTCGCCCCAGGCCAGGCCGGCGCGCAGCTCGGCGCGGAACGCGGCGCGCTCGTCGGGCGTCGCGAAGGCGTCGAACAGCGTGACCAGGTGCGAGGCGTCGGGATCCTTGGGCTCGCCGGGCAGCTTCGAGTCGGTGACCACGCGTGCGATGGCCGACGACAGCGCCTTGGCGCCGCCGTCGAACAGCGGGATCGCGTTGTCGTAGCTCTTGGACATCTTGCGGCCGTCCAGCCCCGGCAGCAGCTGCATCTCGGCGTCGGTCACGGCCTCGGGCAGCGTGAACAGCGCCTGGCCCTGGCCGAACATGTGGTTGAAGCGCTGGGCGATGTCGCGCGCCATCTCGATGTGCTGCACCTGGTCCTTGCCGACGGGCACCTGGTGCGCGTTGAACATCAGGATGTCGGCCGACATCAGCACCGGGTAGCAGAACAGGCCCATGTTGATGCCGTCGTCCGGCTCGCCGCCGGCGTTGGCGTCGGTCGCGGCCTTGTAGGCGTGGGCGCGGTTCATCATGCCCTTGGGCGTGATGCAGGTGAGCAGCCAGTTCAGCTCGGGGATCTCGGGAATGTCGCTCTGGCGGTAGAACACGACGCGCTCGGGATCCAGCCCCGCCGCCAGCCACGTGGCGGCCAGCGCCAGGCGCGATTCCTCGACGCGGGCCGGGTCGTCGCACTTGACCAGCGCGTGGTAGTCGGCCAGGAACAGGAAGCTCTCGACGTCCGCGCGCCTGCTGGCCGCGACGGCCGGGCGGATGGCGCCGACATAGTTGCCGAGGTGCGGAGTGCCGGTGGTGGTGATGCCGGTGAGGACGCGAACTGTCATGGGAAGGCCGGGGTCTGTTGAAATTGGACTGTACCCGAGGCGTTCGGGCATAGTGGCGCCCCATGTCCATCGCCGACTTCGAACTCGCCTGCACCGCCGCGGCGCTGGTGGTCTACCCGATCAAGGCCTGCGCCGGCATGCCCGTGCAGGAACTCGCGCTCGACGCGCGCGGCGGCGCCGCCGGCGACCGCGAATGGGCGATCGTCGATGCGCAGGGCGTGGTCACGTGGCAGGGCGCGCATCCGCGCCTCGCGCTCGTGCAGCCGCGCATGACGCGCGCGGGCCTGCGCCTGGGCGCGGCCGGCGCCGACGAGGTCGCCGTCCCGGACGACCTTGCGCCGTGCAGCGTGAAGATATGGAACGACCTCCGCGCCCGCCACGACACCTTCGACGCCGCCGATGCTGGCGACGCCGTCGCCGCGTGGCTGGAGCGCGTCGTCGGCGCGCCGCTGCGGCTCGTGCGGCTCGGCGAGGCCGCGCTCGCACGCGAGGGCAACAACGCGCTGCACCTGGTCTTCACGCCCTCGGTCGCGGCGCTCGAGGCGCAATGGGGCGCGACCGACCCGCGGCGCTTCCGCGCCAACGTCGTCCTCGAGATCCCCGGCGGCGACGGCAACGCGTTCATCGAGGAAAGCCTCGCGGCGCTCGAATGGCAGGGCGACGACGCCACGCGGCTGGAGATCACCGCGCCGTGCATCCGCTGCGTCGTGCCCAACGTCGACCCGGCGTCGGCGCGTGTCGACGACAGCTTCGGCGACGCGTTGACGCGCCTGTCGCAGCAACGCCGGCCGGGCGCGACCGTGTTCGGCATCTACGCGCGCGGCGCCGCGGGCGCGCGCCTGCGCGTGGGCGACACCGCGAAGATGGAACTGGCGTTCTAGAGGCCGGTCGACGCGGCCGCGGCCTGCGCCGCCGCCTTCTGCCGTTCGCGCGTGACGGCCTCCATGTCCTCGAGGTGGTAGCGCAGGCCCGAGCACTTGTGGTTGAAGGCGCTCATGTCGGCGTTGTAGGCGTCGTTCACGGGCCGCGAGTCGGCGGCGTCCTGGTTCAACTGCCTGATGTGCTCGTTGTGCTCCTTGACCAGCACGTTGAACGCCTTCACCGCGATGTCGCTGTCGTGATCGAGCTGGTCGTGCAGCTGCTCCAGGCGCGTGTTCTCCGCCTCGAGCTGGTCGAACCGCTTCTCGTGCGCGGTGTTGGACGCGTCGATCGCGCGGAAGCGCTCCTTCAGGCCGGCCTCGGTGTCCGCGCACTCGCGCAACTGCGCGCGCGTGGCCCAGGTCGGCGCGGCCGGCTGCGACGCGGCGGGCTTGCCGGTCTTGACGGTGGTGGCCCCAGCAGCCGCAACGGCGAGGAGGGAGGCGGCGAGCAAAAGGGACGTGCGGATCGGCGACATGGCGACGATTCTGCCCGACCGTGGAGCCGGTCCTGCTCGGCGTTTACCTGCGTCAAGCCGCTTGCGCGCGCCGCCGACCGCGCCACCAGGCCACGACCTGCACGAGCACCAGCAACGCGCTCGCCGCGACGAAGCCCGCGGCCACCGGACGCGTCACGAACACCGACAGCTCGCCGCGCGAGAGCAGCATCGCGCGGCGGAAGTTCGGCTCCAGCATCGGCCCCAGCACGAAGCCCAGCACGATGGGCGACAGCGGGAACTCGAGCGCCAGCAGGATCGCGCCGATGACGCCGAAGGCCGCCACGATGGCGACGTCGAACAGGTTGTTGCGCGTCGAGTAGACACCCACCGCGATGAAGAACAGCGCCGACGGGAACAGGAAGCGGTACGGCACCTGCAGCAGCCGCACCCACACGCCGATCAGCGGCACGTTGAGGATCACCAGCAGCACGTTGCCGATCCAGAAGCTCGCGATCAGGCCCCAGAAGATGTCGGGGTGGTCGGAGATCAGCTGCGGCCCGGGCTGGATGCCCTTGATGATCAGTGCGCCCAGGATCAGCGCCATCACGGCGTCGCCGGGGATGCCGAGAGACATCGTCGGGATGAAGTCGACCTGCGTCTTCGAATGCGACGCGGCCTCCGGCGCCGCGACGCCCTCGAGCGCGCCCTTGCCGAAGCGCTCCGGCGTCTTCGACCACTTGCGCTCGAGCGCGTAGGCGATGAAGGTGGTGATGGTCGGGCCGGTGCCGGGCAGCGCGCCGAACAGCGTGCCCACGCCGGTGCCGCGCAGCATCGGCCAGAACGACTGCCGCATCTCCGCGACGCTCGGGCGCATGTCGCGCATGCGGACGCGCGCGCGCGACGGGCTGATCGTCGTGCGGTTGACGCTGACGAGGAAGTCGGCGACCCCGAACAGCCCCATCGTCAGGCCGCCCAGCTCGATGCCGTCGCGCAGCTCGGTGACGCCCAGCGTGTAGCGCGCGGTGCTGGTCATCTCGTCGGTGCCCACGGCGCCGCACAGCAGGCCGAAGATCGTCATCGCGACGCCTTTCAGCGGCGAGCCGCGCGCCATCGTCGCGCCGGCCAGCAGGCCCAGCAGCATGATGGCGCAGGTGTCGGCCGGGCCGAAGCTGTTGGCCGCCTTCACCAGCAGCGGCGACAGGAAGATCATCACGACGATGCCCACCGACGCCGCGAAGAACGACGCCATCATCGTGATGCCCAGCGCCGTGCCGCCCTTACCGCGCAGAGTCAGCGGATAGCCGTCCAGGCACGTGACCGCGTGCGGCGGATGGCTGGGCAGGTTCAGCAGGATCGCGCCGATCGCGCCGCCGTACTGCGAGCCGTAGAAGATGCCGGCCAGCATCAGGATCGCCGGCACCGGCGCGATGACGTAGGTCAGCGGCAGCAGCATCGAGATCGTCGACAGCGGCCCCATGCCGGGCAGCACGCCGATCAGGTTGCCCACCAGCACGCCGAACACGCACCACATGAAGTTGTCCGGCTGCAGCGCGACGCCGAAGCCGTACATCAGTTGCATCAGGCTGTCGTGCATGGCCTCACCACTGGAACAAGGGCAGCAGCAGGTGCAGGCCGTAGTGAAAGACCACGACGCCGAGGATCGTCATCAGCGCGGCCAGCAGCGCCGCGTCGCGCACGCTGTTGTTGCGGTCGCCGAGCGCCGCGACGAACACCGACACGAACGACGCCGGCACCAGCCCGCCGTGCTGGCCCAGCACGACGAACGACAGCGCGCCGCCCAGGATGCACAGCCAGCCGCGCCACTGCACGACGGGGCCGGACAGGTGCGCCGTCTCGGCGGGCGCGCTGGCGAGGTGGGCGTCCGGCGCGCGCGTCGCGGAGGCGAACAGCACCGCCCCGATCAGCGCCAGCAGCACGCCCAGCACCACCGGATAGAAGCCCGAGCCCATCGCGCGCAGCGTGCCCATGCCATAGCCGCTGCCGGCGAGCACCGTCGCCGCGCCGGTCGCCACCAGCAGCGCGCCGCCGAGGCGATCCTTGGTCAACTTGTTCATGGAGGCGACTCTACCGTCCCGGCCCGCGACAATGCAGGCAGGACAAATCCGGGGCACCCCATGGGCATCGAGATCGAACGCAAGTTCCTGGTCGTCGGCGACGGCTGGCGCGCCGCGCCGGCGGTGCCCTACGCGCAGGGCTACCTCAACCGCGACAAGCTGCGCACGGTGCGCGTGCGCGTCGTGCGCGATCAGGCCTGGCTGACGATCAAGGGCGTCAGCGTCGGCGCGACCCGCGCGGAGTTCGAGTACCCGATTCCCGTCGCCGATGCCGAGCAGCTGCTGGCGCTGTGCGACGGCCCGGTCGTGCGCAAGACGCGGCGCGTGATCGAGCATGCCGGCGCGAAATGGGAGGTCGACGAGTTCCAGGGCGACAATGCGGGCCTCGTGGTCGCCGAAATCGAACTCCCCTCCGAAGACGCGGCGTTCGAACGCCCCGGCTGGCTGGGCGCCGAGGTGACGCATGATGCGCGCTACTTCAACTCCAGCCTCGCGACGGCCCCGTACTGCACCTGGCCCGAGGCACGCGCCCGCGCGTGACGCGCGCGCGACCCATCCTCCAAGAACACCCAACGAAAGACACCATGGCCACCTCCCCCGACGTCACCAGCATGGCGCTGTTCTGCGACTTCGAGAACGTCGCGCTCGGCGTGCGCGACGTCCAGCACGACAAGTTCGACATCAAGCTCGTGCTGGAACGCCTGCTGCTCAAGGGCAGCATCGTCGTCAAGAAGGCGTACTGCGACTGGGAGCGCTACAAGGGCTTCAAGTCGACGATGCACGAGGCGAACTTCGAGCTGATCGAGATCCCGCACGTGCGCCAGTCCGGCAAGAACTCGGCGGACATCCGGCTCGTCGTCGACGCGCTGGACCTCTGCTACACCAAGTCGCACGTCAACACCTTCGTCATCATCAGCGGCGACTCCGACTTCTCGCCGCTCGTGTCCAAGCTGCGCGAGAACAACAAGCAGGTGATCGGCGTGGGCGTCAAGCAGTCGACCTCCGACCTGCTCACCGCCAACTGCGACGAGTTCATCTTCTACGACGACCTCGTGCGCGAGAGCGGCCGCCAGTCCACCCGGCGCGAGGCGCGCCCGCCGCCCGCCGCGAGCCGCAAGCCGGCCGCGCCGGGCGGCAATCCGGAGGAGAGCCGCCGCCGCGAGGAAGCCGAGGCGCGCCGCACCAAGGGCGTCGAGATGGCGCTGCAGACCTTCGAGGCGCTGTATGCCGAGCGCAGCGACGGCGACAAGGTCTGGGCCTCGGTGCTCAAGGAGGCCATCAAGCGCCGCAAGCCCGATTTCAGCGAGTCTTACTACGGCTTCCGCAGCTTCGGCGGCCTGCTCGAGGAGATGCAGGCGCGCGGCTTCCTGAAGATGGGCCGCGACGAGAAGTCCAACGCCTACGTGTTCCGCAGCGGCGGCGCGGACGCCGGCGCGCCGGCCGGCGAGCCCGCGTCGTCCGCGCCCGAGGTGCTGCCGGTGACGCATCGCGTCGGCGACGCCGAGGCGCGCGAGCCGCGCGGCCGCGGGCGCGCGCGTGGGGGCCGTGGCCGCAACGCGCCGGAGCGACATGACTTCGAGCCCGCCGTGGCCGTCGAGCCGCCGCAGCAGCACGCCTTGCCGTACGCCGACGAGGAGGAGGACGACGACGCGGCCGAGCGCTTCGCCGACGCGGCGCGCGCGTCGCAGGCCGGGCGCACGGTCAATCCGCCGTCCGAGCCGGCCCCCGACGCCGACACCTACGTCACCGACGAAGCCGTCACCGACGCCGACATCGCGCCGCCGCGCGAGGCCGGGTCGCGGCGCGGCAATCGCGGCGGCCGCGGCGGACGCGGCAACGCGGCGCGCAAGAACGCCGCGCCGGCGCCGGCGGCCGAGCCCGTCGCCGAAGTCCCGGCGCCGGCACCGGCCCCGGTCGAGGCGGTCGCACCCGTCGCCGCCGCCAAGACGCCGCGGGCGCGCAAGACCGCGGCCGCGAAGACGCCTGCCGCGGAGAAGAAGCCCGCCGCAAGGAAGGCGGCCGCGCGTCCGGCCCGCAAGACGAAGCCGGCCGACGAAGCCTGAACGATCGCGTTCTCCCGCCCACATCCCCGAAAAAGGATTCTTCGATGCAGTCTCGCCTCTGTCTTCTGTTCATGATCGCGGCCGTGCCGCTGGCCGCGTCCGCGGTACCGCCCAAGGCCAAGCCGCCTACCGTCGCCGAGGCGCAGGCATTCATGGACAAGGTCGAGGCCGAGCTGGCCGCGCTGGACGTGGAGAGCGTGCACGCGGGCTGGATGAGCCAGACCGACATCAACGACGACACGGACTACGCGGCGTCCAAGTCGCGCGAGCGCGAGAGCCTGAAGATCAACGAGTTCGTCATCGCGGGCCGCCGCTTCGACAAGCTCGCGCTGCCGCCCGCGCTGGCGCGCAAGTTCAAGCTGCTCGATCTGAACGGCAGTCCCACCGACCCGAAGCTGGTGGCCGAGCTCGCGCAGACCTCGCTCGCGCTGGAAGGCATGTACGGCAAGGGCAAGTACTGCCTCAAGGGCGACACGACGAACTGCCTGGGCATCGAGGACATCGGCGTGCGCATGGCCAGGTCGCGCGACCCCAAGGAGCTGCTGGACCTGTGGACCGGCTGGCACGCGATCGCCCCGCCAATGCGCGACAAGTACGCGCGGCTCGTCGAGCTGTCCAACCAGGGCGCGCGCGAGTTCGGCTTCAAGGACACGGGCGACCTCTGGCGCGCGGGCTACGACATGACGCCGGCGCAGTTCTCGGCCGAGCTCGAGGCCACCTGGCAGCAGCTTCAGCCGTTGTACAAGGAGCTGCACGCCTACGTCCGCTTCAAGCTGATCCAGAAGTACGGCGCGGCTGCGCAACGCCCCGACGGCATGATCCCCGCCCACCTGCTCGGCAACCCGTGGGCGCAGGAGTGGGGCAACGTCTACGACATCGTGCAGCCCACCGACCCGGCGTTCGCCAACGTGCGGATGATCGACCTCGAGGGCGCGCTGAAGAAGCAGATCGTGGCCCAGCATCCCGACGCCGCGCTCGCGTTCTCGCCCACGGCCGACCCGAGCAGCGACGCCGCGCATGCCGCCGACATCGTCGCCGGCAAGGCGATGGCCGCCTACGCCGAGCGCTTCTACACATCGATCGGCTTCGATCCGCTGCCCGCCACGTTCTGGGAACGCTCGCAGTTCGTGCGCCCGCGCGATCGCGACGCCGTCTGCCATGCGAGTGCCTGGTACGGCTTCAGCGACCCGAAGGACCTGCGCATCAAGATGTGCATCAAGGTCGACGCCGACGACTTCACGACGGTGCACCACGAGGAAGGCCACCTGATGTACGGACGGGCCTACGTGCCGCAGCCGTACCTGTTCCGCGCCGGCGCCGACGATGGCTTCCACGAGGCCATCGGCGACTCGGTGGCGCTGGCCGTCACGCCGCCCTACCTCAAGCAGATCGGCCTGATCGACGAGCTGCCGCCCGCCGAGGCCGACATCCCGCTGCAGCTGCGCACCGCGCTCGACAAGGTGGCGTTCCTGCCGTTCGGCCTGCTGATCGACAAGTGGCGCTGGGAGGTCTTCTCCGGCCAGGTCAAGCCGGCCGACTACAACAAGGCCTGGTGGGCGCTGCGCGAGCAGTACCAGGGCGTCGCGGCGCCGGTCGCGCGCAGCGAGGCCGACTTCGACCCGGGCGCGAAGTACCACATCGCCGGCAACGTGCCGTACGCGCGCTATTACCTGGCGACGCTCTACCAGTTCCAGTTCTACAAGGCGATGTGCGCCGCGAGCGGCTACAGCGGCCCGCTCAACCGCTGCACGTTCTACGGCAGCAAGCCCGCGGGCGCGAAGCTCAAGGCGATGCTGGAGGCGGGCCAGTCGGCGCCGGCGCAGCTCACGCTTCAGCGCATGACGGGCACGGATCACCTCGACGCCGGCGCGCTGCTCGAGTACTTCCGTCCGCTGCACGAGTGGCTGAAGAAGCAGAACGAGCTCAACAAGTCGCAGCCGGGCTGGCGGCAGGCCGACTAGCGTCCCGCGTCGGTCGCCGGAGCTCGATGCGCTCGCCGTCGCGGGTCTCTCGCCCGATACCCCCCAGTGTGTGGCCAGCGCTCCGTCCGGGCGTCGTGCGCACGCTCGGCCGCGGCCCCCTGGATGGCGGCTTGCGTCGCCGCGACGCAGGTCAGGGCGCCTTGGCGGCGCCCGCGTCCTTCAGGCAGCGGCCCAGCGCGACCGACGCGTCGTTCAAGGCCCGCGCGACGCCGCGCACCGACGCGTCGCTGTAGGCCTTGGCCGCGGCGCTGGCGAGGTAGTCGACGTTGCGCTTGAGGTCGTCGTCGTCCAGCCCGTCGTAGGCGAACGCGTAGGCGGGCAGGCCCATCTGGGCGTAGCGCGCCACGAGTTGCGGCCGCTTGGCGTCCAGGTCGGCCTTGATGTCGGCGATCGCGCGGGGCGTCGCCGAAGGATCGGCCCTGGCCAGGCCCTCGCGCACCGCGATGGCCATCTCGATGGCGGTGTCGGCCATGACGTCGGCCGAGCGCGTCTCGGCGAGCATCGCCTGCAGGGAAGCCCGTCGCCCGGGCGACGCGGCTTGCAGCAACTGCTCGCCGCGACGCAGGCGTTCCGCGGGATCGGCCACCTTCGCGGCCGACGCCTGCTCCAGGGCCGCGATCCGGTGGCCGAGCTCGCTGTCGTACCACGCGACGAGTACCGGCACGTCCGCGGGCTGCAGCGCGCCGGCCACCGCATCGGTCGCGGTCGCGCGCAGGGCCTCCGCGCCGTACGCCGTCGCGGCGCAGCCCAGCAGGCGAGCCTTCGTGGCCTCGGGCAGCGCGCCGGGATTGCGGGCCAGCGCGCCCGCCATGCCGGCGCGCACCTGGCCGCCCAGCGAGTCCATCTCGAGCCACATGCCCGACTTCTTCACCAGGTCCCGCGCCGCCTCGGGCGCGACCGCCGCCAGCGCGCCGCCCTGCGCGAAGACCAGCGCGACGACTCCGAGCGCCATCCCTTGCCAACGAATCATCGAGTGCTCCGTTCCAATGCAGAATCGCTGACCGCCAGTATAGGGATGGCCCCATGACGAGCACCGCGGTGGACATCGTCCGCCAGTTCTGGACGCTGATGCAGAGCAACGACTTCGCCGCCGTCGCGACGGTGCTCGCGCCCGACTTCGTGCTCGAGTGGCCGCAGACGAAGGAGCGCATCCGCGGCGCCGAGCGCTTCGTGCGCGTGAACGCGGAGTACCCGGCGCATGGGCGCTGGGATTTCGCGATCCACCGCATCGTCGGCGACGAGCGCGACGCCGTCTCCGATGTCGGCATCACCGACAGCGTGCTGCGGGCGCGCGCGATCTCGTTCTTCGAGACTGTCGACGGCCGCGTGCGGCGCATCGTCGAGTACTGGCCGGAGCCCTACGAGCCGCCCGCGAACCGGGCGCACCTCGTCGAGCGGATGGCGTGACGTCCTACTGCTCCGCGATGACGTCCACGAAGACCAGCGGCACCTTGCCGGTGTTGGCGATGCCGTGCGACTCGCCCTTGCGCACGATGGCGACGTCGCCGGCCTTGACGGGCTTGTCCTTGCCGTCCTTGTCCTTGAACACGCCCTCGCCCGAGACGATCACGTAGACGTCCTCGTTGGTGACGTGCGGGTGGTAGCCGATCGAGTCGCCCGGCTCCAGGCGAAGCCAGCTGACTTCCTTGATGGCCTGGTCCTTGAGCGCCTTGTCGCGCGTGAACGCATACTCGCCGTAGACGGTGCCGTGGCCGCCGGCGACGTCGTGGCGATCGTTCCTGATCAGCGACTCCTTCGGAAAGACGTCGGCGCGCGCGCCGGCGCAGGCCAGGGCCGCCGCGGCGGCGAGCAGGACGAGAGCGGTGGTCTTCATGGCGGTCTCCTCGATGCTCCGATGATGGGAAGTCGAGTGGACCGCGAATGCACGCGCCGCGAACCGGTGCAAACCCTTCGCGGCGAGGCCGGTTCAGCGCTCGGCCAGCCGCGCGCGCAGCTCGGTCACTTCGGCCTCCAGCCGCTTGCGCTCGGAGATGTCCTGCGCGATCACCGCGAACTGCCCCGGGGCCGGACGGTAGGCGACGATGTCCCACCAGCGGCCCGACGCGCCGAGCTGCTCGAAGCGCACGGGCTCGCCGGTCAGGGCGACGCGGCCGAAGCGGCCGATCCAGTCCGCGGGGTCGCCGGCGATGGCCGGGAAGACGTCGGTCGCGCGCGCGCCCACCGACGTCGCCGCGTCGATGCCCAGCATCGCGCTGAACGCCGCGTTCATCGCGACGAAGCGATAGTTGACCGGCGTGCCGGCCGCGTCGACCTCGATCGTGTGCAGCGCGTGGCCGCTGGCGAGGTGGTCGAACAGCAGGCGGTAGCGCTGCTCGCTGCTGCGCTGGCGCAGCTCGAGCGACTTCATGCCGGTGATGTCGAACCAGGTGCCGTAGAAGCCGTCGACCTCGTCGTCGAAGGGCCGCGCCGGCACCAGCGTCACGCGCAGCTGGCGCAGGCCGGACGTGGTCAGCATCGGCCACTCGAATTCCTGCCGGCGCCCGCCCAGCACGGCCTCGACGTGCGGCTCGAGCGCGGCGTAGCCGACGGCGTCGATGGCGGACAGGATCTCGCCCAGTCGACTCCCGATCAGGCGGTCGGTGGGCAGGCCCACGGCGGCCTGGAAGTCGCGGTTGACGAAGCGGGTGACGGCGTCGCGATCCCAGTAGCCGGCGAGCGCGGGCATGTTGTCGACCACCGCGTCTAGGTGCGCGTGCGTGCGGCCCAGTTCCTTCTGCAGCGCCTTGGTGGCCGTCACGTCCTCCAGCACCGCCAGCGAGCGCGCGCCGACGCCGGCATCGCCGCGCTCCAGCACCGCCGACAGCAGCACGTCGATCAGCGAGCCGTCGCGCCGCACGAACTGGTACTCGACGCGGTCGCAGAACCCGTTGCGGAAGAAGGCGGGCAGCACGACGTCGCGGGCGTGCGCCTGCGAGGCCGGCGTGAGGAAGTCCAGCGACGCGCGGCCGACCACCTCGTGGCGCTCGTAGCCCATCAGCGCGAGCCAGCGGTCGCTGACGTGGAGGAGGCGGCCGTCCGACCCCATCGAATGCAGGATCGCCGGCGTGGCCTCGTACAGGCGGCGCACGCGCAGCTCGCTGTCGGCCAACTGGCTCGTTGCGGCCAGCAGCTGGCGGCGCTGCGTCAGCATCGCGCCGACGATCGTGGCCAGGCTCACCAGCATCGCGCGCTGGTGGGCGTCGAGCCGGTGCGGCGTGCGGTCGATCACGCAGACCGTGCCGATGCGCTCGCCGCCCGGCAGAGTGATCGGCGCACCGGCGTAGAAACGGATGTCGGGGTCGCCGGTGACCAGCGGATTGGCCGCGAAGCGCGCGTCGAGCGTCGCGTCGGGCACCTCGAACAGCGCCTCGTCGCGGATCGCGTGGTCGCAGAACGCGACGTCGCGCGGCGTCTCCGTCACGCCCGCCAGGCCCAGGTTGGACTTGAACCACTGGCGCTGCGCGTCGATCAGCGAGATGAGCGCGATCGGCACGCCGCACAGCTGCGCGGCGGTGCGCGTGATCGTGTCGAACGCGGCTTCGGGCGAGGTGTCGAGCACGCCCAGTTCGCGCAATGCGGCCAGGCGGCGAGTCTCTTCGACGGACGTCGCGGCGCTCATTGGACAAGCCCCACTGCCGCGGCGTCGACCCGATGCAACGGCACCGCGTCGATCGCGCGCAGCACGTCGACGGCCGCGCCCGGCGCGTCGGCGTTGCGCGCGGCCCAGCGCGCCTCGCTCTGCATCGTGGCCACGAGCGACTGGTCGAGGCGGACGCGGTAGTCCTCGTTCTCCATCGCCGTCGCGGTGAGCGCCGGGGGCAGGTGCAGCCGTTCGGCCAGCAGCGCGCGCGCCAGCTCGGGCTCGGACTGGATGACGTGCTGCGCGTGCAGCAGCGCGCGCAGCAGGCGCGCGACATCGTCCTCGCGCCGCTGCAGCACCGGCCGCGCACCGACGAGGTTGAAGTGCTGCGTGTAGACGCGCGGACTGGCGAACGTGACGGCGTCGCCGCCGAGTGCCAGCGCGGCCGTCGACGCGAGCGGCTCCCAGATCGCGATGGCGTCGACGTCGCGCGCCAGCAGCGCCGGCGTGAGCTTGTCCGGCGGCAGGCCGACGACCGTCACCGAGCCCGGGTCGATGTCGTTGTAGACCAGCCAGTTGTCCAGGAAGTATTGCGCCGAGCTGCCCGGCACCGTGCCGATGCGCTTGCCGCGGATCTGCGGCGCCTCGGCGATCTTGGCGCTGCGGCGCGCCACCAGCTTGATCTGGTAGGAGGACGCGCTGATCGTCGCGATGATCGCGAGCTCGCGATGCGCCGAGCTGCCGGTGGCCACGAGCAGCTCGGCGGCGGTCGCGATGTCGACCTTGCCGTCGGCCAGCCACTGGTAGCACTCGCGGCCGCTGCTGCATTCGCGCAGGCGCAGGTCCAGCCCCTCGTCCTTGAAGAAGCCGCGCGCCTGGGCCACGTAGATCGGCAGCGAGACCGGCCCGGTCGACACGGCCAGCGTCAGCGGCGCCGCATGCGCGCGGTTCGCGAACATCATCAGCATGCAGCCCCAGACCAGCGTCCAGGCGAGCGTCCACGCCGCGCCCGCGAGCGCGCGCCGCGTCACGCGCGCGCGGGCGGAGAGGCGCGGCGGCGCGCTCATGCCAGCCCCTTCTCTTCGATCAGGACGTCGTCGGCCATCACGCGCCAGGTGTTGCGGCCGGCCTTCTTGGCGGCGTAGAGCGCGGCGTCTGCGCGGCCGATCATCGCCTCGGCGGTGGCCGCGTCGGCGGACACGATGGCGCGGCGGAACGCGATGCCGATGCTCGTCGTGAGCGTCAGCGAGCGGCCCTCGACCGTCAACGGACTCGTGACGTTGGCCACGATCTTGCGCGCGACGATCTGCGGCTCGTCCGGGTCGTTGACGCCCTCGAGCACGATCACGAACTCGTCGCCGCCCAGGCGCGCGACCGTGTCGGTGGTGCGCACGCTCTGCTGCAGCCGCTTCGCGAACGCCTTCAGCACCTCGTCGCCGGCGGCGTGGCCCAGCGTGTCGTTGATGCTCTTGAAGTGGTCGATGTCGAGATACATCAGCGCCAGCCCGCTCATCGCGCGGCGCGCCCGCGACAGCGCGAGCGGGAAGGTCTCGTTGAAGCTGTAGCGGTTGGCCACGCCGGTCAGCACGTCCGAGCGCACCAGCAGGCCCAGCTGCTTCTCGACGTTCTTCAGCGCCGAGACGTCGGTGGCCAGGCCGTACAGGCCGGCCACGCGGCCGTCGGACTCGATGTCGGGGATGTAGACGTAATGCAGGATGCGCGTGACGTCGCCGGTGATCGACTCCGCCTCGAACGTGACGCGCTTGCCGGTCAGGCCGGTCTCGATGTTCTCGCGCCGGCGCTCGTAGGCGACGGGCCGCAGGAGGTCGCCGATGCGCTGGCCGATCACTTCGTCGGCCGGGCGGCAAAGCCATTCCAGGCCGGTGCGGTTGACGAAGCGGTAGCGCTGCTGGTCGTCGAGATAGGTGATGGCCACCGGCAGGTTGTCCGTGATCGCGCGCAGCTGGCCCTCGAGCTTCGCGCGCCGCGCCTCGGCCTCCTTCAGCGCGGTGATGTCGAAGGTCATCAGGTAGAAGCCGCGCTGTGCGTCGGCGTCGCTGCGGTCCGGGATCATGTGGGCCTGGAAGTGCGCGGCGCGGCCGGCGAATTCGACCTTGCCATCGAGGCGCGCGCGGCGGCCCTGCAAGGCCTCGCGCACGTAGGGCTCGTGCTGGGCGTAGACCGTCTCGCCGAGCGCCTCGCGCATGCTGATGCCGGGGATGCGCGCGCGCTCGACGCCCAGCGAGCGCAGGCCGGCGTCGTTGGCGTAGAGGCAGGTCTCCGCCATGTCGAAGTAGCCGACCATCGCCGGGATCGCGTTGGTGAGGTCGGCCATGCGCTGCTCGCTGCGAGCGATCTCGAGCTCGGCACCGCGGCGCTCGGTGATGTCCACCGACAGCGCGTAGAAGCCGCGCACCGTGCCGCCGGGCGCGACGTCGGGGATGTATTCGACCAGCAGGTGGCGCTCGACGCCGTCGCGCCAGACGCTGCGCTCCCATTGCACGCGTTCGCCGGCCAGCGCCTTGTCCATCTTGCCCAACATCACGCTGAAGATGTCCTCGCCGAGCACCTCGGGCACGCGGCGGCTCACCATGCTGAACGGATCGATGCCCAGCCACTCGCGGTACTTCTCGTTGGCGAACTGGTAGGCGTACCCGCGGTCGATGTAGGCCACGAGCGCGGGCAGGTTGTCGGTGATGTCGCGCAGCTGCTGCTCGGAGCGGTCGCGCTGCTGGTCGCTGGCGATCAGGGCCGCGGTCATCGCGTCGAACTCGCGCGACAGGTCGCCGAACTCGTCGTGCGTGGTGTTGCCGAGACGGAAGGTCATGTCGCCGCGGCGGATGGCGGCGGCGGCGCGGTCCAGGCGCTGCATCGGCAGCAGCACGCGCCGGAGCACCACGATGGCGCTGGCCAGCAGCATCAGCAGCATCACGCAGGGCACGGCCAGCGCGATCCAGCGGAACTCGCTCTCCGCGGCCCGGCGCTGTTCGACCGAATCCTGGAACCACTGGTAGGCGTAGTCGCTCATGGACTGCGTGTTCGTCAGCAGCTGGTCGAGCAACGCCTCCTTGCGGCGCGCGGTGAAGGCGTCGCCGTTGGACGGCAGTTCCTCCAGGCGCGTGAACAGCGCGGGCAGCGCCTGCGTGACGTCGCGCAGCTCCACCAGCGCCGGGCTGTTGCCGACGCGGGCGTCGTCGGCCAGCGCCGCGGCGATCGCCGCATGGCGCAGACGCCACTGCTCGGCCGCGCGCGGCTCGGCGTAGCGCGCGACCTCCTGCGTCAGCGCGAGCAGGCCCGCGACCTCGTGCTCGGTCACCTGCGCGCGCGCCTGCGCGTCGCCGGCCGCGTCCTCGCGCCGGCCCGCCGCGAACACGATCGCCGCGGCCAGGATGCCGGTGCACACCGACGCCGTGACGAACGCGAGGAGCTGGTTGCGGATGCGCATGGCGTCGGCCTAGCTGCCCGTTCCGACCGCGGCCGGCTTGACCGTCTTCAGCGGCCCCGCATGGATCAGCGTCAGCACGTTGGGCCGCGCGCCGGCGGCGACATGGCCCTCGCGCTGCGCCCATCGGATCTCGCCCTCCATCGTGCTGACCAGGGCCTGGTCCAGCGACAGCCGAAAGCCGAGTCCGCCCCAGACCCAGTCGACGAAGTGCTGGTCGAGCTTCAACTGCTCGCGCAGGATCGCCTGCGCCTCGGCCGGCCGGGCCTGGATGAACTGCTCCGCGCGCTCGACCGCGCGCAGCAGGCGCACGAGCTCGTCGTCGCGACTGAACAGCGCGCGGCGCGCGACCAGGTTGTAGCTCTCGATGTAGCCCCCGCCCAGCGGCAGCCGCACGCCGACGGCATCGTCGCCGTGCAGCGCGGCGTAGCCGAACGGCTCCCACACCGCGACCGCGTCGATGCGGCCCGAGCGCAGCGCCGCCACCGTGTCCTCGGCCTGCAGCGGCACCATCGTGACGTGCTGCGGGTCGACGCCGACGTCGAGCAGGTGCGTCTCGAGCAGGTATTGCGCCGCGGTGCCGGCGGTCACGCCCACCTTGCGGCCGGTCAGTTGCTCGCTCGTCCTCACGCCGCCGGCCTTGCGCGCGATCAGCTTGAGGTTGTCGCTGGCGTGCGCGATCGTCGCGACGATCGCGACGTCCGGCTGCGCGAAGGCGTGCAGGACGACGGGCATCTCCGAGGTCGTGGCCAGGTCGGCCTGGTCGTCGAGCAGCTGGCGCAGGCAGCGCGTGCCGCCGATGCAGTCGGTGATCGCGACCTCGAGGCGCTCGTCCGCGAAGAAGCCGCGCTGCTGCGCGACGTACAACGGCAACGACACCGGCGCCCGCGACGCCGCGATGCGCAGCGTGTCGGCGGCCCCGGCCGGGGCCAGCCATGCCGACGTGGCGAGCGCGACCGCGGCGCGCCAGCGCGCGGCGCGTCGGCGAGGAGCCGTGGCGGAAGGGGTTCGGATCATCGTCTCGTCTTTTGTGGGAATCGACGGTCCGGGCCTGCGCCCGGACCAGCCGTCACCTACGAGCATCCCGTATATGGGCTGACCGCGAAAGCGCGAAAAGACGAGGAAAGGGCCTTCAGTCGGCCCGGCGCTAGTTTTGCGTCGAGTGCGCCACGTGCAGCGACACCGCCCGGGTGCCGCGGAACTCGATGACCGTCGAGCTGACCATCTGCAGCCCGCCGACCTGGCTCTGGAACAGGCTGGAGAAATTGGGGCCAGGCTTGACCGGGACGCCCAGCGCCTTGCGCAGCTCGGCGCTCATCCCGCCCAGCCACAGGCCGTCGTCGAAGCGCACGGGCTTGAACTTCGCCGGCAGGTCGGGGCATTGCGGCGTCGGCCCGGCGCCGGCGGGCAGGTCGGCGGCGACGACCGCGTCGACGCGGCCGCGCGCCAGCTCGCTGGACGTCAGCCACAGGCGCTGCATCGGCGACGCGTCGGAGACGGTGTAGCAGAGCCAGTCGAGCGAATCGGTGCCCTTGCCCTGGCGCTGGCTCACGCCGACGCCGATGGCCTGGCGCACGTCGGCCAGCGGCGAGGCGTCCAGCGTCACGCGCAGCGATCCCATCAGCAGCGGGCGCACCGGATCGGCGGCCAGCGCGACGGGCGAATCCTTGATCGAGGGCCACGCCGGCGGCGGCACGACGGTGTCGGCAAACGCGGTCGTCGCGCCCAGCAGCAGCAGCAGCGCGGACAGCCGGGAAGTCGAGCGGATGGGCATTTGTGAAAGAGTCTCCGAGATCGTTATGTCTGTCTCGGGCGCCTCTGGGTGCGTCCGGTGCGGGCCGAGCCCCGCACTGCCGAGCAGTCTCACACGGAAGGGCGACAACTGTCTTGCCATAAGCCGCCAACGTCGAGCTACGTACGGATGGTCCGGCATTTCGGAGCCGCGCGAGTGACTTCCGGAGCCAATCGGCGGTCATTTCGCACGCTCGTGGCCTCCGGCAGACGCCAGAGCCGCACTCCGCCCCAGGGTCGGGGCCCGTTTGGTAGATTGCAGTCCAACTGACGAGGTGGCAAGACCGATGATCGACAAGATCGTTGAAAGCGCGGCGGCGGCCCTCGCGGACGTGAAGGACGGGTCGACCGTGATGATCGGCGGCTTCGGCACCGCCGGCCTGCCCGACGAACTGATCGCCGCGCTGTTGGACCAGGGCGCGCGCGATCTGGTCGTCGTCAACAACAACGCCGGCAACGGCGACACCGGCCTGGCCGCGCTGCTGGCCGCCGGCCGGGTGCGCAAGATCATCTGCAGCTTCCCGCGCCAGGTCGACTCCTGGCACTTCGACAAGCTGTATCGCGAGGGCAAGATCGAGCTGGAACTGGTGCCGCAGGGCAACCTCGCCGAACGCATCCGCGCCGCGGGCGCCGGCATCGGCGCGTTCTTCACGCCCACCGGCTACGGCACCATCCTGGCCGAAGGCAAGGAGACGCGCGAGATCGACGGCAAGATGCAGGTGCTGGAATACGCGATCCACGCGGACGTCGCGCTGATCAAGGCCGAACGCGGCGACCGCTGGGGCAACCTCACCTACCGCATGACCGCCCGCAACTTCGGGCCGGTCATGGCGATGGCCGCGAAATGCACGGTCGCGACGGTGCACGAGGTCGTCGAACTGGGCGCGCTCGACCCCGAGGCCGTCGTCACGCAGGGCCTGTTCGTGCAGCGCGTGGTCAGGATTCCCCGCACCGCGACGCGCGGCGCCGGCTTCAAGGCGGCATGACATGAACAATCTTCCGCGCTGGACCCGCGACCAGATGGCCGCGCGCGTCGCCCAGGACATCGCCGACGGCAGCGTCGTCAACCTCGGCATCGGCCTGCCCACGCTGATCGCCAACCACCTGCCGGCCGGGCGCGAGGTGATCCTGCAAAGCGAGAACGGCATCATCGGCATGGGCCCGGCGCCCGCGCCCGGCCACGAGGACTTCGACCTCACCAACGCCGGCAAGCAGCCGGTGACGCTGCTGCCCGGCGGCTCGTTCTTCCACCACGCCGACAGCTTCGCGATGATGCGCGGCGGGCACCTCGACATCTGCGTGCTCGGCGCCTTCCAGGTGTCGGCGCACGGCGACCTCGCCAACTGGCACACCGGCGCCGAGGGCGCGATCCCGGCCGTCGGCGGCGCGATGGATCTCGCGATCGGCGCCAGGCGCACCTTCGTGATGATGGAGCACCTGACCAAGGCCGGCGAGAGCAAGCTGGTCGAGCGCTGCACCTATCCGCTGACCGGCCTGGCCTGCGTCAGCCGCGTCTACACCGATCTCGCGGTCATCGACGTCGGGCCGCGGGGCGCGACGCTCGTCGACATGGTCGAGGGGCTGACGTTCGACCAGTTGCAGGCCGTCACCGCGATTCCCCTTGCTCGTGGGTGAAGAAGGCTTCCGACATCGACTCTTCAGCAGAGTCTGTTAGAAATGCTGCACCGCAACGCCGAAAGCAAGCCATGACCGAAGACGAGGTGCGCCAGCGCGCCTTTGCGATGCCGCTGCACAACCCGGCGTTCCCGCCCGGGCCGTACCGCTTCGTCAACCGCGAGTACCTGATCATCTCGTACCGCACCGACCCGGACGCTTTGCGCGCGCTGATCCCGGCGCCGCTGCAGCTCGCCGAGCCGGTGGTGAAGTTCGAGTTCATCCGCATGCCCGACTCCACCGGCTTCGGCGACTACACCGAGTCGGGCCAGGTGATCCCCGTCACGTTGAACGGCGAGCACGGCGGCTTCGTGCTGTCGATGTTCCTCGATGACCACCCGCCGATCGCCGCCGGCCGCGAGCTGTGGGGCTTTCCGAAGAAGCTCGGCAAGCCCGAACTGCGCGTGCACACCGACACGCTGATGGGCACGCTCGACTACAGCGAGTTCCGCATCGCCACCGGCACCATGGGCTTCAAGCACAAGCACATGGACCACGACGTGGCCAAGGCCGCGCTCGAGGCGCCGGCGTTCCTGCTCAAGATCATCCCGCACGTCGACGGCACGCCGCGCATCTGCGAGCTGGTCAAGTACTCGCTCACCGACGTCACCGTCAAGGGCGCCTGGACCGGCCCCGGGGGCCTCGACCTGCGCCACCACGCGCTGGCGCCGATCGCCGACCTGCCGGTGCTGGAGATCCGGTCGACGGTGCACGTCATCGCCGACCTCTGCCTGCCGCTGGGCACCGTCGCCCACGACTACCTGGCCTAACCACTCATTCCACAGGAGAACACCATGCAACTCAAGGACAAGGTCGCCATCATCACCGGCTCGGCCAGCGGCATCGGCAAGGAAATCGCGCTCGAGTACGCCAAGGAAGGCGCCAAGGTCGTGATCGCCGACCTGATGCTGGCCGCGGCGCAGGCCACCGCCGACGAGATCAACAAGAGCGGCGGCAAGGCGATGGCCGTCGAGATGAACGTCACCGACGAGGCGGCGGTCGACGCCGCCACCGCGAAGGTGGTCGAGCAGTTCGGCGGCGTCGACGTGCTGATCTCCAACGCCGGCATCCAGATCATCAGCCCCATCGTCGACTTCAAGTACGAGGACTGGAAGAAGCTGATGGCCATCCACGCCGACGGCGCCTTCCTGACCACGCGCGCCGCGATGCGCGCGATGATCAAGCAGGGCAAGGGCGGCTCCATCATCTACATGGGCTCGGTGCACTCGCACGAGGCCTCGCCGCTGAAGTCGGCCTACGTCACCGCCAAGCACGGCCTGATCGGCCTGGCCAAGACGGTGGCCAAGGAAGGCGCCAAGGACAAGATCCGCGCCAACGTCATCTGCCCGGGCTTCGTGCGCACGCCGCTGGTGGAAAAGCAGATCCCCGAGCAATCGAAGGCGCTGGGCATCAGCGAGGCCGACGTCGTCAAGAACGTGATGCTCAAGGACACCGTGGACGGCGAGTTCACGACGGTGCAGGACGTCGCGCAGCTGGCGGTGTTCCTCGCGGCGTTCCCGACCAATGCGCTGACGGGCCAGTCGATCACCGTGAGCCACGGCTGGCACATGCAGTGATCCGGGCCGGCCATTTCAAGGCGGCCATCTTCGACATGGATGGCCTGCTGATCGACTCCGAGCGCGCGATCTCGCAGGCGTGGATCGCCGGCGCGCGCGAGCTCGGGTTCGACCTGAAGATGGCCGACTTCGTGCGCGTGATCGGCACGGCGGCGCAGCAGTCGACGGCCATGCTGATCGAGATCATGGGCAGCGAGGAGCGCATGCGCGCCGTCGCCGCGAAGGCGCGCGCGCTGCTGCCGCAGGCCGGCGGCGCGCCGGTGTTTCCGCTCAAGACGGGCGCGCTGCCGCTGCTCGAATCGCTGCATGCCGCGGGCATCCCGTGCGCGGTCGCGTCGTCGTCCAGCGTCGACGAGATCCGCCATCGGCTGGGCCATGTCGACGTGCTGAAGTACTTCAAGTGCATCGCCGGCGGCAACGAGGTCACGCACGGCAAGCCCGATCCCGCGCTCTACCTGCTCGCCGCGGCGCGGCTGGGCGTGGCACCCGAGGATTGCATCGCGTTCGAGGACAGCGAGAACGGCGCGCGCGCCGCACAGTCCGCGGGCGTGCGCGTCGTGATCGTGCCCGACCTGAAGCAGCCGCCGGACGACGTCGCGGCGCGCGCGCATGGCGTGATCGGCTCGCTGGGCGATGCGATCGACCACGTCCCGCACTGGTTCCCGAGCCTCTGAGCCGTGTGATGAAATCGGGCGGATGAACCTGCTCGTCCTCGGCGGCACGATCTTTCTCGGCCGCCACGTCGTCGCGGCGGCGCTGGCGCGCGGCCACCGCGTCACGCTGCTCAATCGTGGCCGCCATGGCACGGCGCTGTTTCCCGAGGTCGAGCGCCTCGTCGGCGATCGCGATGGCGACATGCGCGCGCTGCAAGGCCGCGTGTTCGACGCCACGATCGACTGCAGCGGCTACACGCCCGAGCAGGTCGTGCGTTCGACGACGGCGCTGGGCGACGGCGCGGGCCACACCGTGTTCGTGTCGTCGATCTCGGCCTATGCCGGCTTCGCGCCGGACAGGCTCTACGACGAGACCGCCCCGCTGGCCGCGGGCCACGAGGGCTACGGCGCGCTCAAGGCCCGCGCCGAGGAGGCCTTGCTCGCCGCCCGCCCCGGCCAGGCGGCGATCGTGCGGCCCGGGCTGATCGTCGGCCCGCACGATCCCACCGGTCGCTTCGACTACTGGCCGCGCCGCGTCGTGCGCGGCGGCGAGGTGCTGGCACCGGGACGCCCCGAGCGCCCGGTGCAGTTCATCGACGCGTGCGACCTCGCGGCGTGGTGCGTCGACCTGGCCGAAGCGCGGACCGCGGGCACGTTCAACGCGGTCGGCCCGCGGATGCCGATGCGCGAACTGCTCGAGATCTGCCGCGATGTCTCCGCCAGCGACGCGCGCTTCACGTGGCTGTCCGACGAGACGCTGCTCGCGCTCGATGTCGCGCCGTGGACGGGCTTGCCGCTGTGGCTCCCCGAGTCCGACCCGGCGTTCGGCGGCATGCTGCTGGCCGACCTCTCGCGCGCCCGCGCCGCGGGCCTGCGCACGCGGGACGCGCGCGCGACCATCGCCGACACGCTCGCCTGGACGCCCGACGCCGACGACCTCGCCGCCGCACGCCCCGTCGCGACGCTGTCCGCCGAACGCGAGGCCGAGATCCTCGCGCTGCCGCGACCATGAGCGACGACCTGCGCTTCCTCGGGGGCTATCCGGCGTCCACACTCGACCAGGTGCGCGACCTGATCGCGCAAGGCAGGCTCGGCGACTACCTCGCGCGCCGCTATCCCGAACGCCACGACGTGCGCAACGACGGCGCGCTGTACGAGCACGCGATGGCGCTCAAGCAGCGCTACCTGCGCAACGCGCCGCTGCTGTCCAAGGTGGCCTACGACGACCGGCTGCAGGTCGACCAGCGCGCGCTCGGCACGCTGACGGCGGTCTCGCGCGTGCAGGGCGGGCAGTTGAAGGCCAAGCGCGAGATCCGCGTGGCGGCGCTGTTCAAGGACGCGCCCGCCGACATGCTGCAGATGATCGTCGTGCACGAGCTTGCGCATCTGAAGGTGCGCGAGCACGACAAGGCCTTCTACGCGCTGTGCGAGCACATGCTGGCGGACTATCACCAGATCGAGTTCGATACGCGGCTGTACCTCACGTGGCGCGCGCTCGATGGGGCCGCGGCCGTGACGGAAATCACACCCCCGAACACGTGATTTGAGCGGCGTGCGCAGGGCCTCGCGTCACCGGACGGATTGGCGTGGCCGACTTCACGAACTGGCTCGGATTGCATCGGTGTTTCCACGGATCAGCAGGCCCCATTGCCTCTATCCTCATGGCATCCGAAAAGCACTTCCGGCGCCGTTGCTCATGACCACCCTTTTCCTCGCGCTCATCGTCGCCTTCGCCGCCGGCTTCGCGGCCTGGCGAGTGGTCGTCCGCCGCCGTTCCGCAGACACCCAGGCCGCTCGCGAGACCGCGACGCGCACGGCGCTCGCCGCCGCGCGCCAGGGCGTGGCCGAAGGCCGCGCCCCGGTCGCCGCACCGCCCGCCAATGCCAACGCCGCCGCCGATGTCGAGGCCGCGCGCGCCACCGCGCGCGCCAAGGCCGAACGCGTGATCGCGGCCGAGGCCGCGCGCCGCAAGGCCGCGATCCAGAAGGCGCAGAACGTCGCCCGCGTCGAGGCCGAGCGCCGCGCCGCCGAGGCCGCGAAGGCCGCGGCCGAGCTCGCGTCGACGCTGCCCGCCAATCGCCTGCCGAGGGTCGAGCGCACGACGCCCATCCTGCCCAGGCCGGCCGCCGCCGCGCCCGCCCCGGCCCTCGTCGAGAAGACCACGCCCCTGGTTCGTCCGGCCGCGGTCGCGCCGCGCAAGCCCGTGCCGACCGTGCTCAAGACCGTCGAGCAGACGCTGGTCATGCTGGTCGACGATTCGAAGATGGTGCGCGTGAAGTCCAGCCGCCTGCTGGCCTCGCACGGCTTCCAGGTCGTCACCGCGGTCGACGGCATCGACGCGTTGAAGCAACTCGAGAACTGCTGCCCCGACCTCGTGATCACCGATGTCGACATGCCCGGCATGGACGGCTTCGGCCTGGTCAGCGCGCTGCGCGGCAATGCGCGCACGCAGCAGATCCCGCTGGTGATGATCACGTCCGCCGAGGATCGCCACCGCGACGAGGCGATGCGCCTGGGCGTCGGTCTCGTGATGGGCAAGCCCTACGACGAGGCGGCGCTGATCGCCCACATCCGCGGCTTCAAGTTCTTCGCCCGCGCCGACGAGCCGGAAGCGCTGGCCTGCGCCTGAGCGGCAACGGCCCGGCCGCCGAACGCGGCCGGTAGCATGTCGGGATGCGCGTGACCTTCCCGTTCAAGAGCCCGCTGCCGGGCACGTCCTTTCACTGGCTCCTGTGGAGCGACGCGCTGACGCTGCTGTCGATGATGGTGGGGGCCGTGGCGCTGCCGTGGTGGATCGCGCAGTCCGGCGGCGCGCACGACCTGGCGGTCTACGGCGTGCTGGCCGCGGCGATGGGCTTCGTCGCGCTGCCGCTGCTGTCGCCGTTCGTCGACCGCCATTCGAAGCGCAGCCTGATGGTCGTCGGCCTGCTGGGCTTCGGCATTTCCGGCGCCGCGATGGCCGCGTTCGCCTCGTGGTCGCACTACCGGCTCGACGTGGTCGTCGCCATCGCGGCGATCGCCGTGCTGGCCAACGCGCTGGTGCAGCCGGCCACCAACAGCATCGTCACCGAACTCGTACCGCCCGCCGGGCTGTCGCAGGCGCTCGGGCTGCAGCAGTCGGCGCAGGCCGCCGGCCGGCTGGTCGGGCCCGCCATCGCCGGCGCCGTGCTGGCCGCGGTCGGCACCGCCTGGACGCTGTGGCTGGGCGCGCTGCTGCTGTTCGCCGCCGCGTTGCTGGCCACGCGGCTGCCGCGGCCCGACACCACCGTCGCGCCGCCGCCGCGGCGCGCCTGGGCCACCGAGTTCCGCGTCGGCCTGCGCGTCAACTGGGCCATTCCGATCGAGCGCGGCTGGGTGCTCTGCAACTTCGTCGCCGCGCTGGTGATGATGCCCTGCGTGACGATGCTGGTGCCGCTGAAGGTGCAGTCGCTCGGGCTGTCGGCCGCGTGGCTGGGCTGGTGCGAGGCGGCGCTGTCGCTGGGCCTGCTCGTGGGCTCGCTCGGGCCGGCGACCTGGTGGACGCGGGCGCAGGGCCGCTTCGCGACGCGCGTGACCAGCGCGGCGCTGATCGGCGTGGGCTGCGCGATCGCGGGCTGGACAAGCGATCGCCACGTGCTCGTCGCGATGTTCGCGCTGATGGGCTTCGCGAGCGCGGCGACGAACCTGGTCGGCAAGACGCACCGCATGCTCGCGCGCCCGCTCGCGTTCCGCGCGCGCATGTCGGCGGCGGCGATCATGACGACGCAGGTGTCGCAGACGCTGGGCCCGGCCATCGCGGGCCTGGCACTGGTGCACTGGAGCCTGCGCGCCGTCTACCTCGGCTTCGGACTGGCCAGCATCGCGTCGGCGCTGGGCTTCTTCCTCATCCCGGGCTTTCGAGCGTTCATGGCGCTCGACCACGAACAGGTCGACGGCTTCTACGCCCGAACGTATCCGCAGGTGTTCGAGACCGCCTAGCTTTCCAGGTGGTGCCGCCGGTGCCAGTCGGCCAGCGATTCCTTGGGATAGTCGTCGAAGAACTCATCGGCCGGACGCACGTGCGCGTCGACCCATTCGGGCTTGAACTCCAGCATCATGTGCGTGACGTCGGGCGCCTTGGGCAGCTCGGTGTCGACCGCGCCGGCATGCGGGTGCACCAGCTCCGGCCAGGTCGGATCGTAGAGCCACAGCGCGGTGCCGCAGTGCTTGCAGAAGTGGCGCTGGCCGGTGCTGGCGTGGCCGTCCTCCAGCCTGGCCTGGTAGACGGACAGGTGCTCCCCGCCCTTGACCTTCAGCGTGCGGTGGTCGGCGCCCAGGTTGATGGCGTAGCCGCCCGTGCCGGCGGTCTTGCGGCAGATCGAGCAGTAGCAGCGCATGAACGGCACCGGCTCGTGCGCCGTCACCGTGTACGTCACCGATCCGCAATGACAGGATCCTTCCAGCAGCATCGTCGCTCCCCGCGTGAGGGGCACGCGCCCGCGCGCCCACGGCGGGGATCGGCAAGAGGCGTACCTTCAGGCGTCGGGCATCTTGCGGAACGCGATGGCCAGCCGGTTCCAGCAGTTGATCATCGAGATCGCCAGCGTCAGGTCCATCTGCTCCTTCTGCGTGAACTGCGCGTCGAGCGCGGCGTGGACGTCGTCGGGGGCGTGGCTGGTCGAGATCAGCGTGACGGCCTCCGTCCACGCGAGCGCGGCGCGTTCGCGCGGCGTGAAGAACGGCGTCTCGTGCCAGGCCGACAGCGCGTAGAGCCGGCGCTCGGTCTCGCCGCCCTTGCGGGCATCGGCCGAGTGCATGTCGACGCAGAAGGCGCAACCGTTGATCTGCGAGGCGCGCAGCTTGACAAGCTCGAGCAGCGGCTTTTCGAGGCCCAGCTTCTCGGTGGCGGCCGAGAAGGCCAGCATGGCCTTGGTCGCATCGGGGGAGGCCTTGTAGAGGTCGAGACGGGGTTCCATGGCGTGCTCCTGGTTCGTTGAGGTGTGCACGAATCGTAGGAGCGCCGGGGCCCGCTGCGGGCGGCCAATTCCGGACAAGACGAGGTGACCACTGCCGCGGCGATGCCCGACAGCCCCGAGAATGGCGCCATGGAACTGCACGTCGTGATCACCGGCGACAAGGATCTGTCGGGCCAGCTTTACCGACAGCTGCACGACGCCATCCGCACCGGACGGCTGGCCGCCGACGAGCAGTTGCCGCCGTCGCGCCTGCTCGCCGAGCGCCTGGGGATCTCGCGCAAGACGGTGTCCGAGGTCTACGCGCGCCTGACCTTCGAGAAGCTGCTCGTGGGCCGCGTCGGCGTCGGCACCTTCGTCGCGCCGCAGGTGCCCGCGCGCGTGACGCTCGCGCCCGCGCGCCCGCTCGCGAGCCACGCGGCGGTCGAGAAGTGGCGCACGCTGGCGCTGCCGCTGCGCCATCCGCCGGCGGCCGGCAGCGCGCGCTACGAGTTCATCGGCGGCTCGCCGGCGATCGAGCTGTTCCCGCATGCCGACTGGCGCCGCTGCACGCTGCATGCGCTGCGCGAGAACGCCCGCACCCGCGCGCTCTACGGCCCGGCCGAGGGACAGCCCGAGCTGCGCGAGGCGATCGCGCGCCACGTCGGCTTCGCGCGCGGGGTGCGCTGCAGGCCGCAGCAGGTCGTCGTGACCAACGGCGCGCAGCAGGCGCTGGCGCTGCTGGCGCGCGTGCTGGTCGAGCCCGGCAGCACCGCCGCGGTCGAGGATCCCGGCTACCCGCAGGCGCAGCTGATCCTGGGCGCCAACGGCGCGCGCCTGGTGGGCGTGCCGGTCGATGCCGAGGGCATCGTCGTCGACGCGATTCCCGCCGACGCGCGCCTGGTCTACGTGACGCCGTCGCACCAGTTCCCGCTCGGCATGCCCATGAGCGAGCAGCGCCGGCGCGCGCTGCTGGCGCGGGCCGGCGAGATCGGCGCGATCGTCGTCGAGGACGACTACGACAGCGAGTTCCGCTACGAAGGCCGGCCGACCGACTCGCTGCAAGGCATGGACGACAGCGGCAACGTCGCGCTGGTCGGCTCGTTCTCGAAGACGGTGTCGCCGTCGCTGCGCCTGGGCTACGTGATCGCGCCGCCGGCGGTGGCGGAGGCCGTCGCCAACATGAAGCACCTCGTCGACTGGCACACGCCCACGCAGACGCAGGTCGCGCTGGCGAAGTTCATGGCCGACGGCGACCTGCAGCGCCACATCCGCCGCTGCCACGCAGCCTACGCCGAGCGTCGCGAGCGGCTGCGGGCGCGCTTCGCGGACGACCTCGCGCCCTGGTTCGAGCTGGTGCCCACGGTCGCCGGCTTCCACATGGCGGCGCTCGCGCGCCGCGCCATCGACATGCCCACGCTGCTCAACCTGGCGCGCCGCGTCGACGTCGGGCTGTATCCGCTGGCCGGCTTCTACCGCTTCCAGCCGCCGCGCGACGGCCTGATGCTGGGCTTCGGCGTGATCGCGGCGGCCGACATCGACCCGGCGCTGGATCGCGTGCGCGACGTGCTGCAACAGATGGGGTGAGCGGTCAGGGCTGCAGCTTGGCGACCAGGTAGCCCACCAGCATCGCGTCGAGCTCGCGCGCCGCGGCCTTGAGCTCGGCGCCCTCGAGATCGCCGCGCAACTGCACCGCCGACTTCATCACGTGCTGAACGACCGGTGCCATCGCGTGCAGCGTCTTGCGGTCGGCGTGCGGCGCGTGGCGCTGCAGGATCGCCTCGACGCGCTCGCGCACCTTGCGCCGCACGCCCACCACCAGCGGCGACGGCGGGCCCGGGCGCTCCACGAGCGTCGCGAACGCCGGATGGTCGGCGCGGAACTCGACGAAGCAGACGGCCAGCGTGTGCGCCAGGTCCGGCGTGGCGAGCGCGGGCGCGCGCTCGGCCAGGCCGTCCAGCCGCAGCCACAGCGCGTCGACCTGCTCGCGCAGCAGCGCGTCGGCCACGGCCTCCTTGGTGCGGAAGAACTGGTACAGCGAGCCGATGGACGACTCCGACTGCGCGGCGATCTCGGTCATCGTCGCGGCGTCGAAGCCCTTGACGGCGAACACCTCGGCCGCGGCCGCGAGCAAGGCCTCGACGCGCAGTTGTCCGCGCGCGCGGCGCGGCGTGCGCGCCGATGCGGCGGCATCGTCGTCGACGGCCGCCTCGGCGGCGGCGGAATCCCCTGGATCGGGAAGGGCGTTGGACATTTATGAGTGTTTCCTCATAAACTTTGAAATGAGGATGTCCTCATGTTATTCCGGAATTCCATCATGTCCCTGTCAAACCCCTTGAGCCTGGATGCCGCCACCACCGCCCTGGTGCTGATCGATCTCCAGCAAGGCATTGTTCCGTACGCGAAGGCGCCCTACGACTCGGCGGCCGTGCTCGCCAACGCGGTGCCGCTGGCCGCGGCCTTCCGCGCCGCGAAGGCGCCGGTGGTGCTGGTGAAGGTGGGATTCTCGGCCGATGGCGGCGACGCGCTCAAGGCCACCGTCGACGCTCCCAACCCGCCCGGCGCGCCACCGGCCAACTGGCTGGACGACACCCCGGAACTGCCCGCGCAGCCCGGCGACATCCACATCCTGAAGCGCCAGTGGGGCGCGTTCCACGGCACCGAGCTCGACCTGCAGCTGCGCCGCCGCGGCATCAGGACGATCGTGCTGGCCGGCATCGCGACCTCGATCGGCGTGGAATCGACCGCGCGCAACGCCTGGGAGCTGGGCTACGACATCGTCTTCGTGGAGGACGCCACCAGCGGCCCCGACGCCGGCACGCACGCGAACTCGTTCGAGAAGATCTTCCCCCGCCTGGGCCGGGTGCGCCGCACCGCCGACGTGCTCGCGGCGCTGAAATGAGGCGTCAGCCGTAGTTGCGGATCCAGGCCAGGCCCTCGGTGTAGGCCGCGTCGATCGCGGTGTCCTCCGTGGTGTGCTGGCCGCGCGGTACGGCGATCTCGCGCGGACGCGTCGGCCAGACCTGCTTGGAGATGATCAGATTCGGGGCGAAGCGGCCGGCGTCCACCGGCTTGGCACTGCAGAGCAGCTCGTAGTTCTGCCACTTGAAGACCCGGGTGTTGTCCATCGCCGCTCCTGCTGTAGAGATTGACAGTATGCGCCAAGCCAGATGACAGATCCGCGCGGTGCCGGACAAAGTGCGGCAACCGCGGGTTTCCACAGGAGAAGGGGTCCCGATCCAGGCGCGATTCGGCGATCGATACGGAGCCGAGTATTTTGCGGACCACGTGTCAACCGCCCCCACGCGACTGCCGTTGTGTGTCCAAGTCCGGTCGATGCCGGACCCGCTCTCGAGAGAGTCGGAGCCAAAACGAATCTCGTCTGAACCGGAATTCCTGAAATGACCAAGACCTTCATCGTTGCCGCCCTGCTCTCTTCCTTCGCGGCCGTTTCGTTCGCCCAAGGCGCGACCCCCGCCGCCGACGCTGCCTCGGCCCCGGCCAAGCACATGAAGGCCAAGAAGGCGAAGAAGCCGCACCACGCCGCTTCCGCCGCGGTGGATCCGGAAAAGTCGGCTGACAAGAAGGGCGGCAACTAAGCAGTCCTCCGGCCGTCTGGCCGGATGATGCCGTTGCTTGCAAACTAGGGGGGGCGCCCTCCCTGGTTGCGAACGAGAAGGGTCGACGAACGTCGGCCCTTTTCGCTTTCCGGGCCTCGCTCGCGACCTGACGGGACGAGGCGGCGACAATCGCCACGTCCCGATGCCCACCCGACGCCCGCCCCGCCAGAGCCATCACGTGTACGTGGTGCTGCTCGACGACCGCGTCTGGAACGAGCCGTCGTTCCGCAAGGCCAATCCCGACCACGCGCTGGGCCGACCCTGCGTCTACGTCGGCATGACCGGCCTCGACCCCGACCTGCGCTTCGACAAGCACAAGGCCGGCATCCAGTCCAACCGCTTCGTCTTCAAGTACGGGCTGCGCCTGCTGCCCGCGCTCTACGCCGTCTACAACCCGATGCCCTACGAGGCCGCGCGCGAGATGGAGGTGGAACTGGCCATCGGGCTGCGCGAGGCGGGCTATGGCGTCTGGCAGGCCTGAGCGCGTTATGCTGGCCGCCTCTCAACTGCCGAGCACCACGATGACCAAGACGTTGATGATCCTGGCCGAACTGGTCGTGATCAACTGGGCGCTGATCCTGACGGCCGCCATGGTCAGGTCGAAGATGTGGAAGCCGTCGGGCCTGCTGGCGGCGCTGGGCAACCGGGACAAGCAGGAGGAATGCACCGGCTTTCCCGCCCGCACCGAGCGCGCCGCCAGGAACATGCTCGACAACATGGTGCTGTTCACCGCGCTGGTGCTGGTGGCCAGCGCCGCCGGCGTCACGAGCCCCGAAGTCGAGCTCGGCGCGCGCATCTTCTTCTGGGCCCGGGTCGTCTACATCCCGATCTACATGATCGGCATTCCGGTCGCTCGCACGGCCGTGTGGGCGCTCAGCATCGTCGGCATGGGGATGATCTTCGCGGCCATCGCCCGCGCCCTGTACTGACGCGCTAGCGCCGGTTCATCTTCCAGACCGCCGTGCTCAGCACGGTGGCGAACGCGACCCAGGCGACCAGCGGGACGCCGGTGGCGGCGGCGGGCTTGTCGACCGGGCGCGCCGCGGCGACGTAGGCCGTGGCGGTCGCGGCGATCGCCGCGGAGCCCACTGCAGCGGCGCCCAGGTTGTGCCGTCCGAAGAACAGCCGGGTCCAGCCGGTGATCATCGCGACGTTGGCCGCGAACAAGGCCAGCGCGCGATTGCGCTGCGGCGTCGACGGCTGGCGCGCCAGGCGGTAGGCCCCGACGGCCAGCGCGCCGTCGAGCGCCGTCCAAACGATCGGAAACACCGCCTTGGGCGGATTGAAGCGCGGCTTGCGCAGCAGGGCGTACCAGACCTTGGTCGAGAGCGAACGCGACGGCCGGTCGCCCAGCGAGGCCAGCGCCGGTGCGACGAGCGCGCTGGCGGCCAGCGCGGCCGCGGCAGGCCGGGACAGGCTGCCGTCTTCGAACAGGTTCTTCTGCTGCATCGGGACACTCCGGAGAAACGATCCGCGTGGGCAGCAAGTCGCGGGCCCACGCTCGCGCACGTGGCTTGCCTGGATGAGCGCAATACGTTCACAGAGACTTCGCCATGCTCGAGAAACTGCCCGACTTCATCGGCCACGCGCTGCGCGACCAGCGCGCCGGCCTGGACCAGCTCGTGTTCAATCGCCTGCCGCTGCGCGACGGCCACGGCACGATCGCCGTCACCAGCGGCGTGTTCGTCGACCACGGCCCGCTGCCGGTGGCCTGCACGGCCGACGGCGAGGGCGTCTCGCCGCCGCTGCACTGGGCCGGCGTGCCGGAAGGAGCGACGTCGGTCGCGCTGATCGTCGAGGACGCCGATTCGCCGACGCCGCATCCGCTGGTGCATGCGATCGCGGTCGGCCTGCCGGTCAGGATAGCCGCACTGCGCGGCGGCGCGCTGGCCGACGACGAGGACACGCCGGCGACCTCGACGCTGGGGCTCAACTCGTACCTGCAGCACAGCTGGCTCCCGCCCGACCCGCCGCCCGGCCACGGTCTGCACCGCTACGCGTTCCAGGTCTTCGCGATCGGCGGCGACGAGCCGGTGCCCGACGCGCCGGGCCGCGACGCGTTGATCGAGGTGCTCGAGGCGCGCGCGATCGCCAGCGGCATGATCATCGGCACCTACGAGCGGCACGACACGACGGTCAAGTCGTCCGAGCCCGCGCTCGAGGCGGTGCCGCAGGGGGCGACGCCCGCTTGAACTGCGCGCCGGCGCATCCACATGCGCGACGAGGCGCCCCGTCGAGTCCGCCGGAAAGCCACCACTGCTCGTAGAGCCATCGCCTTCACCGGATAATGACACCCATCATGAAAACCACCCAGCACTTCCAAGTGAACAAGGCCACGCTCGCCACCTGAGTGCTCTTCGACATTTCCGTCGGAGGGCCGCGCCCTGCCGACCAGACAGAACCCCGGCAGGCTCAAGTCTCCCGGGGTTTCGTTTTTTCCGCTGCTGAAATTCCATCCACCTGCAAGGCTCGCCATGCGCACGTACGACAAGCTGATCGCCACGATTCCCGACCGCCGGGACGTGGATGACCCACGCCCGTGCTCCGGCCACGGGACTCGAACCAGCAGCTGACCCTCCGGTGAATCGCCGGGCGGCGGCTGCGACAAGACAGCACACCTGGCGGCGCGAGCAACGCGCCCTCGAAAGATTCACCATGACCACGAACACCACTCGTCTTCGCAACCTGCGCAACATCGGCGTCATCGCGCACGTCGACGCGGGCAAGACCACGACCACCGAACGCATCCTGTTCTACACCGGCGAGAACCATCGCATCGGCGAGGTGCATGACGGCAACACGCGCATGGACTTCGACCCGCAGGAGCGCAAGCGCGGCATCACGATCAACAGCGCGGCCATCACGGTGCACTGGAACGGCACGCAGATCAACCTGATCGACACGCCGGGGCACATCGACTTCAACATCGAGGTCAACCGCTCGCTGCGCGTGCTCGATGGCGCAGTCGTGGTGTTCGACGGCGTGGCCGGCGTCGAGCCGCAGACGGAGACCAACTGGCGCCTCGCGGACAAGTACCGCGTGCCGCGCATCGCCTTCGTCAACAAGCTCGACCGCACGGGGGCGGACTTCGCGCGCGTCGTCGCAATGATGGAAGAGCGCCTGGGCGTGGCGGCGTTGCCGCTGCAGCTGCCGATCGGCGCGGAGGGCGACTTCCGCGGCGTCGTCGACCTGCTGCGCATGCGCGCGCTCGTCTGGGACAAGGACGACGCGAGCGAACCGTACCGCGTGGCCGACGTGCCCGCCGAGCTTCTCGATGAGGCGCGGCGTGCGCGGGCGCGCCTGGTCGAGGCGATCGTCGAACAGGACGACGCGACGCTGGACGCGTGGCTGCGCGGCGAGGAGGTGTCGCTCGAGGCGCTGCAGGCCTGCCTGCGCAAGGGCACGCTGGCCGCGGCCTTCGTGCCGGTGCTGGCGGGCTCGGCCTTCAAGAACCGCGGCGTGGAGCCGCTGCTGGATGCCGTGGTGGACTACCTGCCGCGGCCGGGAGAAGTGAATCATGAAGACGAATTGCTGAATGCCGATCCCGATGCGCCGTTCGCGGCCCTCGCGTTCAAGGTCGTCGCCGACGACCACGGCGCGATGACCTTCGTGCGCGTGTACCGCGGGCGCCTCGCGCGCGGCGCGAGCGTGTTCAATGCGTCCACCGGCCGCAACGAACGCATCTCGCGCGTGTACGAAGTGCACGCGGACAAGCACATCGAGAAGGACGAGCTTGTCGCGGGCGACATCGCCGGCGTCGTCGGGCTGAAGGACACGCTGACCGGCCACACGCTGGCCGACAAGTCCCATCCGGTTCACCTGGAGGAGATCAGCGTGCCCGATCCCGTGATCGACGTCGCGATCGAGCCGAAGACGCAGGCCGACCAGCAGAGCCTCGGCAAGGCGCTGCAGGCCATGCTGCGCGAGGATCCGAGCCTGAAGGTGCGGCAGGACGCCGACTCCGGGCAGACGATCCTGTCCGGCATGGGCGAGCTGCAGCTCGAGGTCTCGGTCGAGAAGCTGCGCGCGCGGCACGGCGTGGACGTGACGGTGGGCCGCCCGCAGGTGGCCTACCGCGAGACGATTTCGACGGAGAGCGAGGTTCATCATGTGCACAAGAAGCAGAGCGGCGGCCCCGGCCAGTTCGCGGAACTGAAGCTGCGTCTGGCGCCGCTGGCGCGCGGCGAGGGCTTCCGCTTCGTCAACGAGAGCGTCGGCGGCGCGATCCCGCGCGAGTTCGTTCCCGCGATCGAGGCCGGTATCCGCCGCGCCGCGCAAGTGGGCGTCGCCGCCGGGTTCCCGACCGTCGACTTCGAGGCGACCGTGCTGGACGGCAGCTTCCACGAGCGCGATTCGTCGTCGCTGGCCTTCGAGCTGGCCGCGGCGGCCGCGTTCCGCGAAGGCGCCGCCCGCGCGACGCCGCTGGTGCTGGAGCCGATCATGGCCGTCGAGGTGATCACGCCGATCGACCACCTCGGCGACGTCATCGGCGACCTGCATCGCCGGCGCGGCAACGTGCAAGGCCAGACGCAGCGCGGCAACGCGTCCGTCGTCACCGCGACGGTGCCGCTGAAGGAGATGTTCGGCTACATCGGCCACCTGCGCGCCATGACCTCGGGCCGGGCGCAGTACTCGATGCAGACGAGCCACTACGACGTGGCGCCGGTGCGCGAGCGCCAGGCACTGGCGGCGTGAGCGCTGCCTGAAGGGCGCGTGTTCCGCGAGGGGCACGCGCCCTTTTTTTCAGGATTGCCGGTTGCTCGCGACGGTCATGCGACTCCTGCTGCTCGTCCTCGTGTTGCTGTCAGCGCCGGCCTGGTGCGCGACATCCGCAGCCGGTGCGCCGACAGAGCAGCAAGTCGAAGTGACCGCGCGGCTGCCCGGGGCGCGCGACGAGAAGACGCTGGCGCAACTGCTGAGCGCGCGCGACGCCTTCGAGCGCCACCATGCGCTCGCGCCCGATGCGGCGCTGGCCTTCCGGCTCTACGCTCGGCTCGACGCGAAGGATCTTGATCGGCTGCGCCTGTTCCTCGTCGACGGCCGGCAGCGGACGGAAGTCCCGCTCGACGATCACCAACGCTTCACGCTGTCGCCGGACTGGACGCGCGCCCTCGCCGACCGCGGCGCGCTGCTGCAGACCAACCTGCCCGACGGCGCCGTCGCCTGGAAGGTCGACGTGCGCTCGCCGGGCGTGCCCGCCGGCCAGGGTCGCCTCGGCGACCTGCGCCTCGAGTGCGAGGCCGACACCTTCCACGGCAACCTGCAGCGCGGCCTGCGCACGCCGGTGTCGGCCATCCTGGACGCCAGCGACGAGCTGTGCCGGCTCGACGACGCCGAGGTCTGGTTCGCGGAGCGGCCGATCTTCGGCGTGGCGCTGGTCTCTGGCATGCGGCGGCGCGTTCTGCCCTACAGCTACCTGCACGGCAGCACCGGCACGATGACGCTCGCCGGCCTGTTCGACTGGCCCCATGCCCTGCGCGATCGCGCGTATTTCCTGCCGCTCGAAGACAGGTCGTGGCCGGACGACACGCAGGTGATGTTCGACGCCATGGACGATCCGCAACCCGAGCCGGCCCCATGAAGCGCCTGCTGGCCTCCGCCGCGATCGCCCTGTGTCTGGCGGGCTGCAGCACCGTCGGCAATGGTCGCCTGGTGCAGCTCGACGCGGTGCACGCCCAGGCGTTGCTCGTGCCTGGCCGGACGACGCGCGACGACGTCCGCCAGGCGCTCGGCGACGGTGCCGTCATCCATTTCGACAGCGGCATGGAGACCTGGCACTACGCGTACCGCGAGGGCATCGCCAAGGGCTGGGACGACGTGCCCTACGTCAACCTGATCGTCGCCCGGCTCGATCGGCCGATCAAGGAACTGGTGATCCTGTTCGATGCGAACGGCGTGCTCAGGCGCTGGTCGCTGCAGGAATACCGGGCGCGCGACGCGTCGGCCAAGCCGGGCTGACGGCGGCCCCGCCCGGCATCCCGCCTGCCCTGCGGAAGCACCCGACGCCGGCAGGGGCATTTGCCTGCGATAGTTGCATGCGTTACTATCTCATCATGAACAATCAAGAACGCAATCGTTCCGCCCAGAGCATGGCGGCCGCCGAGCGGGCCCACAGCCGCGCCGGTGCCGGCGGCGTCGGCGACATCGCGATCTACATCCTGATGCGCACCTGCAACGTCATGATGCACGAGCGCCTGGGCAACCTGCTCGAGCCGCACGACCTGACGCCGCTGCCCTACATGACGATGATGGCCTTGTACAGCCGCGCCGAGAACCTGGCCAACCCGTCCGAGCTGAGCGACGCCACGGGCGAGACGCGCGGCAACATGACCCGCATCTGCGACGACCTCGTCGACAAGGGCTGGATGAAGCGCGTGCCCAACGCCGAGGATCGCCGCCGCGTCGATCTCTCGCTCACCGACTCGGGCATGAGCCTGCTCAACACGATCGCGCCGCAACTGCGGCAGAACGCCGATGAGTTCTACAAGCGCACGTTCACCAAGACGGAGAAGGCGACGCTGCAGCAGTTGCTGACCCAGTTTTCCGAAGCTCTGGCCAACGAACTCTGAACCCTGAAGGCATCCGTGCACCGGGTGCCCTTTTTTTACCCTAATGGTTGCAAAATGAACTATCTATCAAGTGACTATTTCCACGGAAATCACGCGAAGCGCCTGCTGCCCGTAGCGATGGCCGTCCTGATGCTCGGGCTCGCCGGCTGCGCGCCGCTGCCGCCCAAGGACGCGCCGCCCACCTTCGCCGCCGCGCGCACTGCCGACCTCGTGCCCGATGCGGCGGCGTCCGCGCCCGCGGCCAGCGCCGCGCCGGTGCTCGGCGACTACGGCGACGCCCAGCTCACGCGCCTCGTCGCGCTGGCGCTGCAGGACTCGCCGACGATGGCCGTCGCCCAGGCGCGCGTGCGCCAGGCCGATGCCGCCGCCGGCGAGACCGAGTCGGCCGCCGGCGCCAGCCTGTCGCTCGACGGCCAGGCCACGCGCGAGCGCTATCCGGAACACGGCCTCTACCCGCCGCCGATCGCCGGCTCGACGCGCACCAGCGGCCATGTCGCGCTCGATTTCTCCTACGACTTCGACTTCTGGGGCCGCAACCGCAAGGCGCTCGACGCCGCGCTGGGCCGCGCGGCCGCCTCGCGCGCCGACGCGCAGGCCGCCGCCGCCACGCTGGCCACCGGCGTCGCGCGCACCTACTTCCAGTGGCAGGCCGCCGACCAGCACCTGCGCATCGCGCAGACCGTCGAGACGCAGCGCCAGGCGCTGCTCGAGCGCCAGGCCCGCCGCGTGCGCGCCGGCCTCGCGCCCGGCTCCGACCTCGCGCCGCTCGACGCCGACGCGGCCGCCCCGCGCCAGAACATCGTGCAGCTCGAGACGCAGCGCGCACAGGCCGAGCGCCAGCTGCAGGCGCTCGTCGGCGTCCACGCGCTGCCGGCGCTCGTCCCGATGCCGCTGCCGACGCCGGCCGCGCTGCCCGACGCCGCCGTCCGCCTGGACCTGCTGGCGCGCCGCCCCGAGATCGCCGCCGCGCGCGATCGCGTGCAGGCCGCGCTGAAGGACGTCGACTCGCAACGTGCCGCGTTCTACCCCGACATCAGCATCAGCGCCCTCGCCGGCTTCGACTCCCTCGCGCTGGGCTCGCTGCTGCACGGCTCCAACCGCGAGCTGGCCGCGACGCCCGCGATCCACCTGCCGATCTTCGACGCCGGCCGGCTGCGCGCGGGCCTGGACGCGAAGCGCGCCGATGTCGCGCTGGCCGTCGCGCAATACGACCAGGCGCTGCAGCAGGCCGTCGGCGACGTCAACGATGCGAGCGTGCGCATGCAGGGCGCCCAACGCGAGGCCGCGCCGCTCGCCGCGCAGGTGCGCGCGCGCGAGCACGACCTCGCGAGCGCCCGCGCGCGCGAGCAGGCCGGCCTCATCGACGGCCAGGCGCGCCTCGTCGACGAGCTCGTCCTGACCGGGCTGCAGGACCAGCAACTGAGCCTGCGCCTGCAGACCCTGCTCGCCCGCATCGACCTCGACCACGCCCTCGGCGGCGCGCTGCCGTCCTCGGCGACGGTCGCCAGCACCGCCCCGTGAACCTCCCTCCCATCGAACAAGAGACGACACCATGACCGACACCAATACCACCCCCGTTACGCCCGAACCCGCCAGCAAGGGCTCGCGCGCGAAGGCGCTGCTGATCGCCGGCACCACCTTCGGCCTCGCGGCCATCGCCTACGCCGTCTGGGTGCTGGGCTACGCGCAGTACCGCGAGAGCACCGACGACGCCTACGTGCAGGCCAACCTCGTCTACGTCAACGCGCAGGTCGGCGGCACCGTCACCGCGCTCGGCGCCGACGACAACCAGCCGGTCAAGGCCGGCCAGACGCTGATCACGCTCGACCACTCCGACGCCGCCGTCGCACTCGCAGACGCCGGCGCGCAGCTCGGCTTGGCGGTGCGCCAGGTGCGCGAGCAGCAGAGCGCGGTCGACCAGGGCCAGGCCGTCGTCGCGCAGCGCCGCACCGACCTGCAGCGCGCGCAGGACGACCTCGCGCGCCGCACGCAGCTCGCCGGCACCGACTCGATCGCCGCGGAAGACCTGCAGCACGCGAAGCAGGGCGTGGCCGCTGCACAGGACGCGTTGACCGTCGCCGAGAAGACGCTCGCGACGACGCGCGCTCCGGTCGCCGGCATCACGCTGCGCCAGAACCCGGCGGTGCTGCGCGCCCGCGCCGCCTACGTGCAGGCCTCGCTGGCCACGCAGCGCAACGACGTGCAGGCGCCGATGGACGGCGTCGTCGCGCGCCGCTCGGTGCAGGTCGGACAGCACGTGGCACCGGGCGCCGCGCTGCTGGCCGTCGTGCCGCTGCAGGGCGCGTGGATCGACGCCAACTTCAAGGAGCCGCAGCTGCGCCACATCCAGGTCGGCCAGCCCGCGACCGTCGGCACCGACCTGTATGGCGGCCATGTCGAATACCACGGCGTCGTCGCCAGCATCGCAGCCGGCTCGGGCGGCGCGTTCTCGCTGCTGCCGCCGCAGAACGCGACCGGCAACTGGATCAAGGTGGTGCAACGCGTGCCGGTGCGCATCGCGCTGGACCCGAAGGAACTCGCGGCGCATCCGCTGCGCGTGGGGCTGTCGACGGACGTCACGATCGACACGCACTCGCGCAGCGACGAGCAGAAGCCCGCGATGGCCCTGCCCGGCGCGAACTTCACGACGCCCGTGTTCGACGCGCAGTTGAAGACCGCCGAGACGCGCGCCGACGCGCTGATCGCGCAGGAAGCCGGGAGCGCGCAGTGAGCACCGCGGCCACGCTCCCCGCGGAGGATGCGCCAAGGCCCGCGGCGCCCGCGCCTGCGCACGCGCCCCTGCCCGCGCACCTGCTGCCGATCTTCACCATCGCCGTCGCCCTGTCGACGTTCATGGAGGTGCTCGACACATCGATTGCCAACGTCGCCGTGCCCACCATCGCCGGCAACCTCGCGGTCAGCCCGAACATGGGCACGTGGGTGATCTCGTCGTACGGCCTGGCCGCGGCCATCGTGGTGCCGCTGACCGGCTGGATCGCGCGGCGCTTCGGCGAGGTCCGGACCTTCGTCGTCTCGGTGCTGCTGTTCACGCTCGCCTCCGCGCTGTGCGGCCTGGCGACGAGCCTGCCGATGCTGGTGGGCTTCCGCTTCCTGCAAGGCCTGGTCTCGGGTCCGATGGTGCCGCTGTCGCAGACGCTGCTGCTGCAGAACTACCCGCCGGCCAAGCGCGGGATGGCGATGGCGCTGTGGTCGATGACGGTGGTCGTCGCGCCCATCTTCGGGCCGCTGCTGGGCGGCTGGATCACCGACAACGCGACCTGGCCCTGGATCTTCTACATCAACGCGCCGATCGGCCTGTTCGCGGCCTTCACCGCGTGGACGCTGCTGCGCCATCGCGAGACGCCGACGGCCCACCAGCCGATCGACATCGTCGGCCTCGTCGCGCTGTTCATCGGCGTGGGCAGCCTGCAGCTGATGCTGGACAACGGCAACGACCTCGACTGGTTCAACTCCCACGTGATCGCCACGCTGGCCGTGGTCGCCGTGGTCGGCCTGACGTTCTTCATCATCTGGGAGCTGACCGACGGCCACCCGATCGTCGACCTCACGCTGTTCAGGACGCGCAACTTCCGCTTCGGCACGATCGCGATGGCGCTCGGCTACATGGCGTTCTTCGCGATGACCGTGCTGCTGCCGCTGTGGCTGCAGACGGTGATGGGCTACACGCCGACGTGGGCCGGCATCGCGACGGCGCCGGTTGGAATCTTCGCGCTGATCGTCTCGCCGCTGGTCGGCAGGAACATCCAGCGCTTCGACCTGCGCGTCGGCGCGAGCCTCGCGTTCGTCATCTTCGGCGCGACGGCCTACTGGTTCTCGACCTTCGACCTCGACACCTCGATCGGCCACATCTTCCTGCCGCGCCTGGTGCAGGGCATCGCGGTGGCGTTCTTCTTCATCCCCATCAACCAGATTTTGCTGTCGGGCGTGCAGCCGCAGCGCATGGCCGCGGCGTCGGGGCTCTCGAACTTCTTCCGCACGCTCTCGGGCAGCATGGGCACGGCGATCGTGACGACGCTGTGGGACCACCGCACGCAGATCCACGAGGTGCGGCTGGCGGAGAACCTGACCACCAACGGCACCGCGTCGACGTCGTACCTGGACACGCTCGCGCAAGGCGGCGTCGCCGGCAACGCGGGCTACGCGCAGCTGCAGGGCGTGATCCACGCGCAGAGCGCGATGATCGCGACGAGCGAGGTGTTCTGGGGCATCGCGATCCTGTTCGCGCTGCTGATCGGCTTCGTGTGGCTGACCCGCCCGCCGTTCGGCGTGGCCGGGGGCGCTGCGGGCGGACACTGAGTGTGGCGCGGCGGGCGCGCTTGCATAATCTCGCCACTCATCAACGCGCCCGCCTCACGCATGACCCGACGTCCCGCCGATCTCCCGTCCACGTTCGCCCGTTCCTTCGCGAGCACGCTGCTCCTGTCAGGCGCGTTGATCGCGGCCCACGCCACCGACATCGACCTGAAGAAGCCGCAGCCGCAAGGCCTGACGCGCACGCCGACGAAGATCGAGCTGCCGCCGGGCGGCCGGGTGATGGAATTCTCGAAGTGGAAGACGGTGATCCCGCCCAACGACGTCGTGGGCGAGGTCAAGCCGGGCGTGTTCTGCAGCGAGGGCCGCGAGCTGCAGTACAACAAGAAGATCGACGAGTGGCTGCACTTCTCGGTGGACAAGGCATTCAAGGCCGAGGTGGTGCGCTACGGCTTCTCGACGCCCGAAGAGGCCATTTCGGTCTTCGACGACAAGGGCAACAACGGCACCGACTACCGCATCGGCGCCACGCTGATGGCCTTCGACTACCGCACCTGCGGCGACAAGGACCAGAGCGGTTCGGCCTACTCCAAGGTCAAGTGGGAAGTCTTCTCCGTGCGGCGCCAGCAAGTGGTCTACTCCGCCGTCATCGAGAACTCCTTCGCGTCGTCGAAGGACATCCCCGAGAAGGAATTCGACGCCGCCGTGATGGCGGGCCTCGTCGACAACCTGCTGGCCGACCCGGCGTTCGTCGCGGTGATCAAGTCCGGCGGCATGGCAGAGACGGCGCCGGCGCAGGCCCAGGCCGCGCTGCGTCTCGACCCCGGCCAGGTCGTCGCCGGCGGTGTCGACAAGGGCACGCCGAAGATCCTCGCCGCGGTGGCCACCGTCGAGAGCGGCATCGGATCGGGCTCGGCGTTCTACATCTCGCAGCAAGGCTACCTGCTGACGAACAAGCACGTGGTCGGCGACGACAAGTTCGTGCGCGTCAAGCTGTCCACCGGACGCAGCCTGGTCGGCGAGGTGATCCGCGTCGACAAGGTGCGCGACGTGGCCCTGCTGCACACCGATCCAGTCGGCGGCGAGGCGCTGGCGCTGCGCCCCGACGGCGGCGTCGTCGGCGAGGTGGTGTACGCGGTCGGCTCGCCGTTCGGGCAATCGCTCAGCGGCACGCTCACGCGCGGCGTGCTCAGCGCGCGCCGCGTGTTCGAAGGCGTGCCGTATCTGCAGAGCGACGTCGCCGTCAACCCGGGCAACAGCGGCGGCCCGCTGATCGACGCCAATGGCCGCGTGATCGGCATGTCGGCCATGCGGTTGGACGCGCAGGGCATCAACATCTTCATCCCGATCGACGACGTGCTGGACAAGCTGTCGCTCACGCTCGGCTCGTCGGTCGCGGCGGCGCCGGCCACCACCGCGACGGCGAAGTGAGGCGCCGCGGGTAGCGCCTGCGGGATCGGCAATCGCCTGACGCGGGCCCGCCACGCCTGCGCGCTCGCGCCTTGCAGGCGGGCTTTCCGCCTGGCCACGCGGGCACGTTATCAGTGTGAACGGCCCTAGGCGGTCGCGGGCTTCGCGGACGACTCGTCGTCCTTGTCGGCGCCGGCGTCAGCCGCGGCCTCGGCCGGCTCGCCGTCCTCGCCGATCGCCGCCTGCCGCCGCGAGTGCACGTGGCGGATGCCCAGCGCGATGACGATGCGCACCGTGACCGACAGCGCCGCGATGAAGATGCCCACCAGCAGCGTGTCGCGCTCGTGCTCGCGCGTGGCGGCCTGGCGTCGCATCAGGAAGCGGCGCTCGTTCTCGGCCAGCACCGTCACCTGCTGGCGCAGCGCCGCCATCGCCTGGCCGCCGTCGCCGTTGCGGATCGCGGCCTGGGCCGCGTTGAAGCCCTGGCTCTGGCGCAGCGAGATCGTCTCGCCGAGCTCGGACAGCTTGGCCGCCACCGCGACGTCGATCTTCGCGAGGTTGGCCTCCTGCGTCTTGCTCGCGACGAGCAGCTCGCGCAGCTTCTCCGAGTCCTCGCTCTCCGACTTCAACGCGGCCTTGAACGCCACCAGGTGCGCGTCGTCGGCGGTGATGATGTAGTCGCGCTCGGCCACGTCGGCGTTCTGGATCGAGATGTAGAGGCCGTCGACGACGTCCAGCACCTGGTAGGCGCGGTCGACCCGCTCGCGGTTCTCGATCGTGAGCTGGTGGTAGTGATAGGACAGGTAGGCGCCCAGCACCACGACCGTCGCCATCGGGATGGCGGCGATCGAATGCCACAGCACCAGCCGCCGGGGCGGCCAGCGCAACGTCTTGAGGAACTGCAACATGGATCATCGACCTTGCATCTGTAGAGTTCCCTGGCAAACCGCAGTCCTGTCGTGTTCACCCTGCTCGCGCAGGCGTCGCGGCGGGCCGCTACCATCGGCCGAATCGCCTCTTCAACGCCCGGAAGGCCTCCCATGCAAGTGATCACGCCCCGCCCGTCCGATCTCGGCGACGGCTTCCTCGTCCACCGCGCGCTGCCGAGCGCCCAGCGGCGCGCCGTCGGGCCCTTCGTCTTCCTCGACCAGTTCGGCCCGGTGCAGTTGGCGCCGGGCACGGGCATGGACGTGCGGCCGCACCCGCACATCGGGCTGGCGACGGTCAGCTACCTGTTCGAGGGCACGATCCTGCACCGCGACAGCCTGGGCAGCGTCGTGCCGATCCGCCCCGGCGAGGTCAACTGGATGACCGCCGGGCGCGGCATCGTGCACTCGGAGCGCTCGCCCGACGAACTGCGCGCCGACGGCCCGCGCCTGTGGGGCCTGCAGTTCTGGGTCGCGCTGCCGCTCGAGCTGGAGCAGTGCCCGCCTGCGTTCGCGCACCACGGCGCCGACGCGATCCCGCGCGTGACGCGCCCGGGCGCGCGCGCGAGCGTCGTGCTGGGCGAGGCGTTCGGCGCGGCGTCGCCGGTGGCGCTGACGTCGCCGATGTTCCTGGTCGACGTCCATCTCGACGCCGGCGCCTCGATCGAGCTGGAGGCCGACTACGCCGAGCGCGCGGCCTACGTGCTGGAAGGCGAGGTGCGCGCCGACGGCGCCGAGGCCGCCACGTCCAGGGAGCACCTCATCGTCTTCGACGCCGGGGAATCCGCGCGCCTCACCGCCGGCGCCGAGCCCGCGCACGTCGTGTTCCTGGGCGGCCCGCCACTGGACGCGCCGCGCTTCATCTGGTGGAACTTCGTGTCCAGCGACCGCGACCTGATCCTCGAGGCCCAGGCCGCGTGGTCGGAGCAGCGCTTCCCCCAAGTGCCGGGCGAGACGGAGTTCATCCCGCTGCCGTCGCGTCCGATGCCGCCCGGCTCGGCGCTCTGATCCCCATCGACGGAGACAGCCCATGCCCAAGATCACGCATCAACCGCCCGCCTCGCCCGCGCCGTCCGACGACGAACTGCTCGACGAGGCGCTGAACGAGACCTTCCCCGCCAGCGACCCGATCGAGCCGCCGCGTCGCGAGAAGCTGCCGCCGGCCGACAAGCCCGGCAGCGACGTCGCAGACGCGTGAGCGCGCCCGCACTCTCGCTGGCGATGCTGAACGGCCACGCGCTGTTCACGGTCCTCGACCTCGCCGGCACCTTCGCGTTCGCGCTCAGCGGCGCGGCAGCGGCGCGCGAGCGCGGGCTGGACTGGTTCGGCGTGCTCGTCGTCGCGTTCACCGTGGCCTGCGGCGGCGGCGTGCTGCGCGACCTGTGCATCGGCGCCATCCCGCCGGCCGGCCTCGCGGACTGGCGCTACCTGGCCACGGCCGTCGTGGCCGCGGTGCTGACGATGGCGTCGCACGGGCTCGTGGAACGCCTGGCCCATCCGGTGGTGCTGTTCGACACGCTGGGCCTGGGGCTGTTCGCCGTCACCGGCGCGCAGAAGGCGTTGCTGTCCGGGTCGAACGGCGAGGTCGCGGTGCTGATGGGCATGGTCACGGCCGTGGGCGGCGGCGTCGCGCGCGACGTGCTGCTCAATCGCGTGCCGGTCATCCTGCAGCGCGAGATCTACGCCTCGGCCGCGCTGGTGGGTGCGGCCATCGCGACCGGCGGCGACCTGCTGGGACTCGAGTCGCCCGCGCTCACCTGGGGCGCGGTCGCCGCGTGCTTCGCGCTGCGCATGCTGTCGCTGCGCTATCGCTGGAACCTGCCTCGTTTCAAGCGCAAGCCGCGTCTGGAGGACGCAACCTCGCGTTTTCAACGCGAGGGGCGGGCGGACGCCGGCGACTCGCTGTCGGAGTAGTCCCGCGCCGGCAAGGTCATCCGCGGCAGAACAGAATCGCCGCTCGTTTCGACCTGGAGGCTTTCACGATGACCGATCTTTCCGATTTCGCGATCACGAAGAAGTGGCCCGCGGCCCATCCCGACCGCCTGCAGCTGTATTCGCTGCCGACGCCCAACGGCGTGAAGGTGTCGATCGCGCTCGAGGAAACCGGCCTGGCCTACGAACCGCACCTGGTGCGCTTCGACGCCAACGACCAGATGTCGCCCGAGTTCCTGTCGCTCAACCCGAACAACAAGATCCCGGCCATCATCGATCCGAACGGGCCGGGCGGCAGGCCGCTGGCGCTGTTCGAATCCGGCGCGATCCTCGTCTACATCGCCGGCAAGACGGGCCAGCTGATGCCCGCCGACGACGCCGCGCGCTACGAGACGCTGCAGTGGGTGATGTTCCAGATGGGCGGCATCGGCCCGATGTTCGGCCAGCTCGGCTTCTTCCACAAGTTCGCAGGCAAGGACTACGAGGACAAGCGCCCGCGCGACCGCTACGTCGCCGAGTCGCGCCGCCTGCTCGCCGTGCTGGACAAGCACCTCGAAGGCCGCCGCTGGATCATGGGCGACGAATACACGATCGCCGACATCGCGAGCTTCCCGTGGATCCGCAACCTCGTCGGCTTCTACGAGGCCGGCGGGCTGGTGGGCTTCGACGACTTCGCCAACGTCAAGCGCGTGCTTGCGGCCTTCCTCGAGCGGCCGGCGGTGGTGCGCGGCCTCGACGTCCCGAAGCGGCCGGCCTGATCAACGCGGCGCGCGTTCGAACTGCCAGGTGCTGACGCCGCGCCGGAAGCCCAGCGATTCGTAGACATCGATGGCGACGTCCGTCGGATCGGCCACCATCGCCAGCGTGCGCAGGTCCATCGCCTCGAAGCCGTGGCGGCAGGCGGCGTGCACGAGCGCCGTGCACAGGCCGCGCCGGCGCCAGGCCGGATGCGTGGACACGTACTGGAAGCGGCCGAGCCGCTCGTCGCTCGCGGCGTCGCGAAACAGGCCGCAGGACGCGGCCAGCACGGGGCGGCCGTCGACATTCGCGACCAGTCCGAGCCAATGTCCCAGCCCGGCGCGCTGCATCGCCGCGTAGCGCTGCATCTGGCGCTCGGCGAACGCGCGATAGCCCGCGGGCTCGTCGCGCGATTCGTCGACGGCCACCTGCTTGTCGACGACGGCGGCGCTGTCGCGCGCCAGGTCCAGCACCTGGAACTCGACGCCCGCGGGCAGCCGCTTGGGCGACGCGCGCAGCCGCTCGCGCGTCAGCGTCAGCACGGTCGCCTCGTTGAGTTCGAAGCCCGCGGCGGCGAACTCGTTCGGCAGCGCGAGCCGCCCGGGCACGTCGACGCCGAAGGCGCGAGGCCGGCTGGCGCGACGCGATCTCCTCGTCGAACAGCGCCATCCAGCGCTCGAAGTCGCCCGGCCCCGGCGCGTGCTGGAACAGCAGGAAGTTGCCCCACCAGTAGGTCGGGTTGGCGGGCGTCAGGACGCGCAGGTGGCTGCCACGGTCAGCGACCTGGCCGTCGAAGCGGGCGAAGATCAGGTCGGTGCGCCAGCCCAGCGACAGGCCGGCGTCGACCGCTTCGGCGGTCATTGATCCAGGCCCAGCAGGGCCGCGACCGGCGCGCCCAGCAGCGCGACGAGTTCGGGATCCATGTAGCGGTAGTCGTCGGGGATGTCGAGCACGTACAAAGGCTTGTGCTGCAGCAGCGCGCGATGCTCGGACAGCAGCCGCGACTTGTGCTTGTCCTCCATCACGAGGACGACGTCCGCCCACGCGAGGTCGGTCTCCGAGACCAGGTGCCGCGCGCCGCTGGAGGTGCCCGCCGAACGCGCGTTGACGCGCGGATCGCGCCGCCACACCTGCTCGGCCGTCGGGCTGCGCCACTGGTTGCGGCTGCAGACGAACAGCAGGTTGAGCCGCTCGCTGGGAAGGTGGCTCAGGGCGCCGACGGGATCGCGCAGCCGCAGCGACTCCGCCAGCGTCTCGGCGCGGCGCAGGAACTGGCCGCTGAGGGTCGTCTTGTCCGGCATTCAGCCGCTCTCGCCGGTTGCACGAATCGTCGTCATCGCGGAGGCTCCTGACGTTGCCGCGCCTCGTCGGAAATGGGCGCATTGGAGGAGGATCGTCGGAGCTGGACCTGTCGTCGTCAATCGCGTGCGGCTGCCAAGCTAGGGATGATGTTGCGCCGGCTACGACGAGGCCGGCGCGAAGCGCAGGTGCATCTGCAGCTCGTCGCGCGACTCGCCGTGCAGCCGGGTCGCATCGGCCTCGCGCGCGAACACGACGAAGCCCAGCGATTCGTACAAGGCGATCGCGGCCACGTTGGCGGCGTCGACGCTCAGCGTGACCTTGGCGATGCCCGGTGTCGCTCGCGCGAGCGCCAGCGCCGCCTGCATCAGCTCGCGCGCGACGCCATGCCCGCGCGCGCCGGCGGCCACGTACATGCCCCAGACCTGGGCCTTGTGGGCGGCCTGCAGCAGGACCTCGCGCGCCAGGCCGGTGATGCCCACCAGGGCGTGGCCGTCGAACGCGCCGAAGACCGCCTGGCCCGGCGCCTCGACCAGCCGGGATTCGAAGGCCGCCAGCGGCAGGTCGCGCTCCTCGACGTGGCTGGTGGCGAAGGCCTCGGGCGTGTCGAGCAGCGCGGCCAGGCGCAAGTCGCGAAAGGCCGGGGCATCGGATGCGGACAGTCTGCGAATGTTCATGAGTTTTGGGCTACCCTGCGCGCTCGGTCGTGTCGGCGCCGTCGCGGCGAGTCTAGCGACCCCTCATATGCCTCGCAGCCATCCTGGAGAAACGCCATGAAGACCCGTGCAGCCGTCGCCTGGAAGGCCGGCGCCCCGTTGAGCATCGAGACCGTCGACCTCGAAGGCCCGAAGGCCGGCGAGGTGCTGGTCGAGGTCAAGGCCACCGGCATCTGCCACACCGACCAGTTCACGCTGTCGGGCGCCGACCCCGAAGGCCTGTTCCCGGCCATCCTCGGCCACGAGGGCGCGGGCGTGGTGGTGGACGTCGGCCCCGGCGTGACGACGCTGCGCCGCGACGACCACGTCATCCCGCTCTACACGCCGGAATGCCGCCAGTGCAAGTTCTGCCTGTCGCGCAAGACCAACCTGTGCCAGCAGATCCGCTCCACGCAAGGCCGCGGCCTGATGCCGGACGCGACCAGCCGCTTCTCGCTGGACGGCCGGCCCATCCTGCACTACATGGGCACGTCCACGTTCAGCAACTACATCGTCGTGCCCGAGATCGCGCTCGCGAAGATCCGCCCGGACGCGCCGTTCGACAAGGTCTGCTACATCGGCTGCGGCGTCACGACGGGCGTGGGCGCGGTGCTGTTCACGGCCAAGGTGGAGGCCGGCGCCAACGTCGTCGTGTTCGGCCTCGGCGGCATCGGCCTGAACGTGATCCAGGGCGCGAAGATGGTGGGCGCCGGCAAGATCATCGGCGTCGACATCAACCCGGCGCGCGAGGCGATGGCGCGCCAGTTCGGCATGACCGACTTCATCAACCCGAAGGACGTGCCCAACGTCGTCGACACCATCGTGCAGCTGACCGACGGCGGCGCGGACTACAGCTTCGAATGCGTCGGCAACACCACGCTGATGCGCCAGGCGCTCGAGTGCTGCCACAAGGGCTGGGGCAAGAGCGTGATCATCGGCGTGGCCGGTGCGGGCCAGGAGATCTCGACGCGGCCGTTCCAGCTCGTCACCGGCCGCGAATGGAAGGGCTCGGCCTTCGGCGGCGCGCGCGGGCGCACCGACGTGCCGAAGATCGTCGACTGGTACATGGACGGCAAGATCGCCATCGACCCGCTGATCACGCACACGCTCAAGCTCGAGGAGATCAACCACGGCTTCGAGCTGATGGAGCGCGGCGAGTCGATCCGCTCGGTGGTCGTGTACTGAGATGGCCGACCTCGAGACGCTGTCCGAGCACGCCTGCTTCGGCGGCCTGCAGGGCTTTTATCGCCACGCGTCGGAGACGATCGGCCTGGCCATGAAGGTCGGCGTGTTCCTGCCGCCGCAGGCGATCGCGGGCGCGCGGGTGCCGGCGCTGGTCTGGCTGGCCGGACTCACCTGCACCGAGGAGACCTTCGCGATCAAGGCCGGCGCGCAGCGCGCGGCCGCGGAGCTGGGCCTGATGCTGGTGACGCCCGACACCAGCCCGCGCGACACCGGCGTCGCTGGCGCCGACGCGAGCTGGGACTTCGGCAACGGCGCCGGCTTCTACCTCGACGCCACGCAGTCCCCGTGGGCCGGGCGCTGGCGCATGGAGAGCTACGTCACGCGCGAGCTGCCGGCGCTGCTGGCCGCGCACTTTCCGTGGCGCACCGACCGCCTGGGGCTGTTCGGCCACTCGATGGGCGGCCACGGCGCGTTGACGCTCGCGCTGCGCCATCCCGGCGCGTACCGCAGCGTGTCGGCGTTCGCCCCGGTGGCGGCGCCGATGCAGTGTCCGTGGGGCGTCAAGGCGTTCACGAACTATCTCGGCGACGACCGCGCCGCCTGGGCCGCGCACGATGCCACCGAGCTCGTGAAGTCCGGCGCTCGGGCGCCGGCGCTGCTGGTCGACCAGGGCCTGGCCGACAAGTTCCTGGCGGAGCAGCTGCACGTCGATCGCTTCGAGGCCGCCTGCCGCGCCGCGGGACAGTCGCTGACGCTGCGTCGACATCCCGGCTACGACCACGGCTACTTCTTCATCGCCAGCTTCGTCGAGGATCACCTGCGCTTCCACGCGGACGCGTTGAACGCCGCGTGAGTCCGCTGCGCGTCACGCGCGCCGGCGTTGGCGCCAGCCGACGGCGGCGCCCGCCAGCATGAATGCGGCCGCCTCGGCGAACAGGCGCAGGCCGCGTTCGTACGAGGCCTGTGCCGCGGACTCGGCGGCCTTCTCGTCGCGCACGAACTGCTCGCGCGCGCGCTCCTGGTCCGGCGCCGGCACGAACGGCGTGCGCGCGCCTTGCGCGTCGACCACCGCGATGTGGCCGCCCTCGAACAGGTAGGCCACCGTGGCCGCCTGGTAGCTCAGCGCCGTGCGCTGCTCCGGCGATGACGCGGCCTTCTCCCAGCCACCCGCGGGCTCGCGGCCGTGCAGCGCGACGGCGGCCAGCTTGTCGGCCTGCAGCGCGCGCACCGAGTGCATCACGTTCAGGTTCAACCAGGCGTCCGCGACCGGCGGGATCAGGCCGATCGCGACCATCAGCGCGGCGCGGCGCGTCATGCCCTCGCGCACCAGCCGGCGGCAGCCGTCGAAGACCACCAGCAGCGCGGCCGCGAGCAGGGCCTGCTCCGCGAGGAGTTCCAGCCAGCCAATCCAGTGAGTCATCGGGAGAATGTGACTGCAGTCGGGAGGAGCATTGTCGATGGATTTCGACATCGTGCTCAGGAGGCGTCGACGGCCTGCCTGAGTCCTTCGACGAACGCGGCCAGCGGCTTTCGCGACAGGTCGGACACCACGCACCAGCGCAGCCCGCCGTGCGTCCAGTGGCTCACCGTGTAGCCGCGCAGCGAGCTCGTGCTGACGGCGTCGTCGCCGGTCGTCATCGGCAGCACGAAGACATCGACGACGTGGCCGTCGAGACGGTAGACCATCGCTGCCGTGGATCGTCCCTCCAGGCTGTCGATGCGGCCACCCAGCAGCCCGGCCTCGACCACGCTGTTGTCGGCGCCGGGCGACGCGTAGAACGGCAGCCGCGTGGACAGCCACGCCGCGACCGCCCCGCGATCGGGCGACGACAGGTCAACGAGGCGAGCTTGGCGCGTGGCGCGGACATGGCTCGTGACGGCGGCGTCCATCAGGCGCTCATCGGGGTCGGCCTTCGGCATGAAGGCAACCAGGCCCCACGCCGCGAGGCCGGCGACCGCGATCGCCGCGGCAGCCCGCGCCCATCCAAACCGCCATCGCGCGGGACGCGGCGCGGGTGCGGCCCCGCGCGCGAGGACGGCGGCGAGGCGCAGCCGCTCGGCCAGGCGTTCCGGCGCGGGGTACAGGACGGCATGCGCGTGGACGGCGTCGCGCACCCGCCTCAACGCGTGCAGCTCGGAGCGCAGGCCGGCGTCGGAGCGCAGCGCCGCGCGCGTCGCCCGTTGCTGCGACTCGTCCAGCGCGCCGTCCAGGAAGGCGCTCAGCCGCTGCGATTCGAAGTTGGATTCCATCGATGAAACCTACCTCGCGACACGCGCCGTTATTCCCGTGGCGCGCAGAGGCCCTGGGCGCCGCGGCGCTTCGGGGCGCGCCCGAAATATCGCCAGTGTCGCGCGGGTATGGAAGGTAGCGACGCAGGAAGCATCGGCTGCGAGCGCCGCGACATCGTCCACCCCCTCAAGGAAAAACCATGCGTCTCTTCTTCATCGCCTCCGCGCTGCTGGCCCTGGCCGGCTGCGCGCAGTTCGCTCCGACCACGCCGCAGGACCCGGTGGCGGCCCAGGCCGTCCGGGATGCCAAGGCCGCGCAGTGCGCGACCATGGTCGGCGAGGACCGCCTCGTCTGCTATCCGCTCTGAGCGCGACGCCACCCGTAGGGCGGGTTAGCCGCAGGCGTAACCCGCCGTTCGCCGGCGTTGCCGACTGGCCGATATGGCGGGTTACGCCTGCGGCTAACCCGCCCTACGTGCCTCTGACAGGGAGCCTGTCAGGAATTTTGTGTGCGCGGCAAAACATGACCCCGAACAGCAATTTCGCGAGCAAGGTCGGCGCCGTCGTGGCCTCGCACTCACTTCTTCGCCGGCGGCTTCGGAGGCGGGTCGACGTGGATCGGCGGCAGGCTCTTGATGTAGACCGCCATCGCATGGCGATCGGCGTCGGTCAGCTTCGACGTGCCGCGCACGACCGCCTTCATGCCCGAGCCCACCAGGTCGGAGTCCGGCGTCATGCCGGTCTTGAGCAAGTTCTGGATGTCCGCGACCGACCAGTCGCCGATGCCCGTCGCGACGTCGGAGGTGATGTTGGGCGCGTTCTGGCCGTCGGGGCCGCCGACGTTGCCGGAGAACGCCATCGAGGCCTTCATCGCGCCGAGCGCGTTGCGCGGCGTGTGGCACTCGCCGCAGTGGCCGACGGCGTGGACGAGGTAGTCGCCTCGGTTCCACTCGGCGCTCTTCGTCGGATCGGGCGCCTTGACGCCCTCGCTGAAGAACAGCGTGCGCCAACCCAGGAGCAACGGGCGCCAGTCGAACGGCGCCTTCGCCGCGTGCGGCTTGTCGGGCGCGGCCACGGGCGGCAGCGTCATCAGGTAGGCGTAGAGGTCGGCGGTGTCGCTGTCGGTGAGCCGGGTGAACGACGTGTACGGGAAGACGGGGAACAGGTATTCGCCGTGCTTGCCGACGCCTTCGCGCAGCGCGCGCTGGAACTCGGCCTGGCTCCAGCTGCCGATGCCGTAGCGCTTGTCGGGCGTGATGTTGGGCGCGCGGAACGTGCCGAACGGCGTGTCGAGCCCGAGGCCGCCCGACGGGTCGGCGCTGGTGCCGTTGCCGGCATGGCAGCCGCTGCAGTCGCTCGCCTCGAACAGGTACTTGCCGCGCGCGACCGCCGCCGGGTCGGCAGCGTGGGCCGCGGCCACCGCGCCGGCGAGTCCGGCGGCGACGATCGTCGCAAGGGTCTTGCTCATGGACGAGGCTCTCAGGCGAGCGGGTGCGTCGTCGGCTTGCCCGTGCCGGCGTGCTCGGCGACGGCGTTGTAGCCCAGGCCCTTGAACGGATGCGCGGCGTCCCAGGGCACCGGCGTCCGCTTGGGCTGCGAGCCCGCCAGCGGGAACGGGAAGATGAGCGACTCGGCCGCGTGGTGCGCGATCTTGCCGGTCATCTCGTGGTGCTCCTGGTGGATGTGGCCGAAGAACACGGTGGTGTTCTGGTACGGCGTCAGGATGTCGATCGCCTTGGCGCCGTCCTTGGTCGCCCAGTCCCATTGCGGATAGAGGTCGAACAGCGGGCGATGCGCGAAGACGACGACCGGCGCGGACTTGTCGAACTTCGCCAGGTCGGCATGCAGCCATTCCAGCTGCTTCTCGCCGATGAGGCCGTTCGGGTCGGAGACGTTGTCGAGCGCGACGAAGTGCACGCCCTTGTGGTCGAAGCTGTAGAAGCCGTCGCCGAAGATGTGCTTGTACATCTCGCCGTTGTCGAGGCCGGCGTCGTTCTCGCCGGGGATGAAGCGCACGTCCTTGACCTTCAGCTCGCCGACGATGGACTTGAACTCCTCCATGCGGCGCTGGCGCTCCTTGTCGTCGGACGCGGCGTGCGTCAGGTCGCCGGTGAACATGATGAAGTCGGGCTGGTGGTCGAGGCTGTTGACCGCGGCGACGGCCTTGCGCAGCGTGTTGTGCGCCTCCGGGTTCGGCGGGCCTTCGAAACCCCAATGGGTATCGGTCATCTGCACGAAGCTGAAGTCCTGGCCGGCCGCGGCCATGGCCCGGCCCCACGGGCCCAGGCCGCTGGCCAGCACCGCGCCGCCCAGGCCGGCGAGTTTGAGGAAGTCACGACGTTCGAACTGGCTGCGCATGGGCATCACTCCAAGGATGAGCGTCGGAAATCGACGCCGTCCCTGCGAATACCGCGGCCTGCTTCGATCTATTCCCGGCCGACGCGAAAATAGATTCATCGCCGATGTGTGGGGAGATTCTCGAGGCGTGTTGCCCGCCCCTTGCGCGGGCGGTTTGTGGCGAGCGTCGTGGCGCTGACAGGCTGGACAGGGGTCGATCGCTCCGGCGCCTCGGGCATCTGAGCCCCGCCTGAACGGCGGGTCTCCGCGCGCCGTTCAGGCCGGAGTCAGATGCCCGAGGCGCCGGAAAATGAGGCCCCTGCTCTCCCTGCCGCTGAAGATCCGCGAGCCAGCAACCGCCGGCGCGCAGCGCGGGCAAAAACAATGCCACCCGCAAACCGCCGATGACCCAAAGAAAGGCCGCGCGGGCGGCCTTGGGAAACGCGGGCCAGGAGACCCGCCCGCTAGCGCTGCTCGTCGCCGCGCTGGATCGCCTGCACCACGGTCTGGAACTCCTCGGCGTTGACGTCCGAGATGACCCAGTGCGCCATGCCGCCGTAGGACCAGTGCGCGGTGCGGAAGCCCTTTTCCTGCGAGAAGGCCGGCTTGCCGTCCGCGGCCTTGGTCGGCCAGATGAACGAATTGACCACGTGCGGGCCCTGCTTGTAGACCAGCGCCGCGACGGGCCGGCCATCGAGGTAGTCGACGCGCCCCCCCAGGAACTCCGAGCCCGTGAGCTGCAGCTCGCTGACCGGCGGCGAGAAGCCGAGCCGGGTGGACAGGAAGGGCTTGACCTGGTGGTGGTCGGACGACGAGACGTCGACGAGATGCTGGCCCAGCGTCGAGCGGACGTGGCTCGCGACGACGTCGTCCTCGAGCTGCTGTTCCGCGAACGAGTGCGAGGCCGACATGTTGACGAAGAACGCCGCCGCGCCCGCCACCGCGAAGGCGCTGGCCATCGGCTTCCAGGCGAACCACTCGCCCAGCACCTCGCCGAGCGAGCGCCCGGCCTTGCGAGGCGCGGGCGCCGCGGCAGGCGCGGGCGCCGCCGCGCGACCCATCTGCGCAAGGAGGCGTTGGCGCAGTGCGTCGGGCGCGGCGTGGTACGACGCCTCCTTGACCGACTCGCGAAGCGCGCGCGCCTCGTCGACCTGCTGGCGCAACTGCGGCTCGGCCTCGTAGCGGCGCTCCATCTCGAGCTGGTCGGACAGGTCGAGCTCGCCGTCGATGAAGGCCCCGATGCGTTCGTGTTCGTTCAGTTGATTCATTTCTGGGCACCCCCACTGGCGCTGACAGGCACGGTGTGCAGGAGCGGTCGGACCTTGGGCGTCAGGGCGACGCGGAGCAGGCCGCGCGCCCGGGCGAGGCGGGACATCACGGTGCCGATCGGGATCTCCGCGATGCGCGCGATGTCGCTGTACGAGAAGTCCTCCAGCTCGCGCAGCACGAGAACCTCGCGATAGGCCACCGGCAGCGCCGCGATCGCCGCGTTCAGCTGCTCGCGATCCGACCTGCGAAGGGCGATGACGTGCGGCTCGTCCGCCGCGGGCGCGGGGAAGTCCTGCCAGGCGTCGTCGGCGTCGTCCAGGATGACGCGTTCGGACGGCCGGTTGGTCTTCAGCCACGTGTAGTACGTGTTGCGGACGATCTGCAGCAGCCAGGCGCGGGCGCCTTCGGCGCGCAGGCCCTGGATGTAGCGCATCGCGCGCATCGTCGCGTCCTGCACGATGTCCTGGGCGTCGTGGTCGTCGCGGGTCAGCCAGCGCGCCAGGTTGTAGGCGGCGTCGAGATGGGGCATCGCCAGCAGCTCGAAGCGCCGCCAGTTCTCTTCATCGTTCATGGGGCGAACCTTTCTTCCTCACTTGACCGGGCGAGGCGATGGTTTATTCCCGATACATGACAGGAATGCTGGGGCAAGCGACTTCGAGGGAATTCCCGGGAACGCGCGCAAGTATCCATCGCAAGCCCTTTCTTGGGCAGGGGCGCGCATCGGGGCAAGATCGCGGACGCGGCGCCGGCGCTGACGGCGATTCTGGAAGAAGGAACCGGGATGGAGCCGAGCGCGAGGACGGGACTGTCGAGGCGCGACCTGCGGCTGGCGAGCGGGCTGCTGCTGTTCGGCTACATCGCGCTGCACCTGGCCAACCATGCGCTGGGGCTGGTCTCGCTCGACGTCGCCGAGCGCGCGCTGGCCATCGCCGCGGCGTTCTGGCACGGCGGCTTCGGCAGCGTGCTGCTGTACGGCGCCTTCGCGATCCACCTCGCGCTCGCCTTCGACGCCATCTACGCGCGCCGGACGCTGCGCATGGCCCCGGCCGACCTGGTGCGCGTCTTCCTCGGGCTCGGCATTCCGACGCTGCTGATCGGCCATGCGGTCGGCACGCGACTGGCGTGGCAGATCTACGGCGAGTCGACGGCCTACTCGCGCGTGATCGGCTCGCTGCTGGCCGCCGACGGCCAGGGCCGCCAGCTCGCGCTGCTGGTGCCGGGCTGGCTGCATGGCTGCATCGGCGTCCATTTCGCGCTGGTGCGGCGGCCGACGTACCAGCGGCTGCGGCCCGTGCTGTTCGCGCTGGCCCTGCTGCTGCCGGTGCTGGGCGCGCTCGGGTTCCTGGCGATGGCGCGCGAGCTGCAGACGGCCGCGGTCATGCATGCGCTGTCCGCCGTGACGCCGACGCGCGCCAGCCAGCCGGTGCTGGCGAGCGTCCGACAGGCCGTCCTCGGGGTCTATGCCGGCGCCTGCGCGCTGGTGTTCGTGTCGCGCTGGGGCCGGTCGTGGCAGGAGCGGCGCGCGGGCTCGACGGTGCGCATCCGCTATCCCGAGCGGTCGGCGGTGGTGCCGCGCGGGTGGTCGGTGCTCGAGGCGAGCCGCAGCCACCATGTGCCCCACGTGGCCGCGTGCGGCGGGCGCGCGCGCTGCTCGACATGCCGCGTCCGCATCGTGGACGGCGACGCGCACTGCCCCGCGCCCGGCGACATGGAGAGCGCCACGCTGCGCCGTATCCATGCGGCGCCGGACGTCCGGCTGGCGTGCCAGCTGCGGCCCACCGGCGACGTGGCGGTCATCCCGGTGCTCGCTCCCGCGGGCACAGGCCGCCATCCCGCGGCAAGCGCACCGGCCGTCGAGAAGGCGCTCGCGTTCGCCTGCGTCCGCTGGAACAACTTCCACGCGCTGTCGCAGACGATGCTGGCCCAGGACGAGGTGTTCCTCGTCGCCCGGTTCCGGCGCAGCGTGGAGAGCGCGACGCACGCGCGAAAGGCGGCGATCTGCAACATCACCGGCGACAGCGTCACCCTGGCGTTCGGCGTTGCAGGAAGACCCGACCAGGCGTGTCGCGAGGCGCTGCTGGCGGCACGCGCCATCGAGCAGGCACTGGACACGCTGGCCGACGTCTGCGCCCGCCAATTCGGCGCGCGGCCCGAGTTCGGGATCTGCGTGCACGTCGGCATCGCGGCGCTGAGCGATGTGGACGGCGCAGTGCCGCATCAACGCGTGGCCGCAGGACCCGCGGTGCGCGAGACCCAAGGGCTGCAACAGGCGGTGCTGCGACAAGAAGAGAAGATCGTCCTCTCGACCGACCTGCTGCGTCACGCCGGCGCGGAGGCCTGGATGCCGGGCGGGGTCGAGGCTCGCCGCGTCGAGGGATCGACGCACCCCGCCGCGATGGCGGTGCCCTCGCTGCAGGGCATCGACCGGTACCTCGGCGCCTGAGGCGCGGGGTCGTCGGGCGTCCGAGTCCTTCGGGCCCACGACGCAAGGCGCCTGCAGCGGATCACGCGGGTCCGGCTGCAGGCGCAAGTGGGTGGATCGAGTCAGGATGCCGCAGGCTTCACTGCGCGGCGGTGGCCGCACCGGAAGCCGGCATCGCGGCGGCCAGCGTCCGAGGTGCCACGCCGTTCGCACGCGCCTTGGCGTAGCGCTGCGGGAACGCTTCGTTCATCTTCAGGCCGCTGTCGCCCGGGGCGAGGATGTCGCCCGTGCGAACCGCTTCGGCGTATTCCTCGCGCACCTGTTCGCGCGTCTCGCCCGCGGCCACGGCGTTGGCGGGATAGCGTTGCGGATCCAGCTCGTTCTCCTTCAGGCCCAGGTCGCCGCTGCGGACGATGTCGCCGCTGCGCACGGCCGCCTGGTATTCCGCGACCACCTGCGCACGCGTCTTGCGCTCCTCGGCCGCCTTGGGATAGCGATCCGGGTAGATCTCGTTGAGCTTCAGCCCCGAGTCGCCGGGCGCCAGGATGTCGCCCGCGCGGACCGCTGCCTGGTATTCGGCCTTGACCTGTTCGCGGGTCAGCGGCGTCTGGCCGTGCGCGGCGCCTGCGGCGAACGTTGAGGCGAGGACGAGAGCGAGCGAGGTCTGGAGGGTTTTCATGTCGGTTCCTTTGGTTGTCCGGAGGGAGCCGGCGAACACGTCTCGCCAGCCGTGAAGACCGCGTGGCCTTCCCTCGAGATACCGCCGATGTCTCGCCGATATTTCGCGCGCCGCAGAGTCGGTGACGGCGTCAGCGTCTTTCGACGACGGCGGGAATATCGCGGCCCTCGCGCGAGTCTTCATCGCGACGCCCGTCGATGACGACGGCAGGAGACGACGATGCAGGGACACGCGGAATGGGAGCTCCTGAGCGCGCTCGCCGACGGCGAGCTTGACGACGGCGCGCGGCTTCGCCTCGTCGACGCGATGAACCGTGACGTGCGGCTGCAGGCCCGCTATCGCCGGCTCGAATTCCTGCGCGCCTGGACACGTCGCGCCGCGACGCGCCACGGCGCTCCGCGCGGGCTTCGCCGGCAGATCGGCTGCAGGCGATGGCCGCGCGGGCAGGCAGGATTCGCGCGGCGGCTGCTGGCGGCGTGGCGTCGCTGGTCGAACTGGTCGAACCCTGCACGTCGCGCGTGGCGTGCCGCAGCGAGTCGTCTGATGTTGATCACGCCGGGATCGCATGGCGTTGGCCGCGCGCCGGCCAGGCCGGCGTCACGAACGACACGGCCTGGCGACAACCCATCGACCGGACGCGTCGGTCAGGCAGGCGCGACGCCGGGTTCATCCACGCGCTCCATCACGTAGCGATCGGCCTGGGCGAGGCTGGCCATCCATCGCTGCCGCATCGACGCCTGCCGCGACGGCTCCGCGCGCAGGATCGCCGCCGGATGCAGGCACACCAGCACCGGCGTGCCGTCGGGACGCGGCAGCCATCGGCCCTCGTTTGCGGTGACCGCGACGTCGCTTCCCAGCAGGCTGCGCACCGCCGTCGCGCCGAGCGCCACGATGGCCCGCGGGCGCAGCGCCTCGATCTCGGCCTCGAGCCAGTGCAGGCAGGCCATCGCCTCGCGCTGGCCGGGCGTCTTGTGGATGCGCCGCTTGCCGCGCAGTTCGTGATGGAAGTGCTTGACCGCGTTGGTGAGATAGAGCGCCGACGACGGCCAGCCCCGCTCGGCGATCGCGCCGCGCAGCAACTGGCCCGCCGGGCCCTGGAACGGCTTGCCGCGCAAGTCCTCCTGGTCGCCGGGCTGCTCGCCGACCAGCATCACGCGGGCGCCGAGCTCGCCTTCGCCGAAGACGGTCTGCGTGGCCGAGTCGGCGCCGGGGCAGTCGCGACAACGCGCGGCCTGGCGCGCCAGCCCGTCGAGCGACATCGGTACGCCGGTGGGTGCCGTCGTCGTTTCGGTGGCCTCGAGTTGTCCGCGACGCCGCGTTCGCGCGACGCCGCCATCGTCGACCATGCGCTGCTCGCGCCGCGGCGCCTGCGCCAGCAATTCGGGCACCGTGGCCGCCTCCGGCAGGTTCTTCCAGAAGCGCACGGGCATCTCCTTCTTCATCATCGCCACCTTCACGCGGGCGGGATTGAAGATGCTGCGGTAGTAGGCCAGCCACAAGGCCTCGCCCGCGTCGGCGGCGGGCGCGTCCTCCTGCCGCGCGCCGGGGCCGAACGACAGCGCGCGGCCATCCCATTCGACGCTGGCCCGCGGCGTGAGGATGGCCCAGCGCATCGTCGCGAAGCGGCGCGCGAAGAATGGCGCCGCGGCTTCCAGCACGTGGTGTACCGGTTCGAACCACGCGACGTGGCGGACCGACGCCGCGCTCGCCACGCCGTCGCGAGCCGCGTCCTCGCCGTCCTCCGCGAGCTCCGGGACTTCGACCCGGGTGAACCGCACGAACGCATGCATCTTGTGGATCTCGCGCCGCACCTCTCGATGAAGGCGCTCGAACTGCAGGCGATCCTCGTGCAGCGGATCGGCCCAGGCGCGCGCATCGTCCGCGATGCGCGCGGCCAGGCGATGGATCAGCGGTAGCCGCCGCGGGTCGGCATGCAGGAAGACCTCGCGCGCGGCATCGACGAACGTCCGGGGCAGGGACATCGCCGCATCGCCCGACATCGCGCCTGCGCGGCGTACGTCGCCGGCCTCGAACAGGTCAGGCGTGCCGCCGTCGTCGCCGTCGACACGCCAACGCACGCATTCCGGCGCCACGCCTTCCGCGCGCAACGCCCGCACGGCCCGCGCGAAGCCCGGCCAGTCGACGACCGAGTCGAGGCGAACGGTGATCGCCGCCATGGACAGGCGCATCCGAGCAGGGCCGCCGCGCGTTCAGTGTCCGGCGACGACGGTGACCACGCGCATGAACTGCGACTGCGCCCGGCGCAGCGTCGACGGACTCACGAGCGACAGCGCGCCATGCTGCACCACGCGCAGGCCACCGGTCACCAGCAGGACAACGCTCACGGACTGATTGGACAACCACATCGACATCACGACTCCTTCACGGGCACTCGCGCGCCCAGACGATGACAAAGGCAGACAACAGCGAAACCAACACGATCAATGCGTACAACGAACGAGGCAATGCCATGGCATCACCTTCAGGCAAACAGGTCGGACTGGCGCTCGCCCGCACCGGCGCCCGAGTCGGACTCCGCACGCCGCCGCAGCGGCAGGCGGTCGCCGTCCTTGGGCAGGTGATCGGGCAAAGCCACGAAGGGCAACACCTTGGCGACGGGCACGCGCAAGCGGTCCAGATCGGCGCGGCGCACGCTGCGCGCGCGGCGCGCCATCAACAGCCGCTCCACCGAGCGCACGCCCAGGCCAGGAACGCGCAGCAGGCGTTCCCGGGTCGCGCGATTGAGGTCGATCGGGAACTGCGCCGGATTGGCCAGCGCCCAGGCGAGCTTGGGGTCGACGTCCAGCGACAGCATGCCGTCGTCGGTGCAGATCTCGTCCTGCGCGAAGCCGTAGAAGCGCATCAGCCAGTCGGCCTGGTAGAGCCGGTGCTCGCGCATCAGCGGCGCGGGCCGCGGCGGCAGGGCGTCGGAGGCGTGCGGGATCGGGCTGAACGCCGAGTAGTAGACGCGCTTGAGGCGGTAGGCGCCGTACAGCGTGGCGCTGGTCTGCAGGATCGTGCGGTCGTCCGACGCGTCGGCGCCGACGATCATCTGCGTGCTCTGCCCCGCGGGCGCGAAGCGCGGCGGCGCGACGGGCTTAGCGGCGGCGGCCGGCATGGAACGCGCCCGCTTGGCGATGCCGTCGGCATGGTCGTCCTGCTGCAGCTTGATGCGCGCCATCGAGCGCTTGATCGCCGCGCTTTCCTTCTCGGGCGCCAGCGCCCGCAGCGCGTCGGCGGTCGGCAGCTCGATGTTGACGCTCAGGCGGTCGGCGTAGCGGCCGGCCTTGAGCACCAGCTCGTCGCTCGCATCGGGAATCGTCTTGAGGTGGATGTAGCCGCGGAAGTGGTGCACCTCGCGGAGCCGGCGCGCGACCTCGATCACCTGTTCCATCGTGTAGTCGGGCGAGCGCACGATGCCCGAGCTGAGGAACAGGCCCTCGATGACGTTGCGGCGGTAGAAATCGAGCGTGAGGTCGACGACCTCGTCGACCGTGAAGCGCGCGCGTTCGACGTTGCTCGACTCGCGGTTGACGCAATACAGGCAGTCGTAGGTGCACCAGTTGGTGAGCAGCACCTTCAGCAGCGAGATGCAGCGGCCGTCGGGCGCGTAGCTGTGGCAGATGCCGGCGCCCTCGGTCGAGCCGAGTCCCAAGCCATCCGACGAGTCGCGCCGGGACGTGCCGCTGGACGCGCAGGACGCGTCGTACTTGGCCGCGTCCGCCAGGATGATGAGTTTGCGCCGCGTGTCCATGACGAGCAGAAAGCCGTGCCGACCAGTGGTACTGTATGAATCACCAGTCTACGTCATCCGCTCGCCAACGCAAGCCCCTGCCCGCGAAGGTGTGTTTCTTTCCACAGGTCGGCGAAGGCGGCCCGTCTCGCGTCAGTCCGGTGCGTCCAGATTGGCCTTCACGCGCCCCAGCAAGTCCACCAGCTGGGCCTGCTCCTTCGCGCTGAGCCCGGCCAGCGCCCGCTCGTTGAGCACCCGTCCCTCGGCGCGCATCGCGTGCTGCGCCGCCCGGCCCGCCGCGCTGAGGCTGAGGCGGACGCTGCGGCGGTCGGTGGCGTCCGACTCCGCCGCCAGCAGGCCGCGCTCGCGCAGGCCCTTCACGAGCTTGGCGAGCTGCGCCTTGTCGCGGCCGCTGTGCACGACGAGGTCGCTCAGCGTCGCGCCCGGACGGTGGGCGAAGAAGCCCATCACCTTGGCCTCCATGTGCGTGACGTCGTGCGCGCCGTCGCGCAGCGCCTGGAACTGCCGCGAGCGGAACTGGTGCATCACCACGTGGACGAGCTCGATCACGGCATCCGCCGCGGACGAAGAGTCCACATGGTTGACATTGTCTACTTGTTTCTGCATGATCGATGACATTGTCAACCATATCGAAACCAGCTGCATCGCGCGGTTTCCGGAGAACCGCTTCATGAACAGCCCCACCACGCTGCGCCGCGTCGAACGCGTGCGCCACGAACTCAAGCGCCGCGAGCTGACGGTCAAGGCCGTCGAGCCGCTGACGCCGCAATTCCGCCGCATCACCTTCGTCGACGAGTCGCTGTCCGACTTCGTCAGCGCCTCGTTCGACGACCACGTCAAGGTCTTCATCGGCGACGCCCGGCGCGACCACACGCCGCGCCGCTTCGACAACGCCGCCCGCGAACTCGTGATCGAGTTCGCGCTGCACGGCGAGGGCCCGGCCGCCGGATGGGCAACGCACGCGAAGGTCGGCGACACGCTGGCCATCGGCGGCCCGAAGGGCTCGATGATCGTGCCGCTGGACTACGACTGGCACCTGTTGGTCGGCGACGAGACGGCCTTCCCCGCCGTCGCGCGCCGTCTCGAGGAACTGCCCGCCGGCGCCCGGGCGGTCGTGATCCTGCAGGCGGCCGACGCCGCGGATCGCCGCGAGTTCGAGTCGGCGGCCGACGTCGATCTCACCTGGTTCGCGACGGACGCCGACCTGCTCGCCGCCGTCCGCGCGCTGGCGCTGCCCGAGGGCGACGGCTACGCCTGGTGCGCCGGCGAGGCGGCGTGCATGGCGGCGCTGCGGCGCGAGCTGGTCGAGGTCAAGGGCCATCCCGGCGAATCGATCCGCGCCGCAGCGTACTGGAAGCGCGGCGCGCGCGGGCACCACGAGAACCTCTGAGGCAGGCGTCGGGCAGAATCGCCCGCATGCGCTTCACCCTCGAATTCCACGATTCCGAGGTTCGCGACATCGCGACAGACGGCACCACCGTGCGCCTGCGCTTCGCGGCCGCGTCGGTGCGCGACGCCGATGGCGCGCGCGGCTGGCTGCCCGGCGTCACGCTGGCACTGGCCGACGCCACGCTCGCCGGCGACCCGTCGCACGCGTTCGGCAAGCTCGCCGAAGGCCACCTGCGCCACGACGGCCACGACATCGCCCGCCCCGCCCTGCCCGCCACGCTCTCCGGCCGGATCGAGCTGACGCTGCGCTTCGCCAACGGCACGCAGCTGGCCGCGCACGCCGGCGCGCTGGCGCTGGCGGCCGCCGACGGCGCCCGCTTCGCGGAAGACCTGTCGTGCTGAGCCCCCGGAATCCTCACTCTCCTTCAACGACATGACCTCCACGACCCTCGCCGGCGACGTCGACTACGCCACCCACGGCCACGGCTACGGCCGCCAGCGCCGCACCGACCCCCGGCTCGCCGCCTGGGTGCACGCCCAGCTGGGCGACGCGCGCACGATCCTCAACGTCGGCGCGGGCGCGGGCTCCTACGAACCGACCGATCGCCACGTGCTGGCCATCGAGCCCTCGGCCGCGATGCGCGCGCAGCGCCCGGCGCACCTGACGCCCGCCGTCGACGCCGTCGCCGAGAAGCTGCCGCTGGACGACCAGTCCTTCGACGCCGCGATGGCGCTGGTCACCGTGCACCAGTGGCCCGATCTCGCGCAAGGCCTGCGCGAACTGCGCCGGGTGACGCGCGGGCCCATCGTCGTCCTGACCTTCGACGGCGACGCCCTCGACCGCTACTGGCTGGCCGACTACGCGCCCGAGATGCTGGCGGTGGAACGCCGCCGCTATCCGCCGATCGCGACGCTGGTCGAGACGCTCGGCGGCGCCTGCGAGGTGCACGTGCTGCCGATCCCGATCGACTGCGTCGACGGCTTCTCCGAGGCGTTCTACGCGCGCCCCGAGGCCTTCCTCGATCCGGCGGTGCGGCGCTCGCAGTCGGCCTGGAGCTTCGTGTCCGACGAGGTGCAGGCACGCATCGTCGAACGGCTGGGCGCCGACCTCGCTTCGGGCGAATGGGATCGCCGCCACGGCGCGTGGCGCGCGAGGCCGTTCTTCGAAGGCTCTCTGCGCGGCATCGTCAGCCGGCCGCCGCGCTGAGCTATCCTGCGCGCCCGACCCACTGGTGCGCACCTTGATCTATTCCTCGACCTTCATCTTCGCGAAGAAGCAATTCGACGACGCGTTCCACAGCCTCGACCAGGTCATCGCCGCCGCGGCGAAGGACCTGCCGGGGTATCTCGGCGAGGAGTCGTGGGAGAACGCGGCGACCGGCGTCGTGTCCAACGTCTACTACTGGTCGTCGCTGGACGCGCTGCAGGCGCTGATGTCGCACCCGGCGCATCTCCAGGCCAAGGCGGCGCAGTCGAACTGGCTGGCCGGCTACCGGGTCGTCATCGCCAAGGTGATGCGCACCTACGGCGGCGGAGAGACGCTGGCGGGCGTCGTCGAGTTCGAGACGCCGTGACGTCCCGGCAGCCGGTGTGGCTTGCGCGCATCGGCGCGACCGCCGTGTGCGCAGTTCGGCACGAGCGACCTCGGCGTCGAGACCTCCCTACAGGGCACGCGCGCGATAGTCCGGCCTCGAACCGCCGAACCCCCGAGTCCCCATGGCCCACCTGCTCGACACCATGCCTCCCGACGAAGTCACCGTCTGCACGTCGGACCTGCTCGTCGCCACCGCCGAATCCTGCGACCCGCTGGTCGACGCCTCCGTGCTGAAGGCGCTGCAGCTGCTGCGCAGGATGCTCAAGGTGGATGCCGTGTTCGTCGCCGAGCTGATCGACGGCGCGCGCGTGACGCGCGTGGGCGAGACCAGCGGCGCGATGCCGATGAACGTCGGCGAGGTGGTGCCGCTGGAGCGCACCTACTGCCGCCTCGTGCTCGAAGGCAGGCTGCCCGAGTTCATCGTCGACGTCGACGAACTCGAGGAAGACATCGCGCCGCGCGGACTGCTCGCCGGCCTGCGCGGCCACGTGATGACGCCCATCGTGCTCAAGGACGGCCGCGTCTACGGCACGCTGTGCTGCCTCAGCGCCAGCCCGATGGCCGTCGACCGGGAGAAGGCGCTGCTGAACCTGCGCCGATCGGCCAGGTTCGTGGCCGACGCGCTGGACGGCGCGACGCACACGCACTGACCTACTCGCGGTCGGCCGCCTTGCGCAGCAGCTCCTGCGCCCGCGTGCCGTCCGCCGGATGGGCCGCGGCGCCGATGCGCACCGCCACCTGCAGCAGTTCGCCCGCCACGCGATAGTCGCCGTTGACGAGGCGCTCGAGGCGGCGGCCGACGCGGTCCGCGACGCCCGAGTCCGCGCCCGGCATCACGACGCAGGTGTCGCGGTCGCTCTCGCGCAGGATCGCGTCGCTGCCGCGCACGGCGTTGCCGATCCGGTTCGATACCTCCTGCCGTACGCGCCGCTCCATGCTGGCGCTGACCTCGCCGTCCGGCCGCTCGACCGAGTCGACGCTGACGCACAGCAGCGCCAGCACGCCGCCGCGCCGGCGGCACTGCGACAGGTGCAGCTCCAGCCGCGCCTGCACCTCCGACGGGCCGGCGACCGGCGTCACGCGCGGCACCACGGCCGGACGATCCACCGGGCCGGGATGGCTGGCGTCTTCCTCGCGTTCGGGACGGGTGGGCGACATCAAGGGCGGCTCCTCGCGGTTCAATGGCCTCGACGGCCCTCGGCGGCGGCGTCTCCTGGGGTGAGGGGCGGCACCCCGGATCGGCCCTCCGGCCTCCCTTCCTCCCGAAACACCACCCCTCGTTGAATAAAACGTGAAGCGGTCGCGCAACCCGACAGCGCCCGGCAAAATAAATGTGTAACGGCGAGTTAAAGTCAGGGCATGCGGGCTCGACCAGCCCGAGACGTAAAAGCCCATGTCCGACATCACCTCCTTGCTGAAGGCGGCCGCCGCCGGCGACCGCCAGGCGGCAGACCAGGCGTTCGCCCTGCTCTACGCCGACCTTCAGCGCCTGGCCCACAGCCGCATGAGCCGATCCGGCAACATGACGATGCTGGACACCACGGCGCTGGTGCACGAAAGCTGGCTGCGCTTCCAGGGCGCCAGCGAGGCCGTCTTCGCCGACAAGCAGCACTTCATGGGCTACGCGGCCCGCGTGATGCATTCGGTGGTGGTCGACTTCGTGCGCGCGCGCAAGGCCGCCAAGCACGGCGGCGAGTTCGAGCACGTGACGCTCAACACCGCCCTCGGCGACTCGCTCTCGCGCCACGACGACGAGATCCTGCGCGTCGACGAGGCGATGCAGCAGCTCGCCGTGGCCGACCGCCGCCTGCACGACGTGGTCGAATTGCGCTACTTCGGCGGCCTGTCGGAGCTCGAGATCGCGGCGATCCTGGGCGTGACCGAGCGCACGGTGCAGCGCGACTGGGCCAAGGCGCGGCTGTTCCTTTCCTCGTCGCTGAATTCATGACATGAGCGTCGGCAAGGAGACCTGGAGCAAGCTCTCGCCGCTGCTGGACGAGTTGCTGGACCTGCCCGACGACGAGCGCGACGCGCGCCTGGCCGCGCTGCGCGCGCAGGATCCGCCGCTGGCCGACGCCGTCGCCGCGATGCTGCAGCACCTGCCCGCGATCGAGCGCGGCGAGTTCATGCCGACGTCCGCGCTGCCCAAGCCGGGCGGCCTTGCCGGCCAGGCGATCGGCCCATACACGCTGGTGCGCGAGATCGGCCACGGCGGCATGGGCACCGTGTGGCTGGCACGCCGCACCGACGGCCGCTACGAGGGCGAGGTGGCGATCAAGTTCCTGCGCTCCGGCCTGTTCGGCCAGGGCGACGCCGCGCGCTTCGAGCGCGAGGGCAGCATCCTCGCGCGCCTGTCGCACCCGCACATCGCGCGGCTGCTCGACGCCGGCGTCATGGCCGACGGCGCGCAGCCCTACCTCGTGCTCGAGTACATCGACGGCGAGCCGATCGACGCCTACTGCCGCCGCCTCGAGCTGCCCGTGGCCGCGCGCCTGCGCCTGATGCTGGACGTGCTCGCCGCCGTCGCGCAGGCGCACAACCGCCTCGTGCTTCACCGCGACCTGAAGCCCACCAACATCCTGGTGACGCAGGCCGGCGACGTGAAGCTGCTGGACTTCGGCATCGCCAAGCTGCTGGACGACGCCGGCGCCGACCAGACCGCGCTGACCGCGCGCGTCGGCAACGCGTTCACGCCGGAGTTCGCGGCGCCCGAGCAGCTGCAGGGCGGCGACGTGACCACCGCCACCGACGTCTACGCACTCGGCGTGCTGATGTACATCCTGCTGGGCGGCGACCATCCGACCGCCACCCCCACCGGCGCGCCGCTCGATCGCATGCGCTCGGTGATCGAGACCGTGCCCCGGCGGCTGTCCGAGGCCGTGCTGCGGCGCGGCGGGCCCACGACGCGCTGGTCGTCCGAGTCGCGCAAGGTCTCCAGCGAGGTCAAGGGCGACATCGAGACCATCGTCGCCAAGGCCTTGAAGAAGTCGCCGCCGGAGCGCTACGCCAACGCCGCCGAACTGGCCGACGACGTGCGGCGCTATCTCGCCAACGAGCCGATCGCCGCGCGGCCGGACTCGACGCTCTACCGCGCGACGAAGTTCGTGCAGCGCCACCGCGCCGGCGTCGCGATGGCCGCCGCCGCGGTGATGGCGCTCGGCGTGGGCGTGGGCGTCGCGCTGTGGCAGGCGCGCGAGGCGCAGGCGCAGCGCGTGCAGGCGGAAGGGCTGATCGAGTACATGATCGGCGACCTGCGCAAGAAGCTGCAGCCCGTCGGCCGGCTCGACGTGCTCGATGGCGTCGGCACCAGGGCGCTCGACTACTACGCCGCGCAGGACCTGGGCAGCCTGGACGCCGACTCGCTCGGCCGCCGCGCGCGGGCGCTGCACCTGATCGGCGACCTGGCCGCGCGGCAGGGCAAGATGAAGGAGGCGCAGAAGGACTTCGCCCAGGCCGCGGCCACGACCAGTGAGCTGCTCGCGCGCCATCCCGAGGACGGCCAGCGCATCTTCGACCAGTCGCAGAGCGAGTACTACGTGGGGTATGCCGCGTGGCAGGGCGGACGGCTGCACGACGCCGAGGAGTCGTTCCGGCGCTACGACGACATGGCGCAGCGCATGGTCAAGGTGCAGCCGGACAACCACGACTGGCTGCTGGAGCGCGTGTTCGCCGGGCAGAACGTCGCGATCGTGCTGCTCGATCTCGGGCGCGCCGACGAGGCGCTCGCGCTGTCCACGCAGGCGCGCGCGCAGATCGCGGAGCTCGTCAAGACACACCCGGAGGACATCGTCAGCAACGCGAACACCATCGGCTGGAGCGCGCGCGCGCAGGCGTCGCTCGGCCACTACAGCGAGGCGATCGCCGACGAGAACGCCAAGATCGCCGCCGCCGAGCGCGCGCCCGACGCCGACAAGAACCAGGACGTGCAGTACCTGATCGCCAACGGCCACGTCGAGATCGCCGTCTATCTGCGCTGCCTCGGACGGCTCGACGAAGCGGCGCAGATGGGTCGCGCCGCCATCGCGGAGCTGAACCGGCTCGCGGTGCTCGACCCGAAGAACACCGACAACCTCAGCGAGATCGTCGGTGGCCGCCTGACGCTGGCCTCCACGCTGGCCGACCTCGGCGACGTCGCCGGCGCGCGCACGGAGCTCGCCAGCGCCCAGGCGACGCTGGCGGGCCTGATGACGCGGCCGATCCCGAAGCGCGTCTGGCGGCTCGGCCACGGGGGCCGCGTCGCCATCCTGCAGGCGCGCCTCGCCGCCTCGCCCGCGGACGCGGCGGCCGCTCAAGCCGCGCTCGCCGCGTACATGGCCAACGTGACCAGCTACGAACAACAGGGCAGCGAGATTCCGGCCGAGAACATGCTGACGGTCGCCGACGCGCAGATCACCCTGGGCGACCTGCTGCAGCGCACCGGCCAGCCGCAGGCAGCCGAGGCCGCCTGGCGCGACGCCGCCGCGCGCCTGCGCCCGCAGGCCGAACATCTGCTTCCAGCGGCGATGACGCTGGTGGGACAGGCGGATCTTCGGCTCGGCAGCCCTCAAGACGCACGCGCCTGGGCCGATAGAGTGGTGCGCACGACCTATCGGCACCCCGCCTTTGCCGATCTTCAACAACGACTCGGGCCGACGCAGCAGGCGGGGGGAGCGGCCAGGCCCTGATCAAGGGAACCCACCATGCATACCCCCAAGCGTGTCGTTCAAGTCTCGGTCGATGTCAACGTCGACACCGACGGCACCGTCACCATCGACTGCAACCCGAACCCGGCCCCCATCATCAAGGACACCAAGCACGCGCTGCTCGTGTTCACGCTGAACACCCCGGGCTTCCGCTTCCCGGTCGCCAACGCGATCACGCTGGACCAGGCCGTCGAGGACTTCCCCTACGACTCGTGGACGATCAGCGACAGGCAAGCCGCGCTGTACGACCGCAACAAGGTGGCCGACACCATCGACTACACGGTGACCGTGGTCAACGCCACGACGGGCCAGCACCACAGCGTCGACCCCGAGATCCAGAACGGCGGCACCAGCCCCGGCGACGGCGACTGCTGATTCAAGTCAGTCCGCGTAGAGCGCCGCGATGGCGCTCACGCGCTCGACCAGCGCGCGGCGCAAGGCCGCGGGCTTGAGCACCTCGGCCTGCGCGCCGAGGCGCAGCACCTGGGCGGCGGCGTGCGGGATCGATTCGATCGGGATCGTCACGCGCCGCCAGCCTGACTCGTCCGGCGCGGAGGCCGACGCCTCGGCTGCCTGCGCCACCGCGGCGCCGAGATCGCGCAGCGCCTTCAGGCCCAGGGCCGACACGCGCAGCTGCGCCGTGTCCACTGCCAGCTCCTTCTCGAAACGCTTCGTCGATGCCTGCCACCAGGCGGCGAGGTCGAAGCCGGCCGGGCGTTCGAACGACTCGTCGCCGATCTCGAGATCGAGGATGTTGGACAGCCGATAGGTGCGCACCCCGTTGCCCACCTGCGCGGCCAAATACCAGATGCCCGCCTTGAGCACCAACCCCAGCGGATCGACCCGGCGCGACACCTCGCCCTTCCAGCTCTCGTAGCGCAGCGCGACGCGGCGCTCGCCCCAGACTGCCTGCGCGATCGCAGGCAGGTGGTCGGTGGCCGACGGGCCGCGGTACCAGTCGATCGGGTCGAGGTGGAAGCGCGCGCTGACGCGGCGGGCGTCCTCGCGCCAGCCGTCCGGCAGCGCGGCGAGCAGCTTCAGCTGCGCCGACGCCATCGCTTCGCCCAGGCCCAGCTCGGACGCCGGCCCGGGCAGTCCGCCCAGGAACATCGCCTGCGCCTCGGGCGCGGTCAGGCCGTCGACCTTGGTGCGCCAGCCTGGTTGCAGCTGGAAGCCGCCGAGGCGCCCGCGGTCGGCCCAGATTGGCACGCCGGCGGCGCTGAGCTCGTCGACGTCGCGATGGATCGTGCGCACCGAGACCTCCAGCGCCTCGGCCAGCACCTGCGCGCTGACGCGGCCGCGCGTCTGCAGAAGCATCAGGAGCGACAGGAGGCGGCTGGCACGCATGAATCGCAGTGTGCCTCAAATATATGCCATGCCTTGTCAACTATTGGCGGCGAACATGGCTCCATCGACCAACACGCAGGAGTCCCCGCCATGTCTTCCACCGCCGTCACCGAGGCGCTCGCCGTGCTCGAGCTGCGCCAGTACACGCTTCATCCGGGCCGGCGCGACACGCTGATCGCGCTGTTCGAACGCGAGTTCGTCGAGCCGCAGGAGGACGTCGGCGCCCGCATCGTCGGCACCTTCCGCGACCTCGACAACCCCGACCGCTTCGTCTGGCTGCGCGGCTTCGCCGACATGGCCGCGCGCGCCGACGCCTTGACCGCGTTCTATGGCGGGCCGGCGTGGCAGGCGAATCGGGAGACCGCCAACGCGACGATGGTCGACAGCGACAACGTGCTGCTGCTGCGTCCGCTCGGCGGCGACCAGGGCCTGCGTGCGGCACTGCAGCCGCGACCGCCGGTCGGCGCCGCGCCGACCGCTCGCGGCGTCTTCACGATCACGGTCTGCCCGCTGCTGAAGCCGGCCGACGACGCGCTGGTGCACGCGTTCGACCAATGCGTCCATCCGTGGTGGGTCGGCGTCGGCGGCGACCTGCTGGCGTGCTGGGTCACCGAGCCGGCGCCCAACAACTTCCCGCGCCTTCCGGTGCGCGAGAACGAACCCGTCATTGCCTGGCTGACGCGCTTCGACGACGAGGCCGCGCAGCAACGCCACGCCACGCTGCTGCGGTCTTCCGGCTGCCTCGAACGCGCCGAATGGCGCGCCCATCTTTCCGGCGAGCCGCAGCAGCTGCGCCTCGCGCCCACCCCCCGTTCGGCGCTGCGCCGCCGTCACTCCATCGAAGGCTGAGACACCATGACCACCGACTTCATCGGACGCCCCCACGACTTCGACTTCCTCGTCGGCCGCTGGCACATCGCCAACCGCCGGCTGCGCGAACGCCACGTCGGTTGCACCGAGTGGATCCATTTCGACGCGACGACGCAGGCCTTCAGCCACCTGGGTGGCCTGGTCTCCGTCGACGACAACGTGTTCACGGACCTCGGCGCCGGCGGCCTGAGCTTCCGCACGCTGGACGTCGCCGCCCGACGCTGGAACATCTACTGGGTCAGCAGCCGCGACGGCAAGCTGAGCGCGCCGGTGAGCGGCGGCTGGAACGGCGATCGCGGAGAGTTCCTCGGTACCGACGAGGACGGCGGCAGGACGGTGCGCGCGCGCTTCCTGTGGGAGCGCCTGGGCCCGGACCGCGCGCGCTGGTCACAGGACTTCGCCACCATCGGCCAGGACGGCGCGCCGGACGGCCCGTGGGAAACCAACTGGGTGATGGACTTCAGCCGGCTGGCTGGCTGACGGCGTCGACCGCGAGCGGCGGCGTGCTTGCGTCGTCGCGGAAGTTCGACGGCACGAGCCGGTCGCGCAGCGCCATGAACGGCGCCTCGACCAGCTTGTACAGCAGGCCGCCCATCGCGACGCACGCGAGCGTGATGATCGCCAACCGCGCGCCGTCGGATACCCCCAACGGTTTCAGCTGCTGCGCGATGAAGTACGCCAGCGGCTTGTGCGACAGGTAGGTCGAGTACGACCACAGCGCCAGCTTGTCGGCGCCGGGGATGCGCCAGCGCAGCATCCGCGCCGTCGGACTCAGCGCCGCGGCGACCAGGATGGCGAACGCCAGCGCGATCAGCGAGTAGCCGAAGGCGGTCATGAAGAAGCCCCAGCCGTGGCCGTTGTCGTAGAACAGATACGCCGCGGTCAGCATGCCCACGCTCGCGACGGCGCCGAGGGCGGAGAGCAGGCCGCCGCGCGCCATCAGGCGATCCCAGGCCGGGCGATGGAAGTGCTTCAGCATCGCCACCGCGACGCCGGGGATGAACTCGTCGAAGCGGCACAGCGTGTCGAAGTAGACCCATGACATGTAGCCGTCGCCGCGGCCGTCGGTGGGCGTGCCGAACTTCTGCCAAAGCACCCAGCGCGCAACGACGCCCACCGCGACGAGCGCGCCCATCAGCGCCCAGCCGTGCGCGCGCGTGAGCGTCACGCGCCCGCGCGCGAGCCAGGCGCCCAGCGCCAGGATCGCCGGCAGCACGAGGTAGAACTGCTCCTCGACGCACAGCGACCAGGCGTGCGAGAACGCCGTGCCGGGCTGCAGGCCGATGTTCTGCGTGAAGGTCAGGAAGCGCCACCAAGGCGGCGGCGGGCGTCCGCCCATCGCCGCGGGAAACAGCACGAACGCGGCGAGCACCAGCCAGAACACGGGCAGCGTGCGGAACGCGCGGCGCGCGTAGAAGCGCGGCAGCGATAGCGCCTGTCCGCGCGCCACGCCGGCGAACAGCTGGTTGGCGATCAGGTAGCCGCTCAACACGAAGAACAGGTCGACACCCACCCAGCCGATGTCGCTGAGCCAGCCGAACGTGGGCGCGCGGCTGACGAAGACTTCGTAGTGGTACATGAACACCAGCGCGATGGCGCAGGCGCGCAGCGTGTCGAGGCCGGGATTGCGGGACTTGGTCATCGTCATGGCGGGATCTGAGCGCTGCTCGACGGAAAAGATTCCGTCGATTCAGGAATATTTTTCGACGAGCCGGACGACCGTGCGCCAGTTGCGTGTCGTGGCCAGCTCGCCGAGCGTCCGCTCCAGCCAGGCGTTAGGCGAGCCGGCCGACGCGCCGACCCAGCGGCTGACGCTCAGCACGTGCGTGTCGTCGGCGCGCAGCAGCTCGAGGTCGCCGCGCGGTGTCGCCAGCGGCAACGTCGGCAGCGGCTTGCGCGGCGCGCCGAGGAAGCTGATGCAGCAGGCGTCGCGACCGTCGGCGACCTGTCCCGCGAACGGATCGCTCGCGACCAGCGCCCGCAGTTCGTCGACGCTGCGCACGAAGACGGGCTCGCGCATGCCGCAACTCGCGGCCAGCGCCTCGCAGGCGCGCGCCGCGAGCGCGCGCGGACGGGTCCCGCGCGCGGGCGTGAAGACCAGCGTGCCGTTGACCTGGAACGACTGCGCCGTCGCGGCGCCGGCGGCCAGGAAGGCGGCCTCCAGCTGGTCGCGCGTCGGGCTGTTCGTCCGGCCGAGATTGACGTTGCGCAAGAACGCCGCGTATCGCGCGACGCTCATGGCTGTCCGTCGAAGGCCGCCAGCGAGCGCACGTACGTCGGGTCGTCGATGATGGTGTTGTGGCTGGCGCCGGCCACCACCGTGTACTGCACCTGGGCGGCCGGGAAGCGCCCGCGCAGGGCCTCGGTGCTGGCGGCGGGGATCAGCTCGTCGAGCTCGGCGCGCAGGATCAGCACCGGCACCTTGATCTTCGGCACGTAGCGCCACGTCTCGTACTTGTCGATCAGCAGCCAGCGCACCGGCGCGAACCAGAACTGGCGCTGCGCGATGCCCAGCAGGCTGTCGTAGGGCGTGACCAGCACCAGCTTCGAGACGGGCCGGGTGCTCGCGAGCCGCGCCGCGACGCCCGAGCCCAGGCTGCGGCCGATCACGATCACGTCCGGATGCTGCGCGTGCACCTTGTCGAACAGGCCGGCGGCGTCGGCGGTGATGTCGGCCTCGGTCGGACGCCCGGCGCTGCCGCCGTAGCCGCGGTAGTGCAGCATGACGATCTCGCGCTCCGGGAAGGCCGCCATCAGCGGCGCGACGCTGCTGGAGACGTCCTCGCCGTTGCCGCCGAAATACAGCACCGCGCCGGGACCGGCGTGTGGCCGCACCGTCAGCTGCAGCAGCGTGTCGCCGTTCTGGAACGTGCCGGCCATCTGCGTGCCGAGGCGACGGGCCGTCGGGAAGTATTGAAAGGAACGCTGCGTCGTGTACAGCACGATGCAGAAGCCGATGTAGGCCACGGCCAGGGTCAGGAGGAGCAGGGTCAGCATTCGGCGCCTCGGGCAATCGGGGTGCGGGGCCGGTGTTATTGTGGACGATGACCACCGCCGACCCGCTCCTGCTCGCCACCGCGCGCGTCTCCACCTTCCTCGGGCCGCTGCTGCAGACGAACGCGAGCGGGTTCTTCTTCGAGCGCGACGAGCGGCTGTATCTGGTGACGAGCCGGCACGTCGTCATCGACGCGGCCAACAAGCACCTGCCCGACCGGATCGAGATCGAGCTGCACCTGGACGGCGTCGACCTGACGCGCTCCACCGGCTTCTCGATCCCGCTGTACGCCAATGGCCGCAGCGTCTGGCGCCAGGGTCGCGACTCCGGCGGCGAGGTCGACATCGCGGTGCTGGAACTCGACCGCACGAAGCTGCCGGCGCAAGTCCTGCTGCGCGCCTTCACGCCGGCGCAGCTCGCCGGGCACGCGGACGACATCGGCGTCGGCGCCACGCTGCTGGTGTCGGGCTTTCCGCTCGGCTTCCATGACGCGCTGCACCATCTGCCGGTGGTTCGCCAGGCGATCGTGGCGTCGTCGTTCGGCATCCGCTTCCAGGGCCAGGGCTACTTCCTGACCGACGCGCGCATGCACCGCGGCGCCAGCGGCGCGCCGGTGGTGATGCGCGATCCGGCCGTACCGCCCCGCAATCCAGCGCTGCCCTGGCTTCTGCTCGGCGTGCACTCGGCGCGGCTGGACATGGGCGACCGCGACCAGGTGCTCGACGAATCGCTGGGCCTGAACTGCGCCTGGTACGCCGACATCCTGATGACGCTGACCGGGCCGCAGCCGGCTCCCGACAAGCTGGCGCCGGCACCGGACGCCGAGCCACCGGCCGCCGCGTGACGAGATCCGACACGACGTCGCGGGGCGCGACATCATGCGCCCCGCGCGTGTCCGTTTCCTGGCGTTCACATTGACGGCATGACGCCGTCGCGGCCTTTCCCGGCGTCCTTGACAGGCCGCGCCGCGGCTCGCAATGTCGGCATCGCCCATGCCTGCGGCGCGCGTCGCCACGGGCCGCATTCCGGACGTCAAACCCAATGGAGACAGCAATGGACATGCTAGAACCCGGCCGCTTCGGCTACGCCGTCAATTTCAAGAAGCGCTATGGCAACTACATCGGCGGCGAATGGGTGCCGCCGACCAACGGCGAGTATTTCGAGAACATCACGCCCATCACCGGCCGCGCGTTCTGCGAGATCCCGCGCTCCACGGCCGAGGACATCGAGCGCGCGCTCGACGCCGCGCACGCGGCCAAGACCGCCTGGGGCAAGACCTCGCCCACGGAGCGCGCCAACATCCTCAACAAGATCGCCGACCGCATGGAGCAGAACCTGGAGCTGCTCGCCAACGCGGAGACCTGGGACAACGGCAAGCCGCTGCGCGAGACCATGGCCGCCGACCTCCCGCTGGCCATCGACCACTTCCGCTACTTCGCGGGCTGCGTGCGCGGCCAGGAAGGCGGCATCAGCGAGATCGACGACACCACCTACGCCTACCACTTCCACGAGCCGCTGGGCGTGGTCGGCCAGATCATCCCGTGGAACTTCCCGATCCTGATGGCCGTGTGGAAGCTCGCGCCGGCGCTGGCCGCGGGCAACTGCGTCGTGCTCAAGCCCGCGGAGCAGACACCCGTGTCCATCCTCGTGCTGGCCGAACTGATCGGCGACCTGCTGCCGGCCGGCGTGCTCAACATCGTCAACGGCTTCGGACTCGAGTGCGGCAAGCCGCTGGCATCGAGCAAGCGCATCGCCAAGATCGCCTTCACCGGCGAGACGACGACCGGCCGCCTGATCATGCAGTACGCCAGCCAGAACCTGATCCCCGTCACGCTGGAACTCGGCGGCAAGTCGCCCAACATCTTCTTCGCCGACGTGATGAGCAAGGACGACGCCTTCTTCGACAAGGCGCTCGAAGGCTTCGCGATGTTCGCGCTGAACCAGGGCGAGGTCTGCACCTGCCCGTCGCGCGTGCTGTTGCAGGAGTCCATCTACGACCAGTTCATGGAGAAGGCGCTCAAGCGCGTCGCGGCCATCAAGCAGGGCAACCCGCTCGAGATGTCGACGATGATCGGCGCGCAGGCCTCCAGCGAGCAGTTGGAGAAGATCCTGAGCTACCTCGACCTCGGCAAGCAGGAAGGCGCGCAGTGCCTGATCGGGGGCGAGCGCAACATGTTGAAGGACGACCTCGAGGGCGGCTTCTACGTCAAGCCCACCGTGTTCAAGGGCCACAACAAGATGCGCATCTTCCAGGAGGAGATCTTCGGCCCGGTGGTGTCGGTGACGACGTTCAAGGACGAGGAGGAAGCCCTGTCCATCGCCAACGACACGCTGTACGGACTCGGCGCGGGCGTGTGGTCGCGCGACATGAACACCGCGTTCCGCATGGGCCGCGGCATCCAGGCCGGGCGCGTGTGGACGAACTGCTATCACGCGTATCCGGCGCACGCGGCGTTCGGCGGCTACAAGCAGTCGGGCATCGGGCGCGAGAACCACAAGATGATGCTGGACCACTACCAGCAGACGAAGAACCTGCTGGTCAGCTACAGCGACAAGGCGCTCGGGTTCTTCTGAAATGCGAGCCCCACGGTCGCTGGCGCTCCCTGCCCCCGAGGGGCCGGCCGCAAGCGGCCCGGCGGAGCCGGATCCGCCGCTCCCTTGAACTTCGCCGCCGACGTCCGGGCGCCGGCGGCGGATCCGTTTCATATCGACAGGAGTTGCATATGGGTGAGGTTGTTGTCGACCTGCCGGCCCAGGTCGTCGCGACCGACGCCGCGCTGGCGCTGATCCAGGAGTTGAAGGACCGCCACGGCGCCCTGATGTTCCACCAGTCCGGCGGCTGCTGCGACGGCAGCGCGCCGATGTGCTTCCCTCTGGGCGACTTCATCGTCGGCGATAACGACGTCCACCTCGGCGACATCGGCGGCGTGCCGTTCTACATCAGCGAGTCGCAGTACGAATACTGGTGCCACACGCAGCTGATCATCGACGTCGTGCCCGGGCGCGGCGGCATGTTCTCGCTCGAAGGGCCGACGGGCAAGCGCTTCCTGACGCGTTCGCGCTTCTACGAAGATGCGGAGTGGGACGCGCTGGTGGCGAGCGGAAAGGCGAAGAACTAGCGGCTTTGGGTCCAGAATGGGGCCATGAACCCCTCGTCGTCGCTGCCCTATCCCGCGTCCGCCCGCACGGCGTCGCACACGCAGGCCGACGACGAGCCGCCGCACGGCGACCTCGTCACCGTCACGCGCGTCTTCAACTCGCTGGAGGCCGAGATGCTGCGCGGCTGCCTGGAGGCCGAGGGCATCCCGGCGACGCTGGGCGACGCGCAGACCATCCAGACCGACACCCTTCTGACCGTCGCGCTCGGCGGCATCCGCGTGATGGTGCCGTTCTCGTTCGCCGACGCCGCGCGGCAGACAGTCGACGCCTTCGAGCGCGGCGAGCTGGCCATCGACGAACTCCCCGCCGATTCGGAACCGGCCGTGCCGGAGGCCGAGACGGCGACGACGACGGGCTGGCGCATGTCGCCGGCGGCCTGGGTGGTGCTGGCGATCGTCGTCGTTGCGGTCGTGATCTTCTGATCGCGCGCATACTGGGGCCCGTCCCCAGTTTCCGAAGCGCTCCGTGCGGGCTTCGCCCCACGGCCATGCCCGGTTATGAAGTCAAGCAGGAACGCGTCGCGATCGCCGGCGTCGACGACCTGGTCATCCGCTCGCTGCTCGACAAGCAGCAGTTCGCCGATCCGCAGGGCGACGCCGAGCGGCTGGGCATCTCGTCGTCGCTGTGGCCGCTGTTCGGGCTGTTGTGGCCGTCGGGCAGCCATCTGGCGGCGCGCCTGGGCGCGCGCGGCGTCGTCAAGACGGACCGCATCCTGGAGATCGGCTGCGGGCTGGGGCTCGCGAGCCTGGTCGGCCACCGCGCCGGCGCCGACATGACCGCCAGCGACTGCCATCCGCTGGCCGGCCGCTTCCTCGCGCACAACCTCGTCCTGAACGACCTCGGCCCGATGAAGTACCGCCACGGCCAGTGGCCCGGCGTGGTGCTGCCGCGCGACGCGATCGACGAGCGCGCGCCGGTCGTCGTGCACGGCGAGTTCGACCTGATCATCGGCAGCGACGTGCTCTACGAACGCGACGAGCGCGGCACGCTGGCCGACTTCATCGCGCGGCTGGCGGCGCCCGTGGCCGAAGTCTGGATCGTCGACCCGAACCGCGGCAACCGCAGCCACTTCCACCGCAACATGGCGCGCCACGGCTTTCGCATGGAGGAGACCCCTCTCGACCACGACGAAAAGGCTGGCGTCGCGGCCTACAAAGGGCGCATGCTCACGTATCGGCGGCGGTAGGCGCTCGGGAACGTCGGTTGCCGCCAGATCCGAAGGCCGCCGCGCGCGGCAAAGGAGTCGCCATGAACCCGCTCGTCAACCGCAACAACGCCGCCGCCGACATCGGCCGCCCACCGCCGGCCGACGCGCCGATGCAGGTCTTGCCCTGGGCCGAGGTCTCGTCGCATTCCATCGGGCCGGAGGACGCCGACACGCGCTACCAGGGCGAGCTGTTCCTGCCGGGCTGGCTCAAGATCGAGCTGCAGCCGACGGCCGAACAGGGCCCCGGCGCCTGATCATTTGACGGCGATGGCCTCGACCTGGATGCGCAGGTCGACGGCCATGCTGAAGCCGTACTCCTTGCCGGCGGCCATGCCGAACTGCTCGCGGTCGATCGTCGCGTAGACGTCGGCGCCGCAGTCCTCGCGCTTGAACATCGGGTGCTGGATGCACTTGAACTTCCTGATGTCCAGCGTCACCGGGTTGGTCTTGCCGTGCAGTTCCAGCGTGCCCACCGCGCGCGTGGGCGCGCCGTCCGTGAAGCCTTCCAGCGTGCCCTTGAAATGGGCCTTCGGGTACTTGGCCGACTCGAACAGCTCCTTGCCCTTGGCGACCTTGTTCAGCGCGTCGAGCCCGAAGTCGCCACTGTTCATGTCGATGACGATGTCGACCGTGCCGGTGCCGGCCTCGCGGTCCATCGTCACCGTGCCCGAGGTGTGGTCGAACTTGCCGCGCCATGTCGAGATGCCCATGTGGTCGGCCTCGAAGCTCGGGTAGGTGTGCATCGGGTCGATGTTGTAGGCAACCGGGGCGGCCTGCGCGGCGAAGGTCGCCGCGAACAGGGCGGCGGTGGCGAGACGGGACGAGGCGTTCATCGGAAGTGCTCCAGGGTTTGTTGGATGGGTCATGGCGAGCGTCGCCACCTTCCACGACGCGCGAGAGGGCGCGATTTCGACACGGTCGGCCCGCGGTTCGATCGCGACGGCACTTTACCGAAACCACCGCCGCCTTGGACAACGCGGCCGAAGCCGCCGATGATCTCGCCGTCGCGTTCCCGAAGAAGGCCAACGACCATGCTCGCCGTCCTGCTCGTCCTCGTCATCGCCATTGGCGCCCTGCTGGGCTACGCGAACTCGCGCCCGGACAAGTTCCGCCTCGAACGGTCGATCCGCATCGCGGCGCCCATCTTGCAGGTCGCCGAGCAGATCGACGACTTCCACCAGTGGCAGAAGTGGTCGCCGTGGGAGCACATCGACCCGACGCTGCAACGCACGTTCAGCGGCGCGGACGCGGGCGTCGGCGCGGTCTACGAGTGGACGGGCACCGGCAAGGCGGGCGCCGGGCGCATGGAGATCGTCGAGATGCGCACCGGCTCGGCGGGCGGCCTCATCACGATCAAGCTGGATTTCATCAAGCCGTTCCAGGCCAGCAACACCGCCGAATTCCTGATGACGCCCACCGACGCCGGCACCGACCTCACCTGGGCGATGTTCGGCCCCAGCAAGTTCATGACCAAGCTGATGGGCGTGTTCATGGACTTCGACAAGATCGTCGGCAAGGACTTCGAGGCCGGCCTCGCGGCGCTCAAGCGCAACGCGGAGCAGGCGCCGCGCTGACTGGCCGGCCCAACAAAAAACGCCGACCAGGCGCAAGCCGGTCGGCGTTTTCGTTGGCGTGACCGCGAGGATCAGGCCAGCGCGGGTTGCAGCGGCGCGTCCGGTGCCTCGACGGCGTCGCGCGCCTGCAGCATGCGATTGAGCATCGGCGTCAGGATCAGCAGCAGCACGCCCATGCCGATCGACGACGCGAGCAGGAACGCGTATGGCGGGATGCCGCTGCCGGCCAGGATGCCCTCGAGCGCGCCGGCGAAGTAGTTGGCGATGCCGTTGGCGATGAACCAGATGCCCATCAGCAGCGCGGCGATGCGATGCGGCGCGGCGCGCGACACCAGCGACAGGCCGACCGGCGACAGCATCAGCTCGCCGATGGTGTGCAGCGCGTAGACCCAGAACAGCCATTGCGGGCCGACCGGCCCGAGCGCGTTGGCCCGGTTCTGCGCGATGAACATCACGACGAAGCCCAGGCCCAGCACGATCATGCCCAGGCCCTGCTTGGCCACGTCGGGCAGCGGGAAGCGGGACTTGTTGTTCGCGGTCCACAGCATGGAGAAGAACGGCGCCAGCAGGAAGATCAGCAGCGGGTTGATGCTCTGGAACCAGGTCGCCGGGATCTCGAAGCTGCCGAGGTGGCGGTCGGTCTGCTTGTCCGCGAACAGGTTCATCGAGCCGCCGGCCTGCTCGAAGCCCATCCAGAAGAAGGCGACGAACACGATCAGGATCAGCACCGCCGCGACGCGCGTCCATTCGGCGCGGGTCAGCGGCTGCGTCACCTGGCCGGGCTTGGCGGTCAGCTTCGACCAGAGCCGGATCACGATGGCGATGACGGCGATGCCGATGGCGATCGACAGCCAGCCCGGGATGCCGGAGAGCAGCCCCTTGAGCATCGGCCAGACGGCCAGCACGCCGTAGACCAGCGCGATGGACGCGGCGGTGAAGGCCAGGATCACCGGCAGGTTGTGCGCCCCGATCGGGCGCTGGCCCGGCTTCAGGCCCGAGCGGCCAAGGATGTTCTGGAACGCGACGAGCGTGATCAGGCCGATGCCCATGCCGACGCCGGCGCTGCCGAAGCCCCAGTCCCAGCCCACCTTCTGGCCGAGCGTGCCGCAGACCAGTCCCGAGAAGAACGAGCCGAGGTTGATCCCCATGTAGAAGATCGTGTACGCACCATCGCGGCGCGGGTCGGTCGGACCGTCGTACAGTTCGCCGACCATCGAGGTGGTGTTCGGCTTGAAGAAGCCGTTGCCGACAATCAGCAGGCCGAGCGCGACGTGCAACAGCGACGGCACCGCCATCGCGAAGTGTCCCAGCATCATCACGGTGCCGCCGATGACGGCCGTCAGCCGCAGGCCGAGGTACTTGTCGGCGATCCAGCCGCCGAAGATCGGCGTCAGGTAGACGAGGCCGGTGTAGATGCCGTACATCTCGAGCGCGTCGACCCGCTTGTAGCCCAGCGCATTGACGAGGTACAGCACGAGCAGCGCCCGCATGCCGTAGTAGCTGAAGCGCTCCCACATCTCGGTGGCGAACAAAACGTACAGGCCGCGCGGGTGCGCGGCATTCGAGGCCGAGGTCGGCGTCGTGGCAGTGAGTGTGGTCAAGGAAACCTCTGGATTCTCGATGAATGCCGGCCAGCCTCATGAGCGGACGGCGAAGCGCGAATTGTGGCAAATCCGGGTCATCCCGGACGTGGGGACTTGCCCGGGCTCGGGCACGGCAAGTGCCACCGCCCGCGGCGCATGCAAGGTCCGGGCCAATCGCCGCAAGTCGACGCATCAGGGCGCAAGATGCGCGTTACTGAACCCAACTCCCCTGTACAAGCCGATGCAACGCCGAACCGCCCTGCGCAAGCTCGCCGAAGGCCTCGCCCTTGCTGTCGGGCACTCGACTTGCCGACCGTCGGACACCACGCCTGCCGAGTCGGCGTCGAAAGCTTCCATGCCCTCGTCCCTGCCCGCGCCGTCGCCGACGACGCCGCCCGTCCTGTTGTCCTGCGACCTGTCGACGCCGTCGCAGCCGCTGCGCCATCCGTGGCGCCACTGCGTGGGCAGCTGCCACGCGCCGCTCGCGCTGCGCGCCGACTGGCAGCAGCAGCTCACGCGCGCGCACCGCGAGCTGGGCTTCAGGCACGTGCGCTTCCACGGCCTGCTCAGCGACGACATGGGCACGCTGGTCAACCAGGACAACCAGTTCCTGTTCTCGTTCTTCAACATCGACCGCGCGTTCGACTTCCTGCTGTCCATCGGCATGAAGCCGGTGGTGGAGCTGTCGTTCATGCCGGCAACGCTGTCCTCCGACGGCAACTCGGTCTTCCACTACCGGGCCAACGTCACGCCGCCGAAGCGGATGGAGGACTGGCAGCTGCTGATGACGACGCTGGTGGGCCACTGGGTCGAGCGCTACGGCATCGACGAGGTCGCGCAATGGCCGCTGGAGGTGTGGAACGAGCCCAACCTCGTCGCCTTCTGGACCGGCGGCCAGGCGAAATACTTCGAGCTGTTCAAGGCGACGTGGCAGGCCGTCAAGGCGATCTCGCCGCGGCTGCAGGTCGGCGGCCCCGCCACCGCGGCCAACGCGTGGCTGGACGAGTTCAACGCGTTCTGCGCCGCCAACGCCTGCCTGCCCGACTTCATCAGCACGCACTACTACCCGACCGACGCGTTCGGCTCGGTCGACACCGACACCGTCTCGCAGCTCGCCGACGCGCCCATGAGCGTCATGCGCGACCGCGCGCGTGACGCACGCGCGTCCGCCGGCGCGAGGCCGCTCTACTACACCGAGTGGAACATCACGTCGAACCCGCGCGACCCGATGCACGACGGCCCGTTCTGCGCGGCGCTGGCCACGCACTTCATCCTGAGCGTCGACGACCTGGTCGACGCCTGGAGCTGGTGGGTCTTCACGGACATCTTCGAGGAGAACTACTTTCCGAGCATCCCGTACCACGGCGGCTTCGGGCTGATGAACCTGTACGGCGTGCCCAAGCCGGTCTATCGAGGCTTCCAGATGATCGACCAGCTGGGGACGCGGCGCTGGGTCGTGCCGGAGTCGCATCCGACGGTGCGCCTGCATGTGGGCGCGCCCGACGACGACGGCGCGACGACCGTGCTGCTGCTCAACGTGGCGATGCCGCGCCATCCCATCGCCACCGAGGTCGTCACCGTGCAGCTGCAAGGCGTGAAGGGCCGCCGCCCGCGCGCCGCGCTGCTCTCGCGCATCGACGACACGCATGCGAACCCGCAGGCCGAGTGGCTGCGCCTGGGCAGTCCCGAGTATCCGCATCCGCACCAGGTCGACGCGCTCGAGAACGCGTCGACGGTGACGCCGGAGCGCATCGAGGTCGCGAGCACCGAGGCCGGCGCGAGCTTCACGCTGCCGCTGCCCGCCAATGCGATGGCGCTGGTGCGCATCGAATGGGAGGCGGCATGACCGAGCCGCGCGACCTGGGCGTGGCGCCGGAGATCGCCAAGCAGCACGTGCTGCACGGCTTCACGCGCCGCGAGATCATCGAACGCGACGCAATGCTGACCGACCTGCAGCGCGAGTCCTTCGGCTACTTCGTGCACGAGGTCAACGAGGCCAACGGCCTGGTGATGGACAAGACCGCGCCGAACTGGCCCGCCAGCATCGCCGCGGTGGGCATGGCGCTGACCTGCTATCCCGTGGGCGTTCAGCGCGGCCTGATGACGCGCGCGCAGGCCCTGCAGCGCACGCTCGTGACGCTGCGCTTCCTGCTCGCCGGCGAGCAGAGCGAGTCGCCGTCGGCGGCCGGCCATCGCGGCTTCTTCTATCACTTCCTCGACATGTCCACCGGCCGCCGCGCCTGGAACTGCGAGCTCTCCAGCATCGACACTGCGCTGTTGATGGCCGGCGTGCTGGCCGCGGCCGCGTACTTCGCCGGACCGTCCGACGACGAGGCCGAGGTGCGCCGGCTCGCCACGTCGCTGTACGAACGCGTCGAATGGGACTGGCTGGCCGGCGAGCACGGCACGATCTGCCACGGCTGGCAGCCGGAGACGGGCCTGCTGCCCTGGCACTGGGAAGGCTACGACGAGGCGCTGATCCTGTACCTGCTCGCGCTGGGCTCGCCCACGCATCCGGTGCCGGCGGCGTCGTACGACGCGTGGTGCTCGACGTACCAGTGGCTGGAGATCGAGGGCATCTCGTACCTGCACGCAGGGCCGTTGTTCATCCACCAGATGTCGCACCTGTGGGTCGACTTCCGCGGCCTGCAGGACAAGTTCATGCGCGCGCACGGCAGCGACTACTTCGACAACAGCCGCGCCGGCGCGCAGGTGCAGCAGCGCTACGCGATGCGCAACCCGCGCCGCCACGCGATGTACGGCGAGTTCTGCTGGGGCATCACCGCCAGCGACGGCCCCGGCACCATGCGCTGGCACGGCAGGGGCGAGCCGCCGTTCTACGACTACGTCGCGCGCGGCGTGCCCGACGGCCCCGACGACGGCACGCTGGCGCCCTGGGCGGTGGTCGCGTCCCTGCCGTTCGCGCCCGAGATCGTGCTGCCGACCATCGCCAACTACCGCCACATCCAGCTGCACGTGGCCAATCCGTACGGCTTCAAGGCCTCGTTCAACCCCAGCTATCCGAGCGACCGCCGGCATGCGATCGGCTGGGTCTCGCCGTACCACTTCGGCATCAACGAGGGCCCGACCGTGGTGATGATCGAGAACTTCCGCAGCCAGATGCCGTGGAAGATGATGCATGCCTGCGCGCCGCTGGTCTGCGGCCTGCGCCGCGCGGGCTTCACGGGCGGCTGGCTCGATGCGATCCCGCACGCGTCGGACGCCGCGCCGGCCGCGGCGATGCCGACGCCCGAACCCTTCGATCCGCCGACGCCGCCCGAGCAGACGGCGATCTCGCAGAGCACGCAAGCGCCCGGAGCCACGTCATGAACATCTCGCTCGCGGGCCGCCGCGCCCTCGTGACCGGCGCGAACTCCGGCATCGGCCAGGCGATCGCGCTGGCGCTGGCCGACGCGGGCGCCGACGTGGCCGTCAACTACGTGACGCATCCCGAGGCCGCCGACGCGGTCGTCGCGCAGATCGCCGCCAAGGGCCGGCGGGCGCTGGCGCTGCATGCGGACGTGTCGAACGAGACCGACGTCGATGCGATGTTCGCGGCGATGGACACGCAGTGGGGCGGCATCGACATCCTCGTCAACTGCGCCGGCATCGACGGCCAGCGCGCGCTGGCGCAGGACGCGAAGATGGCCGACTGGCGGCGCGTCGTCGAGATCAACCTGTTCGGCGCCTTCGACTGCGCGCGTCACGCGCTCGCGCGCATGCTCGCGCAGGGGCGCGGGGTGATCCTCAACATCAGCTCGGTGCACGAGGTGATCCCGTGGTCGGGCTACAGCGCGTATGCGGCGAGCAAGGCGGCGCTCGGGATGATGACGAAGACGCTCGCGCAGGAGGCGGCGCCGCATGGGGTGCGCGTGCTGGCGCTCGGGCCGGGGGCGATCCGGACGCCCATCAACCAGTCGGTGTGGGCGGATCCCGCTCAGTCTGCGGACCTGTTGTCCAAGATCCCGTTGGGGCGCATGGGACGGACCGACGAGATTGCTGCGATGGCCGTCGTGCTTTGTTCGGACGTCGCCAGCTATGCGACCGGCACCACGGTGATGGTGGATGGCGGGATGACGGACTATCCGGAGTTTGCGCGCGGCGGCTGAGTCACCTCTTGTTGCGCGAAAGACGCAGCAGCGCCCCGCTGTGATCCTCCGCGATCAGCACACTGCCATCGCTCATCTCGACCAGACCCACCGGCGAGCCCTGCGGATGGCTGCCATCGCGCTGCTCCCACCCGGTGACGAGCTCGGTGGGCGCGCCCGTCGGACGCTGATCCTTGTCGAGGCCGACCGCGACGATGCGGTGCCCCGTCGCGCGATAGCCGTGGTAGCCGACGACCAGCTTGCCGGCCAGGCCCGGCAGCTTGTCGCCCTTGTACAGCAGCATGCCCAGCGGCGCCGCATGCGCGGGCAGCAGCATGTCGGGGGCGAGCTTCGCGGCGCAATCGAAGCCGCGGTACTCGGGACTGGGCACGCGCTGGTCGTAGCAATAGGGCCAGCCGTAGTCGCCGCCTTGCTGCAGCACGACCAGCAGGTCGTGCGGCAGTTCGGCGTCGGGCAGCGTCGGATCGGCGTGGTTGATGCCGTCGCGCGAATTGACGGCCACCGCGAGCCTGCCGTTGGCCAGCACGGCCATCGCCATGCTGTTGCGCAGGCCGCGCGCGTAGGGCGGCTGCTCGTTGGCGTGCCACGTCGCCGCGCGCGCCGGAAAACGCAGCACCGAGCCGCGCGGCGGGTTTTCCTGCGTCTCGGGACAGGCGGCCTTCGGATCGGGCGCCTTGCCGCCGGCATGGCAGTTGTCGCTGGACGAGCCGACGTTGACGAACAGCGCACCGTCGGCGCCGACCGCGAGGCTGGGCACGGGATGGCGGCCGGTCGTCGGCAGCCCGTCGACGATCATGCGCGCGCCCTTGGCCGGGTCGGCCGCGTAGGGATCGACCTGCAGCACCTGGCCCGTGATGCCGACGTAGAGCGTGCGGCCCGGCCCGCGCACGACCGCGTTGGGCTGCCACAGGTCGTGCAGCACGACCTCCGGCGCGTGGCGTCCGCCCTTCGACAGCTTGAGCAGCCGGCCCTTGCGGCTCTCCCACGCAACCATGTCGACCACGAACACGTCGTCGTCGATGACCGCGACGCCGCGCGCATGGCCCAGGCCTTCGGCGACGAGGCCGACGCACAGCCCGTCCGCCGTCGTCAGCGAAACCGCGGGAAAGCCGTCGCAGTCGCCGGCGGTGGCGTAGACCTTGCCGGTCGCCGCGCCGGCCCACGGCGGGGCGAGCAGCAGCAGCGACAACAGCGGCGAACGGAACAGGGCTCGGAGACGCACGCGTTGGCCTTGCAGGTGGGGACGTCGGCGCATTGTGCCGGCAGGCTCACGCCACGCCGGCGAGGAAGTCCGCGATCAGGCGCACGACCAGTTCGGGCCGCTCGCGCGTCGGGACATGGCCGACGCCCGGCAGCATCTCGAGCCGCGCCGGCCCGGCGACGCCGTCGACGATGCGCCGCGGATGGGCCGCGCTGCCGTACTCGTCCTGCTCGCCATGGATCGCCAGCACGGGACACGTGACGCGCGGCAACGCGTCGTCCAGCGTCCACGCCGCGAACGCCGGATCGAGCCATTGCCCGAGCCAGGCATCCAGCGCCCACGCGGCCTTGTCGCCGTGATACCTCGCGAGCCGCTTGACCTGCGCCGGATCCGCGAACTGCGCCTGGGCGACGCGCAGGCCGGCGAGCGTGCGATCCTCGACGAAGGCCTGGGCCGACATCGTGACCAGCGCCTCGCAGTCGGTGGACGTCCGCGCCGCGATCTCGACGGCCATGCCCCCGCCCACGCTGTAGCCGACGACGACGAAGCGGCCGATGGCCAGCTGCTCGCGCAGCGCCGCGAATCCCGTCGTGGCCTCTTCGGCGACGAAGGCCCGGGAGGGCCGGCCGCTGCGCGCGTCGGAACGTCCGAAGCCGAGGCGGTCGTAGGCGAGCACGCGTCGGCCTGTCGCGGCGGCGAGGCGTGCGGGAAAGTCGCGCCATAGCTCGACGCAGCCGATCGAGTCGTGCAGCAGCACGATGGGCGCGCGGGCGGGTTCGGCGGCTTGGGGTTGCCACTGGCGCGCGAACAGGCGGCCGGACGGCGTGACGATCCAGTGATCGGTGGGGACGATGGCGCTCATGGGAGCGCCGAGCTTAGCGCGACTCGTAGACCAGGATCGCCGCGGCCAGGTCTTCCAGCGCGGTGCCCACCGACTTGAAGACGGTGCGCGCGGCCGGATCGCGCGCCAGGCTGCGCGTCGCGGCGAGGTCGGCCAGCGTGCCGCGCACGTCCGCGCGCCGCAGCACGCCCATCTCGATCGGATGCAGCAGGTCGCCGGCCTTGGCGAGCGCGTCGGCCGTGTCGATCCAGACCTCGGCGCCGGCGAAGCACGCGTCGTCGGCCTCGCGCATCGCGGGCGTGAAGCCGCCGATCAGGTCGAGATGGCTGCCGGGCGCGAGCCATTCGCCGTGGATCAGCGGCTCGTTGGCGAGCGTCGCGCAGCTGACGATGTCGGCCGTGGCCGCGGCGGTCGCGAGGTCGGTCACGACGCGCGCCGGGATGCCCTCGGCGGCGAGCTTGACGACCAGGCGCAGCGCGGATTGCTCGTCGCGGCTCCACACCATCACGTCGTCGATCCGGCGCACCGCGCGATACGCCTGCGCGAGCAGGCCGCCGACGCGGCCGGCGCCGACGATCAGCTGGCGCCGCGCGTCCTCGCGCGCGAGGCGCGAGGCGGCCAGCGCCGACGCCGCCGCGGTGCGGCGCGCGGTGATCTCGCCGCCGTCGATCAGCGCGAGCGGCGCGCCGGTGCTGGCGTCGAACAGCTGGTAGCTGGCGAAGATGCCGGGCAGACCCAACGCGGCGTTGCCGCGCGCGACGTTGACGATCTTCACGCCGAAGTAGCGGCCGGGCACCCAGGCCGGCATCACGAGGGCGGTGAGCGCGTCGCCGACCGCGTGCACGTGGCGCGCGGGCACCTCGCAGCCGGCGACGAACTGGCGCTCGAGCGCATCGATCAACGCGGGGAACGCGAGGGCCCGCGCGGTGGCGGCGGCGTCGAACTGCTTCATGGTGCGGGGCGCGGCGAGCGCAGGCCGTGCAGCCCGAAAATGGAATGCAGCATCTCGTCGTCCCAGGCGCAGCTGGTGTCCTCCGCGTCGACCAGCCGCTCGCCGCGTTCGAGCAGGTGACCCAGCCGCGTGGCGACCAGCGCCGTGGCCAGGCTCAGCGCCTGCATCGACGAGGCGCCGCAGACATCCGGATAGCGCGGATCGACGCCCTGCAGTTCGGCCGGACAGGCCCAGCTGCCGTCGTCGGTCGGATAGGGCAAGCCGACGCGGGCCACGACGCGGACCTGCGAGCCGTCGGGCCGCAGCCAGATGAGTTGTTCCGTGGCGATGTAGTTCGGCGCGCTGGTTCGCATGAGCGGCCAGTCTGCACCAAGCGTCCCGCCTTGACCCTTCGTGATTACGCCATTTCGACATGCCACCATGCGGGCAGCAGCCGCCGGACTTCAGCGCGCCGAAAGCGATCGTCGATCAGGAACACCACGCCGGCGTCGGTGGTCGTGCGGATCACGCGGCCCGCGGCCTGCACCACCTTCTGCAGGCCGGGGAACAGGTAGGTGTAGTCGTGGCCTGCGCCGAACAGCGTCTCCAGGCGCGCCTTCATCTGCTCGTTGACCGGGTTGACCTGCGGCAGGCCCAGCGTGGCGATGAAGGCGCCGATCAGGCGTTCGCCGGGCAGGTCGACCGCCTCGGCGAACGCGCCGCCCAGCACCGCGAAGCCGATGCCGCGGCCGCCGGCGTGGAAGCGCGCGAGGAAGTCGGCGCGCGCGCCCTCGGTCATCTGGCGCGCCTGCGACCACACCGGAACCTCGGGATGCAGCGCCTGGAACAGCTCGGCGACCTGGGCCAGGTAGTCGAAGCTGCTGAAGAACGCGAGGTAGTTGCCGGGCGCCTGCCCGAACTGGGTCGCCATCAGTTCGACGATGGGCGCGAGCGACGCGGGCCGGTGGGCGAAGCGCGTCGACAGCGGCGCCACCTGCACGCGCAGCTGCGCGGCCTCGAACGGCGACTCGACGTCGATCCAGGCAACGTCCGGCGGCAGGCCCAGCAGGTCGGCGTGGAAGTGCATCGGCGTCAGCGTGGCCGAGAACAGCGTCGTCGTGCGCGCGGCCAGGAAGCGCGGCTTGAGGAACGAGGCCGGCACCAGGTTGCGCAGGCACAGCGTGACGTCGCGCTGCGCGTCGTCGGCGATCGTCACGTCGAACAGCGAGTGCGTGCCGAAGGACTCGGCCAGGCGCGTGAAGTGCAGCGTGTCGAAGTAGAACGCGAGCAGCTCGGGCGGCATGTCGTCGGGGTGCGCGGCGGCGTGGTCGCCGATCGCCGAGTTGACGTTCTGCAGCGCGGTGACGAGGCCTTGCGGCAGCTCCTCGTGCACGGCGTAGGGCTCGAGCTGGCGGCCGAGGATCTCGTTCCACGTGCGCGCGAGCCGCTTCAGCGAGGGCGCGACCGTGACCGGCGCGCGCGGCCGCACGCCGTCGAGCGCGGCGCGCGACAGCGTGGCCGAATACATCTCGCGCGCCCGCGGCACGAGGTTGTGCGCCTCGTCGACCAGCACGCCGACGCGCCAGTCGTGCGCGTGCGCGAGGCCGTGCAGCATGCCGTTCAGGTCGAAGTAGTAGTTGTAGTCGCCGACCACGACGTCGGCCCAGCGCACCAGCTCCTGGGCCAGGTAATACGGGCAGACCTCGTGCGCCAGCGCGATCGCGCGCAGGCCGGCGCGATCCAGCCGCGGCGCGGCCTCGGGCGTGGCGCCGACCGCCGCCTGGCGCGCGGCGGGCAGGCGGTCGTAGAAGCCCTTGGCGAGCGGGCACGAGTCGCCGTGGCAGGCCTTGGTCGGATGCTCGCAGGCCTTGTCGCGAGCGACCAGCTCGATGACCCGAAGAGGGGCGCCCCCGGTCTGCGGCGTACCGCAGCCAGCCCCCCGCGGGGGCGCGCGGCCTTGCTCCGGGGCGGCCGAGCGCGGCGGCCGCGCGCTTTCGCCCTCCGTTGTGCAATTGCTCGCCTCGGTGATCGTGCGCAGCGCGTCCAGCGCCAGCGCGCGCCCGGGCGTCTTGGCCGCGAGGAAGTAGAGCTTGTCCAGCTTCTGCCCCGGCATCGCCTTGAGCTGCGGATAGAGCGTGCCCACCGTCTTGCCGATGCCCGTGGGCGCCTGGGCGAGCAGCGTGCGGCCGGAGATCGCGGCCTTGTAGACGTTCTCCGCCAGCTGGCGCTGGCCGGCGCGGAAGGTGGCGTACGGGAACGGCAGCGCGGCGAGCGCGGCGTCGCGCGCCCCGCGGTGCGCGGATTCCTGCGCCGCCCAGGCCAGGAAGCGTTCGCACTGCAGTTCGAGGAACGCGCGCAGGTCGTCGGCCGAGTGCGACTCGACCAGCATCGTCTCGTCCTGCGAGCCGACGTCGAAGTAGACCAGCGCGACATCGAGCCGCGGCAGGCCGCGCTCGGCGCACAGCAGCGCGCCGTAGCACTTGGCCTGCGCCCAGTGCAGCGAGCGGCGGTTGTGCGGCATGGCGTGCAGGTCGCCGCGGTAGGTCTTGACCTCCTCGAGGCGGCTGGCGTCGGGGTCGAAGCCGTCGGCGCGGCCGCGCACGACGAGCCCGCCGACCTCGCCCTTGAGCCAGACCTCGTTCTCGTAGTGCTCGCCGCGACGCGAGGCGACCATGGCGTGGCCCGCCATGCCCTCGAGCGCGGTGGCCGAGGGCGTGAAGCGCAAGTCGAGGTCGCCGAGCTTGGCCGTGAACTCGCAAAGGGTGCGGACGGCTACCGTGTACTTCATCCAGCCCTGATTTTCCCACGCGGCACCGCCGGCCGGGGCGCGCCGAGACGTCGATTTCCGACCCGATTCGCGCCGCGATGCACGGGAGTCAAATCATATTGGTACCAATTTGGTATCTGCTCGTCAGGAAAGATGCGGGAGCGCCCCGCGCCGACCTGCTGATGACGCATCTCCTTCGGAATATCTGGGACGAAGTGATGCAAACGGGGGCTTGTTCGGATTTCCTTACATTTCCAGAAACCAGCGGCAATTGGTTACTGGTTTTGTACTGGTTTTACCTAGATCAGGCACACCGTCGCCGGCCGAGACTGCCTCGCACCGGCGCGCGCACAGCGCCGGCCCACAACAAGGAGAGCCCGCAATGTCCCCATCCCCGACCCCGAACGAGCGGCGCAGCCGACTCGAACGCATCGCGTTGCTGTCGGCCGCCGTCGCCGGCAGCGCCCTCGCCTCCACGGGCGCGCATGCAACCACCGAATGCCAGCCCTGGAACGCCTCGATCGCCTATGTGGCGGGCGATACCGTGACCGAAGGCGGCAAGACCTACAAGGCCAACTGGTGGACGCAGGGCAACGACCCCGCGAGCAACAGCGGCGCGAGCGGCACTGGCCAGCCCTGGACGGTGGCCGCCAGCTGCACGACGTCCCCGCCGCCCACGCCGGCACCGCCCCCGCCCACCCCGGCACCGCCTCCGCCCACCCCGGCCCCGCCTCCGCCCACGCCGGCACCGCCGCCGTCCTCCTGCGCCGCCTGGAACGCGGGCACCGCCTACAGCGCCGGCGCCACCGTCACCGAAGGCGGCACGACCTACAAGGCCAACTGGTGGACGCAGGGCGACGACCCGGCGACCCACAACGGCGCGACCGGCTCCGGCCAGCCATGGACCATCACGACCAGCTGCAGCAGCACCCCGACGCCGCCGTCCCCGCCCGCGCCGACCCCGCCGTCGCCGCCGCCCGCACCCACGCCGCCGTCCCCGCCGCCGGCCTCGGGCTTCGTGTTCGGGTCGTACAAGGACGTCACGATCAACATGGACTGGAACGTCGACCAGATCTCGACGTCGGTCACGGGCGCACGCACGCCGGTGCTCAACGCGATGCCCGCGAAACAGACGTCGCTCACCTGGGCCTTCGCGTCGGGCGAGTGCGGCTCCGAGAACTGGGCCGGCGTCACGCCGTCGGCGCTCGTCGCGCAGAACGTGTCGCAATGGGTCGGCGCCAACAAGAAGTACATCATCTCCACCGGTGGCGCCAACGGCGTGTTCACCTGCGGCTCGGATGCCAATTTCGAGGCCTTCATCCAGCGCTACAACTCGGCCAGCCTGCAGGGCATCGACTTCGACATCGAGGGCGGCCAGTCGCAAGCCGTCATCGACGCCCTGGTCGCGCGCGTGAAGGTCGCCAAGGCCAACCACCCGAACCTGCGCTTCAGCTTCACGCTGGCCACGCTGGGCGGCAACTCGCCGCAGAGCCTGGGCGCGATCGGCGTCAACGTGATGAACTCGATCAAGTCGCAAGGCCTGACGGGCTACACCGTGAACCTGATGGCCATGGACTACGGCAGCGCGATCGCCAGCAACTGCACGCTGGGCTCGAACGGCAAGTGCGACATGGCGCAGTCGGCGATCAATTCGGCGGTCAACCTGCACAACTACTGGGGCGTGCCGTACGGCCAGATCGAGATCACGCCGATGATCGGCGGCAACGACGCCACCGACGAGATCTTCACCATCGCCAACGTCGACACCCTGTCGTCGTGGGCGAAGGCGAACGGCATCGCCGGCATCCACTTCTGGTCGCTCGACCGCGACGTCGACTGCCCGCTGGGCAGCTCCTCGGCCACCTGCAACAGCTACGGCACCGCGGGAACCTGGGGCTTCACCAACCGGTTCATCGGCGACCTGGGACTGTGATCCGTTGACGGTGCACGACGCCGGTGCGTCGCACCGGCGACACGAAGGGCCGCGTCGATCGACGCGGCCCTGATTTCTTTCAATTTCCTGACGCCGCCGTGCGCGGAAGGCCCCCATTTCGTCCGGGTTGACCCGAACGTATTTCTGCGAACTGTTACGGCTAGGGAGCTGCCCCTACACTCAGCTGGATGAGCACAGACTACATCCTCGAGACAACCGACCTCACGAAGGAGTTCAAGGGTTTCGTGGCGGTCAACAAGGTGAACCTGCGCGTGCGGCGCGGCCACATCCACGCGCTGATCGGCCCCAACGGCGCCGGCAAGACGACCTGCTTCAACCTGCTCACCAAGTTCCTGCAGCCGACGTCGGGCACCATCGTGTTCGACGGCGCCGACATCACGCGCGAGGCGCCCGCGGCGATCGCGCGCCGGGGCGTCATCCGCTCGTTCCAGATCTCGGCCGTGTTCCAGCACCTGAGCGTGCTCGAGAACGTGCGCGTCGCACTGCAGCGCACGCTCGATACCTCGTTCCACTTCTGGAAGCCCGAGCGCAGCCTGCACAAGCTCGACGCCCGCGCGATGGAGCTGCTGGCCGAGGTCGACCTGGCCGCCTACGCGCAGCTGCCGGCCGTCGAGCTCAGCTACGGCCGCAAGCGCGCGCTCGAGATCGCCACCACGCTCGCGATGGAGCCGCAGCTGATGCTGCTGGACGAACCTACGCAGGGCATGGGCATCGAGGACGTCGACCGCATCCGCCAGCTGATCAAGAAGGTGTCGGCCAGGCGCACGATCCTGATGGTGGAGCACAACATGAGCGTGGTGTCGTCGATCGCCGACACCATCACCGTGCTGCAACGGGGCGCGCTGCTGGCCGAGGGCCCGTATGCCGAGGTCTCGAGGAATCCGCAGGTGATCGAGGCCTACATGGGCACCACGCAGACCGAGCTGGTCGGAGCGCATTGAGCATGGCAACCCCGTTTCTCGAGATCAAGGGACTCAACGCCTGGTACGGCGAGTCGCACGTGCTGCACGGCGTCGACCTGCACGTCGACGAAGGCGAGGTCGTCACGCTCCTGGGCCGCAACGGCGCGGGCCGCACGACGACGATGCGCGCCATCATGGGCCTGACCGGCACGCGCAAGGGCTCGATCAAGGTCAAGGGCCAGGAGACGCTCGGCATGCCCACGCACAAGGTGGCGCGCCTGGGCCTCGGCTACTGCCCCGAGGAGCGCGGCATCTTCTCCAGCCTCAGCTGCGAGGAGAACCTGATGCTGCCGCCGGTCCTCACGAAGGGCGGCATGCCCGTCGAACAGATCTACGCGATGTTCCCCAATCTCAAGGAACGCGCGCCCAGCCAGGGCACGCGGCTGTCGGGCGGCGAGCAGCAGATGCTGGCCGTCGCGCGCATCCTGCGCACCGGCGCGCGCCTGCTGCTGCTCGACGAGATCTCCGAAGGCCTGGCGCCCGTGATCGTGCAGAAGCTCGCCGAGATGGTGGTCGCGCTGCGCAAGCAGGGCTACACGATCGTGATGGTCGAACAGAACTTCCGCTTCGCCGCGCCGCTGGCCGACCGCTTCCTCGTGATGGAACACGGCCAGGTCATCCAGCAGTTCACGCAGGCCGAGCTGCCGGGCCGCATCGACAAGCTGCACGAATACCTGGGCGTATGACCATGAGCCCCCTCGCTCCTCCCGTCGCTGCCCCCCCGAGGGGGAGCCCGGATTGGCTCGGGGCGTGACCCTCGCTTCCCTCTATTCGCTCACGCTCGATTCCTTTTCCTCTCGCTTCAGACAACGCACAAACAAGGAGACCGTCCCATGCTCAAGCCTCTTTCCGCCACCCTCAAGACCGTGGCCGTCGCCTGCCTCGGCGCGCTCGGCCTGGCCGGCGCCGCGCAGGCGCAGATCTCGGGCGACGTCGTCCGCATCGGCTTCATCACCGACATGTCGGGCGTCTACGCCGACATCGACGGCCAGGGCGGCGTCGAGGCCATCAAGATGGCCATCGCCGACGCCGGCGGCGCGATCGGCGGCAAGAAGATCGAACTGGTCACCGCCGACCACCAGAACAAGGCGGACGTCGCCGCCGCCAAGGCGCGCGAGTGGTTCGACACCAACGGCGTCGACATCCTGATCGCCGGCACCAACTCCGGTACCAACCTCGCGATGGCCAAGGTGGCCGCCGAGAAGCACAAGATCATGATCTCGGTGGGCGGTGGCACCTCGGCGCTGACCAACGAGCAGTGCGCGCCCACCACCATCCACTGGGCCTACGACACCACCGCGCTCGCCAAGGGCACCGGCGGCGCCGTGACCAAGGCCGGAGGCAAGACCTGGTACTTCCTGCAGGCCGACTACGCCTTCGGCGCGGCGCTGGAAGGCGACACCGCCAAGGTCGTCGAGGCCAACGGCGGCAAGGTGCTGGGCGTCGTCAAGCACCCGCTGTCGGCGAGCGACTTCTCGTCGTTCCTGCTGCAGGCGCAGGCCAGCAAGGCGCAGATCCTGGGACTGGCCAACGCCGGCGGCGACACGATCAACGCGATCAAGGCGGCCAACGAGTTCGGCATCACCAAGTCGATGAAGCTGGCCGGCCTGCTGATGTTCATCCAGGACGTGCACTCGCTGGGCCTGAAGACCACGCAAGGCATGTACCTGACCGACAGCTGGTACTGGAACAAGTCGCCCGAGACGCGCGCCTGGGGCCGCCGCTACTTCGACGTCATGAAGAAGATGCCCGGCTCGCTGCAGGCCGGCGACTACTCCGCCGCCGCCAACTACCTGGCCGCGGTCAAGGCCACCGGCTCGGACGACACCGACAAGGTGCTGGCCAAGATGAAGGCCTCCAAGGTCAACGACATGTTCGCCAAGGACGGCTGGATCCGCGCCGACGGCTCGATGATCCACGACATGTACCTGATGCAGGTCAAGGCGCCGGAAGCCTCGAAGGAGCCGTGGGACTACTACAACGTGGTCGAGACCATCAAGGGCGAGGCCGCGTGGACCACGAAAGCCGAAACGAAGTGCAGCGCCTGGAAGTGATCTGACGAGGACGGCCCCGGCCGTCTTCGCGTGATCTCGCAACATCGGGCCGCCGCGTTCGCACGCCGCGGCCCGTCGCACAAAGCTGGAGACATCCCTCGATGACCGAAATTTTCGGCGTCCCGCTGCAGGCCTTGTTCGGGCAGCTCATGCTCGGCCTGGTCAACGGCTCGTTCTACGCGATGCTGAGCCTGGGCCTGGCCGTGATCTTCGGCCTGCTCGGCGTCGTCAACTTCGCGCACGGCGCCTTGTACATGCTCGGCGCCTACGTGGCCTGGTTCTCGATGGACCGCTGGGGCGTCAGCTACTGGTGGGCGCTGCTGCTGGGGCCGCTGGTGGTCGGGCTGGTGGGGGCGCTGCTCGAACGCACGCTGCTCAAGCGCCTGTACAAGCTGGATCCGCTGTACGGCCTGCTGCTGACGTTCGGCCTGGCGCTGATCATCCAGGGCGTGTTCCAGCAGTACTACGGCTCCTCGGGACAGTCCTACTCGGCGCCGGAACAGCTCTCTGGCGCGACCAACCTGGGCTTCATGATCCTGCCGAACTACCGCGGCTTCGTGGTCGCGGCCTCGCTGGTGATCTGCTTCGGCACCTGGTTCCTGATCGAGCGCACGCAGCTCGGCGCGCTGCTGCGCGCGGGCACCGAGAATCCGGCGCTGGTGCAGGCCTTCGGCGTCAACGTGCCGCTGATGGTCACGCTGACCTACGCCGGCGGCGCCGCGCTCGCGGGCCTGGCGGGCGTGATGGCGGCGCCGGTGATCCAGGTGACGCCGCTGATGGGCAGCAACCTCATCATCGTCGTGTTCGCGGTGGTCGTGATCGGCGGCATGGGCTCGATCATCGGCTCCATCGTCACCGGCCTGGTGCTCGGCCTGCTGGAAGGCCTCACGCGCGTCTTCTATCCCGAGGCGTCGAACGTCGTCGTGTTCTTCATCATGGCCGTCGTGCTCATGATCCGGCCCGCCGGGCTGTTCGGGAAGGAGAAGTGATGAGCTGGCTCGGCCAAGGCGTGGATCGCGCCGGCAAGATCGCCTGGATCGTGGCGCTGGCGCTGCTGGTGATCGCGCCGTTCGTGGGCGTCTACCCCATCTTCATCGCGCAGGCGCTGTGCTTCGCCATCTTCGCGATGGCATTCAACCTCCTGCTGGGCTACACCGGACTGCTGTCGTTCGGACACGCCGCGTTCTTCGGCGGCGCGGCCTACATCACGGCGTGGCTGCTGCAGGAAAAGCACGTCACGCCGGAAGTGGCGCTGCTGGGCGGGGTCGCCGCCGCCGGGCTGACCGGCCTGGTGATCGGCGCGATCGCCATCCGCCGCCAGGGCATCTACTTCGCGATGGTCACGCTGGCGCTGGCCTACATGCTGTCGTTCTTCTTCCTCGAGGCGTCGTTCACGGGCGGCGAGAACGGCATCCAGGGCGTCGAGCGCGGCAGGCTGTTCGGCATGATCCCGCTGGACAACGACCTCAGCCTCTACTTCTTCGTGCTGCTGGTCTTCGTCGGCATCTTCGCGCTGGTGCTGCGCATCGTGCATTCGCCGTACGGCCAGGTGCTCAAGGCGATCCGCGAGAACGAGCCGCGCGCGATCTCCCTCGGCTACAACGTCGACCGCTACAAGCTGCTCGCCTTCGTGCTGTCGGCCTCCATCGCGGGACTCGGCGGCGCGCTCAAGGTGCTGGTGCTGCACCTGGCCACGCTGCAGGACGTGCGCTGGGAGCAGTCCGGCGAGGTCATCCTGATGACGCTGCTGGGCGGCCTCGGCACCTTCGCCGGGCCCGTGGTGGGCGCGTTCATCGTCATCGGCCTGCAGAACTTCCTGTCCGACCGCGCCGGCTCGTGGACGGGCGTGATCATCGGCTGCATCTTCGTCGCGTGCGTCGTCGCGTTCCGCAAGGGCGTCGTCGGCGAGCTGCTGGCGTGGCACAAGCGGCGGACCAAGAAGGCCTGACGCGCCGAATTTCCGGGGCGGCGGCCCCACCCGTGTCTAATACGGGCATGACTTTCCAATCCCTCGGCCTGCACGCGCCGTTCCAGCGCGCCGCCCAGCAGCGCGGCTACCTGGGCCCGACGCCCATCCAGGCCGCGGCCATTCCGCCGGCCCTCGAGGGCCGCGACGTCCAGGGCACCGCGCGCACCGGCTCCGGCAAGACGCAGGCGTTCGGCTGGCCGGTGCTGCAGCGGCTGGCCGACGCCGGCGTGCCGCCCGAGGGCGCCAAGCGCCCGGTGCGCGCGCTGATCCTCGCGCCCACGCGCGAGCTCGCGGCGCAGATCGGCGAGTCGCTGCGCGAGGACGCGCAGCACCTGCCCGTGGCGCTGAAGATCGCGATCACCTACGGCGGCGTGTCGATCAACCCGCAGATGATGCGGCTGCGCGGCGGCGCCGACATCGTCGTCGCGACGCCCGGCCGCCTGCTCGACCTGATCGACCAGAACGCCGTCTCCATCGCCGACGTGCAGACGCTGGTCCTCGACGAGGCCGATCGCCTGCTGGACATGGGCTTCGCCGACGAACTCAAGCGCGTGCTCGCGCTGCTGCCGGCCAAGCGCCAGACGCTGCTGTTCTCGGCGACCTTCCCGCGCGCCGTGCTCGATCTCGCGGCCAGGCTGCTGCACGACCCGTTCACCATCGACGTGCCCGACGTCCCCAGCGACAGCGCCGCGGCGCTGGCGGCCGAAGGCGCGAAGATCGTCCAGCGCTCGATCGCGGTCGATACCCCGGCCCGTACCCAGCTGCTGCTCAAGCTGATCCGCGACCACGGCTGGAAGCGCGTGCTCGTGTTCGTCGCGACGCAGCACGCGGCCGAGCATGTCGCGCAGAAGCTGTATGTCGGCGGGCTCAAGGCCGAGGCCTTCCACGGCGAGCTGAGCCAGGGCCGGCGCAACCAGCTGCTGGACGACTTCAAGGCCTCGCGGCTGCAGGTGCTCGTCGCCACCGACCTGGCCGCGCGCGGCATCGACATCGTGCAGTTGCCGGTGGTCGTCAACTACGACCTGCCGCGCTCCGCCGACGACCACGTGCACCGCATCGGCCGCACCGGCCGCGCCGGCGAGGCTGGCGTGGCGGTGAGCTTCGTGCCCGCGGCCAGCGAGGCGCACTTCCGCCTGATCGAGAAGCGCCAGGGCCAGCGCGTGCCGCGCGAGAAGATCGCCGGCTTCGAGCCGAAGGAGGTCGCGCCGCCCAAGGGCGCGGCCGAATCGCCGAACAACGCGGGCGGCGTCAAGGGCAAGCGTCCGAGCAAGAAGGACAAGCTGCGCGCCGCCGAGGCCGCGAAGGCCGCCGAGCGCGCGGCGCGGGCGGCCAAGCGAAACCGCTAGCGAGCCGCGCCCGCGGGCGGCTGCGAGTTGTCACTATGCCCGCGCGCCGCGGTTTCGGCGATGATGCGCGGCTTGATCCCGAGGAGTCCACTTGAACGCAGTCGCCCCTTCCAACAACGAGCTGACCCTGCGCGGCGTCGTGCTCGGCTTCCTGATCACGCTGCTGTTCACGGCGGCCAACGTCTACTTCGGCCTCAAGGCGGGCCTGACGTTCGCCACGTCGATCCCGGCGGCGGTCATCTCGATGGGCCTGCTGCGCTACGCCAAGGGCGTGACGATCCAGGAGAACAACATCGTGCAGACCGTCGCCTCGGCGGCCGGCGCGATCTCGTCCATCATCTTCGTGCTGCCCGGCCTCGTGATGATCGGCTGGTGGAGCGGGTTCCCGTACATCACCTGCGTGCTGATCTGCGCGCTCGGCGGCGTGCTGGGCGTGACCTACTCGATCCCGCTGCGCCGCGCGCTCGTGACGACGTCCGACCTGCCGTATCCGGAAGGCGTGGCCTGCGCCGAGGTGCTCAAGGTCGGCGCCGGCGGTGAAGGCGCGGCGGCCGAGAACCGCGCCGGCCTGCTGGCCATCGTCTGGGGCGGCATCGTGTCGGCCGGCTTCCAGGTGATCGTCGCGACGCAGCTGTTCGCCTCCGACGTCGTCGGCTACTTCCGCCTGAGCCGCAGCAGCAACGCGTCGACCGGCGTCGACTTCGGCCTCTCGCTGGCGCTGCTGGCCGTGGGCCACCTGGTCGGCCTGTGGGTCGGCGTGGCCATGCTGGTGGGCGTGCTGATCTCCTGGGCGGGCGCCGTGCCGCACCTGACCAGCCTGCTGCCCTTCGACGCCGCCGCCGACGTGGCCGGCGTCGCCAACCATGTCTGGGCCAAGCAGGTGCGCTTCATCGGCGCCGGCGCGATCGCCGTGGCCGCGATCTGGACGCTGGTCAAGCTCGTCAAGCCCGTGGCCACCGGCCTGGCCTCGGCGATGGCGGCCTCGCGCGTGCGCAAGGCCGGCCAGGGCGCGACGCTGCCGCGTACCGAGCAGGACCTGCCCATCGGCTGGGTCGCCGGCGTCACGGTCGCCTGCCTGGTGCCGATCGCCTGGGTGCTGGCCGACATGAGCAACGGCGCGGGCCTGGGCTCGGCCACCGCCATCCTGGTGATCGGCGGCATCGCGTTCATCGCGCTCATGAGCTTCTTCGTCGCCGCCGTCTGCGGCTACATGGCCGGCCTGATCGGCTCGAGCAACAGCCCGCTGTCGGGCGTGGGCATCATCGTCGTCATCAGCTGCGCGCTGCTGGTCGCGCTGGTCGCCAAGCCGATGCTGCCGCCGAGCGCCGGCCCGGCGCTGGTGGCCTTCACGCTTTTCGTCACCTCGGTCATCATCGCCGCGGCCACGGTGGCCAACGACAACCTGCAGGACCTGAAGACCGGCCAGCTGGTCGACGCCACGCCGTGGAAGCAGCAGGTGGCACTGGCCATCGGCACGGTGGCCGGCGCGCTTGTCATCCCGCCGGTGCTCGATCTGCTGCAGAAGGCCTACGGCTTCGCCGGCGCGCCGGGCGCCACCGCCAAGGCCCTCGCCGCGCCGCAGGCCGCGCTGATCTCGGCGCTGGCCAAGGGCGTGCTGGGCGGCGACCTCGATTGGAGCCTGCTGGGCAAGGGCGTCGTGCTGGGCGTGCTGCTGGTCGTCCTCGACGAGGCGATCAAGCGTTTCCGCAAGCCCGGCAGCCATGCGCAGCTGCCGCCGCTGGCGGTGGGCCTGGGCATCTACCTGCCGATGGCCACGACGCTGATGGTCGTCGTCGGCGCCTTCGTCGGCTGGGCCTGGGATCGCAACGCCGAGGCCTCGCCCCGCCCCGCATCGCGCAAGCAGCTGGGCGTGCTGCTGGCCAGCGGCATGATCGTCGGCGAGGGCCTGTTCGGCGTGGCGCTGGCGGCGCTGACCGTCTTCAGCGGCAAGGACGCGCCGCTGGCCGTCGTCGGCGACAGCTTCGCGACCCCGGCGTTGTGGCTGGGCGGCATCGGCTTCGTGCTCGCGACGCTGGCGCTGTATCGCTGGCTGGCGGGGATGAGCGACCGGGTGGCGGCGTAAACGTCCGCGGCCGGCTACTCCGGCGGCAGCTTCGAGAACCGGAAGTCGCAATGGCTCGCGCCGCCGGCGAGCGTCTGCGTCCTGTGCAGGCGAATGCCGCGTGTCGCGTAGGCGTCGAAGTCCAGCCCGCAGAGGTTGGGCAGGATGTCCTTGTCGCCGTGGCGCGCCGCGAACTTGCAGAAGCCGCATGACTTGTAGTCGATGCCGAAGTCGAAGTCGTCGCCCGGGCCCGGCTCGACGAAGTCGTAGACGAAATCCGCCGGAAACTCGCCGCGGTGGCGCGCCGTCGTGCTCATGGCGGCCTGCTCGCGCAGCAAGGCCTGGTTCTCGGGCGACATGAACTGGCGCCCCGCGGCGAGGCGTTCCGCCTCGGGCAAGGCCAGCAGTTGCGCCTTGTAGGCCTCGCGCTCGATCTCGCCGATCTCGGCCAGCGGCACGCCGTGTCGCCGCAGCACGCGGCTGATGGCCATGAAGCCGAGCAGGCGCATGAAGAAGTCGCTCATGCGGCTCGCCGTGCCCCCGACATAGGGCATCTGCGTGAGCACGATGGCGAATTCGTCCATCACCTCGCGCCGGATCGCGTCGGTGTCGGCCAGCTGCGCGCGTTCGCGCAGCATCGCCTGCGCATGGTCGAGGCGCTCGCGCATGGCGGCCTCCATCTCGACGCGATGCGACTCGTAGAACGGATGGATGACCTCGGCCATGGGATGCGACCTGTGCAGCCGACGATCCGATCAGGGCGCCGGCGCCGATGCCGGAGACGCCAGCGGCTTGCCTTTTTCCACCACATAGACCCCGACCAGCCGCGTCGGCGACGTGCCTTCGTTCCTGGCGTTGTGCACGACGCCCGCCGGGATCACGAAGCCCTCGCCCGCAACCACCTTGCGCGGGGCCTGCCCGGCGACCATCAGCACCACCTCGCCCTCGCTGACGACGCTGATCTCGTCACCCGGGTGGGTGTGCCATCCCGAGACCCCGCCGGGCGCGATGTCGACACGAGCCGCGACCGCCTCGCGCCCCGGCACCGACACATCGCCCCGCGCGACGACCGTCCTGGTCAGCGCGGGTGCCGGTGCCTGCGAGGACGCGGCGCCGGCCAGCACGGCCAGAAGGGTTCCAGCGAGGAATCTGTTCGCGAGTTGCATCATGCGGCTCCTTCGGAATGAGGAATGCAAAAGGGCTGACCCGCTGATTCTGAAGGGGCGCTTTCCGGGCACGCAAGCTCGCAATCCCGCGCCTGGCGGCAAGCCGCGATCACGGTCGACGCGGCACCGGGCTCAGGCTGATCGCGCGGTCCGGGTCGAGCGGAAACTCGCGATGCCCCACGAGCTGGCCGTCCTTGAGATCCAGCACGATGGTGCTGACCACGGTCTGGTTGCGCAGGCGCGGGTTGCGCGCCATCACCTGGTAGGTCAGCGTCAGGTGGGTGTCGCTGACGGACTCCAGCTTGACCTGCTTGCCGCGGCTCGTCGAGGGAGGGGCTTCCCTGGCCGGCAGGTCGTTGTACCAATCGATCTCGCCGTCGTCGCGCACGACGATGGCGACCCAGTCGCGGCCCTGCCTTGAGTTCGACTCCTCGCCGACCCAGGTGCCCTGCAGGGCGGCCGGCACGGTGAGGGATGCGGCTTCCTGCGTGTGGCCGGCGCTGATCGTGTTCAACGACGCGCACAGGATGGCGAGGCCTCGCCACGCGGTCGCCCGACGCTGGGCCGGCGAATGTCGCTCCATGACTCCTCCTCGATGCAAGCTGTCGATGATCGCTCAGCGCGCCGCGGCGTTCAACGCCTGCGCCGCCAGGCCCACCCGCCTTGCCGCACGCGTGGCCAGCTGCAGCCGGCGCCGCAGCCACGGCAGGACGGCGCTGTCCGGCAGGGCCGCGGGCACCGCTGTGTGGTCGACGTCCTCGCTGGGCACCGTGCCGCTGACCACCACCGGCGCGCCCGCCGCGCCGGGCGCGCCGCGCTGGGGCGAGGTGCCGACGCCGGGGTTGTCGAGCGCGTGGTGCAGCGCGACGCAGGCGTCGGTCAGCGCCTTCTGCGCGACGGCGCTCTCCAGCTGCGCGCCGCGGCGCGCCAGCAGCAGCCGCACCGCCACCAGCTGCGCCATCAGCACGTGGCAGCGCGTGAGCATCTCGGCGAACGCATACATCGGCACCTGCACGCGCGAGGGCTCGGCGCCGGTGCGCTGGGCGGCCGAGGCGATCGCGCCGACCGCCTCGTAGACCTCGCGCCGCGCGAGCCGCAGCTTCAGGTCGGGCTGCGCCGGGTCGGGCAGGCGCATCACCTCGGTGGTGAGCGTGCGCAGGCTCCTGAGCACGCGCTCGTTGAGCTTGGCGATGCCGCGCCGCTCCCACCACGGCCAGACGTAGCTGAAGCCCCAGGCGAGCGCGGCGCCCATCACGGTGTCGGCCAGGCGCTCGAAGACGCCGAAGCTGTGCGCATCGGGCGCGGCCATGTGGGCCTGCATCAGCGCCATCACGCTGGCGGCGGCGGCCGTGACGAGGTAGCGCGCCGTCGTGAACGAGTGCGCGATGCCCACGGCGACCAGGAAGGCCAGCGTCGACAGCCACGGCGCGCCGAACTGCGCGAGCACGAGCACCAGCAGGCAGCCGATCATCGTGCCCAGCACGCGGTCGTTGCGGCGCGACAGCGTCTGCTCGAGATTGCCGCGCAACACGACGCCCACGCTGAGCACCAGCCAGTGCGGATGCGAGGCCCACGGCAGCGCGAGTCCGATGAAGTAGGCGCTGCCGAGCGCCAGGCTCAGGCGCACCGCGTGGCGGAACGTCGGCGAGCGCGTGTTGAGCTGCGCGCGCAGCGCAGCCCAGGGCCAGCCCTCGGTCGAGATGAAGACCTGCAGCTCGTCGCGCGCCAGCGGCAGCGGCGTGACCTCGCCGCGCAGCGCACCCTGCATGCGCGCGAGCACCGCCACCATCTGGCGCGCGCGGCCGTAGAACGCGACGGCCAGCGGATAGCGCGGATCGGTGCTCGCAAACAGCGGCACGCGCGCTGGCGTCCGCGCGCGCGCGGCGGCGGCGGCGTCCTTCGCGACCTGCGCGGGATCGGCCTGCGCGCCCGCACCGCCCTCGTGCCGCGCGACCGCCTGCGCCGCGGCGTCGCCGATGCGCTCGGCGTCGCGCTGCGCGACGTCGGCGTCCATCGACGCCAACGGGGACGTCGCCGCCGCCGAAGCCGCCGAGGCCGCGATCGACGCCGCCGCCGCGGCCGCCGGCGCCGTCGCCGCCTGCGGCACGTGCGTCGGGCGGGCCGGATGCGGCACGATGGCCTCGCCGGTCTCGATGTCCGTCTCGGCCAGCGGCGAGGCCGCCGACGCCGGCACCTTCATGCCGAAGTCGCGCAGCGCCTGGGCCATGGCATCGATCGCGTCGGCCACGCGCACGCCATGCTCGCGCAGGCGATCGCGCAGCTGCGTGGCAGGGGCGTCGGCGCCCAGCAGCTCGATGTCGAGCTCGCCGGCCAGCAGCGTGTCGCGCATCTCCACGGCCTGCAGCAGCACCGCGATCGCGGGGCCGGTGTGCGGCTCGCCGGCGGCCGGGAACAGCAGGTCGCGCGCGGCCTGCAGGCGCTCGTCGAGCGAGACCTGGCTGCGGATCCATTCCTGCAGCGGCGGCGTGCCGTCGGCGGCGTCCGTGCGCGACAGCAGCGCCGCCCGCGAACGCAGCAGCGCCGCCAGCGCCTGCAGCGCGGCGGCCAGTGCCAGCGTGCGGTAGCGCGGCTGCAGCACGCGCGAGCTGAGCACCGCCCAGCTGAAATAGGCCAGCGCGCCGACCGCCGTCCAGCCCGAATGGATCAGCAGCTGTGCCGTGCTGGCCGGCGGCGGCGCGGCGAGCGTGAAGATCAGCGCGAGGATCGGGATGAACGCCAGCGGCCCGGCGCGCGGGCCCCAGGCCCAGGCCATCGTCGAGCAGAACGACAGCGCCACGATGGTGAAGCCCATCGCCACGCCCGACTCGCGCAGCAGGTTGACGATCAGGCCGCTCGCGCAGCCCACCAGCGCGCCCATGCCGACGCGGCGCCAGGTGCGCGCGGGCGCGATCGGCAGGTCGGCCAGGCTGGCGCAGATCGCGCCCGTGGCCGCGGCCAGCGCCGCCAGCTTGCCGGCCGTCAGCGCGAGCGTGATCTGGATGATGGAGATGCCCAGCGACACGGCCAGTCCGTTGAGCACGTGCGCGGGCAGACGCATCGCAAGGCGGGGGGTCTCCATGCGAGGCATTGTGGCGCGAGATTTGGCCCTCGCGAGCGCGTGCTCGCGCACAGCGCGAGAATGGGCCGCTCCGATTCCAGACCCCGCCGCCGATGACGCTCCTCGCCCGCCTCGCCCTGCTCTGCACGCTGGCCGCCGCCGCGGCCTGCGCGTCGGCCACGCCGCCGCCGTCCGACGACAAGAAGCAGGCGCTGGCCGAATTCGTCGTCGCCTACCGTCTCGCCGAAGTCTGGCCGCAGATGGCGCCCAAGATCGCGCACGACTCGCTGCCTCGCCTCGAGGACGCCACGCACGCCGACCTCGACGCCGACAAATCCCCAGCCACCGCCCACGCGCGCGTGCCGGCGCTGCTGGCCGAGGGCCGCCGCGAACTCGAGGACGCGCTGCAACGCTTCGACGCCGACGAGCTCGCCGCCTACACGGCCTACGAGATCTACGCGAAGTATTTCGAGACGCAGGAGATCCGCGACATCAGCACGTTCTTCGGCTCGGCCACCGGCCGCAAGCTCACCGAGCTGGCGCCCACCATCCTCGCCGAGAGCCGCAGGCCGCAGGCCGGCAACGTGATGGCCAACCATTTCGACGCGCAGGAACTGGCCGAGATCGACACGTTCTGGAACTCGCCGACAGGCCAGAAGATGCACGCGACCGCGGAGCAGATCCGCGAGGACATGCACGCGCATTTCATCGAGCGCTCGGAGGCGGCGGTGCAGGCGGTGGCGCGCGACCTGGCCGCCAAGGCCGAGGCGCAGGCTTCGGCGGCGTCGGCGGGGAACTGATCGATCCGGGCGTCCCGCTCGCGGGCGTCACCGTCGGGATCGCGCAGGGGCATCGATGCCGTCCCGGATCCGGGGTTTCAGGAGCAGCCGTTGGTTATGCTGCCAACCTTGCACGCTCGAGGACTCCGGCGAGGCATGTCGGCGACATCGCCGCGTCCCGGCCGACAGCGATGGAGGATGCGCATGCAATCGATCGGATGGAAACGCCGCCTGGTTCTGTTTGCACAGCGACTCTGGCAGCCGACCTGCGCCTGCATGACCTGCATGCCGGGCAGCCTGTCGATGGTCGGCAGCCTCGCCCACTGGATCACCGCCGCGGAGACGGGGCTGACGACGGGACTTCTCGCGCTCCTCCTGACGTTCACGCCTGCCGCGCGGCTGTACCACAGCCGGTGGGGCAACGCGGCGCTGGTCGTGGCGCTGACCATGTTCGGCGATCTTTGGTCGCACGCACACCGAGACGGTGTCCGGCCCCTCGAGGTCATGCGGACCGGCGTGGTGGCCGGCCTGCTCGCGCTGGCGGCCTCCTATGTCCTCGAGGACCGTGGGCGCAGGATCCGCGCGGCGTGGGCGAGGCTCAGGCGATAGGCGGAGGCCTTTCGCAGATGGTGTGCTGTCGGTGCACGCGATTCGCACCCCGGTCGACCGTCGCTGACCCTCACGGATGCAGCACCAGCTTCTGCACCCGCCAGTTCAACAGCTCCGCCACGAACAGCGTGTTCTCGTCCGGGCACGCGATCTCGTGCACCCAGCCGAACTGCTTCAGCTGGCGGCCCGGGCCGCCGATGGTGCCCAGCACCTTGCCGTCCAGCGTCATCTTGTAGATGCGGCCGGGGTAGGCATCGGCGGCGTAGAGCACCTGGTGCGGGCCGGGCGTGATGCACAAGGCCCAGGGTGCGCCGGGCGAAAACGTGCCGGAGGTGGCGTCGGGGTTGAGCGCATTGCCGATCACCGGCTTCGTTGCGCGGTCGAAGGGCACGTCGATGGTCATCGCGCGCAGGAAATGGCCGTCGCCGTCGAAGACCTGGATGCGGCGGTTGAAGCGGTCGGCGACGTAGACGTGGCCTTGCGCGTCGGCCGCGATGCTGTGCGGCGTGTTGAACTCGCCGGGCGCGCTGCCGCGCTTGCCCCAGGACGTCAGCCAGTTGCCGTCCTTGTCGACCTTGGCCACGCGCGAGTTGATGTAGCCGTCGCTGATGAAGATGTTGCCTGCGGGATCCCAGGTGACGTCGGTGACCTGGCGGAAGCGGCCGTCCTCGGCCGGCAGCGGCGGGTTCGGGTGCTTCAGCGGCGCGGTGTCCTCGTCCGAGGCCTCCTGCTTGCGGCCGATCACCATCGCCACCTTGCCTTCGGGCGTGAACTTGATGACGAGGTCGGAGCCCTTGTCGGTGACCCAGATGTTGTCGTCGCGGTCGACGCGCACCGCGTGCGCAAACGACCAGCCGTACAGGTTCTTGCCGATCTCGCGCAGGAAGTTGCCGTTGGCGTCGAACTCGAGCAGCTGCGCCGCGGCCGCCGCGTAGGCCGGGCCGCGCGTGTTGCCGCGCGAGAAGACGAAGATGTGGCCCTTCGAGTTGACGGCGACGCCGGAGGCCTCGCCGAGATACATGTCCTTGGGCAGCTTGATCGCGTCGGGCACGGAGTCGAAGGCGATCTGCGGCACCGCCTGGGCGAAGGCCGGCGCGCCCGCCAGCGCCGCGGCCAGCGCGAGCGCGAGGGATGCGATTTTCATGGTGTCTCCTCGGTGGGGAAGTCGCGAGGATAGGAGCGCGCGCAAGCCCGACGCGGCGCCAGGGCGAACGGCCCGGCATCCCCCGTTCGCGGACTTTTCGCACCGCTGCGCACTGCCGGGCAGCGCGGGCGGCCGAACATTGCGACAATACGCCCCTTCACCGCTTCACTTTCGTTGCCGCATGTCTTCGCTTCCCCCGTCCTCGACGCCGCCCGAAGGCGACGATTCCGCGCCCGTGTCGCTGCCTGCCGCAGTCGACGCCGCGCCCGAGTCCTCGCCCGAAGTTGCCGCCGCCGTGGAGCCGTCGCCGCCTGTCGCGGCCGATGCCTCCGCCGAGCCGCAGCCTGCCGGCCAGACCGCGCGTCCCGCGCTGGAGGACTGCGGCCCGCAACTCAAGAAGTTGTACCCGGCCCTGTTCTCCAATCCCCCCAAGCCGATCAAGCTGCGCATCCAGGCCGACATCCAGGAGCGTTCGCCGGGGCTGTTCACCAAGCCGCAGCTGTCCGCGTTCCTGCGCCGCTACACCGGCAGCCACGCGTACCTCAACGCGCTGGTGAAGGCGACGCACCGCTTCGACCTCGACGGCAACCCCGGCGACGAGCTGAGCGACGAGCACCGCAACGCCGCCACCGAGGAGCTGGCGCGCCGCCGCGCCAACACGCAGGCGCGCACCGCGCTCGAACAGGAGCAGCGCGCCAACCGCGCCACGCTGCTCAAGGAGTTCGAGGCCAACACGCTGCCGGTCGCCGAATTCGCCGCCGCCAAGGGCGTGCCCGAAGGCGAGCTCGAGCCCTTGATCGCGCGCGCCCGCAAGGAGGCGTTCGAGCCGCCGCCGGCGCCCGCGTTCAATCGCGATCGCCGCGGCCCGCAGCACAACCGCGGCCCGCGTCCGGAAGGCCAGGGCCCGCGCGGCCCGCGTCCGCCACGCGATGCGAACGCGCAGCCCGCAGTCGCGGCGAACGGTGCGGCGCCGCAAGCCGATGCGCCGCGCGCGCCACGGCCGCCTCGTGCGGATGGCCCGCGGAGTCCTCGCACGGATGCGCCGCGCGGTCCGCGGGGCGATCGTCCGCAAGGCCCGCGCCCCGATGCGCCGCGTGCGGACGGCCCCCGTGGCCCGCTGGACGCGCCGCGTGCCGAGCGCCCGCGCGGTCCGCTGGATGCGCCGCGGGGCCCTCGTCCCGAAGGCCAACGCAACGGCCCTCGCCCCGACAGCCGCGGCCCGCGCGCGGACGGCCCGCGCGGTGCGAACAACGGCCCGCGTTCCGACGCGCCGCGCGGCCCGCGCCGCGACGACGATCGCCGTCCGCCGCGCCCGGACGATCGCGGCCCTCGGCCCAACGTCGTCTCGTCGCCGGCCGCACCGACGGCGATGGCGCTGGCGTTCAGCGCGCTCAATGCGCTGAAGACCAAGAAGTAAGAGAAAGGCCCGCGCGATGCGGGCCTTCTTCATTCGGCGCGCCGGGCCTGGAGGAGGCTGGCCTCGTTGGGGTCATGGCGTCGTTGGGGTCGGCCTCGTTGGGGTCAGGTCTTGCCTTTTGCCTGCCGGCTGGGGTCAGGTCTTGCCTTTTGCCTGGCGGACACGAGATTCGTCACCTATGAGAAGTCACCGGGATGACTTGGCCCGGCCTCGTTGGGGTCAGGTCTTGCCTTTTGCCTGCCGGCTGGGGTCAGGTCTTGCCTTTTGCCTGGTGGACACGAGATTCGTCACCTATGAGAAGTCGCCGGGATGACTTGGCCAACAAGGCGCGGTTGAATCCGATGCCCTTGCGCCACCCGAACAGTCTTGGACACCCATTCGCCTGCGAGAAACACAGGCAAATGGCAAGACCTGACCCCGGGTTGAAGGCAAAAGGCAAGACCTGACCCCAGTCTGCCATGACCCCAGTCTGCCAGTCTGTTGTGACCCCAGTCTGTTGACCCCGGCCTGTTCTGCCCTCCGGCGCTCAGGCCGCCAGCGCGCGACCGTTCGCATCGAACAGCATCAGGTCGCGCGGCAGCACGCGCAGGCGCACCGGCGTGCCGTGGGGCAGCGACGCGTCGTCGGCGAGCGTCGTCTTGACGCTGATCGTGTCGGCGCCGGCATTGGCGGCGTCGCGGCCGGACAGGCGGCAGTGCACCAGCGTGACGTCGCCCAGCCACTCGACGCGCTCGACGCTGGCCTGCAGGCCGTCGGTGCCCTCACTCGTTCCATTCGCCGCGCTCATCTGCCAGTGCTCGGGCCGCACGCCCAGCGAGTGCACGCTGGACAGCGGCGTCGCGCAGTCGGCGGGCAGCGCGAGCCGGCCGGCGCCGGGCACCTGCACCGCGAGGCCCGCGGTGTCGCGCTCGGCCACGGCCGGCAGGAAGTTCATCTGCGGCGAGCCGAGGAAGCCGGCGACGAAGCGGTTGACCGGCTGCCGGTAGACCGCCGTCGGCGGCCCGACCTGCTCGATGCGGCCGGCGTTGAAGACGGCGATGCGGTCGCCCAGCGTCATCGCCTCGACCTGATCGTGCGTGACGTAGACGATGGTCGCGCCCAGCCGCTCGTGCAGCCGCGCCATCTCGAGCCGCATCTGCGTGCGCAGCGAGGCATCGAGGTTGGACAGCGGCTCGTCGAACAGGAACACCTTGGGCTCGCGCACGATGGAGCGCCCGATCGCGACGCGCTGGCGCTGGCCGCCGGACAGCGCGCGCGGCTTGCGATCCAGCAACGGCTCCAGTTGCAGCGACGCCGCGGCGCGGAGCACGGCCTCGTCGATCTCGCGCTTCGGCCGGCCCGCGATCTTCAGCGCGAAGCCCATGTTCTCGGCCACGGTCATGTGCGGATAGAGCGCATAGCTCTGGAACACCATCGCCACGCCGCGCTCGGCCGGCGGCGTGTCGGTGACGTCGACGCCGCCGATCAGCAGGCGGCCCGCGCTCATCTCCTCGAGCCCGGCGATCATGCGCAGCGTCGTCGACTTGCCGCAGCCCGACGGCCCGACCAGCACCATGAACTCGCCCTCGGCGACGGTGAGGTCGACGCCGTCGACCGCCGTCACGCCGTTCGCATAGGTGCGGCGCAGGCCCTGCAGTTGGAGTTCGGCCATCAGCGGCTCCGCTTGTGGTTTGCGATGAACTCGCGGTACCAGTGCGCGCTGGCCTTGGGGGTGCGCGCCTGCGTGTCGTAGTCGACGCGGAACAGGCCGAAGCGCTTGGCGTAGCCCGAATCCCACTCGAAGTTGTCGAGCAGGCTCCAGTAGAAATAGCCGCGCACGTCGACGCCCATCGCCAGCGCCTTGGCGACCGCGTCGAGATGCCCCTGCAGGTAGGCGACGCGCGGCGTGTCCTCGACCGCGCCGTCCGCGTCGACGACGTCGGCGTTGGCCATGCCGTTCTCGGTGATGATCATCGGCGGCGGCATGTAGTCGCGCGTCAGGCGCACCAGGTGCTGCGTCAGCACCTCGGGCACGATCTCCCAGCCCATGTCGTTGAAGCCATGCGGCGCCGGCGCGGGGATCTTCGGTTCGCGCGTGCTGACCCAGTTGCGCGTGTAGAGGTTGATGCCGAGGAAATCCAGCGGCTGGCGGATGACGGCCATGTCGCCGGACTCGATGCGCGGCGCGTCGTCGCCGAGGTGCTCGATCGCATCGGCCGGATAGGCGCCGCGGAACAGCGGATCCATGTACCAGCGCACGTCCAGGCCGTCGGCGATGCGCGCGGCGTGCAGGTCGGACGGCGTCTTCTCGGCCGCGACGGCCGGCGTGTGGTTCAGCACGATGCCCAGCTGCGACCTCGGCCCGATCGCGCGCATCGCGCTCATCGCCAGGCCGTGGCCCAGCAGCAGGTGGTGCGAGACCTGCATCGCGGCCTTGCGGCTCTTCAGGCCCGGCGCGAACTGGCCCATCTCGTAGCCCAGCGTCGCGACGCACCAGGGCTCGTTGAGCGTCGAGATCGTCACGAGACGGTCGCCGAAGCGGCGCGCGATCTCGGCGGCATAGTCGGCGAAGTACCGGGAAGTCTCGCGCGACTGCCAGCCGCCCACCAGATCCTGCAGCGCCTGCGGCAGGTCCCAGTGATGCAGCGTCGCGTGCGGCGCGATGCCGGCGGCCAGCAGCGTGTCGATCAGCCGGTCGTAGAACGCGAGGCCCGTCTCGTTCCACGCGCCCTGCCCCAGCGGCTGCACGCGCGGCCAGGCGAACGAGAAGCGGTAGGCGTCCAGGCCCAGCCACTGCATGCGCTCGACGTCCTGCGGCATGCGGTGGATGTGGTCGCAGGCCACGCTGATGTCGGAGCCGTCCTTGATCTTGCCGGGCGTCGCGCAGAACGCGTCCCAGATCGACGGGCCCTTGCCGTCGCCCGGCGCGTGGCCTTCGATCTGCGCGGCGCTCGTCGCGGCGCCGAGGACGAAGTCGCGCGGCAAGGTCGGGAATGGGAACTGTGAGGAAGTCATGTCGAACCGAAGTTATTTGACGGCACCCGCCGTGAGCCCTGCAACAAGGCGGCGTGCGGAGAAGACGAAGGCGACGAGCAGCGGCAGCATCGCGATGGCCGAGCCGGCCATCAGCGCGCCCCACTCGGTGTTGTTGGGGCTTTGCATGCTGCGCAGCGCCAGCGGCACGGTGTAGTGGTCGACGCTGCGCATCACCACCAGCGGGCCGACGAAGTTGTTCCAGGCATTGATGAACGTGATCAGCCCCAGCGTTCCGAGCGCGGGGCCGCACAGCGGCAGCACCACGCTCCAGAACGTGCGCAGCTCGCCGCAGCCGTCCATGCGCGCGGCGTCGATCAGGTCGCGCGGGATCGCCGAGCCGATGTACTGGCGCATCAGGAAGATGCCCAGCGCGCCGGCCGCACCGGGCACGTACAGCGCGCGCGGCTCGTCGATCCAGCCCAGCAGGTCCATCACCATGAAGGTCGGGATCATGTTGAGGAAACTGGGCAGCATCATCGAGCCGACCACCAGCGCGAACAGGATCTTCTTGCCCGCGAACTCGTGCACCGCGAACGCATAGCCCGCGAGCGCGCACAATACGAGGTTCAGCGCGGTCGCCATCGTCGCGACATACAGGCTCATGCCAAGGTTGCGCCAGAACGGCAGGCGCTCCAGCAGCAGCTGCAGGTTCATGAGGAAGTGCGTGCCGAACCAGACAGGCGGCGGCGAGGCGAAGATGTCGGCCCGCGCCTGCGTCGCGAAGACGAAGGTGAACCAGAACGGCGCGGCGAGCAGGATCACACCGGCGAAAACGAGGGCCAGCGTCGTCACGCGCGCGGGCGTGAGGCGTTCAGCGCGCGACATCGCCGCCCCCTTCCTTGCCGAACAGCCGCGCATTGCCATACGTCAGCGCCGCGATGATGAAGAACAGCAGCCACGACACGGCCGACGCGGTGCCGAAGTCGCCGTCGGAAAACGCCATGCGGTACATGAACGTCGCAGTCGTCATCACGCTCGTGGCCACGCCGGAGTCGGGCGGGATCAGGATGAACGGCTCCTCGAACAGCTGCAGGTTGCCGATCAGCGTCAGCGTGACGGCGAAGAACATCATGGGCTTGAGCAGCGGCAGCGCGATGTAGCGGAACTGCTGCCAGCGCGAGGCGCCGTCCAGCGTCGCGGCCTCGTACAGGTCGTTCGAGATCACCTGCAGCGCCGACAGGTACAGCACGACGTTCCAGCCGAGGTAGCGCCAGAACACGACGAAGGCGATGGCGGGCCTGGCCCAGAAGGCGTCGCCCAGCCAGTCGATCGGCTTGCCCGGCAGGATCGCGTTGATGACGCCGAAGTCCTTGGAGAACAGCGTCGTGAAGATCAGCGCGATCGCCACGCTGGACGTCACATATGGCACGAAGTACGCGCCGACGACGAAGTTGCGGCTGCGCTTCAAGGTCATGTGGATCAGGAACGCCAACGGCAGCGCGACCAGGTGCTGCGGCACGCCGGACGCCACGGCGAACCACAGCGTGTTGCCCAGCGACTTGGCGAACCACGGGTCGGTGATCGCGTACCGGTAGTTCTCCAGCCCGACCCAGTGCATGGCGGCCAGGCCTTCCGCGGCGTCCCACTGGTGCAGCGACAGCCACACCGAGAACAGCAGCGGGAACAGGCCGAACACCGCGAACAGGACGAAGAACGGCGCGATGAACGCGTACGGCGCGAGCTTGCGCACGCGCTTGCGCCAGCGCGCGCGGGACGCGCTCGCGCGCGCGGGGGCAGCGGCGCGCAGGTAGGTCGAGTCGGGGGAGATCATCGAATGCATGGCTCAGCGGCGCGCGCGGTGTTCGATCAGCGACTTCGCGTCGGCAAGCGCGACGCGGATGTCCTTGCCCTGCGAGATCACGTTCTGGTATTCGGCACGCACGACGTCGGTGGCCATCGAGTCGTACTTGTCGACGGGGATCGCCGGCACCCTGGCGGCGATGTCGCGCCACAGCTCACGCGCCTTCTGGCCGCCGAGGAAGGCCATGGGCTCGTCGATGATCGGATCCTGCTGCGCGGCGAGCAGCGAGGGGAAGGTGTCCAGCGTGCGCAGCGAGGCCAGCTGCGTCTCCTTGTCCGCGGTCATGAAGCGCACGAACGCCCAGGCCTCGGGCTTGTGCGCCGCGCGGCGCGGGATCGCGTAGAACGAGCCGCCGTACGACGCGTTCGCGCCCGCGGGCAGCGGCGCCGCTCGCCACTTGCCGGCGGTGTCGGGCGCGAGCCAGTTCTTCAGGTGGCCGGCGAGCCAGGCGCCCATCATGGCGCCCGCGATCTTGCTGGAGCGAAAGCCCGCGACCCACTCGTTGGTCCAGATCGTCGTGCCCGCATCGATGCCGGCCTTGTGCGCGGCGCGGCCCAGCTCGAACGCGTGCACGAAGCGTGGGCCGTCGACCAGCACCTTGCCCGCATGGTCGAAGTAGATGCCGTCGCCGGGCGCGAGGTCGGAGCGCAGCACGATGTCGACGATGTCGGCCGAGTCGGCCAGCAGGTTCGCGCCGGTCGCGGACTTCAACTTGACGCCGGCCGCGATGAACGAGTCCCAGCTCTTTGTGAGGTCGGCCTCGGACAGGCCGGCCTTGGCGATCAGGTCGGCGCGGTACAGCAGCGTGCCGGGGCCAATGTCGGCGGGCAGCGCCGCGAGCTCGCCCGCGGCGTTGGTCGCCTGCGTGAACGTGTAGCCGACGAACTGGCCGCGCAGCGCGCCCGCGTCGTACGGCGGCTTGTTCAGGTCCTCGAAGCCGCGCGAGCCGGCGAATTTGCCGATGAACTTGAAGTCGATCGCCATCACGTCGGGCAGGCCCGAGCCGGTGGCCAGCGCGGTGGTCATCGCGGTGTGGTGGTCGGCGTACTGCAGCGAGACGATCTTGACGTCGACGTCCGGATGCGCGGCGTGCCAGCGCGGCAGCGCGGCGCGGGCGGCGCGATCGAGGTCGGGGAACGTGGCGACGGTGATGGTCGTCGTCGCGCCGGCCAGGCCGGCAGCAAGGACGAGCGCCGCGGCCGCCAGCGCGCGGAAAAGGGAGGACATGGTCGGGGCGAGGATGGCGCGGCGCAGGGGCCGCGACCGTGGCGCGCCGCCCGCGCGCGGCGCGGACGGATGCGGGGAGACGGCGGCGCTCGTCCAACGAGGAGCGCCGCCCGGCATCAGAACGCGAGGCCCACGTTCACGCCGAACGTGCGCGGCGCCAGGTACTGCGACTGCCACACGCCGAACGAGTTCTGCGCGTTGGTCTTGATGCGGCCGTCCTCGACGTTCTGCACGTAGGCGTCGACATACCACTGCTTCATCGCCTGGTAGCGCAGGCCGAGGTCGGTGCGCGAGTACGACTTCTGCAGGTCGCCCTGGCCGAGGTTGAACACGCTGAGCCAGCTCGACGACTCGTAGTGGAACGAGACGCGCGGGGACAGCGTGTCGCCGTTGGCGAGGTGGAACGTGTGCTCCAGCAAGGCCTGCAGCGAGCCGGTGGGCGAGTGCGGCAGGCGGTGGCCGGTGACGTCCAGGCACTTGCTGATCTTCGGATCCGGGCAGGCCGGCAGCGTGTAGTCGTTGCTGCCCGCGAGCAGATACCCCAGCTCCGTATGCAGGTAGGCGGCGCTCAGCTGCACGGTGTCGTCGGGCGTCACCTTGGCCGCCAGCTCGGACTCCACGCCGTAGACCTTCGCGCCCTTCGCGTTGGACGTGGCCAGCGAGTGCGTGCCGTCGGGATTGGTCACCGGCGCGCTGAACTGGAAGTCCTTGAAGTCCTCGTAGTAGGCCGAGTTGTTGAAGTGCACGGTGCCGTCGAACAGCGTGTTCTTGGTCCCGACCTCGTAGTTGGTCAGCGTCTCCGGCCCGTAGTGCAGGCCGCCGTCCTGCAGGCCGCCGGACTTGTAGCCGGTGGACACGCTGGCGTAGGCCATGAAGTTCTTCGACACGTCATAGTTCGCGCGTGCGAGCCAGGTCGCCTTGGTGCCGGTGTAGTGGCCGTCGTTGTGGCCGGCGCCAAACAGACCGCTGGTCGCCGGGTCGGTGCCCGGGTCGATCGGCTGCCCGGCGGGCGTGCCGCTCCAGCCCCAGTTGATGCCGCCTTCGTTCTTGCGGTCGTCCCAGGTGAAGCGCGCGCCGCCGGTCAGGTGCAGCGAGCTGCCCAGGTTCCAGGTCGCCTGGCCGAACACGGCCTCGGACGCCACGGTTTCCTTGGGCTGGATGAACGAGCCCTGCCAGCCGATCGTGCCCTGCTGCGTGCCGTTGGAGATCGGGATGTCGAAGCGGATGCCGTTGTCCTCGGCCGCGTAGTACAGGCCCAGGATCCAGTCGACGTCGTGCGTGCCGCGCGACTGCAGTTCCAGCTCGTGGCTCCAGTTCTTGTAGTGCGACCAGTTGGTGCGGTCTTCCTGCACCGTCGCGCCGCTCGTGAAGCTGGTGGGCACCGTGGCGCCGCCGGACTGGTCGAAATCGCCCGAGCCCTTGAAGTCCGAATACCCTGCCACGTAGTCGAGCGCCAGGTAGTCGCTCAGGTTCCAGTCGACGCGGCTGCGGAAGGTGTTGACGTCGCGATCGAGGTAGGGCGCGACGCTGATCAGCGCCGACCAGAACTTCTCGCCCGGACGCGGATCCTGCATCAGGTTCATGTTGGGCGTGCCGCGATCGAGGAACTTCTCGTACGAGGCGTTCCAGGTGATGTCGCGCGTCGGCTTCCACAGCATGCTGAGGCGCACGGCGCTCTGGTCCTGCGCGTCGTATTTCGGGCCAGCCTGGACGAAGGTGTTGCGGTCGATCGGCTGGTACGGCTTGGTGGCCGGAGGCGGATTGCCTTGCGCCGCGGCGGCGGCGTTGTTGGCCGCGTTGAACGCGTCGTAGGCCGTCTGCTGGTCGGCGAGCGAAGGCAGCTTGGGGTTCTGGTAGTCCACGTAGCCGTCGTGCTGCTCGTGCACGAAGGCGGCGCGCAGCGCGAAGGTGTCGCTCAGCGCGAAGTTGAATGCGGCGCGCGCGCCGTAGCGGTTGTAGCTGCCGAGGCCGCCCGAGATGTCGCCGAAGTTGGATCCGAGTTCGGCGGGCGCGGTCGTCATGTTGACGGCGCCGACCGTGGAATTGCGGCCCCACAGCGTGCCCTGCGGGCCGCGCAGCACCTCGATGTTCTGCATGTCGAACAGCAGCGACGCGGCGCCTTCGGCACGCGGCGCGTAGATGCCGTTGATGAACAGCGCCACCTCGGGGTCGGCGTACTCGGTCTTGGCGCTGTCGTTGCCGATGCCGCGCATCGTCATCGTGATGACGCCGTGGTCGCCCTCGGTCGTCGCCTGGAAACTGGGCACCAGGTGGACGACGTCGCTGATCGTCTGCACGTGCTGCTTGTCCAGCTCCACCGCGCTGATCGGCGTGACGGCCAGCGGCGTGCTCTGCAGCGTGGTGGTGCGCTTGGTCGCCGTGACGGTGACCTCCTGCGACGAGTCGGCGGCGCTCGCGGCCGCGGCGGGCGACTGCGCGGTCTGTGCCTGCGCGGACGCGGTGGCGGCGAGCATGGCCAGGACGGCCAGGTGGATCGGGGTCGCGAGCGAGCCGCGGGATTTCTGAGCGCGAGTTGTCACGTTGTCTCCAGTATTTTGGTGGTGCGTCATCGACCGTCTGCGCGGCGATTACCTTGTCTTCTCGTCATCGGTGCCACAGGCCGCATCGGGGCTCGCGCACGTCCCGGGCGACGCCGACCACTCCGGCGAGTGTCGATTCCCGGCGTCTTGTCCGCCAGCCTCTTCGCCGGGTCGAACTCCTGGGATGGATCGCATGATGCGAGTCGATGACAACGCTGTCAAGAAATAAATGACAGCGTTGTCTATTGCTCGCTATCATTGCCTATAAGAAGCGCCGGAAGCGTCTACGGGAAAACGACGAGACGATTCACGGCCCTCGAGAAACAGCCTTGCGCACCCGCGCTGCGGCCATGGAGACAACGCGCATGAATCCCATCCGGCACATCCTCATCGTCGGCGGCGGCACCGCCGGCTGGCTCACCGCGGCCTTCCTCGCGCGCACCCTCGGCACGGCCGCGGGCGGCGTGCGCGTGACGCTGGTGGAGTCCAGCGACATCGGCATCATCGGCGTCGGCGAGGGCACGTTCCCGTCGATCCGCGGCACGCTCGCCGCGATCGGCCTCGACGAGGCGCGCTTCATCCGCGAGTGCGACGCGACCTTCAAGCAGGGCGTCAGCTTCGTCGACTGGTCGCGCGTGGGCGAGCGCTACTTCCATCCGTTCAACGCGCCCAGCCAGCGCCCCGGCGCGCCCGAGTTGATGCCCTACTGGCTGCTGGGCGAGGCCGGCGAGCGCGCGTTCGCGGACGCGGTGTCGATGCAGCAGCGCGTCGCCGACGCCTCGCGCGCGCCCAAGCGCGCGAGCGACGGCGACTGGCTCGGCCCGATGAACTACGCGTACCACTTCGACGCCGGCAAGTTCGCGACGCTGCTCGCCACGCACGCGCAGTCGCTGGGGGTGGAACGCGTGATCGCGACGGTCGAGCGCGTGGAACGGCGCGGCGACGGCGGCATCGCATCGGTCGTCACGCGCGAGCGCGGCACGCTGTCGGCGGACCTGTTCGTCGACTGCTCCGGCTTTCGCGCGCTGCTGATCGGCGAGACGCTCGGGGCGCCGCGCAAGCCGTTGAACGACGTGCTGTTCGTCGACCGCGCGCTCGCCGTGCAGGTGCCCTGGCCGGCCGCCGACACGGCGATCCCGTCGTACACGATCTCCACCGCGCACGAGGCCGGCTGGACCTGGGATATCGGCCTGCATCGCCGGCGCGGCGTCGGCTACGTCTATTCGAGCCGCCACACGAGCGACGAGCAGGCCGAGCGCGTGCTGCGCGGCTACGTCGGCTCCGCGTCCGACGCGTTGACGCCGCGCTTCCTGAAGCTGGAGACCGGCTATCGGGAGACGCAGTGGATCGGCAACTGCGTCGCGGTGGGCCTGTCCGCGGGCTTTCTCGAGCCGCTCGAATCCTCGGGCATCGGCCTGATCGAGACGGCGGCGTACCTCATCGGGTATCTGTTCCCGGCCGACGGCAACCTCGAGCCCGCGGCGCGCCAGTTCAACGAGCACATGCGCGCGCGCTTCGAGCGCATCGTCGACTTCCTCAAGCTGCACTACTGCCTGACGCGGCGCGACGACAATGCGTTCTGGCGCGACAACGCCGATCCGTCCTCGTGGACACCCACGCTGCGCGACCGCCTCGCGCAATGGCGCAGCCGGCCGCCGCATCGGCTGGACTTCATCGCCGACCTCGAGATGTACCCGCCTTCCAGCTGGCAGTACGTGCTGTACGGCATGGGGTATCCGACCGACCTGTCGCACGCGCGCCCCGCGTGGCTGCGCGCGGCCGAGGCGCGGCAGGAGTTCGCGATGATCGCGCAGGTGGCGCAGCGCGCGCTGGCCGACCTGCCCGACCACCGTGCGCTGGTCGACGCGCTGTGCGCCCGCGCGTCCGCGCCCGCGCGTGACGCGAAGCCCGCGCTGCGGAGCGTCGCCTGATGGGGACGCCGCGCACGCCGTTGGCCGCGCCGCCCGCGGCCACCACGACGATCAGCGACGTCGCCAAGCGGGCCGGCGTGTCGATCAAGACGGTGTCGCGCGTGATGAACAACGAGCCCGGCGTGCGCGCCGACACGCGCGCCAAGGTGCTGGAGGTGATCGCCGAGCTGCGCTATCGCCCCAGCCAGTCGGCGCGCAGCCTCGCCGGCGCGCGCTCGTTCCTGATCGGCCTGCTGTACTTCGACCCGAGCGCGGCGTTCGTCTCCGGCGTGCAGCAGGGCGCGACGATGCGCTGCCGCGAGGCCGGCTACCACCTGGTCGTCGAGTCGATGGACAACGACGCGCACGATCTCGGCGAGCAGGTGCACCGCATGGTGTCGACGCTGCGCCCCGACGGCATGATCCTGACGCCGCCGCTGTGCGACAACCCGCACGTGCTCAAGGCGCTGCACGACAGCGCGACGCCGACGGTGCTGGTCTCGCCGGCGAGGCAGCGCAAGGACATGCCCAGCGTGCGCATGGACGACGTGCACGCCGCCGAGGAGATCACCAACCTGCTGCTGAGCCTGGGGCATCGCCGCATCGCGTTCATCCGCGGCGCCGCCGACCAGGCCGCGTCGGCGCTGCGCGAGCAGGGCTTCGTCAAGGCGATGAAGGCGGCGCGCGTCGAGGTCGCGCCCGAGCTGGTCATCGACGGCGACTTCCGCTTCGAGTCCGGCGTCGCGGCCACGCACCAGTTGCTCAAGCTGCGCCATCATCCGACGGCGGTCTTCGCGAGCAACGACGACATGGCGCTCGGCGTGCTCGCCGCGGCGCAGCGGCAGGGCCTCGCGATCCCCGGCGACCTCGCGATCGCCGGCTTCGACGATTCGCCCGCCTCGAGCCTCGTGTGGCCGCCGCTGACGACGATGCGCCAGCCCACCCTCGCGATGGCACGGGCCGCGGTGGACCTGCTGATCGGCACGCCCACCGTCGAGGGCACGCCGGGGACGCGGACGACCGCCGCCATCCAGCGCGTGCTGCCGCACGAGCTGATCGTGCGCGATTCGACGAGCGCGCCCGCGCGCGCGACGCGACGGCCGGCCGGCGCCTGGCGCCAGGAGGAGTGAACAGCGTGGGCAAGGCGCTCCCGCAAAGCGAACGCGATAGGCCCCCCTAGAGATCGGCCGGCCGGCGATTGCCATCGCCCATGCGCTCGTGCATGCTGGGCGGCGCACGACTGGACAGGGAGCGGCCATGAAATTCAAGGCGATCGCGGCAATCCGGGCCATCGCGTTCACAGCGACCCTCCTGTTCCAGGGTTGCTCCGACGACGGGACGCCTGGCCGGGTGCTCGACGAGGCGGCGAACGCCGGCCGCGCGGCCAGCACGTTCAAGCAATCCGAGGATCCTTACTTCCACGACATGGACGGCGCCGTGGCGCTCACGCCGCAGGAAGTCGCCGGCCGCAACATGTGGCTGCTCTGGAGCGGCGGCAACGACCGCTTCTGGGACCGGATGACGCAGTACACCTACGGCGGCTTCGACCTGCTCAAGGTCATCAGCTCGCACCCCAGCCAGGGCTACTCGCGCACCAATCGCTGGACCTATCTCGGCCTCGTCAACGAGCCCTGCTTCGAAAATGCGCCCGGTCCGAACCCGCAACGCCGCGGCCTCTGGCTCGACGTGCGCAGCAAGGATTGCGCGCCCGATCCGTTCGAGGACGAGAGCAAGTACCCGGGCGTGGCCGTCGGCTCGCGCGGCAAGCCGCTGGGCGACGGCACGACGCAGCCCGTCGGCTCGTTCTACGGCTACGCGACCGGCATCCTCGGCCTGCGCCTGTTCCCGAATCCGGCCTTCGACGAGAAGGCCGCGAAGGCGTGGGACGCCGAGCGCTTCTACACCGATCCGAGCTACTACAACCGCAAGGACCTGGTCAGGCCCTATCGGGTCGGCATGTCCTGCGGGTTCTGCCATGTCGGCCCGAGCCCGGTCAATCCGCCGGCCGATCCGGCGCATCCGGCCTTCGCCAACCTCAGCTCCTCGGTGGGCGCGCAGTACATGTGGGTGGACAGGCTGTTCATCCACAACGCCAACAAGCCCGAGGGCCAGCGCAACTACATGTTCCAGCTGGCGCACACCTTCCGGCCGGGCTCGATGGACACCTCGCTCGTCTCGACCGACAGCATCAACAACCCGCGCACGATGAACGCGGTCTACGACTTCGTCTCGCGGCTGGGCATCGACAAGCGGCTGTGGCACGAGAAGCTGGCGGGTGGCGAGCTCGACAACAAGCAGCTCAACGACTTCTACCCGACCGGCCCGCTCAGCGAGTACTGGGACAAGGCGAGCGCGACCTCCAGGACGCCGCACGTGCTGAAGGACGGCGCCGACTCGGTCGGCCTGCTCGGCGCCCTGAACCGCGTCTACCTCAACATCGGCCTGTTCAGCGAGGAATGGCTGCTGCACTTCAACCCGGTGGTCGGTGGCAAGGAGATCACGCCGATCCGCATCGCCGACGCGCAGAAGAACTCGCCGTACTGGCAGGCGACCGAGCAGGGCACGCCGGCCACCGCGCTGTTCTTCCTCAAGGCCGCGCAGCCGGATCACCTGAAGGACGCACCCGGCGGCGCGGCCTTCCTCAGCGCCGACGATGCCGCCTTGCGACACGGCAAGGACGTCTTCGCCGACACCTGCGCGCGCTGCCATTCGAGCAAGGCGCCGACGCCTCCGGCCAATCTCGATCTCGACGCCGATCGCTGCGCCGGCGCCAACTACCTGGCGTGCTTCAAGCGCTACTGGAGCTGGACGCAGACCGACGCGTACAAGCAGAGCATGCGCGCCATCGTGCAGGCGCCCGACTTCCTGCAGGGCAACTACCTGTCGACCGAGGCGCGCATCCCGTCGACGCTTCTGCGCACCAACATCTGCAGTCCGCTGGCCACCAACGCGCTGGCGGGCAACATCTGGGACAACTTCTCGTCGCACTCGTACAAGGCGCTGCCGTCGGTGGGCACGGTCACCGTCAGCGATCCCTTCACCGGCCAGCCGGTGCCCTACGTCATGCCCGCGGGCGGACGCGGCTACACGCGCGTGCCCTCGCTGATCAGCGTCTGGTCGACGGCGCCGCTGCTGTTGAACAACAGCGTCGGGCCGTTCGACACCGATCCGTCGGTGGCGGCGCGCGTGCGCGTCTTCGACGCGTCCATCGAGCAGTTGCTCTGGCCCGAGAAGCGCGAGCGCGACAGCCTGCTGGGCGACAAGCTGCCCGGCACGATCGACCGCACGACGCAGCGCAGCGCGGTGACGATCCCCATCGGCTTCCTGCCGGAGCAATTGCAACCGACGCAGGCCCGGCTGCGCCAGTGGTTGCACGGCCTGCTGCCCGGGCTGGTCGACGAGGCCGGCGGCCTCGTGCTCGGCCCGATCCCGAAGGGCGTGCCGGTCGCCCTGATCTCGAACCTGAAGCTGCGCCCCGAGCCCGGCGACGCGGTGCTGGTCAACGCAAAGGACGCGGCCGACCTCGTGGCCAGGCTCAAGCTCGACCTCGCGACCGCGCCCGCCAATGCCAGCGATGCCGACCTGATCCAGCGCTTCGCCAACCTGAAGGCGCCGATGCTGGAGCTGAGCAAGTGCCCGGACTTCGTCGTCAACCGCGGCCACTACTTCGGCACCGCCGAATTCAACAAGCAGCAAGGCCTCAGCGCGGACGAGCGATCCTTCGGCACCGAGCCCGAACTCAGCGACGACGACAAGCGCGCACTCATCGCCTTCGTGAAGACGTTCTGACCATGCTCATGCGAACCGCCGACGCCCCCAGCGATGACGCGGGACAGGCGCATCGGCTCGAGTGGGACTACGTGATCGTCGGTTCGGGCGCGGGCGGCGGCACGCTGGCGGCACGCCTGGTCGAACAGGGCATGCGCGTGTTCCTCATCGAGGCCGGCGGCGATCCGCTGGAGACGTCCGCCGAGCGCCTGCCCGACGACTACGCCGTGCCGGGCTTCCACGCGTTCGCCTGCGAGAACCCGGCGATGAGCTGGAATTTCCACGTGCAGCACTACAGCGATCCCGCGCAGCAGGCGCTCGATCCGAAGTACGACGCAGCGCGCGGCGGCGTGCTCTATCCGCGCGCCGCCGCGCTGGGAGGCTGCACGGCGCACAACGCGATGATCTTCATGGCGCCCCATGAATCCGACTGGAACCACATCGCCGAGCTGACCGGCGATGCGTCATGGCGCGCGAAGTCCATGCGGCGCTTCGCCAAGCGCCTCGAGGATTGCCGCTACAGCCCGCTGTGGCGCGCGCTGCGCCGTCTCGGCATCGACCCGACCGGACACGGCTGGGGCGGCTGGCTGCGCACCGAGAAGTCCGTCCCGCTGCAGGATCTCGACGACCCGGAGATCGCGAAGCTGGTCACGCGGACGACCGTCGCCTTCGCGGCCAGCCTGAAGAATCCGGTCGCCAGCGCCTGGCATTGGCTCTGGGGCGCCGGCGACCCGAACGCGCGCTTCCCGCGGCCGATTTCACGTGGCAGCTTCACGGGACTTTGCTACACGCCGCTGTCGACGGCGAATCGCCGGCGCACCGGCCCGCGCGAGCGGCTGCGCGCGGTCGAGGCGGCGCATCGCGGTTCGCTGCACATCGAGACCGACGCGCTCGCGACGCGCGTGCTGTTCGACGACGATGGCGCGGCCAGCGGCGTCGAATACCTGAAGGGCCGCCACCTCTATCGCGCCCATGCCGTCCCGAGCGCGGCGGCGGGCGAGCTGCGCCAGGTGCGCGCGCGGCGCGAGGTGGTGCTGTGCGGCGGGGCGTTCAACACGCCGCAGTTGCTGATGCTCTCGGGCATCGGGCCGGCCGCCGAGTTGCGCGCCCATGGCATCGCCGTGCGGGCGGATGTCCCCGGCGTCGGCCGCAACCTGCAGGATCGCTACGAAGTGGCCGTCACGCACCGCATGCGCCGGCCGTGGCAGATTCAGGAGGGCGCGACGTACACGCGCGGCGACGCGCCATGGCAGCAATGGAATGCGCAGCGCGAGAGCCTCTACGACGGCAGCGGCGCCGCCATCGCGCTGGTGCGCCGCTCGCGGGCCGGGCTGCCCGAGCCTGACATCTTCTGCATGGCGCTGCCCGCGCTGTTCCAGGGCTACAGGACCGGCTTCTCGGCCGACATCCGCGACCACCACGATCGCCTGACCTGGGCCGTGCTGAAGGCGCACACCAACAACCGCGCGGGCAGCGTGCGCCTGCGATCGGCCGATCCGCGGGATCCGCCGCTCGTGAATTTCCGCTACTTCGAAGAGGGCGACGACGCGAGCGGCGCCGACCTCAAGGCCGTGGTCGAGGCCGTCCGCTTCGTGCGCCGCCTGACCGCGCCGCTGCGGGACGCCGGCGTCATCGCGGAGGAATGCGCGCCGGGGCCCGCCGTCGACACCGACGAGGCCCTGGCCGACTACGTGCGCGACACCGCCTGGGGCCACCATGCCTCGTGCTCGTGCCCGATCGGCGCGCTGGCGGACGGCGGCGTGCTCGCCAGCGACCTCGGCGTGCACGGCACGCGCCGGTTGCGCGTGGTCGATGCCTCGGTGTTCCCGCGCATCCCCGGCTTCTTCATCGTGTCGGCCGTCTACATGGTCGCGGAGAAGGCGGCCGAGATGCTGTTGCAAGGCGGCGCGCCGGCACGGCCCGCGCAGGCGCGGCCGTCCGTCACCCAACCCACCGCCTGACGAATCACTGCGAAGGAGAACCCCATGGCCTACGACGTCGCGCAACTGCTCACCATGTCCCAGAAGGCGCTGGACGACCTGTTCACCGCCAGCCCGCCGGGCGACATCCCCAACGGCCAGGCCAAGGGCACCGCCATCATCGCGCCCGGCACGGTCTACTCGCAGGACATCGCCGAGGTGATCAACCTGTTCGGCTGGCAGGGCAAGGTGTTCGATGCGGAGAGGGGCCTGCTCAAGAACAGCATCACGCTGTTCCACGTGCAGGCCATCATCGCGCGCGTCTACAAGGGCGCCAGCTGGCTCGACGGCAAGGAGTGCATCGTGCTCGACTACTCCGAGACGTCCGTCGTCGCGCACTACGTCCGCGACGAGATCCGGCTGATCGGTCCGGGCTTCTACCTCGGCAAGGTCTACTGGAAGAAGGACCGGTTGATCGACTTCTGCCTGCAGTTCTGAAGGCTGCCCTGACCCGGGGCTCGTGGTGACACCGCAATCGTGCTTCATGATCGTCGCGACGATCGCGCCCGCGCGCGAGGCGGGCTTGCGCGAGCTGCTGCGATCCATGAACACGCAACCCGGCACCGCGGGTCCGATGAACCCGGTGCTGCCCTTCGGCGCGATCGACACGCTGCACTACGCGCGGCTCGTCATCGTCGACGATGCGATGCAGGCCGACCTGCGCGTCTGCGGCGTCACGCCCGCGCCGATCCCGACGCGTCTCGTGCTCATGGGCGATTGCGACGGCCCCGGCGCCGACTGCCTCGCGGCGATCGCGCGCGCCGCGGAGCCGGGTCTGCGCCGGCTCTTCGCGCACTGCGACGGATTCGAAGACGGCAGCGATGTGCTCGCGTGGATGCGTGCGCACGACGTCCCTGTGGCCGTCAATTTCATCTGCCGCCTGGGGCGCACCGTGCGCCGCGTGCGCGAGGACAACGTGCTCTGGCGCGTCCTCGCCGAACGCGTGCCGCGCGGTCCGATCGAGGCCCCGGGCGATGCGCAGCGGCGTTGCCGGGCCCTGATCGACTACGTCGAGGCCGAGCGGCGCGCCGGCCGTCTCGTGCTGACCGATGAAAGTCCGACGCCGCTGGCGTGGCAGATCGCCAACCTGTGCCATCTCGTCGCGCTGCCGCTCGCCGCGCTGTTGCTGGCACCGCTATGGCTGATCGCGTTGCCGTTCGCCATCGTGGCCCTGCGCCGGCTCGAGAAGACCGATCCCGAATACTGCCCGCGCCCCGATCCGGCTGCGCTGCGCGCGTTGCAGGATCTGGAGGACTTCGACGTGACGAATCAGTTCACCGCGATCGGCCCGGTCAAGCCCGGACGGTTCAGGCGCATGCTGGTGCAGCTGATCCTGGTCGCCATCGAGTACACCTGCCGGCACATCTTCCATCGCGGCTACCTGGCGCGCGTGCAGACCATCCACTTCGCGCGCTGGGTCGTCCTCGACGACGTGGCCCGAGTGTATTTCGCCAGCAACTACGACGGCGGCCATGAGGCCTACATGGACGACTTCATCAACAAGGTGGGCTGGGGCCTCAACCTCGTCTTCAGCAACGGCGTGGGCTGGCCGCGCACGTCGTGGCTGCTGTTCGGCGGCTCGAAGAAGGAGCCGGATTTCAAGCGCTACCAGCGCCGGCACCAGATCCCGACGCAGGTCTGGTACAAGGCCTACCCCGGCCTCACGCTGACCGACCTCGAGCGCGCCAGCCGCATCCGGGACGGCCTGCGCGATGCCGCCGACAGCGACGCCAGCGCGCTCGCCTGGCTGAGGCTGATATGACCACGCAGCAAGTCGATCTCGCCGATGTCCAGGGCCTGCTTCGCTACGGCTACAAGCATCACACCGAGTCCGTGTTCCTGGCGTTGCGCGTGCGCGATCGCGCGGCCGCGCGCGCGTGGCTCGCGCAGGCGCCGGTCGCGAACGCCCTGCCGCAGAAGGCCTTGCCTGCGACCGTCCTGCAGGTCGCGCTCGGCGCCGAAGGCCTGGCGGCGCTGGGCGTGGCCGACGATGTCGCCGCGGCGTTCTCGCCGGAGTTCGTCTCGGGTCTCGCCGGCCTGCCCGAGCGCTCGCGCCGGCTCGGCGACACGGGCGCGAACGACCCGGCCGACTGGGCGTGGGGCAGTGGCCCGCGGACGGCGCACGTGTTGCTGCTGCTCTATGCGCTGCCCGGGTTGCTCGAAGCCTTCGAGGCCATGATCCAGTCGCAATGCGCCGCAGCCTTCGACGTCGTCGCGCGTCTCACCACCATCGACATGGGCGGCATCGAGCCCTTCGGCTTCACCGACGGCATCTCGCAGCCGGAGGTCGACTGGGACGGCACGCGCCGCATGGGCGACGAGGACAAGGTGCTCCGATACGGCAACGAGGCCTGCCTCGGCGAGTTCGTTCTTGGCTACCGCAACGAGTACGGTCTCTACACCGACAGGCCGCTGCTGGATCCGCAACGCGATCCGCAAGGCCTGCTTCCGCGCGCCGAAGACCACCCCGACCAGGCCGACCTCGGCCGCAACGGCAGCTACCTGGTGCTGCGACAGCTCGAGCAGGACGTCGACGGCTTCCGGCGCTGGATCGCCGACGCCACGCACGGCGATGCGACCGAAGGCGAGCTGCTCGCGGCCGCGATGGTGGGCCGCACGAAGACCGGCGAGCCGCTCGCCGGCTGCGGCGATCGCGGCCTGAACCGCTTCGACTACGACGCCGATCCCGACGGCCTGCGCTGCCCGCTCGGCGCGCACGTGCGGCGCGCCAACCCGCGCACGGCGGACATGCCCGCCGGCACCGGCGGCCTGGTCTCGCAGCTCGTGCGCACGCTCGGCTTCGATGCGACGGCGCGGCGCCACGATCTCGTCGCCTCGGCCCGTCTTCACCGGCTGCTGCGCCGCGGCCGCGAATACAGCGTGGACGGCGCGACGCGCCAGGGCCTGCACTTCGTCGCGCTCAACGCCAACATCGCGCGCCAGTTCGAGTTCGTGCAGACGGCCTGGATCGCGTCGGCGCATTTCGACGGGCTCAGCGGCGAGGTGGATCCGCTGCTCGGCACGCGGTCGTCCTCGTCCGCCAGCGGCACCGCCGATGCCTTCTCGCGTCCGAGCGACGACCAGCCGAACCGCCGCGAGACCGGCCTGCCGCAGTTCGTCACGGTGCGCGGCGGCGGCTATTTCTTCCTGCCCGGCCTGCGCGCGCTGCGCTATCTCCTGGAGTGACGCGATGACCCCGAACTCGAACGCCAGCCGCCCGGTGCCGCCCGCCAACACCGGCTCGTGGCTGAAGAACGTGTTCTCCGACACGACGCTGAAGCTGCTGCAGCTCGAACGCCGCATCGATCCCCTCTTGCGGCCGGCCTTCGATGCGCTGCTTCGCGACGCGATCGCCGCCTTCGTCTCGGACATGATCAATCGCCGGCGCCCGCGCGACGACCTGAGGCTCGCCGAGGAGCGTCTGCTGCCCGACGAGGACGCGCTGACCGATTCGGTGATCGAGACCTTCCGCGCCCAGATGAGCGGCCTGTGGAAGCCGGGCGGCTTCGAGCGCGGCGGCAACACGAAGACGCAGGGCGTTCTGCGCGCCGAATTCATCGTCCACGACGGGCTGCCGGAACATCTGCGCCACGGCGTCTTCGCGCAGCCGCGCCGCTGGCCGGCATGGGTGCGCTTCTCCGGCCCCGGCCCGTACGTGACGCCGGACATCGACGACGTCGGCTTCATGAGCATCAGCATCAAGCTGATGGGGGTGCCCGGCCCGAAGCTGATGGACGAGGAGAAGTTCACGCAAGACATGTTCGGCGTGTCGACGCCGACCTTCGTGACGCAGGACATCCGCTCCAACGCGCACCTGCAGAAGGCGAGCCTGCAGAACGCGTCGATCTTCCACTTCCTCAACTTCACCGACCCGCACGTGCTGGACCTCATCATGCAGGGCCTGTGGACGAAGACCCAGTCCAGCCCGTTCGAGGCGCCGTACTTCAGCTGCGTCCCGTACCTGCTGGGCCCCGCGCAGGCCATGCAGTATTCCGTGTGGCCGACGACGGCCCGGCGCACGCCCATTCCGCGCCTGCCGCTGCGCCCGCCCGACGACTACCTGCGCCAGGCGATGGCGAAGGCGCTGCGGGAGGGCGACGTCGACCTCGACTTCCGCATCCAGCTGCAGACCGACCCGTGGCGCATGCCGATCGAGAACAACGGCGTGCTGTGGCCGGAGAAGCTGTCGCCGCGCATCCCGGTGGCGACGATCCGTCTTCCGAAACAGACCTTCGACTCGCCGGCGCAGATCGCGTTCGCGCGGAGGCTCTCGTACAACCCATGGCATTGCATCGCCGAGCATCGGCCGCTGGGCAACCAGAGCCGCGCGCGCAAGAGGATGTACTGGGAACTGGCCAGGCTGCGCCACGAGATGAACGCCGTGCCCCACTTCGAGCCGGACGGCTCCGAGACCTTCGACCAGGCGGCGTAGGCCCACGCCGCCCGGGCCGCCTTCAGTCCCGCGACGGGAAGACGCCTTGCAAGGCGATGAAGCACTCGACCGTGAGCGTCGGCGGGGCGATCGGCACCGGCAGGTTGCCGCCGGCCGGCGACGTCGTCTCCGGTGCCATGGCGATCGTGCCCGGACCCGGGGCATAGAGCGTCGTGCGAGCCTTGCTCGCCGGCACGCCGTTGGCGGGCGAGACCTGGGTCGCGTCGCTGCTGGAGCCCAGCGGCGTCACGCTGTGCGTGTGGGCCGGCATCTGGGAGCTCGTGAGCGTCACCGTCTCGTGGCCCTCCTGGGCGCCCTCGACGTGCGGGCTCAGGCCCGGGCCCTGTCCGTCGTGCAGCAGCGCGCGGCCGCGCATGTCGGGCAAGGCGAAATTGCTGGTGCCGTTGCCACCATACGTCGTGCCCAGCAGCGAGAACAGCGCCGTGTTCTGCGCGATCGACAGCAGCTGTCCGTCGAGGCGCGCCCAGCCCCGCGGCGCAAAGGTGAAGCCGGCGCACATGATCTGACCGAGGAACGGCTCGGCCTGGGCATGGGCGGCCTGCAACGGCGCCAGGGACGCGACGGCCACGGCGGCCAGGCCGAACAGACGCGAGCGAGCGAAGGTCATGATGTTGCTTTCATTGACGGGTGGAGGAAGCGCCTGCGCGCCGGCGTGCGAGGACGCCCAGCAGGCCGAGGCCGGCCAGCAGCGATGCCGCGACGCCGGGCTCCGGCACCGTGGACGTGGCCGCCACGGCGCTGGTGATGTCGTCGGCGCTGAACGGAAGGAACGCGCCCCCGGAGGGCACGCCGGTGATCGTGATCGAGCCGAAGCCCGCGCTGTCCACCAGCCCGAGGAAGTAGGCCTTGCCGTCGACGAGGTCCAGCGGCGTCGCGCCGTTGAACACGCTGGCCGACGCCGTCGACAGCTCGAGATCGCCCGGCTCGGCGTCGTTGCCGGCGATCAGGTAGAGGCCGGCGGCGGTCACGCTGCGGCCGAACGAGATCGTGAAGCTGTCGCCGAGATAGAACGCGGTGTCGGGGTTGTCGAGCCCGAGGTAGTTGGTGCCGGAAGTGGTGCCGAAGGTGCTCGACACCTGCAGCATCTGCCCGGCGATGGCGTAGGTGAAGACCAGGCCGCCGGTGCCCGTGCCGGACGCGAAGGTGGTGCCGCTGGGCACGCTCTCGAAGTCGACGGTCTGCACGCCCGACAGCCCTGCGATGGCCGCGGCGAAATCGGACTCCGACTGGTAGCCGGTCGCCGCCGCCCGGGATGCGGCAGACAGGGCCAGCAGTGTCGCGAGGACGGCAAGCTTGCCGTGGAAGTTGCGTTGCATGGGTCCTCCGATGCCACCAGGCACGAAGGCGATTCTGCGCCGCGATCCGGTCTGGCCGGACCGCCCAACCTAGGGGGCCTTCAATCGCGCCGATCGCTGCGCCGCAGACGGTACCAGACCTCGACGTCGTCCTTCATCTCGCCACGCGTCCAGCCCTGCGCGGCGTAGAAGCGGTCGGCGCGCGTGTTCGCCTCGGTGCCCAGGCGGATCTCGTCGTGGCCGATCTCGAACAGCCAGGCGACGGCGAACCGCAGCAGTTGCTTGCCGGCACCGAGGCCCTCGCGTCCGGGATCGACGAACAGCGCCCAGATCGAACCGTCGCGCGCGGCGTACGAGAAGCCCACGATCTCGCCGGCGAGTTCCGCGACCCAGGCGCGGCCGAGGCGATCGAGGTAGTCGCTGCACATCGCGTGCGTGACGCTCGACGGATTCGACAACTTGTTCTCGTTCACGCTCAGCCGCAGGCGCATCATCGTCGCGATGTCGGCCTCGACGGCCCGGCGAAACGTCAACACGCTCACGCCCGGCCCTTCGCCGGCGCCGCGGTCGACCCGCGCACGATCACCTCGTGCGGCAGCACGCGCACCGGCGCGGGGGCGTCGGCGTCGAACCTGGCGTCGCCGGCGAGCAGCATCTGCACCGCCGCCATCGCCATCTCGGCGAGCGGCTGGCGCACCGTCGTCAGCGGCGGCCAGACGAGCGAAGCCGCGTCCGAATCGTCGAAGCCGACGATGGCGACGTCGCCGGGCACCGCGATGCCGCGGCGCTGCGCCTCGGTGAGCGCGCCGAGGGCCATGAAGTCGTTGGCCGCGAAGATGGCCGTCGGGGGCTCGGGCAGCGCGAACAGCCTGCGCGCCGCCTCGACGCCGGACTCGAACTGGAACGTGCCCGGCACGATCCGCGACGGATCGGGCAAGAGGCGGTGCGCCTTCAACGCGCGCTCGTAGCCCTCGCGCCGGCGCTGGCTCGCCGCCTGGTTGCCCTCGATGAACGCGATCGACTTGTGGCCGAGGCTGATCAGCAGGTTGGTGAGCTCCTCGGCCGCAAGGGCGTCGTCCATGCGCACGCTGGCCATGCCGTGGCCCTCGCCGGCCGGCGAGATCAGCACGCAGGGCGTGCGCTGGGCACGCAGCGTCTCGAGGATGGCCGGGTTGTCGCACAGCGGCGGCGTCAGGATCATGCCGTCGGGGCGCAGCGCGGCGAGCATGGACTCGATCTGCGCCTGCACGTCGGCGCCATTCTCCTGCAGCGACTCGACCACCAGGTGGCGCCCGGCCTCGCGGCAACCCAGCGTCGCGCCCTGCTGCACGCCGGCGACGAAGGCCGCGCTCGGGTCGTAGTAAAGCAGGCCGATGAGGAAGGACTTGGCGCCGGCCAGGCTGCGCGCGGAGAGTTGGGGCCGGTAGTTCAGCGCGGCGACAGCTTCCTGGACACGGGCCCGCGTGTCGGCATGCACCGTGGGCTCCTTGTTCATCACGCGCGAGACCGTCTTGATCGAGACGCCGGCCTGGCGCGCCACGTCGATGATCGTCGGCGGTGCGCCCGCTCTCTTGTTCACTGTTCACCCTCTCGCTCGTTTCAGCTGCGCCCGGGGATTGTGTCGACCCGGCGCAGATCGTCTTGTTCTCGTCAGTCTAATGTTTCCCTTTTGAAAATCTGCCGCGAACCATGGGATTTGCTCTAACCGAATTCCAAGGTTCGCGGCAGCATCCGAGCCTGCGTCGCAATTCCGCCGCACGAGACAAAACGATACACGGCGATACGGCGGTGAAAGCATGCCGGCGCCCCGATGCACGTTAATGAGAGCGTGGCGAAGCGAAATGTTGATCGCCACGTCACCCCAAACCAAGGAATGAAATCATGAAGACCTGGCTGAAGCGCACTCTCACGGGTGTGGCAGTCTCCACCGCCCTGCTGGGCACCGTTGCGGCCTACTCGCAAGGCACGGGCTTCCATCACGGCCCGCCGTCGTCCGAGCAGATCGCCCAGCACGAGCAGATGATGCTCACCCACATCGGCAAGAAGCTCAACCTCGATGCCAACCAGGCCGCCAAGCTCAAGGTGCTGGGCGACCTGCTCTTCGCGCAGCACACGCCGCCCGCGGCCGGCACGCCCAACCCGCACGCCGCGCTGATCGCCGGCAACACCTTCGACCGCGCCGGCGCGACGACGCTGCTGAACCAGCACGTCGCCAAGATGCAGGCCAACGGCCCGGCGATGATCAACGCCTTCGGCGACTTCTTCGACAGCCTCAGCGCCACGCAGCAAGCGCAGGTTCGCGAGATGGCCGCGCATCACCACGGCCTGATGATGTTCGGCATGGGTGGCCCCGAAGGCATGCACGGCCACCACGGCCCGCATGGCGCGTCGGCCCCGACCGGCAACTGACGTTCGACGCGCGGGCGGCGCATGCATTGATCCCGTCAGGTCGGGCGTGTCGATCGCGGCGCCGCCCGCACGCCCTCGCCTTGCCAGGCCCGCCTACGCGCGGCCGCTCCGGAGGGCGCGGGCCCGAGCCCCCCGGGGGCGGCGAGCGGAGCGAGCCCAGGCCGTCATCTACCATCGCCGCATGCGCCGCCTCCTGATGATCGACGACGACGCGCTGCTCGCCGCACCGCTCGCCACCTACTTCCGTCGCTTCGACTACGAACTCGACAGCGCCGTCACGCCCAGCGAGGGCCTGGCCAAGCTGCGCGCGAACGCCTACGACGCGGCGATCCTCGACGTGATGCTGCCCGAGATGGACGGCTTCGAGCTGTGCCGCACGATCCGGCGCGAGTCCGACATCCCCATCGTGATGCTCACCGCGCGCGGCGACGTGATGGACCGCATCGTCGGCCTCGAGATCGGCGCCGACGACTACATCCCCAAGCCGTTCGAGCCGCGCGAGCTGCTCACGCGCATCCAGACCATCCTGCGCCGCGCGCGCGCGCCGGCCGCGACGCCGCAGAGCCGCCTCGAGTTCGACGGCCTCTCGATCGACCTCGAGCGGCGCCAGGTGCTGCGCCAGGGCGAGCCGGTCGAGCTCACCGGCACCGAATTCGAGCTGCTCGCGATGCTCGCCAAGGCGCCTCAGAAGGTGTTCCATCGCGACGAGATCCTCAACCGGCTGCGCGGCCAGGACGCCGATCTCTACACGCGCGCCGTCGACATCCTCGTCAGCCGGCTGCGCAAGAAGCTCGAGCCGCTGGACTGCATCAAGACACTGCGCAACGCGGGCTACGCATTCGCGGGCGGCCACGCATGAACGCGACTCCGCCCTCGCGCTGGAGCGTCCGCTTTCCGTCGCTGGGCGCGCGGCTGGTCGGGCTGTTCCTCGTGCTGGCCATCGCGGTGGCGGTCACCTTCATGCTGGGCATGCACGTCGTGCAGGCGACGGGCTGGCACGAGACGCTGCGGCCGCTGGTGCTGAACTACACGGACACGCTGGTCGCCGAGATCGGCTCGCCGCCCGACGTCGAACGCGCACGGGTGCTGGCGCAGCGCCTGCCGCTTCGCATCCGCATCGACGGCCCGGACATCAACTGGGACTCGGCCGACGAGCCGCCGCCGCCGCCGCCGGCCGAGGACGGCCATCCGCGGCCGCCGCATCGTCCGGTGGTCACGCTGCCCAACGGCGACCCGCTGCCGCTGGTGGTGCCGGAGCCGCGTGCGCCGCGCTCCGCGCCGGAGCACATGCCGCCCGGCGCGCCGGGCCCGCACGTCGGCGGGCGCGGCCTGCCCTACCGCATGGCGCTGCCCACGGACATCGATCCGACCCACTGGCGCGTCGTGCGCCGCCTGCCGGACGGCCACCGCATCGTTTTCAGCCTGGCCGATACCTCGCACGAGCAGCGCGCCGAGCACATCGGCTGGGCCACGCTGGGCCTGCTGCTGCTGCTCACCGCGTTCGCCTATGCCGGGGTGCGCCACATGCTCCATCCGCTGGTGGCACTGCGCGAGGGCGCCGTGCGCTACGGCCAGGGCGACTTCTCGCAGCCCATCGCGCCGCGCAACCGCGACGAGCTGGGCGACCTGGCCGAACAGATCAACGCCATGGCCGCGCGCCTGCACCACATGCTCGACGCCAAGCGCCAGCTGCTGCTGGCCATCAGCCACGAGCTGCGCTCGCCGCTGGCGCGCGCCCGCATGAACACCGAGCTGCTCGACGAAAGCGGCGAGCGCACGGCGTTGCTGCGCGATCTCGGCGAGATGCGCGACCTCATCACCGACCTGCTCGAAAGCGAGCGCCTGGCCGACGTGCAGGCCGGCGGCCACGCCGTGCTGCAGACGGAGTCGTCGACGCTGTCGGACATCATCCACGCGCAATGCGACGCGCAGGCCGCCGCCGGCACGGTCACGCTGCAGCTCGACGACACGCTGCCCGCGCTGCTGCTGGACCGCGCCCGCATGCGGTTGCTGCTGCGCAACCTCGTCGACAACGCACTGCGGCACGGCGGCGAGTCGGGGCAGCCGCCGCGGGTGTCGACCACGGGCGACGCGCAGTCGGTGGCGCTGGCGGTGCGCGACTTCGGCCCGGGCATGGACGACAGCCAGCTGCAGCACGCGGCCGAGGCGTTCTACCGCGCCGACGCCGCGCGCCTGCGCAGCACCGGCGGCGTCGGCCTGGGCCTGTACCTGTGCAAGCTGGTGGCCGAGGCGCACGGCGGCACGCTGGCGCTGCGCAACGCGCATCCGGGCCTCGAGATCACCGTCACGCTGCCAGTGTCTGTCGCCCAAGGCTGAGCGCGGGCGCGCGTCTTGCCTCATCATCGAAAACGCGGCCTCCGGCGGGTCGCAAGGAGACCTCGATGAGCAAGATTTCAATTCTGCTGGCCGCGTCCCTCGTGGCGCTGGCCGGCGGCGTCCATGCGGCCGACGACCCGGCCACGGCGGCCAAGAAGAGCAGCCTGGCCGCGTCCGCCAACACGCAGCTGCGGCAGGCCGACGTGCCTTCGGTCAGGACGGATCCGAACGGCGCGCAGAGCGTGAAGGCCCAGGCCGACGCCGACATGGCCGCGCGCGCGGCGCGCGACAAGGGGCCGCGCCTGGTGGTCAAGCGCGAGAACCTCAAGGGGAACCAGGCCGCGCGCGCGATGGAGCAACGCGCCAATCCCAACACGATCGACCACGACATCGCGTACGGCGACAAGGATCACACCGAGCAGGTCACCGACATCAAGGTGCAGCTGAAGAAGTGATCAGATCCGCGTGGTCAGCGCGAGCCACGCGTCGGGCAGGCGGTCGTTGACCCAGGCCTCGATCGCGTGGTCGCCGCCGCTGAGGATCAGCACGCCCACGAGCAGCAGCAGCGCGCCCATCGCGCGCTTGGCGCTGCCCGCGTGCGCGAGCACCCACGCGCGCACGCGCCCGAAGCCGGCGCGCGACGCGTAGGCCGCGCCCACCAGCGGCAACGCCGCGCCGATGCCGAACAGGCCCAGCAGGAACGCGCCGCGCGCGGCGCCGCAGGCGGTGGCCACCAGCGCCAGCGTCGAGCCCAGCAACGGGCCGGCGCACGGGCTCCAGACCAGTCCCAGCAAGCCGCCCAGCGCGAACGCGCCCGCCAGCGCGCCGCCGTCGACCCTCGACGTCGCGGCATTGGCGGACGACGCGAGCGGCGTCATCAGGCTCGAGAAGCGTCGTTCGAGCGGCGGCACCAGCATCACGACGCCGAAGGCGATCAGCAGCCACGCACCGACATGGCGGACGTCGTCGGGCGCCAGCGACAGCGCGCCGCCCAGGCCGCCCACCAGCAGGCCGATCAGCGTGAACGTGATGGCCATGCCCAGCCCCATCGCGACCGGCGCGGCGCGATGGCGCTGCACCGCGCCGCCGACGATCACCGGCAGCAGCGGGAATACGCACGGCGACAGCGTCGTCAACGCGCCGGCGGCGACGCTCAGCGCGGGTTGGGCGAAGCCGGGCATCTCAGATCGCGCTCTGCAGCGTGGCCTTCAACTTTGCCGGATCGGTCTCGCCGGTCGATCGGCTGCGCTCGGTCGCGCCGTGGAAGACGATCAGCGTCGACTGCGCCGTCACGTGCATCTGCTTCTCGAGCGCCTTCTCCTGGTCGTAGTCGACCTCCATCAGCGTCACCTTGAGCGACGGGTCGGCCTTGAGCGCGTCGAAGGCCTTGTCCTGCGCGCGGCAGGTCGGGCACCAGCTGGCATGGAAAAGCAGCACCAGCGGCTCGCCGGCCTTCTGCGCCGCAGCGAGCGCCGACGGCGTGTACGGCGCGACGGTCAGCGCCTGCGACAGCGACGAGGCCAGCAGCAGGAACGCGGCAAACGCGAAACGGGTCAGGGACATCATGGAACGAACTCCGGAAATTCTGGGAAGGCGGGCCGCCATCACGCTGGCGGTGGCATGCCGCATCGTGGCATGCTTGCCTGGCTTCGTCGCCGGCACGGTTGAAACCTTACATGCCGCCCGCAGGTAATCTGGCGCGGGCTGTCAGGAATCTCGCCGTCCGGCTCGTCGATTGCTGCAGGTGCAGCATCGCGCCCGTCCGGGCGCCCCTGTGCGCCAAGGAATCCGCCATGAAGTCCCGTTCGTCCGCCCTTCTCCACGCCAATCCGTTCCTGTTGTGGAGTTCACTCGGCGTCAAGACGCTCCAGATGTCCACGGCCGCGGCGCAGGTCATCGCGATCCGCACGACGCGCATGGCCACGCACGGCCTGAACCCGAACGCCGCGGATCGCCGCGAGATGACGCTGATGGGCGCCGAGAAGGTCGACGCCTTCTCGCGCGCCGGCCAGGCCCTGGCCACGGGCGCGATCCCGCTGGTGGCGGGCATGGCCGGCCAGGCGCTGCGCACCAGCATGGACCTGATGAACGCCTCCGCGCACCTGGCCGCGAGCCGCACGATCCCGCAGACGATGGCGCGCCAGCGCAAGCTGGCCGACACGCTGATGCGCGGCGCGCCGGACTCGAAGGCGACTGCGCGGCTGGCGCATCGCGCGCTCGCTCCGGTGCACCAGAAGGCGACGGCCAACGCCAGGCGCCTCACGAAGAAAGCCCGCTGAACACGGAGACAGCCCCACCCATGGACTTCAAGGACTACTACAGCGCGCTGGGCGTCGCCCGCGACGCCAGCGACGACGACATCCGCAAGGCCTACCGCAAGCTGGCCCGCAAGTACCACCCCGACGTCAGCAAGGAAGCCGACGCCGACGCGAAGATGCGCGAGATCAACGAAGCGCGCGACGTCCTGCAGGACAAGGAAAAGCGCGCGGCCTACGACCAGCTCGCCGACCACGTCGCCCGCGGCGGCAGCCCCGACGGCGGCTTCCGCCAGCCGCCGCCCGGCTGGGACGAGGGCTTCGAGTTCCACCGCGGCCCGAACGCGGGGCCGGCCGACCATGCCGACTTCAGCGAGTTCTTCTCGTCGATCTTCGGCAATCGCGGCGGCATGGGCGGCGGCACCCAGCGCGGCCCGTACCGCGAGCGCGGCGAGGATCACCACGCCGCCATCGAGATCTCGCTGGAAGACGCGCTGCACGGCGCCGAGCGCCAGCTCTCGCTGCGCGCGCAGGAGATCGACGAGCAGGGCCGGCCGCACCTGGTCAACCGCACGCTGGACGTCAAGATCCCGGCCGGCGTGCGCCCCGGCCAATACATCCGGCTCGCCGGCCAGGGCCTGCCCGGCCACGGCGGCGAAGCCGCGGGCGACCTGTACCTCGAGGTGCGCATCGCGCCGCACAAGCTGTACCGCATCGAGGGCCACGACCTCTACATGACGCTGCCCGTCACGCCCACCGAGGCCGCGCTCGGCGCGCACGTGACGGTGCCCACGCCCGCGGGCGCGCAGGTCGACGTCACGATCCCCAAGGGCGCGCGCAGCGGCATGAAGCTGCGCCTGAAGGAGCGCGGGCTTCCGGGCAAGACGCCGGGCCACCTGTACCTGCTGCTCGAGATCGCACTGCCGCCGGCCGACTCCGACGCCGCGCGCGCCGCCTACGAGGCGCTGGCCAAGGCCACGCCGTCGTTCAATCCGCGCCAGAACCTGGGAGGCTGAGATGCGCGCCGTCACAACCACCGTCATCGATGCCGCGCCGCTGACCGTGCGCGAACTGGCCCGCGCCGTCGGCGCCGAGGATCAATGGGTCGTCCGCCTCGTCGAGGTCGAGATCCTGCACGTCGACACGCCCGCCGAGCCGCCGGAGCGCTGGCACTTCCGCAGCGCGGACCTGCAACGCGCGCTCGCCGCGCGCCGCCTGGAGCGCGACTTCGGCGCGAACCTCGACACCGCGGCGCTGATCCTCGACCTGCAGTCCGAGCTGCGGCGCCTGCGCGCAGTGATGGGCGCGCACGGGCTCGGGTGAGTCGCCAGCGCGCGGGCGTGCGCTCGACCAGCCCCGGCGGCGCGCGCAGGGTCTGCGGGCCGACGGGTTTCATGGGCGCAGGATAGATCGCTAGACTCGGTCACCATCCGATCCGACCGGAGTCCACGCCATGCGCCGTCCCCTCGTCGCCCTTGCCCTGACATCGCTCGCCGGCCTCGCGTCCGCCGAGCCGCCCGACGCGCTCAAGCCCATGGCCTTCCTCGCGGGCCACTGCTGGAAGGGCACGCTGGCGGACGGCAAGAAGACCGACGAGCACTGCTTCGCGTGGATGTACGGCGGCCAGGTGCTGCGCGACACCCACACCGTGCGCGGCGCCGACCAGGCCGTCTTCACCGGCGAGACCACCTACTACGTCGACACCGCCGCCAAGCGCGTCGCGTTCCTCTACATCGAGAACACCGGCGGCTTCAGCACGGGCAGCGTCGAGAACGGCCCGGAGGCGCTGCTGTTTCCGGATGGCCGCTACACGTCCGACGGCAAGACGATGACCTACCGCGCACGCTGGACGCGCCACGGCGACGAGGCCTACGAGACGTGGAGCGAGGCGCAGACGCCCAAGGGGTGGGCGACGATGTTCAAGGTGATGATGAAGCGGACCGACTGACACGCGGACGGCCGAGCCGGCGCCTGGAATCGTCCCCGGCTCGCTAGCCCGCGCGTCCGAGCTCGCGCAGCCGCGGCGCGTGCTGCTCGATCCAGTGCGGCAACTGGTCGTGCGGCAGCGCCGGCGACACCAGGAAGCCCTGGCCGACGCCGCAGCCGAAGTCGCGCACGAGCTGCCAGTCGGCCGGCGTCTCGATGCCCTCGGCCACCGTCACGAGCCCTAGCTGGCGCGACATGTCGAGCGCCGACTGCAGGATCACGCGCAGGTTGGTGCGCTCGTGCGCGCCGTGCACGAAGGCACGGTCGATCTTGAGTTCGCTGAACGGGATGCGCGCCAGCTGCTGCATCGACGAAAAGCCGGTGCCGTAGTCGTCGATCGACAGCCCGAAGCCCTTCAGGCGCAGGCGCGCGAGCACGCCGAGTGCCACGCCCATGCAGTCGACGACGGAGCTCTCGGTGATCTCCAGCACGACCTGGCGTGCCTCGAGGCCGTGTTCGTCGAGCAGCGCGGAAAGCTCGCGCACCAGCGCCGGCTCCTCCAGCAGCCGCGGCGACAGGTTGACCGCCATCGACAGCCGCAGCCCCGCCGCGTTCCAGCGCGCCGCGACGCCGAAGGCCTGGCGCAGCACCGACATCGTCAGCGCGTGGATCAGGCCCTCGCGCTCGGCCAGCGCGACGAAATGGTCGGGGCGGAGCTCCCCCAGGCGCGGATGCGTCCAGCGCGCCAGCGCCTCGACGCCGCAGACGACGCCCTTGGCCATGTCGACCTTGGGCTGGTAGTGCACCGCGATCGCACCGGACGCGATGGCCTGCGCCAGCTCGCCCGGGTCCACGGCGGCCGGCGGCGTGCTGCTGGCCACCACGTCCGGCGCCTGTTGCCGGCGGTTCCAGCCCTCGAGCGCCGCGGCGAGCGACTCGCGTTGCAGCGGCTTGCGGATGCCGGCCACCACCGGCACGCCGAGGTTGCGCGCCATCGTCTCGACGCTGTCGATCAGCACCACCTCGCGGCTGGAGACGACGATCAGCGGGATGGCCAGCGCCCGCTCGTGCAGCAGCTCGATCAGCTCGACGCCGTCCATCACCGGCATCTCGAGGTCGATGATGGCGACGTCGGGCGGCAGCACCAGCAGCGACAGCAGCTCCAGCGCCTCGGCGCCGCTGCCGGCCTCGTAGATCATCTCCACGCCCAGCTCGCGGCACAGCGCGACGACCTGCATGCGCTGCACGATGTTGTCGTCGACGATCAGCAGCGATGCGACGGCCGGGGGGGCACCTGGCGGGACCATGCCCCAGTGTGACTGGGGTTACAAAAGTTGCAAGTCGGGGGCTCTGGATGAGCGCACGGCAAGCCGCTCAGCCGCCGAACTCGGCGGCGGCGTCGTCTTCCCAGCTCTTCTGCACCGCCGCCCAGCCCTGGGCGCCCAGCTTCTCCAGCGTCTCCATGTTGCGCTCGAAGATGGCCTCGGCCTCGGGAAACGCCGCCACGGCGCGGTCGACGCTGTCCTCGCGCAGCAGGTGCAGCGTCGGGTACGGCGAGCGGTTGGTGGCGTTCGTGATGTCGTCGGGCTCGGTGTCGGCGAACTGGAAGCGCGGATGGAAGCTCGCGACCTGCAGCACGCCGTCGAGGTCGAGATCCTCGACGGCGGCGTCGGCGAGCTCGAGGAAGTCGTTGAAGTCCTCGAAGTCGGCGAATACCCGTGGGTGTATGACCATCGTCGTGTCGACGACGGCCGGGTCGGTGTCGGCCAGGCGCTGCAGCTCGACGACCAGCGTGGCCAGCAGCGTCTCGGCGTCGGTGGCGTCGCTGAAGACGTAGCGGATCTGGTCCTTGACGTCGACGGCGCGCGCGAACGGGCACAGGTTCAGGCCGATCACGGCGCGGCGCACCCAGGCGCGCGTCTCTGCGATGGCCAGCGCGGCGGGCACGCCGTCGGGCGAGGCGTCGGCGGTGTTGAGGGGGTCGGTCATGCGCGGACTCCTTCGCGTTCGAACACGAGCATCAGGTTGTTGGCCGGCATCGCGACGCGCTCGCGCAGGCGCAGGCCCGCGTGACGCGCGTGCGCGACGGCGTCCGCGAGCCGGCGGATGCCCCAGCTGGGGTCGCGCGTCTTCAGCCACGCGTCGAACTCGACGTTGCTGGGCGTGAGCGGCTCGTCGTCGAGGATGTAGGGGCCGTAGGTGACGAGCACGCCCGCGGGCGCGAGATGGCGGCCGGCGCCCTGCATCAATCCGGGCAGCGTGGCTGGCGGCGAGGCGTGGATCATGTTGGCGCAGGTGATCGCGTCGAACGCGCCGGCAACGGGCCACGCGGGCGCGCAGACGTCCAGTTGCAGCGGCGGCAGCACGTTGGCGAGCGGGCCGGTGCCCGCCGCGGATGACGGCGACTCGGCGAGGTCGGCCTCGTCCAGCACGCTCCACGCTGCGATCGAGGGCAGCGACGCCGCCGCGAATTCGGTCGGCTGCCACGTCCAGCCCGGCAGGTGGCGCGCGAACCAGGACACGTGCTGGCCGCTGCCGCTGGCGATCTCCAGCGCGCGGCCGGACGGCGGCAGCACGCGGCGCAGCACGTCCAGGATGGGTTGGCGGTTGCGTTCGGCGGCGGGGCTGGACAAGCGGACGGTGTCGGTCATTGCGTTCATCTTAGGTCGGTTCGCCGACAATGCGGAATGACCTCTGCCACTTCGTTCAGCACGCTCGCGCTGCCGCCCGCCGTCCTCGCCAACCTGACCCAGCTGGGTTACCTGGAGATGACGCCCATCCAGGCCGCGGCGCTTCCCGTGGCGCTCGCCGGCCACGACCTGCTCGCGCAGGCCAAGACCGGCAGCGGCAAGACCGCCGCGTTCGCCCTCGCGATGCTGGACAAGCTCAACCCGCGCCACTTCGGCGTCCAGTGCCTGGTGCTGTGTCCCACGCGCGAGCTCGCCGAGCAGGTGGCCGTCGAGACGCGCCGGCTGGCGCGCGCCGAGGAGAACATCAAGGTGCTGACGGTCGTGGGCGGCGTGCCGGTGCGCAACCAGCTCGCGAGCCTGGAGCACGGCGCGCACGTCATCGTCGGCACGCCCGGCCGCGTGATGGACCTGCTCGAGCGCGAGGCGCTCGACCTGTCCGGCCTGAAGACGCTGGTGCTGGACGAGGCCGACCGCATGCTGGACATGGGCTTCGTCGACGACATCAAGGCCGTCGCGAGCGCCTGCCCGAAGACGCGCCAGACGCTGCTGTTCTCGGCGACCTACCCCGAGGGCATCGCCAGGCTGAGCCAGCAGTTCATGCGCAATCCGCAGACGGTCAAGGTCGAATCGCGCCACGACGCCGCGCAGATCCGCCAGCTCTGGTACGAGGTCAGGCCCACCGAGCGCCTGCACGCCGTCGGCCGCCTGCTGCGCCACTACCAGCCGGCCTCGACGATCGCGTTCTGCAACACCAGGCAGCAATGCCGCGACCTCGTCGACGTGCTCACCGCCGAAGGCATCCAGGCCATCGCGCTGCACGGCGACCTCGAGCAGCGCGACCGCGACCAGGTGCTGATCCAGTTCGCCAACCGCAGCTGCTCGGTGCTCGTCGCCACCGACGTCGCCGCGCGCGGCCTGGACATCGCCAAGCTCGAGTGCGTGGTCAACGTCGACGTGACCTACGAGACCGAGCAGCACATCCACCGCATCGGCCGCACCGGCCGCGCCGGCGAGGAAGGGCTCGCGCTCAACCTTGCGAGCCTGGAGGAGATGGGCCGCGTCGGCAACATCGAGGTGCTGCAGGGTGCCGCGACGAAGTGGCACACGCTTGACGAACTCGACGCGGGCTCCGACAAGCCGCTCGTCGCGCCGATGGTGACGCTGCAGATCCTCGGCGGCCGCAAGGAAAAGATCCGCCCCGGCGACGTGCTGGGCGCGCTGACCAAGGACATGGGCTTCGACGGCGCGCAGATCGGCAAGATCAACGTGACGGAGATGTCGACCTACGTCGCGGTCGAACGCGCGATCGCGGACAAGGCGCTGGCCAGGCTGAATTCGGGCCTCGTCAAGGGCAAGCGCGTGCGCGCCCGCCGCATCGAGGGCATCACCGAGTAGGTTTCACTCGTCGGCGATGAGCCGGCGGCCGAACGAGACGACCTCGTCCTGCGCATAGCCGATGGCCTTGTAGAACGCGATCACCGACGCGTTGCTGGTGCGGATCTGCAGGTTGATCTTCGGGCAGCCCGCGGCTTCCAGCAGCCGCTCGGCCTCGCGCATGAGCGCGCGCGCATGGCCTTTCTTGCGATGCTCGGGCGCGACCGCGAGGTAGTTGATCCAGCCGCGATGGCCGTCGTAGCCGATCATGATGGAGGCCATCACGGCGTCGTCCTCGGTGCCGACCAGGAACCACTCGCGCTGCACCGATCGCTTGCGTTCGATGTCCTTGCGCGGGTCGTTCCACGACCGCGTGAGGCCGGCGGCCTCCCACAAGGCGATGACGGCGGCTTCATCGGAATCGAGGAAGGGGCGGACCTGCATGGCGAACCCGGTGGAGTTGGCGCACCATCGTACAGTGGCCGCCGTGCGTTCCACTTCTCGTTCCGCGAAGCGTCGCTTCGACCCGGCCAGCGTCCTCGTGCTCGGCGCGTTCGCGCTGCTGCTCGCGTTCGTCGCGCTGACCCGCGGCGTGCCGCGCTGGGCCGCGCTGCTGTACCTCGGCGCGAGCGTGCTCAGCTTCGCGCTCTACGCAGTCGACAAGGCCGCCGCGATCGACAAGCGTGACCGCATCCCCGAATCGGTGCTGCTGTGGCTGGGCTTGGCCGGCGGCTGGCCGGGCGCGATCGTGGCGCAGCAGGTGCTGCGGCACAAGACGGCGAAGTGGACGTTCCGGCTGCGGTTCTGGCTGTCGGTGGTGGCGAACGTGGCGTTGTTCGCCTGGTTCGCGCTGCCCCGCCTGTTCGGCCGCTGAGTTCAGCGCGCGCGCAGCAGGTCGTGGTACGCGCCGGTGACCAGGCTGTCCTGCGAGATCCCGAGCCGCGCCATCAGCGCATGCGCCTCGCGCACGCCGTCCTCGGCCGATTCGCCGTCGGCCAGCACGACCTCCAGCTCCATGAAGTCGCCCAGGCCCTGCACGCGATCGAGGTGCACGCGCGTGCGGCCCACGAGGAACAGCGTGCGGTGCTTGACGACGCGGCCTTCCTGCCCGTTGGCCAGCGTCAGCGCCTCGCGCAGCGTGTCGGGCGAGGCGGTCGGCGACAGCACGTAGAACGAGACCTTGGGGCCGTCGGCGTCGGGCCGGCGATAGAAGATCAGCTCGCCGTGGCCGTCCTCGAACACGCGCAGCTTCAGGCGGCCGTTGTCGCAGCGGAAGAAGGTGTCGTCCTGCGGGATCGCGACCGGCCCGCTGTCGGCGATCGCCGCAGTGCGCACGGCGAGCGCGTCCATGTCGGCGACGCGCGCCTTGATCTCGATGTTGCGGGCCATGCCGTCGCGCTCCTCTCGTCCGGGAGCGCGACGTTATCAGAGCGTCACTCGTCCTTGCCGCGGATCGCGCGGAACACGTACGCGCCGATCACGGCCCCGACGATGGGCGCGACCCAGAACAGCCACAGCTGCTCCAGCGCCGGCGCGCCCGCGTAGATCGCGACACCGGTGCTGCGCGCCGGGTTGACCGACGTGTTGGTGACGGGAATGCTGACCAGGTGGATCAGCGTCAGCGCCAGGCCGATCGGGATCGGGGCGAACTGGCCGGGCGCGCGCGAGTCGGTGGCGCCGAGGATGACGACCAGGAACATCATCGTCATCACGACCTCGCACACCAGGCCGGCCATCATCGAGTAGCCGCCCGGCGAGCGCACGCCGTAGCCGTTGGACGCGAAGCCCTTGGCGACGTCGAAGCCCGGCGCGCCGCTGGCGATCACGTAGAGCACGCCGCCGGCGATGATCGCGCCGAAGACCTGGGCCACGATGTAGCCTGGCAGCTTGTCGCCCGGGAAGCGCCCGGCGGCCCACAGGCCCACCGACACCGCCGGGTTCAGGTGGCAGCCCGAGATGGGGCCGATCGCATAGGCCATCGTCAGCACCGTCAGGCCGAACGCCAGCGAGACGCCCAGCAGGCCGATGCCCACGCCCGGAAACGCCGCCGCGAGCACCGCGCTGCCGCAGCCGCCCAGCACCAACCAGAACGTGCCGAGGAACTCGGCGCCATATTGCTTCATGTCTGCTCCTCTTCGTGTGTCGCACCTGCCAGCTGAACGAGTGTCCGCTCGACCCGGGCGTTATACGCCTCGACTGCGACGAAGAGAAGAACGCCGCTGTCTCAGGGCTTGCAAAGGACGATGGTCACCAGCGCCGACGAATCCTCGAGGCCGACCAGGCCGTGAAGGACGCCGCCCTCCAGGTGCAGCAGCTGGCCGGCGCGCAGCTCCTGCGACACGCCGTCGACGCTGAAATCGATGCGTCCGTCCAGGCATTGCACCGTGATCTCGCCGGCCACGCGGTGTGGCGGAAACGCCTTGCCGGCCGGCAAGACGACACGCATCACCTCGAGCTGGTCGCTCTTGAACAGCGCGAACGACTTGGCCGAGGGCAGCGTTCCCTCGCTGGACAGGATGTCGACGATCTGTCCCGGGCTTGCGTGGGGAAGGGCCATGCGCGAAGTATGCGACGACGACGCCGGGGCTAGCGCAGGGGAAACACCGGGATGTCGCCGCTGGCCCGGCGGCCGATCTCGGCGCGCAGCGCGGCGATCGCCTGCGCGACCACGTCGGCGACGGCCGGCGAGGCGGCCATCGCGTCCTCGTCCATGTGCGCGCCCAGCAGCTCGACCGCGAACGATGCCTCGCCGACCAGCCCCGCCGACATCGTGCGCAGCGTCTCGCGCAGCGCGTCGTCCGCGTGATGCGCCCGCGGCGACACGTTGACGACGGCCACCGGCTTGTGGATGAAGGGCTCGAAGCTCACCAGCCAGTCGAGCGTGTTCTTGATCGTGCCGCTGATGCCGTGCGCGTATTCGGGGCTCGCGATCAGGATCGCGTCGGCCGCGTCCACCGCCAGGTGCAGCGCCTTGACAGCGCGCGGCAGTTCGCGGTCGTCGACGACGTTCTCGAGGTCGGGGTTGAACAGCGGCAGCCGGCCCAGCCAGTCGGCGACCTCGATGTCGGCGCCCGGCGCGGCGATGCGCGCGGCAGCCCGCAGCAGCGCGGCGTTGATCGAGGCGGCGCGCAGGCTGCCGCACAGTGCGAGGACGTTCAAGGGGCGGTTGTCGGACGATTGCATCCCCCCAAGTATGCGACGGGCGTCGCGAATCGTCTCCACCTAATGGTGCAGCGCAACAGAGACCGGGCCGGACGGATGGGCATGTTTCCAGTTTTCAGTACTTACTGAAACTTCGACATAAGATTCGCGCCATGGAACCCATGACGCCCCTCGTTCGCAGCTTCGTCGGCCACTTCGGGGAGATGGGCTCCCGCTGGGGCATCAACCGCACCGTCGGCCAGATCTACGCGCTGATCTTCGTGTCGCCGCAGGCGCTCAACGCCGACGAGATCGCGCAGGCGCTGGAGTTCTCGCGCTCCAACGTCAGCATGGGGCTGAAGGAGCTGCAGTCCTGGCGCCTCGTCAACCTGCACCACCTGCCCGGCGACCGGCGCGAGTATTTCGACGCCCCGACCGACGCGTGGGAGATCTTCCGCACCCTCGCCGAGGAGCGCCGGCGGCGCGAGATCGAGCCGACGCTGTCCATGCTGCGCAATGCGCTGATCGAGCCGGTGACCACGCCCGAGGACCGCGTCGCGCAGGACCGCATGCGCGGCATGCACGACCTGATCGAGCTGATGTCGACCTGGTTCGACGACGTCGAGCGCCTCGACTCGCGCACCCTGCAGCAGCTGATGAAGATGGGCTCCAAGGTGCAGCGCCTGCTCGAATTCGGCGGCAAGCTCAAGAAGCCGGCCGCTCCCCGATAACGCTCACAACCTGGCCTTTCAAGATGGATCCCCTGCTCCTGGCGCGCGCGCAGTTCGCAGCCAACATGAGCTTCCACATCCTGTTCCCCACGATCAGCATCGCGCTCGGCTGGACGCTGCTGTTCATGCGCCTGCGCTGGCTGAAGACGCACGACGACGCGTGGCTCGCGGCCTACCGCTTCTGGACCAAGGTGTTCGCGCTGTCGTTCGCGCTGGGCGTGGTCAGCGGCATCACGATGAGCTTCCAGTTCGGCACCAACTGGCCGGGCTACATGGAGCGCGTCGGCGACATCGCCGGCCCGCTGCTGGGCTACGAGGTGCTGACCGCGTTCTTCCTCGAGGCGAGCTTCCTGGGCATCATGCTGTTCGGGCACGGGCGCGTCAGCGAACGCGTCCACCTGGTCTCGACCTTCCTCGTCGCCTTCGGCACCACGATCAGCGCGTTCTGGATCCTCTGCCTCGATTCGTGGATGCAGACGCCCGTGGGCTACGAGATCGTCGATGGCGTCTTCCACGTGACGAGCTGGCCGGCGATCCTGACCAACCCGTCGTTCCCGTACCGGCTCGCGCACATGCTGATCGCATCGGCGCTGACGGTGTCGTTCCTGCTCGCGGGCCTCAGCGCGTGGCAGGTCCTGCGCGGCAAGACGAACGCGTCGACCCCGAAGGCGATGCGCCTGGGCCTCACGCTGGCGGCCGTGCTGGTGCCGATCCAGATCCTCGTGGGCGACGCGCACGGCCTCAACACGCTGGAACACCAGCCGCAGAAGATCGCCGCGATGGAAGGCGTGTGGCACACCGAGAAGGGCGCGCCGCTGCTGCTGTTCGCGTGGCCGAACGAGCGCGAGCAGCGCAACGAGCTCGCGATCGGCGTGCCGCGCGGCGCCAGCCTGATCCTGCGCCATGATCCGGACGCCGAGATCCGCGGCCTCGACGAATTCCCCGACGCGCATCCGCCGGTCAAGCCGCTGTTCTTCGGCTTCCGGGTGATGGTGGGCACCGGGATGCTGATGCTGCTGTCGGCGTGGCTGGGCCTGTGGCTGCTGCGCCGCCGCGGCTGGGCGCCCGCCGCGCTGCCGCGCCCGGTGCTGCGCCTGCTCGCCGCGATGACGTTCTCGGGCTGGCTGGCGACGCTGGCCGGCTGGTACGTCACCGAGATCGGGCGCCAGCCCTTCATCGTCTACGGCCTGGTGCGCACGGCGGAAGTCGCGTCCAGGGTGCCGCCGGGCAAGATCGCGGCCTCGTTCGCGCTATACCTCGCACTGTATGGCACGCTGATCGTCGCCTACGTCGGCGTCGTGCGCTACATGGCCGGCAAGCCGCCCGAACAGGCGCCGGCGACACCCCAGAGCGGCGAGGCCGTGGCCGACGTCGTGGGAGCCGCATCGTGAGCTTCGACAACATGCTGCCGATCATCTTCATGGTGATCATGGGCCTGGCCATGCTGACCTACGTGGTGCTCGATGGCTACGACCTCGGCGTCGGCCTGCTGATGCCGCGCGCCACGCTGGCGCAGAAGGACACGATGATCGCCAGCATCGGCCCGTTCTGGGACGCCAACGAGACCTGGCTGGTGCTGGGCGTCGGCCTGCTGCTGATCGCGTTCCCGAAAGCGCACGGCATGGTGCTGGGCGCGCTCTACCTGCCGGTGGCCTTCATGTTGATCGGCCTGATCCTGCGCGGCGTCGCGTTCGACTTCCGCGTCAAGGCGCAGGACGTGCACAAGCGCGGCTGGAACCGCGCCTTCGCGGCGGGCTCGGCGCTGGCGTCGGTGTCGCAGGGCTGGATGCTGGGCCGCTACGTCACCGGGCTGCAGGACGGCTGGCGCTTCGACGCGTTCGCGGCCGTCATCGCCGTCACGCTGCCGGCCGCCTACGCGCTGCTGGGCGCGTGCTGGCTGATCCTGAAGACCGAGGACGAGTTGCAGGAGCGCGCGATCGGCTGGGCGAAGAAGGCGTGGCCGCTGGTGGTGCTGGGCATCGCGGCGATCTCGCTGGCGACGCCGCTGGTCAGCGCCACGGTGCGCGAGCGCTGGTTCCAGATGCCCGAGTTCATCGCGCTGCTGCCCATCCCGCTGACCAGCGCCATCGCGCTGCTGGGGCTGCGCGGCCTGCTGAACTCGCACCGCATCCGCGGCAAGCTGTGCGGGTTGCCGTTCGCGCTGCTGGTGCTGGTGTTCGTGCTCGGCTTCTTCGGCCTCGCCTACAGCATCTACCCGTTCGTCGTGATCGACCAGCTGACGATCTGGCAGGCCGCCAGCAGCCCCGCGGCGCTGAAGGTGATCCTGGCCGGCGTCGCGGTGGCGGTGCCGGCGATCGCGGCGTACACCGTGCTGGCGTACCGCGTCTTTGGCGGCAAGGCCACCGCGCTCAGCTACGCCTGATCGCCGGCTACTGGCTCGGGCACGTCGAGCCCGGGCCGGCGATGCGCGCGAACACGGTCTGCGACTGGTCGGCCTCGATCGTCGTGAAGTGCCCGGGCGAGACGTCGACCATCCGATTGACGTCGGCTGCGAAGCCCTGCGACGAATCGCGCCAGGTGATCTGCTCGTCGGCGACGCGCCAGGTGCCATGGAAATTGAGATGGTCGCCGGCTTCGGAGTTGGGCGCCATCAGGTAGGTGCCGTCGGCATGCAGCTCGATGCAGCGCATCACCGGGCCGCGCGTCGAGGTCCAGACGCCCGCCATGTCCGACGGCACGTCCGCCGGCGGCGCGACGGGTGCGGGCGCGGGCGCCGCCGCGGGCACGTGCCGGGAACAGGCGTGCAGCAACGCGCAAAGCAGCAGCAGGGACGCGGCGCGCAGGAACAGTGGCGGGGGCAAGGCGGGTCTCCGTCGGACGATGTCCGCGCGGAGCCGGCCGGCCCCGCGCGCGGCCACAGTCTACGTGCCCGCCCGGGCGCGCGCGCGTCACGCGCGCGCGGCTGCCCGCTACAGCAGCTTGGTCAGCGCGGCCAGCAGGTCCTTGCCCCGGGGCGAGCCCCAGCCGGTGACGGCGTCGAAGCCGGCCGTCGACTTGAAGCCGCCGACATGCGCCGTGACGTTGTCGCCGGCGTGGATGTCGTTGCAGCCCAGCTTGCCGAGCGGCCCGCCGCCGGCGGCCGCCGCGCCGTACAGCAGCGGCGTCAGGTAGCCGACGCGCTTGCCGGTGGCCGCCAGTTGCTGGTTCATGCGCGCGACCAGCGCGGCCCACAGCGGCGCGGCGGCGCTGGTGCCGCCGCTGATCTCCTGCTGGCCCTGGGCGACGACGAAGTAGCCGGTGTTGGCGCTGGCGTTGGCCGCGACGTCCGGCACGATGCGGCCGGCCGTCTGGCCCGGATTGACCGGCGCGATGTCCAGCCCGGCCTGCCACGCCGGCCGTGCCAGCCGCGCGCTGACGCCGCCGCCGGTGGAGCCGCCGTTGTCGGCGCGCAGGCCGTCGCCGTCCTTCCACGCGCGCTCGCTGCCCTTGGCGCCGGTGCGCAGCAGCGTGCCGCCCACCGCCAGCACGAACGGACTCGCGCACGGGAAGTCGACGTGCGCGTGGCCGTCGTTGATGCCGTCGGACGAGCCGTCGTCGCCCGCGGCCACGCAGATGGTGATGCCCATCAGCGCGGCCTCCTGCAGCGCCTCGTTGACCTGCTTGACGGCCGACGCCGTCCACACCGACACATCCTCGGCATAGCCCCAGCTGATCGACAGCACCTGCGGCTTGTACTGGGCGTCGTGCGTGGCGGCGTCGAGCGCGTCGACCCAGCCCTTCTCGGTGAACTGGCTGAACCACACGGGAATCGTCGCCTTCGGGCAGATGCCGGCCAGCACCTCGACGTCCAGCATCACCTCGCCGGTGGCCTCGTCGTTGGTGTTGGTGGGCATCTTGTCGACGCTGATCGGCACCACCGTGGGCAGGCTCGCGAGGCCGGCGGCCTTGCCGAAGGCGGCGAGGTCGTCGGGGAAGTAGCCGCCGCCGAACTCGAGCAGGCCGATGGTCTGGCCGCTGCCGTCGCCGTCGGGGAAGTCGTAGGCCGTCGCGAGCTCGGACGGGAAGAACCAGGGACGCTTCTTCGCGGCCGTGGCGGTGTGGTCGACGACGTGGCGCTTGCGGCCGGCGTCGGGGCGGCGCCGCACGACGCGCCGGTTGTCGAGGCCGAACACGCCGACGATGTCGTTCCCGAGGGCCGCCGGCACATGCAGCGCGCCGACGCGGCCGCGGTAGGCGCCGCGCACGCCGTCGAAGTTCATCAGCTTGACCTGGAACGCACCTTCCATCGCGCTCACCGGGCCGCCCAGCTGCACGCTGCGCGTGGCGGCGTCGCTCGCGAGCACGGTCAGGCCCAGGCCGGTGAAGGTGTCGGACACGCGCTTGACGGCGTCGTCGGACGCGCCGTATTGCGCGCCGAGTTCGGTGGCCGACAGCGGGCGCTGCGGGCGCTGGTCGACCGCCGGCAGCGGCGTCTTGCGGGCCAGCTTGAGCGTGACCTCCACCCACGCCTCGGCATCGGCCGCGCGCGTGGCGGTGGCGCCGAAGGCCGGGGTGCGTTCGCTGCCGGGGACGGCGATGAATCTCGTATCGGTCATGTGCAACTCCAGTGATTGAGGGCAGGACGACAGGTGCGTGCGCGCGGGCCGCGCGACCGCCCGCTCAGACTAGGACGACGAGCCTGCCATTGGATCCCTCCAACGAGTGTGACGCCAGCGCCGCTCGCCCGATGAGCTAGGGAGGACGCGTGTGCCCCGGCCCGCGCCCGGTTAGCGGCCACTGTCGGGCACGGTGCTTGCCGAATCGGTCTCACGGGCCGCAAGGCCAAGCAGGAGATCACGACATGACCATGTCCCCAAGACCGTTACAACTGGGCCTCGCCGTCGCCGCGGCGCTCGCCGGTCTCGCGTTGGCGGGCTGCGACAACAAGCTGCCCGCCGACAAGCAGGCCAGCGCCGGCACCCACCTGGACGACGCCGTCATCACGACCAAGGTGAAGTCCACGCTGCTGACCGACGCGCAGACGCGCGGCGGCGACACCAGCGTCGAGACCCGCAAGGGCGAAGTGCTGCTGAGCGGCTTCGTCGACAGCCAGGCGCAGGCCGACCGCGAGGTGCAGTTGGCCAAGGGCATCGAGGGCGTGACCTCCGTGCAGAACAAGTTGATGGTCAAGGACGGCAAGTCCACGCCCGGGAACGTGCTGGACGACTCGGTCGTCACCGTCAAAGTGAAGTCGGCCCTGCTGGCCGACGACCAGACCCGTGGATCGGAATTCACGGTCTCGAGCAACAAGGGCGTCGTGCAGCTGAGCGGCTATGTCGACAGCGCCGATGAGCAAGCACGCGCGACGTCCGTCGCACGAAACGTCGAAGGCGTCCAGAGCGTCGTCAACGACACCAGCATCAAGAAGTAGCAACCGGAGAAAACCATGCTCTACACCATCGCCGTCATCCTCGTCATCCTCTGGCTCATCGGCATGCTCACTTCGGTGACGCTGGGCGGCCTGATCCACATCCTGCTCGTCATCGCGATCATCGCGGTGCTGTTCCGTCTGATCAGCGGACGCGGGATCTGACGCTCCTGGTCGACTGATCGGACGGCCCCTGTCGCAGAGATGCGGCCGGGGCCGATCTGCGTGCTGGGTACAGTCGGGGCATGACCACGACCCCGCCCCAGCCGCTGGCTGCCATCGGCAGCTTCCACGCGCACATCTACTTCGACGGCCCCGCCCAGCGCGAGACGGCGCTGGCCCTGCGCGCGCAGATCGGCGAGCGCTTCGGCGTCGCGCTGGGGCGCGTGCACGACGGCCTGGTCGGGCCGCACGCGCGCGCCATGTACCAGGTCGCGTTCGACGTCGCGAGCTTCGGCAAGTTCGTCCCGTGGCTGATGCTCAACCGGCAAGGTTTGACGGTGCTCGTGCATCCGAACACGCGCGACAGCCGGCGCGACCACCTGACGCACGCGCTGTGGATGGGCGAGGTTCTGCCCATCGTGCGGCAGGAGATCCTGGGCACCGACGACGAGCCCGAGCTCGCGCCGGCGCCCAACACGGCGCCGACGATCGCGCCCTGAGCCTGCTGCGTCAGCTCTTGGCGGACTGCAGCGCGGTGTAGACGCCGCCGATGGCGGTGAAGATGCCGCCGGTGTCGCCCACCAGCGCCGCGGCGGCCAGGCCGATCACCGCGCTGGCGACCGTGAGCTGGCCTTCGATCTTCTTGACGTCGGCGAGGAATCCGTTGATCTTGCCGGCCGCCTGCTTCAACTGCGCGACCGCGTCGGCCGCCTGCGAACCGAGCAGCGTGACGGCCTGCGTGCGCAGCTCGATCGCACGCTTGTCCAGCGCGAGCTCGAGGTTCAGCGCCTGGGCGACGTCGGCCGCGTCGGGGTTGTCGCGCCGGTAGTTGAACAGCACGGTCGACACGTGGCCGGCCGCGTCCGCCAGCTGCGTCAGCGCGTCGAAGGTGTCGTCCGCGGTGGGCGCGGCGGTGCTGGCGAGCGTGGTGGCGGCGATGTCGGCGGCGGTGGGGGCGGTCATGGCGATCCTCTCGATGGCGGGGGTCACAGCGCGGCGGAGGCCTTGAGCGCCTGCACCTTGGCGACGAAGTCCTGCACCTGCTTCAACTGCAGGACGCCGTGCAGCGTGTCGAAGTTGGCGGCCAGGTCAGCGTGCGCCTTGACGAGCGCGTCGGCGGCCTCGTCGAACGCGAGGACATGATCGTGCGCCAGCCTGTTGGCATCGATGTCGGCCCGCAGCCCCGGCTGCGCGAGGCGCCAGGGCAGCACGCGTGGCACATCGGACGACGTCGCCGCGTTCGACGCGGCGACGAAGCTGGCGTGCTCGCCGATGAGGACGGCCCGGGTGTCCGTGAGCTGGTGGTCGTAGATCTTGTCGGCGTAGCGCTTCATCGCGTTGACGACGACCTCGAGCGGCGCCTGGTTCTCCTGCAGGGTCGACTTCGTCAGCGTCTGCAGCCGGCCTTCGACGACCAGCAGCGCCGTCGCGCGCAGGGCCTTGGTGGCGACGTTCAGCTCCTGGTTCGCGATCACGGGCTCGCCGTCGTGCGTCATCGCGCCGAGTTCACCGGAGGCCTGGCGGATCTCGCTGTCGAAGACGGTGGGCCTGGCCCCCGACAGCCTCACGAGCGCGACCGCGTAGGCCGACAGGCCGTCGGCGATCGCCGCCGCCTCGGCGCCCGCCCGCTTGTACTGCGCGCAGAAGGCCCTGGCGTCGCGCCAGACGACCTCGTCGTCGTAGTTGCCCGGGGCGCTGAGCGCCACGGTGCGCTGTTGCTGCTCGCAGCTGTCTTCGAGGCCCGTCGTGAAGGGCTTGTAGGCGCCGGCCAGGTGGTTGGCCGAGGCCCCGAAGTCGGCGACCGGCTGCATCTGCGCGGCACAGCCGGCGAGCAGGCTCATCGCGATGGCGGCCGGCAACCAGGGCGCACGCAGGCGGTTCGACATGGACATCTCCGGCTCGGTCTGTTGTGGTGGCGCGCAGTCTACGTTCGCGGCGTCGCGGGTGCACTGCTCGTCCTGGGGGGATGGCCGCCAGCCTGACGCAAAATCGCCGGCTCATCAACGAGGTTCCGCATCCATGATCGACCACACCGGCGTCACCGTCAGCGACTTCGCTGCCAGCAAGGCGTTCTACACGACGGCGCTCGCCGCCATCGGCTATGCGAAGCTGCTGGAATTCGGCTCCGGGATCACCGGCACGACGGCCGTGGCCGGCTACGGCGAGCCGCCCAAGCCCGACTTCTGGATCGCCGCCGGCACGCCCAATCGCCCGCCGATCCACGTGGCGTTCCGCGTCGCCACGCGGGCCCAGGTGCGCGCGTTCCACGCCGCCGCGCTCGCCGCGGGCGGCGCGTGCAATGGCCCTCCGGGCCTGCGCGCCCACTACCACCCGAATTACTATGGGGCCTTCGTGCACGACCCGGACGGCCACAACATCGAGGCCGTCTGCCATGACCCCGAGGATCACTCATGACGCTGACGTTCCCCCGCGCGCTGTTCGGCCTCACCGTCGCCGCGTTCGCGTTGTCCGCGCAGGCCGACGAAGTCCAGGTGGCGGTCGCTGCCAACTTCTCGGCCGCCGCGCAGAAGATCGCCGCGCAGTTCGAGCATGACACGGGCCACACGGTCAAGCTGTCGTTCGGCGCGACCGGCAAGTTCTACGCGCAGATCGAGGCCGGTGCGCCGTTCGACGTGCTGCTCGCGGCCGACCAGGTCACGCCCGGCACGCTGGTCACCGAAGGCAAGGCCGTGCCCGGCACGCTGCACACGTACGCGATCGGCAAGCTGGTGCTGTGGTCGGCCGACCCGGCACTGGTCGACGGCAGGGGCGAGGTGCTGAAGTCGGACAAGTGGAAGCACCTGTCCGTCGCCGACGCCAAGCTCGCGCCCTACGGCCAGGCGGCCAAGGAGACGCTGGCCGCGCTCAAGCTCACCGACGGCGTGCAGCCGCGCATCGTGACGGCGGAGAACATCGGCCAGGCGCTGCAGTTCGTGCAGAGCGGCAACGCCGAACTCGGCTTCGTCGCGCTGGGCCAGGTGCAGCCGCCGGACGGCTCCAAGGTGCCCGGCTCGATGTGGCTGGTGCCGGACAACCTCTACACGCCGATCAAGCAGGACGCCGTCGTCATCGCGGCGACCAAGGTCAACAAGGCCGCGACGGAGTTCGTCGACTACCTCGCGAGCGACAAGGCGCGCGTCGTGATCAAGGCCTACGGCTACAGCTGGTGACGCATTGAACGCGGTCGACGTCGACTGGGCCACCGACCTGCAGGCGGTGGCGCTGACGCTCAAGCTGGCGTTCGTCGTCACCGCGTTGCTGCTCGTGCTCGGCACGCCGCTCGCGTGGTGGCTCGCGCACACGCGTTCGCGCTGGAAGGCGCCGCTGGCCGCGCTCGTCGCGCTGCCGCTGGTGCTGCCGCCGACGGTGCTGGGCTTCTACCTGCTGATGCTGATGGGCCCGCACGGCTGGGTCGGCAAGGCGACGCAGGCGCTCGGCATCGGGCTGCTGCCGTTCAGCTTCGCCGGCCTTGTGATCGCGTCGATGCTGTATTCGATGCCCTTCGTCGTGCAGCCGCTGCAGACCGCGTTCGAGGCCATCGGCGCGCGCCCGCTCGAGGCCGCGGCCACGCTGCGCGCCGGCCCGTGGGAACGCTTCGCGCACGTGGCGCTGCCGCTCGCGCGGCGCGGCATGATCACGGCCGCGGTGCTGGGCTTCGCGCACACCGTCGGCGAATTCGGCGTGGTGCTGATGATCGGCGGCAACATCCCCGGCGCGACACGCGTGATCTCCACGCAGCTGTACAACCACGTCGAGGCGCTCGAATACCCCGCGGCCCATCGGCTCGCGGCGCTGCTGCTCGTCTTCAGCTTCGCGGTGCTGCTGTGGGTCTATCGGCTGCGAACCCGGGGCGCGCTGATCGGCCCGCCAAGCGCATGATCGAAGCGACCCTGCGCCTGCCGCGCGGCGCCTTCACGCTGGACGTCGCGCTGACCCTGCCCGCGCGCGGCGTCAGTGCGCTGTTCGGCCCGTCGGGCTGCGGCAAGACGACGCTGCTGCGCTGCCTCGCCGGCCTCGAGCGCGCGCCCGGCGGACGCGTCGTCGTCGGCGGCGAGGTCTGGCAGGACGACGCCGCCGGCGTGTTCGTGCCCACGCATCGCCGCGCGGTCGGCGTCGTGTTCCAGGAGGCCAGCCTGTTCGAGCACCTGGATGTGCGCGCCAACGTCGAATTCGGCTGGAAGCGGCTCGCCCCGTCGGAGCGCCGCGTGTCGATGGAGGACGCGATCGCCTGGACCGGCATCGAGTCGCTGCTCGCACGCGGGACGGCGGGCCTGTCCGGCGGCGAGCGCCAGCGCGTCGCGATCGCGCGCGCGCTGGCGGTCAGCCCGCGCGTGCTGCTGATGGACGAGCCGCTGGCCGCGCTCGACGCCGCGCGCAAGGCGGAGATCCTGCCGGCGATCGAGCGCCTCAACGAGCTGTCCGGCATCACCATCGTCTACGTCAGCCACGCGATCGCGGAGGTCGCGCGGCTGGCCGACCACGTCGTGCTGATGGACGCCGGCAAGGCCGTCGCCTCGGGCGCCGTCGCCGACCTGCTGAGCCGCCTCGACCTGCCGCTGCCGCCGGGCGAGGACGCCGGCGTCGTGCTGCTCGGCGAGGTCGGCGCGCTCGACGCGCCGTGGCACATGGCGCGCCTCGACGTCCCCGGCGCCGCCTTCTGGACCCGCGACCCCGGTCTGCCGATCGGCCATCGCATCCGCCTTCGCGTGCTGGCGCGCGACGTGTCGCTGAGCCTGGTCGCGCAGCCTGGCAGCAGCATCGTCAACCAGATCCCGGCGACCGTCGAGGCGCTCGCCGACGACGCGCATCCGTCGCAGGTGCTGGTGCGGGTGCGCGCGCAGGCGGGCGCCAGCGCGCTCCTCGCGCGCGTGACGCGCCGCTCCGCGCAGGCATTGGGGCTGGCGCCGGGCCAGGCGGTGTGGGCGATGGTGAAGTCGGTGGCGTTGCTGGACTGAGGGCACCGCGCCATCCCCTGACCAGGTGATGCGATAGCCAACTGACGGACTTCTGCAAGCTTGCGTTCGGGCAGCACGCGGCCGGCCCACTACAACCGGGGCACCTCCTTTCGACAGGTGCATCGTGCTCGATTCCTCGTTCCAGGACGCCACCGCGGCCGCCGTCCTCGCTCCCCGCATCCACCTGGCGTCGGCGGCCGACGTGCCGTTCATCGTCGACGCGATCGTCGCCGGCTCGCGCGATGGCCACTTCGGCTGCGACTGCACGCGGCCCGACGTGCTGCAGGGGCTGTGGCACCAGGTCCAGGCCGTCGTGTCGGACGGCGTCACGCCGCTGCCGGGCGCGCGCAACGGCGCCGGCGGGCGGGCGTTCGTCGTGCAGGCGGGCCGCGCCACCGCCGGATTCGCGATGCTGGTCGAGGACACGCCGGGATCCTGGCGCGAGAGCATCGAGCTGTTCGCGATGACCGTGCATCCGTCGTTCCGCGGCGCCGGCCTGGGACGGCACCTGCTGACCAGCCTCGTGCGCGACGCGCAGAGCGCGCACGTGTACGCACGCGTGGCCTTCGCGTCGACCGCGATGAGCGGCCTGCTCAAGTCCTGCGGCTTCGCGCTCGGCGCGCGCTCCGGCCACGGCACGGTGACGCTCGAATACCGCCGGGACGCCGCGCGGGGCTGAAGTCGCGCCACCGAAGGGGCATTGCCGGCCAGCGCCGGCCAAGCCGCGTATCGTCGGACGCATCGCCTCGCTGCGTCCGGTGCGCCCATGAAATTCAGCGTCCCCGTCTTCCTGAGCCTCAACGCGGGCTATGTCGACACGGCCGGCTTCCTCGCGTTGCAGGGGCTGTTCACGGCGCACGTCACCGGCAACTTCGTGACGCTGGGCGCGGCGCTGGTGCTGGGCACCTCGGGCATCCTGGCCAAGCTGCTGGCGCTGCCGGTGTTCTGCGTGGTCATCCTCGTCACGCGGCTGCTCGCACCGGCCCTGCCGCGCCTGGGCCTGCCGGTGCTGCGCACGGTGCTGTGGCTCAAGCTCCTGCTGCTGGCGGCGGGCGCGGCGATGGCGATCTGGATCGGGCCGGTGCGCGACGCCGGCCAGCCGGCGGCCGTGGTCACCGGCATGCTGCTCGTGTCCGCGATGGCGATCCAGAACGCGATCTCGCGCATCCATCTCGGCACCGCGCCGCCCACCACACTGATGACGGGCACCACCACGCAGATGATGATCGACATTGCCGACCTGCTGCGCGGCGGGTTGCAGGACGAGCAACGCGCCGCTGCCAGGGCCCGCCTCGGGCGCATGGGCGCCAACGTCGGCGCCTTCGCGCTCGGCTGCGCCGGCGGCGCGCTGCTGTTCAGCCAGTTCAGGATGGACTGCTTCGTCGTGCCGCCGCTCCTGGCCGTCATACCGCTGACGATGGCCGAGACGCGCGAACCGTGAGCGCTCACTGACAGCCCAGGAGCTGCCCGTCGCGTCCAGGTTGCGGCGGAAGCGCCACAACAGGCCCGTCCTCTCGCTGGCAAAACCCTTGAACAAGGCGTCCGGCCTTGTCCTCATCGCTGCGGGTCTGTAAAGTCGCGGATCTGATTGCGAATCAATCGCAATTGCACTACCAATCAGCGCCTGGCGATCGGGTCACGCGCGGCATGCACAGACAATGACGATTCCTGGCTTGGTTTCGGCTCCTGCGCCGAGAGGATGGGGGCTGGCGCTCTCGATGTGCCTGCTGCTCGCGGCCTGCGGCGGCGGCAGCGACTCCGCGCCACCGCCCGCGACCGGCAGCGGCGCCATCGCGCTGTCGGCCGCGGCGCAGCTGGGCCAGAAGATCTTCAACGACGCGACGCTGTCGGTCTCCGGCACGCAGTCGTGCGCGAGCTGCCACGTCACGGGCTCCGCGTTCGCCGAGGATGCGAGCGCCAGCGGCGTCGACCACGGCTCGCCCGTGCCCATCGGCGGCGCCGGCATGAACCAGACCGGCTTCCGCAACACGCCCTCGCTGATGTACGCATCGCTGATCCCGGCGTTCACCATCGACGCCGACGGCGGGCCCAACGGCGGCTTCTTCCGCGACGGCCGCGCCAACACGCTGGCCGACCAGGCCGTGCTGCCGTTCACCACGTCCTTCGAGATGGGCAATGCCGACGCGAGCGCCGTCATCGCGCGGCTCAAGACGCGGCCCTACCTCGCCGACTTCCAGGCGCTGTACGGCAGCGCGGTGCTGGACGACCCCGCGACCGCGCTCGCGCGCATGGGCCAGGCGCTCGCGGCCTTCGAGACGGAGGAGCCGTCGTTCCATCCGTTCTCGAGCAAGTACGACGCGTTCCAGAACGGCCAGGTCCAGCTCTCGGCACAGGAACTGCGCGGGCTCGCGCTGTTCAACAACGCCACCAAGGGCAACTGCAGCGCGTGCCATCCGAGCACCTCGGGCGACGGCGTCCACCCGCCGATGTTCACCGACTTCAGCTACGACAACCTGGGCATCCCGCGCAACGGCCTGATCCCGGCCAACGCCGCGTCGGCGCCCGCGGGCACGCCCGTCGACAGCGACGACGGCATCCAGGCGTACTACGACCTGGGCGTGTGCGGCCCGTTCCGCGAGCAGACCGTCAACTTCTTCAGCAACTGCGGCCAGTTCAAGGTGCCCACGCTGCGCAACATCGCCGTCACCGCGCCCTACTTCCACAACGGCCGCTTCACGACGCTGAAGGACGCGATCGGCTTCTACGTGCGGCGCGACACCAACCCCGAGGAGTGGTACCCGATGAACGCCGACGGCACGGTCACCAAGTTCGACGACCTGCCCGCGATCTACGGCGGCCAGTTCGTCGTGACGCCGGGCGTCGTCGGCAGCGATGCCGGCTATCTCGGCAACGTCAACACGAGCGAGATTCCGTACAACCGCTCGATCGGCGACACGCCGGCCCTGTCGCCCGACGAGATCGACGACGTCATCACCTTCCTGTGCACGCTGACCGACGGCTACGACCCGGCCCATCCGGGCGCCCAGGTGCTGCCCGCGCAATGCCAGGCCGCCGTCCACGCGACGGCCGCCTTCCCGACTTCCCAGAGCCGCTGAACCCCATGAAAAACACGCCTGCCGCCCTCGCCGCCCTGTCCCTGTGCCTGCTGACGTCGGCCCGCGCCGCCGAGACGTCGCCCGACATCGCCGAAAAGCTGGCCAACCAGATCAACCAGATGCAGCAGCAGCTCGACGCGATGAAGCAGGAGCTGGCGCGCGTGAAGGCGCAGAACGACGCGCTCGCCGCCGCGCAGGCCAAGGCCGCCGCGGCGCCGCCGCCCGTCGTCGCGGCCGCGCCGGCTCCGGCGCCTGCGCCCGCCAGCGCCATCTCGCCCAACCTGGGCCTGTGGGGCTACGGCGAGATCTACTACACGCATCCGACCAAGGACAAGAGCCTGACCGAGGCCGACCTCGCGCGCGCCGTGTTCGGCATCGGCTACAAGTTCGACGACCGCACCAGCTTCAACTCCGAGTTCGAGGTCGAGCACGCGGTGGCCTCGTCGAGCGACGCCGGCGAGTTCGAGGTCGAGCAGTTCTACATCGACCACCAGCTGACCGACTCGATCAACGCCAAGGCCGGCCTGTACCTGATGCCCGTGGGCCTGCTCAACGAGCACCACGAGCCGACCAACTACTTCGGCGTGCAGCGCAACTTCGTCGAGACGCTGATCATCCCCAGCACCTGGCGCGAAGGCGGCCTCGGCCTGCACGGCACCAGCGACATCGGCCTGACCTGGGATCTGGGCGTCACCACCGGCCTGAACCTGGGCGGCTGGAACAACAGCCCCGAGGATCCGCAGTACCGCACGGCGCTGGACATGGAAGACAACGACATCGCGCCGATGCAGGCCATGCACCAGGAGCTGCAGCTGGCCAACGCGCAGCACCTGTCGCAGTACGCCGGCCTGAACTACGTCGGCGTGCCGGGTCTGCAGCTGGGCGGCTTCGCGTTCACCGGCAACCTCGCGCTGCCCGCGGTGCCGGCCAACCTGCCGCAGTCGCGCCTGACGCTGTGGGAGACGCACGCGCGCTGGACACCGGGCAACGCCGACATCTCGGCCGTCTATGCGCGCGGCACGATCTCCAAGACGGCCACCTACAACCTCGACAACACCGGCGTGTCCAACCCGATCCCGTCGTCGTTCCTCGGCTACTACGTGCAGGGCGCCTACAAGGTGTGGGAAAGCGGCGGCGAGAAGCTGACGCCGTTCGTGCGCTGGGAGCACTACGACATGGGCGCCAGCTACGCCGGCATCGCCCCGGGCTTCTCGACCGTGCCCACCGGCCTGGCCTCCGACGGCAAGCCGTGGCCGCAGCCGCACGACCGCGTCTGGACGGCGGGCGCCAACTTCTACCTCAACCCGAACGTGGTGCTGAAGGCCGACTACCAGCGCTTCAACACCAACACCGACCTGACCCGCTTCGACCTGGGTCTGGGCCTGGCGTTCTGATCGTCACCGCGCTCGAAAAAAGGGATCGCCGCGGCGATCCCTTTTTGTCTGGCGCGTCGCGCGGCCTACTTGTGGCGGTTGGCGGCTTCGGCGGCCAGGCGCATCTGCTCCTCGGCCTCGCGCAGCAGCTTCTCGGCCTTGGCGGCGTGGCCGCCCATGTCGTACTCGTTGGCCGCCTGCGCCGCCTTCATCTTCTCGATCGCCGCCTGCGCGTTCTCGCGCGCGGCGATGATGTTCGGGTGCCCGGCTTCGGGGCCCGCGAACGCCGTGCCTGCCGCGGCCAGGGCGGCGCCGAGGGCCACCAGCGACATCGTCTTCCTGAAGGTCATGACTGTCTCCATCGGTTCGAAGCGCCGGCCGGGATGCCGGGCACGTCGTGCGGATTCAACGCCGCGCCCGCGCGGCGCGAAGTCAGTGGAACCACGGGGTGGCCAAGTTCAGCCTGGCGTCATTGCGGCGTCGCCGCCGTCACGTCCGCCGTCCCACCGGAAGGACGCCGCCAATGCCGAGGCGGCCTGCGCGAACCGGGTCGCGTCAATCGCGTGCCGGATAGCCCGTGATGGCCCGGATGCGCGCGTACAGCGGCGCCAGCCGCGGGTACATCTTCTGGTAGACCTGCTCGTAGAGCTGGTCGTACAGCGCCGCGTTCCTCGCATCGGGCTCGAAGGTGCGCGCGACGCGCGTCATCGCGCGCACGGCGCTCGGGAAGTCGGCGTGCAGGCCCAGGCCCACCGCGCAGTCGATCGCCGCGCCCAGGCCGCTGGTCTCGTAGACGTGCGGCCGGCTGGCCGGCAGGCGGAAGATGTCGGCCGTCAGCTGCAGCGCGGCGTCGGACTGCGAGCCGCCGCCCGACACCCGCAGCTCGGTCAGCGCCACGCCCGTCTTCTTCTCGACGCGCTCGCGCCCGTCGCGCAGCGCGTAGCCCAGGCCCTCGAGGATCGCGCGGTAGACGTGCGCCCGCGTGTGGGCGTCGCCGAAGCCGATGATCGCGCCCTTGGCGTCGGGGCCGGGATGGCGGATGCCGGGCGTCCAGTACGGCTGCAGCACCAGGCCCAGCGAGCCGGGCGGCACCGCGGCGACGAGCTCGTCGAGCAGCGCCTCGGGCGCGACGCCGCGCTCCTGCGCCGCGTTGCGCTCGCGATCGCCGAACTGCTCCTTGAACCAGCGCACCATCCAGTAGCCGCGGAAGATCTGCACCTCGCTGTCGAAGTGGTCGGGCAGGGCGGCCGGATAGGGCGGCACGAAGGACAGCGCCTCCGCGTATTTCCTCGTGCAGACATTGATGGTGGCCGTGGTGCCGTACGAGATGCCGCCGACGTGCGGCTCGAGGCAGCCCGAGCCCAGCACCTCGCAGGCCTTGTCGGCCGCCGCGGCGATCACGGGCGTGCCGGCGGGGATACCCGTGGCCGTACTCGCCGCGGCGCTGACGCGTCCCAGCGTCGAGCCGACGGGGCGCAGCTCGGGCAGCTGCTCGCGCCGCACGGAAAGCGCCTGCCACTTCCAGTCCGACGGCTTCGCCCACGCATGCGCCTTGAAGTCGAACGGCACGTAGCCCACCTGCGAACCGACCGAGTCGACGAACTCGCCGGTCAGCTTCCAGTTGATCAGCCCCGACAGCAGCAGCACCTTGTGCGTGCGCGCCCAGGCCGCGGGCTCGTTCTCGGCCCACCAGTTGACCTCGGCCTCTCGCTGGAAGTAGCGGATGGTGTCGGCGACGCCCGCGAGGCGGAATGCCGTGCGCCACGCCACGCCGATCTGCGGCACCTTCGCCGCGCGGCGCTGGTCGAGCCAGACCAGCGCGGGCAGCGCCGCGTTGCCCTGCGCGTCGATGGGCATGATGGTGCCGCGCTGCGTGGTCACCGTGACGCCGCGCACCCGCGCGGCGAGCTCCGGACGATCCAGCCACAGCTGGCGGCAGGCACGCGCGCTGGCGGCCCAGAAGCCGTCGACGTCGTGCGCCATCCAGCCGGGTTGCTCGACGACGTAGTCGTCCAGCGCGAGCTGCGACTTCGCCACCAGGTTGCCGAGCGGGTCGAACAGCAGCGCGCGCACGCTCTGCGTGCCGCAGTCGATCGAGAGCAGGAGGTCGTCGGGACGGGCAACGGTCATGGGGTGGGCACGCAGTAGCAGCTGGCAATGATGCGCGCGTAGCGCTCGCGCTGGTCGCGCCATTCTCCGGCAGACCAGCCGAGCGCCTCGCGCGCCACCGGTTCGAGACGTGGCAGGAGCGCGGCGGCGCCTTCGGGCAGCAGCAGGCCCAGGCGCGTGCGGCGCAGCAGCAGGTCGTCGAGGAAGCGAACCTGTTCGTGGCGCAGCGCCCAGTGCAGCTCGGCCCAGGGCGTGGCCGTGCCGGCGATGGGTTCGAGGTCGGCCGGCGCGGACTCGCGCAGCAGCACCCGCGCGTGGCGGCCGAAGCGTCCGGCGAGGCGGCTGCGCAGGCCGTGCGGAAGCGCGAGCAGTTCGGGCGCCTCGGGCTGGGGCGCGAAGATCGGGTCGGCCGCGCGATAGTCGAAGGCGTCGGCGCTGGTCGTCGCAGCGACGGCCGCATCGCCGGCGACGGACGATGGCGCCAGGTAAGGCGCGGCGTGGCGCAGCGCGTCGAGCGCGTTGACACGGAAGGTCGTCAGCTTGCCGCCGGTGACCGTGATCAGGCCGTGCTCGTCGCGCACGACGTGCTCGCGCGGCGCCTTCGACGGATCGCCGCCGCCGGCGCGATCGTCGACCACCGGACGCACGCCGGCGAAGCTGCAGATCGCGTCGGCCGCGCGCAGGTCCAGGCGCGGGAAGGCCTGGCGCACCGCCTCGACGAGGTAGGCCGTCTCGTCGGCCGTGATGCTCGGCTCGATGTCGGGATCGTCGTGGTGGTCGAGGTCGGTCGTGCCCACCAGCGCGACGCCCTCCCACGGCGTCGCGAAGACAGGGCGGCCGTCGCGCGGGTGGTAGAGACTCACCGTCTGCGCGACCGGCAACTTCCACAGCGGAAACACGAGATGGCTGCCGCGGAGAGGCCGCAGCATCGGCGTGCCCAGGCCGCGGCGCAGGCCGTCGGCCCAGAAGCCGGTGGCGTTGACGACGCAGCGCGCCCGCACCGCGCCGGTGAAGCCCGCGCCCTCGATGCGCGCACCGACGACGGTGCCCGGCTTCGGCGCGGCGCCGCCGTCGGCCGACAGCGACGACAGCGGCATGTCTGCGTCGCCCGCGCGCAGCAGCGACTTCACCGCCGCGCGGTTGACCACGCGCGCGCCGTGCTGCTGCGCCTCCTGCAGCACGCGCATCACCAGGCGCGCGTCGTCGGTCTTGGCGTCGAGGTAGCTGGACGCCCCCAGCAAGTGCGTGTCGTCCATGTGCGGCGCGAGCGCGCGCACCTCGTCGGGCGTGTGGAAGCCGCGCGTGCGCTGGCCGGCCATCGCGTCGTAGATCGCCAGACCCGTGACCATCGTGCGCCGGCTGGGGCTGCGGCCTTCGTAGTGGCCCATCAGGAAGCGCTGCGCCTCGACGAGCCCCGGCGCGTCCTGCAGCAGCCGGCCGCGCTCGCGCACCGATTCGCGCGTCAGGCCGAACGCGCCCTCGCGCAGGTAGCGCAGGCCGCCGTGCACGAGCTTGGACGAGCGCGACGAGCTGCCCCACGCGAAATCGCGCGCCTCCACGAGCATCACGGCCAGGCCGCGGCGCGCCGCCTCCAGCGCGACGCCGGCCCCGGCGATGCCGCCGCCGACGACGAGGATGTCGACCTCGGTCAATGCAGGTCCTCGCAGCCGCGCGGCGGCAGGCTGGCCTTGGCGTCCGCCGTGTCGCGCGGCGCGACCCGGCGCGCGGGCCGCGGGCCGACGAAGACGCTGCGACGCGCAGCCGGCTCCGGCTGCAATGCGGCCAACGCCGCGGCGACGACGCGCATCGCGACGGCCACGGGCGTGCGCGCACGCGCGAACGCGAGGCGGCGATCGATGCTCATTCGATGTCGCCCAGCAGGTTGCCGCGCGCCATCACGCCCTGCGGATCGAACTCGCGCACCATCGCGGCGATGGCGGACATGCCCGTCGCGCCCTTCTCGGCCGCCAGCCAGCGCGCGTGGTCCTTGCCGACGCCGTGCTGATGCGTGATCGTGCCGCCCTGCGCGACGATCGCGTCGCCGACGGCGGTCTTGAGCGACTGCCAGCGGGCGAGCGCGCTGTCGTAGTCCGCGCCGATGCGATAGACGAAGGTCGAGTAGACGCTGGAGCCCTGCGCGTAGACGTGCGACAGGTGCGTGTAGCAATGCGTGCGCTCGCCGTGCCGTGCCAGCGCGCCGCGGCCGGCGGTCTCCAGCGCGTGCACCATCGCGTCGACGCGCGGCCAGTCGCACGCGGTCTCCATCGTGTCGACCGCATAGCCGGCGTCCCACAGCGCGTTGCGCAGGTAGACGTTGGCGAAGCGGCGCTGCGCCCACTTCCTGCCCAGCACGGTGCCGGTGGAGACGCCGCCGTGCTCCTGCCAGATCGCCGCGGCCGCGCGCTGCATCGAACGGACGGCGCCCGCGCTGGCACCGGTGAAGCCGGCGAACAGCAGGCACTTGCCCTCGCCCGCGCCGTTGAGCGACAGGTAGCGCTCGAGCCAGCGGATCGCGCCCGCGTGGCCGGCCATCTGCAGCGTCGTGAAGGTCTCGGCCGGATTGGCCAGGCGCAGCATCGACAGCCCCAGCCTGGCCTGCCCGAGGCGGCGCACCGCGGCCAGGCCGCTGGCCCAGTCGGGGAAGAAGATGCCGACGAAGCGCTCGGCCACGGGCGCGCGCGTCACGCGCACGCTGGCCTCGGTCAGCACGCCGATGCGGCCTTCGGAGCCGAGCACCCACTCGCGCAGGTCGGGGCCGGCGGCCGAGGCGGGGAAGGTCGGCAGCGTCCATTCGCGCTCCGGCGTCTGCAGCGTGCCGCCGGCGAACAGCTGCTCGATGCGGCCGTAGCGCGCCGACTGCTGGCCCGACGAGCGCGTCACCACCCAGCCGCCGAGGGTCGACAACTCGAAGCTCTGCGGAAAGTGGCCCAGCGTGAAGCCGTGGGCGCGCAGCTGGGCCTCGAGGTCGGGCCCGGCGACGCCGGCCTCGAAGCGCGCGAGCTGCGCCACCGGGTCGAGATCGAGCAGCCGCATCATGCGGCCCATGTTGAGCGTGAGCACCGGCGCGGCGCCCACCGGCGTGAGGTGGCCGGCGACGCTGGTCGCGCCGCCGGAGGGCAGCACCTGCACGCCCTGCTCGCGCGCCCACGTCAGCAGCGCGCGCACCTCGGCGCTGCTGCTCGGGAAGGCGACGCCGTCGGTCACGCGCCCCAGGACGCCGAAGCGCAGCCGCAGCCAGTCGTGCATGGACTGGCCGAAGCTGGCGCGCAGGCGCGTCTCGGCGCGCGTGTCGACCAGCGGATGCGGCGGCAGCCGCGAGGGCTGGGCGTCGACCTGCGCCAGCGCGGCGGCGAAGGTGGCGTCCGACGGCGGCTGGCCCTCGCCGATGGCCTGCGCCAGGAAGGCGCGCGCCTCGGGCTTGAGCTCTTCGTGCACGCTGGCATCGCCCCAGCCGTTCCAGCGTCGTTCGGTGGTCATGTGGCTATACTCGTTTTCAGGTCGAATGCGCCCACGAAGCCTGGAAAGACGAGGCCCCGGACGCTACGCCGCGATGGTGCGCCGAACGCGCACCGGCGGCTTGTCTTTCGCCGACAGGCGAGTTGCCACTACATGCCAGTCCCGCCCGCGGCAACCCCGCCCGCCTCCTCTGCCGTCAACCGGCCCGCGGACGCGCCCTGCCCGATCCCGCCGGCGCAGGACGCGCGCGTCGCCATGGCCTACGTGCAGACGGCGGTGGCGGCGGCGCAGACGATGGGCGTGACGCCCGCCGCGCTGTGCGCCGATCTCGCCTGGCCCGCCGACACGCTGGACCCCGCGCGCGACAGCCTCGGCGTCGCCGAATACATCGCGCTGCTGGGCGCGGGCGACCGCCTCGCGGGCGATCCGGCGTTCGGCCTGCACGTCGGACTGCAGGCGCGGCTGTCCACCTATCCGTTCTACGGCCTGGTGGTGTGCGCCTGCACGACGCTGCGAGCCGCCTTCGACCAGACCCGCCGCTACGAAGGCCTCGCGCACGACCTCGGCCGCTCGCGCCTGGACGAGCGCGGCGACGTCGCCACCTACTACTGGGACACGCCCTGGCTGGCCCAGTGCACGCCCGCCGAGGCGCGCCATCTCTGCGACAGCGTGCTCGCCGGCATCCTCACCTTCGTCAGCTGGCTCGCGCACGAGCGGCTGCCGGTGCGCGAGATCGGCCTGCCCTATCCCGAGCCCGACGCGGCGATCCGCGCGGCCCATGCGCAGGTCTTCGGCCCCGCGGTCGTCTACGGCGTGCCCGCCGCCTACGGCCGCTTCGACGCCGCACTGCTCGATCGCCCGGTGCCCAACGCCGACGGCAGCATGCTCAAGGTGTTGCAGCGCCACGCCGACGAGTTGCTGGCCGCGCGCCTGCGCGAGACCTCGGAGCCGCGCATCGTCAGCGACGTGCGGCGCGAGGTCGCGGCCCAGCTCGCCAACGACCGCGCCCGCGTCGACGACGTCGCCTCGGCGCTGGCCGTCAGCACCCGCACGCTGCAACGCAAGCTCGCCGACGCCGGCACCAACTTCCAGGCCGTGCACGACGCCGCCCGCCAGGCGCTGGCCGAGGAACTGCTGCGCGACTCGCGGCTGAACCTCACGGACGTCGCGTACATGCTGGGGTATCGCGAACAGAGCTCGTTCAACCGGGCCTGCCGCGACTGGTTCGGCAACACGCCGGCGCGCACGCGCGAGCGCCTGCGCGCGGCCGTCGGCACCTGAGTCCCGAGGTCAAACCAGCGGGTCGGGCGGCAAATTCGCGCGCCGAGCGGCCGTCGACCTCGACACGGCGCCGGGCCCCGGCTGCGGCGACGGGCCTCGGCACCGGCGAGGCGCGGCGGACGTCCTCGCGCTGCCGACATTGCCGTGCGACACCGCGACAGCACGTCTCGGAGCGCCGACATTCCCCCGCGCCGGGCCGACGTCGGGTCTTCCAGCAGCGTCGATCCCCCGTCGAAGCGGCGCCTTCCCATCCGGACACCTGAAATCGCCCCTAGGCGCGGGAAACTTGCCGCGCCGAAGGGGAAATCTGCCGCTCCGAGGGGCAATGTCGCGGATCGGAGCGAGGACGCCGCAGCTGCAGAGGCCGGCGCCGGGGCCGAATGCGGGAGGACGCCCGCCTTGACAGGGATGGAGGACACCGTCGGTCCCGGAGGCCGGAGGGCGGGCAGCGAGCCCCCTTTGGGCCAAGCATCCGTCGAGCCGTAACGGCCGCGGGCCCCTGGGCATTCGCTGGAATCGGCCATCCCGACCGCAAGGCGGCTCTGGTCGTTTGGTCTTGCAGTGCTGGCGGGATGACCGCTTCCGGCGTCGCGATCGGCAGCTGGCGACCCGTTGCGGCCCTTCGTCGAAGCGAATTGACCGCTCGAAAGCGGTCATCGGAGAGCTGGCACCAAGCCAGTTCGTCAGGGTCTGGACGAGGATCTGCTCGTCCCGAATTTACGGTCTCGACTTCATCGACAATCGACATTCGACATGCAGGCTGCGCCTTCGATCGAATAGCCGCCACGCCACACGCTCTTCGCCTACGACCTGCGGTCGGTGCGGCGAAGATCCGCGCTCGCCCGGCGCCCATCGCCGCTGATCGGTCTACTGGCAACGCTGGTCCTGATCGTGATCGGGTACACGCATCAGCGCATCGGTATGGGCGCTGCGCTGCTGAGAGGAACACTTTTCAGAGAACCAGCATCTGCGCATCAGGGTCGAAGCGACTGCAAGGCAAAGTCCCAGGTTCGCAACGTTTAAGTGAAGAGACCCGAACGTCAATGAAAAGCTTGCGGCCATTCAATGGGCAGACTCGGTTTCGGACTCGGTATCGTCAAAGCGATTGCCGAAATGCACGGCGAGAGCCAGCGTCGTCAGTGCAAGCCTGCAGCCTGGATCAACCTTCGAATTGCGCTTGCCCTTGAGACAAGCGCTCACGCTGGCACGGTGAGTGCAGGAACTCGGTATGGCTGCCGTCCGAATTTGCGCTGAAGGCCGCTCGCTCGCGGCTTTCAAGCCTTTCGACAATGTCCGAGCGGGCAAGCCTCCTGCGTTGTCAGACAGCTTCGTCGAGCGCGGGGGTCTTCTGCAGGACGGCGCTCACGCCGGTCGACGCCGGCAGCCGTCGCACTGCGTCCAGCGGGACGTGCACGTCGCGGCCCGTCGGATCGGCGCCGACGAAGCGAAGCACGGGGGACGCGCTCGAGGCCAGCTTGGGCCAATACCGATGAACCAGATACTCGCCCGGCAAGACGTGCGTGGCCTCGCCCCCGGCGGCGGAGCCGGCCACTTTCACGCCGGACGGTATCTCGATGCGATAGCACTCCATGATGATCCTCGCGCTGCAAGACGAGGCGGCGGCACTCGCGCGGCCGCCGCTCCCGTGCAGGTTCAGCCGGCCGTCACCTCGATGCGACGCGGCTGCGCCTGGGCCTGCTTCGGGATCCGCAGGGTCAGCACGCCGTCCTTCAGATTGGCCTCGATGCGCGCGGCGTCGAGCTCCCGGCTCAGCGTGAAGGTGCGGCGGAAGCGCGGGACATTGACCTCGGCCCACACCGCGCGCATTTCCGCTGGCGCGTCCAGTTCCACGCGGCCCTCGATGGAAAGGTTGTCGCTGTCGAGCTTGACGTCCAGGCGCTCCTTCGACACGCCCGGCATGTCGGCCAGCAGCGTAATGCCGCCGGCGTCCTCGAAGATGTCCACGGCGGGCAGGGCGGGACGTTGCGCCGATTCGGCAGGCTTGTTGGCGGTGGTGAGTTCGTTGCGATCAGTCATGTCGGTTCTCCTTCAATCCGTGGTCGTGGGAGGTCACTGCACCGCGATGCGCTGCGGTTGCGCGGCGGCGCTCAACGCCACGCTCACGCGCAGGACGCCGTCGCGGTATGTCGCCTCGACCTTCAGCGGGTCGACGTCGTCAGGCAGGGAAACGGCCCGCGAGAAGCCTCCGTCCGGCCGCTCGTTCGCGTACAGCTGCACCTGGGCGTCGCGCTTCGGGATGGCGGCGCTGCGGGCGCCGGAGATCTTGAGGACGTTGCGCTCGATCGTGACGTCGAGCGTCGACGCGTCGAGGCCGGGCGCGAAGGCGAAGACCTCCACGCTCGTGGGCGTGCGCCCGACGTTGATCTCGGGGAAGGCGCCGTAGCCGACGGCGCGGATGCCGCCGGGCGCGCCTTCGGCGCCGAACGAGCGCGCGAGCAGGCGCTGCATGGTTTCGAGTTGGTCGAAAAGGCTCTGGGGCCGCAGGGTGTCGATCATGTTGAAGCTCCTTCGGTGGGGTGGACGCGGATACCGGGCCCTGTATCCCGCCGGGAGGGGTCGAGCCTGCCCGCGCGGCTGCGGGGCCGCGGGATCCTCGGGAAATCCGTCGGTCAATCCGCCGGCGTCGGCGGAGAAGAGCGCTGTCGCGGCTCCTCGGGAACGGCGGCGGCGCGCACGCGCCGCAACGCTTCCCTGGCCTGCAGATAGGCGTCGAGCTGGCGCTCGCTCATCCAGCGCATGCCGCGCGTCCCGCGCGACGAAGCCTGGCGTATCGATGTGGACGTGTTGGCCATGATTCAGTCCTCTCCGAATCGGTTGATGGCAGATCCTCGACGCATCAGCTAGGAGCGGCGTTGACAGTTTCAAGCGTCGATCAAGGTCCGTGAAAACCCTTACTCAACGCGCTGGCGCGAGGTCTTGAACCGGCGCTCCCACCAAGCGAGCCGCCAGAAAGCTTTCTGTCAGCGAGACGACCGTCGGACTGGTGCCACCCTGGATGGGGCGCGGCATCGCGCTTGCCCTTCTCGCCCGAGCCGGCGCCGCCGGCACATCGCGGGAGCAAGTCATGTTGAGATGGGCACTGATATTCGCGGTCATCGCGATCATCGCGGGCGCGCTGGGGTTCACCGGGATCGCCGTGGGCGCGGCGGACATCGCGCGTCTTCTGTTCTACGTCTTCGTGGCGCTCGTGGTGATCTTCCTGCTCCTGGGCTTCACGATCTTCCGGCGTTAGCGGCCTGCACGCGCGAGCGGCGATGGACCACGACACGCTCGAATCGATCTTCAAGCTGACGATGCCCATCGTCGAGCTGGTCGCGCGCGGCAGCCTCATGTTCTGGTTCCTGGTGCTCATCTTCCGCATCGTGCTGCGGCGCGACGTGGGCTCGATGGGCATCACCGATTTCCTGTTCATCGTGCTGCTGGGCGACGCCGCGCAGAACGGCATGATCGGGGACGCGACTTCGGCCACCGACGCCATCGTGCTCATCTCGACACTGGTGTTCTGGAACGTCGCGATCGACTGGGCGACCTATCGCTGGCCGGCGGCCGAGCGGCTGCTGGCCGCGCGCCGGTTGACCCTCGTGCGCAACGGCAAGCGCAACCGCCGCAACATGCGCCGCGAGTTCATCTCGGATGCGGAGCTGATGTCGAAGGTGCGCGAAGAAGGCCTGGAGGATCTGAGCCGGATCAAGGCGATGTACCTCGAATCGGACGGCGAGATCAGCCTGATCCGGCAGCCGGGCTCGCAGGACGACCCGAAGACGCTCGCCCGGCCCCCTGGCCGCTGATCAGCCCGCGAACACCCGGTTCTCCAGTTGCAGGAGGTGCGCCGCGAAGCCGTCGGGCGCACGCGCGACGCGTCGTGCGCTGGTCCGCACGCGCCTAGCGTTGGTTCAGCGGATGGTCGCGCCTTGCCAATGGTCTTCGTGCGCCAGTGCCATGGCGACCGCGACCCGGTCGCCCTGGGCGAGCGCGTCGTGGGTGGAGGCGAGACCTCATGGACGAACAGGTGCTGATGGCGTGCACCATGCTGCGAAGCATCGGAACGGAGCGCTTTAGGCTGCCGGAACGCCAACGGTCAGGCCTCTTTAACGACTTGCCAGGCGACTCTTGCGGGAGGGGAGAAATGCGGAACAGAGCTAGTGGAGAACACGCTCAAAGTCGCGTGAGCGCAGCCAAGCTGTGAATTGCAGTGACAGGCTATTTGACTACCCGTAGACCTACGGGTTCCCGAGCTTTCACTCTTCGGGTGGCCAACTACGGATCGCCTATGGCACAAGGACGCCCGGGTGAGATGACGGGAAGTAGCTGCCCACCAATGACAGCTCCTGGCCGACCTGAGACGACCGGTCGCCCCACCGTCAGCAGACCCGGCAGTCGACTTCCTGCATGTCGCGGGGCACGGTGTACTTCGACCCGTCGTATTGCAACCGGTGCTCGTTGGTTTTCACGCTGGTGGGTGCAAGGCGACATCGGCCGGAAGCGTCCTTCTTGCCCGCTGAATCGGTGATCGTTTCCTTAACCAGCAGGTCGCGGAAGCCGTGACTGAGCGCCTTGTCGACGACCAGAACCCGTGCAATCTCGCGTCTCTGCTCTTCGCAGACTTCGGCACGGTTCGAATAGGAGATGCGCATGTCGGCGTTTGACAGGACATTGACGATGTCCTTGCCCCTCACGACGAATAGGGCGAGTTCCTCACCGTCGGTAGGAACACCGAACAGAGTCATGGAATTGAGCGCGCGTACACCGAAGGCCCGGACGCCGGGCGCGATAAAGTATCTGCCAGTGTCGACCTTGATCTCGCCGAGCTCCGGACCGCCGCCGTTTTTCAGCAGGCCCTTGAAGTGGCCGACTGCGATGGACTTGCCGCTGACAAGATCTTCCAAAGACACATCGAGATCGTAGCTGTCCTCTGATGCATCCTCCGACGCATCGCGCGGGGAGGCTACGGCCCAGATGTCCTTGTTTAGCTCGAAATCTCTCTTGCAGGCAACGTGTTCTTGGCCGGAACCCGGTGAATCCGCGAACTTCAGATGCCGCCTCTGGTCATCGCTCGAGCAATTTCCCCAAGCAGACATCGAAAGAACACCGGAGACTACGAATACGGCGAGGCGCATAAATCGACGGGTGACGAGGCCTTAGGATCCCGGGATGGTAGCTGAACGCCAATTCGAGCGGCTGGTCCCAGAGCGGCGTCATTTACCCGACACTCTGCAACATCTCAATCTCCGAAGTCGCTGATGGCTCTCGTGGATGACAAGCCATCGCACCCTGGGATTCGAGGCAGGTGCAGGGTGCCCTTCCCGAAAGCGGAAAGTCGCGAGCGACCGGTTGTGGCCGGATTGTGACTTCTCTCAACGCCGCGTGGAACTTGCAAGCCACGCAGCACGAAGCGCTCTTGCGTCGACGAGCGCATGATGCCGGCCCGGCGATTTGCTGGTTTCGAACACCGCGTTCTGGGCGGCCTCTCCCGGCGTCCCCGGCGCCGCCACGCCGGCGACGTCCTCGGTGCGAATTGTCGAGGCCAATGCGTGCCACTGCCCGGCCGCGCTCAGCGCGCTCTCGAAGAATCGCCAGTCAAGTTTGTAGTCATACGAAATTACGACTGGGTGCTCGAACGAACGTAGCCAGTTTGCCACCCGCGCGCCGACCGCCGCGTCGTCGCGAACAGCAGCGCCAGGTACGAGTCCGAACTGGGGAATCACCACGTCCTTGCAGAAGTCACTCGCCTGGGCATGGCGGGTCAGATCTGCAACCTCGACATAGAACTCATGGCCTTCGTCGGTGACCAGCCCAATCGAGAGCAGTTGGCCGTCACGGAACTGGGTGAACTCGGTGTCGAGGAATATGCGACGCATGGCTTCCGTTCGTGGGTTGCCCGGGGGAAAGGGGCGATAGCCTACCCCGAAGCCGACGTTCGCGACTGGCAGATCGTGGCCGACACATGCCTATGCGGCGAAATACTCAACGATGACTTTGTCATCGCTAACCATGCTACTGGCCGCGTGCCGCCCGAAAGAAACCAAGTCGATCGCAACGCTGCCGACCCAAGCGGCGGCAGTTGCTTGGCGAGCATCAAAGTCAATTTTCTGCCCCCGTTCCCGAGGCAAGGAACTCGTCGACAGCCCTTCCCACGCCAAGGACTGCAGCGCGACTGACCAGCGCTTGGCCGCGTTCGACATCCTTCTTGCTCAGGAGCTCCTGCACGATCGCTCGATTGCCGACTGCGTGGCTATTGTTTGAGGGGTCGATTTTCACGGAGAGGCCAAACAGCGCATAGGCGACCACCAGGTTCTTGCGCACGCCTTGACCACGGGCGTACATATCTCCCCAGTTACTGAGCGCTTGGCGGTTCCCTTGTTCAGCGGCTTGTCGATACAACGTCGCGGCAGCGCTGAAGTCCTGCGGGACACCCTCACCGTTGCTGTAAAGGACGCCGAGGTTGTTGCGGGCTTCGGCGTCCCCTTGCTCAGCTGCCTCGTGAAACCAAGCCGCCGCGGCATTCATATCCTTCGGAACGCCACCGCCGCTGGCATACATGCTGCCGAGAGAACGTTGCGCAGTCGCATGCCCTTGTTTTGCCGCCTTGCGATACCAGGCAGCTGACTCTTGCATGTCCTTCTTCAAGCCTTTGCCGGTGCCGTACAGGGCGCCGAGCAAAAACTGCGAGTCGGCATCGCCCTGTTCAGCCGCCTTGAGGAGCCAAGCGGCCCCCTCGCGGTCGTCTTCGGATACACCTTGGCCGGCGAGATACATGGTGGCGAGAACGTACTGCGCCATGGCGGCACCTTGACCAGCCGACTTGCGAATCCAGCCCGCGGCCAGGACCATGTCCTTGCCGACGCCTTCGCCAATGTAGTACGCCTCGCCGAGACGTAGCTGGGCTGTGGCATTTCCCTCGTCGGCCGCCGCGCGATACCAATGTATCGCCTCACGCGCATCCTTGTCGACACCTTCACCTTTCGTGTACATCAATGCAAGGGCGAGCTGCGCGGGCTCATTCCCTTGCTCGGCCCCCCGGCGAAACCAGGCTGCGGCCTCGGGCGTATCCTTCGTCACTCCAAGGCCGTTGAGATACAGGCGTCCCAAGTCGTACTGCGCATGGCCATCCCCTTGCTCGGCCGACTTCCGAAACCAGACCGCGGCCTCAGCCTCGTCCTTGGGAACGCCCTGCCCATTGACGAATAGGAGCCCAAGCAGATACTCGCCTCGGGAGTCGCCATTGACAGCCAACGAGCGAAACTGCTGCAGCGCCTCTGAATAATTCCTTTCCTCGTACGCCTTCAGCCCCTCGCTCAAGCCGGCATATGCTGCTTTGGAACCGAGGCACAGTACCAGGAGCGCAAGGCCGCTCTTCAGCGACGCGAATCTGGAACTCGTGCGGTTCAAGAAGTGTACGGAGGTCGAATCCCAGAAATCGCGCATTGGTGTTTGGAGACTGGTGAGCCGTGATCGGCGGGGCATGGTCGAGCGATGGAACGTGCATTAGTCTCGGCCTGCAGCAGCACGCCTAGAGCAGCTGTGAATTCGGCCAATAGGGATGTGATCGTCGACCACCTTTCCGCGATGCCGACGACTGCATCGTAAGATGGCCTACGACCTTACCCCATAGCGGACACGTTCGAACGACCGCTTCTGGCCGTTCAGAGAGATCCCAGATCGACCTCAACGTCACAATCCGTACTCGCTCATGGTTTGAAGATGTCGACGGGGAGCAATACGACCGATGTCGTGCCGCGGTTTTCCCACCAGTGCGATACGTCACGTGTTGCGATCACCATGTCACCCGGTTGGTGGGGGATCTCGATTCCGTTGCGGATCTCGACAGGCTGCCCCTGAACGACATACTCCATCGTCGGCCGGTCCTTGTGGCTATGGAGTGCGATGTGTCCACCGGGCTCGATGGTCACCAGGCGCGCACGCAGTTGGCGCGCTGACATCCCCTCGATTTCGCTCGACAAGTCGATCGTCCCAAGCGACTTGGTGGACACCCCTTGGGCCTCCGATGGGCCGGTGCCTTGCGAATGTGCGACTACCGCCAACGTGATGGCGCCCAAGACGGCAACTGCAATTGCAGTCCACCGAGCCGGAACGATCGACCGCGATGTCAGAAGGTCTGGATTCATGGTGGCCCTTTGGATGAAGTGTCTCGACGGCGAGGAAACGGTCCTGCCCAGGCGACCTCAGACCGGCTTCTTCAGCTTCTTGCGCGCCTTGGCCGCCTTCTCGCGCGCATGGCAATGCTCGTAGTGGTCGTTGACCAGCCCCATGGCCTGCATGAACGCATACACCGTCGTGGGCCCGACGAAGGTCCAGCCCCGCTTCTTCAGGTCCTTGGACATCGCCACCGCCTCGGCCGACGGCCCGAGCACCACGCCGGTCTGCGGCACGTGCGGTCGGCTGTCCTTCGCGGGCTCGTAGCCCCAGGCGTAGGCCGCGAGCGAGCCGAACTCCTGGCGCAGCTCCAGCACGCGCTGCGCGTTGTTGATGGTGGAGACGATCTTGCCGCGATGCCGCACGATGCCCGGGTCGGCGAGCAGGCGCTCGATGTCCCTGTCGCCGAAGCGCACGACCTTGTCGGCCTCGAAGTTGGCGAAGCCCTTGCGGAAGGCCTCGCGCTTGTTGAGGATGGTCAGCCAGCTCAGGCCGGCCTGGAAGCCCTCGAGGCAGATCTTCTCGAACAGCCGGCGCTCGTCGGTGACGGGAAAGCCCCATTCCTCGTCGTGATAGCGCCGGTACTCGGGGCTGGCCCGGCACCACTGGCAGCGCAGCACGCCGTCGTCTTCATGCAGGAACAGGCCGGCGGGGACAGAAGTGGTTTCGCTCATGCATCCATTCTGCAGCCGTTGCGCCGAAACTGCCGCGCGCCAATCGTGCGCCGAATCGGCCGGTTCGCGCGGCACGGCGCCGCTCCGTAGCGCCGGCCTGCAGTTCGTCCGGCCACGCTGGCGCGTCGTCGCAAGCGGCTCGTGACCCGGGGCGCGCCTGCCTACAGTCCACCCCATCGACACGCCGGACACACGACCCCAGGAGCCCACCATGACCAAGACCTTCGCCCACCAGGCCGCCCCCATTGCCGTCGCCGCGCTGCTGACGACCGCGATGCTGCTGGCCACCAACGCGCTGGCGGGCCACCAATACCGCGTCGCCGCGCTGTCGCAGGCCGCCTCGACGCGAGTGGTCGCCGTCGACCACCAGACCGTGACCATCGTCGGCCGCCGCGCGAACGCCTGACCCCCGATTTCCCAGCCTTTGGCCCCGCGATGCGGGGCTTTTTTGCATGTCCATCCGCGGACAGTGCTGCCCCGAGCCGCCGCCCGCGCTCAATCCTCTGCTGCCGCCGCCGCGGCCTCGTCGCTGCCGCGGATCATCCCCAGCATCGCCGGGATCATCGCGAGCTTGGCGCGCTGCAGGGTATCGGTGTGCGTGCCCCCGGGCACTTCGAAGATGGGCAGGCGCTCCGGCCCGCCCGCTTCCGACCCGAAGTCCGACAGCGGGGTGCGTGTGTCGGCGCTCCCCTGGAAGATGGCGACGTGCAATCCCGCGGGCACGGCCTCGGCGATCGAGTAGTCGTGCTTGACGATCATCTCGATCGGCAGGGACGCCAGCGGACGAAGGAACCAGCGCTCGCGCAACGCGCCCCGGATGCCGGCGCTCAACGACGGCGAGGCGGACTCCAGCACGAGGCCCGCAGGCATCACGGCGCCGGCGGCGTAGGCCGCGACCATCGCGCCGAGCGAGCGTCCCGCGACGACCGTGTGGCCGGATCCGCAGTTCGCGACGACGGTGGACACCGCGGTTGCCGCGAGGGCCTGCACGTCGTCGATGCGGGCCGGCCCCGGCGCGCCGTCCTGGCCCGGATAGGCGACGGCGTACACGATCAGCCCTGCGCGCTCGAAGTCGGGGAACAGTTCGCCTGCATATCGGTCGACGCCGCCCTCGTGTCCTGGAAAGAAGACGACGCAGCCGTGTCGAGGCCTGGCGACGGCACGGTCGAAACGGCGCACGATCATGGCGGCGCCGTCGCGTCCCGGCAACCGGAACGCCTCCGCGGCGCGCCCCAGCGAGACGGGCGGCGGCGTGCGCGCGAAGAGCAGGCGGTCGAGATCGAAGCGCAGCAGCCAGGCCGTGGCGGCAACGACCGCGACGGCCACGCCGCCCAGCGCGACCGTCGCCGCGGCGAGCTTCCTGAGCGTGGAGGACCTCATCGTCCCGGCATTGTGGCGGGATGCGGGCGGCCCGCTCGACCACCGCGCTACTACCCGTCGCACGGCCCAACGTCGCTGGATCGTCGACCCCGCCGGCGCAGCCCTCTTCGATCGCCTGGCCGCCGGCCTCGCGGGCTAGGAGCCGCAATCGCCGCTGCTCGAAGTGACGGGCTGGGCCGTCTCGCCGCCAACCGGCGCGCCGTCTTCGTCGGCAGCGGACCGGGATCGCAGCGGATCGCGCCGCGCTTCGCCTCCAACCGCTGAAATGAGCGGCGTCCTCACGCGCGGCCGAACGTCCTCCGGCCCGAGCGCAGCCCCAGCGCCAGCACCGCCAGCGCAAACGGCAGCAGGTTGTAGAGCAGGCGATAGAGCAGCAGCGCGGCCAGCAGGTCGGGCCGGCCGCGGCCCGAGAGGATCGCCGTCATGCTCGCCTCGAACACGCCCAGGCCGCCGGGCGCGTGCGATACCACACCCAGTATCACGGCCGCGATGCAGCCGACCGCGAAGATGTCGAACGGCGGCGCGAGGTCGGCCGGCAGCAGGATGTAGAGCGCGGCGATCGCGGTGCCGCTCTCGACCGCACCCAGCAGCATCAGGCTCAGCGCCATCGAGGCGGGCGGCATCTTCAGGCGAAAGCGCCCGAGCGCGAGCTCGCGCGGGCCGCGCGACAGCCACCACAGCCACAGCAGCATGAGCCCCTCCAGCACGAGGCCCAGCATCGCGTGCCAGGCGGGGTCGGCGCCGGTCGCGGCCTCGACCAGCTCGGCGCCGGCCAGCATCGTCATGTTGCCCGCCACCAGCGACAGCCACGACATCGACACGACGCGCGCCACTTCGCCGCCGCTCAGGCCCGCCGGCAGGTAGAGATGCGCGCGCACGGCCGAGCCCGACACCGCGTGGAAGCCGAGCGTGTTGGCGATGGCCGCGCTGGACGCGCCCGCCAGCAACGCGAGCCGCGCGCGCACGCGGCCGGGCGCGGCCACGCGCAGGCCCACGAGGTCGTGAAGCGCGAGGCAGCCGAAGCTGGCGAGCGTCAGCGCCAGGCACGCGAGGATGTGCCACGTCGGCTGGCGCCGCACGGCCGCCGCGAGCTCGGCGAGGCTCAGGTCGCGGAAGACGAAGTCGAGCGCGAGGGCCGCCAGCACGAGCGCGAGCGCCACGCCCGCGCGACGCGCGAGCGCGGCCGCGGCCGCACGCGTCACGCGCTCACCTGCTCCAGCGCCTCGCGCGAATCGGCGTCCGCGGCCGCGGGCTGCTGCACCGGCAGCCGCATCAGCGCCTGCCCCATGCGGATGCGCGTGCCGGTGGCGATGCCGTCGACGAACTCGAAGCCGGGCGGCACGAACAGGATGATGGTCGAGCCGTGCTGGAAGCCGCCCATCTCGTCGCCCTTGCCGAAGCGCGCGTCGACGGGAATCTCGTTGGGGCCGCGGTACTTCAGGTGCAGCAGCACGTCGGTGAACTTCAGCCGGATGCTTGCGACGAGGATGGCCGCCACCGGCACGATGGCGATCGGATGGTTGCCGCGGCGCAGGCGCGCGCTGAGCACGGCGCGCTCGTTGCGGCAGAACAGCTTCTCGACGCGCTTGAGCGCGATCGGGTTGACGTTCCAGGTGTCGCCGGTGATGTAGCTCACGTGGCTCACGTCGACGTCGTGCGGCGCGTGGAAGCGGTGGTACATCGCCGACGTCAGCCGCAGCGTGATGAAGCGGCCGTCGCGGAACGGCGTCGCGTCGGTGCCCGGGCCGAACAGCTCCTCCATCTTGTACGGGAAGCCCTTGGCCTGGAACACCGTGGTGCCGGCCACCGCACCGCACGCGCCGACGATGGCGTCGCAGGGCGACGTGAGCACGTTCGGATCGGGATCGACCACGCGCGCGCCCGGCATCAGCTCGCGCGTGAAGCAGTCGTGCATCGAGCGGAACTTGCGCGTGCGGGCGTCGCTGAGGTCGAGGTCGGTGAACAGCTTCCACATGCCGATCGAGGCCTTGCTGACGATCGGGTTGCGGATCTTGCTGAACTTGCCCATGAAGTGCGTCAGCGCGATGCGCGGCACGCGGTTGGTGAGCAGGAAGTTCAGGTCTTCTTGGGCGAGCAGGCGCCGGAATTGTTTTTTCATCGACTTTCGATCAACCCGCCGCTCTCAGTTGCTGAAGCGTTGACGCAGCATCTCCCGCAGCAGGCCGCGCCGGATGGTGCGGTTGCTCTGCGCGGGATCGTTCCACCACCAGCCGTCCGCCTGCATCTGGACGGCCGCGGCGACGAAGCGGTCGAGCACCGCGTCGAAGTCGGCGTCGCCATAGTTCAGGCTGAAGATCAGGCGCCCCGTGCCCACCCAGCTGAGCGCCAGCCCGTGCGCGCGCAGGTAGAACTGCAGCATCCAGTTGTAGCGCGACGGCTGCTCGTACAGCACCGTCCAGATCGACTGGATGTTGGCCACGCGCACCGGCACGCCGGCGGAGGAAAGGCGTTCGTTGAAGCGGGCACTGCGCCGGTTCCAGCGCTCGTCGACGCCGTCGTACATGGCCTTGACGTCGGCACTCTCGAGCCGCTCGAGGAACACGTTCATCGCGCCCATCACGTACGGGTGCGAGTTGAAGGTGCCGCGGGCGAAGCAGATGTCGGCGGGCCGGTCCTCGCGGAAGCGCTTCATCAGCTGGCGCCTGCCGCAGACCACGCCCACCGGCAGGCCGCCGCCCAGCGACTTGCCGTAGGTCACCATGTCGGCCTCGATGCCGAAGTACTCCTGCGCGCCGCCGGGCGCGAGGCGGAAGCCGATGAAGATCTCGTCGAAGATCAGCACGATGCCGCGCTCGGTGCAGACCTGGCGCAATGCTTTCAGCCACTCGGTGTACGCCGCGCGGTCGAACTTCGCGCGGCGGCCGCTGTCGACCAGCGACGAGTCGCCCGGCGCCGCGGCGTTCGGATGCAGCGCCTGCAGCGGGTTGACCAGCACGCAGGCGATGTCCTTGCGCGTGCGCAGCACCTTCAGCGTCTCGGCCTTCATCTCTTCGAGCGTGTAGGTCTCGCGCGGCGGCAGCGGGTTGCCGGGGCCGGGCTGCACGTCCTCCCACCAGCCGTGGTACGCGCCGCAGAATCGCACGAGGTACTTCTTCTTCGTGTGGTAGCGGGCCAGGCGCACGGCCTGCATGACGGCCTCGGTGCCCGACATGTGGAACGACACCTCGTCGAGCCCGGAGATGCGCTGCAGGTGGCGCACGTTGTCCAGCAGCACCGGGTGGTAGGCGCCGAGCACCGGCCCCAGGTCGGCGACGCGCGCGGCGCCCTCGGCGATGCATTCCTTGTAGAAGTCGACGCCGAACAGGTTGACGCCGTACGAACCGGTCAGGTCATACAGCGTGTTGCCGTCGAGATCCTGCACGGTGACGCCCGACGAGGACTGCAGGAAGCTGCCCGTCTTCAGGTGCTTGCGCAGGTACGGGCTGTACTGGAACGGCACGCGGTAGCTGCCGGTGAACTGCAGGTCGGAGATGCCGGTGCTGGCCTGGGCGGTGAGCGCGGCGCTCTTCGGGAATCGCTCGGTGTAGAGCGCGACCAGCTTGTCGAAGCCGGCGCGGCGCCGGCGCTGGAACTCGTCCGGGGCGCCGTCCGAGCCGAAGAAGCGCGCCTCGTCGTACGCGTAGCCGGGCAGCAGGCCGGCGACGCGCTTGGCCATCTTCGAGTGGCCGGTCAGCGAGCGGTGCTTGGCACGCGAGAGATCGAGGCGACGCCAGGCGCGCGGAGCCATCACGGCCAGCGCGGCGAGCATCAACGCGGAGAGGGCGAGGGTGGTGGGTTCCATGTATCGCTTGCGCGTGGCGTGTCAGTGCGCGGCCGTCGGCATCGTCGGCGACGCCACCGACGAGATCATCTGGCCGCGCATCAGCTTGAGCGGGGCCTTGTGATACAGCACGATGTCCATCACCGGGTCGGTGATGATCTTGAAGCCCCAGGCCAGGCCTTCGGTGACGTTGCGCGTGATGCACAGCTGGATGACGCGCACCGCCAGGCCGGCCGCGCCCTGCGACAGCCAGGCGATGCCCACGTCGTGCAGGAAGCCGCGGACGTCGGTGTGCGGCTGGATCAGGCCGCCGAGCGACGGCGCGAACCACAGCGCGGCCGGGATCGCGACCCAGATCGCCATCAGCACGATCTTGCGGCGGATGTTGTAGCCGGCCTTGACCTCTTCCTTGTAGTCGTCCGAGACCTGGTTGACGTCGTCGTAGCCGCGCGGCTCGAAGAAGAAGTGGCCGGCCTGGCGCGTCGTCATCGACACGGTCCACGCGAGGATCGCGGCGGCCGCCGGGTTCACGAACAGCAGCGCATACGAGACGCAGAACGTGATCGCGCTGATGAAGTGCAGGCTCTGGTTGATCGTGCTGTGATGGTAGAAGCGGTGGTCGTCCCAGCGCAGCGTGCGCAGCGTTTGCATGAAGTTGTTCACGGTGTTCCTCTCGAGGTTCGCTCGCGGCCAGGAGCCTGCGCGGCGTGACAGGATGGTGACGCCGAAATATGAAAGGGCCGTGTCCGTTGATGCGTCGAATTGACGCGGAACTGTCATCGATCTGTTGCTTGCCGTTGTCATCATCGACCGCGACCGCAACCAACCGAAGGTTCCTCGTGGACATTCAATCCGGCCTCCCGCGGCCCCTGCGAATCGCCTGCGTGACGGAGACCTATCCGCCCGAGGTCAACGGTGTCGCGATGACCGTCGCGCGCCTCGTGCAGAGCCTGCGGGCCCGGCATCACGCGGTGCAGGTGGTGCGTCCGCGCCAGAAGAGCGAGGTCGGCGCGAGCTCGGCGGACGGCCAGGGCGACGTCCTCGTGCACGGCGTGCCGATCCCGCGCTACGCGGGCCTGCGCATGGGCCTGCCGTGCATGGGCAGGCTCGTGAAGCTGTGGAAGAAGCACCGCCCCGACGTCGTGCACATCGCCACCGAGGGCCCGCTCGGCCGCTCCGCGCTGCTGGCCGCCCGCCGCCTCGGCCTGCCGGTGTGCTCCGAGTTCCGCACCAACTTCCACGCGTACAGCCAGCACTACGGCTTCGGCTTCCTGCGCGGGCCCATCATCGGCTACCTGCGCCGCTTCCACAACGCGACGCAGTGCACGATGGTGCCGACGCAGGCGCTGCACGACGACCTCGCCAAGGAAGGCTTCCACAACCTGCTGACGGTGGCGCGCGGCGTGGACGTGCGCCGCTTCGACACCGCGCATCGCAGCGAGGCGCTGCGCGCGCAGTGGGGCGCGGCGCCGGACGACCTGGTCGTCACCTGCGTCGGCCGCCTCGCGCCCGAGAAGAACCTGGCGACGCTCGTGTCCGCCTTCGAGGCCATCCGCCGCCAGCAGCCGCGCGCCAGGCTGGTGCTGGTGGGCGACGGCCCCATGCGCAAGGAACTGCAGGCGCGCTGCCCCGACGCGATCTTCGCCGGCCAGCGCATCGGCGACGACCTTGCGGCGCACTACGCGTCGGCCGACCTGTTCCTGTTCCCGAGCGTCACCGAGACCTTCGGCAATGTCACGACCGAGGCGATGGCCAGCGGCCTCGCGGTGGTCGCGTTCGACTACGCCGCCGCGCAGCGCGTGATCGAGGACGGCGTCAGCGGCGCGCTCGTGTCGTTCAACGACAATGCCGCGTTCGTCGCCCGCGCCGCGCGCGTCGCCGCCGACCTGGCGCACTGCCGCGTGCTCGGCACGCGGGCGCGCACCAGCGTGATGGCGCTCGACTGGGACAGCATCGCCGCGCAGGTCGAGGGCGTGATGGCCTCGGTGATGCGCGCGGTCGAGCCGGTGCAGGACTACGCCTTCGCGCCGGCGCGCCACTCGTCCGTGTGAACCGCGGCGCGGCGCTCGCGCCAGCGCTGCTGCATCAGCAACAGGCCCAGCGCGGCGGCCACGCCCACGCCGAGCCCGGCCATCAACGCGGCCAGCGGCACGTCGATGGCCACCAGCAGCGAGTAGACGCCCAGGCAGGCGAGCACGCTCGCGTTCTCGTTGGCGCCCTGCACCGCGATCGAGCGGCCCGCGCTGAGCAGCGTGTTGCCACGATCCTGCAGCAGCGCGTTCAGCGGCACCACCATCAGCCCGCCGACGCCGCCGACCACGATCAGCAGCAGCGTCGCGGGCACCAGGTCGTCGACGAACGGGACGGCCGTCATCAGCACGCCGAACAGCACGCCCGCCCAGAGCATGCGCCTGGCGTGGGCGAGCGGCACCCAGCGTCCCGCGGCCACCGCGCCCGCGACGACACCCACGGCCACCGCGGCCTGCAGGAACGAGGCGTGCGCGAGCGACAGGTGCATCGTCTCGCGTGCCCAGCGCAGCACCGCGAACTGCAGCGTCGCGCCGACGCCCCAGAAGATCGTGGTGACGGCCAGCGACATCCCGCCGTCCGGATCGCCCCACAGCCTGCGGTTGGCGCGCACGAACTCGACCAGCATCGTTCGCGGCCGCAGCGATACGTCGTGCCGTATGCCGCTGTCGGCCACGCCGAGATTGAGCGCGCCGGCCAGCAGGTACACGCCGAGCAGGATCAGCAGCGGCGCGATCCCGCCCAGCCGCGGCGCGACGAGAAAGCCGCCGAGCCCGGTGCCCAGCAGCACGGCGGTGACGGCGGCCGTCTCGATCCACGCGTTGGCCTCGACGAGCTGGTCGGGCCGCACCAGCTCGGTCGCGAGGCCGTACTTGGCCGGCGCGTAGGCCGCCGCGCCGAGGCCGACGATGAGGAAGGCCGTCACGGGATGCGCGCCGGCCACCAGCGCGAGCACCCCGCAGATCTTGACGCCGTTCATGCACGACATCAGCCGTGCCTTGCGGAACGTGTCCGCCAGCGGCCCGACGAACGGCGCCAGCAGCACGTAGGCGGCGATGAAGGCCACCTTCAGCAACGGTGCGAGCCAGCCGGGCATCGCCCGCCGCTGCAGGAGATCGATCGTGACGATCAGCAGCGCGTTGTCCGCGAGGGCCGAGGCGAACTGGGCGGCCAGCAACAACAGGAAGGAAGCGGGCATCGCGGGCGGGCACTCGGGCTGGAGACAGCTGGCGAGCATGCGCGATGCGCGTGATGGGGTCGTGACGTCGACATGACAGGCTCGCGACAGGCCTGCGAACGGTCCTTGCCTCGACGCTGTCACGAAGCCCGCCGATAGTCGCGCGTGACTCCACCACGGTCCGTCTTCAACGAATGATCGCCAATCCGTCACATGCCGTCGCGCCGCGCATCAGCTGCATCATCTGCGCCTTCAACGAAGGCCCGCGCATCGGCGCCGTGCTGGAGGTGGCCGCGGGTCACCCGCTGGTCGCGGAAGTGATCGTCGTCGATGACGGTTCGAGCGACGACACCGCCCAGGTCGTGGCGCGCTTCGCCGACGTGCGGCTCATCTCGCACGAGAAGAACCAGGGCAAGAGCAAGGCGGTTGCCACCGGCGTCGCGGCCGCGCGCCACGGCCTGCTGATGCTGCTCGACGCCGACCTGAAGGGCCTGCGTGCCGAGGACCTCGTGTCGCTCGCCACGCCCGTGCTCGAAGGCCGCGCCGCGGTCAGCATGAGCCTGCGCCGCAACAGCCTGGCCATCTTCCGCTGGGCGGGCATCGACTTCGTGTCGGGCGAACGCGTGGTCGACAAGGCCCTGCTCGCCGACGTGCTGGAGGACATCCACGCGCTGCCGCGCTTCGGCATCGAGGTGTTCATGAACAAGCGCATCATCGCCGCGCGGCTGCCGGTGGCGATCGCGAACTGGCGCACGGTGACGCAGGCGCGCAAGGCGGAGAAGCTCGGCTGGTGGCGCGGCGTGCGCGCCGAGTGGCGCATGGTCTTCGACCTGATCGACGCCGTCTATCCGCTCGAGCTGCTGACCCAGACGCTGCACCTGGCGCTGCTGCGCACGCCGGCCGAGCCGCGCCCCGCGCTGCAGGAACCCTGACGCGCGCTACTGCCGGCCGCGGATGATCTTGTCGCCGGCGCGCTGCAGCGCCGAGTTCGCATCGGCGGCACGCAGCAGGCCCTGCGCGACCATCTTCTCCAGCGCCTTGCGCGTGAAGCTGCGCGAGGCCTCGCCGCTTCCGGCGAACAGCAGGAAGTAGCCGTTGTCGCTCGTCCAGAGCAGCTGCAGGTCGGTCCATTCGCCGTGCAGCTGCAGCGAGATCGTGTCGCCGACCTGCAGGTTGGCCAGCGGCGACGATGCATCGGGCGCCGGCTCCGGCGCGGGCGGCGGCGGCGCGGGCGGCAGCTCGTCGTCGAGCTCGAGGTCGACCGTCACCGGGCCGCCGGCGGCTTCCGCGCCTTCCGGCCGACGCATCGCGTGCAGGTGGATCGCGGCGATCTGGTCGAGCCAGGCCTTCCTCATCGCGTCGGACAGCTTGACCGTGGCCATGCCGGCAGTCACGCGCTCGACGAGCTCCGGGATCATCGCGACGAGCGTCGACGCGTCCGCGCGCGAGCGGGCCGCGTCGGTGGACCAGATGATGTCGACGGCGGTGTCCATCGCGGGCGAGTTGCGTCGCGCCTCCACGGGCAGCGTCGTCCACTCCTGCGCGACCACCAGCGACCACAGCGTGAGGATGAAGCGGCGGGTCTTGGACGGCGGCTGCGCCGAGTCGAGCTTGCGTTGAAGACGGGCCCGCGCCTGGCCGACCAGTTCCTCGAGCGACGCATTGCGGCGCAGCAGGTCCAGCGCACCCTCGACCGAGGTCAGCCGCTTCTGCGCCTGCTTGCGCTGCCATTGCGCGAGGCGGTCGACGGCGGCCTGGAAGTGGGCAGTCGACGGCTCGGCCGACACCTGCGCCACCGAATCCGCCAGCCACTGCGTGAACTCCGGCGCCGGCGCGTCCTTGTCGGCGCGCATGTGCGTGACGATGCGGTTGACCAGCGTCCACGCCGGATGCCGGTGCGACTGCAGCAGCGTCGCGTCCTGCGTGGCCAGCCGCACGACGACGGGCTGCAGGCGGGCGATCCACTCGCGCGCGTCGTTGGACAGCGCGGGATCGGCAACGATCTGCACGAACAGGTGGCCGATCAGCGCGACGCCCAGGCGCGCGCTGGTGGCGTCCTGCAGCGCGGCGAGTTCCTCGCGGTGGCTGTGGATCAGGCCGGGCAGGCGCGTGTCGTCGCCGTCGAGCGGCATCGGCAGCGTGTCGGCGACGTGCGCGAACGGCAGCGGCGCGGTCGACGCCTCGAAGACCGGGCGCTGCTCGTCCAGGTCCATCAGCTCGAACAGCGCGCCGGGCCGCGTGACGTCGAAGCCGGTGGGCCGGGCCGCGCTGACGGCCTCGTCGGCGACATCCGCGGCGCGATCGGCAGCTTCCAGGTGCGACGCGTCGGCGAAGCCGGCCTGGCGCACCGCGGCGTAGATCTCGTTCAGGCGCGGCGCCAGCCAGCGCGCCATGCTGCGCACCAGCTCGGCCCGCACCGGCGCGCCCACGCCCAGGCCTTCGGACGCCGTCCACAGCGCGCGCGCCAGGCACGGCGGCCCGATCGGCGAGGCCGCGACGCGCACCCCCTCGTGGCGCCGCAGCGCCGCCTCGAACTTGATCAGCCGGCGCAGTTCGACCGCGCAGTCCTCGTCCAGGATGCGCACGACCTGCGCGACCTCGATCTCGTCCTGGATGCGCGACTCGTCCATGATCTCGAACGAGCCGAGATCCAGCCACTGCCCCGGCGCCTTCGCGGCCGGCGGCTGCGTGAACTCGGTGAACGCCTGCAGCAAGGCATCGGCGAACGCGGCGGAGAACTGCGCGTGCTGCCGCGCGATCGCGGCCGCGACCTCGCCGCGCAACGCGCGGAGCGCCGCGTTGGCGACCGGCGCGCTGGTGATCTCCGCGCCCAGCCCCGACGCGCCGCTGCGCACGCGGCGCGACATCAGCGAATGCGCGCGTTCCAGGTGTCGTTCGTAGGCGGTCTTGGTCACGCGAGAGATCTTAGAACAAGCGCGTTCAGAGCCTGTCCAATTGCGCGACGACCGGGGCGAGCGGACGATCGACGTCCTGCAGCAGCGCCTCGATGCGCGCGTCGTCGTCGCCTCCGATGCAGGCGCGTTCGAGCGCGTCGGCGGCCCGGTGCACGTCCGGGACGGCGAGCGATCCGCTCACGCTCTTCAGGTCGTGCGCCATGCGCATCGCGGTCGCGGCGTCGCCGCGCGAGCGCGCGGCTCGGAAGCGCTCCGCGAAGTTCCGCTCGCGGTCGCGGAACATCCGCAGCAAGTGGACGTACAACGCGCTGTCGCCCATCATGGCGGCAACGCCGGCACGGCTGTCGATGCCAGCCAATTCCGCCAGCGCATGGCCGCGCGAGTCGTCGCCGGCCGGGTCGGGCGCCGGGCGTGCAGCCGCGGCGGGCGGCCGGATCCAGCGCGCCAGCGTGGCGAACATCTCCTCGACGTTGATCGGCTTGGCGATGTGGTCGTTCATCCCGGCGGCCAAGGCCTTGTCCCGATCGCCGACCATCGCGTTCGCCGTCATCGCGATGACCGGCAGGTCGCGCCAGCGCGCCTGCGCACGCAGGGCGCGTGTCGCCGCGTAGCCATCCATGACCGGCATCTGGCAGTCCATCAGGACGCCGTCGAAGCGCTGGCTATCCAGCATCCCCAGCGCCTCCCGGCCGTCGCAGGCCACGTCGACGACGATCCCCGCGCGGCTCAGCACCGTCAGCGAGATCTCGCGGTTGATGGCGTTGTCCTCCACCAGCAGCACGTGCGCGCCGCGAAGGCGCTCCTGGTGATCGAGCATGGCCTCTTCCCGCTTCGCCGAGCGCCGCTGTCGAAGCACCGTCACGCCCAGCGCGGCGGCGCAGGCATCGAACAGCGTCGACGGCGTGACCGGCTTGATGAGCAGCGCGCCGACGCTCAGCTTGCGCTCGGCGAGTTGCCTCTGCACATCGTCGCGATTGAACGCCGTCAGCATCAGCACCGTGGGCGTCGGGTGGCGCGCGCCATCGCGCCGTTGCAGCAGGTACGCACACTCGACGCCGTCGATGCCGGGCATTCTCCAGTCGAGCAGCATCGCCCGGTACGGTTCGTCGCCGGCGTCGGCGATCGCGACCTTGCGCAACGCGTCCTCGCCATCGACGGCGGTGTCGGGTCGCAGGCCGAGCGCGCGGCTCATCGCGGCGAGCACCTCGCGGGCGCCGGCGTTGTCGTCGACGATCAGCAAGCGGCTGCCCTGCAAGTCCGGATGGCCGCACAGCTGCGCCTCGTCGTGCCCGGCCTGCAGGTCGAAGCGCAGGCAGAAGTGGAAGCGGCTGCCCGCGCCGTGCGTGCTCTCCACCGCGATCTCGCCGCCCATCAGGCGCACCAGGTGGCGGCTGATCGCCAGTCCGAGGCCCGTGCCGCCGTAGCGGCGGCTGGTGGAGGCATCGGCCTGCGAGAACGGCTGGAACAGGCGGCCCTGCTGCGCGGGCGTCATGCCGATGCCCGTGTCGCGAACCTCGAAGCGCAGCCAGGCCGACACGTCCGTTCGCTCGACGACCTCGACGCCGACGGTCACCTCGCCACGCTCGGTGAACTTGACGGCGTTGTAGCCGAGGTTGAGCAGCACCTGGCGCAGGCGCGACGGATCGCCCACGAGCGCCATGGGCAGTTGCGGCGGCTGCATGAACAGCAACTCGATGCCCTTCTCCTCCGCGCTCATGCCCACCAGGTTCGCCAGTCCGTCCAGCACGTCGCCGAGATCGAACGGGATGGCCTCGATGTCCAGCTTGCCGGCCTCGATCTTCGAGAAGTCCAGGATGTCGTTGATGATGCCCAGCAGCGACTCGGCCGCGCCGTGCACGCGCTGGACGTAGTGCAGCTGCTGCGAGTCGAGCCCGCTCTGCAGGGCCAGATACGACATCCCCAGGATCGCATTCATCGGCGTGCGGATCTCATGGCTCATGTTGGCCAGGAAGTCGCTCTTGGCCCGGTTGGCGGCGTCGGCCTGCTCCTTGGCCACGACGAGCTCGGCCGTCCGCTCGTGGATCATGTCCTCCAGGTGCTCGCGATGGCGCTGCAGCTCCTCGTCGGCGCGCTTCTGCTCCGTGATGTCGCGCGAGATGCCCAGCAGGAATTGCGGCTCGCCGCGCACGTCGAGGATGGGGATCTTCATCGTGTGCACGACGCGCGTGCCGTGACGCGTGTGGACGGGTTCCTCGGGGATGTCGACCATCTGGCGCGACGCCAGCACCGCGCGATCCTTCAGCGCGAAGAAGTCGGCCTCGTCCTTGGGGAACATGTCGTGCACGTCCTTGCCGATGAACTCCTCGCGGGGATAACCCAGGAGCTGCTCGCCCGCCTTGTTGAAGCGGACGAAGCGCAGCGTGGCCGCGTCCTTGACGAAGACCATGTCGGGCATGTTCTCGACGATGTTGTTGAGGAAATGCTCGCTGGCGCGCGCAGCCTCCTCCGCTTGCTGGCGATCGGCGATCTCGGCGCGTTGGCCGGCGAGCGCCGCGCTGAGTTCGGCCGTGCGTTGCGCGACGCGGGCCTCGAGCTCGAGGTTGAGCTCGTGCAACGCGTCCTCGGCCAGGCCGCGCCGCCGGCGGTCCTCGAGGAACTGCTGGACGGCGCGCGCCATGTCGGCAATCTCGTCGCCGCCCTGGACCGGCAAGCCGGGCTGCACCGGGTCGCCGACGCCGTAGCGCAGCACATGGCTGACCCGGCGGAGCCGCCGCACGACATGCCGGCCGAGGAACACGCGAGCGATCAGCCAGGCCAGCAGCAGGCTGACGGTGACCTCGCCGACGACCCAGCGACGCGTCCGGTCCGATTCCGCGGCCAGTTGCTGCACTGCATCCCGATAGTCCCGCGTCAGCGAATTCGACAGCTGGTAGGCCGCCGTCGCCAACGCCTCGGCCTCGCGCGGCAGGCTGGCGTCCGGGGCGGCCGACCCGGGCGGCAGCGGCGTCGCGGCCGCGGCGCGAAGCGCGTTCTCGCGCGCCTGGGCCTCGATGTTGACGGTATTGCGAAAGCGCTGGCTCGACCGATGCAGGGCGAGCATGTCGGCATCGTCGCTGCCGGCGGCGCCGGCCAGGCGCGCGACCAGCTGGTCGAAGGTCTCGAGGTGCCCGATCACCTGCGCATGCATGTCGCGCACGCCGTCGACGCTCGCGATGGCAGGCAGTTGCAACGCGAGGCGCTCGATCTTCAGCGTGTGCTGCTGCAGGTCCTGCGCATCCTGCAGGCGCGCCAGCCGCTGGTCGGCCAACTGGCGGATCGCAACGGCCGATCCGGACAGCGAATAGATGGTGGTCGCGCCGACGACGGCCACCAGGGCGGCCAGGCACGACACCACCAACGTGAACTGGGCAGCGAGGGATTGGGGGATGGGCAGCTTCACGGACGTTGCCAGATGCGCCGATAGATGTCGCGGTAGCCGTTGGCCGGGTCGTAGACCAGGCGATCGCCGCCGTCCGCATCGATGTTTTCCGCCGTCACGAGGTGCACCGGAAACACGGTGCCCGTCACGTGCTCGCCGGCGAACAGGCGGTTCATCTCGTCCACCAGCTGCCAGCCGTGCAGGTTGAGCGGCTCCGCCACGGTGCCGGTCTGGAACGTGCCCTTGCGGATGCGCAGGAAGGCGGACTCGCTGCCGTCGCCCGCGGAAAGCATGCTCAGGGCGTTGCTGGGCAGCGCCGCCTGCGTGAGTACCGGCGCGGCGTAGTCGAAATAGATGTCGTTGATGGCGAGCGCGTGCGTCCAGCGCTTGCCGTGGCGCGCCAGCAATTCCCGTGTCGTGCCGGGCATCAGCTCGGCGTTGCGCGAGATCGGCACGTCGCGCACTTCGAGCAGGGTGCAGCCGGTGCAGCCGCGCACCACGGCGGCCATCGCGTTCGCCTTGGCCATGGGCAGCTCGTAGTTGGTGTCGGTGAAGACCACCACCCCCGCGTGTCCGCCGGACTGCACGATCGCGGCCAGCGCCGTGACGCGCGCCACCTCGAGCGGATCCGTCGACACGTTCATCGCCACCGGCGTGCCGGGCACCGGGCCGGCCTGGGCCGTCACGTGCCAGCCGACGATGGGGATGCCGCCGTCGGCGAACGGCTTCAACCAGGGCGCGAGCGCGTGCGCGTCGCCGCCGAAGATGATCAGGCCGTCAGGCCGGCTGGCCAGCGCGTCGGCCAGCATCTTCTTGCGCCCTTCGAGCGTCCCGCCGGAGTCGAAGACCTTCACGCTCCAGCCGATGACCTTGGCCGCCTCGAGCACGCCTTCGTCGACCGCAAGGATGCCGCCGTTGCGCAGGTCCTCGTTGACCAGCGCGATGCGCTTGCCGGGCTGGGCGCGCGGGCCGCTGCGCGGGCCCGTCCAGGCGGCGCCGGCCCGTGCGGCGGTGTCCACGACGCGCCTGGCATCCGCCAGGTAGGCCTTGACGGCATCGGACGAGTCGGCCGCGGATACGCCGGAGACCGGGGTCACCGCGACAACCTGCGCCACGGCGACCGATTGCACGCAAGCCAAGGCCCAATGGACGAGCAAGCCCTTCACATTGTTCTCCAACGACCCGGTTCCGGAGTCGAATGCCGGCGTTCATGCCGCCACTGAGTGGCCAGGCAGGGTGGATCCCTCCGTCGAAATGGTAGCCCAATGGCGGTGCGCGTTGGGGATATTGTCGAGCAGCCTCCCCCCTACAACGACAGGGCGGGCGCCCGGCTCGCACCGGGCACCCGCGGGCCAGGCGTCAGAACTTGTACGTCGCGGTCGCGGCGAACACGCGGCCCAGCGCGTTCGTGTAGCGGCTGTCGTAGCCGCGCGCGTTGCCGACCTCGAGCTGGTCGATCAGCGAGAACGGCGGGTTGCGGTTGAACACGTTCTTGATGCCCGCGGTCACCGACAACGCCTTGCTCACGTCGTACTTCTCCTGGAAGTCGAAGGTCGCGTACGAGCTCACGCGCCGATTGCCGCTGTCGGCCGAGCAGGTGCTGCTGTCGCCGTCGAAGCCGGTGGCCGAGTTGAAGCAGTAGTCGGTGTAGTCGTCCTTGTAGCCAGGCTTGAAGTTGAAGGTCACCGTGTGGGTGAACTTGCCCTGCTGCAGCGACGTCGACGCGTTGAGCTGGTAGCGGAACGTCACCTGGCCGTCGGGGCCGACCTTGTTCATGTCGTTGACGTAGCCGGCGTTGCCCGGCTGCTGGTAGTCGGCGCGCAGCATCCACGTCACGTGGCCGCGCGTCGTCAGCTTGCCGACCGGGGTGTCGATGTGGCTTTCGCCGTCGAAGTCGATGCCCTGATAGAACGCGTTGCCGGTGTTGATCGGCTGCGACAGGAAGGTCAGCGTGGGCGCGCCGGTGGCCGGATCGTTGACGACCGAGAACAGGTACGCATAGGCGGCCATGTCCTTGAACGCCGTCGTCTCGGTGATCGTGTTGATCTGGTCGTGGATGCGCACATTCCAGAGGTCGGCGCCGAACGAGAAGGCCGACGACGGTTCGAAGCGCGCGCCCAGCGTCCACTGCTGCGAGCGCTCGGGCTTGAGCGCGCCCGCCCCGGTCGACGGATTGCCGCCGGACTGCTCGTTGTACTCGAACGGCCCGCTGTGGCAATACTGCGCAAGCCCGGCCGGCGCGTTGGCGGAGCAGGTCTCGTCGCCCGTGACGCCGAAGAACTCCAGCGGGTTGCTGACGTTGCCGATGGTCGGCACCTTGAAGCCGGTGCCGAACGAGCCGCGCAGCAGCAGCTGGTCGACGGGGCGATAGGCGCTGCTCAGCTTGAACGTCGTCGCCGAGCTCTTCTTGCCCTGGATCTCCGCGCCGATCGGGTTGCCCGCGGCGTCGAAGCCGTCCTTGTTGTGGACGGCGCTGTACGAGTCGAAGCGGGCCGATGCGTCGAGCTCCAGCTTCTTGGTGATCGGCGCGTCCAGTTCGCCGAACACGCCCCAGGCGTTGCGCGCCGAGTCGAACGGCAGCGTGCCGGAGCTGCCGCCGAACAAGGTGTCGGTGTAGTCGGGCTGCAGCGCGTTCGGGCCCATCAGGATGTCGCTCGGACGGTCGGTGTACTTCTGGCGCGTCAGGTCGAGGCCGGTCGCGAAGGCCAGGTCGCCGCCGCCCAGCTTGGCCAGCGTCGTCGACGTGTGGGCCGAGGCCACGTCCAGCGTCGAGCGGTCCTGGTCGAGGGTCTGGTGCAGCACGGCGGGCGCCAGCACGCTGGCCTGCGCGTCGCCCGAGAACGGATCGTAGGCGCCGCTGTCGATCAGCCCGTTGATCGCGTTCGCCGACGCATAGCCGCCCTCGGCGATGTCGTAGATGTGGCTCTGCGAGTGCGTGAACGAGAACGTCGAATCCCACTTGCCCAGCGTCACGTCGGCGCCGACCACGAAGTGCTGCGTCTTCGTCTCGTAGCCGTCCTTGCGGCCGCCGGTGCCGACCATGCGGACGTAGCCCACCTCGTTCTCGGAGGTCGTGCCCGCGGGCAGCTGCGGCGTGACGTAGGTCGCGATCTGGCTGGCGTTCAGGGCGAACGCCTGCGCCGGCGCGGCGTAGAGGGCGTCGGTGCGGGTCTCGCCGACCAGCGCCTCGGCGAACAGGCTGACCTTGTCGTTGAGGTTGAAGCGCCCGGTGGTCAGGAAGTTCGCGCGGCGCGTCGCCGGGATGTCCTCCGCAGTGGCGGCGTAGTTGAACTTGCAGACGGTGTCGGACTTGACGGTGCCGGCGGCCGTGCACGAGCCGTTGGCGGCCAGCGACGGGTTGTAGTACAGGAAGCCGTCGGGCGACGTGGCGCCGGCACTGGTCGTGTCGGCATACACGTTGGCCGCGGGCGCGTAGGCGCTGGTCAGGTTGACGCTCTCCGCGCCGTGGCTGTCCTTGAAGTTCAGGATGCCGCCGCCGCGCGAGAACGAGCGCTGCGACGCCTGCAGCGCCGACTCGTGGTCGAAGGTGGCGGAGAAGAAGACGTTGTAGCGGTCCTTGTCCAGGTCGCCGAAGCCTTTCGAGATCGATGCCGTGGCGCTCTGCCCGCCGGCCTTGAACGGATGGTCGACGCTCAGGTCGATCGAGCCGTCGGTGGTGTCCTTCTTCGTGATGATGTTGACGACGCCGGCGATGGCGTCGGCGCCGTAGAGCGCGGACGCGCCGTCGGTCAGCACGTCGACGTGGTCGACCGCGCCCAGCGGGATCTGGTTGAGGTTGACCTCCGAGCCGGTGGTGTACGACGCCATCCGGTGGCCGTTCAGCAGCACCAGCGTGTAGGCCTCGCCGATCGCGTGGATCGACGCGGTGGTGTTGCCGCCGCCGCCGCCGTTGACCGACTGCGTCGCGGTCGTGAAGCCCTGCATCGCGGGCAGGTTCTGGACCAGGTCGGTGACCGACGTGACGCCCGACTTCTTGATGTCGGCGTTCGTGATCGTCTGGATCGGCAGCGCGCCTTCCATCGCGATGCGCTTGATGGCGGAACCGGTGATCTCGACGCGCTGGACGGTGGTCGGGGCGTCGGGCGCGGCGGGTGCGGCGTCCTGTGCGATGGCGGCGTTCGTCAGGAACGGGCCGAATGCCAGCGCGAGCGCGCCGCAGATCTTGGTACGGTGAAACATGGAATCAGCTCCGGGGAGAAAGTGAGATTTCGCCGCGCGAACTCGTGATTCGCGTCGACACCCTTTCGGTATTTCATTTTTTCCAGGAAGCCGGCACCGCACTCAACGACAAACCCTGATGTCGCGACCCGCAGACAACCGAAAATGACATTTCGGTCAGCAAGCCGGGAAATTCGGTCGCAAGGTCGACACCAGAATCCGCACCGCGGCGACGCCGATATTCACGACGCTGGTGCGCGCGGCGTTCGCCACGCGGAGGCCGGAGGCAGAATTCCCCTGCGACAGCACCCTGCCCGGCGCGCGCGGCGCGATCTCGAAGCCGCACCGCGCCGGTGCGGGCGCGCGGTTTTCGCAAGCGCCGTCCCAGCAATATGCAGCAAATTCGTTTCGCCGGACTGTGTCAGAAATGACATCAACCCGGATATTCTTAACATCGACGCTCTTGATGAGCGATTCCGATACAGAGGAAATATAATCCGTTGACGCGCGGATGGTCTGGCGAGCAGTCGCCGCGGGGAGTATTCGACCGCCCGGTCGCCGCTCCGCTTCAGCCGCCGGTGATCACCGTGAGCGCGGCTCGGATCGGCGCGAGGTGCGCCTTGAAGAACGCGACGACCTCGGCGTTGAAGCGCGCGTGGAAGGCCACGCGATCGAAGCCCGGCTTGTCGCGACAGAGCCCGGGCAACGCGTCGGCCAGCGACGGCGGGCACGGCGTGAGGAAGGCGAAGTGCGCCGCATCGGTCGCCACGTGCCAGTCCGGCGCGACGGGCAGGTCGCGCCGCAGCGCCGTGACGCTCGCGGGCGTCACGCCGTCGCCGCCGAATTCGGACGCCCACAGCTGCAGCGGCAGCGTCACGCTCCTCAGGCCCTTCGCGTCGAAGGCGCTCAACGGATCGACGATGACCGCGGCCTTCACGCGCGCGTCGCGCACGGGCGCGGGCGGGAGGTCGCCGCGGCGGAATTCCTCGCACATCGGGAACGTCGAGGACGGCGGGCACAGGTCCTTGCGCAGCGCGAACTCCGGCACCGCGCCGGCCGCCACGAGTCCCGTGTAGCCGCCGCGCGAGAAGCCGAAGACACCGACGCGGTCGGCATCGATGCTCGCGTGGCCGGCCCAGCCCGCCAGCATGTAGTCGACCAGCCGCCGCAGGTCGACCGGACGCGTCGCGAAGGCCGACAGGTGCTGCTGGCGGCTCAGGTCCTGGTAGTTGTCGCCCGGGTGGCTGATGGCCGCGACGACGAAGCCGGCGTCCGCGAGGGCCTCGGCGGTGTCGTGGTGGCCGAGGAACGAGCCGCCGGTGCCGTGCGACACCACGACCAGCGGCAGGCGCGCGCCGGCGACGGCGCAGTCGCGGACGCCGGACACCACCATGCCGCCGACGTCGATGGGCTCGGGCGCCGCGGCGCACGGCGTCCAGACGGCGCCGTGCAGCGCGGGGCCGTCGCGGTCGGCGGGCACGTCGATGAGGGCGAAGCCGGCGGCGTGCGCCAGCGACGTGGCCAGGCACAGGGCGGCGAGCGAGAGGAGTCGGGCGACGGTCATGGTCGGGCGGCGGGTCGGATGGGAACGAGGAGCTCGGTGCGCAGATCGGCCGGCGCGGCGTCGCGCGGCGAGTTCAGGTAGCGCTCGAGCGCGAGGCGCTGGTCGGGCTCGTAGCCGCTGCCGGGCATCCAGTGCGAATGGATGGCGTCGAAGGCGGTGTTGATGCGCGTGTAGGGGCCGGCCAGCTCGTACAGGGCCCAGGTGCCGCCCGGCACCTGCAGCATCTCGAGCGTCGCATCCTGGACATCGCCCTCGCGCGGAGCCAGGCCGACGTAGTACGCGAAACCATCGGCCTCGTCCGGCTCGCCGACGGACAAGCCCAGCCAGTCCGCCATCGGCCGCTCGCCGAATCGCTGCTCCATACGTCGCCAGGTATGCGGGATCGTCGCGACGGGGCCGGCATGCCGCATTGCCAGCACCTGCCGCGCAGGCAGCTCGACGACGCGCACGCGCGGCGCGCCCGCGTCGTCCTCGCGGCCCGGCGCCGGCTCGACGCCTTCCTGCAGGCGCTGCTGGAACGCGCGCGGCGACTGGCCGGCGAAGTGGCCGAACGCGCGGCTGAAGGCCTGCGGGCTGTCGTAGCCGACGGCCTGGCCGATCTGCGTGATGCTCTCGCCGCCCTGCGCCAGCAGGCTCGCGGCGCGGGCGAGCCGCACGCGGCGGATCGTCGCGCTGACGCTCTCGCCCACGACACTCGTGTAGACGCGATGGAAGTGGAACGGCGAGAAGTGCGCGAGCGCGGCCAGGTCCTCGAGCCGATGCTCGGCCAACGGGTCGGCGACGATGGCCGCGACGACGCGGGCGACGCGGGCGCGGTAGTCCTGGTCGGTGGAGCGGGAGGGCATGGACGCGAGTGTGCCGCGCGCCGCGCGGAAAGACTTAGCCGACTTTGCGCACCCGCATGCTCACGGCAACGCGTACTCGAAGCGATACGAATGCGCCCCGCCCGGCGCGATGTCGACCACCATGCGGCCGGTCAGCCCGGCCAGCGCGCCGGTGCCCGAGTCCGGCACGACCGTGATCGACTGCGCCGGCTCGCCGCGGGTCATCGTCGAGCTGTGCTGCAGCAGGAAGCTGCCGGCGCGGCCGTCCAGCGTGCCGCGCACCCGTTCCATCGCGACGTAGCCGCCGGAACCCGACGCGTCGCGCCAGCCCAGCATCTCGCCGGCGCTCGAGGCCTCGAGCGTGCCGTGGAACTGCTTGGCGATCGACATGCGGCCGAGGCCGCTGTGCTCGGCGACGTCGCTGAGCGGCTGGGGCGCGAGCTTGACGTCGAACGGGCCGGTGGCGGTGTGGGAAGTCACGGGATGCTCCTCGGCAACGGATGCCGCGTCGGCGCCGAAGGCGCTCGCGACGGCAAACAGGGCAGTGGCGGCGAGTATCTTGAAACGCATCATGGCATCATGAAATTCGGGCCGGCCGGACATCGGCCGTGCAGTCATTGAAGCAGCGAACCCATGGCGCAGATTGGAAAAACGCGACGCCCGTTGAGCCCCGAGCCGCGCGGCGTGCTGCACCGGCTCGCGGTCGGCGAGTTCGCGCATGGACGCTTCGAGGCGCCGGACGATCTCGCCGACCGCATCGAGCATTTCTGGAGCGTGCGCTGGAACCTCGAGGGCCAGCCGCCGCAAGTGCAGGAGACGCTGCCGCATCCGAACGTGCACCTCGTCGTCGAGCCCGGCACGATCGCCGCCTGGGGCGTGCACACGGGACGCTGGACGCGCGTGCTCGAAGGCCGGTCGTCGGCCTTCGGCATCAAGTTCCGGCCCGGCGCGTTCCGCGCGCTGCTGGGCCGCGCGGTCTCGACGATCGCCGACGGCACGATCCGCGCGACCGAACTGTTCGGCGCCGATGCGGCTGCGCTGGACGCCGTCCTGGCCTGCGACGGCGACGCCGCCGCGGCCGCCCTCGCCTCGGACTTCCTGCGCGCGCGCCTGCCGCCCGCCGACGCGACCGCGCTGCTCGCCGGCCGCATCGTCGACAGCGTGGCCGACGACCTCGAGCTGCACTCGGCCGACGCGCTCGCGCGCCGCTTCGACATGAGCCTGCGCGCGCTGCAGCGGCTGTTCAACGAGCATGTGGGCGTCGGCCCGAAGTGGGTCATCAACCGCTACCGCATGCACGAGGCCGTCGCGCGCGTGCAGGCGGGGCAGCCGGTGTCGTGGGCCGCGCTGGCGCAGGATCTGGGCTACTTCGACCAGGCACATTTCATCGCGGACTTCCGCAAGCTCGTCGGCCGCACGCCCGGCGAGTACGCGCAGGCGATGCGGCGCGGCTAGTTCTTCTTCACGCAGCGTTCGAGCAATCCCGCCCGCACGACCGCGATGTGGCTGCGCAGTCCGTACAGCAGGTCGCCATACGCCGGCGGGATCTGCAGCCGGCTCACGGTCGCCTCGACGTGCGCGAGCCGGTGCAGCAGTTCGCCGCAGCGCGCGTCGTCGAGCGGGCCCGTGCCCGAGTCGTGCTCGATGTGCTGCAGCACCGCGTACCAGCGATAGATGCGCGACACCACGCGCCAGCGGAAGATGGCCGGCGCGATCTTGAAGCCGGGCACAAGGATGATGGTGATGGGCACGACGACCGCGATGACGCGTTCGATCAGGCTCGCGATCCAGAACGGGAACGTGCGGTACAGGAAGCTGCGGCCCGAGGCGTAGTAGCGCGTGGCGTCGGCGCTGATGGCGAACTCGTGCTCGAGCGGTGCCGGGAATTGCCCCGCCTTCTTGAACAGCCCGGCCCGGCCGTGCACCTCGCGCGCGGCCTCGAGCAGCAGGTCCGACAACGCGGGATGCAGGCTGTCGCGCGCGACGAGTTCGACCGTCGGCGCGATCAGCGAGACGTCCTCGGCCGGGATGTCCTCGCCGAAGTCGATCGCGCCGCGCGGCAGCGTCAGCCGGCTCAGGTAGGTGATGCGGTGCGTGTAGCCCTCGGCCTGCACGAAGCCGAACAGGTGGATGTTCTCGTCGTGCAGCAGCTCGCGCAGCAGCGCGGTGGGCGTCGCGTCGCTCATCGCGAACACCGCGTCGATCTTGCCGGCCAGGAGCGCCTTGATCGACGCCTGCGGATCGCGGTGGCCGACCTGCGTGCCGTCGCCGGCCTTGATGCCGTTGGCGTCGAGCAGCGTCTGCGCGAGCGCCGAGGCGCCGCTGCCCTCGAGGCCGATGTCGAGACGCTCGCCCTTGAACTCCGACAGCAGCGCCTTGGGCTTGCCGCGATAGAAGATCATCAGCGGCTGGTACGACAGGCTGCCCAGCGACACGAGATGCGACACGCCGCTGGCCGCGCTCTCGCCGCCGACCACGAAGCCGACGTCGACCTTGGACTTCGGATCGGACAAGCGCGCGAGGTTGTCGCGCGAGCCCTGCGACGGCAGCACCTTCAGCGTGACGCCCTCGCGCGCCAGGATCTTGCGGTACTGCTCCGCGCTCAGGCGGAACGCGCTGCCGTCGGGGCCGCTGGCCATCGTCAGCGTGGTCGGCGGCGCCGAATTCAGGAACGCGAAGGCCACCACGCCCACGACCAGGCTGATCGCCAGCAGCAGGCCGATGCTGATCGGCAGGCCCTTGCCCATCACCGCGACGCGGGTGCGCATCGCGTCCTTGAACGAGTCGCGGGCGCCGCTCACGGCGCGGCACCGGGCAGGAGGAGGATCGAACTCGGCGCGGTCATGCGCCGATCTTAAGTCAGCGACTTCGGATCACCGTCGTCGTCTCGCCCTGCCAGCCCCAGTTGTCGGTGTCGATCTCGTCGATGACGATGTGGGTCAGGATCGGATCCTTGCCGAGGATGCGCTGCAGCGTCTCGGTGATCTCGGCGATGACCTGCGCCTTCTGTTCGCGGGTGGTGCCGTCGCGGGTGATCTGGACGTGGACGAATGGCATGGTGGACTTTCAGTGAGGAGGAAGTTGAACGGGTCAGGCCGGCTGGCGGATCAGCCGCGGCGCGACGAGGTCGATGGCCAGCGCGAGCACGACCGCCGCGCCGCCCACCGCGAACAGCGGCGCGTGATGGCCGCCGCTGCGCACCAGCAGATACGACATGCCGTATGCGGCAGCCGCCTGCAGGATCGCGAAGCCGGTCGTCGCGCGGCTCCACGCGAGCTTGTGCGACGCCGGGTGATGCACCAGCAGCTCGTGCAGTCGCCCCAGCACCAGGCCGACGATGCCCGGCGTGAAGGCGCCCATCACGACGCTCGAGATCGCGAGCCAGGCGCCGGTCATGCCGAAGGCCGGCAGCCACGCCGCGATGGCCTGCAGCACGAAGGCCAGCCGCAGCGCGGTGCGGAACCCGGTGCGGTCGGCGACGAGCCCGCCGGCGATCGGGCCCACGACGGCCCCGAGGCCGAACAGCACCCACATGTGCGCGCCGGCCGCGAGGCCCTGCCCGAGCCCCCGCGCGACGAAGTCGACCAGGTAGATCATGTGCGGCACCAGGCCCACCGCGTTCAACGCGTATTCGACGTAGACCGCGCGCAGGGCCGCCGCCGGCAGGCGATGGTCGGCGTGCCCGCGTTTTGCGGGCGCGGGCGCGTCGGGTTCGGGCCAGCCGGACCACGCGAGCACCGTCAACGCCAGCGACATCGCGCCGAGTCCCAGCCACGTGGCGGTCAGTCCGTGGCGCAGCAGCAGCGGCACTAGCGAGCCCGACGCGGCGATGCCCAGCCCGATGCCCATGAAGATCGCGCCGCTGGCGAGGCCACGCCGCGCGGGCGCGACGTGCGGCAGGATCGTCGGCGCGGCCAGCACCATCAGCGTGCCGCCGCCGACACCGGCGAGGAAACGCCATGCGAAGAACCACGCGAAGTCGATCGGCCAGGCGCAGGCGAGCAGCGTCAGCGTCGACAGCAGCATCATGCCGCGCAGCACCGATCGCGCCGAGGCGCGCGCGGACAGCGGCGCGGCGAGCAGCGCGCCGGCCAGGTAGCCGGCGAGATTGGCGGCCGCCAGCCAGGACGCGTCCGCCGCGCCGAACCAGCGCGCCTCGACGATCGCCGGCAGCAGCGGCGTGTAGGCAAAGCGCGCCAGGCCCAGGCCGACCAGGCTCGCGCAGAGCCCGGCGAGCATCGCGCGCCACGGCTCCAGCGCGCGCGCCGGGGCCTTGGAGACGAGTGGCAGGGCATCGGACGACATCGCGCTTCCTTCGAATGACCGCACCAATTCGCGGTCGTTCGATCCTATGGTTTGCCGCCGTGCGAGTGAATGCCTATGCTCCGAAACTCAGTGTTGCGCAGCAAGGAAGAGTGATGGATCGGATCGATGCCATGAAGGTGTTCGTGGCCGCGTTGAACGAGGGCAGCCTGGCCGGCGCGGGCCGCAAGCTGGGCAAGTCGCCCGCGGCGGTCAGCCGCGCGATCGCTTTCCTCGAGGAGCACGTCGGCGCCGCGCTGCTGCATCGCACGACGCGTTCGATCAAGCTCAGCGAGGCCGGCGAGCGCTATGCGATGGCCTGCCGCCGCATCCTGGTCGATCTGGAGGAGGCCGACATGGTCGCGGCCGGCGAGCGCTCGGCGCCGCGCGGCACGCTGACCGTCACCGCGCCGGTGGCCGCGGGCGAGGATCTCGTGCGGCCGATCATCGAGGCGTTCATGGACAAGCATCCCGAGGTCAACGTCCGCCTGCACCTGCTCGATCGCCCCGCCAACCTGATCGACGAGGGCATCGACGTCGCGCTGCGCCTGGCGCACCTGGCCGACTCGACGCTGGTCGCGATCCGCGTCGGCGAGGTGCGGCGCGTGGTCGCGGCCGCGCCGCGATACCTGGCGAAGCATCCGAGGATCGCCACGCCCGCCGATCTCGCCGAACACCGCATCATCGCGATGACGCACTTCGGCCTCGACTCCTGGACCTTCCCGCCGCTCGCAGGCTCGTCGGTGCCGCGCGCCATCGCGCTGACGCCGCGGCTGGTGGTCAACAGCATCCGCGCGGCCGTCGCGTCGGCCGTGGAAGGCCGCGGCGTCACGCGCATGTTCTCGTACCACGTCGCGCGCGAGGTGGCCGCGGGCCAGCTGGAGATCCTGCTCGCCGACGACGAATACCCGGCGCTGCCGGTGCACCTTGTCTCGCCGCACGGGCGCCTGTCGGTGCCCAAGGTGCGCGCCTTCGTCGACTTCGCCGTGCCGCGGCTGCGGCCCGCCTTCGCGCCCGCTTCGGCCTGAATCGTTCGCGAATCGGAAGAGTGTCTGCCGCCGCGCGGCTATTCGCTTATCGCGCGGAACGCCATAGATTGACCTGCATCGGCCACACGTCGCGGCCGACGACTCCGAAAAGCGGAGTCCTCCACACACCTGCAAGGACAATCATCATGGCTGCAAACCAGAAAGTCGTCGTCATCACCGGCGCATCGCAAGGCATCGGCGCGGCGCTCGTCAAGGCGTATCGCGAGCGCGGGTTCTTCGTCGTCGCCAACTCGCGAAACATCGCGCCGTCGACCGACGAAGGCGTGCTCGCCGTCGCGGGCGACATCGGCGAGCGCGAGGTCGCCGAGCGCGTGATCGCGCAAGGCATCGCCCGCTTCGGGCGCATCGACTCGCTCGTCAACAACGCCGGCATCTTCATCGCCAAGCCCTTCACGCAATACACCGCGGAGGACTACCGCGCGGTGCTGAGCACCAACCTGGCCGGCTTCTTCCACGTCACGCAGCTGGCCATCGCCGAGATGGAGAAGCGCAACGCTGGCCACGTCGTCAGCATCACGACGAGCCTGGTCGACAACGCCAACTCCAACGTGCCGTCGGTGCTGGCATCGCTCACCAAGGGCGGCGTCGACTCCGCGACGCGCTCGCTTGCCATCGAGTACGCGAAGCGCGGCATCCGCGTCAACGCCGTCGCGCCCGGCATCATCAAGACGCCGATGCACCCCGAGGCGACGCACGCCACGCTGGCCGGCCTGCATCCGGTGGGCCGCATGGGCGAGATGTCGGACATCGTCGAGGCGGTGCTGTACCTCGAGTCCGCCGGCTTCGTGACGGGCGAGACGCTGCACGTCGACGGCGGCCAGGCGGCCGGTCACTGAGTCAGAGCTTCATCGACACCTCGACATCCTCGGCGAACGGCGTCGACAGCCAGCCGCCGCCCGGCGTGCGCACGCGCGCCAGGTACTCAGGGCTGTCGTCGGCGTTGTCGGCGACGACCAGCGCGCCGGGGCGCAGGCCGCTCTCCAGCAGGTCCAGCACCTGCGGGTAGAGCGCCTTCGCGCCATCGAGCAGCACGAGGTCGATGGCGTCGGGCAGGCCGCTGCGAAGCGTCTGCAGCGCGTCGCCGACGCGGATCTCGACGAGGTCGACGAGCTCGCCGGCGGCGAGGTTCTCGCGCGCGCGTTCGACCTTCGAGGGTTCGAACTCGCAGGTGATGAGGTGGCCGCCGCCGTTGTCGCGCAGCGCCGCGGCCAGGTGCAGCGTCGACAGGCCGAACGACGTGCCGAACTCGACGATCGCGTGCGCGCCGGCGTGGCGCGCGAGCATGTACAGCAGCGTGCCCGTCGCGCGCGAGACCGGCAGCGGCTGGTCCTTCAGGCGCGAATAGAACTCGATGTAGTCGGTCTTGCTGCGCATCAGGCGCGCGAGCTCGCCGGGCGGCAGTTCGGCGGCCATCGCGCGCAGCGCGGGCGAGGCCGCGTCGGCCTCGGCAAACAGGCGCGCCAGCAAGGGAGCGACGGGGGCGGACATCAGGGTGTTGGTCAAGGGACTTTCCTTTCGAAGTGGATGCCGGAATAATATGAAGAATCCTTCAGGTTTCCCATTCGCATTCCGGGACACGACCATGACCGACCGCCAGCACGCGCAGCTCTCCTCGCGCAAGAAGCCGAAGCAGGCCCGCTCGAACGACCTCGTCGCGGCGATCCTCGAGGCCGCCCTTCAGGTTCTGGCCAAGGAAGGCGCGCAGCGCTTCACGACGACGCGCGTCGCCGAGAAGGCCGGCGTCAGCGTCGGCTCGATCTACCAGTACTTCCCGAACAAGGCGTCGATCCTGTTCCGGCTGCAGGCCGACGAGTGGCAGCAGACCACCCGCATGCTGCACGACACGCTGCGGGACGTCGCCCGCCCGCCGCTGGAACGGCTGCGCCGGCTGGTGCACCAGTTCGTCAAGTCCGAGTGCGACGAGGCCGGCATGCGCGTCGCGCTCAACGACGCCGCGCCGCTGTATCGCGACGCGCCCGAGGCACGCGAGGTGCGCGCGGCGAGCGACGGCGTCCTCAAGGCCTTCATGCGCGAAGCCCTGCCCGACGCGACCCCCGCCATGCGCGCGCTCGCCGGCGAGCTGATCAAGACGACCCTCAGCGCGGTCGGCAAGGAATTCTCGGAGGCGCCGCGCACCGCGCGCGAGATCGCCCGGTATTCGGACGCGATGGCCGACATGTTCTGTGCGTATCTCACGAATCTCGGGCAGTCCGCGCGGGCGCCGGCCCGGCCACGCGCGGGGCCGCGCAGATAATCGGCCGATGCCCGAGCCCACGTTCGACCCCGCGCTGCCCGATCCCTCGCCCGCCGGCAACGAGAGCCCGCTGCGGCCACCGCGCTCCGCGTGGGACAGCGGCGGCGATCGCTCCCACGTCAAGACCTTCGTGCTCGCGTCGGTCCTGATGGCCGCGATCGGGCTGGGCGCACTGGCCGTGCATGCGGACGTGCGATCGCTGTGGCGTCAGAAATTCGGGCCGCCGCTGACCACCGACGAATTGCGCGCGCGCGTGGCCACCTGCGAGCGCGACGGCGATCTGGCCTGTGCGCAGGACACGCTGACGACGCTGCTCAAGCGCCATCCCGACGACGGCGTCGCGCGTGCCCAACTGGGCCTGGTGATGCACCACCGCGACGACGACGCCCACGCGGTGATCGAGTTCAAGCGTGCCATCGACGGCGGCGAGGGCACCTACGACCTCTTCGCGTGGTACGCCGACAGCCTCGCGCGCATGGGCCGCGACGCCGAGGCGGTCGACTGGTCGTACAAGTCGCTGGCCATCGTGCCCAAGCTGGTCGACGTGCGCGGCAAGCTCGCCAAGCTGCTCGTCGCCCAGGGCAAGCCGTACGAGGCGCTTTCGCTGCTCGAAAGCTTCGACGCCGACGCCGCCGCCGGCGGGCACCCGGGCTACTTCGAGGGACAGCGCATCGCGATCGAGTCGGTGTTGACGACCGGCGCGGCGGGCGCGTCCGCCGGCTCGGAGGCGAAGTCGCTGCGCCTGCCCGCCTTCGGCAGCCATTTCTACGCGCCGGTCGCGCTCGGCAGCGGGCGCTCGCAGGCGTTCCTGGTCGACACCGGCGCCACGGTGACCACCGTCACGCCCGAACTGCTGGACGAGTCCAAGGCCGAGTACCGCGTGCTGCAGCCGGTGGTGACGATGACGACCGCCGATGGCCGCAAGGTGACGGCGCAAGGGATCCGGATCGCATCGATGACCGTCGGGCCCTACGTGCTGCACGACGTCCCCGCCGTGCGCTGCGTGCACTGCATCGCGCTGCTGGGCCAGTCGTCGCTGTCGCACTTCGACCTGCGCTCGTCGCGCGCGCAGGGCGTGGAGTTCCTCACGATGACGCCGCGCGGCGGCGCCTGAGGCCGGCGCGCGCGGCGCCGGCGGCCGCTCACTGGTCCATCAGCTGCCGCGCGAAGTAGGTGTACTCGATGGCGCTGGTGTGCGCGCGTTCCTTCAGGTTCGCGCCCGCGCCGTGGCCGCCCTCGATGACCTCGTAGTAGTAATACGGGATGCCGTATTCCGACAGCCGCGCCGCGAACTTGCGCGCGTGCTGCGGACCGACGCGGTCGTCCTTGGTCGTCGTCCACACAAGCGCCTTCGGATACTTCACGTCGCGGTGCAGGTTGGCGTACGGCGAGATCTTCGCGAGGAAGGCGCGCTCGTCCGGATTGGCCACCGAGCCGTACTCGCCCACCCACGACGCGCCGGCGGCGATCTGCTCGAAGCGCAGCATGTCCAGCAGCGGCACCTGGATGTCGACCGCGTTCCACAGGTCCGGATGCTCGGTCATCTCGACGCCCATCAGCAGGCCGCCGTTGGAGCCGCCCATGATGCCCAGGTGGCGCGTGCTGGTGATCCTGCGGTCGACCAGGTCGTGCGCCACCGCGGCGAAGTCGTCGTAGATGATCTGGCGCTTCGTCTTGAGGCCCGCCTCGTGCCAGGCCGGCCCGAATTCGCCGCCGCCGCGGATGTTGGCCAGCACGTAGACGCCGCCGTTCTCGAGCCACAGCTTGCCCATCGTGCCGAGGTATTGCGGCGTGCGCGAGACCAGGAAGCCGCCGTATGCGTAGAGGATGGTCGGATGCGAACCGTCGAGCGCCATGCCCTTGGGATGCACGACGAAGTACGGGATCTTCGTGCCGTCCGTCGACGTCGCCTCGAACTGCTCGACCTCGTCGCGCGACGCATCGAACTGCGCCGGCAGCGAGCGCAGCTGCCCCGCCTGCGCCGACGCGTCGACGCGCCACTGGCTCTGCGGCTGCAGGAAGCCGGCCAGCGTGAGGTAGGCCGTGCCCGTGTGCATCGACGTGTCGCTGATGTCGACGGCGGTGTTGTCCGGCAGCGCGATCGGGGTCGGCGTCCAGGCGCCGTCCTTCGAGCGCGTGAAGACGGTGGCGCGGCCGCGCACGTTGTCCAGCGTCGTCACGACCAGCCCCGTCTTCGTGCCCGAGACCTGCTCGACGGCCTGGCGCGCGGTGGGCGCGAACACGACGGTCGCGCGCAGCGCGTCCGGCCTGGCGATGGCCTGCGCCAGGTCGACGGCCACCAGCATGCCCTGGCTGAACTGCGCGCCGCCCGTGGCCCAGTCCTCGTCGAGCTTGACGATCAGCTGGCCGTCGAACAGCTCGACGACGGTGGCCTTGCGAGGCAGCGCGAGCTTCCTGATGCCGGCCGGCGTGACCAGGGACGTCTCCGATTCGAAGAAGGTCACGCCGCGCTGGATCAGCAACGCGTGGTGGCCCTTCGCGTCGTCCAGCGTCGACACGGCGACCTGCACGTCCGACGGCTGGCCGCGGAAGATCTCGGTGGCCGCCGACAGCGGCTGGCCGCGGCGCAGGCGCTTGACGACGTAGGCGTAGCCCGAGGCCGTCAGCTCGCCCGGCTTCCACTCGCGTGCGACCACCAGCGAGTTCGGGTTCTCCCACACCGCGCTCTGCTTGCTCTTGGGCAGCACGAAGCCGCCGCTGGCGAAGCGGCCCTTGCGCAGGTCGAACTCGCGCACGGTGGCCGCGTCCTCGCCGCCGTCCGACAGCGAGACCAGGCACATGTTCTCGTGCTGCGCCTCGCACTGCGCGCCCTGCCAGACCCAGTTGGCGTGCTCCGTCGCGGCCACCTTGTCGAGGTCCAGCACCGTCTTCCAGGCGGGCGCGCCGCCGGCGTCGTAGTCCGCGGGCGGCGTCGCGCGCCAGATGCCGCGCACGTGCTGCGCGTCCTGCCAGAAGTTCCAGAGCTTGCCGTCGATCTGGTGCGCGAACGGGATGCGCTCGTTCGACTGCGCGATGGCCAGGGCCTGCTCGTTGAACTTCGGGAAGCGCGGATCGGCCTCCAGCACCGCCAGCGACTTCTGGTTCTCGGCACGCACCCAGGACATCGCCTCGGGGCTGTCGACCTTCTCGAGCCAGACGTAGGGATCGGCGTCCGCCGCGATGGGCGACGACGCGCCGGCGGACGCCGGGGCGGTCTGCGCCAGCGCGGCGCCGGCGGTGAGCAGGACGACGAAGGCGGCGCGGGCGGGCAAGGTCAGGCGGGGCATGGGCAGTGGCGGCCGGTTGATCGAGGTCGCCGATCATCGCATCGCGACCGGGGGCGAACGCCGTCGTCCGGACCCCGGAATCGGCCGTCCGTCGGATCGCGCCGCCTACGCGATGGACCGCACCACGCCGCCGTCCACGCGCAGCGCCGCGCCGGTCGTGGCCGAGGCCCGCGCGCTGCAGACGTAGGCGATCAACGAGCCGATCTCGTCGGTGGTCGCGAAGCGCTGCAGCACCGAGGACGCGCGGGCGGTCGCGAAGAACTCGCGCTCGACGGTGGCCACGTCGACGCCGCGGTCCTTGGCCAGCTGCGCCACGAAGCCACCCACGCCCTCGGACGCGGTGGGCCCGGGCAGCACGCTGTTGACGGTCACGCCGGTGCCCGCGAGCGTCTCGGCCAGGCCGCGCGCGACGGCCAGCTGCGCCGTCTTGGTGACGCCGTAGTGGATCATCTCGGTCGGGATCTGCAGGCCCGACTCGCTCGACACGAACACGATCCGGCCCCAGTTGCGCGCCCGCATGCCGCCGACGTAGTGCCGCGACAGCCGCACGCCGCTCATGACGTTGGTCTCGAAGAAGCGCATCCAGTCCTCGTCCGGGATGTCCTCGAAGGGCTTGGGCTCGAAGATGCCCATGTTGTTGACCAGCACGTCGACGTCCGGCAGCTGCGCGACGAGCGCCTGGCAGCCGGCGGCGCCGCTCAGGTCGGCGACCAGTCCGTCGACCCGCGCCCCCGCGACCTCGCGGCGCAGCGCGGCGACGGCGCTGTCGACGCGATCCCGGCTGCGGCCGTTGAGGGTGACGACGGCCCCTTCGGCCGCCAGCGCGCGCGCGGCGGCGAGCCCGATGCCGGCGGTCGATCCCGTCACGAGCGCCCGCTTGCCTTTGAGTCCGAGATCCATGCTGTCCTCCGGTGAAGATCGAGTCGTCGAATCTATCGTTCTCCGACGCCCGCGACGGCGCGCAGGCCCATAGTCCACGCGGCCCGCGGGGGCGGCCCGTCGACCCCGTCTCGCGCCCTGCCGTTGCATCCGCGCCAATGTAACGACTCTGTCACGCGGCGCCGGAACAATGCGCCGGCTTTCCGGGTCGCCGCACGCTCGGCCGCCATCGACCAAACCCACCTCGCTTCGAACGCGAACGCCCTGGCGGCGCCCGCGCGAGACTCCCTTTGCCTCGTGAAGGCGGGTTGGCTTCGTGGCACGAATCGTGCAATCCGGATCCCCTTCCACGATCTCCGAGAACTCCAATGCGACTCTTTCCCCTGAACCCGATGGCCCTTGCCGTGGTTGCGATCTGCACCACCGCGCATGCGCAGGACACCACCAGCACGGCCACTCCCGCACCGCAAAACGGTGATGCGCAGCAAGCCAGGACCACGCAGCGCGCCAACACGTCGAGCACGTCCAACACCACCACCGCCAACACGACGCAGCGCGCGCTGGAGCAGGCGAACCAGCAGGTCACCGTGACGGGGCAGAAGTCGATCGCCGGCGGCCTCATGACGGTGCAGGAGGCCCCCAAGGCGGTGTCCACGGTCACCCGCGAGGCGATCCAGAAGGCGGCGCCGGGCGCGAACTATGCGCAGATGATCGGCTCGATCCCGGGCGTCGTCGCGATCACCGACGACCCGTCGGGCCTGTTCGACGCCAACTACTCGATCCGCGGCTTCACCAACGACGAGATCGGCGTCACGGTCAACGGCGCGCCGGTCAACGACAGCGGCAGCTACACGGTGTACGCGACGGAGTACGGCGACACCGAGAACATGAACGACATCACGGTGCTGCAGGGCTATCCCGACGTCGACCAGGCGGTCGCCGGCGCCGCGGGCGGAACGATCGCGTGGTCGACCATCGACCCGTCGCACAAGTCGGGCCTCGACACCGGCCTGTCCTTCGGCAGCCACCAGTACAAGCGCCAGTTCTTCCGCTGGCAGACCGGCGACACCGGCGCGCTGCGCTCGTGGTTCTCGTACTCGAACAACACCACCGACCTGTGGCGCGGCAAGGGCAACGCCAAGGTCGACAAGATGGACGGCAAGTCGGTCTGGACCATCGACGCCCAGAACTCGATCTCGGCCTCGATCCAGTGGAACCGGGAAGTGCGCGTCGGCGGCTACGCGAAGCTGAGCAAGGCACAGATCGCGGCCACCGGCTACGACACGAACTACGACGCCACGCCGACGTCGCTGACCGACACCAACTACTACCGCCTGCACCAGAACCCGTTCCGCGACTACCTGCTCAGCTTCGACGGCGAGTTCACGATCAGCAAGACGATGCACCTGTCGGTGGTGCCCTACTACCAGTACGGCATGGGCGGCGCGAGCACCGGCTTCACCTTCAGCGAGAACACGGCGGCCGGCAACGTCAACCGCTTCGGCTACGTCAACTACGACCTGGACGGCGACGGCGCTGTCACGAACAACAAGAAGGTGATGACCTACGCGTACAACGCGTCCACCACGTGGCGTCCGGGCGTGATCGCCAAGCTGACGCAGGACTTCGGCGAGAACGACACGCTGACCTACGGCTTCTGGGTCGACTCCGCGCGCGAGAAGCAATCGCAGGACTACTCGCGCGTCGACGCGACCCTCAATCCGCTGAGCGTCTGGGGCAACAACGACCTGGTGACCTACACGGCCAACGGCGCGCCGCAGTACAACTACGTCGACTCCACCAGCACGATGCTGACGCGCGGCTTCCTCAGCAACGACTGGACGCCGACCGACCAGCTGACGGTGACCGTCGCCGGCGCCTACACCAACGTCGAACGCAACGGCTACGGCTTCCAGCACTTTGGCGCCACCGGCGGCCCGGCCTACACGCAGCAGTTCGGCGGCTACTCCGCCGACAACTGGCACAAGTTCACCCCGTCGGCGGGCCTGAAGTTCCAGGTCAACAAGGAAAACCAGCTCTATCTCGGCTACGGCAAGAGCTTCCGTGCGCCGGTCAACGGCGTCATCACGCAGAGCAACGCGGTGCTCGAGTTCTACAAGCAGAACCCCAACGAGCTGCCCTTCAGCGGCATCACGGCGGCGCAGCTCGCGGCGATTGCCAACAACAAGCCCGAGACCGCCGACACGCTGGACCTCGGCTGGCGCTACTACGGCAGCGACCTGTCGGCCAGCGCCGACGCCTACGCCTCCAACCTGAAGAACAAGCAGGTCTCCGGCTACGACTCGGCCAGCGCCCAGACGGTGTTCGTGTCGGTGGACAAGCTGCAGCAGCGCGGCTTCAACGCCGAGGCGAGCTACAAGCTCTACAAGGACCTGAGCGTGTACACGTCGTACGCGTACACCAAGTCCACGATCATGGACAACACCGCCACCATCGGCGACGGCACGTACGCGACCGCCGGCAAGTCCTTCGTCGACGTCCCGAAGCACACGCTCTACCTCGGCGGCAGCTTCACCCACGGCCCGTTCTGGGCCAACCTGAACGGCAGCTACCGCAGCAGCTTCTGGGGCGACTGGGTCAACACCGAGAAGGCGGCTGGCTACAAGACGTTCAACTTCGACGCCGGCTGGAACTTCGACGACTTCGCGACCTGGCTGCGCAGCCCGAAGCTGAAGCTCAACGTGACCAACCTGACCGACAAGAAGGCGCTGACCTACGCGAACGCCACCACGTTCCAGGGCAACCATGGGGTGGCCGATCCGACCACCGGCAAGGACCCGAGCTACGTCACCCCGGCGACCTACAACCTGCTGGCACCGCGTTCCTTCATGGTCAGCCTGAGCGCGTCGTTCTTCTGATCGGCCGCGACCAAGCGACACAATGAACAGGCCCGGGGAGACGCGGGCCTTCAACATTCCGGGAACCGAATTGACCCTCCGTCTCATCCGAGCCGCGGCCGCATTCGCGATCGCGCTCCTCACTTCCGCAGCCCACGCCTGGGGCCCCGATGGCCACCACACCGTCGGCGCAATCGCCGACCGCCTCATCGCCGGCACCGATGCCGAAGCCCACGTCCGCCAGCTGCTGGGCGGCCTGACCCTCGAACAGGCCGCCGTCTGGGCCGACTGCGCCAAGGGCGTCGATCCGCGCAAGGACTACGCCTATACGTCCGCGGGCAAGTATCCGGAGTGCGCGATCTTCGAGACCCCCGAAGGCGAGGCCGGGATGATCGACTTCGTGCGCCGCAACGACACCAACTGCCCGCGCGAGCCCGGCGACGAGTCCTGCCACAAGGAATATCACTACACCGACGAGGCGATCCAGCGCGAGCACTACCGCCTCGGCGACGTGGGCACGCGCGAGTTCGACGTCGTCGCGGCGATCACGGCCACGATCCGCGTGCTGAGGGGCCAACCCGCGCCGGCGCCGTTCGACATCAAGGACAAGCGCGAGGCGCTGCTGCTGCTCGATCACTACGTCGGCGACATCCACCAGCCGCTGCACGTCGGTGCGGTGTACCTGGACGCGCAGGGCCACGTCGTCGACCCCTCGCCGGACCGCTTCGACCGCGCGACGTCCACCCAGGGCGGCAACACCATCACGACCAACCATGTCGCGGCCAGCGGGCGCGCCGAGAATCTTCATTCGCGATGGGACGCCGTCCCGGAATCGCTGCGCTCCTCGCACGTCGACGACGCCTGGGTCGCGCAAGCCCGCGCCGTGCCGCCGTCGCGCGGGCCGATCGACGGTTGGTCGACGAGCTGGGCCGACGAGACGCTCGCGCGGGCGCGCGGGGCGCTCCGGGATCTCGCGTTCGGCCCGCAGGCCAACGGCGTCCGCAGCGTCAGCCTGGATGGGCACTACGACGACTGGATGACGGCGGTCAAGAAGCAGCAGCTGACCGAGGCCGGCGCGCGCCTGGCGCAGGCATTGAAGACCGTCTGGCCGTAGGGCGCCGGGCGGGCGCGGCTGCCAAATCCGTCACAATCGGCGGCACGCCACGCGGACGCTCCCTGTCGAGCACGGCCACGCGCCGCCGCGCCCCACTCCCAGGCCCCGGACCGACCGGGGCTGCGACCCGGCTTCTTCACGAAGCACAGCTCAATGACCACCCGTTCCCGCACTGCCCGACTGCTTCCCTCCCTCATCGCCGCGGCGGCCCTCGCCGCCCTGGCCGGCACCGCCTCCGGCGCGCCGCATCCCAAGCCCAAGCCCCACGCCGCCGCCCGCAAGCCGGCCGCGGCCGCCGAGCTCTCGACGACGACCGACGCCAACGGCAACGCCGTGCCCGTGCTCGCCAACAAGGCCTGGGTGCTGATGGACTTCAACACGGGCCAGATCCTCGGCGGCTCCAACGCGGACGAACCGCTGCCGCCGGCGTCGCTGACCAAGATGATGACCAGCTACCTCGTCGAGCAAGGCCTCAAGAGCGGCAAGCTCAAGCCGACGGAGCCGGTCACGATGTCGCAGAGCGCGTGGTGCGAGGGCGGCAAGCACGGCGACAGCTGCATGTTCGTGCCCCTCAACACGCAGGCCTCGCTGATGGACATGCTGCGCGGCGTCGTCGTCGACTCGGGCAACGACTCGGCCAAGGCGCTGGCCGAGCACCTAAGCGGTTCGGAGTCGGCCTTCGCGGCACAGATGAACGCGGAGGCCGCGCACCTGGGCATGACCCATACGCACTTCGAGAACTCGACCGGCCTGCCCGACCCGAGCCACAAGGCCTCCGCGCGCGACCTGGCGGTGCTGGCCGCGGCGATCATCCGCAACAGCGGCGAGTACTACCCGATCTACGCCGAGCGCGAGTTCACCTACAACGGCATCAAGCAGGGCAACCGCAACGAGCTGCTGTACACCGACCCGACCGTCGACGGCCTCAAGACCGGGCACACCGACGAGGCGGGCTATTGCATGACGGTGTCCGCCAAGCGCGGCAACATGCGCCTGATCTCGGTGATCATGAATGCCGACAGCAAGCAGGCGCGGGCCGACCAGACGCGCGTGCTGTTCAACTGGGGCTACGCCAACTTCGAGGAGGCGACCCCGGTGCAGGCGGGCGCGACGCTGTCCACCGCCAAGGTGCACTACGGCGTGCTGCCCACCGTGGCCGCGGGGCCCGCGCAGGCGTTGACGCTGGTGGTGCCCAAGGGCCAGGCCGCGACGATCCAGACGACCGTCACGCTCAACCCGAACCTGGAGGCGCCGATCGCCAAGGGCGCCGTCATCGGCAAGGTCGTGGCCACCGCGGGCGGCAAGCCCGTCGGCGAAGCCCCGGTCGTCGCGCTGGCCGCCGTGGAGCGCGCCGGGTTCTTCCAGCGCATCGGGCAGCGCATCTCGGGCTGGTTCTCGAAGTGACGCGACGCCGCTCGTCCTTCTGAGCGGCTCAACGAGCCTCGGCGTCCTTCAGCACGAGCACACGGAACGATCCGACGATGGCCTCGGGCCGGGGCGGCTTGGCCGCGCTCGATGCGACTGGCGGCTCGAAGTCGGCGGTCGGCGAGAACAGCAGGTGCTCGCCCGGTGCCGCGGCGATCGTGCGCGCGCCGGGCGCCGTCGGCACCGTCGCGATCGTCTCGAAGCGGCCCGGCGCGGTCTCGGCCACCACGCTGATCGTGCCGTCGCGGCCGTTGGCGCTGTAGGCCTTGCCGTCGAGCCAGGCGACGCCGTCGGGCCCGCGGCCGATGGGGGCGCTGCCGATCACGCGGCCCTGCGCGGGGTCGCTCACGACCATCACGCCGTTGCGGCAGACCGAGTACAGCCGTCCCTTGGGATCGATGGCGAGGCCGCTCGGTTCCTCGCACGGCGCGAGCGCGTAGTGGCGTTCGATCTTCAGCGCCTGCGCATCGATCACGGCGAGTTCGCCCTTGTCCTCGATGTTGAAGAAGACACGGCCGCGGCCGTCGACGACGGCGAACTCGGGGTCGCCCGGCGACGGAATCGTGGCGAGCACCTTCAGCGTGCGCGCGTCGATCACCGTGACGTCGGACGAGCCGCCGTTGAACGCGAACACGCGCTGCGTCGACGGCTCGTAGACGATCGCGTCGGGGTTCTTGCCGGCCGGCAGCGCCTGCAGCGGCTTGCCGGTCGTCGCATCGAAGACGCCCACCGTGCCGTCCGCACCGTTGCTCGTGAAGACGCGGTTGAGGCCGGGCGCCGCCGCCGCGCCGTGCACGCCGGGCGTCGGCGCGAGCTGCAGCACGGGCTTGTTGTCGCGGGTGTCGATGACGTCGACGCGCTCGCGATGCGCGACATAGAGCCGATGGGCCGCGGGATCGACGCTGACGTAGTCCCAGCGCACGGGGTCGGGCAACGCGATCGTCGCGGCGACCTGCGGCGCAGCAAGGGCCGGCGCGCCGTGCAGCGCGGCCAGCGCCGCGATGGCGATGCCGGCGACACGGGCCAGCGGATGGGACGGGAAAGAGATGGGCATCAGAGCTCCAGTTGATAGGCCAGGAACATCGAGCACCGATTGGACTCGACGTGCGTCAACCCGCGGCCGGCCGAGACCAGCAGGTTCTGGTTCGCCGCGATCTTGACGATCGCACCGACGTTGAAACCCGCCGCCGACGGCTCGCCGCGCGCGGTCGACGTGCGGTGGAAGACTTCGGCGCCGAGCGTGAGCGCGTCGCCGAACGAACGCTGCGCGAGCAGGCCGGCAAACCAGCTGTCGCGCGCGTCGGGCGCCCGGTTGACGAGCCGCGCGATGCCGGCGTCCCAGCGCCATGGGCCGAATGCGCGCTGCACCCACAACGGTAGCAGCAGCTGTGCGCGTCCGTTGCCGAGGCCGCGATCGGCGTTGCCGGTGGGCAGGTCCAGCGTCGGGTAGGCGGCGGCCGACCAGCCGTCGTCGGGGCGGTCGAGGAAGCGGTATTTCACGCCGAGCTCGACGTCGCCAAGCCCCGCCTGCGACGGCGCGCCGGCCGGCCGGTCGAACGCGACCGGCACGGCGACGTGGCACTGCGTCTCGGCCGCGCAGCCGAGATTGGCCTCGGCCGAGGCGCTGCCCGCGCGGCCGCCGTCGGCGCGGGTCTGCTGCGCGATCACGTTGATCTCGGCATGGTGCAGGTCGACGGGATCGGGATCGTCCGTCAGGAACGGCGGCCCGGCGACCGCCGCGCCGCAGGCGCCCGCGAGCACGGCCATCGCCAGGACGCGCACGCCGCGCTCACGCCGCATCGTCGGCGCGCGCGGCCCGCTGCGGGAACAGCACGACGCACAGCACCACGAAGACGAGCAGCGCGATCGACGCCCACAGGCGGCTGAGTTCGAGGCCGCCCTGCGCGTGCGTCTTGTCGAGGAAGTCGCCAAGCGTCGCGCCCAGCGGCCGCGTGAGCACGAAGGCGGCCCAGAACAACGCCGTCCGCGAGAGGCGCGTCCCGAACCAGAGCGCCGCGATCACGGCCAGCGCGCCGCCGAAGATCAGCGCCGAATGCTCGTAGCCGAGTCCCATGCCGCCGCGGTCGTCGCCGGCGGTCCAGTCGCCGAGCGCGGTGCCCAGCGTCTGCGAGAACAGGATCGTGACCCAGTAGAACCACTCGGCACGCGGCGTGTCGATGCTGCGGATCGACACGGTGCCCTCGACGCGATGCCACGCGAACAGGCTGGCCGCGAGCAACGCCGCGATGATGGCCGTGCCGCCCGGATAGCCGACGCCCACCGAGCGGTCGAAGAAGTCGGCCATCGTCGTGCCGAGCGTGGTCGTCGCGACGATCGTGGCCCAGTACAACGCGGGATGGAAGCGCGCGGCGCGCACCTGCAGCCAGACGAGCGCGACGAAGATCGCGGCGAAGATGCCGGTGCCGACGAGGTAGCCGAGGTTCAGCGACATCGTCACCCAGTCGCCCCCCGTCTCGCCGAGCGTGGTGGCCGCGACCTTCGCGATCCAGAAGCCCAGCGTGACGGCGGCGACCTTGGCGGAGGCTGTGGACGGGGATTGCCGGAGCGTATCGTTCATGAGGGCAGGTCGCGGGAAATCGAAGGGCCCCAGTCTGCAAGCGATGCGTTAGCCGATTGTTAGCCGTTGCCACACTTGCGTGAGCAGGCCCCGCCGGCGCCTGCCCACGTCGACACTCAGCCGCGCTGGCGTCGGGCGCAGAAGCCGAGCAGGCCCAGCCCGGCGAACAGCAGCGCGACGTTGGCGGGCTCGGGCACCGGGGCCAGCGCGACGCCGCCGAGGCGTTCGCCGTAGCCCGCGGTCTCCAGCACGGTGAACGACGTGTCGTCCGGCGTCGAGCCGGCCCCGATCGTGATCGAGACCAGCTCGTTGGGATCCGCGCCCTGGTCGTGCGTGGCCTCGTTGCTGACCGTGGAGGTCGTCGCGAACAGCGTGAACGAGCCGTCGGCGTTGACCTCGCCCGTCAGGTTGCGCAGGCCGTCGGTGTTGACCGTCCACGGCAGGCCCTCGCTGTAGCCGGCCTGGTCGAGCAGGCCCTTCTGGAACACCGCCGTCTCGTTCCACTTGCCGCCGATGAAGCGGTATTCGTCGAGGCCGGCGTTGGACGTGTCCTTGCCCGGCGTGCCCTTGGCCTGGCCGTCGCCCTCGTCGGCGACGAACAGCGTGGTCGCGTCGGCGAACCAGAGGCCGAACGGGTGCGTCGCGGTGCCCGAGGTCGGGAAGCCCGCGAGCGGCGTGATCGTCGTCGACGCCGCGGTCGCCGCCGTGGGCAGCTGGCCCGCGGCGCCGACCTGGTAGACCGTGTTGACGCCGTTGCTGCCGCTGCCCTTGGTCACGTACAGCGTGTTGTTGAACAGCGTCTCGCCGCGGAAGTTGTCGTCCTTGCCGGTCTTGTCGGCGGCCGCGCCGGTGGTGACCGTCGAGAAGCCGTGCTGGTAGCCGGTGGTGCTGCCGAACGTGCCATAGGCCTTGCCGACCACCGTCGTGTTGCCGGAGCTGCCGGCCGCGATCATCTGCAGGCCGGTGTCGTCGCTCAGCTGGCTCAGCACGGTGCCGCTCGGGCCCTTGCCCGAGTTGCCCGCGTTGCCGACGGTGTAGTAGTTGCCGCCGGCGAGGATCGCGTTGCGGCCGTTGTTGCCGCTGTAGGCGTTGATGCCGGTGACGGTCAGCGCCCCGGTGGCGAGGTTGACGGTGCCGATGCCGCGTTGCGTCGATGTCCTCACCGGGTTGGTCGGGTCGACGATCGCGGACGTGTTCGAGTTCGAGACGTCGAGCTGGTTGATGGGCGAGACGTAGCCCATGAAGGTCACCGACTTGCCGTCCTGCGAGATGTTGAGCCCGAGCTCGGACTTCGACGAGAAGCTCGTGCTGAGTTGCGTCGGGTCGATCGCGATCGTGCCGACGCGCGCGCCGCTGGTCGTCAGCTGGTCGAGGAAGATCGGCGCGGTGACGCCGAACGCGGCATCGGGCGTCTCGTTCTTGAACACGTCGGGGAACGAGCCGTCGGCGATGGCCTTGCCGCCGCCGGGCAGCGCCTGGCCGACGGCGACGGTGCCGGCGTTGCCCGCGTAGACGGTGCGCGAGACGACGAGGTTGCCGGGCGCGACGGCCTGCGCATTCGCGACGCCGCTGATGGCCGCGAGTGCGGCGAGGGTCAGGACACTTGCTCGAGTCATGTTGGTTTCCTTCTGGCTGATGGGATCGCAAGCCGGACGGTAGGAATCGCGAGTGACGTCGGCGTGACATCGCGGGCGTCGCGAGTGCACCCTTGCGGCACGCTGTCCGCTGCATGACAGCCGTGTCGCCGACCGCTCGAAAGCGACGGCGGCTAACACTCGGCTAAGAGTCGACGTGCAGGGAGGACGCCGCCGAAACGCGAATGGCTAATCCCGAGCTAAGCCTGGGCCGCTAGAGTGCGCGCATGACACCGACCCTTCACGCGGCCCGGCCGCACGTCGCGCGCTGAGAGCCGGCCATGCGCGTGCTTCTCGTGGAAGACGACCAGATGCTGGGCAGCGCCGTGCTGCAGGCGCTGCACGACGCCGCCTATGCGGTCGACTGGGTGCAGGACGGCGCCACGGCGTCGACGGCGCTCGACGGGCACGACTACGAACTGGTGCTCCTCGACCTGGGCCTGCCGCGGCGCGACGGCATTCAGGTGCTGCGCCGGATGCGATCGCGCGGCGACGCGACGCCCGTGCTCGTGATCACGGCGCGCGACTCCGTCGACGAGCGCATCGAGGGCCTGGACGTCGGCGCCGACGATTACCTCGGCAAGCCCTTCGCGGTGGGCGAACTGCTCGCCCGGCTGCGCGCGCTCGTGCGCCGCACCGGCGGCGCGACGACGTCGACGCTCACCAACGGCATCGTGTCGCTCGAGCTGGCCGAGAAGCGCGCGGTGTCCAACGGCGTCGTCCACAACCTGTCGCACCGCGAGTTCGCGCTGCTGCAGGCGCTGATGCTGCGGCCCGGCGCGGTGCTGTCGCGCACGCAGCTGGAGCAATCGATCTACGGCTGGGGCGAAGAAGTGGAGAGCAACGCGGTGGACGTCATCATCCACGGCCTGCGCCGCAAGCTCGGGGCTGACCGGATCCGCAACGTGCGCGGCCTGGGCTGGCGCGTCGAGCACGCCGGCCCGGCCGGAGGCGGCTCGTGAACCATTCGCTGCGCAAACGGCTGTCGCTGTGGCTGTCCGCGGCCATCGTGCTCATGAGCGCGACGACGGCGGGCGTCACATTCTGGATGAACTACCGGGACGCGAACGACCTGCAGGACACGCAGCTGCAGCAGATCGCCGCCGCGCTCGCGACACAGCCGGTCCGCGCGCCGCGCGAACGCTTCCTTCCGCGCGACGGCGAGGATGCCGAGACGCACCTCGTGATCCGCCCGCTGGGCAGTTCGGACATCGATCCCAACCCGCGCATCGACGTGATGCTGCCGCCGAGCCTGGCGCCGGGCCTGCACGACCTCGAGGCGTCCGAGGTGCACTGGCGCGTCTTCGTCCGCAACGATGTCGACGGCCGCGCGTTCGGCGTCGCGCAGCGGCAGCACCTGCGCGACGAGGTGGCGCGCGACAACGCGGTGGCGGCGCTGGCGCCGATGTTCGTGCTGGTGCCGCTGCTGCTGTTGATCGTCAACCTGCTGTTGCGCCAGGGCTTCGTGCCGCTGGTCGCGTTGTCCGGCGAGGTCGACGAGGGCGACGTGCGTCACTTGAAGCCACTGCGCACCGACCGCATCCCGGGCGAGGTGCTGCCGCTCGTGCACGCTGTCAATCGCCTGCTGACGCGCGTGGGCGGCCTGCTCGAGCAGCAGCGCCGCCTCGTCGCCGATGCCGCGCACGAACTGCGCACGCCGATCGCCGCGGCGCGCGTGCAGGCGGACAACCTCGCGCACGCCGACCTGACGCCCGACGCGCGCGAGCGCCTCGAATCGCTGCAGCGCGGACTCGCGCGCAACTCCGAACTCGTCGACCAGCTGCTGCGCCTCGCGCGCGTGCAGGGCGACGCGCCGCATGCGGACCAGCCCATCGCGCTCGACGCGCTGACCCGCAGCGCGATCGAGGAGACGCTGGCGCTCGCCGAGTCGTACAAGATCGACCTCGGCTGCATCCGGCTGGATCGCGCGCAGGTCCGCGGCGACTCGCTGCACGCGTTCGCGCTGATCCGCAACGCCATCGACAACGCGGTTCGCTACACGCCGCCGGGCGGCTGGGTCGATGTCAGCCTGGTGATCGACGAAGGCGACGCGCTGCTCGCGATCGAGGACACCGGCCCCGGCATCCCGTCCGACCTGCGCGAGCGCGTGTTCGAGCCCTTCTTCCGCGTGCTCGGCACGCAGCAGAGCGGCAACGGCCTCGGACTGGCGATCGTGCGCAGCGCCGCCGATGCACTCGGTGGCCGCGTCGAGCTGACGACCCGGCTCGACGGCCAGCCGGGCCTGCGCTTCGTGTATCGCCAGAAGCTCGCTTGAAGCGACGCGCGAAGAAGCCTTCGCGCGCCGCTGCGCGTCAGAACTTGTAGCGCGCGCCGATGGCGATCTCGGTCTCGTTGCTGTAGGCCTGGCCGGCGCCGAAGTGGTTGCCGTTGCCTTGCGCGTCGCCCAGCACCCAGGCGCCGTCGACCTTGAAGTAGTCGCCCGCCAGGTAGACGTCGAGCTGGCGATCGACGTGGTACATGTACGACGCGAACAGCGCCTTCTTCGAGCCGTTGGCCGCCACCGCGGTGACGCCGGCCGTGTTGCCGAACGGGTTGAGGATGTTGCCGCCGCCGTTGAAGCCGGCATGCTTGCCCTTCGAGTCGTTGAAGCCGAGCGCGAACTCGTTCTCCGGCGTCGGCAGCAGGCTCGCCGAGATCGTCCACGCGTTGTCGGTGCGCGTGCCGGCGCTGTTGTTCGCACCCTGTTCGGCCGTGTAGTGGACGTAGCCGGCGTTGACGCGGAACATGCCGATGCGGAAGTCGCCGCCGACCAGCTCCGACTGGTGGATCAGGTCGTTGACGTTGGCGCGGTCGTACGACAGGTTGGCGCTGAGGAGGCCGCCGCCGATGTCGATGCTGTTCAGCGCGATCGACGCCTCCTGCGTGCTGCCTTTCTTGAAGTCGCCGGGCGTGGAGCCGCCATTGCCGACGTCGCCGCTGCCGCCCGCGCCCTGCGACCCGAAGGCGTACGCGAGGCCGGTGACGACATGCGCGCCGAACTTCTTCTTCCACGCGATCGAGCTGTTCATGCGCGTGCCGTTGGCCGAGCCCGAGTAGAAGATGAACTGCTTGAAGTTGTTGACGTTCGAGTAGCCGCCTTCCTTCAGCGTGACGTCCGCGGTGCCGTAGGCGTCGCCCCAGGTCTGCGTGAAGTCGCGCGTCAGCGTGTTCTGGCGGCCGAACGTGAGCTTGCCGAGGTCGTCGCTGTAGAAGCCCATCCAGGCGTCGCGATTGAAGAAGACGTCGGAGGTGTCCATGTCGCCGGTGGGCAGCTCGAACTCGGTCTCGAGCTTGGAGATGACCTTCAGGCCCGGCAGGCCGATCTGGTCGCCGATGGCCAGCGCGTGGTCGGCGTCGAAGCCCAGGCGGTTGCCGCTGAACCAGGCGACCTGGAAGCCGGTCGTCGAGCCGCCGCCGGTCGTCTGGTGGTTGGCGTGGCTGCCCGTGGCCTCGATCAGGCCGTACATGTGCAGGCTGGTCGTGCCGTTGTTGTAGAGCGAGACGCCGGAGGGCGCGTCGACGAGCTTGACGCCGTTCTGGTCGGTGGTCATCGCCACGGGGATGGGCGCGGCCTTCGCCGGCGCGGGCGCGGCGGCCTGCTGGGCGGTCATCGCGTTCAGGCGTTGCTCCAGCGCGTCGAGGCGCGCCTTCTGCGCGGCCTCGGCGGCCTTCTGCGCGGCGATCTCGGCACGCAGGTCGTCGACCTCGCTCGCGAACACGGGTTGGGCCAACGCGAGGACGGCCAGCGCGCTGGCGCGCATTGCGAAGTTCTTCATGTCATGTCTCCAGTGGTTGTCGCCCCACGCCGGGGGCTCGGTGTTGTCTGGCGTAGGAATCCAGATGCTTCGGGTCACTTCGGCGGCACGAAGCCCGCGGCCTTGTAGACCGCGTCGATCGTGGGTTGGCCGACGCGCGACACCATCTCCTGGTGGACCGGCATCAGCGCCTTCTTCCACTCGTTGATCTCGTCGGCGGTGGGCGTGTAGACCGTGGTCTTGCCGCTCGCGCGGATCTTCTCGAGCGCCATCGCGTTCTCGGTGGCGGCGAGCGCGTTGGCGTAGGTCGTGGCGTCCTTGACGCAGCCGTCGAGGATGGTGCGGATGTCCTCGGGCAGGCCGTCCCAGAACTTCTTGTTGACGATCACCGCGTAGGCCAGGTGGCCGTGGTACGAGAGCGTCATGTGCTTCTGCACCTCGTAGATCTTCTGCGTCCAGAAGTTCGACGGCACGCCCTCGGTGCCGTCGACCACGCCCGACTGCAGGCCCTGGTACAGCTCGCTGAACGCCATCACCTGCGGGATCGCGCCGAGCGCGCGCATCTGGGCGTCGAGCACCTTCGACGACTGGATGCGCATCTTCAGGCCCCGGAAATCGGCGACGTGGTGCAGCGGCCGGTTCGCGCTCATGATGTGAAAGCCGTTGTCCCAGTACGCCATGCCGCGGATGCCCTTGGCCTCCAGCTTGTGGAACAGGTCGGCGCCGACCGGCCCCTCGGTCACGGCGCGGAACGCGGCCTGGTCCTTGAAGATGAAGGGCAGGTCGAAGACCTCGTACTCCTTGACGCCCAGCGGCCCGAACTTCGCCAGCGAGGGCGCGAGCATCTGCACCGAGCCGAGCTGCAGCGCTTCCATCTCCTCCTTGTCCTTGTACAGCTGGCTGTTCGGATAGACATCCACCTTCACGCGGCCCTTGGTGCGCTCCTCGGCGAGCTCCTTGAAGCGCTGCGCGCCGTTGCCCTTGGGCGTGTCGGGCGCGACGACATGGCTGAACTTGATGACGACGGGGCCGCCCTGCGCGCGGGCGGACTTCGTCTCCGATCCGGCCAGTGCGGCGGCTGCCGCGAGCAGTGCCGCGCGGCGCGAAATGACGGTTTTCATGAGGATCTGTCTCCGGTGTTGCGGGTCGGGACGTCATCGCGTCCACCCGTCTGCCGCCGAGGCTACGAGCGGCCACCCTTCCATTAGCTTTCAGCAGAATTAGCTGAGGGAAATCACGTAGTCGACCAAACAACGCCCCGCACGCGACGCGTGCCAAGGGCGAAACGCGCTCGTAGTATTCAAGGCGGAGACAGGCCTCAGAACGATTGGCGGCACGCCATGCAAGACGACGAGACGACCCGGCGATCGACGATCGCGCGCGCGCTGGCAGCGGCCGCGTGCGCGCTCGCGTGCGTGCTGCCCGCGCGTGCGCAGACGATCCAGCTGATGGTGGGCGGCGTCGAGAAGCAGATCTACCTGCCCGTCGCCCTCGCCGACCGCCTCGGGTACTTCAGGGAACAGGGCCTGGACGTCCATGTGCTCAGCGACACCTCCGGCGGCCACGCGGAGGACGGGCTGCTCACCGGCAGCGTCCAGGGCGTCGTCGGCTTCTACGACCACACGATCGACCTGCAGGCCAAGGGCAAGTTCGTCCAGGCCGTGGTGCAGTTCAGCCAGGCGCCGGGCGAGGCGGTGGTCGTCGCCGCGCGCCGCGCGGATGCCATCCGCTCGCCCGCCGATTTCCGCGGACATGCGCTGGGCGTCACGGGTCTCGGTTCGTCGACGCACCTGCTGATGCAGTACCTGGTCGCGCAGGGCGGCATCCGCAAGGGCGAGGTCACGATCGCGGGCGTGGGCGCGGGCGACGCCTTCGCGCAGGCGCTGCGCGAAGGCCGCATCGACGTGGGCATGACGACCGAGCCGACCTTGTCGCGCCTGCTCAAGGCCGGCGATGCGCGGCTGCTCGTCGACCTGCGCACGCCCGAGCAGGCCACGAGCGCGCTGGGCGGCATCTATCCCGCGGCCTGCCTGTACCTGTCGAGCCCGTGGATCAGCACCCATCGCGAAGACGTGCAGCGGCTCGTCAACGCGCTCGTGAAGTCGCTGCGCTTCATCGCGGCGCACAGTGCGCAGGAGATCGCCGCGCAGCTGCCCGCCGAGTACATGGCGGGCGATCGCGCGCTCTACGTGAGCACGCTGCAGCAGAGCAAGTCCATGTTCATCGCCGACGGCGTGATGCCGGCCGACGGTCCGGCCAACGTGCTGCGCGTGATGCGCGTGGCCGAGCGCGCGGTGGTCGGCAAGCCGATCGACCTGTCGCGCACCTACACGACCGAGTTCGCGCAGGCGGCGCGCTGAAATCGCGGGCGGCCAGCGATGCGACTGCTCCTCGTCGAAGACAACCGGGTACTGGCCGACTGGCTGTCGCGCACGCTGCGCAAGCAGCAGTACGCCGTCGACTGGGTCGAGAACGGGGCGGACGCCGACTTCGTCCTGCGCACCGAGACCTACGACCTCGTGCTGCTGGACCTCGCCCTTCCCAAGCTGGGTGGCCACGAGGTGCTGCGACGCCTGCGCGAACGCGGCAACGGCACGCCCGTGATCGTGCTCACGGCCGACAACACGACGCGCAGCCGCGTCACCGAACTCGATCACGGCGCCGACGACTACGTTGCCAAGCCCTTCGAGGTCGAGGAACTGGAGGCGCGTATCCGCGTGCTGCTTCGCCGGTCGGCCCACGTCGCCAACCCGCAGGTCGCCTGCGGCGCCCTCGTCTATCACGGCGGCAGCCGCGAGTTCACGCTGGCGGGCAAGCCGCTGACGCTGACCCCGCGCGAGCGGACCGTGCTGGAAGTGCTGATCCTGAAGGTCGGCGCCACCGTCTCGAAATCGGTGCTGGGACAGAGCCTGCCTTCGCTCGAGGACGGCGTCTCCGCCGACGCCATCGAGATCTACGTGCACCGCCTGCGCAAGAAGCTCGAGGGCAGCGGCGCGACCATCGTCACGTTGCGCGGGCTCGGCTATCTGCTGAGGCAGGTGCACGATGACGCATAGCCTGCGCGGCCGGCTGCTCGCCTGGGTGATGCTGCCCCTGGCCGGCGCCGTCGTGCTCGCGGGCGTCGTCGGCCGGCAGAACGCCGAGTCCACGGCGACCGTGGTGCAGGATCGGCTGCTGCTCGGCTCCGCGCGCATCGTCGCGGAACAGCTGCGCTTCGAGGACGGCAGCATCCAGGATCCCGTGCCGCCCGCGGCGCTCGAGCTGTTCCAGTCCAGCGACATCGACAGCGTCTACTACCGCGTGATCACGAGCGACGGGCGGACGGTGACCGGCTACTCCGAGTTCCCGCTGTCGGACGCCAGGCTGCAGCCCGAGACCTCGCAATTCTTCGACACGGTCGTCCGCGGCCAGGCGGTGCGCGCGGTGGTCTACCTGCAACCCGTGCTCACCGAGACGGGCATCCAGCCGGTGCGCGTGCAGATCGCGCAGACGCTGCACGGGCGCGCGGCGCTGGTCAAGAGCCTGTGGATGCAGGCCATGGTGCAGCAGCTCGCCGCGCTCGCGCTGGTGGCGCTGCTCGTGTGGCTGGGCCTGCGCAATTGCCTGAAGCCGCTGCTGCAGCTGCGCGACGCCGTCCTCGCGCGGCGGCCAGGCTCGCTCCACGCGCTGGAGCTGGCGGCCGTCCCCGTCGAACTGAGCCCGCTGGTCGACGCGATCAACGAATACGCGATCCGCCTCGAGCGCCACACCAGCGTGCAGCGGCTGTTCATCCAGAACGCGGCGCACCAGCTGCGCACGCCGCTGACGCTGCTCACCACCCAGGTCAGCTACGCGATCCGCGCGTCCGAGCCGATGGGCCGTTCCGAGTCGCTGTCGGCGATCCGTCAGACGGTGCAGCAGTCGGTGCGCCTCGTCAACCAGTTGCTGACGCTCTCGAGCGCCGAGGTGCAGGCCGCGGGCGACCTGCAGGGCGAGTCCGGCAGGCTCGACGAGGTGGTTCGACGCGTGCTCGAGGACATGGCCGGACGCGCCCAGAGCAAGGATATCGACCTCGGCTTCGAGGCCTCGGCCGTCGACATCCACGTGCGCGGGCACGCCGTGACGCTGCGCGAGATCGTGACCAACCTGGTCGACAACGCGATCCGCTACACGCAGCCGGGCGGCATCGTCACGACGCGCATCGTGGCCGACGACCGGCGCGTCACCCTGAGCGTCGAGGACAACGGCCCCGGCATTCCGTTGGCCGAACGCGAACGCGTGTTCCAGCGCTTCTACCGCCTCAACGACAGCGACTCCGACGGCTGCGGGCTGGGCCTGGCTATCGTCAAGGAGTTCGCCGAGGCGCTGGGGGCGGACGTCGCCTTGCGGACGCCCGCGAGCGGCGCGGGCGTGACGGTCGAGGTCGGGTTCGTGGCGGCGACGCGTTCGGATCTGCCCTGACCTGATCGGCGAGGCCGCGAACTGTCGATAGTCATTCAACGTGGAAATGAGCACGGCCAACAAATCAGCGGCTTGGCGAAGTTGGCTTGACCGGGTCTGGAACTCGCGTGTCTCTGACGATGGAATTCGCGGCGTAAAAGCCGCTGAACATGGAATTCGCGACTTCGACTTCAGACGGGCGGCAGGGCCACCCAGCGATACCTTCAGGGCTTGCGCCACTCGTCCGGCGAGCCCTCGGGCGCGTGCCTGACGCGCTCGACGTGCACAGCAGCGTTCGGGCTGAGTTCCCGAGCCCGCTCGATCGCCTTCGCCTGCGAGACCTCATGTCAGGCGTGCGACATCGACTCGCGCCGACCCTTGGCGGAGACGTGTTCCGTCGCCTCCGTCGTGCTGGCCCGCAGGCACTCGATGAACGCCGTATGCGCCTGCGTCGGCAACCAGTCGTGCCGCGTCGTAACGCCTTTCAGGAGGACATCGTCGAGCGACGAGCAGCGCAATGCGACCAGCATACCCTGCTCGAGGTCGTTGCGCACTTCGGAGCGCGTCATCAGCGTGACGGCGTCAGAGCCCATCAGCAGCGCGCGACCCATGCCCAGCGAGGACGTCTCCAGGTTGAATCGTGGTTGCGCCGCCATGCCCTCGAAGATGGCCTCGATGCGGTTGCGCCGCGGCGTGCCCGGCGACGGCACCACCCATTGGCAGTCCAGCAGGTCGGGCGGCGCGACCTCAGCCAGCTTCGCCAGCGGATGCCCGGGGCGTGCCACCAGACAGTAGCTGTCGCGAAACAGCAGATCCTCGCGAACGCCGGCGGGCGTGCCGGCGCGACGGAGCATGCCGAAGATCATGTCGATGCGGCTGTTGTGAAGATCGGCCAGCAGCGCGTGGTATTCGCTCGAGACCAGGCGCACCTTGACGCTCGGATGCAGGGCCATGAAACGGCGCGTCGCCTCGGCCAGTTCCTGCGAGCCCGCCATCGGCAGGGCGCCGACCACCAGTTCCAGGTCCTCGGCGCCGGCCTCCAGCAGGATCTCGCCGCGCGCCAGCTCGATCTCGCGGATCGCGCGGCGGAACTCGCGGCCGAGCATTTCGCCGGTCTTGTTGGGAATCGGCCCCTTGGCGGTGCGATCGAACAGCGGCTTGCCGAGCGCGCCCTCGAGCGAGCGCGCGGAGCGCAGCAGCGACGCGGGCGAGAGCTCGAGGCTGCGCGCGATCTCCTCGACGCGCCCGAGCTCGCTCGCGACGATGAAGGATCGCAGTTGGGTGCCCGTCATCAGGCGGTCGACGTGCGTCGCTGCGCGACCGGTGCCGCCCTCCTGGCGGCCGAGCACGTGCGCGACGGCACCGTCGAGGATCTCGAAGAAGCGGTCGATCCGCAGCAGGTAGCGCCGGCCCAGCGGCGTGGGATACGTGCCGGTCGCGCAGCGCTCGAAGATCGGCGTGCCGATCTCCGCCTCGAGGTTGGCGACGGCCTGCGTGACGGTCGGCTGCGAGGCGCACAGCTCGCGTGATGCGCTGCTGACGCCGCCCATCCGCCCGATCACCTGCACCATCCTCAGATGGCGGAGGTTGGGTGTTTCGGCGAACTGGAACATGGCCTCCTGTCGACCTTCTGGTGCAAGCGCGGTCAATATGACAGCTGCATCGAATCTTAGTCCAGGGTCATAGGATTTGGTCCCATTGGTTCTTCTTCCAGGCCATTGGATTTCGGCGCGGCGGAATCGATCAAGGGCGGAATGCCCGCACACTTCCGGCATCAAAAGGCATTACGCCGGGTCGCGCTGGGTCATCGAGAACCTGACACGCCGTCGACCCCGCGACTTCGAACCAGAGGACCCCCGATGCGCCCCAGCCCTTCCTTCGCCCCACACGGCAGGCACTTCGTGGCCGGCGAGCTGAAGTCGACCGACTCGACCTTTGCCTCGGCGCCCGCCTGGGGCCCGTCGCATGACTTCAACGTCGGCACGCCGGCGCTGGTCGACGAGGCCTGCCGACACGCCGAGGAAGCCGCCTGGTCGTTCGGCGACAGCACTCGCGAGGAGCGCGCCGTACTGCTCGAGACGATCGCCGACGAGATCGAGGCGCGCGCCGATGCCATCACCGAGATCGGCTCGCAGGAGACCGGCCTGCCCGCGGCCCGATTGGTCGGCGAGCGCGGGCGCACGGTGGCGCAGCTGCGCCTGTTTGCCACGCACATCCGGCAAGGCGACTACCTCGATCGCCGCCACGACGTCGCGCTGCCCGAGCGCCAGCCACCGCGCCCGGAGCTGCGGCTCGTGCAGCGACCCATCGGTCCCGTCGCGGTCTTCGGTGCGTCGAACTTTCCCCTCGCGTTCTCGGTGGCCGGCGGCGACACGGCGTCGGCGCTGGCCGCGGGCTGTCCGGTGGTGGTCAAGGGGCACTCCGCGCATCCGGGGACGTCCGAGATCGTCGCCGAGGCGGTGCGTGCCGCGGTCGAACGCTGCGGCGTCCACGCGGGCGTGTTCTCGCTGATCCAGGGTGGCAAGCGCGACGTCGGCGAGGCGCTCGTGCAGCATCCGCTGATCCGCGCGGTCGGCTTCACCGGATCGCTGGGCGGCGGGCGGGCGTTGTTCGATCTCTGCGCGTCGCGTCCCGAGCCCATCCCTTTCTTCGGTGAGCTGGGCTCGGTCAATCCGATGTTCGTCCTGCCCGCGGCGCTGGCGACGCGCGGCACCGCGATCGCCGAGGGCTGGGCCGCGTCGCTGACGCTCGGTGCGGGCCAGTTCTGCACCAATCCCGGCATCGCGGTGCTGCCGTCCGGCGCGGCGGCGGACGCGTTCGTGGACGCCGTGGCCTCGGCGCTGGGCCGCGTGCAGCCGCAGGCCATGCTGACCGACGGCATCGCCACCGCCTTCCGCGCCGGGCGCGATCGCATCGCCGACTCGCGCGACGTGCAGGCCGTCTTCAGCGCCGCCTGCGCCCGGCGCGACGCGGCGCCGAGCCTGTTCGCGACCAGCGCGCGCGCCTGGCTGGCTGACCACGCCTTGTCCGAGGAGGTGTTCGGCCCGCTGGGCCTGGTCGTGCGCGCGAGCGATGTGGACGAAATGCGCCAGGTCGCGCGCCTACTGCGCGGCCAGCTGACGGCGACCATCCACCTGGACGCGGCCGACGCCGACGCGGCGCATGCGCTGCTGCCCATCCTCGAGCGCAAGGCCGGCCGCGTCCTCGCCAACGGCTTCCCGACCGGCGTCGAGGTGTGCGACGCGATGGTGCACGGCGGCCCGTACCCGGCGTCGACCAACTTCGGGGCGACCTCGGTCGGCACCCTGTCCATCCGCCGCTGGCTGCGTCCCGTCTGCTACCAGAACTTTCCCGAACAGATGCTTCCGGGCGATCTGCGCTGACAGCGCATCGCCAGACGCGGGGAAGGCCGTGCCGGTTTCTCGTCGATCGCTTCCCGCGCCGCTGCGCGTGCTGCTCGGAACGCAGCTGGGCCCGTTCTATGCGGGCAACGGCCTGTCGCTCGTCGGCACCTGGATGCAGCGCACCGCCTGCGGCTGGCTGGTGTGGGACTGGACGCATTCGGCGTTCTGGCTGGGCATCCTCTCGGCCGGCGACCTGCTGCCCGGCGTCGTCGTCGGCCCCTTCGCCGGCGTGGCGGCCGATCGCTGGGATCGCCTGCGCCAGAACGTGCTGGCCCAGATCGCGTCGGCCGTGCTGGCAGCGCTCACCGCGATCCTGTTGGCGACGAACCACCTGGGCCTGGTGAGCATCGTGCTGCTGGTGACGGCCCAGGGCACGCTCACCGCGGCAATCCAGCCCGCGCGCATGGCGATGGTGCAGCAGATCGTCGCGCGCGAGGACATGGGCACCGCCGTCGCGCTCAACTCGGTCATCGTCAACCTCACGCGCATGATCGGCCCCGCGGTGGCCGGCGCCATGATCCTGCACGCGGACATCGTCTGGATCTTCACCGTCAACGCGGCGGTCACCTTCGGCTTCGTGCTGATCCTGGCCACGCTGCGCATCGCGCCGCACGTGCGGCCGCCGGGTCGCCGCGGATTCCTCGGCGACATGGCCGACGGCTTCACGCACATCCTGCGCGACCAGGCGCTGTGGTTGATCCTGCTGGCGATGCTGTGCGGCGGCTCCATCGTGCGGGCCATGATGGAACTGATCCCGGCCATCGCCGCGGGCACCTTCCGGCAGAACGCGACGGGACTGGCCGTGCTGACCAGCGCCGCAGCGTTCGGCGCGGTGACGTCGGGCCTGGTGATGGGGCGCGTGCGCGCGTCCAACATGCTCTACGGCGTGCTGCTGTGGTGGGGCCTCGGCGCGGTCGCCGCGATGGTGCTGACGCAGGCCCGCGGCCCCGTGCTGGCCGTCGCGGCCGCCGTCGTGCTCGGCGCCGCGATCACGCGCGGCCTTGTGTCCACGCAAACCTTCGTGCAGCTGACGACGCCCGACGCGCTGCGCGGCCGCGTGCTCGGCGTGCACGGCATCATCGCGCGCGGCAGCCCGGCGCTGGGTGCGCTCGTGATCGGACTGGCGGCCGATCGCATCGGCCTCGCGCGCGCGGTCGAGGTGTCGTCCGGCGCGCTGCTGCTGTCGCTCGTCGCGCTCGTGCCGCGAACGCGCAACGCGGCGGCCAAGGTCGACGCGGCGGCGTCGCGGTCGTTCTGACACTTCGGACTCCGGGGCGCAAAAGACTTCGCCCTCGTCGCCACGCCGGACGGCGCGACGACGAGGGCGAGTTCGCGGCGCCGCTTAGCCCAGGCTGCCCGTGACGTCGTCGAAGAACTCGTCGACCGTCAGGCGGCGCGGGATGATCTTCTGGTCGAGCGCCCAGTCGATCGCCAGCTGGATGCCCTTGCGGTTGGCCTCGAGGCCGATGGGCGGGAACACGGCCGGCACCGGCGGATCGGCCAGTTGCCGGCTCTCGACGATCATGCGGTACAGCTCGCGCACGATCTCGGGATGCTTCTTCGACAGCTCCGCATGCACGACGAACATGTGGTTGATCGGCACGACGCCCTCGCGCGCGTACCAGGCCTTGGCGGCGTTCATCGCGTCAGGCACCAGCGTGCGCACGCGCGGATCCTTGGGCATGTCCTCGCCCAGCAGCGCGGCGGCGAGCCCGCCGTTCATCATCATGTCCGGGATCGACGCGCCCTTGGGCAGCCGCGTGCAGTTGGCGGGGTCGCTGTATTCGGCGAGGTGGCCGTCGCCCAGCGTCATCCACCGCACCTTGTCGAGATCCACGCCGTACTCGTGGCGCAGGATGCCACGGATCCACAGCGCGGTGGTCTGCGTGTAGGTGCGCACGCCGACCTGGCGGCCTTCGATGTCCTTCGGGTCGAGATGGCCGAAGTCGATGTTGAAGCCAGCGCAGTGATGCTGGAAGCGGCCGGAGATCGGCGTCGGCAGCAGCACGTAGGGCTTGCCGTAGGCCCTGGCCTGCAGCAGCGTGACGATGGCCAGCTCGCCGGCGTCGAACTGGTTCTCGCGCACCATGGCCTTGAAGCCGTTGTGCGCGGGCGTGGGCCCGCAGAAGTCGAGTGCGACCTTGTCGGAGCTCGCACGGCCGTCGCGCAGGGCCTTGGTGACCGCGTATTCGGCGAGGTTGACGCGCAGCGTCGGGATCGTGGAATTCATGTCGGATGTCTCCTGGATCAGAGGCGAACCACGATCAGCTTCGGACCGCGTTCGCGCGTGGAATCGACCATCGCCTTGTGGAAGTCCTCGGCCGTGTCGACCGCGACGCTGGGCACGCCCATGCTCCTGGCCATGGCCTGCCAGTCGATGCACGGCTGGTCGATGTCGATCATGGAAAGCGCGCGCGCACCCGGCGAGCCCGCGCCCATGTTGGCGTACTCGGCCTTGAGGATCGCGTAGCTGTTGTTGGCGAAGATGATGGTGGTGACGTCCAGCTGCTCGCGGGCCTGCGTCCACAGCGACTGGATCGTGTACATCGCGCTGCCGTCGCCCACCATGCAGAACACGCGGCGATCCGGACATGCCAGCGCCGCGCCGGTGGCCACGGGCGTCGCGTAGCCGATCGAGCCGCCCATGTTGTTGATCAGGTCGTGCGGCAGCGCGCCCATCGTGTGGCCCATGGACTCGCGGCCTGTGGTCAGCGACTCGTCGACGAGGATCGCGTTCTCCGGCAGTGCCGCGGCGAGCGCGTGCGCGATCGAGAGCGGATTGAGCGCCCCGCTGGGGGCGGGCGTCTCGATGCGTTCCTGCCGCCTCGGCGCGGTGCCGGTCGCGCCCAGCGCCTCCAGCAGCATCTCGAAGGCCAGCGCGCTGTCCTCGTCGGCTTCGACCAGCGGATGCACCAGCGTGCCCTCGGCCTTGAGCAGGCTGGGCTTGTCCGGATACGCGAAGAACGCGACGGGTTCGGCGGTTTCCACCGTCACGATGTGCCTGAACGCCTCGAGGAATGCCATCGCCTGCGGTACGGCATACGGTATGCGCTCGATCGGCGTGCGGCCGGCACCGCGCTCGATGCGCGCGGTGAAGAACTGCGAGCCGAGCCGGGCGCCGGTGGCGGCGGCGATCCGGCCCGCGCGCTCCAGCGCGACGCCGCGCGTGGCCTTGTTGGCGAGGATGATCAGCGTCGGCTCGCCGGAGCGCAGCACCCTGGCCACATGTTCCACCCGGGCGAACGAGGGCGTCTTGCGCGCCGCGCGCGCGCGGACGGGCAGGACGGCCGAGCCGGCCTGCTGCCACGACGTGTCGCCGGGCAGGATTAGCGTGGCGATCTTGCCGGGATGCTCCGAGGCATGCGCCACCGCATTGGCCGTGTCCCAGGCGATAGTGTCGGCCGCGTCGGCACGCCGGACCCAGTGGCTCAGCGGCCGCGCCAGCCCCTCGATGTCGGACGTCAGCGGAGGGTCGTACTTCAGGTGCGAGGCTGAATGCTCGCCCACGATGTTGACCATGCCCGACGACGCGCGCTTGGCGTTGTGGATGTTGGCCAGGCCGTTGGCCAGGCCCGGGCCCAGGTGCAGCAGCGTCGAGGCCGGCGTGTCCTTCATGCGGTACCAGCCGTCGGCCGCACCGGTGCACACGCCCTCGAACAGGCACAGCACGCTGCGCATCCTCTCGTTGTTGCCGAGCGCCGCCAGGAAATGCATCTCCGACGTGCCTGGGTTGGCGAAGCAGATGTCGACGCCCTGGCCGACCAGCGTGTTGACGAGGCTCTCCGCGCCGTTCATGGCGTCAGTACCCGGCCAGGTCGCGCGCGAGGCTGACGACGCCGTAGGTGCGCTGCGGCGCCGAAAGCAGGATGCGGTAGCCCTCGTCCATCAAGCGCCGATGGTTCTTTGCCGTGACGTGCGGGTTGCCGACCACCACCTTGTGCTTGTGGCAGGTCTCGACGATGCGGCGCATCGCGTCCTGCACCTCGGGATGCTCGTACTGCCGGGGGTATCCAAGTGCCTGGCTGAGGTCGCCCTCGCCGATGAGGATGAAGCCGATGCCCGGGACGTTCCCGAGGATGTCGTCGAGGTTCTCGATCGCTTCCGGGCTCTCGCACATCAGGCCGACGACGATCTCGCCCTCCGGGGCCAGCGGCCAGACGTCGGCCTTCCTGTAGTAGTCGGCCATGGACAGGCCCCAGTAGCGCGCCGCGTTGGCCGGGCCGTCGCCGCGCACGCCCTTGGGCTCGTACAGCGCCGCGCCCTTCGGACGGGCGTAGCGGCACGAGGCCACCGCGTTGCAGGCCTGTTCGACCGTCGCGATGTGCGGCCAGATCACGCCGTAGCAGCCGCGATCGAGCACCTGCTTGGCGAACGACTGGTTCATCTCGACGCCGTTGGCCGGGATGCGCGCGATCGGCGTCACCTGCGGCGCGATCGCACCCGATTCCGCGATCTGCTTGCGACTGAGCATGTACTGCATCGCGTCGCCCAGCGCCGAGACGTCGTACGGGTTGTGTTCCATCTCGAAGACGATGCCGTCATACGGCGCGTCGCTCATCTCGATGGCGGTTTGCTTGTCGAGCTTGGCGAAGGCCATGTGCGCGGCCTTGCCCGATTCGAGGGCGCGGATGATGCCGTTCAGGCGGGTCGTGGTCATGGGAGTCCTTCGCGCTTCAGGCGAGCGCCGGGTAGAGTCGTTGGGCGGTCTTGCCGAAGAGCCAGATGCGGTCTTCTTCGCTCAGGCTCGCGAGGCCGGCCTGAGCCTCGGCGAGGATCCCGCTCAGCTTGCCGGGCGAAGTCGGGAAGTTCGAACCCCAGGCCATGCGCTGTGCGCCGAAGGCCTGCACCACCTTCGCGAAGAAGCTCTCGGCGCTGGCCTTTTCCTTCTTCACGTCGCCGAAGATGCGCGGCGTGAGCTTCACGAAGATGTTCGGCATGTCGGCGATGTCGAACAGGCTCGCCGCGTTCGCGTACGGCGGCCCGTCGAGGACGTCGGGACGGCCCAGGTGGTCGAGGATGATGTCGACCGTCGGGAACTTGCGCGCCAGCATCGCCACGTACGGCAGTCCGATCGGACCGGTCTGGATGCACATGGGCAGTTCGAGTTCGGCGCACATCTCCCAGGCCTTGAACGACTTCGGGTTGTCGAGCTCGCTCGGATCGAAGTCCTTGGTCGAGCCGCCGGTGAAGATGCGCAGGCCCGCGAGGCCCTTGTCCTTCCAGCCCTTGATCGTGGCGGCGACGTCGTCGGCCAGCATGTCGATGGAGCCGACCGCGACGAGGCGGTCCGCGTAGCGGTTGCAGCCGTCGACGACGTACGAGTTGTCGAAGCCGTAGGTGGTCGACGAGTGCACGACCGCAGCCTTCGAGACGCCGGCCTCGTCCATCGCGGCGATCAGCGATTCGACGGTGCTCGGGCGCTCCTGCGACCAGTCCGAGCGCTTGCCGAACAGCGGCGCCGGCGGATAGCGCTTCTCGTCGTCGGAGATGATGTGCGGGTGGATGTCGATGATGTCCATGTCAGAGCCCCTTGGCCTTGAGCTGCGCGTCCAGGCGCGGATACACGCGACGTGCGTTGCCTTCGTAGATCGCGGCGCGATCCTCCGCGCTCAGCGCGTCGATCGCGTCGACGTAGCGCTTCGTGTCGTCGAAGTAGTGGTTGGTGAACGGATCCTTGCCGCGCACGGCGCCGATCATTTCGGAGCCGAACAGCACGTTCCTCGTCGGGATCACCTTGGTCAGCAGCTCGATGCCGGGCTGGTGGTAGACGCAGGTGTCGAAGAAGATGTTGTCCAGCAGGTCTTCGAGCGGCCGTTCCATCATCTCGAGCGACATGCCGCGGTAGCGGCCCCAGTGGTACGGCACCGCGCCGCCGCCGTGCGGGATCACGAAGCGCAGCGTCGGGAAGTCCTTGAAGACCTCGCCCTGCAGCAGCTGCATGAAGACGGACGTGTCGGCGTTGAGGTAGTGCGCACCGGTGCCGTGGAAGCACGGGTTGCACGAAGCCGCCACGTGGATCATCGCGGGCACGTCGAGCTCGCACAGCGCCTCGTAGATCGGATACCACTCGCGGTCGGTCATCGGCTTGCCCGTCCAGTAGCCGCCGCTCGGATCGGGGTTCAGGTTGACGCCGACGAAGCCCAGCTCGTCGACGATGCGCTTGAGCTCCGGCACCGAATTCCTCGGCGGCGCCAGCGGCGACTGCGGCAGCTGGCCGACCGGCACGAAGTTGTCGGGATAGAGCTCGCACACGCGCTTGACGAGGTCGTTGGACACCTCGGCCCATTCGAGGCTCGTGCGCTCGTTGCCGAGGTGGTGCGACATCAGGCCGGCGATCGGCGAGAACAGCGTGATGTCCGAGCCACGCTCCTTCTGCAGGCGCAGCTGGCCGCCTTCGATGGCTTCGCGGATCTCGTCGTCGCTGACGTGCGCGCCGGCGCGCGCGGGCGCGTTGGCGGGGTCATCGGCGGCGGCGACCTGCGCGGCGCGCCAGTCGCGGAAGGTCCTGGGAACGGTGGTGAAGTGGCCGTGGCAATCGATGATCATGTCGTTGCTCCGGTCAGACGCGCGGGTCGACGAACAGCTCGCTCATCGCCATGCGCCGCGGCGTCAGGCCTTGCTTGAACGCGGTGGCCTCGAGCGCCTCGATGGTCTTGCGGTTCTCTTCGATGCCGTAGGGCAGCGGGTCGTGGCCCACGATCTCGCGCAGCTTGAGGTACTTCTTGTCGCTCTTGTCCGTGGCCTGGCCGGCATCGAGCTTGGCGAGCCATTCCTTTTTCGCCTTGTCGAAGGCGTCGTAGATCGACTTCGCGACCCACGGGTGTTCGGCCAGCACCGAATCCTTGACGACGATCGTGCCGTGCATGGGGTACACGCCGGTCTCGCGATACGACTTCGCCTCGAGCGCCTCCGCATTGGGGAACAGATCCGGGTAGTCGGCCTCGACCTCCTTCCAGCCGCCGGTCGGATCGCCCGTGCGGCCGACGCCGGCGTTGCCGTGAAAGCCGGCGACGAGATCGCCGCGCGCCATCATGTCGGCCAGCGAATCGCCCTTCGCCACATGGATCACGTTGGGTGGCAGCTTCAGCTGCGTCACGTGTTCCTCGTCGTCGACGACCCAGGTGACCTTCGACGAATCGAGGCCGAACTCGTCGATCAGCACCTGGCGCGTCCACACGCCGGTGGTGACAGAGTAGGCGCGCACGCCGACCTTCTTGCCCTCGAGATCCTTGGGCGTCCTGATGCCGGCATCGGGACGCACGAGCAGGCCCGAATGGTGGAAGCGGCGCACGACGAAGATCGGCAGCGCGACGAACGGCGCGCCGTAGGCGCGGGCGATGATGTACGTGGTCGGCGCGATCTCGCAGACATCGAACTCGACGTCGCGCACCATGCGGCGGAATGCGCCGATCTGCGGCTTGACGGTGACGAACTCGGCGTCGACGCCTTCGATGGGGATCGCGCCGCTGCGGATGGCCGAGGTCACCGGGTGTTCGGCGACGGCGATCTTGAGGTGGACTTTCGCGGACATGGGTCTGTCTCCAAATGGGTTGTCTGGGGCGCCGCCTCGCGTGGCGATGAGCGGCCGGGCCGGGTCGTGCAGCGGCAGGTTCGTGCCTCGATGCGGATCCGGGACTGCCCGGATCGAGGCGCGATAGTAGGTTTGACTGGCCCTTCGCGGACGGCCTCGGATCGAATTCCGATGGGGTCCGGACGAGATCCGATGGCGTGCGCCAGAAGGACGAAAAGCGACGGCGGAGGCGCGTGAAAACGCGTCCCATCGGATCTCTTCGAGGCCCATCGAATTTGCGCCGCGAGCCGTTCACGCCGCGATTCGCGAACCTAATATCGCGCCTCGGATCGGCTCGAAGCGTCACTGCGGACGAGCGTTCGATCCGGGCACTGCGACGGCTTCATCGCGAGCGAATCGTCGATCGACCGTTCAGGCAGAGAACCCAGATGCCGGGGCTGAAGAATCCCGGCACACGACTACCTTCCAAACCGGAGACATCATGAAAGAACTCAAGTTGGGCCGCTCGTCGCCACTGGTCGTCGCAGCCTGCATGGCCGCGTGCATGCCGGCCTGGTCGCAGGACAACGGCGCCGCGACCAGCAACCAGGACGTGCTCAAGCGCCTGGAGGAGATGGCGCGCCAGATCGAGCAGCTGAAGGCGCAGGTCAAGGCCGACGAGGAGAAGCTGAACGCGACCGCGCGGAGCGCCGCGCCGCAACCCGTCGCGGCGCCGGTCGGCAAGGCGGCGGTGGAAGGCCTGTCGAAGCAGGGGAACGAGGAAGCCACCGGCGCCGTGGACGTCGACAAGGAGCCCGAAGGCGCCGCGCTCGTGCGATCGGAGAAGGCGAAGATCAACTTCTACGGCATGATCGACGTCGGCGTCGAGGACCTGCGGGGACACCTGGCCAGCGGAAAGGAGAGCGATGCCGTGCGGATCAGCAACGGCATCATCACACCGCACTTCGGCCTGATCGGCAACGGCCAGCTGGTCAGGGGCCTGCAGGGCTCCTTCAACATGGAGGGCAGCTTCGCACCCGACAACGGCAGCTCCGGCATCGGCGGCCGCCTGTTCGGGCGCCAGGCCTGGGTCGGCCTGTCCGGAGGCTTCGGCACCGTGCGCCTGGGTCGCCAGTACACGATGGCGCGCATGGGCTGGGAAGATGCCAACCCGTACGGCACCGGCAACCAGGGCCTGCGCCTGCTCGATCCGCGCATCTCGAACCCGCGCGCCGACAACTCCATCAGCTATTTCGGCAAGTGGGGCCCCGTCACGGCCGGCGTGAACTGGAGCGCCGGTTGGGACGCGATCGACGGCAACGCCGCCAATACCGGCCCGTCGAACAACGCGGGCGCGGACTGCCCCGGCGAAGTCGCATCCAACAATCGCCAGTGCCGCGAGAGTTCCGCGGGCATCAAGTACGACGGCGGCTCCTGGGGGCTGACCAGTTCCTTCGAGCGCCTGTGGGGCGGCACGTCGGCGACGTACGGTGGTCTCACGACGCCGAACACGACGGACACGCGCTTCGTGCTGGGCGGCTACCTGAAGCTGCACGGCGGCGCGAAGCTCACGGCCGGGTGGATCCAGCGCGACAACGAGGGCAGCAAGACGCCCAAGAGCGACATGTACTGGACGCAGGCCATCGTGCCCGTCGGCGACGGCTTCTACTTCGACGGCCTGCTCGGCGAACTGAAGTACGAGGACTCGCCGAACAAGGCCATGCTGATCAATCTTCGCGGACGCTACATCGTTTCCAAGGACACCACCTTGTACGTGACCGGCGCCCTCATGAACAACGACGGCACGCTGGCGCTGCCCGCGTCGGCCAGCACGCCCTCCGCGACCCCGTCCGCGGGCGGCAAGCAGGGAAGCGTCATCACCGGCATCCTGTACCGGTTCTGACGCGACGGCCGCGAGGCTCAGCCGAATCGCCGGGCGGCCTCCGTGGCCGCCCGCATGTCGGCCAGGTCGTCGATGGGCAACCGGTGCTTCAGGCTGCCCAGTGCGACGTCCATGTCCTGCAGGTAGTCGAGATCGGAGGCGGTCATCGACAGGTCCCGGGAGTAAGGCCGCTGCGTCTGGTTGAAGTCCCAGACGGCCTGTGCCGAGGCCGGGTCGAACTTCTTCGAGGCGCGCCGGCGCGCCTCGAAGAACGCGTCGCGCGCGTCGGGCGACATCAGGTACTCGTAGAGCGCGCCGTGGGCCGCCATCGCGGCGACGAGGGACTCGTGCTTCTGCGCGATCGCCACGGTCGAAGCGTAGGCGGTCTGGAAGACGCAGCCCGGCAACTGTTGCCACAGCCTGCCGCCCGCCAGTGGCACGAGTGCCTTCGTGTCGTCGAGGTGCGAGACGCTCGAGCAGCAGGCGTCCGCCTCGCCTTGGACGACCGCGTCGTAGCATTGGTCGTTGCCGCCCTTGTCGACGAACTTCACCGTGGATGCGTCGAGACCTTTCTCCGCGAGAAGCCGCAGCATCAACGTGTGGAGCAGGCCGAGGCGCGGCCCGACCGCGACCGTCCTGCCTTCGAGATCGGCGAGGCCGCGCATCGTCCCGGGCTTCGCGAACACGACCAGCGCCACCTTGCGCATGCCGGCGCCGACGATGCGCAGCGGCGAGCCCTGCGCGATGCGCGGCAGCACGAGGTTGTAGCCGGAGACGAAGCACGCATCCGCATCGCCGGCCGCGATCGCATCGAACGGGCCCGAGACGCCGGGCACCTCGATGTTCTGCACTTCGACGCCGAAGCGGCGGAAGTAGTCCTGCCGCTCCATCAGTGCGTTGAGGGTCGCGTTCTCCAGGCCGGGATTGCTGACGATGCGCAGCGGGGTCGCCGACGCGCGCGCGAAGCCGCTGATCGCGAGTCCGGCGCCGAGCAGGCCACCGTTGTGCAGGAAACGGCGGCGAGTGAAGGGATGCGACATTGACGGCCTCTCTGGTTGGCGCCACAGCGTAGGGCGCGTCGCGAACCGCCACCAATTCAAAACTTCGCGCCGGCCATCGGATTCGAGTCCCGCGGCGACACGCCGGGACGGGCGCGCTCTAACATCGCTTCACGCTCAGGATGCACGGCCCGTCGAAGAGGTCCGAGTCCGCGAGTCGACACCAGGAGACAAGAGTCATGGGCATCACACGCAGAACGGCACTGTCCGGCCTCGCCCTCGCGGCGACGGGCGTGGCGCCTGCCTTCGGCCAGTCGGTCGGGGAGTTCTATCGCGGCAAGGCGCTCACGCTGCTGGTAGGCGCCGACGCGGGCACGCCCACCGACATCATCGCGCGCCAGTTCGCGCAGACCTTCGTGAGGTACCTGCCGGGCAAGCCCGATCCGGTGGTGATGAACGTCATCGGCGCCGGCGGCATGGTGGCCGCGGCCTCGCTGCAGTCCAGGCAGCCGCGCGACGGCACGGCCATCGGATTCCTGCAGCGCAACAACCTCTACATCCCGCTGCTCGACCCGCGCCAGAACGTCTTCGATCCGCGCAGGGCGCGATGGCTGGGCAGCCTGAGCAAGGTCGAGTACTGCATCGTCGCGATGACGCGCTCCGGCGCGAAGACCGCGGACGACCTGTTCCGCAAGAAGATCTATCTGGGCGCGACCGGCTTCTCGAACGAGAACCGCATGCTGCCGGCGCTGCTCGACAAATACCTCGGCACGCAGCTGGCGATCGTGCCCGGCTACACGGGCCGCGGCGAGGTCTATCTCGCCATGCAGCGCGGCGAAGTCGATGGATGGGCGTCCACCGTCGACGGGCTGAGCGAGGGCGAGCCCGCACGCATGATCGCGCAGGGCAAGCTGAAGGTGCTGCTGCATCTGGGCTGGAGCAGCCCGCCGGAGTTCGCCGACGTGCCCAACCTTGGCAGCTACGTCACGCGGCCCGAGGTGAAGGCGCTGTTCGACTTCTTCCTGCTGCCCTTCCAGGCTGGCCGGCCGCTCGCGGTACCCGATGGGGTACCTGCCGATCGGCTGGCGGCGCTGCGCGCCGCGTTCGCGAAGACCGTCGCGGACACGAAGTTCGTCTCCGCGATGAAGAAGCAGGGCTACCCGATCGACGCGATCGACGGCGCGGCCGTCGAACAGATCGTGAGCCAGTTGTACGCGACACCGACGCCGGCGCTGGACGGCGTGCGCAAGCTCAGAAATCCGGAGTCCTGAAGCACCGCCGCTGGAGGCTCCTCGTCCTCGACACGCTCTTGATGCGGCATCGCCGCGTCGAGTGGCTGAACACGTCCCATGAAAGGGTTTGGAAAATGACGCTCGAGATCATCGACATCCATCCGCACATCATTTCGACCGACACGGCGAAATACCCGATCACGCCGCAGGAGGGGCACCGCTCGAACTGGTCGAGCACCCGACCCATCACGTTCGAGCAGCTCGTGGCCGAGATGGACGAGGCGGGCGTCGCGAAGGCGGCGATCGTGCACTCGTCGACGACCTACGGCCACAACAACGCGTACGTCGCCGATTGCGTCGCGCAGCAGCCGCGGCGCTTCACGGGCGTCTATTCGTTTGACGTCGCCGCGCCCGATGCGCTGCGGATCTTCGACCACTGGCTGGCGCGCGGCATGGGTGGCATCCGCCTGTTCACTGGCGGCGCAACCCACCAAGGCGACAGCAGCTGGTTGCTGGATCCGGCCACGTTCCCGGTCTGGCAGCGCTGTGCCGAGATCGGCATGACGATGGTGGTGCAGACCACGCCCGACGGCCTGTCCATGGTCGCGGCGCTCGCGCAACGCTTCCCGACGGTGCGCATCGCGCTCGACCATTGCGCCCGCCCGAACCTGGAGGCCGGGCCGCCGTACGAGGCCTGCGCCGGCCTGTTCGAGCTCGCGCGCCACGACAACGTCTACCTGAAGATCACGCCGCGCACCTTCGACCTGGCGCAGAAGGCGCCGGGCGGCGCCCAGCCGTTCTTCGCCAAGCTCGTCGAGGTGTTCGGCGCCGATCACCTGGCCTTCGGCTCCAACTACCCGGCTTCGGCCGGCCCGCTGAAGAAGCTGATCGAGCAAGGCCATGCCTGCTTCGCGGCACTGAGCGAGGACGACCGTGCCTGGGTGTGGGGTCGCACGGCCAAGCGGCTCTATCCGACGCTGGCCGATGCAGGCAAGTGAACCCGCCGCCACAATGACACGCAGGGCGCGCTGAGACGCTTCGCACAACGAGACGAGACATGGACTTCCTGGGAACCCTCTCGGCAGCCGGGCACGCGCTGACCATCCTGATGTCGTTCGATCGCCTGGGCTTCCTGGCGCTCGGGGTCGTGGTCGGCCTGGCGCTCGGGCTCATGCCGGGCATCGGCGGCCTGACCGGCTTCGCGCTGCTGGTGCCGTTCACGTACACGATGGATCCGTACGCGGCCTTCGCGATGCTGCTGGGCATGCACTCGGTCATCGCCACGTCGGACGTCATCACCGCCGTGCTGTTCGGCGTGCCGGGCCATGCGGGCTCGCAGGCGACGGTGCTCGACGGCCTGCCGATGACCAAGCGCGGCGAGGCCTCGCGCGCGCTCGCCGCGTGCTACAGCTCGTCGCTGGCGGGCGGGCTGATCGGCGCCGTCGTGCTCGCCTTCATGGTGCCGCTGGTGCGTCCGCTCGTGATGGCGATCGCCACGCCGGAGATGCTCGCGCTGACCATCTTCGGCATCGCGATGGTGGCCTCGCTGTCGGGCAACGCGCCGCTCAAGGGCATCGTCGCGGCCTGCTTCGGCATCCTCGTCGGCATGATCGGCACCAACGCGCAGACCGGCCAGCTGCGCTGGACCGGCGACCTGCTCTACCTCGAGGACGGCATCCCCATCGTGCCCATCATCCTCGGCATCTTCGCGCTGCCCGAGCTGTGCGAGCTGGCCATCCATCGCCAGGCCATTTCGGGCGACGTGCCCCTGCGCTCGCGCGAGGGCATGCGCCTGGGGGTGTTCGACACGATGCGCAACTGGTTTCTGGTCCTGCGCTGCAGCGTGATGGGCTCGTTCCTCGGCATGATCCCCGGCATCACCGGCGCCGTGACCGACTGGATCGCGTACGGGCACGCCCTGCAGACCGAGAAGGGCGCCAAGGAGACGTTCACGAAGGGCGACGTGCGCGGCGTGATCGCGCCCGAGTCGGCCAACAACGCGCGCGAGGGCGGCATGCTCGTGCCGATGCTCGCGTTCGGCGTTCCCGGCGGCGCGGTGCAGGCGATCCTGCTCGGCGCGATGATGGTGCACGGCTTCATCCCGGGGCCGGACGTGCTGACCAAGCACCTGTCGCTGACCTACTCGATGGTGTGGTCCATCGCGCTGGCCAACATCCTCGGTGCCGGCCTGTGCTTCCTGCTCAGCGGGCAGTTCGCGAAGATCGCGACGCTGCGCTACACGCTGATCCTGCCGGTCATCATCCCTATCGTCTTCGTCGGCGCCTTCGAGGGCTCGCGCAGCTGGGGCGACCTGATCGTGCTGCTGATCTTCGGCGCCATCGGCTGGGCCATGAAGCGGCTGAAGTGGGCGCGCCCGCCGCTGATCCTCGGCTTGGTGCTGGGCGTGCTGATCGAGCGCTACATGTCGATCTCCTTCATCCGCTACGGCGCGGACTGGATGGCGCGGCCGGGCGTGATGGTGCTGCTGACGTTGTCCGCACTGGTCTTCTTCACGCCGCTGGTCAAGATGCTGCGCCAGGGCGGCGTGGCGATGCTGCGGCCGAGCGGACGGATCGCGTTCGGCCGCGAGGATTTCAGCCACCTGTTCTTCATCGTGATCGGGTTGTGCGCGCTGGTCGGCGCGCAGGACTGGACCTTCCTGGCCCGGATCGGTCCGACGGTCGTCGCGACGCTGCTGGTGCTCGCGGGGACGGTCAGCCTCGCGTTCAAGATGTTCTTCGGCGGCCAGGCCGCAGCGGCGCGCGGCGTGCACATGGACTCGGGCAGCTACCAGGATCCGGCGATGCCCAGCCGCAAGATCCTGCTGCGCGCCGGACGCTTCCTCGCATGGTTGCTCGCCTTCCTCGCGCTCACCGCGCTGATCGGCATGGTGCCGACGGTGCCCATCATCATGGTCGCCTTCATGCGCCTCGAAGGCCGCGAGTCCTGGCGCCTCAGCCTGATCATGGCGCTATGCGTGACGGTGCTGCTGTACGCCGTGTTCGACCGCGTGCTGCACGTGAGCTGGCCGGCCAGTGTCCTCGACACCTGGCGTGCCGCCCAGGCCGCCTGATCATCCGAATGCAAGGAGATTCCAAGATGGACAACCGACTCGCCCCCATCGACCCGCAGGCCGCGACCGACGAGCAGAAGAAGGTCATCGCTCGCCTGGGCGAGGGCCGGGGCCGCATCCCGACACCGTTCAACATCTGGCTGCACAACCCGCGCCTGGCCGAGGGCATGGAGATCATCGGCACCCACGTCGACCGCTCGCCCGTGTTGAGCGAGGCCGAGACCGAGGTCGCGATCCTGGCGACGGCCGTGTTCTGGAACGCGCCCTACGTGATCGCCAACCATCGCAAGCACGCGCTGAAGGCCGGCGTGCCGGAGGCCGCGGTCGCGGCGATCCTGGACAAGCGCCGACCCGAGAGCGTCGACGGCCGCCTCGGCGCGGTCTGCGACGCGGTGGCCGACCTGCTGGCCGGTGGTGCGATGGACGACGCGCGCTTTGCGCGCTACGACGCCGACCTGGGCCGCGCGGCGATCGCCGAGCTGCTCGTCACGATTGGCTACTTCACGTCGATCTCGCTGGCGATGACGATGCACGCGCTGCAGCCGAAGTCCTGAAGGACGCGCCATGGCGACGACCCGAGCCAGCGACAGGACGGAGAACCCGTGGGGCGTGCTCGTCCTGCTCGCGCTCGGCCTGATGATCTCCTTCGTCGACCGGACGAGCCTGTCGTCCGCGCTGGCCGACAAGGGCTTCATCCAGCACTTCGCGCTGACGAACGTGCAGCGCGGCTGGCTCAACGCAGCCTTCTTCTGGTCGTACGGCGTGCTGCAGATGCCCATGGGCTGGCTGGTCGACCGCTACGGCGTCAAGTGGCCCTACGCGATCTGCTTCCTGCTCTGGTGCCTGCTGGCGGCGGCAACCGCGGCGGTGACGACGGTGTCGGCGCTGATCCTGATGCGCCTGCTGATCGGTGCCGCGGAATCGGTCGTCATCCCGGCCACCTACCGCTACCTCGCCGATCACTTCCCCGAGCACCGCAAGGGCACGGCACTGGGCATCTTCTCGATCGGCGGCAAGATGGGCCCCGCGCTCGGCGCGCCGATCGCGGCCTGGATGATCGTCTCGTCATCGTGGCAGTGGATGTTCCTGGCGACGGGTCTGGTCGGCCTGGTCTGGCTGCTGCCTTGGCTGCTGATGCTGCGCAACGATCATCCGACGAAGCCGCAGCTGGCCGCGCGAGCGCGGGCCGCGTCGTCGGTGCCGCTGTCCAGCCTGCTGGCGAGTCCCGTCGTCTGGGGCGGTCTCATCAACAACTTCTGCTACGCCTATTTCAACTTCTACTGCATGACGTGGATGCCGGCGTATCTCGTCGAACAGCGCGGGCTGTCGCTCCAGAAGTCCGGCCTGTATACGTTCTTCAGCTTCGCGGGCATCGCGGTCGTCGCGGTGCTCGCGGGCTGGGCGGCCGACCGGCTGATCGCACGCGGACGCGACGCGGTGCTCGTGCGCAAGACCTTCATCGTCGCGGGCTTCGCGGGCGCGACGACCGTGCTGCTGGGCGCGCACGCCTCCTCGCTCGGGATGGCGCTGTTCTGGAACGTCGTCTCGCTCACGCTGCTGGGGCTGGTGACCGCGAACAACCTCGCGCTGTGCAAGCTGACGTTGATCCCCAAGCCGGCCGTCGGGCTCAACACCGGCCTGCAGCAGGTCGCGACGAGCCTGGCCGGTGGCGTGTCGGCGAGCCTGTCAGGCTGGCTGCTGCACGTGGGCGGCAGCTACGAGCTGCCGATGTTGGCCATCTTCGTCTTCCTCGTCAGCGGCGCGGTGAGCACCATCGTGCTGATGCGGCGCCGCTGGGCGCCCCGGATCGGCGCCGTGCAGGCGGACGCGGACGGCGCCGCCGCGGCATCGTCCATCGTCTGAATGCCCGCCTCGGGAGAGGCGCAAAAGTGCCAGCGAATCTCCATTTTGTGTAGGGGCAGGCCGAGGCCGCTCGCCTAATCTTCAGTCCATCCCGGGGCCATGCACCCCGTCTGGCGACCGCGCGTCGAGCAGGCGACTGAAAGACAAAGATGGAGACAAGCAACACGGCAACCAGGGCGCCGACGAGCCGCTGGATCGTCCTCGGGCTCCTGGCGCTGGGCGTGATGATCTCGTTCGTCGACCGCACCAGCATCTCATCGGCGCTGGCGGACAAGGACGTGATCCGCAAGTTTTCGCTGACCAGCGTCGACCGCGGCTGGGTCAACGCCGCCTTCTTCTGGTCGTACGGCGTCTTCCAGGTGCCCATGGGCTGGGTGGCCGACCGCTACGGCGTCAAGTGGCCCTACGCGATCTGCTTCGCGCTGTGGTGCCTGGCGACGGCGGCGATGGGCGCGGTGTCGGCGCTCGCCAGCCTGATCGTGCTGCGCCTGCTGATCGGCGTGGCGGAAGCCATCGTGATCCCGGCGAGCTATCGCTGGATCCGCAATCACTTCGAGGAAGGCCAGACCGGCTTCGCCGTCGGCCTGTTCACGATGGGCAACAAGTTCGGCCCGGCGATCGGCGCGCCGATCAGCGCGTGGCTGATCGTCAACTACTCGTGGAAGCTGATGTTCGTGGCCACGGGCGCGATCGGCGTGCTGTGGCTGGTGCCGTGGCTGCTGCTGGTGCACAACGACCTGCCGCCGAAGGCGCAACGCGTGGACGTGCTCAAGGGCCGCTACAGCCAGGTCACGCTGGGCAGCATCCTTGCGAGCCCGGTCGTCTGGGGCGGCATGATCAACAACTTCTGCTATGGCTACTTCACGTTCTACTGCATGACGTGGATGCCGGCCTACCTGGTCGAGCAGCGCGGGCTGTCGCTGCAGCAGTCGGGCCTGTACACCTTCTTCAGCTTCGCCGGCATCGCGATCGTGGCCGCGCTGTCGGGGCGGGCGGCCGACGCGATCATCGACCGCGGACGCGACCCGGTCGCCGTGCGCAAGGCCTTCGTCATCGCTGGCTTCATCGGCGGCTGCACGGTGATGCTCGGCACGTTCGCAACGTCGCTCGAATGGGCGCTGTTCTGGAACGTGTTCTCGCTGTCGTTCCTCGGCCTGGCGACGGCCAACAACCTCGCGTTGTCGCGCCTGACGCTGATCCCGCGCCAGGCGATCGGGCTCGTGACCGGCGTGCAGCAGGTCGCGACCAGCCTGGCCGGCGGCGTCGCGGCAACGCTGTCGGGATGGCTGTTGCACGTCAGCGGCAGCTACGACCTGCCGATGCTGGTGATCTTCGTGTTCCTGCTGATCGGCGCCGCCGCCACGGCGATCCTGCTGCGCCCGCAGTGGTCACCGAAGGTCACCGACGTTGTCCCCGCGACGCCCACCCTGCCTGCCGGCATGCCCGACGCACCGGCCCACCAATGATCCCTTTCTGCTGAAACCGCCCATGGCAAAAATCGTATTTGGAATGGCCGTGCCCCACAGCGGCATGCTGGGCCAGGCGCCGGAGGACTGGCTCAAGAACGGCGAGCGCGACCGCAACAACCCGGAGCTCTGGTTTCGCAACCGCACGTGGACCTACCCGGAGCTCGAGGCCCATCGCAGCGCGGCCTTCGCGCCGTTCCTGACGCTGGAGGAACGCACCGCGCGTGCCGCGCGCTGCCGCGCCGCGCTCGACGAGATGGCGTCGGCCTACCGGCGCGCCAACGTCGACGTCGCCATCATCCTCGGCAAGGACCAGAAGGAGATCTTCACCGACTTCTCGCCGTCGATCGCGATCTACACCGGCGCCGAAGTGCACAACGGGCCGCCGCAGCGCGCGGTCTACGCGCCCGACCACCACGTCACGCACCCCTGCCATCCCGAGCTGGCCACCTACCTGGTCCAGGCCTTCCAGCGAGAGAATTTCGACCTCACCGACCTGTTCGCGTGGCCCGACAACGTGTGGATGAAGCCGCTGCCTGACTACCCCGTCGTGCCGCACGCCTACAGCTTCGTCTACCACCAGATCATGGGCGACGATCCACCGCCGCACGTGCCGGTGATCATGAACTGCTTCTATCCGCCGACGCAGCCGTCGATGGTGCGCTGCATCGAGTTCGGCCGGATCCTCAGCGAGGCGCTGAAGGCCTGGCCGGACGATGTGCGCGTGGGCATCATCGCCTCGGGCGGCCTGTCGCACTTCGTCAACGACGAGGAGTTCGACCGCCGCATCATGGCGATGCTGGCCGCCTACGACTACGAGGGCCTGGCCGCGGTGGACGAACGGTCTTACCAGTCGGGCACGTCGGAGATCAAGCTCTACGTGAGCGTGATGAAGGCGCTGCAGGAGACCGGCGCGCAGATGAGCCTCGTCGACTACGTGCCCTGCTGGCGCACCGCCGCCGGCACGGGCGAGGGCATGGGCTTCATGTACTGGAACGCCGCGGATTGACGCGGCTGCAGGCGTTGGACGATGGTTCCGGGAATGCCCGCGATGGAGCGGAAACATGGCGAGTGCATGATGACCCACCTGCCGGGATGCGGCGGGTTGGCGGATTCCATGACACGCGCGTTGGCGAAGCACCAGACCACCCACCACCACGAAGCGACGCCGTCGAGCGTGCCGAAGGTGCGGCTCTACGTCGAACGTCCCGAGAAGCAGGACAAGTGGTTCGTCAACGTCGGCCGCGTCACCGACCGCGGCCGCTGGCGCACCGAGCCGCACGCGCATCCGGGCTACGGCCAGGTGATCTTCGTGCGAAACGGCCGCGGCGTGATGAACCTCGAGGGCCGCAGCGTGTCCTTCGAGGGCCCGTGCGCGCTGCTGCTGCCCACCGATTGCGTGCACGGCCTGGACTACGACATCGACGTCGACAAGTGGGTCGTCACCGTCGAGGTCAGCTACCTCGCGCAGATCAACGCCAAGCTGCCCGAGTTCAGCCAGCTGTGGACGCTGCCGCGCATCATTCCGCTGACGGGCGACCCCGAGGCCGAAGTGTTCGAGACGATCCGCAAGCTCGACCAGGAGGTCAAGGCGCGCACCGTGGGCCACGTGATCGGCACCGAGGCGCTGCTGACCTCGCTGCTGCTGCTGCTCGTGCGCTGCGCGAACCTCGACGAGCTCGACGCCGAGGGCGCGACGCCCAATGCGACGCGCCTGGCCGACCGCTTCCGCGAGCTGATCGAGCAGCACTACCGCGACAACCTGCGGCTGCAGCATTTCGCGTCGATGCTGGCGGTCTCGCCGACGCAGCTGCGCGCGGCCTGCATCGCGGCCACCGGGCTGAGCCCGACCAAGCTGATCCACGCCCGCATCATCACCGAGGCCAAGCGCGGCCTGATCTTCGGCGACATGTCGATCGAGCAGATCGCCTACTGGCTAGGCTTTCTCGACACGGCGTACTTCACGCGCTTCTTCCGCAAGGAGACGGGCCAGTCGCCGAGCCAGTTCCGGCTGGCGGCGCGCGAGCAGCCCGCGGTGCGGGCGGCCGACTGAGGCCTGCCCGGTGCGGCCCGCGCCGGGGCACGCAAAAAATGCCAATGAATCTCCGTTTTGTGCAGAGCCATCGGCCGGCGGATCCCCTAGTCTTCATCCCATCGAATCGGTGAGTTCGATGTCGCATGGCGAACAAGAACGACGACCGCGCCATTCACGAGACCTGACGAAGACACGGAGACAAGTTCAATGATTCCAAGAGGGTTCCTCGCCTCTGCGGCCGTCGCGGCCATGGGCCTGGCCGGCGCGATCGACGCCGGCGCGGCCACCAAGGGCACGCTGCTGCTCAATCGCGTCGGGCCGGTGACGTCCGAGCTGTACGTGGCCAACGCCGACGGCAGCAACGAGCACAGGCTGCTCGCCACGCCCGGCTTCGACTACCACGCCGCGTTCTCGGCCGACGGCAAGTGGATCGTGTTCACGTCCGAGCGCGACGGCCTGGGCCAGTCGGAGCTCTATCGCGTCAAGGTCGACGGCAGCGCCCTGCAGCGCCTGACGCACCACATCGCGATCGACGACGCCGCGGTGTTCTCGCCGGTCGATGCCGACACCATCGCCTTCGTCTCCTCGCGCCGCGGCGCGAACAGCTGGGGCACGACCAACATCTGGACGCTGAAGATCTCCACCGGCGCGTTGAAGAACGTCACCGGCGACATCCCGTTCGACGCGGACAAGCCGCACGGCTTCTTCCGCCCGGCGATCTCGCCCGACGGCCAGTGGATCGCGTTCTCGTCCGACATCGGCAGCGACTGGCGCGGCCACAACCTGCCGGTGGGCTGGGAGCGCACGCAGGAGGGCAGCATCTACGTGATCCATCCGGACGGCACGGGCTTGCGCAAGATCGCGTCGAACCCGGGCTTCGACGAGGGCTCGCCGGCGTGGTCGCCTGACGGCAGGAGCGTCGTGTTCTACGAGACGCCGGTCGAATCGACCTGGGGCGCGCATCGTCCCGAGCTGATCGACAAGGTGAGCTCGCAGCTGGTGCAGGTGCAGCTGTCCGATCTCTCGAAGAAGACGCTGACGGCCACGCCCGGCATGAAGGTGTTCCCGCAGTTCCTGACCGCCACCGACGTCGCGTACCACGTCAAGGGCGGCGCGACCGAGGGCCTGTACACGACCGGCGGCAAGTTCCGCGCGACGCCCGACTCGGGCCTGCGCTCGCCGCGCTATTCGCCGGACGGCGCGACCATGGTCTACGAGAAGGTCACGTTCCGCCCCGCGACGAAGAACGGCACGCCGCTGTTCAGCTTCGATCCCGACTGGGCCTATCGCTACACCGACGTGTTCCCGCAGCTGTCGGCCGACCGCAAGCAGCTGGTCTACACCGAGAAGGCGGTGGGCTCGTCGATCGCGGTGATGAATCCGGACTTCACGGGCTATCGCCGCATCTACGACCCGATGACGAGCGGCCTGCCCGCGGACATGGTGATGAAGGGCCTGGCCGGCGCGTTCCAGCCGACGTGGTCGCCGAACCGCGAGTGGGTCGCCTTCGGCGTCGGCCAGTGGTTCTTCACGCGCGGCATGGGCAAGGGCACCCTCATGCGCATCAAGGCCGACGGCAGCATGAACGGCAAGCCCGAGCCGCTGACCGACGGCAGCACCAACGCCGGCTTCCCGAGCTATTCGCCGGACGGCAAGAAGCTGGTCTACCGCGTGTGGTCGAACGAGGCCAAGGGCCTGCGCATCCTCGACCTCGGGACGCGCCAGACGACGGTGCTCACGACGGAGCCGGACAACACGCCGGGGTGGTCGCCGGACGGCACGAAGATCGTCTTCACGCGCAAGCTCGTCGACGCGAAGGATCCGAACAAGTTCAATTTCGACGTGTTCACGATCAAGCCGGACGGCAGCGATCTCAGGCGCCTGACCACCGGCCCGTCGAACGACGCGCACGCCACCTGGACCTGGGACGGCCGCATCGCCTACAACTCCGGCAACTACGGCTTCCGCGACGAACTCGCGCTGTACGACAACAGCTTCCAGCCGGACGGCCAGAACTGGGCCATGAACGCCGACGGCAGCGACCCGCATCCGATCACGGACACGCTGTGGGAAGAGGCCATGCCTCTATACGTTCCCAACGACTGATTCCCCCTGACACGCGCGCCCACCGCGGCGCACCCGGCCCGCCCGCGACGCCTCGCGGCGCGGCCTGGGCGGAGCTCATCCCAGATTTTCATGACGAGGACCGGAGACCATGCAATCCACCATCACCCTTCGCGTCGCGCAGGCCGCCGCGCTGACCTGCTGCCTCGTTGGCGGCGCCCAGGCGCAGCACGCCGCCGAGGACAACACGCACCTGCCGCCGGCGCAGGAGACCCACGGCGCGCCGCCCACGAACTGGAACGACACCTTCGTCGGCTATCGCTACTCGAACAACTTCCACTTCCCCGGCAGCTCGGCCAAGGTGGCGCAGAACATCGGCTCGCTGACGACCACCGGCGGCTTCGGCCTGGGCAGCTACTACTTCAACGTCGACTACCTGGTCTCCGATCGCAACAACCCCGAGGCCAGCGCCGACGGCATCAACGGCGTGGGCACGCACGGCGCGCAGGAGACCTACAGCGTCGGCCACGTCGAGTGGAGCGGCAGCAAGATCCTGCACCAGCACCTGGGCGTCGGCTTCATCCGCGACTTCGGCCTGACGACCGGCTACGAATGGGGCACGAAGGACGACCAGTTCGAGCAGCGCGCCAAGATGTGGATGCTGGGCCTGACCGCCGAGTTCGCCGTGCCCGGCTACTGGAACCTCACCGTGGGCGCGCGCAACGAGCAGAACTACAACGGCATCACCGGCGTCGACCTGCACTACAAGACTGCGTGGCACGTCGACAGCGCCTGGATGATCCCGATCAACGGCGCGCCGGTGCCGCTGGTGTTCAAGGGCTTCCTGGCGCTGACGGGGCCCAAGGGCGGCGACGGTTTCGACGTCTCCACCAACGTCCCTGAGAAGACGACGACCGAGACCCTGCTGCGCACCGCGCTGATGGTGGATATCGGCTCGCTGATCGGCCATCCGCGCACGTTGTACATCGGTCCGGGCTACGAGTACTGGAATCACATGTTCGGCGCGCCGTCGCAGACGGGCGCCTTCGATCCGCAGACGTTCCAGACCACGCCCGTGGCCAACGTCGGCATCAAGCGCAGCGCCGCCGTGTTCGTCGCCGAGGCGCACTTCTGATCGCGGGCGGTCTGACCGACACTCGCCGCATGGCTCCGATCTCTCTTCCGAGGCGATGCGCCGCGGGCGTCGCCGTCGCGCTGTCGCTCGCCGGCTGTGCCTCCGTGCCGCCGCCGGACTGCGCGCCGGCGCGCCTCGCTTATGTCGGCACCGATTCGGGCCAGCTGCAGGCCTTGCGCCTGGACGCCTGCAACGGGCGGCTCACGTCGCTGGGAACGGTCGCGCAATTGATCAAGCCGCGCTGGTCGGTCGCCGACCCGGTGCATGGCGTGCTCTACGTCGCCGACGACATCGCAGGCCACGACGGCCGCATCGTCGCCTTCGCGATCGATCGCGACACCGGCGCGCTGGCGAAGATCGGCGACGCCGATGCCGGCGGCATCGGCACCACCCACCTGTGGCTGGACGCGCCGTCCTCGACGCTGATCGCGGCGAACTTCTTCAGCGGTTCGGCCACGACCATGCCGCTCGCCGCCGATGGCAGCGTGGGCGGCGTCGCGAGCACCGTCACCGAGACCGGCTCGGGCCCGACGCGTCGCCAGACCAAGGCCCATGCGCACGGGGTCGCGCTGGACCCCACGGGCCACCACGCCCTGGTGACCGACCTCGGCGCCGACCGCGTGTTCGTCTACGGCTTCGATGGCGGGACGCACGCGCTGCGGCCAGACGACGCGGCGCAGTCGCACGCGTACACCGTCGCGCCGGGCAGCGGCCCGCACCACGCCGTGTTCTCACCGGACGGCCGTTTCGCCTACGTGCTCGACGAGCTCAGCGCCGACGTGCAGGCGCTGCGCTGGGACGCGCGCGAGGCGCGGCTGTCGACGCTGCAGTCGCTCGCGGTCAGCAGCGCCGACTTCAAGGGTGCGAAGAGCGGCGCCGAGATTGCGCTGAGCCCCGACGGGCGCTTCGTCTATGTCGCTGATCGTGGCGAGAACACGGTGGTCGCGTATCGAAGGGACGCTGCGACCGGCGAGCTGGTCTGGCTGCAGCGCATCGCCTCCGGCGGCGACATGCCCTGGGGCTTTGCCATCGATCCGTCAGGTCACTGGATGCTCGTCGCCAACAGCGCCCGCGTGTCGCTGCTTCGGATCGATCCGGCGACCGGCACGATCTCGGACAGCGGAGAGGCCGTCGATTCAGCGGTGCCGCTGAGCGTGTCTTTCCTTCCTTGAGCGCAGCGAGCCTGCGGCTGGCCATTGAGCCCGCAGCGTCTGCGTCGTGACAAGGCGAATGGCCTTGTCCACTATCGAACTGGCAGGCTTCGACCGGGATCACTGAATGTCGATTGGCAAAGTCCCTGGCGAGCTTGTAGCGATGGTCGCTGCGCTGATGTGCACGCCACTTCCGCAAGCACACAACGACGTCGATGTCACAAATCCGCGGGATGTTTCGTCTTGCCGAATGGTGAACAATGCAGGGATGGTGCTGTGCCGATGACAAACGACGTTGACCGATCGGCCGCTGCCCGTGCCTCCCGATACGACCGGGACCACGCGCGTCGGCTCCGCGCGCTGGCGTATCGGATGCTCGGTTCGCGCGCCGAGGCGGAAGATATTGTCCAAGAGGCTTGGCTACGTTGGGCTGAAGTGGACGAATCCACGGTCGAGCTTACTGGTGCGTACCTATCGCGACTGGTGACCAATCTATGCTTGGACAAGCTGCGTTCCGCGGCCGCGCAGCGTGAGCACTACATCGGCGTCTGGCTGCCCGAGCCGTTGCTGGATGACGATGACTTCTTCCGCTGGGAACCCAGCCCTGAGAAACAGGCCGAGTTCGCCCAGGACGTGTCGGTGGCCTTCATGCTGGCGCTCGAGCGGCTCTCGCCCCTGGAGCGCGCGGCATTCCTGTTGCACGACGTGTTCGATCTCGACTTCGCCGAGCTTGCGCGGCACCTCGGGCGCAGTGAGACTGCATGCCGCCAGCTCGCCAGTCGCGCGCGCAGGAACATCAAGGCCGACTATGCGCGGCGCGAGGTTGCGCAGGAGGAGCGTGATCGCCTGATCGAAGCCTTCGTGCACGCTGTGCGCAGCCACGACGTGGGAGCCTTGGCTCAGATGCTGACGGCCGATGCCGTGGCGCTGGCAGACGGCGGAGGTAAAGTCTCCGCAATACCGTTGCCCCTTCGCGGCAATGAGTTGATCGCGCGTACTTTCATCGGCTTTGCGCAGTTGCCGACCAGCCGCGGCTGGCGACTGGTGCCGATCGATGTCAACGGTCTGCCCGGATGTCTGATCGTCGACGACCTTGCCGATGGGAGTCCGGTTCAGACCATCGCGCTCGCCCCTTCGGCTCGCGAATTCGACCGGGTGGGCGCCATATACGTCCAGCGCAACCCGGACAAGCTGCGCGCCATTGCGCGACGATCATGAATGTCACAAGGCGCTCAGCGGCTTCGTCTTGGTGAGGTGACCGAAAGGCTGCCGAGCCTCACCGTGGGTTTGCAACTCGGTCAAGCTGGTGTGTCTTGCCCGCGAACTCGAGTTGCGAGCATCTCCTGCGTGAGGTGCCAGGTATGTCCGTTGTCTGTCGAGCATTCGTTGGACCAACGGAAGTTGTTCGCCGAAATGTCTCGATAGACCCAACGCGTGATCCTGCCGCTTGCATCAACATCCGAAATCTGAACAATCTCGTCCCCCACTTTGCGGCCCAGCTGCCGAACAATCGTACCGGTGGGTGGATTGATCCAAACGATGTGCCAAGCATCGATCATCGGGTCGTAGACGCGAACTGTCGTGCTGTATCGATTGCCGCTGTCGTGCCACGGCACCGTCGTTCCTCGGCGCGGCGGAGTAATCCAGATGTCCTGGATCGCACGGCCTTCAAGCACCCATTCAAAGCGAACATCCCACCTCGTGAGATGCTTCGAACCGTCAGCGCGGAACTCGGTGGTCTCCGTCGTCCAGTCGCCGACGAATTGCCCGTAGAGCATCAGCGGTCCGCGATATTCATTGGCTGGGCCGGGTGCGATGAGACCCTCAGCGAAGGTGGACTGTCTCGACATGGATCTCTCCTTCAATTCAAATTTGACACTCGGCTGCGCGCAGGCACTCAACCGTTGCGGCACTTCTGCGAACACGTTGGCTTCCTTGAGGCCGAAAGAACACCGCGTCGAGCGCTCGACGACAGGATGGGGCGCGTCGACACGTTGGGGTACTGATCAAAGGTGAGCTTGGGGCCAAGCACAGTGCGATGCGTGCGGGTAATCTATCCATGTTCCGACAAAAGATTCTTTCGTTCTTGCTCGAGACATCGGCTGCAAAGTAAGCTTCTTACCTTCGGCGGTCGAAGTCACTTGGGTTGATGAGCAAGCATGGACAAGCGGGATCAGGAAATTCTGCGCGTGTTGCAGGACGACGGGCGGACGTCGAATGCCGCACTCGCCAAGCGCATCCACGTTGCCGAAGCCCCCGCCTGGCGACGCGTCAGGGCGCTGGAGGAGCAGGGCGTCATTGCGGGCTATCGCGCCGTGCTGGATCAACGAAAGCTCGGGTACGAAGTGACTGCGTTCGTCCAAGTCCGCTTCTCCAGCCACGACCCGAAGCTGCAGGCCGCCTTCGAACGCCAAGTAGTGCTTGTGCCGCAGGTTCTCTGGTGCCACAACGTCTCCGGGAGCGTCGACTACCTGCTGTGTGTGGTCGCGCGAAGCCTCGGCGAATATGGCGAGTTCGTGAGCGCCAAGCTTCGCTCGCTGCCGGGTGTCACCTCGATCGAGTCGTCCTTCTCCTTGAAGGCGATCAAGGCCGACGGCAAGCTTCCAATCGACTGACTCCGCGGGAATGCGCAACTTCATCCCCTGGCGAGCGCGATAAAGGCTTGAGCAAGCCCATTGCGACGACCGAACGGGCGCCCTTGGGTGCTGCCATTCAACGCGATCCGTGCAAGCCGCGGGCCATCTTGCGACGCCAGCGCGCCTCGATGTCACGAAACGGATGGCTGCCTCGTCTTGTGGATGTGTCCGTCGTTTACGGCGGGCCGCATCCCCACCACCAGCCCAGGATCACGACCATGAGCACCTCGCATCAACGCCTCGACTACGCTCAGCAGGCCCCCGACCTCTTCAGGAAGTACCTCGACTTCAACATGGCCTTCCGCATGGACGAGTCGCTGGCGCTGTTGGTCGACATCCGCGCCTCGCAGCTCAACGGCTGCACCTTCTGCCTCGACATGCACGTCAAGCAAGCCAGGATTCGCGGCGAGCGCGACCTGCGCCTGCACCATGTGGCCGTCTGGCGCGAGTCGCCGTTGTTCACCCCGAAGGAGCGCACGGCACTGGCGTGGACAGAATCGCTGACGCGACTGGGACCCGAGGGCGTGTCGGACACGACCTACGGCAACGCGCGCGAGCATTTCTCCCCGGAGGAGTTGTCGGCACTGACCTTCCGCATCGTGGCCATCAACGGATGGAACCGCCTGAACGCGGCCTTCCTGCCCACGCCGGGCGCGCAGGACAAGATGCTCGGCCTCGACAAGGCCGGATTGAACTGAAGTTGCTGCCCAGACCTGGGTTCACAGGTCCGAGCCGGGCCGACTGAATCCATGGCCAGCTCGAGGAGATGTTGATGAGGATTTTCGTGGCCGGAGCGACCGGCGCAATCGGAAGGCAGCTGGTACCCCGCCTGGTATCGGCGGGACATGAGGTCCACGCGATGACACGCAGTGACTCCAAGCGGTCGATGCTCCAGGCCTGGGGAGCAGTCCCTGTGGTTGCGGACGCACTCCGTGCCGATCAGGTGGCCGACGTGGTACGGCGGGCGCGGCCGGATGTCATCGTGCACCAGTTGACGTCCATTGCTGCGGTGGACACGCGCCACATGGAGCGCAGCTTCGCAGCAACCAATGTGCTGCGAACCATCGGAACAGACCACCTGCTCGCGGCCGGGCGCGCGGCGGGAGTCAGCCGCTTCGTGGCGCAGAGCCACATCGTTCCGTATGCGCGCACCGGGTCAGCGCTCAAGCGCGAGGACGACGCGTTCGACGCGGCCCCGGTGGCCGGCATGCGCGAGAACCAGGCGGCGATGGTGCATCTCGAAAACGCGGTGCTCGGCGCGTCTTGGACCGCCGGCGTCGTTCTGCGCTACGGCTGGTTCTACGGGCCTGACACCGCGCTGGCGCCGGGCTCGGAGATCTTCGAGTCGATCCGGGCTCGCAAATTCCCGATCGTGGGCGACGGAGCCGGTGTCTGGTCCTTCATCCACGTCGCCGACGCCGCGGAGGCGACCGTGGCGGCCGTCGAGCGCGGTCGCCGTGGCATCTACAACATCGTTGACGACGACCCCGCCCCGGTCAACACGTGGCTGCCTGAACTGGCCCGACAGCTTGGCGCGGGAAAGCCCTGGCACGTTCCGCGCCTGCTCGGGCGCCTGGCCGTCGGCCAAGCTGGCGTCGTGATGATGGACGAGATTCGCGGTGCTTCCAACGCCAAGGTCAGGACCGATCTCGCGTGGCAGCCGGCCCACCCGAGTTGGCGAGATGCGCTTGCAGCGGCATGAGTATCGCGGCCCTGTACCGGGCGCGGGTTCGCGCGCAGGGTGCCGATTGAAGTTGGCGACTGCTGCGGCTCAGCGTGGAAATGCCGCCTCGTCATAGCGCCGCGCGACGTCCCGAAGGAGTCCCTGCAGCTGCATCTGGTCGAACCACCGTCCGCCCGCCATGACGCCTAGCGGACTGCGCAGCGCCGCCAGATCATCCAGAGGGTTGGCCGCGCTCAACACCAGATCGGCGCGGGCGCCCGGAGTCACGGTGCCGAAGGGCACCTTGCCAGGGAACGCTCGCGCCATCATCTCGCCCGGCGCGCGTGCCGCCGCCACGAGCACCTGTTGCCGCGACAGGCCGGCGGCGACCAGCCGGTCCATGTCGTCGTGCAGCGAGAAGCCCGGCGCCATTCCGGGGATCGCCGGCGCGTCGGTGCCGGTGATCAGCGGCACGCCAGCATCGCTCATCGCCTTGACGAAGCGGGAGAGGAACGCAAGGCGATCGTCGAGGCTGCCAGCCCGACTTGAATAGTCTTCCAGCTTCCAGGAAATTCGGTCCTGCGGCGAAACGTAACGGGACTCGGGCGCGCGCAGGAAGGTATCCACCACCGCAGGCTTGCCCCATTGGCGGGCGATCGCCGCATAGGTGGCGAGGTCGGCGGTGACGAAGGCGCGACTGCGCTTGACGAGATCGACGACTGCGGGGATCTGCGCGTCGTCCGGCGCGGCGTTCGCGTCCTTGGAGGTATCGGTGTCGAAGACGGTGTAGAGGAACTCCTCGGCGTGCGCGACCATCAGCTGCCCCGCGGCGAGCTGGCGCCGCAGGCCGACGCGCGTGATGCCGTGCCCAACGATGGGCAGACCCTGGAGGCGCGTCTCATCGACGAGGGCATCGAACGCGTCGGGTGAGAGATCGTTGTAGACCTTCATGAAGTCGTGGCCGTTCGTCTTGGCCAGGCGTACCGCCCAGCGCGCCTCGTCGGGCGTGGTAACGACGAAGCTGCCATAGCGCGCCGAGCCGTCGATGCGGAAGGCGGTATAGATGTGCGGCGACGCGATCTCGGTGCGGTTTGCCGCGGGCTTGGTGCGACCGACGAAGGCGTTCGACGCTTCGCCCATGTTGAGCACCGAGGTCACGCCGTTCGTCAGGTACACGGCCATGTCGGCGCGGGTGTCCGAGTGCGTATGCATGTCCGCGAGACCGGGGCACAGGTAGGCAGTACCCTGACCGTCGATGACTGTGGCGCCGGCGGGGATGGTGACGGCCTTCCCGACGGCCTGGATCCGTCCTGCATCAACGAGGACGGTCTGATCGAGCAGGACGCCGTCGACCGCGAGAGGAACCACGTTCACGTGGACGAACGCGATTGGCGGGGCGGCCTGGGCGGTGCCGCAGAGCGCGGCAAGGCTGAGCGCAAGGGTGGCGATGGCGAAACGCATGATCGAGGAGGCGTGGGTGGCGGGGCATGCCTTGAAGGCGCGAGCACGATGTTCGCCACGAGGAGCCGCGGATGCAACAACGCGGCGACGACGTGCGGGATCCAGGACTTGAAGTGCGGCCGCGAGGCCCGGTATTGCCCGAAGCTCCAGGCCACCTTTTTGCCAGCAAATCAAGATTTCACAGCCTGGCCCGGCGACGCGGCCGATCCGGCGAGCAGGTCACCCCGAGGCCGCGTCCCTCGTCATGTTCTCGGCCGCCTGCATGATCACTGCATCGGCGTCTGGGAGCCGGACCGCGCGGCACGCCGCATGGCCGCCGCCAGGTCGTGACCGCCATTGCTCTCCAGGCCGTTCAGTATCTCTTCGTAGACGTCGGGCCGTTCATTCTGGCCAAGCTTGAACTTCGCGTGAGTCGCGATGATCTTGGCGCGGAAGGCGATCACCGCACCCGCCAGACGTTCGTATCGCGGCCCCATGTCTTCGATGCGCCAGGCGTTCGGCCGCGCGCCTTCGACATGCGCAACGAGGCGTTCGAGCGCATGTCGAGTCGCCAGCGGCCTCGAATCGAATTGGACGTCCACCTCGAAGTGAACAGTTTCGTAGTTCCAGGTCGGTGCCTGGGTGCGGTCAGTCATCCACGACGGCGACACGTAGCCGTTGACCCCCATGAAAGCGACAAGTGCTCGTGGAGATGCGCGCAGCAGATCGACTTGTGGGTTCACCTTCGCAAAGTGCCCGACAAGGCAAGCGCCACCGTCGTCCGACTGCTCCAGCAACAAAGGCAATGGAGTTGCCATGGGCAGGCCGGCTCCCGAGCTGACGACAAGCCCAAAGGGATGTTCCCCGACCAATCGCTCGATCTCCGTTGCGTCCTTTGGCTGGTAGGTGCGAGTGACGATCATGCCAATTCGCCCGACGAGCGCGGGTCGATGGAATAGGGGTAGATCTCTGCCACGAAGCCGGGCGTTCGTTCGACTCGCTGGACCCATCTTTCAAAGTGCTTGAATGGAGCCAGTGAGATTCCTGCCTCATCTGCCCTGCTGGCATAGGCGTACAGGGAAATGTCCGCGACCGTGTAATGTTGCCCGCAGATGAATGGCTTCGATGAGAATTCTTCGTCGAGGATTTGCAGGGCCTTGATGGCGGTGGCCATCTTCGATCTCACAAGATCGGCGGGGCGGCTATCCAGCTTCGACGTCATCGTCCAGTAGCGCAGCGAACCGATCGTGTTTTGCACGTAGTCCTGCTCGAAGGACAACCATTGGTTGACCTTCGCCCTCTCGAAGGGATCACTCGGCATGAAATCGGTCCCCTCTGCCAGGAAGGTCAGGATCGCGTTGGATTCAGCGAGCACGCGACCGTCCTCCAATCGAATGGCAGGGACTGCGCCCGTGGGATTGATTCGCCGGTATTCGGGTGACTGGCCCTCACCCGAGAAGATGCTCACGTATTTGGTGTCATGTGGAATGCGCAGCTGGCTCTGAAGAAGACGCACCTTGAATGCATTTTGAGATGGCAGATAGTCGTAGAACGTCAGCATCTTCGTATTCGGAGTTGGGAAAGCGGCATGCTGCCGCGGCGAGCGCACTGGCGCTCGCTGTATCCGGACATGGAATTCTTCGCGTGACGATCCCATGGATTCGCCAGCGTCCGATTGGGCGTGGCCCTCACACGCACAAGGTCAGCGGCAAACTGCCTGCCGGCCTCGTCAGGAAGTCGGCTCCCCGCTGGCACGCGAAGGTTGCGCATTGCCTGTCAGCATCACGGCTAGGGTGAACGACGCGGCGATCGCCGCAAGGCTGCCAGGCAGCGCCGCGGCCCATCCGCCCGCGCCGTGCATCACGATGCCGACGACCGCGACACCGAGCAGCCCTCCGACCTGGCGATTTGCGTTTAGAACGGCCGCCGCCGCGTTCGTGTGGCGGGCGTCGGAGACCGTCATCACGCGTGTCGTCATCGCCGGGATCGCAACGGCGGCGCCCAGGTTGGCGAGCGCGACGAACACATCGGTACGCCATGCCGGCACCCCGTGCTGCGCCCACGCCGACAGCGCGGCCGCGAATGCCGAGATCGCCGCCAGGGCCAGGCCCGCGCGCAGGGGCAACGCCGTCCCATGGCGCGGGAGCAGACGCGCGGCCAGCAGGTTGCCCAGCGTGAACATGAGCATCAGCGGCACGAGACTCAGGCCCGTGCGCAGCGGCGACGCATGCCGCGCCTGCGCGTTGTAGAGACTCATCAGGAACAGCGCGCCGTACACGGCGAAGTTGATCAGCAACCCGATTGCGTTGATGCGACGAAAGGCCGCGTCGGCCAGCAACGGCCGCGGCAGCACGGGGTGCTCAGCGCTGCGCTGGATGCGAGCAAAGCCGATGATGGCCAGCACGCCGAGTGCGCTCGCGATCAGCACCGGCCCGTTCCACGCCGTGCCCGGCCCTTCGATCAGCAAGAACGCCAGCGCGCCGAGCGTGAGCACGCCGAAGGCATGTCCGCCCACGTGCAGGGGCTGCGGCACGCGCGGCGTGTCGACGAGGTGGCGCGGAGCGAGCCACAGGCCAACCAGGCCGATCGGGACGTTGAGCCAGAAAATTGAGCGCCAGCCGAAGGCGCCGATAAGGAGGCCGCCGACCAGCGGGCCGGAGGCGGCCGAAAACGACACGATCGCCGACCACAGCCCCATCATGCGGGACCGATGGCGATCCTCCGGATACGCCGCAGCGATCAGCGCCAGCGAGCTCGGGACGAACAACGCCGCGCTGGCGCCCTGCAGGGCCCGGGCGGCGATCAGCGTGGGCCCGTCGGGCGCGACGCCGCACGCGAGAGAGGTCGCCGCGAACAACATCAATCCGACCGAGTAGGCCCGGCGCGCGCCATAGCGGGTGGCGAGCGCCCCCCCGGCCAGCAGCAAGGCGGCGAAGCTCAGGGTGTAGCCGTCCACGATCCAGACCTGACCGGCAAGCGTGAGGCCCAGGTCGTGGCGGATGTCGTCCAGCCCGACGTTGACCACGGTGACGTCGAGCATCGCCATCACGAAGCCGAAGGCGACGGTCACGAGCGGCCACGCGTCGGAACGCGCCGGCACGGTCGAGGGGCTGGAAGCAGTTGCGCAAGAGGCTGTCATGCAGGCCATGCTATGGATCGCATGGCGCAGCGCCTAGTCGTGCGGATGCATCGCAGGGATGCAGGCTTGCATCGCAGCGACCCGACGCACGCTGCGGTCACCCGCAAGCGCAGGGCATGCCGCATCGACGCATCTGATAGCGTCGCCGCACGAACCAGCCACACTGCCGAGACGATCACCATGGATTGGGACAACGCGCGCGTCTTTCTCGCCATCTACCGACGCGGCACGCTGCGCGGCGCCGCTGCCGAGTTGCAGATCGACCAGGCGACGGCCGGCCGACGGCTGGCGGCGCTGGAGTCGGCGCTGGAGGCGCGGCTGTTCCTGCGCACTCCCAAGCGCTACCTGCCGACGCCGGCCGGTGAACTGGCGCTGCACGCGGCCGAGCAGATGGAGGCGGGTGCGCTCGCGCTGCAGCGGCAGATGCAGGGCGTGGACGAGCGGCCGGAAGGCCTGGTATCGCTCGCCTGCACCGACACCATCGCGACCGTGTTCCTGATGCCCGCGCTCGCGGCGCTGCGGCGGCGCCACCCCGGCGTCGTCGTGCGTCTGATCGCTTCCACGCAGCTCAGCAACCTGACTCGCCGGGAGGCCGATCTCGCCGTGCGCTCGGTGCGGCCCGAGGCGCCGGACCTGATCGCGCGCCATCTTGGCCAGCGTGCCGTCGGGCTGTACGCCTCGGCCGACTACCTGGCGCGACGCAGCCTGCCCGAGCCCGGTAACGGCCTGGCCGGGCACGACATCGTGGTCTACGACCGCGGGATCCGCGGCGCCTCGCGCGAGCAGCTATGCCAGGAACCCACGCATGCGGCGAGCGCGGTGCTCGAGGTCAACAGCGGCATGATGCTGGGCCACGCCGTCGCCGCGGGCCTGGGCATCGGCGAGTTGCCGACCCACCTCGCGGCACTGTTTCCGTCGCTGAGACGCATCTGGCCGGATCGCGCCGAGCCTTACGACATGTGGCTCGTGCTGCACGGCGACCTCCATCGCACGGCGCGGGTTCGTGCGGTCGCCGACGCGGTGGTGGAGGCTTTTGCGATGCCCACAGGTTGAGCCGCCCGCATGCGTCATCTGCGCGAGCGCGCGGAGATCGGCCATCCGGGCGACGTGCGACGCGATGCATCGCGCCGTCTGCGAACCGCGAAGATCACGCGCTCGCTGGCATCGCATCGCTTTGCGGCTGGGCAAGCATCGCCGGAATCTCCGATACCAGCGCGTCGATGGCCAGGCGCGTCTTCGACGCCAGACGAATGGTTTGCGGCCACACCGCATGGATTTCGGTGGCCACGACGCGCTCGCTGTCCATGACCAGCATGAGCTCGCCCGCAGCGACATGCTTCGCGATCAACCAGCATGGCAGCCAGGCGAGTCCCGCGCCGGCAACGGCGGCATCGGCTATCGCCTGCATGTCGTCGAAGCGCAGTTGGCCCGCCATGTGCGATTCGTGAACGCTGCCGTCGTGCTCCCTGACGCGCCACGGCGGAGCCGACCCGCCTCGTCCGTAGACGACGCTGGTGTGGCTGGCCAGCTCCGCGGTGCTGGTCGGCTGTCCGTTCCTTTCAAGGTATGCGGGTGACGCGCAGATCGCCATCCGCTGGATTCCAAGGCGCCGGGCCACCAGGTTCAGGCTGTCAGGCAGCACGCCGACTCGCACAGCCATGTCGAAACTTTCCCCGATCAGGTCCGCCACGCGATCCGTGAAGGAAATCTCGATCTCCAAACGCGGATGCTCGCGAGCCAGGCCTCGCAGGATGGGCGCCACGCAATACCGGCCGAACAGGACCGGCACGCTGACCCGCAATCGTCCGGTGGGTTCGCGGCGCCCGTTGTCGATCGCGTCCTCTGCGGCGTCCAGTTCCGCGAGCGCCCGCACGCACCGCTCGTAGTAAAGCTGCCCGTCGTCGGTCAAACTCTGTCGACGCGTGGTGCGATGGAACAGGCGAACGCCCAGGCGCTGCTCCAGCCGCGCAATGGTCTTGCCCACCGCGGACCGGGTCACGCACAGGCGAACCGCCGCATCCGCGAAGCTGCCGGCCTCGACGACTTCGACAAAGGCCGAGACGCCGTTGAGTCGTTCGCTGATCACGAATTGGTTCCCGAAACGCGACAACGCTGCGAAGAAGAATCGCCACTGCGGATGGGTCGGCGCCTATATCTTAGGTGCCATGGCCAACCCATGCTGCATGCCGTGCATGACCTGGCTTGGGAGCCAAAGATCGACTCACCCCTGGAACCTCCATGCAAGCCTATCGACTTCTCTGCGGCGCCGGCATTGCCGGTCTCGAACGCTTCGACGCCCCGACGCCCCAGCCGGGCCCTCACGACGTGTTGGTGCGCATCCGCGCCGTCTCGCTGAATTACCGCGACCTGATGTTCGCTCATGGCAACTACGCTGTCGTGTCCGATCGCCCGGTGATCCCGCTGACCGATGGCGCTGGCGAAGTGATCGCGGTCGGCGACCGCGTGACCCGATTCAAGCCCGGCGACCGCGTCGTGAACACCTATTTCCCCCACTGGATCGACGGCGACCCGACCCCCGAGAAGATCGCGGTGACCCTCGGCGCGCACACCGATGGCGTCCTCGCCGAGTTCTTCCTCACGGACGAGCGGGTGCTCGCGACGATCCCGGCTCACCTCGACTACACGGAGGCAGCCACGCTGGCCTGCGCCGGCATCACCGCCTGGAACGCGCTGTTCGCCGACGGCGGCCTGCAACCCGGCGCCAGCGTGCTGCTCCTGGGCACCGGCGGCGTGTCGATCTGGGCGTTGCAGATCGCCAAAGCTGCAGGGCTGCGTGCGATCGTCACATCGTCGAGCGATGCGAAGCTCGAGCGCGCCCGGGCGCTGGGCGCCGACGCGACGATCAACTACCGCACGAACCCGGAGTGGCAGGACGAGGTGCGGCGACTGACGGCTGGCCGTGGCGTCGACCTGGTCGTCGAGGTCGGCGGCGAAGGCACCTTGCCCCGCTCGCTGGCTGCGGTACGCATGGGAGGCACCGTGTCGGTCATTGGCGGCGTCAGCGGCTTCGGCGATGTCGAGATCGGTCCGATCGGGCTGATCACCGGGGTGCAGCACCTGAGCGGCATCCACGTCGGTAGCCGCACGATGCTTCAAGACCTGAACTGCCTGGTCGAGGCCGCCCACATCCACCCGGTCATCGACCGGGTATTCGATTTCGAGCAGGCGGCGCAGGCCTACGCACACTTGGAAGCAGGTCAGCATTTCGGCAAGGTCGTCATCCACGTCTCGTAGTCCGGACCCGGGCAAGGATGCCGGCCCGCAGGCAGGATCTGTCACATCGGCTGTCGTTCGTTCGTCAAGGTCATGACGCAACACGAAAGCGCGATGTGACATGACCATGGACAACTTCCTGCTCGAGCAGTTCGAGGCGAATCGAGCTCGCCTGACCTCGGTGGCCCGCAGGATCCTCGGATCGCGCGGCGAAGCGGAGGATGCGGTACAGGACCTCTGGCTTCGATTGAACCGGGTCGACAACGCTCGTATCGAGAACATCGGCGGCTGGCTGACCACCGTGGTTGGACGCCTCTGCCTCGACGCCTTGCGGGCCCGCAGGGCGCGCCAGGAAGATTCGATCGAGCGCCTCGAGGCCGAGTCCGGCGGGGCAGGCCCCGTGTTCGCCGCAACGGGCGCCGACCCCGCCGACGAGATTGCGATGGCCGACTCGGTTGGCCTGGCGATGCAGGCGGTGCTGGAGAGACTGGTGCCGGCCGAGCGGGTCGCGTTCGTGCTGCACGACCTGTTCGCCGTGCCTTTCGAGGACATCGCGCGGATCATCGGCCGTTCGCAGGAGGCGACCCGCCAGCTGGCCAGCCGCGCGCGCCGCCGCGTGCAAGGTGCTCGAGCCGACGGCGGAGTCGATCGCGCACGCCGGCGCGAGATCGTCGATGCCTTCCTCGCCGCTTCGCGCGGCGGCGATTTCGCGGCACTGCTGACGCTGCTCGACCCTGAAGTCGTGCTGACGGCAGACCCGGAGGCTGTCCGGCTCGGCGGCCAAGCGCGGGCGCGCGGCGCGCCACGCGTCGCCCAGTTGTTCAGCGGCAAGGCACAGGCCGCCAGACCGGCCATGGTGGACGGTGCGGTCGATATCGCCGTGGCTCCTGGCGGCAGGCTGCTCCTCGTGCTTCGGCTGGAGATGGCAGACGGCCGGATTGCCGCCATTCATGCGGTGGCCGAGCCCGCCGCCTTGCTGGCCTGCGACGTGGTGCTCCTCGATGACCAGCCAGGCGCGAGGTGATCCGGCGTGGAGCTCCTGTGCGGGTGCCAGCACGGACGAGGCCGTGCTGGCGGTGGATGGCCCGGATGTCGCCAGGTCAGGCGGCCTGGACCCATTCCGGCTGGGTTTGCCGGGTGCACACGTTGACACGAGTGAACATGTTCATCGCAGCGACGAACAGCACCAATCCGGCGAGGGGCTTCTCGTCGTAATGGCGCTTGAGCTCACGCCACAACGCGTCCGGAACCGAGTCGTATCGGTTGGCCAACGTCGTTGCTGCCTCGCACAGTTCGAGGGCAGCACGTTCGGACTCGCTGAAGCATGACGCCGCGCGCCAAGTGGCCACTGAATCGAGGCGCGCGCGAGCCGCCTCGCCGGGCTCCGCGCTGCCCAGCGACTGCCCGATGCACAACTCGCAGTTGTTCATCTGGCCCGTGCGCAAGCCGACCAGGTCCAAGGTCGACTTTGGGACTCCGCTGCTGAAGACGGTCGAAATCAGCGATCTGATGGCCGCATTCGCGCCTTCGAGCACCAATGCGGGATTCTTCATTCTTGGTTCCATGTGTGTTTTCCAAAAGTTCATGACATCGGCGAAGGTCGGCAGTCTCCCGGAGATCTTCGCCTGCGATGAACGTCTCTCGCCACCCGGCGGGCCGGGTGGCGAGGGACGTCCTGGGCATGACGCGCGGGCAGGCACAAAGGTGACCGATGACGGAAAGATTCCCGCGAGCGCGCGGGGCCTCGCCCACCCGCGTGGTCGAACGCGCACATGAGTCAAGAATCGAGTGACATGAGGAACCTGCCCATGAAGACGAGTGCAATCATCCTGGCTGCGGCCCTTGGCATCACGGGAGCGGATTGCCGGGCCTCGGATATCGCCATCGTCCATGCCAGGATCTATCCGGCGCCGGGCGTTGCCACGCTCGTCGACGGCATGGTGCTGATCCACGACGGCCGGATCGCCGCGGTCTCGGATCGCGTCGCGCTGCCGCCGGGCACCACAGTACTGGCTTGCGATGGCTGCGTCATCCTTGCGGGCTTCTGGAACGCCCACGTCCACTTCGTCGGGCCCCAGTGGCTTGGCGTTGCGCATCTGCCGCCCCGGACGCTGGAGCGGCAACTCCAGCAAATGCTCACGCATTCCGGATTCACGTCGGTCGTCGACACGGGATCGGATCCAGCCGTCACGAACGAGTTGAGGCGACGCATCGAGCGCGGGGAAGTCGCGGGACCGCACATCCGGACGGCCGGCCTGCCGGTGTTTCCCGCCAAGGCCCTGCCCTTCTATCTGGCCGACCTGCCCTCTGGTTTCACCACGAAAGTGGGCCAGCCCGCATCGCCCGATGAAGCCCGGGACTTTGTTGCGAGAAATCTTGCCGCCGGCGCAGACATCACCAAACTGTTCACAGGTTCGATCGTTGCTCCCGAACAGGTGCAGCCGATGCGCCGTGACATCGCCGCCGCCGCAGCGTCCGAATCGCATCGCCTGGGTGCGATCGTCTTTGCGCATCCGACGAACCTTGAAGGGGTTCGCATCGCCACGGCCAGCGGCGTCGACGTACTTGCGCACGCGCTGGAAGACGTTCATGGTTTCGACCAGACCGAGATCCGGGACCTCGCCCGAAGACGCGTCACGATCGTCCCCACGCTGAAGCTGTTCGCCCAGGACAGGAACATCCAGGAAATTCGACGCCTCGTGCTCAGGGCCCATCGCGCCGGCGTCCCCCTGGTGTTCGGAACCGACACGGGGTTTCTCGCCGACTACGACGTCTCCGAGGAATACAGGCAGCTGTCCCTGGCTGGCCTGAAGATCGACGACATCCTGGCCATGTTGACGACCGCGCCCGCAGCGTTGTTCAAGACCACGAGCCACCAAGGGCGTGTTGCTCCGGGCATGGACGGCGACCTGACCGTGCTCGGGTCGGACCCGAAGTCGGAAGGTGTTCGCGCGTTCTCCGATGTCCGCTACACGATCCGCGCGGGCAAGGTGCTGTTCGATCGCGCCCATCCGGAAGCGGATCAGAGCGATTGAGGGCCCTGCATCAGTGCCTTCAACCAACGCACGAACTCGACGATGGTCTCGCGTTCGGGATGGTCGGGCGTTGCCACGGCAGAAAAGCGCAGGCCGGGCAGGCTCAGAGGGTGCACCTGCACCAAACGGCCTTGTACCAGTTCACCGCGCACCAGGACGCTGCTCAGCAGTGCCACGCCCACACCATCGAGAGCTGCCTGCGCGACGAGGGCCTCGTCGCTGAAATTCACGCAGTCCGACTCATTGAAACCAGGCGAGCCGGCAGCAGTCATCCAGCGCCCCCATGTGGGGCCGCCGAGTTGTTCGTTCTTCCAGCGGAAGTGCAGCAGGCGTTGCCGTTTCAGCGCCGCCGCCGTCAGGCCTCCGCGGGCCAGGCCCGGCACCGCCACTGGGATGTACTCGTCGTCGGCGAGGGGCCAGGCGTCCAGTGACCCGTGATCGCCACGACCGTAGCGCACCGCCACGTCCGCTTCACCGCGACGCAGGTCCACCAGCCGCTCGGTCGCGTCGATCGCAAGTGTCGTCTCCGCATGCGCGGAGTAGAACTGCGGCAACGCTGGCACGATGACGCGTGACGCGAAGGCCGGCGTGACACTGATGCGAATGTGGCGGCTCGAAGCCGACAGTTCGTTGACCCCGGCGGCCATGCGGTCGAAGCTGTCACGCAACACCGGGTACAGCCGCAGCGCCGCGGGCGTGAGCGCGATCGAGCGCGGCAGGCGCTCGAACAGTCGTGTACCGACCAGGCTCTCGAGGTGGCGAACCTGATGGCTCACTGCCGTAGCGGTGACGCATAACTCGTCGGCCGCGTTCTTGAGGCTGAGGTGGCGTGCCGCAGCCTCGAATGCTCGCAATGCGTTCAACGGGGGCAGTTTTCGGCGCAGGGGCGTCATGGCAAGTCGGGGGCGGTCCAATGCGCTCCGGCGTTCATGCTAGCCGCAATGGATAGGCCTCACATGCCGCAAGGCGGGACGATTCGGCGCGGGGCGCGGTAGTTCCGACCCGTCCGCGAACCAAGGTGCGAATGCTTGCAGCCCGCTGAAGAATCGAGACCGGTGGCTGCGACCTCGGCCCCCGAATGCGATGAAATTTACTCAGCCCCAGTCGAAGAATTACTCGGTTGATGACGAAGCGCGCGGCGCCGACAGTGCTGTCTCGATCGGTTCGATCCCGTTCCCCGGATGTCGAGGAGCGTGAGGCTCGAACCACGCACAAGTCCAACCTCGAGGCCAACTGGATTGCCCATGATTAACGTGCTCGCCATCGATTCAAGTGCTCGCAACGAAGGCTCGCTCTCGCGCGAGATGTCGAAGCTCTTCCTGAAACACTGGCAGGTGCATCGCCCTCGGGATACATTGATCCGCCGCGACGTGGGAACCAGCCCGCCACCGATGCTGACCGAGGCCTGGATAGCGGCCTGCTTCACGCCGGATGAGCAGCAGACCGAACAACAGAAAGAAGTCCTGCGCTATTCAGACGAGGCCATCGACGAGTTGAAGCGAGCGGAGGTGATCGTGGTGTCGGCGCCCCGCTACAACTACGGGATGCCGGCCGCATTGAAGGCCTGGTTCGACCAGGTCATCCGCATTCGCCGCACGTTCAGCTTCGACCGGACCGAGACGACATGGCCGCTGTCGCCGCTGCTGAGCGGCAAGAAGCTGGTACTGCTGACGGCTTCGGGGGAATTCGGCTTTGGCGTCGGCGGCATTCGAGAGGACCGGGAACACCTCGAGTCCCATGTTCGGACTTGTGCCCACTACATTGGCGTCGCCCGGACGGACCTTCATTGCGTTGCGATCGAGTTCCAGGAGTTCGGCGATCAGCGCCATCGGCATTCGATCTCCGATGCGCACGCGAAGATCGAGCGGCTGGCTCGTCATCTTGCCGTAGTGCAGTAAGTGCCACCGCATCCGCCGCGCGGGGCACTGCGCCGTAAGCGATTCGGCACGGCATCTTGATTCGAGAGACCTCGCCCGCGGCCGTTGTCCGACGCAATGCTGACCTCCGAGGCCGGGGCCTGGAGGCACATCCCGATCCAGATCGCCGGCGCGGCGCCGGTGCTGTTCGCCGCCGCGGGAACCACCCTGGACTGGTCTCTTCCGACGCGCCGCGCCCAGCGTGTCGCTGCAGTGGTCGCTCCCGCGCCGCCAGCCGCCGGTTTCAGCGGGCTACGCGTCGCTGATCCGGTCGCTCCGGGACATCCTGGCGTCGGAGCCCGCGCTGCGCGAACGGGCCGCCTGGCAAGGACTGTGCATGGCGGCGTTCGGCCTCTTCTGGACATCAATCGCGCTGCGGCTGTTTCAGCCGCCGTTCGGCCTGGGCCAACGGGGCATCGCAGTGTTCTCGCTGGCCGGGGCAACCGGCGTCGTGGTCGCGCCGGTCGCGGGCTGGGCGGGCGACAAGGACTGGAGCCGGGCGACGACGCGACTCGAGCATGCCGCGGTACCGCTCGCGCTCGCACTCGCGTGGGTGGCCGGCAGTCCGGACGCCTTCTTTCCCTGGGCGCTTCCACAATCGATGCGCCTGCCGCTCATGGGCCTGTCGGCGGTGCTGCTGGATCTCGGCGTCATCGCGGACGTGAGATGCCGGCGGTTCCTGGACGAAAGAGTCTGAGACGTGACCGGCTGGTGGCCGACTCAGAATCGACATCGACCGCGCCAGATCGGGTGCCCGGGACTCGACGTTCGGACCGCCGAGCAGTGGACGTCAAGTCTCGCCACCCAAAGCCGAATTTCAAACTCGTGCTCACAGCGGGGTCCGAGCGCCGCCGTCGATGTCCAGCACCATGCCGGTCGCGAAGGTATTGCCAACCAGCATTTCCACGCACTGGGCGATGTCGTCCGGCACGCCGGTACGGCCCACGGGCAGGCTCCTGGCCGCGCCGGCGAACATGCCGGCCTTGGCTTCGGCGGGCATACCGTCATAGGCCGGGGTGTCCACAAGGCCCGGCGAAACCACGTTCACGCGCAGAGGCGCCAGTTCCTTGGCCAGGGTTTGCGCCATCTGGGTGATGCCGCCGTTCACGGCTGCCAGGCCGGCGGTGCCGTTCATCGCGACCCGCGAGGCCGCGCCGGTCATGAAGACCACCGAGCCATCCCTGCGCAGGATGGGCAAGGCCGCTTGCAGGCTTTGCCAGTAGCCGACCAGCTTGGTGTGCAGCGCGATGCGCACGGCTTCCACGGGCAGTTGGGCGAAGGGGCCCCAGGCAGCAGGGCCGGCGGCAGCCAGCACCAGGTGGTCCAGGCGGCCGATGCGTCGCATCAGCGCCTTGAGCGAGGCCGGATCGGTGAAGTCGGCTTCGATGCTCATGGCTTTGCCGTCGAGGGAGGAGACGGCGGCGTCGAGCTTGGCCGCATCACGCCCCGTGATGAAGACTTCAGCCCCAGCTTGTACGAGGCGGCTGGCGCTGGCCAGGCCCATGCCACTGCTGCCGCCGATGATCAGGATGCGTTGGTTGGCGATCGACATTTTCATTGCTCCGAGGGGTTCACGACGATGAACGAACTCTAGGGAGCGGTTGTCAATCCGTAAAATGGATTGTCGTTATGTGAATCATCCAAACTGGTTATGACGAACCTGCTGCCCCGCATGGACCTGAACCTGCTCGTCTCACTGGACGTGCTGCTCGCCGAGTGCCATGTCACCCGCGCCGCGTCGCGGCTTGGTCTGTCGCAGCCGGCCCTGTCGGCGCAACTGCGCCAGTTGCGCGATGCCTTTGGCGACCCGCTTCTGGTGCCCGGTCCCAGGGGCATGACACCCACCTCGCGCGCGCTGGCGCTGAAGGCTCCCTTGCGCGAACTGCTGGCCGGTTTTCATGGCTTGATCAGTGCGGGGCTGGCCTTCGATCCGCTGACGGCGCAGCAAGTGTTCCGCATCGCGGCCACCGACTCCATCCACAGCAGCGTCACCACGCCACTGGCGGCGCGGCTGGCCATGCTCGCGCCGCAGTGCCAGCTGGCCATGCAGCGCGTCGACCTGCAGACCCTGCCCGAACAAATGGCCAGCGGCGAGATCGACCTGGCGTTGCTCACCGCACAACCCATGCCCGCCGCGCTGCACGCGCGCAAGCTCTACGACGAAGGCTTTCTGTGTGTGATGCGGCTAGGCCATCCCGCCGCTGCCAAGTCGATGGATCTGGATACGTTCTGCAGTCTTGCCCACATGCTGGTGTCGACCAGCGGCGGCGGATTCGTGGGCGCCGTGGACGGCGCACTTCAGGCGCTGAATCGCAGCCGGCGGGTGCAGATCTCGGTCAACAGCTTTCTGTTGGTACCCCGGCTGATCGAGGGGACCGACTTGATCGCCACCGTGCCTGCGCGGCTGGCGCGCCACTGGGCCGGGCAGCTGGCGGTGGTTTCCGTGCCGCTGGAGGTGCCGGGATTCTCAGTCTCCATGGCGTGGCACGCGCGCGCGCACGCCGATCCGGCCCAGGTCTGGCTGCGCGATACGATGCGGAAAGCGGTGTGTCCTTAACACGGGCTTCGTGAGGACGATTGGCGCCAACGCGAGCGCCGCGCGGAAGGTTCGCAGCGTGATGCGCGGGCCTCGTTGCGATGCGACCCGTTGGCGCCACCCGCTTTGGGCCGCAGCATCTGCGCTTGGAGGGCATCGTCGTACACCGTGAACATCACGACGGCGCCGACCGATCGACCGTCGCCCTCAGCCGAGAAAGGACGATCCCGACGGAGCCCGTGAAGTCGGCAGCGGCCTTTGCCGACGGCGCTCGGGCATCGCGAGCGATCTTCATGACTGACCTTGCGTGGACGCGACGCAGGATGCTGAAGAAGGCGCGTCGTCGCGTCCGGGGTTCTGCGCCCGCTCACTGAACCGGAGCGGCGTGGCAGCGGGATCTCGGGACGTGCACGCGTGATTCTTCGCGCAAGCCTGGCAGCCTCCTCGATCAATGGCGCAATTTCCTGATCCGGCCCCGAATCCTCTCGTCGCCTCCTGCCTCGACCTGCACATATGGGCCGCCGTCGAAAGGGTCCGATCCGCGCCCGGTGAACCGCGGATGAACGGGCGGCACCGATGCTCAGAAGCGGAACAACCCACCCACCTGGACGCCGTTGATGCGCTGACCCGTCAGGTTGGTCCCGGAGAAGTTCTTGGTCAGCGCGGCCGAACCGGCCAGGCTGAACGCGGCGGTCGAGTTGTTGTCGATCGAATCGATCAGCGAATAAAGCGTCAGGTTGGAGAAGACCTGCCAGTAGGCGCCTACCGACCAGCCGGAGGCGTCGCCGCTCGACGCCTGGTTGTCCTTGATCTTGCCGTACAGGCCGCCCAGGCGGAGCGTCGGCGTGAGTCGGTAGTCCGCCGAGACCTGGTAGACGTCATAGGCGGTGCTGACCGTCGCGTTGGTGCCGCTCACGACCGTGGGCAGGTTGCCGACTTCGTTGCCGCCCGTGTTGTTCAGCGCGCCGCCGCCGTTGTTCGATCGGACGTAGGTCGCGTAGATCGTGCCTTGGCCGTAGTCGTAGTTCACGTAGGCGTTGTGATAGAAGACGTCGTTGCCGTGCGCGGAGCCGCTGGGCGCGTGGGCCACCAGTCCCTGGTAGCCGACGTGGGCCGGGCCGCCGATGTAGTCCACGCGCAGCTGGTACACGCCCTGGTTGTACGCGCTCTTGCCCTGGTTGCCGCCGCCTCCCAGCGCGTAGTGCGCCGCCATCTGCACGCCGCCGATGCGCGGCGAGATGTAGGCGATGTCCCCGTCGTACCGGGACGGCACGCCGAACGAGTTCACCACCGAGCCCAGCGTGCGCTCGGTGTAGTCGACGTAGTTGCCGCCGAGGAAGGGCTCGCTGTTCTGGCGGCCGACGCGCACCTCGCCATAGGGCGTCGTCACGCCGGCCCAGGCCTGGCGGTCGAACAGGCGGCCGCTGGTGGTCAGGCCCGTCGTGGCGGCGTTCGGCTGATCGGCTTGCGTGCCATTGGTGGCGTTCAGGCCCGTCTCCAGCGTGAAGCCGCCGCCGTAGCCGGATCCGAAGTCCTTCGAGCCCGTGAAGCCGAGCCGGCTGCGCATGATGGCGCCGTCCTGCAGCGAGTTGATCTTGACGCCCCCGCTGCTGCTCATGTGGTTGAGGTATTCGTCGATCGAGCCATAGACCATGAAGCTGCCGCCGTTGGTCCTGAGCTGCAGAAGGCGCGGCACGGGCACGAGCTGCGAGGCCGTGCCGATATCGGTCACCGCAGGAATGGCGGGCGGTGGGTTGACGACCAGCGCAGGAGCCGCAGCGGCCGGCGCGGCTGCCGCCTTCTGCGCGTCCGCGGCGCGTTGCGCCTGCAGGTCGGCGACCTGGGCTTGCAGCTTCTGCAGCGCGGCCTGCAGATCGCTCAGCTGGTCGGCGCGCGCGGCGCCCGATGCAAGGATCAATGCGCTCGACGCGAGCGCGGCTGCGACGGCGTTCATGCGAAACAGGGATGGGCGGTTCATCTGAGGTCTCCTCGGTGTGGTCTGGTGGTGTTGATCCGGATGCAGCCAAAGTCGCGGGGCGCACGACGTGATCAGTCATCGGCGCGGCTGATTGAAAAAATGGACGCGAGTGTTCTCCCGGGGCACCGAGGTGCTCCGTTTCTTCGGTCGGGGGTGGTCGACGTCAGCAGCGCAGGGCTGCTTCAGGCATCAACGGTGTGGCGGTTTCCGGGCCGAGGGGTCGCTTCCGGACACCGAATACACGGCAGTCGGCGCGTTCCGTGTCTGCAGGAACTCTTGCATGCTCTGGCCCCTCATCGCGGCGTACACGTGGAGATTCGACAAGCCGCTCACCGCCGCGAGCTTCTCGAGCAGGAAGAAGATGACGCCGTAGTGCATCAGCGCTTGCCAATCGCGGCGTGCCAGGAGGTCGCGCTCGACGTCGCTGAGGCCCGCGGTGCGCATCGCCCCGGCCTCGTCCGCCCGGAACGCCTCGCGCGCTTGCGGGTCGATCAGCGAGTGGAGGAACTTGTTGATGCGGTAAGCCTTGACGCTGCGTTCCAGCGTGAACGGATAGGTGCCCTCGAGCGCGTCCAGGCCCAGCGTTTCGCGCGCCATGTGCTCGCGGTGCCGGCGCACCTCGGACTCGTGCGCCGGCGTCGCGTGGTTCTCGAAGACGAGCGTGGCGATTCCGGTCATCGACGGCAGGTAATACGCCTGGTGCCGCGGCGTCACGTTGGCCGACAGCGCGCCGCGCATGACCAGCCACATGATGACCTCGGCGCTCTCGTAGCCGCCCAGCGTCGCGAGCTCGGCCACCGTCATCTCCGTCAGGCGCACCGGATCGTTGACGATCAGGTCGAGGAACTTCGCATCCCACCCGGTGTTGTTGAAGCCCGAGCGTTCGCCGTGCACCTGGTGCGACAGGCCGCCGGTGGCGATGATGGCCACGCGCAGGTCCTGCGGAAAGCTCTCGATCGCGCGCCGCAGGGCCTGGCCAAGCTTCCAGCAGCGGCGCGCGTTGGGACCCGGCGACTGCAGCACGCCCACCTGCAGCGGCACGATGGGGAACGGCCAGCCGCCGGCGTGGTCGCACAGCACCGACAGCGGCGAGAAGCAGCCGTGGTCGAGCGGGCGATCCTGGAAGAACGAGAGATCGAACTCGTCGGCGGTGAGGGACGCGCCGATGTGCGCCGCGAAGGCCGGATGGCCCTGGATGCCCGGCAGGTCGCGCGGTCCGCCGCCCTCGTCGGCCACCTCGAAGCGCTCGCCCACGCCGAGTGCGAACGCAGCGTAGTGGTCGAAGAAGAACGAGGTGACGTGGTCGTTGTAGACGACGATCGCGACGTCCGGCCTCTGCTCTTTCAGCCAGGCCTTGACCGGCGCGAAGGCCGCGACGATCGGGCCCCAGACGGGGTCGTCGCCGGCCGCCTTGTCGTGGGCGAATCCGATGGTGGGCGTATGCGAGCAGGCGACGCCGCCGATGATGCGAGCCATGGTGTGTCTCCGTTCAGATGCGGGCGAGGCGAGACTCGCCGCGGGCGCCGGTTGCGTCGGACACGTCGTCGGCCACCCGGGCCTTGAGCACGGACAGGCCGGCCAGCAGCGCCGGGATCGCCAGCATCGCGATGATGGCGCCGAATCCCCAGCCCGCGGCCAGGAACACGCCGCCGATGCTGGAGCCCAGGATGCTGCCGAAGCGACCCATGCCCAGCATCCAGCTGACGCCCGTCGCGCGCGCGAGGGTCGGATAGCAGTTCGGCGCGAACGCGTTCAGGCCGGTCTGCGCGCCGCTCATGAAGAAGCCCGCGGCCGCGACGAGCAGGCCGAGCGAGCTCGACAGCGGGCCCGCGCTGGACAGCGCCAGGATGCAGGCGGCACCCACGGCGTAGGACACGCCGATGACGCGGGTCGGCGACACATGATCCATCGCCCAGCCGACCAGGATCGCCCCCAGCGTCCCGCCGATCTGGAACATCGCCGTGATGCTGGCGGCCTTTGCGATGGGCAGGCCCGCGTCCTTGATCAGCGTCGGCAGCCAGCCGGTGAGCAGGTAGATCACCAGCAGGCCCATGAAGTAGGTCGTCCACAGCGCGACGGTCATGCCGCCGTAGCCGCGCGAGAACAGCACGCGCGTCGGCGCCTTGGCCTGCAGGGCCGGCTCCGGCGCCACGAACTCGGTGCCCGGCTCGAAGTGGGTGCGGCAGACGCGTCCCAGCACGGCGCCGATGCGCTCCGCCGCGTGGCGACGCACGACCATGAAGCGCGCCGACTCGGGCAGCAGCACCACCAGCAGCGGCACCAGCAGCAGCGGCAGCGCGCCGCCGGCCTGCAGCACCGCACGCCAGCCGAACTGCGGGATCAGCCACGCCGCGGCGAATCCGACGACGCCCGAACCGAGGTTGAAGCCGGTGAACATGATCGCGATCAGCAGCGAGCGCGAGCGCTGCGGCACGTACTCCGACAGCAGCGTCGTCGAGTTGGGCATGGCCGCGCCCAGCCCGAGTCCCGTGAGAAGGCGCAGGCTGGCCATCCCGGTGAGGTCGGCGGTCAACGAGGTCAGCGCCGTGAAGATGCCGAACAGCAGCACGGAGATGGTAAGCACCGTCTTGCGGCCGATGCGATCGGAGGCCGGGCCGGCGATCAGCGCGCCCAGCACCAGGCCGACCGGCGCGGCGCTCATCACCAGGCCGAATGCGGCGCGCGAGGCATGCCACTCCTGCAGGATGGAGGGCGCCAGGAAGCCCATGATGGCGACGTCCATGCCGTCGGCCGCCACCACCAGGAAACACAGGGCCAGCAACAGCCACTGCATCGCGCCCATCGGGCGATCGTCGATGAACGTCTTCACGTCCACGCGTGCGGAATGTCTCATGAGTCTTGTCTCCAGTTCGTCGTGTCGCGGAGGCCGCCGTCGATCTCAGTCGACGTAGCGCAGCCCCGCCGCGGCCAGCTTGCCGCGCATGTCGTAGATGTCCAGTCCCAGCTCGCCGGCGGCGAGGCGGGCGCGCCTGTTCTTTTCGTTCGCTTCGCGGGCCGCCGCGAGGTCGGCTACTTCGGCGGCGGATGCGGCCGGCACGATGACCACGCCGTCGTCGTCGGCCACCACGACGTCGCCCGGGTGCACCAGCGCGCCCGCGCACACGACGGGCACGTTGACCGAGCCCAGCGTGGCCTTGACCGTGCCGCGCGCGTTCCGGGCGCGCGCGAAGACGGGGAAGCGCATCTCGCGCAGTTCCTGCACGTCGCGCACGCCGCCGTCGATCACCAGGCCCGCGCAGCCGCGCGCGCGGAACGACGTCGCCAGCAGGTCGCCGAAGAAGCCGTCGACATTGGCCGTGGTGCACGCGGCGATCACCACGTCGCCCGGCTGGAGCAGTTCGGCGGCCACGTGCATCATCCAGTTGTCGCCGGGCTGCAGCAGCACCGTGACCGCCGGACCGCAGGCGCGCGCGCCTTCGTAGATCGGCGCGAGCACCGGCTGCGCAAGGCCCGCGCGGCCCATGGCCTCGTGCACGGTGGCGACGCCGAATGCACGCAGGCGCGCAACGGCCTCGGCGGGCGCGCGCTCGATGTTTCTCTTGACGATGCCCAGCGTGTTCATCGCGCGGCTCCCTGTTGGCGAGCGTCGAGGGCCGCGGCCAGGCGCGGATAGACGCGACGCGCGTTGAGTTCGAAGATCTGCCGGCGCTCGGTGTCGCTCAGCGTCGGCGCCGCCTCGATGAAGCGGCGCGTGTCGTCGTAGGCGTGACCCGTCTGCGGGTCGATGCCGCGCACGGCGCCGATCATCTCGGAGGCGAACAGCACGTTCTTCGCGGGGATGACCTTGGTGAGCAGGTCGATGCCGGGCTGGTGGTAGACGCAGGTGTCGAAGAAGATGTTCTCCAGCAGGTGCTCCTCGAGCAGCGGCTTCTTCATCTCCTGCGCGAGGCCGCGGAAGCGTCCCCAGTGGTAAGGCACCGCGCCGCCGCCGTGCGGGATCACGAAGCGCAGCGTGGGGAAGTCCTTGAACAGGTCGGAGGTCAGGCACTGCATGAAGGCGGTGGTGTCCGCGTTCAGGTAATGCGCGCCGGTCGTGTGGAAGCACGCATTGCAGCTGGTGCTCACGTGGATCATCGCGGGGATGTCCAGCTCGGCCATGCGTTCGTAGATCGGGTACCAGTGGCGGTCGGACAGCGGCGGCGACGTCCAGTGCCCGCCTGACGGATCGGGGTTGAGGTTGAGCGCCACGAAGCCCAGTTCGTTCACGCAGCGGTCGAGTTCGGGCAGGCAGGTGCGCGGGTCGGCGCCGGGCGACTGCGGCAGCATCGCGGCGCCGATGAAGTTGTCCGGGTAGAGGCCGGCGACGCGAGCGCACAGGTCGTTGCACAGGCGCGCCCAGGTGACGCTCGTCTCGACGTTGCCGATGTGGTGCGCCATGAAGCTGGCGCGCGGCGAGAACACCGTCAGGTCGATGCCGCGCTCGCGCATCTTCGCGAGTTGGTTCGCCTCGATCGATTCGCGCAGTTCTTCGTCGCTGATCTTCAGCGCGTCGGGCGAGGGGGTCAGCGCGGCGTCGGCGAGGCCGGCGACCTGCTGGTTGCGCCACGCCTCCAGCGCCCTGGGCGCCGTGGTGTAGTGGCCGTGGATGTCGATGATCATGAATCGTTTCCTGGAATGACGACCTGCCCGCGGAACAGCGCACGGGCGGTGCGCAGCAGGGCGACCGACTCGAACTCCGCGGGGCGCGCGCCGAGCACGAGGCGCACGGTGAATTCGCCGGAAGGGTGTTCGATGGACAGGTACTGCTCGCGCGCGTCCGCGCGCGGCACGAATTCGGCGGCAACCGAGTCGTCCATCAGGCACGCCGTGGCGACCGAGACGGCCCCCAGCACGCCGATCGCGTCGTGGCAGCGCTTGGGAATGAAGGTGCGCGTGTGGATGGCGCCGCCGTCGATCGCTGGCGCAACCAGCGTCATCTTCGGCACCACCTTGTCGGCGACGTCGCCGAGGCCCATCAGCGGGCCGGCCAGCAGGCGGATGCGCTCGACGCGTGCCTTGAGCGCGACGTCGGCGTCGAGCGACTGCGGCGTTTCGTAGCCGCTCGCGCCGACAGCGGACGCGCGCAGGACGACGACGGGCATGCCGTGGTCGATGCAGGTGACGGCCACGCCGTCGACGACGTCGCGGACGCGGCCGGTCGGCAACAGCGCGCCGCAGGACGAGCCCGCGATGCCGGCGAACTTCAGCAGCACCGGCGCAGCCGTGCCGGGCACGCCGCTGATGGCGGTGTCGCCCGCGTACTGCACGCGGCCATCCGGCGTGCGAATGACGGCCGTGCACAGCGAGTCGGTGTTGACCATCCGGATACGCACGGCCGTATCGCCGTCCCGCGCAGGCACGAGGCCCTGCTCGATCGCGAAAGGACCGACGCCGGCGAGGATGTTGCCGCAGGTGGGCGCGTAGTCGATGCGCGATTCGTGGGCCACGACCTGGCCGAACAGGTAGTCGATGTCGGCGTGCTCGTGTGTCGACCGCGACACGATCGCGACCTTGGTCGTGAGTGGCGTGCCGCCGCCGATGCCGTCGATCTGCCGCGGTTCCCCATGGCCCATTGCGCCCAGGATCAGCGTGTCGCGCGCGGCCGCGTCGGCCGGCAGGTCGGTGGCGAGGAAGTAGGCGCCCTTCGAGGTTCCGCCGCGCATCAGCGTGCACGGCACTTCGTCGCCGGGTCTCGGCGATGCGGGCGTGGCGAGGTTCGTCGTCATGCACCCAGTGTCTTTCAGCCGGTCGACGCGTGAGCTGACTTCGACTTTCCGAGCGTTCTGAGTTTCTTATACAAAAGGGTTAACCCTTGATGCCGTACGAAGGGATCTCAGCGCAACATGGCACTCATGAACCGTCAGGAACCCCATCGAAAACTTATCGATGACCGCCATGGTGATGCGCTGGCGATCAACCTGAGGCACCTGCGTGCTGCCATCTCGGTGGCGGCCCACGGCAGCATCGCGCGCGCCGCCGAGGATCTGTTCCGCGTCTCCTCGGCGGTGACGCGCTCCATCTCGGAGCTCGAACAGGCGCTGGGCCTGCCGTTGTTCGAACGACGCGCGCGCGGCGTCGTCCCCAACGCGTACGGCGAGAGCGTGCTGCTGCGGGCGCGCCGCATCGAGCAGGCGTTCGACCAGGCCAGCGAGCAGCTGATGGCCCGCGGCGGCGTGAAGGGCTCGCACGACCTGCACTCGACGTTCGCATCGATCCTGAACGGGCGCCGCCTCGCCATCCTGGCGAGTCTCGCCGAGAAGCGCAGCATCACCGCGGTCGCCCGCGAGTTCGGCGTCACGCAGCCCGGCATCAGCGCGGCGCTCAAGGACCTCGAGACGGCCTGCGGCGTGCCGATCTTCGAGCGTTCGGCGCGCGGCATGGTGCCTACGCAGGCCGGAGAGATCCTGATCTTCCACTGTCGCCGCGTCCTGTCCGAACTGCGGCACATCATCCCGGACCTGGCCGCGATCGAGGGCCGCCTGCAGGGCAGCATCACGGTGGGCGCGCTGCCGCTGGGGCGCACGCACATCCTGCCGCGGGCGATCGCGCTGCTGCTGCGCGAGCATCCGCAGTTGCACGTGGCGACCGTGGAGAGCCCGTACGAAGTCCTGGCCGCATCGCTGCGCAGCGGCGACATCGACTTCATCCTCGGGGCATTGCGCAACCTGCCGCCAGACTCGGAAATCCGCGAGGAGCCCTTGATGCTCGACCGCATCTCGGTCATCGCGCGCGCCGGGCATCCGCTGGCGGGGCGGCGGGCGAACTTCAAGGACATGCGCGAGGCGACCTGGGTGCTGTCGCGACGGGGCGCCCCGTCGCGCGAGTTGTTCGACCGCTTCTTCTCCGACGCCCGCCAAGGGCCGCCGCACCCGTCCGTGGAGACAGGGGACCTCGCGGTGCTGCGCGGCCTGTTGCTCGAGAGCGACATGCTGACCGCGATCTCCGCCCACCAGCTGCGCTACGAGATCCAGGCCGGCAGCCTCGTCGTGATCGACTTCCCGCTCGACCGCACGATGCGCCAGATCGGCATCTCGCTGCGCCAGGGCGCGCTACCTTCGCCCGGAGCGCGCGCGCTGATGGACAAGGTGCGCGACGTCGTCCAGGACAGCTCCGACTTCCGCGCCTGAGCCCGTGCCTTGCGTTTGTTGATGCAGGATCGATAAGTTTCCTGCGTGAAAACAGGTCGGGATGGTGTGGTCTTACCCCGCGAAATCGGGCTGAAGGATCCTCGGGCTTACCCTAGAAATAACAATCTCTGATGGCGCGGAAGCGCGAAGTCACGCCGCGCCCGGCGTCCGGTGCCCACACTGTCGATGCACACGACACCGTCGCCAACGACAACATCGTCCACGCCCAGGAGACTCAGACATGACCCGTGACATCGACGCCAGCCGGCGCGCCACCCTGAAGCTGGCGGCCACGTTCGCCGCCGCGACCTTGCTGTTCGGCGCGGCGCGCGCCGACGAGCCGATCAGGATCGGCCTGGTCATTCCGATGACCGGACCGTTCGCGTCGACAGGCCGCCAGGTGGATGCCGCGGTCAAGCTGTTCATGGCGCAAAGCGGTGGCACGGTGGCGGGCCGCAAAGTGGAGGTGATCCTCAAGGATGACGCGGGCGTGGCCGACACCACGCGCCGCGAGGCGCAGGAACTCGTCGTCAACGACAAGGTCACCGTGCTCGCCGGCTTCGGGCTGACGCCGCTGGCCTTCGCCACCGCGCCCATCGCCACCCAGAGCAAGACGCCGATGGTCGTGATGTGCGCCGCGACGTCCGTCATCACGGAGCGCTCGCCGTACATCGTTCGCTCGGGCTTCACGGTGCCGCAGATCACGCTGGGCATCGCCGACTGGTCGACGAAGAACAAGATCCGCAAGGTCGTCACGCTGGTGTCCGACTATGGCCCTGGCATCGATGCCGAAAGGACCTTCACCGAGCGCTTCACCGCGGGCGGCGGCACGGTCACGAGCGCGCTGCGGGTGCCGATGGCCAACCCGGACTTCGCGCCGTTCCTGCAGCGCGTGCGCGACGCGCAGCCCGACGCGGTGTTCGTGTTCGTGCCGTCCGGCCTCGGCGGCTCGTTCATGAAGCAGTTCTCCGAGCGAGGCCTCGGCAAGGCCGGCATCCGTCTGCTGGCCACGGGCGACGTCGTCGACGACGACCTTCTCAACGACATGGGCGACGCGGCGCTGGGCGTGGTGTCGTCGCACCATTACTCGGCAGCGCACGCGTCCGCGGTCAACAAGAAGTTCGTCGAGGACTTCGAGAAGGCCAACAACGGCATGCGCCCCAACTTCCATGCCGTGGGCGCCTACGACGGCATGCGGGTGATCTTAGAGGCGCTCAAGGCGACCAAGGGAGCGGGCGGCGACGCACTGCTCGCGGCCATGAAGGGACAGTCGTTCGAGAGCCCGCGTGGGCCGGTGACGATCGATCCGCAAACGCGCGAGGTGGTCCAGAACGTCTACACGCGCCGGGTCGAGCGCGTGCCCGCGATGGGCAACCAGCTGTTCAACGTGGAGATCGACACGATGGCCGCGGTCAAGGATCCGGGCAAGGCCAAGTAGGCGCACCCGATGCTGACCCTCCTGTTCGACGGCGTCGCCTACGGCATGCTGCTGTTCCTCCTGGCGGTGGGGCTGGCGGTGACGCTGGGGCTGATGAACTTCATCAACCTGGCGCACGGCGCGTTCGCGATGCTGGGCGGCTACGCCATGGTGATGATGATGGAGCGGTTGCACCTGCCGTTCCTCGCCGCGCTGCCCCTGACGTTCCTGGCCACGGCGGCGCTCGGCGCCGTGTGCGAGCGGACCTTGTATCGGCCGATGTATGCGAAGCCGCATCTCGACCAGGTCCTGTTCAGCATCGGCCTGGTGCTGATGGCGGTCACCGCCGTCGACTACTTCGCGGGCTCGCAGCAGCAGCCGGTCGACATCCCCGACTGGCTGCGCGGCCGATTCGACTTCGCGGCCGTCGGCGTCGGGAAGTACCGGCTCTTCATCATTGTGGTGTGTGGCCTGCTGGCCGTCGGACTGCAGGCGGCGCTGACGCGCACGCGCTTCGGCAGCCGGCTGCGGGCGTCGGTCGACGATGCGCGCGTGGCGCAAGGCCTGGGCATCGACGTCAACCGCGTGTTCCTGCTCACCTTCGCCGTCGGCTCCGGCCTGGCGGGGCTCGGCGGTGCCCTCGGGGCCGAAGTGCTCGGACTCGATCCGTCGTTCCCCCTCAAGTTCATGATCTATTTCCTCGTGGTCGTCGCCGTCGGCGGCACCAGCACGATCACCGGCCCACTGTTCGCGGCGCTGCTGCTGGGCATCGCTGACGTCGCAGGCAAGTACTACGTGCCCAAGCTGGGCTCGTTCATCGTCTACACGCTGATGGTGGCGATCCTGCTGCTGCGGCCGCACGGGCTGTTCGTGCGCAAGGGAGTCGGCCGATGAGCGCGTCACTGGAAGGACTGCGCGCGCATGCACGCTGGCGCTGGTGGGAATTCGCGGTGCTGGCGGCGCTGGTGGCGTCGTGGTTCGCGTTGCCGGGTCGCGCGCTGCTGCTCAACGAGATCGCCACGCTCGCGCTGTTCGCTGTCTCGTTGGACCTCATCCTGGGCTATGCCGGCATCGTGTCGCTGGGGCATGCCGCGTTCTTCGGCTTCGGCGCCTACGCCGCCGCCTTGTTCGCCAAGCTCGTGATGCCCGATCCGTGGGTGGGCCTGGGCGTGGCCGTCGTCGGCTCGGCCGTCCTGGGCGCGGTCAGCAGCGTGCTGATCCTTCGCGGCTCGGACCTCACGCGCCTGATGGTGACGCTCGGCGAGGCCGCGATCCTGTACGAGCTCGCCAACAAGTTCGACGGCCTGACCGGCGGCGCCGACGGCCTGCAAGGTGTCGCCATGGGGCCGGTCGTCACGCCCTTCGGGCGCTTCGACTTCGACATCGGCGGTCGCGTGGCCTTCGCCTACTCGCTGTTCGTGCTGGTCACGGCGCTGCTGGTCGCGCGGCGTGTCGTGCATTCGCCGCTGGGCGTTTCCCTGCAGGCCTTGCGCGACAACCGGCTGCGCGTGGCAAGTATCGGGCTGTCCGTCAATGCGCGGCTCGTGGTCGTCTACATCCTGGCCGCCGCGCTCGCGGGCGCGGCGGGCGCGCTTGTCGCGCAGACCAGCGGCTTCGCATCGCTGGACCTGTTCGACTTCCATCGCAGCGCCGACGTCATGCTCGTCCTGGTGATCGGCGGCACGGGCTACTTGTACGGCGGCGTGTTCGGCGCGATCGTCTTCAAGCTGCTGCACGACATCATCTCCGCGTGGACGCCGCAATACTGGAACTTCTGGCTGGGCCTGTTCCTCGTCGTGCTGATGCTGGTGGGCCGCGAGCGGCTCCTGTCACCGCGCCAGTGGTGGGCGAGGAGCACGCCATGAGCATCGTCCTCGAGACGCGCGGCCTTCTCAAGCGCTTCGGCGGCATCACGCCCACCAACGACGTCTCGCTGAAGGTGGAGACCGGCGCGCGCCTCGCACTGATCGGCCCCAACGGCGCAGGCAAGACGACGCTGGTCAACCTGCTCACGGGCGTGCTCGCACCGACGGCGGGGAGCGTCTGGCTGGACGGCCGCGACATCACGGGCCTCGCACCGCACCGGCGCGTCGCGCGCGGCATCGTGCGCACCTTCCAGATCAACCAGTTGTTCAACGACCTGACGCCGCTGCAGTCGCTGGCGCTCGCGGTCTCGTCGCAACAAGGCCTGGCGCGCGGCTTCTGGCGCGTGCTGGGTTCGCAAGCTGCGGTGGGGGACGAGTGCGACGTCCTGCTGCGTCAGTTCCACCTCGACGACGTGATGCACCAGAAGGTGCGGCACCTGGCCTACGGCAAGCGCCGCCTCCTGGAGATCGCGACCGCGCTGGCATGCAAGCCGCGCGTGCTGCTGCTGGACGAACCCGTGGCCGGCGTGCCCGAAGGCGACCGGCATGAGATCTTCGACATCATCAACGCCTTGCCGCCGGAGGTCTCCATCCTGCTGATCGAGCACGACATGGGTCTGGTCTTCAACTTCGCGCGCAGCGTGACCGTGCTGGTCAACGGCAGCGTGTTCGCCGAAGGCGACGTGGCCAGCATCTCCGCCGACCCGCGCGTCAAGGCGGTGTATCTCGGCGAAGGGGAGGACGCACATGCCTGAACTCCTGGCCGTTCGCGGCCTGCGCTCGGGCTATGGCGAGGCCGTCGTGGTGCAGGGCATCGACCTCAGCCTGGCCCAGGGCGAATCACTGGCCTTGCTCGGGCGCAACGGCACGGGCAAGACGACACTGCTCAACACCATCGCCGGCGCCACGCGTCGCCACGCGGGCAGCATCGTGCTGGGCGGCCTCGACATCACGACGCTGGCGTCCCACAAGCGGGCCGCCGCGGGCATCGGTTGGGTGCCGCAGGAGCGCAACATCTTCAAGTCGCTGACCGTGGACGAGAACCTGAGCGCCGTGGCACGTCCCGGCGCGTGGACGATCGCCGGCGCCTACGGGATGTTCCCGCGCCTGGCCGAGCGCAAGGCCAACATGGGCAACGAGTTGTCCGGCGGGGAGCAGCAGATGCTGGCCGTCGCTCGGGCACTCGTGCTCAACCCGAAGCTGCTGCTGCTCGACGAGCCGCTCGAGGGCCTGGCGCCCATCATCGTCGAGGAGTTGCTGCGCTCCATCGCGTGCGTCGTTCGCGACGAGGGCATGAGCGCCATCATCGTCGAACAGAACCCGCGCCACATCCTGCCGATCACGCAGCGCGCCGTGGTGCTGGATCGCGGAGCCATCGTCCACGCGGGCGACAGCGACGAGTTGCTGCGCGACAAGGCGACGCTCGATGCGTGGCTGTCGGTGAACGCCGGGACGCCGCGCGCGTCGGGCTGACAGGGCGCCGAGGCCGCTTGCCCGTTCGTGCCTCGCGACGCTTCCGCCCTCGGGTCGAGCGCGGACGGCGCGCGTGCGCCCATCGCATCGATCAATCGACGCGTGAAGAAAACGCCATAACTTTGTGTCGATACTGAAATCTGAGTTTGAGCGTCATTTTCTCGAAGCTCGTACGGCAGGTCTGCCGTCCGTACAAACACCGCATAAGAAAGTCTCATCAAGACTCGGTCCATTACTCACGCTGTCGGCCTGTCCCGCGCGGGACACTTTTCATCGTCGAGGCCAGGCCGCAAAGCCGATGGACCCGACGCACAAGACGCAGTCGGTGCGAGACGCCTTCCACGAGGGTCGATCGGCAACCGGTGGCCCAACTCAAGACAGAAAGCGAGACAGAGACATGAAGCCTTCACTCAGCGCGATCGCGCTCGGCATCGGATTGATGGTGGCCGGAGCAACGGCCAGCGCGGCCACCTACACGATCAACTTCGACGACCTCGCGGCCGGCACCACGATCTCCAGCCAATACGCGTCGGCCACCGGCGCGACGTTCACCGCGGGCGGCGCCAGGACGTACGACGCCCAGTCCCAGGGCAACGGCGCATGGGCCGACAACACGGACATGACCCTCGTCAGCGCCACCGGCTCCGACACCAACAACCTGGGCACCCCGTCGCTGGTCGGCGGCAACATTCTCGGCAGCTACAGCGGCTGGGAAGCCGAGGACGGCGATCCCGCCTTCACGATCTCGTTCGCGCAGGCCGTCAGCTCGTTGAGCGCGGACTTCGCGTCCGTTTACTACGGCACCGACGTCGCCATCTACGCCTACAGCGGAAACACGCTGGTCGGCACCGTGACGGGCGGCGCATCGGACTACGGACAGTTCGCATTGAGCCTGTCGGCGCCGGACATCACCTCGGTCGTCATCACGCCGGGCTCCTACGGCGACTACGTCGCGGTCGACAACGTCCGCTTCACGACCTCGGTTCCCGAGCCCACCAATCTCGCGCTGCTCGCGCTCGGTCTCGGAATCATCGCGGCGCGTCGCCGCAAGCTGATCCGCGACGACGCGCGCTGAGCACCTCAACCCTGGATGAAGGAGACAACAATGAATACCGATCGTCGACAACCTGATTGCCGCCATGGCCGCCGTTCAGCGGCTGCGTGCCTCGCTGCCGCCCTGTTCAGCGTGACCGTTCCGATGCAGGCGGCCCTCGCCGCCGTCGCGACGGCCCCGGCCGTTCCCCTCAAGCTGCAACTGCCCAAGCTGGCCCCCATCTCCGCGTGCGCATCGCTGGTGAACCTCGACGTCACGCGCTACACCGACGCCAAGGTGACGATGACCGCGGCGGTCGCGACCAGCGCCACCGCCCAGCCGTACTGCAAGGTCACGATGACCGTCGCGCCGGCCAACACGGTGGTGGTCGACCTGCCGATGACGGGCTGGTCGCAGCGCTACGTGCAGTCGGGCTGCGGCGGGGAGTGCGGCATGGTCTCGAATTCGCTGGCGCCGACGGAGTCGTCCGGCTGCGCGGTCGTCAACGACGGCTCGATCCTGACCGCCTCGACCGACATGGGCCACCAGGGCGGCGGCAGCCCCAACGGTGCCTGGGCGGCCAACAACCCACAGGCCATCATCGACTTCGCGTACCGCGGCGAGCATGTCACCGCGCAGGTCGCCAAGGCGCTGGCGCAGAAGTTCTATGGCAAGACGCCCGCGTATTCGTACTTCGACGGCTGCTCGGACGGCGGCCGGGAAGCGATGATGGAGGCGCAGCGCTATCCGACCGATTTCAACGGCATCATCGGCGGTGCGCTGGTGCAGGACGGCGTCACGCAGAACACCTATCACCACGGCTGGAACGCGCTGTCCAACCAGGACGACGCCGGGAACTACATCCTGGTGGCGAGCCGGCTGCCCCTGCTGCATCAACTGGTGCTCAATGACTGCGACGCCATCGACGGCCTGGCCGACGGCCTGATCGACGACCCGCGCCAATGCCACTTCAACCCGGTCGCGCACGTGTGCACGACGGCCGATACCAGCGCCTGCCTGACCGCGGCGGAGGCGGGAGCGGCGCAGCGCCTGCACGACGGCCCGGTGGGCACCGATGGCACGCACTACGACCACAAGATCGCGCACGAGTGGGGCTCGGAACTGGCCTGGTCGCTGTTCGTTCCGAACACGGCAGCGGGCCCGTCAGGCAGCCTCAACTTCGTGACGTCGTGGTACCGCTACATGGGGCAGCCCAACCAGGTGATGCCGACGTGGAACGTCACCAAGGACACGCTGCCGCTGACCCCGGCCGGCTTCTGGAATGCCCAGGCGCTCGCGGTCGCGCTGACGGCCGACAACCCAGACTTGAGCGCGTTCAACAACAACGGCGGCAAGATGATCATCTGGCACGGCTGGTCCGACCAGCACGTCACGCCGCAGGGCTCGCTCGAGTACTTCCACGCGGTGCGCAACCAGATGGGCGCGGGTGTCGAGGACTCGTTCGTGAAGCTCTACCTCTTCCCGGGCGTCTACCACTGTGGCGGCGGCGAGGGCCCGGACACGGCCGACCTGCTCACCAACATGATGAACTGGGTCGAGGCCGGCGCCGTGCCCGGAATGGTCGTCGCGTCGCAGATGTCCGGCTCGAGCGTCACGCGGACGCGTCCCATCTACCCGTTCCCGACGGTGGCTCGCTACAACAACGATGGCTCGGACGTGAACAGCTACACCAGCTTCCATCCGGTCACGATGGCGGACACGACCGACGCCACCGACGACTACAGCTGGATCGGCAGCACGCTCTACACCCCGGGACACCAGTCGGCTTGCGTGGCCAACGGCACGCAGCTGGTGTGCACGCCTGCGGCGCTGCCATCCTCGGTGACGGGCCTCTGATCGAAGGCGGCCGGCTGCCGCCGCCATTCTGACGACCAGGCGAAGACCGCCTCGGCGCTGCCGCTCCGTGCAGTTCAGTCCCTTCGGACGAAGCGCGGGGAGCAGCGCCTTTTCGTTTCCGCGCGGTCTACCAGCATGCCCGGCGCACGAAGGAAGAGCCCATCGACGGCGTCAGCATCGTCGAGGTTTTGATGAAGGCCATGGCGCACACGCGCCAGGCCGTCAAGTAACTGCTGGACGAATGCGCTCGCGCAACGCGCTGAGGGACGCGGAGCATAGTGGCTACATGGTGGCTGACGTCAGCCCACATTCCTCGACATCTTCCAATCGTGGAACCCGCGACGGAAGCCCGCGAAGACCTTCAATCGCGCCACAGGCTCGAGCCCGTGCGCCTCAATCCTCCGAAGATTCCGGCAGTCCCCGGAATCGCGAACGGTACGTTGCCGGCGACACGCCGAGGCGGCGCACGAATGCCAGCCGCATGCGGTCGGCGGATGCAAAGCCGCAGTCGAATGCAACGGTCTTCAGCGGCATCGCGGTGCTCTCGAGGACGTGTCGGGCGGCATCGATGCGGGCGCGCTCGACGAACTCGCGCGGTGTCGTCTGCGCCCAGGCGCCGAACCCGCGAGCGAAGCTGCGGCCGCTCATACCAGCGGCCTCGGCCAACGCCGCGACCGACAGGTCGCCTTGAAGATTCGCCATCACATGCGCCTGCACCTTGGCCATCGGATCGTCCGCATCGCGAACCGCCGCGAGGTACGGGCTGAACTGCGACTGGCCGCCCTGGCGCTGCGCGAACACCACCAGCCGCTTGGCCACCGCACGCGCGACGTCGGCGCCGTGATCCTCGGCGACCAGCGCAAGCGCCAGGTCGATGCCCGCCGTCACGCCGGCCGACGTGATCAGCGGACCGTCACGGCAATGAATGCGGTCGGCCTCGACCCGGGCGTCGGGAAAACGACGCGCCAGCAGGGCGGACCACTGCCAGTGCGTCGTGACCGTGCGGGCCGCCAGCAGGCCCGCGGCACCTAGCGCGAACGCGCCCGTGCAGATCGAACCGTACCGAGGCGCCCGCGCCGCCACGGCTTTCAGCCACGCGATCAGTGCCGGCTGGACAGCCTGTGTCGGCAACGCCGGGCCGCCGGCCACCAACGCGATGTCGAAACGCGCGGTCTCGTCCTCGAACGCGATATCGCTCAGCAGGCGCTGCCCATTCGATGCCCGCACCGGCTCGGCACCCTCGCCTGCGACGCTGGCGACGTATCCGGCGTCGGCGGCAACAAAGGCGTTGGCCTCGCTGAAGACGTCCAGCGGGCCGGAGACATCGAGCGCCTGCACACCCGGAAAGACGGCGACGACCACCTGGCGCACAAGCCCCCCTCGAGCTGGGTTCCGCCACACGCGACGTGCGTCTGGCAGGTTTCGACGTGTCCGGGCCGTCTCGGTGTGCGACGCGAGGCGGAGACTGTCTCCACCCGCTCATTGTCACAAATCGGAGCCTCTCATGAGACAGACCATCGCCGGCATCGCCATCCCCGACAGCAGCCTCGCACGTGCCGCCACGCAATTGGTGCGTGATACCGAGCCCGACCTGCTTTTCCACCATTCGCGCCGAGTCTTCCTGTTCGGCGCCCTGACCGGCCAGCGGCGCGGTCTGCGATTCGACGCCGAGCTGCTCTACGTCGGCGCGCTCTTCCATGACATGGGCCTGGTGCCGGCCCATAGCAGCGCCGATGAGCGCTTCGAGGTCGATGGCGCCAACGCCGCACGCGATTTCCTGCAAGCCAACGGCGTCGGCGAGACGGACATCGAGCAGGTGTGGGACGCGATCGCGTTGCACACCACGCCCGGCATTCCACGTCACAAGAAGCCGGTCGTCGCGTTGGTCACGGCGGGCGTCGAGATGGACGTGCTGGGCCTGGCCTACGACGACTTCTCGGCCGAGGAGCGCGACGCCGTCGTCATCGCGCATCCGCGCGAAGCGAACTTCAAGGAAAGCATCATCGCCGCCTTCGCCGAGGGCACGCGCCACAAGCCGGAGACCACGTTCGGCAACGTGAAGGCGGACGTGCTGGCGCTCAAGGACCCGGGCTATCGCCGCCTGAATTTCTGCAGCCTGATCCTGGGTTCGGCCTGGAACGACGGTCGTGCGGTGCACCGCTGTCCGGATTGCTCGCCTACGCCGGCAGCGGCAGCCTAGTGCGATGAAGCGATCCAGACGACGCGGTGCCCGCAATCCAGGAGAAGCAAGATGAACACATGCATCAAGTTCAAATCGGCAACCGAGAGATCCAACGGAGCGTCCAGATGGGCGATCGCGATCCTGATCGCATCAGGAGTGGTTCTGGGCCCCGTGGGAGCCCATGCCCAATCCGTCGGCCAGCCTCCACAGGGCACCGAAGCGACTCGAGACGATTATTTTCATACGGGCGCGGGAGCGCGATACCTGCGGCGCGCCGATTCCGATCTCGTCGTCGTGCCCCTGCGCGGAAACATCACGGTACTGATGGGTTCGGGGGGCAACATCACCGTTCTCTCTGGCAGCGACGGCAAGTTCCTTGTCGATGCGGGCATCAGCAAATCGCAAGGCAGGCTGAAAGCCGCTCTCGACAACATCAGCCCGACTCCGCTGAAGTACGTGGTCAACACGCATTGGCACTGGGATCACACGGATGGCGATGAATGGATGCATGCTGCCGGCGCCACCATCGTTGCTCACAGGAATACGTTGAAGCACCTGACCGAGACGACGCACGTGAACGCGTGGAACTGGACTTTCGAGCCGGTGCCCGAAGGAGCCCGGCCGACGCTTCTGGTGGATCAGGAGAAGTCGTTCACCTTCGCGGCAACCCACATCGAAGTCGAGAATTTCGGTGGCGGCCACACCGATGGCGACCTGTGGGTCTATTTCAAGGAGGCCGACGTATTGGCGCTGGGCGACACCTTCTGGAACGGCAACTACCCGTACATCGACAACGAGGACGGTGGCAGCATCGAGGGTGCGATCAAGTGGGCCGACGAGGCCGTTGCGAGCACGACCGACCACACCATCGTCATTCCGGGCCATGGCGCCGTGGGCACTCGCGCCCAACTGATCGAATTCCGCGACATGTTGGTCACGGTGCGGAACAACGTGGCCGCCCTGAAACAACAGGGCAAGTCGCTCGACGAGATCGTCGCTGCCAAGCCGACTGCCGCTTTCGACGCCAAGTGGGGCAAGTTCGTGTTCAACGGCGATCAGTTCACCAGGATGGTGTACGCCGGTCTGCGGTCATGAAGCGAAGGCCCGTAGTCGCGCCATCGCCATGAGGGGCGACAGGCTGCTCTGCGAGGCGTACGCATACACGCCGCCGAGGGCCTTGACTCCTGCCGGAGCGATCTGGTTGTCGTCGAGACGTGGGCTCATCGGGCAGCCCTGGAGATCATTCAATGGGCGGGGGTGGTAAGCGCGGTGTCGTCCGCGTCCACCACGAACACCGCCAGAAGCTTCGCTGGTTCGGTCTTGCTCGCGTTGCGGCTGACCGGGTGGCTCGCGGCGGGCGGTTCGCAGAAGCTCTCGCCCGCGTGCAGGACGCGCAAGGGCCCGTCATTGACCTGCGATTCGATGGCACCCGAGACGACATAGCCGTAGATGAACGCCGATCGCGCGTGCACGTGCGACGGCGATGCGCCCCCTGGCGGGTAGTCGACGACGACCGCGACAAGCGACTTTCCGGGAATGTTCGGAATCGCTTGCCGGAATGCAATGGTCGCCTTCTCGGCCGGCTGTGCGGCGATCGGCAGCGATGCGGGGCCAATGGTCGCGCCTGCTGCGATCGCGACGGCTTTCAGCCATGAAGTGCTCACGTGTTTTTTCCTGTCAAGGTGGATATCGCTGCGGCGCGCGCGTCGGATGGCAGTGCGCAATCGCTACGAGGCCGGCCGGTGCGACCGATCGCTGCACTGATGGGAAGCACTGCCTGCCGGGTGATCGCAGCCGGTTCGGGTGTTCCAGCGCGAGGCGAGGATGACGGCACAGATGTCTACCCGCCGAAAGTTCGAGTCCTTGAATGCGAGGGCGTCATCGTTGAACGTTCCGAAGGTGCTGTCGGGGCGGTGCTTCATGCCCTGATAGAAGGCGTCGATGATTTCATGCTGGAAGTCAGACTCTCGCGGGAACGCGGCAACGACGGCCTCGCGCTGCGCCTTGGTGAATTGCTCGTAGCCGCGGCCAGCCACGTCCATGCCGGCTCCCGCCTGCACCAGCGCGATCTCCGGCTGCATGAACTGCGGTATGCCGGGCGTCGTGTGGAGTGCGACGGCGTTCCAGACGGTCTCGATGTCCCTCTCGGAGATCCCGTGCCCGCGAAGAAAGTCGCGCGCCGCGTTCGCGCCGTCCACTTCGAAGCGAAGCTGGCTGTCTTCATAACGCGCGGTGAGGCCGATGTCGTGAAACATCGAGGCCGCGTAAAGCAGTTCCGGGTCGAACTTCAATCCCATGCGGTTTCCCGCGATGGCACCCCAGCAATAGACGCGGATCGAGTGGTGGAACAGCAAGTCGCTCTCGGTGTCACGAACGAACTGCGTCAATTCGCGTGCGAGTTGGCTGTCCGGAACAGGAACACCTGGAACCTTGTTGAGCATCATGAATTTCTCCAACTGGTGGCCTCTTGCGTGATCGATTGCAGACGATGATCCACGAGATGCTCGATGAACAGAACTGATGTCCATTCATGTTCGCAATGCATTCGGCTCATCAGAAGGAAGCACGAGGCATCTGCCGCGGAGGCCTGGAGACGCTTGCCGGCCCTGGTCAGCCGGATTCTGCGACCAATGGAAGAGCCGGCCTCTGCGTCGCTTCGACTTCATGCTGGTCAGCGAGACCTTCATGCCAGTCGAGGACGCGGCGCGCACCTTCGCCATGATCCGGCGCCTCGACGATCGCGCGTTGACGGATCGACGCCGATCCGGCAGATCAATGCGCTGGCGCCGCGCGGCACCGGCTAGCGTCCCCGCGCGCGGATGCCCGTCAGGCCGGGAATCCCTGGAACTGCGCGAAGTCGGCAACGAGCGCCCGCGGCATCCGCGTCCGGTTCACCCGGGCCTCGGGATCGCCGTAGCCCATGGACATGCCGAAGGCCGTCATCTCCTCCGGGGGCATGTGCAGGCGCGCGGCGAGCACGTCGTGGAACGGCGCGAAGGAGACCTGCGGGCAGGTGTCGACGCCCCGCGCCTTCGCGGCGATCATCACGCATTGCGCGAACAGCCCGAGGTCGATCCAGCTGTGCGGCTTCAATCGGCGGTCGATGGTGAAGATGAGGCCCACTGGCGCGCCGAAGAACGAGAAGTTGCGCTCCGTCTGGCGCGCGCGTGCGGTCGCGTCGTCGCGGGCTATGCCGAGCGACGCGTAGTAGCGCGTCCCGAAGTCGATCATCCGGGCGCGGTACACGTCCGGCAGCGGTTCGGGGAAGTGCGCCGGCGGCGGCGCGCGTCCGGCGCGCGAGGCCGCGACGAGGGCGTCCGCCAATTCGTCCTTGGCGGCGCCGCTGACCACGTACACCCGCCAGGGCTGGATGTTGGCGCCGCTCGGTGCGCTCGCCGCGTCGTCCAGGATCTCCTCGACGAGCTGGCGTCGCAGCGGCGGCGGCCTGAAGGCACGGACCGACCGCCGCGAGCGCACGACGGCAGAGACGCATTCGGCGATGGCGGCCTGGGGCCACTCAGTCGTTGCCTGGGGCATGGCGTCACTCCTGCGGGGCGGCGTGATACGAGATCCTGCCGGAGGGCAGGAAGAACAGCGCGATGACCGCGCCGCCGCGCGCTTCCGGATAGTGCTGGCTGCCCGGCGCCGGCGCCGTCCAGCCGCCCGGGCACCAGCCGTTGGGCCCGTTCAGGGCGGCGCCGGGCGTCAGCGGGACGACCATGTTGAACTCGCCGTAGGGGTGGCCGTGATACTGGCCGCGAAAGCGCTGGTCGGGATGGCCCTGGCGGTTGCCGGTGCTGTCCATGACCACTGCCGTGATGCTGAAGTGGAGCGTGCGCTCGGACGGCTCGGCGATGCGGCTGCGGCGATAGGACGCGCCGCCGATCTCGACGTTCGCCGCCCAGCCGTCCTCCACGCCCTGGGTCACCAGACGGGCCAGCGTCTCGTAGAGCTCGCTGCCCGGGCCGTACTTCTGGTTCAGCCAGCGTTCGACCGCGGTGCCGGTCGTCATGTCCTTCACCTCCTCGAGGAAGGGAATGCAGCGTTCGATCAGCGCCCCGCGCGCGTCGATGAGGGTCTCGGTCGTCATGGTGCGGTCTCCTGGTTGACTGACGCCATCATGGGTAAACCGTGAAGTGAATGGAACTGATGTCCTTGCAATCGCACAATGCATGGGATTCAAGTACCGGAACGTCGACATGAGCATCGGTCGAATGGACCTGAACCTGTTGAAGGTGTTCGAGGCCGTCTACGAGGAGCGCAACCTGGTGCTGGCGGGCAAGCGCCTGCACCTCACGCAATCGGCGGTCAGCCATGCGCTTCGCAGGTTGCGCGGGCTCGTCGGCGACGAGCTCTTCATGCGCACGCCCAAGGGCATGGTGCCGACGGGCCGGGCGGCGGCGATGGCGCCGACGTTGCGCGAGGCCTTGCGTCGGATCGAGGGCGCGCTGGGTGTGGAGCCCTTTTCTCCCGACCGGTCCACGCGCCGCTTCGTCATCGCCGCCAACGATCACGTCACCTCGGTGATCGTCGCGCCCCTGTCGCGCGAGCTTCAGGCGCTCGCTCCGGGCGTCGACCTCGTCATCCGGCCGTCGACGCGGCTCGACCTCGCCGAACAGATCGATCTCGGCCGCATCGACCTGGCGATCGGCATCTTCGCGCAGGTGCCGTCGCGCCTGAACTCGAGGACGCTCATGTCCCAGGGCGAGGCCATCCTGATGCGCAAGGGACACCCGGCCGCCCGCCGCAAGCTCAAGCTCGACGACCTGGCGAGGTACCCGCTGGTCACTCTGTCGGTCGGCGGCCAGGAGGAAGGCGCGGTCGGGGGTTTCATCCTCGAGCGCGGCCTCGCGCGGCAGTCGGAGATGTTCGACCGGCATGCGCTGGAGGAGGCGCTCGCCGAATCGGCGCAGCCGCCGCGCATGCGCATCACCGTGCCGCACGCGCTCGCGATCCCGGCGCTGCTGCGCGAGACGCGCATGTTGGCCATCGTCCCCGAATCGCTGGCGATGGCGCTTGCGAGGGGCGGCGACCTCGTCTGCCGGCAGCCGCCCTACCGGGCCGGAACGTCGACGCTGCGCGGCGTCTGGCATGCGCGCGACGAGCACGATGCCGGGCACGCCTGGCTGCGCGAGCGGGTCGCGGCGATAGCCCGCAGCGCCGAGGAAGCGCTCGAATCGCAGATAGCATCGGCTCCCGCAAAAAGAGGTCAGTAGAGCGTCCGACGCCGACTTGCGGTACTTGCGCCGCCGTCCTTGCCGATGAGTTCCAAACTCAGCGAACAAAATTCCAAGTTCAAAGAGCAATGGCTGTCGGTTCCGGCCTTCGCTGTTCTTCGCCCTCCATGCCTTCAGAGCCAGCGCCAGAAATTGCTGCTCCGCCGGACTCAGCCCTTCCGCTTGACGCTCTTCATCGAGCCATCCCGCCGGCTTGTGGGCATGTTGCTCGATCTGGCGAGCCAGCCTGTCGCCGATGGCACGAGACGATTTGATCTGGCTCCGCATGCTCGGTGAGATCTCGAGACGCGCTGCAAAGGTCTGTTCCAGCCCCTTGGGAGGCGCCCGTTTTGCGATGGCGTCCTCCGCATGCTTGGAACAACGCAAGGACGCTGCGTCGGAGATCGACGGTGATGTTGATCACGTGTTGTGTTCTGACTGCAACTTTCGAAGATCGATCGTCGCAGGGGCTTGACCGAGCAGTAAAGACTATTTACTATTCGCCCTGTCGCTCGAAAGAGCTGCATCTCTGACATCCCGCAAGACCTCAAGGACGCATCGTGAACAGCCGGCAAGCCACCTACAACGCACTACCCGCTTCGGGTCTGTGTTCGTTCGTGCGCGTTGCCGCGATGTCCCTGGTCGGGGTCGATCGCCGTGATCCGCATGCCCAGCATCTGCTTGCCTCGAAGCGACCCCAGGGGGATGGCCATGAGGCGGACCAGATGCATCCGGGAGAGGGAAGCGCGTAAGCGCGCACCCTCCAAGCTCTGATTTCAGGGGCCCGGATTCCGCAAGGATCCGGGCCCTTTCGCTTTTTCCATCAACCTTTCTGGCTCACGGCCGTTGGCCGTAATGAGGCTCGCCCTGGCGTGCCCCGCCTGCCACGGCGGCCATCGCTCTTTCAAAACTAGCTGCAAGGCGCACTCCGGCGCTGGCCGGAACGTCTCGCCTTGCCTCTCCACTTCGGGTGTGCCCATGCACTCCGTCGCCGCAAACCTGAAGGTGTGCGCGGTGTCGGGATGTGCGCGCGCCGGACCCGGCTCACGTGCAGCGAGACACCGCATCCGACGGGATGACTCGCGCGTGGACACAGCCGAAGTGGAGATCTCAGCAACAACGTCGTGTTCGTCTAGCAGGCCAAGGACGCCGGGCTTTCATCTCGGCAACGCGGGTTCGAATCCCGCACACGGCGCCATCAACAGAAGCCCTCGCGCGCTGACGCAGCGCGAGGACTGCAAACCGGCCGCAACGATTGGGCGGCGCCGGAACCCGTCACCGGAATCTTCATGCGTCTTTCCATTTGCCTCGTTAACTCAGTGGTCAGAGTGCCGGCCTGTCTAGTCGGAAATCGCAGGTTCGAATCCCGCACGGGGCGCCAGACAAGAGTCTCGTTAGCTCAGTTGGATCAGAGCGCCGGCCTACGAAGCCGGAGGTCGCACGTTCGAGTCGTGCACGAGACGCCAATTTCATCTCGACGTAGCCAAGCGGCCGAAGGCGTCTGGTTGCAACCCAGAGGGCGCAAGCCCGCGTCAGTTCGCTCGGTGCTGCGCACCGGACGCAGCCTGCTGCGGGCCGCCAGGCCGAGGCGAAGCCGAGCGTCGGGGAGTCAGTGTTCATCTCGGTGTGGCGCAGTTGGCAGCGCGGATGCTTCGGGAGCATCAGGTCGCAGGTTCGAGACCTGCCGCCGAGACCAGCAAGACATGCGTGCGCTTGGGTGTGGCCGTAGCTCAATGGCAGAGCTGCGGAATGTGACTCCGCAGGTGCCGGTTCGACTCCGGCCGGTCACCCCCAAGCGCATCCATCCAGATCACCCCCTCGTGGCGGAATAGGCAGACGCACCGGTCTCAGAAGCCGGAGCCTCACGGCGTGTCCGTTCGACTCGGACCGAGGGGACCAGTTCATCACCATCGTTCACTCAGGAGAACCATCATGAAATCGAAACAGCAGGACGAATTCAGCTTTCACGAAGACCGGTAAACGGCGCAACGGCTTCCCGTCCGAGTCTGGCGTCAAGCGGGGGCACCGTGTCGTCCACGGCGACAAGGAACTGCGCGAGAAGCTCGGTCGCAACGACCCTTGCGTCTGCGGATCGACGAAGCCCTTTCAAGGCATGCTGCATGACAACGGGCTGCTTTTGACGGCAGCAATCGTGACGACTACTGGCGTGACTGAAGGTGCGCGGTAGCCAGCCGGCTTTGACCCGGCGTACGCAGGTTCGAATCCTGCCGCCCCTGCCATTGATCCAGTTTCCGCGTCCGTAGCTCAGTGGCAAGAGCACGACTCTCCGAAGGTCGGGGTCGGTGGTTCGAGTCCACCCGGACGCGCCACAAACCGTGCAACTCACAGGCCCGCGAAAGGAGGGCACCATGCAGGCAGAACATCACCATCATGTCCTCCAGCTCGATATCCAGGGCACGCCCCAAGCGTGGATCTCTATCGAGCAGGCGGCCTCTCACTACGCTACCGGCTCGGTGGCGTGGGAAGAAGGCGAGGGTCCGCTGCGCACCTTGCGCGGCGGCTGGAACGCCGTCGTCGGTCGCCAATCGGTGATGGACATCCACCCGATCATCGCGTTGAGCGGTGCATCGCGCGTGAACCTGTTCGACGTCACGCCTGCGGTCAACAAGACCAAGCTGCTGCGTCGCGACCGGATGACCTGCGCCTATTGCGGCCAGAGCTTTCGCGAGCGCGACCTGCAGTGCGAACACATCCTGCCGGAGAGCCGTGGCGGCGCCTGGAGCTGGATGAACCTGGTCACCGCATGCGCCTGGTGCAACGGCCGCAAGGCCGATCGCACGCCCGAGGAGGCCCGCATGCCGCTGATGTACCTGCCCTACGTGCCGAGCCGGTTCGAGGACTTCCTGCTTGCCGGCCGCAACATCCGCGCGGACGTGCATGACTGGCTCGCGGCGCGGCTGCCGAAGGCGTCGCGGCTGAATTAGTGGTTGACTCCCCTCGATGGGCGGCCTGCGGGTCGCCCATTTTTATGCGCGAGGGCAATCTCCGAACGGGCTCAGCGCGTCAGCCCCGCAGGGACTCCCAGCTCAATCCGAACTTGATCAAGTACTTGCGCAGGCGATCCGCGTCGTTCACCACTGTCCTTTGCTCGCGCGAGCGGTCGAACAAGCGTCGCCCAGCGTCCGACAGCGTGCGCGACTCCCGGCAGATGCGAACCACCGACTCGAGTTGTAGACGATCGAACAGATCGATCTCCTCGAGCGCCTCCACTCCCAGCAGTGCCGCCAGGTCCACGGCTTCGCCATCTTCCGCGGAGGGCCGACGCTGCCAGAGCCATTTCAAGCGCTGGATCTCGTCGTCGACAAGCGACGTCGAGATGCGACCACCGTCAGCCAGAGTGGCGAGCCGGGTCACGCTCGCCGACAGGTCGCGGAAGTTGCCGCTCCAGAGCGCCTCACCCGATTGTGCGAACTTCAGGTACCGCGTCTTCGCCTCGACGTTGAAACGTACTGCCCTCCCCGATTCGGCAACTGCGCGAGCCAAGAGGTATTCGACGTTGGGCTCCAGGTCTTCGGGTCGTTGCGCCAGGCCAGGCAGCGTGTACGACCAGAGATTGATCCGCGCGAACAGGTCGTCCCGAAACCTGCCCTCGGCGACATCGATCCGCAAATCGCGATTCGTCCCCGCGATCAACTGAAAATCGCTGCTGGCCTCGCGATCGCTGCCGACCGGAAGAAAGCGCTTCTCTTCGACCGCCTTGAGCAGCATGGCCTGCTCGTCGAGACCGAGTTCGCCGATCTCGTCCAGGAACAGCACGCCTTCGTGCGCGGTGCGCAGCAGCCCGGCCCGATCCGTCACCGCACCGGTGAACGCGCCCTTCTTGTGGCCGAACAGTGTCGAAGCCGCGCCGTCGCCGTGCAGCGTGGCGCAGTTCACCTCGACGAAGTCACCCTTGACCTGGTGCCGCGACTTCTTCAGCTCGAACATGCGACGCGCCAGATGCGACTTGCCTGCGCCGGTCGGGCCGGTCAGCAGGATCGGGGCACGCGAGCGCACGGCCACCCGTTCGATCTCCTCGATCAGGGCGTTGAACTGCTTGTTGCGGGTGGCGATCCCGCTCTTGAGGAAATCGAGGGCTTCGGTCTGGGCCTGTTCGAAGCGCTGCGCCAGCACGTCATAGCGCGACAGGTCCAGGTCGATGAGCGTGAACTTGCCCGCATCGCCCCGTGTCTGCTTCTTCGGTGGCGCCGTCTGCAGCAGCACGCCGGGAATGAAGCGCGACTCCACCATCAGGAACATGCAGATCTGCGCCACGTGCGTGCCGGTGGTGATGTGTGCCCAGTACCGCTCGTGCGCCGGGTCGAAGCGGTAGCTGCGCGCCCAATCGTAGAGCGCGGCGTACATCTCGCCGAAGTCCCACGGATCCGCGATGTCCATCGCCACGAGGTTGACGACGGTCTCGGGCGACGCGGTCGCGATGTCCTTCTGCAGTTGCAGCGCCAGGCCCACATGCCGCAGCGTGTAGATCAGCTCCAGCCGGTCGATCACCGTGTCTTCGTGCTGAACCAGCGACAGCGTCGGGCGCCACTTCTCCCAGCGTCCTGCGCCTTGGCCCGAATCCAGCTGCGTTCCGAGGAAGCCGACGACGACGGTTCTCTTGGTCATAGCCTTACATATATCTAACTAGCTTTGATTCTAGCTTTCCTGGGCCTTGACGGCCCTTGTCAGAACTCGCTTCGGCGTCCGCTCTCTGGTTTCTTCATATGGGTCAATGGCTTACGTCATCACAAGCCATCTGAGACGGACTCCGGCACAGCCGTTGCAATAGAGAAGACCAGAACAAGTTGAATGCAACGAGGAGAACGCTCATGGTCAACACCCAACTCTTTCAAACGCTCAAGGGCGCGCTGCTGCCCAACGCGAACGCGGTCAACGCCGAACAGGCGCCGGCTTACGCGTTCACGCCGCGCCACCGGCTCGCGCAACTGGCCGCGACGGGTTGCCTGGGCCAGACTTTCTATGCGAATGCCGAGGCGCAACTCGACGCCGTGTTGACGCTGGCCAAGGAGCTCGACGCGGCCTTCGTCGCCAAGACTGCGCTGTACGCCCGCGAAGCGGGCTTCATGAAGGACATGCCCGCCCTGCTCGCGGCAACGCTGGCAGCGCGCGACGTGACCTTGCTGACCCAGGTGTTCGGCCGCGTGATCGACAACGGCAAGATGCTCCGCAACTTCGTGCAGATCGTGCGCAGCGGTGCTGTGGGCCGCAAGTCCCTCGGCTCGCGTCCCAAGAAGCTGGTGCAGCAATGGCTGCTGACCGCGAGCGAGAAGCAACTGCTGAACGCCTCGGTGGGCAACACGCCGTCGCTGGCCGACGTGGTCAAGATGGTTCACCCGAAGCCCGACGAGGCTTGGCGCGCCGCGTGGTTCGCGTGGTTGATCGGCAAGCCGGTCGATGAAGCGGCGCTGCCGCCCATCACCCAGGCCTTCGAACGCTTCAAGCGCGAGAGCGCCCAGGGCGCGGCGACCGAGGTGCCCGACGTTCCGTTCCAGATGCTGACCGCACTCGAACTGACGGCGACCCAGTGGGCCCAGATCGCTCGGACGGGCTCGTGGCAGATGGTGCGCCAGAACCTGAACACGTTCGCGCGCCATGGCGTCTTCGAGCTGCCGGGCATGACCGAGGCGATCGCGGCGAAGCTGCGTGACCCGCTGTCCGTGGCGAAGGCTAGTGTGATGCCGTACCAACTGATGTCGGCCTTCAAGGCGACGGGCGACGCCGTCCCGTCAACCGTTCGCGATGCCTTGCAGGACGCCATGGAACTGGCGATCGGCAATGTGCCGCGCTTCGAGGGTCGCGTCGTGGTGTGCCCCGATGTGTCGGGCTCGATGAGCTCGGCCGTGACGGGTCATCGCGGCTCGGCGACGTCGAGCGTGCGTTGCATCGATGTGGCAGCCCTGGTCGCCGCTTCGATCCTGCGCAAGAACCCGGCGGCGCGCGTGTTGCCGTTCGAGCAGGCCGTGGTGCAGCTGTCGCTGAACGCTCGGGACTCCGTGATGACGAACGCGCAGGCACTGGCCAAGATCGGAGGTGGTGGCACGAACTGCAGCGCGCCGCTGGCGTTGCTGAACAAGGAACGTGCGTCCGTGGATCTGGTGATCCTCGTCTCGGACAACGAGTCGTGGGTCGATGCGAACCGGCGCGGTGCGACGCAGACGGTGCGTGAGTGGGAGCTGCTGAAGGCACGCAACCCGCAAGCGCGGCTGGTCTGCATCGACATCCAGCCGGGCGCGACGACGCAGGCGGCAGAGCGTTCTGACATCCTGAATGTCGGCGGCTTCTCCGACGCGGTGTTCACGATGGTGGCCAGCTTTGCCGAGGGCAAGGCTGGCGCCGATCACTGGGTCGGCGAGATCGACAAGATCTCGCTGACCTCGCAGTAGAAGGAGAGATGAAGGCGCCGCATGCGAATGCGCGCAGGAGTACAGCGCACCTGGCCGTGCGGGCCCGCAAGCCCGCAGCCGCGCAAGCGGCAGGCCGCTCTTGCGAATCTGGTCGTGTGCGGCGCCCCTTTGAAGGAAGGCTGTCGCGTGGCGAATGCTGGTGGGATTACATCGACCTGTATCCATCTCACCGATCGTTTGTCGCCACGCGGGGGCTGTCGAGGAATTGAAGGTTTCAGCGCGAATGCTGGCAGGACTACATCGGTTGCCTGGGGTTCGAATCCCCGGCCGGGAAACCGGTAATGGCTACGTCTTGCCGTGCCTTGTCGCGCCCGTTGCTTGATGTCTTGTTGCGAATGCTGGTGGAACTACAGACTCTTAATCTCGTGGTCGCAGGTTCGAACCCTGCCGGGTCCGTCCTTCGGGAGGAACCGTAGCTCAGTGGTAGAGCACGATGTTTCGCCAAAACCTTGTCGCAACGAGGCATCTCCTTTTTGGCGGTGAATGCAGGTGGAGTTACTGGTAGCGCGCACGGCTTTGGCCGTGAGGCCCGGGTTCGAATCCCGGCCCGGAAACGGGTGGCGCAGAAAAACACTTCACCGATCCTGGTCACCGCATCTTTGTTGAAGAGAATGAACCATGGAACAGAACTACAACATTGAAGACGTCGCCGGCGGCGTGTCGATCAAGATGTGGACGCGCGGCGTCCCCGTCGAGGACGAGGCACGCAAGCAGCTCGCGAACGCTGCGCGCCTGCCCATCGTGTTCAAGCACATCGCTGCGATGCCCGACGTCCACTTGGGAATCGGTGCGACCGTCGGCTCGGTGATCCCGACGCTGAAGGCGATCATTCCGGCCGCGGTCGGTGTCGACATCGGCTGCGGGATGATGGCCGCCAAGACGACGCTGCGCGCGGAGGACCTGCCGGACAACCTGGGGCCGCTGCGTTCGGCCATCGAGCGCGCCGTGCCGCACGGCTCGGTGCCGCGCAATCGCGGCCGTGACACCGGCAGCTGGGAGAACCCGCCGGAGACCGTGGACCAGATCTGGGCCACGCTGGCCGACGAGTTCGACGCGCTGTGCGAGCTGCATCCGCGCCTGAAGAACACGAACAACCGCAAGCACCTGGGGACGCTGGGTACGGGCAACCACTTCATCGAGGTCTGCCTCGACGAGGAAGGGGCCGTGTGGTTCATGCTGCACTCGGGTTCGCGCGGGGTCGGCAACGCCATCGGGACGCACTTCATCGAACTCGCGAAGAAGGACGCCGAACGTCACGAACGCAACCTGCCCGACCAGGACCTGGCGTACTTCGAGGAGGGTGCCCAGTACTTCGGCGACTACGTGCGCGCGGTGAGCTGGGCGCAGAAGTTCGCGCAACGCAACCGCGAAGTGATGATGACCAACCTGATCGCGACCGTTCGCAAGGTGATCACCAAGCCGTTCGAGTCGCACGTCGAGGCCGTCAACTGCCACCACAACTACGTGCAGCAGGAACGCCACTTCGGCGCGGACGTGTTCGTCACCCGCAAGGGCGCGGTGAGCGCGGCCAAGGGGCAGATGGGCATCATCCCGGGCAGCATGGGCGCGCGCAGCTACATCGTGCGTGGCCTCGGCAACCCGGAGAGCTTCGACAGCTGCAGCCACGGCGCGGGTCGCGTGATGAGTCGCACCAAGGCGAAGAAGCTGTTCACGGTGGATGACCAGATCAAGGCGACGGAGGGCGTCGAATGCCGCAAGGACAAGGACGTGATCGACGAGATCCCGATGGCCTACAAGGACATCGACGCCGTGATGGCGGCACAGCGTGACCTGGTCGAAGTGGTCCACACGCTGAAGCAGGTGGTTTGCGTCAAGGGTTGAGGGCCGTTGCCCTCTTCCCTCCAGAATGAAGAAAAGGAGAGAGGGCATGAACGACAACAAGACTGTGCGCAGCGCGCACCCCGTCTCGGACGAGATGCGCACGAGCGTTCTCGAGAGCCTGGCCGAGCTGGAGCGGCGCCACGAGGTGAGCGTGCTGTTCGCCTGCGAGTCGGGCAGCCGCGGCTGGGGCTTCGCCTCGCCGGACAGCGACTACGACGTGCGCTTCGTCTACGTCCACAAGCTGCCGTGGTACCTGACGGTGGAGCCCGGCCGCGACGTAATCGAGCAGCCGATCAGCGGCGAGCTTGACGTGAGCGGCTGGGATCTGCGCAAGGCGCTGCAACTGCTGCGCGACTCGAATCCGACGCTGCTCGAGTGGCTGCGCTCGCCCATCGTCTATCGCCAGGACGCGACGTGGACGGCGCGGCTGCGCGAGCTCGCCGAGCAAGGCTTCTCGGCGGTGCGGGGCTACCACCACTACGTCTCGATGGCGAAGAAGAACCTGCGCGAGCATCTGTACGGCGAGGTCGTGCGCTACAAGAAGTACCTTTACGTACTGCGGCCGCTGCTGGCCGCGCGCTGGATCCGCGAGGGCCGCGGCGTGCCGCCGATGCGCTTCGCCGACCTGGTGGGGGCGACCACGCTGGACGCCGCGCTGGTCGACGAGATCGACGCGCTGCTCGAGGTCAAGATGCGCGCCGGCGAATCCGCGACCAGTCCACGCTGGATGGGGATCCACGACTTCATCGAGCGCGAGCTGGCCGTCGCGCAGGCACATTCGTTCGCGAAGCAACCCAAGGCGGACACGGCGTCGCTCGACGCCTGCCTGCATGATGCCGTGCTGCACTTCGATGCACGGCAGGACAACTAGAACAACGAGGAATTCCATGATCGAGATCGACGGTTCCGTCGGCGAGGGCGGCGGCCAGATCCTGCGCACGTCGCTGGCGCTGTCCATGTGCACGGGCCAGGCGTTCACGCTCGCGCGCATCCGCGCAAGGCGCGCGAAGCCGGGCCTGATGCGGCAACACCTGAGCTGTGTCCAGGCCGCGGCTGCAATCTGCGGCGCGGCGGTGGAAGGCGCCGAGCTGGGCTCGGGCACGCTCGTGTTCGAGCCGGGCCCGGTGAAGGCCGGCGACTACGCGTTCAGCGTCGGCACGGCGGGCAGCTGCACGCTGGTGCTGCAGACGATCTGGCCCGCGCTGATGCTGGCGGACGCGCCGTCGCGCCTGCGGCTCTCGGGCGGAACTCACAACCCCATGGCGCCGCCGTTCCACTTCCTGGAGCGCTCCTACGCGCCGCTGCTGCGTCGCCTGGGCGCGACGTCCGAGCTGTCGCTGCGCCGCTTGGGTTTCTATCCGGCCGGGGGTGGTGAGATCCACGTGACGCTGCACCCCGCTGGCGACGCGCTACAAGCCTTCGACCTGCTCGAACGCGGTGAGCCGGTCGAGACTTACGCGGAGTGCCTGGCGCCCGCGCTTCCCAGCGCCGTGGCGCGTCGCGAGCTCGATGCGCTGGCGCGCGCGCTCGCCTTGTCGCCGGAGCAGCTGCGCATCCCCGTCGTTCGCCAGAACGAAGGTCCCGGCAACGCGCTGATGGCCACGCTGGCGCATGCGCAGGTGTGCGAGCTGTTCACGCGGTTCGGCGAGAAGGGCGTCAGTTCCGAACAGGTCGCGCAGTCGCTGGTCGCCGACGTACGGGCCTATGCGGCTTCCACCGCCGCCCTGGGTCCGCATCTGGCTGACCAGTGGGCGCTGCCGCTTGCGCTGGCCGTGTGGCGGCGCGGCAGCTCGGCGGCGTACACCTGCACGGAGCTGACCGACCATGCGACGACGAACTTCGATGTGATCCGGCGTTTTCTGCCGGTATCGTTCGAGACACAGGCAATCGACAAGGGCTGGAGGGTGTCGGTGGACGCACGCTGAGTAGTGCGTGTCCACGGTCACGGAACATGACCGATGCAAACAATGGCGGTGCCGAGCATCTGACCTCGGAGGACGTGGCGGGCCGAGGCGAAGCCCAGCTGCTGGCTCGAACCGACGTCCGACGCGCGCTGGCAGTCGCCCGCGCCATCCGACACCCGTGGTATCGCTGCCAGGCGCTCGCGAGCGTGGCCGATGCGATGTCCGCGCCCGCTTCTCGCGACGCTGCGCTGACCGAAGCGGTCGAGGCTGCATTCCAGCAGCTTGAGCCGAATCGGGTGGCATGCGCCGCGAGCTGGCCGCTGCGCGTGATGGTTCGACAGCCGCGATGACCTCGCCGTCAACCACCCCACTCTTGAATCGTCATCTCCGGTCCCTATAATGCTTGCTAGCACTCAACAGCCGCGAGTGCTAGCGATGGTGGCGTGGGCCGCCGGAGCACTTGCCCGAACTATGCGAGCTGGCACTCACTCTTGAGTAGACCCGCCGCAAGTCTTACTGCGAATGCATTGAAGGAGATGAAATGAAGCTTCGTCCGTTGCACGACCGTGTTGTCGTCAAGCGCCTGGAACAAGAAACCAAGACCGCCTCTGGCATCGTCATCCCCGACGCGGCCGCCGAGAAGCCGGATCAGGGCGAAGTCCTGGCCGTGGGCCCGGGCAAGCGCAATGACAAGGGCGACTTCGTCGTCCTGAACGTCAAGGTCGGCGATCGCGTGCTGTTCGGCAAGTACAGCGGCCAGACCGTCAAGGTCGACGGCGACGAACTGCTCGTGATGCGCGAAGAAGACCTCTTCGCGGTCGTCGAGAAGTAAGCACACCGCGCGAGGCGTTGCGCTTCGCGCTCCAGGCTGGCCGGCCCGAGCCGGCCAGGCGGCAGATGCCCCCGGCTGCGCTGATGCAGCCGTCCTGAACACCCCCAACACTGAATTCCGGAGAAACATCTCATGGCAGCTAAAGACGTCATTTTTGGCGCGGACGCCCGCGCTCGCATGGTCGAAGGCGTGAACATCCTGGCCAACGCGGTCAAGGTCACGCTGGGCCCCAAGGGTCGCAACGTCGTTCTCGAGCGCTCGTTCGGCGCCCCGACGGTCACCAAGGACGGCGTGTCCGTGGCCAAGGAAATCGAGCTGAAGGACAAGCTCCAGAACATGGGCGCGCAGATGGTCAAGGAAGTCGCTTCCAAGACCAGCGACAACGCCGGTGACGGCACCACCACCGCCACCGTGCTGGCGCAGGCCGTCGTGCGCGAAGGCATGAAGTACGTGGCCGCCGGCATGAACCCGATGGACCTGAAGCGCGGCATCGATAAGGCGGTCACCGCCCTGGTCGCCGAGCTGAAGAAGGCCTCGAAGCCGACGACGACGTCCAAGGAAATCGCCCAGGTCGGCACGATCTCGGCCAACTCCGACGACTCGATCGGCCAGATCATCGCCGAGGCGATGGACAAGGTCGGCAAGGAAGGCGTCATCACCGTCGAAGACGGCAAGTCGCTGGCCAACGAGCTCGACGTCGTCGAAGGCATGCAGTTCGACCGCGGCTACCTGTCGCCGTACTTCATCAACAACCCCGAGAAGCAAGTCGCGCTGCTGGACAACCCGTTCGTCCTGCTGTTCGACAAGAAGATCTCGAACATCCGCGACCTGCTGCCGACGCTGGAACAAGTCGCCAAGGCCGGCCGTCCGCTGCTGATCATCGCTGAAGAAGTCGACGGCGAAGCGCTGGCCACCCTCGTGGTCAACACGATCCGCGGCATCCTGAAGGTCGTCGCCGTCAAGGCCCCGGGCTTCGGCGACCGCCGCAAGGCCATGCTGGAAGACATCGCCATCCTGACGGGCGGCAAGGTCATCGCCGAGGAAGTCGGCCTGACGCTGGACAAGGTCACGCTGGCCGACCTGGGCCAGGCCAAGCGCGTCGAAGTGGGCAAGGAAAACACGACGATCATCGATGGCAACGGCGCTGCCGGCGACATCGAGGCGCGCGTCAAGCAGATCCGCATCCAGATCGAGGAAGCCACCAGCGACTACGACCGCGAAAAGCTGCAGGAACGCGTGGCCAAGCTGGCCGGCGGCGTTGCGCTGATCAAGGTCGGTGCCGCGACCGAAGTCGAGATGAAGGAAAAGAAGGCTCGCGTCGAAGACGCGCTGCACGCCACGCGCGCCGCCGTCGAAGAAGGCATCGTGGCCGGTGGCGGCGTCGCGCTGCTGCGCGCTCGCCAGGGCATCGGCGAGCTGAAGGGCGACAACGCCGACCAGGACGCGGGCATCAAGCTGATCCTGAAGGCCATCGAAGCGCCGCTGCGCGAGATCGTCTACAACGCCGGCGACGAAGCCAGCGTGGTCGTCAACGCCGTCCTGAACGGCAAGGGCAACTACGGCTACAACGCGGCCAACGGCACCTACGGCGACATGATCGAGATGGGCATCCTGGACCCGACCAAGGTCACCCGCACCGCGCTGCAGAACGCCGCGTCCGTCGCATCGCTGATGCTGACGACCGAGTGCATGGTCTCCGAGACCCCGAAGGACGACGCGCCTTCGATGGGCGGCGGCGGCATGGGTGGCATGGGCGGCATGGGCGGCATGGACATGTGATGTCCGCGCCCGGGGCGCCGCGAGGCGGCCCGGGGCCGTGTCCTCGCGACATGCAAGAAGGGACTGCCTCGGCAGTCCTTTTTTTCATGGCACTGACCCGTCCTGCCCAGCGTTGACACCTTTTCTTGCGAGGAAAGGAAAACGTGATGGATACAGGGTCCAAGCGAACACGGCGCGACTACGCGCTCGCCTTCAGGTTGGCAGTGGTCGAGCAGGTCGAAAAAGGCGAGCTGACCTACAAGCAAGCGCGGATGCGCTACGGGATACAGGGAAGCTCGACGGTTTTGAGCATCACCTACGCACCGCGCGCCGAGCTGGGCGTGGCGTTGTTCATCGGACGGCCGTAGCGGCCGTCACGCGCCCGTGTAGGGGCCCTTGACCTCGCCCCAGCCCCACCTGGGCATGGGCGCGTGTTCGTCGACGCTCGCGCCAGGCTGCGAGTTGATGACGGCGAGCCGCGAGCCCCATTCGAGATAGCCCACCAGCGCGGAGCGGAACTCCGGGTCGTCCGGCATCGCGAGTTCGTCGGCCGTCGCGAGCAGCAGCTCGACCCAGCGCCGGCGCTTGTCCTGCGTCAGGTGGCGCTCCAGGTGCTGGCGGATCATGTGCGGATGGCCGCCGTGCTCCGCCGAATACGTGGCCGGGCCGCCCAGCACTTCGCCCAGGAAAGCCGCGACGTGCGCCGGATGGTCGGCCCCCATGTGCGCGAACACCGGCGCGAGCAGCGCGTCCTGCGCGACGTGCTCGTAGAAGCGCGTGGTGAGGCGCTTCAACGCCTCGATGCCGCCGAGCCAGGCGTAGAGCGTGGGAACCGGCGGCGGCGTCATGCTCAGGCCTCGTCGTCTTCTTCGAAGTCTTCGTCGGCGGCCTCGCCGCCCTCGCCTTGCGGCATCGGCGGCAGCTCGAAGTGCACGCGCTCGGGCATCGCCGCCTTCCACGCGAGCATCTGCTCGGCGACGTCCTCGACGCCGACGCGGCGCAGCGACGAGAACAGCGTCACGCCGATGTCGGAGTCGTCGGTGGTGTAGTCGGCCAGCACGGCGGACGCGCCGGCTATCGCCTGCTTCGCCTCAGCCTTGCTGAGCTTGTCGGCCTTGGTCAGCAGCACGAGCAGCTTGATCTCGCCGGTCTTGACGCGTTGGGCGATGAAGTCCATCAGTTGCAGGTCCAGCGGCGTGAAGCCGTGGCGGCTGTCGACCATCAGCACGACGCCCATCAGCGCGCGCCGCACCTCGAGGTAGTCGGCCATCACCTTCTGCCACACCAGCTTCTTGCCGCGCGCGACGGCGGCGTAGCCGTAGCCGGGCAGGTCGGCGAAGAAGGCGTCGGGCGCCTCGCGCGCGCCCAGCGTGAACAGGTTGATCAGCTGCGTGCGGCCCGGCGTCTTCGACGCGAACGCGAGCTGGCGTTGCTGGGCCAGCGTGTTGATCGCCGACGACTTGCCCGCGTTGCTGCGGCCGACGAACGCGATCTCGGGCATGTCGCCCTGGGGCAGCTGCGAGATCTTGCTGGCCGAGGTCAGGAACTTGGCCGTGTGCAGCCAGCCGAGGCCCTCCTTGGCCTCGTCGGACACCACCACCGGCTTCTGATGGACAGGGGCCGCCGCGGTTCGCGGGGATGAGGGTTTGCGCGGGGGCCTGGGATGGGTCATGGTGCATTGTAAAATCGATGGGTTTGCTCCTTCCAAAAAGCCTCTGCTGAAGGGTTCGTCGATGAAGTCCTTGTGCGTTGTTGCCCTGGCGGCCCTGTTCGCCACTTCCGTGATGGCCGATGAAGCGAAGGAGCCGGCCAAGCCGGACCTCGCCAAGGGCGGAACCATCTCGGCCACCGTCTGCGCCGCCTGCCACACGGCGGACGGCTCGCGCGGCATCCCCACGAATCCGATCCTGCAGGGCCAGCACGCCGACTACATCGTCAAGCAGCTCGCCGAGTTCAAGTCCGGCAAGCGCGACAACGCCATCATGAAGCCGATGGCGTCCACGCTGTCGGACGACGACATGCGCAACGTCGCCGCGTTCTACGCGTCGAAGACGGCCAAGCCGGGCAAGTCCAAGACGCCGGCCACGGTGGCGCTGGGCGAGAAGATCTGGCGCGGCGGCATCGCCGAGAAGTCGGTGCCCGCCTGCGCCGGCTGCCACGGCCCCGTCGGCGCCGGCATCCCGTCGCAGTACGCGCGCCTGGGCGGCCAGCACGCCGAGTACGTCAGTGCCGAACTCGGCCTGTTCCGCGCCGGCAAGCGCAGCAACAGCCCGCAGATGACGGCGATCGCCGCGCGCATGAGCGACGCGGAGATCGCGGCGGTGTCCGACTACGTCGAAGGTCTCAACAGCGGCAAGTGAGCGTGAGCCGCAGGATCATCGCCCTTCCACCGGGGAGGCCGAAGGTCTCAACAGCGGCAAGTGAGGCCGGCGGCGCGCAGGCCGCTATCATGGGCCGATGCCGTTCATCCGCCGCAACGCCTCGGGCGTCATCGACAGCCTCCATCGCCGCGATGAGGGCGGTACCGAGTTCCTGCCCGACGACCATCCCGACGTGCGCGCCTTCCTCGGCGCCGGCCCGGTCGTGCACGACGAGGGCTTTGCGTCGCTCGACGCCGACTTCATCCGCGTGATCGAGGACGTGATCGACACGCTGATCTCGAAGAACGTCATCAACATCACCGACCTGCCCGTCGAGGCGCAGACCAAGCTGTTCGGCCGCAAGGGCTACCGCGAGCGCGCGTCCAAGGATGCGCTCAAGCTGTTCGGCGACGACGGGCCCGCGATCTAGCCTGAAGGCCGCCGTTCGGCGCTCCTTTTCCGTCGCTGGTCCCCACCGCATTGCCCGCGGCCCGCAGGCGCCGCACACTCGGACGCGGGACTGATGCCCAAGGAGCCGGACGTGACATCGACCTCGCCTCGCCTGCACCGATCCGTCGCGCTGTTCGCCTGCCTGGCGGCCGGCGGCCTGGCCGCCACGCGCGCCGCGGCCCAGCCGCCCACCCTCTTCGGCCAGGCGCGGCAGGTGACGGCGTCGATCACGGCCGATCCGTCCCTCTCGCCGGATGGCAGGCGCATGGTCTTCCTGACCGTCGTGGCCGGCATGCAGCAGCTGTTCACGTCCGACGTCGATGGCCGCAACGTGCGACAGATCACGCAGGAACCGTTCGACCACGAGGACCCGGCGTGGTCGCACGATGGCCGCAAGATCGCCTTCGTCTCGGACGCCAACGGCGGCCAGGTGATCGCCATGATGAATCCGGATGGCACCGGCGTCGAGGCGCTGTCTCCGGCGACGGTGCACGCCATCCATCCCAGCTGGACGCCCGACAGCGCGTCCGTCCTCTACTGCACGACCGACGACCTCGATCCGCCGCGCAAGAACGAATCGGACATCTATCGCGTGGACGTGGCCACCCGCGCCGTGACCCGCCTGATCACCGGCGGCATCAACACCTACCCGGCGATGTCGCCGGACGGGCGTCGCATCGCCTTCCGCAAGATCATCGACGGCGGCAACTCGGAGGTCTTCGTCGCCGACGCCGACGGCTCGAACCCGCACAACCTGACGCACGACCCGGCCTTCGACGGCTGGCCCGCCTGGTCGCCCGATGGCAGCCGGATCGCCTTCGCGTCCAATCGCGGCGGCAACCAGCAGATCTACGTGATGGACGCCGACGGCAGCCACGTGACGCGCGTCGTGCACAAGGAAGGCCGCGCGACCGCGCCGACGTGGTCGCCCGACGGCAAGGCCTTGTACTTCCCGATCTGCGCGAAGGCGGACGGCGTCGTCGGCTGCGAGATCTTCTCCGCGCAGCTCGAGGCCAAGCGGTAACGAGGCGCCTCAGCCGGCGGTGTCGGGCCAGTCCTCGAGATCGACGCCCAGCGCCTTCGCCAGCCGCACCACCTGCGCGCGCAGCCGCTCCAGCTCGCCCTTCATGCGCAGCTGCTCGGCGCGCATCGCCGCGACCTCGGACAAGCCCAGCGCCGCGTCGGCCAGCGGCGTGCCGGGGCCGGACTGAGGCGCCGCGGGCGCGGCCTCGGCCACCGGCCCCGAGACCAGGTGCGCCCAGCGCGACTCGCGCGCGCCCGGCGCGCGCGCGAGCTTGACGACGAAGGGCGGCTCGTGCGTGGCCATCTCGTCCAGGAAGCCCTCCACCGACGAGATATCGGCGAAGCGGTGCAGGCGCTCGGTGTTCAGCCGCAGCTCGGCGGCGGTCTGCGGGCCGCGCAGCATCAGCATCGCCAGCAGCGCGACGCTCTGGCCCGGCAGCTTGAGCACGCGAGCGACGTTGTGCTCGAAGCGCGGCACGCGGCTGCCGGACCCCTCGAGGACGAGGTGCAACGATTTCAGCGTGTCGAGCGCGGCCAGCACGTCGCCCTCGCTCGCGTTGATCACCGGGTCGCGCGCCGTCTTCTGGTTGCAGCCGAGCGTGAGCGCGTTGAGGCTCAGCGGGTAGCTGTCGGGCACGGTGTGCTGCTTCTCGACCAGCACGCCCAGGATGCGGGTCTCGAGGAGCGAAAGCGTGGGCAGGGTCATGGCCGCAGTATCGCTCGCGCCGGAACCGGCGACCCGCGCACGTCGACATGGGCATGCGCTCGCCGCGGGCGATTCATGACGCCTTCATGACAGCCGCCATCGCGTACCGAAGTCGAGGGATACGTCCGATGACATTTTTGTTTCACGAACGCTCGTTAGCGTAGGCGCCTGGTCGGGATATGCGGCCCCGCCAACAAACCCCTGAGGAGATCAACTTGAACAGCAACATCGCGCAGCGCCGGGTCCTGCACATCCTGACGCCCGTCAGCCTGGCTTGCGCTCTCGTAGCGTGCGGCGGCGACAGCAACAGCGGCAGCACCCCCCCGCCCGTCCAGAACACCACGTACACCGGCAAGGTCGTCGCGACCTCGGCCACGGCCGACGTCTCGGGCAACCCGAAGCTCGCCTCGGGCTACTACAAGGGCGCGACCGTCTTCATCGACACGAACGGCAACGGCGTCCTCGACGCCGGCGAACCTTCGGCCACGACCGATGCCACCGGCAGTTTCTCGCTGACGGCGCCGACGACCACCGCCGGCCAGTTCGTCGCCGACATCCCGACGACGGCCACCAACACGGCCACTTCCGCCGCCGTGCCGGCGCACCTGATCCTGCGCGCCTCCGCCGCCCAGGTCACCGCCCAGGGCGCGACCAAGATCGTCATCAGCCCGCTGTCGACTGAAGTGCAGCGTCTGGTCGAAGCCAACGGCACCGCCTACGCGACCGAGGTGGACGCCGTCGCCAAGCGCCTGACCGGCCCGGCCTTCAACAAGGGCAGCGCCACCGTCTCCGATGCCGACGTCGTCGCCGACCCGTCCTCCATCACCAATGCCCCCGAGCAGTACGCGCTGCAGTACGAGTCGAACTCGCTGGCCAACCGCTACACCTACGCGACGGCCAAGCTCGATCGCAAGGACAAGTACCCCGACACGCTGGCCATGCCCAGCGGCGCCAGCGCCCCCGCCGACACGCGCACCGCGATCACCTATGCGCAGTCGCAGCAAGCCGCCTTCAACATCGAAGGCGTGCCGGCGTACGACAACATCTTCGTCATCATGGAGGAGAACAAGTCGACGGACGCCATCCTGGGCAACGCGCGCGCGCCGTACATCAACAAGCTGCTGAGCACCTACAACCAGCTGACGACGTACTACTCCACCGGCAACCCGTCCGAGCCGAACTACACGGCGCTCGGCGGCGCGGACGACTGGGGCATCACCGACGACAACTGGTTCGGCTGCGGCGCCGTCGGCGCCAACGCCCCGAGCGACGTCGCCTTCCCGGGCGGCACGGCGTCGGACGGCCAACTGCTGCCGGCGACGAGCCGGATCCCGGCGGTGGCGTTCTACCCGCAACTGGCGACCGCCGGCTACACCTACGGCCTGACCCCGGTCGGCGGCACTGCCACGACCAAGACGGTGACCTACACCGACGCCAGCATGAACGCCGGCTTCAGCACCACCGCGGGCAACACCTGCAGCACGGCGCCCAACCCAGCCAGCCCCGGCACGAATCACAACGCGCAGGGCGACAACCTCTTCACGCTGCTGTCCAAGGCCGGCCTGACGGCGCGCACCTACAGCGAGTCGATGAACCCGGGCCTGGATCCGCGCGCCGACAGCCAGGCCCAGCACGTCGCCAAGGCCTACACGGGCACCGACGTCGTCGGCACCAACGGCACCATCGCCGACAGCCAGCCCTACCAGTTGAACCAGGGCCTGTACAAGGTCAAGCACGGCCCGTCGATCGCCTACCAGACGGCGCGCAACCTGCCGGAGTTCTACGCCGACAACCGCACCGTCTTCGGCTCGCAGTTCACGGCATCGGACTGGACCTCGACGTCGCCGTTCTCCACCGCCAACGGCGGCACGTACGACACGACGAAGTGGATCTACGACCAGTTCGGCGCCGACCTGGCGGCCGGCGACGTCGGTACCATCAACTTCGTCGTGCCCGACCAGTGCGACGACATGCACGGCGTGGGCGACGGCACCGAGACCTGCAACGGCGGCGCCAACAGCAACAACGGCCAGAACCCCAGCATCACGCGCGCCGACATCTACCTGCAGCAGGTGATCTCGAAGATCCAGGCCTCGCCGCTGTGGCAGAACAAGAACAAGCGCGTTGCCATCGTCGTCATGTTCGACGAAGGCGAAGGCACCGCGCACGGTTCTTCCTGCTGCGGCTGGAACGCGGGCGGCGTGAACTCGGGCGCGGCGCCGGTGGCGGTCTCCGCCAGCGGCGTGGCCTCGGCGACGTCGGCCCCGGTGGGCTACGCCAGCGGCAACAACGGCCACGGCAACTCGATCTACGCCGTGATCAGCAACCAGCAGGACGTCGGCACCGCGCCGAAGGGCATCAAGGACAGCGATTCCTACAGCCACTTCGCGTTCGTTCGCACGTTGCAGGACATGTTCCAGCTGGCCGACCCGACCAAGGATGCGACGTACCTGAACCGCGCGAAGTACACGGAAGCGTTCATCGCCGCCAACATCGCGGCCCTGCCGGAATTCGCGGGCAGCGCGGACACCCACTTCGATGCGGTGCGTCCGATCAACCACGCGTACAAGATCCCGGCGACGTACACGCAGAAGCTGGACCCGCTGGGCATCGTCCCCGTCGGTGCCGCCTCGGGCGTGACGCCGCAGGTCGGCGCGGACGCCAACCAGACCAACGTCTGGTCGCTGAAGTAAGTCGAGCACGCGATCGCGGGACGGCCTGCCGTTCCGCGATCGCGCAGACGACCTTTCCGACGGGCCGGCCTTGCGCCGGCTCGCCTCTTCGATCGAATCCCATCGAAGCCGTCTCATTCGCACGCCGTCTTCCCGTCGAGACGTCATGCGAATACGACGGCGAAGTCCTTTCCAGAGCATGAAGATCCGCAACCTATCGCTCGTCGCCGCCGGTGCCGCGCTGCTGGCGCTCGTCGCCTGCGGCGGCAGTGGCGACGGCGGCAGCACGCCGGCCGCGAGCACCCCCGGCACGCCCGCCGCGCCGGCGCTGAGCCTGGCGGCCCAGATCGGCCAGAAGGCATTCGTCGACCAGACCTTGTCGGGCGGCAAGAACATGTCGTGCGCCAGCTGCCATTCGCCGCAATACGCCTACGGGCCGCCGAACAGCCTGTCCGTGCAACTGGGCTCCGATCCGACCCGGGCCGGCACGCGCGCCGTGCCGTCGCTGCGCTACAAGGACGCGACCCCGCCCTACGCCGACAACGCCGCCAACCCCGACGGCGTGACCGGCGCCGCCGCCGGCGGCGGCTTCATGTGGGACGGCCGCGCCGCCACGCTGGCCTCGCAGGCGCTGCTGCCGCTGCTCAACCCGCTCGAGATGAACGCGGCCTCGAAGGCGGACGTGGTGGCCGCGGTGCAGGCCGGCAGCTATGCCGACCTGTTCAGGCAGGTCTACGGCGCCGACGCGTTCGGCAACGTCGACACCGCCTTCGCCAACCTCGGCGCGGCGATCCAGGCCTTCGAGACGGAAGACCGCAGCTTCCATCCTTACTCCAGCAAGTACGACCTCGCCGTGCACAACAAGATCGGCGGCGACCTGACGGCCGCCGAGAAGCGCGGCTCGCAGGTGTTCGACGGCGCGGCCAACTGCTCGGCGTGCCACTTCGCGGGCCCCAACTTCAACGGCAACGTCGGCCTGATGACCGACTTCACGTACCAGGCCATCGGCGCGCCGCGCAACGACAGCTCCATCCCCGGCAACCCCGACCCGATCCCGGCCAACGACGCCGACTCGGGCTACTTCGACATGGGCCTGTGCGGCCCGCTGCGCACCGACCACGCGCCGGCGCAGCTCGGCACGCCCGACCCCTACTGCGGCAAGTTCAAGGTGCCGACGCTGCGCAACGCGGCCACGCGCAGCGTGTTCTTCCACAACGGCGTGTTCCACTCGCTCAACCAGGTCGTCCACTTCTACAACACGCGCGACACCCATCCGGAGTTCTGGTATCCGTCCAGCGGCGGCTCGGGCACGCCGGTGTCGACGCCCGGCTGGGCCCTGCAGCTGAGCGTGCTGCCGGGCGCGACGGTCAACAAGTTCAACGACATCCCGCCGGGCCAGCAAGGCAACGTCGACGAGGAAGTGCCCCTCGGCACCGGCACGACGCCGCCGAACAACACGCTCGCCACGACGCTGGGCGACGGCGTGCTGCCGCGCGCGCCCGGCTCGGCGCCCGCGTTGACGGAGCAGCAGATCTCCGACCTGATCTGCTTCCTCGGCACGCTCAGCGACGGCTACCAGCCGCCGGCGACGACGCCGACCAGCGGCCCCTGCGTGAACTGAGCCGGCCATGAATCGATGCATGCGGACCACGCTGGCCCTCACGGCTCTCACGCTGCTCGCGGCCTGCCACGACCAGCAGGCGCAGCTGCCCACGCGCGACAATTTCACCGCCGCGCTCAACGACTACCTCGCGCAGCGCGGCAACCTGTGCCTGGCCAAGTACGACTGGCCCATCGCCGTGACCGAGGCCGATCGCCAGGCGCGCAGCCCCGACGCGGAGCAGATGCCGGTGCTGGAGACGCTGGGCCTGGTCAGCGGCCGCGACACGAGCGTGGCGCGCCAGGGCGCGACGCTGCCCGCGCGCGAGTACGCGTTGACGCCGGCGGGGCAGAAATACTGGCTGCACGTGCCGGTGGTCGTCGCCACGCCGACGGAACGCGCGGTCCATCCGGCCGACTTCTGCGTCGCCAAGCTGCAGCTGGATCGCCTGTTCGGCTGGGAGAAGCCGCAGCCGGTCAACGGCCGCACCGCGACCTCGCTGCTGTTCTCGTACCGCATCGTCGACCCGGCGCCGTGGATGGCCAGGCCCGAGGCGCGGCGCGCGTTCCCGATGGCGATCCGCTCGATCGACAACGCCGGCGTGCTGCAGCTGCGCCTCGGCGTCCACCTGACCCCGGACGGCTGGGTGGCCGACGAGCTGTCGGACTGACCCCGCATCCGCGACTCCTTTTTTCCTGAGACATGAACCTCGACATGAAGACACATCACATCAAGATCGCAGCGATGGCCGCACTCGCCCTGTCGGCCCTGGCCGCATGCAGCGGCCCGTCCGACCCCAAGGCGCCGTCGCGCGAGAACTTCGAGGCCGGCCTGCGCAGCTTCCTGGCCGACGGCAACGGCGAGGTCTGCCTGGCGATGTACGACTGGCCGATCGATCTCACCGAGGCCGAGGCCGGCGCCAACGCGCGCCATGCCGTGCAGCTGCCGGTGTTCGAGAAGCTGGGCCTGGTCAAGAGCACGATCGTGCCCGTGCCCAGGAGCGACGAGAACCCGGACGGCGCAATCAAGCGCTACGCGCTGACCGACGAAGGCCGCAAGTACTACAAGGCGCACGCGCACAAGGGCCGCGACGGCAGCACGCACGCCAACGACCTCTGCGTCGCTCAGATCAGCGTCGACCGCGTCGACAGCTGGGACCTGGACAAGCAGCAGTCCTCCGCGGCGGTCAGCTACACGTACCACATCGCCGCCGCGCCGTGGATGCAGGACCCCGACGCGAGCCGCGTGCTGCCGATGGTGGCCCGCGTCATCAAGGGCGCCGACGGCAGCCTCAAGATGCGCCAGGGCTTCGCGCTGACCGACAAGGGCTGGGTCGCCGTGCCGGGCGCCGTCTGAGGCGATGGCGCGCCTGATCCGCTTCGCGCCGCAGCTGGGCCACTGGCTGACGGCCAACCTCGATCGCGGCCAGGCGCCGGCGGCGCTGGTCGGGACGATGCGCCAGCAGGGCATGGACGCGCGCGCCGCCGAGGCCGTCGTCGCCGCGTACGCGGACGCGCGCCGCCGCGGCATCGCACCGCCGGTCGACAGCATCGAGTTGGCGGACGAGGCGGCCGCCGCGCCCGTCGCGCGTCTCGCACCCGGCACGCGCATCGATGGCGGCGACCGCGAGATCGCCGTGCACATGCGCATCGACGATCCGGTCTGCGCCTCGCTCGGCAACGTGCTCGACGCCGACGAGTGCCGCACGCTCATCGAGCTGGCGCGGCCGCGGCTCAAGCCGTCGACGCTGGTCGACCCCGCGACGGGCCAGGACATCGTCAGCGACAAGCGCAGCAGCTGGGGCATGTTCTTCCGCCTCGCGGAGAACGAGTTCATCGCGCGCCTCGACCGCCGGCTCTCGCGCGTGATGAATTTGCCGCTGGACAACGGCGAAGGCCTGCAGGTGCTGCACTATCCGACCGGCGCCGGCAGCGAGCCGCACCACGACTACCTGCAGCCGGGCAACGCGGCCAACCGCGAGTCCATCGCCCGCAGCGGCCAGCGTGTGAGCACGCTGGTGACCTACCTCAACGACGTGCCGGCCGGCGGCCAGACGCTGTTTCCCGCGCTGGGCATCGCGACGTCCCCGCTGCGCGGCAACGCGATCTACTTCGAGTACGGCGACGACCACGGCGCGGTCGACGCGCGCTCGCTGCACGCCAGCGCGGCCGTCACGCAGGGCGAGAAGTGGGTCGTGACGAAGTGGATGCGCAACCGGCGCTTCGTGTCGGCCTGATTCAGTCGCCCAGCAGCCAGCGCTCGCGCACCGGCACGTGCGGCTCGACGTGGCTGGTCAGCAGGATCACCTGGCCGCCCCGCTGCGCGCGGGCGGTCAGCGTGTCGGCGAGATGGCGGGCGGACGCCGTGTCCAACGCATTGAACGGTTCGTCCAGCAACAGCAGCTTCACCGGCAGGGCCAGCGCGAGCGCCAGCAGCGTCTTGCGTTGCTGGCCCAGCGACGCGTCGCGCAGCGGCGTCGACAGCGCCTTCGTCAGGCCCAGCGCCTCGACTTGCTCGCGCACGCGCTGCGCGTCGACATCGGGGTAGGTGCCGCTGACGAAACCCAGGCATTCGGCGATGGTCAGCCACGGCGTCGGCGGCGGGTCGCTGAGGCACCAGAACGTCTGCTGGCGCCAAGCGAGCGGGGCTGACGAGTCGCCCGCGGCGTAGCGGCAGCCGGCCAGTTCGAACGACCCGTGACGCGGCGCCAGCGCGCCGGCCAGCAGGCGCAGCAGCGTCGACTTGCCGCTGCCGTTGGCGCCCTGCACCCACGTCACGCCGGCACCGGCACGCGCGCTCCAGCCCTCGAACAGCCAGCGCTGGCCGTAGGCGAAGACGAGTCGGTCGATGTTCAATTCCAAAGTTCGCTCCCGAAGGCCGTCAACAGGCCCGTGCAGACAGCCCACAGCGCGACGTGGGCCTCGCGATGGGCCGACGGCACCGACGTCATCGCCGCGGGCGCCGCGACCAGCCCGAGCGCGAACGCCATCAGAGGCCCCGCGCGCCACGGGCGCGACGCGACGACCAGCAACACCGCGGCCGCGCCCGCGACCAGCATCGGCGCGCAGATCGCCACGCGCGCGCGCCAGCGCCATCCGCCCGATGCCGGCAGCGACGCGAGCCAGGGCGCGAGCGCGGCCAGGTGCGACTCCATCGTGCGCTGCAGCCGCTCGGTCAGTGCGATCGCCAGCATGCTGAACATGAGAGCCCACGCCGCGCCCGGCACGATCGGCCACCAGCCCTGCGTCCAGGCCGCCGCCAACGCGATCGCCGCCACGACGCCCGCGATGAGGCCACGCGCGCCCGGCGTCAATGCGTCGCGCCACGCCGGCCACCACAGCAACGCCGCGAACGCACCCGGCCGCGCCGCGAGCAGCACCTCGGGCGATTGCGCCCGCATCGTGCGCTGCGCCCGCACGCCCACGCTGCGCCGCTGCCACGCGAGCGCGCCGGCCCCGATCAGGCACGACGCGATCCACGACCCCGCCAGCGACGCCAGCGCCCACGGCATCGCCTGCAGCCACCACGGCGGACGATGCAGCGCGAACACGGCAACCGACAGCGCGTAGAGCCCGGCCAGCGGCGCCAGCACCACGGCGCTGACGGCGACGTCCGACCCCCACAGCGCGCGGGTCGTGAAGGGCAGGCAGCGCAGCTGGACGCACCACGCCTCGGGCAGCAGCCGACGTCGCAAGGCCCACAGGGGCCAGGCGGCCAGCATCGCCTGCACCAGCCACAGCGACGCGCCGCTGCGCCAGGGCAGCGTCACCGCCTTCATCGGCGCCACGCCCGCCCAGGCCAGCAGCGCGAAGCTGGCGATGACGATCGGGCCCGCCACGCCCGCGACGATGGGCAGCGCCCGCGTCAACGAGCGCAGCAGCTCGCGCAGCACTTCGCGCGTGCGTTCGAGGCGGACGGGGATCAGCGTGGTCTTCAGGATGCTTGGCCTGTTCGTCGGGTCGGGTTGGGAGCCCGGGCGCGAACGAGAAGTTCCGTGGCGCGCCGAATTCGCGGAAGCGCGCTGCTTGGCGCAGGGCGGATTTTCGTGGCGTTCCTAGCATGGTGGCAACGGTGCAGGAGCGCACCGTCCGACCTCAGAAGGAGCTCATTCATGCCCGACGTCTATCCGAAGGTGGACGCCCTCGACGGCCACGATCTCGTCGGCACTCGCCACCTCGTCGCGCCGCTCGAAAGCGCAGCGCTCTACAACGGACCGCCGTCCGAAGGTGCCGAGCTCAAGCCGACATCGGCGAACGGCACGCGCGTGAGCTGGGAATTCGACGAACCGATGCGAGGTGGCGTGTGGGTGCAATGCGCGTACGGACACAACGCCTTGAGGCTGTCGAGGCCCTTGCCGATGGCACCGACGATCTGCGTCGCGAAATACGGCAAGGAGCTGGCCCCCCAACCGCGGCACATCGACTTCAGCTGTCGCTGATCGCCCGAAAGCGCACGACCAGGCGATCGCAACGAGCGCGGCGCGTGTCCGCGCGCGTCGCCGCCCTACTTCCTCGCCAACACCGGCCCCAACGCAATCCCCGTATGCGTCCGCTTCGCCACCAGATGCTCCGGCGGCCCCTCGGCCACCAGTCGGCCGCCGGCCGAGCCGCCTTCCGGGCCCATGTCGATGACCCAGTCGGCCTCGGCGATGACGTCGAGGTCGTGCTCGATCACGACCACGCTGTGGCCGCCGTCGGTCAGGCGGTGCAGCACCTTGATCAGCTTGGCGACGTCGGCCATGTGCAGGCCCACCGTCGGCTCGTCGAGCACGTAGAGCGTGTGCGGCGCCTTCTGGCCGCGCCGCCCCACCTCGTCGCGCACCTTGCTCAGCTCGGTCACCAGCTTGATGCGCTGCGCCTCGCCGCCCGACAGCGTCGGCGACGGCTGGCCCAGCGTCAGGTACCCCAGGCCGACGTCCTGCAGCAGTTGCAGCGGATGCGCGATCGCCGGCATGCTGGCGAAGAACTCCACCGCCTCGTCGACTTCCATCTGCAGCACGTCGCCGATCGACTTGCCGCGCCAGGTGACGGCCAGCGTCGCCGGGTTGAAGCGCGCGCCGTGGCACCGGTCGCAGGGCACCTTCACGTCAGGCAGGAAGCTCATCTCGATCGTGCGCACGCCCTGGCCTTCGCAGCCCGGGCAGCGGCCGCCGTTGGCGCCGCCAGTGTTGAAGCTGAAGCGACCCGCCGCGTAGCCGCGCGCCTTGGCCTCCAGCGTCTCGGCGAACAGCTTGCGGATCGCGTCCCAGAAGCCGATGTAGGTGGCCGGGCACGAGCGCGGCGTCTTGCCGATCGGGGTCTGGTCGACCTCCAGCACGCGGTCGACCGAGTGCCAGCCCTCCACCGACTCGCAACCGGTGGGCGCCGTCTTGCCGCGGCTGCTCACCAGGTCGGCGACGCTGGCCAGCAGCACGTCGCGCGCGATCGTGCTCTTGCCCGAGCCGCTGACGCCGGTGATGGCCACCAGTCGCTGCAGCGGCACGCGCACCGGCATGCCCTGCAGGTTGTGCAGCTTGGCGCCGAAGATCGTGATGTGCGTGCTGGCACCGGCGTCGTCGGCCGCGAAGGCGACCTCGCGCCGCGGCTGCATCGGGTGCGTCTGCGGATGCGCGAGCGCGCGGCCGGTCACGGAGTCGGGATTGGCCGACAGGTCCGCCGCCGTACCTTCGGCCACCAGCCGGCCGCCGCGCTTGCCGGCGCCGGGGCCGATGTCGATCAGGTGGTCGGCGCGGCGGATGGTGTCCTCGTCGTGCTCCACCACCACCAGCGTGTTGCCCTGCGAGCCCAGGCGCGCGAGCGCGTCCAGCAGGATCTTGTTGTCGCGCGGATGCAGGCCGATGGTCGGCTCGTCCAGCACGTAGCAGACGCCCTGCAGGTTGGAGCCCAGCTGCGCCGCGAGGCGGATGCGCTGCGCCTCGCCGCCCGACAACGTCGGCGCGGCGCGATCCAGCGTCAGGTAGTTCAGGCCGACGTCCTCCAGGAACACGAGCCGGCTGCGGATCTCGCTGATGACGTCGCGCGCGATGTCCGCGTCGCGGCCGGACAGCCGCAGCGACTCGACCCACTTGCGCACGTCCGTCACGGCCCATTGCGCCACGTCGGTGATCGCCTGGTCCTCGAACTTGATCGCGCGCGGCGCGGGCGCCAGGCGCGCGCCGTGGCAGTCGGGGCAGGCGGCGTCGTGCAGTTCGGTCTCGTCGGGCTCCTTCGTGACGAAGGCCTGCTCGCGGCCGCGCTCGTTCTCGTCCAGCACCGAGTCATCGAAGGCCGCGCGCTGCTCGCGCGTCAGCGCCAGGCCGGTGCCGACGCAGCCCGGGCACCAGCCGTGCTTGCTGTTGTACGAGAACATGCGCGGATCGGGCTCGCCGTAGCTGGTGCCGCAGGTCGGGCACGCGCGCTTGGTCGAGAACACCTTGACCGTGCCGATGCCCAGCGTCGAATGGCCCAGCTCCATGGCCTCGGTGAGGCCGTCCAGCGGGGTCAACAGGTGCATCACGCCCTTGCCGGAATCGAGCGCCTTGGCCAGCAGCGCGCGCAGCTCGGCCTCGTTCTCCGGCGTGACGACGAGATCGCCCACCGGCAGCTCCAGCGCGTGCTCCTTGAAGCGATCCAGGCGCGGCCACGGATCGACCTTCATGAACTCGCCGTCGACGCGCAGGTGCGTGTGGCCGCGCGCCTTCGCCCACTTGGCGAGGTCGGTGTAGACGCCCTTGCGCGCCACCACCAGCGGCGCGAGCAGGCCCACGTGCTGGCCACGGTAGTCGCGCAGCAGCTGCGCGGCGATGCTCTCCACGCTCTGCGGCCGCACCGGGCTGCCGTCGTGGATGCAATGCTGCACGCCCAGCTTGACCCACAGCAGCCGCAGGAAGTGCCAAACCTCGGTCGTGGTCGCGACCGTGCTCTTGCGGCCGCCGCGCGACAGCCGCTGCTCGATGGCCACCGTCGGCGGGATGCCGTACACCGCGTCCACCTCGGGCCGTCCGGCCGGCTGCACGATGCTGCGCGCATAGGCGTTGAGCGATTCGAGATAGCGCCGCTGGCCCTCGTTGAACAGGATGTCGAACGCCAGCGTGCTCTTGCCGGAGCCGGACACTCCGGTGACGACCGTGAACTTGCCGCGCGGGATCGCGACGTCCATGCCCTTCAGGTTGTGCTCGCGCGCGTTGACGATGCGGATCGAGTTGTCCTCGGCGCTGCCTTCGACGGCGCGGCGCCGCTTGCTGACCAGCGATTGCAGGCTCGGCCCGTCCTTGCTGTCGTCGCGCTTGCCCTCGGCCTTGTAGCGCGCGTCCTCGACCGCCGCGTAGCGCGCGTGCTTTTCCTTCGCGACGTCGGACGCGGCGTAGCGCTCCAGGCCCAGCGTCTCTTCGTAGTCGCGCAGCGCGCGGCCCGTGTGCGAGCGCGTGTTGGCCTTGAGGTCCTCGGGCGTGCCGACGCCCACCAGCTCGCCGCCGCCCTCGCCGCCTTCCGGCCCGAGATCGACCAGCCAGTCGGCCGAGCGGATCACGTCCAGGTTGTGCTCGATGACGATGAGCGAGTGGCCGGCGTCCAGCAGCCGGCGCAGCGAGCGCATCAGCTTGGCGATGTCGTCGAAGTGCAGGCCCGTGGTCGGCTCGTCGAACAGGAACAGCGTGCCCTTCTTCGCGACGGCCTGCTGCGGCCCTTGCGCGGCCTCGGCGAGGAAGCCGGCCAGCTTCAGGCGCTGCGCCTCGCCGCCCGACAGCGTGGGCACCGGCTGTCCGAGCTTCACGTAGTCGAGGCCGACGTCGACGATGGGCTGCAGCCGGCGGATCACCTCGCGATCATCGGCAAACAGTTGGACGGCCTCACTGACGGTCAGCTCCAGCACGTCGGCGATCGAGAGCTGGCGGTCGCGCCGCACCAGGTGCGCGTCCAGCATCTCGGCGCGGAAGCGCTTGCCGTCGCAATCGGGGCAGCGCAGGTAGACGTCGGACAGGAACTGCATCTCGACGTGCTCGAAGCCGGAGCCACCGCAGGTCGGGCAGCGGCCGTCGCCCGCGTTGAACGAGAACATGCCCGCGCCGTAGTTGCGCTCGATGGCCACCGGCGTCGTGGCGAACAGCTTGCGGATCTCGTCGAACGCGCCGACGTAGCTCGCCGGATTCGAGCGCGCGGTCTTGCCGATCGGGCTCTGGTCGACGAACACGGCTTCCGAGAGCCAGTCCGCACCCAGCAGCGCCTCGTGCTTGCCGGGCGTCTCGGTCGGCTTGCCGAAGTGGCGTTCGAGCGCCGGGTACAGCACGTCCTGCATCAGCGTGCTCTTGCCCGACCCGCTGACGCCGGTCACGACCACCAGCCGCTGGAGCGGGAATTCCACCGTCACGTTGCGCAGGTTGTGCTCGGTGGCGCCCTGCACGATCAGCCGCGGCGTCGACTCGACGACCGCGCGGCGGATGCCCATGCCGACCTGCTTGCGCGCGCCGAGGTACGCGCCGGTGAGCGTGTCGGCCAGCTTCGCGCCTTCGGGCTCGCCGTCGAACACGATCTGGCCGCCGCGCTCGCCCGGGCCCGGGCCCATGTCGATCAGGCGGTCGGCCGCCAGCATCACGGCCGGGTCGTGCTCCACCACCACCAGCGTGTTGCCGGCGTCGCGCAGGCGCTGCATCGCCTCGACGATGCGGTGCATGTCGCGCGGGTGCAGGCCGATGGACGGCTCGTCCAGCACGAACAGCGTGTTGACCAGCGAGGTGCCGAGCGCCGTCGTCAGGTTGATGCGCTGCACCTCGCCGCCCGACAGCGTGCGGCTCTGGCGATCGAGCGTGAGGTAGCCGATGCCGACGTCGTTGAGGTATTTCAGCCGAGTGCAGATCTCGTCGAGCAGCAGCTTCAACGCCTCGTCGGGCAGGTGATCCGGCGTGTGTTGCTGGTCGAAGAATCGTCGAAGACGGGCGATCGACAGCAGCATCATGTCGTGCAGGCCCAGGCCCGGCAACGCTTCGAGCTGTTCGCGCGTCCAGTCGACGCCGTGCGGCATGTGGCGCAGTTCGGGCGGCAGCACCGAATCGGCCTGCTCCTTGGTGCCGACGCGCCAGAGCTGCGCCTCCAGCTTCAGGCGCGCACCGTCGCACGCGGGGCACTTCGTGTAGCTGCGGTACTTCGACAGCAGCACGCGGATGTGCATCTTGTAGGCCTTCGACTCGAGGTACTCGAAGAAGCGCTTGATGCCGTACCACTGCTTGTGCCAGTTGCCGTTCCAGTTCGGCGAACCCTCGATGACCCACTTGCGCTGCGCGTCGGTGAGCATGTTCCACGCGGTGTCGCGCGGGATGCCGGCGTCGCCGGCGTACTTCATCAGGTCGTCCTGCTGTTCCTTCCAGGCCGGCGTCTGGATCGTCTTGACCGCGCCGTTGCGCAGCGTCTTCTTCTCGTCCGGCACGACCAGGCCCCAGTCGACGCCGATCACGCGCCCGAAGCCGCGGCAGGTCTCGCAGGCGCCGAACGCCGAGTTGAACGAGAACAGCGCCGGCTGCGGATCGCCGTAGCGCAGGTCGCTCTCCGGGCAGTGCAGGCCGGTCGACCAGCGCCAGCGGATGCCCGGGTCCTCGGCCTCGGCGCTCTCGGGCAGCACGTCGACGTTGAGCCGGCCCTGGCCGCGCTTCAACGCGAGTTCGATGGCCTCGACCACGCGCACCTTCTCGACGTTGCCGACGCGGAAGCGATCGGCCACGACGTCGAGCAGCTTGCGCTCGCCCTTGTCGTCCTTGATCGTGCGCTCGCCATGCACGCGCGTGAAGCCGCTGGTGGACAGCCACTGCGTCACCTCCTCGGCCGTCGTGTTGGCCGGCAGCTCCACGGGGAACGTGACCGCCACGCGCGGGTCGCCCTGCGCGGCCGCGCGCTGCACCAGGTCGGCGTAGATCGTGTCGGCGTTGTCGTGGCGCACCGGCAGCGCGGTGACCTTGTCGAACAGCGCGGCCGCGCGGCCGAACAGCAGTTTCAGGTGGTCGTTGAGCTCGGTCATCGTGCCGACCGTCGAGCGCGAGCTGCGTACCGGGTTGGTCTGGTCGATGGCGATCGCGGGCGGCACGCCCTCCACGTGGTCGACGGCGGGACGGTCCATGCGATCCAGGAACTGCCGCGCATAGGCCGAGAAGGTCTCGACGTAGCGCCGCTGGCCTTCCGCGTACAGCGTGTCGAACACCAGGCTCGACTTGCCCGACCCGCTCGGACCCGTCACCACGGTCAGCTCGCCGGTGCGGATGTCGAGGTCGAGGTTCTTCAGGTTGTGCTGCCGCGCGCCGCGAATGCGGATGAGCCCGCTCATGAGAGTCCTTTGGAGGGTAGGCGGAAGATTCTAGGGGCGGGGCCTGCCAGCGCCTGTCATCTTTTTTTCGGCCTTGCGCGGCGTCGGATGTTGTTGAAATCCAGGGCACCGGCCCCATCTCTCGAACCAGTCGCAGGACAAGGCGACCGCCTTCGACCAGGGCTTGCTCGACGGCTGAGACTCACCTCACCAGCGGGCACCGACCGCGTGCGCAACCTGGGCGCCGGCCTCGTAGAACGCCTCGCGCAGCGGCTTCAGGCCGAAGGCCACCAGCGCGGCGTCGGGCAGCGACAGTCCTTCGACATCCCCCTCGCCCAGCACCAGCCGCGCCAGCTCGCGCCCGAACACCGTGCCCGGCGCGATGCCGCGGCCGTTGTAGCCGCTGAAGCTGACGACGTTGCGCGCCAGTTGGTGAAAGCGCGGCAGCGCGTCCGGCGTCGTGCCGATCCAGCCGTACCACTCGTGCTCGAAGCCGACGTCGCGCAGTTGTGGAAAGAGTTTCGCCAGCGCGCGCCGGCCCCAGCCGCGATGGATCGCGTGGCCCGGCCCGCGCAGCGCGCCGATGCTGCCGAACACCAGGCGCCCCGCCTCGTCGCGGCGAAACGAACTCAGGATGGCGCGCGTGTCCCAGGCGCCTTCGCGATGCGGCAGGATGGTCGCCGCGAGGCGATCCGGCAGCGGCGCCGTCGCCAGGTTGAAGTAGGGCATGCGCACGAGTTCGGTGGCGAGCGCCGGCCAGGGCCCATCCGGGCTGGTGCAGGCGTTCGTCGCGACGATGACCCAGCCGGCATCGACCTCGCCGCCGCCGCGAACCTTCAGGCGCCACCGCGATCCGAGATCCTCGACGCCGACGACCGGGCTGTCGCCATGCAGGCTCGCGCCCGCGCGCGCGGCCGCCCATGCGAGCCCGCGCACGTACGCGAGCGGCTGGATCGTGCCGGCGCGCAGGTCGAGCAAGGCGCCGGCGTAGGCCGACGTTCCGGTGCGGGCCGCGGTCTCCGCTGCGTCCAGCAGGCGCACCGGCGCACCCAGGCGATGCCATTGCGCCGCCCGTTCCCGCAATCCGGCCAAGCCGCGCGCGCCCACGGCGCAATGCAGCGTGCCATGCCGCACCGCCTCGCACGCGATGCGGTGCCGCGCGACGAGATCGAACACCACCGATGGCGCCTCGCCCAACGCCTGCAGCAAGCGTGCGCCGTGCGTCGCACCCAGCCGCTGCGACAACTGGTCGGGCATCACCCACAGCCCCGCGTTGACGAGCCCGACGTTGCGGCCCGACGCGCCGAAGCCGATGTCCGCCGCCTCCAGCACGGCGACCGAGCGCCCGGCTTCGGCGACGTGCAGCGCGGCCGACAGGCCGGTGAAGCCCGCGCCAACGACGGCGACGTCGACCGCGATCTGCCCGCGCAGCGGCGGCGTTTCCGGCGCCGGCGGCGCCGACATCTCCCACAGGCCGTGAGTCAAAGGATCGCCTTGCATTGGCGCATTCTGGCTGCGGTTCGCGATGCCCGCGGCGTTGTTTCGCTCGCCGCTTCGCGTCGAGCGTTCCTGCCCGCCCTGCCGCCCGCGACCACGCCCCCAGGAACGCCAGCCGCGCAAGCGGCTGGCAACAAGCGCCGCAGGCAAAGCCAGCAACAAGCTCAGACCCCGAAAAGCCCCCGCAGGTAAGGCGTCAAGAACCGCCCCGCCGGATCCATCGTCTCGCGCAGAGCGAGGAAATCGTCCCACCGCGGATAGAGCCGCGCCAGCTGCGAAGAACGAAGCGAATGCACCTTCCCCCAATGCGGCCGCCCGCCGTGATTCAGGCAGATCGCCTGCACCGCCTCGAAGTAGCCCTCGAACGGCATGCCCCGGTACTGGTGCACCGAGATGTGCACGCTGTCACGCCCATGATTCGGACTCAGCCAGATGTCGTCTCCCTTCACCCAGCGGTACTCCAGCGGAAACATCAGCGGGAATTCACGCCGGGCGATCAACGCCTTGATCTCGCGCAACGCATCGGCCCCGCGCGACGCGGGCACCGCCCACTCCATCTCGTTGAAGCGCACCGAGCGCACCGTCGACAGCATCGACCAGCTCGCGTCCACCTGCTCGCTGTGCGACAGCATCGAGGCGCAGAGACGGCTCAGCGGCGGACACCACGACGGCACCGCCTTGCCGATGTCGCAAAGCAGCCCGAACGCCGCGTTCTCCAGCAGCACGTCGCTGACCCAGCGGCCGAAGCCCATCTGGTCGACGGGCGCCTCGGTGGCGTTCCACTTCTTGGTCAGCACCGACTCGGTGTGCGGCAGCCAGTAGAACTCGAACGAGCGGTTGGCGGCGACAAGGGCGTCGGCCTGCGCGAGGCAGTCCTCGAGATCCATCCTGCCGCGCTCCAGCCGCAGCCGGAACGCGGGCACGAGGCGCAGGCTCACCTCGGTCAGCACGCCCAGGCTGCCGAGCCCGATGCGGCCGCCGTCGAACAGCTGCGGGTTCTCGGCGGGCGACGCGACGACCTCGCGGCCGTCGGCGGTGACGAACTTCAGCGCGGCGATCTGCGTGGCGAGGTTGCCGAATGCGGCGCCCGTGCCGTGCGTGCCGGTGCTGGTGGCGCCGGCGATCGACTGCACGTTGATGTCGCCGAGGTTCTCCATCGCCAGCCCGTGCTGGGCGAGCGCGGCGCCGAGCGCGTACAGGCGGGTGCCGGCCTGCACGCGCGCGATGTTGGTCGTCGCATCGACAACGATGACGCCCTGCAGCTTGTCCAGCGACACGATGACGCCGTCGCTCGCCACCAGCGGGCTGAACGAGTGGCCCGCGCCGACCATGCGCACGGGCGTGCCGTCACGCGCGGCGTCGGCCAGCAGCTGCGCCAGCTGCGCGGCGCTGTCCGGCGTGACGACCGGCGTGCGCGGACACTCGACATACCCCGACCAGTTCTTCCACATTCGCGGCTATCCCGTTCAGAAGAAACACTTGCCGTCGCCGCGATAGGTGGCGACCTTGTCGACCACCGCCCCGCCCTCGATCAGCAGCAACTCGTTGAAGCGTTCGCACAGCTCGCCGGCCTTCGCGTGCCGGAACAGCAGCGGATCACCCGGCTCCAGCGCGACGCCCGCGGGCACGCGCACCGGCGTCTGCACCTCGCCCGCGCCTTCGGTCGCGACCAGCGCGCAGCCTGCCGGCAGCCAGGGCCGCGGCATGCGGTCGGCGCCGCCCGGGCCCGACGCCGGATAGCCGCCGCCCGCGCAGGTGACGATGCCCGGCGCGGGCGAGCGCGTCACGGCCACCGCGAAGCCGGCGGCAGGCCGGCCGCGGAACGCGCGGTAGTGGTCGAACAGCGTGGGCACGTAGAGGCCCGATCCGGCGGCAAGCTCGGTGACGCTCGAATCCTCGCGCGTGCTCTCGAAGCTGCCGGTGCCGCCGCCGTTGACGAAGCGCAGCGCGTGGCCGGCCGCGGCCAGCGCGGCGACCGTCGCGCGGCGGCGTTCGTTGATCTCGGGAATCGAGCGTCGCTTGAGCAGCCGGATCACCGCGTTCTTCGCGCCCTGGCCGGGCACCTCGTCCATCAGGCCGGCGATCTGGCTCTCGTAGCCCATCAGGCCGTCGAGCCGCAGCGACGGATGGCGCGCGATCTCGGCGGCCAGCGCGACGGCCGCGTCGGGCCCGTCGACCGGCGAGCGCAAGACGCCGAAGTGCAGGCCCGGGAAGTCGGACGACATGTCGAGGTCGATCGCCAGCGGCTGCACGACACCGCGCTCGCTCGCGACAGCCGCGATGCGCCGCACCTGCGCCGCGCTGTCCACCATCAGCGTGATGCGCCAGCCCGCGCGCACCTGCGCGGCGACGGCGCGCAGGTCCTCGGGCTCGACCGACGGATAGGCCACCAGCAGGTCGTCGAAGCCCAGCGACGCGAGCCACGCGGCCTCGGCCGGCGAATAGCACATCAGGCCGCGGAACGGCGCGCCGCTGGCGAGCACGCGGCGCAGGATCGCGACGCATCGGACCGACTTCGTGACGAGACGGATCGGCAAGTGCGCCGCCCGCGCGCGCAGGTCGGCCAGGTTCGCGTCCAGCGCGTCGAGGTCGACGAAGGCGGCCGGCAGGCGCTGCCCGGCGAGCGCGTGCTTGTAGAAATCGTAGTCGGCGACGGTCATGTTCGGTGGGCCTCGAGCGTGGCCACCAGCATGGCCTTGTGGCGCGCGATCAGCTGCTCGCGCAGCGGCGACTCGAGCGCCAGCGCGAGGCGCGCGGCCGCGCCGGTGACCTCGGAGACGAGCAGCGCGAGCGGATAGACGGTCTCGCGATCGTCGCGCCCGAGGATGCGTTGCAGCGGCATCACGAGGAATTCGGCGGTGCTGCGCGTGTCCTCCAGGTCCAGCTCGCGCAGGCCGTGGTCGCTCTGCGCGCCGGCCCACACGGCGAGCGCGTCGGGCTGGTCGCGGTAGTGCGCGAAGTAGGCGTCGACCAGGCGCTCGACGGACTCGGCCACCGGCGGCGCGTCGTCGAACTCGGCGAGCAGGCGCCGCACCTCGTCCTGCAGCAGCAGCCGCACGCGCGCCAGGTTGCGCTTGGCGAGCTCGCGGATGATGTGCGCCTTGGACGGAAAGTACTGGTAGATCGAGCTGATCTGCACGTCCGCGCGGCGCGCGACCTCGCGCATCGCCAGCGCCTCCGCGCCCTGCTCCACGACGAGCGCCAGCGCCACGTCGAGGATGGTCTCGACGCGGTGCCGGCTGCGCTCCTGGCGCGGCTGGCGGCCGGCTTCTCCGGCAGTGCTTCGCGCCGGCGAGGACAGGGATTCGGGCGGGTTCGTCATCATTGACAAATGAGCATTGATCACATCATATTGTGATCAATGCTCACTTTCAACCCCCTGCCATGACGGACGCCGCCAGCAACCGCCCCGACCTGCCGCTGGCCGCGCTGCTGCGGCTCGCCTGCGCCTACGCGGTGGCGACGAACGGCACGATCCTGATGCCGCTGATCGTGGGCGCGCTGATGCGCCGCTTCGGCGCCGGCGAAGACGCGGCCACCGGTTTCGCGGCCCTCGAGATCGCCGGCATCGCCATCAGCTGCGCCGTCTTTCCGCGCTGGATCGCGCGCGTGCCGCGCCGGCTCGCCTGGATCGCGATGATCGGCACGCTGCTCGCGCAGGCCGCGGGCGCGTGGATGCCGACACTCGCGGCGGTGGGCGGCGCGCGGCTCGTCACGGGCCTGTTCGAGGGCGTGCTGTTCGTCGTGGTCGCGGCCAGCCTGTCCAACCGCGCCGCGGCCGAGCGCGCGTGGGGCGTGATCATCCTGGTCTCGGGCGTGATCGACTGCGCGCTGCTGGTCGCGGCCTACGCGATGCCGCCCGGCTTCGTGAGCCAGTGGCTGTTCGTCGTCTTCGCCGCGGCGTTCGCGCTGATCGCCTGGCCGTCGGCGGCCGCCGGGGCCGATGCGGTCCAGCCCGCGGCCGCGAGCGCCGGCAGCCCGGCCAGGCCCCGGATCCGCTGGGGCGTGCTGCTGCCGATCTGGGGCGTGATGATCCTCGTCTACAGCGTGCTGTCCGCGCAATGGGCGCTGGCCGACGTCGTCGGCCACCGGATCGGCCTGCCGCCCGAGCGCATCGGGCCGCTGCTGGCGCTGGTGTCGCTGCTGGGCACCGTCGGCGCGCTCGCGGCGTCGCACCGGCGCAGCCACGAGCTGCGGCTGCCCATCCTGTGGGCCGCGCAGCTGCTGATGGGCGGCGCCGCGCTGTGGTTCTTCCTCGTGCACGGCGCGGCCGACTTCTTCGCCGCGCAGCTGTTCGTTTCGTTCGCGTACTACGCCGTCACGCCCTTCCTGACGTCGCGCATCTCCAGCCTCGACGCGGACGGCTCGCTGCTGTCACGCAGCATCGTCGTCACGTTCGTCGCCGCCTTCATCGGCACGGCACTGGCGGGCACGATGCTGACGCAGCTGGGCGGCCTCGGCTGCGGACTGGCGCTGGGCGCGTGCGCGGTGCTGGCGATGCCGTTCACGTGGAAGGCGTTCGGGGGTGGGCGCGCGGTCACCTAGCGTCCATCGCGCCAAGCGGGCACGTCGCGAGGCTGCCCAGGGCGCCTCGTCAACAGCCATCCGGCGCGGGACTATGATCCTTCGTACCCGGCGCCGCGAGAGAACGACAGATGCCACACGTTCCGCACATCGACCTGGCGTGCCAGATGATCGCCGCGGCGTTTTCGCTGGTCAGCTTCACGCGGCGCGGGATGTTGCCCTTGCGGGCCTTCGCCATCGGCAGCAACGTCTTCTTCGTGGCCTACGCCGTGATGGATGCGGTGTGGCCGGTCGCGATCCTCCACGGCTGCCTGCTGCCGCTGAACATCGTCCGCCTGGTCGACATCCGCCGGCTCACGGCGGAGATCAGGAAGGCGCAGTCGGTGTCGGAGATCGCGCCGCGGCTCCTGCCGCACATGACGCGCGTCCGGCACGCGGCCGGCGAGTTGCTGTTCCGCAAAGGCGACGCGGCGGACTCGATGATCTACGTCGCGAGCGGTCGCCTGCGGATCGACGGCCTGCCGATCGAGCTCGGTCCGGGGGATCTCATCGGAGAGATCGGCCTCTTCACCCCGGAGCGCAAGCGCACGCAGACGCTCGTCTGCGAGACCGATTGCGAGCTCTATCGCATGACCGACGAGATGCTGTTCCAGCTTTTCCATCAGGACCCCAGCCTCGGCTTCTACTTCATGCGCCTCGTCGTTGGCCGACTGCAGCGCGACATAGAGAACGCGACGGTGCAACGCGCCACCGATGCACGCGCCGCCTGAGGCTGGCGCGCAAGGCGAGCGGCCCCTGGCTCCAGGAACCTACTTCTTGGCTGCCGCGGAGGCCGCCGGTGCTGGCGCCGCTGCCGACGCGTCGTCCCTGGCCCAGGTTCCCTTGTCGGCCAGGCAGGCCTTCTTGGTCTTGCCCATGTCCATGCTGCCGTCGGCCTGCTTGCAGTGATGCGTCTGGCGCGCGCCGGTGCCCTTGGCGGGCGCGGAGGCCGACGATGCGGCAAAGGCCTGGGTGCCGCAGCCCAGGGAGGCGGCAACGAGAGCGATGCGGAGCAGCTTGCTGGAAGTCATCTTGGATCCTTTGGCGGGTGACGGGATTTGATCGGATGCGTGGACAGCGGACGATGGGCCGCCGGCGGCGAGTATGGCAGGCGCACCTTGCGATCGCCTTGATGCGGCGCCGTTGCCGCGCGATGTCCGCTTCGGGCGCGACACGGCGTCCTGGAAGGTGAGGACGCACGGCATCCCGCCGACGCGAATCCTCCCGACACGCTTCCAGGAGATTCGCCATGAACACCGTCCGCATCGCCGATTTCGCCGCTCCCGCCGCTGCCCCGGCGATCGTCCCCGCGCCGGCCGCCGTCGTCGCCACCCCGCGCCATCGCCCGTCGGCGGACAACGACAGCCGCTTCGACCGGCGTGGCCTCGAGCCGTGGCTCGAGACCCCGTCCGTGGCCCGCCGCGCGCTGTCCGCACTGCTGGCCGCGACCGCCTGCGGCGCCGTGTTCGCCGGCGTGCTCGCGCTGTTCGTGCACGCCGGCGCGTGACGGCTGCTCAGCCCGCGGCGGGCGCCGCGCGCGACATGATGGCCAGCGGCCGTCCCTCGTTGTCCTCGATGAAGGCCATCCACTCCTCGGTGCCGTCGGCGTGTCGATGGATCATGTGCGGCGCGTGCGTGAACTCGATGCCGCGCGCCGCGAGCGACGCCTGCGCCGTGCGCACGTCGTCGACCAGGAAATAGAGGATGGACTGCGACGCCGCGGCCTCGCCCTCGGACAGGAACAGGCGCACGCCGCCGCAGTCGAAGAACGCGAGATTGCCGAACGAGTAGAGATGCGCCAGGCCCAGCACGTCGCCGTACCAGGCGCGCGCCGCGGCGATGTCGCGCACCGTGCGCGCGATCTGGCCGAGGGCTCCGAGCTTGACTTCCTGTGCCATCGAATGCTCCTTGTTGAACAAGTGGCTGTCGCGACGAACGCCGTTCCAGCGGCGCAGCTCGTGACGGCCGGACAGGCCCAGCTTGGCCAGCGCGTTGGCGACGTGGAACTTCACGGCATCCAGGCTGACGCCCTGGCGCCGCGCGATCTCGCGATTGCGCAGGCCGTGCCGCACCGCCTCGACGACGCGCCATTCGGCCGGCGTCAGGACATCCGGATGCGCGGGACGACCGCGCTCGCGTGCGTGAGGCATGGCGCCAGCTTAGCGCGACCGGGCGCGATTTTCCCTACCCGAGAGCGCGCCGACTCAGGACGGCTGCAGCATCACGAACAGCCGCTCGAACAGCGCGTCGATGCGCGCATCGTCGACCGCCAGCAGGCGATCGCCGACATAGATCTCCGTGACGCTGCGGCCCGGCACGTCGACGTTGCGCACGTTGTCGAACAGCCAGGCGGCCGCGTCCTCGGCCAGCGCGTCGCGCGCCTGCATCACGGCGTCGGCCGGCGCGTCGAAGTGCAGGTGCAGCAGGTTGGCCTGCGGCACCTCCGGGTTGACGCGCAGGCGCGGATGGCGGCGCAGCGCCGACGCGAACGACAGCGCACGCCGGTACAGCGCCGGCATCAGCGCGATGCGCTCGTCGAAGCGCATCGCCGCGGCGGCCACCATCGGGCTCATGTGATACAGCGTGCCGCCCATGCGGCTGCGCCACAGCCGCGCGTTGGCGACGAAGGCCTCGTCGCCGGCCAGCATCGCGCCGGCGAAGGCGCCGATGCCCTTGTACAGCGACACGTAGACCGAGGCGAAGCCCGCGGCGATCTCGGCGTAGCTCTTGTCGTAGAACGCCGCGCTCTCCCACAGCCGCGCGCCGTCCATGTGCAGCACGACGCCGCGCGCGCGGGCCGCGGCCTTCAGCGCCTCGAGCTCGTCCCAGCTCGGCAACTGGCCACCGGCCTCGCGGATCGGCAGTTCGACGATCGCGCACGCGAGCGGCTGCGCGACGGCCTCGAGATCGGCCGCGGTCATCGGCCGCAGCCGATCGCCGACGGGCACGCCGTGCAGCCGCATCAGCGCGGCGAAGGCCTGCTCCTCGTGGTGCGCGAGGTGCGAGGTCGGATGCATGCCGAAGCGCGGCAGGCGCGCCGACTCCGTCCAGATCCGGATCGCGGCAAGCTGCGCCATCACGCCGCTGGGCATGAAGGTGGCGGCCGGCTTGCCGAGCAAGTCGGCGATCCTGCGCTCGAAGCCCTCGACCAGCTCGCCCTTGCCGTAGGTGTCGTGCGCGACGTCGTTGGCCGCGCACCAGTCGGCGAGCTGGCGGAACTCGCCGGCGGCGTCGGGGATGTCGAAGCCGGGGACGATCAGCGGGCAGCGCTTGCGCAGCGCCTGGCGTTGTTCGGGCGTGAGCGCCATGTCAGTGTCCTGCGAGGAAATCGTCGACCCAGGCGAAGTGCTCGGGCGTGTTGAGCGCGGGGGCGTGGCCGCAGCCGGGCACGGTGACCAGCGTCGCGCGCGGGCCGCGCTCGGTCATCTGCCGCGCGACGTCGGGCTCGAGCAGGTCGGAGTCGACGCCGCGCAGCACCAGCACGGGAATCGCGAGGCGATCCCACGCGTCCCACTGGTCGTAGTCGCGCGGATGGTGGACGAACTGCTGCACCATCGCCGGATCGTAGTGCGGCGTCACCCGGCCGTCGGGCAGGCGGCGCGTGGATGACTCGACGAGGCGCCGCCACTGCACGTCGGTGATCGCGCCGTACGGCTTGTAGACGGTGCGGAAGTAGGCCTCGAGCTCGCCGACGGTATCGAAGGCCGGCGGGCTGCCCGCGTAGTTGCGGATGCGCTCGACGGCCGACGCCGCGACCTCCGGGCCGATGTCGTTGAGCACCAGCTTGCCGATGCGGCCCAGCAGCGATGCCGCGGCCGCGCGCAGGCCGAGGGCGCCGCCCATCGACGTGCCGAGCCAGTGCACGCGCTGCAGGCCGAGGTGGTCGAGCAGCGCCGTCGCAAGTCGTTCGTAGTGTGCGAAGCAGTACTCGCGCTCCGGCGCGCGGCTCCATTGCGAGAGGCCGCGGCCGATGGTGTCGGGGCAGATCACGCGATACCGCTGCGCGAGGTGGGCGGCGATGTCGTCCATGTCGCGGCCGGTGCGCGCGAGGCCGTGCCAGGCGACCACCGTGTCGGCGTGGCCGGCGCCCCATTCCATGTAGTGCAACTCGGTGCCGAGCACGGTGGCGTAGTTCGAGGTCGGGATCATCGCTTGCTCTCGGAGTCGGCCGTCGAGGCCATGGCGGCGACGATATCGCAATCGCCACCGGTTTCACGCAGGTACGCCGTTACGATCGGCGTCGTCGTCCTTCTCGCGCCAGGTGATCCATGTCCACGTTCGATTTCTCGCCGCTGCCCGTGCCCGCCTCCATCGGCGGCGAGTCGCCGTTCTGGCATCCGGGCGAGCAGGCGCTCTACTGGGTCGACATCCCCGGCCACAAGCTCAACCGCTTCGCGACCACCACGCAAAGGCATGACCAGTGGTCGTTTCCCGCCGAGGTCGCGAGCATCGCGCCGCGGCCCGACGGCGGCGTGCTGATGGCGCGGCGCGACGGCCTGTTCCACTTCGAACCGGCCAGCGGCGAGAGCCATCGCATCCTGCCTGCGCCCTACGACACGAAGAAGCTGCGCTTCAACGACGGCAAGGCCGACCCGCAGGGCCGCTTCTGGGTCGGCACCATCCACGACGAGCGCCTGCCCAAGGGCTCGCTCTATTGCCTGACGCCGCACAGCCTCGACCGCATCGTCGACGAGGTCGCCAACAGCAATGGCCTGGGCTGGAGCCCGGACGGCCACACGATGTACTGGACGGACACCAAGCTCAGCACCATCTTCGCGTTCGACTTCGACCCGCAGGGCGGCAACCTGTCGCGCCGGCGCGTGTTCGCGAGCTTCCCGCCCAAGCAGGACGGCCAGGCGCTCGAGACCTACGGCGGCCGGCCCGACGGCGGCGCCGTCGACATCGAAGGCTGCTACTGGGCGGCGTGCTTCGAGGGCCAGCGCCTCGCGCGCTTCGCGCCCGACGGCACGCTGCTGCAGTCGGTGCCGCTGCCGGTGCGCTGCCCCACCATGCCCTGCTTCGGCGGCGACGACCTGCGCACGCTGTACGTGACGACGTCGCGCGAGAAGCGGCCCGATGCCGAGCTGGCCGCGCAGCCGTGGGCCGGCCAGGTGCTGCATTGCCGTGTCGACGTGCCGGGGCTGCCGGTCAACTTCGCGGACGTCTGACGCGTCAGCGCTTCTTCGCCGCGTCCAGCCAGGGCGCGAGCGAGACGCGCCAGAGGTTCTGGTTGCCGTTGTCCCACGCGGCGATGCGCGCGAGGTCGGCCTCGGCCTGCGTCGCGCTTCGCGGGTAGTGGACGGGCGTCTGCCGATCGCTCGTGAAGTAGAGCGTGCGGCCGTCGGGCGCGAGGCGTGACTCGTTGCTGTCGTTGCCCTCGAGGTTGACCGGCGCGCCCAGATCGATCGCCTGGCCCCAGCCCGCCCCGTCGCGGAACGCGATGTAGAGGCGCTCGTGCTCGTCGGTGTCCGGATGCTTCGCGCTGAAGACGATGAAGGACTCATCGGGCGCGACGGCCGGGTCGACCTGCTGCATCGCCGGGTCGCCCAGCACTTGCAGCACGGGCGCCTGCCACGTGCCGTCGCGGCATTGCGCGCGCCACAGCTTGAACGGCCCCTTGCCGCCGACGCGGTCCATGAAGTACAGGCTGCCGTCGCCCGCCACGCTCGGGCCCCAGATGCTCGCGCCGCGATTGACGACCGCGGGCAGGTGCACCGGCTCGCCCCAGGCGTCGCCACGGCGCTCGACGCGCCACAGGTTGCCGCCCGGATGCTTCGCGTCGCCGTCGGCCAGCGGGCGGTTGGAGACGAAGACCAGCGCCGAACCGTCGGGCGCGAAGGTGGGCTGCGCGTCCATCCAGCGGCCGGAGAACGGCGCGATGCGCGGTGTCGACCAGCCGGTCGCCGTCCTGCCCGAGATCATGATCGCGCCGTCGCGCGAGAACACCAGCGTGGCGCCGTCGGGCGTGAACGCGGCGTCGGCGTCGCTCGACGGCCCGGAGACCACGCCCGGCGCGAAGATCTCGGGCGTCTCGGCGGCGGTGGCGGCGACGGCCCACGCGCACAGCGCGCAGGCGACGAATCGTTGGGCGGATGTCATCAGGGCCTCCTCGTGAGACGCGCATCCTCGGGCCGCGGGCCCGCACGCCGCAGCACGATTGCGACGAAGCGCGGGAAGCCGGCCGCGAACGACGCTGTCGAGCACGCGAGCGGACGTCGCGCCGGCCGCACTACACTGCGGCATCGACCGGCGCGCTGCGCCGTTGCCTGTCCGTGCCGTCACGATCGAGCAACAAACCCGCAGGGTCGCGCGCGCAGACTGCCGCGTCGCGACGCCACCGGCCGCACAACGACATTCACGGAGTAGACATGCGCTTGAAGACCTGGGCCGCCTCCCTCGCGGTGGCACTGACCTTGCCGTTCCTGCACGGCTGCGGCAACGATGACGCGCAGAAGGGCGACGTGCGCATCATCAACGCGACGAGCGAATACGCCTCGCTGGATCTGTACAAGCAGAACAGCGACGGCAGCGACGAGCTGGTGGTCGGCGGCACTGCCTCGAACACGGCCAGCGCCTACACGGCCATCGATCGCGGCAGCTACACCTTCGACATCAAGGGCTCGACCAGCGCCGGTGCCGCCATCCCCGTGCCGGGGACCATCGCCAAGACGGATCACTACTCGATCGTCACCTACCTGACCGGCACGACGACGAAGGCGCAGTTCCTCACCGACGAGGACACCGACCCCGCGTCCGGCAACGCCAAGCTGCGCGTCTTCAACGCCGCCACCAGCGAGGCGGCGAGCGTCGACGTCTACCTGATCAGCGGCGACTGCACCTCGCTGGCCGTCACCGACACCGCGTTCGCATCCGCCGTCACCGGGCTGCAGACGACCTACACGCAGGTCACCGCACCGTCGTCGACCGGCTCGACCTGGAACGTGTGCGTCTTCGCGGCGGGCGACACGTCCACGCTGCTGCTGGAGATCACCGGCCTCAAGCTGAAGGACCAGGAGATCGCGACGCTGATCCTGACCCACACCGCGGGCGGCGTGCTCCTCAACGGTTCCGTGCTCGACCAGCAGGGGGCCTACACGGCCTATGCCAGCGCGATCGCGCGGGTGCGCGTGGTGGCCGACGGCGACTCGCCGGTGACGGTGACGCTCGGGTCGACCGACCTCGCCACGGCCGCGCCCTCGCCGTCCGTCGGCGATTACGTGACGGTGCCCATCGGCGCCTTCAGCCCCACCATCACGGTCGGAAGCGGCACCGTGTCGGGCGTGACGCTGCCCGCCATCGCCGCCGGCAGCGACTACACGCTGCTCGTCACGGGCACCTCGTCGAATCCGACCGCGGCGTTGATCTCCGACAACAACACGCCGTCGACGAATGCCACGAACACGGTGAAGGTGCGCGTGGTCAACGGGCTGAACACCACCAACCCGAGCTCGGTCTCGGCGACCGTGGACGGCAAGTCGGTCGGCACGGCGGCGTTCCAGGCCGCGTCGACCTACACCAACATCCCGCCTTCCAGCGGAACATCGGACGTCCATGCCATCATCACGGGCGCCACGCCCGCCGACCTGATCGACAAGACGTTCTCCGCGGGCGGCGTGTACACGATCTTCATCTACGGCACGCTGGCGGCGCCGGTGATCGCCCAGGTCCAGGATCGCTGACACGCACGCTCCCACCGCAGCGAGGTAAGCCATGTCCGACGCCCACATCCGACTCGAACCCACCGATGCCGCCGGCGTCGCCACGCTGCGCATCTCCAACCCGGGCAAGATGAACGCGCTGAGCCTCGCGATGTGGCGCGAGCTGCGCGCGGTGTTCGACGCGCTGCAGCACGACGAGACGCCGCCGCGCGTGATCGTCGTGCGCGGCGCCGACCGCGAATTCGTCGCCGGCGCGGACATCGAGGAGTTCCCGCAGTTCCGCTTCGAGCCCGAGTCGCTCGCCGCGTACCACGAGGACATCGTCGCCCCTGCGTTGCGCGCGATGCTCGATTGCGACGTGCCGCTGGTCGCGCACATCGAGGGCGCGTGCATCGGCGGCGGCCTCGAGATCGCCGCCTGTTGCGACCTGCGGCTGTGCGAGCCGACGAGTCGCTTCGGCGTGCCGATCGCGCGGCTCGGCTTTCCGATGGCGCCGGCCGAGGTCGAGATCGTCTCGCACATCGTCGGCCAGACGCTGCTGCGCGAGCTGCTGATCGAGTCGCGGCTGATGGGCGCGGCCGAGGCGCACGAACGCGGCGTCGTCACGCGGGTGGTCGACGTCGACAAGCTCGAGGCCGAGGTGCAGCGCGTCGCGGCGCACATCGCCGGCCTGTCGCCGCAGGCCATGCGGCTGAACAAGCGCGTGCTGCGGGCGTTCGCGCGGCCCACGTTCAGCGAGCCCGAGGATCGCGCGGCGCACTACGCGTACGCCGACTCCGACGAGCACCGCGAAGGCCTGGCCGCATTCATCGAAAAGCGCCCGGCGAAGTTCTGAGCGGCACAATCGCGTCTGTCGGCCCCCGGGCCGCAACAAGAACGACGAGACATGCCCGACAACGCGAACCTCTACGCCCAGCTGCGCGCGCACTTCCCCGAACGCCTGGACGACACCGCGATCGAGACCGCCGACGCGCCGGCCCACGACGGCCATCCGTTCGCGCCGCTGCACTACACGTGGCGCGACCTCGAGCGCGGCAGCGCGCGCATCGCCAACCTGTTCGCCGACCTCGCGCTGCCCGCCGGCGCGCACGTGCTGGTGCATGCCGACAAGTCGGTCGAGGCGGTGATGCTGTACCTGGCCACGCTGCGGGCGGGTCTGGTCTACGTGCCGCTCAACGGCGCCTACCAGGCGAGCGAGGTCGAGTACTTCGTCGAGAACGCGCAGCCCGCGCTGGTGGTGTGCGCGCCGCGCAACTTCGCCTGGATCAGCCGCATCGCGTTCGCGCGCGGCACGCGCACGGTGCTGACGCTGGGCGACGATCGCTCGGGCAGCCTGCTCGAGCGCGCCGCGCAGATGGGCGACGAATTCGACACCGTGCCGCGCGCGGCAGGCGACGTCGCCGCCATCATCTACACCAGCGGCACCACCGGCCGCAGCAAGGGCGCGCAGCTGACGCACGGCAACCTGTTCGCGAACGCCGACACGCTGCACCGGTTCTGGCAATGGCGCGAAGGATCCGACAGGGACGTCCTCATCCACGCGCTGCCGATCTTCCACATCCACGGCCTGTTCGTGGCGCTGCACGGCGCGCTGCGCGCCGGTGCGCGCCTGATCTGGTTCCACCACTTCAACCCGCTCGCCACGATCGCGCGCCTGCCCGACGCGACGATGTTCATGGGCGTGCCCACGCTGTATGTGCGCATGCTCGCGCAGCCCGCGTTGAACGCCGAGGCGTGCCGGACGATGCGGCTGTTCGTCAGCGGCTCGGCGCCGCTGCTGGCCGACACCTTCGCCGCCTGGCGCGAGCGCACCGGCCACACGATCCTCGAGCGCTACGGCATGAGCGAGACGGCGATGATCACCTCCAACCCGTATCGCCCGGAGAGCGCGCGCCTGCCCGGCACCGTCGGCCCCGCGCTGCCCGGCGTGCGCATCCGCGTGCACGGCGACCAGGGCCGCGCCTGCGCCACCGGCGAGATCGGCGGCATCGAGGTGCAGGGGCCCAGCGTGTTCGCCGGCTACTGGCAGATGCCCGAGAAGACGCGCGAGGAATTTACCGCCGACGGCTGGTTCCGCACCGGCGACGTCGGGCATGTCGACGCGAACGGCGTCCTGACGCTGATCGGGCGCAGCAAGGACCTGATCATCAGCGGCGGCTTCAACGTCTACCCGGCCGAGATCGAGGGCCGCATCAACGACCTGCCCGGCATCGCCGAATCGGCCGTCGTCGGCGTGCCGCATCCGGACTTCGGCGAGGCCGTCGTCGCCGTGGTCGTGGCGCGCTCGGGGGCGACGCCGGTGCCGGCGGACGTCATCGCGGAACTGCGCTCGACGATCGCCCATTTCAAGGTGCCCAAGCACGTGCGCGTCGTCGATGCGCTGCCGCGCAACGCGATGGGCAAGGTGCAGAAGAAGCTGCTGCGCGAAGAGCTCGCGGCGTTGTTCGAATGAGCGACACGCTGGCCGCCGGCCATCGCGCGACGACCTGCCCGCGCTGCGGTGGCCCGTTCGCATGCGGCGTCGGCGCCGATCGTGCGACGCCGTGCTTCTGCGTGGCGTACAAGCTGGGCGCCGAGCGGCTCGCGGAGCTGCGCGCGACGTGGTCGGACTGCCTGTGCGCCGGCTGCCTCGCCGCGCTCGCCGACCATCCGGAGACGCCCGCATGACGTCGACGTTGCAGCCGGTCACGGCCCTCACGCTGGACCTCGACGACACGCTATGGCCCGTGCGCCCGACGCTCATCGCCGCCGAGAAGGTGCTGGCCGAGTGGCTGCGCGCGAACGCGCCTTCGACCGCGCAGAACACGCCGCCCGCGGCGATGCTCGCGCTGCGCGCCGAGGTCGCGGCCGAACATCCGCACTGGGCGCACGACCTGAGCGCGATCCGCCTCGAGACGATCCGCCGCGCGCTGCGCAAGCACGGCGACGACCCGGCGCTGGCCGAGCTCGCGTTCGACGTGTTCTTCGAGGCGCGCCATGCCGTTACGCTCTACGACGACGTGCTGCCGGGCCTCGAGCGCCTGGCCTCGCGCTATCCGCTGATCGCGGTCAGCAACGGCAACGCCGAGCTGCATCGCGTCGGCCTCGAGCGTTTCTTCGCGGGATCGGTGTCGGCGCGGCTGCACGGCGTGGCCAAGCCGGATCCGTCGATCTTCCAGGCCGCCTGCGCGGCCGCGAAGGCGCCGCCGCACCGGGTGCTGCACCTGGGCGACGACCTCGACACCGACGTCGCCGGCGCGCTCGCCGCCGGCCTGCACGCGGGCTGGATCTGCCGGCCCGACGGCGCGCACGCGGACGCGGCGCCGCGCGCGGGCGCGCATCGCTTCGCGACGCTGCTCGACGTCGCCGACGCACTGGGCGTCTAGAAACGAAACAGCCGGCGCGAAGCCGGCTGGTGCGGGGTGTGCGAGCGCCTTATTGCTGCTGGGGCACGGCGCCGTTGTCGTTCTGCGTCTGGTCGGGCGGCGCGGCGATGCGCGGCTGGCCGCCACCCTGGATGGCGCCCGGCGTCGGGTTGAACGCGGCGCGGCCCATGGGCGGCTGCGGCACGCCCATGCGGCCCTGGAAGCCGCCGCGTCCGCCCATCGCCGGCGGCTGGCCGACGTGCTGCGCGTTCTCGACCTGCGTCGGCGCGCCCTGCACCTGCACGTTCTGCAATTGCGCGGGATCGGGCTGCGACGTGGCGGGCGCGAGCGTGCCCGTCTCGGCCGCTGCGGGCTCGGGCAGTTGCAGCGTGAAGGCGGTCGGGCCGCCCGCCGGGCCGAACTCCGCGCCGCGCTTGCTGACCGCGAGCAGGGACGTGTTGCCGTCGACCGTGGCGCCGACGCGCCAGGTACGCGCGGGCTGGCCGTCGAGCGAGATCAGCGCGAAGCCGCCCTGCGTGACGCCCGGCGGCGCGATCACGCCCACCAGCTGGAAGCGTTCGCTCTCCGGATGCTGCACGGGCTGCGCGGCGATGGGCACCACGACGGCGCCGAACAGCCGCTCCATCGGCCCATTGGCCGTCACCGCCTGCGGCGCCTGCGCCCCAACGGGCACGGGCCGCGTGGCGGCGAAGATCTTGATACCCCAGAAGGCGGTGCTAGCCGCCACCAGGGCCCAGATGAAAAAGCCAGTCCAGCGGGAACTCATGCGCGGATTATGATTCAAGACTTGCTGGAATCGGCCCACCGGAATCTTTCATGAATCAAGCCCTCATCGCACGGCGCTCTTCGCGCGGCTTCACGCTGCTCGAACTGATGGTCGTGATCGTCATCATCGGCGTGCTGGCCGCGCTGATCGCGCCGAAGATCCTGAACCGGGTCGGCGAGGCCAAGCAGACGGCGGCCAAGGCGGACATCTCCAACCTGATGAACGCGCTGAAGATGTACAAGCTCGACAACGGGCGCTACCCGAGCCAGGACCAGGGCCTCGCGGCGCTGGCGGCCAAGCCCACCAGCGGCACGATCCCGAACAACTGGAAGAGCTATCTCGACAAGCTGCCCGACGATCCGTGGCACAACCCCTACCAGTACGCCAACCCGGGCGTGCACGGAGAAATCGATGTATTCAGCTTCGGCGCCGACGGGCAGCTCGGTGGTGAAGGCGACGACGCGGACATCGGCTCCTGGCAGTAGGCCGCGCCGCGCCGCGGCCGGCTTCACGCTGCTCGAGCTGATGGTGGTCGTGCTGATCGTGGCCGTGTCCACCGGCCTGGTCTCGCTGTCGCTGCGCGACCGCTCGCAGAGCAGGCTCGAGGAGGAAGGCGCGCGCCTGTCCGCGCTGCTCGAGAGCGCCCGCACGCAGTCGCGCATCGTCGGCACCGACGTGCGCTGGGCGCCTCTGACCACCGGCGGCTTCGAGTTCATCGGCCTGCCCGCGATCGCGACGAAGGAACTGCCGTCGCGCTGGCTCGACTCGGGCACCACCGCCACGGTCGTCGGCGGCCCGCAGCTGCGCCTCGGCCCCGAGCCGCTGCTACCGGCGCAGCGCGTCGTGCTGCACCTGGGCGAGCGCGAGATCGCCGTCGGCACCGACGGGCTGTCGCCGTTCCAGATCGTCGACGCCAGCGCCACGGTGGCCGCGCAATGAATCGCCGCGGCGGTTTCACGCTGATCGAGGTGATGGTGGCGCTGGCCATCGTCGCCATCGCGCTGGCCGCGGGCTCGCGCGCGGCGAGCTCCGTCGTCGGCACGTCGCAGCGGCTCAACGACGTCGTGCTCGCCCAGTGGTGCGCGGACAACCAGCTGACCGAGCTGCGCATGCAGGGCCAGCTGCCCGCGGTGGGCAAGACGACGTTCAACTGCATGCAGCTCGGTCGCACGTTCCAGGGCACGCTGAAGGTGCAGCCCACGCCCAACCCGAGCTTTCGCCGTGTCGACGCGATCGTCGCCAACGACGAAGGCCGCGAGATGGTGACCATCTCGACGGTGATGTCGCACTGATGGCCGCGCCCGCGCATTCCCGCCGCTCGTCGGGCTTCACGCTCGTCGAGGTGATGGTCGCCCTGCTGATCATGGCGATCCTGGCCGCGCTCGCCTTCCGCGGCATCGATGCGCTGGTGCGCGCCAAGGACTCGGCGCTGGCGGCCACCGACAGCACGCTGCGCCTGAACACCGGCCTGTCGCAGTTCGACTACGACATCGCGCAGGTGGTCGACAGCAAGGTGCTGCCGCAGGCGCTGATGTGGGACGGCGCGACGCTGCGCTTCGCGCGACGCACGCCCGACGGCGTCCAGCTGGTCGTGTGGACGGTGCAGGACCGGCGCTGGCAGCGCTGGGCCAGCGGCCCGACCACGCACATGTCCGACCTCACCGACGCCTGGATGCGCAGCCAGCAGTGGGGCGCGATCAGCGGCAACGCGGTGACGGTGCTGAAGGACGTCGACTCGTTCAACTTCATCGTCTGCAACCCGAACACCATCGCGACCGCCGGCTGCAGCTGGAACAATGCCGGCTCGACGCAGGGCATCGTGACCAGCGGCGCCGCCTTCGTGCCGCCGAGCGGCGTGCGCATCACGCTGAAGCTGCCCGATGGCGACCTGGTGCGCGAACGGGAGCTGCCGCGATGGGCCACATGAGGACGCGCGGCCGGCAGTCGGGCGCGGCCTTGCTGCTCGCGCTGCTGATCATGACGCTAGTGGCCACGCTCGCGGCGGGCATGGTGTGGCTGCAATGGCGCGGCATCGAGGTCGAGGCCGCCGAGCGCGCGCGCACGCAGGCCGAGTGGCTGCTCAACGCGTCGCTGGACTGGGGCAACCTGATCCTGAAGTCGTCGATCCGCAACAGCTATACCGACGACGACCTCGGCCAGCCGTGGGCCACGCCGCTGGCCGAGACCAAGCTGTCGAGCTTCCTGTCGGCCGACGGCAACCATCAGGACGACTCCGGCCCCGAGGCCTACCTGTCGGGCCAGATCACCGACGCGCAATCGAAGTACAACCTGTTCAACCTCGTCAACAGCGACGCCGCCGGCAAGAACACCGAGATCCAGCGACTGCAGATCCTGTTCTCGGCGATCGGCGTGTCGCCGGACGTCGCCGCCACGATCGCCGCCGGGCTGCGCGCCAGCTATTCGGCGCAGCAGCTGCAGAAGGACCAGTCGGGCCAGGCCGACGCCACCAACGCCGTCGTGATGCCCATCGAAGTGGCCGACCTGGCCTGGTACGGCGTCGATCCGAAGGTGGTCAAGACCATCGAGCCGTTCGTCCAGATCCTGCCGTTCACGGGCACGGCGCCGGTGCCGATCAACGCCAACACCGCGCCGGCGGAGGTGCTCATGGCCGGCTGTCCCGGCATGACCCGGGCGCAGGCCGAGCAGGTGATCCTGCAGCGGCGGCAGAAGCCCTTCGACGATCCGGCCAAGGTCACCGCCAACATCGGCATGCCGGTCGCGACGGCGTGCGGCGGCGGTGCCGACAACCCCGGGCCCAAGGTCCTCTACTCGGTCAAGTCGCAATACTTCGAGATCTTCGGCCAGCTGCGCTACGAGCAGCACGTGATCCGCGAGCGCTCGGTCGTGTACCGCAAGGATCAATTCTCGGTCCAGGTGCTGCGTCGCGAGCGGGTGCCACCCGACCCCGTCGCCGCCGCTGCCCCCGCATGATCCGGGTCGACCCGATACCGCGAAAAAGGGATTGCCGCCCCCGGCCCGTGCCGCGCCTTGGCGTTTTCCCGCAGCACCGTGTGACACAAAGTCGCCGGAACCGTCACCGTCACAGGCCACAATACGCGGCTTTGCCCTGGCATGGCCTGGTCTCGCCCGGGCAGCGCCCTGCTTCACACGCAGGCTGTAAATTCGTCCTTCTCCATCCATGTCCACGCTGATCATCCTGCTCGCAGCCCAGCCCCGGCTCGCTGCCCCGACGACCGCCGGCCATGTCGCGCCCGCCGAGTTCGACTACGTGCTGAGCGCGGACGGCACGCGCGTGACGGATCACGGCAGGGCCACGCCCGCGGCGCTGCCGCGCGCGTCGCTGGTGGTGGCGGTGCTGCGCCCGGGCGACGTCGCGTTCCAGCGCGTGGCGATCCCCAAGGCGCCCGCCGCCCGCATGCGCGCCGCGCTCACCGGCGTGATGGAGGAAGGCCTGCTCGAGGACGAGGACGAGATCCACCTGGCGCTGGCGCCAGATGCCAAGCCGGGCGGCGAGCACTGGGTCGCCGTCGTCAACAAGCCGTGGCTGCGTGCGCAGCTGGCCGCGCTGGAGGCCGGCAACGTCGCGCTCGATCGCGCGGTGCCGTCGTGGTGGCCCGACCAGGGCGTGGCCGGCCACACCTTCCGCGAGGGCGGCCCGGACGAGCCCGCGCAGCTCGCGTGGCGCGACGATGCCGGCGTGCTGTGCGTGCCACTGGCCAGCCCGGTCGCGCGCGCGCTGCTCACCGCGCTGCCCGAGGACACCGTGGTGCGCTGGACGGCCACGCCCGAGACCGCGCTCGACGCGAGCGAGTTCGTCGGCATGCCGGTGGCCTCGGTCACCGACGAGGAACAAGGCCTGCGCGCCGCGCGCGCCGGCTGGACGCTGCTGCAGTTCGAGCTCGCGCCGCAGCGCCGCGGCGTCAAGCTGGTGCGCGACCTGGCGGCCCGCTTCGCGTTCGACCCGGCCTGGCGCGTCACGCGCATGGGCCTGATCGCGCTGGTGGCCGTCACGCTGCTGGGCCTGAACATCCGCGCGTTCCAGGAGAACCACCGCATCGCCCAGAAGAAGGCCGCGCTCGCCACCGCGGTGGCCGAGGCGTTCCCGAACCTGAAGACGATCTACGACCCGGCCGCACAGGCGCAGCGCGAGCTCGACACGCTGCGCGCCGCCGCCGGCCGCCCCGGCGACGGCGACATCGAGACGCTGATGCAGGCCGCCGAGTCGGCTTGGCCCCAGAGCCATTCGCCGATCTCCAACCTGAAGTTCGAGCCGGGCCGCCTGACGCTGCCGGCCGACGGCTGGACGCCGCAGGAGATCGAACGCTTCACCACGCAACTGCGCGCCGCCAACGTCGACGTGCAGTCGGGCACCGGCAAGCTGGTGCTGAGCCATCGCCAGCCTTCGGTCCGGAGCAAGAAATGAGCGCCATCACGGACACCCGCGACCAGATGCGCGCGCGCTACGCCAAGCTCGACGCGCGCGAGCGCCAGATGGTCGTGGTCATCGGCGGCGCGCTGGCCTTCCTCGTCGTGTGGCTGCTGCTGGTGCGGCCGGCGTGGACGACGCTGGACGACGCGCCGGTGCTGCGCGCGCAGGCCGATGCCCAGCTGCTGCAGATGCAGGCCATCTCCAACGAGGCCCGGCAGCTGCGCGCGCTGCCGCCGGTGCCGCAGTCGGTGGCCGAGCAGGTGCTGAAGTCCGCCACCGACGACCTCGGCGGCAAGGCCAAGTTCGCGATGCAGGGCGACCACGGCACGCTGAGCGTCACCGGCATCAACGGCGAAGACCTGCGGACCTGGCTGCTCAAGGCCCGCGGCGGCGCGCGCGCGCGCCCGACCGGGGCGTCGCTGACGCGGGCCGGCGAAGGCTACAACGGCACGCTGGTCGTGGCGATCGGCTCGCAACAGTGATGCGCACTTTCGTGTCCTCCGCCGTCGGCCGCTGCGCCACGCGGGCCGTGCGCCGGGCCGCCCCAAGGAGGCCCGCGGTCCCCTCGGGGGATGCAGCGCCGCACCCGGCGCGGGAGGGGCGGTCATGAGCGTGATCCGCCTGCGCCCGGCCAAGGGCAGTCGTCCCGCCTTCTCGCCGCCTCCGGTGGAAGGCCAGGTGCGGCTGCTGCAGCGCCATCGCCGGCTGGCCATCGTGGGCGCGGCGATCGGGCTCGTCGTCGGCCTCGTCGCCACGCTGCCGGCCAGCCTGCTCGCCAACGCCGTGGCCAGCGCCACGAACGACACGTTCCTGCTGGCCGAGGCCGAGGGCACGATCTGGAGCGGCAGCGCGATCACCGTGCTGACCGGCGGCGTCGGCAGCCACGACGCCTCGGTGCTGCCGACGCGCCTCGAATGGACGCTGCGCCCGCGCTGGAACGGCGTCTCGCTGCACCTGACGCAGGACTGCTGCCTCGCCCACGGCATGGACCTGAGCCTGCGCCGCACGCTCGATGCGTGGCGGGTCGACGTCATCGGGCCGGACGAGCGCGGCAAGGAGATCGCCGCCGCCGCCAAGGTCACGCCGGGCATGAGCGGCGCGGACTCCGCGGCCCTGGCCGCCGCCACCCCGCTGGGCCAGTGGCCGATGGGCTGGCTCGAGGGCCGGGGCTTTCCGTGGAACACGATCCATCCGGGCGGCGTCTTGACATTGAGCACGCACAATCTGTCGTTCGCGCTGAAGAACGGGCACTGGAGCACGCTCGGCAGCGCGCAGGTCGAGATCCGCCAGGCCTCGTCGCGCCTGACCACGCTCGACTCGCTCGGCACCTATCGCGTGCTGATCCAGCCGGATCCCAGCACGCAGGTCAATCCCGGCGACGGCGCCTCGCGCGACCTCGTGTGGATCTCGACCATCGACGGCGCGCTTCTCATCGACGGCCGCGGCCTCATCGGCGCCACGGGCGTGCGCATCCGCGCCGAGGCGCACGCCGCCGCGGGCTCCGAGGCCGCGTTGAACAACTTGCTGAACCTCATCGGACGCCGCAACGGTGCGATGTCCGACATCTCGATCGGGTGATCATGGAACGACTGTCTGCTTCTCTCCGCCGTCTGAACGCGACCACGATCGCGATCGCCCTGCTCGCGAATTCGATCGCCCCCATCGCCCAGGCCGCGCCGCGCAAGGACGCGACCGCCAGCGCCGAGGACGCGGTGCCGACCTCGCGCGCACGTGGCACGCCCGTGACGCTGAACTTCGTCAACGCCGACATCGAGGCCGTCTCGCGCGCCATCGGCGCCATGCTCAATCGGGACATCCTGGTCGACCCGCGCGTCAAGGGCAACATCACCGTCTACAACGACAAGCCGCAGCCGCTCTCCGAGGCCTATCGCAACTACCTGTCGGCGCTGCGCGGACTCGGCTTCACGGTGGTGGAGTCGGGCGGCTTCCTGAAGGTGGTGCCCGAGGCCGATGCCAAGCTGCAGACCAGCACTGTGTCGGTCGGCGCGCCGTCGCAGCGCGGCGACGTCGTGCTGACGCAGATCTTCAAGCTCAACTACGAGAACCCGAACAACCTCGTGGCGGTGCTGCGCCCGCTGATCACCGCCAACAACACGATCAACGCGAGCCCCGGCAACAACTCGCTGGTCATCACCGACTACGCCGACAACCTGCAGCGCCTGGGCAAGATCATCGCCGCGCTCGACCAGCCCGCCGGCGGCGAGCTGCAGGTCGTGCCGCTGAAGAACGCGGTCGCGACCGACGTCGTGCAGACCGTGCAGAAGCTGATCGACGGCTCCAGCACCGCGGTGCAGGGCGTGCCGGGCCAGGGCGGCGGCGGCACGTCGGTGATCGTCGAGGGCCGCACCAACTCGCTGATCGTGCGCGCGTCCAACCAGTCGCGCATGGCCTACGCGCTGTCCATCATCGACAAGCTCGACCAGCCCACGCCCGGCGGCGGGCCGGCCGGCAACATCTGGGTCGTCTACCTGAAGAACTCCGACGCCGTGAAGATGGCCGAACTGCTGCGCGCCGCGATCTCGGCCGGCAGCGCGGGCAACGGCGGCGGCGGCCCGTCCGGCGGCACCGGCGGCGCGCCGACGGCCGACGGCCGCACCACGGCGATCCAGAACCCGAACGCGCCCACGGGCACGTCGGGCACCGCGGGCGGCGCGTCGGCGCAGTCGACGACGCCGGTCGCGGCCTCGGCGCGCCCGTCCACCGGCGGCCAGGTGCAGGCCGACCCGGCCACCAACGCGCTGATCATCACGGCCTCCGAGCCGGTGTATCGCCAGATGCGCCAGGTGATCGACCAGCTCGACGTGCGCCGCGCGCAGGTCTACGTCGAGGCGCTGATGATCCAGGTCGACGCGCAGAAGGCCGCCGACATCGGCTTCCAGTGGCAGGGCCTGCTGGGCGCCGGTGCGTCCTACCTCGGCGGCGGCACCAACTTCTCGGCGCAGACGTCCAACAGCGGCGGCAACATCATCGACCTCGCGGTGGCCGCGGGCACCGCCGCGGCCACGGGCGGCACCACGTCGACCACGACGACGACCAGCGGCACCACGGTGTCCAGCCAGCTGGGCCCGGGCCTGAACCTCGGCTGGGTGCCCAAGATCAACGGCATCTACACGCTCGCGGCGCTGGCCCACTTCCTGGAGACCAACGCCGGCGGCAACGTGCTGTCCACGCCGAACCTGATCGCGATGGACAACGAGGAGGCCAAGATCGTCGTCGGCCAGAACATCCCGCTGATCACCGGCAGCTTCACCAACACCGGCGGCGCCACCAGCAGCGTCAACCCGTTCCAGACGGTGGAGCGCCAGGACGTCGGCATCACGCTGCGCATCAAGAGCCAGGTCGGCGAGAACGGCACCGTGCGCATGACGATCTACGAGGAGAACTCGTCGGTCTCCGGCACCAGCAGCCAGGTCACCAACAAGACCTCGGTCGAGACCTACGTCACCGTCGACGACGGCGCGATGATCGCGCTCGGCGGCCTGATCAAGGACGAGTTCAACGACTCGACCACCGGCGTGCCGCTGCTGCAGAGCATCCCTATCCTGGGCAACCTGTTCAAGAGCTCGGACCGCACGCGCCACAAGAGCAACCTGATGCTGTTCCTGCGGCCGATCGTGATCCGCAACCAGGCCGACGCCGACAAGCTCACCATCAACCGCTACGACGCGATCCGCACGCAGCAGCAGAGCCTGCAGCCCGACCACAGCCTGCTGATGCGCATCAACGACGCCCCGGTGGTGCCGGTGGTCAAGCCCAACGGACGCATCGACAACAGCGTGCCGGCCGATCCGCAGACGAAGTCGATCGACATGCCCAGCGTCTCGCCGATCCCCGACCTGCGCGACCCGCCGCCGCCGGCGCCGACCAAGTAAGACGAGCGAGGCCACCATGGGCGCACGCCATCCCCTGCCCTACGCCTGGGCCAAGACGTATTCGGTGCTGATCGAGGACGACGGCCGCGAGCGCGTGCTGCACGTCAGCGACGGCACCTCGCGCACGGCGCTGGCCGAGGTGCTGCGGCTGCACTCGGTCGACCGCATCGAGCGCGAGACGCCCGCCGCGCTGCAGACGCGCATCGCGCAGGCCTACTCGGGCGGCCAGGGCAGCGCGGCGTCGGTCGTCGGCGAGGTCGAGAGCGCGGTCGACCTCTCGCGAATGATGCAGGAGCTGCCGGCGGTCGAGGACCTGCTGGAAGCGAGCAACGACGCGCCCATCATCCGCATGCTCAACGCGCTGCTGACGCAGGCCGCGAAGGACGGCGCGAGCGACATCCACATCGAGCCCTACGAACGCAGCTCCAGCGTGCGCTTCCGCGTCGACGGCACGCTGCGCGAGGTGGTGCAGCCGAACAAGGCGCTGCACGCGGCGTTGATCTCGCGCCTGAAGATCATGGCCGAGCTCGACATCTCCGAGAAGCGCCTGCCGCAGGACGGCCGCATCTCGCTGCGCATCGGCGGCCGCGCGATCGACGTGCGCGTGTCGACGCTGCCGTCGGCGCACGGCGAGCGCGCGGTGCTGCGTCTGCTGGACAAGGGCGAACAGAAGTTCAGCCTCGAGTCGCTCGGCATGGATGGCGACGTGCTTCAGCAGTTCCACCGCCTGGTGCAGCAGCCGCACGGCATCGTGCTGGTGACCGGCCCGACCGGCTCGGGCAAGACGACCACGCTGTACGCATCGCTGACGCGCCTGGACACGCGCACCTCCAACGTGCTGACGGTGGAAGACCCGGTCGAATACGAGCTGCCCGGCATCGGCCAGACGCAGGTCAACCCGAAGATCGACCTCACCTTCGCGAAGGCGCTGCGCGCGATCCTGCGGCAGGATCCGGACGTCGTGATGATCGGCGAGATCCGCGACTTCGAGACCGCGCAGATCGCCATCCAGGCCTCGCTGACGGGCCACCTGGTGCTGGCCACCGTCCACACCAACGACGCGCCCTCCACCATCAATCGGCTGATCGACATGGGCGTCGAGCCCTTCCTGCTCAGCTCGTCGTTGTTGGGCGTGCTGGCGCAGCGCCTGGTGCGCAAGCTGTGCGAATACTGCAAGCGCGAGGACGATCAGCATCGCTGGCACCCTGTGGGCTGCGAGCACTGCGTCAACTCCGGCTACAAGGGGCGCACGGGCGTCTACGAGCTGCTGGTGGTCGACGAGTCCATCCAGAGCCTGATCCACGCGCGCGCGCCGGAGCACGACGTGATCAAGGCGGCCATCGCCAACGGCATGCACTCGATGCGCGAGGACGGCGAGCGGCTGGTGGCCGAGGGCGTCACGTCGCTGGAAGAAGTCGTGCGCGTGACGCGCGACTAGGTTCGAAGCATCCATGCCCGCGTACAAATACGAGGCGCTCGACGCCAACGGCAAGTCGTCCAACGGCATCGTCGAGGCCGAGTCGATGAAGGCCGCGCGCTCGCACCTGCGCGGGCTGCAGCTGGTGCCGCTGGGGCTGACGCCGGTCGCGGTGGTGGAGTCCGCGGGCGGCCAGGGACGATTCACGCGCAAGGCGTTCTCGTCGTCGGGGCTGGCCGTGTGGACGCGCCAGCTGGCCGGCCTGGTCGCCGCGGGGCTGCCGCTGGAACGCGCGCTCACCGCACTGGCCGACGAGGCCGAGGAGCAACGCCAGCGCGACCTGATCGCGCACCTGCGCAGCGAGGTCAACGGCGGCGCCACCTTCGCGCGCGCGCTCGGCAGCGTGCCGCGCGAGTTCGACGAGGTCTACCGCGCGGTGGTCGCCGCCGGCGAGCAGAGCGGCGCGCTGGGCCGCGTTCTGGAGCGCCTGGCCGACGACCTCGAGGAGCGCCAGTCGCTCAAGGGCAAGCTGATCGGCGCGGCGCTGTATCCGGCCATCGTCTCGCTGATCGCGGTCATCATCGTCACGTTCCTGGTCACCTACGTGGTGCCGCAGGTGGCGTCGGTGTTCGCGACCAGCAAGCACGCGCTGCCCTTCCTCACCGAGATGATGCTGTCCATCAGCGCCTTCGTGCGCCAGTGGGGCCTGCTGGCCGCGGCGCTGCTGATCCTGGGCGGCATCGTCTTCAGCGCCTCGCTGCGCCAGCCCGCGTTCCGGCTGCGCTTCGACGCCGCGTTTCTCAACCTGCCGCTCGCCGGACGCCTGGCGCGCGGCTACAACGCGGCGCGCTTCGCCGGCACGCTGGCGATGCTCGCGGGCGCCGGCGTGCCCATCCTGAAGGCGCTGCAGGCGGCCGCCGAGACGCTCGGCAACCACGCGCTCCGCGCCGACGCCATGGAGGCGCTGGTGCAGGTGCGCGAAGGCGCGCCGCTCGCCTCGGCGCTCGCGGCCCACAAGCGTTTCCCGGGCCTGCTGGCGATGTTCGCGCGCCTGGGCGAACAGACCGGGCAGCTGCCCACCATGCTCGATCGCGCCGCGCGCCAGCTCAGCAACGAAGTCCAGCGCCGCGCGTTCGCGCTGGCCACGCTGCTGGAGCCGCTGCTGATCGTGGCGATGGGCGGCGTCGTGCTCGTCATCGTGCTGTCGGTGCTGCTGCCGATCATCCAGCTGAACGATTTCGTGAAATAGCCGGAGGCCGCTCGCTGCTGGCAGGCCGGACGCGTCTCGGACGCTTCCGGCCTTTTTCATGCCCGCACCGATACCCTGTTTCCGGTATTGACCGATATTTAATACAAGCGGCTCGATACTCATCGATATAACCAGTCTGCCGACTGGACAGCACCAGCACCATGAGATCGGACATGCGCGCGCAGCGCCGTCGAGCTGCCGTGGAATCGTCCGTTTCTCGCCGACGTGCGCGTGCAAACGGACGAATCGTCGGCGCGTCGCGCCATTGTTCAGCGCCATCCGAATTCAGTTCACCGAAAGTATGCACATACTAATTATTTATTTTACTCGCATACTGGTCTTGTAGTGGTTATCCATCATGTCCGATTTATGACGCGGCACTACGCTGAACCCGATTCGAAAGTTTCAGGCGACGCCGCTCCCGAGTCGCAGACCGTGGCGCCGCCGTCTTCCGAATCGAATCCGGCGTCCCCTCCCCAGAGACGCTTCCTTGCCCGGAACTCACGGAGAACAAGCATGTCCACGAACGACACAGCCCGCCAGCGCAAGCTGCAGATGCTCGCCGCCCTGTCGGCGGCCGTCGCATCGACCGTCCCCATGGCCGCCATGGCCGCCAATCCGCCCAACTGCTCCGCCTGGAACGCGTCCATCGCCTACACGGCCGGCGCGGTCGTGGTCGACCAGGGCAAGACCTACACCGCCAACTGGTGGACGCAGGGCAACGAGCCCGTCACCAACAACGGCGGTGCCGGCTCCGGCCAGCCGTGGACGCTGTCCAGCGGGTGTTCCACCACGCCGCCGCCCCCGACCCCCACGCCGCCGCCGCCCACCCCGACGCCTCCCCCGCCGACGCCCACGCCCCCGGCACCCGCGCCGTCCGGCTCGACGTTCTACGGCCCGTACAAGGACATCACGGTCAGCATGAACTGGAACACCAACGTCATCTCGACGGCGGTGACGGGCACGCTGTCGCCGGTGCTCAGCGTCAAGCCGGCGAAGTTGAAGGAGATCACCTGGGCCTTCGCGACCGGCGCGTGCGGCAGCGAGAACTGGGGCGGCCTGCAGGCCGCCGCGGTGGCCTCGGCCAACGTGAACGCATTCGTCAGCGCCGGCGTGAAGTACGTCATCTCCACCGGCGGCGCGGCGGGCTCGTTCACCTGCGCCAACGACACCGACTTCGAGACCTTCGTCAACCGCTACGCGTCGTCCAGCCTCGCGGGCATCGACTTCGACATCGAGGCCGGGCAGACGTCGGCCGACATCGACAACCTCGTCGCGCGCGTCAAGGCCTCGCAGTCCAAGCATCCGGGCCTGCGCTGGAGCTTCACGCTGGCCACGCTCGGCGGCAACTCGCCGCAGAGCCTGGGCTCGATGGGGGTGACGGTGATGGCGTCGATCAAGTCGCACGGCCTGACCAACTACATCATCAACCTGATGGCGATGGACTACGGCAGCGCGATCGCGTCGAACTGCACGCTCAACTCGAGCGGCAAGTGCGACATGGGCAAGTCGGCGATCCAGTCGGCGGTCAACCTGCACAACTACTACGGGGTGCCGTATTCGGCCATCGAGATCACGCCGATGATCGGCGGCAACGACGCCACCGACGAGACGTTCTCGATCGCGGACGCGTCCACGCTGAGCAGCTGGGTCAAGGCCAACGGCGGCGCGGGCATCCACTTCTGGTCGCTCGATCGCGATCACGACTGCGCGCCCGGCTACGCCTCGGCCACCTGCAACAGCTACGGCAGCGCCGGCAACTGGGGCTTCACCAACGCGTTCATCAGCGACCTGGGTCTCTGATCGATTGACGCGCCCGACGGCCGGCTCGCTGCCAAGCGATCCGGCCGTCGGCCTTCCGACACCGACATCCACAAGGAGAAGGACCATGTCCGATCCCACACCCCGCAACCCGCAGAGACAGCGCAAGATCGAGCTGCTGATCGCCCTCAGCGCCGCCGTCGCCGGCACCGCGGCCCTCGCGCCGACGCAGGCCGCGGCCGCCACCGTCGAATGCCAGGCCTGGGTCTCGACGATCGCCTACGTCGCCGGCGACACCGCGATCCGCAACGGCGTCAGCTACAAGGCCAACTGGTGGACGCAGAACAACGACCCGGCCACCAACAACGGCGGCCCGGGCACCGGCCAGCCGTGGACGGTGATCGCGAGCTGCTCCGGCACGCCGGCCCCGCCGCCGCCCACGCCAGCGCCTCCGCCGCCCACTCCCGCACCGCCGCCGCCGACCCCGGCGCCGCCGCCTCCCACGCCCGCCCCGCCGCCACCCGCGCCGACGCCGCCGTCGCCGTCCCCCGCGCCGGCCTCGGGCCACTGGCTGGTCGGCTACTGGCACGACTTCACCAATCCGTCGGGCAACACCTACCCGATCTCGCAGGTCACCAACGACTGGGACGTGATCATCGTGGCCTTCGCCGACAACGCGGGCAACGGCGCCATCAGCTTCACCGTCGACCCCAACGCGGGCACCGACGCGCAGTTCATCGCCGACGTCGCCGCCAAGCGCAAGGCCGGCAAGAAGGTGGTGCTGTCGGTGGGCGGCCAGAACGGCTCGGTGTCGCTGGACAACGCCACCGAGGTGACGAACTTCGTCAACAGCGCCTACGCGATCATCCAGAAGTACGGCTTCGACGGCATCGATCTCGACCTCGAGACCGGCGTGTCGATGGGCGCCGCGATCCAGACCAACATCGTGACCGCGATGCAGCAGCTCAAGGCCAAGGTGGGGCCGACGTTCTACCTGTCGATGGCGCCGGAGCATCCGTACGTGCAGGGCGGCTACGTCGCCTACGGCTCGATCTGGGGCGCCTACCTGCCCATCATCGATGCGCTGCGCAACGACCTCACCGAGATCCACGTCCAGTACTACAACAACGGCGCGTTCACGTACGACAACGCCAGCATGCAGCAGGTGCAGCAAGGCACCGTGGACGGCCTCGTCGCGGGCAGCCTGATGCTGATCGAGGGCTTCACGACGGCCTACGGGACCGGCTGGCACTTCAACGGACTGCGGCCCGACCAGGTCGCGTTCGGCGTGCCGTCCGGCCCGAGCTCGGCGAACTCCGGGTTCGTCACGCCGACGGTCGTCAGCCAGACGCTCACCTGCCTGACCAGGCTCGTCAACTGCGGCACCATCAAGCCCGCCAAGGCCTACCCGACCTTCCGCGGCGCGATGACGTGGTCGATCAACTGGGACAAGCACGACGGCTACAACTTCTCGGTACCGACACGCGCGGCACTGAACGCGCTGCCATGATTCGAGATTGACGTCGTTGGAGAAAAAGCGAAAGGGCGCCTGCGGGCGCCCTTTCTCCTGCACGCTCGCATGCGCGCAGTCCCTCCACACCGATCCGGATGCCGTGGGCTTCCGGATTCCCTCAGAGCGTCTTCAGGAAGGCGACGAGGTCGTCCTTCTCCTGCTGCGTGAAGCCGATGCCGAAGCGGTCGTTGTAGAAGTCGACCACGTCCGGCAGGCCCTTGGCGAACGCGTTGTGGAAATACGGCGCGCGCGCCGCCAGCGCCCGCAGCGTCGGGCCCTTGAACTTGCCGATGTCCTGCCACTTGCCGGTGACCAGCGCGCGGCCCGGATCCGTCGTCTGCACGGTCTCGCCGCTGGTCTTGTTGCGCAGCGTGTAGAGCGGCTGGTCGGGGCTGCGGCGGCTGGCGTCGGCCAGGCCGAGGTCCAGCGGCAGCGGCACCGAGTGGTTGCCGGCATTGGGCGCGTTGTGGCAGGTCGTGCAGGTGCCGGCGATGACGGGCAGGTGCAGGTCGTCGTTGAGCCCCTTGACGCCGGTGATGCTGATCGGCTTGCTGTTGAACAGCGCCTCGCCGCGCGCCACGGCGCGCCGCGCCACCGCGACCTCGCGGCTGCGGCCCTCCTGGTCCGGCCGGCGCGCGTCGAAGATGTAGGACTGCCAGCCGGTGTAGAGCGACATCACGTCGGGCGTGAAGTTGGCGTGCGTGCGGTAGTCGCCGGCCAGCGTGTCGTTGATGCCGAAGTAGTTGACCTGTCCCTGCAGGAACGACGGACCGCCGTGCGCGCCGTGGACGGTGAGGTTGCCGGCGTCGTCGTCGCGTACCTGCGCCGTGGTCAGGCTCGACTCGAAGGCGATGATCGCCTCGGCCTGCGCGGTGGTCAGCGGCTGCATCCCCTGCGCATGCTTGGTCACCGCGGAGTTGGCCTGGTCGGCCAGGTCGAAGTGCAGCGTGGCGAAGCAGGTCGTGGTGCCGCTGATGCAATCGGTGCTGGCCGGATCCTTGAAGGTCTCGCGACCGTCCCACATGACGGTGCTCAGGAAACGGATGTTGGTTGCGGCCAGCGGCCGGCGGAACAGGGACAGTTCGGCCGCCGACGCGTAGCCGTAAGGATCCTCGACCTTCACGAGCTCGAATTCGGAGTTGGCAGGGATCGGCAGGCCGATGCGGATGACGCCGTGCCTGAGCAGCATGCTGTAGGCCTTCTCGCGAGCCTCGCGCGTCGACACATCGGCCTTGGGCGAATTGGCGCCGTCGACGAGGCGGAACACCGGATCCCTGCCGCCGCTGGCCTCGAAGCGATCGCGCAGGCCGCGCGGCGTGATCGTCCAGCCCTCCGCCGCCTGATGGCAGGACTCGCAGGACCGCCCGTTGGTGCCGAGGCTGGCAAAGAACGGGTTCCTGCGGTCGATGCGCCCGGTCGAGCTCAGCGTCAGCGCGGCGCCCGACGGATTGCGGTGCAGTTCCGCGCCATCGTCATGTCGCTCGTCGGGGCCGGCCGCGACGATCGAGCTGAAGGCGAGCGAGAAGAAGCCGGCGAACGCGGCGGCAGTCGTGGAACGCATGGCGTGTCTCCCTGATGTCGTGGATGGTGTCGGTCGCGTCGTGCCGCGACCGGCCTGTTGGGAGAAGCGGATTCGGGCGCCGAAACCCGCCACGCGGGCGACACCTAGAACGTGGTGGCCCTACGCGATCGCGGCGAGCCGGGACGCGGCACGCGTCGCCGGATGGCCGTCGCCCAGCGTCGGCGCCAGCTGGCGCGCCGCCTCGGCGGCGTCGCGGCGCATGTCGTCGACGCGGCCGGCGCGCTCGAGGATCCTCGCCCGGACCAGCAGGGCCTGGCCGACGAGGCTGGAGCGCTGCGGATCCAGCGACGTGGCCCGCGCCGCGCCCAAGGCCTGCTCCGCGACCGGCAGCGCGGCCGCGGCCGGCTCGCCCGCGGCCAGCATCGCCTCGGCCCGCGCCAGGGCGACGTCAAAGGCCATCGGGTTCGCCACGCCACCGTCCGCCTCGACGCGCTTTTGGGCCGCCTCCAGCGGCGCCAGCACGGCGCGCGCGTCGCCGCGTGTCGCCGCCAGGCGCGACTCGAGCAGCAGCAGGTCGATCGCCGAGGGCCGCCCCTCGGCGACGGCCTTCGCGCGCAGCGGCGCCAGCTCGGACCAGGTGCTCGCGGCGCCACGAACGTCGCCCGCCTCGAGCCGTGCATCGATCTCGGCGATGCCGGCGGCCAGCGTGAACGCGATCCGGCCGCTGCGCCGCGACTCCGCCGTCGCGCGTGCCAGCATCGGAGCCGCCTCGGCGCCGCGACCCAGTGCGAGCAGGATGCGTCCGTGCTCGAGCGCGAGCGCGGCATCCTCGTGTCCCGGCCCGAAGACACGCGCCGCGTCGTCGCGGTCGGCATTCGACAGCGCCAGCGCGGCGAGCGGATCGCCACCGAGCCGCGTCAGTCCGGTGACGACGCTGGAGCGGCGAAGCACCGCGATCGACGTGCGGCCCTGCGCCGCCGTGCTCTCCGCCAGCAGCGGCCGCGCGATCGCCATCGCCTCGGCAGGCCGGCCGGCCTCCATCAACGCCTGCGACAGCACGCTGCGCATCAGCCGATGCTGTTCGCCGCTGGCGATGCCGGCCTTTTCCAGCTGCTGCAGCGCGTCGCGCGCGGTGGCGACGGCGCGATCGCGCTGCCCCAGCGCGCTCTGGGCGTAGACGCGCGACTGCATGCAGGCGACGCGGCTCGGCACGCCGACGTCGGCGCCGGCGGCGATCAGCCGGTCGGCGCGATCGAGCTCGGCGATTGCGGCCAGCTGTTCGTCCATCTCGTGCAGGTAGCGCGCGTGCGAGCAGGCCAGGTTGACCGGCACGCCGCTGGTCGGCAGGGCCAGCTCGGTGCCGGCGGTCGCGTCGATCGCGCTCTCGAGTAGCCGGCGCGCGGCCGCGATGTCGCCCAGTTCGGCATAGCGGCCGGCGGTCTGGCGTAGCAAGGCGACCTTGACGATGGGCTGCTCGAACTTCGTCCTGGCGATCAGCTCGGTGGCGCGATCGAGCTGCCGGCGCACCGCGCCCGGATCGTTGCCGGCGGAATCGCGCAGCACGAGCTGCAGGAACTCGTTGGTGCCGCGCTGGAGCTGGCCGTCGACGACGGCGCGATCGCGTTCGAGCTTGGCCTGCGCGGCCTCGCGGGTCGCGCGCTCGCTCTGCTGCTCGGCGCGCCGGGCCTGGCTGATCGTGCCGGCCACGCCGGCGAGGATGGCCAGCAGCGCGATCGCCGACGCCGCCACGCCGCCGCGATGGCGGCCGACGAAGCGCGACGCGCGATAGGCCAGCGAATCGGGCCGCGCCATCACCGGCTCGCCGGCCTTCCAGCGCCGCAGGTCCTCGGCCAGCGCGTCGACCGTCGGATAGCGCGCGGCCGGTTCCTTGCGCAGCGTCTTGCCGACGATGTTCTCGAGATCGCCGGCAAGTTGGCGCCGGAGTCGCACCGGCGAGGTGCCGCGGGCCTGCGCGATGCGCTCGAGCATCTCGGCCGAGCCCAGGCCGGTGACGGTGACGGCCGTGCCGAGCCGGTCGGGATCGACCTCGAGCGTCGCGCGCAGCGCATCGACCGGCGACGCCTGCCGCGGCACCGTCGGATGGCGCCCCGCCAGCAACTCGTAGAGCAGCACGCCCAGCGCATAGACATCGGTGGCCGTGCTGACGAGTTCGCCGCGCAGTTGCTCCGGCGCGGCGTAGTCGGGCGTGAGGACGCGTGCGCCCTCGACGGTGAGCTCGCCCGCGTCGCCGCCCTCGCCGGCCTGCAGCAGCTTGGCGATGCCGAAGTCCAGCAGCTTCACGTTGCCCTGCCGGTCGACCAGGATGTTGCCGGGCTTGATGTCCCGGTGGATGACCAGGTGCCGGTGCGCGTGGGCGACGGCGTCGAGCACGACCCGAAACAGCGCCACGCGTTCGGCGATGCCCAGCTGCGCCTCGTCGCAATGGCGGTCGATGCGATCGCCGTCCACCAGTTCGAGCACCAGGTAGGGCTGGCCGGCGAGCGTGACGCCGGCATCGAGCAGGCGCGCGATGTTCGGATGCACCAGCCGCGCGAGCACCTTGCCTTCGCGCTCGAAACGCAGCGCGCCGATGTGCCCGATCAGCGACGGATGCAACAGCTTGAACGCCACGGCGCGCTCGAACAGGCCGTCGGCCCGGCGCGCGCGCCAGACGGTGCCGGTGCCGCCCTGCCCGATCGGCGCCTCCAGCACGTAGGCGCCGATGCGCTGGTCCGCGAGCGTCGCCGCCGGCGGGGCCGCCGTGCCGTCGAGGAAATGCGCCTGCTCGGCGCGCTCCGCGTCGGCGAGCAGCGACGCGAGCTCGTCGGCCAACGCCGCATCCTCGGCCCGAAGGGTGTCGAGCAGGGCCTGGCGCTGTCCGGGCTCGAGATCGAGCAGCTCGTCGAACAGGAGGCTGAGCCGCCTCCAGCGCTCGGCATCCGGAACGATCATGGGCTCCCGCCGATGGCGCGAAACAGGAGTGCCCGCGCCTTTTCCCAGCGCCGCTGCACGGTGCGTTCGGAGACGCCTTGCAGCGCGGCGATCTCGGCCACGCCGAAGCCGCAGAAGAACTTCAGGTCGACGACGTTGGCGAGTTCGGGCTCCAGCTCGGCGAGTTCGTCGAGCGCGCCGCCGATGTCGGCCAGTTGCCGGGGCGCGGCCACCTGCTCGGCGATGTGGGTGTCGAGCGAGGTCAGGTGCAGGTCGCCGCCGCGCTTATGGGCGCCGCGCGCCCGCAGCTGGTCGATGACGCGCGCCCGCATGGCGCGACCCGCGTAGGCCAGGAAGCGCGGACGATCGGGGAACACCAGCGGGCTGCGGCCGGCCATGTCGAGATAGGCCTCGTGCAGCAGCGTGGTCGGGCTGGCCATCACGTCGGGGCCGGAGCGCGCCAGCTCGCGTCGCGCGATGCGATGGAGCTCGTCGTAGAGCTTCGCGAACAGCGCATCGTTGCCGTCGATCGGCGCACGCGTCGCCGATGCCTCGTCGGCAACGGGCTCGGAACAGGCGAGATCGCGGCTCATGCGGTCATGGATGCACGTTGCGGTTGCCGCGCCCTGCTGCACGAAGCACGGCGCGGATCCGCCAAGTGGGCATCAGATCGGTCGCCGTGAACAGCCCCCGAAAGTGGGGACCGCGCGACGGCCGATCCGGTTCACAAGGTCAGGTCACCCACGAACAGCACCGGCCCGGTCGGCGCGCCGGTCGGCGAGCCGCCCAGCGGTTCGAGCGAGACGGCCAGGCCCTTGGTGTCCTTGGGCAGCGCGTGCTTGTTGACGGCGGTGAGCTTGTCGGCCGCGATCACGCCCAGCGAGGCGGGCGGGCCGTCCTTCTTCAGCGCCCACAGCTCGAGCGACTGATCCGGCGTCAGCGCGACCTTCTGCAGCGGCTGGATGGCGATCTGCTGGCGATCCGGGCTCAGGCCGGCGACGATGGTCTCGCTGCCCTTGGTGGCGTGCAGCACGACGATCATCGGCGCCTCGGTGGGGCCATGGTGCGTGGACGTGGCGAGCACGACGGCGACCACGCTGGCCGCGGCCGCGAAGGACTGCCAGAAGCGCACGCGCAGCGAGGACGCCCTGGCCGGCGGCGTCCAGCCGAGCTTGTCCTCGATGGACGTCCATACGCGCGGCGCCGGTGGCACGGCTTCCGCCTTCAACGCCATCGGCAGCAGGCGCTTCTCCCAACCGGCCACGGCCTGGCGCAGCGCCGGATGCGCGGGCAGCAGCGCGTCGAAGCGGCGCCGCGCGCCGCCGGTCAGCGTGCCCAGCACGTATTCGGCGGCGAGGCGGTCGGGCAGTTCTCCGAGGATGATGTTCACGACGCCACCCCCGACCAGCCGCAGCGTTCGAGGCAGGCCTTCAGCGCGATCAGCCCGCGCCGCACCCAGGTCTTGACGGAGCCGAGCGGCGCACCGAGGTGCGCGGCGATCTCGCCGTGCGACAGGCCCTGGTAGTACGCCAGCGAGATCGACTGCTGCTGCGAGCCCTGCAGCGTGCCCAGGCAGCCCTGCACGGCCTCGGCCTCGGAGCGCGCCTCGAAACGCTTCGCGGGGCCCGGGCCCGGATCGGGCATGCGGTGCGTCGGGTCGTCGTCGCCGTCTTCCGAGCCGGCGTGCGACGGCAGGTCGGCGATGGCGACCTCGGGACGCGCGCCGCGCGAGCGCAGGTGGTCGATGGCGCGATAGCGCGCGGTCGCGGCCATCCAGGCCATCGGCGAGCCGGCGCCGGCGCGGTACTGGCCGGCGGCCTTCCAGATGCGCACGTAGACGTCCTGCAGCAGGTCTTCCGCGAGCGCGCCGCGGCCCACCAGCTGTGCGACCACGCCCAGCAGCCGCGGCGACGTCGCCTCGTACAGCAGGCGAAAGGCCTGGCGGTCGCCGAGGGCGCAGCGCGCCAGCCAGTCCGTCAAGCGGGTCTCGAGTTCGTCGGCGCCTTTCAGGGCGGCGGCGGTCATGACGGGATCACTTTCACGAAGGGATGTCCTGGTTGGTTCGGCATGGCAATGCAACGCGGGTGAGTGTGCCGCGTTGGCGAGCGTTTCCGCAAGCCGCACGCCATCCGGGTCCGCGAACGGCACGAACGGTCTTTTCACGCGAGGTGTGCGATGCAGTTCCATGAGAGCACGGTTCGGAGCACCGAATGGGCGCGCCGACATGGGGAATACGCGGAGAGTGCTCAACTGGATTCGTCCCGGTGAATCGCCGCTCGCACGCCGTGACGCAGATCACGCCGACCAGCTCGACAGGACGGCACATCGATTGCTCAACGGCGAACAAGGGGCGGCAAAACCCGTTGTTCCGCGCGTCAGGCGCGCAATGCTTTGCTTCAATGGGTTGGACCGCTCTCGTCATCACGTCGGAGGTCATCTTGGCTGCAGGCAACGACACGTCCACCGAGGCCCGCGCCCCGCGGATCCCGATCGCGCGCATGCGATCGCTGTACCGGCTCGACGCCGTCAGCCAGCGCCTGGCCAAGCTGCAGCAGCAACAGGAACACGAGACGTTGCGCAGCACCTACGAGCGCATGCTCGAAAAGGGGGCCGACCGCTTCCAGGTCAAGCCGGCGGGGCTGCCGGCGATGGATCACCTGTATGACGAGCTGCCCAACTTCCACGAGGCCCTCGACGACGTCAAGCGCCAGATCGCGCTGTGCCAGGACAGCCGCGACGCCCTCGAGATCATGCCCATCCTGCTGCTCGGCCCGCCGGGCGTCGGCAAGACGCACTTCGCGCGCGAGATCGCCGAGCTGCTGGGCACCGGCATGGGCTTCATCTCGATGAGCTCGCTGACCGCCGGCTGGGTGCTGAGCGGCGCGTCCAGCCAGTGGAAGGGCGCGCGGCCCGGCAAGGTCTTCGAGACGCTGGTGGACGGCGAGTACGCCAACCCGGTGATGGTCGTCGACGAGATCGACAAGGCGCGCGGCGAGCACGCGTACGACCCGCTGGGCGCGCTGTACTCGCTGATGGAGCACGACACCGCCGAGGCCTTCACCGACGAATTCGCCGAGGTGCCGATCGACGCCAGCCAGGTGATCTGGGTGGCGACGGCCAACGACGAACGCGCGATCCCCGAGCCCATCCTGAACCGCATGAACGTCTACCAGGTGCAGGCGCCCGACCATGCCGCCGCGCGCGCGATCGCGCAGCGCCTGTACGCGGAGATCCGCGCCGACCACGACTGGGGCCAGCGCTTCGACCCGGTGCCGCGCGCCGACGTGCTCGATCGCCTGGCCGAACTCGCGCCGCGCGAGATGCGGCGCGCGCTGATGACCGGCTTCGGCAACGCGCGGCTCGCGGGCTCCGACGCGATCCGGCTCGACGACCTGCCGGCGGGCAACGCGCGGCGCGCGAAGCTGGGCTTCACGCACTGAACCTGGCGCTACTTCGCTTCGATCCGGGGCTCGAACTCGGCCAGTTGCTTCGAGACGACGGGGTCGTCGCGATAGCGCGTCTTCAGCGCGGCGAGCTGGGCGTCGGTGCCCGCGCAGGTCTGCGCCGTCTGCTGCTCGATCTCGCGCATGCGCGCCGGGTCGGGCGGATCGGGGATCTCGCCGCGCAGGTGGTCGCAGGTCGCACGGCGTTCGAGGAAGGCGGCGAGATCGGGCGTCGCATCGGTGGCGCAGGCCCCGAGCGACACCAGCACCGCGAACAGCGCGGCGCGCATGCGGGCGTCAATGGCCATCGGCAGACCAGTGCGGCATGTCGCTCGCGCCGCCCACGAACTTGATGACGCCGTAGCTGGCGCCGACCGTCTTCAGGTCGGGGTTCATGCCGCTGCGCGGCAGGCTGGCGATCTGCACCGGGGTGCCGTCGCGCCTGTTGATCGTCAGGCTGCCGTTCCAGCTGATCGCCATGTCCACCGCGGTGCCCGAGATATGGTTGGACTGCAGCGCCGGGGCCACGTTCAGGCCCTGCATGCCGTAGGCCTCGACCATGTCCTCGGCCGCCGCGACCGACGCGATCGGGTCGAAGTTGCCCTGGGCGTCGACATGCGCCCACGCGATGGGCACGCCGTCCAGCGGCGCGATCGAGCGTGGATCGGTCTTCTGCTTGACGATGGACCAGCACCAGTGCATCAGGTAGGCCCGCTGCCGCGGCCGCAGCGTGGCGGCGATGTTGACGCTCGCCCCGGCCGCGCCGAGCGCGGCGAGGAAGGCGCCGAGGTTGTCGCGGAACGGCTGCGCGCAGTCGGCCACCGAGGCGCTGGTCGGGAAGCGCGCCACCCAGGCGCGTCCGCTGGGCTCGCGTGCCGGAGTCGGATTCAGTTGTGCGGACATGGCACTCTCCCTGGCGTTGAGTGCGGGCCAGCATACGCCCGGGGCGGTGCGATCGGCAGCTTCAAAGAAGGGATGCGCGAACCGGCCTGAAATCGGGCCATCGGCTCGCCGGGTGAGCCAGCGCCCCGCCTATGATGACCGCATGCCCACCACTCTCGACGGGCGACTCGTCGTCGCCATCTCCTCGCGCGCTCTGTTCGATTTCGAAGAGGAGAACCGCGTCTTCGAAGGCAACGACGACCGCGCCTACATGCAGGTCCAGCTCGAGCGGCTGGACGTGCCGGCCCGCCCCGGCGTCGCCTTCTCGCTCGTGAAGAAGCTGCTGCAGTTCCGCGATCCGGCGCCACGCGTCGAGGTCGTGATCCTGTCGCGCAACGACCCCGTCTCGGGCATGCGCGCGTTCCGCTCGGCCAAGCACTACGGCCTGCCCATCGAGCGCGGCACGTTCACGCGCGGCCGCAGCCCGTGGCGCTACCTGAAGCCGCTCGGCGCGCACCTGTTCCTGTCCACCAACGACGAGGACGTGCGCTCGGCACTCGAAGCCGGCGTGCCGGCCGCGCGCGTGTTCCCGCACTCGGCGCGCGCGTCGGACGCGCATCCGAACGAGGTGCGCATCGCCTTCGACGGCGATGCCGTGCTGTTCTCCGACGAGGCCGAGCGCGTCTTCCAGGCCGAGGGGCTGGACGCGTTCCAGGCCCACGAGTCCTCGCACTCGACGACGCCGCTGGCGCCCGGCCCGTTCAAGCCGCTGCTGCAGGCGCTGCAACTGCTGCAGCGCTCGTCCACCGACGCGATGCAGGTGCGCACCGCGCTCGTGACCGCGCGCAGCGCGCCCGCGCACGAACGCGCGATCCGCACGCTGATGGAGTGGCAGATCGAGGTCGACGAGGCGATGTTCCTGGGCGGCCTGCCCAAGGGCGAGTTCCTGCGCGAGTTCGAGCCCGACTTCTTCTTCGACGACCAGACGCGCCATGTCGAGAACGCGGCGAGCCATGTGCCGTCGGGGCACGTGGCGGCGGGGATCTCGAACCTCTGATCGCTTGCTGCCATCGACATGAGCCACTTCCGCCTGCCCCACATCCTGTTGCGCCTGCTCGCCGCGACGCTGGCCTTGTTCGCGCTGGCCGACGTGCGCGCGCAAGGATGCACCGCTGCGGTCTACGAGGTCATCGGCGAACATCTGCACGTGGCGGGCCTGGCAAGCGGCGAGCTGGTCGACGACGCCGCTTGCAAGCGCGATCCGGTGCAGCCGCACGTCACGCTCGTCGCGCTGGCGTGGAACGACGGCCGCGAAAGCGAGTACCTCAAGGGCTACGTCGTGGCAGAGGTCGACGAGGACGCCGGCAAGGTGCTGGCGCTGATGACCGGCACCGCCGTCGCGGATGCTTCCACCCCGCTCGTCGGCGGCGACCTGGCCATCGACACCGCACCCTACGTGCTGGCGCCCGGCGTGCGCGCGTTCGGCGTCGACATGAGCGAGCGGGTCTCGCACGCCGCCGATGGCGGAACCGATCTCAGGCGCACGCTCTACGTCCGCGAAGGACGACGCCTGCGCCCCGTGCTCAAGGGTCAATCGATGTCGGGGCACTGGATCATCGACCTGGGCCAAGGCCTGGAGACAAGGGTCCATGAATCATTCCAGGTCAGCCTTGCGATCGGCCCGCACGTCAGCCACGGTCGCCACGACCTGCTGATGACGACGCGCTTCGAACGCAGCGACGGCAAGCCGTCGACGCGCGAGACCGAGCACATCACCGACGTCTACGACGGCAAGTCCTATCGGGCGATCGAGACCGCCGCTCCTTGGGAGCTGGAGGACAGGAAGAACGCGGGCCGCTAAGCCAGCGCCGCCGGAGGCATCGCCGACTCCGCGCCCGGCACAGGCGCCTCGATCACGGTTGCGGCGGACGACGCAGCCGGCCGCAGAGGCAGGCTCGCCCGCAGCGCGTCCGCCGTCAGCGGCTCCGGCACGTGATAGTGGAAGCCCTGCGCCCAGTCGACGCCCAGCTCGCGCAACAGCCCGGCCACCGTCTCGGTCTCGACGAACTCGGCCACCACCGGCTTGTTCAGCAGGCGCGCCATCTCGGTCATCGAGCGCACCATGCCGCCGTGCACGAGGTCGGTGTCCATGTCGCGCACGAACATGCCGTCGATCTTGATCGTGTCGAAGGGCAGCTGGCGCATGTAGGTGAAGGACGCGAAGCCGGAGCCGAAGTCGTCGAGCGCGAAGCGGCAGCCCAGGCGGTGCAGCGTGTGCATGAACTCGCCGGCGCTCTGCAGGTTGACGATGGCCTCGGTCTCGGTGATCTCGAAGCACATCATGCGGCCCGGCACGCCGAATTCGCGCAGCGTCTCGGCCACGTACTGTGCCAGGCCCGGCTCGCGGATCGATACGGCCGACAGGTTGATCGCCACCTGGTCGATGCGGTCGTGGGCGTCGGGCATGCTGCCCAGCAGCCGCACGACCTCGCGGATCATCCAGCGATCGAGCTCGCCGATCAAGTGGTAGCGCTCGGCCGGCGCGATGAACATGCCGGGCAGCACCAGCTTCTGGCGGCGCGGGTCCCACAGGCGGATCAGCGTCTCGATGTGCAGGCCGTGCGGCCGGCCGTCGGCGGCCGCGGCGAGCGGCGTCAGGCGCTGGAACCAGGCGCGGAACTCGTTGCGCTTCAACGCGTCGACCAGCACCAGCGCCCAGTTGACGGACTCGCGATGGCCTTCGCCTTCCAGCAGCGACGAGTCGTGCACGCGGATCGTGCCGCGGCCTTCGCGCTTGGCGAGGTAGGCGGCCTCGTCGGCGATGAGCATCAGTTGGTCGAACGAGACGATGTCGCGCGCGATGCGCACCACCGCCACCGACGCCGCCATCTTGAAGCTGCGCTCCTCCCAGTGGAACTCGAAGTCGGCGAGCTGGTCGAGGACGCGCCGCGCCAGTGCCGGGCCGCCGTCGGGGCCGGCGTCCTCGACGACGACGCCGAACTTGTCGCCGCCCAGGCGCGCGAAGAAGTCGGTGCGCTCCAGCAGGCCGGCCACGACGTCGGCGAACTGGCGCAGCAGCTCGTCGCCGGCGATGCAGCCGCAGGTCTCGTTGACGAGGCGGAACTGGTCGATGTCGATCAGCAGGAAGACAGCGTCGCACTCGGCGCGCTGGACGCGCGCCAACAGCTCGGACACGTGCGCATCGAGCGCGCCGCGGTTGTACAGGCGCGTGACGAAGTCATGCGTCGCGAGGTAGTTCAGGCGATCCTGCATGTAGCGCCGCTCGTTGATCTCCTGGCGCAGGTGGCGGTTGGCGATCGTGAGCTCGGCGGTGCGCTCGCGCACTTTCTCCTCGAGGCTGTGATTGAGCTCGCGCAGCTGTTCGAGCAGGTTGCGGCGCTCAAGCTGGTAGCGAACGCGCGCGCGCACCTCGTCGGCATTGATCGGCTTGGAGATGTAGTCGCTGCCGCCGACCGCGAAGCCCTGGCTGACATCGTCGGTGCGCGCGGTGACGAAGACGACGGGGATGTCGGCGGTGGCCGGGTCGGCCTTCAGCCGGCGGCACACCTCGAAGCCGTCCATGCCCGGCATCATGACGTCCAGCAGCACCAGGTCGGGGCGGCCGCGGGTGGCCAGTTCGAGCGCGCGCGTGCCGGAGGTGGCGGCCATCAACTCGCACTGCTCGTCGTTCAGCGTGGCGCTCAGCACGTCGATGTTGTGCGGCGTATCGTCGACGATCAGGATCTTCGAGACTCTTGCGGTCACCACCCATACCCCCGCGTTGTCCGGGACGGGCCCGGGACTGCACCTTGCGTTGTCCCCAGTGTAATCACATGCAAGTGGACCGTTCCGGTCGATTTGTACGCAGATTCGTGCAATGGCGCACGCCTGGCGCGCTCCCGCGCGAACGTGTATCGACGGCGCCTCAACCTGGTGCAGCCGGCGCCGCGGCGGGCGTCGCATCGAGCTGCGCGATCACCGCGGCGACGCGTTCCTCGAGCAACTGGAAGTCGTACGCCTGGGCCGCCTCGTCGAACGCGCGCCAGCGCTCGCTGCCGATGTCCTCGGGCGCAAGCGCTTCCATCAGACGCGCCACCGCGCCGAGCTGCCCGCTGGCCGCCGCCGTCGCGAGTGCGCGCAATTGCTCGCGCACGCGCCGCGCCGCGCCGGCCGCGAGCGGCGTCAGTGGCTGGCCGGCCTCCGTCGCTTCAGTCGGCACCTCGACCAAGCGCAGCCGCACGCCGGCGTAGTCGACAAGCGCTCGGTAGACCTGCTGGAACGGGTACGGCTTGCCGATGAAGTCCTGGAAGCCCTTGCCGATGTAGAAGCGGCGCTCGTGCTCCAGGCTGGACGCCGAGACCGCCACCACCGGCAGCGCCGCGGTGAACGGATCGGCGCGCAGCCGCTCGATCAGCTCGACGCCGTCCATGTGGGGCATGCGGATGTCGCTGAACACGATGTCGAAGCGCTCGGAGCGGCAGCGCGCCAGGCCCTCGATGCCGTCGAACGCCTGCATCACCGTGCAGCCCACCTCGCGCAGCAGGTTGACCAGCACGTCGCGGCTGTCGGGGTCGTCCTCGATGACCAGCACCGTGCACGGCGTCGCCGGATCGAGCACCTGCGCGCCCGCGCCCACCGGCGCGCCGGACGCCGACAGGCGGCTGGTCGGCAGCGGCAGCCAGAAGCGCACCTGCGTGCCGTGGCCGGGCGTGCTGGAGACCGTCAGCTCGCCGCCCATCGCGCGCGCCAGGTCGCGCGACAGCCCCAGCCCGAGCCCGGTGCCGCCTTTTTCCTGGCCTGCCGCGCCCTGGCGGAACGGCACGAACAGGTCGGCCAGGTCAGCGTCGGCGATACCCGGGCCGGTGTCGTGCACCTCGAACCAGACGCGATCCGCATGTTCGCTGTCGCGCCACACGTGCAGGCCGATGTGGCCGCGCTCGGTGAACTTCAGCGCGTTGCCCAGCAGGTTGCTGACGATCTGCCCCAGCTTGTTGCGATCGCCCTCGACCACCGTGGGCACCGACAGCGACAGCTCGCTCTGCAGCGTGAGTCCCTTGGCGCGGGCATGGGTGCCGTACAGCGCGTCGACGTCGCGCAGCTCCTGCATCAGGTCGAACGGCGCGGAGAGCACCTGCAGGCTGCCCGACTCGATCTTGGCCAGGTCCAGCACGTCGTTGATCAGCCCCAGCAGCCGATTGCCGGCGCCGTGGATGACGCGCAGGCGCGATTGCGTCTCGTCCGGCAGCTTGCGATCGGCCATCAGCAGCTGCGTGAAGCCCAGCACCGCGTTGAGCGGCGTGCGGATCTCGTGGCTCATGTTGGCGAGGAACACGCTCTTGCTGCGGTTGGCGCGCTCGGCGTCCTCCTTCGCGGCCTCGAGCGCCGCGATCATGCGCCGGCGCTCGCTGACGTCGCGCAGCACCGCCTGCAGCAGCTTGTGGCCGTTGTGCTGGAACAGGCTGATGGTGATCTCGGCGTCGAACTCGCTGCCGTCGAGGCGGCGGCAGCGCCACTCGAACGTCTTCATGCCGCCGCGCTTGATGTCGGCCAGGTGCACGCCCGCCATGCGCGTGGACGACTCGCCGTCCGGCTGCGTCCCGGGCGCGAACAGCGCCATCGAGCGCCCCAGCAACCCGCCGCGGCCCTCGGCGCCGAGCAGCTCGGCGGCGCGTCGATTGCAGTCGATGACCACCGCGTGGCGGATGATCAGGATGGCGTCGCCGGCGGTCTCGAACGTCGCCCGGAAACGCGCCTCGCTGCTCTTGAGCGCGAGGTTGGCGGCCTGGATCTCCGTCATGTCACGCGCGATGCCGACGACGCCGATGACCTCGCCGCGATCGTCGCGCACGGCCGTCTTCGTGACTTCGAGCTGGCGCGTGCCGCCGCCCTCGGCCGAGTGCTCGGTCTCGTGGAACACCAGGGGTTCGGCAGCCGCCAGCGTGGCCTGGTCCTGCTCGGCGTAGTACGCGGCCCGCTTCCAGCCCATGTCGTGGTCGGACTTGCCCAGGACGTCCGCCTCGCGCGTGCCCTGGAAGCGCTCGAACTCCACGTTGACGGCCAGGTACGCGCCGGCGCGATCCTTCATCCACACCTGCTCGGGCAGGCTGCGCAGCAGCGCGCGCAGGCGCGCCTCGTGCACGACGAGGTATTCGCGCGATTCGCGCAGCAGCACCTCGGTGCGCTGGCGCTCGGCGACCTCCACCGAGAGCTTTCGATTGGCGTGACCGAGGCGCTCGATGGCGACGAGCACGCTGCGCCGCGAGCGCCAGCCGCCCAGCCCCGCGGCCACGAGCGCGATCGCACCCGCGCCGGCGACCGCCAGCATCGCGAAGTTGAAGTCGCGCTCGCGCAGCAGCACCTCCACCTCGGGCACGCGCTGCGCCACGTAGACGTCGAGCTTCTCGAGATCCATGTGGCGCTTGACCAGCACCTGCGGTACCGCGTCCTCGTCGATGCGCTGCAGCTGCGGCGCGTCCACCGGATCCCAGGGATGGATGTGCAGCCTCGGCAGGATGTCCGAGCGATAGCGCGCCGCGCGCTCCTGCGGCGTCAGCTGGAACACCTTCGCGCCGTCGAGCGCCTCGAGCAGCAGGCCCGGGTTCTGCGACATGATCACCACGCCCAGCGAGTCGACGACGAAGGCGCCCTGGTGGCCGACCATCGAGGCCAGCGACAGCGTGTCGCGCTTGACGACCACCGCGCCGAGGAAGCGGTTGCCGTCGAAGATCGGGGCCGAGAAGTACATGCCCGGGATGCCCGTGGCCTTGCCGACCGCGAACAGCCGCGCACCGTGCTCGAGCTGTGTCTGGCGGAAGAAGGACGGATCGGTCAGGTGCTGGCCGATCACGCTGTCCGCGCTGCCGGCATCGCTGGACGCGACGCAGTTGCCGGCGTCGTCGAGCAGGTAGATCAGGTCGGCGCCGAGATCCTGGTAGGACGCGGCGAGGAAGTCGTTGACGGCGGCGAGTTCGGGCTGTGCCCTGAGCGTGCCGCGCAGCGCGGGCACGGGGTCGTCGACCAGCGACGCGCCCGGTCCGGCCGCGACGACCCCGCGGCGGACGGCGGGCAGCCGCGCGAGCACGTGGGCGACGCCGTCCAGTTGCGCGAGCCCCTGGCGCAGGCCGTCCTCGACGAGCACCTCGCTCGCGAGCGCCTGCGTGCTGGCGGACTGGACGATGCCGTCGAGCCGCTGCCGATAGTGACGAGCGTTCAGCTCCCACGCCGCGGCCGTCCACGCGAGCATCAGCAGCATCACGATCAGCGCCCAGCGGCGCGCCCACGGCGTGCGCAGCACGGCGCGCACGTCGCCGGCGGCCTCGGCAGGCACGAACGGCGGGATCGACGAATCGGGCGTCGCGGCGGACGTCTGCTCCGTCATGGGGTCACACCCTTGAACGCATGCCCGTCATCGTCGTCGGACGCGGCGTCGGCGGCAAGCGCGTCGCGCACGCGAGCCTCCAGGGTCGTGAAATCGTACTGGCGCAGGTCGGCTTCGAGCTGCGCCAGCAGGCCCTCGGGCAGCGATGGCGGCGGTGCGGCGGCCAGCGTCGCGAGCCGCTCGCGCACCTGCCTCATCGAACCGGTGGCGGCGCCGTCGGCCAGGCTCGCGAGCTGGGCACGCAGCACGCTGCGGCGCACCGCGCCCGCCGCCGCCAACGCGTCGCGCTGCAGGCGGTCGCAGGCCTCGACCGCGGCGGCCGGATCGACGTCGACCCCGTGGGCATCGTCCGGCGCGGCCACCAGCCGCGCGCCGGCATGCAGCACCAGCATCTCGTGGATCGCGGCGAATTCGTAGGGCTTGCCGACGAAGTCCTGGAAGCCGCGCTCGACGTAGTAGCGCCGCTCGTGCTCGAGGCTGGATGCGGACACCGCGACCAGCGCCAGCCCGCGCGTGCGCGGATCCGCGCGCAGCGCCTGCAGCATCTGCAGGCCGTCCAGGCGCGGCATGCGGATGTCGCTGAAGACGATGTCGAACGGCGCATCGTCGGGCCGCGCCCGGCACGCGGCCAGGCCGGCCTCGCCGTCGACGGCCGCCTCGACCTCGCAGCCCGTCTGGCGCAGCAGCGTCACGAGGACGTCGCGGCTGTGCGGATCGTCCTCGACCACCAGCACGCGCAGCGAGCTGCCCGGCGCGAGGCGCTGGCCGCCGACCAAGGCGGGCGCCGCCACGCCCGCGCGATCGACCTGCGCCATCGGCAGCCGCAGCCGCACCGTCGTGCCGCGGCCCTTCTCGCTGGCGACCGTCAGTTCGCCGCCGAGCGCCTGCGCGATGTGGCGCGACAGGTTCAGCCCGAGCCCCGTGCCGCCCTTGTCGAGGCCGGCCGCGCCCTGGCGGAACGCCGTGAAGATGCCGGCCATCTCGTCGGCGTCCATGCCGGGGCCGCTGTCCTCGACCTCGACGAGCGTGTCGCCGCCGGCGCGCCAGGCGCGCAGCGCGATGTGGCCCGTGTCGGTGAACTTCAGCGCGTTGCCCAGCAGGTTCAGCACCACCTGGCCGAACTTCGCGCGGTCGGTGACCAGGCCGCACTCGTCGTCGAGATCGATGTCCAGCCGCAGCGCGAGGCCCTTGGCCTGGGCGCGCGGCTCGAACATCGAGAAGACCTCGCCCAGCTCGCGCCGCAGGTCGATCGGCGCCAGGTGCACCTGCAGCGCGCCGGCCTCGATCTTGGCCAGGTCCAGCACGTCGTTGATCAGGCCCAGCAGCCGCTGGCCGGCGGCGTAGATCACGCGCAGCCGGTCGCGCGCGTCGGGGACCTGGCGGCGGTCCTTGATCAGCAGCTGCGTGTAGCCCAGCACGGCGTTGAGCGGCGTGCGGATCTCGTGGCTCATGTTGGCGAGGAACTGCGACTTCGCGCGGCTGGCGGCCTCGGCGCTCTGGCGCGCGTCCTGCAGCAGTGCCTCGGTGCGGCGATGGCCTTCGATCTCGTCGCGCAGGCGCGCGTTGGTCTCGCCCAGGTCGTGCGTGCGTGCCTCGACCTGGACCTCGAGCTGCTCGCGCGCGTCCTGCAACAGCTCGTCGCGGCGGCGCCGCGCCGCGAGCAGCGCGGTCAGCAGCGCCGTGAAGGCGAGCCCGCTGGCCAGCACTGACGCCTGCAGCCAGCCCGGCCGCGGCATCGCGTCGGCCCACGCCGGGCGCGCCAGCATCGTCCAGCGGCGATCGGCCACGCGGATCTCGTGGCGCACCGACACGCCGGCGTCGATGCGGTCGGTCAGGTCGTCGCGCTGCGCGGGCTCGATGATGCGCAGTGGCCGGCCGGCGCTCCAGAGCAGCGCGGCGCTGCGCGGCGCGTCGGGATCGAACAGCAGCAAGGTCTCGTCGTGCGTGCCCATCTGCGCCACCGAGGCCTCGAGCAGCGCGGCGAGATCGAGCGTGGCCGCGACCATCCCGCGCACATGGCCGGGGTCGCTCGGCCACAGCCTGGAGACCGCCTCGTTGTCGACCGGGGCGTAGAGCGTCTGCACCAGCTTGCCCTCGGGGCTGTTGGCGACGGTCGACAACGGCGGCGTCGACGACATCGCATGCCCGGCGACGGCGCGCGCCAACGCGGTGCCGCGCTGCGCGTCGTGCGAATCGTCGAGGCCGATCAAGGCCTCGCGGCCGGCCGCGGGATCGGTCCAGGCGACCGGAAAGTAATCGCTGCGCAAGCCGGCGCGCACCACGCTGCCCTGCGGATCGATCTCGCGGATCGACGTGCCGTCCAGTCCGCTGGGCGAACTCTCGAAGGCCTCGCGCAGCGCGATCGTCACGCGCGGCAGCCACGCGAACGTCGACTGCCACGGACTGCGCGCCAGCAGCGGCGTGGAGACGCTTCGGAACTCGTCGGGGCCCACGTCGATCTTGTAGAAGTAGTGCTGCAGCGTCTCGAGGTCGCGCGCCGTCAGCTCGACGTGCGTCTGCAACGTCATCGCGAGCCGGCCCGCGTCGGCCTTGAAGCGCTCGGTCTGCGCGTCGCGCACGCTCAAGCCCACCGCGAAGGTGCAGAACGCCGTCAGGCCCAGGCCCAGGCAGATCAGCGGGAACGGCTGCACGGTCAGGCGGTCGGTGCGCAGGCGCGGGTGGAACAGCAGCAGCAGGACGGGCGTGACCACCAGCATGCCGGCGACGTCGCCCAGCCAGCCGGCGACCCAGCCGAACAGCGGCTCCGCGTGCGGCGCGACGGCCAGGCCCAGCCACGCGAACGACCCGACGCTGGCCGCGACGAGACCGCACAGCGCGACGGTCAACGCGTAGCGCAGCGTCTGCCGAACAGGGTTGCGCGGCAGCTCGCGCGGCAGCGACCGCAACGCCCACGCCGCGAGCAGGGCTTGCGCCAGCTCGCCCAGCGTGACCAGGATCGCGACACGCGCCGCCGCCGCATCGAAGGCGCCGAACGAGCCCACGCCCTGCAGCCAGTTGGCGGCGAGCAGGCCGATCGCCAGGCCCGCGAGCGCGCGCCGGCCGAACACCATCAGCGCGGCCAGCGCCAGGCCGGCGGCCAGCCAGTTCGCGGCCAGCCAGTTCGCGGCCACCGGGCCGGGCACGATGGACAGCCACAGCCCCAGTCGCGCGACCGCGCCGATCGCCCAGGCGAGACTGATCGTGAGCAACAGGTGACGTCGAACCGGCAACCGCAGCACCGCGTGTCTCCTCCCGGGGAACGAGGCAGGAATGCCTTCGCGGCGGATGATAGCGTCCGGCTGCGTTGCGGATGAGTCGCGAAATGCCGTGGCGCGCGGACTTGCGGTTTATCGCCACTTCGGCGCCTCACGCGCCGCGAGATGGCGTGCCGCGAATCTGCTACCTTGCCGCCATCGCCTCACGAGAGCCGCCATGTCCGACGATCCCTCCGACTTCTTCGCCCCGCCGCCCTTCGACCCGTCCACCGCCCGCGCCACGCTCGCGCGCGCGCTGCGCGACCTCAAGCTCGCCGAGCTCAACGGCGCCTTCGAGCTGAACGGCCAGCCGGTGGTCAAGGCCCGCGTGGAGGGCGCACTGCTGAAGCTGGACGTCGCGAAGAAGCCCTCGCGCTCGCCCGACTGGGAGCACACGGATGCCAACGATCACGCCCGGCTGAGGCGCTTCATCGACGACGTGAAACGGCGCGTGTCGCGCTGGAACGAAGGCCGCGACGCCGACTAGTTCGCCGCCGGCCCGACGACGATCACGAAGTGCTTGCGCAGCGTCTCCAGCACTTCGAACGACCCCGCGAAGCCGGCCGGGATCACCAGCGCCTCGCCCGCGCCCGCCTCGGTGAACGTGCCGTCGGTCGCGTGCAGGCGGCAACGGCCGGCCAGCACCACCATGTATTCGTGCTCGGTCGGATCCATCTGGATGCGCCAGCGGCCGACCTCGCACTCCCAGATGCCGGCGACGAGCCCGGCCGGCGCGCTCTCGTACAGCACCCAGGTGCGGCGCTCGGGCGCGCCGATCTCGCGGCGCTCCTCGCGCGGGAAATCGATCTCGGGCGGCGTGGCGGGTGGGTCGAACTTGACGATGGAAGCCATGGAAAGTCTCAGCGGATGGTCATGGGAATGGTGACGGGGCCGTCGTTGACGAGGTGCACCTGCATGTCGGCGCCGAAGCGGCCGCTGGCCACGCGCGGATGGCGCTCCGCGGCCAGGCGCAGCACGGTCTCGTAGAGGCGACGGCCCTGCTCCGGCGGCGCCGCGCCGGTGAAGCTCGGCCGGTTGCCGCCGCTCGTGTCGGCGGCGAGCGTGAACTGGCTGACGATCAGCAGCCCCGCGCCGGGCACGTCCTGCACGCTGCGGTTCATCTTGCCGGCATCGTCGGAAAAGATGCGCAGCTTGAGCAGCTTGGCGACGAGCTTGTCGGCCTGTGCGTCGGTGTCGGCCGGCTCGGCGCAGACCAGCACCAGCAACCCGGACTCGATCGCGCCGACGGTCTCGCCGGCGATGTCGACGCGCGCCTCGCGCACGCGCTGGATGACGGACAGCATCGTGAGTCGCTCGCTCAGGAAGACGCCGCCGCGCCGCCCGCGGCGGGCTCGTCGACGTAGGCCTCGACGTCGTTGGGCAGCAGCTGGATCGTCGTGCGCAGGCCGGCGACGTCGCGCATCAGCGCGCGCTCGACGTCCGCGCGCAGCGCCGCGGCGCGGCCCAGCGTCCAGGCGGACGGCACGTGCATGTGCAGGTCGACGAAGCGGCGCTGGCCGGCGCGCCGCGTGACGACATGGTCGAAACGGATCGGCTGCGTCTTGAACACGTCCAGCGTGCGGTCGATCTGCGCGCGCACCTCGGGCTCGACGGCCATGTCCATCAGCCCGTCGGCCGAGCGCCAGACCAGCGACACGCCCTCGCGCACGATGTTGCCCGCCACGCACACGGCCACCACCGGGTCGAGCCACAGCCAGCCGGTGAAGTGCACGCCGACCAGGCCGACGACGACGCCGACGGACGTCCACACGTCGGTGATCAGGTGCTTGGCGTCGGCCTCCAGCGCGATCGAGCGCTCCTGCGCGGCCTTGCGCAGCATCGCGAACGCGAGCCCGCCGTTGAGCGCGGTCGACGCCAGCGACAGCGCGATGCCCAGGCCGATCGCCTGCACCTGCGCCGGATGGAACAGCCGCTCGCCGGCCGCGCCGACGATGGCGATGGCCGCCGCGACGATCAGCACGCCCTCGAAGCCGCTCGAAAAGTACTCGGCCTTGTGATGCCCGTACGGATGGCCTTCGTCGGGCGGCTGCGCGGCCCACGACACCATCATCAGCGCGAACACCGCGCCGGCCAGGTTCACGAGCCCTTCGATCGCGTCGGACAACAGGCTCACCGAGCCACTGACGTACCAGGCGCCCGCCTTCAACGCGATCGTCGCCACCGCGACGACCGCCGAGACCTTGAGGTACGAGCTGACTTGCATGGACGCATTGTCGCCGGTCGCCCGCGACCGCCGCCGCCCCGCGCGCTACGGCGCCTGCATCCCGTGCTCGGCCGCGAAGCGGCGCGCGGGCGCGCCCTGCAACTGCTCGATCAGCGCCCGCGCCGCGGCCTTGTCGGTGCTCGCTTGCCCGACGGCCGCGACGTAGGTCGTGAAGTGCTGGAACTCGGGCGGGAGCGTGCCCAGCACGACGACGCCCGGCACGCCCACCAGCTCGCTCATCTGCTGCAGGGCGAGGTCGGCCCGGCCGTCGACGAGCCTGTCGGCCACCAGCCCGCCGTCGACGAGCACGGCCTTGGGCCGGATCCGGTCGGCGATGCCCATGCGTTCGAACAGCTGCGACAGGTAGATGCCGCTGGAGCCGCCAGCCGCCGGATCGATGTAGGCGATCGCGCGGGCGTCCAGCAACGCCTGCCGGAACTCGTCGGCGGTGGCGATCTTCGGCGTCGGCGCCCCCTGCCGAACCGCGGCGCCGATGCCCACGCGCGCCAGCGGCTGAACCGAGCGCGGATCCACCTTGCCTTGCCTGGCCAGCGCGTCCACGCCGTCCTGGGTGACGATGACGACGTCGAAGGCCTCGCCGGCCAGGGCTAGGCGCGTCACCGCGCCGGCGGTGCCGCCCTCCACCACGAGACGGTGGCCGGTGCGCCGCTCGAACTCGGCCGCCGAGGCGTCGACCAGCGCCTTGGTCGCGCCGGACGCGAGCACCCTGAGGTCGGCGGCGAGCGTGGATGTCGCCAGCGACACGCCGGCCAGGGCGAGAAGGACGCGATGAGGGAAGGCCATGCCCCGCATCGTAGCGAAGTGGCTTGCGTCGCGGACGCGCAGCGGCCGCGTGCCGGCGAGTGAGCGTCGAATCCGCAGCGTTCGGACGGCGCCGGGGCTGCCGAGGCCCTCGATGGGCCGAGGCACGCTGACTCTTCCAAAAGCAGATGCGCCGACCGGCAGGGTGGCCGGGGACTTGGATCGCAGGCGCGACCGGCGCGACCAGGGCCATGGGTGGCGTGTGCGCCAGGGCCCCGGGCGCGGCCCGCGGGCGTTGCGCGGTCTGAAGTTGACGGGAGGCCCTGGGATTCAAGGCCGTTCAGGCCGCCGAATCCGACGCTCGGCAAGCCGGAGCGCCAAGTCTCCGGCCGCCCTGCCGCAGCGGCCATGCCGCCCAGGAACGCCCGACGCGCAGCGGCGGGCAAGACAGCGCCGCAGGCAGGCAACGAACGCCCACCAGAGCTGCCAATAAAATCTTGGAAGAACGTCCAGGGAGGGACCCAGTGATCTTCGGCATCGATCTCGGCACCACCAACAGCCTCATCGCCTGGCTGAAGGACGGCGTGCCCACGCCCATCGCCAACGTCCACGGCAGCGTGCTGACGCCGTCGGCCGTCTCGGTCGATGCCGACGGCAGCCTGCTGGTGGGCGCCACCGCGCGCGAGCGCCTGGTCACGCACCCGAAGCGCAGCGCCGCCTCGTTCAAGCGCCTGATGGGCACCGGGCAGAAGCTGACGCTGGCCGGCGTGCAGTACCGGCCCGAGGACCTGTCCGCCCTGGTGCTGCGCGCGCTGAAGGCCGACGCGGAACACGCCACCGGCGAGAAGGTCGAGGAGGTCATCATCTCGGTGCCCGCCTACTTCAACGACCAGCAGCGCAAGGCGACGCGCCTGGCCGGCGAGCTGGCCGGCCTGAAGGTGCTGCGCCTGGTCAACGAGCCGACCGCCGCCGCGCTGTTCCACGGCATCCACGAGCGCGACGCCGACGCCACCTTCCTGATCATCGATCTCGGCGGCGGCACCTTCGACGTCTCCATCCTCGAGCGCTTCTCCGGCGTGATGGAGGTGCGCGCCACCGGCGGTGACACCTTCCTCGGCGGCGACGACTTCACCGAGGCGATGGTGCAGCTGTTGGCGCGCAAGGCGTCGCTCGACGACAAGGCGCTGGCCGAGCCGGCGAAGAACGGCGCGCTGCGCTTCGCGGCCGAATCGGCCAAGCGCGCGCTGGCGTCCGCCGCCGCCTGCGAAGTCGACCTGCAAGGCCTCGGCCTGGGCAGGCTCGCCGTCACGCAGGCCGAGTTCGAGAAGGCCTGCGAGCCGCTGCTGGAGCGCCTGCGCGCGCCCATCGAGCGCGCACTGCGCGACGCGCGTCTGCGCGTGGCCGACCTTGACGAGATCGCGCTGGTCGGCGGCGCGAGCCGCATGCCCATGGTGCGGCGCCTCGTCTCGCAGCTGTTCGGCCGCCTGCCCGCGCGCCACCTCGATCCCGACCAGACGATCGCGCTCGGCGTGGCCGTGTGCGCCGGCCTGACCAGCCGCGACGAGGCCTTCGAGGAGATGGTGTTGACCGACGTCTGCCCGCACACGCTGGGCATCCGCATCAGCGAGTCCGACGGCCACGGCGGCCACATCGGCGACGTCTTCCTGCCGGTGATCGAGCGCAACACCGTGGTGCCAGCCAGCCGCGTCAAGACCGTGCAGACCGTGGCCGACAACCAGGCCAAGCTGTCGGTCGACATCTTCCAGGGCGAGTCGCGCCACTGCAGCCAGAACATCGAGCTGGGCAGCGTGGCGCTGAAGATCCCGCCGCTGAAGGCCGGCGAGGTCAAGGTGGACGTGCGCTACACCTACGACGTCAACGGCATCCTCGACGTCGACATCGCCGTGGCCGATCACGGCATCGAGCGCAACCTCGTGATCCGCAAGCTCGCGGGCGACATCAGCGACGAGGAGATTGCGCGCCGGCGCGTCGAGCTCGCCGCGCTGAAGGTGCACCCGCGCGACCAGGACCAGAACCGCCTCGTGCTCGAACGCGCGAACCGCCTCTACGAGCAACTGCTGGGCGACGAGCGCGAGCAGGTGGGCCGCTGGCTGGGGCAGTTCGAGGCGGTGCTGTCGCGCCAGGACGGCAAGGAGATCGCCGAGGCCCGCAAGCAGTTCGCCGTCGCGCTCGACACGCTCGAGCGCGGTCCCGTCTGGTAGCCGCATGACGCCCTGGCAAACGCTTGGCGTCGCCACCGACGTCGCCGTGCCCGAGCTGCGCCGGCGCTATGCCGCGCTGATCAAGGAGTTCCGGCCCGAGACGCATCCGCAGGACTTCGCGCGCATCCGCGAGGCCTACGAGGTCGTGCTGCCGCACGCGCGCCGGCGCGAGGCCTTGGCCGCGGAGCGTGCCGAGGAGGCCGAAGTCGCGACGGCGCAGGTCGAGGCCGTCGCGCAAGCCGGGATCGACGCGGTCCCGCTCGCCACCGGGGCCGCCGCCCCGGTCGAGGTGATCGCGCCGCCCCCCGTCGAGGAGACGCCTGCCGAGCAGGACGCCGAGCCCGCGCTGGCCGCGCACTTCCGCCGCTTCCACGGCCAGGCCGCGGCCGCGACGGGCAGCGACGACGAGGCCCACCTGCCCGCGCTGCGCGAGCTGCTGGCGGCGCGCACGCAGGCGACGCTGGACGACAGCCAGGCGCTCGAGTTCGCGCTGATGCGCTGGTTCATCGAGGCCGACGCGCCGCCGCTGACGCTGCTGTTCGAGACCGGCCGCGCGTTCGACTGGCATCGCCACCCGGCCCGCTTGTCGAGCTGGCTGTCGCCGTGGGCGCTGCGGCAGATGGAGGCGCGGCTGGCGCTGTCGCGCGACCTGGTCCATGCGCGGCATTTCAGCGGCAACGCGTGGCTGCGGCGGCTTCATTCGACGCGGCCGGGCAGGCTCATGCTGGTCTGGCGGCCGGCGGCGGTCGAGGCCGGGTTCTGGGCCGAGCGCTGGCGCAACGCCAGCGAGGACGCCGACGCCCGGCCGCTCGCGGCCTGCCTGAACCCCGTCGCCCTCCAGCGGATGCGCGGGCCGGCGAGCACCGACCTGCTGGTCGGCCTCGCCGTGGCAGCCTTCGCGCCGGATCTGGGGAACGCGGCCGTGTGGGCGCTGGTCGCCACCGCGATCGTGTTCGGACTGCGTCGGTTGCTGCAGGTGATCGCCAAGCTGCCCGAGACGCACCGGGCGCGCGTCGTCGCACGCGCGATCCTCGGCAACAAGATCATCGTGGGCATCGTCGCCGTCGTCGGCGCATGGCTGGCCGCCATCGTGTCCGTGACGCCGGAGCCAGGATCGAGGGCGCTCGCGGTTGCAGCGCTGTTGGGCACACCGCTGGCGCTGCTCGTGGCGTCACTCGCCTGGCGCGTCGCGGCCTGGATCGAACTCGCGCTGGCCATGCCGTTCCAGTGGCGCGAGGCGGTCGATCGCCTCGAATTCGACGGGCTCGTGCGCAGCAACGCGACGCCGCCGGGTCGGCCGTTCGGCCGCCGGCTCGGCTTCCTGAAGCGCCTCGCATCGATGCGCGCGGCGCTGCGCCTGCAGCCGCTCGAGATCGCGACACGCGAGCGGCCGCCGCGCGCCCGGCCGTTCACGCTCGTGAAGCTGGGGCAACCGGGCGGCGGTCAGAACCGCTGGCGCATGCTGTGGTTCGGCGCCTGGGTGCTGTTCGCGCTCCTGCGCCTGGTGCACGCCTTCGGCGGCGGCAACTGAGCCGGATCAGGGCTTGTCGAGCAGCGGCAGCACCGCCGAGATCAGCGCCACCGTCACCGTCACGCCGATGAACAGCGGCAGCAGGCTGCGGAATTCGCCGGGCAGCAGGCGCCCGAGCGCCGCGCGCAGGCGGGCCAGGCCGGTCCTGGGCGCGGCGGGCATCGCGGCGTGGTGCTGCGCGGCCTCCGCCTGCTCGTCGGCGCGGCGCTGCGCCGCGATCACGGCGCGGGCCTGGTTCGCGGCCTCGTGCGCCTTGGCCTCCTGCGCCGCCACCCATTGCGAGGTCACCCACGATTGCGGAATCGACGCGTCCTCCGTGGCCGTCGCCTGCGCCGCCGCCGGCGCGGACATGCTGGCCGCGCGCTCGAGCGCCGTGTGCGACGTCGACGCCGCGGCCCGCGCCGCATGCGGATTCGCCTGCACGGGCATCGGGGCGGCGTCGTCCTCCTCCTCGAACATCTGGGTGGGCGCGAAGCCGCTGTAGTCGTCGTCGCCATCGGCGTGGACGAACATCGTGTCGGCGAAACCGCCGTTCGAACGATGCGAATTCTTGTTGGAGCGGGAGAGTGGCTTGAACATGTCTTTCCTCCGGGGCCGGTTCGTTGTCGGAAGACTGTCTTGCCGCCTTCCCATCACCGAACTCCAGCGCGGCCCGTGCTCCGTCAGGGAGACTGGGTCGGGACGACTCGTCGGGACGGCCGCCCATTTCCTTGCAGATTTTCGGCTCTTCGCGCCCGAATCGACAGCAGGCGACTACTTAACTCAGGGAGCAGATCTGCTTCGTGCGCGCCGGATCAGCGCGTCGCCAGGCAGGCAAGGACGTGTCGAAACCCGCCGAACTGCTGCCGGACCGCATGCTAGGGATAGCGCAACGGCCCGATGAAAGAAGTTTCGCCGAACTGGGCAGCGCCCGCTTCCCCAAAAGGGGGGTTTGGGCACCCCCCGTTGGCGGGGCCCACAGTTTGGCCGCCGCGGTCAGTGCGGCGGCTCACACGGCCAGCCGCGGCACGGATGCGGCCGCGACATCGACGCGATGCGCAATCCGCATTACCTCTTAGCCGCACCCCGGCTACAGTCGATTTCCCGCGACAACCCCACGCACTGGAACCCGCATGAAGCTGCTGATCGGCAACAAGAACTACTCGTCCTGGTCGATGCGGCCGTGGGTGATGCTCACCCAGTTCGACATCCCGTTCGAGGAAGTGATGGTGCGCTTCGACAGCTTCGCGCCCGATTCGAAGTTCAAGGCGGCGATCGGCCCGTTGTCGCCGGTCGGCAAGGTGCCGCTGCTCGTGGAGGACGACGGCTTCGTGATCTGGGACACGCTGGCCATCGCCGAATACGTGGCCGAGAAGTTCCCGGACAAGGGCCTGTGGCCGCGCGACGCCCGCCGGCGCGCGCGGGCACGCAGCGTCTGCGCCGAGATGCACAGCGGCTTCTCGGCGTTGCGCGGCGCGTTCGGCATGAACATCGAGGCCTCGCTGCCCGAGGTCGGCAAGCGCGTGCTGGCCGGGAACGCGGCGGCCCGGGCCGACCTGGCGCGCGTGATCCAGCTCTGGCAGGAGGCGCTCGCCGAGTCCGGCGGCCCGTTCCTGTTCGGCGACTACTCCATCGCCGACGCCTATTTCACGCCGGTCGTGACGCGCCTGCGCACCTACGCGCTGCCGGTGCCGGACGACGTCGCCGCCTACATGGCGCGCGTCTTCGCCGCCAAGGGCACGGCGGCGTGGATCCGGGACGCGCTGGAGGAAAAGGAATTCCTGCAGTTCGAGGAGGACTACCGCACGTCGCGCGACTGACGCGAAGGCGCGACGCGGCCACGCCGGCGCGCGCGGGTCGCGCGGGGTTCCTTCGGTATATTGGACGCACATGTCCGATGCCCCGTTCTCCGCGTTCGCGCCCCTCGTGCTTGCCACGCTCGCGCTGCTGTCCGGCAGCCCCGCCTTCTCCCAGCCGATCGCCGAGGCCAGCCCCGCGCCGGTGACGCTGCGCATGGACGCCGACACGCCGCCCGTCGCGGCCGCGCAGGCCGTCGCGCCGGCGGCGGCCTCCGCGCCCGAGGCCGCCGCGCTGCCGCCGGCCACGACGGCCAATTCCCCCACCGGCAACGCGACCAACGCCAGCGACGACGTCATCCGCGACGCGCACGACGCCTTTCTGCGCCGCGACCGCGCCCGGCTCGCGCTGCTGCGCGCGACCGCGTTCACCAACCACCTGCCGCTGACGCCCTGGGTCGACTACTGGGAGCTGACGAACCGCCTGTCGGAAGTGAGCTCCGACGAGGTCGAGCAGTTCTATGCGCGCTGGCCCGGCAGCTACGTCGAGGATCGGCTGCGCAACGACTGGCTGCTCGAGGTGGGCCATCGCCGCGACTGGGACGCGTTCAAGCGCGACTACCCGCGCTTTCGCATGAACGACGACCGCAGCGTCACGTGCTACGCGACGCTGGTCGACCACCTCGCCGGCAAGGAGGTGCACGACGCCGCGCTGGCGCAGTGGCTGGCGATCAAGGACATCGACGGCGGCTGCCAGCTGATGGCGCAGACACTCTATGACGACAAGGTCTTCACCGACGCCGACGTCTGGCGCCGCATGCGGCAGGCGTCCGAGCTGCCCGCCAAGAGCGCCGAGCGCGCGCTGCGCGGCGCGGCGCAGATCCTCGGCAAGCCGGCGTCGAAGGAGATGGGCACGCTGCTGGACAACCCGGCGCGCTTCATCACCCGCAAGGCCGACGTCGCCACCACGCGCCGCAACGACATGGTCACGATCGCGCTGGCCCGCATGGGCGCGAGCGATCCGGCCGCCGCGGCGCTGCAGCTGCAGGAGCGCTGGCAGTCGGCCATCGGCGCCGACAACGCCGCCTGGGCCTGGGCCGTCATCGCCCGGCACGGCGCGCAGTCGCTGCTGCCCGACGCCGTCGACTGGGCCGACCGCGCGTGGGCCGCGCGCAAGCCGCACAAGGGCGAGAAGCCCGGGCCGCCGGACTGGAGCGACGAGACGCTCGGCTGGCACGCGCGCGCGGCGCTGCGCGCGGGCAGCGGCACGCAGCGCTGGAAGGACGTGGCGCGCGCGATCGACGCGATGAGCGCCACCGAGCGCGCGCAGGACAACTGGACGTACTGGCGCGCGCAGGCCGCGCTGTCGCTGGGCCTGGCCGCGCCCGGCGCCGACAGCGAGGCCGCGATCGCCGAGGCGCGGCGCCAGCTGAAGACGCTGTCGGCCAACGTCAGCTTCTACGGCCTGCTCAGCGCCGAGGACCTCGGCGGGCAGTTCGTCCTGCCGCCCAGGCCGGTGCCGCTCACGCCGCTGGAACGCGGCCTGGCGCACGCGAACCCGGGGCTGCTGCGCGGGCTCGCGCTCACCGCGCTCGACATGCGCGACGAAGGCCGCCGCGAGTGGAACTTCACGCTGCGCGGCATGGGCGACCGCGACCTGCTCGCCGCCGCGCAATGGGCCTGCGACCAGTCCGATTGGCAGCTGTGCATCAACACCAGCGAGCGCACCAAGGCCGAGATCGACATCGCGCAGCGATACCCGCTGCCGTTCCGGCGCGACATCGTCGAGGCCGCCACCAAGGCCGGGCTCGACCCGGCCTTCGTGTTCGGCCTGATCCGCCAGGAGACGCGCTTCATGGGCAACATGCGCTCGGCCGTCGGCGCCAACGGCCTGATGCAGCTGATGCCGGCCACCGCCAAGTGGGCGGCGAAGAAGGCCGGCATCGCGTACCGGCCCGAGCTGATCACCGATTCGTCGACCAACCTGCGCATCGGCAGCTTCTACCTGAAGATGGTCCTCGAGAGCTTCGGCGGCTCCGATCCGATGGCCGCGGCCGCCTACAACGCCGGCCCGGCGCGGCCGCGGCGCTGGCGCGGCGGGCTGATGCTGGCGCCGGAAGTGTGGACGGAGAACGTGCCGTTCTACGAGACGCGCGACTACGTCAAGAAGGTGATGACCAACGCCGCGATCTACGCCGCGCTGCTGGGCGACAAGGGCCCGCAGCTGCGCCCTCGCCTGGGCCCGCAGATCGGCCCGCGCGACGCCGAACAACCGCCTGCAGCGGACATGCCATGAAGACCTACGTCGTCGGCGGCGCGGTGCGCGACGGCCTGCTCGGCGAGCCGGTGAACGACCGCGACTGGGTCGTCACCGGCGCGAGCCCGCAGGACATGCTGGACGCCGGCTACCTGCCCGTCGGCAAGGATTTCCCGGTCTTCCTGCATCCGCGGACGCACGAGGAATACGCGCTCGCCCGCACCGAGCGCAAGACCGGACCGGGCTATCGCGGCTTCGAGGTGTACGCCGCGCCCGACGTCACGCTCGAGGAGGACCTGGTCCGGCGCGACCTCACGATCAACGCGATCGCGCAGCAGGAGGACGGCACGCTGGTCGACCCGTACGGCGGCCAGCGCGACCTGGCCGCCAAGGTGCTGCGCCACGTCTCCGAGGCCTTCGCCGAGGACCCGGTGCGCATCCTGCGCCTGGCCCGCTTCGCGGCGCGCTGGCCCGACTTCACCGTCGCGCCGGAGACGATCGCGCTGATGCGCCAGATGGTCGACGCCGGCGAGGTCGACGCGCTGGTCGCCGAGCGGGTGTGGCAGGAGCTGTCGCGCGGGCTGATGGAACGCGCGCCGGCGCGCATGTTCGAGGTGCTGCGCAGCGTCGGCGCGCTCGCGAAGCTGCTGCCCGAGGTCGACGCGCTGTTCGGTCTCCCCTGACGCGTCGCCTCGGACGTTCAGAGCTTGCTCCGGCTCAAGTTAGACTGAATGAATGGACGGGCCCGGGTGGTCCAGGAGGTCCTCGCGATCTTTCGGAAGGGTTCGAATCCCTCCCGTCCGCCCTCAACCCTTTCGCGCCATGTCCCACTCGATCCGATTGATGTGGAAGATCTTCGCCCCGATGCAGGACGGCGTCGCGACGTATGCTCCCGGCCTTTCGTCGTTGTTCGACGTTCGCCGTTCCGGAACGTTCCTATCGGACATCGGTGGGACGATCCAGACGGACTTCTGCCCCTTCACCCTGGATCCCACGAAGCTCTTCCTGAGCAACACCCAGACGAGGCTGAAGGCGTTCGGTATCGCGCGCGGCCGGGCGCCCTATCTCGCGCCGCTCGGTGACGCGGCCGGCGCGGCGTCCATCGACGTCAACGCCGGGCTGCACGTCTACGGGCGCGACGTCTGCCTGAGCCTGGAGTGCGAGCCGTTCGAAGTCGAGAACCTGGATCGAATTCAGGCGTTGCGGGAGCTCTCGAATCACGCGGCCTTGATGGGCCTGGCGCGCACATGGATGGCTGTCGCCACCTCGAACGATCGCCGCGCCTTGCCGCAACCGCGCCACTACAGAGTATTTCCCTGCATCAGCATCCGCGATCTCGGGGAGACACCGCCCCCTGACGACCGCCTGCTGGCATCCCTGTTGACGAAGCACCCACAGATCAGCAAGGCGGTGGAGACCCAGGTCCTCGAGAAGAACCGGACGCAGCAGATCGACGAAACCTCGATCCTGCTGGATCGTCAGGGCATCGTCGGCCATGCTCCGGCGCTGGTGCCGGGCGAGCAGTGGCGAGGTCACGCCCGCCGACTGCGCAGTTGCATGTCGATGCTGGAGATGGTCGCCGCCATGCAGCGTCTCTTCATGTCGCCCGCACCCGACCAAACCTTGCTTCAGCAAGCGAGGCAAGCCGTGCACCGAGAGGCCAAGGCGCTGCTGCCCAACAGCACTTCCGCGCAACACGCCTGGAGACTGCTGAACTCTGAGTTCGAACTCGTCGGTCTTTCCGCCGAAGTCAGGGTTCACAACGAGGAGGGCACTTCACTGAACCAGACAAACAACACTGCAGCCAACGCGCCACGCCGATCCGTGCTGTGCGTCGCCGCGGCCACCGTCGAGATGGCTGCCGTCAAGAGAGCACTGACGGTCGAATTCGGGCAGGGCAAGCTCAAGCCGTTCGCCGACGATTTCGGCGTGCTGTTCCACGACGGCGCCACCGATGTGGACTGGATGCTGGTGGCTTCATCCTTCCAGGCCCAGGTCGAGACCGCGAGCTACGTTCCCAGCCTGATCGCCGACTTGCGTCCCACGATCGTTCTGATGGTGGGCATGTGCATGGGCATGCCCGAGGCCGCGCTGCCGCCTGGCACGGTCGTCGTTCCGAACGAAGTCTTCAATCTCGACCATCGACGCGAAGTCGAAGCGGGCACCGAATACCGTCCGCACGGGGAGCGCGTGGCCAAGCAGCTCTACAAGCTCGCGGACATCCTGGGGCCGGATGTCACCGACTACAAGGTCGAGACACGAAAGGGTTTGGCGAGCAGCAGCGCCAAGATCGAGAATCCTTCTGCCGATGTGATAGCGCTGATCGCCCATGCATTTCCCGACGTCGCCGCCGTCGACATGGAAGGCTTCGCGTTCTACCGCGCGACCGAGCGACTACCCGCGCTCTGGATCAAGGCCGTCGCCGATCGCGGCGAGGCGCCCGCCCCAAGTGCAGGCGGGCAGGAGGCGAAACGGTCGACCCAGGCCGCGGTAGTCGAGAACGCCATTGATTTCGCGATACGTGTTGCCCGTGCGTTCTTCGACGCCGCGGCGCATTGACGCGCGCGCAGGCCACACATGCGCACCATCTCACTGGGCGGTCAACGGATGCTCGTGCTGACGGCCTGTGCCGACGCACTCGCGCCGCTGCCCATCCGGTATGCGTGTCTCGTCACGGCCGGGATTGCGGACTCGACCCCTGATGCGCGCGCTATCAGCGAGCGCCTGCGGGTGCCGGCGGACTGCGCCGAACTCGCATTGCTCACCGCGCGCGAGCACGAGAACGTCCACGCGAGCGCGCAGCTCGACGAGGCGGGGCTCCTGAGCTTGCTCGAACGCAGCGACGCTTTCCGACGTCCTGAACGCTTCCTGCAGATGCTGGTCGCTTGCGAGTGCGACGCCATCGGCCGGCTGGGCCTCGAGGTGCGGCCGTACCCCCAGCGAGCGCGCCTGGCCGCGGCCCTGAAGATCGCGCAGGAAGTCGACACGCGCAGCGTCTCGACGCGGGCGATCGAACAAGGCCTCAAGGGCCCGGCCATCGCCGACGCGATCCGGCTTGCGCGCATCAAGGCCCTGGCAGCCAACCTCGCGAGCAATTGATCCGCCCTGGCGCAGGAGTCTGCTTCTCGCGCTGCCGTTTACACCGCGCGCCGATCCATCGATGATGGGCACGTCCGCAGACCCACCCCCGCCATGAAGATCCCCGCCAAAGAGACCGCCCTCGTCGTCATCGACATGCAGACCATCCTGTTCGACCCCGAGCCGCCCGAGGCCGAGGCGGTCGTCGCGCGCATCAATGGCCTCGCGTCACGCGCGCGCGAGGCTGGCGTGCCGGTCGTGTGGGTGCAGCACGAGACCGCCTCGGGCGACCTCGTGGCCGAGACGCCGGGCTGGCAGTTGCATCCGGGCCTGATGGCGACGCCGTCGGATCTTTTCGTGCGCAAGAAGATGTCCGACGCCTTCCTGCGCACCGAGCTGCACGCGCTGCTGGCCGAGCGCGGCGTGCGCCACGTGACCGTGTGCGGCTACTCGAGCGAGTTCTGCGTCGACTCCAGCGTGCGCGGCGCGGCGTCGCGCGGCTACGCCGTCACGCTGGCCGCCGACGCCCACACCTCGCACGACAAGCCGCACGCCACCGGGCTGCAGATCCGGCTGCACGAGAACGAGACGCTGCGCAACATCAGCAGCTTCCACGTCGCCATCGATGCGGTGCCGGCCGCCGAGATCGCGTTCGGCTGAACGTTCCGCCACGAGGGCACGGCGCCGCATCGCCGTCGGCCGGGCCGCAAGCTCAGGCGGCCTGTGCGGCGGCCGAATACGCATCGACCGCGTCCAGCGTCCGCGCCGAATAGACCATCGCGGCACCCGCATTGAGCGCCACCGCGACACCCAGCGCCTCGGCGATCTCGTCGCGCGTCGCGCCGAGCTTGACCGCTTCGGCCGTGTGCACCGTGATACAGCCGTCGCAACGCGTCGTGACCGACACGGCCAGCGCGATCAGCTCGCGCGTCTTGGCGTCCAGATGCCCCGTCGACGCGCCGGCCCTGGACAGCGTCTGATAGCCCTGGACCGTGCCGGGCGAGAGCTTCGCGAATTGGCCGATGCGGCCAGCGAGTTGCTTGCGGTAGTCGAGCCAGTTCAGCATGATCGTCTCCTGCGTTGATCGCGCCGGAGATGTCCGGCGCCGATGCAGGCAGTGTGAGCCGATTGGACGAGACTTTCCATGCCGGGAAGTCCACCCGGATTGCTTCAGCGTCTCGCTACTTGATCCACGCGATCGCGCTGGCGATCAGCATCAGCACCACGCTGCTGCCCAGCGGCAGGAAGAACGTGCGGCTGCCGATGCGAAAGCGCAGGTCGCCGGGCAGCTTGCCGAAGCCGTGGCGGCTCATCCAGTCGCCGAAGCGGTTGAAGATGAGCAGGCACAGCAGCAGGACGAGCAGCAGGCGCATGGCGCGTCCCGCTACAGCATGTGCGAGCGATCGCCCGCGCGAAAGCCGACCGGGTCGAGCTCGCAGCCGCGCGCCAGCGCGATCACCTTGAACAGCTCGCCCATCTCGTGCTCGTTGACGAGCTTCTGCGCGTTCGCGCGCTCGCCCACGCTGGCGGCGGCCAGCAGGTCGACCAGGCCGCAGTTGATCAGGAAGCGCGCCTGCGAGGTGTAGCCCAGCACCGTCAGGCCGGCCTCCTGGGCCGCCAGCGCGATGCCCGAGAAGTTGACGTGGGCGGTGATGTCCTTGTCGCCGATGTCGACCAGCGGATCGCCGTCGGCGCGGTGCGCCTGGTGGCACATCAGCGTGCCGCCGATGCGTTGCGGGTGGTAGTACTCGTGCTCGGGAAAGCCGTAGTCGACCAGGATCGCGACGCCGCGCTGCAGCCGGTCGGCCAGGCTCGCGATGAAGCTCTCGGCGATGGTGTGGATCTCGGTGACGCTGCCGTCGATGAAGAAGCCGTCCTTCAGCGCGTCCGCGGCCTGGGTCTCGCCTTCGAGCGAGAACGGGGCGTCGAGGTCGGCGAACGCGAAACGATGCGAGCCGTCGTTGGCCGGATCGACGGCACGTGCCGCAGACGCCGGATCCTGCAAGTCGACGACCCCGCGCTCGTGCCAGCGCCCGCCCGAGCGCTGCAGCAGCTTGACGGGCATCGCGTCGAGCACTTCGTTGCCGACGACCACGCCTTCGATCGTCTCGGGCCAGGCATCGAGCCACTGCACGCGCGGCGCGAAGCGCGCGAGGCGCTGCTGCTGGCGTTCCCGGAGGTGACCCGAGAGCTCGACGATGGTGTAGTCCACGGGCTGGCGCAGCATGCCGTCGTCGTCGGCGTCGTCGGCGTCCAGCGCCTCCAGGATCTGCTCGGCCAGCGCGCCCGTGCCGGCGCCGAATTCGTAGACGCGACCGGTGGCGGACGCGGCCAGTGCCTCGCGCACCTGCACGGCCAGCGCGCGGCCGAAAAACGGCGACAATTCGGGGGCGGTGACGAAATCGCTGCCGCCCTCGGGCCCGAGGCCGAAGATGCGGCGTCCGCCGCTGTAGTAGCCGAGGCCCGGCGCGTAGAGCGCCTCCGCCATGAAGTCGTCGAAGGGCATCCAGCCGCCGGCTTCGGCAATGCGGGACGCGATCCTGGCGACCAGCGCGTCGTCGGGGCGCGAGGCGGTCGAGGAATCTGTCGTGGCGCCCGGTTCTCCGGGCCTGGAATTGCGCTGCATCGAGTCAAATTGTAGGGATCATGGCCACCGCCCACCACCCTGACGCCGAAAAGACGTCCCGCCCCGTCGCCCTGGTGACCGGCGCGGCGCGCCGCATCGGGCGCGTCATCGCGCTGGAGCTGGCGCGCGCGGGCTTCGACATCGCGCTGCACCATCGCGGCGCCAGCCCGCGATCGTTCGCGGAGGCGATGGCGACGGCGGACGAACTGCGCGCCGCCGGCGCCCGCGCGGAGCCGTTCGCGGCCGACTTCGCCGACCCGTCCGCCACCGCCGCGCTGCTGCCCGCGGTCGCCGAGGCCTTCGGCCGCGTCGACGCCGTCGTCAACAGCGCGTCGCGCTTCGAGTACGACAGCCCGGCCGCCTTCGACCCCGCGCTGCTCGAATCGCTGACGCGCAGCAACGTGGCCGCGCCGGTCGCGCTCGCGCAGGCGCTCGCCGCGCAGGCGCGCGAGCAGGCGCCTCACGCGCGCGCGACGCCGTGCGTCGTCAACATCCTCGACCAGAAGCTGCACAACCCGAACCCCGACTATTTCTCGTACACGCTGACCAAGGCCGCGCTCGCGCAGGCCACGGTGCTGCTCGCGCAGGCGCTCGCGCCCGCGGTGCGCGTGTGCGGCGTGTCGCCGGGCATCACGCTCGTGTCCGGCCCGATGGACGAGGACGAGTTCGCCAAGGCCCACAAGCTCACCGCGCTGGGCCGCTCGTCCACGCCCGAGGACATCGCGCGCGCCGTGCGCTTCCTCATCGAGTCGCCCGCGATCACCGGCGTCGACCTCGCCGTCGACGGCGGCCAGCACCTGATCGGGCAAGCGCGCGACGTCCTGTTTCTCGCCCGCGACGATCAAAACGCATCCAAGAAGACCTCCGCATGAACAGCCTTCTCCACCACCCCACCCTGATGGACTGCCGCCGGCTGTTCCTGCGCAACTACGAGGTGATGATCAACATCGGCGTGCACGACTTCGAGAAGAAGGGCGAGCAGCGCGTGCTGATCAACGTCGACCTCTACGTGCCGCTCGCGCTGTCCACGCCCAAGGCCGACCAGCTCGACGAGGTGCTGGACTACGACTTCATCCGCTCGACGATCGCCGTGCGCATGTCCAAGGGCCACGTGCACCTGCAGGAGACGCTGTGCGACGACGTGCTGGCGCTGATGCTGGCGCATCCGAACGTGCGCGCGGCGCGGGTGTCGACCGAGAAGCCCGACGTCTATCCGGACTGCGAGGCCGTCGGCGTCGAGGTGTTCGGCCTGAAGGAAGCAGCATGAGCCTCGAACGACAAGACGACCTGATCGCCGAAGCGGCGCCGGCCCAGTTCGACGAGCAGGCCACGGCCGCGAAGCGCAAGGCGGCCTACGAGATCAACAAGCTGTCGAAGCGCCTGCACCGCCAGGTCGGCGCGGCCATCATCGACTACAACATGATCGAGGAAGGCGACAAGGTGATGGTGTGCCTGTCCGGCGGCAAGGACAGCTACGCCATGCTCGACATCCTGCTGTCGCTGCGCGAGCGCTCTCCCGTCAAGTTCGAGATGGTCGCGGTCAACCTCGACCAGAAGCAGCCCGGCTTCCCGGAGCACGTGCTGCCGGACTACCTGCGTGCGCGCGGCGTGCCGTTCCACATCGAGGAGCAGGACACCTACTCCATCGTCACGCAGCACATCGAGCCCGGCAAGACGATGTGCTCGCTGTGCTCGCGCCTGCGCCGCGGCATCCTCTACCGCGTGGCCGGCGAGCTCGGCTGCACCAAGATCGCGCTGGGCCATCATCGCGACGACATCGTCGTGACGATGTTCATGAACATGTTCTTCGGCAGCCGCCTGAAGGGCATGCCGGCCAAGCTGGTGAGCGACGACGGCCGGAACGTCGTCATCCGGCCGCTCGCCTACGTCGACGAGACCGACCTCGTGCGCTGGGCGAACCACAAGCAGTTCCCGATCATCCCGTGCACGCTGTGCGGCAGCCAGGACAACCTGCAGCGCGTGCAGGTCAAGCAGATGATCCGCGAGTGGGAGAAGCAGTATCCCGGCCGCATCGAGAACATCTTCAGCGCGATGGCCAACATCACGCCGTCGCACATGATGGATCGCCAGCTGTTCCCGTTCACGACCATCCAGGCCAGCGGCCGGCCGGAGCCCGGCGGCGACATCGCGTTCGACGAGGACGAGACCTGCGCGACGCCGAAGCCGGGCGTGATCCGGATCGTCTGACCGCGTGAACCGCGGCGCGGCCAGGCGGGATCCACGGACAGCGGCCCGCCGCTCGCGCGCAAGGCCAGCGTCAGCCTCTGGAAAGCGACCCCGCGGGCGCGCCGCGTGCCGGTACATACTCGAGTTACACGCGGGCGCGATGCTCGCCATCGGGGTGCCGTCGTCGGCATCCGGGAGCCTGACATGACCCTCATCCACACCACTAGACACCTCGCTGCGCTCGCCACGGTCGCGGGCGCGGCGCTGCTCTCCGGCTGCGCCGCCATGAACTCGGTCGACACCTCCGTCGCCACCTTCGGCGAATGGCCCGCGGGCGTCGCGCCGGGCACCTACGCGTTCGACCGCCTGCCGTCGCAGCAGAAGAATCCGCAGCGCCAGCAGTCGCTGGAGAACGCCGCCGCGCAGGCCCTGGCCGGCGCCGGATTCCATCCCGCCGCCGACGGCACCAAGCCCGCGGTGATGGTGCAGATCGGCGCGCGCACCGAGCGCTTCGAGCAGGCGCCCTGGGACGATCCGTTCTGGTGGGGCGGCCCACGCCGCTTCGGCTACGGCGGCTGGGTCGGGCCGGGCCCGTGGGGTCCGTGGGGCCCGTACGGCTACCGGCGCGGCCTCTGGGCCCCGTTCCCGCCCGAGCCGGACATCTACCTTCATGAAGTCGCGCTGCTGATCCGCGACGCCGATACCGGCAAGGCGCTCTACGAGACGCGCGCCAGCTCCGACGGCTACAGCTCGGGCGGCGACCGCCTGCTCGCCGCGATGTTCGACGCCTCGATGAAGGACTTCCCGCGCGCCGACGACCACGCGCACAACGTACGCGTGGAGCTGCCGATGGTGCCGTCGGCGGCGCCTCCGGCACCGGCCGCGAGCATGCCCAGCGCCTGAGTCACGGGTTCCCAACTGCCCGCAGGGCCGTCCAAGCTCTCGGGAAGCGAGGATCGCCATCCGAGCCGAACCGAGCGCCCCCTCGGGGGGCAGCGACGGAGGAGCGTGGGGGCCCGATATCATTCCGGTTCCTCACACGAACCGGAATTTCTTTATGGCACTCAGCGTCGTGATCATGGCGGCGGGCAAGGGCACGCGGATGCGCTCGGCGCGGCCGAAGGTGCTGCACGGACTGGGCGGCAAGCCGCTGCTCGGTCACGTGGTGGCCACGGCCGAGGCCCTCGCGCCCGAGCGCTGCATCGTCGTCACCGGCCACGGCGCCGAGGCCGTCGAGGCCGCCTTCGCCGGCGAACACCGCGTGTTCGTCCGGCAGATGCCGCAGCTGGGCACCGGCCACGCCGTGCAGCAGGCCGTGCCCGCGCTGCCCGACGACGGCATCACGCTGGTCCTCAACGGCGACGTGCCGCTGATCCGCGAGGCGACGCTGCGCGCGCTGGTCGACGCCTGCGGCGGCACGAAGCTCGCGCTGCTGACGGTGGATCTCGCGAACCCGTTCGGCTATGGCCGCATCGTGCGCACCGCCGAAGCCGGCGACGCCGACGGCATCGGCGCGGTGCAGGCGATCGTCGAGGAGAAGGACGCGACGCCGCTGCAGCGCCAGATCTCCGAGGTCTACACCGGCATCCTGGCCGCACCGACCGCGTTGCTCAAGCAATGGCTCGCCCGCCTGACCAACCAGAACGCGCAGGGCGAGTACTACCTGACGGACGTCGTCGCGCACGCGGTGGCCGACGGCGTCGAGGTCTGCACGGCGTCGGCCGCGGACGAGACCGAGGTGCTGGGCGTCAACAGCCCGCTGCAGCTGGCCGACCTGGAGCGCCGCCTGCAGCGGCGTCACGCCGACGCTCTGATGGAGGCCGGCGTGCGCCTGGCCGACCCGTCGCGCTTCGACCTGCGAGGCACGCTCGCGTGCGGCATGGATGTCGAGATCGACGTCGGCTGCGTCTTCGAGGGCACGGTGACGATCGCCGACGGCGCGCGCGTCGGGCCGCATTGCGTGATCCGCGACGCGCAGATCGCGGCAGGGGCGGTGATCCATCCGTTCACGCACATCGAGGGCGCGAGCGTGGGGGCCGGGGCGCTGATCGGGCCGTTCGCGCGGCTGCGGCCGGGCGCCAGGCTCGGCAGCGAGGTGCACATCGGCAACTTCGTCGAGGTCAAGAATTCGACGCTGGCGGATGGGGCGAAGGCGAACCACCTGGCCTATCTCGGCGATGCGACCGTCGGCGAGCGCGTCAACTATGGCGCGGGCAGCATCACGGCGAACTACGACGGGGCGAACAAGCATCGCACCGTGATCGGGGCTGATGTGCACGTCGGATCGAACTGCGTGCTCGTGGCGCCGGTGACGATTGGCGATGGGGCGACGATTGGTGGCGGGTCGACGATCACCAAGGAAGTGGCGGCGGGGTCGCTGGCCATCGGGCGGGCGCGGCAGGTGGCGTTTGCCGGCTGGTCGCGGCCGCAGAAGAAGGCCAGGTAGTTCGCGGGTTGCTGATCGCCTGCGGCGCTTGTTGCCGGCCGCGCAGCGGACGGCAACAAGCGCCGCAGGCAAGCGGTCAAGGCGCGTCAGCAGTCGCCTTCGCCAGACACAGGTCCTCCCAGGCCTTCGCCTTGTCCGGCATGTTCCGCAACAGATACGCCGGGTGGTACGTCACGATCACGGGGATGCCTTCATAGCGATGCACCCGCCCCCGCAGCTTGCCGATTGCCTCATCCGACTTGAGCAGCTGCTTCACCGCGAAGCGCCCCATCACCAGGATCAGCTTGGGCTGCACCAGCGCGAGTTGCCGCTTGAGGAACGGCTCGCAGCGCGCCAGTTCGTCCGGCTCCGGATTGCGGTTGCGCGGCGGCCGGCACTTGAGCGTGTTGGCGATGAAGACGCGGCGCGCCGGATCGCCGGCCTGGTCGTCCTCGCGGCCCTCGCCGGCGTCGGTGCGGCGCGACTGGCCGACGGCGCGCAGCATCTGGTCGAGCAGTTGGCCGGCCGGCCCGACGAAGGGTTCGCCCTGCAGGTCTTCCTGCTCGCCCGGCGCCTCGCCGACGATCATCCAGTCGGCCTGCGCGTGGCCGACGCCGAACACCGTCTGGCGCCGGCTCTCGCACAGGCCGCAGGCCGTGCACGCGGCGACGGCGTCCTGCAGCGGGCCCCAGGCCAGCGTGGCGATGTGGGCGGCGCGTTCGGCGAGCGCGGTGTCGGCGATCGTCTCCTGCACGGACGCGGCCGCCGCGGCGATGGTCGTCGCGCGCGCGGGCGCCGGCGCGGGGGCGCGGACGGGCGGCGCCGCGGGGGCGGTCGCGCGCGGCGGCTGCTGCGCCACCGGGGGCGTCGCGGGAGCTTCGACCACACGCTCGGCGACGGTCGCCTCGGCGGCAGCTTCCGCGACCGCGGCCGCGGCGACAGCCGGCGGCGCCGAGGCCGCGGGCGACCAAAGCCGCACGCCCATCGCGGCCAGCATGCGCCGTTGACGCTCGCTCCAGCTCATCGCGGCTCCTCGCGCACGAGCAGCCGCGTCATCAGGATCGCGTCCTCGCGCTGGCCGGCCGGCGCCGGATAGTAGTCGCGCCGGCGGCCGGCCTCGGTGAAGCCATCGCGCAGGTACAGAGCGCGCGCGCGCGCATTGCTTTCGCGCACCTCGAGCCAGACGGCCGTGGCCGCGAAGCTCGCGCTCAGCGCATAGAGCTCGGCCAGCAGGCGGCGCGCATGGCCCTGGCCTTCGTGGCGCGACGACACCGTCACGTTGAGCAGGTGCATCTCCTCGAAGCCCGGCATGGCGACGAAGTAGCCGATCAGCTCGCCGTCGTTGCCGACCAGCACGCGGGCCAGGTAGCCGGCCGCGATCGAGTCGATGAAGTTGCCGCGCGTCCAGGGAAAGGCGTAGGCCTGCACCTCGATGGCCAGCACCGCGTCGAGCTGTCCGACCGTCATGACGCGCAGCGACGGCTCGCGCGCCGCGGGTTCCGAACGGACGGCGCTCATCGCGCGGCCCCCGTTGCACCGCGCAAGGCCTTCGCGGCCTCGCGTTCGGCCGTGGTCTGGGCGACCTTGTCGCGCAGGTAGACCGGCAGCGCCTGGTCGGCCGGCACCGCGTCGCCGCGCGCGAATCCGGCGGCGGACAGCCAGCCGAGGGCGGCGGCGCGGCCCTGTTCGTCGGGCACGCGTTGCGCGGCGCCGGTCTGCAGCCGGTCGCCGAAGGCCGGCAGCGCGGAGCCCGCGACGAACGCGGGCGGCGCGTCGCGCCACAGCGCATGCAAGGCCTCGGGCGTGGTCAACGACGGTTCGACCACAGCCGACCAGCCGGCATCGCCGTCGTCGCGATAGCAGCCGGCGTAGACCTCGTCCATGCGCGCGTCCATCGCCACCCAGACGATCGCGCCCGCCGCGAGCCCGGCGCGGCGCGCGGCGTCCTCGGCGACGATGGCCAGGCTGTCGACGGGCACCACCGGCAGCCCTTGCCCGAACGCCAGGCCCTGCGCGACGGCGCACGCCGTGCGCAGGCCCGTGAAGCCGCCCGGGCCGCGGCCGAAGGCGATGGCGTCGAGATCGGCGAACGTCCAGCCCAGGCGCTGCAGCAGGGCCATCGCCATCGGCAACGCCTGCGCCGAGGCGGCGGCGCCGCCGTCGAGGTCGAGCGGCTCGATGCGGCAGGCGGCGCGCGACAGCGCCGCGCCCGGCACGCGGCCGTCGTCGATCGCGGCGAGCGCCAGCCGTTCGGTGGCGCTGTCGATGGCCAGCAGCCTCACGCGCGTGTCCCTTCCCGGACGGGCGCGAGCGAAATACAGGGAACGAAGGCGATGGAAACGAGCCGGAGCATGGCAAGAAGTGTAGCCGTGCGATCATCGACCTGCCCCGGACGCGCCGGTCTCCGCGGCTTTCCAACGACGCATTCGACTGCCCATGCCTTCCCCGCTCCGGCTCGCCGCCCTCGCCCTGCTGGGCACCGCCCTCGCCGTCCACGCGGCGCCGACCGCCCCGTGGACGTTGCCGCCGACCATCGCCGACGCGCTGGCCAGGGCGAACGTGCCGCAGAGCGCGCTCGCGCTGTGGGTGCAACCGGTGGATGCGGCGTCGCCGACCTGGGGCTGGAATCCCGACTTCGGCGTCAACCCAGCCTCGGTCTTCAAGCTGGCCACCACCAGCGCGGCGCTCGAGACGCTCGGGCCGGCCTGGACGTGGAAGACGGGCGTCTACGTCACCGGCCCGATCCGCAGCGGCGTGCTGGACGGCTCCGTCGCCATCGTCGGCAGCGGCGACCCCAGCCTCGTGATGGAGCGCGTGTGGCTGCTGCTGCGCCAGCTGCGCGACGCCGGCGTGCGCGACATCCGCGGCGACATCGTGCTGGATCACACCGGCTTCGCGCCCAGCGCGCGCTCGGCGGCCGATTTCGACAACGCGCCGTCCGAGCCGTACAACGTGCTGCCCGACGCGCTGCTGATGAACTTCCGCTCGGTCACGCTGAGCTTCCAGCCCGACCCCGCGGCGCGCGTGGCCCGCGTGACGTCCGAGCCGCGGCTGGCGGGGCTGGCGATCGATGCGACGGTGCCACTGACCAAGGGCGGTTGCGGCGACTGGCGCGGCGCGCTCCGGCTCGCCGCGAGCGACGCGAACCGCTGGCGCTTCGCCGGCGCCTATCCGGCCAGCTGCGGCGCGCGCAACTGGCCGCTGGCCTATCCCGAACCCGCGAGCTACGAGTCGCGCCTGGTGACCGCGTTGTGGCGCGAGGCCGGCGGCAAGATCAGCGGGAAGGTTCACGACGGCACGCTGCCCGACGGCGCCACGCCCGTCTTCACCTTCGAGTCGCCACAGCTCGCGCAGGTCGTGCGCGACATCAACAAGTTCAGCAACAACACGATGGCCGAGCAGCTGTTCCTGACGCTCGCGCGGAACGCGCCGCCGGCGCCCCCGGCCACGGCCACCGACGCCAACGAGGCGCAGGCGCGCGCCGTCCTCGTGCAGTGGCTGCACGAGCGCCTGGGCGCCGCGGCCGACGGCATCGTCGTCGTCAACGGCTCCGGCCTCGCGCGCGAGACGCGCATCAGCGCGCGCACGCTGGGGCAGTTGCTGCAGTCCGACTGGAACAGCCCGATCATGCCGGAGCTGGCGAGCTCGCTGCCCGTCAACGGCGTCGACGGCACGCTGCGCAGGAGCACCGCGATCGCCGGCCGCGCACACCTGAAGACGGGCTCGATGCGCGACGTCGTCGCGGTGGCCGGCTTCGTGCAGGCCGACAGCGGGCGGCGCTACATCCTCGTGGCGGTGATCAACGATCCGAACGCGGCGTCGGCGCGGCCGGCGCTCGACGCAGCGATCGACTGGGTCGAGCGCGATCCCGCGAAGGCGCCATGAAAAATCCCGCGGGCATCGCTGCGCGCGGGATGTCGCGGGCAGGCCGCAGGGCCTCGCCCGGGTCGATCAGAACGTGTAGCCGATCGACGCGTTGATCGCGATCGGGTTCAGGCGGGCCCGGGTCTCCTGGCCCGTCGACAGCTGCGCCTTCGTGCTGATGAAGGTCTTCAGGATCTCGGCATCGAGGAACCAGTGCTTGTCGATCTTGTAGTTCGCGCCGGCCTGCAGCGTGCCGCCCCATTCGGTGTCGCCACCGATCTTGGTCGGCGGGCCGCCCGGGTTCGTGAACGCCGTCAGCGCGGCCGAACCGCTGCTGCCGTAGAACTTCGCGAACGTCGGGCCCGCGCCGACGTACGGACGGAACGGGCCGAGGGACTCCAGGAAGCGGTACTGCAGCAGCACCGTCGGCGAGATCTGGTGGATGCTGCCGATCTTGCCGACACCCGACACCGCGCCCGCGCCGACGATGTCGTGCTTGTACGGCAGGCCGCCCAACGCCTCGACTGAAATGTCGTCGGTGACCATGTACGTGAGCGTGGCGAACACCGCGCTCGCCGACTTGATGTTGATCTGCGAACCCGGCAGCGACGGCGCCGACAGGTCGCTGCTCCTGACCTTGGGCATGATCTTGTTCCAGCCCAGCTGGACCATCACGTTGCCGGCGGCCTGGGCGTGCGCTGCGCCCGCGCCGCAGACGGCGACGGCGGCGACGAGAGCGGATGCAATGGATTGCTTCTTCATGAATGTGTCCTTGCGTGGATCTCGACCGCCGGCTTACAGCCAGCCCTTGATGGCCAGCTGTTCGCTGACGAGCTCGGAGAGCAGCCGATAGCCGTAGGGCGTCGGATGGACGCCGTCGGCGTACTCGAACGTGTTGGCTGCCGTGGCGGGCGCGGCGGACGCGGCCGGCGCCACCGAGGGAATCAGCGTGTTCTTCGTGCACACCAGCGAGCTCGAGGACGTGCAGACCGACGTCGCGACATCGGTCAGGCCGTACTGCGCCTTGTTGGTTGCCTGGTCTTCGCTGGCGGTGAAGGCGTCGACCAGCAGCAGCGACGAGCCGGCCTGCAGCTTGGTGGCGAGTTCGCCGTTGAACGTCTGGACCAGCAGCTTGGTCAACGCGACGCCCGATGCGCCCGACTGGGTGGCCGACGGCGTCAGGCTGGCGTCGGGGATGTTGACAACGACGACGTGCGTGGCGCCCTTGGCGAGGATCATCGTGTTGACGTCGCTGGCCAGGTCGTCGGCCGCCTGCTTCATCGCGGCGACCGCGCCGCCGACCGCCTGGTCCTGGGGCAGGCCAGCGGTGATCTCGGCCGTGACGGTGGCCGTCTGGACGAACACGTCGTTGGCGCCCGCCAGCACCGTGACCAGGGCGTTCGGCGAGAACGCCTGGCTGTTGTGGTTCAGGTAGTTCACGATCTGGTCGTGCACGGGAATCGTCAGCGCGCCGAGCGCGTCGCCCGAGGTGCTCGGATCCGTCGCGTTGAACAGCGCCCGGTTGCCCGGCCCCGGCTGCAGCGTGACGCGCGAGCCGCCCTGCGCGTAGTTCAGGCAGGTGCCGCCGTTGCTGGCGTCGTGGAAGGTCGCCGTCTCGTCGCCGATGATGGGCACGGCGCCGACGACGGGGTCCAGGCCGGTCTCGGCGGCGCAGGGCTGCGGCAGGTGCAGCGTGGCAGCCAGGAACTCCGTCCAGTTGATGTAGAGCAGGCCGGTGGCGCCCACGCCGTTGATGGAGAAGTGGCCGCCGCCCTGGAGCTTGACGACGCCGACGTCGTAGGTACCGACGTCGCTCAGGCTGTCCCCGAAGTTGACCATCTGCGTGAAAGCGACGCGCGGCGACTGGTCGCCGGCGCTGTCGCCTCCGCAACCAGCCAGGAAGGCCGCGGCCGCCAGGGCCGTGGTCAAGACGTGGAATTTCTTCATGTGCACCTCGCCAAACGAAGAGTCAAAGACATTAATCGAACGGTCGTTCGATTTCATTAAAAACTATACGCATGCGGGCTGGTGCGGCCCCTGGGTGCTAACCCTGTCGGCACCGCCCAAACAACACAGGGATTGCACGCGTCGCCGACGTTATTTCGCAGGCGCGCCCCTGAAAAGGCAAAAGGCCCGCGCGCGACCTGGGCGTCGTGCGAGGGCCACATGCTGCAGCGCAGCAGCCGCACCGGATTTGCGTCCGGCGCGAAACTGGGCTTGGGCGATCAGAACGGGTTGGAGCGTGCGCGGCCGTAGGCCTGGCTGCCGATCTGCCCCTGAAGCGCCGAACCGAGGTGCGTGGCGTCCGCCCACATGAAGTTCTGGATCGCCGGCTGGCCCGTCGACGGGTCGTTGCGCAGCGTCTCGTTCGTGCAGGTGGGCAGCGGCGCGGAGTCGAGGCAGCCGTAGGTCTGGTTGTCGTTCGCGATCAGGCCGAACGAGCCGGGGCTGCGCACCGCATTGCGCACGAGGTCGTCGACCAGCACGAGCGCGATCTTGCTGCCGTCGTTCAGGATGTTGCTGCGCATGCCCACGTTGAAGGCCGTGCTCATGTCCGACAGCAGCTTGGCGCGGTCGAAGTCGCCGCGCTGCGCTTCGGCGAAGGCGTACGGCGAGTAGCTCATGTCGGGCACGGTGAGGATGACCACCTTGGCACCGGCGTTGGCGATCGAGTTGACGACGTTGGCGAGCTGCGTGCCCTGGTCCTTCATGTCCTGCACCAGCACCGTCTCGTCGGGGCTGGCGTTGGCCTTGTACTCGTTCAGGATGTCGTTCATGCCCACCCAGATCAGCACCAGGTCGTTGCCGTTGAACGTGTCGCCGCCCTGGAACGCGGCCACCTTCTGCACGACGTCGGCCACGGTGCCGTTGACGGTCGTGTTGTCGATCGCGTTGTTCTCGAATGCGCCGTTCGGATTGCAGTTGGCGAAGGTCAGGCCGTAGCCGTTGGCGACCGTTTGCGTCCAGATCGGATTGAGCGTGCAGTCGGTCTCGCCCGTGATGTTCGAGACCTCGTTGATGCTGTACTTGAGGCCCTGCGAACCCTGGAGACGGCTGCTCTCGTCGCCGAAGACGAGCAGGCGAGCCGGCACGAAAGCCTGTTGCTGGTAGGTGCCGCCGCCGCAGGACGCGAGCACGGCGAGCGCGCCGGCTGCGGCCATTCCCGTGACCACTCGCATCGCGATGCGGCCCAGGCGTTCATTGAAAAGCATTCGTTCTCCTGTAGGATTTCAGCTGGACTCCGGTGCCCGCCCTCGCAAGCCCGGAATCCTCAAGATGTCTATGCAGCGGCCGCGCGCTGCAAGCGGTCGCGGACGCCCTCCCACGCCGGGGCGTCGGGAGGCGTCTCGACCCAGATCAGACTGGCACCGGTGGCGTCGAGTTCACGCAGCGCTGCGAAAAGTTCGTGCGCCGCGGCGACCGGATTGTCCGGCATCACGCGGTACGCGCGCACCGAGCGGTCCGGCGTGACGGTGCGGAAATATACCGCCACCGGGTTAACGCTCGATTTCGCGAGCACGCCGAGCGCGGCGCGCAGCTGGTCGGCGGGCATCATGCGCAGCTTGGCGCGCGGCGCGTAGTGCGCCTCGAGCGTGCCCGAGGCGCGCGGCGCGTCGAACCCGGCCTCGCGCAGCGGATGTCCCAGCACGGCCTCGATCTGCGCGCGCGTCAGCACGCCCGGGCGCAGCAGCGCGGGCGCGCCGAGGCTGCAGTCGACGATGGCCGACTCGATGCCCGCGTCGCACTCGCCGCCGTCGACGATGGTGAAGTCGTCGCCGAAGTCCTCGTGCACGTGCGCCGCCGTCGTCGGGCTGATGCGCCCGAAGCGGTTGGCGCTCGGGCCGGAGACGCCGGCCACGCCGAGTGCCGCGGCGGCGTCGAGCAGGGCGCGCGCGACCGGATGCGCCGGGCAGCGCAGGCCGATGCTGGTCTGCCCGGCGGCCGACGCCGTGCCCATGCCGGAGCGGCGCGGCACGATCACCGTCAACGGGCCCGGCCAGAACGCGTCGACCAGCTTCTGCGCGGCGGCCGGCCAGTCGCTGGAGAACGCGCGGGCGGCGTCGACATCCTTGACGTGCACGATCAGCGGATGGTCCGCCGGCCGGCCCTTGGCGGCGAAGATCTTCGCGACGGCCACGTCGTCGTCGGCGCGCGCGCCCAGCCCGTAGACGGTCTCGCTCGGGAACGCCACCAGCTCGCCCGCGGCCAGTTCGGCCGCGGCGCGCTGCAGCGCCGCCGTGTCGTTGCCGTCGACGATGGCCATCAGAAGCCTTGCAGCCCCAGCACCGCCGCGGCCGCGTTCGCGCGCTCGCGCGCCAGCGCGGGCGTGGCGGCGGTGACCGTCAGGTGGCCCATCTTGCGCCCCGGCCGCGCCTGCTTCTTGCCGTACAGGTGCAGGTGCATGCCCGGCAGCGCCAGCAGCGCGCCCCAGTCGGGCTCGCGCTCGCGGCCGCCGTCGAACCACAGGTCGCCCAGCAGGTTGACCATCTCGCACGGCGAGTGCTGGCGCGGCGTGACCAGCGGCAGGCGCGCCAGCGTGCGCACCTGCAGCTCGAACTGCGACAAGTCGCAGGCGTCGATCGAGTAGTGGCCGGAGTTGTGCGGGCGCGGCGCCATCTCGTTGGCGACGAGCGCGCCGTCCTCCAGCACGAAGAACTCGACGCACAGCACGCCGACGTAGTCCATCGACTCGGCGATGGCCGTCGCGCGCGCGATCGCCTGGTCGGACTGCGACTGCGTGACGTCGGGCGCCGGCACGGTGGTGAGCGCGAGGATGCCCGAGCGGTGCAGGTTCTGCTGGACCGGCAGGTTGACGACCTGCCCGTCGGCACCGCGCGCCACGATGATGCTCAGCTCGTACTTCAGCGGCAGGCGCTTCTCGAGCACGCAGAGGACGTTGCGCAGCTGCGTCCACGCGGCCTCGAGCGCCACGCGGTCGGCGACGACGACCTGGCCCTTGCCGTCGTAGCCCAGGCGCGCGGTCTTCAGGATGCCCGGCAGCAGGTCGTCGGCGATGGCCGCGAGCTGCTCCCTGGTCTCGATGACGGCGTACGGCGCGCACGGCACGCCGGCGCGCTCGAAGTGCGCCTTCTCTGCGGCGCGATCCTGGCAGATGGCCACGGCGGCGGCGGCGGGCGCGACGGGGATGTCCTGCGCCAGCGAGGCCAGCGACGGGGCGGGCACGTTCTCGAATTCGGTGGTGACGGCGTCGCAGCGGCCGGCCATCTCGGCCAGCGCGCGCTCGTCGTCGTAGGGCGCGCACAGCTGGGCGTGGGCGGCGGCGCCCGCCGGGCTGTGGGCGTCGGGATCGAGCACCAGCGTGTCGAAGCCCAGCGTCTGCGCGGCGTGCACGAACATGCGGCCGAGCTGGCCGCCGCCGAGCACGCCCAGCGTGGCGCCGGGCGGGAGAGCGCGCCGCGACGTCATTGAGCCTCCGTGCTGCGCACTGCGGTCCGAGCGCCTGCGGGCGGCCGGGCGGCGCTCACTTCAGCTCCTGCGTCATCGCGCGGGCGACTTCGGTCTGCTTCGCACGGAAGGCCTCTAGCCTGCCGCGCAGCGCCTCGTCGCGGCTGGCCAGCATCGCCACCGCGAACAGCGCCGCGTTGGCCGCGCCGGCCGCGCCGATCGCGAAGGTCGCCACGGGAATGCCCTTGGGCATCTGCACGATGGAGTGCAGCGAATCGACGCCGCTCAGGTGCCGGCTCGCGACGGGCACGCCCAGCACTGGCACGACCGTCTTGGCCGCCAGCATGCCCGGCAGGTGCGCGGCGCCGCCCGCGCCGGCGATGATGGCCTGCAGGCCGCGCGCGACCGCGCCTTCCGCGTACGCGAACATGTCGTCGGGCATGCGGTGTGCAGAGACGACGCGCGCCTCGAAGGGAATGGCGAACTCGGCGAGAATGTCGGCAGCCGCCTTCATCGTCTCCCAGTCGCTGGCCGACCCCATGACGACGCCGACTGCAGGCGAGGCACTATTCAAGATCACTCCCGGTAAAACGACGATTTTAGCCGGGGGCACAGGCGAAGCCCCACATGATAGACATCACCCTCCAGAATTTCGAGAACGACCTGCTGCACGATTCGATGCAGCAACCCATTCTTCTGGACATCTGGGCGCCCTGGTGCGGCCCGTGCAAGGCCCTCGGTCCGATGCTCGAAAAGCTCGAGACGGCCTACGAAGGCCGCTTCAAGCTCGCCAAGCTCAACAGCGACGAGCAGCCCGAGATCGCCGGCCAGCTGAGCCAGGCCTTCGGTGTGCGCTCGATCCCGTTCTGCGTGATGTTCCACCAGGGCCAGCCGGTCGACGGCTTCGTCGGGGCGATTCCCGAGAGCGAGATCCGCGCGTTCCTCGACAAGCACGTGCCGGGCGCCGACGAGCTCGCCGCCGGTCAGGATGCCGAGGCCGCCGAGGCCCTGCTGGCCGAGGGCGACACCGACTCCGCGCTGGCCAAGCTGCAGGAGGCCGTCGCCATCGACCCGGCCAACGAGTCGGCCCGTTTCGACTACCTGCGCCTGCTGATCGAGACCAGCCGCAGCAACCCCGAGCTGCTCGCGCAGGCGCGCCAGGCCTACCAGCCGGTGGCGCAGCGCGTGCTGCCCAACGCGCGCTTCGACGCCATCGGCCACTGGCTCGATGCCAGCGAGAAGGCCGTCACGGCGCGCTCGCACGACGAGCTGGCCGCCGCGATCGCCACCAACAAGCGCGACTTCGACGCCCGCTTCGAACTCGCCCAGTCGTTCTTCGCGGCCGGCGCGTTCACGCAGGCGCTCGACGAGCTGCTGGAGATCCTGATGCGCGACAAGTCGTGGAACGGCGAGCTGGCGCGCAAGGTCTACGTGGGCATCCTCGAGCTGATGACCAAGCCCGCGCCGAAGGCGGCGCCGGAGAAGTCCGCGGCCGACAAGCCCAAGCTGGAGCTGACCGGCCACTCGGCGGCCGTCGGCGCGGATCCGGTCGTCGACCAGTACCGTCGGCGGCTGAGCATGACCGTGCTGAGCTGAGCCGACCCGCGGGCGGCCAACCCGCCCTCGTCCTCAGCTGAAGTTGACGACCGCCAGGGCCTCGGCCCAGCGCTTCTGCTCGGCGCGGTGCAGCGCCAGCGCGGCCTCGGCCTGCGCCGCGTGCGCGTCCGCCTGCTCGGTGCGCCCGAGCGCGCGCGTGGCCGCGGCCAGGCGCGCGTGCGTGGCGGCGATGTCGTCGTGCTCGGTCATCAGCGGCAGCACCGCGACGATCGCGCGGAGGCGCTTGACCGCCTCGTCGTTGCGGCCGAGCCTGACCTCGGCGAACACCGCGTCGGCCAGGAAACGCGCCTCGCGGTGCACCTGGCCCTCGGCGCGGGCGCGCGACAGCTGCGAATCGAACAGCGCGATGGCCGCGTCGTACTGGCCCAGCACCGTCATCAGCTGAGCGCGCAGCAGCGGCACCTCGGCCATCAGCTGGCCGTTGCCGACGCCCGCGTCGTAGTTGCCGGTGGACTCAGCCTCCAGCAGCACGCGCTGCGCGTCGGCCAGGTCGGCGCGGTCGAACGCGCCCTCGAGGCTGATGCGGCCGGCCTGGAACGCAGCCATGTTGTGCAGCAGCACGCTCACCAGCGAGACGTCGCCTTCGGTGGCCGCGTGCTGGCGCGCGACCTTGTACCAGGGGATCGCGCGGTCGTCGTCGCCGGCCACGCGCCAGGCGCTGGCCACGACCAGCGCGGCGCGCGCACGCGCGGCGTGGCTGTCGGCCGGCGCGATGCGCAGCGCTTCCTGCACGTGCGAGACGGTGGCCTCGACGTCGCTGGCGTTGAAGTCGGCCATCGCGAGCCAGGCCGCGCTGAGCGAGTGCAGGTCGGCGTCGCCGGCGGTGGACGCGAGGTCGTAGGCGCGCTGGAACTTCGCCCGCGCAGTCGGCGAGAGCGACTCGCAATGCTCGATCAGCCCGTCGACGAAGGCGACCCAGGCCGACAGCACCGGGTTGCGCAGACGCTGGCTCTGCGAGCGCAGTCCCGCCAGCGCGAAGCGCGCCTCGGCGAACTGGCCGTGGCGCGCCAGCACCGCGGCCCGGCGCGACTTGAGGCACTCGCGCTCGAAGACTTCTTCAGCCTGGGCGATTTGTGCGTCGAGTCGGTCGATCAGGCGGGACATGTGGTGGAGCAAGCTCTTTAACCGGCGAGGCGTTCGAAGGCTTCGCGGTACTTCGCCGCCGTGCGCTCGCCCACTTCCGCGGGCATCGCCGGCGCGGGCGCCTTCTTGTTCCACGGCTGGCCGTCGATGCGCACCGATTCGAGCCAGTCGCGCACGAACTGCTTGTCGTAGCTGGGCGGGTTCTGGCCTTCGGCGTAGCCGTCGACCGGCCAGTAGCGCGAGGAGTCGGGCGTCAGCACCTCGTCCATCAGCGTCAGCGTGCCGTCGGCGTCAAGGCCGAATTCGAACTTCGTGTCGGCGATGATGATGCCCTTGGTCAGCGCGTATTCGGCGGCGCGCTTGTACAGCGCGATCGAGACGTCGCGCACGCGGTTGGCGAGCTCGTTGCCGACCATGGCCGACGCGACCTTGAACGAGATGTTCTCGTCGTGCTCGCCGGCCTCGGCCTTGGTGGCCGGCGTGAAGATGGGCTCGGGCAGCTTCGACGCGTTCTTCAGGCCGGCGGGCAGCTCGACGCCGCACACCGACTGGCTTTCCTGATATTCCTTCCAGCCCGAGCCGGCCAGGTAGCCGCGCACCACCGCCTCGATGGGCAGCGGCTTCAGGCGCTTGACCAGCATCGCGCGCTGGCTGACCTGCGCGATCTCGTCAGGCTGCACCACCGATTCGGGCGCGTCGCCGGTCAGGTGGTTGGGGACGATGCCTTCGAGCTTGTCGAACCAGAACAGCGCCATCTGCGTCAGCAGCGCGCCTTTGCCGGGGATCGGCTCGCCGAGGATGACGTCGAACGCCGACAGCCGGTCGGTGGCCACCATCAGGATGCGGTCGTCGCCGACGGCGTAGTTGTCGCGCACCTTGCCGCGCGCGAGCAGCGGCAGGGAGTGGATGGACGTGGTGAGCAGCGCGGCGGTCATGGCGTGAGCAGGCGTAAGGAACGGTAAACCCGTATTGTGCCTGCCGCAACCCTTCCCTGCGCTGTGTCCGAACGACCGGTCGTGATCAGTTGACGGTCTGCGCGAGTTCGCCGCTGGCGTACTTGGCCGCGACGACCTGCAGCGTGTCCGTCTTGATCTTCGCCGCCTGGCCCTCGCAGCCGAACTCCATGTAGCGCTGGCGGCAGATCTGCTTGGCGGCCTCGCGCGCCGGCTTCAGGTAGTCGCGCGGGTCGAACTTGTCCGGGTTCTCGAACAGGTACTTGCGGATCGCGCCGGTCATCGCGAGGCGGATGTCGGTGTCGATGTTGATCTTGCGCACGCCGTGCTTGATGGCTTCCTGGATCTCCTCGACCGGCACGCCGTAGGTCTCCTTCATGTCGCCGCCGAACTGGCGGATGATGGCCAGCAGCTCCTGCGGCACCGACGACGACCCGTGCATCACCAGGTGGGTGTTGGGGATGCGGCGATGGATCTCCTTGATGCGGCCGATGGCGAGGATGTCGCCCGTGGGCTTGCGCGTGAACTTGTAGGCGCCGTGGCTGGTGCCGATGGCGATGGCCAGCGCGTCGAGCTGCGTGCGCTTGACGAAGTCGGCGGCCTGCTCGGGGTCGGTCAGCAGCTGGTCCATCGTCATCGTGGCGTCGGTGCCGTGGCCGTCTTCCTTGTCGCCCTTCATCGTCTCGAGCGAGCCGAGGCAGCCGAGCTCGCCTTCGACCGTGATGCCGCGCGCATGCGCCATGTCGACGACGGTGCGGGTGACGTCGACGTTGTAGTCGTAGCTGGCGATCGTCTTGCCGTCGGCCTGCAGCGAGCCGTCCATCATCACCGAGCTGAAGCCGAGATCCATCGCGCCGCGGCAGATGTCGGGGTTCTGGCCGTGATCCTGGTGCATCACCAGCGGGATCTGCGGCCAGCTCTCGGTGGCGGCCTGGATCAGGTGCTTGATGAAGGGCTCGCCCGCGTACTTGCGCGCACCGGCCGAGGCCTGCAGGATCACCGGGGCGCCGACCTCGGCGGCGGCCGTCATCACGGCCTGCACCTGCTCGAGGTTGTTGACGTTGAACGCGGGGATACCGTAACCGTTTTCGGCGGCGTGGTCCAGCAGCTGGCGCATGGAAACGACGGGCATGGGAAGTCCTCAGGGGAAGTTGCGAATGGCGTCTCGGCACGCGAACGGTGCCACGAAATGGGGTGGCGCGGTGCCGTAACCGCGTCGTAACTTGCCCATTTTAAAGGGTCGGATACCGGACCGCATAATCGCGGCTGGTTCGCACATCGCAACGACGGAACTCCGATGGTCTTTTCCTGGTTCAACACAAGCAAGGTCGACGCCTTCATCGACGGCGAGGTCGCCGCGCTGGTCAAGCGCATTCCGCCGGCCAAGCTCGAGGGCAGCGGCGCCGCGGTGAAGAAGGCCGGAGAGCAGCTCGCCAAGTCGCACAACGACCTGCTGCGCCGCGCCCAGCAGTTCGTGCAGCGCGAGAAGCCCAACCTGTACCAGAAGGCCCGCATCGCCAACCGCATGAAGTGGGCGCTGCTCGAGGCGAAGTACCCGAAGCCGTTCGTGGACGAGCTCGCCTACGCGCTCGCCACCGTGGTGGCCGGCGCCAATTCGCAGCGCGAGGTCTGATGCCCGCGCCGCCGCGCCCGAACCAGAAGGGCCCGACCTCCGCCGGCGCCGCACAGCTGAACCAGGCCGTCGCCCTGCACCAGGCCGGCCGCCTGGACGAGGCCGAGGCGCTGTATCGCCAGGTCGTCGCGCAGGCGCCGGGCCACTTCGACGCCACGCACCTGCTGGGCGTGATCGCGCTGCAGCGCGGCGACCTCGCCGCGGCCGAGACGCTGATCTCGCAGGCCCTCGCGTCCAGGCCCAAGGACGCGACCGCCCTCAACAACCTCGGCACGACGCTCCTGCGCGCGCGCCGGCTCGACGAGGCGCGCGAGCAGTTCGAGCGCGCCGCCAAGGCGCAGCCGGCGCATGTCGACGCGCAGTCCAACCTCGGCAACGTGTTGCGGCAGCTGGGACGCATCGCCGAATCGGTCGTGCCCTTGAAGCGCGCCTTCGCCGGCAGCCCGAAGTCCGCCGAGATCGCCGACCTGCTCGGTGCCTCGCTGCTGGACACCGGCGACGGCCGCGGCGCGGTCGCGGTGTTCGAGTCCAGCGTCAAGGCCCGCCCGCGCGAAGCCCGCGGCTGGCTGCACCTGGCGATCGCCAGCCAGATGGCCGGCAATCCGAAGCGCGCGCTGGAGGCCGCCGATGCGGCGCTGGCGATCACGCCCGGCGACTCGCGCGCGCTCGGCGCGCGCGGGCAGGCGCTGGCCGGCCTCGGCGACGCCGGCCTGGCGCGCGACGCCTTCGCGCATGCGGTGCTCGGCGCGCCCGACGACGCGGTCGCGCGGCACAACTTCGGCGTCTTTCTGCGCGATCTCGGCGACCACGACGCCGCCATCGAGCAGCTGCGCAAGGCGGTCCAGCTCGACCCCGCGCTCGCCGCCGCGCACGAGGCGCTGGTCGGCGCGCTTGTGGACGGCGGCCGCGGCGACGAGGCGATGCGCCACGGCCAGGCCTTCGCGAGCGCGCACCCGGACAGCGGCGCGGCGCTGGCGATGCAGGCCGCGGCGCACTTCGCGCAAGGGCGCATCGAGGAGGCCGTCGACCTGTACCGGCGCGCCGCCGCCATCGCGGATGCGGATGCGGCGACCTTCCTCGGCTACGGCAACGCGCTGCTGGGCGCCGGCCACGCCGCCGAGGCGACGAAGCAGTTCGCGCGCGCCGTGGAGCGCGATCCGCAGGACAGCCGCGCCCGCTTCGCGCTCGCGATGTCGCACCTGCGCCCGGTCTACGACGACGCCGCGCAGATGGAGGCCTCGCGCCGCGCCTTCTCGCGCGCGTTGTCCGAGCTCGACGCCTGGTTCACGCCCGCCCGCGCCGTCTCCGGCGCAAGGGGCGTGGGCAGCGCGCAACCGTTCTACCTGGCCTACCACCCGGTCGACGTGCGGCCGCTGCTCATGCCTTACGGCAAGACCGTCGCACGGCTGATGGCCAGCGTCGCCGCGCCACCGCTGGACCCGCGCCCGACCGCCGCGCGCAAGCTGCGCGTGGGCATCGCCGCTGCGCAGGTGCGCGACCACTCGGTGTGGAACGCGATCACGCAGGGCTGGGTGCGCCACTTCGATCGCGAGCGCATCGAGTTGACGCTGTTCAAGCTCGAACCCGCCAGCGACGACGAGACCGCCCGGGCGCGCCGCGACGCGACAGCGTTCGTCGACAAACCGGTGACGCTGGACGACTGGGCGCAGGCGATCGTCGACGCGCGGCTGGACGTGCTGATCTACCCCGAGATCGGCATGCATCCGCTCACCACCAGGCTCGCCGCGATGCGGCTCGCGCCCGTGCAGGCCGCGGCCTGGGGCCAGCCGTTGACCACCGGGCTGCCGACGATCGACCTGTTCATCTCCGCGCAGGCGCTGGAGCCCGCCAACGGCGCGTCGCATTACTCGGAACGCCTCGTCGCGCTGCCGCACCTGGGCGTGTGCCTGCAGCCGCTGCAGCCGGCGGTGGTCGCGCCCGACTTCGCGACGCTGGGCCTGAACCCGGCCGAACCGCTGCTGCTGTGCCCCGGCACGCCGTTCAAGTACACGCCGCAGGGCGACGCGGCGCTGGTGGCGATCGCGGCGCGGCTGCAGGCGCGCGGCGCCGGCCGGCTGGTGTTCTTCGGCAGCCATCGACCGGCGATGTCGGCGCAGGTCGAACAGCGCATGCGCAAGGCCTTCGCGAACGCCGGGGTCGACTACGACCGCACCGTCGCCTGGATCCCGACGCTCAACCGCGGCCGCTTCTTCGGGCTGATGCAACGCTCGACGGCGCTGCTCGACACGCTGGGCTTCTCCGGCTTCAACACGGCCGTGCAAGGCCTCGAGTGCGACCTGCCCGTCGTGGCGTTCGAGGACAAGTTCATGCGCGGCCGGCTGGCCAGCGGCCCGCTGCGCTTCCTCGGCCTCGACGAACTGGTCGCCACCACGCCGGCCGAGTTCGCCGACATCGCGCTGCGCCTGGTCGAGGACGAGGCCTGGCGCGCGCACGTCGAGCGCGAGATCGCGCAGCGCCGCCATGCGCTGTTCTTCGACCAGGCGCCGGTGCGCGCCCTCGAGGACGCGCTGTTCGAAGCGGCCGGCGTCGCCAAGCCCGCCTGATCGCCCGGTCGCTCGGAACTCGACCGGTTTTCCGGTCTTGTTCGGCGCGTTCGCGCGCTGCAGGTCCGGGAAACTGTGCCGAGTTGAGCCGCCGTCCCGAGGCGGCCCGGAGCACCTTGATGGCACGCATTGAACTCTCGACCCTGACCCGCACGATCACTGCCGACGTGCTGGCGCATCCGACCGATCTCGGCCCCGTGCTGGCCAAGCGCCACTCGGTGTCGCGCGGCACGATGACCAAGCAGCTCAAGCGCCTGGTCGAGAACGGCTGGATCGAGCGCAACGGCAACACGCGCCCGCATTTCAAGCCCGGCGTGCAGCGCGAGGTCACCACCGAGTACGCGGTCGCCGGCCTGGACGAGCACACGCCCTGGCTGCGCGACGTGCACCCGGTGCTGCAGCTGAGCCCCGCCGTCGCGCGCATCGCCCAGCACGTGTTCGGCGAGCTCCTCAACAACGCGATCGACCACGCGCAGGCCACGCGCGTGACGGTCTCGGTGCGCCAGACGCCCACCCACCTGCACATCCTGATCGGCGACGACGGCCTCGGCGTGTTCAAGCAGCTCGCGGCCAAGGCCGACCTGCCGGACGCCCAGCGCGCGGCGCTCGAGATCTCGAAGGGCCGCCTGACGACGCAGCCCGAATGCCACGGCGGCCGCGGCCTGTTCTTCGTCGCGCGCATGGTCGACGCGATGAACCTGCAGTCCAACGGGCAGGTGCTGCAATGGCGCCACCGCGGCGAGTCGGTGCAGTTCCGCAGCCATCCGCTCAATCGCACGGGCACCACCGTGTTCGTCAGCCTGGCGCTCGATTCCACCGTGCGCCCGACCGACACCTACAGCGCCTTCGGCTCCGAGGAAGCGCCGCTGGACTTCAGCCGCACCCAGGTGCCGCTGCGCCTGCTGACCGACAACGGCCTGACGCTGGACTCGCGCGCCCAGGCGCGCTGGGTCGTCTCGCGCCTGGAGCTGTTCGCGACGGCGGAGCTTGACTTCGACGGCGTCGACGACGTCGGTCCCAGCTTCATCGACGAGGTGTTCCGCGTCTACGCCAAGGCCCACCCGGAAGTGGCGCTGCAGCCGACCAAGGCCAGCGGGCGCGTCGAGAAGCTGCTCAAGGGCACGATCCACTGAGCGAATCGCTGCGCGCGATCCACATCTCGCGGTAGGCGGCCTCGAGGTCGCGCACGAAGCGCGGCATGTCGGTCAGCGGCGACGCGCGCAGGCGCTCCCGCAGCGCCTGCCGCAGCGACGCGAGCGCGCGCAGGTCGGACGCGCGCGCGACCGCCAGCTCCACGAAGTCTTCAATGGTCGGCGCGATCCAGTCCGCCAGGCCCAGCTCCTCGAGGAGGCTGGCTGCGCTGCGCGAGACCGAGCGCTCCCCCACCGTGGCGACGACGGGCACGCCCATCCACAGCGAATCGAAGGTGGTCGTGCCGCCGCCGTACGGGAAGGCGTCCAGCGAGATGTCGACCGCGTTGTACGAGGCGAGGTACTTGTTCAGCGGCACCCGGGCCAGGAACTCGACACGGTCGACCGCCACCCCCTGGCTCGCGATGTCCTCCCGGATGGCCGCCCGCTTGCGCTCGGAATTGACGTTGGCCACGACCAGTCGCGACCCGGGCACCCGCGCCAGCAGCTCGCCCCAGCGGCGGCTCATCGCCGGCGAGACCTTCAACGCCGCGTTGAACGAGCCGAACGTGACGTGGCCGTTGCGCTCGAACGGCGCGTCGGGGCCCAGCGGCTCGTCCAACAGCGGCCGGTAGCACCATTGGCTGACGGGCATGTGCACCAGGCGCTCGGTGTGCACGGGCTGCGCGATCGCGATCGGGTCGGTGCGGCGATCGCCGAGGCGGAAGTCCATCGTCGTGAGGCCCGTCGTGTTGAGGTAGCCGATCCACGACACCTGCGCCGGCGCGGGCCGCTGCGCGAACACGCCCAGGCGCGGCTGCGCGGTGTGGCCGACGAGGTCGACCAGCACGTCGATGCCGTCCGCGTGGATCGCGTCGGCCAGCTGCGCGTCCGTCATGTCGTGCGCCGGGCGCCAGTGGTCGCTGAGCGTGCGCATGCGCTCGGTGATGAAATCCTCGGTCTCGCCGTACGAATAGCAGAACACCTCGACCTGCGAGCGGTCGTGCTGCTCGAGGACGGGGATCAGGAAGAACGACACCGGGTGCAGGTACAGGTCGCTCGAGAGATAGCCGATGCGCAGCCGGCGCGCGCGATCGGCCGAGTCGCGCCAGGCGTCGAAGCGGACGGGCACGGCGCGTTCGAGGTCGGCCCCGAATTCGACATGGCGGCGGAAGATGTCGTCGCCCGCGATGCCGTCGGCGAAGATCATCAGCAGCAGCTCGAACGAGCGGTTGCCCCAGGCGCCGGGCGCCTTCTCGATGGCACGCCGCACGGCCGCCAGGGCCTCGGCCGCGAAGCCCTGGTCGCGCAGCAGGCGGCTCAGCAGCGTCAGCGCTTCCAGGTTGTCGGGCATGCCCTCCAGCGCGCGCTTCAACGCAACGACGGCATCGTCGGTGCGCGACTGCCCGGCCAGCATCACCGCCAGGTTCAGCCACGCACCCGCGTCGCCGGGCTGCAGGCGCAGGGCGGCCTCCATCGCCGCGATCGCCGGCGCCGTCTTGCCGAGCGCATCCAGCACGTTGGACTGCACGACCAGCGCCTGCGGGAAGTCCGGCTTGGCGCGGACGGCGGCCGCGACCAAGGGCTCGGCCCGCGCGAAGTCGTCGCGCAGGACCAGCAGGCGGGCGTAGTTGTAGTTGCCGAACGGATGGTCCGGCGCGATGGCCAGGCAGGCCTGGTAGGCCCGTTCGGCCCCGGCGCCGTCGCCCTTGGCCGCGAGCAGGATGCCCAGGTTCAGGTGCGTGCGCGGATGGCCCGGCGCGATGGCGATGGCCTGGCGGTACAAGCCCTCGGCCTGCGCCAGGTCGCCGGCATCCTCGCGCTCGTTGCCTTGGACGACCAGCGCGTCGGCGCCGGCGATGTCGTCGGGCACCGCGACGGGCGCGGCCGGCGCCGCCGGCGCGGACTTGATCTTGTTGAACAGGTTCTTGAACATGGAGCGTCCTCACGGGTCGCCCATTGTCGACCCAAGCAGCGAGGCCCGGTCGCCGCCGACGCTGTCGCTCAAACGGCGCGAGAGAAGTCCGAGGGAGCCGCGGATCCGGCTCCGCGGGGCAGCGAGCGCCGGCGAGCGTGGGGGCTCAATTGACGCGGCAGATCTTCAACATGTTGGTGCCGCCCGGGTAGCCCATCGGCTCGCCGCAGGTGATCGCGTAGGTGTCGCCCGGGCGGAACACGCCGCGCGCGACCAGCAGGCGCTCGGCCTCGGCGAGCGCGGTGTCGCGGTCGTCGTAGGTCGGCATCATCAGCGGCGTGACGTTGCGATACAGCGCCATGCGGCGCAGCGACGTCGGCTGCGAGGTCAGCGCGAAGATGGGCACCTGCGAGCGCTGGCGGCTGATCCACAGCGCCGTCGAGCCCGACTCCGTCAGCGCGACGATCGCCTTGCAGCCCAGGTGCTGCGCGGTGAACAGCGCGCCCATCGCGATCGACTGGTCGATGCGGCCGAACTTCTTGTTGATGAAGGTCGTCTCGATCAGCTGCACGTCGTCGGCCCGTTCGGCCTCGAGCGCGATCGCGGCCATGGTCTCGACGGTCTCGATCGGGTAGCGGCCGGCCGCGGTCTCGGCGCTGAGCATCACGGCGTCGGTGCCGTCCAGCACGGCGTTGGCGACGTCGCTGACCTCGGCGCGCGTGGGCACCGGCGCGAGGATCATGCTCTCCATCATCTGCGTGGCGGTGATGACGACCTTGTCCATCTCGCGCGCCATGCGGATCATGCGCTTCTGCAGCGCTGGCACCGAGGCGTTGCCGACCTCGACGGCCAGGTCGCCGCGCGCCACCATGATGCCGTCGCTCGCCTTCAGGATCGACTCGAGATTCGGGATCGCCTCGGTGCGCTCGATCTTCGCGATCATCGCCGGCTTGTGGCGCTGCGATTCGCCCGCCACGTTGGCAAGCTGGCGCGCCATCTCCATGTCGGTCGCGTTCTTCGGGAAGCTCACCGCGAGGTAGTCGCAGCGGAAGCTTGCGGCGGTGCGGATGTCGTCCATGTCCTTGGCCGTCAACGCCGGCGCCGTGAGGCCGCCGCCCTGCTTGTTGATGCCCTTGTTGTTGGACAGCTCGCCCTCGACCTTGACGATCGTGTGCACCTTGTCGCCCTTGACCTCCTCGACCGTCAGCACGATCAGGCCGTCGTTGAGCAGCAGCGTGTCGCCGGGCTTCACGTCGCGCGGCAGTTCCTTGTAGTCGAGGCCGACGCCGTTGATGTCGCCCGGCTCGGTGCGCGACGCGTCGAGCACGAAGCGCTCGCCCTTGACGAGCATCACCTTGCCGTCGACGAACTTGCCGACGCGGATCTTCGGGCCTTGCAGGTCGGCCATCAGCGCGACGGTGCGGCCGACGCGCTCGGCGATCTCGCGCACGAGGTTCGCGCGGTCGATGTGGTCCTGCGCCTTGCCGTGGCTGAAGTTCAGGCGCACCACGTCGACGCCGGCGCGGATCAGCCGCTCGAGCACCTCCGGATCGCTGGTGGCGGGGCCGAGGGTCGCGACGATCTTGGTACCACGGGTCATGACGGGATGTCTCCTGGGCGCCTGCGCGCCTCTGTAGCAAGGTAACTGGATAACGCGATTATGGGCGCGCCCCACCGGCTGGGGTTACATCCTGATTACAGCATCGCCGCGGCCCCGGGCGCGGTCAAGAACGCCCCCTCGGACGACGCGGCGGACTCGGCGCCGCCACGCCGCCGCCTTGCCTTCGTGCTACGGACTTCAGGCGGCGCGCTTTTCCAGGATCTCGAACGCCGGCAGCTTCTTGCCTTCGAGGATCTCGAGGAACGCGCCGCCGCCGGTGGAGATGTAGCCGACGTCCTTCTCGATGCCGTACTTGGCGATGGCGGCCAGCGTGTCGCCGCCGCCGGCGATGCTGAACGCCGGGCTCGCGGCGATGGCGCGCGCCAGCGTCTCGGTGCCGTGCGCGAAGGCGTCGAACTCGAACACGCCGACCGGGCCGTTCCAGACGATGGTGCCGGCGGCCTTGAGCTGCTCGGCGAGCTTCGCGGCCGTCTGCGGGCCGATGTCCAGGATCAGGTCGTCGTCGGCGACGTCCGTCGCGGCCTTCACGGTGGCCTCGGCATCGGCGGCGAACTTCTTGGCGACGACGACGTCGGTCGGGATCGGCACCGCGGCGCCGCGCGCCTTCATCGACTCGATGACGGCCTTGGCGTCGGCGACGAGGTCGGGCTCGGCCAGGCTCTTGCCGATCTTCAGGCCCGAGGCCAGCATGAAGGTGTTGGCGATGCCGCCGCCCACGATCAGGCCGTCGACCTTGGCCGAGAGCGCCTGCAGGATCGTCAGCTTGGTCGAGACCTTGCTGCCCGCGACGATGGCCACCAGCGGCCGCTTCGGATTGGCCAGCGCCTGGGTGATGGCGTCGATCTCGGCGGCCAGCAGCGGGCCGGCGCAGGCGACGGGCGCGTATTCGGCGATGCCGTAGGTCGAGGCCTCGGCGCGATGCGCGGTGCCGAACGCGTCGTTGACGAAGATGTCGCACAGCGCGGCCATCTTCTTCGCGAGCTCGGGGTTGTTCTTCTTCTCGCCCTTGTTGACGCGCACGTTCTCCAGCAGCACGACGCTGCCCGGCTCGACGTCGACGCCGTCGACCCAGTTGGCCACCAGCGGCACGTCGCGGCCCAGCAGCTCCGACAGACGCTTCGCGACAGGCGCCAACGAATCCTCGGGCTTGAACTCGCCTTCGGTGGGACGGCCCAGGTGGCTGGTCACCATCACCGCGGCACCGGCGTCCAGCGCCATCCTGATGCAGGGCACCGAGGCGCGCACGCGCGTGTCCTCGGTGATGTTGCCGGCGTCGTCCTGCGGCACGTTGAGGTCGGCGCGGATGAACACGCGCTTGCCCTTGGCTTGGCCCGAGGCGGCGAGGTCGGAGAAACGGATCACTTTCATGGCATTCACACAGTCAGATTGGAATGGGAGGAGCTCACCAGCCGAGGGTCAGCCGCAGGGCCAGCAGGGTCGCGGTACCCGCGAGTATCGTCCCGAGCAGGCTGCGGGTGGTGCAGAACACGAGGATGCCCGTCGCCGTCGCGTAGATCCGGGCGTCCTTCCAGGTCGAGATGAGGTGGTCGCCGGTCATCGCGATCTCGGGCAGCAGCACGGCCACCAGCGCGGCCAGCGGCGCGTAGCGCAGCGCCTCGCGCAGCCACGCCGGGATCGGCACCTCGCGGTTCGGGATCATGAAGAAGCCGCGCGTCACGACGCTGACGACGGTGAGGCCGGCGATCGCGGCGAGGGTCATCCACGTCGTCATGCGGCGTCCTTCGTGGCATCGGCCGCGGGCCGCGCGGCCGAGACGTGGTCGATCAGCACCCCGACGGCCATCGCCGCGGCGATCGCGACCACGATGTTCAGGTGGAACGGCAGCGCGAACGCCGCCAGTGCGGCGCAGGCGGCCACGGCGGCGGCCAGCCAGGTCGTGCGGTCGACCAGCAGCGACGCCGTGATGCCCAGCAGCGCCAGCGAGCCCGCGAAGCCGAGGCCCCAGCGCTCGGGGATCACGTCGGCCAGCACGACGCCCAGCACCGTCATCGACTGCCAGGCGACCCAGCTCACCGTGGCGTTGCCTGCGACGTAGGCCTGGTGCGCGCGCACGTCCACCGGCTTGGGGAAGCGCCGCATGAACGCGATGTAGGTGAAGTCGACGGTGAAGTACGCGATGAACAGGCGCTTCGCGCGCGGCAGCGACTCGAAGTACGGCCGCCAGCCCGCGCTGAAGATGATGAAGCGCAGGTTCACGCAGAAGGCCGTGGCCCAGATCACCCACAGCGGCGCGCCCTGCACCATCAGCGGCAGCGCGGCCAGCTGCGCGCTGCCGGCGAACACGCACAGCGACATCAGGACGGCGAACGCCGAGCCCAGCCCCGCCTTGGACATCGCGATGCCCGCGACGAGGCCCCACGCGCCGATGCCCAGCGAGACGTCGCGCGTCTCGCGCGCACCGACGGCGAATTCGGGATGGCGCCAGAGCGGCGTCGAGGTGGTCATCGCGCCATTGTCTCAAGGCGGCGACGGGGTGGCTTCGCAAGTCGCGAAGCGGACGCTGGCGGCTACTTCTCGACCGGCTTCTCGGCGGCCGACTTGTCGATCCTGGCGATCTTCTCGACCTTGGGCGACGGCGCCTTGGCAGTCTTGTCGGCGGGCTTGTCCGCACCGGCGTCGGCCTTGGCGGTGTCGGCCGCAGCGTCGTCGGCTTCAGCCGTCTTCTTCGAGCCCGGGCCGAGCGTCGGGACGACGGCCTCGAGCTTGTTCTCGCGCATGTAGTCGTCCATCTCGCGCCAGCCGGCGTAGATGGCGGCCTTGTCGACGCGCTTGTTGAGCGTGAAGCAGTCCTCGATCGCGCGGCCGCCGTGGCGGCAGGCGGCGCCTACGGCCTTGCCGTCGGCCTCGACGCGCGCGGCCGTCACCGACGCCGCTTCCAGCCCGAGCTGGTCGCAACCGGCGAGCGTGGACAGGATGGCGAGGAGGATGAGAGGACGGCGCATGGCTGGGACGGGTCTATGCGTCCGTTATCGGCCGCCGCGCGCCGGGCTTGAGCCGTCGATCGCCGGAACTGGACGGCGAGCGCCGCCCAGTTCCGCCTCGCGTTCAGCCCAGGACGTCCCCGCGCGCCAGCGGCTGGCCCTGCAGCCATTGCGCGACCGCGACGCGCTTGCCGCCCGGGCGCTGCACGTCCAGCAAGGCCAGCGCGCCGTCGCCGCAGGCCACGACCAGTTGCTGGGCGTCGACCGCGATCACCGTGCCGGGCGCGGCGGCGATGCCGAGCCGTTCGACCTGCGCGCGCCACAGCTTGACCGTCTCGCCGTGCGCCTGGAAGGTGGCGCCGGGAAACGGATCGAAGGCGCGTACGCGGCGCTCGATGACGTCGGCCGGCAGCGTCCAGTCGATCGCAGCCTCGGTCTTGGCGATCTTGTGGGCGTAGTTGACGCCCACCTCGGGCTGCCGGACCGGCTTCAGCACCCCGGCCTCGGCGTCGGCCAGCGCCTGCACGATCATGCGGGCGCCGAGCGCGGCGAGACGGTCGTGCAACAGGCCGGTGGTGTCGTCGAAGGCGACGGGCTCGCGCTCGATCAGCAGCATGTCGCCGGTGTCCAGGCCGGCGTCCATCTGCATGATGGTGATGCCGGTCTCGGCGTCGCCGGCCTCGATCGCGCGGTGGATCGGCGCGGCGCCGCGCCAGCGCGGCAGCAGCGAGCCGTGGATGTTGAGGCAGCCCAGGCGCGGCAGGGCCAGCACCCACTGCGGCAGGATCAGGCCGTAGGCCGCCACGACGAGCACGTCCGGGCGCGCGGCCTCGAGCGCGGCGCGGCCGGCTTCGGCCTCGTCCGGGAACTTGCCGTCCAGCCGCAGGCTGCGAGGCTGCGCCACCGGCACGCCCAGGTCCAGCGCCAGCTGCTTGACCGGCGACGGTGTCAGCTTCATGCCGCGCCCGGCCGGACGGTCCGGCTGGGTCAGCACCAGCGGCACCGTGTGGCCGGCGGCGTGGATCGCGGCGAGCGCCGTCGAGGCGAACTCGGGCGTTCCCGCGAATGCGGCGCGCAAGGTCATCAGCGCTTCTGCTCGTCGCGCGTCTTCTTCAGCATCTTGGTCTTGATGCGGTCGCGCTTGAGCGGGCTCAGGTAGTCGACGAACACCTTGCCCATCAGGTGATCCATCTCGTGCTGGACGCAGACCGCCGTCAGGCCCTCGGCGTCGAACTCGTACGGCTGGCCATCGCGGTCGAGCGCGCGCACGCGCACGCGGGCGTGACGCTCCACCTTCTCGTAGACCTGCGGCACCGACAGGCAGCCTTCCTCGCCGAGGATCCAGTCGTCGGAGCCGGCCACCAGCTCGGGGTTGATCAGCACGCGCGGCTGGTCGTGCGTCTCGGAGGTGTCCATCACGATCAGGCGGATGTGGTGGTCGACCTGGGTCGCTGCGAGGCCGACGCCGTCGGATGCGTACATCACCTTGATCATCTCGTCGGCGAGCGCGCGGATCTCGTCGGTGACTTCGGCGACGGGCTTGGCGACCGTGTACAGGCGCGGATCAGGGTAGCGGAGAATCTGGAGTTGGGACATGGAAAGATCGTTCCTGGAAATCTGCCACGAAATTCACGATTAATCCGGCGAGACCTCTTGCGACCGCGGTGCAGAATGTGTTGAGACGCAACGTTCGGACTGAGGGTGAACGCCTATCTCCGTCGTAACGGAGTGTCCGATTCATTGCGACAACAGGGGTTTGCGGGCAGAATCTGCGGCAAATTTGCTAGTTTCTAGGCTGGCCGGATACTCCGGCCAAATCGGAATTGTCGCAGCTTCGTGCGGGTTCCGTGCCACTTGCGTCCCAAATGCCTTCGATGGCCCGGGAGTTTTCTGGACATGACCTTTCGATTCCGACGTACCGCCATTGCGCAGCCCGCTGCGGCCCTGAACTTCGCCGCGCTCGCACTGGCCGTGCTGGCCGCCGCGCCGTCCGTGACGCAGGCCTTCCCCATCACGCCGGAGCAACGCAGCACCGCGCAGCAGGTCGCCTCCAAGGGCGTGCCGCTGTCCGAGCTCGCCGAAAACGCGCCCGACACGTATACGGTCAAGCGTGGCGATACGCTTTGGCACATTTCCGGCATGTTCCTCAAAAGCCCGTGGCGCTGGCCCGAGCTGTGGGGAATGAATCTCGAACAGATTCACAACCCCCACCTGATCTATCCGGGGCAGTTGCTGGTGCTCGAGAAAATCGACGGCATGGCCCGATTGAAACTCGGAACCACCGTGGGCGGCGTCGGCGACACCATCAAACTGTCGCCGTCGATTCGCAGCGAATCGTCCGAATCGGCCGCGATCGCGTCGATCCCGATGAATCTGATCTCGCCGTTCCTCACGGACGCGATGATCTTCGACTCCAACCAGATGGCCACCGCCCCGCGCATCGTGGCCGTGCAGGAAAACCGGATGCTGCTGCAGCGGGGCGACACCGCCTACGTCGCAGGCGACCTCGGCAACATCCGCAGCTGGCAGATCTTCCGCGAGCCCAAGGCGCTGGTCGATCCGGACACCAAGCAGATCCTCGGCTACGAGGCGCGCTACGTCGGCTCCGCAGATCGCAAGCAGGACGGCGAATCGCGCCCGGGCGCGGAGACCAACGGCCTGAGCGTCCCATCGTCCTTCACGATCACGAGCAACAAGGAAGACGTGGCCATCGGGGATCGTCTCGCGCCCGCCACGGTGCGCGACTTCGCGCCGTTCGTGCCGCATCCGCCGGCCAATCCGGTCAACGGCAAGGTCGTCTCGCTGTACGGCGACGCCATGTCGGCCGGCTCCAACCAGATCGTGTCGCTCAACCGCGGCGCGCGCGACGGCCTCGAGCGCGGCACCGTGCTCGCGCTGTGGCACGAAGGCGCCGTGATGAACGACAAGTCGGTCGAGCACGGCAAGCTGATCAAGCTGCCCGACGAGCGCATCGGCGTGGTGTTCGTGTTCCGCGTGTTCGACCGCATGGCCTACGGCCTCGTGCTCGAGACGACGATCCCGACGCTGCCGGGCGATCGCATCACGCAGCCCTGAGCCACCGCGGCGACCGGTTCCGTCCTTCCCGACCGGTCGTCGTCGTCCTCGCTCGCCCTGGCCGCACCCGTCCGCTGATCCTTCGCCACCGGTGCGTCCATGCTGTCCCAAGACGAACTGGCCGCCTGGCTGCGGCTGGCCTGCACGCCCGGGATCGGTCGCGCCACCGCGCGCAAGCTGCTCGCGGCGCTCGGCTCGGCCGAGCGGGTGCTGGCCGCCGACGACCCCACGCTGCTGTCGCTGACCGGTCGCGACGTCGTCCGTGTCCTGAGGCGGCGCGAGGCGCGCGATGACGCCCTGGTCGCAGCCACCCGGCGTTGGCTGGACGCCTCGGCCGACGACGAGCCGCGCGACATCGTCACCCTCGGCGACCCGCGCTATCCGACGCTGCTGCTGGAGACGGCCGATCCGCCGCTGCTGCTGTTCACGCTGGGCCGCGTCGAGCTGCTCTCTGCCCAGAGCGTCGCCATCGTCGGCAGTCGCAACGCCACGCCCCAGGGCGTCGACAATGCCCGCGCCTTCGCCCGAGCGTTGAGTGAACGCGGACTCGCGATCGTGTCGGGCCTCGCCATGGGCGTCGACGGCGCGGCGCACGAAGGCGGCCTGGACGGACCGGGCAGCACCGTCGCGTTCGTGGGCACCGGCCTGGATCGCTGCTATCCGTCCAGCCACCGCGCCCTGATGCGACGCATCGCCCGCAACGGCCTCGTGGCCAGCGAATATCCGCTGGGGGCGATCCCCCTGCCCGACAACTTCCCACGCCGCAACCGGCTGATCGCGGGCCTGTCGCGCGGCACGCTGGTGGTGGAAGCGGCCCTCGAGTCCGGCTCGCTGATCACGGCGCGCATGGCGGTCGAGAGCGGGCGGGACGTCTTCGCGATCCCCGGCTCCATCCATTCGCAGCAGTCGCAGGGCTGTCACCGGCTGATCCAGGAAGGCGCGAAGCTGGTGGAGAACGCCGACGACGTGCTGCGCGAGCTGCGCTTCGGGCCGCTCGGCGAGACACGGCGGGCGACGCTGTCGCCGGCGCGGCCCTCGTTGTTCGCGACGGCCACGGATGACGGCATCGCCGCCGGCCCGGACGGCGCGCTGCGGGCGGCGCTGGGCCACGATCCGGTCACGTTCGACGCGCTGGCGGCCCGCACCGGGATGCCGTCCGACCAATTGGCCGCGCGCCTGCTCGACCTCGAGCTCGCGGGGGTCGTCGAGCGGCTGCCCGGCGGCCTGCTGCAGCGGCGCGCGTTGGCCTGAGATCGGCGCGGGTTCGCGCGGAATCAGCCCAGTCGAGCCACTGATCGTCGCACGCAATGCGCCGCCGCAGGCGACTTCGAGATGTAAATCCGGCCCCCGCGGCGACGATTTCACAAAGGTCCAACAGCGCCTTTGTCCCATGCCAACTCCCGCTTGCCGCCGCGGGCCGCTGCGGTATAGTCAGTTCATGTTTGACGTCCTTGTCTACCTGTACGAGAACTACTGGCGACCGGACGCCTGTCCGGATCACGACCAGTTGTCGCGCAAGCTGACCGCCGTCGGCTTCGAGACGGACGAAATCCAGGAAGCGCTGCACTGGCTGGACGGCTTGGCCGACACGTCGCAGGGCTACACCGGCGTGCAATCGGACGATGCCATCCGCTTGTATTCGGATCGCGAGATCGAATCGCTGGGCGAGACCTCCGTCGGCTTCGTCACCTTCCTCGAATCGGCCGGCGTGCTGCCGCCGCCGATGCGCGAGATGGTGATCGACCGCGCGATGGCCGCCGGCGGCAATCCGCTCGACCTCGACGACATGAAGATCATCATCCTGATGGTGTTCTGGAGCCTGGGCGAGGAGCCTGACGCGCTGATCCTCGACGAGCTGTTCGTCGCGCCCGAAGAGCGCCTGATCCACTGACCCTGGCGCGCAGCGCGTCATGAAGCACGGCTCCCGCGGGAGCCGTTTTCGTTGGGGTGCCTACTTCAGGCGATCCGGATCCGCGTTGATCTTCTCGATCGCACTGCGCGTGGCCGCGATGGTCAGCGATTCGTCCTGCGCGGCGACCAGCAACTGCGCCTGCAAGAACGCGGCGAGGCGGCGGCGCTGGAACAGCACGCAGCGGCCGCTGGACGAGACGAACAGCGACAGCTGCTTGCGCATGCCCTGCCAGGCCAGCTGGACGGCTTCCTGGCGATCGCGGTAGTCCAGCATGTACCAGGCGCCGACCATCATCTCGTCGGCGGCGGCGAGCGCGCCGGCCGAAGGCGTCGACCCGCCCTCGGCGACGATCTCGAGCTCGTCCGACTCGTGGCCGGACAGGTCCAGCGCGAACGAATCGTCGATCTCGAAGTCGGCGTCCGGCAGGATCTCGTCCAGCGCCTCGAGGCGCTGCTTGAGGCGTCCGAACTGGTCGGGGTCGATGGTGGACGTGCGCGCCGCGAAGGCGGCGGTCAGCGCGACGTTGAGCGAGCGCAGCGAGGTCTCCTGGCGCTCCGGCGGCAGGCCACCGGCGAGCATGCCCTGGCGCAGCGCCGCCAGCAGCGGGCCGAGGCGGCGGATGACGTCGGCGCGCTCCTCGCGCGTGGTCTTGGCGCTGGCGATCCACACCAGTTCCAGCGCGGCCTCGCGCACGACGCGCGTCTCGTCGCTCTGCAGGCCGTGGCGCATGGCGGTGGTGGCGAGGATGTCGGCCCAGACCTGGAACAGGAACTCGCGCACGCCGTCCTGCACCGGCACGCCGTCGAGCAGCTTGCGCAGCTCGATCGTGTACTGGATGGCCAGCGTCTCGCGCTGCTCCACCTGGCTGGCGAGCGACACGCCCTTCTTCGTGACCTCGTTCTGGTCGCGGAAGAACTTCTCCAGGAAACGCTCGAACTCGACCAGCACCGTCTGGAACACCTTGCGGCCGGTCTCGGGGAAGGCCTCGACGACCTGCACCACGCGCGCCACTTCAGCCTCGAGCTCGGGGCCGGCGCTTTGCGGCGCGGCGTCGAAGCCCATCACGGAGGCGCCCATGCGGTCGATCAGGCGGCGCGCCGGATGCTGCGCCGACGAGAAGAAGTCGGGCTCGGCCATCGCCACGCGCAGCGTCGGCATCTGCAGGCGCGCGAACCAGACGCGCACTGCGCTCGGGATGCGATCCTCGGTCAGGATGCTCGCGAAAAGCAGCGCGACGACCTCGATCGTGGCGCGCTCCTCCTGCGTGTTGGCCGTGCTCTTGATTTCCTGCTTCTGCTGGCGCAGCACCTCGATCATCTCGGTGGGCGCGAGGACGCTGCCTTCGTTGCGCCGCGCCTCGACCTGCTGGACGAACACCTGCTGCGCCTGCGCGATCGCGCCCGTGATCTCGGCCGACGGCATCGAGAAGCGCTGCGTGTTCATGAAGCCCTGGACGTGGCGCTCCATCGTCCGGCCGAAGCGCCTCAGCGTCGCGTCGACCTGCACCTGCTGCGGCGACACGAACGGGCCGCCACCGCCGCCGGCGGGCGCCTTGACGTTGCCGGTGACGCTCACGCCCACATTCGGCGCGCCAGGCCCGCCCGCGCCGCCCGGGGCCGCGCCCGCCGCGCCGCCCATCGGCTGCAACGTGGCGTTGCGCATGAAATCGGCCGTGCCGCCGCCGCCGGGTGCGCCCTGGCCGCCGCCAGCGGCGCCGCCATTGCCGCCCTGGCCATTGCCACCGGAATACCCAACCGCGCCGCCGGCGCCGCCACCGTTGCCGCCGGCCTGGCCGGGCGCACCGTAGCCGCCGCCGTTGCCTTGGCCGGGGGCGCTACCGCCACCGCCACCGCCACCGCCCTGGCCGCCGCCGGGGCCGACGTAGCCGCTGCCCTGGCCGCCATGACCCCCTGGGCCGCCGTAGCCGCCCTGGCCGCCGCCTTGGCCGCCGTAGCCGCCTTGCCCGCCGCCGCCGTGCCCGCCGTAGCCGGCCTGCCCGCCACCTTGCCCGCCGCCTTGACCACCTTGGCCGCCGTAGCCGCCGCCTTGTCCACCGCCGTAGCCGCCTTGTCCGCCGCCATGACCGCCCTGACTGCCGCCGTAGCCCGCGCCCTGGCCACCGTAGGCCCCCGGGCCGCCGTAGCTCGTCGGGGCGAACTGCGTGCCGCCGCCGCCCGTGGTGATGCCGCCGCCGCTGCTGGTGTTGCGGAAGTCCTCCATCGGCATCTGGCGCGAGGCGACAACCGGCGCGCGGTCGACGCTGCGGCGAATCAGCGTGCGCAGGTTGACGTCGGGCAGCACGCCCTTCTCGATCAGGAAGCGGTTCGCCTCGTGGTACGCCTCGGTCGCGAGGGCCGAGATCTCCAGCTTCATCGTGTTCTCGACGTCCGCCCAGGCGCCGGGCCCGAAATCGCTGTCGATGAACGAGCGCACGATGACCTTGGCAAGCTGCTGCGGCCGGAACAGGTCGTGGTCGGAGAGCTCATCCAGGCTCTCGAGCGCGGCGACGCGCGTCTTCAGGTCGTTCAGCTCCCAGACGGCCACGTCGACGATCGCCTGCGACAGGCGGGAGATGAAGATCTCCTTCTGCACCGTCTCGTCGTCGACCAGCATCAGCTTCTGCGTCTGGCCCGTCATCGACGCAACGAGCGAGCCCGTCGTGGTGTTGGGGATGTCGCCCGCGGCGGCGTCGCGCAGCATCTCGTTCTGGCGCTCGATCCACTCCTCGCCGTGCGTCATCAGCGACTGCAGCGTGTCGCGACGCTGCTGGGCCACGGAGCGCTCGGCGGGCTTGTCGAGCGCCACGCGGGCGGCCTCCAGCACGGCGGCCAGCAGGCGCGCGCCGGCCTCGGCGAGCTGCTCGGCGAACATGGTCCGAGCCCTGCGTGCGATATCTGGCGACGATTTGGCCTCGACCATCCGGTGGCTTCGCTTCCCTGGGGCTGTCTATTGACGCAATCTACACCACGGCGCCCGCGTTCGGGTCGTTCGGGTCGATCTCGCTCTTTCCGGACGTGTGCACGAGGTCCTCGCGCTTGACGCCCAGCCACATCGCGATCGCCGCCGCGACGAACACCGACGAGTAGATGCCGAAGCAGATGCCGATGGTCAGCGCCATCGCGAAATAGTGCAGCGTCGGGCCGCCGAAGATCAGCATCGACAGCACCATCATCTGCGTGCAGAAGTGGGTGATGATCGTGCGGCTGATGGTGCTCGTGATCGCGTGGTCGATCACCTGCATCGTCGTCAGCTTGCGGAAGCGCCGGAACGTCTCGCGGATCCGGTCGAAGATGACGACCGACTCGTTGACGGAGTAGCCCAGCACCGCGAGCACGCCGGCCAGCACCGACAGTCCGAACTCCCACTGGAAGAACGCGAAGAAGCCCAGGATGATGACGACGTCGTGCAGGTTGGCGACGATGGCCGCGATCGAGAACTTCCACTCGAAGCGGAACGCCAAGTACAGCATGATGCCGACGACCACGCTGATCATCGCGTAGGCGCCGTCGCGCTTGAGCTCGTCGCCCACCGACGGGCCCACCAGCTCGCTGCGCTTGAGCAGCACCGGCTCGGCCTTGGCGTCGTTGACGCAGGACGGCCGCGTCACGACCTCGCCCTTGGACGTGGTCTCGGTCTTGGTGCCGACCGTGCCCGACTCCGCCTTGCACAGCGCCTCGAACACGTGGCTGGGCACCTGCTTCTGGTCGATGCCGGCCTTGGTCGGCACGCGGATGATCACGTCGTGCGAGGTGCCGTAGTTCTGCACCTGCACGTCGCCGTAGCCCAGATGGCTGACGACACCGCGCAGGCGTTCGAGGTCGGCCGTCTGCACGTAGGTGGCCTCGACGGCGGTGCCGCCGGTGAACTCGATCGAGAAGTTCAGGCCGCGCGTGACGAGGAAGAACACGGCCGCCACGAAGGTCAGCGCCGAGATGATGTTGAACACCAGCGCGTGCCGCATGAACGGGATGTCGCGCCGGATACGGAAGAATTCCATGTCAGTTTCCTTGAGGTTCCGGGCGGATCAGCGGGCCGCGCCGCGCTGCTTCGTCGTGGCGGCCGGGGCCGTGCCACCGTCCTCGACGACCAGGTCGTCCGGCTGCGGCACCTGGTCGCCCGGCACCTTCGCGCCGCCCTTCCAGACCTGGCCGATCAGCACCGACTTCAGCTTCTTCTGGCGGCCGTACCAGAGGTTGACCAGGCCGCGCGAGAAGAACACCGCCGAGAACATCGACGTCAGGATGCCCAGGCAGTGCACGATCGCGAAGCTGCGCACCGCGCCCGAGCCGAAGCCGAACAGCGACAGGCCGGCGATCAGCGTCGTGATGTTGGAGTCGAGGATGGTGGCCCACGCGCGCTCGTAGCCGGCGGAGATCGCCGTCTGCGGCGCGCTGCCTGCGCGCAGTTCCTCGCGGATGCGCTCGTTGACCAGCACGTTGGCGTCGATGGCCATGCCCAGCGTCAGCGCGATGGCGGCGATGCCCGGCAGGGTCAGCGTGGTCTGGATCAGCGACAGCACCGCCACCAGCATCAGCAGGTTCACGCCCAGCGACAGCGTGGAGATCACCCCGAACAGCAGGTAGTACGCGCACATGAACACGAGGATGGCGGCGAAGCCCCACATCACGCTGTCCAGGCCCTTGGCGATGTTGTCGGCGCCCAGGCTCGGGCCGATGGCCGTCTCCTCGATGAACTCCATCGGCGCGGCCAGCGCGCCCGAGCGCAGCAGCAGCGCGAGGTCGTTGGCCTCGGAGATGCTGTGCATGCCGGTGATCTCGAAGCGCTTGTCGAGCTGGCTCTGGATCGTCGGCGCCGTGATGACCTGGCCCTTGCCCTTCTCGAACAGCACGATCGCCATGCGCTTGCCGATGTTGTCGCCCGAGACGGTGTGGATGATGCTCGCGCCCTTGGAGTTCATCGTCAGCGTCACGACCGCGCCGGCGCGGTTCTGGTCCTGGCCGGGCTGGGCGTCGGACAGGTCGTCGCCGCTGACGACCACGTCGCTCTTGACGATGATGTCGCCGCCGTCGCGGTACGGATATTTCGAGTCGCCGAACGGCACCGGGCCGGTGCCGGCCGTCGCGGCGCTCGCCTCGGCGCTCTCGTCGAGCATGTGCACTTCCAGCGTCGCCGTGCGGCCGATCAGGTCGCGCGCCTTGGCGGTGTCCTGGATGCCGGGCAGCTCGACGACGATGCGGTCGGCGCCCTGCTTCTGGATCACCGGCTCGGAGGTGCCGAGGCCCGCGACGCGGTTGGCCAGCGTCGTCATGTTCTGCTGGATCGCCTCGTCCTGCGCCTTCAGCAGGGCCGCGGGCTTGAGCGAGCCCGTGATCTTGACGTCCTCGCCTTCGGGCACCGAGTTCCACTGCACGTCGGGGAATGTGTCGGTCAGCAGGTTGAGGCCTTGCGCGGCCGCGGCCTGGTCGTGGAACGTGGCCGTGACCGTGTTGCCGTCGCGCGTGACGGCCGGGTGCAGCGACTTCTCGCGCATCAGCGTGCGCGTGTCGGAGTACAGCGTCGCGATCTTCTTGTCGAGGGCCGCCTTCAGGTCGACCTGCAGCAGGAAGTGCACGCCGCCGCGCAGGTCCAGGCCCAGGTACATCGGCTTGGCGTTGAGCGACGTCAGCCAGCGCGGCGCGCGCGCCACCAGGTTCAGCGAGACCGCGTACGGCGCCGCGTCGGGATCGGCGTTGGCGCCGTTGAGGCCGACGGCCAGCACGTCGCGGGCGTGGATCTGGGTGTCGGTGTCGGCGAAGCGCGCGTGCACCGACGTGCCTTCGTAGGCCACGTAATCCGCCTTGATCTTCGCGGCGGTCAGCAACTGCTCGACCTGCGTGACGGTGTCGGGACCGATCTTCGTCGTCAGCTTGGCCGCGGAGATCTGCACCGCCGGCGCCTCGCCGTACAGGTTGGGCACCGTGTACAGCAGGCCCGCCAGCACGGCGACGACCATCAGTACGAATTTCCAGACAGGATAGCGATTCATGGGTGATTCCTCGAAGGCGTCGCCGGCCCGGTGCGGGCACGCGGGCGACGGCGTCGGCGGCTGCGCCAGGCGCGCGCTCGGCCGACGGCGCTGCTTACTTCATCGTGCCCTTGGGCAGGATCTGGACGATGGCGCTGCGCTGGACCTGCAGCTCGACGTTGCCGCCGGTCTCGATGTGCACGTACGACTCGCCGAGCTTGGAGATGCGGCCGATGACGCCGCCGGTGGTCACCACTTCGTCGCCCTTGGCGATGCTGGCGATCAGCTCCTTCTGCTCCTTGGCGCGCTTCATCTGCGGGCGGATCGCCACGAACCAGAAGATCGCGATCATCGGGATGAAGAAGAGGAACTGGCCGATGCCGCCGTCGGCGGAAGCGGGCGCCGCGGACTGGGCGTAGGCGGAAGAGATCAGGAACACGGCGGAAATCCTCAGGGAAAACGTGGAGAGCGGGCGTCGGCGCCCGGCTAAGAGGCGCCGCACCCCCAGCGAAACGTGCGGTCGAGGTGGAGCCGCTGCCGGGCGATTCAAGCCCGTCGCGGTTCGACCAACCCATCATTTTAACGGGCGGCGCGTGTCGGCAGTCCGGCAGGTGGGCGCTGGCTTACCCGCAGACGTTCCTAGGCTCTCGAACGGACCTGGTTGCGGCCGCCGCGCTTGCACTCCTGAAGCGCGGCGCCGGCGCGGGCCAGCGCGTCGTCCAGCGACTCGCCGGGCGCACGGGCGGCCACGCCGATGCTGGCCGTCACGCGCAGGGCGTCGCCCAGGCCGGCCCAGGCGTGGGCCTCGATCGCGGCGCGCAGGCGCTCGGCCACCAGCAGCGCCCGCGTCGTCGAGACGGGCCCGCCGAGCGCCACGACGAACAGGTCGCCGCCCGCGCGCGCGAGCACGTCCTGCGGGCGCGATTGCGCGCGCAGCACGCCGGCGACTGCGCGCAGCACGGCGTCGCCGGTCGCGCGCGACCAGGTGTCGTTGACGTGGTGCAGGTGGTCGACGTCGACGGCGATCACCATCAGCGGGCTGTCGGGGAACTGAAGCGCCAGCGCGGTGCTGGCGGCGTCCAGCCGGGCGCGGTCGGCCAGGCCGGTCAGCGCGTCGCCGTCGGACGTCGACGCCTCGGCGCCGGCCGCCTCCAGGCGAGCCAGCGCCAGGTCGATGGCCCGCAGTTCGGCAGGCAGCTGCAGCAGCGCCTGGCGTTGCGCGGCGCGATCCGGCAGCGACGGCAGCGCGGCCAGCCGCGCCGACAACGCCGCGCCGGCGGCGAGCGCCTTGTCGAGCGCGTCGGCCTCGTCGTCGGACGGAGTGGGCACGGGTGGTTCCAAGATGTTCCGATCGTACGGCCGGCCGCTTGAATCGCGCGGTCGAGCAGCCATATGGGGTGGATCGCCCTGTGGCGTCCCGGAAAGCAACGCCATGCCGCTCGCCATCGTCCTCGTCGCCGCCCTGCTGCTGGTGGCCGCCATCGCGGGCGGGCCGCGCTGGCGCGCATGGCGCCGCCAGGCCTGGGCAAGCCGGCCGTTCCCGGCGGCCTGGCGCCACATCCTGCGGCGCCGGGTCCCGTTGTATCGGCTGCTGCCGGCCGATCTGCAGCAGCAGTTGCGCCGGCGCATCCTCGTCTTCCTGGCCGAGAAGCCCTTCCTGGGCTGCGCCGGGCTGGAAGTCACCGACGAGATGCGCGTGACGATTGCCGCCCACGCCTGCCTGCTGCGCCTGAACCGCGGCGGCGCGTTGTTTCCCGAGCTCAAGCAGATCCTCGTCTACCCGGGCGCCTTCCTCGTCGACCGCGTCCACGCATCGCCCGGTGGCGTGCTGCGCGAGGAGCGGCGCGCGCTGGCCGGCGAATCGTGGCAGCAGGGCCAGGTGATCCTTTCATGGCAGGACGTGCTGGACGGCGCCCGCTTGCCCGACGACGGCCACAACGTCGTGCTGCACGAGTTCGCGCACCAGCTCGACCAGGAATCGGGCGCCGCCAACGGCGCGCCGCGCCTGGCCTCGCGCGCCGCGCACGCGCGCTGGGCCGACGTCATGAGCCGCGAATTCGCGTCGCTGCAGGCGCGCATCCGCGCGCGTGACGCGGCGCGCGCGCGGGCGCAGGCCGAGTGGTCGTGGCTCGGCCCGTCGCCTGAGGCCCCGCCGCCGCCCGAGCCCGTCGACCTGATCAGCGACTACGGCGCCACCAACGAGGCGGAGTTCTTCGCCGTCGTGACCGAGGTCTTCTTCGAGCAGGCCGGCGCGCTCGCGCTGCGCCACCCGGCGCTGTTCGCGCTGCTGGCCGACTACTACGCGGTCGACCCGCGCACGTGGCACGCGCCGCTGCATTGAGCCGTCAAGCCCCGCGGCGTTGGATGCTGCGTTCGAATCGTTTGGATCATCGACGCCCCGTGCGAGACCACACTTCCTCTCACGCCATCAGCGGCATCGCTGACACAACGACTGGAGAGAAATTCATGCTCACGCTTCGCAAGGCTCAAGACCGCGGCCACGCCGACCACGGCTGGCTCAACAGCCACCACAGCTTCTCGTTCGCCGACTACCACGACCCCGCGCACATGGGCTTCGGCAACCTGCGCGTGCTCAACGACGACACCGTCGCCCCGGGCACCGGCTTCGGCACGCACGGCCATCGCGACATGGAGATCATCAGCTACGTGCTCGATGGCGCGCTCGCGCACCAGGACTCGATGGGCAACGGCACCGCCGGCGGCGCCCACGCCGGCGTGATCGTGCCGGGCGACGTGCAGCGCATGACCGCCGGCACCGGCGTTCGCCACAGCGAGTTCAACCATTCGAAGGACTCGGCGACGCACTTCCTGCAGATCTGGATCCTGCCGGAACGCGGCGGCATCACCCCGGGCTACGAGCAGGTCAACGTGCCCGAGGCCAGCAAGCGCGGCAGGCTGGCGCTGGTCGGCTCGCCCGACGTCGTGCCCGGCGCCGTCAAGCTCAACGCCGACGCGCGCATCTTCGCGGGCCTGTTCGACGGCGCCGAGCGCCAGGAGCTGCCGCTGCCGGCGGGCCGCCTGACCTACGTGCACGTCGCCCGCGGCAGCCTGCGCGTCAACGGCCAGCAGCTCGGCGCCGGCGACGCGCTGAAGATCCGCGACGAGGCGACGCTCGTCCTCGAAGGCGGCGACAAGGCCGAGGTTCTCGTGTTCGACCTCAAGCCTTGATCGGACAAGAAGACGCGGACGCCGCGTCTGCATGAGAATGGGACTCGAACCACCGAGTCCCCCTTCCCATGACCACGCCTGCGAAGCGCGCCTACAGCGCCAACACCCGCCTGCTGCACGCCGACCGCCTCGGCGGCGTCGAGCACGGCGCGATCCACAAGCCGCTGCACGTGTCCGCGGCCTTCAACTATCCGACGGCGCGCGACCTGGTCGAGGTCTTCCAGGGCAACCAGGCTGGCCACGTCTATGCGCGCCAGGGCAATCCGACCGTCAACGCGCTCGAGGCCAAGGTCACGCTGCTGGAGGACGCCAAGGGCACCGCGACCTTCGCCACCGGCATGGCCGCGATCACCGCGGTGTTCCTCGCCTTGCTGCGCGCGGGCGACCACCTGGTCTGCACGCGCTTCCTCTTCGGCAACACCAACAGCCTGATGCAGACGCTGCAGGCGCTGGGCGTGGCCGTGACCTTCGTCGACGCGACCGAAGCCGCCAACGTGCGCGCCGCGATCACACCCGCCACGCGCATGGTGTTCGTCGAGACCATCGCGAACCCGGTGACGCAGGTCGCCGACCTCGACGGCATCGGCCGCGTCTGCAAGGACGCCGGCCTCCTCTACGTCGTCGACGGCACGCTCACGACGCCGCTGCTGGTCAAGGGCCGCGACGTCGGTGCCGGCCTCGTCGTGCACTCGCTGAGCAAGAGCATCGGCGGCCACGGCAACGCGCTGGGCGGGGCGGTCGTCGACACCGGGCTGTTCGACTGGACGACCTACGCCAACATCCTGCCGCCGTACAAGAAGGGCCCGGCCGACAAGTGGGGGCTGCTGCAGGTCAGGAAGAAGGGCCTGCGCGACATGGGCGGCACGCTGCGCGCCGAGGACGCGCATCGCTTGGCCGTCGGTGCCGAGACGCTGGCGCTGCGCCTGGGCCGCGTCTGCGACAACGCGCTGGCCCTGGCGCAGTGGCTGGAACAGCAGCCGCAGGTCGCGCGCGTCCACTACCCCGGCCTCGCGAGCCACGCGCAGCACGAGCGCGCGGCGCGGCTGTTCGACGGCGGCTTCGGCCTGCTCATGAGCTTCGAGCTGCGCGAGGGCATCGACACCCTGGCCTTCCTCGACGCGCTGCAGCTGGTCATCGTCTCCAGCCACCTGGCCGACAACCGCACGCTGGCCATTCCCGTCGCCCAGACGATCTACTACGAGATGGGCCCGGAACGCCGCGCCGAGATGGGCATCGCCGACGAGCTGATCCGCCTGTCGGTGGGCATCGAGGACGTCGCCGACCTGATCGACGATTTCAGCCAGGCGCTGGCCAACATCACCTAGGCCGCGGCGCGCTCCAGCGGCGTCACCTGCCGCAGCCGCGCGACGTCGCGCCCCGGCGGTGCGCCGAACATGCGGCTGTATTCGCGGCTGAACTGCGACGCGCTGTCGTAGCCGACGGCGAAGCCCACCGCGGCGACGTCGCCGGCATCAGCCAGCAGGCGCGAGCGCGCCTCCTGCAGGCGAATCTGCTTCTGGAACTGGATCGGCGTCATCGCCGTCACGGCGCGGAAATGGCGGTGGAACGACGACACGCTCATCGTCGCCAGGCCCGCGAGCCCGTCGACGCTCAGGCTTTCGGCGAAGTGCTGGCGGATGTGGCGGATCGCGTGGCTGACCTGCGCGAGGCGGCTGTCGGCCAGGCCGATCTGTCGCACGCGGCCGCCCTGCGGGCCACAGAGCAGGCGCCAGAGGATCTCGCGCTCGATCAGCGGGCGCAGCACCGGCGCGTCGCGCGGGGAGTCGAGCAGCCGCAGCAGCCGCACGGCCGCCTCCAGCAGGTCGGCCGACGCCTTGTGCACGCCCATGCCGCAGGGCACGGAGACGAGTTCGTCAACGCCGGGCGCCTCCAGCAGCAGCGACGCGATGGCGGCCGGATTGAGCGCCATGCGGCAGGCCAGGTAGGGCAGCGCTGCGGTCGCGTGCGTCACGCGGCTGGAGATCGGCAGGTCGACCGAACTGATGACGAAGTCGCCCTCGCCGTACTCGAACACCCGGTCGCCGACGACGGTCTGCTTGGCGCCCTGGGCGACGATGCCGACGCCCGGCTCGCTGACGCCGTGCGCCGTCTTCGTGGGCATCCCGGAGACCAGCACGCGCACGCCGGCCAGCGCCGTCTCGGGCGCGCCCGGCCGCGCGTGACGCGCGATCAGCGACTGCAGTTCGGACAAGGGGAAAGCCATGCCCGCATTGAAGCGCGACGCCTTCACGGGCGCAAGGCCCGGCTGTACGAAAGCCGCTCGATTGGCAGGATCGTGCAATCAAACGGCAGCCTGGTTCTACCCGGTTCCGATGCCTGCGGCGCACCATGGACGCCTGTCAACGAAAGGATCCATCATGAGCAAGACCTGGTTCATCACCGGCGCGAGCCGGGGCCTCGGCGCCGACATTGCCACCGCCGCGCTGAAGGCCGGCGACAACGTCGTCGCGACGGGACGCCAGCGTTCCGGCGTCAGCGACAGGCTGGGCCCGGACAACGCCCGCCTGCTGTCGCTCTCGCTCGACGTGAGCGACGCCGCGCATGCCCGCGCCGCGGTCGCGGCCGCGCTCGAGCGCTTCGGCGCCATCGACGTGCTGGTCAACAACGCGGGCTATGGCCACCTCGGCTACTTCGAGGAGACCACCGACGCCGACATCCAGGCGCAATACGCCACCAACGTGTTCGGCCTGTTCAACGTCACGCGCGCGGCGCTGCCCGCGATGCGCGCGGCGCGCAAGGGACACGTGTTCAACCTGTCGTCGGTGGCCGGCTACCGCGGCATCGAGACGGGCTCGCTCTATTGCTCCAGCAAGTTCGCGGTCGAGGGCTTCTCGGAATCGCTCGCGGGCGAGCTGGCGCCGTTCGGCATCCACGTGACCATCGTCGAGCCGGGGCCGTTCCGCACCGACTTCCTCACGCCCGAATCGCTGCAATTCGTGGCCAACGAAGTGGCTGACTACGCCGATCGCCGCGACGCCATGCGTGCGAGTTTCGAGCAACGCAACGGCAAGCAACCGGGCGATCCGGTGCTGCTCGCACAGGCGCTGGTCACGCTCGCCAACGCAAGCAAGCCGCCGCTGCGCTTCACCGCCGGCGCGATGGCCGTCAACGGACTCGACACCAAGCTCGCCGCAATGAAGGCCGAGCTCGAGGCCTGGCGCGAGCTGGGCCTGGCGACGGATTTCCCCGAAGGACAGTGAGCAACGAAAAGGCCGCCCGCGGGCGGCCTTCCTCACTGCGGCACGAGGCGATCAGTCGGCCAGCAACTGGCGCAGCACGTACGGCAGGATGCCGCCGTGCGCGTAGTAGTCGACCTCGATCGGCGTGTCGATGCGCAGGACCAGCGGCACGCGCTGGCTCTTGCCGTCGGCGCGATTGATCACCAGCGTGGCCTCGGACTGCGGCGTGATCGGCGCGGGCCACTCGATGTCGATCGTCTCGTTGCCGGTCAGCCCCAGGCTGGCCCAGGTCACGCCCGCCTTGAACTGCAGCGGCAGCACACCCATGCCCACCAGGTTGTTGCGGTGGATGCGCTCGAAGCTGCGCGCGACGACGGCCTTGATGCCCAGCAGCTGCGTGCCCTTGGCCGCCCAGTCGCGGCTGGAGCCGGTGCCGTATTCCTCGCCGGCGAACACGACCGTGGGCGTGCCGGCGGCCTGGTAGGCCATCGCGGCGTCGTAGATCGGCACCGCCTCGGAGCTGTCGGCCGACAGCTCGCCATGCGCAGGCCCCTGGTAGATCGTGTAGCCGCCTTCCACGCGGCCGCCGTCGGCGCGCGCCGGCAACATCAGGTTCTTGATGCGCACGTTGGCGAAGGTGCCGCGCATCATCACCTCGTGGTTGCCGCGGCGTGAGCCGTAGGAGTTGAAGTCCGCCGGCAGCACGCCGTTGGCCTGCAGGTACTTGCCCGCGGGCGAGTCGGTCTTGATCGAGCCGGCCGGCGAGATGTGGTCGGTGGTGATCGAGTCGCCGAACAGCGCCATGATGCGCGCGCCCTTGATCGACGTCGGCGCCGCCTTCGGCTGCTGCGTGAAGCCGTCGAAGAACGGCGGACGCGCGATGTAGGTGCTCTTGGGCCAGTCGTACACCTGCCCCGTGACGCCGGTGATGTCGTTCCACAGCTTGCCGGGGTTGCTCTTGACCTGCGAGTAGTTGGCGCGGAACGCGTCGGCGTCCATCGCGAACTTCATCAGCGCGTAGACCTCGTCGCTGGTGGGCCAGATGTCGCCCAGCCAGACATCCTTGCCGCCCGTTCCCTTGCCCACGGGCTGCGTCATCAGGTCGACCTTGACGTTGCCCGCGATGGCGTACGCCAGCACCAGCGGCGGGCTGGCAAGGAAGTTGGCCTTCAGGTTCGGGTGGATGCGCGCCTCGAAGTTGCGGTTGCCGGACAGCACCGCCGCGGCGACGAGGTCGTTCTCGACGATGGTCTGGTTCAGCTCGGGCGTCAGGTCGCCGGCGTTGCCGATGCAGGTGGTGCAACCGTAGGCGGCGACGTTGAAGCCGAGCTGCTCCAGCGCCGGCATCAGGCCGGCCTTGGTCAGGTACTCGGTGACGATGCGCGAGCCGGGCGCCAGCGAGGTCTTGACGTGCGGCTTGACGCTCAGCCCCGCCGCGACCGCCTTCTTGGCCAGCAGGCCGGCCGCCAGCATCACGCTCGGGTTGCTGGTGTTGGTGCAGCTGGTGATGGCCGCGATCAACACGTCGCCGTGGCCGATCTCGATGCCGCTGGCGGTGACCGCGCGGCGCGCGACCTGGTCGGCCGGCAGGTTGTAGCCGTTGGCGGCCGCCGGCGTGACGAGCAGTTCGTCGAACTTCCTGGACAGCTTGCCGATCTCGATGCGATCCTGCGGCCGCTTCGGGCCCGCGAGGCTGGGCGCGACGGTGGACAGGTCGAGCGTGAGCGACTCGCTGAAGTCGATCGAGCCGCTGGCCGGCGTGCCGAACAGGCCCTGGGCGCGGAAGTAGGCCTCGAAGGCCTCGATCTCCTCGTTCGTGCGGCCGGTGCCGCGCATGTACTCGACCGTCTTGTCGTCGACCGAGAAGAAGCCCATCGTCGCGCCGTACTCGGGCGCCATGTTGGCGAGCGTCGCGCGGTCCGGCACCGACAGCGAGGCCACGCCCGCGCCGTAGAACTCGACGAACTTGCCGACGACCTTGGCCTTGCGCAGTTGCTCGGTGACGGTCAGCACCAGGTCGGTGGCGGTGACGCCCTCGCGCAGCTGGCCGGTGAACTCGAAGCCGACGACGTCCGGCGTCAGCAGGTAGACCGGCTGGCCCAGCATCGCGGCCTCGGCCTCGATGCCGCCCACGCCCCAGCCGACCACGCCCAGGCCGTTGATCATCGTGGTGTGGCTGTCGGTGCCCACCAGCGTGTCGGGGTAGTAGACCGGCGGCTTGCCGTCGGTGGCGGCCTGCTTGTGGACGCCGCGCGCCAGGTACTCGAGGTTGACCTGGTGGACGATGCCGAAGCCCGGGGGCACGACGCCGAAGGTGTCGAACGCCTGCATGCCCCACTTCATGAACTTGTAGCGCTCGTTGTTGCGCTGGAACTCGATCTTCATGTTGATGTCGAGCGAATTCTTGTGCGCGTAGTCGTCGATCATCACGCTGTGGTCGACGACCAGGTCGACCGGCACCAGCGGCTCGATCGTCTTCGGGTTCTTGTTCTGGTGCGCCGCCTCGGTGCGCATCGCGGCCAGGTCGCACAGCAGCGGCACGCCGGTGAAATCCTGCAGCACGACGCGAGCGACGACGAACGGGATCTCTTCGTTGCGTGCGGCCACAGGTTTCCAGTTGGCGAGCTCGCGCACGTGCTCGGGCGTGATCCGGCGGCCGTCGCAATGGCGCAGCACCGCCTCCAGCACGATGCGTATCGACACCGGCAGCCGGGCGATCTGCGGGAACTCCTTGGTGAGCGCCGGCAGCGAATGGAAGCGGCCGGTCGCGCCCGAGGGCGTCTTGAACGTCTGCAAGGCGTGCGCGAACGGCACGGTGGAGGCCAAGGGCATGTGTTCTCCTCGCGGTGGTGGAACCGCTGATGACGACGGAATCCTGAACCGGGGATGTTGCCTCATCCACCGGCTTGCGTTCATGACCCCGCGCGAGTGTCAGCCGTTTTTACTCGGATTCGGCCGCTGTCGAGCAATGACCTCGCCAGCCGTCCGGAAAACGGGTCCAATGCGCGGATGCTGTCCCGAGCCCGCCCATGCCGCTGACGATCCCGCCCGAGGAGGTCGAGATCACCGCCATCCGCGCCCAGGGCGCCGGTGGCCAGAACGTCAACAAGGTGTCCTCGGCGGTGCACCTGCGCTTCGATGTGCGCGCGTCCTCCCTGCCCGAGCCGGTCAAGGAGCGCCTGCTCGCGCTGCGCGACAGCCGCATCACCGACGAGGGCGTGCTCGTCATCAAGGCGCAGCAGTACCGCAGCCAGGACCAGAACCGCGGCGACGCCTGGCTGCGGCTGCAGGAGCTGGTCGACTCCGTCGAGAAGCCGCCCCGCGTGCGCCGCGCCACCAAGCCCACCTACGGCTCCAAGCAGCGGCGGCTGGAGGGCAAGAGCGTGCGGTCGGCGATCAAGGCCGGGCGTGGCAAGGTGAGGGAATGACGACGCCCGCCGCCGAACCCGCCATTGCGTTGGACAGCCTGCTGCTCGTCCTGCGCGAGCGCCCCGGCGCCGACAAGGCCGACGACGCGCCGGTGCGGGTCGAACCGTTCGCGGTGCCCATGCCCGGCGGCGCGTCGGCGACGATGGCGCCGGCCTGGTTCGACCTGGTCGGCGACCTGCAACTGCGCCTGGTGCGCAGCACGCCGGACTACGTCCTCACGCTGCACGCGAGCGAGCTCGACGCGTTGAAGCTGGGCGTCGAGGACGCCCTCGCCGTGGCGCTGGCGAACCTGCATCGCCTGCACGGCGCGCCCGTCGCCCGCCCGTGGCACGACCTGCGGCGCGTGGGCGGCCACGACGAGGACGCCGACAGCGCCTACTTCATGGATCGCGCGTTCTGGCGCGCCCGCCTCGCCGAGCATCCCGAGGGGCTCGTCGCCGCCGTGCCGCGCACCGACCTGCTGCTGTTCGCGCCGCTGGCCGACACCGGCGCCGTCAACAGCATGCGCCACGGCGTGCCCGGGCTGCATGCGGGCGGCGGCGACTATCGGCTGTCGTCGGCGCTGTTCCTGTTCGAGGACGACCGCTGGCGCGTGTTCCAGCCCGCCGTCGCGGCCGCGGCCTGATTCAGCCGGCCGGACGCGCCGCCGCGCGCTCGCCGCGACGCGGCATGCGCACCACCGCGCCTCCGTCGACCGAGCGCGCGCGCAACTGCCCGCAGCCGCCCTCGACATCCTGCCCCGCCGACTGCCGCAGCTTGGTCAGCACGCCGCGCGATTGCAGCGTGCGCGCGATCGCGGCGGCCTTCTCGGGCGCCGGACGCGCGAAGCCCAGGCCCTCGTTGGTGTTGTACGGGATCATGTTCATCAGCGCGTACTTGCCCTTGAGCAGGCGCACGATGCCGTCGATCTCGTCGTCGCCGTCGTTGATGCCGTCCAGCAGTGTCCACTGGTACTGGATCGGGTAGCCGGTGGCGCGCGCGTAGCGCTCGCCGAGCTCGACCAGTTCGTCGGGCGCGATGCGCGGCGCGCGCGGCAGCAGCTCGCGGCGCAGCGCGTCCTTGGTGGAATGCAGCGACAGCGCCAGCGCGGGCCTGACCGGCCCCTGCGGCAGGCGCTCGAACACGCGGTGGTCGCCGACGGTGGAGAACACGAGGTTCTTGTGGCCGATGCCGCCCGCGGTGCCGAGCAGGTCGATCGCCTCCATCACGTTGTCGAGGTTGTGCGCGGGCTCGCCCATGCCCATGAACACCACTTTCTTGACGAAGCGCTTCGAGCGCGCCAGCGCCACCTGCGCGACGATCTCCGCGCTGCCCACCTGGCGCAGCAGGCCGTCGCGGCCGGTCATGCAGAACACGCAGCCGACCGCACAGCCGACCTGGGTCGACACGCACAGCCCGTCGCGCGGCAGCAGCACGCTCTCCACCGTCTGGCCGTCGTTGAGCGCCACCAGCAGGCGCGCGGAGCCGTCCTCGCCGGGATGTTCGGACTGCAGCGTCGCCAGTCCGGCAAGATCGGCCGTGACCTGCGGCAGCGCGTTGCGCAGCGCGAGCGGCAGGAAGTCCGAGAGGCGCCGCTTGCCGGCGTCCTGCGGCTGCGCGTTGACCCACTGGCGCAGCACGCGCGCCTCGTGGTCGGGCGAGGCGCCCAATGCACGCAGGCGAAGGCGAAGGTCGAGAATGCGCATGGCGGAGGACGGGAAACGAGGCGGGAAGCGTCGATTTTCGCCTGTCCGCGGCCGGGCCGCCGGTTTCCGGCCCCGCGCCGAAGGCCGCGGCCTAGAACTTCGGCTCCGGCACCGTGCTGTTGTCCTTGGGATCGCAGTGCATCGCGAACTGCCCCAGCTGGGCGCCGGCGCCGTCGCGCATCTCGCCTTCCAGGGCAGCAGTCTGCCGATTGACCGACAGCCGTATCAGCTGGAGCTTGAGCAGGTCGGGGTCCCATACGAACATCGTGCCGCGGATCCAGTCGTACCAGATCCTGCTGCTCCGAACGGGGGCCGAGTACACCATCGAATAGAACGCCGGAGTGATCTCCAGCTTCATCCGCTCGCCGACCGGCATCACGTCGGAGCTCTCGATCAGCGCCAACTGGCTGTTGCGGCGCAGGGCGAGATCGAGATGGGCCGGCATCGCGCGGCCTCCGGCACGCACCTCGCCGGAACAGGCCAGATAGACGCCGAATTCCTGGGCGTCGGCGGGCACCGGGACCATCGATCCAGCCAACAGAGCAAGGGCCGAGGCGCCGAGAAGCGTCCCGGGTCTCACTGGCCAACCTTCTTCGAGGCATCCGTTTCGCCGCCCTGCACGCCCAGCGCGCCGCCGTTGCCCAGGCCGCCTTCGACCTTCTGGGCCTTGTAGTTCTTGACTGCGACGACGAGCTTGTTGTAAGAGTCGACGAACGCAGCCGTCACCATCTTGCCTTCGTCGGTGTTCGAGTAGGCACTGCCGGCGCCTAGCCCGTAACGCCCGAAACCCAGGCCGGAGAAGTTCCAGTTCTTGCTCTCCGAATGCCCCTGCGCCGCGACCAGGCGCACGGTGCTGCGGATATCGACCAGCGTCATGACGGTCGACGCCTCGTTCGAGCTGATCCCGACTCGCCCCGCGCCGACGATATTGCCGAGTCCCGAGGGCAGCAACCGGCCGATGCCGCCGAAGCTGCTGCCGCTGTCCCCCTTCTTGTTCATCACGATCTCGGGCTTCAGCAGGTAGTCGGCGACGACCTGCTGGCCTTTGCCGCGCGTGCTGCTTTCGCGCGCCTCATCGCCGCGGGAACGAGCCGTCTCGGCGTTGATGCCGCGCTCGCCGGTGCCCCGCTCGACGACCACGAAGCAGTTCGATTCCATCACCATCGCGCTGATCACGGGCGCCGTCGACCCGAGACGGCCGACGTAGTAGCGATACCAATCCGCGCCGGTGTCCTCCTCGATGCGCACGACGCCGAGCGTCTTGGCGCATTTTTCCATCGCGGGAGGCGCGTCGTCGGCGGCCGCCCGCGTCGAGGCGCAGAGACTCGAAACCAGCGCCATCAGCGCGAAACCAGCGCGGTACCCTCGTTCGTTTGTCATCGGATGTTGCTCCTGAGAAAATCGGAAATATCGCGGCGAGGATTAGGCGCTGTAACGTCGCTAGCGGAAACCCCTAAAGCCGCGCAGGCCGTCTCGAACGCCAGGCCGCCAGCGCGCGGCCCCCGCCAGTCGGGCGATTCCTTCTCGGTGCTTACCCGATCCGGCGCCCTCGTTCAGCCCTGGCGATCTCCGGACGCCGCGCCATCCAGTACGCTTGCAGCCTCGCGCCTCCTTCGGACAGGCCCGCCCGACCACCATGCGTCCACTTCCCCTCGACCCCGACCGCCTGCGGCGATGGGCCACCGCCGTGGCATTCGCCGCGTTTGCCGTGGCCGTGCAATGGTCGGTTCGGCCGTGGGTGGGCACGAAGATCCCGTTCCTGTTCTTCCTGCCGGTCATCGTGGCCGCGTCCGCCCGGGCCGGCCGCGGGGCGGGCCTGTTCGTGACGGGCGCCGGCTTCGTCAGCGCCTGGCTGTGGCTGCTGCCGCCGCGCCACTGGTGGGTGGCCGGGCCCGTCGACAACCTGTCGATGCTGATCTACACGATCCTGGGCGTGCTGCTGGCCACGGTCGGCGCGCGCCTGCGCGTGACGAGCGCGCGCGCGTCGGCCGCCGAGCAGCGCCTGGTGCTGGCCGGCGAGGACACCGGCATCGGCATCTTCGACCTCGACCTGGTCACGCGCACGGTCTACCTGTCCCCGGCGCTGGCGCTGCTGTGCCGCGTCGACGCGCGCGACGGCGCCGTGCCGGTCGACGAGGTGATGGCCAACATGCCAGTCGACGCCGCGATCGAGGCGCGCGCGGTGCTGGCCCGCAAGCTGCGCGAGCGCGCCAGCGGCTACGAGCGCGAGGTGCGCCTGAGCGTGCCCGACGGCCGCGACCGCTGGCTGATGCTGCGCGTCCACATCGTCTGGTCCGGCGCGCGCGCGGTACGCATGCGCGGCGCCTGCATCGACATCACCGAGCGCCGCGCCGTCGACGACCTGCTTGGCCGCACGCAGGCCGAGCTCGGGCAGCAGGTGGCCGACCTGCACCGGCTGCACGAACTCAGCAGCCGGCTGCTCGACACGCGCACCCTCGTCGAGCAGCTGCAGATGATCCTGGTCGCGCTGGCCGACTTCCACGGCGCCCGGCGCGGCCTGCTGACGCTGTTCGACACCGGCTCGGGCACGCTGGGCATCGCCACCAGCACCGGCTTCACGCCCGACGCCGTCGCGCGCCTGATGCAGACCAGCGGCATCGACGGCGCGTGCGCGATCGCCTGCGCGAACCGTGAGCGCACCGTCATCGAGGACATCGAGGTCGGCGAGGTCGATCCCGGCCTGCGCGCGCTCGCGAGCGAGGAGGGCTTCCGCGCGGTGCACGCGACGCCGCTGGTCGGCCAGGGCGGCGAGGTGATCGGCGCGATCTCGATCCACCTGGATCGCCCGCACGCGCCCACCGAGCGCGAGCGCACGCTGGCCGACATCTGCGCCCGCAAGGCCGCCACCTTCATCGAGCGCGCCCGCGCGCAGGCCGCCTACCAGGAGTCGCAGGGCCGCTTCCAGGCGGTGCTGGACGCGTCGGCGGTGCCGTTCGTCGTGCTGTCGCCGATCCGCGAGGACGCCAGCGGCGCCATCGTCGACTTCGAATGGAGCTACGTCAACAACGCCGCCGCCAAGGCCCTGCGTCGCCCGGCCGAGGCGTTCGAGGGCAGGCGCGTGCAGGACGTGCTGCCGGCGCGCTGGGCCAGCAGCGACTCGTTCGCCCAGTACGTGGCGGTGGTGGAGACGGAGGCGACGCGCGAGTTCGAGGTGCTGGTGCACCACGAGGGCATCGAGCAGTGGTTCCGCTGCGTCGCGTCGCCGCTGCGCGGCAGCGTCGCGGTCTGGTTCAACGACGTCACGATGCGCAAGAACGCCGAGCAGTCGCTGCACGAGGCCGACCGCCGCAAGGACGAGTTCCTCGCGACGCTGGCGCACGAGCTGCGCAATCCGCTGGCGCCGATCCGCCAGGCCAGCGCGATCTCGCGCCTGCCGCAGGCCACCGAAGCGCAGAAGCGCTGGAGCCACGAGGTGATCGAGCGCCAGGTGCGCCACATGGCGCTGCTGCTGGACGACCTGCTGGACGTCTCGCGCATCACGCGCGGCCGCCTGGCGCTGCGCCGCGGCACCAACACGCTGCACGAGATGATCGAGGCGGCCGTCGAGACCGCGCGTCCGCTGATCGATTCGCGCCAGCACGAGCTCGAGATCGTGCTGCCGCAGGCGGCGATCCTGATGCAGGCCGATCCGCTGCGGGTCTCGCAGATCGTGGCCAACCTGCTCACCAACGCCGCCAAGTACACCGACTCTCGCGGCCGCATCCGGCTGCTGGCGGCGCTCGACGCCGACGACGTCGTCATCGAGGTCAGCGACAACGGCATCGGCATCGCGCCCGATTCGCTGCCGGCGGTGTTCGACATGTTCACGCAGCTGCGCGGCAGCGACGACCGCGCGGGCGGCCTGGGCATCGGCCTCGCGCTGACCAAGGGCCTGGTGGAGCTGCACGGCGGCTCGATCATCGTGCGCAGCGAGGGCCCCGGGCGGGGCAGCGTGTTCACCGTGCGGCTGCCGCGCGGCGACACGCCCGACCGCGTGGCCGCGCCCGGCGACGGCGTGGAGCCGCGCGCGGCGTCGGCGCGGCGCATCCTCGTCGCCGACGACAACCGCGACGCCGCCGAGAGCCTGGCCGCGCTGCTCGAACTCGAGGGCCACGAGGTCACGCTGGCCTACGACGGCGCCGAGGCGCTGGACGCCTACGCGCGGGTGCATCCGCAGATCTGCCTGCTCGACATCGGCATGCCGCATCGCACCGGCAACGAGGTGGCCAGCGAGATCCGGGCGCGCGAGGACGGCCACGCGCCGACGCTGGTCGCGATCACCGGCTGGGGCCAGGACGCGGACCGCAGCCAGGCGCTCGCCGCCGGCTTCGACCACCACCTGACCAAGCCGGTCGACCCGACGCAGCTGCTTCGGCTCATCGGCGAGGCGCGCGTTTCAGGGGAACTCGCGCGCGCGTGACGCGCGACGTTGTGCAACGTCAACGGCGCATGTCCGCTCCGACATCAATCGTCTAACTCCACGACACGTCCGGTTCGTCCAATGGCCCCACGCAAGCTCGTTGCGGCCAGCACAAGGACAGACCATGGACGATCACGACAAGGGCCTCGCCCACGACCTCGACACCCTCGGACGCCGCCGCGTCCTGCTTGGCGCCGCCGGCCTGGCCGCGACCACGCTGCTGACCGTGTGGGGCTGCGGCGGGGGCGGCGATTCGACCGGACAGGCCGGCAGTGCGTCGAGCTCCGGCAGCTCGTCGGGGTCGTCGGGCGGCAGCGGCTCGACCTCCACCGGCACCTGCGCCGTCAGCGCCGAGGAGACGCAGGGCCCGTTCCCCGCCGACGGCTCCAACACGATCAACGGCACGGTGTCGAACGCGCTGGCGCTGACCGGCATCGTGCGCAGCGACATCCGCTCGAGCTTCGGCAGCTTGAGCGGCACCGCGGCCGGCGTGCCGACCACGCTGACGCTCACGCTGGTCAACGTCAACGACAGTTGCGCGGTGCTGTCCGGCTACGCGATCTACGTCTGGCACTGCGACCGCGACGGCGAGTACTCGCTGTACGGCGTCACCGACCAGAACTACCTGCGCGGCGTGCAGGAGACCGACGCCAGCGGCACGGTCACGTTCACGACGATCTTCCCGGCCTGCTATTCGGGCCGCATGCCGCACATCCACATCGAGGTGTACCGCAGCGAGACCACGGCCACGTCGTACACCAACAAGCTGAAGACGACGCAGCTCGCGTTCCCGGTCGACGTCTGCGAGACGATCTATTCGACGGCCGCCGGCTACAGCCAGAGCGTGACCAACCTGGCGCAGATCAGCTTCGCGACGGACATGGTGTTCTCCGACGGCACGGCGACGGAGATGTCGACCGTCACCGGCAGCGTCGCCGACGGCTACACCGTGTCGCTGCAGGTGGGGATCTCGGTCTGAGCGCCACCCACGCCGGCTGCCGCAGAATGCGTGGATGACGATGGGCGCGCGCATGAAGGCACTGCTGGCGGACACGCTGTTCAAGCGGCTGTTCGCGCTGATGTGGCTGGCGCTGGTCGTCAGCCACGCGGTGGCGTTCCTCGTCGTCACGCGAAATGGCGGCGGCGGTGGGCGGCTGCCGACGTTTCCGTCGCTGCCGCCGTTCTCGTTCTCGCAACCCGCCGCATCGCCCGCGAGCGCGACGCGCATGCCGCCCGCGCCGCCGGACTGGCGCAACGGCCCCAACGGCCCCAACGGCCCCGGCGGCATGGACGGCCCGCATGGACCCGCCGGGCCGCCGCCGTTTCCCGGCCAGCGCGGCTTCGGCGCGCCGCCGATCCCGCAAGGCGGCGGACTGCCCGGGTCCGCCGCGCTGCTCGACTACGGCATCCGCCTGCTGATCATCGGCCTGGCGGCGTGGTTCGGCGCGCGCTGGCTTTCGGCGCCGATGCGCCGGCTGCAGGCGGCGTCGCGCACGCTGGGCCAGTCGCTGGCGCGCAACGAGGCGCCGCCACAGGTCGACGAGCGCGCCGGCACGGTGGAGGTGCGCGAGGCGGCGCACGTGTTCAACGAGATGTCGCGCCAGCTCAGCGACCAGGTGCACTCGCGCGCGCTGCTGGTCGCGGCAATCTCGCACGACCTGCGCACGCCGCTGACGCGCATCCGCATGCGGCTGGAGTCGAGCGAGACCGATCCGCTCACCGCGCGCTCGATCGCCGACATCCACGAGATGGACGACCTGATCGAATCCGCGCTGGAGGTGTTCCGCGGCACCGGCGGCCACGAGGAGGCGAGCCAGGTGACCGACGTCAACGCGCTGGTGCAGGCCATCGTCGACGACCTCGCCGACCTCGGCCAGCCGGTGAGCGTGCAGGGCGAGCCGGCGCCGGCGCCGGTGCAGTCGGCCGGGCTGCGGCGGGTCGTCTCCAACCTGATCAACAACGCGCTGCGCTACGGCCAGCGTGCCGACATCAGCGTGCGGGTGCACGGCGACGCGGTGCACATCGTGATCGACGACCAGGGTCCCGGCATTCCGGAGGCGCAGCTCGACGCGGTGATGCAGCCGTTCTACCGCCTCGAAAGCTCACGCAGCCGGCTTACCGGCGGCAGCGGCCTCGGCTTGTACATCGCGCGCGACCTGATCGCGCGGCAGGGTGGCGTGCTGACGCTGGAAAACCACGCCGAGGGCGGACTGCGCGCGACGATCGCATTGAAGCGGGCGTAGCGCCCTACTTCACTTCCGCATCGAAGATGTAGCCCTCGCCGCGGATCGTGCAGATCAGCTGCTCGCCGTCCTGCGCCGCCGACAGCTTCTGGCGCAGGCGCGACACCGCGAGGTCGATCGCCCGGTCGGCCACGACGACGCCCTGGCCGCGCGTCGCATCGAGGAGCTGGTCGCGCGTGAGCACGCGGCGCGGGCGTTCGACGAAGGCGCTGAGCAGGCGGTACTCGGCGCTCGAGAGCGGCACGACGACCTGCTGCGGCGACACCAGTTGCCGCTTGAGGCGATCGAAGCGCCAGCCCGCGAATTCGACCGTGCCGTCGCCGCCGCGATCGCCCGCCGGCGCGGATCGTCGACGCAGCACCGCCTTGATGCGCGCCACGAGCTCGCGCGGCTCGAAGGGCTTGGCGACGTAGTCGTCGGCGCCCAGCTCCAGCCCCAGCACGCGGCTGTGCGGATCGCCCTGGGCCGTCAGCATGATCACCGGCAGGTCGGCCGTCTCGGGGCGCTGGCGCAGCGCGGCGCAGATCGCGAGGCCGTCGCCATCGGGCAGCATCACGTCGAGGATCAGCATGTCGACGCCGCCCTGCGACAGCGCCGCACGCATCTGCGCGGCGCTCGCCGCGGCCACCGTGTCGAAGCCGAAACGGCGCAGGTAGTCGCACACGGATTGCAGCAGTTCGGGGTCGTCGTCGACGACGAGGCAGCGCGTGATGGCCATCGTGTGCGCAAAGGTACCACGCCGCATCGCAGGGCGGACGTGACGGCGCCTCCTGCCGCATCGCTGCCGCAGGAGGCGCCGGGGAAACGAACGATCAGGCGGCTAGATGCGACCGGTCAGCAGCAGGATCAGCAGGATGACGACCAGCAGGCCGAACACGCCGGTGGGCGCGTAGCCCCAGCTGCGGCTGTAGTTCCAGGTCGGCAGGGCGCCGAGCAGCATCAGGACGAGAACGACAAGAAGAATGGTGCCAAGCATGGAATGCTCCTCAGGGATGGTGTGGGCCGGTCGGACGTGCGCCGGGGGTACGGAGCAGACTCAGCAATCCACGGACCAGGGTCGTCCACCCTGTGCTGCGGCGCGGGCCGCGCGTACGCAGTTTCCCTCACGCCAAGGCCGAGCAAAAGCGTGGCGATGGGTACAGAATGCCGTGGGACAAGAACAAGGAGACACACGAATGGATGCAGTCGCGAGCGGAACCATCGGCCACTACACCTTCGCGGAGAAACGCAAGCGCATCTTCGCGATCATGGCGGCCTCGTCGGGCAACCTGGTCGAGTGGTTCGACTTCTATGTCTACGCGTTCACGGCGATCTACTTCGCGCCGTCGTTCTTCCCGAAGTCGGACGAGACGGTGCAGTTGCTGCAGGCCGCCGCCGTCTTCGCCATCGGCTTCCTGATGCGCCCGATCGGCGGCTGGATGTTCGGCAAGATCGCCGACCGCCGCGGCCGCAAGACTTCGCTGGTGATCTCCGTCGTGATGATGTGCGGCGGCTCGCTGCTGATCGCGATCCTGCCCACGTACTCGCAGATCGGCCTGGTCGCGCCGCTGCTGTTGCTGCTCGCGCGCATGGTGCAGGGCCTGTCGGTGGGCGGCGAGTACGGCGCCACGGCCACCTACCTCAGCGAGGTCGCGCTGCGCGGCCAGCGCGGCTTCTTCTCGTCGTTCCAGTACGTCACGCTGATCGGCGGACAGCTGCTCGCGGTGCTGGTCATCTTCCTGATGCAGCAGTTCCTCGACGAGCCGGCGCTGAAGGCGTACGGCTGGCGCATCCCGTTCGTGATCGGCGCGGTCACCGCCGTCATCGCGATGCTGCTGCGCCGCACGCTGCACGAGACGGCGTCCGAGACGGACCTGCAAAGCAAGGAGGCCGGCAGCTTCTCGGTGATCTGGCGCGACCACCGCGCCGCCTTCCTCACGGTGCTGGGCTACACCGCCGGCGGCTCGCTGATCTTCTACACGTACACCACGTACATGCAGAAGTACCTGATCACCACGGCGCACATGCCCAAGACGACGGCCACCAACATCTCGCTGGTCACGCTGTTCGTCTACATGTGCATGCAGCCGCTGTTCGGCGCGCTGTCCGACCGCATCGGCCGGCGCGCGTCGATGATGTGGTTCGGCGGGCTGGGGACGCTGCTGACGGTGCCGCTGATGACGGCCATCGGCTCGGCCGGCAGCCCGGTGACGGCGGGCGTGCTGATCTGCATCGCGCTGGCCATCGTGAGCCTGTACACGTCGGTGTCGGCCATCGTGAAGGCCGAGATGTTCCCGGCCCAGGTGCGCGCGCTGGGCGTGGGCGTCGGCTACGCGATCTCGAACGCCCTGTTCGGCGGCTCGGCCGAGTTCGTGGCGTTGCAGTTGAAGGACTGGAAGGTCGAGTCGGCCTTCTTCTGGTACGTCACCTTCATGATGGCCATCGTGTTCCTGGTCAGCATGCGCCTGCCCAGGCACGCGAGCTACCTGCACACCGATCACTGAGCGTTCCCGCGTGCGTCACGCGCGCGAGGCATCCCGGTGTCAGGTCCGCGCGACGAATGCGGTGCACCACGCCTTGGCCAGCACGGCCTTGCCGGGATAGAGCGGGCACGGGCCCTGCGCATCGCCGACCTTGCCCTGGAACAGCGCGCAGCCGCTGCAGGCCTGGCCCGCGACGTACTTGGGCGCCTTGGCCTTGTCCACCTTGCTCGCATCGGCGACGTAGCCCAGCTGCTGGGCCTGCGGGCTCTTCGGATCGACCAGCGGCGCCGGCGCGTCGGCGCGGGCCAGCGCGGTCGCGCCGAACAGGGGGACGAGGGCGATGAAGCGGCGGCGCGTGGTCATGATGTTGCCTTCCGGCTGAAGCAGGTGGGTGCCGCGATTGTGTGCCCTGCGCGGGCGCCGCGGCGAGCGGCCACAGGGAAATCACTGGGGATGGCGGGCGCGCCGCGTCGTGAGCCATGATTGAATAGCGCATAGGCGGTGGGGCATCGAAAGAGTCGCCACGGCCCGCCAGGATCAACCTCCGATCGAAGAGACGCTGCCATGACATCGACGAAACGATTCCTCGGCCATCCGCTGGTCCTCGCCACCGTGCCGCTCGCGCTGCTGTTGCAGGGCTGCGCCACCGATCCGCACACCGGCGCGCAGTCGATCGCCGGCATCAAGGTGAGCGACGACCCGTGCGCCAAGACGGCCACGGTGGTCGGCGGCGTGCTGGGCGCGGTCGCCGGCGGCGTCGTGACCTCGCAGTTCACCAAGAACACCGACGCCCGCGTGCTGGGCACCGTGGCCGGCGGCGGCATCGGCGCGGCCATCGGCTACAACATGGACAAGCGCCGCTGCGCGCTGTTCGCCATCGCCAAGCAGCACAACGCCGAGGTGACGGTCGCGTCGGTCGTCGTGCCCAAGGGCGACCTGCCGCCCGCGGCCACCGTCGCGGCCGCCGATGCGCAGCCCGCCTCGGCCACGCCGTTCGCCGCCGGCAGCGACAACGCCGCGGCGGGCCTGGCGGTCAGCGTGCGCGACACCGGCAAGCAGTTCGCGACGGGCTCCGCCACGCTCACGCCGGAGGCCGAGGCGCTGTTCCGGGAGGTGGCCGACCAGTACTCGTACTCGAAGCAGCAGGCCAGGCTGACTTCCTCCTCCAGCGACGACGACAAGGCCGCGGTCGAGGTGCTCAAGACCAAGCGCATCCTGCTGGTGGGCCACACCGACGACACCGGCAACACCACCGAGAACGCCAACCTGTCCGAGCGCCGCGCCGCCGCGGTGGCGCGCGTGTTCCAGGGCCAGGGCGTGGCCGCGTCCAGCCTCTACTACCAGGGCGCCGGCGAGACGCTGCCCATCGCCGACAACCACACCGAGGCCGGCCGCGCCGCCAACCGGCGTGTCGAGATCGTCGACGTCACCGACGACGCCGCCTTCCACAAGTTCCTCGCCTCGCGCCGCCAGGTGCTGGCCTACTACCGCGCGAGCGACACGCCGGCCGCCGACACCAAGGTCAAGAAGCCGGTCAAGGGCGGCGGCTTCGTCGACTTCGGCGGCGTGCCCGCCGCCACGCTCACCAGCGCGCCCGACTTCGCAGCCGGCACCGCCAGCGGCGGCGACAAGAAGGCGCCGCGACCCATCGTGCCCACCTGCAGCGCCGACCGGCCGCGCGCGGCCAACGGCGTCAAGTCGCTCGCCACGCAGAAGGACCTGCCGATGAGCGACTACGTGCCGGGTCTGTACAACACGTCGTGGTCGGACAACGTCAACGGCAACCTGGTCGGCCTGACCGGCGTCGACGTGCCGCGCGACGGCGGTGCGATGTCGGGCAAGCCCACGCTGCTCATCTGGAAGAACTACAACCCGAAGAAGAAGATGCCGCCGGCGGACTTCCAGACCACGCCCGACGTCAACATCTACCGCGGCAGCCAGTCCATCCTGTACCGCGTGTTCGTCGGCGGGCCGATGAAGTGCATGGACGTCTGGTTCCCGTACACCGACACCGGCGAGTCGCGCAACTCCAACCTGTTCTACGACCGCCAGCAGTCGCTGTACGTGAGCTCGTTCGAGCTGAAGTCGCTGAGCAGCGGCGCGCAGTAGGCGACCCGCCTCCTGCTTCGACGGGACGCCCGCGCCCCCCGGTGGGTGATTTGCCTGCTGGGCGCCGTTCTTGCCCTGCGGTCGGGCTAGACTCAACACAACAATGGTCGACCCCGAACCCGTCTCCGACGCCGCGCCCCCCGCCTGCTCCGCGCTCGCGGCCGGACTCTGGCGTTGCCGCGGCTGCAACGCGGTCTGCATGCCGCCGCCGCAGGCGATCGAGCAGCGCCGCGCGCGCTGCCCGCGCTGCGATGCGATCGTCCATCCCCGCCTGCCTGATTCGATCGCCCGCAGCTGGGCCTTCCTGCTCGCCGGCACCGCGCTGTATCTACCGGCGAACCTGCTGCCGGTCACCAGCACCGCGTCCATCGGCGGGCGCCAGAACGACACCATCTTCAGCGGCATCGTCTACTTCTGGAAGGACGGCTCGTACGGCCTGGCGGTGCTCGTGTTCGTCGCCAGCATCCTGGTGCCGATGACCAAGCTGCTGCTGCTGTCGCTGCTGCTGATCTCGCTGCAGCGCCACGACCGGCGCTGGGCCGTGCGCCGGCTCAAGGCCTGGCGCGCGCTGGAGCTGATCGGCCGCTGGTCGATGCTGGACATCTTCGCCATCACGATCCTGGCCGCGCTGGTGCAGGTGGAAAGCCTCGCCGAACTCACGCCCGGGCCCGGCGCGATGGCCTTCGGCGCGGTGGTCGTGCTGACGATGCTCTCCACCCACTGCTTCGATCCCCGCCTGCTGTTCGACAAGCCGGAAGGCGAAGTCGCGCCGATGCCGCAACAACTGACCGACCCTGCCGGAGACGCGCCTTGAGTGCACCAGAAGAACCGCGCGACGACGCCCCCGCGCCCGTGCCTGCCGCGCCCGCCGCTAAGACGCCGCCGCCCGACCTGCCGCGCCCGGTCATCGCGCGCCGCGCGCACTACTCGCTGTGGCTGGTCTGGCTGGTGCCGCTGATCGCCGTGATCATCGGGGTGTATCTCGGTGCGCGCTCGATCATCAACCGCGGCCCGACCATCACGATCTACTTCCACAACGCCGAGGGCATCGAGGCGAACAAGACGCACATCAAGTACAAGGACGTCGACGTCGGCATCGTGCGGCGCGTCAAGCTGACGAAGGACCACCGCGAGGTCGAGGTCACCGCGGAGATGCGCGGCAACTCGGGCATCGAGAACCTGCTGGTCACGGACACCCGCTTCTGGGTCGTGCGCCCGCGCGTCGGCGCGGCGGGCGTCAGCGGGCTGGGCACGCTGCTGTCGGGCGCCTACATCGGCATGGACGCCGGCCGCAACGCCACCGAGAAGCGCGAGTTCGAGGGCCTGGACGTGCAGCCCGCGATCACCGCCGACGTCCCCGGCCGCTCGTTCACGCTGATCTCCGACGACCTCGGCTCGCTGGACATCGGCTCGCCGATCTACCTGCGCCGCGTGCCGGTCGGCCAGGTGCTCGCCTACGCGATGCAGCCGGACGGGCGCCACATCAAGTTCACGATCTTCATCACGGCACCCTACGACCGCTTCGTCAGTGCCCACAGCCGGTTCTGGCATGCGAGCGGCATCGACGTCGACTTCGGCGCGCAGGGCCTGCACGTGCAGACGCAGTCGGTGGTGAGCGTGCTGGCCGGCGGCGTCGCGTTCCAGGACCTGCCCGACCCCGACGGCGCCGCGCTGGCCACGCCGCCCGAGGCGCCCGAGAACACGCAGTTCACGCTCTACGCGCAGATGTCCGACGCGCTGAAGCTGCCCGACTCGCAGGGCTTCGACTACCGGCTGCTGTTCGCGAGCTCGGTGCGCGGCCTGGCGGTGGGCGCGCCGGTCGAATACCGCGGCCTGCCGATCGGCGAGGTCACGCGCATCTCCGTCGACGGCACGCCCGAGGAGTCCAACCCCGAGCCCAAGATCGCCGTCGACGTGCGCGTCTACCCGCGCCGGCTGCCGACGATCAACAAGTCGGGCCCCGACGACATGACGCTGGACGACCAGCGAAAGCGCATCGACCCGATGGTCAAGCGCGGCTTCCGCGCGCAGTTGAAGAGCGGCAGCCTGCTCACCGGCCAGCTGTACGTGTCGCTCGACTTCGTCAAGGACGCCCCCGCCGCGCGCATCGACTGGACGACCACGCCGCCCACGCTGCCCACCGCGCCGGGCGGCTTCGACGACCTGCAGGCGACGCTGTCGTCGATCGCCAGGAAGCTCGACGCGATCCCGTACGACCAGCTCGCCGGCGACCTGCACAAGGACCTGGCCGACATCGACGTGAGCCTGAAGAAGGTCGACTCGCTCGTCGACCACCTCGACACCGGCGTCGTGCCCGAGGCGCAGAAGACGCTCGCCGACGCGCGCAAGGCGGTCGACGACCTGCGCAAGACGCTGGCCACCGTCGACCAGACCGTCGGGCCGCAGACCACCGGCGCGCTCAGCGAAGTGTCGAAGGCCGCGGCCTCGTTGAACAACCTGGCCGAGTTCCTCAAACGCCATCCGGAGTCGCTGCTCAAGGGCACGCCGGACGATCCGAAATGACCATGACACGCCTGTTCCTGCTCTCGGCGCTGGCGCTCGTCGCCGGCTGCTCCACGCCGCCCGACTACTACCACACGCTGCGGCCCTCCGGCGCGGCCGCGCCCTCGGGCGGGAGTGCGCGCGACGCGCAGCGGCTGCTGGCGATCGGGCCGGTGACGGTGCCCGACGCGCTCAAGCGCGACGAGTGGGTCATCCGCACCGGCGAGACCGGCGCGATGGTCTACGACCACCAGCTGTGGACGCAGGGGCTGTCCGCCGACGTCGCACAGTCGCTGGTGGACTACCTCAATCGCGGCTCGCTGCCCGACGGCCTGTGGGCCGACGCCGGCCCCACGGGCTCGGGCAGCGGCGCCGACCTCGAGCGCCCGGCGCCGCTGCGCGTGCGCGTGCAGGTGCTGCGCTTCGACTCCGTCCTCGTGCCGGCGCCGGCCGTCAGCGACGAGATCCGCTGGACCATCGAATGCCTGCCGTCGGACGCCTCGCTCGGCCCGGTCGATGCCGGCCGCTACCGCAGCGTGCGCACCGCGGTGCGCGACGCCGCCGAGCCCGCGCCCGGTGCCGGCGCGAACGTCGACGCATCGCAGCAGCGCTTCGACCGCGTCGCGCGTGCGCATTCGGAGACGGTGCGGTTGGTCGCGGAAGATGTCGCCGCTGCGTTGCGGGCGACCGCGGCGGAACGCGCGCAGGCCTGCATCACCGGACACTGAGATGTTCGAACGCTTCCGACGCGCCAAGGCCGGCAACGGTTCGCCGCGTCATCTCGCGCAGTCGGCGCTGGACGACGGCGTCGACGCGCTCGCCCCGCGCATCCCGCTGGCCACGCTGCGCGACGACCTGATCGCCTGCGAGGAGTGCGACGCGCTGCACCGGCGCTCCAGCGTCGACGGCATCGGCGAGGAGACGGCCGACATCGTTCCATCAGGCCGCCACTACGAATGCCGGCGCTGCGGCGCGACGCTGGGCCTGGCGCGCCACGCCACCTTCGACCTGCCGCTGTCGCTCGCGCTCGCGGGCCTGGTGGCGCTGGTCATCGCGCACACCAACAACATCCTGGCCATCGACATCCAGGGCCAGGTGCGCGCCGCCACGCTGTGGGCCGCGGCGTGGACGCTCTACGACGACGGCGCGTGGTTCATGAGCGGGCTGGTGCTGTTCACGACGCTGCTGAACCCGCTGGTCGAGATGGGCGCGGTCGCCTACGTGCTGCTGGCGCTGCGCTCGGGCCAGCAGGCGCCCGGCTTCGACATCGTGCTGCGCGCGATGCAGGCCGTGCGGCCGTGGGTGATGGTGGAGGTGTTCATGCTGGGCGTGCTGGTCGCGTTCGTGAAGCTGAACGGCCTGGCGAGCGTGATCCCGGGCCCGGGGCTCTGGGCCTTCGGCGCGGTGATGATCCTGGCCGCGGCGATGGCCTCGGCGTTCGACCACGAGCATGTGTGGGCGTCGACGGCGCGGCTGCGCGCACGACTTCGCCCCGTGCATTGACAGGGAAGACCGCGGGTCGCCGGCCATGCCGCGCCTGCCGATTCCGTGCGACACCTCCTGAAAGCCCGGCAAATCCCCAGGGCTCGACGGGTTGATAGTGAAAGTATTACTTTTACTCGACGGTTCGACCGATATGCCGGAATGCAGCGGACAAGCTGCCCCATCGGAACCGAACCCCATGACTTCTGTCTCATCCCGCGGCCCGTCGCTCGGACGCCGCCTGACCGCCGCCTTCGGCGCCACCCTCTGCCTCGCGCTGCTGGGCTCCGGCTACGGCGCCTACGCGCTCAACGAGTCTGCGGCGCAGACCCGGAGCATCGTCGAACAGGACGTGGTCACCGAACGCCTCGTCGCGGAGTGGTATCGCAACGTCGCGATGTCGGTGCGCCGCACGACGGCGATCGCCGTCAGCGCCGATCCGTCGCTCGCGGATTTCTTCGCGGCGGACGCCGTGGCCACGACGAAATCTTCCAACGAGCTGCAGGACAAGATCGGCAAGCTGCTCGACGCCGACGACGAGAAGGCTGTCTTCGCCGAGATCGTGGGCCTGCGCAAGGACTACGTCGCCACCCGCGATGCCGTCTCCGCCGCCAAGAAGGCCGGCGACGCGGAAGGGGCGCGCAAGCTGCTCGACGAGAGATACCTGCCCGCATCCGTCCACTACCAGGCGTCGCTGCAGAAGCTCTCGTCCATCCAGGCCGCGGCCATCGACCGCGCGGGCGCCAGCATCCAGGCCGAGAACCGCGACGCGCGGATCGCCCTGCTGGTGTTCGGTGCGGCCTCGCTGATCCTCGGCGGGCTGCTCTCGGCATGGCTGGTGCGCAGCATCACGCGGCCGATCCAGCGCGCCGTCGACGCGGCCGACCGCATCGCCGCACTCGACCTGACCGACACCATCGTCTCGCAGAGCGAGGATGAGACCGGCCGCCTGCTGAAGGCGCTCGCGTCGATGCAGGGCTCGCTGCGCGCGCTGGTGACGCAGGTGCGCACGTCCACCGACAGCATCGGCATCGCCTCGACCGAGATCGCCGACGGCAACATGGACCTGTCGTCGCGCACGGAGGAGGCGGCGTCCAGCCTGCAGCAGACCGCGGCGTCCATCGAGCAGATGAACGGCACGGTGCAGCACTCGGCGCAGAGCGCGCGCACCGCCAACGAGCTCGCGGCGTCGGCCGCGGATGTCGCCGAACGGGGCGGCGAGGTCGTGGCGCAGGTGGTCGCGACGATGGAGCAGATCAACGGTTCGTCGCGCCAGATCGCCGACATCATCGGCGTGATCGACGGCATCGCGTTCCAGACCAACATCCTCGCGTTGAACGCCGCGGTGGAAGCAGCGCGCGCCGGCGAGCAGGGGCGCGGCTTCGCCGTCGTCGCCACCGAGGTGCGCTCGCTGGCGCAGCGCAGCGCGGCGGCCGCCAAGGAGATCAAGAGCCTGATCGGCGCGTCCGTCGATCGCGTCGAGGCGGGTACCCGGCTGGTGGCCGACGCCGGCTCGACGATGGGCGAGGTGGTCGACTCGGCACGGCGCGTGTCGGCCATCATCTCCGAGATCATGCATTCGACGACCGAGCAGAGCCAGGGCATCGGCCAGGTCAACACGGCCGTCGGCCAGCTCGATCAGGTGACGCAGCAGAACGCGGCGCTGGTGGAGGAATCGGCGGCCGCCGCCGAGAGCCTCAGGCTGCAGGCGCGACAGTTGTCCGAGACCGTGCAGCGCTTCCGCATCGAGGCCTGATCAGGCCACGCGATACGCGTCCAGCCCCGCGTGGCGCGTGAGCCAGCGGTAGGTCGTCGTGAAGCCGGGCCAGTTGACGGTGTGGCGACCGTGCGCGTCGACGTACCAGTTCGTGCAGCCCGCGAACACGGTCTGCTGCGCGCGCCGCTGCATGCGGGCGGCGTAGCGCTCGAAGGGCGCCGGGCCGACCTCGATCGTCGTGCCGCGCGCGTCGCGCAGCTTGCGCAGGCAGCGCATCACGTGCGAGACCTGGCTTTCCAGCATGAAGACGATCGAGTTGTGGCCGAGATTGGTGTTGGGTCCGTACAGCATGAAGAAGTTCGGGAAGCCCGGCACCGTGATGCCCAGCCAGGCCCGCGCGCCGTCGGCCCAGGCCTCGTTGAGGGAGCGTCCGCCGCGGCCGCGGATGGCCATCGGCGCGAGGAACTCGCTGGCGCTGAAGCCGGTGCCCAGCACGATCGCGTCCACCGCGATCTCGCGCCCGTCCGCGACACGCACGCCCGCGGGCGTGACGCGCTCGATGGCCTCGGTCACGAGTTCGACGTTGGGCCGCGACAGCGCCGGCAGCCAGTCGCTGGAGATCAGGATGCGCTTGCAGCCGACCGGATAGCGCGGCGTCAGGCGCTCGCGCAGGGCGACGTCCGGCACCTGTTGCTTCAGCAGCTTGCGCGACGCCCTGCCGGCGACCAGGTCGAGCGCCCAGGGCAGCCGGGTGAAGCCGACGGCGCGCGAATCATGCTCGAGGTAGATCAGCGCGCGGTGCACGGCCATCAGCCAGGGCCAGCGTGCGAAGCGGCGGCGTTCGCGCTCGCTGTAGGCGCGGTCGGCACGCGGCAGGATGTGGGCCGGCGTGCGCTGGAACACGGTCAGCCGCGCGGCTTCGCGCGCGAGTTCGGGCACGAACTGGATCGCCGACGCGCCAGTGCCGATCACGGCAATGCGCTTGTCCTTCAAGTCGACGTCGTGGCGCCATTGCGCCGAGTGGAAGACCGGGCCGCGGAACGTGTCGAGCCCGGCCACCGCGGGCGTCGCCGGTCGGCTCAGCAGCCCCACCGCGCTCACGAGCACGCGCGCGTGACCCGCGTGCGCGCGGCCCTGTGCGTCACGCCAGTCGACGCGCCACAGCGCGGTCGTCTCGTCGAAGGCCGCCGACGTCACCTCGCAGCCGAAGCGGATCTTGTCGCTCACGCCGTACTTGTCGGCGCAGCGGCGCAGATAGGCCAGGATCTCGGCCTGCGGCGAGAAGGTGCGCGACCAGTCCGGGTTCGGCTCGAACGAGAACGAGTACAGGTGCGACGGCACGTCGCAGGCCGCGCCCGGGTAGGTGTTCTCGCGCCAGACGCCGCCGACGTCCGCGCCCTTCTCGAGCAGCAACACGTCGTGCTCGCCCGCGCGGCCCAGCTCGATGGCCATGCCCAGTCCGCCGAAGCCGGCGCCGATGATCAGCACGGCCCAGGGGTTCGTTTCGCTGCCTTGCCCGGATTCGCTCATGCGCGCATTTTGGTGGCGCGTCGCCGTCCGCGACGGCGTGGAAACCCTCTCAGCGCGACGCCAGGCCCGCGATCTCGGCCAGCAGGCTGTAGGACTTTCGGCGCGCGGCCGCGTCGAAGATCGCCGACACCACCATCAGCTCGTCGGCGCCGGTGTATTCCGCGAAGCGCTCGAGGCCGTGGCGCACGGTGTCGGGCGAGCCGACGATGGAGCAGGCGAGCATGCTCTCGGCCATCTGCTTCTCGGCCGGCGACCAGTAGGTGTCGATGTCGTCTATCGGCGGCTGCTGCGGGCCTGGCCGCCCGCGGCGAAGGTTCGCGAACGACTGCTGGTGCGAGGTGAACAGGCGCTTCGCTTCGGCGTCGGTGTCGGCCACGACCACGTTGACGCCGGCCATCGCGTACGGCGTCTTCAACTGCTCCGACGGCTTGAACAGCTCGCGATACAGCTCCATCGCCTGCGTCAGTGCGTCGGGCGCGAAGTGCGACGCGAAGGCGTAGGGCAGGCCCAGCGCGGCGGCGAGCTGCGCGCCGTACGTGCTCGAGCCGAGGATCCACAGCGGCACCTCGAGGCCCGCGCCCGGCACGGCCTGCACCGTCTGGCCCGGACGCACCGGCTGGAACAGCGCCTGCAGTTCCTGCACGTCCTCGGGGAAGTTCTCGGCGTTGCGCGGATCGCGCCGCAGCGCCCGCACCGTCACCTGGTCGGTGCCCGGCGCACGGCCGAGGCCGCAGTCGATGCGGCCCGGGTACAGCGACGCCAGCGTGCCGAACTGCTCGGCGATCACCAGCGGCGAGTGGTTGGGCAGCATGATGCCGCCCGAGCCGACGCGGATCTGCGACGTGCCCTGCGCGAGATAGCCGATGACCACCGCCGTCGCCGCGCTCGCGATCCCCGTCATGTTGTGATGCTCGGCCACCCAGTAGCGCGTGTAGCCGAGCTTCTCGGCGTGCTGCGCCAGCACCAGGCTCGCCCGCAGCGCGTCACCGGGGGTGGCGCCTTGCTGCACGGGGACGAGGTCGAGGACGGAGAGCTTGGGGAACTTCGGGGACGAGATCGATGGCATCACAAACGCAGGACGAGACGGGATGACCGCACGATACGACGCAATGCGAAACCGAGGCGCCGGCAGGGCCGCCCCGATTTGTCGACGACGTCAGGCCTTCTTCGCCGGGCTCGCCACCGCGGCGGTCGGCACCGCGTCCGGCCCCCAGCCGCCGCCGAGCGCCTTGATCAGGCCCACCGTCGCCTGGTACTGCGCCGCGCGCACCTGCACCGCGACGCGTCTGTTGGCGAGCTCGCTGCGGCGCGCGTCGAGCAGCTCCAGTTGGCTGACGAGCCCGTTGCGATAGCGCGCGTCGGACAGCACCGTGGCGCGCGTCGACGCATCGACCGCCACCTTCTGCGCGCCGGCCTGGTCGGACAGCAGGCGCAGCGAGGCAAGCTGGTCCTCGACGTCGCGGAAGGCGCCAAGCACCTGTTCGCGGTAGGCCGCGGCGGCGATGTCCCATTGCGCGTTGGCGGTCTGCACGCCGGCCTCGCGGCGGCCGCCGTCGAACACGGGCAGCGACAACAGCGCGCCGATGCCCCACGAGCGGGCCGACCACTTGAAGAGGTCGCCGATGTCCGTCGACGCATAGCCGCCGTTGGCGGTCAGCGCGACGTCCGGGAACCACGCGAGGCGCGCGACGCCGGCGCGCGCTTCGGCGGCCTGCATCGCGAGCTGCGCGGAGGCGACGTCGGGACGGCGCGCCAATACGGTGCTGGGTACGCCCGCCGGCACGCCGGGCAGCGCGCCGGCCCAGTCGGCCTCCTTCAGCGAGAAGCTGGTCGGCAGCTCGCCCAGCAGCACCGCCAGCGCGTGCTCGTGCAACGCGCGGTCGCGATCGAGCGCAAGCGCCTGCGAGTTGGTCGACGCGACCTCGGCCTGCACGCGCGCGAGGTCGAGCTCGGCGACATCGCCGGCCTGGTAGCGGCGCTCGGTCAGGCGCAGCGTGTCGGCGTAGGCCGCCACCGTCTGGCGCACGATGTCGCGTTCGGCGTCGAGCGCGCGCAGCTCGAAGTAGGCCTGGGCCACGTCGGACTGCACGACGAGCCGAGTGCTTTGCAACGCGGCCTCGCGCGATTGCTCGTCGAGCTTGGCGGCGTTGCGGGTCTTGGTGAGCTTGCCGAAGAAGTCGGGCTCCCATGACGCGGTGAGGCCCGTCTGGCCCAGGTTCGCGGCGGCGCCCGGCGCCGCGCCGAAGCCGGGCTGGATGGTGGCGCGCGAGACGCCCAGTTGCGCGCCGACTTGCGGCAGCAGGTCGGCCTGGGCGTCGCGCAGCAGCGCACGCGCCGCCTGCACGCGCGCGGCGGCCTGCTGGATGTCGGTGTTGTTGGCGGCGGCGCGCAGGACGAGGTCGTCCAGCACCGGGTCGGAGAACACCGTCCACCACATGCCGCGCGGCTGCGCCTCGGCCGGGCCCACGTTGGCGAAGCGGGCGCCGCCGTCTTCCTTGAACGCGACGGGGGCCGCGGGCGCGGCGGCCGGCGTGAAGGTCGACGTGCTGGCGCAGCCCGCGAGCACGAGCGCGGCGACCAGCGGGATCAGCGATGTCTTGAGAATCGAGGTCATGATTTTTCCTTTGCGACGACGCGCGCGACCGCGGCCGCGCACGTCAGTTCTTCATTCGTCCTGATGGCGCGGCGCCGCGACCACCGGCTGCACGCCGAAGCCACCGCCACCGCCGTGGCCACCGTGATGCGGCACGACGTCGACGCCCGGCGCCTCCACGTCATGCGGGATCTCGCCATGCTGCTTGAGCGGACGGTTGCCCGTCAGCGCGCGCAGCAGCACGTAGAACACCGGCGTCAGGAACAGGCCGAATGCGGTCACGCCGATCATCCCGAAGAACACCGCGACGCCCATCGCGTGGCGCATCTCGGAGCCCGCGCCCTTGGACAGCACCAGCGGCAGCACGCCCATCACGAACGCCATCGACGTCATCAGGATCGGACGCAGGCGCAGGCGGCTGGCCTCGATGGCGGCGCGCAACGGCGTTCGCCCGGCGAATTCCAGCTCGCGCGCGAACTCCACGATCAGGATCGCGTTTTTCGCACTCAAGCCGACGAGCACCATCAGGCCGATCTGCGTGAAGACGTTGTCGTCGCCATGCGTGAGCCACACGCCGGTCATCGCGGCGAGCAGGCCCATGGGCACGATCATCAGGATCGCGAGCGGCAGCGTCAGGCTCTCGTACTGCGCGGCCAGCACCAGGAACACCAGCAGGATCGAGATCGGGAAGATCAGCACCGCGGAGTTGCCGGCCAGGATCTCCTGGTACGTCAGGTCGGTCCACTCATAGGTGACGCCCGGGGGCAGCGTCTCCTTGGCGATGCGCGCGATGGCGTCCTTGGCCTGGCCCGACGAATAGCCGGGGGCCGGGCCGCCGTTGATGTCGGCGGCGAGGAAGCCGTTGTAGCGCATCGCGCGTTCCGGGCCGAAGGTCGGCGCGACCTTCATCAGCGCGGATAGCGGCACCATCTCGCCCGTGTTCGAGCGCACCTTCAGCAGGCCGATGTCCTCGGCGCGCGCGCGGAACGCGGCGTCCGCCTGCACGCGAACCGAGTACGTGCGGCCGAACTTGTTGAAGTCGTTCACGTACAGGCTGCCGAGGTAGATCTGCATCGTGTCGAACACGTCCGTCACCGAGACGCCCAGCTGCTGCGCCTTGGTGCGGTCGATGTCGGCGTACAGCTGCGGCACGTTGACCTGGAAGCTCGAGTACATGCCCGCGAGTTCCGGCGCCTGGTAGGCCTTGGCCATGAAGGCCTTCAGCGCGGCGTCCATGCCGGCGATGCCCACCGAGCCGCGGTCCTCCAGCTCCAGCTTGAAGCCGCCCGTCGTGCCGATGCCCTGCACCGGCGGCGGCGGGAACATCACGACGAAGGCTTCCTGGATGCCGGCGAATTGCTGGTTCAGCTGCTGCGCGATCGCGCCGGCGCTCAGGTTGGCGCTCTTGCGCTTGTCGAAGTCGTCCAGCGCGACGAACACGATGCCCGAGTTCGAGCTGTTGGTGAAGCCGTTGATCGACAGGCCCGGGAACTGCACGGCGTGCAGCGCGCCCGGCTGCTTGGCGACGATGTCGCCCATCTTGCGGATCACGGCCTCGGTGCGATCGAGGGTGGCGCCGTCGGGCAGCTGCGCGAAGCCGATCAGGTACTGCTTGTCTTGCGGCGGCACGAAGCCCCCAGGCACCAGCTTGAACAGGCCCAGCGTCGACGCGGCGAGCAGCGCGTAGATGACGATCATCACCGTCTTCTTCGAGATTGCCTTCGTCACGCCGCCGCTGTAGGCCTCGGCACCGCGATGGAACACGCGGTTGAAGCCGGCGAAGAAGCGACCGAGCACCTTGTCCATGCCGCGCGTCAGGGCGTCCTTGGGCGCGTCGTGGCCCTTGAGCAGCAGCGCGGCGAGCGCGGGCGACAGCGTCAGCGAGTTGATCGCCGAGATCACCGTCGAGATCGCGATGGTCAGCGCGAACTGCTTGTAGAACTGGCCGGTCAGGCCCGTGATGAACGCGAGCGGCACGAAGACGGCGACGAGCACCAGCGCGATCGCGATGATCGGGCCGGAGACCTCGCGCATCGCGCGGTACGTCGCCTCGCGTGGCGTCAGCCCGTTCGAGATGTTGCGCTCCACGTTCTCGACGACCACGATGGCGTCGTCGACCACGATGCCGATCGCCAGCACCAGGCCGAACAGGCTCAGCGCGTTGATCGAGAAGCCGAACACGCTCATCACGCCGAAGGTGCCCACCACCGCGACCGGCACGGCCAGCAGCGGGATGATGGACGCGCGCCAGGTCTGCAGGAACAGGATCACGACCAGCACGACCAGCGCGATGGCCTCGAGCAGCGTGTGCACCACCGATTCGATGGACGCGCGCACGAACTGCGTCGGGTCGTAGACGATCTCGTACTTCACGCCGTCGGGCATGGACTTCTGCAGGTCGGCCATCTCGGCGCGCACGCCGTCCGAGATCGCGATCGCATTGGAGCCAGGGGCCGCGAAGATCGGGATCGCGACGGCTTCCTTGTTGTCCAGCAGCGAACGCAGCGAGTAGTCGGCCGCGCCAAGCTCGACGCGCGCCACGTCCCTCAGGCGCGTGACGGCGCCGTCGGCGCTGGTCTTGACGATGATGTCCCCGAACTCGTCCTCGGTCGTGAGACGGCCCTGCGCGTTGACCGACAGCTGCACGTCGATGCCGTGCAGGTTGGGCGAGGCGCCGACGATGCCGGCCGCGGCCTGCACGTTCTGGTTGCGGATCGCTGCGACGACGTCGCTCGGCGACAGGCCGCGGTTGGCCACCTTCTGCGGGTCGAGCCAGACGCGCATCGAGTAGTCACCCGAGCCGAACAGCTGCACGTCGCCCACGCCCTGCACGCGTGCGAGGCGGTCCTTGACGTTGAGCACCGCGTAATTGCGCAGGTACGTCATGTCGTATCGGCCGTTGGGCGACAACAGGTGGACGACCATGGTCAGGTCGGTCGACGCCTTGATCGTGGTGATGCCCAGCGTGCGCACCTCCTCGGGCAGGCGCGGCTCGGCCTGCGCGACGCGGTTCTGCACGAGCTGCTGCGCCTTGTCCGGGTCGGTGCCCAGCTTGAAGGTGACGGTCAGCGTCATCAGGCCGTCGGTCGTCGCCTGGCTGCTCATGTAGAGCATGCCCTCGACGCCGTTGATCTGCTCCTCGATCGGCGTGGCCACGGTCTCGGCGATCACCTGCGGGTTGGCGCCGGGATAGTTCGCGCGCACGACGATGGACGGCGGCACGACGTTCGGGTATTCGGAGATCGGCAGGCCGCGCACGGCGATGAGGCCGCCGAGGAAGATCAGCAGCGACAGCACGCCGGCGAAGATCGGCCGGTCGATGAAGAATTTGGAGAGGTTCACGAGGTGCTCCCGGGAGTGTGGGAAGGCGCGGCCCGGCGCCGTGGCGCGGGCCGATGTGCGTTCTTCTTGGAGATCAGTTCTTGAGGTCGTCGGCGGACTTCATCGCGACCATCTGGGGCGCGATGAGCGAACCCGGCCGCACGCGCTGCAGGCCGTTGACGACCACGCGCTCGTTCGGCTTCAGGCCCGAGGTGACGATGCGCAGTCCGTCGACGTTGGCGCCGAGGGTGACCTCGCGGTAGTTCGCCTTGTCGTCGGCGCCCACCACCATCACGAACTTCTTGCTCTGGTCGGTGCCGACCGCGCGTTCGTTGATCATCAGCGCCGGCTCGGCCTTGACCGTGCCCATGCGCAGGTGCGCGAACTGGCCGGGGATCAGCGTGCCGTCGGCGTTGTCGAACACGGCGCGCACGCGCACGGTGCCGCTCTTGGCGTCGACCTGGTTGTCCACCAGCTGCAGGTGGCCGGCGATCGGCGTGGCGGTGTCGTCCACCGTGCCCATCTGCACCGGGATCTTCTCGATCTGCGCGCGCGCGCTCGCGCCCGCGGGCAGCTCGCGCAGCGCGTGGGTCACGACCTGCTCGTCGGCGTCGAAGCTGGCGTAGATCGGGCTGACCGACACCAGCGTCGTCAGCACCGGCGCGCCCGGGCCGGCGGCCACGAGGTTGCCGGTGGTGATCTCGAGCTTGCCGACGCGGCCGGCGACCGGTGCGCGCACCTGCGTGTAGCCCAGGCTCAGCTGCGCGGTCTGCAGCTGCGCCTTGGCGGCGCGCAGGTTGGCATCCGCCTCGCTCTGCGCGTTGAGGCTGTCGTCGTACTCGCGCTGCGAGATCGCGTGGTCCTGCAGCAGCTGCTTGGAGCGTTCGTAGTTGCTCCTGGCGTTCGCCAGGCGCGATTGCGCGGCGAAGACCTGCGCGTCGGCGCGGTCGACGTCGGCCTGGTACGGCGCCGGGTCGATCGTCAGCAGCAGGTCGCCGGCCTTGACCAGCGCGCCTTCGCGGAAGTGAACTGCTTCGACGGTGCCGGCGACGCGCGAGCGGATGTCGACGCGCTCGACGGCCTCCAGCCGGCCGGAGAACTCGTTCCAGGTCGCGACGTCGCCCTGCACGACGGTGGCGACGGACACGGGCGTCGCCTGCACGGCGGGCGACGGCGTGGCCGTGGCCGGGCCGGACTGGAACATGAACACGGCGGCGAGGGAGGCGGCGACGGCCGTCAGCGTGGTGCCGGCCACCCAGAGGCGGCGGCGGGCTTTGAGCGGAACCTGGTTCATGTGAACTCCTGAAGGGATGCGAGATCGAAGAAAAGTGAGTGCTCGGGAACTTTTGGACAAAGCAGCGGCTGAACCAGGCATTGCCTGGCTTTTCGCTGACCGACCGGGAAAGTTTTATCGTAGCGATCGCTACGACATATGGCACAATGTAGCCAAGCCACAAGGGCAAGTCAACACATTTCGTATCGATCGCTATGAAAAAGACGAATGAGACAACTGAGGGCGTTAGCGCCTTCCCCGACGGCGGCGCCCTCGCGCTCGCCGAGGCACCCGACGCCAAGCCAGCCGCCAAGGCGGCGCGCAAGCCGCGCGGCCGTCCGCTGTCGTTCGATCGCGATGCCGCGCTCGAGACCGCGATGCACGTCTTCTGGGAGCGCGGCTACGAGGCCGCCTCGATCGCCGACCTGACGTCCGCGATGGGCATCACGCCGCCCAGCCTCTACACCGCGTTCGGCGACAAGGAGCAGCTGTTCCTGGAAGCCATCGAGCGCTACGCGCTGGGCTACGGCAGCGCCGGGGCGCGCGCGCTGGAGGAAGAGCCGAACGCACGCAGCGCGATCGAGCGCTGGCTGACGGAAGCCGCCAACGAACTCACGCAACCCTGCCATCCCAAGGGCTGCATGGTGGTGATGGCCGCCACCAACTGCTCGGCCGCCGCCGAACGCGTGCAGGACGCGCTGCTGCTGCGCCGCACCGAGGCCATCGCCAACGTCGGCCGCCGCATCCAGGGCGGCATCGACAACGGCGAGCTGCCGCCCGACACGGACGCCAAGGATCTCGCCAACTTCTACGCCACCATCTACCAGGGCATGTCGATGCAGGCCAAGGATGGCGCGACGCACGAAAGCCTGATGGCAACGGTGCGCACGGCGATGCGGTCGTGGCCGCGGATGTGAACCGCCTGATCCGCTGACACGGGCGCGCCCAAAGGAAAAGCCCTCGCAAGGAGGGCTTTTGACTTCCGGACAACGTGACGGATCACGAAGACGGTGTGCAGATACTGGGTGACGGGTTCCCGCTGTTCCGCCCAATGTGCGGCCGGTTCTGTACCTGCGATGGACTCATTATGGGCCCGGATCGTGACAGTTCCGTGTAGGCCGGCGCCTCGTCCTTGGCCCGTATCAACCCTGATGGATCACGCGGGACGCGCGTGCGCGCGCAACCTGGCGATGGCGCGCGCGTAGTCGTCCGAGCCGAACACCGCCGAGCCCGCGACCAGCGCGTCGGCCCCGGCGTCGACCGCCTGCCACGCGTTGTCGCCGTTCTGGCCGCCGTCGACCTCGATGTACGGGTTCAGGCCGCGCGTGTCGCACAGCCGGCGCAGCGCGGTGATCTTGGGCAGCACCTCGGGCAGGAACCTCTGGCCGCCGAAGCCGGGGTTGACCGTCATCACCAGCACGACGTCGCACAGGTGCAGCACGTGCTCGACGAAGGCGATCGGGCTGCCCGGATCGATGACGACCCCCGCCTTCTTGCCGAGCTCGCGGATGCGCGACAGCACGCGGTGCAGGTGGATCGTCGACGCCGGCTCGCACTGCACCAGCAGGTGGTCGGCGCCGGCCCTGACGAAGTCCTCCAGCATGCGCTCGGGCTCGACCATCATCAGGTGCACGTTGAGCGGCCTGGTCGTCGCCTTGCGGATCGCCGCGATCACCACCGGCCCGAAGCTGATGTTGGGCACGAAGCGCCCGTCCATCACGTCGACGTGGATCCAGTCGGCGCCGGCCGCGTCGATGGCCCGCACCTCCTCGGCGAGGCGGCCGAAGTCGGCGGACAGGATCGACGGCGCGATGACGAGCGGGTTGGCCATCAGCTCGGAGAGGTCGCGGTGAGCCTGGTGACCTTTTCCTCGAGCCCGCCGATCAGCGAACTCCACGACTTCTTGAACGAGTCGCCGCCCTCCTGCTGCAGCTTGAGCGCGAGCGCGTCGATGTCGACGCCCTGGCGGCGGATCTCGTCCAGCGTCTGCTCGGCATGGCCGCCGTCGACGGGCATGGGCGTGCCAACCTTGCCGTCCTTCGCGAACGCCCTGAGCGTCTTCTCGGGCATCGTGTCGACGGTGTCGGGCGCAGCGAGCGCCTCGACATACAGCGTCTCCGGCGCCTTCGGATCCTTGGTGCCGGTGCTGGCCCATAGCAGGCGCTGCGGATGCGCGCCCGCCGCCGCGAGCTTCTTCCAGCGCTCGGACGCCAGCAGGTCGCGGTAGGCCTTGTAGGTGCGCATCGCGATCGCGATGCCCAGCTTGTTCTGGTACTCGGCCGACACCGCATCCTTCACGCCGGTGTCCCAGCGGCTGACGAACAGCGACGCGACCGACTCCACCACCGGCGACTTGCCGTCGTTGAGCCGGCGCTCGATGCCCTTCATGTAGGCCTCGGCCGCGGCGAGGTATTGCTCGCGCGAGAACAGCAGCGTCACGTTGATCGGGATGCCGGCGTGGATCGAATCCTCGATGGCCGGGATACCCTCTGGCGTACCCGGGATCTTGATGAACAGGTTCTTGCGCGCCGCCTGCGTGTGCAGGCTCGCGGCGGCCTGGACCGTGCCGCGGGTGTCGTTGACCAGCAGCGGCGAAACCTCCAGCGAGACCCAGCCGTCGACGCCGCCGCTGGCCTCGTGGGCGGGCAGGAACAGGTCGGCCGCGTGCTGGAGGTCGTCGACGGCCAGCGCGAAGAACAGATCCTCGGTCGAGCGGCCCTCGCGCGCGATCTGAGCGATGGCGTCGTCGTAGGCGTCGCCTCCGCCCATCGCCTTCTCGAAGATCGACGGGTTCGAGGTCAGCCCGGTGACCGAATAGTCGGAGATCAGCTTGGCGAGCGACCCGTCACGCAAGGTCTCGCGGCTGATGTTGTCGATCCACAGGCTCTGGCCGAGCTCATGGAGTTGCTGCGTGGTCTTGCTCATGGTTCGCTCCTGGTAGAGGGAACCAACCGGCAATATTCGTGCGTGCAAGATCGCCGATGTGGTCGACGACGATATCCGGGGTCGGATACTTCGCCGCCTCGATCGTGTCCAGCGCGTAATGGCCCTGGCGCGGAAAGACCGTGGTGACGCCGTCGCCCCACGCCGCCTTCAGCGCGCCCAGGATGCGCGGCTTGTCGTCGACGATCGCGTAGTGGCGCGCCGGAAAGGTGCGCCTGACCTCGTCGAGCATCAGTTCCTTGTGCACGTAGATCAGCACGCGCCCCTCGACGGCGCGCCACAGGCCGGAGCGCTGGATCTTGCGCGGCTGGAACACGACGTCGCCGTCGGACAGGATCACCGTCGGCCCCAGCTTGTTCATGCGCGCGATCGCGTCGAGCGCGCCCGGGTAGACGCGATCCTGGAACGGGTAGTCGACGAGGAAGCTCGACATCTGCAGCAAGGCCTGCGCGTGGAGCCCCAAGCCCTCGACCTCCTTGCGATAGAGCTGCAGCGCGCCGAGGTAGTCGGCGTAGCCGAGCTCGTCGCGCAGCTTCTCGAACAGCGTCCAGTAGCGGCCGGAGCAGGCGACGCCGAACTCCTGGATCAGGTGGTCGCGCAGGTCGGCAATGATGCGGTCGTTGTCGAGCAGGGTGTTGTCGACGTCGATCAGGAACACGACGTCGTGGAGGATGGCAGCCATCGGCGGGCGGGTCTTTCGTGGGAATGGAACGACTCGAAGGAACAAGTCTGTTCCGTGACTCATGAACGGGACATGAACAGGGACTTAAGCGGGCAAGCGGTTTGCTGTTCGAGCCCTCCGGTGCGACGCCAAGGCCGAGCAAGCTCCATACCCGCTTTTCCAAAGCTGGCACGCGCGCCCGGCGCATCATCGCGAACCTGTCCCTCCATCGCCTCGCTGAAAGACCGTCCCATGTCCGACTCGCTCGACCAGCAATGCATCGACACGCTGCGCTTTCTTTCCGTGGACATGGTGCAGAACGCCGACAGCGGCCACCCCGGCCTGCCGCTCGACGCCGCGCCGATGGCCTACGTGCTGTGGACGCGCCACCTGAAGCACCACCCCGCCAATCCGCTGTGGGCCGACCGTGACCGCTTCGTGCTGTCCGCCGGCCATGGTTCGGCGCTGCTCTACAGCCTGTTGAACGTGACGGGGTATGGCCTGACCATCGACGACCTCAGGCAGTTCCGCCAGTGGGGCAGCCGGACGCCGGGCCATCCGGAGCGCGGACACACCGCGGGCGTCGAAGTCACCACCGGCCCGCTGGGCCAGGGCCTGGCCAACGCGGTGGGCCTGGCGATCGCCGAGGCGCAGCTCGCCGGCGCGTACAACCGCGACGGCCACGTCGTGGTCGACCACCGCACCTGGTGCATCGCCAGCGACGGCGACCTGATGGAGGGCGTCGCGTCCGAGGCCGCGTCGCTCGCCGGCCACCTCAAGCTCGGCAAGCTCGTCTGCCTGTACGACGACAACGAGGTCTCGCTGTCGGCCGGCACGGCCATCACGTTCACCGAGGACCGCGCCAAGCGCTTCGAGGCCTACGGCTGGCAGACGATCCACGTCGCGGACGGCAACGACGTCGCCGCCATCGACCAGGCGCTCAAGGACGCGGTGGCCGACACCACGCGCCCCACGCTGATCCTCGTGCGCACGCACCTGGGCTACGGCTCGCCCAAGCAGGACAGCTTCAAGGCCCACGGTTCGCCGCTGGGCGAGAAGGACGTGGCGGCGACCAAGGCCAAGCTCGGCTGGCCGGCCGAGCCCGCGTTCTACGTGCCGGACGCCGCCAGCAGGAAGTTCCTCGAGGCGCAGACGGCCGGCGAGAAGGCCGAGGGCGAGTGGAACCAGCGCATGCAGGCCTATGCCGCGGCCTTCCCGGAGCAGGCCAAGGAGCTCGAGTCGCGGCTGCGCGGCGAACTGCCTGAAGGCTGGGACGCCGACATGCCGGCGTTCCCGGCCGACGCCAAGGGCCTGTCGACGCGCGTCGCCGGCAAGCAGATCCTCGCGGCGATCGGCAAGAAGCTGCCGTCGCTGATGGGCGGCTCGGCCGACCTCGATCCGTCGACGTTCACCAATCTCGTCGGCCTCGGCGACTTCAACCCGGCGCCCGCCGCCGACGCGAAGCCGATCGAGGGAGCCGACACCGGCGGCGCCAGCTGGGCCGGCCGCAACCTGCACTTCGGCGTGCGCGAGCACGCAATGGGCGCGATCGTCAACGGCATGGCGGCGCATGGCGGCTTCATCCCGTACGGCTCCACCTTCCTGATCTTCTCGGACTACATGCGCCCGGCGATCCGCCTGGCCGCGCTGCAGAAGCTGCACGCGCTGCACGTGTTCACGCACGACTCGATCGCGCTCGGCGAGGACGGCCCGACGCACCAGCCGATCGAGCAGCTCGTGAGCCTGCGCGCGATCCCGGGCCTCACGGTGATCCGTCCGGCCGACGCCAACGAGACCGCGGTCGCGTGGCGCGTGGCCGTGACGATGAAGGAGCGCCCGGTGCTGCTCGTGCTGACGCGCCAGGACGTGCCCACGCTCGATCGCAGCAAGCACCCGAGCGCGAACGGCCTGGCCAACGGCGCGTACATCATCGGCGGCGCCGAGTACGACAAGCCCGACATCATCCTGATCGCGAGCGGCTCGGAGGTCAGCCTGATCACCGCGGCGGCCGAGACGCTGGGCCAGGACGGCCTGAAGGTGCGCTGCGTGTCGATGCCCAGCTGGGACCTGTTCGACGCGCAGCCGCCGGCCTACCGCGACACGGTGCTGCCGCCGGCGGTGACCAGGCGCCTGGCCGTCGAGGCCGGCGCGACGCTGGGCTGGCAACGCTATGTCGGCGACGCCGGCGACGTCGTCGGCATCGACCACTTCGGCGCCTCCGCGCCGGCCAAGACGCTGCTCAAGGAGTTCGGCTTCAGCGTCGACAACGTCGTGGCGCGGGCGCGCAAGCTGCTGGGCACGTGACATGGCCGAGGCCGATCCGGACGGCGGCGACGAGGGCTCGAAGTCCGCCGTCTGGGCCGCGCTGATCGGCAACGTGCTGGTGGCCACGACCAAGGCCGGCGCGGCCGCGTTCACGGGCAGCTCGGCGATGCTCAGCGAGGCGGTGCACTCGTTCGTCGACACCGGCAACGAGGTGCTGCTGCTGTACGGCATGCGCGTGGCCAGGAAGAAGGCCGACCGCGACCATCCGGCAGGCTACGGCCGCGAGCTGTACTTCTGGAGCTTCATCGTGGCGCTGCTCGTGTTCGCGCTCGGCGCGGGCGTGTCGATCGTGCAGGGCGTGCATCGCGTGTTGAACCCGCAGCCGATCGAGAACGCGATCGTCAGCGAGATCGTGCTCGCCGCGTCGTTCCTGTTCGAGGGCTGGTCGTGGGTCGTCTCAGTGCGCCAGTTCCGCAAGGCCAAGGGCGACCTGGGCTGGTGGCGCGCCTTCGTCAAGAGCAAGGATCCGCCGCTGTTCATGGTCGTGTTCGAGGACAGCGCCGCGCTGATCGGCATCGCGATCGCGGCCATCGGCGTCGTGCTCGCCGCGCACTTCGACATGCCGCTGGCCGACGGCATCTCGTCGATCCTGATCGGCCTCGTGCTCGCCTGCACGTCCACGCTGCTGCTGCGCGAGAGCAAGAGCCTGCTGATCGGCGAGCGCGCGGACGGCGAGCTGATCCGCTCGCTGCTGGACATCGCCAACGGCGCCTGCGGCTCCTCGCATGCCAACGGCGTGCTGACGGTCCATCTCGCGCCCGACCAGATCATGGCCGCGATGAGCTTCGAGTTCGACGACGCGCTGACCGCGCCGCAGATCGAGCAGATGATCGGCGACATCGAGCGCCGCATCCAGGAGGCCCATCCCGAAGTGACCTCGCTGTTCATCAAGCCGCAGAACCCGCTGCAGTACACACGCACCGTGCGCGAGAGGTATGGCGACAACGTGGCCGACGCGACGCGGGACCAGACGCCGGTGGCGGGCTGACATGCCGCGCGCGCGGCCGGGCGCATGTGCTGCAGGACGATGTCCGGGCCGGATCGCGACGCGCCAGGAGGCCCTGGCGGGGCAGGCGCAACGGAAGAAAGCCTCACGCCGTCGTGAGCGAAGTCGCCGCCTGCGGGCGCGCGCCGATGGCTATCGTCCTCGTCCACGGGCGCCCGATCCGACAGCGGCGCCGGCCACCCTGGACAGGACTTTCCCGTGATTGCAAAGACGCAACTTCCCCTCGAATTCGCGACGGATTCCGGCACCACGCTGCCGCCCGTCGTCGGCCTCTTCTTCGGCGGCCGCTCCGCCGAGCACGTGGTGTCGATCCGCTCCGCCGCGACCCTCCACGCGGCCCTGCGCGCGGCCGGCTACCGCGTCGTGCCGATCGGCATCGAGCGCGGCGGCGTCTGGCGCTACATGCCGCTCGCGAGCGACGCGTTTCACGCCGCGGTCGATCCGCGCGCCTGCGCCGTGACGCTCGCGCCAGGCCGCGCGGGGCAGTTGCTGCCATGCGATGGCTCGGGCGAGGCGTACGACCTGCCGCGCATCGACGTCGCGTTCCCCGCGTTGCACGGGCCCTTCGGCGAGGACGGCTGCCTGCAGGGCCTGTTCGAGACCTGCGGCCTGCCCTACGTCGGTGTCGGCGTGCTGGCCGGCGCCGTGACGATGGACAAGGAGGTGACGAAGCGCCTGCTGATGCAGGCCGGCCTGCCGGTCGTGCCCTACCGCCTGCACCGCCGCGGCGCGCCACTGCCGACTTGGCAGGCGCTCAGCGACAGCCTCGGGCCGCGGCTGTACGTCAAGCCCGCGTCGCTCGGCTCGTCGATCGGCACCGCGCCGGCGGACGACGAGGCCGCGTTCGAACGCGCGCTCGCGGGCGCGCTCGAGCACGGCGACAAGGTGCTGATCGAGCGCCGCGTCATCGGCCGCGAGCTGGAATGCGGCGTGATGGACACCGAGGACGGCCCGGTCGCCTCCGTCGTCGGCGAGATCCGCACCGGCACCGAGCGCGCGTTCTACGACTACGACGCCAAGTACGCGGACGACAGCACCGCGATCGTCGACGTGCCCGCGCGGCTGGATGCCGCGACGGGGCAGCGCCTGCGCACGATGGCCGTCGAGGCGTTCAGGGCGACGGGCTGCCGCGATCTGGCACGCGTCGACTTCTTCCTCGGCGAGCACGGCGAGCTGTTCATCAACGAGCTCAACACGCTGCCCGGGTTCACGTCGATCAGCCTCTATCCGCGCATGTTGGAGGCCTCGGGCGTGCCGATCAAGGACCAGGTGACGCGCCTGGTCGAGCTTGCGCTGGCGCGCGCCTGAGCGCCGCTCAGCGCGCCTCTGCCGCCCAGGCCACCGCGTCGGCGCCGGCCGGAATGCGCATGGGCGTCGAAGGGTCGGTCGCCGCGCGCCACACGGCCTCGGCGACGTCCTGTGCGTGCGTCAGCGGCGTCGACGTGTCCTGCATCCCGGCGACGACCCGCTTGACGAGCGCCGCGTAGGCCTCGTGCTCGAAGCCGTGCATGTGCGTGCGCGCGGTGTCGCCGAAGCGCGTCTCCGGCGAGCGGCCGGGCAGCACGAGGCGCGTGCGGATGCCCAGCGGCTCGAGCTCGAGGGCCATCGACTCGGTGAACGCGTTGACGGCCACCTTGCTCGCGCGGTAGGCGGCCAGCAGCGGCAAGGTCTTCAGGGTCACGCTGGACGTGACGTTGACGATCACGCCGGTGCCGCGTCGGCGGAATTGCGGCAGCAGGGCCTGCGTGAGCGCGATCGTGCCGAAGGTGTTGGTCTCGAACAGCTGGCGGATCGTGTCCATCGGCGTGAGCTCGGCCGGCGCCGCCGCGCCGAAGCCCGCGTTGTTGACCAGCACGTCGACCGGGCCCGCGGCCTCGACGACGCGGCCGATGCTGTCCGCGTCGGTGACATCGAGCGCGAGCACGCGCAGGCGTTCCGACGGCGGCAGCGCGCTGTCGGCAGGGTTGCGCATCGTCGCGACGACCTGCCAGTCGCGGGCGAGGAAGGTGCGCGCGGTCTCGAGGCCGAAGCCGGACGAGCAACCGGTGATGAGGATGGTCTGCATGGAAACTCCTTGTTTGATTCGTCGGGGTGAGTCGCCACGATAGGCCGCCGAGGCCGTACTCGCTACAATCGACAGTCCAGAACTCGTTTGCAGGAGTCCGGCAATGGTCGATCCGCTGGCCGAAGTCGTCGCGCTGCTGCAGCCCGCCGCACGCTTCTCGAAGCTGGTACACGGCGCGAGCCCGTGGCGCATCCGCCGCTCCGACGCGGGCCAGCCGTTCTACGGCGTGATCCTCGACGGCGGTTGCCGCATCGCGATCGACGGGCACGAGCCGATCGAGCTGCGGTCGGGCGACTTCGTGCTGATTCCGGCGGCCTTCGGCGTGACGATGTCCAGCCTCGAGGAGCCGGCGCCGGGCGTGGTGACGGCGGCGCCGACCGCGCTGGGTCACGGCGAATTCCGCATCGGCAAGCCCGGCGGCGCGGTCGACCTGCGCATGATGGCGGGCCACTGCAGCTTCGGCTCGCCCGACGCCTCCCTGCTCGTCTCGCTGCTGCCGCAGTTCGTGCACGTGCGCGGCGAGCAGCGCCTGGCCACGCTGGTCGACCTGGTGCGCGAGGAGTCGCGCGAGCAGCGGCCCGCGCGCGAGGTCGTGCTGTCGCGCCTGCTGGAGGTGCTGCTGATCGAGGCGCTGCGCTCGGTCGGCACCAACGCGTCGCCGGGTCTCGTGCGCGGCCTGGCCGACGGCCGGCTCGCCGCCGCGATCCGCGGCATGCACGAGCGGCCGACGCACGCGTGGACGGTGGCCGAGCTCGCCAGGCAGGCCGCGCTGTCGCGATCGACCTTCTTCGAACGCTTCAGCCGCGAGGTCGGCGTCGCGCCGATGGCGTACCTGCTCGCCTGGCGCATGGCGCTCGCCAAGGACCTGTTGCGCCGCGACGGCGCGCGCATGGCCGAAATCGCGGAGCGCGTGGGCTACAGTTCCGCGAGCACGTTCAGCGTCGCCTTCACGCGCCATGTCGGCCGGCCGCCGACGCACTATGCGCGCGAGCACGCCGCTGAAGCCGCGGCATGACGCTCAGCGCGCCGGCACGCAATGCTCGGGCACGGCCGGCTTGGCGGTCTTCATCGGAACGAGCCTGGCGCCGCCCGCGGCGAGCTGATCGAACGCGACCTGCTCGAGCGCGCCGACCTGCGGCCGCGACAGGCCCAGCTCGTAGCCCGAGCACTCGTTGTCGCCCAGCGAGCGTGGATCGAGGCCGGTGACGCTGCCGAAGACGACCAGCGTCTCGAGGTAGTAGCCGTAGACGCTGGCGTGGTAGTGGTCGTAGGTCCAGAGGTCGACCTTGCCGGCTTCGATGCCGTCGTAGGGATTGGCGTCGGCCACGCCGGCCTGCATGGCGCGGATCCACGCATCGCCCACGGGGATGACGGGCTTCAGTCCGGGCGTGGCGGCGGCGGCCTTGTCGTAACCGGCGCGCAGGTCACGGGCCATGGCTTCGATGGTCTTGCCGTACCAGGCACCGCGCGAGTCGTAGGTCTGGTCGGCGCGCGGCCACGTGGACATCAGGCGGATCTCGACGGCCGGGTTGCGCGCGCGCAGCAGCGCCGACATACGGCGTACCGTATCGACCAGCAAGGCCGGGTCGCCCGGCTTGGCCGCGTCGAGCGTGCTGTAGCCGTGCATCACGACGCTGTCCCACGGCCGCTGGCCGATCACGTCGCTCTTGTGGGCCAGGTGCCAGTCGATGCCGACGCCGCCCTGCGTCTCGAGGTAGACGTCGACGTCGAGCCCGGCCTCCGTCGCGAACGACTTGAACAGCGCCGGCATGCCGCCGATGCCCTGGCCGTTCAGGTCGGTGACCGTGCTCGCGCGGTAGTAGTGCACCGCCGAGCCCTGGGCGTAGGTGAAGCTGTTGCCGATGAACAGGATGCTGCCGGCGGTCGCGTCGGCGGCCAGCGCGAACAGGCCGGCGAACGTCGCGGCGGCGCGCAGCGGCGAAAAGGCGTGGGGCAAGGTCGTCTCCAGGTTTCTCGCCGATCATATCGACGGCGCGATCGTCCGTCGGCCGTCGCTCGTCGCATGCCGGCGCGCGCCTATACTTTTTGCGATGTCTCTCATCACCCGCCTCGCGACCACCCTCTTCGCCGCCGGCCTGTGCGTCGGAGCGCGTGCCGACGACCGCCTCGCCTGCGCGCCCGACACCTATCTCGAGCTGAAATCGTTGGCCTCGCTGCCGGTGGAAGTTCGCTTCGCACTGGAGCACGCGCCCCGCGAAGGCGGCGAGATCTCCGACCGCGGCGGCCCGTTCAACATGGGCGATGTCGGCGGCGGCCCGTTCCGCCGCTTCGTGCTGGCGGCCATGGGAACGAGCCAGCTGATCGTCTCGCTCGAGCATGGCGGATATGGCTACCAGGTCGAGGCCTGGACGTTCACGTATGGCCCGACGGGCTGGGTCGGATTGAAGACCCAGCCGTTCATCGCCATGCCGAAGTCGGCCAGGGAACTCGTCGGTCTGGTCTGCAAGTAGCGCCGCGCGTCAGGCCGCCTCGCGCAACGCCGGCGCGGCCGCCAGCAACGCGCGCGCCAGCTCGCCGATGCGCATCAGCGCGTGCCGCTGCGTGTCGTCCCAGCGGCCGCCGACGCCCAGCCGGACGCAGTGCCTGTAGCGGTCGGTCGCGCTGAACAAGGTGCCCGGCGCGATCGCGATGCGTTCGGCGAGACAGGCGGTGAACAGCGCCTGCGAATCGACGCCGCGCGGCATCTCCACCCACAGCACGTAGCCGCCGGCCGGGTCGGTGACGCGCGTGCCCTTCGGGAAGCTGCCGGCGATCAGGCGCCGCGCCTCGTCGACGCGCGCCGCGATGGTGTGGCGCATCTGGCGGAACGCGGCCTCGTTGCCGGTGTGGTTCAGCAGCTCGGCCATCGCGAGTTCGACGAAGGTGGTCTGCGCGCCGCTGGTGGCCATCTTCATGCGCCGCACCGGCTCGGTCCAGCGCCCGGCCTCGAGCCAGCCCACGCGCAGTCCCGGCGCGAGCGTCTTCGAGAACGACCCGCACAGCATGACGTGCCCGCTGGTGTCGAACGAGCGCACGGCGCGGCGCCGGTCCTCCTGCTCGGCGAGGTCGTTGTGCAGCACGTCCTCGATCAGCGCGATGCCGCGCGTGCGCACCAGGCGCGCGAGGCGCCTGCGTTCGGCGGTGGGCAGGCTGCCGCCCAGCGGGTTGGACAGCGTGGGCGAGACCAGCAGCGCCTTGACCGGCTGCGTGTCGAGCGCGAGCTCCAGCGCGTCCAGCGACAGGCCGTCGCGCGGATGCGTCGGGATCTCGAGCGCGCGCAGGTGCAGGCTCTGCAGGATCTCGAGGAAGCCGAAGTAGGTCGGCGACTCCAGCGCGACGACATCGCCCGGCCGCGTCACCGCGCGCAGGCACAGCGTGATCGACTCGAGGCAGCTGTTGGTGGCGACGATGTCGCGCGGCTGCAGCTGGCAGCCCAGGCGCAGCGCGTAGCGCGCGATCGCGCGGCGCAGCGTCTCGTGGCCCGAGCCCAGCGCGTACTCGCACAGCGCGTCGCGATGGCGCAGCGCCGCGCGCGTGACGGTGCGGCGGATGCGTTCGACGTTGAACAGCTCGGCGCTCGGGCTGGCCGCGCCGAACGAGATGTAGCCCTCCGCATTCGCGAGCCGTAGCGTGTAGGCGGCGAGCTTGTCGATGTCGACCTCGCGCGAGTCAGCCGGCGGCTGCGTCGCCTCGGGCACCGGCGGAAGCGGCGGCCGGGCGGCGACGAAGAAGCCGGAACGCGGGCGCGTCTCGACCAGCCGCATGTCCTCCAGCGCGCGGTAGGCCTGCACGGCCGTCGACAGCGACACGCCATGCTGCGCCGCCAGATCGCGCAGCGACGGCAGGCGCTCGCCGCGCGCGAGCACGCCGGCGCGGATCGACGCGGCCAGCGTCTGGGCGATCTGCAGGTAGAGCGTGTCGGGCGAGTCCATGCCCCATTCTGTCTTGCGGACTGCGATGCAGACCAGTACAGATGACGGGAAATCCGACCGTGACAGTGCGGGCGCGGCGCGATCTGTATCGCTGCAATCGGCAGGTCGTTGTGGCTGTTTCGCGCGGGCGCTCGCTTCCAGAATCGACGCCATGGACCACACGCTCGCCCTCCGCCCCACCCTCGCCCGCCGACGCGCCGAGGCCTCCGACGCCGTCGTGCGCCTCGCCGCGCATGCCACGGCCACGCACGAGCTGCGCGCCGGCGCGTGCATCGCGGTGCAGTCCGGGCGGGTCTGGCTGACGCAGACCGGCGACGCCAACGACTACATCGTTGACGCCGGCCAGCGCCACGTCGTCGCGTGCGACGGCCGCGTGGTGATCGAGAGCTTCACGCCGCAGGCGACGCTGCGCGTGCTGCGGCGCGCGCCGGCCGCGCGGCCGGGCTTTCCGTGACGCTCAGCGCGGCGTCTCCATCGCCACGGTGTACTTGCCCTCGCGCGCCAGCCGGTTCAGGTGCGCGCGCTCGACCAGGGCCTTCTGCGCCGCCGCGACGTTCTCCTTCTTGCCGGCCCAGGCCTTCATCGCCGGATCCTGGATCGCGCGGGCGAACGAGAACGCCAGCGGCCACGGCAGCGCGTCGCCGTGGCGTACGTGCATCGCGTTGAGCCGCGCCGAGGCGTCCGGCGCCGACTGGCCGCCCGACAGGAACGCGATGCCGCCGACCGCGGCCGGCACGCTGCGCCGGAAGACGCGCACGGTGGCGTCGGCGACGTCGTCGACGCTGTCCTGCGTCGGGCACTTCAGTCCGGGCACGACCATGTTGGGCTTGAGGATCATCCCCTCCAGCAGCACGCGCTGCGTGCGCAGGGCGTCGAACACGAAGTGCAGCGCGCGCTCGGTGGCCTCGGCGCAGCGCGCCAGCGTGTGCGCCCCGTCCATCAGCACCTCGGGCTCGACGATGGGCACGATGCCGGCCTCCTGGCAAAGCGCCGCGTAGCGCGCGAGCGCCTGCGCATTGGCCTCGTAGCAGCCGCGTGACGGCGCGTTCTTCGCGTCGTCAATCGTGATGACCGCGCGCCACTTCGCGAAGCGCGCCCCCATCTTCGAATACTCGGCGAGGCGCTCGCGCAGGCCGTCCAGGCCCTCGGTCACGAGCTCGCCGTCGTGCAGCGCCAACGGCCTGGCGCCGGCATCGACCTTGATGCCCGGGATGATGCCGACCTTCCCGAGCGCCTCGGCGAAGGGCACGTCGGCGAAGGTCTTCGTGCGGATCGTCTCGTCGTAGAGGATCGCGCCGCCGATGGACTCGGACAGCCCCGGTGCGGTGACGATCATGTCGCGGTAGGCGCGCCGCATCTCGGGCGTCTGCGGGATGCCCAGCGCGGCGAAGCGCTTGTCGGCGGTGGGGTTGCTCTCGTCCATCGCGAGCAGGCCCTTGCCGTTGGCGGTGAGGGCGGCGGCCGTGGCCTTCAAGGTCTGTTCGTTCATCGTCGATCTCTCCTGGTTCGGGCCAGTGTCCGCCGTGCAGAGAAACCATGCACGCGCAGGCGGCGCCCAGCTCGGCCTTGCGGCAATTCGTGCACCCGTGCGGCGCGGCCTTCGGCACCCTCGCAAGCTCGGCCGTTGGGCATGGCGCTTGCCGCCCCGACGGATGGCCACTCGCTCGCCATCAACTCAACCGTGCGCGATGATCGTGCCACTCAACTTCGAAAGACTGCAGTGCAACTCGGAATGATCGGTCTGGGGCGGATGGGCGCGAACATGGCCCGCCGCGTGATGAGCAAGGGCCACCAGTGCGTGGTGCAGGACCCGAACGCCGACGCCGTCGCCAGGATGGTCGCCGCCGGCGCCGTCGGTGCCGCGTCGCTCCAGGAGATGGCCAGCAAGATGGACAAGCCGCGCGCCGTCTGGATGATGGTGCCGGCCGGCATCGTCGACAAGGTGCTCGACGACCTGATCGCGCACCTCGACCCGGGCGACATCATCATCGACGGCGGCAATTCGTACTACCGCGACGACATCGACCGCGCGAAGAAGCTGAAGGACGCCGGCTTCCATTACGTGGACTGCGGCACCAGCGGCGGCATCGCCGGCCAGGATCGCGGCTACTGCCTGATGGTGGGCGCCGAGCAGGAGGTCTTCGACCACCTCACGCCGATCTTCCAGGCGCTCGCGCCCGGCGTCGAGGCCGCCGCGCGCACGCCCGGCGTGATGGGCAATCCCTCGAACGCCGAGAACGGTTTCCTGCATTGCGGTCCGAACGGCGCCGGCCACTTCGTGAAGATGGTCCACAACGGCATCGAGTACGGAATGATGGCCGCGCTGGCCGAGGGCTTCAACATCCTCAAGCACGCCAACATCGGCAAGCAGCAGCACGTCACCGACGCCGAGACCGCGCCGATGCGCGAGCCGCAGTACTACCAGTTCGACATCGACGTGCCGCAGGTGGCCGAGCTCTGGCGCCGCGGCAGCGTGGTCGGCTCGTGGCTGCTCGACCTCACGGCCAAGGCGATGGCCCAGGATCCCGAGCTCGCGGCGTTCGGCGGTCGCGTGTCGGACTCCGGCGAAGGCCGCTGGACGATCCAGGCCGCCATCGACGAGGGCGTGCCCACGCAGGTGCTCAGCGCCGCGCTCTACGACCGCTTCTCCTCGCAGGGACAAGCGAAATTCGCCAACCAGATCCTGTCCGCGATGCGTGCCGAATTCGGCGGGCATGCGGAAAAGAAGGCATAGCGTTTCCCCATGACCGACGACACGACGACCACCCGCAACGCTCCGCATTCCGACGCCCTGGTGCTGTTCGGATTCACCGGCGACCTCGCCAACAAGAAGATCTTCCCCGCGCTGTACGCGATGGCGAAGCGCGGCGAGCTGGTGCCTCGTGTGGTCGGCGTCGCCGGCCGCGCGCAGACCGACGAGGAGGTGCACCGGCGCGTGCGCGACTCGATCGAGAAGGAAGGCGGCGGCATCACCGACGGCCCCGCGTTCGACAAGCTGCAGCAGGCCATCCGCTACGTCGGCGGCGACTACAACAAGCCCGAGACCTTCGAGGCCCTGAAGACGGCGCTGGACGGCGCGAAGCGCCCGGCCCACTACCTCGCGGTGCCGCCGACGCTGTTCGAGACCGTGATCCAGAACCTCGGCAAGGCCGGCCTCGCGAAGGACGCGCGCCTGATCGTCGAGAAGCCCTTCGGCCGCGACCTGGCCTCGGCCAAGGAGCTCGATGCGGTGGCGCGCTCGGTGTTTCCGGAAGACGCCATCTTCCGCATCGACCACTATCTCGGCAAGGAGGCGATCATGAACCTCCTGTACTTCCGCTTCGCCAACTCGTTCCTCGAGCCGTTGTGGTGCCGCGATCACGTCGCCAGCGTGCAGATGACGATGTCCGAGGACTTCGGCGTCGGCGACCGCGGCGCGTTCTACGAGACCGCCGGCACGCTGCGCGACGTCGTCGAGAACCACCTGTTCCAGATCGTCGCGCTGCTCGCGATGGAGCCGCCGAAGTCGCGCGGCTTCGCCGACCTGCAGGCCGCCAAGGCCGATGTCTTCAAGGCCATGCGTCCGCTGAAGGCCGACGACATGGTGCGCGGCCAGTACGACGGCTATCGCCAGGAGAAGGACGTCGCGCCCGACTCCGACGTCGAGACCTACGTCGCGCTGCGCCTGTTCGTCGACACGCCGCGCTGGAAGGACGTGCCGTTCTACCTGCGCGCCGGCAAGAAGCTGCCCAACACCGCGGTGGAGGTGCAGATCCAGTTCAAGCCGCCGCGGCAGGCGCTGTTCGAGGACGCCGGCGGCCGCCCCAACTACCTGCGCTTCCGGCTGCAGCCGACGTCGTCGATCGCGCTCGCCGCGCGCGTGAAGGATGTCGGCAAGAGGTTCGTCGGCGAGCAGCGCGAGCTTTACGCCTGCGAGGACCTGGCCGGCGAAGAGGCGCCCTACGACCGCCTGCTCGGCGACGCGATGGCCGGCGACAGCTCGCTGTTCACCGGCCTCGAGGCCGTCGAGGCCGCGTGGACGGCCGTCGACGACATCCTCGTCGACCATCCGAAGGTCGTTGCCTACAAGCCCGGCACCTGGGGCCCGGCCGAGGCCGACGCGCTGATCGCGAACGACGGCGGCTGGCAGGCCCCGAATCCCGAAGAGGCCTGCGGCGGCAATCGCAGGAAGGACGCGTGATGAGCAAGACATTGACGGATCGCGCGGCCTGGAAGGCGCTGGTCGACCACCACGAGGGCATCGCGAAGCATCACCTGCGCGACCTGTTCGCCGAGGACGCGACGCGCGGCACCCGCATGACGCTGGACGCGGTGGGCATCTATCTGGACTACTCGAAGAACCGCGTCACCGACAAGACGCTGAAGCTGCTCGTCGCGCTGGCCGAGGAATGCGGGCTGGCGGACAGGATCGCCGCGATGTTCCGCGGCGATCGCATCAACACCACCGAGAACCGCGCCGTGCTGCACGTGGCGTTGCGCGCGCCGCGCGGCGAGAAGATCCTGCTCGATGGCCAGGACGTCGTGCCGGCCGTGCACGCGGTGCTCGATCGCATGGCGAAGTTCGCCGACCAGGTGCGCAGCGGCAAGTGGCTGGGCCATACGGGCAAGCGTATCCGCCACGTCATCAACATCGGCATCGGCGGCTCCGACCTCGGCCCGGTGATGGCCTACGAGGCGCTGCGCCACTACGCCACGCACGAGCTCGACTGCCGCTTCGTCTCCAACGTCGACTCCACCGACCTCACCGAGGCCACGCGCGGGCTCGATCCGGCGGAGACGCTGTTCATCGTGTCGTCGAAGACGTTCACGACGCTGGAGACGATGACCAACGCCAAGGCCGCGCGCGACTCGGTCGTCGCGCAGCTGGGCAGCGAGGACGCGGTGGCGCGCCACTTCGTCGCCGTGTCGACCAACGCCGAGGGCGTGAGGAAGTTCGGCATCGATGCCTCCAACATGTTCGGCTTCGAGGACTGGGTCGGCGGCCGCTACTCGATGGACTCGTCGATCGGCCTGTCGACGATGATCGCGGTCGGCCCCGACAACTTCCGCAAGATGCTGGCCGGCTTCCACGCGATGGACGAGCACTTCCGCACGGCGCCCCTGGCCGGGAACCTGCCGGTGCTGCTGGGCCTGCTCTCGCTGTGGAACAACGACTTCCTCGGCTTCTCGACGCTGGCCGTGCTGCCGTACGAGCAGTACCTGAAGCGCTTTCCCGCCTACCTGCAGCAGCTCACGATGGAGAGCAACGGCAAGCACGTGACGCTGGACGGCGAGCAGGTGCATGCCGACACCTCGCCCATCGTCTGGGGCGAGCCCGGCACCAACGGCCAGCACTCGTTCTACCAGCTGATCCACCAGGGCACGCGCGTCGTGCCGTGCGACTTCATCGGCTTCCTTACCGCGCTGGCGCCGATCGGCGGCCAACACGACTTGCTGGTGGCCAACCTGATCGCGCAGGCCGAGGCGCTGGCATTCGGCAAGACGGCGCAGCAGGTCGAGGCCGAAGGCATCGCGCCCGAGCTGGTGCCGCACCGCGTGTTCGAGGGCAACCGCCCGAGCAACACGATCCTCGTCGACACCCTGACCCCCGAGTCGCTCGGCAAGCTGATCGCGCTGTACGAGCACAGCGTGTTCACGCAGGGCGCGATCTGGAACATCGACTCGTTCGACCAGTGGGGCGTGGAGCTCGGCAAGCAGCTGGCGTCGAAGGTGATCCCGGAGCTGCAGGCCGCGCAGGAACCCGAACTCGCGCACGACAGCTCCACCAACGCGCTGATCCGGCGCTACCGCGCGCGCCGCGGCACCTGAGAGAACCCATGGCCCAGATCATCTCGCCGCTCGCCGGCAAGCCCGCGCCGCGCTCGTCGCTGGTCGACATCCCGAAGCTCGTCAGCGCGTACTACACGAACATCCCCGACCCGGCCGAGGCCTCGCAGCGCGTCGCCTTCGGCACCTCGGGCCATCGCGGCAACGCGTTCGACAGCTCGTTCAACGAGCGCCACGTGCTCGCGATCACGCAGGCGATCTGCGACTACCGTGCCTCGAAGGGGATCGACGGCCCGCTGTTCATCGGCATCGACACGCACGCGCTGTCCGAGCCCGCGCTACGCAGCGCACTCGAGGTGCTGGCCGCCAACGGCGTCGACACGATGCTGGCGATGAACGACGAGTACACGCCGACGCCGGCGGTGTCGCACGCCATCATCACGCACAACCGCGAGCGCACGTCGCGGCTCGCCGACGGCATCGTCGTCACGCCGTCGCACAACCCGCCCGACAACGGCGGCTTCAAGTACAACCCGACCAACGGCGGCCCGGCCGCCGAGGACATCACCAAGGGCGTGCAGGACGCGGCCAACGCGTACCTCGAGAAGGACCTCGCAGGCGTCAGGCGCATGACGTATGCGAAGGCCCTCGCCGCGCCGACCACGCACCGGCGCGACTACCTCGGGTGGTATGTCGCCGACCTCGGCAACGTGGTCGACATGGCCGCGATCCGCGACTCGAAGATCCACCTCGGCGTCGATCCGCTGGGCGGCGCCGGCGTGCACTACTGGGGCCGCATCGCCGAGCAGTACGGGCTGGACCTCACCGTCGTCAGCGATGTCGTCGACCCCACCTTCGGCTTCATGACGATGGACTGGGACGGCAGGATCCGCATGGATCCGTCGTCGCCGTACGCGATGGCGCGGCTGGTGGAGCTGCGCGACAAGTTCGACGTCGCCTTCGCCTGCGACACCGACCACGACCGCCACGGCATCGTCACGCGCAGCGCCGGCCTGATGCAGCCGAACGCCTACCTGGCGGTTTGCATCGACTACCTGTTCCGCAACCGGCCGCAGTGGAGCGAGAAGGCGGCGATCGGCAAGACGGTGGTGTCCTCGCGCATGATCGACCTGGTCAGCCAGCGGCTGCAGCGCCAGATGATCGAGGTGCCCGTCGGCTTCAAGTGGTTCGCCGCGGGACTGGCCGACGGCAGCCTCGGCTTCGGCGGCGAGGAGAGCGCGGGCGCCGCGTTCCTGCGCCGCGACGGCACGTCGTGGACGACCGACAAGGACGGCCTGACGCTGGCGCTGCTGGCCGCCGAGATCACCGCGAAGACGGGCAACGACCCGGGCGCGCTGTACGAGAAGATGACCAGGGACCTCGGCACGCCGGTGTCCGACCGCGTCGAGGCGCCCGCCGACGCGCAGCAGAAGAAGCGTCTCGCCGCGTTGAGCCCCGAGGCGATCAAGACCAGGGAGATCGCGGGCGAGCCGATCACCGAGGTCATCTCGAAGGCCCCCGGCAACGGCGCGCCGATCGGCGGCATCCGGGTCAGCTCGAAGAGCGGCTGGTTCGCGGCGCGGCCGTCGGGCACGGAGGAGATCTACAAGATCTACGCCGAGAGCTTCGACGGCGACGCGCACCTGAAGCGGCTGCTCGACGAAGCGCAGGCGCTGGTGGACAAGGCGATCGCCGGCTGAAACCGGCAGGCGGTCACGTGCGGCGGCGATTTCGACGGGCCGCCGTGGCGACGGCGTCCGGATGCGCGCAAAATCCGGTCGTCGCATTTCGTCACCCGTTCGCCATGAAGCACGCCATCGCTCTCGCCTTCGCCGCCTGCGCCGCGCTGGCCGGCACCGCGCGCGCCGTCGATGTCTTCAAGTGGACGGACAGCAAGGGCGTGGTGCACTACGGTGATCGGCCGGCCTCGGGCGTGGCCGCGTCCACAGTGAGCGTGCCGGGCGGCGGCGCGAGCGACGAGGAGATCGCGGCGGCCCAGGCGAGCCTGGATGCCGATCGAGCCAGGCTCGAGCAGCCCAGCTACGAGCCGTATTACCGCTACCGCGTGCGCCGTCAGCCGGTGCAGCCAACAGCGACGTCCGCGTGCGAGAGCCAGTGGCGCGCCTACGAGGCCTCGCAGGCCTGCTTCAACGCGCACCGCGAGTATCTCGGACGCGGCGTCAACGATCGCGGCGTGGCCGTGTGCCACGAGATGGCCCAGCCGAGCTGCAGCCGCTGAAGCCGCGCACGCAGCCGCCAGAATGCGGCCCATGAACGCCCCCCTCACCGTCCGTCCCATCGCGCCCGCCGACCGCGCGGCCTGGGAACCGCTCTGGGCCGGCTACAACGCCTTCTACGAGCGCTCCGGCCCCACGGCGCTCGCGCCGGAGATCACGCAGGCCTTGTGGGATCGCCTGTTCGACCCGGCCGAACCCGTCCACGCGCTGGTCGCGGAGCAGGCGGGCGAGGTCGTGGGCCTGGTGCACTTCCTGTTCCATCGCAGCACGAGCCGCATCGAGCCCGTGTGCTACCTGCAGGATCTGTTCACCGCGCCCGAAGTGCGCGGGCGCGGCGTCGGGCGGGCGTTGATCGAGGGCGTCTACGCGCGGGCGCGCGACGCGGGCGCGTCACGCGTGTACTGGCAGACGCGCGAAAGCAATGCGGCGGGACGGGCGCTCTACGACAAGGTCGCCGAGCACCGCGGGTTCATCGTGTATTCGCACGACGTCTGACGCCCGGCCACTCCGTCATCGGGCCCAGCTGGGCACGCGACGCCCTCACGGCCTCGACCTCGGCCGGCGGCAGGACGTCCGACAGCGGCACGTGCTGCGACTCCTCGCCGTCGGCGCTGCGCAGGCGCGGCGGATAGAGGCAGTCGAGGCCCGACAGGTCGGCGGGCCCCTCTTCCTCCTTGACGATCCAGTGGATCACCGTGGTGCTGCGCGCGCGGTCGCCGGCCAGCGTCTTGACGATGTGGCTCAGCGCCACCGGTCGCTGCGCGTCGGTTCCCTCGAGATCGATCGCGAGGCCGCCCGACGAGCGGCGGAACACGCCGGACGTGGTCTCGTCGGGATGCGCCCAGCAGAAATGGCTGGGGATCATCTCGCCGGACGTGGCCACGCGGTCGGGGAACATGCCCACTTCGAGCATCAGCTTGTCGAGGATCGTCCGCGTCTTGTAGAACTGCGGCTCGCGCATGCACTGGAAGTAGAAGTGGATCTCGACGCCGGGCGGGACGGGCCAGAGGGCGGCATCGAACTTCATGCCGCATCCGGAAACAACATAGGTCTTGGTCATGGTTCCGCTGCGGGTCCTGCCCGCGATGCCGGGTCTGATACCCGATGCCGCATTTTAGGGGGCCCCCCGCGGCCGCATTGGGTTGAAAGCGACAAACCGAGGACATGTCTCACGACCCACGCGCACTTTTTTCAGCGTGAAAACCCGCACGAACGTCGCCGAACCACGCGATTGGGCGCAGCGACGCGGCGCGTCGGCTCGACAGCCGGCATCGGCCGGGTCCGACCCGGCGCCCACCGCGTTCGAGGGATTTGCCGGGGCTCGGGTTCCGTGCTTGGCGTGCGGCCCGCGCCCGCCGTCGCGCGAACTGCCGGGAAAAGCAGGGCCTCATGCGGCGTTCGGTCGGCGCCGTTGCGCTGGACTATCTGGTCATCATGCGACCCTTCTCCACAGCCCCTCGCGCCTTCGCCACGGCCCTGCTGGTGGCCGTCGCGCCCGCCGAAGCAGCCGGCGAGCCGGGGCCGGGACGCATCGACTTCCTCGATTCGCCCGCCGTCATCGGCGGGGGCCGGTGGCAGTTCGATCCCGTGTTTCCGCAGTTGCCGGGGCCGCACGACGGCACGGCCCCGCACTTCGCCCAGCTGGCGCTGCCGGTCAACGCCAGCCAGACCATGGAGCTGCGCGCGGCGACGGCGAACCCGGCCGTCGAGCTGCCGCTCGAGTCGGCGAACGACCGCCTGCGCCGCCTGCACGGCTTCAGCGACGTGTCGCTCGGCGCACAGTGGCGCGTGCGCGGCGGCGACGCCGGCTGGCTGCCGCACGTCGCGTGGCTGGCCGATGTCGAGACGACGATGGGCTCGCCGGCGTTCCGCGACGGCAACGTGCGGCCCTCGCTGCGCGCCACCGCGCAGTGGGCGCTTCCGAAGGACATGACGCTGGGCGTGATGCCGGGCCTGTACCGAGATCGCGGCGACGACGGCCGGCACTACGCGGCCGGCGTGCTGGCGGTCACGCTGGGCAAGTCGTGGACGCCGCGGCTGCAGAGCTTCGTCGAGCTCGCCGGGCAGACGCTGTCGCGCTCGCAGTCCGACGCCTCGCTGCTCAACGTCGACACCGGCGTCGCCTTCGCGGCCTCGAAGGCGCTGCAGGTCGACATGGTGGTCTCGCGCAGCCTGTCCGGCGGCGCGTCGCAGCAGGTGCGCGGCGGACTGAGCGTGTCGTCGCGCTTCTGAGCGCAAGGCAACAAAGTGCAGCGCGCGGCGGGACGGCGCCGGCCGTCCGCGACCGAGGCCAGCCGAGCCGGCGCGCGCCGCAGTCTGTGAACTATTGCGCAGGAAGAGGCCGATCACGCGCTTCAACAATGGTCGAGCTGGGCCGACGCGCGCAACATCCGCCGCTCGCCTTCCGCAGCGAGGCCAAGTGGGCCGGACGGGCGCGATACGCCGCGTAACGTAACAAGACGAACAGCGCCGGTTTCCGCCGGCTCATGCGTTGACGCGTTTCGCGGTGGTCCAGCAAGATCGCTGCAATCCTTCAGGACGCTTGCGACCGGCGCCTTCGCCGACCGCCCAGCGTCCTGAGTCGTCTTCGCTTCGCCGCCCATGCGTTCTTCCCGACTCCTCGCCACGCTCCGCACGACGATACCCGCCGCCGCATGCGCCTCGGCCGCCCTGGCCGCAGGCTCGCCCGCCTTCGCCGCGGCAGACGACCAGATGGCGCCGGAGTCCCCGGTGGCCGCGCCGGCCGGCTTCGCCGCCGTCGCGCGCAGGCTGATCGACTCCACGGTGCAGACCGAGCGCGAGGTCGTCGAATCGCTGCGCCAGAACGTCTCGCGCGTCATGACCTCCACGTGGCGCCTGAGCCTGGGCACGCCCTACGTGCCGGGCAGCGGCACCCTCGTGTCGCGCGGCGCCGCGGCCAACGACGCGACGCCGTCCGACGAGTCGCTGGACCTTTCGCTCGGCGCGCGTTGGCGCGTGCTGCACGGCGACGTCGCCTCGCACGTGCCCTCGGCCGCGTGGATGCCCGACCTGCAGACCGCCGACGCCCACACCGCGGCGCTGCGCCCCACCATGAGCCTCAGCGGCGAATGGGCGCTGCCCAACGACTTCTCGCTGGGCGTGATGCCCGGCATGGCCGTCGACTATTCGTCGCAGGGCCGGCGCCAGGCCACCGGCACGTTCGCGGTGACGCTGGGCAAGACGTGGTCGCCGCAGTGGCGCACCTTCGTCGACATGGCGCGCGACCGCGCGACCCCGCTGCAGATCGCGGGCGTGTCCACCAGCGTCGACGCGGGCATCACCTTCGTGGCCACGCCCAGCATGCAGATCGACTTCGCGGTGACGCGCGGCCTGAGCGACACGGCGCCGCCGTTCCAGGCCGGGCTCGGATTGTCATCGAGCTTCTGAACGTTCAGCGCGTCCAGTCGACCTGATCGAGCAGCCGCCGCAGGCGCTGCGCCTTGGCCGGGTTCAACTGCTGCGCCCACGCGACGCGTCCGCGCAGGTGCTGCTCCCAGTGCGGCAGGCCGTCGCGGTTCTGCGTCGACGGACCCAGCGTCGCGCAGCGATGCAGCTGCGCCTTCAGGCGATCGAACTCGTCGCGCGGCAGGTTGGGCCGCTCGTTGACGACGATGTTGCACACCTGCTGCCGGCGCGCGCGCGTGACGCGGCGCGTCTTGCGATGGTTCAGCGCGAAGCCCTCGTCGAGCGCGAAGCCGCCGATGTGCGCCTCGATGCGGTCGGCCTGGCGAAGCAGCGAGGCATCGCCGGAAAGCACGATGTCGTCCGCGTAGCGCGTGTAGCGGGCCCCGAGCGCGCGCGCGAGGCCGGCGATGCGGACGTCCAGCCGGAACGCGCACAGGTTGGCCAGCGCCGCCGAGGTCGGCGCGCCCTGCGGCAGGTGGGCGTCGCGCAGCCGCATCGCCTGCGTCCAGCCCAGGCCGCCCTCGCTGCGCAGGCGCGCCAGCACCGGCTCGGGCGTGGCCGTCGTGCACAAGGCCATCAGCTCGCGCGCAACCGCATCCGGGTAGCCGAGCTCGGCGAAGGTCGCGTGCACGCGCGACGCGCGCACGGTCGCGAAGAAATCCTGCAGGTCGAACTTCAGCAGCACCGCCTGGCCGGCATGGGCGCGCGCATGGTCGGCCACCGAGCGGCCGCGCACGTAGGCGCACGCGGCCTCGTGCGGCGGCACCTGCGCGAGCAGCTGGTCGAGCACGCGCCGCTGCAGCGCGCGCAGGTACGGCTCGGGCACCTCCAGCAGGCGCCAGCCGCCGCTGCGCTTGGGCAGCAGCTCGTAGCGGTAGTGCTGCTGCGACAGCGGCGCGGCGCGTTGCCACGAGGCGCTGCGCGTGAGCCGCCAGAGGCCGGCGGTCGACACGCCCAGGCCTTCGGCCAGGCTGCCGACGCCGGGCCACATCGGACGCTCGATGGCGCGCAGCGCGGCCGGCGGATCGGCCAGCGTCCGGGCTTGCGTCATGAACCAGCCATGGACGACCGGCCTGCGTCCGCTCGGCTCCTCGAACGCGGCCACGAAGATCGGATCGCGCTCGAGCGTGTGCGCCAGCCGCGGCACGCTCCAGTCGCTCGCCAGGCCCGAGCGCAGGAGACTGTCGACCAAATCCTCGTTCCAGGCCGGCGAGGAACGCACGCATTGCGGCAGCCGCTCCAGCATGCCGAAGCGATCCACCGGCGTCTGCAGCAAGGCGCGGGCAATCGCCAGCGCGGTCGTTCTTCTGCTCATGCGTCCCTGTGAAGCAAAGGTGCGGTCGCCGCCCAACCTGCTGGTGAAGCGAATGGAGCGGATTGCGCGAAGCGCTTATCGGTGCCATCGCCCTGGAAGAGCCTGACAAGAGCACTGCCGACGGGGGAACCCCGCGGATCGAATTGGTCCGAAGACCTTTCCGAGGAACACTTGGGCAGCGACCGCGTGGCGATTATGAAACGCGACCGTGTCGCCGAACCTGTCGTCGGGAACTTCGCGCCGCGCCCAGGATCGATTTGCACGCAGCAAGCCCGCCTGTTGCGGCGATCCCGACGCCCTTCCTCTCGTGACAATTCAAGAGTTGTCCGCTCGCCGCGTCCTGTTCTATGCTGCATTGCGTCACCATGAAGCTGCCACCGTCCCTCGCTCCCGCCATCGCCGCCGCGCTGCTGTGCCTCGCCGGCGCGAGCGCGTGCGCACAGGACGACCCCGTGGCGCCGGAGGTCGAGGTCGAGCTCGACACCATCAGCACCGAGTCGCTCGACCAGCTCGCCTACGCGACGCTGCTGCCCAACCCCGACGTGGCCGACCCCACGCTCATGAAGTCGGCCATCACGGCCGTGCTGCACGCACCGCCCGCCAAGCCCAAGACCATCGTGCCGACCGGCGCCCCGACCAAGCCGGCCATCAAGGCGGTGGTGATCGACCCGAACGCCGTGGCCATCCCGCCCACGCGGCTGGTGTTCGACCAGAACCAGTCCGTGCAGATCCACGCCGACGGCGCGCCGCCGCCCAACGCGCCCGATCCGAGTCCGTTCGTGCGCGTGATGCCGCGCCAGGCCGACCCCGCCGCCGTCACGCTCGGTGCCCGCTGGAGCGCGCAGGATCGCATCCAGGCGCCGCTGCTGTCCGCGCTCGCCTGGGAGGCGCATGCCGACGTCGTCTCCGGCGCGCCGGCCGCGCGCGCGGGCAACGTGCGGCGCTCGCTGCGCATCACCGCGATGTGGGACACGCCGGAAGACCTGTCCATCGGCTTCACGCCGGGCTTCACCCGCGGCGGCGGCCGCGAGTTCGAGCACTACGAGACGGGCCTGGCCGTGACCACCGTCGACAAGACCCGCTGCGCGCGCTGGCGCAGCTTCGTCGAGGTGTCCGGCGAGAAGCTCGCGTTCAACAACGTCATCGACAACAGCACCGCGCACGTCGCGGCCGGCGCGTCGTATTCGGCGTCGGCGAACACGCAGCTGGACATCGGCGTCTCGCGCGGCACCACCTGGTACTCGAACGACCTGACGTCCAACGTCGGCTTCTCCGTCAAGTTCTGACCGCAGCGCGGCGCCGGATCTCCGGCATTGCCGGACAATCCCGCAACCCCATGACGCCCGCCCTCGCCGAGTGACCGTCTCGGCCACCTTCCCGCTCGTCAAGCGTTCCGCGCCGCTGTGGCTGCTGGTGCTCGTCACCTTCAGCGGCACGCTCGCGATGCACATGTTCGTGCCGGCGCTGACCGTCGCGAGCGCCGCGCTGCACGTGGACGCGGCGACGATCCGCATGACGATCAGCGTCTACATCTTCGGCCTGGCGGTCGGGCAACTGGTCTACGGGCCGTTGTCGGACGTGTTCGGCCGCCGGCCGACGCTGCTCGCGGGCCTGGCGCTCTATACGGCCGGGGGTTTCGTGGCGACGCTGGCGCCCAACGTCGGCGTGCTGGTGGCCGCGCGCCTCGTGCAAGCCGCCGGCGGCTGCGCGGGGCTGCTGCTCGGGCGCGCCATCGTGCGCGACACCGCGGAGTCCAACGACGCCGTGCGCCGCCTCGCGCTGATGAGCCTGATGACCATGGTCGGCCCGGGCCTGGCGCCGCTGGTCGGCGGCCTGCTCGCCGACTGGTTCGGCTGGCGCGCGATCTTCGTCGTGCTGACCGCGCTCGGCGTGGTCAACTTCACGGTGTCGTGGCGACTCCTGCCCGAGACGGGCACGCCCAGCGGACGCATCAGCGCGGGCAGCGTCGCGCGCGACTACCGCGCCCTGCTGGGCTCGCCGCGCTTCCTCGGCTTCGCGATCGGCGGCGGCTGCGCGACGACGTCGTTCTACGGCTTCATCGCGGCGGCGCCGTTCATCTTCATCAACGAATTGCATCGCCCGATCCGCGAGGTCGGCGTGTACCTCGGGCTGCTGATCGTGGGCGTGTCGATCGGCAACATCCTCGCGAGCCGGCTGATCGGCCGCTTCACGATCGAGCGGCTGCTGATCGCGGGCAACGTGCTCAGCCTCGTCGCGGCGGCGGTCGTCCTCGCGGCCTTCCTCGCGCTGCGGCCCGGCGTGTTGGCGATCGAGGCGCTGATGATCGTCTACTGCATCGGCGCGGGCCTGTGCAGCCCGGCCGTCTCGACGCTGTCGATCAGCGTCGACCCGCGCCTGATCGGCTCGGCCGCCGGGCTCTACGGCTTCCTGCAGATGACCATCGGCGCCGCGTGCACGACGCTCGCGGGCCTGGGCCACGACCCGGCGGTTGCGGCCTGCACGGTGCTGGCGGGCGCGTCGCTGATGGCGCAGGCGTCGTTCCGGATCGCGCTGCGCACGCCGGCCAACGACGTCGTCGAACGCGAGGACGCCAGCGCCTGAATCAGCCGGCGCCGAGCGCGCCTCAACGCCCGGGATGCCCCTCGGACAAGCGGAACGTCCCGACCACGCCGCTCAGGCGCTCGGCCTGCTCGCGCAGGCTCTCGGCCGCGGCGGCCGATTCCTCCACCAGCGCCGCGTTCTGCTGCGTCATCTGGTCGAGCTGCGTCACCGCGACGTTGACCTGGCCGATGCCCGCGCTCTGCTCGGTGGCGGCGGCGCTGATCTCGGCGATCATGTCGCCTACGCGCTGGACGCTGGCGACGATCTCGCCCATCGTCGTGCCGGCCTCCTCGACGAGGCGCGCGCCGGCCTCCACCTTGTCGACGCTGACGCCGATCAGCGCCTTGATCTCGCGCGCCGATTCCGCGCTGCGCTGGGCGAGGTTGCGCACCTCGGTCGCGACCACGGCGAAGCCACGGCCCTGCTCGCCGGCGCGCGCCGCCTCGACGGCCGCATTGAGCGCGAGGATGTTGGTCTGGAAGGCGATGCCGTCGATCACGCCGGTGATGTCGGCGATGCGCCGCGAGCTCGCGTTGATCTCGTCCATCGTCGCCACCACCTGCGCGACGACCTCGCCGCCGCGGCGCGCGACCTCGCCCGCCGACGCCGCCAGCTGGTTGGCCTGCTGCGCCGTGTCGGCGCTGTGGCGCACGGTCGCGGTCAGTTCCTCCATCGACGCGGCGGTCTCCTCGAGGTTGCCCGCGGTGTGCTCGGTGCGCGCGCTGAGATCCTGGTTGCCGGTGGCGATCTGCGCACTGGCCGTGGAGATGCCGTCGACGACCACGCGCACCTGCAGCAGCGTGTTGGTCAGCGCGTCGCGCATGCCGTCGATCGAGCGCAGCAGGCGGCCGGTCTCGTCGTTGGCGTAGCTGGTGGATGCGCGGTCGGTCAGGTCCATCCGGGCGATGGTGCCCGCCATCGCCTCGGCGCGCGACAGCGGGCCGGTGATGCTGCGCGACAGCAGCCAGGCGAGCAGGGCGCCGATGGCCAGCGAGGCCGCGCCGCTGCCAGCCAGCAGGACGGACGTGCGGGCGCGCTCGCGGTCGATGCGCTGGGCGATGACATCGACCTCGTGGCGCTGCTGGTCGGCGACGGCCTCGATGCCGGCGATGTAGTCGTGCGAAATCTTCTCGAAGCGATCCTGGAACTCACGCGTGGCACCGGCGGCGTCGCCGATCGAGCGCAGGCGCTTGATCTCGTCGCGCGAGGCGAGGAAGGTCTTGCGGGCCTGCGTCACGCGGTCGAACAGCGCGCGTTCCTCGGGCGTGTCGGAACCCTGCTCGACGATCTTCTGGCGCGCGGTGGCCAGCACGGTCAGCTGCGCGGTCGAATCGGCGAAGTAGTCGCCCAGACTGGGGTCGCTGCTGCGCGCGATGGCGGCGGAGCGGTCGCTGCCTTCCGACGCGTAGCGCACCCAGTCGGCCGCCGCGCGTTCGACCTTGAGGTTGTCGGCGACCAGCGAGCTCACCTCGGCGCCGAGGCTGCGCAGCGTCAGGAACGCGAACAGGCTGGTGAGCAGCGAGAGCGCGAGCATCGTGGCGAGCACCAGCGCGAGGCGACGGGCGATCGAGAGATTGTTGAGGATCATCGGGACTTTCCGGTTCGTTCGGTGGGGGTGCTGCCACGGGAGGGCGGGCAGGCGTGGCTGGACGCAAGTCTTCCGGGATCGCGCCGCGCCCGGAAGACGCAGTTGGTGCGTTTGGCGAGTGCAGCAGAGCTGCGGCATGCCGCCGGGGCGCGGCAGCTCGGGGTTCGCCCGCGCCCGCCCGGCCGCCGCGCGCCGTAGGATCGGCCACGGGCAAGGAGCCCGCCGAGATTCCGGGAGAGAGTCATGACCATCTACACCGACCTGGCCGACGACATCGAGCGCCAGATCCGCCGCGGCGTGCTCCGCCCCGGCGAGCGCTTGCCATCGGTGCGCGCGCTGTGCACCGCGCGCGGCATCAGCCAGGGCACGGTGATGCAGGCCTACTACCTGCTGGAGGATCGCGGGCTGGTGTCCACGCGCCCGCGCTCGGGCTACTTCGTCAACGCCACCGCGCGGACGACGCTGCCCCGCCCGACGATGCCCACGCTCGAGCCCGAGCCGCCGGTACACGTGGTGCCTGCCAATCTGCTCTACTCGGTCCTCAACGGCATGAAGCAGCGCGAGAACGTGCCGCTCGGAAGCGCGTTTGCCAGCCCGCTGCTGTTCCCGCTGCCCAAGCTGGCGCAGCTGCTGGGCAACGCGGCGCGCCGGCTCGATCCGTGGCGCATCGTCGACGACCTGCCGCCCGGCAACGCCGACCTGCGGCGCCACATCGCGCGGCGCTACCTCGAGATGGGCGCCGACGTCGACGTCGCCGACATCGTCATCACCAGCGGGGCCTCCGAGGCGCTGATGCTGTCGCTCATCTCGGCGACGCAGCCGGGCGACGTCGTCGCCATCGAGTCTCCCGGGCACTACGGCGTGCTGCACACCGTCGAGGCCACCGGCCGCCGTGCCGTCTGCATTCCCACTTGCGCGCAGGACGGCATCAACCTGCCGGCGCTCGAGAACGCGCTGGCGGCCCAGCGCATCAGCGCCGTGTGGGCGATGACGACCTTCCAGAACCCGACCGGCGCGACGATGTCCGTCCGCAACAAGGAGGCGCTGGTCGCGCTGCTCGCGCGCCACGGCATCCCGCTGATCGAGAACGATGTCTACGGCGAGCTCTATTTCGACGCCGAACGCCCCGCGCCGGCCAAGACCTTCGACAAGCAGGGCGGCGTGCTGCACTGCGGCTCGTTTTCCAAGTCGCTCGCGCCCGGCTACCGCCTGGGCTGGGTCGCCGGCGGACGCTTCCACGAGACGGTGCGGCAGAACAAGTTCCTGCTCTCGACCAATGCCAACGTGCCGGCACAGGCGGCGATCGCCGACTTCCTCAAGCACGGCGGCTACGAGCTGCACCTGCGGCGCCTGCGCGCCACGCTGCGCAGCCAGCGCGACCAGCTGCTGCGCGCGGTGGCGCGCCACTTCCCGGCGGGCACGGCGGCGTCGCGGCCGCACGGCGGCTACGTGATGTGGGTGCAGTTGCCGGAAGGCAGCGTCGACACGCTGGAGCTGATGCGGCACGCCCTCGACGAGGGCGTCAGCCTCGCGCCCGGCGCGCTGTTCTCGCCCAACGGCCGCCATGCGAACGACCTGCGGCTCAACTTCGGACATCCGTGGACCGCCGCGATGGAGCGCGGCGTGGCCACCATCGGCCGGCTCGCCGCGAGCCTGTCGCCCGCGCAGCCGCCCTTGCTGGGGTCCGCGCCCGGCGACGAGCGCCCCCTGGCCAAGCTGCGCTCGCCGCCGGGCGTCCAATGCGTCGACGAATGACCCTGCCGATGTGACGGTCGTCTGCTGCGGCCGGCGACCTGCAGATCTGCTTCTGGCTGCTTGGCCAGCGCTTGCCTAGAGTGACGTCATCCGCGATCCGTTCGCGCCACGCACTCCAACAAGCCATGTCGATCCGCCTGCCCCAGTCCGTCCACCTCGCCCACGCCTGCACGGCACGATGCCGCGCCACGGAGCGTGGACGATGAATTGCGCCCGCCGCGTGGACGACGCGTCGTCCCCCCGCACGGGCCGCGAGGCCTGCCTCGACCTGCTCGCCACCGTGCTGGGTCATCCGCCCGGCAACGTGCGCGGCACGGCGCTGTTCCTCCTCGACTGCTGCGGCCCGCGGCTGGACGACGACGCCCTTGCGGAGGTCGAACGCCGCCTGGGCGCCGCGGCGCCGGCGTGGCACCGCCTGATGCGCGGCGACGCCGGCGAGTTCGTCGTGATCGCCCAGGGCCTGGTCGACGGCGGCGCCGTGCTCACCGCGGCGGCCCGGCTGGTGCACGCGTTCGACGACGCGCTGCAGACGTCCGACCTGCCGCTGTGCCCCGACGTGGCCATCGGCATCTCCTTCGCATCGCAGCAGTCGGCGCGCGCCGAGGCCATGCTCAAGGCCGCGGAGTCCGGGCTGCGCGAGTCGCGCGCGGCGAACCGGCTCGGTCGCCGCGGCATGCCGCCGTCGAATCCGCCGCGCGAATGAGGCGCTCAGCGACCGACAGCGTCGAGCAGCGCGGCGGCCCGCGTCATCGCGTCGTCCTTGGCCGCGCGGTTGCCGGCGACGGCCTGGCGGGCCTTGCCGGGGTCGTCGAAGTCGTGCGTCGCGCCGGCGTAGGTCGTGACCGCGACCGGGCCGCCGCTCGCCTTCGCGAGGACCTTGGCGCAGGTTTCGGGCGACACCTCCTCGTCGTCCGACCCGAGGAAGGCCCACAGCGGCGCGTCGAAGCCCGGACGTTGCGAGAGCAGCGCCTTCGGCCCGCAGCCGGGGTAGAAGACGAGCGCGGCGCGGAACCGCAGCGCCTTGGTCGCACTCGCGCCCGCGGCCTGGCGTTGCATCGTGTTGAGCGCGGTGCTGGCGCCGTTGGACCAGCCCTGCAGCATCACGCGCGCGGGCGTGACGTCCGCGCGCGCGCCCAGCCACGCGAGCGCGCCCTCGGCGTCGAGCGGGCGCACGGTGAGTTCGTTGACGGCGTCCCGATCCGGGTCGTCGTGCGTGAAGCGGCCATAGCCGTGCGCGCGGCCGCGCGGGCCGAAGCTGTCGACCAGCAGCGCCACGTAGCCGTGCGCGGCCCAGTACTCGCCCCACATCTCGTGGCGCCTGGACAGCGTCGCGGCGTTGCAGGGCGACGCCTGCCCCGGCGCGACAAGCGTGCAGCCGGCGCTCGCGTTGGACGAGTACGGACCGGCGCGCCCGTGCAGCATCACGATCGCCGGATGCGGGCCGGCGCCGGCCGGCTCGAACAGGTAGCCGACAAGCTCGGTCGTGCCGTCGGCGCTGGGGAAGTGCGTGGCCCGCGGCGCGGCGGCCGCGGACCACACTGTGAACCCGAGCAGCAGCGCCGGAATGAAGGATCGGATCGATCGGGGCATCGCGGTCTCCTCAACGCCATGGCGCAGTGTGGCGCGAAGTCCCGCACCTCCGCACAGGGACTTCAGGTTGAGAACAGAATCGCCGCCGACGCATAACATCAACGAAGGAGATCGTCATGTGGCTGCTGCTGTTGCTGCCGTTCATCGGGCTGTTGTGGGTGCCCTTCTACAACACCGACGCCCTGCCGGCGCTGTTCGGCTTTCCGTTCTTCTACTGGTACCAGCTGCTGTGGGTGCCGATCACGGCCTTCCTGATCTGGCTCGTCTATCGTGACGGCCTGCGCAAGGGAGTGAAGTGATGGGCGACAACATCAACTGGACGGCCCTCTGGGTCTTCGTCTTCTTCTTCGCGCTGGTCACGGTGATGGGCTTCTGGGCCTCGCGCTGGAACCGCAGCGACAAGCAAGGCGCGCATCTCGACGAATGGGGCCTGGGCGGACGCAGCTTCGGCACCTGGATCACCTGGTTCCTCGTCGGCGGCGACTTCTACACGGCCTACACGGTGATCGCCGTGCCGGCGCTGGTCTACGCGGTCGGCGCCTACGGCTTCTTCGCGTTGCCGTACACGATCCTCGTCTACCCGATCGTGTTCGTGATCATGCCCAAGCTGTGGCACGCGGCGCAGAAGGCCGGGCACGTGACGGCGGCCGACGTCGTCTATGGCCGCTACGGCTCGCGCCCGCTGGAGCTCGCGGTGGCGGTGACGGCCGTCGTCGCGACGATGCCCTACATCGCGCTGCAGCTGGTGGGCATGGGCGTGGTGATCAACGCGCTGGGCTTCACCGGCGAGCTGCCGCTGGCGGTCGCGTTCGTCATCCTCGCGCTGTACACGTACTCGGCGGGCCTGCGCGCGCCGGCGCTGATCGCGTTCGTCAAGGACCTGATGATCTACATCGTCGTGCTGGTGGCCGTGATCCTCGTGCCGATGAAGCTCGGCGGCTACGCGCACGTGTTCGACGTGGCCAGCAGCGCTTTCGCGGCGAAGAAGGCCGGCGGCCTGCTGCTCAAGCCCGCGCAGTACCTGCCGTATGCGACGCTGGCCATCGGCTCGGCGATGGCGGCGTTCATGTACCCGCATACGCTCACGGGTATCTTTGCCGCCAGGAGCGCCGACACCATCCGCAAGAACGCCGTCTTCCTGCCCGCGTACACGGTGCTGCTGGGCCTGATCGCGCTGCTGGGCTACATGGCATATGCGGCCGGCGTCGACGTCCACGGCAACAACAACGCCGTCGTGCCGGCGCTGTTCAGCGCGCTGTTCCCGGCGTGGTTCGTCGGCTTCGCGTTCGCCGCGATCGCGATCGGCGCGCTGGTGCCGGCGGCGGTGATGTCCATCGGCGCGGCCAACCTGTTCACGCGCAACTTCTGGAAGGCCTACGTGCAGCCCGGCGTCACGCCCGAGGGCGAGGCCAAGGTCGCCAAGCTGGTGTCGCTGGTCGTCAAGGTGGGCGCGCTGGTGATCATCCTGGTGCTGCCGACCAAGTTCGCGCTGGACCTGCAGCTGCTGGGCGGCGTCTGGATCCTGCAGACCTTCCCGGCCGTCGTGTTCGGCCTGTTCTTCGCGTGGTTCCGCGCGCCGGCGCTGCTGACGGGATGGGCCGTCGGCCTGGCCACCGGCACGTGGCTGGTGTTCGCGGATGGCGTCAAGCCGGTGCACACCTTCGACCTCGGCGGCGACAAGATCACGCTGTACACCGGCCTGTTCGCGCTGGCGGTCAACATCGTCGTCGCGGCGATCGCGCAGCTGGCGCTGGGCCAGCGCGGCCGCGCGCCGCTGGCGCCGCAGGCCTGACGCTTCGCGTCTGCCGCAACGAAAGAAGCCCGCGGCGTGCGGGCTTCTTCCTTTCCGGCGGGCGTTCGATCAGGCGAGCGCGTGGATTGCCTGGTATCCGACGTAGAGCCCGACCAGCAGGATCAGTCCGCCCGAGAAGTAAGGTGCCTTCGCGGCGAACTCGCTGAAGCGTCCGCTGCTCACGTGCTTCGACAGGTGCTTGATGCTGAGCGCCGCGACGACACCCGAGGCGACCATCGTCAACGCGAGGCCGATGCTGAAGCCCAGCACCAGCGTCGCGCCCAGGGCGATCTTCTTCAGCTGGAGGCACAGCAGCAGCACCGTGATCGACGCGGGGCACGGGATCAGGCCGCCCGTCAGTCCGAACAGGATGATCTGGCCGGTGGTGACCTCGCGGCCGGCGAAGCGGCGCTGGATCTGCTCGGCGTGCTCGCGAGCGTGGGCGTCGGCGACAGGCGCGGCGACCAGCGTGGCCGTGGCGGCGCCGTCGGCCTGTGCGTGCGCGTGGACGTGGTCGTGGTCGTGGCCGTGGCTGCATGCGGCGCCGTGGGCGTGATCGTGGTGCGCGTGGCCATGATCATGCGCGTGGTGGTCATGGTGATCGTGCGCGTGCCCATGATCGTGCCCATCGCTGCCGTGGTCGTGGAAGCACGCCGCCTTGTCCTGCGACGTCCGCCACAGCATCCACAGCGCAACGCCGACGATCAGCACTGCCGAGATCAGCTGCATCCACGGCTCGCTCGCCTCCGCGCTCCACTGCCGGCCGAAGTACATGCCGCCGAGCGCGATCAGCCAGACGATGGCCGTGTGCGACACCGTCGCCGCCAGCCCCAGCAGCACGGCCTGCGCCAGCGTGCCGCGCACCGCGACGATGAACGCGGCCATCATCGTCTTCGAGTGGCCGGGCTCCAGGCCGTGCAACGCACCCAGCAGGATCGCGCTGGGAATGAACAGCCAGGCGTTGCCGCCGGCCAGCAGGGTATGGAAATCGGTCATAGGTACTTGGTGATGGCCTTGAACTGGCTGATGGCGTCGCGCGCGCCCACGCCCTCGACGGCGTGCTCCAGGCAGTGGTCGATGTGGTCGTGCACCAGCGTCTTCTTGGCGTTGGCCACGGCGCTCTCGACCGCCTGCATCTGCTGGGCGATCTCGAGGCAGTCGCGGCCTTCCTCGAGCATCGCGACGATGCTGCGCAGGTGGCCTTCGGCGCGCTTCAGGCGCTTGATGATGTCGGGATGGGACGGGTGGACGGACATGGGTTGCATCCTGTGGGGGAGGATAGGATAACCGACCCGGCCGTCGTGGAGCTGAAGCGGGGCCAGGCGGACGCGCGAGCGAACAACGAGAATCGGCCCATGCGCCCCATCATCCACAGCCTGCTGGACACCGACCTCTACAAGTTCACGATGTGGCAGACGATGCTGCATCGCCATCCGCAGGCGCAGGCCGAGTACCGCTTCCTCTGCCGCAACACCCCGGCTTTCCCGCTGGCCGAGCTGCTGCCCGAGGTCGACGAGCAGCTCGACCACCTGTGCTCGCTGTCGTTCGCCGAGGACGAGCTCGGCTGGCTCGGCGCGTTGCGCTACATGAAGAACGACTTCGTCGACTTCCTGCGCATCTTCAAGTTCCAGCGCCGCTTCGTGCGGGCCACGATCGCGGCCGACGGGCAGACGCTGGAGATCGTCGCCGACGGCCCGCAGGTCCACGTGATGGCCTTCGAGATCTACGTGCTCGCGATCGTCAACGAGCTGTATTTCCGCCGCAGCGACCAGGCCGCCGCGCTCGTCGAGGGTCGGGCGCGCCTGCAGGCCAAGATCGCGGCGCTGCGCGCGTTCGGCGTGAACGAGCCCGCGCGCGCGCATCCGTTCGAGTTCTTCGACTTCGGCGTGCGCCGCCGCTTCTCGGGCACGTGGCAGGAGGAGGTGGTGCGCACCTTGAAGGACGAGGTGCCCGAGTTCTTCAAGGGCACGTCCAACGTGATGCTCGCCAGGAAGTTCGGGCTGGTGGCGATCGGCACGATGGCGCACGAATACCTGCAGTCGTACCAGGCCTTCGACGTGCGGCTGCGCGATTTCCAGAAGATGGCGCTCGAGAACTGGGTGCAGGAATACCGCGGCGACCTCGGCGTGGCGCTGACCGACGTCGTCGGCATGGACGCCTTCCTGGCCGACTTCGACCTCTACTTCGCCAAGCTGTTCGACGGCCTGCGCCACGATTCGGGCGACCCGATCGCGTGGGGCGAGAAGGCGCTCGCGCACTACTGCCGGCTGCGCATCGATGCCCACACCAAGCGCCTGACGTTCTCGGACGGCCTGGACCTCGAGACGTCGTTCCGCATCCATCTCCACTTCGCCGACCGCACGCAGCTGGGCTTCGGCATCGGCACCAACCTGACCAACGACGTCGGCCTGGTGCCGCTCAACATCGTGATGAAGCTGACGCAGTGCAACGGCCAGCCGGTGGCCAAGCTGTCGGACTCGCCGGGCAAGACGCTGTGCCACGACGAGACCTTCCTCGCCTACCTGCGGCAGGTGTTCCACCACGCCGAGCCCGTGGCGCCATGAATGCGCCGTCGTGAGCGCCTTTGGTGCATGGTCGCCGTCACGCGCGCCGCGGCGAACCACATCGGTGCGAACGGTCGCGCAGACGCCGAACTGGACCGTGAACGGGCTTGAATTCGCCCGATGAACAGCGTCGGACGGGGCGCTAACATGGCCCTCGGTCAACGCTGTCATCCTCGGCGCGCACCCGGCCTCCCGCACCGCATCCCCCATCCATGGCGACGTACAAAGGCATCACCTTCCCCGACCACGTGGCGCCGCTCGCGCGCCACATGCATTCCGTCAACGACCATCGCGAGGCGCTCGCCGCCCTGAGCGGCACCTGGGACACGCTGGCATTGCTGGCGCACCTGTCCAACCTCAAGGCCGACATGAGCGAGGTGCGTGCGAGCTTCGGCGAGCTCACGGGCGAGCTGCTCGTCTGCCTGGCCGAGGAGATGCTCGCGCTGGCCGACGACACGCTGGGCCACCAGGCGCAGATCGCGGTGGAGGTGCTCACGCGCAACCTGTTCGAGCGCACCGCCGACATCGGCTTCCTCGCGACGGACTCGGCCATCGTCGACGCCTGCATCGCCAACGACGCCGCCGCCTTCGCCACGCTGCGCGAGCGCCTGCACGCCTACGCCGCGCGCTACACGGTCTATCGCGACATCGTGCTGCTCGCGCCCGACGGCCAGGTGTTGACGCGCCTGGCCGATGGCTTCGCCGGCCGTTCGTCGTCGCCCATCGTCGGGCGCGCGCTGGGCGGCCAGGGCGGCTACGTCGAGAGCTGCGAATCCACCGACTTCTGCGACGGCGAGCGGGCGTTGACGTACGCCTGGCGTGTCGAGCAAGGCGGGCGCGCGGTCGGCGTGCTGGCGCTGGTGTTCGACCTCGAGCGCGAGGCGCAGATGATCTTCGAGCGGCTCGCGACGAACGACGAGGTGCTCGCGTTCGTCGACGGCAGCGGCCGCGTGATCGTCTCCAACGACGCCGCGCGCCTGCCGCCCGGCCATCGCCTCGGCCTGCGCGACGGCGCCGCCGCGCTGCGGCTGGGCGGCGTCACGCATCTCGCGGCGCAGCGCCACGGGCAGGCCTACCAGGGCTATCCGGGGCCGGGCTGGTCGACGGTGGCGCTCGCGCCGGTGGAGCTCGCGTTCGGCGACGACGCCGAGGCCGCGGTGGCCGTCGACTTCTCCGGCGAGAACGTCTTCTCGCAAAGGCTGCTCGACGTGCCCGTGCGTGCCCGCGAGATCCAGCGCCGCCTCGACCGCATGGTGTGGAACGGCCGCATCCACCAGGCCGCCGAGTCCAACGCCTTCTCCCGTTCGCTGCTGGAGGAGATCGCCTCGACCGGCCGCAAGACCAAGGACGTGTTCGAGCGCGCGTCGTCGGAGCTGCTGACCACCGTGGCGTCCGGCCTGCTGGGCGAGGCCCGCTTCCTGGCCGGCCTGTCGGTGGACGTGCTCGATCGCAACCTCTACGAGCGCGCCAACGACTGCCGCTGGTGGGCGACCTCTCCCGTGCTCGCGACGATGGACGCCGCCGCCGCGCGCAAGACGCTCGCGCACATCAACGGCCTCTACACCGTCTATTCGAACGTGCTGCTGTTCGACACGCAGAGCGTGGTCGTCGCCGCGAGCCGCGACACCAGCGTCGAGGGTCGCCAGCTGACCGGCGCGTGGGTCGCCGACTGCCTCAAGCTGCGCGACCCGATGCGCTATGCCGTCTCGCCGTTCGAGCCCAGCGATCTGTACGGCGGCGAGGGCACGTACGTCTACGCCGCGCCCGTCCTCGTCGACGGCAGCGCCGTCGGCGGTGTCGCGCTCGTGTTCGACAGCACCCCGCAGTTCGCCGCGATGCTGCGCGCCGCGCTGCCGTCGACGGCCGGCTCGATGGCCGCGTTCTGCCGCCGCGACGGCACCATGATCAGCCGCACCGGCGAGTTGCCGGTGACGCTGCCGACGAACGTGCTCTCGCTCGCGCCGGGGCAGCAGTGGTCGGGCGTGCTGGCCGAGGGCGGGCACAGCTTCGTCGTCGGCGCGACCGCGGGCAGCGGCTACCGCGAGTTCAAGACCAGCGACGGCTACGACGAGACCGTCGTCGGCGTCGTCGTGATCCCGTGCGGCCAGGTGGTCGAGCGCCACGTCGCGGCCGCGCCGCAGGTCGCCAACGTGGCGGGCGGCGCCGAGATCGCCACCTTCCTCATCGGCGAGCACCTGCTGGGCGTGCCGGCCAGCGACGTCGTCGAGTGCATCGAGGTGACCGCCGCCGTGCGCGTGTGGCGCGGCGGCTTCGCCCAGCGGCATGTCGGCTTCGTCACCTGGAACGACATGGCGCTGCCGCTGGTGGACATCGCCGCCGACGTCAACGCGGCCGGCGCCCCGCAGCGGCACGCGCTGGTGCTCAAGGCCGGCGCGCAATGGTTCGGCCTGCTCGTGTCCGAGCTGGGGCCGGTGGCCGACATGAAGCTCACCGAGGAGCGCGGCCTCACCGGCAAGGGCGACATCACCAAGCTGATCGCGCAGCTCGCGCGCTCGGGCTCGGTGTTCATCCCGGTGCTGTCGCCGGACGCGATCTTCGGCGGCCCGGCGGGCTGACGCGCGAGCGCGCGCAGGTCAAGCGCGCTGCGAGCCCGCCTTGTCCAACTGGTCGAACTCCGCCTGCGTCAGCTCGATCTCGCCCGCCTTCATGTTCTCCTCCAGGTGCGCCACCCTGGACGTCCCCGGAATCGGGATGATCACCGGGCTGCGCTGCAGCAGCCACGCGACGGCGATCTGGCTGGGCGTCGCGCCGTGGGCCTTGGCGATGGCGTCGAGCGCGGAGCCCTCGCGCGCGTGCTCGCCGGCGGCCAGCGGGAACCACGGGATGAAGCCGATGCCGTGGGCCTCGCAATACTTCAGCACGTCCTCGCTGCCGCGGTCGGCGAAGTTGTAGCGGTTCTGCACGGTCGCGACGGGGAACACCTTGGCGGCCTCCACGATGTCCTCGACCGACACCTCGCTCAGGCCCGCGTGCGCGATCACGCCGTCGTCGAGCAGCAGCTTGACGGCCTCGAACTGCTCGTCGCGCGGCACCTTGGAATCGATCCGGTGCAGCTGCCACAGCGCGATCTGCTCGACGCCCAGGCGCTCGCGGCTCGCGTGGGCCTCGCTGACCAGGTGGCTGGGGTTGCCGTTCTGCGTCCAGATGTCCGGGCCGCTGCGCTCCAGGCCTCCCTTGGTCGCCACCGTCACGTGGCTGTACGGATAGAGCGCTTCGCGGATCAGCTCCTCGGAGACTTCCGGGCCGTACGAGTTGGCGGTGTCGATGAAGTCGACGCCCAGCTCGGGCAGGCGGCGCAGCGTGGCGAGCGCGCCCTCGCGATCGGCCGGCGGCCCCAGATGCCCGGGCCGGTGATGCGCATCGCGCCGAAGCCGAGGCGGTGGATCTCGAGTTCGCCGCCGATGCGGAAGGTCTTGGGGTGCGTGGCCATGGGTCGTCCTGTGCGTTGCGTGAGGAGGGGTCGCTCGGCCCAGTATGGTCAGGACGCGTGACGTTTTCACGCATGGGGTCTTGGCGGAATCTCGCGTTTCCGCGTCAGGCCGCGACCTTGGTGTCGAGCGAGGCCAGGTGCTGGTGGATCAACGCGACCGCCGCCGCGCCGTCGCCGATCGCGCCGCCGACGCGCTTGACCGAGCCCGCCCGCACGTCGCCCACCGCGAAGGCGCCGCGCACGCTGGTCTCGAACGGGTTGGGCACGCGGCCGGCAACCACCTTGCCGTCGGGGCCCGTCACGGCGTCGGTGCCGGTCAGCACGAAGCCGTGCTTGTCCACGGCCACGCCGCAGCCCTCGAGCCAGCGCGTCTCCGGATCGGCGCCGACGAACAGGAACACGTTGCGCAGCTCGCGCTCGTGCACCTCGCCGTCGCGGCCGCCCTGGCGCCACTTCACGCGGCTCAGGCCGGACGGCAGCTGGCCCTCGAGTTCGACCAGCTCGGTGTGGGTCCACAGCTGGATGTTGGGCGCGGCCTCGATGCGGTCGATCAGGTAGCGCGACATGCTCGCCGCCAGGCCGGGCCCGCGGATCATCATGTGCACCTTGGCCGCGTGCGCCGACAGGAACACCGCCGCCTGGCCGGCCGAGTTGCCGCCGCCCACCAGCACCACCTCGCAGCCCGCGCACATCTTGGCCTCCAGGCCCGAGGCCCAGTACCAGACGCCGTGGCCCTCGAACTCCTCGATGCGCCCCAGCGCCGGCCGCCGGTAGCGCGCGCCGCTCGCGCAGACGAGGCTGCGGCTGCGCAGGCGGCGGCCGTCGGCGAGATGGATCGCGAAGAGGCCTTCGCTCTCGGCCTTCGAGCAGTCGAGCCGCACGACTTCCGCCGGGATGATCACCTTGGCGCCGAACTTCTGCGCCTGGATGAACGCGCGGCCCGCCAGCGCCTGGCCGGAGATGCCGGTCGGAAAGCCGAGGTAGTTCTCGATGCGCGCGCTCGCGCCGGCCTGGCCGCCGAACGCGCGGCAGTCCAGCACCGCGACGTGCAGGCCCTCGGACGCCGCATAGACCGCCGTCGACAGCCCCGCCGGCCCGGCGCCCACGATCAGCACGTCGAAGATGCCGTCGCAGACGCGGTCGTCGATCATGCCCAGCGCGGTGGCCAGCTGCGTCTCGCTCGGGTCGAGCAGCACGGTGCCGTTGGGCGTGACGGCCACCGCCTCGGCCGCGGCGGCGCCATACTGCACCAGCAGCTGCGCGGCCACCGGATCCTCCGACGCGGTGACCACGTGATGCGGCTGCCCGTTGCGCTGCAGGAAGTTCTGCAGCCGCAGCACCGAGGCCGAGCCGGCGGCGCCGATGATCGTCGCGCCGCTCGCGCCGGCCTGGATCAGCGAGACGCGGCGCAGGATCAGCGCGCGCATGATGCGCTCGCCGAGATCGGCCTCCGCGATGATCAGCGCGCGCAGCTGGTCGGGCACCACGAGGATGCCCTCGACCGGGCCGACGCACTGCGCGTCCACCAGCGCCGAGCCGCCGAACAGCGTGCCGGCCTCGGCCAGGAACTCGCCCGGGTCGTACTCGTGGTACGGCACGCTGCGGCCGAGGCCGTCGCGCTGCGTCACGCTCACGTGGCCCTTCGTCAGCAGGAACAGGCCGCGCGACTTCATGCCCGCGCGGATCAGGAAGCTGCCGTCCTCGCCGCGATGCGGTTCGCCGAAGCGGCGCACGCGCTCGACGTCCGCGCCGCTGAGGACGGGGAACATCTGGTAGGCGCGGTTCGGGTCGGGCTGCTGGCCCGGCGCGGGTGCGGTGGTGGTCGGCGGGTTGTCCACGGGACGGCTCCAGGCATCTCGGCGCGCGTCCGTCGCGCGCCAGCATCGACTGTCGCACGACTGCGAATGTCTTGCATCTCCCTGAACGATGCCGGGGCACACGCCTTGCCGCTCGACCGTGACGCCGACTCAACGAGATTCCCCGCCATGGCCCAGGACGAAGACATCCGCATCGAACCGTTCACGCACGCCGCGGGCGGCTGGACGTCCATCAAGGAAGTGGCGCACGCGCTGGGCGAGGCGCACATCCGGCTCGACGGCACGCGCATCCTGCTCAAGCAGAACAAGCCGGACGGCTTCCAGTGCGTCAGCTGCTCGTGGGCCAAGCCGGCCGAGCCGCACGCCGCGGAGTTCTGCGAGCACGGCGCCAAGGCGACGGCCTGGGAGTTGACGACGGACCGCTGCACGCCCGAGTTCTTCGCGCAGCACACGCTGACCGAGCTCGAAGGCTGGACGGACCTCGCGCTCGAATCCACCGGCCGCCTCACCGCGCCGATGCGCTGGGACGCGGCCACCGACAAGTACGTCGAGGTCTCGTGGCAGGAGGCCTTCGCGGACATCGGCCAGCGGCTGAAGGCGCTCGAGCCGAAGGAGGCGGTGTTTTACGCCTCGGGGCGCGCGTCGCTGGAGACCTCGTACATGTATGCACTGATGGCACGCCTGTACGGCAACAACAACCTGCCCGACAGCTCCAACATGTGCCACGAGAGCACTTCGACCGGCCTGCCGCAAAGCATCGGCGTGCCGGTGGGCACGGTGCAGCTGGAGGACTTCCCGCTGTGCGACTGCATCTTCATCATGGGCCACAACATCGGCACCAACGCGCCGCGCATGCTGCACGACCTGCAGCAGGCGCGCGAGCGCGGCGTGCCCATCATCGTCTTCAATCCGCTGAAGGAGCCGGGGCTGGTGCGCTTCGCCAACCCGCAGTCGCCGGTGCAGATGCTCACGCCGGCCGACACGCGGATGAACACGCAATACCACCAGCTCAAGGCCGGCGGCGACCTCGGCGCGCTGACCGGGCTGTGCAAGGCGTTGGTGGCGATGGACGACGCGGCGCGCGAGAGCGGCGACGACGCCATCATCGACCACGACTTCATCGCGCAGCACACGCACGGCTTCGAGGCCTTCTGCCTGCACCTGCGCCAGGTCGAGTGGCCGGCAATCGAGGAGGCCAGCGGTCTCGCGCGCGCCGCGATCGAATCGGCGGCCGAGGTGATCGGCCGCGCCAGGCGCGTGATCGGCATCTACGGCATGGGCCTGACGCAGCACAAGACCGGCGTCGCCAACGTGCAGATGGTGGCCAACGTGCTGCTGCTGGGCGGCCACATCGGCGTGCCGGGCGCGGGCATCCTGCCGGTGCGCGGGCACTCCAACGTGCAGGGCCAGCGCACGGTGGGCATCACCGAGAAGCCGGAGATGGTGCCGGCCGACAAGCTCAAGGCGCAGTTCGGCTTCGACATCCCGAAGGACAAGGGCCTGACGACCGTCGAGACCTGCCGGGGCCTCGCGGCCGGCACGGTCAAGGCCATCGTCAGCCTGGGCGGCAACCTGCTGCGCGCGGTGCCGGACGGCCCGCGTGTCGAGGACGGCTGGCGCAAGGCGAAGCTGTCGGTGCAGGTCGCGACGAAGCTCAATCGCAGCCACGTCGTCCACGCCGAGGCGGCCTACCTGCTGCCGTGCCTGGGCCGCATCGAGATCGACCGCCAGGGCGGCATCGAACAGGCCGTCTCGATGGAGGATTCGACCGGCTGCATGCACGGCTCGCGCGGCGCCGCGGAGCCGGCGAGCGACAAGCTGCTGTCGGAGCCCGCGATCGTCGCGGGCATCGCCAAGGCCACGCTGGCCGCGAACAAGGTGCCGTGGGACGAATGGGTGGCGGACTATGCCAAGGTGCGCCAGGCCATCGAGCAGACCTATCCCGAGATCTTCCACGACTTCGAGCAGCGCATGTGGCAACCCGGCGGCTTCCATCGGCCGCTGCCCGCGTGCCATCGCGAATGGAAGACGCCCAGCGGCAAGGCCAACTTCATCTGCCCGCCGTCGCTGGACGAGGACGACGACATGACGGCCCGCGGCCCCGACGTCATCCGCCTGACGACGCTGCGCAGCTTCGACCAGTTCAACACCACCGTCTACGGCAATCACGACCGCTTCCGCGGCATCCACGGCACGCGCCACGTGCTGATGATGAACGACGAGGACATCACGCGCCTCGGCTTCGCCGATGGCCAGATCGTGCGCGCGACGACCGCGTCGACCGACGGCGTGCCGCGCGAGGTCGGCGGCCTGCGGATCGTGCGCTACGACATCCCGCGCGGCTGCGCGGCCGGCTACTTCCCCGAGCTCAATCCGCTGGTGCCGCTGTGGCACCACGCGGTCGGCAGCCAGGTGCCGGCGTACAAGTCGATCCCGATCCGGCTGAGCCGGATGTGAGGGTTATCGCTGACGCGCGCAACAGCGCACGTTCAGCTTGGGTGCGCGGCGACTCGACTTTGCCTTCCAGCAACGGTTTCGGTGTCAACAACGACATGCGGCTGCCGTTGAATAGGCAAGCCCATTCCTGCCTGCCTCGCGATGACCTTGCCGACCGTCCCTCCAATCACGCGCCGCGGCGCGCTCGCCGCCGCCGTCGCCGCGCTGGCCTGGCGTCCCGCGTTCGCGGTGGCGGACGCCGACACCAGCCAGGCCGACGCGCTGCACGTGCTCAATCGCCTCGCCTTCGGTCCGGCGCCGGGCGACCTCGAGCGCGTCGCGCGCACGGGCGTGCCCGCGTGGATTGCCGAGCAGTTGCAACCGGAGCGTCTCGCCCTGCCCGCGTTCCTCGCCGACCAGCTCGCGGGGCTGCGCACGCCCGGCAAGACGCAGCGCGAGCTGGTCGCACAGTACCGCGAGATGGCCAAGGAGGCGAAGCAGGCCAGGCAGGCCGAGACCGCATCGCCGGACGGCAAGAAACCGCCCACCGAGGAAGGCGCCGAGCGCCGCCGCCAGGTCGCGGCCATCTATGTCGAGGCCGGCGACGAGCGGCTGCTGCAGGCCTTGAACAGCCCGCGCCAGCTGCAGGAGGTGCTGGTCGACTTCTGGTTCAACCACTTCAACGTGTTCCAGGGCAAGGGCCTGGATCGCGTGCTGGTCGAGAGCTACGAGCGCGAGGCGATCCGCCCCAACGTGCTCGGGCGCTTCCGCACGATGGTGGGCGCGACGGCCAAGCATCCGGCGATGCTGTTCTATCTGGACAACTGGCTGTCGGTCGCGCCCGGCTTCCAGGCGCGCCGCGGCGGCAACAAGCAGGCGAGCGGCCTCAACGAGAACTACGCCCGCGAGCTGATGGAGCTGCACACGCTGGGCGTGGACGGCGGCTACACGCAGCAGGACGTCACCGAGCTCGCGCGCATCCTCACCGGCTGGACGATGGCGCCGGAGAAGCCGCGCCGCGGGCGCTTCGTGATGGACGGCGGCCCCGTCCATGCGCGCGGCCACCAGGGCGACTCGCTCTTCGCGTTCGATCCCGCGCGCCACGACAACGGCAGCAAGACCTGGCTGGGCCACGCCATCGCGCCCGGCGGCCAGATGGAAGGCGAGTTCGCGCTCGACGTGCTGGCACGCCATCCGTCCACCGCGAAGCACGTCGCGTTCAAGCTCGCGCGGCGCTTCGTCGCGGACGAGCCGTCGCCCGCGCTCGTCGATCGGCTCTCGCGACGTTTCCTCGACACCGACGGCGACCTGCGCGCCGTGATGCAGGCGCTCGTCGACAGTCCCGAGTTCCGCGATCCGCGGCCGGTCAAGTTCAAGTCGCCGTACCAGTACGTGATGTCCTCGGTGCGCGCCACCGGCATCGCCACGACCAACGTGAAGCCGCTGATGGCGGTGCTCGCGCAGCTGGGCCAGCCGCTGTATGGCTGCCAGACGCCGGACGGCTTCCACGACACCGAGGCCGACTGGCTCAACCCGAACGCGATCACGCAGCGCGTGAACTTCGCCACCGCGCTGGCCTCGGGCAAGCTGCCGCTGCAACGCGTCGACGACCCGAACGCCCCCGCGCAACCCCTGAAGGCGATGGAACGCCAGACCGACAAGGCGATGGCGCGCGACGAGGCGGCCGAAGGCTCGACGCCGCCGGTCGACGCGACCACGCTGCTCGCGACGCTGGGCCCGGCCATCTCGGACAAGACCCGCGCCGCCGTTGCCGGTTCGCCGCCCGCGCTGCGCGCCGCGCTGGTTCTCGGCAGCCCCGATTTCATGCGCCGCTGAAGGAGACTCGCCATGCAACGCCGACAACTTCTCCAGGCCGCCTCGGCCGCCGGTCTCGCGTGGACGGCGGTCGGCCGCACCGCGTTCGCCGCCCCGGCCACGCAGGCCGGCCAGCAACTCCCGGGCAACAAGCGGCTGATCGTCGTGTTCCTGCGCGGCGCGGTCGACGGCCTCAGCGTGGTGGTGCCGTACGGCGAGGGCGCGTACTACGACGCACGCTCGTCGATCGCGCTGGCGCATCCGGGCCAGGATGGCGGCGTGCTCGACCTCGACGGCCACTTCGGCCTCAATCCGAATCTCGCGCCGCTGATGCCGCTGTGGCAGTCGGGCAAGCTCGCGTTCGTGCAGGCCTCGGGCTCGCCGGATCCGACGCGCTCGCACTTCGACGCGCAGGACTACATGGAATCCGGCACGCCGGGCCGCAAGGGCACGCCCGACGGCTGGCTCAACCGGCTGCTCGGTGCCGAGCCGCCCGTCGTCGTCGCGCCCGGCGCGCGCGCGGGCGTCACGCGCGGGATCAGCGTCGGCGCCACGATGCCGCGCATCTGGGCCGGGCCGAATCCGGTGGCCAACATCGCCAACGGGTCGCGCGCCACCAAGCCGACGCAGCTCGATCGGCCGCAGGTCAGCAAGGCCTTCGATTCGTTGTACTCGGGCGACGACGCGATGTCGAAGGCGTATCGCGAATCGCAGCAGTCGCGCGCCGAGGTCAACGAGGCGATGCTGCCCGCCGAGATGGATCGCGAGCAGATGGTGGCCAACGGCGGCGCGCCGCTGCCCAACGGCTTCCCCGACGACGCGTCCCGGCTCGCCCAGCTGATGCGGCGCGACCCCAACGTGCAGATCGCCTTCCTCGCGCTCGGCGGCTGGGACACCCACGTCAACCAGGGCGGCGCCAAGGGCCAGCTCGCCAACCGGCTGCAGCCGCTGGGCCAGGGCCTGGCCGAACTCGCGACGCGCCTGGGCCCGACCTTCGACGACACGACGATCCTCGTCATCTCGGAATTCGGCCGCACCGTGCGCCAGAACGGCACCGGCGGCACCGACCACGGCCACGGCAACGTGATATGGGCGCTCGGCGGCAACGTCGCGGGCGGCAAGGTGCACGGCCGCTGGCCGGGCATAGACGCGTCGTCGCTCCACGAGGGCCGCGACCTCGCGGTCACCACCGATTTCCGCCAGGTGCTCGCGGGCGTCTGCGCGCACAACCTCGGGCTGCCGGACAACAAGCTGGCCGCGGTGTTCCCGGGCTTCGACGGCGCGCCGCTGAACCTCTCGCGGGCCTGAAGCGCACGTCGCGGCGCCAGCGTGAAATGCACCGCGAAGAGGCGTTTCTTCGCGGCACCGGCATCGGCCGTTCGCGTCGATCATGCGATCAGCACGCAGGCGAGCACGCCGCGGGCGACGTCCGCCCTGCGCGGACTCGACGGCCGCCCCCGCAAGCGCGGGTGCCCGGGCCGTCGCATGCCGACCACGGAGCTCCCTGATGAAACTGCGCCACCGCATCCTCGCCATCGTCGCCTCCGCCCTCGCGGGCGTCGTCCTGATCAGCCTCGTCGGGCTGCAGGCCTTGCGCCAGAACATGCGCGAGGGCCGCGAGGAACAGATCATCAAGATCGCGCAGTTGTGCCTCGGCGTGATGGAGCACTACCACCAGCTCGAGGCCAGCGGCGCGCTGACCCGCGAGCAGGCCCAGGCCAAGGCCATCGAGGCCATCTCGGGGCTGCGCCACGGCGACGACTACGTGTTCGTGCGCACCACGGACAACCGCATGCTGGTGCACGCCGATCCCAAGCGCGTCGGCCAGATCGACAAGGGCTCGCCGACCGCGGACGGCCGCCTGACCTCCGAGGTCTACGTGCAGGAACTGGCCAAGTCAGACCGCGTCTTCATCGATTCCTTCGTTGCGCGCCCCGGCGATCCCTCGCACGTGCCGGTGGCCAAGCTGCTGGGCGCGATGCGATTCGCGCCGTGGGACTGGGTGGTGGGCAGCGGCGTGTTCATCGACGACCTCGACGCGGCCTTCCGCAGCTACGCGCTGCGCTTCCTGGCGATCGGCGGCGTCGTGTTCGCCGTCCTTGCCATGCTGGGCACGCTGCTGGCGCGCTCGATCCAGCGCCAGCTGGGCGGCGATCCGCAATACGCGGCCGAGGTGGTCAACCGCATCGCAGCCGGCGACCTGGGCCAGACGGTGCAGGTCGACGGCCCGGACGCAAGCCTGCTCGCCTCGATGCAGCGCATGCAGGAGGGCCTGCGCGGCATCGTCCGCCGCGTGCGCGAGGGTTCGGAATCCATCCAGCAGGCGACCGCCGAAGTGGCCAACGGCAACCTCGACCTGTCCAACCGCACCGAGCAGGCCGCCGCCAGCCTCGAGCAGACCTCCGCCTCGATGCAGCAGTTGGCCGAGACGGTGCGCCACAGCGCCGGCGCCGCGCAGCAGGCCAAGCAGATGGCGCTGAGCGCCTCCGAGGTCGCCCGCGAGGGGGGCAGTGTCGTCACGCAGGTGGTGGCGACGATGGAGGAGATCAGCCAGTCCTCGCGCAGGATCAACGAGATCATCGGCGTCATCGATGGCATCGCCTTCCAGACCAACATACTCGCGCTCAACGCCGCCGTCGAGGCGGCGCGCGCCGGCGAGCACGGGCGCGGCTTCGCGGTCGTTGCGGGCGAGGTGCGCACGCTGGCCCAGCGCAGCGCGACGGCCGCGCGCGAGATCGCCGGGCTGATCGGCAACTCCACCGCCAGCGTGGACGGCGGCTCGGTGCTGGTGCAGCGCGCGGGCGCGACGATGCACGAGATCGTGTCGGCCGTGCAGGGCGTCTCCGACATCATCGCGGAGATCTCCGCAGCGACGACGCAGCAGAACGCCAGCATCGCCGAGGTCGGCACCGCAATCGTCCACATGGACCAGATGACGCAGCAGAATGCCGCGCTGGTCGAGGAAGGCGCGGCCGCCGCGGCCAGCCTGAAGGACCAGGCCCTCAGCCTCAACAACGCGATCGGCGAATTCCGGCTGGCGTGAACGCGAGGCCGCGCCGCGCCTGGGGACATGGCGGCGGCCCGACAATCGCGGCTCCCTTCCAACATCGCGAGCCGTCCCCATGATCCTCGAACACGCCGACATCACGATCGCCCCAGGCAGGAACGCCGAGTTCGAGGAGGCGATCCGGCGCGGCATCGCCACCGTCATCGCCAAGGCCGAGGGCTTTCGCGACGCCCAGGTGCATCGCGGCATCGAGTCGCCCGAGCGCTACCTGCTGACCATCCATTGGGACACGCTGGAGAACCACACCGTCGACTTCCGCGGTGGCCCGCTGTTCCCGCAATGGCGCGAGATCGTCGGGCCGTTCTTCGCGAAGCCGCCGGTGGTGGAACATTTCGAGTTGGCCACGCAACATCCTTGAATCCGTCGCCTCCTGCGCATCCAGCCCGCGCGGCCGGGCCGCTGGCCGGCCTCGCGATGGGCCTCATCGTGCTCGTCATCATCGGCGTGACCGTGATGCTGTGCTGGAGGCCGGCGCACGACATCCAGGACGAGATCCTCGGGCAGGACTGGATCGTCGTCCCGGCGCGCATCGCCGAGGCCCGTGTCGACTTCACGCACACGCCGGCCATCGGCAAGCGTTCGGCCTGGAACGGCTGGTGCGCGAGCTGGAAGTACGCCTACGAGTGGCATGGCGCGCACCACTGGGCGGTCGTCGGCGACGACACGCCGAGCACGCTGGCGCCGGGTTGCTTCACGTACCAGGCGGGCGCGCAACAGGCCTTGGCGCGCCACCCGCCCGGCACGACGCTGGCGGTGCGCGTGGACCCATCGGCGCCCTGGCATTCGACGACGCAGCCCGCGGGCGTGCGCGGCGGCGACATCGCGGCCCTGGTCTTCGGGCTGATCCCGGCGCTCATCTTTGTCGGGGGCTGCGTCGCCGGCCTGCGCGCGCGCCAGGGCGCCCCATCCCGGCGTCGCTGAAGCCAAGCTGTCGAACCGGCCAGGCGTCAGAAATTCACCGTTTGGTGTCGCGTGGGGGCGGACCCGCGGCGAACGACGGCTGCAGCATGCTCAAATCGCGCCGTCCCCGCGCCGGCTCCATCGAATGTCCGACCTGCCCATCTTCCTCGCGCGCTGCCGCGTCGTCGCGCCCGTCCTGCTGCTTGCCGCCTGCGCCCAGCATCCGGCGCGGGCGCCCGCGCCGACGCCCGTGCAGGTGCCGGCGTACGCCGCCCCCGGGCCCGCGGTCGCCGCCGCATTCCTGGTGATGAGCCACGACCTGCAGCCGGACGACTGGTACCACGTCGACCTCTTCGCCAACGCCGAGCGCTGCGCCGGCCGCTCGCGCGTGGGCAGCGGCGGCCACGCGGTCGACCCGGTGCCGACCCGGCTCGCGGCCGGCCGCTGGCAGACCTTCGAGACCTGGGTGCACGAGCCCCGCGGCTACTGCGCGGTGCGACTCTCGTTCGCCCCCGCGGCCGGGCGCACGTATGCCGTGACGACGAAGAGCAACCCCGACGGCTCCTGCACGGCGATGCTGCGCGACGTGACCGACCCCGACGCCGTGCGCATCGAGCCCTCGCTGAGGCAGCGCGAGGCCGGCAACCAGGCCTGCAAGACGCTGGCGACGAGCGCGCCTCTGATGGTCCGCGCCGGGCAGCGCCAGCCCGAGCAGGCGATCGACCTGCCGATCGAGACGGTCGAACGCGAGCCCGGCATGGCCCGGCCCCAGCTCCTGCCGGAGCCGGCACCCACGGTCACGGCCGACGACCTCAAGGGATTGACCGCACGATGAGCCTCCGGCCGCCACGCCGCGCGATGCGCACAACGACACCCCGCCTCGCGCACGCCGCCGTGCTGCTCGCCTGCGCCGGCCTCGCGACGGGCGCGCGCGCGCTGACGCCGGCCGAATTCTTCGCCAGGGTCTCGCCCAGCGTCTGGCTGGTGCAGACCTACGAGAAGAGCGGCGCCTACATCGCGCAGGGCAGCGCGGTCGTCATCGCGCCCGACACGCTGATCACCAACTGCCACGTGCTGAGCAAGGCCAAGAGCTTCGACGTGATCCACGACAACCTGGCCTACGTCGGCCATCTCGACAAGTGGGATCCGGCGCGCGACATCTGCCAGATCACGACCGCGGCGCACCTGAACGCGCCCGCCGTGCCGCTGGCCGACACCTCGCAGCTGGTGGTCGGCCAGCCGGTCTATGCGCTGGGCAATCCGAAGGGGCTCGACCTCACGCTCAGCAACGGCCTGCTGTCCGCGCTGCGGCGCGACGAGATGCGCCGCCTGACGTCGATCCAGACCAACGCGCCGATCTCGCACGGCAGCAGCGGCGGCGGGCTGTTCGATGCCGATGGCCGCCTGATAGGCATCACCACCTTCAACGTGGACGACGGCCAGAACCTGAACTTCGCGCTGCCGGTCGACTTCATCCGCGAGCTTCCGGCACGCCACCTGGCCTTGCTGCAGGGACGGCCCATGCCGGTGTCGCCCGTGCCGCCGCCGTCCCGATCCACGCCGACCGGGGTGCCGACGAGGCCGACCCCGGTGCCGGTCGATCCCGTGCCGGCCGACACCTTGCCGATCCCGTCAGCGGGCGCGGCGCCGCCCGTGGCGACCCCGCCGCGTCCGCTGGTGCCGCCGCCGATCCCCACGCCCGAACCGCCGCCGCCCGCACCCGCGCGCGTGGCCCCGCGAACGGTGCCTGCACCGGCGCCGGCGATCGTCGCGACCGCCCTGCCGCCCGGCACGCCGCGCATCCCCTTCCTCAACGACGCGCGGCAGGCCGAGTTCCGCAGGTACGTCGGCACCGAGCCTTCTCCGAAGGTGTGCGTGATCTCGGACAACGGGCATTGGGCCTGCGCGCACGGCAACACCGCGCCGAACCGCTTCTCGTCGTCGGACCCGAAGGTGCGCGCGTTGAAGCGCTGCGCCGAACTGGCCGGCAAGGCCTGCTTCGTCTACCAGGTCGACGACCGCATCGTCTACCAGCCGCCGCCGTCGCAGGACGCCGAGCCCTGAGCGGCGCGGGCGCTACTGCATGCCGCGCGCGCTGTTCTCGTCGAGCACCACGCTGGACGCCACGACCTCGCCGTCGTCCGCCGCGGCCACGTCGCCCGGCACGACGTTGGGCATCAGCGCGCGCGCCTCGCGCGAAGTGGCCAGCGTCTCCACGCGGCCATCCGCGTGGCGCGCGAAGCGCACGCGCTCGGGGCCGTGCACCGGCGCGTGGTCGGGCCAGGGCCAGCCGCCGAACTCGGTGCGGCGATAGTCGTCGAAGGCCTGGCGCAGCTCGGCCTCGGTGTTCATCACGAACGGCCCGTACTGCGCCACCGGCTCGCCGATCGGGCGGCCCTGCAGCAGCAGGCACTCGGCGACGTCCACGCCGGTGTTGACCAGTTCGACGGCGCTGGCCGCGCGCAGTTCGATCGCCGCGTGCTCGGCGATCGCCTGCCCCGCGACGCTCACGCTCGCGCCGGCGAAGAAGTAGAGCCTGCGACGTGCCGCGGCGTTGACAGCCGCCGGCAGCGTCCAGCGCGCACCGGGGTCCATGCGCAGCGTCCAGATCGCGAGGTCGGCCTCGGGCTGCGAGGCCCACGAATCGGGCGGCGGCGGCAGGGGCTCGGCGATCTCGGCGGCCTGCGCGAGACGGCCGGCGATGACCGCGACCTCGGTGACCGCGCCGTCGCCGCTGTCGAACAAGCGGTGTGGGATGTCCTCGGCCCACAGCATCGTGAAGTGCGGCTCGCACATCTTGTTGCGCGCCGGCAGGTTGAGCCAGATCTGGAACAGCTCGAGCGGGTTGGGCTTGTCGGCGTCGAGCAGCGGGAACATCTCCGAGTGCACGATGCCCTTGCCGGCCGTCAGCCACTGCACGTCGCCGCCGCCGAAGCGCGCCGCGGCACCGAGCGAATCGGAATGGTCGGTGAGGCCCTGGCGCACGATGGTCACCGTCTCGAAGCCGCGATGCGGATGCGACGGAAAGCCCGGCACGGTCTCGCCGTGGTACATGCTCCAGCCGTCCTTGCGGCCGAAGTCCTGCCCGATGTTGCGACCCGCGAGCGAAGCCGCGGGGCCGAACGCGCCATTGCCCTTCGGGTAGGCGTCGTCGTGATGGACGCAGAACAGGAACGGATCGGCCGTCTCCCACGGGAAGCCGAGGGACTGGATCTGCAGGATGGCGTTGTCGGGCATGGCGGTCTCGCGAGGTGGCCGGGCCAGTCTAGCGATTCGGCGAAACCGGCTGCGCCGTCGGGGCATGCGCCGCGCCCACGCGTCAGTGCGGATGCGGGAACGGCAGCCTGGCGATGAAGGCATCGACGGCCGGTGCCCACAACGAGGCGTCGTGGCGCGAGAGCCCGTGGCCGTCGCCGTCCGGCACCGCCGGCGCGTGCACGAAGGTCGTGCGGCTGCCACCCCGCGCGAACGCCGCGTGCGAGGCGACCGGAACGTCCGGGCCCCAGTACTGGTCGTTCATCGCGTAGATCCACAGGCTGGGCGCGGTGGTCGTCTTCGCGTACGCCGCAACCATCGCCTCGATCTGGCCGGGGTCGCACGAGACGCCGGGGCTGAGCTCGGGATTGCCTCCCGATCCACCCGCGAAGTTGACATAGCCGACGACACCCGGCAGCGGTTGCGCCGCCGCGGCGACCGTGGCCAGGCCGCCCACCGACTGGCCCACCAGCAGCACGTCCTTCGCATCCGCCCAGGGCTGCTGGCCGATCCACTGCAGCGCGGCCTGGATGCTCAGCACCGCGGCGTCGGCCGTCCTGCGGTAGTCGGGCGTGCCGGTGCAGCGTCCGTGGGCGTCGTGGTGCACGCCGCTCAGCTCGACGTCGCCGCCAGTGCTGTCGCCATAGCCCGGGCGCACCGGCGACACCACCGCCACGCCCTTGCCCAGCCAGTACTTCAGCTGCGAACGGCTGATGCCCAGCGCCAGCTTCTTGCGCCCGCTTTCGCCGGACGGCCGGCCGTGCGAGAACAGCACCACCGGGAATGGCCCCTTGCCGGGCGGCACGAACCAGGTCGTGCCCATCTGCGCGACCTCGCCCGACGCCTCGCGCACGGCGATCGTCACCTCGTGGCCGCCGGCCTCGCGCGCCGTGCGCGACACGGCACCGGCCGCGAACGGGAGCGCCGCCAGCGCCGCAAGGACGATCAACGAGGCGCGGCGCATGGCGCGCTCCCGATGGACAGGCAAGCGTCGCCGGCGTCGAGCTGGAGCACGGGCCGAGGCAGCGTCGCCGCGTTCCACGGGCCGCCCAGGCGCGCGAGGAATTCGTCCACCGCCGGCGCCCACAACGCGGGCGCGTGGCGGGACAGGCCGTGCCCGTCGCCGTCGGGCAGCGCCGGCGTCTGCACGAAAGCGGCCGGACTGCCGCCGCGCGCGAAGGCCGCGTGCCAGGCGCGCGGCACGGACGCGCCCCAGAACTGGTCGTTGAGCGCATAGACCCACAGGCTGGGCACGGTCGTCGAGCGGCCGTAGTCCGCGAAGAGGCTCTCCAGTTGCTCGGGTGCGCAACTCGCTCCGGGCGCGCGCTCGGAGTTGCCGCCCGCGCCACCGGCGAAGTTGACGACGCCGACGACGCCGGGCGGCGAGTACGCGCCGGCCGCCACCGAGACCAGGCCGCCCACCGACTGGCCGACCAGCACCACCTGGCCGGCGTCGGCCCAGGGCTGGCCCTGCAGCCAGCGCAGCGTCGCGTCGACGGCGCGCAACGCGGCCACGGTCGACCGGCCGAAGTCCGCCTGGCCGACGCAGCGTCCCGCGTCGTCGACACGCACGCCCGTGCCCTCGAGATCGCCGCCCGAGCTGGCGCCGTAGCCCGGGCGCACCGGCGCCACCACGGCCACGCCGCGCGCCAGCCAGAACACGAGCTGCGCACGGCTGACACCCACGGCCAGGCTCGCGCGGTTGGCGGCCGACAGGTCGCGGCCGTGCGAGAACAGCACCACCGGAAACGGCCCCGGCCCGGGCGGCAGGAACCACGTGACCTGCATGCGCTCGACTTCGCCCGAGGCCTCGCGCACCGGAATCACCGCGCTGCGGCCGGCGTCCGCCCATGCGGGCAGCGCGTGCGCACGCGCGCCGCCCGCCACGCAGGCGAGCGCGAGCAGCAGGCAGGCAGCGACACGCATGGCGGGACGTCGCGCGTCAGAACGGCGCCGACGCGTCCTCGGTGTTGGCCGGCGCGTACGGCGACGCCGTCGTGCCCATCGCGGCCGTCTGGCCGGTGAGCGCGGCGATCACCTTGTCGGTGGTGGAGGTGCCGGCCTCGCCCAGCTTGAGCGGGCCGCCGAGCGCCTCGACGAGGTCGGGGATCAGCTTGCCCAGCTCGCCGGTGGTGATCGCGACGTCGGCGTCGAAGCCGTTGTCGCCCTTGCCCGAGGCCTCCTTGCCTTCGAGCACGACGTCGAGCAGCTTGATCTTCTTGATCGCGAAGTTCTCGGTGAGCACGAAGGACACGCGGCTGTCCCACGTCAGCGCGAGCTGCGTCGGCAGCTTGCCCTGCCTGATGTGCTCGCCGACCTCGTCGATGTCGAGCGTGTGGCGTGCGTAGCGCACCAGCGACTTCTCCGAGTCGGGCTGCTTCAGCTCGCACTCGCGGTCGATCGTGAAGCCGGCCGGCGCCTCCTTGGCCGACAGCCACTCGGCCATCGCCGCCGCGGCGGACATCTGCGTCTGCACCAGGTCGAGCCGGATGCCGCCGGACAGCAGCTCGGTCAGCAGCGTGACGATCTTGTCGGCCTTCTTGGCGCTGCCCGCGCCGATCATCACGAGCTTCGCCTCGAGGTCGATCCAGACCGGCGTCGTGCCGCGTTTGGGGAAGGCGCGCGGCAGCAGCTCGTGCACGATCTCTTCCTTCAGCTCCTTGGCGTGCTTGCCCTTGGGACGGCGGCCGGTCTCCTGCTCGATCTTGTCCAGGCGCGCCTCCAGCTGCGTCTTGACGGCGCCGCCGGGCACGGCCTTGGTCTCGGTGCACAGCTTGAGGATCCACTGGCCAGCGACGTTCTCGACCAGCGGCCCGTGCTTCTCGCCGCGCGGCTCGACCCAGCCCGAGGACTCCTGCTGCGCCGCGCCGCACTCGACGAAGCGCGCCGCGTCCAGGCGCGCCTCCAGTTCGGCCATGGCCGGCTGTTCCCATTGATCGATGCGGTAGACGATGGCGTTCTTGAACATGTGCGCGGCCGGGAAAAGAGAGAGGCGAAGGGGCGCGATTCTAGGCGAGCTGTATTTCTGTCCAGCCATGGTCGCGTTGCCGCCGCGCCGAATGCGGCAAAACCGCACGCGCGGCGGCCGGCGGCCGGCGGCCGGCGGCGAGAATGACGCCCATGCTCCGCTTCGCCGCCAATGTCTCGATGCTGTTCGCCGAGGCGCCCTTCCTCGATCGCTTCGCGCTCGCGGCGCGCGCGGGCTTCGCCGCCGTCGAATGCCAGTTCCCGTACGAGGTGCCGGCCGCGGAGATCCGCGCGAGGCTCGACGACCACGGGCTCGCGATGGTGCTGCACAACCTGCCCGCGGGCGACTGGACCGCCGGCGAGCGCGGGCTGGCCTGCCTGCCGGATCGCGTCGCCGAGTTCCGCGCGGGCGTCTCGCGCGCGATCGCCCATGCGCACGCGCTGGGCGTCGGGCAGGTGAACTGCCTCGCGGGCATCGCGCCGCCCGGCGCCGACGTCGACGCGCTGCGCCGCACGCTGGTCGACAACCTGCGCTTCACGGCACGCGCGTTCGCGGCCGAAGGCCTGAAGCTGCTGGTCGAGCCGATCAACACCTTCGACATCCCCGGCTTCTTCGTGAACCGAACCGCGCAATGCGTCGCCTTGCTGGACGATGTCGGCGAGCCGAACGTGTTCGTGCAGTACGACGCGTACCACATGCAGCGCATGGAGGGCGAGCTCGCGGGCACGCTCGCGCGACACCTGCCGCGCATCGCGCACGTGCAGGTCGCGGACAACCCCGGCCGCCACGAACCGGGCACCGGCGAGATCCGCTTCGAGTTCCTGTTCGCCGAACTGGAGCGCCTGGGCTACGACGGCTGGATCGGCTGCGAGTACAGGCCGGCGGGGCGCACCGACGCCGGCCTCGGCTGGCTGCCGGCGGGGGCGCTGCGCCCCCGCTGGCGTCAAGCCGCGAAGCCGCCGTCGATCAGCAGGTCGGCGCCCGTGACGAAGGCCGCTTCCGGGCCGGCCAGGTAGGCCACCATGCCGGCGATCTCGTCGGCCTTGGCGTGGCGCTTGATGGCCATCAGGTCGTGCAGCGCGGCGCCGAAGTCGCCGGCTTCCGGGTTCATGTCCGTGTCGACCGGGCCCGGCGCCACGTTGTTGACCGTGATGCCGCGCGGGCCGAGATCGCGCGCCAGGCCCTTGACCAGGCCGACCAGCGCCGACTTGCTCATCGCGTAGACCCCGCCGCCCGCGAACGGCATGCGCTGCGCATTGGTGCTGCCGATGTTGATGATGCGGCCGCCCTCCTTCATGTGGCGCGCGGCGGCCTGCGTGGCGACGAAGACGGAGCGGATGTTGACCGCGACGGTCTGGTCGAAGTCCTTCAACGTGAACTGGTCGAGCGGCGCGACGGCGAGCACGCCGGCGCTGTTGACGAGGATGTCGAGCCGCCCGAAGCGCTCGGCGACGCCGTCGATCGCGTTGGTCAGCGCGGTCGCGTCGGTGGCGTCGGCCTTGACGGCGACCGCTTGGCCGCCGCTGGCCTTGATCTCCTCGACCAGCGCCTCGGCCGCGATGGCCGAGGACGCGTAGCCGATGGCGACCGTCGCGCCGTCGCGCGCCAGCCGGCGTGCCGTGGCGGCGCCGATGCCGCGCGATCCGCCGTGGATGAAGGCGACCTTGCCGGCGAGGAGGGAAGTGGTGCTCATGATGTGCTCCTGGTTGGGTGGTTGATGGACTCAAGTGTGGTCATCGGTGCCCGTCTGCGGTAGTCACAAATCTTCGCCTTCACTTTCAACCATTTGTATAAGATCGCGCCATGCTGACCGAACTGCGTGGCTATCTCGATGCGTTCATCGCCGCGGCCGACGAGGGCAGCTTCTCGGCGGCGGCGCGTCATCTGGGCCTGACGCCCGCGGCGGTCAGCAAGAGCGTGGCCCAGTTCGAGGCGCGGCTGGGCGTGCGCCTGTTCCAGCGCAGCACCCGCAAGGTGGCGCTGACCACCGACGGCGAACGCCTCTACGGCCAGGTGCGGCTGCCCTGGAGCGAGATCGGCGACGCGCTGACCGACCTGCGGCAAGGCGCCGGCAAGCCGGCCGGCACGCTGAAGGTCGCACTCGCGCACACGGTTGGCCGCGAATACTTCGTGCCGATGATGGAGGGCTTCGTGCGCCGCTATCCGGACGTGGTGCCCGACCTGCACTTCGACAACCGCCAGGTCGACCTGATCGCCGAGGGCTTCGACGTCGCCATCGGCGGCGGCATCGAGCTGACCGACGCGCTGATCGCGCGCGAGCTGGCGCGCCTGCGCATCGTGCTGGTGGCGTCGCCGGCCTACCTGAAGACGCAGCCGGTGCTGGGCCATCCCGATGAACTGGCGCGGCATCGCGGCCTGCTGCGCCGCTCGCTCGTCTCCGGGCGCCTCACGCCCTGGACCTTGAAGAACAACGCCGGCCAGGAGGTGGTGGCCAGCGTGCGTCCGGTGATGGTTCTGGACGACCCGGAGGCCATGGCCCGCGCAGCCGCCAACCACATGGGCATCGCCATGCTGCCGCTGCCGCACGTCCTGCCGCTGCTGGAGAGCGGCGAGCTGGTGCGCGTGCTGCCCCAGTGGTACGCCGAGGCGCTGCCGCTGTCGATCTACTACACCAGCCGCAAGCTCGTGCCGGCGAAGGTGAGGCTGTTCGTCGAGCACGTCGTCCGGGAGTTCCGCGCCAGCGGCCACGCCGCCCGCTTCCGTCTGGGTTAGGCGAGGCCGGCCCACTTCGAGTCGACGGCGAACGCGCCCGAACAGGGGGATCCTGCGACGCCAGCGACCTGGACGGCGGCCTCAGCTGGACGCGGCGTGCGCGGCTTCCGGACGAGCCTGGCCGGGCTTCCAGAATTGCCACCAGCGCTTGACCGGCGTCGTCGAGCCGGCGCACACCGCGTCGCGGCGCAGGACGGGATCGCTGTCGCACAGGCGGCGCACGCAGGCCTCCGCGTCGGACGCCTCGTTCGCGCGGCACGCCTCGAGCTGGCTGGCATGGCGGCTGGACGCTCGCACGACGACGCCGCGGCGCGCGCTCGATGCGGAGCCGATTGCGCCATGGACTGCGACCCGATCGCGCTCGCCCCGCGCGAGAGCGTCCGGCGCCTTCGCTCGCGACGCCGCTGCCGGTGGCGCCGGCGTGTCCGCCGATGTGCCGACGCGTGCTGCCGGCAGCGCGGCCGACGCCGGCACGGCGATCGGCGCGCTGGCCGTGGCCGCCGCGGCGGACGCGGGCGCGGCCGCCACCGCCGCCTGCATCACCGGATCGGCGCCCAGCGCAAGCCGATCCCGCGCATGCCAGGGCCCGATCCAGGCCACCGCGGCCGCCACGCCGGCGAGGCCCAGCAGCCACGCCGCCGGCCGCAGTCCGGGCAGCCCCGACGGCATCTGCGCAGCTTCGTCTCGATGCGGCGGACGCACCGCGCCGGCGATCGTCGAGCGCAGCCGGGCAACGCCGGAAGAATGCGCGCCCACCCACTTCACCGTCGTCGGCTGGGCGGACTGGATCGTCCGCTCGAACGCGCCCGCGGCGTCGGCGCGCGCCTCGCGCAGGGCCGGCCGGGGCGCCCCGCGCACCGGCACCTTCAGGTGTCCGTGCAGCGCGTCCCAGAACGTCGCGACGGATTGCGGCCGATCCTCCGGCCGCACGCTCATCGCCCAGTCCAGCGTCGCGAGCACCTGCGTCGAGAAGCCCGGAGGCGCCAGTTGCGCCAGCGGCATCAGTTCGTCGCTGAGGACGCGCGCGGTCGCCGGCACGGGGGGCCGGCCGGTCAGCATGAAGTAGCAGGTGCTCGCGAGCGCGAAGACGTCCGTCCACGGCCCCTGCCGCATCGACTTGGCCTCCGCGTACTGCTCGATGGGCGCGAACTGCGGCTTGAGGATGGCCGTGAGCGACTGCGTGCGATCGGCCAGCGCGTGGCGAGCCGCGCCGAAGTCCAGCAGCACGGGGCGGTTGTCGTCGCACCAGAGGATGTTGTCGGGCGCGATGTCGCGGTGGTAGACGTCGACGCGGTGCATCTCCGCCAACGCGCCCAGCAACGGCTCGATCATCGACATCAGCCAGTCCTGGGTCGGTGCCTGCAGGCCCATGTCCTGGCGCCGTTGACGCAGGGTCCGCGCGTTGTAGAAAGGCATCGCCATGTAGGCGGTGCCGTTCATCTCCCAGAACCGGTGCACCTTCACCAGCGCCGGATGATCGAACCGCGCCAGGAGGCGGGCCTCGTTGACGAAGGACTTCAGGCCGAGGGCGAAGTCCTGCTCGTAGGTGCGCGAGCGCAGGGCGACGTGGCCGTCGGGCCCGCGCGACACGAGTCCCACGGGCATGTATTCCTTCAGCGCGACCTCGCGCTCGAGCGCCGGCTCCCAGGCACGGTAGACGACGCCGAAGCCGCCGACGCCCACCACGCCGCGAACCTCGAATTCGCCCAGCGGCGTGCCGATGGGCAGCGCGTCGCTTGCCTCGGGCAGGGGCATCAGCGCAGCGTGCGTGGGCAGGAAGGAAGACGAATCGGACATGGGTGCCAGCGGTCTCGCAGCGGGGCTCGGGACCCAGATGGGCACCGCGGCGACCGACCGAGGCGACTGTAACTGGCTGTTGTGCGTCGTGAACTCGACCGTGGACCTCACCCCCTTGAAAGAGCGACGATGCTGCAACATCGCACGCTTTTCAACCGTCTAAACGACCGTTCAGTGCGCGCTAGCCTCGCCCGACGAACGGCATCTTCGTCGCCATGATGGTCATGAACTGCACGTTGGCCTCCAGCGGCAGGCCGGCCATGTGGACGACCGCGTCGGCCACGCGCGCGACGTCCAGCATCGCCTCGGGCGCGATGCGGCCGTCGGCCTGCTTGACGCCGGTGGCCATGCGCGCGGCCATGTCGGTGACGGCGTTGCCGATGTCGATCTGGCCGCAGGCGATGTCGTACGCGCGGCCGTCGAGCGAGATCGACTTGGTCAGGCCCGTCACCGCGTGCTTGGTGGCCGTGTACGGCGCGGAGTCGGGGCGCGGCGCGTGCGCCGAGATCGAGCCGTTGTTGATGATGCGGCCGCCGCGCGGCGACTGCCCCTTCATCGCGCGGTACGCGCCCTGCGCGCACAGGAACATGCCGTTGAGATTGGTGTCGACCACCGCGCGCCACTTCTCGAACGACAGGTCCTCGAACGCGATGCCGTTGGCGCTGATGCCGGCGTTGTTGAACAGCACGTCGACGCGGCCGAAGCGTTGCAGCGTGGCCGCGAACAGCGCGTCGACGTCGGCGGGCTGCGTGACGTCGGTCGGCACGCAAAGCAGCGTGACGCCGCCGCCGGCCTGCGCGGCGACCTGCTGCAGCGCGTCCGCGCGCCGGCCGGCCAGCACGACGCGGTAGCCCGCGCGCGCCAGCGCCAGCACGCAGGCCTTGCCGATGCCGCTGCCGGCTCCGGTGACGACGGCGACGGGGTTGGTTGAGCTCATGAGGTGTCTTCCTGCTGTGGAGTTGAGGGTCAGCGGGCCTTCAGATTCGCCCTCGCGTCACCCCCTGCCTGAGGGATGCGGCGCGACGCACAAAGGATCAATATCGTTTCCTGCAGCGGGCCGCCAGATGTCCGCATCAGGGGATTCGAAATGCAGAAGACCTGTCATGTCCGAAGCGGACCACGCGGTGGCGGCTACGTCACCGTCGGCACGCTGATTCTCGCCGCGGTGTCGGCCGTCATGCTCGTCATGATGTCGGGCTGCCACTCCACGCCGGCCTCCAACGCCTTCGCCGCGACGCCGGCCGACAAGGCCGTCGAGGCTCGATTGAAGCAGCCGGACCCGTTCCCGCCGCTGCAGCCGTTCGACGAGCACTTCGTCGAGGTCTCCGACGACGGCAACTGAGCCTAGAGTCCGGTCGAGATCACGGCCGACAGGTCCAGCTGCGTGGCGTCGAGCTGCTGCACCGTGGCCCGATGCGCGGCGGCGGGGTCGCGCGCCTGCAGCGCGTCGAGGATGGCCTTGTGCCGCGGCAACGACAGCGCGTGCGTGTCGGGCAGCCGGCTGCTCAGCTTGATCGACTCGCGCAACGCCAGCGACAGCATCGTGCCGATGTAGGCCATCAGGTCGTTGCCGGTGGCCTCGGCGATGCGGCGATGGAACGCGAGGTCGGGCTCCAGCATCGCGTCGGCGTCGGCCGCGGCGGCCATGCCCTCGTAGGCCTGCGCGATGCCCGCCAGTTGCTCGTCCGTCGCGGCCTGCGCCGCGAGCGCCGCGGCACCGGGCTCGAAGACGCGCCGCATGCCCATCAGCGTCTGCACGAACTCGGGGGCCGGGCGCGTCTGGATCATCCAGTACAGCACGTCGGGGTCGAGCAGGTGCCACTCGTTGCGCGGCCGCACGATCGCGCCCGAACGCTGGCGCGACAGCACCAGGCCCTTGGCGACGAGCACGCGCACCGCCTCGCGCAGCACGGGACGGCTGACGGCGTACTTCTCGATCAGCTGGCTTTCGGCCGGCAGCCGCTCGCCCGGCGCCAGCTCGCCCGCGAGGATGCGCAGCCCCAGCTCGCGCACGATGCGGCCGTGCCGGCTCTTGCCCTCGGGCTTCGTGCGATAAGGCGACTGCTCGGCGTGGCTCGACATGTCGTCAGCGGAGTGGACGTGGGCGCGAAGCTTACCCTCAACGACCCCAGCGCAACACCAGGGGATCCAGCCGTCTCGCGGCGTCGAGCAGCCCGGCGCGCACGTGCGGGCTCATCGCCGGATAGGGGCTGCGCGGCGCGTCGCAGGCGATGATGCCGCCCTCCTTCATCAAGGCCTTGGCCGCGAGGAAGCCGCCCTGGCGGTTCTCGTGGTTGATCAGCGGCAGCCAGCGGCCGTAGGCCTCGACGGCCTCGTCGCGCCGGCCCGCGGCGAAGGCGTCGACGATGGTGCGGATGCCGTCCGGATACGCGCCGCCGGTCATCGCGCCGGTGGCGCCGGCGTCGAGGTCGGCCAGCAGCGTGATCGCCTCCTCGCCGTCCCACGGGCCCTCGATGGCGTCGCCGCCCAGCTCGATCAGCTCGCGCAGCTTGCTCGCGGCGCCGGCCGTCTCGATCTTGAAGTAGCGCACGCGCTCGAAGTCGTGCGCCATCTTCGCGAGGAACGTGGCCGACAGCGGCGTGCCGGCCATCGGCGCGTCCTGGATCATGATGGGGATGTCCAGGCCGTCGCTGAGGCGGCCGAAGAAGTGGTGGATCTGCTTCTCGCCGAGACGCAGCGTGGCGCCGTGGTACGGCGGCATCACCATCACCATCGCCGCGCCCTGGGCCTGCGCGCGCTGGCCGCGCGCAAGACAGATGTCCGTCGAGAAATGCGTCGTCGTGACGATCACCGGCACGCGGCCGGCCACGTGCTCGAGGATCGCGCGCGTGAGCGTCTCGCGCTCGTCGTCGGCCAGCACGAACTGCTCGGAGAAGTTGGCGAGGATGCACAGGCCGTTCGAGCCGGCGTCGATCATGAAGTCGACGCAGCGCTTCTGGCCGGCGAGGTCCAGCGTGCCCTCCTCGTCGAAGATGGTGGGCACCACCGGGAACACGCCCTGGTAGCGCGCGGGTCGTCGGGTCGCGGTCATGTCTCGCCTCGCTTTTTCATCAACTCGAATAAAGTATGACTATATAAGAGGACCACCCGGCCTGGCCAGTGGCCACCGTTGGTAATCGACCGTAACCGTTCGCCGCTAAGCTGACGACATGACCACCGTCTCCCAGTTGCCCGGCGACCGCGCCCCCGGCGCGCCCGAGCCCGGGCTGCTGAAGCTCGCGTGGCCGATCTTCGCCGAGCAGTCGCTGCACATGCTGACCGGCGTGGTCTCGACGCTGATGGCCAGCCGCATCGGCGACAACGCCGTGGCCGGCCTCGGCAGCGCCGGGCAGGTGCTGGTGATCTTCCTGATGGGCTTCAACGTGCTCGCGGTGGGCGCGTCGATCGCGACCACGCACCATCTGGGCCTGGGCGACCGCGACGGCGCGCGCCGGCTCGCGCGCGGCGCCGTGTCGACCAACCTGTGGCTGGGCGCGCTGTTCAGCCTCGTGCTCGCGTTCACCGCGCCGACGCTGCTGCGCTGGGCGCAGCTGACGCCGCCGCTGATGGTCTTCGCGCTGCCTTTCCTGCAGTGGATGGGCGGCACGCTGTTCCTGGAGTCGATGAACTACGCGCTGTGCGCGGTGCTGCGCGCGCACGGCCACACGCGCGAGGTGATGTTCGTGATCCTCGCGCAGAACGCGGTCAACGCGGGGCTGAGCTTCCTGCTGATCTTCGGCATCGCGGGGCTGCCCGCGCTGGGCGTCATCGGCATCGTGATCGCCGCCGCCACGAGCCGCCTGCTCGCGTGCGTCGCCCTGTGGATCCTCGTGAACCTGCGCATCGGACTGCGGCTGCGCGCGCGCGACCTGGTCTCGATCCGCCTGCGCGACCTGCGCCGGCTGCTGGCGCTCGGCTTCCCCGCGGTGCTGGAGAACATCAGCTGGTTCGGTGCGTTCATGATCATCACCGCGCTCACCGCGCGCATGGGCGAGCGCACGCTGGCCACGCAGGCCTACACGATGCAGATCGCGTCGATCGAGATGCTCGCGTGCCTGTCGATCGGCATCGGCAACGAGATCATCGTCGGCCGGCTGGTGGGCGCCGGCCGCTTCGAGGAGGCGCGCGTGCAATGCCTGGCCAACATGCGGCTCGGGCTGGTCGTGACGATGGGCGTGGCGTGCGTGTTCGCGCTGATCGCGCCCTGGGTCCTGCGCATGTTCACCGCCGATGGGCAGATCGTCTCGCTGGGCCGCACGCTGATCGTGATGGGCCTGCTGCTGGAGCCGGGGCGCAGCTTCAACCTGATCCTGATCAACGCCCTGCGCGCGAGCGGCGACAGCCGCTTCCCGCTCGCCGCGGGGCTGATCTCGCAGTGGGGAATCATGCTGTTCGGCGCCTGGCTGCTGGGCACGCACTTCGGACTCGGGCTGGTGGGCGTGTGGATCGCGCTGATCGCCGACGAGTGGCTGCGCGGCCTCTACATGCTGCAGCGCTGGCGCCGCGGGCGCTGGCTCAAGCACGCGAAGCGCATGCAGGCGCTGGCCGCCGCCCGGGACTCCCTGTTCGACGCGCATTCCCAACGACTCCAGAGCCGGAGCTTCACATGAGCCAACATCCCGCCGTCCGCCTGCATCAGCGCGAATACGGCCACCTGGGCGACGGCCGCGTCGTCCACGAGATCACGCTGTCGCACGGCGGCCTCACGCTGAGCCTGATCACGCTGGGCGGCATCGTGACGATGCTGTGGGTGCCCGACCGCGACGGCGTCGCCGCCAACGTCGTGCGCGGCTTCGACAACCTCGACGACTACGTCCATCGCAATCCGTTCTTCGGCGTGATCGTCGGCCGCTATGCGAACCGCATCGCGCTCGGCGAGCTCGTGATCGACGGCGAGACGCACGCGCTCTCGCGCAACAACGGCACGAACTGCCTGCATGGCGGGACCGAGGGCTTCGGCACGCGGCTGTGGGAGATCGAATCGACACGCGAGCACGACGCGGCGCTCGGCGGGCCGGCGGTCACGCTGCGCCACGTGAGCCCGGATGGCGAGCAAGGCTTCCCGGGCCGCGTCGAGACGCTCGTCACCTATTCGCTGGGCGCCAATCGCAGCTGGCGCGTCGACTACGGGGCCACCACCGACCGCGCCACCGTCGTCAACCTGAGCCACCACGACTACTTCAACCTCGCCGGCCGCGGCAGCGCGCTCGATCACGTGTTGACGCTGCCCGCGAGCCGCTACAACCCGGTCGACGCGAGCCTGATCCCCACCGGCATCGCCGAGGTCGACGCCACGCCGTTCGACTTCCGTGCGCCCACCCGCATCCGCGCGCGCCTGGGCGACGCGCACGCGCAGCTCGCGATCGCGGGCGGCTACGACCACAACTGGATCCTGGACGACGCGCGCATCGACACGCTGCGCCTGGCCGCGCGGCTGGAGGACCCGGCCTCGGGCCGCGCGATGGAACTGCACACGACCGAGCCGGCGCTGCAGTTCTACTCGGGCAACTTCCTCGACGGCACGCTCGTCGGCCACGACAGCGAGGCCTACCAGCGCGGCGACGCGATCTGCCTGGAGCCGCAGCACAGTCCCGACTCGCCGCACCATGCGGAGTGGCCGACGACCGTGCTGCGGCCCGGGCAGGTCTATCGCAGCACGTCGGTCTACACGTTCACAGCTGGAACAGCGTGAAGCCCAGGCCGATGCTGGTCTGGCGGTGGTTGTAGTCCAGCATCGTCTCGCCGTAGCCGGAGAACAGCTGCACGTACCAGCGCAGGCCGTCGGGCTTGGCCGACCATACCGGTCGCGTCCACTCGAACTTCAGCGAGCCGCGATTCCAGTCCTTGAACGAGGTGCGCGCGGTCAGCTGCATCGTCGTCTCGCCCGGCAGCCAGGCGACGCCGAGTTCGGTGCTGCCGATGTAGTCGGCGATGTGCGGGTTGTCGTCGACGCCCTGCTCGCCCAGGCGCTGGTTGAAGCGCGCGCGCAGCGCGAAATCGTCGCGGGTGAAGTTGGTGCCCAGGTAGGCGTAGTTCCAGCTGCGTGACAGCGGCAGCCCGTAGCCGTTGGACTCGTGCGCGACGCCCAGCTGCACCATGCGCCAGCGCCAGCCGCCGCCGAGGTCGCCCATCTTGTCGGGGATCGGCACGACGTAGAAGCCCTCGGGCTGGTAGTCGCTGCTGCGGAACGGCGCCGAGTCCTGGCCGTTCCACATCTGCCAGATCGACTGCTGCGTGTACGCCAGCCACACGTCCGCGTTGGAGAACCCGACGTTCTCGAGCGCCTTGGCCCGCAGCGACAGCTGCAGCTCCGCCTCGGTCTGGCGGTATTGCGGGAAGCTGCCGCCGTCGGGATGCGTGGGGCTGGATGGCGCGCGGTTGATGCTGGTCGAGTAGTGCGCCGGCAGCAGGAAGTTCGGCTGGTAGGTCCGCACGACGAAGGTGCCGCGCTTGTCCTCCGGAGCCAGCTCCCAGAACTTGGCGAGGTAGTCGCCGGCCTCGAGTCCCCTGCCGCTCGGCGCGGTGGCGACCTGTTCCCGCGCGCTCGGCTCGTCGCGCGCGACGGGCGGGACGATCGGCTGGACGGCGGACGGCACGGGCCGGTAGATCGCGTCGTAGCAGGCGAGCCGCTTCGCGTCGTCGAGGCCGACGCACGACGCCGGATCCTGGGCTGCCGACGCGACGGCGGGGAACGCGACGGCGAGCGCCCTGATCAGGCGGCTGGCGGTGGGCTTCATGAAGCGGACATCCTGGAAAAGTTGTGCGGGCGATCGGCAACGAAGGCCATCGACTCGCGCCTCGCGGCGGCAAGACGGGGCTGCTCGACGGCAACAGGCGGCGTCGAGGCAATGGATATGCCCGCGGCTCGGTAGTCGCCCGATGCGGGTTTCCTCTCCCGCGGTTGAGCCCCCTTGTTCTGCAATTCGTCGCGCCGCCGCCCGCGCGCGGCCTGGACCCGGCGTATCGTCCCGCGTTGACGTTTTCCGCCACTTCTCGAGCACCATGAAACTCTCTGCCATCGCCCTCGCCGCCGCGCTCGCCACCCTGGCCGCGCCGCTGACCCATGCCGCCGACACCGCAGCCAGCCCGCCCGCGCTGTGGAACCTCACGTCGCTGTACGCCGACGACGCCGCCTGGCAGGCGTCGCGCGAGAAGGTGATCGCGCGGCTGCCGGAACTGAAGGCACTGCAGGGCACGATGGGCGCCAGCGCCGCGGGTCTGCTGCACGCGATGCAGACGATCTCGGACGTCAACCGCGAGGTCAACCGCCTCGACGCCTACGCCAGCCTGAAGGCCGACGCCGACACGCAGGTCACCGCCAACGAGGCGCTGCGCCAGCAGTCGAACGCGCTGCAGGCGCAGGTCGCGCAGGCCACCGCGTGGGAAGCGCCGGAGGTCGCGGCGATCGGCCAGGCCAAGGTCGACGGCTACATCGCCGCCGAGCCCAAGCTCGCGCCGCACGCCTATGCGCTGCACACGATGCTGCGCCTGGCCGCGCACACGCTGTCGGCCAGCGAGGAGGCCCTGATGGCCGGCGCGGCGGACCCGCTGTCGCAGCCGCAGCAGATCTACAGCCTGCTGTCCAACGCCGACCTGCCGTGGCCGACGATCACGGTGCGCGGCAAGAAGGTGACGCTGGACCAGGAGACCTACGTCAAGCTGCGCGAGGACGGCGACCCGAAGGTGCGCGAGCTCGTCTTCCATTCGTTCTACCCCGTCTACAAGTCGTTCCAGCGCACGATCGGCGCGATCTACGTGGCGCACCTGCGCGGCGTGGTGTTCGATGCGCATGCGCACAAGTTCGACACCTCGCTGCAGTCGAAGCTGAGCCAGGACAACACGCCGGATACCGTCTACCGTACCCTGGTCGCCGAGGCCAACGCCGGCCTGCCGACGCTGCAGCGCTACCTGAAGCTGCGCGGCCGCCTGCTGGGCCTGAAGGAACAGAAGTACTCCGACATCTACGCCGAGCTCGTGAAGGCGCCGCGCACCTACACGCTGGGCGAGGCCGAGGCGCTGACCCTGAAGGGCGTGGCGCCGCTGGGCGAGGACTACGTCAAGGCGCTGGGCCAGCACTTCCAGGAAGGCTGGATGGACGCCGTGCCGCGCAAGGGCAAGCGCTCCGGCGCCTACATGAACCCGGGCGCCTACGACGTGCATCCGTTCGTGCTCATGAGCTTCAACAACAACTACGAGAGCGTCACGACCGTGGCGCACGAGTGGGGCCACGCGATGCACACGGTGCTCGACGACGCCAAGCAGCCGTACGAGATGTCCAACTATGGCATCTTCGTCGCCGAGATCCCGTCGACCACCAACGAGATGCTGCTGGGCGACTACGTCGCGAAGAACGCGAAGACCAGGCAGGAGAAGATCTACGCGCTCGCGATGCAGCTCGAAAGCCTGCGCACCGTGTTCTTCCGCCAGGCACTGTTCGCCGAGTTCGAGCTGAAGTCGCACGAGGCCATCGAGAAGGACCAGCCGCTGACCGGCGAGGACCTGAGCAAGATCTACCTCGACCTGCTGCGCCGCTACCACGGCGACGCGCAAGGCGTCATGAAGATCGAGGACCTGTACGGCACCGAGTGGGAATACATCCCGCACTTCTACACCGACTACTACGTGTTCCAGTACGCCACGTCGATCAGCGCGGCGGCCTACTTCGCCGAAGGCATCGAGAAGGGCGACGACGCCCTGCGCACCCGCTACCTCGACATGCTGCGCGCCGGCGGCTCCGACGACGCGTACCAGGTCGTGAAGAAGGCCGGCCTCGACATGGCCACGCCCGCTCCCTACCGCGCGCTCGTGGCGCGCATGGCGCGACTGACCGACGAGCTCGACGCCCTGACGAAATAGAGCCCCCACGCTCTCTGGCGCTCGCTGCCCCCCGAGGGGGCTGTCCGCGACTGGCCCGGCAGAGCCGGTTCCAGCGCTCCCTTGAACTTCGAGGTGAGGTTCGAGCGCCAACGGCGGGAGGCGTCGGGTTACTTCGCTCCGGGGACTTGACCCTCGACGCCCTTGACGAAGAACTTGATGCCGCCCAGGAACGCGTCGTCGGCGGTCGTGCCGGCCTTGACCTGCTCCTTGCCGTCGTTGGACACGATCGGGCCCTTCCAGATCGCGAACGAGCCGTCCTTCAGGCCGGCCTTGACCGTGTCGACCTTGGCCTTCAGGTCGGCCGGCACCTTGTCGGAGATCGACACCAGGTCGATCGCGCCTTCCTTGACGCCCCACCACGTGCGGCCCGGCTTCCACGTTCCCGCGATGACGTCCCTGGCGGTCTTGATGTAGTACGGGCCCCAGTTGTTGACGGCCGAGGCCAGGTGCGCCTTCGGGCCGTAGCTCGTCATGTCGGAGTCCCAGCCAAACGCGTACTTGCCGTTCTTCTCGGCGGTCTGCAGCACGGCGCTGGAGTCGGTGTTCTGCAGCAGCACGTCGGCGCCGCCGTCGATCAGCGACTGCGCGCCCTCGGTTTCCTTGGGCGGGTTGAACCACTCGTTGACCCACACGACCTTGACCTTGACCTTCGGGTTCACGCTCTGCGCGCCCAGCGTGTAGCTGTCGATGTTGCGGATGACCTCGGGGATCGGGATCGAGCCGACGACGCCGATGGTGTTCGTCCTGGTCATGCCGCCCGCGATCACGCCGGCCATGTACGCGCCCTCGTAGGTGCGGTTGTCGTACGTGCTCATGTTGTCGGCCGTCTTGTAGCCGGTGGCGTGCTCGAACTTCACGCCCTTGTTGTCGGCGGCCACCTTCAGCATCGGCTCCATGTAGCCGAAGCTGGTGCCGAAGACCAGCGTGTTGCCCTGGGCGACCATGTCGCGGAACACGCGCTCCGCGTCGGCGGACTCGGGCACGCTCTCGACGGTCTTGACCTCGACCCGGCTGCCGAGCTCCTTCTGCATGGCCTTGACGCCGTTGTCGTGCGCGAAGGTCCAGCCGCCGTCGCCCACGGTGCCCAGGTAGGCGAAGGCGACCTTCAGCGGCGCCGACGCGGCCGACGCCGGCGCGGCGGCCGTGCTGGCGGCCGGGGCCGAGGCGGCGGCCGGCGCCGCGTCGTCCTTCTTGTTGCAGCCCGCGAGCGCGGCGGCGACCGCCAGGCTGCTCCAGGCGGTGGTGCGGAGCACGGAGCGCCGGGTGGATGTCGTCATGGGATATCTCCTCTTGGTTTGAGCTAGCGACCGGGAAAGAAAGGCTTGCCGAGCGACGCCGGCATGTTGGTGCGGATCCAGACCGGATTGCGCGAGATCAGCACCAGCACCACGATCGTGGCGAGGTAGGGCAGCATCGTCAGCAACTGGCTGGAGATGGCCACGCCCTCGCCCTGCAGGTGGAACTGCAGCATCGTGACGCCGCCGAACAGGTAGGCGCCCAGCAGCACCCGCGACGGCCGCCATGTGGCGAAGGTGGTGAGCGCGAGCGCGATCCAGCCCTTGCCGGCGACCATGCCCTCGACCCACAACGGCGTGTAGACCACCGAGATGTAGGCGCCCGCGACGCCGCACAGCGCGCCGCCGCAGGTCACCGCGAGCAGCCGGATGCGCCGCACCGGATACCCGAGCGCGTGCGCAGACTCCGGCGACTCGCCGACCGCGCGCAGCACGAGCCCGGCGCGCGAGCGATAGAGGAACCACGCGAGGCCCAGCGTGAACAGGATCGTCAGGTAGACCATCGGATGCTGGCGGAACAGCGCGGGCCCGAAGAACGGGATGTCGCTCAGGCCGGGGATCGCGAAGTGCGGTCGCGTGCCGAGCCGCTCCTGCGTGTAGCGGATGCCGACGAAGGCCGAGAAGCCGCTGCCGAACAGGCTCAGCGCGAGGCCGGTCGCATATTGGTTGGTGTTGAGCCAGATCACCAGCACGCCGAAGGCCGCGGCCATCGTCGCGCCGGCGAGCGCGCCGGCGCCGAACGCGAGCCAGTCGCTGCCGGTGTGCACGCCGGTCGCGAAGCCGGCGATCGCGGCGACGAGCATCATGCCCTCGGCGCCGAGGTTGACGATGCCCGCGCGCTCGTTGACCAGCAGGCCCAGGCCCGCGATCGCGAGCACGGTGCCGGCGTTGAGCGTGGCCGCCAGGAGGAGTGCGTAGGTGTCCATCAGGCGCTCGTGCCCTTGGCCGGATGCGCCGGATGCGCGGCATGCCAGCGCACGCGGTAGTTGATCAGCGTGTCGCTGCCCAGCAGCGCGAACAGCAGCATGCCCTGGAACACGCCGGTGATCGACTTGGGCAGCCCCAGCCGCGACTGCGCGAGCTCGCCGCCGATGTAGAACAGGCTCATCAGCAGCGACGAGAACAGGATGCCGACCGGATTCAGGCGCCCGACGAAGGCGACGATGATCGCGGCGAAGCCGTAGCCCGCCGGCACGTAGGGCGTCAGCTGGCCGACCGGGCCGGCGACCTCGAACGCGCCCGCGAGGCCGGCCATGCCGCCCGAGATCAGCAGCGCCCCCCACAGCGCGCGCCGCGACGAGAAGCCCGCATAGCGCGCCGCCGCCGCCGCCAGGCCGCCGACCTGCATCTGGAAGCCGCCGTACACGCGGAACAGGAACAGCCAGAACGTGCCCACCGACAGCAGCGCCGCGACGAAGCCGATGTTGACCCGCAGGCCCGTGAACAGGCGCGGGATCTTGGTGGCGTCGAGGAAGGTGATCGTCTGCGGGAAGTTGTAGCCGGCCGGATCCTTCCAGTCGCCGTAGACGAGATAGTTCAGCAGCTGGTTGGCGACATAGACCAGCATCAGGCTGACGAGGATCTCGCTCGCATTGGCCTTGTCGCGGAGAAACGCCACGATCGCAGCCCACGCCATGCCGCCCAGGATGCCGGCCAGCAGGATGGGCACGACGATCCAGTGGCTGGAGTCCGGCGTCGCATGCATCGCCACCCACGAACCCGCGATCGCGCCCAGCACGAACTGGCCCTCGGCGCCGATGTTCCACACGTTGGCGCGGTAGCAGACGGCCAGCCCCAGTCCGATCAGCATCAGCGGCGTCGCCTTCACGCACAGCTCGGAGATGGCATACGCGCCGCGGAACGGCTCGACGAAGAACATCGCCAGCCCGCTCGCCGGATCCTTGCCCAGCAGCGCGAACAGCGCGCTGCCGGCCACGACCGTGATCGCCAGCGCGATCAGCGGCGACAGCAGCGCCATCGCCTTGCTCGGCGCGGGCCGCGTCTCAAGCCGCAGCATGCAGCGCCTCCTCTTGCGCGGCGTCGTGCCACAGGCCGCTCATCCAGCGGCCGACCTGTTCGCGCGTGGCCTGCGCCGCGGGCACCGACGGCGACACGCGGCCGCGCGCGATCACGACCAGGCGGTCGGAGATCTCGAACAGCTCGTCGAGGTCCTCGCTCACCACCAGCACCGCGCAACCTGCGTCGCGCAGCGCGAGCAGCGCGCCGCGGATCTGCGCCGCGGCGCCGACGTCGACGCCCCAGGTGGGCTGCGACACGATCAGCAGCTTCGGCGCCGCGTCGATCTCGCGGCCGACGATGAACTTCTGCAGGTTGCCGCCGGACAGGCTCCTGGCCGTCGCGTCCGGCCCGCCCGCCTTGACGTTGTAGCGCTCGATCAGCTGCTGTGCGAGCGCCACCGTGCGCTTGACGGACACCCAGCCGAACGGCGACACCGCCTCGGTGCGCGTGAGCAAGGTGTTCTGCGCCAGCGATAGCGACGGCACCGCGCCGCGGCCCAGCCGCTCCTCGGGCACGAAGTGCAGGCCCTCGTGGCGCCGGCGGCGCGGCGAGTGGCCGCCGATGGGCTGGCCGAACAGGCGGATCGCGTCGGGCGGCGAACGCGTGTCCTCGCCGGACAGCGCCGCCATCAGCTCCTGCTGCCCGTTGCCGGACACGCCCGCGATGCCGAGGATCTCGCCGCGCCGCACGTCGAACGAGACGTCCGCCAGGTCCGCGCCGAACGCGCCGGTGCGCGCCAGCGACAGCGCGCGCACGTCCAGCACCTGCTCGCCCGGCGTGGCCGTCTTGTGATCGAGCTGCGGCGGCTCGGCGCCGATCATCAGGCGCGACAGGCTGGCGTTGGTCTCCTGGCGCGGGTCGACTTCGCCCGTCACCTTGCCGCCGCGCATCACCGTGCACTTGTGGCACAGCGCGCGGATCTCGTCGAGCTTGTGGCTGATGTAGAGAATGCTGCAGCCCTCGTCGGCGAGCTTGCGCAGCGTGACGAACAGCGCCTGCACGGCCTGCGGCGTCAGCACGGACGTGGGCTCGTCGAGGATCAGCAGCCGGGGCTTGGTCAGCAGCGCGCGCACGATCTCGACACGCTGGCGCTCGCCCACCGACAGCGTGTGCACCGGTCGCAACGGGTCGACGTCGAGGCCGTATTCGTGCGCCACCTCGCTGATGCGCTGCGTGACGTCGGCCAGCGACCACGACTTGTCCAGCCCCAGCCAGACGTTCTCGGCCGCGGTGAGCGTGTCGAACAGGCTGAAGTGCTGGAACACCATCGCGATGCCCAGCGCGCGCGCCTCGCGCGGATCGCGGATCTCGACCTGCTTGCCGTCCCACACCATCTCGCCCTCGTCGGGCTCGACCGCGCCGTAGATGATCTTCATCAGCGTGGACTTGCCCGCGCCGTTCTCGCCCAGCACGGCGTGGATCTCGCCCGGCTCGACGCGCAGGCGGATGCGGTCGTTGGCCTTGACGGCGGGGTACTGCTTGCTGATGTCGATGAGTTCGAGGCGAAGCATCGGGCGGGCTGCGAAATCGGCGGAACGGGATGCGAAGTATCGGGCAGGTTGTCAGGCGCGCCGGATGCCGGCGACCCAGGCGTCGACGAGATTGCGGTCGTCGGCCAGGGTCATCCAGGCGAAGAGTCTCGCATGCAAGCCGCGTGCCAAATTGTCTCGCTGGACGGCCACGCTGCCCACCGCCACGGCCCACACGCAGACGTCGGCGACGGCGCCCGCCTCGAGGCTGCCGATCTCGCCGGCCAGGCGCAGCGCGTGCGCGGCGCCGCGCGTGGCCGCGTGCAGCGCGACCCACGCGGTCAGTCGTTCGCCGCGCAGCGCCTGCACCTTGTAGGCGTCGGCCATCGTGCGCAGCATCGACAGGCTGGTGCCGCCGCCGACGTCCGAGCCCAGGCTGACGGCAACGCCGGCGTCGATGTTGGCGCGCCAGTCGAACAGGCCACTGCCCAGGAACAGGTTGGACGACGGGCTGTGCGCGATCTGCGCGCCCGCGCCGGCCAGCGCGGCGCGGTCGTCGGCGTCCAGCCAGATGCCGTGCGCGAACACGCTGCGGTCGTTCAGCAACTGGTTCCGGGCGTAGACGTCCAGGTAGCTGCGTGCTTCCGGAAACAGCTCGCGCACCCAGTCGACCTCGGCGCGGTTCTCGGCCAGGTGCGTCTGCATGTAGACGCCCGGGTGGCGCGTGCAGAGCCGCCCGGCCATCGCCAGCTGCCCGGGCGTGCTGGTAGGGGCGAAGCGCACGGTCACCGCGTAGGCGAGGCGATCGACGCCGTGCCAGCGGCCTATCAGCTCGGTGCATTCGCGCTCGGCCTCGGCCACGTCGTCGACCAGCTCCGGCGGCGCGTTGCGATCCATCAGGATCTTGCCGGCGATGAGTCGCATGCCGCGCGCCTGCGCCGCCTCGAACAGCGTGTCGACGCTGACCTTGTGCACCGTCGGGAACACCGCGGCGCTGGTCGTGCCGTGCGCCAGCAACGCGTCGAGGAAGCGCGCCGCGCCCTCGCGCGCGACGAGCTCCTCGGCGTAGCGCGCCTCGGCCGGGAAGGTGTGCGTGTCCAGCCAGTCGAGCAGCGCGCTGCCGTAACTGGCGATGACGTCCAGCTGCGGGCTGTGGACGTGCGTGTCGATGAAGCCCGGCAGGATCAGGCGGCCGGGGTATTCGTGCTTGAGCCAGTCGTCGCCGGGCGGCTGGTCGCCGGGCACCGCGCCCGCGATGCGGCCAGACTCGATCAGCAGCCAGTGATCCGCGCGAAAGCGCACGCCGGCGGGATCGACGTCGCCCCAGGCCGGGGCGGCGGTGAAATCGAGCAGGTCGCCGCGAAGCGCGACGCGAGCGGGCGGGGCGGCCGTCATCTCAGGCCACCTCGCCCGGTCTCGGGCTGGCCACGTTGCGCGCCACGTCGCGCACGCACTCGCGCAGCCAGCGCACCGACGCGGATTCGTGGGTCAGGTCGTGCCACAGCTGGTAGTAGGCCAGCGGCGGGAAGTTGACCGGGCAACGCACGATGCGCACCGGCAGCACGCCGACGTAGCGCTGGCAGAACAGGCGGCCCGTGGTCAGCACCAGCAGGCTGCCGGCGACCATCGCCGGGATCAGCGCGAAGTGCGCGCTGCGCACGGCGATGTCGCGCGGCAGGCCCTGCTTGGCGAGGTGGTCGTCGATCACGCCGCGCGCGCCTTCGTAGTTGGGCATGGGTGCCACGTGCTCGCATGACAGGTAGCGCTCCACCGTCCAGCCGCGGCCGACGCCCGCGCGCACGATCGGGTGATCCTCGGCCACCAGGCACACCACCTCGTCGCTGACCAGCCGGCCCAGGTGCAGTTCGTCGGGCGGCGTCAGCCAGTTGCCGATCACCAGGTCGACCTCGCCCTGCGCGAGGCTGCGGCGGTAGTCGAAGTGGCGCGACAGCGTCAGCAGCTCGATCCTGACCTGGGGCGCGCGCTGCTTCAAGGTCAGCACGAGCTGCGGCAGGAAGCCGGGGTCGATGAAGTCGCTGGCCGCGATGCGGAACGTGGTGGTGCTGGTCTGCGGGTCGAAGCCGGTGCGGCGCGTGCGCTGGCTGAACAGGCGGTCGGCCTCGCCGAGCAGGTTGGTGGCCGGCGCCAGCATCTGCTGCGCGAAGGCGGTGGGCGTCATGCCGTTGCCGGCGCGCACCAGCAGCGGGTCGCCGGTGAGCTCGCGCAGGCGCTTCAACTGGGCGCTGACCGCCGGCTGGGAGCTTTGCAGGCGCAGGGCGGCGCGCGACACGCTGCGTTCGGTGATCAAGGTGTGCAGGACGCGGATGAGGTGAAGCTCGATCTTGTCGAACTCCGTGCGCAGCGTCATAAGGACTGCCGGATAGTCGATATCAGGACGAGTATATTCAGAACGCTCCCCGCAGAGGTAAGTTTCATCATCATGAGCGCGCCCCCGTCCGACGGCCTGTCCCGCGAGATCCGTTTCTTCCATCGCGGCGAGATCGTGCGCCTGCCGGACGTGCCCGCCACGCGCAGCGTGCTCGACTGGCTGCGCGAGGACCACCGCCGCACCGGCACCAAGGAAGGGTGCAACGAGGGGGACTGCGGCGCCTGCACGGTGGTGGTCGGCGAGCTGCCCGAGCACACCGACTCGCCCGGCCAGGCCGTGCGCGGGCTGCGGCTGCGCCCGGTCAACGCCTGCATCCGGTTCATGCCCTCGCTGCACGGCAAGGCCTTGTTCACGGTCGAGGACCTGCGCGGCCCGCGCGGCCTGCATCCGGCGCAGCAGGCGCTGGTCGACTGCCACGGCTCGCAGTGCGGCTTCTGCACGCCCGGCTTCGCGATGACGATGTGGGCGAGCTACGAGAACCACGGCGCCGCCGGCACGCGCCCCGACCGCGCGCAACTGGCCGACGAGCTCGCCGGCAACCTGTGTCGTTGCACCGGCTACCGGCCGATCCTGGACGCCGGCCAGCAGATGTTCGACCACGCGCCTGTCGCCCTCGACACGGCGCCCGTGATCGCGGCACTGCGCGCGATAGCCGACGCTTCCGGCGCGCCGCGAACGCTGGCCGAGCTGGCGCGACGTTATGCCGCATCGCCACAGGCGCGTCTCGTGGCCGGCGGCACCGACGTCGGCCTGTGGGTGACCAAGCAGTTGCGCGACCTGGGCGAGGTGATCTCCGTCACCGAGGTCGACGAGCTGAAGACGATCGCGCACGACGCCGGCGAGCTGCGCATCGGCGCCGGCGCCTCGCTGGAGGCTGCCTGGGCCGCGCTGGCGCAGCGCGCGCCGTCGCTCACCGAGGCCTGGCGCCGCTTCGCGTCGCCGCCGATCCGCCACGCCGGCACGATGGGCGGCAACGTCGCCAACGGCTCGCCGATCGGCGACTCGGCGCCGGTGCTGATGGCGCTCGATGCGCAACTCGAGCTGCGCCAGGGCGAGCGCATGCGGCGCGTGCCGCTGGACGACTTCTACACCGGCTACCAGGCCAACCGCCTCGAGGCCGGCGAGTTCGTGCAGGCCATCGTCGTGCCGGACACCGCGTGGGCCCGCACGATCCGCGCGTACAAGATCAGCAAGCGCTTCGACTCCGACATCTCGGCGGTCTTCGCGGCGTTGGCGATCTCGCTGGACGGTGAACGCGTGGCCGACGTGCGCCTCGTCTTCGGCGGCATGGCCGCGGTCGTCAGGCGCGCGGCGACGGCCGAGGCCGTGCTGCGCGGCCAGCCGTGGAGCGCCGCGACGCTGGCCGCCGCCCAGGCCGCGCTCGCGCGCGACTTCACGCCGCTGGACGACATGCGTGCCAGCGCCGCGTACCGGCTGCGCGTCGCGCAGAACCTGCTGCAGCGCTTCTGGCTGGAGACGCAGGGCGGCACGGCGGCATCGGAAGCGACATCGATCTGGAGCGTGGCGTGACCGCAACCGCCCCGCGCCACCTCGAACCGCCGCACGCCAGCGCCGGCGTCGGCACGCCGCGGCCGCACGAGTCGGCGCACCTGCACGTCGCCGGCACGGCCACCTACATCGACGACATCCCCGAGCTGGCCGGCACGCTGCACGCCGCGCTGGGGCTGTCGCCCGTCGCGCACGGCCGGCTGCGTTCGATGGATCTCGCGAAGATCCGCGCGCTGCCGGGCGTCGTCGACGTGTTCTGCGCCGCCGACATCCCCGGCCACAACGACTGCGGGCCGATCCTGCACGACGATCCGATCCTGGCCGACGGCGAGCTGCGCCACGTCGGCCAGCCGGTGTTCGCGGTCGTCGCGCGCACGCGCGGGGACGCGAGACGCGCGGCGGCGCGGGCGCGCGAGGTGCTGGACATCGAGCCGCTCGAGCCCGTGCTGACGCAGCGCGAGGCGCATGCGCGCGGCCAGTACGTGATCCCCGCGATCCACCTGGCGCGCGACACGGTCGAAGGCGGCGCGCGCGCCGCGATCGCCGCGGCGCCGCATCGGCTCGCCGGCGCGCTGGAGGTCGGCGGCCAGGAGCAGTTCTACCTCGAAGGCCAGATCAGCTACGCCGTGCCGGCCGAGGACGACGGCATGAAGCTGCATTGCTCGACGCAGCATCCGTCCGAGATGCAGCACCTGGTCGCGCACGCGCTGGGCCTGAAGTCGCACCACGTGCACGTCGAGTGCCGGCGCATGGGCGGCGGCTTCGGCGGCAAGGAATCGCAGTCGGGACTGTTCGCCTGCGTCGCGGCGATCGCGGCGCGGCGCACGGGCCGGCCGGTGAAGCTGCGGCTGGATCGCGACGACGACTTCCTGATCACCGGCCGCCGCCACTGCTTCTCGTACGACTACGAGGTCGGCTTCGACGACGCGGGCCGCGTGCTGGGCCTGGCGATGACGCTGATCTCGCGCGCCGGGCACTCGGCGGATTTGTCCGGCCCGGTGATGACGCGCGCGCTGTGCCACGTCGACAACGCGTACTGGCTGCCCGACGTCGAGCTGCACGGCTTCTCGGCGAAGACCAACACGCAGAGCAACACCGCGTTCCGCGGCTTCGGCGGGCCGCAGGGGGCGATCGTCACCGAGGTGATCCTCGACTCGATCGCGCGCCGGCTGCAGCTCGACGCGCTGGACGTGCGGCGCGCCAACTACTACGGCATCGGCGAGCGCGACACGACGCCCTACGGACAGCCGGTCAGGGACAACATCCTCGACCCGCTGACCGACGCGCTCGTGGCGAGCAGCGGCTATCGCGCGCGGCGCGAGGCCGCCGCCGCGTTCAACGCGCGCAGCCCGTGGATCAAGCGCGGGCTCGCGTTCACGCCGGTGAAATTCGGCATCTCGTTCAACGTGCGCCACCTGAACCAGGCCGGTGCGCTGGTGCACGTCTATGTCGACGGCTCGATCCTCGTGAACCACGGCGGCACCGAGATGGGCCAGGGCATCAACACCAAGGTGGCGCAGGTCGTCGCGCACGAGCTGGGCGTCGCCTACGGCCGCGTGCGCGCGACGGCCACCGACACGCAGAAGATCGCCAACACCTCGGCCACCGCGGCGTCGACCGGCGCCGACCTGAACGGCAAGGCCGCGCAGGCCGCGGCGCTGACGATCCGCAAGCGCCTGGCCGACTTCGCCGCGCGCACCTTCGGCGGCGTCGCGGCCGATGTCGTCTTCGAAAACGACACCGTGCGGGTGCAGGACACGGTGCTGCCGTTCCCCGATCTGGTGCGACGAGCCTACGAGGACCGCGTGCAGCTGTGGTCGGACGGCTTCTACGCGACACCCGGCCTGCGCTGGGATCCGAAGGCGACGAAGGGCCGGCCGTTCTACTACTTCAGCTACGGCGCGGCGGTGTCCGAGGTCGCCGTGGACACGCTCACCGGCGAGTGGCGCCTGCTGCGCGCGGACGTGCTGCACGACGTCGGCCGCTCGCTCAACCCGGCGATCGACGTCGGCCAGATCGAGGGCGCGTTCATCCAGGGCATGGGCTGGCTGACGACCGAGGAGCTCGTGTGGCACCCGAAGACGGGCCTGCTGACGACTCACGCGCCGAGCACGTACAAGATCCCGACCGCCAACGACTGCCCGCCCGTCTTCAACGTGGCGCTGTTCGACAACGAGAACGTCGAGGACAGCATCCATCGCAGCAAGGCGGTCGGCGAGCCGCCGCTGCTGCTGGCGTTCTCCGTATTCCTGGCGATACGGGATGCCGTATCCGCGGCCGCTGGCCACCGCATCGATCCGCCGCTGCGCGCGCCCGCGACGCCGGAGGCGATCCTCGCCGCCATCGACGCGGTTCGCGCGAGGGACTGACGCCATGGACCGCGACACCCGCCTCGCCGCGATGCACTGGCTGGAGCAGCGAACGCCGGCGGTGGTCGTCGAGATCGTCGAGGCGCGCGGCTCCGCGCCGCGGGGCGCGGGCACGCGCATGCTGGTCTCGGCCGTGCAGGCGATCGGCACGATCGGCGGCGGGCACCTCGAATTCAAGGCGCTGGCGGCGGCGCGGGCAATGCTCGCCGCGCGCGAGACGCAGGCGCGCCGCGAGCGCTACCCGCTCGGGCCCGCGCTGGGCCAGTGTTGCGGCGGCGTGGTCGAGGTCGAGTACGCGCTGCTGGACGACAGCGCGATCGCCCGCTGGCCGGCGAGCCCGCCGCTGATGCACCTGCAGATGCACGGCGGCGGCCACGTCGGCCGCGCGATCGCGACGCTGCTGGCGACGCTGGACGTGCACTGCGACTGGATCGACGAGCGCGACGACGCCTTCGAGCCGACGACGACGCTGGGCACGCCGTGGCCCGACAACGTGCGGCGCCGCGTCGCCGACGGCGCCGAAGCCGAGGTCGCCGCGGCGCCGGCCGGCGCGTTCTTCCTGGTGCTGACGCATGACCACGCGCTGGACCTGCGCATCGTCGAAGCCGCGCTGCGGCGCGACGACGCGGGCTTCGTCGGCGTGATCGGCTCGAAGTCCAAGCGCGAGCGCTTCCGCCATCGGCTCGAGCAGCGCGGGATGAGCGACGAGCGCATCGCGCGGATGCAGTGCCCGGTGGGGATCGCGGGGATCACGGGCAAGCAGCCCGAGATCATCGCGCTGGCGGTCGTCGCGCAGTTGATGCAGCACGCCACGGAACACGCCGAGACGCTCAGTCCGGCTTCGCCCCGGCCTCGTACCATCGCTTGAGCATCCCGCGCTCGGCGTCGGTGATCTGCGTGGCGTTGTTCAGCGGCATCGCCTTGAGCACGACGGCCTGCTGGACTATCTGCGGCGCGTGCGCGAGGATCTGGTCCGGCGCGTCCAGGCGCACGCCCTTGTTGGCAACCTGCGCGTTGTGGCACAGGCTGCAGCGCTCCTTGACGACGGCCTGCACCTGAGCGAACGTGGGCGCAGGCGCGCGTGCGGACGCCACCGGCGCGGCGATCGGCGCCGGCTTCAGCCAGACGCCGAGGCCCACCAGCAGCGCGCAGCCGAGGATCGCGTACTCCCACGGCACGCGCCTGCCCAGCACCAGCGCGCGATGGCGCGCGACGAACGACGTCCGGATCAATGCGCCGGCGGCCATCATCACGACCAGCACGATCCAGTTGCCGGCGGCGCCGTGCAGGAACGCGTAGTGGTTGCTGAGCATCGCGGCCAGCACCGGCAGCGTGAAGTAGGTGTTGTGCACGCTGCGCTGCTTGGCGCGCCGGCCGTGCGCCGGGTCGACCGGCTCGCCCGCCTTCATCTGCGCGATGACCTTGCGCTGCCCCGGGATGATCCAGAAGAACACGTTGGCGCTCATGCTCGCGGCCAGCATGCCGCCGACCAGCACGAACGCGGCGCGTCCGGCGAACAGGTCGCAGGCGAGCCAGGACGCGAAGGCGACGAGCAGCGCGACGAGCGCCCCGGCGACGCGCTGGTCGCCCTGGTCGAACAGGCGGCAGATCGCGTCGTAGCCCAGCCAGAACACGACGATAAAGGCCAGCGCGCACGGGATCGCGGCCGCGGGCGTCCACGCGTGCACGCGCGGGTCGATGAGGAAGGTGTCGGCCTGGAACAGGTAGATCGCGGTGAACAGCGCGAAGCCGGTCAGGAAGGTCGAATAGCTTTCCCAGTAGAACCAGTGCAGGTGCTCGGGCAACTGCCTGGGCGCGCCCAGGTACTTCTGCGGGTTGTAGAAGCCGCCGCCGTGCACGGCCCACAGTTCGCCGCCGACGCCCTTCTCGCGCAGTTCCGCGTCGGTCGGCTCGACGAGGCTGGAATCGAGGAACACGAAGTAGAACGAGGAGCCGATCCACGCGATCGCGACGATCACGTGCGCCCAGCGCAGCAGGAAGTTGATCCAGTCGAGGAGGTAGGGATCCATGCGTGCAGGCGATGCAAGAGCCGCGCCAGGGGCGGCGTCAGCTGCCGCGGTAGGTCGAGTACGACCACGGGCTCGCGAGCAGCGGCACGTGGTAGTGCGAGGACGCGTCGGCGATGCCGAAGTCGAGCGGCACGCGATCGAGGAACGCGGGCTCGGGCAGCGCGATGCCGCGCGCGCGGAAATATGCGCCGACCTCGAACGCGAGCCGGTAGCGACCCGCGTGGAACGCGCCGCCTTCGAGCAGCGGGCCGCCGGCGCGGCCGTCGGCGTCGAGCGCCACCTCGCGCAGCAGCGTGGGCAGGTCGCCATCGATGCGATACAGCGCGACGCGCATGCCGGCCGCGGGGCAGCCGTTCATCGTGTCGAGGACGTGCGTGGTCAGGAAACCCATGGGAGCCGGCGGCGAGGACGAAGCAGTCGACATCGTGTCAGATTTCGCCGCGACGGTCATGCGCCATCGCGGATAGCGAACATGCCCCGTGTCTCAGGCCAGGTCGGCCCGCGCCGCGCCGCCGGTTCGCGGGCGCAAGGCCGCCACCATCGGCGGCAGCCGCGAGACCTGCTTGACGATGTCGACGATGCTGGCGCAGCCGGTCTTGGCCTTGAGGTTGTTGACGTGGGTGCGCACCGTGGCCTCGCCGATCTCCAGGCGCGCGGCGATCTCCTTGGCACGCAGGCCCTCGCACAGCGCGGCCAGCACCTGCTGCTCGCGCGTCGTCAGGCCATGCTCGCGGGCGTGGGCGTCGATCGACAGGGTCTCGGCGATGCGGCTGCGCTCGAACGAGATCAGCACCGCGTGGCCGGCGTGCGCCTGCGTGAGGGCCACCGGCAGCGGCACGATCGACAGGCCGACGCGGCCGTGGCCGCCGGCGGCGATCGTCAGCAGCGTGCGCAGGCCCTGGTCGCGCGCCGCGGCCAGCGCGGCATCGAGCTGGCGCTGCTCCGACGCCGTGCGGCTCACGAGACGCTGGCGCGCCAGCCGCAGCGACGTCGTCGACGCCAGCTCGTTCCGCGCCGCCTGGTTGGCATGCACCACGAAGCCGTCAGCCGACAGCATCAGCAGCCCGTAGTCGACCTCGTCGAGGACGCAGGCCAGCAACTGCGCCAGGCTCGCCGCGGGCCCGGTGCGGCGCTCGGGGCCGCAGTAGGCGAGCTGGTCGTCGAGCGCCGCCAGCTCGATGTTGGCAGGCAGCGGAGGCGCGGCGCGCCCCGCCACCGCCTCGACACCCGCACTGCGCTCGCCCTCGCTCGCGCCCGGCATCCTGGCTGGACGCCCCGTTTTTGTCGTGCCCATGAACCCTCGCCTCTCGTTGTGGACCCATCCTGCTCGCGCATTGTTTGCCGGCGATTGCTGATGATCTCAACTTTTTGTGGATGTGCGGCCGCAGCATTTGAATTGAAATGACTCGACTGTCAACGGCTGTAATGGCCACCACGGAGGGTTTCCCATGATCAAGACAATGACGGCCGTCGCCGCGAGCCTGCTGCTGGCCGGCGCCGCCAACGCCGGCACCGTGTTCAACGTCGATGCCCTGGCCGACTCCTGGAACTCCGGCGCCGGCGCCGGCCTGGACACCGGCATCGCGCTGACCGCGGGCCAGGCCTTCACCGTCACCGCGGGCGCGGGCGACCTCTGGAGCGCAGGCGCGCTGCCGCGCTGGTCCAACGCCAACGGCCTGACCGGCAACCTGTTCGCCACCGGCACCGACGAATCGGGCGAGGCCGCCGGTACCCTGATCGGCCAGGACTTCGGCATCTTCGACGGCTTCGCGTTCGGCGAGCTCGTCGGCCAGATCGGCAACGGCGCCTACTTCGCCGTCGGCACCAGCTTCGCCGGCGCGGCCAACGCCACCGGCGACCTCAAGCTGTTCTACTGGGACAGCAACTTCGCCGACAACAGCGGCTCCGTGGCCGTCGACGTGTCGGTCGTGCCGGAACCCGGCTCGGTCGCGCTGATGCTGGCCGGGCTGGGCATCGTCGGCGGCCTGGCCCGCCGTCGCTCGAAGCAAGTGGGCTGAGCGCCCGCCGCTCCCGCACGAAAGGCGCCCCGGCGCCTTTTTTGCTGCCCGGACGGCGAAGCCGTCAGCCGACCGCGACGGTGCTGCGCGCGATGGCCTGGGCCAGCCGATCGACGTCGATCGGCTTGGCCACGTAGTCGTCCATGCCCGCGGCCAGGCAGCGCTGGCGGTCTTCCTCGAAGGCGTTGGCCGTCATCGCGATGATGGGCAGCGTGGCGCGCGCGTCGCCGAGCGCGCGGATCGCCTGCGTGGCCTCCATGCCGTCCATGCCGGGCATCTGCAGGTCCATCAGCACGAGGTCGTAGTCGCCGCGGCGCACGGCCTCGACGGCCAGCTGGCCGTTGGCCACCAGGTGCACGCGGTGGCCCATGCGCGTGAGGACGGCGTTGATCAGGATCTGGTTGACGTCGTTGTCCTCGGCCACGAGGATGCGCAGCGGCGGCCGCGCCGGCTCGGACTGCTGCGTCTCGGCGGCCGCGGGCGCCAGCTCGCCGCGATCGACGAAGTGGCTGGGGATCGAGATCGTGAAACGGCTGCCCAGCCCCGGCGTGCTCGTCGTGTCGATCTCGCCGTCCATCATCTGCACGATCTCGCGCGTGATCGCCAGGCCCAGCCCGCTGCCGCCGTAGCGCCGCATCGTCGTGGAGTCGGCCTGGGTGAAGCGGTCGAACAGCGTGGGCATCGCGCTCGCGGCGATGCCGATGCCGGTGTCGCTGACCACCAGCCGCAGCGTCAGCGCGCGGTTGGCGCCGGGCTCGACGACCACGCCCACCTGCACCGCGCCTTCGTCGGTGAACTTGATCGCGTTGCCGATCAGGTTGAACAGGATCTGCTGGATGCGGATCACGTCGCCCTGGATCAGCGCGTCCTCGTTGGGCGTGAACTCGAGCCGCAGCGCCAGGCCCTTGGACACCGCGCGTTCGCGCATCAGCGCCACCACGCCCTCGACCGCCGGGCGCAGGCTGAACGGCGCCGACGTGAGCTGCAGGTGGCCGGCCTCGATGCGCGAGACGTCCAGGATGTCGTTGATCAGCGCCAGCAGCAACCGGCCCGAGCTGCCGATCAGCTCGGCGTGGCGGCGCTGCTGCGAGTCGAGGTTGGAGTGCAGCATCAGCTCGTTGAGCCCGAGCACGGCGTTCAGCGGCGTGCGGATCTCGTGGCTCATCGTCGCGAGGAACTGCGACTTGGCCTGGTTCGCGGCCTCCGCGTTCATCTTGGCCTGCGCGAGCCGGCGCTCCGCGGCGGTGACGTCGTGGAACAGGCTGACGACGCCGCCGTCGCGCGTGCGGCGGTCGATGACATGGACGACGAGGCCGTTGCCGAGGTCCCGCTCCCAGTCGCCTTCCCCGGCACGATGCAGCGCCAGGCGCTCCTCCAGCCACAGCCGGCGTTGTTCGGCGGAGGCCTCGAGCATCGGCGTCTCGACGAGCCGCCGCGCCAGGTCGGCGAACGGCACGCCCACGCGGATGATGTCGCGCACCCACGGCACCATCTCGAGATAGCGCTCGTTCCAGCGCACGACGCGATCGTCCCGGTCGCACAGCAGGAAGCCGTCGGGCATCACGGCCAGCGCCTCGTCCAGCGTCGCCACCGAGCGCGCCAGCGCGGCGCGCGCGTCGGCCAGGCGATTGAACTGCCACTGCGACAGCGCGCCGCCCACGAGCGTTAGCGCGATCAGCGCCAGCGAGGCCGTCACGATGATGTTGCGGTTCTGCTGCCAGGCGGCGAGCGCGTCGGCCAGCGGCAGGCTCACGGTGACGCGCAGCGAGCGATAGAGCGTCGGGCGCACGGCCACGACCGCCGGCACGCCGGTGAGGCGCGACGGCGCGAGCACCGGGCCGCCGCGCAGGGCCTCGTCCGGCAGCGGCGCCGCCAGCTCGTGCGCGCGCAGGTACGACCCCGACGGCACGGTGGCCAGCACCTGGCCGTCCTCGCGTTCCAGCGTGACGCCCAGGCCCGGGCTGCCGCCGGCCTGCGCGATGATGGCGGCCAGCGCGGTCATCGGCACCTCGACGACGGCCAGCGCGGGCCGGCCGTCGGGCAGCGCCACGAGGCGCGCCAGGTAGACCGAAGGCTCGGTGGTGGACGGGCTGATCGCCGGGTCACTGATGGTCAGCTGCGGCACGCCCTGCGCGAACACGCGCGCGGCGAAGCCGTCGGGCAGGCGCATGCCGTTGCGATCGCTCGAGGGCAGGCTGGCGGCCAGCGTGTGGCCGCTTTCGTCGACCAGCGCGGCGTCGTTGAACAGCAGTTGCCGGTCCTTGAACGCGGCGATCGCGCGATGTGCCGCGTCGGCGTCGAGCTGGCCCGATGCGCGCCAGGCGGGTGCGATCACGTCGGCCAGGCTGGTGAGCTGCAGGTCCAGCGCCAGCAGCGCGCGATTGAGTTCGGACTCCGAAGCAGCAACGGTCTGCGCGACGACCTGCTGCGCGCGCGCGACCGCGTCGCGCCGTTCGGACGCCACCAGCCACGAGGCCGTGACGACCAGCGCCAGCAGCAGCACGCCGGTCGCCGCCCACACGATCGCGCTCGAACGTCTCAGCGACGCCGTCATCGAGCCCGGATCCCTGCGCTGGCGGCCATCGTCTTGTTCCAGACCGCCGCGCATTGCGGCCCGCAGCGCTGCAGCCAGCGCGGCAGCACCGTGGCGGCGAAGATCTCGCGCCGCAGGCGTTCGTCGGCGGGCGAGGTCGGCACTTCCTTCATGTGGCCCGGCTTGCCGGCCTTGCAGGTCGGCGCGCCGATGTTGCAGGCGATGCCGTCGGCGGTGTCGCGCTCGGACTCGTCCCACACCTCGCGCTCGACGCGCGGCAGCTCACGCTTGAGCAGCGTGCGCAGGTCGGCGGGCAACGCGTTCCACGCCGCGCCGTTGGCCGCGAACATCGACAGGCCCCAGCTGATGGCCATCGGGTGGATGTGCGTGGTGATGTCGGGCAGGCCGACGATGTTGCCCGACATGGTGCCGGTGACGGCGCAGTCGATCTCGTCGCGCTTGAGGTAGGGCACGATGTCGTTGAAGCCGGTGGTGACCGCCTTGCCGCCGAGCGCCTCGATGAGGTCGGCCTGCGCCGGGCCGGAGGTGCGCACGCGCAGGCCCTTGACGTCCTTCAGGCCGGCGAGCGGCTTGTTGCAGAAGAGAACCTGGGCCGGATAGACATACACCGCCAGCACCTCGATGCCGTAGCGCTGGCGCATCGTCTCCTCGAGCCAGGGCCGGAAGGCGGCGAGCGAGCGGCGCATCGAGGCCATGTCGGGGTTCAGGCCGGAGAGGTCGGGCGCGGACAGCTCCGGATCCTTGATGCCGCCCGAGACCTGGATGGTGGCGAACGGCACCGCGCCGAGCTGCACCAGCGTCAACGCCTCCTGCGCGCGGATGCCGGCACGATCGAACGGGACGATCTCCGCGGTGTAGCGGCCGCCGCTCAGGCGCGGCAGCTCCGTCTCCCAGAACGGCTTCTCATGCTGGGTGAACGGCTTCAGGCTCGCCAGGCCGCCGACGATGTGCAGGCGCAGCGCCGGCGCGTCCGCGGCCCGCACCGGGACGGCCATGGCGGCCACCGTGCCCAGCAACGCCAGCCACGCACGACCGCGAAAGCCCAAACCGCTCATGTCGAACCCGATCTTGTTGGCCATCGTCCCGGGACGCCGAAGGGCCTGCCCCGGGCCCTCGTCACGCGCAAGCGCGACAGTCCATAGCGTACTCCCGTCTCGCGCCCGGGCTCTACCGCGATCAGGCGAGCCGCAACAAGAGCAGCGTTGCCGTGGCGGATGCCACGCCCACGAGGCCGGCGGCCCACGGCGGCAGGCGGCGGTCGAGCACCGCGCCGATCGCCCACAACCCGGCCACCAGCGCCGCCGCGACGCCGGCGAGCGCCGCGCGCCCGAGGTCGTCGGCGCGCCACAGCAGCCCGCCCGTGCAGGCCGTCGACACCAGGAACAGCGCGACGGCCGCGGCCGCCTGCGCGCGCGCGACGCGCGCGTCGACGGGAACCTCCTTCGGCGTGGCCGCCGGCGCGCCGGCCGGCGCCCACGACGGCGAGCGGAACAACACGCCCAGCCGGTCGCGCCAGCCGCGCGCGCGGCCCACCTTGCGCCACAGGTCGACGTAGTTCACGCTCACCGCATGCAACGGATCCCAGCCGGCCAGCGGCACGACGGTGCCGTAGACGCACGGCTCGGACTCCGGCTCGAAGGTGCCGAACAGCCGATCCCAGACGACCAGGATCGCGCCATAGTTGCGATCGAGGTAGCGCGCGTTGGTCGCATGGTGGACGCGATGGTTGGACGGCGTCGACAGCCAGCGATCGAGCGGCCCCAGCGAGCCGATGTGCTCGGTGTGGATCCAGAACTGGTAGAACAGGACGACGATCCCCGCGAGCGCGAACTGCGCCGGCGGCACGCCCGCGACGGCCATCGGCAGGAAGAACGGCCAGCCCGACAACGCATACGCGCTCTCCTGGCGCAGCGCCGTCGACAGGTTGAAGCGCCGGCTCTGGTGATGCACGACGTGCGCGGCCCAGAACAGCGCGCTCTCGTGCGAGACGCGATGCAGCCAGTAGTCGCAGAAGTCGTACAGCAGCACCGCCAGCACGACGCCTTCCCAGTGCTGCCACAGCGCGGCGTGCGGCGTCAGCGTCAGGAACGGGAAGGCCAGCGCGTACAGGCCGATCTGGATCAGCTGCGTGCAGGCCGCCACGACCTGGCTCAGCAGGCCCTGGCTGAGGCTGGCCAGCGTGTCGGCCAGGCCGTAGTTGTTGCGGCCGCGCGCGAGGCCCCAGCCGAACTCGATCGCCATCAGCAGGCCGAAGACCGGCAGCGCGTAGAGGACGATGTCGTCGGTCACGAGCGGTCGCTCACTTGAAGCGCCACGCGAGCGCGAGCAGCGCCGACGTGTGCGCGCGCGCGTCCACGCGCGGGCTGGCGCGCACCGCGTCGTCGAACGGCTCCCATTGCACGTGGGCCAGCAGCACCCAGGTGTCGGCGAACGGCAGCTCGCCGGAGAGCTGCAGCACCGGTGTCGTCGAGGCGGCGTGGACGTCGTACAGATGCGCGTCGTAGCGCGCGCTGCGGCGCGTCACGCCGGCCTGCGGATAGAGCGTCAGCGGCCCGACGGGGAGTTCGGCCGCGTACGAGGCCTCCAGCAGCGTGCCGCACGAGACGGTGTCGACGAACGCGTCGACGAAGACGCCGCCCCAGGGCGTCTCCTGGAACGTGCCCAGGCCGACGGGCCGCGGGTTCGTGCGATGCGCCAGGCCCGGGCCGTCGGCATCCGTGCCCTCGGTGCTGACGCGGCCGACGAGCTCCAGCGCGCCCCAGCCGACGGGCAGCGTCTTGACGCCGAAGGTGTCCTCGCGCACGAACAGGCGGCCGTAGTCGCCGTACGCGTACGGCAGCGCCCAGGTGCGCGCCGATGCGCCGGGTGCGCTGGCCTGCGTGCGTTCGACGCCCAGCCCCAGGTCGCCGACGTAGTGCGGCGCGTCGCCGGCCCGCGCGGCCGCGGCCGTCAACAGGGTCGCCAGGACGAGGCCGCATGCGCGCATCACCGCATCACGCGCGGCTGAACACCAGCGCCACGTTGGTGCCGCCGAACGCGAACGAGTTGCTGATGGCGTGCGCCAGGCCCGGCGCGCGCTGGCCTTCTCCGAGCACGTGGGCCAGGCCGGCGCAGCGCGCGTCGATGCTGGTGACGCCCAGCGTCGCCGGCACGACGCGCGACTGCAGCGCCATCACCGTCAACGCGGCCTCCAGCGCGCCGCCGGCGCCCAGCAGGTGGCCGTGGGCGGCCTTGGTGGAGCTGACGCGCAGCGCCGGCGCGTGCTCGCCCCAGACCTCGCGCAAGGCCTCGCATTCGACCGGATCGCCGGCGGCGGTCGCCGTGCCGTGCGCATTGCAGTAGCCGACGTCGGCCGGCGCGAGGCCGCTCGCCGCCAGCGCCGCGCGCAGCGTCGCCACCTGGCCGCGCTTTTGCGGATTGGTCAGGTGCAGCGCGTCGCAGCGAACGGCCGATCCGGCCAGCCAGGCGCGCGGCGGCGTCGCGAGATCGTCCTCGCGCCGCAGCACGAAGAACGCGGCGCCCTCGCCCAGCACGAGGCCGCTGCGATCCGCCGAGAACGGGCGGCAGCTGCGCGTGGGGTCGTCGGCGTCGGGCGGCGCCAGCGTGCGCAGCGCCTGCCACGCGGCGACCGTGCCGCGCGCCAGCGGCGCCTCGACGCCGCCGCAGATCGCGATGTCGATCTCGCCGCGCCGCAACGCATGCGCCGCCTCGGCGATCGCGACCGAGCTGGATGCGCAGGCCACCGCGTAGGTCAGCACGGGGCCGCGGATGTCCGCGTGGATCGCCACGACCGCGGCCGCGCCGTTGACCATGCCCGCCGGCACCGTCAGCGGCGGGATGCGGCCGCCGCCGTACAACGCGGCGAAGCCGGCGTCCAGCGTGGCCGCGCCGCCCATGCCGGTGCCCAGGTAGAGGCCGACGCGTTCGGGGTCGGACCAGGCATCGATGCCGGCCTCGGCCAGCGCCTTGCGCACCGCGCCCAGCGCCATCTGGCTGACGCGCTCGGTGCCCACCTGCTGCAGGCGCGACAGCACCGTCGACACGTCGGACGTGACCTGCGCCGCCGCGATGTCGGGCAGGCCGTCGAACGACATCCGGCCGACCGCGCCCTGGCCCGCGAGCAGGCGTTGCCAGGCGTCCTGCAGCGAGTCGCCGAGCGGGCACGTGACGCCGATGCCGGCGATGCCAATGCGCGTCGCGGCCATGTTCAGGCCTTGAAGTCGGACGGCGGCAGGCCGTCGATCAGCGTGGCGAGCTGGCGCAGCGTCGTCACCGTGTGGACGGCCTCGTCCGGCACGGTGACGTGCAGCGCGTCGTCGATCTCGAACATCAGCTCGGCGACCGTCAGCGAGTCGAGGTTGTAGCTCGCGAACGGCGCGTCGGGGTCGATGGCGGCGATCTCCACGCCGAACTTGTCGTGGATCAGGTGCGTGAGGCGATCGAGCGTGGTCATGGTGATGTCTTCGTCCTGCGGACTTCGATGCGAGCGCCTTCGGGCGGCCGGGCGGCGCTCATGGTGATGTCTTCGTCCTGCGGACTTCGATGCGAGCGCCTGCTGGCGGCCGGGCGGCGCTCATGGTGATGTCTTCGTCCTGCGGACTTCGATGCGAGCGCCTGCTGGCGGCCGGGCGGCGCTCATGGTGCGGTCGCCGCTTCCACGACGTCGAAAGTGGAGGAGAGGTCGTCGATGAACGGCACGCTGTCGGCCGGCGCGGCGTCCAGGCCCTGCAGGAAGGCGCTGAGCCGATCGGCCACCAGGTGGCGGTCGTTGTCGGCGGTGATCATGTGGTAGCTGTTCTCCAGCACGTGCAGGCTCAGCAGGCCGGTGGGCACCCGCGCGATCGCCTGGCGCACGCTGGCGAGGCGGCAGATCTCGTCCTCGCGCGCATGCTGGACCTGCACCGGATGCGCGAGCTCGGGCAGCAGCGTGCGCACGCGCGCCGACAGCCGCTCGCTCTCGCGCACCGCGCGCAGCGGCACCGCGCCGGGGCCGACCAGCGAGGTCTCGCCGGCCGCGAGCTGCGCGCGAATGAGCTGGCGCATGCGCTCGTTGCGCAGGCCGTAGGGCTCGCGCTCGCGCATCGAGAAGAAGCCCGTGATGCCGGTGGCATACGCGAGCGAACGCAGCGCATACCACCAGGGCAGCGCCCAGCCGTCGTACGCGAACAGCGGCGACAGCAGCGCGAAGCCCCGCAGCCCGGCGCGCGGTCGTTCGGCGGCGACGGCCAGCGCGAGCATCGCGCCGGTGCACAGGCCGCCCAGCACGTAGGGCTCGGGCGACTCGGCCTCGAGCTGGTCCAGGCAGCGGCCGGCGGCGGCGACCCAGTCCTGCCAGCGCGCCGCGTCGGCCAGCAGGCCGGCGCTGTAGCCGGGCAGCTCGGGCGCGTGCAGGCGCACGCCGTGGCGCCGCAGCGGGTGGGTCAGGAAGCCGAATTCCTTCGGGCTGCTGGCCAGGCCATGGAACAGGACGAGGCGGGTCGGGCGGCCTTGCCAGGCGGGTTCGGGAGACTTCATGTCGACATCGAAAACGGAGTTCTTGCCACGCGATCGACGACAGACTCGCCTCCAATGTGACAGTTCAATTGTCGGTGTTCACCCTGATCAACGCGTTCAGCGCCCGGCAAGATCGGCGCAAGGAAGCTGTCGATTTGCTGTCGATCCCGCGGGGCGGAAGGAATTCACTGTCGGCGGGGCGCGCGATGCCGCGGCACTAAAGACAAACGCGGGTCGCGCCGATAAGAAGAGGAACGGCAAGCGTCCGGTCGCGTGAAAACGCGGCGCCCGCGCCTGCTTTTCCAACGCTTGCGGAAGGCTCCGATGAGTCAGGCCAGACCACGTCAGTACCTGGGCGCGCTCCGCGCTGCCATCACCGCCGCCAAGGCGGCCAACGCCTCGCGCACCGCGGCCTATCACCTGCTTCCTAACGGCATCAGCTGCAAGATGGATTGGGCCGGCTGGAGCGACCCGTTCTACAACGCCACGGCGCGCCAGCAAGCGCTGCTCGACGTCCTGCAGGACCTGCTGGACGGCGGCGAGACCCACGTCCCGACGATCGCGCTGAAGACGGCGCTGCGCCTCGAGATCCCCGAGTCCGAGATCCTGCGCAGCCGCGACAACCTCTGCGCGGACGGCGAGACCGGCTACTTCTTCGACGACGTGATGCACGCGCTGTACCTGCTCGACGCGCAGGACACCGAACAGGTCTTCTACGGCCTGATCGACCGGCTGATGCAGCCGCAATGCGTCCGCGCGGGGCTCGCCACGCGCTGACCGCCTGTCGGCCGGCGCGTCAATACCGGCGACAAGTCACACCGCACTGTCGCGCGAGGTCGCCATAATCGGCGACATGCCGTCGAACCGCCTCCGCCATTTCCTGGCCGCCCTGCTGGCCGGCTGCGCCCTCGCAGCCGCGGCCGCCCCGCGCGCGCCGCTGGTCACGATGCTCGATGGCGACGCCACGCTGCTGCGCGACGGCGCCCGCTTCGCGCTGGCCGAGGGCGTGCGCCTGCAGGCCGGCGACCTCCTCGCCACCGGCCCGAACACCCGCCTGCTGCGCATCGAGTTCGCCGGCGGCCTGGGCCTGGCCTTCGGGCCCGGCAGCCGCGCGATGATCACGCCCGACCTCGGCAACGACATGCGTGGCGGCGTCTACCTGCTGTCCGGCTGGGTCAAGCTGGCCGCGCCGGCCGGCGTCTCAGGCGCCGTGCGCAGCCGCGTGGCGGACACCGACACCACCGCCGGCACGCTGATCCTGTCCGTCCAGCCCGACGCCGCCGAGGCCTTCGCCGAGACCGGCCCCTCGCGCGTGCAGCCGCGCGCGCCCGACGCTCCCGCGCAGGCGCTGAAGTCGGGCGAGATGCTGACGCTGCCCACCGGCGGCAAGCCGGTGCTGGCCAAGGGCGCCTCGCCGGCGTTCGTCCAGGCCATGCCGCGCACCTTCATGGACTCGCTGCCGTCGCGGCTGGACAAGTTCTCCGCCGACGTGCCGCCGCGCAAGCTGGGCGACATGAGCTACGCCGACGCCCAGCCCTGGATCGACGCCGAGCCCCCGCTGCGCCGCGTGTTCGCCGAGCGCTGGCGCCGCCTGGCCGCCGTGCCGCAGTTCCGCAGCGGCCTCGTCGAGGGACTGAAGTCGCATCCCGAATGGACGCCCATCCTTTATCCGCCCCCGCCCCCGCGCGCGCCTTCGGCCGCGGCCGCCCACTGACCTGCCAGCCCCAAGCCAAGCCATGAAACTCCTCGTCAAGTTCAACCTGGTGTTCCTGCTCGTGTTCCTGATCGGACTCGGCGGATCGAGCCTGATCGCGCGCCAGCTGCTGCAGCGGGCCGCCAAGGACAGCGTCGTCGACACCGCCCGCCTGCTGATGACCAACGCCCAGGGCGTCAGCACGTACACGGCCACGCAGATCAAGCCGCTGCTCGAGACGCAGATGAAGTACACCTTCCTGCCGCAGTCGATTCCCGCGTACTCGGCGGCCGAGGTGCTGGCGCACATGCAGAAGACGTATCCGGACTACGCGTTCAAGTCCGCGATGCTCAACCCCACCAACCCGCGCGACCGCGCGGTGGCCTGGGAAGAGGACATCGTGCAGACGTTCAAGAAGCAGGCCGACCTGAAGGAGTTCATCGGCGAGCGCGAGACGCCCACCGGCACCTCGCTCTACATCGCGCGGCCGATCGTGCTGACCAATCCGGCCTGCCTGGCCTGCCACAGCACGCCCGACGCCGCGCCCAAGACGCTCACCGACAAGTACGGCCCGGGCAACGGCTTCGGCTGGACGCTCAACGAGCCGCTCGGCGCGCAGGTGGTCTCGGTGCCGATGACCGTGCCGTTGCACCAGGCCGACCGCGAGCTGATGGTCGTGATGGGCGTGCTCACGGGGGTGTTCGTGCTGATCGGCGCGGCGCTCAACCTGATGCTCTACATGCTGGTCGTGCGGCCGGTGAGCACGCTGTCGGGCATCGCCGACCGCGTGTCGCTGGGCGAGTTCGAGGCGCCCGCGTTCACCGTGCAGTCCAACGACGAGATCGGCGTGCTGTCCGAATCGTTCAACCGCATGCGCACGAGCCTCACGCACGCGATGAAGATGCTCGATAGCTGATCCCCTTCGCAGACCCATGGCCACGACCGCTCCCATCCCAGAACGCATCGGCAAGTACACGATCTCCGAGGTCCTCGGCCGCGGCTCGATGGGCACGGTCTACAAGGCGTTCGACCCGCACATCCACCGGCCGGTGGCGATCAAGACGATCCACCGCGAGCTGCTCGGCGACTCCACCGCCGCCGACTCGATCGCCGCGCGCTTCCGCAACGAGGCCAAGGCCGTCGGGCGCATCGCGCATCCGGGCGTGGTCGCGATCTACGACTTCGGCGAGGACGGCGACGTCACCTTCATCGCGATGGAGTATGTCGACGGCCGCACGCTCGACGAGATCCTCGCGGTGCCGCAGATGCTGTCGGAGGCCAACGTGCTGGCGGTGATGGACCAGCTGCTCGACGCGCTGTCCGTCGCGCACGCGCAGGGCGTCTGGCACCGCGACATCAAGCCGGCCAACCTGATCGTCACCAAGGCGGGCCAGGTCAAGCTGACCGACTTCGGCATCGCGCGCCTGGAGGACGCCAATCTCACCCAGGTGTCGTCGATGATCGGCACGCCGGCCTACATGGCGCCCGAGCAGTTCACCGGCCAGGGCATCGACCACCGCGCCGACCTGTTCGCCTGCGGCGTGCTGCTGTACCGCATGCTCACCGGCCGACGCGCGTTCACCGGCGCCACCGAGCAGGTGATGTACAAGATCCTCAACGAGGATCCGCCGCCGCCCAGCGTGGTCACCAACGGCGCGCGGCCGGCGGCGTTCGACGCGATCGTCGCGCGCGCCATTGCCAAGAAGCCGGCCGACCGCTACCCCGACGCGCAGGCGATGCGCGCCGCGCTGCAGTCGATCTCGCGCGGGGCCGCGGCAACGTCGCCGCAGGCCACGGTGATCGTGCCGATCCCGCGCGACGGCGAGCAGCGCACGACGACGAGCTCGGTGTCGCCCAGCGTCGCCTCGCCGAGCCAGCCGACGCCGCCGGCAGCGCGCGATGCGGCGCTGACCTCGGGCACCGGCGTCACCAGCGGCGCCACCAGCCTCGGCACGCACTGGGATCCGGCCGAGCTGCAGCGCCTGGAGCGCGCGCTCGCCACGCACGTGGGCCCGATGGCGCGCGTGATGATCCGCGACGCCGCGCGCACCCACGCCGACGCCACCAGCCTGGCCACCGCGGTGGGCCGGCACATCCCCGACGAGCACAAGCGCCAGCAGTTCATCGACCTGGCCCGCGGCAGCAGCCAGGTGACGCCGGTGGGTTCGCCGCTGGCCAGCGGCGCGCGGCCTCTCGCCAGCGGCGCACGGCCCCTGGGCAGCGGGGCGACGCCGATCCCGCCGGCGGACCCGGCGGGAGACCCGCTGACCGAGGACTTCAAGGCCCACGTGCTGCAGGTCATCACCCGCAGGATGGGCCCGATCGCCCGCGTGATGGTCAAGCGCGCGGCCGAGGCGGCCGGCGGCAACCGCGAGCAGTTCGTCGACGCGCTGCTGCACGCGATCCCCGAGGCGGATCGCTGGACGGTGCAGGGCGAGATCAACAAGCTGGGCTGACGCGCCGCCAGTGGCGCATCGACCCTCCCGTTGACGGCGATCAAGCCGCGGTAACCCGCTTGATAGCCCGACCGGCCCCGCGGGGGCGCGGTTGGGTGGAAAATGCCCGCCGGGAACCCCGATGCCGCCCGCCCATGAGGCCGGTCGCCGGCTCGCGGTTCCGCCACCAACCCTGGAACTTCGCCGATGACCACCCAACAGCCGACCATCATCTACACCCTGACGGACGAAGCGCCCCTGCTGGCGACGCACGCCTTCCTGCCCGTCGTGCGCGCCTTCACGGCGCCGGCGGGCATCGCCGTCACCGCCAGCGACATCTCCGTCGCGGCCCGCATCCTGGGCGAGTTCCCCGACTACCTCACCGACGAGCAGAAGGTGCCCGACAACCTGGCCGAGCTTGGCCGGCTGACGCTGCTGCCCGACACCAACATCATCAAGCTCCCCAACATCAGCGCCTCGGTGCAGCAGCTCGTCGCCGCGATCAAGGAGCTGCAGGGCAAGGGCTTCAAGGTTCCCGACTATCCCGAGCAGCCGGCCAACGACGACGAGAAGAAGATCCGCGCCCGCTACGCCAAGTGCCTGGGCAGCGCGGTCAACCCGGTCCTGCGCGAAGGCAACTCCGACCGCCGCGCGCCGCTGGCCGTCAAGAACTACGCGCGCAAGCATCCCCACTCGATGGGCGCGTGGAGCCAGGCCTCGCAGACCCACGTGGCCACGATGAAGGGCGGCGACTTCTACCACGGCGAGAAGTCGATGACGCTGGACAAGGCGCGCGACGTGCGCATGGAGCTCGTCACCAAGACCGGCAAGACGACGGTGCTCAAGCCGAAGGTGTCGCTGCAGGCCGGCGAGATCATCGACTCGATGTTCATGAGCAAGAAGGCGCTGCTCGAGTTCTACGAGCGCGAGATGGAAGACGCGCGCAAGACGGGCGTGATGTTCTCGCTGCACGTCAAGGCCACGATGATGAAGGTCTCGCACCCGATCGTGTTCGGCCACGCCGTGCGCATCTTCTATCGCGAGGCCTTCGAGAAGCACGGCAAGCTGTTCGACGAGCTGGGCATCAACGTCAACAACGGCATGGCCACGCTGTACGAGAAGATCGAGTCGCTGCCGACGTCCAAGCGCGACGAGATCATCCGCGACCTGCACGCCTGCCACGAGCACCGCCCGGAGCTCGCGATGGTCGACTCGGCCAAGGGCATCACCAACCTGCACGCGCCCAACGACGTCATCGTCGACGCGTCGATGCCGGCCATGATCCGCATCGGCGGCAAGATGTGGGGCGCCGACGGCCGTCCGAAGGACACGAAGGCCGTGATCCCGGAGAGCACGTTCGCCCGCATCTACCAGGAGGTCATCAACTTCTGCAAGACCAACGGCAACTTCGATCCGGTGACGATGGGCACGGTGCCCAACGTCGGCCTGATGGCGCAGCAGGCCGAGGAATACGGCTCGCACGACAAGACCTTCGAGGTGCCGGAAGCCGGCGAAGGCCGCATCGTCGACATCGCCACCGGTGAAGTGCTGCTGACCCAGCACGTGGAAGCCGGCGACATCTGGCGCATGTGCCAGGTCAAGGACGCGCCGATCCGCGACTGGGTCAAGCTGGCCGTCACGCGGGCCCGCAACTCCGGCATGCCGGCGATCTTCTGGCTGGACTCGTACCGCCCGCACGAGGCCGAGCTGCGCAAGAAGGTCGTGGCCTACCTGAAGGATCACGACACGTCCGGCCTGGACATCCAGATCATGTCGCAGGTGCGCGCGATGCGCTACACGCTGGAGCGCGTGATCCGCGGCAAGGACACCATCTCCGTCACCGGCAACATCCTGCGCGACTACCTGACCGACCTGTTCCCGATCATGGAGCTGGGCACCAGCGCCAAGATGCTGTCCATCGTGCCGCTGATGGCCGGCGGCGGCATGTACGAGACGGGCGCCGGCGGCTCGGCCCCGAAGCATGTCAAGCAGCTGGTCGAAGAGAACCACCTGCGCTGGGATTCGCTGGGCGAGTTCCTGGCGCTGGCCGTGTCGCTGGAAGACATGGGCATCAAGCTGGGCAACGCCAAGGCCAAGCTGCTGGCCAGGACGCTGGACGCAGCCACCGGCAAGCTGCTGGACAACAACAAGTCGCCGTCGCCCAAGACCGGCGAGCTCGACAACCGCGGCAGCCAGTTCTACCTCGCGCTCTACTGGGCGCAGGAGCTGGCCGCGCAGACGGAAGACCTCGAGCTGCAGGCCCATTTCAAGCCGCTGGCCGCGACGCTGACGTCCAAGGAGAAGACCATCGTCGGCGAGCTGTCCGACGTGCAGGGCAAGCCGGTGGACATCGGCGGCTACTACAAGCCCGACACCGACAAGACGAACGCCGCGATGCGCCCGAGCGCGACGTTCAACGCGGTGCTGGAAGGCGCCCAGGGCTGACCTGGGCGTCGTTCGTCGAAGGCGGCCGGCCCCGCGAAGGGCGCGGCCGCTTTTTCATTGCGGCGCGTCGTCGGTCGCGTGGGGCACTTCGGCAGGCTCGTGCGCTTCCGGCGCTGCCGGCGGCTCGCCCTCGGCAGCCGCCGCGGCCCGCGCCTCGATCTCCTCGAAGCCTTCCTCGAACATGCCGAACTGCTGGTTCGCCAGCGCAATCGCCGGACGGCCGTCGCCCCACGGGTCGGCACCCAGCCGGCGCGCGAGGCGCCAGCAGAAGCGGTCGCGCTCGGACTCGGGCACGCTGGCCGCGGCGGCGTGGACCCAGGCGTGCGCGTCGTCGACCTTGACCGACGCGGGCAGCAGCGGACTCGCGCGATCGGCGCGGTCGGTGTGGCGTTGCAGGATGAGTCCGTACTGGCGCGCGGCGTCGAGCGCCGGCCCCAGCGCGACACGGTCGGCGTAGCGCATCGCGGCGACGTCGAAGGCCTCGCGTCCGAGCAGGTCCAGCGCGAACAGCAGCGCGCCGAGCGCGGCGTCGCTCGCGACGGGCTCGTAGTGCACGTCGTCGTGCGTGAGTCGGATCGCGTCGGAGCGCAGCGAGGTCAGGGTGGCGGTCATGCGGGTCGGCTTCGAAGGGTGGCCGGAAAGCGAAACGCCAACCCGTCGAGGTTGGCGTTCGCAGCAGGCCCTCGCGATGATACGGCAGCCATTGGCAGCGCCCGCGCGACAGCCTGATGCAAGGCGGATCATCGCCTTCCCCAAAAGTGGTCAACACGACTTCGCGCATGTGGAAACCCGATATTCCGGCACGCGCCGCATCGTCCGACACTGCGTCCCGATCGCTCGCCGCAAGCCGGCCCGCGATCGACGAAGACCGCAGTCATCGAGCCGAGCAGCGCGTCGCGGGCCTGTCCCTTTGCAGGCCGACGGGCCGTCTCCGGAATCGTCGAAACGAAGGAGACAACACCATGCATCGTCCCATCCTGCGCGCAGGCGGCCTGGCCGCCCTGGCCTTCTGCGCCGCGGCGTCCGCCGCACCCGCGAGCGATCCGATCAAGATCCTGTTCGTCGGCGACAGCTACACGTTCGGCCGCGTCGACCCCGTGCTGAGCTACAACGCCGCCAACGTGCACGACCTGACCGCGGCGTTCAACGCGGTCAGCTCGGCCGGCAGCAACGCGTTCGAGCCGCATCCCTGGGGCGGCGTGCCCGGCATCTTCAAGGAATTCACCGACGAAGCCGGCCTGAACTACGACGTGTCGATCTCCGCGCGCAACGCCGCCTCGCTGCGAGGCCAGTTCCTCGACACGGCCAACGCCGCGTGGGACCTGCGCGGCAACGTCGCGTCGCAGAAGTGGGGCGTGGTCGTGCTGCAGGATCTCAGCGATGTGTCGCTGCCGGCCGGCAAGGGCAAGAATGCCAACAACGCGCAGTTCGAGGCCTATACCAACCAGTTCGTCAAGTTCATCCACGACGGCGCGGCGCAGACCTACACCGAGACGCAGCTGTACGGCTCGCTCGCCAACTGCGAAGCCACCGGGCTGTCGAAGACGTCCTGCAACACCTCGCGCGTGATCCCGGCCAACACCAACGCGAGCGCCGATACCAAGGTCTATCTCACCGAGACCTGGGCCCGCCCCGACATGGTCTTCGCGCACAAGATCACCACGCCCGACCCGAGCTCGCCGAGTGGCGAGCCCATCGTCGACACCAGCAGCGCCGGCGGCAACGCGACGCTCTACTACACGAGCCTGGGCGCGATGTCGGCCGACCTGCACGCGGCCTTCGCGGCCGAGGGCGCGGCCAACCCGGGGCTTGCAGGCATCATCCCGGTGGGCGATGCCTTCCAGCTGGGCGTCGACTCGGGCAAGGTGCAGTCCAGCGGCTTCTTCGATGCCAACGGGGTCTTCATCCCGCCCAAGGCCGGCGAGCCGCTGGACCTGTGGTGGGACGACGACCTGCACGCCAGCAAGTACGGCTCGTACCTGGACGCGCTGGTGCAGTTCGGCACGATCACCGGGCTCGATCCGACGTCGCTTGGCACCGACGAATCGGCCGCGCAGACCTTCGGCATCTCGGCGACGGACGTGCTGTTCCTCGAGAACCTGGCCGCCGAGGACCTGGGCATGCCGCTGGCGGTGCCCGAGCCCGGCAACCTCGCGCTGATGGCCGCGGGCCTCGCGCTCGTCGGCGGGATGGCGCGCCGGCGCGCCGCTCGCGGCGGCTAGCGCGCCGCCTTGCCGCCGGCTTCGGTCGAGAAGCCGTCGTCGAGCGTCTTGAGGAACGCGGCCAGGTCGGCGATCTCGGCGTCGGTGAAGACCGGCTTGTCGCCGGGCTTGCGCGTGAACGGCTCGTCGACGCGGTCGACGTTGCCGCGATGGCGCGGCGGCAGGTCATCGAACACGACGAGCTTGCCGCCGACGCGGGGGTACCACTTGCCGGGGTTGGTGTCGCGCTCGGAATAGAAGCGCAGCACGTCGTCCAGCGTGTGGAAGCGGCCGTTGTGGAAGAACACCTGGCGGCTCGCCGAATTGCGCAGCGTGGGCGTCTTGAACATGCCGCAGAACGCGGTCTCGCGGGCGAGGTCCTTGCGCACCGGGCCGCACAGCCCGAGGTCGACGAAGCGCGGGTCGCGGTTGGCCGGGATCTCCGCGTTGCGCGGCACGCCCACCGCGACGTGGCCGTAGTCGGTGAACTGCGCGGGCCGCCCGCCCGGGCCGGGCACGTCGACGTGGCACTTCGCGCAGTTGCCCTTCTTCGGATCGTTGAACAGCGTGTAGCCGCGCAGCTCCTGCGGCGAGAAGCGCGCGTTGCCCGACATCGCCGCATCGAACTTGCTGGTGTAGGGCCGGAAGCTCGGATCCTGCGTCTCGAAGGCTTCCAGCGCCTCCGTCGCGCGGGCCACGGCGGCGGCGGGGTGGTCGAAGATGTCGTCGCCGAAGGTCTTGCGGAACGGCGCGGCGTAGGTCGCGCGACGCAGCCGCGCGGCGACGGCATCGATGTCGGCGTTGGCCATCTCCACCGGATTGAGCAGCGGCAGCAGCGCCTGCTCGTGCAGCGTCTGGGCCGCGCCGTCGCGCGTGAAGCCGCCGGCCGGCCCCTCGTCCTCGACGCCGTCCGGATCCGGTTGCGCGAGATGCCGCGAAAAGCGCGGCGTGAACTGCAGGTAGCGCAGCGACGGCACCGCGCGCGTGCCGAAGCGGTCCATGTCCGGGCCGCCCGGCTGCACGGCGCGGCCGTCGGCGGGTGCATAGGCATGCGCCGGGTCGTGGCAGCTCGCGCAGGACTGCTTGCCCGATGCCGACAGCGACGCGTCGAAGAAGATCGCGCGGCCCAGCGTGGCCGCCGGATCGAGCGCGACGGGCGCAGCCGGATAGCGCACCCACATCGCCACCGAGTCGTGCGCGTCACGCGCGGGCGCGGGCGCGCCGCTGCCCGCGCCCGGCAGCGCGAAGGCGAGCCCTGTCGCCAGGGCCGCCAGCCGGACGCCGGCCAGGCCCGTCATCGCCTCAGAACGCGAACAGCGTCGTCAGGTCGCCCACCGCCGGCGTCTTGTTGGTCGGCTGATAGGGGTTGGACGCGGTGGCGATCGGGTTGGGCAGGTTGTCGCGGCTGCGCTTGGACAGCGGCGCCAGGCGCCAGTTGCGCTCGATGAACTTCAGCACCGACGCGTGGTCGTGGTACGTGTGGTCGATGTAGTTGGTGCGCGCGTACGGCGACACCACGATCATCGGGATGCGCGGGCCGTCGCCGAAGAAGTCCACCGACTGGATGTAGCCGGTGTCGAAGTGGCCGCCGCCTTCGTCGGTGGTGATGATGATGGCGGTGTGCGCCCACAGCGTCGGGTTGGCCTTGACCTTGGCGATCAGGTCCTGCAGGAACAGCTCGTACTTGGCGGGCACCGAGTAGCCCGGGTGGCCGCTGTCGAGGTTCTTCGGCACGACGAACGAGACCGCCGGCAGCGTGTTGCCCGCGATGTCGGCGTACAGCGATGTCAGGCCGGCGAGACCGGCCTTCAGCGTCGTGCTCCCCTGGATGTTGCTGGAGGCCACCAGCGGGTCGCCGATGGTGTTGTATTGCGCGCCCTGGGCCACGGCCACCGGCACGCCGAAGGTGGCGGCATCGGCGGTGACGTCGGCGGCCTCGCGTCCGCCGGTGTACCACTTCCAGCTCACGCCCTTGGTCGCGAGCGCCTCGGCGATCGTCGGCACGGTCTGCGGCGGCAGCGTGTAGTTGTTCGGGCCGATCGGCTGCGCGTTGCCGGCCATGTCGTAGCCGAGGCCGTAGTTGTTGACGAGGTAGTACTTGCCGGCGTCGCAGTTGCTCTTGACGTTGATCGTGCCCAGGAAGCTCAGGATCGGGCCGACGCCCGGCTGCGTCGAGTCCGAGCAGTTCACGTACGAGCCGCCGCTGTAGCCGTCCTGCGAATAGAAGTTCGGCGTCTGCGCCATCGGGTTCGGGTTCTCGATCTGGTTGGCCGGCGGCGTCGCCGCGGCACCGGCGACGTTGAACCAGGCCGTGTCGGCCGTCGCGATCGCGAAGAAGTTCGCGCCCGTGCCGCCCTGGATCGACTGGTGGTAGTTGTCGCTGATCGCGTACTGCGCGGCCAGGCTCTTGAAGAACGGGGCGTCGCCGGTTGACATGTTGGCGAAGCCCATCAGCTCGCCGCCCTGCGACGGGTTGGCCGGCGTGACGCCGGAGGTGTCGCCGCCCTGGCCGGTGGTCGTGGCGACCCACGTGTACATGTCGAGCCTGGAGTTGTCGCCGCCGTTCTGCTGCCACATCTGGAAGAAGCGGTGCACCGGGTCGCCGGTCAGGTTGCCGAGCGGGTTGGTCGGGCTCAGCGCGTATGGCGCGTACCTGGTGTTCTGGAACGGGCCGTTGGGCAGGTTGGCCGGCGTGCGCGGGTCGGGCACACCGCCTTGCGCCTGCAGCTGCGCGTTGAGCACGCCGATCAGTTCGGGCTGCGGCAGCGTGGCGTAGGCCGCGGCGCGCGTCGGATTGATCGAGTATGTCGTCTGCGTCGTGCCCTGGCTCTGCGCGGCGAGCGAGAAGTGGGGGCCCGGCGAACCGTCGGCGTTGATGATGCCTTGCGACAGCAGGTTCTTCACCGTCTGGTTGGCCGGCGCCGGATACGTCGCGAAGACGGCGTCGAAGGTCTGGTTCTCGCCCACCACCACGATGACATTCCTGATCGCCGTCGTCGTCGGGCCGGCGTTCAGCGCGGCCAGCGACGTGGCGGCCGCCGCGGGCACGGCGCCGGAGATCGCGCCCGTCGCCGGGATCGTGACCACCGCGCGATTCGCGTCGGTGCCGACGGCCACCGTGCCGGCGTGCACGTTGAAGCTCGCCAGCGTGAACAGGTTGTCGACCGGGTCGGTGCCGGTCGCGTGGTAGGCCGCGCCGATCGGGTCGGCGACCGAGGCCGCGGGAACGCCCAGCGCCGTGTACGCGGGCTGCAGCGCGGTGGTCACGGCCTGCTCGCTCGAGGCGATGGACGCGGACGTGATGGACGCCGACGTGATCTGCGCCGCCGTCGGCGCGGTGGTCGGGACGACGCCGAGGACGCGCTGCGTCACCAGCGAGGTCAGCGGATTCAGGTTGGCGACCACGTTGACCGCCGCGCCGCCGCCGGCGGGCGCGACCACCGACGACAGCAGGGCCGGCGCGCCGTCGACATCGTTGAAGGCGGCCGTCAGCACGAACGGCGCGGGGCCCTTCGTGACGATCGAGTAGCTGCCGTCGGCGCCGGTCAGCGCCGACTGCGTCGTGCCGCCCTTGCTGTCGGTCAGCGTGACGGTGGCGCCCACCAGCGGCGCGCCGGTCGCGGCCACGCCGCTGACCGTGTAGATGGGCGGCGTCGTGCTGCCGGAACTGTCGAAACAGGCGGTCACGATGGCTCCGCCGGCGACGGCCAGGGTGCCACAGGCCATGGCGATGATGCGACGCTGCATTGAGGATCCTTTGAGATTGGGAAACGACAGGGCACCGGCGCGTTGGACGCCGGTGCCCGATTCCCGACAGCGTCGCAGACGCATGTGTCAGCGTCGTGGCGCCCCGCTGAAGCCGAGGCTCAAGATCGGCCGCAAGGTGCCGATGACGCACAGAAACGAGACGCGCGTCCGAATGGCGCTGGCTAACCAACCGTTACGCCCCTGCGTTTTCACTGACAGCAAAAAGGGGGTTGACAGGCACACAATGCGCGTGCACGCGGTCTCCCGCAATGTCGCGGACCCCCTTGATTGGCGCTGGTCGCCACCATCCCCATGCCCGTTGTAGCAGTCATCAATCGCAAAGGCGGAAGCGGCAAGAGCACGCTGGCCACGCAGCTGGCGGGCTGCCTGGCCAATCGCGGCTCGCAGGTGATGCTGGGCGATGTCGACCGCCAGCAGTCCTCGCTCGCCTGGCTGCGCCGCCGCGCGGCCCAGCCGCTCGTCAAGTCCGCCGCAATCGTCGGTTCGGCGTTCGGCAGCCAGGGCGTGATGCGCCCGCCGGCCGGCATCGACCACGTTGTGCTGGACACCCCCGGCGGCCTGCAGGGCTACGATCTCGCCCGCCTCGCGATGACGGCCGACGCGATCCTGATGCCGGTCGGAGACTCCGTTTTCGACCGCGAATCCGCCCTCCAATGCCACGCCGAGCTGATGACGCTGCCACGCGTGGTCAGCGGGCGTTGCAAGGTGGCCGTCGTCGGCATGCGGCTCGACGGCCGCGGCCGCAGCACCTCGCACATGCAGCAGTGGGCCGAACAGAACGGCATGCGCTACGCGGGCTCGCTGCGCGCGTCGCGGATCTACACCCGCTGCGCCGAGCAGGGGCTGTCGCTGTTCGACGTGCCTGCGGTCAAGGTCGAGAGCCACTTGGCGCAATGGCGTCCCATCGTCGAATGGATCGACCGGACCTGGGCCGCGGCCGGCAAGATGGAGGCCAGCTCCCGGACGGCGGTGCCCGTCTCCGCGCCGTCCATCTCGCCGCACGCACGCCGCCGCACGCTCGTGCGCGCGCCGTTGCCGGTGGCGATGTCCAAGAGCGGCCCGGCGTCCGAGTTCCGCGCCAGTCGCGAGACGGCGCGTGCCCCGCGCGCCCAGCGCTTCGGCTGGCTGTTCACAGTCTTCCGCGCCTGGGCCTGACGCGCCCCGCGTCCTGAGCCGCCGCGCGCCGGATCTTCAGGCCTCGTGGGCGTCGGTTCGACCGCCGCCAAGATCGTCTCGCGCACTCACGCGGATGCCGGATGAGCGCGTCGTCGAGATTTCGCAGACCGCAGTTCGACTTCGTCGATATCCACGCAACGATGCTCCGTCGATTTCATGTGCTGCACCGTGTGGCAGCCGCCGCGACGCGCTCCACCGAAGCCCGCGCCAGGTACTGCCACAAAGCAAAACGCCCACTCGGGAGTGGGCGTTGCTTTCGAGGTTTTCACCTCGGTAATGCGGTGGTTGCGGGGGCTTTGGGTTATGAGCCCTCCGACGATCCGTCCTACCCCGAGGGTTCGCAGGATTTCAGAAGGTCCGAAAAGTCGTCAATCGGAAAACTTGTTCAATGCTGACAAGCACTTAGCTCCTTTCGGTCGTGTGACAGTCGAGACCCTTTCGCTCCTTGCAACGCCGATTTCATGTCACACGCTCAGCGATTTTTCGTCGATGCCGCATTCGAGCTGCAGCGACCGTTAGGCGCGTTTCGTCACGCAGAATTCGCCCTTGCATTCATCGTACAAGCTTGCGTTGCAACGCGCCAGCTTGACAGCGACTCGAGATCTTGATGCAATAAATCCAAGCGCTCAACGGCGCTTGCCTCGCCACGGCTTGCCGCACGCGAGGCGCCTGGTCAGTCCCAGGCCACTACAACTGGCGTTTGATCGCAGATCAGCCGCACAGCTTGCAGGCTCTGTTCGGAGCCAGCCAAGTCGACGCCTTCGGCGTGGACTTGATCCGAACATCGAGCCGACGATCGGCTCGCCGATCGATTCGATTGAAGCTGGTCACTGACCTCGTTGTCACGCTGATCAGCCCCGGCGGAGCCCTGCGCTTCCCGCAACTTCGGCGACCGCCCCCCCCTGAGACCGCTCGTCCGCACTCGCAGACGCGTCTCTGCTTCCATCCCCGATCCGCATTCCAGGGAACGCGTCAGCGTGCCCATTTCTGGACGCCCACATGACTCATGACATTGGCAGCGTGCAATCGCCCGTGGAGTCCGTCGAAGCACTCCCTTCCACCGTCGAAGAAAGCCTCGGCTCCATCCCATCATCGGGAGGCGCAGCCGTGCCCAAAGGGAATCCTCCCATCGTCATCGATGCAGTGGCTGGCTCGCTATTCTCCGAACTCAGCCCAACGGCGGCAGACGCGCAATATCTGACCGCGCTTGGCGTCGATGCCAATTGCCGCGCGCTTCGCACGGTCACGACGTTTTTCGGAACCGTCGCAAAGGACCACGCCACTAGCCTAGCCGTCGGGCACACACCCGCATGGCTGGACGTGGCAACAGGCCGCCAATCGGCCGTGAAGTCGATCTTCGCGGACGACTCGCGCGCCGAGGCGTGCGCCCTGCTCGGCGCAGCCCTCAGCCACGATGCCTTCGAAGCACCGTTCAGCAATCTATTGTTCGCCGCCCGTTTCCAGAGCAATTCTGTACATCGGGCCATGCTCGACCGAATGAGCCTGGTGCTGGTGTTGAAGGCGGCGCAGTGTAGGACGGTGATCCCCAAGACCGTAGCGAATGGTATTCAGCAGTGCTACCGATCACTGGCATCCGCAAAGACCACCGCTTGGAGCGCCATCGCGACATGCGCTCCCATCGACATCGCGCAGATCGACAGTCTCCTGACCGACGTCAAGCAGAACTCGGTGCGTGAGTTCCTGGTCGACTGCCGAGCCCTTCTTGCGGTCGAGTTCAGCGCGCCGGATACCGAATCGCGATCACGCCAAGAGCACAGCTCTTCGCAACCGCCGCAGCACGAGAGAGCGTCCATCGCAGACAACGACGCACCTGACCGAGCCGCCGCGGAACCGAAGGCGCCCGAATCGTCCAGCGACGACGACGAATCGGAAGCCTGTGCCAGCGCGCCAAGCGTTGTGGCTTTTGCGCGGGAGGCCCAGTTCGCGCCGCTGTCCACCAAGGCCGGGGTCGCCCTGCAATGGAATTGCTTGGCGACTCCTGAACTGAAGAGGCTGATCGAGGAGGTGACGCCTTACCTGTACAGCTCCAACCTGCGTCAGGTCAGCTGCGCTGTCCTGTTCTATATCAGCCTGCTGACCAAAGCGAACGGCAAAAGTGCTCGGCGCACGGCGACGAAGTTGGATCCCAAGGCGCCAGACTTGGCCATCTCGATCGGTCAAGGAGGACTGCTCACCTCACACGATGCCAAGGTCCAAGCTCGTCGGCCCGATCACGTCGTCTCCCAGCACAGGATCAATGTCGTCTACTGGCCTCAACGGATCGTCGACATCCTCCAGGACTGGGAGTCGACCTGGGGTGAGAAGTCCGAGATCGGTGAATACATCGACCTGAACGCGGGTGGCGCGGGGCTCTCCAACGCGGAGTACAACAAGTTCCTGCGCAGGTGCGGTGACAAGGCGCACATCGCTGAGCCGACCCGGGCGGCAAACGGACTGGGGCTTGCAGTGCTCGATGTCACCGGAAGCGACATGTACGCGTCCCTGGGCGCGTTGCACGTGGAAATGGCCGCTCCTTCGGCAGACTTTTACTTCAGCCCGTTAGCCTCCGAAGTTCACCGGCAGATGGACCGGGTCTACCAGGAAATCGGACTCGGGCCCGCGATTCCTTTTCCCGAAGAAGCGCGCGGAACCAGGCTGGGGCCTCAGAAGTGGGTGCCTCCCGAGACCACGCGCGATGGGTGGTCGCGGTTGGAAGCCGACATCAGACGCTTGTACAAGCGTGTTTGCCGATGGAAGAACACGCTCGATGGCGGGTCGGCCCTGGACGCCTTGTCACGATCGTGTTGCGCAGCCCTCGTGGTTCGGGATGCAGGTCGCGGCACCAACCCTCAGCGACTGAGCGTCGCATCGCTCGCCAGCAATCCGTCCTGGTACGTGCTCGACGACAAGTTCCTGGAAGGTGTCAAGCGTGCGCGACTGCTTCCGCATACGGACGTCTCGGCAGCCCTTGTCCGCATCTTTCTTCACGCCAAGAGCATTGCCTACAAGCGCATGGGCTGGAAGGAAGACGCTACCCTCGATCCGCTGTTCGGTATGACCGCAGCCGGGCGGAACTTCGGCCTTCGTTCGGATTGGATTCCGATCGACGCTGATGCGATCCAAGGGATCACTACGGAGTACTTCGCAGCAGACCGGAATTTCGCGAGAAATCAGCTCGTCACGAGCATGGGCGAGAACTTGGTCGATCGATGGCTCGTCCGTGCCCTCACTGGCCACGGCACATGGCTACTGACCTCCTTCTCCTGGACGATGAGTGTCGCGCCCGACGAGGCCATGGGCCATCTCCAGCGGATTCTGACGGAGCATGCGGACCGAATGTTCGGCGATGCAACGGCGCTTGTCGCGTTGTCGAAATCGATCCCGCCATACAAGCTTCCGGACTTCCCGCTCGATATCCGCAACGACCCGGAAGGCGAAGGCGCCGGCGACCCGCTGCCCTCCATCGGCAGGCAATGCCTGGTCGATCACTCGCTTGTTGCGAGCGTTCGACGCCAGGTCACGCAGGGACGCGGACCCGCCTGTCGTTATGCAACAACCCTGCTGGCCAGGTTGGCAGTGGATGGACTGCCGACTCTCGACGCGGCCATCGACGCCACGCTTGACCAGGACGCCCTTCGCACAGTTGGGGCGACGGAGGGCGCCGCCTGGACGCGCCGTCACTATGTCCACGCATTCTGGCTGCCGACCCAGGCGCAGACGCAAGCGATCGCGACACTCGCCACACAGGCTTCGGCGCCAACTCGTCGAAGACTTCTGCGCGAAGCGGCAGACTTCTTGAGAGGAATCTCGGGCTATTCAGGTTGGCCCGCCGATGATCTATCGGTGCTGGTCCGCTTCGCGACAGCATGTGAGCGTTGGCGCCGCCTCGAACTGCCGCCGTCCATCTGCGCGATGTCATCGCCAGAGCTCGAGTCGGCTTGCCTTTCTCCCACCTCGCTCGAGAGGACTGCGACTAACGGCGTCTTCCCGCCCAAACGCAAATTCAAATCGGTACGTGGTCCTGTCGCGGCAACCAGAGTGCCCGCTCAGATCGCCTCTCACAATCTGGACGAGATCACGTCGCTTCTGGGCGAGTGGTGCACCACCGACGACTCGCTCGGTGGACAAGAGCGGCGCGCGCGAAGAATCAAACTGGGGCTGGCAGACCTCGCGTCGCCGGATCGAACCGCGATCTTTCTGTTCTGCTCCGACATGCTGAACCTGCAGGCAGACGAAGTCATTGCGAACCCGCGGAACGCCCATGTCTCGACAGTGAAGACTCGGTGGAGCACCGTGCATCCAACGTTCGGTTCGTTGCCGTTGTCCGCAGATCCGGCTGACTTCGAGGACGACGAGTGGGTTGGCGTCGTTGATGCAGTGAACAAGTACTGTCTGGACGCAGCCCGAAAGGCCGGCACTACCGATGACTCATATTTGATCGGTGAGGGCAAGATTCGATCGAGCCGCGCTCGCGACGCACTCCAGAGAATGTTCAGGATTCTGGAGGGCGACGCTTGGGAGATTCCGCAGGCGGCGTGGGACGAGATGGGCGGGGCGACGTTGTTCCAACCGCGCCTGTCGGCGTCTTCGTCGATCTATCTCACCGAGTACGCACAGCCGATCAAAGAGGAGATCTACGCCACCTTTTCGCATGCGCTCGCTGCCGAGCGACAGGATGTGAAGGTACAGGTCATGAGCGAGGCGCCGTGTCGAATTGGGGAAGTCTCCTGCGCCGCCAGCAGATGCGTCACGCGTTCAGGCGCGATGACATTCCTCAACACGCCCTATGTCGTTCACAAAAGCAAGCATGCGCCGCGCCAGGCACCACTGACCCCAGCCACAGCCAGCGCCGTTAAGGCCCTCGAGGAACGCACTGTCTCGATCTGCCCCGACGCCCAGCGACTGTTTCGCTTCGACGCCGTGGCTCAAATGCAGGATGTGACGGCGAATGCCTTGCTTCCAGACGTTCTGCGCAATGCCATCGGCGATCCCGAGTTCCGACCTCAATCGCTGCGAGGAACTGCCTATATGGAGTCGCTATGGCCTGGATTTCGACCGGTCATGCAGCGCCTGCTGAATGGCACCCTCACCCCGCAAGAATGCATCCCATGGCTACACGGAGAGCCCATGCAAGACCGGTGGATTCGAGCCATCAGCGCAGCGACGGCCGCGGGTCACGGCGCTGTTGATCCGGGGTACAAGTTCTATGCGTCGGCTTGGCCACTGCTGCTGGCTATCTGGATGAAGGCCAAGTCGCTGGATCTGAAACCTGCCGATGCGACGTTCAAAGCTTTTGGTCGCACAGCAGCCAACTTCAGGCAAATCAAGTGTCGATCTGAAGACAAGGAAGTCGACGCTTGGCAATGGCTGCCGTCCGCGATGGTTCGCAGTCAGTCTCGACCCCTGCTGGAAAGTGTCCTTCCTTCACAGGAGCTCCCGCGACCGCCCACGACTCGGCCGGCCGACTCAACACCGAGCCAGACGATTGGCTACATCGTGCTGCGCTGTCTCGAACTCATGCCAGACGCAGCCTTACACGAAACTGGCTTGACGACGGCACAGCAAAAGGTCGCGGAAGAGAACATTCCCCGCTCGCGCGACATTGAATGGGCGCGAAAGAGGAAGAAGGGACCGATCACCGGTGCAGCGCTCGACGGCGACCGTTCGCTGGCATTGGATCCGTCCGGAATCGGAATCACCGAGTGGCTCAGCGGGCTGTCTACCAAGGACTTGCACGACCTCTTCGCGATTCTGCGAAGAAATCAGAAGGATCTGAGCCTGTCGCCCGAGGAGATCCAGGAGTGCGAATTCTGGCGCCGGGTGTCTCTTCACATCCCTTCGAAATTCTGTCTGACGCTCCGATTTGGTCAAGGCCATCACCTCTCGCCGGCCTCGGAGCTCCGCCTGCGGGAACTCCGGCCTCGCGTCATGGTGCAGGACGAGCGCGACCCCAACCTCGGACCTCTGCCGGACGTCATGCTGCGCCATCTTCCTGAGAACGACCGACTCGACTGTCGCAGCACGGCGATCTTCAAGCTCGCATGTCTGGTGCTGTCCAGGGCGAGCACCTCGCTGCTGTCAGAGAGTGCGGCAAACGCAAAGCGCCCTGCCGGAGAGTCGGACACGAGCGCTACCAGCACGGAATTCAAGGAGATCAAAGATGCGTGATTTCGCCTATGAAGAAGTAGTTCAAGGCAATGGCACCGAGACCATGGCAACACCGCTGACCTTCAGCCCCGGCACCTGCGTCGAGGGCAAACCCATTCACAACACGCGAGTACTCATGAACTTCAACGACGATTTCAAGGGCGAATTCGTTCCTGCCTCCGCACTCGCGCCAGCAATTGCGGCCGCCAAGAAGCTGCTCACTCAGTTGTCTCCTCATAGTCACGAGGACTGGATCGACTGCTTCTCTCTCGAACATCTGAAACAGATTCCGCTATGCAAGGTGCAAGTGGAGAGCGCCCAGAAGAAGACTCCTCATGCCAAGCCCGAAGATTCAGCTGCGGAAGACGTGGAGCGCACCAAGAAGACTGCGAATCACCTGCGCGGCCTGTTCGAAAAGGCACAACGCGGCATGAGCGGCGAGGATTTCGTGAAAGAGCTGCACGAAAGTCCGGACATCGACCTGGCCCGACAGATGCTCAGACGCGCGAATGCCGGCGGCGCCGACGTGACGACGCCGGGCGGTGCCATTCTGTCGCCCAACACCGGCAAGCCGGTCCAGGAACTGGCGTGCGCCGAATCCCAAACTGTCAAGATCAAGGTCGGCGTTGAGCCCCCGCGAGGCGGACTCATCAGCGCAACCGTGGTCGACCCGCTGGAGCATGCAGAGTTCTGGAAGCACTTCCCCGACAAGCTCGTCGCGCTCGAAGTGGTCGATGCCGATGATCAGGAATGTCTTCTGCTCTCGCAGGTTCTCAAGGAACCGTTGATCGTGCAGATCAACGTGACAGTGGTCTCACCTCACGGGCGCATGACACGCGAGGGAGTCCAGGCCTCACTTTCGAGGTCTCTCGACCATCGAGGTTTGGCGCAACGAGTTGTCAAACGACTGAGCAGTCAGTTCGACCTCAAGTTTTAAGCGAAGCTCCGTGATGGCGGAGTGCCGCGACGGCCCTCGGATCGCGCAAGTTACGCGGCTCTGGCGTTAAGAATAGTTATCACTATAGTGCCTTTTCTCGTGTCCCCTACCTTCCAGATCTGTGCGCGCCAGAGGGCTCCCTAAAAGCGCGCTGACAGAGGACTCCGAAATCACGCTCACCGCGGCGAGGCGCGTGCCGAGGCGCACGCTACGTGCGGGCACGGTCGCCCCCGGGGGCAGGCTCGCAGAGCATTAAGGGGAGGATGCCTCGCAGTTGCCCGCTCAGGCGAGAAATCCGCCGTCCACAGCCAGGTGCGCGCCCGTAATGTAGGAGGCTTCCTCGGAAAGCAGGAAACAGACTGCGGTTGCGATTTCCTCGCAGCGGCCAACGCGATGCATGGGAATACCGCGATCGACAACCGCCTGCGTGCCTTCCGGGTGCGCTTGCGTCATCTCGGTGTCGATCACGCCAGGTTGCAATTCGTTGATGCGGATGCCGCTAGCGGCGTACTCCTTGGCGGCCGCGCGCGTCAGGCCCCGAATGCCATGCTTTGCCGTCGAATAGGCGACCGTCGGACCACCTCGATCGGCAAAGACGCTGGACACATTCACGATCGCGCCGCCGCCGGCCTGCTTGATCGCCGGGATCTGATACTTGAGTCCGTAGAATATGCCGTCCAGGTTGATCCCGATGACACGCTCCCACGCCTCCAGTGGCACGTCCGCGGTCTGATCGAACTCGCCTGAGACACCTGCGTTGTTCACGGCATAGTGCAGCGCGCCGAACTCGGCCACGGTACGTGCGACGGCGTTCTCGATGTCCTCGGGCTTGCTCACATCACCGGTCACGGCAAGCGCCTTTCCACCTGCGGCGCGAATGGCCTCGACGGCTTCGTTGAGCTTGTCCAGCCGACGACCGACCACCGTCACCGCAGCGCCGCGCTGCGCCAGAAGGACGGCGATGGCGCGCCCCATGCCGCTACCGCCTCCGGTGACGATGGCTACCTTGTTCTCAAATTGCCTGGTCATGTTCATGCCTCACTGATCGTCCAGCACCCCGACGACTCGGACTCCGTACTGACCGGTTTCGATTCGGTGGCAGCCGCTGTCAAGCACGGCCGGCGGGGAGATCGACGGGATACGGCTGATCGAAATTCGCCGAACTGCTGACCTGCTCCCACGCGGCAGCTTCGGCGATCTGCTGCTGAGAGTATTGCTGGGCCATCTTGACGGCGCCAGCGCCCAACAGCAGATGCGTCGGCATAGCGGGATGCTTGACGACCCGGACGAGAATTTCGCCAGCGCGCTTCGGATCGCCCGCCGACGCACGACCAGAGGCCAGGATGCGGGCGAACTCGCCCACGGTCTGGTCATATTCAGGTGCGATGTCGGGGATCGTCATGGACGCACCCGCCCAGTCCGTAGCGAAGCCGCCCGGTTCGACGACCAGGTACTTGATGCCGAACGGAGCAGTTTCCGTCTGGAGCACGCGCGTCAGGCCATCCACCGCGAACTTTGCGGCTTGATAGGAACCGAGGCCGGCCGTACCACCCACCCGTCCACCAACCGACGAGAACTGCATGACGATGCCGTGCCCCTGCTTTCGCAAGACCGGGAGAGCAGCCTTCGACACGTTGTAGACGCCCCAAAAATTCGTCTCGAACTGCTTCCGAAAATCTTCTTCGCTCGTCGTTTCGATAGGAGACACGTTGGCGTAGCCGGCATTGTTGACGACCACGTCTAGACGACCGAAACGCTTGACTGCGGCCTCAACGGCGGCGGTGGCTGCTGCGGGCTCGGTCACGTCGAGGGCAACTGGAAGCACTCTGCCGCCATATTGCTTGACCAGCTCATGGAGCTGCTCGGGCCGGCGAGCGGTTGCGACCACGGAATCGCCCGCTTCCAGGGCGGCCGTCGCCAGTTCACGCCCGAAGCCGCGCGAAGAACCTGTGATAAACCAGACTTGGGTGCTCATAGACAGAACCTTTCAGAATTGAGACTTCGTGCGCAGGTATGCGCGAAAGCAGTAGCAGCAAGGCCACGAGGTGGCTCCTCAAGAGTCTGCGAGCCACCCTGGCCGTCAGGTGGGAGCGCCATGGCACTCCTGCGACCGCCTCTTCATGGAACAGCCATTTGCCTTTCGGGATTGCAACGGCGAGCCGTACTTGCAAGTCAACCCAAACTCAGACTCCACTCTGCGGAGATGCACGAGATTGAGCCCGATTCAGGACTCAAGAATACTACAAACTGACACACCGTCAGTTATACATGCGTTCTGATGAGGGAATTCATTCGCGAGGGTGTCAGAGAAGCTGACAGCACCCTCTGCGGCTGCCGCCTCCGATGCGGGGGGCTTGCGTCTACCATGCCTTGCACGGCGTTCGCACGAGCTGATCTTGCTACTTCGCGTCCGGCGACCAGACGACCTCCCACGGATTGCCGTCCGGGTCGGTGAAGTAGAAGGTATACAGGCCGCCGTCGCGAATGCGTGGCGCGCTCGTCACCGAACCGCCCGCCTTCATGACGTCGACGGCCGCCTGGTCAACCTGTTCGATGCTGTCCACGAACGTGACCAGCGTCATTCCTGACGCTGCAACCGTTGATCCGGGCAGCCCACACTCCTTGCTCAGGTACTCACGGTCGATCATCGCGACCAGTATTCCGCTCGCGGCGTACTTGACCGAGTGGCCAGTCTGCGCGCCGCTGCGCGGCGTCCACCCAAGTCCTTGCTCGTAGAACCTCACGGCGTGAGCCCGGTCTCGCACCGGAAGCATGACCATGTCCAGGCGTTGCTGCATGACATTCCCTCCTTCGTGGTGATCCGACGAAGCCCGCGGGCAACTGCAGGCTCGGTGCCGAATATTTGACTGCCGCGCAACGTCCAGCACGGCAATCGCACTGCGGCACGGGTCGTCGACCGCCCTACGCTGCCTTCCGCCTCGCCACGGACGACGAAGCGTCGGCCGTCGAGGCGCTCGATGCTGGGCGCAGCATCAGGCGCTCGAGCTCATCGATTTCAGGAGCGACCTTTGCCAACGGGAAGGTCTTCACCGTCATGCCAACGAAGGTTCGAGTTTGCATCTCGCGCTCGCGTGCGCGCAGCGTTTCCAAGCAATGGCGAAGCAAGGCCATGATTTGTCTCCTCAGGAGGTCGCCAGTTTCCGATGGAGCCGCGCGGAAAGTTTGCGCCGCTGCGTCCGCATCGTCTTCACTGGGCGGCGACCGGCCCCAGAAAGCGTCTGCGACGAGGCGCACTTGTCGATCGTCCGAATCCTTTTGACATGGAGCGCTCGACGAAACATGTGCCCGATCGGTGAGCCGAGTATGCCACAAACTGACGCGTCGTCAGTTTTATGATGACGAGAGGGTCTTAGGTCGCCGCTCTAGCCGCCTTCTTGCCACGTTGTCATAGTCGAGGCGATCGCCGCCACTCAGGACCGGTGCGCGGCAGGCCGTCCAATGCGCGTCAGCAGCGATTTGTCACTGGAATGGAGGCGCCGGTAATTGCTGCGGCCTGCTCGGAACACAAGAAGGTGACCAACTCGGCGATGGCGCCCGGTGACACCCAGCGTCCGAAATCCGCGTCGGGCATGTCTGCGCGATTTCGGGGCGTGTCGAGGATGGAAGGAAGGACGGCATTGACGGTGATCAACCGATCCTTGACCTCCTCGGCAAGGCTCTCGGTCAGCCGAGCCACCCCCGCCTTCGACGCAGCGTAGGGGCCCATGCCGCCTGCAGCCTTTGCCGCAGCGGCTGCCCCGATGTTGACGATGCGGCCATACCCGCTCTTCAGAAGGTGCGGGAGCACACATTTCGATGCGACCACTGCGGTTCGCAGATTGGTCGCGTACATCCTGTCCCAGGTGTCCAGGCTGCCTTCCTGCAGCTTCTCCCATTCGAAGCCGCCGGCAGCGTTGATCAAGCCATCGAGATGGCCGAAGTGCCTGACGCCTCTCGCAATGGCAGCGCCGGTGCCCTCCAGATCTCCAAGGTCGACGCTGTCGAGGACGAGTTCGCTCGCGAACTCCGAACGCAACGCCTCTCCCGCCACCACCCGGTCGATCAAAATCACATGATCGCCCGCATCCATGAACCGTCGTGTCAAGGCTCTGCCAAGCACACCAAACGCACCGGTCACCGCAAAGACTCGCTCCATGCTGACTCCTCAGATCTTCTCGACGAGTTCAGGTACTGCGACGAACAGGTCGGCCTCCAGGCCGTAGTCCGCGACGCCGAAGATCGGCGCCTCCGGGTCCTTGTTGATGGCGACGATGATCTTGCTGTCCTTCATGCCGGCCAGGTGCTGGATGGCACCGCTGATGCCGCAAGCGACGTAGAGCTGCGGCGCAACGATCTTGCCTGTCTGTCCGACCTGCCAATCGTTCGGCGCGTAGCCGGCATCGACCGCGGCACGGCTGGCCCCGAGCGCCGCGCCGAGCTTGTCGGCCAGCGGAGCAAGCACCGCGGCAAATTTCTCGCTGCTGCCCATGGCGCGCCCACCGCTGACGATGACTCTTGCTGCGGTGAGCTCGGGGCGCTCAAGCGCAGCGATCTCGGCACTGACGAAGGCAGACAGGCCAGTTTCCTGCACCGCAGCGACGGCCTCTACCGGAGCAGCACTCAGGCCAGCGCCCGCAGACTCGAATGCGGTCGTGCGAACGGTAAGTACTTTGACCCGATCGGTGCTCTGCACCGTGGCTACCGCATTGCCTGCGTAGATCGGTCTCTCGAAAGTGTCTGGTGCGAGTATCCGGGTGACCTCGCTGACCTGGGCGACGTCGAGCAGGGCCGCGACGCGAGGAGCGATGTTCTTGCCGTGTGATGTGGCGGGAAAGAGCACGTGGGTGTAACCGGGCGCCATTGCCGCGACTTGGGCAGCGACATCCTCCGCGAGTTGGTGCTCCAAGCCCGCGCCCTTGGCGTGGATCACCTTGGCCACCCCGGCGATCCGCGAGGCGGCACTGACCGCATCGAGCGCATCTCCGGCGGCAACCAGTACGTGAACGTCACTGCCGCACAGCGACGCCGCCGTGACTGCATTCAGAGTGGCACCCTTGAGCGCGCCAAGTTCATGTTCCGCGACGACGAGTACAGACATCAGATCACCTTGACTTCGTTCTTGAGCATCTCGACAAGCGCGTCGACGCTTGCCACCTTCACGCCGGCGACGCGCCGCGGCGGCTCGCTGATGCGGATCGTCCTGAGCCGCGGTGCGACGTCGACCCCGAGCGCGTCGGTCGACATCGATTCGAGCGGCTTCTTTTTTGCCTTCATCAAGTTCGGTAGCGTCACGTAGCGCGGTTCGTTCAACCTCAGGTCGGTTGTGACGACAGCAGGCAAGGACAGGCTGAGCGTCTCCAGGCCGCCATCGATCTCGCGAACGACGAGCAGACGGCCATCGGCCACGGCGATCTTCGAGGCGAACGTGCCCTGCGACCATCGCGCCAGCGCTGCGACCATCTGGCCCACCTGGTTGCAATCGTCATCGATCGCCTGCTTGCCGAGGATAAGCAGTTGCGGCCGCTCGTGGTCGATCAATGCCTTGAGCAGCTTCGCGACCGCTAGCGGCTGGAGCTCCACGTCCGTCTCGACCAGGACGGCTCGGTCCGCACCGATCGCCAGCGCCGTGCGCAAGGTCTCCGCGCACGCAGCAGGGCCGCAGCTCACGGCGACGACTTCGGTTGCCGCGCCTTTCTCCTTCAACCGGACGGCCTCCTCGACGCCGATCTCGTCGAAAGGATTCATGCTCATCTTCAAACCGGCGACATCGACGCCGGAGCCGTCCGCCTTGACGCGCACCTTGACGTTGGCGTCCACGACCCTCTTCACTGCAACCAGTACCTTCATGCGTTTCCTCGTTCCTTCTGAGCAAGCAGATTCCTTGCTCTGACAACAATCGCCCGATCAACCATCTGGCCATCGATCCGCGTCGCGGCCCCGTTCGATGCTGCATCGGCAGCGACAACCCGGGTCGCCCAATTCAATTCGGTCATCGTCGGCCCGAAGGCCTCGTTGACGATGGCAACCTGCCGCGGATGAATGCACAGCTTCCCGCCGAAGCCCATGCCACGTGCCCAGGTCGCGGCGCTCCTCAATCCGTTGTCGTTCTCGATCGCAACCGTCACGCCGTCGATCGGCGGCGACAGACCGGCCAGGCGCGAAGCCAAGACCAATTGGGCACGATACGGATCGAGCTCCGGGCCGTCGCCGCGAATCCCCAGGTCCGCCTGGAAGTCCATGGACCCGAAGATCAGCGCCTCGACGCCCTTCACTGCACCGATTTCACGCGCTCGATGAAGCCCCAACGCCGACTCGATGAGCGGGTAGACAGGCCGGCCAGAGATCGCGTCGGCAACCACCGCGATCTCTTCCGGTGACTCCGCCTTCGCCACAACGACCCCGTCGACGCCCGGAAGACTCGCGACCAGCATGTCCTTGCGAAAATCCGCGGTGTTGACGGCGTTGACGCGAACCAGGACGCCCGAGCGACTGGCGAGCCACCCGGCCAGCAATCCGCGAGCATGAAGCTTGGCTTCGGGTGCGACCGCATCCTCCAGGTCGACTATCACAGCCTCGGCGCCGCTGGCACGCGCGCGTTCGAAGCGCTCCGGACGATCGCCCGGTACGAACAGCATCGACCGCATGATCAGAACGAGCGAGGCATGCCAAGCACATGCTCGGCGATGTAGCTCAGGATCAGGTTGGTCGAGATCGGTGCGACCTGGTAGAGCCGGGTCTCGCGGAACTTGCGTTCGACGTCGTATTCATTCGCGAAGCCGAACCCGCCATGGAACTGGATGCACGCATTGGCGGCCTCCCAGCTCGCCTTGGCAGCGAGGTACTTGGCCATGTTGGCTTGCGCACCGCAGGGCTGGTGCGCATCGAACAAGGAACAGGCCTGCCAGCGCATGAGATTGGCCGCCTCGACCTCGATGTAGCTCTCCGCGATCGGGAACTGCACGCCCTGGTTCTGACCGATGGGGCGCCCGAAGACGACGCGCTCGCCGACGTATTTCGATACGCGGTCGATGAACCAGTAGCCGTCGCCGATGCACTCGGCCGCGATCAGTGTTCGCTCGGCGTTCAGTCCGTCCAGGATGTACTTGAAGCCCAGTCCCTCCTGGCCGATCAGGTTCTCCTCAGGGATCTCCAGGTTCTCGAAGAACAGCTCGTTGGTCTCATGGTTGACCATGTTCGGGATCGGGCGCACGGTCATGCCGCTCTTCTCCGCCTGCCGAAGATCGACCATGAAGATCGACATGCCTTCCGACTTCCTCGTCACTTCGGCGAGCGGCGTCGTTCGTGCCAGCAGGATCATCCAGTCCGAGTGCTGGACTCGCGAGATCCACACCTTCTGCCCGTTGACGACGTACCTGTCACCACGCTTGACGGCGGTCGTCTTGATCTTGGTCGTGTCGGTTCCCGTGCTCGGTTCCGTGACCCCCATCGACTGCAGGCGCCATTCTCCGTTGGCGATCTTTGGCAGGTAGAGGCGCTTCTGCGCCTCGGAGCCATGCCGCAGCAGCGTCCCCATGTTGTACATCTGCCCGTGGCACGCTCCTGAATTGCCGCCGCTGCGGTTGATCTCCTCCATCACTACCGTGGCCTCGGCGAGGCCGAGGCCCGAACCGCCGTATTCGGTCGGGATCATTGCGGCCAGCCAGCCGGCCTTGGTCAGGGCATCGACGAAGGCTTCGGGATACCCACGTGCCTCGTCGATCCTGCGGTGGTAGTCATCGGGAAATTCCGCGCACAGCGCGCGGATCGCCTCGCGGATGTCCTGGTATGAACAGTGAGCGCTCTCGGCAATCATGATTCGTTCTCTCGTGTCGGAAGCCATTGGATTCAGCCCAGCGAAGTCCGCGCCTCCATGCAGAGGTTGCCCGCGGCATCCGCCACCCACAGTGCGACGCCGCCGTCACCAGACGGGCGCCCGCACAGATGAAGGGGACCACCATCGAAGCAAGGACGAACCGCTCTGAATTCGAAGCCCGCAATTCGGGCAGCGGGCGCATTTCGCGCGACCAGATCAACGAGCAAGGTGGCGAGCAGCGGACCGTGCACGACCAGACCAGAGTAGCCCTCGACATCACAGGCATAGGGGCGGTCGTAGTGGATCCTGTGCCCGTTGAAGGTCAGCGCCGAGTAGCGGAACAGAAGCACCGGATCGGGCTGGATCGTGCGATGCCAAGTCGCGCCGGCCGGGGCAGGCACCGGTACCGCGACGTCGACGCCGGGACGAGGAGGCTCGCGATAGACGATGTCCTGCTCCTCGTTGATGGCGATCTGGCCGTCTTCGCCTTCGATGCGATGAGCGACCTTCACGAACACGAGCATGCCGGATGTCCCCTGCTTGACCTTCACGCCGATGATCTCGGAGCGGCGAGTGGCCACCTCCCCGATACTGAGCGCCCGGCCGAACTTCAGTCGTCCTCCCGCCCACATGCGTCGCGGCAGTGAAACGGGAGGCAGGAAGCCGCCACGATGTGGATGCCCATCGACGCCCAACTGGGCCTGCGGGACAGGCTGCTGGAAATGCAGCCAGTGGGCCAGCGGCGGCAATGGGTCGCCCTCGACCAGCGCCTGCGCCGCACTATCCAGCAGCGCGGCGAGCGCTCGCCCCGGTGCCGGATGGATTCGGTCGACGGCCGCCTCGCTGCGACCGATCCAGGCTTGCAGCAACGCCGGCTGGGCCAACTCCTCAGTCATCTATGTCCACTCCTCGGTTCGATTCGTCTGTGCGACTGCCCCGGTCGCCTCGGCTGTCATCCAGCGTTTCAGCAAGGAAGGGCTCAATTGCTGCGACGAACGCGTCGTTGCGATCTCCGGCCACCATGTGCGAAGCCCCTTCGACGTCGATCCATCGTGCGTGCGGAATCAGGCGAAGCAGGTCACGCGCACCTTCGCGGCCGACCACTTCGCTGGAGCGTCCACTCACGAGCAAGGTCGGAGTCGTGAGCTGCGCGGCGCAGGCCGCCATGCGTTCGAACATTCCCCCTTTGCTTCGCTGGTCGGAGCCGGAGTGGAAGGCGGGGTCCCAATGCCAATACCAGCGGCCGTCGGCTCCTCTCCGCAGGCTGCGCTCGATTCCGCGCGTGCTCGTGGGGCGACGTCGATGGGGGAGATAGGTCGCCACCGCGTCGGATGCCTCCTGCACGCTCGCGAATCCGTTCGCATGACCCGTCATGAAGGCCCGGATGCGGGCTAATCCTTCCGGTTCCATTCTCGGCACAACGTCCACCAGCACCAGGCCCGCGATTCGCTCGGGATGTGCGGCGGCCAGGATCAACGCAGCGATGCCGCCTAGAGACGCCCCCACCAGTACGACCGGCCGCGCCAAGCCCGCCGTCACGAGGTCCAGGTCGGCGACGAACGCATTGATCGTGTAGTTTCCGTCTGGCGCCCAGTCGCTTTCGCCATGTCCCCGCAGATCGATCGACAGGACACGGTAGCCTTGCTCAACAAGCGCCCTTGCTGCGGAACGCCATGCGCGCCGGGTCTGACCAGCGCCAGGCAGGAGCACCACGACCGGAGCCCCGGGATCGCCACCCACATCGGCTCCGAGCGACAGGCCGAATCCCTCCAGCCTGCATGCTTGCAGCGACTCGGCCGCCGCCGGCTCATGGTGCTGGCTGTCAGCCACGAGCGCCCTTACCAGACGAGCGGAAGCGCTTCGAGGCCGAAGACGCCGCCACCATGCGCCTCCAGGGCCTGACCGTCCTTCAGACGGAACGGTGGGATGCGCTTCAGCCATTCCTCCAAGCCGATGACCAGTTCGCGCCGGGCCAGATGAGAACCGATGCAGCGATGCGGCCCATACGAGAACGCGTTGTGCAGGTTGGGGCTTCGATCCAACAACACCTCGTCAGATCGCTCGAACTCGCGCGGGTCACGCGAGGCAAGGATCGTCGAACAGGTGACGTTGTCACCCTTCTTGATCGTTACACCGGCGAGTTCCACGTCGCGCGTCGCATAGCGGGTGGTGTTGACCACGGCATAGGCGCGAAGAAGCTCCTCCACCGCCGCGGGAATCAAGCTCGGATCATCGCGCAGCCTCTGCTGCTCATTCGGGTGCTCCGCGAGATAGCGAAGTTGGAAGCCGAGCGCGCTCGTCACCGTATCAAGGCCAGCCATGAAGAGCAGCACGCAGATGCCCAGCACCTGCGCATCGCTCAGCGGCTTGCCATCGATTTCGCTCTTGACCGCAAACGTGATGAGATCGTCAGTGGGATGGACGCGCCGATCCGCGATCAGGCCACTCAGGTAGTCGCCAACCTCCTTCATCGTCCGTGCCCGCGCACCCATGTCGTGGATGATCAGCTTCTCCCATGCCAGGAAGCGTTCCAGATCTTCGGGCGGCAGGCCCATGAGGTCGACGAAGATGCCGATGGGCAGCGGACGAGCGAAGTCATCGATGTATTCGCTTTCGCCCTTTGCGGCGCAGTTCTCGACGAGCGCACGCGCCCGGTCGCGAATCTTCGCCTCGAGGACCTTGATCCGGTTTGGAGAGAACAGAGGATTCATGATCGCGCGAAACGCACCGTGCTCGGGCGGGTCGAGCTCGAGCGGGATCAGCGTGAGCGCCGAGCTCGATCGCACGACCCGGCTCGAGAAGGCTTCGGCGTCCTGAAGTACTGCGCGAATGTCCTCCGCGCGAGTCGGAATCCAGCTGCCCACACCAGCCACGTGGTGATGGTTGGTCGTCGAATAGACGATGCGCGGACCGCCGTGAAGCGCCCCGACCACCTCATGGGGTCGATCACCCAGACCGGTGCGGAAGTCGAATTCGCGGACGAGCTCCGGCGGGACGTGACCTGGCACCCCCGTGGTCCTCGATTCCGATTCGGGCAAAGCCTCGCTCCGATCTTGCATGTCGACTGTCTCCTGGCCGTTGAGTGCCACGCCGGTTGTCCGGTCGTTCCGATGCGGTGCGCCGGAAGCACACTCGCCATTTTTGGATGATAACCAAGAACTGACTATCATTCAACTATTAGATGACACATCTTCATCTTCGACCACTGAAAAGAGACCTTGCAGACTGACTTTTACTGAGTAGAAAGACTAGCAAGGCGTCCCTACCTAGTACAAACACCATCTACTACAGCTGACTATTCCTCAGTTATTGTGAGGCCAGACTTGACGACCAAGCCCGGCTTTGACAACGACAGCAGGAGACATCAGATGAAGAGGATCGCGACACAATTCGGATGCCCGCCACCGCTGAGACGCAGCGTGGTGGCCGCCGCGATGGCCGGGGCGACGTCCCTCGGCGCGCATGCCATCGAGATCGATACGGGGTCACCCGACTGGACTGTCCGCTGGGACAATTCGATCGCGTACACCCTGGGCATCCGCACCCAAAAGATCAACGACAACATCGGGAACAACCCGGTCTTCGCCGAGTCGGACTACAGCGTCAAGCAGGGCGGGGTCGTCACGAACCGCTTGTCCGACCTGATGGAGCTCGACGCCGAAAGCAAAGGCGGCTTCGGCGCACGCATGAGCGCGTCGCTGTTCAACGATTTCGCGTTTCGCGACCACGTACGCACCAATCCAGGCGATCTCGCGCCCGGCACGCCCTACTCGTCGCTCGGGGCGTACACGAACAATGAGTTCTCCAGTTACACGAAGAGGTACTACAAGGACGGCGCAGGCCTGCTGGATGCCTTCGCGTTCGCCAACTTCAAGGTCGGCGACCACGATGCATCCGTCGACGTCGGACGCCTGACGAAGTACTGGGGCAACGCCACCTTCTTCGGCACGCTCGGCATCAACTACTCGCAGAACGCGGCCGACAACATCAAGGGCGCCTCCGCACCGGGCTCGCAGGCCAAGGAACTCGCCATCCCGCGCGAGCAGCTCTATCTGTCGACACAGATCACGCAGGATCTGGTGGTCGAAGGACAGTACTTCCTGAAGTTCAAGGGGAACCTCCTTCCAGAGGGTGGCACCTACCTGAGCTTCGCCGACTTCCTGACTCGTGGCCCGCGAGGCGCGGCCCTGACTTCCGCCTTCGGACTGGGCCAGCACGCTCCCGACATCGCGCCGAAGAACGTCGACTCGAACTACGGCCTGAAGCTGGCTTGGGCGCCTTCGGCACTGCGCGGTGCCGTTTCGGCCTACTACCGGCAACTCGATGAGACGCAGCCGTGGATGCCATTGGTTCAGTACGATCCACAGACAGGGGAAGCCGAGAACTATCACCTGGCCTACGCCAGGCACGTCAAGCTCTACGGCCTGAGTCTCGAGAAGCAGATCGACGCGTACAGCCTGGGAGCCGAGATCTCCTATCGCCGAGGCACGGCGCTCAACAGCTCGGCGGCCAATCCGAACGATGCGCTGGGTACCGAGGGTGCTCGCGGCAATGTCACGAACGTCATCGTCAACACCGTCGGTGGGCTGACGCCGACTCCCGTGTGGGACACCGGCATCTTCCTCGCTGAAGTCGGCTACTCCCACCTCAATTCGGTGACCAGCAACGCGGCTATGTTCAACGGAACCAGCAACGCCGCGGCCTGCCCTTCGGGTTCCGTTGCCAACGGCTGCTCCACGCGCAACGCCGTGCTGTTCGCCGGACTCTTCAAGCCTCAATGGCTCGGCGTATTTCCGAGCGTCGACCTCGGTCTGCCGCTGTTCGCAATGTACGGCGTCAAGGGGAACACCGCGAGCATGGGAGCGCCGGTCAACGAGCATGGCGTCCTGTTCACCGCCGGCATCGAGGCGCTGGTGCAACAGAAGTGGGACATCACGCTTCAATACAACGGGTACCACTCCAAGTCCAACGGCATCACCAATGGAGGCGCCGCAGCGGGCGTCGCCAATGGCACCCCGGGATTCCCGACGTTCTATGCCGGCGGGAACGGAACCTTTATGTACAACGACAAGGGCTGGGTTTCGCTCACGGTGCAAGCCTCGTTCTGACAGATCCGGAGACAGACATGAATTCACTCAAGAACGTCATCGCCATTGCCCTGGGCGCCTTCGCACTTGCGTCCGGCGCCGATGCCGCGGTCACTGCGGACGAGGCCAGGCAACTGGGCGTCAGCCTGACGCCCTTCGGCGCCGAGAAGGCGGCCAATGCCGACGGCTCCATCCCGGCCTACAACCCCGCACCCATCGCTCCGCCTGCCGGCTACAAGGCGGGAAGCGGGCACTATCCGGACCCGTACGCGAACGAGAAGATCGAGGTGACGATCGATGCGAAGAACCTCGCCCAGTACAAGGACCAGGTGACTGCCGGCGTTGCGGCGACGCTCCAGCAATACCCCTCGTTCCACCTCAACGTCTACCCGACGCATCGGAACGCACCCTATCCGCAATGGGTGCTCGACAACAGCATCAAGAACGCAACCCGGGCCGAGTTGACCGGCCAGGTGACGGGCGATGCGGTGAAGGGCGCCTACGGCGGTGTTCCTTTCCCGATCCCGAAGAACGGCTACGAGGTGATGTGGAACTTCCTGCTCCGCTACATTCCGGCGGACGTCGACAACCGCCAGGCCAGCTTCCTGTCGGACGCCTCGGGCCACCAGGTCTTCCTTGGCGACTTCGACTGCCTGTTCGCCAACACGTATTACGACCCGAAGGCCAGCAGCCTGCCCGACCCGTACTACTTCAAGCAGCTGTGCTTCGGCAAGGCGCCCGTCTCGGCCGTCGGCTACAACATCTTGCTGACGTACTCGGCCGACTACGCCAATGCCGACCAACTGGTGTGGGTCTACACGCCAGGCCAGCGACGTGTACGCACTGCCCCGGAGTTTTCCTACGACACGCCGTCGGCGAATTTCGGCGGGGCGCTCACCTATGACGAGGTCAACATCTACTCGGGCCGCATGGATCGCTTCGACATGAAGCTCGTCGGGAAGAAGGAGATCTTCATCCCGTACAACAACTTCGCCATGTTCACCGCAGCCTTTTCGACGGACAAGTTCATGACGCCCAAGCATCCGAACCCCGACATGATTCGTTGGGAGAAGCATCGGGTCTGGGTGGTGGAGGCGACCTTGAAGCCGGGCAAGCGTCACGCGCTGTCGAGACGCACCTTCTACGTCGACGAGGATTCGTGGCAGATCGTGGCCACGGACGGATACGACCAAGGCGGCAAGCTGTACCGTGTCGGCCTGGACTTCCCGTCGGTGATCTACGGGCCGGACCAGGCGTCGTACACGATCGGCCAACGCTACGGTTTCGTGGACCTGGCCAAGGGCGAGTACTACATGTCTGCCGCCAATGAGCACTCCGTGTCGACGGCCAACGTCAAGCTGCCGGACATGGGTACGTTCACTTCGTCGCGCCTGGCCGCCACCGGCATCCGCTGATGTCGATCATCTGCTGACGGGGGGCGCGACGAAAGCGCGCGCTCCCCAACGCACGCACGGGTCCAGACATGACATCCCCTCAACGCCCATCCATCGCCGGCGTTCCTGCTCTCCTGGGCTCGCGACGCAAGCGTCGCGTACCTGCTAACACCTTCACGGCAACCGCGCTCGCGCTGTTCTGCGGCCTGTGCATCGGGCTGCCGTCGAACATCGGCAAGACGGGCTACATCGATCCACTGCTCGAGGCGGCGACGCCACTCAGCGGCGCGCTGCGGCCAGATCGCGAGCCGCTGGTGGCCATAACGACGGTGGCCAACCGGACACTGGCAGTTGGACTCCGAGGCCTCGCAATTCGCTCCAACGACAACGGCCGGAGCTGGCAGCAATCCGTCGTACCGGTCCAGACGGACCTGGTCTCCGTACAACTCTTGAACGAGCATGACGCCTGGGCGACCGGCCATGACGGAGTGATTCTTCACAGCACCGATGGCGGATCTTCATGGCAGAAGCAGTTTGACCACGTCGCCGCCCGCGACTCGCTACAAAAGTTCTACCTCGACAGGGTCCGCAGCGGCGAGAGCGGCATGCAGCGCTACGCCGACGAGCTGAAGCTCAACACCGAAGGCGACGTCTCGCTGCCGTTTCTTGGCGTGTGGTTCACCGACGAAATGAACGGATTCGCCGTCGGCTCGTTCGGAATGATCGTTGCGACCCACGATGGCGGGAAGTCGTGGTTGCCCTGGCTGCACCAGATCGACAATCCCGACTTCCTGAACCTCAACGCCGTCCGTGGCATCGGAGGCGAGGTCTACATCACAGGCGAAAAGGGGTTCGTCTACAAGCTCGATCGCGAGACCGGGCGATTCGTCTCGTCCAGCACCGGATGCCGGGGAACGCTGTTCGACATCGTGGGAACGGCGCAGTTCCTCGTCGCCTTCGGCCTGCGCGGCGCGGCCTACCGGAGCGTCGATGGCGGCGCGTCATGGACCCAGATCTCGACCGGCACCGAGGCCAGCATCACGGCCGGTGCCGTGCTGGATGACGGAAAGAGCGTCGTGCTCGTGAGCGATACAGGCCTGGCACTGCGCAGCGAGGACGAGGGATTGTCGTTCCACCGCGTCGAACTGAGCCATCGAATTCCGGTGTACGGCGCGACTGAAACCGCCAAGGGAACACTGGCGTTGGTCGGCTACCTGGGCGTCGACACTGCCGGGCTGCGACCCGCTCAAGCGACAAATCAATAGGACTCCGCCAGATGGTACACAGCACGCATGGTCGCGATGCGATGGAAGTCGTCTCCGATTCGGCCACGTTCAATCATCGCTCCGGCAACGGCCTGGAGCGCCTGATCTTCAATCATCGCGCGACCATCGTCGTCCTCTGCGCGCTGATCACGGCCATTCTTGGCTGGGAGATGTCGCGACTGACGGTCAACGCCAATTTCGAAGACACGCTTCCCCGCTCACACCCGTTCGTCCAGAACTACCTGGCCAACAAGGCGGCCCTCGGCGGATTCGGAAGCTCCGTGAGAGTCGCCGTCGAGAACACGCAAGGGGATATCTACGATCCGCGCTATCTCAAGGCACTGCAGGAGATCAACGACACGGTCTTCCTGATCCCGGGAGTCGATCGCACTTTCATGCGATCCCTGTGGACGCCGTCCGTGCGATGGACGCAGATCACCGAAGAGGGTTACCGAGGCGGCCCCGTAATGCCCCCGAACTACGACGGATCGCCCGCGACGGTGGAACGCTTGAAACGCAACGTCGAGACCGCCGGCATCGTCGGCAGCCTCGTGGCCAACGATCAACGCTCCAGCCTGGTCTTCGTTCCACTGGTGGACACCGATCCGGCAACCGGCAAGCCCCTCGACTACGCCGCGTTCTCACATGCCTTGGAAGAGAAGATCCGCTCGCACCAGTCCGGCAACGTGAGGATTCATATCATCGGCTTCGCCAAGCTGGTCGGCGATCTCATCGACAGCGTCATCCAGGTGATGGCGTACTTCGCGATCGCGGGCTGCGTCGCTGCGCTCGCGATCTACGCGTACACGCGCTGCCTTCGAAGCGCGACGCTGGTGCTGACCTGTTCCGTCATCGCGGCAATCTGGCAACTGGGGATCGTCCATCTGCTGGGCTCCGTGCTCAACCCCTATTCGATCCTGGTGCCGTTCCTGGTTTTCGCGATCGGAGTCTCGCACGGCGCGCAGAAGATGAACGGCATCCTGCAGGACGTCGGCCGTGGCACGCATCGCTACGTCGCCGCACGCTATACGTTCCGCCGACTCTTCCTCGCCGGCCTCACGGCCCTCCTGGCCGATGCCGTGGGATTCGGCGTGCTGATGACGATCGACATCCCAGCCATTCGCGAGTTGGCGATGACCGCCAGCATCGGCGTGGCCGTGCTCATCTTCACAAACCTCGTGCTGCTGCCAGTGCTGTTGTCGTATCTTGGCGTGAACCAGAAGGCCGCGCTGCGTAGTCTGCAATCCGAGCGGTCCGATACGACGCGAACTTCGGTGCTCTCGCACATGTGGAACACGCTCGATCGCTTCACGGAGCGCCGCTGGGCCCTCGTCACGATCCTGGCCTTCCTGCTGCTGGCCACCGGCGCGTTCGAGGTGAGTCGAGGACTGCAGACCGGCGACCTTGATGCCGGCGCCCCCGAGCTACGCGCGAATTCGCGCTACAACCGGGACAACGCCTTCATCACGAGCCACTATGGATTGTCGAGCGACGTCTTTGCCATGATCATCAAGACGCCCGTCGACGGCATCAGCAGCTTCGAGACGCTCACCGAACTCGATCGGCTGGAGCAGCGCCTACGCAGCCTGAGTGAAGTGCAAGCGACTTCTTCTGCGGCCCGCCTGGCGCGCTTCGCGACCGCTGGCAACAACGAGGGCAATCCGAAGTGGCTCACGCTCAATCGCGATCCATCCGTGACCGCGCAGGCAACCTTCGACCTGAAGACCAATGATCCGGAGTACATGAATGGTGACGGCACGACGGGCGCCGTCGTGGCCTACCTGACGGACCACAAGGCGACGACATTGGCGGACGTGGTCGATGTAGCCAGTCAATTCGCACAGGTGCACTCCACGAAGGACAGGCAGATCATGCTGGCAGCGGGGTCCGCGGGCATGGAGGCCGCGACGAACAGCTCGGTGGCCGCTTCGAACAACCGCATGCTGTTGATGGTCTATTCCGCGGTCATCGTGCTCTGCCTCGTGACGTTCCGTTCGTGGCGTGCCGTGGTGGTCGCCGTCGTTCCGTTGGCGATCACCTCGATCTGCTGCGAGGCGTTGATGGTCATGCTGGGGATCGGGGTCAAGGTTGCGACGCTGCCGGTCGTCGCGCTCGGTGTGGGAATCGGCGTGGACTATGCGCTGTATCTCCTCAGCGTCCAGTTGAGCCTGCAGCGCTCGGGCCTGCCGTTGCGCCAAGCGTATCGGCGCGCCATCGCGTTCACCGGCAAGGTCGTCGGGCTGGTTGGCATCACACTGGCCGCGGGCGTCATCACCTGGGCGTTCTCACCCATCAAGTTCCAGGCTGACATGGGCATCCTGCTGACCTTCATGTTCCTCTGGAACATGTTGGGCGCGCTCGTGTTGATCCCCGCCCTGTCCCACTTCCTTCTGCAGACCGAGTCGTTGATCGGACGAGCCGTTCCAGCATCGCCGGAGCCTGCCCATGCCTGAGCTCTCGACAACGCTGAATACCGGAGACCCGTCGTGACCGGCCGCCTGCAAGGCAAGGTGGTCGTTGTGACCGGCGCTTCGCGCGGGCTCGGCTACCGCGTGTGCGAGTCCTTCCGGGACGAAGGAGCGCAGGTAGGGCTTCTGGCACGGGAGAGCAACGAGCTCACTGCCGCGGTGGCGGCACTCGGACCGTCGGCGTTCGCGCTACCAGCAGACGTTTCGGATCCCTCGGCCGTCCGGCGTGCGTTTGCCGCGGTCGAGTCGCGCGGCAAAGGGCTGCACGTGCTCGTCAACAATGCAGCCGTGGGCTGCCCACAGCCGATTGCCGAGGCCGACGACGCGCTGCTTCAACGCGAAATCGGCGTGAACCTGCTGGGGCCGATCTACTGCATGCGCGAAGCGGCGCGCCTCATGCGGCATACCGGCGGCGACATCGTCAACGTCAGTTCGGAGTCGGTGCGCGCGCCCTACCCGTTCTTGGCCGTCTACGCAGCGACGAAGAGTGCGCTGGAGACGCTGTCGGAAGGGCTCCGGGCCGAACTGAGGTCGGTTGGAATCCGCGTGAGCGTCCTGCGCTCGGGTCGTCTCGCGGAGAGCGGATTCAACCGCGATTGGTCGCCCCAAGTGCGGCAACGACACCGTGAACAGGCCCAGATCCAGGGATTTTACGCAGCATCAGGCGAACCGATATCGCCTCGCGTCGCCGCGGACATGATCGTCGAGCTGGTGTGTATGCCCCGCGCTGCACACGGCAGCCTGATCGAACTGCGGCCAGCGTAGAGACAACAGGTTTCAGAGTCACCCAATTTGCATTGACTGGAGATCGATCCCATGCGTTTCCCGAACAAAGTCGCCATCGTCACTGGAGCAGGTCAAGGGATCGGAGAGGCCTATGCCAAGGCGCTCGCCACGGAAGGCGCAGCCGTGTGCGTCGCGGACATCAATGTCGGCGCGGGCAGCCGCGTCGCTGCGGACATCAACGCCTCCGGCGGCAAGGCACGGTTCATCAAGGTCGACGTCGCCTCGCCGGAATCCGCCGAGAGTCTTGCACGCGAGGTCGTGGACACGTTCGGCGGAATCGACTTCTTGCTGAACAACGCCGCGATCTTCGCCGGCATGCGCCGCGAGAGCCTGCTCAACGTCGAGTACGCCTATTACCAGCGCTTCATGGAAGTCAACATGAATGGCGCGCTGATCGTGACACGGGCGGTCTACAAGAGCATGGTGGCGCGCGGCGGCGGTGCGATCGTGAACCAGTCATCGACGGCTGCGTACCAGGCGGGCAACTACTACAGCATCGCCAAGACTGGCCTCAACGCGCTGACGATCGGCCTTGCCAAGGAGCTGGGACCCATGAACATTCGCGTCAACGGCATCGCACCCGGGCCCACTGACACCATGGCCACGCAGACCAGCGTCCCGGCCGAGCGCCTCCAGGGGCTGCTCGCCGCCTTGCCGTTGAAGCGCATCGGGCAACCGCAGGACATCGTCAACACGTGCTTGTTCCTGCTGTCCGACGAGGCGAGCTGGGTCACCGGTCAGACCTGGTGCGTCGACGGCGGACAAGTCCTCAAGATCTGACGCCGTGGATCTGCACCTGCGCGATCGCGTCATGCTCGTCATCGGGGCGAGCGATGGGATCGGCGCAGCCACCGCGAAATTGCTGGCGAGGGAAGGGGCGCGCGTAGCGCTCGCGGCGCGTCGCGGCGATGCGCTCGATCGGGTAGTGGACGAGATGCGGCTTCAAAATGCGCCTGATCCGCTGCCGTTGATCCTGGACGCCGCATCGGAGGGGGCAGCTGACCTGGCCGTCGACAGGACGGTCGAGCGGTTTGGCGCCTTGCACGGTCTCGTGGTGATCGCGAGCCCGATGGGGCCGCGCATGCCTCTGCACGAATCAAGCAACGCGGACTGGCGGCACTATATCGACAACGGCCTGATGATCGCCGTCCAGGCTTGCCGAGCGGCACTCGCGCCCATGCGCAGGCAGCGCGACGGCGCGATCGTCACGACAGCGGCATATTCGATGCGCGCACAGAAGGGCTCGTTGGCAGCCTACACCGCAGCCAAGGCGGCCGTCGCCAGCCTGACCAAGAACATTGCAAAGACCTATGGCGCCGATGGCATCCGTGCCAATTGCATTGCCCCGGGCGTCGTTGAAAAGGATGCCGCTTCGAGCGTGGAGCTTGCCGCGCGCTACGGCGTTCCGCCCGAGCGCGCGCGGTACGAATTCGTCCACCGGGAGTTCGGCATGAACGTGGCGTTGGAGCGTGCCGGAAGGCACGAGGAGTTCGCCGACATGATCGTCTTCCTCCTGTCACGGAGGGCGTCCTACGTGACCGGCTCGACGATCAACATCGACGGCGGTACCGACTTCTGAGTATTGAGGAGCATCACATGCAGCAGGAGAGATGTCCTTTCGATTTCAACTTCGATCCGCTGACGTTCAAGGTCGGCGACACCGTGAGCTATCGGGTGCCCGAGGAGTTCGGCGACATGCCCTTCGTGGGTACCCTTCTCGCGGTGGAGCCAGACTCGGTACTCATCACGAACAACGATCCCAGCGATCCCGGCCGCAGGATGCGTGGCACGCGGGAGAGCCGGCCGGTCGTCTCGTCGCGCGAAGCCCTGGGCTGACGGACCATCGACCGCGCTGCACGTCGTCGATGCGTGCGTGACGCGCAAGCTATCGACGCGGAACGCCGCGACGGATCAGCGCTTCCTGTGCGGCCGAGGCGACCAGGCGGCCGTTGCGGTCGTAGAACCGGCCCTGGAGCAAGGCGTGTCCATCGCCCGCCCATGGGCTCTCGGATTCGAACAGCAACCATTCCCGTGGATCGCAAGGCCGGTGGAACCAGATCGCATGGTTGAGGCTGGCCACGAACATCCGTTCCGCCGGGAGTTCCTGGACGTGCGGTATCAGCGCGGCGTTGACGAACAGGTAGTCCGACAGGAACGCCAGTGCGGCGGCATTCGTCGCGGCGTCGGCAGCTGACTCCAGCACGCCGCGTATCCAGAATTGCGCTCGCGCCGGACCCGGCGCCATGAGCAGATGCGTCTCTGGATCGACGGGGCGCAATTCGACTTGTGCATAGGACGCAAGCCTGCCTCGTCCATGCGCACCCACCTCGCTGCCGTAGCGAACATCCAGTTCCGTCAACGATTGCAGCGACTCCGGCGGGGGCGGCATCGCGCTCCACGGTCGTTCATGAACCAACCCCTCGGCTGCCCCGCGAAAGGACGCGACAGCGAAGACGAGCGCCGTTCCAGATTGCGATCCCGAGACGCGGCGCGTCGAGAGGCTGCCTCCGTCGCGCGAGCGCTCGACCTGGTAGCTGACGCTCATGTCAGGCGCACCGGGCCCCTGGAAATTTACGTTCAGCGAGTGCACGAATCGCGCGTCGATTGTCCGCTGGGCCGCCACCAATGCTTGTGCGATGAGCTGTCCGCCAAACAGGCTGCCGTTGCGATTGCGCTGGTTCACTGTTGATTCAAAGCGGTCTTCGTCGCTGCGAACCACGGTCAACAGGCGCGCGAGCGGGGCCGAGTCGTCCTGGATCCTGGTGGATCCGCTGACCTCCATCGCTTCGTCGCTCCTCGTTCCTTCGCGTGTCAATTGAGAAGCCCTCTCTTGCCGCCAGAGTTCCAGGCGCCAACTATAACTGATAGAGTGTCAGTTAAACGTTTATCGATGCACGGCTCGCATCACTCACCGAGGAATTCCATGTCGCTACTCCAGCTCGAACGTCACGGCTCCATCGCCCTCCTCACGCTCAATCGACCGCAGGCGATGAACGCGCTCGGCGCGCCAGGAGACGGCGAAGCCATTCGGAGCGTGTGCGAGGAGGTAGGCCGCGACGCCAGTCTTCGCTGCGCCGTGCTGACGGGATCAGGCCGTGCGTTCTCCGCCGGTGGTGATATCAAGGCGATGCAGGCCCGCGAGGGCGTCTTCGGAGGGGCGGGCACGGTGATCCGCGAAAACTACCGACGCGAGATCCACATGCTGAGCCGTGCGCTCTATGAACTCGAGATTCCGCTGATCGCCGCCGTCAACGGGCCCGCGATCGGGCTGGGTTGCGATGTGGCATGCCTCGCCGACATGCGAATTGCCTCGACCGAGGCTCGCTTCGGAGTGACCTTCCTGAAGGTCGGACTGATCCCGGGCGATGGCGGCGCCTGGCTGCTGCAGAAGGTGATCGGCTTCAGTCGCACCGCGGAATTGCTGTACACCGGGGACGTCATCGATGCGCAGACCGCGGCGGACTGGGGCCTGGTCAGCCGCGTCGTCCCGGCCGACGAATTGCTCGCCGAAGCCATGAAACTCGCCGGCCGCGTCGCAGCGCAACCGCCTCACGCGCTGAGGCTGACGAAGAGCGTCATGCGACAAGGTCGCACTGCTGCGTACGACGGTGTGATGGAACTCTCGGCAGCGGCACAGGGGCTGTGCCACCTCACTGCGGATCACATCGAGGGCGTGACGGCCGTGCTCGAGAAGCGTGCGCCGGCCTTCCGAGGATGCTAGTGCATCCCCGAGGTCGCGGCGCCCCTGCGATCACAGGAAGATCGACTTGTGTTCCAGGTACACGGACAGGCCTTCAGCGCCGAACTCGCGGCCGATGCCGCTCTGCTTGTAGCCCCCGAACGGTGCCCGGAAGTCGGGCCACTGTCCGTTCACCGCGATGCCGCCAGTCTTGAGCTGCCGCGCAACCTGGATGGCCGCCGTCGGATCGCTACTCCACACTCCACCGGCCAGCCCGTACGGCGAGTCGTTGGCAATCGCGATCGCTTGCTCGACCGTGTCGTAGGGAATGACGCAGACGACCGGACCGAAGATTTCTTCCTGGGCGATGCGCATCCTGTTGTCGACGTTCGAGAACAGGGTGGGTCGCACGAAAGAGCCCTGGTTCATGCCCGCCGGCATGCCCAGTCCGCCGGCGGCCAACGTCGCGCCGGCGGAGATGCCGCTGTCGATGTAACCCCAGACACGCTCCTGCTGCCGCTTGGCCACCAGCGGGCCCTGGAAGGTCGCCGGATCGCTCGGGTCGCCGACCTTGATCGCGTTGACCACCTCGGCGAGCGCCGCCACGAAGCGATCGTGCTGGCCAGACTGCACCAGCACGCGGGTGTGGGCGATGCAGGCCTGCCCGTTGTTGAAGTACGAGGTGAACTGGGTTCCGGCGGCTGCCGCCGCGAGATCGGCGTCCGGCATGATGATCGAGGCTGACTTGCCGCCGAGCTCCAGGCTCACTCGCTTCAGGCTCTCCCCCGCCAGACTCGCGATACGCTTGCCGGCTGCGGTGGAACCGGTGAAGGCGATCTTGTCGACGCCCGGATGCTTGACGAGGTATTCGCTGGTCTCGCGCTCCGCGGTCACGATGCTCAGCACTCCTTCCGGGAGTCCCGCCTCGTTGAACATCTCTCCGAGCAGGTGGCCGTCGAGACCAGTTTCGGGTGCGAGCTTGAGGATGACCGTGCATCCAGCCAGCAAGGCCGGAAAGAGCTTCACGAGCGCCGACTGGTGCGGTGCGTTCCAGGGAATGATCGCGGCGACCACGCCGAGCGGCTCACGGCGCCACACGGTCTCGCCCTTGTAGAACGCCGGCCGGCGCTCTTCCCAGGCGAACGTCGCGGCGGCTTCCAGGTAGGCCTGGTTCTGCGGGGCGACGCCCTGCTGAAGGCCGATGGCCTGGCTGATAGGTGTGCCATTCTCGCGGCTGACAAGCGCTGCGATCTCGTTCGCGCGCGCTGCATGCAGCTCCGCGAACTTCTTGAGGATCAGTTGCCGCTCCTGAGGCGCCATGTGGGGCCAAGGCCCGTTGTCAAACGCCTTGCGGGCGGCGGCGACGGCCAGATCGATATCGGCCGGCACCGCGGCGGGCACGGTACCAACCAGGGCACCGTCGAATGGTGAACGCACTTCGAAGCGTTCGGCGCCCAGCGGCGCGACACGGCGACCGCCGATGAAATGATGGGTGACATTGCTCATGATGATCTCCTTTAGCAACCAACCGGTTGGTTTACTAATTGTGATTCCCTGAGGTACACTTGTCAACCAACCAGTTGGTTTTATTTTTCGAGTTCAAAGATGAGAGACGCAGAAGCTACCCGTCGTCGACTGCTCGAGGCAGGCGCTGCCGAGTTCGCCCAGTACGGGATCGCAGGAGCGCGGGTCGACCGCATTGCAGACGCAGCTGGCTGCAACAAGCAGTCGATCTATGCACACTTCGGCAGCAAGGACGGGCTGTTCGACGCCGTGTTCGATGCGATGGTGACGCAGGTCGTCTCGAACGTCCCCTTCGATCCCAGCGATCTGCCGACGTACGCGTCTCAGACCTTTGACTGGTCGCAGGCCCATCCCGAAATGCTTCGACTGACAACATGGCAGCAACTCGAGCGAGGCGGCATCAGCGAGATGGTGGGTTTCGCGGCGGAAGTCAACACAGAGAAGACAGAAAGGCTTCGTCGCGCTCAGGAGGCCGGCAAAGTCACGCGGGCGATACCGGCCAAGCACCTCCTCACACTCATCTACCAGCTCGCCACCGTTCAGCTCGATCGCACGCGGATGAACCCTGGTGAAGCCGCATCGATCAGGAGCGCACTGGTCGAGGCGGTTCGTCGGCTGGTGGCGCCCTGAAGGCCGGCGGTATTCGCTCCTGTTTTGTCTCGGTACTACGCCTCAGCCAAAGGTCGCAGGACAACTTCCGCGATCGGCCCAGGCAAGCGGCAGCGTCGACAACACGAGCGCCTCAGAGTTGACGGCGCGAATCTCACTGCCCGCGGGAATCCAGAATTCAGGCAGCCGCTTGAGCCACTCCTCCAGCGTGACGCGCATCTGCAGACGTGCGATGTTCGAGCCGATGCAGCGGTGCGGCCCGGCACCGAAGGCCACGTGGAGGTTGGGGTTGCGGGTGATGTCGACCTCCAGAGGCCGGTCTACGGATTGCGGGTCGAGGTTGGCCAGCACCAGGGAACAAAATACATGATCGCCCGCTTTCAGGGCAACGCCGCCGATCTCCACGTCCTTCTTCACGAAGCGGTTGGTAGTGATCTGCGAATGGCGGCGCAGGCTATCCTCGATTGCATCGGGGATGAGTGTGGGGTCCGAAGCCAGCTTTCGGCGAACCTCCGAGTGTTCCGCCAGATACCGGAACATGAAGCCGGTGGCACCCGCGATCGTGTCCAGCCCGGCCAGCAGGAAGAAGAAGAACATCCCCAACATCTCCTTCTCTGTGAGTGGGCGGCCGTCGATCGTAGCGTCCAGCGCGATGCTGACCAGGTCGTGCCCTCGCTGCCTGCGCCGCTTCTCGACGAGGTCCTTCTCGATTGCCATGATCCCGCGGACACCGGCGCGTCGTTTCTCCACATCGTAGCCACTGTGCAAGACCAGCTTGACCTGGTCGATGACCCCCAGCGTTTCGTCGACGGTCAACCCGAGAAGCTGACTGAAGATGCCCGCAGGCAGCTTGCGAGCGAGCAGGACGAAGTCCACCGAGCCCGCCCCGGCCGAAGACTCGATCACCTCGATAACGTGGGCGCGGATGTTGGCTTCATACGCCTTGATCCGCGCGGGCGAGAACAAAGGATTCAGCAGCGCCCGGTACTTGCCGTGGTCCGGCGGATCGGCTTCCGCCGGAAGCGCAAGCCAGGTGTCTCCGGTACCGGAGAGTTGGTCGAATCCGGCGACCCCATGATTCGAGAAGTGCTCGGTATCCTGCATGATGGCCCGGATATCGTGCCCCCGTTTGAACACCCAGCTTCCCCAATCGGGAAAGCGTAAGCTGCGCGGCATGTAGAAGATCGGCGGCGCAGCCGATAGATCGCGAATGATTGCGGCCTGCGGATCGTCGCCCACGTCGATGGCAAAGATGTCGAGGTCGCGCACCAGGTCAGGCGGCACATGCGGGGGGATCGCCGGCCGTGCGTGGGCGGGAGTCGCAGAAGAAGTCATCGCGTCAGTCTCCGGATGAAATAGTTCGAAGCAACAAACGACTCCACGGCACGGGCTGGGCTCAGACGCATCGAGGTCGCCCGGCCCGAACTACCGGAGGGCGCTCAGTTCGCCACTTCCACAGTCTCTCTGGGCACCATCGCCACGACGAGCCTCTTCAGCCCCATGAAGATCGGCGCCTGGATGTACTCGATGTCGCGCTCCGCGTCCACGATGGACATCTTGTCGACCAGCGTGGCGAACATCCTGAAGGAGGTCGACAGCTCTATGCGCGCCAGCGTCGCTCCCTGGCACTTGTGGGGTCCATGGCCGAACGTGAGGTGCTGGTGCGAGTTGGGCCGCGACAGGTCGAGTTCCTCGGCATTGACGAACAGGTCGTCGTCAGTGTTCCCCGCGCCCCAGCGCAGCATGACCCGGGACCCTTTGGGAATCGGCGTCCCGCCAAGTTCCGTGTCCCGGGTGGCCGTGCGGAAGAGCCCTTGCGCCGGCGCGAACAGGCGCAGGACTTCCTCCGCAAAAGCCTCGGAGGCGTCGCGATCCGCACGGAGGCGCGTCATCAGGTCGCTTCGGCGAGCCAGCGTCAGCAGGCCCATGGTCAGCGTGTTCGTCGTGGTCTCCGCGCCCGCGACGATGAACTGCTCGATCATCGCGAGGACCTCGACCATCGGCAACAACGAGCCGTCGTCCTTGCGGGCCAGCGCGATGCAGGTCACCAGGTCGTCGTGAGGATTCGATTGCGCCCGGCAGTTCTCGACCCGCTCTGCGAAATAGCGGTGGTACTCGACGTACATGTTCGCGCACTCGACCTGCCGATCCTCGGAACCGCGCCCGATGAGCTGATCCTGGTACGCCCCGGCCCACTTTCGCACCTTCGGGGCCATGTCGCCAGGCAGCCCCATCATCTCCGTGATCAGAGCGAACGGAAGCGCCACCGCAAACTCCTCCACGAGGTCGCCCCCCTTCTTCGTCAGCAACCTGTCGAGAAACTCGGTCACCAGTCGTTCGATCGCGGGCCGCGCGGCGCGCATGCGCGGAATCGACAGCGCGCTGTTCATGATCTTGCGGTACTGCGTGTGCACCGGCGGATCGAGGATGATGGTCAGCGGCTCGGTCGCGTAAGTCGTATCACGAACGGCCGCCGCTGCCGGACAGAGAGGACGCTCGCGTGGGAAGTCCAGGCTTCCGACACTCGAGAAGCGTTCGGTATCCTCCGCCGCCTCACGGATCAGGGCCGCTTTCGAGACGATGAACATCTGCATCGTGTCGTCCCAGTGCACCGGATCTGTGGTCCTCAACCAACGATAGAACTCGTTGGGTTCGCGCTGCACGGCCGGATCGAACAGGCTCGATACGCTGCCCGCGAACGGACACTTCCCTCCGGCTGCGCCCTGCGCTTGGGTGTTGGCTTCCATGGCATGTCTCCTTGTGGCGGCTCAATGCCGCATGACGAACGGCTGATTGGTATCCGGCTTTCCGCAGAGCCAGACCGTCTTGGTCTGTACCCATTCCTTGATGGCTTCGACGCCGCCCTCCCGACCCAGGCCGCTGTGCTTGTAGCCTCCGAACGGCGTCGAACAGCCGCCCGTGCGGTAGGTGTTGATCCAGACCGTCCCGGCTTGCAGGCGCTCGGAAGCGCGCAGCGCGCGGGCCATGTCGGACGTCCACACGCCGGCGGCCAATCCGAAAGGCGTGTCGTTGGCGATCTGGAAGGCTTCTTCTTCGCTGTCGAACGGGATGATGGCCAGCACCGGCCCGAAGACCTCTTCGCGCGCGATCCTCATCCGGTTGTCGACGCCGGTGAAGATCGTCGGCAAGACAAAGCGTCCGCCGCTGGTTCCGGAGCCGGCATACGGTCCTCCGCCGAGCACACACCGCGCACCCTCCTCCTTCGCAATGGCGATGTATTCCAGTACCTTCGCATACTGGGGCGGCGTCGCGATCGGGCCGACGTGGGTTTCCGGCAGCATCGGGTCGCCGATGCGCGCCTGGCCGGCCAAGTCCACCAGTTGCCCGACGAAGCCATCATGGATCGAGCGCTGGAGCAAAAGCCTGGAACCCGCGATGCAGGTCTGTCCGCTCGCAGCGAAGATGCCGGCGATCGCGCCGACGACGGCCGCGTCGATCTGGGCATCCTCGAACACGATGTTGGGGGACTTTCCTCCGAGCTCCAGCGCGACATGCTTGAAGTCGGCCGCCGCGCCCTGGTTGATGCGGCGTCCGCCCTCTTCCGAACCGGTGAAGGCGACCTTGGCGACGTCGGGATGCGCGACCAGTGCCGCGCCGGCTTCGCTTCCGAATCCGGTCACGACGTTCACCACTCCGTGCGGGAAGCCCGCCTGCGCGAACAACTCGGCAAACTCCAGGGTCGAGGCCGATGTGAACTCCGACGGCTTGATGACCACTGTATTGCCGGCCGCCAGCGCCGTCGGCAGCTTGTGGGCGAGCAGGAGCAGCGGTGAATTCCAGGGCGTGATCAACGCCACGACGCCCAAGGGCTCGAGCCGGGTGAACGTCAGCATGTCAGGGCGACCAGTCGGAATGACGGCCCCTTCCAGCTTGTCGGCGAGGCCCGCGTAATAGCGGAACCAGTCGGCGGCCGACCGCATCTGCGGCAGCATCTCCGCATAGAGCTTGCCGTTGTCGCGAACTTCGGAAGCCGCCAGCGCCGGTGCGTGCGTGTCGATGAGCTCCGCCATCTTCAGCATTAGCTTGCCGCGTTCGCTCGGCTTCAGGCCATTCCAGGTTGACAGGGCCTCGCGAGCCGCCGCCACGGCCTCGTCGACGTCGGCGGCCGTACCGCGCGCCACGCGCGCCCAGACCTCACCGGTGCAAGGGTTGTCGCAGTCGAAGTACTGACCTCCATTGGCCGGCCGACGGCGCCCGGCGATGTAGAGGTCGTAGGTCTTGCGTCCGGCATCCGCCACGAGGGTCGTCTCCTTGTTCAACGCGGCGACGTATGCAGACGGTACCTGCATGGACATGCCGAAAGGGCCGTTTCGAACGTGGAGCGACTCGAGCAGCAACACGTCAATCGAGCATCGCCGTTGCCGCGCTCCTGGCTTGATCTCAATATAACTCACTAGCTGTCAGTTTTTCAAGCAGCTCCAAAACCCTAGGCTTCATCAGTGATTCTCATAGCTGCAAAGACTCCTGAAAAACCCTTATCCAACGAAAATCTTCTTATATTTCTAACTGATCCTCTTTCAGTTTTTATGGCTTTGATGTAGCCTGACGACAAGCACTACCCAGACGCGACCACCCAATGAATTGCCATCTCTCGACCAGGAACCAGGCGTCGCGCGAAGCATCGCGGGCTCGGTCCAGCGACGGTCCCGATGCAAGGAGTGCGCCGTGAAGTCGCAAGGAGCCGCCTCACCTTGCTCGAGCGCGGACGCGTTCCCGCGCAACCACCTTCCAGCACTGACGCCTGAGAACACCTTCTTCTGGCAAAGCGGCAAGGAAGGCCGTCTTGCATTCATGCGCTGTCCCGCATGCAGCTTCTATGTACACCCACCCCTGCCGATCTGCCCTCGGTGCCAGTCACGCGACGTGACACCACAGATCGTCAGCGGAGATGCCACGGTCGTCAGCGTCACGATCAACCGACAAGCCTGGGAAAAGGGTCTCGAGCGCCCCTACGTGATCGCCATCGTCGAACTCGCGGAGCAATCCGGCCTGCGGCTCACGACCAACGTGATCAATTGCCCGATCGAGGCGGTGCACATTGGAATGAAGGTGCGCGTTCTCTTCGACCAGCGCGAGGACGTCTGGCTCCCCTTGTTCGAGCCCGCGCCACCTCGCTTCGGTACCTCCGCATGATTGCCGAGATCGCCAGTGTGGGAGTCAACGACAACTCGATGAGGCTTGCGTGCGGACAATCGTCGTCGCGCATTTCTCGCGACAGCGCTGAGGTGAAGCCAGCATGACATCCCCAGACCAGCAGCAGCTCATCCTGATCGTGGGGGCCGGCCAGGCCGGCGCAGAGCTCGCGTTCGCCTTGAGACAAACCGGATCGACCGCGCGGATCGTGATCGTCGGCGACGAGCCGTTCGCACCGTACCAGCGGCCACCCTTGTCCAAGTCGTACCTGGCAGGCAAGGTCGACCTCGCCGCGTTGTACGTCAAGCCGAAGGAGGCCTACGACACTGCCAACATCGAGCTTCGTACCGCAGTCAGGGCCGAACACGTGGATCGCAGTGCCAAGGTCGTCAGGCTCTCGGACGGTTCGACAATGCTCTACGACAAGCTGGTGTTCGCCACGGGAGGCCGCCCGAGGCCGCTGCAGGCGAAGGGTGTCCAGGACGCCCCAAGGCTAGGCAACCTGCACTATCTGCGCACGGTCGGCGATGTCGATAGGATCCACAGGCAGTTCCAGCCCGGCTTCCGCATGGTGCTGATCGGCGGAGGCTACGTGGGCCTGGAAGTCGCTGCGGCTGCGCGTGAGCACGGCATGCATGTCACGGTGCTCGAGGCCATGCCGCGCGTGTTGGCGCGCGTGACTGTCCCGGAGATCTCGGCCTTTTACGAGCGCGTGCACCGCGAGGCCGGCGTCGAAATCCGCACGAGCGCTGTCGTGTCGTCCATCGTGACCGACGAATCGGGCGATGCGGTGACCGCAATTGTTTGCAGCGATGGTTCGACGACGCCGGCTGACGTGGTAGTCGTGGGCATCGGCCTGCTGCCCAACACCGAGTTGGCCGAACGATCGGGACTCGAAGTCAAGGACGGCATCGTCGTCGACGAGTTGACACGCACCGCCGATCCGGATGTCCTGGCGATCGGCGATTGCACGCGACACCCGAACGTCATGTACGGGCGCCACGTGCGGCTGGAGTCGGTGCCCAACGCACTCGAGCAGGCGCGCACCGCTGCAGCTACCCTGTGCGGGCAGCACCGCCCGCACCATGCGGTGCCCTGGTTCTGGTCGGATCAATTCGATCTCAAGCTTCAGATGGTGGGCCTCGCCGACGGCCACGACCGCCTTGTCCTTCGGGGCTCGACGTCGACCCGATCGTTCTCGGCCTTCTACATGAAGGAAGGTCGCGTGATCGCCGCGGATGCAGTCAATCGCCCTCAGGACTTCATGATCGCCAAGCGCCTGGTTGCCCAGCAGTCCATGGTGGATCCTTCGCGACTAGCCGATGAATCCCAGCCGCTGAAGACGCTTGCGAGCGCGCCGCCGGTCTGACACCGCACTTCTTTGCCCCCTCTTCCCATGCCAAAAATCACCTTCATCGAACACAACGGCAAGCAGCACGACGTCCACGAACAGGTCGGGCGCAGTCTCATGCAGGCCGCGGTCGACCATCTCGTTCCGGGGATCGTGGCGGACTGTGGCGGCAGCTGCAGCTGTGCCACGTGCCACGGGTACGTCGACACCGCCTGGGTCGATCGTGTCCCACCCGCAGACCTGGGCGAACAGTCGATGCTCGAATGCGTCATCGATGGCGCCGTCAACAGTCGCCTGACCTGCCAGATCAAGATCACGCCGGCGATGGATGGACTGATTGTTCGGCTTCCCAAGACGCAATTCTGAGGAGCACACATCCATGAAAGTCCTTGCCGACAAGGGAAAGTGCTGCGGTCATGCGCGCTGCAACGCGGTCGCGCCCGACATCTTCACGCTGGACGACAACGGCTACATCGCCGTCGCTGAGATCATCGTTCCGGCCGAGATGGAGGGGCAGGCTCGCCGCGGGGTGCGCGCGTGCCCAGAGCGAGTACTCGCGCTTGACGACGATGGCATGGCGGCCACTCACGGGCAAGCCTCTGCGCCGTCGCCCGGGAATCGATGAACACAGGCGCAGTCCAGCGAGCCCCTTGTTGTTCCTACCCATCCCATGAAGCATCAAGATCCATCGCCCGCCCGCCCGCGTGAGAACCTGTATGGCCAGAAGATGGGCCGCAAAGGCGCCGAGACCCGCGCACGACTGATGAAGGCTACGACGAACCTTCTCGAGAAGCGGTCTATCCGGGACCTCAGCGTCTCGGAGATCGCAGCCGTGGCCGGGACATCGTCCTCCGCGTTCTATGTCTACTTCGACGACGTCAACGAGATCGCCCTGGCCATCGCGGAGTCCGTCCAGCAGATCACGCCCGAGATCGAGGCCTTGCTCACCCAGCACTGGTCGCACTCCGACGCGAAGGCCAAGGCAACTGCGCTGATCAAGGCCTACGCGGCGTTCTGGCATGAGCATCACGCCATCCTGCGCGTGCGCAACCTGGCAGCGGACGAGGGCGAGAAGCGATTCGAGGATGTTCGACACGCTTCCGTTTCGCGCATTCACGAACTGCTGTGCAAGCGCATCGCCGCCGCCGACAACGGCCTCGACCCCGCCTCTGGCGCTTCGGCGGTGCTCGTCGTCGTGGAACGTGTGGCGACGATCGCGCGCCTGCCTCTACGCACCCGCCGATCGTCGCGCGCTCAGTTGATCCAGTCGGCCGCGTTCATGGTGGCCCATTCACTGACGCCGCCCGAGGGCGCGCCAGTCGCCGTCGAGGTGCCCCCGCCAGCCCAGCCGAGGCGCATCAAGAGCGACGGGGCGGCCAGCGCATCGTCGACGTCATGAGGGCGAGCCCGGATTCACCCCTGTGTCGAAACGGCGGCTTCGAGAACCAAGCCATAGACAAGCAGACCCCAGCCATTCAAGGCCAAGTGCATGCAGATTCTTGAAAGACAGGCAGCGATCACCGGCATCGGCATGTCCGGCCCATCGCGACGAGCGGATCGCTCGCCCTTGCAGCTGACGCTCGATGCCACCCTGGAGGCCCTGGCCGACGCCGGCTTGAAGCGCGAGGACATCGACGGCCTGAGCTCGTGGCCCGGCATGTCGACGACACCCGGCATGGCCCCGGTGCCGCTGCGGGAGATCAAGGAATCGCTCGGGCTCAAGCTGAACTGGTCGGCTGCCGCAGCGGAGGCGCCCGGGCAACTCGGCGCCATCCTGAACGCCGCAATGGCTGTGGCATCGGGACAGGCACGTCATGTTCTGTGCTTTCGCAGCCTCAGCCAGTACACCGAGCAGGTCAAGAGCCGGGGCAAGGCACCGTCCGACGGAGCTCTCGGCAAGGCAGCGCGCGTCGACGGCCTGATGAGCTGGATTCGTCCCTTCAATGGCCTGTCCGCAGCGCACCCCATCGCCCTGGTTGCCGCACGCCACATGCACGAGTACGGCACGACGCGCGAGCAAATGGGTGCCATCGCGCTCAACGGCCGCCGTAACGCAATGCTCAACCCGCGGGCGCTCTACCGTGAGCCGCTCACGATGGCCGACTACCTGTCGGCGCGCATGGTAAGCGACCCGCTTTGCCTGTACGACTGCGACGCTCCCATCGACGGCGCAACCGCGATCATCGTGTCTCACATCGACGCCGCCAGGGACCTGCGCAAGCCTCCGCTCCGCATCGAGGCCATGAGCGGCGCACTGCACGGCCGCAGCAGTTGGGATCAATTCGACGACCTGACAAGCATGGCCGCCCGGGACGCGGGTCGACATCTCTGGGAACGCACGGACCTGAAACCCACTGACGTCGACGTGGCGAACCTGTATGACGGCTTCAGCGTGCTGACGATGATCTGGCTGGAGGCACTCGGCTTCTGCAAGAAGGGCGAGAGCGGCGCGTTCGTCGAAGGCGGCCGCAGGATTGCGCTGGAGGGCGAACTACCGCTCAACACCGGTGGTGGCCAGCTCTCGGCGGGTCGGCTGCATGGGTTTGGCCTGCTCTGGGAGTCGTGCACTCAGCTCTGGGGCGAAGGTGGCGACCGGCAAGTTGCCGGCGCGCCGCGTGTCGCGCTGACCGCCGCGGGCGGCGGCCCACTTGCGGGCTGCCTGCTTCTCACGCGCGACACCTGAAGCGCCGGCGATCGACGCCGATCGCTGGCGGCGCCCTGCACCGCCAGCGTGTCGTTGTTCAGCGCCCAGCGCGCGCGCGGGCCAGGTCCGCCGCGGCCTGCATCATGCGGGCACCGCGCCGCGCATCCGCCTGCGGCGCCTGCGGCAGGACAACGGGGCCGTGCTCGCGGCTGGGCAGCATGACGACGGCTGTGCCAGGCACCGTGATGTCGCCGCGCTGGTTGGTGCCAGCCAGGCGCAGCTCCACGACCGGCCGGCCTTCCTCGAGACGCTTGTCGACCACCTCGCCTGAACAGATCGTCGCATCGCCCATGAAGTTGAAGGCACGGGACTGGCAGCCGAGCCTCCACAACCAAGCGTCGTCACCCATCCAGTTCGTCACGAGGTGCACCAGCCAGCTGGTGCGCATCTGCCCGTAGTCGTAGGAGGTCGGCAGGCCGAGTTCCTGGGCTCGATCGTGATCCCAGTGCACGCGCTGGACGACGTCCGGCACGCCGAAGCGGTCGGGCGTGAAGAACGCGGGCATGCGCTGGCGCTGGCGCCAGTTGTAGCGCAAGGGCCCGATGCCGCTGCTCGACAGCCCTAACCCCATGTGCATGGAGATGACGTCGACCATTGTCAGCGGACCCTTCGCGACAGGCGTGAGGAGGTCGCCGATCGAAACGTCCTCCCACCAGCGCGGTTCGGACGCGCGGCGCTGCTCTGCGGCGTACACCTCGTCGATGCGAGCGATGTCATCGGGCGTGTAGGTCTGCCGCCGGATGTCCGCGTAGCGTCCAGTCTTCTTGCTGCCTTCGCGCTCGGCACTCAAGTACGCCTCCTCGCGGCGTCCCACCGGAAGGCCCGCCCGGTCGACCCACAGGTCACTGTAGATCTCGGTCACCGAAACGCCGCCGCTGAACGAGGATTTCTCGTTGACCTTCACTTCGGAGGTGAAGCGCTCGACGAACAGCTCCAGATCCGGATAGATGGGCTGCCACCACGTCCATTCGACACCCGTGTAGTACTTGCCCACGCCGCGGAACAGGCCCTTGAACAGCGCCTTGCTGTCGGCGTCGGGCTTGGGCGTGAGATTGGTCCCCGTCGCATGCAGGAACTGCGGAAAGGCGATCTGGTCGCGCCAGCGCGTCTTCGCGCCATAAGCGCGGTCGTGCCAGAGCGGATTGTCGTCGCCGCACGCCCACGCGAAATGAGCCAGCGCGTCCGTTCCGGTGCGAGCGTTGTAGGGCTTGTTGTACGCGAACTTGGGCACGCCAATTTGCTGGCGGGCCCGCGCGATGTCCTCCGGCGTGATGCGGCCTTCGGTGCTTTCTGCTTCGATACTCGTCTCTTCCGCTGTCATGTCGTCTCCAGTCCTTGTCTTCATGAACCCGTGAAGTTCGGCGGCCGCTTCTCCCGGAACGCGAGGGCCGCCTCCTTGATGTCCTGCGTCCTGCCACAGCGCGCCATGCCGAACGCCTCCGCGCCGATGACCGTGTCCAGCGATTCGTCGCTCGCCAAGTTCACGTGGCGCTTCATGTATCGCAACGCGACCGCTGGGCCTCGCGCCAGTCGATGCGCCAGTTCCATCGTCACGGACTGCAGCGCCTCCGGCGACTCGAGACGATTCAGCAGACCCAGTTGCAGCGCCTGCCCAGGCTGGATCCTGTCGCCGAAGAACAGCAACTCCTTCGCGCGGGACGGACCGACCAGCCGGGTGAGGAACCAGCTGATGCCGAGGTCGCCCGACAGCGCGACGCTCGAGTACGCGGTCTTCAAGACGGCCTCCGTCGACCCGATGCGGATGTCGCAGGCCAGCGCGAGCGCCATCCCGGCGCCCGCCGCCGGACCGTTGACCATCGCGATGGTCGGCTTGGGCATGCCGTGCAGCAGCTTGACGGTCTCCCCGTGGTGCATGAGCTCGTCGGCACGCTGTTCGAGCGTCGGACGCGGCTCGTCAGCGCTGCGCCGGCCACTGTTCATGTCACCGCCGGCGCAGAAGCCGCGTCCGGCGCCTGTGAGCACGACCGCGCCGACGCCCGGATCGTGTGCGGCCTGTTCGATGACCGCCCGCAGTTGCTCATGCAGTTCGGTCGTCAAGGCGTTGAGTCGTTCGGGCCGCGCCATCGTCACGAGCGCGACGCGTTCATTGACGCTGTAGCCCACCAGGGGAGTCGTGGTCTCTTCGGGTGTCATCGAATCTCTTTCATGGATGCAGTCAGGCAGTGCCACGCATGTGCTCGCCAACTTGCGGATGCAGTCGGGCATACGCTGGGATCGTCAACAGCGCGCCCGCGGCCAGCGCGAGGAATGCCGGCGCGAAGCTCGATGTCGTGAGTACGCCATCCGCCGGCCGGGCCCAGGCCAGGGCGAGCCCGGCGATGCTGATGCCCATGCTCAAGCCCAGTTGCTGGATGACGGTGGAGAGCGTCGACGCGCGGCTCACTTCCTCGGGCGCCACTTCCGCGAAGGTCATGGGAGAGGCGGCAACGAAGTGGGCTGCGCGCGCGAAGCCGAGGACGGCCAGCGCAATGACGATCCAGACCGTCGCGGTGTCGGCTCGGAAGAACACCGGCGTCACGCTCAGGGCCGACGCGCCGATTCCGGTGGCGATCAAGGTCGGCCTGAACCCGAACTGGCGCACGAACCGGGTGGCCGCGAAGCGGGCGACGATCGAGCCGGCCATCATGGCCACCAGCATCGAGCCGGACCGCAAGGCCGACCAGCCGAACGCGATCTGCATCAGCATCGGCATCAGCAAGGGCGTGGCGCCGAAGCCAAGCCGCAAGGCCGTCGTGCCGACCATGCAGGCCAGATACGTTGGCTTGGCGAACAGCCGAAGTTCAAGCATCGGTCGCTGGGTGCGTCGGGCGTGACGGACGAACAGCGCCGCGCTGACGGCTGCGATGATGGCCACTGCGATCGACACCTTCCAGGACACGGACTGCGAGGTGACCAGTTCCGCCAAGCTGACGAAGGACGTGATCGCTACCGCGGCGATCGCGAAGCCGGACACGTCGAAGGGCCCGGGGTGAGGATGCCGCAGCCGTGGCACGAGTCGCATCACGGCCCACATGCCGATCAGGCCCACCGGCAGGTTGATGAAGAAGATCCAGCGCCAGCTCGCGACGGACAGCAGCAGGCCGGCGAGCGGCGGCCCCATCAACGGGCCGATGATGGCCGGAATCGTGAATCCGTTCAGTGCCTGGATGAGTCGCTCACGCGGCGTCGTGGCAACGACGATCAGCCGGGCGACCGGTGTCATCATCGCGCCGCCCATCCCCTGGATCACGCGCCCGACGACGATCATCGTCACGGACTGGGAGAGTCCGCAGATGATCGAACCCAGCAGGTAGACGCGGACCGCATTCATGAACACGCGGCGCGGTCCCCAGCGATCCGCGAGCCAGCCGCTCGTCGGGACGAGCACTGCCATCGTCAGCATATAGGCGGTCAGCGCGAACTTCAGATTGAGCGGATCCGTGCCGAACTCACGCGCCAGCGTCGGCAGTGCGGTGCCGAGCGCGGAGGTATCGAGCAGGTCCATGAACAGCGCGCTCGCCAGCGCGACGGGCAACCAGCGCGAGACGTCTGCCCTGGCCCCTTCCACATGGGTGGAACTGGCGGTCTTCTCCAACTGCATTTCCGCGGCGCCGGGCAGATTGGAGTCGCCGCCAACGAGCGACCGGTCTGCGGGAGACGCCTCCCGGGCGGGACGATGACGACGTGGATTCACGATGAGCTCGCCGTTGGCTTCAGCGGAGCACCCACTCGCCGCCCTTGACCGTCGCAGGCTTGACGTCCGTGGCGATCGGCTTGCCGATCTGGATGTACTTCAGCGCGTTGCTGACAGCTTGCGCGTGCGGCAAGCTCTGAGCCTCCCAGATCGCGCGGATCGATCCCTGCACGGCGACGGGGTGGCGCGCTGCGACCATTGCAGCGAGTTCCGCCGCCCGCGCCCACAGGCGCTCCAGCGTCGTCACCTCGGTCACCAGGCTGATGCGCAACGCCGTCTGCGCGCCGATGCGCTCGCTGTCGGCCAGCAACACCATGCGCGTGATTTCCTGCATCGGAATGCGTCCCATCGCGCCGATGGGCTCCACCGCGGAGATCTTGCCGAACTTCAGGTGCGGGTCGAAAAAGGTCGCGTCCTCCGAGCAGAGGACGATGTCCGCCTCGTTGAGCCAATAGAAGGCCCCGCCCGCCGCCATGCCGTGCACTGCGACGATCAACGGCTTCCAGACCTTGTTGCTCTTGGGCCCGAGCCACTCACCGGGGTCGTCCTGGTCGAACGGCCGCTGCTCCTCGCCTTCGGCGCGCCAGCCTTCCTTGACGTCGACGCCCGAGCAGAAGGCTCGCCCCGGCGCCGCGCGCAGCACGCAGACCCGGACACGGTCATCCGAGCGCAACTCGTTCCAGAGTCGGCGGAACTCGATCACCATCGTCCGATTGAAGCAGTTCAGGCGCTCGGGCCGATTGAGCGTGATGGTCGCGACGCCATCGGCGATCTCGACGAGCAGAGTTTCGTAAGCCAAGATCGTCATCTCCTCTCGGATGTGCGGTTCAGACACCGAGCAACGCCTTCAGGTCGGGGCGGCTGACCTTCATCGAGGCCGTCCTGGGCAACGCAGGGAGCATGACGAAGCGCGTCGGGATCATGTAAGCCGCCAGGTGCTTGCGCATGAAGACCTCGAGCGCGGCGGCATCCGGCGCCTGCACGTCGGACTTCATCTCGATCGCCGCCACCGGTACCTGTCCGAGCCGCGCATCGGGTGCCCCCACGACGGCTGCATCGGCGACGCCCGGATAGCGTCGCAACACGGCCGCGACTTCGTCGGGCAGGATCTTGAAGCCGCCGCGGTTGATCGCGTCATCCGCCCGGCCATGCAGGAACAGGAAGCCGTCGGCATCGATCAGCGCCAGGTCGTTGGTGCGAATCCAATCGGGGCCGAACCGGTCGCACTTGATGTGGAGGATCCCGATCTGTCCCGATTCGAGCGGCTCGCCGGACTCCTGCGACACGACGCGCAAGAAGACGTCGGCACGCGGCCGCCCTACGCTCTGGCGCTTCGTCTTCGAGAACGCCTGGTGATCAGCGAGTGTCCAGCCGGCGATGCCGCCGATGAACTCCGCCGCGCCGTAGTCGACCAGGATCGGCACGCCGTAGCGCTCCTCGAACTCGACCTGCATCTGCGGGTCGAGGGGCGCCGTGCCCGAGCGGATTGCTCGCAGCGATTTCAGCCATTCGGGCTCGACATTCGCATCCATGATCATGCGGATCATCGCGGGCACCAGGCTCGCCGACTTGGGACGGTAGCGCCGCACCGCGTCGGCCCAGTCCTCCGCCACGAACTTCTCGAACAAGACGATCGGCCGCGCCTGGTACAGCGCGAGCATCAAGCCGAAAAGTCCGCCCGCATGGCTGAAGGGCTTGAATAGCAGGGCCGGCGACGTCTTGAGCGCGAGCGCATCTTCGACGTCACGCTCGCCCTTGCGCTGCTCGCCCGAACGAAGTGAAGGCACCAGCACGTTCTCGAGCACCGGGATGCGCTTCGGCGCGCCGGTGGTGCCGCTCGTGAGGCGCTCCAGCACGTAGCCCGGCATCGGTGCACGGTGCGGGGGCGACCCGACCTTGTCGAGTCCTTCGACCGGCGCGACGGTCAGCGAAGTCTCGCCGGTCACGACGAAGCCGGCGCTGCCGGCTTCGCGGGCCGCCGCCACCGCGCCCGGCACTCGCCAATCGTCCGCATCCGCGATCACGGCCTGCAGCCGCTGAGCGCGCAGTTCATCGCAGAACGTCTCCGGAGCCAGGTTCGGCCTGAGCGGGACGACCATGCGACCGTGCCGCACCAGCGAAGAGAAAGCCGCAACCGAGGCGACCCGATTGCGCGCGACCCATCCGATCGGGGCATCACCCTCAACGCCCGCAGCGACGAGTGCACGATCGATCTCGTCACCGGCCGAGGCGAGCTGGCCCCAACTGGCGCGACCGGTGCGCGATTCGACCGCCAGCGCTTCCGGCATCAACGCGAATACGGCGTCGAGTCGATCGCGAAGACTGCTGGAACTCTCTGGCATGGACTTGGCCGACACACGAACCTCGAAGCAGTGGTTGACGCCAAATCATAACTTACACATCATCAGTTTTCAACCGATCAACCATGCGGGCACAGGTGCGAGCTCCATCAATTCTTTTGCTAGTAGAAACCCGCTGAAATGATCATTGGATGTCAACTAAGCTACCATATAAACTGACATGTTTTCAGTTTTCTGAGACTTTAGAAAGTTGACGGCGATGGATCTGACATTCACGAATGACGATGCGAACTTTCGCGAGGACGCGCGGACATGGCTCCGGCAAAACTTGCCGACGGAGCGACGGCCGCATTCGGGGCAGGCCTTGCGGGACTTCGACACCGACTGGCAGCGCCGGCAGTTCGAGGGCGGCTGGGCCGGCGTGTCCTGGCCCAAGGAATACGGCGGCCTGGGCCTTCCGCTCGTTCGTCAGCTCATCTGGTACGAGGAATACGCCCGCTCCGGCGCACCCGACAACCATCTCTGTTTCGTGGCCCTGAACCACGGCGGTCCTACGCTGATCGCCCGCGGTAACGACGACCAGAAGCGCTACCACCTTCCGAAGATCCTCAGCGGCGAGGTGATCTGGTGCCAGGGCTTCTCGGAGCCCAACGCCGGGTCCGACCTGGCAAGCCTGAAGACACGCGCACGGATCGATGGCGATCACCTCGTGGTGAACGGCTCGAAGATCTGGACCAGTCACGGCCACCTCTCCGACTGGCAGGAACTGCTCGTCCGCACCGACCCCGATGCGCCCAAGCACAAGGGCATCAGCTGGGTGATCTGCGACATGAAGACGCCGGGCATCACCCTGCGTCCCATCGAGATCATGACGTCGCCGAACCAGGTGCACTTCGTGCAGTGCTTCTACGACGACGTGCGCATCCCGCTGGCGAATGTCGTCGGGGAGCTGAACGACGGGTGGAACGTCGCGATGTCGACGCTCGGATTCGAACGCGGCACCGCGCAGATCAAGGACCAGATCCGCTATGCGTTCCTGGTCGAACACATGATCCAGGAAGCGCGCAAGCGCCTCGGCTCGGACTGCCCGCTCTCGCGCGACGAGATCGGTGCCCGCCTTGCTCAGCTGCGCGCCGACATGGCCGCCGCTCGCGCCATGACGTACATGGTCGTATCGCGCGCCGAGGCCGGACTGCAGGGTTCGGAATCGTCGCTGATGCGGGCCATGGTTGGCGAAGTGCAGCAGCGCGCCCGCCGCCTGGCCCTCGACGTCCTCGGCCCCGACATGCTTGAGAACCCCGAAGACAACGACTGGGTCTACTACTACCTGCGCTCGTTCTCCATCACGATCGCCGCGGGTACGGCGCAGATCCAGCGCAACATCATAGGCGAACGCGTGCTCGGCCTGCCGCGCTGACGAACGACAAGAATCACCAGGAGCGTGACTTGAACCTTCTTCCTTCGGCCGAGCAGGCCCAGATCATCGACAGCCTGCGGAGCTTCCTCGTCGAGCAGGTCCCCGTATCGCGATTCCGGCCCCCTGCGGCCCAGATCGGAAATTCCGATGCGGCCCTTTGGTCGCAGATCGGCGAACTCGGATTCCTCGGCGTGTCGGTGGCCGAATCTCAGGGTGGCATCGGACTGGGCGCCAAGGAAGACCTGCTCGTGCATCGAGAATTCGGGCGTCACCTGCTGTCTCCGTCGATCCTCGCGATATCGCTCGCAGCGCGCCTCGCTGCGGCTTGCGACGCAACGACGTTGCTGGCGGGCCTCCTTGCTGGCAGCACCCACGTCGCGCTGGCCAACCCGCGCGGTCTGGTGAAGTTCGGCGCTGCGTGCAGCGGCGACTTCCACCTCTTCGACTCCCACGACGCGCCGTTCGTGCTGTCCTGCTCGGACCAGGGTCTCGCGCTCTTCGAGCGCGGCCAGTTCAAGGGCATCGCCAATGTGCTGGGAACCGACAACGTGGTCGCCCTGGAGCGGGCGACGCTCGAGTCCGCGAAGCCGCTCATCTGGCGCCCCGCGAGCGAGGGCAGGCTTTATGACCACGCGCTGCTGCTCGCGGCCGCTTACGCCGTCGGCATTGCGGAAGCGACGCGCGACATGGCCGTCGACTATGCCAAGGTCCGCGAGCAATTCGGCAAGCCGATCGGCTCATTCCAGGCGGTGAAGCACCTCTGTGCGGACATGGCGATCCGCGCGGAAGCCGCGATGTGCCAGGCGGCGTTCGCGGCGTCCACCCTCGCGGAGGACAAGGTCGGTGCCGAATTCCAGGCGACGTCCGCCAAGATCGTCGCGACCAAGGCTGCTCTGGAGAACGCCGCACAGAACATCCAGGTCCACGGCGCCATCGGCTTCACCTCCGAGGCCGATGCACACCTGTACCTGAAGCGTGCGCACGTCGTCGATCAGCTCTTCGGCGACCAGCGCACGCAACGCGTGCGCTTGATCGACCTGCCGTTTCCCGAAGCTGCATGAGGTCGGCCATGGATCGCCACGCAACCCTCTTCCGGATCGAAGACGGCATCGCCCGCCTGACGCTGGCGCGGCCGGAACAGCTGAACTCGTTCACCGTGCAGATGCATGCCGAGGTCGCGTCGGCGCTCGAAGCCGTCGCCGAGGATGCATCGGTACGCGTGCTGCTCATCACGGGCGCGGGACGCGGCTTCTGCGCCGGCCAGGACCTGGGCGAACGCAAGGTCGACGCGGGCCCGCTGGACCTGGGGGTGAACATCGAGAAGTACTACAACCCGCTGATCCGGCGTCTTGTGGCCGTCCGCGTTCCGGTGGTGTGTGCGGTCAATGGCGTTGCCGCGGGCGCGGGCGTCAACATCGCGCTGGCCTGCGACATCGTCATCGCGCGGCGATCGGCGAAGTTCGTCCAGGCGTTCTCGTCCATCGGGCTCGTGCCCGACGCCGGCGGCACCTGGAACCTGCCGCGCGCCATCGGACAGGCGCGGGCGCTCGGTTTCACCCTCACCGGCGAACCAGTGAGCGCCGAACGCGCCGAGTCCTGGGGCCTGATCTGGAAGGCCGTCGACGACGACCGCTTCGACGACGAAGTGGAAAACCTGGTGCGCCGTCTGGCGAGCGCGCCCACGCGCGGCCTCGAGCTGGCGAAGCGCGCCATCCGCGGCGCTCAGCTCAGGACGCTCGATGCGCAGCTCGACGTCGAACGCGACTCGCAACGCGAGTGCGGGTTGACCGACGACTACCGCGAAGGGGTCACGGCATTCAAGGAGAAGCGTCCGGCACGCTTCACGGGGAGCTGAGCGATGAGCGCCAACATGAAGACCCGAGTGACGGACCTGTTGGATATCCGCGTCCCGATCGTCCAGGGCGGCATGCAATGGGTGGGCCGCGCGGAACTCGCGTCGGCCGTCTCGAACGCCGGCGGCCTCGGCATCCTCACCGCGCTGACGCAACCGACACCCGAACATCTGCGAGCCGAGATCCGGCGCTGCCGCGAGATGACGCGGCAACCGTTCGGCGTGAATCTGACGATTCTGCCGACGGTATCGCCGCCCCCGTACGGAGAATTCATCGACGTGATCGTCAGCGAGGGCATCAAGGTCGTTGAGACCGCGGGCAACAGCCCGAAGGACTTCATCGCGCGCTTTCACGACGCCGGGATCGTGTCGATTCACAAGTGCACCAGCGTGCGCCACGCGCTCTCTGCACAGAGGAACGGCGTCGACATCGTCTCCATCGATGGCTTCGAATGCGCCGGACATCCCGGAGAGGACGACATTCCTGGCCTGGTGCTCATTCCGATCGCGGCAAAGGCGCTGTCGATCCCCATCATCGCGTCCGGCGGCATCGCGGACGGTCGCGGCATGGCGGCCGCCCTCGCACTCGGTGCGGAAGGCATCAACATGGGTACGCGCTTCGTATGCACGCAGGAAGCGCCAGTGCACGAGCGGATCAAGCGGGACCTCATCGGCCGCACCGAACGGGATACGAACCTCATCTTCCGCACGCTCGGGAACACGGCTCGCGTGCTGAAGAACGCTCCCTCGAACGAGGTCGTGGCGACCGAGAACCGGCCCGCTGGATGCACCTTCGACGACATCAGGCCGCTCGTCGTCGGCAGTCGCGGCAAGGCCGCCTGGGAGGCGGGCGACGTCGACGGCGGCGTACTGACGGCAGGCATGGTGCTGGGGCTGATCGACGACCTCCCCACCTGCGCCGAACTCATCGACCGCATGGTGTCCGAGTGTCGTGCACATCTGTCACGCGCGCTCTCGTACACCGCCGAAGCGCTCCTACCGGATGTCGTCACATGAACGCAAGCCGCGTGCGCCGGCCGCTCACCCGCTCCGCGCCGATCGGTCAACGTCGACCTCCAAGCGCGCCGACGCCACTCCGTCTTCCTTCACCGCACAAAACCTCACATTTGATGGCATGACCAAGATGAACCACTCGATTCAAGAGCCTCCGGTGTGGCAACCGGGCACCCAGGACACGGTCACCGCGGCGCTGGCCCGTTCCGCCGCGAGCTTCTCCGATCGCGTCTTTCTGGACTTCAGCGGCACCACTTACACCTATGCCGACATCGATCGCGAGTCCACCAGGCTGGCCCATGGCCTGGCGGAGCGCGGAGTCGCGAAGGGCGATCGGGTCGGCACGGTGCTCGACAACAACGTCGATGCCATCCTCGCCTGGTTCGCGATCAACAAGCTGGGCGCGATCAGCGTACCGGTCAACACGGCGTACAAGGGCGAGTTCCTGCGCCACCAACTCGACGACTGTGGGGCCCAGGTCCTGATTGCGGAGGCCGACTACGCGCAACGCATCGTCGAGATCGAAGCCGGCCTGCCGCATGCCCGCCGGCTCCTGCAGCGCGGCGACGCCACGGTACGGAGCTCCCGCCTGCAGGTCGAACGCATGGCGGACGCCTTCGGCTCGACCGAACCAATTCCTGATACGAACCAGCCGTCGGACCTGGCGATGTTCATCTACACGGCGGGGACGACAGGCCCCTCCAAGGGCTGCATGATCAGCCACAACTACGTCTGCAACCTTGGTCGCCAGGTCGTCCAGATGGAACACCGGGTGAAGGAGGACTGCAACTGGACGGCGCTACCCCTGTTCCACATGAATGCGACTGGCGGCAGCGTCCTCTCGTGCATGTTCGTCGGCGCGCGAGTCGCCATCTATCCGCGCTTTTCGGTGTCGCGCTTCTGGCCGGAGATCGAGCGCAGCGGAGCGACAGTCGCGAGCCTGCTGGGTTCGATGATCGCCTTCGTCGCCGAGGCCGATGAATCCGAAGTCTCGAAACGCTGCTTCGGCCAATTGCACACCGTCCGAGGATCGCCGTTCCCGGCCTCCCTGCAGGAAAAGTGGCAGCAGCGCTTCGGCGTCAGGACCGCCGGTTCGAATTCCTACGGCCTGACAGAGGCCGCGCGCGTGACCACGCTGCCCTCGGGCGAGGTCGCGCCGCCGGGGTCGTCGGGGCGTCGCAACGAAGACTTCGACGTCCGCATCGTCGATGACAACGACGTCGAGGTTCCTCCCGGAACCGCCGGCGAGATCGTCGTGCGGCCGCGGCGCCCGCACGTGATGTTCGAGGGGTACTGGAACCGACCGGCCGATACCCTGAGGATCATGCGGAACATGTGGCTGCACTCCGGCGACATCGGCAAGTTCGACGAGCAAGGCTTCTTCTACTTCGTCGACCGCAAGAAGGACTACCTGCGGCGTCGCGGCGAGAACATCTCGAGCTACGAGGTGGAGACCGGCCTGCGCGGACACCCTGCCGTCCACGATGTTGCCGTGCACGCGGTCTTCTCCGAATCGGGCGAAGACGACGTCAAGGCGACCCTCGTGCTCAAGCCGGGCCAGAACCTCAGCGAAGAGGAACTGTGTCGCTGGGCCGCCGACCGGCTCCCGTACTTCACCGTGCCGCGCTACTTCGAATTCCGCCCCGATCTGCCGCGCAACCCCGTCGGCCGGGTGCTGAAGTACCAGCTCCGCGAAGAGGGTTGCACACCGACGACCTGGGATCGTGACCGCGCCGGGTTCCAACTGGCCAAGCGATAGCGGGCGCGCGGCGGGCTGCGGCATTCACCGCAACCCGAGCCTGGAAGCCTTCCTGCCGCCACTCGCCGCGGGAGATCAGCGGTGCAACGGGGACGCTGCGCTCAGATCGGATCCCAGGGCGTCACGGCCATGGACGGCACGTTGGCGAAGAAGCTGGGCTCCATCGCCGGGATGGCGTGCTCTTCGATCGTCTGCGGCGTCCAGCCTTCGCCTCGATGCAGGGATCGCAGGATCCGCGGCTGGCTGAACAGGTAGATCTCGTTGGCACGAACGCCGAAGATCTGTCCCGACACCTTCGAGCCCGCATCGCTCGCCAGGTAGACCGCCAGCGGGGCGATCTTGTGGCTCTCCATCTTCTTCAGCTTCTCGATACGGGCGATGGCCTCGGGGGAATCCGCCGGGATGTTGGCGGTCATCGCCGTCCACGCCCAGGGGGCGATGCAGTTCGAGCGCACGTTGAACTTGGCCATGTCCATCGCGATGGATTTCGACAGACCCACGACGCCCATCTTGGCGGCTGCGTAGTTGCCCTGACCGAGGTTGCCGATCAAGCCGCTCGTCGACGTCATATGGATGTAGCTGCCACCGGCCTGCGACTTGAAGTGCGGCGCCGCGGCGCGCGCGACGTAGAACGAGCCATTGAGATGGACGTCGACGACCGTCTTCCATTCGTCGATGCTCATGTTGAAGAAGAAGCGGTCGCGCGTGACGCCGGCGTTGTTGACCACGCAATCGACGCGCCCGAAGCTGTCCAGCGCCGCCTGCACGATGCGCTGGGCGCTGTCCCATTCCGCGACGCTCTCTACCGCGGCCACGGCCTCACCGCCCTCGTCACGGATCTGTTCGACGACCGCATCGGCCGCGAGGCGCCCTTCGGCATTTTTCGCGAGATCGTTGACCACCACCTTCGCCCCGTGCGCCGCAAAGGCGCGCGCGAAATCGCGCCCGATGCCGGCGCCAGCGCCAGTGACAATCACGACCTTGCCTTCCATTCGTCGATCCATGTTCGAGCTCCTCGATAGTTAGAAACAGTCAATCCGTGCGTGGATCGATCTCGACGACACCGTTGTCGATTGCCACCACATCACGTTCGCGGACGCGACCGCGAAGGCGAACCAGAGCCGCGGACTCGCGCCACAATTCGAATTGCAGCGTCTCGCCGGGATAGACAGGCGCAGTGAATCGAAGCCCCAGCGACCGCAGCCGGATCGAGTCGTAGCCCAGCGCGTCGCGCAGCACGGCGTGCGCGGCCATCCCATAGGCCACCAGGCCATGCAGGATGGGTCTCGCGAATCCCGCCTTGTCCGCCACCGCCGGATCTGCATGCAGCGGGTTGTAGTCGCCGGAGAGCCGGTAGATCAGCGCACCCTGCGTCAAGGTGGGCAACTCCAGCACCGAATCGGCCGAGCGCTGCGGGATGGGCGGCAGCGGCGCAGGTGGCGGGTCTGTCCTTCCATGCGCCGTACTGAAACCGCCATCGCCGCGCAGGACGCTGACGTTGCGGCTCTCCGCATGGAGCTCGCCGGTCTCGGCGTCGCGGATCTCGCGCAGAACGACACCGATGGCACCCTTTCCGGCGCCCTTGTCGCTCAACGAGAGGACTCGATTGCTCACGCGCATCGAGCCGCGCGCCGGCATGGGTCGATGAAAGCGCAGATGCTGTTCGCCGTGCACCAGGCGCAACGCGTCAGCGCCCGTCCGCGGATCCTTCCACCAAGCTCCGGGGGCACCCATGATGGCCGCCATGGTGGGCATGACCTGCAGGCCGTCTTCGTACACGTAGCGCAACTGTCCCTTGTCGAGCGGGTCCTGACCCAGCCCGATTCCCAGCGCATAGAGCATGACGTCGCGTTCCGCGTAGTCGTAGCGCACGTCTTCGAAGATCCAGTTCTTCACGACGTCATAGTCGATCATCATTCTCTCCTCAGCGTCCCAGCCAATCGGGCCTTCGGCGCTCGGCGAACGCGCGGGGCCCTTCCAACGCATCGGCCGAGTCGCGCATCGCATGCACCGCGGCGTTGCGCTCCTGCGCTTGCATCGCCGCATCGGGCTCGGAGATCTCGAGTCCTTGGAGCAACGTGGCCTTCGTCGCACGAACCGCGAGCGGTGCGGCATCGAGGATGGTGCGCGCCCAGGCGAAGGCGCCGGACAGTTCCGCGCCACGGGCGACGACCTGGTTGACCAGTCCCAGCTGCAGTGCCTCGGCTGCATCGACGCGTCGTCCGGTCAGGGCGATTCCCATGGCGACCTTGAGACCGACATGCCGCGGCAGTCGATGCAGGCCACCCGCAAGCGCCGCCAGGCCGACCTGCACTTCCGGCAGGCTGAAGGTCGCGTGTTCGCCTGCAACGACGATGTCGCAGGCGAGCGCCAGCTCGAAGCCACCACCGGCCGCAAGCCCGTTCACGGCCGCGATGACCGGCTTGTTGAGGTCGAAGCGCGAAGTCAGCCCCCCGAAGCCCGAAGCCGGCATCGGGTGGCGGCCGTGCTCGGCGCGGAAGCGCAGGTCGTTGCCGGCGCAGAACGCCCGGTCGCCGCTCGCCGTGAGAACGGCGACCCACTGGTCGGGATCCCGCGCGAATTCGTCGAAGACCGCAGCGAGCTCGTGATGGCCAGGCGGATGCAGCGCATTCAGCCGATCTGGCCGATCGATAGTGACGATCGTCATCGCCCCTTCGCGCCGTACGTGGACGTGCTCCATCGCGGTTCCGGCTTCAGGCCTTCTCGAGGATGTGCACCGCGCACGCACTGCCGAGGCCGACGACGTGGGTCATGCCGATGCGCGCCCCCTGCACCTGGCGCGCGCCTGCTTCGCCGCGCAGATGCGTCGCGATCTCGTAGACGTTCGCGATGCCGGTGGCGCCGAGCGGATGGCCCTTCGAGAGCAGGCCGCCCGAGACGTTGACCGGGATGCGCCCGCCAAGCGCGGTGTCGCGGCTGTCGATCAGCCGGCCGCCTTCACCGTCGGCGCACAGCCCCAGGTTTTCATAGTGCAGGATTTCCGCGGTCGCAAAGCAATCGTGGAGTTCCACGAGGTCGATGTCCTTCGGTCCCAGACCGGCCATCGCGTACGCGGTCTCCGCTGCAAGGCGGGTGACGGCGTTCACATCCTGCATGACGAGGTTGCGCTCGGTGAACGGATCGCTGGCCAGCGCCGAGGCGCGCACGCGCACCGCGCGCGACATGAGGCCCAGTTCACGCGCCTTCTTCTCCGACATCAGAACGGCTGCTGCAGCGCCGTCGACATTGACCGAGCACATCAGCTTCGTGTTGGGGTAGGCGATCATCTCGGAACCCATCACTTCCTCCAGCGGCGTCTCCTTCTGGTACATCGCTTTCGGATTCAGCGTCGAGTGATGGTGGTTCTTCACCGAGACCTGCGCGAACTGCTCGAGCGTCGTGCCGTACGTGCGCATGTGTTCCATGCCCACCATCGCGAACACGGCTGGCATGGTTTCGGAGCCGATCAGCCCCTCGGCAGGCAGCGGCTCGTTGCCGACCTTCTTCTTGACGATCATGCCGGCCGCCATCTTCTCGACGCCGATGCAGAGCACCGTGTCGTAGAGCCCGGCCTTGATCGCCGTCCATCCCTCACGCAGCGCCGTCGCCCCGGTGGCGCAGGCGTTCGTGCAATTGACCACCGGGATGCCGGTCTGGCCGATGAGCTGCAGCGTGCGCTGGCCCGTCATCGTCTCGCCAATGTTGCCGCTGTAGAGCGCCTGCACGTCCCGCATCCCGAGCTTGCAATCGTCGAGCGCGCCGATGGCCGCTTGGGCGGCCAGCTGCACGACGGTTCGGTCCGGATAGCGCCCGAACTTGAGCATGTCGATACCGACCACGTAGACATCAGTCATGGAGTTCCTCTCGTCGACTTTCAGGCGGGGACGAAGAAATGCGCGAGATAGCCCGCGCCTTCGGAGTTGGCGAGCTCAGCGCCGCGGAACACCATCCGCACGGGCATGTCGAACCGCAGATTGGCGGGATCCGCCTCGATGTCGATCAGGTTGCCCTTGACGGTGCCCCCGCAGTCGAGGTCGACGATCGCGGACACGAACGGCACACGGATGCCGGGGTAGCTGCGATACACGATGGTGTAGTTGTAGAGGCGCCCGTTGCCGCTCAGCCGGACCGGTTCCATCGCGTCGCGGGTCGTGCAGCGGCCGCAGTGGTCGCGTACGCCGAGAAACGTGGCGCCGCAGTGGCGGCAACGGCTCGCCGTGAGAAAAGGCTCGCCCGCAGGCGGGATGACGGTGTACGAGGTGGCCGGCTTCGGCCCCCCCTCGATCGCGGCAGTGTTCATTGCTGGATGTCCGGTCGGGTTTCAGGAAAGCTTGGCGTGGCCGTTCTTCATGACGACAGAGTCGCGCGCCTCGACGCGGCCCTCGAAGAAGACGTCGTCACCGTCGCGCCAGAGGTCGAAGCGGATGGTGTCGCCGGGCACCACAGGCGCCGAGAACCGCGCGCCGATGCCTGCAAGGGCGGATGGGTCGTAGTCACAGAAGGCGCGCAGCACGGCGCGGCAGGCCAGGCCGTAGGTGCAGAGCCCGTGCAAGATAGGCCGCTCGAAGCCGGCCGCCCTCGCGACACCCGGATCGGCATGCAGCGGATTGCGGTCGCCGCTCAGGCGATAGAGCAACGCGAGGTCCGGCCGCGTGGACAGTTCGACCATGATGTCAGGCGCTCGGGATGGCCGCATCGGCGCCAGCGCACTCTCGACGGCCGGGCCGCCGAAGCCGCCATCTCCGCGCGCGAACGCGGTGCGCGTGATCGTCGCGATCGGCTCGCGGTCGACGGCATCGAACAGGGTCGTCTGCCGCTCTACCACTGCGCCCTTGTCGGCGCCCTTGTCGATGACCGAGACGACTCGGCTGTCCGCCACGATGCTGGCGCTGGGGGGCATCGGCCGATGGAATCGCGTGTGCTCCTCGCCGTGCAGGGTACGGCGTCGATCGAGGCCGATCTGTTCGGCGGAGATGCCAGCGCCCCAAGCAGCAACGGTGGCGAACGTGGGGACGACGCGGAGGCCACGCTCATAGACGAAGCGCAGTTCGGCTTCGTCCATCGGATCGGAACCCATGCCGACGCCCAGGGCGTACAGCATCGTGTCGCGCTCGTCCCATGCGAAAGCCCGGTTCTCCTCGCGCAAGGACATCACGGCGGGATAGTTGATCGGCATGTCAGGCCTTCGCCGTCGGACCGTAGGCGTTGACGTACTTCAGGTCGCGCTCGGGCATCAGCACCTTGCCGGCCTCGATCGCCGCAGCGAGGTCTTCGGCGGTGAAGGACTCCGGCGGCGTGAAGCCGCTGCCCATCTCCATGCGGATCTCGCTGACGTATCCACCGCCCGCGAGAAGCGTCTTGCCGGTCGCAGCGCCCGAGAGCGCGCTCACCATGTACAGGACGACGGGGGCAACGCGCTCCGGCGTGAAGGTGCGCTTGTACTCCTCCGACGTGGTGGCGTCCGTGAGCTGGCTCGCCGCCGCCGGTGCGATCGTCCACACGCGCACGCCGTACTTCTGGCCCTCGATCGCGAGGGAGTTGGAAAAGCCCCAGATGCCCGCCTTTGCGGACCCGTAGTTGGTCTGGCCGAAATTGCCGCGCAAACCCGACGTCGATGTCGTATTGACGATCACCCCGCCGCGGCCGCTGTCCTTCATGTGCGCGAACACGGGCTTGGTCACGCAGTACGTACCCTTCAGGTGCACCCGGACCACGATGTCGAAGTCGCCCTCCTCCATCTTGACCAGGCTCTTGTCGCGCAGGATGCCGGCGTTGTTGACGAGGATATGCACCTCGCCGAACGCATCCAGCGCATCCTTCAGGATCGCCTCCCCGCCGGCCACGGTACCCACGTCCCAATGACTGGCGACAGCCCGGCCTCCCGCCGACCGGATCTCGGCAACCACGCGTTGCGCCGGAGTCATGCCGTCCGCACCGACTCCCGCGAAGTCGTTGACGACGATCGCCGCGCCCTCCTGGGCCAGCAGCATCGCATAGGCGCGCCCGAGGCCCGCTCCAGCGCCGGTGATCACGGCAACCTTGCCGTCCAGCAGTCCCATGTCGTTCTTCCTTCAGCGAGTCAATTGATTGAACGGAACGTCCTTGTCGACGCGCACGTCCGGTGGCATGCCGAGCACGCGCTCGGCGATGATGTTCTTGAGCACCTCGTCGGTGCCGCCTGCAATGCGCAGCCCCGCCGAATGCAGCAGGTCGTGCTGCAGCGAGGCACCGAGCGCGGCCACGGCCGGATCGCTGCAAAGTCCGAACAGGCCCTGTTCCTCGACCATCTGGTGACAGAGGTCCTGCAGGCGATTGGCCGCGACGAGCTTTCCGATCGCAGCCTCAGGCCCGGGCGTCTCGCCACGAGAAAGTGCGGTCATGGTTCGGAAGCGCGTGTACTTCAGCCCTTCGCTTTGAACGAACCAGTCCGCGAGCCGCTCGCGAAAGGCAATGTCTTCCATGACGGACTGGTTGCCGGCGGGCACGTCGGAGGCCAGCCTCATGATCGTCTCGATTTCAGGACCTCGCGACTTGCCGCCCTCGACCCGCTCGTTCATGAGCGTGTACAGCGCGACCTTCCAGCCTTCGCCGACGGCGCCAAGGCGCTGCGAGTCGCTTACGCGAACGTCGTCCAGATAGACCTCGTTGAAGTCCGAGCCTCCGCTCATCTGGTGGATGGGACGGACGGACACGCCAGGCGCATGCATGTCGATCCAGAACATCGTGAGACCACGATGCTTGGGCACACTCGGGTCGGTACGCGCCAGCAGCAATCCATGATCGGCGTAGTGCGCGCCCGTCGTCCAGACCTTTTGACCACTGACCCGCCATCCGTCCTCCTCGAGAACCGCGCGTGTGCGCACGGCGGCCACGTCCGAGCCCGCGGATGGCTCGGAGAACAGTTGGCACCAGATCTCTTCGCCTCGCAGGGCCGGGCCGACGAAGCGAAGGCGCGTTGGGTCGTCCGCGTATTTCATGACGGTCGGCACGCACATTCCCAGTCCGATGCCGAAGAAGCCAACGGGCAGATCGTCGAAACGCGACTCTTCCTGGTTGAAGATGACCTGCTGCATGGCGGTTCCGCCGGCCCCGCCCCACTCTCGTGGCCAGGTGATGCGGGCGTAGCGGGCCTCGGCCTTGAGTGCCTGCCAGACACGAGCCCGCGCAAGCCGTGATGCCTCGTCGGACGGATCGCCGCCATTGCCAACGAACGCCGGCGCGTGCTGCTGAAGCCAGCGTCGCGCCTCTGCACGGTAGGCGGCCTCTTCGGGGCTGTCTTGGAAGTCCATGGTCAGTGCGCCTTGCGCAGTTCCAACTCAGACACCAGGCGATGCTTCCAGTAGCGCGGCGCACCGACTGCCAGGGCAAGTTGCTGGGCGCGCCGATAGTGCAGATGCGCGTCAACCTCCCAGGTGAAGCCCATGCCGCCGTGCGTCTGCACGTTCTCCTTCGCAGCCTGCCAGTGGGCGTCGCACGCCGCGATTCGAGCTGCAGCCGCAGCGATCGGCAGTTCCGCACTGTCGTTGTCGAGGGCCCACGCCGCGTAGTAGGCGTTCGAACGCGCGAGCTGCGTTCGCACGTAGACGTCCGCCAGCTTGTGCTTGATCGCCTGGTAGCTGGCAACGGAACGCCCGAAGGCCTTGCGCTCCAGCGCGAAGTCCCTCGCCATCTCGAGGCACCGCTCGGCGCCCCCGATCTGCTCGAAGGACAGAAGCGCCGCCGCGCGGCAGTGAATGCCTTCTGCCAGGATCCTGCCTTCGCCGTCTGCTCCCAATTGCTCCGCGCGCGCACCGGAGAAGTCGAGCCGAGCGAGGCCGCGTGTCGGATCCAGCGATTCGAGGCGGGCACGGGCAACGCCTTCGCCCTGGAGAGCGACGAGAAACATCGTCGGGCCGGCGTCGGCCTCTGCGAGCACCAGCGCCACGTCTGCGACATCCGCGTCGACGACGGGACATTTCGACCCGGTCAGGCGCCCACCATGCGCGCGGACGCGCAGCTCGCGCGGCAGGATCTCTCCTGGCCCTTCGGCCGTGGCCATGCACCCGATCGCGGCACCTTGCGCCACCAGCGGCAGCCAGTGGGCGCGCTGAGATTCCGAACCCGCGAGCTGCAGTCCCTGCGCGAACGCGTACAGCGTGGATGCAAACGGGACCGGCGCGAGCGCTCGTCCCATCTCCTCCGCGATGGCGCAGAGCTCGACGTGCGAGAGTCCGAGCCCACCGTAGGCCTCAGGGATGACGGTGGCGAGCCAGCCCATTTCCGCGACCTTCGACCACAGCGTCGCGTCGTGGGTCCGGCCATCGTCGTCCAGAACGGCACGCACCGTCGCGATGGGGCATTCGGCCGCGAGGAACTTGCGCACCTCATCCTTGAGCAGGCGCTGGTCAGGTGAATAGTCGAAGTTCACGGTCTGGTGCGCGCGATCAGGCCGCGTGGATCTCGATCAGCTTCTGCTGCGTGTACTCGTGCAGGCCTTCGTCGCCAAGTTCCCGCCCGTAGCCCGACCGCTTCATGCCACCGAACGGCCCGTTGGACAGCTGCGTGCCTGCGCCACCGTTGAGCGTGACGCCACCCGTGCGGATCTGCAGCGCCATCTCCCAAGAGCGCCCCACGTCCTTGCTGATGATCCCGCCGCGAAGACCGAACTTCGAATCGTTGGCGATCGCGATCGCTTCGTCGTCCGATTCGAATCCGATGACGACACCGACGGGCCCGAAGATCTCCTCCTGCGCCAAGGGCGACTTGCTGTCGACGTCGCCGAACAGGGTCGGTTCATGGAAGAAGCCGCGCGACAGGTGTGCCGGCCGGCGCCCGCCGGCGAGCAGCGCCGCCTTGGTGTCCTGGCCGATCTCGACGAAGCGCTCGGTTCGTGCGCGGGCCGCCTCGCGAATCAGCGGGCCCATCTGCGTGGCCGGATCGAGCGTGTCGCCGACCGTCACCGCCTTCGTCTTCTCGACCAGGCGCCGCGTGAATTCCGCACGCACGGCGTTGTGAACGACCGCGCGCGTGTTCATGGCACAACCCTGCCCAGCGTGACTCGTGAATCCACGCAGCGCGGTGTTCACGGCCAGGTCGATGTCGGCGTCCTCTCGAACAATGAGCGCCGACTTGCCGCCAAGCTCGAGCAGCACGCGCTTGAGGCTCGGCGCACATTGCGCAGCGATAGCCGCACCGACAGTGTCTGAGCCGGTGAATGTGACCAGGTCGATCATCGGATCGGTGGTCAGGAACTCTCCGACCTCCTTGCCGCCGGTGACGACATTCAACACACCCGGTGGCAGACCGGCCTCATGCGCTGCTTCCGCCAGCACCATGGCCTCGAACGGCGTGTAGGGAGAGGGCTTGAGCACGCAGGTATTGCCGGTGACCAGCGCCGGCACGATCTTCACCAAGTCGAGGAAGAACGGGAAGTTGTAGGGCGTGATCGCCGACACCACGCCCACGGGCTCGCGGACCACGAAGGCCGATCCCAGCATGCGGCCGCCACCAGGCTGCGGCGTCAGTTCCGGCGGCAACGCGGTGACCGGCGACCGGTGCGCTGTTTCCAGGAACCAGCGGAAGTGCTTCATCGGCAGGTCGAACTGCCGCCCGCGGGTCTGGCTGGAGACGGAGCCCGCTTCGAGCGTGATCAGACGGCAGATCTCGTCGACGCGTCCGATGAGGATGTCGTGCAGCCGTTGCAGGGTCGCGCAGCGTTCAGCCGCACTCATCCGCGACCAGGGCCCTCGATCGAACGCGGCCCGGGCCGCGCCGACGGCAGCACGCACTTCCGATTCGCCGCCGACCGGCGCGAGCCCGATCACCTCCTCGGTCGACGGATTCAGTACCGCTTCCCGCGATCCGGGAGCGACGGTCACGAATTCGCCACCGATGTAGAGGGCGTCGGGGTGCTTCAGGGGAAGTTCAAAGGCCAAGGCGGCACTCCTTAGACAGAGCCTGCGCTCACATGTGCGAGAGGATCTTCTTGATGTCCGCCGAGGTAACCGGCCGATCACTCGACTGCGAAGGGTTCAGGCCGCCGCGCGACATCGGAGCGGTATCGACACCCGTCGCGAGCGCCCGCAGTGCACCGACCGTGCACTTGTCGCGGCCGCCCATCGCGGAGAACGGGTCGTAGCTGAACTCGCGCATCGCGTTCAGGTGCGTCATGCGATCGATGTCGTACGCCGGCAGGTTGCGGAGCGACTTCCACAGATGCTCCGGCGAATGCGGCCACGTGGCGTCCGAATGGGGATAGTCGGCTTCCCACGTGATCATGTCGATGCCGATGTCCTGGCGATTGCGAACGCCGAAGTCGTCGTCGATGAAGCAGGTGATGATGTGACGGCGGAACACGTCGCTGGGACGCTCCTTGCCGAAGGTCGTGCGCGTCCACGGGCTGTGCTGCTGGTAGGTGAAGTCGGCGCGCTCGAGCAGGTACGGAATCCAGCCGATGCCGCCCTCGGACAGGGCCATGCGCAAGCCGGGATAGCGCTTCCAGAAACTGGCGAAAAGCCAGTCGGAGGCGGCGTTCGCGATGGAGATCGGCATCGACGTGATCCACGCATCGATCGGCGACTCGTCAGAGGGGTATGGCGCATTGCCGGCAGAGCCGATGTGGCAGCACAGCACGACCTTGTTGGCCTCGCACGTAGCCCACAGCGGCTCCCACACGTCCGCATGCAGGCTCGGCAGTCCGATCAACGCGGGGTTCTCCGGGAAGGAGACGGCGTGAACGCCGAGCTTGACCATGCGCTCGACTTCCGCGACGGCGAGGCTCACATCCCACAGAGGCAGCAGCGCGAGCTTGATGAAACGCTCCGGGTACTTGCCGCACCAGTCATGGACATGCCAGTCGTTGTAGGCGCGGATGGTGGCCAGGGCCAGTTCCTTGTCCTGCATCTTCTGGAAGCGCGCGCCCGCGAATCCGGGGAATGAGCCGAAGCAGATCGATCCCAGGACGCCGTTCGCGTTCATGTCGCCGATCCGGGCATCGATGTCGTAGCAACCCTTGCGAACCTGCTCGTACGAAACGGGCTCGAAGCCATACTCTTCGCGCGGCCGGCCCGCCACGGCGTTCAGGCCGAGCCCCGGGGCCCGCATCCCTTCGAGCTGCCATTGATGTGCCCCGTTGCTTCCCCGGACGACCTTCGGTGCGCGATCCTTGAACTTGGCCGGCATGTGACGGATGAACATGTCATCCGGTTCGATCAGGTGGTCATCAACGCTGACCAGCACCATGTCTTGAAATTCCACGAGCGTCTCCTGTTTATGAATCTGGCCTCACCCGATCGCGAGCAACCACCTTGACTCAAAGTCTGCCATAAAAATGATTGTTCGTCAGTTCTAAAACAATGAAGCGGCGATCAGATGCGTTCGAACAGCGCCGCCAGGCCCTGGCCGCCCCCGATGCACATCGTCTCGAGCCCCCAGCGTCCATTGCGCCGGCGCAACTCGTGCAGCAGCGTGGCCAGCATACGCACACCTGTCGCACCGATGGGATGCCCCAATGAGATACCCGACCCGTTGACATTAAGCCGCTCGAGGTCAGCCCATCCCCACCCCTTGAGCACGGCCAGCGCCTGCGCGGCAAATGCTTCGTTCAGCTCGACAAGGTCCATCTGCTCGAGCGTGACACCCGTGCGACGGACCAGTTTCGCCACCGCGGGAACCGGGCCTATTCCCATCGAGGCCGGATGGCAGCCAGCAGCCGCCCACCCGGCGAACCGGGCCATCGGTTTGAGGTTGAGCTCAGCCAAACGTGACTCGGCCACCACCAGGCAGGCTGCGGCCGCATCGTTCTGCTGGCTCGCGTTTCCCGCCGTCACCGTGCCACCTGCGATGACGGATTTCAGCGCTGCCAGCGTCTGAGGGGTCGTTTCGGCCCGGATGCCTTCGTCACGCTCGAAGCGCACCGGGGCGCCCCTCTTCTGCGGAACGTCGATGGGCGCTACCTCATCGGCGAACCGTCCGGCCTCCCAAGCCGCGGCGGCGCGCTGGTGGCTGCGCGCCGCGAACGCATCGGACTCCGCCCGGGTGATTCCGTACTCTCGCGCGAGGTTCTCCGCGGTCTCCGGCATGCCGGAGATCACGCCGAATCGCTCTTGTGGCTGTGAACGCTCACGACCGCGCTGCAGGCGATCGTGGAACTGAACCGAGCCGCTGCGCGAGCCCCAGCGCATGTCGTTGCAGTAGTACTCGATGTTGCTCATGCTCTCGACGCCGACGACGAGCACGACGTCGGCAACCCCGGTCTGCACCTGCATCGCAGCGTCGATGACCGCCTGCAGACCCGATCCGCATCGGCGATCCAGCGTGTAGCCTGGCACTTCGATCGGAAGACCCGCTTCGAGCGCCGCATAGCGCCCCATGCAGGGAGCTTCGCTCGACGAGTAAGACTGGGCGCAGATCACTTCGTCGATCGCCGACCCGTCGAGCCCGGTTCGCGCCAGTACCTCTCGAATCGCATGCGCCGCCAGTTGGTCGGCCGTCAGCGTCCGCAACGATCCGCCGAACGTGCCCACCGGCGTGCGCAGTGGCGACACGATTGCGGCTTGCCTCATGTTGTCTCCTTCGCGCGTCGTGCGCACCGACTCTTGAACAGGTTCGGCGAAGCATACATTTAAACTGACTGTTTGTCAGTTATATTCGTGAAAACGAGGAGAGCATTCCGATGACCGAGCAGGACAGTGCCGCTATCGACTGGTCGACGATCGTCCGCCCTGGCGACCGCGTCATGTGGGGACAGGGCGCCGCGGAGCCGACGCCTCTCGTGCGCTCACTGATGGCACAGCGCGCGAACATCGGTCGATTCGAGGCCTTCATCGGCACGACTTGGGGCGACGCCGTCTCGGCAGAGCATGCGGATTTCGTCAGCTACGTCTCCTATTGCGGCGCTGGCAACAACAGGCATCTGGCTCGCGCCGGTGTCCTCGACATCTGGCCTGTCCACTACTCCGAACTCCCCGGGCAGATCCTGCACGGTTCGTTGCGTGTCGACGTACTGCTGCTGCAGGTCGCCCCGATCAACGCGTCGGGAAAGTACAGTTTGTCGATGGCATGCGAGTACCTGGCGGCAGCGATCGCCACGGCACGCGTGATCGTGGTCGAGGTCAACGACCAGGCGCCGTGGACGCACGGCTCACATCGGCTTTGCCCCAAACGTGTGGATCACGTCTTCAATACCTCGCGAACGCCAATCGACGCGCCGTCATCAGCGGCCGGCGAGGTGGAACGCGAAGTCGCTCGCCATGTCGCGACGCTGATCGAGGACGGCGCGACGCTCCAATGCGGCATAGGCAATCTCCCGGAAGCCGTGCTCCGAGAGTTGGTCGATCGGCGCGACCTCGGATTTCATTCGGGGGCCATGGGCGACCAGGCGGCACTACTCTCGAAGGCGGGGGTCATCAACAACAGCAGGAAGTCCCTCGATCGCGGTGTCTCCGTGGCAGGCGTCTTGATGGGGACCTCCATCGTGCGACGCTTCGCGCACGGCAACCCCTCGGTACAGTTGCGCGACACGGCATACACCCATGGCATCGATGTCCTGGGCTGCATTGATCGCTTCGTCGCGATCAATTCCGCCGTTGAAGTCGACCTGACCGGCCAGGTCAACGCCGAGGTAGCCGCCGGAAGTTACGTCGGTGCAGTTGGCGGCGGCGCCGACTTCCTGCGCGGCGCGAATCGTTCGAAAGGCGGTCTGCCGATCGTCGCATTGCCATCTCGGGCCAGATCCGGCGCATCGGTCAAGGCGCGCATTGTCGCTAGGCTAGACGGCCCCGTCAGCACCGCTCGAAGCGATGCGGGATTCATCGTGACCGAATATGGAATCGCCGATCTTCGAGGGCAGACGCTGTCCCGCCGCGTTCGCCGCATGATCGAGATCGCCCACCCGGCGGACCGCGCGGACCTCGAGGCACAGGCCGGCAAGGCCATGCACCGAGGATCCCCCGGGCGCTCGACGCCCTGACGCTCTCCCGATCTAGACCTGTACGGTCGTGCGCTGGTGGATCGCCAAGAGCCCAACTGGCCTTTGCCGCTGGATAGGTTCACGGCCTTCTGCGTACCGCTTGCGGTGGAGCGTTTCGTCAGACGCGCTCGTAGGAGGCCCGAAGTTCGCCCTTCGCCACGGCGTGGCGCCGAACGGCATTCGCCAGTTCTCGCCTCGAGGCCCTGTCGCCCAGGGCAAGCGCTCGATCGAGCGCGTACACCTGGAAGACGTAGACATGCGGTCCATGTCCGGGTGGCGGATCGGGAGGCGTGTAGCCGAGCCGATGCAAGCCATTGACGCCAAGCTTGAAGCCGGGCCGCGCAGTCTCGGAGCCTTTTGCTGCGAACGCCCCGGCAGGTAGGGAAGCGTCGACGCCGGCACCACCCCAGGCCACGAGGTGCACGAACGGCTGGCCGGTCGGACTGTCCACGTCCTCCACCAGCACGACAACACTTCTCGCCGAGCCCGGGACACCCCGCCAGGACAACGGCGGGGAGGTCCGCTCGCCGTCGGCCGTGTGGGCCTTGGGAATACTGCCGCCGTGGGCGAAGGCAGCGCTCTCGACAACCAGCGTCGCAGGCACCGCTGGAAGGGATGGATCGACGTAGAGTGCCTTTTCCGCACCCGCACGAATCCGCCGCAGCAATCGGCCGAACCAGGATGGAAGCCAGGCAACCATGTTGCTCAGGCCAACATCACGCCACCATCGACGACGATCTCGGCGCCGACGATGAACGATGCATCCCCAGACAGCAGGAATGCCACCGCTTTCGCGATCTCGATCGCCTCGCCCATGCGCTTCATCGCAGTCTGGGCAGCGATCGGATCAGTCTGCTCCTTGGAGCCGCGAGTCAACGGCGTCAGGATGGGACCGGGAGAGACGCAATTGACGCGGATGCCCCGTGTCGCGTACTCGATGGCCACCGAGCGCGTCATGCCGATCACCGCGTGCTTGCTGGCCGTGTATGCATCCAGCCGCCGCAGCCCGAGGTGCCCGTAGATCGACCCAATGTTGACGATCGCGCCGCCGCCGCAGCGCTCGATCGCCGGCAGTTGGGCTCTCATCCCGTGGTAGACACCGTCGAGGTTGACGCCGAGCACACGGCGCCATTCTTCCGGCTCGATCTCGGGTAGTGCGGCGAATCTTCCGCTGATGCCCGCATTGTTGACGGCCAGATGCAGTGAGCCGAACTCCTGTTCGGCCTTCCTGACAGCTGCCTCCGATTCCCCGGCGCTCGAGACATCGGCACGAAAGGCTAGCGCTCGGCCTCCCGTCTCGCGGATCGCCTGAGCAACGAGCTCTGCCTTGTCGAATTGCACGTCAACCACCAGCACGGCCGCGCCGCCTGACGCCAACTCGACAGCCACCGCCTCGCCAATACCGCCCGCGGCTCCCGTGACCAGCGCCACCTTGTCTGCAAATGTCCTGTTCAAGTTCTGTCTCCGTCATTGATGTTCGTGAGGAAATTGGTCTCGCGGCGGCTGCAGGAATGCCTTGCCGAGGTCGCCGTAGAGCCATCCGGTTCGTGCAATCAGCGCAGTGAGCGCGTCCAATGCAGCCGTGCGCGCCAGGACTTCGACTGGCCGACCGGATCGGCACCGTCCTCGACGCTGGCGATGCAGGCCGACAGCGCGGCATGCCGCTCCGCCGGCGCCGTGATGGCGAGACGCACACTCCTCGATGACTCTGATGGGGCGGCGCCACGGGAATCTGTCGGTGGCGCCAAGATTCCGAAATTCAAGTCAATAGCCTGCAGTGCCCATGCGCCGAATTCGAGATATTCCACGGTTGACCCCTTGCTCGCCCAAGGACGCTGCGCCCCCTGCGGTTACTTGCTTCCAGGCCATAATAATTGACTGTTACTCAGTTCTATCGAGGGTTTCCACTGCCAGCAGATGACACAGGGCTGGCCGCGACAACGCCAGGGATAGACGTCATCTATCGGCGAAAGATAGCTGATCTTCAGTCATTTATAAATAAATCCTCGGACATGCTGGACAGTTCGAACAACCCTCCATTCGGTTACCACACTACTGCGAAGATCCGAACCAAGGCGGTGCGCCACGTCTGGCCGAAGAACGGAACTCGACAACTTTTGTTGACGTAGCGTCACCTGTCGGATCTTCGATGTCCAGGCCACGCACCCGATCTCGAGGAGCGGAATCAGCCGGTGTAGACTTGAACGACACATTGCTGAAGCTTCATCTTCTCTGGAATTGGATTGGTCATGAGCGATTCAGAATCGACAACGGCGCCGCTGCAGAACCTCTATGGCCAGAAGCTTGGGCGAAAAGGCGCCGAGACGCGGGCCCGACTGATGAAGGCCGCGGCCAACCTGCTCGAGAAGCGCTCCATCATGGAGCTCACGGTCGGAGACATTGCTTCCGCGGCTGGGACCTCCTCCTCCGCCTTCTATGTCTACTTCGATGACGTGACGGAAGTCGTCCTGGCCGTGGCTCGCACCATCGAGCAGATGACGCCCGAGATCAAGGCGCTCCTCAGCGAGGCCTGGACTGCGGAGGATTCGATGGAGAAGTCGTTGGCCCTGGTCAAAGCCTACGTCGCGTTCTGGCAGGAACATCACGCCATCCTTCGTATCCGAAACTTGGCGGCCGACGAGGGCGACAAGCGGTTCGAGGAAGTGCGGCATGATGCGGTGGATCAGATCCACGGGCTCCTCCAAGCCCGCATTGAAGCAGCGGACAACGGCCTGGATCCATCGTCCGGCGCATCAGCTGTCCTCGTGCTGATCGAGCGGGTGGCCGTCATCGTGCGATTGCCGATTCGCAGAAAGCACTCCTCGCGAAACCAGCTCATGCAATCCGCGGCCTTCCTGGTATCAAACGCACTGTCTCCAAAGGCATCGCGGCGCTGAGCGCGCTTGCGTCGCGGCAACAGCACCCCGCAGTCATGCGGACACCATCACTCGGCTATCGGTATCGTCGATCCTCTGCTTGCGACGCAGATCGATGCCGGCCTGACGCCCGGCCAATGCAAACATACCTGCTGCGAGGACACCCAGGAACAACGTGCAGGCGAGCGCTTCGCGCAGGGAGCCCGGTCCGTCGAACAGGTCGCTGAGTTCACCGGTGATCAAGGGCCCCAAGCCAACTCCGACCAGATTGGTGAAAAGCTGCGATACAGCCGTGACACGCCCGCGGATCTGCACGGGTGTCAAGGTCAACAACAGACCATAGCCCGGGCCCAGCCATCCGCCCAGCAAGAATCCCATCACGACCGCGCAGCCGACTGCCAGCCCCGCGTGCGGTGCGAACACCATGCCCAGACCGGCTAGCACCGCCAGCGCCATCATCACGCTCGGCACGATTGCAAGTCTGCCGGGCGCGCCGAGTGAGACGCGATCGGCAAGCGGACCTGCTACGGCCGATCCAACAGCCTGGCCGACACCCGCCACCATGGCAACGACCAGCCCCGCTTGCCTGGGGTCGAGTCCGTGCAGCCGGATCAGGAACGAAGCGGTCCAGGTCCACAGCGACGACATCAACATCGCGGCCAGGATGATCGCCACCGTGAGCAACAGCACGGAGCGATTCTTCAGGAAGTGTGCCGCCACCCCGACAACCTCGCCAGGCCCAGTCGCGGCCACAGCATCGAATGAGCCGCGGCGCGGTTCCTTGAAGACGGCCAGAATGACGGCCGCCAGCAGCAGCCCAGGCAGTCCTGCGACAAAGAACATCGTGCGCCAGCCGAAGCGATGCGCGACGATGGCGCCGAGCACGAAGACCAGACCCGTTCCGATCGCCGTGCTGAGATAGAACAACCCGATCGCAGACGCCCTCCGACGTGGCGGGAAGTAGTCAGAGATCAGCGACAGGCAGTTGGGGGATGAACCCGCTTCGGCTCCGCCGACGGCTAGTCTCGCCAGCAGCAGGCTCGTATAACTCGTCGCAAAGCCGCTCAATGCCGTCATGCTGCTCCACGCGACCAGCAGCACGCCGAGCATCCTCGCACGATTGACGCGATCTACGAGCCATCCCATCGGGATCACCGCGGCGGCGAACGCCGCCGAATGCGCGAGCCCGCTCAATGCGCCTACAGCACGATCACTTAGCGCAAATTCCTTCTTGATCGGCTCGACGAGGGCCGAGACGATGTTGCGATCGACCGTGTGCAGCGTGTACACGAGCGTCAGAACGCCCAACGCCACCCACTGCGATCTGGAGACACGCCCTGAAGTTGAATTCGAAGTCATGACGCAGTATTGGTTCCAATGCAGTTGCAGAAGGCACGTCCGTTGGCGCAGACGGCGCACGACACCTTCGTGACGAACACTCCGCAGGAGGGGGGATCATTCCGGGCCACCACCTCGCCATCGGGCCACAGCAGCAACGGCATTGACACCGACGTCGCGATCGAGCGACCGCGACGCCGAGTCGATCAGGACAGCATCACGCCACCGTCGACAATGATCTCGCTTCCCGTGATGAACGATGCGTCATCCGACAGCAGAAACGCGACGGTCTTGGCGATCTCACCCGGGCGGCCGACGCGCTTCATCGCAGTGAGCGCAGCGAATACCTCCACGCGGCCGGGCACCTTGAGCATCAGCGGCGTCTCGATGGGCCCCGGAGAAACGGCGTTGACGCGCACGCCCCGGGTGGCGTATTCGATCGCGACCGATTTCGTGATACCCAGCACCGCATGCTTGCTCGCGGTATAGGCATCGCGGCGGACCAGCCCCAGGTGTCCGAAGATCGACGCGGTGTTCACCACCGCCCCGCCGCCACTGGCTTCGATCGCTGGCAGCTGGTACTTCAGGCCGTAGAAGATCGCATCGAGATTGACGGCCATCGTGCGGCGCCAATCCTCGACGTCGACTTCAGGAAGGGATGCCAATGCGCCGCTGATTCCCGCGTTGTTCACCGCAAGGTGCAGCGCGCCATAGTTCTGGACAGCCGCCTCGACAAGGATCTTCTGATCCGACACGGAGGCCACATCCGCACGAACGGCGATCGCCTCGCCGCCCGCCTCGCGGATGGACGCGGCAACGCTCCGAACGCCCTCCTCGTCGAGATCGACGACCACGACCTGGGCTCCTCGCGAAGCGAGCTCGTGCGCGGTGGCCGCGCCAATTCCAGCGCCCGCACCGGTCACGATGGCTACCTTGCCTTCAAATGTCTTCATGTGAGTCTTCTCTCAGTCCGTCCCGACGGGTTCGCAACGCGCTGGCGGATGCCGTTCGTCAGCCCAGCATTTCCATCAATTGCGCCGTCGTTCGCACGCGACCCAGCAGAGGGAAGATCGCGTTCGCGGCGAAAGCGTGCATCTCCGCGGCGACGCTCGTGATGGCATCTTCCACGAAGATCAGCTCGTAGCCCAGCTCCCAGGCCGACCTGGCGGTGGACTCGACGCCCATGTTGGTGGCGACGCCCGTCAGCACGATCGTCTTGATGCCACGGCGGCGGAACTGCAGGTCGAGCTCCGTGCCATGGAACGCGCTCCATTGGCGCTTGGTGATCTTGATGTCGCTCGCGGCCACTTCGAGTTCCTTGGACAGCACGGCGAAGTCGGGGGGCAGTCCGTCCTCCAACCGAGCCATCGGACGATCGACGCTCTGCTTCAGTGCGTCGGCGAAGTCGCTTGCCCACGTCACGTTGGTCAGAGCGACGACGGACTTGCGCTCTCGGAAGCGCTCGCGAGCCGGTCGGTGCGCGCGACGATGTCCGCGCCCGTGTGCGGCGCCAGAGGTATCCGCAGGATGCCCTCCTGGAGATCGATGGCGACCAGGGCCGTGGTGTCGGCGGCGAGTTGGGTCATGGCAGTTCCTTCAAGAGAGTCAGCGGTTGAGTGAAGGGAATTGGCGACAGCGGCGGCATTGGATGAGCTCAAGCACGCGCAGCAGCCGCAGGCACTTGCCCCGAGGCGTCGATACGGGTCATGTCACCCTTGGCATACCAGCCTGCCAGGGCGAACAGCACGGCCGCCAGGACGCCGACGATCATCGTCAGCGCGATGGCCAGGCGAAGTGAATCCGACCCGCCAATGTGATCGCTCAGTGCCCCCGTCAGCAAAGGGCCGAGTCCTGCGCCAACCAAGTTGCTGAGCAACTGGGAGGTTGCGGTGACCCGCCCCCGCATCGAAACGGGTGTCAACGTCAGCAGCATGCCGTAGCCGGGTCCGAACCAGCCGCCGAGCATGACTCCCATCAACAGTGCAAAGCCGATGGCCGTGGGCGCCGTCGGAGCGAACAGCATGCCGAAGGCCGCGAGCACCGACAGCGCGGTCGTGGCGCTCGGCACGAAGGCGAGTCGGCTCGGTACGCCGTGTGAGAGGCGGTCGGCCAGGGGCCCGGCCGTCGATGAGCCCAAAGCCATGCCGACGCCTGCGGCAATCGCGATCACCAAGCCCGCTTGCTTCGGCTCGAGCCCGTGGATCCGGATCAGGAACGAGGCCGTCCAAGTCCAGAGAGAAGACACGAGCATCGCCGCCAGCATCACGGCCATGACCAGCACGAGTACTGAGCGGTTCCGCAAGATGTGACGAATGGCATCGTCCATGCCCGCGCCGTTCAGTGCCCCGTCCGTCTCGAACCTGCCCCGGGCGGGCTCTCGGAGGAACAGGAGCAACAGGCAGGCGACGACGATCCCGGGCACGCCGGCAGCGAAGAACATTGCACGCCAACCGTGGTGCTGAGCGACCGCCGCACCGACCAGGAACACCACGCCGGTTCCGAGGGCGGTGCTGAGATAGAACACCCCGATGGCCGACGCCCGCCTGCTGGGAGGGAACAGATCGGAGATGAGCGACATACATGTCGGCGACGTGCCCGCCTCCGCGCCTCCGACTCCCAGCCGCGCCACAAGGAGGCCCAGATAGCTCGTGGCGACACCGCTCAGCGCGGTCATGACGCTCCACGTCGCAAGCAGCGAAGCCAGCAGCCGCGTGCGATTGACCCTGTCAGCCAGCCAGCCGACAGGAAGCACCGCAATGGCAAAGGCAATGGAATGCGCCAGGCCACTCAATGCCCCCATGCCGCGATCGCTGACCTTGAACTCATGCTTGATGGGCTCGACCAATGCGGATATGACGTTCCGGTCCATCGTGTGCAGCATGTACACGAGAGTCAGTAGGGCCAGGGCACGCCATTGGGAGGAGTCGATGCGCAGGGTATCGGCCTCAGCGCTCATAGCACGCACTCCGGACAAGCGATCCGATTGCCCGAGCGACCACTCGAACGGTGCCGCTCGGCCACTCCTGCGCCGCAGAAGGCGTCCTCGTCCCGATTCCGCCCGGGAGAGCCAGCGCCACCCGCCGCGCATCGGGAAGCTTGAGAGCACACACTTTCATTTCGTCTCCAGAGCTCAAACGAGCGTTTTCTCGCCCTGCAGCGCTTGCGCCAGAAGGCGCCGCGTTGCTGCGGCACGCTGATGCCGCCATCAGCGCGCCCCGACAGCCTGGCGATCTGCGTCGCCTGGGCTCTCGCTATGCCTTGAGTCGCAGTATAACTGGCACATCGTCAGTTTTCATAGTGAAAGCACCTACACCGAGTGCGCAACTTTATTTGTCTTCATTAGTTGATTACATTTCATTTTTTGGCAGCAGGCATCTGCAGCCGCCGGCAATCAGGCGGGATCGCGCGCCGGGATAGCTTGACTCCAGCGACCATCGCCGCAGTTTCGCGATCTGTCTGAGGTTCGCTGACCCAGCGCCATCAGGACAACCCGCCGACCGGCTCATTGAGCCATCGATGCGACACGCATATGCTTCGCACCCGGAACGTTCCAGGGCCGGATTCATCGTAGGAATCGAGGCTCGCGGCGCCTCTCGGTGCACTGCTGAGTGCGCGCCGCCGAAGCCGGAATCGAGACAGCCGCGATAAGCCGCCCCGACGGCGCGCTCGACAAGTACAACCGTTCCGCAGCCTTGCGCCGTGGATCCAGATGAGCGACGTACTCAGGACACCAGCGATTCGTCAGCCGAGACGAAGTTCAAGGCGTTGATTTCGGCACTTGCGGCGCGCATTGCTTCGGCGCGTACCGCATCACCCATCGCCAGTCCCTCTGCCCGGACGATACGAATGTCCGTGATGCCGAGGAAGCCGAACATCACTTGCAGGTAGCTCTCCTGGTGTTCCATCGCGCGGGCCGCTTCGCTCGTGGAGTAGACGCCGCCTCGGCTTGACGCGATGAACACAGTCTTGCCGGTCGCCAGCCCAACAGCGCCTCTGTCGGTGTACTTGAACGTGCGACCGGCTTGCGCGATTCGATCGATCCACGCTTTGAGTTGGCTGGGCACGTTGAAGTTGTATAGCGGCGCACCGACGATGATCAGGTCCGCGGACAGGAACTGCGAGACCAACGCTTCGGAGGTCGCGTTTTCACGTCGCTGGACGCTGGACAGTTCGGCCGACTGTCCAGCAGCAAATCCCAGCGAATCTGCATTCAAGTGACCAGGAGGGTCCGCAGCCAGGTCAAGGTACTCGACATCAATGCCAGGATTGGCTGTCACGATCTTTGCCCTGATTTTCGTCGTAAGTTGCCGTGATGCAGACATCGCGCCCAGGACGCTTGAATCGATGTGAAGCAGTTTCATGATCTCTCCTTGAAGACGCGATACGACCGGGCTTCCTTCAGAGGCGCTCGTCCTCGACGGATCGCGGGGATGGGATGTTTCGTTGTTGGGACGGCGCTGCACGAGTGCAGTCGTATCTCGGGATCACGCCTTCTTGTCGACGCCGTATCGCGCCGAGAAGGCGCCGAGATCTTTTCCCGGAGGAAGTGGAACTTCGATGACACGCTCGGGAACGTCGTCGAATTCCAAACGCAATGCCTTGATGAACGCCGCGTGCTGCATGTAGCTGCAGATGAAGTACGTGAGCTCCATGATGTCCTCGTCCCCCAAGTGCTTCTGCAGCTCGGAAAAGACTCCGTCGGGCACTCGCCCGAAGTCTTGGACGACCGCGTCGGTGTAAGCCAGCACGGCGCGCTGCTGTGCCGTCCAGATGTCGGCGACCGCCCACGAGGGAAGAGAATCAATCTGCTCTTCGCTCAGTCCCATGCGGCGCAGCGCCTTGCAACGTTGCGAGAAGACGAACTGGCTGCCCGCAATGAACGCCATCCGGCCAATGGCAAGCTCACGCAGGTCGCTGGCAAGCAGACTGACCGATCGGTCTGCAAAGAAGCCGTACATCTTCGGCAGGTCCAGCGCGTGATCGAACACATAGGGTCGCAAGGCGAGCGTGGTCCACCAGTGTCCGGGCGAGCCCGATTCGGTACCGGGATGCCGGACGGGGCAGCGTCCGTTGAAGACCGCGTCGTAGTACATCTGCGCGCGCGGATGTGCTTCCGACAATGGCATTTGCTTGACACGAGGCATGGAGTTCTCCTTGGGGTTTTCAGTCGGCGCCAGGACCGCTGCGGCGGGTAACGGCTAGGGCGATTGACGTTGATCGATTCCTACGGCCTTCTGTCGACGCCGTGCAGCGTCGCGAACGCCTCAAGATCCTTGCCAGGCGGAACGGGCACCTCGACAACCCGCTCGGGAACGTCGTCGAACTCGAGGCGCAGCGCCTTGCAGAAGGTGGCATGCAGCATGTAGCCCGTGATGTGATAGGTCAGTTCGACGATGTCCTCGTCCGTATGAAGTCGCCGGAGCTCCTCGAAGACGCCGTCGGGGGCGCGCCCAAGGCCGTAGACCACCGCATCGGTGTACGCCAAGATGACGCGCTGAGCCGGCGTCCAAATGTCCGAGACTGCCCAGGACGGAATCCCGGCGACGTGGGCATCGGTGAGTCCCGTGCGGCGCATGGCCTTGCAGTGTTGGGAGTAGACGAATTGGCTTCCCACGACGTAGCCCGTCCGGGTGATGGCGATTTCGCGCACCTGCTTGTCGAGTTCGCTCACCGAACCCTCGGCGAACAGGCCATACATCTTCAGATGATCGGCCGCATGGTCGAACACGTACGGTCGCAGCGCGATGGTCGTCCACCAATGACCCGGCGAGCCTGAATCGGTACCAGGATGCTCGACGGGGCACCGTCCGTGAAAGAGTTTTTCGTAATACTCGCGGGCGCGTGGATGCGCCGTCGCGAGAGGCTGCTGTTTGAGTCTGGGCATGGTTTCTCCTGGGCGTTGCGCATCAGCCGACTACGCCACGGCCGTCTTCTGGCGCTCCAGATAGGCCGGTCGGTCGTTGACCGTGGCAGGCGCGTGCAGAACGTCGGTATCCCGCATTGGGCGAGCCCAGCCGGCGAACTCGAGCTGGATGCCATCCGGGTCCTGGAAATAGATGGAGCTCACCCACAGGGTCGGATGCTTCCTGGTGAAGCTGTGGCCCTCCGGGCTGTCGTCGTGGTGCAGCACCTTCGAAACCTTGATGCCCGCCTTCGTCAGCTTCTCCATGTAGGCCGGCAGCATCTCGGCGTCCACGTCGAACGCGACGTGATTCATCGAGCCCACGGCAGTTGTCACATTGCCCATGTCACCCATATGAGTCTTCGGCACGGTAATGCCCTTTTCGACCTCGGGCGCATCGGGGAACCAGAAGAACGCGAGTGAGGCTCCGTTGCCTGCATCGAAGAAGAAGTGCTGGCCCATGCCGGCATTCAGGTCGCAGGTCTTGATCAATGGCATACCCAGGATGCCTTGGTAGAAGTCCACAGTCTTCTTCATGTCCCGGCAGACCAGAGCCAGATGGTTCAGGCCGCGGATATCGAAGTGAGGATTTTTCTTCGCAGAGAGGTTCGTGAACATGTTCATGCCTTTCGTGGGATGGTGTGGGCGCGTTCTGAACGTGGCCAACCGAGGCGCGAGTTGCACGCTCTTGCTGAGCCATGTCTCCACTGATCGCTAGTCAGTCCAGTCAGAATACCTACGACCTTGTAGGTCGTCTATATTGGCTCAAAAAACCCATCCAATGAGTGTTGTTTTGCGAGCTGCTGAGCAGCGGAACATGTCCTTCGATGCCTGCGTTCAAGCTACCTACTCCCTAGTAGCCAGTTGATACAATCTCGCCTGCTAAGCGATGCACCGGCCCGCGACCTTCTGCAACGTCGTTGATCGGATGGCGTAGGTGAGTCAATGGAGGAACGGAAATGACTCGAGATGACAGCAACGTGGCGACTCGCACGAGCGCGAATCGCGCGCGTGCGACTCCCGGCAGACCTCGAGCACGAGGCAGCAGTTCTGACATCAGCCCACGAGAAACCATCTTGCGGGTGGCATCAGAGCTGTTCGCGCAAAGAGGCTATGAGGGCACCACCATGGCAGAGCTCGCGGATACCGTTGGCATCCGCGGTCCATCGCTGTACTACCACTTCAAGGACAAGGCCGACATACTTCGGGCATTGGCCGACATCGGTCTGCATCAGTCGTTGCGAGAGAGCGATTTCCTTCGACGAGATCAGGGGCACTCTGCACCAGCCAGGCTCTATCACTTGATGTATGAGTCTGTTGTTCGACTGAAGACGGCCCCCTACGAGATGAGCGTGCTCTTCGATCCCGCGTTTCGCACCGAGCAATTCAGGGATGTCTACCAACGCGTCACAGTGTGGATGGACGATCTCGAGTCCATCATTGCCGACGGCATCGAGAGCGAGGACTTCCTGCCGCACGATCCACCAACCGCGGCATATACGATTCGTGGCATGGTCCAGACAGCGATTCCCCAGACGGGGTTGAAGACGACTTTCGACGCCCGCACGTTGGCAGACTACGTATCCAGCTTCGCACTTCGGGCGCTATTGCGTGAGCAAGCGCGCCTGCCAAAGATACGAAAGGAAGTCAGCGAACTGCGACGCACGAAAGCGATCCGCTCCGAGGTCGCTGAGGATGAGGTGCCTGCACCCGCACCTGGACGTGCAAGAGAACGCTAGGCCGACTCGCGAGGTTTCTCTGCGGGTGGCCAATCTGGTTCCTTGGGATAGGCCGACCTCAGATGGTCCAGAAGCAGCGCGGCCGCCGGCGCCAGTTCAGCCGCAGGCTTGGAGGCGAGCAGCAGCCGGCGAACCGCCCATGCATCGTTCAACCGAACGACTTTCAGGTTGAGTTCGCCAATTTGAGACCGGCAAGCGGCGAGGGGCGCGATACCGATGCCGAGATTGGCTGCAACCATGTGGCACATGGCGTCGAAGCTGCGTACCTGCACACGCAGGCGCATTGGCAGCCCAACTTGCTCGGAGGCGCGCGACGTCAGTTCCAGCAACGAGCTTCCACGATTGAGGCCGACAAAGTCGTGAGCCAGGCAAGCTCGAAAGTCCACCCGTTTGCGACGAGCAAGGGGATGCTTGGCCGGACACAACACGACGAGTTCGTCGGTCTGGAACGGAGTGACGGTCAAGCCACTGGTTGGCGTGTTCTCGGCGAACACGCCAATGTCCGCGAGACCGTCAACCACCGCGCGAACGATATCGCCGCTCAGTTGTTCCTCAACCTCGACGCGAATGTCAGGATTCCTGGTAAGGAAGGTCGACAGGGCCGTGGGCAAGAACTCAGTGAGCGCAGACATGTTCGCCCACAGCCGAACGTGGCCACGCACGCCTCGCGAATAGTCTTCGAGCTCACTGCCCAGTTGCTCGAATCCGTGGAACAGGCGCATCGCATGCTGCATCGCGACGTTGCCAGCCGGCGTCGGCGCAATCCCTTGGGAACTTCGCTCCAGGAGCTTTGTGCCCGTGGCGGCCTCGAAATCACTGAGCCGACGACTTGCGGCTGAAACCGCGAGATGGCATTCCTGCGCACCCTTTGTGATGCTGCCGGTCTGAACGACCGCACAGAAGAGGCGCAAGGTCACGAAGTCGATTCGTGCCGGATTGATCGGGCCAGGCATACGCAATTCTAGGGTTGGCCCGTCCCGGTCTTGCCTTTCGCAATATGCGAAGAGGCAATGCCGGCTGAGCAATTCCGCTTTGGCATTTTGGTTCCTACAGTGAGAACGCAGCCAACCAAATTGGTGCTCGGCGCGAGTCGTGCGAACGATGGGCGCTGACAAGTGCACTCACCGAGCGTCAGGAGCGAAGAGCATGGAAGCGTTAAAGGGTATCAAGGTCCTGGAACTGGGGCAACTTATCGCAGGGCCGTTCGCCGGCAAGACCTTGGCGGATTTCGGGGCCGACGTCATCAAGGTCGAACCGCCGGGTTCAGGCGATCCGCTGCGCAGATGGCGGCTGCTGCGAAATGGCACCTCCTTGTGGTGGGAAGTGCAATCACGCAACAAGCGCTCGGTCGAGCTGGACCTTCGCAGCACCGAGGGCCAGGACACCGTGCGCGCCCTTGCCGCCGAGGCCGATGTCCTCATTGAAAACTTCAGGCCAGGAACGCTCGAGCGCTGGGGACTCGGCTGGGAACGGCTACACGAATTGAATCCGAGGCTGATCATGCTTCGCATCTCCGGCTTCGGCCAGACCGGACCCTACAGCCACATGCCTGGCTTCGGCGCCCTCGGCGAGGCGATGGGGGGTCTGCGACACCTGACCGGCGAGCCTGGCCGGGTGCCAGTGCGCGTCGGCGTCTCGCTGGGCGATAGCCTCGCGGCGTTGCACGGCGTCATCGGAACGCTCACCGCGCTGTACCACCGCGACGCGCACGGCGGTGTTGGCCAGGTCGTCGATGTCGCCCTGTATGAGAGTGTCTTCAACCTGATGGAGAGCCTGGTTCCGGAATACGACGCCTTCGGTGTCGTACGCGAGCGCGCTGGGAGCGCGCTACCTGGGATTGCGCCGACCAACGCCTATCGCTGCGCGGACGGCGGGTACGCCCTGGTAGCGGGCAATGGCGACAGCATCTTCAAGCGGCTGATGGCGGTGATCGGGCGACACGATCTGGAGACGGATCCCGGACTACAGCACAACGATGGCCGAGTCGCTCGCGCAGAGGAGCTCGATGCAGCGATAGGGGCCTGGACCCTGGCCAAGCCTCTGGATGAAGTGCTCGGGATTCTGGAGCAAGCCAACGTGCCTGCGGGCCGGGTCTACTCGGTCGAAGACATTTTCAGGGATCCGCAATACCTGTCACGCGAGATGATTGTCGAGGCGCCGACGTCCAACGGCTCTATCCTCAAGATGCCCGGGGTCGTCCCCAAGCTCAGCGCCACGCCGGGATCATAGAGGATCTTGCGGCCGCCGAACGGTCGGATGTAGTGGATGCCTTCGAGGAGAACGCTGTCCTTCAAGCGTTCGCGGATCGTGCGCGCGTCGTACTTGATGCGGGCGGACAGTTCTTCGGTGGTCAGGAGTTCGGGCTGCAATCGGCTACCTCGCTATATCTGCGTATTGCTAGACATGCTTAGTATATCGCATGCGTGACGCTTGTCAAGTTGTCTAGCGATATGACGAGCAACCGCTACAATGCGACTCAACGCCTATGACACGCACTCAACTCAACGTCCGCGTCAGTGATGACCTGGAGAAAGCCATCGACGAGAAGCGAATCGAGCTTCGGGAGAAGCTCGGGACGATCCCGACACGTTCGGACATCCTGCGATTCGCGCTGGAGGCCTACCTGCAAGTGGATTTGTCGTCCACGGACGCCGATGGCAGGTCAACGGCTGGGCCCGCGAAGAGAAAGCAGAAGTAGTCGCCGTCTTGCGCCTCGGTCGCCGGAAGAGTTCCGGACTGCCCGCATTGAATCTCTGACTTCGGATGAGATCGCGCTCGCGCCCATTCTGACTGTTAGCCTGTTCGAGGCGGATTCACGGCTCTCGAGCACCCTCGCTGACAGTTCTCCACCTCCTCAGCCGGCACCTAGGAAGCAGACGGAGACCACGGAGGCAAGAATGCGACGCGAATGGTGGCGAGCTGGTGCGGATGCTGCGAGTCGAGCGCATCAGCGCGATCGGCCAGAACGCGCCAAGTACGCGGCGCGGTTCGGAACGCCCGTTGAATGCGTGCGCCATCCGAGCTACGGCGGAACCGCGGACTTCCGCGCAGGAATCGCGCGCCCCTACAACTTGCGCGCGGTCGCACCGCGCGGCCCCGCCCGGTCCACGTCGTTCTAAGCGCGAGTTCCGCCGCGCTTGTGCGCGGTGGCGTCCCTCAGCACGCCACCAAGGGCTTCGATGGCGCGCGCCAGCAACTGTGTGCCGGCCTCGGTTCCATCCCAGGCCTCGCCCAGTGCGCGCTGGATGCGAGCGTCGGCGCTAAGCGTCGCGCCCCTTCCTTTTATGCCGATATTGGCAACTTTCATAACCGCACGGACGTCTGGCGTGAGCGACTTGATGCGGCCACTCAGAAATTTCGAGATCGTTGGTTGCGCAATACTCGAATCACGGGAGAGCGCGACTTGGCTACGCCCGGGCTCTCGAAGATAGGCCTCGAGCGCTCGCCGGGCCTTGATCGTTTCGGCTGATTGCTCCGTTGCTATTCTTGGCATATTGGCATATGCTACAGACCATCCGCCCGAACTTCAACACCGCCCAGAGCTCAACATGCGATACCGCCTGACGAAGTCGCCGCGCAAGCTTCGAGGCCAGGTGCTCACGCCGGCCGAGCTCGCGCAGTGCTTGGCGGGACACCTGACGGGCACCAACGGCTCGTGGCTTGAGCTCGGCGTCGGCACCGGGCGAATCGCTGAAGCCTGCATGGACATTCGAGGCGCGTCCAGCTACCTGGGCGTCGAGATCGATTCGAGCCTCGCCGCGCTCGCGCCGAAGCGCGACCGACTGCGCATCGAGATGGGTGACGTCCTGTCGCCCGCGTCCCTTTCGCAGCTGCTGGGCGACCAACGCTTCGACCGGACGGCCGGCAACCCACCGTTCGGTCTGCATGCGCTTGAAAGCGCCTGTCGCGACCGGATCACGAGCCTGTGTCCGGGCCTCGAGCTGTCGGCGCACTGGGTCCCCCTCGACCTCTACTTCGCGCTCGAGTCCCTCGCCCGGCTTAAGCCCGGCGGCGAAGCAGCCTTCGTTGTCGCGTCATCCATTACCGAGGACGCGCGTCTGCGTGCCTTCCGATCGAACCTGATCCAGACGGCCTCAGAGGTCGAGTGCTACGAGTTGCCCGTACGCATGTTCGGCTGGAAGGCGCAAGTGCAGTCGTACCTGCTCATCGCCCGCTTCGGAAGCACCGCATGCCGCGGCGTGACGGTCGGCCGACTGGCGCCGGGCTCCCTGGAGGTCGAGTCGAGCGCCACCGTGACGCCGGCGGCGGCGATCGAGCGGCTGGACTTCGCCTTCCACGAGTTCACCGAGATGAACCGCGCGCTCAACGAGTCCTCGCGCACATCGTCGCTAGCCGACCTTGGCGCAGAGATCGTTCGCGGCAGCCGCACGAGGGCCCAGTTCGACGGTCTGCAGATCAGCAGCTTCCACACGTCCGACCTGCCCCGCGCGCACTCCGAAGTGCGCTTCGACAACGCCGCCGACCATGGTTTCAATTTCGCTCAGCCCGGCGACATCCTGATTGCACGCGTGGGCACGCGTTGCCTGGAGAGGCACGCTGTCGTTGCTGCGGGTCGTCGGCACTACACCGAAGCCGTCTACCGCATCCAGGTTCCTCGCTCGCACCGGCAACGGGTCGCGCGGTGGATGACGAGCGAGGCCGGCGCCAGGTGGCGTCAAGCGGCCGCGACCGGCGCCTGCGCCAAGCACCTCACCGTCAGTACCCTGCTGCAGATGCCCATCCCGGGTTGAGGTCGGCCGGCGCGACACAGCTATGACCGCCAGTCGATTGCGTACCAGTGCCTGCGATGCACGCCCTGCGTGCGCCCCGGCTTGCGCTCAGGAAAGTCATATAGGGGTCGGATTTTCGAGTTGTCCAGACAGTAGAGCGCCGTCCCGAGCGCCATCGGCTTGGTTCCGAAGGGTGCTACAGCCAGCCGATCCAGGCCGCTAACCACCGCGCCGTCGTGGATGTCCTGCAGCAGCCGGTAAGCGGAACGCGGGTTGTTGGCGCCACAGAACATGACATCGGTGTTGTCCGGCTCGAGAAGCCTCGCGTTGGCCAGCAGCGAATGAAGATCCCAGGTCGGCTGAAACGGCGGAACGCCGAAGACGATCGTGACCTTCTGGTAGAAGATCCCGTCTTCGTCCTCGAGGACGTGCTTGACGCGGTTGCCCTCAAAGCCGAGGAAGCCGACCAAGTGGGCCTTGTTCCGCGCACTCAGCATCATCGCGTAGAGCGGCAGCGGCCTGCGGGGCCGGAAGTTCGACGTGAGGTCGAACGCGTTCCCGTGGACGGCGGCCGCAGCATCTTCCTTGGGGGTGTAGGACGCTGGCTCCACGTACATGAAGCCGCATTCGGGCCGGCTTTCCGGCCGCAGCGTGTGGTACGCGTGCAGGATGTAGAGGATTTCCGGAAACTCGAGCGTCGTCGCGTCCAACACGATGGACTCGGCACGAAGGTCTCGCGGGATGTCCTCGAGATCCTGGACGCCATAGACCTTGCCGTCAACGGTCAGCTCAAACGCTTCAGGGTCGTAGCGGACCTGCAGCTGGCGTCCGGAGATTGCCGCGCACAGCGCGCTCGAATGCTTGCTGCGGTCGTCGAGGTCGGCCCGACCGTAGAACGCCAAGTCGAACGGACCGAGCCCTCTCGCCTCGGCTTCCGACACCACGTCTTGTCTCGTGAACTTCATGGCGATCAGAACAGTTCGCTGGTGTCGGGCGCCAGATCGCCCGGATCGACGAGCTCCTTGAGCACCATCTCGAACTGCGCCGGGGACTGCCGAAGGATCACCTCCACGTGTCCAGCCTGCAGCGTGACCTTGCGTCTCTTGCGATAGCTGATCCGGAAGTGCGGCGCGTAGATCGGGTTGAGGATCAGGTCGGTGGCCGCGATGTCGTAGTTCGACTTGTTCTTGGTGTCCTGCTCCTCGTAGAGCACCGACCAGATCTTCGCCTGGCGAAGCAACGCCTCTGCTTCCGGTGACAGCTTCTCGCGATCGGACGCCTTGATCGAGAAGTGGTTGATCTCGGGCTCGCTCTGGCTGGCGCGCCGGTTGTAGGCCTGGAAGAGCTTGCCGAGCCGACCGGCGAGCTCGAGCAGGTGCGCGCCGTTGCTCCCCAGCTGGAACACGTCGGCGAAGACGTCCTCAGACACGACCTTCGCCGCATCTGCTTGCACCTCGATGTCGATAGGCTGCTGACGCGACCCCCCCTGGCCCGCGACGTCCTGGCCAGCCAAGCGCAGCGTGGCATGGCAGAGCGCCTGGAAGAACCGCAGGTTCGGGTCAGCCAAGGCGCAGAAGCGATCGAAGCCCGCATAGTTGAGGTTGCTGCGTCGCGGCAGTCCCGCGTACAGGTGAAAGAGACAACCCCACAGGTTGTTGTCGACCCACCCGCCCACCTTGAAGAACGGGTCTGGCCCTCTGTGGTTGCCGCCAGTGGCGTTGTTGAACTCCTTGACGAGCTCGTCGACGTCCTGCGTCTTCCGGTTCATCAGCGCACCCAGCACGATGCTGGCCTGCGCGTTCGCGGGAGTGTCGTCCTTGACGAGGTCGGCAGCTTTGTACCGCGCTCGGGCCTTGTGCAGCGTCAGCCCCTTGTCGATCATGTCCACCAAGCGACGCCGAAGCGGGTCATCGGACATGACGCCCACCGCAATCTCCGCTGCCGTGGGCGTCGGCAAGATCGTCCTCGCGCACCTCAGCACCTGCTCCCGGTAGCTGGGCGGCGCACGGTAGGCAAGATCCCTGACGTCGTGGAGCTTCTGCGGATCGAACACGGCGCAGTCGAACGAGCGTCCCGCCTGGTGCAGACGAAGCAACATCAGCTCCGCTGCCACCAGGCCAAACACGTTGAGGTCAGAGAACTCGTCTTCGAGGTCGAAGGTGTTGAGGTCGTGGACTTCGACGACCCGCTCGTCGCTGCTGGTCTTGAAGTCGTTGACGGCCTCCTTCTTGTGCGCGATGTGCACGACCAGCTGGGGGCGCCGGTGCTTGATGGCGTCGCAGATGATCTCGCGGTGCGCCGGCGCCAGGTTCTCGAACTCGTCGATGAACGCCTTGAAGGCCAGGCCCTTCAGTCGCGGACTCACGCGCTCCAGATCGCTGGCGAGGCGAGGCAGCACGAATGCGAACGAGATGAACTTCGGCTGCGGCTCTCGCTTGGGGTTGCGCACCCAGCTCTCCAGCTCGACCTGTCGCAGCTCGATGACGTCTCGCAAGGAGCTCAGGCACGGGTCTGCCAGGTCAAGCAGGCTGGCGAGCGCGCGATCAATGGCGGGGTCGCCCATGACGAGCTGGCCATCGGCGAAATTCGCCCTGCCAATCGATTCAACGGCAGAACATGCGTCAGCAAGAAGGTTCAGGGCGACGTAGTGCGAGAATGCCAGCTTGGCCTCCTGCTCGCCCAACCACTTCGCAGACAGCAGCCCACAGAATTCGGTATCGGGCCGGAAGTAGAGCCCGATGTGCCTCGCGTCTTCGTCGGGCAGGTCAGCTCGCTCCCGACTGAGCCACGATTGGTGCCCGAAGTAGCGGACGAACATCGTCTTGCCGCACCCGCGGCCACCCATAATCCGCACGCTGCGCGGATGGAACAGCACGTTGATCCAGTTCTTGAACGGCGGGACGATGAATTCGCTGTAGACGGACTCAGGCGCGAAGTCGTCCGCGCGGACCTTCAGGAACGGTTCGGATGCGGCAATCATGTTTGGCGCTTCAGAAGGAAGTTCCACTGCGGGGATTCAGCGTACAGCAGTGGAAGCGAGTTGTTCGGTGTCGCATGCTCGAACCCGAGCAGCAAGTTCAGCGAGTGCTGGGTGGTGGCGGGGATGTTCCGCTTGGTGCAGAGCGCTTTCACGAACTCCCGGACGTCATCAACCAGGTTCTCATCGTCTATCGCCCACTGCCGCTCGTTCTTCGCCGCGCCGCGATAGAACTGGTGGGCAGCACCGAAGACCTCGACCGGCAGCAGGGTCAGCCAAGGGAACTTGGCAGTCAACTTGTCCAAACCCTTCTGGTGCGCGACCAGGGGGCAGTAGATGACCGCTTGCGTGCCGGCGTACGTGTCGAGCTTGTAGTGCTCAGCGAATCCGGAAAACTGCTTTCCGGTTCCGAGCATGTCGTCGACGAAGACCAAGCACTTCACGGTCGCGGGCAGCGCACCGAGGTTCTCCGGCTTGCACGTCAGGGCCTTGCTGACGCCGTCACGCTGGAACTGCCGGATGACGACCGAGCCGCTCTTGCCGGGCACCTGCTCATGACTGCCATCGACGGCGACGAATCGAACGGGATGTGTCGCGTCACCCGACCGGAGGGACTCGACGAGTCCATCGACGTCGGCGAAGTTGCCGATGCCCCGCCGGCGAAGCTCGCAAGGCAACACGCATTCGTTGACATGCTGGATGGCGCTTGTGACCATCGCCTGTGAGCGATAGGACAGGTTGTCGAGCACACGCGCCGCCAGATACTGGTCCTCGCTCGAGATGAAGTTCTTGAGCCAGAGGTTCAGCCGAACGTCGGAGATGCCGGTGATCACCCCTCGGCGAAGCAGCATCCGAAACCGACTGACCACCTGGTCGTACAGCCCCTCGTGAGTGGGCGGAACATGGAACGCCAAATCAAGATCCTCCACAGGGAAGGCAGACCGCCCTCTCGGTGGGACGACCGAACTGCACCCGGATGCCCTACAGGCCCATCTGAGCGCGACATCTGCGACGGTAGCATCCGCAAGTGGGATTCCGTGCACTTCGATAACGAAAACTTTCTTTGGCCCATGTCGGGTTCGAGGCTCCATTTCCGTTATCTAGTAGGAGGGAAGCCACCAAAGACTTGGCGTGAAGGCGATTGGCGCGCGTCCGAAGGCGAATAGGCGGTGGGGTATTATGCTGCGCGCTGCAGCGGTTGGATTCAAGGCCACCCTCTTCCGCCGGCGGGCCGTCGAGGCGAATCGATCACTCAGAACGCAAACGATCAAGCGCGTATTCATGCTTCTCAAACGGGCCAGCCTTCCGATCATCGAGCACGCTTCGACAGGTGTGCGGTCTAGAGACGGCTCCGTTCTGGGGCCCGGTAGCATCGACGGCGCCTTGAATGCCGGCTCCTTGCGTATTGCCGGCGCCATCGCGAAGACGATCTACGCGAACCCGACTCCATCGCTTGGAACGAAGGCCACACTCTCCATGCAGTCCTTCGCCAGCGTACAGTGGCTTTCGCGGGCAACTGCAGGCTCCAGTAACTTGCGTCTCGTCGCGCAGCACGTCCAGTCAGATCTCGGCGTGAGGGACTTCTCTCGCAGCAGTCGAGTGGGTGAGTACGGACAGGGTCTGTGTTCGATCTTCATACAAGATCACCTGCACGTTCCCATCGTCTTGGACTTCGGCGTCCTGTGCGGCTTACTTGGCATTCCGGTCCCCTCGAAGTCGGTCAAGCATCCTGACTTCGCTGGTTGGCTGGGTCCGGAATACTGGCTAGTTGAATCGAAGGCAAGCCTCGCGCAAAGCTCGGTCAAGACAGAGCTGCGAGAGGGCCTGATTCAGTGTGATGCCGGCGCGACGCACATCGCAGCGAACGGCGGGTGGCTTCCTACCCGGTCGTATTCTGTTCTCACCGCTTTTCAGACTGATGCAGCAGCCGACGACACCGCAGTTCATTTTGCTGACCCTTCGCGTCGGGGCGGTCGCATCCCAGATGACATCCACGATAGGGTAGTCAGGCACTACTATCGAAGCGCCTTCACTGCGCTTGGCGCGGTGGGAGACCGGCTGGATGGAAGGCTGTCGCAGCGACGAATCCGAAGCACCTTTTTGCCGGGCTTCCCTGGTGTCCGGTTCGAACAGATAGCAGGAGGCCGACCACCATCATTTGTTCGGCCCGCGAGTGAGTCCATGGACCTTCAATGGTCACGCCTCTATGTCGACGCACGTGTAATGGACGCGCTTCGCACAGGCCAAGCAGCCAGCTACCAGGATGCCACCCGTCGATGGATACGTGACCTGCAGAGATCCGGTGAAGGGGTCGGCAGCAACATGGTCGCTTGGGCTGATGGTCTCGTTCTCGACCTGGTAGGCATCGACATAGATTTCGCTTCTCCAGAGGCTGTTTCCAACACTCCGAGGTGAGCCGCAACTGGGCAGGCGAAGCAACGGAGCAGACCAGAAAGTTGGCGCCGCCTATCAAGAGCCACGGTCACGGCTCCGACGCCGAGCCTCATCCGTGGTGGGCCCGAAGACGCATGAGCGCAAGGCTCCCGCCCCAGAGCGGGATGCCGCTGCCGGCACGTGCGAGGATCTCCAGTTGTTCACTCTGTGAGTGCGCTCATCCCCCAAGCCTAGCGGCCGGCGCCGTGGCCTGCCCTGCGCCAAGCGCTCGATTTCTCGGCCCTTTTGACGCGCCGGGATCAGTTGCCATGCGGTGTTCTTAGTACGGCCGCTGGCGGTCGTCGGAGATCGTGTACTGCGCGGCCAGGTTGCTCGGATCGGGGTGTGGCCATCGCACTCGAAACTCCAGCCTACCGACGCGTCCGCGAAATCCACGGCAGAAATGACGTGTACTGCTTCACTTTGCGTGGCACGCGTCATCCTGGCGCGGCTTTTGACTCCAAAGTTGCTTGGTGGCGGGCGCTGCCCGCACCCCGCCCGCCCGTCACTCCACGACCACGTAGAAGGGTTCGGACACGCCGTAGATCTTCCGGTCCGACTTCTTCACCAGAAACGCCTGAACGAAGTGGACGCCGCGGAAGCCAAGCGACTCGTTGTGGCTCTCGGCCGTCTTGCCCTCGTTGAACTCGCCGCGCAGCTGGCCGGCATCCAGGGCCTCCGTGTCGGTGTTGGCTACGCGCCATTGAAGCTTGTAGTCGTCGCCGAACGGCACCCCGACCGCGTTCGTCGCCTTGAAGCGGATGCCGCGGTGGTTCGGCAGCGGTTCGCCCGACGCGATGTTTCGCAGGAAAGCGCCGTTGCGCGACGTGAGCAGGTCCGCGGACACCCTCACGGTGTGCTGCTGCTGCTGCGGCGCCGCGCGCCAGGTCGGCCGGCGCACGTGGGGCAGGCGTACGAGCGAGCTCGGGATGACGTCCTTGCCGCGCGCCTTGACCATGTCGACCAGATCCTTGAACTGGCCGTACACCGCGACCGCAGCGCGCTTGGTGATCGACTCGCTGACACGCGCGGCTGCCTTGGTCTCGCTGGCCGCGAACGCGTCACCGAACACGCGGCGCCACTTCGCGATCGACTCTTCCTTGTCCTGCTCGTCGTAGGCGTCGTCAATCCACCCGCGGTACACGTTGATCTTGTCGCGGAAGTTCGCGTACTTCGTGTCGTCCCACACTTCGCTCTGAACCTCGGGTGCCAGAACCGGGTTGCGAACGGTGGGCAGGCTGGCGTTAGCTTGCAGCCAGTCGTCGAGGCGGCCGATGATCGTCTTCAGGCAGGTCGGTGTGTCGACAAAATCCTTCGAATCCTTGTCGCTGTCGCTGATGCGCAGGCCTATCAGGGTCGTCAACAGGAACGACGGGCAGGTGAAGTTGGTCTTGATGGCGCGCAGATGCTTCAGCAGGCGCGTCACCTTCTTCATGTCGTTGCCGCCGGCAACGCCGTTCTTGCTTTTGACCCAGTCCGTGTAGCGAATCGGCTCGGTCTGCTTGAACGTGTCGGTGGTGCGATTGCACACCTCGTAGATGCCATTCACCTGGCGACCAAGCACGCAGGGCGCGATGTCGATGCGACGTTCCTTGGCGTACTCGATGGTCACGCAGTAGGAGTAGCGACGCACCTTGTCCTTGTAGGTGCTGTTCTCTTTGAGGGCGTTGTACAGGTTGTCGATGTACTCGGCGGCCGTCCATCCGGTGACTGGCTCAACGATGGCGAGCAAGTCCGCGTCGAACTCATCGCCGGACACCGGCTTGATGATGGTGCCGTGAGCCCAGGAGCCGTGGCCCCGGAATTCGACAATCTTCGCGCCCCAGGACGAGGCCTTGATCGCCCGCTGAACGGCCTCGACGCTGCTGTCAAGCTGGTCGACGCGCGTCTGGTTCAGGTTGACCTCCTCGTCGAGGAAGGTCTTAAATTGTTCGATGAGTTTCATTGCTGCGCCCTCCCTTCGAGCGACTTCATGGCTGTTGCGACAAGTTCTTCGGCCGCGTGATGCGCTTCGTCCTCGCTGGCGTCGCGCATTCGGTAGTACACCCAATCGAAGACGAGCGGGTTGCGCTCTCGGTACTGGTAGATCGCGTCCTGCAGGTTGCGCGACCCGGCCTCCATCTCCGCGATGCTGCCCCCGCGAAGTGCTCTGTCCCACAACGTGTCCCATTCAGCGAAGAGGTTGTCGATGGACGTTGCGCTGTTGGTCTGCGCTCGGTGCTCCTTGAGTGCCCATGTCAGCAACGGCATGAACGGCACCGCCACGTTTAACAGCAGATCGTTCAATTGCAAACCGATCGGCACGCTGATAGCCAGCATCGCAATTGCGAACACGACGGTGGCGCCCAACACCCAGCTGCCGTAGGTACGGCGCACTCGCGAGTCGTACCGCAAGTTCGTCCGCTGACAGACCATCCGGCCCAGATAAAGCGGCAACTTGGCGACGCTGGCGTCATACCAAGCAAGGAAGTGGGACTCACGCTCGGGGTCGAGCGGCTTCGCGGACAATCGCCGCAATTCCTCCAGATCGACAGGCTTGCCCGCGACGAAGCGGTTCCATTGCAAGCTGAACACTTCCGTGTCGAACAGCTCCTGCAGCTTCGCGCCGCGCTTGATGCGGTCCTTCTGCACCCGCTCGATCCAGCCGGTGTCCAGGAGCAGAAGGATGATCGCCGCCAACGCAACGAACGCCTTCACGGTCGGATGCGTCGGCCCTTCAATTGCGCCGAATACGGGCAGCGCGATCGATATGCTGACCATTACGCCTTGCGTCCATTTCGCGAAGCGGTAGTTTCGGTCTCGGGCCCGCAGGAATCTGATCCTCTCGGGCTTGGCTTGTTGTACTGGAATATCGTTCATATTCAATTCAATCGAAACAGAGAACGCCGGCGCCATCCGCAAGTTGATGCGGATTCACACAGCGACGGAAATGCGGCACGTTGCGAAGCGCGAGCTTGACCGCGCGTCTTCTCGATACGACGCGTGCGCGGTCTCCGACTAAGGTTCGGATGAGATCAATCGAGTCGCGCCTATGCAGCGCCCTTCAACTCTCACGAATCTCGCGCAAGGCAGACGCGATAGCATCATGCCGCAGCCTAAGGCGCGGTATTGATTCATTGCCTCCCTCATCTCTTTGCCTCCGGACTCGCAGATTTCCAGGAATCTTTTTGGAGTTTTATTTTTTTGTCCGCTGCGTGCACCGGTCAGGTTTCTTGACTCTCTAGGCGCCGTCGCACTCGCCGCTCAGCAGCTGGGACGACCTGGTCGCATCGGTAACTCAAGGATACATCTAACCAGGCTCTTGTGCTGCAAAAAAGCAGCACGAGCACTACCCAAAACGATGAGTCGTTTGCGTAGTCGTCGCGCGCAACCCGCGGGGAGCAGCCTTCAAGCCACGAGTGGCGCGTGGCGGCGGTAAGCGCGCTGCTGCGGCTCAGGCCGGCAACAGCGAGTAGTCGATGATCACGGCCGAGTGAACCGACTCCGTTTGTGTTGCGTCTTCAAAGTACGCTTCGCCGACGTAGCTCACGGCCTCTTTGGGAAGGCCAAGGCGCTCGTAGGGGTGACCGCCGATCTTGGCGGTAATCGTCTCCTGCAGACGCTTTGAGTAACTCAGCGAATACGAAAGTCTCCCTCGCCTGTCCTGGACAAAGCACGGGGTGAAGAGCCTACGGTTCCGCTTCTTGATCACATCCAGCTGCTTGGCCGTCACCCTGAAAAACGTGTCCGGCCTGAGAATTCGATGAAGGTGAACCTCGTCGATGTTCGAGACCATCCGCAGCTGGTTGCGCGGCCGGTCTAGGCACCGGAAGAAGACGTCCTTGTCCAGACCGACCTCAAGGAAGAACAGGTACGTCAGCAGCAGGGTCAGACGATTCATAATCGCCAGCATCGGTGTCAGATCCGAGCTCTTGTACGAGATCGCAAGCGCGTGCGCGACCTGATCGCGCAGCTTCTTAATGCGTTTGAAGTCTGCGCTGGTGAAGCTGATAACCTTGACAACGTCTTGGTCGAGCGACGCCATGAGGGCGTCGAACTTGCTCGCGAACGTACCCGTTGACGCGAAAATCTGCGCGGCCGCACTCATAACCGCTGCCGCCTGCGCTTTCGTGAGCTTGCGCTTCACCGCAGCCAGGGCGGTCTCAAGTTCCTTGAGCCTGTCCGTGGGTTGAACGGGCGGGCCCGCCTTGAAGTCCTTCGACACATAGCCGTCCAACAAAGTGACGTACCCGAGGATGCGGTACTCCCAGAAGCCCTCGAAGGTCAGCATGCCAGCCAGGCGTGCCCAGACAACATCTCGGTGCTTCGACTGGAAGAACTTCTTGACCACAGTGTCCCAACTGCCATCGACGTCGTTCTTGCTCGTGAAGAACGTGCGCCAAGCGACCAAGTCGGGGTCGTCGGTTGATTGCGCCGACGGCGGAGGCGACTTCGACATACCGTAGTACAGGCGGCCGCTGTGCTTGCAGTCGGGAGACACATCGATCGATACGATCGAGCACGGGTGTACGAGCAGCAGAGATAGCAGCTGAGAGAACCGGCGAGCGAGGTCCCTGACCTCCAGCAGCGTGAAGCGATCGAGAGTCGCTGTGAAGAAGAACTCGAAGTGTTGGTGCAGGTTGCGATCTTCACCCTGCCGCACGAGCGTGGCGATGTACTCGCTCTCGCACTTGAAGTTCAAGTCGGACTGGGAGACTACGGCGACGAGCTTGTCGGGCATCGAATTCCACGTGAGCTTCACGCCCAGCTCGTCATCAATGCGCATCTGCGAGAAGAACCAGTCCGACACGTCCGTGTAGCGAACTTCAAACCTCTGGATCTTCGCTGCATTGATTCCGTGTTCAGCCACGAAATCGATGAGGAGTGACCGTCCGTGGCCCTTGCAGCCGAACAGGCTCCAGTTCGTGCCATCCTCCGCTGCAGCAACCAGTCCCTCGGCCAGCTGGGCTTCGTTGAGCTGAATGATCGGCGCAAGTCCGTCGATCGAGAAGGTCGCGGAGCAGCTGTAGCCGAAGGTGAGCTTGCCGTCGCCGATGTCGCCGACATCGGGGTGAGACAGCTTGACGCGCAGGGTGCGCTTCTGATCCGTTTCGGTCGTGTACCTCATCTCGCGCTCCAGGCGGCCCGCCCATCAGGACGACCCGATTGTGGATCTTCGAGTCGGGGTCTCAGGACGGCACGTGCACACGTGCCGTGAAGTTGACGAACAACGGCGGCGAGCGTCAGCGAAGCACCATCGGCAAGATGATCTGGAACATCTCGGAGACCATCGTCTAGGTGCTCAGCCACCGACACGATGGCGGGAAACGATTCCTCATTCAAGGCCGGCAACTTCAGCCAAGTTCGTCTCGTGAAGGTGTTCTGAGGTCAGGGCTCCGAGCGAGAGCAGAGACTCCTCAAGGCGCTGGTGGCGTCCAGCCGTTTCTCGTGGCTTCGGCTTTCCAGTCCGACACCCAGCCCTGCCGTTCGGCCTCGACTTGCCACGCGGGCTTCTGCGCTTGCGCGCGCGCTTCGCAATACTCGCTTAGCTTCACGAGGGGAGGGAACGTAGCTCCATAGATGGCCCCCGGCGTAGTCTTCCCGCGCACCGCTACCCCCTTGTTGCGAGGCGACGGTGCCTTTGCCAAGTCGAGCGACTGCATCACTGTCACCGCATCCTGAAGCAACCTCTTGAGCTGCGCATCCTGCGCGGCATTCATCAGCTTCCCGAGCTTCGGGATGCGCGCCTTGACCGTGCGCAGTTCCTTCATCTCGGCGATGACTTCTTCGTATGTCGTCAAGGTATCTCCCTTTGAAAGGCGCCCATCGGCGCTTCCTTGCTGGCCCTATTCGAGCCGGTCGAGTCGAACTTTGTCGACATGGCGTTGACCGGTCATGGACTCCGGCTCGCCCCTTGTTAGCCGCAACAGTCCACGATCTTTGAAATCCTCGAGCTCTCGCACGAACGCATTGAACTGCTCGTAAGTCTGCTGGGCCGACCGGACAATCATCCGACTGCCGCCCACTGGGATGCTTTCGTAGGCTTCCTGGGCGGTCATTGATCGCGCTCCTCTGCCCGTACCGATTCGCGCGGCGCAACGTTCTTGAACATAGTGAGGCCGCCGCTTCCGCAGTCGACCGAGTACAGGATGTCGCTGACCAGGTCGAATGAAATGCCGGTCTCCATCGCGATCGAGCCGTAGCTCAGCACCTGATGCGGCTCAGTCTGAGCCGCTTCCTGCGCATTGATGTAGCGCTCAAGTCGGCTCGCGAGTTCATTCCTGGTCGCGACGCTCTGGCGCTTCCTCGCATCGGAGCCCTTGTAGCTCTTGCGTGGCACGTGGACGGGATAGGTTGGCATGGATGACCCACTTGAAATCGCGTGCAAATTGACGTGCACCAATGGTACGGCAGGTGGTACCAATGACCATCCATGAGACGCCAAACGAACAGAAGCCGAAGCTCCGCACTACCCACCGTTGACTAACGCTCGCCGAATGCCAACCCCACTGGCCGCTACGATTCCGTCGGAATGCATACAAAACCGTAGAGGGCAAGGCCACAAGCCCAAAGGTCGAGTCTGGTCTTCTGAAAATCTGGTCGGGCCACGAATGGGCCAGATTTGGGCCACAGATGGGCCACAAAGCAAAACGCCCACTTGGAAGTGGGCGTTGCTCTCGAGGTTTTCACCTCGGTAATGCGGTGGTTGCGGGGGCAGGATTTGAACCTACGACCTTTGGGTTATGAGCCCAACGAGCTACCAGACTGCTCCACCCCGCGACTGAGAAAGCTATTATGGCATGAAACGGGCGTGCTTGTCACGCGGCGGTCGTGAATCTGCGTAAAGCGCCGGTCGCGCTGATCACTTCGCCGCGGGCAGCAGCTCGTCGATGAGCAGCAGGGCCTCGGTCAGGCGGATCGGCTTGGCGAGGTAGGCGCGCACGCCGGCGACGGTGGCGGCGTCGCGCTGGGCCTGGGTGCTGTCGGCCGAGACCACCACCACCGGCACACGCGTGAGCAGCGGCATCGTGCGCATCCATTCGGCCACGTCGAGGCCCGAGCCGTCGGGCAGGTGCAGGTCGACCAGCACGAGGTCAGGGCGCAGGCGGGCGATCATGTCGATGCCGTCGCGCACGCTCACCGCCAGGTGCAGCGTGCAGTCGGGGCGCTGCTCGACCACCTCCTGCATCAGCAGCGCGTTGATCGGGTTGTCCTCGACATAGACGATCTGCCCGCCGACGCCGTGCGGCACCGCGAGGCGCGCGGGGGCGTCGCCCGGAGCGAGCAGCGGCAGGCCCTGGGCGCGGCGCAGCGTGAGCGTCACGCGCGTGCCGACATCGGGCCGGCTGTCGATGGCGATCTCGCCGCCCATGCGCTCGACGAGGCGGCGGCTGATCACGAGACCGATGCCGGTGCCCTCGATGGAGCTGGACTCGAGGCCGAGCCGATCGAACGCCGAGAACAGGCGCGCGAGCTGCGCGGCCGTCATGCCCCGTCCGGTATCCGAGATCTCGATGAGCAGCCGTCCGGGATCATCCTGACCGGGCTCGCCGTCGGCCGTGCGGATGCTCACGCCGATGTCGACGCGCCCGTTCTCGAGGTTGTACTTGATCGCGTTGCCGATGATGTTGACGAACACCTGGCGCAGCCGCGTGGCGTCGGCCTGCACGCTCCACGCCTCGCGCGGCAGGTGCTGCGGCAGCGCCACCGCGAGCGTCACCTTCGCGTTCTCGGCGAGCGGCGCGAGCAGGCGCACGCTCTCGTTGATGACCAGCGCGACATCGACGTCGGCCATCTGGATGCGCGCGTTGCCGGACTCGATCGTCGACAGGTCCAGCACGTCGTTGATCAGCGTCACCAGGTGCCAGCCCGCGGCCTCGATGCGGGCGACGCGTTCGCGCTGGTGGGCGTCGAGCGGGTGAGCCTCCTCGAGCTGCAGCAGCTGCGCGTAGCCCAGCATCGCGTTCATCGGCGTGCGCAGTTCGTGGCTGACGCGCGAGAGGAACTCCGACTTGGCCTGGCTCGCCGCCTCGGCGCGCCGGCGCGCCAGCTCGAGTTCGTTGGAACGCATGCGCTCCGATTGGTCCGTGGCCACGAACAGGAAGCCCAGGGCCTCGCTGCCCGGGGCCGCGACGCCGCTGCCCGGCGCGAACACGACCTCGCCTTCGGCATTGCGCTCCCGCGGCCCCTGCGGCGCGCCCGCGTTCGCCAGCGACGCCCGCACCGCCGTCACGGCCAGCGAGACGCTGATTCGCGCGCCGTCCTTGCGGAAATAGGTCCAGTCGCGCACCTCGTAGCCGAAGCGCGCCGCGATCGCGGTGATCGCCTCGCGGCCATGGATGGGCCGCTTGAGCTGGTGGGTGAGTTCCTCGGAGCGCCGCGCGAGCTCGACGGGGTCGTGCACGCCCAGCGGGCACTGCTTGCCCAGGACTTCAGAGGCCCGATAGCCCAGCATCTTCTCGGCACCGCGATTGAACAGCCGCACGACGTGGTCGGCGTCGACGGCGATGATCGCGACCTCGGTGGCGGCGTCCAGCAAGGCCTGCAGCTCGGCCTGCGCGTGGCGCGCGGTGCGCTCCTGCTCCTTTGCGCGATCGAGCAGCCGGCGCAGTTGCGCCCACAACGCGTAGACCTCCTCGCTGCCGAGATCGACGTCGGGCTCGCCCGGCTTGTCGTCGACGAGGTCGGCGGCCGCGCTCACGAGCTGGCGATAGCTGCCGGCCTGCCGCTGAGCGAGCTTCAGCGCGATCGCGATGACGACGGCCAGCACCACCAGCACCGCGATGCCGACCACCCCGGCGAGCTGCTTGACCGGCGCGAACAGCGCATTGCGGGGCTGCGCGACCAGCACGTACCAGCCCGTCGTGGCTGCCGGCGCGACGGTGGCCAGCCAGTGCCCGCCATCGAGCTCGATCTCGCCGGGCCCGGAGTAGCCGTTGAGCGCCCGATGCACGAGGTCGAGGTGGCTCAGGTTCTCCTGCCAGTTTGCGCGCCGCTGGTCGGGATGCACGATCACGCGGCCGAGGCCGTCGAACACGATCACCGCGACGTCCTCCACGTCGCCGGACACGCGGATCTGCTGCGCCATCCGGTCCAGCGACAGGTCGGCCACCACGAGGCGGCCGTCGGACGGCGCGGCGACGACGGCCGTGATGTGGCCCGTCAGCGGCGACAGGAATGTGTTGGACCAGACCGGCGCCGTGGCCGTGCGCGCGCGTTCGTAGAACGGGCGGCTGGACAGGTCGAGCCCTTCCCAGTCCTCCTTGCCGACGTGCGTACCCGGGCGCACCTCGGCGACCGCCACGATGCCGTTGGTATCGAGCAGGATCGCCGACTCGAGCGACTGCGCCTCGTCGAGGGCCTCGCTGAGCGCGGCGCGGATCTCCGGCTCCTCGGCGCCGGGTCGCACGTGCGTGGCCGCGCGCGCGGCGGCCTCGCGCGGCGCGGCGATGAGCAGCTCCACCTGCGAGCGGATCAGCAGCGCGGTGCGCTGGTTCTCCGCCTCGATGTCGCGCAGCGTCTGCGGAATGGCGACGGCGCTCCACAGGACGATCACCAGCAGCAGCGGCACGCACGCGAGCAGCACGTACTGGCGCGTGAGGATGCGCTTGAGCGACGGGCGCGGCACCCTCACGCGGCCATCCCTGCTGCGGCGATGACGGTGCGGACGCCTGCGGACGGCGGGGCGAGGCTCATGCGCTCACGACGCCAGCATGACGAAGCGCCCCTTGCGCACCTCGCTCAGGTGGAAGCGGTTGATGCTGTCGCCGAAGTGGTCGAGCGTCACCGGATGCTGCAGCCCCGGCCACGTGCCTGGCGCGCCCAGCACGTCGCGCAGCGACTGGCCGTCGGTCTTGCGGCGCAGGCCCTCGGCCCCCATCATCGTCGCATCGAAGGAGAAGACGGCGGCCTGGCTGGGCGGATTGCCGAAGCGCTCGATGTAGCGCTTGCGGAAGTCGACATAGGCCGGCTCCGGGCTGTCGAGATCGAGCGCCTGCAGCACCAGCGCCCCTTCGATCGCGCGGCCGCCCATCTGCAGCAGCTGCACGTTGGCGGCCCACGACGCCATCGCGAGCTGCACGTCCGGATCCAGCCGGCGCAGCTGCTGCGCGGCGATCGACGCGTCGACCGCGCCGCACACCAGCAGCACCAGCCGCGGATGGGTGGCCAGCAGGTCGACGGCGATCTTCGCGTAGTCGGGCGCCGCGTCGGCGCCGTAGCGCACGACGTTCGGCGCCGCGCCGCCCTGCGACTGGAAGCGCGCGGCGAACTTGGTCGAGAAGCTCTCGCTGTAGGTGCGGTTGCCCCAGTCCGCCATCACCGAAGCAGACAGCAGGCCGCGCCCGACGGCGGCGTCGGCGATCTGCTCGGCGCCCGGCCCCGCGGGCGGGATCACGCGAAAGAACCAGTCGTCGATGCCGCTGAGCTCGTCGGAGTTGGCCGTCGGGCTGATCAGCACGAGGTGGCGTCGCGCAGCCTCGGGCACCATGCGCTTGGCGACGACGCTGGTCATCGGGCCGACGGCGAACGCGTCGCCGTCGTCGGCGACGGCGTCGACGGCCGTTGCCGCGTCGTCGGTGGCACGGGCGTCGTCATGGACGCGCAGTTCGTAGCGAGGGCCGCCTTGCGCGTTGAGCGTCTCGATCGCCAGTTGCGCACCGTTGCGCCCGTCGATCGCGAGTTCGGACACGTGACCGGACAGCCCGCCGATGAAGGCCACCTTGATCGGCGGCGCCGGCTGGCAGCCGCAAAGCGCGGACAAGCCGATGGCGGCCAGGCGTCGGATCGGCTTCAGTCGCGTTGGGGGCATGCTGCGTCGGTGGGAACCCACTGGCTGGAACACGCGTTCCACCCGTCAGCATATCCGCCCACGGGAGCCACTGGCAAGCCGAAGCCCGCGAGGGTGCGATGCCTCGTGACCCATTGCGCAACGCCCAGGCGCAAATGCACCGCGGCATCGCGCGGGAACTCAGTCGGCGATCGCCTTCGGGCCCGGCAGCCAGCACCAGGCGCCGGGCTTCAGGTCGGTGGGGAGCTCGAGCTTGCCGAAGCGGCTGCGATGCAGCGCCTCCACGCGATTGCTGACCGCGGCCATCATGCGCTTGACCTGGTGGTACTTGCCCTCGGCCAGCGTCAGGCGGATGCCGTGCAGGCCCTCGGCCGCGCCGGCCCACGGCTCGGCGGCGAGCGCGCGCACGGGCTCGGGGTCGTCCTGCAGCACGACGCCCGCGAGCAGGCGCTCGATCTGCTCGGGCGTCACCGGATGCTTGCACGACGCGTCGTAGACCTTGGGCACGTGGTGCTTGGGCGAGGTCCAGCGATGCAGCAGCTGGCCGTCGTCGGTGAACAGCAGCAGGCCGGTGGTGTCCTCGTCGAGGCGGCCCACGCTCTGCGCGTCGCGGCGCAGCAGCGGCGGCGGCAGCAGGCTGTATACGCTCGGGTGGTGCTTGGGCTTCTTCGAGCACTCGTAGCCGGCCGGCTTGTTCAGCGCGATGAGCGCCTTCGCGTGGTACGGCCAGTCCTTGCCCTCGACGTTGAGCACGAGACCCTCGGGATCGAGATCCTCGAACGGATCGTCATGCACGACACCACCGATGGTGACGAACCCGCCCGCCACGAGGCCCTCGCACGCGCGCCGCGCGCCGAAGCCTTGGGAGAAAACGATCTGCGCGAGCTTCATCGTCGATTCAGAGTCCGGCGGCCGTCAGGCTGTTGCTGAAGCGGGGCGCGTCCTGGAAACCGACGACGCGCGCCGTCTCGAGCTCGTGGCCCTGGGCGTCGAACAGGATGATGCCGGGCGGGCCGAAAAGGTGGAAGCGCTTGAGCAAGGCGCGGTCGTCGTCATTGTTGGCGGTGACATCGGCGCGCAGCAGCAACGCCTTGTCGAGCTTCGCGCGCACGGCGGGATCGACGAAGGTCTGCGTCTCCATCTCCTTGCAGGAGACGCACCAGTCCGCGTAGAAGTCGAGCATCACCGGGCGACCTGCGGCCTGCAGGCGCTGGTCGAGCTCGGCGACGCTGGCGACGCGGTCGAAGCGAGGGCCGGCGTCGGCAGACGCAGCGACGGCATCGCCCGCGGCCGCGCGCGCGAGACGCGCGAGCGGCTGCGCGGGATCGCGCCCGCCGCTTGCGATGCCGACGAATTGCAGCACACCCAGCAGCGCAAGCACGAGGCCGACGCCCTTTACGGCGCGTGCGACACCCGCGTGCGCGCCGGCGGCGACCGGCTCGAACGCGCCCAGCGTGGCGCCGCCGACGATCAACAGCACACCCCAGCACGCCATCGCCACAAGCGCCGGCAGAACCGGCTGCACCGTGTAGATGGCCACGGCGATCAGCAGCAGGCCGAAGACGTGCTTGACCTGATCCATCCACGCCCCGGCACGCGGCAACAGCGCGCCGGCCGACGCCCCCACCAGCAGCAACGGCACGCTCATGCCCATCGCGAGCGTGAAGAGCGCGAGTCCGCCCAGCACGGCGTCGCCGGTCTGGCTGATGTGCAGCAGTGCCGCGGCGAGGGGCGCGGCGACGCACGGGCTCACGACCAACGCCGAGATCCCGCCCATCGCGAACACGCCCGCGACCTGGCCGCCGCGCATGCGGTCGCCCTTGCTGGACAGGCCATCGCGCAGTGCCGACGGCAACTGCAGTTCGTAGAGCCCGAACATCGACAGCGACAGCAGCACCAGCAGCGCCGCGAACGACGCCAGCACCCACGGCTTCTGCAGCCAGGCGGCCAGGCCTTCGCCCAGCAGGCCGGCGGCGACGCCGAGCGCGGTGTACAGCAGGGCCATGCCCAGCGCGTAGGCGAGCGCCAGCGTGAAGCCACGCCTGCGCGTGACGTTCTCGCCCTGGCCGACGATGATGGACGACAGGATCGGCACCATCGGCAGCACGCAGGGAGTCAACGACAGCAGCACGCCGGCCACGAAAAACAGCGGCACGATCAACGCGATCCGACCACCACGCAACGCGGAGGCGAGGCGGCTGTCGCCATCCTGCGTCGACGCGGGCGCGACCGCCGTTGCGGACGCGCCGGGCGCCGGCCCGGTTGTCGTCGACGGACGGTCGACCTGCGGCGCTGATGCGCCATAGCTGCCCAGCACGACGCTGCGCAGCGGATCCGGCAGCGCCCCGCTCGCCACGCTCATCCCGCCCTGCGCAGGCACCGACACCGGCGCCACGACGCCCGCGGGCGGCGCGGACGCATCGGCGTCCGCCACGATCTTCGCGGAGTCGGCATCGGCGCCGAAGGCCTTCAGCGTGACGGCCACGGTGCGCGGCTGCGGTGGGTAGCACAGGCCCTTGTCGGCGCAGCCCTGGTGCGTCGCGTTCAGCGTGAACGCCTTGCTCGCGGAGGCCACGGGCAGGATCACGACGACGCCGTCGTGATACGTCTCGACGTTCTGCTCCAGCGCGGTGTCGTAGTGCTTCTTGCCCGGCGGAATCTGCGCCTCGCCCAGCTTGGCGTCGGGCGAGCTGAACTTGAAGCGCTCGCGGTACAGATAGTAGCCGGGCGCGACCTTGTAGCTCAGCTCGAGGCGCTTCGCGTCGAGCACGCGCACCGACAGCTGGAACGCCAGGTCGGGATCGAGGAAGTCGTCGGCCGCGTGCGCCGGCAGGAACGGCAGCAGCGTCAGCAAGAGGACGAACGACGCCAGCGCCGCGCGGATCGAGGACAGTTTGATCATGTGCATGAGAGCGGCTCGTGGCGGCTCCCGTTCCCGGAAAGATCGCTATTGTCGCGGCTTGTTCGTCGGCGGTGTGCGACCCGGACGATTCCCGACCGAGCGGCACGCCTCCTGCCACGTTGCGGCACAGCATCGGGCTCGGCGCCCGGGCTGCCGGACATGAGAGGAACGACGATCAAGGCCCGCCTGGCCCGATGCCTCTGCGCCGCCGCCGCCTGGCTGCCGCTCGTCGCCGGGGCGCGCGCCGTCACGTCCATCGAGGTGACCGGGCTGCACGTGGCAGTCACCTCGATGTGGCCAGGGCATGTGGCGGAGATCGTCTTCGCCGGCGCCGGCGGGAGCACGTCCGAGAGCGACGCGATCTCGGGGGACTGGTCGAACAGCGACAGCTCGCGATCCGCCGGCGGGCGCGCGTTCGGGCAGGTCGCGACCGGCACCGCGCTGGATCCCGGGGTTCGCGTCACGGCATCGTTGACCGGCAACGTCTTCAATGCCGGGGCGACGGTGCGCACGTCCGCGTTTGCGGACGGAGCCGGCGGCGATGCCTTTGGCCAGGGCCTGGTCGGGCTGGGCGACGGCGTCTCCGCCGCGAAGTTCACGCTGGCGCCCGGCACGCGCATGCGCATCTGGGCAGACGTGCAGGCGACCGCGTCGGTCTCGGCCGGCAGCCCGTTCGACTTCGCCGACAGCGGACTGTCCATGGCCGTCAGCGACATGGACGGCCTCGGGCTGCAGTTCGACCGGGTCAGTTTCGACGCCCTGGCCGTCGGGGCCTTCGGTGCATACGACGACGTCGAGGCCTGGACCGTCGGGCTGAGCTACGAGAACGATACCGACGCGCCACTCAGCGGCCTGTTCAGCGGTTACGTGGCGTCGATCGCGTCGGCGAGCGCCCCGGTCAGCGCCGTCCCCGAGCCCGGGGCTGCGGCGACGCTCTGCGCCGGCTCGCTGTTGCTGGCCATGCTGGCACGCGCCATGAAAAAAGCCGGCAAGAGCCGGCCTTTCGGGGGTCGACAGCGCCGCGAAGGCGCCGAGGATCAGCCTTCCGACGTGTCGGTGACGGCTTCCTCGTCGTGCGAACGCTCGACGAGTTCGACGAAGGCCATCGGCGCGTTGTCGCCGTTGCGGAAGCCCATCTTCAGGATGCGGGTGTAGCCGCCCGGACGCGCCTTGAACAGCGGGCCCAGGACGTCGAACAGCTTCGTGACGATCTCGCGATCGCGCGTGCGGTCGAAGGCGAGGCGGCGGTTGGCCAGCGTCGGCTCCTTGGACAGCGTGATCAGCGGCTCGACGATGCGGCGCAGTTCCTTGGCCTTCGGGAGCGTGGTCTTGATGGCTTCGTGGCGCAGCAGCGAGACGGCCATGTTGCGGAACATGGCTTGGCGGTGCGACGAGGTGCGGTTGAGCTTGCGGAGGCCGTGACGATGGCGCATGGTGATTTCCTTTGATGTCTTTATTGAACTCCGGCCGTGTCAGGTACCGGAGGTTTGCACACGGCGCCCGTCTTGCGACGAGCCCGGCAGCGGGAATTGTCCAAACCGGCGAATTAACGCTTGTCCAGACCTTGCGGAGGCCAGTTCTCGAGACGCGCACCCAGGGTGAGGCCGCGCGAAGCCAGAACTTCCTTGATTTCGTTGAGCGACTTGCGACCCAGGTTCGGGGTCTTCAGCAGCTCGGTCTCGGTACGCTGGATCAGGTCGCCGATGTAGTAGATGTTCTCGGCCTTCAGGCAGTTCGCCGAGCGAACCGTGAGTTCGAGCTCGTCGACCGGACGCAGCAGGATCGGGTCGAACTGGGCGGTGCGCGGGGCCGGCTGGTCGAACGCGGCGATGTCGCTGCCTTCGAGCTGCGCGAACACGGCGAGCTGTTCCACCAGGATCTTGGCCGACGAACGGATCGCTTCCTCGGGCGAGATGGCGCCGTTGGTCTCGATCTCCATCACGAGCTTGTCCAGGTCGGTGCGCTGCTCGACGCGAGCGTTCTCGACGGCGTAGCTGACGCGGCGGACCGGCGCGAACGAGGCGTCGAGGACGATGCGGCCGATGGCCTTGGTCGTCTCGTCGCCGAAGCGGCGCATGTTGCCCGGAACGTAGCCACGGCCCTTCTCGACCTTGATCTGCATGTCCAGCTTGCCGCCCTGGGCCAGGTGGGCCACGATGTGGTCGGGGTTGACGATCTCGACGTCATGCGGCGTCTGGATGTCGCCGGCCGTCACCGGGCCTTCGCCTTCCTTGCGCAGCACCAGCGTGACTTCGTCACGGTTGTGCAGGCGGAACACGACGCCCTTCAGGTTCAGCATCACGTGGACGACGTCTTCCTGCACGCCGTCGACCGTCGAGTACTCGTGCAGGACGCCTGCGATCGTGACTTCGGTCGGTGCGTAACCCACCATCGACGACAGCAACACACGGCGCAGCGCGTTACCGAGGGTGTGCCCGTAGCCGCGTTCGAACGGCTCCAGAGTGACCTTGGCGCGATGGCCGCCCAGCGGCTCGACGTTGATGGCTTTGGGTTTCAGCAGATTGGTTTGCATGTATGTCCTGTTCCTCTCAATACCCTCGGCTCGTTACACCGATAAGGCTGATGGACCACGCCGGGAAGCCTTTGCATCCGTAGCGAGGCCCGGCGCCTCGCAACGAGACGGCGACCGCATCGCCCGCACCAGGCGAGCAAGGCGGCCGCGAATCTGGATCAGCGCGAATACAGTTCGACGATCATCGATTCGTTGATCTCGGCGCCGAATTCGTCGCGGTCCGGCGTCTTCTTGAAGATGCCTTCGAGCTTGGTCGCGTCGACCGACACCCACGCGGGCAGGCCGATCGATTCCGCCAGCTTCATCGCATCGACGATGCGCAGCTGCTTCTTGGACTTCTCGCGCACGGCGACGACGTCGCCGACCTTGACCAGGTACGACGGGATGTTGACCGACTGGCCGTTCACCGTGATCGACTTGTGGCTGACCATCTGGCGCGCTTCGGCGCGGGTCGAGCCGAAGCCCATGCGGTAGACGACGTTGTCCAGGCGCGATTCCAGCAGCGTCAGCAGGTTGGCGCCGGTGTTGCCTCGACGGCGCTCGGCTTCGGCGAAGTACTTGCGGAACTGCTTTTCCAGCACGCCGTACATGCGCTTGACCTTCTGCTTCTCGCGCAGCTGCAGACCGTAGTCCGACGTGCGCGAACCCGAGGTGCGGCCGTGCTGGCCGGGCTTCGAGTCGAACTTGACCTTGTCACCGATCGGGCGGCGAGCGCTCTTCAGGAACAGGTCGGTGCCTTCACGGCGAGAGAGTTTGCCCTTGGGGCCGAGGTAACGTGCCACGTTGTTTCCTTGAGGAATGGTTTTCTGACGCCCGCGTCAAACGGCCGCTGGCCGACTGATGCGATGCGCGAGTCTGGCGAATGTTGTTATGGCGCTCAGACGGTGGTCTTGGGTTGGTTGCCTGGAAATCGCCGGACAAAAAGCCTGGCGCACTAGACATGCAAGCCGGCAACGGTCACACGACCATTGCCGGCTGCAGGAAAACCCGGGATTCTAGCAGAACTGAAAGCGCCTGAGCGCTCAGTACTGTTATTCGAGCGCGGCCGGACGAGTCCGGCCGAACTTCGAATCAGATACGGCGACGCTTCTGGGGGCGGCAGCCGTTGTGCGGGACGGGCGTCACGTCGGAGATCGACGTGATGCGGATGCCCAGCGAAGCGAGCGCGCGAACCGACGATTCGCGACCCGGGCCGGGGCCCTTGATCTTGACGTCGAGGTTCTTGATGCCTTGTTCCTGCGCAGCGCGACCGGCCATTTCGGCAGCGACCTGGGCAGCGAACGGGGTCGACTTGCGCGAACCCTTGAAGCCCTGGCCACCCGACGAGGCCCACGACAGCGCGCCGCCTTGGCGGTCGGTGATCGTGATGATCGTGTTGTTGAACGATGCGTGCACGTGCGCGACGCCGTCCGCCACGTTCTTGCGAACCTTCTTGCGGACGCGTTGGGCAGCGGTGTTATTCGGTGCTTTTGCCATGATGTTCCTTGATTCCGTCAGGTGAGCTCAGCGGCTCACTTCTTCAGCGCCTGGGCACCCTTTTTCGGACCCTTGCGGGTGCGAGCGTTGGTGCGCGTGCGCTGGCCGCGGACCGGCAGGCCGCGACGGTGACGCATGCCACGATAGCAGCCCAGATCCATCAGACGCTTGATGTTGATGGACATCTCGCGACGCAGATCGCCTTCGATCGTCATCTTCGCGATCTCGTCGCGGATCTTTTCCAGATCGCTGTCGTTCAGGTCCTTGACCTTCTTCGACCAGGCGATGCCCGCACGATCACAGATCTGCTGAGCGGTGGTACGGCCGATGCCGTAGATCGCCGTCAGACCGATTTCGGTGTGCTTGTGCGGCGGGATGTTGATGCCTGCAATACGTGCCATTTGCGTGTCCTTGTGATGCTTCTATGGTCCGCAGACTCAACCCTGGCGCTGCTTGTGGCGCGGGTCGGTACAAATCACGCGGACGACGCCCTTGCGGCGGATCACCTTGCAATTGCGACACATTTTCTTGACAGATGCCGAGACTTTCATGGTCTGCTCCTTGACTCTCTTCAAACACTCGCTTCGCTCGTCGACCGAGGCGAGCGCGAAACCCAACTTATCCGACGACCTGACCATATGGTCATGACCGCCTTCAAATTCAACTTCAACCCTTGAACTTCGCCTTCGTCAGCAACGATTCGTATTGCTGGCTCATCACGTAGCTCTGAACCTGGGCCCAGAAATCCATCGTGACGACGACGATGATCAGCAGCGACGTTCCACCGAAATAGAACGGCACGTTGTACTTCAACACCAGGAACTCGGGCAGCAGGCACACCAGCGTGATGTAGATGGCGCCCGCCAGCGTGAGCCTGGCCAGAATCTTGTCGATATGCTTCGCGGTCTGCTGGCCCGGACGGATGCCCGGGATGAACGCACCGCTCTTCTTCAGGTTGTCAGCCGTCTCGTGGCTGTTGAACACCAACCCGGTGTAGAAGAAGCAGAAGAACACGATCATCGCGGCGTACAGCATCACGTAGATCGGCTGGCCCGGCGACAGCGCCGAGGAGATGTTCTTCAACCAGCGCATGCTGTCGCCCGTGGCCAGCGTGTTCACCAGCGTGGCGGGCAGCAGGATGATCGACGACGCAAAGATCGGCGGGATCACCCCGGCCATGTTCAGCTTCAACGGCAGGTGCGACGACTGGCCACCGTAGACCTTGTTGCCGACCTGGCGCTTCGCGTAGTTGACCAGGATCTTGCGCTGGCCGCGTTCGACGAACACCACCGCGAATGTCACCGCTGCGACGATCGCGAGGATGAACAGCGCCACGACCGGGTTCATCGCGTTCGTGCTGACCAGCTCGAGCAGGCCGGCGATGGCGCGCGGCAGGCCCGCGGCGATGCCGCCGAAGATCAGGATCGAGATGCCGTTGCCCAGGCCGCGTTCGGTGATCTGCTCGCCGAGCCACATCAGGAACATCGTGCCGGCCACCAGGCTGACCACCGCGCCCAGCATGAAGCCGTAGCCCGGATCGAGCACCAGGCCCGGCGACTTCGCCAGCCACACGGCGATGCCGTAGGACTGGAACAGCGACAGCACCAGGGTGCCGTAGCGCGTGTACTGGGTGATCTTGCGACGACCCGACTCGCCTTCCTTCTTGAGCGCTTCCAGGCTCGGAACCACGTAGCCCATGATCTGCATGATGATGGACGACGAGATGTACGGCGTGATGCCGAGCGCGAACACGGAGGCGCGCGACAGGGAGCCGCCCGAGAACATGTTGAACATGCCCAGGATGCCGCCCTGCTGACCCTTGAGCATCTGCGCGAGCGCATCCGGATTGACACCCGGGACGGGCACATGCCCGCCGATGCGATAGACCACCAGCGCCAGGAGCAGGAACATCACCCGGCGATACAGATCGCCGAACTTGCCCGACTTGGCGAGTTGATTCTGGGAGGTTGCCACGTGTGGAAGCGTTTCAGTGAGGAAGCGTTCAGGCAGCCAGCGAACCGCCGGCGGCTTCGATCGCGGCCTTGGCACCGGCCGTCGCCGCCACGCCCTTCAGCGTGACCTTGCGGCTCAGTTCGCCCGACTTGATGACCTTGACGTGCTTGATCAGCTCGCCGACCAGGCCGGCTTGCTTCAGCGACTGGAGGTCGACTTCGTCGATGCCCAGCGCCTGCAGATCGGACAGGGTCACTTCGCCGTTGTACTTCAGCTGCTGCGACTTGAAGCCGCGCTTCGGCAGGCGACGCTGCAGCGGCATCTGGCCGCCTTCGAAGCCGACCTTGTGGTAGCCGCCCGCACGGGACTTCTGACCGTTGTGGCCGCGGCCGCCGGTCTTGCCCAGGCCCGAGCCGATGCCGCGACCAACGCGGCGGCGGTTCTTCTTGGAGCCTTCGGACGGCTTGATGGTGTTGAGTTGCATGTTGATGCCCCTTGTCGTGACCTGGCCCGTGCTTACAGCACTTGGATCAGGTAGTCGACCTTGTTGATCATGCCGCGAACGGCGGGCGTGTCTTCCAGCGTCGAGACGCTGTTCAGACGACGCAGGCCCAGGCCGCGCACCGTGGCACGGTGTTCGTGCTTGGTGCCGATGATGCTGCGCACCAGCTTGACGGTAACGGTCTGCTTTTGCGACGTGTTGTCAGCCATGTGAGTTCTCCTTTAATCCCGGGCCTCAGCCCAGGATCTCCTCGACGGACTTGCCGCGCTTGGCGGCGATGTCGGCCGGGGTGGTGGCGCTGTTCAACGCGTCGAGCGTCGCACGGACCATGTTGTACGGGTTGCTCGAGCCCAGGCTCTTGGCGACGATGTCGGTGATGCCCATGACTTCGAAGACCGCGCGCATCGGGCCGCCGGCGATGATGCCGGTACCGGCGGGCGCCGGCGCCATCAGCACCTTGGCCGCGCCGTGTTCGCCACGGACGTTGTGGTGGATCGAGCCGTTCTTCAGGCTGACCTTGACCATGTTGCGGCGAGCCGCTTCCATGGCCTTCTGCACGGCGACCGGCACTTCACGCGCCTTGCCCTTGCCCATGCCGATGCGGCCGTCGCCGTCGCCGACCACGGTCAGAGCAGCGAAGCCGAGGATACGACCGCCCTTCACGACCTTGGTGACGCGGTTGACCGCGATCATCTTTTCCTTCAGACCGTCGTCACGACCTTCGTCCTGAACGCGAGGTTGGAACTTTGCCATTTCAGATTCCTTCGTTGACGGTCAGAACTGGAGGCCGGCTTCGCGAGCCGCATCCGCCAGTGCCTTGACACGGCCGTGGTAGGCGAAGCCAGCACGGTCGAACGCCACCTTCTCGATGCCGGCAGCCTTCGCCTTTTCGGCGATGCGCTTGCCCACGGCAGCCGCCGCGGCGGTGTTGCCACCGTTCTTGAGCTGTTCGCGCACTTCCTTCTCGGCCGTCGAGGCCGAGGCGACGACGCTGGCGCCGTCGATGGAGATGACGCTGGCGTAGATGTGCAGGTTCGAGCGGAAGACCGTCAGACGAGCGACATCTTGCTTGGCGATGCGGGCCCGCGTTTGACGCGAGCGGCGCAGCCGTTGTTCTTTCTTGTTCAGCATGGTGTCGCTCCTTACTTCTTCTTCGTCTCTTTCAGCACCACGCGCTCATCGGCGTAGCGGATGCCCTTGCCCTTGTAGGGCTCGGGCGGACGGATGGCGCGCACTTCGGCGGCGATCTGGCCCACCACCTGGCGGTCGGAACCCTTGATCAGGATTTCCGTCTGCGTCGGGCAGGTGACCGTGATGCCAGCCGGCATGTCCTTGACGACCGGGTGCGAGAAACCGATCTGCAGGTTCAGCTTGGCGCCGGCGGCCTGGGCACGGAAGCCCACGCCCACCAGCGTCAGCTTCTTCTCGAAGCCCTTGCCAACGCCGTTGACCATGTTGTTGACCAGAGCGCGCATCGTGCCGCTCATGGCGTTGGCTTCCATGCTGTCGTTGGCCGGAGCGAACGACAGGACGGCGCCTTCCTTGCGGATCTCGACCAGCGAGTTCGCGGTGCGCGTCAGGGTGCCGTTGGCGCCCTTGACGGTAATTTGATCTGCCGTGATCGACACGTCCACGCCTTGCGGGACGTTGATCGGCATCTTGCCTACGCGGGACATTGCTGTATCTCCTTAGGCGACGTAGCAGAGAACTTCGCCGCCGACACCGGTGGCGCGAGCCTTGCGGTCGGTCATCACGCCCTTGGGGGTGGTGACGATGGCGACGCCCAGGCCGTTCATGACCGTCGGGATCGCGTCACGGCCGCGATAGATGCGCAGGCCGGGACGGCTCACGCGCTCGATGCGCTCGATGACGGGGCGGCCCGCGTAGTACTTCAACGAGATCTCGAGCTCGGACTTGACGCCCTCGGTCTTGATCGCGAACGAGTCGATGTAGCCTTCGTCCTTGAGGACTTGGGCGATTGCGACCTTGAGCTTCGACGAAGGCATGCTGACAACCGGCTTCTCAACGCTCTGCGCGTTGCGGATGCGGGTCAGCATGTCGGCGATAGGATCACTCATGCTCATGCTGTTTTCTCCTGATTCGCCTGATTACCAGCTGGCCTTGATGACGCCCGGGATGTCGCCCTTGAAGGCGAGTTCACGGATCTTCGAGCGGGCCAGGCCAAACTTGCGGAACGTGCCGCGCGGACGACCCGTCAGGCCGCAACGGTTGCGCAGACGCACGGCCGACGAATTGCGCGGCAGCTTCTGCATTTCGAGACGGGCGATGTAACGCTCTTCGTCGCTGCGCTTGGCGTCGTTGATGATCTCGGACAGCTCGGCACGCTTCTTCGCGTACTTGGCCACCGTCGCTTCGCGCTTCAGCTCGCGTTGGATGAGGGAAAGCTTTGCCATTGGGCGCCTCAGTTCTTGAACGGGAACTTGAACGCCGCGAGCAGTGCCTTGCACTCTTCGTCGTTCTTCGCCGTCGTGGTGATCGAGATGTTCATGCCACGGATCGCGTCGATCTTGTCGTACTCGATTTCCGGGAAGATGATCTGCTCTTTCACGCCGATGTTGTAGTTGCCGCGGCCATCGAACGAACGGCCGGAGATACCACGGAAGTCGCGCACGCGCGGCAGGGCGATCGTCACGAAGCGGTCCAGGAATTCGTACATCTGGACGCCACGCAGCGTGACCATGCAGCCGATGGGCACGCCGTCACGGATCTTGAAGCCGGCGATGGCCTTCTTCGACTTGGTGACCACGGGCTTCTGGCCGGCGATCTTGGTCAGGTCGCCGACGGCGTGATCCATGACCTTCTTGTCGGCGACGGCTTCGGACACACCCATGTTCAGGGTGATCTTGGTCAGACGCGGCACTTCCATCACGGACGTGTAGCCGAACTTCTCGGTCAGGCCCGGGACGATCTTTTCGCGGTAATAGGTTTGGAGACGAGCCATGTCGGACCTCTTATGCCTTGACTTCTTCGCCGCTGGACTTGAAGACGCGAACCTTCTTGCCATCAGCCAGAATCTTGATGCCCACGCGATCGGCCTTGCCGGTGGCGGGGTTGAAAAGCGCGACGTTGGACTGCTGGATCGGCATCGTCTTGTCGATGACGCCGCCGGTCGTGCCCTTGAGCGGGTTCGGCTTGACGTGCTTCTTGACGACGTTGATGCCTTCGACCAGCAGCAGCTGTTCGTCGACGCGCTCGGCGACGGTGCCGCGCTTGCCCTTGTCGCGGCCGGTGGTCACGATGACCTGGTCGCCCTTGCGGATCTTGTTCATGGCGTTTCCTTGTACTGCGGCGGCGCTTAGAGCACTTCCGGCGCCAGCGACACGATCTTCATGAAGCGCTCGGAGCGCAGTTCGCGCGTCACGGGGCCGAAGATGCGGGTGCCGATCGGCTCCAGCTTGGCGTTGAGCAGGACGGCGGCGTTGCCGTCGAACTTGATCAGCGAGCCGTCCTGGCGGCGGACGCCCTTGGCGGTGCGAACGACGACGGCGTTGTAGACCTCGCCCTTCTTCACGCGGCCACGCGGCGCGGCTTCCTTGATGCTGACCTTGATCACGTCGCCAATGCCGGCGTAACGGCGCTTGGAACCGCCGAGCACCTTGATGCACTGGACGGACTTCGCACCGGTGTTGTCCGCGACATCGAGTCGCGACTGCATTTGAATCATGGTTTATCCCCAACTTGCTCCCGCAGACGGCAACACCCGAGAGCGGTCAGTATTGGGCCCGTCAGTGCGTCTTTTCGACTGCAGGCAAGGCCTGCGGCTTCCAGAAACGCCCCGGTTGGGCTGAAATTCCTCCGAGACAAGCAGCGCTGCTTTCTGGTCACTCCAGATGCCCCCAGTGTTGACTGGCGACGGCGAACGTTGCTCACGCCTCTTCGGCGAAGTCGGCCATTATGCACCGGTTTGCCGGCGCATGTCAAACACCCCGCGAAATGATTTCACGGGACGCGTCCACGCTCGCGGGCAAGCAACAAGGCGGGAATGCGCCGACGGCGAGCGCCGGAGGCCCCCCGTACACTGCCGCCCACTGTCCTTATTCAGCTGGGAGGCTGGAAACATGAAGACGAGATCGAACCTCGCCGCGGCCCTGCTCGCCGCGCTCGCCTGGCCAACGGCCGGCAACACCGCCGCGCCGCCCGTCGCGCCGCCCTCGACGGTGCCCGCCGCGGATTTCTTCAACTACGCGGGGACGACCAACGTGTCGATCTCGCCGGACGGCCGCGCCGTGGCGCTGCTCGTGCGCAACACCGCGGGTCGGCGTCAGTTGGCGGTGCTCGACACCAGCGACGTGTCGAAGTTCAAGATCGTCGCCAGCTTCGCCGAATTCGACATCGCGCGGGCGCATTGGGCAGACAGCAAGACGCTGGTGTTCAGCCTGCGCGACGAGACCGAATCGGCGTTCGGACAGCAAGGCGCCGGCCTCTACGCGGTCGGTGCCGACGGCGACGGCTTGCGCCCTCTGATCAATTTCCGGGGCAAGAACACGGAAACCGGCACGATGATCAAGTCGCACTCGCTGGATCCCTACATCTATACGTTCGGCCAGACCCTGCACGACGACAGCGGGGACATCGTCATCAGCCATTGGTCCAAGACCACAGTGCTCCACACCTACGGTTCCGAATGGACAGGCAACGCGCCGATGCGCATGAGCCTGAGCAGCGGCGTGCTGTCCGACATCGGCGGCAAGTGGCCCGACCATGTCGACGATTGGCTGTTCGACGGCACCGGGCACGTGCGCGCGGCGATGCAGGACAAGGACGGGCAAACCACCCTGCTGGTGCGCGACGACGCGGGCGAGTGGCACGCACGCTCGCATTTCCCGAGCGCACACCGCGGCGCCGACGACGTCGTGCTGGAGGAGATCGGCGCCGACGGGCAGGGCTACGCCACCAAGCTCCACGGCGAGGAAGGCGCGGAAGCGCTCTACCGCTACGACCTGGCGACCGGCAAGGCCGACGCGGAGCCGATCGTGAGCGTCAAGGGCTTCGACGTGGGCAGCACGCTGGTCGAGGACTACAAGGCCCACAAGGTGCTCGGCGTCCACTACGAGGCGGATGCGGCGGGGACCGTGTGGTTCGACCCGGACATGAAGGCGCTGCAGGCCAAGGTCGACGCGCGCCTGCCCGGACTCATCAACCGGATCGACCCGGCCGATTGCGGCTGCGCGCAACGCGTGCTGGTGACGTCGCACTCGGATCACCAGCCCCCGCTGTTCTTCCTCTATGACCGCGGCAACGACACGCTGACCCCCTTCGGCTCGGCGCGCATCAAGATCAACCCGCGCCAGATGGCCGACACCGACTTCTTTCGCATCAAGGCGCGCGACGGCCACGACCTGCCGGTCTACGTCACCAAGCCGCACGGCAAGGGCCCGTGGCCCACCGTCGTGCTCGTGCACGGCGGCCCGTCGCTGCGCGGATGGCACTGGCGCTGGGACGACGAATCGCAATTCCTGGCGTCGCGCGGCTACCTGGTCGTCAAGCCGGAATTCCGCGGCAGCGAAGGCTACGGCGCCGCGCTCGAGAGCGCCGGCCACAAGCAGTGGGGCCTGAAGATGCAGGACGACATCGCCGACGCGACCGTCTGGGCCGCCCAGCAGGGCCTGGAGGATCCGAAGCGCACCTGCATCATGGGCGGCAGCTACGGCGGCTACGCCACCTTGATGGGCCTGGTGCGCTATCCCGATCTGTATCGCTGCGGCGTCGCCGCGTCCGCCGTGACCGACATCAACCTGATGTACGACATCGGATGGAGCGATGCCGGCTCGCAAGCCAAGAACTACGCCATGCCCGAGATGATCGGCGACCAGGTGGCCGACGCGGAGCAATTGAAGGCGACCTCGCCGATCCTGCAGGCGTCCCGCATCACGCGCCCGCTGCTGCTGGCCCATGGCGGCGTCGACCGTCGGGTGCCCATCGCGCATGCGACCAAGCTGCTCAGCGCCCTCGATGCGAACAAGGCGCACGTCACATGGATCGAATACAAGGACGAGGCGCACGGCTGGTACAAGCCCGAGACCCGGATCGGCTACTACGAGGAGGTGCAGAAGTTCCTCGACGCCAACATCGGCCCCGGCGCCACCGCGCCTGCGCAGTGAGCCGCGTCGGCAATCGCCCTTTCGGGGGAACCGAAGGCGCGGCATGTCGGGCGATGATGACGGGCACCGCTCGTCCGTCCCGCTCCCGACATCCACGCCCAAGATCCATGTCCCTTCGATTCCTCCTCGGTCTGGCCGCCATCCTGCCCGCACTGGCATCGCCCGCGCACGCGCAAGCGCCGCAGGCACCGACCAGCTACGCCGTGATCTCGCTGGTCGGCGATCGGCTCGACGTCGTGACCTACCAGCCCAAGATCGGCACCCTGATGGACGCGAACTCCCATTCCGTCCTGCGCTTCAGCGAGGATCTGCTCGACACCGTGGCGCTGCGCGCCGTCAACCGCGCCATGAAGGCGACGCTGCCGGGCGCCGATGTCGCGCTGCTGGCCGCGACGGAGCCCAGCACCTTCGCCGACCAGTCCGCGTTCTTCGAAGGCGACCATGTCAAGCTGCCGCGCGAGGTCGCCGAAGCCGTCCATCGCGAGAACGTCGCCACGCTCGTGCTCCTGACCAAGCACCGGGGCGAGGCGAAGCTGACCGTGAGCGACGGCTACCTGGGCGGCGGCAAGCTCGAAGGCCTGGGCTTCTACATCGACTCGAACATGCCGATGGAGAGCGCCGACAAGCAGCATCATTCCTACGGCTTCATCGCGCCGTTCGTCTACGTCGACGTGTCGCTGGTGGACGTCGCCAGCGGCCGGCTCCTGCGCCAGACGACCATCAAGGCGACGGAGACCATCATGTCGGCCGACAACCCGCAGGGCGCCGACTCCTGGGGCGCGATGACGGCCAAGGAAAAGGTCGCGGCGCTGAGCGGCATGCTGTCGGAGAACCTGGCCGCCGCGATCCCGCACCTGGTGGACCCGTCGCGGCCCGAGCGCCACGCGGACTAGCCGCGCCGCCATGAAAAAGGCCGCCCGCGCGTCACGCGCCGGCGGCCTTCGATCTTGTGGACCAGGTCAGCGCTTCAGCGCCTGGGCCTGCTTCAGCATCGTGTCGGCATCGCTCACCTCGAACTTGCCCGGCCCTTCGACATTGAGCGTCTTGACGACGCCATCGACGACCAGCATCGAGTAGCGCTGCGAGCGCACGCCCATGCCGCGCTCAGTCAGGTCGAGCACCTGGCCAACGGCCTTGGTGAAGGCGGCCGAGCCGTCGCCCAGCATGCGCACCTTGCCCGCCGTCTTCTGGTCGCGCGCCCACGCGCCCATCACGAAGGCGTCGTTGACCGACACGCACCAGATCTCGTCGACGCCCGCGCCACGCAGCGCGTCGAACTGCGCGACGTAGCCCGGCACGTGCTTGGCGGAGCAGGTGGGCGTGAAGGCGCCCGGCAGCGCGAAGATCGCGACGGTCTTGCCGGCCGCGGCCTTGGCGACGTCGACGTCGTTCGGGCCGAGCGAGCAGCCTTCGGTCTCGACCTCGATGAATTCCTTGAGGGTGCCCGCGGGCAGCTTGTCGCCAACCTTGATCGTCATGTCTCGCTCCTGAATTGAAATGGGCGTGGCGCCGCGAAACGGCGCCACAAATGAAAACGGCCGGGACGCCAGTATTCCAGCGTTCCGGCCGCATTGTGCGGCGGCGGGATTTGCACCCCGCGCAGTGCGTCGATCAGGCCAGGCGGGCCTTCTCGAGCAGCTTGGTCACGACCCAGCTCTTGGTCTTCGAGATGGGGCGCGTTTCGGCGATCTCGACCAGGTCACCCATCTTGTACTCGCCCTTTTCGTCGTGGGCGTGGTACTTGCGCGAGCGGCCGACGATCTTGCCGTACAGCTCATGGATGACACGACGCTCGACGAGCACCGTGATGGTCTTCGAACGCTTGTCGCTGACCACGCGGCCCACGAGGGTGCGCGTGTTCGTCTGCGGCTTGGCGGACGTCGTGGTGGTTTCTTGAGCTTGCGTCACTTCGCGGCTCCCTTCTTCTTCTCGGCCAGGATGGTCTTGGCACGAGCGATGTCGCGGCGGGTGTTCTTCAGCTGCGAATGGTTCGTCAGCTGTTGAGTGCCCTTCTGCATGCGCAGGCCGAAGTGGGCGCGCAGGAGGTCGGTGACTTCCTTCTCGAGCGCCGGGACGTCCTTGGTCCGCAGTTCAGATGCTTTCATTGATGGCTCCTGGTCACTGGCCGAGTTGGCGAGCAACGAAGGTGCAGCTCAGCGGCAGCTTGGCGGCCGCAAGCGTGAACGCTTCGCGGGCCAGTTGCTCGGGCACACCGTTGATCTCGTAGAGCACCTTGCCGGGCTGGATCTCAGCGACGTAGTACTCCGGATTGCCCTTGCCGTTACCCATGCGGACTTCGGCAGGCTTCTGCGAAATCGGCTTGTCCGGGAAGATGCGGATGAAGATGCGGCCACCGCGCTTGATGTGGCGCGAGATCGCACGACGGGCAGCTTCGATCTGGCGGGCCGTGATGCGGCCGCGCTCGGTGGCCTTCAGGCCGAATTCGCCGAACGAGACGGCGGCGCCACGAGTGGCGATGCCGGTGTTGCGGCCCTTCTGTTCCTTGCGGAACTTGCGGCGTGCTGGTTGCAGCATGTCTTATTCTCCTTTGCCTTCGGCAGCGGCAGCCGGGGCTGCTGCGGCCGGAGCCTTGCGCACGACGCGCTTGACGGCGGGCTTGGCATCGCCAGCAGCGGCCGGCGCGCCAGCGTCGGCGCGCGGGGCGTCGCTACGCGGGCCGCCACGGTCGTTGCTGCGCGGGGCGCCACGGCCACCACGGTCGTCACGACGCGGACCACGCGGGCCACGACGATCGTCCTCGCCTTCGGTCTTCGGGATCACGGGCGCTTCGCCGTTGGCGAGGCGGTCACCGCGGTAGACCCAGACCTTGCAGCCGATGACGCCGTACGTCGTCTTGGCTTCGGAGAAGCCATAGTCGATGTCTGCCTTCAGCGTGTGGAGGGGCACGCGACCTTCGCGGTACCACTCGCAGCGGGCGATTTCGATGCCGTTCAGGCGACCCGACGACATGATCTTGATGCCCTGGGCGCCAAGACGCATCGCGTTCTGCATCGCGCGCTTCATCGCGCGGCGGAACATGATGCGCTTCTCGAGCTGCTGGGTGATCGAATCGGCGATCAGCTGCGCATCGATTTCAGGCTTGCGCACTTCTTCGATGTTGACTGCCACCGGAACGTTCAACAGCTTCGCGAGAGCGGCCTTGAGGTTCTCGATGTCTTCGCCCTTCTTGCCGATCACGACGCCCGGACGCGCCGAGTAGATCGTGATGCGGGCGTTCTTGGCGGGGCGTTCGATCAGGATGCGCGAGACCGCGGCATTCTTGAGCTTGGCCTTGAGGAATTCGCGAACCTTCAGGTCTTCGGCCAGCATCTGGCTGAAGTTGCGGTTCGAGGCGTACCAGCGCGACGCCCAGGCCCGGGTCACGGGCAGGCGGAAGCCGGTTGGGTGGATTTTCTGTCCCATAGTCTTCCTTGGCGTCAGTTGCCGACGGTCACGTAGATGTGGCAGGTACCCTTGCTGATGCGGTTGCCACGGCCCTTTGCGCGGGCCGAGAAACGCTTCAGCGTGGTGCCTTGCTCGACGTAGATCGAGGTGATCTTGAGCTCGTCGATGTCGGCGCCGTCGTTGTGCTCCGCATTGGCGATGGCAGATTCGAGCGCCTTCTTGATGATGCCGGCGGCCTTCTTCTGCGTGAACTCGAGCGTGTTGAGCGCCAGACCGACCTTCTTGCCGCGGATCAGGTCGGCGACCAGGCGGCCCTTGTCGGCCGACAGTCGCACGCCACGGACGATTGCTTTGGTTTCCATCGTCTGCTCCTTAGCGCTTGGCCTTCTTGTCGGCCGGGTGACCCTTGAAGGTCCGCGTCAGCGCGAATTCGCCGAGCTTGTGGCCGACCATCTGGTCGGACACGTACACGGGAACGTGCTGCTTGCCGTTGTGGACGGCGATCGTCAGACCGATGAAGTCCGGCAGGATCGTCGAGCGGCGCGACCAGGTCTTGATGGGCTTCTTGTCCTTGTTGGCGGAAGCCTTTTCGGCCTTTGCCAGAAGGTGGTGGTCCACGAAGGGACCCTTCTTTAGAGAGCGTGCCATGGTCTAGCCTTACTTCTTGCGGCGCGAGACGATCATCGTCTGCGTACGCTTGTTGTTCCGCGTCCGGTAGCCCTTGGTCAGCGTGTTCCACGGAGACACAGGGACTTGACCCTCGCCGGTACGGCCTTCGCCGCCGCCGTGCGGGTGATCCACCGGGTTCATCGCGACACCGCGAACGGTCGGGCGGATGCCCTTCCAGCGCTTCGCACCGGCCTTGCCGTACTGGCGCAGGTTGTGCTCTTCGTTGGACGTCTCGCCGATGGTGGCGCGGCAGTCGATGTGGATCTTGCGGACTTCACCCGAGCGCAGGCGAACCTGGGCGTAGATGCCTTCGCGCGCCATCAGCGTGACGGACGTGCCGGCCGAACGCGCGATCTGCGCGCCCTTGCCCGGCTGCATCTCGACGCAGTGGATGATCGAGCCGACCGGGATGTTGCGGATCGGCAGCGTGTTGCCGGCCTTGATCGGCGCCTCGGCGCCGGACACGACCGTGGAACCCACTTCCAGACCGCGCGGAGCGATGATGTAGCGGCGCTCGCCGTCGGCGTAGCAGACCAGCGCGATGTGGGCGGTGCGGTTCGGGTCGTACTCGATCGTTTCGACCTTCGCCGGGATGCCGTCCTTGGCGCGCACGAAGTCGACGACACGGTAGTGGTGCTTGTGACCACCGCCCTTGTGGCGAATCGTGATGTGACCGTTGTTGTTGCGGCCAGCGTTCTGCTTCTGCGGCTCGAGCAGCGAGGCTTCGGGCTTGCCCTTGTGCAGGTGGGCATGCACGACCTTCACGACGGCGCGGCGGCCAGGCGAGGTCGGCTTGAGTTTGATGACGGCCATTTACGCGGCCTCCCCGGAGAAGTTGAGCTCTTGCCCGGCCTTCAGCGACACGTACGCCTTCTTGACGTGGTCGCGGCGGCCGATCGAACGCCCGAATTTCTTGACCTTGCCCTTTTGGACGACCGTCGAAACGCTTTCGACCTCGACCTTGAAGAGCAGCTCGACGGCAGCCTTGATCTCAGGCTTGGTGGCGTCGCGCAGAACCTTGAACAGCACCTGGTTGTTCTTCTCGGCGACGCTGGTGGCCTTTTCCGAGATGATCGGAGCCATCAGGATCGTCGCGAGACGGTTCTCATCGAATTTCTTGGCGGCGCTCATGCGTACATCTCCTTGAACTGCTCGATCGCAGCCTTCGTCACCAGGACCTTCTTGTAGAAGACCAGCGACAGGGGATCGGCATAACGCGGCTCGGTGACGAGCACGTTGGGCAGGTTGCGCGAGGCCAGCGCGAGGTTGTCGCCGACGTTGTCGGAGATGACCATCACGGAGCTCAGGCTCATGTCCTTGAACTTCTGGGCCAGCAGCTTGGTCTTGGGCGCGTCGATGTCGAACGAGTCGACGACGGCCAGGCGGCCATCACGGGCCAGCTGCGAGAGGATCGACGCCATGCCGGCGCGATACATCTTCTTGTTCAGCTTCTGCGTGAAGTTCTCGTCCACGCGGTTCGGGAAGGCGCGACCGCCTCCACGCCAGATCGGGGACGACGTCATGCCCGAACGAGCGCGGCCGGTGCCCTTCTGGGCCCACGGCTTCTTCGTCGAGTGCTTGACCTCTTCGCGGTTCTTCTGCGAACGCGTGCCTTGGCGCGCGTTGGCCTGGAAGGCGACCACGATTTGGTGGATCAGGGCTTCGTTGTAGTCACGCGCGAACACGGTGTCCGGCGCGTCGACCTTGGAAGTGGCCTGACCTTGTTCGTTGAGGAGCTCGAGTTGCATCAGTTGGCTCCCTTCTTGGCCTTGACCTTGACGGCGTGGCGCACGACCACATGGCCGTTCCTCGAACCGGGGATCGCGCCGCGGACGAGCAGGAGCGAACGCTCCGCGTCAACGCGGACGATGTCGAGGTTCTGCACGGTGACGGTGACGTCGCCCAGGTGACCCGACATGCGCTTGCCCGGGAACACGCGGCCCGGATCCTGCGCCATCGAGATCGAGCCCGGCACGTTGTGCGAACGGCTGTTGCCGTGCGACGCGCGCTGCGAGCTGAAGTTGTGGCGCTTGATGGTGCCCGTGAAGCCCTTGCCGATCGAGGTGCCCTGCACGTCGACGAGCTGGCCGACTTCGAACAGGCTCACCGGCACGACGGTGCCCGGCTTGTATTCGGTGGCGACCTCCGGGGCGACCCGGAATTCCTTCAGGATGGTGCCGGCTTCGACGCCGGCCTTGGCGAGGTGGCCAGCTGCCGGCTTGATCACGCGCGATGCCTTGCGCGTGCCGAAAGCGACCTGGACGCCGGTGTAGCCGTCGGTGTCGACGGTCTTCACTTGGGTGACGCGGTTATTGGACACGTCGATCACCGTCACAGGCACGGCATCGCCGTCGTCCGTGAAGATGCGCATCATGCCCACCTTGCGACCCAGCAAACCTAGGCGGTTGCTCAGACTCATGGTTTTTCTCCAGCCCCTTCGCCTCTCAGCTCAGAGCCTTTGTTTCACATACCCGACATCGATTGGCCGGGCTGACTTGGTTCTAGCGTAAAAGCCCCTTGATCCGACACATCGGACAAGGGGCCTCTCGCATAGCCAGCGATTATAGCAGATGCAAGCGATGCTGCAACTGCCCTTGCTTCAACTACCTGGTCGCCGCCCTCGCCGGAGAGCGCTCGACCGCCCGGAGCGATCCGGCGTGAGCCCCTCGGGGGCGGGGAGCGGAGCGAGCCAGGCCGTCGTTTACTGCAGCTTGATCTCGACGTCCACGCCAGCCGGCAGGTCCAGCTTCATCAGCGCGTCGACAGTCTTGTCCGTCGGGTCGACGATGTCCATCAGGCGCTGGTGGGTGCGGATCTCGAACTGGTCGCGGCTCGTCTTGTTGACGTGCGGCGAGCGCAGGATGTCGAAACGCTGCAGGCGCGTCGGCAGGGGGACCGGGCCCTTGACGATGGCGCCGGTGCGCTTGGCGGTCTCGACGATCTCGAGCGCCGACTGGTCGATCAGCTTGTAGTCGAATGCCTTCAGGCGGATACGGATCTTTTGCTTTTGCATGATGATGTCCTCAAAGAGCGATGCCGGCATGGCCGACGGAAGTTCGGAAAACGGGGCGCGGCGCCGATCTGGCGACGCGCCCGCATCACGCAAGAGTTACTCGATGATCTTGGCGACGACGCCGGCGCCGACGGTGCGGCCGCCTTCACGGATGGCGAAGCGCAGGCCTTCTTCCATGGCGATCGGGGCGATCAGCTTGACCGTGATCGACACGTTGTCGCCCGGCATGACCATTTCCTTGTCCTTCGGCAGCTCGATCGCGCCCGTCACGTCCGTCGTGCGGAAGTAGAACTGGGGACGATAGTTGTTGAAGAACGGCGTGTGACGGCCGCCTTCGTCCTTGGACAGGACATAGATCTCGCCCGTGAAGTGCGTGTGCGGCTTGACCGAGTTCGGCTTGCACAGCACCTGGCCACGCTGGACGTCTTCGCGCTTGGTGCCGCGCAGCAGGATACCGACGTTGTCGCCGGCCTGGCCCTGGTCGAGCAGCTTGCGGAACATTTCCACGCCCGTGCAGGTCGTCTTCTGCGTCGCCGAGATGCCGACGATCTCGATTTCCTCGCCGACCTTGACGATGCCGCGCTCGATACGGCCCGTCACCACGGTGCCGCGGCCCGAGATCGAGAACACGTCTTCGACCGGCATCAGGAAGGCGCCGTCGACGGCGCGTTCCGGCGTCGGGATGTACGTGTCGAGCGCGTCGGCCAGCTTCATGATGGCTTCTTCGCCCAGCTCGCCCTTGTCGCCTTCGAGGGCCAGCTTCGCCGAACCCTTGATGATCGGCGTGTCGTCGCCCGGGAAGTCGTACTTCGACAGGAGTTCGCGAACTTCCATCTCGACCAGCTCGAGCAGTTCGGCGTCGTCCACCATGTCGGCCTTGTTCAGGAAGACGATGATGTAGGGCACGCCGACCTGGCGCGACAGCAGGATGTGCTCGCGCGTCTGGGGCATCGGGCCGTCGGCGGCCGAGCACACCAGGATGGCGCCGTCCATCTGGGCGGCACCGGTGATCATGTTCTTGACGTAGTCGGCGTGGCCCGGGCAGTCGACGTGCGCGTAGTGGCGGTTGGCCGTCTCGTACTCGACGTGCGCGGTGTTGATCGTGATGCCGCGCGCCTTTTCTTCCGGCGCCGCGTCGATCTGGTCGTACGCCTTGGCTTCGCCGCCGAACTTCTTCGACAGAACGGTCGTGATCGCCGCCGTCAGCGTGGTCTTGCCGTGGTCAACGTGACCAATCGTGCCGACGTTGACGTGCGGCTTCGTGCGTTCGAATTTACCTTTTGCCATTTTCAGGACTCCTGAGAATCAAAGAACAGTGCCAGTGAACGGTTTAAGGTCTCCACCGGGGAAATAGCATCGACCGCCACTGGCAGCGGTCGCGCGTCCCGATGAAGACCGGCTTGTGATGCTTAGTTCTTGCCGCGCGCGGTGATGATGGCGTCAGCAACGTTCTTCGGGGCTTCCGAGTAGTGCTTGAACTCCATCGTGTACGTGGCGCGACCTTGCGACATCGAGCGCAGCGTGGTCGAGTAGCCGAACATTTCCGACAGCGGGACTTCGGCCTTGATGACCTTGCCGCCGCCAGGCATGTCGTCCATGCCCTGCACCATGCCGCGACGGGACGACAGATCGCCCATCACCGAGCCGGCGTAGTCTTCGGGCGTCTCGACTTCCACGGCCATCATCGGCTCGAGGATGACCGGCGAAGCCTTGCGGCAGGCGTCCTTGAAGCCCATCGAGGCGGCCATCTTGAACGCGTTTTCGTTCGAGTCGACTTCGTGGTACGAACCGAAGGTCAGCGTGACCTTGACGTCGACGACCGGGTAGCCGGCCAGCACGCCGCTCGGCAGCGTGTCTTCGACACCCTTCTTGACCGCGGGGATGAATTCCTTCGGAACCACGCCGCCCTTGGTCGCGTCGACGAACTCGAAGCCCACGCCCGGCTCTTGCGGTTCGACGGTCAGCACGACGTGGCCGTACTGGCCCTTGCCGCCGGACTGGCGCACGAACTTGCCTTCGACGTCCTTGGCGATCTTGCGGATCGTCTCGCGGTAGGCCACCTGCGGCTTGCCGACGTTGGCTTCCACGCCGAATTCGCGCTTCATGCGGTCGACGATGATTTCCAGGTGGAGTTCGCCCATGCCGGAAATGATGGTCTGGCCCGATTCCTCGTCGGTGCGCAGGCGGAACGACGGATCTTCCGCGGCCAGGCGGCCGAGGGCGATGCCCATCTTTTCCTGGTCGGCCTTGGTCTTCGGCTCGACGGCCTGCGAGATCACGGGCTCCGGGAACACCATGCGCTCGAGCGTGACGATCGATTCCGGATCGCACAGCGTCTCGCCGGTCGTGACGTCCTTCAGGCCCACGCAGGCGGCGATGTCGCCGGCCAGGATTTCCTTGATTTCTTCACGCTGGTTGGCGTGCATCTGCAGGATCCGGCCGATGCGTTCCTTCTTGCCGCGGATCGGGTTGTAGACCGAATCGCCGGACTTCAGCACGCCCGAGTACACGCGCACAAACGTCAGCTGGCCGACGTACGGGTCGGTCATCAGCTTGAACGCCAGGGCGGCGAACTTCTCGTTGTCGTCGGCGCGGCGCACGACTTCCTTGTCGTCCTCGTCGAGGCCCGGAACCGGCGGCACGTCGATCGGCGACGGCATGAAGTCGATCACGGCGTCGAGCATGCGCTGCACGCCCTTGTTCTTGAACGCGGTGCCGCACAGCATCGGCTGGATTTCCGCGGCGATCGTACGCGTGCGGATGGCGAGCTTGATCTCGTCTTCGGTGAGGTCACCGACTTCGAGGTACTTGTTCATCATCTCTTCGCTGGACTCGGCCGCGGCTTCGAGCATGTTCTCGCGCCACTTCACGGCATCGGCCTTGAGGTCGTCCGGGATCTCGCGATAGTCGAACTTCATGCCCTGCGAGGCCTCGTCCCAGAAGATCGCCTTCATCTTGATGAGGTCGATCACGCCCTGGAAGTTCTCTTCGGCGCCGATGGGGATGACGATGGGCACAGGGTTGGCCTTTAGGCGAACCTTCATCTGGTCATAAACCTTGTAGAAGTTCGCGCCGGTGCGGTCCATCTTGTTGACGAACGCGAGGCGGGGCACCTGGTACTTGTTGGCTTGGCGCCAGACGGTCTCCGACTGCGGCTGCACGCCGCCGACCGCGCAATAGACCATGCACGCGCCGTCGAGCACGCGCATCGAGCGCTCGACTTCGATGGTGAAGTCGACGTGGCCCGGGGTGTCGATGATGTTGATGCGGTGCTCGGGGAAATTGCTCTCCATGCCCTTCCAGAAGCACGTCGTCGCCGCGGAGGTGATCGTGATGCCACGCTCCTGCTCCTGCTCCATCCAATCCATCGTGGCAGCGCCGTCGTGCACTTCACCGATCTTGTGGTTCACGCCGGTGTAGAACAGGATCCGTTCGGTGGTCGTGGTCTTGCCGGCATCGATGTGCGCAGAAATACCGATGTTGCGGTAGCGCTCGATGGGGGTCTTGCGGGCCATGGGGTGACACTCCAAATACGTGGGCCGCTCAAGGGTTGGTATCAACCCGGAGAGCGGCCAGAAGGACAGAGGGGGTAATTAGAAGCGGAAGTGCGAGAACGCCTTGTTGGCTTCGGCCATGCGGTGAACTTCGTCACGCTTCTTCATGGCGCCGCCACGGCCTTCCGAGGCCTCGAGCAGTTCATTGGCCAGGCGGGCCGACATCGACTTCTCGCCACGCTTGCGGGCGCTGTCCTTGAGCCAGCGCATCGCCAGCGCCATGCGGCGGACGGGGCGAACTTCCACGGGAACTTGGTAGTTCGCACCGCCGACGCGGCGGGACTTGACTTCGACCATCGGCTTCACGTTGTTGATCGCGACCATGAAGATCTCCAGCGGATCCTTGTTGGCCTTCTTCTCGATCTGCTCGAGGGCACCGTAGATGATGCGCTCGGCAACGGCCTTCTTGCCGGATTCCATCACGACGTTCATGAACTTCGAGAGATCGACCGATCCGAACTTCGGGTCAGGCAGGATCTCGCGCTTGGGTACTTCGCGGCGACGTGGCATGGTTTTTCCTTCCAGTGCTTCAGTTGGCGCCAGGCATCAAGCCCGACAGCCCGGATGGCCACCGTGTCGAATGGGACCATCCACTTACTCGGCGGAACGTTCTATTCGCTCCACCGCAAATTCGTTCGGAACCCGCTTCCGGCTTCCTCACATCTCGTTTGCCAGCAGGGCCTGCTGGACTTCAGGCAAGAGCTTCCAGGCTCAGGCCTTCTTCGGACGCTTCGCGCCGTACTTGGAACGCGACTGCTTGCGATCCTTGACGCCTTGCAGGTCGAGGGAGCCGCGCACGATGTGATAACGCACACCCGGCAGATCCTTCACACGGCCCCCGCGCACGAGCACGACGCTGTGTTCCTGCAGGTTGTGGCCTTCACCGCCGATGTACGAGATGATCTCGAAACCGTTGGTCAGGCGCACCTTGGCGACCTTGCGAAGCGCGGAGTTCGGCTTCTTCGGCGTGGTGGTGTACACGCGAGTGCACACGCCACGGCGCTGCGGGCAGTTCTGCATCGCAGGCGACTTGGACTTGACGACCTCGACCTCACGGCCGTGGCGTACAAGCTGGTTGATGGTAGGCATGGGTAACTTGTTCCCGTTTGAAGTTACGTGTTCTTGAAATCCCCCGGCAGCCGGTTCGCGGGCGCCCACCCGCGTTTGATGCTGGAGGGGTGCGGAGCGAGATCACGTCCGAATCGCTGCAAGCGTGCCGTCGTAAAAAACGTGGACGTCGAAGCGCAGCAGTCGTGGAACTGCCGGAGAGCCGAGGATTATAGTCTGACGGCAGATTCGTCGCAAGCGGCATGCCTTGGCCGCAACTCCTCAAGCGCTATGCTGCGCGCATGCCGCCCAAGCTCGTCGTCATCGACAGCCAGTCCCTGTTCGACTGGATGGTCTTTCGCAATCCGATCTGCGAATGCTGGGATGCCGCGCTGAACGGCGAAAATTGGGAGTGGACATTCACTTCCGACATGAAGGCCGAATTCGACTTCGTGGCCGCCAAGGGCTTCGGCGAACGCTGGCCGGTCGACCAGGACGCCATTGCGGCGACGTGGTCCCGCCTCGGACACGCCGTCGGGACGCCCGCGCCACCGGGCGCCGCGTCCCGGCTGCATTGCACCGACCCTGACGACCAGAAGTTCATCGATCTCGCGATCGCCGCGCGCGCGCACACGCTGGTGACGCGCGACAAGGCGTTACTGCGACTGGCCCGCAAGGCGCTCGAGCGCCACGGCGTGCGCGTCTGCCGGCCGGAGGTCTGGTCGGGCGAGCTGGGCTAGTCGCCGTCGGGGTGACGCCACTCCACGGCGCCGAAGTCCTGACGGCCCAGCAGCGTGTAGTAAATGCCCACTTGCCCGAGCGTCTGTCGCTCGGGGACGGAGGACGGGAACGCGGCGCTGCGGTGCGACCAGACGTAGCTGACGCCGATCGCGTGCGGTCCCGCGATGCGCCAGGTCAGCGCCGACTCGATGCGCGAGACGTCGTCGCGGCCGGCCTGCCGATTGGCGATCCTGCCCAGCGAAACGATGCGACCGGCCACGTCGAGCGACAGTCGCTCGTCCTCGATCAGCCGCAGGTTGAAGTTGCCGCGCGGCGCCATGCCGTAGTGATACTCGGTCGAGTCGACGTTGCGCAGCGTCGAGCTCGCGGCCGCGTAGCCGACGCCGCCGGAGGCGCCCGCCTGGATCGCCAGGTGTTCGCCCGCCCACCACTGCAGCGTGGTTCCCAGCGACACCGAGGTCGTCGACACGCGGAAGATCTGCGGCGCCAGGTATTCGTAGCCGCCGTAGATGCCGGCGATGCCGCGCACGTTGTCGCCCAGCGCGTAGTGGTCGCCGAGCAGCATGCCGTTGGACGTCAGGTTCTCGACGCCGTTGGAGCTCGACAGCGCCGCCTCGAAGTTGAAGTAGTCGAACGGCCGGTTGTAGGTGTAGCCGGGCTTGCCCGGCAGGCCATAGTCCATCTGGTAGTCGACCTGCGCGACGTTGGTCTTGACGCCTTTGCTGGAAGCGAAGTTGTCGTTGGTGACGCGACTGCCGCCGACGTGCAGCCGGCTGTAGTACGCCGGATCGTGATCCTCGAACACCGCGCCGAAGCGGTCGCTTCCGAAGGCCCAGCGGTTCATGCCGACCGGCGGCGAGATCGCGGCCGCCAGCCACGGACGCCAGGCGGCGGGGACGCTGCTGTGGTCGCCCACCAGATGCGCCATCCGGAACAGCGGCTCGCCGAAGAAGCTGCCGGCGATGCCGCTGGCGACCTGATCGTTCTTGGACGGCGGCGTCTTCTCGCCGGTGATCTCCCACCAGGCGCTGCCGGCGAAGGTCAGCGCCGATGCCTGCCAGTAGTTCAGGCCCATGCTTCGGCCCGCCGCGTGATACAGCGAGCCCTGGTAAGGATGGGCGAACTGGTTGGTGCTGAAGGGGTCGTTGTCGACCACCCAGGGCCCGCGCAGGTTGTGCTCGATCGAATGCCAGCTGACATCGTAGTCGTGCGAGCCGCTGGTCGCGCGGTTGAAGTTGCTGAGCAGCAGGTCGAAGCCGATGATCTCGAGCGCCGGGATGGCGACGCTCTTATCGGGCTCCGGATCGGGCGTGTCCTGCGCGCGTGACGCGCCCGCGGCGGCGAGCGCCAGCGCGCACGCGAGAAGTTGTCGTGTCTGAGGCATGCGCCGCCATGGCAATGGGCGAGCCCAGTAACGACAAAGGCGCCCCGCGGGGCGCCTTCAAGTGCAAGCCGAGTCGGCTTACTTCTGCGGAATGACGCCTTCGGAGCTGGTCGCCGACATCGCGTGTTCCATGTTGCTGGTGGCGTTGTGCATGATCCAGACCGAACCCGACACGACGATCACCAGGATCATCACCGTGAACGCGAAGGCCACGACGTTCCAGCGCTGCTCGGCCGAGCGGTCCATGTGCAGGAAGTAGACGACGTGCACGAACACCTGCACGACGGCGAACGCGAGGATCGCGCCGAGCACGGTGCCTGCCGTGAAGCCGTAGTGGCCCGCGTCCATCACCAGGCCGAACGGGATCGCCGTCAGGATGATCGACAGCACGAAACCGATCATGTACGACTTGACGCTGGCGTGCGATTCGCCCGCCACCGTGCCGCCGACATACCGCGCCGCGTTGCGGCGACCGAAGGTACCCGATGCCGGGTCGATCGTGGAATTGCGGAATTGGGAGTTGGTGGCCATGATCAGAGGAAGCCCAGCAGGTAGACGACGGTGAACACGCAGATCCAGACGATGTCCAGGAAGTGCCAGAACAGGCTCAGGCACATCAGTCGCGTGCGGTTCGTCTCGGTGACGCCCTTGCTCCACACCTGGTACATCAGCACCACCAGCCACAGCAGGCCGGAGGACACGTGGATGCCGTGGGTGCCCACCAGCGAGAAGAACGCCGACAGGAACGCGCTGCGTCCCGGGCCGTTGCCCTCTTCGATCAGGTGGTGGAACTCGTTGATTTCCATGCCGATGAAGCCCAGGCCGAACAGGCCCGTGATCGCCAGCCAGATCAGGACCTTGGCGGAGTTGCGCTTGAGCGTCCCCATCATGGCCATGCCGTAGGTGATCGAGCTCAGCAGCAGGAACAGCGTTTCGATCGCGACGTACTTGAGATCGAACAGGTCCTTGCCGCTCGGGCCGCCGGCGGTGTTGCGGCTGAGGACGGCATAACCGGCGAACAGGCTTGCGAACAGCAAGCAGTCGCTCATCAGGTAGATCCAGAACCCGAAGACGGTGTTGCCGCCGGCATCGTGGTGATGCTCGTGGTCCGGGCCATCCATGTGCGGATGGGCGCCGAACGTCTGCGATTGTTGGTGAACCATGGTCGACATGCGCTTACCCTTGATTGGCCAAACGCATGTGGCGTTCGTTCTCGATGCGCTCGACCTCGGGGATCGGCACGTAGTAATCGACGTCCTCGTCGAACGAGCGGACGATGAACGCCACGATCATGCCGACGAAGCTCGCGATCGCCAGCCACCAGATGTGCCAGATCAGGCCGAAGCCGAGCGCCAGGCTCAGCAGGCCCATGATCAGGCCGACGCCGGTGTTGCGCGGCATGTGGATCTCGGCGTAGCGCTCGCGGCTGTGCACGTTGCCGCGCTCCTTCATGAAGGCCAGCGCGTCGAGCGTGTGGACGACCGGCGTGTGCGCGAAGTTGTAGAACGGCGGCGGCGAGTCCGTCAGCCATTCCAGCGTGCGGCCGCCCCACGGGTCGCCCGTGGTGTCGCGCAGTTCGTCGCGCTTCCAGACGCTGTAGGCCAGCTGCAGCACCATCGCGCCGATGCCGGCGGCGATGATCACGGCGCCGATGGCCGCCACGATCAGCCAGGCCTGCCAGGCGGCGTTGTCATAGTGCTGCATGCGGCGCGTCATGCCCATGAAGCCCAGCACGTAAAGCGGCATGAACGCGACGTAGAAGCCGACCAGCCAGCACCAGAACGCGACCTTGCCCAGGCCTTCGTGCAGGCGGAAGCCGAACGACTTCGGGAACCAGTAGGCCATGCCGGCGAGGTAGCCGAACAGCACGCCGCCGATGATCACGTTGTGGAAGTGCGCGATCAGGAACAGGCTGTTGTGCAGCAGGAAGTCGGCGCCCGGCACCGCCAGCATGACGCCGGTCATGCCGCCGATCGTGAACGTGACGATGAAGCCGACCGTCCACAGCATCGGGGTCGTCATGCGCACGCGGCCGCGGTACATCGTGAACAGCCAGTTGAAGATCTTCACGCCCGTCGGGATCGAGATCAGCATCGTCGAGATGCCGAAGAAGGCGTTGACGTTGGCCCCCGAGCCCATCGTGAAGAAGTGGTGCAGCCAGACGATGAACGACAGCACCGTGATGGCCAGCGTCGCGTAGACCATCGACGTGTAGCCGAACAGCTTCTTGGCCGAGAACGTCGAGGCGATCTCCGAGAACACGCCGAACGCCGGCAGGATCAGGATGTACACCTCGGGATGGCCCCAGGCCCAGATGAGGTTGACGTACATCATCGGGTTGCCGCCACCGTCGTTGGTGAAGAAGTGCATGCCCAGGTAGCGGTCGGCGCCCAGCATCGCCAGCGTCACCGTCAGGATCGGGAACGCGAAGATGATCAGCATGTTGGTGCACAGCGCCGTCCACGTGAAGATCGGCAGGCGCATCCAGGTCATGCCCGGCGCGCGCATCTTGACGATGGTCACGAAGAAGTTGACGCCGGTCAGCAGCGTGCCCAGGCCCGAGATCTGCAGCGCCCAGATGTAGTAGTCGACGCCGACCCCCGGGCTGTACGGCAGCTCCGACAGCGGCGGGTACGCCAGCCAGCCGGTGCGCGCGAATTCACCGAGCGCCAGCGACGCATTGACCAGCATCGCGCCGGCGAACGTCAGCCAGAAGCTCAGCGAGTTGACGAACGGGAAGGCGACGTCGCGCGCGCCGATCTGCAGCGGCACCACGATGTTCATCAGGCCCACCATGAACGGCATGGCCATAAAGAAGATCATGATCACGCCGTGTGCCGTGAACACCTGGTTGTAGTGATCCGGGTGCAGGAAGCCCTCGTTGCCGCCCGAGGCGATCGCCTGCTGCGTGCGCATCATGGCCGCGTCGGCGAAGCCGCGCAGCAGCATGACGAGCGCCAGAATGATGTACATGATCCCGAGCTTCTTGTGGTCGACCGAGGTCAGCCACTCGCGGTACAGGTAGCCCCACTTCTTGAAGTACGTGATACCGATCAACACCGCCAGACCGGCGATGACCATGCCCATCACGCCGCCCATGGCGACGGGCTCATGGAAGGGAATCGCGTCCCAACTCAGCTTGCCGAACAACATGTCCACGTCGTTTACTCCGCGCGCTCTTTGCTGGTCGCAGCCGCGACCTTGTTGGGCAGACAGATCTTGTCGGCCAGCTTCAGGCCCGACGACTTGTCCATGTACTTGTCGAGGACGGCCGCGAACAGCACGGGCTCGACAGTGGAGAAATACTTGACCGGATCCTTGGACGACGGCTTCGCGAGGTCACCGTAGTTGTCCAGGCCCAGCTTGTTGCCGGAGGCCTTGACCTTGGCGACCCAGGCGTCGAAACCGGCCTGCGACGACGCGGTCGCCGTGAACTTCATGTCGGGGAAGCCCGCTCCGCTGAAGTTGGTGGACAGGCCGTCGAAGGTGCCCGGCTGGTCCGCGATCAGGTTGACCTGCGTCTGCATGCCGGCCATCGCGTAGATCTGGCTGCCCAGCTGCGGGATGAAGAACACGTTCATCACGGTGTCGGACGTGATCTTGAAGTTCACCGGCGTGCCGGCCGGGAACTGGATCTCGTTGACCGTCGCGATGTGCTGGTCGGGATAGATGAACAGCCACTTCCAGTCCAGCGACACGACCTCGATCGTGATCGGCTTGACGCTGGACTCGAGCGGTTTGTACGGATCGAGCTCGTGCGTCGTCTTCCAGGTGATCGTGCCCAGCACCAGGATGATGGCGATGGGAATCGCCCACACGACCGCTTCGATCCGGTGCGAATACGACCAGTTGGGCGTGTAGGTGGCCGACTTGTTCGACTCGCGGTACTTCCAGGGGAAGTAGAGCGCCATCAGGATCACGGGGATCACCACGATCAGCATCAGCAACGTGGCCGTGATGATCAGCGACTTCTCGTCGACCGCGATCTTGCCAGCGGGTTCGAGCAACGACGCATGACAGCCGCTCAGGAGAGCGGCCATGGCGAATGTCAGCACGCCGGCAAGGCGTGTACTACTGCGAGCTTGTTTCATTTCCCTCTCGGCGGGCACCCGGGCACCGTCCAACCAGGGTTTCCAAGGTTGACGCAGGGGTGGGTTGAGCTAATCCTTACTATTTTGCCAAAGTTTGTTCCGCGGCGCCCGCCAAAGTAAGTGCGGAGCCTGGGTATTTCTAGAGCCAGACCCCGAGCGCGTCACGGCTTTTCGCGCAGTTGGAGGGCATTGCCGACTCGATGCCCGCTTTTACCCGCCGCCCATGGATTCCGCGCTTCGCGCGCGCCCATCGAGGAAGCCGAGGCAGCGCAGCAACAATTTGCGGACCCGCATGAAAAAGGCGACCCCTGGGTCGCCTTTGTCGTTGAGGGCGGCGTCAAACGCGCGCGCCGCCCTGTTCCGAAGGGATCAGACGCCGCGCTTGCGGCGCGAGGCCATCACGCCGACCATGCCCAGGCCGGCCAGCATCAGGGCGGTCGACCCGGGTTCCGGCACCGCCGTCACGCTGATGTCGGCCAGCGCGGCGCCGTAGGGACCGCCGGCGTCCTTGCTGGTGAACGACAGCGTGGTGGTCGCAGCGGTGTTCGAGAAATAGACCGACTCGGTCAGCCAGCCCATGTTGTTGCGCGCCTGGCCGGTGGTGTCGAACGTGAAGTCGTGCGTCACGCCGTCGATGGCCACTTCCACGCTCTTGACCGCGCTGCCGCCGTCCGGGTTGCCGGCCAGCGAGAACGTCAGCAGGTAGCCGCCGGTGGCCAGCGACAGATCCTGGCTGATCGCGCCGGGCGAGTTGCCGTCCAGGTCGATCGAGTAGCCCGTCGGGGCCGCCCAATACGAGCCGATCAGGTCGACCGAGCCGCTGGTGACGTTCCAAGCGCCAATGTTGCCGCCGGCGAACGTGGTCGAGTACGAGCCCACGCCCGAGCCTTCGCTGAAGCTGCCGTCGGCCACCAGGTTGGTGCTGGCCTGGGCGGCGGCGGTCAACGCCAGGAAGGAGACGCTCACGACGGAGGCCTTGAGATTGAACATGAGGATGCCTTTGCTTGGAAATTGGAAGGGCGACCCGCAGGCCGCCCTGGTCAGGGCCTGCATCGACGGCAGGCCACGGGAGTGGGTCAGCGCGCGGCGCGGCGGCGCGACACCGCGGCCAGGCCCAGCAGGCCCGCCATCATCAGCGCGAGGTTGGCCGGTTCGGGCACGACGCTGACGTCCAGCGTCACCGCCGTCTGGCCCACCGCCGAGAAGCCGCCGCCCGGATTGAGCGTCGACGACAGGAAGGTGTAGCCCGAGTAGCCCGCGTAGCCGTCGAGGTCCGCGAGATTGAAGTTCCCGCCACCGGCCGTCGCGAACGACAGGCCGCCCAGCGTGATGAAGGGCGAACTGCTGCCGACGGTGTTGTCCGAGCTCGCATAGCTGCTCAGGCCCGTGATGGCGAACGTGCCGGGGCCAAGGTCGCCGTCGGTGACCGAGCCCCAGATCGCGGTGACATTGCTGCCGCTGGTGGTGGCGAAGACGTCGCCCGACACGTTGGTGCCGGTGAACGTGAGTTCGTAGGTGGCGGCGTGCGCCGAACCCGCGGCCGTCAAGGCCAGCGACATCGCGCCAGCAGCCAGCAGCTTGGACATGGATCGTGAGGTCATGGTGGCCTTCGGTTGTTCAGGGGACTTCCCTCGAGGCCTCGATTTTGGCTGCGCGTAACAAGCTGCAACAACTCTCGGCGCGCGCGTTCCCGCGGTCGCCGTGACATTTGCACGCGAGGAATCATCAAAACGGCCGAGAGGCCGGTCGCCGGGCGCGCGCACAAGAAAAAAGGGCGACCCACGGGTCGCCCTTTGTCGTTGCGAGGCGTCGCGAAGACGCCCTGCGCCGGTTTACTCGGCCAGCTGTTCGCCACCCGCAGGGGCAGCGTCCAGTTGCGCCAGCTGCGCGGCCGCCAGTTCCTCGGCCTCCTGCAGCGCGATCGCACGGCGCTCGGTCTCGTCCATGTCTTCCTTGGCCTTGCGAGCCTGGTGGAAGGCCATGCCCGTGCCGGCCGGGATCAGGCGGCCGACGATGACGTTTTCCTTCAGGCCACGCAGCTCGTCGCGCTTGCCCATGATGGCAGCCTCGGTGAGCACACGGGTCGTTTCCTGGAAGGACGCGGCCGAGATGAACGAGTCGGTCGACAGCGAGGCCTTGGTGATGCCCAGCAGCACGTCCGAGTAGGTGGCAGGGAGCTTGTCGTCCTTGCGCATCTTGTCGTTGGTGCCGAACAGCTCCGAGCGCTCCACCTGTTCGCCGAGGATGTAGTGCGTGTCGCCCGGGTTCGTGATCTGCACGCGGCGCAGCATCTGGCGAACGATCACCTCGATGTGCTTGTCGTTGATCTTCACGCCCTGCAGACGATACACGTCCTGCACTTCGTCGACGATGTAGCGCGCCAGTTCCTCGACACCCAGCAGGCGCAGGATGTCCTGCGGATCGGCCGGGCCGTCGACGACGCTCTCGCCCTTGTTGACCACCTGGCCTTCGTGCACCAGGATGTTCTTTTCCTTCGGCACGAGTTCCTCGTGGACGATGCCTTCCGGATCGGTGATCTGCAGGCGAACCTTGCCCTTGGTCTCCTTGCCGAACGACACGGTACCGGTCTTCTCGGCCAGCGTGCCCTTGTCCTTCGGGCTGCGGGCTTCGAAGAGCTCGGCCACGCGCGGCAGACCGCCGGTGATGTCGCGAGTCTTCTGGCCTTCGACCGGAATACGCGCCAGCACTTCGCCAGGCATCAGGTCCTGGCCGTCGCGGATCTGGATCAGCGAACCGACCGAGAAGCCGATCGTCACCGAGTGGTCGGTGCCGGGGATCTTGACTTCCTGGCCTTGCGCGTCCAGCAGCTTGACCTGCGGACGGACGATCTTGGCAGCGCCGCGGCGCTTCGGATCGATCACGACCAGCGTGGACAGGCCGGTGACTTCGTCGACCTGCTTGGCGACGGTGACGCCTTCCTCGACGTTCTCGAAGCTCGCGCGACCGGCGAATTCCGTGATGATCGGGCGCGTCAGCGGATCCCAGTTGGCCAGCACGTGACCGTGCTTGACCGCCTGGTCGGCCTTGACGTTCAGCAGGGCGCCGTACGGCACCTTGTGACGCTCGCGCTCGCGGCCGTGCGGATCCAGGATGATGATTTCGCCGGAACGCGAGATCACCACCAGTTCGCCCTTGCCGTTGGTCACGTAGCGCATCGTCGGGTTGAAGCCGATCACGCCGTCCGACTTCGCGTCGACGCTCGAGGCCACCGCCGCACGCGACGCCGCGCCACCGATGTGGAACGTGCGCATGGTCAGCTGCGTGCCCGGCTCGCCGATCGACTGCGCCGCGATGACGCCGATCGCTTCGCCGACGTTGATCAGGCCGCCACGGCCCAGATCGCGGCCGTAGCAGCGGGCGCACAGGCCGTAGCGCGTCGTGCAGGTCAGCGGAGTGCGGACCTTGACCTCGTCGACACCGACGGCCTCGAGCTTGTCGAGGACGTCTTCCGACAGGATCTCGGTGGCGCCCAGCACGACGGCCTGCGTCTCGGGGTGCAGCACTTCCACCGCGGTCACGCGTCCCAGGACGCGATCGCGCAGCGATTCGATGACTTCACCACCTTCGACCAGGGCGCGCATCGCGAGGCCGTTCTGCGTGCCGCAGTCGTCCTCGGTGACCACCAGATCCTGCGTGACGTCGACGAGACGACGCGTCAGGTAGCCGGAGTTCGCGGTCTTCAGCGCCGTGTCCGCGAGACCCTTGCGGGCGCCGTGGGTGGAGATGAAGTACTGCAGAACGTTCAGGCCTTCGCGGAAGTTCGCGGTGATCGGCGTCTCGATGATGGAGCCGTCCGGCTTCGCCATCAGGCCCCGCATGCCGGCCAGCTGGCGGATCTGCGCGGCGGAGCCGCGAGCGCCGGAGTCGGCCATCATGTAGATCGAGTTGAACGATTCCTGGTCGACTTCCTTGCCGTGGCGGTCGAGCACCTTCTGCTTGGCGAGCTGGGCCATCATGACCTTGCCCACTTCGTCACCGGTCTTGCCCCAGATGTCGACGACCTTGTTGTAGCGCTCGCCGGCAGTCACGAGACCCGAGACGTACTGCTGCTCGATCTCCTTGACTTCCTTCTCGGCGCGTTCGATCAGACCCGGCTTTTCCTTGGGCACCAGCATGTCGTCGATGGCGATCGAGATGCCGGCGCGCGTGGCCAGGCGGAAACCGTTCTGCAGCAGCTTGTCTGCGAACACGACGGTTTCCTTCAGGCCGCACTTGCGGAAGGACGTGTTGATCAGGCGCGAGATTTCCTTCTTCTTGAGCGCCTTGTTGATGTTCGAGAACGGCAGGCCCTTGGGCAGGATCTCGGACAGCAGCGCACGGCCGACGGTCGTCTCGGTCAGCTTGATGTTCTCGACGAACACGCCATCGGCGTTCTTCGTCCACTCCGGCAGCATGACGTTGATCCTGGCCGTGATCTCGACGACACCGTTCTCGAGCGCGCGCAGCATCTCGGAGATGTCCTTGAAGATCATCCCTTCGCCCTTGCCGTTGATGCGCTCGCGGGTGGCGTAGTACAGGCCCAGCACGACGTCCTGCGACGGCACGATCGACGGTTCGCCGTTGGCCGGGAACAGCACGTTGTTGGAGGCGAGCATCAGCGCGCGCGCTTCCATCTGCGCCTCGATCGACAGCGGGACGTGGACGGCCATCTGGTCACCGTCGAAGTCGGCGTTGAACGCCGCGCAGACGAGCGGATGCAGCTGGATCGCCTTGCCTTCGATCAGCACCGGCTCGAAGGCCTGGATGCCCAGGCGGTGCAGCGTCGGCGCGCGGTTCAGCATGATCGGGTGTTCCTTGATGACTTCTTCAAGGATGTCCCACACCACCGGCGTGCCCGCTTCCACTTCCTTCTTCGCCGCCTTGATCGTCGTCGCGATGCCCATGGCCTCGAGGCGCGAGAAGATGAACGGCTTGAAGAGCTCGATGGCCATCAGCTTGGGCAGGCCGCACTGGTGCAGCTTGAGCGTCGGGCCCACGGTGATCACCGAACGACCGGAGTAGTCGACGCGCTTGCCCAGCAGGTTCTGGCGGAAGCGGCCCGACTTGCCCTTGATCATGTCGGCCAGCGACTTCAGGGCGCGCTTGTTCGCGCCCGTCATCGCCTTGCCGCGACGACCGTTGTCCAGCAGCGAGTCGACGGCTTCCTGCAGCATGCGCTTTTCGTTGCGCACGATGATCTCAGGGGCCTTCAGCTCGAGCAGGCGCGCGAGACGGTTGTTGCGGTTGATGACGCGACGATAGAGGTCGTTCAGGTCCGACGTGGCGAAGCGGCCGCCGTCCAGCGGGACGAGCGGACGCAGGTCCGGCGGCAGCACCGGCAGCACGTCCATGATCATCCAGTTGGGCTTGATGCCCGACTTCTTGAAGGCTTCCATCACCTTGAGGCGCTTGGAATTCTTCTTGACCTTCAGCTCGGAGCCGGTCATGTCGTTGCGGAGCTTGTCGATCTCGACGTCGAGATCCATTTCCTCCAGCAGCTTCTTGATGCCCTCGGCGCCCATCAGCGCGGTGAACTCGTCACCGAACTCGGCATGCTTGGCCTCGAAGTCGTCCTCGGTCATGATCGAGAACTTCTTCAGCGGCGTCATGCCCGGGTCCACGACCACGTAGGCTTCGAAGTACAGCACGCGCTCGATGTCGCGCAGCGTCATGTCGAGCACGAGGCCCAGGCGCGACGGCAGCGACTTCAGGAACCAGATGTGCGCGCACGGCGCCGCCAGGTCGATGTGACCCATGCGATCACGGCGAACCTTGGTCTGCGTCACTTCGACGCCGCACTTCTCGCAGATCACGCCACGGTGCTTCAGGCGCTTGTACTTGCCGCACAGGCACTCGTAGTCCTTGATGGGACCGAAGATCTTGGCGCAGAACAGACCATCACGCTCCGGCTTGAACGTCCGGTAGTTGATGGTTTCCGGCTTCTTGACTTCGCCGAAAGACCACGAACGGATCTTTTCGGGCGACGCGAGGCCGATCTTGATGGCATCGAAATGCTCATCGGGGGTGAATTGCTTGAAAAGGTCCAGCAAGCCCTTCATGCATCTCTCCTAAAAACTCGGTAACTGTCGATGATCACGAACTGAATGGGGTGCCCCGCCGCGCAGCGCACGGCGGGTCGATTCACGTTCAGTTCTTTTCCAACTCGATGTCGATACCGAGCGATCGAATTTCCTTGACCAGCACATTGAACGATTCCGGCATGCCGGCATCGATCGCGTGTTCGCCCTTGACGATGTTCTCGTACACCTTCGTACGGCCGTTCACGTCGTCGGACTTCACGGTCAGCATTTCCTGCAGAACGTAAGCCGCGCCGTACGCTTCCAGCGCCCAGACTTCCATTTCGCCGAAGCGCTGGCCGCCGAACTGCGCCTTGCCGCCCAGCGGCTGCTGGGTGACGAGCGAGTACGGGCCGGTCGAACGTGCGTGCATCTTGTCGTCCACCAGGTGATGGAGCTTCAGGACGTGCATGTAGCCGACCGTGACGGGGCGCTCGAAGGCTTCGCCGGTGCGACCGTCGTGCAGGACGCACTGGGTCCGCGTGGCGGTGAGGCCCTTGCGAGCGGCGATGTCGTCCGGATAGGCAAGACGCAGCATGCCGCGGATCTCTTCCTCGGCAGCGCCGTCGAACACCGGCGTCGCGAACGGCACGCCCTTGGTGAGCTCGCCGGCCATGCTGATGACTTCCGCATCCGACAGCTCGGCGATGTTCTCGCCCTTGCCGCCCGACTTGTTGTACAGCTCGTCCATGAAGGCGCGGATCTCGGCAGCGGCGGCCTGCTTCTGCAGCATGTCGCCGATGCGCTGGCCGATGCCCTTGCCGGCCCAGCCCAGGTGGACTTCGAGCACCTGCCCGACGTTCATCCGCGACGGGACGCCCAGCGGGTTCAGCACGATGTCGCACGGGGTGCCGTCGGCCATGTAGGGCATGTCCTCGACCGCGACGATCTTGGACACGACACCCTTGTTGCCGTGGCGGCCGGCCATCTTGTCGCCGGGTTGCAGGCGGCGCTTGACGGCCAGGTAGACCTTGACCATCTTCAGCACGCCGGCCGGCAGCTCGTCGCCCTGCGTCAGCTTCTTGCGCTTCTCCTCGAAGGCGAGGTCGAAGCCGTGGCGCGTCTGCTCGAGCGAGTTCTTGATCGACTCGAGCTGGTTGGCGATGTCGTCTTCCGCCGGGCGGATGTCGAACCAATGGTACTTCTCGATGCTGGCCAGGTAGGCCTTGTCGATGGCGGTGCCCTTGGCGATCTTCTGCGGACCACCGTTGACGATGCGGCCGTTCAGCAGCTTCGCGATGCGGTCGAACGCGTCGGCTTCGACGATGCGCAGCTGGTCGTTCAGGTCGAGGCGGAAGCGCTTCAGTTCATCGTCGATGATCTGTTGCGCGCGCTTGTCGCGCTGGATGCCTTCGCGGGTGAACACCTGGACGTCGATGACGGTGCCGTTGGTGCCCTGGTCGACGCGCAGCGACGTGTCCTTCACGTCCGAAGCCTTCTCGCCGAAGATCGCGCGCAGCAGCTTCTCTTCCGGCGTCAGCGTGGTCTCGCCCTTCGGCGTGACCTTGCCCACGAGCACGTCGCCCGCGTTCACTTCGGCGCCGATGTAGACGATGCCCGACTCGTCCAGGCGGCCGAGTTGCTGCTCCGACAGGTTCGGGATGTCGCGCGTGATTTCTTCCGAGCCCAGCTTCGTGTCGCGCGCCATGACCACCAGTTCCTCGATGTGGATCGAGGTGTAGCGGTCTTCGGCGATGACACGTTCCGACAGCAGGATCGAGTCTTCGAAGTTGTAGCCGTTCCACGGCATGAACGCGACGAGCATGTTCTGGCCGAGAGCCAGTTCACCCAGGTCGGTCGACGCGCCGTCCGCGATCACGTCGCCCGCCGCGACCTTGTCGCCGCGCTGGACGATGGGACGCTGGTGGATGTTCGTGTTCTGGTTGGAACGCTGGTACTTGATCAGGTTGTAGATGTCGACGCCGACTTCACCCGCAACCGTTTCCGCGTCGTTGACGCGAATCACGACGCGGTTGGTGTCGATGTAGTCGACGATGCCGCCGCGGCGCGACGTCACGACCGTGCCCGAGTCGACCGCCGCCACGCGTTCCACGCCCGTGCCGACCAGCGCCTTTTCGGGGCGCAGGACCGGGACGGCTTGGCGTTGCATGTTGGCGCCCATCAGCGCGCGGTTCGCATCGTCGTGCTCGAGGAACGGCACCAGCGAGGCGGCGACCGAGACGATCTGCGTCGGAGCCACGTCCATGTACTGGATGCGTTCCGGCGAGGTCAGGACGGATTCGCCGTTCTCGCGGGCCGAGACCAGCTCGTCGGTCAGCTTGCCGGAAGCATCGAGCGAGGCGTTGGCCTGCGCGATGACGTACTTGCTTTCCTCGATGGCCGACAGGTAGTCGATCTGGTCGGTGACCTTCGAGTCACCCACGCGGCGATACGGCGTCTCGAGGAAGCCGTAGTCGTTCAGGCGGGCGTACAGGGCCAGCGAGTTGATCAGGCCGATGTTCGGGCCTTCCGGCGTCTCGATCGGGCACACGCGACCGTAGTGGGTCGGATGCACGTCGCGGACTTCGAAGCCGGCACGCTCGCGGGTCAGGCCGCCCGGGCCCAGTGCGGAAACGCGACGCTTGTGCGTGATTTCCGACAGCGGGTTGGTCTGGTCCATGAACTGCGACAGCTGCGACGCGCCGAAGAACTCCTTGAGCGCCGCGGAGATCGGCTTGGAGTTGATCAGGTCGTGCGGCATCAGGGCTTCGGTCTCGGCCTGGCCGAGACGTTCCTTGACGGCCTTCTCGATGCGCGCCAGGCCCGAGCGGTACTGGTTCTCGGCCAGTTCGCCCACGCAACGCACGCGACGATTGCCCAGGTGGTCGATGTCGTCGACTTCGCCACGGCCATTGCGCAGCTCGACGAGGATCTTGACGACGGCGATGATGTCCTCGTTGGACAGCGTCATCGCGCCCTCGGAACCTTCGCGGCTGATGCGCGCATTGAATTTCATGCGGCCCACGCGGGACAGGTCGTACGTGTCCTCGCTGTAGAACAGGCGGTTGAACAGCGCTTCGACGGCGTCTTCGGTCGGCGGCTCGCCGGGGCGCATCATGCGGTAGATGGCGACACGGGCGGCCAGCTGGTCGGCCGTCTCGTCGGTGGCCAGCGTCTGGCTGATGTAGGCGCCCTGGTCGAGTTCGTTGGTGAACAGGACCGCGAGTTCCTTCACGCCGGCGCCGCGCAGCTTCTTCAGCAGCGCTTCGGTCAGCTCGTCATTGGCCTTGGCGATGATCTCGCCGGTGTCGGCGTCGACCATGTTGCGGGCGACGACGCGGCCGATCAGGAAGTCTTCCGGCACCGTGACGTGCGTCGTGCCCGACTGCTCGAGCTGGCGCACGTGGCGCGCGGTGATGCGCTTGTCCTTCTCGACGACGACGTTGCCTTCCTTGTCGGTGATGTCGAAACGCGCGACCTCGCCCTTCAGGCGCTCGGCGACGAACTCCATCTGCGCGCCGGAATCCATCAGGCGGAAGGTGTCGTTCTTGAAGAAGTGCGCCAGGATCGCTTCCGGATTCAGGCCGATGGCCTTCAGCAGGATCGTGACGGGCATCTTGCGGCGACGGTCGACGCGGAAGTACAGGACGTCCTTCGGATCGAACTCGAAGTCGAGCCACGAGCCGCGGTACGGAATGATGCGCGCGGAGAACAGCAGCTTGCCGGACGAGTGGGTCTTGCCCTTGTCGTGCTCGAAGAACACGCCGGGGGAGCGGTGCAGCTGGCTGACGATGACACGCTCGGTGCCATTGACGATGAACGAGCCGTAGTCGGTCATGAGCGGAACTTCGCCCATGTAGACCTCTTGCTCCTTGATCTCCTTGACGACCTTGGCCGGAGCCGACTCGCGGTCATAGATGATCATCTGGAGCTTCGCGCGCACGGCGGCGGCGAACGTGAGTCCGCGCTGCTGGCATTCCCGCACGTCGAACGGCGGCTTCGCGATGTTGAACTCGATGAACTTCATCTCGACCATGCTGTTGTGCGACACGATCGGGAACGCGGACAGGAAAGCCGCCTGCAAGCCTTCGGGCTTGCGCTTCTGCGGCGCCACGTCCTTCTGAAGGAAGGCGACGTAGGAATCCTGCTGCATCGTCAGCAGGTAAGGGACGTTCAGGACGCTCTCGCGCTTTCCGAAATTCTTCCGGATCCGCTTGCGTTCGGTAAAGCTATAGGGGGTTGCTTGCGCCATACACACTCCGTAGCGACGACACGCACCCTGGCCTTGGGCACGCATCTCGTCGGCGACTGGCATTCACGCGGCCCCCTGGAATCCGCAAAAACGCGGATTCCACCCCCCGAGGGGGGCGAGTCGACTCGGGGCGGCCCGTCGTCGACTCCGGCATTGCGCCGCGTTGCTTGGTGATTGGCCACTACCAATCGCTGGCGGACAACCCCGGCATTGCACCGGAGTCCGACCAAACCTGTTCTCTGCAGTCGGATCAGAGAACACTGCAAAACGGGCTTGCGGCCCGTTTTGCGCTGCTCTCTCCCCCGCACGAGGCGGGGGCGAACAAGACAACATGGGGACGGTTACCCGCCCCCACAAGGTCTTTACTTGATTTCGGCGGTCGCGCCCGCTTCGATCAGCTTCTTCAGGGCGGCGTCGGCGTCGGCCTTGGCCACGGCTTCCTTGACGTTCTTCGGAGCGCCGTCGACCAGGTCCTTGGCTTCCTTCAGGCCCAGGCCCGTCAGTTCGCGCACGGCCTTGATGACGCCGACCTTGTTGGCGCCAGCGCCGGTCAGGACAACGTTGAATTCCGTCTGCTCTTCCTTCGGAGCAGCAGCGGCAGCGCCGCCGCCGCCGCCGGCGACGGCCACAGCCGCGGCCGACACGCCGAACTTCTCTTCGATGGCCTTGACCAGATCGTTGAGTTCCATGACGGACATGCCGTCGAGAGCGGTGATGAAAGCGTCCTTGTCGAATGCCATTTTGATTTCCTAACTAAAACAGTGAAATGAGTGGGTGATCTGAACGGGCCTGGATCAGGCAGCCGCTGCGGGCTCGGCCGCCGGGGCAGCAGCTTCTTCGCCGCCACCCTTCTTCTTCGCGACCGCGTCGATGGCGCGGGCGAAGCTGGCGATCGGCGATTGCAGCAGGTTGGCGATCTGCGACAGCAGGACTTCGCGCGACGGGATGTTGGCCAGAGCCTTCACACCTTCGACGTTCAGCGTCTTGCCAGCGTAGGAACCACCCTTCAGAACCAGCTTGTCGTTCGTCTTGGCGAAGTCGGCGATGACCTTTGCCGCGGCGACCGCGTCTTCCGAAAAACCATAGATCAGCGGGCCGACCATGCTCTCCGACGCGCTTTCGAACGGCGTGCCGGCGACGGCGCGACGGGCCAGGGTGTTCTTCAGCACGTGAAGATACACACCCTTTGCCCGCGCTTCGACGCGCAGCTTGTTCAAATGCTCGACGGTGAGGCCACGGTACTCGGCCAGAGCAAGGGTCTGGGACTTGGCGACTTGCGCTGCCACGTCCGCGACGACTGCCGCCTTCTCGTTGCGATTGAGACTCAAGGTCTACTCCTCACATTGAAACGTGCGTTCGAGAACTTCTTCGAAGGCCTCTCCCGCACACCGGAATTCAGCGACCTTGCCTTCACTGCTCTACCGCTTCACCCGTGGCCGACGATTCGCATCGTTCGACCACGCATTCCACTGCTTCTTCAGTTCGGGCGGGACCGCCATCTGCGCTGGCTCGGTTCAGGATTGCTCCCTTGCCGTTTTAAGAGCTCGACTCCTTGCAGAGCCTGGCCCGGCCAGCGGTCTTGGATGGCCTGCCCGTCCTGCGCTTGCGCGCGGGGCGGACAGCCCACCAATTCTTCAACCCCCGCGCGCCAAGACTTAATTGCGCGAGGGATTCGATTCAAATCAGGCGTTGAGCGACTGGGTGTCGACGCGAACGCCGATGCCCATCGTCGACGACACGGCGATCTTGCGCAGGTAGACGCCCTTGCTCGCCGCAGGCTTCGCCTTGGACAGCGCATCGACCAGCGCCGCCAGGTTTTCCTTCAGCTTGTCGGAGTCGAACGAGCGACGGCCGATCGTGCCGTGGATGATGCCGCCCTTGTCGACGCGGAACTGGACCTGGCCGGCCTTGGCGTTCTTGACGGCCGTGGCGACGTCCGGGGTGACCGTGCCGACCTTCGGGTTCGGCATCAGGCCGCGCGGGCCCAGGATCTGGCCCAGGGTACCGACGATGCGCATCGTGTCCGGCGAGGCGATCACGACGTCGAAGTTCAGGTTGCCGCCCTTGATCTGCTCGGCCAGGTCTTCCATGCCGACGACGTCGGCGCCGGCGGCACGGGCTTCTTCAGCCTTGGCGCCTTGGGCGAACACGGCGACGCGCTTGGTCTTGCCGGTGCCGTGCGGCAGCACGACGGCGCCGCGGACGACCTGGTCCGACTTCTTCGCGTCGATGCCCAGCTGGACGGCGACGTCGATCGACTCGTCGAACTTGGCAGTGGCGCATTCCTTGACGATGGCCAGGGCGTCGATGATCGCGTACAGCTTCTGCGTGTCCGCGACCTTGCCTTGCATGGCCTTCTGGCGCTTGGTGAGGTTGGCCATGTTCAGACTCCTTCCACGGTGACGCCCATCGAGCGGGCGGTGCCGGCGATGGTCTTGACTTGCGCGTCGAGGTTGGCGCCGGTCAGGTCCTTGGTCTTGATCTTGGCGATCTCTTCGAGCTGGGCGCGCGTGATCTTGCCGACCTTGTCAGCGTTCGGACGCGACGAGCCCTTGTCGAGCTTGATGGCGCGCTTGATCAGCACGGTCGCCGGGGGCGACTTCAGCACGAACGTGAACGACTTGTCCGCGAAGGCGGTGATCACGACCGGCAGCTTCAGGCCGGGTTCCATCGAGGACGTCTGGGCGTTGAACGCCTTGCAGAATTCCATGATGTTCAGACCACGCTGACCCAGCGCCGGGCCCACCGGCGGCGACGGATTCGCCTTGCCGGCCGGAATTTGCAGCTTGATGAAGCCGACAATCTTCTTTGCCATTAGTTTTCTCCAAATCGACTCAAGGGTGAGTCGTTGAGTTCCAACGCCCAGGGTTGGTTACCTGGGCTCCTCTTGTCCGGTGTCTCGTCACCGGCAGCAACGGGCGAGGTTCACGACGCGGCGCATCGCGCCCCGCTGCGAGCCCCTCGCCGGGCTCAAACCTTCTCGACCTGTCCGAAGTCCAGCTCGACGCCGGTCGCGCGACCGAAGATCGTGACCGAGACCTTGACCTTGGACTTCTCGTAGTTGACGTCCTCGATGGCGCCGTTGAAGTCCGTGAACGGGCCTTCCTTGACGCGCACCAGCTCGCCGACGACCCATTCAACCTTCGGACGCGGCTTGTCGACGCCTTCCTGCATCTGGTTGACGATCTTCATCACCTCGGCCTCGGAAATCGGGGCCGGGCGATTGCGCGCGCCGCCGACGAAGCCGGTGACCTTGCTCGTGTGCTTGACCAGGTGCCAGGACTCGTCGTCAAGCAGCATCTCGACCAGCACGTAGCCGGGGAAGAAGCGACGCTCGGTGACCGACTTCTTGCCGTTCTTCAGCTCGACCACTTCTTCCGTGGGAACCAGGATGCGGCCGAACTTCGCGTGCATGCCGGCGCGCTCGATGCGCTCGCGCAGGTTGCGTTCGACGGCCTTCTCCATGCCCGAATAGGCGTGGACGACGTACCAACGCAGCGGATTGGCCGCGGCGCCTGCGCCTTCTTCGATGGCGGTGCTTTCAGTCATTCGATGAAATCCTTCTTACCGCTTCCAGCCCAGGATCAGGTCGTACAGCACGAATTCGAGCGTCTTGTCCGTGATCCACAGGAACAGGGCCATCAGGAACACGAACGCGAACACCATCGCCGTGTTCTGCAGCGCTTCCTTGCGGGTCGGCCAGACGACCTTCTTGACTTCCTTGACCGACTCCTTGCCAAAGCCGATCAGTTGCTTGCCCGACTCCGACGTGAAGAACGCGCCCACTGCCAGCGCCACGAGCGCGAGCAGCGCGACCACGCGGATCCACAGGTCGAGGCGGCCGAGCGAATAGAACGCCACGATGCCGCCGAGCAGCAGCAATGCGGCGGCGGCGAGCTTGGCCTTGTCGGCGCTCGTGTTGACGGTTTCGATCTGGGAATTGGTAGCCATTGCCTTCACTTGCTGGAAATCTTTCGCTGCGGAACCCGCATCTGGCGCCACCGTTTCCGGCCTCGAGGACTCTCGCCGAACTTGGCGAAAAAGCCCGCGGGGTGATTTCTCACCCGCGGGCCCGTCCTTTTGGCCTTCTCGCTGCGTTGTCCGGCCGTCCGGTTCAGCGCGCTTCGGTGGCAGGGGCAGAGGGAATCGAACCCCCAACCTTCGGTTTTGGAGACCGACGCTCTGCCAATTGAGCTATACCCCTGCAGCTTTCTTCAAAAAGTTCAGGCCGTCTTACTCGATGATCTTGGCGACGACGCCGGCGCCGACGGTGCGGCCGCCTTCACGGATGGCGAAGCGCAGGCCTTCTTCCATCGCGATCGGGGCGATCAGCTTGACCGTGATCGACACGTTGTCGCCCGGCATGACCATTTCCTTGTCCTTGGGCAGCTCGATCGCACCCGTCACGTCCGTCGTGCGGAAGTAGAACTGGGGACGATAGTTGTTGAAGAACGGCGTGTGACGGCCGCCTTCGTCCTTGGACAGGACATAGATCTCGCCCGTGAAGTGCGTGTGCGGCTTGACCGAGTTCGGCTTGCACAGCACCTGGCCACGCTGGACGTCTTCGCGCTTGGTGCCGCGCAGCAGGATACCGACGTTGTCGCCGGCCTGGCCCTGGTCGAGCAGCTTGCGGAACATTTCCACGCCCGTGCAGGTCGTCTTCTGCGTCGCCGAGATGCCGACGATCTCGATTTCCTCGCCGACCTTGACGATGCCGCGCTCGATACGGCCCGTCACCACGGTGCCGCGGCCCGAGATCGAGAACACGTCTTCGACCGGCATCAGGAAGGCGCCGTCGACGGCGCGTTCCGGCGTCGGGATGTACGTGTCGAGCGCGTCGGCCAGCTTCATGATGGCTTCTTCGCCCAGCTCGCCCTTGTCGCCTTCGAGGGCCAGCTTCGCCGAACCCTTGATGATCGGCGTGTCGTCGCCCGGGAAGTCGTACTTCGACAGGAGTTCGCGAACTTCCATCTCGACCAGCTCGAGCAGTTCGGCGTCGTCCACCATGTCGGCCTTGTTCAGGAAGACGATGATGTAGGGCACGCCGACCTGGCGCGACAGCAGGATGTGCTCGCGCGTCTGGGGCATCGGGCCGTCGGCGGCCGAGCACACCAGGATGGCGCCGTCCATCTGGGCGGCACCGGTGATCATGTTCTTGACGTAGTCGGCGTGGCCCGGGCAGTCGACGTGCGCGTAGTGGCGGTTGGCCGTCTCGTACTCGACGTGCGCGGTGTTGATCGTGATGCCGCGCGCCTTTTCTTCCGGCGCCGCGTCGATCTGGTCGTACGCCTTGGCTTCGCCGCCGAACTTCTTCGACAGAACGGTCGTGATCGCCGCCGTCAGCGTCGTCTTGCCGTGGTCAACGTGACCAATCGTGCCCACATTGACGTGCGGCTTGGTCCGTTCGAATTTGCCTTTTGCCATCTTGCGCTCCTAGTCAAGCGTTCGAAAAAAGAGAAGAGGTGGTGCCCATGGCGCGGATCGAACGCGCGACCTCTCCCTTACCAAGGGAGTGCTCTACCACTGAGCCACATGGGCATCGACACTGGCTTGGACACGGGCCTTCGAGCCTTTGTTCAAACCGCTGTCGACAACTGTCGATTTCTTGCTGGTACTTCTGATATCTTGCTGCTGTCCTGCCGGCTACCCCGTGCATCTGGAGCGGGAGACGGGAATCGAACCCGCGTCATTAGCTTGGAAGGCTAGGGTTCTACCATTGAACTACTCCCGCCTGGAGCCTGGGACAGTCTTCGCACACTTGGTGGAGGAGGCTGGATTCGAACCAGCGTACGCGTTAGCGGGCAGATTTACAGTCTGCTGCCTTTAACCACTCGGCCACCCCTCCAGGAGCGAAGCCCGCAACTATACCACACCAAATTCGGGATTGAATAGACCCCCCGGACTCGTCGGCTGCGGCGCAAGTGTCACGACGGCGTCAAGCTCAGCCGTCAAGCGACCACCAGTCGACCTGCCCGGCCGTGGCCGCGAAGTGGCTGCCGTCGGCCATGAATTCGCGCTTGAAGTCCTGCGACGGGTGACGCGCGCGCAGCACGCGCGCCGAAGAGCCCGCCGGACAGGCGGCGTCGAAGAACGCCTGGGCCGGCTTGCCCCACAGCAGGAAGGTCGGCGGCTCGGCGCGGACAGCAAGCACACCGACGATATTGGATGTGAGCGCTTGCCATCCGCAATTCATGTGAGCGCCTGCGGTCCCCACTTCGACCGTCAGCACCGTGTTGAGCATCAGCACGCCCTGGCGCGCCCAGCTGTCGAGCACCCAGCGCTGCGGCGGCTGCCAGCCCGGGCGGTCGGCCTTCATGATCTCGAAGATGCGTCGCAGCGACACCGGCTTGCCGTGCCCAGCCGAGAACGCCAGGCCGGTGGCATGCCCGGGGCGCGGATATGGATCCTGCCCGAAGACGACGACCTTGACGTCCTCGGGCGCCAGCAGGCGCAGTGCGCGGAATGGATCGGGCGGCGCGATCTCGCGGTCGCCCGAGACCGCCTTCACCGCAGCGACGACCGCCTGCTCGGCCGCGGGCGTCCAGCCCGTCAGCAGCGCGCGCCAGGCGGCCGGCAGATGCGCGAACGCCGCCGGCAGGTCGTCGGCGCGATGCACCTGCGGCACGCCGGCCTGCTCGGCCGCATCGCCGAACGGCAGGTCGGATTGTCCGCTCACGGCTTGGGCGCGCCGAACAGCGCCTCGAGCGCGACGCCGGGATCGGCCGCGCGCATGAAGGCCTCGCCGACCAGGAAGGCATGCACGCCCGCCGAGCGCATCGTCGTGACGTCGGGCCCGGCGAGGATGCCGGACTCGGTGACCAGCAGGCGATCGGCCGGCACCGCGGCCATCAGGCCCAGCGTCGTCTGCAGCGTGACCTCGAAGGTGCGCAGGTTGCGGTTGTTGATGCCGACGAGCGGCGTCTTCAGGCGCAACGCGCGCTCGAGCTCGGCGCCGTCGTGCACCTCCACCAGCACGTCCATGCCTTGCTCGAACGCGGCGTGCTCGAGCTCGGCCATCTGGCTGTCGGCCAGGCAGGCGGCGATCAGCAGGATGCAGTCGGCGCCCATCGCGCGCGCCTCGACGACCTGGTACGGGTCGATGATGAAGTCCTTGCGGATCACCGGCAGCGCGCAGGCGGCGCGCGCGGCCCTCAGGTAGTCCTCATGGCCCTGGAAGAACTGGACGTCGGTCAGCACCGACAGGCACGCCGCGCCGTGCTTCGCGTAGCTGGCGGCGATCGCGGCTGGATCGAACTGCTCGCGCAGCACGCCCTTGCTCGGGCTGGCCTTCTTGATCTCGGCGATGACCGCGGCGTCGCCGCGCGCCACCTTCGCGCGCATCGCGGCGGCGAAACCGCGCGGCGCGGACTGGCCGCGCGCGAGCTCGTGCAGGTCGGCGGCGCTGCGTTTCGGACGGGCGGCGGCGAGCTCCTCGCGCTTGACCTCGACGATGCGTTGCAGGATGTCAGACATTCGGCTTCAACTTCTGCGTGACGGCCACGAACTGCGCCAGCTTGGCCTGCGCCGCGCCGGACGCCACGACCTCGCGGGCGCGCTTGACGCCGTCGGTCACCGAGCCGGCCACGCCGGCGCAATACAGCGCGGCGCCGGCGTTGAGCAGCACGACGTCGCGGATGGGCCCGTCCTCGTTGGACAACGCGCGCCGGATGCAGGCCACCGACTCCTGCTGGTTGGCCACGCGCAGCACGCGCGAGTCGTACACCGGCAGCCCGAAATCGCTCGGATGCACGACGTACTCGCGCACCTCGCCGTTGTTCAGTTCGCCGACGAGCGTCTCGCCCGACAGCGACACTTCGTCCATGCCGTTCTGCCCGTACACGACCATCACGTGCTCGGAGCCCAGGCGCTGCAGCACGCGCACCTGGATGCCCACGAGATCGGGATGGAACACGCCCATCAGCTGGTTGGGCGCCCCGGCCGGATTCGTCAGCGGACCCAGGATGTTGAACAGCGTGCGCACGCCCAGCTCCTTGCGGACGGGCGCGGCGAACTTCATCGACGCGTGGTGGTTGGGCGCGAACATGAAGCCGATGCCGGTCTCCTCCAGGCAGGTGGCGACGAGTTCGGGCGACAGGCTGATGTGCGCGCCGAGCGCCTCCATCACGTCCGCGCTGCCCGAGGTCGACGACACGCTGCGCCCGCCGTGCTTGGCCACGCGCGCGCCGGCGGCCGCGGCGACGAACACCGAGGCGGTCGAGATGTTGAACGTGTGAGAACTGTCGCCGCCGGTTCCGACGATGTCGACCAGGTTCGTGCGATCGACGACCGGCACGGGCACCGCGAACTCGCGCATCACGGTGGCCGCGGCGGTGATCTCGCCGATGGTCTCCTTCTTCACGCGCAGCCCGATCGCGATGGCCGCGATCATCACCGGCGACATCTCGCCGCTCATGATGCGGCGCATCAGCGCCAGCATCTCGTCGTGGAAGATCTCGCGGTGTTCGATGACGCGGGTCAGCGCCTCGGTGTCTGAAATCGGCATGCGAATCCTTCAGTGGGAGGCGCCGACGGCGCGGCGGATCTCGGCGATCGCGCGGTCGACGCCGGCGGCATCGACATCGAGATGGGTGACGAAGCGCAGTTTGTACAGGCCCGTGCAGAGCACGCCGCGCGATCGCAGCTGGTCGACCAGCGAGTCGTGCTCGCCGCCCCACTTCGCCGCCGTGCGCGCGTGCACGAGCGCGGGCGCGAGATCGACGAACAGGATGTTGCTGGCGGGCGGCGTGAAGGTCAGTCCGTCGATGCCGGCGAGGCCGTCGGCCAGGCGGCGCGCGTTGGCGTGGTCGTCGCGCAGGCGCACGACGTGGTGGTCGAGCGCATGCGAGGCGGCGGCCGCCAGCAGCCCGGCCTGGCGCATGCCGCCGCCGGCCATCTTGCGCACGCGTTTCGCGCGGGCGATCAGCGCCTTCGAGCCGACCAGCGCCGAACCCACCGGCGCGCCCAGGCCCTTGCTGAAGCACACCGAGACGCTGTCGAACAGGTCCGCGATGGCGCGCGCCTCGGCATACGGATCGCTGCCGTTGGCCTCGGCCTGGACGACCGCGGCGTTGAACACGCGCGCGCCGTCGAGGTGCGTCGCCAGGCCGCGCCTGCGCGCCAGCGCGGTCGCGTCGCGCAGGTAGGCCATGGCCAGCGGCTGGCCGCCGAAGGTGTTCTCCAGGCACAGCAGACGCGTGATCGCGAAGTGCGCGTCGTCGGGCTTGATCGCGGCCTCGATGTCGGCCAGCGCCAGCGAGCCATCGGCCTGGTGCGCAATCGGCTGCGGCTGGATCGAGCCCAGCACCGCGGCGCCGCCGCCTTCCCAGCGATAGGTGTGGGCCATCTGGCCGACCAGGTACTCGTCGCCGCGCTGGCAGTGGCTCATCAGCGCCGCGAGGTTGCTCTGCGTGCCGGTGGGCATGAACAGCGCCGCCTCCTTGCCCAGCAGCGCGGCGATGCGTTCCTGCAGCGCGTTGACGCTGGGGTCGTCGCCGAACACGTCGTCGCCCAGCGGGGCGTTGAACATGGCGTCGCGCATCGCGGCGGTGGGCCGCGTGACGGTATCGCTGCGGAGGTCGACGATCGTGCTCATTGGACTTGGCTCAGGTTGAGGAAGTTGCGCAGCATCGCGTGCCCGTGCTCGGACAGGATGGACTCCGGATGGAACTGCACGCCCTCCAGCGGCGTGCGCGTGCCGGCCAGCTCGCGATGGCGCACGCCCATGATCTCGCCGTCCTCCGACCGCGACGTGACGACCAGCTCGGCCGGGCAGGTTTCCGGCTCGATCGCCAGCGAGTGGTAGCGGATCACGCTGAACTCGCGCGGCAGGCCGGCGTAGACGCCTTCGCCGTCGGTCGTCAAAGTGCTCGCCTTGCCGTGCATCTGGCGCTGCGCGCGCACGATGCGGCCGCCCAGCGCGGCGCCGATGCTCTGGTGGCCCAGGCACACGCCCAGGATCGGCAGCTTGCCGAGGTAGGCCTGGATCGCGGGCACGCACACGCCGGCCTCGGCGGGCGAGCACGGCCCGGGCGACAGCACCAGGTGATCGGGCTTCATCGCGCCGATCTCCTCCACGCTGATCTCGTCGTTGCGCACGACGCGCACCTCCTGCCCGAGCTCGCCGAAATACTGCACGAGGTTGAACGTGAAGGAATCGTAGTTGTCGATCATCAGAAGCATGAGCGTTCCTGGGTCTGGCTTTGACTGACTCGGGTGTCCGCAGGGCGCGGAGCGGTCAATCGGGGTCTCTCGTCAGCCGCGCTGGTCCGCGGCTCGGTCAGACAGGACGCGCGCAGGGCGGCGCGACCCGGGCCGGGATCTTCACCAACGCCAATGGCCGGTGTGGAAGATGGTCGAGAGCTGCTTCATGTCGAGACCATTCTAAGCGCGCTGCACGGCCCTTGCCTTCTCGGGGCTGCAAGCGTGTCTCTTCGCACGAAAGGGCCCGTGGATTGATGTCAGCCCTGATCGCGCGTCCGTCGTGCGATGGCTAGGATGGAGCAATGCCCAAGCACCAAGACTCCTCAGCCGACAAGCCGGCGGCAGGCGCCCCGTTCGCCCAGCTGGCCGAGGCCTTGCGCGCGCGCCCCCTGCCGCGCAAGCCGCGCCGTCACGGCGAGCCCGCCGACGCCGAGGCCGCCGCGCAGCAGCCGCCGACCGTCGAGGAGCAGCTGGATCGTGCCGAGATCTGCTCGCGCTCGGGCCGCCTCGACGACGCCATCGCGATCTGCAACGCGCTGCGGCCCTCGCTCGTCGCCGGCAACGATCCGCAAAGCCTCGGCTGGTGCGATTTCGTGCTGGCGCTGAGCCACCTGAACGCCGGCCGCGCCAAGGAAGCAGTGATCGCGGGCTACCGCGCCATCGGCAAGCTCCCGCCCGGCACGCGCCTCATGCGCAGCCTCACGATGCTGGCCTCGGCCGTCGCGCGCACCGGCGACGCCACCGGCGCGCTGGAACTGCTGGAGCGCGCCAAGCAGCAGCTGCCGCTGGTGGAGAGCGCGCGCGACCGCTGCCTGTTCTGGGCCAACTGCGGCACCACGTACCACGGGCTGGGCGACGCGCACGAGGCGATCCGGCACTCGATGATGGCCGAGAGCATGCTGGGCGAATTCGACGACCCGTACGTGCATTCGGCCATGCGGATGAACCTGCTGGTGCAGCGCGTGGGCCTGGCGGTGGCCGGCTGCAACGGCGTCGAGACGCCGGAGCTCACCGAGCTGTTCGGGGCGTTCGCGGCGCATGCGGAACGCCTGGTCGCCGCGGGCCAGCACTATCCGGTGGCCAAGGGCAGCGAGGACATCGCCGACGCCTACATCGCGATCGGCCAGAACGAACAGGCGCGCGAGACGCTGCTGCTGGGCATCAAGTCCGCCGACGCCGCCAAGGCGAGCCCGGATCGCGGCGCGCTGGAGCTTCGCCTGGGCCGCCTCGAACGCATGGCCGGCCAGTACCGGCGCGCGTCGGCGCACATCGGCCTGGCGCTGGAACTGCTGGCCCAGGGCGAGCTGCTCAAGGAACTCGCCGAGGCCCACCTCGAGAACAGCCTGCTCAACGAGGAGCGCCAGCACTGGCGCGCGGCGCTGGACAGCTACCGCGAATCCGCGCAGATCCGCGAGCGCCTGCTGATCGCGCAGTCGGACGCGCGCGCCCACGCGCTCACGGTGCGGCTCGAGCTGGTGCGCGGCAGCACCGCCGGCTGACGCTCACTGCAAGGTGGGCGTCGTCGGCAGCGTCACCTGCCGGTACGCCTTCAGCTTGTCGAGCTTGGCGGCGTAGAGGTCGTGGTCGGTGCGCTTGACGGAGTTCTCCAGCGCGAGGGCGAGCTCGCTGCGCGCCTCGTCGACGCGGCCCAGGCCGAAGTCGGCCACCGCCAGCCCGTAGTGGAACTCGTGGTAGTCCGGCTCGCGGTCGATCTCGCGCTTGAACATCGCGCGGGCCGTCGCGTAGTCGTGCGCCTTCAGCGCCGCCTCGCCGAGGTTGTAGAAGTAGAACGGCGGGTACGGCTCGATCGCCGCCAGGCGCTTGTCCACTGCCTCGGCCTCGGCCACGCGGCCGAGCCGGCGCAGCGACTGGGCGTCGTTGGCCAGCATGCGCGGGTTGTCGGGCACCAGCGCCAGGACAGCGTGCAGCACGGTCTCCGCACGAGCGACGTCGCCGTGGCGCATGTAGACCACGGCCAGCGTGTTGTAGGCGCTGAGGAACTTCGGGTCGAGCCGCACGGCCTCGCGGGCGCGCCAGTAGGCGTTGTCGATCTGGCCGGCCACCAGCGCCTCGGCGGCGCGGTTGTTCATGTACATCGCCAGGACGGTGTTCTCGTGGATCGGGCGCTCGTGCAGGCCGGCCGTGTCTTCCTGCGGCAGGAAGTCAACGGTGAAGGTGCGGTAGCGATCGACCCGGGCGACCGTCTCGGCGAACGGTCGATCGAGCTGCAGGTTCACGTGGCCGCTCATGAAATACATGTCGCCGCTGCGCGTCCACATTTCCTCGATCGTGGCCTGCTGGAACGTGACGTTCAGCCCCATCGCCTTGGCGAAGGCGCCCGTCATGATCACCAGCGACAGGCAGTTGCCCTGGCGCGCCTCGAACGCCTCGGCCGCGTTGCGCGTCATCGAGGCTTCGTATTCGAGCTGCAGCTTGCTGCGGTTGTAGAGCGCGTCGGTGAGCGCGCCGGCCAGGCCTTCGGTGCGCGCCAGCGGCAGGATCTTGTCGTCGATGTAGGCCAGCATCGCGGGCGTGAGCCTGAACACCTCGGCCGGATCGATCGGCTCGGTGGACGGCGCGAAGCTGGCGTCGTCGAAGAAGCTCGGCGCCTGGGCGACGAGGTTCTGGCTGTCCGGGCTGGCGCACGCGCCCAGCACGAGCGGCAGGACCAGGCAGGCGAGCCGCAGCAGGCGCGCCGGGCCTGCGGGAAGAGCTGACGAGCGACGCTGGAACATGATGACCTCCTCGTGCGCGCCATCCGCGAAAAACGGGCGCGGAACAATCGGACTATGCGCGTTTCGCGGACGTTGGCAAGTCTCGAAAGGCCTCTAGAAGCCTTCCTCGACCAGCTCGGCCGCGCGCAGCAGCGCGCGCGCCTTGGCCTCGGTCTCGCGCCATTCCATCTCAGGAACCGAATCTGCCACGACGCCGGCCGCGGCCTGCACATAAAGCGTGTTGTTTTGCACGATGCCCGTGCGAATCGCGATGGCCACGTCCATGTCGCCCGCGAAGCTCAGATAGCCGCAAGCCCCGCCGTAGATGCCGCGCTTGACCGGCTCGAGCTCGTCGATGATCTCCATCGCGCGGATCTTGGGCGCGCCGCTGAGCGTGCCGGCCGGGAAGGTGGCCCGCAGCACGTCCATGTTGCTCAGGCCCGGCTTGAGCAGGCCCTCGACGTTGCTGACGATGTGCATCACGTGCGAGTAGCGCTCGACGACGAACGCGTCCGTCACCTTGACGCTGCCCGTCTGCGTGATGCGGCCGATGTCGTTGCGCGCCAGGTCGATCAGCATCAGGTGCTCGGCGCGCTCCTTCGGGTCGGCCAGCAGCTCCTGCTCGGTGGCCGTGTCGGCCTCGGGCGAGGCGCCTCGCGGGCGGGTGCCGGCGAGCGGGCGGATCGTGATCTTCTCGCCCTCGGCGACGTGCTCGTGGCGCACCAGGATCTCCGGCGACGCGCCGACGATCTGGAACGTGCCCATGTCGTAGAAGTACATGTAGGGCGACGGGTTGAGCGAGCGCAGCGCACGGTACAGGCTCAGCGGCGATTCGGTGTAGCGCTTCTGGAGGCGCTGGCCGACCTGCACCTGCATCATGTCGCCCGCCGCGATGTACTCCTTGGCCTTGAGCACGGCCTCGATGTAGGCCTCCTTCGAGAACTCGCGCTGCACGGCGTACGACGGCCCGCGCCTGACGGCGGGCGCCGTCACCGAATAGCGCAGCTTGTCCGACAGTTCGCCGAGCCGCTTCTTCGTTGCGAAGAAGGCGTCCGGCATCGAAGGATCGGCATAGACGATCAGGTAGAGCCGGCCGGAGAGGTTGTCGATGACCGCCAGCTCCTCGGTCTGCAGCAGCAGGATGTCGGGCGTGTCGAGGCCGCCGGGCTTGGTCGTGCCGGCCAGCTTCGGCTCGATGTAGCGCACGGCGTCGTAGCCGAAGTAGCCCGCCAAGCCGCCGCAGAAGCGCGGCAGGCCCGGGCGCAGCGCGACCTTGAAGCGCTTCTGGAAGGCCTCGATGAATTCGAGCGGGTTGCCGTCGTGCGTCTCGACGACCCGGCCGTCGGTGACGACCTCGGTGCGCAGCCCCGTCGCCTGCACGCGCGTGCGCGCCGGCAGCCCGATGAACGAGTAGCGCCCGAAGCGCTCGCCGCCGACGACCGACTCCAGCAGGAAGCTCTGCGGCTGTCCGCCGGCGAGCTTGAGGTACAGCGACAGCGGTGTCTCGAGGTCGGCGAAGGCCTCGAAGATCAGCGGGATGCGGTTGAAGCCCTGGGCGGCGAGGCTCTTGAATTCGAGTTCGGTGATCACGGTGGGGAAGACTCCGTTGGCCGGATGCGCCGCGACGGCGTTGCTGGAACAGGTCGCGGGCGCCGCGGCGAAGATTCTCGACGCCGCTGCGCGGGCGCAGGCGTGACGTCGTCCAAGGTGCACGCGCGCCGGCAAGGTGCCACCGCGGTGCGGCGCCGGCACCGCGACGGTGCCCGGAGGGCGGGTCGGCGGCTAGGCGCGTGCGTTCATCACGAACGGCGTCGCCAGACCCAGGCTCCCTGGTCGTGCGACCGCACCGCGCATGCTTTCACGGCGGTGCAGGAGAGGAGGAAGCCTTCGGACATGCGAGCCAGTTTAGCCGAAGGAATCGAGCCCTTGCCAGCGCGCAGCCCACGCCGTCCGGACGCCCGGGCTTCCGGCTTGGCGAAGACGCAGCGAACGCAGCGCGTGCTTCCCTCGTGCCGAAATCGACCGAGGGTTATCCCGAGGGCCCCGCTCGACCATGGAAGTTGCATAGTGACGTAATGCGCATTCGGCGGCGTTTGGCAATCCCTTTTCCACGGCATAGGCCTTGCATGCCGTTACTTGTCGCTAGACTTCGCTGCCTCGCTGTGATTTCCGTCGTTGGGACGCAGCCGGGATTTCCAGAACCACGACGTGTCACCTGAGCACGACCGCCATGACTGAGTTGAGATTCATCGCGCGCTGCGTCCTGATGCTGGCCTGCGCCGCCGCCAGCACGGCGACGATGGCCCAGGTGATCGCGCCGTCCGCCGCCGCATCCGCCGCCGCCGACAAGGCCCAGAAGGAAACCGACCGGACCATGTACTGGATCCGCGTCCTCGCGACGACGCCGGCGCCCAAGCCCGCCGCCGCGCCGCGCCCCGTCGTCGCCCCGGCCGCACCGCAGACCAAGGTCGCCGCGGCACCCGCCCCCGCGCCCGAGCGCGTGAAGGTCGCCGCCGCGGCGCCGTCCTCGACCTCGGCCGACCTCGCCAACGCGGCCCCGGCTTCGGTCGTCGTCCCCGCGCCGTCGGCCGCCACCGCGCCGTCGCTGGCCGCGGCCACCGGCGCCACGGGCAACCCCAGCGCGATGAGCACGGGCGGCGTCGACGCGGGCGTGTCCTCGGCCGGCGTCGCCGGATCGCTGGTCGCCCCGAGCGCATCGGCGCCGCAGATCGACGTGCCCGTCGCCGACGAAGAGCCGGATCCGGGCCTGATCATGACCAAGTCGGCCGACCCGCAGTTCCCGATCAACACGATGCGCCGCCTGCGCAAGGGCGAGGTCGAAGTGAAGTTCGAAGTCGGCCCGGACGGCGTCGTCGACGTGGTCACCGTGATGAAGTCCACCAGCCCGAGCCTGAACGCCGCGGCCGTCGACGCCGTGCGCCAGTGGCGCTTCAAGGCGACGCCCAAGGGACACACGGCGCTGGTCGACCTGGCGTTCAACCTCGACTCCTGACCCCGCTTCGCGCGGAGACAAGGCGGCCCGCGGGCCGCCTTTTTTCATGGCGCGGCCGGCGTCAGAACAACGCGTCGAGGCGGTCGACCACGCGATCGGGCCGCGCCGCGGCCACCGGCTCGCCGTGGTTGTAGCCGTAGCTCACCAGCACGACGGGGCAGCCCGCGGCGCGCGCGGCCTCGCAGTCGTTGCTCGAATCGCCCACCATCAGCGTGTGCGCCGGCGCGGTGCCGAGCGCCTCGCAGGTCTTGAGCAGCGGCAGCGGATCGGGCTTGTGGCGCTCGAACGAATCGCCGCCGAAGACGTGCTCGAACAGCGGCAGCAGGCCCTTGGCCTCGAGCAGCGCCAGCGCGAACGCGCGCGGCTTGTTGGTCACGCAGGCCAGGCGCCAGCCGCGCGCGCGCATCGCGGCGAGGCCTTCGAGGACGCCGGGATAGACATCGGCGTGCAGTCCGTTGATGTCGGCGTAGTGGCGCTGGTAGTGCGTCCACGCGGTGTCCAGCAGCTCGGGCGCGCCGCCCGCCTGCGCGAGCGTCTGCCGCAGCAGGTGCATGCTGCCGCGGCCCACGGTGCGCATGATGAACCCGCGGTCGACCGGCGGGAGTTCGAGTTCGGCGAGCGTGCGCGCCAGCGCCTGCTCGAAATCGCCGACGGTGTCGACCATCGTGCCGTCCAGGTCGATGATGGCGGCGGCGATGCTTGGAAGGGACAGGCTCATTGCTTGCTTGAACGCCCGTTCGGGCGGGTTGGAGCCGATGGAGTCGGCGGCGGATCGGTGCAATTCTCGCAAGTGCGAAAGGCGGCGCAAGAGGGGCGCTTCCGGAACGCGAGGAGTTGGGACATGTCTGGCGACTTCGCGCAGAGGCGGCACGCTTCGCGCCATCCGGCGCATTGCCTGCACGACGACGACTTCGTCCGGCTGGAGCGGCTCGCGGCTCGCCGTCCCGCATGGCTCGCCCCGCAGGTCACGCTTGCCTGGCACCTGCGCCAGCGCGATGGCCGGCGCGCGCGCGAGATCGCCGACGCCATCGCCCCCGCGCTCGCGGCGCGCACCGACCGCTCCGGCCGGCGCATGGCCGCCCGGCTGACACTGGCGTGCGCCGAGGCGATGTCGCTGGCGCTCGAGATCGCCGAGGCCGACCGACTGCTGGCCGACGCGAAGGCGCAGTTCGAGGGCCTGGACGACGCCATCGGCGTCGGCGACTGCCTGCTGCTGGACGCCCAGAACTGCCGCATCTGGGGCCGCGGCGACCCGGTCAAGGCCTCCGAGGACGCGTACCAGCAGCTGCTCGCGCAGGGCGACGAGGTGCGCGAAGGCATCGCGCTGGCGGAGATCGCGACCGGCATGCCGGGCCTGACCGCCGCCAGGGCGACGCGCATGGCGCAGCTCGAGGCGTGGCTCGCGGCGCGGCCCGGCATCGCGCTGCGCGGCCCCGAGCTCTATGCGTCGATCCCGCGCGGCTCGGTGGAGTTCTATGCCGGGCGCTTCGCCGACATCGTCTCGCACCTGAGCGTCAACATGCAGCGCGCCGGCGCGCTGGGCCTGCCGCGCGTGCAGGTGCACCTCGCGCTCAATTGCGCGATCGCCCACGAGAGCCTCAACGACATCCTCGCCGCGATCACCCTGCGCGAGGCCGCGCTGGCGACTTCGCGCGAGCACGGCTGGCCGGCCTACGTCGCCCACTCGCTCGCCGCGCTGGCGCGCAACCACCAGATGCTCGGCAACCAGCGCGCGCGGCTGGAACTGCTCGAGCGCGCGTGTGCCGACCTGGAGCCGATCGGGTCGTCCTTCAACGCGGTGGTCGCGCAGATCCATCTCGGCGAGGCGCGCCTGGCCGTGGGCAACATCGACGGTGCGCTGGAGATCTTCCAGCTCGCGCACGAGCACGCGTCGGCCCGGCACTTCGACGTGTTGCTGCCGCGGACGATGGCCGGCGTCGGCCGCTGCCTGGCCGCGCGCGGCGACTTCGAGGAGGCGCATCGCCTGACGCTGCGCGCCTACGAGCAGGCGCCCGGGCACGACACGCAGAGCCACACGCTGGAGGCGCTGATCGACCTGCACCTGCAGGCGACGCTGCCGGAGCCGCCCGCGGTGTTCGCGCCGACGCCCGCGCTGCACTACCTCGCGCTGCTGTCGGAGCTGACGGCGGTGTCGACGGGCAGCCTGCCCAGCGCGCGCCATCTGTCGCAGTCCTCGCGCGCCTGGGAGCAGGCCGGCGACCTCGCGCGCGCGCTGGCCTTCGAACGCCAGGCCAGGACGGCCGTCGAGAACGAGAACGCGCGCAACGCCACGCAGGCGATGGAGGCCGTGCAGGCCCGCCACGAGGCCGAGACCGCGCGGCGCGCGCGCCAGCTGCAGCAGGAGCTGGCGGCCGCCGAGACGGCCCGCGTGCGCATCCTCGAGCAGGCGATCGCGACGCTGGACCGGCTCGGCCAGATCGGCCAGGAGATCGCGGGCAACCTCGACCCCGACCGCGTGTTCGAGGCGCTGGCCACGCACGTGGGCTCGCTCATCGCGTCCGACCTGCTGATGATCTACATGTTCGATGCCGAGAGCAACGAGCTCGTCGAGACGTTCCGGATGAACCAGGGCGTGCGCGGCAGCGCGGCGCCGCTGCGCATCGCGCTCGACCACCCGCAATCGCTCGCGGCGCGCTCCGCGCGCGATCGCCGCGAATATCTCTACGACCACGCGCACAACGTCCTGCCGACGCTGAAGCTGCCCGAGATGGCGCCGCCGACCACCGGCCTGTTCGGGCCGTTGATGGTCGGCGACAAGCTGCTGGGCGTGCTGACGATCCAGTCGCGCACGGCGCTCGCCTACGACGAGCGCGAGCGCCTGATCTTCCGCACGCTGTCGGCCTTCGGCGCGATCGCGCTCGACAACGCGCTGCAGGCGCGCGAGCTGCGCGACGCGCGCGCGGCGGCCGAGTCGGTCAGCCGCGTCAAGAGCGAGTTCCTCGCCAACATGAGCCACGAGATCCGCACGCCGATGAACGCGATCATCGGGCTGTCGGCGCTGGCCGTGAAATACGACATGCCGCCGCGCGTGCACGACTACCTCGTCAAGATCAAGCGCAGCGGCGAGCACCTGCTGGGCATCATCAACGACATCCTCGACTTCTCCAAGATCGAGTCGGGCAAGCTGCAGGTCGAGGCGCTGCCCTTCGAGCTGGAGGCGGTGCTGGACAACGTCGTCAACCTGCTGTCCGAGAAGGCCGACGCCAAGGGCCTCGAGCTGCTGTGGGTGATGGACCCCGCGCTGCCGCGGGTGCTCGTCGGCGACCCGCTGCGCATCGGCCAGATCCTCATCAACTACGCCGGCAACGCCGTCAAGTTCACCGAGCGCGGCGAGGTGCGCATCGACGTGCGCGTCGAGCAGGCCGACGAGGGCGAGGCGCTGCTGAACTTCTCCGTCACCGACAGCGGCATCGGGCTGACGCCGGAGCAGGCCGGCCGCCTGTTCACGAGCTTCGAGCAGGCCGACAAGTCGACGACGCGCGAGTACGGCGGCACCGGCCTGGGTCTCGCGATCAGCAAGAACCTCGCGCAGGCGATGGGCGGCGACGTCGGCGTGCGCAGCGTCGACGGGCAAGGCAGCACGTTCTGGTTCACCGCGCGGCTGGGCATCGGCTCGGCCGACAAGCTGGTCGTGCGCCCCGGCATCGAGCTGCACGGCAGCCGCGTGCTGGTGGTCGACGACCACGAGGCCGTCGCGCTGGTGCTGTGCGAGCTGCTGACGGAGCTCGGCTTCGAATCGCACAGCGTCGGCTCCGGTCGCGCCGCGGTGGCGCGCGTGCTCGATGCCGACGAGCACGGCGTGCCCTACGACTTCCTGCTGATGGACTGGATCATGCCCGGCATGGACGGCCTCGAGGCGATCCGCGCCATCAGGGCCGTGCGGCCGCAGGCCATGCCGCTGATGCTGATGGTCACCGCGCACCGCCGCGAGGAGCTGGTGGCGCGCGCGCGCCTCGAGGGCGTCGAGCACGTGCTGTCCAAGCCGGTCAGCCCGTCGCTGCTGGTCGACGCGATGATGCAACTCGTCGGCCACCCGCCGCGCCAGGCCACGCCGGCCGAGCGCGAGGCCTCGAGCCGTGCACTCGAGGCGCAGCTCGCGCCACTGCTCGGCGCGCGCATCCTGCTGGTGGAGGACAACGAGATCAACCAGCAGATCGCCGCCGAGATGCTGCGCGACGCGGGCTTCGAGGTCGACATTGCCGACAACGGCCAGGTCGGTGTCAACCAGGTGCACGCGCGCCACGCCGAGGGCCGGCCCTACGACCTCGTGCTGATGGACATGCAGATGCCCGTGATGGACGGCGTCAGCGCGACCCGGCTGATCCGCGAGACCCTCGCGGCCGACGCGCTGCCCATCATCGCGATGACGGCCAATGCGATGGCCGCCGACCGCGACCGCTGCCTGGCCGCCGGCATGAACGGCTTCATCAGCAAGCCGGTCAGCGCCCAGGCCTTGTGCCGCGCGCTGCTGGGCGCCATCAAGCCGCGCCAGGCCGCCCCGCCGACGGCCCGCGCGAGCGCGACGCCGGTGGCCGCCGCGCCCGCCGCGGCGCCGTCGCCGCTGGATGCGCTGCGCGCGGTGCCCGGCCTGGACGTCGACGCCACGCTCGCCAGCACCGGCATCAGCGCCCGCTTCTACGCCGGGCTGCTGCGCAAGTTCGTCGTGCAGCAGGGCGGCGCGCTCGACAAGATCGCGCAGTCGCTGCAGGCCGGCGACCGCGCGGGCGCCACGCGGCTGGCGCACACGCTCAAGGGCGTGGCCGCGGGGCTGGGCGCGCGGGCGCTGGCGGCGTCCGCGGGCGAGCTGGAGCGCGGGCTGCGGCAGGACGACCCGGCCGAGGGCCTCGACGACGCGATGGCGCACGCGCGGCAGCTGCTCGCCGCGCTGGTGGCGGCGCTCGAGGCGGCGCTCGCACCGGCCTGATCGGGCCCTCTCGACGGCAGCCGGCGATTGACAGGGTCCCCTCGATGCCGGATAGTGAATCGCGTTCGCAGAGCCGCCTGCACCGGCCGGAGCGCAAGATCAGAGCGTCGTCGTTTCAGGGAGGGCCTGAACCGGGAAATGCGCAGCCGCAGGGCGGCGGCTTTCGAGAACGTCCTGCATGCCCTGGAGGGCCCGCCATGAATGACCCGGAACGGCAGTTTGCCGGAGCCCGCCTGCTGGTGGTGGACGACGCCGACATCAGCGCCGAACTCGCCGCCGAGATGCTGCAGAACCTCGACATGACCTGCGTGGTCGCCAGCGAAGGCAGCGCGGCCCTCGCGATCCTGGCCAACGACACCAACTTCGACGGCATCCTGCTCGACTGCGAGATGCCCGACATGGACGGCTACGCCACCGCCCAGGCGATCCGCGCGATGGCCGGGCTGGCCGACGTGCCCATCCTCGCGATGACCGGTCACACGACCGCCGAGGACATGCCGCACATCCTCGAGTCCGGCATGAACGCGCGCATCACCAAGCCGCTGAGCCTGCAGCGGCTGTCGAGCGTGCTGAACCTGTGGATCCGGCCGCGGCCGCTGGGGGCGAGCGCCGGTTCCTGAGCGCGCGGCTTGCGACCAGGGCCTGTTCACACTAATAGCGTGCCCGCGCCGGTGCCCTGCGAGGCGCCAGGCTAGGCGGAGGCGACGCGGCGGGCTGGGCGCCCGCAAGGAGCCTCCAACGACGCCTGGCGCCTCGCAGGACACCGGCCCTCCGGGTGATCCATCAGAAAGCCCGCCTTCGGCGTTGCGAACGCTTGGAGTGGGCCCACCACGCCTGCGCGTTCGCGCCTTGAAGGCGGGCTTTCTGATGGTCACGCGGGCACGTTATTAGTGTGAACATGCCCTAGAGTGCACGTGTCCGCACTCACCCGCAAGGAACCGCATGCGCCCGTCGCTCCGTCTCGCCGCCCTGCTCGCCCTCGTGGCGATGCCCGCCCTCCACGCCGAGGAGATCGGCGACGTCAACACCGCCTTCCAGTGGATCGGCCCCGACCACAAGATCGTCGTCGACGCCTACGACGACCCGAAGGTGGCCGGCGTCACCTGCTACGTGTCGCACGCCAAGACCGGCGGCATCAAGGGCGCGCTGGGGATCGCCGAGGACAAGTCCGAGGCCTCGATCGCCTGCCGCCAGGTCGGGCCGGTGTCGGTCAAGCAGCCGCTGCCGCGGCAGGAGGAAGTCTTCAGCGAGCGCATGAGCCTGCTGTTCAAGCGGCTGCGCATCGTGCGCATGGTCGACCGCGAACGCAACACGCTGGTCTACCTGACCTATTCCGACCGGCTCGTCGACGGCTCGCCGCAGAACGCCGTGACGGCGGTGGCCGTCGACCGCGCCACCGCCATCCCGGTCAAGTAGCCCGGGCCTTCTTGTCGCCGCGCCCGAGCGCCTTGCGCAGGCGCGCGACGAGGTCGGCCAGGTCGTCGCGCAGCACGCGCAGTTCGTCGCGCAAGTCGTCGTCGCTCGCCTGCTTCGCGCGCTCGCCGCGCACCAGGGTGTCGATGTGGTGCGCCGAGTGCTCGAGCTCGACGGCACCGAGCGCGGCGGCGGCCCCGCCCATCGAGTGGATCTCGCGGCCCGCGGCCTCGCGCGTCGCACCGGGCGCGCCGGCGATGTAGCGGTCGACGGCGGCCAGGCCGTCGTCGTAGAGGTCGACGAAGTAGCCGAGCGCCTGCATGTAGAGCGCGCGCTGGCCGGCGAACAGGCTCATGCCGCGCGCGACGTCGAGGGCCTCGATGTTGTCCAGGACGTCGGTGGCCTGCGGCGCGGCCTGTGGCGGCGGCGCTGCGGGTGCGTCGACCGGCGTGGGGCGCGGCGCCTTGCGCGACTCGTCGAGCCAGCGCAGCATCTTCTCGTACAGCGTGGCCGGGTTCACCGGCTTGCCGATGTGGTCGTTCATGCCCGCGGCCAGGCAGGCGTCGCGATCGGCACCGAAGGCGCTGGCCGTCATCGCGACGATGGGTGTCGAATCGAGCTCGGGCACCTTGCGGATCAGGCGCGTGGCCTCCAGGCCGTCCATCTCGGGCATCTGCATGTCCATCAGGATCATGTCGTAGGCGCCGCGCCGCGCCATGTCGACCGCGATGCGGCCGTTGTCGGCCACCTCCACCTGCAGGTCGACCAGGCGCAGCAGCTCGGTGGCGAGCTCCTGGTTGATGCGGTTGTCGTCGGCGATCAGCACGCGCGCGTCGCGGTGGCGCTCCTTGAGCGTCTGCTCGACGCTGCGGCTCGCCACGACGGCCTCGCGCGGCGTCGGCGCGCTGCGCTCCTGCACGCCGGCCGCCTGCAGCTTGGCGGTGAACCAGAACACGCTGCCGCGCCCGAGCTCGCTCTCGACGCCGACGGCGCCGCCCATCAGCTGCGCCAGCTCGCGCGCGATCGACAGCCCCAGGCCGGTGCCGCCGAAACGACGCGTCGTGGATCCGTCGGCCTGCTCGAACGGGCTGAAGAGACGATCCCGCGCTTCGGCGGAGATACCGACACCCGTATCGCGCACCGCGAAGCGGATCGTCCATTCCGCGCCGGCCTGCGCCAGCACGTCGCAGCGCAGCACGACGCTGCCGCGCACCGTGAACTTCACCGCGTTGCTCAGCAGGTTGACGAGGATCTGCGACAGCCGCAGCGCGTCGCCGCGCAGCGCCTGCGGCAGGTCGCCGCGGTCGACGGTCAGCGCCAGGCCCTTGCGACGCGCGCCGTCGGTGACGAGCGCCGCCGCGCGCGCGAGCAGCGCGTCGACCGAGAAGTCCACCGGCGCGAGCACCAGCTTGCCGGCGTCGATCTTGGACAGGTCGAGGATGTCGTTGATGATGTCGAGCAGGTGCATCGCCGCGTCGCCCACCTTGGCCAGGCGGTCGGACGTCGTCGCGTCGTGCGCGTCGCGCAGCATCAGGTGGGTCAGGCCGATGATCACGTTCATCGGCGTTCGGATCTCGTGGCTCATGTTGGCCAGGAAGGCCGACTTGGCCTGCGCCGCGTCCTCGGCGAGGTCGCGCGCGGCCACCAGCTCGAGGTTGAGCGCCTGCAGGTCGGCCTGCGCGCGCTTGGACGCCGTGATGTCGGTGGCGAGCTTGAAGAAGCCTCGCACCTCGCCGCGCTGCACGTCCGGGATGTACTGCACCTCCCAGATGCCCAGGCGCCCGTGGGCGCCAAGCTCCTCGCTCTCGAACTTCTGCGGCGCGCCGGCCAGCGCCAGGCGCGCGAATTCGATGCGCTCGGGCGCAGGTTCCTCGCCGAAGATCTCGATGTTGGTCTTGCCCAGCACCTGGTCGAGCGACTTGCCGAACCAGTCGCAGTAGACGCGGTTGGCGAAGCGGCAGCGCTGCTCGCTGTCCCAGTAGGCGATGCGCACCGGCAGGTTGTCGGCGATGCCGCGCGTGAACGATTCGGCCTGGATCAGCTTGGTGTTGAGCTCCTGCAGGCGGCGCTCGCTGCGGCGCATCTCGGTGACGTCGGTGGCGATGAAGAAATAGCCGCGGATGTCGCCCTCGACGATGTCGGGCAGCCGGTAGATCCAGAAATTGCCGACGCGGCCGTCGGCGCCGCGCATCTCGGCCGGCGTGCCCATCGCCTCGCCGCGCAGCACCTTGGCGATCACGTCGTCCGCGGGCTGCAGCATGACGTTGCCGACCACCGAGCGAGCGTCGCGACCGAGCGCTTCCTCGCGCGTCTTGCCGAACCAGTCGAGCCACGCGCGATTGACGAACTGCAGGCGCTGCTCGCGGTCGACGTAGGCCAGCAGCGTGGGCTGGTGGTCGGTCATCGTCTGGGCGAAGTTCTCGCTCTCGACGCGCGCGGCCACCGCAGTCTCGAGCTCGCGCGTGCGCTCGTGCACGAGTTCCTCGAGGCGGTCGCGATGGCGCTCGAGTTCGGCGGCCGCGGCCTTGCGCTCGGCGATGTCGCGCAGCACGCCCAGCACGGCCGGGCGGTTCTGGTAGGTGGTGCGATTGGCCACCAGCTCGAACTCGGCGATGCTGCCGTCCTTGCGCAGGAATTGCACCTCGTACGTGCGCACCGGCTCCGCGCCCGCGCCGACGCGGCCCGCGAAGCGCTCGTTCCACAGCGGCAGCAGCGTGGGCTCGATGACGCTTCCGAACGGCAGCCCCGTGAATTCCGCGCGCTCGTAGCCGAGGCGCTCGAGCAGCAGCCGATTGGCGTAGACGAAGCGGAAGTCCTGCGCCACGAAGACCCCGTCGGCCAGGGCATCCATCAGCGTGCGGTTGGTGCTCTCGCTGACGCGCAGCGCCTCCTCGGTGCGCCGCGCCTCGGTGACGTCGGTCATCGACAGCAGCCCGCCCGTGATCCGGCCGCCGGCCGCGTCGCGCAGCGGCTCGCAGTTCATCTCGAGCCAGCGCACGCCCAGTTCGGCGTGCCGCACGCCCAGCAACCGGTTGCGCACCGGCGCGCCGGTGGCCAGCACGACGGCGATCGGAAGCTGCTCGCGGGGAATCGATTCGCCGCCGACGTCGATCGGCTGCCAGTAGTCGGCCTCATGGTGGCGCATCTGCGCGAACGTCGCGCCCATCAGCTGCTCGGCGGCCGGATTGACGCCCTTCACGCGTGCCTGGTCATCGAAGATCATGACGCCCTCGCTGAGCGACTCGATCATCGTGCGATAGCGCTCCTCGCTGCCGCGCAGCGCGGCCATCGCGGCGCGCTGGCGCGAGATGTCGTGGAAGACGCAAAGCATGGCCGGCCGGCCGTCCCAGTCGGTGCGGGTGGACGAGACGGCCAGGTGGCGCATTCGGCCATCGGGCAAGGCGACGTGGTACTCGCTGTAGTCCTCTTCGACGTGGCCGGAGACCACCGCCTCGAACGACTCCGCCGAACGCCGGCGCTCCTGGTCGGACAGCAACGCCGCCGGATCCGAACCCACGAGCGCGGCGATCTCCCGACCCAGCATCCGGGCGGCCCGCGCGTTGGCGTAGGCGATGCGATCGTCCTGCAGGATCGCGATGCCGGCAGCTATGTTCTCGATCACCTGGCGGAATGCGCCGCTCTCGGCCACATGGCCATCCGGTTCGCTCATCTGCTTGACACTCCCTGGGTCGCCCTGGTCCAGGCATCGACTCGCGGGCCGGGCCTTGTCCAGGACAACGTGCAGGGCAGTTCACACCGATGCCGACCGCGTGTCAAGCCATATAACCCGCCTCTTCAGCGCCATGCAACGCGGCAGCGGCTCGGGGCGCGCAAGTGGCGCCGGGCCGCCCCACTCAGAAGGCGGTTAGTAGTAGCGGGCTAATACGCGAGCGCGATCAGGCGTCGCGGCGCAGCAGGTAGACGGTGAAGCCGGTGCGCCCCCCGTCCTGCCACGAGCGCTCGCAGCGCCAGTGCGCGGCATGCGCCATGTGCAGGAACTGCGAAGGCGAGTACTTGTAGCAGTTCTCGGTGTGGATCGTCTCGCCCGCGGCGAACGCGAAGCTGCGTCCGCGCACGTGCACCTCGTGCGCGCGCTGGCTCACCAGGTGCATCTCGATGCGGCCCTGCTGCGGGTCGTGGCGGGCAAGGTGGCGGAAGTCGCGGCGGTCGAAGTCGCCGTCGAGCTCGCGGTTGATGCGATCGAGGAGGTTGAGGTTGAACTCGGCGGTGACGCCGGCGGCGTCGTCGTAGGCCGGGATCAGCAGCGCCGGATCCTGCGTCGTGTCGACGCCGATCAGCAGCCGCGAGCGCGGGCCCAGCGTGCGGCCCAGCTGGGTCATCAGGTCGATGGCGGCATCCGGCGTGAAGTTGCCGATCGTCGAGCCCGGGAAGAAGCCGAGGTTGCCGGCGCTGTCGTGCGTCGCGCCGTCGGACGCCGGGAGCGCGAACGGCGCCGTGAAGTCGGCCACCACCGGCTGCACCGCCACGCCGGGGAAGTCGCGGGCCAGGCCGGCGGCCGCGTCGCGCAGGAAGTCGGCGGAGATGTCGACCGGCACGTAGCGCGCGAGCGAGTGCATCGCCGCGAGCAGCAGCCGCGTCTTGCGGCTCGAACCGCTGCCGATCTCGATGAGGCTGTGCACGCCGCCGATCTCGCTCTCGAGCTGCGGCGCGAGGCCGGCCAGCAGGCGCGTCTCGGTGCGCGTCGGGTAGTACTCGGCGACCTCGGTGATCTCCTCGAAGATCTCGGAGCCGCGGCGGTCGTAGAGCCAGATGCTGGGGATGTGCTTCTGGTCGTCGTCCAGCCCCTCGAGCACGTCGGCCTCGAATTGCGGGTCGACGCGGAAGGCCGGCGTCAGCGGCGTGACGTTGTAGCGCGTGGACAGTTCGGACGCATGCGCGTCGCCGGCCCACTGGATGTCTGTCTTCATGCGTCCTCCGCGAGGCGCAGGCCGCTGAACTGCCAGCGCTGCCCGGGTTGAAAGAAGTTGCGATAGGTGGCGCGCAGGTGGCTGCGCGGCGACGCGCACGAGCCGCCGCGCAGCACGTACTGGCCGTTCATGAACTTGCCGTTGTATTCGCCGACCGCGCCGGGCGCGGTGCGGAAGCCGGGGTAGGCCACGTAGGGGCTGGCCGTCCACTCCCAGACGTCGCCGAACATCTGCGACAGGCCGCTGCCGCTCGAGGCCGGACGCGGCCGCCCCGCGCCCTGCTCGACGAAGCCGCCCTCGATGGGCAGGTCGCGCGCGGCGAGCTCCCACTCGAACTCGGTCGGCAGGCGCTTGCCGGCCCAGCGCGCATAGGCATCGGCCTCGAAGAAGCTGACGTGCGACACGGGCGCGTCGAGCGCGAGCGGCAGCAGGCCGCCCAGCGTCATCTGCAGGCGCGTGCCATCGTCCGCCGTCTCCCAGTACAACGGCGCCTGCCAGCGCTGCGCCTGCACGGTGTCCCAGCCGTCCGATAGCCACAGCTGCGGATCCGCATAGCCGCCGGCCTCGACGAACGCGAGCCACTCGCGGTTGGTGACCGGACGCGACGCGAGCCGGAACGACCGCAGCGCGACGACGTGGCGCGGCCCTTCGTTGTCGAACGCGAAGCCGAGGCCGCCGTGCCCGACCTCGATGTTGCCGCCCTCGAACTCGATCCACGCCGGCGCCGGCGACGCGTCGGTCGGCACGGCCGGCAGCGTCGCGCGCACGCCCGGACGCAGCGGGTTCTGCGCGAACAGGTGCAGCAGGTCGGTGAGGATCAGCTCCTGGTGCTGCTGCTCGTGATGCAGCCCGAGCTCGACGAGGTCGCCGACCTCCGATGGCACGCGCGCGCCGAGGAAGTCGGCCATGGCGTGGTCGACATGCGCGCGATAGGCCAGCACGTCCTGCAGCGTCGGCCGCGTGAGCAGGCCGCGCCGCGGCCGCTCGTGGCGCGCGCCGACGGCGTTGTAGTACGAGTTGAACAGGAAGCCGAAGCGCTCGTCGAAGCGGCGGTAGCCGGTGCCGTGCGCCGCGAGCACGAACTGCTCGAAGAACCACGTGGTGTGCGCCAGGTGCCACTTGGCCGGGCTGGCGAACTCCGCGGACTGCGGCGTCATGTCGGCATCGCCCAGGCCGTCGACGAGGCGCAGCGTGGCATCGCGCACGTGACGATAGGCATCGATCGAAGGCGTCATCGTCATCGAGGAAAAAGGCGCGACGGGAGCCGCGGGAAGGCTGTGGAGATTCGGCGCTGACGGGCGCCGCCCCGGCCACAAAGCCGGAGGGCCATGCTAGGGGCAAACGCCGAGCCGTGCTCGCGACCCCCATGGCTCAACCATTGGGGCAGCAGGGGCCATTGCAATGGAAAGGAGCCAGACATTCGTCTTGGTCGTGCGAAGGTCGGCAAACCTTACAGACGCATCGCTCATCCGCGCACGCCGGCGTCACGCGAGCGCGCACCCACATCGAATCGCAGGAGGGGCCGGCGTCTCCCGACGCGGCCCGGCGCGAGGCCTCAGCGCGCGAGCGCCTCGCGCATCTCGGCGATGGCCCGGGCGTAGTCCTTCTGGCCGAAGATCGCGCTGCCGGCCACGAAGGTGTCGGCGCCGGCGTCGGCGGCGGCGCGGATGTTGTCGGCCTTGATGCCGCCGTCCACCTCGAGGCGGATGTCGCGGCCCGAGGCGTCGATCACCTTGCGCAGCTTCTCGATCTTGCGCAGCGCGCTCGGGATGAAGCTCTGGCCGCCGAAGCCCGGGTTGACGCTCATCACGAGCACCAGGTCGACCTTGTCGATCACCCATTCCAGGATGTCGATGGAAGCGGCCGGGTTGAACACGAGGCCGGCCTTGCAGCCCTCGGCCTTGATCAGCTGCAGGGTGCGGTCGACGTGCGTGCTGGCGTCGGGGTGGAAGCTGATCAGGTCGGCGCCGGCCTTGGCGAACTGCTGGGCGAGCGCGTCGACCGGCGAGATCATCAGGTGGACGTCGATGGGCACCGGCGTGCCGTCGGCGCGCACCGCGTGCTTCCTGAGCGCCTGGCAGATCATCGGGCCGAAGCTCAGGTTGGGCACGTAGTGGTTGTCCATCACGTCGAAGTGGATCCAGTCGGCGCCGGCCGCGATCACGTCGGTGAACTCCTGGCCGAGACGGGCGAAATCGGCGGAGAGGATGGACGGGGCGATGCGGTAGGTGGGCTTCATGCGAGGCTGACGTGGACGGCTGGCGGAACGCGTCATTTTAAGGTTGGCGGGAGAGGCGCGCGCGGTCGCTCATCGCGGCCCGGGCAGCGAGGGTCGCACCCGGGCCGATCCGGGCTCCCCCTCGGGGGGCAGCGACGGGAGGAGCGAGGGGGCGGACGTTTTGCCTCAGAATGCGCCGATGCCACGTCCCGAACTCCGCTGCAGCGTCGTCACGCGCTTCCTGCCCGACCAGTCGTCCGCGCAGGAAGACCTCTACGCCTTCGCCTACACGATCACGATCCACAACACCGGCGAGGTGACCGCGCAGGTCATCGGCCGCCACTGGGTCATCACCCACGGCAGCGGCGAGGTCGAGGAGGTGCGCGGGCTCGGCGTCGTCGGCCAGCAGCCGCTGCTCAAGCCGGGCGAGCAGTTCGAGTACACGAGCTGGACGCGCATCACGACGCCGCGCGGCAGCATGCGCGGCGAGTTCTACTGCATGACGGACGAGGCCGAGGCCTTCGAGACGCCGATCGAAGCGTTCCCGCTCGCCATCGCCCAGGCGCTGCATTAGGGCTTGTCGGCGTCCTTGTCCGCCTCGTCGGCGTCAGGATCTGCGCGGCCGCGGAACGTCCACCACACCACCGCCAGCATCACGCAGAGCGCGAGCATGGCCTCGAACACAATCCAGCCCATGAGATCCCGTTTCGCAGTCGTTGCCGTGGTGTCGATTCTAGGGACGCTGGCGGCCTGCTCGTCGACCGGGCCGCACGTCCCCGCGCCGATCGAGTCTCGCACGCCCGGCAGTGGCGCGCCACCGTCGCCCGTGCCCACGCCCGCGCAGCCGCTGCCGCCCTTGCCGCCGCTCGCGGGCGAGCCCGAGCACCCGCACGCGCGCTGGGTGCCGACGGCGTTCGCCGCGCTGCCCGGCTGGCGCGATGACCGCACGCTGGAGCTGTGGCCCGCGCTGCGCCAGGGCTGCACGCTGCCGGCGCCGCGCTGGGTCGCGCTGTGCGGCGAGGCGCTGCGCTTCACGCCGCGCGACGACGCCGACGCGCGCCGCTGGCTGGAGCAGCGCCTCGAGGTGTTCCGGCTCGAGTCGCCCGAGGGCGAGGCCACCGGCCTGGCCACCGGCTATTTCGAGCCGCTGATCGAGGCGCGCCGCAAGCCCGGGGGGGCGTTCCGCACCCCGCTGTGGGGGCCGCCGGCCGGTTTCGTGCCGCACAAGCCGAGCTGGACGCGCCAGGAGATCGACACCCTGCCCGAGGCCCAGGCCTCCGTGCGCGGCCGCGAGATCGCCTGGGTTGCCGACCCGCTCGACGCCCTCGTGCTGCAGGTGCAGGGCTCGGGCCGCCTGCACATCGTCGAGCCCGACGGCAGCGATCGCGTCGTCCGCCTCGCCTTCGCGGGCAACAACGAGCAGCCCTACAGGTCGGTGGGCCGCTGGCTGGTCGACCAGGGCGAGCTCAAGCTGACCGAGGCCTCGTGGCCGACGATCAAGGACTGGGTGCGGCGCAATCCGCAGCGGCTGCAGGAGCTGCTGTGGGCCAATCCGCGCGTGGTCTGGTTCCGCGAGGAGACGCTGGCCGACGCGCGCGTGGGCCCGCGCGGCGCGCAGGGGGCGCCGCTGACGCCCAGCCGCTCCATCGCGGTCGATCCCGCGTCCGTCCCGCTGGGCACGCCGGTCTGGCTGGACACCACCGAGCCGCTGTCGGCCCGCGCCCTGCAACGCGCCGTGATGGCGCAGGACACCGGCACGGCCATCGTCGGCCCGGTGCGCGCCGACTTCTTCTGGGGCTGGGGCGACGACGCCGAGGCGCAGGCCGGGCGCATGAAGCAGCCGCTGCGCATGTGGGTCCTCTGGCCGAAGGCCTGACGCTTCGCCATGAAAAAGGGCCGCGATCGCGGCCCTTCGTCCTGCCGGAGACCGCAGGGCCTCCGGATGCTTGCACGCGGCTCAGGCCTGCGTGCGGCGGCGCCAGGCCAGCAGGCCCAGCGTGGCGGCGGCCATCATCAGCAGCGACGTCGGTTCCGGCACGGCGGTGGTCGTGACGGTGACGTTGTCGATGAAGCTGGTGCCGTCGACGGTGTTGACGCCGGCGAACGTCAGCGCGGCATCGCTGCTGGCGGTGAACGACACGGAGTGCTCCGACCAGGCCTGGCCCGCGAGCGTCGTGTACTCGGCGAAGGACGCGCCGCCGGCGGTCACGTCGTAGCTGTGCGTCCAATAGCCGCTGCGGCCGGCGTCGTCCCAGGTCACCGTGTAGGTGTGGCCGGCGACGAAGTCGAAGTCGCTGGACAGCACGCCGTTGTTCTGGATGCCGGCGACCCAGTTGCCCAGGCCGATCGCGCCGGCGGTGGCCGACGGGTCGCCCCACGGGCCGCTGTTGGCGGCGATCAGCAGCGGCGCCGACCAGTCGGCGACGGTGCAGTTGCTGCCGTAGCAGTAGCTGCCGGTGGCGCTGCTGCTGGATTCGAAGTCGCCATTGGCGATTTCGTTGGCTTGCGCGCCGAATGCGGCAACGCCGAAGGCGGCCGCGACGAGAATGTTCTTGATCATCTGCTTTCCCTCTTGGGTCCGGGCACGAAGGTGCCGCGCGACTGGACGAGGAGCACTCCCTTGGGCCCCCCGGCTGGTGGAAGTAACACACAGTTACGTCGCACCGGGCGGCATGTTCGCACAGCCTTGGGCGTCTTGATGCGGGTAAACCCGGGGATTTGTTGCGCCGCAGCGGACTCGGTGACATAGGTCACACGAAAGCTGTCAATCAGGTGTCAGCGGCGCGCCGGCACGACGCCAGGCGAAAGGGCCCGACCGGAATCGCTCCAGCCGGGCCAACGCGCTTTACCCCACGAGCCGAACGAGACATCGTCGCCGGCTTCCCTCTCTCACAATCAGCCTTGCAGCATGGGTTGAATCATTCGCGAGGGGCGCGGACGGGTCAATGGGTCTGGCGGCGCGGCGACCTCCCTAAGGCGCCCGGCCGGTGACATAGATCACGCCTGAGGCGGAAAACGCGCCAAATACGTCAGCGCCAGCTGACCCGGATCTGCAGTTCGTCGCCGCCGTCGCCCACGCTCGCGACGGTCAGCCACTCGTCGAAGCTGGCCTGCACGGTCGAGTGGAAATCGATGTCGCGGCCGGCCCGCGCGTCGGGGCTGGCGTTGCGCGAGACCGCCACCGGCGCGGCATGGGTCAGCGCGATGTCGAGCTCCAGGGTGTCGCCGTGCGTCCAGCGCGGCGTCACGCGCAGGCCGTCGACGCGGTGGACGACGACCTCGTGGCTCTGCACCTCGGCCTGGTGCGAGCGCGAAGCCGAGCGCGTCGCGCCGACGGACGTGGCGCTGGACGCCGCGCCCGCCACCACCTGTGTGGAGGCGCCCGTGCTCGCGCTCGCGCTCGAGTTGGCGGTGAAGGCCATGTCGTAGACCGTGTGCGTCTCCGAGCGGTCGAACTGGATGGCGCCTTCCTTGCCGTTGGCCACCCGCAGCGATTGCGGGACGACGGGCCGCGCCGTCCCGACCACGACGGCACCCGGGCCGAAGCCGCTGGTGCCCGTCGCCGCGCTGCCCGAGGTGATCGTCCAGCCGCCGCCCGGCGCGGGGCGCGCGTCGGCCGGCTGCAGCCGCCATTCGACGACGAAGTTCGCGGCCGGCACGCTCGCGCCCGCGCGCGTGACGCGATGCGCAGGCGCGGACGCGACGCCCGAAGCGGTCGCCGCAGGATGGAAGCCGGCCGCCACCGACTCGGCGGCGACGCCGGGCCGGGCCGCCATCGCCAGCCACAGCGCGACGAACAGCGCCGTGCGCGTCATGTCGGATCCTCGACCGCGGGCAGCGTGCTGCCCTTGAACAGCGCGGCGCGAAAGCGGCCCTGCTCCTTGGCCTGGTACATCGCCGCGTCGGCGTTGGCGATCAGCGCCTCGGGCGTGTCGCCGTCGCCGGGGAACAGCGCGATGCCGGCGGAAAAGCCCATGGCCAGCGACTGGTCGCCGATCAGGAACGGCCGCTTCATCTGCATCAGCAGCTTGTCGGTGAGCTCGATCGCGTTGCGCGGGCCGTCGTGCAGCGCCTCGGCCACGACGATGAACTCGTCGCCGCCCAGCCGGCCCAGCAGGTCGCTCTCGCGCAGGCAGCCCTGCAGGCGCGAGGCGATCTGGCGCAGCAGCTCGTCGCCGGCGGCGTGGCCCATGGAATCGTTGACGGCCTTGAACTTGTCGAGGTCGACGAAGACGACGGCCACCGACCACTTCTGGCGCGCGGCCAGCGCCAGCGAGCGCCGCAGCGCCTCGGTCAGCGCGGCGCGGTTCATCAGGCCGGTGAGCGGATCGTGCTCGGCCAGGGTGCGCAGCCGCGTCTCGAGTCGCTGGCGCTCGGCCAGTTCCTTCTGCAGTGCATCGGTGCGCTGGGCGACGGCGCGGCGCAGCGCGCGGTTCCACAGCAGCAGGCCGCCCATCAGCAGGCCGGTGCCGATGGCGGCGGCGCCCAGCACGCGCTGCACCTCGGGTCGCTGCCACCAGGCGATGTCCGACAGCGGGATCCAGCGCGCGATCATCGCGGCGCGCTCGGCGTCGTTGATCTGCGCCAGGCCCTTTTCCAGCACGCGGCCGAGCATCGGCCAGTCCTTGCGGTAGCCCAGCGTCAATGTCGAGAAGTAGCCCGTCTCGCCCGCCACGTGCAGGCCGCCGAGGCGGTCGCGCTCGATGATGAACGACGCCGTGGCCAGGTTGACGGCGCAGGCGTCGACGTCGCCGGTGATGACGTCGCGCAGGCCCTGCGCGGCGGCATCGACCTCCGCGGTGATGACGTCCGGGTAGGTGCCGTGCACGAAGTCCTCGGCCGCTGAGTTGCGGTCGACGGCCACGCGCTGGCCGCCCATCTTGGCCAGGTCGCCGGAGCGGTGGTCGTTGCGCCGGCGCAGGACGACGGCCGGCGAGCTGACGTAGGCACTCGTGAAGGCGATGAACTGCTCGCGTTCGGCGGTGGGCCGCAGGGACGTCAGCAGGTCGACCTCGCGGCGCTTCAGGCGGTCGATGTTGGAGGAGCGGTCGGCGGCGGCCACGGGCTGGAACTTCAGGCCGGTGTGCTGCTGCACGAGCTCGAGCACGTCGGCGGACAGCCCGCGATGCTGGCCCTGGCTGTCGACGAAGCTGAACGGCGGGAAGTCGCGCTCAGGCGCGAACAGCACCACCGGGTGCCTGGCGACCCAGGCCTGTTCCTCGGCGTCCAGCAGCGCGTCGGGATCGGCCATGGCCGGCACGCCCACGCTGGCGCCCGCAAGGCCCGCCAGGGCCGTGCCCATTCGCGCGATGACGTCACGACGGTTCAATGCGTGCCCGAATCGATTGGAAGTCCGAAGTTTGCGCGTCCATCGTAGCGATGGATCGCTGCCGATCCATTAGTTCCGTTCCTGCGATGCTCATCGCAAATCACTCGTCCGTGCTCGGGACTAACCCGTCCGTTCGGCGCCCGCATCACCGGCTCGTCCCGAGATGGCCCAGCGGGAGCGCCGCGCTCGCCTTGATCTCGCCGAGCGAGAAGCTGGTGTGCAGATCCTTCACGTTGGGCAGGCGGAACAGCGTCTCCATCGTCCAGCGCGAGTAGGCGTCGAGGTCGGTGACCAGCACCTGCAGCTCGAAGGTGCCCGCGCCGCTGATGTAGTGGCACGAGATGACCTCGGGCAGGCCGCGGATGGCCTCTTCCAGCACGCGCGTGGCGTCGGCGTTGTCGCGCTCGGCGTCCACCCGCACGAAGGCGAGCACGCCCAGGCCGATCTTGCGGCGGTCGATCTCGGCGCGGTAGCCGGTGATGATGCCCAGCTCCTCGAGCCGGCGCACGCGGCGCCAGGTGGGCGCGGGCGACAAGCCGATGCGTGCGGCGAGGTCGGCGTTGGACTGGCGCGCGTCGCGCTGCAGCTCGCCCAGCAGCGCGATGTCGTAGCGGTCGAGGCCGCCGGCGTCGCGCGCCTCGCGCGCGTCCGCGTCACGCGGGGGCGACGGCGCGCGCGGCGTCTTGGCGCTCGCTTTTCCCGACTTCTCGCTTCTCGGCAAGGCTGATTCTCCAACGTGGCTTGTGCAGCAACATTGTTTCTCACGAGGCGCCCCAGGACAAGCATAAAGCAAGCACATCGCTGTGGCTTTTCCCTACACTGAACGGGTTCGTTGCCCCGCTTCCAACCGGCCACAAGCCGCACCGGCAAGCCCGCACCGTCCCTCGCGACGAACGCCCGCCTCATTCCCTTGACGTCCTGAACCCCAGGAGACGCGACCATGAACGCTCCCTTGCCCGAAAGCATCCGCAAAGCCCTCGAGACGGTGACGCTGGACGACAAATACGCGCTCGACACCGGCCGCGCGTTCATGAGCGGCGTGCAGGCGCTGGTGCGCTTGCCGATGCTGCAGCGCACGCGCGACGCGCTGGCCGGCCTGAACACCGCCGGCTTCATCAGCGGCTACCGTGGCTCGCCGCTGGGTGGCTACGACCAGGCGCTGTGGTCGGCCAAGAAGCACCTGGCCGCGCAGAACATCGTGTTCCAGCCGGGCGTCAACGAGGAACTCGGCGCGACGGCCGTGTGGGGCACGCAGCAGCTCGCGCTCTATCCGCAGACCAACAAGTTCGACGGCGTGTTCGGCCTCTGGTACGGCAAGGGCCCGGGCGTCGACCGCACCGCCGACGTGTTCAAGCACGCCAACATGGCCGGCACCTCGGCGCACGGCGGCGTGATCGCGATCGCCGGCGACGACCACGTCTCCAAGAGCTCGACCGCCGCGCACCAGAGCGACCACATCTTCAAGGCCTGCGGCATGCCGGTCTTCTTCCCGTCGTCGGTGCAGGACATCCTCGACATGGGGCTGCACGCGTTCGCGATGAGCCGCTTCTCGGGCGTGTGGACGTCGATGAAGACGATCCAGGAAGTGGTCGAGTCGTCGTCGACGGTCGACGTCGACCCGCACCGCGTCAACATCGTGCTGCCCGAGGACTTCGTGATGCCGCAAGGCGGCCTGCACATCCGCTGGCCGGATCCGCCGCTGGAGCAGGAAGCGCGCTTGATGGATTTCAAGTGGTACGCGGCGCTCGCCTACGTGCGCGCGAACAAGCTCAACCACAACGTCGTCGCGACGCCCAACGACCGGTTCGGCCTGATCGCCAGCGGCAAGGCCTACAACGACCTGCGCCAGGCGCTGGCCGACCTCGGGCTCGACGACGACACCTGCCGCGCGCTGGGCATCCGCATCCACAAGGTCAACGTCGTGTGGCCGCTGGAGGCGACGATCACGCGCGACTTCGCGCAAGGCCTCAAGGAGATCCTGGTCGTCGAGGAGAAGCGCCAGATGATCGAGTACCAGCTGAAGGAACAGCTGTACAACTGGCGCAACGACGTGCGCCCGACGGTGCTGGGCAAGTTCGACGAGCAGGAGGGCGATCTGTCCGGCGGCGAGTGGAGCAACCCGAACCCGGGCGACAACTGGCTGCTGCGTCCAAAGGCCGACCTGACGCCGGCCATCATCGCCAAGGCGGTCGCCAAGCGCCTGAAGAAGCTGGGCGTGCCCGAGGACATCGTGCGCCGCATGGACGAGCGCATCGCCGTCATCGAGGCCAAGGATCGCGCGCTGGCCGCGCTCAAGGCCGACACGGCCGCCGGCGTCGGCGACCGCACGCCGTGGTTCTGCTCCGGCTGCCCGCACAACACGTCGACCAAGGTGCCCGAGGGCTCGCGGGCGGTCGCGGGCATCGGCTGCCACTACATGGTCAACTGGATGGACCGCTCGACGTCCACCTTCACGCAGATGGGCGGCGAGGGCGTGCCCTGGGTCGGCCAGGCGCCGTTCACCACCGAGAAGCACATCTTCGCCAACCTCGGCGACGGCACCTACTACCACTCGGGGCTGCTGGCGATCCGGCAGTCGCTGTCCTCGCACGTCAACATCACGTACAAGATCCTGTTCAACGGCGCCGTCGCGATGACCGGCGGGCAGCCGGTGGACGGCCAGATCGACGTGGCGTCGACCACGCGCGAACTCGAAGCCGAAGGCGTCAAGCGCATCCTCGTGGTGAGCGACGAGCCCGAGCGCTACAACTCCGGCGTCAGGCTCGCCGAAGGCACGACCGTGCACCACCGCGACGAGCTCGACGCGCTGCAGCGCGAGCTGCGAGAGGTCGAGGGCGTCACCGTCATCATCTACGACCAGACCTGCGCCACCGAGAAGCGCCGCCGCCGCAAGCGCGGCACGATGGCGCAGAGCCCGCGCCGCGTGGTCGTCAACGAGACGGTATGCGAAGGCTGCGGCGACTGCTCGGTGCAGAGCAACTGCCTGTCGGTCGAGCCGGTCGAGACCGAGTTCGGCCGCAAGCGCCGCATCAACCAGAACACCTGCAACCAGGACTTCTCCTGCGCAAACGGCTTCTGCCCGAGCTTCGTGTCGGTCGAGGGCAAGCTGAAGAAGCCCGCGCCGGCGAAATCGAAGACGGCCGCGACGCTCCCGGAGATCCCGATGCCGACGCTGCCCAACGCCGAGTCGGCCTGGGGCATCGTCGTCGCCGGCATCGGCGGCACCGGCGTCATCACCATCGGCCAGCTGCTGGGAATGGCGGCGCACCTCGAAGGCAAGGGCGTGATCACGCAGGACGCGGCCGGCCTCGCGCAGAAGGGCGGCGCGACCTGGAGCCACATCCAGATCGCCAACACGCAGGAAGCGATCCTCACGACCAAGGTCGACGCGGCCAAGGCGGACGTCGTGATCGGCTGCGAGGCGATCGTGACGGCCAACCCGGTGACGCTGTCGGTGATGCGCGAAGGCCGCACCTACGTCGCGCTGAACACGCACGACTCGCCCACCGCGAGCTTCGTCAACAACCCGGGCTGGCAGTTCCCGGGCGGCCAGTGCGAGGCGGCGATCGCCAACGCCGTCGGCAAGGACCTGCTGGGCGCATTCGACGCCGACAAGGTCGCCGTGCAGTTGCTGGGCGACTCCATCTTCACCAACCCGCTGATGCTGGGCTACGCGTGGCAGAAGGGCCGCATCCCGGTCGGCCTCGAGGCGCTGATGCGCTCGATGGAGCTCAACGGCGTGCAGGTCGAGAAGAACAAGGCCGCGTTCGAGTGGGGCCGTCGTTGCGCGCACGACTTGGCGTCGGTGCAGGCGCAGTTCGTCGCGGCCAAGGTGATCGAGTTCGTCAAGAAGCCGTCGCTGGCCGAGACCGTGCAGCGCCGTGTCGACTTCCTCACCGGCTACCAGAACGCGGCGTACGCGGCGCAATACGCGGCCGTCGTCGACCGGGTCAAGGCCGCCGAGGCCCCGCTGGGCGGCACGCGCCTGACCGACGCGGTCGCGCGCAACCTGTTCAAGCTGATGGCCTACAAGGACGAGTACGAGGTCGCGCGGCTGCACACCGACCCGGCTTTCCTTGCGAAGCTGGCCGACCAGTTCGAGGACGGCTTCAAGCTCAAGTACCACGTCGCGCCGCCGCTGCTCGCCGCGAAGAACGCCAAGGGCGAGCTGATCAAGAAGACCTACGGCGGCTGGATGAAGAGCGCGTTCGGCGTGCTCGCGAAGTTCAAGGGCCTGCGCGGGACCGCGTTCGACGTCTTCGGCTACACGGAAGAACGCAAGATGGAACGCGCGCTGATCGTCGACTACCGCGCGCTGGTCGACGAGCTGCTGGCGTCACTGTCGGCCGATCGCCTGGGCGATGCCGTCGCGCTGGCCTCGCTGCCGGAAGAGATCAAGGGCTACGGCCACGTGAAGGAGCGGCACCTCGTGAAGGCGCGCGCGAAGTGGGACACGCAGCTGGCCGCCTGGCGCGTCGGCCGCGCGGCGAAGGCGGCCTGACGGCGGATACAGTCGGCGGGTGACGAATCCGCCGACCGCCCTGCTCTCGCTGACCCACGTCCGCCGCGAATTCGCGGGCGGCCGCGTCGCATTGGCGGACGTCAGCCTGTCCGTCGGGGACGGCGAATTCGTCAGCCTGCTCGGCGCCTCCGGCTGCGGCAAGAGCACGGTGCTGCGGTTGCTCAGCGGACTCGACGTGCCCACCTCCGGCACGATCGCGCGCAACCTGCCGGCCGATGCGGTGCCCGGCTACGTCTTCCAGGACGCGGCGCTGATGCCCTGGGCCAGCGTGCGCCGCAACGTGGAACTGCCGCTGATGCTGCGCGGCGGACGCGCGGCGGCGATGCGCGAGCGTGTCGATTCGGCGCTGCGCGCCGTCGGCCTCGCCGATTCGGCCGGCGCCGTGCCGCGCGAACTCTCGGGCGGCATGAAGATGCGTGCGTCGCTGGCGCGCGCACTGGTCACGTCGCCGCGGCTGTGGCTGCTGGACGAGCCGTTCGGCGCGCTCGACGAGATCACGCGCTTCGCGTTGAACCAGACGCTGCTGTCGCTGTGCCAGCCGCGCGACGGCGGCGCGCCGGCCACGGCGGTCTTCGTCACCCACAGCGTCTACGAGGCGGTCTTCCTCAGCCAGCGCGTGCTGGTGATGGCGCGGCCGGGCCGGGTCGTCGACGACATCGCGATCGACGTGCCGTATCCACGCGACGCCGGCTTCCGCGCGACGCCGCAGTTCGCGGCGCTGTGCGCGCGCGTGTCGGACGCGCTGCAACGCGCCAGCGCCGTGGGGGCGCCCGCGTGACGCGCGCGGGCGTGCCGGCGCTGTCGGTGGCGGTGTTCCTGCTCGCGTGGGAGATCGCAGTGCGCGCGCTGCACATCCCGGCCTACCTGCTGCCCGCGCCGTCGCTGATCGCCACCACGCTGGCCGACAACTTCGCGTCGCTGGCGCTGAGCTGGTGGTTCACCGTGCGCATCACGCTGATCGCGCTGGCGCTCGCGATGGCCGGCGGCGTGCTGATCGCCGCGCTGTTCGCGCTCTCGCGCACCGCCGAACGCGCGCTGGCGCCGTTCGCGGTGGTGCTGCAGGTCACGCCCATCGTGGCGATCGCGCCGCTGATCATGATCCTGACCGACAGCCCGCTCGCGACGGTGATCGTCTGCGCCTGGATCGTCGCGTTCTTCCCGATCCTCGCCAACACGCTGACCGGCCTGCGCAGCGTCGACGCCAACCTGCGCGACCTGTTCGCGCTGCAGCGCGCGAGCCGCTGGCAGACGCTGCGCCACCTGCTGGTGCCCGCCGCGCTGCCGTCGTTCATGACGGGCCTGCGCATCGCCGGCGGCCTCGCGCTGATCGGCGAGGTGGGCGGCGAGTTCGCGGCCGGGGCCGCGGGACGCGACACGGGGCTGGCGTCTCGCATCCTCGAGTCGGCGTTCCGCACCGAGATTCCGAAGATGTTCGCGGCGCTGACGCTCGTCGCCTGCACCGGCGTCGCGCTCTACCTGCTGACCGGCGCGCTGAGTCGCGCGCTGCTGCAGCGCTGGCACGAGAGCGAGCGCATCTAGCGCGTTCAGCCCACCAGCTTCTTCCAGAACGAGGTCGCCGCCGGCCTGGTCTTGGCGTCGTAGATCTCGGCGGGGATGCCGATCATCGCCGGGCCCGACATCGTCGCCCCGGCGAGCGACTGCCCATCGTTGAGCGCCTTGTTGGCCGCGCCGACCATCGAGCTGCGCTTGGCGACGTTGGAGAACACGGTGCGCGGGCCGTCGCGGTAGATCGCGGCCGCGATCTTGACCGTCTCGCCGAAGATCGGCTCGCGGTCGAACGGGAAGTCCTTCCAGGTGCCGTCGCTGGCCCGCGCGCTGAAGGTGGTGGGCAGCGTCACGTCGCCCACGTGGGGCAGCAACACGTAGCCGAAGGCCTCGGGGATCCAGTCGACGAGGCGGCGCACGGTCATCTTGTCGCTGGCGAAGCGGCCGATGGCGATCTCGATCTCCAGGTCGCGCCGGTCGCCCTCACCCAGTTGCGAGATGGCGCGCTGGATGTCTTCAGTGGAAACGTTCAGCATGGCAAGGCGGATCAGTGGACCGACAAAATCAATGCACGATGGTCGCACGCCGCGCGCGGGCCGTCGCCCGCGCGCGGGGCGCCGGCGCCGACACGAGTTCGCGCAGCCGCTCGCCCGTCAGCGCGCCCAGCTTGCCCGCGATGGCCAGCACCGGCGGCGCCGAAAGCATGCGCGCAAAGGCCTCGCGCACCTGGTCGGCCGACACGCCCTCGACGCGCGCGCGCAGCTCCTCGGGCGAGCGCACGCGGCCGTGCACGAACAGGTCCAGCGCGGCGTCTTCCACGCGGCGCACCGGGCGCTCCTGCGCGCGCATCCGGCGCACGGCGATCTGGTTGCGGGCGCGTTCGAGGTCGATCGCGCCGACCGACGCGGCGTGCGACTGCAGCAGCCGGTGCGTCTCGCGCAGCAGCTCGTCGACCTTGTCCGGCGTGGTCGACGCCTCGATCACGAACTGCCCGCAGGCCTCCATGATGTCGGCCGAGCACGCGGCGTAGTAGACGAGGCCGCGGCGCTCGCGGATCTCGTTCATCAGCGGCGAGCTCATGCCCTCGCCGAACAATGCGGCGGCCACGCTGGCGGCGGGCTGGTCGTCCTTCATCGAGGCGATCGGATAGCCCAGCACGACGTGGCTCTGGCTGCAGCCGGCCAGCCGGTTGGCCTTGACGCCGCCCAGCCACGCCGGCGCCTCCATCGAGTGCGCGCCGCCGGCGGGCATGTCGCCGAACGCGGCCTCGGCCTCGCGCACGATGGCGTCGTGGTCGACGTTGCCGGCCACGCCGACGACGACGTTGGCGCCGCTGTATTGCTGCCCGACGTAGGCCAGCAGCTCGTCGCGCGTGAAGCGCTCGATGTTGCGGCGCGTCCCGATCACGGCCTGCGCCATCGGATGCGCGCCGTAGCAGAGCTTGTCGAACTGGCGGAACGCGGTCGACATCGGGTCTTCCTCGTCCTCGAGATATTCCTGCAGGATCACCTGGCGCTCGCGTTCGAGCTCGGCGGCCGGGAACGTGGGCCGGCGCACGATGTCGCCCAGCATGCGCACGAATTCGACGGCGTCGCGCGCCATTCCGCTGAGGTGGTAGGCGGTGTGGTCCTTGTCGGTGTGCGCGTTGACCTCGGCGCCCAGGCGTTCGGCGTCGATGTTGATCTTCGCGGCGTCGCGCGTGGTCGTGCCCTTGAACGCCATGTGCTCGACGACGTGGCTGATGCCGTTCAGGCGGGCGCTCTCGTGGCCCGAGCCGGTGCGCACGAACACGCTGGCGCTCGCGCTGGCGAGCCACGGCATGTGGATGGTGACGACACGCACGCCGTTGGCGAGCGTCGTGAGGCGGGTGTCCTGGCTGTCCGGAAATTGCATGCCCCCATTGTCGGCGACCGGCGCGGCCGGCCCTCCGCGCAGGGGCTTGACGCTTTCCGCACTCGACGGTGGCTCGTATGATGGCCCGCGTCCTCCTGCCACGGATCCCCCATGCCAACCATCAAGCTCGCCCTGTTCGCCACGCTGCTCGCCGCCAGCGTGGCCGCGCACGCCCTCGACAAGGTCGTCTTCGCCACCAACTGGAAGGCCCAGGCCGCGCACGGCGGCTTCTACCAGGCGGTGGCCGACGGCACGTACAAGCGCTACGGCCTCGACGTCGAGATCCGCCAGGGCGGTCCGCAGGTCAACAACCGCCCGCTGCTGCCCGCCGGCCGCATCGATTTCCTGATGACGGGCAACCTGCTGCACAGCTTCGACAACGTCAAGAATGGCGTGCCGGTGATCGCGGTGGCGGCGATGTTCCAGAAGGATCCGCAGGCGCTGATCGCGCACCCGGACGCCGGCTATGCCAGGTTCGAGGACCTGGCCAGGTCGCCCACGATCTACGTCGCCAAGGACGCCCAGTTCTCGTGGTGGCAGTGGCTCAAGGCCGACTACGCGTTCAAGGACGAATCGCTGCGCCCGTACAACTACAACGTCGGCCCGTTCCTCGCCGACAAGAAGAGCCTGCAGCAAGGCTACGCGGTGGAAGAGCCGATCACCATCGCCAGGCAGGGCGGCTTCAAGCCCGCGGTGTTCCTGCTCGCCGACCACGGCTACAGCACCTATTCGACGACGATCGAGGCGCGCACCGACACGGTCAGGAACAAGCCCGACCTCGTCAAGCGCTTCGTCGAGGCCTCCATCGTCGGCTGGAACAACTACCTCTACGGCGACCGCAAGGCCGCCGACGCGCTCATCAAGCAGGACAACCCCGAGATGACCGACGACCTCATCGCGCAGAGCCTGCAGCTGATGAAGGACATGGGCATCGTCGACTCGGGCGACGCCCAGACGCTGGGCATCGGCGCGATGAAGCCCGAGCGCGTGAAGGACTTCTACGACAAGATGGTGCGCGCCGGGCTCTACAAGGCCGGCGACGTCGACCTGTCCAAGGTGGCGACGACGCAGTTCGTCAACCAGGGCGTGGGCGTCGACTTGCGAAAGAAGCTGACGGGCCGCTAGAGCGACATCGACGCCCGCGGCGCCATCGCCGCGCGCCAGCGCTGCAGATGCGGATGCTCGTCGCCCGGCTTGACCTTGACGACGCGCGCGAAGTCGACGGCCACCACGGCGGTGATGTCGGCGACGCTGAAGCGATCGGTCGCGACGAACTCGCGTGCGGCCAGATGCTCGTTCAGCACCTCGAAGAAGCGCTGCACGCGCGCGCGGCCGCGTTCCGCGAGCGCGGGGATCTGCGCGTAGTCGACCGGCCCGGGCAAGGCGCGGTTGGCCATCGCCGGCGAACCGTTGCGCAGCGCCTCGGCGATGGCCATCAGGCCCTCGAACTCGATGCGCCAGTTCCAGCTCGCGACATCGGCCTTCTCCGCCGGCGCGACGCCCAACAGCGGCGGCTGCGGAAAGCGCGCCTCGACCCAGGCGGCGATCGCGGCGTTGTCCGTCAGCAGCAGGCCGTCGTCGGTCCGCAACGCCGGCACGGTGCAGCGCGGATTGATGCGACGGTAGGCCTCGCCCATCTGCTCGTTGGTGCGCAGGTCGATCTGCACGGTCTCGTGCGCGACGCCCTTCTCGGCCAGCAGGATGCGGGCGCGGCGTGGGCTCGGCGCCGTGGCGCAGTCGTAGAGCGTGATCATCGTGGGGCCACCTTGTCCTGTGTGTGGGTGTCGAAGTCGCTCGCGTCATGGCGCTCGTGCAACTGGCTGGCCGGATCGCCGAACACGCGGTTGACCATGCGGCCGCGCTTGACGGCGGGCCGCTGCGCGATCGCGTCGGTCCAGCGCACGACGTTGGCGTAGGCCTGCACGTCCAGGAACACGCCCGCCTCGTACAGCAGGCCCTTCACGAGGCTGCCGTACCAGGGCCAGATCGCCATGTCGGCAATTGTGTAGTCGTCGCCCGCCATGTACGCGCGATCGGCAAGGTGGCGATCGAGCACGTCGAGCTGGCGCTTGACCTCCATCGCGTAGCGATCGATGGCGTACTCGATCTTCTCCGGCGCGTAGGCGTAGAAGTGCCCGAAGCCGCCGCCGAGGAACGGCGCGCTGCCCATCTGCCAGAAAAGCCACGACAGGCACTCCGCGCGCGCGGCGCCGCCGGCCGGCAGGAACGCGCCGAACTTCTCCGCCAGGTGCAGCAGGATCGCGCCCGACTCGAACACGCGAACCGGTTGCGGGCCGCTGCGATCCACCAGCGCCGGGATCTTGGAATTCGGATTGGCCGCGACGAAGCCGCTGCCGAACTGGTCACCCTCGTTGATGCGGATCAGCCAGGCGTCGTACTCGGCGCCGCGATGCCCGAGCGCCAGCAGCTCCTCCAGCATCACCGTCACCTTGACGCCGTTGGGCGTGGCCAGCGAATAGAGCTGCAGCGGGTGCCGGCCGACGGGCAGATCCTTGTCGTGCGTCGCGCCGGCGATCGGCCGATTGATGTTGGCGAAGCGGCCGCCGTTGTCCTTGTTCCAGGTCCAGACGGTGGGCGGCACGTAAGGGGACGAATCGTTCATGCAGGCAGTCTCCAGGCTGAGCCGCGAAGGTAACCGAGACGCGGACGACGTGTCGGCAACGCGGGATCAGGCCGCCCGACGCCGGCTGCCGATCATGACCAGCCCCACCCCCGACAGGATCACCGCCATCCCGGCGATCATGGGCGTGCTGACCGTCTCGCCAACGAACAGCACCCCCAGTCCCACCGCCACCACCGGGTTGACGTAGGCGTAGCTGGTGGCCAGCGCCGGCCGCGAATGGCCGATGACGTAGACGAACGCGGTGTAGGCGACGAGCGATCCGAAGACGACCAGGTAGGCGAGCGCGAGCCAGGCGGACAGCGGCACCGTCGCCACGTCGAGGCGCTCGCCGTGCAGCGCCGCCATCGCGACCAGGCTCGTCCCGCCGCCCACCATCTGCACGGCCGCGGACATCGGCCCCTTGGGCAGGTCGAGCCGCGGCTGCAGCACCGTGGCGCCGGCCCACGACGCGCCCGCGATGAACAGCACCGCGACATAGGCGGGGCTCGCGGCGGCGTGCAGGTCGAGGTTCAGCAGTCCCATGCCGGCCAGGCCCAGGCCGATGCCCAGCCATTCGAGCAGGCGCGGCCGCACGCCGAACAGGCCCCACGCGAACAGCACCGCGAAGACCGGCGTGCCCGCGATGATCAGCGCGGCCAGGCCGGACGGCACGCGGGTCTCGGCCACGCACACGAAGCCGTTGCCCAGGCCCATCATCATGAAGCCGATCAACGCGCCGTTGCGCCATTGCCGCCACGTCGGCCACGGCGCGCCGCGCAACTTCAGGAACGCGAGCAGGATCGGCCCGGCGCAGAAGTTGCGGATCGCCGAGGAGATCAGCGGCGGAATGCCGTCGACGACGAAGTGGATGGCCAGGTAGGTCGAGCCCCAGACGACGTAGACGATGGCCAGGCAGAGGACGAGCAGCGGGGAGCGCGAGGTGTTCGGCATGGAGCGCCGAGTGGAACAGAAACGCGCCGGCCCTTGCCGGCCGCGGACTACTCCACGGTGCAAGGGCCGTCCGATGGCAATGCCTACTTCAGGTCGTAGCGATCGAGGTTCATCACCTTGGTCCAGGCGGCGACGAAGTCGCGCACGAACTTCGGGCCGGCGTCGTCGGCCGCATAGACCTCCGCGATCGCACGCAGCTGCGAGTTGGAACCGAACACGAGGTCGACGACGGTGCCCGTCCACTTCGGCTCGCCGGTCTGGCGGTCGAGGCCTTCCAGCACGCCCTCGGTGGCCGACTTCTGCCAGCGCGTGCGCATGTCCAGCAGGTTGACGAAGAAATCGTTCGACAGCGTGCCGGGACGCTTCGTGAACACGCCGTGCGCGGTGTGGCCGGCATTGGCGTCCAGCGCGCGCAGGCCGCCGACCAGCACCGTCATCTCGGGCGCGGTCAGCGTCAGCAACTGCGCCTTGTCGACCAGCAGTTCGGCCGCGTGGCCTTCGAGGCCGGCGTGCAGCCAGTTGCGGAAGCCGTCGGCACGCGGCTCCAGCGGCTCGAACGAGGCGACATCGGTCTGCGCCTGCGAGGCGTCCATGCGACCCGGCGCGAAGGGCACGGTCACGTCGTGGCCGGCTTGGCTCGCCGCGTCCTCGATCGCCGTGTTGCCCGCCAGCACGATCAGGTCGGCCAGCGAGATCTTCTTGCCGCCGGACTGCGCGGCGTTGAAGTCGCGCTGGATGCCCTTGAGCGTGGCCAGCACCTTCGCGAGCTGCGCCGGCTGGTTGGCCGCCCAGTCCTTCTGCGGCGCGAGGCGGATGCGCGCGCCGTTGGCGCCGCCGCGCTTGTCGCCGCCGCGGAAGGTCGACGCCGACGCCCACGCCGTGCTCACCAGCTCCGCGGTCGTCAGGCCGGATGCGCGTACCCTGGCCTTCAGCGCCGCGACGTCCTGCTCGCTCGCCAGCGGATGGTCGACCGCGGGGATCGGATCCTGCCAAATCAGCTCCTCCTGCGGCACGAGCTTGCCGAGATAGCGGGCGCGCGGCCCCATGTCGCGGTGCGTCAGCTTGAACCAGGCGCGCGCGAAGGCGTCGGCGAAGGCCTGCGGGTCGGCCATGAAGCGGCGCGAGATCTTCTCGTAGGCCGGGTCGAGGCGCAGCGCCATGTCGGCGGTCGTCATCATCGGCGCGTGGCGCCTGGTCGGATCGTGCGCGTCGGGCACGGCCGTCGCGGCGGCGCCGCCGGCCGGCTTCCACTGGTGCGCGCCGGCCGGGCTCTTCGTCAGTTCCCATTCGTGGCCGAACAGCGTCTCGAAGAAGCTCATGTCCCAGGTCGTCGGCGTCGGCGTCCAGGCGCCTTCGATGCCGCTGGTGATCGTGTGGAAGCCGCGGCCCGAGCCGAAGCTGTTGGCCCAGCCCAGGCCCTGCTCCTCGATGCTGGCGCCTTCGGGCTCCGCGCCGACGTGCGCGGCCGGGCCCGCGCCGTGCGCCTTGCCGAAGGTGTGGCCGCCGGCGACGAGGGCGACGGTCTCCTCGTCGTCCATGGCCATCCGTGCGAACGTCTCGCGGATGTCGAAGCCCGAGGCCTTCGGGTCGGGATTGCCGTTCGGGCCTTCCGGATTGACGTAGATCAGGCCCATCTGCACCGCCGCGAGCGGATGCGCGAGCTCGCGGTTCGTGCCATAGCGCTCGTCGCCCAGCCACTTCTTCTCCGAGCCCCACCAGACCTCGAGATGCGGCTCCCAGATGTCCCGCCGCCCGCCGGCGAAGCCGAAGGTCTTGAAACCCATGGACTCCAGCGCGACATTGCCGGTCAGCACGATCAGGTCGGCCCACGACAGCTTGCGCCCGTACTTCTGCTTGATCGGCCACAGCAGGCGCCGCGCCTTGTCGAGGTTGCCGTTGTCCGGCCAGCTGTTGAGCGGCGCGAAGCGCTGCGCGCCGGTGCCCGCGCCGCCGCGGCCGTCGGTGATGCGGTAGGTGCCCGCCGCGTGCCAGGCCATGCGGATGAACAGCGGGCCGTAGTGGCCGTAGTCGGCCGGCCACCAGTCCTGCGAGTCGGTCATCAGCGCGCGCAGGTCGGCGACGACGGCGTCGAGGTCCAGGGTCTTGAACTCCGCGGCGTAGTCGAACGACTCGCCCATCGGATCGGACTTGCTGGACTGCTGGTGCAGGATGTCGAGATTGAGCTGGTTCGGCCACCAGTCGGCGTTGCGCGGCGCGTTCGCGACGGCGTGCTGGCCGACACCGTGCGGGAACGGGCACTTGGCTTGGTCTGACATGGGCGATCTCCTTTGATCTGGTTCATTGCGCGGGACACGGCGACCGAGGTTCGCCGGGGCAGGCCACGACTGTCATCCCTCCTTGGCTATTGCGCCAATTCATCCTTTCGAACTAGTCGATAGCTAAAATCTTTCATGTCTTGCTCGGCCATTGACTTGGCCCCACGAGACATTCGGTGCCTGCGACCAAGCCCGAAGCCGCGCGCCGGCCTCGATTGCCTAGACTGCAGGCCGTCGTCGTCACCGGAGTCTCTCGTGCCCGCCTTTTCCCGACTGCCAGCCTGGATTGCCGCGATGGTCGTGGCCGCTGCCGCCAGCGTCCTCCCCGCCGCGCGCGCCGCCGACACGCCCACGGCAACGGCGACGGCGGCCGCCAGCCGCCTCGACGACATCCTCGCCCGCGGCGTGCTGCGCGTGGGCACCACCGGCGACTACAAACCGTTCAGCTACCGCGTCGGCAACGGCGAGTTCATCGGCCTGGACATCGCGCTCGCCGCCGACCTCGCGAAGTCGCTGGGCGTCAAGCTGCAACTGGTGCCCACGACGTGGGGCGCGCTGATGTCCGACCTTGGGGACGACCGCTTCGATCTCGCGATGGGCGGCGTCTCCGTCTCGCTGGAGCGCCAGAAGAAGGCCTGGTTCTCGCTGCCCTACCTGCGCGACGGCAAGACGCCGATCGCGCGCTGCGAGGATGCGCGCAAGTACCAGACCCTGGCCGACATCGACCGCCCCGACGTGCGCCTGATCGTCAACCCGGGCGGCACCAACGAGCGCTTCGCGCGCGCACAGGCCCCGCACGCGACGCTGACGGTGTTTCCCGACAACGTGGCGATCTTCGACCGCATCGCCGCCGGCGAGGCCGACGTGATGATCACCGACGCGATCGAGGCCCGCCTGCAGCAGCGCCTGCATCCGAAGCTGTGCGCGATCCATCCCGAGGCGCCGTTCGACTTCTCCGAGAAGGCCGTGCTGCTGCCGCGCGACGCCGCGCTGAAGGCCTACGTCGACCAATGGCTGCACCAGGCCGTCGAGAGCGGCGCGTTCGCGCGCGCCAACGAGCAGTGGCTGGGGTATCCATGGGGCATCGAGTCGCTGCGCACGCTGATCGACGCGCGCCTGCTGCTGGCGCCCGATGTCGCGCAGTTCAAGTGGAACCATCACCTCCCGATCGAGGACCTGCCGCGCGAGGCCGAGGTCATCGCGGCGCTCGGTCGCCAGGCGAGCGCCCTGGGCGTGCCGCAGCCCTGGGCCGAGGCGTTCTTCCGCGCCCAGATCGAGGCATCCAAGACGGCCCAGAACGAGCTGTTCCAGGGTTGGGACGTGTTCAAGCGCGGCCAGTTTCCCGACGCGCCGGATCTCGTCACGGTGACGCGCCCGAAGCTCGACCGGCTCACCGACCAGTTGCTGCACGCGCTGGCCGAGAACTGGCCCGTGCTGAGCGATCCGACGCGGCGCGAGGACGTCCTGCGCGCGATGCATCCGATGCAGGCCGAGGATCTCAGCGCCAAGGCGGTCACCCAGGCGATCGCGCCGCTGGGTCGCTGAGCAACGGGAAATAAAAAAGCAGCCGGCTGGCTGCTTTCTGGCGGGTGCCTGGCGCCGAGGGCGCCGGGCAGGTGGCGCTGGCTCAGTCGCGAGCGCGGCGCTTGACCAGGAAGCCCATCAGGCCGAGGCCGGCGAGCAGCAGGGCCATGTTGGCGGGTTCGGGAACGGCCGGCAGCGGGCCGGTGTCGCCAGGAGCCTGGAGCGTCACGTTGAAGGCCGTGCCGATCATCGTCGCGGGCGAACCGGCGATCTCGAAGAAGTACGTGCCTGCCGGCAGGCCCGAGAACGTCGTGTTGACGATGGTGCCACCGAACGTGAACACGGTGCCTGCCAGCGCGCCCGGCGTGCCCGAGTCACCCGTCGACGTGCCGTTGTACAGCGAGAACGAGGCGCTGCCGTCGACCGTCGGGCCCAGGTACGTGTTGGCCGAGACGTTCAGGTCCGTCGTGCTGTCCAGCATGAAGTTGTAGACGTAGTCGAAGCTGCTCGTGTACGTCGGCTGGATGTCGGCCTGGACGGCGCTGTACAGATCGGGGCCGAGATCGGCGCCGTTCGCGATGGGGTTGCCACCGGCGTCGTACAGCACGCCGATCGTGGCGGCGGAAGCTGCGCTGCCGGCCAGAGCCAGTGCGAGCGCAACGAGGGGAGTGGTCAGTTTCATGGAAGTCTTCTCCTAGCGATTGAGGGTATGGCCGAGCTATCGGGATCGAATTGCCTGTAACCCATTGCAACCCTCGTTCCCACGCTCGTCAATCGACGGCATATCGCTTACCCCTACCATGTTTTGGGGGTGTCCCAGGGCGATCGAGCCCGCCTGCTCTGCCTTTCTGCTCATCAGTAAGCCGATTTTTCGCTGCAAACCCTGGTTAGGCGCCGACGCCTGCCGCCGTATTCTCATGAACCCTGTGGGGACATATAATTTTGCTGCATTGCATCAATAACAACGCCATGCGTCGCCATCGCGACGGCGATTTGCGCCACCGGCGAATTGGTCGACAGCAACGCTGTCGACAATCGATTCCGAATGCTTCGCAACGTCGTCACGAGCGCCGTTTTCCCTCGTGAGCGGCCCGCCGGGCACCTGGCACCTCTGCTCGGCCGCCGCTATCGCGCGATTTTTAATTTTCGTGCCTGCCACGGAATAGCCGATCGCTCTTGATATTCAGAATGTGATTTGTCGCCAGACGGCGACAAATCCGCCCGAGATACTCCAAAAGATACTCCAGGCGCCCCTGAAAAGGGCCGAATCGGTGCCTTTCTGCTCGACAGTGACGCAACAATATTGTCAAAACCGCTCAATTGCTGTCGAGCTGCATGTTGTTGCATGTTGCCGAATGGTCGAGTAGATACTTCGGTAATATTCGCCTGCCGTTGCAATTCGGCAACCCATCAAGTTGGGTTCGATCCTCCCTCCGGTTCGAACGCGACGCACTCGCTGCTCTGAAGCGAAAGGCAGGCCGGCAGGCCCGCCCCGCCTCAACAGCGCCTGGCAGCTGGACCCTTCGTGGCCCGGGCTGCTTGTCCATACCCGGCGCGCCGGTGTCATGGCGTGTCGTCCCCCCATGCCTCACGGCATTCGGGATCGCCGTGCCAGCCACTGACCGCGATGACCACAGATCATCAAAGAAGGATCGGCCTTGAATCGTTTCGCCCTTGCCCAGAAAGCCAGCCCCGGCCTGGCTCTCTCCGTCGTCCTCCTCGCCTGCCTGACGGCCTGCGGAGGCGGCTCCAGCTCCTCCGATCCGACGGCCCAGCCCGCCGCCACCCCCGAGACCCCGGCCTCGACCACGACGAACGCCGACAGCAGCATCGCCAGCGCTCTCGAGACGACCTCGGCGCAGCCCGCGTACCACATGGCGCCGGTGCTGCTCGACGAGCCCGACCAGTCCGACGTCGGCGGCACCAACGCCTCCGCGCACCAGGCCCCGAAGAGCTTCCGCGTCGAAGGCGACCTCGCCAACATCGACACGGCGCGCCTGACCCGCCAGGCCCTGTCCCAGCGCATCGCCGAGACGTCCAAGGCCCGCATCGCCTCGGCGAGCGGCGAGACCGCGCCGCAGGCCACCGCCATCATCGGCGCGGTCCACACGCCCGCCCAGATCCGCGCCGCCTACGGCCTGCCGGCCTATCCCCCGGCCGGCACCACGATCACGCCGGCCATGGCCGCCACCTTCGGCGCCGGCCAGACCATCTACATCGTCGACGCGTACCACGACGCCACGGCACTGTCCGACCTGAACACGTTCTCGACCAAGTTCGGCCTGCCGACCTGCGCCAACGTCGCCATCCCCGCGACCGCGATCCTGCCGCTGGCGGCTCCCCCGGCCAGCTGCACGTTCTCCGCGGTGTCACCCACGACGACCGGCACGATGACGACGACCGTACCGGCCTACAACACCACGTGGGCGCCGGAGAGCAAGCTCGACGTGCAGTGGGCCCACGCGATCGCGCCGCTCGCGCGCATCGTGCTGCTCGAGATGCCCAGCTCGCTGTCGACGGCGATCCTCGGCGCCAACATGCTGGCCGTGAAGATGGGCCCGGGCGTCGTCTCCATGAGCTTCGGTTCCACCGAAGCCGCCTGGGCGCCCAGCATCGACTACCACTTCACCGGCAACGGCATGACCTTCGTCGCGGCCGCCGGCGACTCCGGCTCGGAAGTCCTGTGGCCGGCCGTCTCGCCCAACGTCGTCGCCGTCGGCGGCACCAGCCTGAACTGGTCGGGCTCCGGCACGCGCTACGAAGCGGCCTGGAAGCAGACCGGCGGCGGCCTGAGCGCCTACGAAGCCCTGCCGTCGTGGCAGAGCGGCGTGACGCCGGCCGGCGGCGGCGCGCTTCCGCGCCGCGCCGTTCCGGACGTCTCGTTCAACGGCGATCCGTACACCGGTGAATACGTCGCGCTGACGCTGCCGGGCGCCCCCACGGTGTGGACCGGCTACGGCGGCACCAGCATCGCCGCTCCGCAGTGGGCCGCCATGATCGCGGTGGCCAACGCCATGCGCGCCTCCAGTGGCAAGGCGACGCTGGGAGACATCCACTCGACGCTGTACAAGTCGATCGCCGCCGTGCCGGGCACCTACGCCGCGTCGCTGGGCGACGTCGTCGACGGCACCAACGGCACCTGCGCCACCTGCCGCGCCGGCACCGGGTTCGACGAGGCCACGGGCTGGGGCACGCCCAACGCCGCGCAGTTGCTGCAGGCGCTCAGCGGCGTCTCCACGACGCAGACCTCGGCGCCCGTCACGGCGTCGCCCGTGGTACCAGGCGGCTCGTTCACCGGCAAGGCCGGCACGGCGCTGAGCCAGTCGCTCGGCGTCACCGCGCCCTCGGGCACGTCCACGACCTACGCGGTTTCCGGCGCGCCCGGCGGCCTGACGGTCGACTCGACCGGCACGCTGAAGTGGGCCGCGCCGGTGGCCGGCAGCTACACGTTCACCGCCACGGCCAGCACGGCAGCGGGCAAGTCGGCAAGCGCGTCGTACTCGTTGAAGGTGATCGCCGCGACGGCACCGGCCTTCTCGAGCAGCGGCAAGTTCAACGGAACGGCCGGCACCGCCTTCAGCGGCACGCTGTCGGCGTCGAACCCGAACGGCGGCACGCTGAACTACAGCCTCGCAGGCGTGCCCGCGGGCTTGACCGCGAGCACGACCGGGGCGCTGAGCTGGGCCTCGCCCGTGGCCGGCAGCTACACGTTCACCGCGACCGTCAAGGACAGCTATGGCTACTCGTCGACGCAGACCGAGACGCTGACCGTCGCCGCCCCGGCCGTGGTCGTCACCAACCACGCCCCGACGCTGGCGCCGGTGCACTGGAACACCAAGGCGGGCACCGCGTTCTCCACCATGGTCACCGGCCACGACCCGGACGGCGGTGCACTGAGCTACACCGCCACGGGCGCGCCGGCCGGCTTCAACCTGATGGTGTCCGGCTTCGTCTATTACCCGAAGGCCGTCAAGGGCAGCTACGCCATCACCGTCACCGTGCGTGACAGCAAGGGTGCGGCCACCAGCGCCGTGATGACGCTGACCGTCTCCTGACCTGAGGCCGCCCCGAGCGCGTGACGCGCGCCCGCACCTGCCGACGCCCGCGCCTTGCGGGCGTCGTCGTTTCAGGCCGGCTGAAGCATCGCCCGGTGCGTCGTCAGCGCGGCGGCGACGATCTCGCTGAGTCCGGCGCCGGCCTCGGTGCCGATGGCGGCGAGGATCTGCGAACGCATGCGCGGCTCCCAGAACTTCTTCACGTGCTCGGCGATACCGGCCATCGCCTCGTCGCGATCGGGCTGGGCCGCGAAGAACAGGCCGATCCGGTTGGCCATGACGATGAGGTTGTCGAGATCCATGGTCTACCTGAAACGATCGGCGTCGGAATAGAGCACGAGGTCGTCGCGACGAGCGAAGCCCGCGAGCGCCAGCCCGGCGCGGCGCGCGGTCGCGACCGCGCGCGACGTTGGCGCGGACACCGCGACCAGCGCGGTGATGCCGATGGCGACCGCCTTGCGCACCATCTCGACGCTGGCGCGGCTGGTGATGCAGCAGAAGCCATCGCGCGGGTCGATGCCCGCCTCGACCATCGCGCCGACGAGCTTGTCGAGCGCGTTGTGGCGGCCGACGTCCTCGCGCACGAGAAGCACGTCGCCCGCCAGCGAGCACCAGGCCGCCGCATGGGTGGCGCCGGTGCGCTGCTGCAGCGCCTGGTGCGACGGCATCGCCCGCAGCGCGGCGGCGATCGCCGGCGGCGACAGCGGCGTCGTGCAGGGTGCCAGCGGCCGCAACGGCGGCTCGACCTGCTCCAGGCTCTCGGTGCCGCACAGCCCGCAGCCGGTGCGCCCGGCCATCGAGCGGCGCTTGTCCTTCAGGCGCGCGAAGCAGGCGCTGGAGACCTCCATCTCGATGCGCACGCCCGCCGGATCGGGCTGCACGTCGACGCCGTAGAGCTCGTCGGCTCGTGCGAGCAGGCCTTCGGTCAGCCCGAAGCCGAGGGCGAAGTCCTCGAGATCCGACGGTGTCGCCAGCATCACCGCATGCGAGATGCCGTTGAAGATCAGCGCGACGGGCACCTCGTCGGCGAGCCAGTCCTGCGCCTCGCTGACGCTGCCGTCGCGGCGCACGCGCACGTCCAGGCGCTGCGCGCCGGTCTCGTCGACGCCGGGAATCGTCTCGGGCTTCATTTGCCCGTGACGGTGACGGCCGCGCCGAGCCGCGCGTCGGCCAGGAAGCGTTCCTGGTCCTCGTTGAAGTCCTTGTAGGCGCGCTGCCACGTCGATGGCTGCGCCACCGGCATCACCTGCACCGCCGTCACCTTGTACTCGGGGCAGTTGGTGGCCCAGTCGGAGCTGTCGGTGGTGATCACGTTGGCGCCGGACTCGGGGAAGTGGAACGTCGTGTAGACCACGCCGGGCTGCACGCGCTCCGTGAGCGTCGCGCGCAGCACGGTCTCGCCGGCGCGGCTGGTGATGCCGACCCAGTCGCCGTCCTTGACGCCGCGGTCGAGCGCGTCCTGCGGGTGGATCTCCAGCCTGTCCTCGTCGTGCCATTGCGAGTTGAACGTACGCCGCGTCTGCGCGCCCACGTTGTACTGCGACAGGATGCGGCCGGTCGTGAGCAGCAGCGGGAACTTGCGCGTGACCTTCTCGTCGGTGGCCACGTACTGCGTGATCACGAAGCGGCCCTTGCCGCGCACGAAGCGGTCGACGTGCATGATGTCGGTGCCGGCCTCGGCGGTCGAGTCGTTGCACGGCCACTGCACGCTGCCCAGGCGGTCGATCTTCTCGTAGCTGACCCCGGCGAACGTCGGCGTCAGCGCTGCGATCTCCTGCATGATCTGCTCGGGATGCGTATACGCCATCGGGTATCCGAGCGCGTTCGACAGCTTGACGGTCGCCTCCCAGTCGCCCACGCCCGACAGCGGCGGCATCACCTTGCGCACCCGCGAGATGCGGCGCTCGGCGTTGGTGAAGGTGCCGTCCTTTTCCAGGAACGACGAACCCGGCAGGAACACGTGCGCGTACTTGGCCGTCTCGTTGAGGAAGATGTCCTGCACGACCACGCATTCCATCGCCTGCAGCGCGCTGGAGACGTGCTGGGTGTCGGGATCGGACTGCACGATGTCCTCGCCCTGGCAGTAGAGGCCCTTGAACTCGCCGGCCAACGCCGCGTCGAACATGTTGGGGATGCGCAGGCCCGGCTCGGGCTGCAGCGTCACGCCCCAGGCCTGGTCGAACTGCGCGCGCACCTCGGCGCCGCCGATGTGGCGGTAGCCCGGCAGCTCGTGCGGGAACGAACCCATGTCGCACGAGCCCTGCACGTTGTTCTGGCCGCGCAGCGGATTGACGCCGACACCCTCGCGCCCGACGTTGCCGGTGACCATCGCCAGGTTGGCGATGGCCATCACCGCCGTCGAGCCCTGCGAATGCTCGGTCACGCCCAGGCCGTAATAGATCGCGCCGTTCGGGCGCTTGCCGCCGGCGGCCATGGCGTCGGCAAGCGACTGCGCCGTGCCGTTCGCCGAGCCGCTCGCGTACAGGCGCGCGGCCCCGCGCACGAGCGCAGCGGGCACGCCGGTCTCGCGCTCGAAGGCCTCGGGCGAGTTCTCGGGTCGCGCGACGAACTCGCGCCATTGCTGCACGCTCTTGTCGTCACAGCGCTCGGCCACGTAGGCCGCGTCGTCCAGGCCTTCGGTGACGATCACGTGCGCCAGCGACGTCACCACCGCGACGTTGGTGCCGGGCCGAAGCTGCAGGTGGAAGTCGGCCTTGACGTGCGCGCCGGCGACGAGATCGATCCGGCGCGGGTCGACCACGATCAGCCTGGCGCCCTGGCGCAGCCGCCGCTTCATGCGCGACGCGAACACCGGATGCGCCTCGCTCGGATTGGCGCCGATCACCATGATCACGTCGGCCTTGGCCACCGACTTGAAGGTCTGCGTGCCGGCCGAGGTGCCGTAGGTCTGGCCCAGGCCGTAGCCGGTGGGCGAGTGGCAGACGCGGGCGCAGGTGTCGACGTTGTTGTTGCCGAAGGCCGCGCGAACCAGCTTCTGCACGAGGTAGGTCTCCTCGTTGGTGCAGCGAGAGGACGTGATGCCGCCGATCGAGTTCGTGCCGAACGCGGCCTGCAGGCGCTTGAATTCGGAGGCCGCGTGGCCGATCGCCTCGTCCCACGAGACCTCGCGCCACGGGTCGGTGATCCTCGCGCGGATCATCGGCTTGGTGACGCGATCCTTGTGCGTCGCGTAGCCCCAGGCGAAGCGGCCCTTCACGCACGAGTGGCCCTCGTTGGCCTTGCCGTCCTTCCACGGCGTCATCCGGATCACTTCCGTGCCCTTGACCTCGGCCTTGAAGCCGCAGCCCACGCCGCAGTACGCGCAGGTCGTCGTGACGCTCTTGGTGGGCATGCCGAGCTCGATGACCGTCTTCTCCTGCAGCGTGGCGGTCGGGCACGCGCTGACGCACGCGCCGCAGCTGACGCACTCGCTCTCCATGAACGGCTCGTCCATGCCCGGCGACACGCGCGACTCGAAGCCGCGGCCCGAGATCGTCAGCGCGAAGGTGCCCTGCGTCTCCTCGCAGGCGCGCACGCAGCGGTTGCAGACGATGCACTTGCTGGCGTCGTAGGTGAAGTACGGATTGGACTCGTCCTTCTTCGACTCCAGGTGGTTCCTGCCCTCGTAGCCGTAGCGCACCTCGCGCAGGCCGACGGCGCCGGCCATGTCCTGCAGCTCGCAGTCGCCGTTGGCGCTGCAAGTCAGGCAGTCGAGCGGATGGTCGGAGATGTAGAGCTCCATGACGCCCTTGCGCAGCTTCGCGAGCCTGGGGCTCTGCGAGCGCACCGACATGCCGGCCTCGACCGGCGTCGTGCACGACGCCGGCGTGCCGCGGCGGCCGTCGATCTCGACCAGGCACAGGCGGCACGAGCCGAACGGCTCGAGCGAGTCGGTCGCGCACAGCTTGGGCACCTCGATGCCGGCGTCGATCGCGGCGCGCATCACCGACGTGCCCGCCGGGGCGCTGACCTCGACGCCGTCGATCGTCAACGTCACCGTCTGCGCCGATTCCCGCGCGGGCGTGCCCAGGTCGTGGTCGGGATGGGAATCGTTCAGGCTCAGCATCATGGCTCTCCCGCCGCGGCTCGGCGCGGCAAGCCGAAGTCTTCAGGGTAGTGATCCAGCGCAGACAACACGGGGAACGGGGTCATCCCGCCCATCGCGCACAGGCTGCCCGCGACCATGGTGTCGCACAGGTCGCGCAGCAGTTCCTCCTGCGCGCCTTTGAGTGAGACCGGCGCCGCGACCAGACGTTCCACGACCTCGACCCCGCGCGTCGAGCCGATGCGGCACGGCGTGCACTTGCCGCAGGATTCGAGCGCGCAGAACGCCATCGCGTAGCGCGCGAGGCCGGCGAGGTTGGCCGTGTCGTCGTGCACGACGATGCCGCCGTGGCCCACCGTCGCGCCCACGGCGGCGTAGGCCTCGTAGTCGATCGGCACGTCCCATTGCGACTCCGGCACGTAGGCGCCCAACGGGCCGCCCATCTGCACCGCCTTGACCCGCCGGCCGGAGCGCGTGCCGCCGCCGAAGTCGAACATCAGCTCGCGCAGCGTGACGCCGAACGGCGCCTCGACGAGCCCGCCGCGCGCGATGTTGCCCGCGAGCTGGAACGGCAGCGTGCCGCGCGAGCGCCCGGCGCCGAACGCGTGGTACGCCTGCGCGCCGTCGGCCAGGATGCGCGGGACGCTGGCCAGCGTGATGACGTTGTTGATGACGGTGGGCCAGCCGAACAGGCCCTCGATGGCCGGCAGCGGCGGCTTGGCGCGCACGACGCCGCGCCGGCCTTCGATGCTCTCGAGCAGCGCCGTCTCCTCGCCGCAGACGTAGGAGCCGGCGCCGCGGCGCACGTCGAGCCGGAACGCCGGGCCCTTGCCGCGCAGCGCGGCGCCGATGTGGCCCGCGGCCGTCGCGCGCCGAACAGCCTCGCGCAGCGCGGCCTCGGCGTGCGGGTATTCGGAGCGGATGTAGATGACGCCGTAGGTCGCGCCGACCGCGACGGCCGCGATCGCCATGCCTTCGACCAGGCAGTACGGATCGCCCTCCATCAGCATGCGATCGGAGAACGTGCCGGAGTCGCCCTCGTCGGCATTGCAGACGATCGCCTTGCGCGGCGCCGGGGCGGCGGCCACCGTCTTCCACTTGATGCCGGCGGGGAACGCGGCACCGCCGCGGCCGCGCAGGCCGGATTCGAGCACCTCGCCGACGACGGCGGCCGGCGTCATCGCCAGCGCCTTGTCGAGCCCGGCCCAGCCGCCGTGCGCGGCGTAGTCGTCCAGCGACAGCGGATCGACGAGGCCCACGCGCGCGAAAGTGACGCGCTGCTGCCGGGCGAAATACGGCAGTTGCTCGACGAGCCCGAGCCGCAGCGGGTGCGCGACGAGCGCGTCGGACAGGCCGTCCAGCGCGGTCGACTCGTCGAGCAGGCCGGCGGCGACGAGGCCGGCGACGTCCTCGGCACGAACCGGTCCGAAGCCCACGCGGCCGGCCGGCGTCGTGACCTCGAGCAGCGGCTCCAGCCACAGCAGGCCCCGCGAGCCGTTGCGCGCGAGGTCCAGCGACAGGCCGCGCGTCGAGGCGATGGCGGTCAATGCGTCGGCGACGTCGTCCGCGCCGGCGGCCAGGGCCGCGGCGTCGCGCGGGATCCAGACCGTCGGCGATGTCATGTCGCGCTTTCGAAACGGGTGGCCCAGCCGTCGACCGTCGCCGCGGACACCCGCGCGCGCAGCTGGTCGTCGACCATCGCCGCCGGCCCGGTGGCGCACAGGCCCAGGCAGTAGACGGGTTCCAGCGTGACGGCGCCGTCCGCGCGCGTCGTGCCCGGCGCGCAGGCGAGACGCGCGCCCGCGTGGGCCATCAAGGCCTCGGCGCCATTGGCGCGGCAGGCCTCGGCCTGGCAGATCTGCACGACGTGCCGGCCCGCGGGCGCAGTGCGGAAGTGGTGGTAGTAGGTGAGGACGCCGTGCACCTCGGCCCGCGACAGGCTGAGCGCGGCGGCGATCTCGGGGACGAGCGGCTGCGGCACGAAGCCGAGCGCGTCCTGGATGTGGTGGAGGACGGGCAGCAGCGCGGAGGCGCTGGCGCCCGGAACCTCGGCCGGAACGTCCGGCAGGTGGAGCGCCAGGGCCTGCGACAGCAGCTCGCGTTCCGAGTCCGTCGCCGCGGGGCCTTGCGGCGCCCGCGGTGCGGACCCTCGGGGCATGCCCCGCAGGTCGTCAGTTGAAGAGCTTGGCCGCACTGATGAGCGTCTGCCAGACGCCCCATGCCAGGGGAATGCCGACGGCCAGCCAGGCCAGCGCCACGGTGGCCGGGCTGCTCGGGGCGGTGGCCGCACCCGCGCCGGTCACGGCGTTGGCGGCGGCGCGTTCGTGCGCGAGGCGCTTTTCTTCGGCCAGCTCGGCGTCCGTCATGAAGTACTTCTGGTTGACCGGGCGGATCAGCAGGTTGCACACCAGGCCGACGACCAGGAAGCCCACCAGGATGTACATCGTCTGGTTGTAGACCTGCTCGCGCGGGATGCCCAGGCTCAGCTGGTAGTCGCGCATGTAGTTGACGACGACCGGGCCCAGGATGCCGGCGGTGGACCACGCGGTCAGCAGGCGGCCGTGGATGGCGCCCACCATCTGCGTGCCGAACAGGTCGGACAGGTAGGCCGGCACCGTGGCGAAGCCGCCGCCGTACATGCTCAGGATGACGCAGACCGCGGCAACGAACAGCGGCTTGGACACGCCCGCGGTGTTGGGCAGGCTCGCGTACATCGCGGCGCCCAGCACGAAGAAGACCACATAGGTCATCTTGCGGCCGATCTTGTCGGAGATGCTCGCCCAGAAGAAGCGGCCGCCGATGTTGAACAGGCTGATCAGCGCGGCGAAACCGGCGGCGACGCCCGCGATCTTGGTCAGGTCGGGCTTGGCCAGGTCGGCGAACTTGGTGTCCAGGCCGATCAGGTGGCCGCCGAAGATCTCCTGCAGCATCGGGCTGGCCAGGCCGATCACGCCGATGCCCGCCGACACGTTCATGCACAGCACCAGCCAGACGAGCCAGAACTGCGGGATGCCCCAGATGCGCTTCACGTGCACGTGGCCGCGGGTGATCATCGCGTTGGCGTCGGGCGCCGGCGGCGTCCAGCCTTCGGGCTTCCAGCCCGCGGCCGGGATGCGGTAGCCGAACGCGCCGCCCATCATGAACACGAAGTAGACGGCGGCCATGACCAGCAGCGTCGTCTGCACGCCGTTGCTGCCGTCGGTGCCGAACGCCGCCATCAGCTTGGCGGCCAGGGGCGAGCCGATCATCGCGCCGCCCCCGAAGCCCATGATGGCCATCCCGGTGGCCATGCCGCGGCGATCGGGGAACCACTTGATCAGCGTCGACACCGGCGAGATGTAGCCCAGGCCCAGGCCCACGCCACCCATCACGCCAAGGAACAGGATGACCATCCACAGCTGGTGCGTGGCCACGCCGATGGTGGACAGCGCCATGCCGCCCGCCCAGCAGACCGCCGCGACGACGCCGGCCTTGCGCGGGCCGACGTGCTCGAGCCAGCCGCCCCACAGCGCGGCGGCGCAACCCAGCACCACGAAGAACAGCGTGAAGATCCAGCCGAGCGCCGAGACATCCCAGTTGCAGGTGGACAGCGTCATCTCGCCGAGGCCGCCGAACAGCGCCTTGGTCACGACGTAGCGCACGCTGTGGGTGTCGGTGCCGGTCAGCGAGTTGACCAGTTGCATCCAGAAGTTGGTCGCCGCCGATGGATCCTTGGAACACAGCGGCGCGCCGGGCAGGAGCTTGGACAGGGGAAGCCAGAACACCGAGAAGCCGTAGGCCATGCCGATGCACAGGTGGATGGCGAGCGCGGCAGGCGGCAGAAGCCAGCGGTTGTAGCCGGGGCCGGCGATGGTGCGCTCCTTCGAGAGCAGCCCCCCGGAAGGCGCAGCCTCGGCGCCGTTCATGACGGTAGACATCTTGATCCTTTTTATGACCTGCGAGCATCGATCGTCGTTGTCCCAACACCGACGACTGCCCGACTGTAAGTATCCCGTGGGGACCGTTGCAATATGCGGTCAGGCTCTAAATACCAACCCTAACCATCGACCGCCTCCAATCCCGCACTTCGACATCCGGGCCCCTTGGTTTAGGAGGTCGTGATGCTGCATTGCGGCATCAATCGACATCTCCGGGCTGCGTACCTTTTGTTGCATTGAGGTCGAGCGGCGCGATGGCAAAAAGCGACATCCCTAGACAAGTCGGACGATTACCCCGCGGGGCATCCGCACGAATCACCCACTCCAGGCATTGACAGTGCGCGCGCGGTCGAGCAGGACAGGCGCGGCGCACGATCCGGTGACTTCGTGCACGCGTCGGCGCGATTCCGCCGCGGCGATGCCTCTTGCTTTGGCGGCGCGATCGCCTATCGTCGCGACGAGGGTTCATATCGCGATGCACAAGATCTCCATCCGTCCCCAGTGGACGATCTCCCACGACGGCGGCGATGCGCTGGGCCCGCGCCTGATCGACCTGCTGGTCTGCGTGGCCGAGACGGGCAGCATCGCCGCGGCGTGCCAGCGCGCCGGGCTGTCGTACCGCCATGCCTGGGACACCATCCGCCACGGCGAGGCCTGGTTCGGCGCGCCGCTGCTGCAGATGGAACGCGGCCGCGGTTCGCGCCTGACGCCGCTGGGCGACAAGCTCGTGTGGGCCGATCGCCGCATCGCCGCGCGGCTGGCGCCCGCGCTGGACACGCTCGCGTCCGAGCTCGAGGTCGAGCTGCAGCGCGTCATCGCGCCGCCGCAGCGCCTGCTGCGCATCCACGCCAGCCACGGCTTCGCCATCGAGAAGCTGATGGCGATGCTGCGCGCCGCGGGCGTCGACGTCGAGCGCGTCTACACCAACAGCCAGGACGCCGCCGCCTCGCTGCACGACGGGGCGAGCGACCTGGCGTGCTTCCACGTGCCGCACGGTGCCCTCGAGGCGCGCGGCTGGGAGTTCTACGCGCACTGGCTGGATCCGCAGGAGCACGTCGTCATCGACATCACCGACCGCACCCAAGGCCTGATGGTGGCGCCGGGCAACCCGCTGCGCGTGCAGGGGCTGGCCGACCTCGTGCGCCCGGGCCTGCGCTTCATCAACCGCCAGCGCGGCTCGGGCACGCGCTTCCTGCTCGATGCGCTGCTCGCCACGGCCGACGTCGACACCGGCGCCATCGTCGGCTACGAGCACGGCGAGTTCACGCACGCGGCGGTGGCGGCGTTCGTCGGCAGTCGCATGGCCGACGTCGGCTTCGGCCTCGAACGGCCGGCGCGCCACTTCAAGCTGGACTTCATCCCGTTGGCCACCGAACGCTACTTCGCGCTCTGCCGCCGCGACGCGCTTGCGCGGCCGGAGATCGAGCAGGTGCTGGCGATCCTGCGCAGCGACGCGTTCCGCGCCGAGGTGGATGCGCTGCCCGGCTACCGGGCACGCGACTGCGGCGCCGTGCACGTGCTGGCCGACGTGCTGGCCGCCGCCGGGGCGGGCTGAGTCAGGCCTTCTGGGCCTGCAGTGTCTGGCCCCAGGCCTTCAGCGCCTTGAGCACCGGCCGCACCTCGCGGCCCTTGTCGGTGAGCACGTATTCCATGCGGGGCGGATGCTGCTCGTACTGGCGCCGCTCGATCAGTCCCGCCTCCTCCAGCGACGACAGGCGCGCGGACAGCGTGTTGGGCGCGCAGCCGTGCAGGGAGTCGAGCAGGTCCTGGAAGCGGCGCGACGGATTGCGCGTCAGGTCGCGCAGGATCAGCAGCGTCCATTTCTCGCCGATCACGTCCAGCGCGCAGGCGACGGGGCAAAGCGGATCCGAATACAGGCGGGCCATGCCCTGATGATACCAAAGTCACTACCGCACGAGTAGTCACTATTTTTTGTATAGTGACTATCTCGGACACCCACCACCAGGACATCATCATGGAACTCCAAGGCAAGACGGCACTCATCACCGGCGGCAACAGCGGCATCGGCCTGGCGACGGCGCGCCTCATGCTCGCGCAGGGCGCGCGCGTGGCGATCACCGGACGCGATCGCGCCAAGCTCGACGAAGCCGCGACCGAACTCGGCGGCGAGGTGCTGGCGCTGCAGGCCGACCTCAACAACTCCGACGACCTGGCCGCCATCGCCAGCGCGGTCGGCAAGGCCTTCGGATCGCTGGACATCGTGTTCGCCAACGCCGGCATCTCGGGGCCGACGCCGCTCGGCTCGACGACCTACGAGGCCTTCCGCAACATCGTCGACACCAACCTCACGGCGGTGTTCTTCACGGTGCAATCGGTGCTACCGCTGCTCAAGGAGGGCAGTTCCATCGTGCTCAACGGCTCGGTGATGCGCGAACTCGCGGTGGGCGGCACGGCGGCCTATTCGGCGACCAAGGCCGGCGTCACCGGCATGGCCAAGGTGTTCGCGACCGAGCTCGCGCCGCGGGGCATCCGCGTCAACACGGTGATCCCGGGCGCGACGCGCACGCCGATCTGGACCCGCGGCGCGCGCGCCGGGGCCACGCTGGACGCGACCGAGGCCCATCTCGCGCCGCGCATCCCGATGGGCCGGCTGGCGGAGGCCGACGAAGTCGCCAACGCGGTGGTGTTCCTGGCCTCGCCGCGCGCCTCGGGCATGACGGCGGCGGAGATCGTCGTCGACGGCGGCACCATCGGCGCGCCGTCGGGCGGGGCGATCTTCCGCGGTTGATCAGCGCTGCGCGACCAGGGTCGGCGCGGCGATGTCGTCGGCCGGGTCGGACGCCGACATCTGCCTGCGGCAATCGACCGCTGCCTGCCACTTCTCGAGGTTCTCGCGCACCTCGAACATGTCGATGCCGTAGATGATCGTGGTGCGCCAGACGTAGGCGCGCAGCGCGTCGATGTCGTCGGCGCGGTCGACGATGTTGCGTTCGACCCGCGACACCGAGTCGCAGGCCGGCGCGGCTTGCGCGGATCCGCAGGCCAGCAGCGCGCCGGCGAGGACGAGGGCGGAGGAACAGGCGGTCTTGAGGACGTTCATGAGGGACTCCACTTTCGGGTGAGCTGAAAGCCGGTCAGCCCGGTCGCCACAGCGACGAGGCGGGCCACAAGCATGAACTCATCCCGGGGCGATGGCGAGGGCCATGCGACGAACGGCGGGCGGCCGCACGCGTTCAGCGCGCGTTGAGCACGTCCAGCGCGCTCACCGGCGGCGCCGCGTTGCCCCAGGCGCTGCGCACGTAGCTTGCGAGCACGGCGATCTCCTCGTCCTTCAGCGCCGGCCCGAACGGCGGCATGCCGTAGGGTCGCGGGTCGCCGGCGGTCGTCGGCGGGAAGCCCCCGTTGACGACGATGTGAATCAGGTTGGCGGGTGTGTCGAGCAGCACCTTGCGGTTGCCCGCCAGCGGCACGTAGACGACGCCGCCGGGCCCGCTGCCGCCCTCGCCGTTCGCGCCGTGGCAGGCCGCGCAGTGATCCTTGTAGAGCGCCTCGCCGTGCGTGCGCACGTCCTTGCCGAGCTCGACGGCCGCGCGCGCGTGCGGCGGTGTCTGCGGCAGGCTCTTGAGGAACTCGGCCATCGCGGCGATGTCGGCGTCATTCAGGTACTGCGTGCTGCGGAACACGACCTCGGCCATCGGCCCGAGCGCCGCGCCGCGCGGCGTGAGCCCGGTCTTGAGCAGCGCGGACACCTCGGCCGTCGACCAGTCGGCCACGCCGGCCTCGGCGCTCGAGGCCAGCGACGGCGCGTACCAGTTCTGCAGCGGGATCAGCCCGCCGCTCAGCTCGAGGCTGTCGCGCGTGGCACCGAACGCGTTGCGCGGCGAATGGCAGGCGGCGCAGTGCCCGAGCGAACGCACCAGGTAGGCGCCGCGGTTCCACTGCACCAAACGCTCGACCACGGGCTCGTAGACGCCAGGCGAGAAGAACAGCGCGCGCCAGACCGCCAGCGACGGCTGCAGGCCGTACGGGAAGCGCAACGCGTGCGGCCGGTTGACCTGCGCGACCGGCACCTGCGAGCGCAGGAAGGCCAACAGCGCGTCGGAGTCGGCGCGCGTGATCTCGGTGAAGTTCGGATACGGAAACGCCGGATACAGCAGGCGCCCGTCGGCGGAGCGCCCGTTGTGCATCGCGCGCCAGAACTGCGCGGCCGACCAGGTGCCGATGCCCGTCTTCGCGTCGGGCGTGAGGTTGCTCGCGAACACGGTGCCGAAGGGCGTGGCGATGCCCTTGCCGCCGGCGAACGCCGCGCCGCCGCGGTCGGTGTGGCAGGCGGCGCAGTTGCCCGCGCGCGCCAGGTAGGCGCCGCGCGCCACCTGCTCGGGCGTCGCGACGAAGGAGTTGGCGTCGCCGGTGAGCGGATCCTCGCCGGCGACGTTGAGCCACGCGACAACGCCCGCGGCCACCAACAGCAGCACGGCCATCAGGATGCCCACGCGCGACCAGGTCAGCCTCATGGCGGAACGCTCCCGCACGCGATCGGCAGCGGCCGCGCGAGCGTGTCGGCCGCGGCCGGCCCGGCCACCACCGGCTGCGACGACAGCCACGTGGCCACCGCGGTGATGTCGGCGGACGTCAGCGACGTCGCGACCTGCGCCATGCAGTCGGGCGCCCGCGCCTTGCGCTGGCCGGTGCGCCAGGCGCCGAACTGTTCGACCAGATAGCCGCGCGGCAGGCCCAGCAGGCCGGGAATGGCGGGCAGGACGCCGGTCATCGCCGCGCCGTGGCACTGCACGCAGGCGGGGATGCCGTGCGCCGCGTCGCCCTGGCGCACCAGCGCCTCGCCGCGCGCGATCTCGTCGGCCGGCGCGCCCACCGTCTGCGGCGCCGCGTAGGGCAGGTCCAGCGCGGCGAAGTAGTCGGCGATCTCGTGCAGGTAGTCGTCCGACATCTGCTCGACGAAGTAGGTCATCGTCGGATATGCGCGCCGGCCGCTGCGGAAGTTGTCCAGCTGGTTGTAGAGGTAGCCCGCCGGCTTGCCCGCGATGCGCGGGAAGAAGCCCTGCTGGGTCGCCCGGCCCTCCTTGCCGTGGCAGGCGCTGCAGGGCTGCATGCGCTGGGCCATGGTGTCGGGCACCGTCGACGGCGAACCGGCCATTGCAGGGGATGCGGCCGCCATGCCGATGGCCGCGACGGCGCGGCGCAGCAGCGACGGAAGGATTGCGGACGCGGTCATGAGCCCTCGACTGTGCGCCAGTTCGGGCGCGTTGGACAGTCTCGCTTACCGCAGTGCCCGCCGGATCAGGTTCTCATGCCTTCGTCCACGGGAAACCGCGCTTGTAGCGCTGCAGCATCTGCGCGTTGCCCTGCTCGAAGAATTCCTTCGTCACCGAGCCCTCGTTGCCGCCGAGGCAATACTGCACGGTGTATCGGCCGGTGCAGTCGAAGGCCTTGAAGTTCTGCATCATCACCTGGGCGAACACGCGATCCTGGCCCCACTTGCCGTGCCACACGTGCGCGCTTTGCAGCAGCACCTCGCGGCGGACGCAGTACGAGCTGGTGTCGATCAGATGGCTGTTCGTGAATGCCGGCCACTTGCCCAGGCTCTCGCAGTCGTCCCGGCAGAGGAACTCGCCTTCGGGCGTGCAGATGTTGCGCAGGCTGTAGCACCACTGCAGGCGGCGCGCCGCGATGAGGTCGATGCACTGCGCGACGTGCTCGGGCGACAGGAAGTTGTCCTGATCGAGGAACAGCACGTGATCCTCGTCGACCAGGTGCGCGAACGCGGCGTAGATGCGGTGGCCGTAGAAGCCGCCGGCGCCCACGTTGCGCGGCAGCACGCACACGGGCACGTCCAGCCCGCGGAGGGCATCGTCGACCTGGGCGCGGAATTGCGGGCCGTCGCAGACGACGTAGCAGGCGGTGGGCACTGTCTGCGCGAGGACGCTCTCGACCGCGCGACGCAACGAAGGCGCGCCGGTCGTGGGGATCAGGACAACCGCGCTCATCCTGCCAACCGCTCGTCGACCAGTTCGATCCAGTGCCGCACCGGCGTCGCGGTGCCGGACTGCAGGTGCGAGATGCAGCCGATGTTGGCAGACACGATCGCCCGCGGCCCGGGCTGCGCGGCAGACAGCGCGGCCAGCTTGCGATCGCGCAGCTGCGTCGCGATCTCCGGCTGCAGCACCGAGTAGGTGCCGGCGGAGCCGCAGCACAGGTGGCTTTCGGTGGCGGCCAGGCGGACGTCGAAGTCGAGCGCGGTCAGCATCCGCTCGACGCCGCCGCGCAGCTGCTGGCCGTGCTGCAGCGTGCACGGCGGATGGAACACCAGCGGCACGCCGGGCGCATGCTCGGGCGCCGCGGTGCCGCGGCGCTCGCGCACGCCCTGCCAGTGGGCGAGCAGCGCGGGCATCAGGCCGTCCAGCAGCTCGCTCAGGTCGCGGGTGAGCGCGCTGACGCGGGCCGCCTTCTCGGCGTAGTCGGGATCGCGGGCGAGCGCGTGGCCGTAGTCCTTGACAGTGACGCCGCAGCCCGACGCGTTCATCACGATCGCCTCGACCGCGCCGGCGTCGGTCAGGCCGGCGACCCACGGCCACCACGCGTCGATGTTGCGGCGCATGTCGTCCAGGCCGCCGTCGTGGTCGCCGCCGTGGCTGCGCACCGCGCCGCAGCAGCCGGCGCCATCGGGAACGATGGTCTGCACGCCGGCCAGGTCGAGCACGCGCGCGGTCGCGGCGTTGATGTTGGGCTTCATCGCCGGCTGCACGCAGCCCATGAGCATCAGCACCTTGCGCGCGTGCGTGCGCTGCGGCCACAGGCCTGCGTGCGCATCGGGCGCGCCCTTGGGTTCGACCTTGGCCTTGAGCGACTTCGGCAGCAGCGGCCGCATCGCCTGGCCCAGCTTCAGCGCCGGCGCGAACAGCGGCGACGTCAGGCCTTCGCGCAGCAGCCAGCGCTTCGTGCGCTCGCCGAGCGGGCGGTCGACCTTGGCGTCGACGATGCGGCGGCCGATGTCGACCAGGTTGCCGTACTCGACGCCCGACGGGCACGTCGACTCGCAGTTGCGGCAGGTCAGGCAGCGGTCGAGATGCACCTGCGTCGCGCGCGTCGGCGCCTGCCCTTCGAGCACCTGCTTCATCAGGTAGATGCGGCCGCGCGGGCCATCGAGCTCGTCGCCCAGCAGCTGGTAGGTCGGGCAGGTGGCGGTGCAGAAGCCGCAGTGGACGCACTTGCGCAGGATGGCCTCGGCCTCGAGGCCATCGGGCGTGCCGGCGAATTCGGGAGAGAGATTGGTTTGCATCGGCTAGAAGCGCATCGGGCGGCCCGGCACGAACACGCCGTGCGGATCGAACGATTCTCGCAGCCGCCGGTGGATCGCGAGCAACGACGGCGCCAGCGGCGTCGCGTAGCCGGCACCGTCGCCCACGCCGCCGATGACGCGGAACGCGCTGCCGCCGGCGCGCTCGGCGCGGTGCAGCACCAGCGTGTCCTCGGCGCCCGCGACGATCCAGCGCTGGGCACCGCCCCACTCGATGAGCGTGTCCTCGAACGACGGCAGCACCGGCGTGGTCGGCGGCAGCGACAGCCGCCACAGCGCGCTCTTGTCGCGTTCGGCGGCGTGGCGGGCCTCGATGAAGAACTCGTCGCGCTGGTCGCGCAGGCCTTCCCAGAACGCGTCGCCCAGCTCGTTGGGGATCACTTCGCCGCCGAGCCGGCTCACCGCGGAGGCGACGGCCGCTTTCGCGCCGCGCAGGCGGATCGCCAGCGTGTCGCGCCACCACACGCTCGCATTGAGCGGCAACGGCTGGCCGGCCCAGGCATGCAGGTGGTCGAGCGCCTCGCCCTGGCGCATGTCGAAGCGCAGCGTCGCGGTGGCGACGGGCATCGGCAGCACCTTCAGCGACACCTCGCAGATCGCGCCCAGCGCGCCCCACGAGCCGGCCAGCAGGCGCGACACGTCGTAGCCGGCGACGTTCTTCATCACCTGCCCGCCGAAGTGCATCAGGTCGCCGCGGCCATTGAGCAGCAGCACGCCCAGCACGTAGTCGCGCACGCCGCCGACCGCCGCGCGCCCGGGGCCGGCCAGGCCCGCGGCCACCATGCCGCCGACGGTGCCGCCGAGCGCGCCCGTCTCGTCGGCGAAGCGCGGCGGGTCGAACGGCAGGCACTGGCCGCGCTCGGCCAGCACCTTCTCGATCTCGACCAGCGGCGTGCCGGCGCGCGCGGTGATGAACAGCTCGCTGGGCGCGTAGTCGACGATGCCGGCGTAGCTGCGCATGTCGAGCGTCGCCGCATCGGAGATCACGCCCGCCATGAAGGACTTGGTGTTGCCGCCGCGGATGCGCAGGATGGCCTTGGCGGCGGTCGCCTGGCGCACGCGTTCGGCCAGGCCGATCAATGTGTCGTTCATCGCTTCAGAAACGTTCCAGCTCGGGGAAGGCCAACGCGCCGCGCTTGACGTGCATGCGCCCGTACTCGGCGCAGCGCGCGAGCGTCGGGATGACCTTGCCCGGGTTGAGCAGGCCCTGCGGGTCGAACGCGGCCTTCAGCGCCAGCATCTGCGCGCGCTCGCTCTCGGAGAACTGCACGCACATCGAGTTGAGCTTCTCGGCGCCGACGCCATGCTCGCCGCTGATCGTGCCGCCCATCGCGACGCTCAGCTCGAGGATCTCGGCGCCGAAGGCTTCGGCGCGATGCAGCTGGTCGGGGTCGTTGGCGTCGAACAGGATCAGCGGGTGCAGGTTGCCGTCGCCGGCGTGGAAGACGTTGCAGCAGCGCAGGCCGAAGGTGCGTTCCATCTCGCCGATGGCCAGCAGCATGTCGGCCAGCCGCGCGCGCGGGATCGTCGAGTCCATGCACATGTAGTCCGGGCTCAGCCGGCCCGAGGCGGGGAACGCGTTCTTGCGGCCGCTCCAGAACCTCAGGCGCTGCGCCTCGTTGTCGCTGACCTCCAGCTGCGTCGCGCCCGCGGCGACCAGCACCGACTTCATGCGCAGGATCTCTTCCTGCACTTCCTCGGGCGTGCCGTCGCTCTCGCACAGCAGGATGGCGGCGGCGTCGAGGTCGTAGCCGGCGTTGACGAAGGCCTCGACCGCGGCGGTCATCGGCTTGTCCATCATCTCGAGGCCGGCCGGGATCAGGCCGTTGGCGATGATGGCCGCCACCGCGTCGCCCGCGGCGCGCACGTTGTCGAAGCTGGCCATGATGCAGCGCGCCACCTGCGGCTTGGGCGTGAGCTTGACGACGACCTCGACGATGACGGCCAGCATGCCCTCGCTGCCGACCACCACCGAGATCAGGTCCAGCCCCGGCGCGTCGAGCGCCAGCGAGCCGAAGGTGGCCGGGCTGCCGTCGGCCAGGAAGCCGCGCACCTGCAGCACGTTGTGCAGCGTCAGGCCATATTTGAGGCAGTGCACGCCGCCCGAGTTCTCGGCGACGTTGCCGCCGATGGTGCAGGCGATCTGGCTCGACGGATCGGGCGCGTAGTAGAAGCCGTGCGGCGCCACGGCCTCGCTGATGGCCAGGTTGCGCACGCCCGACTGCACGGTGGCGGTACGGGCCCGGGTATCGACCTTGACGATCCGGTTGAACTTGGCCAGCGACAGCGTCAGTCCGTTCGCATGCGGCATCGCGCCGCCGGACAGCCCGGTGCCCGCGCCGCGCGCGACGACCGGCACGCCCAGCCGGTGGCACGCCGCCAAGATCGCCGACACCTGCTCCTCGGTCTCGGGCAGCGCGACGGCCAGCGGCCGCTCGCGATAGGCCGTGAGGCCGTCGCACTCGTACGGCGTGGTCTCTTCCTCGCGCCACATGAGCGCGTGCGGCGGCAGCAGCCCGCGCAGCGCGTCGACGAGCGTGGCCTGGCTGACCGCCGCGCGCGCGGGCGCGGGCGCGTCCCGCGTGGGCGTGGTGTCGCGCTCGTCCAGGCGCGAGGGCGCGATCGCGCTCTCGCCGTCGAAGCCCGCCGCCATGGTGTTGGCCCAACCCGGGTGGGCGAGCATCGAGGGCGCGTCGTCCTCGCCCAGGACCGGGTCAACTCGCTCGGGGCTTCGTGGCACGGGACGTGGTCTTTCGAGCAGAGGTCTTGCGGGCGGGCGCCTTCCTGGCGGCCGCGGGCTGTTCGGTCTTCCTGGCGGCGGCCTTGGCGCCGGTCGCGCTCGCGGCCTGGGTCGCGGCCGACATCGCCTTGGCCGCGACGCCCGCCGGCGCCTTGACGGCCTTCTTGATCATCTCGCTGGCCGCGTCCGTGCCCTGCTTCATCATCGCGCCGGCCAGGCTCTTGGCCGCGTCGGCGGCGCTGTCCTTCATCGCGCTCGCGGCCAGCTGCGTGAACTGCTTGGTGAGCGCGCCCCACCACTGCATCGGATCGACCACGCCCGCCGCCGCGGCCGCCGGCGCTTCCGCGGGCGGCGCCTTGGGTTTCGCCTTCGGCGCGGGCGCGGGCGCGGGCTCGGGCGGCGGCGCGGGTTCGGACGCCGCCTCCGCCGGCTTGGACATGCCGGGGATGTTGCCCATCGCGTTGCGGGCCGCCTGCATCAGCGCGTCGGCGCCGAAGCTGTTGGCGACCGAGCCGGCGGCCGCCGACGCGGCGGAGCCGGCCGACGCGAGCGGCGCCACCTTCATCGCGTCGCGCAGGTCGGTCATCTGCACGTTCATCGTCTTCAGCGTCGAGAGGGTCATCCTTTGAACCTCCAGCGCCTGGATCGTCGTGCCCAGCATCTTCGCGTTCTGATCGAGCCAGAACTGCACCGTCTTCAACTCGTCGATGCGCTTCTGCAGCTCCTCGGGATTGAGCGTCGGCGCCACCCACTGGCCCATGCTGGGCAAGGCCGAGCCGGCGTTCTTCACCAGGCCCTGCAGGAAATCGAATCCGGGCACGAGCTTCGCGAAATTCGGGATGTCGGACATGGAGACCTCGTGGAGTGGCGTCAGGTCGATGATCCTACGCCTTGGCCGAGCTTCAGTGCGCGTCGGCGAACGGCACGCGTTCGACCTGGAAGCCGCGCGCCTTGAGCAGCTCCGGCAGCCCGATGCGTCCGGTCATGTGCAGCGAGCCGACGGCAACGAACAGCGACTTGCCCTCGGCGTTCCACTTGGCGATCTTGTCGGCCATCAGCGGGTTGCGCTCGTCGATCAGCTTGACGAACTCGGCGCGCTGCTCCGGCGTGTCGAGGCAGTCGCACCACTGGCCGTACGCGTCCAGGTCGGCCAGGTCGCCGCGCTGCCAGTCGCCGGCCAGCCGCTGCAGCATCTGCGGGCTCTGGCCGCCCTCGAGCTCGTCGAGCACCTCGCCGACGGTGCGCGCGGTCTCGGCGGGATCGTCGCTGACCAGCAGCGCCGCCTGCGATTCGGGCGTCTCGAGCGAGCGCAGCGGCTTGCGCAGCGTGCGCGCGACGCCTGCGATCACCGTGTCGATGCCGTACTCGGGATAGAGCCCGAACTGGCGCGCGGTCGCGAGGTCGACGGTGACGGCCTGCATCTCGGGGCGCAGGCTGGCCAGGTGGTCCGGCGCGATGCAGTTGGCGGCCATCTGCGCCGCGAGCCGGCGCTGCAGCGCCTCGGGCAGCGCGGGCGCGTCGGGGCGGCGCTCGATGGCCTTGCGCAGGCGATCGATCACGCCCGCATCGGTGACATCGAGCTCCAGCGCGACCACGTCGCTGGCCATCAGCGCGTGCATCACGTCCGGTCCGGGATAGGCCCAGGACAGCTTGGCCACGTGGATCGTGCCGTAGAGCCAGACCGTGCGCCCGCCCTTGGTGGCCTTCCACATCAGGCCGCTGTCGACCGCGGCGCGCATGCCGGCCGCGGCTTGCTCGGCCGTCGGCTGCCCCGCCTCGGGCGGGCAGCGCACGTCGGCCGCGATGGCGGGCGCATCGGCCGTGCCGCCCGGCTCGGCCACCGCCGCCGCCCACGCAGGCGCCGCGACGAGAAGGAACGCCGACGCCAGCGCGCGCCAGCTCATTCGCACTCCAGCACCTGCTGCTCGATGGCGCCGAACACCGAGTGGTTGTCGCGCTTCATCTCGATGCGGATCACGTCGCCGTACTGCATGAAGCCCGTCTTCGGCTCGCCGTGCTCGATGGTCTCGATCGCGCGCTGTTCGGCGATGCAGCTCCAGCCCTTGCTCCAGTCCTTGTTGCTGACGGTGCCCGAGCCGACGATGGAGCCGGCGCGCACGTTGCGCGTCCTGGCCAGATGCGCGATCAGCTGGCCGAAGTGGAAGGTCATCTCGGGGCCGGCGTCGCAGGCGCCGACCTTGCGGCCGTTCCAGGTGCAGGTCAGCGGCAGGTGCACGCGGCCGCCCTGCCAGGCGTCGCCCAGTTCGTCCGGCGTCACCGCGACCGGGCTGAACGCCGTGGCGGGCTTGCTTTGCAGGAAGCCGAATCCCTTGCCCAGTTCGGCCGGGATCATGTTGCGCAGGCTCCAGTCGTTGGCCAGCATCACGAGGCGCACGCCTTCGAGCGCCTGCTCGGGCGCGACGCCCATCGGCACGTCGCCGGTGACGACGGCCACCTCGCCCTCGAAGTCGATGCCCCAGTCGGCGCTGGCGAACGTCGCCGCGTCGCAGGGACCGAGGAAGTCGTCGCTGCCGCCCTGGTACATCAGCGGGTCGCCGAAGAAGCTCTCGGGCATCTCGGCGCCGCGCGCCTTGCGCACGAGTTCGACATGGTTCAGGTAGGCGGAGCCGTCGGCCCACTGGAACGCGCGCGGCAGCGGCGCCATGCACTGCTCGGGCACGAACGGGAACGCGTGGCGCGTCTTGCCGTGGTTCAGCGCGACCGACAGGTCCTGCAGCAGCGGCGCGATGAAGTTCCAGTCGTCCAGCGCCTGCTGCAGGCGCGTGGCGATGCCGGTGGCGAAATGGGCCTGCGTGAGGTCGCGCGAGACGACGACCAGCTGGCCGTCGCGCGACCCATCCTTGTAGGTGGCAAGTTTCATGGAAATGCCCGGTTCCGCGCCGGGTGTCTGGAAGCAGCGATGGCAGTATTGTCCGATGCGAACGCGACGTCTTTGCGGATTGACGCTGGTGGTGCTGGCGGCACACGCCCTGGCATGGCAACTCGCCATCGGCGGCTGGCCGGCGTTGGCGCCCGCGCGGGCAGGAGTTCACCGCGTCGTCCTGCTCAGTGTGCAGGCGCGCGCGCAAGTTCCCCTGACGTCGTCCGATGCGGCCGCCGAGCCCGCGCACGCCGCCGCCCGGGCGCGCGTCACGCCCGCGCCGCGCGCGGGCGACGGCGGCGCGCTGCGGCACGTGCCGCGCGATGCCCAGGCCTGGCCGGTCTACGCCACGCGCGCGCCGCCGTCTGCCTCGCTGCGCTACGCGCTCGTGCAGGCGGGCGCCGCCGCGTCGTCCGCGGGCGTGGCCGAGCTCGAATGGCGGCGCGAGGCTGACGCCTTCTCGCTGCGGCTGGCCACGGCGGTCGGCGACAAGCCGCCGCGCGAATGGCAAAGCACGGGCACGTTCGACGCGGCCGGTGTCGCGCCGCTGCGGCTCGTCGAGCGCGAGAAGGGCCGCGACCGGCGCACCGTCAGCTTCGACCGCGAACGAGGCGTCGTGCGCTTTTCCGGTGCATCGGGCGCGCCGGCGGTGGCGGCCGGCGCGCAGGATCGCTGGAGCTGGATCGCGCAGCTCGCCGCCATCGTCGAGGCCGGCGCGCGACGCGGCCAGCGTTCCACGCACTGGGATCTGCAGGTCGCCGGGCTGCGCGGCGAGCTCGAGCGCTGGACATTCCGCGTGCTGCCGACGGGCGATCCCCCGCCGGAGCTGCGCCGGCAAGGTAACGAACTGTCAGCATCCGGCAATCGGGCCCCCGCCTTGCTTCATCTGCTGCGTGACCCCGAACAACCCTACGACCTGCGCATCGAGGCCTGGTTGTCGCCCTCGCTGCACCACCTGCCCGCCGGACTGCGCATGAGCACGCCGCCCGGGCCCTGGTCGATGTCGCTCTGGCTGCGCAACTCTTGATATTCCGGCGCCCGCCATCAACTTCGAACCAATTCACAAGGATGCCGTCATGACGACCATGGTCTACAACTCCGACAACTTCGTGGTGGTCGAACTCGACGTGCCGGTCGCCCCGCGCGAGGGCGACATCCTCGAGGCCAGCGACACGCCGCTCTCGCGCGGCGGCTACGAGATCGTCGACAAGTTCGCACGCAAGGAGATCTACATCGAGGGCGCGCTGGCGCAGCAGTTCCGCGAAGGCGTGGAGGAACTCGCGCGCACCGAGCCGACGCAGGACCAGGTGGAGGAATTCATCGGCCGCTACACCGGGCTGGCGCAGCAGCCGCTGATCCTGCACTGAGCGCCGTCACGACGGCGCGCGACAAAGCGCACGATCGCCAGCACGAAGAGCACGTCCACCGGACTCGAACCGGCGATGATGGCCACCGTGTCGGCTCCGCCGGGGTTGGTGGCCAGGCAGGCCGTCAACGGATCGACATGCACGACTCGCGCCAGGGCGCCGCACGGCGCGATCAGTGCGTAGCACGCGGCCAGCAGCCACCACGGCAACTCGATCGCCAGCAGGCCGGTGTCGTTCAGCACGACGCCCGCGAACATCGGCAGCAGCAGGGCGCCGGCAGGGATGCGCAGGCGCACGGCCAGCCCGGCGCCGTCGGCGGCCAACACCAGCGTCTCGGCGAACGCCGCGGGGTGCAGCGGCCCATGCACCGGGATCAACGATGCGCTCGCCGCGTGCGTCGGCAGCCACAGGCGCGTGACGGCGGTCGCCGCCGCGCCCACCAGCAGCACGCGCAGGCACTGCATCGGCGCGACGAGCCGAACGTCGGCGCCGAACGCCTCGCCCATCAGCACCATCGCCGTCGCCTCGCCCGGGAGCGAGCCCCACACCGCGGTCGTCCCCGGCAGCAGGCGCCAGCGCGCCCTCGCCCATCCGAGCAGCACGCTCAGGATCACCGCGAACAGCGGCCATGACTTGCCGATCGCGCCGAGGATCGGCCCCAGCAGCGGCGCCGCCCAATGCATCCCCAGCCGACGATGGTTCGGCGCGGCGGTGCCTTCGGGCCTGGAGCACGAGGCAGTCAAAGGCGATGGCCGGACGATGCGCCCGGGCCCGCTGAATCGCGAGTTTCATGAGAATTCACTCATTCAAATGGCGGCGCATCGCGTGGGGAGTTCTCGCGACAGCGCCGCAACGCGTGCATTTCTTGGTGACCGGGTCTCAGGTTTCGGACTTGCCCTCCGAAACAGTCGAAAGTGCCTTCCCGCCGGGAACGCCGGAAATCTCGACGAGCCCGCGCGCGTCGTCCGGTCTGCCCCGGCCTCTTGCCGGAATTCGTCGTGTCCGCTTCCCTGGCCTGGCCGGCCTGCGCCCTGATGGCGTTGCTCGGCGTGTCGACCGTCGCTCTGCTCGGCTGCTCGCTGCGGCGCATGCGCTCGCGCGACCGCCTGACAGTGCTCGTCTGGTGGCTCGCAAGCGTCTGCTGCGTCGGCGCCGGCCTGTGGGGCAGCTGGGCGCTGGGGCTGTCGGCGCTGTCGGTGCCGGTATCGCTGCCGGCGCTGGCGTTCCGGCCGTCGTCGCTCGCCGCGCTGGCCGTGGTCGCGGCCACGGTGGTCGCCGCGTTGCACATCGTTGCGCGCCTGGACTGGCCGGAAGTGGCGCGCTGCGCCGTCCACACGCTGTTGTTCTCCGCCGGCTGGGCCGCGATGTTCGAAATCGCGCGCCGCGGCCTGAGCTGGGGCGCGGCGACGACGGGCACCGTGTTCGGCCTGCCGACGCTGCTGCCGTCCGTCGCGCTCATCGCCGCCGGCTGCGCCACCGCGCTGTGGCTGGTGTTCGGCGAACGCTGGCGTCACGCGGGCTATGTCCTGCAGCGGCTGTGGCTGTGCGCGGCCACGCTCGGCGGATGCCACGCGGCCGCGCTGATCCTCTCGTTGCGCGCGCTCCAGTTGCCGCCGCCGCCCGAGACCTTCGCCGCGCTCGCCGGCCACGCCGCGCCGGGCGCCGGCACGCTGGAGCTGGTGAGCGGGCTGTCCGCGGTGCTGGTGGCCGTCGGCCTGTTCGCGTCCTGGCTCGACACCCACGCCCACACCCGCAACCGCGAGTTGGCCAGCTCGCTCAACGACGCCAACCGGCGCCTGCGCGACCAGGCCCACTCCGACCCGCTGACGCGCATGCCCAACCGGCTGCTGTTCGAAGAGCGCATGGCCACCGCGCTGGCCACGGTCGGCCACGACCCGGAACCGGCTGCGCTGGCGGTCATGTTCATCGACCTCGACGGCTTCAAGCCGGTCAACGACTCGTTCGGCCACGTCGCCGGCGACACCGTGCTACGCGAGATCGGCCGCCGCCTGCAGGCGATCGCGCGGCCCGAGGACACGGTTGCCCGCGTCGGCGGCGACGAGTTCCTGCTGATGACCGTTCGCCCGGGCCACGAGGCCGTCGCCGCCGCGATCGCCCAGCGCGTCCTGGAGGCGCTCAACGAGCCGCTGGTGCTGCCCAACGACGTCGTCGTCAACCTGTCGGCGTCGATCGGCATCGTGCTGTACCCGGAACACGGCCACCACGCCAAGATGATCGCCAACGCCGACGCCGCGATGTACGCGGCCAAGCGGGCCGGCGGCTCGACCTACGCGTTCTTCGAGCCGCGCATGGAGCTCGACGCGCGCGAGCAGCTCGCGCTGCAGAACGACCTGCGCCACGCGATCGAGCGCCACGAGCTGCAGCTCTACTACCAGCCGAAGATCCACGGCAAGTCCGGCCAGATCACCGGCGTCGAGGCGCTGCTGCGCTGGCAGCACCCGGTGCGCGGCTTCGTCTCGCCGGGCATCTTCATCCCGGTCGCCGAGCGCTTCGGCCTGATCGGCGCGATCGGCAACTGGGTGATCGACGAGGCCTGCCGCCAGATGAGCGAATGGCGCAAGCAGGGCCTGCGCATGCGCGTGGCCGTCAACCTGTCGGTGCACCAGCTGCGCCAGGAAGACCTGGTGCAGCGCGTGCGCATCGCCGTCGACCACTTCCGCATCGACCCGGCGCTGCTCACCTTCGAGATCACCGAGTCGGTGGCGATGGAAGACACGCAGGAGACGCTGCACGCGTTCTCGCAGCTGGCCAGCGCCGGCGTGAGCCTGGCGATCGACGACTTCGGCACTGGCTACTCGAGCCTTTCCTATCTGCGAAAGCTGCCCGCGCGGCAGCTGAAGATAGACCAGAGCTTCGTGCAGGACCTGGGCAGCAGCCAGGACGCGCTGGCCGTCGTCGACGCCGTCATCAAGCTCGCGCACGCGCTGGGGCTGCACGTGGTGGCCGAGGGCGTCGAGACCGCGCGCCAGCGCGACATCCTGCTGTCGCTGCAGTGCGACGAGCTGCAGGGCTACCTGTTCGCCAAGCCGATGGCCTCGCGCCTGCTCACGCTGTGGGCGATGGGCGAGTCGCGCACCGTCCCGCACACGGCGCCCGACGCCAACTCCGGCCGCGACGACTTCCGCGACTCGCTGTACTCGCCCGATGGCCCCGACACGGTTATCGACGCCCTGCAATAATTCGGGCATGTCCAAGCCCACCCCTGTCTTCACGCGCGGCGCGCGGCTGCCCGAGCTGCTGGCGCAGCGCATCGTCATCATCGACGGCGCGATGGGCACGATGATCCAGCGCTACAAGCTGCACGAAGCCGACTACCGCGGCGAGCGCTTCAAGGATCATCCGAAGGACATCAAGGGCAACAACGAGATGCTCCAGCTCGTCAAGCCCGAGGTGCTGCGCGAGATCCACTCGCAGTACCTGGCCGCCGGCGCCGACATCATCGAGACCAACACCTTCGGCGCGACGTCGGTCGCGCAGGACGACTACGGCCTGGGCCACCTGGCGCGCGAGATGAACGTCGCCGCCGCCCGCCTCGCGCGCGAGGTCGCCGACCAGTTCGAGACGCCCGACAAGCCGCGCTTCGTCGCCGGCGCGCTGGGCCCGACGCCGCGCACCGCCAGCATCAGCCCGGACGTCAACGACCCGGGCGCGCGCAACACCAGCTTCGACGAGCTCAAGGCGGCCTACCGCGAACAGGCGGAAGGGCTGGTCGAGGGCGGCGCCGACCTGTTCCTGGTCGAGACGATCTTCGACACGCTCAACGCCAAGGCCGCGATCTTCGCGCTCGACGAGCTGATGGACGAGACCGGCATCCGCCTGCCCGTGATCATCTCGGGCACCGTCACCGACGCGTCGGGCCGCATCCTGTCGGGCCAGACCGTCACGGCGTTCTGGCACTCGGTGCGCCACGCGCGCCCGATCGCCGTCGGCCTGAACTGCGCGCTCGGCGCGGCGCTGATGCGTCCGTACATCGAGGAGCTGGCCAAGGTCGCGAGCGACACCTACGTCAGCTGCTATCCGAACGCCGGCCTGCCCAACCCGATGAGCGACACCGGCTTCGACGAGACGCCCGAGGTCACCGGCGCGCTGATCGAGGAGTTCGCCAAGTCCGGCTTCCTCAACATCGCCGGCGGCTGCTGCGGCACGACGCCCGAGCACATCGCGGCCATCGCGCGCCGCGTGGGCGCGTACCGCCCGCGCGGGGTGCGCGACCCGCTGTTCTCGCCGCTGCTGGCCGCGGCCTGACGCGCGACGCTCAGGCCTTCTCGAGCAGGTCGAGGTTGGGCCGCACCTTCACCTGCGCCGGCGCGACGGCACCGGTGACGGCGAAGTCGGGCAGCCTGGTGTTGCGCAGCGCCGGCACGGCCAGCGGCATGCCGGTCCTGCCGACCAGGCTGACGACCACCGGCGCCTTGGCGATCGCCGTGCGGCGCACCACCATCGCGATCTCGCCGCATTGCAGCTTCACCCAGACGCCGGGCGGATACAGCCCCAGCGTGCGGATCAGCGCCTGCCCGGCCTCGTCGGTGTGGCCGCCCTCGTCCAGCAGCGCGACCTGCGCCGCCGCGGTGGGCGACGACGCGGGCCGGCTCTTGCGCGGGCTCAGGCGCGCGGCGTAGCGGTCGGCGCGGCGGATCAGCCGGGCGATCGTCTCCTCGGGCGAGCGGCCGGCCATCGGGCCGGACGGCGCCGTGTGGTGATGGCGCACGGCGTGCAGCCACATCGGGTCGTCGACGCCGATCTCGGCCAGCAGCGCGGCGGCGCGCTCGGGATGGTCGCGCAGCGCGCCCTTCTGCATCTCGCTGAGCGGGCCGGCCTGGCGGGCGAGGTCGTCCTGCGTCTGCGTGAACGCGAGGTTCATCGTCAGCGACGCCAGCGTCAGTGGCTCGGCCCAGCCGGCCTGCCAGCCCGGCAACTGGGTGCAGGCCATCGAGGCGAGCACGCAGACGAACAGGCTGTGGTTGGCGCTGTAGTCCTGGAATTCGTTGCTGGCGTCGTACATCAGCCGCATCAGCGCGCGGTCGGGGCTGCGCTCGACCAGCGCGAGGATGTCGTCGCGCAGCGTGCGCAGCCGCGCGATCCAGTCGGCGCCGTTCGGGTTGACCAGCAGCATGCGCAGCCGCATTTGCAGATTGGGCCAGTCCAGCGGGCGTTCGACGGCCTTGGCGGCGCCGGGCATCGGCAGGCTGTCGTAGTCCGGGCGCGCGCTGGCGATGCGGCCGAGCGCCACGTCCTGGCGCAGCATCTGGTCGAGCTGCCCGTTGTAGGCCCGCTGCACCGACTCCATCTCCGCCATGTCGATGAAGATCGCGCGCGACTTCAGCAGCTCGAGCTGCTTGCTGGTCTCGATGGTCGAACCGCGCGCCAGCAGCACCGCACCCGAGCCGTCGCGCACCGAGAACGGAAGCGGACGACCGATGCGCAGGCCTTCGGAGGGCAGGGGAACGACCTTCATGGGCAGGGTGGTGAAGCGCCAAAAGAGACTGTCAGAACCGGCATATCGGCCTTGCGAAGGCTGGTCTTGAGGGTGGGCACCTACAATTTGGCACATGTCCTCCGCCGAAACGGCCGCCACGGGCGCCGACGCCAAGAATCCCCCGCCGATGAAGCTGTCCGGGCTCGAGCCCGTGACGCTGGCCGACGGCCACCTGTTCGTCAACATCGGGGAGCGCACCAACGTCACCGGCTCGAAGGCGTTCGCCCGCATGATCCTGGCCGGCGAGTTCGAGCAGGCGCTGGCCGTCGCGCGCCAGCAGGTCGAGAACGGCGCGCAGGTCATCGACGTCAACATGGACGAGGCCATGCTGGACAGCCAGGCGGCGATGGTGCGCTTCCTGAACCTCGTCGCCAGCGAGCCCGAGATCGCGCGCGTGCCGGTGATGGTGGACTCGTCGAAGTGGAGCGTGATCGAGGCCGGCCTGAAGTGCCTGCAGGGCAAGGGCATCGTCAACTCGATCTCGATGAAGGAAGGCGAGGACGAGTTCCGCCGCCAGGCCCGCCTGGTGCGCCGCTACGGCGCCGCGGCCGTCGTGATGGCCTTCGACGAGCGCGGCCAGGCCGACACCTTCGAGCGCAAGACCGAGATCTGCGAGCGCGCCTACCGCATCCTGGTCGACGAGGTCGGCTTCCCGCCCGAGGACATCATCTTCGACCCGAACATCTTCGCGATCGCCACGGGCATCGAGGAGCACGACAACTACGCCGTCGACTTCATCAATGCCACGCGCTGGATCAAGCAGAACCTGCCGGGCGCGAAGGTGTCGGGCGGCGTGTCGAACGTGAGCTTCTCGTTCCGCGGCAACGAGCCGGTGCGCGAGGCGATCCACACCGTGTTCCTGTACCACGCGATCCAGGCGGGCATGGACATGGGCATCGTCAACGCCGGCATGGTCGGCGTGTACGACAACCTCGACCCCAAGCTGCGCGAGCTGGTCGAGGACGTCGTCCTCAACCGCAAGCCGAAGCTGGACGGCACCGAGAACGCCAGCGACGCGGCCAAGACCCCGACCGAGCGGCTGCTGGACGCCGCCGAGGCCGTCAAGGGCATGGTGCGCGACGACTCCGCGCGGCTGGCGTGGCGCGCCGGCACGGTCGAGGAACGGCTGTCGCACGCGCTGGTGCAAGGCATCACCGAGTTCATCACCGAGGACACCGAGGAGGCCTGGCAGGCCATCCTGGCCAAGGGCGGACGGCCGCTGCACGTCATCGAAGGCCCGCTGATGGCCGGCATGAACGTCGTCGGCGACCTGTTCGGCGCGGGCAAGATGTTCCTGCCGCAGGTGGTGAAGTCGGCGCGCGTGATGAAGTCGGCCGTCGCCCATCTCGTCCCGTACATCGAGGAGGAGAAGCTGCGCATGGAGGCGGCCGGCGACGACGTGCGCTCCAAGGGCAAGATCGTGATTGCCACCGTCAAGGGGGACGTGCACGACATCGGCAAGAACATCGTCACCGTCGTGCTCCAGTGCAACAACTTCGAGGTCGTCAACATGGGCGTGATGGTGTCCTGCAAGGACATCCTCGATCGCGCCCGGGTGGAAGGCGCCGACATCATCGGGCTGTCCGGGCTGATCACGCCCAGCCTCGAGGAGATGCAGTACGTTGCCTCCGAGCTTCAGCGCGACCCCGACTTCCGCGCATTGAAGATCCCGCTGCTGATCGGCGGCGCCACGACCAGCCGCGTGCACACCGCCGTCAAGATCGCGCCGCACTACGAAGGCCCGGTCGTCTACGTGCCGGACGCGTCGCGCGCGGTGGGCGTCTGCGCCGACCTGCTGTCCGACGAGAAGGGCACGCAGTTCCGCGAGGAGCTCGTGGCCGACTACGCGCGGGTGCGCGAGCAGCACGCCAACCGCAAGCAGGTGCCGCTGGTCACGCTGGCCGCGGCGCGCGCGAACAAGACGCCGCTCGACTGGTCGACGTACACGCCGCCGGCGCCGAAGTTCATCGGCCGCCGGATGTTCAAGCAGTACGACCTCGCCGAGATCGCCGCCTGCATCGACTGGGGTCCGTTCTTCCAGACCTGGGATCTCGCCGGCCCGTACCCGAAGATCCTGAGCGACGAGGTCGTCGGCGAGGCCGCGACCAAGGTGTTCGCCGATGGCCAGGCGATGCTCAAGCGCGTCGTCGACGGCCGCTGGCTCTCCGCCAACGGCGTGATGGGCTTCTGGCCGGCCAACACGGTCGACGACGACACGATCGAGATCTACACCGACGAATCGCGCACCGAGGTGCTGCTGAAATGGGCGCCGCTGCGCATGCAGACCGAACGCCCCGTGATTCCCGACGAGAACGGCGTCGAGGTGCGGCGCCCCAACCGCTCGCTCGCCGACTACATCGCGCCCAAGGGCACCAGGCCCGACTGGATCGGCATGTTCGCGGTCACCGCGGGCCTGGGCGTCGACAAGCGCGAGGCCGAGTTCGAGGCCGCGCACGACGACTACTCGTCCATCATGCTCAAGGCCATCGCCGACCGCCTCGCCGAGGCCTTCGCCGAGCGCCTGCACCAGCGCGTGCGCACCGAGCTGTGGGGCTACGCGCCGGCCGAGAAGCTGTCCGTCGACGAGCTGATCGCCGAGAAATACCAGGGCATCCGCCCGGCGCCGGGGTATCCGGCCTGCCCGGAGCACGGCGTCAAGCTCGACATGTTCCGCGCGATGCAGGCCGACGAGATCGGCATGGCGCTCACCGAGAGCCTGGCGATGACGCCGGCGGCGAGCGTGTCGGGCTTCTACCTTGCCCATCCGCAGGCCAGCTACTTCAACGTCGGGCGCATCGGCGAGGACCAGATGAAGGCCTGGGCCGCGAGCCTCGGCATCGACGAGGACACCGCGCGGCGCCGCCTGAGCGTGTCGCTGTCGGCCTGAGCGGCGCAGCACGGACGCGACGGTCGCAAGCAACGTCTGTAACGCTTCCTGTCGACGGGCATACCCACGCTTGTTGGGGGTCGCGCGACCGCTGAGAATTTGTCGGGCCCGAGACATTCCGGCCGGACAAGAACTCAGGAACAAACACCCATGACATATCGTCGAATGCTGGCCGCCGTCGCGCTGCTGGCGGTAGCCTCGGCGGCGCATGCCGAGCACTTCGAATACGCGGTCCAGCTGACGGGCACCTACGAGGGCGGCGGCACCGGCGGCTGCACGCCGCCGTTCGACCAGCCGGGCTGCCCGACCGCGGGCAGCATCTCCGGCATGATGAGCTTCGATACCCCGACCAACGGCGATGGCTCCTGGCTGATCGAGCCCGGCCTCACGGACATCACCAATTTCACCACGAGCTTCGGCAGCTTCTCGACCGACCTGCTGCTCGGTGGCATCAGCGTGAGCGACGGCTCGCCCTCCGGCAGTGTGCAGGCGATCGACGAGTCCGAGTCCCTCAGCTTCGACGGGGCCGGCCGGACCGTTTCGTACTCGTTCGGATACGCCGGCACCCACGGCGGCACGGGCAGCTTCACCGGCACGCTGAGCGCGGTGCCGGAACCCTCGCTGGCCCTGACGATGCTGGCGGCGCTCGCCGGCGTGGTGCCGCTGGCGCGGCGCCGCGGACGCGCGGCGGCCTCGCGTCCGCAAAGCGCGATCTAGGTCGCGCCCCAGGCCGCGAAGTCCGGGTTCTCGAAGCCGGGCTTGCCGTAGGCCAGCGCGGCGCCGCCTATCGTGCGCACCGAGCCCCCGGCCGCGCGCAGCACGGCGTCGCCCGCGGCGGTGTCCCACTCCATCGTCCGGCCGAAGCGCGGGTAGACGTCGGCCAGGCCCTCGGCCAGGATGCACAGTTTCAGCGACGAGCCCACCATCCGCTGCGCCGCCACCCGGCGGCCCGCGAGGAAGGCGTCGACGGCGCGGTCGTTGCCGTGATGGCGGCTGCCGACCACCGTGAGCCCGTCCGCCGGCTCGCCGCGCACGGCGATCGCGCGCCGTTGGCCGCGGATCTCGACCCACGCGCCCAGTCCGGCCGCGCCGGCGTAGAGCGTCTCGAGCGCGGGCGCGAGCACGAGCCCGAGCACGGGCACGCCGTGGTCGATCAGGGCGATGTTGACGGTGAACTCGCCGTTGCGGTTGACGAACTCCTTGGTGCCGTCGATGGGATCGACGAGCCAGAAGCGATTGCTCACATCCGGAATATCACCAGCGGAAGCAGCCTCCTCGCCGACGATGGGGATTCCCGGGGCCAAGCGGCGCAGGCCCTCGAAGATCACCTTCTCGGCGCACTGGTCGGCCAGCGTGACCGGCGAATCGTCGCCCTTGACCTCGACCTGGAAGTCCGTCGCGTAGATGCGCATCACCAGGTCGCCCGCCTCGTGGATGAGCGGCGTCAGCGCAGAAAGCAGGGAAGCCAGGGGCAACGGGCCGGTGATCATGACGCTCATAACGGGTATGCGGGATTCGTTGGATTATGACAAAATCGTGCCACTAAATGTTTTAGTGTCCCGGTTTTATCCCGTGCCTGCCTTGACCGCCAGCCTCTCGCAATTGAACTCGCAGCGCCGCCGCGCGGTGCAGTTGCGCGTGGACGGCCACAGCCTGGCCCGCGTGCGCGAGGAGACCGGCCTCAGCGTGCCCACGATCATCGGCGCCTTCAAGGCGTTCACCGAAGGCGGCTGGCATGCCGTGGACGTCGGCGCCCGCGGCCGCCCGCAAGGCACCGGGCGCACGCTGACGCCGGCCCAGGAGGCCGAGCTGGCGCTGCTGGCGCTCTACGGCACGCCCGAGGCGGCCGGCCAGCCGGTCTCGCTCTGGTCGGCCGACGCCGTGCGTGACTGCGCACGGCAACGCTTCGGCGTCGAGTTGCATCCGCGCGCGGTGGCGCGCAGCCTCGCGCGCTGGGGCCTGACGCTGGTGGCGCTGCGCGACGCGGCCGAACGCTCGCCTGCGGGCGCGCAGTGGCTGGCCTCCCGGCAGGCCGGGGCCCGTATCGCCGGCGCGCCGCGCACCTGGTGGTGCGGCGGCCTGCCCTCGCCCGCCGCGGCCGGCAGCGCGCGCGGGCTGCTGGTGGCCATCGACGCGCGCGGGCAGGTCGCCTGGCTGCCCGTCGCCTCGCTGAGCCTGCAGGACGCTTACGTCGACTTCCTCGCGCGCCTGCAGGCACAGACGCCCAGCCCGGTGGTCGCCTGGCTGCACGGCCTGGACCTGCGCCGCGCCGCGCAGTTGAACCACTGGATCGCGACGCAGCCGCGGCTGCACGTGATCCCCTGCCCGATCGCGATCGCGCGCCGCGGCCCGCCGGCCGACGAGATCCTCAAGCTGACCCCGCCGCCGCTCGCGGCGGATCCCTTTCCCGCGAACACGGCCACCGCCGCCGCTGCCCTGGCCCCGTCGCCCGCAGCGTCCGGCCGGCCCCTCATCACGCCCCGTGCATCGACAACGGACGATCCCATGAACCTCACCCACCTGCAGCGCCTGGAAGCCGAGAGCATCCACATCATGCGCGAGGTCGTCGCAGAGACCGACAACCCCGTCATGCTCTATTCGATCGGCAAGGATTCGGCCGTGATGCTGCACCTCGCGCGCAAGGCCTTCTTCCCGTCGCCACCGCCGTTCCCGCTGCTGCACGTCGACACCACGTGGAAGTTCCGCGCGATGTACGAGCTGCGCGAGCGCATGGCCAAGGAGTCGGGCATGGACCTGCTCGTCTACCAGAACCCGGAGGCCGCGGAGCTGGGCATCAATCCGTTCACGCACGGCTCGGCGATCCACACCGACATGTGGAAGACGCAGGGGCTGAAGCAGGCGCTGGACAAGTACAACTTCGACGCGGCCTTCGGCGGCGCGCGCCGCGACGAGGAGAAGTCGCGTGCCAAGGAGCGCATCTTCTCGTTCCGCTCGGCGCAGCATCGCTGGGATCCGAAGAACCAGCGGCCCGAGCTCTGGCGCCTGTACAACGGCCGCAAGCAGAAGGGCGAGTCCATCCGCGTGTTCCCGATCTCGAACTGGACCGAGCTCGACATCTGGCAATACATCTACCTGGAGAACATCCCCATCGTGCCGCTGTACTTCGCGGCCGAGCGGCCGGTGGTCAACCGCGACGGCACGCTGATCATGGTCGACGACGACCGCATGCCGCTGAAGGCCGGCGAGGTGCCGATGATGAAGAGCGTGCGCTTCCGCACCCTCGGTTGCTATCCGCTGTCGGGTGCGGTCGAATCGACGGCCTCCACGTTGACGGACGTGATCCAGGAGATGCTGCTCACGAAGACTTCGGAGCGCCAGGGCCGCATGATTGACCACGATTCCGCCGCTTCGATGGAAAAGAAGAAGCAAGAGGGGTACTTCTGATGGCACACACGTCCGACCTCATCTCGACCGACATCGAGAAATACCTCAAGCAGCACGAGAAGAAGAGCCTGCTGCGCTTCATCACCTGCGGCTCGGTCGACGACGGCAAGTCCACCGTCATCGGCCGGCTGCTGTACGAATCGAAGATGCTGTTCGAGGACCAGCTCGCGGCCATCGAGAACGATTCGAAGAAGTGGGGCACGCAAGGCGGCGACATCGACTTCGCGCTGCTGGTCGACGGCCTCGCGGCCGAGCGCGAGCAGGGCATCACGATCGACGTCGCGTACCGCTTCTTCTCGACGGACCGCCGCAAGTTCATCGTCGCCGACACGCCGGGCCACGAGCAGTACACGCGCAACATGATCACCGGCGCCTCGACCGCCGACGTCGCCGTGATCCTGATCGACGCGCGCAAGGGCGTGCTGACGCAGACGCGCCGCCACAGCTACCTCGTGAGCCTGATCGGCATCCGCAAGGTGGTGCTGGCCATCAACAAGATGGATCTCGTCGACTACTCGCACAAGGTGTTCGACAGGATCGACGCCGAATATCGCGAGTTCGCCAAGCAGATCGGCCTGAGCGACATCACGTCCATCCCGCTGTCCGGCCTCAAGGGCGACAACATGCTGGTGGCCAGCGACAAGACGCCGTGGTACCGCGGCCCGACACTGATGGGTTTTCTCGAGACCTGCGAGGTCGACGACACGCGCCTGCAGAAGGAAGCCTTCCGCATGCCGGTGCAGTGGGTCAACCGGCCCAACCTCGACTTCCGCGGCTTCGCCGGCGTCGTCACCAGCGGCTCGATCAAGCCGGGCGACCGCATCGTGGCGCAGCCTTCGGGCAAGGAGAGCAAGGTCGCGCGCATCGTCACCTTCAACGGCGACCTGGCCGTGGCCGTGGCGGGGCAGTCGATCACGCTGACACTGGAGGACGAGATCGACATCTCGCGCGGCGACGTGCTGTCGCTGGCCGAGTCGCCGGCCGAGGTGGCCGACCAGTTCGAGGCCTCGCTCGTGTGGATGACCGACGAGCCGATGCTGCCGGGCCGCCCGTACCTGATGAAGATCGGCGCCCAGACGGTCACGGCGTCCATCACCGAGCCGAAGTACAAGATCAATGTCAACACGATGGAGCACCTGGCGGCCAAGCAACTGGGCGTCAACGAGATCGGCGTCGTCAACCTCGCGCTGGATCGCCAGATCGCGTTCGACGCGTACAAGGCCAATCGCGACACCGGCGGCTTCATCCTGATCAACCGCATGACCAACAACACGGTCGGCGCCGGCATGCTCAACTTCGCGCTGCGCCGCTCGCACAACCTGCGCATGCAGCACGTGGACGTCGACAAGGCGCGGCGCTCCGAGTTGAAGGGCCAGCGGCCGGCGGTGCTGTGGTTCACGGGCCTGTCCGGCGCGGGCAAGTCCACCATCGCCAACCTGGTCGAGAAGAAGCTCGCCGCGATGGGCCGTCACACCTACCTGCTCGATGGCGACAACGTGCGACACGGCCTCAACAAGGACCTGGGCTTCACCGAGGCCGACCGCGTGGAGAACATCCGCCGCGTCGCCGAGGTGGCGCGCCTGATGGTCGACGCCGGCCTGATCGTGATGACCGCGTTCATCTCGCCGTTCCGCTCCGAACGCTCGATGGCACGCGGACAGATGGCCGACGGCGAGTTCATCGAGATCCACGTCAACACGCCGCTGGCCGTGGCCGAGGAGCGCGACGTCAAGGGCCTGTACAAGAAGGCGCGGCGCGGCGAGATCGCCAACTTCACCGGCATCAGCTCGCCGTACGAGCCGCCCGAGTCGCCGGAGCTGGTCGTCAACACGCACACGCAGACGGCGGAGGACGCCGCCGATGCCATCGTGGCAAAGCTCAAGTCGCTGGGAATCGTCGACGGCTAGCCGCCACGATGCTCCCCCTTCGGGGATGGGCGAGAATCGCCCGATGATCGAGCCGCGGAGCCAGGCACTTCCCGACGAAGTGCGAGAACGAGTCGATGGGTATCTTCGCCCCGGCCGCGCAGTCGCGTTCATCGACCGGCTGCCGCTGCCCAAGCTCGTCGACGACTACTGCGAGAAGTTCGTCGCGCTCGACCGAGGCGGCCAGCCGGCCGCGTTCATCGCCGTGTCGCCTGCCAGCCACCCGGAGTCGGTCCGCGAGGCCGCCGATGCGGGCCGGGTCATTCGAGAGCGGCTGGGCGACGCGCTGGGCACCGCGGTGCTGGTGCCGTGGTTCGTCGGCGAGCTGCAGGGGCGCAGCTACTCGATCACGCCGTATTGCCAGCCGATCAGCGGCGGGCGGCTGTCGGGACGCTGGCAGCGCCTGCGCCTGACGCGACCCATCCTGCGCTGGCTCGAGGACGTCGCGCGAGTCTCGATGCGCGATGTCGCCGACATCGATGCCGAGGTCCGGCAGCCGCTCGCCGCGCTCGCCGATCATGGGCGCAGCGACGACAAGGTGCGGCGGGCGGCGAGGCTCGCGCTGGACGAACTGGATCGCGACGCCTGGCAGCCGCGCAGCGTCGTGGCACACAACGACCTGTGGTGGGGCAACTTCGTCCGCCGTCCGGGCGGCGACCAGGGCATGGTGCCGTTCTACGTCATCGACTGGGCAGGCGGCTCGGTGGCAGGCGCGCCGATCTACGACCTGGTGCGCGTCGCCGATTCGTTGCACCTCCGAACCGCCCACTTCCGGCGCGCCCTGCGTGAGCATTGCGCGATCCTGGGCTGCCGGCCGGAGCAGAGCCTGCACTACCTGTGCGTGACGTTCGGCAGGCTGCTGCGCAACCTGGGCGAATGGCCCGAAGAACAATTCGTCGGCACCGCCCGCTCCTGCATGCGGTACGTCGAGGAGGCGCTCGGGTCGCCCGCGTCCTCGTCGATCCTCGAGATGAGATAGCGCATGCGCGCGCGCTCGACGCACAGCGCCTCCAGCTCGCGCGCGCCGGCCTGCTGCACGGTGCGATCCGCGTCGACCGGCAGCGATTCGATCCGGCGCCGCGCGACCTCGATGCGCGACAGGCGCGCGACAAGCCTGCGGCGTTGCAGCTTGCTCAACCAGCGAGTGAGCGTATTGCGCAAGCGCATGGTGCAGGTCCAGGTCGTTGGGGGCTGGTGCAGTTTTACGCGCGCTCGGTGACCGTTTGAAGACAGCGCAAGAATCGGCGCTCGGAATGCTCCGCTTGGCGGGCACGCGATCTGCTGGTGCGCCCTTTCGCCCAATACCGATTGAGATCCGACCCTGGTCGGCAGGAGAGAAGATGAGTTATCGACTGGCCCTTCTGAGCGAGATTGCGCTCGTCGAGCGTGAAGGGCGGCTCTGGACACTCGACCTGTGGGTGAAGGATCTGCAGGCCCAGGCCGACGTGGTGCGCGCCGTGACGCTGTTCTCACCCGTGCTCGCCGAGGCGCCGGCCGGCTGGGCACTGCTTCCAGTGCCCGAGGGCATCAGGACGGTGCGCCTGCCGGCCACGCCGGCCACGATCGTCGCCGCAGTGCAGGCCTGCGACGTCGTGCAGGTCCCCGGCAATTCCGCCTGGGAGGATGCGGGACGCTCGCGCGCGTTCTCGCGCATCGCCCGGCGCGCCGGAAAGCCCGTCGTCCTGGGCATCTCGAGCGATCGCGCCACGACGAACCTGGTCAACGCACGCGGCAAGGGCATCCTGCGCCGGATGCGCGCACGCCTGCGCTCCTTCAGCATCAAGCTCAGCCAGCGCTACCTGGCGCGGCGCAGCAACGGCACCTTCATCGTCGGCGAGGGGCTGCGTCGCCTGGTCGACTCGGCGAGCGCCAACATCTTCGTCGGCACCGCCAGCTGGATTCGCGCCAGCGACATCGTCCCGCGCAGCGTCGAGCGCGAGCAGGCGGCGCCGATCCGGCTTTGCGCCGCCGCGCGCCTCGAGCGCATGAAGGGCATCCACCTGGCCCTGGAGGCGCTGGCCGCACAGCGCGACGCCGCGCCCAGACGCCTGCTGATCGCCGGACAGGGCCCCGAAGAAGCGGCGCTGCGCGCCCAGGTCGCGTCGCTCGGCCTGCGCGACACGGTCGAATTCGTGGGCACCTTCGCCTATCCCGGCCCGTTCCTCGAGTTCCTGCGCAGCCAGGACATCGTGGTGCTGACCAACCTCAACGACGAGCAGCCCCGGCTCGTCTTCGACGCCCTGAGCCAGGGCTGCCTCATCGTGTGCCCCGACTCGCTGCCCTATCGCGCGCTGGGGATCCCCGAACGCCTGCTTTACAAGCGCGGCGACGCCCGGGCTCTCGCCGACGCCCTGACCCATGCCGCCGCGTCGCTTCGCGACACCGCGTTGCGCGACGAGCTCGGTGCCATGGCCCGCGACGCGACGATCGAGTCGATGCACGAAAGGCGGCGGGACTGGGTGGTCAGGACGATGCTTCCCGCGGCCGCCTAGCGCCGGTTCCTGAACGATCTCAGCGCGGCCACCAGCGAGCGGATCCCCCAGGCGCGATCGAACCAGCGCAGCGCGTGGATGTCGGTACGCGACGCTCGCTGATACCCCAGCGGCGGCTGGCAGGCCATCGTGCGGCGCGCCGGATGGGCCGCCCGGTACCAGCTGTATGCACCGTCGACGTGCATCGTACCGCCCTGCGCGTCGCCGGCGCGGCGGCCGAGCATCGCCTCCAGATACGCGATCAATTCGGGCATCACCGCCGCCTTGATGGCCACCATGTGAAGGCCCAGCACCGCGGAGTCAGGCGGCACCTCGACGAGCCCCTGCCCGGGCGCCAGCGGCGGCGTGACCTTGAGCAGGCCCAGGTAGGCGATGTCCCAGGATGACGCGCGCAACGCCGGCGCACGCGCGGCGAGTGCGGCCTGGAAGTCGTCGACGAAGTTGAGGTCGTCCTCGAGAACCAGGATGCTCGCGTGCCCTGCCGCGAGCGCGGCCTTCAGCACCCCGAGGTGGCTCAGGAAGCAACCGCGCGTGCCGATCGTCGGGAACTCGCCCGCGTCCTTCGGTCGGACCGCCTCGAAGAACACGCGCTGTGGCGATGCCTGCGTGATGCCCGCGCGCCGGAACTGGGCGAGCATCTCGGCCTTGCGGTCGGTGCGCGCGGGCAGGTTGATGATGTAGATGGCGTCGAACAGGTCCACGCCTGCATCCGCCTCAGTAGGCGCTTCGATCGAGGAAGACCAGCTTGACCGTCTTCGCGATGATCAACAGGTCCAGCCCGAGCGTCCAGTTGCGCAGGTACTCGAGGTCGAACTCGATGCGCGCGGCCATCTTGTCGAGCGTGTCGGTCTCGCCGCGCAGGCCGTTGACCTGCGCCCAGCCGGTGATGCCCGGCTTGACCTTGTGGCGCGCCATGTAGGCCTTCACCAGCTTGCGGTATTGCTCGTTGTGCGCCACCGCGTGCGGGCGCGGGCCGACGATGCTCATGCGACCCTGCAGCACGTTGACGAACTGCGGCAGCTCGTCGAGCGAGGTCTTGCGGATGAAGGCGCCGAACGGCGTGATGCGCGGATCGTCGCGCGTGGCCTGCTTGACCACCGGCCCGTTGTCGGTGGCGCGCATCGAGCGGAACTTGTAGACCTCGATGATCTCGCCATCGAGCCCGGTGCGGCGCTGGCGGAAGATCACCGGGCCCGGCGAGCTCATCTTCACGCCCAGCGCCAGCACGACCAGCACCGGCGAGATCAGCAGCAGGATCAGCGTCGACAGCACGATGTCGCTCGAGCGCTTGACGAAGCCGTTGATGCCGGTGAACGGCGCCACCATCAGGCCGACGACCGGCACGCCGCCCATGTCCTCGAGCCGGCCCTGGATGACGCTGACGCCGAAGATGTCGGGCACGAAGTGGATCGACGCGGTGGTGTTCTGCAGCGACTCGAGCAGCGACTGGATGCGCGGCTGCGACGTCAGCGGCAGCGTGATGAAGACGTCCTTGACGCCATGGGTCTCGATGAACTCGGGCAGCTGCCTGAGCGCGCCGACCAGCGTGGCGTCCTCGGGCAGGTTGACGCGGTCGGCGGAGCGGTCGTCGAAGAAGCCCAGCAGGTCGTGGCCGAAGGACTTGCGCTGGTGCAGCATCTGCGCGACGCGCATGCCCATGCGGCCGGCGCCGATGATCACCGCGGGGCGACGCGCGTCCGGCAGCGAGGACAGGTGGCGCTGGACCGCGGTGCCGATGGCCACCAGCCCCCATTGCACCAGCGGCGTGGCGATGCCCCAGGCGATCAGCATGTCGGTGTCGAACGACGACAGGCTGTTGGTGGCATAGCCCAGCAGCGCCAGCACGCTCAGCACCCACACCCACGACAGGATGATGTCGATGCCCACGCCCACGCCGGTGCGGCCGAAGCGGTTGACGCCCGGGAACATCAGCACCAGCAGCAGGATGGCCAGCGCCATCGCCACGCCGTCCATGCGGTAGCCGTAGATCTCGTGGAACACGCCCAGCATGCCCGCGGCCACCAGAGGCTCGAGCAGGGACGCGATCGTGCTCCCGATCGACGGCGGGGCACTGAGGAACTGCTTGCGGACGGTGCGCTCTTCGAACATGTCAGCCTGGGACGCACCCGGTCAGGGTGCCGGAGAGGGCATGCAAGGTTCGCGCCATTTCAGCTGGTACGGCCATACGTATCCTCGAAGCGGACGATGTCGTCCTCGCCGAGGTACGAGCCGGACTGCACCTCGATGATCTCGAGCGGCAGCTTGCCGGGGTTGGCGAGGCGGTGCGTCTCGCCGAGCGGGATGTAGGTGCTCTGGTTCTCGGTGAGGATCATCTTGCGATCGCCGCAGGTGACCTCCGCCGTGCCCTGCACGACGATCCAGTGCTCGGCGCGATGGTGATGCATCTGCAGGCTCAGCGTCGCGCCCGGGTTGACCATGATGCGCTTGACCTGGAAGCGCGGCCCGGCGTCCACGCTGTCGTACCAGCCCCAGGGCCGGTTCACCTTGCGGTGCAGCGTGTGCTCGGTGCGCTTCTCGCTGGTCAGGCGATTGACGATCTTCTTGACGTCCTGGCTGCGCTCGCGGTCGGCCACGAGCACGGCATCGGCGGTCTCGACGATCACGACGTTGTCGACGCCCAGCGCCGTCACGAGGCGGCCGCTGGCGTGCACCAGCGTGTTGCGGCTGTCCTCGAACATCACGTCGCCGACGCTGGAATTGCCCGCCGCATCCTTGGCCGCGACCTGCCAGACGGCGTCCCACGCGCCGAGGTCGTTCCAGCCGGCGTCCAGCGGCACCATGCGGATGTCGAACGCGCTGCCCGGGCAACGTTCCATGACGGCGTAGTCGACCGATTCCGACGGCACCGCCAGGAAGGCCTCGCGCGTCGGCCGGATGAAGCGCGCGTCGGGCGTGCGGCCGCTCCATGCGGCTTGCGTGGCGGAGAGGATGTCGGGACGGAACTGCGCCAGCGCCTTCAGCCACACCGACGCGCGCAGCACGAACATGCCCGAGTTCCAGGTGTAGCCGCCCTCGGCGAGGTAGCGCGCGGCGGTCGCCGCGTCCGGCTTCTCGACGAACTGGGCGACCTGGTGCAGGCCGTCGCCCGCGGTGCTGCGGATATAGCCGTAGGCCGTCTCGGGGCTGGCGGGCGTGATGCCCAGGATCACGATGGCGCCGTCGGCGGCGCCGCGCACGGCCTTCTGCAGCGCCGCGGTGAATGCGCCCTGATCGGTGACGGTCTGGTCGGCGGGCGACACGACCAGCACCGGGTCGGCGCCGCCCTCGGTCGCCGCCAGCGCGGCCAGCGTCAGCGCCGGCGCGGTGTTGCGGCCGACCGGCTCCAGGATCACGGCCGCCGGCTCGACGCCCTTCTCGCGCAGTTGCTCCAGCGCCAGGAAGCGGTGTTCGGCGTTGCCGACGATCAGCGGCGCCTCGACGGCGATGTCCGCGCTGCCCAGGCCGACCAGGCGCGCGACGGCCTGCTGGAACAGGCTGTCGTCGGAGCCCAGCGAGAGGAATTGCTTCGGGAAACCGGCGCGCGACAAGGGCCAGAGGCGCGTGCCGCTGCCTCCGGCCATGATGACGGGTTGGATCGAGATCGACGCTGCCATGGGACGCTTTCGGAAATGAGGATCGGGCTCGCGACACGCGCCCAAGTGTCGCGATCGACGCTTAGCAGCGAATTACGCGCGTGCGTCGCCCCAGCGCAGGACGGTGCCTTCGTCGCCCGGATACGTGGTGTTGCCGTGCCGGTCGACGCAGTAGTTCGGCGACACGATCATATCTTCGAGCATCTGGCCTTCGGACAGCCGCGTGTAGTCGAACAGGATGCTGCGGATCAGCTTGCTGCCCCCGCGCAACACGCAGCCGTTGCCCAGCCACGCCGGGCCGACGATGGTGGCGCCCGGTTCGATCTCGCTGGACGAGCCGATGTAGACCGGCCCGGTGATGTCGACCTTGTCGAAATCGATGTTCGTGTTCAGGCCCACCCAGACGCCCGGACGCACCTCGGTACCCGGCATGTCCATCTGCGCCACCTCGCCGCGCAGCACGCGCTGGCAGACTGCCCAGTAGTCGGTGACGCGACCGATGTCGATCCAGTTGAACCAGCGGCTCTGCGAGTAGAACGGCAGGCCCTTCTCGGCCAGCAGGGGGAACAGCTGGCCGCCGATGTCGAACACCTGGCCCGACGGGATCAGGTCGAGCACGGCCGGCTCGAAGATGTAGATGCCGGTGCTGGCCATGCGCGACCTGGCCTTCTCGGGCGCCGGCTTTTCCTGAAACTCGGTGATGCGGCCGTCCGGGTCGCTGACGACCACGCCGTAGTTCTTCACTTCCTCCAGCGGCACTTCCAGCGTGACGACGCTGGCCAGCGCCTTCTTGCTCGCGTGCTCGTGCAGCGCGGCGCCGATGTCGAGATCGATGATGGCGTCGCCGCACAGCACGATGGTGGTCTCGTCGAAGAAGCCGCTGTGGTCCTGGATCTTGCGCATGCCGCCGGCCGAGCCCTTGGGGTTCGGCACGATCTCGCCGTGGTCGCGCTTGCCTTCGAACGAGTAGCCGATCTCGACGCCCCAGCGGCTGCCGTTGCCGAAGTAACTTTCGATCTTCCAGTGCGAATAGGCCACGTTGATCATGATCTCCTTGACGCCGTAGCGCGCGAGATGCTCGATCAGGTACTCCAGCACCGGCTTGCCCAGGATGGGAATCATCGGCTTGGGCATGTACTTGGTCAGCGGGCGCACACGGGTGCCTTGGCCGGCTGCGAGGATCATGGCTTTCGCCATCGTGCTTCCTTTGGTCGAAATGAGAGGGGCCGGGTCAGCGGCCCGCCGGGCAAGCGGGGAACTGGGTCGGCCGGGCGATGCCCCGGGCACAACCCACGGGCGCCGCGACGCGAGTGAGGATTCTCGCAGCTGAACACTGCCGGCCTTGTAGGCCGTGGCCCCATCTTCGGGGTGTCAGCCGGACTTGTATCACGTGCGATTGGCAGCCGGATTGCACGATCCGGCACCAAGGGGTGCGCCGCGCTTGTTGCTCGACCACAACAGCAACAGCGCGATGACGACCTGTCCTGCACTGCAGACCTCGAGCCTGAGCAGCGGCGGCGCCAGTTCCCAGGCGGTCAGCCCGGCCGCCACGGCGACGGCCGCGACGACGACCTGCGCGAGCGGGCCCGGCACCGCCAAGCGGCGCGCGCTCGACACGAGCGTGCGCGACAGCACGAACACCGCGAGCACCAGCACGATCGTCGCCGCCGCCCAGGCCGCGGCGTCCCAGGGCCACGCCGACAGCGTCTCGAGCACGCCCAGGGCGCCGTAGTGCAGCGGCACGATCAGGAGGCTGGCAGGTCCGCGCAGCGATGTCCGCTGCGCCAACGCAGGCAGTGCCGCCACCGCGCGATCTGCAAGCAGCCAGGCGGCCGCGACGATGCCGACGGCGCACAGGAAATACGCGATCGACACCGAGCTCCAGCGAAATACCGGGGCCCCGCACGCCGCGAGCACGGCCCACAGCGCCAGGCAAAGCACCGCGGCGGCCCCGACGATCCAGGCCTCCTGCGACGAGCCGGCCTGACGCCAGCGTCGTCCGACCAGGAACCCCAGCAGCGGAAACGCGAGCCAGGGGCCGAGCGGATAGGAGATGTGGTGCACGGCCGCATTGCCGGTGACGAAGGCCAGGAGCGAGTCGTCGGGGATCCGGCCGTGGACCAGCGGCGCCAGGCCGAAGCGCGCAACCAGCACCAACGCCAGCAGCCCGCCGGCGACGAATTCGGGCCGCCGCGCGCGCCGCACGCCGAACAGCGTGGCCGTCGACACGGCGGCGAACCCGAAGAAGTCTAGGCCGAGCAGCGTACCTGTGCTCCAGTTCAGCAATGCATCGGCGAGCAGCAGCAGCACGATCTTGCGCAGCGCGGAGGCGGCCCGCTCGCCGCTGCCGGACGCGAGGCCTGAGCCGACGCCCGTCGCGAAGAAGAAGAGCGCGGGCGCAGCGCTGCCGACGAACACCAGCCACGCGGGCCAGCCGCCGCCGACCGCGTCGGCGCCGAGCAACTGGTAGCCGGCGTGGTTGACGATCATGAGGATCGCCGCGAGCCCCCGGAACAGATCCAGTTGGTGGCTTCGCCGGCCGGACATCGCGAGGCCAGTGGCGGGTTGCGCCAGCGCCGCAGACGTCAAGGCACGTCTCGCAACGATCCCGCCGCGGCGTCCTTGGCCGACAGCGTCGGCGCCACGCCCAGGTCCGGCCAGGCGATGCCCACGTCCGGGTCGTCCCAGCGCACGGCGCCTTCGTCCGCCGGCGAATAGAACTCGGTGGTCTTGTAGAGGAAGTCCGCGGTCTCGGTGAGCACGAGGAAGCCATGCGCGAGGCCCGGCGGGATCCACAGCTGGCGATGGTTGTCGCCGCTGAGCTCGACGCCCACCCAGCGCCCGAAGGTCGGGCTGTCGCGCCGGATGTCCACGCTCACGTCGAAGACGGCACCGGCCGTCACGCGCACGAGCTTGCCCTGCGCCTTCGCGCCCTTCTGGAAATGCAGGCCGCGCAGCACGCCGCGCGCGGAACGCGAATGGTTGTCCTGCACGAAGTCGACGTGGTGGCCGACGGCGGCGTCGAACGCGTTCTGGTTGAAGCTTTCGAGGAAGAAGCCGCGGGCGTCGCCGAACACCTTCGGCTGCAGGATCAGGACGCCGTCGATGGCGGTGGTCTCGACTTGCATGTTCAGAAGACCCGTTCGGCCAGCAGGCGCTGCAGGTACTGGCCGTAGCCGCTCTTGGCCAGCGGCGCCGCCAGCGCGGCGAGCTCGGCGTCGGAGATCCATTTCTGGCGCCAGCAGATCTCTTCCGGGCAGCAGGCCTTCAGGCCCTGGCGCTTCTCCAGCGTGTGCACGAACTGGCTCGCCTCGAGCAGCGAGTCGTGCGTGCCGGTGTCCAGCCAGGCGTCGCCGCGGCCCAGGATCTGCACGTCCAGCTTGCCGGCCTCGAGGTAGAGGCGGTTCAGGTCGGTGATCTCGAGTTCGCCGCGGGCGCTGGGCTTGAGCGACTTGGCGTGCTCGACGACGTGGGTGTCGTAGAAGTACAGGCCGGTGACCGCGTAGCGGCTCTTGGGCTTGGCGGGCTTTTCCTCCAGGCTGATCGCCTTGCCGGCCGCGTCGAATTCGACGACGCCGTAGCGCTCGGGGTCGGTCACCGGATAGGCGAAGACAGTGGCGCAGTCGAGGTTGGCGGACGCGCTCTCGAGGCGGCCGCCGAGATCGTGCCCGTAGAAGATGTTGTCGCCCAGCACCAGCGCGCTCGGCGCGTCGCCGATGAACTTCTCGCCGATGAGGAAGGCCTGCGCGAGGCCGTCGGGGCTGTCCTGCACCGCGTATTGCAGGTCGAGGCCCCAGCGCTTGCCGTCGCCCAGCAGCTGCTCGAAGCGCGGCGTGTCCTGCGGGGTGCTGATGATCAGGATCTCGCGGATCCCCGCCAGCAGCAGCACGCTCAGCGGGTAGTAGATCATCGGCTTGTCGTACACCGGGATCAGCTGCTTGCTGATCGCGAGCGTGGCCGGATGCAGGCGGGTGCCGGAGCCTCCGGCGAGGATGATGCCTTTGCGGTTCAAGAGGATTCCTTAAGCGGGAAGGATTTCGGCCAGCAGGCGCCGCACGCCGGACTCCCAGTCCGGCAGGTGCACGCCGAAGCGCTCGCGAAGCTTGCGCGTGTCGAGGCGCGAATTCAACGGCCGCGGCGCGGGTGTCGGGTACGCGCTGGTGGGGATGGGCCGCAGGGCGTCGGCGGGCAGCGTCAACGGCACGCCGCGGGCGCGCGCCGTCTCGATCACCAGGCGTGCGTAGCCGTGCCAGCTCGTCGCGCCGGCGGCCACCGCGTGATAGGTGCCGGCCAGGTCGGGCTGGGCGCGCGCGGCGCGGGCCATCAGCGCGGTGAGGTCGGCCAGCAGGTCGGCGCCGGTGGGCGCGCCGATCTGGTCGTCGATGACGTTCAGCTCGGTCCGGGCGGCCGCCAGCTTCAGCATCGTCCTGGCGAAGTTGCCGCCGCGCGCCGCGTAGACCCAGCTGGTGCGCAGGATCAGGTGCTGGCAGCCGCTGGCGCGGATCTGGTTCTCGCCATCGAGCTTGGTGCGGCCATAGACCGACAACGGGCCCGTGGGCGCGGCCTCGCCGCGCGGCTGGTCGCCCGAGCCGTCGAAGACGTAGTCGGTGCTGTAGTGGACGAGCCACGCGCCGCTGGCAGCCGCGCTGCGCGCCAGCACGCCGGGCGCATCGGCGTTGATCGCCTGCGCGAGCGCGGGCTCGGATTCCGCCTTGTCGACGGCGGTGTGCGCGGCGGCGTTGACGATCAGGTCGGGCCGGACCGCGGCGACGGTCGCGGCGAGCGCGTCCGGCCTCGAGAAATCGGCTGCGTAGTCGCGGCTCTGCGAATCGAGCGCCAGCACCTCGCCGAGCGGCTGCAGCGAGCGCTGCAGTTCCCAGCCGACCTGGCCGTCGCCACCGAACAGCAGGATCTTCATCTCAGGCCTTCGCGTATTGCGTCGAGACCCAGTCTCGGTAGGCGCCGCTCTGCACGCCCTGCACCCATTCGCTGTTCGCGAGATACCACTCGACGGTCTTGCGCAGGCCCGTCTCGAAGGTCTCCTTCGGCTGCCAGCCCAGCTCGGTGCAGAGCTTGGTGGCGTCGATCGCGTAGCGGCGGTCGTGGCCCGGGCGATCCTTGACGAAGGTGATCAGCCGATCGCGCGGACCGGCCGCGTCGGGGCGCAGTTCGTCCAGCAGCGCGCAGATCCCGCGCACGATCTCGATGTTGGTCTTCTCGTTGAGGCCGCCCACGTTGTAGGTCTCGCCGACGCGGCCCTCGGCCAGCACCGCGCGGATCGCCGCGCAGTGATCCTTCACGTAGAGCCAGTCTCGCACGTTGAGGCCGTCGCCGTACACCGGCAGCGACTTGCCCGCCAGCGCGTTGACGATCACCAGCGGGATCAGCTTCTCGGGGAAGTGCAGCGGGCCGTAGTTGTTCGAGCAGTTCGTCGTCAGCGTCGGCAGGCCGTAGGTGTGGTGCCACGCGCGCACCAGGTGGTCGCTGGCGGCCTTGCTCGCCGAGTACGGGCTGTTGGGCTCGTACGGGTGCGTCTCGGTGAACGGCGCGGCGTCGGCCGTCAGCGAACCGTAGACCTCGTCGGTGCTCACGTGCAGGAAGCGGAAGGACGCCTTGTCGTCGCCCTCCAGCGTGGCGTGGTAGCCGCGCGCCGCCTCGAGCAGGTTGAACGTGCCCTCGATGTTGGTCTTGAGGAACGCGCCCGGGCCGAGGATCGAGCGGTCGACGTGGCTCTCGGCCGCGAAGTTGACGATCGCGCGCGGACGATGGTTGCGCAGCATCGCCTCGACGAGGTTGCGGTCGCCGATGTCGCCGTGCTGGAACACGTGGCGCGGGTCACCCTTGAGCGGCTCGAGGTTGGCGAGGTTGCCCGCGTAGGTCAGCGCGTCGAGGTTGACGACGTGCTCGTCGTGGTTCTCGAGCCAGTCGAGGACGAAGTTGCTGCCGATGAAGCCGGCGCCGCCGGTGACGAGGATCATGTTCTTCCTTCTTGCCCGCCCCGATCCGAGGCGGCATTTCAGCGCCCTTCGGGGGCGCCGTAGTATCTCTTGTACCAATCGGCGAAACGGCCGATCCCCACGTTCAGCGGCGTGCGCGGCGCCACGCCCGTCCACTCGCGCAGCGCGGAGACATCCGCGTGCGTCGCGACGACGTCGCCCGGCTGCATCGGCTTGTAGACCTTGACGGCCTCGACGCCGACGGCACGCTCGATCGTGGCGATGAACTCGCCGAGCTGCACCGGATCCTGGTTGCCGATGTTGAACACGCGGTACGGCGCGCGCGAGCGGCCGGGATGCGGGTGCAGCGCGTCGAACGCCGGGTCGGGCGTGGCGGGCCGGTCGAGCACCGCGACGACCCCGTCGACGATGTCGTCGATGTAGGTGAAATCGCGCATCATCTTGCCGTCGTTGTAGACGGCGATCGGCTTGCCCGCGAGGATGTCGCGCGTGAACGAGAAGTACGCCATGTCCGGCCGCCCCCACGGGCCGTAGACCGTGAAGAAGCGCAGGCCGGTCGTCGGCGTGCCGTACAGGTGGCTGTACGTGTGGGCCATCAGCTCGTTGGACTTCTTGGTCGCGGCGTAGAGGCTGACGGGGTGGTCGACGCTGTCGGCCTCCGAGAATGGCATCTTCGCGTTGCCGCCGTAGACGCTGGAGCTGCTGGCGTAGACGAGGTGCTCGACCGGATGGTGGCGGCAGGCCTCGAGCACGTGCAGGAAGCCCGACAGGTTGGAATCGCCGTACGCGAGCGGGTTGTCGATCGAGTAGCGCACGCCGGCCTGCGCCGCGAGGTGCACGACGCGGTCGAACTTCTCGCGCGCGAACAGCGCATCCAGCGCGGCGCCGTCGACGATGTCCAGCGGCTCGAAGCGGAAGTTGTCCAGCCCGGCCAGCTCGGCCAGCCGCGCGCGCTTCAGCGACGGGTCGTAGTAGGCGTTCAGGTTGTCGATGCCCACCACGCTGTCGCCGCGCGCCGCGAGGCGCTGGACGACGTGCATGCCGATGAAGCCGGCGGCGCCGGTGATCAGGACTTTCATCGCTTGACTTGCGCGGTCAGTCGAAGTGAATCGACGCCGTGCACTGAACGTAGTTGTCGTTGTAGGACGCGGCCAGCCCCTTGATCGCCAGCGATCCGGACACATGGCTCGTCTCGCGCCCGGCGCCACAGCTCAGGTCGGTCGTGCGGGTGGGCAGGAAGTGGGCGGTCAGGAAGACGCGTGACGTGCGCGTCGAGCCGCTGGCCTCGCCCACCAGGGTCTGCTGTGGCAGGTACTTGCGGTCGATGTAGTCCGCGCTCATCTCGAGGCTGGTCTTCGCAGTGACTGCATAGGTCGTGTCGAGGTGGGCATCGTTGTTGATGGCGGTGCCGTTGACGTTGCCTGAGCTGACCACCGCGCCGCTGCCTGCGCCGTACAAGGAGTCTGCATCGGCGCTGCGCTTGAGGCTCAGGGTGAACGTCAGGTGCGACGGTGGCTTCCAGACCCAGTTCAACGAGCCGTTCATGAAATGGCGCGTGCCGCCGAACGCGTCGCTGTAGTAAGACGTGTAGCCCAGGCTAGCGTCCATGCGGGTGTTGCCGCCCACCTGCCACTGCGTGGTGGCGCTGATCACCTTGCTGTTGAAGTTGGACCTGCCCTGCGTGCTGGTGCCGTCCGGGTGCGCGATGGTGCCGTCCGGGTATTCTCCGCGCACGTAGTTGCCGGTCACGCCGAACGACAAATCGGGGCTCGTCGAATACCGGGTGCCGAGGTCGGCCGACCACTGGTGCTCGTCGCTGACGCGGAAGATGTCGTTGGAGTAGTTGCGCTTGTTGGCGTCCGTTCCGCCGAAGATCGTCCACCGCGACTGGCCGCCGAGCGTCGCGCGGGCGAAGACGTGGTTGTCGTTCCGCAGGTTCTTCACGATCGTCGTGTCGGTCGAGGCGCCCACGATCGTAAACTCCGAGCTCTCGCCGTAGAAGGACTGGTGCCGGTGCGAGTCTGCGCCCAACGCGCCGGACAGGTCGCCCACGGTGCTCCAGTCGAACTCCGCCGCGGCGTTGTAGCCGGTCGAATCGAGCGTGTGCGAGTGCTTGTAACGATCGAAGTCGACGTCGCCCGTGATCACCAGCTTGTCGCGCCCGACGGGCTCGTTGATCGCACCGCTCAGCTGCGTGGTCGATGTCCAGTCCGCAATCTGCCTGGATTCGGTATGGCCGAGGTTGCTCTGATGCTGGATCTGCTCGGAAGCTCCGAACGAGAACGGCTCCAGGTCCGCCCAGGCGCTTCCGGCGAACAGGGCGAGGCACAGGGGCGAGAGCGTCGCCAACGATTTGTTCTTCATTTGTTTCCTCCTGCCGTCCATCGACGGCGTCGCTTCACCGCGCCAGCGGCACCGGCGCATTGCCGAACGGATCCTTGTATCGACCCAGTCGATCCATCAGCATCCACCACAAGAACTTCGAGCTCCGGACGTAGCGCATCAGGTAGCGCCGCGGCTCGGTCGCGACGCGGTAGGTCCACTCGAGCCCGAGCCGCCGCAGCAGCACGGGCGCGCGCCTGACCTCGCCCGCTTCGTAGTCGATCACCGCGCCGATGCCCATCATCACCCGCACCTGCGGCAGGCGGTGACGAACGCTGGCGATCCACATCTCCTGCTTCGGCGCGCCGAGTCCGACCAGCAGCACGTTGGCGCCGCTGGCCTCGATCATCTTCAGGACGTCCTCGATCTCCGCCGGATCGTTGACGAAATTCATCGATGGGCCATGGGCGCCGACCACCATCTCGCGGCCGGCCTTGCGGTTCATGGACTCGCGCGCCGCCTGCGCCACGCCCGGGCGCGCGCCGAGCAGGAAGATGCGCACGTCCGGATTGGCCGCGTTGCGCGCGCAGAACGCCGGCACGATGTCGGAGCCGGGCAGTCTGTTCACCACGGTGCGGCCCTGGGCGCGCAGGGCCAGGCGGACGTAGTGGCTGTCGACGGTGATGATGTCGGCCGAGCGGTAGGCCTGCAGGAAGGCCGGGTTGTATTGCAGGTGGTAGAGATGGTCGGGGTTGACCGTGAACACGACCGCCCCGGTCGTGACCATGCGCTGGAGCAGGTCCTCCATCGACAGGTCGTCCGCCCAGACGTTCAGCAGGGGCTGGCGCGGCCACTGCACCGACGGGCTAGCCATGCCGCGCCGCTCCGCAGCGAGGCTCGCGGCCCACCGGTGCCGGCGCGTTTCGCTGTTGTGGAATCATCGTTGCCGGGTCTCTTTCAGTTCATTCACCGTGTGGCCCGCCGTAGCGGGGCAACCCGCGCGGGGGAGCGTCATTTTGCCATGCGCGCCAAGCGCCTCCGCCTCGCGTCAAAGCATCCGCTTCACGACGCGGCGCGCGCGCGCATAGCCGCGATAGGCGATCGGCGGCATCCAGTCGCGCAGGTATTGCTCGACGCGGAAGCTGCGCGCCTCGGCCTTGATCTCGGCTGAATCCGTGGGGCGCGCGACATACATGGTCGAGCGCTTCGGCGTCTCGCCATAGATCTGCCGCGACGCCGAGTAGTAGTAGAGCGCCATCGACTTGCGCGTCACGCCCTCGGGCACTTCCAGCGGATCGGGATGCCCGTGCCAGGTGTCCGCCTCGGTGCTGAAGACGACGCAGCGATTGAGGATGGGCGACACCTTGCGTGCGCACGCCTTCATGTCGCGCGTCCACAGCTCCAGCTGGCCCAGCCACTTGTCGTCCCAGTCGGGGTTGAGATAGATGAGCAGGTTCAGGCGGCGCTGGACGTGCAGTTGTTCGTTGATCCGGAAATCGGCGTGCACGCCCAGGCGGCCGCCGCGCGTGATCTCGTGGAATCCGCCGCCGGTGAAGTACGGGTCCGGCAGCAGGCCGTCGATGCCGGTCAGGCCCTCGAGGAACTGCAGCATCGGGCGCGAATTGAAGAACTGGAACAGTTCCCGCGAGAAACGGTTGCAGTCCTCCGGCATGATCTGGCGCTTGTGCTCGCCGCCGTAGCCGATGTTGAAGACGCCGTCGCTCTTGCGCTCGCCGGTCGGGAAATTGGCCAGTACCTGGCGGACCAGCGCTTCGGGCAGGAAATCGTCGAGCACGATGTGCGGAAACGGCGCCTCGTTCGCATAGTCGGCGCTGAACAGCTCGCCGAGCGAGCGCGCTTCGACGGGGTCCATGCTGAGGCCATCGGTCAACTCGACAGGCAAAGTTGCCGATGCAATTTCAATCGTCTCGCTCATTTCAACCTTCTCTGACTGGTGCGCGCATTGTGCCCGGGCGGGGCGTACGGATCAGTCCCACGCCACCGCAGGGCGCGTGCAAAAACCGCGCCAGCGCAGCACAAGTTGGCGCGGCGAACGCGCCGTGACGCGCCCTACTTGCGATCGGTGCGCACCCAGGCGCGCTGGCGGCGCACGATGAAGCGCAGGTAGACCGGCAGCTTGGCGGCGATGTACCAGGGCACGGACAACAGCTCCGTGAAGCGCACCAGGTCGCGGCCGCGGACGAGCCAGGCGACCAGCACGGACAGCAGGAACAGCCCCAGCAACAGGCCGGCGACGACGACGGGGCCGTTGCCAGCGCCGCAGAACCACGCGGCCAGCGCGAGCAGCGCGTCGACCGCCAGCAGCCCGGCCAGCAGCGCCAGCGGCGGCACGGCGAGGTCCAGCGCCAGCCCGAGCAGCCGGCCGTCGCCGCGCGCGACGCCGCGCGCCAGCATGGCCGGCACCTCGCGCAGGATCATCTCGAGATGGCCGTGCTCCCAGCGCGTGCGCTGCGTGGTGGACGCGGCCGCGGAGTCGGGGAACTGGCTGGTCACCAGCGCGCGCTCGCAGAAAACCGGCGCCTGGCCGGACTTCGCGAGTTCGATGCCCAGCTTCATGTCCTCGACGATCGACGCGTTGGCCAGCGGCGCGTCGCGCAGCATGTCCCAGCTGAAGGCCATGCCGGTGCCCATCAGCTGGCACGGTAGCCCCAGGCGATGCCAGCCGGCCGGACGCGCCCAGTTGCGCACGCGCCAGGCGAACTGCGCGAGCCGGCGCGCGAGGCGGGCGTCGTCCGGCGCCGTCATCAGGTAGAGCGCCTGCACGGGACGCCGCGTGCGTTCGAGCTCCGCGGCCAGCAGCTCCAGCGAGCCGGGCGCGAGCTCGCAGTCGGCGTCGACGATCAGCACCGCGGCCGGCGGGTCGGCCCGCAGGTGGTCGACGCCGAAGGCGAGCGCGAAGCCCTTGCCGCGGTCGCTGGCGTGGAAGCGCTCGACGACCTGCGCGCCCGCCGCGCGGGCGCGCTCGGCCGTCGCGTCGGAGCAGTTGTCGGCCACCACCAGCACGCGGTCGCCCGCGGCGAGCTGGGGCAGCAGCGTTGCCAGCGTCTGCGCGATGCCGTCTTCCTCGTTGTGCGCGGGGACGAGGATTGCGACGTTCCCGCGCGGCGCGGCGCCGGCGCCGGCGCCGCCGCTCGCACGGCCACGCGCCTGCGCCGCGATCTGCAACGCGAAGACGCCCACGGCGACCAGCAACGGCACGCTCAGCACGACGGCCGCGATCAGCAGGACATGCGCCAGGAGCGTCATCGCGCGGACTCCGCGATCGCCGCCTCGAACATGCCGCGCAGGCGCCCGGCCTCGACGTCGATCGCATGCCGCGCCTGCACGCGTCCGTGGGCGCTGCGGCCCATCGCCTCGAGGCGTGCGGGCGGCGTGCCGAGGCAGGCCTGCATCGCGTCGGCGAGCGCGTCGACATCGCCCGCCGGCACCAGCCAGCCGTCGACGCCGTCGCGCACCAGCTCCGGGATGCCGGCCACGTAGGTGCTGATCACCGGCCGGCCGATGGCCATGGCCTCCATGATCACGACGGGCAGGCCTTCGGCGAAGCTCGGCAGCACCAGCGCGCGGGCGGCCAGCAGCTCGTCGCGCACCTGCTCGCTGCCGATCCAGCCGGTGATGCGCACCTGCGCCTGCAGGCCGGCGGCGGCGATCGCGGCCTCGATGTCGGTGCGCATCTCGCCGTCGCCGGCCAGCACCAGCTCGATGGCCACGCCGCGGCGCGCCAGGATCGCCGTGGCCGCCACCAGCAGCAGCTGGCCCTTCTGCTCGCACAGCCGGCCGACGCAGACCAGGCGCGGCACGAGCGCCGGGCGGATGTCGGCGGGCGCGGCGAAGAAGCCGGGCTCGAGTCCGCAGTGCACGACGCGGATCTTCGGCCACTGCGCCGCCGGCACCCAGCGGCACAGCTGGCTGCGGCCGAAGGAGCTGATCGCCACTGCGAACGCCGCGTGCTCGATCTTGCGCGCCATGCCGAGGAACTCGGGCTTGTCAAACTCCTCCGGGCCGTGCGCGGTGAAGCTGTAGCCCGGGCCGCCCAGCGCGTGGGCGAGCATCACGACTTCGGTGGAGTTGGTGCCGAAATGCGCATGAACGTGCTGCGCGCCGGAGCGCTCGAGCCACGTCGCCACGCGGCACGCCTCCAGCAGGTAGATCAGGTGGAACGGCAGCGATCGCTCGGCCCGCTTCGACATCCGCCACGCCAGGCGCAGCGCGCTCCATGCGCGCACGGGACGCGAGAGCAGCCGCCCCACGCCTTCCAGCGCGAGCCGCGCCAGCGAGCCCTGCAGCACGTAGCGCGTGCGTTCGCGCTCGGCGACGTCCTGCGCATCCTTGACCTCGGCGTCCCAGCCGCGCAGCGCGAGCCGCTCGACGTGGACGCCCTGGCGTTCCAGCGCCGCGATCTCGCGCCGGATGAACGTGTGGCTGACCTTCGGGTACTGGTTGACGAAATAGGCGACGCGGGCGCTCATCGGGGCGTTCATTTGTATTCGATCAGGCCGCTGCGCCGGCCCACGAGCCGGCCGCGGTAGAACTTCAGCGCACCCAGCGCCTCGGGAAAGCGGCCGAGCAGCAGGAAGCCGCCCTGCAGCCACGGGATGGGCGCGTGGCTGCGCGCCAGTCGAAGGCCGATGCGCAGCCATTGCAGCGGATAGGCCAGCAGCAGCAGCCACGCGAACGGCGTGACGCAGGCGAGCGCGAGGATGGCCAGCGGCAGCGCGGCGCCCCACAGCAGCGCGCGCCGCGTCTCGCCGGCGAAGTGGCGCTCGGGCGGCTGGCCGTGCAGCGACGCACCCTCGGCGAACGCGTGCCCCGAACGCAGCGTGCGGCGCCACCACTGCGACAGGCGCAGCATGTTGGCGTCGTGCCAGGCCATGTCCTCGTCGAGGCGCCAGAGCCGCCCGCCACGAGCGCGCAGGCGCACGCAGAGCTCCGGCTCCTCGCCCGCGATCAGGTCCTCGCGGAATCCGCCGGCGCCGTCCATCGCCTCGACGCGCACCATGACGATGCCGCCGAAGCTGCGCGCCTCGCCGACCGGCGTGTTCCATTCGATGTCGCACAGGCGGTTGAACACGGACTTGTCCGGAAAGCGCTCGCGCAGCCGGCCGGCGACGGCGACGATATCCGGATGCTGCGTGAGGAATCGCTCGGCGCTGCCCAGCCACTGCGGCAGCAGCTCGCAGTCGCCGTCGATGAACTGCACCAGCGTGACGCCGGGGCATTGGCGCCGCAGCTCGCGCAGGCCCGCGTTGCGCGCGCGCGCGGCGGTGAAAGGCTGCGACATGTCCAGGCGAACGACCTGGGCGCCGGCTTCGATCGCCAGCTGGACGGACCCGTCGGTCGATCCGGAGTCCACGTAGACCCGCCGCTCGCCCACAGCCTGGGACGACTCGAGGCAGCGGCGCAGTCTCTCGCCTTCGTTGCGACCGATGATCACCATGCCCAGGCCGGGCGGGGTCGCCGGAGCGGCGGCCGCATTCACGATAGGCGGCCTCCGGCCCAGGCGTGGCGGCGCAGCGGGTCGTCAGGGATGTCGAGCTCGAGGTCGGCGCGTGCGCCCGCGGCGTTGCGCTCCTCGAGCGGCAGCGCGAGCCACGCCGTGGGCAACGACAGCAGCAGTGTCAGCAGCACCGGGATGATGTTGAACGTGGACGCGGTGAAGATCGCGAACAGGCAACCGATGATCAGGGCCGAGAACGCCATCGCAAAACGATTGCCCGTTTGCGATGCGGCGGGGTCGGGACGCCGGATCGCGGAGATGAGGCGGTTCAGGACGATCAGGAACGGCAGCAGGTAGATCGTCAACCCGATCACGCCCGCGTCGAGCAGGATGGCCAGGTAGCTGTTGACGAGGTCGATGATGCCCTCGCCCTGCTTCAGATCCTGCATGTGCGCCGCGTAGTTCGGTACGCCAAGCCACGGACTCTGCTTGATCAGGGCCAGCGAGGTGTCCAGCAGTTGACGGCGGTACTCGATCGAGGCGATGTTGGATTGATCCGACCCGAACAGCGCGCCCAGCGCATCGAGGACCTGCTGGTCGGCGCCGGCAAACTTCAGGCCGACGCCCCCGATCAGCAGCGCGACCAGGACGAATCGGAATGCGTTGCCAGGCAGTCGCCGCATGGCCACGAGCGCCAGAACGATCAGGACCGCCGCGATCCAGGGGCCGCGCGAGAACGTCGCGACTTCCGCGACCGCGATGGCCGCGAACAAGGCAAGCACGGAGGGACGTCGCCATTGCTGGCCCTTGAGCCAGTAGGCGATGGCGAGCCCGTACAACAACATGAATGCCAGGATGATGGGCTGCGGCGTGATGGATTGGACGCGAATCAGGCTTCCACGCATCAGTGCGTAGGTCTGCTGCCAATGGATGCCGTAGACCGTCTGCAGGCCCGAATACAGGTTGTGCTGCAGCAGAGCCTCCGCGACGGCCACCCCCGCTGCGAACGCAAGGCCCATGAGCAGATGCCCGCAGACGAGCCGCAGATCAGCCATCGAGCGCACGCCACGCGTGACGACGAAGTAGGGCAGCAGGATGTCCAGCACGGCTTCGACGGCGGCGCGCGCCAGCGTGGTGTACGTGGCATGCGGAACGATCAAGCCGATCCGCAGGCACTGGTAGGCAACGACCAGAATGTCGATCGCGAGCGACTTGCTGCTCCGCGGCGACGCCTTGGTCGACATGATCTCGACGGCCGCCCACCCCAGCAGGACGATGGACAAGATCCGGCGATGATCGAGTTGCAAGACGTAGTTGATACCGCCGAAGCCGCCTACCGTGACGCTGATGGGCGGCAGCGTGCAGGCGAGGAGCACGTAGATCGCGAACTTGCCGGCGGGCCCGCGCCCTGTGGCGCTCGCGGACCACAGGCCGAGCACGCCGATCGCGACCAGGAACACAGCCGGAATCTGGCACAGGTACGACAGCAGCACGCCCAGCAGCACGGTCTGCCAGATGCGCTTGTATTCGGCCGGCGTGAAGATGTCCCGGAAGGCCGAACGGAACATGTAGCCCGCCACGCAAGCCACCACGCTCACGACAATCAGAAGTTTCAACGCGTAGATCACGGACGGGCTTTCCCTTGGATCGCAGATCCATCATCTCGGTGAAGGGGAGCTGGAGGCGCCCCGCGGCAGGGTGGATTCCAGACGAGATTCATTGTAGACAATCGGCGCTGGCGGGCTCGTAAGCCCGGCGGCACGCAGCCAGCCGCGCGCGCAACCTTTCACGGGAGACGCGGCGGCGTGCGCTGAAGGCAATTCACGGACCCGCGCGCGTCGCGGCAGCCTCGCCTCAGCGTCCGGCGAAATGGTGCGGGAAGGCGAATCGCAGGGCCATCGAGAGGAGTTCGCCCACCAGCAGGCCGCCGACGATCGCGGGAACGAGGATGGCTTCCGCACGCCAGGACAGGGCGTTGACCTGCTTCTTGAACCAGATCGCCAGGGGCCACGCGGCGTATTGCGACATTGCCACCCCCGCCACCGTGCCGACGATGCCGAAGTAGTGCCGCCCGATCAGCAGCCCCGCGACAAGGCCCATGAGGCGCAGCGCGTTGGCATAGGCGCCGTATTTCGTCTTGGCCACCGCGAGGTAGCCGACCTCGACCACCTGATAGCGCACGCCGATGATTCCGGCGGCCAGCACCATCACCATCCAGCCGGCGTCGTGGTAGCGCGTATCGTAGATGAGGTCGATCAGCGTCTGGGCCGACGTGATGAGGATGGCGGACGGGAATACCGCCATCGCGTCGTAGCCCCACTGGAAACGCTCGAGATTGCGCGCGAATTCCTTCGGACGCTCGCGATAGACCTCCGACAACGCCGGGAACACGATGCTGTTGCAGACGCTGTTGGCGATGTTCTGCAGCACGCTCGCCATGATCACGGCGATCGAATACAGGCCGAATTCGCGCACCGAGATCAGGCCGCCCAGCAGCACGCGGTCGCCGTTGACCGCCATGAAGGTCAGGATCGACGACAGGATGATCCACTTGGCGTGGCCCATCAGCTCCTTGGCCGAGTCGCGGTCGAAGCGGAAGCGCACCTTGTGGCCCGGCAGGGAAGCGTAGCTCAGGATGCAGCGCGTGATGCCGGACACGATGGCGCCGGCGGTCAGCGCCCAGATCGAATGCCACGTCCATGCGACAAGAACCATCGCGACGGCCGATGCGAGCTGCGCCGAGATCTCGATCTTGGTCAGCGTGTGCAGGTGCATCTGGCGCCGCGCCTGGATGATGCGGATCGATTCGAAGCCCTGCAGCACCAACGTCAGCGCGAAGGCCACGATCAGGTACGGCAGGCGCTCGTCCGCGTAGACCGTGCCCGCCTTCCACCAGCCCAGGTGGCGCGTGATCGCCAGGCCGCCCGCGGCCGCACAGATGACAAGCGCCAGCACCTGGCTGCGAACGAGTTGGATCGACCACGCCGTGTCGAGGAATTCCGGATCCGATCCCCGCTTGCTCAGCACCATGGTGCGAGCCACGCCCAGGTCGCTGAAGAGGGCCAGCGCAGTGGCCAGCATGTAGACGACCGACATCAGGCCGAAAGCGTCCGGAAACAGCAGGTGGGCCGTGATGACATTGGTGCCCAGCCGCAGCACCTGTTGCACCGCCTGTCCGCCGAGGATCCACGACCCCGCGCGCAGGACACGGGACTTCATTCCTGCCGGCTTGACAGCAGGCGCAACGACGTCGCTGGTCATCGCGTTCCCGCGCGGCCGAAGCCGGTGATGCTCGCCGTGCGGAACATCGCGCGCATGTGGTCCATGACTTCACGAGCGCGCTGCCACCCCTTGGCCATGAACGCGATCTTCAGCAGCACGATGACGTCCGCCAGTTCCTCGAGCGCCAGGAAGGCGAGCGCTCCCGCCAGACCGTGATGCTTGCGGTAGTAGAGGAACCCGCTTTCCAGTTGCAGGTCGTCAAGCTGGCGCGACTTGTTGATCACTCCCTCGGACTTGGCGCTTTCGCCGCCCAGGTGCACGACGTCCACGTGCGGCCAGAAGACGACGCGCCAACCGGCGTTCTTCACCTCGCGGCAGTGGTCGACCTCTTCGTAGTACAGGAAGAAGCGCGGGTCGAAAAGGCCGACGCGCTCCAACACTTCGCGCCGCGTCAGGTAGTAGCAGCCGGGTACCCAGTCGCATTCGCGCGTGTCGCGATGATCCCACTTCACGTCGTCCACCATGCGCGGGAATCCGAAGCGACGCGTGAAGCCGGCGCGCGCCCAGAACGAGTTGAGCGGCGTCGGGAAGTAGCGGCAACCGGGCTGCGGTTCGCCGTCGCGGCCCACCAGGCGCACGCCCAGCACGCCGCATTCCGGGTGCGCCTCCATGTATTCGAGCGGACCGACCAGCGCGTCGGGCGGCACGAAGGCATCGGTATTGAGAAGCAGCAGGTAGCGGCTCTTGATCCGGTCCAGCGCCAGGTTGTTCGCGCGACCGAAACCGAGGTTGGCGCCCGACTCGATCAGGGTGACGTGGGGACGATCTTGCCGCAGGAACTCCGCCGACCCGTCGCGCGAGGCGTTGTCGACGACGATCACATCGCCACCGCCGATCGGCGCCAGCGCCTTGTCCAAGGCGTCGAGGCAAGGGGCCAGAAGCGCCTTGGTGTTGTAGCTGACCAGCAGCGTCGTGAGGAGTCCGGGATCTGGCTGCATTCAATCAACACCATCTACGCAATGCGTGGGCTCCCGCGCAAGCAAGACACGCGCCCGGGCACAGCGTGAAAACGTTCGGCCTGCATTTCGCGGGCAAAAAAACGGCCCCCGATCGGAGGCCACTCAGTTTAAGCGAGGTCGACGCGATCTCAGCAGCCCGACCACCAGCAAGTGACGGCATCGCGGAACTTGGTGACGGCCGTCCACTTGACGGAGTTCGTGTCGAACACGGTTTCCTTCAGGCCCCACATGCCGTACTTGCTGGGGGTGCCGATGTCGGCATAGAGCGCGAAGGTCTGGCCGCCTGCGGCCTGCCAGTCCGACAGCATCCGGGCATAGGCCGCTGCCATGCGCGGGTCGCGATTGGCGTTTGTGAACAGCGTCACCAGCGTGGCGTCGGTGTCGCCGGCGGGGGGGGCCAGACCTTGGCCGCCTTCGTAGGCCCAAAGCGGAATGTGGAACTGGTCCGCGACGGCCTTGTTCGCGACCATCCAGCTCTTGATCTGCGCCAGCGAACCGGTCGCCACGTTGCTGCCCGCGACCGCCAGCGGCGCGACCGCCGCGGTCGGAGCTTCGGAGCCCATGATCTCGCTGAACAGCGCCGCGAGGCCACCATCGGTCGTCGTGTACCAGCTTGCCACCGTCGGACGAAGCTTCGTCGCGCTGATGTAGCCGCCGAAATACGGCGCGATCGAGAGCACGTCGATGGACTTGCCGCACGCCCGGCCCAACGTCTTGGCCGCCACCGTGCAGTTCAGCACCGCGGTTGCGGAACCCACCGACGCGGCCTGGGTGTTGGCGATGCAGCGCACGCGGCTCTTGTCGGCGCCGAACTCGTTCTTGATGATGTTGCAGACCTGCACGAGTCGATTGGCGTACCAGTTCGCCTGCAGGGTGAACGGGCTCGTCTTGGCGGCGACCTCGGCCGGCCAGGCGGCCTGGCCCTGCGCGTACATCCAGTTCGTGCCCGTGAACGAGTAGTTCCAGGGTTCGTTGGAATACTCGACGTTGACCGACTGCGTGGGCGACAGCTGCTGGTGGAGCACCTTGGCGAACTGCGCGACGTAGTCATCGGTCGCGTGCGTCGGCACGTTGACCCACGGATCGATGCCGGCGGCATTGGCCAGCGCGACGATCTTCTCGATCGGCACGCCGGCCGGCGTATTCCACGAGCGCCACGTGGCGACCGTGCGTTGCGACCAGTCGCTGACCGTCGACGTGTTGGTGCGCATCCAATCCATGAAGCGCGCCGTGCGGAAGCCCTTGAGCTCGGCCAGCAGCATCGGGTGCCAGATCGAGGTGGACGGGAAGTTCTCGAACGGGACGTACGCGCCGGTCGCGCCCGTGCAGGCCGCGGCGCTGGCGGCGTAGGTCGTCAGGTCGTTCGCGCAGGCGCCGCCGGGCGGATAGACACGAACGTTGCGGAGGTAGTTGCCCGGCGTCGTCGCGGTGATGGACAGCGTCAGTCCTGCGGCGCTGGTGTTGACGACCTGGATGACGTCACGACCGGCGGTCGACTTCGACGCATTCTTGGTGGCGACGCCGTTGTAGCTCAGCGTGCCGGCGCCGTCGTAGCGCACGATGTATTCACCCGCCTGCTGCCAGCCGCCGCTGAGGATGATGGTGGCCACCGAACGGAATTTGTGCGTGGCGTCGTCGGAGGCCGGCAGGCTGCGCGGCCATCCGTCCGCATCGAGGTCGATGCTGGCTTCCTCGAGCGTGTCAAAGGCGCTCGCGCCGCCCGTCAGGTTCTTGCAGGTGCTGCCGGCGACGTACGGATTGCACTGGGTGAGCCAGGCACTGCCCTTCTTCATCAGGTCGATGGTCGGCATCGAGGGCGAGTAGTAGTCCAGCGTGCCCAGGTTCAGGCCCAGCGAGGACTTGGCCGTGACATGCGTGGCGTCGAGCAGCGTCGTCGGGTTCGCGTTGGCCGACGCCACCGTCGTGGATCCGTCGTCCGAGGAAGTCGTCGAACTCGTGGACGTGCCGCCGTTCGACGGCGAAGTGTCCGTGGTGCTGGCGTCGTTGCTGGTGGTCGTGCTTGTCGTGCCTGCGGATGTGGACGCGCCACTGTCGCCCGAGATGCCGGTGACGGTACCCGTATCGGTATTTGTGCCAGTGCCGCTTGCGACGGTGCCCGCGGCGTTGCTGCTGCCGGAGATCGACGTGGACGACGCTTGCGTCGGCTCGTCGCCGCTGCCACCGCCGCCGCCGCATGCGCTCACCAGCGCGCTGGTCGCGAGTGCGACCGCCGAGCCGCGCACCGTGTCGAAGAAATTCAAAGCCATTTGGTCTGCCGAAGTCGGGAAGGGCCGCAGCCAATCCTCGTCAACGGCGAACCCCGTAGACACATGCTGCGATGCACTGTCTATCGGCAAGCCCAGGGAAGTAAGTGAATGAAAAAAGCAAGGGAATGCTACGGCACATCCACCGACGTCGGCGGAAGTCCGTTCGCTATTGCCCTCCGTCCCTGGAGCGGTCGAACCACATTCGGTTGCGCGAGGCTGCGCACTGTGCGCGACCATAGCCGCGGCCTGCAGCGGGCACAACGCCGCGAGTGTGAGCAAAAGCGTCGCACCGACGCTCCCGAACAGGAGTGGCTTCTTCAGCATTTCGCTGATGCCTGCTTCAGGACAGGCCGACGAGCTGGCGCCGCGCCGACGGTGTCATTGCGCGCACCATGTCACGAATGAAGCCGCTTTGAACAAGGAAGCCCTGCTCGGAATCGCGTCCGACGGTCGATACGCGAAACAGCAGGCCGTCGACGATCTCGCCACGCAGGCCGTGCCGGATCTCCGCGATCTTGCGATCCAGCGCTCCCAGGCTCTGCTGGTCGCCGACGATCGTCCAGTATGTGACCGGCTCGTAGCGGCCGATCGCCAGCTGCTGGGTCTCCAGCCGCCGCACGCGAACGACGCCTTCGGGCATGTCGATCTGTGACACCTGGTTGCTCTTGACCTGGAAGCCTTGCGCCGGATAGCAGACCTCGGGGTAGTGCAGCTGCACGTCGTCGTCGGCCTGGTCGGCGCCATAGGCGATCGACAGCATCACCTGGTGGCCCGCATCGTCGACGTAGAAGCGGCTCAGCATCTGGCTGTAGAGCTTGTTGAGCAGCGCCTCGGTCGTCGGGTCGACGATGCCACCGGTGGAGCGCGGGTCGACGCGCCAGTTGCCGAACCGCATCGGCACGATGTCGTCGAGCTTGAACGGCCCCCGCAGCAGGGCCATGCGCTTCGTCGGCACCATGGCCTGGCCGCCGGCCGCCGCCGCGGCCATCAGGACGGCCGCGATGGCGGCGCGCCGGGTCAGGACGGGATCAGACATGCTGCGGCCTCGCGGTCGTTCGGATGGCGAGCCAGCGCAGCCCGCTGTCGGTCGCGATGATGAAGAGCAGCGCCGTCAGGAACAGCACCATGCCCGCGGCCCCGTGCAGGAAGCCCTGCCCGGCCTCGTCGCCGTAGTAGTACGTGATCAGTGCGAGCACGATCACGCGGATCACGTTGGCGACGAACGAGATCGGAACGATCAGGATGGCCAGCGCGATGTTGCGGAACACCGAGCTGTGGCGCACGACGTTGAGGTACAGCAGGCCCATCGCCTCCAGCGAGAACAGCGTGTGCAGTCCGGCGCAGGCGTCGGCCACGAGCAGTTGGTACTGGCCGATCTGCAGGATGACGCCGGTGCGCGCGATCGGGTAGCCGGCCGCGTACATCGCCGCCGTGGCCGCGGTGGAGACCGCGAGCTTCATCGGTTGCGTGATCGCATCGACGAAGGTGGCCGGCAGCGGGATCAGGAAGAACATGAAGAACAGCGCGAACGCCGCCCCTCGCAGCTGGCGCGGACCGCGCAGAAGCAGCACGACGCCCGGCAGCATGAACAGCGCCGACGCGGTCTGCGCGCTGAGGATGCGCTGCGAGCGCCCGAACACGTAGAGCAGCAGCCCGATGGCCATCAACGCCCAGCCCAGGATCGGCCTGGGCGAGGACGCTTCCGTGTCGTCGATGCGATCCCACGAGCGGAAGATCAGCCAGACGCAGATCGCCAGCACGATCACGCCCTGGCTCTGCTCCTGCGCCTCGCCGAACCAGAGGTTGACGGCGAGGTCCCGGAGCGTCGGAAGATAGAGCGCCAGCAACCCGAGCACGCAGATCCACCACGGGATCGTCCGCGGCGCGGTCAATCGTTGAACGACGCTCATCGCAAGGTCACAGCTCGTTCATGATGACGCCGGCGAGACGCACCTGGCCCGACTGCAGCGAACCCACGAGTTCCTGCAGCCGCGAGACCTTGTTGGCGTCCTTGCGCGTGACCACCAGGGCCGAGCCGCAGCGCGACGCGATCACGACGCCGTCGCTGCCGTAGCAGGACGCCGGCGTGTCGACGATCACGTGGTCGAACTTGATCGATACCTCGCGCAGCAGCATGCCGAAGGACGGGCCTTCGACCAGCTCCAGCGGGTTGGGCGGCTGCACGCCGACCGGGATCACGTACAGGTTCGGGATCCCCGGCACGGCCTTGACGATGCCCTTGCCGCCGCGGCCCGAGAGCACCCCCGACAGGCCGGCGCCGCCCGTCACGCCGAACACCTGGTCCATGCGGGCGCCGCGCATGTCGGCGTCGATCACGACGACCTTGCCGCCCAGCTGGGCGAGCGCGACCGCGAGGTTGGCGCTGAAATAGGTCTTGCCGTCGCCCGAGTCCGGGCTGCAGACGGCCAGCGGCCGGCGCTGGCCCTTGTTCTCGGACTGCGTGCGCATCAGGATCTGGCTGCGGATGGCGCGGAACGCCTCGGCCTGGTGGCCGAACGGCTGGTTCAGCATCACGAGTTCCGGCGCGGCCTTGCGCGTCTCCTCGTCCGCGTAGGCGTACTTGAACTGCTGCGCCAGCGCCTGCAGCACGTCCTCGGTATCGGCCAGGCCCAGCGCGATGGCGGCCTCGCCGAAGCGGAGGTCGTTCTCGCGCTGATAGCGTCCGATGCGGTCGAGGTCGTCCGCCGACAGGTTGCGGGCGTCCTGGATCAGTTCGCCGATCGCCCGGGTCTTGACCCCGGTCTCGTTGCCCTGCCCTTCGCCGATCGAGAGGTCGGCTGCTTCCAACTTGCCACTCATGCTTGCCCTTTTTCTGGTGCCGGCAGTCGACGTCCGGAGACGACACGATCCTGGATCATCGCCATCTGCCCCTTCAGGCGACGATTCATGTTCGGGCTGGGCATGATGCCGATGACCGGCAGGCCCAGGAAATCGAAGGCATCCGACGTCGTGCGGATACGCTTGTCCATCTGCTCGAGCAGCAGCGCGGTGCCGAGCCCGAGGGCCAGCGCCGCGACGAAGCCCATCAGCAGCACCGGCACGAGGCGCGGCGAGGACGGGTTCGACGGCGTCGTCGCCTGGCTGATGACCGTGGCGTTGCTCTGGCGATTCTGGCTCTCGAGGTTGGTCTGGCTCGCGCGGCTGTAGACGAGGTCGTAGGACTTCTGCGCGTTGTCGACGTCGCGTTGCAGCACGCCGACCTGGTCGCGCGTGTCCTTCAGCGCCAGCACCTTGGCGCGCTGCGCCTCCACCGCGGACTGGATCTCGGCCTCGCGAGCGCGGCCAACGCGGGCGTCGACGCCGATCGAGCCGGTCACGTCGCTCGTCGCGCGCGCGAGCTTCTGCTTCAGCTCGGCGACCGTGGCGCGGGCTTCCTGCACCTGCGGATGCTTGTCGCCGTAGCGCGAGGACAGTTCCTGCAGCTTGAGCTCGGCCTGCGACAGGTCGTTCTTCAGGCCGCTGACGGTGCCGTTGGCCAGCACCTCGCCCAGTTGGCCGCCGCCGCCGATCGCGCCCTGGCGCGTCGAGGCGTCGACGCGCGCGGTCTGGATCGCCACGAGTTCCTGCGTCAAGGCCGTGAGGCGGCTCATCTCGAGGTCGAAATGGTCGTCGCTGCCGATGATGCCCTTCTCGCGCTGGAAGGCCGACAGCTTGTTCTGCGCCGTCTCAAGCGCCGTGCGGGCGTCCTTCTGCTGGTCGGTGAAGAAGCCGCTGTACTGCTTGGCCGGATCGACGCGCAGCTCGATGGAGGTCTCGAGATAGGCCTGCACGTAGGCGTTGGCCGCGGTCGCCGCGAAGCGCGGATCGGCCGAGTGGTACGAGATGTTGATCACGTTGCTGCCCGGCGAACTCACGCGCGGGTCGAGCCCGGCCTCGATGAACTCGGTCAGCCACTCCTGGATGGTCAGGCCGCTCTTGGCCGAGGCCCAGGCGGCGCGCATGTCGGCCAGGTCGGCGAGCTTCAGGTTCTGCGCGACGCGCTGGGCGACGCGGTCACTGCGCAGGATCTCGATCTGCGTGTTGATCTGCGACGGCGTGGCGCCGCCATAGAGCATCGAGCTCACCGGATCGGGCTTGAAGTCGATCAGCAGCGACGCCGTCGCGGTGTAGACGCGGGTCGCGAACACCAGGTAGAGGATGGCGGCGACCAGGACGACCGAGAAGACGACCACGGCGCTGAGCCAGCGCGCTCGGAGAACTGCCAGGAAATGGGATAGGTTCATGACTTGTCTCCGCGCTCAGAACAGGCTCTCGCGGATGTAGACGACGTCGCCATCCCTGAGGGTGTCTTCCATCGACGGCTCGAGCGTCTGCATCTTGCCGTCGGGGCCGCGGCGCGTCACCTTGATCCCCTTGAGCGTGCCGCGCGGGGTCGCGCCGCCGCCGGCAGCCACGGCCTGCATCACCGTCATGCCGCGCTCGAGGCGCATGGCGCCGGTGTGCTGGATCTCGCCGTAGAGATAGATCTGCGGCGCGCGGTCCACCCACACCGTGTCGCCCGGGGCAACCACGGTGTCCTCGGCGGCGCCGCCCGGCGCGAACAGGCGCGGCAGGTCCACCTCGTGGCGGAACGGACGGCCGTCGCGCGTGCCGGTGAGGACGATCGTGTCCGAGCCGGCGCCGGCGATGACGCCACCCGCCAGCGACAGCACCTCGGTCATGCGCATGCCGGTCAGGTCGAGCGGGTAGCGGCCCGGCTTGCCCACCTGGCCCAGCACGTTGACCTGGTTGGCGCGGACCTGCGTCACCACGATGATGACCTGCGGATCCTTGACGAAGTCGCGCCGCTTCAGCTCCGACGCGATGTGCTGCTCCGCCGCCGTGACAGTCAGGCCGGCCAGCTGCACGCGGCCCAGCAGCGGATAGCTGATGGCGCCGCCTTCGTTGACGCGCGTCTCCATGCTCAGGTCGGGACTCTGGTAGACCGTGATGCGGATCGTGTCGCCGGCGCCGATGCGCGACTGGTCGGCATCGACGGGCCCCGCGACGGGCTTGGCCACGGCCGGCTTGGCCGCGGCCTGCGCGTCGGCCTGCGGCAGCGCGACCAGCATCGCCGCGGACAGGCCGAGCGCGAGCGCCTGCATGAAGCGACGAGCGGCTGAGAGCGAATAAACGTTCGGCATGCTGTTTCCTTCCTACTTCTTCGAAGAATCCGGTGCGGTCTGCGGCGGCAGGCGCACTTCAACCGACGACGCCGGGGTGGACGGGAGGCTGACATGCACGCCCTGCGTCTGCGGCAGCGTGACCTGCACGCTGGACGTCGTGGTCGTCGGCAGTGTCACCTGCACGCCCGACGCGGCGTTGGCCGCCGGCAGCGTCACGTGCGTGCCGCTGGGAGTCTGCAGCTGCGCCGCGGCGTCGATGTCCCGTGTGGTGCCCAGCGCGGGGCCCGATGCGCCGAGCGCCGCGTACTGCGGCGCGTAGTCGATCTTGGCCGCGGTGCGCAGCGCCGCCATGTTCGACTCCGTCACCTTGCGGCGCGAATCGACCATCAGGAACTGGCCAATCGCCGGGCGGGCCTTGTCGAACGTGACGGGCGCCTGCGTGCTGGCGGTGACGTAGGTCACGTGGACCTGGCCGCCGGCCGACGCGACCAGGCCATGGCCGTCCTGCACGGCGGCCAGCGCCTTGAGCGACGCCAGCGGGATCCGCTCGGCCGGCTGCGTCGTCTCCTGATCGCGGAACTGCGCGCCCTGGGCCCTGAACCAGGCCTCGACGTCGGCGGGCGTCTTGCCGCCGTCGACCATCGCGCGCAGCTGGGGGACCTTGTCCTCGGGCACCTTGGCCAGGTACTCGCGCAGGGTGTAGACACGGCGATGCGCGAACAGCGCGTCGTTGGCGTCGAAGTAGGCGTGGATGGCGGTGTCGTTGGGCACCGGCACGGTCTGCGCCGCCTGCTCCAGGTAGGCCCGCGCGAGCATCTCGCGGCGCGCGGCGTCCAGCGCCTGCTGCGCCCCGGGCTCCTGGTCCATCTTGACCTTCTCCGCCTTCTCGACGAGCAGCTGCTCGTCGATCAGCTGGTCGAGGACCTTGCGGCTGGCGGCCTCTTCCTGGTCGGGCCGCACGTGCTCGCGCTGCATCTGGTACTTGAGCTGGTGCACGGTGATCTCGGTGCCGTCCACGCGCGCGACCGACTGCGTCGCGTCCTTCTTGTGGCCCGTGCAGGCAGCCAGCAGCAGCGCGGAGGACACCGCCGCGGCCGTCAGGGCGGCCTGGCGCATCGTCGTGTTCTTGTTCGTCATGAGACCCCCTCTCCCGGCCTGGTCAGGCCTGTCGTCTGATTTCACACGCGTCCGATCGGCTGATAGTCGATGCCCGCGTCCCGCACGACCTTCGGTTCGTACAGGTTGCGGCCGTCGAAGATCACCGGCGTCTTCAAGGTGTTGGCGATGCGCGCGAAGTCGGGGCTGCGGAACTCCTTCCATTCGGTCACGATCGCGAGCGCGTCGGCGCCGACGAGGGCCTCGTCCGGATTCTCCGCGTAGCCGATGCGCGGCTCGTCGCCGAAGATGCGGCGGGCCTCGGTCATCGCCACCGGGTCGTAGGCCGTCACGGTCGCGCCGCGGGAAAGCAGTTCGCCGATCAGCACGCGGGCGCTGGCCTCGCGCATGTCGTCGGTGTTGGGCTTGAACGCCAGGCCCCAGACCGCGAAACGCTTGCCGGCCAGGTCCTCGCCGAAGCGCTTGACGATCTTGTGCACCAGCACCTGCTTCTGCGCATCGTTGGCGTCCTCGACGGCCTGCAGCACCTTGAGGTCGCGGCCGCTTTCGGAGGCGGTGCGGATCAGCGCCTTGACGTCCTTCGGGAAACACGAGCCGCCGTAGCCGCAGCCCGCGTACAGGAAGTGGTAGCCGATGCGCGGATCGGAGCCGATGCCCTGGCGCACCAGTTCGATGTCGGCGCCCAGGTTCTCGGCCAGCAGCGCGAGTTCGTTCATGAACGAGATGCGCGTCGCGAGCATCGCGTTGGCGGCGTACTTGGTCAGTTCGGCCGAGCGCACGTCCATCACGACGAGCTTGTCACGATTGCGCTGGAACGGGGCATAGACCGCGCGCAGCAGGCTGATCGCGCGCTCGCCCTCGGCACCGACCACGATGCGATCGGGCTTCATGAAGTCCTCGACGGCCGCGCCTTCCTTCAGGAACTCGGGGTTCGAGGCGACCGAGAATTCGAGCGTGACGCCGCGGGCGTCGAGTTCGGCCTGGATGGCGGCCTTGACCTTGTCGGCCGTGCCCACCGGCACCGTGCTCTTGTCGATGACCAGCTTGTAGTCCGTCATCAGCCGGCCGATGTTGCGCGCGGCGGCCAGCACGTACTGCAGGTCGGCGGAGCCGTCTTCGTCGGGCGGCGTGCCCACGGCGATGAACTGCAGCGTGCCATGGGCCACCGAGGCGGCGACGTCGGTCGTGAACTGCAGGCGGCCCGCGGCGACGTTGCGGGCAACGACGCTGTCCAGGCCCGGTTCGTGGATCGGGATGCCGCCGCCATTCAGGACGTCGATCTTGCGTGGATCGACGTCGAGACAGAGGACGTGGTTGCCCATTTCCGCCAGGCAGGCGCCGGAGACGAGCCCCACGTAGCCAGTGCCGATAACAGTGATTTTCATGAAGCTGAACGCGAAGAGGAAATTAGCCGCCGACCGAAGCCGCGGAGGCGGGCGAAGACGGAAGAGTCGTCGCGGCATCCGGTAGAGCAGCGGACGGGGCAGGGGCAGGCGTCGTGCCTGCGGCGAACTTGCCGAGGTAGTCGATGCGGGCCTTGGCGCGCAGATCCTTGGATTCGTCCTGCAGTGCCACGCGCTTCTTCTGGTTCCACAGAAGCTGCTCGATGACCGCCTGCGCCTGCGCCAGCGTCACCGGCTGCGGCTTGACGTCGACCAGCGTCAGCGCGGTCAGGCCCTGCGGCTGCGGGATCGCGATCGTCTGGCCGGCGTGCATGGTCGAAATCTTCGGCAACAACGGGCCCAGCGCTTCGGCGGGCTGCGTCGTCTCGGTCACATTGACCGCGCTCGCCTTGGCCTTGAGCAGCGCGGCGACGGCCGCGCCGTCGGCGGCCGCCTCGGCGCCGGCCTTGAGCGGGCCGACCTGGTCCGGCGCCACGCGGGCGTCGACCTTCTGGATCACGTAGGCGTTGCGCTGCGCGAAGTTGGCGGGATGGCCGTCGTAGTATTGCTTGACCTCGTCGGCCGTCGGCTTGGGCACCTTGGCCGCCAGCTGCTCCACGTAGTAGCGGGCGAGCGCGTCCTTGCGCGCGGCCTCGAGTGCCTGCAGCACGCCCGGGTTGCGATCGAGCTTGTCCTTCTCGGCCTTCTGCACCGCCAGGCGCTGGTCCACCAGTCTTTGCAACACCTGGGCCGCCTCGGGCGCCGACGCGCCGGGCTGTGCCGCGGCGATCTGCTTGATCGAGAAATCGAGCTGATCCTGCGTGATCTTGTCGCCGTTGACCGTCGCCAGCGTGGCCGAGGTGTCCTCGGTCTTCTTGCCGCAGGCGGCGAGCACCACCGCGACGCACGCGAGCGTCGCCGACATCTTCAGAGCCGAGCGCATTTTCATTTTTTGGTCGAGCTGTTCTGCGAAGCCGACGGAGCGGCGTTGCTGGCGGCGGGCGCCACGGAAAGGGACGGTGCCGAGGCCGGCGACGCGCCGTCGCCGGTCGCGGCCGCCAACGCCGCGAAGCGGCCCTGGTATTCCACCTTGGCGCCGTCGCGGATGGTCTTCTGCAGGTTCATGATGACCTCGCGGCGGCCCTGGTTGCCCAGGAACTGCTCGATGGCCGCACCGGCATCGGCCAGCGACTTCGGCGCCGAGGCGCTGGACACCAGCGTCAGCGCGGAGACCCCGAACTGCGACGGCACCACGATGGACTGGCCTTCCTTAATCGCGGCCACCTTGTCCAGCACCAGCGGCGGCAGCTGCTCGGCGGCGTCCTGCTCCTGCTTGGTGGTGAACTGCAGCTTCTGCGACTTGAGCCAGTCGGTGAGTTCGGCCGACGTCTTGAGCGACTGCACGTGCGCATCCACCTCGGTGCGGCGGTCGTCCGGCGCCTGGATGTCGATGCGCTGCAGCGTATAGACCTTGCGCTGGGCGAACAGCGCCGGGCGGCTGTCGTAGAACTTCTGCACCGCGTCGGACGCGGGCTTGGCGGCCGTCTCGGCGGCCGCCTCGAGGAAGCGGCGCGCGAGGATGTCGCGCCGGGCCGCCTCGATCTGCGCGACGACCTTCGGATCCTGGTCCAGCTTGGCCGCGACGGCCTTCTGGGCGACGATCTGCTCGTCGATCAGCTGATCGAGCACCTGCTTGGCCTGGGCGTCGCCGGCGTCCGGGCGCATGCCGCGCTGCTTCAGCAGGGCGATCGACAGCTGGTTGGCCGTCAGTTCGTCGCCATTGACCTTGGCGACGGCCTCGCTGCCGGCTGTGTCGGCGGGTGCGACGTCCTTCTTCTGACCGCAGGCCGCCAGCAGGGTGGCGGCCATGGCGGCCACGGCAACAGCGCCGAAACGCGCGCGGCGCGTCATCTTTTCAGAACTAATCATCGACGAGAGCCCCTCATGGCCCTTTGCGGGCCGGAATCGTGGCGGGCCCGGCAGACACGCCTCACCCGGCCGCACTGCGGCAAAGCAAATGATTGTAGAGACTAACCTGCGTCAATCTCGCGACGGCCGCGCCGACCGCAGAAACACAGGTCGGCGGCGGGCGGACCGTGAGAAAGTGCCGATCCCGCGGTGCAGCGCCCGCGATTGCGCTTCCATGCGATAGTCGGCCGCAACCTGCATCGAGACACGCCATGCGGCACGGCCGGCTCCGCAGTCCCCACGCGCATCGGCGAGTGCCGCCATCAAGTCCATGAAGATCGCCGTCAATCCCACCGGAAACATCGAAGGCCTCCAGGTCCTGCGGGCCATCGCGGCCCTGATGGTCGTGCTCCATCACGCTCGCCTGTCGGTGCCCGGCAGCGACGCGTGGCCCAGCTTCGGCGAGGCGGGCGTCGACATCTTCTTCGTCATCAGCGGATTCGTGATGGCGTACACGACGAGGCTGGCCGACGATCTCCCGATGCGCGGCCGGCTCCAGGCCGCTGGAATGTTCCTGCGCAGGCGCGTCATCCGCGTGGTGCCGCTCTACTGGCTGGCGCTGCTCTGGACCTCGCGGCGCGAACTGGCCCAGCGCCACGTGAGCACGGACCTGGTGAAGGACTTCTTCTTCATCCCGCACCCCAACTCGGCGTTCCACACCTGGCTGGCGCCGACGCTGCAACAGGGATGGACACTCAACTACGAGGCCTTCTTCTACGTGTTGTTCGGCGCGACCATCCTGTTCGGATCGCGCCGCATCGCGCTGTTGCTGGGCGCGCTGGCGAGCTGCGTCGTCGCGGGCTACCTGTTGACGATGGCCGGCTGGCCGGCCGACCTCGATTCCGCCGCCGGCATCGCGCGCCGCTTCTACGGCGACAACATCATCCTGGAGTTCGGCTACGGCGTCCTGCTGGAACGAGCGATGGCCTCGGCGGGCACGCGACCCGGGCTGCCCGGCTGGAGCTTCTGGCTGCTGGCCGCGCTCGGGTTCGCCGCGCTGGGGCTCGGGCATGGCCTGGGTTGGCGCGGCGTGCTCGAAGGCCTGCCCGCGGCGCTGATCGTCTGGGCGTGCATCCAGCTGTGCGCGGGACGGCGCATGCCGGTGTTCGAGCTGCTGGGCGCCGCGTCCTATTCGATCTACCTGTTCCACTGGGCCTCGTTCGGCGCCGTCAAGCCGCTCGCGGCGGCACTCGGCGGCCTGCCCAACGGCCCGGCGAAGGTCACGCTGCTGATGGCCGCGCACTTCGCGGTGGCGGTGATCGCGGGGCTGGCGATCCACGTCGCGGTCGAGAAGCCGTTCACGCGCTGGGCCAGCCGCCGGTTCGGCGGCCGCACGCACAAGGTGCCGGCCGTCCTGTCGGCCTGAATGCGCAGGCTCGCGCCGCTCAGGCCGCGGCGAAGCGCCGCAGGAAGTCCTCGTAAGCGAGCGCGATGCCCTGCCGCAGGTCGACGCGGTGCTTCCAGCCGAGGGCGTGCAGGCGGCCGACGTCCAGCAGCTTGCGCGGCGTGCCGTCCGGCTTGCTGGCATCGAAGACGATGCGGCCCTCGAAGCCGATGACTTGCATCACTGTCTCGGCCAGCTCGCGGATCGTCACGTCCTCGCCGGTGCCGATGTTGACCAGCGGGCCGTCGTAGCCCTGCTCCATCATGTGGACGCAGGCGTCGGCCAGGTCGTCGACGTAGAGGAACTCGCGCATCGGCGTGCCCGAGCCCCAGACGACGTATTGCGTGTCGCCGCGCAGCTTGGCCTCGTGCGCCTTGCGGATCAGGGCCGGCAGCACGTGGCTGGTCTGCAGGTCGTAGTTGTCGTTGGGCCCGTACAGGTTCGTGGGCATGGCGCTGACGTACTGGCGGCCGTACTGGTCGTTGTAGGCCTCGCACATCTTGACGCCCGCGATCTTGGCGATGGCGTAGGGCTCGTTGGTCGGCTCCAGCGGGCCGGTCAGCAGCGAATCCTCGCGGATCGGCTGCGCCGCGAGCTTCGGATAGATGCAGCTGGAGCCCAGGAACATCAGGCGCTGCACGTCGGCCTCGTGCGCGCCGGCGATGAGGTTGTCGGCAATCGCCAGGTTCTCGTGCAGGAACTGCGCGCGGTAGGTGTTGTTGGCGTGGATGCCGCCCACCTTGGCCGCCGCGATGAAGATGTAGGCGGGCCGGGTGCGCTGCAGGTAGGCGCGCGTCGCGGCGGCGTCCTGCAGGTCGAGTTCCGCGCGCAGCGGCGCGAGCACGCGCTCGTAGCCCGCGGCCTCGAGGTGCCGCACCAGTGCCGAGCCGACCATGCCGCGGGCGCCGGCGACCAGGATCGCCTCGCCCTTGCCGGGCACGCTGGCCTTCTCACTCATGGTGGCTGAAGGTCTGGAACCCGGCCATGCTCACCATCGCGTCGCGACGCGCGGTGATGTAGTCGGCGTCGATCATCTCGGCGACGAGTTCGGGCAACGTCGTCGTCGGCGTCCAGCCCAGCTTTTCCTTGGCCTTGGTCGGGTCGCCCAGCAGCGTCTCGACTTCGGTGGGACGGTAGTAGCGCGGGTCGACGCGCACGATGACCTGGCCCGGCTTGCACTTGGCCTTGTCGCCGGTGACGGTGTCGACGATGCCGACCTCGGCCTCGCCCTCGCCCTCGAAACGCACCGTGATGCCCAGGCGCTCGGCGGACATGCGCACGAAGTCGCGCACGCTGTACTGGACGCCGGTGGCGATGACGAAGTCCTCGGCCTGCTGCTGCTGCAGCATCAGCCACTGCATCTGCACGTAGTCACGCGCATGGCCCCAGTCGCGCAGCGCGCTCATGTTGCCCAGGTACAGGCAATCCTGCAGTCCCAGCGCGATGCGCGCGATGGCGCGCGTGATCTTGCGCGTGACGAAGGTCTCGCCGCGCAGCGGGCTCTCGTGGTTGAACAGCACGCCGTTGCAGGCGTAGATGCCGTAGGCCTCGCGGTAGTTGACCGTGATCCAGTAGGCGTAGAGCTTGGCGACGGCGTACGGGCTGCGCGGGTAGAACGGCGTCGTCTCCTTCTGCGGGATCTCCTGCACCAGGCCGTAGAGCTCCGACGTCGACGCCTGGTAGAAGCGCGTCTTCTTGCCGAGACCCAGCAGGCGGATCGCCTCGAGCAGGCGCAGCGCGCCGATGCCATCGGCGTTGGCCGTGTACTCGGGCTCCTCGAAGCTGACCGCCACGTGGCTCTGCGCCGCGAGGTTGTAGATCTCGTCCGGCTGCACCTTCTGCACGATGCGCGTCAGGTTGGTCGAATCGGTGAGGTCGCCGTAGTGCAGGACGAAGTCACGGTTGTTGACGTGCGGGTCCTGGTACAGGTGGTCGATGCGATCCGTGTTGAAGGACGACGCCCGTCGCTTGATGCCGTGCACCTCGTAGCCCTTCTTCAGAAGGAACTCCGCCAGATAGGCGCCGTCCTGGCCCGTGACGCCGGTGATGAGGGCTACTTTTTTATCGGTCATGGGTTGATTATCCATAAGTGACTGGCGGCAGACGCGCCCAGGATAGCCGCGAAACACGGCCATTTCACCCCCCGGGCAAGCCCCTGCGGTACTGCACGGCCTCGGCCATGTGCGCCGCCTCGACGTCGGCCGCGCCCGCCAGGTCGGCCACCGTGCGCGCGATCTTGGCGACCCGGTGCAGGCTGCGCGCCGACCAACCGAGCCGCTCGGCCACCTGCTCCAGCAGCGCGCGCGCCGCCTCGCCCAGCCGCAGGCCGGACTCGATCTGGGCGGCGCTGAGCAGCGCGTTGGGCATGCCCTGGCGCGCCAGCTGGCGCTCGCGCGCGCCCCGCACGCGCTCGGCCACCGTCGCCGACGACTCCTGCGCTGACGCCACGGCCTGCGGCGTCCCGGCCGCCGACGGCAGCAGTTCGGCCGGCCGCAGCGCCGGCACCTCGATCTGCATGTCGATGCGATCGAGCAACGGCCCCGACAGCCGCGCCTGGTAGCGCCGCACGGCCTCGGCGTGGCACAGGCACTGCCGGCCGCTGGCCGCGAACGCACCCAGCCAGCCGCACGGGCAGGGATTCATCGCGGCGACCAGCTGGAAGCGCGCCGGATACTGCGCCTGGTGCGCCGCGCGCGAGATCGTGATGTGGCCCGTCTCGAGCGGTTCGCGCAGGGCCTCGAGGGCGCTGCGGGGAAATTCGGGCAGCTCGTCGAGGAACAGCACCCCCGCGTGCGCGAGCGAGATCTCGCCCGGACGCGGCGGCGATCCGCCGCCCACCAGCGCCACCGCGCTGGCGCTGTGATGCGGCGCGCGCACCGGGCGCTGGCCGAAGCGGCGCACGTCCAGGCCCTGGGACGAGACGCTCAGGAGCGCCGCGCTGGACAAGGCTTCGGCCGGCGTCATCCGCGGCAGCAGCCCGGCGAGGCGGTCGGCGAGCATCGACTTGCCCGCGCCCGGCGGGCCGATCAGCAGCAGTCCGTGCGCGCCCGCGGCGGCAACCTCGAGCGCGCGGCGCGCGCCGGCCTGGCCCTTGACGTCCGCCAGGTCGGGCAACGGCGGCGCCGCCGCGGGCGGCTCGCGCGACGGGCCCGGCAGCTCCTGCGCGCCGTCGCCGGGCAGGAAGGCCTGGACGACGTCGCCGAGCGTGCGCGCCGAGCGGATGTCCACGCCCTCGACCCGCGCCGCCTCGGCCGCGCAGGCCGCCGGCAGCACGAGCCGGCGCGCGCAGCCGCTCTCGCGCACCGCCAGCGCGAGCGCCAGAGCGCCGCGCACGGGACGCAGCTCGCCCGCCAGCGAAAGCTCGCCCGCGAATTCGCAGCGCGCCAGGCGGGCGGCGTCCAGCAGGCCCTGGGCGGCCAGCACGCCGAGGGCGATCGGCAGGTCGAAGCGACCCGACTCCTTGGGCAGGTCGGCCGGTGCCAGGTTCACGGTCACTTTCTTGTTGTGCGGAAAGGCAAAGCCGCTCTGCGCGAGCGCGGCCCGCACGCGCTCGCGCGCCTCCTTGACCTCGGTGTCGGCGAGCCCGACCAGCGTGAAGCTGGGCAGGCCATTGGCCAGGTGGACTTCCACGACGACCTCGGGCGCGTGCAGGCCGACGAGGGCGCGGGTATGGATGACGGCGAGGGACATTCGAGAAGGCTTCCAGGACGACGAGGCGCCCGACCAGGCGCCGTTTTGAACAGGGGTCAGAGTCAAACCGTTCGCGGCATGCCAATCCTGGCGCGCGAATTGCATGGCCCCATTTCGAAAATTGGCTTGCGACGGGCTCCAGCCCGCCAGCACAACCGGATTTCCATTCTGCGAGGCCCCCGCCAAACCGCCCCGCGCCCAATGCGGGGTTCGGCCGCCCTCCGCCGCGCCATCCAAGTGCGTGACCTCCGCGCCGACGTGGTTATTTCGCACCATGTTGGTGCGGTCTTGTCGTCGCCGCGCCGGAATCGGATGCGGCCGCCGCCGTCTCGACGCCACTCGTCCGCACGATTCACCGACGCGATTCGCGCGCCGGCGCGCCGGCGAATTCCTCACTGCCGCGTCGATCCGCTTCTTCTAGCACCCCGCGCGGAAGGCCCGCGTCGCGCCGAGCGCGCCCCGACGAACTGGGCCGCGTGGCACGGAACCTGCGTTGACGGTTGCGACGAAAAACAGATCCCACCCACCTTTGCCCACACCTTTTCGGAGAGACCAGATGAAGAAAACCGCGCTTGCTGCCGTCGCCGTCCTCGCACTCGCCGCTGGCCCCACTATCGCATTCGCCGACGACGCCCCCGCGCCCGCCGCGGCCGCATCCGCGCCCGACGCCAGCCCGATCACCTACAACATCGGCGTGGTGAGCGACTATCGCTACCGCGGCATCTCGCAGTCGAAGATGAAGCCGGCGCTGCAGGGCGGCATCGACTACGCCAACGGCCCGATCTATGTCGGCACCTGGGCGTCGACGATCCAGTGGGTCAAGGACGCCATGGTGGGCTACAACCGCGCCGGTGAAGCGGCCGCCGCGGCCAACGAGACCACGTTCACGCCCGTGTCCGAGAAGGGCGCGCCGGTCGAATGGGACCTGTACGGCGGCACCAAGGGCGACATCATCAAGGACACGCTGTCGTACGACGTCGGCGTGCTGGCCTACGTCTACCTGGGCCAGAAGTTCCACGACATCCACCTGTCGAACCCGGACACCGGCGAGGTCTACGGCGCGCTGACGTACGGCGTGTTCACGGCCAAGGTTTCGGTCTCGGCCACGCCGCTGTTCGGCATCCCCAAGAGCAAGGGCAGCCAGTACTACGACCTGAGCGCCAATTTCGACCTCGGCTCGGGCTTCTCGCTGACGCCGGACGTCGCCTACCAGCACGTCGAGGGTTCGTACGCCAAGGACAACGGCCTGCCGAGCTATTCGTACGGCGCGTACTCGGCCACGCTGGGCAAGGACTTCGGCAAGGGCGTGTCGGCGTCGCTGCAGGTCATCGCCACGGACGCCAAGAAGGCCGACTACGTCACCTCCAACGGCAGGTTCACCGGCCGCACGACCGTCGTCGCGGGCGTGAAGTACTCGTTCTGAGCACCGCCTGATTCTCGTGGGCCCGGGGCGACCCGGGTCGTTTTGTTCGACAAGAAGCGGGCGCGAGCGCTCCCGCAAGCTGAGGAGATACCGCCATGAAGATGGTGACTGCCGTCGTGAAGCCCTTCAAGCTCGACGAAGTGCGTGAGGCCCTGAGCGCGATCGGCGTGCAGGGCATCACGGTGACCGAAGTGAAGGGCTTCGGCCGCCAGAAGGGCCACACGGAGTTGTACCGCGGCGCCGAATACGTCGTGGACTTCCTGCCCAAGGTCAAGATCGAGGCCGCCGTCGACGACACGCTCGTCGACCAGGTCATCGAGGCCATCGAGACCTCGGCCCGCACCGGAAAGATCGGCGACGGAAAGATCTTCGTCTCGCCGCTCGAGCAGGTCGTGCGCATCCGCACCGGCGAGACCGGCAAGGACGCTCTCTGAGCGGCGCGCCCGGGCTCCAGACGATTCCCGCACGTTCCAAAACGCCACACGGTTCCAACTCCTGAAAGCCTTGCAACCATGAGAAAGCTTCTCGCTTCCCTCGCCCTCGGACTCGCCGTCCTCGGGTTCTCCGCGACATCGTTCGCGGCAGACGACGCGGCCTCCGCGGCTTCTGCCCCGGCCGTCGCGACGGCCGCCGCCAGCGCGCCCGCCGCGGACGCCTCGGCCCCGGCCGCCGCCGCTCCCGCGTCCGCCGCGGCATCGACGCCGACGATCGTCGAGACCGTCAACAAGGGCGACGTGTCCTGGATGCTCGTGTCCACCGCGCTCGTCATCATGATGTCGATCCCGGCCCTGGCGCTGTTCTACGGCGGCCTGGTGCGCAGCAAGAACATGCTGTCCGTGCTGATGCAGGTCTTCGTCACGTTCTCGCTGATCGTCGTGCTGTGGGCCATCTACGGCTACAGCTTCACGTTCACGCAGGGCAGCGGCTGGTCGTCGCCGTTCTTCGGCGGCACCTCGCGCGTGTTCCTGAAGGACACCTTCGACGTCATGAAGGGCTCGTTCTCGAACGCGGCGACCTTCAGCAAGGGCGTCGTGCTGCCGGAGCTGGTCTACGTCGTGTTCCAGGCGACCTTCGCGGCCATCACGTGCTGCCTGATCGTCGGCTCGTTCGCCGAGCGCATGAAGTTCTCCGCCGTGCTCGCCTTCATGGTGCTGTGGTTCACCTTCAGCTACATCCCGATCGCGCACATGGTCTGGTTCTGGCAAGGTCCGGACGCCTACACCAGCAAGGACGTCGTCGACGCGCAGAACGCCACCGCCGGCCTGATCTGGCAATGGGGCGCGCTGGACTTCGCCGGCGGCACCGTCGTGCACATCAACGCCGCCGTCGCCGGCCTGGTGGGCGCGTTCATGATCGGCAAGCGCATCGGCTACGGCAAGGAATCCTTCACGCCGCACTCGACGACGCTGACGATGGTCGGCGCCGCCCTGCTGTGGGTGGGCTGGTTCGGCTTCAACGCAGGCTCGGCCCTGGAAGCCAACGGCACCGCTGCGCTGGCGTTCGTCAACACCTTCACCGCCACCGCCGCCGCGGTGCTGGCCTGGTGCATCGGCGAAGGCCTGATGAAGGGCAAGGCCTCGATGCTGGGCGCCGCCTCGGGTGCCGTCGCCGGCCTCGTCGCGATCACCCCCGCCGCCGGCAACGTCGGCCTGATGGGCGCGATCGTCCTGGGCTTCATCGCGGGCTTCGCCGGCCTGTGGGGCGTCCATGGCCTGAAGAAGCTGCTGGGCGCGGACGACACGCTGGACGTGTTCGGCGTGCACGGCGTCTGCGGCATCGTCGGCGCGCTGCTGACCGGCATCCTGAACAACCAGTCGCTGGGCGGCCCGGGCATGGTCACGGACTGGGTCTCGATGACGCAGGGCTCCAACGGCATGTGGGCGCAGTTCGTCATCCAGCTCAAGGGCGTGTGCGTGACCATCGCCTGGTCGGGCGTGGTCTCGGTGATCGCCTACAAGCTGGTCGACATGACCATCGGCCTGCGCGTCAGCGAGGACGACGAGCGCGAAGGCCTCGACATCACGTCGCACGGCGAAACCGCATACAGCAAGTAAGTTTCCGAGAGCGGTCGCCGCGGTTCGCCGCGGCAGGCTGCAGAGAGAGCTTGGGGCTGCCCGCGAGGGCGGCCCCTTTTTCATTTCGGCCAAGGGACGTCGAGATCGGCGGCGGTCCACAATGTCCGACAATCCGACCTGCGCGCCCTCTCACGACCCGCCATCGGCCACAACGAAACCTGACGCATGAAGCATCTACCCGCCCTGGACGGGATCCGCGCGGCCGCCATCCTGATCGTCATGATCAGCCACATTGTCACGCCCCTCGTGCCTGGCGGCTTCGGCGTGACGCTGTTCTTCTTCGTCTCGGGTTTCATCATCACGCGGATGATGCTGTCGCAGTCGTTCGGCGGCGGCCACCTCAAGGCGTTCTACGTGCGCCGCGTCTTCCGTCTGGCGCCGGCGTTGATGGTCTTCCTGCTGGTGTCGGGCATCGTGATGAGCAGCCTGGGCGATCCGATCCCCGCGCGCGACTTCGTGGCCACGCTCTGCTACTACGCGAATTACCACCAGTTCACCAATTTCGGCCATGTGCTGTCGCCTCTGGTCATCACCTGGTCGCTGGCGGTCGAGGAACATTTCTATTTCATCTTCCCGGTTCTGCTGATCCTGACCCGACGCCGTCTCGTCACCGCCCTGACCTCGACCATTCTCGCAATCCTCGTGTGGCGGCTCGTGCTGGTCTACGGATTCCACGCGCCGACCGCGCGCACCTACGTCGCCACCGACACGCGGCTGGATTCGATCGCGTTCGGCTGCCTGTTGTCGGTGATGATCGACGTCAGGCACCGGCTCCTGCCCGCGCTGGCGAGCCGGGGCGCGCTGTGGGCCTCGGGGATCCTGCTGCTGCTGTCGTTCGCCATCCGCCGTGACGATTTCCGCGAGACCTTCCGCTATACGCTGCACGGCCTCGCACTCATGCCGATCTTCTGCAAGCTGTTCTGGCAAGAGGCGCCGTTGCAGCCGCTGCGGGCCATCCTGGAATCGGCCGTCGCTCGATATGTCGGAAACGTCAGCTACTCGCTCTACCTGTATCACTTCCTTGCCCTGTCGGTGGCCACGGCGCTGCTTCCCGATGGCGCCTTCATGAAGGCGTGCACCTTCGTCAGCGCGTTCGCCCTGGCGAGCGTGTCCTATTACCTGGTCGAGAATCCCGTCCGGCGTCTCGGATCCCGCCTGGCCCGATCGATGGAAGCCGCGACGGCGCCGCCGGCCGGCGCGATCGAAAGACCCTGAAATGACGATGGCGGCTCGCGGTGCATTGCATTTCGGCCGATCGCCCGCATGTGGAGCCGCAGCCCGCTCCTAGAATCGAACCTTCCCCTTCAAGGACCACCCGTCATGGTTCCCCATCTCGTCACCGCGTTGACCGGCCCGATCAACGAACTCGAGCAGCGCGTGCTCGAATCGATGCCTGCGATCGAGCGCTGGTTCCGCCTCGAATGGATGGAGCACACGCCGCCGTTCTACACCTCGGTCGACATCCGCAACGCCGGCTACAAGCTGGCGCCGGTCGACACCAACCTGTTCCCGGGCGGCTTCAACAACCTCACCGAGCCGATGCTGCCGCTGGCCATCCAGGCGGCGATGGCGGCGATCGAGAAGATCTGCCCCGAGGCCAAGAACCTGCTGCTGATCCCAGAGAACCACACGCGCAACTCGTTCTACCTGACCAACGTCAAGCAGCTGGTGCGCATCTTCTCCAGCGCCGGCCTCAACGTGCGCCTGGGCTCGCTCGATCCGGCCATCACCGAGCCGACCGAGCTGCAGCTGCCCGACGGCAGCTCGCTCACCTACGAGCCGCTGGTGCGCTCGCCGCGCCGCCTGGGCCTGAAGGATTTCGATCCCTGCACGGTGCTGCTGAACAACGACCTGTCGAGCGGCCTGCCCAAGATCCTCGAGAACCTCAACGAGCAGTACCTGCTGCCGCCGCTGCACGCCGGCTGGGCGGTGCGCCGCAAGACGAACCACTTCCACAGCTACGAGGAAGTTGCCAAGAAATTCGCCAAGCTGCTGGGCATGGATCCCTGGCTGATCAACCCGATGTACTCGCACTGCGGCCAGGTCGACTGGACCGAGGGCACGGGCCTCGACTGCGTGCAGACCAACGTCGACGCGCTGCTCACCAAGATCCGCCGCAAGCACAAGGAATACGGCATCAACGAGAAGCCCTTCGTCGTGGTCAAGGCCGACAACGGCACCTACGGGATGGGCGTGATGACCGTGCGCGACGCCAAGGAGCTCGACGAGGTCAACCGGCGCACGCGCAACAAGATGGACGTGGTCAAGGACGGCCAGCAGGTCACCGAGGTCATCATCCAGGAGGGCGTGCCCACCTACGAGCGCGTCAACGAGGCGGTGGCCGAGCCGGTGGTCTACATGATCGACCGCTACGTCGTCGGCGGCTTCTACCGCATGCACGCCGAACGAGGCATCGACGAGAACCTGAACGCGCCCGGCGCGAGCTTCGTTCCGCTGGCCTTCGCCGAGAGCTCGCACCTGCCCAGGCCGGGCGAGAAGCCGGGCGTGAGCGCCCCCAACCGGTTCTACATGTACGGCGTCATCGGGCGGCTCGCCATGCTGGCCGCGTCGTACGAGCTCGAGGCGACGGACCCCGAGGCCGAAGTCTACGAGTGAGGCGTCGCGTGCCTCAGTCAGCGAACAGCCGGTCGAGCTGATCGGCGAAGCGGTTGCTGGCGGCGTAGCTGCGCATCGCTTCGTAGGCGTTCCTGACGATCCGCAGCCGTGCCGCCTCGTCGCCCAGCGCGTTCGCGACGACGTCCGGCAGGTCCTCGAAATTCCATCGCACCGGCAGGTACGTTTCCCCCGGGACGAAGATGTCGGGCGCCGTCTCGATGTGGTCCATGTTGGGCTTGATCAGGAGGGCGCCGGCGTAGACGGCCTCGAAGTCGCGCCAGCAGACCTCACCGTAGCCGAACGGGCTGAAGCAGAGCTTGGATTGCGCCAGCTCGCGCAGGTAGGCGCGTCTTTCCAGCGGGGCGCTCGGCGTCAGGCGGACCTTGTTCTCCAGCGAACGGACGCGGGCGAATGCCTCGGTGCGCATGCGCTGGTACCAGTCCTTGGCCCCGAGCCCGCCCAGCCTGGCGTGGACGTCGAATGGACGGGCGTGACCGAGCGGCGGCTGGGACACGGCCTTGAACCGGGGCAGCATGTAGGGCGCGGTCACGAAGCTGGGGCCCACGAGCAGCTTGTCGAGGAACCCGTCGGGCAGCGGGAAATGCAGCGTGGCGTCCTCGTCGCCCTCCCGGCGGCCGTACCAGTCGGAGAGGTTGGTATGGCCGACCGTCGGCAGGCTGTACGCGGCGCGGTCGCGCAGCACGTGCTTCTTGATGTAGAGGTCGACGTCGGAACCGATCGCGGAGGCGAAGCGCAGGTCGGCCGGCGCGCACGGGTCCAGGAAGGCGAGGCGGGCGTCGGGATGATCCGTGCGCAGCCGCAGCGCCATGGCCCGGAGCTGCTCGGGGGTCTGGTCGATCCAGGCCTGGAAACAGACGACGTCGGCGCCCTTGAAGTGCCCGAACCCTTCGGCATCGATCGACGCGTAGTCGATCTCGCGCACCTCGTAGCCCCAGCGGTCGCGCAGCACGTCCTTGTAGAAATGGAACGGGAAGATCTGGCTCTGCGAGATGGGGTCGGGTTGCGACACGAGCAGCAGGCGGCGCCTGGCGCGCGACGAGAACGGACGCTCGAAGCGGACCTTGCGCCGCAGGCGCGACGTTCCGCCCCAGACCAGTGCGCGCAATTGCTCGTGGGACAGTGCAAGGAGCTCGGACGACTTCATTGTCTTGACGCTTCGGAAAAGGCTGCGCTGCCGGAACGCTCTCCGGAGTGGACGGCCCAGTCTGTCGGCGCCTCGTGACGGAACCGTGACAAAGGCCTGCGCAGGTGCGCGCACGCGTCGGACTGGCTCGGCGAGCCAACCCCTTGGCCCGCACGGGGTTTCACCATGGCATTGGCGCCGCACTCGCACTAGTCTGCCCCGCAGGGCCCGCGCGACGCGGCGCCCGCCAGCCACCGGTGCGCCCATGACTCCAGCCCCTTCGTCTTCGCTCGCCCTCCAGCGCCTGTACCACTGGGAGCGCACGACACCCGATCGGACGGCGTTCACCCAGCCGATGGGCGGCGGACTGCTGAAGGAGTTCACGTGGAAGGACGTCGTCGACGAATCGCGACGCATGGCAGCCTTCCTGAAGCAGCAGGGCTTCGAGCCGGGCGCGCGCATCGCGATCCTGTCGAAGAACTGCGCGTGGTGGCTGATGAGCGACTTCGCGATCTGGATGGCCGGCTACGTCTCGGTGCCGCTCTATCCAACGCTCGCCGCAGGCACGATCGCGCAGATCCTGCAGCACAGCGAGGCCAGGCTGCTGTTCGTGGGCAAGCTCGACGACTGGGAGGCGATGCGCCCCGGCGTGCCGCCCGGCATGCCCTGTGTCAGCTACGCGCTGTCGCCCGACAGCGTCCGCGAGCGGGTCGACATGCGCTGGGACGAGATCGTCGCCCGCACCCTGCCCTTGCCCGGCAGCCCGCTCCGCGAGGGCAGCGAACTCGCCACCATCGTCTACACCTCCGGCACCACCGGCATGCCCAAGGGCGTGATGCAGACCTTCGGCGCGTTCGCATGGGCGATCGAATCGGGCCTGAAGCGCATCAGCGTCGGCAGCGACACGCGCATGCTCAGCTACCTGCCGCTCGCGCACGTGGCCGAGCGCGCGCTCGTCGAGCACGGGCAGCTCGCCACCGGCATGCACGTCTTCTTCGCCGAAAGCCTGGACACCTTCGCGCGCGACCTGCAGCGCGCGCGGCCGACGGTGTTCTTCTCGGTACCGCGCCTGTGGGTCAAGTTCCAGCAGGGCATCCACGCGCACATGCCGCCGCAGCGGCTGGAGCGCCTGCTCAAGATCCCGTTGGCGGGGCGCTTCCTGCGCCGCAAGATCCTGAAGGCGCTGGGCCTCGACCAGTGCCAGTTCGCCGCCGGCGGCGCCGCGCCGATGCCGCCCGACCTGCTGCGCTGGTACACCTCGCTGGGCCTGAACATCATCGAGGTCTACGGCATGACCGAGAACTGCGGCATCTCGCACGCGACGCTGGCCGACATGAAGCGGCCCGGCACGGTGGGCCTGCCCTACGAGGGCGTCGAATCGCGCATCGACCCGCAGTCGGGCGAGGTGCAGGTGCGCCATGGCGCGCTGATGCTGGGCTACTACAAGGAGCCCGAACTCAGCGCCGCGGCGTTCACCGCGGACGGCTGGCTGCATACCGGCGACAAGGGCAACCTTGAGGAAGACGGCTGCCTGCGCATCACCGGGCGCGTGAAGGATCTGTTCAAGACCAGCAAGGGCAAGTACGTCTCGCCCGCGCCGATCGAGGACAAGCTCGTCACCAACCCCGTGGTCGAGGCCTGCTGCGTGGTCGGTGCCAACTACCCCCAACCGTTCGCGCTGCTGATGCTCAACGCTGCCGCCGCCGCGAAGTCGCGCGACGCCGCCGGCCGCGCGGCGCTCGAAGACGCGATGGCCAACCACTTGATGAGCGTCAACCACGAACTCGATCCGCACGAGCAGCTCGAGACGCTGATCTTGATGACCGAGCCGTGGACGGTGGAGAACGGCCTGATCACGCCGACGTTCAAGGTCAAGCGCGGTGTGCTGGAGAAGCGCTACGACGCGCAGTTCGACGCCTGGACGTCCGGCGGACGCAAGATCGTCTGGGCCACCTGAGGCCGCCGCCGCACCCGCCAGGCTCGGCACGCTTCATGCAATAAGATGCGCGGCCAGCCGGGAATGCCTCCCGGTGGTGATGCCGTGGTGCGCCGTCGCGCCGAGAAGATTCCAGGAGCTGAAATGGGTGCGACCATCGCACGGGATGCGCGCGACCTCACGCCGCATGAAAAGGCGGAAACCTATTTCCCCTGGTTCGACTGGCTCCGCGCGGCCTGCGCCTGCGCGGTCATGTGGTACCACGGACACATCTTCGCGTGGGATCACGCCGGCAATTTCGCAGTACAGATCTTCTTTGCGCTCAGTGGCTGGCTGATTGGCGGCATCCTGCTCGTGACGGCGCCGAGCTCGCTCCCCCGCTTCTATTTCAACCGGGCGGTCCGCATCTGGGCGCCCTACTATCTCGCCGCGGCAATCCTGCTGACCCTCAGCGTGATGCGCGAGCCGATCACGGCCAAGTGGATCGAGATCGTCATCTACAAGTTGACTTTCGTCTACAACCTGTTCGGAGTCCCGCAGCTCGCCCAATTCCACGAGGCCATGCCTCAGAAGGGCACGTTGAGCCACTTCTGGAGCGTCAACGTGGAGGAGCAGTTCTACCTGGCGGCTCCGATGCTGCTCGTGCTGCTGGGACGACCGTTCGGGCGCCTGCCTTGGCTCTGGGCGCTGCTCGCGCTGTTCGGGCTCACCACCAACTTGGGGGCCATCCTGCTCGGCGTCTTCGCGGCCACGACCGTGCATCGCTACGGCGATCTGCATCGCAAGCCAGCCATCAGGGCGGCGCTGGCGGCTGGCCTTGTCGTCGCAGTAGTGCTGCTGGCCGTCGATTTCCGGTACGACATCGTCGCGCCGTTTGCCGGCCTGTTCATCGTGCTGTTGCTGGCCACGCCGGGACGCCGCACGAAGCTCGGCACGCTGTTCGGCGGAATGTCCTATCCGCTGTACCTGAACCACTGGATCGGCATCTTCGCCAGCAACTTCCTGCTCGCTCGGCTGCATGTCAGCGAGTCACTGATGCTCGATGCCGTCGTTCAAGCGGCCATCGACCTGCCGCTGGCCATGGCACTCTACTGGTACGTGGATCGTCCGCTGCTGTCCCATCGTGCTGGCTGGTACACGCCACGGCGAGGCGTGGCGGTGACGATCGTCGCGTACCTCATCATCGCGATCGGGCTGGCCTACGGCTTCGCGATGCTGGGCAAGCTCCATCGAGCCGAGCCCACCGCCACCCAGGTCTCCGTCCCGGCTCGCTGAACGAGAGCGAGCCGGCCCAAGGCCTCCGAACAGGTCAGAACGTCGATTCCTCGTACAGCGGCAGCGTGAGGAACTCGGCGAAGGCCTCGTCCGTGCTCATCTTCTCGAAGATCTGCGCGGCGCGGTCGAACTCGCCGACGGCCGGCGTCGCCTTGATCTTGGCGAGCTCCTCGGCCACCAACGGGCGCACCATCGCGGCCGTCACCTTGCGGCCGTCGTCGAGCACGCCCTTGGGGCTGCGGATCCATTGCCAGACCTGCGAGCGGCTGATCTCGGCGGTGGCGGCGTCTTCCATCAGGTTGTGGATCGGCACGCAGCCGTTGCCCGCCAGCCAGGCGCCGAGGTAGTGGATGCCGACGTTGATGTTGTAGCGCAGGCCGGCCTCGGTGATCGGCGTCTCGGGCTGGAAGTCCAGCAGCTGGGCCGAGGTCACGGCGACGTCGGGGCGCTGCTTCTCCCACTGGTTCGGCTTGTCGCCGAGGACGGCGAGGAACTCCTTCATCGCCGGCTCGACCAGGCCCGGGTGCGCCACCCAGCCGCCGTCGTAGCCGTCGGTGGCGTCGCGCTTCTTGTCGTTGATGATGCCCTGCATCGCGATGGCGTTCTTCTCCGGATCGTTCTTGATCGGGATCAGCGCGCTCATGCCGCCGATCGCGGGCGCGCCGCGCTTGTGGCAGGTCTTGAGCAGCAGCAGCGCGTAGGCACGCATGAACGGCGAGGTCATCGTGACCTTGGAGCGCTCGGCCAGGCAGAAGTCGGTGTCGACCTTGAACTTCTTGATGCAGCTGAAGATGTAGTCCCAGCGGCCGGCGTTCAGGCCGGCCGAGTGTTCGCGCAGCTCGTACAGGATCTCGTCCATCTCGAAGGCGGCGAGGATGGTCTCGATCAGCACGGTGGCCTTGATCGTGCCCTGCGGCAGGCCCAGCTTGTCCTGCGCGCGCACGAAGAGGTCGTTCCACAGGCGCGCCTCGAGATGGCTTTCCATCTTGGGCAGGTAGAAGAACGGCCCGGCGCCGCGCGCGATCTGCTCCTTGGCGTTGTGGAACAGGAACAGGCCGAAGTCGAAGATGCCGCCCGACACGCGCTGGCCGTCGACCAGCACATGCTTTTCATCCAGGTGCCAGCCGCGCGGGCGCACCTGCAGCGTGGCGATGCGGTCGTTGAGCTTGTAGCTCTTGCCGTTGGACTCGAGCGTCAGCGTGCGGCGGATCGCCGCGGCCAGGTTGATCTGGCCCTGGATCTGGTTTTCCCACTTCGGGGCGTTGCTGTCCTCGAAGTCGGTCATGTAGCTGTCGGCGCCCGAGTTGAACGCGTTGATGACCATCTTGGCGTCGACCGGCCCGGTGATCTCGACGCGGCGGCATGCCAGCGCCTCGGGCAGCGGCGCGACCTTCCAGTCGCCCGCGCGGATGTGGGCGGTGGAGGCGAGGAAGTCGGGACGCTCGCCCGCGTCGAGCCGCGCGGTGCGCTCGACGCGCGCCGCCAGCAGTTCCTGCCGACGGCCCTCGAAGGTGCGGTGCAGGTCGGCGACGAAGGCCAGCGCCTCCGGCGTGAGGATGGCGTCGAAGCCGGGCTGGATCGCGCCGGAGATGGTCATGCCTTGCGGCAGCTTGAGGCTCATGTGGAAACTCCTGAAGGTTGATTCGAAGAAGGGTTGAAGTCAGGGGCGAGCGCGTCGGCCGTCGTATGGCCGGGTCGTTCGGCGGGCTGTTGACCCGCCACCGGCCACGCTCAGAAGAATTCGAGGACGTCGCGCAGCGAGTGCCCGACGCGCGTGGGTTGGATGCCGAGGCGCTCCATCGGGGCGTCGGCGCGGTTGATCCACAGCGTCGTGTAGCCGTACCAGGTGGCGCCGATCGCATCCCAGCAGTTGGACGACACGAACAGGATGTCCGACGCGGGCAGGCCCAGCGCGTCGGGCCCCAGCGCGTAGGCGGCCGGGTCGGTCTTGTAGCGCCGCGTGGCGTGCACGCTGAGGATCGGGTCGATCAACTCCACCATGCCAGCGCTGCGCAGCGTCACCTCGAGCATCTCGGGATCGCCGTTGGACAGCACGCCCGTACGAATGCCGCGATCGGCCAGCGCCAGCAGCACGGCGCGGTTCTCGGGAAACGCGGACAGGTGCCGGTATTCGTTCATCAGGCTGTCCTCGCCGGCGGCGTCCAGCGGCAGGCGCAGTGCCTGGGCAGTCACCTGCAGCGCATCGCGCGTCAGCTGCCAGAACGGGCGGTACTGGCCGCTCATCGACACGAGGCGCGAGTACTCGATCTGCTTGTCGCGCCACGCGCGCGCGAGACGCTCGCCCGCGCCCGGGAACATCTGCTCGGCGCGCAGGCCGACGCTGTAGACGTCCAGCAGCGTGCCATACACATCGAACAACACCGCCTTGGGCGGCGCGAAGCGGTCGGCGGAAGGGGTGCGGGCGTCCATCCAGCAAATCTATTCGATCCTCGAATGACGATTCCCACCATAATTTGCGATTGATTGATGACTTTTTCGTAAAACTGGTTCGGCCGCGATGGACAAGCTCAAGCAGATGGAAACCTTTGTCGCCGTCGCCCAGCGCGGCAGCCTGACGGCGGCGGCGCAGGCCGAGGGCGTGGCCCCGGCGGTCATCAGCCGGCGCCTCGACGGCCTGGAGACGCGGCTGGGCGTCAAGCTGCTCGCCCGCACGACGCGGCGCGTGTCCCTGACCCACGAGGGCAGCGCCTACCTCGAGGACTGCCAGCGCCTGCTGCACGACTTCGCCAGCGCCGAGGCCAGCGTGTCGGCCGGCGGCGTCAAGGCGAGCGGCCACCTGCGCATCACCGCGCCGGCCGGCTTCGGGCGTCGCCACGTCGCGCCGCTGGTGCCGCTGTTCCTGGCCGAGCATCCGGACGTCAGCCTGTCGCTGAACCTGTCCGACCGCGTGGTCGACATCGTCAACGAAGGCGTCGACTGCGCCGTGCGCGTCGGCGACCTGCAGGATTCCAGCCTCGTGGGCGTGCGCCTGGCCGACAACCGCCGCCTGTGCGTGGCCTCGCCCGCCTACCTGAAGCGCGCCGGCAAGCCGGCGATTCCCGCCGACCTGGCGCGCCACGCCTGCCTGACGCTCAGCTCGGAGGCCAGCCAACCCCGCGGCTGGGCGTTCACGGTCGCCGGCGAGCCGACGCACGTGCGCCTGAACGGCCGGCTGGACTGCACCGACGGCAAGGTGCTGCACGAGTGGTGCCTGGCCGGGCTGGGCATCGCCTGGCGCAGCACGTGGGAGGTCAGTGCCGACCTCAAGTCAGGGCGGCTGGTCAGCGTGCTGGACGACTTCGCGGCGCCGGCCAACGGCATCTTTGCGGTGTTTCCGCACGCGCGCCACCTGGCGCTTCGCGTGCGCCTGTGGATCGACTTCCTCAAGCACAGCTACGGCGACCCGCGCTACTGGAACCGCTAGCGCGGCGGCGGGCGCCGGCTCGCGCGCCTGCAGTGGCGACTCGGGCGCCGCAGCGATGCCCCGACCCGTGCTCTGCAGCGGAAACGCGAAGCGCGCGCGCATGTCGGAACGCCGCGCTCAGGACGCCGCGGCGGGCTTGGCCTTGCCCGACAAGCACTGCTTCATGAAGGACTTGCGGTCCGCGCCGTGCAGGTCCTTGGTCTTGGCGTCGGCATTGCAGGTCTTCATCTTGTTCTGCTGCGAGCCCGCCGCGGCGACGGCGGTCGGCTCGGAGGCCGTGGCGGCAGGCTCGTGGGCGCTGCGCGCGAAGGTGGCGCCGGCGGCGAGCGAGAACGACAGGGCGATGATCAGGAGCTTCATGGATTTCCTCGAATGATGTGAATGGACGTTGAAACGCGTCGCCATCGCGGCGACGTGCGTCCATGCTCAGGCCAGTCGTGGAAACTCTCCGCCGCGAAACGCCGGCATTACGGCCACCGCTCGCCAAATCACGTGGAAATCGGGCGATGCGCGCGTCACGCGCGCGCGGGCCGTCCAGAAACGACAAACCCGGCACGCGGCCGGGTCTGTCGGGAGCGCGAGGAATCGCGATCAGGCGGCCAGGCAGGCCTTCTGCGCGGCCTTGTAGTCGTCGCCCTTCTTGCCCTTGTTCTGCTTCGAGCACGCGGCCATCTTCTGCTGCTGCGTCATCGGGGCCGACGCGGCGGCCGGGGCGGCGGTGCCGGACAGGCAGGCCTTCTGCGCCGACTTGAAGTCATCGCCCTTCTTGCCCTTGTTGGCGGCCGAGCAGTCGGCCATCTTCTGCTGTTGCGCAGTCAGGGGCTTGCTGGCGGCCGCGTCGGCGGCGAACACGCCGGCGACGGCGACGGACAGGGCGATGGCGGTGATCAGTTGCTTCATGAGTGTGTCCTCTCTAGCGCCTGCGACGGGCGGGTGGTGCACCGTCGGCGACGGCGTGGAGGCATTGAAGCAAAGGCGCCGCTGGCCCACAAGCGGAAGTTGTCCCGTCAACGACAACGTTCACGCCGCGTTGTCCACGTTGTGGCTGCCAGCCGACGACGCCGTGACAATGGTCGGTCGTCACACGGGCGTGACAAACCGTGGCGTCAGAGCACGCGCCGCGGATGCGCCAGCGTCTCGTGCGCCGCGTGCAGCCGGCGCACCAGCACCTGGATGAACGCCTTGTCGAAGCGCATGCGCGATTCGGCGCTCAGCTGTTTGAGCGTCTCGGGCGTGAACGAGATCGTCGTGCACGGCTCGGAGACGATGATGTCGGCGCTGTGCCGCCGCAGGTCGGGGCTCGGCGCGAGATAGGCCATCTCGCCCACCGAGGTGCCGGCACCCAGCCGCGCCACGCGCTGGCCGTCGCGGAACACCTCCACCTCGCCCTGCGCGATGATGTGGAAGGTGTCGCCCTCCTGGCCCCGCCGGTAGACGCGATGGCCGTAGTGCAGCCGCTGCCACTTCGCGCGGTGCACCACCTCCCACAGCTCGACGTCGTCGAAGTCGGAGAAGAAATCCAGCGAGCGCAGCAGGTTGAAGCGCTCGGAGTCGAGCACCTTCTGCAGGCGCCCGCGCGGCACCTGGTGGTTGACGATCAGGCCCGACAGCGACTGCGCGAAGCTCTCCCAGTCCTGCGGCCGGTCGTCCTGCTTCTTGGCCAGGGCGCCGAGGATCACGGCCTCGAGCGCGGGCGTGACGCCCTCGCGCAGCGTCGTCAGCGGCGGCGGCTCGTTGTGGAAGATCTGGTTCATCAGCGCGACCTGCGTCTGCGCGTCGAACGGCGCCCGCCCCGAGATCAGGTGATACAGCACGGCGGCCAGCGCGTAGATGTCGGTGCGGCAGTCGAGCGTGTTGCCCTCGATCTGCTCGGGCGACATGTAGGCCAGCGAGCCGACGCGGTGGATCTGCGTGCGGTCGGAGTTGGTGTTGAGCACGCTGCCGAAGTCGCTCAGCTTGACGTCGATCACCTCGCCGTCCTGCAGCACGGCCAGGATGTTGGCGGGCTTGACGTCGCGGTGGATCAGGCCCTGGCGGTAGACGTAGCCCAGCGCCATCGCGCACTTGAAGCCGATCTCGACGACCTGCTCCAGCGGCAGCAGCTTGTCGGGGCGGCAGAACTCGCGCAGCGTCACGCCGGGCACGCACTCCATCACCAGGTAGGGCACCTGCGCGTCGCTGAAGGCCTCGTAGAGCTGAACGACGTTGGGATGGTTCAGCCGGCCGACCAGCGCGGCCTCGGCGGCGAAGAAGCGCGACCAGAAGTGCGCGTCGACGGCCGCCGTCTCGGACGACAACCGCAGCCGCTTGATCGCGACGTCGCGTTTGTTGAAGTCGTCGTGCGCGCGGAACACCTCGCTCGTAGCGCCGTCGCCCAGGCGCTCGAGCACCGTGTACTTGCCGATCGTCGACGGCAGTTCGCCCGCAGGCTCGGCGAGCCCGGAGGAATCTGCGTTGAAGACGGTGTCGCTCATCAGGAGGATTTTGTTGTCGGGGACGCCGGCGCCTCGCAGGCACCATGCGTCAGGGTCGATATTGATCCCTTTCGGGAGGTTCCGATCGGGCGAGAAATGGTTCGATTCTCGGGCTGTTCGGTCGCCCTGGGCAGACCGCCGGCCCGAGCGGCGAGCCCGCGAACCGTAGAATCCCTGCCATGATCCAAGCCAAATCCGAGCTGGCGCAGGCATTGGCGGCCGCGGTCGCCCTGGTCGCGCCGGACGCCGCGGTCACGCCCGCGTTCGAATCCCCCAAGCAGGCCGCCCACGGCGACCTGGCCATCACCCTCGCCATGCAGCTGGCCAAGCCGCTGCGCCTGGCGCCGCGCGCAGTCGCCGAACAGCTCGTGGCCGCGCTGAACGCGCAGCCGGCGGTGCAGCGCTGGGTGTCCGCGCTCGAGATCGCCGGCCCCGGCTTCATCAATCTGCGCCTGAAGCCCGAGGCGAAGCAGGCCGTCGTGGCCGAGGTGCTGGCCGGCGGCGAGCGCTTCGGCGTCCAGCCCGCCAACGGCAACAAGGTGATCGTCGAGTTCGTGTCGGCCAATCCGACCGGCCCGCTGCACGTCGGCCATGCCAGCCAGGCCGCGCTCGGCTCGACCGTCTGCAACCTGCTCGCCAGCCAGGGCTGGGCGGTGCAGCGCGAGTTCTACTACAACGACGCGGGCGTCCAGATCGGCACGCTGGCCCACAGCACGCAGCTGCGCATCAAGGGCTTCAAGCCGGGCGACGCGTGCTGGCCGACCGATCCGGACAATCCGGAAAGCAAGAAGTTCTACAACGGCGAATACATCGCCGACATCGCCGCCGACTTCCTCGCGAAGAAGATGGTCAAGGCCGACGACCGCGAGTTCACCGCCTCGGGCGACCCGGACGACCTCGACTCGATCCGCCAGTTCGCTGTCGCCTACCTGCGCCACGAGCAGGATCTCGACCTGCAGGCCTTCGGCGTGCGCTTCGACAACTACTTCCTCGAGACCAACCTGTACGCCAACAACGCAGTGGAGACCACCGTCGGCAAGCTGGTCGCCTCGGGCAAGACCTACGAGGCCGACAACGCGCTGTGGCTGCGCACCACCGAGTACGGCGACGACAAGGACCGCGTCATGCGCAAGTCCGACGGCACGTACACGTACTTCGTGCCCGACGTCGCCTACCACCTGGACAAGTGGGAGCGCGGCTTCGCCAAGGCCATCAACGTGCAGGGCAGCGACCACCACGGCACCGTCGCGCGCGTGCGCGCCGGCCTGCAGGCGGCCAACGAAGGGGTGCCCCAAGGGTGGCCCGACTACCTGCTGCACAAGATGATCACGGTGATGCGCGGCGGGCAGGAGGTCAAGATCTCCAAGCGCGCCGGCAGCTACGTGACGCTGCGCGACCTGATCGACTGGACCAGCCGCGATGCCGTCCGCTTCTTCCTGGTCAGCCGCAAGGCCGACACCGAGTTCGTATTCGACATCGACGTCGCGCTGAAGCAGAGCGACGAGAACCCGGTGTTCTACGTCCAGTATGCGCACGCCCGCATCTGCTCGGTGCTGCGCCAGTTCGCGGACAAGGGCGGCGACCTCTCGAAGGTCGGCCAAGCCGACCTGTCGCTGCTGACGGCGCCGTCGGAAGCCGCGCTGATGTTGAAACTCGCCGAATTCCCCGAGACGCTGGCCGCCGCCGCGCGCGACCTCGCGCCGCACGACATCGCCTACTACGCCCGCAGCGTGGCAGCGAGCTTCCACTCGTACTACGCCGCCGAGCGCTTCCTGGTCGACGACGCGGCGCTCGCGCTGGCGCGCCTGGCGCTGCTGACGGCCTCGGCCCAGGTGCTGCGCAACGCGCTGGCCATCCTCGGCGTGAGCGCGCCGGAAGCCATGAACCGCGACGAAGCCGTCGACACCCCGACCCCTGCCGCCTCCTGAACCCGGAACCCCGTCGTGAACCCTTCCATGAAGAACCAACGGGGCGGCTTCGCCCTGGGCCTGATCGTCGGCCTGTTGCTGGGCCTGGCCGTGGCGCTCGCCGTCGCGCTCTACGTCACCAAGACGCCGGTGCCGCTGATGAACAAGGGCCAGCAGCGCACGCCCGAGCAGGACGCCGCCGAGACCGAGCGCAACAAGACCTGGGATCCGAATGCGGCACTCGCCGGCAAGCCGCCGGTGCGCTCGGTGGCGCCGCCCCCGGCGGCTCCTGCGTCCGACACCGCGATGGTGCCGCGCGTCGCCGCGCCGGTGCTGCCGCCCGCCAACGAGGGCAAGGTCGCCGCGCCCGCCGGCTCGGCCGCGCAGGCGCGCGCCGAGGCGCCGAAGAGCACGCGCGACGCCGCGGCCATCCTGGCCGGCCGCGCGTCGGTCGAGGCGGGCGAAGCGACCCCGGTCGCAGCGGCCGGCGCCGACCCGTTCATCTATTTCGTGCAAGTTGGCGCCTACTCCAAAGCCGAAGACGCCGAGCAGCAGCGCGCCAAGCTGGCCCTGGCCGGGCTGCGCGCGACGGTCTCGGAACGCGAACAAAACGGCCGCACTGTCCACCGAGTCCGGCTTGGGCCGTTTGACAGGAAGGACGAGGCCGACCTGCAGACCGACCGCGCGAAAGCCATCGATCCGGACGCGTCGCTGGTGCGCGTCGAACGAGCGAAACAATGAACTTCGAGACCGGCGGACAGCTCTACAGCGTTCCCGGCCCCTCCCCTGAAAGGATTTCGATGAACCGCCGCGAGTTTTCCCTGCAACTGGCCGGCACGGCCGGCGCGGTGGCCTTGTCCAGCCTCCTGCCCGGCCTCGCGTTCGCGTCGCCCAGCGCGCCGGTCGACGGCACGGACTACCTCACGCTGAAGACGCCACTGGTCGTGCCCAAGACGGGCAAGGTGGAAGTGATCGAGTTCTTCTGGTACGGCTGCCCGCACTGCTTCGCCTTCGAGCCGACGATCGAGCCCTGGATCGCCAAGCAGCCGGCCGACGTGCACTTCCACCGCGTTCACGTCGGCTTCAGCGCGCTGCACGAGACGCATGCGCGGATCTACTACACCTGGGAGGCGCTGGGCCTGGTCGATGCCATGCACACGAAGACTTTCGACCGCTTCCACGTGCAGCGCAAGCCGATCAACAACGAGGCGGACATGCTGGCCTTCGCGCAGGAGAACGGCCTGGACGTCGCCAAGGTCAAGCAGGCCTGGGGCAGCTTCGGCATCGGCACGAAGATCGCGCAGGCCAAGCAGCTGACCGAGGACTACCGCATCGACGGCGTGCCGATGATCGGCATCCACGGCCGCTACACGACGGCGCCGTCGATGGGCGGCGGCACCGAATGCCTGGTGACCACCGACGCACTGGTCGCGCGGCTGCGCAAGACGGCCTGATTCGCGGCTCGCGAACGCTGCTCGCCGCCTTGCGAAGGGCGTTCGCGCCGGCGTTGGCTGCGGCAGACAGCACGATCGGCCCGGCGCCAAAAGGGTGGTAACGGTGCGCGTCGCCGGGATGTGCGGGCTAGAATGGTCTGCAATTTCCGTGCCGATCCTTATGCGTCCGCTTACAACTGCCTTCACGCCTGAATCCACCCGTGCGCCTGCGCCTCGGCGCCCAGGCATGGCAGCGCTCTGCACGGCCCTGGCGGTCGCCGCCGCCGTGGCCGGCCCGGCGCATGCCGAGCGCGCGGATCGCAGCAAGCCGATGAGCGTGACCAGCTCGGGCGGCAACCCGGACGTCGTCGACCTCAAGAAGCACAGCGCCGTCTTCATCGGCAACGTCATCATCACGCAGGGCACGCTGGAGATCCACGCCGACCGCGTCGAGGTCAGCGAGGATCCGGACGGCCAGCGCCTGGGCTTCGCCTACGGCTCGCCCGAGCACCCCGCCACGTTCCGCCAGAAGCGCGATGGCGAGGACGAATACAGCGAGGGCGACTCGACGCGCATCGAGTACGACAGCGCCGCCAACCGCGTGCGCTTCGTCGGCGCGGCGCACCTGCGCATGCTCAAGGGCACCGTCGTGACCGACCAGGCCAACGCGGCGCTGATCACCTACGACACCGCCACCGACACGATCAAGCTCGGCTCGGGCGAGGCCGGCACGGCGTCCTCGAGCGCCGGCGGCCGCACGACGGTCGTCTTCACGCCGAAGGCGCCGGCCTCGTCGGCCAAGGCGCCCGGGCCGCTCAAGCTCGACACGCCGACGCCGGCACCGGGGTCGACCAAATGAGCGAAGGCCTCCAGAACACGGCGCAGGTCAAGCCTGGCACCGCGGTCTCGCCGTCCGCCACGCCCGTCACGCCGCCGCCGGTGCGCGGTTCGGTGCCGTCGGGCGCGGACGCCGCGAGCGCGACGCAGAGCCGGCTCGAGGCGACCGGCCTGCGCAAGTCGTACGGCGCGCGGCTGGTGGTCAAGGAAGTGCACCTGGCCGTCAACGCCGGCGAGGTGGTCGGCCTGCTCGGGCCCAACGGCGCCGGCAAGACGACGACGTTCTACATGGTCGTGGGCCTGGTGCGCGCCGACGCCGGCGACATCCGCATCGACGGCCAGCAGATCTCCCACAAGCCCATCCACCAGCGCTCGCGCCTGGGCCTGAGCTACCTGCCGCAGGAAGCCTCGATCTTTCGCAAGCTGACCGTCGACGAGAACATCCGCGCCGTGCTGGAGCTGCAGTTCGACGAGAACGGCAAGGCGCTCAAGCCGGCCGAGATCGACAAGCGCCTGGACGGCCTGCTCAACGACCTCAGCCTGACGCACCTGCGCGATTCGCCGGCGCCGTCGCTGTCCGGCGGCGAGCGCCGGCGCGTCGAGATCGCCCGTGCGCTCGCGACGCAGCCGCGCTTCATCCTGCTCGACGAACCCTTCGCGGGCGTCGATCCGATCGCCGTCATCGAGATCCAGCGCATCATCGGCTTCCTGAAGGCGCGCGGCATCGGCGTGCTGATCACCGACCACAACGTTCGCGAGACGCTGGGCATCTGCGACCGCGCCTACATCATCAGCGAAGGCCGGGTGCTTGCCGAAGGCACGCCGGCGGAGATCGTCGAGAACGCCGACGTGCGGCGCGTGTACCTCGGCGAGCACTTCCGCATGTGAGGCTGGCAAAGTGAAAGCCTCGCTGCAGGTCCGCCTGTCGCAACATCTCGCGCTGACGCCGCAGTTGCAGCAGTCCATCCGGCTGCTGCAGCTCTCGACCCTGGAATTGCACCAGGAGATCGAGCAGATGATGGAGCAGAACCCCTTCCTCGAGCCCGAGGAGGAGACGGTGCTGCCCGAAGCGCAGTTCGAGGGCCTCAACGCCAGCACGTCCGCCAGCGCGAGCGACAGCGCCAAGAGCGCCACGGACGCCGACGCCGATGGCCGCACCGGCAACGACAACGTCGACGAGCCCGCGGGCGTCGACACGGCCGAATTCGGCACGACCGAGCGGGACGATTGGGAGAACGGCACCGAGCGCGACGACTTCGACGGCATCCGCGAGCTGCCGGCCTCGGCCAGCGGCCAGTCGGGCGACGGCGACGACGACTTCGAGCGCCAGAACCGCGCCGATGCGGGCGTCAGCCTCGAGGATCACCTGCGCACGCAGTTGTCCAGCCTGCGCTTGTCCGAGGAAGACGCGGCGGCGGTGCTGGTGCTGATCGAGTCGCTCAACGAGGACGGCTATCTCGCCGACCCGCTCGAGGAGATCGCGGCGCGCCTGGCCGAGGTGCTGGGCGTCGAGGACGACGAGGAACGCGAGGAGCTCATGCACCGCCTGCAGTGCGGTCTGAACTTCCTGCAGAGCATGGAGCCCACCGGCGTCGGCGCGCGCTCTCTCGGCGAGTGCCTGAGCCTGCAGCTGCGCCAGAAGCCGCCGCAGAAGTCGACCGCCGTCACGCTGCTGGCCGCGCTGAAGATCTGCACCGAGCACCTGGGATTGCTGGCGCGGCGCGACTTCAAGAAGATCGCCCAGCTGATCGAGATGGACGAGCCGACGGTGCGCGCCGCGCAGGGCCTGATCGTCGCGCTCGAGCCCAAGCCGGGACGGCCGTTCGCGCGCGCCGAGGAGCAGATCATCATCCCCGACGTGATCGTGATGAAGGTCGCCCGCCAGTGGCGCGCCGTGCTCAATCCGGACGTGATGCCCAAGCTGCGCGTCAACGACCTGTACGCGCAGGCGATCAAGTCGCAGCGCTCGTCGGGCACCGCGCTGACCGCGCGGCTGCAGGAGGCGCGCTGGTTCATCCGCAACATCCAGCAGCGCTTCGACACCATCCTGCGCGTGTCGCAGGCCATCATCGAGCGCCAGAAGAACTTCTTTTCCCACGGCGCGATCGCGATGAAGCCGCTGGTGCTGCGCGAGATCGCCGACGAGCTCGGGCTGCACGAGTCCACCATCTCGCGCGTGACCACCGCCAAGTACATGGCCACGCCGTTCGGCACCTTCGAGCTGAAGTACTTCTTCGGCTCGTCGCTCAACACCGAGGCCGGCGGCAACGCGTCGTCGACCGCCGTGCGCGCGCTGATCAAGCAGCTCGTGGCGGCCGAGAGCCCGGCCAAGCCGCTGTCCGACAGCCAGCTCGCCGAGCTGCTCGAGGGCCAGGGCATCCAGGTGGCGCGCCGCACCGTCGCCAAGTACCGCGAAGCCCTGAAGATCGCGCCGGCCAACCTGCGCAAGACTGTCTGACCGTTCCTCCAAACGCGTCCGCAAGAGCGGACGTTCCTCAACGTGCCAAAGGGTGCACTGCCATGAACAACAAGCCCGATTTCCTCTTCGTCACCTGCGCCAACGGCAGCGAGGAATTGCTCGCCGAGGAATGCGTGCGCATCCTCGGGCCGAACCAGGGGGTGGTGGCCGGGCGTGGCGGCGTGATGGTCGACGAGAGCGTCGAGAACGCGATGCGCCTGAACCTGCGCAGCCGCATCGCGCAGCGCGTGCTGTGGCCGATGGTGGACGGCGACTACCGCGACGAGCACGACCTCTACGACCTCGGCCGCCGCATCAACTGGTCGGAGTGGATCACGCCGGACGAGACGATCCGCGTGGACGTCACCGCCCAGCGCTCGCCGCTGCAGAGCCTGAACTTCGCCGCGCTGCGCATCAAGGACGCGGTCTGCGACGTGATGCGCGAGCAGGCCGGCGCGCGGCCCAGCGTCGACACGCGCTTCCCCGATCTCGCGATCAGCCTGCACGTCGACCCGACGCACGCGTGGATCGCGATCGACCTGTCCGGCGAGGCCTTGTTCAAGCGCGGCTGGCGCGAGCAGCAGGGCGAGGCCCCGCTGAAGGAGACGCTGGCGTCCACGCTGGTCTATGCCGCCGGCTGGCAGGGCCGGCCCGAGGACGGCGGCCTGCTGGATCCGTGCTGCGGCGCCGGCACCATCGCCATCGAGGCCGCGCAGATCGCGTGCAACGTGGCGCCGGGCCTGACGCGCCGCTTCGCCTTCGAGCGCCTGCGGCCTTTCCTCGAGTACTCGAAGCTGTGGGGCGAGATGCAGGTCGAGGCGCGCGACGTCATCGTCAAGCCGGCGGTGCCGATCTGGGCCGGCGACGTCTCGTTCCGCATGACCGACTTCGCCTCGCGCAACGCGGAGCGCGCGGGCGTCGCGCACGCGATCGAGTTCAAGACCGCCGACGCGCTGCAGCGGCTGGCGCCGGCCGACCGCGGCACGATCGTGATGAACCCGCCCTACGGCGAGCGCATCGACGCCAAGGGCCGCGGCAGCCAGGACGCCCCTCGCGCGCCGCGCACGTTCGCGGCCCCGCGCGCGGGCGACGCGCGTGACGCGGGCGCGCGCCCGCGCGGGCCGGGCGCGGACGCGTTCGAGCGCGAAAACCCGGAGGCCGCACGCCGCGGCGGGCGCGAGTCGGCGATCGTCGACGGCGACAGCAGCGGCAACGCCGGTGAATTCTTCGCCCAGCTGGCCACGCACTGGAAGCGCAACTACAGCGGCTGGACGGCCTGGGTGCTGAGCCCGGACATGAAGCTGCCGACCGCGATGCGCCTGAAGGAAAGCCGCCGCGTGCCGATGTGGAACGGCCCGATCGAGTGCCGCCTGTTCCGCTTCGACATGGTCAGCGGCTCCGCCCGCGGCGGTGGACAAGCGACGGCGCCAACGAGTAACTGAACGTCAAATCCCGGTCAGCGCCGCGCAAGGCAGCCGCTCCGAACGCCGTCAACGACCGGTCTCCAGGATTCGTTTTCTGGGTGCGTACGACGCACACACACAACGACCCCTCGAAAGGAGACCCTCGTGTCCCACAAGCTCTCGACCACCGTCCTCGCCGCGCTCGCGCTGGCCGCCTCGTTCACCGCCCTGTCGGCCAACGCCGCCGACCTGCCCGGCAAGCACCCCGCCTACCTGCACGCGCTGACCGACCTGCGCGCCGCGCGCTGGAACCTCGAGCACCGCCCCGGCGACGCCGCCGTCAGCGCGCAGGAAGACGTCGCGATCGTGGAGACCGACCGCGCGATCCACGAGGCCAAGACGGCCGCGATGGAAGATGGCAAGAACATCGAGGATCACCCGCACGAGGACGCGAAGATCGAACGCGCCGGCCGCCTGCACCACGCGCTCGAGTTCCTGGAGAAGGCCAAGAACGACGTCGCGCGCGAGGAAGACAATCCGGAGACGCGCGACCTGCGCAACCGCATCGTCCAGCACACCGACCTGGCCATCGAAGCCACCAGGCACGCTATCCGCGACGTCGAACAAGGCCGTTGATCGGACGTCGCCGAGATGAGATAGCGGCCGCTGTCCGCGAGCAGCGGGCGAACCTGCGAATGCAGCGCCGTCGCTCGGATCGATCGGGCTGGGGACGTCGATGGTCATGGCTGCGCGCTGTCGTCGGGACGCGGACGAGTCTGCCAGCGAGCGCGTCAAGAAGCCTTCTCGAATCCGGCAGCTTCGTTCACGCCGGGCTGGACAGCAGCACGGCCATCTGCGCGAGCCAGGCCAGCGGCGCGGTGTCGGCGCGCAGGATCAAGCCGCCCAGGCTGACGCGCGTGAAGCCGCGCGCGGCCGCGGCGGCCTCCTCGTCCGCCGTCAGTCCGCCCTCCGGGCCGCTCAGCGCGAGCCAGCGGCCGGCCGGCACGCCCGACACGGCGCGCGCCAACGGCGGCGCGCTGCCGGTGCTCATGACGAAACGGCCCGCGTGCGGCGCCGGGTCGGGCTGCGCTGCGAGCCAAGTGCCCAGGCTGCGCACCGGCGCGACGACGGGCACGCGCGTGCGGCCGCTCTGCTCGCTGGCGCCGACCGCCACGGCCTGCCAGTGGGCCACGCGCCTGGCGGCGCGATCGCCGTCCAGCCGCAGCACGGAACGCTCGGTCTGCAAGGGCTGGATCGCGGCCACGCCCAGCTCCGTGGCCTTCTCGATGAGCGCGTCCATGCGCTCGTTGGTGGGCATGCCCAGCGCGACCTCGAGATCGAAGGGCAGCTCGCGATCCGCGGCCTCGTGGGCATCGACCCGCACGTCGACGTCGCGCTTGCCCATGCGCGTCACCTTCGCCAGCCACTCGCCGCCGGCGCCGTCGAACAGCCGCAGGTCGTCGCCCGGCTGCAGGCGGCGCACCTGGACGTGGCGGGCGGCGTCCTCCGGCAGCGCGAATTCGAGGCCGGCGGACAGGGGGGATTCGACGTACAGACGCAGGGACATGAGGTAGTCTGGGCAAGCGACAGCCGCCAGTGTGCGGCATGCCCATTGTCGCCTCGCCGTCCCCCGCGCGCGCGCCATACCCGCCAGGGTACGATGCCGCCGCCAGGCCGCCCTTGCAGACCGTCCGCACCCATGAGCGACCGATCCATTTCCTCCCCCACGCCCGACGGCGACGCGCTGCTGGCGCAGGCCGACGCGTTGCACGACGAGGAGCCGCAGAAGGCCCTCAAGCTGCTGCGCGCGCTGGACATCGCGACCGTCTCGACGAGCCGGCTGCAGCGGCTGTCCTTCCTGCTCGATCATGTGCTGGGCGAGAAGTTCGAGCTGTGGGCCGAAGCCCTCGCGGGCCAGCGCGCGCTCGTGCGCCAGGCCGGTGCGGACGCGACGCCGGTGACCTTCCGCCACGCCGCCATCGCCGCGCAGGTCGCCGGCGACACGGCCCTGGCGCGAGACTGGACGCAGGCGCTCGCGGCCAGCTCGGACGCGCCGCTCGCCAAGGCGCGCGCGCTGGTCTCGCTCGGCGCGGTGGGCTTCTCGGTGAGCCGGCTGGGCGCCGAGTCGGCCGGACGCCTCACGCTGCAGGCGCTGCAGCCGCTGGCCGCGCTGCACGCCACGCCGGGCAACGGCCTGGACGCGGCGTTCGGTGCCGTCACCAACAACCTGGCGTCGGAGCTGCTGGAGCGCCCGCTGGACGACCTCGCACAGCCCGACCTGCGCACCGCGCTGCAGCTCTGCGCCGAGCACGCACAACGCTTCTGGGAGCGGGCCGGCACCTGGGTCAACCACGAACGCGCGCACTACCTGAGCGCCATGGCTGCCAACGCGCTGGGCCGGGGCGCCGACGGCGTCGCGCAGGCGCGTGCAGGGCTGGCGCTGCTGGACCAGTTCGACCACGATGGCAACGAGCGGGTCGACCGCGCCTTCCTGGAGCTCGAGCTCGCGATGGGCCTGCGGCTCGCGCAGCTGCCGGGGCGCGCGGACGCGCTCGCCCGCGCGCTCGCGCTGGCGGCGCAGTTCGGCAAGCCCTGGCTGGATCGCTGGTTCGCCGAGCGCAACACGCGCAACGAGGCGCTGGCGCGTCACTACGGGCGCTAGTTGTGAACCGTCAACAGGTGGTCCCTCAAAGTGCTGAGCCTGGAGATGGGCGGCACGCCGCCGATGCCGCTATGAGGACGATGGCAGTTGTAGTGGTGCTGCCAGCTGGCGA
>NZ_JAJLJH010000002.1 GCF_023231945.1 Scleromatobacter humisilvae
TACGCGGACTACAACAAGGCCGCGGCGCAGGACACCGCCAACAACTACAACTTCCCGGCCAACAAGACGAGTGCCGTGTCGTACGGCGCGCAGCTGGAAATCTGGTTCTGATCCCGTGACCGCGAGGGGTCGGCCTGGTCCGGCCCCGACCTTATCTTCGACATGACCGCTGCGTTCATCGGCATCGACTGGGGCACCACGCATCGCCGCGCCGCGTTGATCGCCGGCGACGGCACGCTGATCGCGGAGCGCGCGGACGGCGAGGGCGCGCTGGCCTGCAAGGGCCGCTTCGGCGCGTCGCTCGAGGCGCTCGTGGCAAGCTTGCCGCAAGCGAGCGCGTCGCTGCCGGTCGTCATGGCCGGCATGGTGGGCGCGGCCATCGGCTGGCAGGCCGTGCCCTATCTCGATGCCGCGACGCCGTTGTCCGCGCTGGCGCGACATCTCGCGCCCGTGGCCGAGGCGCCGCCCGGCAAGCGCTGGTCCATCGCGCCCGGCTACTGCGTGCGCGGCGCGGCCGGCGAGGTCGACGTGATGCGCGGCGAGGAGACGCAGCTGTTCGGTGCGCTGCATCTGCTGGGCGCGGACGCCGCCGACGGCAGCTACGTGCTGCCCGGTACGCACAGCAAGTGGGTGCGGCTGCACGCCGGCCGCATCACCGAGCTGCGCACTTACATGACCGGCGAGCTGTTCGCGCTGCTGCGCCAGCACGGCACGCTCGCCAGCGCGATGCAGACGGCCAGTGCCGACGACGCCGCCGGCCTGCGGCACGACAGCGTCGCCGACGATCCCGAGTTCCTGCGCGGCGTCGCCGAGGCCGCCGCGCATCCCGTGCTGACGCACGCGCTGTTCGGCGCTCGCGCCCGCGTCGTCACGGGCGGGCTCGCGCCGGGCGCGGCGGCGGCCTACGTGAGCGGCCTGCTGATCGGCGCCGAATGGGCCGATGCCCAGCGCCAGGTCTCGCCCGATGAGCCCGTGCGGGTGATCGGCGAGCCGGCGCTGGCCGCGCTGCATGCCGCCTGCGCACACCACCACGGCCGGCGCCTCGAATCGCTCGATGCGCGGCAGATCCAGCTGGCCGCCTGGCGCGCGCTGGCGACGCAGGAGTTGACTGCATGACCGAATCGAATCCGACCACCTGGCCGCCCGAGCTGCCGCTCGTGGCGATCCTGCGCGGCCTGCAGCCCGAACGGGCGGCCGACGTCGCGCGGGTGCTGTTCGACGCGGGCTTCCGCGCGCTCGAGGTGCCGCTCAACCGGCCCGGCGCGATCGCCGCCATCGCCACCATCGTGCCGCTGGCGCCGGCCGATGCCTGGATCGGCGCCGGCACCGTGCTCGACACCGCGCAGGTCGACGCCGTCGGCGACACGGGCGCGTCGCTGGTCGTCTCGCCGCACTTCGACGCCGGCGTGGTGCGGCGCGCCCGCGAACGCGGCATGCGCGTCGTGCCCGGCGTGTTCACCGCGTCCGAGGCCTTCGCCGCGTGGCGCGCCGGGGCCGACGCGCTGAAGATCTTCCCGGCCGAGGCGATGACCCACGCGGGACTCGCGGGCCTGACGACCGTGCTGCCGCCGGGCCTGCCGCTGTGGCCCGTGGGCGGCATTGCGCCGGACAACCTCGGCCCGTGGCGCCGCGCCGGCGCCACGGGCTTCGGCCTCGGCGGCGGGCTGTTCAAGCCGGAGCTGACGATCCTGGAGATCGCCTCGCGCGCCCGCGCCTACGTGGACGCGTGGAACGCCGGTGTGCCTGCCTGAGGGCGCGACTGTCGCGTATAGCCGACGACACCCCAATTTGAAGGGCGCGCGGGCGCGGCGGCGTCCCTAGACTGGGCCGCACCCACTTCGAAGTCGCGCCCGCCATGGACGTCATCACCCGCCTCGCGGCGTTGCTCGTCGCCATCCTGCTGGCGATCGACGCGTTCTCGGGCGAGCGCACGGAGACGCTGCGGGTCGACCGCCACACGCTCACCCACGGCTCGAGCTGGCGCCACGACGACACCTACCGCCTGCACTTCATCGGCGGCCGCGTGGAATCGTGCGAGGTCGGCTGGTCGGCGTTCAACGCGCTCGCCGACGGCGACGAGGTCTCCGTCGACACCAGCCGCGTCTTCAAGTCCTGCGACGGCATCCGCCGCGGCGACGAGGCCGTCGCGCGGCCGAACGCGCGCAAGTGGTTCATGCTGATCCCGATCGCGATCCTGCTGGCCGCGGCGTTCGGCTTGATCCAGTTCGAGCGCAGCGTCGATGACGATCGCCGCTGGTGGTTCGGTTGAGGAGTTCCAGGTGAGCTACGACTTCATGCTGATGAGACTGTCTCCGATGCCGTCGCCCGGCCCGGTCAGCGAGCGGGTCAGCGACGAGGCGGCCCAGCAGCCGATCGCCAGCCTGGCGCCGTTGCGCGACGCGGCGCGTTCGAGCGCGCTGTTCGCGCCGGACGCGATCCGCATCGACGGCGACGAGCGCTTCACCTGGAAAACGCCCGACGGCGGCCAGATCGAGGTGAGCGCGGTCGCGAACGTCGTCAGCCTGCGCATGCACGCGCATTGGAGCCATGCGGCGCGGCTGTTCGAGTTGGCGCTGGGCTTGTGGCCGGATCTCGTGCTGCTGGACCTGCAGCAGGATCAGCTGCACGACCCGGCCAGCTTCCGCGTGGCCATCGCGCGCAACGACAGCGAGCTGGCCGACGCGCGGGCTCGCAGGGACGCCGGCGCCTGACTCAGTGCCCCGCCCGCTGCGGCGCCGGACGCGTGCGGAAGAAGGTCATCGGCACGGCCATCGCCTCGTTGATCACCTGCTTCTTGATCTTGCCGACGACGTGCATCTCGCACGGCTTGCAGTCGAAGCGCAGCGTCAGCTTCTCGCTGCCGTTCTGCAGCACGAGCGGCTCGGCGCGCACCGTGCCCTGCACGCCGGTGACGCCCTTGGCCTGCTTCGGGCACAGCGACATCGACCAGCGCACGCAGTGCTTGGTGATCATCAGGCTGACCTCGCCCAGTTCCTCGTGGCTCTCGTAGGCCGCCTCGACGACCTTGACGCCGTGCTTCAGGTAGAAGTCGTGCGCGGGCTGGTTGTAGACGTTGGCGAGGTAGCTGAGCGTGTCTTCGGGGAAGGGCGCAGGCGGCTCGACGGGCATGGCGCGGGGCAGGATCTCGCGCTGGTCGATGCGCGCCTGCTCCAGGCGTTCCAGCGCTTCGCGGCGCAGCGCGTTGAGTCGGCTGGCCGGCACGAACCACGGCTGCGACGTCGCGATCGTCAGCTCGGTCAGCGAGAAGATGGTCCCGCCGACCTTGGACAGGTGCTCGCGCAGCATGGCCACACCGCGCTCGACGTCGCGCGCCGGCTGCAGTTCCAGCAGCGCGTCGGCGTGCGCCGCGAAGCCGCGTTCGTCGCTGACCGCCAGGCGCAGGCCGCCGGCGACGTCCGACAACGTCATCCACACGCCGATCAGCCGCTCCGCCGACTTGCGTTCCAGCAGGCGATCCCACTGCATGTCGCGGTTGCGATGCAGCTGCGGCTTCGAGCGGATGTCCTTCAGCTCCGACATCGGCTGGTTCGGCTCGATGCGCCAGCGGTTCGCTTGACCCGGCAGGCGCGCGACGACGTTGGCCTGCAGGCCGACGAGTTCCTTCTGCAGGTCGAGGTAGGTCAGGCCGTCGCCGTTGTTCAGGACGGTGTCGGCGTCGTCGAGCTCCGCCTCGAAGTGGTCGGCCGCAACCTTGGTGACGTGGCCGACGAACAGGCCCGCGTGCTTGGGCGTGTCGAACGCGCCGATGTCCATCTTGCGGCCCGTGACGAAGTAGTCGGTGGACTCGCGATTGAAGTTGCGATCGGGATCGGGCACGAAGTTGAACGTCGCCTTGCCGGCCGACGAGGCGCGCAGCTCGGGGCGGCGCTCCAGCATCTCGTCGAGCTGGCGGCGGTAGTGGGCGGTGATGTTCTTCACGTAGCCCATGTCCTTGTAGCGGCCCTCGATCTTGAAGCTGCGGATGCCCGCATCCACCAGCGTGTCGAGGTTGGCGGTCTGGTTGTTGTCCTTCATCGACAGCACGTGGCTGTCGTGCGCCACGATGCCGCCCTTGGCATCGGTGACCGTGTAGGGCAGGCGGCAGGGCTGCGAACAGTCGCCGCGGTTGGCGCTGCGCCCGGTGTGCGCGTGGCTCAGGTAGCACTGGCCGCTGTAGGCGACGCACAGCGCGCCGTGGATGAAGAATTCGAGCGTGGCGTTGGGCGTGACGGCGGCGATGTCGCGGATCTGGCGCAGGTCGAGCTCGCGCGCGATCACCATCTGCGAGAAGCCGACGTCCTGCAGGAACTTCGCCTTCTCGGGCGTGCGGATGTCGGTCTGCGTGCTGGCGTGCAGCTGGATCGGCGGCAGGTCCAACATCAGCAGGCCCATGTCCTGCACGATCAGCGCGTCGGCGCCGGCCTCGTGCACGGCCCAGGCCATCTTGCGCGCATCTTCCAGCTCGTCGTCGCGCAGGATCGTGTTGAGCGTGATGAACACCTTCGCGCCGTAGCGGTGCGCATGGCGCGTGAGGCGCTCGATGTCGCGGATATCGTTGCCCGCCGACGCGCGCGCGCCGAAGGCCGGGCCGCCGATGTAGATCGCGTCGGCGCCGTGGTTCACCGCCTCGATGCCGATGTCGGCGTTCTTCGCGGGCGCGAGCAGCTCGATCTCGGCGGTGACGGCCGGCGCCACCGAGGTGAAGTTGAACGGGGTCGAATGCATGGTGTCTGGCTCGAGAAGGGCGAGTGCGGCGCCTCGTGGGCGGCGGTCGCGAGGGCGCGGCGAAGGCGGCGGGTGCGGACGACGGCGTCCGGCAGGGCGCGCTTCGACGGCAGGTGGGCCAGTGGCGCGCGCAACGTCGGATTATCGCAGCTGCCGCGATTTTGTGCACCTCCTGCCTGGGCGTTCGTCACGACGGCCGCTTAGACTGCCCGGCCGTGACCCATCCGCTCCTCGCCCGCCTGCGCGACGCCGCGCGCCAGAACGCCATTCCCGGTGCCGTGCTGCAGACGCTGACGCTCCTGCTGCTGCTCGGCTACGACCGCTGGACGCCCGCGCACGACGTCCTCGAACACCTGCTGCGCCTGAAGCTCTCCTGGGGCGCGGCCTACTCGTTCCTGGCCGGCGCGCTGTTCGCCGGCCTGCTGCCGCGCCTCGTGCTTCGCCTCAAAGGCGCAGGCGGCCAGCACTTCGCCGTCGAGCTGGCCTTCGCGATGGCGTTCTGGGGCTGGCGCAGCGTCGAGGTCGACCTGTTCTACCGGCTGCAGGCCCACTGGTTCGGCGCCGCCGCCGACTGGAACGTCGTGCTGGCCAAGACCGCGGTCGACCAGCTGCTCTACAGCCCGCTGTGGGCCGTGTCCGAGATCGCGCTCGCGTTCGAGTGGAAGGAGGCCGGCTTCTCGTGGCGGCGCATGCGCCCGCGCCTCGATCGCGACTTCTTCGCCACGCGCCTGCCCGCCGCGATGCTCGGCAACGCGATGGTTTGGCTGCCGGCGGTGGTGGCGATCTACCTGCTGCCGGGCGCGCTGCAGCTGCCGGTGTCCAACCTGGTCGGCAGCTTCTGGGTGCTGCTGATGATCGTGCTGCTCAAGCGCGCGGATTAGGCGAGGATGTAGGACGCCGCGCCCGTCGCGATCAGCACGCCGTCCTCGTTGACGAGCCGCATCTGCGTGGAGCCGACGCGTCCGCCCAGGCGCGTGACCTCGGCACTCGCCACGAAATGCTTGCCGACGCCCTGGCGCAGGAAGTCGACGCGCAGGTCGATCGTGCCCATGCGCGAGAAGCGCTGCAGCACCTGGTCGGCGGAGTCGGCGGGATGCTTGTCGGCGATGGCCGCCATCAGCGCGAGGCCGGCGGTGGCGTCCAGCACCGCGCTGATCACGCCGCCATGCAGCCTGCCGTAGAGGAAATGGCCCACCAGCTCGGGCTTCATGTCGAAGCGCAGCGACGGCGTGGGCGGCGCGATCGACTGCAGCCGCAGCCCGAGCACCTCGTTGAAGCGGATGCGCTGCTCGAACATCTCGGTGAGCGCGGCAAGAAAGCGGGCCTGTTCGGCGGCGGAGCGGTGTGCGGGGTCGGATGACATGGCAGCCATGCTACCCAACGGCCGCGTGAGGTATCGTCCCGCCCGTGACGAATAGACTCCCCGCTCAACGCTTCGACCGTCTCGACCTCTGGCGCGGCCTCGCCATGGTCTGGATGGCCTGCTTCCACTTCTCGTTCGACCTCAACCAGTTCCACGTCATCGCGCGGCAGAACTTCTACGGCGACCCGTTCTGGACCACGCAACGCCTGTGCATCGTCTCGATGTTCCTGCTCGGCGCGGGCGCGGGCCAGGCCGTGGCCATCGATGCCGGCCAGACCTGGGCGCGCTTCTGGCGCCGCTGGGGCCAGGTCGCCGGCTGCGCGCTTCTGGTGTCGATCGGCTCGCTGCAGATGTTCCCGCACAGCTGGATCAGCTTCGGCGTGCTGCACGGCATGGCGGTGATGCTGATCCTGCTGCGCCTGCTCGGCACCGCGCTCCCGCCGGCGCGTCTCGCGCGCGCGCCGCTCGCGCTCGCGGGCGTGGCGGCGCTCGCGATCGTCGCGTGGCTGCTGCCGCACGCCGTCTCCGATCCGTTCTTCGACAGCCGCCTCACCAACTGGGTCGGCCTGATCACGCACCTGCCGCAGACCGAGGACTACGTGCCCGTGCTGCCCTGGTTCGGCATGATGCTGGCGGGCTACCTCGCCGCCAGCCTGCTGCTGGTGCATGCGCGCGCCGTGTTCACCGGCGGCGTCCCGTCGTTCGTGCGACCACTGTCCGTGCTCGGACGCTGGTCGCTCAGTTTCTACATGCTCCACCAGCCGATCCTGATAGGCTCGCTGGAACTTTTCAGATTGGTCTTCAAATGAGCAGCCCTCGCGTCCTCTTCGGTTTTCACGCCATCACGGTGCGCATGAAGACCGCGCCGAAGTCCGTCATCGAGCTGCACGTCGAGGCCAACCGGCGCGATGCGCGCATGCGGTCGTTCGTCGATCGCGCGCGCGAGTCCGACATCAAGATCGTCGAGACCGACGGCGAACGCCTGGACAAGATGGCCGGCACCTCGCGCCACCAGGGCGTGGTCGCGCGCGTCGAGCATGTGGCGATGCCGCATTCGCTGGACGAGGTCGTCGAGGCGATCGAAGGGCCGCCGCTGCTGCTGATCCTCGACGGCGTCACCGACCCGCACAACCTCGGTGCCTGCCTGCGCGTGGCCGACGGCGCGGGCGCGCACGCGATCGTCGCGCCCAAGGATCACGCCGTCGGCGTCAATGCGACGGTCGCCAAGGTGGCCAGCGGCGCGGCGGAGACGGTGCCCTACATCATGGTCACCAATCTCGCGCGCACGCTGAACGAGCTGAAGGACTTCGACATCCGCATCATCGGCACCAGCGACGACGCCGAGCAGGATCTCTACGACCTCGACCTCACCGGCCCCGTCGCCTTCGTGCTGGGCAGCGAGGGCGACGGCATGCGCCAGCTCACGCGCAAGACCTGCGACCAGCTGGTGCGCATCCCGATGGCCGGCGCGGTCGAGAGCCTCAACGTGTCGGTGGCCGCGGGCGTGTGCCTGTTCGAGGCGCTGCGCCAGCGCACCAAGGCCGCGGTCTAGCCGAGAACGGCCCCGACCAGTCCGCCGGCGCCGATCAGCCACAGCGGACTGATCTTCGTGCGCACGCACACGGCGACAGTCGCCAGCATCGCCACGAGCAGCCACGGGTTGCCGTAGCCGGGCTTGCCGAGGATGAAGCCGGTCGACAGCACGAGGCCCACCGTCAGCGGCGCCATGCCGGCCACGAAGGCCTGCACGCCGCGCGTGTTGCGCCGCGCCTCGCCCCAGCGCGCTGCGAGGTAGGTGAGGGTGGTCGAGGGCAGCAGGATGCCGGCCATCGTCACGCACATGCCGAAGAAGCCGCCGATGCCCCAGCCGAGCACGGCGACGAACAGCAGGTTGGGCCCGGGCGCGGCCTGCGCGATCGCGACCGACGCGCTGAACTGCTCGTTGGTCATCCAGTGGTGCTGCTCGACCAGGAAGCGGTGCATCTCGGGCGCGGTGCCGATGGCGCCGCCGATCGACAGGAGCGACAGCAGCAGGTATTGCGCGAAGACGGCGAGCCAGTCGCCGCCGGACAGGACCGGCGTCATGGCGCCAGCCTCCGCCACGCAGCGACGCAGGCCGCGCCGCCGAGGCCGGCCAGCATCCACAGCAGCGGCACGCGCAGCAGCGCGATGCAGCCGAACATCAGCGCCGCCAGCGCGTAGGCCGCGGGCGCCCCCAGCACGTTCTTGCGCAGCGCGGGCAACAGCTTCAGGCCGGTTGAGAAGATCAGTCCGGCCGCCACGGCGCCCATGCCACGCAGCGCGCCCGCGACGATCGGATGCTGCGCGTAGTGCGCATAGAGCACCGTCAGCACGAGCACCACGCACCAGGGTGCGAGCAGCATGCCGCCGAGTGCCGCGAGCCCGCCGCGCAGGCCGAAGGCGCGGTCGCCGAACATCAGTGACAGGTTGACGACGTTGGGCCCGGGCAGCACCTGCGCGACGGCCAGCAGCTCGAGGAACTGCTCGCGCGTGAGCCAGCGTTCGCGCTCGACCAGCTCGCGCTGCGCGATCGGCAGCACGCCGCCGAAGCCCTGCATCGCGAGCCGCGTGAAGACGAGAAAGATCTCGCCGGGCGATCTCGGCGAGCGCGGCGAATCGTCGTCGAGGATCGAGTGCGGCGCGGCGTCGTCGACCGGCACGCCGGCCGTCGCCGACATCACGCTGGGCGCCTCGTCGGCCGCCGGCAGCCTGGCGGGCTCGGCGTCGGTGGCGATGGGGGTGTGGGACATCGGCATGGCCTCGAAAGCGATGCTCGAGCGTACTCCCGCCGCGCCGGCAAGGGAAGTCTTATGTCTTATATAAGACTAAAGCAATCGGACTTCGCGCGTCCGGCCGGCGGCGAGGCTCAGCGCAGGACCTTGAGGGCGTCCGGGTTGACGATGTTGGTCGGCGTGCCGTTGATGAAGTTGACGACGTTGTCGAACGCGGCGCCGAAGTACATCTCGTAGCTGCTCTGCTCGACGTAGCCGATGTGCGGCGTGCAGACCGCGTTCTCCAGCCGCAGCAGCGGATGGCCGGCCAGGATGGGTTCGCTCTCGAACACGTCGACCGCCGCCATGCCCGGGCGGCCGCGGTTCAGCGCGGCGACCAGCGCGCTCTCTTCCAGCAGCTCGGCGCGCGAGGTGTTGACGAACAGCGCCGTCGGCTTCATCTGCAGCAGGTCGTTGAGCTTGATCAGGTGGCGCGTGCGCTCGCTGAGCCGCAGGTGCACGCTCAGCACGTCGGCCGAGGCGAACAGCTCCTCGCGCGACGCGACGGCGCGGTAGCCGTCGGCGCTGGCGCGCTCGCGCGACTCGTCCGAGCCCCAGACGGCCACCTCCATGCCGAAGGCCTTGCCGTAGCCGGCCACGAGCTTGCCGATCTTGCCGTAGCCCCAGATGCCCAGCGTCTTGCCGCGCAGCGTCATGCCGATGCCGAAGTTGGGCGGCATCGAGGCCGCCTTCAGGCCCGACTGCTGCCAGGCGCCGTGCTTGAGGTTGGCGATGTATTGCGGCAGCCGGCGCATCGAGGCCATGATCAGGGACCACGCGAGCTCGGCCGGCGCATAGGGCGAGCCGACGCCCTCGGCCACGGCAATTCCCTGCTGCGTGCAGGCGTCGATGTCGATGTGCTCGCCGACCTTGCCCGTCTGGGCGATCAGGCGCAGCTTGGGCAGCTTCTCGAGCAACTGGCGCGGAAAGCGCGTGCGCTCGCGGATCAGCACCAGCACCTCGGCATCGCGCAGCCGCACCGACAGCTGGCCGATCCCCTTGACGGTATTGGTGAACACCTTGGCGTTCAGATCGCTGAGCTTGGAAGCGCACGGCAGCTTGCGCACCGCGTCCTGGTAGTCGTCGAGGATGATGATGTTCACGCGGCCGATTATGGCGCCTGCGGTGCGGCGACCCGTGTCGGAGGCGGCCGCAAAAAAGCCGCCCGTGGGCGGCCGTGGCGCGATCGGGGGCCGCTCAGAAGCGCTGCGCGGACAGCACGCCGACCTCGGCGCTGCCGAAGGCCTCGGGAAAGGTCCGGTCCAGCGTGCGGTAGAGCGCGGCGCGCATCGTGCGCGTGGCGACGTCGTCCTCGCGCAGCGTCGCCAGGAGCGGACCGCGCAGCAGCCACAGGTCGACCGGATCCTCGGCGGCGCGCACCTGCGCGCGCAGCCAGGCGCCCTTGCGGTGCTCGAGGTTCTCGACGGCGCGCATGAACAGCTGTTTCATCTCGACGAAGGCGCGGCGCGACTCGATGCGGGCCGATCGCGTGTCGGGCAGCGAGAGCTGCGCCGCGAACATTGCCTCGTCGGCCTCGACGAGCAGCTGGGAGTCGAGCTCGGACAGGCCGAGCAGGTCGATGCGGGGGCTAGTTGACATCGGCGATCTCCGGAGCGGGCGTGCTCGTGCGCTGGGCACGCGTGGGGAAATGCTGGTTGACGCGGGCGAGCCGGGCGTCGGCCTCGGGCTGGCCGACGCGGCGCGCGATGAGGGTGTAGAGCTCGGAGCGCAGGTGCCAGAGCTCGCGCAGCGAGCGCGCGTGCGTGGCGCGCTTGAGCAGGCCGTGGTGGTCGGACTCGGCCAGGCCGGCCATCGCCGCGACGAACTCGCTGCGGGCCCGCTCCAGCGGCGTGCGCAGGGCCGGCACCACTTCCACGTTGCCGCCGACCAGCCAGCGCAGCGTGGCACTCCAGAGCGATTCGCTCTTGGGGATGACGTCCGGCGGGCACACGTTCATGCGAAGCGTCGTCGGCGCGGCAGGCTTGCGGTGGAGAAGGCGATGGAGGAGGGCGCTCATGGTCTGGATTTCGGCGCGTCGTGGCCGAAACATGAGCTGATTGTTAGAAATTGCAGCTTTCGGTAAGCGCCGATAAGGCCGGGTCTTCCCGACAGTTAAATGTCCCGGGAAGACCGGCCTTTCTTCTCCCGGCGGCGGGTTCAGCGCGTCGCGCTGGCGGCCTTGGCCGCGGGGAACACCACCGGCGGCAATCCCTGGCGGGCGCGGTCGACCGCCATGCACAGCTCGCGGGCGCCGTCGACGAAGCGCGGACCGCTGCGCGCGATCAGGTCGCCCTCGATGCTGGCGAACTCGCCGTGCTTCGTCGCGCTCACCTGCGCGAACTCGGCCCAGCGTCCCGGCTTGGCGGCCTCGCCCGGCGCGCCGCCGGTCAGCACTAGCTCGGGATCGCGCTGCACCGCCACCTCCCAGCTGACCGTGGCGGTCAGCGTCGACAGTTCGCCGAACACGTTGCTGCCGCCGCACGCGCTGATGGCGCTCGCGATCAGGTGCTGGTTGCTGAGCGTCATCAGCGGCGCGTCCCACAGCTGGTAGAACACGCGCACCGGCCTGCGGCCGGCGTAGGCCGACTGCAGCGCTGCCCAGTCGTTGCTGATCGCCTGCGCGCGCGCCTGCGCCACGCCGTCGGTGCCGGCCAGCCGGCCGATGCTGCGCAAGGTGTCGGCCAGTCCGGCGACGCTGCGGATCTCGATCTCGTAGACCGGCACGCCCAGCGAGCGCAGCTTGGCCTTGGTGCGCTCGGCCGTGCCGCTGCCCCACACGAGGACCAGGTCGGGTCGGAGTTGCGCGAGCGCCTCGTAGTTGACGGCGAAGGCGTCGCTGATCACGGGCTTGGACCGGGCCTCGAGCGGGAAGTCGCTGAACTTGCCGACCGCCACCAGTTGCTCGCCGGCGCCGGCCGCGTACACCAGCTCGGTCAGGTGCGGCGCCAGCGCGACGATGCGGCGCGCGGGATGCGACAGCACGACCTCGTGGCCGGCGTCGTCGACGATGCGCAGCACCGCCTGATCAGCGGACGCCGTGGCGGCGGCGACCAGCAGGGCCGCGGCGAGCACGAGCGGTCGCAGGCTCATGGTTCGATTCCGGCGTCGCGCAGCGCGCGCGCGTCGGGCGCGGCCTGGCCCGGCTTCGGGCGCGCCGTCGCGGGCAGGGCCTTGTACCAGTCGCAGGCGGCCGTGACCGCGCACCTGCCGCACTGGGGCATGCGCGCCAGGCAGACGTAGCGGCCGTGCAGGATCAGCCAGTGGTGCGCGTCGTCGAGGTACTTCTCCGGCACGCGCTCGAGCAGCTTCAGCTCCACCGCGAGCGGCGTCTTGCCGGGCGCGAGGCCCGTGCGGTTGGAGACGCGGAACACGTGCGTGTCCACCGCCAGCGTCGGCTCGCCGAAGGCCACGTTGAGGATGACGTTGGCCGTCTTGCGGCCCACGCCCGGCAGCGCCTCGAGCGCCTCGCGATCGCGCGGCACCTCGCCGCCGTGCTTGTCGATGAGGATGCGGCAGGTCTCGAGCAGGTGCTTGGTCTTCGTGCGGTAGAGGCCGATGGTGCGCACGTGCGCCTCCACGCCTTCGGTGCCGAGCGCCAGCATGCGCTCGGGCGTCGGCGCCGCGACGAACAGCGTGCGCGTGGCCTTGTTGACGCCGACGTCGGTGGCCTGCGCCGACAGCAGCACCGCGATCAGCAGCTCGAACACGCTCGCGTAGTGCAGCTCCGAGGCGGGGTTCGGGTTCGCGGCCTGGAGCGTGGCGAAGAAGGTGTCGATGTCGGCGGGCGTCATGCGGGCTTGCGGTTGGAGTCGGCGAACCATCGCCAGACGATGGGCTGCAATTGAACCATCAACACGCACGCGAGGATCAGCGCGCAGCCGAACAGGCCGGTCGCGCCGATGCGGTCGCCCATGAAGAGGGCGCCGGCGGCGGCCGAGAAGACGCTCTCCGACGACAGGACGATCGCCGAGTCGGCGGGGCGCGAGTGGCGCTGCGCCACCACCTGCAGCGTGAAGCCGATGCCGACGGACAGCACGCCGGTGTAGACGATCGCGCCGAACGCCTGGCCCACGCCGTGCGCCGTGACGGGCTCGGTGGCGAGGCCGAGGACCAGCGCGAGCGCGCTGCACGCGATGAACTGCCCGCACGCGACCAGCATCGCGCCGTGCAGCTTGTTGGCCGCGCGGCCGACGAGCATCACGTGCACCGCCCACGGCAGGCTGCTGGCGATGATCCACCAGTCGCCGGTGCGGAAGTTGGCCAGGCTGCCGCCGCCCGTCAGCAGCCAGGAGCCCGCGACGCAGCCGGCCGCGGCGAGCCAGGTCGTCCAGTGGGGGAGGTGGCGCGACGCGATCCAGCCGAGCACCGGCACCAGCGGGATGTAGAGCGCGGTCAGGAAGCCGGCGTTGGTCACCGTTGTGGTCTGCATGCCGACCTGCTGCATCGCCGCGCCGAGGAACAGCAGCGTGCCGAGCCCGGCGATATGGACCAGGTCGCGTGGCCGCGGCTGCCGGTTGCGCGCCCGCAGCATGCGCCACTCGCGCCACGCGAACGGCGCCACCACCGCGGCGCCGAGCGCGAAGCGCAGGCCCGTGAACATCAGCGATCCGAGGCTTCTCATCGCGAACGACTGCGCGACGAAGGCCGAGCCCCAGATGACCGCGACGAGCAGCAGCAGCGCATTCGAGCGCGCTCGCGTCAACGGCACGTGCGTCTGCGAAGGAAGGACGACGTCGTCGAAGGTCGAGGCGTCGGCCTGAACGGGTTGCGTCATGGAGACTCCGCCTTGTCTGCGAGGACCTTCGCGATGGCATCGGCCACCGCCTGCGCGCCCGCACGGTTCGGATGGAACGGCGTGCCCGACGTCGGCGAGGCCCCGTTGATCCAGGGTTGCGCCGAGCAGGCGTCGTGGCCGACGCCGGGCGCGTGCATGTCGACGAAGATGGCGCCGGCCTGGTCGGCCGCGCGGCGCGTCGCCTCGTGCAGCCTTTCGCCGACCTGCCGCGACAGCACGGCCGCCTCGTCGGCGATCTCCAGCGCGCCGAACGGCCCGGTGGCGGGCACGACGGTCGGATAGCCGACGAGCGCGACGCGCGCGTTCGGTGCCCGCCGGCGCACCTCGTCGACGATGCGCACGAGATTCGCGGTCACCTGGCCGAAGTCCCGGGCATCGACGGGCAGGGCCGGTGTCGCGCGCCATCGAGCGATGAAGCCGGCCTTGCCTGCGGCCGCGAACAGGTCGCCGATGTAGCCGACGTCGTTGCCACCCGACGTGATCGTCACCAGGCGCGTGGCCGCCCCGACCGCATCGATCTGCGCCCCGAGAAAGGCCCGGCCGCCCTGCAGGATGTGCCGGGTGCTGGAGCCCGAGCAGGACATGTCGACCAGCGACAGCCCCAGCTGCCTGGCCAGCAGCGACGGATAGCCGTTGGCCGATCGCATGCACGCGATCGGACTGCCCGCCGGCCGCGGCCCGAGCCCGATGCCGGCCGCGAACGAGCTTCCGAGCGCGACGTACTCGCCTGTCGTGTCCGGCTTCCGGCGGCCCTGGACGAACAGCACGCCCGTCACGACGAGCGCGCCCAGTGCCGCGACGACCGATGCGGCCAGGAGGATCGCGCCGGTCATCGGCGTCCCGCCAGCGTCATTGCGGCCGCGCCTTCGCGCGCACGCGGGCGCGGGCCAGCGCGGCGGCGATCGCGGCGCGCTTCGGGTCGTCGGCGGACTCGGACTCGGCCTCGACGGCGGCCGGTGCGGCCATCGCGCCGAGGCGCTCGTCGTGCTCGCGCGCGTCACGCGCGAGGCGCGCGTGCCGGCCGGCGTAGCGCGCGCGCGCCGCGTCCGCCTGCATGGGCGACCACGCGGCCCAGCCGGTGGCGCCGGCGCTGGCGTCCTCCAGCGCGATGCAGTCCATCGGGCACACCGGCAGGCACAGCTCGCAGCCCGTGCAGTCGGCCTCGATGACCGCGTGCATGCGCTTGGGCGCGCCGACGATCGCGTCCACCGGACAGGCCTGGATGCACAGCGTGCAGCCGATGCAGGTGGCCTCCTCGATGTAGACGACGCGGCGCGGGCCCTCGTCGCCGAACGCGGGGTTCAGCGGCAGCTCGGGCCGGCCCAGCAGTCGCGCGAGCAGCCGGATGCCCTCGGCACCGCCGGGTGGGCACTGGTTGATCGGGGCCTCGCCGCCGGCGATCGCGTCGGCGTACGCGCGGCAATCGGGATAGCCGCAGCGCGTGCACTGCGTCTGCGGCAGCAGCGCGTCGATGCGTTCGGCAACCGCAGCGAATGGAAGCGACGCGACGCCTTCGGGAGGCGTCGCGGTCTGGCGAAAAGGCGGGACGGTGGGACTCACCGTTGGGATTATCCCAGGGCTCAGGCCGTGGCCTTGGCGGTCTTGCGGGCCCGCGCCGGTGTCTTCTTCGCGGCAACCGCCGGGGCACGCGTCTTCTTCGCCGCCGCCGTCTTGCCGACGCGTTCGGTCTCGAAGCGCGAGATGAAGTTGCGCACCTGCGGGTAGACGATGTCGCGCCAGCGGCGGCCCGAGAAGATGCCGTAGTGGCCGGCACCTTCCACGTCGTAGTGGAACTGGCGCTCCTTGGGCACGCCGGTGCACAGGCCGTGCGCGGCCTTGGTCTGGCCGGCGCCGGAGATGTCGTCCAGCTCGCCCTCGATCGTCAGCAGCGCCGTGGTCTTGATGTCCTGCGGGCGCACCAGGTGGCCGTCGACCTCCCAGGTGCCCTTGACCAGCGAGAAGTCCTGGAACACCGTCTTGATGGTGTCGAGGTAGTACTCGGCGGGCAGGTCCAGCACCGCGTTGTACTCGTCGTAGAACTTGCGGTGGGCGTCGGTGGAGTCGTCGTCGCCGCGCACCAGGTCGAGGAAGTAGTCGTAGTGGGCCGTGGCGTGGCGATCGGGGTTCATCGCGACGAAGCCGGTGTGCTGCAGGAAGCCCGGGTAGACCTCGCGGTTGGCGCCCGGGTAGTTCTGCGGCACGCGATGGATCACGTTGTTCTCGAACCACTCGTAGCTGCGGTTCATCGCCAGGTTGTTCACCGCGGTGGGCGACTTGCGGGCGTCGATCGGGCCGCCCATCATCGTCATGCTCAGCGGCGTCGGCTTGCCCTCGCTGGCCAGCAGCGAGATGGCGGCGAGCACCGGCACGGTGGGCTGGCACACGGAGATCACGTGCACGTCCGGGCCGATCAGGCCGATGAACTCCTGCACGTACTTGATGTAGTCGTCGAGATGGAACGGGCCGGCCTCGACCGGCACCATGCGGGCATCGGTCCAGTCGGCGATCCAGACCTTGTGGTCCTGCAGCAGGCTCTTGACCGTGTCGCGCAGCAGCGTCGAGTGGTGGCCCGACAGCGGGGCGACCACCAGCACCGAGGGCTGCGCCTTCATCTTGTCGAGCGTGGCCGAGTCGTCGCTGAAGCGCTTGAAGCGGATCAGGCGGCAGAACGGCTTCTGCAGCGCGATCTGTTCCTGCACGGCGACGTCGACGCCGCCGCTGGTGACCGAACGGATCTCGAACTCGGGCTTCTCGTAGTCCATGCCGAGGCGGTGCAGCAGCTCGAAGCCGGCCGACAGGCGCTGGGCGCCGGGCGTGTGCGTGAACGGCGACAGCGGGTGCTTGTAGAGCTTGGCGGTGGCGGCGGCGAAATCGGCGAAGGGCGCCATGAGGGCGCGCTGGGCTTCGTACAGTTGGTAGAGCATGGCGCTTTCAGCCTCGGGAGGCTCGGTCGGTGCAGCGCGACAGCAGGTCGCGACAGGGATTCTCTGCGATTGCTGAACAAAAGCTTGTCGCGTTTGTTCGGATATTAATTGGTGCGGTGCAACATTCGTCTGGATACTACGCCGATTTCACGGATCGCGCTCATCAAGGCAACGCGCGCTCCCGTTGCGCGGGCGGGTCTTCCGGTCGTGTCACGATGATGCAACCTGCGGCGGGCGGCCGATCGGCGGAACAGCGTCCGGTTTGGCGGCCTGACCTGACCGTACACTGCCGCGCACGTCCGGCTGCCGGCTTCCGTCCATGGCACTGCTTTCGTTGCTCGAATCGCTCGCGATCCTCGGTTATGTCGGATTGGTCATCTTCTGCGTGGCGCGCGGATGCCGCTTCCCCGGCGATCTTGACCGGCGCATCGTCAGCGCGCATTCGCTGGCCGACTCGGTGGCGCGCCTGGACGAGCGCTGCGTGGCAGCGTCGGCAATGGCTGGCCACGTCCTGGGCGGCAGCGTCCGCCTGGCATGCCGGGCCGACGGTCGACTCAATTCGTTCCGCCCGGTGTTCAGCGGCGAGTTCCGCGAAGAGGGCGCCGCGGTCGTGCTGGTGGGCGAATTCGGCATGGCGGCCGCGACGCAGGTCTTCCTGGTCGTCTGGTTCGGCGGCCTCGGCGTGGCACTGGCGCGCATCCTGTTCGCCGCGGTCGTCGCGGGACAGCGCGATGCCTGGGCCGGTGGCCTCTTCTGCGCGCTGATGCTGCTGGCGTGCACGGCGCTCGTGCGAAGCGCGAAACGGGCCTCGGCCGGCGACATCGCGTGGTTGACCACGGCTCTGCGGGATGCGCTCCGCTGAGGTTCGGACAAGTAAAAGCCCGGCGTCGCCGGGCTCGTCACGGAGCGGCGCGGATCAGGCCGACACGGCCGCGATGGCCTTGGCCACGTAGGCCAGGTTGCCGTCGTTGAGCGCGGCCACGCAGATGCGGCCGGAGTCGACGCCGTAGACGCCGAATTCGCTGCGCAGGCGCTGCATCTGCGTCGCCGACAGGCCCGAGTAGCTGAACATGCCGTTCTGCTTGACGATGTAGCTCAGGTCGCCCTTGACGCCGGCGTTGGTCAGCTGGTCGACCAGCGCGCCGCGCATGCGCTTGATGCGCTCGCGCATGCCGGCCAGCTCGCCTTCCCACTGCGCGCGCAGCGCGGGGGTGGTCAGCACGGTGGCGACGATCTGCGCGCCGTGCGTCGGCGGGTTCGAGTAGTTGGTGCGGATGACGATCTTGAGCTGCGACAGCACGCGCGACGCTTCGTCCTTGCTCGAGCACACGACGCTCAGCGCGCCGACGCGCTCGCCGTACAGCGAGAAGCTCTTGGAGAACGAGGTCGAGACGAAGAAGTCGAGGCCGGCGGCCAGGAACTGGCGCACGGCGGCGCCGTCCTCGGCGATGCCGAAGCCGAAGCCCTGGTAGGCCATGTCGACGAACGGCACGAGGCCGTGCTGCTTGATCGTCGCGATGACCTTGTCCCATTGCTCGCTGGACAGGTCGACGCCCGTCGGGTTGTGGCAGCAGGCATGCAGCACGACGATGGTGCCGGCGGGCGACGCGGCCAGCTTGGCGATCATCGCGTCGAACGCGACCCCGCGCGTGGCCGCGTCGTAGTACGGATACTGCTCGACGGCGAAGCCGGCGTTGGTGAACAGCGCGCGATGGTTCTCCCAGCTCGGGTCGCTGATCAGCACCTTGGCGTCGGGGCGCAGGCGCTTGAGGAAATCGGCGCCCACCTTCAGGCCGCCGGTGCCGCCGAGCGCCTGGATCGTCGCGACGCGGCCTTGCGTGACGACGTCGGAGTCGGCGCCGAACACGAGGCCCTGCACCGCCTTGTCGTAGGCGGCGATGCCGTCGATGGGCAGGTAGCCGCGCGCCTTGTGCGCGTCGACGAGCTGCTTCTCGGCCGCGGCCACGCAGGCCAGCAGCGGCAGCTTGCCGTTCTCGTCGGTGTACACGCCGACGCCGAGGTTGACCTTGGCGGGGTTGGTGTCGGCATTGAACTGCTCGTTCAGGCCGAGGATGGGGTCACGCGGGGCGAGCTCGACGGAGGCAAACAGCGACATGGAGTCAGGTTCCTGGCAAGGGCTTGAAAAGCCCGGTGTGTGGCGGCAGATGAAGGAGTTGCGCCGCGGCCGGGAGCTTTCTCCTGCACGTTGCGCTACGCTGTCGGATTGGCCGTCGACGGATCTCGACGAGACGAACCACCTGCGGCAGCGTGCCGATTTTAGGCCATGAGCCAGGGATAACCCGATGCCGATTGATTCTGACGTCATGCCGGAGCCGACCGCGGCCGGCTATTCGCACGCCGCCTCCACCGCGCCCGCCGACGGCGAACCGCCGCAGGGCGAGTTCATCACCTACCCGGGCTCGCCGTTCCAGCTGTTCCAGCCGTACCCGCCCGCGGGCGACCAGCCCACGGCCATCGCGCAGCTGTGCGAGGGCATCGAGGACGGCCTCGCGTTCCAGACGCTGCTGGGCGTCACCGGCTCGGGCAAGACGTTCACCATGGCCAACGTCATCGCGAAGATGGGCCGCCCGGCCATCGTCTTCGCGCCCAACAAGACGCTGGCCGCGCAGCTTTACAGCGAGTTCCGCGAGTTCTTCCCGAAGAACGCGGTCGAGTACTTCGTCAGCTACTACGACTACTACCAGCCCGAGGCCTACGTGCCGCAGCGCGACCTGTTCATCGAGAAGGACTCGTCGATCAACGAGCACATCGAGCAGATGAGGCTGTCGGCCACCAAGAGCGTGCTGGAGCGGCGCGACACGGTGATCATCGCGAGCGTGTCGGCCATCTACGGCATCGGCAAGCCCGAGGACTACACGCAGATGCGCTTCATCCTGCGCAACGGCGACAAGCTCGGCCAGCGCGACGTCATCGCGCAGCTGATCCGCATGCAGTACACGCGCAACGAGACCGACTTCTCGCGCGGCACGTTCCGCGTGCGCGGCGACACGATCGACGTGTTCCCGGCCGAGCATTCGGAGCTGGCGATCCGCATCGAGCTGTTCGACGACGAGGTCGAGTCGCTGCAGCTGCTGGACCCGCTGACCGGCCACATCCGCCAGAAGGTGCCGCGCTTCACGATCTATCCGTCCAGCCACTACGTGACGCCGCGCGAGCGCGTCGTCGCGGCGGTCGAGACGATCAAGGAGGAGCTGCGCTGGCGCCTCGACGAGCTGGTCAAGCAGGGCAAGCTGGTGGAGGCGCAGCGCCTCGAGCAGCGCACGCGCTTCGACCTCGAGATGCTGCAGGAGGTGGGCCACTGCAAGGGCATCGAGAACTACACGCGGCACCTGTCCGGCGCGAAGCCGGGCGATCCGCCGCCGACGCTCGTCGACTACATGCCCAGGGACGCCATCATGTTCCTCGACGAGAGCCACGTGATGATCGGCCAGATCGGCGGCATGTTCAACGGCGACAAGGCGCGCAAGACCAACCTCGTCGACTACGGCTTCCGCCTGCCGTCCGCGCTCGACAACCGGCCGCTGAAGTTCGAGGAGTTCGAACGCAAGATGCGCCAGTGCGTGTTCGTCTCGGCCACGCCGGCCGACTACGAGAAGACGCACACCGGCGCGGTCGTCGAGCAGCTGGTGCGTCCGACCGGCCTGATCGACCCGACGGTGGAGGTGCGCCCGGCGACGACCCAGGTCGACGACGTGCTGCAGGAGATCCGCGAGCGCACCGTCGCCGGCGACCGCGTGCTGATCACCACGCTGACGAAGAAGATGGCCGAGCAGCTCACCGACTACCTCACCGAGAACGGCGTCAAGGTGCGCTACCTGCACTCGGACATCGACACGGTCGAACGCGTCGAGATCCTGCGCGACCTGCGGCTGGGCGTGTTCGACGTCCTCGTCGGCATCAACCTGCTGCGCGAAGGCCTCGACATCCCCGAGGTCTCGCTGGTGGCCATCCTGGACGCCGACAAGGAAGGCTTCCTGCGCGCCGAGCGCAGCCTGATCCAGACCATCGGCCGCGCGGCGCGCAACGTCAACGGCCAGGCCATCCTCTATGCGGACAAGATGACCGACTCGATGCGCCGGGCCATCGACGAGACCGAGCGCCGGCGCGCGAAGCAGATCGCGCACAACCTCGCGCAGGGCATCACGCCGCGCGGCATCCGCAAGACGATCCGCGACCTGATCGACGGCGTCGCGGCCGAGCGCTCGGGCAAGGACGACCTGAAGTTCGCGCAGCAGGCCGCCGAGGTCGAGGCGATGAGCGAGAAGGATCTCGGCAAGCGCATCAAGCTGCTCGAGAAGCAGATGCTGGAACACGCGAAGAGCCTCGAATTCGAGAAAGCGGCGCGCGTGCGCGACCAGCTGGCGCTGCTGCGCGAGCAGGCGTTCGGAGCGGCGGGCCACGACACGGTCGCCGTGCCCGCGGCCGGCGCGGCGCGGAAGTGACGGGCCGGGTCGCGCTGGCCGGCGCCCAGGCGCGCGACTCGTGCAGGACTGCCTCGTCGCGGCCTGAATCCGCTCGCGAGGACGCCGCAAATGCGGCGGCGGCCTCCTGGAATTTGCCGCCATATCTCCGGCAGCACGGTCGCCACGCCGCCGGGCTGAGCGTCGCCGCGTCGGCTGGCGCCACAATGCGTGCATGTCCGATCCCCGCCCCGACAAGATCCGCGTGCTGATGGTCTGCCTCGGCAACATCTGCCGCTCGCCCACGGCCGAGGCGATGCTGCGGCTCAAGGCGCATGAGGCCGGCCTCGACGACCGCATCGAGGTCGACTCCGCCGGCACCGCCGACTACCACGTCGATTCGCCGCCGGATCGACGCGCGATCGCGCATGGCGAGCGCCGCGGCCTGGCGATGCAGGCGCTGCGCGGGCGCCAGGTCGCCCGCGAGGACTTCGACCGCTTCGACCACATCCTGGCGATGGACGACGACAACCTCGACGACCTGAAGCGGCGACGGCCGCCGGGCTCGCGCGCGAAGGTCGCGCTGCTGATGTCGTTTGCGCCGCACGCGGGCTCGCGCGAGGTGCCCGATCCGTACTACGGCGGAGCGGACGGCTTCGAGCGGGTGCTGGACCTGGTGGACGCGGCGTCCGCGGGCTTCATCGCGGCGACGCTCGGGCGCTGAGCCGTCAGCCCTCGCCGATCCGTGCCGGGCTGGCCTTGCGGCGTTCGCGGTAGAACCGGTTGACGCGGTCGACCAGCGATTCGTTGACCAGCGTCGCCGCCAGCGCGGCGGCGCCGACGACGAGCACGAGCGTGGCCCAGCGTGGCAGGCCGTGCACGTAGGGCAGCAGCCGTCCGGCCGGCGCGTGCATCATGTACAGCGGGAACGACAGCATTCCCAGCCAGCGCGAGATCGCGCCGAGTGCCATCCCGGGCGAGGGCAGCCGATAGGCGAGGTTCAGCAGGGCGACGCCGGTCGTCGCGCAGAGAAACTGGTTCAGCCCTTCGCGTCCGCCGGCGAAGTGCGCCACCACCACGAACACGGTCAGCGCCGCCACCAGCATCACCGCGGACATCCGCAGGGTCGATGGCCGCATGGCGATTGCACAACCCACGCTGAACCACGCGAGCGCGCGCGCCACGCTGATCAGCCGATAGAGCCCGCCGGCCTCCCAGCCCAGGTTGAGATTGTTCGCCCGCAGCGTCGCGAAGATCAGGATCGCCATCGACGCAACGCCCAGCGGGAACATCCAGCGGCGTCCGAACTTCAGCACGACGAACCACACCGCGTTGGCCGCGAGCTCGGCCCAGAACGACCACATCGGCGGATCCGCGGGGAAGGCGCTGTTCATGCCACCGGTCGACACGGGCATGACCAGGAAGATTGCCCAGGCGTCGGTGTCGGCGGCGGGCATCGACGCGCCGGACGGCACGCCCGCAAGGTCCAGTGCCACTATGAAGGTGCCCGCGACCAGCACCATCGGATAGAGCCGTCGAAGACGGACGCCGGCGAACTCGAGCGGGCCCATGCCGGATTCGATCGCCTGCGTGTACTTGAGCGCCAGCACGATCCCGCTGAGCGCGAAGAAGATGTCGACGGCCGTCAGGCCATAGCCCGCATGCCTGACCTGCAGGTAGGCTTGGTAGTGGAAGACCACGACGGCAATCGCCGCCAGGCCGCGCACGAGGTCGAGCCACTCGATCCGCTGGGATGTCATCGGCGGCATTCTATGGGGTGTGTCTGGCGCAGGGCCGGCGTCGGCGATGCATGTGCAATGGCGTGTCGTCTGGGGCAAAGACCGCGTTGTCGAGCATGGGTTTTGTGAGGGTTTCCTCGGGAATTACGGGGAAACGCGCATGCTCTGCGGCGCCGCAGCATTGCGGCAGCTCATAGTCGACGGAAACGCTAGGCTTCTGGCATAATCGACTAAAACGCTCGGAATCAACCAAGGGTTATCACTCCTCTCCGACCTCCAGCCGCTCCCACGGTTACGGACCGAAGTCGATTGCCCAAAACACCCCCAGGAGAGCACCCCATGCGTCTGACCACCAAAGGCCGATTCGCTGTCACGGCAATGATCGATCTGGCCCTCCGCTCCAGCAATGGTCCGGTCGCCCTCGCTGCCATCTCGCAGCGCCAGCAGATCTCCCTGTCGTACCTGGAACAGCTGTTCGGCAAGCTGCGCCGCCACGAGCTCGTCGAGAGCACGCGTGGCCCCGGCGGCGGCTACTCGCTCGGCCGCGGCGCCGAGTCCATCACGGTCGCCGACATCATCGTCGCCGTCGACGAGCCCATCGATGCGACCGGCTGCGCCGGCAAGGAAAACTGCATGGGCGACGACACCGGCCGCTGCATGACGCACGACCTGTGGGCCAGCCTCAACGTCAAGATGATCGAGTTCCTCGATTCGATCTCGCTGAAGAAGCTGGTCGACGAGCAGCTCGCCAAGGGCGTGTCGATCGAGGAAGTGCCGGTGCGCCGCGCGATCTCGTCGCAGCCCGTCGTCAAGCCGATCAAGATCAACGCGCCGAACTCGGTGTTCGCGCTCGGCAACGCGTTCTCGAAGTAACTTCGTTTTCTCGACTCATGACTCCGCATCTCCCGATCTACATGGACTACGGCGCGACGACGCCGGTCGACCCGCGCGTGGTCGATGCAATGATTCCCTGGTTGCGTGAACACTTCGGCAACCCGTCCTCGCGCTCGCATGCGTGGGGCTGGGAAGCCGAGGAGGCCGTCGAACGCGCGCGCGGCCAGGTCGCGGCGCTGATCGGCGCCGACTCGCGCGAGATCGTCTGGACGTCCGGCGCCACCGAGTCGAACAACCTCGCCATCAAGGGCGCGGCCAATTTCTACAGCACGCGCGGCAAGCACCTGATCACCGTCAAGACCGAGCACAAGGCCGTGCTCGACGTGATGCGCGAGCTGGAGCGCCAGGGCTTCGAGTGCACCTACCTCGACGTCGAGCCGAACGGCCTGGTCGACTTCGAGAAGTTCAAGGCGGCGATCCGTCCCGACACGATCCTGGCCTCGGTCATGTACGTGAACAACGAGATCGGCGTGATCCAGGACATCCCGGCCCTGGGCGCGCTGTGCCGCGAGCGCGGCATCATCTTCCACGTCGACGCCGCGCAGGCGACGGGCAAGGTCGACATCGACCTGGCCACGCTGCCGGTCGACCTGATGAGCCTGGCCTCGCACAAGACCTACGGCCCCAAGGGCATCGGCGCGCTGTATGTTCGCCGCAAGCCGCGGGTTCGCCTCGAGGCGCAGATGCACGGCGGCGGCCACGAGCGCGGCATGCGCTCGGGCACGCTGCCCACGCACCAGATCGTCGGCATGGGCGAGGCCTTCCGGCTCGCCGGCGAGGAGATGGGCGTCGAGCGCGAGCGCATCCGCGCGCTGCAGCAGCGCCTGTATGCCGGCCTGAAGGGCATCGAGCAGGTGTTCGTCAACGGCGACCTGGAACGCCGCGTGCCGCACAACCTGAACATCTCGTTCAACTATGTCGAGGGCGAGTCGCTGATCATGGGCGTCAAGGGCCTGGCGGTGTCGTCGGGCTCGGCGTGCACCTCGGCCAGCCTGGAACCCAGCTACGTGCTGCGCGCGCTCGGCCGCAGCGACGAGCTGGCGCACAGCTCGCTGCGCATGACGATCGGCCGCTTCACCACCGAACAAGAGATCGATTCCGCGATCGCCATGCTCAAGGACACGGTCGCGCGCCTGCGCGAACTGTCGCCCCTGTGGGACATGTACCGCGACGGCATCGACATCAGCGCGATCCAGTGGGCTGCCCACTGAAACGCATCACCCCATAAATATCGTTGAGGGCAAGACATCATGGCATACAGCGACAAGGTCATCGACCACTACGAGAACCCGCGCAACGTGGGCGGCTTCGACAAGGGTGACGACACCGTGGGCACCGGCATGGTCGGCGCGCCGGCGTGCGGCGACGTGATGAAGCTGCAGATCAAGGTCAACCCGGCCACGGGCCTGATCGAGGACGCGCGCTTCAAGACCTACGGCTGCGGCTCGGCCATCGCGTCGTCGTCGCTGGTCACCGAATGGGTCAAGGGCAAGTCGCTCGACCAAGCCATGGCCATCCGCAACACGCAGATCGCCGAGGAGCTCGCGCTGCCGCCGGTCAAGATCCACTGCTCGATCCTCGCGGAAGACGCGATCAAGGCGGCGGTGAGCGACTACAAGGCGCGCCACGGCAGCGAAGTCGCCGAGACCGCGTCCGTCAACGCTTGAGGCCGCAACGATGGCGGTGACCCTGACCGAGCGCGCCGCGAAGCACGTGACGCGCTACATCACCAAGCGCGGCCGTGGCGTCGGCGTGCGCCTGGGCGTGAAGACGACCGGCTGTTCGGGCCTGGCCTACAAGCTCGAGTACGCCGACGACGTGGCGGCCGAGGACGTGATCTTCGAGGGCCACGGCGTCAAGGTGCTGGTCGACCCGAAGAGCCTGCCCTACATCGACGGCACGGAGCTGGACTTCGTCCGCGAGGGGCTCAACGAAGGCTTCAAGTTCCACAACCCGCGCGAGAAGGACAAGTGCGGCTGCGGCGAATCGTTCCGCGTCTGATCTCCTCATGCGCGGACGCCTCGAAGGCGCGGCAGCTGTCGCGCCTTTTTGTTGGTGACTCCCGTTTTCCCATGACATTCGACATCCGCCCCACGCCGCCCGACCACCCGCAGGTGCTCGCGCTGATCGCCGAGCTCGATGCGTACCTGCTGTCGGTCTATCCGCCGGAAGAGAACTACCTGCTCGACCTGTCGGGCCTGATGCATCCGTCCGTCACCTTCCTGGGCGCCTGGATGGGCGACACCGTCGTCGGCTGCGGCGCCGTGCGCACGATGCCGGCCGAGCCGGCGACCGACGGCAAGCCCTACGGCGAGATCAAGCGCATGTTCGTCACGCCCGCGCAGCGCGGCGCGCGTCTCGGCCCGCGCATCCTCGCGGCGCTGGAGACGGTGCTGCACGCGCAGGGCATCGACCGCGCGCTGATGGAGACCGGCGAGGAGCTCGCGGCCGCGGCACGCATGTACCGCGCCAACGGCTACGTCGAACGCGGGCCGTTCGGCGAGTATCCGGACAACGGTTCGTCGCTCTTCCTGGAGAAACGATGGAAGACGGACTGAGCCTCGCGGCCTCGGATTTCGAACTGTTCGGACTGCCCGAACGGTTCGCGATCGACATGGCCCGGCTCGACGCGAAGTGGAAGCAGCTGCAGGGCGCGGCGCATCCCGATCGCTTCGCGACCGAGACCGCCGCGGCGCAGCGCGTCGCGATGCAGTGGGCCATCCGCATCAACGAGGCGTATCGCCGCCTGAAGGATCCGCTCGCGCGTGCCGCCTACCTGTGTTCGCTGCACGGCGCGGACATCGAGGCCGAGAGCAACACTGCGATGCCCGCCGCGTTCCTGATGCAGCAGATGGAGTGGCGCGACGCGCTGTCCGACGCGGCGTCGCTGGACGCGGTCGATGCGCTGTCCGACGAGGTGATCGCCTCGCGCAACGCGACGCTGAAATCGCTGCAGGCGCAGATCGACGACGCCGCGAGCGTGGACTGGCGCGCCGTCGCCGGCACGGTGCGCGGGCTGATGTTCGTCGACAAGTTCATGAGCGATATCGACAAGCGTGTCGACGCGCTCTCATAAGAAAAAAGAAGTTCCAGACATGGCATTGCTCCAGATCTCCGAACCCGGCCAGGCGCCCGATCCGCACCAGCGCCGCATCGCCGTGGGCATCGACCTCGGCACCACGCACTCGCTGGTGGCCGCCGTTCGCCACGGCATCGCCGAGTGCCTGCCGGACGACCAGGGCCGCGTGATCCTGCCGTCGGCGGTGCGCTACCTCGAAGGCGGCGGCCGCCAGATCGGCCACGACGCGCTCGCATCGCAGGGCGACGACGCCGAGAACACCGTCGTCTCGGCCAAGCGATTCATGGGCCGCGCGCTGGCGGACGTCGCGGGCCATGAGCGCCTGCCGTACCAGTTCGTCGACCAGCCCGGCATGGTGGGCGTGCACACGCGCGACGGCGTCAAGACTGCGGTCGAGGTGTCGGCCGAGATCCTGGCCACGCTGCGCTTCCGTGCCGAGGACACCTTCGACGACGACGTCTACGGCGCGGTCATCACCGTGCCCGCGTACTTCGACGACGCGCAGCGACAGGCGACGAAGGACGCCGCGCAGCTGGCCGGCCTCAACGTGCTGCGCCTGATCAACGAGCCGACGGCCGCGGCGATCGCCTATGGCCTCGACCAGGGCGTCGAAGGCCTCTACGCGGTCTACGACCTCGGCGGCGGCACCTTTGACATCTCGCTGCTGCGTCTGGCGCGCGGCGTGTTCGAGGTGGTGGCCACTGGCGGCGATTCGGCGCTGGGCGGCGACGACTACGACCAGCGCTTCGCCAGCGCGCTGCTGCAGCGCGCCGGCCTGCAGACGCTGGAGCAGCTGAAGCCCGGCGAGCGCCGGCGCGTGCAGACCGCGGCGCGGCACGCCAAGGAGGCGCTGAGCGGCGTCGCCTCGGCCACCGTCACCTTCGAGGTGGACGGCGTCGTGCACGACCTCGACGTCGACCGCACCGAGTTCGAGGTGGCGACCGCCGACCTGACGGCGACCACGCTGCGCCTGCTCAAGCGCGTGCTGCGCGACGCCAAGGTGTCCGTCGACGACGTGCAGGGCGTGGTGATGGTGGGCGGCTCGACGCGCATGCCCGTCGTGCGCGAGGCGATGGCCACGCTGTTCGGCAAGCCGCCGCTGACCAACCTGAACCCGGACGAGGTCGTGGCGCTGGGCGCCGCGATCCAGGCCAACGCGCTGGCCGGCAACGCGACGAGCGGCGACATCCTGCTGCTGGACGTCACGCCGCTGTCGCTGGGCCTGGAGACGATGGGCGGGCTGGTCGAGCGCGTCATCGAGCGCAATTCGACGATCCCGACCGCCAAGGCGCAGGACTTCACGACGTTCAAGGACGGCCAGACCGCGATGGCCGTGCACGTGGTGCAGGGCGAGCGCGAGCTGGTCTCGGAGTGCCGCTCGCTGGCGCGCTTCGAGCTGCGCGGGATCCCGCCGATGGTGGCCGGTGCCGCGCGCATCCGCGTCACGTTCCAGGTCGATGCCGACGGGCTGCTGAGCGTCAGCGCGAAGGAGCTGGGCTCGGGCGTCGAGGCGGCCATCGTCGTCAAGCCCAGCTACGGGCTGAGCGACGAGCAGGTGGCCGGCATGCTCAAGGCGGGCTTCGCGTCCGCCGAGTCCGACATGGTCGCGCGCAGCCTGCGCGAGGCCCAGGTCGACGCCGAGCGCATGATCCTGGCCACGGAATCGGCGCTGGCCGCGGACGGCGACCTGCTGGACGCCGCCGAACGCGCGAGCATCGACGCACTCGTCGCGCGCGTGCGCGCCACCGCGCGTGACGCGAGTCCCGCTGAAGGGCCGCGCGCGATCGAGGCGGCCGTCGAGGCGCTCGCCGACGGCACCGAGGGCTTCGCCGCCGCCCGCATGAACCGTGGCATCCGCGACGCGCTCGCGGGCCGCAATGTCAACGAGATCTAAATGACCGTCATCAGGATTCTTCCGCACGCCGCGCTCTGTCCCGAGGGCAAGACGATCTCGGCCGCGCCGGGCACCTCCGTCTGCGAGGCGCTGCTGGAAAACGGCGTCGCCATCGAGCACGCGTGCGACATGAGCTGCGCCTGCACCACCTGCCACGTGATCGTGCGCGAGGGTTTCAACTCACTCGGCGAGGCCGACGAAACCGAGGACGACCTGCTCGATCGGGCCTGGGGCCTGACGCCGCAATCCCGTTTGTCCTGCCAGGCCATCGTCGCCGCGACGGATCTCGTGATCGAGATTCCGAAATACACGATCAACCACGCCCGCGAGAATCATTAGCAAAGGGCGCCATCGAATTGTCATGGGGCGCCATGTGACAACTGCGAAAACGACAAAGCGGCCCGGAGGCCGCCTTGCAAATCGCGAATCGAAACGCGTTCAGCGCCAGTCGCGCACCATGCCGCGCACGGCGGCGACGGGCCACCACCGATGCCAGGCGCTGGATTGGCCGACGGATTGCGGCGTGGCGCGCGTCATCAGCATGCCGTCCTTCTCGAGCTTGCCGAGGAGTTCCTCGACGTCGCGAGCGGAAGCGCCGCTGCTGCGAGCCAGGTCCCGTACGCTGACGAAGCGCTGGGACAACTCGCTCACGACGCGGCGCATCGTGGTCTTCTGGAATCGCGGAGGCAGGTCCGGCCAAGCAGTGAGTTTGTATTGCTTCATGATTCCCAACGACTGTCGACGGCCTTGTGTTTGGTTTTGCTCCGGCCGACGAATGAATCGTCGAACCGGCGGGTGAGGCCGAATATCACCACGTGCGCAATTAAAACCGGGCCATCCGATTTTCGGAAGCGAACTCGACCCGAGTTTGTAACGACTTGAGTCGACTAATGCACACTTACACTGCCTCATGATCGTTCTTGGCATCGAATCCTCCTGCGACGAAACCGGCGTCGCGCTCGTCGAGACCGTCGCCGGCGGCGTGCCGCGCCTGCGTTCGCAGGCCTTGCACAGCCAGATCCGCATGCATCAGGCGTATGGCGGCGTGGTGCCGGAGCTGGCGTCGCGCGACCACGTCCGCCGCGTGCTGCCGCTGCTCGAGGCGGCGCTGGCGGACGCCTCGTTGACGAAGGACGACATCGACGTCGTCGCCTTCACGCGCGGCCCCGGCCTGGCGGGCGCGCTGCTGGTGGGCGCGGGCGTAGCGTGCGCGCTGGCCGCCTCGCTGGGCAAGCCGACGCTGGGCGTGCACCACCTCGAGGGCCACCTGATGTCGCCGTTCCTGTCGGCCGATCCACCCGAGTTCCCGTTCGTCGCGCTGCTGGTGTCGGGCGGCCACACGCAGCTGATGCGCGTCGACGACGTGGGGCGCTACGAGATGCTGGGCGAGACCATCGACGACGCCGCCGGCGAGGCCTTCGACAAATCCGCCAAGCTTCTGGGGCTGGGCTATCCCGGCGGCCCGGCGCTGGCCGCGCTCGCGACGCACGGCAATCCTGAAGCCATCGCGTTGCCGCGTCCCTTGCTTCACAGCGGCGACCTCGATTTCTCGTTCTCCGGCCTGAAGACGGCCGTGATGACCGCGATGACGAAGTTCGGCCCCGCGCCGACCGGGCAGCAGCGCGCCGACCTCGCGGCCAGCACGCAGGCCGCGATCTGCGAGGTGCTGGTCAAGAAGTCGCTGCGTGCGTTGCAGGAGACCCGGCTGTCGCGCCTGGTCGTGGCCGGAGGCGTCGGCGCCAACACGCGGCTGCGCGAGCAACTCAACGCCGCGGGGGCCAGGCGCGGTCTGCGCGTGCACTATCCGGAGCTCGCGCTGTGCACCGACAACGGCGCGATGATCGCGCTCGCCGGCGCGCTGCGGCTGCAGCGCGATCCATCGGCGGCACGCATGGACTACGCGTTCGACGTCAAGCCGCGCTGGCCGCTCGTCCAGGCATAAAAAAAGTCCCTCGCACCCTGCGGCGCGAAGGACTCGGTGACGGCGAAGAGGTTGGGAGTCCGCCGTCAAGGCCGGACAAGCTGACGGGCTGCCCGGCCGTTCGAGGAACTCAGTTGACGGAGATCTGCGTGGCGACCGGGTCGCGCTTGACCAGCGTCAGCGTCAGCACGCCGTTGTCCAGCTTGGCCTGCGACGAGGCCTGGTCGATCTCGGACTGCAGCGTGAAGCTGCGCGCATAGCTGGCGAACGCCCGTTCGCGCAGGATCACGCGGTCGGTGGGCTTCGGCGTCTCGGTGGCCTCGGCGGCGGTCGCATCGGCGGCCGGCGCTTCGGCGGCACGCGCCTCGGCGACGATGCTCACGCGGCGGCCGTCGATCGACACCTTGACGTCCTCGCGGGTGACGCCCGGCACGTCCAGCGTGACGACGTAGCCGCGGTCGGATTCGGTGACGTCGATGGCGGGGCGGCGCACCGGCGCGGTGTCGGCAACGGGTTGCGCGAACAACTGGTCGACGGCGGTGTCGAACAGGCGGTCGAAGTGACGGGCACGGACGGCGGCGCGGCGGGAGACGGGGACGATGAACATGATGGATTCCTTGGGTTGGGGAGTTCGTGGACGTCGTCCTTGCCGAGGGTCTCGGCGCGAGGTCAGCGTCGCATGACTCCCCAGTTGGCAGCGCCCGAAACCATTTCAAGAGCCTATTTTTTAGGCAATCGAGCATTGAAATTCGCGCTGCCGGACCTACGGTCCACCGCCGTCTTGTGCAGACGGGGGCGCGCAGCTCGACAGCACGAGGGCAGGGCGCCCGCGCCGGCGGCGCGCCGGGCAGGTGGCGGGAGCGTCGGCTTTCGTCTATAATCCGACGCTTGACCTCGATGACCCTTTCCTCTTTGGAAGAGTCGTCGAGGCCAAGTCCAGCACGCCCCGGGTCGGTTTCACTCGGGTGCGCAAGTCGTCAAGGAAACCGAGCAGGCCACGCCGCCCCTTGCGGACGCGTCGCGGCTGCGAATCCGGGTGCGCCCGGGCCAGCGCTGCCGGTTTCCGATTCAACATCAAGGAAATCCGCAATGACTGATCTCAACAAGGCCGAAATCGTCGCCGCCCACGCCCGTGGCACCGGTGACACCGGCTCCCCCGAAGTCCAGGTCGCCCTGCTGACCGCGCGCATAAACGCGCTGACTCCCCACTTCAAGCAGCACGCCAAGGACCACCACGGCCGCCGCGGCCTGCTGAAGATGGTCAACTCGCGCAAGAGCCTGCTGGCCTACCTGAAGAAGACCGACGCTCCGCGTTACCTCGCCCTGATCGGCAAGCTCGGCCTGCGCAAGTAAGCAGCGATGCATGAAAAGAGCCTGTCTGGAACCCTCCAGGACAGGCTCTTTGCGTTTGGAGTTCGAACCGTTGCCTTGCCGGCGTCGATGTGTCATTCCACCGAAGTTCGCAGCCTGAGCTTCGCTGGAATGGCATCACGCCACTGAACGGTCGCCTCCCGTCTCCCGCGCCACGATACGGCGCCCTATAAACATCGGAGAAAGAACAACATGAGCATGTTCAACAAGGTCACCAAGACGTTCCAGTGGGGCTCCCACACCGTTCGCATGGAGACGGGCGAGATCGCACGCCAGTCCACCGGCGCCGTGCTGGTCGACATCGAAGGCACCGTGGTGCTGGCCACCGTCGTGGCCAAGCGCGAAGCCAAGCCGGGCCAGGACTTCTTCCCGCTGACCGTCGACTACATCGAGAAGACCTACGCCGCCGGCAAGATCCCGGGCAGCTTCTTCAAGCGCGAAGGCCGCCCGAGCGAGCTCGAGACGCTGACGTCGCGCCTGATCGACCGCCCGGTGCGCCCGCTGTTCCCGGAAGGCTTCTTCAACGAAGTGCAGATCGTCGTGCACGTGATGTCGCTGAACCCCGAAGTCGACGCCGACATCGCCGCGCTGGTCGCGTCGAGCGCCGCGCTGTCCGTCTCGGGCATCCCGTTCGCGGGCCCGATCGGCGCCGCGCGCGTGGGCTACATCAACGGCGAATACGTGCTGAACCCGGGCAAGACCCAGCGCACCGAATCGAAGCTGGACCTCGTCGTCGCCGGCACCGAAGCCGCCGTGCTGATGGTCGAGTCCGAAGCCGACCAACTGCCGGAAGACATCATGCTGGGCGCCGTGGTGTTCGGCCACGACCAGGGCAAGACCGCCATCAACGCGATCCACGAACTCGTGCGCGACGCGGGCAAGCCGCTGTGGCTCGAATCCGGCGAATGGACGCTGCCGGTCAAGGACGAAGCGCTGATCGCCAAGATCGGCGGCCTGGCGCAGGCCAAGATGGAAGCCGCGTACCAGATCCGCAGCAAGCAGGCCCGCACGCAGGCGCTTCGCGTCGCGACGTCGGAAGTCAAGGCTGCGCTCGCCGCCGAGGACGCGAAGGTCGACTCGGTCAAGGTCGACGCGATGCTGTTCGACATCGAAGCCAAGATCGTGCGTGACCAGATCCTGGCCGGCGAGCCGCGCATCGACGGCCGCGACACCCGCACCGTCCGTGCCATCGAGATCCGCACCGGCGTGCTGCCGCGCGCCCACGGCTCGGCCATCTTCACCCGCGGCGAGACGCAGGCCGTCGTCGCCACGACGCTGGGCACCGAGCGCGACGCGCAGACCATCGACGCGCTGGCCGGCGAGTATTCGGAGCGCTTCATGCTCCACTACAACATGCCCCCGTTCGCCACCGGCGAGACCGGCCGCGTCGGTTCGCCGAAGCGCCGCGAGATCGGCCACGGCCGCCTCGCCAAGCGCGCGCTGGTCGCTGTCATGCCGTCCAAGGAAGACTTCCCGTACTCGGTGCGCGTGGTCTCGGAGATCACCGAGTCCAACGGCTCGTCGTCGATGGCGTCGGTCTGCGGCGGCTGCCTGTCGCTGATGGACGCCGGCGTGCCGCTGAAGGCGCACGTCGCCGGCATCGCCATGGGCCTGATCAAGGACGGCGCGCGCTTCGCGGTGCTGACCGACATCCTGGGCGATGAAGATCACCTGGGCGACATGGACTTCAAGGTCGCCGGTACCACCCAAGGCATCACGGCGCTGCAGATGGACATCAAGATCCAGGGCATCACCAAGGAGATCATGCAGGTCGCCCTGGCGCAGGCCAAGGAAGCGCGCCTGCACATCCTGGGCAAGATGGTCGAGGCCGTCGCCGGTGCCAGCACCGAGGTGTCGGAGTTCGCCCCGCGCCTGTACGTGATGAAGATCAACCCGGAAAAGATCCGCGACGTGATCGGCAAGGGCGGCGCGACCATCCGTGCGCTGACCGAGGAAACCGGCACGCAGATCAACATCGAGGAAGACGGCACGATCACGATCGCGTCGACCGACGCCGACCGCGCCGCGCACGCCAAGAAGCGCATCGAGGAGATCACGGCCGAAGTCGAAGTGGGCAAGATCTACGAAGGCCCGGTCACCAAGATCCTGGACTTCGGCGCGCTGATCAACCTGCTGCCGGGCAAGGACGGCCTGCTGCACATCAGCCAGATCGCCCATGAGCGCGTCGAGAAGGTCACCGACTACCTGAAGGAAGGCCAGATCGTGAAGGTCAAGGTGCTCGAGACCGACGAGAAGGGCCGCGTCAAGCTGTCGATGAAGGCGCTGCTGGAGCGCGAGCCGCAGGGCGACCGCCAGCCGCAATAAGCGGCCAGCCGCTGCACGCCCCAACGTGAGCAACGACGCCTTCAACGCGCCGACCATGCGCGCCATCGAGATCGCCGGCTTCGGCGGTCCCGAGGTGCTGCGTGCGGTCGTGCGCGCGCGCCCGGTCGCGGGCGCGGGCGAGGCGCTGGTGCGCGTGACGGCGTCGGGCGTCAACCGCCCCGACGTTCTGCAGCGCAAGGGGCACTATCCGGTGCCCGCCGGGGCGTCCGACCTGCCGGGCCTGGAGCTCGCGGGCGAGATCGTCGATGGCGATGCCGCTGCGCTGGCCGCGGGCGGCTTCGCGATCGGCGACCGCGTCTGCGCGCTGGTCGCGGGCGGCGGCTATGCCGAGTACTGCACGGTGCCGGTGGGCCAGATGCTGCCGGTGCCCGCGGGCTTCAGCGACATCGAGGCCGCCGCGCTGCCCGAGAACTTCTTCACCGTCTGGTCCAACGTGTTCGACCGCGGCCGCCTGGCCGCCGGCGAGACGCTGCTGGTGCAGGGCGGCACGAGCGGGATCGGCGTCACGGCGATCCAGCTGGGCAAGGCGTTCGGCGCGAAGGTCATCGCGACCGCGGGCTCGGCCGACAAGTGCTATCGCTGCTTCGAGATCGGCGCCGACCACGCGATCAACTACCGCACCGAGGACTTCGCCGCGAAGGCGCTGGAGTTCACGGGCGGCAAGGGCGTCGACGTCGTGCTGGACATGGTCGCGGGCGACTACATCGCGTGCGAGATCTCCTGCCTGGCCGACGAGGGCCGCCTCGTGTTGATCGCGACGCAGGGTGGCACGAAGGCGCAGTTCGATGCCGGCGTCGTGATGCGCAAGCGGCTGACCATCACCGGCTCGACGCTGCGTCCGCGCCCGATCGCGTTCAAGGCGGCGATCGCCGCGTCGTTGCGCGACAAGGTCTGGCCGCTGCTGGAAAAGCGCCAGGTGCAGCCGGTGATCCAGGAAGTCTTTCCCGCGGATCAGGCGTCGCGCGCGCACGCCGCGATGGAAGAGGGGCACCACGTCGGCAAGCTGATGCTGTCGTGGGTCTGAAACATCCAACCAACAAGAACAGACACATGCGCAAGAAACTCGTGGCCGGCAACTGGAAGATGCATGGATCGCACTCGGCCAACGCCGAGCTGCTGTCTGGCATCCTGGCCGCGCGTCCGTTCGCGTGCGACGTGGCCGTGTGCGTGCCGTTTCCCTACCTGAGCGAGGCCGCGGTGGCGCTGGCCGGCAGCGACGTGCGCTGGGGCGCGCAGGACTGCTCTCAGCACGACAAGGGCGCGTTCACGGGCGAGGTCTCGGCCTCGATGCTGGCCGAGTTCGGCTGCCGCTACGTGATCGTCGGCCACTCCGAGCGCCGCGCGATGCATGGCGAGACGGACGCCGTCGTCGCCGAGAAGGCCAAGGCCGTGCTCGCGCGTGGGCTGACACCCATCGTCTGCGTCGGCGAGACGCTGGGCCAGCGCGAGCAGGGCACGGCGCAGGACACCGTCAAGCGCCAGCTGTCGGCCGTCATCCACGCGCTGGGGCATTGCGTCGGCGAGATGGTGGTGGCCTACGAGCCGGTCTGGGCCATCGGCACCGGCGTCGTCGCCACGCCCGAGCAGGCGCAGGAGATGCACGCGCTCATCCGCGCGCAGCTGCACGCCGCCACGCCGCATGCCGAGGCGATGAAGCTGCTGTACGGCGGCAGCATGAAACCCGAGAACGCCGCGTCGCTGCTGGCGCAACAAGACATCGATGGCGGGCTGATCGGCGGCGCGGCGCTGAAGCACGCCGACTTCGTCGCCATCTGCCGCGCGACATGACGGCCCCAGCTCGCTGCGCGCGCAGCCCCCGAGGGGCCCTCGGGCCGCTCCGGAGCGGCCGCGCGCTGGCCCGAGGTGGCTGATCTTTCAACGAACGAATTTCCCTGGAGCTCCAAGCAAATGCAAGTCTGGTCCAACCTTCTCTTCATCCTGCAGATCCTGTCGGCCATGGCCATGATCGGCCTCGTGCTGATCCAGCACGGCAAGGGCGCCGACATGGGCGCGTCGTTCGGCAGCGGCGCCTCGGGCAGCCTGTTCGGCGCGACCGGCAGCGCGAACTTCCTGTCGCGCTCCACCGCGATCTGCGCCACGATTTTCTTCGCGACGACGCTGGGCATGTCGGTCGTCTCGACCGGCCGTGGCTCGGTGCGCGCCATCGAGGCCAACCGCCTCGATCAGCTGAGCGCCCCGGCCGCCGTCGCGAGCGCGCCGGTCGCCGGCGCCTCGGCTGCCATCGTGGTGCCGGCCTCGGCGCCGTCGGCCGTGCAGGGCGTGCCGACGCGTTGATACGACGATCGCGTCATTTTTCTGTAGCGGATAGAGGTAAACGCGGTTTTTTTCGCTATAGAATGTGAGGCTGTTCAGTGAGCCAAAACCCTCACGCAAACTGAACTGATCAGGTATTCCGAATGGCCAATAGGGCCGTTCAAGCCGACGTGGTGAAATTGGTAGACACGCTATCTTGAGGGGGTAGTGGCGAAAGCTGTGCGAGTTCGAGTCTCGCCGTCGGCACCAGGTTTTCGGATATGAGATGGTCGTGGGTTCCTCGTGAGCGCCGCGGCCGACGCGCCCTGCGTCAACCACGCGGTACAAGGCGACAACGACGGGGCGCACTCGGGATCAGCAAGCTGTGATCTGTCGAGGCGCTCTTTTTTCTGCCCCCAGACAAACGACGCAGCCTGCAAACGACACGAAGCTAGCCATGGACCTGTCTGCCTACCTCCCCGTCATCCTGTTCATCCTGGTTGGCACCGTCATCGGAATCCTGCCCCAGGCGCTGGGTTTCCTGCTCGGCCCCCGTCGTCCCGACGCGCAGAAGAACTCTCCGTACGAGTGCGGATTCGAGGCCTTCGAAGACGCGCGCATGAAGTTCGACGTTCGCTACTACCTCGTGGCGATCCTGTTCATCCTCTTCGATCTCGAGATCGCATTCCTGTTCCCGTGGGCCGTCGCTTTGAAGGACATCGGCCCCACCGGCTTCTGGGCAATGATGATCTTCCTGGCGATCCTGGTCGTCGGCTTCATCTACGAATGGAAAAAGGGCGCACTGGACTGGGAGTGATCCCGAGCACCGGAGCGACAGCTATGGCAAAAGGAAATGAAGGCCTCCTGAAGGAAGGGTTCGTCACCACCTCGGTGGACGTGCTCGTCAACTGGTCCAAGACCGGCTCGCTGTGGCCGATGACCTTCGGTCTCGCGTGCTGCGCGGTCGAGATGATGCATGCGGGCGCCGCCCGCTACGACATCGACCGCTTCGGCATGCTGTTCCGTCCCAGCCCGCGCCAGAGCGACCTGATGATCGTCGCCGGCACGCTGTGCAACAAGATGGCGCCGGCGCTGCGCAAGGTCTATGACCAGATGGCCGAGCCGCGCTGGGTCCTGTCGATGGGTTCGTGCGCCAACGGCGGTGGCTACTATCACTACAGCTACTCCGTCGTGCGCGGCTGCGACCGCATCGTGCCGGTCGACGTCTACGTGCCGGGCTGCCCGCCCACGGCCGAGGCGCTGCTGTACGGCATCCTGCAGCTGCAGGCCAAGATCCGCCGCGAAAACACCATCGCGCGCGCCTGACCCCGCGTCCGAGCGTCTTTCAGGAAGACAGCCAACAATGACCCAACGACTCGACGCCCTGCAGGCCGCTCTCGAAGCCGCCCTCGGTGCACGCATCACCCATTTCAAGCGCGAGCGCGGCGAGATCACGATCACCGTGTCCGCAGCCGATTCGATCGCCGTCGCCAAGCAGCTGCGCGACGACAAGACGCTCGCCTTCGAGCAGCTGATCGACCTGTGCGGCGTCGACTACTCGTCGTACAAGGACATGCCCTGGGACGGCCCGCGCTTCTGCGTCGTCACCCACCTGCTGTCTCTGGCCAACAACTGGCGCGTGCGCCTGAAGGTGTTCGCGCCCGATGAAGACCTGCCGGTCGTGCCGGCGCTGACGCCGGTCTGGAACGCCGCCAACTGGTTCGAGCGCGAAGCGTTCGACATGTACGGCATCATCTTCGAAGGGCACGACGACCTGCGCCGCATCCTCACCGACTACGGCTTCATCGGGCACCCGATGCGCAAGGACTTCCCGGTCAGCGGCCACGTCGAGATGCGCTACGACGTCGAGCAGCGCCGCGTGGTCTACCAGCCCGTCACCATCGAGCCGCGCGAGATCACGCCGCGCGTCATCCGCGAAGACAACTACGGCGGCCTGCACTGATGCGCGCCGCCCGCCACGCTCTTCCCGTTTTTCCGCGCGCTTTCTGACCGGACAGCAACGCAATGGCTGAAATCAAGAACTACACGCTCAACTTCGGGCCCCAGCATCCGTCCGCGCACGGCGTGCTCCGCCTCGTGCTGGAGCTGGACGGCGAAGTCATCCAGCGCGCCGACCCGCACATCGGCCTGCTGCACCGCGCCACCGAGAAGCTGGCCGAGTCCAAGACCTACATCCAGTCGCTGCCCTACATGGACCGCCTCGACTACGTGTCGATGATGTCCAACGAGCACGCGTACTGCCTGGCCATCGAGCGGCTGCTGGGCGTCGACGTGCCCGAGCGCGCGCAGTACATCCGCGTGATGTTCGCGGAGATCACGCGCCTGCTCAACCACCTGATGTGGCTGGGCGCGCACGCGCTCGACTGCGGCGCGATGAACGTGCTGCTGTACGCGTTCCGCGAGCGCGAGGACCTGTTCGACCTGTACGAGGCGGTGTCGGGCGCGCGCATGCACGCGGCCTACTTCCGTCCGGGCGGCGTCTACCGCGACCTGCCCGACACGATGCCGCAGTACAAGGCGTCCCGCATCCACAACGCCAAGGCGATCTCGCGCATGAACGAGAACCGCCAGGGCACGATGCTCGACTTCATCGACGACTTCTGCCGCAAGTTCCCGGGCCGCGTCGACGAGTACGAGACGCTGCTGACCGAGAACCGCATCTGGAAGCAGCGCACGGTGGGCATCGGCGTCGTCACGCCCGAGCGCGCGAAGAACCTCGGCTTCAGCGGCCCGATGCTGCGCGGCTCCGGCATCGCATGGGACCTGCGCAAGACGCAGCCCTACGATGTCTACGCCAAGATGGACTTCGACGTGCCCGTGGGCGTCAACGGCGACGTCTACGACCGCTACCTGGTGCGCGTGCAGGAGATGCGCGAGGCCAACAAGATCATCCAGCAGTGCAGCAAGTGGCTGCGCGCGAACCCGGGTCCGGTCATCACGACCAACCACAAGGTCGCGCCGCCCACGCGCACGGAGATGAAGTCCAACATGGAAGAGCTGATCCACCACTTCAAGCTCTTCACGGAGGGCTTCCACGTGCCCGAGGGCGAAGCGTATGCCGCCGTCGAGCACCCGAAGGGCGAGTTCGGCATCTACCTGATCAGCGACGGCGCGAACAAGCCGTACCGCCTCAAGATCCGCGCGCCCGGCTTCTCACACCTGGCCGCGATGGACGAGATGTCGCGCGGCCACATGATCGCCGACGCAGTCGCCGTCATCGGCACCATGGACATCGTGTTTGGCGAGATCGATCGATGATGCAGTCCGATACCACCCCCACGCACGTGCCGCTCTCGGACGAGATGAAGGCACGCTTCGCGCGCGAAGTCGCCAAGTTCCCCGCCGACCAGAAGCAGTCGGCCGTGATGGCCTGCCTGACCATCGTGCAGGCGGAGCGCGGCTACGTGTCGCGCGCGTCGGAAGACGAAGTCGCCGCCTACCTGGGCATGGCCCCGATCGCGGTGTACGAGGTCACGACCTTCTACAACATGTACAACCAGCAGCCGGTTGGCAAGTTCAAGATCAACGTCTGCACCAACCTGCCGTGCCAGCTGCGCGACGGCCAGGCCGCGCTGGCCCACATCTGCAAGAAGCTGCACGTGGCCGTCGGCGGCACCACGACGGACGGCATGTTCACCGTGCAGCAGAGCGAATGCCTCGGCGCCTGCGCCGACTCGCCGGTCATGCTGATCAACGACCGCGAGATGATCAGCTTCATGAGCAACGACCGGATCGACGATCTGCTCGACACGCTCGCGCAGGCCAAGTGAGAGGCTAAAGAGTTCCTTATGGTCGATCTTTCCCGATTCAAGTCGCAGGGCGTCGAGACCGCCTTCCACGACCGCCACATCAACCCGCAGATCATGGCGGGCCTCGATGGCAAGAACTGGCGCCTGAAGGACTACGAGGCGCGCGGCGGCTACCAGGCGCTGCGCAAGATCCTCGCTGCCGACGCCGGCATGACGCCCGACCAGGTCGTCGCCGAAGTCAAGACCTCGGGCCTGCGCGGCCGCGGCGGCGCCGGCTTCCCGACCGGCCTGAAGTGGAGCTTCATGCCCCGCCAGTTCCCGGGCCAGAAGTACCTCGTCTGCAACTCCGACGAAGGCGAGCCGGGCACGTGCAAGGACCGCGACATCCTCGCGTTCAACCCGCACATCGTCATCGAGGGCATGATCATCGCGGCCTACGCGATGGGCATCTCCGTCGGCTACAACTACATCCACGGCGAGATCTTCGAGATCTACGAGCGCTTCGAGGAGGCCCTCGAAGAGGCGCGCGCGGCGGGCTACCTCGGCGACAAGATCCTCGGCTCGAGCTACAACTTCCAGCTGCACGGCTTCCACGGCTTCGGCGCCTACATCTGCGGCGAAGAAACGGCGCTGCTCGAATCGCTCGAAGGCAAGAAGGGCCAGCCGCGCTTCAAGCCGCCGTTCCCGGCCAGCTTCGGCATCTACGGCAAGCCCACGACGATCAACAACACCGAGACCTTCGCCGCGGTGCCCTGGATCATCCGCAACGGCGGCGACGCCTACCTCGCGTGCGGCAAGCCGAACAACGGCGGCACGAAGATCTACTCGGTGGTCGGCGACGTCAACAAGCCGGGCAACTACGAGATCCCGATGGGCACGCCGTTCTCGACGCTGCTGGAACTCGCCGGCGGCGTGCGCACCGGCCGCAAGCTGAAGGCCGTGATCCCCGGCGGCTCGTCGGCGCCGGTGCTGCCCGCGTCGATCATGATGGAGCTCACGATGGACTACGACTCCATCGCCAAGGCCGGCTCCATGCTGGGCTCGGGCGCCGTCATCGTGATGGACGACTCGCGCTGCATGGTCGAGAGCCTGCTGCGCCTGTCCTACTTCTACCAGCACGAATCCTGCGGCCAGTGCACGCCGTGCCGCGAAGGCACCGGCTGGCTGTGGCGCATGGTCGACCGCATCGAGCACGGCCACGGCAAGATGGAAGACATCGAGCTGCTGAACTCGGTGGCCGACAACATCCAGGGCCGCACCATCTGCGCGCTCGGCGACGCCGCGGCGATGCCGGTGCGCGCGATGATCAAGCACTTCCGCAGCGAGTTCGTGCACCACATCGAACACAAGACCTGCCAGGTCCCGGCAGCGGTCTGATCGGGACGAGACCACACTCATGATTGAAATCGAACTCGACGGCAAGAAGGTCTCGGTGCCCCCCGGCAGCATGGTGATGCATGCGGCCGATGCGGCGGACACCTACATCCCGCACTTCTGCTATCACAAGAAGCTCTCGATCGCCGCCAACTGCCGCATGTGCCTGGTCGACATCGAGAAGGCGCCCAAGCCGATGCCTGCCTGCGCGACCCCGGTCACGCAGGGCATGATCGTGCGCACCAAGAGCGACAAGGCCATCAAGGCTCAGCAGAGCGTGATGGAGTTCCTGCTGATCAACCACCCGCTGGACTGTCCGATCTGCGACCAGGGCGGCGAGTGCCAGCTGCAGGACCTGGCCGTCGGCTACGGCGGCTCGGCGTCGCGCTACACGGAAGAAAAGCGCGTCGTCTTCCACAAGCCGGCTGGCCCGCTGATCTCGATGGAGGAGATGAGCCGCTGCATCCACTGCACGCGCTGCGTGCGCTTCGGCCAGGAAGTGGCCGGCGTGATGGAGCTGGGCATGGCGCATCGCGGCGAGCACGCCGAGATCCAGACCTTCGTCGGCCGCTCGATCGACTCCGAGCTGTCCGGCAACATGATCGACATCTGCCCGGTGGGCGCGATCACCAGCAAGCCGTTCCGCTATCAGGCGCGGACGTGGGAGCTCTCGCGCCGCCGCAGCGTCAGCCCGCATGACTCGGTCGGCGCCAACGTCGTCGTCCAGGTCAAGAACAACCAGGTGCTGCGCGTCGTCCCGTACGAGAACGAGGACGTCAACGAGTGCTGGATCGCCGACCGCGACCGCTTCTCGTACGAGTCGCTCAACTCCGACGCCCGCCTGACCGCCCCGATGATCAAGCAGGGCGGCCAGTGGCAGACGGTCGACTGGCCGACCGCGCTGAACTACGTCGTCGACGGCGTCAAGCGCGTCAAGGGCGAGTTCGGCGTCGCCGGCATCGGCGCGCTGGGCCACCCGTCGTCCACCGTGGAAGAACTGCACCTGCTGGCCAAGCTGGTGCGCGCCCTCGGCAGCGAGAGCGTCGACCACCGACTGCGCCACGCCGACTTCACGCACACCGGCGGCGTGCGCTGGCTGGGCACGACGATCGCGTCGCTGTCCAAGCTCGATCGCGCGCTGGTCATCGGCTCGTTCCTGCGCAAGGATCACCCGCTGCTCGCGCAACGCCTGCGCCAGGCCGTGCGTGCCGGCGCCGAGGTGCACAGCGTCAACGCGCTGGCCGACGACTGGCTGATGCCCGTCGCCACGCAGCTGACCGTCGCGCCGAGCGCGTGGCTCGCCGCGCTGGCCGACGTCGCGCATTGCATCGCCAAGGCCCAGGACGGCACCGCGCCGTTCGCCGGCAACTGCACGCCGCAGGCCGAGGCCATCGCCGCCTCGCTGCTCAATGGCACGTCCAAGGCCGTGCTGCTGGGCAACGCCGCCGCGCAGCATCCGCAAGCCTCGACGCTGCTGGCCCTGGCGCAATGGATCGCCAACGCCACCGGCGCGACCTGCGGCTATCTCGGCGAAGCCGGCAACAACGTCGGCGCGCAGCTGGTCAACGCGCTGCCGGGCGCCGGCGGCCTGAATGCCGGCCAGATGCTGTCGCAGCCGATGAAGGCGCTGTTCCTGCTGGGCGTCGAGCCCGAGCTGGACGCCGCCGACGCCGCCGCCGCGCGCGCCGCCCTCGGCGGCTCGGGCCTGGTGGTCGCGATGACCCCGTTCCGCAACGCCGCCGCCGACGTCGCCGACGTGCTGCTGCCGGTCTCGCCGTTCACCGAGACCGCCGGCACCTTCGTCAACGCCGAAGGCCGCGTGCAGTCGTTCCAGGGCGTGGCCCGTCCGCTGGGCGAGACGCGCCCGGCCTGGAAGGTGCTGCGCGTGCTGGGCGACATGCTGGGCCTGCCGGGCTTCGGCCAGCAGTCGGCCGACGAAGTGCTGGCCGAGGCGCTGGGCGACCAGACGACGCTGGCCTCGCGCCTGAGCAACGACGCTGCGCTGCCGACGTCGCTGCCGAGCGACGCCGTGTCCGGTTTCGAGCGCGTCGCCGACGTTCCCCTCTATGCCACCGACAGCCTGGTGCGCCGCGCGCTCTCGCTGCAGCTGACCGCCGACGCGCGCGCGCCGCAGGCCTCGCTGCCCGAGAAGCTGTGGGCCGATCTCGGCCTCGCGGCCGGCGACAAGGTGCGCGTGAGCCAGGGCGGGGCGGATGCCGTGCTCGCGGCCCGTCTCGACAAGACGCTCGCCCCGACGGCCGTTCGCGTGCCGGCCGGCCACGTGCTGACCGCGGCGCTGGGCGCCTCGTTCGGCGCCATCTCGGTGGCCAAGGCCTGAACCCGCGGAGCGAAGAAAACAAATGTTCGATTCACTCAATCAATGGGGCGTCGCCCACCTGGGCACCGTGCTCTGGCCGATCGTGTGGGCGCTGGTGCGCATCGTCGTCACCATCCTGCCGCTGCTGGGCCTGGTCGCCTACCTGACGCTGTGGGAGCGCAAGGCCATCGCGTGGTCGCAGATCCGTCCGGGTCCGAACCGCGTCGGCCCGCTGGGCCTGCTCACGCCGATCGCTGACGCCGTCAAGCTGATCTTCAAGGAAATCATCCGCCCGACGGCCGCCAACAAGGGCCTGTTCTTCGTCGCTCCGGTGATGACGATCATGCCGGCGCTCGCCGCGTGGGCCGTCGTGCCGTTCGATCCGGGCGTCGTGCTGGCCGACGTCAACGCCGGCCTGCTGTACGTGATGGCCATCACCTCGCTCGAGGTCTACGGCGTGATCGTGGCCGGCTGGGCGTCGAACTCGAAGTACGCCTTCCTGGGCGCGCTGCGCGCCTCGGCGCAGATGGTCAGCTACGAGATCGCGATGGGCTTCTGCCTGGTCGTGGTGCTGATGGTCTCGGGCACGATGAACCTCGGCGACATCGTCGCGGGCCAGGGCAAGGGCATGATGGCCTCGCACGGCCTGAACTTCCTGTCCTGGAACTGGCTGCCGCTGCTGCCGATCTTCTTCGTCTACTTCATCTCGGGCCTGGCGGAGACCAACCGCGCGCCGTTCGACGTCGTCGAAGGCGAGTCGGAAATCGTCGCCGGCCACATGGTCGAGTACTCGGGCATGGCGTTCGCGATGTTCTTCCTCGCCGAATACGCCAACATGATCCTGGTCTCGACGCTGTGCGTGGTCATGTTCCTGGGCGGCTGGCTGCCTCCGTTCGGCTTCCTCGACATCGGCCCCCACGGCAACTTCATCTGGCTGTTCGCCAAGGTGTTCTGCGTGGTGTCGATGTTCCTGTGGGTGCGTTCGACGTTCCCGCGCTATCGCTACGACCAGATCATGCGTCTGGGCTGGAAGATCTTCATCCCCGTGACGCTGGTCTGGCTGGTCGTCATCGGCCTGTGGATCGAGTCTCCGCTGTCGATCTGGAAATAAGGCGAGGCTGAAAACACCATGACCGCTACCACTCTGTCCAAGCCGTCGTTCTCGTTCAAGGACTTCTTCTCGAGCTTCCTGCTCGTCGAGCTGTTCCGCGGGATGCGCCTGACCGGCAAGTACTTCTTCTCGCCCACGATCACCGTGCAGTTCCCGGAAGAGAAGACGCCGATGTCGCCGCGCTTCCGCGGCCTGCATGCGCTGCGTCGCTACGACAACGGCGAAGAGCGCTGCATCGCCTGCAAGCTGTGCGAGGCCGTGTGCCCCGCGATGGCCATCACGATCGAGTCCGACGTCCGCAACGACGGCACCCGCCGCACGACGCGCTACGACATCGACCTGACCAAGTGCATCTTCTGCGGCTTCTGCGAGGAGAGCTGCCCGGTGGACTCCATCGTCGAGACGCACATCTTCGAATACCACGGTGAGAAGCGGGGCGACCTGTACTTCACCAAGGACATGCTGCTCGCCGTCGGCGACCGCTACGAACGCGAAATCGCCGCCGCCAAGGAGGCCGACGCCAAGTACCGCTGAGGCGCCGCAAGCGTCTTCGTGGTCACTGGCCAAGCATTGCCATGACAACAACATCCGCCCTGTTCTACATTTTCTCGGCCGTGCTGCTGGCCTCGTCGTTCGGTGTGATCACCGCGCGTTCGACCGTGCACGCCGCGCTGTTCCTGGTGCTGGCGTTCTTCAACGCCTCATGCCTGTGGATGATGCTGAAGGCCGAGTTCCTGGCCATCACGCTGGTCCTCGTCTACGTCGGCGCCGTCATGGTGCTGTTCCTGTTCGTCGTGATGATGCTGGACATCAACACCGAGGAACTGCGCGTCGGCTTCTGGAAGGCGTTCCCGTTGGCGGCCCTCGTGGGCGTGCTGATCGCGCTCGAGATGGCGCTGGTGCTGATGGGCGGCTTCAGCCACGGCGCCGCGCCGGTGGCCGACGCCGCCGCGCTGAAGGCGGGCAACACGCGCCTGCTGGGCATCGAGGTCTACACGAACTACCTGTACCCGCTGCAGATCGCGGCCGTGCTGCTGCTGGTGGCCATCATCGCCGCCATCGCGCTGACGCTGCGCGAGCGCAAGGACAGCAAGGCCATCGACCCGAACCTCGCGCTGCGCGCGCGCAAGGCCGACCGCCTGCGCATCGTGAAGATGGCGCCGACGATCGAGGTCGCATCCGTCCCGGCCGCTCCCGCGGCGGAGCCGGGCAAAGAGGGAGGCAAGGCATGAATTTTTCCGACATCACGCTGCCGCACTACCTGACGCTGGGCGGCATCCTGTTCGCCCTCTCGGTGATCGGCATCTTCCTGAACCGCCGCAACCTGATCGTGCTGCTGATGGCCATCGAGCTGATGCTCCTGGCCGTCAACATGAACTTCATCGCCTTCTCCCACTACCTGGGCGACATGGGCGGGCAGGTCTTCGTGTTCTTCATCCTGACGGTGGCCGCGGCCGAATCCGCGATCGGCCTGGCCATCCTGGTCGTGCTGTTCCGCAACCGCGCCACGATCGCCGCCGACGAACTCGACGCGCTGAAGGGCTGATCCCAAACATGTCTGCCAACATCTCCCTCACCGAACTCGTCCTCGTGCCGGTCGCGCCGCTGGTCGGCGCGATCGTCGCCGGCCTGTTCGGCAAGCAGATCGGCCGTGCGAATGCGCACCGCATCACGATCCTGGGCGTCTTCATCTCCTTCGTCATCTCCGCGATGACGCTCAACGCCGTCGTCAACGACGGCTTCCATTTCTCCGGCACTGTCTACGAGTGGATGAACGCCGGCGGCCTGAAGATGGAAGTCGGCTTCCTGATCGACGGCCTGACCGCGATGATGATGTGCGTGGTGACCTTCGTGTCGCTGATGGTGCACATCTACACCATCGGCTACATGGAAGAGGATCCGGGCTACCAGCGCTTCTTCTCGTACATCTCGCTGTTCACGTTCTCGATGCTGATGCTCGTGATGAGCAACAACTTCCTGCAGTTGTTCTTCGGCTGGGAAGCGGTGGGCCTCGTCTCGTACCTGCTGATCGGCTTCTGGTTCAAGAAGCCGAGCGCGGTGTTCGCCAACCTGAAGGCCTTCCTGGTCAACCGCGTCGGCGACTTCGGCTTCATCCTGGGCATCGGCCTGATCGCCACCTACGCTCACACGCTGAACTACGGCGAGGCCTTCGACGCCTTCACCAAGGCCGGCGGCCTGGCCTCGCAGGCCTTCGGCATGGGCACCGACTGGATGCTGATCACGGTCACCTGCATCTGCCTGTTCATCGGCGCGATGGGCAAGTCGGCGCAGTTCCCGCTGCACGTCTGGCTGCCCGACTCGATGGAAGGCCCGACGCCGATCTCCGCGCTGATCCACGCCGCGACGATGGTGACGGCCGGCATCTTCATGGTCACGCGCATGTCGCCGCTGTTCGAGCTGTCCGACACCGCGCTGAGCGTGGTGCTGATCATCGGCTCGATCACCGCGCTGTTCATGGGCTTCCTGGGCATCATCCAGAACGACATCAAGCGCGTCGTCGCGTACTCCACGCTGTCGCAGCTGGGCTACATGACCGTGGCGCTGGGCCTGTCGGCCTATCCGGTGGCCGTGTTCCACCTGATGACGCACGCGTTCTTCAAGGCGCTGCTGTTCCTCGCGGCCGGCTCCACGATCATGGGCATGCACCACGACCAGGACATCCGCAACATGGGCGGCCTGCGCAAGTACATGCCCATCACGTACTGGACGTCACTGATCGGCTCGCTGGCCCTGATCGGCACGCCGTTCTTTGCGGGCTTCTACTCGAAGGACTCGATCATCGACGCGGCCTACACGAGCCACCTCTACGGCGCGGGCTTCGCGCAGTTCTCGGTGACCGCGGGAGTGTTCGTGACGGCGTTCTACTCGTTCCGCATGTTCTTCCTGGTCTTCCACGGCGAGGAGCGCTTCCGCAATCCGCCGTTCCCGATGGCGCACGCCGAGCCCGAGCTCGAGCTGGAAGAAGACGACGCGCACGGTCACGGCGCGCACGATGCGCACGGGCAAGCGCCCGCGCACGCGGCGCACGCGCACGACGACCACGCGCATGCCGACCATGGCCATGGTCACGACGACCACGGCCACGCGCACGAGCCGCACGAGTCGCCGTGGGTGGTGACGCTGCCGCTGGTGCTGCTGGCGATCCCGTCGGCCGTCATCGGCTTCATGACGATCAAGCCCATGCTGTTCGGCAGCTTCTTCGGCAGCTCGATCTTCTTCAACAGCGAGAAGCATCCGGCGATGGAAGAACTCGCCAAGGAGTTCCACGGCCCGGCCGAGATGGCGTTGTCCGCCTTCGCGCACCCGGTCGTGTACCTGGCGATCCTCGGCGTCGTGCTGTCGTACATCATGTACATCGTCAAGCCGTCGCTGGCGGTGAGCGTCGGCAAGAACCCGCTCATGGCGTGGATCAAGCGGGTGCTCGAGAACAAGTACTACGCCGACTGGTTCAACGAGAACGTGCTGGCCGCCGGCGCCCGCCTGCTGGGCCGCGGCCTGTGGAAGGGCGGCGACGCGGGCCTGATCGACGGCCTGTTCGTGAACGGCTCGGCGCGCCTGGTCGGCGTGATCGCCGGCATCGTGCGCCTGGTGCAGACCGGCCATCTCTATTGGTACGCACTGGTGATGATCCTGGGTGTCTTCGGTTTGATGACCTGGCAGCTCTGGCCTTACTTCCAGACCATCGCTCACTGATCAACGCCGGCGGAGAACAAGAATGATTTTTCTGAACCTGGCCATCTGGCTGCCGATCCTGGCGGGGGTGGTGTTGCTGGCGCTGGGACGCGACGACAACGCGCGTGTCGTGCGCTGGTTGTCGCTCGTCTTCGCGCTCGCGTCGTTCCTGGTCACGATCCCGCTGATCACGGGCTTCGACACGACGCAGGCGGGCATGCAGTTCTCGACCGACCTCACGTGGATCGAGCGCTTCAACGCGCACTACCACGTGGCCGTCGACGGCATCTCCGTGTGGTTCGTGCTGCTGACGGCGCTGATCACCGTGGTCGTCGTCATCTCGGCCTGGGAGGTCATCACCGAACGCGTGAACCAGTACATGGCCGCGTTCCTGATCCTGTCGGGCGTGATGGTGGGCGTGTTCGCGGCGGTCGATGGCCTGCTGTTCTACACGTTCTTCGAAGCGACGCTGATCCCGATGTACATCATCATCGGCGTCTGGGGCGGCCCGAACCGCATCTACGCGTCGTTCAAGTTCTTCCTGTACACGCTGCTCGGTTCGCTGCTGATGCTGGTGGCCATCGTCTACCTGTACATCCAGTCCAACGCGAGCTTCGACATCCTGGCCTGGCAGAAGCTGCCGCTGTCGATGACGGCGCAGACGGCGCTGTTCTTCGCGTTCCTCGCCGCGTTCGCGGTCAAGGTGCCGATGTGGCCGGTGCACACGTGGCTGCCGGACGTCCACGTCGAGGCGCCCACCGGCGGCTCCGCCGTGCTGGCCGCGATCATGCTGAAGCTGGGCGCCTACGGCTTCCTGCGCTTCTCGCTGCCGATCGCGCCGGACGCCAGCCACCACTGGGCCTGGCTGATCATCGCGATGTCCATCGTCGCCGTGGTCTACATCGGCCTGGTCGCGATGGTGCAGACCGACATGAAGAAGCTGGTCGCCTACTCGTCGATCGCCCACATGGGCTTCTGCACGCTGGGCTTCTTCATCTTCAACTCGCTGGGCATGCAGGGCGCCATCATCCAGATGATCTCGCACGGCTTCGTCTCGGCCGCGATGTTCCTGGGCATCGGCGTGCTGTACGACCGCGTCCACTCGCGCGACATCGCAGCCTATGGCGGCGTGGCCAACACGATGCCGATGTTCGCGGCCTTCGCGGTGCTGTTCGCGATGGCCAACTGCGGCCTGCCGGGCACCGCCGGGTTCGTCGGCGAGTGGATGGTCATCATCGCGTCCACCGGCTACAACTTCTGGATCGCCGCGCTGGCCGCCACCGCGCTGATCTTCGGCGCCGCGTACACGCTGTGGATGGTCAAGCGCGTCTACTTCGGCCCCGTCACCAAGGGCAGCGTCAGCCGCCTGAAGGACATCAACCCCCGCGAATTCTTCATGCTCGCGGTGCTGGCCGTCGCCGTCCTGGCGATGGGCCTGTATCCGAAGCCCTTCACCGACGTCATGCAAGTCTCGGTGGATGCACTGCTGAAGCACGTCGCCCAGCCCAAGCTGATCTGAGCGCCGCGGAAAGATTCTCATGAGCCATTTCACCTCGTTGCCGATCTACCCCGAGATATTCCTGCTGCTGATGACGTCCATCGTGACGCTGCTCGGCGTCGGGGGCTCGGAGTCGCGCCAGAAGACCACCTACATCGTCGCGCAGGTCTCGCTGGGCGTCCTCGCCCTGATGCACCTGGACGAACTCCAGCGCGCGCAGACCGTCTACGCCATGCAGCGCATGGTCGTGATCGACCCGCTGGGCCACCTGCTGGCGCTGGCCGGCACGCTGGCCACGATGATCACGCTGGGCTTCTCGCGTCCGTACCTGGCCTCGCGTGACCTTCTCAAGGGCGAGTTCCTGTCGCTGGCGATGTTCTCGCTGCTGGGCATCTCGGTGATGGTGTCGGCCAACAACTTCCTGGTCGTCTACGTCGGCCTCGAGCTGATGAGCCTGTCGCTGTACGCGCTCACCGCGCTGCGCCGCGACCATGCCGTGTCGACCGAAGCCGCGATGAAGTACTTCATCCTCGGCGCGCTGGCCTCGGGCTTCCTGCTGTACGGCCTGTCGATGATGTACGGCGCCACGGGCACGCTCGACATCCCGACCGTCTTCGAAGCGATCCACAAGGGCACGGTCAATCCGCAGGTGCTGACCTTCGGCCTCGTGTTCATCGTCGCCGGCCTCGGCTTCAAGCTGGGCCTCGCGCCGTTCCACATGTGGGTGCCCGACGTCTACCAGGGCGCGCCCACCGCCGTCACGCTGCTGATCTCCGGCGCACCGAAGCTGGCCGCGTTCGGCATCACCTTCCGCATCCTGGTCGAGGGCCTGTCGGGCCTCGCGACGGACTGGCAGCAGATGCTGATCGTGCTGTCGGTGGTGTCGATGACGCTGGGCAACCTGGCGGCCATCGCGCAGAGCAACCTGAAGCGCCTGCTGGCCTATTCGGCCATCGCGCAGCTGGGCTTCATGCTGCTGGGCTTCACGCCCACGGTCGTCAACATGGGCACGGCCGCGGCCGCCAACGGCTACAGCTCGGCGCTGTTCTACATCGTCACCTACGTGCTGACGACGCTGGGCACCTTCGGCCTGATCATGGTGCTGTCGCGCCACGGCTTCGAAAGCGAGGAGATCTCCGACCTCGCCGGCCTGGGCAAGCGCTCGCCGTGGATCGCGGGCGTCATGGCGCTGTTCATGTTCTCGCTGGCCGGCATCCCGCCGCTGGTCGGCTTCTACGCGAAGTTCGCCGTGCTGCAGGCGCTGGTGAGCACCGGCGTCAAGGGCTACATCATCCTCGCGGTGGTCGCGGTGCTGCTGTCGCTGGTCGGCGCGTACTACTACCTGCGCATCGTCAAGACGATGTTCTTCGACGAGCCGGCCGACACCACGCCGATCCGCGGCGAAGTCGGCGCCACCGTGCTGCTGGCGCTCAACGGCCTGGCCGCGCTCGGCTTCGGCCTGTTGCCGGACGGGCTGATGACGGCCTGCCGCGAGGCGGTCATCAAGGCCATCTCGACCTGATCGCAGGATCAATCGCGTGACCGACAAGAACGTGGAGCCCATCGTCGCCGGGGGCTCTGCGGTCCGCGCGATGGAGGGCGTCGACGAGCACCTCGTCGAACGCCGCATCCGCTCGGAGCTCGTCTACGAAGGCCACTTCCTCCAGGTGCGCCGCGACGAGATCCGGCTGCCCAGCGGCAAGACGGCCCGGCGCGAGCACGTGGTGCATCCGGGCGCGGTGATGATCGTGCCGATGACCGACGACGGCCAGCTGGTCGTCGAACGCCAGCACCGCTACCCGCTGGATCGCGTGCTGCTGGAGCTGCCGGCCGGCAAGCTCGATCCGCAGGAGACCACGCTGCATTGCGCGCAGCGCGAGCTGCGCGAGGAGACCGGCTACGCCGCGCGCGAGTGGGCCTACGCCGGCTGCCTGCACAACGCGCCCGCGTATTCGAACGAGTTCATCGACATCTGGTTCGCGCGCGGCCTCGTCGCCGGCGCGCAGCAACTGGACGACGGCGAGTTCCTCGACGTGCTGACCATGCCCGAGGCCACTCTGTTCGCGATGGCCGCCAGCGGCGAGCTGACCGACGCCAAGACGATGGTCGCGCTGCTCAAGCTGCAGCTGTGGCGCAGCGGCGCGTGGACGCCCACGTGGCAGCCCTCGGAGTGAGGGCCGCGCGATGAAGGTGCTCGATCTGCGCTGCGGTGCCGGACACGGCTTCGAGGGCTGGTTCGCGTCCGAGGACGACTACGGCTCGCAGCGCGAACGCGGCCTGCTCGATTGCCCGGTCTGCGGCAACGCCGACGTGATGCGCCTGCCGAGTGCGCCGCGGCTGAACCTGTCGGGCGCGCGTGCGCCCGAGGCCGCTGCGCCGGCGCCCGCGGCCGCGCCCGCGACGTCCACGGAACTTGCCGTCAGCAGCAACGCCGCCACGGCGCGCTTCGTCGAGGCCGTCGCCGAATTCCTGCGCAACACGCAGGACGTCGGGCCGCGCTTCGCGGAGGAGGCGCGCCGCATCCACTACGGCGAGAGCGATTCCAGGGCGATCCGCGGCCAGGCCACGAAGGAGGAGCGCGAGGCGCTCGCCGACGAGGGCATCGAGGTCTTCACGATGCCGGGCGGCCTTCCACCGAAGACGCCGCTTCAGTAGCGTCGCGCGACTCGTCGCCGGGCGCGAAGGGCTTCAGCGCCACGCGCGCGACGCGCGTCGCCCCGAGGTGCGAACGCGCGCCGTCGGTCTTGTCGGCCGCGCGCACCATCACCCAGTCGATGCGCGAGACGTCGTCGTCGGCACCCAGCTCGCCCAGATGGCGCATGAACTCCGCGCACAGCAGCGCCGAGGACTCCTCGCGCGCGGCCTGGCTCGGCACGCCGGCGGCGGCGGCGAACGAGCCGGGGGGCAGCATGCGCGTGCGATGCAGGGTCGCGATGCCCAGGATGTTCTGGTCGGTGTCGGCGTGGTCGCCGTAGGCGCGCGAGAGGTTGGTCGGCACGGGCGCGGGTGCCGGCTCCGTCGCCAGGAAGGCCTTCAGGTGCGCGGCGGACTGCCGCAGCGCTTCCTCGCCGCTGTCCAGGCCGCCGATGCGGCGCAGCACGCCGGCCAGGTCGGCATGCGGCGCGGCGCGGGCGGCGCCGCGCAGGTCGAGGATCCAGACTTCGGTCAGCGCGCCGGCACGCTCGCCGCGGCGCGGATTCTCGCGGGTGACGAGCGAGCCGTAGGCGACGTCCTGGCCCCAGTATTCTCGGCAGGGATGCATGTGTGACTTGTCTCCGGTGCGTCGCCATTCCGGACTCGATGAGCTGGACGGCGCGCTAGTTGTGGCAGCACTGTAGAGGCAGCGCCAGCCACGATCCAATGCCGAGTGGATCGACGCCCATGCACGATTTGCATGACGCCGCCGTGAAAGCGCGCGGGCCTTGTGCTACAGGTTTCCCCGCTGCGCGGTTACCCGTGCCTGTCTATGCAAGAGGCCTCAATCGGGCAGCAGCACGCCCGGATTGAGCAGCCCGCGCGGGTCGAGAGCCGACTTGACGGCGCGCATCATCGCCAGCGCCGGCGCGGGCTTGCGCGCCGCCATTTCCGGCCGCCTGAGCCGCCCGATGCCGTGTTCGGCCGAGAACGTGCCACCGAAGCGGGCGACGACGTCGTAGACGCAGGCGTTGGCGGCGTCCTCGTGGCTGGCGAGGAAGCTGGCGGCCTCGTTGCCCTCGGCCGCCTGGAGGTTGTAGTGCAGGTTGCCGTCGCCGAGGTGGCCGAAGGTGACGTGGCGCGCGCCGGGCACCACGGCCTCGAGCGCGGCGTCGGCGGCGGCCACGAACCCGGCCAGCGACGACAGCGGCACCGCGACGTCGTGCTTGATGTTGAGGCCCTCGACGCCTTGCGCCAGCGGAATCGCCTCGCGCAGCTGCCACAGCGTGCGCGCCTGCAGCTCGTTGCGGGTGACGGCGATGTCGACCGCCTCGCCGCCCTCGATCGCCGACATCAGCGTGGCCTCGGCGCGTTCGCGCAGCACGTGCTCGTCATGCGGCGACGCGAGATCGATCAGCACCGACCACAGCGGCTGCCCCGACGCGTCGGCCAGCGGCAACGGCACGCGCAGCGCGGAGAAGTGGCGCTCGACGAGGGCCAGCGACGCGGCGTTCATCGCCTCGTAGCCCACCAGCTCGGCGTCGAACGCGTCGCGCAACCGCCGCATCAGCGCCACGGCGCCGGCGAGCGTGCGGCAGGTGGCCCACGCGGTGACGCCGGCGCGCGGCTGCGGGAACAGGCGCAGGGTCGCGGCCGTGATGATGCCGAGCGTGCCCTCGCTGCCGACGAACAGGTCGCGCAGGTCGTAGCCGGTGTTGTCCTTGCGCAGGCCGTGCAGGCTGCTCCAGAGCTCGCCCTGCGCGGTCACGACCTCGAGCCCGAGGCACAGCTCGCGCGCATTGCCGAAGCGCAGCACCTGCGTGCCGCCGGCGTTGGTCGCGAGGTTGCCGCCGATCGTGCAGGTGCCTTCGGCGGCCAGGCTCAACGGGAACAGCAGGCCGGCCTCCGCGGCGGCGGCCTGCACCTTCTGCAACGCGAGCCCGGCCTCGACGGTGATCGTCTGGTTGTCGGCGTCGACGCGGCGGATCGCGCGCAGCCGCTTCGTGGACAGCACGACCTGCGTGCGCGAGTCGTCGGGCACGCCGCCGCCGACGAGACCCGTGTTGCCGCCTTGCGTGACGATGCTGACGCCGTCCTCGCGCGCGCAGCGGCGCACGACGGCGGCGACCTCGTCCGCCGTCCCTGGCAGCACGACGCACAGCGCGCGGCCGCGGTAGCGCTTGCGCCAGTCGCGTTCCCAGGCGACGAGGGCCTCCCCGTCGCCGGTCAGCACGTGGGCCTCGCCCACGATCGCGCGCAGGTCGTCCAGCAGCGAGCTCATCTCAATGCGCGGCGCCCGTGTCGGCGGCCGACTGCGGGCGCCTCGCCACCGCGTGGCGCCAGCGCACCTGGGCCGCGCAGGCGACGAACAGCACGATGGACAGCGCCACCTCCGCGCCGGCGCACCAGTTGGCCGGCGCGCGGTCCGTGATGCGCACGAGGCCCTCGGCGACATAGCACCAGATCGCCAGGCTCAGCCAGCGGTACGTGTACATGCGGTGCTTCAGCAAGCCGGGCAGGGCGAAGACCAGCGGCAGCGCCTTCAGCACCAGCGTGCCGTGGCCGATGCGCGCCCACACGAGCTCCCAGGCGATGCTCAGCGCGATCAAGGCGACCGCCGATGCGACCGCGACCACGCGTATCGCGGACGTCACGCGATCGGGCGCGGCAGGGGTTGTCGTGGAGTCGTCGACCATGTTTGGCATGATAGTCGCCATGACGGTTTCCAAGACCTTGACGACACCCCTGGGCACGATGCTCGCGGGCCCGATGCAGACCCTGCGCAACTGGCCCTGGTTCGAGACGCTGCGCACGCTGCGCGCGCGCTTCCGCGACGACCGCCTGGGCCTGACCGCCAGCAGCCTGACGTTCACGACGCTGATCTCGCTGGTGCCGCTGCTGACGGTGATGCTGGCCGTCTTCACCGCGTTCCCGATGTTCGGCACGTTCCAGGCGGGCCTCGAGAAGTATTTCCTGCAGACGCTGGTGCCGCCCAACATCGCCAAGCCGGTGCTGGGCACGCTCACGATGTTCGCGACCAAGGCCAGCCGCCTCGGCGCCTTCGGCCTGATCGCGCTGGGCTTCACGGCGATGGCGTTGATGCTGACCATCGACCGCACGCTCAACGCGATCTGGCGCGTCAAGAAGCCGCGGCCGATCGCGCAGCGGGTGCTGATCTACTGGTCGGCCGTCACGCTGGGGCCGCTGATCCTGGGCGCCAGCCTGACGCTGATGTCGTACGCGATCTCGGCGTCGAGCGGCATGGTGCAGCAGATGTCGGGCGGCGTGAGCTTCTCGCTGTCGATCGCGGAGTTCGGCGTGCTGGCCACGGCGATGAGCGCGCTCTACCACTACGTGCCGCACGCGCCGGTGGCCTGGCGACATGCGGTGGCGGGTGGCCTGTTCGTCGCCACCGGCTTCGAGGTGGCGCGGCGCTCGCTGGGCTGGTACCTGACGCACATGACGTCCTACTCGAGCATCTACGGCGCGTTCGCGACGGTGCCGATCTTCCTGCTTTGGATCTACCTCGGCTGGGTCATCGTGCTGCTGGGCGCGGTGATCGCGGCGTACGCGCCCAGCCTGAAGCTGAACTTGGTGCAGCACGGCCGCGTGCCGGGCGGGCGCTTCGCGCTGGCGCTCGAGATCGTGCGCAGCCTGCAGCGCAGCCGCGAGGCCGGGGGGCACGGCGTCAGCGGTGTCGACCTCGCCGACAGCCTGCGCTTCGACCCGCTGCAGATCGAATCCGTGCTGGAGGCGTTGATGACGCTGGACTGGGTCGGCCGCCTCGACGAGGAAGGCCAGCCGCGCTACGTGCTGCTGTGCGACCCTGCGCGCACCGCGCTGGCGCCGCTGGTCAACGTGCTGCTGCTCGCGCCAATCGCCGCGCTCGCGTCGGCCCGTGGCAAATTGGGCGTCGATGCGATTCAATTGGCGGAGGTGCTGCCGCCCTGAGCCGCAGCGTGAACCGGACTGGAGCCTGCCATCCCCACGAGCTCGTCGTTTCCCCCGCCGCCCGGCGGCGTGCACATCTGGAAGGTGGTCGCTGTCGGCCTGCTCGCGGTCGTGGCGGCGCTGACCGTCGCGCTCGGGCGCGCGCGCTGGCACGTGCGGCTGGTGGACGTGCGCTTCGTCGATCATCGCGAGAAGGTCTCCGGCGGCGGTGCGGCGCTGAACATCACCGGCTACGCGATCGTGCGCGTCGAGATGCACCGCGACATGTTCCGGCTGGCACGAAACGAGAGCTCGTATCCGGAGGTGCAGGCGACGCTGTGCGACGGCGGCCAGCCCGTGGGGGCGTGGCGCGACCCGCTGCCGCTGGAGCGCGACGAGGCCAGCCGCCGCTTCGTCTACGCCGTGCTGATCCCGGCCCGCTACCGCGACATCGACCTGGCCCATGGCGGCGACCTCTGCCTGCGCTTCGTGGCGGTCGGCGCGAGCATGGCGCCATGGGCGCAGTCGAGCAACGTGCCGGTGAGCGTGCCGCCCGACGTGCGCGAGCAGATCGCGGCCTATGCGAGCCGCAAGGGCATCGTCGACGTCGCGCTGGACCCGGTGTGCGCCCCGCGCCTTTGCCAGCCTGAATGAGCGGCGCGCGAGCGCTCAGCTCGCGTGCACCACCACCATCAGCGCGCGCACGAGCGCCGAGGTCGGGTTAGAGATCGAGTGCGGCACGTCGACGACGTAGCGCGCCGTCTCGTTGGCCTGCAGCGTCGACACATCCGTTCCCGAGCGCACTTCGAGCGAGCCTTCGCCCAGCACGGTCAGGTGCTCGCGCGAACCCGGCTCGTGCGCCTCGGATTCGAGCCGGCCGCCGGGCTGCACCGTCAGCTCGTACCACTCGAACTGGCCGGCCAACTCGATGGGCCCGAGGATGCGCAGCTCGCACTTGCCGTCCGGGCTGCGCAGCGACGGCGTGGCGTGGCCGGCGACGGTGGTGATCGCGGGCAGGGCGGGGCGCTCGCCATCGAGCAGCTGGCCCAGCGGCACGCCCAGCGCGTTGGCCAGGCGCCAGACGACGGCCACGGTCGGGTTGGCCTGGTTGCGCTCGATCTGCGACAGCATCGACTTCGACACCCCCGCCAGCCGCGACAGCTCGTCCAGCGACAGCGCCCGCAATTGACGCAGTTCCGCCAGGGTATTGCCCACGCGGGGGGGCTCGACGGACAGGTTGCGGGTCATGATCGTTTTCTCGAAGTTCGATGCCCGGTCGCTTGACGAAAGCGCCGTTGTTTCCGATACTGCACGCCTGTTCGATATATCGAACAATGCAATTCGCATTGAACAAGATTGTGCCTGAAGGACAAAGCTCATGACCAGCGTCGCCGCATTCAACCAACACATCCAGGCCGAACTGGACGGCATCCGCGCCGCGGGGCTCTTCAAGAGCGAGCGCATCATCGCCACGCCGCAGGGCGCGCTGGTCAAGCTGGCCGACGGCCGCGAGCTGATCAACCTGTGCGCGAACAACTACCTCGGGCTGTCGTCGCATCCGCAGGTCATCGAGGCGGCGCACGAGGCGCTGCGCACGCATGGCTACGGCATGAGCTCGGTGCGCTTCATCTGCGGCACGCAGGACATCCACAAGGAGCTGGAGCAGCGCCTGGCGCGCTTCCTGGGCACCGAGGACACCATCCTCTACGCCGCCGCCTTCGACGCCAACGGCGGCCTGTTCGAGCCGCTGCTCGGCGAGGAGGACGCCATCATCAGCGACGCGCTGAACCACGCGTCCATCATCGACGGCATCCGCCTGTGCAAGGCCAAGCGCTTCCGCTATGCGCACAACGACATGGCCGACCTCGAGGCGCAGCTCAAGGCCGCCGACGCCGCCGGCGCGCGCTTCAAGCTCGTCTTCACCGACGGCGCGTTCTCGATGGACGGCACGATCGCGCAGCTGGACAAGATCCGCGCGATCTGCGACCAGTACGGCGCGCTGCTGGGCATCGACGAGTGCCACGCCACCGGCTTCCTGGGCGCGCGCGGCCGCGGCACGCACGAGCATCGCGGCGTCTTCGGCAAGATCGACATCATCACGGGCACGCTGGGCAAGGCGCTGGGCGGCGCGTCGGGCGGCTTCACCACCGGCAAGAAGGAAGTGATCGAGCTGCTGCGCCAGCGCTCGCGTCCGTACCTGTTCTCCAACACGGTGATGCCGGCCATCGTCGGCGCCTCGCTGAAGGTGCTGGACCTGCTCGAAGGCTCGACCGAGCTGCGCGACAAGCTGGCCGACAACACCGCGTGGTTCCGCAAGGCCATCACCGAGGCGGGCTTCGAGATCAAGCCGGGCGAGCATCCGATCGTGCCCATCATGATCGGCGACGCCGTCAAGGCGCAGCAGCTGTCGCAGCGCATCCTCGAGCTCGGGCTGTATGCGGTCGGCTTCTTCTTCCCCGTCGTGCCCAAGGGCCAGGCGCGCATCCGCGTGCAGATGAGCGCGGTGCATGACAGGCATCACCTGGAGAAGGCGGTCGAGGTCTTCACGCAAGCCGGCAAGGAACTGGGCCTGATCGGAGCCTCGAAGTGAGCGGCGCGCGCATCCTCATCATCGGCGCCAACGGACAGATCGGCTCGGAACTGGCGCTCGCGTTGTCGAAGCGCCCGGGCGTGGCGCAGGTCGTCACCAGCGACGTCGCGCCGACCGGCCGCAACCCGGGGCTGCCGCACGAGCAGCTGGACGTCACCGATGCGTCGGGCCTCGCGGCGGTCGTCGAGCGCCACCACATCACGCAGATCTACCTGCTCGCGGCGGCGCTGTCGGCCAACGGCGAGAAGCATCCGCAGTGGGCGTGGAACCTCAACATGGTGGGCCTGCTCAACGTGCTCGAACTGGCGCGCACGCACAAGCTCGACAAGGTGTTCTGGCCCAGCTCGATTGCGGCCTTCGGCCCGACGACGCCCGCGGACAACACGCCGCAGGACACCATCATGGATCCGACGACGATCTACGGCATCAGCAAGCTCGCGGGCGAGCGCTGGTGCGCGTGGTATCACAAGAACCACGGTGTCGACGTGCGCGGCCTGCGCTATCCGGGGCTGATCAGCTGGAAGACGCCTCCGGGCGGCGGCACCACCGATTACGCGGTCGAGATCTTCCACGCCGCGCTGCGCGACGGCCGCTACACCTGCTTCCTGAACGAAGACCAGGCGCTGCCGATGATGCTGATGGACGACGCGCTGCGCGCCACCATCGAGCTGATGGAAGCGCCGGCCGGCTCGATCCGCCAGCGCGGCAGCTACAACCTGTCGGCCATCAGCTTCACGCCCCGCCAGATCGCCGACGCCATCGCGAAGCGCATCCCCGGCTTCACGATGGACTGCGTGCCCGACTTCCGCCAGGCCATCGCCGCCAACTGGCCGCGCTCGATCGACGACAGCGAGGCCGCCAAGGACTGGGGCTGGAAGGCCAGGTTCGGGCTCGAGGAGATGGTCGACGAGATGCTGACGCAGCTGGCGCCGATCGTGAAGGCCAAGGCGACGGCCTGAGCGCTGCGTTGGTTCTCGGTTCGCAGGTGTGAATGCCTGCGGCGCTGGGGCGGCTTTGCTTCGCAAAGTCGCGTTGTTGGTTGTTGGCCACGACCGCGCGGGCCGGAGCGGCGGGGAGTCCTGCTCCGCTCACGCCTCGCGACGGCACGCGTCGGCCTGCGGCCTCCGCGTACCTGCTCCGAGATCGCGGAGCAGGACTCCCCGCCGCCCCGGCTGCACCGCCGTGTCTTTTGTTGGTTCAAGGATTGAAGTGCGATCGCGGAGGCGATCGGGACATTCCGTTCACGACATTGCGGAGGGATCGCGCTTCGCGCCTCTGTAGCGTGCCTGCTTGCCCTGCGGGGTTAGCCATTCGGTTGCGCAGCCGCACAGTCCGTCGCGAGACCTCAGACCAATCGCGGAGAGGCCGCTCCGCACGAACTACCACCTGTGGGTGTCGCGACCCGTCGCCGATCGACGGTGAAAGTGACCCGCATTCACCGTCGATCGGCGACGGGAAGTGGTGTGTTGCTTCGGCCATTCGTGCGGAGCGGCCTCCCCGCGACTGGTCTGAGGTCGCATGACGACATCTTGAGTCGCCGGCAGCGGTTGGTTGAGCGCCGCAGGCCACGGAAAGGGGCAGATCGACGCGTTCTCGCGATCGAGCAACGTCACGTGAATGTGCGACTCGATCGCCTGCGCGATCGCACTTCAATCCTTAAACCCAACAAGCCACGGCGGTGCAGCCGGGATGGCGGGGAGTCCTGTCCCGCGATCTCGGAGCAGGTGCGGGGAGGCCGCAGGCCGACGCGTGCCGTCGCGAGGCGTGAGCGGGACAGGACTCCCAGCCAGCCCGGCCCGCGCGGTCGTGGCCAGAAAGACCAAAGCGACTTTGCGAAGCAAAGCCGCCCCAGCGCCGCAGGCAACGACGCACCGCACACCAGGTGATAACGTGGCCGCCCATGCCCAAACAGTCCAGACATCACATCCTCGCGGCCATCGCCGTCACGACGCTCCTGTCCACCGCCGCCCAAGCAGATTGCACCCTGATCGCCGACGCATCGACAAAGCAGATCGCCAAGCAGGAAGGCACATGCGACGCGCGCATCACGCCCGCGTCGACGTTCAAGATCGCCATCAGCCTCATGGGCTTCGATTCGGGCTTCCTCAAGTCGGAGCACCAGCCCGTCCTGAAGTACCGGAGCGGCGATCCGGACTGGCGCGACTCCTGGCGCGCCGACACCGACCCGCAGAAGTGGATCCGCGACTCCGTCGTCTGGTACTCGCAGCGCGTGACGGCGGCGCTCGGCGCGCAGCGCTTCCAGCAATATGCGACGGCGTTCCGGATCGGCAACGCGGACGTCTCGGGCGACCCGAAGAAGCACGACGGCCTGAAGTGGGCGTGGATCGACTCGTCGTTGCAGGTGTCGCCGCGCGAGGAGCTCGGTTTCCTTGAACGCGTCGTGCGGCGCGAACTGCCGGTCAGGACCATCGCCTACGAGATGACGGCGCGCATCACCGCGATGGCCGGCGAACACGGCGGCTGGGAGATCCACGGCAAGACCGGCGCCGGCTTTCCGGTATTGGCCGATGGCCGCAGCGACCATGCGCATGGCTACGGCTGGTTCGTGGGCTGGGCCACGAAAGGCGATCGCACGTTCGTGTTCGTGCGTCAGATCCAGGACACCGAGGCGCACGACAGCCCCGCGGGCGTGCGCGCGCGCGACGCCTTCCTGCCGGGGCTGCCGGCGCTGCTGGACGAGTTCTGAAGCCTGCCGCGATCAGATCGCGATCTTGCCGGTCCAGATGTCGAAGTACATGCGCCAGTCGCCCATGAAGCTCCAGAGCGGGCGCTTGAACGAGGCGGGCTTGTTCTTCTCGAAACCGTAGTGGCCGATCCACGCGAATCCGTAGCCGCAGACCAGCGCGGCGACGAAGAACAGCGGCTCGCGCGTCCAGATCAGCGACCACAGGCAGATCAGCGCCAGCGTCGAGCCGATGAAGTGCAGCTTGCGGCAGGTGGTGTTGCTGTGTTCGTTCAGGTAGAACGGGTAGAACTCGGCGAAGCTGTGCAACGACTTCGGGTCGCCGTCGAATACTGCATTGGCCATCGTCGTCCCCTCATCGTTGGCATGTTCGTCACGCCGGAATGGCAGCGCGCATCGCATTCAACACCGCATCGGGCGCTTCCTGCATCAGTGCATGCCCTGAAACGATGCGATGGACCGTGGCATCGAGCATGCCCGCGAGTTCTTTCGTGGCCTTGGGCGGCGTCATCACGTCGCGCGTGCCGATGATCAGGTGTGCAGGGCCGGCCACGCGCCGGGCCGCCTCGACGCCTCCAGCATAGGCGTCGCAGACGCGGAAGTCATGCTCGAACAGGTTGCCATCGGCATCGCTTTGTATGCGGTGCATCAATGCGTTGGCGCCGCCACGCAGCCACGCGCCCGGGCCGGGATACGACGGCTTGCTGGCGATGCCCGAGTGCGAGAACGCGGTGACCATCGCGATGGCGCGCGCGGGGTCGTCGCGCGCGGTCGAGAGCAACGCGTCGCTGACCTTCATCGGGTAGGCCGTGCCCACCATCACGAGCGCCGCGGCGCGCTCGGGCGCGCGGGACGCGGCCTCGAGCGCGATCAGCGAGCCCATGCTGTGGCCAACGAGGTGCGCGCTCGGCACGCCGGCGGCGTCCATCAACGCGAGCACCCAGTCGGCCAGCGCCTCGACGCTGGCCAGCGGCGGCCCGTCGGAACGGCCGTGGCCCGGCTGGTCGACGGCCAGCACGCGGTGCCCGTGGTGCGCGTACCAGCGCGCGAGCAGCGTCCATACGGAGTGGTCGTTGAGCGCGCCGTGGATGAAGACGACGCAGGGGCCGTCGGCGCTCCACGGCTTGCCGCCCGTGTACGCGTAGGCCGTCCGGCCTTGCACGTCGAACTTCATGCCGCGGCCCTTTCCGCGGCCTTCAGCGCCGACTTCAGATCGAGGATCAGGTCGTCCGCATCCTCGAGCCCGATCGACAGCCGGATCGTGCCTGCCGTGATGCCCGCGGCCGCGAGCGCGGCGTCGTCCATGCGGAAGTGCGTCGTCGAGGCCGGATGGATCACCAGCGAGCGGCAGTCGCCGACGTTGGCCAGGTGCGAGAACAGCTGCAGCGCCTCGATGAAGGCGACGCCCTGTGCGCGCGAGCCGCGCAGGTCGAAGCTGAAGACCGAGCCGCAGCCGCGCGGCAGCAGCGTCCTCGCGAGCGCGTGGTCGGGGTGCGATTCGAGCTCGGGGTAGCCGACCTGCGCCACCATCGGATGCGACGCGAGGAACGCGACCGCCTTGCGCGCGTTGGCGACGTGGCGCTCCATGCGCAGCGGCAGCGTCTCCAGGCCTTGCAGGATCAGCCACGCCGTGTGCGGACTCATGCAGGCGCCGAAGTCGCGCAGGCCTTCGCGGCGCGCGCGCAGCAGGAACGCACCGACGGTCGACTCCTCGGTGAACACCATGTCATGGAAGCCCGCGTACGGCGCACTCAGTTCTGGGAAGCGCCCGCTGCGTTCCCAGTCGAAGCGGCCGGAGTCGGCCAGCACGCCGCCGACGACGGTGCCGTGGCCGGACAGGAATTTCGTCGCCGAATGGAACACGAGATCGGCGCCGAGCCTGAACGGCTGCTGCAGCCAGGGCGTGGTGAACGTGGCGTCGACCAGCAGCGGCACGCCGGCGTCGTGCGCGATCTGCGAGACGCGCGGGATGTCCAGGACGTCCAGCCCCGGATTGCCCAGCGACTCGCCGAACAGCAGCCGCGTGTTCGGCCGGATCGCGGCGCGCCAGCCGTCGATGTCGCGCGGCTTGACGAAGGTCGTCTCGATCCCGAAGCGCGACAGCGTGTACGCGAGCAGGTTGTGCGAGCCGCCGTACAACGCGGCGCTGGCGACGACGTGCGAGCCGGCGCCGGCGATCGTCGCGACGGCCAGGTGCAGCGCGGCCTGGCCGCTGGCCGTGGCGATCGCGCCGACGCCGCCCTCGAGCGCGGCGAGCCGTTCCTCGAAGACGGCCGTGGTCGGGTTCGAGATGCGGCTGTAGACATGGCCGGCGCGCTCCATGTTGAACAGCGACGCGGCGTGCTCGCTCGACTCGAACACGAAGGACGTCGTCAGGTGGATGGGCGTGGCGCGCGCGCCGGTGGCGGGATCGGGCGCTGCGCCGGCGTGCAGGGCGAGGGTATCGAAGGCGGGGTCGGACGGACCGGGCATGGAGGCTTTCCGGGATGTGTTGCGGTGCAGTATCGAAGCGCTGCGCTCAGGGCCCGACAGGGGGCCCAACGTCGCGATTGTGTGCTATGTTGGAACCCTCATTTCACTGGATTCCCGAGGAGGCGTTGCCATGAAAGTCAGCGACATCCTGCGTGTCAAGGGCAATACCTTGTTCACCGTTTCAGCCGACCAGCCGCTGCACGAAGCCGTGGTCACGATGGCCGAGCACGACATCGGCTCGCTGGTCGTCATGGAGCACGGCGACCTCACCGGCATGCTCACATTCCGCGAGGTCATCCGCGCCACCGTCCGACAAGGCGGCACGCTGGGCTCCGTCACCATCCGCTCGGTGATGGACGACGCGCCGCTCACCTGCACGCCCGAGACCGAGATCGACGAGGTGCGCCGCATGATGCTCGGCCGCCACGCGCGCTACATGCCCGTCCTCAACGGCCAGACGCTGATGGGCGTGATCTCGTTCTACGACGTCGCGCGAACGGTGGTCGAGGCGCAGGACTTCGAGAACCGCATGCTCAAGGCCTACATCCGCGACTGGCCCTCGGAAGAGGACACCAAGGTCGGCCAGAGCCTCTAAGGCGCTCGGCGCCCGAAAGAAAAGCGGCCCGAAGGCTCACGCCTCGGGCCGTCGTTGTTTGCCGGCGCTGCCGCGGGCGCGGCTCAACTGAGGTTCAAGGGAGCGGCGGAACCGGCTCTGCCGGGCCGCTCGCGGCCGGCCCCTCGGGGGCAGGGAGCGCAAGCGACCGTGGGGCTCACATTCAGGCCGCGATCATCGGCACGACGTTGGGTGACGGCAGCGGCTCGCGGCCGGCGATCCACATCTCGAGCGCCGCCGCGTCCATCGGGCGGCAGAAGCGGTAGCCCTGCATCATGTCGCAGCCCTCGCGGCGCAGGAACTGGTGCTGGGCGTCGGTCTCGACGCCCTCGGCGATGGTCTTCAGGTTCAGCGCGCGCGCCATCTGGATGATGGCCTGCACGATGGCGCGGTCGTCGGGGTCGGTGTCGATGTCGCGCACGAAGGACTGGTCGATCTTGAGCGTGTGCAGCGGGAAGCGCTTGAGGTAGCTCAGCGACGAGTAGCCGGTGCCGAAGTCGTCCAGCGACAGCCGCACGCCCAGCGCATGCAGCGCGTCCATCGTCGCGATGGCGGCCGACGGGTTGGCGGTGACGCTCTCGGTCAGCTCGAGCTCGAGGTATTGCGCGGGCAGGCCGGCGTCGCTCAGCGCGCGCGCCACGACGTTGGGCAGGCCCACATGGCGGAACTGCACGGCCGACAGGTTGACGGCCACCACCATCGGCGGCACGCCGGCGTCGATCCAGGCCTTCAGCTGCGCGACGGCCGTGCGCAGCACCCATTCGCCGATCGCCACGATCTGGCCGCTGGTCTCGGCCAGCGGAATGAACTCGGCCGGCGAGACGAAGCCGAACTCGGGATGCTTCCAGCGCAGCAGCGCCTCGACGCCCACGAGTTGCTCGCCGTTGCCGTCCAGCTGCGGCTGGTAGTGCAGCAGCAGCTCGTTGCGCTCCAGCGCGCGGCGCAGCGCCGACTCCAGTTGCAGCTGGCGCGCCGAGCGCTGCTGCATGCCCGCCGCGAAGAAGCGCCACGTCGCCTTGCCCTCGTGCTTGGCGCGATACATCGCCGTGTCGGCATTGCGCGACAGGATCTCGTAGTCGTCGCCGTCCGACGGATAGGTCGCGATGCCGATCGACATCGTCATGCTGAGCTCGTGGCCCTGCACCATGCACGGCTCGGCCAGGCGCTCCAGCAGCTTGCTGGCCACCAGCTCCGCGCCGGCGGCGTCGGCGCCGGGCAGCAGCACCGCGAACTCGTCGCCGCCGAGGCGGGCCACGGTGTCGACCTCGCGCAGGCTGCCCTGCAGGCGGCGCGCAACCTCGCTGAGCAGGGCGTCGCCCACGCTGTGGCCCAGCGTGTCGTTGATGTTCTTGAACTGGTCCAGATCCATGAACATCAGCGCGAACGGCCGATGGTCGCGGCGCGACACGCTCGTCAGCTGGCCGACGCGGTCGGCGAGCAGGCTGCGGTTGGGCAGGTCGGTGAGGGTGTCCACATGCGCCAGCCGCACCAGGTTGCGCTCGACCTCGCGGAACTGCGTGATGTCGTTGAGGATGCCGATGTAGTGCGTGACGGCGCCATGGGCGTCGCGCTGCTGGGTGATCGCGGCCCAGCAGGTGTAGAGGCTGCCGTCCTTGCGCGAGGTGCGGACCTCGCCCTGCCAGTGGCCGCTGGTCTGCAGCGCGGTGCGCACCTGGCGGCGCACCTCGCGCCGGCCGATGCCGAAGCCGAGCGCGGCGGTCTGCTGGCCCTGCAGCTCGTCGACGTCATAGCCGCTGATGTCGCAGAACGCCTGGTTGACGGTGACGACGCGGCCATCGCGGTCGGCGATCACGAAGCCCTCGCGCGCCTGCTCGAACACGGCGGCGGCCAGGTGCAGCTTGTCCTCGACGGACTTGCGCTTGGTGATGTCGCGGCCCTCGACCAGCAGGTTGGGCGCCACGTCGCGCGTGCGGGGGATCGCGCGGATCGACAGCTCCAGCGTCATGGCGCCGCCGTCCGGCCGTTTCACGGTGAGCTCGTGCGTGACGATGGCGCCGCCGACCGCCTGGGCGACCGCCTCGCGCAGCGTCGCCGCCTGCGGCTCCTCGACGCCGAGCGTGGCGATCTCGTCGAGGCGGCGGCCGGCGATCTCCGGGTGCGTGACGCGCAGCCAGTGGCGGCCGGTGCCGTTCATGTGGCGCACGGCGCCGTTGGGGTCGAGCACGCAGACGAGCTGCGGGCTGTGGTCGATCAGCCGGTTGGCCAGGCGTTCGCGCTGCAGCGAGCGGCGGGTGCGCAGCGTCTGCGCGAACAGGGCCGCGCCCAGGCCCAGCAGCGTGGCGGCGACGAGCCAGAACAGCCACAGCGGCAGGGCCATGGACGGCTCGACGCGGCCGTCCGCCGCGGCGGACGCGGGCACGGTCGCGGCCGCACTGGCGAGCGCCGGGAAAACACGCAGCGTGCGGGGGGCGAGGCGAACGGCGGCCGGGCGCGCCTGTGCGCCCATTGCGCCTCCCATGACGCTTGAACTGGGGCCGAGAAACAGCATCCCAGCACTTTGCCTCGTAAGCGCGCCGCTCGACGCGGGAATAAGGCCCGGCTGCGTGGCCTATTTCACGCCGCCCGGCATTGGCGGCGCGCGAATGGGAATCCTTCCGGATTACGAGGCGATTACGGGCGCGAAGCGCCGCCCCGCGCATCGCGAAGCCGTCCACCTCGCCGACCCTTAGAATCGACGCATGTCAGGCAGCACCTTCGGCGAACTCTTTCGCGTCACCAACTTCGGCGAATCCCACGGCGTGGCGATCGGCTGCGTCATCGACGGCTGCCCGCCGGGGCTGGCGCTGAGCGAGGCCGACATCCAGATCGAGCTCGACCGCCGCCGTCCGGGCACCTCGCGCCATGTCACGCAGCGCAACGAGCCGGATGCGGTCGAGATACTGTCCGGGGTATATGAAGGCCTCACCACCGGCACCCCCATCGCGCTGCTGATCCGCAACACGGACCAGCGCAGCAAGGACTACGGCAACATCCTCGACACCTTCCGCCCCGGCCACGCCGACTACACGTACTGGCGCAAGTACGGCCTGCGCGATCCGCGCGGCGGCGGGCGCTCGTCGGCCCGCCTGACCGCGCCGATGGTGGCGGCCGGCGCGGTGGCGCGCAAGTGGCTCAAGGAGCACCGCGGCACCACCTTCGTCGGCTGGATGAGCCAGCTGGGGGACATCGCCATCCCGTTCGTCGACGAGGCGCAGATCCCGCTCAACCCGTTCTTCGCGCCGAACGCCGACGTCGTGCCGGCGCTCGAGGCCCGCATGGACGAGCTGCGCAAGGCCGGCGACTCCTGCGGCGCGCGCATCGAGGTCATCGCCCGCGGCATGCCCGTCGGGCTCGGCCAGCCGCTGTTCGACAAGCTCGACGCCGACATCGCCTACGCGATGATGGGCGTCAACGCGGTCAAGGGCGTCGAGATCGGCGCCGGCTTCGCCAGCGTCGCGCAGCACGGCAGCGAGCACGGCGACGAGCTGACGCCCGCCGGCTTCGTCGGCAACAACGCCGGCGGCGTGCTGGGCGGCATCTCCACCGGGCAGGACCTGCGCGTGTCCATCGCGATCAAGCCGACCAGCTCGATCCGCACGCCGCGCCGCTCGATCGACCGCACGGGCCAGCCGACGGTCGTCGAGACCTTCGGCCGCCACGACCCCTGCGTGGGCATCCGCGCCACGCCCATCGTCGAGGCGATGCTGGCGCTGGTGGTGATGGATCACGTGCTGGCGCACCGCGCCCAGTGCGGCGACGTCGCGCTCGACATGCCGCCGATTGCGGCGTCCGCGCCACGCGACTGACAGCCGTTTGACAGTCGCGTGACGCGCCCGCCCGCGCGGGGGCTGGGCGGCCGCAGATCGTCGCCGTAGACTGCGGTTCGTCGGCCGGTCGCACGGCCTGTCCAACCGCACTGCAACTCGTCCCGGCCCAGCAGCACTTCGTCGCAATCTGCCCCCATGACACTGCCACCCGATCCACACTCCGTCGAAATTCAGGATGAGCCTGGAAAAACGACGAAGGAAGAGGACATGCGCAAACGCTTGGTGTTCGGGGTGGTGGCGATCGTGGTGGCTATCGGCGCAGGGTTCGCGATCAAGGCCGGCAAGGGCGCGGCCGCCATGCCGGCCAGCGCCGCGCTGGCGGCCAACGCGCCGGACGCGGCGGCCAGCGAGGTGCCGCTGGACTTCACCGTGTCCGAGGCGGCCAAGCCGCTGACGCTGGCGTTGCCGCAGATGGTCGAGTTCTCGGGCGCGCTGGTCGCCCCGAACACGGCCATGGTGCGCGCCAAGGCCACCGGCACGCTGCTGACGCTGGACGTGCAGGAAGGCCAGCGCATCAAGGCCGGCGAGCTGCTCGGGCGGATCGACATCAGCGACCTGCAAAGCCACGTCGCCGAGCGCAGCGCCAACCTGGCCGCGGTCAGGACGACGATGGACCAGGCGCAGCGCACGCACGACTCCAACATCGGCCTGGCCAACGACCACTTCATCTCGCCGATCGCGCTCGACAACTCGAAGTCCCAGCTCGAAAGCGCGAAGGCGCAGGTCGCCGCCGCGCAGGCCGCGCTCGACTCCGCCAAGATCGCGCTGCGCGACGCCTCGTTGATCGCGCCGATCAGCGGCATCGTCTCCAAGCGCTTCGTGGTCGCCGGCGAGAAGGTCACCGCCGAGCAGCAGGTCGTCAACATCGTCGACCTGCGCCTGCTGGAGCTCGCCGGCACGGTCGGCACGCAGGACGTGGCGCGGCTGTCGCCCGGCATGTCGGTGAGCCTCAAGATCGAGGGCATCGACAAGCCGGTCGAGGGCAAACTGGCCCGCATCGCGCCGGCCGCCGAGGCGGGCACGCGCTCGATCGGCGTGGCCGTGCAGCTGCAGAACCCGAAGGAGACGCTGCGCGCCGGCCAGTACGCCGTCGCGCAGGTGCAGATCGGCGACGCGACGCCGCGCCTGACCGTGCCGATCGGCGCGATCAGCTCGGCCTCGGGCCAGGAGTACGTGTGGACGGTGGAGAACGGCAAGCTGTTGCGCCGCACCGTCACCACCGGCCGGCGCGACCCGGTGCGCCAGCGCGCCGAGGTGCTCGCGGGCCTGTCGCCGGACATCCCGGTGCTGGGAGCGCGCTTCGACAACTTGCGCGAGGGCGCCAAGGCGCGCGTCGTCGCGGTCGCCACCGCGGCCACGCCCAAGCCGCTCGCCACGCCTGCCGTCCTGTCGACGACCACCCGTTGATCCGCGCCGTAGCCACGGCCTCACTTCGAGGAGAGTTCCCATGTGGATGACGCGCGTCTCCATCAACAACCCCGTCTTCGCGACCATGGTCATGGTCGCCCTGTGCGTGCTCGGGTTGTTCTCGTACCAGCGGCTGGGCGTCGAGCAGATGCCCGACATCTCGCCGCCGGTCGTCTTCATCAACGTCCAGTACCCGGGCGCGTCGCCGGGGGCGGTCGAGACCGAGATCACCAAGCCGCTGGAGGATGCGCTCAACGGCATCGCCGGCGTCAAGATGATCCGTTCCAACAGCTACGAAGGCCGCAGCGAGACCTACGTCGAATTCAAGATCTCCGTCGACATGACCCGTGCGACGCAGGAAGTGCGCGACAAGGTCTCGGTCGTGCAGTCCGGCTTCAACCGCGACGTCAAGCCGCCGTTCATCTCGCGCTTCGACAACGAGAACGCGCAGCCGACGGTGGTGCTTGCGCTGCTGGCCAACGGCCGCAGCGACCGCGAGCTGTCGCTGATCGCCGACCAGACGGTGCAGAAGCGCCTGACCAGCGTCGAGGGCGTCGCCCGCGTCACGCCGCTGGGCCTGGTCACGCGCCAGGTGCGCATCGACCTCGACCCGCAACGCCTGCGCGGCTTCGGCCTGACGCCGGCGGACGTCAGCGCCGCGCTCGTGCGCGCCAACACCGACCAGCCGGTGGGCATGCTGCAGAACAGGAACGAGGACTCGCTGGTTCGCGTCGAGGGCCGCGTGCTCGATCCCAAGCAGTTCAACAACGTCGTCATCTCGCGCAACGCGAGCGGCGGCGTGGTGATGCTGGGCGACGTCGGCCAGCTCGTCGAGCGCGAGCAGGAGCCCGACTCGCTGTCGCGCATCAACGGCAAGGCCGCCGTCACGTTCAACATCTACAAGCAGCAGGACGCCAACATCGTGCGCACCGGCGACGCCATCAAGGCGGCCGCCGACGAGATGCGCAAGACGCTGCCGCCGGGCGTCGAGCTGAAGATGATCTACGCGAACTCGGACTGGGTGGCGCAGTCGCTGGACGGCGTCAAGAAGACGCTGGGCGAGGGCGCGCTGCTGACCATCGCCATCGTGTTCCTGTTCCTGCACAGCTGGCGCTCGACCATCATCACCGGCCTGACGCTGCCGATCTCGGTGATCGCGTCGTTCATCGCGATCAACGCCTTCGGCTTCACGCTGAACTTCATGACGATGATGGCGCTGAGCCTGTGCATCGGCCTGCTGATCGACGACGCGATCGTGGTGCGCGAGAACATCGTGCGACACGTCGCCATGGGCCAGGACCACCACACCGCGGCGCGCAAGGGCACTGACGAGATCGGCCTGGCCGTGATGGCCACGACCTTCGCGATCTGCGCGGTGTTCGTGCCGGTCGCGTTCATGAAGGGCATCGTCGGCAAGTTCTTCTTCCCGTTCGGCATCACGGTGGTGTCCGCGGTGATCGTCTCGCTGTTCGTCAGCTTCACGCTCGACCCGATGCTGTCGTCGATCTGGCGCGACCCGCCGGCCGTGGCGATGCAGCGCCTGTGGGGCATCGGCCACATGATGCGCGGCGTCGACTGGGGGATGGCCAAGCTGCACCACACCTACGAACGCCTGATCACCTGGGCCTTCAGCGGCCGCCGCTACCGCGTGTTCGTGCCGCCGGTGCCGGCCTACGGTTTCGGCTTCGGCGCCAACGGCCAGCGCCTGACCGGCGGCAAGCGCGGCCTGCGCTTCGCGACGCTGACCCCGCGTGGCATCGTGCTGTGGTCCGCGGTCGGCACCTTCGTCGCCGCCATCGGCTTGGCCACCACCATCGGCGCCGAGGCGATCCCGCAGACCGACCAGAGCTACACCGGGATGAACATCACGATGCCGGTGGGCACCAGCCTGGCGCGCGCCGACGAGAAGATGAAGCAGGTCGAGGCCATCATCGGCGCGCTGCCCGAGGTCGACTCGCTGTCGACGCAGGTCGGCGGCGACAACGGGCACAACACGGCCTACGTCGGCATCGTCCTGAAGCCGCGCCACGAGCGCAAGCTCAACCAGTTCCAGGTCGAGGACGAGATCCGCAAGCGCCTCGAAGGGCTGCCGGGCATCTCGGTCGCCCTCGGCAATCGTCCGATCTTCATCTCCATCCTCGGCCCGGATCCGACCGTGCTCGACCAGATCACGGCCGACCTCGGCGCGAAGATCAAGAAGGTCAAGGGCGTCACCGACTTCGAGTCCTCGGTCAAGCCGGGCCTGCCCGCGTACGCCGTGCGCGTGCGCCAGGACGCGGCGCGCCAGCTGGGCATCACGCCGCAGCAACTGGCCGGCAGCCTGCGCGCCTACGTGCAGGGTGACGTGTCGACCTACTGGACGACGCCCGACGGCCAGCAGGTGGAAGTGCAGCTGCGCCTGCCGCAGGCCAGCCGCGAAAGCGTCGCGCAGTTGAACAAGCTGCCGGTCGCGTTCTCCGCCGACGGCACGCCGGTGCCGCTGGAAAGCGTCGCGACCATCGAGCCCGTCACCAATCCCGACGTGATCAAGCGCCAGGACCTGCAGCGCCGCCAGGCGGTGTATGCCGGCGTCGACGTGAAGTCGGGCCGCACGGTGGGGCAGGTCAACGCCGACATCGACAAGATCGTCAAGGCCACGGTGCTGCCGCCGGGCTATCGCTTCGACGTCGGCGGCGCCGCGCAGGACCAGGACGACATCTTCGGCAACATCGGCTCGGCGCTCGGCCTGGCGCTGATCTTCATCTACATCGTGCTGGCCAGCCAGTTCGGCAGCTTCCTGCAGCCGCTGGCGATCATGGCGTCGCTGCCGCTGTCGCTGATCGGCGTGATGATCTCGCTGAAGCTGTTCCAGTCGACGATCAACCTGTTCTCGCTGATCGGCCTGATCATGCTGATGGGCCTCGTCACGAAGAACGCCATCCTGCTGGTCGACTTCGCCAACCACGCCCGCAAGGCCGGGGCGACGCTGGCCGAGGCGGTGCTCAGCGCGGGCCAGATCCGGATGCGCCCGATCATCATGACGACCGCGGCGATGGTGTTCGGCATGTTCCCGCTGGCGCTCGCGCTCGACGAGGGCGGCGAGCTGCAGGCACCGATGGGCCGCGCCATCATCGGCGGCGTCATCACGTCGACGCTGCTGACGCTGGTGGTGGTGCCGGTGATCTACGCCTACATCGAACAGTGGGTCGGCTTCTTCAAGACGCGCCTGGACGCGAGCTCGCGCGGCGCGGTGATCGCCGCGGTGCTGACCGGCCTGGTGGGCATCGTGCTGGCGATCAGCGGCGTGCCGATGCCGGGCGTTGCGGCCGTGATGGCGGCGGCCATCGCGATCAGCGTGTGGGCCTGCTGGTCGTATGCGAAGGCCAACCACTACCACCGTGGCTGGGCCGCGATGGGCCTGCTGGGCATGCTGGGCTTCATGATCCTCGCGTTCCTGCGGCCGATCCAGGACGGCGGCCCGCCGGAGGAGCTGTCGATGATCGCGCCGCAGTCGAAGGCGGCGGACTCGCAGCCAGACTCCGAGCCCGAGGCCGACTCCGTGATGGCCTGATCCCCGCCTTCACGCGAGGCCACCGGTTGCGAACGTTTCGCGCCCGGTGGCCTTTTCGAATCGGCGCACGGACGCGCGGATGATATGGTCCGCGCCATGAAATCCCGCCTGATCCTCTTGCTGCTCGCGTCCTGCGCCGGCACCGCCTTCGCCCAGTACAAGTGCACCGCCGCCAACGGCGCCATCACGTTCCAGCAGACGCCGTGCTTCGGCGCGAAGTCGGAAGAGAAGCTGACCGTGATCCCGAACGGGCACCCGCCGGCACGGCCGGCGTCGGCGGCCTCGGGCGCGTCGGCCGTGGCCGCCGCCGCACCGCCCGTCGCCACGCCGCCAAAGGCCAATGTCGACAAGCTCATGCTGGCCAAGTACGAGCGCCAGCGCCAGCGCGACACGCTGTTGCAGGCCGTGCAGTCGGCGCAGGACGACAAGGCCGCCCGCGTGCAACAGCGGCAGGCCGACATCGCCAACGCGCGCAAGCAGTTCGGCGACGATCCCGGCAACGCGGCGCTGCTGCGCGATGCGCTGGTCGAGATCGACAAGCGCTACGACGCGCTCACGCAGCTCGACGAGAGCCGCATCCGCGAGGCCCAGGCCGCGCTCGCGAACTGGGACAAGGCGCCGGCGCTGCCGGTCAAGTGATCAGGGCTTGCGTGCCCTGGCGGGCCGGGTGATGACGGCGTCGCAGTCGCTGCAGGCGCGCAACTCGGTGGCGCCGGACGGCGTCTCCAGCGTGGCGGTGCCGCCGGCGCGGATCTCCCAGCGCCAGACGCCGCCGCTCGAGCGCGCGGTGCCGCGCACGTAGCACGGCAGCACGTCCCAGCCGTCGCGCAGCTGGCGGTCGCTGACGACCACCGAGCGCGCCAGGAAGTAGCGCGCCTGCGCGGCCGTCAGCGCGAAGTCGCCGCACGCGGCGCCGCCGCCGCCGGCGTCGGCGCCGCGCGAGTCGACGCGCACCTCGTCCAGCGCGACACCGGGCTGCGGCGCCGAGGCGCAGCCGGCCAGGGCCAGCGCGGCCATCGTCAGCGAGCGCACGAGGCCTCGCATCTCAGCACTCGACGATGTTGACCGCCAGCCCGCCGCGGGCCGTTTCCTTGTACTTGGTCTGCATGTCGGCGCCGGTCTCGCGCATCGTCTTGATGACCTTGTCGAGGCTCACGTGGTGCGTGCCGTCGCCGCGCAGCGCCATGCGCGCGGCGTTGATGGCCTTGACCGAGGCGATCGCATTGCGCTCGATGCACGGGATCTGCACCAGGCCGCCCACGGGGTCGCAGGTCAGGCCCAGGTGGTGCTCCATGCCGATCTCGGCGGCGTTCTCCACCTGTTCGGGCGTGCCGCCCATCACGGCCGCGAGGCCGGCCGCGGCCATCGAGCACGCGACGCCCACCTCGCCCTGGCAGCCCACCTCGGCGCCGGAGATCGAGGCGTTCTCCTTGTAGAGGATGCCGATCGCGGCGGCGGTGAGCATGAAGTCGACGACGCCGCGGTCGTTGGCGCCCTGCACGAAGCGCGTGTAGTAGTGGAGGACGGCCGGCACGATGCCCGCGGCGCCGTTGGTGGGCGCGGTGACGACGCGGCCGCCGGCGGCGTTCTCCTCGTTGACGGCCAGCGCGTAGAGGTTGACCCAGTCCATCACCATCAGCGGGTCGCGCATCGCGGCCTCGGGGTTGAAGGTGAGGTCGCGGTAGAGCTGCGCCGCGCGCCGCCGCACCTTGAAGCCGCCGGGCAGCACGCCCTCGGTGCGGCAGCCGCGGCGCACGCAGTCCTGCATCACTTGCCAGATCTTCATCAGGCCGGCGTGTACTTCCTCGTCGGTGCGCCAGTGGCGCTCGTTGCGGCGCATCAGCTCGGCGATGCTGATGCCGTGCTCCGCCGTCAGCCGCAGCAGGTCGTCGCCGCTGTGGAACGGGTAGGGCAGCACCGTGGTGTCGGGCGCGATCGTCTTCTGCTTCGAGCCGTCGGCCGCCACCTCGTCGCTGACGACGAAGCCGCCGCCCACCGAGTAGTAGACGCGATTCTCGATCTCGTTGCCCTGCGCGTCGAAGGCCGTGAAGCGCATGCCGTTCGCGTGGAACGGGAGCGTCTCCCGGCGATGCATGATGAGGTCGGTGGCCTCGTCGAACGAGATGATGTGCATCCCGCCCAGCAGCACCTGCTTGTTGGCGCGCATCGCCTCCAGCTCGAGCGGCACGCGCTCGATGTCGACGGTGTCGGGCTCGTGGCCGTGCAGGCCCAGCAGCACGGCCTTGTCGCTGCCGTGGCCCTTGCCGGTGGCGCCCAGCGAGCCGTAGAGGTCGGCCTTCACGCGCGCCGTGCGTTCGAGCAGGCCCTCGTGCTGCAGGCGGCTGGAGAACATGCGCGCCGCGCGCATCGGGCCCACCGTGTGGGAGCTCGACGGGCCGATGCCGATCTTGAAGAGGTCGAAAACCGAGACTGCCATGATTGCCTTTGAGCGGTCAGGCCACCGCTTGTGACGGCGGCCTGGCAGCGGTGAACGACGGTGGGATCAGGCCTGCGCGGCCTCTGCCTCGGCGGCTTCGGCGAAGTCGCTCATCGGCACGCAGCTGCAGAACAGGTTGCGGTCGCCGTAGACGTTGTCGACGCGGCCCACCGGCGACCAGTACTTGCCCAGCCGAAGCGCCGTCACCGGATAGGCCGCGTCCTCGCGCGTGTACGCGTGGGGCCACTCGGCCTTGAGCAGGGCCTGCGCGGTGTGCGGGGCGTTCTTCAGCGGGTTGTCCTCGCGCGGCCAGCTGCCCTGTTCGACCTTGGCGATCTCGGCGCGGATGGCGATCATCGCGTCGCAGAAGCGGTCGAGCTCGACCAGCGGCTCGCTCTCGGTGGGCTCGACCATCAGGGTGCCGGCGACCGGGAACGACAGCGTCGGCGCGTGGAAGCCGTAATCGATCAGGCGCTTGGCGACGTCCTCGGCGCTGATGCCCGACGAGTCCTTCAGCGGGCGCAGGTCGAGGATGCACTCGTGCGCCACGCCGCCGCCCTTGATGCCGGCGACGCCGCCGCTGAAGTGGATGTCGTAGTGGCCGGACAGCCGCGCCGCGATGTAGTTGGCGTTGAGGATGGCCGTCTCGGTGGCCTGCTTCAGGCCCGCGGCGCCCATCATGCGCACGTACATCCAGCTGATCGGCAGCACCGCGGCGTTGCCCAGCGGCGCGGCCGAGACGGCGCCGACGCGCCTGGTGTCGTCCGCACCCAGGCCGCCCGAGCGATGCGCCGGCAGGAAGGGGACGAGGTCCTCGACCACGCAGACCGGGCCCACGCCCGGGCCGCCGCCGCCGTGCGGGATGCAGAAGGTCTTGTGCAGGTTCAGGTGGCTGACGTCGCCGCCGAACTGGCCCGGCGCCGCGACGCCCACCATCGCGTTCATGTTGGCGCCGTCGACATAGACGCGGCCGCCGTACTGGTGCACGAGCGCGCACAGCGCCTTGACGCCCGGCTCGAACACGCCATACGTGGAGGGGTACGTGATCATCATCGCGGCCAGGTCGTCCTTGTGCGCGATGCACTTGGCCTCGAGGTCGGCCATGTCCACTTCGCCCGCGGGCGTGCACTTCACGACCACGACCTTCATGCCCACCATCTGCGCCGACGCCGGGTTGGTGCCGTGCGCCGATTCGGGGATCAGGCAGACGTCACGCGAACCCTCGCCACGCGACTCGTGCCAGGCCTTGATCACCAGCAGGCCCGCGTATTCGCCCTGCGAGCCGGCGTTGGGCTGCAGGCTGATGCCCGCGTAGCCGGTGGCCTGCTCGAGCCACTTGCACAGCTGCTCGTCGAGGAGCTTGTAGCCTTCGAGCTGGTCGGCCGGCGCGAACGGGTGCACGTGCGCGAACTCGGGCCAGGTGATGGGGATCATCTCGCTGGTGGCGTTGAGCTTCATCGTGCACGAGCCCAGCGGGATCATGCTGCGGTCCAGCGCCAGGTCCTTGTCGGACAGGCGGCGGATGTAGCGCAGCATCTCGGTCTCGCTGTGGTGCGTGTTGAAGACCGGGTGCGCGAGGAAGCCGCTCGTGCGCACGAGTTCGGCGGGCAGGCGCAGCTCGATGCCTTGCTCGAAGGCGTCGAAGGTCGGCGGCGTCTGGCCCGGCGCGAAGATGCCCCACAGGGTGGCGACGCAGGCGCGCGTGGTGGTCTCGTCGAAGCTGACCGATACCGTCGTCGCGCTGGCGCGGCGCAGGTTCATGTGGGCCGAGACGGCGCGCGCGAGCACGGCGTCGGTCTGCGGGCCGGTGACGATCTCGAGCGTGTCGAAGGCGTGCGCATTGACGACGTCGACGCCGCGCAGCTTGAGCCCGGCCGCGAAGATCGCGGTGAACGACGCCACGCGGCGCGCGATGCGGCGCAGGCCCTCGGGGCCGTGGTAGACCGCGTACATGCTGGCGATGACCGCCGGCAGCACCTGCGCCGTGCAGATGTTGGACGTCGCCTTCTCGCGGCGGATGTGCTGCTCGCGCGTCTGCAGCGCGAGGCGATAGGCCGGCGCGCCGTGCGAGTCGACGCTGACGCCGACCAGGCGGCCCGGCAGCGAGCGCTTGAGCGCGTCCTGCGTGGCCAGGTAGGCGGCGTGCGGGCCGCCGGCGCCCATGGGCATGCCGAAGCGCTGCGTGTTGCCGCAGGCGATGTCGGCGCCAAACTCGGCCGGCGCCTGCAGCAGCGTCAGTGCCAGCAGGTCGGCGGCGACGATGACGAGGCCGTTGCGCGCATGGATCGCGTCGACCAGTGGCTTCAACACGCGCACCTGGCCGGTGACGCCCGGATACTGGAACAGCGCGGCGAAGCAGTCCTTGTCCGCGGCCTGCTCGGCCGGGCCGACGACGACCTCGATGCCGATCGGGCGGGCACGCGTCTGCACGACCTCGAGCGTCTGCGGCAGCACGTCGTCGGCGACGAAGAAGACCTTGCTCTTGCTCTTGCCCATGCGCATCGCCAGCGTCATCGCCTCGGCGGCGGCGGTGGCCTCGTCCAGCATCGACGCGTTGGCGATGGCCATGCCGGTCAGGTCGGTGACCATGGTCTGGAAGTTGAGCAGCGCTTCCATGCGGCCCTGCGAGATCTCGGCCTGGTAGGGCGTGTAGGCGGTGTACCAGGCCGGGTTCTCGAGGATGTTGCGCAGGATGACGCCCGGCGTGATCGTGCCGAAGTAGCCCTGGCCGATGAAGCTTTTCAGGACCTGGTTCTTGCCCGCGAGGGCCTTCAGCTCGGCCAGCGCCTTGGCCTCGGTCGTGCCGTCGGGGATCGCCATCGCGGCGTCGCGCACGATGTTGGCCGGCACCAGCGCCGAGATCAACGCCTCGCGCGATGCGGCGCCGATGACGCTCAGCATCTGCGTCTCGTCCGACGAGTCGGGGCCGATGTGGCGTGCGATGAATTCGGCGGCGTTCTCGAGCTCGGCGAGCGGGGTCGGGGCGGTCAGCGACATGACGGAAATTCCAGGCAGTGGGTCAGCAAGAGGCGCGCGGCGCGCGCCGGGTGGACGCGGCCGCAAAGGCGCGGTGGGCGCGACGGATCGCGTCGCGCCGGTCAGGGCGAAAGGGAAGCGGTCAGAGCGTCTTCAGCAGCGCGTCGTAGCCGGCGCCGTCCATCAGCTCGTCGAACTCGGCCATGTTGGAGATCTTCACCTTGAAGAACCAGCCTTCGCCCAGCGGGTCGGTGTTGGCCAGCGCCGGCTCGTCGCGCAGCTTCTCGTTGACCTCGACGATCTCGCCCGACACGGGCATGTAGATGTCGGCCGCGGCCTTGACGGACTCGACGACGCCCGAGATCTCGCCCTTGGCGAACGTGCGGCCGACGGCGGGCAGGTCGACGAACACGACGTCGCCCAGCGCGTCCTGCGCATGCAGCGTGATGCCGACGACAGCGGCGTCATGGTCTTCGATGTTGATCCATTCGTGGTCGGTCGTGAACTTGGTCGTCATGCAAGGCTCCTGGATGGTGGCGGGGAGAGAAGTGGAATGTTCAACCGCGGTAGTAGCGGTTGGGGGTGAACGGCATCGTGGCCACGCGCATCGGCAGGCGCTTGCCGCGCACCTCGGCGTAGACCTCGTGGGCGACGATCGCGTGGTCGACCGGCAGGTAGGCCATCGCCACGGGCTGGTTGACGGTGGGTGCCAGCGTGCCGCTGGTGACGACGCCCAGCTTGTGGCCGTGGGCATCGACGATCACGGTGCCCTCGCGCACCGGCGCGCGCTCGAGGCCGACCAGGCCCACGCGCTTGCTCAGCGCGCCGACGGTCAGCTGCTTGCCGATGATGTCCGCGCCGGGATAGCCGCCTTCGCGCGCGCCGCCCGGGCGGCGCACCTTCTGGATCGCCCAGGTCAGCGCGGCTTCGACGGGCGTCGTGGTGGTGTCGATGTCGTGGCCGTAGAGGCACAGGCCGGCTTCGAGGCGCAGCGAGTCGCGCGCGCCCAGGCCCACGGGCTTGACCTCGGGCTGCGCCAGCAGCGTGCGCGCGAGCTTGTCGGCGTCGGCCGCGGCCACGGAGATCTCGAAGCCGTCCTCGCCCGTGTAGCCCGAGCGCGTGACGTAGCAGGGCACGCCGGCGACGTCGAAGAAGCCGCCGGTCATGAACGTGAGCTTCTCGATGCCGGGCGACAGCCGCGCCATCGCATGCACGGCCATCGGACCCTGCAGCGCCAGCAGCGCGCGGTCGAACATCGTGACGATCTCGCAGCGGCCACCGATGTGGTCGCGCAGGTGTTGCAGGTCGGCGTCCTTGCACGCGGCGTTGACGATGACGAACAGGCCGTCCGCGCGGTGCGTGATCATCAGGTCGTCGAGCAGGCCGCCCTGGGCGTTGGTGAACAGGGCGTAGCGCTGCTTGTCGAGCGGCAGGTCGATGACGTCGACCGGCACCAGTGTCTCGAGCGCCGCGGCGGCGTCGGCACCCTTGAGCAGCAGCTGGCCCATGTGCGAGACGTCGAACAGCGCGGCCTCGTGGCGGCACTGGCGGTGCTCGGCCAGGATGCCGGCCGGGTACTGCACCGGCATGGCGTAGCCGGCGAAGGGCACCATGCGGGCGCCGAGTTCGAGGTGCAGGGCATGCAGCGGGGTGTGGAGCAGCTTGGCGTCAGCGGACATCTGGAATCCTTCGAGGGCAGTCGGGTCCGCCCTCATCGTAGGGGCGGGTGGATGCCCTCGCTGTCCGCTTTACCTGAGAGATTGCAGCGCCGGTGTGCCGGTGCCGCTTGCCCCTTCGGTGGACGATCTCGCCAAAGCGGCCGCATCGTCTCTCTCCAGTGAGGAACGCCCGCGTCGACGGGCGTCTCGTCAGTCCTTTTGCCTGAGCGTTCGGGGCGTCGGCCCCTGCGCCTTCGGCGGCCGGCGAACCGGCTCTCTCCTGACAAGCAGCCAGTTTAGCATCGCCCCCGCGACGGGCAAACAGGGGATGCGCAACCGGATATTCCTCGGAGGAGGGTGTAAGTTTCTGTTGCCAACGCGGCATTTCCATGGAGAATTTGTCCAAACAAGAGATTTGCCACTGGTTGGTCGCGCGGTGGTGAAACGATGGGGAGCGGTGTTGGCGCCGGGACTGACCGGCGATGTCGTTGCTCGAACGGACCGGCGGCCGGGTGTTTCCCGAGCACAGTCATGAGTCATTCGAAAGCCCCGCGGCCGTCCCCCGGGGATGCCGCGGCGAGCGAGTTCCCGTCCGTGCCGCCTGCCGACGAGCTGGCGTCCGATTTCGGCCGACCCGCGCCGCCCACGCTCGACTCGCGCATCGAGCGCGAGATCGAACGCTCGGAGCGCGCCTCGGCGGCACTGATGGCCACGCGGGCGATGGCGCGCGCGGCGTTCACCGATTCGCAGCTGGCCGCGGAAGACGCCGAGGCGCGCGCGGAACACGCCGACGACGACGTCGACACCAGCGGCTGGACCCGCACCGAATACGTCGCGTTCGACCCCACGCCGCAGGACGACGCGCCGCGCAACCTGGTGGGCGGCAGCTTCAATCCCGGCATCGCCTCGCAGCACGGGCGGCAGTACCCGAGCGCCTCGATCGCGAACTCGCCGATCAAGACCCGCTCGGGGGCCCAGGCGCGCTTCGCGCAGGAGTCGCGCCAGGCGCCGCGCAGCGACCGCGTGGCGAGTCCGACGCCGAAGTCCGAGCCCGTATTGTCCGGCGCCCACTACGACAAGCCGGCCGTGATCCCGATGCTGGCGCCGTCCGCGGCGCCAGCTGTTGCCGCGAGACCACCCGCGCGCATGCGCGCCCGCTCCAGCGAGCCGGCGAAGTTCGTGCTGGCGGCGGCGCTCGGCGCGGCGGTGGTGCTGGCCGGCGGCGCGCTGGCGTGGAAGTCGGGCCTGTTGTCCGGCACGAGCCCGAGCAACGCGGCGCTTGTCACGCCCGCGGTCGCGGCGCAGGCCGAGGCGGCGCGGGTGCGATCCGAGGCGCAGGACGTCCCCGTCGCGGCGCCGGCCGGCCTGCCGCCGCAGCGCAGCGACGCGGAGGTCGACGCCGCGCTGGCCGCGGCGGCCCGCGCCGCTGCGGTGCCGACGGCGTCCGTGCGCGCGGCGAGCCCGGCGCGCGTCGCGGTTCCGCTGCCGCCAGGCGCCGCCCCGGCGGCGTCGACAGCCCAGCGCTCGGCGCCGCTGAGCAAGGAGAGCGTCGCCGACGCGATCGCGAAGGCGCAGGCCCGCGCGGACCGCTTCCTGTCGACGGGCAGCAAGGCCGGGCCGGCCGCGGCGAGCGCTCCCGAGTGAGACCGCCAGCCAGCTGACCGGCTCGGATACGGCACCGGGTATCGATCGCGCACGAAAAAGGCACCTCGTCGAGGTGCCTTTTTCGTTCGACGGGCGAGCCCGCGCCTCGCGGCGACGGCCTCGCGCGTGCGGGTTACTGCTTGGCGGCAGCCTTGTCGACGTCGGCCTGGCCTTCGGCCTTGGTCTTCTCCGTCTTGATGGCGGCCTTGGTCTTGTCCGACTTCGCTTCGGCCTTGGCCTTGGAGACCTTGGTGTCGGCCTTCACGTCGGCCTTGGCTTCGTCGGCGTTGGCATCGGCGGCCTTCTTCTCGGCCTTGGCTTCCATCTTCGGCTTGTCCGAAGCGTCGGCCTTGTCGACCTTGGCTTGCGCCTTCGACTTGTCCTTCATGGCGTCGTTGTGCGCCTCGGCCTTCTTCTTCGAAGCCTTGGACTCGGCCTTGTTGACCTTCTCGTCAGCCTTGGCGTCGGTCTTGGCTTCCGAGTTCATGGCCTTGGAGTCGGCCTTGTCGGCCTTGGCTTCGGCCTTGGTCACGGCGGGGGTGGCGACCGGGGCGCTGGCCTGGGCCATCGCGACGGAAGCGAAGAGGGAAGCGATCAGGGCGGCGAGGAGCTTGCTCATTGTGATTTCCTTGGTGAGTTGTGTGGATCACCGACCGACCATCGATCGAGTCCATGTGCTTGTAACGCGGGACGCCGGGGGCTTCGTTGACAGGGTGTGGACTTCCACATCGGAAGTTTCTTCCTGCCGAGCGAGCGAAAACCGGCGCTCCGGTGGTGATTCGTTGCGAGCGCGACCGATACGGCAACGCGCGTGCCCGCCTCTGTTCGAAGGTGCTTGGTGCAACCCCGATGAAGATGCGGGAACAGCTCATCGGGATGCCGGCGATCACGGCGAGAGCTAACTGAGGGTTGCAGCGGACAAGGAGTTCCCGCGGCGCAAGGACAGTCGTTCAGTCAACCGGCGCGAGTCGCATCCGCCTGCCGCAGCCTCGACAGGCTCGCCAGGCCGCCCGCGATCGCGAGGCCGACGGCCACCAGCAGGCACAGGTGCTCGCCATCCAGCGGCATCAGCCGGAAGACGAGCGCGGCGATCGTCGCGCCGCTGGTCATGCCGGTCAGCCGTGCCGTCGCCAGCATGCCGCCGGCGGCGCCGGCTCGGTCGCGCGGCGCACTGCCCAGCATCGTGCGGTTGTTCGGTGCCTGGAAGAAGCCGAAGCCGAGGCCGCACAGCGCCATGCGCCAGACGATGGCCGGCGTCGACGCGTCCGGCGGCAGTTGCGACAGCAGCGCCAGCCCGATGGCCAGCACCAGCAGTCCCGCGCTGCCCAGGATCGCCGCGGGGATGCGGTCGGCCAGGCGACCCGCGAAGGGCGCGACCAGCCCGACGCCCGCGGGCCATGGCGTCATCAGAAGGCCGGTCTCGACCTGGTCGCGATGCAGCACCGTCTGGAACCAGAACGGCAGCGCGAGGAACGCGAGCGTGTAGGCCGCGAACGAGCAGATCGACGTCGCCACCGACAAGCCGAAGATCGGGATGCGCAGCAGGTCGATCGGGATCAGCGGGCGCCGCTCGTGGCGCTCGCGCACGAACAGCGCGACGCCTGCGAGCACGCCCAGCACCAGTTCGGCGGCGGCCAGCGCGCCCCGGCCGCCGCCGTGCGTCAGCGTGTCGACGCCGACGAAGAACAGCCCGAACGTCAGCGCGCTGAGCGCGGCGCTGAGCCAGTCGAGCGACTTGTCCGACAGCGTCGACCACGGCAGCACGCGCGCGGCGAACAGGATGTTGGCCACGCCGATCGGCACGTTGACCGCGAACAGCCACTGCCACGGCCCGATCGCCAGGATGCCGGACGCGACCGTCGGCCCGATCGCGCCCGCGACCGACACCACCAGCGCGTTGAGGCCGACGCCGCGCCCCAGCGAGGCCTGCGGAAAGGTGTAGCGCACCAGCGCCCCGTTGACGGCCATGATGCCGGCCGCGCCGAAGCCCTGCGCGATGCGCGAGACCACCAGCGCCTCGAGCGAGCCCGACAGCGCGCAGGCGAGCGAGCCGAGCGTGAACAGCGCCAGTCCGATCAGGTACACCCGCCGGTAGCCGATGCGCTCGCCGAGCGCGGCCACCGGCAGCAGCAGCACGACGATGGCGAGCTGGTACGCGTTGATGATCCACACCGACTCGGCCGGCGTGATGGCCAGGTGCCGCGCGATCGACGGCAGCGCGGTGTTGGCGACCGAGGAGTCGAGCACCGCCATCGTGACCGCCACGGCGATCGCGAGCATCGCCCACGTGCGTTGAGGAAGCGGAAGGCCGTCGGGGTGGATCGTGGCGTTCAGGGGCGGCTTTCGTGGCGGGCGGGATGGGCGCAGAGCATAGGCGCTCCCGCACGGACCTGCCTTCGCCAAAAGGGACACGCCTGCGGCGAAACGGGCTTGGGCGCCGGCGTCCCGGCTTCGGGTAGTCTTGTCATCGCACCATGCTCTCGCACCTGACCATTCGCCTCGCCACGCGCGCCGATGCCGGCGCGATCGCCGCGCTGTCCCGCGACGAGATCGAAGCGGGCCTGCCCTGGACGTGGCGCGCGCCGCGTGTGCGCCGCGCGATCGACGACCCGGACACCAACGTCATCGTCGTCGGCCCGCCCGGGGCCGCGGCGGCCTTCGGCGTCATGTATTACGCGGAGGACGACGCCCACCTGCTGCTGTTCGCGGTGCACCGGTCGCAGCAGCGGCGGGGCGTCGGCTCGGCCCTGCTGCAGTGGCTCGAGGACGCGGCACGGGCCGCGGGCGCGCAGCGGATCCGCGTCGAGGCGCGCATGGACAACGAGGCCGCGCGCAGCTTCTACAGCGAACGCGGCTACCACGAGCGCACGATCGTCCGGCGCATGTACAGCGATCGGCTGGACGGCGTGCGGCTCGAGAAGTGGCTGCGTACCTAGGAGGGGGCTGATTCAGGGCAGCGCGGCCGGCGACGAGAACGGCTTGTCGGCATCGACCACGAACATCACCAGCGCGTGCAGGTCGCTCGTGCCGCTGCTGGACACCTGCATCGCCATGCCCGCGCCGTGCCCCGGCTCGACGTGCCCGGCCTGCACGTGCAAGGTGCCGTGCTCGCCGCGGATGCTCTGCTCGCCGCTCAGCACGAAGAAGGCCTCGGAGCCGGGGTGGCTGTGGACGGGCGTGACGCTGCCGGGCGGGCCGCTGGCGTCGTTGATGCGCAGCAGGTAGTGCGTGGCGGCGACGCGCGGGATCGGGCCGACTTCGGCGACCTTGGCCGTGCCTGGCGTCGCGCCGCCGGCGGCGCCCAGCGTGAACAGCCAGGCCTTGCCGTCCGCTTCGACGACCAGGCTCAGGGGCCCGGCTGCGGCGTCGGCCTGGGCCTTGGTGTCGACCGACTCGATGCGCCAGAAGAGCTCGCCGGGCGGCAGGTCGGCGACGCGTCGTTCGGCAAGTGGCTTGACGAGCAGCGCGGGCTGCGCGAATGCAGTCGTCCACGAAACGCAGGCAACGAGCAGGGCGCTGACGCAGATTCGGGAGATGCGCGACATGATTTCGCCTCCGAGCCGGGAGACGAAATGCTAGCAGCGCGCGGCTGGCGCGTGTTCGGGCATCTTCCCGGCAAGGTCAGGGTGTGGGCGCGACCGCGGCATGCGACGGGCCGTTCAAGGAGGCTGCAGCCTCCTGCCAGGCCGCTTCTTCCTCGCCGATGCGCTTCTCGATCTTGCGGCAGCTGTCGGCGTACTGGTCGCCTGCCGCCTCGGTTGGCTCGAAGCGGGCGTGCGCGACCTGGTTGCGCAGATTGGCCAGTTCCTTGACGATCGCGACGGTCTGGGCCGACAGGACTCCCAGCTTCTGCAACTCCGCGAGGATCGCGGCGATCTGCCCGCTCTTGGCCAGGCCATGGCTGGCTGCCAGGTGGCGGACGGTGTCCTCGAGGTCGGTCCACTCCTCGATGATGAGCCCGCTGGCGCGCAGTCGCTCGTCGCGCAGCCGCATCTCGCGCTGCTGCTGGCTCTCCGCCAGGTAGCTTCGAAAGAGCAACTGGGTGCCTCCCGCGAGCGCCGGCGGCGTGCCAGCCGTTCCGGCGGCATGCGGGTCGCCTGGTCCGCGCGCCTGCGCGACCGGCGGCCGGATCGCCTCGGCATCCAGCTTGGGCGCCTCCACCGGCCGCGCCTCTAGGACTTCGATCTTGGCCGCGGTGGACTCCGTCTTCGCACTGAACTCGGCCTCCAGGCCGCCCGCCTTGAGCTTGCTCATGCGCGTGAGAAGCGCGTCGATCCCGCGCTTCTGGGTCACCAGCACATACACGGCGACGGCCGGCCAGGCCAGTTCGCCAATGGTCTTGCTCGTGAACTCCAGCCAATCCATGCGTGTGCTCCCGGAATGGGGCGGAGTGTAGCCAACGCGGCAGGGGGTCGGCTCGGGACTCGGCTGCCCCGGACGTGCCGATGCCCCAACGAAAAGACCGCCACAAGGGCGGTCTTCAAGGGGCAAGAACAGGTGACGAGCCTTACCCCGGCACTGGTCACAACAGTTAGGGCTGCTTCGTTCCCGACCTGACCCGGTTGGCCGTGCTTCCATGCGAGGAGGCCCGTCACAGACCATTGTACGCGAGGCTCGGGGCCGGCCCGGCGCCGGGGGTCAACGAAGTTGCAGGTCGTCGTCGCCGAAGCGGATGTTGAGCGGCTCGATCAGCAGTTGCTTCGTGCCATCCTCGACCTTGCCGGCGATGCACGCGCCGATGCCCAGATCCTCGGCGATCTGGCACGCGTCGGCGGCCTGCGAAGCGGGCATGAACAGGGCGAAGCCCGCGCCCATGTTGAGCGTGCTGTAGGCCTCGCGGTCGTCGTGCTTGGCCCATTGCTGGATGAATTTCAGCACCGGCGGCACCGGCGGAACCGTGTGGATGCGGTAGGTGAAGGGCTTCGGATGGCGCAGCAGCTTGCGCCAGCCGTGGCCCGTGATGTTGGCGCTGTAGTGCACCGTGAGGCCGGCGGCGGCCATGGCCTCGGTGACGGGCGAGTAGAGCGCGGTCGGGGCCAGCAGGGCCTCGCCGTAGGACACGCCCGGCTCGACCTGGGTCATGTAGCCGTTGGGCAGGCGCTCGACGAGCTTGCGCGCCAGGCTCAGGCCGTTGGCGTGGATGCCGCTGGAGCTCAGCAGCACGATGGCGTCGCCGGCCTGCAGGTTGTCGCCCACGGACAGGCGGCTCTTCGGGTTGACGATGCCGGTGCACGACGACGCGAGGTCGATGCGCCCGCTCTCGACGATGCCCGCCAGCGCCGGCGTCTCGCCGCCGCCCCAGGCCACGCCGCAGGTGTCGCAGGCGGCCTTCCAGCCGTCGACCAGCGCCTTGGCGCGCTGCTTGTCGCTGAACCAGTCGCTGCCGCCGGCCGCCCAGTAGGCCTGCACGACCAGCGGCGTGGCGCCGACAGTGATCAGGTCGTTGATGGACATCGCGATGGTGTCCTGCGCGATGCCCGCGTAGTAGCTCTGGCCGGTGAGCTCGGCCATCTCGTCGGCGACCAGCGCCTTGGAGCCCAGGCATTCGACGATGCTGGCGAGGTAGAACGGGCCGACGTCGACGACATAGGCCGACTCGCCGCGCGACGCGGCGACCTCGGTGAAGCCGTGGCCCGACAGGTGCGTGGCGGTGGCGGCGGCGGCGCGCTGGGCGGCGACCTTCAGCGGGTCGATCAGGTCGTAGTTGACGCCGGCCTGTTCGTAGCTGAGCGTGTCCGGGTTGGAAGGGGTGTGCGAAGACATCCCGGGATTATCCGCGATGCGGCGCCGGCGTTTTGAGGTATCGCCCTCGGGGGGTGCGGAATCGATGCCTCGCGGCGGCCGGATCGGGCGGAGCCGTCAACTAGAATCGACCGCATGAGCTACGTCGTCCTCGCACGCAAGTACCGCCCGCGCACCTTCGAGCAGATGGTGGGGCAGGATCACGTCGTGCGCGCGCTCACGCATGCGCTCGAGCAGGGCCGGCTGCACCACGCCTACCTGTTCACGGGCACGCGGGGGATCGGCAAGACGACGGTGTCGCGCATCCTGGCCAAGAGCCTCAACTGCACCGGGCCGGACGGGCAGGGCGGCATCACCGCGCACCCGTGCGGCGTCTGCACGGCCTGCACCGAGATCGACGGCGACCGCTTCATCGACTACATCGAGCTCGACGCCGCGTCCAACCGTTCGATCGACGAGATCCGCGACCTGATCGAGCGCGCGGCCTACAAGCCGAGCGTGGGGCGCTACAAGGTCTTCATGATCGACGAGGCGCACCAGCTCACCAAGGATGCCTTCAACGCGCTGCTGAAGACGCTGGAGGAGCCGCCCGAGTACCTCAAGTTCGTGCTGGCCACGACCGACCCCGAGAAGATGCTGCCGACGGTGCTGAGCCGCTGCCTGCAGTTCAACCTGCGGCCGATGGCGCCCGAGACGGTCGCGTCGCACCTGCAGCAGGTGCTGGGCTCGGAGAACATCCCGTTCGACGCCGGTTCTTTGCGGCTGCTGTCGCGCGGCGCGCGCGGCTCGATGCGCGACGCGCTGTCGCTGACCGACCAGGCCATCGCCTACGGCGCCGGCATGCTGGAGGAGTCGGCGGTGCGCGCGATGCTGGGCACGGTCGACCGCAGCCATGCGAACCGCATCGTCGAGTCGCTCGCGCGGCGCGACGCCGGCGCGATGCTGGGCGAGGTCAACGCGCTGCGAGGGCTGGGGCTGTCGGCCGCGGGCACGCTGGAAGAAGTGGCGCGGCTGCTGCAGCAGATGGCCGTCGAACAGGCGCTGCCGGGCTCGCTGGACGCCAGCGACTCCGACACCGAGGCCGCGCGCACGCTGGCCGCGCTGATGGCGCCGGACGAGACGCAGCTGCTTTACAGCATCGCCGTGCACGGCCGCGCCGAGCTGAGCCTGGCGCCCGACGAATATGCCGGGCTCGTGATGGTGCTGCTGCGCTTCATGGCGTTCCCGTCCGATGGCGGCGGTTCCGGCGGCGGAGGCGGCAGTACGCCGCCGGCGGCGCGTCAGCCCGATGGGCCGCGTGCTGCGGCGCCCGTCGCCGCGGCGAGTCCGGTTGCGGCACCGCGTCCCGCGGCGGCGCCGGCCAGCGCGCCAGTTGCCGCGGCACCGGTTGCCTCGGCGACCACGCCGGCCGTCGCTGCCCGTCCCGCGCCGGCGCCGGTCGCGCCTGCGCCCGCGGCGCCGCTGTTGCGCACGCCGCCGGCGCGTGCGGTCGCGACGGCCACGGTGTCGGACGACGACGGCCCGCCCTGGGCCGACGAAGAGCCCGACGAACTGCTGGACGACCTGCCCGCGCCCACGCGCGGCCGCAACGGCAATCCGCCGCCGCCGGTGCAGCGTGCACGTCCGAGCCTCGACGAACTCGAGCCCGAGTACGACGACGAACCCGCCCCGCGCCAGGCCGCGCCGCAAGGCGTCGCGCCCCCGCCCGCGCTGCCGCCGTTCGAGCGCACCGAGCTCGGCACGCGCTGGTACGCGCTGATCGGCCAGTGCGCCGAGGCCGGCAAGCTGATCGCGATGGTGCGCGCGCTGGCGATGCAGTCCGAGCTCGTCCACTGCGACGCCGACGGCGAGGCGCCCATCTGGCGGCTTCGCGTCAACCTCGAGACGCTGCGCAATCCCGCGCTGGCCGACAAGCTGGGCGCGATCCTGCGCGAGCTCACCGGCCAGAACCTGCAGCTGGTCGTCGAGATGGGCGATCCGCAGGACACGCCGCTCAAGCGCGACGCCGCCGAGGCCGACCGCAGGCAGCGCGCCGCGATCGACGAGATCCAGTCCGACGCCACGGTGCGTGCCTTGCTGGCACAGTTCCAGACGGCGCGCATCCTTCCCGGCTCCGTCAAGCCGCTCTGATTCCCTCCCGGGGCCGTTGATGGCTCCAACGAACACGAAAGGTCGTACCCCATGATGAAAGGTCAACTCGCCGGTCTGATGAAGCAGGCCCAGGCGATGCAGGACAACCTGAAGAAGGTGCAGGACGAGCTCGCGACGATCGAGGTCGACGGCCAGGCCGGCAACGGCCTCGTCAAGATCACGATGACCTGCAAGCACGACGTGCGCCGCGTCACCATCGCCCCGAGCCTGCTCGCGGACGACAAGGACATGCTCGAGGACATGGTGGCCGCCGCGTTCAACGACGCGCTGCGCAATGCCGAAGAGGTGAGCTCCGCCAAGATGGGCAAGGTCACCGCCGGCATGCCGCTGCCTCCCGGCATGAAGATGCCTTTCTGACGCCCCCACGCTCGCTGGCGCCCGCTGCCCCCCGAGGGGGCCGGTCGCGACGGGCCCGGCAGAGCCGGATCCCGCGCTCCCTTGAACTTCCGGCCGCTGCCCGAGCGGCAGCGCCGGCAAAGTCTGAACATCCATGAGCGAGGCACGACTTCTTTCGTTGGTTGAGGCACTTCGCATCCTGCCCGGCGTCGGCGTGAAGTCGGCGCAGCGCATGGCCTTCCACCTGCTGCAGCACGACCGCGAGGGCGCCATGCGGCTTGCGACGGCGCTCGATGGCGCTGTGCACGACATCCGCCACTGCGAGCGCTGCCACACCTTCACCGAGCACACGCTGTGCGACGTCTGCGCCGATCCCGAGCGCGACGCCAACGTGCTGTGCATCGTCGAGACGCCGGCCGACCAGTCGGCGCTCGAGCGCACCGGCAGCTACAAGGGCCTGTACTTCGTGCTGATGGGGCGGCTCAGCCCGCTGGACGGCGTCGGCGTGCGCGACATCGGCGTCGGCCCGCTGCTCGAACGCATCGAGCGCGAGCCGGCCGCCGAGGTCATCCTGGCCACCAGCTTCACCGCCGAGGGCGAGGCCACTGCGCACGTGATCGGCGAGGCGCTGAAGGCGCGCGGCATCACCGTGTCGCGCCTGGCGCGCGGCGTGCCCGCCGGCAGCGAGCTGGAATACGTCGACCTGTCGACCATTGCGCACGCGTTGGCGGATCGGCGCTGAGGCGTCCTGACCGGCCATCGAGCCGGGCTCGACCAGGGCCGACGCAGGTGTCGCTGCGCACGCGGGCAGGGCGCTAACATGCCGCGATGACGATCCAACGATCCGTGCTGGCGCTGGCCATCGCCCTGCCGCTGTTCGCGGGCTGCGCCGCCGAGGCGCCCGTGCCGGCGCCGACGACGACGCGCTTCGAGTTCCACAGCGCGTTCCTGATGAACCTGCATCACTTCCTGGTCGATGCGGCGCGCCACCCGGGCCGCATCGACAACGTGAAGTGGAGCGCGCCGCCGACGGGCGTCGAGATGGCCGCGATGCACGAGGCCGTGGCGTACTACGCGAGCGCCTTCGGCCAGCGCAACCTGTTGTTCGACGACCAGCTGCGCGACATCAAGCACGCGCTCGCGCGAGCCGACGATGCGCTCGAGCGGGCCGACGGACTCGGCCTGCCGCCCGCGCTCGCGGCCGTCCTCGACCGCGCGGCGCCGGCCTACGCGCGTTGCCTGTGGGCGGGCCAGGATCGCGTCAATCGCGAATGGATCGCCCGCGTGCAGGTGCTCGAGGCGCGCTACGGCGCGCGGATCCAGCCGCGGCTCGAGCGCATCTTCGAGGCGCGCTTCCCGGCGTCCATCCGCGACGACATCGTCGTCGAGACCGGCGAATTCACCGGCGCGTACACCGACTCGCCCCCGCCGCAAAGCGTGCTGCCCAGCGGCCGGCCGGGCTACGACGGCCTCGCCTCGTTGGAGATGATCTGGCACGAGGCGTCGCACACCGGCGCGGACGACCAGCTGGTCGACCTGATCGAGACCGAGGCCAAGGCGATGGGGCGCCCGGTGCCGGAGAGCTTGTGGCACGCGGCGCTGTTCGAGGCGGTCGGCACGACGGTGTCGGACGTGCTCGCGCAGGACGGCGTGAGCGGCTACGTGGAGTACGCGCAGAAGAACGGGGTCTACAGTCGCGCCTGGCCGGCCTATGTGCCGGTGCTGCGCGACGACTGGCAGCCCTGGCTGGCCGGCCGCGGCAGCCTGAAGGGCGCGGTCGATTCGATGCTGTCGAGACTGCCCGCGCCCGCCAAGCCGGTATCCTGACACGTTCTCCTTTCCCCAGACTGCGTCCAACGCCATGCCCATGACCGAAGCGGAACTCGCCACGACCTACCGCGACTACATCGCCTGCCTCAACGCGCAGGACTGGCCGCGGCTCGGGCTGTATGTGGCGCACGACGCCGTCCACAACGGCCGCGCGTTCGGGCTGCAGGGCTATCGCGAGATGCTCGAGAGCGACTTCCGCGAGATCCCCGACCTGCGCTTCAACGTCGAACTCGTGACCTGCGATCCGCCGAATGTCGCGGCCCGTCTCGCGTTCGACTGCACGCCCGCGGGCGAATTCCAGGGAGTGGCCGTCAATGGCAAGCGCATCGTGTTCGCGGAGAACGTGTTCTACGAATTTCGCGACGGCAAGATCGCGCAGGTGTGGTCGGTCATCGACAGGGCGGCGATCGAGGCGCAGTTGTAGGCGCTTCAGCGAGACGCGCGCGCGGCTGCGCTTCGCTTGCGCGCGCCGAAGCCGACGCACGCGAGCCCGCCCAGCATCAGCGCGAGGGAGCCGGGTTCCGGCACGGCCCCGACCGTCAAGGTCATGGGCGTCATGGTGCCGTCGAAGCTCCCGTCCGACTCGAAGGTCAGTCCGGTGATGAAGGCCTCGCCATTCGTCGGATCGATCCCCGCCGCCGGGTCGATGCCCGAAACGACGAAGGTCGACACGCCGGCGCCCGGGAAGAAGAACTGCGCCCCCGCATCGAGGCTGACGCTCTGCGTGACGCCGTCGACCGTGAACGTCAGCGTGAAATGCCCGCCGCCCGTGTCGGGCAGCAGCACCGACTTGAAGTTCGGCTCGCCGGTCGCCGTTGCATAGGTGTAGCCGGTCGCGACCGCCGGGTCGATGAAGGTGATGGACGACGAGGAAACGTCGCCGACGTGGAAGCTGTAGACGCCGTCGGACGTGATCGTCGGCAACTGCACGTCGAGCGGCCCGCTCGCCTGCGGACTGAAATCGAAGTACGACTGCGAGCGCGACAGGAACGTGGCGTTGTTCGATGTCACGACGCCGCCGCGACCCGAGATGAGCTGGAGTCCGATCGCGTAGTTGCCACCGAGCTTGAGCGCCACCCCGGGCGCCGGCAGCGTGAACGACGTGGCGGCGGCGGCCGCGCCGGTGAGCGTGATGCTCTCGGTGTTGTTGGCCACGCCGTTCGGGAGGATCTGGCCCTTGTCGTAGATGTTGATGCGAATGCCGTTCGGGACATAGCCTGCCGGATCCGTCCAGCTGATGACGGGCGTGAGCGGCGTGGCGCCGGCCGAGATCGTCACGTTGGTCGGGAAGGGGATGAGCGGCGCCGCCGCGATGCTCGGCGCCGCCGCCGAAACCTCGGGGCCGGCCGCGGGATTGTTGGTGAACTGGATCCGCCACGGATCGTCGACGTTGATGACGGTCGACGAATACTTGAAGGAGCTGGAGCAGAAATTCTCGTTGACCGCCAACGGCCCGCACTGCGACCAGCCCGTCGCCATGCCGGTGGTCGGATCGAAGGCCCGCACGAAGTCGCCTGCGGAGCCGCCGCTGATGTCGGCGCCGTACTGGACCTCGTCGCCCTGGCTGGAATGGATGTCGTTCGTCGAGCGGTTGTCGCGGAACGCGTTCCAGGTGCCGGAGACGACCGTCACCTGCGCGTTGGCGATCGGCGCGGACAGCGCCAGGAGGCTCAGGAAACCTGCGCGGCGGAGCGCGTCGGGCAGCGTCAGGGGCTTGCGGGCGTGCGACATCGGAGGGACTCCCGTGCTGGCGAAAGGTGTCCGATTAGCCGCCGTGTCATGGGCAGCGTCAAGGCCTGCGGATTAGGGGCTGGTTGTCGTCTGTCGTGACACTGAAGCGAGGCTGTGCAAGCGCCGATGAGTCGAATCCTCGGGATCGGGCGCCACGCTCTGCCTCGCGCGCAGGTAGCGATCGCTGAACACGTCCAGCCAGGCCTCGAGCAACTGCGCCGCGTGCGCGTCGCCCGCCAGCGCGAGGCACAGTGCGGCCACCTCCGCGGTGCAGAAATGGTGCTCGTGCCACGAGCGGCGCAGCTGGTAGCGCGAGAGCTGTTCCGGTTGCAGGCCCAGCACCGGCAGGTGGTCGAGATACGGACTCTTGCGAAACGCCTTGCGCGCCTCGGCCCAGGTGCCGTCCAGCAGGATGAACAGCGGACGCCGCGTCGGGTCGGATGGCAACTCGGTGACGACGCGCTCCGGCGCCGCGAACTCCCCGGGAAACACGACCACCGGTTGCCATTGCGGATCGGCCAGCAGCGCGAGCAGCGCCGGATCGACCGCGGTGCGCGACCACGCGAAGGCGAACGTGTCGGGCACGACATCGGCGACGAGCCAGCCCGTGTTGCTGGGCTTGAGCGACTCGAACTCCGACATCACGAGGCACACGCCCGCGCGCGTGGGCACGCTCGCGCGCAGGGCGCACGCGCAATGGCTGGGCGGCAGGCGGCAGGCGGCGCAGCGCTGCTGGCGCGGCTCGCCGCGGTCGAGACGGGGCCGCGTCGGGCTCAGCGCGATGCAGGTTGCACGAAGGCGGGCGACGGCGTGCGGCGGGGCGTCCTTGACTTGATCGTTCACGCCGGCATGATGCCCCAGCGCTCGACGAACCGATCCCGGAGACCGTGATGACCGACCCCGCCGCGACCCGCATCGCCTCGTGTTCCTGCGGCCAGCTTCGCATCGAGGTGCGGGGCCAGCCGCGTGGCATCGGCGTCTGCCATTGCCTCGAATGCCAGCGCCGCACGGGCAGCGTGTTCGCCGCGCTGGCGAGCTTCGAGGCGCCGTTCATGGTCACCGGCGAGGCCACCGACTACGTGCGCGCCGGGGACGCGGGCGCTCGGTTCCGGTTCCGCTTCTGCCCGATCTGCGGCTCGACGGTGTTCCACACGGAAGAGGGCGTCGAGGCCTCGGTGGGCGTGGCGGTCGGCGCGTTCGGCGATCCGTCGTTCCCGCCGCCGCAGGTCTCGGTCTACGACTGCCGGCGCCACCCGTGGGTGCACCTGCCGAACGGCGTGATCGCGTTCGAGAGGGATCCGGGTTAGGCCGCAGGCTTCTGCGCCGCGGCGAGCATCTCGCCCATCTTCTGGTGGATGATGTTGACGCCCTTGAGCGGGCGCAGCATCACCTTGAAGTCGACGATCCGGTTCGCGTCGTTCCAGCGAATGATGTCGACGCCGTTGACGAGGATGCCGTCGATCTCGGTCTCGAACTCCAGCATCGCGTCGCGGGCGCCGACGATCTCGCGCACGTAGCGGAACGTCGGGTTGCGGAAGACCTGGAACGCGGCCGCGAGGTACATCACGGTCAGCTTGCGGCCGCGCTGCGGCGTGTGCACCACGGGCGAGTGCATCACGGCGTCCTCGTCGACCAGCTCGCGCAGGCCGGCCACGTCGCCGGTGCGCACCAGGTGGTGCCAGGTCTCGATCACGGAAGCGCTCATCGTGTGTCCTTCGAGGTTCGTGGACTCAGGGCTGCGCGACCTTGGTCTTGGAGACGGGCTTGGCGGGCGTGCCGGCGGCCTTGTGCGCGACGACGGTCCTGCGCGGCGCCTTCGACACGGCCACGTGCGCGCCGCTGCGGGCGTTGGGCGTCTGGGCGACGCGCGTCTTCGCAGCGGGGGCCTTGGCGACGACCGCCTTGCCGGCCGGCGCGTTCGCGACCGCCTTGGTCGGCGCCGGATGCGCCGGCGCGCGCGCGAGCGAAGTCGAGCGCGGCAGGAACAGCACCGCGGTGCTGCCAGCCGCAAACTTCGCCGTCGGCTTGACGTGGTTCCACGTCGCGACTTCAGTGGGCGACACGTGCCAGCGCTTGGCGACGGCTGCCACCGTCTCGCCGCCCTTGGCGATGCGCATGTTGACGCGCCGGGTGGGCGGCAGGTCGGGCGCCAGCGCCATCGCGGCGGAGTCGGCGACGGCCACCGAGACGTCGGCGATGTGCTGCGCCGAGCGCGGCACCAGCAGCGTCGAGCCGGACTTCACGAGCATGCGCGCGGGGATGTGGTTGACCTCGCGCAGCTCGGCCTCGCTCATGCCCACGGCCTTGGCGGCGTCGGCCGGACGCATCGTCTTGCCGACGACGTAGGCCGTCCACGTGGCGAGCGCGCCCTGGTGCGACTTCACGGCGCGCACGAAGTCGTCGGCGTTGTCGTAGGGCAGCAGCACCTGCGGCGTGCCGGCCGCGAGGATCACGGGCTTGTCCAGCTGCGGGTTGAGCATGCGGAACTCGTCGATGGGCACGTTGGCCAGCTTCGCCGCGGTGTCGACGTCGATGTCGCGCTCGATGGGCACGCTGAGGAAGTACGGGTGGTTGCCGACCGGCGGCAGCGTCAGGCCGTACGCATCGGGGTGCATGACGATGTTCTTGACCGCCTGCAGCTTGGGCACGTACTGGCGCGTCTCCACCGGCAGGCTCAGGCTCTCGTAGTCGGTGGGCAGGCCGGCCTTCAGGTTGCGGGCGATCGCGCGCTGCACCGTGCCCTGGCCGCAGTTGTACGCGGCCAGCGCGAGACGCCAGTCGCCGAACATGTCGTGCAGGCGCTGCAGGTAGTCGAGCGCGGCGCGGGTGGACGAGAGCACGTCGCGGCGGTCGTCGCGGAAGATGTTCTGCTTGAGGTCGAAGTCCTTGCCGGTGGCCGACACGAACTGCCACATGCCCGAGGCCTTGGCCACCGACATCGCCTGCGGGTTGAACGCGCTCTCGGTGAACGGCAGCAGCGCGAGCTCGGTGGGCATGTGGCGCCGCTCGACTTCCTGCGTGATGTGGAACAGGTACTTCGAGCCGCGCGCGGTCATGCGGCCGACGTAGTCGGGGCGCGACGAGTACCACTGCTCCCACACCTTGACCTCGGCGTTGTCGAGGTCGGGGATCGCGAAGCCGTCGCGCACGCGATGCCACAGGTCGGAGCGCGCGGCGCTGTTGTCGAGGTTGACCTTGGCCTCCGGCTGCAGCGGGTCGTACGGCGGCAGCACGGCGGGCGCGGACTTCGCGGCCGTGTCGGTGTCGTCGTCGTCATCGGCGTCCATGGCCTCCGCGTCGGACGCGGCCGCCGCCGGCGCGCCGGCCGCGCCGCTCGTGGACGTCGCGACCTGCGTCGAGGCGGCGCTCGCCGCGGGCTCGGCCGCGGACGCGGTCTCGGCGGGCGCCATCGCGGCGGCCGTCGTGACGGGCGCGGCCGCGCGGCCGAGGTCGACCGAGGAGCAGGCCGCCAGCGTCAGCGCGAGGACGAAGGACAGTGCGGTGACGAGCGGCAGGCGCCGGGTCGGGGGAGTGAGATTCAAAACGTGTTCTTCCATTCGCGCAGGGCGGCCAGGACAGCGGTGGGATCGGCCGACGCCGCGCCGTGGGCCCGGGCGGACGCGGCCACTTCGGGCTCGCGCACGCGCAGGAACGGGTTGACGGCGCGTTCGGTGGCGATCGTCGACGGCAGCGTCCACGCACCTTCGGCGCGCAACGCCTTGCAGCGGGTCTCGTACTCGGCCAGGGCCGCGTTGTGGGGCTCGACCGTGCGCGCGAAGCGCAGGTTCGAGAGCGTGTATTCATGCGCGCAGCAGACGCGCGTCTCGCCCGGCAATGCGGCGAGCTGATCTAGTGAGTGCCGCATCTGCGCCGGAGTTCCCTCGAACAGCCGGCCGCAGCCGCCGGAAAAGAGGGTGTCGCCGCAGAACAGCCACGGCTCGCCGCCGGGCTCGGTGACGACGTAGGCGATGTGCCCGGCGGTGTGGCCGGGCACGTCCAGCACCTCGACCCGCGCGCCGAGCAGCCCGAACGCCATGCCCTGCGACATCTTCTCCACCGCGACCGGCATGGCCTCGTGCGCGGGGCCGAAGATCGTGCCTTCGACCAGCGGCTCGAGCTCCGCCAGGCCGCCGACGTGGTCCGGATGATGATGGGTCACTAGAATGGCCGCGAGCCGCAGACCCCGCTCGCGCAACGCGTTCCTGACAGGCGCCGCCGCTCCGGGATCCACGACGATGGCCTGCCGGCCGTCGTGAAGCATCCAGATGAGGTTGTCGGCGAAGGCGGGGAGGGCGATCAGATCCATGGAGAGAAGCGCTGCGATTATAGAGTTGGCGGGGTGGCTCAAGACGCCGCCCGGCCAGGTGCTGCTCGCGTGGGAGCAGGAGCGCATCGACCGCGCCGTGTTCGACATCTTCGGCTATCACGCGCTGCAGATGGGCCTGCCCTCGCTCGACGGCCTGCGCGCCAACCGCATGCCCAACCGCTGGCTCGCCAGCGACAGCCTGGTCGTCCCCGAGGCGCAGGAGATCGCGCCGCCGCGCGATCTTGGCATCTCCACGCAGCCGCTCAAGGTACCCGTCGGGTTGCACTGCTGCGCCGAGGCGCTGCCGTTCGCGTCCAGCAGCCTGGATCTCATCGTGATGCCGCACACGCTGGAGATGGCCGCCGACCCGCACCTGGCGCTGGCCGAGGCCACGCGCTGCCTGGTGCCCGACGGCAAGCTCGTCATCGTCGGCTTCAACCCGGTGAGCCTGTGGGCCATGCGCCAGCGCCTGGGCCGCACCGGCCACAGCCTGCGCATGGCCGACGAATCGCTGTTCCTGCCGAGCGCCGGCGAGTTCATCGGCTACTGGCGGCTGCGCGACTGGCTGCGGCTGCTGAGCTTCGACATCGAGGTCGGCAAGTTCGGCTGCTACCGGCCGCCGTGGAGCTCGGAGAAGTGGCTGTCGCGCTTCGAGTGGATGGAGCGCGTGGGCGAGCGCTGGTGGCCGGTGCTGGGCGCGGTCTACTTCCTCGTGGCGGTCAAGCGCGTGCGCGGGATGCACCTGGTGGGCAAGGTGCGCAAGCAGGCCGTGAAGACGGCGACGGCACCGGCGGTGGCGACGATCAATCGGCGGCGTTAGCGGGGCACGTCATTTGAAGGCGACGACGACCGCGAGGCCCGGCACCGCGGCGACCCGGCGATAGCAGGACCTCGCCAGAGGGGCGTGCGGCGACATTGACGCTCATCGTGGCGGGCTCGCCTTGCGCGACAGCGAGGCAGACGCCGCCCGGGTACGATGCCGCCCATGACAGAGAACTCGACGACCGAAGTGACGATCTACACGGACGGGGCCTGCAAGGGCAACCCCGGGCCGGGCGGCTGGGGCTGCTGGCTGTCGGCCAGCGGCAAGGAGCGCGAGCTGTTCGGCGGCGCGCTGCAGACGACCAACAACCGCATGGAGCTGACCGCGGTCATCAAGGGCCTGTCGGTGCTGACGCGGCGCTGCAGCGTGGCGATCTACACCGACAGCGAATACGTGCGCAACGGCATCATGACCTGGATCCACGGCTGGAAGCGCCGCGGCTGGAAGACGGCCGACGGCAAGCCGGTGAAGAACGTGGAGCTGTGGCAGCAGCTCGAGACGCTCGCCAACGCGCACGACGTGCAGTGGCACTGGGTCAAGGGCCACGCCGGCGACCCGGGCAACGAACGTGCGGACATGCTGGCCAACAAGGGCGTGCAGGCCGCGCTGGGCGGCCAGGGCTGATCAGCGCGCGAGGTCGTCGAGCGTGTTGATGTTGGCGAAGGCCGCCGCGTCGTCGGGGCGGTCGAACGAGACCGGCGCCGCGTGCCGCGCGACCCAGCCTTCGACCTTGCGACCGCCGTCCGCGAGGTAGCGTTCGAGATCGTCGGCCAGCGCCGTCGACAACAGGCAGCAGACCGGCTCCAGCCGCTCGCCGCGCCGCACGACTGCGCCCGGCGCATCGCCCAGTCCTTGCGCGAGGCGTTCGACGAGATCGGCCGGCAGCCGCGGCGAGTCGCAGGGCACGACGGCCAGCCAGGGCGTCGTCGACGCTCGCAGACCGGCCAGGATGCCCGCCAGCGGGCCGGGGAAGTCGTCCGAGGCATCGGCCAGCACGCGCGCGCCGCGTGACGCGTATGCGAGCGCGTTGCGGTTCGCGCTGATCATCACCCCGCGCACCTGCGGCGCGAGGCGCGCGAGCGCGTGGTCGACCAGCGGCTGCCCCTGCCAGGGCTGCAGGCCCTTGTCGACGCCACCCAGGCGCTGGCCGCGGCCCCCGGCCAGGACCAGGCCGGTGATGGCGTCGCGCGCGGGCGTGGCGGGCATCAGCCGCCGATGTAGTGCATCTCGACGCGGCGTTCTTCGGCGGCGTGCGGCGGCGTGGCGGCGGTGCGCAGCGCGGAGTAGCGGTCGTCGCGATGCGCCCAGAGGTGGTCGATCGCCGCGGCGATCTCGCCGTCGTCCACGCCGCCGCGCAGCAGCGCGCGCAGGTCGTGGCCGTGCGTGCCGAACAGGCACAGGTACAGCTGGCCGTCCGTGGACAGCCGCGCACGGTTGCAATTGCCGCAGAAGGCCTCGGTGACGCTCGAGATGAGGCCGATCTCCTGCCCCGTGTCATCGAAGCGCCAGCGCCTCGCCGTCTCGCCCTCGGCGCTCGCCGGCAATGCGGTCAGCGGGCCGATCTCGCGCAGGCGCGCGAGCACGTCGCGCGAGGGCAGCACGTCGTCGAGGCGCCAGCCGTTGGTCGAGCCGACGTCCATGAACTCGATGAAGCGCAGCACGACATCGTTGCCGAAGCGCGCCTGCAGGGCTCGCGCCAGCGGCACGATCTGGTCGTCGTTCGTGCCCTTCTTGACGACCATGTTGACCTTGACCGGCGCGAAGCCGACGGCGATCGCGGTGGCGATGCCCTCGAGCACGTCCTCCACCGAGAAGTCGACGTCGTTCATGCGGCGGAACATGGCGTCGTCGATCGCGTCGAGACTGACGGTGACGCGCCCGAGCCCCGCGGCCTTCAACGCCGCGGCCTTGCGCGCGAGCAGCGAGCCGTTGGTGGTCAGCGTGAGATCGAGCGGCTGGCCGTCGGGCGTGCGCAGCGCGGCCAGCATCTCGACGAGGTGCTCGAAGTTGCGCCGCAGCAGCGGCTCGCCGCCGGTCAGGCGCAGCTTGCGCACGCCGGCCTGCGCGAACAGGCCCGCGAGCCGCGTGATCTCGTCGAAGCTCAGCAGCGCCGACTGCGGCAGGAACACGTGGTGGCTGTCGAAGACCTCCTTGGGCATGCAGTAGCTGCAGCGGAAGTTGCATCGATCGGTGACGGAGATGCGCAGGTCGCGCAACGGCCGGGCCAGCGTGTCGAGGCGATCCTGGCCCGGCGCGAGGCCGCTTGCGGGCGCGCGCAGGCCCGTCGGCGCGGGGCCGCGCCGCAGGTCGTTGATTGCGAAGATCTTGCCCATGCCTCGATTGTGCCCGGCCCGCGCGCTTGCGACGGCGGTCGGGCTATCGCCGGAAACGACACGGCCCGCGCGAGGCGGGCCGTGCAGGCGGAATCGGGGGAATGCTCAGCGCTCGGCGATCGCGCGGGCGAACGGCTCGTGCGTCGGGCCAAGCGACGTCGGCGCCGTGGCCGGCAGCGACGGCAGCGTGCTGCCCAGGCGCAGGCCCGACGGATTGAGCGAGGCCAGCTGGGCCGTCGGCGCGGCGGCCGCGGCGACGGGCGTGACGACCGGCTTGTCCAGCGCGCTCTGCCCCGAGAAGCGCGCCGTCAGCGACGCCAGCATCGAGGTGTTGGCGTTGCCGTTGGCGTCGGCCAGCTCGGGCACGCGGCGCGCGCCGGTGAAATGGCGCGCCCAGTAGGAAATGTTGATGTCCTCGATGCGCACGGATTCACCGGTCCGGGGCGAGTGGATGAACTTGCCGTCGCCGAGGTAGATGCCCACGTGCGAGAAGGTGCGGCGCATCGTGTCGAAGAAGACGAGGTCGCCCGGCTTCAGGTCCTTCCTGTCGACCTTGGCGAGCTCGGGCGCGTTGGCCTGCTCGTCGGCGCGGTGCGGCAGCACGCGGCCGAGGCTGGACTCGAAGACGTAGCGGGTGAAGCCCGAACAGTCGAAGCCGGTCTCGGCGGTGTTGCCGCCCAGCTTGTAGCGCACGCCCAGGAAGTTCATGGCGGAATCGACCAGGTTGGTCGTGCCGTCGCGCACCGTGGAGATCAGCTGCGAGCCCTTGCTGGCGACCGAGCTGGCCACCGAGTCGAGCAGGCCCTGGTCGTCGACCGGGCGCATCGCGGGTTGGCGCACGGACTGCGGGGCAGCCAGCGCCGTGCCCAGCGGCGCTCCAAGCGCCGCCGACATCATCAGGATCCCAACGAGTCGGGAGAGGTGGCGGGACGGCTCGGATGCCGTGGCCCCTCGGTTGTTCTTGATAATTCGCACGGGGCCAGCATAACGTATGCCAGCTTTTCGGGTCAACCAGGGTGGCGGATAAAACCTGAGCAAATACAAAGACTTGCATGCAGTTACGTGCCGTCCAGCAGGGTTTGCACGAACGTTTCGGGTCGGTAAATCTGCATCTCGTCACATCGTGCGCGGAATTTCCGTCTACACGCAGTGACAATCGCGCGGCCGCTCGGCAAGGCGCCACGAACCCCTGTCGAGCAGCGTTTCCCGTTCCCGGAGAGCCGATGAAGAGATCGAACGTGTTTCCCGCCGCGCTGGCGCTCGCGGCCGCCCTGGCGACGGCCGTGCCGTCGGCCGACGCGGCACCCGCGCGCCGGCGCGCCCCGGCCCATCCGAAGCCGATTCCGGTCAAGCCGGTGGTCGAGAACCCGGTCGCCGACCTGCCTTTCCCGAAGTTCGACCACGGCCCGCAGGTGGCTTCGGCGTGCACCACCGGCCTCGAGGGCGCGCTGATGCGCGTCAAGGAACTGGAAAAGCGCAAGGCCGGCGCCGACTGGCTCAAGGGCTGGGAGAACCTTTACAACTGGGAGGAAGACCAGAGCGGCGCGCTGATCTTCCTGCAGAACGTGCACCCGGACGCCGACGTGCGCACGGAGTCCGAGAAGTGCGAGCAGCGCTGGAGCGACTTCCAGGCGACGCTGGGCATGAACGAGGCGGTCTACCAGGGCGCGAAGCAGACGGTGGCCGTCCTGAAGGATCCGGTCGACAAGCGCGCCGCGCAGCGCGCGCTGGAGGCGTTCGAGGACTCCGGCGTCGCGCTGCCCAAGGACAAGCAGGCCCGCGCCAAGGCCATCGCCGACAAGCTGGCCACGCTGAGCCAGCAGTTCAACCGCAACATCCGCGACGCCCGCACGCTCGTCGCGTTCACCGACGCCGAGCTGAAGGGCGTGCCGGAGTCAGCCTGGAAGGAGCAGCCGCGCGACGCCGGCGGCAGGGTGACGCTGCCCATCGACGGCCCGATCTACGCCACCGTGATGCAGACCGCCGACGACGCCGGCGCGCGCGAGCGCCTGTGGCGCGCCAAGACCAACGAGGGCGGCCCCGACAACCTGAAGCTGCTTGCGCAGATCGAGCAGCTGCGTCTGGAGCAGGCGAAGCTGTTCGGCTTCGCGAGCTATGACGAGTTCGTGCTGCGCCGGCGCATGGTGGAGTCGCCCGCGCGGGCCGCGAAGTTCCTGGACGACGTCCGCGCCGCGGTCGCCGAGCAGGACCAGCACGACGTCGCCGAGCTGCGCCAGGCCAAGGCGCGCCATCTCGGCCAGCCGCTGGAGTCCACCAAGCTGCAGCGCTGGGACACGATGTTCTATTCCGAGCGAGTGCTGCACGATCGCTTCAACGTCGACGACGAGGCGTTCCGCCCGTACTTCCCGCCGCAGGACAGCCTGCGCTTCGTGATGCGCGTCGCCGAGAAGATGTTCGGCATCCGCTACGACAAGGTCGCCAACGCCAACGTCTGGGCGCCCGAGGTGCAGGCCTGGGCCGTCACCGACGTCGCGAGCAACAGGAAGATCGCCACGCTGTTCGTCGACCCGACCCCGCGCGACGGCAAGTACAACCGCGCGGCCACGTGGAACTACCGCAATGGCGCGACGAGCGTGCCGCGCCAGGCGCAGTCGGCGCTCGTCGTGAACTTCGACAAGCGGGGCCTGACGCTGCGCGAGCTCGAGACGCTGATGCACGAGTTCGGCCACACGCTGCGCGACAACCTGTCGGCCACGCGCTACGCCAGCGACGCCGGCGAGAACGTGGCGCAGGACGTCGCCGAGGCGCCGTCGCAGATGCTGGAGGACTGGGTCTACGACAAGAAGGTGCTCAAGGTCTTCCAGGAGGTCTGCCCGACGTGCAAGCCCGTGCCCGACGACCTGGTCGACAAGGCCCGCGCCGCGCGCGACTTCGGCAAGGGCTCGCAGGTCGCGCGCCAGCAGCTCTACGCGGCCTACGACCTCGCGCTGCACGGCGCGGCCTCGCCCGACCCGATGGAGACGTGGGAGAAGATGGAAGCCGCGACCTCGCTGGGCTACGTCTCCGGAACGACCTTCCCGAGCGGCTTCGCGCACATCGCCGGTGGATACGGTGCCGGGTACTACGGCTACTTGTGGAGCCAGGCGGTGGCCGCCGACATGCGCACCGCGTTCGCGTCCGACAAGCTCGACCCCAAGGTCGGCGCGCGCTTCCGCGCCACCGTGCTGGCCGAGGGCGCGCAGAAGCCGCCGCAGCAGGTCGTCAAGGATTTCCTCGGACGCGACGGCAGCTCGCAGGCGTTCTTCGACTGGCTGAAGAAGTGACGTTCGTGGCCGGTCAATGAAAAAAGGGTCGCCGCGGCGACCCTTCTCGTTGGCGGCGACGCCTGTTCAGAGCGCGTCCGACGCGAAATCCGCCAGCCGCGAGCGCTCGCCGCGCGCCAGCGTGATGTGCCCGCCGTGCGGCCAGCCCTTGAAGCGGTCGACCGCGTAGGTCAGGCCCGAGCTGCCCTCGGTGAGGTAGGGCGTGTCGATCTGCGCGAGGTTGCCGAGGCAGACGATCTTCGTGCCCGGGCCCGCGCGCGTGATCAGCGTCTTCATCTGCTTGGGCGTCAGGTTCTGCGCCTCGTCGATGATCACGAACTTGTTGAGGAAGGTGCGGCCGCGCATGAAGTTCAGGCTCTTGACCTTGATCTTCGAGCGCACGAGATCCTGCGTCGCCGCGCGGCCCCATTCGCCGGCGCCGCCGTCGCCCTTGGACAGCACCTCGAGGTTGTCGTCGAGCGCGCCCATCCACGGGCCCATCTTCTCTTCCTCGGTGCCGGGCAGGAAGCCGATGTCCTCGCCGACGGGCACCGTCACGCGGGTGACGATGATCTCACTGTAGCGGCGCTCGTCCATCACCTGCGCGAGGCCGCAGGCGAGCGTGGCCAGCGTCTTGCCGGTGCCGGCGGTGCCGGTCAGCGTGAGGAAATCGACCTCCGGATCCATCAGCAGGTTGAGCGCGAAGTTCTGCTCGCGGTTGCGCGCGGTGATGCCCCAGACGGCATTCTTCGCGTGCGTGAAGTCGCGCAGCGTCTTCAGCACCGCCGACTTGCCGGTGATCTCGGTGACGCGCGCATACAGCGGCGCGGCGCCCGGCGTCTCGAGGTAGACGAACTGGTTGATCAGCAGCGAGGGCACGAGCGGGCCGACGATGCGGTAGAACGTGTGGCCGCCCTGGTTCCAGCTCTCCATCGTCTTGCCGTGCTTGTCCCAGAAATCCGGGGGCAGCGCGAGCACGCCGGTGTAGAGAAGGTCGCCGTCGTCCAGCGTCTTGTCGTTGAAGTAGTCCTCCGCGGGCAGGCCCAGCGCGCGCGCCTTGACGCGCATGTTGATGTCCTTGGACACCAGCACCACGTCGCGCGCGCCATGCTGTTCGCGCAGCGCCTGCACGACCGCCAGGATCTGGTTGTCGGCCTTGCCCTGCGGCAGGCCAGAGGGCGCCTTGGCATCGAGGAACTGGGTCTGGAAGAACAGCTTGCCGCCGGCCTCGCGATGGCCCGTCTTCGACAGCGGGATGCCCGCGACCGGATCGAGCGAGCCCTCGGTGGCCAGGCCGTCGAGGTCGCGCGAGACCTGGCGCGCGTTGCGCGCGACCTCGGTCATGCCCTTCTTGTGGTTGTCGAGCTCCTCCAGCGTGATCATCGGCAGGTAGACGTCGTGCTCCTCGAAGCGGAACATCGACGTCGGGTCGTGCAGCAGCACGTTGGTGTCGAGCACGAACAGCTTGGACGGCCCGCCCGAGCGCGCGCGCTTGCGGGCGCCGCCGAGGCTCGTCTTGGGCCTGGCCGCCGGGGCCGGCGCGATCGGATACGCGGCAGGGGCCTTCACGGGCAGGCCGCCGCCGGTGCCGGGCGCGCGCGCCGTGACGCCAGGAGCTGGCGCGGGCTTGGGCGCCGCCTTGGCGACGGCCGTCTCCGCACGGTCGTCATGAAGATCCAGCAGTTTCGACTTCGGGTCCGCGGCCTTCTGGCTGCGGCGGCTCGTCTTGGGAGCCGATTGCGATTCGTAGTCAGCAGCCGACAGAAGAGCTGCGCGAGTGGCGGGAGGCTTCGGAAGTGGCATGTGGGTGCGTACGAGTCGCGAGTTGGGGTTCAGGAAACAAAAAAGCCGCGCAGGCAACCTGGGCGGCTTCTTGTTGGGAGTGCACGGTCTTGTTCCACGGGCATGAAACCCATTATGCACATTCTCGGAGTCGCGTTTCGACATCAGTCCCCTAGACAGGTTGGGCGTCGATTTCAGGGCTTCGCGCCATTGTCCGATGCAGTCTGCGGATAGCCGACCAGGTCGATCGCCTCGGCGCCGGCCGACTTCGTCGCGGCACCGCTGTCGTTGACCACGTGCGCGATCGTGCCGCGGCCCGCCAGCGAGACCGTGACGAGGCTGTGCAGCCGCACGCCGGCGGTCTCGGGCACCTCGAACGCGCGCGACGCGACGACGTGCGAGTCGCGGCCGTCGCGCGTGAAGAAGCAGTAGCTGCCCAGGCCCCAGGCCTCGTGCCGCTTCACGCGGTCGCCGACCTTGTAGGCAGGCCAGCCCTGGCCGCGGCCGCTGCTCCAGCCGGCCTGGTCCGGCACGTCGTAGGGCATCTCGTTCTGGAAGAAGACCGTCTGGCCGTCCTCGCCGTTCCACTCGACCTCGGCCTTGCGGAAGTGCTCGACGAACAGCCCCGTGGCGAGCACGCGGTCGCCGTCGACGCGCACGCCGGTGTCGGCCGGATTGACGTTCCAGCCCGGCTTCACGCTGCCGTGATCGGCGCGCCAGGCCCACACGTGGTCGATGATCGCGTCGTTGCTGTCGACGACGAGGCTGGTGGTGGCCTTGCCCGCGACGGCGCCGCCGATGCGGAAGAACACGTCCTGGATCGTCACCGGATCGGCCGCGTGGCGCAGCGTCGAGCCGGCCTGGCCGACCACCAGCAGCGCGGCGCTGTCGACGGTGCCGGCATCGAACAGCAGGCCGGCGAGGCGCACGCCGTCGACGTCGGCCACGGCCATCGGCGTGACGCCGGCCACGGGCTGCAGCGTCGGGAAGCCCAGGCCCAGCACGACGGTGCCGGGCCGCGTGACGCGGATCGTCCGGTCGATCGGATAGACGCCAGGCGTCAGCAGCAGGTCGAGGCCCGCTGCCAGTGCGGCGTTGATCGTCGCTGCGGTGTCGCCGGGTCGGGCGACGAAGAAGTGCCGCAAGGGGATGGACGTGCCGGGCGTCGGCGAGCCCGCGCGCCAGCTCGCCCCCGACGCGTCGGTGCGCAGCACGGGCAGGAAGACGCGGTACTTGCCGGACTCGTCGACGAAGAGCCACGGCTTCTCGCGCGAGCGCGGCGTGGTGGCCAGCGTGGTGACGGGTGGCGTCGGGAATGATGTCGGCGGCGCGCCGATCACGCCCGACAGCACCGCGTTCCAGCCGCCGCTGCGCCAGCCGCCGACCTCGCTGTCCCGCGCGTACCACTGCTGCTGGCCACCGGTTTCCACGACGCCGTCGACACGGCTGTCGGCCAGGTAGCCGCCGCTCGAGTAGCCCTTGCCGTTGCCGTCGTTGGACGGGCTGAGGCGCAGCTTGCCGGCGACGTGCACGCGCCGCATCGGCGCCGCCTGCGAGACGGCCCACGTCGTCGTTCCGCCCGCGGGTTCGACCGCCAGGTTCTCGACCGAGCGGCAGAAGTTGATCAGCGCGTTGTCGCGGTCGTGCAGGTTCCAGCCGCTGTCGGCGACGACGTTGCCGGCGATGCGCACGTCGTCCGGCTCGCGGCCCAGGCCTTGCACCGACGTGTAGTAGCCGACCCGGGCGGTGACGGCATAGCGGCCCGGCTTGAACAGGAACGCGAAGCGTTGCGGGCCGAACTCCGCGTCGGGGCTCAGCAGCATCGAGTCGAACGCCTTGTCGAGCGCCGCCTGGATCGTCGCGGCGGGCGTCGCCGGATCGAAGATGCGGACGTTCGGGCCGAAGTCGGGCGCGTCGGGGGTCGCGATCGGCGTCTGCGCGTGCAAGCCGGTCGCGAGGGCGGCGAGGCACGCCGTCAGGAGGCGTCGTGCCATGTCTTGGAAGCGGTCGTGTTCATGGGCGGCCGATTGTGGCCGCGTATGAAAACGCTTTCAAGGCAGGCGGCTCCTCAACTGGCGCATTGCGCCTCGACGTCGATGCGCGTGCGCGCGATCGGCGGCCCCAGTTCGCGCCGGCCGTCGGCGGTCACGAGGATGTCGTCCTCGATGCGGATGCCGCCGAAGTCGGCGTGCCTGTCGAACATCGCGTAGTCGATGAACTGCGCGTGCCGGCCCTCGGCCTGCCAGCGCTCGGTGAGCCAGCGGTTGATGTAGACGCCCGGCTCGATCGTCACGACGAAGCCCGGCTGCAGCGGCCGCGCGAGCCGCAGCGACTTGTGGCCGAACAGCGTGCTGCGCGTGAAGCCCTCGCCGTAGCCGACGTCGTTCTCGCCGAGGCCTTCCATGTCGTGCACGTCCAGGCCCATCATGTGGCCCGTGCCGCACTGGAAGAAGATCGCGTGTGCGCCGGCCTGCACGGCCTCGGCGGCATCGCCGCGCATGAAGCCCAGCGTCTTCATGCCCTCGACCATCACGCGGCAGGCGAGCCCGTGGATGTCGCGATACGGCACGCCCGGCGCGACGGCGGCGATGGCCTGCGTCTGCGCGTCCAGCACGAGGTCGTAGAGCTCGGCCTGCAGTCCCGTGAACCTGCCGCCGACGGGGATGGTGCGCGTGATGTCGGACGCGTAGCCGATGGGCGAGTTGGCGCCGGTGTCGTTGACGATCAGCTCGCCGCCTTTCAGCTTCACCGAGTGGTCGTGGTTGTGCAGGATCTCGCCGCGGCTCGTGAAGATCGACGGGTACGCGAGGCGGCGGCCGTGCGCCAGCGCGAGGCCTTCCATCGCGCCGACGATCTCCTGCTCGACGACGCCCGGGCGGCTCAGCCGCATCGCCAGGTGGTGCATGTCGCGCGTGACGTGCAGCGCGTTCTCGATCTCGGCGACTTCCGACGTGCTCTTGACCGCGCGCAACGCGATCGCGGCCAGCGTCAGCGCGCGGCTGGCGGCGGCGTCGATCTGCGCGTCGGCCAGCCCCAGCCAGGCGGCCAGCGCGAGACGCGTCTCGCCGCGGTAGGGCTTGAGGAAGTGGACGTCGCGACCTGCCGTGCGGGCGGTCGACAGCGTCGCGCCAAGGCGGGCATTCGTCGCCGTGCGCTCGATGCCGGACAGCGCGGCACGTTCGGCCACGCTGGGCAGCGGGCCGGTCCACACGAGGTGGTCGATGCCGATGTCGTCGCCGTGCAGCGTCGTGCTGCCGTCGTCGATGTCCAGCAGCAGCGCGAGCTCGGGCTGCTGCAGGCCGCAGAAGTACAGGAAGCTCGAATCCTGGCGGAACTCGTACGCGTTGTCGCGATAGTTCATCGGGCTGTCGACGTGGCCCGGCAGCAGCACGAGGCCGCATGCGCCGGCGTCGCGCAGGCGGGCGAGCAGGGCGGCGCGGCGGGCCTGGTAGGTGGCGGCGGGGAACATGGACATGCTGTGTTTCTCCAAGACTGGCGTGAACAGCGTGAATTATCACGACCATCGGCCGCACAAAGTTCGGTCCGGCGCGGAGTCTACGCGTTACCTCGGGCGCGCCGGCGGCCGCCGGCTGCGAGAATCCGGCCCCATCCGGCGTCGCGGCCACAAGCCGCCGCCCCCAGACATCGACCACGATTCGACCATGGCCCTGCTGCAACTCAACGAAGAACAGATCAAGACCTGGACGCGCGCGCAGAAGGACGAATGGTGGCTCGCCAACGTCTTCCGCGGCAACATGCCCCAGCTGACGGTGCGCTCGGCCGTCACGGGCTTCCTGCTCGGCGGCATCCTCGCGGCCACGGCGATGTACGTGCTGGCCAAGACGGGCATCGGCATCGGCGTGGGCCTGACCTCGGTGCTGCTGTCGTTCGCGATGTTCCGTGCGCTGTCCAACGCCCGCATCGCGAGCGACTTCAGCGTGCTCGAGAACAACTGCACGCAGTCGATCGCCACCTCCGCGGGCTACGTGATCACGCCGCTGGGCGCGGGCCTGACGGCCTACATGGCGATGACGGGCAACGTGCTGTCGTGGTGGCAGATGATGGTCTGGCTGGTCGTGGTGTCGATCACGGGCGTGCTGATGGCCTTCCCGATGAAGCGCCGCTTCATCAACGAGGACCAGCTGCCGTTCCCCGAAGGCCGCGCCTGCGGCGTGGTGCTGGACTCGCTCTACAGCGGCGGCGCCGACGTCGGCCTGTTCAAGGCCAAGCTGCTCTACGTCACCGCCGGCATCACGGCCATCTGGGAGCTGCTGGTGCTGGACGGCTTCCAGCGCCTGATCCAGTTCAAGATCCTGCGCATGAACGTGTGGGCCGGCCTGAAGGAGCCGTGGGTGCTGCACGACCACCTCGACGACTACTACTACATGTGGCTCGCGAAGCTGCACGTGGCCGCGCCGAAGATCCTCGGCACCGATATCCGCCAGCTGGGCCTGCGCTTCACGCTCGACTTCTCGATGCTGGGCGTCGGCGGCCTGATGGGCCTGGCGGTGGCCTCCAGCGTGCTGATCGGCGGCATCCTCAATCTCGCCGTGCTGGCGCCGATCATGATCGAGCGCGGCGACATCGTGGCGCGCACGCTGGCCAACGGCCATGTGGTCAACATCTCGCGCGCCGAGATCGTCAACCAGTGGTCGATCTGGTGGGGCGTGTCGATGATGGTGGTGGGCGCGATGGTGGGCCTGTTCGCCAAGCCCGACATCTTCACCAAGGCGTTCAAGTCGATGTCGAAGAGGGCCGACGCGCCGGCGCAGCGCAGCGACGTCCTTAAGCACATCGAGGTGCCGCTGTGGGTGTCGTGGGTCGGCGTGCCGGTGTTCGGCCTCGCCGGCGCCTGGGTCACTCATGCGTTCTTCGGCGTGCCGTGGCTGCTGTCGCTGGTGTCGCTGCCGCTGATCTACGTGCTGACCATCATCTGCGCCAACTCGATGGGCCTGACGTCGTGGATGCCGTCCGGCCCGCTGGCCAAGGTCACGCAGTTCACCGTCGGCATGATCGACCGCGCGAACCCGGCCAGCAACCTGCTGCCGGCCTCGATGACCGGCACGATCGTCAGCAACGCGGCCAGCCTGCTGTCCGACATCAAGCCCGGCTACATGCTGGGCGGCAAGCCGCGCCACCAGGTGTGGGGCCACGTGATCGGCATCTTCTCGGGCGCGATCTTCTCGGTGCCGCTGTTCTTCCTGCTGTTCCTGCGGCCCGACGCCAACGGCGCGGTCGACGCCACGAAGATCATCTCCGACACCTTCCCGATGCCGGCGGCCGTGCAGTGGCGCGGCGTCGCCGAGATCATCTCGCACGGCTTCAAGGGCGCGCCGGTGACGGCGATCTGGGCGGCCGGCATCGCGGCCGTCGCGGCCGTCGTGCTGGAAGCGCTGCGCGTCGTGACCAAGGGCCGCTTCCCGCTGTCGGCGGTGTCGATCGGCCTGGGCGTGGTGCTGCCGTTCGATTCCTGCGTCTCGATGTGGATCGGCGCGATGGGCTTCTGGATCCTGGGCCGCATCTATCGCACGCCGGGCACCAAGGCGCACGACATCTGGGTCGAGGGCGCGGAGCCGATCTGCGCGGGCCTGATCTCGGCCGCGGCGCTCATGGGCATCTGCGACGCGATCCTCAACGTGGTCATGGGCTGAGCGCGAGCGGCCCTCTCGCGAAGGCGGCCTCGGCCGCCTTTTTCATGGCCGATGTGCGCGCCAGTCGCGCGGACTCAGGCCCGTGCTGCGCCTGAACTGGCGCGCGAACGCGCTGTGGTCGGTGTAGCCGCAGGCGTGCGCGATCGCGGCGATCGACGCGTCGCCCGACAGCAGTGTCAACGACGCATCGAGCCGCGCGCGCGCCAGCAGCTGGCGCGGCGTGACGCGGTAGAGCTGCGTCACGTGGCGCTCGAGTTGCGCGATCGACAGCCCGGCCTCGCGGGCCAGCTCGCCGATCTGGAGCGGCTCCGCGAAGTCGCGCTGGAGGCGCTCGACCACGCGGGCGACGCGCGCGTACGTCGCCGGCGGCGTCGCGTGGCTCAAGCCCGGCGTGGCGAGGTCGCGCGACAAGCCGACCAGGCCGACGACCTGTTCACGCCGCCGGCTGCCCGCGGGGCCGGGCTCGCGCCACGCGAACTTGTGCGTGAGGCACCAGCCGGGCGCGCGGTTCGGGTAGAGATGCAGCTCCAGCTGCCCGGCGATCTCGGCGCCGCCGCGCAGCACGGCCTCGTCCTGCTCGCGATAACGGTCGCCGAGTCCGCCCGGAAAGAGTTCGTCCGTGCGGCGCCCGACCAGCTGTGCGCGCTTCGTCAGCCGCAGGCGATCGAGCAGCGTCTGGTTGGCGTGCGTGTATCGGCCCTCGGCGTCCTTGGCGAAGAAGACGACGTCGGGCAGCGTGTCGAACAGGCGCTCCAGCATCGAGAGCGGCAGGCGCGGGATGGCGGTCAGGTCGTGCATGCCGCCATTGTGCTGAAATCGTCATGGCGACGCGAGCAATCGATCAAGCCGTGGCGGCGCGGCGGTCCCAGAATCGCGGCATGCACAGGATCTCCGTCATCGACTCCCACACCGCCGGCGAGCCCACGCGCGTCGTGCTGGGCGGCGCGCCCGCGCTGCGCGGCGCCACGCTCGCCGAGCAGCGCGCCGACTTCTCGCGCCACCACGACGGCTTCCGCTCCGCCGTCGCCTGCGAGCCCCGCGGCAGCGACACGATGGTGGGCGCGCTGCTGGTCGAGCCGCGCGCGCCCGGCTGCGTGGCGGGCATGATCTTCTTCAACAACGTCGGCATGCTGGGCATGTGCGGCCACGGCACGATCGGCGTCGTCGCCACGCTGGCGCACCTGGGCCGGATCGCACCGGGTCGACACCGGCTCGACACGCCGGTCGGCCCGGTCGAGACCGAGCTGCACGCCGACGGCCGCGTCACCGTCTTCAACGTGCCCGCGTACAGACATCGCGCGGGCGTGACGCTGGACGTGCCCGGCATCGGCCCGGTGACCGGCGACGTCGCCTGGGGCGGCAACTGGTTCTTCCTGGTCGACGCGCAGCAGTTCGACCCGCTGCCGGTGCTCGCGCTGGCGCACGTCGAGGCGCTGACCGACCTGACCTGGCGCATCCGCGGCGCGTTGGCCGCGCAGGGCATCGCCGGCGCGGACGGCGCCGAGATCGACCACGTCGAGCTGTTCGCGCCGTCCCCCACCGCCGACGCGCGCAACTTCGTGCTGTGCCCCGGCAAGGCCTACGACCGCTCGCCGTGCGGCACCGGCACCAGCGCCAAGCTGGCCTGCCTGGCCGCCGACGGTCACCTCGCCGCCGGCGCCACATGGGTGCAGGAGAGCGTGATCGGCAGCCGCTTCGAAGGGCGCTGGGCGCCGGCCGACGGCGAGCCGGGCCGCATCCTGCCGGCCGTCAGCGGCCGGGCATGGATCACGGCGGAGTCGACCTTGCTGCTGGCCGAGGACGATCCGTTCCGCGACGGCATCCGCGCATGAGCGACGCCCGGCCGTCCGAAGGCGCTCGCACCGCAGCCGTCGGGCGGAGGGTTGCCTGATGAGCGAGTCGGTCGACGTCGCGATCGTCGGCGGCGGCATCGTCGGCTGCGCCTGCGCGCGCGCCGCGTCACGCGCGGGGCTGCGCGTGGCGGTGTTCGAAGGCCAGCGCATCGGCGCCGGCGCCACCGCGGCGGGCATGGGCCATCTCGTGACCATCGACGACGACCCGGCCGAATTCGCGCTGGCGAGGCTGTCGATGCGGCTGTGGCGCGAGTGGAGCGGCTGGCAGGCGATCGAGCGCCGCGCCACCGGCACGCTGTGGCTGGCCGAGACGGCCGCGCAGCGCGCCGCGGCGCACGCCAAGCTCGCGCGCCTGCAGGCCGCCGGGCTGTCGGCCGAGTGGCTGGAGCCCGACGTGCTGCACGCTGCCGAGCCGCGCCTGGCGCGCGACCTGGCCGGTGCCTTGCGCGTGGGCGGCGACGAGGTCGCGTATGGCCCCGAGATGGCCGCGCGGCTCGCCGCCGACGTGCGCGCGGCCGGCGGTGCCATCCATGAGATGACGCCGGTCGCCGCGCTGCGAGACGACGGCCTGCTGCTGGCCGATGGCCGTCGTGTCGTCGCGGGCCACGTTCTGCTCGCGGCCGGCTGCGACAGCGCACGCCTGTGGCCGGGAGAGTCGCCGCTGCGGCTGCGTCCGCGCAAGGGCCAGCTCGCGATCACCGACCGCTATCCCGGCTACATCCGCCATGCGCTCGTCGAGCTGGGCTACATCGACGCGGCGCACGGCGATGCCGACGAATCGGTGGCGTTCAATGCCCAGCCGCGCGAGTCGGGCCAGTTGCTGCTCGGGTCGTCGCGCAGCTTTTCCGACACGAGCGTCGACGTCGACGCCGCGCTGCTGGCCCGCATGGTGCGCCGCGCGCAGCGCTTCCTGCCCGGGATCGGCACGTTGCAGATGCTGCGCTGCTGGGCCGGCTTCCGGCCGGCGACGCCCGACGGGCGGCCGATCATCGGGCTCATCCCGGCGAGCGCGCGGGGCAACCACTGGGTCGCGACCGGTCACGAAGGCCTCGGCCTGACGACCGCCAGCGGCACCGCGAGCCTCTGGCTGGACCTGCTGCTGGGACGTGCGCCCGCCATCGACGCCGCGCCGTATTCGCCCGAGCGCTTCGTCGAGGTGGCGGCATGAAGGTCCGCGTCGACGGCCGGACTGTCGACGTCCCGGCGGGCACCCTGGTCGCCGCGGCAGTCGAGATCGGCGCGCCGGGGCATGGCGGGCGCGTCTCGCCCGGCGGCGCGCGGCGGCAGCCGCTGTGCGGCATGGGCGTGTGCGGCGAGTGCCGTGTCAACGTCGATGGCCGCGCGCATCGACTCGGCTGCCAGACCTTGTGCGTGGCGGGGATGGAGATCCGAACTGATGCCTGAGTCGGACAACCTCGCCGAACTGCGCGCCCGCGTGGTCGTCGTCGGCGCCGGCCCCGCAGGCCTGGCCGCGGCGCGGGTCGCGGCGGCCGCGGGCCTGGACGTGCTGTTGCTCGACGCGGCACCGCTGCCCGGTGGCCAGGTCTGGCGGGCGCGGCAGGGGGTCGCGGCGGAACCGGTCGCGCGTGCCCTGGCGAGTCTGGCGGCCACAGGGGTGCGCGTGCTGTCCGGCACGCGCGTCGTGATGGCGCTGCCGGAGCGCACGTTGCTGATCGACGGCCCGGACGGCGCACGACGCCTTCGCTGGGACAAGCTGATCCTCGCGACCGGCGCGCGCGAGCGGTTGCTGCCGTTCCCTGGCTGGACGCTGCCCGGCGTGTTCGGTGCCGGCGGGCTGCAGGCGCTGGTCAAGGGCGGCTGGCCGATCCGCGGGCGGCGCGTGCTGGTCGCCGGCACCGGTCCCTTGCTGCTGGCCGCGGCCGCGACGCTGCGGCGCGAGGGCGCGCAGGTCGTCGGGCTGGTCGAGGAGGCCTCGGCCGTCGCGTTGGCGCGCTTCGCGGGCACGCTGGCCGCGCATCCGCGCAAGGCGCTGCAGGCCATGCGGTTGGGCGCGTCGTTGCTGGGCGTGCCGTCGAACGTCGGCACGCGCGTGATCGCGGCCGAGGGCGATGGGCGCGTCGAACGCGTCGTGCTGCAAGGCGAGGGCGGTCGCCCCCGCGTCGTCGACTGCGATGCGCTCGCTGCCGGCTGGGGCCTGATCCCGCAGACCGAGCTGGCGCAGTCGCTCGGTTGCGCGCTCGCGATGCGCCTCGGCGCGCTTGCGATCGTGGTCGACGAGCGCCAGCGCACCAGCGTCGACGGCGTTCTGGCCGTGGGCGAATGCACGGGCATCGCCGGCGCCGTGGCGGCGCAGCTGCAAGGCGAAGCCGCCGGATGTGCCGTCGCCCTCGACCAACCCGCAAGACCTTCCCGCCGCCTCGCCCGCGAGCACGCCTTCGCCGCGGCCGTCGCCGCCAGGTTTCCCGCCCCCGCCGACTGGGCCGCGCGCCTGCGCGACGACACGCTCGTCTGCCGCTGCGAGGACGTGCCCTGGTCGGCGCTGCGCGACCAGCCCGACCTGCGCGCCGCCAAGCTCGCCACGCGCTGCGGCATGGGGCATTGCCAAGGACGCCTCTGCCATGACACCCTCGCGGCCGTGATGCACTGGCCGCGCCTGCCCGTCCGCCCGCCGCTGGCACCGGCGCCGCTCGCCACGTTGCTGGCGATCGACCAACCCCCATCCCACCTGGAGACCTGAGCCATGAGCATGACCTGGAACGGCGTGATGCCCGCCATCACCACCCCCTTCACCGCCGACGGCGACGTCGACCACGCCTTCCTGGCGCGCCACGCGCTGTGGATGATCGAGGCCGGCTGCACCGGCATCGTCGCGCTCGGCTCGCTCGGCGAGGCGGCCACCTTGTCGGTGCCCGAGAAGCTGGACGTGCTGCGCACGCTGGCCAAGGCCCTGGACGGCCGAGTGCCGCTGGTCGCGGGCATCGCGGCACTGTCGACCGACGAGGCCTGCTTCCTGGCCAACGAGGCGCAGCAGGTCGGCTGCGCCGGCCTGATGGTGCTGCCGCCGTACGTCTATTCGACCGACTGGCGCGAGATGCGCGCGCACGTGTCGGCCGTGATCGAGGCGACGCCGCTGCCATGCATGCTCTACAACAACCCGATCGCCTACCGCACCGATTTCAGGCCGGAGCACGTCGAGGAGCTGGCGCGGGCGCACGGCAACCTCGTGGCGGTCAAGGAGTCGAGCGCCGACATTCGCCGCATCGCCGCGATCCGCCATCGCCTGGGCGACCGGCTCGCCATCCTGGTGGGCGTGGACGACGTGATCGTCGAGGGCATCGCGGCCGGCGCCACCGGCTGGGTCGCGGGCCTGGTCAACGCGATGCCGCTCGAATCGGTGCGGCTGTTCGATCTGGCGATGCGCGCGAACTCGGGCGACGCCGCGACGGCCGCGCAGGCGCGCCAGGCGGCCGACGAGCTGTACCGCTGGTTCCTGCCGCTGCTGACGCTGGACACGGTGCCCAAGTTCGTGCAGCTGATCAAGCTCGTGCAGCAGCAGGTCGGCCAGGGCCATGAACGCGTGCGCGCGCCGCGGCTGGTGCTCGAGGGCGCCGAGCGCGAGGCGACGCTGGCGCTGATCGCCGACAAGCTGGCCGCGCGTCCGCGCAACGTCGCCTGACGATGACGACGCACGCCACCGCGGCCGACGCGCGCTTCGCGCAGCTGGCCGCCGACGAATGGGCCTGGCGCCTGGGCCAGTTTCCGCAGCTCGCCACCAGCGTCGGCGACGCGTCGCACGACGACCGCCTCGAGCAGGTGGACGCCGGCTCGCGCGCCGCACGCCTCGCGCGCTGGCGCGACACGCGCGCGGCGCTGGCCGCGATTCCTGTCGACGAGATGTCGCCCGCAGCGCGCATCGACCGCGCGGTGTTCGAGAACCAGCTGCACGGCTTCATCGCGGCGATCGAGTCGCACGCCGACCTGATGCCGCTCAACAGCGACTCGAGCTTCTACGGGCCGCTGGTCGACCTCTGCGACGCGCAGCCGTTGCACGATGCGGCCGACCATCGCCGCTTCCTCGCGCGCCTGGCCGACATCCCGCGCTTCATGCGCGAGCACATCGCGCTGATGCGCGAAGGCCTCGCGGCCGGGTTCACGGTGCCGCAGATCGTGCTCGAGGGCCGCGACCAGCCGCTCGTGGCGATCGCGCAGCTGACCGACGCCACGGCCACGCCGTTCTGGCGGCCGTTCGCGACATTCCCGGTGGGCGTGCCCGTCGAGGCCCGCTCGGCGCTGCAAGACGAGGCGCGCGCGGTGATCGCCGACCAGGTGCTGCCGGCGTATCGCGAGCTGCTCGCGTTCATGCGCGAGACCTACGTGCCCGGCGCGCGCCGGACGACCGCCGCCTGCGACCTGCCCGACGGCGACGCGTTCTACGCCGCGCAGATCCGCCACTACACGACGCTGCCGTTGACGGCCGACGAGATCCACCAGCGCGGCCTGCAGGAGGTCGCGCGCATCCTGGCCGAGATGCACGAGGTCAAGCGCCAAGCCGGATTCGACGGCGAGCTGCCGGCCTTCCTGCAGTTCCTGCGCACCGACCCGCAGTTCTACGCGCGCACGCCGCACGAGCTGCTGGCGCACGCGTCGTGGATCGCCAAGCGCGTCGACGGCCTGCTGCCGAAGTTCTTCGGCGTGCTGCCGCGCCAGCCCTACGGCGTGGCGCCGGTGCCGGAGGACATCGCGCCGTTCTACACGACCGGCCGCTACGTGCTCGCGCCGCAGCCGATCGGCTTCGCCGGCATGTACTGGGTCAACACGCATGCGCTGGAGTCGCGCGCGCTCTACACGTTGCCGGCGCTCACGCTGCACGAGGCCGTGCCCGGCCATCACCTGCAGATCGCGCTGGCCGCCGAGCTCGACGGCCAGCCGGCGTTCCGCCGCCACAGCTTCGTCGACGCCTACGGCGAGGGCTGGGCGCTGTACGCCGAGCACCTGGGCGACGAGATGGGCGTGTACCTCACCCCGTATGAGCAGTTCGGCCGCCTGACCTACGAGATGTGGCGCGCGGCGCGGCTGGTGGTCGACACCGGCCTGCATGCGAAGCGCTGGAGCCGCGAGGACGCGCGTGCCTACCTGCTCGCGCACACCGCGCTCAGCGAGCACGAGGTCGCCACCGAAGTCGACCGCTACATCAGCTGGCCGGGACAGGCGCTGTCGTACAAGATCGGCGAGATCCGCATCCGCGAGCTTCGCGCGCGGGCTGAAGGCGCGCTGGGCGCGCGCTTCGACCTGCGTGCATTCCATGACGCCGTGCTGGGCCTGGGTTCGGTACCCTTGGGCATCCTCGAGCAGCAAGTGGACGCCTGGATCGCGTCGCGCCTCGCCGCCTGAACCCGACACCCAAGGAGTCCCGTGCCGAACCGCCTTCCGTTTCTTCGCCTCGCCGCCGTCGCCGGCCTTCTCGTCGCGGCCGCCGCCGCCCATGCGCAGGCCTCCGCGCCCGCGCCGGCCGCGTCCGCGCCCAAGCTGCGCACCGCCGCCGACATCGTGCGCGAAGCACCCGACAGCGCCTGGCGCCGGCCCGACCCGAACGACGTGCTCGCGATGACGCTGCCCTCGGGCATCGTCTGGATCGAGCTCGCGCCGCGCTTCGCGCCGCTGCACGCCGACAACATCCGCAAGCTCGTCGCCCAGCACTACTTCGACGGCCTGGCCGTGGTGCGCGTGCAGGACAACTTCGTCGCGCAGTGGGGCGACCCGGCGGCCGACGACGACGACGCGACCAAGGGGCGGTCTCTCGGCGACGCGAAGCGCACGCTGGCGCCCGAGTTCTTCATCAGCGACAAGGGCCTGAAGATCGCGAGGCTCAAGGACAAGGACGTGTTCGCGCCGGTCACCGGCTTCGTCGACGGCTTTCCGGTGGCGGCCGACCCCAGGACGCATCGCGCCTGGATCGCGCACTGCTACGGCACCATTGGCGCAGGCCGCGGCATGACGGTCGACTCGGGCAGCGGCGCCGAGCTCTACGCGGTGATCGGCCAGTCGCCGCGCGGCCTCGACCTCAACATCGCGCCGGTGGCGCGCGTGCTGCAGGGCATGGAGCTGCTGTCGTCGCTGCCGCGCGGCGGGCAGAACATGGGCTTCTACGACAAGCCCGAGCAGAACGTGAAGATCACGAAGGTCGAGCGCCTGGCTGACATGCCCGAGGCCGCGCGGCCCGACGTGCGCGTGTTCCGCACCGACACGCCGCAGTGGAACGAGGTGATCGAGTCGCGCCGCAATCGCAAGGACGCGTGGTACGTGCATCCGGCCGGCGCGATCGACCTGTGCAACATCACGGTGCCGGTGAAGATCGAGGCGAAGGCGCCGGCGAACTGATTGCCCGCGGACGGCCGAGCGTGCTCAGCGCGCGAAGCTGTTCTTGAGCAAGCGGCCGTCAGCGCGGCAGCAGGCCGTGGGCGAGCGTCCAGGCAGCGGCCGCGACCAGCAGCAGCCCCACGCCGCGGCCCGCTGCGCGCTGCAGCGCCGGATTGCCGCGCAGCCACGAGCGCGCGCGTCCCGCGGCCAGCGCCAGGCCGCCGTAGACGGCCAGCTGCGTCGCCGAGGTGATCGCCGCCATGGCCAGCATCTGGGACGCGACCGCGGCGCCGCTGCCGCGCAGGAACTGCGGGAACACGGCCAGCGTGAACATGTACGCCTTGGGATTGAGCAGGCAGGTGGCGACGGCCCGGCCGAACGTCGCGTGCGCCGGCCGCGCCGCCGTGGCCTGTTCGCCGAGCGCGGTCGTGCCGCGCAGCAGCGTCCAGCCGATCCACGCGACATAGGCCGAGCCCACCACCAGCAGCGCCTGCAGGGCACCGGGCGCGGCCTGCAGCACGAGCCCGATGCCCAGCGCGCCGAAGGCGACGTGGATCCAGCCGCCGGCCACCAGGCCGCTGACGGCGGCCAGCCCCGCGCGGCGGCCGCCGGCGAGCGCGCTGGCGAGCACGAAGGCCATGTCCATGCCGGGCAGGACGATGATGCCGGCGACGAGGAGGAAGTAGAGCCACAGCGGGCTGGAAGCGGTCAGGGGCGACATGACGATGCGGGCCGGAAGTGGAGCGATGCGCCATCATCGGATCCGATATCTGCCAGGGCCTGGCATGATTTGCGACGGCGTGGCGACGGCCATGAAAAAAGCCGCCCGAGGGCGGCTTTCGTGCGGCGGAGCAGGGCGCTCAGGCCTTCTTCAGTTCCTTGACGGCCTTGAGCACTTCCTCGACATGGCCGGCCACCTTGATGCCGCGCCATTCGGCCACGAGCACGCCGTTGCCGTCGATGAGGAAGGTGGAGCGCTCGATGCCCTTGACCTTCTTGCCGTACATGATCTTGTTCTTGACCACGCCGAACATGTGGCAGAGCTTCTCTTCGGTGTCGGCGATCAGTTCGAAGGGCAGGTCGACGGCCTGCTTGAACTTGTCGTGCGACGCCATGTTGTCGCGCGAAACGCCAAATACGACCGCGCCGGCCTTGACGAACTCGGCGTGCATGTCGCGGAACTGCATGGCCTCGGTGGTACAACCCGGCGTGTGATCCTTGGGGTAGAAATACAGCACCACGGCGCGGCCCTGGAAGGCATGCGGCGTGAACTTGACACCGTTGGTGGCGAGTGCTTCAAATTCAGGGAGCGCTTTGTTCAGTGCAGGCGTCATGTAGGGTCTCGGTCGAGCCGTCGGTCGATCTGGGGTGCGTGACGTATAAAGGCCTGGCGATCTGGCCCGAGATGACATCGGTCCAGATCAGGCACAACCATCGATTATAGAGTGAACTGCCCACGTGCCCTGGATGGGCCGCCGCGGGGGCGGACGCGAGGCTGTTCGACAGCTCTGAAACTGCGCGGAAACCGCTTGTTTCCGCCGCGTGAAGACCCTCAGGCCGCGGGCGTCAACAGGATCGCCGCGACCACGCGGCGGCCCTCGTTGGCCAGCACGGTGTAGGTGCGGCAGGCCGCGCCCGAGTCCATCGTCTCGACGCCGATTCGCTTGTCGATGAGGCTGCGGTAGAGCGCCGGCGAGACGAATTTCAGCTTCGGGCCGCTGCCGAAGATCACCACCTCGGGATCGAACGCCAGGATCGCGTCGAAATGGGCCTGCGTCAGCTGCTCGACGCTGCTCGCGTCCCAATCCCTGGCCTGGCCCACCCACGGCACCAGCACGCTCTTCGTGTGCAGGTCGGCGTTGACGCGCAGGTTGTCGACGTCGTAGCGGGTGATGTTGTTCACCCCGTCGAGCGTGTCGGGTTGGAATTTCAAGGGGTCGTCCTGATGCTGTGGCGAGCTTCGATTATAGAAACGCGTCTTTCGCCGGGCCGCGCGCGCGGGGATGCGCCGGGCCTGCCTTCGCGATTGCGCAAGCGACGATTCAATGGCGGCGTTGCGGCCGGGCAGAGGTTTCCCTATGAGAAACTTGGCCTTCGCTCCGGCGGTCGCAGGTCGATCGCCGCCGATTCCTTCTTTCACAGGATGCCCGGCCGTGAAGCCGATCGCCAAGTCCAGCAAGCTCGCCAACATCGGTTACGACATCCGCGGCCCGGTCCTCGACAAGGCCCGCCAGATGGAGGACGAGGGGCACCACATCATCAAGCTGAACATCGGCAACGTCGCCGCGTTCGGCCTCGAGCCGCCCGACGAGATCGTGCAGGACATGATCCGCAACCTGCCCCACGCCGCGGCCTACACCGACTCGAAGGGCCTGTTCGCCCCGCGCAAGGCCATCGTCCACTACACGCAGGAAAAGAAGATCCCGCACGTGGCGGTGGACGACGTCTACCTCGGCAACGGCGCGTCCGAGCTGATCGCCTTCAGCATGAACGCGCTGCTCGACTCGGGCGACGAGGTGCTGATCCCGTCGCCGGACTACCCGCTGTACACGGCCGTAGTCGGCCTGTCGGGCGGCACGCCGGTGCACTACGTCTGCGACGAGCAGTCCGGCTGGCTGCCCGACCTCGAGGACATCCGCCGCAAGGTGACGTCGCGCACCAAGGCGATCGTCATCATCAACCCGAACAACCCGACCGGCGCGCTGTATCCGGTGAGCGTGTTGCAGGACATCGTCGAGGTGGCGCGCAAGCACGAGCTGGTGATCTTCGCTGACGAGATCTACGACAAGACGCTGTTCGACGGCGAGACGCACACCAGCATCGCGTCGCTGGCCGACGACGTGCTTTGCGTCACCTTCAACGGGCTGTCGAAGAACTACCGCTCGTGCGGCTACCGCGCCGGCTGGATGGTGGTGTCGGGCGCGAAGCGCGACGCGAAGGACTACATCGAGGGGCTCAACATGCTGGCCTCGATGCGCCTGTGCGCCAACACGCCGGGCCAGCTCGCGATCCAGACCGCGCTCGGCGGCTACCAGAGCATCAAGGATCTCGTCGCGCCGGGCGGACGTCTCGCGCGCCAGCGCGACCTCGCCTACGACCTGCTGACGCAGATCCCGGGCGTGACGGTCGTCAAGCCCAAGGCCGCGCTGTACATGTTTCCGCGCCTCGACCCGAAGCTGTACCCGATCGCCGACGACCAGCAGTTCGCCTACGAGCTGCTCGCCGAGGAGAAGGTGCTGATCGTGCAGGGCACCGGCTTCAACTGGAGCCAGCCCGACCACTTCCGCGTCGTCTTCCTGCCCAACGCCGACGACCTCACCGAGGCGGTGTCGCGCATCGCGCGCTTCCTCGATGGCTATCGCAAGCGCCACGCGGTCTGACATGCGCAGGTTCACGCTGATCCTGTGGGCGGCGCTCGCGGCGCCGGTCGCGGCGGGCGCGCAGTCGCTCGAGAGCAAGGACTGGCAGGTCGTCTGCGACAACACCCGCGCCTGCCGCGCGGCCGGCTACAGCGTCGAGGGCAGCGACATGCCCGTGTCGGTGATGCTGGCGCGCGCCTCGGGGCCGGGCATGCCGCTCGTGGGCGAGCTGCAGCTGGGCACGCTGGGCGCGGGCGCCGTGCGTCCGGGCAGCGTCTTCCTCACCATCGCCGGCAAGCCGGCCGGCCCGATCCGCCTGGACCGCGACAACCACGCCGCGCTGTCGCAGCCGGTGATCGCGGCGCTGCTGCGCGCGGTCGTCGGCGGGACCGATGTGTCCTTCACGGCCGGCAAGTCCGCGTGGCGACTGTCGGCCAGCGGCGCCGTCGACGTGCTGTCGCAGATCGACGACGTGCAGGGCCGTGCTGGCCGCACCTCGGCCATCGTGCGCCGCGGCAACGGCAGCGACGGGGACGTCGCCTCGGCGATGGCGATGCCGCGCCTGCAGGGCGTGTTCATCCCCACCGCCGCGCAGCCCGACGACCGCGCGCTGGCCGTGCGCGTGCTCGCCTCCATCCAGAGCAGCCCGAGTTGCCCGTTGCTGGACGACGGCAACGCGCAGGCCAAGGCGCGGCTGTGGCACATCGACGCCAACCGCCTGCTGGTCACGCAGCCCTGCCAGGCGCCGGCGTCCAACGTCGGCAACAACGGCTATTGGCTCGCCAACCTGCGTCCGCCGTACGATGCGAAGCCGATGACGACGTCGGGCGGCGACTACGACGGCTCGGGCACCATCGTCGCCCGCCGGCTCGACGGCCCGGCCGGCGATTGCGGGACGATCGAGGCCTGGACGTGGAACGGCTACCGGTTCGAGCAGACCTTCGCGGCGACCGGCGGCCTGTGCCGCGGCGTCAAGGCGGGCGGGGCGTGGCAGCTCCCGAGCGTGGTCACGGACGTGGTCCAGGGCAACTGAATGCAGCACGAGGTGAAATGAACATGAAAGCGATCCAGGTCGGCCTGCTGGGCATCGGAACCGTCGGTTCCGGCACGTACAAGGTTCTCACGCGCAACCAGGAAGAGATCCGCCGCCGCGCGGGGCGCGCCATCGAGATCACGATGGTGGCCGACCTCGACGTCGAGCGCGCCAGGAGCATCGTCGGCGACGGCATCAAGGTGGTGGCCGACGGCCGCGAGGTCATCGCCAATCCGGACATCGACATCGTCGTCGAGCTGATCGGCGGCTACGGCGTGGCCAAGGCGCTGGTGCTGGAGGCGATCGCCGCCGGCAAGCATGTGGTCACGGCCAACAAGGCGCTGCTGGCGGTGCACGGCAACGAGATCTTCGCGGCCGCGCGCGAGAAGGGCGTGATGGTCGCGTTCGAGGCCGCGGTGGCCGGCGGCATCCCCATCATCAAGGCGCTGCGCGAAGGCCTCACCGCGAACCGCATCGAGTGGATCGCCGGCATCATCAACGGCACGACCAACTTCATCCTGTCCGAGATGCGCGACAAGGGCCTCGACTTCGACGTCGTGCTCAAGGAGGCGCAACGCCTGGGCTACGCCGAGGCCGACCCGACCTTCGACATCGAGGGCATCGACGCCGCGCACAAGGCCACCGTGATGAGCGCGATCGCGTTCGGCATCCCGATGCAGTTCGACAAGGCGCACGTCGAGGGCATCGTGGGCCTGCAGGCGGCCGACATCAGGCACGCCGAGTCGCTCGGCTACCGCATCAAGCTGCTGGGCATCACGCGCCGCCGCGCGGACGCCAACGGCATCGAGCTGCGCGTGCACCCGACGCTGGTGCCGGCCAAGCGGCTGATCGCCAACGTCGAGGGCGCGATGAACGCCGTCGTCGTGCAGGCCGACGCGGTCGGCACCACGCTCTACTACGGCAAGGGCGCGGGCGCCGAGCCCACGGCGTCGGCCGTCGTCGCCGACCTCGTGGACATCACGCGCCTGCACACGGCCGATCCCGACCATCGCGTGCCGCACCTGGCCTTCCGCGCGGACTCGCTGTCCGACACGCCCATCCTGCCGATCGCGCAGACCGTCACCGCGTTCTACCTGCGCCTGCGCGTGGCCGACGAGGCGGGCGTGCTGTCGCGGATCACCACGACGCTGGCCGAGCACGACATCTCCATCGACGCCGTGCTGCAGCGCCCGAGCTCCGACCAGAAGGCCGGCGAGCAGGACCTGATCATCCTCACGCACAACACCGTCGAAGGAAAGATGCGCACGGCCATCGCGAAGATGCAGGCGCTGTCGACGGTGCTGGCGCCGATCGTGAGCCTGCGCAAGGAAGACCTGGCCTGAGATGCAGTACATCAGCACACGCGGCGATCCGACGCCGCGAAGCTTCAGCGAGATCCTGCTCGAAGGCCTGGCGCCGGACGGCGGCCTGTACATGCCCGACCGCTATCCGCAGGTCGACGACGGCATCCTGACGAGCTGGCGCGGCCTGTCGTATGCCGAGCTGGCCTACGAGATCCTGTCGCTCTACATCGACGACATCCCTGCCGCCGACCTGCGGGCGCTGGCCGAGAAGACGTACACGGCGGACGTCTTCGGCACCGACGCCATCGTGCCCTTGAAGCCGCTCGAGCCCGGCGTGCAGCTGGAGGCGCTGTCCAACGGCCCGACGCTGGCCTTCAAGGACATGGCGATGCAGCTGCTGGGCAACCTGTTCGAGTACGAACTGGCGCGCCGCGGCGAGACGCTCAACATCCTCGGCGCGACCTCCGGCGACACCGGCAGCGCGGCCGAGCACGCGATGCGCGGCAAGCAGGGCGTCAGCGTCTTCATGCTGAGCCCCTACGGCCGCATGAGCCCGTTCCAGCAGGCGCAGATGTTCAGCCTGCAGGACGAGAACATCCACAACCTCAGCGTCGAGGGCGTGTTCGACGACTGCCAGGACATCGTCAAGGCCGTCTCCAACGACCTCGCGTTCAAGCGCAAGTGGCGCATCGGCACCGTCAACTCGATCAACTGGGCGCGGCTGCTGGCACAGGTCGTCTACTACTTCGCCGGGTATTTCCAGGCGACGAAGACCAACGACCAGAAGGTCAGCTTCGCGGTGCCCTCGGGCAACTTCGGCAACGTCTGCGCCGGCCACGTCGCGCGCATGATGGGCCTGCCGATCGCCAGGCTGGTGGTGGCGACGAACGAGAACGACGTGCTCGACGAGTTCTTCCGCACCGGCACGTACCGCGTGCGCGGCGCGGCCGAGACGTTCGAGACCTCGAGCCCGTCCATGGACATCTCCAAGGCGTCCAACTTCGAGCGTTTCGTGTTCGACCTGGTGAGCCGCGACGGCGCGCTGACCCGCGAGCTGTTCAACGGCGCGCTGCAGCGCGACGGCGCGTTCACCCTGCTGCACGACCAGAAGGCCCGCATCGCGGGCTTCGGCTTCGTCTCCGGCCGCAGCACGCACGCCGACCGCCTCGCCACCATCCGCGACACCGACGCCCGCTTCGGCGTCGTCATCGACACCCACACGGCCGACGGCCTGAAGGTGGCGCGCGAGCATGTGACGGCCGGCGAGACGATGATCGTGCTCGAGACCGCGCTGCCGATCAAGTTCGCCGACACGATCCAGGAGGCGCTCGGCCGCCGTCCCGAGACGCCGCCGGCGCTGGCCGACCTCGAGTCGCGGCCCAAGCGATTCACCGTGGTCAAGGCGGACGTCGGCGTCGTCAAGGCGTTCATCGAGGCGCACGCGCCGGCGGAGTGATCGGCCGCGGGACGCGGGCGTCCCGCTTGCCGCCAATGTCTCCTCGCGAGGAGAGCCCCGATGCGCCCTGTCTTCCTGATGCCGCTGATCCTGTCGTTCGCCGCCGCCGCGGCGCACGCCGACGAGCCGACCTACGGCGCCGAGTTGCAGGGCTTCGACTATCCGTATCCGCTGCACCACTTCTCGTTCGCGTCGCAGAACGAGACCCTGCAGATGGCCTACATGGACGTCGCGCCCATCGGCAAGGCCAACGGACGCACCGCCGTCCTGATGCACGGCAAGAACTTCTGCGGCGCCACCTGGGAGCACCAGATCGCGTCGCTCACGCACGCCGGCTGGCGCGTCGTCGTACCCGACCAGGTCGGCTTCTGCGCGTCGACCAAGCCCGCGCACTACCAGTATTCGTTCCAGCAGCTGGCGCGCAACACGCAGGCCTTGCTGGCCTCGCTGGACATCGCGCGCGTCACGCTGGTGGCCCATTCGACCGGCGGCATGATCGCCACGCGCTACGCGCTGATGTGGCCGCAGGCCGTCGAGCAGCTCGTGCTGGTCGACCCGATCGGCCTGGAGGACTGGCAGGCCAAGGGCGTGCCGACGCGCTCGGTCGACGAGTGGACGCGGCGCGAACTCGCCCAGACCGCCGACAAGATCCGCGACTACGAACGCCAGACCTACTACGTCGGCCAGTGGAAGCCGGAATACGAACGCTGGGTGCAGATGCTGGCCGGCCTGCAGCAGGGGCCGGGCCGCGCGCTGGTCGCGCGCAACTCGGCGCTGATCTACGACATGATCCAGACCCAGCCGGTGGTCCACGACTTCCCGCGCCTGCAGGTGCCCACGGTGCTGATGATCGGCACGCGCGACACCACCGCCATCGGCAGCGACATCGCGCCGCCGGAGGTGAAGGCGCGCGTCGGGCACTACGACCAGCTGGGCCCGCAGATCGCGAAGATCATCCCGAACGCGACGCTGATCGAGTTCGACGGACTGGGGCATGCGCCGCAGATCCAGGCGCCGGAGGAGTTCGACAAGCGGCTGGTCGACGCCATGGCGGCGCCCTGAGCGGATGGGCGATGTCGGTGGAGGCAGCGAGTTCGAAGCCGCCACTTCCGGCACGTGCGCGACGTCGTCAGCCAACGGGCGCGCGCCGCCGACGCATCGCGGCCAACCACGTCAGGCCCAGCGCCAACAGGCTTGCAACGGACGGCTCCGGCACAGGCGGCGTATACACAAACGGTCCGAAGATGGAAACCTGGACCGCGTCCTGGTCCGGCCCGACCGTCAGGAGGATGGTCGTGTCCACGAAGGCGCCGTCGTGACTCGCGTTGCAGGCGGTGTCCGCCTGGTCGCACAAGGCCGTGGTGGTCGGAAACGCCAATGGCGGCGCTGTGAAATCCCAAGGGTAGGTTCCCGCGACAGAGACCGGACCGAACAGGATCCAGAGGTTGGGTTGGTCGGGGCCTGCGTCCGGGGTGGCGCCGGACTCGACCCACCAGTCGCGGACCTGGCCGAGGTCATACGTGCCGGGCCCAAGCAACAGCACGGGCGAGTAAAGGGCGGACACCTCGCAGTAGCAGGGCCCCGACACCGTGGCGGAGCCGCCCGTGCCCGCGATGCCCGGCGTGCCGAAGATATCGACGGCCGTCGTGGCCATTGCCGCGCCGGAAAGACCCAACAGCAGGGCCGCTGCCAGCGTTTTCGCGATTCTCGATGTCACGATGACCCCCTTGCCCAACAGGCGAGCGGGGCCGATACAGCCCCGAGCACGGCCCGAAGTGTCCGGCCGGGTTGACGGGGTGTCAATCAGCAGGCTGCGAGCGATCCCCGCGGATGTGTTGCGTTGACCGGTTTAGTCCGCCACCCGTTGTCTGTCCGAGCCCGCGCCGTCGTCAGTAGCCCAGCGCCAAGCCGCTGTTGCGCCGCGGGTCGTTCGCGCCGTAGAAGCGATTCTTGCCGACCGGTTTGCCTTCCAGCGATGGCGCCCCAACCAGGATGACCGCGAGATGGTTCGCCGGCTGCGGGCCGCTGAACTTCTGGCCCCATCCCTCCAGGATCTTGCGCGTGTCCGGGCTGAGCGCGAAGTCGTCGACGTTGGTCGTCTCGGGCAGCCACTGCTGGTGGAATCTCGGCGCATCGACGGCTTCCTGTGCGTTCATCCCGTAGTCGATCACGTTGATCAGGGTGTGCAGCACGGCCGTGATGATGCGGCTGCCGCCCGGCGTTCCAACGACCATCACGGTCTTGCCGTCCTTCGTGACGATGGTCGGGCTCATCGAGCTCAGCGGGCGCTTGCCCGGGGCGATCGCGTTCGCCTGGCCCTGTACCAGGCCGTAGAGGTTGGGCACGCCGATCTTGGAGGTGAAGTCGTCCATCTCGTCGTTCAGCAGCACGCCGGTCCTGGCGGCCGTCACCTTGGCGCCGAACCAGTCGTTCAGCGTGTAGGTGACGGAGACCGCATTGCCCCACTTGTCGACGATCGAGTAGTGCGTCGTGTTGCTGCCTTCATGCGGCGCGACGCCCGGCTTGATGTCCATCGACACGCCCGCCTTGTCCGGCGCGATCACGGCGCGGATCTGCGCGGCGTAGTTCTTGTCGAGCAGATGGTCGAGCGGATTCTTGACGAAGTCGGGATCGCCGAGGTAGCTGTTGCGGTCGACGTACGCATGGCGCATCGCCTCGATCTGGTAGTGCACGGACTGCGCCGACCGGAAGCCCAGGTCCTTCAGCGGGTAGCCTTCGAGAATGTTCAGGATCTCGCAGATCACGACGCCGCCTGAACTCGGCGGCGGTGCCGAGACGATGCCATACCCGCGGTAGTTGCACTCGACCGGCTTGAGCTCGCGCGTCTGGTACTGGTCGAGGTCGGCCTGCGTGATGATCCCATGGCCTGCGTGGCTGCTCGCGACGATCGCGGCGCCGACCGGCCCCTTGTAGAAGCCGTCCTCGCCCTTGTCGCTGATGGCCTTCAGCGTCTGCGCCAGGTCCTTCTGCACGATCTTCTGCCCGACCTGGAACGGCTCGCCGTGGTTCAGGAAGATGGCCGCGGACGCCGGATCCTTCTTGAAGCTCTCGGTCGCAGTCAGGAACATGTCGATGTCGCCCTGGTCGAGCACGAAGCCGTCCCGCGCGTACCTGATCGCCGGGGCGATCACGGCCTGTCGCTTCATCGTGCCGTACTTCTTCAGCGCGTACTCCATGCCCGAGACGGTGCCGGGCACGCCGACCGCGAGATGCCCATAGGTGCTCGCTCCCTTGATGACGTTGCCGTCCTTGTCGAGGTACATGTCGGCGGTGGCCGCGAGCGGAGCCTTCTCGCGGAAATCGAGGAAGGTCTTGCGGCCGTCGGCGAGCTGGATCGTCATGAAGCCTCCGCCACCGATGTTGCCGGCCGCCGGATAGACCACCGCGAGCGCGTAGCCGACCGCCACCGCCGCGTCGACCGCGTTGCCACCGTCCTTGAGCACGTCGACACCGACGTGCGTGGCCAGGTGCTGGGCGGTGACGACCATGCCGTTCTCGGCGGCGACGGGAGGCTGCGATGCGGCCTGCGCGTCGACGTAGCAAGCGGCAAGCGCCGCGGAGAGGAGCGATCGGGCAACTCGATCGAATGTCATGGGATGGCCTCGAGGTTCGTGAAGTTGTGGGCGTTCACCGCCTGCGCCGACTATACGATCGTAACGCTGCCGACCCGCTGCGGGCAGCGTCGCCGGGCGCTTTCGGCCTTGCCGAACAGGTCGGCCATCACGCCAATCTGGCAAGATCGAGCTTCCAATAATGTTCGCGCATGCGGTCGTGGTATCCCATCAGTCGTGGGTCGCGGCGGACATGTTCGGCGATCTTTCCTCCCATCGGCTGCTGGGTCAGCGTATGTACCCACGCAAACCCGGTGGCATCGATCGAGCTGGGCCGATCGCCCATCAAGTAGGGGCGTTCACCGAGGAAGTTGCCGAGGGCATTCCAACCGTCGATCGCGGTTTCGTGGATCTCGTCGAGCGACCATCGTCCCGTGCCTTGGGCCCAGGCCTGAAAGCGAATCCTGCGTCGAGCCTGAAGCAACAGCAGGGGCGCAACGACAGGCACGAGTGGCTTCTGCCAATCAGGAACGCGGCGCCTGCCATAGTCGATGAGGATTGGCTTGTACTTCGCGAAGTCCGCGTCGGTGCAGAAGCGCAGATAGAGCGTGCAGAAGTACATCTTCGTCTCCATCATCGCCTGCAGCGCCGCCGCACTGGCTTGCTCGCGAGGATCGAGATGCTCGTCGCGCAACGCGCGTGCATCGTGCTGCTGGAGGTGGGCAATGATTCTCGAGGAGTCCGCAATCAGCTGCCCGTCGATCTCCGCGACCGGCAACTTCCGGGTCGGGACCTTGTCCACGTCCCCCGTCCGCGAGTCGTACGGGATGCCGGACATCCGCAGCCAGGTCAGCAGCTTGGTGCAGAAGGGACTGAGATCCGGAGACGTCGGCTCTGGGTAGCCGAAGTGGTACACGACAATCATGAGCCACGCTCCAGGAATGGTTGAGCATGGCAAGCTTGCCGGGCCGGCCGCCGCCGGTCAAGCCCGTCACGGCACGGGGCCGGAGAATGAACTTTGCCTGGCCAGGGGACACTGACATGTCGCCGCCAGGCGTCCCTCGTCCCTGGCCAGGGACGGGGTGCGGAATTTTCATGGGCCGTTCAACGGTGGTGGAGTGAGATTGAAACAGACGCTGATTTGCTTCGTGCTGGCATTGGCGGCTGCAACGCAGGTTGCTGCCGCGGATTCGGAGGCGGCTTTCCCGTCGCCGCTGAGGCCGGAGGCCCGGGAGGCCAAGGCGGCCCATCTGGCTGCGGAATTGCTGTCCCGCTACCACTACAAGGCCGTGCCGCTCGACGATGCCTTGTCGTCCAGGACGTTTGACCAGTACCTGAAGGCGCTCGACCCCGAGAAGGTCTACTTTCTGCAGTCCGACATCGATCGCCTGGCGCCGGACCGCACGCTGCTCGACGATGCGATCCTGACCGAGGACCTGCGCGCGCCCTTCGAGATGTTCAACCTGTACGAACGCCGGGCTGCCGAACGCTTCAGCTATGCCCGCAGCCTGCTTCACAAGGGATTCGAATTCGAGCGCGACGAATCGCTGGCGATCGACCGCAGGAACCAACCGTGGCCGGCGACCGAGGCCGATTCGCTCGACCTCTGGCGCAAGCGCGTCAAGAACGACTGGTTGCGGCTCAAGCTCGCCGGCCAGGATGACCGGACCATCGCGAAGATCCTCGACAAGCGCTACGACAGCGCCTCGCGCAGCCTGGGCAAGATCACCAGCATCGACGCTTTCCAGGTCTTCATGAATGCGTACACGATGGCGATCGAGCCGCACACCAACTACCTCGGACCGCGCGCCGCGGAAAACTTCGACATCTCGATGCGGCTGTCGCTGGTGGGCATCGGCGCGGTGCTGACCGAGATCGACGGCTACATCACCGTCCGGGAACTTGTGCCGGGCGGCCCCGCGAGCGTGTCGGGGCAGTTGAAGGTCGGCGACCGCATCGTGGGCGTCGCGCAAGGCCCTGCAGGCCCCACGGAAGACGTGGTCGGCTGGCGACTGGATGACACGGTGGCTCTGATCCGCGGCGCGAAGGGGTCGACGGTGCGGCTGGACATCCTGCCCGCCGACAACGGGCCCGACGCGTCGAACAGGACCGTGGCCCTGGTCCGCAACACCATCACGGTGCAGGACAGCGCGGCCAAGGCCAAGGTCTATTCGGTGGCCACGGGGGCGGGCAAGCGCCGGGTCGGCGTCATCACGCTGCCGTCGTTCTACGAGGATGCCGAAGCGCTGCAAAAGGGCGACAAGGACTACCGCAGTGCGACGCGCGACGTCACCCGGCTGCTGGTCGATCTCAAGGCGGAGAAGGTGGATGGCCTGTTGATCGACCTGCGCAACAACGGTGGCGGCTCGCTGCGCGAAGCGGTGAACCTGACGGGCCTGTTCGTCGGGAAGGGGCCGGTCGTCCAGACTCGCAATGCCAGAGGCGACATCAACGTGGAGAAGAATGCCAACCTCGGCGTGGCGTGGGACGGGCCGCTCGGCGTGCTGATCAACCGGGGCTCGGCCTCGGCGTCGGAGATCTTCGCCGCCGCGATCCAGGACTACGGCCGGGGCGTGATCATCGGGGAGGGCAGCTTCGGCAAGGGCACGGTGCAGACCGTCGCCAGCCTCGACCTGATCGCCAAGAACCCGACACCGGTGTTCGGCGAACTGAAGATGACCATCGCGCAGTTCTTCCGGGTCAACGGCGGAACGACCCAACTGCGTGGCGTCACGCCGGACATCCTCTATCCGCAGACCAGCGACGACACCGAGTTCGGCGAGTCGAGCTACGACAACGCCTTGCCGTGGACCCGCATCAAGCCGGCCGACTACGCGCCTGTGGGCGACATCGCACCCCAGTTGCCCCGGCTGTCGGCGTGGCACGCGACCCGCATCCAGCAGGACCGCGACTTCCAGAACCTGTTGCAGGACGTCGCCAAGGCCCAGGAATTCCGCAAGGACAACGTGATTTCGCTCAACGAAGCGGTTCGACGCAAGGAGCGCGCCGCGTCGGAAAAGCGCCTGGCTGCGATGCTGGGCGCCGCCGGATCGGGCGCAAGCAGCGCCCTGGCGGACGATGGACTGCAGTTCAACGAACGCAAGCTCGACAAGGACCTCGCCGCGGAAAAGACGAGGAAGACCATCGACGATGCCCTCCTCGACGAGGCGGTCAGCATCCTTTCCGATTGCGCGGCATTGAAGGAGGGCCAGTCCCAAGTGGCCGCGAGCGCCTTGCCGGTTCGTCCGGAGGTGGTCATGAGCTTGCCGAAGGGTGCGGCCGAGAAATAGTCCCGAGGTGTCGGGCGCAGGGGCGGCAGGTTCGGGAACGGGGCCCGAGGTCGCTCCTTCTTTGTCGGACATGCTTGACTCGGCAAACCTCAAGACCGGGGCCCCGGTCGATGTGCCGATTTGGGCCGGCTCGAGCCTGGAGCGCACTCTGGCCATCAGGCCCGCGCACTTCGGACGGCGCAGCGGTCAACCGCGAAAGCACGCCACCACCCCAATCGGGAGGATTGCAGTCACATACACCAGGGAGTAAGTTTTCGCCCGTGTCGCGCCTTGACGCTGACTCGCATAGGAGCTCTCATGAACGCAAAGCCGGGGTTCTGCCTCACCATCCTGGTCGGGATCTCGTGCGTCGCTCTCGCTGGCCCGCTTTACGGCACCGTCCGGCTCAACAACGCGCCATTGGCCGGGGCGGACATCGAGGTGGCCTGCCCTCAGTTCAACACGTCGCCCCATAGCGAGGTGTCCGCCACGACGGATGCCCAAGGAAGCTTCACGCTTCGCGTCCCCTCGGTCGGACGATGCCAGATGCGCGTCGGCAAAGGGCCGCACAAGGGCAATCCGTTTGCGGTGTTCGTGTCGAACAACGCCCTGCGTTTCGACGTTCAGGTCGATGCCGACCTGAGCCGGCCACAGTGATGGACTCGACGATCGATCCGACGGAGCCCGAGGCGCGCGTCGACGGCGCGGAGCGCGGCAAGCGCGACGACGCCCCTCATCCGACGCGGGTGCGACGCGCCGGCATCCGCCCGCACAAGTCGGGCGGCAGCGCGCTCGACTGGGTCAAGGCCGTTGCGATGCCGCTCGTCACGGTGGCGATCACCAGCATCGGCGGCTACTACTTCACCACGCTTTCCAGCCAGCGCGAGACACGCGAGAGCAACGAGCACCTGTACGCGCAGCTCCTCTCGCAGCGGGAACAGTCCGACTCGGTGATCCGCAAGGACATGTTCGGCGTCGTGATCAGTCAATTGCTGTCCAACGTGAAGTCGGGCGACTGGGCATCGCGGGTGCTTCAGCTCGAGCTGATGGCCAGCAACTTCAACGAGTCGCTCGACCTCGCGCCGCTGTTCAAGGATCTGAATCGGCGGCTTGTCGCCGCGAAGAACATCGACAAGGCGACGCTGGCAAGCCTGCGCAAGCGTCTCGACACCAGCGCCTCCAACGTCATCCTGAAGCAGGTGGCCAGCCTCGGAGGGCGGGGCTTCCAGTGCGACAACCAGGTCGGCCTGGACCCGGCGATGTCGGGCAGCCCGATCATCTCGGAACAGGTGCCGATGCGCCAACTGGTTCCCAACTTCGAGGAAGGCAAGAACGAGAGTGCTGCCGCTGCCGCAGCCGCCCCCGCCTCCGCAGCCTCCTCGGCCTTGTCCACATGCCCATCCTCGATCACCGTGCCCGTGTCCGCCGGGGACAAGCTCGTAGGCATCGAGGCCGAGATCGTCGATGTCGACCTCGATCAACGCGAGATCGAAGTGCGCCTGCGCGTCAAGTTCGATGACGACAAGCAGTATTTCGACCGCCACTTCTGGGTCGGCCAGTACGACTTCCCGATGCTGGACAACACGCAGCTGGAGCATGGCTTGAGGGCGGCCGTCGTCGTCTCGGACTTCGTCGTCGCCGACGACCCCAAGGATCGGGCGGCCAACAGTTTCGTGAACGTGCATCTCGTCGTCTTCCCGGCCGGGGCGGCAAGCCTGAAGGAGCGGCAGGACTACGACGACATCCTCACGGACATGCTGCGCATGAAGCCGGCGCACGCAGCCAAGGGAGATTCGAAGATATGAGGCCCATGTACACATCTCTCGCGCCATCGATTCTCTCGACGGCGCTGGGCTCGCTGGCCTCCCTGTGCGCGATCGCATCGGCGACGGCAGCGCCGGCGTCGCAGCCGCCGGCCTCGGCGGCGACACAGGATCCGGCGGCCGGCCCCAAACCGGCATCCACCGCCAGCACGGCCGCCGCGCACAAGCGAAGCGCCGATCTGTCGGTCCTCGCCACGGGCAAGGACCAGCCCGTTGCGAGGGCCGCCGTCGAACTCAAGATCGAGGGCGACACGTCATCGAATCCGGAGCGCAATACCGGCAATACCGGAGAGGTCACGTTCAAGTCGGTGTCGTTGGGGTCGGCCAAGGTGCGAATCCTGGCGGCAGGGTGGGTCACGGCGTTCTGTTCCATCAGCATCAAGGAAGGCGCGCAGAGGCTCACGGTGAATCTGCGGCCATTGCCTGATCCGAAGCCGGCTGAGCCGGCCGATTGCAAGGTGGCGCCCATCGCCGATTGACGGCCTGCCGCGGATACCTGGCGCTTCGACGCCCGGCAGGCCGCCTCGATGCCAATTCGCGAGCCGCGACACGCCGCTGGGCGCCTCCGCCGACGTTGACCTGCGCATGGCCCAGCCTGGACCCGCCCGGCAATTCGTGCGCTGGGGTCATCCGGGCCCCGTCGATGGGAGTGCGTGCCGGCCTGGAACGCGAAAGACCGGGACCTGTCGGTCATCAGCCGTCCACGGGACGGCCGTTGCGAGTCGCAGTGCCCGGCCGGTTGCAGACCGCCTGTCTGGACGAAACCAGCCGGGATTGACGGTCATGGCGCCCCGGCCATCGCGGCTGTTGCATCATGCAGTCCTCATGACAGAAACCGCCCCCGCTCCCGCCCCGAAGCCGCCCGCGCGCGGCCCGCTGATCAGCGCCGACGACGCGCTCGCGCGCCTGCTGGCCGCCGTCGCGCCGTCCGGCCGCACCGAGACCGTCGCCACGCCCGAGGCCTGGGGCCGCGTGCTGGCGCGCGACGTCGTCTCCCCCGTGCACGTGCCACCCGAAGACAACAGCGCGATGGATGGCTATGCGGTGCGCATCGCCGATCTCGCCAACGGCGCCGGCACGCTGCTGCCCGTCAGCCAGCGCATCGTCGCGGGCCGGCCCGGCCAGCCGCTGGCCACCGGCACCGCGGCGCGCATCTTCACCGGCGCGCAGATCCCGCCGGGCGCCGATGCCGTCGTGATGCAGGAGTACTGCGAGGCCGTTGCCTCCACCGGGGCCGACGATGCGTTCGGCGGCGTGCGCGTCAACGAGCTGCCGACGCCCGGCGTGGCGATCCGCCGCCAGGGCGAGGACGTGATGCGCGGACACGTCGTGCTGCGCGCCGGCCATCGGCTCGACGCCGCGGCCATCGGCCTCGCGGCGACGGTGGGCATGGCGCAGCTGGAGGTCGCGGCGCGGCCGCGCGTGGCGCTGTTCTCCACCGGCGACGAGCTCGTGATGCCCGGCGAGCCGCTGCCGCCCGGCGCGATCTACAACTCCAACCGCTTCATGCTGGGGGCGCTGTTGCGCGGGCAGGGCTGCGACGTCACCGATCTCGGCAACGTGCCGGATCGCCTCGAGGCCACCCGCGCGATGCTGCGCGAAGCCGCGGCCGGGCACGACCTGATCCTCAGCTCGGGCGGCGTGTCGGTCGGGGAGGAGGATCACCTCAAGCCGGCGCTGTCCGCCGAGGGCCGGCTCGACCTGTGGGCCATCGCGATCAAGCCGGGCAAGCCGCTGGCGTTCGGGGCTGTGCGGCACGACCCGGCGGCCGCCGCGCTCGGCCACTCCGGAGCAAGGCCGCCGCAGCCCCTCGGGAGCGACTCGCAGGCGGGCGGAGACGTGGCCGTTCCCGAGACGTGGTTCATCGGGCTGCCGGGCAATCCGGTCTCGAGCCACGTCACCTTCACGCTGTTCGTTCGACCCGTGCTCGCGCGGCTGCAGGGCGCGCAGGCGCAGATGCCCCGGCCCATCCCGATGCGCGCCGATTTCGACTGGCCGCGCCCCGACAAGCGCCGCGAGTTCCTGCGCGTGCGGCGCAACGAGACCGGCGGCCTCGACCTCTACGCCAACCAGGGCTCGGGCGTGCTCACGTCGCTCGCGTGGGGCGACGGCCTCGCCGACATCCCGCCCGGCCAGGCCGTGCGGCGCGGCGACCTGGTGCGCTACCTCTCGCTGGCGGAGCTGGCGCCATGAGACTGTCGCTGAAGTACTTCGCGTCGCTGCGCGAGACGCTGGGCCCGGGTGGCGCGCTCGACTGGCAGCCCGCCGGCGAGCCCACCGCCGAGGCGCTGAGGGCCTGGCTGCGCACGCAGTCCGACGCCCACGCCCAGGCGCTCGCGCCCGGGCGCGCGGTGCGCGTGGCCGTCGACCAGGCGCTCGCCGACGAGGCCACGCCGCTGCGCGACGGCGCCGAGGTCGCCTTCTTCCCGCCAGTGACCGGAGGATGAGCATGGCCAGCCGGGTGCGCATCCAGGAGGCCGACTTCGACGTCGGCGCCGAGCTCGCCGCGCTGCAAGGCGATCGCACCGACGTCGGCGCCGTAGCCAGCTTCGTCGGCTGCGTGCGCGGCCACACGACAGAGGACGACGTCTCCGCGCTGACGCTGGAACACTACCCCGGCATGACCGAGCGCGCCATCGAGGCGATGATCGTCGAGGCCGAGTCGCGCTTCGGCGTCCAGGGCGCGCTCGTGATCCACCGGGTCGGCCGGCTGCTGCCGGGCGAGCGCATCGTGCTGGTGGCGACGATGTCGCCGCACCGGCGCGACGCGTTCCAGGCGTGCGAGTTCCTGATGGACTATCTCAAGACGCATGCGCCGTTCTGGAAGAAGGAGACGACGCCGGAGGGCGAGCGCTGGGTCGACGCGCGGGTGGCGGACGATGCGGCGGCGCAGCGGTGGGGGCTGGCGTCGACCAACGCGGGAGGCGGGCAGGGTGGCGAAGGCGGAGCGCGCTGACGGCGCGACTGGCCGGCCGCACGCGGACGAACCATGCGGTCGGGCTGCGGTTCTGTCCGGAGAGCACTTCGTTTCCCTGCGAGAGGAAACGTCAGGACTCCGAAGGTAGTCAGTTGATGTCCGAGTGGAACGAGTTCAATGCGGAGTGAACACGGCGAGTGTTCGACACGAACCCGTTCCACTCCGCATGCAACGAGTTCTACTCTGCATGGAACGAGTTCTACTCGGAGAGCAGTTCGTTGGTCTCCGAGTGGAACTCGTTTCACTTGGACAGCAACCGGTTCGATGCGCGACATGACGAACTTCAGATGAAGTGGCATCGGTTCAGTGTTGGATCGAACTCGTTTCTGCCGGAGTGCAATCGAGTCCTGCCCGCAGGGAGGCCTGTCAGAAATTTTGTGTCCGAGGCATGACATGACTGCGCCGATGGAGGCTCGACGCCCGAATTCGGTCGCCCAGCCCGCTACGACGCTTCGCTGCCGCTTGCACCGGTCCTGACGCTCAGGCAGCCCGCTGATATCGGCTGGGGCATTCTCGTGTCCCTGTGCAACCAGACGGCATGGTCATCGTCACGCTCGACGTTTCAGCTGCCTGCGCCGCATAATCCGGACACGGAGACCTTGCTGGCTCGTGGAAGGTTTTTTCCCTCGGATCCCGAGCGCGTCCTCCATCGTTGGGGTAGATACGATGACTCATGATCTCTGCCGCCCGACGAAAGAAGCCTGCGTCGCAGTTGCTTTGGGCGCAGGCTTCATGATGGCTGCCTCGGGCGCGGTGATCCCGGCAGGCACGCCGCTCGCAGCAACGCAGGAGATGAGGCGCAACAACGCCGCCGAGCCCGAGTCGCTCGACCCCGCGCTGGTCGAGTCGCTGCCCGCCAGCCACATCGTGGGCGACTTGTTCGAAGGGCTCACGGCGATCGACAACCACGGCGCGCTTGTCCCGGGCGCCGCCGAGTCGTGGCGGCAGACCGACATGACGACCTGGGTGTTCAAGTTGCGCGCGGGCGCCCGATGGTCTGATGGGACGCCCGTCACCGCGGACGACTTCGTCTACAGCTGGCGCCGGTTTGTCGATCAGAAGACCGCCGCGCCGCAGGCCGCCACCGATGGCGACTACATCCTCAACGGCGTTGCCATCTCAAAGGGCGATATGCCGATCGACAAGCTCGGCGTGCGCGCGCTCGATGCGCTCACGTTCGAAGTGAAGACGCCCAGGCCCATCCCGTTCCTGCCGCAGCTTCTCGCTCTCGCGCAGTTCAGCCCGGTACCGCGCGTCGTGGTGCAGAAGTACGGCCGGGAATGGACGAAGCCGGGCAACCTGGTGGGCAATGGGGCCTACGTGTTGAAGGATTGGCAGCCCAACAGCAAGGTCGTCGTCGAAAAGAATCCGATGTACTGGGACGCGGGAAACGTGGCGTTGACGCGCGTCACCTACCTCTCGGTGGACGACGGCAACGCGGACCTGAAGCTCTACCAGTCGGGCGAGAACGACATGATGCTGCAGGTGCCCGCGGGCTCCTTTGAGTCGCTGAAGGCGCAGTATCCGAGGGAGATGCACGTCAGCCGGCTCATGGGCATGCGCTTCTACGCGCTGAACAACAGCCATCCGTTGCTGAAAGACGTTCGCGTGCGCAAGGCGTTGTCGATGGTGATCGACCGCAAGGTGCTCGCGGAACGAATCACTGCCGACGGCCAGTTGCCCGTCTACGGGTTGACGATCGGGAGCACCGAGGGCGTCGATCCACTCACCTACGAGTGGGCTGAGTGGCCGATGGACAAGCGCGTGGCCGAGGCGCGCAGGTTGCTCGGCGAGGCCGGCGTGAAGCCCGGCGCGCAGTTCTCGCTGGCCTACAACACGAGCGATTATCAAAAGAAGATGGCGATCTTCATGGCTTCGGAGTGGAAGACCAAGCTGGGGCTCGACGTCCAGATGGAGAGCATGGAATTCACGGTGCTGAACCAAAGGCGCCATGCGGGCGACTATCAGATCGCGCGCACCGGCTTGCTGTTCGACTATCCCGACGTCACCGGCTTCTTCGTGGTCGTTCAATGCGGCTCGGACTCCAACGACGACAGGAGCTGCGACCGGAAGGCTGACCAGCTGATCGAGCAGGGCAAGGCGATGTCTGATCCGGCGAAGCGCAAGACCCTGATGACTCAGGCAATGCGCCTCGAGATGGACGACTATCCGATGATCCCGTTGCTGCAGTACTCGGTGTCGCGCCTCGTCAAGCCGTGGGTCGGTGGCTACGACGATGCCAATGACCAGGATGCCTATCGGAGCAAGGACTTCTACATCGTCCGTCATTGAACAGGCGGACGCGTCAGTGGGCGAGGGTGAGTCCCAGCAGGAGGCCGTAGACGCGCGCCAGCATGGTCAGCGCGAACGGCAGATTCGGCGAAGTGAGCACCGCTTGCGCGGTCTCGACGTACATCTCTTGAATGCTTGTCCACGACATGGCGAACTCCCGTCGGCGCGTGGCCGAGGTCAGTGGCAAGCCTCTTCGAGCTTCGATGCGTCTCGAAAGGCTTGCGCGGGCCGATTGGTTTGACCTGTGGCGTCCTATCGGACGAACACGGAAATGAGGAACGCGACGGTTCCCGCGAACAGGGTCAGGCCGAACAGGGTGTTGGCGACGTCGTCGATGGTTTTCCACATGGCAGGCTCCTTGGTGGTTCACGTCGGTGCGACCTATTTCGCAACGCCGTGAATGCAGTCTGGAGACGCCGGGCTCGATCGAGGAGTAAGGAACAGTCAGGCTGGGAGTGACCTATTCACACCTGCGGCGCGTGGACGAATCGACGCAGGGAAGACAGCCATTCGCCGCAGGGGCGCACCTTGTGCGAGCGCGCGCCTGACCGGGTCCGGTCGACTGCGCTGGCTCGCCGGTCAATCGCCACTTGAAAAACTGGCGAGAGGCGGCCGAGTGACGGTACGCAAGGGTCGCTCTGCAGTTGCATTGCCGACGGATGGTGCTTGGGTTGAAGCCGAAAGCCCAGGCTGGGCGGCTTGTTCACCAGTGCTGCGATGTGCGATGCGAATACGGCGGCAGTTCGACTCGAAGCAGCTCCATATTGTTGATGATGCGCAGGCAGCGTGGAATATCTATGCTCAGCACCGCATTTGAAGGGTCAAGATATGTCTCGTTGCCGTACGTTTTCTTTTCCAAATCTTCATAGGAGGCTCTTCTGCTTTGATCCACGACACGTGCCGCGCGATCGAAGACCCTCTTGATGAGTTCATTTGGCTGTTTCTCGCCGTCGCTTTGCGTTAGTCTCGCCTGCGAGCAATCGAGCTTTCCAGGTGCCGACACGTCGAGAGTGCTTGCCGACTTTCGGTAGTTTCAATGCATTCGAAAAGGTGCTTCAATGACCAAGCTGTCGAAATTCGCTGCCTGCCTCCTGGTCGTCGGCCTGTCGGGCGTTACGGAAGCCACGCCGCCGCTTACGGTCCAACAGTTTCCTTTCGACAAGCTGATGCTTGACGAATTCTTGGAACTCGTACAAAAAAGCGGGAGTGCGCTGTACGCAGGGCCGGAAGTCGATTGCACGCTCGGCAAGGATTGCACTGTCACCATCGTGCCGCTTGAGGTTTTCGATGGGGACACCATGCTCACGTGCGCTTCTCAGGTCGGCACAGTCAAGATCATTCTTGGGAAACATCCCATACCTGGCACGGTGACGAAGATTCATTGGGTGATCGGCGGTGTCGCGCATCCTCATAGCCCGCCGTCGGGCGCCACCTATAGTTTCAAACCGCCTCTTGCACTCATTGTCCTCAGGGACGATGCCAAAGAAACGGCGGGCAAAGCTGACTCGGTCACGGATACCGAAATAATAATGTCCTACAAATACAAACCTGTCCCTTCCAGCGTGGTTTCGGACGTCGTGTACTACCCCCTGGTCTGGCAAAAGGTTCCCTCCAGTACGGAGGCCGCGCTCTGCGGATCTGGCGACCCCAAGATCGTCAATAACTGACACGCTTTCCTACTGAAAGAGCGAACGAAGCGCTGCCAAACGCCGACCCAGCTCCGACGACAGCCCCGCCTCGAGCCGAACGGCAATCTTTTCGGCGGTCGCATAGGCGGCTCGCGCGCTTTCCTGCCGCTGCGCCATGAATTCGATCTCGGCGCGCTGGCAGTTCAGAACCGCATAGGCCAGTTGATCTGACATGTCCAACAGCATTCGCTCGCCCTTGGACAGGCAGCCCTGCGCTTCGTCGGCCCGGCCGAGCTTGGCATAGACGACTGCCAGATACCCCTGGAACTGACCTTCCGACCGCGGGTCGGCGGCGTCACGGGCCGCCGCCACCGCCTGCTCGTAGTTGCTCGTCGCTTCCTCGACGAGCCCCTCGGCTTCGAGAACGATGCCGAGGTTGCAAAGCACCGTGTATTCGAGCGACGCGTGGCCGATTTCCCGCGCGACCTGGAGCGCACGTTCGAAGCGCACACGGGCGTCCTCGAGCAGGCCCTCCTCCTGCGAGATCAGCCCGAGGTTGCATTGGATGTTCCCCTCCCAACGCCGGTCCCCGACCTCGCGCGCCAGCGCCAGGGCCTGGTCGTATTGTTCGCGCGCCGCTTTCAGGTGTCCTTGATCGAGGTGCAGGCCGCCGAGATTGCCGAGCAAGCCGCCCTCGAGCCGGTGGTCGCCCATCTGGCGCGCAAGCACGAGCGCTTTCTCGTAGGCCATGCGGGCCTCGTGAAAGCGCGACTGGTGATCCATCAGCCGGCCGATGCAATTGAGGATCTGGGCCTGCAGGCTGGTGTTGGCGTTGGCCGTTGCACGCTGTTCGGCGTCCGCCAGGTTCTGATAGGCCGCCTGCAGGTCGCCATCGATCGTCTGACGATTGCCGAGCGCCATCAGCAAACGCGCCTCGCAGACGGCGTCGCCGGATGATCTCGCGAGGCGAAGCCCGTCGATGAAATGTTGTCGGGCCGGATTCATCACGCCCATGAGTTCGAGTGCGTTGCCGGCGACCCAATGCGCCAGGGCGCGTTCGCCATCGCCCAGGGCCGCATTCGCCAGCAGCTTCTCGGCCAGCTCGGCGCCCACGCGCAGCGGCCCGGTCAGGCGCAGGATCGTCCAGGCGCCGATCAGGCAGCCGACCGCGGCACCGGTTTCACCGGCCAGCGTCGCCCGGCGGCACGCGGCCACGAGGTTGTTGGCCTCGTCGCACTGACCGTTCTCGTTCGCCGATTCACCCAGCGTGCTGAAGTAGGTCCAATGACGCCGCTGCGCTTCGACGGCAGCTTGCGGCCCGCTCCCGGCGAAGCTGCCCGCCGTGTCGAGATGCTCCTGCGCATACGCGCGGATGCTTTCCAGCAGACGGAAGCGGCGATCGTCGACCTGCTGGACGAAGCTCTTGGAGAGCAAGGACTCCACCATGTCCTCGTCGCGGGCGGGCCCGGCTCGGACGGGTGCCAGCACGGCGGCGGCCGTCTGGAGCGTGAAGCCGCCTTCGAATGTGGAGAGCTGCGCCATCGCCGACTTCTCGGCATCGCTCAAGAGCTGCCACGACCAATCGAATGCCGCACGCAACGTGGCTTGCCGGCCGAGTCGTCGTGCCGGAGCGGCCAGCAGGTCGAAGCGCTCATGCAACCTCGACAACAGTGCCTGCGGAGGCAGGACGCGGATACGCGCCGCGGCCAGCTCGAGGGCGAGAGGAAGGCCATCCAGCCGTTGGACCAGCGCACGGATGGCGGCCATGTCCGCGGGGCTGGGGCAATAGTCCTGCCGTGCCGACTCGGCTCGACGAAGAAAGAGTGCGGTGCCGTCGTCGTCCGACAGGGTCGCCAGCGAGAGCACTTCCTCGCCGACGATGCGCAGGGTCTCGCGTGTCGTGGCCATGAACGTGGCGAGGGGCGCATGGTCCATCCACAGGCCCAGGGTCTGTTCGGCCAGTTCCGCGACCTGTTCGAAGTTGTCGAGGATGACCAGGCACGTTCCGCGACCCGCCAACGCTCGCGCGATCTGCATGGCGGGATCGGCGTTGTTCAACGAGAGCCCCAGGCCCTGGGCGACCGCGAAATGGATGCCGTCGATGGTCCGTGCCTGGGCGAGATCGCAGAACCAGGAACCGCCTGGACGATCGCCAAGGCTCATCCAGGCGTATCGCAGGACGAGCCGGGTCTTGCCGGTGCCGCCGACACCAACGACGGAAAGCAGCCGGGCGCCGTTTTCGAACTTGTCGGCGATCTGCTTCAGGGACTCATCGCGACCGACGAACGCGTCCCGTGCAGCCGGCAGGCTGTGCGGAATGTCGCGTGCGGGCAGCCACAGGTCGTGCACCCGGACGACGCGGTACGCCTTCACGTCATCCCGAGGCGAGGTGAAATGGGCGTTTCTCTCTCCGATCTCGAAGATCTCGATCGGACGATCCAGTCCCTTGAGCCGCCAATGCCCGTGCGTCTGCACGCGGAACTCGGTGTATCCCAGTGCGATGACCGCGTCGGCCGTCAGCAATATCTGATGGCCCAGCGCGATCGCGAGCAAACGCGCGGCAACCGGTTTTGAAAGGCCGTCGACCGCAAAGCGCGTGGCCCCGACAGCGAGATCCTCAGGACTGCATTCCCTGACCGTGAGTTGTCCCACTTCGATCGCGACCCGCGCCTCCAGGGGAAAACCCGTGGAAATCAGACCGCGGCGGTAGTCGATCGCATAACCGAGTGCTTCGGCCGCGCCGCCGAAAACCGCAACGAGGCCGTCCGTCTTCTCGATCTCGCGGCCATTCCAGGTGCGGAGCAGGGCCCGCGCCATCTCGTCATGAACGGCCCACAGCCTTTCCGTCTCTGCATTGCCGATCTCCTGCGAGATGCGGGTGCTGTCGACGATGTCCGTCATCAACAACGCGCGGTAGGCTTGCATGACGTGAGAATGCCATAGGCCGCGAAAATTGGCTCAAAGCCGCAAAGGCAACAATGACGCGCGCTTCGTCCCCGGAAATAGCGCCGCGAATCCCGGCAACGACGTAGACTTGTCGGACTCACGCGGGAGGTCGAAAATGCGTCGTTCCATGGTGGCGAGCTGCATGGTCATGGCCTTTTTTCCGCTGGTGGGCTGCGGCACGATCACGCTGACGGCCGATGCCCAGGATCCGGGGCGATGCGTCAAATTGGACGCCAGCAAGCGTGAGCAGGCTGCGCTGATCGAGTACTACAGGAACGCGGCAGCGGAAGAGGACAAGCAAGTCGCTGAGGTACTGAGAGGAAGCCCAGCACCTTTGCTGGAAGTTATGCGCAGCGGCGCGGACGGCGCCTTCAATGGCGCGCCTTCCTGGACATTGCGCAACGCACGCGACAGAAGGCCTCTTTCGCCGGAGGCGAATGCACGGATCTACGAGGCCATGGGCGTGGCCGGTCCGCTCGAACAGACGCCTGCATTCGACCCCGCCGCCAGGCAGGCCGCCGGCGTGCTTTGGACGCATATCGCAATGGTGCAGTCCCAGGCGACTACTGCGGAGAACGCCATCGTGAGCCAGGGCGCTGCTGCTCCGCGGCAAGTCCTGGTCAAGCTTGGCGCGCGGGACCACTGGGAAACGGAAGTCTCGCAAGCGATTCAGGCCGGGGGAGACAGCGCCCTTGCGGGGCTCACGGCCTTGGAAGCCGAATACGCGCGGGAAGACTTGGCAGCTGCACGCACGCCCCAAGTCGTCAGGATGTACGCGCAGCGTCGGCAAGAGTCCGAGGTCGGACATTTCGCCAGGGTGTACTTCAAGGACTACTTTCGCGCGGGCAAGTTGTTTCAGGCCCAGCTTCAAACCGACACGATGGCCACCCACGCGGTGGATTCGCTCATTGCCAAATTCAAGCTGACGCCAACTGACGACGAGCGAAAGCAAGTCATCAAAGACATCCAGACTCAGTTCCAGGCGCTGTGCAACAAGGACAGCAGCACGAATTGCCTGATCAGTGCTGCACTCGGAGAAACCGGTTTCGTCTCTCGCAGCGGAACGACCATTCGCTTCCAGGGGGTGACCCTGACGGTCGGCTACTCAAACGGCGTGACGACGGCTTGGGATTATCCGAAGGGCAAGGATTTCGCGCCTCAGATGGCGCGTGTCCTGATGGAGGCAGGATTCGACTCCAAGCACCCCTACGTGCCGGCCGCGCCGTCATCGACCGCGTGTGTCCATGGCCTCTACCCCAAGGACCGGTGCCTGTCGTCCGACCTGACCGACAAGTACAAGCTGCTTCAGGACGGCGTGTCCGCTGTCGATGAGAAGGCGTCGAGAGCCGACAGCGCGACCGGTGTGGCGACGGGTATTCTCATTCGCAGTTTCGGGATCGCCGCTCTTAACAACGAAGCGGCGGCCGACACGATCGAGAGCCTGGCTTCCGTGATCGCACGCAAGGTCACTGAACGCGCCGCGTGGAGGCAGACCTTCACGAACATGTGCCTGCCGGAGTCCACGGCGGCGGCCCCGCCGGCGACGCTGCAGGTAAGCAGATAACTTTTTGAAAGTTCGCCGAGGCCTTTGAGTCGACGGGTCGAACAGCTCGAAGGTGCGCCGAGTTGCCGACGCCGATCGAGACAGGACGGTCTGCAGCCGGGGGCGTTCCCGCTGCCGCGCTTGACCCACCAACAACGCCCCTTTATAACTACTTCGTCAAGCCAATGAGGAGCGCTATTTCATGCGAATCAAATTGCCATTCCTGGTGGCGCTCGGGGTCTGTCATGGCGGGATTTGTGCGACTCCGGAACCAAAACAATCGCCTTCGGCGCCGACAGGCGCTGCGCCGATGCTCACAAAGACAGAGCTGACAAAGTTCATCGACACGTATGAGGCATTGATCTACAAGCGCGGTGATCCTGACCCGTGCGATGCCAAGAAGCACACCTGCACGATCAACATCGATTTGATCACCGCAACGGCCAGCGACGGAAAGGACTACTGCGTTGCCGCCATCCCACCCCTCGTCACCATCGACGACAAGACTCACAAGGACAAGTGGGATATCCAGTGGAATCTCGTCCCCAATGGCTTTACGCGTCCAGTGCACTTTCACGCCGATCATGGAATTCTCGTCCTCGGGTCGACTTCCGCCAGCCAGTTGAAGGAGCCCAAGGCGGGAGCCCATGACTTCCATTTGAAGCACTGGAATTTGTCGGCTTCCACGACGTTCTATGTGCCGATCATCATCGTGGGCGATGAGACCGTCGATCCAGAGGTGTGCGCGACCGGAGATCCGAAGATCGTGAACAACTGACCGCGTCATGATGAGCGGCAGCGCCGACAGCGACGCCTGCCCGGCGGCGTTCGGCCGGGCAAGTTGCTTCGAGAACGCGCGATGGAAGTCCATGCATTCGACGTGAGCATTTCGCGGGACGCCGTGTCGTGCATCGAACGCGCGCGTCTTTCTTGCGTGACTGGGGGTGCCGTGCAGGAAGATCGTCTTCATCCGAAACTACTCGAGGAAATGCGGTCGCTCGGAACGACGCGGTCGTTTCGAAAGCACGCGATTCTCATCAACGAAGCCGAGCGCGGGAATGCGCTCTACATCGTGCTGACGGGTCGACTGGTGGCCTATGCCAGCTCGGATCAAGGGCGCGACGTGATCCTCGGCGAGCACGGCTCGGGCGAATACGTGGGGGAACTGGCGCTCGACGGTGGATTGCGGGCAGCGTCCGTGCGAGCCGCCGAGCCGACCACCTGCTGCGTCATTCCGTCTCCCGACCTGCAGGACGTGCTCGCCATGCACCCGGAGTTCGCGCTGCATCTCGTGTGCAAGCTGACGCGGATGGTTCGCCGCGCGACAGAGCAGGTCAAGCGTCTGGCGCTGCAGGACGTCTACGGCCGACTCCGGCAGGAGCTGATGGAACTCTCTGACGAGACCGCAAGCGGTCTCGTGGTTCGCGAGCGACTCACGCAACAGGACCTGGCCGACCGCGTCGGTTCGTCGCGCGAGATGGTCAATCGCGTCTTGAAGGACCTGTCGGCGGGCGGATACGTTTCCGTGCAGCAAGGTCGATACGTGATCCACCGGAAGCTCCCTGCGGCACGCTAGGCGCGCCGAGCGCGCTCCTCCCGGTGTTGTGACTTCCGTCACTTGTCGGGAGTTACTTCCGTACTGGGTTTCAGGAGCCCCCTGCAAGACATTGGAGTCGTGGATTCGAACGGTTCGCTTCCACTCAACTTGCAGTTGATGCTCAGCCCTCTATCCAAGGAGATTCACATGACCACCTCTCACACTCTTGCGACGCTGGCAGCCGTGTCGCAGCGGTTCTTCGGCCTCGCGGTGCTCTCCGGCGCGGTGCTCTGCGCCGCGCCCGCCTTCGCCGCGGACATGCATGTCATCGTCGACAACGAATCGCCGACGGCGATCGTCGAGATCCACGCTTCGCCGACCTACGATGACGACCCGGGCGTCGACGTGCTGGGCGACGAGATCATCTATTCCGGCGACGACCTCGACGTCAACTTCAACTCGCGCAGCGCGCGCGGCGAGTGCATCCTGGACGTGCTCGCCATCGGCGCCGACGGGCGCGAATGGCAGCGTCGCATGAACGTATGCCGCCAGGTCGAGTGGACGCTGGGCTATTGAGCCCGAGTCCCGCGCCGCCTGACGGGCAGGGTTCCATTTCGAGCCAGGATGCTGGCCTTGGCGATATGGACGATTTCCACCGCGGCCTCCACATCGTCAACGTCGCGTGGCATTGCGATCTGGGCGACTTCGATGGCGGTGCTCGGGAACACCTCACGGTGTCCCGCCCCGCCATCTGCGTCGCGGAGTCCCGCGTGCCGCGTTGCTTCGACGCTCTCGTCCAGTGCACGAACGTTGTCCACAGCCCCTCCCGGTCGATCCGGCCATCGTCATCGGCCCACCATCGAGTTCTCTCACATCCTCACCTGTCTCACAGGAGTCCGAAATGACCAAGTTCAAGTTCTCGCTCGTCGCCGTCCTGCTGGCCGCTGGCTTCGCATCCGGCGCGTCGGCTCAAGCGCGAACCCTGGCATGCCAAACGCCAGCGGGCGTGTTCCCGATGCCCGGCGGCGTCCCCCAACCCGGGCTGCCGTGCTTCGGCCCGGCGGGCCAAGGCATTACCGTCTTCGTCGGTGGTGGCTTCCCAGGGGGCCCGGTGCCGATGCCCGCTCCCTTGCCGTTCCCCGGGGGAGCGCCTGGTGGCTTCCCCGGTGGCCAAACCCGGCTGCCGGCGCCGTTCCCGGTGCCGCCGATGGGCCCCACCGGCCAGGTTGCGGGCGCGTTCGGCGTGAACCATGAGGGGCAAGTCGCGGCCGAATGCGTTGCGCAGAACGGCGTCACCTATGCGGCTGGTGGCTGTATCGCCGGGCGTCTGACCGCCGACGAGCTGAACAAGTGTTTCACCGATGGCATCGGTGGACGCGGCTGCTTCGGCGACAACAACACGCTGATCAGCATGATCCGCGGAAACGTCGCCGCGGCGCAGCGCGAGTCGACGGTACCTGGCCAGATCATCCGTGGGACGACCGGCATCAGCCCGGATGCCATTCAGCAGCACGGCATCCTGGGCGGCGACAACAGCGACGCACGCAGGGCGTGCAACGCCGTCGCCGGCATCTTCGGTGGCAACTGCTGATCGGCAAGCGCCGAGCGCGCCGCCTTCGCGCCGCGGGCGGGGGCGGACGCGCCGGGTGCCGCCGCGCGGTTCGCCCGCCCGGAGCTCGCGCCCCTGGGATTTTTCCAGTCGGCGCCCGCGCGAGCCCCGGCTCAGGCGGAGGTCGGCGCCTTGCCCGGCGCGCGCACACCCTGGCCGGCGAAGCGCGTCGACAGGTCATCGCTGATGGTCGCCGCGCCGGGCACGTTCAGCTTGTTGGCGGCCTTGACCGACTGGTAGTAGGCCAGCGCCGCGGTCATGGCGTCGCTGCCGGTGAGCGCTAGGCTGTCGTCGAGCATGTCGGCGAGCTGGCTGACCGGTTGCTGCAGCGAACGCAGCACGCCGAAGGCGTTGACGTCGCTCGAGAAGCTGTCGATATCGACGAACGCTGGCTTGAACTGCGGGTTGGTGTTGGCGTAGGTGAGGGTCTTGGACACGAAATCCACGCTCTTGCTGCCCATCTTCGTCAACGCCCGCTTGTCGTCGGGGCCGATGTTGACGAGGTGCGGCACCAGCTTGGCCTGCAAGGTCTGCACCGCGGCCTGGACGGCCTGAAGGTCGTCGTCGGGAATGTTGAACGAATTGCGCTTGCCGATCACATTGGTGTTCACTATCTTTTCTCCCTGTGGGTTGTTGACGCCGCCACGGCCACTTGCCGGGCGGTGCGCGATTTTGTGGATACCTGCTGCGGTATCTCAAGCGAACAACTAGGGAGGGCCGCCGGGTGGGGTGGGGGATTCGCGTCCCTAACTTGCGACTTGATGGCAATGCCCGCCCGGGCACCGATCGAGCAAGAAGGCGATCGAATCGGGGCGCTCGGGCAACGACGACCCGGGGCGCTCGCCGGCGTTTGAGACAATGGCATCACGCCACCGCGCCGCCGGCGCCACCTCCGGCGGTCGCTGCGGGCATCCTTGCTGCATCCATCTCACGTCCTCGCCTCGCCCCCGCCATGAGCGCCACCCCTCTCGTTCCTACGCCCGCCATGGTCAACACGCTGTCGACCTGGAGCCAGGCCGGTCTCGTTTCGCTGGGCGGTGTCGCCGGCTGCCTGGCGCGCTGGCGCATGGGCGTCTGGCTCAATGTGCCGCCCTGGCCGATCGCGATGGGCACGCTGGCGGTCAACGTCATCGGCGGCCTGGCGGTGGGTTTCCTGATGGCCGTGTTCGCGCGCTATCCGTCGGAGGCCTGGCGCCTGCTGGCGATCACCGGCTTCCTGGGCGGCATGACCACCTTCAGCGCGTTCACGGCCGAGTCGCTGGGCCTGCTGATCAAGGGGCAGGTGGGCCTGGCCATCGTGCACAGCTGCGTCCACGTGTTCGGCGCGCTGATCGCGGCGGCGCTGGGCTGGCAGATCGGCCGTTGGGTGCTGGCTTGAGCGGGCACGACATGTCGGACGACCATTCGCCCGTGCCGGAAATCGCCGCCAGCGAGCTCGCGCCCGACGAGCTCCGCCGGGCGCTGGGCCGCTTCGTCACCGGCGTCACCATCGTCACCTGCCGCGACGACCAGGGCCAGCCAGTCGGGCTGACGGCCAACTCGTTCAACGCGCTGTCGCTCGATCCGCCGCTGGTGCTGTGGTCGCTGCGCCAGGCGAGTTCCACCATCGAGGCCTTCGCCAACGCGAGCCACTTCGCGGTCAACGTGCTGGCGGCCGACCAGGTGGACCTGTCGCGCCGTTTCGCGCGGCCGTCCAGCGCCAAGTTCGACGCCGGCGAGTGGACGGACGGGCAGGGCGGGGCGCCGCTGCTGGCCGGCTGCGTCGCGGTCTTCGAGTGCCGCCGCCACAGCCATCACCCGGCCGGCGACCACGTGCTGTTCATCGGCGAGGTCGAGCGCATCGGCGGCTCGGCCTCGACGCCGCTGGTCTACCACGCGGGACACTACCGCACGCTCAATGAGTAGGTACCAGCCGAACGAGCCTGCGCGCGTGCGGCGGGCGGAACTGGTCGAGCGCATCGAGCGCTTCGTCGACGGGACGGACGTGTCGGTCGAGTCCGCGGGCCTGATCGAGGCGGGCCTGGACGATGCCTTCCCGGACGACGACTGGATGTCGGAGCGCGTGCGGATGCTCGCGAGCTACCGTCCCGGTGGCGGCGACTCGCTGTACGACGAGGCGCAGATGCGCGCCGAGTTGACCAGGGTGCTGGAACGCCTGCGACGCACCTGAGGCCGCGGCCTTTCGCTTGCGCTGGATCATTGACGGCCGGTGCGGCGCGCGGTCAGATCGGGGTCGCGCCGCGCGATGCGGCCTGCCGCCTCGGAACGCCGGTTGCTCGCGCTTGAAAACTCAAGCTCCGCACCCACTTGCGTGGCAGTTTGAAAGGATTTTCAAGATGCGACTCGACAAGTTGACGACTGCGTTCCAGCAGGCCCTGGCGGACGGCCAGAGCGCCGCCGTGGCGCGCGAGAACCCGTATGTCGAACCGGCGCACGTGCTGGCCGCGATGCTGGCGCAGCCGGACGGCCCGAAGTCCCTGCTCGACCGCGCCGGTGCCAACACCGCGGCGCTGAAGACCGCGATGGACAACCTCATCGCCGGCCTGCCGCAGGTGCAGGGCAACGGCCAGGTCTCCGGCAGCCGCGACCTTCTGCAGCTGCTGCAGCAGGCCGAGAAGGAGGCCGGCAAGCGCGGCGACGAGTTCGTCGCCAGCGAGATGTTCCTGGTGGCGCTGGCCGATTCGAAGACCGACATCGGCGGCATCGTGCGCGGCCACGGCCTGACGCGCAAGGCGCTGGAATCGGCCATCGACGCCGTGCGTGGCGGCAGCACCGTCGATTCGGCGGATGCCGAGGGGCAGCGCGAGGCGCTGAAGAAGTACACGCTGGACCTGACCGAGCGCGCGCGCAAGGGCAAGCTCGACCCGGTGATCGGGCGCGACGACGAGATCCGCCGCGCTATCCAGGTGCTGCAGCGGCGCAGCAAGAACAACCCGGTGCTGATCGGCGAGCCGGGCGTGGGCAAGACGGCCATCGTCGAGGGCCTGGCGCAGCGCATCGTCGCGGGCGAGGTGCCCGAGACGCTGAAGAACAAGCGCGTGCTGGTGCTGGACATGGCCGGCCTGCTGGCCGGCGCGAAGTTCCGCGGCGAGTTCGAGGAGCGGCTCAAGGCCGTGCTCAAGGAAGTGGCGCTCGACGAAGGCCGCATCATTCTCTTCATCGACGAGCTGCACACGATGGTGGGCGCCGGCAAGGCCGAAGGCGCGATCGACGCGGGCAACATGCTCAAGCCGGCGCTGGCGCGCGGCGAACTGCACTGCATCGGCGCGACCACGCTCGACGAGTACCGCAAGTACGTCGAGAAGGACGCCGCGCTGGAACGCCGCTTCCAGAAGGTGCTGGTGGCCGAGCCCACCGTCGAGGCGACCATCGCCATCCTGCGCGGCCTGCAGGAGAAGTACGAGGTCCACCACGGCGTGGAGATCACCGACCCGGCCATCGTGGCCGCGGCGGAGCTGAGCCATCGCTACATCACCGACCGCTTCCTGCCCGACAAGGCGATCGACCTGATCGACGAGGCCGCGGCCAAGGTCAAGATCGAGATCGACTCCAAGCCCGAGGTGATGGACCGGCTCGACCGCCGCATCATCCAGCTCAAGATCGAGCGCGAGGCCGTGCGCCGCGAGACCGACGAGGCCTCGCAGCGCCGCATGGGCCTGATCGAGGAGGAGATCGTGCGCCTGGGCCGCGAGTACGCCGACCTCGAGGAGATCTGGACGGCCGAGAAGGCCGCGGCGCAGGGCTCCGCGCACCTGAAGGAAGAGATCGACAAGATGCGCTTCCGGATGGAGGAGCTCAAGCGCAAGGGCGACTTCAACGCCGTCGCCGAGCTGCAGTACGGCAAGCTGCCCGATCTCGAGAAGAAGCTCGCCGAGGCGCAGGCCGTCGAGGCCGGCAAGACGAAGGCGGGCGGCGCACCGCAGTTGCTGCGCACGATGGTCGGCGCGGAAGAGATCGCCGAAGTCGTCGCGCGCGCCACCGGCATTCCCGTGGCCAAGCTGATGCAGGGCGAGCGCGACAAGCTGCTGCAGATGGAAGGCAAGCTGCACGAGCGCGTGGTGGGCCAGGACGAGGCGATCAAGGTCGTGTCGGACGCGATCCGCCGCTCGCGCGCGGGCCTGTCCGACCCGAACCGGCCGCTGGGCTCGTTCCTGTTCCTCGGCCCCACCGGCGTCGGCAAGACCGAGCTGTGCAAGGCGCTCGCCGGCTTCCTGTTCGACAGCGAGGATCACCTGATCCGCGTCGACATGAGCGAGTTCATGGAGAAGCACTCGGTCAGCCGCCTGATCGGCGCGCCCCCGGGCTATGTCGGCTACGACGAGGGCGGCACGCTCACGGAGGCGGTGCGCCGCAAGCCGTACAGCGTGCTGCTGCTCGACGAAGTCGAGAAGGCGCATCCGGATGTCTTCAACGTGCTGCTGCAGGTGCTCGACGACGGGCGGCTCACCGACGGTCAGGGCCGCACGGTGGACTTCAAGAACACCGTCATCGTGATGACCAGCAACCTGGGCTCGCAGATGATCATGCAGATGGCCGGCCAGCCGAGCGCGGAGATCCGCGACGCGGTGTGGGAAGAGGTCAAGGCGCATTTCCGCCCCGAGTTCCTCAATCGCATCGACGAGACCGTGGTGTTCCACGCGCTCGACCGCGCCAACATCGAGTCCATCGCCAAGATCCAGCTGGCGACGCTGGAGCAACGCGTGCGCAAGATGGACATGACGCTGGAGGTGTCGCCCGCGGCGCTGCGCGAACTCGCCAAGGTCGGCTTCGACCCGGTGTTCGGCGCGCGTCCGCTCAAGCGCGCGATCCAGCAACGCATCGAGAACCCGGTCGCGCGGCTGATCCTCGAAGGCCGCTTCGGGCCGAAGGATGTGATCCCGGTGGACGTGAAGGACGGCGAGTTCAGCTTCGGGCGCGTGGTGCACTGAGCGCGCTTGCCTGACAAGACCAGGCCCGACGGCAGCGATGCCGGCGGGCCTTTTTCATGGCAGCGAGGCGGCTTCCAACTCGCTGCGCGGTCGCCGAGGGGTCTGGCCCGGCCTCGGGCCGCGACGAGAGAGATGGCTGTCGACGACGATGCGGAGCGATCTGGCGAGGGGCCAGACCCCTGGGTGCCGGGCTTTGCCGTCGTCCGGCGTCGCTCCGCGGCTAGGATCGCGCGATGATTGTCGCCAGCCGCGCGGCGAGGCGCCATTGGCGCTCGACTCTGCTGAGTCTTGGGGATCCGCCCGGCAAGGCCGCCTCTTTTGCGACGGCATCCGGCGTGGCCTCCGTCGGACGTCGTGACCGCATGGGCCGCTCCGGCCTCTTTCCGCGGCTGAAGGCCTTCCGGCAGGCCAGTCGGCAGGGTGAACTCGTGCTCCGTAGAATCGACCCGTCCCGCTGCCGTCCCGAGAGCCCGTTCATGCCCGCCACGTTCGATTCCGCCGCCTCGCAACACGCCCCGTCCACCTCCAGTCCCGTCGTCATCGTCGGCGCCGGCCTGGCCGGCCTCACCGTGGCGCTGCACCTGGCGCGCCACGGCCGCCGCGTGATCGTGCTGGCCAAGCGCGGGTTGAGCGAAGGCGCGACCGCGTGGGCGCAGGGCGGCATCGTCGGCGTGCTGGGGTCGGACGACTCGATCGAGTCGCACGTGCGCGACACGCAGGACGCCGGCGCCGGCATCGTCGACGAGCACACCGCGCGCTTCATCGCCGAGAACAGCGCCAGGGCGGTCGAATGGCTGGTGGAGAACGGCGTGCCGTTCACCGAGGACGCCGACGGCCCGCTGGGCCTGCACCTGACGCGCGAGGGCGGCCATGCGGTGCGCCGCATCGCGCATGCGGCCGACGCCACGGGGCGCGCGATCCACGAGTCGCTGCTGGCCCAGGCGCAGGCCAACGACCTGATCACGCTGCGCGAGCGCTGGATCGCGGTCGACCTGATCACCTCGCGCCACCTGCAGCGCGAGGAGGTACCGCGCGTCTACGGCGTCTACGCGCTGGACATCGACTCGCGCAAGGTGGAGACGATCGCGGCATCGGCCGTCGTGCTGGCCACCGGCGGCGTCGGCAAGGTCTATCGCTACACCAGCAATCCCGACACCTCCACCGGGGACGGCATCGCGATGGCCTGGCGCGCCGGCTGCCGCGCCGCGAACATGGAGTTCATCCAGTTCCACCCCACCTGCCTCTACCACCCGCAGGAGCGCAGCTTCCTCATCACCGAGGCGATGCGCGGCGAGGGCGCGCAGCTCAAGCTGCCGGACGGCACCCGCTTCATGTTCGCGCACGACGACCGCGGCGAGCTGGCGCCGCGCGACATCGTCGCCCGCGCGATCGACTTCGAGATGAAGAAGCACGGCATCGACCACGTCTGGCTCGACGCGACGCATCTCGGCGAGGCGTTCCTGAAGGAGCACTTCCCGACCATCCACGCGCGCTGCCTGCAACTGGGCATCGACATCGCCAAGGAGCCGATCCCCGTCGTGCCCGCCGCGCACTACACCTGCGGCGGGATGGTCACCGACTTGAGCGGCCGCTCGGACCTGCCCGGCCTGTTCGGCGTCGGCGAGACCACGTACACGGGCCTGCACGGCGCCAACCGGCTCGCCAGCAACTCGCTGCTCGAATGCGTCGTCATCGGCCACACCTGCGCCGACGCGATCCTGGCCGACGGCCCGCAGCCCGTCGTGGCGCTGCCCGAATGGGACGAGAGCCAGGTCGACGACGCCGACGAGCAGGTCGTGATCGCGCACAACTGGGACGAGCTGCGCATGCTGATGTGGAACTACGTCGGCATCGTGCGCACCACCAAGCGCCTGGAACGCGCGCTGCACCGCATCGAGCTGCTCAAGGGCGAGATCGACGAGTACTACGCGCACTTCCGCGTCACGCGCGACCTGCTGGAGCTGCGCAACCTCGTCGTCTGCGCCGAGCTGATCGTGCGCTCCGCGCTGAACCGCCACGAAAGCCGCGGCCTGCACTTCAGCCGCGACTTCCCGCGCACGCTGCCGGTGAGCTTCCCGACGGTGCTGACGCGGCCGGCGACGAGCCGGGCGCAGGGCTGAGCGCCTCGCGGACTTCGCCACGAGCGAAAACCCTGGCCGTTGTCGGCGCGTCACGCCAGCTTGCGCCTGGCTGAATCGATGCCGGCTCGCCGGGTACAGGCTGGGGTATTCATCACGTAAATCGACTGTCCAGAGGCGGCAGTCGTGGCGATGTCACTGTCGAGCCGCTACATTACGCAACTTTGGATGGCAGCGTGGCCGAGACCACCGCCTGAGCTGGCGCGCGCGCGCCAACCCGATACGTTCCATCGAGGGAGTCAACATCGTGAGTTTCAAGAGCTGGGCCTCTGGCCTTGTCGTGGCTGCGCTCGTCGCAGGTTGCGGGGGAGACGGCGGCGCGAGCTCGTCGTCGCCGTCGATGTCCGTCACCGTCTCGCCGACGTCCGCCACCCTGTCGGCGAGCACGACCGGCACGGCGCCGACCGCCACGGTGTCGCTGTCGACCGTCGAAGGGCCGAACGGCCGGCTGACGGTCATCGCCACCAACGGCAGCAAGGGCTACGCGAACGCCAGCTTCAACGGCACCAATGTCGTGGTCACGGGCGAAGCCCCCGCGGCGCTGGCCGCCGGGACGTACCAGGATTCGGTCACGGTCAAGGTCTGCTACGACGCGCAGTGCACGCAGCAGGTGACCAACAGCCCGTTCACGATTCCCGTCACCTATACCGTGACCGCCGGCAATCCGGCCACTGCGACGCCGACGATCAGCGGCCTGTCGCCGACCTCGGTGACCGCGGGCAGCGCGGCGTTCACGCTGACGGTGTCGGGCACCAACTTCACGCCGACCTCCACGGTGATGTGGAACGGCCAGGCCCGCGCGACGACCTACGTCGCGACGGCCACGCTGACCGCACAGATCACCGCGGCCGACGTCGCGACCCTGTCGACGGACAGCGTGACGGTCTCCAATGCCTCGTCCGGCGGCGGCGTCTCGGCGGCGCGGTCGTTCTCGGTGGCGGCGGTCGTTCCGGCGATCACGTCGCTGGTGCCCGCCACGGCGGTCAGCGGCGGCTCGGCCTACACGCTGACGGTCAACGGCACCGGCTTCGACAGCCACGCGCAGGTGAGCTGGAACGGCAGCCCGCTGGTCACGACCTTCGTGTCGGCCACGCAGGTCACGGCCGCGGTGCCCGCCGCCGACATCGCCGCGAGCGGCAGCTTCCCCATCACCGTCTGGAATTCCGACGGCTCGGCCAACGCGTCCGCCCCGATGTCGGTGACGGTCGGTCCGGCGGCGCTGGCGCTCAACAGCCTGTCGCCCCCGCTGGTGGCGGCGGGCGGCCCGGCCTTCACCGAGACCCTGAGCGGTGCCGGCTTCACCGCCTCGTCCGTCGCGCAGTGGAACGGCAGCGCGCGACCGACGACGTTCGAGTCGACGACCCAGTTGCACATGACGATCAGCGCGGCCGACATCGCCAGCGTCGGCTCGGGTTCCATCACGGTCAGCAGCGGGGGCGCCACGCCGACGGTGACCAGTGCCAAGACCTTGACCATCGCGGCGGCGACGTCCTCCGTCGACGCCACGGCGCTCCAGGTCAATGCGCAGCACAACGGCGCGGCCCACTTCGCCAACATCGTCGCCTCCACGGCACTGCCGACGGCACCGGCCTGGACCGCCACGCTGGACGGCCCCGCGAACTATCCGCTGGTCGCCGGCGGCCGCGTGTTCCTCGTCGTCCAGCCCACCAGCGGCGCCGCCACGGAGCTCCTCGCCCTGAACGCCGGCAACGGCGCCGTCGCCTGGGGCCCGATCACGTTCCCCGGCAGCGGCGCGATCACCTATGACAACGGCCGCCTCTTCCTGCTCAACACGTCCGGCTCGCTGACCGCCTACGATGCGGCCACGGGCTCGCAGCTGTGGAGCACCGTGGTGGCCGGCCAGTTGTTCTCGGCCGCGCCGACCGCCTACAACGGCATCGTCTACGTGGGCGAAAGCCAGTCGGGCGGCGCCGTGTTCGCCTTCGACGAAACTTCGGGAAGCCAGCTCTGGTTCCAGCGCGTCGCCAACGGCGACGAGAGCTCGCCGACCGTCACGTCCACCGGCGTCTACGTCTCCTATCCGTGCCAGGTCTACGCCTTCAATCCGACGACGGGCGCGCCAATCTGGCAAAACAACGGCCCCTGCGAAGGCGGCGGCGGCGCGACGGGCGCCTGGGCCAACGGCGTCTACTACTCGCCGCTCGCGAATACCGGCTACAACTACGATGCCCAGGCGCTGGATCCGGCGACGGGCGCCACGCTGCCGATGACGTACCGCTCGGCGCAGGCACCGGCCTTTGGCCAGACCATCGGCTACTTCCTGCAGAGCGGCACGCTGAAGGCGCTCAGCCTGGCCGACGGCTCGGCGCAATGGACGTTCGCCGGCGACAGCTCCCTCGTGACCTCGCCGGTCCTTGTGAACAACTACGTCTTCATCGCCAGCAGCTCGGGCAAGCTCTACATGATCGACGCCACGACCGGCGCCCAACTGGGCCTGGTGGCGCTGGGAGGCGCGGCCTACGCCTACATGCCGACCGAGATCCTGCAGCCGGGCATGACCGCCGGCGATGGCATCCTGGTCGTGCCGTTCGCCAGCAAGATCAGCGCCTTCACGCTGTCCAACAATCCCTGAGGACGCTGGCGCCGTCCAACGGCAACGGCCCCGAACCTCGCGGTTCGGGGCCGTTCTTCATGGAGGGCCGAGAGGGCGCCCGCGGGCGCGTGCGGCCGCGCGTCAGGCGCGGGCGCGCATCGCGTTGCGCGCCTGCACGAAGCCGAACGCGAACTCCACCGCCTCGGCGATGGAGCGCTCGGTCTCTGTGCGCTCGCGGTCGGTCTGGAAGAACGCGAAGTCGACGTCGTGGCGGATGTAGCGCGGCGGCAGGCGGTTGAGCGCGACGCAGGCGATGTCGGCCAGCATGTCCGGGTTGTCCTGGATGTGCGGGAAGTGTTCCGCCATCTCCTGCACGCAGGCGAAGACCGCCTTCTCGTGGTTGTTGTGGATCGACGCGATGTCCATGGAAGTGTCCGCAAGTGGCGAGGGCGCCGGGCGGGTGGGCCGGCGTGATCCTGCGAGTGTGCCGCGCCTCGCGCCCGTGATGCGGGCAAGAGTGCGACAAAGTTGCCTAGTCGAGGACGCGCATCGAGAAGTCGGTGGCGAGGACGTCCTTGGTCAGCTTGCCGATCGACACGCGGTCGACGCCGGTGGCCGCGATGTCGCGCAGCGCCGACAGCGTGACGCCGCCCGAGACCTCCAGCATCGCGCCGCCGGCGGCGATCTTCACCGCCTCGCGCATGTCGGCCAGCGTGAAGTTGTCCAGCAGCACGCTGGTGGCACCGGCGGCCAGCGCCTCGCGCAGCTGGACGAGCGACTCGACCTCGATCTGGATCTCCACGCCGGCGTTGAGCGCGAAGGCCTGCGCCATCACCGGCGCGATGCCGCCGGCCGCGGCGATGTGGTTTTCCTTGATCAGGATGCCGTGCCACAGCGCGATGCGCTGGTTGCGGCCGCCGCCCACGCGCACCGCGTACTTCTGCGCCTGGCGCAGGCCGGGCAGCGTCTTGCGGGTGTCGAGCACGGCGCAGCCGCGCGGGCTGGTGGCGGCGCCCTCGATGGCCTCGACGTGGCGGCGCGTGACCGTCGCCGTGCCGGACAGCAGTTGCAGGAAGTTCAGCGCCGGCCGCTCGGCCGACAGCAGCGCGCGCGCGTTGGCGTCGATGTGGCAGACGTCGGTGTCCGCGGTCATCGTCGCGCCTTCGCCGTATTTCCAGTCGATGCGGTTGGACGGGTCGAGCGTGCTCAGCACGGAGCAGAACCAGTCGCGCCCGCACAGGATCGCGCTCTCGCGGACGCGCACGACTGCGCGCACGCGCTTGGTCGCGGGGATCAGCAGGCCGGTCCAGTCCTGGCGGCCGATGTCCTCGAACAGCGCGTCGCGCACGTTGCGGGCACGGGCCTCTGCCAGGGTTTCGTCGTGGTCGAACATCGTTTGTCTCCGTCGCCGTCGTGCCGGACTCGTGGCCCGTCGCGGCTTGTTGTGTTTCAGGCGGCTCCGATGCCCGGCACCAGGCCCGGCGCGGTGTTGTTCTTGGCGGGCTTGGCGATCGCGGCCGGGTTGGCGGCGACGAAGTCCAGCATGCGTTCGATGCAGCCCAGCGCCTCGGCGCGGGTCGGCTCGGGAACCTCGATGGCGCCGCTGCCGCTCTCCAGGCAGTCGACCAGCCCCTGCAGGCTGTTCATCGCCATCCACGGGCAGTGCGCGCAGCTCTTGCACGTCGCCGAGTTGCCGGCCGTGGGCGCCTCGATCAGCGTCTTGCCCGGCGCCAGCTGGCGCATGCGGTGCAGGATGCCGTTGTCGGTGGCGACGATGTATTCGGCCGCGTCGCCGTGGATGACGGCATTGAGCATCTGCGAGGTCGAGCCGACCACGTCGGCCATCTGCACGACGCTCTTCGGCGACTCCGGATGCACCAGGATCATCGCCTTCGGATGCTGTTCCTTCAGCAGCTCGAGCTCGAGTCCCTTGAACTCGTCGTGCACGATGCAGGCGCCGTTCCACAGCAGCATGTCGGCGCCGGTCTCCTCCTGGATGTAGCGGCCCAGGTGGCGGTCGGGTGCCCACAGGATCTTCTTGCCCTGCGACTTCAGGTGGTTGACGACGGCCAGCGCGCACGAGCTCGTCACCATCCAGTCGGCGCGCGCCTTCACGGCGGCGCTGGTGTTGGCGTAGACCACGACGGTGCGGTCGGGATGGGCGTCGCAGAACGTCGCGAAGTCGTCGGCGGGGCAGCCGAGATCCAGCGAGCAGGTGGCGTCGAGGTCGGGCATCAGCACGCGCTTGGCCGGCGACAGGATCTTCGACGTCTCGCCCATGAAGCGCACGCCGGCGACGACGAGCGTCTTCTGCGGGGCGTCGCGGCCGAAGCGCGCCATCTCGAGCGAATCGGCGACGCAGCCGCCGGTCTCGAGCGCCAGGTCCTGCAGGTCGCCGTCGACGTAGTAGTGGGCGACGAGGACGGCGTCATGCTGCTTGAGGAGTTCCTTGGCGCGGGCCTTGAGCCGGGTGCGCTGGTCGGCGCTGGGCGTGGGCATCACCTTGGCCCAGGCATTGGCGGTGCAGGTGGCGCCGGTGGCGTCCTGGAGGGAATATTCGTACGTGGCTTGTGTCATGGCTGCATCCGCCGGAGACGGCGGCACGCCATCGTAGCCCAAGGGCAGAAGGATGCCGGGCGTCAGGGGCTCAGCCGCCTCAACTTCCGACCCAGGCCTCGTAGAGCTGGTTCCAGACGTTGGTGACCGAACGCGTGAGCGGGCGCGCGTGCAGCAGGCGCGGGCGCACCGGCCAGTCGCGGGCCTCGACCAGGTCTTCCAGGCCGCGGTGCTCCGGGCTCAGGTAGAACTGCCAGCGCACGCCGGCGGCGAACGGCAGCTGTGCCAGGCGGTGCATCTCGTCGATCAGCGAGACCGCCTCGTGGCTGGGCATCGGGCCGATCAGCACCGAGCAGATCTGCGAGTGCGACAGCAGCGCGCCGAAGATGGCGCGGCGGTCGACAGGCTTGGCGTCGCCGTGCAGGCAGCGCACCAGACGGTGCGGGCCGTTGCCTGCGGGCAACAGGGTTTCGTCGACGACCGCGCGGATCTGGAGGCCGCCGCGCGAATGCACGCGCAGGCGGTCGACCGGCGAGCCGGTGGCGTCGGACAGCGTCTGCATCATGCCGTGCGCCCAGACGCCGGCCGGGTCGATCACCAGCATGGCGCTGACTTCGGGCGACGATGCCAGGTGGGCATGCAGCGCCAGCGCGCCTTGCTCGCTCTCCGGCACTTCCACCGTCTGGCCCAGGGCACCCGCCGAGTCGAACATCGAGGCCGGGCCGGAGCGGCGATCCTTGCCGGGCAGCACCAACGGCGCCAGCTGCGCGCGCAGCTTGCGCAGAGGTGCAGGGAAGGCGAGGACGGACGGTCGCGACATGGGAGATGAGCTTACTCGGAGAGCCGTTCGCACCTGAATCCAAGTTGTTTAAGGATGTGACTTCCTTGTCGGGAACGGCCGATAGTTCTTGCAGTGCACCAAGAGCGCGGCAATGGCTGTTCCCGGAGTGGGCTTCGTGCACCTGCTTGCACCCGGCTACCATCGCTTTCCTTCCACGCCTGTTCAGCCTCACGCCATGTCCTCAGTTGCCCTCGGCACCCCCGCCCGACTCGCCGGCCATGCCCTCGTGGAGGCGTTGATCGCGCAAGGCGTCGACACGGTGTTCGGCGTGCCGGGCGAGAGCTTTCTCGCGGCGCTCGACGGCTTCCACGAGCACCGCGACCGCATCCGCTTCGTCGCCTGCCGCCACGAGGGCGGCGCCGCCTTCATGGCCGAGGCCCACGGCAAGCTGACGGGCCGGCCCGGCGTCTGCTTCGTCACGCGTGGCCCCGGCGCGACCAACGCCAGCATCGGCGTGCACGTCGCCTTCCAGGACTCGACGCCCATGATCCTGCTGGTGGGCCAGGTCGCGTCCGACCAGCGCGATCGCGAGGCGTTCCAGGAGATCGACTACCGGCAGATGTTCGGCCCGGGCACGCTGGGCCTGGCCAAGTGGGTCGGCGAGGTGCACGCGCCCGGGCGCCTGCCCGAATACGTCGCGCGCGCCTTCCGCACCGCGATGCAGGGCCGGCCGGGGCCGGTGGTGCTGGCGCTGCCGGAGGACATGCTGTCGGCGCCCACCGATGCGCCGGTGCTCGCGCACGTCGAGCCGGCGCGCGCGCATCCCGACCCGCACGTCGTCGAGCAGTTCCGCCAGTTGCTGATCAAGTCGCAGCGCCCGTTCGCGATCGTCGGCGGCAGCGGCTGGACGGCCGATTCGGCCTGCGACTTCGAGCGCTTCGTCGAGGATTGGGAGATTCCCGTGGGCTGCGCGTTCCGCTTCCAGGACGTGTTCGACAACCGCCACCGCCTGTATGCGGGCGACGTCGGCATCGGCATCGCCCCGAAGCTGGCGCAGCGCATCCGCGAGTCCGATCTCATCCTGGCGGTGGGCGTCCGGCTCGGGGAAATGACCACCGGTGGTTACACATTGATCGAGGCGCCGGTACCGCGCCAGCCGCTCGTGCACATCCATGCGGGCGCGGAAGAGCTCGGGCGGGTCTACCAGCCGGCCATCGCGCTGCAGTGCTCGATGGCGGCGATCGGGGGCGCGCTGGAGGAGGTCGATCCCCCGACGCCGCGTTCCCCGGCCGAAGGCGCGCAGGCCCATGCCGACTACCTGGCCAACCTGCAGGCGACGCCGGTCGAGCCGATGGACCTGGCCGTGGTCGTCAAGACCATCGAGTCGCTGGCCCCGGCCGGCGCGATCTACACCAACGGCGCCGGCAACTACGCGGGCTGGCTGCACCGCTTCCACCAGTACACGAGCCTGCAACGCGAGGGCCGCACCCAGCTCGCGCCCACCGCGGGCGCGATGGGCTACGGCGTGCCGGCGGCGATCGCGGCCAACCTGCTGTTTCCTGGCCGCACCGCCATCGCGATCGCCGGCGACGGCGACTTCCTGATGACCGGGCAGGAACTCGCGACGGCCATCGCGCACGGGGCCGGGCAGGGCGCCGGCCGGCTGGTGGTGGTCGTCGTCGACAACGGCACCTACGGCACGATCCGCATGCACCAGGAACGCGACTTCCCGGCGCGCGTCAGCGGCACGGCGCTGAGCAACCCGGACTTCGTCCAGCTCGCCCATGCCTACGGCTGGCGCTCGGAGCGGGTCGAGGCGACCGCGCAGTTCGAGCCGGCCTTCGCGCGCGCCCTGGAGGCGGGCGCGCCCACGCTGCTGCACGTGCTCCTGCCGGCGGACGTCAGCACCTCGCGGACGACGCTCAGCGCGCTGCGCGAGGCGGCGCTCGCTCGAAAGGGCGGTTAGCACGGCCGTGGCGTAACGTTTGTTTCCGGGCACGCCGGCGAGGCGTTGTCCTACACAAAGGCGATTCACGCTGGTCGAAACTGTGGTTTCCGGCGGCGCACCTCCTCCCTCCCTCCTCTTTGGTCGCCGGTCTCAGCCCGGCCCTGTGCCGGGCTCTTTTCTTTGTGCGCCCGAAATGGCGTTACGCTGGCGACCCTTTTCGATTCGCCGAGACATCCCATGGATCCCATTGCCTTCGACCTGCGCGGCGACCACATCACGCTGGACGCGCTGCTCAAGGCCGCGGGCCTGGCCGGCAGCGGCGGCGAGGCCAAGATGCTGATCCAGCAGGGCGGCGTGCGCGTCAACGGCGAGGTCGACCTGCGGCGCGGCCGCAAGGTGCGCGCGGGCGACGAGGTCGCGGTGGGCGAACGGCGCGTCGCGGTGCGCCCGGCGGCCTGAATCGGCGCTTGCGTCTCGCGCGATCGCGCGAGTCAGCGCAGGAGGTTGCGCGACAGAAGCCTGACGAGGAAGGCGAGCAACGCCAGTTGCAGGCCGAAAGCGAGCAGGAAGATTCGGGGCTGATGCCAGCCGAACAGATGCCACGCCAGCGCGGCGCAGAACACGGTGTAGACGCCGAACGGGATGAATGCGAATCGCGAGCGCATCAGCATCGCCACGCCGGTGAGGATCATGGCCACGAAGGGCACGAGGAACAGCCACGGGCTCGACGACGGCTGGATGATGGCCAGGTCGGCGAGCCGATCCCACTGGCCATGGAGCCAGACCAGCGAGGACGCGCCGAGAAGGCACAAGGCCGCGCCGATCACGACGCGCAACACGAGGTCGAACGGGAACGGCAGTGCCTTGGCGGGCGATGCCGCGACCTGGACGGACGTCTGCGGCGGCTCGTACGGGTTTCTGTCCATCCTCGTGCGGTGCCCGGCCAGCGCCGCGCACCGCGCGGGCTGCCGTCAGGTCTTGAAGTGAATGGTCGGGGCGGCGGGATTCGAACTCGCGACCCTCTGGTCCCAAACCAGATGCGCTACCAGGCTGCGCTACGCCCCGAAGCTCGCTATTCTACCTGCTCGGGGACAGCAGCCGATCCAGCAGCGCGCGATCGAGTTGTTCGTCGACGAGATCGGCGAGCCGGTCGAAGCTGTCGTCCAGCGCCGGCGCGCTCGCGCCCCACATCGCGCGCAGCAAGGCGGGCGACTCGAACAGCCCGTGCGCGTAGACGCCCAGCACGTTGCCGCGCTGCCAGCCGATGGCCTCGCGGTCGGCATCGCGCAGCGCGACCGACGCGGGCGGCAGGTCGGGGTGGGGCACGGTGACGCCGCAGTGGATCTCGTAGCCCGTCGCCTCGACGCCGGCCCACGGCGACCAGGCGCCCGTTGTCAGCCCGAAGTGCAAGGTCGTGCGGCGCACGCGCTTGTCGCGCTCGTAGCGCGTGACCAGCGGCAGCAGTCCCAGGCCCGGGCCGTTGAAGCCGGCGTCGCCGTCGTGGCCGTCCGGGTCGACCAGCGCCTCGCCCAGCATCTGCAGGCCACCGCAGATGCCCAGCACCGGACGGCCGGCGGCGGCGTGCCGCGCGATGGCGGCGTCCAGGCCTTGCCGACGCAGCCATGCGAGGTCGCCGCTGACCTGCTTGGAGCCGGGCAGCACGATCCAGTCCGCGCCGGAAAGCTCGGCCTCGTCGCGTGCCCACGCGAGCTGCACGCCGGGCTGGCGGCGCAGCGGCTCGAATTCGTCGAGGTTGCTGATGTGCGGCGGACACAGCACGGCGATGCGCAGCCGGCCGGCCCTGGTCGCGCGCGGGTCGCCGGCATCGAACAGGCCGTCCTCGTCGGGCAGGCCGTGGTCGCGCACCATCGGGATCACGCCGGCGAGCGGCACGCCGGTCAGGCGCTGCAGATCGCGCGGGCCGGGCTCCAGCAGCGCGGCGTCGCCGCGGAACTTGTTCAGCACGAAGCCGCGCAGCGAGCCGCGCAGGTCGTCGGGCAGCAGGGCCCAGGTGCCGTAGAGATGCGCGAACGCGCCGCCGCGGTCGATGTCGGCCACCAGCAGGCCGTCGAACGCGCCCAGCCCGCAGGCCTGGCGCGCCGTGCCGAGGTTGACGTAGTCCTGCGGCGCGAGGTTGATCTCGGCGGGCGAGCCCGCGCCTTCGATGACGACCAGCTCGCAGGTGCCGGCCAGCCGTCGCAGGCTTTCGCGCGCGGCGGCCGCCAGCGTCGCGCTGCGCTCGCGCCAGCCCATGCGGCCGAGCGCGGCGTCGACGCGTCCGTGCACGACGACCTGGCTCGCGGTGTCGCGCTCGGGCTTGAGCAGCACGGGATTCATGTCGACGCCCGGCTCCGTGCCCGCGGCCAGGGCCTGGAAATACTGCGCGGCGCCGATCTCGGCGCCCAGGCCGTCGAGGCCGGCGACGACGCGCGCGTTGTTGCTCATGTTCTGCGCCTTGAACGGCTTGACCGCCGTGCCGCGGCGCGCCGCCGCGCGGCACAGCGCCGTCGCGAGCCAGCTCTTGCCGGCGCCGCTGGACGTGCCCCAGACCATCACGAAGCGCGTCATGCCGGCCCCGCCAGCGACAGCGGCTGGAACACGAACTCGGTCGGCGCGAACGGCGGCTGCGACGCGACGCGGCGCTGCGGTGCGTCGACCACGCGCAGCGGCGCCGCGAAGCCCGGGCCGCCCGTCACGAAGGTGTGGAACTCGCCGTCCTCGCCGCACGGGCACACGCCCGCGGGCAGGCGCGCGAGGAAGGCGGCGTCGTAGTCCGCGCCGCAGTACGACGCGTCGAGCCAGCGCGTGTCCACGCAGACGACGCGCGCCCGCACGCCGCGCGCGACGAGCTCGCGCGCGAGCGCTTCGCGCGTCTCGCGCCACAGCGGAAACAGCGCGACGAGCCCCGCGCGCTCGCACGCGGGCGCGAGCCAGTCGCGATGGGCCTGCAGGTCGATGTCGCCGAAGACCATGTGCGTGTGGCCGGACGCGGCGACCTCCCGCAGGCCGGCATCGAAGCGCGCGGCGTATTCGCCCGGCGGCACGCGCACGCTCCTCGACTCGCCACCGAGCGCGCGCACCTGCGCCGCGATGAGGTCGGGCGGCAGCGCGTGCGACTTGCTCGTGCCGTCCTCGTCGCACATCGTCACGAAGGTGGTGACGGCCAGGCTATGCTCGCGCGCACGCATCAGCGCGAGCCACGAGTCCTTGCCGGCGCTCCAGCTGATGGCGCAGCGTGCGGTCATCGGCGGCGCCGCGGCGGCAGCCCCTCGACGATCAGCACGCTGCAGGCGGCGAGGGCTTTGAGCATGCGTGCGTCGGGATCGAAGGAGCGGAGTAGGTGGCCTGCCCAGAGGGACTCGAACCCCCGACCTGTTGCTTAGAAGGCAACTGCTCTATCCAGTTGAGCTATGGGCAGTCTCGTGCAGCCCGCGATTCTATCGGCCCGCTCATCGGCGCGCGTACTGCGTCTGCCCGAACAGCATCTCGCGCGCCTTCGGATCGACGTCGAGCGGCCGGCGCTGGCCGGTGAGGACGTCCACGCCGCGGATCACGGCGGGTCGGGCGGAGATCTCGTCGAACCAGCCCTTCAGGTGCGGGAAGTCGGCCCACGAGATGCCCTGGTTCTTCCACGAGCGCAGCCACGGGAAGATGGCCATGTCGGCGATGCCGTAGTCCTTGCCGCCGATGTAGCGCGACTTCGCGAGGCGCTTGTCCATCACGCCGTACAGGCGGCGCGCCTCGTTGGTGTAGCGGTCGACGGCATAGGCGATCTTCTCGGGCGCGTAGATGCGGAAGTGGTGCGCCTGGCCCAGCATCGGGCCGACGCCGCCCATCTGGAACATCAGCCACTGCAGCATCTCGTAGCGCTCGGCGACGCTCTCGGGCAGGAAGCGGCCCGTCTTGCCCGCGAGGTACAGCAGGATCGCGCCCGATTCGAACAGGCTGATCGGCTTGCCGTCGGGGCCGTCGGGATCGACGATGGCAGGGATCTTGTTGTTCGGACTGATCTTGAGGAAGTCCGGCTTGAACTGGTCGCCCGCGCCGATGTCGACCGCGTGCACGCGATACGGCAGGCCGCATTCTTCGAGCATGATGTGGACCTTGTGGCCGTTCGGCGTGGCCCACGAATACACTTCGATCATCGGATGCCTCCTCGAGGGGCTGGTGACGAACAATACAACATCATGCTTGACGCGGTGCGGCGATGGTTGACGTGGGGAGGGGCGCTTCCCAATTGGGAGGACTTCGTCGCCTGGGCCCGCGACCACCAGTGGACGCTCAAGCGCACCATCGCGCACGACGGCTGGGCCATGGATCACAACCCGGCGCACGCGGGCTGGCGCATCGAATGGGGCCCGGCGCAGCGCAGCTTCATGAGCAGCCACGAGTTCCGCATCCGCTTCGAGGTCGCGCAGAACTCCGACGTGCAGGCGCTGGTGCTGGATCGGCCGCTGCTGGCGCGCCTCGACCACGAGGTCTATGCGCAGTTCACCGACAACGTGCAGACCCGTCTCGACGAAGAGACGCCCGAGGAGATGCGCTGGCTCGCGATGCACGCCAAGCTGAGCCCCAACCAGATGGGCGTGCCGCTGCGCGACCGCTATGGCGCGATCAGCAACGACGCGGCCTGGGTCTCGCACTGGCTGGCCGGCCCGATCGCCGACGCGCTGAAGCAGCGCGCCGAAGCGATGCCGATCGAGGCGGTGTCGGCCGAGCCGTTCATCCTGCGGCTGTCGCGCGGCCAGGTCGTGATCCGGCAGGCGGCCGCGACGCCGCGCGCGCACGTGCTGGAGACCTGCATCGCCGTGGCCGAGGCCGTCGACGCCGCGCTCAGGAAGACTGCCTGAGCTTTCCCAGCTCGATCTTGGCGATCGAGTTGCGGTGCACCTCGTCGGGGCCGTCGGCGAAACGCAGCGTGCGGGCGATCGTGTAGAAGTAGGCCAGCGGCGCGTCCTCCGACATGCCCATCGCGCCGAACACCTGCATCGCCCAGTCGATGACGCGGCAGGCCATGTTGGGCGCGACGACCTTGATCATCGCGATCTCGGACTTGGCCGACTTGTTGCCCGCCACGTCCATCATCCACGCAGCCTTGAGCGTGAGCAGGCGCGCCATGTCGATCTGGCAGCGCGCCTCGGCGATGCGCTCCTGCGTCACCGTCTGCCTGGACAGCGGCTTGCCGAACGCGACGCGCTCCGACGCCCGCTCGCACATCAGCTCGAGCGCGCGTTCGGCCAGGCCGATCAGGCGCATGCAGTGGTGGATGCGGCCGGGGCCCAACCGGCCCTGGGCGATCTCGAACCCGCGGCCCTCTCCGAGCAGGATGTTGGAGACCGGCACGCGCACGTCGTCGAAGGCCACTTCCATGTGGCCGTGCGGCGCGTCGTCGTAGCCGAACACGGTCAGCGGACGCAGCACCTTGACGCCGGGCGCGTCGGCCGGCACGAGGATCATCGACTGCTGCGAATGCGACGGCGCCTCCGGGTCGGACTTGCCCATGAAGATGTAGACCGCGCAGCGCGGGTCGCCCGCGCCCGACGTCCACCACTTGCGGCCGTTGAGCACGTACTCGTCGCCGTCGCGAGCGATGCTGGCCTGGATGTTGGTCGCGTCCGACGACGCCACTGCCGGCTCGGTCATCGCGAAGGCGCTGCGAATCTTCCCTTCCAGCAAGGGTTCGAGCCAGCGCTGCTGGTGCTCGGGCGTGCCGTAGCGAACGAGCACCTCCATGTTGCCGGTGTCGGGCGCGGAGCAGTTGAAGACCTCGCTGGCCCACGGCGTGCGGCCCATGATCTCGGCCAGCGGCGCGTAGTCCTGGTTCGACAGGCCCGCGCCGCGCTCGCTGTCGGGCAGGAACAGGTTCCAGAGCCCGGCGGCGCGTGCCTTGGCCTTCAGATCCTCGATCAGCTGCAGCGGCGTCCAGCGCCTGCCGGCCGCGGTGTTGGCCGCGATCTCCTCGAAGTAGCGCGGCTCGGCGGGCGTGATGTGCTCGGCGAAGAAGGCGAGCAGGCGTTGCTGCAGGTCGACGGTGCGGGGCGAGTAGCTGAAGTCCATGTCAGGCCTTGTTGGCGAATTGCCAGGCGAGTTCGGCGAGCGGCCGCGCGCCGGCGGCCGTCGTGCGCGCCTGCGCGCTCGAGGCGGTGCCGTCGACGACACGGCGCGCGATGCCTTGCAGGATGGCCGCGAGGCGGAACAGGTTGTAGGCGAGGTAGAAGTTCCAGTCGGCCAGCAGCGCGTCGGGGTCGGCGCGGCCGGTGCGCTCGCAGTAGCGGCGCACGTAGTCGCGCTCGGACGGGATGCCGAGCGCCGCGTGGTCTAGGCCGGCGATACCCCTGAACGTACCCGGCGGGATGTGCCAGGCCATGCAGTGGTAGCTGAAGTCGCCCAGCGGATGGCCGAGCGTCGACAGCTCCCAGTCGAGCACCGCCAGCACGCGCGGCTCGGTCGGGTGGAAGATCAGGTTGTCCATGCGGTAGTCGCCATGCACGATGGATACCTGCGACTCGTCCATCGCGCTCGCGGGCATGTGCGCGGGCAGCCACTCGATCAGGCGGTCCATGGCCTCGATCGGGTCGGTGATCGAGGCCTGGTACTGCTTGGTCCAGCGGCCGATCTGGCGCGCGAAGAAGTTGCCGGGCTTGCCGTAGTCGGCCAGGCCGATGGCGTTCACGTCGACGCTGTGCATCGCCGCGATCACGCGGTTCATCTCGTCGTAGATCGCGCCGCGTTGCGCCGGCGCCATGCCCGGCAGGGCCTGGTCCCAGAGCACGCGGCCGTCGACGAAGTCCATCACGTAGAACGCGCGGCCGATGACGGACTCGTCCTCGCACAGCAGGTGCATCTTCGCGACCGGCACGTCGGTGCCCGCGAGCGCGTCCATCACGCGGTACTCGCGTTCGACGGCATGCGCCGACGGCAGCAGTTTCGCGACGGGGCCCGGCTTGGATCGCATCACGTACGAACGCGACGGCGTGACGAGCTTGTACGTCGGATTGGACTGGCCGCCCTTGAACTGCTCCACGCTCAACGGGCCGGCGAAGCCGTCCAGGTTCTTCGCGAGATACGCCTCGAGGGCGGCAATGTCGAAGCGATGGCTGTCGGCGACCGGGCGGGTGCCGGTGTTCTGTTCTGTCTGGTTCATCGAAAATGTCTCGATCGTTGTTGTCGTTCAACGCACCGGAGACCTGTCCGATGCAGCTTATCGTTCGGCGGCGTGCACGAGCTTCTCGCGCGAGAGCACGACGATGCGGGTCGGCTCGATGCGCAATGCGCCTTCGCGCTCAAGCTCCTTGAGCTCCTGGTTGACGCGCTGGCGCGACGCGCCCACCAGTTGCGCCAGGTCTTCCTGCGCGAGCTGCAGGCCGATGCGCACCTCGTCGCCCTGGTTGATGCCGTAGCTCTTGGCCAGCATCAGGATGTTCTTGGCCAGGCGCGCGGACAGCGGCCGCGTGTTCAGGTCCTCGACGAGGTTGAACATGATGCGCAGCCGGCGGCAGTTCAGGCGCAGCAGCGCGTCGTACAGCTCGACGTGCTGCTGCAGCAGGTCCTTGAAGTCGGCCTTGCGCACCGACAGCAGCGTGGTGGCGCCGTGCGCATCGGCGTCGTGCGTGCGCGGCAGGCCGTCGAACAGCGCGATGTCGCCGAACCAGGTGCCCGGCTCGACGTAGGTCAGCGAGACCTGCTTGCCCGACATCGACACCGAGCTGACGCGCACCGCGCCCTTGGCCACGCCGCACCAGTCTTCCGCGGGCGATCCGCGCGAGGCCAGCGGCGCGCCGTCCGCCAGCCGTCGCACGACGGCACGCGACAGGATCGCGGCGCGCAGTTCCTCGGACAGTTTGGAGAACCATGGCCCCGCGTCGATGTTGTTCTGTTCTTCGATTGTAAGAATCGGGTTGTTCATTCCTAGTCCCAGACGCGACAGCGGCGGGCCCGCCTGGCGCGGGTCCGCGATGCTTCGATTGTCGTCTCAAACCGGAATATCCCCCGCGCGCAGGTACTGCGCCAGCAGCTTCTCCATGGTCGTGTAGCGCTCGCGCTCGTGCAGCCATTGCGTGGGTGCGAGGTTGGTGCCGCGCACGACGATGTCGCCGGCGCCGATGTCCAGCACGTTGATGCAGGCCGGCGACTGCTCCAGGCGGCCGAGGAAGGTCCGTCCGCCCGTCAGCGCGTGGCCCAGCAGCGCGCGGTTGATGCCGCCGTGCAGCACCAGCAGCGCGCAGTGCCAGGACGGATCGGCCAGCAGCTCGTCGAACGCCGGCAGGCAGCGGTCCATCATCGCGCCGACCGTCTCGCCGCCCAGGAACCGCAAGGTTTCGACGTCGGCCGCGGCGCTGAAGACACCGGTGAACGCGGCGCGCAGCTGCTCGCGCGGGATCGAATCGAGGCGGCCGGGGCGGATCTCCTCGAGCCGCGGATCGTGCGCGATCGCCGTGTCCTGGCCGGCGGCGGCCAGGACGCGCCGCGCGGTCTCGACGGTGCGCGCCAGGCCGCTCACCAGCACGCGGTCGAAGCGCACGCCCGCGGCGGCGAACAGCGCGCCGGCGGCGTCCGCCTGCGCGCGGCCAGCGTCGTTCAGCGGCACCGTGTGCGGCGGGACGGGCGTCCCATCGGCGGTGAAATAGTCGACCGAGCCGTGCCGCATGAGGTAGAGGCGGCGTCGGACGGGCAGTTGCGGGGCAGGGCGGTCGGCGGGCAAGGGGAAATTCCGTTGGTTATGCAGTTCGATGCCGCCGACTCGCGCAAGAATCGTCAGCGGAATACCGGCAGGCGTTTCTCGAAGAAGGCCTTCAAACCCTCGTCGCCGTTGTCGTGGAACAGGTTGACGATGAATTGCCGGCGTTCCGCCTCGAGGTGTTCGCCCAGCGGCGACAGGGCGGCGCGGGCGACCAGTTCCTTGGCGCCGGCGACGGCGTTCGGGGCCATCGCGGCGAGCTTGTCGGCCAGGGCCAGAGCTTCGGCGAGCGCCTGGCCCTTGTCTGTCACGCGGTTGACAAGCCCCAGCGCATGCAGGCGTTCCGGCTTCATCGGGCCGGCCAGCCACAGCATCTCGAGCGCCACCGGCCGCGGCAGCATGCGCGCCACGTGCCAGGAGCCGCCGCCGTCCGGCGTCAGGCCGACCTTGCCGTAGGACATGACGAACTTGGCGTCCGACGCCGCGACCAGCAGGTCGCAGGCCAGCGCCAGCGACATTCCCCCGCCGGCCGCAAAACCCTCCACCGCGGCGATCGTGGGTTTCGGGAAAGCGCGCAGCGATTCGATCAATTGGTGGAACAACGCGATCGATTCCGACTGGGCTTGCGGGCCGGTCTTGCGCAATCCGATGATTCGATTCAGGTCGCCGCCGGCGCAGAAATGCTCGCCGTCGCCGCGCACGATGACTGCCCGGATGGAATCGTCGGATTCCGCGACGTTCAGCGCCTCGACGCCTGCCGAGTAGACCTGGGGCGACAACGTGTTGCGGGTGGCGGGGTCGCTCAGGGTCAATATCAGGGTTGAACCTTCGCGGGAAGTCAGGAGTTCACTCGGCATTGGCGGCCTTCAGGATGGATACAGAAATTGGCGAAACCGGAGATATTCAACGAATTGCGCGTTGAACCATATGTCACGAATAAGCATCATTCTCCCCCGATGTTCCGGCGACAGTTTCTGTAAGCAACCGTGATAGAGTCGATCGGGTAATCTGTGGTGTCCACAGGAATGAAAAAACACTTTACCGCGCACATCATTTTCGCCGCGACCGCATTGGCGTCCCAACAAGCCTGGGCGCTGGGTTTCGGTCGCGCGGTTTCCGACGCGGTACTCGGCCAGGCGTTCACTTTCACGGTACCCATCCGCGTCGAACCGGGCGAGCATATCGGCCTGGAATGCCTGACGACCCAGGTTTACTACGGTGAGTCGCCGCTGCCGCCGACCCAGGTTCGCACGGAACTGCAACCGGGGACGGGCGACTACGCCTGGATCGTCAAGATCACGGCGAGCGCGCCGGTGGCGGAGCCGATCGTCGAGGTGGCACTCAACGCCAGCTGCGACCGGCCGTTCACGCGCCGCTTCTCGGTGTTCGCCGATCCGCCCAGCCTCGGCGCGACGACCGCGCAGCTGCCGCAGGTCGCGCCCGTCAATGCCGCGCCGGCGCCGGGCTCGCGCGTCGCGCAGGCCTCGCCGGCCGCGGCGCCGACCAGCGCGTTTTCCAATGCCTATGCAGCGCAGCGCGGCGCCAGCGCGGCGGGCAACGGGCGCGCGCGCGTCGTGCGCAAGGGCCCGACGATGGCGCTGGCCAACGAACTCAACGCACCGCCGGCGGCGGCGCCGTCCAGGCGCCACGTCGTCGCCGATGCCGGGAGCGCCCGCAAGCCGGGGCCGCGGGTCGCGCCACCGACCTCGGCCGAGGACGCCGCGCGCCTGGTGCTCGATCAGGGCGTGCCGCACCTCAAGCTCGACATGGAGGAGCCGATCATCCCGCCGCCGTCCGCCGCCTCGGGCGCGGCGATCGGCCTCGCGGATGCCGATGATCCCGACATCCGCCAGCTGAAGGCGCTCGACCAGAGCATCCAGGCGCTCAAGCACGACAACCAGGTGCAGCACGACGAGGCCGCCAGGCTGAAGGCGCAATTGGCGGAGGCGGAATCGCGCACTGACTGGGCGCCCTGGCTGCTGGGCCTGCTGGCGATCGCCGCCGCGGCCATCGCCGCGCTGGCGTGGAAGCTGCGCCAGCAGAACCGGATCGCGCACAGCGACTGGTTCAACCAGTCCCAACTGGGCCCGGCGTCGTCGGCCATGCCCGAACCCGAGCCGGTCGTCGAGGTCGTGCCGGTCGCGCCCGTCGCCGACACCCCGGCGCTGCCGACGCTGGAAGACTCGCTCCCCGAGCTGCCGCCCATCGACGAGAGCGACGCGCGCGGCGTACCCGTCGCACCCGACCACTCCGCCACGCGTCCGCTCGATCGCCAGACCATGGCCGCCGCGATGCGGCCCGCGCCCGAGCCGGCGCCCCGCGAGCTGTCGGTCGAGGAACTGCTCGACCTCGAGCAGCAGGCCGACTTCTTCATCGCGCTGGGCCAGGAGGACGCGGCGGTCGACCTGCTGATGTCGCACCTGCGCAGCGCCGGCGGCCAGAGCCCGCTGCCGTACACCAAGCTGCTCGAGATCTACAGGCGCCAGGGCGACCGCAGCGCCTACGAGCGCACCCGCGCGCGCTTCAACCGCCGCTTCAACGCCTACGCGCCCGACTGGGACACCGGCCCCACCGCCGGCCGCTCGCTGGAGGACTATCCCGAGACCATCGAGCTGCTCGAAAGCACCTGGGCCTCGCCGATCGACGCGATGGCGGTGCTCGAAGGACTGCTGTTCAAGCGCGACGACACCAGCGAGCTGTTCGACCTGCCGGCCTACCGCGACGTGCTGGTGCTGTACTCGCTGGCGCGCGACCTGTGGCAGAACGGCGGCGGCCACGGCGGCACGCAGATCGACGTCCTGCTGCCGCTGGGCGATTCCGAGCCCACCGCGGCGATGCCCGTCTATCCGAGCGCGCGCGAAGTCAACGAGAGCGCGCTGCCGGCTGGGGATCGCGGTCTCGACCTCGACTCGGTCGACGCCGAGGGCGATACCCGGCACGGCATGCTGACCAGCTTCGAGCTCACCGGCTTCGAGCCCGGGCACGGCGTCGCCCATCTCGATCTCGAGCTGCCGCAGGGCGACGTGCTGGTCGAGGGCGGGGACGTGCACGCGACGCTCGACGAGCTGAGCCTGTCGCCCGCCGCCGCGACCCGGCCCAAGCCGTCGCCGCTGGACTGGCACGAAGGCGATCCGCCCGACTCCGAGCTGCCGACCAGGCGCTGAACCGTCTCAGGCCTTGAGGGCCCGCAGCCGGCGCAGCGCCTCGTCGAGCGTGGCTTCCTTCTTGGCGAAGCAGAAGCGGATCACGCGCATGTCGGGCGCCTGGTCGTAGAACGCCGACATCGGGATCGCGGCCACGCCGACCTCGGTGGCGAGCCATTCGCAGAATGCGAGGTCACTCTTGTCGGACAGCGCCGAATAGTCGACGCACTGGAAATACGTGCCCTCGCAGGGCAGCAGCGTCAACGGCGTCGCCGCCAGCCCGGCGCGGAAGCGGTCGCGCCTGGCCTGGTAGAACGGCGCGAGCGACTGCCAGTGCGACGGGTCGGCCAGGAAGGCCGCGATGCCGTGCTGCATCGGCGCGTTGACCGTGAACACGTTGAACTGGTGCACCTTGCGGAACTCGCGCATCAGCGCGGCCGGCGCGGCGACGTAGCCGACCTTCCAGCCGGTGACGTGGAAGGTCTTGCCGAAGCTCGACACCACCACGCTGCGTTCGGCCAGCTCGGGAATGGCCGAGACGCTGGCATGCGCGACGCCGTCGAACACCATGTGCTCGTAGACCTCGTCGGACAGCACCAGCGCGCGCGTCGGCGCGAGCAGCGCGGCGAAGCGCGCCATCTCGTCGGCGGTCCAGACCGTGCCGCTCGGGTTGTGCGGCGTGTTGACGATGACCAGCCGCGTGCGCGGCGTCAGTGCCTTGGCGAGCGCGTCGAAGTCAGGGCGCCAGGTGCCCGGCGTCAGCGGCACGCGGATCGTGTTGCCGCCGGCCAGCGTGATCGACGGGCCGTAGCTGTCGTAGCAAGGCTCCAGCACGACGACGTCGTCGCCCGGATGCACCAGCGCCAGCACGGTCGACAGGATGCCTTGCGTGGCACCGGCGGTGATCGTGATCTCCGAGTCCGCGTCGTAGCGGCGGCCGGTGGTCAGCGCGATCTTGTCGGACACGGCCTGGCGCAGCGCCGGCACGCCGGTCATCGGCGGGTACTGGTTGTGGCCGGCGCGCATCGCGGCGGCGACGGCGTCGACCAGCGCAGGGTCGCAGTCGAAGTCGGGGAAGCCCTGGCCGAGGTTGATCGCGCCCGTCCTGGCGGCCAGCGCCGACATCACGGTGAAGATGGTCGTGCCCACGGCGGGCAGGCGGCTTGCGCCGACGAGGGTGTCGATGTCAGAGGTCATAGTTTTCTCCGTCGCCGCCGAGCGCGCGCAGCAGCAGCGGGCGCGTCAGGCGGTCGGACAGCAGCTCCGCGAACGTGAGGACATAGCCGCGCAGGTAGGCGCCCCGGCGGAACGCGACGCGCGTGACGTTGGTGCCGAACAGGTGGCCCGCCGGCCGGCTCACCAGCTCGCCGCCGGGCGGGTCGTCGCGCACGGCCATCTCGGCGACGATGCCCACGCCGAGCCCCGACTTGACGTAGGTCTTGATGACATCCGAGTCGATCGCCTCGAGCGCGATGTTGGGCTTGAGGCGGCGCTGCGCGAATGCGGCGTCGATGCGCTTGCGGCCGGTGAACGACGGGTGGTACGAGATCAGGGTCTCGTTGGCGAGCTGCTCCAGCGTGATCTTCTCGACCTCGGCCAGCGGGTGCTCGGCGCGCATCACGATCACGTGCTGCCATTCGTAGCAGGGCAGCGAGACGAGATCCTCGGGCTCCGACAGCGATTCCGTCGCCAGCCCGATGTCGGCGGTGCCATCCAGCAGCATCTGCACGACCTGGTCGGGCGAGCCCTGGTGCAGGCTCACCTGCACCTTCGGGAAGCGGCGGCGCAGCTGCGCGACCGGCTCGGGCAGGACGTAGCGCGCCTGCGTGTGCGTGGCGGCGATCGACAGCGTGCCGGCGTCCTGCTTCGAATACTCCTCGCCGATGCGCTTCATGTTGGCGACCTCGCGCAGGATCACGTCGATCGCCTTGAGCACCTCCTGGCCGGGCTCGGTGACGCGGCGCAGGCGCTTGCCGTGGCGCACGAAGAGATCGATGCCCAGCTCCTCCTCCAGCTCGAGGATGGCCTTGGAGATGCCGGGCTGGGACGTGAACAGCGCCTTCGCGGTCTCGGTCAGGTTCAGGTTGCGGCGCACGGCCTCCTGCACGAAACGGAACTGGTGCAGGTTCATGTGGCCAGTCCGTCCAGCGGGTGGTGGCCGGCGGCGAAGCCGAGGCCGGCGAGGTCGATCGCGGCGTCGGCCAGCGCGGCGATGACGTGCGGCGTCTCGCCCAGCGCATCGTGCAGCGTCCAGACGACCTCGGCATGCGTCTCGCGCAGCCTGGCGAGCTGCGCCGGCACGTCGCGCCGCACGTGGCCGCCGCCGCCGAGGAACACGGGCACGACATCGACGCGCGTGCAGCCGAGGCCGGCCAGCTCGGCGCCGGCATCCGCGAGCGGGGGCGCCATCAGCTCGAGGAAGGCGAGCCGCACGACGGCCTCGGGCGCGCGCTCGCGCACGCGCGCCGCGACGGCCTCGAAGGGCACGGCCCACGCCGGATCGCGCGCGCCATGGGCCAGGAGGACGATGCCGCGCTTGCTCATCGATATCTCACCAGCCACGCGAACGCCGACATCGACATCAGCAGGTAGACCACGCTGGGCACCGAGGCCGCGACCCACGGCGTCCATTCGTGCAGCAGCCCGAGGTGGCCGACGACGTTGTTCAGCAGCACGAAGCTGATGCCCAGCATGATGCCGCCGAACACCTTGACGCTGACGCCGCCCGCGCGCGCATGCAGGTACGCGAAGGGCAGCGCGAGCGCCACCATCACCAGGCACGCGAACGGGTGCAGGACGCGCTTCCAGAACAGGATGCGGTAGTTCTGCGTCGACTGCTCCTGTTCGGCCAGGTGCGTGCTGTAGCGCCACAGCGCGAGCGCGCCCATGCTCTGCGCGGGCAGCAGCGCGGCCGCGGCGACGGACGCGTTGAGGCGGGTCGGCCATGCCATCTGCGGCAGCGTCTTCGTCTCGACATGCGGTTCGCCGGCGGCGCTGCGCGCGATCCAGCTGGTCTCGGTGACGTCCTGCAGCGTCCACTCGGAGACGGAGCGCGCGCGCGGCACGATCGCGTGCTCGGCGACGAGGCTGCGCACCTCGCGGCCGCTCGGGTCCATCTCGTAGATGCGCACGCCCGTCAGCTCGCCGTCCTTGCCGACGCCGCGCACGTTGACGGTGATGCTGAGCTCGCCGTCGGGGTCGGCGCGGCGCTCCTTGAGCCACGCGCCGGTGCGCCCGATCGCCAGGCCCATGCCGAAGCGCGCCTTCAGGAAGCCGGCGGCCTGCTCGCTGTGCGGCGTCACGTACTCGCCGAGGCTGAACGTGAGCACCGCGAACAGCAGCCCGACCACGCCCAGCAGGCTCAGCGCGCGGCCGGGGCCGAGGCCCGCAGTGCGCAGGATCGTGAACTCCGACGACTGCGCCAGCCGCGCCATCGAGTAGATCGTGCCGATCAGCACCGCGATGGGGAACAGCTCGTAGACGTGGCCCGGCTGCTCCAGCAGCACCGCGAGCGCGGCGGCGGCCATCGAGTAGCCGTTGCGGCCGACGCGGCTCATCTCGTCGACGAAGTCGATGAAGAAGAACAGCGCGATGAAGAAGATGGTCACGAAGAACACCGACCACAGCACGTCGCGGTAGAGAAGGTTGCGGACGGTCTTCATCGAGCGCTCCGGCGCAGCAGCAGCTTGAGCGGATGGATCACCGTGGCGTGCTCGCGCCACCAGATCAGGCCGAGGCCCAGCAGGAACGCGGCCCCGTGCAGGCCGACGAGCACGACGACGATGTTGGCGCGCCCGGCGGTCACCCAGGCCTGCGTCAGGTTGAGCAGGTTGAAGTAGATGACGAACGCCAGCGCCGCGAACAGCAGGCTCCAGTTGCTCGCGCGCCGCGGGTTCGCGGCCGACAGGCTGATGCCCATGAACAACAGGTTGGTCACGCCCAGGATCAGGCCGACGCGATAGGTGAGTTCGCCCATGTAGGCCGGGCCGCCGCCCAGCACGAGATCGGCGGTGTCGACCGCGCGCGGCGAGGGCGCGTTGTTGTTCGGGGCGGCGCCGGTGCCCGCGTGCACGCGGTAGTTCTTGAACTCGACGTGGGTGTGCTCGCCCGAGGTCTTGTCGGTCTGCTCCATGTGGCCCGAATCGAGCACGAGGAAGCGGTCGTCGCCGACGTTCTCGATCTTGCCCGACTGCGACAGCGCCACCGATTCGCGCGTGCCCGCGTCGTTCAGGATGAACACGTTGCGCCCGCCGGCGGCCGCGCCGCTGGCCGCCTTCTCGACGAAGAAGACGCGGCGCCCGTCGCCCGAAGACTGGAACTGCCCCGGCGACGCGCGCAGCACGTCGGCGCGCTGCTCGAAGCGCTGGCGCAGGTCGTTGTACTGGCTGTAGCTCCACGGCCAGACGAACAGCATCAGGATGCCCACCAGCACGATCACCGGCCAGCTGGTCGCGATCACCGGCCGGATGAAGCGCGCGAGGCCGACGCCGCTGGAGAACCAGATCGCCATCTCGCTCTCGCGGTACATCCGCCCGAGCGTGAGGATGACCCCGATGAACATCGACAGCGACAGGATGATGGGCAGCGTCTGCAGGCCCAGCAGCGTGAAGATGAAGACGACGTCCTGCGGCGCCACCGCGCCGTTGGCGGCCAGGCCCAGCGTGCGGATGACCATGTTGGTCATGAAGATGGTGAGGATCACCATCAGCGTCGCCCCGAAGCTGCGCGCCAACTCCTTGCGGACTGTCGAATCGAATAACATCGCTTGATTATCTCCAATCGACAACAAGTACCCACCATGGACTTCCAAACCCTGGCTCTGCCCGAATCTGGCGTCTCCGGCATCGCTGCCGATGCCCTGATCGTCGTCCTGCCCGCTACCGGCGATCTGCCCAGTTTCGGCGGCGTCGTGGACGCGGCGCTGGCCGACGCGCTCAAGGGCGGCGACCTGGAGCGCAAGGCCGGCAAGTCGGTCTACCTGCCGCGAGTGGCCGGCGTGAAGGCCGGCCGCGTCGTGCTGGCCGTCTCGCGCGACGCCTCGGCCAAGGCCTTCAAGTCGGCCGTCGCCTCGGCCCTCGCCGCCGTCAAGTCGGGCCCGGCCAAGCACGTGGCCGTCGTCGGCGGCGACGCCAGCGCGGCGCATGCCGAGGCGCTGGCGATCGCCGTGGGCGACGCCGTCTACCACTACAGCAAGACCAAGCCGAGCGCCGCGCCGGCGCCGGCGCTGGCCAAGGTGTCGTATGCGGTGCCGAAGTCCGCCGCGGCCGCCGCGAAGACGGGCCTGGGCGTTGGCGCGGCCATCGTCTCGGGGATGGACCTGGCGCGCGAGTGCGCCAACCTGCCGGCCAACTACGCCACGCCGACCTACCTGGGCGAGCAGGCGCTGGCCATGGTCAAGACGCACGGCCTCGAGGTCGAGGTGCTCGATCGCAAGGCCTGCGAGAAGCTGGGCATGGGCTCGTTCCTGTCGGTCGCGCGCGGTTCCGAGGAGCCGCCGAAGTTCATCGTCATGCAGTACAAGGGCGGCGCCAAGAAGGACGCCCCGGTGGTGCTGGTGGGCAAGGGCATCACGTTCGACACCGGTGGCATCTCGCTGAAGCCCGGCCCCGAGATGGACGAGATGAAGTTCGACATGTGCGGCGCCGCCAGCGTGCTGGGCACGCTGCGCTCGGTCGCCGAGCTCAAGCTCAAGGTCAACCTCGTCGGCCTGATCCCGACCTGCGACAACATGCCTTCGGGCAAGGCGACGAAGCCGGGCGACGTCGTCACCAGCATGTCGGGCCAGACCATCGAGATCCTCAACACCGACGCCGAAGGCCGCCTGATCCTGTGCGACGCGCTGACCTACGCCGAGCGCTTCAAGCCGGCCGCCGTCGTCGACATCGCCACGCTGACGGGCGCCATCGTGATCGCGCTGGGTCATCACAACTCGGGCCTGTTCTCGCCGGACGACGCGCTCGCCGCCGACCTGCTGGCCGCCTCGGCCGCCGGCCTGGATCCGGCCTGGCGCATGCCGCTGGACGACGAGTACGACGATCTCCTCAAGAGCAACTTCGCCGACATGGCCAACATCGGCGGCCGCGCCGGCGGCTCGATCACCGCGGCCAAGTTCCTGCAGCGCTACACGTCCAAGTTCCCCTGGGCCCACATCGACATCGCCGGCACGGCGCATCGTTCGGGCGCCGCCAAGGGCGCGACCGGCCGGCCGGTGCCCTTGCTCACGCACTTCGTGATGTCGCGCGCCAAGTAAGGCCTTGACCGACGTCGCCTTCCACACCGGCATCGCGAATCCGCTGGATTACGCGTGCCGGCTGCTGCGCAAGGCCTATCGATCGGGCGCGAGGGTCGCGGTGCATGGCGAGCCGGCCCTGCTGGATCGCCTCGACCAGGCGCTGTGGACCTTCGAGTCGCTCGAGTTCGTGCCGCACGTGATGCTGCCGCGGGACGGCGCCGACGCGGGGCGTCTCGCGCTGTCGCCGATCGTGCTGGTCAAGGGCGCGGCGACGGCGCCGGCGCAATGTCGCATCGGCGTCACGCTGGCGGGCCATCCGGTGGCGGACGTGGGCGTGTTCGATCGGCTGATCGCGATCGTCGGGCTCGATCCCGAGCATCGCGAGGCGGGGCGCCAGCGCTGGCGCGAGTACGAGCGCGCGGGCCACGCGGTGAGCCACGTCGCGAAGCCGGCGAGCGGCGAGGGCTGAGGCGCACAATCGGTGAAATGGTTCACGCGTCGATTTCGTCGCGCCAATGAAAACGCCCGGCCGAAGCCGGGCGTTCTCTCATCTCGAACCGCGCCGGCGAGCCGGTGCGGTCCAGAGAAGTTCGAATTACTTCGAAGCAGCGGCCGAAGCGGCGTCAGCCTTCTTCGCAGCCTTCTTCTCGGCCTTGACGGCCTTCTTGGCGGGGGCCGAAGCCGGAGCCGAAGCGGCGTCGGCAGCGAAGGCGCCAACGGCGAAGGTGGAGACGATCAGGGCGGCCAGGAGCTTGGTCATTTTAAGGTACCTTAGATAAGTTGAAGTTGCTTGCCCGTCAGGGCGTAGCAGCCCTCAAACGCATCGCCTTGTCGAGCGGTTGACAGTTTTTTGTGAACTAGAATTTATTTTTTGCCGGGCCCTCCTTCGGTGCACCCGGCGCCAGAACAACCTGGAGCAAGAGTCAATGAGCCAACATGTCACGGTGCCGGCGGGCGGGCAGAAGATCACCGTCAATGCGGACTTCTCCCTGAACGTGCCCGATCAGCCGATCATCCCGTACATCGAGGGCGACGGCACCGGCCTGGACATCACGCCGGTCATGCTCAAGGTGGTCGACGCCGCGGTCGCCAAGTCCTACGGCGGCAAGCGCCGGATCCACTGGATGGAGATCTTCGCCGGCGAGAAGGCGACCAAGGTCTACGGCGCGGACGTCTGGCTGCCGGACGAGACGCTGGACATCGTCAAGGACTACATCATCTCCATCAAGGGCCCGCTGACCACGCCGGTGGGCGGCGGCATCCGCTCGCTGAACGTCACGCTGCGCCAGCAGCTCGATCTGTATGTCTGCCTGCGGCCGGTGCGCTACTTCAAGGGCGTGCCCTCGCCGGTCAAGAGCCCCGAGAAGGTCGACATGGTCATCTTCCGCGAGAACTCGGAAGACATCTACGCGGGCATCGAGTACGAGGCCGGCAGCGACCAGGCCAGGAAGCTGATCGCGTTCCTGAAGGACGAGATGGGCGCGACCAAGATCCGCTTCCCCGGTACCTCGGCCATCGGCGTGAAGCCGGTGTCGATCGAGGGCACCGAGCGCCTGGTGCGCAAGGCGCTGCAGTACGCGATCGACAACGACCGCCCGTCCGTCACGCTGGTGCACAAGGGCAACATCATGAAGTTCACCGAGGGTGGCTTCCGCGACTGGGGCTACGCGCTGGCGCAGAAGGAGTTCGGCGCCCAGCTGATCGACGGCGGCCCCTGGGTGAAGTTCAAGAACCCGAAGACCGGCCGCGACATCACCGTCAAGGACGTCATCGCCGACGCCTTCCTGCAGCAGATCATCCTGCGCCCGGCCGAATACTCGGTCATCGCGACGCTGAACCTCAACGGCGACTACATCTCCGACGCGCTCGCCGCGCAGGTCGGCGGCATCGGCATCGCGCCGGGCGCCAACATGTCCGACACCGTCGCCATGTTCGAGGCCACGCACGGCACCGCGCCCAAGTACGCCGGCAAGGACTACGTCAACCCGGGCTCGGAGATCCTGTCGGCCGAGATGATGCTGCGCCACATGGGCTGGACGGAAGCCGCCGACCTGATCATTGCCTCCATGGAGCGCGCGATCCTCAGCAAGAAGGTCACCTACGACTTCGCGCGGCTGATGGACGGCGCGACGCAGGTGTCGTGCTCGGGCTTCGGCGACGTGATGATCGAGCACATGTGACGATTCAGTCCGTCCGGCCCGAGGGCCGGCGGCCGATGCGGATCCTGACGGGCCTCGCCCGCTTCAGGGGACTGATCTCGACCACGAGGGCGGCGCGCTTCCAGTGAGCCCGTTCGAACGCGCGCCATGACGGCTTGTTGGAGTGCCAGATGCGCGCGAACAGTTGCCGGAAGCCCTGGTCGAACATGGCCCGGGACGACCAGCCGATGAGGTCGCCGGCGATGCCGCGCCCGCGCATCTCCGGCAGCGTCACGAGCTGCACCAGCTTGGCCTCGTCGTCCGCCAGCGGCCAGAAGTTGCGCCGCCGGTAGCGGTCGCCGGCCCAGTAGAAGCAGAGCCCGACGACCCGGGCACCGTCCCGGCACGCGAAGGCCCAGGCGCCGGCCCCGACATACTCGATCTGGGACTGGATCAGCGGATCCACGCTGGCCCGCGCGCTGGCCTCGTCGACGAATTCGAAGGAGAACTTGCCATGCCCGGGGGGCGCCGGCGCCGGGGCCGCGTCCTTGTCGAGGCGATAGACGAAGTAGATGGCGTAATCCCCGAGCAGGGCGCGGGCCGCGGTCTTGAGGAGGGCGTTCATGGCGTCGTGGCGAGGGTCATTGGGCGCCACCGAAGCGCAGCCTGCGCTTGATCCAGTCCTTGAGACCCAGGGCCTGCAGGGAATCGCCCAGCCATTTCGAGAAGCGGCCCATCCACCAGTGGCTGCGCAGAAGAATGATGTTGGGCAGGGTGCGCCTGACGAAGATCACGTTGGCGCAGCGCAGTTCATGGGTCGCGAACAGGCGCTTGTGGTCGGACTGGCCCTCGGTGAAGTCGAAGAACTTGAAGATCGATTCCTCGAACATCTGCTGCACCGCCAGCCATTGCAGCACCGTGCCGACCGAATGCTGCATGTAGGCCGGGTCGTAGCCGAGGTACGCATAGACCAGCGTGCCGAAATGCACGGGGCAGTAGAGGTACGACACGGCGCGCTCGCGGTCGAAGAGCACGTAGCCGCGCACCTGGCCCGCGGCGGCGAGGCTCTCCATCTCGCTCATGAACTCCTGGGTGTCCGGAATGCCGGCGTCCAGGAGCTTTTCCTGGTAGGTCTTGCGCGAGACCTCGCGCGCGTGGCGATGGAAGTCGCGCATCTCCGCCGGCGACGCGAAGGTCTTCCAGTCGATCTGGCCGCCGCAGTGTTCGGCGTACTTGCGGAGCTTGCGCTTGATGGTCGCGCGGGTCTTCGACGAGAACTTGTTCTGGTACTCGTCGAACGACGTCCGCAGGTCGATGTAGCAATGCCGGTACTGCAGGGGGACGTAGCGCAGGAAGCCGTCGATGGCGCGCAGCGTCGGAAGTTCGCCGGCGACGGGCAGGGCGCGGATCATGAAGCCCTGGCTGCCGCGCTCCAGGGGATCGCCGGGCCGGGCAGGGGACTCGACGGCCCGGGTCTCGTCGCTCAGGCGGTCGGATCGCGTCTGCATCGACAACGCAACGCTGAACAGCGTCAGGTCACCGAGCTGGAACTTGAGCGGAACCCGATTGAGCTGCCAGCTGCTCACGTGGTCGCCCTTCGCCTGAACTGCTCGAACATCCTGCCGGCGGTCTTCCAGATCGGCGAGGCGAGCGGCGCCGGCTGGCGCGCCACCGGCGTCGCGAGCAGGCCGTCGAATCCGCGCACGCGGAACGAATCCCTGTTCTTGTCGAGGAAGCTGCACAGGCGCTGGAAGCGATCGATGACGACCCGATCCGCGCCGCTGCGCGCCGCATCGAGCAGCTCGAAATTGTGGGACAGGACCGTGAAGGCCTGGCGCCCTTCGGCCAGCGCGCTCCACAGCAGGCCTTCCAGCTCGGAGTACGAACACGCCGTCAGCTGCGCGTGGCGCAGGTGCCGGGGACCGTCCTGGAAGACCGTCATGGGATATTCGACGACGCCTCGCCATTCGACCGGCTCCACCACCGTGACGCCGGGCAGCAGCCCGCTGTCCGGCCCCATCATCGTGGCGTCGTAGCTGGCGTCCAGGAACACGCCGTTGCTGGCCAGCGCGGCCAGCGTGTCGAGGTTGAAGCCGAAACTGCCGGCCCGGAACGCCGACACCGTGTCGACCCCGGCATGCGCGAGCAGCTCCTTGCCGATCGAGATCAGGCGCGTCTGATCGTCCAGCGAGAAGCAGCGCATGTGCTGGCGCTTGACGGTCACGTTGTCCAGCAACGGCGTCGACGCCTCGTCGACCCATTCGGTGTGCAGGTGCAGCTGGATTTCCTGCCGGGCCTCCTGGATGACGCCCACGATCTCGTCGAGCGGGCCCGCACCGAAATGGGTCGAGAACAGGGGCTCGACGAAGAACACGCCCTCGAGGCCGTGGTCGGCCAGCACGGCCAGTTGATAGGGCAGGCCATATTGGCCGGTCGGCGTCGTGCCGAGGATGTAGCGGTCGAAGGATCGAGCGAACGTCGAATCGAGTTCGTGCCAGCCGTCGCACCACAGTTCGACATCGACCGTAAAAAAGACATCCAGCATCGCCGGTCCCCCGTGCGCCCCGCCCGCGTCGCCCGACAGCGGCGCCGGCGGATTCTATGCACGAACACGGCAGTAAGTCGCCGTTGCGCAGGCTCTCAACGTGGGGGTTGATCGCCCGACGGAGCCCGTGGTGCGCGCCGCCGGAGCGTTGATTTCGCACGCTTTCGGGCGGCGGGCGAAGGCTCGCCCGCGGCGCCGCGCCCTAGACTGGCGCCGATGCGCCAGCTCTGTCCCAAATGCGGCCACGCGCCGCTGCCCGCCGACCAGGCGTTTCCCGCCGAATGCCCGGCCTGCGGGGTGATCCTCGCCCGCGCCGGCACGCTCGCGCGCGAGCGGCCGGAGATGCATGGACTTGCCGAGGCCGCGCGCGGCGACTCGTCGCTGTGGCACGTGCCCGACAAGGTCGACGCGACCGCGTTCAAGCTGCGTGTCGCGCTGCTCGTGTTCTTCGCGATCTGGGGAGGGCGACTGAGCTGGATGAGCCTGCGCGAGGGCGACATGATGGATTCGTTCATCCATGGCCCGCTGCTGGTGTTCCACGAGGCCGGCCACGTGATCTTCCGGTTGTTCGGCGAGTGGGTGACGGTGGCGGGTGGCACGCTGGGGCAGTTGCTGATGCCCGCGATCCTGTGCGGCGCGCTGCTGTGGAAGAACCGCGATCCGTTCGGCGCGTCGATCGGGCTGTGGCTGTTCGGCGTGTCGCTGCTGGACGTCGCGCCCTACATGTACGACGCCTGGGAGCCGAAGCTGACGCTGCTGGGCGGCGGCACCGGCAACGACAGCTTCCACGACTGGATCTACCTGTTCGACTCCGTCAACCAGTTGCACCACGCGCAGGCGATCGGGGCGTTCACGCATGCGCTGGGCGTGGCGGTCGTGCTGCTGGCGCTCGCCTGGGGCGCGGGCGTGCTGCGGCTGCAGCGCCGCCGCGTCGCCGGCGAGGTGCTGGTGGAGCCCTAGCGCCTTAGAATGGCGACCTGCTTCCGACCGACAGGCCCGCTCCGTGCAGGCCTTCGCGTCTTCCGACCTCCGCTTGCCGATCCCGCACCGTGAACATCGTCGTCCAAGAAGACCTCAAGACCTACATCGATCCGCTGACGCCCGACGAGTACGACGCGCTGGAGCGCAGCCTGCTCGCCGAGGGCTGCCGCGACGCACTCGTGCTGTGGGGCGACATCCTGGTCGACGGCCACAACCGCTACGGCATCTGCCAGAAGCACGGGCTCGCGTTCAACACGGTGCAGAACACGCGCTTCCGCAGCCTCGAGGACGTGCACCTGTGGATGATCGACCAGCACCTGGGGCGGCGCAGCGTATCCGACTTCCAGCGCGGCGTGCTGGCGCTACGCAAGAAGCAGATCGTCGAGGAGCGCCAGGCGGCGGCTCGCGCGACGAAGAAGGACGCCCACATGCGCGCCGAGGTGCTGGGCGAGGCGGAGCCGGTGTCGCCGATCGATGGCGAGCCGGCAGCCGTGGCCGAGCCGCCGCTGAAGTCGCGCGAGGCGGTCGCCAAGGCCGCCAAGCTGACGCCCAGCCAGGTCACGATGATCGAGAAGATCCAGAAGCAGGCCGCGCCCGAGGTGGTGGCAGCGGTGCGCGCCGGCACGATCTCGCTCAACGCGGCTGCGGCGGTGGCCGGCCTGCCGGTCGACGAGCAGGTGGCCGCGGCGAGTGCCGGCAAGGACGAGCTCAAGCAGGCGGCCAAGCGCGCCCGCGAGTCGACGCGCAAGCCGCGCGAGGAGGCGAGCCAGCGCCCGACCACCGAGGTGCAGGCGCTGCAGGATCGCGTCGCGGAGCTGACCGCGGAGAACGAATACCTGCGCGGCCAGGTGGCGGAACTCCAGGCCCGGCTGGGCGTCTGACGCCTGGACGGGCGCCGGGCGCGGAAAAATCCGCGTCAGGTCAGGGCAACACCGTCCCAACCCGGGCGCGCGACGTGCTACCTTGGGGCCATGTCGAAACGGTTTTCTCCTCTCGCCGGCCTGGCCTTGAAGGCCGGAGCGCGGGCGCGGAGAAGTTGTCCAGTACGCTCGTCTTGAAATGAACTGCGTCGTCCCGAAATGCGTACCCTGAGCAAAGCTTATCCGGCAATGCTCTTGACCCTGTCAGGGCGACGATATGTCCCATCGCGCCCGGACGTGCGCGAGTCTATAGAATCAATTCATGCCCGAGGAAGAGAACCCTCCACCGCCGCCACCCGCGCTGCCCAAGCCGAGTCTTCCGGACTCCGGCCAGGGTGCCGTCGTGGCCGAACGCAAGGCGGCTCGAACCAAGCCGCCCCGCATGTACCAGGTGGTGCTGCTCAATGACGACTTCACTCCGATGGAATTCGTCGTCATGGTGCTGCAGGAATATTTCAAGTTGGACCTCGAAACCTCCACGCAGATCATGCTGAAGATTCATCATGAAGGTCGTGGCGTCTGCGGTTTGTTCACCAAGGACATCGCCGCGACAAAGGTCGAGTTGGTACTGGCCGCCGCACGTCGCTACGGACACCCGCTTCAATGCATTATGGAGGCCGCATGATTGCGCAAGAACTGGAAGTCAGCCTGCACATGGCGTTTGTCGAGGCGCGTCAGCAGCGGCATGAGTTCATCACCGTCGAGCACCTGCTGCTCGCGTTGCTGGACAACCCGTCCGCCGCGGAGGTGCTGCGCGCCTGCGCCGCCAACATCGAGGATCTGAGGAAGAGCCTCTCCACCTTCATCCGCGAGAACACCCCCACCGTGGGCGGTTCCGAGGAAGTCGACACGCAGCCGACGCTGGGCTTCCAGCGCGTGATCCAGCGCGCGATCATGCACGTGCAGTCCACCGGCGGCGGCAAGAAGGAAGTCACCGGCGCCAACGTGCTCGTGGCGATCTTCGGCGAGAAGGATTCCCACGCGGTCTACTACCTGCACCAGCAGGGCGTCACGCGCCTGGACGTCGTCAACTACATCGCCCACGGCATCAAGAAGTCCGACCCGCCGGAGCCGCCGAAGGCCAGCGGAGAGGCGGGCGGCGAGCAGGCCGAGAAGGACGACGGCGGCGAAGGCAAGGGCTCGCCGCTGGACCAGTTCACGCAGAACCTCAACCAGATGGCCCGCGACGGCAAGATCGATCCGCTGATCGGTCGCGAGCACGAGGTCGAGCGGGTCATCCAGATCCTGTGCCGCCGGCGCAAGAACAACCCGCTGCTGGTCGGCGAAGCCGGCGTCGGCAAGACGGCCATCGCCGAGGGCCTGGCCTGGCGCATCACGCAGAACGACGTGCCCGACGTGCTGGCCGACGCCGTCGTCTACTCGCTGGACATGGGCGCGCTGCTGGCCGGCACCAAGTACCGCGGCGACTTCGAGCAACGCCTGAAGGGCGTGTTGAAGCAGCTCAAGGAACAGCCGCGCGCCGTGCTGTTCATCGACGAGATCCATACGCTGATCGGCGCGGGCGCCGCGTCGGGCGGCACGCTGGACGCGAGCAACCTGCTCAAGCCGGCGCTGTCCAACGGCACGATGAAGTGCATCGGCGCGACCACGTTCACCGAGTACCGCGGCATCTTCGAGAAGGATGCGGCGCTGTCGCGGCGCTTCCAGAAGGTCGACGTCAACGAGCCCACCGTGGAGCAGACCGTCGAGATCCTGAAGGGCCTGAAGTCGCGCTTCGAGGAGCACCACAGCGTCAAGTACGCCATCGGCGCGCTGCAGGCCGCGGCGGAGCTGTCGGCCAAGTACATCAATGACCGCCATCTGCCCGACAAGGCGATCGACGTCATCGACGAGGCCGGCGCGGCGCAACGCATCCTGCCCAAGAGCCGCCAGAAGAAGACGATCACCCGCAACGAGGTGGAAGAGATCGTGGCCAAGATCGCGCGCATCCCGCCCGCGAGCGTCACGAGCGACGACCGCGACAAGCTGCGCACGATCGACCGCGACCTCAAGAGCGTCGTCTTCGGCCAGGATCCGGCCATCGACGCGCTCGCCGCGGCCATCAAGATGGCGCGCTCGGGTCTCGGCAAGCCGGACAAGCCGATCGGCTCGTTCCTGTTCTCGGGGCCCACCGGCGTCGGCAAGACCGAGGTCGCCAAGCAGCTCGCCTTCATCCTCGGCATCGACCTGATCCGCTTCGACATGTCGGAGTACATGGAACGCCATGCGGTCAGCCGCCTGATCGGCGCGCCTCCGGGCTACGTCGGCTTCGACCAGGGCGGCCTGCTCACCGAGCAGATCACCAAGAAGCCGCATTGCGTGCTGCTGCTCGACGAGATCGAGAAGGCGCACCCGGACGTCTTCAACGTGCTGCTGCAGGTGATGGACCACGGCACGCTGACCGACAACAACGGCCGCAAGTCCGACTTCCGCAACGTCATCATCATCATGACGACGAATGCAGGCGCCGAGACGATGAGCAAGGCGACGATCGGCTTCACCAACTCGCGCCAGCAAGGCGACGAGATGGGCGACATCAAGCGCATGTTCACGCCGGAGTTCCGCAATCGCCTCGACGCGATCGTCAACTTCAAGGCGATCGACGAGGAGATCATCCTGCGCGTGGTCGACAAGTTCCTGCTGCAGCTCGAGGCGCAACTGGCCGAGAAGAAGGTCGAGGTCACGTTCTCCGACGCCCTGCGCAAGCACCTGGGCAAGAAGGGCTTCGATCCGCTGATGGGCGCGCGTCCGATGCAGCGCCTGATCCAGGACACGATCCGTCGTGCGCTGGCCGACGAACTGCTGTTCGGCCGCCTGGTCGACGGCGGCCGCCTGGGCGTGGACGTCGACGACAAGGGCGAGACCGTGCTGGACATCCAGTCCGGCGGCAAGGCCGACAAGCCCAAGGCGGAAGCCACGGCGATCTGACGCCGCGTCAGACCAGGAAGCCCGGCCGGACGCGAGTCCCGCCGGGTTTTTTCATGGCGAGGCGCGCGCGCCTCGAGGGCGAGTGCGCCGGGCTCAGCGGGCGACCGGCGCCTCGTCGGGTTCGGCGGCCTGGATTTCCGCCGGCGACCGCAACACCGAGGCCAGGCGCGCGCGATCGAGTTCGCGTTCCCACGCCGACACGACCACGCACGCGACGCCGTTGCCAACGATGTTGGTGAGCGCGCGGCATTCGCTCATGAACTTGTCGATGCCCAGGATCAGCACCATGCCCTCGACCGGCAGCCCTTGCACCACCGAGAGCGTGGCCGCCAGCGTGATGAAGCCCGAGCCGGTGACGCCGCTCGCGCCCTTGGACGTCAGCATGGCCACCAGCAGGATCGTGGCTTCCTGCGTGGTCGTCAGTTCGACGTTGAGAGCCTGTGCGATGAACAGCACCGCCAGCGTCATGTAGATGTTGGTGCCGTCGAGGTTGAACGAGTAGCCGGTCGGCACCACCAGCCCGACGACCGGCTTCGAGCAGCCGAGGTTCTCCAGCTTGGCCATCAGCTGCGGCAGCGCGGCCTCGGAGGAACTCGTGCCCAGCACGATCAGCAGTTCCTCCTTGATGTAGACCAGGAAGCGCACGATGTTGAAGCCGACCACGCGCGCGACCAGGCCCAGCACGACCAGCACGAACAGCAGCGAGGTGACGTAGAACGTGCCCACCAGCTTGAGCAGCGGCAGCAGCGAGCCGAGGCCGTACTTGCCGATCGTGAACGCCATCGCGCCGAAGGCGCCGATCGGCGCGACGCGCGTGATGATCGTGACCATGCGGAAGAACACGCCGGAGAACTGGTCGATCAGCCCCAGCAGCGGCGCGCCGCGCGGGCCCAGGTGCGCGAGCGCGCTGCCGAATAGCAGGGCCACCAGCAGCACCTGCAGCACCTCGCCCTTGGCGAAGGCGTCGACGACGGTCAGCGGAATGATGTGCAGCAGGAAATCGACCGTGCTCTGCTCGTGCGCCTGCGTCGCGTAGCCCGACACCGCATGCGCATCGAGCGCCTTCGGATCGGCGTTGAAGCCCGAGCCCGGATGCAGCACGTGCGCCACCAGCAGCCCCACGAGCAGCGCGATCGTCGACATCACCTCGAAGTAGAGCAGGGCCTTGCCGCCGACGCGGCCGACCTTCTTCATGTCGTCCATGTGGGCGATGCCCGAGACGACGGTGCAGAAGATGATGGGCGCGATCACCATGCGGATCAGCGCGACGAAGCCGTCGCCCAGCGGCTTCATCTTCTGCGCCAGGCCGGGATCGAACTGGCCGAGGAGGACCCCGAGCACGATCGCGAACAGCACCTGGACGTACAGGATCTTGTAGAACGGAGTCTTCATGTCTCGGCGCTCTTGTTCTGGCGAGCTCGCGGCTCGGTCGGCCGATTCTGCGACGGCGGCGATGTCCGCGCCAGCCGTGGGAAACCACATGGCGTGCCCTCAGGCGCCGGCGGGATCCTGCCTGAAGTAGTCCGCGAGAAGCGCGTACATCGCGGGCGACTCGCGCTTGAAGGGCATCGAGGCGACGAAGAAGGCCTCCACCGCCACCGCGAAGAACTCCTCGACGGCCTCGGCGCCGTACGGGTCGACGACCGTGTCGGCACCGCTGTCGACGAGCTCGCAGAACTGTTCGTACGCGCCGTCGATCACCGCGATCCAGCGGTCGCGCGCGGCCGCGTCGGGCAACGGCGGCACGCCGTCGGCGAGGCCCGCGGCCATGTCGATGACGTGCGCGAACTCGTGGATCACGACGTTGTAGGCCCAGTCGGCGGCCTCGGCGGCGTCCTGCACGTCGGCCCAGGCCAGCATCAGCGGGCCGCCGCTCATCGCCTCGCCGGTGAGGTTCTCCTCGTACTCGTGGACGATGCCGTCCTCGTCCATCACGCTGCGTTGCGCGACGACCTCGTCCGGGTGGACGACGATGCCGACGAAGCCGTCGTAGTAGTGCAGCCCGAGGCGCAGCACGGGCAGGCAGGCCTGCGCCGCGATCAGCAGGGCCATCTCGTCGGTGACGGCGATGCCGCCGGCGCCGTGGAACTGCTTGCGGTCGAGGAACAGGCTGCACAGGCGCCGCAGCTCGGCACGGTCGGCCTCGTCGAGGCGCGCGAGGAAGGGCAGGCGCAGCAGCGTCAGCTCCCACAGCGCGTCGGGAATCGCGCGCCGCTCGAGCGCGCGACGCTCGCGCCAGGCGCCCAGCCGCGAGAAGACCGACAAGGCCATCAGGCCTGCTCGGGCGCCAGCCGCTCGAAGCCAGCGGCCGTCCAGCGCAGCACCTGCGCGCGCCGGGCCTCGGGCACGGGCGTGTCCCGGTCCCAGTCGCTCAGCACATGGCGCGTCCAGCCGTCGCGCGCCTGCGAGCCGGGGCGATGCGTGTGGCCGTGGATCATCGTGTCGGTGCCCAGGCGCGCGAGCCAGGCCTTGGCCATGGTCTCGTCGACGTCGGCGTAGGTGACCGGCTCGTCGTGGCGCGCCATGCTGGCGGCACGCATCTTCGCGGCGAGCGCGAGGCGCGCCTCCAGCGGCTGCGACAGGAACTGCTGCTGGTACCCGGGATCGCGCACCTGTTGGCGGAACATCTGGTAGGGCACGTCGTCGACGACCAGCTCGTCGCCGTGCGTCAGCAGCAGCGTCCTGCCGAAGGCCGTGACCGAGGCCGGATCGGCCAGCAGCCGCGCGCCGGTGGCCTGGGCGAACTCGCCGCCGATCAGGAAGTCGCGATTGCCGTGCTGCAGCCAGACCGGCACGCGCGCGGCCGTCGCCGCGATGGCCGCGGTGCAGCGCGCCTCGAACGGGCGCGTGCGCGCGTCGTCTCCGACCCACACCTCGAAGACGTCGCCGAGCAGGAACACCGCGTCGGCCTTCGTCGCGGCCATGTAGGCCTCCCATGCCGCGGCCGTGGCCGGCATGGTCTCGCTGAGGTGGATGTCGGAGATGAAGTCGACGACGTGGATGTCGTCGCCGAACTGCAGCTCGGAATCGAACGTCGCCTGAATGCTCAAGCCTGGACTTCCTCGGCCTTGACGATCTGGATGTCGTCCACCGGCACGTCGTCGTGGAAGCCCTTGCGGCCGGTCTTGACGGCGCCCAGCTGGTCGACGACGTCCATGCCCTCGACGACCTTGCCGAACACGGCGTAGCCCCAGCCGTCCTGCGCCTCGGCGTTGTTCAGGAAGCCGTTGTTGGTCGTGTTGATGAAGAACTGGCCGGTGGCCGAGTGCGGGTCGCCGGTGCGCGCCATCGCCAGCGCGTACTTGTCGTTCTTCAGGCCGTTCTTGGCCTCGTTCTTGATCGGCGCGTCGGTCGGCTTCTGCTTCATGCCGGACTCGAAGCCGCCGCCCTGGATCATGAAGTTGCGGATCACGCGGTGGAAGATCGTGCCGTCGTAGAAGCCCTTGTTCACGTAGGACAGGAAGTTGGCGACGGAGATCGGGGCCTTCTCGTCATCGAGCTCGATGCGCAGGTCGCCCTTGGTGGTGCTCATCTTCACGTACTTGGTCATGCTTATTTCTCCAGAGTGGCTTTCTTGATGGTGACGGGCATCGTGGGCACGTTCTCGTACGGCCCGCGGGTGATGGTGGCCACGCCCTCGATCTTCTTGACGACGTCCATGCCCGACACGACATGGCCGAACACGGCGTAGCCGTCGCCCTCGTCGAGGAAGGCGTTGTCCTTGACGTTGATGAAGAACTGCGCGGTGGCCGAGTTGGGGTCGCCGGTGCGCGCCATCGCGACGCTGCCCACGACGTTGGTCAGGCCGTTGTGCGACTCGAGCGGGATCGGCTTGTGCGTGGGCTTCTCCTTCAGGTCGGGCGTCATGCCGCCGCCCTGGAGCATGAAGTTGGGGATCACGCGATGGAACACGGTGCCGTCGTAGTGGCCTTCCTTGACGTACTGCTCGAAGTTGGCGACGGACTTCGGCGCCTTCTGCGCGTCGAGCTCGATCTCGATGTTGCCCATCGACGTGACGAGAAGCACCCGGTCCGCGGCCCAGGCCGGGGCGGCGAATGCCGTCAGGCCGGCCAGGGCCAGCGCGGCCCACCGGGTTTGTTGGGGGATGCTCATCTGAAGGTCTCCTTGGCTATACTTCCCGATTCTACCGAGGGCAGGCGAGACTGCTTTTCCGTCCCGGTCAACCAGACTCCGCCCACCCTTGCTGTCCGGCAGCCCGTAGCGACACGTTCCCCCGGCCGTCGAACCAAGCCCCCAAATTTCCTCTCCATCCGCCGACCGGCTTTTGCGCTGAAAGTCCGACCGCCGGCTCCCGTTCCTGCCGATGACGCTGCGTCTCTTCAACACTCTCACCGGCCAAGCCGAAGAATTCGTTCCGATCGTCCCGGGCCAAGCGCGCATGTACGTGTGCGGCATGACGATCTATGACCTGTGCCACATGGGCCACGCCCGCATGATGATGGCGTTCGACGTTGTCTATCGCTGGCTGCAGGTGCTCGGCTACGAGGTCACGTACGTCCGCAACATCACGGACATCGAGGACAAGATCATCAAGCGCGCGGTCGAGCGCGGCATCACGATCCGCGAGCTGACCGACGAGATGATCGCCGCGATGCGCGAGGACATCGGCGCGATCGGCATCGAGGCGCCCACGCACGAGCCGCGCGCCACGGAGTACGTGCCGCAGATGCTCTCGATGATCTCGACGCTGCAGGACAAGGGCCTCGCGTACCAGGCCGACAACGGCGACGTGAACTTCGCGGTGCGCAGGTTCCCGGGCTACGGCAAGCTGTCGGGCAAGTCGCTCGACGACCTGCGCGCGGGCGAGCGCGTGGCGGTGGCCGACGGCAAGACCGATCCGCTGGACTTCGTGCTGTGGAAGTCGGCCAAGCCGACCGAGCCGGCCGACGCCAAGTGGGACAGCGCGTACGGCCCGGGCCGTCCGGGCTGGCACATCGAGTGCTCCGCGATGTCCTGCGCCGTCCTCGGCGAGCGCTTCGACATCCACGGCGGCGGCATGGACCTGCAGTTCCCCCATCACGAGAACGAGATCGCGCAGAGCGAGGGCGCGCTCGGCCATCCGTTCGTCAACTACTGGCTGCACAACGGCTTCCTGAACGTCGACAACGAGAAGATGTCGAAGTCGCTCGGCAACTTCTTCACCATCCGTGACGTGCTCAAGAAGTTCGACGGCGAGACGCTGCGCTTCTTCATGCTGCGCACGCACTACCGCAGCCCGTTCAACTTCAGCGACGCGCATCTCGACGACGCCCGTTCGGCGCTGCGCCGCCTGTACACCGCGCTCGGTTCCGTCTCGCTGCCCGATGACAACGCTGCCGGCGTCGCCGAGCAACCGGTGGACGCGGGCGCGATCGACTGGACCGACCCGCGCGCGGCCGCGTTCCGCGACGCGATGAACGACGACTTCAACACGCCCGGCGCGCTGGCCGTGCTGTTCGAGATGGTCACCGACCTCAACCGCACGAAGTCCGTCGCCACCGCCCGCCTGCTGCGCGCGCTCGGCGCGACGCTGGGCGTGCTGCAGCAGTCGCCACAGGCCTTCCTGCAGGCTGGCGCAGCGCTGACCGAGAACGAGATCCAGGCCCGCATCGCGGCGCGCGCGCAGGCCAAGAAGGACAAGGACTTCGCGCAAGGCGATCGCATCCGCAAGGAGCTCGCGGACCTCGGCATCACGCTGAAGGACGGCCCCGACGGCACCACCTGGGTGAAGGCCTGACATGGTCGCTGTCCCGGCTGGAGCCGCCGTGCCCGAATCCGCCCGCGACGTGCCGGGCTACTGGGATGAGGCCTGTCGCCATCTCACCAAGCGCGACCGCGTGATGAAGAAGCTGATCCCGCAGTTCGGCGATGCGCGCCTGCAGAGCAACGGCGACGCGTTCACCACGCTCGCGCGTTCCATCGTCGGGCAGCAGGTGTCGACCAAGTCGGCGCAGGGCGTCTGGCGCAAGCTGGTCGCCGCGGTCGACGGCCCCGACGTCGAGCTGCTGCAGCCCGCGGCGGTGCTCGAGCTGGCCTCGGAGACGCTGCGCGGCGTCGGGCTGTCGGTGCGCAAGGTCGAGTACCTGAGCGACCTGGCGCGCCATTTCCGCGACGGCGCCGTGCATGTCGGCCAGTGGCAGGGCATGGACGACGAGGCGATCATCGACGAACTGGTGGCCATCCGCGGCATCGGCCGCTGGACGGCGGAGATGTTCCTGATCTTCCATCTGCTGCGCCCGAACGTGCTTCCGCTGGACGATCCGAACCTGATCCGCGGAATCAGCGAAAATTACTTCAGCGGCGAGCCGGTCTCGCGCGCCGAGGCCCGCGAACTGGGCGATGGGTGGGCTCCGTACCGCTCGGTCGCCACGTGGTATCTCTGGCGCAGTCTTGACCCGATGACCGCCGCGCAATGAGGAACTCCCTGATGACCAAACGCCATTTCCTGGAATTCGAGCAACCGATCGCCGAGTTGGAATCGAAGATCGAAGAGCTGCGCTACGTGCAGAACGAATCCGCGGTCGACATCTCCGAGGAGATCGACCGTCTCGACAAGAAGAGCCTGCAGCTCACCAAGGACATCTACTCGAGCCTGCAGCCGTGGCAGGTCTACCAGATCGCGCGCCATCCGCAGCGCCCGCAGACGCTGGACTACACCGCCGAGGTCTTCACCGAGTTCGAGGAACTGCACGGCGACCGCAGCTTCGCGGACGACGCCGCCATCGTCGGCGGCCTCGCGCGCTTCAACGGCCAGGCCTGCATGATCGTCGGCCACCAGCGCGGCTACGACACCAAGGATCGCCAGGTGCGCAACTTCGGCATGCCCCGTCCCGAGGGCTACCGCAAGGCGCAGCGCCTGATGAAGACGGCCGAGAAGTTCGGGCTGCCGGTCTTCACGTTCATCGACACGATGGGCGCCTACCCGGGCATCGGCGCCGAGGAGCGCGGCCAGTCGGAAGCCATCGGCGCGAGCATCTTCGAGATGGCGCAACTGGAGGTGCCCATCATCTCCACCATCATCGGCGAGGGCGGCTCCGGCGGCGCGCTGGCCATCGGCGTCTGCGACCAGATGCTGATGCTGCAGTTCTCGGCCTACTCGGTGATCTCGCCGGAAGGCTGCGCATCGATCCTGTGGAAGACCGCCGAGCGCGCGGCCGACGCCGCCGAGGCGCTGGGCATCACCGCGCACCGCCTGAAGGCGCTGGGCCTGGTCGACAAGATCGTCAACGAACCGGTGGGCGGCGCCCATCGCGACCCGAAGGCGATGGCGTCGAGCCTCAAGCGCGCGCTCGGCGACGGGCTGCGCCAGGTGGCCGACCTCAAGCCGAAGGAACTGCTGGCGCGCCGCCAGGAGCGCCTGATGGCCTACGGCCGCTTCGCCGACACGACCGATCGATAGCATGCCTTCGCGCCCTGTCGTTGCGGTTGCCTGCAGCGGCGGACGCGATTCGGTCGCGTTGCTGCATGCGACGCTGGCCGCGGGGCGCGAACTCGGGATGCGCGTTGTCGCGCTGCACGTGCATCACGGCCTGATGGCCGAGGCCGACCGCTGGGCCTGCGAGGTCGAGGCCCTGTGCGAGCGCTGGAACGCGGATTTCGCCTGCGAGCGGCTGCAGGGATCTCCCGCCTCCGGTGAGAGCATCGAGGCCTGGGCGCGCCGCGAGCGCTATCGCGCGCTGGCGCGCATGGCGCGGGGTGCGGGGGCGAGCATCGTGCTGCTGGGACATCACCTGCACGACCAGGCCGAGACGGTGCTGCTGCAGGCCTTGCGCGGCGCCGGGCCGGCGGGGCTCGCGGCGATGCCACGTGTCGTCGAGCGCGATGGATTGACGTGGGCGAGGCCGTGGCTGGCGCGAACGGGCCCGGAGATCGCGTCGTATGCCGCGACGCTGGACGTGCAGCCGGCGATCGATCCGAGCAACGCCGATCCACGCTTCGCGCGCAGTCGATTGCGCGAGCACGTGATGCCGGCGTTGCGCGCCGCATTTCCCGAAGCCGACGTCGCGCTCGCGGCCGTCGCGCGGCGCGCGGGCGAGGCGAGGGCGGTGCTCGACGACGTGGCCGCGGAGGACCTTCGCCGCATCGCCGCCGGCGAGGCGTTGCCGCTGGCGCCGTGGCGCGCGCTGTCGATCGCGCGGCGAACGAACGCGTTGCGCGCCTGGCTTGCGCAAGTGCTGGACGCGCCGGTGCCGCAGACGCTGGTCGACCGCCTGCTCGCCGAGACCGCCGACGACACGACGCGTCGCTGGCTCGTCGGCGGCGATCGCGTGCTGCGCTCGTGGCGCGGCGCGCTCGCGCTCGTCGCGCTGGCGCGCGCGTGCGTCACGCCGGCGGGCGCACGCGCGGACGGCGCGCTGTCGCTGCTGCGTTGCGACCGCTACATGCTCGATGGGTGGGACGGCGCGCTGGAGGTCTTCTCGACCGACGGATGCGGCATCGCGCCGCATCTACTTGCGCATCTCGTCGTGCGCGTGCGCGCAGGCGGCGAGCAGTTCCAGCTGCACCCGGGCGGCATCGCGCGCAGCCTGAAGAAGCAGTACCAGGCGCTGGGCATCCCGGCCGAGGGCCGCGACGGGCCGTTGCTGTTCGATGCGGCGGGCGCGCTGCTGTTCGTGCCGGGCCTGGGCGTCGACGCGCGCGCCTGGGCGCCGGCCGGCGTGCCGCAATGGGGCCTGCGATGGACGAGTCCTGCGCAAGCGGCGAAGGCTCAGCCTGTCTAGGCAAGTTGTGTTCGTGCCGAAAGAAGCGCAGCTCCACGACCCGCGAACCGCCGTGGCCCGGGAAAACCCCTGGCTGCGCGCTAGACTATGTGGTTTGGGTGGTCAGGCCGCGCGCGCCTGTCCTTGAGTCAACCAGGCGTTCCAGACCATGGCATTGATAGTTCACAAGTACGGCGGCACCTCGATGGGTTCGACGGAGCGCATTCGCAACGTCGCCAAGCGTGTCGCGAAATGGGTGCGCGCGGGCCACCAGCTGGTCGTCGTGCCGTCGGCGATGAGCGGCGAGACCAATCGCCTGCTGGGCCTGGCCAAGGAGCTGTTCCCCGGCGTCAACACGCCGGCGTCGGACCGCGAGCTCGACATGATCGCCTCGACCGGCGAGCAGGTGTCGGTGGGCCTGCTGTCGCTGGCGCTGCAGGCCGAAGGCCTCGAGGCCGTCAGCTACACCGGCTGGCAGGTGCCCGTGAAGACGGACTCGTCGTACACGAAGGCGCGCATCGAGAGCATCGACGACGACCGCGTGCGTGCCGACCTCGCGGCCGGCAAGGTGGTGGTCATCACCGGCTTCCAGGGCATCGACGACGACGGCCACATCACGACGCTGGGCCGCGGCGGCTCCGACACGTCGGCCGTCGCCATCGCCGCCGCGATGAAGGCGGCCGAATGCCTGATCTACACCGACGTCGACGGCGTCTACACGACCGACCCGCGCGTCGTGCCCGAGGCGCGCCGCCTGCAGACCATCTCGTTCGAGGAGATGCTCGAGATGGCCAGCCTCGGCTCCAAGGTGCTGCAGATCCGCTCGGTGGAGTTCGCCGGCAAGTACCGCGTGCCGCTGCGCGTGCTCTCGAGCTTCACGCCCTGGGATATCGACATCACTGAAGAGGCCCGCTCGGGCACGCTGATCACTTTCGAGGAAGACGTCAACATGGAACAAGCAGTCGTATCAGGCATCGCGTTCAACCGCGACGAGGCCAAGGTCACCGTGATGGGCGTCCCCGACAAGCCCGGCATCGCCTACCAGATCCTGGGCGAGGTGGCCGACGCCAACATCGACGTCGACGTCATCATCCAGAACGTCTCGCACGACGGCAAGACCGACTTCTCGTTCACCGTGCACCGCAACGACTACGCGCGCACGATGGACCTGCTCAAGAACAAGGTGGCCCCGGCTACCGGCGCGGCCACCGTGCTGGGCGACCCGAAGATCTGCAAGGTCTCGATCGTGGGCATCGGCATGCGCAGCCACGTGGGCGTGGCCTCGAAGATGTTCCGTACGCTGAGCGAGGAGGGCATCAACATCATGATGATCACCACCAGCGAGATCAAGACGTCGGTCGTCATCGACGAGAAGTACATGGAGCTTGCGGTGCGCGCGCTACACAAGGCCTTCGATCTGGAAGAACCTGCGGCCGCCGCGACTTGAAGAGGTCGCGAAATCCAGGCTAGAATGCCAGCTTAGGTTGGAGATGTGGCCGAGTGGTCGAAGGTACTCCCCTGCTAAGGGAGCATGCGGTGATGAGCTGCATCGAGGGTTCGAATCCCTCCATCTCCGCCAGCCATGCAACCCCAAGTGATCCGCTCACTTGGGGTTTTTTGCTTTCTGGCGGATGCAATCCCCTGAATGGCGAACGCCCAGTGCGCGACGGGCCCGGATGTTCTCTTGCAGCCACCCGACGGCGCCTACACAATCGTTACAAATCCCACCACGCAGGGAGCAACGATGGGGTATGCCGCGGGTTTCGAGTTCGACCTCTTCATCAGCTATGCGTCGGTCGATGATGCGGAGCCTGTCGGCGAGCAGGGGCATGGGTGGATATCGATGTTCGTCCAGCACCTCAATGCCGTGTTCACGAGCCGGCTTGGCGGACGTGGCAAGCTGAACATCTACTTCGATCTGCGCGACCTGCGCGGCAATCAGCAGATCGACGAGCTTCTCGGTGCGGTCAACCGGTCGGCGCTGTTTCTCGCCATCGCCTCGCCGGCCTACGCGCAACGGGACTGGACCCAGCGCGAGCTGGCGGCCTTCGTCAAGAACGCCGCCGACACCCGCCGCCTGTTCGCGGTCGACTACCTGCCGCTGGACAGCGGCGTGACGCTGCCGGAACCGCTGCAGGGCCACAAGCGCCTCAAGTTCTGGGAGCAGGGCGGGTTCTCGCGCAACGCCATGCCGCTGTCGCCGTACGGGGACGTGTTTCGCAACCGGGTCCACGACCTCGCCGAACAGATCAAGCAGCAGCTGCTCGCGATCAACGTCGCCGAGGGAACGCGCCCGGCGATCCGCGAGATCGCCGAGGCCGTCTCGGGCTCCGCGGCACGGCGTGCCAAGGGCATCGTCTACCTGGCACAGACGACGGACGATCTCGAAGAGGAGCGCATGCAGGTGCAGCGTTATCTGGAGCAGTTCGGATTCCTGACCCTGCCCGGCGGCGAACTGCCGGGCGGGGGCGACGCATTCCGGGCCGCGATCGGCCATGACGTCGCGCAGTCCGACCTCTACGTGCATCTGCTCGGGCCACGGGCCGGACGCTATCCGTCCGACGTTCCCGAAGGCTACGGCGCGGCGCAGCTCGAGGCGGCCAAGGCCGCCGGCAGGAACATCGTCCTGTGGCGCCATCCGGAACTCGATCTCGAGAAGGTGGCCGACACGCGCCAGTGCGCGCTGCTCACCGACGCGCGCGTCATCGCCTGCGGCCTCGAAAGCTTCAAGGCCGAGGTGCGGCGCCGGCTCGAGACGCATCCGCAGGAAAAGGTGCGCGACTCGAAGCAGGCCTCGCTGGTCTTCATCAACGCCGCGGAATCCGACTACGACGTCGCCCGGATCGTCCAGCAGGAGTTCAGCAAGCGCAGCATGCCGACGATCCTGCCGCTGTATGCCGGCACGGCGGAGCAGCTGCAGCAGGACCTGACGGAGAACATCAAGGACTGCGACGTGCTCGTCATCCTCTACGGCACGGCGCCGGCAGCGTGGGTGCGTAGCCAGATCCGGCTCTTCAGCAAGCTCAGGTCAGGCTCGCATGCCACGATCGTCGCGATCTTCGTCGGGCCGCCGGAGGGCAAGAACGCGGACGTCGGGATGACGATGCCCGACCTGCGCTGGATCAGCTTCCCGCCGGATTGGTCGATGGATCCGGTGAAGTCCCTGATCGCGGAGCTCGAGGGATGAGCGCGCCGCCCAGACTGCCCTATCCGGGCCTGCGGGCTTACGAACGCGACGAGACCGACCTGTTCTTCGGCCGCGAGGGCTGCGTCAACGAGATGATCGACATCCTCTCGGCGACGCATTTCCTCGCCGTGCTCGGGACGTCGGGCAGCGGCAAGTCCTCGCTGGTGCGCACCGGGCTTCTCGACGGCCTCGAACTCGGCCTGTACCGGAAGGCGGGCTCGGTCTGGTGCGTGGCGGACTGCCATCCCGGCGGCGATGCGATCCGCCATCTCGCCGTCGCGTTGCTCGCGCTGCGGCCGGGGGCCGCCGATGACGCGTTCGCCCTCGAGTCGCTGTGCACCTTCCTGCGGCGAGGCCCGCGCGCCATCATCGAGTGGGTGGAAGACGGCAACCTGATCGAAGGCCAGAACCTGCTGATCCTGGTCGACCAGTTCGAGGAGCTGTTCCGCTACGGCGACTACGCGGGCCGCGAGGAGGCCGAGGCCTTCGTCGCGCTGCTGCTGGAAAGCGTGAAGGCCCATCCCCGCATCCATGTCGTCATCACGATGCGATCCGAATACCTGGGCGCCTGCGCGCTGATCCCCGGGCTGGCCGAGCGCATCAATGCGTCGCTCTACCTGACGCGGCGCATGACCCGCGAAGAGTGCCGGGAAGCGATCGAGGGACCCGCCGGCGTGATGGGCTTCGACATCGAACCCGGCCTGGTCAACCGGTTGCTGAACGAGCTGGCGGCGTTCGCACCGTGGGAGGCCGATCGCGCCTCGTCGCAGCTGCAGCGCCTCGCGCGCCAGGCCGACCAGCTGCCGCTGATGCAGCACACGCTGAGCCGCCTCTGGCAGATCGCCTGGCGTCGCGCGGGTGGCGGACGTCCCACGCTCACGCTCAAGGACTACGAGGACATCGGCCAGTTGCAGGGCGCCGTGGAGCAGCACGCCAACGAGGTGACGGAACGCCTGGGCGATGCGGCGAAGGCGGCCACGCCACGCATCTTCCGTGCCCTCGTCGCGGGCTCGACGCTGGCCGACGCGGTGCGCCGGCCGATGCGCTTCGGCGACCTGTGCATCGTCACCGGCGCCGATCCGGCGCTGGTTCGCGAGGTGGTGAATGCGTTCCGTGCGCGCGACTGCAATTTCCTGCGCCCGCCCGAAGGCCATCCGCTCGACGACGGCACCATCGTCGATGTCAGCCACGAGAGCCTCATCCGGCAATGGGGCAGCCTGTCCGGCTGGTTCGAGACCGAGGTGGCCGGCCGGTCGTTGTGGGAGCGCCTGCTGTTCGACCAGGCCGAGCACGCCGCGGGTCATGCGGAGCTGCTCAGCGGCCTGGATCTCGCGACCGCGCTGGCCTGGTGGGAACGCGAGCAGCCGACGCCGGCGTGGGCGGACGCACACGGTGGCCGCTACGCGGAGATTCAGGACTTCATCCGCAAGAGCCGCGACGCGGAGGAGCAGCGCACGCGCGCGGAGCGCAGCCGCCTCGAGCGCGAGCGGCGTGCCTTGAAGCGGCGCACGGCCGCCTATGCGGTGCTTGCCGCGATCTGCGTGGCGGTCGCGGGCAACGCCTATTGGGAAAAGCTGCAGCTGGATCGCTCCAACGCGAAGCAGGCTGAAACGTACAAGACGCTGCACGACGTCTACGACAATCTGGTGAGTTCAAAGCATCAGGCGCAGGCGTCCAACGACCAGATCATCGCGACGGCCGACCGCTTCGTGGTCGGCATGGCCAAGAAGCTGCTCGTGACGCCGGGCATCCCGCGAGCCCAGGTGTCCGAGCAACTCGAAGCGGGCCAGCTGTACCTCGACGGCCTCGAGCCCCAGGTGGAAAACAGGCGCCTCCTGCGCCTGACGCGCGTGCGATTCATGGCTGTCGGCGCGCGCGTGATGCTGGATCGGGGCCGTTTCGACGAGGGCCTGAAGCTCGCGCAGAAGGCCGAGTCCCTGCTGCTGTCGGGTGGCGATTCCGGGAAGCTCAATCCCGACGAGACGCTGGAACAACTCGAGATCGGCAGCCTCATCAGCGAGTTCTACGACGTCGATGCCCTGGATGACCTTGGCCTGGCGCGCGACAAGGCGCTGCAAATGGTCCGGATCGCCGACGCGCTGCCCGCCGATGCTGCCGGAAGGAGCTTGTTCGAGCAGGCCCGGGCCCACTACGACATCTCGCGCTATGTGGACCGGGACGACGCGGCCGAGGGCGTTCCGGAGGCTTCGCGCTGCATCGAGCTGCTGCGTCGGCCCGGTGTCGCGAAGACGCCGGAGCGTTCGCTCTACGAAAGTCGCTGCCACGTGGTGCTGGGGTATTTCGACTACAAGCTCGGCAAGAAGCGGCAGAGCGTCGAGGAGACGAAACTGGCCCTCGATCTGCTCGAGCGGATCGCACCCTCCGACAAGACGATTCCGATGCTCTATGGCGAGTCGCGGGCCCTGGCGAATCTGGGCTTCTCTGCCAGGGAGAACAAGGACTATGCGCTGGCCAGGAGCTATTTCCAGCATTCGGAGAAGCTGCTCGATCTTTCGGATCAGGACATCCGCGAACGGCCGAAGCTGCGGGCCGAACTGGTCGACCGCCTGGACGATATCGGCATGACGTATATCGACGAGAACGACAGGCGCTCGGCGCTGCCGTGGTATCACACGGCGCACGAACTGGCGTTCTCCGATGACGAGTGGCGCAGCTACGCACATCTTTCGGATGCTGCGGCCAATGCGCTGGCAAACCAGCAGATCGCTCTCAACGGCTTGGCATGGGATACCGACCCCGAACTCTTGGGGCAGATCGTCGAGGTCGAGCGGGATCACGTGGCCCTGCTGGGCGAAATGACCGCGAAGCAAAAGGCGGGCTGGTGCCGCGACTGCGAGATCGTGGACAAGGCCGATCTGGCCAGGGCGCTCTTCAAGTTCGATGCCGTACGCAAGGACGATCGATACGACGAGGCGGTGGGCTACGTCAAGGAAGTGGTCGCAAAGGCCAAGGCCGTGCTGGCGCACCCGGCTGATGAACAAGATGCCGCCAATGCTCGCCGTGCATGGTATTGGGCGATGCAGGCGCTGCCCGAGGAGATTCCTGCGTCGAAGCGCCCGGAGGAGCAACTCAGGCGCCTGCGCTATTCGCAGAGACAGAGCATCGATTTCCTGCAGACCTTTCCCAAAGCGTGGCTGGTCGCCGACAAGCTCGGGCGCATCGATCATTCGTTGGCCAAGGTGCTCGCTGGCTTGACCCGGCCGGACGAAGCCATCGCCGCGGCGGAGTCCGGCGCACGCCTGTTCGACCAGGCGTGCGTCAAGCAGTTGGCGGACTGGTATCGCACCGGCTCGGGCCCCGTCGAGCGTGACCTGGCCAAGGCGAAGACCTATGACACGCTGCTCGCAAGCCGGGCTTGGGGTCGAGACAGCTTCTCGGTGACGGCGACGGCGCGCTGGAACGGCGACAACACGCCGATGCGCGTGACCGTCTATATCGAGAATCCTCGCGACGACAAGGACGACTTCGTCGCGCGGTTCTTCTACGAGTACGAATACATCGAGGGCTATCGATTTGCCGAAACCACCAAGTCCGCCATCGCTTCGATTCCAAAGTTGGCCAGCGACAGCAAGATGGGCTACACCGAGCTGACGAACTATGCGGTTTCGGACGTCTCGCGGCTGGCGTACGACGTCCACAAGTCGATCGTCAACGACAAGTTGGACCAGGCCGCCGGATACGTTCTGGGAGCCTGGAGCAAGGACAAGAATACCGAGGCGAAGCCGGCTGTCGTCGCGGATGCCATCTCCAAGCTGATCGGGGACGACCAGGCAAGCGACTTCTCGCCCCAACTGGCCAGCATCGCGTCAATGGTCTATGCGAGCGGCAATCCGCGCGCGGCGCGCGCCGTCCTCGATGCGACCTTGTCCATGCAGAAGGATGTCAAGCCCGAGACGCTGGCCTTGCTGCTGCGATATCGGGGAATCGTCCACGACAAGCTCGGCGAACTGGCGTTGGCGGAGGCGGACTATGCAGCTGCCTTGTCGATCGACCCGGACAATGCGGAGTTGCTGAACGCGTTGGCCTACACCTGGGTCACGGAGGACAAGAACTTGCCGATCGCTCTCGCGCAACTGCAGCGTGCCGCCAGGCTTGCACCGGACAATGCGTACATCCGGGACAGCCTGGGCTGGGCAGAGGTGCTGACAGGCGACACCGAGACAGGCCTCGCGACTCTCCAGTCGGCCGTGGCGAGCCAACCCGAGGAGGCCGAGATGCAGGCGCACCTCGGAGATGCCTTCCGGCGCCTGGGCCGCAAGGAGGAGGCACGCGCGGCCTTGTCCCGGGCCGAGGCCCTGTCGAAGGACGCCGGCGTCACGGCCTACATCCGCGACCAGCAGGCGCTGCTCGGTGCGCCGACGCCGCGATAGATCGATCGTGTCCGCCCCGTACATACGGTCCGCCTGCGGCCCCTTGCATCAATCCGTCCCGCACGCAGATCCCACGTTGGAATGCACATGAACGAGCCCGCTGCCGAGAGTCCGGCAATCGACCGGCTGCCCATGATCATCGGTGTCACCGGACACCGCGATCTCGTGGAGACCGAGATCGAGCCGCTCAAGGCGGCGGTGCGCGATTGCCTCATGCAACTGCGGCAACTCTGCCCCGACACGCCGCTGATCCTGCTGTCGTCGCTTGCAGAGGGCGCCGATCAGCTCGTGGCCGGCGTCGCGCTCGACATGGGCATCCGGCTGGTGGCGCCGCTGCCAATGGAGATCCCGGAGTACGAGAAGGACTTCCGGCACGATGCCGACGCCGTGCCGGGCCCGGACACTTCCGACAAGTTCGAAGCGCTGCTGAAGCGCGCGAATCCGCGTTTCGCGCTGCCGCTGGTCGCGGGCAACAACGGCGCCAGCATCAGCCAGCAAGGGCCGGCGCGCGACGCCCAGTACGCGCAGGCCGGGGCCTACATCGTCCGCAACAGCCACGTCCTGCTCGCGCTGTGGGACGGACACACGCCGGAGGTGGAGCCGGTCGGCGGCACGGCCCATGTCGTCCGCTACCGACTCGATGGGCTGCCGCCGCGATCGTCCGCCAACCTGCTGGACGTGAACGATGCCGGGCCCTTGATCCACATCGTGTGTTCGCGCCAGGCCTCGCCGCCGGCGGTGGGCAAGCCGGCATCGATCCGCATGCTCATGCCGACCGAGTCGGGCAGCGACGACAGCGAGCCCATCTTAGGCGCCCGGCTCGCGTCGACGCCGATCGCGACCGGGCTGCGACGGCTGGACACCTACAACCGCCAGGCCCGGGCCCTCGCGCGCCGCCATCCCTCGCGTCTGCGGCTGCATGCCGACGATCCCGCGCCGAGCGAGGACTCCTTGCCCTCGGGGCCGGCCGGGCGCCTCATCCTGCGGCAGTACGTGACCGCCGACCGACTGGCGATCCTGTTCTATGCCCGGCGGCGCTGGGTCAATCGTGCCTTGTTCAGCATCGTCGTCCTCGCCGTCGCGTTCGTCGCCGTGTACGAGCACTTCTTCGCGCACGCCTTGATGCTCAGTCTCTACCTGGGCGCGATGGCGCTCGCCTGGCTCATCTTCTGGGTGGCCAAGCACTTCGACTTCCACAACAAGCACCTCGACTACCGCGCGCTCGCCGAGGGCCTGCGCGTGCAGTTGTTCTGGTGCCTGGCGGGCGTTGCCGACGACGTCTCCGACCGCTATTTGCGCAAGCAGCGCACGGAACTCGAATGGCTGCGCGAAGCCTTGCGCACGCAGGTGCTCCTGCAGCAGTGGGAGGCACGGTGCGTCCCTGCCGACGAGGATCCCGGCCGGCTGCTGGAGACGATCGAGCGCTGGACGCTGCCGCGCTGGGTGGTGCGAGAGCACAAGTTCTTCTCGGACGCGACGAACAGCAATCATGGGAAGACCGAGTTGCGGGAGAAGCTGGAAGACAGCCTGCTGGTGGCGGGCCTGTTGCTGGCGGGCGTCGCGCTGGCGATGCAGCTGAAGGAGCTCTTCGAGCACCTGCGGAACAAGCTCATCGTCCTGATGGTGCTCGCCCCGACGATCGCCGCCGCCCTGAGCGGCTATTCGAAGCAGATGGCCTTCGTGCCGCAGGCCAAGCGATATCAGTGGATGGCGGCCTTGTTCGATCGCGCGCGCCAGCGCCTGAAGGAGGCCCTGGACGCCAAGGACCTCGACGCCGCGCAACGTCTTCTCGTGGAACTCGGTACCGAGGCCCTGAGCGAGAACGGCGACTGGGTGATGATGCACCGCGAGCGCGAGCCGGAGGCCCCCACTGCCGGTTGAGGCCGCACGAACCTGCCAACGAAAAAACGGGCCCGCGGGCCCGTTCGTCGTCGAGGACGCGAAAGTCAGGCGACCTGCCGGTCGCCCTCGAGCTTGAACGTCGCCACGGCCGACTCCAGGCCTTCGGACTGCTGCTCCATGCTCGCGGCGGCGGCGGCCGCCTGTTCGACCAGTGCCGCGTTGCGCTGCGTCATCTCGTCGAGCTGCGACACGTCGCCGTTGACCTCGCTGATGCCGCGGCTCTGCTCCGCGGCGGCGGTGGTGATCTCGTTGATGATCGTCGTCACGCGGGCAACCGACTCGACGATCTCGGTCATCGTGGAGCCGGCGTCGCGCACGAGCTTGGAGCCCGATTCGACGCGGTCGACCGAGGCGCCGATCAGCGTCTTGATCTCGCGCGCGGCTTCCGCCGAGCGCTGCGCCAGGTTGCGCACCTCGCCGGCCACGACTGCGAAGCCGCGGCCTTGCTCGCCCGCGCGCGCCGCCTCGACGGCGGCGTTCAGCGCGAGGATGTTGGTCTGGAACGCGATGCCGTCGATCACGCCGATGATGTCGGAGATCTTCTTGCTGCTCTGGTTGATCTGCTCCATCGTCGAGACGACCTGCGCCACGACCTCGCCGCCGCGCGAGGCCACCGTCGAGGCCGACGACGCGAGGTCGCTGGCCTGGTGGGCGTTGGACGCGTTCGACTGCACCGTCTCGGTCAGCTGGTGCATGCGGGCCGTCGTGCGTTCGAGCGACGCGGCCTGCATCTCGGTGCGTTCCGACAGGTCCTGGTTGCCAGACGCGATCTCCTGCGCCGCCGAGCGCATGCGGCTCGAGCCGCTGCGCACCTCGCCGACGATGGACGCGAGGCCGCCGGACATGTCGCGCACCGCCGCCAGCAGGCTGTTGCCCGCGCCCGGCTGCACCTTGATGTCCTGCGACAGGTCGCCGGCGGCGATGCGGCGCATCACGTCGCGCGCATATTCGGGCTCGCCGCCCAGCTGGCGCCAGACGCTGCCGATGACGAAGTACGAGCCGATGCCCAGCCCGACGACGACCAGCAGCGCGCTGGCGAGCGTCGCATACAGGCTGTTGGAGACGCCGCCCTTGGCGCCGGCGAGGCCGGCGTCGAAGCTCGAGCGGGCGCTGTCGCGCATGGACTTCAGGCTGGCCTCGAGCGCCTTCTGCGCGCCCTGCATCGCCGCGACGGCCGCGCCCTGGTCGCCGGTCCTGGTGCCCAGGAACATCTGCGCACAGTCGCTCGACGCGGTGAAGTAGGTCTCGAACAGCTTGCCCAGGTTCTCGCCGACGTCGGCCTTGCCCGGGATGGCCTTGATGCCTGCGATCGTCTTGCGCATCGCGGCGGCCTTGTCGGTGGCCTCGTCCAGGCGCTTCTTGTCGCCTTCGGCGACCGCGCCCTGGATCGTCGTGCCCAGCGCCTCGAGCTGCGACGCGAACTGCGTCGTGGCGTCGAGATACGGATAGTCGACCGCACCCAGCCCGGTGATGGACTTCGACGTGCCCGCCGAGAAGGCGAGCACCGTGGCGATACCGACCACGAAGATGAGGATCGCCAGCAGCGGCAGCATCCAGATTCTGTTCTTCACACTCATGACACTCTCCAGGTTCTTCCACAGCCGCCGCGCCCGGCGCGAGGCCGGGCGGGCGTCATCGTCAGTCGGCGCTGAAGACGACCTTCACGGACGCGTCGACCGCGGACTTCTCGATGTAGCCGATCGCGTCCGGGTTGGACGCGACGAACTTCTTCACGTCGGCCGCGGTGGCGAGTTCCTTCGGCGGCGTCGCCTTGCCGGAGAACACCAGGCGCGACCAGGCGGCCTTGACCTGCGCCGAGTTCTTGCCGGTGACCTTGGTGTAGAACAGGTCGTGCGCCGGCGCCGAGTCGGGCAGGTCGGTGGGGGCGGCGGTGCCGCCGGACGGGAACGTGCTGCTCTTGCCCAGGAAGATCGCGCTGACCTGGTCGGCCGTCAGCGAGGCGACCGGGCTCTTCGGCCCGACGACGACGGCGACCTGGGCGAACGCGCCCACGGAGCCGGCGCACAGGACGACGGCGGCGGCGAGACGGATGGCGTTGAACTTGTTCATGTGCGCTCTCCGTCTCAGAACACGAAGTCGACAGCGACGCTGTAGACGTTCACGGAGCTGGGCAGCGTCGTGTTGACGCGGTTGAACAGGCCCGTGCCGTTCTGGGTCGGCTTGATGCGGTCGAACTGCGCCTTGACGTCGATGTTCTTCCACGCATCCCAGCGCATGCCGATGGAGTCGGTCTTCTGGGCGAGGTTCTGGCGGAACAGCACGGTGTCGACGGCAGCGGCCAGCGGCGCGAGCGCCGGCACGGACGTCGGGATGTCGTTGTTGACGTTGGTGCTATCGAGCTTGAGCTGCGACACCGTCGCATACGGCGTGAACTTGCCCACGCGGTAGCCAAGGGTGGCCTCCCAGCCGGTGGTGCTCGAGACATACGAGGACGTCTTGCGCTTCGTGAACTCGGCGTTGGCGATCCAGTTGCCCTGGTCGTAGGCGGCGCCCACGCCGGTGAACGAGGCGTCCTTGTCGTCGGCGTCCATCTGGTCGGCGACGCCGGCGAACGGCGTCGTGCGCAGGATGGCCAGCAGGCCGTTGACGGAGGCGCTGTCCACGGTCAGCTTGCCCTGGACGCGGCCCACGCGCAGCGTGATGCCATTGTCGAATTCGGCCGTGACGTTCAGGCCGACTTCCTTCTTGACGTGCACGGGCAGGCCGTCGGCGACGCTGTCGGACTTGCCGCCGAACAGCTGCGCCGTCAGGGTGGTCGAGCCCACGGTGTCCTGGTAGATCGCGTCGCCGCCGTCGAAGTGGCTGAAGGGCACCTGGCCGTAGACGTCGATCGGCGTGCGCAGCCACAGGTTGGAGTAGCCGATGCTGCGGAAGTCGGAGACCGCGAACAGCGGCGCGCCGATGCGGCCGGCGCGCAGGCTCAGGCCCGGCGTGACCTGGGCCTTGACGAACGCCCACTCGATCGCGGGCTTGAAGTTGCCGTCGCCGTTGCGCTGCGAGATCGCCTGCACGGTCGCGGAGAAGACGTTGTTGGCCTTCGCGTTCACCTGGGCGCCGAGCTTGGAATCGACGCCGAGCGTGCCTTCCTTGCTGGCGCCGCCTGCCTGGCCGGGGCCGCTGTAGAGGCCGGCGTCGGTATTGGTCTCGACATAGCCCACGGTGCCGAAGCCCGAGAAGGCCCAGGACGGATCCCAGGAGGTGGCGTCGGCATGGGCGGCGTTCGAGGCAAGGCCGCAGGCGCCGGCGAGTGCGGCGCTGAGGAGGGGGGTGAGCTTCATCGGAGGTCCGGTTCGTTTTGATCGGCGCGCCCACCCTTGTCGAATGGATGTCCGGGGCGCGCGAGAGGGCGGCACGGACCGGATGTGACCGGACCGTGACAGGCCTCTTTCGGAGCTTGCCGCCCCGACTTGAGTCGGAAGGCCTGATAAAACGCTGCCGGGCAGTCTTGACTCGTCTCGTACGGTGACTTATTCGACTGACAGCGTTGGACAGCAGTGCCGCCGCCGAAAACTCAGCGACCCAGGTAGCGCTCGCAGAACGCTCGTCCGGTTCCGGTGAGCGCGGCGTTCCAGCGTTCCTCGACCTGCGTGACGCGGACCCATCCCGGGCCCTCGACGCCGCCGATCCGGGCGTGGCTCATCGCCGCCAGCGAGCGCATCAGCACGCTCGCGCCCTGGCCCAGGTGCTTTCCGAGGCGCGGAAGGGACATGCCCGCTTCGCCCGGTGCCGCGGCCAGTTCGCGCAGGATGGCGATGGACAGCTCGTCCAGCGCGGGAAGGTTCTCGTCGTCCATGCGTCCCCTCGTGCGCCCGCGTGGCGCCCGGGGAGCGAGCCGGGCGGCCCGCTGCGGTCAGGCGCCCGCGAACGTCGTGTCGGCCTGCTGGGCGGATCCCGTGGCCTCGTGTGGCGTGAGTATGACGGGAATCGACTTCGACGTCGGCGTGCCGGCCTCGATGGCCGTCGCCGACAGCGGCACCAGCGGATTCGTCTCCGGGTAGTACGCCGCCAGGTTGCCGCGCGGGATGTCGTAGGCCACCAGCTTGAAGCGGTCGGCGCGGCGCTCGACGCCGTCGCTCCAGACCGTGTGGATGTCCACCCACTGGCCGTCGCGCAGGCCCAGGTGCTTGATGTCGGCCGCGTTGATGAAGACCACGCGGCGCTGGCCGAACACGCCGCGGTAGCGGTCGTCCTGGCCGTAGATCGTCGTGTTGTACTGGTCGTGCGAGCGCGTCGTCAGCAGCGTGAAGACGACCTTGTCCAGCTGGCGCGCGCGGGCGCGGTGCGCGGGCGTGTCCAGCGGCACGGCGTGCGTGCAGAAGACGGCCTTGCCGGGCTCGGTGGCCCACACGCGTTCGCTGGCGGTGTTGCGCAGCCGGAAGCCGCCGGGCACCTTGATGCGCTCGTTGAAGTCGAAGAAGTCGTCGAAGACGGCCTCGATCTTGTCGCGGATGCGGTCGTAGTCCTCGATCAGCCACAGCCAGGGCGTCTTGCTGCGCTTGCCCAGCGTCGCGGCGGCCAGGCGCGCGACGATCGCCGGCTCCGACAGCAGGTGCTCGGACGCCGGCGGGTTGATGCCCGACGAGATGTGCACCATGCTCATCGAATCCTCCACCGTCACGCCTTGCGGGCCGGCGGCCTGCACGTCGATCTCGGTGCGTCCCAGGCAGGGCAGGATCAGCGCGTTGCGGCCGTGGACGATGTGGCTGCGGTTCAGCTTGGTCGTCACGTGCACCGTCAGGTCGCAGTTGCGCAGGCCCTTCCAGGTCTCGTAGGTGTCGGGCGTGGCCGCGGCGAAGTTGCCGCCGAGTGCGATGAAGACCTTGCCGCGGCCCGAGAGCATCAGCTTGATGGACTCGACGACGTCGACGCCCGGCGTGCGCGGCGGCTCGAAGCCGAACACGTCGCGCAGGCGATCGAGCAGCGCCGCGGGCGGCTTCTCCCAGATGCCCATCGTGCGGTCGCCCTGCACGTTGCTGTGGCCGCGCACGGGGCACGCGCCGGCGCCCGGCCGGCCGATGTTCCCGCGCAGCATCAGCAGGTTGGCTATCATCTGGATCGTCGCCACCGAGTGCGCGTGCTGCGTGATGCCCATGCCCCAGCAGGCGATGACGCGCTCGGCGCCCAGGTAGACGTCGCCGGCCGCGCGCATCTGCGCCTCGGACAGCCCGGACTCCTGCTCCAGCAGCGGCCACGATTCGCCACGCAGGTCTTCCAGCAGCGCCTCGATGCCCACGGTGTGCTCCGCGATGAAGGCGTGGTCGAGGACGCCGCCGCGCGCGTCCTCCTGCTCGACGACGTGCTTCATCATGCCCTTGACGAGCGCGAAGTCGCCGCCGACGCGCAGCTGGAAGTAGTGCGAGCTGATCTGCGTCGAGCCCAGCGTGGCCATCTCGAGCTTGGCCTGCGGGTCGGCGAAGCGCTCCAGCCCGCGCTCGCGCAGCGGATTGAAGCTGACGATGCGTGCGCCGCGCTTCGCGGCCGCGCGCAGCTCGCCCAGCATGCGTGGGTGGTTGGTGCCCGGGTTCTGGCCGAAGATGAAGATCGCGTCGGCCTGCTCGAAGTCGTCCAGCGTGACGGTGCCCTTGCCGACGCCGATCTGCGGCCGCATCGCCGAGCCGCTCGGCTCGTGGCACATGTTGGAGCAGTCGGGGAAGTTGTTGGTGCCGAACTCGCGCACGAACAGCTGGTACAGGAACGCGGCTTCGTTGCTGGCGCGGCCCGAGGTGTAGAACATCGCCTGGTTCGGGTCGGGCAGGGCGTTGAGGTGGCCCGCGATCATCTCGAACGCCGTGTCCCACTCGATGGGCAGGTACTTGTCGCTGGCGCGGTCGTAGACCATCGGCTCGGTCAGGCGGCCCTGGTCCTCGAGAAAGAAATCGCTCTTGCCGGCCAGCTCGGTGACCGTGTGCTGGGCGAAGAACTCGCGCGTGACGCGGCGCGCCGTGGCCTCGGCCGCGACGGCCTTGGCGCCGTTCTCGCAGAACTCGAAGGTCGACGCATGGTTGCGGTCGGGCCAGGCGCAGCCGGGGCAGTCGAAGCCGTCGGGCTGGTTGGCCGACAGCAGCGTCTTGGCGCCCTTCACGGCGATGTCCTGGGCCAGCAGGGCCTTGCTGACGCTTTTCAGCGCGGCCCAGCCACCGGCCGGACCCTTGTAGAACTCGATCTTCTTTTCGCTCACCGGCTCGAAACTTTCAAGTCGAAGAGGGCGGGAAAACCCTCAATGACCCGAGTGTGCCCGACTCCGCGATTCCCGAAAATATGTGGTGCACCGCAACAACTCCCCAGTTGAAGCGATTGCCCGCCGTCGGGCAGGCGCTCCCGCGCCCGCCGCGAGCGGTCAGATCAGCTTGGCGTCCAGCAGCTCGCTCTTGAGGTAGGCGTAGTAGATCGGCGCGGCGACCAGGCCCGGGATGCCGAACAGCGCCTCCATCACCATCATCGCGATGAGCAGCTCCCAGATCTGCGACTTGATGCGCGTGCCGACGATGCGCGCGCCCAGGAAGTACTCGAGCTTGTGGATCACGATCAGGAACACCAGCGACGCGACGGCCACGGCCGGCGAGTGGGCCAGGCTGACGATCACGACGATGGTGTTGGACGTCAGGTTGCCGACGATGGGCAGCAGGCCGACGATGAAGGTGATCGCGATCATCGTCTTGGTCAGCGGCAGGTGGACGCCGAACAGGTGCAGCCCGATGACGAGGTAGATCGCGGTGAAGCTGGTGTTGAGCAGCGAGATCGAGAGCTGCGACAGCGCGACGTTCCGGAACGCGTGCGCGAAGTGTTCGGCGCGCGCCGTCAGCGCACGGGCCAGCGGGCCCGGCGTGGCGTGCGGATCGACTTCGCGCAGCGACAGCACGACGCCGATGACGATGGCGATGATCGTCTCGGCGACGGTGACCAGCGTGTGCGCCCCCATCATCTGCAGCTCCGCCACGTGGGCGCGCAGCCAGTCGAGCGCCTTCTGCTGCAGGTCGGCGATGTCGTCGGGCAGGTAGGCGGCCATGAACGGCGGGATGCCGGCGCGCACGCGATCGAGGATGTCCGACACCTTGGCGAGCAGGTGGGGCAGGTTCTCGATGTCGCTGCGGAAGAACGAGACCAGGCCGAACACCGCGCCCGCGATCGCGGCGATGACGACGGAGGCGAACAGGATCACCACCAGCATCTTGGCGAGCTTGGTGTTGAACCAGCGCTGCGCCAACGGCGTGATCGACACCACGAGCTGGTACACCAGCAGGCCCACCAGCAGCGGCACCAGCAGGTGCAGCTCCAGCACGCCGACCAGCGCGACAGCCGCCAGGAGGTAGGACGACAGGCGGATGGTCTGCTCGCGGGTCGAGGGGCTCATTGTTGTTGTCAGTTGGGGGCGGCGGGCCGCGGGATCAAGCCTTGGCCTTGCCGAGGTAGGTTTCTATGACGCGCGGGTCCGCGGCAAGTTCCGAAGCCGGACCGGACAGCGCGATCGCGCCGGTCTCGAGCACGTAGGCATGGTCGGCCACCGCCATCGCGGCCCGCGCATTCTGCTCGATCAGCAGGATGGTGGCGCCGCTCTCGCGCAGTCGCTCGATGATGCGGAAGATCTCCTTGACGACCAGCGGGGCCAGTCCGAGGCTGGGCTCGTCGAGCATCAGCAGGCGCGGCCGGCCCATCAGCGCGCGGCCGATCGCCAGCATCTGGCGTTCGCCGCCCGACAGCGTGCCCGCCGCCTGCGCCTGGCGTTCGTGCAGGCGCGGGAACAGCTGGTAGATCTCGTCCAGCCGCGCGGCCTGCTCGGCGCGCGGCGTGCGGCGCTGGCGATAGCCGCCCAGCACGAGGTTGTCGACGACGGGCATCGTCGCGAAGAGGGCGCGCGTCTCGGGCACCAGCGCGATGCCGCGCTGCACGCGTTGCTCGAGCGACAGCCGCTGGATCGTCTCGCCATCGAAGCGCAGCTCGCCGCGCGACGGCAGGACGCCCATCAAGGCGTTGAGCAGCGTGCTCTTGCCGGCGCCGTTGGGCCCGACGACGGCGACCACGCTGCCGGACTTCGCCGAGAGGCTGACGCCGGACAGCACCTCGGCGCGGCCATAGCCTGCGTGCAGGCCGTCGACTTCGAGGAGTGGCGTGGTCATCATCAATGCTCCACGCCGAGATAGGCCGCGCGCACCGCGGGATCCTCGCGCACGGCGTCCGGCGTGCCCTCGGTCAGCTTGGTGCCGAACTCGACGACCACGATGCGGTCGGTCAGCGTCATCACGAAGTCCATGTCGTGCTCCACCAGCAGCAGGCTCATGCCTTCGGCGCGCAGCTGCGACAGCACCTCGGCCAGGGCCTGCTTCTCCTTCAGGCGCAGGCCGGCGGCGGGTTCGTCCAGCAGCAGCAGCGCGGGATCGGTGCACAGCGCGCGCGCGATCTCCATCAGGCGCTGCTGGCCCAGCGCGAGATTGCCGGCGGGCTCGTTGGCGAGCGCGCTCATGCCGATGCGATCGAGCTGCCTCCAGGCTTCGGCCAGCAGGCGACGCTCGTCGCGGCGGTCGAGGCGCAGCATCGCGCGCAGCACGCCGGCACCGACGCGCCGATGCGCGCCGAGAGCCACGTTCTCGAGCACGCTCATGTCGGCGATCATGCGCACATGCTGGAAGGTGCGCGACATGCCACGCCGCGCGATCGCGCGCGAAGTGAGCCCGCTCACGCGCGCGCCGCGGAAGTCCACTTGCCCGCTCGTGAGAGGCAGCACGCCCGTGATGAGGTTGAACATCGTCGACTTGCCCGCGCCGTTGGGCCCGATCAGGCCGACGATCTCGCCGGCGCGCACGTCGAAGCCGACGTCGTTGACCGCGACGAGGCCGCCGAACTGCTTGCGCGCCTTCGCGACCGACAGCACCGTCTCGCCGCGCGCCGGCGGCGTCGCCTTCGGCAGCGGCGCTGCATCGGCCCAGGTCGACGGATCCTGCCGCCGCTGCGGCAGGCGCCGGGTGGCCAGCGACCACAGCCCCTGCGGCGTCACCTGCAGCACCAGGATCAGCACCATGCCGAACACCACCAGCTCCACCGGCCCGCTGGTGTTGAGCAGCGCCGGCAGCCAGTTCTGCAACTGGTCCTCGGCGACCTTGACCGCCGCGGCGCCGACGAACGCACCACCGACCAGCCCGACACCGCCCAGCACCGCCATGAACAGGTACTCGATGCCCATCTGCAGCCCGAACGGCGACGGGTTGACCGAGCGCTGGTAATGCGCGAACAGCCAGCCCGAGAGCGACGCGTAGATCGCCGCGATGACGAACGCCAGCACCTTGTAGCGCAGCGTCGCGATGCCCATGGCCTCGGCCATCAGCGTGCCGCCCTTCAACGCGCGGATCGCCCGGCCGGGGCGCGAGTCGAGCAGGTGGCGCAGCGCCACGGCGCCCAGCAGCGCGACGATCCAGATCAGGAAGTACGACGCGCGGCCGGTGCGGAGCTCGAGGCTGCCGATGGCCACCGGCGGGATGCCCTGCAGGCCGTCGAACTTGCCGAGGAAGTCGAGGTTGCCGACCAGGAAGAACATCGCCAGCCCCCACGCGATGGTGGCCAGCGGCAGGTAGTGGCCCGACATGCGCAACGTGACGCCTGCGACGACCAGTGCGACGACCAGCGTCAGCGCGATCCCGCACGCGAGCCCGATCCACGGCGACCAGCCGAGCGCGGTCGTGACGTACGCGGACGCGTACGCGCCCAGGCCGACGAACGCGGCCTGCCCGAACGACGTGAGCCCGGCCACGCCGGTCAGCAGCACCAGGCCCAGCACCACCGTCGCATACAGGCCGATGTAGTCCAGCTGCGTGATCCAGAACTCGGGCACGGGCAGCAGCGGCAGCGCGAACAGCAGCGCGACGCCGGCGGCGGTGGCGATCTTGAAGGCAGAGGTTTTCATCACTCGTCGTCGTCGTGCTGGCGGTCGGTCAGCGAGCGCAGCAGCAGGATCGGGATGATCGCGGTGAACACGATCACGTCCTTGTAGGCGCTGGCCCAGAACGAGCTGAACGAGTCCAGCAGGCCGACGAGCAGCGCGCCGCCCACGGCCAGCGGATAGCTCGCGAGGCCGCCGAAGATCGCGGCGACGAAGCCTTTGAGGCCGATGAGGAAGCCGCCGTCGTAGATCATCGTCGTGGTCGGGCCGATCAGCAGCCCGGACAGCGCGCCGATGAACGCCGCCATCGAGAACGCGCTGCGGCCGGCGTGCTCGGTCGACACGCCCATCAGCCGCGCGCCGAGCCGGTTGATGGCCGTGGCGCGCAGCGCCTTGCCGGCGAGCGTGCGCGCGAAGAACAGGTACAGCGCGCCCATCAGCAGCGCGGACGTCAGCACGGTCACGATGGTCTGGCCCGAGACCGTCACCGCGCCGACGGCGAAGCTGGCGTCCCAGAACGGCGGCGTGCGGTAGCCCTCGGCGCCGAAGAACACGAGGCCCAGGCCGACCAGCGTGAAGTGCACGCCGACCGAGACGATCAGCAGCAGCAGCACCGAGGCGTCGGCCAGCGGCTGGTAGGCGAGCCGATAGACCAGCGGGCCGAGGGCCGTGACGAGGACCAGCGTGATCACGCCCTGCAAGGCCAGCGGCCACTGATGCCCGCTCGCGACATACGTGACCGCGGCCGCCGCGACGGGCAGGGCGCACAGCCGCGCGATCTCGAGGCCGGTGGCCGGCCACGCACGCTTCGTGCGCACGCCGTCCCACAGCTCGCGCAGCACGGTCAGCGCGGCCAGCAGCAGCGCCAGCCAGACCGTGCCGGGCACGCGCCCGAGCTGCAGCATCGCGAGCGTCAACGCGCTGTAGGCGACGAACTCGCCTTGCGGGATCAGGATGACGCGCGTGACGGCGAACACCAGCACGATGGCCATGCCCAGCAAGGCATACACGGCGCCGTTGCCGATGCCATCGAGCAGCAGCACGGCGGCGATCGTCGAATCCATCAACCCTCCATCATCTTGGGAAGCTCCGCCGGGTGGAGGCGCCGATCAATGCCCGACCGACCGGTCGGTCGTGAATTGCAGGAAGTATAGGTGGCGTGCCGCGTCGCCGGCTTGGGGATGACCCGGGCGTGGGCGTCTCAAGCCGTCCTCGCCCGCGATGCACGCTTGGCGGCGACGGGCGCCGCACGCGGGACGCGGACAAGCCGCGGGTGGGGCATCGGCGCCGGCATGTTGCGCACGCCGTCGAAGAAGAGATTCAGCACCAGCGGCGTGACGGAGGCATGGGTCAGCGCGCCGTTCGGCCTGAGCCACGTGAACATCCAGTTCAACATGCCGAACAGGAGCATCGCCAGCGGCTTCGTCAGCTTCTTCTTCGCGAGATCCGGCCGCAGCGCGGCGACGGCATCGGCGAACGACTGGACGACGTGGCGTTCCTTGTCGAGGATGCGGTTGCGGTCCGGCGACGGCAGGAAGCGCACGTCTTCCGTCAGCACCCGGTGGGAGTTCTGCGCCTCGGCGTATTCGGCCAGGAACCGTTCGACCAGCACGCGCAGGCGGTCGTCGGGCGTCACCGCGGGGTCGCGTTCGACGGAGTCGCACAGCTCGACCAGCCGGCTGACATGCCCGTCGGCGATATGCGTCAGCACCTCGCTCTTGTCGCGGTAGTGGTGATACAGCGTCGCCTTGGACAGCCCGCAGGCCTCCGCGAGATCGCTCATCGACGTGCCGTGGTAGCCGCGCAGGGCGAACAGCGCCGCGGCCTCGGCGAGGATGGCCTCGCGCTGGCCCTTGCCATGGGGAGGGACGGAAGGTTGGATGCTGCGTGCCATTGCGTCGATCTGATGGCGGGATCTTATACGGTGGCGAGGCACGGGCGTGAGCGATGCGACGCGGATCCCGCGCGCGGGTTTCCACCGAAGACCGTCGAAGACGCGCGACTTAGTATCCCAACCGACCGGTCGGTCGGGAGCCTGGATTTCTCCGGCAGCGAAACGATCGGCGCATCGGCCGGACGCAGGCGCGCGCAGCCCCGCGTCCTCGAACCGCACATCAACGCACGCTGGAGACAAGCAATGGACAGCTTCACGGCCACCCCGACCCATCCTTCGCCCCGCCGCCGTCGGCCCGGCCCGAGCCGCACGGCGCTCGCCGCCGCCAGCATCCTCGCGTCGTCGACGATCCTGCAGGCGATGGCGGCGCCCGGTGCGGCGACGTGCGTGGCGCTGAAGGCCACGCCCATCGCCAACACCACGGTCACCAGCGCAACCTACGTGACGGCCGCGACGGGCAACTACTGCCTGGTCGGCGCCACGGTCGCGCCCCAGCACGACGTCCAGGTCGTGCTTCCCGACAACTGGAAGAGCCGCTACCTGCAATCGGGTGGCGGCGGCTTCGACGGCAACGTGCCGGACGCCGCCGCGATGGCCGCCGGTGGCGCCTTCGCGGCCGCGGGCGACAACCTGGTCGCCAACGGCTACGTCGTGACCGCGGACAACGGCGGCCATCGCGGCTCGCAGTATCCCGGCGCCAGCTTCGCCGTCGATCGCGGCCTGACCTTGAGCTACGCCTCGGGCAAGATCTTCGACACCCATCTGGTGGCCACCGCGCTGATGCTGCAGTACTACGGCCACGAGGCCCGCTACAACTATTTCTCGGGCTGCTCGAACGGCGGCAAGAACGCGTCCGTCGCGGCGTCGAACTTCCCGGACTACTTCGACGCCATCATCGGCGGCGACGGCGTCTGGGGCCAGGCGCGCGATCCGGTGGGCGGCAGCGACATGGCGGGCCTGACCTCGAAGTGGGCCCAGACCGTGCAGCTCGGCTCGATCACGCCGGCACAGGGCGCCGCGTTGCATGCGGCGGTGGTCAACGCGTGCGACGGGCTGGACGGCGTCAAGGACGGCATCGTTGCCAACATCCAGGCGTGCAACATCGAGAGGGTGGCGGAGCGCATGCGCTGCAGCGCGGGCGCGAGCGGCGCCTGCCTGTCCGATGCCGACTTCGCCAAGGTGACGGGCTACATCACGCCGCTGAAGCTGGACGGCCGCGTGATCGGCGCGCCCTGGTCGGGCGCGACCGATCTCTCGCTGGTCGGCGCGTCGTCGTTCGGCCTGGGCAGCGGCTTCCTCGCGATGGCCATGCGCACGCCGGCGCCGGTCAACCCGGCGACGTTCGACATCCCGCGCCAGTTCGCGGACGTCGCCGCGGTGCTCGACGGCGTGTACGGCATGACCGGCGATCTCTACGGCATCGAGCGATACCTGAAGCGCGGCAAGAAGCTGATCCTGTTCCACGGCTGGGAGGATCCCGTCGTGCCGTCGTACGTCAGCGTCGACTTCTTCAAGGCGCTGACCCGCGCGGAGGGCGAGGCCTCCGACAACGTCCGGCTCTACATGGATCCGGCGGTCGCCCATTGCGGCGGCGGCAACGGCGCCGACTCGACGGATCTCGTGGCCGTGGCGGCGAAGTGGGTCGAGCAGAACGAGGAGCCGGGGTCGTACCGCAATCCCACCGTCGCCTGGAAGCGCGCCGGCGCCTCCGCCCCGGCGGACGTCAGCGGCGCCTCGTTCACGCGCCCGCTGTGCCCGTACCCGTCCTATGCGCACTACGTCGGCCGGGGCGACGTCGACGCGGCGGCGAACTACGTGTGCCGGCCGGGCCTCTGACCGCACGGACGGGCGGGAGCCTGCCTTGCCATGAAGGTGCATCGCGCGGCCTCCTGCCGCGCCACGGAGCACCACATCATGGACACGCAACAGGGAACCGTCACCGTCTGGCAATCCGGCCGGCTCGCGCCGCGCGCCGCGGAGCAGCGCCTCGAATTCACGCGCGAGCAATGGACGGGCGCGGCGCTGCTGGCGCTGTCGGCGTTCGTGCTGGCGATGTATGTGATCGTGCTGCAGAGGGACGTCGACCACAGCGAACTGGAGCACGCCACGCAGCGCTCGCGCGCGGTGGCCGAGGCGCAGTGCGAGGCCGACCAACCCGCCGACCAGCGCGGCCGCTGCATCGCGCTGTTCAACGGCGACGTGGTCGCGGCGCAGGCCGCGCCCGATGTCGCGCCGCCCAACGCGCTCTACCAGCAGGAGAACGCCGCGCGCGCGGTGACGGTGTCGCTCGTGTCGAGCAGCCGCTGAGGCCGGCATGGAGGCCACCGAGTACCTGACGCGCCAGCACCGCGAGATCGAGGAGGCGCTGCGCGCCGCGCTGGCCGTCGACAACCCCGACGTCAAGCGCAGCCGCTTCCTCGACATCGCCGATGCGCTGATCCTGCACATCGCCGCGGAGGAGCTGGTGTTCTATCCGGCCGTGCACGAAAAGCCCAACGAGGACGTGCTGCTGGAGTCGCTCGAGGAGCACCTCGCGCTGAAGCGCCTGCTGTCGGACCTTCTCGCGCTGCATGGCGACGACGTGACCTTCCAGCCCAAGCTGCACGTGCTGCGCGAGCAGGCCGAGCATCACCACCGCGACGAGGAGCGCAAGCTATTTCCGGAAGTGCGGGCGAAGATGGACGCGGCGCGGCTGGAAGCGCTGGGCCGTGAGATGGAGGCGCAGGAACTGCGCATGCAGGCGCGCGGCAAGCCGCGCAAGACGGTGCACGAGCAGACGGACGCGGCGCGTCCGCTGCCCTGAACGTCAGTCGTCGAGCAGGCCGCGCTGCCACATGGCGTCGGCTTCGTCGAACGGGCCCGCCGTCCCGGTGAACGCGTCGGCGGCGTGCGCGAGCGCGAGCCAGTGCCGCGTGTCGTGGAAGCCGCGCGGCGTCTCGTCCGAGCGCGCCTGGTCGAACCAGGCGAGCACCTGGGCGTACTGGTCGGCGTGGTGGGCGTGCGTCCAGGCCAGGCCGACGAGGTCGGCGTAGGCCTCCTCGCGTCGCGTGATGCGCATCTCGCGCGCGATCGCCTGCAGTTCGACGGTGGGCTGGCGGTTCTCGATCGCGTCTGGCTTGTCGGCCAGGCCCGAGGGCAGGCTGTTGAACGCGCCGCTGCGGTGGCGTTGGCAGTGGCCGATCTCGTGCGCGGCCATCGCCTCGAGCGTGGCCTGCAGCAGCGGCGGGGGGATGGCGGCGAGCGTGGATTCGGCGGCGGGGTTGCCGCGCATCGCGAAGACCAGCTTGCAGCGGCCTTCGTCGTAGCCCATCGCGATGGGCGCGGCGCCGGCTTCGGCCTGCGGCAGCACGACGATGTCGATCGGCAGGCCTTGCTTGAGCGCCCAGGCCACGGGCGGCGTGGCGCCGGCGAGCCAGCGGCGTTCGGTGTCGGTGAGGTCGGCTGCCGCGGGGGCGGCGTGCGACGCGAGGAGCAGGGCGGAGAACGCCAGGACGGAAGCGATTCTGGCGGCCACGTCGGCTCCTCGAGACAGTCCTGGGCTACTTCTGGCGCGCCTGACGGCAACTGGCCAGGGTACGCTCCAGCAGCGAACGCGCCTTGTGCCCCGTCGCGTTGGGTTGCAGCAGGTGGCCGGTCTCCTCGAAGAAGCGGTTGGACAGCGCATGCACGACCTGCGGGTGGGCGCCGCCCTGGCGCTCCAGCAGCGACGGCGTGGCCGCGCCCAGCAGCGCCTTGCGCAGCATCTTGGCGTGCACGCGGTAGCGCAGCGCGTTCATGGGCACGCGACCCACCTCCATGGCCTGCAGTTCGCCGGCGAGGTGTTCGATGAAGAGCTGTTTCGAGTCCATGACTGAAGCATGACATCGGCCATGGGCCCCGTTCCGCGGAACACCGGGCGCAAATGTGCGTTTTTCCCGGTCGGAACGGGAAATCTGGCGGCCGCGGCGGTGCTTGCGGGCGCGCCTGGCGACACCCCGTTACACGGCTTGCGGACTGACAGATGTCGCGCGCCTCAGCCTGGCGCCGGCGATACCGGTGCGGGCATGGCCGCGCCCCGGTCGCGCAGCGATCCGCAGCGGCGCGCGTAGACCCAGGTGAACTCGGCGCCCAGCAGGAAAATCTGCGCCGACCAGTAGACCCACACGACCATCGCCACCAGCGACGCCGCCGCGCCGAAGGTCGACGCCACCGCGCTGCGGCCGATATACAGGCCGATCGCCATCTTGCCGACCGTGAACAGCAGCGAGGTCACGACGGCGCCGATCCAGACGTCGCGCCACTCGATGCGCACGCGCGGCATCAGCTTGTAGATCATCGCGAAGGCCACCGTGACGAAGCCGAAGCTGGTGACGAAATCGACCGCCGACGCGGCCGCGCCGAGATCCAGCACGCTGCCGAACCAGCGCTGCACCGTCGCCAGCAGCGCGCTGGCCACGAGCGAGACCATCAGCAGGAAGCCGATGCCCATGATCATGCCGAGAGACATCATCCGCGAGCGGAACCACTTGAAGACGCTGGTGTGGGTGTCGCGCTGCGGCGCGCGCCAGATGCGGTCCAGCGAGTTCTGCAACTCGCCGATCACCGTCGTCGCGCCGATGACGAGCGCGCCGATGCCGAACAGCGTCGCGAGGATGCCGGCCTTCGGATGGTTGACGCTCGCGAGCAGGCTCTGCACCGCGCGGGCGCCGTCGACGCCCATCAGGCCCTCGAGCTGGTCGAGGATCTCGCCGCGCGCGGCCTGCTCGCCGAAGAACAGGCCCGCCACCGAGATCACGATCAGCAGCAGCGGCGCGATCGAGAACATCGTGTAGTAGGCGAGGGCGGCGCCCATGCTGGAGGCGTAGTCGTTGCTCCAGGACGCGAGCGTCTCGCGCGCGAGCGACCAGGCGGTGGCGGGCTTCATCAAGGTTTGAATCTCCAAAACGACAGCGCCCGCACGAGGCGGGCGCAGGCGGACGGGGCGAAGCCCGTCACGGATGCACGGCGATCAGGACGCCGTCGCGCGCGCCTGGTCGCGCAGCGAGCGCACCTGCGCGTGGTTGCGCTTGACGCCCTCGTACTGGCGCTCGATCAGCATGCGGACGTTGTCGGGCAGCGCCTGGTCGAGCGCGTCGCGATAGCGTTCCATCGCGGAGTCCTCGCCCTTCTCGCAGGCTTCGAGCAGCGACTTGTCGCTGTAGCCCGAGAGCGTGCCCAGCAGCGAGACCCAGCCGCGATGCAGCGCGCCGCTGGCGCTGCCGCCGGTCTCCGGATCGCCGCCCAGCTGCAGCACCTGCGCGCGCAGGTCGGCGCAGGCCTGGTGGCACTCGCTCGCACGGGTGGCGAACAGCGTCTTCAGGTCCGCGGAGTGCACGTGCTCGGCCACGTTACGAAAGCCGCGCTCGCCGTCGTTGCAGGTCTCGATGAGGGTGTTGAGGACGTCGATGGTGTCTTGGTTGTCCATGATGGAGGCCTTTCAGAGTGGCAGTGAAGTAAGGCTTGGACGGCAGATCGTGTGCCCGTCGCGCGGCGACGCGGGCGATCGGGAAGTCCTGCTGGTCCGTGGCTCAGAGGAAGAACTCGAAGCGCCGCGCGATGGTCTCGACGACGCGCTGGCGCCAGCCGCGCTTCTTCCATTCGGCCGGTACGATCTCCTTGGAGCGCGCGACGTCCGCCATGAAGACACGTTCCATCTCCTGCGCGAGCCCGGCGTCGAGGGCGATGAGGTTGGCCTCGGCGTTGTGCAGGAAGCTGCGCCAGTCGAGGTTGCTGGAGCCGACCGTCGTCCACATGCCGTCGATGACGCAGGTCTTGGCGTGCAGCAAGGTGTCGTGCAGTTCGTGCAGGTGGATGCCCGCGCGCAGCAGCCGCGTGTAGTGCGAGCGGCCGGCCTGCAGGGGCGCCCAGAAGTCGCTGACGCCGGGCAGCAGCAGGTGCACGTCGACGCCACGCCGCGCGGCGCGCAGCAGCGAGCGCATCAGGCGGCGCGTCGGCACCAGGTAGGCCGTCGTGAGGAAGATGCGGTGCTGCGAGGCGTCCAGCGCCGACAGCAGCGCGCGATAGAACGGATTGCGCCGCCGCCCGGCATCGCAGGCGGCGAGCGCGACGCGTTGGCTGCCGACGGGCGCGAGCGGCGGGAAGTAGTGCGTGCCGCGCAGCGCGATCTCCGAGTGCCGGCTCCAGTGCCGCATGAACAGCCGCTGCAGCTGCGCCACGATCGGGCCTTCGACGCGCACGTGGGTGTCGCGCCAGCCCGGCTTGTCGGCGGCCCCGTCGGCGGGGCCCGAGCCGCCCATCGCGGCCAGCGGCGACGAGCCCGCCGAATACACCGAGCTGATGTTGACGCCGCCGATGAAGCCGATGCGCCCGTCCACCACCATCATCTTGCGATGGTCGCGCAGGTGCAGCGCCCGGCTGAGCAGGTTGCCCAGCTTTCGCACGGGGCTGTATTCGCACACGTTGACGCCGTTGGCGCGCAACTCGTCGAAGAAGCTGGCGGGCGTGGCGAGCGAGCCGAGGCTGTCGTAGATGACGTTGACGCGCACGCCGGCCCTGGCCTTGTCGATGAGCCGCCGCGCGAATTCCTCGCCGGGGCCGTCGGCCTCGAGGATGTAGCTCTCGAGGTTGACGTGGTCGCGCGCGTTGGCGATGGCCTCGAACATCGCGGCGTAGGTGTCGGGGCCGTCCTGCAGCAGGTCGACGCGGTTGCCGGTGACCAGCGGCTCGCCGAGGCCCGCGACGAGCGCGTGCGCATGGCTGGCGTGCACGGCCGTCAACGGTGCCACCTTGGCGGGAACGAGCTTGGCCGGCGGGGACAACCGGAGCGAGACGGGCGCGGACATCGGCGTTTCCTTCCCGGGTTCGGCTGCGCGAGGAGACGCGCACTGCCGCAGGCGGGGCAGTCTTCATGGCAACGCCCATGCCCAGCCGGCGCTGTAGGAGGAGGCGGCTCGCCAACGAGCCGTCGTCCTACGACGCACGCCAAGGTCGCGGCACGGTGGTTGCCAAAACAGGTCATCACAGTCTCACAAGACATCCGAGGAACCCCAAATGACCTCCAAGTTTCGTGCACTCACCCACGGCGCAGTCGCCGCGGCGGCGCTCGGGATCGCGTTCGCTGCCTGCGCCCAGTCCTCGCAGACCAGCCTGGCGAAGGAGATCGGGGACGCGGGACCGCAGGCGGGCAAGAGCTTCGTCGACCTGTCGGTCGGCAAGGCCACGTACAACACCTCGTGCGGCAACGTGGCCGGGCTGACCTGCTCGCGCGGCACGACCTCCTACAGCCTGACGGCCGGCAACATGATCACCGACAACGTCGGCATCGAGCTCTCCGCCATGAACCTCGGCAAGGCCAACGTCGCCGGCGGCAGCGTGATCGCGCGCGGCATCAACCTCGCCGCCGTCGGCCGCGTGCCGCTCGGCGACACGTTCGCCGTCGAAGGCAAGGTGGGTCCGACCTACGGCGTGACGCACGTCACCGCGGCGACCGAGTCGGGCCTGGTCACCGGCCGCGCGTCCGGCGTCGGCCTGGGCTACGGCGTGGCGCTCGACGTCAACGTGGCGCGCGGCCTGCACGGCTCGCTCGGCTGGGAGCAGCATGACTTCAAGTTCGCCGGCCAGGGCCGCTCCAACGTCAAGAACGTGACGCTGGCGCTGGGCTACACCTTCTGAACGCGCGCCACGACAACCAAGGGTCTTCCATGAAACACGTCTATCCCGTCCGCCATCCCGCGTCGCTCGATGCGACTCCCAAGGGCTCGACGACCACGTCGCGCGACAGCGCGCACGAGCCGTCGCTGCCGCACGAGCAGGACGAGTCCAGCAGCAGCCAGGCGAGCGCCACGCCGCAGCACCAGGAAGTGGGCCGCAAGGCCTACGACGACGCCACCGACGGCAGCGCGGACACCGACAAGGGACCGGTGATGGACAAGCTCTACAACGAGCAGGTCGCGCCGCATCGCGGACCCGCGAGTCCGCGCCATTGAGCGAGCCGCGGACGCGCGCGGCGAGGCGCCGGGCTTGCAGCAATTCTGGGGCCCGGTGGCGTTGGAATCCGGGTTGCCCCGCCCGCATTATTCAAATGCATGGAGCATTGACGGCCTGGGCGTTCAATCAGGCTGCACAAAAGTGGGGGATTGCCTCATTTGAGAGCAATCAAACGTGGAGGGTGGCGGGTTTACCCTCGGATGAGAATTCTGGCACGACCGTTGCAATCCACTGAGGCATGAACGCGAATCCGGCAACTCTTGCCGGCGACGCGGGCCCCTACGCTCAGGAGGAACCAATGGGTTCGATGGACTTCCGCACCGAACAGCGCCAGACACAGACGCTGTCCCCCCGCCTGCAGCACGCCGTCCGGCTGCTGCAGCTCTCCTCGCTCGAATTCGCCCAGCAAGTCCACGACGCCCTGGGCAAGAACCCGTTCCTGGAAGAGGACGGCAATCCCGACGATCAAGGCGACGACGGGCTGTCGCCCGAACAGGCCGCCGAGGCGCAGGAAGCGCGCGAGGCCCAGGAGGCCGCCGCCGAGACCATGGCCGCGCCCGAGGGCGACCTGCCCGGCGAAGGCGACCGCGACATGTGGCAGGCCGACGGCCTCGGGTCGGGCAAGCGCGCCGACGACGACGAGACCAGCGCGCTCGACATGATGGCCGTGCCCACCTCGCTCGCCGCCCACCTGCACGGCCAGCTCGCCGTGCTGCCGCTGACGCTGCGCGACCTCGTGCTGGCCAAGGTGATCGTCGAATCGCTGGACGACGACGGCTACCTGCGCACCGACCTGCAGGAGATGATCGAAGTCGCCGACCTCGACCCCGCCGCGACGCTCGAGGAGATGCAGATCGCCCTGAAGCGCGTGCAGGCGCTGGAGCCGGCCGGCGTGGCCGCGCGCAGCGTCTCCGAATGCCTGCTGGCGCAGCTGTCGACCATCGAGGACGAGAACGCCCGCGAGATCGCGCGCCACATCATCGGCGAGCACCTGAACTGCCTCGCGGCCAAGGACGTCAGCACGATGGCGCGCGCGCTCGGCCGCACGCCGGCCGAGATCGAGGCCGTCTGCGACCGCATCCGCCGCCTCGACCCGCGGCCGGGCTGGCGCTTCGGCTCGACGCAGCTGCAGTACGTGATCCCCGACGTCATCGTGCGCAAGGTGCGCGGCCAGTGGAACGTGCAGCTGAACCCCGCCATCATCCCGAAGGTGCGCCTGAACCAGGTCTACGCGGAGCTGTTCCAGCGCCACAAGCGCGGCGTCCAGAACGCCGAGATGGCGACTCACCTGCAGGAAGCCAAGTGGACGATGCGCAACGTGGAGCAGCGCTTCTCGACCATCCTCAGCGTGGCCGAGGCCATCGTGTCGCGCCAGAAGCACTTCCTCGAATTCGGCGCGATGGCGATGAAGCCGCTGGGCCTGCGCGAGATCGCCGACGAGCTGGGCCTGCACGAGTCGACCGTGTCGCGCGTGACGAACAACAAGTACATGGCCACGCCGATCGGCGTGTTCGAGCTGAAGTACTTCTTCTCGCGCGCAATGACGACGGCCAGCGGCGGCGCCTGCTCGGGCACCGCGATCCGCGGCCTGATCAAGGACATCATCGAGGCCGAGGCACCGATGGCGCCGCTGTCCGATGCCGAGATCGCGCGCCAGCTCGCCACGCAAGGTCTGCAGGTGGCGCGCCGCACCGTCACCAAGTATCGCCAGTTGCTCAAGATCGAGGCCGTCGAGCGGCGCCGCCGCCACGCGCCGTCCTGAGTCGCCGTCCCTGTCTGATCGCCGCGGCCCGGCCGTCAAGCCGGGGCCTGCGCGTCGCCCGCGAGCGAACGTCCTGATTCGCTGCCGGCGGCGCCGTTACGTCGAGAGTCCGTCATCGCTGTCCTCATCCTGCTCTGCGTGGCCCTGGCGGCCTTCGTCGTGTTGCTCGCGGCGCGCCTGCGCTCGGCGTCGGCCCACATCGCGGAATTGAGGGATCAGCGCGACCGGGATGTCGAGACGATCGCCAAGGCTCGCCAGGAGGCGTTACGCATGTCCACGATCGACGATGAACTGCTGCGCGTGAAGACCGCGCTGAGCGACGCCCAGTCGGCGCTCGCGGCCGTGCGCGCCGAGCGCGACGGCGCGATCCGCGATGCCGAGGCGGCGCATCGCCAGCGCCATGCCTTCCTGGCCGGCCTCGCACACGACCTGCGCAATCCGCTGGCGCCGCTGTCCAACGGCATCGAGCTGCTGCGCCTGACCGACAACGACCCCGCCGGCCGGCTGCGCACGCGCGGCATCATGGAGCGCCAGGTCGGCAACCTGATGCGCATCGCCGACGAGCTGTCCGATCTGGCGCGGCTGTCCGGCGACCACTCGACGCTGCAGCGGGCCTCGTTCGATCCGGGCGAGGTCCTGCGCGGCCTCGCCGACCGCCTGGAGCCGACGCTGCGCGCGCAGGAGATGACGCTGCAGCTCGACACCGCCTCGCTGCCGCGCCTGCGCGGCGACGCCCCGCGCATCGCGCAGGCGGTCGGGCATCTCGTCGACGACATCGTGCGACACACCGAGCGCGGCAGCACGATCCGCATCGCGGCGAGCAGGGAAGGCCAGACGCTCGCGCTGACGATCGCGACCGCCGCCGACCTCGACGAAGACGCCGGCGGGTCGCCAAGGCCGCTCGAGGACGTCGATGTCGCCGCGCTGGGCCTGGGCGTCGCGCTGGCGCTGCAGCTGTCGGCGCTGCACGGCGGCGGCCTGCGCGGCCGGCGTCCGCCCGGAGCGCGCCGCGCGCGCTTCACGCTGACGCTGCCGGTGGACGCGAGCGCCGCGGCGGAGGCCTCGCCCGCGAGCGCCAGCCCGGCGCAGCCGGCCACCGGCGAGCCCGCGCTGTCGGTGCTGCTGGCGGACGACAACATCGATTTCTCGCACAGCTTCGGCACGATGCTGGAGCTGCTGGGCCACCGTGTGGAGGTCGTGCACGACGGGCTGTCGGCGGTGGCATCCATCGTCGGGTCGCCGCCCGACATCGCGTTCGTCGACATCGGCATGCCCTCGCTCGACGGCGTCGAGACGGTGCGGCGCGTCCGCGGCCAGGGCAACACGCAGGACGTGGTGCTGGTGGCCGTCACCGGCCGCGGCGGCGCCGAGGACCGGGCGCGCGCGGCCGAGGCGGGCTTCGACCGCTACCTCGTCAAGCCTTTCGCGATGCAGGACGTGCGCGACGCGCTCGACGCCGCCCAGGCGGTGCGCAGCGGCGCGGTCGCGCGCGTGCCGGGCGGGTTCGCGTCCACGCGGGTGGCCTGAGTTCTTGCCGTCTGGGCATGGACGTTGCCGCCTGCAGGCGAGGGCGCCCGCTGGCGGCGCCGACCCGACCGGGAGAAACGTCATGCCTCAAGGCCAATGGAGCGCCAAGCGCGAGCGCCAATACAGGGACATCAAGCAAAGCCTGCTGTCGCGCGGCCGCAGCGAGAAGCTCGCCGAGGAGATCGCCGCGCGCACCGTCAACAAGACGCGCGCGCAGCACGGCGAGGCGGAGGAGGCCAGTGCCGCGTCCTTGAACGACATGTCGCCGTCGAAGCGCGGCGGGGAGCACTCGCACATCGGCGCGCAGGGCCGCACGCGCGCCCAGCTCTACGAGGACGCGAAGCTTGCCGGCCTGGCGGGGCGGTCCCGCATGAGCAAGGCGCAGCTCGAACAGGCGCTCAAGCGATGAGCGGCGACTCCACCCCGTCCGACGCCGGCGGCAGCGTGCCGGTGCCGCCCGACACGGGGCTGCCGCCTTCCGCGCCGCCGGCACCGCCGGAGTCGCCGCCGATGGCGCCGCCGCCTGCGCCGGTCGACGATCCGTCTCCGAGCGCCACGCCGCCCGCGCCGGTCGGCGAGCCGCCGCGCGCCAAGCCGCCTGCCGCGTTCCTCACGACCTTGTGGATGAAGTGCAGCTTGCGCACGGCCGGCTTCGACAGCACGAACGGGTAGAAGTCCGGCTCGCCCATGCTGCGGGTCACCTCGTTGAGTGCGCCGGTCAGCTCGATCCAGCCGTTGACCACCGCCAGGAAGGCGAGGTCGTCGGCCGAGGGCTTCGCGTCCGGCTCGTCCGGGTGCAGCACCTGCGGCGTGAAGGCGTCGTACTGGATCTCGTCATGGTGCGCGACGAGGCCGAAGCTGCGCGCGGTGTCGAGCGAGTCGACCATGTGCAGGTAGTGCGCCCAGGTCTCGGCCCAGTCCTCGTAGGGATGCGCCGACGCGTATGCGCTGACATGGCGGTTCTTCCAGTCGAACGGGGCGCCGCTGGCGTAGTAGTCCTGCAGCGCCAGGCCGTAGTCCAGGCGGTCGTCGCCGAAGATCGCGCGGCAGGGCTCTTCCCACTCGGTGCCGCGCACCAGGCGCTGCCAGTAGTAGTGACCGATCTCGTGGCGCAGATGGCCGATCAGCGTGCGATAGGGCTCGTGCATCTGCGAGCGCACCGTCTCGCGGTGCACGTCGTCGGCCTCCTGGATGTCCAGCGTGATCAGGCCGTCGTCGTGGCCCGTCATCACCGCCGGGGCACCCTCTGGCGCGCGCAGCAGGTCGAACATCACCCCTTGCTCGGGGTTCTCGCTGACCCGGGACTCGACGGGCAGGCGCATCGCGATCAGCTGCGAGACCAGCGCGCGCTTGGCGAGCTCGACCTTGAGCCACAGCTCGGCGTTGTCGCGATCGGTCGGGTCGGGCACGGTGCGGTCGAGCCGGCACGATCGGCAGTAGGGCTTGAGCCGCGCCTCGTCGTTGTCGGGCAGCAGCCAGTTGCACGGCGCGGCCGATGTCCAGTTGATGCAGCGGCGGTAGGTCGTCAGCGGCGCGGTCTTGCCGGCGCCGCGCGTGCGCATCGCGCGGAACACTTCCGGGTTGCGCGTGGGCGCGAGCGGGCGCAGCAGCACGAGGTCCGGGTCGTAGCCCAGCGGCGTGCCGCAGGCCAGGCAGACGTCGTTGCGAAAGAAGACCGGGCGGCCGCAGCGGCAGCGGAAGGCGCGGCGGGCGGTCGGGGTCGACGTGAGCAGCGTCGGGACGAGGCGGCGGATGTAGGCGGGCAGGGGCGTGTCCATCCCCACTCGAAGGCAATCTCCGGGCCCGTGGCGAGGATAGGATCTGCCCGGTGAACCGCGGGCTGATCGCGCGATCGCCGGCAAACGGCCGGCGCAGACTGGAGCCCTCGTGGCGCCGTTGCGCCGTCCTGTCCAGGCACCTCGACATGAACAACACTTCTTCCCGCGGCCGTCCGCTGCGCCTGTGGCTGGCCGGCCAGGCCACGATCCTCGGCGGCGCCGCCGCGATGGCGTGGACGCATTCGTTCATCCCGATGGCGCTCGCTGGCTCGGCGGCGCTGATGATGACGGTGCCGCTGGTCAAGGCCATCGCGGCGGGCAAGCGCATCCGCCGCTGAGGGCGTCCGAACGCGGCCAGGGCTGAACGAATGCCCTGCAGGGCGGGCCTCTCGCTTGCTGAAGTTGAAACGAATCCGGTCGGTGATTGCCAAATGCAAACGGCACTCGCGCGCACCGGGCAGACACTTCAACTTCGCAGGAGACCGACATGGCAGATCCCCGACTCGTCACCGGCCTGTTCCCCGATCGTGACAGCGCCGAGCGCGCCTATTCCTCCGTCGCGTCGCGCGGCTACGACCGCGATGACGTCAACCTCGTCATGTCGGACGAGACGCGCCAGCGCCACTTCGCGCCGGACGCCGTCGTCAATACCGAGCTGGGTACCAAGGCCGCCGAGGGCGCGGGCATCGGCGGCGCCATCGGCGGGACCGTCGGCGCAATCGCCGCGGCCGTCGCCGCCGTCGGCACCAGCCTCGTGCTGCCGGGCCTCGGCCTGGTCATCGCCGGCCCCATCGCCGCGGCCCTCGCGGGCGCGGGCGCGGGCGGCGCCGCGGGCGGCCTCGTGGGCGCGCTGATCGGCTGGGGCATCCCGGAAGAGCGCATCGCCGAGTACGAATCGGGCATCCGCGACGGCGGCATCCTGATGGGCGTGCGTCCGCGCAGCGCCGACGACGCGCTCGCCTTCGAGAACTCGTGGCGCGACGCCAACGGCCAGCTGATCCGCAGCTGATCCTTCACCGGGCCGGCGCGGGCGCGTCGGCCTTCTTCATCCCGGAACGCGACTCGCCAGGAGCGCCGACCGGATCAGGCGATTCGTCGCCGCAACATTCCAGGAGACATCATCATGGGCAAGTATCTCGTCGGTTGGCTGTTGGGCGTTCCGGTCTTCGTACTGGTCATCCTGTACTTCTTCTTTCACTGAACGCGCGGTCCCCGCACGGCGCCTCGGGGTCGCAGCGATGCGATCCGGGGCGCCGTCGTCGTTTCGGGATGCGGATTCAATGCGCGCCGATGTTGGCGTCGAGGAACTTCGCGACGCGGTTCCAGAAGTCGATCGTGTGCTCGTAGTAGTGCCAGCCGTGGCCCTCGTCCTCGTAGACGATCCATTCCACCTTCGCGCCGGGCTGCTTCATCAACGCGTCGTGGAAGCGCTCGCCGTGCTCCAGCGGCACGCGCTTGTCCTTCTCGCCGTAGGCCAGCAGCACCGGCGCGTGGATCTTCGCGGCATTCTCGGTCGGCGACGTCGCCTTGAACTTCGCGGCGTCGGCCACCGGGTCGCCGACAAGCTGGGTCAAGCCGTACTTCTTCCATGCGTCGCTGGCATCGCTCCAGCGTGAGGTGAACAGCAGGTCGATGTCCGTGACGCCGACCCAGTCGACGCCACAGCGGTACAGGTTGGGATCCTTGATCAGGCCCATCAGCACCGCATAGCCGCCGTAGCTGGCGCCGGCGATGCACACGCGCTTCGGATCGACCAGCCCTTGCGCCACGGCCCATTTCACGCCGTCGGCGAGGTCGTCCTGCATCGCCAGTCCCCATTGCTTCCAGCCCGCCGCGAACAGCTTCGCGCCGTAGCCGGTGCTGCCGCGGAACTCGGGCTCCAGCACGGCGTAGCCATGGGCCGCGAGGAACTGGACTTCGGGATCCCAGCCCCACACGCGGCCGCGCATGTACGGGCCGCCGTGCACCAGCACCACGAGCGGCAGGTTCCTGCGCTCCGCGCCGCGCGGCACGCTGAGGTAGGCCGGGATCTCGAGGCCGTCGCGCGCGGCGTAGTGCACCTGCTCCATGTCGGCCATCTTCTTCGGATCGATGTCGGGGCGCGCGTTGCCCAGCGTCATCATCTTGCCGTCGGGCACGCTGTACAGGAAGTACAGGCCGGGGACGTGGTCGGAGTACGCGGTGATCACGACGAAATGCCCGTCGCCATGCGGGGCCACCGACAGCCGGTTGACCGTCGACGGCAGCAGCTTGTCGATCTTCGCCTGCAGCGCTTCCACGTCGGGCGCGATCCACTGCGTCACCTCGGCGTCGACGTCGTAGCGCAAGCCGGCCAGCTTGCCCTGCGACGACAGGTAGGTCGGGGCCAGGTCGTAGCGCTGCGAGACGAGGTAAGGCTTGTCGGCCAGCCTGTGGTGGGCGAGGTCGTAGGTCCAGACCGCCGCGGTGTCGCCGCCGTTGTTGGCCGACAGGTAGAGCGTGTCGTCCGCGTCGATGAACTCGGGATGCAGCGCCTTGCCGTCGTTGTAGCGCCCGAACTCCGCGAGCGGCGTCCACTTGTCCGAGGCCGGGTCGCGCGCCAGCACCGTCGCGCGGTCGTCCTTGAACGTGGTGACCACGCGCAGCGCGCCGTGGCTGTCGAAGACCCATTCGAAGCTGTGCACGGGCGTCTCGACCTCCGAGGTGCGGCCGTGGATGGTCTCCAGGCGCTCCAGCTTCACGTAGTCGACGTGCGTCTGGTCGCCTTCCTGGGCCGTGACGATATAGACGTCGTCGCTGCCGTCGCCGACGGGCCGCAGGAAATGCGTCCACCACGGCAGCAGCGGCTTCTCGCCGCCGCGCTGGATCCAGGGCGCCCAGTCGCGATCGACCAGCTGGCGCAACGTGCCGCCGTCGGCGTTGACGGCGTAGAGCCCGTTGGCGTAGCGGTGCTCGCCGACCGGCTCCTGCAGGTCGGCCAGGTCGAACACGAGGCGGTGGTCGTTGACCCAATCGAACGAGCGGACGTCGGCATCGTCGTAGGAGGCCAGCAGCGTGAGCTTCCTCGTGGCGAGATTCATCGCGACGAGGCGGATGCGGCCGGTGTCCGGCCCGGCCATCGTCATCGCCACCGTCTGGCCGTCGGGCGAGATCGACGCGCCGGTCATGTGCGGCGACGCGAAGAAGTGCGCGGGATCGGCGGGATCGTCCGCGGCGTGCGCGAGCGTGCCGCAAAGGGCGGCCAGCGCGAGCGCCAGGTGTCGTGCGTGGTTGCTCATCCGGGCGGCGATGCTCGGGAACGACATGTCTCTCTCCTCCTTGGAATCCGCGCGCTCGGGGCGTGTTCGCCCGGCGGCTGTCGTCGATGCGGTGCGTGGGAGGCCCGAGTCTAGCGGCCCGTGCCGCGGCCGCGTACTGGGCACAGCCCTTGCCGAATCAGGATCAACGGATCACATCGATCCGCAACACCTGAAGGAGTTCGACATGAACAAGGACCAAGTGCAAGGCCGTGCCACCGAGGCCAAGGGCGACATCAAGGAAGCCGCCGGCAAGATGGTGGGCAACCAGAAGCTGCAGGGCGAAGGCCTGGTCGACCAGGCCAAGGGCAAGGCGCAGGCTGGCCTGGGCGATGCCAAGGAAAAGGTCAAGAACGCGATCGACCGCTCGTAAGTCGATCTCCTGCTCCGCAGAAATCCCGGCCGCGTGCCGGGATTTTTCCTTCAGGCGGCCGGCGCGTTCAGCACGGCTTCGACGTGGTAGCCGTCGGGGTCGATCACGAAGGCCGCGTAGTAGTTCGGCCCGTAGTGCGAGCGCGGGCCGGGCGCGCCGTTGTCGATGCCGCCGTGGGCCAGGGCCTCGGCGTGGAAGCGGTGGATCGCCGCGTGGTCGGGGGCCGCGAACGCGATGTGGAAGCCGGGCGGCGGAACGATCGCCGTCGCGGTGCGCTGCTTGATCGCGAACTTGTCGCCGCCGCCCGCGCGGCCGTAGCCGACGGCCTGGTCGTTGGCGCCGCCCTCGAAGTCGGCCCAGACACGCACGAAGCCGAGCGCGCCGAGCGCGGCGTCGTAGAAGGCGGCGGAGCGGCGCAGGTCGGCGACGCCAAAGGACACGTGATGCAGCATGGGTGGAATCCGGAAGCGAGTTCCGGATTCTGCCCGCTCACAGAAGCAGCTCGCTGGACTCGCCCGTGGGCACCGGCGTCATCGACGGCAGCGCGATCTGCACGCTGTGCTGCCGTCCGTCGTCGACCAGCGGCAGCCGGCTCGAGCCCAGCGCGCGGCCGTCGAGCGTGACCTGCGGCTGCTTGTCGTGGCCGCTGCGGTCGAACTGCAGGCGGAACAACGTCGTCCCGTGCACGTAGTCGACCTCGAAGCTCGTCCAGTGCGGCGGGATGCGCGGATCGAGCAGCAGCGACGGGTGGCCGTCGACCACCTCCAGCCGCAGGCCCAGCACCGCCTCGACCAGCAGCCGGTACATCCAGCCCGCGGAACCGGTGTACCAGCTCCAGCCGCCGCGGCCCGTGTGCGGCGCGACGCTGTAGACGTCGGCCGACATCACGTAGGGCTCGACCTTGTAGACGGCCACCTCCGCCGGCGTGCGCGAGTGGTTGACCGGGTTGATCATGTCGACCACGTCCCACGAGCGCCGCGCGTCGCCGCTGGCCGCGAAGGCCATCGCCGCCCAGATCGCGCCGTGCGTGTACTGGCCGCCGTTCTCCCGCACGCCGGGCACATACCCGCTGATGTATCCGGGATTCGGGCCCTTGCCGTTGAACGGCGGGTCGAGCAGCTTGACGATGCGCTGCTGCGGATTGACCAGCCGCGCGGCCAGCGAGTCGAGCGCCTTCTTCGCCTTGTCGCGCGGCGCGATGCCGGAGAGCACCGACCAGCTCTGCGCGATCGAGTCGATCTGGCACTCGACGCCGCTCGCGGTGCCCAGCGGCGTGCCGTCGTCGAAGTAGGCGCGGCGGTACCAGTCGCCGTCCCAGGCATTGGCCTCGATGGAGACGGACAGCTTGTCGCGCGCCTCGCCGCACATCTGCGCGAAGGCGTCGTCCTGGTGGATGCGCGCGAGCCTGGCGAACTCGCGCAGCACCTCGCAGACGAAGAACGCCATCCACACGCTCTCGCCCTTGCCGTGCTCGCCGATCAGGTTCATGCCGTCGTTCCAGTCGCCGGCGCCGATCAGCGGCAGGCCGTGCGAGCCCAGCCGCAGGCCGTGCTTGACCGCCAGCGCCGCGTGGTCGTAGAGCGAGGCCGTCTTGTGCGACACGTTGGGCAGGTCGAAGTAGGACTCGGCATCGTCGGGCAGCGGGCGGCCCTCGATGAAGGTGACCTGCTCGTCCAGCACCCCGACGTCGCCGGTGGCCTCGACGTAGCGGCACAGGCCCAGCGGCAGCCACAGGTAGTCGTCGCTGATGTGCGTGCGGACGCCGCGGCCCTGCGGCGGATGCCACCAGTGCTGCACGTCGCCTTCCTCGAACTGGCGGCTCGCGGCGAGCAGCAGCTGCTTGCGCAGCAGCTCGGGCCGCGCGTGGACCAGCGCCATCGCGTCCTGCAGCTGGTCGCGGAAGCCGAAGGCGCCGCCGGACTGGTAGTAGCCGCTGCGCGCCCACAGGCGGCACGCGATCGTCTGGTAGACGAGCCAGCCGTTGGCCAGCGCGTTGAGCGCGGCGTCGGGCGTGCGCACCTGCACGGCGCCCAGCGTCTTCGTCCAGTGGGCGACGACGCGCTCGAACTCCGCCTGCGCGACCGGGTCGGTGCGGTACTTCAGCGCGATGCGCTCGGAGTCGCCGTGGTTCTTGCCCATGCCCAGGCGGAACACGACGGTGCGCGACTCGCCCTCGGCCAGGTCGATCGGCACCTGGAACGCGGCGCACGGATCGAGCGCGGCGCCGGTGCGGCCCGACAGGCCGGCGCGGCGCAGCGCCATCGGCTCGATCAGGTTGCCGTTGCGGCCGACGAACTCGGTGCGGTCGCAGGTCATCGAGCCGGCGAGCTGGTGCTCGGGGTCGACGTCGAAGAAGCCCATGTAGTCGGCGTGATCGCCGCTGTACGGATTGCGCGCGAAGGCCGGGCCGTCGTCGACGTGGTCGGTGACGATGTGCGGCGCGGTCGCCGGGCGCAGGCTGCCCAGCACCCATTCGACGTAGCCCGTCACGCTGATGCGGCGCGCGCGGCCGGAGTCGTTGCGGATCGTCAGCATCGAGAACTTGATCGGCGCATCGATCGCGCAGAAGACCTTCAGCTCGCTGCGGATGCCCTGCGCGTTCTGCTCGAAGGTGCTGTAGCCGAAGCCGTGGCGCGCGACGGCCGCGCGGCCCGGCGTGCCGTCGGGGTTGAGCGCGACGCCGCTGGGCATCCAGGCGACGCCGGTCTCCTCGTCGCGCAGGTAGAAGTTCTCGCCGCTGGGATCGGAGACCGGGTCGTTGTGCCACGGCGTGAGGCGCCACTCGTGCGCATTCTCGGCCCACGTGTAGGCCGCGCCGGACTCCGAGATCACCGTGCCGAAGTCCGGATTGGCGATCACGTTGGCCCAGGGCGCGGGCGTGCGCACGCCCGCGGGCGGCGCGACGACGTACTCGCGGCCGTCCTTGGCGTAGCCGCCGTAGCCGTTGAACAGCGCGAGGTCGCCGGTGGGCACGCGCTGCTGCGGCGGCGAGGTCTCCGGACGCACGCTGCGCGTCGGCACGAACGGCGCGAGACGGCGTTCCGGGCCCGGGCTCTGGCGCAGCTGGCTCTTGGGCGCGGTGCGGCGCTCGGTGCGCAGGCGTCGGGCCAGCTGTTCGGCCAGCGAGCCCTGGCGGTCGCTCAGCACGGCGCGCGCGACCGACAGCAGCAGGATGCGGTCTTCCTGCGGGATCTGGTCGGCGTGGCGCACGAAGATGCCGCCCGGCCTGTCGACGACATGCGCCTCGACCCCCGCGGCGATCAGCCCCATGACCTGCTCGTGCAGGCGCTGGCGATAGACGTCGCGCTCCTCGTTCCAGATGACGAGGTCGACGGCCAGCCCCTTCAGGCGCCACCACGCGTGCGCCATCACGAGCTGGCGCACGAGCTCGAGGTTGGCGACGTCGGAGATCTGCACCAGCACGATGGGCAGGTCGCCCGAGATCGCATAGCCCCACAGGCCCGACTGGCCGCGCCGGTTCTGGCGGATGATGCCCGGATCGGCCCGCAGCGCGGCCTGGCTGAACAGCACCGCGCCGGCCAGGCGCGCATACATCTGCGCGTCGCCCTCGCTGGCGTTGAGCTGGCGCAGCAGCACCTGGCTGTGCGTCCACGCGAGCTCGAACACGCGTTCGGCCAGGCGCCGGTCGCGGTACTTCTCGATCAGCGCCAGGCAGTCGGCGCGCTGGTCGCCGACGCCGATGACCAGGTCGACGATGACCGTCTGGTCGGGCTGCAGCGTGATGGCGCAACGGCTCGACGCCACCGGGTCCAGCACCGAGCCCTGCGAGTTCGACAGCGCCTCGCCGCCGAACATCGCGGCCGGCGCGCGCAGGCTGCCGCCGCGGCCGATGAAGCGGGCGCGGTCGGTCTCGTGCGTCACGGCCGATACCTCGGAACCGCGCGGCGCGTGCACGGCCATCAGGTGGAACATCCACGGCGACGGATCCTTCTCCGCGCGCGGCCGCCGGTTGGCCAGCAGGGCGGGCAGGCCGTCGACCAGCTCGGTCTGCACGAACAGCTTGCCGAAGGCCGGATGCTGCACGTCGGCCGCGGGCGTCATCAGCACCACCTCGCAGTAGCTGGTGACCTCGATCGTGCGCACGCGCCGCGTCGTGTTCTTGATGCGGATGCGGCGCAGCTCGATGGCGTCCTCGGGCGACACGGCGATCTCGGTGTGCGTGTCGATGCCGGCGTCGCGGCGGCGGAATTCGGCGCGGCCTTCGGTGAAGATGGCCTGGTAGTCGGTCGCCTTGCGGCCGGTCGGCTGGAAGGAGGTCGACCAGTATTCGCCGGAGTCGACGTCGCGCAGGTAGGCGTAGCTGCCCCATTCGTCGCGGGTCGTGTCCTCGCGCCAGCGCGTGACGGCCATGTCCTTGTAGCGGCTGTAGCCGCCGCCGGCCTGCGTGACCATCACGTGGTAGCTGCCGTTGGACAGCAGCTGCACTTCGGGCGTGGGGGTCTGCGCGTCGGTGAACAGGCGCAGCGGCGTCTCGGTGGTGGCCGACACCGAGCGCGGCGCCGACGGCTCCATCGTGGCTTCGGCGACGATGGGCATCACGTCCTTGGGCACGCGTTCGTGCAGCAGCATCAGCGTGGCCTGCACGCTGCGGTCGGACGCGAAGTGCTGCTGCATGCGCGAGTGGCCCAGCGCCTGCTCGATGGCCAGCAGGCTCATGCCCTGGTGGTGCGCCATGAACGAGCGCACGACGGCCTTGGTCTGGCCGCGCGGCACGCGCATGGGCGTGTAGTCGACCGCCTCGTAGAAGCCGTACTCGCCGGCTGCGCCCAGCGACGCCAGGCGCTGCAGGTTCGAACACGCGGCCACGGGCTCGACGATCGTCGCCATCGCGGTCGCGTACGGCGCGATCACGAGCTCGTCGCCCAGACCGCGCTTGAGGCCCAGCCCCGGCACGCCGAACGCGCGGTACTGGTAGTTGAGCGCGGTGTCGGTGGCGTTGTAGCCGGACTCCGAGATCCCCCAGGGCACGCCGCGTTCGCGGCCGTAGTCGATCTGGCGGCGCACGGCGGCGCGGCAGGTCTCGTCGAGCAGCGTCTGCTCGAAGTTGGGCATGATCAGCGGCGGCATCAGGTACTCGAACATCGAGCCGCTCCACGACATCAGCACCGGATTGCCGTCGTGCGCCGTCAGCAGGCGGCCCAGCGAGAACCAGCTCTCCTGCGGCAGCTGGCCGCGCGCGATCGCCGTGAAGATGCCCAGCCGCGCCTCGGAGGCCAGCAGGTCGTAGTGGCCGGCGTCGAGCGCGCGCTCGTCGACGTTGAAACCGATCGCCATCAGGTGGCGGCGGTCGTCGTACAGGAAGGACTGCTCCTGCTCGCTCAGCGCGTCGACGCGGCGCGCGAGCTCCTCGATGCGGTCGAGGGTGATGCGCGCGTTGCCGATGCCCAGCGATGCGAGCACGCCCAGCGTCGGCAACGGTGCCTGCGCGGCGGCGCCGAGCGCCGCGGGCGAGGCATCGGGCGCCAGTGGCAGCGCGAGGCCGCCCAGCGCGGCGAGCTCGTCACGGCCGGCCTCGCATTGCGCGACCAGCGAGCGCGCCCAGCGCAAGGCCTCGCCGGTGTCCTCGTCGGCATCGGCGCCGCGCGCCTCGCCGGACAGCGCGGCCTCGACCGCGGCCAGCACCTCGCGCGCCGCGCCCTCGAACGAGTCCAGGACGGCCTGCAGCTTCGGCGCCGAGGTCGGCATGTCGGCGCAGGCCGCGGCCACGAGCTTGTCGGCGCGATCCAGCGCGGGCAGATGCGCGCCGGCGGGCAGGCTCTCGCGGATGAGGGCGACGACGTCGGACACGCCCTGGCACCACAGCGGCGAGAACGGCGGCTCCGACGGCAGCGCGAGCAGGGCCATGCGCAGCGTCATCAGCTGCGCGACGAGGTTGCCCGAGTCGACGGTGGAGATGTAGCGCGGCGCCAGCGGCAGCAGAGACTGCGTGTCGTACCAGTTGTAGAAGTGGCCGCGATGGCGCTCCATGCGCTCCAGCGTCGTGACGGTGGCGGCAATGCGCGTGAGCATCTGGTCCAGCGTGATGAAGCCGGAGTCGCGCGCCGTGAGGTTGGCCAGCAGCGAGAAGCCGATGTTGGTCGGCGAGGTGCGGTGCGCGACGCGCGCGACCGGGTGCAGCTGCACGTTGTCCGGCGGCAGGTGGTTGTCCTCGGAGCCGACGAAGGTCTCGAAGAAGGCCCAGGTGCGGCGCGCGACCAGGCGCAGGAACTTGCGTTGCGCGGCGTTGAGTTCGCTGCGCGGCTGCGCCAGCGGACGATCCGCCAGCCACACGATCAGCGGCGAGAAGAACCACAGCAGCAGCAGCGGGGCGGCCGCGGCGATGGCCCACGGGCGCACGTCGGCCAGCAGCGCGGAGATCAGGATCGCGGCGGTCGGGCCGGCCCACAGCGCGCGGATGTTGTCGCGCAGCGCGTCCATCGTGCCGGGCGCGTGGCCCAGGCGGATGTCGGCCGACGCCGTCCATTCGAGCAGGCGGCGTCCGCGCACCATGCGCCAGATCGTGCGGCCGATGGCGTCCAGCGTGGCGACGGCCTCGGTGGGCAGGCAGGCGAGCGTGTGCACGAGCTGCACCAGCTGCAGCGCGATCGGCAGCAGGCGGCGCGGCGAGGGCGTCGAGTTGACCCAGTTGATCGGCGCTCGCGCCAGCCCCATCACGTGCGCGGCGAACGGCACGATGCCGACGATGACGATGATGCGCAGCGTCCACATGAACGGCTCGGGCAGCCGGGCCCAGCCCAGCACGGCCAGCGCGATCAGCGCCGTGGGCACGAGGCTGCGCCGCAGGTTGTCGAACAGCTTCCACTTCGACAGCGTCGACAGCGGATTGCGCGGCGCGCCAGGCAGCGAATGCAGGCGGCGGCGCAGCCAGCCGATCAGCTGCCAGTCGCCGCGCACCCAGCGGTGGCGGCGCGCCATGTCGGCGCTGTAGCGCGAAGGCGTGTCCTCCAGCAGCTGCACGTCGGACAGCAGCCCCGAGCGCGCGTAGCAGCCCTCGATCAGGTCGTGGCTGAGGATGCGGTTCTCGGGCATGCTGTCGTGCGTCGCGCGCTCGAAGGCGTCGACGTCGTAGATGCCCTTGCCGACGAACGAGCCTTCGCCCAGCAGGTCCTGGTAGACGTCCGACACGGCGCGCGTGTACGGATCGATGCCAGGCTCGCCGCCGAACATGCGCGCATAGCCCGAGCGTCCCACGCTGGGCAGGTTCAGGCCGACGCGCGGCTGCAGGATGCCGTAGCCCTCGACGACCACGTCCTTCTTGACGCCGCTGCCGAAGCGCGGGCGATTGAGCGGATGGGCCATCGCCGAGACCATCTCGCTGGCCGACTCGCGCGGCAGCTGCGTGTCGGAGTCCAGCGTGATGACGTAGCGCACGTCCTGCAGCGACAGCGTGTCGCCGACGATGCGCGCGAACGCCTTCTCGGCATCGGGCCGGCCGCGCAGCAGCGCGTTGAGGTCGGCCAGCTTGCCGCGCTTGCGCTCCCATCCCATCCACACGTTCTCGACCGCGTTCCACCGGCGCGGGCGATGCAGCAGCAGGAAGGGCGACGGATTCTGCTGGTTGCCATCCGGCTCGGCGTAGCGCTTGTTCAAGGCCTCGATCCGGATCGCCGCGTAGTCGACGAGGTCGTCGTCCTCGGGCATGGTCTCCTGCACGGCATCGCGCAGGTCGGTCAGCAGCGCGAACTGCAGGTGCGGGTCGCGGTTGGCGAGGAAGCGCACCTCAAGCGCGTCGACCAGCGTGTCGACGTCCGCATGCTTGCCCAGCAGCGTGGGCACCGCGACCAGCGTGCGCGAGCGCGGGTCGATGCCCAGCGTGTAGTCCAGGCGCGGCAGGGCCTCGGGCGTGACGCTCAGCGTGACGATCCAGTTGACCAGCGACAGCGCGAGCTGGCTCGTGGCCAGCATCAGCAGCAGCAGCAGGACGAGTCCCTTGGGCGACCACACCTGCAGGTCGAGCTCGTGCGCCGCCTGCCGGATCGGCCCCAGCGACATCAGCATCGCGAACATGAAGATGCCGCCGATGTAGGCCGGCAGCGGCGAGTGCCCCGCGCGGTTGAGGAAGCCGGTGCGGCGCGCGTTCATCGCCGCCTCGAGGGCAGGGCGGCCGTTGCCGATCAGCCAATAGCCGACGTGGGCCTCGCGGTCGTCCTCGCCCAGCTCGCGCGCGGTGCTGCCCAGGCGCTCGCCCGCGGCGGTCGCGAGCTCGATGGCCTTGCGTGCCACCGCGGGCTCGTCGCCGGCGGACGCGCGCGCCACGCTCTCGACGGCGTGGCGGTAGGTGTCGCGCGTGCTGAAGTCCATGCGGCCGTAGACGCCCAGCGGGTCGCCGCGCAGGATCTGCTCGACGCTGCTGAGGGTCTCGACGAACTCCGGCCAGTGCGTCGCGCCCAGCAGGCGCAGGCTGCCGATGCTGTTGGACACGGACACCTGGCTGGCCGCCTGCTTCTGGCTCTCCAGGTGCACCAGGTGCTCGATGGTCTCGTTGGCGTCCGACAGGCGCTGCTCCATCCACGTAAGCGGCAGCGCGAGCGCCGCGCCCTGGCCCTGCAGGCGGCGCGCGAACTCGGCGACGAAGGCGCTGGTCATGTTCGGGTTGGAGCGCGCCATGTCGGCGATGACCAGGATCAGGTCGCTCGGTCGCTCCTCGGCGGCCTGCAGCATGCGCGAGGCCCAGGTCTCGGCGAGGTCGCGCTCGTCGAGCGCCGCGGCCACGCGCACCGCCACGCGGCGCAGGTTCTCGATCAGCGCCAGGCGCAGCATGATCGGGAACGCCCACAGCTCGCCCAGCTTGAGCGGCTGGCCCGACTGGTAGGCCGCGACGAAGCGGCTCAGCGTGCCGCGGCTCAGGCGGCCGTCGGCGTGGGCGATGGCCTCCAGCGCGAGGTCGTAGACGCGCGGCGTCGTGCCGTCGGTGGTGGGCGAGGCCTCGGCCAGCCGCGGCAGCTCCTGGCTGTAGCCGTGCGGGAGGTGACGCCGCGCCGTGCGGATCTCCTCGTCGATCAGGTACATGTTGTCCAGCAGCCATTCGGACGCGGGCGTGACCGGCCGGTCCTTCGCGACCGCTTGGCGCAGCTGCCGCGCGACGTTCTCCAGCACCCGCTCGTTGGCGGCGAGGCGGGCCAGCAGGCGGTCGGGGCGATGGCTCTGCGCGAGGCGGTGGCGACCGGCCAGCAGCTTGCCGTGCGCCACCATCTGGTCGCTGCTGAACAATGCGGCGCGCAGCGGCTCCTCTTCCTCGTGCTCGTTTCCGGCTCCGGTGTTCCACAGGTGCTCGTGGGCCCATTCGGTGGCGTGTGCGAGCAGGGTGCGGATGGAGCGATCGGATCCCGTCATTGGCTTGTGTCCTTGGGGTCCGGAGCGGACCGTGGATGCGCGTGCAGCAAATGGTGAGCCCGACCGTGGGCGACGGTTCGGGGGGAGCGCTCGACAGGCGCGGCGGGCGTGGGCAGAAGCAGGGTAAACGTTGCGGCAAGCGCGCTGGCACACCCCTTGCCTTGTCATGGGCAAGCGCGGGATGCGCGAGCGTCCCGAATCCACCTCTCCAACCGGCTCCGCATGCGAGCTCCACCGCCATGTCCACTGCCGCCGCCACCTCCGCCTCGCCATGCGACAGCCCTTGCGCCGATGCGCTCGACATGCTGTCGCAGGGCCACGAACAGACCCGCGCCCTGGCCGACGAATGCCGGCGCGTCGCGCGCCACGTCTCCGCCGACCCGGCGATGCAGGGCCTCGCCGAAGCCTTGTGCCGCGCGATCCACCGCATGGCGGCGCTGGAGGAAGAACTGTTCTTCCCGGCCGCGCGCGCCGCGCTCGAGGCGTCGCGACTGGTCGATCTCGCTGAGCTCGAACATGCGACCGCGCGCCAGATCATCCGCCAGCTGCAGAACGCCGAGCCGGGCGAGCCGCGCTACGAGGCGCTGGTGCTGGCCCTGACCGAATGCGTGGAGCGCCACGCCCGCCATGAGCAGGTGGAGCTGTTCCCGCGCCTGCGCGAGTCCTGCCTGGACATGGACGCGCTGCGACAGCGGCTCGACGCCCGTCTCGCCGCGCAGGACGACGACGTCTTCACCGTGGAGGACAGGCGCGCCCGGGAGCGTGCGGCGGCGCATTGACCGAGGTGCCAACGGGGTGCCGTCCTACGACGCGTGGGCATAGCCGTTGCCTATTCACTCCCGCCAGCCGCGAATCGCGAGACGACTCGTGGCATCCGAACCAGACGCCGCCTGGCGTCCCAACGAACTAGGAGTCCTCCATGTCCCCGATGCACAAGTCCATCACCGCCCTGGCCGCTTCAGCCCTGCTCGCGACCGTCGGTTTCGCCACCGCGCAATCGACCGACACCGTGACCACCGACGCCAACGGCAACCAGACGACGACGACCACGACGGTCGACACCGCCACGCAGGTCATCCCCGCGCCGCCGACGGGCGTGATCGAGCTCGCCAAGCCCAAGAACACCGTGATGCCCACGGACAAGCAGCCTGACGGCCCGCTCGGCATGGAGAACAACCTGATGACGACGGGCGTCGTCGACGGCATCACCCGTCCGAGCATCGGCGACCACGCCACGCCGCCCATCCCCGGCCCGGACACGACCGTTGCCGTGACCAAGGAAACCACGACCACGACGACGATCGCGCCGCCGGCGCCCGCGCCGGTGGAAGCGGCCCCCGCACCGGTCGCCGAGCCCACCCCGGCTCCGCAAGCCGCGCCGGAGCCGATGCCCGCGCCGAAGGCCGACCGCAACTGAGGCGCGATCCCGCCTCGATGACGACGGGCTCCTCGGAGCCCGTTTTTTTTGGCGCGCGCCCGTTTGACGCCGTGTCCGCGCGGTGGTCAACTGCGCCTGGCCAACGCGACAGCAGGAACTACGGGCCGCCCCCGACACTTCGGCACGGCTTGCAGTGGTTTTGCATGCCCCATGGGGTATTTTCCCGATGAGGCTTCGGCTAACCTGCCGTCGCATCGGATCCTTGCCGGACTGGCACACCGGTTGCCGTGAATGCGCTCAACCGGGCAGCCACGCCCGTCCGACGTCAACCCGGAGACCCTCCATGACAACGCCCTCGACCCCCGACACGAGCTTCCCCAAGACCGGCACCACGACGCCCAGCTCAGCCTCTCCGGCCACGCCGTCGGCCGGCGGCTCGGGCTCGCGTCCCACCACGGGCGCGGGCGTCGCGGCCGACAAGGCCGACGCCGCCATCGACCAGGCCGCCGCCGCCGAGCGCGACGTGATGCGCCGCGTGGTGCAGGGCGCGCACGAGGCCGTCGACCGCCTGGCCGACAAGGCCATCCCGGCCGTCGAACGCCTGCGCGGCACCTACAACGACGCCGCCGAGTCGCTCAAGCAGCGCGCCGACCAGGCGGCCGACCTGAAGGACGAATGGACGGAGAGCCTGCGCATGGCCGTGCGCGAGCATCCGCTGGCCGCGATCGGCACCGCGCTCGCACTCGGCGTCATCCTCGCCAAGCTCACCTCCAACAACGATCGCTGATCCCGTCCATGGACCATGACGCACCGACGCCGCCCGAGGCGCCACCCGACGAAGTCGAGTCGCTGCCCAAGGCGATCGGTGCGTTGTTCGCCGACCTGCCCGGGCTGCTGAGCGATCGCGTCCACCTGCTGTCGCTCGAGCTGCGGCGCGCGTCCAACGCGCTGGGGCAGATGGTGGCGCTGGGCCTGCTGGCTGCCATCCTGTTCGCCACCGCGTGGATCACGCTGTGGATCGGGCTGGCCGAGGCCTTCCTCGCGGTCGGCCTCAAGTGGCCCTGGATCGTGCTGCTGGTGCTGTTCGTCAACCTCTCGGCCGCCGTCTGGGCGTTGATGCGCGTGAAGGCGCTGGCGCCGCTGCTCGCGCTGCCCGCGACGCTGCGCCGGCTGACCGATTCGGATGCGTTCGAGCGTCGAGAAGAAAGCGATTCGTCCCATGGCTGACGCCGCTTCCCCGCACAGGAAATATCCCGAGATCGGGGCGCGGGTCGTCGAGATCGATCTCGAGACCCAGATCGCGCTCGCCGAACAGGCCGTCATCGCGCGCGACTTGCGCATCCGGCGTCGCACCGATGCGGTGGTTCGGCGCGTCAGGACGCAGGCGCTGAAGAACGCCGGCGGCGGCCTGCTGCTGGGCCTGGGCACCTTCGCGCTGACCTGGTGGATCAACCGGCACAACCGCAAGAACGCACCGCCGCCGCAGCCGGCCGCGGCACCGGACGCCGACTCGCACGCGACCTTCGAGCACCTGTTCCGCGACGCCGGCTTCACGCTGGCCGGGCTGTTGCCGCTGCTGTGGCCGATGCTGCCGCGCGCTTGGCGGCGCACCGTCACGCCGGGCACCGCGAGCACCGTGCTGACGTTCCTCGCGCCGCTGCTGGGCAAGCTGTTCCGGCGCAAGCCGCGGCAGGCGCAGGCCTCCTGAGCAGCGCTTGCGCGGACGCCAAGAACTGGTTTACTGTCGGGCATGGCACTTGCCATATCGCCCGCGGGGCCTGGTCACAGTCCCTGCCTCAATCACGAGAGGAACCATGACCCACGCCCGCGTCCTGACGGCCGCTGCCATCGCCGCAACCCTGTTGATGTCGACCATGTCGGCCTTCGCCCAGGCCAACGCGCCCTCGATGACACCCGCCGAGCGCCACGACTGGGAACGCTCGCACCGTCTCAGCAAGGTCATCGGATCGGACGTGCGCAACAAGACCGGCGACAAGATCGGCGACATCCGCGACTTGGTGGTTGACGACCGCGGCACCATCAAGCTGGCGATCGTGTCCACCGGCGGCTTCCTCGGCGTCGGTGACCGGCTGCATGCGGTGCCCTGGGACGCGCTGACGCTGGGCCCTAAGGACGACCACATCCTCGACATCGACAAGGCCCACCTGCAGGCCACCCCCGGATTCACTTCCAAGACCTGGCCCAACCTCGGCGACGACCGCTGGCTCGCCGACAACCGCCGTTATTACGTCCACTGACTTGGCGCCCTCGACCGGCGCGGGAGACCACCATGCGACTGCTCACCAGCCTGGCCCTGATCACCATCGCCTACGCCGCGTTGACGCGCGTCAACAAGGTTCACACCGCGCGCTTCCACGCGAAGCCGGCGGCCAAGCCTGAAGAGGTGCAGACCTGGGAAGGCGAGGGCGGTGGCCTGCCCACCGGCGGCCCGGGGCCGGGCGTGAAGGTGGCGCCGGCGGCGGTCAACGATCCGGATCTCGCGCACGGCGGCGTCTGAGCCGTCCTGCGGTCAAGGCGGGCTCGCGCGCGCCCGGCGCTCGATGCGCCGCTTCTCGCGCTCCTGCCGCACCCGGCGCCGGCGATAGATCGCCATCAGCGGCGTCGCCGACACGCCGTGCAGCAGCACCGACAGCGCGATCGCCGGCAACGTCGCGTTGACCAGGTCGGCACACAGTGCCGGCGACAGCCCCGAGTCGATCGCCAGCGCCAGGTAGAACAGCGAGCCGACGCCGCGGATGCCGAACCAGGCGACGATGCGGCGCTGCGTCTTCGGCAGCCCGGGCTGGGTCAGGAACACGCTGAGCGGGCGAATCACGACGAGCAGCAGCGCGGCATACGCCAGCGGCTCGCCGCGCCACTGCACCCACGGCATCGCGAATCCCATCAGCAGCACCATCACCACCTCGACCAGCCGCCCGCAGCGCTCGCCGAACGCAAGCAGGCGATCGGACAGTTCGTCCGTCTGCGCGCCCACCGGCGCCAGCGACGGGGACGCCTGCTGCGAATGCCGATGGAACAGGCCCAGCGCCGCCGCGAACACGAACAGGAACGACGAGGTCTCCGTCAGGCGCGACAGCCCGTAGGCGACCGTGATGATGCCCAGATAGAGCAGCTCGTCCCAGCGCAGCTCGTGGCCGCGGCGCATCAGGCCGCGCACGAGATTGCCGAGGACGTGGCCGAAGGCCCAGCCGAGCAACGCGCCGCCGGCGATCGGCCAGACCAGGTCCATCCAGAGCCAGCGCAGGCCGTGCGCGCCGAGATCGCCGATACCCAGCAGGCCCAGGCCCAGCATGACCGCGGGCAGCGATGTGCCGTCGTTGAGGCCGCCCTCGGCGGTCAGTGCGACGCGCCCGGCGTCGCGGTCGATGCGCGAGCGGATCTGCACCTCCGAGGCCAGCACCGGGTCGGTCGGCGCGAGGATGCCGGCCAGCAGCACCGCGCCGCCCCAGCCCAGTCCCGGCATCAGCCAGACGCCGGCCAGCGTTGCCAGCGCGATCGTGACCAGCATCGTGGCGCTGGCCAGGATCGCGGCGACGCGCCAGCCCTTGAGCGTCCACGGCACGCGCAGCTGCAGGCCGACGGCGAACAGCGAGATCAGCACCGCTGTCTCGGTGATGATCACCAGCATGTCGGCCCGCTCCGGCGCCGTCGGCGGCGTCATGACGCGGGAGCGCACCATCCAGCCGGCGATCCAGCCGACGGCCAGGTACACGGTGGCCGGCGACATCGGCAGGCGGGTGACGTGCAGCTCCAGCAGGCACATCGCCAGCAGCACGGCGCCCAGCAGCAGCAGCGTGGCGGTCAACATGGTGCTCGCCCGCCGGGGCGTCCCGCGCGCGGTCGCGCGCGCGTCACGCGCCCTTGCGCGGGGGCGCGAGCTTGGCCGCTGGCGACGAGGCGGCGACCGGCGGCGCGGTGGCCGGGCCCGTCTTCACGCCGGCCGCGGCCGCGCCCTGGACATGCGAGACGGCCGCGGTGCAGACGTCGCGCTCCTGCTGCCGCAAGTCCACCAGCGCCAGCAACGCCGCCAGCGGGTTGATCAGCGACAGGCCGACCGCCGCCACGCCGCGCTTGACCAGCGGCTTGGCCTCGGGGCGGATGTGCGGGTCGTCGAACGTGCCCGTCACCTTGACCGGCGTGCGCAGCGCCAGCGGGCTGGTGTCGTGCGGGTGCGCGGTCATGCGCAGATCGAGCGTCTCGGCGGCCAGCGACAGGTCGCCGTCGATCAGCATCGTCGTGTCCTTGGTGTCGATGACGAACACCTCGGGCATCACCTTGCCGTTGACGAGATCGAACTGCGCCAGCGCGCACTGCATCGGCAGCTTGTCGTCGCCCTTGACGAATACGCCCAGCGCCTGCGCCACGTCGATGCCGGCGGCCTCGACGAGGATGTGCGACACCGTCCCGTCGCGCACCCACAGCCGCGCGGTGCCGTCCAGCGACGCGAGCAGCTTCGCGCTCGAGTTGCCTTCGCCCTTGAGCTGCGCGTTGCCGCCGAGCGCGCCGCTGATGTAGCCGACATCGGCCTTGGCGCCGCTGGCGTCCTTGTGCACCGCGACGTCGCGCGCCTTCAGGAAGCGATCGAGCTGGATGCCGCTCCAGCGCAGGTCGGCGTTCCACTTCGGCACGGCGGGGCGGCTGTCCAGGCCGATGCCGCCCTGCACCTCGCCGGCCGAGGTGCGCGCCAGCAGTTCCTTCAGGTTCAGCACCCCGTCCTGCAGCGTGATGCGGCCCTGCAGCGGCTTGAACGGCTCGAGCAGCCTGGTGCCGAGATCGAGCACCGCGAGCTGCACGCCGACGTCGGCGTTCATCGCCTTCAGCGACGGGATGTCGAAGGCGCGGTCGGGGATCACCTTGCCGGGCTTGGCGTTGGACGCCGAGGCCGGCGCATCCGGCGGCGCCGCGCCGAAGGCGGGGCCCAGGTCGGCCAGCGCGAGGCGCGCGCCGCCCAGCGTGCCGGTCAGCACCGGGACGTCGGGGCCGTTGTCGAACTTGAAGCTGCCGTTGAGGCGGCTGGTGCCGATGTCCATCGCGGCGATCCCGGCGTCCCACACGCTGCCGTGCTTCCGCAGGCGGCCGTGCGTGGCGAACTTCGCGGTCGTCGGCAGCGTGACGCCCAGCGCGTCGCCGACGGCGGCCAGCGACGGCCCCGAAGCGACGAAGGTCGCGTCCATGCCGCCGAAGTGCAGCAGGTCGGTGGCGGTGCCGTCGACGCGGATGTGGGTCCTGTCGGCGTTGACGTCCAGCCACAGCGGCACCGAGACGGCCGCGGAGTCGGACGCCGCGAGCGGCAGCAGGCCGCTGGAGCGCAGCTGGATCAGCAGCGGCGCCTTGCGGTACGTGCCCTTGCCGTCGACCTGCAGGCCCGGCGTGTCGTCGTCGATGGCGAGCGGCTGGCGCGCGGGAGTGGCGGTGCCGCCGGACGCGGCGATCGGCGCCGAGCCGGCGAGGGTCGTCGATCCGACCGTGGCGACGCGCACCTGCGGCGTCGACGCGCCCGAGGCCGCGATGGCCGCGGCCTCGGCCGTGCCCTCGCGCGTGGTGACGCGGGCGTCGGCAGTGATCTGCAGCGGCTCGTCGACGATGCGCACCGCACCGTTGCGCACGTTCAGGCGCTCGAAGCTCGGCAACTGCGCGGAGCTGGCGGACGTCGCGGGCTGCGCGGCACCGAACTGCCAGTTGGCGTGGCCGTCGGCGTTGCGCTTGAGGTTCAGCTCGAGGCCGTCGACGTCCAGCAGCTTCACGGCGATCGGCTGGCCGGTGCCCTTCCACTGCTCGTACAACGTGCGATAGCCCAGCGCCAGCTTGACGTTGCTCGCATGCATGAAGTCGCGCGGCTTGCCGGCGTCGTCCACCAGCGTCGGGCCGTTGGCGGGCGCGGGGCCGATGGTCATCGAGTCGGTGTGCGCGCGCACGGAGCCGAACAGGCGCACGCCGAACTGGTCGCCGAAGGCAACGGGCCGATCGAGGATCTGCGAGAGCTTGTTCTCCAGCGGATGGCGCAGGAAGGGCCATTCGACGGCCTCGCAGACGCAGATCGCGACCACCAGCAGGACGACGACGCCCAGCACGCCGAGGCCGGCGTTGCGCCAGCGGTGTTTGCTCGAATCAGGGTTCGCGCGATCCATCGCGGTCAGTTCGACGGCCGGTCCGGCATCGACGGATCGGAGATGCGGCGCAGCGCCGCCGCGACGTGGCCCTGGTGGCGCATCGCGAGGTCGCCCAGCGACACGATGCCGACGACGCGGTTCTCGGCATCGACGACCGGCATGCGGCGGATCTGCACGTCGGACATCTGCTGCATCGCCTCCTGCACCGTCTGCTCGCCGGTGCACCAGCGGGCGTGGTCGGTCATCACGTCGGCCACGCGGGTGTTGGCGGGCAGGCCGGCGGCCGTGGCGCGCACGGTGATGTCACGGTCGGTGATCATGCCGACGAGGCCGCTCTTGTCGCAGACGGGCAGGGCGCCGACGTTGAGCTCATCCATCACTTGCGCGGCTCGCTGCAGGCTCTCGTCGGGGCGGACGACCTGCACGTTGCGCGTCATGAAATCCGAGATCTTCTGCATGGGAGGCCTTGCGATGCGGGGCGTTGGCGACGGAATGGTCGGGGGCCGTCGGGCAAATGCCGCTCCCGTCGGCGCGCGTCCGCTGCATTGACTTGTTTCGAGTTGCACGGCGCGGCGTGAGCGGCCCCAGCAGCGCCAGCAGGCGCCGTTCGGCTGCCGACAGCGCCCGGCCGCGCGCGGCTTCGGCGGCCTTCGTCCAGCGTTGCTGCAGCAGCGCGGCACGCGCCTCGTCGTCGCCCAGCAGCGCGCCGAGCTCCAGCACCTTGGGATGGATGTAGGACTTCCTGCAGACCGCCACCGTGTTGCGCAGCCGCGCCGCGACCTGCGCGATCACCTGCTTGGCGGCCCCCGGCACGCGCTCGCCGGCGCAGGCCGCGCGCGTGAACTCGAGGGCCAGCACGCTGCCGTGCCAGGTGCGGAAGTCCTTGGCCGTGACGCGCGCGCCGGCGATCTCGCTGAGGTAGTCGTTGACGTCGGCCGAGGTCACCTTGTGCAGGCCGCCCTCGTCGTCGGCGTACTGGAACAGCTCCTGGCCCGGCAGCGCCTTGCAGCGGCGCACGACGGCCGCGACCCGGCGGTCCGACAGCGTCACCTCGTGGCGCACGCCGCTCTTGCCCTTGAACGACAGCCGCAGCTCGCCCTCGCGCACGCCGGCGTGGCGGGTGCGCAGCGTCGTCAGGCCATACGAGCCGTTGCCGCGCGCGTATTCCTCGTTGCCGATGCGGATGAAGGTGGTGTCGAGCAGGCGCACCAGCGTGGCCAGCACCAGCGTGCGGGTCGGGCGGCGGCCGTCGTGGGCGGCGAGGTCGCGCTGGACGCAGCGACGGATCCGCGGCAGCGCGGCGCCGAACGCGCGCATCGCCTCGAACTTGTCGTCGCCGCGCTGCTGCTGCCATTGCGGGTGGTAGCGGTACTGCTTGCGGCCGCGGGCGTCGCGGCCCGTGGCCTGCAGGTGGCCGTTGGCCTGGGCGCAGATCCACACCTGCTCGTACGCCGGCGGAATCGCCAGCTTGCGGATGCGCGCGAGCACCGCCTCGTCGCGCACGCGCTTGCCGGCGGCGTCGAGGTAGTGGACGAGGTCGCCGCGCTTGACGCGTCGCAGGCCGGGCTCCGCATCGCTGACCCAGACCAGGCCCGCGGGCACGGTTTCCGGCGCGTCGGCCACGTGGGCGGGCTGCGCGGACGGCTGATGGCGGCGGCGGGCGGCGGGCGTGCGGGTCATGGTGGGCTCGCCATGGCAGGCCGCGTGCCGTCGGGGTGGGCTCGCGGCTTGCCGTGCAGGCCGCACCATGTCCGCCAATACCTTCGCAGACCCGGCGCCGCGCCGCCATCCGATGCCCCAACGCCCCGCCGACACCCGCCAATACGGCGACGACGGCCTGTTCCAGCGCCTCGTCCGGCGCCTGCGCGACCTGCTGATCATGGGCCTGGTCGGCCCGGCCGCCGGCGCGCTGGCGATCGTCGCGATCCACTTCGCGATGACGCTGCAGCAGCCCCGCCCCGACCTGGCCGCCGAGAGTGCCCGCCGGGCCGAGGCCGAACGCGCGCTCGCGATCCTCGAGGACCGCTATCCCGGCACGGCGGCGCCGTCCGCGGGCCCGGTGGCACCGCCGCCGCAGATGCCCACGCTCACCGCGGCCGATTTCAAGGACTCGGAGCCGACGCCCGACGCCCGCCACATGGCCGACTGGGTCGTCGCGCGCCACGACAACGGCCGCATGTCCTTCGTCGTCCTCGACAAGCGCGACGCGCGCCTCTACGTCTTCAAGCCGAATGGCGAGTTGGTCGGCGACACGCCCGTGCTGCTCGGCTCGGCGCACGGCGACGAGACCTTCCCGGGCATCGGCGACGTGCCCATCGCGCAGGTCAAGCCCTACCAACGCACGACCGCCGCCGGACGCTTCGTGACGCGCCCCGGCCTGGACGCCGACCACACCGACGTCGTCTGGCTGGACTACGACGCGGCGCTCGCGATGCACCGCGTCATCAACAAGGTCAAGGCCGAGCACCGCCTGCAGCACCTGGCCAACCCGAATCCGAAGGCGCGCCGCATCTCGTGGGGGTGCATCAACATCCCGATCCCGTTCTTCGACGCCTACATCTCGCCGGTGTTCGGCAAGCGCCCGGGCGTGACCTACGTGATCCCCGAGCGCAAGACCTTCGCCGAGGTGTTCGAGCAGGGCGCGCCGACCCAGTCGGTCGCGACGCTGGAATCGAGCACGCTGGCCCCGAAGGACGTGGCGCAGCGCTGACCCGCGTGCGCCCCAGGGAAGCTGCGTGGCCGACAAGGACTCCGTCTTCGCACCGCGCCACGACATGACGCCGGCGCAGCAATGCCTCGCGCACCCGCGCGCGTTCGCGTGGCGCGTGCTGTGCGGCTTCCGCGCCAACCAGGGCCTGCTGCTGGCCGGCGCGATCGCGTATTACGCGCTGCTGTCCATCATCCCGCTGCTGATCCTCAGCGTGATCGCGTTGTCGCACGTCATCCCCGAGCACGAGTTGCTGGCCACCATCGGCCGCTACCTCGCGTGGCTGGTGCCCAGCCAGTCCAACGCGGTCGTCACCGAGCTGCACGGCTTCCTCGACCACCGCGACGTCGTCAGCTGGCTGCTGCTCGGCTCGATGCTGTTCTTCAGCTCGCTGGCGTTCGCGGTGCTGGAGAACGCGCTGTCGGTGATCTTCGTGCACCGCATCATCGATCGCCAGCGCTCGTGGGTGATGAAGCTGCTGATGCCCTACGTCTACGTGGCCTGCCTGGCGATCGGCCTGCTGCTGGTGACGCTGGTCGCCGAGGCGCTGGTCAACCTCGGCGAGTACCAGATCGGCCTGTTCGGCCGCGAGTTCTCGCTCGGTCGCTTCTCGCACCTGCTGCTGTACCTGCTGGGACTGGCCGGCGAGACGGTGCTGCTGACCTCGATCTACGTCGTCATGCCCGCCGGCCGGCTGGACGTTCGCCATGCGCTGCTGGGCGCCGTCTCGGCGGTGCTGCTGTGGGAGGTCACGCGCCACGTGCTCGTCTGGTATTTCGCGACGCTGTCGCAGGTGGGCGTCGTCTACGGCTCGATGACGACCACCATCGTCGTGCTGCTGAGCCTGGAGCTCGGCGCGACGCTCGTGCTGCTGGGCGCGCAGGTGATCTCGGAATACGAGCGCCTGGTCGCGCACGCGCCGAAACCGCCGCCGGCCGATCTCGTGATCCATCCGACCTGAGCGCGCGTTCAGCGGGACAGGAAGTACCGTCCAGCGCGGCAGTCCATACGGTAAAAGCTACCGATCAGACGATGCATGAAGAGAGCGCCCACGGGGGTGGAAACCCGTGCCACGCCCGGCTACGCCCGGTGAAACCAGGCCAGGCGGAGCGGCACCGGTGTAGGACTCGTCTGGCATGGAAACTGCAGAGCAGTCGAACGCGAGGTGGCATGTCCTGAACCGACATGCCACTCGACGACGACCTGGAGACCGACGCTCATGACCATCATGGAAAGCCGCCCCGTGGCGGATCCCGCCACTGAGATGCAGCAACTGCTTGGCGCTTTGGTGCAGCTTCGAAAGGGGGATCCGACGGTTCGATTGCCCATCCACTGGTCGGGCGTCGCGGGCCGGGTGGCCGATGCGTTCAACGACGTCGTCGAGCAGAATGCCAACATGGCCGAGGAGCTCGCGCGGCTGCGCCAGGTGGTCGGCAAGGAAGGCAAGCTCAAGCAGCGCGCGTCGCTGCGCGAGGCGCGCGGCTTCTGGGGCGAGTCGATCGACTGCATCAACTCGCTGATAGACGACCTCGTGCACCCGACCAGCGAAGTGGCGCGTGTGATCGGCGCCGTGGCGCAGGGCGACCTGAGCAAGAGCATGGCGCTGGAAGTCGATGCGCGTCCGCTCGAGGGCGAATTCCTGCGCACGGCCAAGACCATCAACAAGATGGTCGACCAGCTCGGCAACTTCTCGGCGGAAGTGACGCGCGTGGCGCGCGAGGTCGGCACCGAAGGCAAGCTGGGCGGCCAGGCCAAGGTCAAGGGCGTGGCGGGCACGTGGAAGGATCTCACCGACTCCGTCAACTCGATGGCCGGCAACCTGACCGACCAGGTGCGCAACATCGCCGACGTGACGACGGCCGTGGCCAAGGGCGACCTCTCCAAGAAGATCGACGTCGACGTCAAGGGCGAGTTCCTGACGGTGAAGAACACGATCAACACCATGGTCGACCAGCTGCGTTCGTTCGCGTCCGAAGTGACGCGGGTGGCGCGCGAGGTCGGCACCGAAGGCTCGCTCGGCGGCCAGGCGCGCGTCGAAGGCGTCTCGGGCACGTGGAAGGACTTGACCGACTCCGTGAATTCGATGGCCGGCAACCTCACGTCCCAGGTGCGCAACATCGCCGAGGTGACCAAGGCCGTGGCGCAGGGCGACCTGTCCAAGAAGATCACGGTGGACGTCAAGGGCGAGATCCTCGAGCTGAAGAACACCGTCAACACGATGGTCGACCAGCTGCGATCATTCGCCGCGGAAGTGACGCGGGTGGCGCGCGAGGTGGGCACCGAAGGCAAGCTGGGCGGCCAGGCTGACGTGCAGGGCGTGGCCGGCACGTGGAAGGACCTGACCGAGTCGGTCAACTTCATGGCCGGCAACCTCACGTCGCAGGTCCGGAACATCGCCGAGGTGACGACGGCCGTGGCGGCCGGTGACCTGTCGAAGAAGATCACCGTCGACGTCAAGGGCGAGATCTCCGAGCTGAAGAACACGATCAACACCATGGTCGACCAGCTGCGCTCGTTCGCCGCGGAAGTGACGCGGGTCGCGCGCGAGGTCGGCACCGAAGGCAAGCTGGGCGGCCAGGCCGAGGTGCAGGGCGTGGCCGGCACGTGGAAGGACCTGACCGACTCGGTGAACTCGATGGCGTCGAACCTGACGTCCCAGGTGCGCAACATCGCCGACGTGACCAAGGCCGTGGCGGCGGGCGACCTGTCCAAGAAGATCACCGTCGACGTCAAGGGCGAGATCCTCGAGCTGAAGGCCACGATCAACACCATGGTCGACCAGCTGTCGTCGTTCGCCGCGGAAGTGACGCGGGTGGCGCGCGAGGTCGGCACCGAAGGGCGTCTCGGCGGCCAGGCGGACGTGCAGGGCGTGTCGGGCACGTGGAAGGACCTGACCGACTCCGTGAACTCGATGGCCGGCAACCTCACGTCTCAAGTCCGGAACATCGCCGACGTGACCAAGGCCGTGGCGGCGGGTGACCTGTCGAAGAAGATCACCGTGGACGTCAAGGGCGAGATCCTCGAGCTGAAGGCGACGATCAACACCATGGTCGACCAGCTGCGATCGTTCGCGGCCGAAGTGACGCGGGTGGCACGCGAGGTCGGCACCGAAGGCAAGCTCGGCGGCCAGGCCGACGTGCAGGGCGTGGCGGGCACGTGGAAGGATTTGACCGAGTCGGTGAACTTCATGGCCGGCAACCTGACGTCGCAGGTGCGCAACATCGCGGAAGTGACGACGGCCGTGGCGGCCGGCGACTTGTCGAAGAAGATCACCGTCGACGTCAAGGGCGAGATCTCCGAGCTGAAGAACACGATCAACACCATGGTCGACCAGCTGTCGTCGTTCGCCGCGGAAGTGACGCGGGTCGCACGCGAGGTGGGTACCGAAGGCAAGCTCGGTGGCCAGGCGGACGTGCAGGGCGTGTCCGGCACGTGGAAGGACCTGACCGACTCCGTCAACTCGATGGCCGGCAACCTCACGTCCCAGGTGCGCAACATCGCCGACGTGACCAAGGCCGTGGCGCAGGGCGACCTGTCCAAGAAGATCACCGTCGACGTCAAGGGCGAGATCCTCGAACTCAAGGCCACCGTCAACACGATGGTCGACCAGCTGCGCTCCTTCGCCGCGGAAGTGACGCGCGTCGCGCGCGAGGTCGGCACCGAAGGGCGTCTCGGCGGCCAGGCGCAGGTGCAAGGCGTGTCGGGCACGTGGAAGGACCTGACCGACAACGTTAACTTCATGGCCGGCAACCTCACGTCGCAGGTGCGCGGCATCGCCAAGGTCGTGACGGCCGTGGCCGACGGCGACCTGAAGCTGAAGCTGACCGTGGAGGCCAAGGGCGAGATCGCCGCGCTGGCCGACACCATCAACGCGATGACGTCGACGCTCGCGACCTTCGCCGACCAGGTGACGACCGTGGCGCGCGAGGTGGGCGTCGAGGGCAAGCTGGGCGGCCAGGCCAAGGTGCCGGGCGCGTCGGGCACGTGGAAGGCGCTGACCGAGAACGTCAATGAACTCGCCGCCAACCTCACGACGCAGGTGCGCGCGATCGCCGAGGTCGCCACCGCGGTGACGCAGGGCGACCTGACGCGCTCGATCACCGTCGAGACGCAGGGCGAGGTCGCGTCGCTGAAGGACACGATCAACGAGATGATCCGCAACCTCAAGGACACGACGCAGAAGAACACCGAGCAGGACTGGCTCAAGACCAACCTCGCCAAGTTCAGCCGGATGCTGCAGGGCCAGAAGGACCTGGTGACCGTGGGCCATCTGATCCTGTCCGAGCTGGCGCCGGTGGTGGGCGCACAGCAGGCCGAGTTCTACGTGCTCAACGCGACAAGCGACGCGCCGCGGCTGCGCCTGTTCGCGAGCTACGCGTCGGGCGGCCAGAACACGCATGGCAAGGAAGTGCATCTCGGCGAGGGCCTGGTCGGCCAATGCGCTGTGGACAAGCGCAAGGTGCTGCTGACCAATGTGCCCTCCAGCGCGTTCCGCGTGGCCTCGGGCCTCAGCGAGAGCACCGCGATGGACGTGCTGGTGCTGCCCATCGTGTTCGAGGGCCAGCTGCGCGGGGTGCTCGAGCTCGCATCGCTGGAGCGCTTCAACCCGGTGCACGAGGCCTTCCTAGACCAGCTGACCGAGTCGATCGGCATCGTGATCAACACCATCGAGGCGAACTCGCGCACCGAGGACCTGCTGAAGCAATCGCAGTCGCTGGCCGAGGAACTCGGCTCGCGCCAGGAGGAGCTGCAGCAGACCAACCAGGAGCTGGGCGACAAGGCGCGGCTGCTGGCGCACCAGAACCAGGAGGTCGAGCGCAAGAACCAGGAAGTGGAGCAGGCGCGGCAGGCGCTGGAAGAAAAGGCCGAACAGCTCGCGCTGACGTCCAAGTACAAGTCCGAGTTCCTGGCCAACATGTCGCACGAGCTGCGCACCCCGCTCAACAGCCTGCTGATCCTGTCGGACCAGCTGTGCAAGAACCCGGACGGCAACCTGTCGGCCAAGCAGGTGGAGTTCTCGAAGACGATCCACTCGTCCGGCAACGACCTGCTGATGCTGATCAACGACATCCTCGACCTCTCGAAGATCGAGTCCGGCACGGTCGCGGTGGACGCGAGCGAGCTGCGCGTCGACGACCTGCACCGCTCGGTGGAACGCGGCTTCCGCCACTTCGCCGAGTCCAAGCATGTCGACTTCGTCGTCGAACTCAACCATCCGCTGCCCAAGACGATGGTCACCGACGTCAAGCGTCTGCAGCAGATCATCAAGAACCTGCTGTCCAACGCGTTCAAGTTCACGCACGAGGGGCAGGTCACGTTCAGCATCTCCACCGCCACCAGCGGCTGGTCGGTGGACAACGACGAGCTGCATCGCGCCGGCACCGTGCTGGCGTTCTCGGTGCGCGATACGGGCATCGGTATCTCGCCGGACAAGCAGCAGATCATCTTCGAGGCCTTCCAGCAGGCCGACGGCTCGACCTCCCGCAAGTACGGCGGCACCGGCCTGGGCCTGGCGATCAGCCGGGAGCTGTCCAAGCTGCTGGGCGGCGAGATCCGCCTGGTCAGCTCGCCGGGCAAGGGCAGCGAGTTCACGCTGTACCTGCCGCAGAGCTACAACCCCGCGCGCAGCGGGCGTCACGCACGCCCGGCCGCGCCCGTCGCGACCGAAGCCGAGACGACCGCCCGCGCACGCAGCGCGCCGGCCGGCGAATCGCAGGACGGCCTCGGCGACTGGCGCTACGAGGAACGCGAGAAGCAGTCCGCCGATTCCGTCGCCTTCGCCAACGCGGCGGACGACGACCGCGGCAACATCGCCACCGGCGACCGCGTGCTGCTCATCGTCGAGAACGACCTGGCCTTCGCGCGCATCCTGCTCGCCAGCGCGCGCGCGGCCGGCTTCAAGGGCCTGGTCACCAGCACGGGCGCGAGCGCGCTGACGATGGCGCGCGAGTTCCATCCGGCCGTGATCACGCTCGACATCCACCTGCCCGACATGCCGGGCTGGCGAATCCTCGATCGCCTGAAGGGGGATCTCGTGACGCGGCACATTCCGATCTGCGTCGTCTCGACCGACGACGCGCGCGACCGCGCGCTGCAGTCCGGCGCGCTGGGCTTCCTGGCCAAGCCGCTGCAGTCCTCCGACGAGGCCGATGCCGTCATCGCGCAGCTGCACACCTACGCGGAGCGCGGCACCAAGCGCCTGGCGGTCGTGATGCCGCCGTCGGCGCGGCGCAGCGCGTTCATCGCGACGCTGGACACCGACGTCGACGTCGTGCTCGCCGAGGATCGCGAGTCCGCGCGCCACGCGCTGGCCGGCGCCGACGCGCTGGTGGTGGAGGACACGCTGGCCGACTTCGGCCCCGAGGACGTCCTCGACATCATCGCCGAGCGCCACGGCATCTGCCAGCTGCCGGTGGTGCTGTACCACGGCAGCGCAAGCGAGACGGGCAACTGGAACCAGCGCCGCGCCGGATTGACCATCGCGGAGGCCAGCTCGCTGCCCGAGCTGCGCATGCAGACGGCGCTGTGGCTGCATCGCAGCCCGTCGTCGCTGTCGGACGCCGACCGCGACGCGATCGAAGGCCTGATGGTCGACGGCGACGTGCTCAAGGGCCGCAAGGCGCTGATCGTCGACGACGACATGCGCAACATCTTCGCGCTCGCCACCGTGCTGGACGAGGAGGGCATGATCATCGTGTCGGCCGACAACGGCCGCGAGGCCATCCGGCTGGTGCAGGAGGATCCGACGATCGACATCGTGCTGATGGACATCATGATGCCGGAGATGGACGGCATCGCGACGATGCAGGAGATCCGCAAGCTGCCGCGCGGCCGCGAGCTGCCGATGGTGGCGGTGACGGCCAAGGCGATGAAAGGCGATCGCCAGAAGTGCATCGAGGCGGGGGCCTGGGACTACATCTCCAAGCCGGTCGATCCACGCCACCTGATGTCCGTGCTGAGGGGGTGGCTGTGCCGATGAGCGCCGTTTCCGCAACGTCCGCGGCCGCCGCGGCACCGTCCAGCATCTGGGGCGGCCTCGACGGTCCGGCCGATCGCGCGGACATCCTGATCGTCGACGACCTGCCCGAGAAGCTGCTCGTGTTCGAGACGGTGCTGGGCGACCTGAACCAGAACCTGGTCTTCGCGCGCTCCGGCGCGGACGCGCTGCGCCAGATCCTGCGGCGCGACTTCGCGGTGATCCTGCTGGACGTCAACATGCCGGACATGGACGGCTTCGAGACGGCCACGCTGATCCGCCGCTACAAGCGCGCCGCGCACACGCCCATCATCTTCATCACGTCGTACGCCGACGAGATGCAGACGGCGCGCGGCTATTCGCTGGGCGCGGTCGACTACATCCCGTCACCCGTGGTGCCCGAGGTTCTGCGTTCGAAGATCCGCGTGTTCGTCGAGCTGCACATCCTGCAGCGCCGCATCGCGCGCCAGGCCGAGGAGCGCGTCGCGCTGGCGGCGTCCGAGGCGGCGCTGCGGCTGGCGGAGGAGTCGACGCGGCGCTCCAGCCTGCTCGCCGGGCTGAGCCATGCGCTGAGTGGCGTGCTCGACCTGCGCCAGGGCATCCACGCGCTGCTCACGCACGTGGTGCCGGCGCTGGCCGCCAATGCGACGGTGGCGCTGGTCGACGAGCGCGGCGTCGTCACGCACGCGGCCACGCGGTCCAGCCTGTTCGAGGACGACGCCGCGAGCGTCGAGCTTTCACCCTCGGCCTTGCCCAGCGCGCACTTCGCGCTGCTGCGCGAAGCGCTCGAGGCGCCGGCCGACGCGCCTGCCCGCACCGCCAATTTCGTCGACGGCGCGTTGCAGATGCTGCCGCTGATCCACGGCGACCGCTTCATCGGCGGGCTGTGGATCGACGGCGAACTGACGGCGCTGTCGGCCGCGCTGCTCGACGAGGTGGCCGCGCGCGCGGCGATCGCGTTCGCCACGGCCAGCCTCTACGGTGCGCTGCAGGTGGAGATCGCCGAGCGGCGGCAGGCCGAGGCGCGCCTCGAGGAGGCCAGCCGGCGCAAGGACGAATTCCTCGCGATGCTGGCCCACGAGCTGCGCAATCCGCTCGCGCCGATCCGCAACGCGGTCGAACTGATCCGACTGGCCGCGCCGGCCGAGGCCAAGGTGCGCTGGGCCGCCGACGTCACCGACCGCCAGGTGCGCCAGCTGACGCGGCTGGTCGACGAGCTGCTGGATGTCGCGCGCATCAGCCAGGGCAAGGTGGTGCTGCAGACGCAGTGCCTCGACCTCGTGACGCTGGTGACGCAGGCCATCGACTCGCAGCGCGACATGCTGCACAAGCGCCACCAGACGCTGACGCTGTCGCTGCCGGACAAGCCGGTCAACCTCAACGGCGATGCCACGCGGCTCGCGCAGGTCGTCAACAACCTGCTGTCCAACGCGATCAAGTACACGCCCGAGGGCGGTGCGATCTCGGTCAGCGTCGCGCACGAGCCGGGCGGCCCCGGGGAGTTCGCGTTGCTGGAGGTCAGCGACAACGGCATCGGCATCGACGCCGATCTCCTGCCGCACGTGTTCGAGCTGTTCGAGCAGGGCAAGCGCGCGCTCGATCGCACGCAGGGCGGCCTGGGCGTGGGCCTGACGCTGGTGCAGCGCCTGGTGCAGCTGCATGGCGGCGAGGTGGTGGCCACGAGTGCCGGGGCCGGGCAGGGCTCGCAGTTCCGCGTGCTGCTGCCGTGCCTGGGCGATGTCGAGGAGCCGGTCGCGCCGGAGCGCAGCGAGCAGCTGCCGGCGGCGACGGTGGCGCGTCGCATCCTCGTGGTCGACGACAACGTCGACGTCGTCGAGACGACGACGATGCTGCTGTCGCTGTCGGGCCATCAGGTCCGCAGCGCCAAGGACGGCCTGCAGGCGCTGCACATCGCCACCGAGTTCCGGCCCGACGTCGTGCTGCTGGACATCGGCCTGCCGCTGATGGATGGCTACGAGGTGGCGCGCCGCCTGCGCCAGACGCCGCAGACCGCGGGCGCGCTGTTGATCGCCTTGACGGGCTACGGCCAGCAGGGCGACCGCCAGCGCGGTCGCGACGCGGGCTTCGACGGGCACATGCTCAAACCCGTCGACCCGCACGCGCTGGCGAAGATGATCGAGGGCTGAGGCCGGACGGCGGGGGGCGGCGCCGTGAACGCGGCCCGTTCAGGTCGCGAAGGTCGTCCGCGAGAACGGCGACGGCGCGCGCCCGGCCGCGGGGCTGGGCGGCGACTCGCGCCGCACGGGCTTGGGCGCGATGACGCGATCCAGGCGAGTCAGCAGCGTGGGCACGCGCAACGGCTTGTGCCAGACGTCGCAGAACGTCGTGCCGGCCGGCATGAACTCCGCCTCGGCGGTGACGGCGATGGCCGGGATCTCCTCCCAGCCCGACACCCGGCGCATGCGCTCCAGCAGCTCCGTGCCGTGGCAATCGGGCAGGCGCAGGTCCAGCAGCAGCAGCGAGGGCTTGAGCTGCAGGGTGGTGGCCATCGCAGACGCCCCGTCGATGGCGATCACCAGTTCCAGTTCGGGCCTCAACTCGAACACCGTCTGCATCAGCAGCACGTTGACCGGGTGATCCTCGACATACAGCACCACATCACGCATCTCGTTCCCCTGCTGGCCGGCTTTGCCGGGCGTGTCACCTCGACCCGAGGGACTGTGGAGCAATCGGCGTTCCCGCGGATCCCCCATTTTGAGGGGGACTGAGGGATCGGAACCGGCACGACCGTCGGCAACTCTTGCGCGCGCGTGGCCGCGGTACGTCGCTTGCCAGTTTCGGGGCATCGGGCCGTCGCCCGCCACCCACAAGGAACTGACCATGACCTCCACCCGAATCCACTCCATGATCGCCGGCCTGGCCCTCGTCGCCACCCTGGGCGCCTGCTCCGACATGACGCCGCGCGAACACAGCACCGCCGTTGGCGCGGGCGTCGGCGGCGTCGCCGGCGCCGTGCTGACCGGCACGCCTGAAGGCGCCGCGGTCGGCGCCGCGGCCGGCGGCGTGATCGGCAACCAGATCAAGCGCTGATCGCTCCTGACCAGAAGAAACGGCACCCGCGGGTGCCGTTCTTCTTGACGGAGGCCGGATCACTCCGGCGTGACGTCGACGACCTTGTCCGCGGCGTATTCCTTCAGCCGGTTGTAGAGCGTCTTCAGGCTCACGCCCAGCGCGGCGGCCGTGCGTTCCTTCTGCTGGTTGAAGTGCTCCAGCGTGGCCAGGATCAGCTGGCGCTCGGCCTCGGCCATCGAGGTGCCGATCGGGATCGTGATCGACGGCCCGCCGCTGGCGGACGATGCGGCCGGCGCAGTTGCAGGGGCAGACGACGGCGCAGCGCTGCGCGGCGTGAGGGTCGTCGAATAGGCGCTGTTGGCCCCGTGCGGATCGTCGGGCAGCCATTCCTCGTTGATCGAGTTGCCCGAGGCCATCACGTAGGCGCGCTGGACCACGTTGCGCAGCTCGCGCACGTTGCCGGGCCAGCGGTAGGCGGTCAGGCGGGTCAGCGCACCGGGCGTGAAGTTCTTGGAGGTGCCTTCGCGCTCGCAGATGGCCGTCAGGAAGTGCTGTGCCAGCAACGGCACGTCCTCCGAACGGTCGCGCAGCGGCGGCAGCTCGATCGGGAAGACGTTCAGTCGGTACAGCAGGTCTTCGCGCAGCTTGCCCGAGGACACGGCGAGCTCCGGCGGGCGGTTGGTGGCGGCGATGACGCGGACATCGGTCTCCTGCGCGACGGTCGAGCCGACGCGCATGAACATGCCCGTCTCGAGCACGCGCAGCAGCTTGACCTGTAGCTCCAGCGGCATCTCGGTGATCTCGTCGAGGAACAGCGTGCCGCCGTGGGCGCGCTCGAAGAAGCCCTGGTGTTGGCGATCGGCGCCGGTGAAGCTGCCTTTCTCGTGGCCGAAGATCTCGCTCTCGATCAGGTTGGGCGAGATCGCGCCGCAGTTGACGGCCAGGAATGGATGCTTGCGGCGGCGGCTGAGGTCATGCACCGTTTGCGCGACGACCTCCTTGCCGGTTCCGCTCTCGCCGGTGATGAATACTGACACGGCGGTGACGGCAACGCGCGAGATCTGCTCGTAGATGCGCCGCATCGGCGCCGAACGTCCCCACAGATGGCCGAAATGCCCGGACGCCTCCCATTCGGCGGTCAGCGAGGCCAGCTCGGCCTGGATCGCGGACGGCCGCATGACGCGCGACAGGATGCCCTGCAGCTGCTTCATGTTGATCGGCTTGACGAGGTAGTCGGCCGCCCCCATGCGCAGCGCCTGGATCGAGCTCTCGAGGCTGGCGTGGCCGGTGATCAGTACGATCTCGGAATTGGCGACGAGCTGGGCATCCTGGAACAGGTCCATGCCGCTGCCGTCGGGCAGTTGCAGATCCAGCAGCACCAGGTCGGGCAGTTGAAGCACGATCTGGCGGCGGGCGTCCCGCATCGTCCTGGCGATGGCGACGGTGAAGCCCTGGGCGGAGATCAGGGCCGCCATCGTCTCGGCGGAGTCGGCGTCGTCTTCGACGATCAGCGCATGGGTCATGGCAGTCAGTTTCTTCTGGCGGTCGGTCGGCTTGCCGCGAGGGCAGGGGCTCGGCGGGCGTTCCCTCAACCCTCGGGGGCACCGCCCGGCGTCGGCTGAAGTCCAGTGAAGGATACGCCGAGTCAGAGGTGATTCTGCACATGGTCGAGCGAGACGCTTGTCAGACGATAGCTCGACCGCTGGGGGATGTTCACCTACGGTCCAGGGGTGCAGCTGCTCGGGAATGGAGATTGCCGTCGAGCTGGCGACGCCCGGCGTTCACTGAACAATTGCTCACCCGCAAAGGAACTTTTCGTCATGCTGCACATCGTCATCTGGCTGGTCGTCGGCGCGTTCGTCGGACTGGTCTCCGGACTGCTGATGCGGGGCAACGACGACCAGAGCGTGTTCGTCAACGTGCTGGTGGGCGTGCTGGGGGCGCTGATCGCCGGCTGGATCGTCGCGCCGTACTTCGGGCTGCACGCGGGCGACCCGAAGGTGCTCGACTTCGGCGCGCTGTCGGTCGCGCTCGTGGGCGCGATCATCTCGCTGGCGCTGTTGAGCGTCGTGCGCAGTCGACGCCGTTGAGTCGCAGGTGGCATATGGGTTGCCGAACCAGACGGTAGCAACAGCTTTCCACTGGAGACCCCCATGCCCGCACCCTCCATCCGACCCGCCGCCGATCCGCTCGACGACATCGACCGCGAATCCGGTGGCGTCGACGACGTCATGGCGCGCCAGGACCGGGCCGACCTGCCCGGCGAGCGCTCCGATCAACCCAAGTCCGGCAAGGGCGACATCTATCTCGATGCGGCGCGCGAAGTGGCGCGCGAGTCGGTGATCCCGAGCCAGGAGGCGCTGGACGCCGATCGCGACGCCGAGCGCGTCGTCGACGGCGACCCCGACATCGATCTCGCGCGCGACAGCCTCGCGCCCGCGGAGGCCGGCCTCGGCCCCGACGACGACGACACGATCGACGAGACCGAACGCGCCGGCGACGATTCCATTCGCTGAAGTTCCTGCGTTGGCGCCTGGACAGCGTCCTCGCTCGCGGCTCGCCCTGCAAGGGGCGGGCCGCTTTCACGTTCAGGCGGTGACGGCCATGCCGACGACGCAGGCCGCCATGACGGCCGTGGTGATCCAGCCCATCGTGCGCAGCGTTCCCGATATCGCGAACCTGCCCATCGCCTTTTGCTTGGCGGCCACGAGCATCACCGCTGCCAGCATCGGCACCGCGATCACGCCGTTGATCACCGCCGTCCAGAACAGCGCCTTGATCGGGTTGACGTGCACGAAGTTCATCGCGGTGCCCACGAGGGTGGCGACCGCGATGACGGCGTAGAAGCCGCGGGCCTTGCCCGGCTTGCTCTCGAGGCTGCTCTTCCACTGCATCGTCTCGCCCACGGCGTAGGCCGCGCTGCCCGCGAGCACCGGCACCGCGAGGAGGCCGGTGCCGACGATACCCATAGCGAACAGCGCCGACGCGAACTGACCCGCCACCGGCTTGAGCGCCTGCGCGGTCTGGGCGGCGCTCTCGATGTCGTGCACGCCGTGCGCGTGCAGCGTGGCGGCGGTCGTCAGGATGATGAAGAAGGCGACGACGTTGGACGCGCCCATGCCCAGGTAGGTATCGACGCCGATGCGGTGCAGCTGCTCGGTCGCCTGGTGCGGCGCCTCGAGCAGCGGCTTGTCCTCGTCGCAGGCATCGAGGTCCTCGACCTCCTGCGAGGCCTGCCAGAAGAACAGGTACGGGCTGATCGTCGTGCCGAAGATCGCGACGATCGCGGTGACGGCGGCCTTGTCGAACGAGAGCTTCGGCAGGAAGGTGTCGTGCAGCACCTGGCCCCACGGGATCTTCACGAAGAAGCCGATGGCCAGGTAGGCGAACAGCGCCAGCGTCAGCCACTTGAGCACGTGAACGTAGCGGTGGTACGGCACCATCACCTCGAGCACGACCGACAGCAGGCCGAAGGCCACCGTGTACCAGCCGGCCTCGCCGGGCAGCAGCAGGCGCACGGCCGCGCCCATGGCGCCGAGGTCGGCGCCGATGTTGATGGTGTTGGCCACCAGCAGCAGCAACACCAGCGGATACAGCGCCCAGCGCGGATAGTGCTCGCGCAGGTTGCCGGCCAGGCCCTTGCCGGTGACGCGCCCGATGCGCGCGCAGATCAGCTGCGCCGCCACCATCAACGGGTACGAGAACACCATCGTCCACAGCATGCCGGTGCCGAACTGCGCGCCGACCTGCGAATAGGTGCCGATGCCGCTGGGGTCGTCGTCGGACGCGCCGGTGAGCAGGCCGGGGCCGACGAGGGCGGCGAGGCCCTTCTTCTTGCCGTCGCCGTCGCCTGCGGAACGTGTGTTCGGGACGGCGGCGGCGATGGGCTTCATGCCGCGCCACGGCAATGGCCGTGCCGGGCGTTCAGGTCACACTCGGGGTTGCAATGAGCATGCGCGAAAAGGGGAGCACGAGATGAACTGGCTGACCCACCGGGTTCTCGCCGGCGCGGCGATGCTGATGGCATTCGTGGCGATCGGGCTGACCGTCACGTCCGATTTCCATCGCGATCGCCTGGATCTGGCCCGACACACGCTGATGGCGGCTGCCATCCCGCTGGTGCTCTCGGCGCTGATCGCGCTTCGCCTTCGAAAGCGGGAGTGGCGCGACCGACCCGAGAAGGCGCGCCGGCTGGCACTGATCCCTTATGCGACCGCGCTGACCTGGGCCGTGCTGCTCGTGCCGATCCTGGGCTTGACGTTCGATTGAGCGTCGGCCGTCGCACCTAGTCGCAGGCACGGGAGGATTCGTCGGCTGGTGGATCCGCGGAAAGCGTGCGCAGGAATGCGACGAGGTCGCGTCGTTCGAGCGCCGTCAGCAGCGGCGGTTCCAGGCCAGGATCGGCGGCGTGGGGCTGCACCGCGTCGCACAGGCGCGCGGCGCTGCCGTCGTGGAACCAGGGGCCGGTGGCCGCGACGTCGCGCAGCCCCGGCGTGCGGAACCGGTTCGCCGGCTCGCCGGCGTGGCCGGGGTCGAGCACGCCGGGCGCGGTCATCGAATGCACCAGCGAGACGTGGAACGCGTCGTCGCCCAAGGTCGGGCCGGCGTGGCAGGCCGAGCACCCGGCGCGACCGACGAACAGCCGCAGTCCGCGGCGGGCGGCGGCGGGGAATGCGTCGGACGTCGCCGGTTCGATGCCGGCGCCGGCGAGGCGGTCGCGCCAGTCGTCGAAAGGCGCGCGCGGCGTCGCGAGGGTCTCGACATAGGCGGACAGCGCGAGGCCGACCTCGCGCAGCACGCGCTCGTCGTCCGTACCGGGCGGCGCACCGAAGATGCGGGCATGCCGGGCCGAAAGCGCGGCGTCGCTCCGGATCAGGGCCGCGACCTGCGCCGCGTCCGCGGGCATCTCGCGCGGATCCTGCAGCGGCCGCAGGCTCTGCTGCCAGAGCTGGTCGCGCGCGCCGTCCCAGCCGTAGCGGCGATGGCGCGCGGCGTCGAGCAGGCTGGGCGTATTGCGCGAGCCGGCGGCCACGCCCTGGGCGACGACGCGGCCGTCGGCGAAGTGGCGCCACGGCTCGTGGCAGCTGGCGCAGCGCAGGCCGGTCGGCGACAGGCGCGGGCTGTGGAACAGCGCTTCGCCGAACGCGATGCCCTCCGGACTGCCTGACGCGGGATTGGCGGCGTCGCGAACCGGCGCGGGCGGCCACGGGCCGAGCGCGAGGATCGCGGCGCGCTCGGAGGGCGTCAGCGCCGCGGCGTCAGTGGCGGCCGCCGGCGTGTTGCCCGCGAGCACCAGCAGCGCGACCAGCACCGCGCCGGCGAGCAGGGCACCGGCCGCCGCAGCCAGCGAGCGTCGCATCGCCCGGCTACTTGCTGCCCACCGTCTCCGCATGCGCGGACTTCCAGCTGGCGACCGCGCGCTTGAGCGCCGAGTACTCCGAGCACGGCGTGAAGCAGAGCTTGTCGAGCGCCTTCAGGTGCTCCTCGGCCTGCGCGATGTTGCCGGTCATCAGGTAGGCCTCGCCCATGTACTCGTGCGCGCCGCGATGCTTCGGGTTGATCGCGAGGGCCTTGTCGTAGTTCAGGAAGGCGGCGTCGAGGTTGCCGGACCTGCGATAGGCGTAGCCGAGCCAGTTGTGCGCGTCGGCGTCGTGATCGTGCTCCGGGCTGCGCGAGATGTAGGACTCGAGCAGCGTGATCGCCTGCGGGAAGTGCTCGGCGTGGATCTCGTCGACGGCCTGGCTGTATTCCGGATCGACCGAGGACAGCTGGCCGTTGCTCAGCGTGGTCATCCCGCCGCCCCCACCACCGCCGCCTCCGCCTCCGCCGCCCCCACCCCCGCCACCGCCGGAGGCGAATGCGGGGGCCGCGAAGCCGGCGGCCAGCAGCAACACGAAGGACAGGCGGGCGAATGGATGCGAAAGCGATGGCATGAGGAACTCCTCTGGACGTTGTGGCGGTGTCCGAGGTGGATGCCGGCGCCGCCCGCGGCGGTTCACTCAGGCATCGGGCACGCGCATCGCGTCGACCAGCGTGGCCTGCCAGCCCGCCGCCGCCACCGGCCGCCAGACCAGGTGCGCCTGCTCCACGCACGTGAACGGGCAGTCGGAGACGCGGACCTGCACGAGCCCGCTTTCCTTCAGCGCGAACGCAGGCAGGTAGGCCAGCGCGTGGCCCTGGCGCACGAGGCTCAGCAGCACCTGCAGGTCGTCGATCCAGTAGCGGATGCGGCGCGGCAGCTGGTCGTCGCGCCAGCCGTCGGCGCGCGTGCCGCGCGGCTGGCCGCCCAGCATCGAGCGGCTCGGGCAGGCGAAATCGTGCGCGAGCACGCGGGCGGACGACGCGCGGGCGCTGCCGCCGCGCGCCTTGAGCGCCAGCGGATGCGTCGGGCCGGCGGCGACCTGCATCGTCAACGCGCCGAGCGCGATCGCCTCGAAGCCGGAGGCGGCGCGCGCGTTGCGCAGCGGCTCGTCGGTGACGATCGCGAAGTCGACCTCGCCGCGCGCGAGCGCCGCCAGCGCGTCGTCTTCCCACGCCGGGCGCAGCGCCAGGCTCGAATCGCGCCAGCGCGCCGACAGCGCCGCCGCGATCGCGGCGCCGAAGCGCCACTGCAGCAGCGGCGGTGCGGCGATGCGGCAACGCACGCCGAAGTCGGCGCCCTCGAACTCCGCGCGGGTCTGCTCGGCCAGCGCCAGCAACGCCAGCGCCCGTTCGCGCAGCCGCTGGCCGGCGGCATTGAGCCGCAGCGACTTGCCGGCGCGGTCGAACAAGGGCGCGTGCAGGGCGTCCTCGAGCCGGCGGATGGCGCGCGACACGGCCGACGGCGTCAGGTTGAGCTCGCCGGCGGCTTCGAGCAGCGTCCTGTGGCGGGTCGCGGTGACGAAAAGGCGAAGATCGGAGAATTCCATGAGTGCCTGCGGCGCAACGATCTGTGCATTTTGATTGCTTTACTGGAATCTTGCCAGGCTTCATGATCCGGCCATCCTGCAAGCCGGAGTCCGCCTCATGTCCACCCCATTCGTTCCCGCCAGCACCGCCGAGATCCACCGCCGCTGGCTCTATCGCCGCCATCCGGCGGGCGTCGTCGGGCCGGAGCACTACGAGCTCGTCGAGGCGCCGCTGTCGCTGGAGCTGTCGGACGGCGAGGCGCTGGTGCGCATGCGCTACGTGTCGGTAGATCCCTACATGCGCATCAACCAGTCGCTCAAGCCGACCTACAACGAGTTGCCGCATGCGCTGGACACCGTGCAGACCGCCGGCGCCGTGGGCCAGGTGGTGGCGTCGAAGTCGGCGGCGTTCGCGCCGGGCGACTGGGTCGAGGGCATGATGGGCTGGCAGACGCACGCGCGCGTGCACCAGGGCGCGCTGCGCAAGCTCGACCCGGCGCTGGCGCCGGTCAGCACTGCACTCGGCGTGCTGGGCATGCCGGGACGCACCGCCTGGTTCGGCCTGACCGAATCGGGGCGGCCGCATGCGGGCGAGGTCGTCGTCGTCTCCGGCGCGGCCGGCGCCGTCGGCTCGCTGGTGGCGCAGTTCGCCAAGCGCCACGGCTGCCGCGTGCTGGGCATCGCCGGCGGCGCCGCGAAGTGCGACTGGCTCACCGGCACGCTGGGGCTGGACTGGGCGCTGGACTACAAGGCCTTCGAGTCTGCGGACGCGCTGTCCGCGGCGATCAAGCAGCGCACCGGCGGCGTCGACGTCTACTTCGACAACGTCGGCGGCTGGATCACCGACGCCATCATCCCCATCATCAACCGGCGAGCGCGCATCGTGATCTGCGGCACGATCAGCCAGTACTCGGGCGGCCTGGACGTGCCCGAGCTGGGCCCGCGCTTCCTGCACCACATGCTGTACCAGCGCGCCACGATCCAGGGCATGCTGGCGCGCGACTACCTGCACCGGATGGACGAGATGATCCGCATCACCGGCCCGTGGGTGCAGCGCGGCGAGATCGTGTTCGAGGAGACCGTCGTCCACGGCTTCGACAAGCTGCCGGCGACGCTGAACCAGCTGTTCACGGGCGACCATCGCGGCAAGCTGCTAGTCGAAGTCTGAGGAAATACCGGGCGGGGGTACGGCTGCCCGATCATGGGTAGCAACACCGACTCGCCGCGGACGAGCATCGGCGCTATCCTGGGCCCAACACTCCGGCCTCCAGGATGGACTCCACCCGAATCGCCGACGATACCCGCCGCCTCGACCTGCTCCGCGCGCTGGACCTGCTGTGCGCCGAGCCCGATGCGGCGCTCGACCGGCTGAGCCGCATCGCCGCGGTCGTCACGGGCGCAGAGATCGCGATGATCACCTTCATCGCCGGCGACCGCCAGTTCATCCGCTCGCGCGTTGGCACGCAGGCCACGGTGGCCTCGATGCGCGATAGCTTCTGCACCAGCACGCTGGACGGCACCGGGCTGGTCGAGATCCGCGATGCGACGCAGGACGCGCGCTTCACGGACAACCCGTTCGTGCGCGGGCCGCGCGCGATCCGCTCCTACGTCGGCGTGCCGGTGCTGTTCGACGGCCTCGTGCTGGGCACCGTGTGCGTCCTCGACTCGCGGCCGCGCCGGCTCAGCGACGACCAGCGCGCCATCCTGGTCGACCTCGCAGGCATGGTCGAGAGCCTGCTGCAGGCGCGCAACAAGCGCATGCTGCTGCAGCAGGAGCGCGAGCACGCCGTCGACCTGGCGGCGGAGCTCGGCGAGTCCGAGGCGATGCTGCGGCAGGCGCAGCGCCTGGCGCGGCTGGGAAGCTGGGACATCGACGTCGACACGGGCCTGACGGCCTGGTCGGCCGCGCTCTACGAGCTGTTCGACCGCGATCCCGCCGACGGTCCGATCACGGCGGCGCAGTTCAGCGCCAGCATGCCCGAGGCCGAGCGGCCCGAGTTCGACGCCGTGGTGCGGCGCGCGTTCTACGAGCACGTCCCGATGAAGACGGAGTTTCGCCACGTCGCGCCGGACGGCCGGACGCGCTGGCTGAGCGCCGCCTGCGAGCCCGTGCGCAATGCGCAAGGGCGGGTCGTGCGCCTGCGCGGCACGCTGCAGGACATCACCGAGAACCGGCTCGCCGAGCGCCTCGTGCTCGAGAGCGCCAAGCGCGACCGCCTGCTGTGGCAGACGTCGACCGATGTGGTGCTGATGGTCAGCGAGAGCAACCTGATCCGCTTCGCCAATCCGGCCATCCTGCAGGTGCTGGGCTACCGGCCCGAGGAGGTCGTCGGGCAGCCGCTGACGATGCTGCAGCCCGAACGAATGCGCGAGGCGCATCGCCTGGGCTTCGCGCGCTATCTCGCGACCGGCACGCGCAAGCTCGACTGGCGGGCGGTGGAGATCGTCGCGCGCCATCGCGACGGCCGCGAGATCCCGGTGGAGATCTCCTTCAGCGACATGCAGATCGACGGCAGCCGCGTCTTCGGCGCCTTCATGCGCGACATCACGCAGCGCATGCAGCAGCAGCAGGCGCTGCAGCTCAGCGAGGAGCGCTACCGGCGCATCGTGCAGACGGCCGAGGAGGGCATCTGGATGATCGATGCGGCGACCGCCACCACCTTCGTCAACCCGAAGATGGCCAGCATGCTGGGCTACACCGCGGCGGAGATGATGGGCCGCTCCATGTACGACTTCATGGACGAGCGCGCCAAGGCCGACGCGCGCGAGAACGTGCGCCGGCGCGAGCAGGGCATCTCGGAACAGCACGACTTCCGGCTCACGCGCAAGGACGGCAGCGACCTGTGGACGGCGATGAGCACCAGCGCGGCGTTCGACGCCGACGGCCGCTACGAGGGCGCGCTCGCGATGGTCACCGACATCACGGAGCGCCGCCGCGCCGAGGAGGCGCTGCGCGAGAGCGAGGAACGCTTCCGCTCGTTGACGATGCTGTCGTCGGACTGGTACTGGGAACACGACGAGGAGTTCCGGCTCACCAAGGTCGTGGGCGGGCGCGCGTACGACCACAATGTCGGCCTGCGCCGCGGCTATGGCCAGCGGCCGTGGGAGGCGGCCAGCGAGAACATGGAGGAGGCCGACTGGGACAACCATCGCCGCCAGCTCGAGGCGCACGAGCCGTTCCGCGATTTCGAGATCACGCATCGCGGCGACGACGGCGAGCTGCACACCGTCAGCGTCAGCGGCGAGCCCGTGTTCGACGAGCACGGCCGCTTCACGGGCTACCGCGGCGTCGGGCGCGACATCACCGAGCAGCGGCGCGCCCAGACCGTGCGCCTCGAGCTGGAGGCCCAGTTGCGCGAGGCGCAGAAGATGGAGGCGATCGGCGTGCTCGCCGGCGGCATCGCGCACGACTTCAACAACGTGCTGGCCGGCATCCTCGGCAACGTGGCGCTGGCGATCCAGGACCTGCCGCCCGACCACCCCGCCGCGGCCAGCCTGGAGCAGATCCGCAAGGGCGGAATGCGCGGGCGCGGCCTCGTGCAGCAGATCCTCGCCTTCGCGCGCCGCCAGCCGCGCGCGGTGGTCAGCTGCGAGCTGCGGCCGCTGGTGGAGGACTGCGTCGCGCTCCTGCGCTCCACGCTGCCCGCGGGCGTCACGCTGGAGGCGTCGCTGCACGCCGAGCCGCTGTTCGTGATGGCCGATGCCACCCAGGTCGAGCAGGTGTTGATGAACCTGTGCACCAACGCCTGGCATTCGCTGGGTGGCAAGCCGGGACGGGTCGACGTGGCGCTGGACGCCGTCGAGCTCGACGCCAATGCGGCGCGCCATCTCGGCGCGGGCCTGACGCCGGGCGCCTACGCGCGCCTGAGCGTCGCGGACAACGGCCGCGGCATGGACGCCGAGACGAGGGCGCGCATCTTCGAGCCCTTCTTCACGACCAAGCCGGTGGGCGAAGGCACCGGGCTCGGGCTGGCGGTGGCCCACGGCATCGTCGCCGCGCACGGCGGCGTGATCCGCGTGCAGACCGCGCCAGGCGAGGGCAGCACCTTCGAGATCTACCTGCCGCGCTCCGCCAGCACGGCCGCCGCCGGGCGCGGACTGCCGCTGGCCACGGCGCATCGCGGCCACGGCGAGAACGTGCTCTACATCGACGACGACGACGTGATGGTAGTGATGGTGCAGCGGCTGCTCGAACGCCTGGGCTACTCGGTCACCTGCCTGGGCGACCCGGCGCGCGCGATCGAGGTGGTGCGCGCGGCGCCGCAGGCGTTCGACGTGGTGGTCACGGACCTCAACATGCCCGAGCTGTCCGGCCTGGACGTCGCCCGCGCGCTGCAACACCTGCGCGCCGACCTGCCGGTGATCATCAGCTCCGGCAACCTGCCGGACCAGTTGCAGAGCGAGGCCCGCCACGCGGGCGTGCGCGCGCTGGTGCACAAGCAGTACACGCTGGAGGAACTCGGCGCGGTGGTCCACTGGGTGCTGGCCGGCGGCCAGCGGCTGGGGCTGGAGCCGTTGCAGCTTGCCGCGCGCTAGGAACGCGTCTTGCCGCAAGACGAGCTTCGCGTTTCGAGGAGTTCCTCATGGCCCAGACCCGCATCGCCGTCATCGTCGGCAGCCTCCGCAAGGACTCGTTCAATCGCAAGCTGGCCGACGCGCTGCCCGGGCTGGCATCCGGCGTCGAGTTCACGCAACTGCGCATCGACGACCTGCCGCCCTACAACCAGGACGACGACGCGACGCCGGCCGAGTCCGTCAAGCGGCTCAAGGGCGAGATCGCCGCGGCCAGCGGGCTGATCTTCGTCACCCCGGAATACAACCGTTCCATGCCTGGCGTGCTGAAGAACGCGATCGACCACGCGTCGCGGCCCTACGGCCAGAGCGCGTGGAAGGGCAAGCCGGCCGGCGTGCTGGGCGTGTCCATCGGCGCGGCCGGCACCGCGATGGCGCAGCAGCACCTGCGCAACGTGCTGGCCTACCTCGACGTGCCCACGCTGGGCCAGCCCGAGATCTTCATCCAGCACAAGGAAGGCCTGTTCACGGGCGACGGCAAGCTGGCCGAGTCCACGACCAGGCTGATGCAGGGCTGGATGGACGCCTACCTGGCGTTCGTGAAGCGCCACGCCTGAAAAAACGGCCCCGCAAGCGGCGAGGCCCAGCCCACATGCCTCAGGAGATCACTGCGGCACGACGAACACCACCGCCGTGCGCGGCGGGATCGTGAAGGTGCCCGTCGCCGCGTCGTAGCTGGCCTGCGCGGCGCGCGTGTCTGCCGCGCCGGCGGCCAGGTGCACCGGGTGCAGCACGAAGTTGCGCGAGGCGAGCGCGGGGATCGCGATCGGGTGCGCCTGCTTGTCGACGTTGATGAAGTAGGTCACCTCCTGGAAGTTCGCGCCGGCGTAGCCGCCGCTGCCGTCCAGGTCGCCCACGATCACGGTCGGCACCTGCGCGGAGCCGGTGTTCCAGAACTTGAGGCGCGCCTTGATGTCCGCCGCGTTGGCCATGTGCAGCAGCGAGGTGCTCTTGCGGATGCGCAGCAGGTCGCGGAATTGGTCGCGCGCCCAGGCGATCTGCGTGGCCGTCGGCTTGATCGCCGCGTTGGCCAGCAGGGGTTGCTGCACCGGCCAGTCGCTGCCGTTGGTCGACTGCAGCGGCAGGCCGACGCCGAAGTTGTCGTCGGCGTAGCTCCAGTCCAGCCTGTTGAACCAGTCGCCGGCGTCGTAGCTGTTCTTGTCCAGCGACTTGCTGCGCAGCGTGTCGACGCCCGCGTGGTAGTAGGCCACGCCCTGGCCGAACGACACGATCGCGGCCCCCAGCATCTGCACGCGGGCACGGTCGTCCAGCGAGGTCGCCAGCGGCAACTTGTACTGGTCGTTGTCGAACAGCGTCTGGTTGTCGTGGTTCTCGACGTAGGTGACCGACTCCGACGGCGCCGCCGCGAAGCCCAGCGGGCTGCCGCCGTCGCTGATCTGCGAGAGCGGCAGCTGCGCGTCCCAGCTGGTGGTCAGCGTGTAGCCGGCGATCGAGCCCGCCATGCCGGCCTTGATGACGTCGCCGGCCCACATGAGGTCGCCGACCGCGGCCGTGCCCTGGCCGTTCGGGTCGTAGAACTGGCCGTTGAGGAAGCCCTGGTTGGCGATCATCGCGTTGCCCGTGTCGAAGCCGCTGCCGCCGCGCGCCGCGTCGCGCAGGTAGGGGTTGAACGAGCCGATGCCGGTGCCGTCCAGGCTGCCCATGCTGGACTGCACGAAGCGCGCGCCGTTGGCCACGGTGCCGAAGTTGAAGCCCTCGCCCAGCATCTCGACGTGGCGGCCCACGGCGGCGTCGACCTTGGTCTGCAGCGCGGCCAGCACGTCGCGCGGGATGAAGCTCATGATGTCGTAGCGGAACGAGCTGACGTGGTACTCGCGCGCCCACAGGACGACCGAGTCCTGCGCCAGCTTGCCCATCATGTGGTTCTCGGCGGCCGTGTCCGCGCAGCACGAATCGGTCAGCTGCTGGCCTTGGGTGCCGTAGCGGTAGTAGTAGCCCGGCACGATCTCGTCGAGCACCGAGTGGTCGTTCTGGCCCGAGGAGGTCGTGTGGTTGAAGACGACGTCCATGCCCACGCGCAGGCCCGCGGCATTGAGCGACTGGATCATGCTGCGGAACTCCATCACGCGCGTGAGGCCGTCGTCGACCGAGCTCGCGTAGCTGCCTTCGGGCGCGTTGAAGTGGTACGGGTCGTAGCCCCAGTTGAAGCAGTCGGTGGCCTGCGTCGCGGCGACGGCGGCCTGCTGCGTCTGGGCGTCGGGCGCGCCGCTGGGCGACGGCGTCGTGCAGCCGGTCTCGGGCACGCTCGAGAAGTCGAACATGGGCATCAGGTGGACATCGGTCAGCCCCGCGGCGGCCAGCGCGGCCAGGTGCTTCATGCCGTTCGAGCCGGTGTCCGTGAACGCCAGGTACTTGCCGCGGTGGGCGGCGGGGACGGTGGCGTCGTTGGCCGAGAAATCGCGGACGTGCAGCTCGTAGATCGTCTGGTCGGTGGCGGTCGACACCGTCGCCGGCGGCGTGCTGGCGTCCCAGCCGCTCGGTTTGGTGCGGGCGTCGTCGAGGTTGACGACCTCGCTGCGCACGCTGTCGGCCGCCAGCGTCAGCGAATACGGATCGGTGACGAGGTTGCGCACCAGGCCCACGCCGCGCACGAACACCTTGACGCCGAAGCGGTAGTAGCTGCCGCTGGTGTCGGAAGCAATGGTGACGCTCCAGATGCCGGTCGTGGCGTCGAAGGCCATCGGGTCGGCATTGGTCGCGTCCGACGTGCCCGAGGCGTAGCGGTACAGCATCACGCTCTGCGCGGTCGGCGCCCACAGCCTGTACGTCGTGGTGCCGGCGGAGACCGACGCGCCCAGCGAGGCCGTCGTGGCCGCGGCGTAGAGGTCGTCCATCGCGCCGGCGATCTGCGCCGTCGTGCCGTTCTGCGCGTTGCCGCCGATGTCCTCCTGCACGATCACGACCTGCGCCTTGTGCAGCGCCGCGAGCTTGGAGACGTCGGCGTCGCGCACCGTGTAGACGCTGCCGGAGCCGACCCACTTGAAGCGGGTCGCGACATCCGACGGGATCGTGCCCGTGAAATCGTCCAGCGTGATCGAGCCGTCCGCGCCCGTGACGGGCACGCCCAGCGACGCGACGATCTGCCCGGTGTTCGACCAGTACAGCTTGACGGTGTTGCCGCTCGAGACGTTCGGCCATTGCACGAGCTTGCTCGTGAGCCAGACGGCGCGCTGGTCGGTGGTCGACACGGAACGCGTGTCGGGCACGCTCGTGTAGACCGTCGGGTCGCCTTGCACCATCCAGATCTCGCCGACCTGGCTGGCGATCTTGAGATTGGCGTAGCTGACGACGATGTTGTCGGGCCGGCCGTCCTTGTCGTCGACATTGGGCGGCATGCCGTGGATGATGAATTGCAGCGTGTTCGCGCCCGGCGTGGTCGTCGGGTTGACCACCGGGATGTCGAAGGTGACCTCGGTCGGCGCCAGCGCGTAGTCGGGCATCGCGCTGAACGGCGTCGGGTTGTTCCAGTCGCCGTACGCGATGCTGCCCATGCGCGTGGTGTCCAGCCCGCTGCCGCCCCACAGGTGCAGGCCCCATGTCGAGTAGTCGTTGGCGTAGCGCAGGTAGTGCACGCGCACGGTGGCGATGTCGGGGGCCGTGGCGCCGTCGGGGTTGCTCGTGTAGACGGTCAGGTCGTCCTGGATGCGCCAGATCTCGTTGGCGCCCGGCTGCAGCGTGTAGCCCTGGTCGGCGCCGCCGTCGTCCTTGGTGTTGCCGTTGTGGAAGATGTAGCCGACGTTGCCGGTGGAGGCGGTCAGCTTGGCGTCGAAGTACACGCCGAACGCGTCGGTGCCGTCCGGATCCCATCCGTCGGGCCAGGTCGGAGAACTGGCGGAGCCCCACGTGTACATCTGCCAGCCGGCGTAGCTGGCGTCCGTGCGCTTGTAGTGGATGCGCAGCGACGTCGCGCCACCTGCGGGCGAGGACGGCGCGACCGCGGGCGGCACGGCGTTGAGCACCAGGCGCAGGTTGGTGGAGTTGCCGTCGGCCAGGTTCGGGTCGACGGTCGGCGGCGTGACGGGCGGGGGCGTTCCGCCGCCATCGTCGCCGCCGCAGGCGGCCAGCACGAGGGCCGCGACGGCCCCGACAAGCACATGGCGCGCGCGGCGCCATGTTGTCATCCAACTTGCGTTCATGATGTCTCCGTTGTGCTGCCGGAGCCTCATGCCAAAGGCATCGCTCCGGTATTGAGGCATCGTAATGAAGGCAAACTACAACAAATAAGAGTGCTTTCCCTTGAGAAGATTGGTAACTACATTCTCGTTGTAGTCTGATTCGGCGCTCAGGCAGCGCGATCGCCGACCGGCGGCGCGGTGTCGTGCGCCATGCCCGCGAGCAGGCGTTCGAACGCGGGCTGGCGCTCGCGCAGCTGGGCGAGCGGGCCGATGTCGACCAGCCGCCCGGCGTCCATCAGGCCGATGCGGTCGAAGTGCGCGAGCAGGCTCATGCGGTGCACCGAGGCGACGATGCAGGCCGAAGGAAAGGTGTCGGCCAGTGCGTGGTGGATGCGCGCCTCGGTGATCGGGTCAAGCGCGCCGGTGGGCTCGTCGAGGAACACGATCGAGCTGCTCGCCGCGGCCAGCGCGCCGCGCGCCAGGCACAGCCGCTGGCGCTGGCCGCCCGACAGGTTGCTGCCGCGCTCGGCGACGGCGAACTCGAGGCCGCCGTCGAGCCCGGACAGCACGTCGTCGAACGCGCTGCCGCGCATCGCCGCCGCGAGCGTGGCCTCGGGCAAGGCGGTGCCGAAGTCGAGGTTCTCGCGCACGCTGCCCTCGAAGACGTCGGCTTCCTGCGGGATCAGCGTCGCCAGCGCCGCGAGATTGTGTACCCCAGGCTGTATCCGCCCATCGACCTCGACGACGGTGCCCGGCGCCGAGTAGAGGCCGGCGAGGACACGCATCAGCGTGCTCTTGCCGGAGCCGCTGCCGCCCACCAGCGCGATGCGCTCGCCGCGCCGCAGCGCGAGCTCGTCCAGGCCCAGCGGCGGGGACTCGGGCGCGGCCGTCGCATGGCGGAACGCGATGTCGCGCACGACGATGCGCTGCCACTGCGCCGGCAGGGGCGCCACGGGCTCGCTGGCGGGAGCGTCGAAGATCGGCCGCGCGCTGGCGTAGTCGGCGCGCGTGCGCGACAGGCTCTGCAGGTGCGCGGTCATGTCGGTGGCGACGGTGGCGGTGCGTCCCGCGTATTGCTGCACCATGAACACGGCGCCGATCGCGATGGTGCCCGCGCCCTGGCGGCTCTGCAGGAAGACATACGCCACCACCAGCGCCCAGGTCGTCAGCGTGCTGACGAGATCGACCATGCACCACTTGGCCTCGTTGACCACGATGTTGCGCGCGAGCGGCACGAACACGCGCTGCAGCCGCTGGTGCAGCAGGCGGCGCGACGCGGCCTGCAGGCGCAGGCTCAGCACCGTGCCGATGTGGCGCAGGAAGTCGGCCATGCCTGCGCTGTAGCGGCGTTCGGCCGCGAGTTCCTCCATCGAATTGCGGATCAGCGTGCGATCGATGCGCATGCTGGCGATCGCCAGCGCCGCGAACATGACGAACGCAGCCAGCCCGATGCCGGTCGACAGCGCCGCCAGCGCGAACAGCGGCCCGACCAGCCCGACGATGCACTGCAGGTAGAGGAACTGGTTGGCCGAGAAGTCGTACAGCGCCAGCGTCGACTGCCGCACGCGTTGCTGCATGTCGCTCGAATGGTGGCCCTCGTGCCAGCTCAGCGGCGCGGCGGTCAGTCGCGTGTAGAGCTCGTCGGACAGCGACTCGCGCACGCGCAGGCCCACGCGGCGCTCGAGCACGCGCCCGGGCCCGTGCAGCATCCACGCCGCGATCGACGCGGCCATCACGCCCGCGACCCAGGCGAGCGCGCGCCGGAGGTTGTCGGGGCCGCCTTTCTGCAAGGCATCGATGGCCTGCGCGGCCAGCCAGGGCACCGCGAGCCGCACGACCTGCGACGTGGCCAGCAGCCCCATCGACAGCAGCATCGCGACGCGCGTGCCCTTGGCGTAGCGCCAGACGCCACGATAGAGACCGGCGTCCACGGGATTTCGGGAAGAGGGCACGAGGGCGTCCGTTTCGCTGAAGGGTGCGTCGGCGGACACCATAGCCGAATCGGCCGCGCCATGAGATACGGCCGGGCAGGCCGGCCGTTCTGGCTAGGAGGAGGGGGCGGGCTGGCGGCCCGCGATGTCATCGCTGCTTGTTCGAGCGGTTGCTGTTGTCACCGCCTTGCTGCACGTCCCGGCTCTGCGCCTGGCCCGGGTCGGACTTGATGTTGCTGCCTTGCTGGTCGCGGCTGCCGCCCGACTGGCTCTGCTGCTTGTTCGAGCCGCCGCTGGGGGTCAGCTTGCTGTCCTGGCCGCCTTGCTGGTTCGGATTCTTTTGCACGTGTTGCTCCTTGGTTGGGTTGCCCCGCCGTTCTCCGGTGGAGACGGCCTTCGAAGACGTTCGGAGGTCGTATCGAGAAGCGGCAACACGCATTCCCGCAACGTGAACGAGCTTCACGCAGCGGGCGCCGGAGGTCAGTTCGTGTAGTTTTCGACGGTGCCGATGTCGCGCGGCTTGGCGGTCTCGGGGTCGGCGCCGAACTCGCGCTTGGCGCGGCGCTGGCGCAGCAGGTCCCAGCACTGGTCGAGCTGCTCGGCGACGCTCTTGAGGCGATCGGCGTTCGCCTCCGGCGCCGGAGCGCCTTCGCGCAGGCGATGTTCCTCGTCGACGAGCGCGGTGATGCGATCGAGAATGGTCTGGTCTTCCATGTTGGCTCCTGGGTAGGCAGGGCGTCCGCGGGTGCGGACGCATCGAGCCGCGCGAGCAATTTACGCTCCTCGGCGGCGGGCGTCACCCGGAGCATGCGTCATCGCGGCGTCACGTCCTGGCGGCAGGGTCATGCGGCGACCCGCCGAGCTAGGGTTTTCATGAGGGCGCTCTTCGCCATTTCGAAGTGCCAACCCCGTGGACAGCCCCGCGGCGCCAACGCATACTGCCGGATTCGAGTTCGAGTCATCGAACCGAGATGAGTCTGTGCAGACAGCCGCGCGAGGCGGCCGCTAGCGCAGGCCACATGTCGCGCGATCCGACACGAGGGAACTTCCATGGTGGCAGCTGCACAGCGGATCGAGCGTCTCGATCGGCTCGAACGCATTATCCAGACGCAAGCGCTGCTGGTTCAGGCCGATCTGGCGCTGAACCCGTTCATGCAGCTGGTCATCGACAAGCTGCGCGAGCTCACGCAGGCCCACGGCGCTTCGGTCGACTTCGTCGACGACCAGCACACCGTCGTCCGCCGTGCCAGCGGCGCCTTGGCCGGCCACCTGGGCCTGCGCATCGCCAACGCCACCAGCCTGTCGGGCCAGTGCGTCCGCACCGGCGCCGTCCAGCGCTGCGATGATTCGGAAGCCGACGAGCGCGTCGACCGCGCGACCTGCCGCATCCTCGGCGTCCGTTCGATGATCTTCGCGCCGCTGCGCCAGGGCACGGCCACCGTCGGCGTGCTGAAGGTGTTCTCCGAACGGCCGCAGGCGTTCGACGACGGCGACGTCCAGATGCTGCAGCTGATGGCCAGCGCCATCGTCGCGGCGCTCGCCAAGAAGGCCGCGCTCGACGCCCGCAACGAGGCCGAGGCGCGCTTGCGCACGAGCGAGGAGCGCATGCGCGCGCTGCTGGAGCACGCGCACGACGCCGTCATCTCCATCGACGAGCACGGCCGCGTGTCGCAATGGAACCGCGCGGCGGAGCGGCTGTTCGGCTGGTCGCCGATCGAGACCATCGGCCAGCCGGTGGCCGACCTCATCGTGCCGCCCGCGATGCGCGCCGAGATCGCCAGCGTCGTCACGCGCTACGCGACCTCCGAGCGGCTGGAGGACGCACAGCAGCGCGTCACGCTGCAGGCGGTCGACCGCGCGGGGCGCCTGCTGTCGGTCGAGGTGAGCCTGACCGCGACCCGCGTCGCCGGCCACTGGGAGCTGACGGCCTTCGGCCACGACGTCTCGGAACGGCGCCAGTTCGAGGCCAAGCTGCGCTCGATGGCGCTCAGCGACGGCCTCACGGGCCTGGCCAACCGGCGCGGCTTCATGGAGGCGCTCGAGAAGGCCGTCTCGCGTCACGCGCGCGGGGGGCCACCGCTCGCACTGCTGTTCCTCGACCTCGACGGCTTCAAGGAGATCAACGACGTCCACGGCCACCACGTCGGCGACCTCGCGTTGCATGCCTTCGCGCGCCGCCTCGAGGGCTGCGTGCGCAAGGGCGACACCGTCGCGCGCCTGGGCGGCGACGAGTTCACAGTGCTTGCCGAGGGCGTCGTCTCGCTGGAGCAGGCGCGCGCGATCGCCGACAAGATCATCGAGGCGATGAAGCCGCCGCTGGACGTCCACAAGCTGCGGCTGCGCGCGAGCATCGGCATCAGCCTGTACAAGCCGCCGGCCGACGCCTCGCGTTTCCTGCGCGAGGCCGACCACGCGATGTATCACGCCAAGCACAATCACGACGAGGTCGAGGGCGTGTCGGCATTCATGTCGGATGCGGAGCTGCTGGACTGAGTCCACAATCGGTGCGACGTCATTCGACCGCGGAGCCCTGATGACCGACTCGCACAGCCATTCGCCCGGCGATCCGCCCTGGAAGCACGACGGCGTGCGCGTGGTGCCCGCCGACAGGCTGGACCCCAACACCGCGCAGACGCCCGGCATGGATCGCCAGGCCGCGATCACCTTCGCGCGCACCGGCGCCCAGAAGCTGTGGGCCGGCACGGTGCACATCCACCCGAACGCGAAGACCGGCGCCCACCACCACGGACCGCTCGAGAGCGTGATCTACGTCGTCAAGGGCCGCGCGCGCATGCGCTGGGGCGAGCGACTCGAGTTCACGGCCGAGGCCGGCCCGGGCGACTTCATCTACGTGCCGCCGTTCGTGCCGCACCAGGAGATCAACGCCAGTCCCACCGAGACGCTGGAGTGCGTGCTGGTGCGCAGCGACGGGCAGGCGATCGCCGTCAACCTCGACATCGAACCGGCCGAGCCGCCGGAGGACGTCGCCTGGGTCGATCCGACGCATCCTGCGGCCTGATCGCGCAAGGAAGCGGCCACGGCCCGCCGACCTGGCCGGGCGCGGCCAGCATCTGTCGATCCAACGATCATGCACGGCGAGATCGCGCCGCTGCGTCAGTCGGCGTCGTCGTCGACGGCCTCCTGGCGCAAGGCCTCGAAACGCGCCCGATACTCCGAGCGCAGCACGCGCCGCAGCTCCGCGGTTGCGAAGCGCCGCCGCTCCTCGCTCGTGCGAGGCTCCAGCGGCGGCACCGCGACGGGCTTGCGGTCGTCGTCCAACGCCACCATCGTGAAGAAGCAGCTGTTGGCGTGGCGCACCCGTTGCGTGCGGATCTCCTCGGCCAACACCTTGATGCCCACTTCCATCGAACTGGTGCCGACGTGGTTGACCGAGGCGAGGAAGGTCACCAGTTCGCCGACGTGGATCGCCTCGCGGAACATCACCTGGTCAACCGACAGCGTGACGACGTAGCGCCCCGCATAGCGCGCCGCGCAGGCGTAGGCGACCTGGTCCAGCAGCTTCAGGATCGTGCCGCCATGCACGTTGCCCGAGAAGTTGGCCATGTCCGGCGTCATCAGCACCGTCATCGAGAGTTGGTGTTTGGGCGAGTCCATGCGGCGTCCTCCAGTCAAGTGTTCAGGCGGCGCCGGCCGGCGCGACGGAGGCGCCGGCGACCGCGTGGCGGCGCATCGCGTCGGCGACGAAGCCGCTGGCCTTCGCGTCCTCCACGAAGGCGTGCAGTGCGGCGTGGGCGTCCGCGCCGCGGGCGCGCGCGAGGCCCATGGCCTGGCGGATCACCATGAAGCGACCCGGCAGCACGCGCAGCCCTGGCGTGGCGGCGGCGACCTCGACCAGCGTCTGGCGGATGCCGCCCGCCACGTCGGCGCCGCCGCGGCGCAGCGTCTCGACGACCTCCGCCGCGCCGGCCACGCGCAGGAACGACGCCGCCTTCAGCTCGCGCGTCAGGAACAGGTCGTACGCGCTGCCCTGGCCGACGACCACCGAGGTGCCAGGGCGATCGACGTCCTCGTTGGCCCGGCAAGGCGAATCCTCGCGCACCAGGTAGGCGCCTTCGATCAGGATGTAGGCGTCGGTGAACGCGATCTCGGCGGCGCGCAACGGGTCGATCGCGAAGAAGCCGACGTCGGCGACGCCGCCGGTGACGGCGTCGACCGACTTGGCCGCGGCCGGAAATTCGATCGTCTCGAGCGGCACGCCCAGGCGTTCGGCCAGCGCCTGCGCGAGATCGACCGACACGCCCCGAGCGCGGCCGGTGGCGGGATCCGTGTTGGCCAGGATCGGATTGCCGAGGTTGATGGACGCGCGCAGCCGGCCGGTCGGTGCGAGCAGGGCGGCGGTGGCGGGATCGAAGGCGTCGTTCATCGGGACATTCTGCTGGATCCGGCGGCCCTGCGCAGCCGTATTGAACCTCTGGCGCGCCGGATGGTCATAAAGGGTGCGTTCGGCGCGCCGGAGCCGGAGATTGCATGATCCGGCCCGCGTCACTGTAAGGATCGCACCGCCTCCGGCGACAGACACTCAACCCCGCAACGAATCCAGGAAAGTTTCCATGCCCATCGCCCGTCGAACCGCACTCCTGTCCGGCTTCAACCTGCTGCTTGGCGGCGGCGTGGCCGTGCTGGCGGCGGCCTGCAGCCGCGCCGGCGCCGCGCCGACCGCCAAGGAGCACTTCGAAGTCGAGATGACCGACGACCAGTGGAAGGCCAGGCTGTCTCCGCAGGCGTACGCCGTGCTGCGCCACGAAGGCACCGAGACGCCGTTCACCAGCCCGCTCAACAACGAGCACCGCAAGGGCACCTTCACCTGCGCCGGCTGCGCGCTGGCGCTGTTCGCGTCGGACACCAAGTTCGACAGCGGCACCGGCTGGCCCAGCTTCTGGAAGCCCTTGCCCAACGCCGTCAACCAGCGCGTCGACAACTCGCTGGGCATGTCGCGCGACGAGGTGCACTGCCGCCGCTGCGGCGGCCATCTCGGCCACGTCTTCGACGACGGCCCCAAGCCGACGGGCCTGCGTTACTGCATGAACGGCGTCGCGATGGCGTTCACGCCGGCCTGACGTCTCTTCTTCTTGCTCAAGGACACCTCATCATGACCAGCATCCCCGTGGCCGCTTCCTACAAGGCCCGCCAATTCTTCCTCACGACCGTGGGCGTCGGCTGCCTGCTGGCGATCGGCCTGCACTTCAGCGGCGCCCGCGCGGCCGAGCCGTCGGTCGTCATCCCCGCGCCGGCCACCGACGAGCCCGCCGCCGGCCGCCACACCGAGACCGCCGTGTTCGCCGGCGGCTGCTTCTGGGGCGTGCAGGGCGTGTTCCAGCACGTCAAGGGCGTCACCAACGCCGTCTCGGGCTACTCCGGCGGCAAGAAGGACACGGCCGAATACGAGACCGTCAGCGGCGGCAACACGGGCCATGCCGAATCGGTGCAGGTCACGTTCGACCCGACGCAGGTCAGCTACGGCAAGCTGCTGCAGGTCTACTTCTCGGTGGCGCACAACCCGACCGAGCTGAACTACCAGGGCCCGGACCACGGCACGCAATACCGCTCGGCGCTGTTCCCGCTGGACGACGCGCAGCGCAAGGTCGCCACGGCCTACATCGCGCAGCTGGACGCGGCCAAGGCGTTCCCCAAGCCCATCGTCACGCGCGTCGAGGCCTACAAGGGATTCTTCCCGGCCGAGGGCTACCACCAGAACTTCCTGACGCTGAACCCCGACTATCCGTACATCGTCTACAACGACCTGCCCAAGGTGGCCGACCTGAAGAAGGTGTTCCCGACGGAGTACGCCGAGAAGCCGGTGCTGGTGCCCAACGTCGTGGCGTCGAAGTGAACGGGCAGGGCGGCGCGCGGCCGCCCGCCGTCACTTCGTGAGAAAGCCCAGCAGCGTCGTCGCGAACTTGCCGTACGGCGGGCCGATCAGCGAGAGGGCGCTGAAGCGGGCCTGGTAGAACACCGGGCGCAGCTTCGAGAAGGTGTCGAAGCCCTCGCGGCCGTGGTAGTGACCCATGCCCGACTCGCCCACGCCGCCGAACGGCAGGTCGTGCTGGGCGACGTGGAACAGCGCCTCGTTGACCGACACGCCGCCCGACATCACGCGATCGAGCAGCATCTGCACGCGGCGTCCGTCGTTGCTGAACGGATAGATCGCGAGCGGGCGCGCGCCGGCGTTGATGGTCTGGATCACGGTCTCGAGCGAGTCGTAGGCGCGGATCGGCAGGATGGGCCCGAAGATCTCGCGTTGCAGCAGCACCGAGTCGGCCGGCGCGTTGAGCACGATGTGCGGCGACATCTTGCGCGTCGCGCGGTCGTACGGCTCGCCCGGGATGACCTGGATCACGGTGGCGCCGCGTGCCTTGGCGTCCTCCAGCGCGCCGACGAGCCGCTCGAACGAGCGGTCGTCGATGACCGAGGTGTAGTCGGTCGACGCGATCGTCGGATAGCGCGCGTTGATGATCTCGCGCGCGGCGGCCACGAACTCGTCGACCTTGGCGCGCGGCACCCACGCGTGGTCGACCGTCGTGCAGATCTGGCCGGCGTTCATCAGCTTGGCGAACAGGATGCGCTCGGCGGCCAGGCGCAGCGGGAAGTCGTCGCACAGGATGGCCGGCGCCTTGCCGCCCAGTTCCAGCGTGACGGGCACCAGGTTGGCCGCGGCGGCGGCCATCACCGAGCGGCCGGTCTGGCCCGAGCCGGTGAACAGCAGGTGGTCGAACGTCAGCTTGGAGAACTCGATGCCGACGCCGCCGGTCTCGTCGAAGAAGCGCAGCTTGTCGGCCGGGAAGTAGGCCGGGATCTTCTCGATCAGGAACGCGGCCAGGTGGCGCGAGTTCTCGCTCATCTTGATCATCGCGCGGTTGCCGGCGGCGAACGCGTAGGTCAGCGGGATGAGGCTCAGGTGCAGCGGGAAGTTCCACGGCACGATGATGCCCACCACGCCCAGCGGCTGCGGGATCACGCGGTTGCTCGCGCCGAGGAAGTTGCGCAAGTCGACCGAGCGGCGTTGCGGGCGCATCCACTTGCGCAGCGAACCGATGACGTGCGAGATCCCGTCCATCGCCGGGAAGATCTCGGCCAGCAGCGTCTCGTGCTGCGAGCGGTGGCCGTAGTCGGCGCTGATCGCGTCGCACAGCGCCTGCTTGTTCTCGCGGATGAAGCGCTGCAGCGTGCGCAGGTCGGCCTTGCGTTCGGCCAGCGTGGGCACCGGGTGCGCGAAGTAGGCGGCGCGTTGCAGCGCGAGCGCGTCCTCGAGCGTGCGGGCGATCTCGGCGCTGTCGGGGGCGATGTTGGGCAGGTCGTTCTTCATGGCAGGCTCCTCGGACGACGCATGCGCGCGTCTTGCGCCGATTGTCCGCTTTCGCTCGAGCATGCGGCCTCAGGGACGACCCCTGTCGGGCGAGCGATTCTGGCCCGCGAAGTCAGCCGGTGGCCTGCAGGGCCACTCGTCCAGGGAACCGGACCTGTCTTCAGACCTCGTGCACCATGTCCATCTCGGCGTCGCCATCCGGCTTCTTCGGCGCGGGCCTGGCCTTGCGGATCAGCAGCAGCAGCGGCAGCGACACCACCGTCAGCGCCAGCATGAAGCGGAAGTCGTCGAGGTAGGCCATCATCGCGGCCTGGCGGTCGACCAGCGTGTTGACCAGGGCCAGCCCGCCCTGGCTGGCCGGATCGACCATCGCGGGCAGCGACTGGAAGCCGAGGTTGCCGGCCGTGATGTCCGAGGCGAGCTCCGAGTGCGCGCGCGCCGTGCCCGAGGTCAGCATCGCCTGCACGATGGAGATGCCCACGCTGGAGCCGATGTTGCGCAGCAGGCTGAAGATGGGCGTGCCGTCGTTTCGCAATTCCGGGTTCAGCGTGGCGAAGGCGACCGCGCTGAGCGGCACGAACGTGAAGCCGATGCCCAGGCCCTGGATCACGCCGGAGACGATGATGATGCGGCTGCTCATGTCCAGCGTCATGCCGGTCATCATCCACAGCGCGATCGCGGTCAGCGTGAAGCCGAGCGCCATGATGGCGCGGGCGTCGACGTAGTGCAGCAGGCGGCCCACCATCAGCATCGCCACCATCGTGCCGACGCCGCGCGGCGCCATCACCATGCCGGTATAGACCACGGGGTATCCGAGCAGGCCCTGCAGCAGCGTGGGCAGCAGCGCCATCGTGGCGTACAGCACCATGCCGACGATGAATGCGAACAGGAGGCCGGTGACGAAGTTCGCGTCCTTGAGCAGCCGGCGGTCGAAGAACGAGGTGCCGATGGCCGTGAACGTGTGCGCGACGAAGAAGGCGAACGCGATCAGGCAGCCGATCGCCTCGATGCGGATCTCCATCGAGTCGAACCAGTCGAGCTGCTCGCCGCGGTCGAGGAACATCTGCAGCAGGCCGATGGACAGGCTCAGCGTCGCGAAGCCGAACAGGTCGAGCTTGATGCCGGCCGGCCGGCTCTCGGGCAGGAAGCGGGCGATGCCGTAGAAGGCGAGCACGCCCACCGGCAGGTTGATGTAGAAGACCCAGCGCCAGCTGGCGTTCTCGGTCAGCCAGCCGCCCAGCATCGGGCCCAGGATGGGGCCGATCATGATGCCGGCGCCCCAGATCGCCATCGCCTGGCCGATCTTCTCCTTCGGGTTGATGTCCAGCAGCACCGCCTGCGACAGCGGCACCAGCGCCGCGCCGAACAGGCCCTGCAGCAGGCGGGCGGCGACGATCTCGAGGATGTTGTCGGCCATGCCGCACAGCGCCGAGGCGACGGTGAAGCCGGCCACGGCGATCAGGAACACGCGGCGGCGGCCGAAGGCCGAGCACAGCCAGCCGGTGAGCGGCGTGGCGATGGCCGCGGCCACGATGTACGAGGTCAGCACCCAGGAGATCTGATCCTGCGAACTCTGCAGCGCGCCCTGCATGTGCGGCAGCGCGACGTTGGCGATCGTGGTGTCGAGCGCCTGCATGATGGTCGCCAGCATGATCGAGATGGTGATCATGCCGCGGTGCGGGATCAGGCGATGGTCGCCAAGACTCATGCGGCGTCTCCGGGCCCGCCCGCGTCGCCTTGCAGGTTCGCGCGCACGCGCTGCAGCATGGCCACCAGCTGCTTGCGCTCGGCCGCGCTGAAGCCGGCCAGCGCGGCTTCCTGCACGCGGTCGCTGACAGCGAACGCCTTCTCCAGCGCGGCCTCGGCGCGCGGCTGCAGCTCGATGGCATTGGCGCGGCGGTCGGTCTCGCTCGGGCGGCGCGTGATCCAGCCGGCGGCTTCCATGCGGTCGACCAGCGTGGCCACGGCCATGGGCGTCAGGTCCAGGTGCTGCGCGAGCTCGGCCTGCGTCGGCGGATGGCCGCTCTCGTTGTACTTCACCTGGCCGATCAGGCGGCACTGCGCGCGCGACAGCCCCAGCTCGACCCGAGACAGCTGGTCGAACTGGCGGCCGTAGAGCCGGCCCACCTCGTTGACGATGAATCCGACCCGGTTCTGGAATTCGGCTGGCTTTTTCATATAGGGATATATGATAAGCCAGTTTATTAAGTCAGGCTGAACGCCATCGGCCCGACCGGGGCGATTCGCCGGGGTAGCCCGCCCGTTGCAAAGGCTTGCCGAAAGCCCGGCGCCGGCGACGGCCAGCGCCGCTAACATGGGTGCATCCCAGTCCGCCCAATGGCTCATGCCGACGTCGCAGCGCTCGATCGCCGCTTCCGCTGAACGCATCCCGACGCTGCCGCGCTGGATGCTGACGCTGGCCACGGCGGTCGTGGCCGTCGGGTTGCGGGTGCTGCTGGAGCCGGTGCTGGGCGACAGGCTGCCGTTCCTGATCGCGTATCCCGCCGTCGTGCTGGCATCGTCGATGTGGGGCATCGGCTCGGGGCTGTTCGTCGCGCTCGCGACCGCCCTGGTGGCCGCGGTGCCGTGGATCCCACCGACGCTGGAGCCGTCCGACCGGCCGATGCACGTCGGTGCGTTCTGCCTGGTGGCCATCTTCATCAGCCTGTTCACGAACCTGCGCGCGCGCGGCCCCGTGGCGCACGCCACCGGCGACGCCGAGACGACCTTCGACACCCCGCTCGAGACCTGGCTGCGCGCCGTTCTGTGGGGCGCCGTGCTGGTGCCGATCACCGCCTTCCTCGCGGCGTCGTGGTGGGGCTACGAGCACGCGGTGGCCGATGCGGAGGGCGCCGCCGAGCGCGCCGCGATCCTCGTGCGCGGCCAGGCGCAGCGCACCTTCGAGATCGCCGAGCAGATCGCCCATCGCGCCGACGAGGCCTCGCGCGGCGACGAGGCGACGCTGCGCGGGCGCGAGGCGGAGATCCACGCGCGCCTGGCCGACATGGTGGCGGGCCTGCCCTCGGTGGTGAACCTCAACGTCTGGAACGCGCAGGGCCGGCCGATCGCCCGCAGCGACCGCTACCCGACCGACCACATCGTCGCGGTCGACGATCGCGGCTACTTCCTGCAGCAGCAGCACACGCCGGTGCCGCTGGGCATCAGCGACGTCCTCACCGGGCGCCAGACCGGGCTGCAGCTGCTCAACGCGACGATCCGCCGCAAGACGCCGGATGGCCAGTTCGCGGGGATCGTCTCCGTGTCGCTGTCGCCGGCCTTCTTCCGCGAGTACTACCGTTCGCTCGCCGCCGAGAACCCGACGCTCGCGCGCTTCGCGCTGGTGCGCACCGACGGCGCCATCCTGGCCAACTGGCCGCTGACGGAGGCCGACGGTTCGCCGCGCGTGCAGCTCAACGACGACGTCTTCGCGCGCGTGAAGGCCGGCGACCGAGAGGGCCATCTCGAGGTGACCTCGCGACGCGACGGCCAGCGCCGCTTCATCAGCTTCCAGCGCGTGGGCGACTATCCGCTTTACGTCGTCGCGGGCGTGAGCCGCGCCGCGATGCTGGCCGGATGGCTGCGCTTCGTGGGCTTGCTGGCCTCGCTGCTGGTGCCGGTGACGGCGGGCCTGACCTACGTGTCGCTGCTGGCGCTGCGCAAGACGCGCCGCGAGCAGGCCATCACGGCGGCCCTCAACGAGGCGGTGCGCCGGCGCGCCGCGGCCGAGAAGGGCATGCTGGAGAGCCAGAAGCTCGAGACGCTCGCGCAGCTCACCGGCGGCGTGGCGCACGACTTCAACAACCTGCTGGCCATCGTCAGCAGCAGCCTGCACGTGCATCGCCACCTGCATCCCGAGCATGGCGAGGAGCGGCATATCCAGGCGATGGACCGCGCGGTGCAGTCCGGCACGCGGCTCACGCGCCAGCTGCTGTCGTTCTCGCGCAAGCAGGCGTTGCGGCCGGAGCTCATTGCGCTGCAGTCCTGGCTGCCCGGCGCCGAAGGGTTGCTGCGCAGCACGCTCGGCTCGCGCATCGCGATGGAGATCGTGGTGGACGCGGACGTGTGCCCGATCAGCGTCGACGTCGCGGAGCTGGAGCTGGCACTGATCAACCTGGCGCTCAACGCCAAGCACGCGATGCCCGGCGGCGGCCGCCTGCGCATCGCCGCGCGCAACGACGGCGCGTCGGAGGACGGCACGACGATGGTGGCGATCGCCGTCGCCGATACGGGGGTCGGCATCGCGGCCGACGTGCTGCCGCGCGTGTTCGAGCCATTCTTCACGACCCGCATGAACGAGGCCGGGTCGGGCCTGGGCCTGAGCCAGGTGCACGGCTTCTGTGCGCAGGCCGGCGGCCGCACGCGCATCGACAGCCAACCTGGCGTGGGCACGACGGTGGAACTGCTGCTGCCGGCCGAGCACCCGCTGGCGCATTCGCCGGCGGCGCAGGTGCCGGCCGACCCGGGGCGGCTGGCGGGCCGCGTGCTGCTGGTGGAGGACAACGAGGACGTCGCGCAATCGACCGCGGCGATCCTGCAGGCCGCCGGGCTCGAGGTGACGCACCAGTGGAGCGCCGACGCCGCGCTCGCCGCGCTGCAGGGCGGCGCCACGCTGCCCGACATCGTGCTGAGCGACATCGAGATGCCCGGCAAGCTGAGCGGCATGGACCTGGCGTTCCGCCTGCGCGAGCTGTGGCCGCGCCTGCCCGTGGTGCTGATCACCGGCTATGCGAAGCAGCTCGAGGACGCCGTCTCGGGCGGCCTGCGCGTGCTGCCGAAGCCGACGCCGCCGCAGGACCTGCTGCGCGAACTGCGCCGCGCGATGCTGGACGCGCCTCGCGCCGCGCCGCTCGCGGCCGTCGCTCAGCCGCCCAGGTAGGCTTCCTGCACGCGCGGCTCGTCCAGCAGCTCGCGGCCGCTGCCTTGCAGCACGACGTGGCCGTTCTCCAGCACGTAGGCGCGCTCGGCGATCTTGAGCGCCTGGCGCACGTTCTGTTCGACCAGGAAGATCGTCAGGCCGCCGGCGTTGATCTCGCGCAGCGTGCGGAAGATGCCCTGCACGACGATGGGCGCCAGGCCCATCGACGGCTCGTCCAGCAGCAGCACGCGCGGACGCGCCATCAGCGCGCGCCCGATCGCCAGCATCTGCTGCTCGCCGCCCGACAGGTTGCCCGCGAGGCCGTTCTCACGCTCCTTCAGCCGCGGGAACAGCGTGAACATGCGCTCGAGGTCGCTCGCGCGCGCGGCCGCGCCGTCGCGCCGCGTGTAGGCGCCGAGCTCGAGGTTCTCGCGCACCGTCAGCGTCGTCAGCGTGGCGCGGCCCTCGGCCACCTGCACCAGGCCGGCCGCGACGAGCTTGTGGGCGGGCAGGGCGCTGACGTCGTGGCCGTCGAACATCACCTTGCCGGCGGCCTTGGGCACCAGGCCGGACAGCGCGAGCAGCGTCGTCGACTTGCCCGCGCCGTTGGCGCCGACCAGCGTCGTGATCTGCCCGGCCTGCAGCGACAGGTCGACCGCGCGCACGGCCTCGATGTGGCCGTAGTTGACGCTCAGGCCGGAGACCGACAGGAGTGCTGCACTCATTCGGCGACTCCCGGCACCACCGCGACCTCGTCGTCCTCGCGGCCGAGATAGGCCTCGATCACCTGCGGGTCGTTGCGGATCTGCTCCGGGCCGCCGTGCGCGATGATCTTGCCGAAGTTCAGCACGGAGATCTCCTCGCACAGGCCCATCACGAAGCGCATGTCGTGTTCGATCATGAAGATCGTGTAGCCGCGGCCCTGGATGTTGACGATCTCGCGCATCAGCTCGGTCTTCTCGGTGCTGTTCATGCCCGCCACGGGCTCGTCGAGCAGCAGCAGCGTGGGCTCGGTGGCGAGCGCTCGCGCGATCTCGAGCTTGCGCTGGGCGCCGTACGACAGGTTGTCGGCGAGGTCGTCGGCCTTGTGATCGAGCTTCATCCACGACAGCAGCTCGCGCGCGCGGTCGCGCGCACGACGCTCCTCGGCCCGGTACTTCGGGAGCGCGAACAGCAGGCCGGGCACGCCGTAGTCCATGTGCCGGTGCATGCCGACGATGACGTTCTCGAGCAGCGTCATCTCCTTGAAGATGCGGATGTTCTGGAAGGTGCGCGCGATGCCCGCGCGCGTGATCTGGTGCGGCTTGCGGCCCAGCAGCGTCTTGCCGTCGAGCGCGATGTCGCCGGTCGTGGGCGGCAGCAGGCCGGTGATCAGGTTGAAGACGGTGGTCTTGCCCGCGCCGTTGGGGCCGATCAGGCCGGAGATGGTGCCCGGGCGCACGTCGAACGAGACGTCCTGCAGCACCTTCAGGCCGCCGAAATGGCGCGAGACGTTGGTCAGCGTGAGGAGCTTGCTCATGGCGTCACTCCCTTCTTGCGCAAGCCAAGCACCTTGCGCATCCACGCCGGGTTCCACAGGCCCTTGGGCAGGAACAGCACGATCAGCACGAGGATCAGCCCGTTGGCGACCGCGCGGTAGTCCTTGAAGCTGCGCAGCAGCTCCGGCAGCAGCGTGATGATGACGCCGCCCAGCACCGGGCCGAACAGGCTGTTGATGCCGCCGAGGATGGTCATCGTCAGGATCTCGACGCCGCGGTCGAAGCCGAATTCCTGCGGGCCGATGAAGAAGGTCAGGTGCGCGTTGAGCACGCCCGCCAGGCCCGCGATGGCCGCGCCGAGCGCGAACGCGAGCATCTTGTGCCCGTTGACGTCGATGCCCATCAGGCCGGCGGCGGTCTCGTCCTCCTTGATCGCCTCGAACGCGCGGCCGATCTTCGAGCGCCGCAGCCGCGCCAGGAACGCGAGCACCAGCACGACGGCCAGCAGCACGTGCCACCACTGCGTCAGCTGCGGGATGCCGTTCAGGCCCAGCGCGCCGCCGGTCAGGCCCTCGGCGCGGATGACGATCAGGCGCACGACCTCGCCGAAGGCCAGCGTGGCCATCGCGAGATAGACGCCCGACAGCCGCAGGGTCGGCTTCCCGATCAGGAAGGCCACGACCGCGGGCGCCGCCATGCCGGCCGCGATCGCGGCGGGGAACGGCCAGCCGTAGTTCATCGTCAGGATGGACGACGTGTAGGCGCCGATGCCCATGAACGCGGCGTTGGCCATCGCCAGCATGCCGCAGGACAGCGTCAGGTAGATGGACAGCGCCAGCAGCGACGCCGTGCCCAGCGACAACACGAGGTTGCTGTAGATGGACCAGAAATTGTCTAGGTAGTCGAGCATCGTTCTTGATCAGACCTTGCGCTCTTGCTGGCTGCCGAACAGGCCCTTGGGCCGCACGAGCAGCACGAGGAACAGCAGGCCGAAGGCCACCGCGTCGCGCATGTCCGAGCCGATGTAGGCGACGGACAGCACCTCGGCGAAGCCGAGGAACAGGCCGGCCAGCATCGCGCCGCGGATGTCGCCCATGCCGCCCAGGATGATCACCGCGATGCCCTTGTGCAGCATCGGCTGGCCCATCAGCGGGAACAGCGCGTTCGAATAGAGGCCGATGAGGACGCCCGAGATGCCGCCCAGGCCGGCGGCGACGAACGAGGTCAGCAGGAACAGCCCGTCGACGTTGATGCCCAGCAGGCGCGCGGCCTTGGGCGACTCGGCGATGGCGCGCAGCGCGCGGCCCAGCTGGGTCTTCTTCAGCGTCAGCATCAGCACCGTCATCAACACGAACGACACCAGGATGATGCCCAGCTCCAGCACGGTGACGCTGACGCCGGCGATCTGCAGCGAGTCCTGCGGCAGCACCTCGCTGGGAAAGCGCTGGTTCTCGGCGCCGAACAGGCCCTGGACGAGGCTGTTGATCGCGATGGCCAGGCCGATCGTGGCGATCATCGGGATCAGGTGCGGCGCATTGCGCGCGCGCAGCGGCTTGAGCACGAGGCGGTCGATCACGATGCCCAGCAGGCCCGAGAACGCGAACGCGAAGAGGATGGCGGCCCACAGCGGGAAGCCCATCCTGGTGATGGCGGTCAGCGCGGCGTACGCGCCCACCATGAAGACGGCGCCCTGCGAGAGGTTGACGACGCCCAGCACGCCGAACACCAGCGTGAAGCCGAGCGCGAAGAGGGCGTAGACGCAGCCGAGCGACAGGGCGTTGAAGAGCTGCTGTTCGAGCACGTGGGAACCTGGTCAGGAATGGAAAGGCGGCCCCGGATGACGCACAGGGGCCTGGAAGGCTCGCGGGCCGCGCGGACGCGGCCCGGCCGGATCACTTCTCGATCTCGTAGTTCTTGCCGCGCGTGGTGCTGACGATGGCTTCCTGGTTCGCGTCGTAGCCGGCGGGCTTGCCCGACTTGTCGGTCACGCGGCGGAACGCGAACGCGCCGGTGGCGCCCGTCCACTTGACGGCGGGCAGCGCGGCCTGCACGGCCTCGCGATCCTTGGCCAGGTCGCCGCTCAGCTTGACCTTCTTCAGCGCCTCGGAGGCGATGTGCATCGCGTCGTAGGCCTGGGCGGCGAACTGGTCGGGCGGCGCGCTGTACTTCTTCGTGTACGCGATGATGAAGCTGTTGTTGGCCGGCGTGCGGTTCTCGATCGACCACGGGCTGCCCACCCACAGGCCATCCGACGCGCCCTTGGCCAGGTCGAACACCTTGACCGAGTTCATGCCGTTGCCGCCGATGAAGGGCAGGTTCATGCCCAGCTGGCGGGCCTGCACCATGATGGGCGCACCCTCGGCGATCAGCGCCGACAGCACGATCGCGTCGGGGTTGGTGGCCTTGATCTTGGTCAGCTGCGCCTTGAAGTCGACGTCGCCCTTGGCGAAGGTCTCGGTCGTGGTGACCGGCATCTTCTGGTCGTCCAGCGCCTTCTTGAACGCGTCGTAGCCGCTCTTGGTGAAGACGTCGTCGTTGCCGTACAGCACGGCGACCTTCTTGATCTTGGCGACCTTGGCGGCGACCTTGATCGTGACCGGCAGCACGTCGGCCTCGGTGACGGAGTTGCGGAACACGCGATCGCCGATCGTGGTGATGCCGTCGGCCGTGTTGGAGGTGCCGAAGACGACGATGTGCGCGGCCTGCGCGATCGGGTCGGCTGCGGCGGCCGAGTTCGACAGCGTCGGGCCGAACAGCATCAGCGCCTTGTCCTGGAAGATGAGCTTCTTGAAGGCGTTGATCGCCTCGTCCTTCTTGCCCTGCTCGTCCTCGATGACCATCTCGATCTGGCGGCCGTTGATGCCGCCGGCGGCGTTGATCTCCTCGGCGGCCATCTGGAAGCCGTTGCGGATGCTGATGCCGTATTGCGCGGCACCGCCCGACAGCGCTTCCGCGACGCCGATCTTGATGGGCTCGGCGGCCAGCGCCGAGCCGAGCGACAGGGCGGCGGCCAGCGCGACGGCCGAGAACCGGGCAATGCGTCGTTGCGAATTCACGGGTCTTGTCTCCATGGCAGTTCTGTGAACAGCCTCGACTGTAAGCGGAGTATGAGAATTTTTTTGTGAGGGCCGTTTCATCTTTGATAAGATGAATGCGAATGATTCGTATTTAGGTAGGCAACACCCACCGAATCCTTTGCGCCAACCCGACGAAAGAACAATGAACCGACTGACCCCCGTTGCCTCCGCGCTCCTCGCGCTGTCCACCGTCGCGCCCGCCTGGTCGCAATCCGCGCCCACGCGGGACGCGGCCGCCGCCGGCAGCGCCACGACCGCCGCCACGATGCCCGCCGCCGCGGGTGCCCTGATGGGCGTGCAGGAAGTCGAGATCCAGGGCGAGTCCGCGAAGGACTTCACGCGCAGGGACGCGTCGCTCAACAAGCTGTCGGCCGACCTGCGCGACGTGCCGCAGTCGGTCACGGTGCTGAGCAAGTCGCTGCTGCAGAGCCAGGGCGCCTCGTCGCTGTCGGACGCGCTGCGCAACGTCCCCGGCGTGACGCTGGGTGGGGCCGAGGGCGGCCAGATCGGCAACAACATCAACCTGAACGGCTTCACCGCCCGCACCGACATCTACCTCGACGGCTTCCGCGACCGTGGCCAGTATTACCGCGACACCTTCGCGCTCGATGCCGTCGAGGTGCTGATGGGCCCGTCGTCGATGCTCTTCGGCCGCGGCTCCACCGGCGGCGTCGTCAACCAGGTCAGCAAGGTGGCGCAGCTCAAGCCGGTGACCGAGGTCGATGCGTCGGCCACCACCAACGGCATGGTGCGCACGACGGCGGACGTCGGCCGTGCGATCGACGCGACCTCGGCGTTTCGCGTCGCCGCGATGGCGCAGTCGGGCCGCACGTCGACCCGCGACGAGATGAAGAACACAGACTTCGGCCTGGCGCCGTCGCTGAAGGTCGGCATCGGCACGAACACCGAGATCACGCTGTCGGCGCTGCTGCAGCGCAACCACGACATGCCCGACTACGGCTTCTCGCCCTGGAAGGGCCGGCCCGTCGACGCGCGGCACGACAACTTCTACGGCGACAGGAACGACCGCACGAACCAGGACGTCGCGACGTTCTCGGCGCTGGTGTCGCACCGCTTCGGCGACGACATGACGCTGCGCAACGAGATCCAGAGCAACCACGTGCACGTGGATGCGCGCGAGACGGCGTCGCAGTCGCTGGGCCTGCCCACCGACAAGCCGGGCGGGCTGGCCTGCGCGAGCGGCTTCTGCACCGCGGCCACCACCACGCCGCTGGACCAGCTGTTCGTCAAGCTGCAAAGCCACGACCGCGTCATCACGGACCACGCGGTCTTCGACCAGCTCGACCTGACGGCGCGCCTGGACACCGGCTTCGTCCACCACGAGATCATCACCGGCGCCGAGATCGGCCAGGACACCTACCGCAACCAGGCGTACAGCCGCACGGGCAAGTGCGACGGCGCGACGATGGCCACGGGCTACGTCGGCTGCGAACCGCTGCTGGCGCCGGTCTACCAGGACAGCCCGGCCAGCGCGCCGGACGTCGCGGGCAACCTATCCACCAGCCGCGCGAATTCGTACGGCGCCTACCTGAGCGACACGCTGAGCCTGGGCTCGCAGTTCAAACTCGTCGGCGGCATCCGCCGCGACCGCTTCGACGCCACGATCAACAACACGATCACCGCGCCGAAGTTCATCACGCAGAACGTCTCGTACACCAGCTACCGCGCGGGCGGCATCTGGCAGCCGACGCCGGCGCAGTCGTACTACGTCAGCTACAGCACGTCGTTCAACCCGTCGCTGGAGCAGCTCACCAACACCACCGGCACCACGGCGCCGCTGCCGCCCGAGACCAACAAGGCTTACGAGCTCGGCGGCAAGATCGACGTGCTGACGGGCAAGCTCTCCGTCGACGGCGCCGTGTTCCAGATCACGCAGGACAACGCACGCTCCGCCGATTCGAGCGGCAACTACACGGCCACCGGCACCGTGCGCGTGCGCGGCGCGCGCCTGGGCGGCTCGGGCCTGCTCGCGCACGGCTGGAAGGTGTTCGCGGGCTACGCCTACCTCGATGCCCGGATCATCGACGGCATCGGCGTCGGCACGCAGAACATGGTGCCGGGCAACACGCCGCGCAATTCGGGCACGCTGTGGACGACCTACGAGCTCGTGCCGCACTGGGACATCGGCGGCGGCGCCGTCTACGCGTCCAGGCGCTATGCCAACAACACCGACACCACGCTGGTCGGCGGCTACGCGCGCTGGGACGGCACGCTCGACTATCACCAGCCCAAGTACGACGTCCGCCTCAACGTGTTCAACGTGTTCGACCGCAAGTACTTCGACGCGCTGATCCAGTCCGACGGCGGACGCTCCGTGCCCGGCACGGGCCGCAGCGCGATGCTCTCCTTTTCCTACCACGTCTAAGCCAGCGTCCCGCCATCTGGCGGAAGCAAGCCAAGCCATGCTCGTCGCCATTCCCAACGCGCTCGATCCCAAGCAACTGCAGGAGGTGCGCGCGCGCCTGGAGGCCGCGGGCGATGCCTGGGTCGACGGCCGCGTGTCGGCCGGCTACCAGGGCGCGCCCGTCAAGCACAACGAGCAGGTCGACGAGCGCTCCGACGTCGCCGCGGCCTGCCAGTCCATCATCCTCGGCGCGCTGGAGCGCCATCCGCTGTTCATCAGCGCGGTGCTGCCCAACGAGGTCTACCCGCCGATGTTCAACCGCTATGGCCAGGGCATGGCCTTCGGCGCGCACGTGGACGGCAGCGTGCGCATCCATCCGCACACGGGCCGCAAGCTGCGCACCGACGTCTCGGCCACGCTGTTCCTGAACGATCCCGGCGAGTACGACGGCGGCGAGCTGGTGGTGCACGACGCCTTCGGCACGCACCGCGTGAAGCTGGCGGCGGGCGACATGGTGGTCTATCCGGCCACCAGCCTGCACGAGGTCACGCCCATCACGCGCGGCCGGCGGCTGGCCTCGTTCTTCTGGATCCAGAGCCTGGTGCGCGACGACGCCCAGCGATCGATGATGTTCGACCTCGACACCGCCATCCAGCGCCTGAACCGGACGAACGCCGACGCGCTCGCACGGCGCGGCCTGGTGGGCGTCTATCACAACCTCATGCGCCAATGGAGCGACACTTGATTTCACCTGCACGGGCCACCGCGGTCATCTGGCTGCGCAAGACCCATGGCTGGATCGGCCTGTGGGGCGCGACGTTGGGCCTGCTGTTCGGATTCAGCGGCATCTGGCTGAACCACCGCGCGGTGCTGCCGCTGAAGCCCGCGGCGGAGCGCGACAACTCCCGGCTGGCGCTGCCCGACCCGCGGCCCGCCGACGCGCACGCGATGGCCGCGTGGCTGCAGTCCGCGCTGTCTCTGCCGGAGCCGGCCGGAAACGTTCGCACGGAGAAGGCCAGGCCCGCGCCGTGGGCCGAGGCGTCGGCGTCTGCCGCGGCCATGCAGCCGGAGCACTGGACGTTCAACTTTGGCGCGCCGCGCGTGCAGATCCAGGCCGAGTACTGGGTCGGCAACGACGCGGTCAGCGTGCGCCGCACCGACAACGGCGTCGTCGCCACGCTGACCAACCTGCACAAGGGCATCGGCATGCCGGTGGCGTGGATCCTGCTGGTCGACACGCTGGCCGGCAGCATGATCCTGCTGTCGCTGTCGGGCCTCGCGCTGTGGATGCTGACGCGGCGCAGGCGCACCGTGGGCCTGGCGATCTTCGGCACGGCGCTGGCCGTGACCGCGGGCCTGGCCATCGCCCACCTCTAGGCGGCCGGGCAGGGCGGCACGCCCCTCGGGATTCAGGGCGCTTCGGGCGCGGCGAGCCGATTTTCGGGTAACGTGCGCAGCAAACACGACCGACTCCAGGGACCGCGCCGCGTGAGTATTCGAACGAGACTGCTGCTTCTCGTCTTCGCCGTCTGGCTGCCTGCGATGGCAGGCTTCGGCATGCTCGCCCGCTCGACCTACCTGCACGAGACGCGCGTCGCGACCAACCACCTGCGCGACTTGGCGCGTTCGATCAGCATGGCCGTCGACAGCGAGCTCGACAAGCGCGTCGCGATCGCCAACACGCTGGGCGCCGCGCGCTCGCTGAAGGAGGGCGAGCTCGAACGCTTCTACGAGCACGCGAAGCGCGCCACCGAGGGCAGCGGCAACACGGTGCTGGTGGTCGACGCCGAGCGCCAGATCATCAACACCCGCAGGCCCTTCGGCGAGCCCTTGCCGCTGCGCGGGTGGAAGCCCGATCCGCCGCTGGTCACCGGTGCGCCCGTCGTGGCGGACCTGATGCACAGTTCGGTCAACGGCGTCCCGGTGCTGACGGTCATGGTGCCGGAGCCGGGCGTCGCGCCGCAGAAGGTCAACATCGGCGTCGCCTTCGGCCCGGACGTGATCCAGCACGTGCTCGACATCCAGAAGCTGCCGCCCGGGGCGATCGCCTCGGTGCTCGACGGCAAGTACCAGACGGTGGCTCGCAGCAAGGATCCGCAGAAGTGGCTGGGCGTGCGGGCCGCCTCGGCCACGGTCGCGGCGGCCTCCAACGGCCTGCTCGACCAGCAGTTCGATTCGATGTCGCACGAGGGCGAGCCGACAGTGGCCGTCATCGCGCGGTCGGCGCGCTACGGCTGGACGGTGGGCGTGGGCCTGCCGCGTACCGCGCTCAACGAGCCGGCGATCCGCGTGACGATCCAGGCCTTTGCCGCTGCCGGGATCCTGGCGGTCATCGGCCTCGGATTGGCGCTCTACTTCGCGCGCCAGATCGGCGGCCCGGTGCTGGCGCTGAGCGACGCCGCCGCCGAGCTCGGCCGCGACCGCGTGCCCGAACCGCTGCGCACCGGGCTGTTCGAGGCCGACCAGGTGGGTGCCGCACTGCACGAGGCCGGGCTGCGTTCCGCGCGCGCCACCGAGCTGCTCGAGTCGCGCGTGGCCGAGGCGATCCGTCAGACGCAGGAGGCGCAGACTCGCCTGCTCGACGGCCAGAAGCACGAGGCGATCGGACGCCTGACCGGCGGTCTCGCGCACGACCTCAACAACTTCCTGCAGACCATGAGCACCGGCCTGCAGGTGCTGGACCGCCTCGTCAAGGAGGACGCCGGCCGGCGCGTGATCGAGGCCAGCACGCGCGCGCTCGACAAGGCGGCGACGCTGGTGCGCCAGATGCTCGCCTTCGGCCGCTCGCAGCCGCTCAAGCCGCAGCCGATCGACCTGCACGACTTCGTCCTGCGCTGCGACGACCTGATGGGCCGCGCCGTCGGCGGCAAGGTGCGCCTGACCGCCGACATCGAGCCCGGCCTGCCGCCGCTGATGGCCGACCCGACGCAGTTCGAGCTCGCCTTGCTCAACCTCGTGTTCAACGCGCGCGACGCGATGCCGGACGGCGGCACCGTGATGATCCGCGGCCGGCTGGCGAGCGCAACGCAGGCGTCCGCGCTGCCGTCGGGCCGCTACATCGCCGTCGACGTCGTCGATACCGGCGGGGGCATGGACGCCGAGGTGCTGCAGCGCGTGTTCGAGCCGTACTTCACCACCAAGGCGGTGGGCGTGGGCAGCGGCCTCGGGCTGCCGCAGGTGCGCGCGTTCGCGGTGCAGTCCGGCGGCGCGGCCACGATCAGCAGCGAGCGCGGGGTCGGCACGACGGTGTCGCTGCTGCTGCCTGTCTCGCGCGACCCGGTGCAGGCGAGCGATGCCGCGTCGGCGGCGCCGGCCGAGTTCATGCCGCTGCGGGTGCTGTTCGTCGAGGACGACCTGCTGGTGTCGTCGGTGGTGGTGCCCGCGCTGCGGGCGGCCGGCCACACGGTGCGCCACTGCCTCAACGGCGAGGCCGCGGCGCGCGCGCTGCAGGACGGCGGACTGTTCGACATCGTGTTCACCGACGTCGTGATGCCCGGCGCCATGAGCGGCCTGGACCTCGCGGCCTGGTGCCAGGCCAACATCCCGGCGATGGCGGTGATCGTGGCCACCGGCTACACCACGCAGCACATCGACGCGGGCGTGAAGGTGCTCTCCAAGCCGTACTCGATCGAGACGCTGCTGATGGAACTGCAGTACGCGGTGCGCGTGAAGCGGACGTAGGCGCCTCGCTTGCCGGGGTCGGCCCATCCGACGAGGAGGGCACACCATGACCGAAGTCCGCCGGGGCCAGGCGCCCGGACAGCTTTCCCGCAGCGAGTTCGGCGAGCGCTACCAGGCCTCGTTCCGCGATCCCGCGTTCCAGGCCGAGAAGGAGGCGCTGGTCCGCATCGAGGAGATCGCGTGGATCAACTACAAGGCCGAACGCAAGTCGCCCGTGACGCGCAAGGCCGGCCCGGGCTACGCCGATCCTGACTACGACCTGTCCGTCGACTGGCTGGCCGCCAAGGACGCGATCGCCGCGGCGCAGGCGACGTGGGCCGACGCGACGTCGCCATCGCGCGTGCTGGTGATCAACGGCTCGTCTCGCAACGACGGCAGTTGTCCCGGCGAGATCTCGAAGTCGTTCCGTCTCGCGAAGTGGATGACCGAGGAACTCGAAGGGCAGGGCATGCTGGTCGACACGCTGGACCTGAGCCTGACGACCTCCGAATACGGCCGCAGGATCCACCCGTGCAAGGGGTGCGTGTCGACCGCGATGCCGCTGTGCCATTGGCCCTGCAGCTGCTATCCCAACCACGCGCTGGGGCAGACCGGCGACTGGATGAACGAGATCTACCCGCGCTGGGTCGCCGCGCACGCCATCGTCATCGTCACGCCGGTCTACTGGTACCAGTCGCCGAGCCCGCTCAAGCTGATGATCGACCGCATGGTCTGTGCCGACGGCGGCAACGACGACCCGTCGTCGACGCACGGCAAGAAGGCGGCGCAGGCCAAGGACCTCGAGATGAAGGGCTGGGACTATCCGCAGCACGTGGCCGGACGCGCCTACGGGGTGATGGTGCACGGCGACGTCGCCGGCATCGAGGGATCGCGCCGCAGCCTCACCGACTGGCTGGACTGGATGGGCCTCATCGACTCCGGCCAGCCGGCGCAGCTCGATCGCTTCATCGGCTACTACGAGCCGTACGCGACGAGCCACGAGACGCTCGATCTCGACCTGCCGGTGCAGCAGGAGGCGCGCAACGTGGCGCTGGCCGTCGCGCATGCGGTCAAGGAACTGCGCACCGGAACCCTGGCGGCGGTGCAGCCGAATCTCCGGCGACCGCGCCCGAAATGACGCCCGCGGCCGCCCGTCAGTGGGAGTGGCCGTGCGGCGGCGGCGCCTTCTTGGCGCCGCGCCTGCGCGCCGGCTGGCAATCGCTGCAGCGTCCGTAGAGCGTGATCTCGTGGCGCGAGACGCTGAAGCCCGGCGGCGCGAGTCCGGCGAGGTCGCCGGGGCAGTCGTGGACGTCGAACACGCGCTGGCAGGCGTCGCAGCGGAAATGGTGGTGATGCCCATGCCGCGCGAGCTCGTAGCGCGCGGCCTCGCCCGGCAGCGTCACGACCTGGATCTCGCCGGCGTCGACCAGCGACTTCAGATTGCGATAGACCGTGGCCAGGCCCAGCGCGGCGACGTGGCGGCGCGCCTCGTCCAGCACCTCGGTGGGCGAGAGCGGGCGTCCGGCGGCGGCGATGGCCTCTCGGATGGCGGTGTTCTGGCGGGTGGCTCGTTCCATGGCGATCCTCGGTCCAAATTCTGCCACGCCTGATGATATTGAGGATGCATTATCATTAAGCGATGCTTGCTGGATTCTCCCCGGTCGCCCTGACCGCCGCTGCCGTGGTCTCGACGCTGGCCGGCGGCGCGATGGCGCTGCGCTTCCGCGACCGCCTGCACTACCTGCTGGGTTTCACCGCAGGCGTGCTGCTGGGCGTCGTCGCGTTCGACCTGCTGCCGGAGATCTTCGCGCTCGCGCGCACCCACGGCTTCGACCCGTCGGCCTCGATGATCGCGCTGGTGGTCGGCTTCCTGCTGTTCCACAGCCTCGAGAAGTTCGTGCTCGTGCATCCGGCGCAGGAGGATCACTACTCGCACCACCACCATCCCAACGTCGGCCTCGCGTCCGCCGCGGTGCTGGCGGGGCACAGCTGCATGGACGGCGTGGCGATCGGCATCGGCTTCCAGGTGTCGGCGATGGTGGGCGTGACCGTTGCGATGGCGGTGATCGCGCACGACTTCTCGGACGGCCTCAACACGGTCAGCCTGATGTTGCGCCACCGGAACTCGACGCGGCGCGCGCTGACGATGCTGGCGGTCGACGCCGTCGCGCCCCTGGTGGGCGTGCTGCTGACGCTGGCGTTCGCGATCCCGCCGTTCCAGCTCATGACCTACCTCGGCTTCTTCGCCGGCTTCCTGCTGTACATCGGCGTCTCCGACATCCTGCCCGAGGCCCACTCGCGCGCCGGCCCCGGCGTGGCGACGAAGCTGATCGCGCTGACCTGCTGCGGCGCGGCCTTCGTCTACGCGGTCGTGCGGCTCTCGCCCTGAGTCGCTGGGCGTGCCCAACCTCGGCGGCCCCGTGATGACGGCCGGCGGCGTCGCGTTCGTGATCACGTATGCGTTGCCGAAGAAGTAGCCGGGAGCTCAGGACGCCGGGCGGTTGCGCGCGATGTCCGCCATCGACACCCATTCGAGCAGCGTCTTCACGAGCTTCTCGGCGTCGATCGGCTTGGCCACGTGCGCGTTCATGCCGGCGGCCAGGCACTCCTGGCGGTCCGACTCCATCGCCGCGGCCGTCATCGCGATGATGGGCAGGCCGATGCCCTGCGGCAGCTTGCGGATCAGGCGCGTGGCCTGGGTGCCGTCCATGTCGGGCATCTGCATGTCCATCAGCACGACGTCGAAGCGCATCTTCTTGACCCACTCGACGGCCTCGACACCGTTCTCCGCCAGCGTCACCTCCAGCCCGCCGGCACTGAGGAAGGCCGCGGCGACCTGCTGGTTGACCGGGTTGTCCTCGGCCAGCAGCACGCGGGCGCCGCGGATGGCGCGCATCGCCTCGGCGAGGTCGAAGCGGCCCTCGTCCGCGCGTCGTGGCGGCGCCTCGCCGTGCTGCAGGTGGACGACGGTGTCGAACAGGCGCGAGGGCGTCACCGGCTTGACGACGATGCCCACGCCCAGCAGGCCCTTCAAGGCCTCGGCCACGCGCTCGCGCGACGCGAGCGAGGTCATCGCGATCACCGACAGCGGCGCGCCGCGGCGTTCGGCGCGGTGCTCCTCGACCGCTCGGCGGGCCTTCAGCAGCAGGTCGAGGTCGCCCGTCTTCCAATCGAGCAGCATCAGTTCGTGCGGCGCGGCCGGGTCGGCGCGGCGCAGCTTGTGCAGCGCGTCGTCGGGGAAGGACGCCGTGCCGACCTGGAAGCGCCAGCTCTGGAGCATCTGCTGCAGGATCAGCCGCTCCGTGGGCTGGCCGTCGACGACCAGCGTGCGCATGCCGCGGATGCGGTGCAGGTCGATGCGCTCGACCGCGCCCCTGGCGACGGCGAACTTCGACGTGAAGCCGAAGATGCTGCCGCCGCCGGGCGCCGGCGCCACCTCGATGCGGCCGCCCATCAGCTCGACGAGCCGCTTGCAGATCGCCAGCCCGAGCCCGGTGCCGCCGTACTTGCGCGCGGTGGAGCGTTCGGCCTGCTGGAACACGTTGAACAGGCGCTCGGCCTGTTCGGGCGTGACGCCGATGCCGGTGTCGCGCACCGAGAACGCGAGCTCGACCTGGTCGTCGCTGCGCGAGACCACGCGCGCGCCGATCACGACCTCGCCGACCGACGTGAACTTGATCGCGTTGCCGACCAGGTTGTTGAGCACCTGCGTCAGCCGCAGCGCGTCGCCGACCAGGCGCGGCGGCATGTCGCGGTCGATCTCGAACAGCAGGTCGAGCCCGGCCTCCTCGACCTTGGCCGAGAACAGGTTGCCCACGTTCTCGATCGTTTCCTCGGGGCTGAACTCCTCGGCCTCCAGCGCGACCTTGCCGGCCTCGATCTTGGAGTAGTCGAGGATGTCGTTGAGCAGCGTCAGCAGCGCCTTCGACGAGGTCTGCACCTTCGTGAGGTAGTCGCGCTGCGTCTCGTCCAGGCGCGTCTGCAGCACCAGGGTGGTCAGGCCGATGACGGCGTTCATCGGCGTGCGGATCTCGTGGCTCATGTTGGCCAGGAACAGGCCCTTGGCGGCGTCGGCGGAGCGCGCCTCGTCGCGCGCGACGCGCAGCGCGCTGGCCTGGCGGCGGTCGTTGTGGTGCACGCGCACGAGGCGGGCGTAGAGCGCGCCGTTCTCCAGCAGCAACTCGATCAGCACCGCGCTGCCCGCGATCAGGCCGTAGATGCGGCCGGCGTAGAAGCCGAGGTCGTAGCGCGCGGCGTTGAGCATCGACGACAGCGCGACGTCGAAGGACCAGGCCACCAGCGACACGCTGAGCCACAGGTCCAGCACCGAGTGCGGCCGATGGCGCCACAGCGCGGCCACGACGACCAGGCTCAGCGCCCAGATGCTGGACGCGCTGATCGTCAGCGCGATGCCGAAGCGGTGCGGCTCGATCAGCGTGGGCAGCCAGTCCTGGCCCAGCGTGGCCCACGCCGCGAGCAGCGCGGCCAGCGCCACGGTGGCGGCGGGCATCGCGAGCGCGAGCGCGTCACGCGCGGGAGCGGGCGCGTGCCAGGAGGCGTCGGCGGCGGACGCCGGCTTGACGGCGCCGGCCTCGCGCCGCTTCATGGTGGCGTAGGCCAGCACGAACAGCGGAAAGCCGGCATGCCAGAACATGTAGAGCGCCGATGTCGTCTGCCGACCGGCGCCCAGCAGCCCCGGCGCCGAGAACACGCCGGGGAAGGTCAGCGCGTGGATGACGGTCATCAGCGCGGTGAACAGGTAGGCGCAGGCCAGCACCATCAGCGCCCGCGAACGCAGGATCCGGTACTGGCCGAACAGCAACACCGCGGTGATGGCGTCGTTGGTCAGCAGCGCCGATTCGTAGATCGGGATGAAGGCGGGCACCTGGCCCAGCGGCACGCGAACGAAGGGCACCAGCGCGCCGAACAGCAGCACGGAGGCGAACAGGACGGCGGCGGCACGCCGGCGCTGCGCGCGGTCGGCCGGCTGGTTCAGCAGGAAGCCGCCGTCCGCGGCGGGTCGACTGTCTTCTTTCGCATCTCCAGCGTCCATGAGACTCCCTTGGCAGCGGCCTGCGTCGTCGCGCAGCGCGTTGGCGGAGGATAAGCGCCCGCGCGACGCCAGCCAACGCACGCTCGAATGCCTGCGCAAGGCTCAGGGAGGTGCGCGGATCCCCACAGACGGGTAAAGAATAGTTTCTCGGCTGGCGCTGAATTGCCCTTCATTTCCGGCTTTCATTGCCGATTACGGCCGGCGGGGACTCTCTACGATTCGTTCATCCGAATCAAGGAGTCCGTCCCATGTCGTCCGTCACATCCTCCACCAGCACGATCGTCTCGCCGTATGCCACGGTCAACGAGCAGATCAAGCCTGGCAAGTTCGAGGCGAACGAGAAGGAATACGGCGTCGCCGGTGCCGCCGTCCTGGGCCTGGGCGACGCGATCGCCGAAGGCGCCAGCGCCACCGTCTCGCTCAGCGAGAAGGCGCTGGGCGCGGTCGAGGACGCCGGCAAGTACGTCGGCCAGGCGGTCGAGACGGGCATCACCGACATCGGCAGCGCCGCGATGGCCGCCTACGCCGCCGTCAAGAACGGCGTCAACAACACGATCCAGGGCGCCGAGGACGCGGGCGCCGCCGCCTGGGACACGATCAAGGCCGGCGCCGAGGACGTCGCGGGCATGGCCGGCGACGTGGTGCACGCCGCCGAGGCGGGCGCCGCGGCCGTCGCCGACGTCGCCGTCGACGCCTGGCACGGCGTCGAGCACGTCGCCTCCGAGGCGCTGCACGGCATCGAGAAGGGCACCGACGAACTTGAGCACCTGGGCAGCGAGGCCTGGACGGCCATCGAAAACGGCTCGCACAAGGCGCGCGACTACGCGGGCACCGCGGTCGACGGCGTCAAGACCGCGGCCGGCTACGTCGGCGACGGCATCAGCGACGTGGCCGACGGCGTCGGCAACGTCGCCGGCCGGGTCGCCAGCTACGCGACGCTGGGCGTCGCCGGCATCGCGCGCGGCTTCAGCGCGGTCGCCTGAACCCGGTCGGATCCACCATGAAGTCCATCAAGATCCTCGCCCTGGCCGCCGCGGCCGTCGTGCTCCCGGGCTGCTCCATCATCAGCCCGGCGCCGGTCATCGAGCTCGCGAAGGCCACGGGCGCCGTCGCCGTCAGTGCGATCTCGCACGGCCCCAGCAGCGCCCGCAACACCGTCTATCACGAGCATGCGGCGCTCGACGCCGTCTGCGTCGAATACAACCCGCTCACGCCTGACCCGGACATCGCGCCCGCGCTGCAGGCCGAGCTGCGCAACCACGAGATCGACAGCCGCATCTACGAAGAAGGTGGCGCGCCGAGCTCGTGCAAGTTCCGCGTCACCTACACCGCCGACATCGAATGGGACACACCCCCGTTCGGCACCGGCTACAAGTCCTACATCCGCGACGCGACGCTGACGCTGCGTGACGAGAACGGCACCGTGCTCTCGAGCAGCGCCTACGCGCTCGACGGCGCGTTCCAGATGGGCAAGTGGTCCACCAGCCGCAGCAAGCTGGCCCCCGTCGTCACCGCGCTGGTCACCGGCTTCGACCACTGATTCGCATCGCCAAGGATCGCCCGTGAACCTCTTCGCCTTGTCTTTCCGCCGCCTGGCGGCCCTGTCCGCGCTCGTCATCGCCGGCGTCCTCGGCGGCTGCGCCTCGCCCTCGCCGCTGGTGCAGGGCCCGGTCTCGGTGCGACCCGTGCCGCCGCCGAGCTACGCGGAACGCACCGTCACCGGGGGCATCTACCGCGGCAACATGAACAACGTCGCGCTGTTCTCCGACCAGCGCAAGCCGCAGGCGATCGGCGACACGATCAAGATCGACATCTCGGAAAGCCTCAACGCGAGCAGCGTCGTCAACAGCGTCAACAGCCGCGACAACTCCGTCACGTCCAAGGGCCCGGGCACGCATTCGGACAGCCTCGGCTCGCTGCTGAAGGGCCTGGCCAACATGGACGTGGTCGCCTCCGGCAGCGATTCGTTCACCGGCAAGGGCAACTCGCAGAACACGTCGACCTTCCAGGCGCGCATCTCGGCCTACGTGATCAACGTGCTGTCCAACGGCAACCTCGTGGTGGCCGGCGAGCGCAGCATGATGTTCAACGGCACGCTCAACACGCTGCGCTTCTCGGGCGTGGTCAACCCGCTCGACATCAAGGCCGGCGGCATCGTCGCCTCCGGCGACGTGGCCGACGCCAAGACCGAGTTGACGGGCTCGGGCGGCACCGCGGACACCGCGTCGCGCAGCTGGCTGCAGAAGCTGCTGACCGACGGCCTGTCCGTCTGGTGAGATGACGCCCCCCGCCCGCGAAGGTCCGCGGGCAGCCCCCCAAGGGGGCGGCAGGCCTTGCTCCGGAGCGGCCGAGCGCGGCGGCCGGCTGACGCCCGACGTTTCCCGATCATGAACGCGGCTTCGCCACTTCGGCGAGGCCGCTTTCGTTTGTGTCAGGACTGCAATGTTTGTCGATGCCGCAGCGCCATGACACGCCTTGCCGTGCGCGCTATGCTGCGGCGCGTTCACTTCTCGTTACCTGCCGCCGAATGATCACCTGCCTCATCGTCGACGACGACCCCGCGCTGCGCGAACTCGTTGGAGACCATCTCACGCGCTACGGCCTGCAGGCCCGTCTCGCCGACAGCGCGGCCGCGATGCGGCGCGAACTCCAGCGTGGCGGCATCGACATCGTCCTGCTCGACCTGATGCTGCCCGACGGCGACGGCATCGAGCTGTGCCGCGACCTGCGCATGCATTCGAAGATGCCGGTCATCATGCTGACTGCCCAGGGCGATCCGATCAGCCGCGTGCTGGGACTCGAGATGGGCGCCGACGACTACGTCGCCAAGCCCTTCGAGCCGCGCGAGCTGCTCGCGCGCATCCACGCGCTGATGCGGCGCAGCGCCGGCGCGCTGGCCACTTCGCCGGCGGCCGCATCGGGGCCCGAGGGCGCCGCGCCGCGCTTCGAACCCGCCGGCGTTCCCACGTCGCGCGGCTTCGGCGGCTGGCAGATCGACTGGCGCAACCGCATGCTGATCAGCCCCGAGGGCATCGGGCTGTCGCTGTCCAACGTCGAATACCGGCTGCTGGCGGCCTTCGCCGAGCACCCGGGCGAGGTGCTCAGCCGCGGCCAGCTCGTCGAGTTGACGCGCAGCGCCGCCAGCGAGAGCAACGAGCGCAGCATCGACCTGGCCGTCTCGCGGCTGCGCGCCAAGCTGCGAGAGTCCCTTGAGAATCCGCAATTCATCCGCACCGTGAGAGGGCGCGGCTACCAGTTCACGGCCGAACTCGCCCGTTAGGCATCCCGTTCGCCGCGGGTGGCTACACCCCGCGCCAACGGAGAATCGCCATGCTGCTCGTCTGCCCCCACTGCGCCACCACCAACCGCGTGCCCGAGGATCGCCTCAAGGACGAGCCGGTCTGCGCCAACTGCGGCACCGCGCTGATGGATGCGAAGCCCGTGGCGCTGAGCGACGCCGTCTTCCCGAAGTTCGTCCGCGCCACCGAGGCGCCGGTGCTGGTCGACTTCTGGGCCGCGTGGTGCGGCCCGTGCCGCCAGATGGCGCCGCACTTCGAGGCCGCGGCCAAGTCGCTGCCCGAGGTGCGCTTCGCCAAGGTCGACAGCGACGCCGCGCAGCAGGCCAGCGCGGCCTACGGCATCCGCAGCATCCCGACGCTGATCCTGTTCAAGGGCGGCAAGGAAGTGGCGCGGCGCTCGGGGGCGTCGTCGGCAGCCGACATCGCGGCCTGGACGAAGGCGCAGCTCGCGCGCGCCGCCTGACGCCGGTCGGAGCGGCGATTGCCTGTCGGCGGGTTCCCATCCACCGACCGGAGTCCTGCCCATGTCCTCAACGCTCGCATCCACCAGCGTCGCGCCGCTGCGCTTCCAGGCTTCATACGAGCAGCTGGAGCCCGACGAGGCGCAGACGCTGGCGGACATCGACGAGCAGATGCACGGGATCCAGGAGAAGACCTACGCCGACGGCGGCAAGGCGCTCCGCAGCGTGCACGCGAAGAGCCACGGGCTGCTGGTGGGCGAACTGCGCATCCCGGCAGGCCTGCCGCCCGAACTGGCGCAGGGCATCTTCGCCCGCCCCGGCACGTTGCCGGTGGTGATGCGGCTGTCCACGACGCCGGGCGACATCCTGCCCGACGACGTCTCCACGCCGCGCGCGATGGCCATCAAGATCATCGGCGTCGAGGGCGAGCGGCTGCCGGGCACCGAGGGCGACGTCACGCAGGACTTCGTCATGGTCAACGGCCCGGCCTTCAACAAGCCGACCGCGAAGGCCTTCGCCGGCAACCTGAAGCTGCTGGCCTCGACCACCGACAAGGCCCAGGGCAGCAAGCAAGTGCTGTCGGCGGCGCTGCGTGGGCTGGAGAAGGCGGTCGAGGCCGTCGGCGGCAAGAGCGCGACGCTGATCGCGCTCGGCGGCCATCCCGAGACCAACCCGCTGGGCGAGACCTACTTCTCGCAGGTCCCGGTGCTGTTCGGCGACTACTTCGGCAAGATCTGCGTGCGCCCGGCCTCGCCGTCGCTGAAGGCGCTGTTCCAGGAGCCGGTCGACCTGAAGGACAAGCCCGACGGCCTGCGCGAGGCCGTGGCCGCGCATTTCGAGGAGCAGGGCGGCGAGTGGGAGCTGTGCGTGCAGCTGTGCACCGACATCGGGAAGATGCCCGTCGAGGACGCCAGCGTCGTCTGGGACGAGAAGCTCAGCCCCTACCAGCCGGTGGCGCGCATCGTGATGGGCGCGCAGGCGTCGTGGAGCGACGCGCGCGCGCAGTCCATCGACGCGGGCCTCGCGTTCAGCCCGTGGCACGGCGTGGCCGCGCACCGGCCGCTGGGCGGCGTGATGCGCGTGCGCAAGGGCGCCTACGAGGCGGCGCAGCGCTTCCGCGCCGCGAGGAATCAGGTCGGGCTCTCGGAACCGAAGACGATCGGAGACATCGGGCTCTGATCCAGCGCCGCGGGCAACTGGCCCAGCGGCGAGACGGCCTCGACCTCCATCCACGCGTCCAGTCCGCCGTGCAGCGCGCGGGCGCGGTGGTGGCCGAGGTCGGCGAGGATGCGCACGCCGCGCAGCGCCGACACCTCGTTGGGGCAGTTGCAGTACAGCACCACCTCGCGGTCGCGCGGCAGCTCGGCGCCGGCCGTCGGCAGCTGCGCGAGCGTGGCGACGATCGCGCCGGGCACGCGGCGGTTGTCCTGCAGCATCGCCACCGACGAGCGCACGTCGATCACGATCGGCGCCTCGCCGCGGCGGATCAGCTCGCGCAGCTCGTTGACGGCGATGCGCGGCGCGTAGCGGTCGCTGAGCATCCAGCGGCGGCGCAGCCAGCGATAGATGATCATCGTGGTCAGCGCGATGACGATGGCGACGCCGGCGATGGTGCCGAACTCGGTCATGAAGTCGAGCACGACGACGATCTGCCCTGCGAAGAGCACGCCGATCATCAGGAAGACCAGCGTCCAGATGAGCGCGGCGCCGACGTCGTAGCTGATGAAGCGCTTCCACGACATGCCCAGCGCGCCGGCCATCGGCGCCGCCACGACGGAGATGCCGGGCAGGAACTTGGCGGCGATGAGCGAGCTGCCGCCCCATTTCGACAGGATGCCCTCGCTCTGGCGCACGCAGGTGTCGGGCGACAGCGAGATGCGGCACAGCAGCTTCATGACGCGGTGGCCGCGCCAGCGTCCGGCCTGGTACCAGACGGCGTCGCCCAGCACGTTGGCGACCACCGAGGCCGCCAGGCAGACGACGAGCGAGATCTGCCCGGCCATCGCGACGCCGCCAGCCACCACCAGCAACGGGGCGGCCGGCACGGGCGCGCCGACGCGCGCGGCGAGCGTGATCACGAAGACGATCAACGCGCCGTGGGCAATGAGGAGCGGGATCAGTTCGCGCATGGCGGAGCAGGGCACACGGGTGGAAGGGCGATGGCCGGAGGATACCGCGCCTTGCGAAGCACATTCGGCGCAGGGCTGTAGCCGGTCTCGGCCTGCGGCGACAATCGGGCCATGTCAGACGAGAACCAGATCGAGATCCCGCCGTCGTTCATCGCGCTGTTCGTCGAACCCGGACGCACGAAGCCGAGCGCGACGCGGCAGGCGATCACGCAGCGCTACGAGTTCTGCGAGGCGCTCGCCACGATGCTGGTGGAACGGGCCCAGACGTTGCAGTGGCAGCTGAGCATCACCGAGGCGGACGTGCTGGAGAGGATGCACGCCGGCCTGATGGGCGAGGACGCGCCGGTGCCGCCCAACGAGGGCGAGTGGATCATCAGGCGCCTCGCCGAACTGCTCGAGTGGGATCGACCCAAGTGGAAAGCGTGAGCCCCCAGCCGCCCGAGGGGGCCGCGCCCTTGCTCCGGAGCGGCCGAGCGCGGCGTCCGCGATCCCCAAACTGAGTTCCACAAAAGAATATGCCCGCAACCATTGCTGGAGGCGGGCACATCTTCCGAACGTCAGGACGGATCGAGACGACGGTTTCCTGCGAGTACTGGGTGACGGGTTCCCATCGTTCCGCCCAATTTGCGGCCGGTTTCGTACTTCGGATGCTTTGTATTGTGCCGACGTCCGTGGCGTCCATTTGTAGGAGAAGCGGCGGATTTCAGGACAGTTCCGACTGTCGGGGTTCACCCTCATGCTGCGCCGGCGTGCCTTTGCTCACGCTCTCGCCATCGTTCTTGCGCAGCCCCCAGAAAGCCAGCGACGAGACCAGCGTCAGCACCGACATCGTGATGTAGCCGTGGTGGAGCGCGCGCGTGACGGCCGCGTGGTCGGACTGCGGCAGGTCGGCCAGGAAGAAGACGGTCACCAGCGACGCCACCGCCAGGCCGAAGCTCAGCGACATCTGCTGCAACGTGCTCGCGATCGTGCTGGCCATGGACGCGTCGGCGCCCTCGATGTCGGCGTAGGCCATCGTGTTGAGGCTGGAGAACTGCAGCGAGTTGAACAGCCCCAGCACCAGGCCCAGCGGAATGATGGCCCACACGGAGGCGCCCGGCCCGATCAGCGAGTACGTCGCGATGCCGCCGGCGATCAGCACCGTGTTGACGATCAGCACCTGGCGATAGCCGAACTGGCGCAGCAGGCGCGACGACATCACCTTCATGAACATCGCCGACGCCGCCGCCGGCATCATCAGCAGCCCCGACTCCCAGGCCGGCAGCCCCAGCCCGAGCTGGTACAGCAGCGGCAGCAGGAAGGGCAGGCCGCCGATGCCCAGCCGGGTGACGAAGCCGCCGAGGACCGAGATGCGGAAGGTGCGCACCTTGAACACGTCCAGCCGCAGCAGCGGGAACGGCACCTGCGTCGCGTGCCAGCCGTAGGCCAGCAGCAGCACGACCGACAGCAGCAGCAGCACGGTCATCTGCAGCGCCGGGATCGTGTGCTCGCCGAACACCTCCAGCAGCCACGACAGCAGCGCCACGCCCGAGCCGAACAGCACCAGGCCGACGACGTCCAGCGGCGGCGGGCTCTCGGTGCGGTAGTCGGGCATGAACTGGCGCCCCAGCCACAGCGCGGCGAGGCCCACCGGCACGTTGACGAAGAAGATGTCGCGCCACGACAGCCAGTGCACGATCAGGCCGCCGACGGTCGGGCCCAGCAGCGGACCGATCAACGCCGGGATGATGATGAAGTTCATCACCCGCAGCAGTTCGGACTTCGGGAAGGTGCGCACGACCGCGCTGCGGCCCACGGGCATCATCATCGCCGCGGCCACGCCCTGCGGCACGCGCGCGGCGACCAGCAGGCTGGCATTGGGCGCCAGCCCGCACAGCACCGACGAGACCGTGAACAGCCCCAGTGCGATCAGGAAGATGCGCCGGCTGCCGTAGCGCTCGGCCAGCCAGCCGCTGATGGGGATCGAGACGGCCAGCGACAGGATGTAGCTCGTGACGACCGCCTTCAGGCTCAGCGGCGTGACCCCCAGGCTCGCGGCCATGGCTGGGATGCCGGTGTTGACGATCGTCGAGTCGAGCTGCTCCATGAACAGCGCGGTCGCGACGATCCAGGGCAGGTAGCGCTGGGTGCGGGTGGACTCCATCGCGGCCCATTCTGGCGCGAAGCGGCGCCGGACGGGGCGATCATGGTCTCCCGGCCGTGCGGCGTCGCGAGACCGCACTCGTGTTCAGCGTGCTTTGCGTATAGTGGCCGCTCCATGAACGCGCTCAGCCCATCGCTCGCCATGCGCAACGTCGCCGCCTCGACCATCGAGCAGGACATCGCCGCCATCGCCCGCATCGAGGCGGTGCCGCGCCTGCTCAAGGTGCTGTGCGAGACGACGGGGATGGGCTTCGCCGCGGTCGCGCGCGTCACCGACGAGAAGTGGGTCGCCTGCGCCGTCGAGGATCGCGTCTCGTTCGGCCTGATGCCCGGCGGCGAGCTGCCGCTGGCGTCGACGCTGTGCCACGACGTGCGTTCCACCAACCAGGCGATCTTCATCGACCACGCGAGCCAGGATCCGGTCTTCTGCACGCACCACACGCCGCGCATCTACCAGATCGAGAGCTACGCGTCGGTGCCGATCAAGCTCGCCGACGGCGAGTACTTCGGCAACCTGTGCGCGATCGACGCCCAGCCGCACAAGATGCGCGAGCCCAAGGTCATGGACATGTTCGAGCTGTTCGCGCAGCTGATCGCGCTGCAGCTGGAAAGCGACCGCCGCCACGCGCGCACCGAGTCGCTGCTGATGAACGAGCGCGAGGCGGGCGAGCTGCGCGAGCAGTTCATCGCCGTGCTGGGCCACGACCTGCGCAACCCGCTGGCGGCCATCGCGATGGGCGCGGTGCTGCTCAAGCGCAAGGCGGGCGATCCGGCCGCCGTGGTCACCGCGGCGCAACGCATCGAGCGCAGCGCCCGGCGCATGTCCGGGCTGATCAACGACGTGCTGGACTTCGCGCGCGGACGGCTCGGCAGCGGCATCGGCGTCGAGCTCGAGGAGACGACCACGCTGGGCCTGTCGCTCGAGGGCGTCACCGCCGAACTGCGCGAGGCGCATCCCGAGCGCGCGATCGTCGCCGACATCGCCGTCGACGGCCCGGTGCGCTGCGACCTCGAGCGCATCCAGCAGCTGCTGTCCAACCTGCTGGCCAACGCGCTGTCGCACGGGCTGGAGAGCGCGCCGGTGGGCGTGCGCGCCTTCCTCGACGGCGCGGACGTCGTCATCGAGGTTCGCAACGACGGCGAACCCATTCCCGCCGACCGCATCGACCGCGTCTTCGAGCCGTTCTGGCGCCGCACCGCCGCGCGCGAGGGCCTGGGCCTCGGGCTCTACATCTGCAGCCAGATCGCGCGCTCGCATGGCGGCCGCCTGACGGCCACGTCGTCGGCGGAGCGGGGCACGACGTTCACCGCGCGGCTGCCGATCCGGCTCTGAAGCCCGTACGGCCGCGGCTGTCGTCCGGCTCGGCGACAATCGCGCCATGAGCTTCGAAGTCGCCGATACCCTCGACATGTCCACCCCCGACGCCAAGCGCGCGTCGTACGAACTGCTGGTCGCCCAGGTGCGCTCCGTCCTGGAGGGCGAGCGCGACTGGATCGCCAACCTCTCGCAGTTCTCGGCACTCGTGCACCAGTCGGTGCCCGATCTCAACTGGGCCGGCTTCTACCTGGCGCGCGGCGAGGAGCTGGTGGTCGGGCCGTTCCAGGGCAAGGTCGCCTGCGTGCGCATCCCGTTCAGCAAGGGCGTCTGCGGCGCCTGCGCGCGCTCGCGCGAGATCCAGCTGGTGGAGGACGTGCACGCGTTCCCCGGCCACATCGCCTGCGATTCGGCGTCCAATTCGGAGCTGGTGCTGCCGGTGGTCGTCGGCGACCGGCTCGTCGCGGTGTTCGACCTCGACAGCCCGCTGACCGCGCGCTTCGACGCCGAGGATGCGCGCGGCTTCGCCGAGGCCGTCGCGGCGCTCGCCGCGGGCACCGACTGGCCCTGAGCGGATCAGGGTTTGTGGGTATCGGCGCGACACGCGGCGCGCCGTTGACCTCATGTCGGCCAAACCGTCCAGGCCTCCCCACAGGGCGACTGCAAAAAACGCACAACTTCGTCGCGCTTCGAGGGATTTGACCCTTGGATTGCAGAAAAGATCGCCATGGTTCGGCGATTGTCTGCATATGATCACCCCATGATTTCCATGCAGGGTGTTCCTTCGTCACTGATCGCGCGCCATGAATCGTGGGTGCGGAAGCAAGCCAGCGCGCTGTCGCGCCGACTGCCGGCCAACGTCGAGAAGGCCGACCTGATCCAGGCCGGGCTCATTGGCGTCGCGCAGGCGGCCATGAACTTCCAGTGGGAAGGCGATCCGGACAGCGAAGAGGGCCGCGAAGCCTTCCTCCGCTACGCGCAACTGCGCGTCAAGGGCGCGATGCTCGACGAACTGCGCCAGATGGATCAACTGAGCCGCTCGCAGCGGCGCAAGTTCAAGGTGATCCAGATCGCCCGCGAGCGCTGGATGCAGGGCCACGACCAGCCGCCCAGCCTCAGCGAGCTGAGCGAGGTGTGCGGCATCGAGGTCAACGAGATCGCCGAGCTCGAGCAAGCCGCCTCCACCGCGCAGACGCAGAGCCTCAACGACGACGACGACGACGGCGAGCACTACACCCCGCAGGGCAGCCACGCCGCCACCGCCAACGACGAGGTCGAGGCGCGGGTCGACACGGCCATCCTGCTGCGCCGCCTCGAGAAGTTCTTCGCGACGCTGCCCGAGCGCGAGCGCCAGGTCATCGACGCCTACATGGGCATCGGCATGAGCACCGAGGAGGTCGCCGAATCGCTGGGTGTCAGCACCTCGCGGGTGTCGCAGATCTACCAGGCCACGGTCAAGCGCATCACCACGCACTTCGCGCAGAAGGACCAGCGCGCCCTCGACCGCGTCTACCCGTCGCGTTCCGGGCCCGAGTTCGAGACCCTGGTCGCCTCGCGCGAGGCGCAGATGCGCTGGGGCACGCTGCTCGAGGACGCGCTCACCGCGCCCGACAACCGCTTCGGCGCACGCCGCGGCCGCAAGACGGCGTCGGCCGAGACATCCGGCGGCGGCGAGGGCGGCGAGACCGCCTGACGCCGCGCTGAAGGCGCGACGGTCGCGCACGCCGATTGCTGCCCCTCCCGGGTCGCAACGCCGGCCCCGCCACCGTCCGCCATGTCCCACGATTCCCCGCCCGCGGGCGCCACGCGACGCGGCTTCCTGCAATCGGCCGGCGCGCTCGCCGGCGCGCCGCTGGTCGTCGGACAGGCCCGGGCCGCGCGCTCGGAGCCCGAGACCCCGCCGTCCGCGCCGCCCGTCGGGCTCACTTTGCGCGTCAACGGCCAGAACCATGCGCTGCACGTGGAGCCCCGCGTCACGCTGCTGGACGCGCTGCGCGACAACCTCGGGCTGACCGGCACCAAGAAGGGCTGCGACCGCGGGCAGTGCGGCGCCTGCACGGTCATCGTCGACGGCCGCCGCATCAACTCGTGCATCGCGCTGGCGCTGGCGCACGACGGCGACGAGATCACCACCATCGAGGGCCTCGGACAGCCCGGCCAGCTGCATCCGCTGCAGGCGGCGTTCATCGCCGAGGACGCGTTCCAGTGCGGCTATTGCACGCCCGGCCAGATCTGCTCGGGCGTCGCGCTGATGGAAGAGGCCCGGCGCGGCGACTGCAGCGCGGTCACGCCGGATGTGCGGCAGCAGGGCGCCGTGCCGCTCGGCGACGCCGAGATCCGCGAGCGCATGAGCGGCAACCTGTGCCGTTGCGGCGCCTACGCCAACATCGTGCGCGCGGTGCGCATCGTTGCGAAGCAGGAGGGCGTGGCATGACGCCGTTCGGCTACCGGCGCGCGCAGAGCATCGACGAGGCGTTGCGCCTCGGACTCACGCCCGGGGCGCACTTCCTCGGCGGCGGCACCAACCTGATCGATCTTGCGAAGGGCGGCGTCGTGCAGCCGATGCTGCTGATCGACGTCAGCCGGCTGCCGCTGGCCGACGTGACGGCCACCGCCGACGGCGGCGCGCGCATCGGCGCGATGGCACGCAACTCGGATGTCGCCAACCACCCGCTGATCCGCACGCGCTACCCGTTGCTGAGCCAGGCGCTGCTGGCCGGCGCGTCGCCGCAGCTGCGCAACATGGCCACCGTCGGCGGCAACCTGCTGCAGCGGACGCGCTGCCCGTACTTCTACGACACCGGCTTCGAGCATTGCAACAAGCGCGCGCCGGGCAGCGGCTGCGGCGCGGTCGGCGGCATCAATCGCAACCACGCGATCCTGGGCGCCAGCGCGGCCTGCATCGCGACGCATCCGTCCGACATGTGCGTCGCGCTCGCGGCCCTGCGCGCGCAGGTGCACGTGCGCGGCCCGCGCGGGGAACGCGCGATCGCGATGGCCGACTTCCACCGGCTGCCCGGCGACACGCCGCAGCGCGACACGACGCTGGCCGCGGGCGAGCTGATCCTCGGCGTCGACCTGCCGCCCGACGGCTTCGCCGGCCATGCCCATTACCTGAAGGTGCGCGACCGCGCGAGCTACGCGTTCGCGCTCGTCTCCGTGGCCGCGGCGCTGGACGTGCGCGGCGGCGTGATCCGCGACGCGGCGCTCGCGCTCGGCGGCGTCGCGCACAAGCCGTGGCGGCGTCCCGAGGCCGAGGCGCGTCTCGTCGGACACGAGCCCTCCGACGCCGCGTTCGGCGAGGCGGCCGACCTGTTGCTGCAGGGCGCGCGTCCCGCGTCGCAGAACGGGTTCAAGCTGACGCTGGCGCGACGCGCGATCGTGCGGGCGCTGCAGACGGCGGGAGCCCAGGCATGACGAGCGTCGGCGCCCCACTGGACCGGGTCGACGGCCCGCTCAAGGTCTGCGGCCAGGCCCACTACACCGGCGACCTCGCGCCGCCGCGCATGGCCCACGCCGTGCTCGTCACCAGCACCATCGCCAGCGGGCGCATCGCCCGCATCGACGCCGCGGCCGCCGAACGCGCGCCGGGCGTCGTCGCGGTGATCACGCACGCGAACGCGATGAAGCTGCCGCAGGACGGCAAGGCCGCCGCCCATCCGCCGGAGGGCCGCGTGCTGTCGCTGCTGCAGGACGACCAGGTCGCCTACAGCAACCAGCCGATCGCGGTGGTCGTGGCCGAGACGATCGAACAGGCGAACGGCGCCGCCGCGCTCGTGCGCGTGACGTATGCGCGCGCGGAGGCGAAGGTCGACTTCGAGGCCGAGAGGCCGAACGCGTACGCCCCGGACAAGTTCAACGGCGCGCCGCCCGATACCACGCGCGGCGACATCGAGGCCGGCCTCGCCTCGGCCGCTCATCGCGTCGAGCTGGGCTACACCACGCCGTTCCAGCACCACAACCCGATGGAGCCGCACGCGACGCTGGCGAGCTGGGACGGCGAGAAGCTGTCCATCGAGGACTCGACGCAGTACGTGGCCGGCGTGCGGCGGACGCTGGCCAAGACCTTCGGCATCCCGCCCGAGCTCGTGCACGTGCGTTCGTCCTTCGTCGGCGGCGCGTTCGGCGGCAAGGGCTCGGCGTGGTCGCACGTGATCCTCGCGGCGATGGCGGCGCGCCAGCTCGGGCGGCCGGTGCGGCTGGTGATGCAGCGGCCGCAGCTGTTCGGACCGGTGGGCGGACGGCCGCGCACCGCGCAGACGCTTCGCGTCGGCTGCGACGAGCAGGGCCGCCTGACCGCGCTCGAACACCAGTCGACGTCGACGACCTCCGTGATCGAGGACTGGGTCGAGAGCTGCGCCGTCGTCACGCGCCAGCTCTACGCGAGCCCGGCCGTGGCGACCGCGCACCGGCTGGTCAAGCTCAACGTCGGCACGCCGACCTTCCAGCGCGCGCCCGGCGAATCCACGGGCATGTTCGCGCTGGAGAGCGCGCTCGACGAGCTGGCGTTCGCCGCGGGCATCGACCCCATCGAGTTCCGCCTGCGCAACGACGCGCCGCGCGACGAGCAGAAGAACGCGCCGTATTCGAGCAAGTCGCTCGCCGAGTGCTACCGCGTCGGCGCCGGGCGCATCGGCTGGTCGCGACGCAGCACGACGCCCGGCGCACTGCGCGATGGCCACTGGCTGGTCGGCCTGGGCTGCGCAAGCGCGACGCGGCCGGCCAAGCGCAGCCCGTGTGCGGCGCGCGTGCGCATCACCGCCGACGGCCGCGCGCTGGTCAGCTCCAGCACGTCGGAGATCGGCTGCGGCAACACCACGGTGATGGCCCAGGTCGCCGCGGACGCGCTGGGCCTGCCGGTGGGCCGCGTGCGCTTCGAGCTGGGCGACACCCGCCTGCCCGAGGCACCGATCTCGGCCGGGTCGATGACGATGGAGAGCGTGGGCTCGGCGGTCGACGCGGCGTGCGCGGATGCGCGCAGCCAGCTCGTCGCCAAGGCCATCGCGGACCCGGAGTCGCCGTTGCACGGCGCCGCGGCCGAAGACGTCACGATCGAGGACGGCTGGCTGCGCGCGAAGACCGGCGAGGGCAGGCGCGACAACGTGGCCGTGCTGCTGAGCCGCCTCGGCGGCGCGCCCTTGGTCGCCGACGGCAACAGCAAGCCGGGCGACGAGGACAGGCAGTTCTCGATGAACTCGTTCGGCGCCGTGTTCGCCGAGGTGCACGTCGACCGCGACCTCGGCATCGTGCGCGTGCCGCGCATCGTCGGCCGCTTCGGCGCCGGCCGCATCATCAACGCGAAGACGGCGCACAGCCAGCTGCTGGGCGGCATCGTCTGGGGGCTGGGCATGGCGCTGACCGAGGAGTCGGTGCTCGACCCGCGCAGCGGCCGCTTCGTCAACGCCAACCTGGCGGAGTACCACGTGATGGTCAACGCCGACATCGGCGACATCGACGTCGGCTTCGTCGACGAGGTCGACCCGCACGTCAACTCGCTGGGGGCGAAGGGGCTGGGCGAGGTCTCGATGACCGGCGTGACCGGCGCGGTGGCCAACGCCATCTTCAACGCCACCGGCAAGCGCGTGCGCGACTTGCCGATCACGCTGGACAAGCTGCTCTGAACTCGACAGCCCCGCGGGCGACGGGGCTTCCGGTTCGCCAACAGAATGGCGGCTTCCCTCACCACACCGGAAAAGCGCCATGACGAACGTCGCCATCATCTACTACAGCGGCTATGGCCACACCGCCAAGCTGGCCGAGGCCATCCATGCCGGCGCCGCGTCGGCCGCCGACACCCACGCCACGCTCTACCGCATCGACGCCGAGGGCAACATCCCGGAAGCCAGCTGGGAAGAGATCTCGCGCGCCGACGCCGTGATCTACGGCAGCCCGACCTACATGGGCGGCCCGGCCTGGCAGTTCAAGAAGTTCGCCGACGCCTCGTCCAAGCCCTGGTTCACGCAGGCCTGGAAGAACAAGGTCGCCGCCGGCTTCACCAACTCGGCCTCCACCAACGGCGACAAGTTCTCGACCATGACGTACTTCTGGACGCTGTCGCAGCAGCACGGCCAGTTCTGGGTCGGCACCGGGCTGATGCCGTCCAACAAGAAGGAACACAGCCACGCCGACATCAACTGGACGGCCGGCTTCGCGGGCACGCTGTCCATCTCGCCGTCGGACGCCTCGCCGGAGGAAGCGCCGCGTTCGGGCGATCTCGAGACCGCGAAGCTGCACGGCAAGCGCGTCGCCGAGATCGCGGCCAAGCTCGTCGGCTAGAGCGACTTGAGCACTTCCGCGCCCGGCGACGTCATGCTGGGCGCGAACTCGACGACGTCGCAGCGCGCGGCACCGTGGATCACGAACGGGTCGCGGGCGAGGTTCTCGCGCAGCGCCGCCTCGTCGCCGGACCTTGCGAGGATCACGCCGCCGGTGCGCGGGATGCGGCGTCCCGAGGCGATGAACAGGCCGTCCTCGTAGCCTTTCTTGAGCCACTCGACGTGGTCGTGCATCAGGGCGTCGATCTCCTCGACGGGCTTCAGGTAGGTCAGCGTGACGATGAACATGGCGTGAGGGCGATGCGGTCGGGCATGGGTGTTGCCGTCGGGACGACGCAACCACCGCGAGGATCCCAATGTACCTGCGCCGCCTCGGCACCGTCCTGTCCAAGGCCACCAACGCCTGGATCGACGACCACGCGCAGAGCATGGGCGCCGCGTTGTCGTACTACACCGTGTTCTCGATCGCGCCGCTGCTGCTGATCGCGATCTCGGTCGCCGGCCTCGTGTTCGGGCGCGACGCGGCGCAGGGCGCGGTGGTCGACCAGCTGCAGGGCCTGATCGGCCAGAACGGCGCGCAGGCGATCCAGGATCTGCTGAAGAACGTGTCCAAGCCCTCGTCGGGCATCCTCGCCACCGTCACCGGCGTGGTGGTGCTGGTGATCGGCGCGACCTCGGTGTTCGCCGAGCTGCAGGACGACCTCAACCGGATCTGGCAGGTGCCCACGAAGCAGAAGGTCTCGAGCTGGTGGGCCTTCATCCGCACGCGGCTGCTGTCGATCGGCATGATCTTCGCGATGGGCTTCATGCTGCTCGTGTCGCTGGCCGCGAGCGCCGCGTTCGATGCGTTCGCGAGCTGGTCGACGTCGGCGCTGGTGGGCTGGGAAGGCTTCGCGCACGGCGTCAACTTCGTCGTCAGCTTCGTGCTGACCACCGCGCTGTTCGCCATGATCTACCGCTTCATGCCGCAGGCGACGATCGAGTGGCGCGACGTCGGCATCGGCGCGCTGGTGACGGCCTTCCTGTTCTCGATCGGCAAGTTCCTGATCGGGCTCTACATCGGCAAGAGCGCGCTGGCGTCGGGCTTCGGCGCGGCGGGCTCGCTGGCCGTGCTGCTGGCCTGGGTCTACTACTCGGCGCAGATCTTCCTGTTCGGCGCGGAGTTCACGTGGGCCTACGCGCACGCGTTCGGTTCGCGGCAGGACACGCCCGCAGCGGCCGCGACCCCCGACCTTGTCGAGGCGCGGCCGGCCGTGCGCTTCCGCTGAGGCATGGCGCTTGCCTCGTTCCAACGCATGACCCCACCCATTCCGGCGGCGCTGCGCCGATCGCTGCGCGACACATTCGGCTTCGACGAGCTGCGCTCCGGCCAGCACGACGTCATCACGCGCGTGCTCGCGGGACAGCCCACGCTGGCCATCATGCCCACCGGTGCCGGCAAGTCGCTGTGCTACCAGTTGCCGGCGCTGCACCTGGACGGCACGACGGTGGTCGTGTCGCCGCTGATCTCGCTGATGAAGGACCAGGCTGGCAAGCTCGAGGAGGCCGGCGTCGTCGCCGAGCAGCTCAACAGCGCGCAGAAGGCCAGCGAGCAGGACGCCTCGATGGAGCGCATCGCCGACTCGCGCTCGGACATCGTGTTCGCCACGCCCGAGCGCCTGGCCGACCCCGAGTTCCGCGCCGCGCTGGCCACGCAGGGCGTCGCGCTGCTGGTGGTCGACGAGGCGCACTGCATCTCGCAATGGGGCCACGACTTCCGCCCCGCGTACCTCGAGATCGGCGCCGCGATCGAGGCACTGGGCCATCCCACCGTGCTCGCGCTGACCGCCACCGCCACCGCCGAGGTCGTCGACGACATCCGCCACCAGCTCGGCGTGCCCGAGCTCGAGGTCGTCAACACCGGCATGTACCGCGCCAATCTCGACCTCGAGGTGCTCCAGGTGACCAGCGACGCGGAGAAGGTCGACCGCCTGCTCGAGACGCTGCGCGCGACGCCCGGCGACGGCATCGTCTACACGTCGACGGTCAAGTGCTGCACGGAGGTCTTCGAGCGCCTGCGCGACGCCGGCGAGTCGGTGACGCTCTATCACGGCAAGCTGCCCGCGGCCGAACGCAACGCGAACCAGGACGCGTTCATGAGCGGCGCCAAGCGCGTGATGGTGGCGACCAACGCGTTCGGCATGGGCATCGACAAGGCCGACATCCGCTACGTGATCCATTTCCAGATGCCCGGCAGCGTGCAGGCCTACTACCAGGAGGCCGGCCGCGCCGGACGCGACGGCGAGGCCGCCCGCTGCGTGCTGATCTTCCATCGCAAGGATCGCCAGGTGCAGCAGTTCTTCCTCGCGCGGCGCTACCCGCTCGTCGCCGACCTGGTGCAGGCCATCGAGGCGCTGGAGATCGCGCCGCAGGGCTCGACGCTGGCCGAGCTCGACGCGCGCCTGCCCGCGATGCCGAAGAACCGGCTGTCGGTGACCCTGAGCCTGTTGCGCGACGGCGGACTGGCCAGCTGCAACGCCACCCACGGCTGGCGCCGCACGCGCCGCGAAGCGACGGCGGACAACCTCGGCGCGCTCGCGAGCGACTACGCGAAGAAGAGCGAACGCGACCACGACGCGCTGGAACGCATGGTGTTCTTCGCCCAGACCGGCTTCTGCCGCTGGCGCGTTCTGCTCGAGGGCTTCGACGAGGCGCTGCCCGCGAGCGCGGAGCGCTGCGGCCACTGCGACAACTGCGCGCGTCTCGCCTCCGAACCGATCGAGCTGCTGGCCGAACCCGAGGCGGTGCCCCGCCTGATCGAGGTCGGGGCGCCGACGTCGCCATCACCGTTCGAGGTGGGCGACGCCGTGAAGGCGCCGCGATACGGCGAGGGCGTCGTCGAGAGCATCAAGGGCGAAGAGATCGGCGTGCGCTTTCCAGACAAGTCCCGGCGCACCTTCCTCGCGACGTTCCTGAAGAAGCCGCGCGCGCGCCGCACGCCGCCGCGCCGCGCCCAGGTCGTCGCGGCGCTCGCCTGAGCGGGCCGCGACGCGGCAACGCGCGTGCCCGACAGGGCCTGTTCAGCCTCGTGGAAAACGAGCAGCCGCAGACGCACTGTCGGCTCGATATTTGCTGTCGTGTGGCATCGAAACAGCGCGATGCCGGGATACAGTTCATCGACCCGCCACCGCCGTCGATGACCGCCCGAGACGCCAGCCAGCCAACGTGAGCCACGATCCCTTGCGACCCACGCAGCCGCACCCCGGGCGCCGCCGCACCGACGATGCGTCGGAGCTCGAACGCCTGAAGCGCGAGATCGCGTTGCGCGACGACGTGCTGTCGCTGGCCGCCCACGAGCTGCGCAACCCGCTGCATGCGCTGGCGCTTCATCTGGCGCTCGCCCGCAGCACCGCGCAGGCGGGCAACGCGGCCGAGGCGGCGGAGCGCATCCGCCGCGCGGAGCTCACGCTCAGGCGCTACTCGGAACGCGTCACCGTGCTGATGGAGTTGCTCGCCTCGCCGGGCGCCACGTATCCGCTCGCACGTCAGCGCATCGACGTTCCCGCGCTGGTGGCCAGCCTGGTCGACAGCCTGGAGCAGGAGGGCCGTTCGCGCGGCATCGCGGTTCGCGTGGTGTTCGACGAGGCCACGTTCGGGCCGATGCGCGCGGTCGACCCGGTCGCGTTCGAGCAGGTCGTCGACAATCTGCTGCTCAACGCGTTCAAGCATTCCAGTGCCAGCGACGTCACGATCCGCCTGTCGTCCGGCGGCCACGCGTGGAGCGTCCAAGTCGAAGACAATGGCCGCGGCATCGCGCTCGCGGATCAGAAGACGGTCTTCGAGAAGTTCGCGGTGGCGGCCCACTCGTCCCGCGGCGCAGGGACGGGCCTGGGCCTGTGGATCGTCACCCGCCTGGTGCAGGCGATGGACGGCGAGGTCACCTTGCAGAGCGCGCCCGGCACCGGCTGCGTCTTCACGGTGCGAATCCCCGAAGCCGACGACATGAGCACTCACCGATGACATCCTCCACCACCGACAACGTCGGCCCGATCGAGCGCCTGCGCAGCGCGGTGCCGGGCCTCGACCAGATCCTCGGGGGCGGGCTGTTCCGCACCGGCGTCTACATCATCCAGGGGCTGCCGGGCTGCGGCAAGACGATCCTGGCCAACCAGATCTGCTACGGCCATGTCGCCGAGGGCGGCTCGGCGGTCTACGTGACGCTGCTGGCCGAGTCGCACTCGCGCATGATCCAGCACCTGTCGACGCTGTCGTTCTTCGACGTCAAGGCCTTCCCCGACCGCCTGGCCTACATCAGCGCCTTCCACGAACTCGAGAGCGCCGGCCTGAAGGGCCTGATGGGCGTGCTGAGGCGCGAGATGCGCACGCGCAAGGTCGGCGTGCTCGTCCTCGACGGCCTGGTGGCCGCGTCCGAGGGCGCGAGCGACCTCGACCTGAAGAAGTTCATCCACGAGCTGCAGAGCATCGCGGTGCTGCAGGACTGCACGGTGCTGCTGTTGACCAGCGGCAACATCCATCGCATGGCCGCCGAGCACACGATGGTGGACGGCCTCATCGAGGTCGAGGACAAGCTGTTCGACGCGCGCTCCGAGCGCTCGATCCAGGTGCGCAAGTTCCGCGGCGCCGGCCCGCTGCGCGGCAAGCATTCGCTGCGCATCGACAACGACGGCATCACCGTGTTCCCGCGCATCGAGTCGATGTACCGCGGCGCCGCGACGGACGCCATGCATGCCGAGGCCACGACCAGCGGGATCCCGTCGCTCGATGCGCAGCTGGCCAGCCGCGGCCTGCCCAAGTCCAGTTCCACCGTCGTGATCGGCTCGACCGGCACCGGCAAGACGACGATGGGTGTGCAATTCGTGCACGCCAGCACGCCCGAGGAACCGGGCCTGCACCTGAGCTTCTTCGAAGGCCCGGAGCGCATCCGCTCCAAGGCGCGTTCGCTCGGGCTCGACCTGGGGCCGCTGGAGTCGTCCGGCGCGGTCGAACTGATGTGGCAGACGCCGGGCGAGGCGCTGCTCGACGAGGTCGCCGAGCGCCTGCTGTCGGCCATCGCCCGGCGCAATGTCCGCCGTCTCGTGATCGACGGCCTGTCGGGCTTCCTCGATTCGACGGTCTATCCCGAACGCATCAACCGCTTCTTCTCCTGCCTGGTCAACGAGCTGCGCAGCCGCCAGGTGACGGTGCTGATGACGCTGGAGACGCGCGACGTCGTCAGCAGCGTCGTCTCGATGCCCTGGGGCGTTTCCGGCCTCGTCGACAACCTGTTCTTCCTGCGCTTCGTCCACGACGAGGGCCACGTCGAGCGGCTGCTGACGATCATCAAGATGCGCGATACCGACTACCAGGCCGGGCTGCGCAGGCTCAGGATCGATTCGCAAGGAATGCACATTGCCGGAACCTATCGGGCGGACGGTGATGTGATTCCTTCGGCGCAACCCGTTGCCGGCCCTGAAGGCCCCGTGCCTTCGCCGTCGAAGTGACGGCGCGGGGATAAAAGGCGTCGCGTGAAGACCATTCTTGTCGTTGACGACGAACTGGGCAGTGCGGAAGTCCTGAGCCTGATCCTCGAGGAGGAAGGCTATCGGGCTTTCTGCGCGGTCAATGGGCAGCTCGCGCTGATCCAGGCGCGCGACGTCGTGCCCGATCTCGTCATCGTCGACTACATGATGCCGCTGATGAACGGCGCGGAGTTCTCGCGCGCGCTGCGCGCCGACCCGCAGTTCGCGGACACGAAGATCATCCTCAACAGCGGCCTGCCCGAGGTCGCGATCCGCGACCACTTCGACAGCTACGACGCGTTCCTGCGCAAGCCGTTCAAGGTCGAGACGCTGCTGGAACTGGTGCAGCGCTTCATCGGGCGCTGAACGAAAAAACGGCGTCCGAGGACGCCGTCCGACGAGTCGCGCGGCCCGGTCAGGCTGCCGGCGCGGGTCGCAAGCCCAACCGCTTCAGGATCAGTTCGTCAAGCGAGAGCCTGCCCGGCCCGAAGATGGCCAGCAGCAGCAGGATGGCGCCCCACACGAAGTGCATGTGGATGCCGGCCGGGCAGTCGAAGCCCCACAGCTGCGGGTACGAGATCACCGCCATCGCGTTGACGACGAACAGCCCGGCCGCGCCGAAGCGGCCCATCAGGCCCAGCGTGATCAGGACGGGGAAGGCGAGCTCGCCGAAGGCGCCGACACAGGCAGCGACGTCGGGCGGCAGCAGCGGCACCTTGTACTCGTCGTGGAACAGCGCGAGCGTCGCGCCCCAGTCGGAGATCTTGATGATCCCGGCACGGAAGAAGACGGAGGACACGTAAAGCCGCAGCGCCAGCAGCGCGACGGGTTGCAGTCGGTCGACCAAGCCCGTGAGGACGAGGACGCGTTGGATGAGGTTTCGCATGGTTCTGGTCAAAGTGTGAAGCCGCAGATCAGCCGCGCCGGGATGGCACGGCCGAGAAGGGCCCCGAGATCGAAATCGGGGTGGCCGGCCAGCACGCCGGCGGCGGCCTCGCCGAACGGGGTGCCGGCGAGCGACGCGGCGATGAAGGCCGCGTCGGCGGGACTGCAGCCGGTCACGCTCACCAGGTAGCCGTCGCGGGCGACGAGCGCCGTGTCGGCCAGGTCCCAGGCGACGCTGAACTCGCCGTCGTAGCCGGGCTGGTGGATCGTCCAGATGCGCACGATCGGATGGGCGGACTCGACGATGGCCGTGCCGGGCGCCCACTGGAAACGGATCTCGGCCTGCCGGTCGGGCTCGACCGTGGCCAGCGATGCCGGATCCCAGTCGGGCGCATCGGCGGCGCCGTAGGCACGGTGCACCGCCCATTCGAGGCGGGCGAGATCCGGCAGGTAGGGCAGGCTGCGCGCGTGCTCGAACGCCGCAAGGAAGGCGCCGAAACTCTCGCCGAACCCGGTGAGGTCGCCACTGGTCGACGGCGCGCCGCGCTGGTACTCGCGCGCCAGGCCGTGGAAGAAGTCCTCGCCGACCACCTGGCGGATCACCGGATAGGCCGACGCCAGCGCCTTCTCGGCCGCGGCCATCATGTTGGCGCGGTAGATCGCCATGCGGCGGTCGACGACGTCGCCGCTGCCGGCGAGCCAGCGTTCCATCGCCGGCGTGCGCTGGCGTTCCCGCAACGCGGCGGCGAAGTCCGCCTGGAAGTCGAGCAGCTCAGGCATGGGCCACCTCGCGCCGCGCGATGGCGTCGGCCTGCGCGGCCTGCGACAGCAGCACGTCGAGCGCGGGCAGGTCGGTGTCCCATTCGATCAGCGTCGGCTTCGGGCCGAAGCGGCGGCAGGCTTCTTCGTACAGCGACCACACCGGGTCGCAGACGAGCGAACCGTGGGTGTCGATGAGGCAGTCGTCGACCACGGCGTGGCCGGCGAGGTGCATCTGGCCGATCGAGTCGCCCGCCAGCTCGCCGAGCCGCGCGGCCGGATCGAAGCCGAAGTTGATCGCGTTGACGTAGAGGTTGTTGACGTCCAGCAGCAGCCCGCAGCCGGTGCGGCGCGCGAGTTCCGCGAGGAACGCGGTCTCTGTCATCGCGCTGTGGCGGCACTCGACGTAGGCCGACAGGTTCTCGACCAGGATGCGGCGCCTGAGCGTCGCCTGCACGCGGTCGATCCGGTCGGCCAGCAGCGCGAGCGCCTCGCCGGTGTACGGAAAGGGCAGCAGGTCGTTGAAGTGAACGCCACCGACGCCGCCCCAGCACAGGTGCTCGGACACCAGCGCCGGCTCGACGCGGTCGACCAGGCGCTTCAGCTTGGCCAGGTGCTCGCCGGCCAGCGCATCGGCCGATGCCAGCGACAGCCCGACGCCATGCAGGCTGATCGGATACGCGGCCCGCGCGCGCTCGAGAGCGTGCATCGAGGCGCCGCCGTCGAGGAAGAAGTTCTCGCTGTGGACCTCGAGGAAGGCCAGCTCCGGCCGCCGCTCGAAGACCTCGCGGTAGTGCGGCTGGCGAAGGCCGATTCCGGTACCTGACAGGGGTTGCACGATGTCGGTCACGACCGGCCTCCGTTCGATGCAGACGTCGAAGATTACTTCTTCGGCGCCATCATCGAGCCGCCCATCTTGTCGCAGGTGCCCTTCTCGACGTACTTCCAGTCGCCCTTGTCGTTGTCCTTGGTGGCGGTGCCGGCGCACGAGTGCGAGCCGGTGGCGCTGGCGCAGTCGTTGGCGCCGGCCTTGGCGATGCCGAAGCACTTTTCCTTGTCCGGCTGGGGGGCGGCCGGGCCGGCGTGGGCGGCCATGGCGCCGATGGCGAGGACGGAGGCGAGGGCGGTGCGGATGAAGACTTGCTTGTCCATTTTGGAACTCCTTGACGGTTGATGATGCGCGCCGATGTGCGGCACATCCGTCAGTCGCCCGACCTCGCGGATCCTTACGCGGAGCTCGAAAAGTTTTTCGAGGTCAATGCGCAAGCCAGTGTCGGACTACGGGTATCACCTGAGCCGGCGCGTCGCGCAGCACGAAGTGGCCGACGTGCGGCAGCGTCACCACCGTCAGCGTGTTGTCCACCCACTGCCAGGTGCCGTCCAGTGCGCCGGCCAGCAGGAAGGGGTCGTCGAGGCCGTGGATCACCAGCACCGGTGCCTTGACCTGGACGACCGGCGACGTGTCCGGCGCGTACGGCTCGCGCGGATAGTTCTGGCGGTAGTAGTCGAGCATGGCCTCGATGCTGGATCGCTGCATCGCCTCGGTGTACTTCGCGCGGGTGTCGACGTCCGACTTGTCCGGCACCGCGATGTCGACCAGCGCCGCGACACTCAGTCTGCTTGCGAAGCCGTCCTGCATGAAGCTGCGTGCGTACGCGCTGTTCTTCTGCTGCTGCGGGTTGGCCGCGAGTTCGCGCCTGAGCCCGCGTGGGTGCGGCAGGTTGAGGATCACGAGCCTGTCTACGAGCTCGGGCCGGGTCATCGCCACCTGCCACGCGACGACGCCGCCCCAGTCGTGGCCGACGACCGTCGCCTTCGCGAGGCCCAGCTGGTGCAGCACGGCGGCCACGTCGCCCACCATGTACCCGAGCTGGTAGTTCTGCTCGCCGACGGGCTTGTCGGAAAGGTTGTATCCGCGCTGGTCGATCGCGATGACGAAGTGGTCGGGCCAGAGGTCGGCCATCAGGAAGCGCCACGAGTACCAGTAGTCGGGAAAGCCGTGGATCATCAGGACCGGCGGATCCTTCGGATTGCCCAACGTCACGTAGTGGATGCGCACGCCGTCAGAGTCGGCGTAGCCGTCCACGAAGCGCGCGGCGATCCCCTGCGCGTGCACGGCGAACGGAAGCAGCAGGAACAACAGGACGAGGCGGACGAGCTTCATGGAGCGGGACCCGGTGGGTTGGTCTGCAACGGCGACGTGCTTTGTACCACCGGGCGATTCATGCGGGACGCCCATAAGTCATATGCGCCCCGGCCGGCTACTGCGAAACGCGCGCCGTTCCTACATTGGAATCAAGCCGGAACGTCTTCGGCTTCCTTCAATGAAAGAACGCATCATGACCAAGCTCGCCAACAAGATCGCCGTCGTCACCGGCGCCTCCAAGGGCATCGGCGCCGCCATCGCCCGCCAGTTCGCCGCCGAGGGCGCGACCGTCGTCGTCAACTACGCGACCAGCCGCGGCGACGCCGACAAGGTCGTCGCCGACATCGTCGACGCCGGCGGCAAGGCCGTGGCGATCGGCGCCAACGTGAGCGTCGAGGCCGAGGTGCGCAAGCTGTTCGCGGCCGTCAAGGAACTGTTCGGCCGCGTCGACCTGCTCGTGAACAACGCCGGGGTCTACAGCTTCGAGGCCCTGGACGCGATCACGCCGGACAACTTCCGCAAGATGTTCGACACCAACGTGCTGGGCACCTTGCTGGCCAGCCGCGAGGCCGTCGCGCTGATGCCGGCGTCCGGCGGCGCGATCGTCAACATCGGCACCGTGGCCACCGCGCTGGCGCCGCCGGCCGCGGCGGTCTATGCAGGCTCGAAGGGCGCGGTCGGCGTCGTCACCAAGTCGCTGGCCAAGGAACTGGGGCCGCGCGGCATCCGCGTCAACGCGATCAGCCCGGGCCTGACCCTGACGGAAGGCGTGCACACCGCCGGCATCGCGAACTCGGACTTCGAGCGCCAGATGATCGCGATGACGCCGCTGGGCCGCGCTGCCCAGCCGGTGGACATCGCGCTGCCGGCGGTCTTCCTCGCCTCGGACGACGCACGCTTCATCACCGGCGAGCTGCTGTTCGTGGGCGGCGGCGCCGGCATGTGATGCACCGGCGGCGACATGGCATTCGTGCCATAGTCGTCGCCGCCATGAACGACCAACTTGCCGCGCTGCGGCTCTTCGTGCGCGTCGCCCGCACCGGCAGCTTCTCGCGCGCCGCGCGCGAGCTCGAGATCGCGCAGCCGACCGCCTCGCGCACCATCGCCGCCCTCGAGAAGGACCTCGGCGCGGCGCTGTTCACGCGCAGCACGCGCGCGCTGACGTTGACCGATGCCGGCGCGCGCTACCTCGAACGCGTGGAGCCGCTGCTCGATGCGCTGGCCGAGGCCGACCACGAGGCGCGCGGCACCGGCGAGCTGCGCGGGGTGCTGCGCGTCGGGCTGTCGTCGTCGCTGGCCGTGCGCGCGGTCATTCCTGCGCTGCCGAGGTTCGCCGAGCGGCATGCGGCGCTGCGCATCGAGCTGCTGATCGACGACAAGCGCCAGGACCTGATCGCCGAAGGCGTCGATGTCGCGCTGCGTTTCGGTTCGCTGCCCAGCTCGGGTGCCGTCGCGCGCCGCATCCTGACGACGCCGCGCGTGATCGTCGCGTCGCCCGGCTACCTCGCGCGCGCAGGCACGCCGCGCACGCCCGAGGAACTCACGACGCATCGCGCCATCGTCGGCGTCAGCGGCACGGGCGCCGGCTGGACCTTCAGCCGACCGGGCCACGACGAGGTGACGGTACGGCTCGACGGCCAGGTGCTGGCCAACCAGAACGAGGCGGCGGTCGCGGCCGCGGTGGCGGGGCTCGGCATCGTCGCGATGACACGCGAGGGCTGCCGCGCCGAGCTCGAATCCGGTGCGCTGGTCGAGCTGCTGCCCGACTGGAGCCGCGGGGACATCGACGTCCACGCCGTCTTCGCCGGCGGCCGCGCCGCCAAGCCGTCGGCCAAGGCATTCGCCGAGTTCCTGATCGAGGTGCTGAATCCGGCGCGAGGCGTCCGGGCGGCCTGAGGTTCCCGCCGGAAGGCTCGAGCACCGCATGAAACCGCTTTCAAAACAGCGGTAACATTATCGGAGAGCCCCCAGCCGCCTTCCGGAGACGCCATGAACCCCGCCATTCCCGCCGCCGTCGCCTGCGCGATCGGCCTCGCCCAGGGCCCGGCCCACGGCGCGACGCTGGAGGTCCATACCACCGCGATCGACGGCAAGCAGCGCCTCGCGCTCACCAGCAGCGCGACGCTGGCGCCGGGCACGCAACCGCCGGAAGGCGACATCTCCGTCTTCGTCGATCCCGCCAGGACCTACCAGCCGCTGCTGGGCATCGGCGGCGCGATCACCGACGCCAGCGCCGAGGTGTTCGCCCGGCTGTCCGCCAAGGAGCAGGAACGGCTGCTGCGCGCCTACTACGACCCCGTGGACGGCATCGGCTACTCGCTGGCGCGCACGACGATCCACAGTTCCGACTTCAGCAGCGCCAGCTACACCTACATCGCCGAGGGCGACGCCGGGCTGACCAGCTTCTCCATCGCGCACGACCGCGAGTTCCGCATCCCGCTGATCAAGCGCGCGATCGCCGCGGCGGGCGGCCACCTGACGCTGTTCGCCAGCCCCTGGAGCGCGCCCGCGTTCATGAAGACCAACGCCAGCATGCTGCAGGGCGGCAAGCTCAGACCCGAGTTCGCCAACGCCTGGGCGCGCTACTACACGCGTTTCATCCGCGCCTACGAGCACGAGGGCATCACGGTCTGGGGCATCACGATCCAGAACGAGCCCATGGCCACGCAGCGCTGGGAGTCGATGATCTACAGCGCCGAGGACGAGCGCGACTTCCTGAAGAACCACCTCGGCCCCGCGATGGCGCAGGCCGGCCTGGGCGATCGCAGGATCATCGTGTGGGATCACAACCGCGACCTGATGACGCAGCGGGCGCGCGTGATCTTCGAGGATCCCGACGCGTCGAAATACGCCTGGGGCATGGGCTTCCACTGGTACGAGACCTGGACCGGCGGCGCGCCGATGTTCGCCAACGTCGCGGCCGTGCAGCGCGCCTGGCCCGACAAGCACCTGCTGCTGACCGAGGCCGCCGTCGAAGGCTTCGACCCGGCGCGGCTGCAGTCGGTGGCCAACGCCGAGCGCTACGGCACGGCGCTGATCAACGACTTCAACAACGGCGCCGAGGGCTGGACCGACTGGAACATCCTGCTCGACGAACACGGCGGCCCGAATCACGTCGGCAACTTCTGCTTCGCGCCCGTGCATGCGGACAGCCGCACCGGCGAGCTCACGTTCACGCCCAGCTTCTGGTACCTGGGCCACTTCTCGAAGTTCATCCGCCCGGGCGCGCACCGCGTCGAGGCCGCGAGCAGCCGCAGCAGCCTGGCGACGACGTCCTGGGCCAACCCCGACGGCTCGCTAGCCACCGTGGTGATGAACGCGACCGACCAGCCGGTCGACTACCGCTTCTTCGTCGGCCACGACGAGGCGCGCGTGGCCATCCCGGCGCACGCGATCCAGACGCTGGTCGTGCGTTAGGCGGCGCGGCCGGCCTTGCGCGCGATCATCGCGTCGAACGCGACCTTGATGCGCGCGATGTAGGGGTTCTTGAAGACGAACGGGCCGTCCTTCTCGTCGTGCACGAGCATCGTGGCGTTGCTCTCGAAGAAGACGACGCCGCCGTCGGGGCAGACGCCGACGTCGACGCCGCAATAGTCCAGCCCGGTCGCCCGCGCCATCGCCAGCACGGCGGCCTGCTGAGCCTTGCCGAAGGCCTCGCGCGGACGCGCGAGGAAGGCTTCCTCCTCCTGCTGCATCCAGGCCTGGTTGGCCATGTCGGTGCGGAAGTGGTGCACCATCCAGTCGCCGTGGATCGCGAGGTGGTAGGGCAGCAGTTGCCCATCGATGCAGATGAAGCGGTACTTGCGGAACAGGCCGTCCGCCGAGCGGTAGTCGACGTACTCGGTGACGTAGTAGAAGTCCGCCGGATGCCGGGCGACGAAGGCGCCGATGGGCTCCGAGCTCTCGATCTTCTCGAACGCGTCGCCGCCGTGCGTGCCGGCGGTGCGCAGCAGCAGCGGCATCGACAGGCTGTTCAACGCGCCGCAGGTCGCCGCCTGCGCGAGTTCGGCGGCCGACAGGCGCAGCGTCTTCGGGATGCGCGCGTCCGGCGTGCCGGCCAGGCGCGCGGCCATGGCCTCGCGGCTCGTGCCCAGCACCTGGCGCGGATGGTTGACGACGGGCAGGCCGAGGCGATCGGCCAGGTCGACGGCGTGCGGCAGGATGCCCGCGCCGTTGTCGGCGTCGCCGATCATGTTGAAGACGACCGCGCCGCTGGTCTTGAGCAGCTCGACGTGTTCGCTCGGCTTGTCCATCACGCAATAGAAGTTGCGGTCGTAGACGGCCTTGCCGCTGAGGTAGTCGACGGGCGTGCAGCCGGCGCCGGCGGTGTCGAGCATCAGCACCGTGAAGTCGGGCGTCGCCTTGACCGCGGGCTTGTGCAGCAGCGGACGCAGCGCCTGCGCGGCCTCGAACATCTGGCGCGCGCGCTCGTGTTCCTTGGTGCGCAGTAACTCGTTGCCGAGCGCGATCCAGCCGTCCGCGTTGCGCGGCTCGAGTTCGATGCAGCGCTGGAAGCATTGGCGCATCTCGACCTCGTCGCGGCCCAGCTTGCTCAGGAGCGAGCCCAGGCGCAGTTGCGCGGGATGGCTGTCCGGGCGCAGCGCCACGGCGCGGCGATGGTGGGCCAGCGCGGGTTCGAAGTCGGCGAGGTCGGACAGCGCCAGGCCAAGGTACAGGTGGGCGTCGAAGAAGTCGGGCTGCAGTTCGAGCGCACGGCGATACGCGGCCTCGGCCTCGCGCAATTGGCCCATTTCGCGCAGCGCGTGCGCGACGAGCAGGTGCGCCTCGGCGCGCTGCGGCTCGATCTCGAGACCCAGCCGCTGGTGCTTCAGCGCCTCGTCGAACCGGCCCAGCCGCGACAGCAGGCCGCCGAGGTTCTGGTGCGCGCCGGCATAGCGCGGGTTGACCTTGATCGCGCGCCGATAGCTCGCCTCGGCCTCGACGGGCCGGCCCGTGGCATCCAGCGCGAGCGCCAGGTTGTTGTGGCCGCCGATGTCGCTCGGCACGATCTTGACCAGGCGCGTGAGCGCGGTGATCGCGTCGGCGAACTTGCCTTGCTGCATCAGCGCCGAGCCCAGCGCCTTCCAGCCGAGCGCGTGTCCGGGCTGGCGCGCGGCGAGGGCGCGTGCGCGCGACTCGAGCTCGCTCCAGCGGCCCTCGCTGGCGAGCGTCATGATCTCGTCGGCGGCCAGCAGCGGCGACGCCGGCTTGCGCGCGGCCGGGGAATGGGCGGTCTTAGGCATGTTGGAGCTTCGAAAGGGAAGGGTGTCGGGTGGCGACGAGGTGCACGAGCTTGTCGAGGGCGGCCAGCGCGCGGGCGATGACGCGCGCGGCGGACTCGTCGCCGTCGGCCGTGGCCTCGACGATCAGGCGCGCGCTCAGGCACAGCCGCAGCGCGCTGACCGGCACGCCATCGCGGCTGCCGCAGGCCACCGGCTGGCCCAGCTGGCAGCGCGGGCCGGCGGCGTCGTCGGGCAGCAGGCGGTAGATGTCCAGCGTCTCGGCGCGCGTCAGCGGCACGCGCGTGCCGTCGGGCGCGAGGCGGTGCAGGACGAAGGGGAAGATGGTCGGGGTCGCATCCCATGATGCGTCGTCGCCGGCGCCGCGTTGCAGCGCGTGCACCTGCAGCGGCCGCAGCGCGGGCTCGGCCTCGACGCGCGCGCGCACGGCGGCGGCGAAGGTCTCGACGAAGTCGCGGGCCTTCGTGGCGGGCACGTCCGCGAACGCCTGCAGCTCCGCCAGCGCCGCCTGCCAGCGAAGCAGCAGGCCGAAGTTGGTGGCGTCGTCCAGGTGCGTCGCCGCGGCCCAGCCCTGCGGCCATTCGGCGCGCGCGCTATAGGCGCTGAGTGCGGGCGGCAGCGGGCGGTCGCGCCAGCGCGCGGTCATCGCCGGCGGAATGAACAGCGCGCCGCAGAAGGTCGGGCCGGCGAGGAACTTGGAGCCGGTCATCGCGACCAGGCAGCCGGTGTCGAGATAGCGCCGCAGCGATGCCGGCGACAGCCGGAACTGGCAGGCGTCGACCACCACGTCGAGATAGCGCGGCCAGCGCCTGCGCAGGCCCGCGACCCACGCCGGGCCCGGCACCAGCAGGCCGGTCTTGGACACGTCGAGTGCGATCAGCAGCACGCGGCGATCCGCGGCCACGGCGCGCACGACCTGCGACTCGATCTGCGCATGCACGTCGGCGAGCGGCCGCGGCGCGCCGTCGTCGTCGCGGATGGCGACCTGCACGACCTCGGGCGCATTGCGCTGGTCGACCGGCGCGCCGGCCACCAGCACCGCGCCCTGCGGCGAGGCCTCGCCGAAGTGGCGGCCGCCGAGCGCCGCGGCCACGCCGCTGCCGGTCTCGCAGGCATCCATCATGATCACCAGCGGCGCCTTGGCGCTGCCGCCGCTGGCCCACTCGGCGGCGATCAGGTGCAGGTCGGTGCCGGAGGCGGCCAGTGCGATGTCCAGGCCGGCGATGTCGTCGACGCCGCAGAGCGTCTTCAGCGTCGCGCGCACGCGGTCGCACTCGCGGCGATACAGCAGCTCGGCGTCGACCGCGCCGGCCTCGGCGAGCAGCTCGCCGCGCAGGCGGTCGGCGGCGGCGAAGCCAAGCGTGGAGATCGAGGTGGCCGTCGACGAGCCGAATGCGGCCAGGCCCGCGTCGGGCACCGGTGCGCAGCCGTACTTGTTGAGGCGGCCCGGCGCCACCGGCAGCAGGCGCTCGTCGCCGCCCTGCGTCAGCAACTGCTCGGTCGGCAGCAGCACGAAGGGCACGGGTGCGGCGGGCACGGCGCGTTTCGCCTTCGCATGCGTCAGGCGGTCGCCGATCTGCAGCGTGGCGCGGATCAGCGTGTCGACGTCCTCGCGCCGGGTCCGATGGTTGACGATGGCAGCGCGGATCGCGAATCGGCCATCGATCGTCGTCGACGACGGCACGCACAGGCCCGACTCCTGCAGCGCGACGAGGAGGTCGGCATTCGCGGCATCCGCGTCGGCACAGCGGTAGCGGAAGCAGACGATGTTGAGTGCCACGGGCGCCAGCAGCTCCAGCCGCGGCTCGGCCTTGATCCGCTGTTCGAGATGACGCGCGAGGTCGCAGGTCTGGCTGATCGCGCGGCCGATCCTGTCCGCGCCGTGGACCTTGAACGTGAACCAGGTCTTGAGCGCCCGGAAGCCGCGCGACAGGTCGGGTCCGAAGTCGCAGGGCCAGGGCGAGCCGGCCTGCAGGCCGCGGCTCTCGCGGCGCAGGTAGGCGGCGGGGGCGGCGAAGGTGTCGAGGTGCGCCTGGCCGTCGCGCACGATCAGGAAGCCCGCGTCGTAGGGCACCTGGCCCCACTTGTGGAAGTCGAACGCGATCGAGTCGGCCTGCTCGATTCCGGCCAGCAGCGGACGCAGCGCCGGCGCGAGCATGCCCAGCGCGCCGAACGCGCCGTCGACGTGGAACCAGAGTCCTTCGCGATCCGCGAGCCGGGCCACCGCGCCGAGGTCGTCGACCGCCCCGACGTCCACGGTGCCGGCCGTGCCGGCGACGAAGAACGGCGTCAGGCCGGCCGCGCGATCCTGCGCGATCGCGGCCTCGAGCGCGGCCAGGTCGATCTGGAAGCGCTCGTTCATCGGCACGAGGCGCAGCGCGGCCTTGCCCAGGCCGGACAGGTCCATCGCCTGCGCGATGCAGTTGTGCGCGCCGGCCGAGGTGTAGGCGACAAGGCGCGACTCCGACGCGCCGAGGCCGTCGCGCCGCACGTCCGCGCCCAGCGCCCGGGTGCGCGCGATCAGCACGGCCATCAGGTTGGCCATCGACGTGCCGGTGACGAACAGCCCGCTGGCCGTCGCCGGGAACGCGAACAGCTCGCGCACCCAGTGCAACACCTGCTTCTCGACCTCCAGCGGGATCTGGTCGCGGCCGCCGAGGTTGGCGTTCAGGCCGGCGGCCAGCATCTCGGCCAACGTGCCCACCGGCGTGCCGCCGCCTTGCACCCAGCCCATGAAGCCGGGGTGCGAGTTGCCGGCGGTGTAGGGCAGGATGTCGCGCATGAAGGCGTCGTGCACGGCGCCGAGGTCGGAGGGCGAATGCGGCAGGGCGGCACGGAACTCGTCGCGCACGTGCTGCGGGGCCGGTGTCCAGACCGGGCGCTGGCGGATGTCGCGCGTGAAATCGAGGATGTCGTCGAGCATGCGATGCGCCTGGGCGCGGAAGCTGGCCCAGTCGGTCGGGTCCAGGGACGCGCCGGTGTCATCGAAGTCGAAAGATGTCATCCCCGTATTGTTGAAAGCCGATTGAAAGGCGATCCGTCCAAAAAGCCGGTGTTCGCCGCCGACTTCGCCCCTAGCCAGCGCCCCCTCAGCCTGCGCTCAGCTTGCTACCCGAAACGCGGTAGCCCTCGGGAGACGCCTCTCCAACCGGTGCCCGGCGCGATGGCAAACTGGCTCGATGACGACATTGCACGACGACATCGCCGCCGTATCGAGCGTGGAACAGCTGCTCCAGCAAGGCATCGCCGCGGCAGGGCGGGGCGCCGGCGACGAGGCGGTCGCGTGGTTCAAGCAGGCCGTCGCGCTGCGGCCGGACTTCGCCGCCGCCCAGGCCAATCTCGGCTTGCTGCTTGTCGCGCTGGGCCGCCACGCCGAGGCCGAGGCCCCGCTGCGCATGGCGCTGGCGGGCATGCCGCGCGACGCCGCGCTGCGCAACGCGCTGGGCGTCGCCCAGGAGGCCTTGCAGCGCTTCACCGAGGCCGAGCAGTCGTATCGCGCGGCGCTCGATGCCAGCCCGGGCCTGGCCGAGGCGCACGCGAATCTCGGCAATTGCCTGCGCCGGCTCGGCCGGATATTCGAGGCCGAGGCCCATCTGGTGCGCGCGATCGAACTCAAGCCGGAATTCGCCGTCGCCCATTTCAATCTGGGCGTGCTGCTGCAGGACCGCGAGGAACACGACCGCGCGATCGCCGAATATCGCCAGGCACTGGCGTATCGGCCCGACTATGTCGAGGCGCTCAACAATCTCGGCAGCAGCCTGCGCCTGCAGGGTTTCGTCGACGAGGCCCGCGCCGCGTTCGAGAGAATCCTGGAACTGCGGCCGCTGCAGGTGGAGGCGCACTGCAATCTCGCCCAGTTCAAGACCTACAAGCCGGGCGATCCGCATATCGAGCAGATGCTGTCGCAGCAGCACCGGCTGCCGTCGCTGCCGCGCGAGGGCCAGGTCCGATACTGGTTCACCGTGGGCAAGATGCTGGAGGATGCCAGCCGCCACGAGGAATCCTTCGCCGCCTACGCCGAGGGCAATCGCATCAAGCGCGAAACGACGCCGTGGGACGAGGCGGCGCACCTGGATCTGCAGCGCCGGATCATCGCGACATTCACCCGCGAGAAACTCGCGCGGCACGAGCTGCCGCCCTCGGCCGCGGGCCCGACGCCCATCTTCATCGTCGGCATGCCGCGCTCAGGCACGTCGCTGCTGGAACAGGTGCTGGCGACGCTGCCGAACATCCACGGGGCGGGCGAGATCACCTGGCTTCCGGAAACCCTGCACGTCGAGAACGGCGACCCCGGGGCCGACGGCGGTGCATTCCCGCAGACGCTGGCCGAATACTCCACCGAGGAATATCTTCAGCTCGGCCGGCGCTATATCGAACGCATCCGGGAACTCGCACCGAACGCGACGCATGTCGTCGACAAGCTGCCGGACAATTTCCAGCACATCGGCCTGATCCACCTGATGTTCCCGAACGCGCGCATCGTGCATTCCATGCGCGACCCGATGGATTCCTGCTTCTCGTGTTTCTCGCGCCTGTTCATCGCCAACAATCTCGGCTACAGCTACGACCTGGGCATGACCGGCAGGTATTGGGTCAGTTATCACGAGTTGATGCGCCACTGGCACGACGTGCTGCCCGCGGGGCGCATCCTGGACGTTTCCTACGAAGCGATGGTGGGCGATTTCGAGAACCAGGCGCGCCGGCTGGTCGAGTATCTCGGGTTGCCGTGGGACGAGCGCTGCCTCGGTTTCCACCAGAACCGGCGCATCGTCAAGACCGCCAGCGTCGCGCAGGTGCGCAAGCCCATCTACCGGACCTCGGTCGCGCGCTGGAAGGCGTACGAGCGCCACCTCGGCGCACTGTCCGACGTCGTCAATGACTATCGCTGAGGCGGCTCACTCGGCCTGCGAGCGCAGCAGGGTCACGTCGCCCTGGGCCTCGGCCGCCCGCGGGTCGCGGCAGATCTGCTCGAAGTGCGCGCGATCCCGCGGCGCGCGAGTGGCCTCGACGCCTGCCCAGCGGTTGCGTCCGCCTTCCTTGGCGACATACAGCGCCTGGTCGGCCAGGCGCGTGACCTCCGACCAGTTCGCCAGCCTCGGCTCGCTCGCATGGAACGGAAAGCTCGCGAAGCCGACGGAGCAGGTCACGGCGAGCGACTTGCCGTCGCCGATGTCGAACTGCTGCTCCGCGACGACGCCGCGCAGCCGCTCGGCCAGCACGGCGCCTTCGCCGGCATGAGTGGCACGGGCGACGAGCAGGAACTCCTCGCCGCCCCAGCGGATGAGGAAGTCCGTCTCGCGGATGACGCTGTGCAGCCGGCGCGCCATCTCCACCAGCACCGCATCGCCTGCGGCGTGGCCGTACTGGTCGTTGACCGACTTGAAGAAGTCGATGTCCAGCATGTAGAAGACGAGGTCGTGGTCGAGCGTGGGCTCGATCGGCGACTGGCGCTGCTGGCGCTCGGAGCGGCGCAGCGTCAGCGCGATCTCGTCCTCGATGTGGGCCATCAGGAAGCGGCGGTTGCGCAGCTGCGTCAGCGGATCCGTGAAGCTGGCCTCCTGCTGCTGTAGATAGGCCTGTTCGAGCAGCGCGTTCTTGCGCGCGAGCTCGTCCTGCGCGAGCTGCAGCTCGCCCAGCGTCTCGCCCAGCAGCTTGTAGGCGCGCGAATTGTGCAGGCCGATGGCGCCGTAGGCGCACAGCGTGCGGAAGATCAGCCGCTCGCGCTCGCCGTAGACATGCGCCTTCGGCGACTGGATGGACATCACGCCCAGCAGGCTGTCGCCCACCACCAGCGGCGCATACAGCGCACTCGCGGCGCGGAACGTCCCCGGAATGTGGTTCGGGTTGTAGCCTTCCGGCGCCTCCTGGCGCAGGATCTCCTGACGTGTCCGGGCGCAGCGCGCGACGTTCGAGACCTCGCGGTCCATCGGGATCTGGCGCCCCGGGACCATGGGCTGGCCCTCGTCGATGCCGAACGCCAGCTCGATCGTGTCGCCCGCGGCGTTGAGCGCCCAGACCGAGAAGTGCGTGGCGTCCAGCAGGTCGTGCACATGCGCCTGCAGGATGTCGAAGACGGCCTGTTCGTCGAGGTGGCGCGTGATCTCCTGGCCGATCGCGCCCAGGACCTCGAGCGTGGCCGTCGTCTGCTGCAGCGTGGTCGCCAGCGAACGCTGCAGTTCGGCATCGGCACGCGTGCGCTCCGTCTGGAAGCCGATCTGCATCGCGATGGACCGGTTCAGCGCGGCCGTGCCGACCGTCGCCTCGCGCGCCTTCGCGGCCTGGCGCGACACCTCGTAGGCCACCGCATGGTCGCCCGCGTGCGCGTGCTCCTGCGCGAGGGCGTCGTAGAGGTCACCGGAGATCTGGTAGCCCTCGATCGACTGCGAGATCGCGACCGCCTCGCGCAGGCAGGCCAGCGCCGCGGCGTGATCCTCGGCGTCCGCCGGCGGCTCGCCGGGCGGCGTCGTGGTGTAGAGCCGCGCGAGCTCCATCAGCACGCGGATCTCGACGACGCGGCGCTTGAATTCACGGCAGGAGGCAAGGGCGTCGTGCGCCAGCGCCAGGGCCTCGGCGCGCCGGCCCAGTCCGGCCATCGCGGTGGCGCGCGCGAGGCGCACCTCCATCAGCATGTCCGACTGCTTGAGCGTGTTGGCGCGCATCTCGAGCTCGGCCAGCACCTCGAGGGCCTCGGCGTGCTTGCCCTGCAGGTTGAGCCCCTCGCCGAGGTAGTGCAGGGCGATGACCAGGCTGCGCGACTTGGGCGCGATGACCAGCATCCCGCGCGCCTCCTGCAGCAGCTCGATGGCGGCGTCCAGCCGCCCCAGCGGCTGCAGGATGCCGCCCAGCTGGATCAGCGCGCCGGCCACCGCCATCGGCCAGCCCAGGCGGCGCGCCTCGTCCAGCCCGCGCTGCATCCAGATCAGGCTGCTGTCGTGGTCGTTGAGGTTGGAGAAGCAGGCGCCGATGTTGGTGAGCGCGACGACCGCGCGCTGCCACTGGCCGCTCGCGACGGCATCCTCGTGCACGCGCAGGCGGTGCAGGATCGCGGGGCCGTTGTCGCCGTCGGAGAAGGCGAGATTGCCGAGGAAGTCGGTGACCCAGGTCGCGACGCCGACCGGCCAGGGCCCGCTGCCGTCGCCGAACGCATCGCCCCAGCGCTCGCGCGCCAGCATCGGATCGCTGAACACCGCCCAGCGCGCGATGGCGGCGCGGGCGATGAGCGTGCGCTGCACGTCGCCGAGGCGATGGGCCAGCGCCTCGCAGGCCTGCAGGGATTCGTCGCGGCGGACCGTGTCGCCCAGGTCGCTCGCCAGCGAGGCGGCTATCCAGCGCGCGTCGGCCGCGGCGGCGGTGTCTCCCGAGGCCTGGGCCGCGAGGATCGCGTCGTCCACCAGGCGCTGGGCGTGCTCGTAGTCGGCCAGGCCCCAGCTGACTTCCGCTTCGACCAGCGCGAGACGCAGCGCAACGGCGCGCGCGCGCGTCTCCCCGAGCTCGAATTGGCGCATCAGTTCGCGCGCCTCCCGGGCCAGGCCGATGGCGCGCTTGCCGTCGCGCTGGCGCAGGTGCCAGGCCAGGGGCACCAGCCCGTTCAGCCGGGCTTCGCCCGAGGGCGCCAGGGTGCGCTCCTGTTGCTCCAGGTCCTGCTCGTCGACGACAAAGGGAAGGGACACGGCACTCACGTTTGCCGGGATGCGTTGTGCATTTTCTGACTTTAACCCAGCGCCAGGACGCGATGCCGCGCGAAGCGGACAGATGGCGGCACCACGTGCGAAGTCCGCCACGGTGCGGGCGAGGGCGTGCGCGCGAGGCAAGCGCCGACGCCGACAAGGCGCCGAAGAGGGGACTGTCGGATAATTTTACAGTGATGGATGCGGCGTTTCGAATCGTGCGCCAAGTGGTTGATTTCATTGATGCCATCGGCACGGCACGGTTAGTGCTTAAGCCTCTTGACCAAACCGCGCCGGCTCTTTGCCCAAGCGATCCAACTTCATCAAAGGAACCACCATGAGCAACAAACTGGCGCGCGTCGCCGCCTTCGCAACGGCCATGACCGCCGCCGCCAGCAGCTTCGCCGCGGACATCAAGCCGTTGGGAACGCCGCTGGAAGACGCGCTGAGCCGCGGCGCGCTGCTGGCACTGGCCGCCGCCGGCCTGGTGATCGGCGTCGCCGTCATCCGCCGCAAGCAGGGTCGCTGAGCTGGCGTTGTCTGCTGGCCGGGCACTGGAGTCCAGTGCGCCGGCCTTTTTCTTCGCCTCATGACCTCCGTCGACGCTGGCGTCCAGCGCACGACGGGCGAGGGCGATCGCCGGGTCGCTGCCTACGCCGCCGTCGGCTGCGGCATCGCGGCGCTCGTCATGGCGCCGACCTGCGAGGAACTCGCGCGCACCTGGCGCGACGATTCTGCCTTCCAGTGGTGCTGGCTGGTCGTGCCGGCGGTGCTCCATGGCCTGAGCCAGCGCGTGCGCGCAAATCGCGCGGCACCCGATCTCCGCGGCCTGTGGGCCACCGTGCCGGCCGCGATGCTCTGGTGGCTCAGCGACCTGATGCACATCGCCGTGGTGCAGCAACTGGCCCTGGTGATCGCGTTTCATGGCATCGCTCGCAGCGCACTGGGCCGGCATCTGTATCGCGAGTGCTTCGCGACGCTCGCGCTGCTGTTCCTGATGGTGCCTTCCGCCGACGTGCTGCAGCCGGTGCTGCGGAACCTCACCCTGAGAGGCATCGACCTCTTCGCCGTCGTCGCCGGGATGCCGCATCGCGTCGATGGCTACGAGGTCGCGATCGGCGCCCAGCACTACATCGTCATCGACGAGTGCTCGGGCCTGGCTTCGGTGACGCTGTCGATGTTCCTCGGATTCTTCTTCGGGACGCTGCTGTACCGGTCGATCTGGAAGGTCCTGTCGCTCGCCGTCCTCGCAGCCCTTGTCGGTGTTGCATCCAACCTGGTGCGGGTCGTCGCGATCGTGTGGATCGACTGGGCGCGCGGTTCACAGATGAACCTGACGGCGCATGCCGAGATCCAGTGGCTGTCGGTGTTGGCGGTGCTCGTGCTCATGTTGTTCGCGCTGGCCCGCCTGCGAGGCGATGCGGCCTCGCCGTTGCCAGCGGGCGCGCTGCAGTCTGCGGTTCGTCGCCGCGATCGATTCGCGCCCATGCTGACTGGCCTGTCCGTCCCGCTGACGGTCTGGGCCTTGACCGCGACGGGACAGGCGTTGGGAGCCGCCTCGGCCGACAGGGATCGCCCCGGCCCGCAGGCCATGCTGCCGTTGCCGGCAACCTTGGCGGGCGCGGCCCGCACCGATGCAGGCCTGCGCTGGACAATCGATGCCGTTCACGCCACGGCCACGTCCGCCGCGATCTACCGCCGAGACAGGCTGGAGATCCGGGCCTCGGTCGTCGAGACCCTGTCGCCTGAGGCCAAGCTGCCGCGCTGGCAAATGCCCGTCGGTCCGTCCGGCCGCTGGCACGACATGCAGACGAGGCGGGTGATCCAGTGCGATTCGCACGGATGCGTCACCTACGGCCGGGCCATCCTTCAGGGCACGCAAGTCGAAGAACGGCGCGACATGGAGACGGCATACTGCGACGCCGTCCTGATGACCGACTCCGTCCTGCGGATACGCGCCGCGCAGGCCTGGAGCAGGCTCCAGGGACTCGCCGATCCGCAGCGTTCGGTGATGCTGGTCGTGGACGGGGATGGACTGAGCGATGGCGAGGCGGCGGGGGCGTTGCGGTTGCTTTGCGGGATGAGGCGTTGAAGGGCTGACGGTGAAGTGTGATTTGACATAACGCACATTATGCGCAGTACAAGCCACGCTATGCCTCCACCGCGCTGTGGGTAGCCCACGACTCCGCTGCGAAGTAAGCGGTAGAGTCGGCGCGTTGCCGCACCGCCTCCGACGAGCACCCGCCCATGAGCCCCAAGACCGCCGACATCGACGCCTGGTTCGCGAACGCCCGCACCTGGCACGACGAGCGCGCCAGGCTGCGCGCCATCCTCCTGGACTGCGACCTCACCGAACAGCTGAAATGGGCCAAGCCCACCTACATCCATGAGGGCGCGAACATCGTCCTGATCATGCCGCTGAAGGAGACTTGCACGCTGCTGTTCATGAAAGGCGCCTTGCTGAAGGATACCAAGGGCCTGCTCGTCCAGCCCGGCGAGAACTCGCAGTCGCAGAGGCAGATGCGATTCACGTCGGTCGGCGAGATCGGCAAGCTCGAGAAGGCGATCAAGGGCTTCGTCAAGCAGGCCGTGGAGGTCGAGAAGTCGGGATTGAAGGTGGCGTTCAAGAAGAGTTCGGATCTGGTCTATCCGAAGGAATTCCAGGACAGGCTTGACCGGAACTCCGCGTTGCGGGAAGCCTTTCTCAAGCTGACGCCGGGTCGGCAGCGGCAATACCACCTCTATTTCACGGGCGCCAAGCAATCGGCGACGCGGGAGGCGCGCGTCGAGAAGGCGATCCCGCTGATCCTCGATGGCATGGGCATGAACGATCGCTGATGCGCGATCCCGCGCGGGCTCACGCCATGAGCCTGCGGCGGCCTAGAGTCCGTTCCAGATCGCAGCCTGATCAAGTTGCAGATCCCGAGCCTCGTGATTTCAGCGACTGTTCACGGAGGATTCCGAGCCTGGCCCAGCGCCAGGCTTTTTTTTTCGCGCGTCAGTGCGCAGGCGCCCCGCCCTGCGCGATGCCATCGAGTTCGGCAACCACGTCCGGCGACAACTGCACATCGACCGAGGCCAGGTTCTCGCGCAGATGGGCCACCGAGGACGTGCCCGGGATCAGCAGCAGGTTGGGCGAGCGCTGCAGCAGCCAGGCGAGCGCCACCTGCATGGTCGTCGCGCCCAGGCGCCGCGCGACGGCCGACAACGTCTTCGACTGCAGCGGCGTGAATCCGCCCAGCGGGAAGAACGGCACGTAGGGGATGCCTTCGCGCGCCAGCTCGGCCACCAGCGCGTCGTCCTCGCGGTTCGCCAGGTTGTACATGTTCTGCACGCAGACGATGGGACAGATCTTGCGGCCATCGGCCACCTGCCTGCTCGTGACGTTGCTGAGGCCGACGTGCCTGATCAACCCCTGTCGCTGCAGCTCGGCGACCGCCGTCAGCGGCTCCTCGAGCGAGCCTTCCTTCGGCCCGTGCACGTCCAGCATGCTGCGCAGGTTGACGACCTCGAGCACGTCCAGGCCGAGGTTGCGCAGGTTGGCATGCACGGCCTGCGTCAATTCGGCGGCCGACATCGCCGGGTGCCAGCCGCCCTTGTCGTCGCGCCGCGCGCTGATCTTGGTCACGATGACCAGGTCGTCGCGGTACGGATGCAGCGCCTCGCGGATGATCTGGTTGGTGACGTGCGGCCCGTAGAAATCGCTGGTGTCGATGTGGTCGACGCCCTGCTCCACCGCCTCGCGCAGCACCGCGAGCGCGGCCGCGCGATCCTTGGGCGGCCCGAAGACGCCCGGGCCGGCGAGCTGCATCGCGCCGTAGCCGATGCGCTTGACCTTGCGGGCGCCGAGGGCGAACGTGCCGGCCTTGCCGATGTCGATCATGGGGAGTTCCTTTCGTGTTGGAAGCCAATGTAGCCAGCCCGTGCCTGCACGATAAGATGGCGCAATCGATACGGGTTGTGCGGAAAGGCGAACAATGGCGGCCGACCTGGGAGATCTCCATGCCCTGGTGGCCGTCGTGCGGGCCGGCGGGTTTCGCGAGGCCGCGCGCGCGACGGGCAGCAGCGCCTCCAGCCTCAGCGAGGCCGTGCGCCGCCTCGAGAGCCGCCTGGCGGTGCGCCTGCTCAACCGCACCACGCGCAGCGTCGCTCCCACGGAGGCCGGCACCCGGCTGCTCGAACGGCTGGGCCCGGCGCTCGACGAGGTCGAGGCCGCGCTGGACGTCGTCAACGGCTTCCGCGACCGTCCCGCGGGCACGTTGCGGCTGAACGTGCCCGTCAGCGCCGTGCGGCTCGTGCTGCCGCGCATCGTGCCGGCCTTTCTCGCCGCCTATCCCGACATCCGCCTCGACGTCATCGCCGAGGAAAGCTTCGTGGACATGCTGGCCGCCGGCTGCGACGCGGGCATCCGCTACGAGGAGCGCCTCGAGCAGGACATGATCGCGATCCCGATTGGCCCGCGCCAGCAACGCGCCGCGACGGCCGCGTCGCCCGCCTACCTCGCCCGCCACGGCCGCCCCGCGCACCCGCGCGAGCTGCTCCAACACGCCTGCATGTGCGGACGCTTCCCCAGCGGCGCGACGCCGGCGTGGGAGTTCGAGCGCGACGGCGAGGTCGTCAAGATCGAGCCGACCGGCCCGCTCACCGTGCGCATCGGCACGGCCACCGATCTGGCGGTCGACGCGGCGATCGGCGGCAGCGGCGTCGTCCACCTGTTCGAGGCGTGGTTGCAGCCGCACTTCGACAGCGGCGCGCTCGAGCCCATCCTGCAGGACTGGTGGCGCCCGTTCACCGGGCCCTTCCTGTACTACCCGAGCCGGCGCTACATGCCCGCGCCGCTGCGCGCGTTCATCGACTTCATCAGCCGCAACGAAGCGGACTGAGCGGGTCGCCCGGCGCCGAATGGGTGGAAATCCCGGTAAGCGCGCGCCGGGCTCGTCACGAACGTCTCGTAGACTGGCAGCACAAGGAAACCAGGGAGACACGCCAGCATGACGCTGACCGTGGAGGAAGTGACCGCACTTGCGCCCGACGACGCATCCGCCAAGGCGGCGCGCGGCCTCGTGGTGCCCGCCAAATGGCCACTGCTCGGCGCGAACGAGTCCGCGGCCTGGGGCGAGTGCCAGGGCAGCGGCTCCAAGCCGTACCAGACGCAGGTCGACCTGTCGGGGCCGGCGTTCCGCTGCTCGTGTCCGAGCCGCAAGTTCCCGTGCAAGCACGGGCTGGCGCTGCTCATGCTGCGTGTGGAGCACGCGCCACGTTTCGTCGATGGCCAGCCGCCGGCGTGGGTCGGCGAATGGCTGGCCTCGCGCGGCGAGAAGGCGCAGAAGAAGGAGACCCAGCGGGCCGAACAGGCCGCGGCGCCGGTCGACCCGCAGGCCGCGGCGAAGCGCGAAGCCCAGCGCTGGAAGCGCATCGAGGGCGCCGCGCTGGACCTGCAACGCTTCCTCGCCGACCAGCTCGCGCGCGGCATCGGCTCGCTCGACGCCGCCGTGCTCAAGACCTGGGCCACGATGTCGGCCCGCATGGTCGACGCGCAGGCACCGGGCCTGGGCGCCCGCCTGCAGGAAACCGCGGCCGGCGTGCGCCGCGACGAACGCTGGCCCGAGCGCACGCTGCAAGGCCTCGGCCTGCTGCAACTGGCCTGCGATGCACTCAGCCGCCGCGACACGCTCTCGCCCGAACAGCAGGCCGACCTGCGCACGCTGGCCGGCTGGCCGCACGACCAGGCGGAGGTGTCGGCGACCGGCGAGCGCGTCGCCGACCGCTGGCTCGTTCTCGGCAGCGTCACCGAGGAGCGCGCCAACAAGCTGACTGAACGCCGGGCCTGGCTGCACGGCACGCGAAGCGGACGTGCCGGGTGGTTGCTGGACCACGCCTTCGCAGGCCGAGGCTTCGATCAATTCTGGTTCTCGGGCACGGCGATCGACGCAACGCTGGCATTCTTTCCGGGCGCCAGTCCGTTGCGGGCCCTGGCACTCGAGCGGGGCGAAGCATCGGACGCTCGCGAGGCCGGCGACCTCCTGCAACGCACGCCGGGTGCGTCGTCGCCCGAGGCGCCCTGGCGGCAGGTGGCGGAACGCGTGGCGGCCTGCCCCTGGATCGCGCTGCATCCGTTGCTGCTGCGCGATGTCGTCGTCGAGGTCACCGATGGCCGGCCCTGGTTGCGCCAGGCCGACGTGGCGTGGCCGTTGCGACTGGGCGATGCCGAGCTGTGGCGCCTGCTGGCCTGCACGGGCGGTGCGTCGGTCACGCTCGCGGGCGAATGGGACGGCGCCGCCATCCAGCCGCTGACCGCCTGGACGGACGGCGGCCGACCCGCCTGGATCAAGGAGGCCGCGTGATGCAGGACGCCTCGGCCTGGTCGGCGCTGCTGCCGGTGGCGATGGTCGGCACCGATCGCCATTCGGCGCCGTTGCCTCGCTGGCCCGGCGAGATCGGCGCCACGATCGCGGCGCTCGCCGACGTGGCACGGCCCGGCACCGAGGCCTCCGGCATCGACCAGGCGGCCGCCGACGTCCTGCGCGTCGCGGGCGTGCTGGCGGTCTGCGGCCTCGCGGGCGCGCGACCGCAGGCGTGCGCGCGCGAGCCAGTCGGGCCGGCGGCGCACGACTCGCAGCCCGTCGCCGACGATCCGGCCATCGCACACTGGTTCGGCTGGGCCCTGCGCGAAGGCCCGGATCGACTCAAGCAGGACTTCTTCCTGCGCTTCGCCAAGGCCGGCCTGCGCCTGCCGCACGCGCTGTTGCCGCTCGCGCTCGAACTCGCGCGCCAGTCGCTGGCCTTGCGCGCGACGATCCAGCCGCTGCTGGGCGAGCGCGGCGTGTGGCTGGCACGGCAACGCGAGGACTGGGCGTTCGCTGCCGGCGTCGCCACGCGCGACGACGACGATCCGCGCCAATGGGTCGAGGGCACGCTCGAACAGCGCAAGGCGTTTCTCGCGAGCGAACGCGCGCGCGACCCGCGCGCGGCGCGCGAGCGTCTCGTCGCCGCGTTGCCTGAGTTGCCCGCCAAGGAGCGTGCCGAGCTGGCACGCGGCCTGTCGGTCGGCCTGGGCATGGCCGACGAGCCGCTGCTCGATCAGCTGCGCGCCGACCGCAGCCAGGACGTGCGCGCCGAGGCCCTCGAGCTGCTGCTCCGCCTGCCCGAGGCCGCCCACCCGCGTCGCGCCGGCGAACGCATCGCGGCGCTGATGTCTCGCGGCTCGTTGCTCACCGGCCGCCGCTGGATCATCGAGCCTCCCACCGAGGCGGCCGACGACTGGAAGGCCGACCAGGTCGAGCCGGCCGTGGGCATCGCCAACATGGGCGAGCGCGCCTGGTGGTTGTACCAGCTGGCGAGGCAGGTGCCGCTCGCGTGGTGGACGGGGCACACCGGCCTGGAGCCGAAACAGCTTGCGGCCTGGGCCGACGGCAGCGACTGGGCGCAGGCTCTCTGGCTGGCCTGGCGCGACGTGCTGCGCCGCGCGCCGGATCGAGCGTGGGCCGAGGCGCTGCTGGACGACTGGACGAAGAACGCCGGCCCGCGCGCCGTGCTGGGCGACCGCGAGCTGGTGCTGCGGGTCGTCTCGCCGGAGGGGCGCGAGCGCTGGTTCGAGGCGCAGCTCAAGTCGGCCGACGCGCCGCTGGTGCCCACCATCTTCACCGTCGTCGCGAGTTGCCGACCCGGCGAGACACTGTCGCCGCGCCTGTCCAGCCTGATCATCCGGCGGGTGAAGCAGTCCCTCGCGCTGCGACCGACCGCCGACATCCCGGCCGCCCAGGACCCGATCGTGCACGCGCAGGACGCCGTCGGCCGCACCCTGCCCGACCTGTGCAGCGTGCTGCCGCTCGCGCTGCTCGCCGATTTCGACGACTGGCCCGCACAGCCGGCCGAATCCGCCGCCGTGAGCCGCGCCCGCCACGAGGGCCGCCAGATCATCCAGGCGCGCCGCGCCCTCGACGCCCATCTCCCCTGAGGCCCACACCATGACCGCACCTTCCCCCTCCGTGATGCGCCAGCACGCCGAACATCAGTTCGCCGAGGAACTGGCCGAACTGCGTCGCCACGACACCCGCGTGCGCCCGGCCAACTGGGCGTTGTCGCCCTGGGCCGTCGTGCACTACCTGATGGGCGGCAAGCTGGATAACGGCTTCGAGCTGAGCGCCAAGTACATCGGCGATGCGCGCCTGATGGAGATCGCCGTCGCCACGCTCGCGACCGACCGCGCGCTGCTGCTGTACGGCGTGCCGGGCACGGCCAAGTCGTGGGTGTCCGAGCACTTGGCCGCGGCGATCAGCGGCGATTCCACCATGCTGATCCAGGGCACCGCCGGCACCAGCGAGGAGCAGTTGCGCTACGGCTGGAACTACGCTCAGCTGCTGGCCAACGGACCGTCCGAAAAGGCGCTGGTGCCCAGCCCGATGATGAACGCGATGCGCCTGGGCAAGATCGCGCGCGTCGAAGAGCTCACCCGCATTCCGGCCGACGTGCAGGACAGCCTGATCACGGTGCTGTCCGAGAAGACGCTGCCGATCCCGGAGCTGGCCTCCGAGGTGCAGGCCGTGCGCGGCTTCAGCGTCATCGCCACGGCCAACAACCGCGACAAGGGCGTCAACGAGCTCTCGGCCGCGCTCAAGCGCCGCTTCAACACGGTGGTGCTGCCGGTGCCGGCCAGCGAGGACGACGAGATCGCGATCGTCGTCAAGCGCGTCGCCGAGATGGGCGCGGCGCTGCAGCTGCCGGCGGAGCCGCCGGCGCTGAAGGAGGTCAGGCGCATCGTGCAGATCTTCCGCGAACTGCGCAGCGGCAAGACGGCCGACGGCAAGACGCAGGTGAAGTCGCCCAGCTCGACGCTGTCCACCGCCGAGGCGATCTCGGTGATCAACAGCGGCATGGCGCTCGCCGGACACTTCGGCGACGGCGTGCTTCGCCCGCACGACATGGCGTCCGGCCTCATCGGCGCCGTGATCAAGGATCCGGTGCAGGACCAGGTGGTGTGGAACGAGTACCTGGAGACGGTCGTCAAGGAGCGTGACGACTGGAAGGATCTGTACCGCGCCTTCCGCGAGATGAACTGACGGCGCGCGGTTCCCGCATGAGCGACCACGACGACGCCGTCGCGCCGCCCGCGACCTCGGCCGAGGCCCCGGTGGAACGCCGCCGCGCGCCGGCGACGCACTTCTTCGGCATCCGCCATCACGGCCCGGGCTGCGCGCGCAGCCTGGTGCGCGCGTTCGACGAGCTGCGGCCGGACTGCGTGCTCATCGAAGGGCCGCCCGAGTCCGACGACCTGCTCGCGCTCGTGCTGGACGACGCCATGGTGCCGCCGGTCGCCCTGCTCGGCTACTGCCCCGACGAGCCCAGGCTGGCCGTCTACCATCCGTTCGCCACCTTTTCGCCGGAGTGGCAGGCCTTGCGCTGGGCCGCGGCCCACGGCGCGCCGGCGCGCTTCATCGACCTGCCGCTGGCGCACGAACTGGCGTTCGAGAAGGCGGCCCGCGAGGCGCGCCAGGCCGCGGCCGAGGCGGCGCAGGCCGCGCCGCCCGTCGAGGTCGAACCGGCCGCGGCGGCCGACGTCGACGAAGCGATCGTCCCCGAGGCCGACGAGCCGCTCGAGCACCGTGACCCGCTCACCTGGCTGGCGCGCGCCGCGGGCTACGACGACGGCGAGTCGTGGTGGAACCACATGGTGGAGGAACGCGCCGACGGCACCGAGCTGTTCGAGGCCATCGCCACGGCGATGACGTCGCTGCGCGCCGAACTCGGCGACCGCCACCCGACGCCCGAGGCCGCGCAGCGCGAGGCCCTGCGCGAGGCGTACATGCGCCAGTGCGTGCGCGCGGCGCAGAAGGAAGGCTTCGAGCGCATCGCGGTCGTCTGCGGCGCCTGGCACCTGCCGGCGCTGCGCGCGAGCGTCACGGCCAAGGCCGACGCCGCGCTGCTCAAGGGCCTGCCCAAGGTCAAGGTGCAGTCGACCTGGGTGCCGTGGACATACCGCCATCTCACGCGTGCCAGCGGCTACGGTGCCGGCATCGCCTCGCCCGGCTGGTACGAGCACCTGTGGAACACGCACGAGCGCCCCGGCCAGCGCGCCGTCGGCTGGCTCGCGCGCGTCGCGCGCCTGATGCGCGAGCGCGATCTCGATTGCTCGTCGGCCCACCTGATCGAGGCCACCCGCCTGGCCGAGACGCTGGCCGCGCTGCGCGAACGTCCCGCGCCCGGGCTGACCGAGCTCGACGAGGCCAGCCGCACGGTGCTGACGCTGGGCGACGACGCCGCGCTGCACTTCATACGCGACGCGCTGGTCGTCGGCGACCAGCTCGGCGCCGTGCCGCCGTCGGTGCCCACCGTGCCGCTGCAACGCGACCTCGAGGGGCTGCAGAAGCGCCTGCGGCTCAAGCCCGAGGCCGCGCAGAAGTCGCTCGACCTCGACCTGCGCGGCGACAACGACCTCGCGCGCAGCCACCTGCTGCACCGCCTGGCGCTGCTCGACGTGCCCTGGGGCAGCGTCGCCAAGGTGGGCCGTTCGGCGCGCGGCACCTTCCACGAGATCTGGACGCTGCAATGGCAGCCCGAGTTCGCGCTGCGCCTGATCGAGGCCAGCCTGTGGGGCCAGACCGTCGAACAGGCGGCCACCGCGCGCACGCAGGCCCGCTGCGCGGAGGCCGGCAGCCTGGCGGAGCTGTCCGCGCTGGTCGACCAAGCCCTGCTCGCCGACCTCGACCTCGCCGTGGCCACCGCGACGAAGGCCCTCGAGGATCGCGCCGCGCTCACCGGCGACGCCGCGCAACTGCTCGCGACGCTGCCGCCGCTGGCCAACGTCTTTCGCTACGGCAACGTGCGCCAGACAGACGCCGCGCTGGTCTCGCACGTGCTGGACGGCCTCGCGCTGCGCGCCGCCATCGGCCTGCCCGTGGCCTGCGGGGGCCTGGACGACAGCGCGGCCGAGGCCTTGCGCGGCGTGGTGCTGTCGGCCCATGCGGCGATCGCGCTGCGCGACGGCGAGGCGGCGACGCACGCCTGGCGCCGCGCGCTGGGCCAGGTGGCCGGGCAGGTCGGCGCGCACGACCTGCTCAAGGGCGTTGCGACGCGCCTGCTGCTCGACGCCGGCGAGTGGACGAACGACGCCGCCGCGCAAGCCATGTCGCTCAACCTGTCGGCCGGCGCCGAACCGGCGCATGCGGCGGCCTGGCTCGAGGGATTCCTGAATCGCAACGCGGTCGTCCTGCTGCACGACGCCACCGTCTGGTCGCTGGTGGACGACTGGCTCTCCGCACTGAGCGACGAGCATTTCATCCGCGTGCTGCCGCTGGTGCGCCGCACGTTCTCGGCCTTCGCGGCGAGCGAGTTGCACGACCTGTCGCACAAGGCGCGCCAGAAGGCCGGCCCGGCGCAGGCCGCCGCGCCGGGTGGCACGGGCGACGACGTGTTCGGCGCCTGGGACACCGACCGCGCCGCCCTGCCCCTGCCCTTGCTGCGGACGCTGCTGGGCCTGCCCGCAGCCGCCTCGAACGGAGACGCCGCATGAGTTCGATCCCCGAGCGCGAACGATTGGCGCGCTGGCGCCTGGTGATCGGCAACGAGGCCGAACAGGCCTGCGGCCCGCTGGCCGGGACGGCCATCGAGATGGACCAGGCCCTGACCGCGCTCTACGACTCGCAAGGCAACGCCGGCGGACTGGCAGGCACCAGCCGCCGCGGCGGCCGGGGCGGCTCGCAGCCCAGCGTCGCGCGCTGGCTCGGCGACATCCGCAAGTACTTCCCCAGTTCCGTCGTGCAGGTGATGCAGCACGACGCGCTGCAGAGGCTGAACCTGCGCGAGATGCTGCTGCAGCCCGAGATGCTGCGCAGCGCCCAGCCCGACGTCCACCTCGTCGCCAGCCTCATCGCGCTGTCACGCGTGATCCCGGCCAGCACCAAGGACACGGCGCGCATGGTCGTCAGGCAGGTCGTCGACGACCTGATGAAGCGGCTCGAGGAACCGATGCGCTCGGCCATCAGCGGCGCGCTCGATCGCAGCCGCCGCAACCGGCGCCCGCGCCACGCGGAGATCGACTGGCACCGCACGATCCGCGCCAACCTGAAGCACTGGCAGCCCGAGTACCGCACGGTCGTCCCCGAGACGCTGCACGGCTACGGCCGCAAGGCGCGCAGGCCGCAGCGCGAGATCATCCTGTGCATCGACCAGAGCGGCTCGATGGCCAACTCGGTGGTATACGCCAGCATCTTCGGCGCGGTGATGGCGACGCTGCCGGCGGTGTCGACGAAGCTGGTCGTCTTCGACACGAAGGTCGTCGACATGTCCGAGCAGCTCCATGATCCCGTGGAGCTGCTGTTCGGCGTGCAGCTCGGCGGCGGCACCGACATCAACGGCGCCGTCGGCTATTGCCAGACGCTCATCCGCGAGCCGCGCAACACGATCTTCGTGCTGATCTCGGACCTCTACGAAGGCGGCGTGGAAGCCAACCTGCTGCGCCGCGCCGCGACACTCGTCGAGAGCGGCGTCCAGTGCATCACGCTGCTGGCGCTGAGCGACGAGGGCCGGCCGGCCTACGACCACGCCCTGGCCGCCAAGCTGGCGACGCTGGGCATGCCATCCTTCGCCTGCACGCCCGACGCCTTCCCGGCGCTGATGGCGGCGGCGATCCGGCGCGACGACGTCGCGCAATGGGCCGCCGCGAACGGCATGGTCAACAGCCCGGCGGCCCGTTGAACGGCGCAGCGCCCGCGCGCCGCGCCGCCCCGCGTCACTTCTGCCGCTTCGGCAGCTTCCAGCCCGGCCGCGGGAAGTGGCAGGTGTAGCCGTTGGGGAACAGCTCGAGATAGTCCTGGTGCTCGGCCTCGGCCTCCCAGAACGGCCCCGCCGGCTCGAGCTCGGTCACGACCTTGCCCGGCCACAGGCCCGAGGCGTCGACGTCGCGGATCGTCTCCTCGGCGACGCGCTTCTGCTCGTCGGACGTGTAGTAGATCGCCGAGCGGTAGCTGGTGCCCTTGTCGTTGCCCTGGCGGTTCTTCGTGCTCGGATCGTGGATCTGGAAGAAGAACTCCAGCAGGTCGCGATAGCTGAGCACGGCCGGGTCGAAGCGGATCTCGATGCCCTCGGCGTGCGTGCCGTGGTTGCGATAGGTCGCGTTGGGCACGTCGCCGCCGGTGTAGCCGACCAGCGTCTCCTTGACGCCGGGCATCTTGCGGATCAGGTCCTGCATGCCCCAGAAGCAGCCGCCTGCAAGCACTGCGCGTTCCGTCGTCATTGCACGTCCTCCACCTGGTTCAGGTATTCGCCATAGCCCTGCTCCTCCATCTGCTCGCGCGGCACGAAGCGCAGCGACGCCGAGTTGATGCAGTAGCGCAGGCCGCCGCGGTCGCGCGGGCCGTCCTCGAACACGTGGCCGAGGTGGCTGTCGCCATGGTGCGAACGCACCTCGGTGCGGATCATGCCGTGCGTGACGTCGCGGAACTCGTCGACGAACGCGGGCGCGATCGGCTTGGTGAAGCTGGGCCAGCCGCAGCCCGACTCGAACTTGTCGGACGACGCGAACAGCGGCTCGCCGGACACGATGTCGACGTAGATGCCCGCCGCCTTGTTGTCCAGCAGCTCTCCGGTGCCGGGGCGCTCGGTGCCGCTGTCCTGCGTCACGTGGCGTTGGATGGGCGTCAGCTTGGCCAGCGCCTCGGGGGTCTTCCTGTACTCGGGCATCTTCGTTTCTCCATCAAGAACGTCCCTTCCATGTAGGGCCGGGGCGCTCCAACTCAAGTCGAGCTCGCGCGGGTCGCGCGTCACGCTCGCGCGCGGCCATGCGCGCGGAGCGCCGATGGTACGCCGGCATCCGACATGCCGCCGCCCACGGCGCACAAGCCCTCAGCGCCAGTCGTCCGCGTCGACGATGGCCAGGCCGTTGGTCGCCGCGCTGCTCAGCGTGGCCACGCCCTGCGGCGCGAAGTTGCCGTCCTGGTCGACCTTGAACACCGACACGCGCGAGATCCCGGCAGCCGCGTCGATCACGGCGGCGAACCCGTTGCGGTAGACGATGTCGGTCGGGTTGCCGACGAAGGTCGTGACGACGGCCGCGTCCTGCACCATCTTCTGGCCGTAGACGGCGTAGCGCGAGACCGACTGGCTGGGCGAGTTCGCCGAGAACAGGAACGGCCCGTCGAGCGCGACCCAGCACGGCGCATGCTGCGTGCCCGACGGCGTGACGGCGAGCACCGTGTTGTTGCGCACCAGGCTGATCTCGTCGGCATGGGCGATCGTCACGTAGGCCTCGTCGCCGCGCGCGGCCAGCCCGAAGGGCGCGTTGACGTTGGCCGGGATGTTGGCGACAAGGCTCGCGCTGCCGGCGACCGCACCGTCTCCCGACAGCCGCACGCTCTCGATCGCGTTGCTCTTCTCGGTGAAGATCAGCTCGCCCTTGATCACGCCTACCTGCGCGGCGGTGGCGTCGCCGTGCAGCAGCTGCGCCTGGCCGTCGACCTGCGGGACCACGCCGAACGGGCCGGCACGGTGCGACTCGACGTGGGTCGTCGTCAACACGTAGAGGTGGTCGTTGCCGAAGGCGACGCTGACCGGGCTGCCGAGGGTCGGGATCACGCGCTCCAGGCGGAAACGACGGCCGCCCTCGTCGCGTTCGAAGATCGACACGTTGGACGACCCGAAGTTGACGACCGCGACGCGGTCATGGCTGGCCGCGATGCCGCCGGCGTTGCCCGAGACGCCGCCCTGGCCCTGCGTCGGGATGCGCCTGAGGACATTGCCGACGGTGTCGAGCACGAGCAGCTCGTTGGTCGTCGCGTTCGATGCGGCGAGCACGAGCGCGCCTTCGGCGGACGCCGCCGTCGCGGCGCCCATCAGCAGGACGGCGGCCGCAGCGGCCGTCAGGATTCGTTCGATCATCGTTGTCTCTCCTGGAGGTGAACTGCGCGATGCCGCCCGGCATCCGCGCGCCGCGGCCGGTGCTGGCCGCAGCCTCCGTTGGTCGTCGAGGCCAGTGATCTCTTACACGAATCCTGAGCTTTACATACAGTACCCCGTATGCGCGAAACGCGCGGGCAATGGCGTCTCCGACGTTAGTCGCGCGAGGCGCCGAAACCTTACGCGCCCGTCACTTGTGCCTGCGCCAGCCGTCCAGGAACGCCAGCGTGACGGCGGCCTCGTTGGTCTCGGCCAGGCCGCTCGCGAACAGCGCGACGGCGTCGGCGTTGAACTCCTCGGCCCCGGCGAGGTCGCTCAGGCTGCGGAACGCGATGTACGGGATCGCGTTGGCGTAGGCGACGTGGGCCAGCGCGGCCGTCTCCATCTCGAAGGTCTGCGCCTGCAATTGCTCGAACAGGTACGTCCGGTATTGCGGATTGGCGAGGAAGGCCGAGCCCGAGACGCCGCGGCCGCCGACGATCACCTGCGGCATCGTCTTGACGCATAGCGCGGGGTCGGGCTCGCCGCCGGGCGTCTTCGTCGCCCTGGGGCCGCAGCGCGCCAGCGCCGGCTGGATCTCGCGCGCGACGGCCAGCATCTCGGCGTCGACCGGGTAGTCGAAGCGGAACTCGCCGGCGGGCGCGTTGGCCGCGGTCATGACGAAGTTCTCGCGCATGAACAGGCCCGTGGGCACCGCGCCCGCGGCGGTCGCGAGGCTGAACGGCGGCACGGGCCTGCCGTCGGCGCTCGCCAGCTTGAGGCCCAGGCACGAGACATCGGCCGCCTTGCCGCAGGTGGCGGGCAGCACGCTGTCGCGATTCCAGAACACCTCCAGCGGCATGGCCCAGCGGTCGGGGATCATGACGTCGCCCACATGGTGCGCCGGGTTCACGCCGCCCGCGATGCCCGACATCACCAGCCGCTGCACCTTGAAGTGGTCCACCATCAGCTGCGTGACCATCGTCGAATTGACCATGCTGACGCCGCTCAGCACGATCACGACCGGCACGCCGCGCAACACGCCCGTCGTGAAGCGGTTGCCGTTGATGACCCAGGCGTGCGGCTGCTGCGTCTGCGCGACGAGGATGTCGGCCTCCTGGCCGAACGCCGACACGATGCCGATGCGCGGCGTGCACTCGGTGAGGCAGGCGGACTTGGCCGCCGGCCTGGCCGCGAACGCCGATGACAGGCCCAGCGCCAGCAACGACGCAACGATCAATTTCTTCACGGGGAACTCCAGAAATGAAAAAGCGGCCGCGCGGGGCACGAGCCCGCGCGGCCGCAGACGTCGCCGATCTTAGAACGTCGCCTTGAACTGCACGCCGACCGTGCGCGGGTCGTTGATGAAGCCGGTCAGGTTGTTGAAGTCGATGCCGCCGGTCACGCGGATCTGGTTCGTGATGTTGCGCGCGAAGGCCGCCACCTCGTACTTGCCGCCGTCCCAGTCGTAGCCGGCGCGCAGGCCGCCGATGGTCATCGCCTTGCCGGTGAACTCCTTGGACTCGTAGAGGAAGAAGTTGACCTTGCTGCGGTACGACCAGTCGGTGTAGACGAAGTACTCGCCGCCGCTGGCCGTCGGGATGCCGTAGCGCGCGGTGACGTTGGCCACGTACTTGGGCGCCTGCGGCAGCGGGTTGCCGTTGATCAGCACGTTGCCGGCGGCGTCCTTCGGATTGGTCACCGTGCAGGTGGCGCACGGCGCCACCGTCAGGCCCGGATCCTTGATCTTCGTGAAGTTGTAGCTGCCGTTCAGGGTCACCAGCAGCGTGGGCAGGACGTAGGCGTCGAGGTTGATCTCGAAGCCCTGGCCTTGCACCTTCTTCGCGTTGATCAGCTGGGTGGCGTTGGACTCGCCGCCGACCGCGCTCAGCTGCTGGTCCTTGACCTCGTAGTGGAAGACGTCGGCCGAGACTCGGGCGCGGCGATCGAACAGGTCGGCCTTCACGCCCGTCTCATAGGACGTCGTCGTCTCGGGCTTGGCGTACGTGAGGTAGCCGAAGTCCGACGCCGGGAAGATGCTGGACGCGCGGAAGCCGGTGGCGACGCGGGCGTAGACGTTGGCGTCGGGCGTGACGGCGTAGGTGCCGCTCAGGTCCCAGTTGGTTCGCGAATCGCTGGTGCTCTTCGACAGCCCGGCGCTGTCGTTGACGGCGGTGTCGCTGACCGGGATGGTGTCGAGGTACTTGCGGTCGCGGGTGTAGCGCAGGCCACCGCGCAGCTTGAACTTGTCGGTCAGCGCATAGCCGACCGAACCGAAGACGGCCCAGGCGGTGTTGTGCTGCGTCGCGTCGACCTCGGTGGTCGGCCCGTGGAACAGCGTGTCGTAGGAGAAGCTCGAGATCTTGTACTTCTCGTGGTACAGGTAGAGGCCGGTCTGCCAGGTCAGCGGACCCGTGCCGCCGTGCTCGACGCGAAACTCCTGGCTCAACTGCTCGTGTCCGTTCATCGAGTCGGAGGTCTCGTCCGCGAAGGGGATGACGCCCGGGCCCATCGGCAGGTCATAGGCCGCGCCGTAGCCGCCGTCGACGTCGCCGCGGCTGGCCGCGTGCACGTGTTCCCAGCCGGTGATCGAGCTCAGGATGTTGTTGCCGCCGATGTCCCAGCGCAGCTTCGCGCTGGCGCCGTCGGTGTCGACGGTCTGCGAGTTCTTGCCGTCGATCGAGATCTGGTACGGATCGAAGCCGTCGACGAGATCGTTGGTGCCCGGCTTGATGATGTTGGCGCGGAACAGGCGCGCCGTGCCGTCCAGCGCGCGCGCGTGCACGTTGAACAGCGCGCTGAACGTGCCCGAGGGCTTGTACAGCAGCTGCAGGCGCCCGGCCTCGTCGTCGTAACCCTCGAGCTTGCCCGGGCCGGCGCCGGGCGCCGTGTTGGTGACGAAGCCGTTGCGGTGCTCGGACAGCATCGAGCCGCGGATCGCCCAGTCCGGCCCCAGTGGCATGCCGTAGGCGCCTTCGAGGTTGACCGTGTTGAACGATCCGTAGCTGGCGTTGAAGTAGCCGTTGGCGATGCGCGACGGCGCGACCGAGTCGAACTTGACCACCCCGGCCGGCGTGTTGCGGCCGAACAGCGTGCCTTGCGGGCCGGCCAGCACTTCGACCTGGTTGACGTCGAACATCGGGAAGCCCTTGAGGATGGGGTTCTCCTGGACGACGTCGTCGTAGATCAGCGAGACGGGCTGCGAGGCGTTGAGGTGGAAGTCGGTGTTGCCGTAGCCACGGATGTAGAAGCGCGGGAAGGCGCGCCCGAACGACGATTCGATGTTCAGGCTGGGCACCCGGCCGGACAGCGCGCGCACGTCCTCGCCGCCCGAATTGAGCACGTCGAGCGCCTCGCCGCCGATCGTGCTGACCGAGATCGGCACGGTCTTGACGTCTTCGGTGATGCGCTCGGCAGTCACAGTCACCGTCTGGAGCTTGCCGGCCTCGGCCGCGGACGCGGCATCGGCCGGCGCGACGGCCTGGCCGTGGGCGGCCGTGCCCGCAAACGCGAGCGCGATCAGCATGGCCAGGGGCTTGACCGGGGAGTGCGGCGTGGTGGAACGCGAAGCTTGGCGACTGGAGATGCGAGTGGTCATCGGATCGAGTCCTGAAAATTTATGTGTGCGCACGGTAAAGCAAGACGAGGGCCACGTCACAGTTCAGGATGGGGTGTGGAAGCCATGCCACATCGTGATTGCGAGGGTTGCGCGGCACGGCGACGCGCTCATGCGGGCTGTCGAATGACGGCCATGTGTCGACGGCTATGGGCGAGCGCCTTCGCATTCGGCAACATGGCGTGCCGCCGGCTCCGCGCGTCCCCGCTCTGACCTCGGTTTGCAGTGGACAAGCGAGCCCTCGGGCGCTCGCCCAAGCTGCGCCGTCGAAGGACGCCCCGGCATCGTGGATCCGCGGCGCGCAACCCGCACCGCCCGGGTGCGCGGCGCGCCTCAATCGTGCGTGGACGGTGCCGCGCCCGCTCGCCTCCCGGCGAACGCGCTCACTGCGCCGGCACGCCCTCGCGCCATTGCGGCCAGCGTGTGACGATGTCCGACACCAGCGGCCAGCCCGCGCGATAGAGGTTGGCGGTGGAGATCGGGAAGCCGCCCGATGGCGTGTTGAGCGACTCCTGCGCCGTCTGCCCCGGATGCGGGCGATCGAAGTTCGCGCCGGTGCGCAGCACGGCCACCCGGTGCAGGTCGAGGCGCCCGGCGGCCGCGCCGCGTCGCAGTGCCTCGTAGGTGGCGTTGTCCTCCTGCTGCGTGGTGCAGTAGGTGCCCTTGCCGTCCGTGAGCAGGCGCGTCCAGCTCGATGCGCGCTCGCCCAGCCGCGTGCCGTGCCACCACGTGTCGCCGGCCAGCGTGTCGCATTGCAGGACCGACGGCGCGGCCTGGGCGGCGGCCTGCGGGTATTGCTTGCGGTAGGCCGCGGCGGTGTCGTTGTCCTCGAGATGGGCATCGCGAGACAGCGCCAGCGCGCGCTGCAGCAGCGCCTCGTCCAGCTGGAACACCTCGGTGCCGTATTCCAGCTTGGGCTTGACCGACGGGTCGGCCGCGCCGATGCCGACGTAGCCGCCCTGCCACTGCGGCGGGGCATCGGCGGCGTCGAACTCCTGCTGCAGGCCGAAATCGACCAGGTAGCGTGCCCAGGCCGCGGCGCCCAGCGTGCCGACGTTCGGATCGATGCCGGCGATGCCGGTGACGACGAAGTACGTATGCGAGAGGTCGAGCTGCGGGCTCAGCACCAGCGCCATCGTCGAGGCCGCGGCGTTGGCGTGGCCCATGCCGGTGGTCATCACGCAGATGCCCGAGTCGGTGCACTTGATGTCCGGATAGTCCGCCGACAACCCGGCCACCCGAACCGTCTGCTTGATCGGAAGCTGCGCGAGCCAGGGCGCGGCCTCGGGCCCGAACAGCGTGATGACCATCACCTTGACCGGCCTGGTCTTCACAGCGGCGGCGGTGGATGGCGCGGCCGCGACCAGCAACGAGACGGCGGCGGCGATGGCGGCGACGACGCGCCGTGAGGAGGAGGACTGGCGTGACAAGGGGGTTCCCGTTGGAGGCATTCCCCTCATTGTGCGTGCTCGACAGCCTCGCGCAACCTCAAGCTTCACATCAACTTTCGATTGCACACCCTTGATTGGTTATGCGCATTGCGCTTTAACTTCGCGGTTCAAGTGATTGATTTAAATGAGCCCATTTCCTAGAAACAGCTTCATAATAGTGATGTATCCATTTGATCCATAAGGGTTCATTGCTTGTCGCCCCGCGCATCCACGGACCCGAACCCCGAGATCGACTTGCGCACCGTCGGCTGACCCCAGTAATCGACATGGCCGGCGCCCGAGATCTGCACGCGCAGCGAGTTCACCGTCCACAGCACCGCGTTGCCGACGCCGCTGATCGACACGTCGGCTCCGCCCGCCCGCAGTTGCTCGGCACCGATCTTTCCCTTGCCCGACACCGACAGCCGGAACTGGTCGACCTTGCCGGCCAGTTGCCCTTCGCCCGCGCCGGAGATCTCGAAGTTGAGGTTGCTCACCTGCAACTGATCGAAGCGCGCGACGCCGGAGCCGGCCATGCTGACGGTCAGGTGGTCGCCCGTGATCGGGCCGGGTGCAACGACGTCGTTCGCGCCGGACAACGTCAGCCGGCTCAGGTGGCGCACCCGCACCTCCACCTGCGCGCCGCTGCCGTTGTTCCAGAATTTCCAGCTGCCCGGCAGGTCGATCTTCAGGCGGCTGCCGCTCAGGCGCACCTCGACCGCTTCCTGGGCGTTCGCGTCGCCGGCCACGAAGACCTCGTCGCGGTCGCCCTGCACCAGGCGCACCTGGCCCGCGCCGTCCAGCACGACGTTGTCGAACGGGCCCGGCGCGTAGATCTTGCCCTCGGGCGCCTGCGCGTGCGCGAGGACGGGCGCGAGCACGAGCGCGGCCAGTACCAGCGGAGAAAGATGGCGGTTCATATCGATTGCTCCCTGAGCTTCCTGGAAACGTCGCGGTTGGCGGTGATGAGCGTGCCGTCGGTCATGCGCGCGACGAGCTGCGAGTTCTCGTCGGGCGTCAGCGACTCGACGAAGTCGAGGTTGACGATGCAGCTGCGGTGCAGCTTGACGAAGCGGGCCGGATCGAGCTTCTGCTCGAAGGTGACGATGGGCAGCCGCACCAGGTAGCTCTTGCCCTTGACGGCCAGCGCGGTGTACTTGGTGTCGGAGCGCAGGTACTCGATCGCGTCGACGTTGATCGGGAAGATGCGGCCCTGGTCGCGCACCAGCACACGCGTCAGCGGCGCGCCGTCGGGCGTCTGCAGCGCGTCGACCGTGCCGGCCAGCGGGGCCTGGGCCTCGCGCTGCACGTGGTTGATCGCCTCGACGAAGCGCTCGTGCGTGAACGGCTTGAGCAGGTAGTCGACGGCGTGCAGCTCGAACGCGGTCAGCGCGTGCTCGTCGTAGGCCGTGGTGAAGATCACCGACGGCTGGTGGGCGTCGCCGGCCAGTGCCTGCAGCACCTGCAGGCCGGTCAGCACGGGCATCTGGATGTCCATCAGCACCAGGTCGGGCCGCAGCGCGCGGATCTGCGCCAGCGCGCTGGCGCCGTCGCCGCAGGTGGCCACGAGTTGCAGCGAGGGCATCTGCGCGACCCAGTCGGCCAGCGCCTCGGCGGCGAGCGGTTCGTCCTCGGCGATGAGCACTTTGGTGAGTTCGGTCATGGTTGCGGTATCCAGAGATCGACGCGGAAGCCCGCGCCGGGTTGGGTGCGAATCTGCAGGCGGGCGCGGCCGTCGTAGTCGAGCGCGAAGCGGCGGCGCAGCGCGGTCAGGCCAATGCCGGAGCGGGCGGGCGCCGGGTCGTCCAGCCGGGCGGGCTCGCAGCCGGCGCCGTCGTCTTCCACGCTCAGCTCCAGGCCCTGGTTCATCAGGTTGCGCGCGCTGCGGATGCCCACGCGGCCGCCATCGACGCGCGGCGCGATGCCGTGCTGGATGGCGTTCTCCACCAGCGGCTGCAGGCTCAGCGGCGGGATCTCGTCGGCGAACGTGTCGGGATCGAGTTCCCATTCGACGCGCAGCCGCTTGCCCAGGCGCAGGCTCTCGAGCGCCAGGTAGTCGCGCACGAACTCGATCTCGTCGCCCAGCGGCACGCGGTCGGACGCGCTGCGCTTGGTGTCGAGCACATAGCGCAGCATGCCCGAGAAGCGCATCAACGCGGCCTCGGCCTGCTTGGCGTCCTTGCGCGTCAGGGCGATCAGCGAGTTGAGCGTGTTGAACAGGAAGTGCGGATTGAGCTTGCCGCTGATCACCGCCAGCTCGGCGCGCGCCAGCGCGGACTCGGCCTGCGCCGCGGCCAGCGACGCCGCGCGCGCCCGCCGCGCCTGCAGCCAGGCGGTGAACGCCGTGGCGATGGCCGCGTAGGCGATCACGCCCCAGATCGCGCGCCACAGCACGGTCTGCACGAGCATCACGTTGGCATAGACGTGTCCGTACAGGAGCGTCGAGACGGTGTAGTCGCACGCCTGCCAGGCAACGCCGAACACGATCGCCCCGACCACGTGCAGCACGACCTCGAGCGCCGTGCCGCGCTGCCCGTCCTGCACCCGGTGCACCCACGGGAACACGCCCACGCCCAGCAGCATCGGCGGCCACAGGCTCAGCGTGGCCTGGTAGACGGCCTGCCACAGCTGCCACAGGCCACGCTGGAATTCGGCGCCGGCCAGCACGTACAGCAGCCAGGCGACCGCGCAGGCGCAGGCGTAGGCGATCCACAGCGAACGGCGGCTGCCGTCGTCGGGGGTGGTGGGAGCGATGTTCCGGGACATGGCGCCATGGTACGTAACCGGCTGCCCGCCGCGGGCGCCGCGGGACGGATTGCGGGAATCTGCGACCGGAATGCGGTTGGCCGCGCCGGGGTGATGCCGCAGGCGGCCCGTCCGGCCCGGGCGACCGGAAATGACTTTCCAAATCCACGCCGTTGAGCTGGCCAATTTGGCAACATGTTCCCGATTCAGCGCCAATTCTGGAATGTTGTTTCAGCGCCTCGCCGATACGATAGTTCCCCATGCCTTCTCGGCACCCACCCGGAGCCCCGACGCCATGGAAATCTATCTCGACGCCAACGCCACCACCCCCGTGCTGCCGCAGGCGCGCCAAGCCGCCCTCGCGGCGATGGCCGAGGACTACGGCAACCCGAGCAGCATCCACAGCACCGGGTTGCGGGCGCGCTCGCTGATCGACGACGTCCGCGCCCGCGCGCGCCGCGTGCTGGGCGCGCCGACCGGGCGGCTGCTGTTCACCAGCGGGGCCACCGAGGGCATCCAGACGGCGGTGCTGTCCGCGCTGGTCGCGCTGCGCGACCGCCGCGACCGCGGCGAGGCCATCCCGCCGCTGTTGCTGTACGGCGCGACCGAGCACAAGGCCGTGCCCGAATCGCTGCGCCACTGGAATGCCTTGCTCGAACTCGGGCTGCAGGTGCAGGCGATCCCGGTCGGCGGCGACGGACGCCACGACCTGGCCTGGCTGCGCGAGCGCGCGCCGCTGGCGGGCCTGGTCTGCACGATGGCCGCCAACAACGAGACCGGCATCATCAGCGACCTCGACGGCATCGAGCAGGCGCTGGCGACCAGCCCGGCGCTCTGGCTGGTCGACGGCGTGCAGGCGCTGGGCAAGCTGTCGCTGCACCTGGCCCGGCGCCGCATCGACTACGCGCCCTTCTCCGGCCACAAGCTGTACGCGCCCAAGGGCATCGGCCTGCTGTACGTGCGCGACGGCGTGCCGTTCACGCCGCTGATGGCCGGCGGCGGGCAGGAGGCGGCGCAGCGCTCCGGCACCGAGAACATGACCGGCGTCGCCGCGCTCGGCGCCGTGCTGGCGGCGCTCGAGGATGGCGGCACCTTCCGCGACGCCGCCACGCTGCGGGCCTGGCGCGACCGGCTCGCCGACACGCTCGTGGAAGCTTTCCCGACGCTCGTCTTCAACGCGCCGCCGGCGTTGTGCCTGCCCACCACGCTCAATTTCTCCGTGCCAGGCCTCGCCTCCAAGCTGCTGCTGGACCTGTTCGACGCCGCCGACGTCCGCGTCAGCGGCGGCTCGGCCTGCAGCGCCTCGAAGGCGCAGCCCAGCTACGTGCTGGAGGCGATGGGCCTGCCGGCCTGGCAGACCGCGTCGGCCGTGCGACTGTCCTTCGGCCCCGCCGCCGACGACGAGTTCATCGCCGAGGCCTGCGAACGCATCCGCGCCTGCGGCAAGTCGCTGCGCGAGTGCTGCCTCGTGCCCAGCCAGCCGCGCACGCTGGCCGCCGAGGGCCTGACGCGCTTCATCGTCGACGGCGCCTGCTGCTACCTGCTGGCCGACGCCGCCAGCCGGCGCTGCGTCGTCATCGATCCGCTGCCCGAGCTCAGCACCCGCCTGGCCGACCTGCTGCACTGCCAGGGCTATACGCTCGCCGCGGTGCTGGACACCCACAGCCATGGCGACCACGCGTCGTCCGCCGGCGAGCTGCGCGCCGCGCTCGCCGACCAGATGGACGCCATCGGCCCGCTGGAGGCGCTCGGCTGGCCGGAAGGGGCGCGCGCGATCGAGCTGGGCAGCCTGTCGCTGACGCGGCTGGCCATCCCCGGCCACACGCTCGATTCGACGGCCTATCTGCTGCACGACGCCAAAGGCCTGCGCCTGGCCTTCGTGGGCGACACGGTGATGCCCGGCGCACTCGGCCGCAGCGATTTCGAGCAGAGCGCCCCGCTGTCGTTCGGCGGATCGCTGCTCAAGCTGGCGCAGGTCGTCGGTCCGGCAACGCTGCTGCTGCCCGGCCACGACTACGACGACCGCTTCGCCAGCACGTTGGCCACTGAGCGCCGCGCGCAGCCGCTGGTGGCGCGCGTGCTGGGCGGCGGGCTGGACGCCGCCGGCTTCGCCGCGGCCAAGGCCGATCTCGAGCGCGACCTGGGCCTGACCGGCTACCAGACGCTGGCCTGCGGCGCGCGCCTCGAACCGCGCGACGATGCGCTGTCCCAGGAGTTGACGCCGGCGGCGCTGCAGGCGCTGCTGCGCGCGCATCCCGACCTGCTGTTCGTCGACGTCCGCGAGGGCTACGAGCAGCGCCTCGGGCACGCGCCGGCGCTGGCGGCTCCCCAGGTGCGCCACCAGGCGATCGCGTTGTCGCAGCTGCCGCAGGCGCTGCCTGACTGGCTCGCGCTGCCCGCGCCGACGCCGGTGGTGTTCTACTGCCGCAGCGGCAATCGCAGCGCGCAGGCGGCCGGCGCGCTGCGTCGCCTGGGGCACGACAACGCCTGGAGCCTGGCGGGCGGCGTGGCCCTGTGGCGGCCGGAATCCGTCGACGAGCCCCAGTCCGCCGCGGCGCTCGGCTGACCGCCCGAAACGCTCTACCACAGGTTCATGCGGTCCTGACGCCACAGCAGGGTCGTCGCGGAGGCGTATGCTCGCGCCCTTTCCCGTTTTCGAGAGGTTTCCTCATGGCTACTGCAGCACCCGCCAAGACTTCCGCCTTCATGAAGGCCCTCAAGCCGAGCCCGGCCCTCGCCGCCATCGTCGGCAGCGAACCGTTGCCGCGCACCGCGGTCACCAAGGCCCTGTGGGACTACATCAAGGCCCACAACCTGCAGAACCCGGCCAACAAGCGCAACATCCTGTGCGATGCCAAGCTCAAGGCCGTGATGGGCAAGGACGAGGTCACGATGTTCGAGATGACCGGCCTGGTCGGCAAGCACCTGAGCTGAGCCTCGCCGCGTCGCGCGCCTCCGCGCGTGACGCGCCTCAGCGCGCGGGCGCCCTGCCCGCGCTCAGCAGCTTCACGGTCAAGCGCTCGAAGCGCGGCACGTCCACGTCCTGCACGACCTCGACTTCGCGCTCGCCCAGGCCCGGGCCGCGGCCAAGCGGCCAGCTGAGCGTGCTGCCGTAGTCGGCGCCGTCGCCGGCCGCCACGTCCTCCAGCATCTTCTGGCTTCGCTTGACCAGCGACGGATCGAGCCACACCGCGGCCGCGAGCTCGTCCCACATCGGGAAGCCCTCGCCGAAGCGCGCGACATAACTCGCCACCGGCGTCTTCGCCTGGCCGATCTCGGCGTAGAGCGCCTTGCTGAAGAAGGTGCGCGTGGTCGGATCGACCGGGATCTGCACGACCCGCGGCCACGCCTCGTGCAGCACCGCCGAGGCTGCCTCGGCGTCCCACAGCATGTTGAACTCGCGCCGCGGCGAATGCGCGTATTCGTCGGCGAAGCTGTTGTCGGCCGCCACCGGGTTGAAGCTGCCGCCCATGAACACGAGCTCGCGCGTAGCCGCGGCGAGGCCCGGGTCGAGCCGGCTGGCCAGCGCCAGGTCGGTCAGCGCGCCGCCCATCCACAGCGTCACCCGGCCCGGATGGGCGTGCACGGTGCGGATCATGAAGTCGACGCCGCTTTCGGCCTGCGCCTTCAGCGACGGGGGGCCGGCAGCCAGCGGCGGCACCAGGAAGGGGTCGGCGTGGTACTCGGCGCGCGGCTGGCCGCCGAACGAGTCCGTCCAGGCCCCCTTCCACACCAGCGGGCCGTAACGGCGCTCCCAGGCCTTCATGCGGGCCGCGCTGTTGAGCAACGGGAACTCGGCGCCGGCATAGACGGGCACCTCGGGCCGGCCGACCAGCTCCAGCATGCGCAGCGTCTGCGCGATCTCCTCCTCGCGCCAGCCGTCGCCGCTGCTGACGACGATGCCCAGCACGTCGACGTCGGGCGCCTGCAGCAGCATCAGCACGGAGTTCATGTTGCTGCCGCCGGGGCCGAACATGTCCTGGTCGACGATGACGAGGCGGTGGCCGTCGGCGGCCGACGACGGCGCGCTGCCGGTGGCAAGCAGCAGGGCCGCCAGGGCGGCGGCGAGGCAACGGATCATCGGAGGCCTTTCGGGCAAAATCGGGATGGGGCGACGGCAAGCAAGCGCCGTACCGCCGAGTATCCGGAATGCCTGTCAGGACCTATCATCGGTGGACTGAGCACACCCTGACCTGTCGGCAATTCCATACTGATCAGCAGTCATTATCGGCACCCCGCTGGCCGGGAGCCGGCAAGCTGAGCCATGCTTGCGTTCTTTGGCAGGACCACGCTCCGGAACCTCGATGATCACCTGGACCATCATCGCCCTCTACCTCGCCTGCATACTCGTGGTGCATTTCCGCGGCCGCGTGCGCCACAGTTTCTGGGGCCAGGTCTTCGACCACTCCGGCCTGCTCGCGCCGGTCAACGTGTTCCTGTACGCCTTCTCGGCCGTCCCGAACAAGCCCTACCCGTCGCAGACCTACTTTCCCGAGCTGGAGCCGCTGCGCGCCAACGCCGCGACGATCCGCGAGGAGGGCCTCGCGTTGATGGCCCACGCCCGGATGAGGGCGCCCGACCAGAAGGACGACGCCGGCTTCAACTCGTTCGCCAAGTCGGGCTGGAAGCGCTTCTACCTGAAGTGGTACGGCGACGCGCATCCGTCGGCCGAGCGCCTGTGCCCGCGCACCACGCAGTTGCTGCGCGGCATTCCCAACGTCAGCGCCGCGATGTTCGCGACGCTGCCGCCCGGGGCCGTGCTCAACCCCCACAAGGATCCGTACGCCGGCTCGCTGAGATACCACCTCGGCCTGATCACGCCCAACGACGACGGCTGCTACATCGACGTGGACGGGCAGCGCTACAGCTGGCGCGACGGCGAAGGCGTGATCTTCGACGAGACCTTCATCCACACCGCCGAGAACCGCACCGACGTCGAGCGCCTGATCCTGTTCTGCGACGTCGCCCGCCCGATGCGTTTCGGTTTCGCGCGCCGCTTCAACCTGTGGTTCGGCCGCAACGTCGTGGCCGCCGCGGCTTCGCCCAACGAACCCGGCGACCGGACGGGCCTCGTCAACAAGCTGTTCTTCCTCTCGGACGTGGCCGGCCAGTACCGCCGCCGCTTCAAGGCCTGGAACCGCACGGTCTACAAGCTGACCAAGGCGGGGCTGACGGTCGGCGTCGTCGCGCTGCTGCTGCTGCCCGTGCTGCCCGCCTCGTTCCGCACGATCCAGAACGTGGTGTCGTCGCATGTCGGCGGCCATGCGGCGGACGACCACGGCCGCGCAGCAAACTCGTCGTTCAACTGAAACGAAATGTTCGGGTCGCGCCAAGCGTGACGACGTCACGCCTGGCGGCCGTCCATGGCCCAGCTGATCCGCTACGATCGAGCACAAGCCCCGTCTTGTCGTCCGCCCGGACGAACCCGCCTTGAGCTCCGAAAACGCCCTCGCCGAATTGCGCCTGACGACCCGTGCCGAGCACGAACGGATCGAGCACGTCCTGCGCCTGGACCAGCCCATGCCGTTGGAGCGCTACGGCGCGATCCTGTGCGGCTTCGACGCCTTCCTGCGCGCCTGGGAGCCGCGCGTCCATGCCGCGCTGCCCGAACGCCTGCAGCCCTGGTTCCGGGCCCGCCGCCGCGGCGGCTTCGCGAGCGCCGACGTCGAATGGCTGCGCGCGGTCGCGGGCGTCGGCCCGGTCGCCATGAGTTCCCGCCTGGCCGCGACCCTGCCGCTGGGCGATCCCGCCGAGGCGATGGGCTCGTTGTACGTGATCGAAGGCTCGGCGCTCGGCGGGCGCGTCATCGCGCCGCAACTCAAGCGGACGCTCGGGCTCGACCAAGGGCGCGGCGCCAGCTACTTCCACGGCTTCGGCGGCGAGACGGGCGCGATGTGGGCCAACTTCCGCACGCAGGCGGCGCTCGAGATCGGCGACTCCTCCGGCAACACCGCGCGCGCCTGCCGGAGCGCCAAGCGCACGTTCGCCGCGTTGATCGAGCTGTTCTCGCCGCTCGCGCCACCCGAACCCGAGCAGGCGTCCATCCACGTCGAGCCCTCGACGCAGATCGCGCCCGCGTTGCTGATGGCCTACGGCGCATTGCGCGCCGAGTCGACGGGGCCCGAGCCCGCTCCCCTGGCCGACATCCACATCGACCTGCCGGACAAGGACGAGTCCGGCGACGAGCCGACGCTCGTCGAGTTGCCGATGGACGGCGGCGAGGACGACGGCGGCGACACGCAGCGTATGCCGCTCTGACCCGTCCCGCGCAACCGCCCGGCCGGGGACGTCGGGATCTCCCGGGCCACCGCGGCCGAAAGCGGGGGCGTTTGGTGTTGAAATGCGGCGATGCAGCCGTCCACGTCTCCTGCAGAGCTCAACCTCGAGAACTGCGACCGCGAACCGATCCACATTCCCGGCTCGATCCAGCCGCACGGCGCCCTGCTCGCCTTCGACCGCCTCGGGCGCCTGAGCCACGCGAGCGCCAACGTGCCCGCGTTGCTGGGCATCCCGCTCGAGTTCGGCCGCACGCTGCGCCCCGGCGCGTTCGGCGACGACGCGGCCCTCGAGCAACTGCTGCAGGACACGCTGGCCGACGCCAACAGCGACGAGCTGGTCACGAACTCGCTCGAGGCGACGCTGCGCGGCAGCACCTTCGACATCGTCCTGCACGCGCAGCACGGGCGCGTGATCTGCGAGTTCGAGCGCCGCGCCGCGGCCGCTGGCGAGGTCTCCACCTTCGCGCACCTCGCCTATCGCGCGATGGACACGCTCAAGCGCCAGCGCTCGATCGAGCGCCTGCTGGACGCCGCCGTGATCGCGGTACGCCAGATGACCGGCTTCGACCGCGTGATGGCCTATCGCTTCGGCCACGACGACTCCGGCGACGTGGTCGCCGAGGCCTGCAGCGACGCGCTGGAGCCCTACCTCGGGCGCCGCTATCCGGCCAGCGACATCCCCGCGCAGGCGCGCCGGCTCTACATCCTCAACACGCTGCGGCTGATCGCCGACGTCGGCTACGAGCCGGTGCCGCTGCTGGCCGACGCGACGCAGCGCGAGCCGCTGGACCTGAGCCACAGCGTGCTGCGCAGCGTCTCGCCGATCCACATCGAGTACATGAAGAACATGGGCATGGGCGCATCCATGAGCGTGTCCATCGTCATCGGCGGCCGGCTGTGGGGCATGCTGGCCTGCCACCACATGGCGCCGCTGCAGGTGCCCTACCCGATCCGCATGGCCGTCGACGTGATGGCGCAGGTGATCGCGTCGACCGTGCAGTCGCTGGCGGCCAAGGAGCGCGAGGGCGCGATCGCGCGCGCGGCCTGGCTGCGCACGGAGATCGTGCGCGCCATCGCGGTCGGCGGCGAGGTCGGCGAGGTCGTGATGCGCGAGTCGCCGGCGCTGCGCGAGAACCTTGGCTGCGATGCGCTGCTGGTCACGCTGGGCGGCATCCCGCGCGCGGCCGATCACGTGCACGCCGCCTGGGCGAAGGCGCTGGCGACGTGGCTCGCGCAGCACGGTGACGCCGCCCTGGTGCACGTCTTCCACGGCGAGCAACTGCCGCCGCCGCTGCCCGGCCAGCCCGAGGACGAGCGCTATTGCGGCGTGCTCGCGCTGCGCTTCGACGCGCCGCGCCAGGGCTGGATCGTCGGCCTGAGGCGCGAGGTCGTGCAGACGATCCGCTGGGGCGGCAAGCCCGAGAAGGTCATCGCGCACGGCCCGCTCGGGCCGCGCCTGACGCCACGCGGCTCGTTCGCCGAGTGGCGCGAGACGGTGCGCGGGCAGGCCGAGCCGTGGAACGACGTCGAACTCGAGATCGCCTCGCAGCTGCTGGACAGCGTCGGCCGCGCCTACGCCGACCGCGTGCTGGAGATCGACCAGCTGCGCTCCCAGCTGTGGGCCGTGCTGGGCCACGACCTGCGCAACCCGCTGCAGTCGCTGAGCATGGCCAACAGCGCCATCGAGCGCGGCGGCCAGTCCGAGCGGCTCAACTCGGTCATCCGCAGTTCCACGCACCGCATGAAGCAGTTGCTGGGCGACGTGCTCGACATCTCGCGGCTGCACCACGGCTTCGACCTGACGATGCAGTGGAGCCGCGTCGACCTGGTGGCCGTCATCCGCCAGCTGGTCGAGGAGTCGCACGTCGCCTATCCGGGGATCTCGCTGGACGTCTCGCTGCCCGGCTCACTGGTCGCCGATGCCGACGAGGGCCGCTACACGCAGGTCGTCGCCAACCTGCTGAGCAACGCCCGCCACCACGGCCAGGGCCGCATCGTCGTGACGGCGCGCGAGGAAGACGGCTTGGCGGTCGTCAGCATCACGAACGACGCGCCGCCGATCCCCGAGGACATCCTGGTCGCGCTGTTCGACCCGTTCAAGCGCCAGTCAGCTGCCAACGAGCGCAACCGCACGGGCATGGGGCTGGGCCTCTACATCGCCCACGAGGTCGTGCGCGGACATCAGGGCACGCTGGTCCACATCGGCGGCGACGGCACCGTCACCTTCGAGGCGCGGATTCCGCTGCGGCGCGCGCCCGGCTAGCCGGTACTGCCGCAGCCCGGCCCTTCGAAGTTCCAGGTCGTCACCTTGCCGTTCTCGACGAGGAAGCGCGTCGTGCAGCCGATGGTCGTCGGTTGGCCGATCGGCGTGGTCACGCCGACGCCGCCGCCCACCGATGTGCGGCCGCCGCCGAATCCGAAGCCGCCGATGCTGAAGCTGACCGTCGGCGCCGGCGCGGTGCCGTTGTTGACGAAGTACGTGAGCCACTTGCCGTGGTCGATCTGCTCCTCGGACACCGGCTTGCCCCAGCGCTCGCGCAGCGTTTCCTCGGGCGCGCCCTGCCACTGGGCCAGCGCCTTCTCGTAGGCATCGTGGCCCGATGGCGCGGTGGCGCAGCCGGCGGCGAGCATCGCGAGCACGAGCACGCCGGCTGCAGCGGGGAATCGGTGTGTCGGTCGCATCGCTGTCTCCCGATGAGTGCATGCCTGGATGATGCACCTTCGAGGAGCAACGCGCTTGCCCGGTGCATGACCCCGCCGTTATTCATGATGGTTGACATTCATTATTCATGATGATTAAACTCTAAACATCGCATCTCCCGCTGGAATCCCCATGCCGCGCGTTTCCCGAGCCGAGGCCGAAAGCCACCGAGAACAGATCACCGAGGCGTCCTCCCGCCTGTTCCGCGAACGCGGCATCAAGGGCGTGAGCGTCGCGGACCTGATGGGCGCCGCCGGCCTCACGCACGGCGGCTTCTACGGCCACTTCGAGTCCAAGGACGCGCTCGCCGGCGTGGCCGTGGCGCGCGCGTTCGAGCAGTCGGCCGAGCGCTGGAACAAGCGTATCGCCAGCAAGCCCGACGACGCGTCGCGACGCGCGCTGCTGGTCGACAAGTTCCTGACGCCGCAGAGCCTGAAGGACGTGGCCATGGGCTGCCCGTCGGTCTCGCTGGCCACCGATGTCGCGCGCGAGCCGGCCGGGGCGCCCATCCGCGCGGCCTATCTCGATGGCCTCGAGTCGCTGGTGCAGATCCTGGCGAGCGTCGAGGACGGTGCCGACGCATCGGCCAGCCGCAGCGCCGCCCTGGCCGACTTCGCCACGCTGGCCGGCGCCATGATGCTGGCCCGCGCGACGGAGGGCGCGCCGCTGGCGGCGGAGATCCTCGCCGCCGCGCGAGCGCGCCTGACGCCCGAGCCCGCGCCCGCGCCCGCGCCCGCGCGCGCGGGCGCACGCGACAAGACCAAGGAGGCCTGAAGCATGTTCGCCACCCCCGTTGCCCACTGGTTCGGCCGCCGCGGCATCCACTTCTCGTGGGTCGTCATGGGCATCGCCTTCCTGACGATGCTGACCTCGTCCGCCGCTCTCGGCCTGCCCGGCGCCTTCCTGGTGCCGCTCAGCAAGGAGTTCGGCTGGAGCACCGATGAGATTTCCGGCGCGATCGCGCTGCGCTTCGCGCTCTACGGCCTGATCGGCCCGTTTGCCGCCGTGCTGATGGAACGCTACGGCCTGCGCCGCATCATCTGCAGCGCGCTGCTGCTGATCGCGACGGGCATGGTGCTCGCGACCCGCATGACGGCGCTCTGGCAGCTCGTCGTGCTGTGGGGCTTGGTGCTGGGCGTCGGTTCGGGCCTGACGGCGCTGGTGCTGGGCGCGACCGTGGCCAATCGCTGGTTCGAGCAGCGGCGCGGTCTCGTGATGGGCATGCTGACCGCGAGTTCGGCGACGGGGCAGCTGATCTTCCTGCCGATCGCCGCGTCGCTGATCCAGAGCCACGGCTGGCGCATGGCCGTGATCCCCGTCTTCACGAGCTGCCTGGTCGTCGCCGGCCTCGCGTTCTGCCTGCTGCGAGACCGTCCGAAGGAACTCGGGCTGCGGCCGTTCGGCGCCGATCCGGCCCACGTCGATCCCGCGCCGACCGCCTGGCGGCCGGGCTTCATGGAGCCGATCCGCACGCTGTTCATGGCCTCGCGCAGCGGCGCGTTCTGGGTGCTGTTCGGCACGTTCTTCGTCTGCGGCCTGTCCACCAGTGGGCTGATCCAGACGCACTTCATCACGCTGTGCGGCGACTACGGCCTGGGCCCGGTGCCGGCCGCGTCGGTGCTGGCCACGATCGGCGCGTGCGACTTCATCGGCACGATCGCGTCGGGCTGGCTGTCCGACCGCTATGACGTGCGCAAGCTGCTGTTCTGGTACTACGGGCTGCGCGGGCTGTCGCTGCTGTGGCTGCCGCACTCCACGTTCACCGTCGTCGGCTTGTCGCTGTTCGCGGTGTTCTACGGGCTCGACTGGGTCGCCACCGTGCCGCCGACCGTGCGGCTGACCAGCGCCGCGTTCGACAAGCAGCGTGCGCCGATGATCTTCGGCTGGATCTTCGCCGGCCACCAGCTGGGCGGCGCCGTGGCCGCGTACGGCGCGGGGCTCACGCGCACGGTGATGCAGTCGTACAGCCCGGCGCTGTATGCCGCGGGCGCGACCTGCATCGTCGCGGCGGTGGCGATCTTCCTCGTCAAGCGGCCGGCGCCCGCGAAGGCGGCCTGAACGCGCGCTCTTCCGCCTTGGGAATACGGGTTGCCGAAAAACTCGGTACCCAACCATTTCAGCCAGGAGAGCGCCATGTCCGCCACCCAGCCCGCCGCCCACGCGAAGGCCGCGTCGCAACCCCCGCAGCAGGACGCCCTGCAGTTGCTGATGGCCGAGCATCGCGAGGTCAAGGCGATGTTCCAGAAGTACCAGAAGCTTGCCGACGCCGGCGGCCGGGGTGACGAGCGGATGCTGCTGGCCAGCCAGATCTGCGTCGCGCTCGCGGTGCACACGCAGGTGGAGGAAGAGATCCTCTATCCGGCCGCGCGCACGGTGCTGACCCGGGACGAGGACATCGTCGACGAGGCCTACGTCGAGCACGCCAGCGCGAAGAGCCTGATCGCGCAGATCAAGACGATGACCAGCGACCAGCCGCTGTTCGACGCCAAGGTGCACGTGCTGGGCGAGTACATCGACCACCACGTCAAGGAAGAGGAAACCGAGTTCTTCCCCAAGCTGCGCAAGACCTCGCTGGACCTCGACGCGATGGGCGAGCAGATCGCCGCGCGCAAGAAGCAGCTGATGGCGATGCCCGAGCCGTCGTGAAGCTGAACCGCGCCGCGGCACCATACCCAGAACACGGTATGGGGTATGGCGCGTGGACGCCGTTCCGCGCGCTCCGCGAGCGCTTTTCTCATAGGTGGATGCACTCGAATGGGGCCGGGCGAGGGAATCTCTGGAGCGGCCTTTCCCCATGTGATTTGTCACGATCCTCTGCTGGAATCCGGGCCGGTCGAACGCCACGAGCGTGAGATCCATCACAAACCCCTGGAGATTCCGAGCATGAACCCGTCCCTGACCCTCCGCGCCGCCGCCTGCGGCGCGCTCACCGTCGTCGCACTCGCGTCGTCGCCCGGCGCGCACGCCGCGTCGCCTGTCGAGAACTACGCCCTGGCCATCAGCTGGGAGCCCACGTTCTGCCTGACCAATTCCAGCAAGCCCGAGTGCCAGAGCGAGACGCCCTCGCGCCAGGACAACAAGACGTTCTCGCTGCACGGCCTGTGGCCCCAGAGCGAGTCGTACTGCGGCGTGTCGGCAGCCAACAAGAAGCTCGACCAGAACGGCGAGTGGACGCAGTTGCCGGCCGTCGTGCTGCAGGCCGCGACCGAGGCCCAGCTGCAGGTCTCCGAGCCGGGCACGCAGTCGGACCTCGAGCGCCACGAATGGATCGAGCACGGCACGTGCTCGGGCCTGTCGCAGCAGAATTTCTTCGCGCCCACGCTGGCCATGCTCGCCAGCGTCAACGCGAGCAACCTCGGCTCCACCGTCAGCGCCAACGTCGGGGGCCACGTGACGCTGGCGCAGCTGCAGGCGGCGGCCAAGCTCGACTACGGCACCTACGCCAGCACGGACATCGAGTACCTGTGCATCAGCTCGGGCGGCAAGTCCTACCTCGAGGAAGTGCGCCTGCACATGAAGCTGCCGACCAACCCGCTGCCGACGACGGTGCAGTCGTCGTACATGGCCAAGCCGATCCAGCCGGCGTCGTCCAGCCAGCTGTGCAAGAGCAGCGGCTCGATCTACATCAAGGCCGTGACGAACTGAACCACGTCGGCGGGGGCCGCCGCGGCGACACCGCGCCGGCCCCCCGCACGCCGAGTGACGGAATCGCGTAGGGAATCCTCGACGACTCCTGCGCGGCCGCACACGGGCACCGCGATTCGCTTCAAGATCGCGGCGTGAACGGCCGAAGACGTCCCAAGCCCCGACTTCCGGCCATCGCCGCGACCCATGATCCCCGCCCCCATTCCGACCGACGAGGCGCAGCGCCTGCAGGCCTTGCGCGAGATGCTGATCCTGGACACGCCCCCCGAGGAACGCTTCGACCGCGTGGTGCGCTTTGCCGCCGACGAATTCGACATGCCCATCGTGCTGGTGAGCCTGGTTGACGCCAAGCGCCAATGGTTCAAGGCCCGCGTCGGCCTGGACGTCTGCGAGACCGAGCGCGACCTCTCGTTCTGCGGCCACGTGGTCGTGCAGCCGCAGATCCTCGTCGTCGAGGACGCATTGCAGGACGAGCGCTTCCAGGACAACCCGCTCGTCACCGGCGCGCCGCACGTGCGCTTCTACGCCGGCGCCCCGTTGCAGCTGCCCACGGGCCAGATCGTCGGCACGCTGTGCATGATCGACCACCAGCCGCGCACGCTCGACGCCATGGATCTCGCGATCCTCGGATCCCTGCGCGAGCTGGTCGTCAGCGAACTCGTCTCGCAGGAGGTGACCGGGTAATGGCCGTGATCCACGCTCCGCAGCCGCTGCCCGCGCACGCGCCCGTCGCGCCGGTGCCCGCGGCGCCGCCGATCGAGCTGCTGCTCGTCGAGCCGCAGTTCCTGCTGCGCCGCACCGTCGCGGCCGTCGCGCGCGACATGCGACTGGCCAATCCGAAGGAGATCACCACCATCGAGCAGGCCGAGACGCTGGTGTCGTTCCGGTCCTTCGATGCGCTGTTCCTGTCGCTGGACGAGGAAGCCGCCGCCCTCGAGCTGATGAGCCGCGTGCGCGACGGCGAGACGAAGTGCGCGCCCGACGTCCCCATCGCCGTGACCGCCGCGGCGTGCGACACGCCGCTGGCGCTGCGGCTGAAGCATCTCGAGGTCAGGCGCCTCGTCCTGCGGCCGTTCAAGGTCAAGGGCGTGCTGGATGCGATCGCGGCGCTGAGGACGGCTCCAGCGGAGAGCCACACGGCGGCGTGAACGCGAGGCCGGTGGCGGCCTCGTCGTCGTCGGGCGCCGCGGCGCCGGGGCAACCGCCGCCGGCCTGGCCCGTCTCGACCTGGATCGTGACGTGGCCGATCGCGTGGTGCGCGCGCAGTTCGTCGCAGATTCCGCGCAGGCACTGGTCGCCGGGGAAGCCGGCCGGATAGACCAGGTGCGCCGTCAGCGCGTTCTCGGTCGTGCTCATCGCCCAGATGTGCAGGTCGTGCACCTCGGCGACGCCGGGCAGCGCCGAGAGCCAGCGCCCGACCGCCCGCGCATCGACCTCGCGCGGCACGCCCTGCAGCGACAGCGCCAGCGAATCCTTCAGCAGTCCCCACGTGGCGACGAGCACGATCAGCGCGATGGCCAGGCTCACCACCGGATCGAGCCACAGCCAGCCGGTGCGCTGCATCGCGAAGCCGGCCACGACGACGCCGGCCGCGATCGCGGCGTCGCCGGCCATGTGGGCAAACGCGGCGCGCACGTTGAGGTCGTCCTTGCGGCCGGACATGAACAGCAGCGCGGTCGCGAGGTTCACGACGATGCCCACGGCGGCCACGGCCATCACCACGTTGCCCTCCGTGGCCGCCGGATGCGCGAGGCGCAGCACGGCCTCCCACCCGATCGCGCCCGTGACCAGCGTCAGCAGCGTGGCGTTGGCCAGCGCCGCGAGGATCGACGTGCCGCGCAGCCCGTACGTGAAACGCGAACTGGACGCGCGCTTGACCAGCACGCTCGCCAGCCAGGCCAGCAGCAGGCCCAGCACGTCGCTGAGGTTGTGGCCCGCGTCGGCCAGCAGCGCCAGCGAGTCGATGCGCAGGCCGTAGATCACTTCGGCGGCGACGAAGCCCGCGTTCAGCAGCACGCCGATCGCGAACGCGGTGCCGAAATCCTTCGGGGCGTGCGAATGGCCGTGGTGGCCATGCGAGTGATCGTGGTGGTCGTGATCGTGCGCCTGCCCGTGATCATGGGCGTGATGATCGTGGTCGTGGTCGTGGTCGTGGGCAGCCATGCCCCGCACTTTAAGCGGCTTCGCGCAATGCGTAGCGCCGGCAGTGATGGAGATAGCCCGCCTCGTGGCTCGCGACCAGGTCGACGATGCTGGACCACAGCCAGCCCGGCGCGTCCAGCGTCTTCGAGCGGCCCTTGCGCAGCTCCGAGCCCCAGGCCTTCGCGGTGACCGCGTCCATCTGGCGTGCGTGCGCCTTGCCGACGATGCCGCCGAGGAAGGCCGCGACCTCGGTCGCCTCGGCGCGGGTCAGCTGCTCGATCTCCAGCTTCAGGTCCTGCGGCAGCAGCTCGCGCAGGAAGACGGGGCGGCCCAGCAGCTCCGCCGCGAGCATGCGGTCGCCCAGGTGCGGCGACAGGTGGCGTGCGCCCTCGACGACGCGCATCGCGTGGTCGTCGGGCATGCGCGGCCTGGCATAGGCCGGCGCGGCCGCGGGGACGGCCTCCTTGATGTCGATCAGGCAGTACTGCAGGTCGTCGCTGTCCGGCTGGCCCACGCCCAGCACCACGGCGTAGCGCTGCAGGCCCAGCGAGCTGCAGCCCTTCATCCAGTACGCCGCGTCCAGCACGGCGACCGGCGCATCGTCGTCGCGCGAGCCGATCAGCGTGGCCAGCCGCGACACCGACTTCTTCTCGAACAGGCGCGCGATCGCCGCCCTCTCGTCGGACGTGAGCTTCCAGAAGCGCTTGCCGATCGGCACGCTGGGCACGACGGCGTCGAAGCGGTCGCGCGCCAGGTGCTTCCACGAGCGGCGCAGCGCGTCCTTCATGACGAGGTGCACCGGCGCGGGCAACGGCGCATCGGGCTCGCCGGACTCGCCGGCCAGGCCGGCGCAATAGCCCTCCATCAGCTGCTCCAGCATCACCGCGGTGGTCACGCCCGGCAGGTCGGAACCGCGCGCGGCCATCGCCAACGACAGCCCGAGGCGGATCAGGTCGTGCGCCGGGTTGCCGATCACGGTCTGGTCGAGGTCGCGGATCTGGATCTCGACGCTGCCGTGGACGTTGCCGATCGGCCCGAGGTTGCCGAGATGGCAGTCGCCGCAGATCCAGATCGCCGGGCCGGCGGGCAGCGAGTCGGGCGCCTGCGCCTGCAGCCACTCGTAGAACTGCTTCGTGTTGCCGCGCACGTAGGCATGCGCGGAGCGTGCCATCTTGAGGTTGCGCTGGGCCTGCAGCGCGACGGCCCGGTCGGCCGGGGCGATCGTTCGGGTGCGGGTCGTCGGCATGCTCAGGACGCCACCGTGCCGCTGCCGTTCTCGCCGGACTTGTCGCTGCCGCCCAGCAGCTCGCCGATGGCCTTGAGGTCGTCGACGCGGTCGCAGATCGCCTTCAGCGCCATCAGGATGGGCGTGCCCAGCAACAGGCCCCACACGCCCCACAGCCAGCCCCAGGCCAGCACGCCGATGAAGACGACCACCGCGTTGAGCCGGCTGGTGCGGCTGGTCAGCCACGGCGTGATCATGTAGCCCGAGACGACGTGCAGCACGATCGAGACCGAGCCGACCGCGACGGCCATGTGCAGCGTGCCGAACTGCAGCAGCGCGACGATCGCGGACGAGCCGCAGATCAGCGCCGTGCCGACGTAGGGGATCAGGTTCATCACGCCGGCGAGCACGCCCCACACGGCGGCGTTGTTGAAGCCCAGCGCCCAGAACGCGAGCGCGGTGGCGATGCCCACGACCACGCTGGTCAGCAGCTGCACGAGCAGGTAGCGCTGGATCTGCTCGGTGATCTCGTCGAGTGCCTGCACGGTGATCTTGCGCTTGGCGAAGTTGGGCCCGGCGATGCGCGCGAGCTTGCGCCGGAACGTGTCGCCGGCGGCGAGCAGGAAGTAGGTGATGAAGGCCACGACAAGCACCTGCGCCGCGGCCTCGGCGGCGCGCATCGTGCCGGTGAACAGGTAGTCCTGGATGTTGAAGGACGGCTTGACGATCTGCACCTTGGCGACGCCCGGGGTCGACTTCGCCGTGCTGTCGGTGGCCTGCGCCAGCGTCGCCGCGGCCTTCTGCACCGTGTCCATCGTCGACGGCGTCGGGTCGCGGCGCGCGGGGTGGAGCGTGTCGCGCAGCTTCTGGGCCGCGTCGGGCAGCGACTCGATCAGGTTGTTGGCCTGGTCGTCGAGCGACCACGCGCCCCAGCCGATGCCGCCGACCAGCGCGATCATCACGACCGCCGCCCCGAGCGCGCGCGGCACGCCCACGCGCACGAGGCCGTTGACCAGGGGCGTCAGCGCGTAGCTGAACAGCAGGCCCATCAGCACCGGGATCACGATCTCCGCGGCCCAGCGCAGCGCATACAGCCCGAGCAGCGACGCGATGACGATCATCGACATGTTGCGCACGTCGATGGGCATGTGCAGCAGCACGCGCTCCTTCTCGCGCGGCGGCTCGTCGCCGTCGCCCGCCACCTGCACGGGCAGCTCCAGCGTCTCGTCCCCGGACGGGATGACGTGGACGGCGCTCATCGAGCCCCCTTGCGGATGCCGCATTCGTTGCGTGGGCCGTCGTGTTCCATCGTGGTCTCCGCCATCGTTGTCGAGTTGCTTCCAGTGTGGACGGCGCCTTCCCCGATCGCGGTAGGCCGACTGGATGACCGCATGTAGGACAGCCGGCGAGTCGCGCGGCCTTCGCTGCCATAATCCGCACGCCATCCACCTGACGGGCCCATCGCCGCATGTCCAACGTCCCCAGCTCGACCGATTCCTCGTCCGCCGGCGCGCAGCGCGTGCTGCTGGTCGACGACAACGTCGACGCGGTGGAGTCGATGGAGATCCTGCTGCAGGCCTTCGGCTACGAAGTGGCGACGGCCATTCACCCGGACCTGGCGCTGGCCAAGCTCGAGACCTTCGCGCCCGCCGCCGCCGTCATCGACATCGGCCTGCCCGGCATGGACGGCTACCAGCTCGCCATGGAGATCCGCCGCCGCCTCGCCGGCAAGCCCATGCGGCTGATCGCGTTCACCGGCTACGGCGGCGCCGACGACATCGCGCGGGCGACGCTCGCCGGCTTCGACGCGCACCTGGTCAAGCCGGTCGATATCGATCGCCTGCTGGCGGCGCTGGGTGGGTCGTAAGGCCTTGCGGGGCGCGATGCCGATATCGCGTCGCGCCGGATGAGCGCCGCGCCCGCCCTGCTGCCGCCGTGGCCGGATCTCGAGGCGGGCGCGCTGGTCGGCCTGGCGCTGCTGGCCGGCCTTGCGGTCGCCACGCTCATCGTCGTGCGCCTGACGCGCCCGATCGGCACTGGATCGCTGCGCGAGCAGGTCACGTCGTGGTGGCTGCTGCTGCCGCCGGTCTTTCTCGCGTGGGCGCTGCGGCCGGTGGGCGTCGTGGCGCTGGTGCTGGCGATGTCGTTGCTCGCGGCCATCGACCTGGCCCGGCTCGCCGACCGCCCGGTCTCGCGCGTAACCTCGGCAGGCCTGCTCGTGGCGCTGGCCCTGCAAGGCGTGCTGCTGTCGCGCGGCTGGGCGCTTGCCAGCGTCGGCGCGATGACGGCGCTTTCGCTCGCGCTGTTCGCCGCGCGGCGGCCGGGCGCGACGCTGCTGCTCGCGCTGTTCGCGACGCAGGCGGCCGGGCTCGGCTGCCTGGCCGCGCTGGTCGATCCGCCGTCGCCGCGCGCGCCGGACTGGTTCCTGTACCTGTGCATCGTCACCTCGCTCAACGACATCGGCCAGTACCTGGTCGGCACCCGCTTCGGCCGCCACCGGATGACCACGCGCATCAGTCCCAACAAGACCTGGCAGGGCTTCGGCGGCGGGCTCGCGTTCAGCGCCCTCTTCTCGATGGCCGTCGGCCGCGCGCTGGGCCTCGCGCCGCTGCCCTGGCTGGCGGGCGTCGGCCTGCTGCTGAGCGTGGCCGGGCTGCTGGGCGACCTGCTGTTCTCGGCCGGCAAGCGCGCGCTGGGCATCAAGGACTACGGCACGCTGATCCCGGGCCACGGAGGCATCCTCGACCGCGTCGACAGCCTCGTGCTGACCGCGCCGGTGCTGCTCCTGGTGCTGCGGCTGCATTGACCTCGCCCCATTCTCCCCGGACCATCCGCCCATGACCCACGACGACGCAGCCCTGCCCCCGGACGACGACCGCTGGATCGTGCACGAGGGCGGCTTCCCCGCGTCGCACGACACGCGCTTGTTCTATCGACACTGGGCGCCGCGCCGGCCGCGCGCCGACGGGCCGCCGCGCGCGCTCGTGCTGCTGCATCGCGGCCACGAGCACTCGGGACGCGTCGCGGCGCTGGTGCGCGACCTCGGCTTCGCGGGCGACCACGCGTTCGCCTGGGACGCGCGCGGCCACGGCCACTCGCCGGGCGAGCGCGGCGAGGCGCCGGACTTCGCGGCGCTGGTGGAGGACCTCGACGCCTTCGTGCGCCACATCCAGCGGGCGCACGGCATCGCCGTCGAAGACATGGTGGTGGTGGCCAACAGCGTCGGCGCGGTGATCGCGGCGACGTGGATGCACGACCACGCCCCGGCCATCCGCGGCGTCGTGATGGCGGCGGCGGCGTTCGCCATCAAGCTCTACATCCCGCTGGCGATCCCCGCGCTGAAGCTGGGGCTCGGCTTCAAGCCGGGGCTGCAGGTCACCAGCTACATCCGCCCGGGCATGCTGACGCATTCGGCCGACGAGGCGCGGGCCTATGCCGACGATCCGCTGAACGCCAAGCAGGTCTCCGGCCGCGTGCTGGTCGACATGGCCGCCACCGCTCGGCGCATCGTGGGCGACGCCGCCGCCATCGACACGCCCGTGCTGATGCTGGCCGCCGATCAAGACCATGTCGTCAAGACCGCCCCGCAGCGCGAGTTCTTCGAGCGCCTGTCGTCGCCGTCCAAGCGCTTCGTGCAGCTGCGCGACTGCCGCCATGCGATCTTCTACGAGAGCGAGCCGGTGCGCGCGGAGGCCATCGCGCATTGCCGCGCCTTCATCGACGCCTGCTGGGCGCAGGCGCCCGCGCCGGCCGAGCGCTTCCGGCGCGCGGACGTCGGCAGCCGCAGCGCGCAGGCCTACCAACGGCTGGTCGACGGCAAGCTCGTCGGCGCCCCGACGCGCGCGTTCCACGCGTTCCAGCGCGCGATGCTGGGCACGCTCGGTGGCCTCAGCCAGGGCATGCGCATCGGCATGACGCAGGGCTTCGACTCGGGCGCATCGCTCGACTACGTCTACCGCAACCAGGCGCAGGGCCGCCTGGGCATCGGCGCGTTCATCGACCGCGGCTACCTCGACGCCATCGGCTGGCGCGGCATCCGGCTGCGCCGCAAGCACCTGCGCCAGACGGTCTCGCGCCTGATCGCCGAGCGCCCGGGCGACGCGCCGGTGCGCATCCTCGACATCGCCGCCGGCGGCGGCCGCTACCTGCTGGAGACGCTCAAGTGCCACCGCGACCGCCGCCTGCACGTGACGCTGCGCGACCGCGATCCGGCCAATCTCGAGATGGCGCTCGCGCTGGCCCGCGAGATGGGGCTGGGCGACGATGTCGCCATCGAGGCGCGCGACGCGTTCGACCCCGCCAGCTACGCCGGCGGCGATGCGCAGTTCGACATCGTCATCGCCTCGGGCCTCTACGAGCTGTTCGCCGACAACGCACCGGTGCTGTGCTCGCTCGAAGGCGTCGCGCGCCAGCTCAAGCCGGGCGGCGTGCTCGTCTACACCGGCCAGCCCTGGCACCCGCAGCTGGCGCTGATCGCCGGCACGCTGCGCAACCATCGCGGCGAGCCCTGGCTGATGCGGCCGCGGCCGCAGGCCGAGCTCGACGGACTCGTCGCCTGCGCCGGCCTCGCCAAGACCGGCAGCCTGATCGGGCTCGAGGGCATCTTCACGGTGTCGGTGGCACGGCGCCCGCCCGCAGCCGGTTGAGCAGCGTCCACGCGAGCAGCAGCGCGACGAGCGCCAGCACGCCCGTGATCCAGGCCGCCGGCGCGCCGCAGCCGGCCAGCAGGCCGACCAGGCCGTAGGCGACGGCGCGATCGCTCTTGCCCATCGGCCCGTCGAAGCGCCGCGGCGATCCGGCCGCGAGCGCGGCGAGGCCGGTCATCTCCACCACCGCGGCGCCGCACGCGACCAGCACGGCGAGCATGGGCGGCACGCCCGCGATCAGCGCTGCCGGCAGGGTCAACGCCAGATCGGCGACGACGTCGCAGACCTCGTTGAGCATCGCGCCCAGGCGCGTCTTGCGGCCGGTGTGCGTCGCGAGCAGGCCGTCGAGCGCGTTGAGCGCCATGCGCAGCGGCATCACCGCGACGAGGCCCAGCCACAGCCCGCGCGATGTCGGCCACGCGGCCAGCGCCGCGCCGTAGGCCACCATCAGGGCGGCGGTCGCGACGGTCAACTGGTTCGGCGTCACGCGCGCGGACGCGAGCGCCTGCACGAGCGGGCGCAGCAGGCGCTGGAATTGCGGCTTCAACTGGTAGACGGACAGGGTCATGGCGTTGGAATGGATTCGCGGCGGGCGCGCCAGGCGAGCGCGACCTGCCGGCTGCGACGGTACCCCATCGCGCAGTGCAGGTAGACGGGGCGGCCCAGCGCGCGCTGCGCGTCGATGGCGTCGAGGATGGCCGCGAGGCGCGCCGGCGCGGGCGGCACGATGTCGAGCAGGCCGAACGACTGGGCGCGGCCGCGCAGCTGCGGCGTCGAGGTGAGCTCGGAGGCGAGGTCGATGACCGCGCAGTCCGCGGGCAGCAGCGCGACCTCGTGGTCGGTGAGGCGGCGGCCGATCCACAGGCCGTCGGCGAACGGCGTGACGGGCGCGCGGCCACGTTCGCGCCAGCGCACCAGATGCCAGGTCAGCCGATACCCAATGAGGTATGGCGCATGCAGCCACCAGATCCAGGCGGGAAAGCGGCCGCGGCGCTTGTGCAGGAAGTCGACGTCCTCGCGCGCGTACGCGAGCGCGACCGCGCCGAAGCCCGCGCCGAGCCACAGGCACGGCGGCAACCACAGCACGGTCAGGCCGAGCACCAGCGCCGCGATCGCCGCGACGATGTAGTAAAGGGCGACTGCCGGCACCGCGCGCCGCGCCGGCACGACGGCCCGGCACAGCGCGCCGAGTGCCAGACCGCCCGCCACGTCGGGCAGGAAGTGCCGATGCGCGAGCACCGTGGACGCGACGACCAGCCCCAGCCACGCCCCGATCGCCGTCCGCGCGGCCGCCGATCGCACGGCATCGCGCAGCGCCGGCCACAGCACGACGCAGTAGGCGACGTGCAGCGACGGCCACTGGTTGAACGGCCGGTCGAGCCTGGCCAGCATCCGCGCGAGCGCCGCGAGCAGCGGCGTCGACGGCGGCGCGTCGATGGTGATCATGCGCAGCGGCCACAGCGCGAACACGAGCGTGGCCAGCACGGTGGCGAGCAGGCAGCGCTGGCTCAGCGCGCGCAGCGAGGGGCGATCGGGCGCGAGGCAGAACGCGGCGATCAACAGCGGCACCGACGTCATGTACGGCAGCAACATCCACGGCACGAACGGCACCAGGGCGTCCCACGGCGTCGCGATCGCGCGCGTCACGCCCGCGCGCGCGGCCGCGAGGTTGCAGGCGCCATACAACGCCTGGAACGCCGCGCCGTTGATCGCCAGCAGCGCGAGGCGTTCGCGCAGTGATGGCCGCGGCGGCTCGGCGGAGGACTCGTCCGGCGGATGCATGGCCCTGTGTTAACTTGCCTTCGATGCGGGAGGAACGGGAAAGATACAAGCGCTGCCTGGTGCTGGCCGGCGGCGGCGGACGCCTCGGCGTGCACCTGGGCACGGTCGCGGCGGCCTGCGAGGCCGGACTCGCGCCCGACGTGCTGCTGGGCACCTGCGGCGGTGCGCTGGTGGCCGCGCTGGTGCACGCGGAGCCCGACCCAGCCCGCCAGCTGGCCTGGCTCGGCGGCCCTGCAATGTACCGGTTCTGGAACGGGGTGCGGGCGCGGCCCGGGCTGTCGCTGGCCAAGGCGCTTGCCGCCTTCGCGCGACGTGCCCTCGATCCTCGCGCCGCCGCGCGCGTGCCCGACCTCGACGACGACGCGCTGTTCGAGGTCGCCGAAGGCTGGCCCGCGCTGGCCTGGCGCGACGGCGCCGGCATCGACGCCATCCTGCTCGGCGCGCGCATGACCGCGGCCTCCGCCGGGCCTGGCGAGCCGCGCGACGACCGCGTCCTGTTCGAGCCGGTGGCCATCGGCAACGGGCGCAGCGCAGCGCTGCTCGCGGATGCGCCCGCGGGCCACGGCGCGCTCGCGGTGGGCAGGACGCTGTCGACGCTGGGGCCGACCGACCTGCCGCTCGCCGACGCCGTGCGCATCTCGCTGACCGACATGATCTACCTCGCCCCGGCCGCCGCCGCCGGTGCGCGCTGGCTGGGCGGCGCGGTCGACCTGATGCCGGTGGAGCTGGCGGCGCGGCTCGCGGACGAGGTGTGGATCGATCGCAAGGACGCGATCTCGCGCTGGACCATCGCCCCGGCCTGGCGCACGGTGCTGGGCCTGGATGCGCGCGCCCGCCAGCGCGCGGTCGACGCGAGCCCGGTGGCGCTGCGCATCGACCACCGCGGCCTGGCCCGGGCGCTGCCCTCGGTGCTGACGCGCCGGCTCGCGCTGTCGGCCCAGGGCCCGCGGCTCGACGTTCACGCGGCCACGGACGCCGCCGGCTACCGCCGCGTCATCGAGGCCCAGTTCGCCGAAGGCCGGCGCCGCGCGCGCGAGGCCATCGCGCAGGCGATGATGCGCGCATGAGACACGTCCTGATCATCGGCGGCACGCGCGGCATCGGCCGCGCGCTCGCGGCGCGCCATCTCGAGCGCGGCTGCGCCGTCACCGTGTGCGGCCGCCATCCCGACGCGCTGCAGGGCTGGCCTCTGGCCGACCATCCGGCCTTGCGCGTGGCCAGCCTCGACATCGCCGACGCGGCGGCCGTCCAGGCCGTCGTGGCCGAGGCCGGCGACACGCTGGACGCGCTCATCGTCACCGCCGGCCAGTACTTCAACGCGCGCGACCACGCGCTCGACGGGGCCGCGACGCTGCACCTGTTGCGCACCAACGTCAGCGGCCTGGCCAGCGCCTTCGAGGCCGGCGCGCAGCGCATGCTGGCGCAGGGCCATGGCCGGATGGCGGCGGTGTCGTCGATGGCGGGCCTGCTCAAGGACTACCCCGGCGCCTCGGTCTACGGTGCCACCAAGCGCGCGGTGCTGGCCCTGTGCGCCACCTATCGCAAGGCGCTGGCGCCGTTCGGCATCCCGGTGACGGCGCTGGTGCCCGGCTACGTCGACACCGAGCGGCTGCGCGAGCTCAATGGCGGCGACGCGAGCCACAAGCCGTTCCTGATGTCGGAGGAGTCGGCGGTCGCGCGCATGCTGGCCGCGATCGACCGCGGCGTGGCCGTCGACGCGTTCCCGTGGCAGATGCGCCTGGCCGTCGCGCTGCTCAATCTCGTGCCGCACCTGACGAGGGTGCCCGACTTTCCGGCACCGGCGACGCCTGGCGATGGTGCTGTCAAGCACCCGGTGGGGGTATCGCGAGACAGGCTCGAATAGCGCCGTAGTCCCGGTCTTGTTCCGCATGACCGCACACTGCAGCGCACGCAAGATGGCGCCTCGTGCATTCGTCGATTGACCGCGGCACGCGCGCAGCGTACTGTCCCATCCGCCAGGAGCGGGTGCGACGCGGCCACGGGCTGCCGTCGCACTGCACACGACTCGAAGAAGTCGTCATCACAGCCGCGAGTCAGGCGGCATTGCACAAGGAACGCGGCGGCCGTCCGGGGTCGCGGCGTCGCATCCGGGGAGAAGCAAGGCAATGGCAAGAATCTATCTGATCGATGACCACCCGATCGTGCGGGCGGGCCTGAGCGCGCTGCTGCAGGGCGCGGGCCACACGATCGTCGGCGAGGGCGAGGACATCACGCAGGCGCTGTCCGACGTCAACCGGCTCGCGCCGGACGTGCTGATGCTGGACCTGCACCTCGACGGCCGCTCCGGCTTCGAGGTGCTGGCCGAGATGCAGCGCCGCCAGCTGTCGACCCGGGTCATCGTGCTGTCGATGTCCGACCAGCCGCGCAACGTCGCCGAGGCCTTGCGCATGGGCGCCTCGGGCTACGTGCTCAAGGGCTCGGCCGGTGTCGAGCTGGTCGCGGCCATCGACGCCGTGATGCAAGGTCGCCGTTACCTTGGCGAAGGGCTCACCGACATCGCCGTGCAGGGCCTGACCACCGACACCGAACGCGGCAACACCCTGTCGCCGCGCGAGCGCCAGATCCTCGTGATGGTGGCCAGCGGCAAGTCGAGCGCGGCGATCGGCGAAGAGCTGCACCTGTCGCCGAAGACGGTGGACACCTACCGCAGCCGCCTGATGGCCAAGCTCGAGCTGGCCGACGTGCCCGCGCTGGTGCGCTGGGCCATCCGCGAGAAGCTGATCGACCTCTGAGGCGACGCGCGGGTCTTCCCCGCGCTACCGCGCGCCGCATTCCTGACGTTCCGGGTGGAGACATCCCTACAGGCGGGCGCTCATGCACGTCCGGCCGCGTCCGAAATCTGGCAGGAGGGCTGGCCTTCGCGGGCCCGTCCCGCAACGCATCCGACGCCCGGAAACGACGAGGAACCGCCATGAGCATCGACAAGGCATCGCCGACAGCCGACTCCGACGACGACGACGCGTGGTTTCGCTACGGCAGCGTGCCGCCCTCGCGCGACGACCGCATCGCCGAGGCCATCGCGCTCGTCGCGCTGCTGTTCTCGCTGGGCATCGGGCTGGCGATCGCGATGCTGCCGGTGTCGGCCAAGGCCGCCGAGGCGGTCGCCCCGTCGCGCGAGCGGCCGGCGTTCGAGGCGGTGCCCGGCGCAGTCGTCCTCAGCGCGACGGCGCAGCGACCGCGGGCGCGAGACGCCCGCGCGCGATGATCGCCTGCGCCAGCGCGGCGTAGAGCGGACGCGCGATCCAGCGCGACACCAGGCTCGCGCCGAGCGCGGCGGCCATCAGGCTCAGCACCATCGCGTGGCCGCCCACCATCTCCATCACGATGATGAAGGACGTCATCGGCGCCTGCGTCACGGCGGCAAGGAAGGCGGCCATGCCGAGCGCGATCAGCGCCGACGCGTCGGCCTGGGCACCGCACAGCACGGCGACGTCATGGCCGACGCCGGCGCCGATCGCCAGGCACGGCGCGAAGATGCCGCCCGGCACGCCCGACCACACCGCGAGCCACGTGGCCACGACGCGCAGCGTGACGTACAGCAGCGGCACGTCGACATGCCCCTGCAGCAGGCCGCGGGTGTAGCCGTAGCCGCTGCCGAAGCTCGCGCCGTGGCTCGCGATGCCGATCGCGCCGGCCGCGAGCCCGCACGCGGCCGCGAAGGCGACCGGATGTGCGGCCCGCCAGCGTCCGAGGCGATCGCCCTGCCCGGTGATCGACGCATGCAGCAGGCGCGCGAACACGCCGCCGAGCCCGCCGGTGGCCAGCACCAGCAGCAGCGCGGGCCACCACATCGAGTAGCGCAGCGTCGGCACCTCGATCGTGCCGAAGTAGGTGGCGTTGCCGAAGAAGGACACGCCCATCAGGCCCGACAGCACGATGGCCGCGATGATCAGGCCGCTGCTGCGCTGCTCCAGCCGCGACGCGAGTTCCTCGATCGCGAACATCACGCCCGCGAGCGGCGCGTTGAACGCCGCGGCGATGCCCGCGGCGCCGCCGGCCACCAGCAGGCCATGTTCGGAGATGCCGGGATGCGGCGGCAGCCAGCGCCGCGCATGCTGCATCACGCCGGCGGCGATCTGGACGGACGGGCCCTCGCGTCCGCTGGCCAGTCCGCCCAGCAGCGAGCCCGCGGTCAGCACCGCCTTCATGACGCTGAGACGAAGCGACACGAAGGCCCGGCGCGCCTCCGCCGGCACGGCCGGATCCAGCGTCGCCATCACCTGCGGGATGCCCGAGCCGGCGGCCGCCGGCGCGAAGCGCCGCGTGAGCCAGACGACGCCGGCGGTGCAGGCGCTCGTCCACACCAGCGGCGTCCACGGATTGAAGGCGAGCACGCTCGCGAAGCCCTGTTGCGCGAGATCGCACAGCTTCGAGAACGCGACGACCGACAGCCCCGCTGCCGCCGCGTACGCGAGCACGATCACCCGAGCGAGCCACTGGCGCCAGTCGGCCAGGTCGCCGCGCATGGCGGCGACGACGTCGGGCTGCGGCGTGTGGGCCGGCTCAGGCGGGTTCATGCGGACACGGCTTCATATTTGTGCCAATGTACTACGCCGACCCGCGCGAACCTGAACTCAGTAGTGCGGCGGCACGTCCTCGCGCGGGTCGCGCGCCGCGCCGCCGCCCGTGTCGGGCGCGCGATCCTTGAGCTTGCCGACCTCGCGGATCAGCAGGTCGATCTGCTCCTGCTGGCGGGCGACGAGGTCGTTGAGGTGGTCGACCAGGTCCTCGCTGAAGCTGGCCTTGACCTCGAGGTCGGTCAGGCGCTTGTCGATCGCGGGGTCGATGTCGTTCGGGCTGGGCATGGCGCCATTGTCGGACATCGGTCGGCGCGCGAAACATCTCCTTGCTGCGTTGCTGGCACGTCAAGCGCGTGCATCTCCAGGTGATGTTGGTGCGTCGGCGTCATCGCCTGTTGTCGCGATCCCGTTGAACCGGTACGAACGCAACACCCGGTTCGCGACCGACAGACTCGACACACACACCACAGGAGCCAGACCATGAACCGCAATCTTCTCGTGACCGCCCTGATCGCCGCCGCCGCCTTCGGCGCCAGCTTCGCGGCCTCGGCACAGACCAGCGCCGCCAACACCACGCAACGCGACGTCAACCAGGAACAGCGCATCGAGAACGGCCTGCAGAACGGCACGATCACGACGCGCGAGAACGCCGAACTGCAGCGAGACGAGGCGCACGTCGACAAGCTGCAGGCCAAGGACATGAAGAACGGCCCGATGACGGCCGCCGAGAAGGCCCAGCTGACCGCTGCGCAGAACAAGACCAGCCGCGACATCCACACGGCCACGAGCAACGGCATCAACGGCAATCCGCTGTCGGCGTCGTCGCAGCGCGCGCAGGCCGACACGCAGCGCAACATCGACCAGCAAAAGCGCATCAACCAGGGCGTGCGCAGCGGCAGCCTGACCAACCACGAAGCGGCCGGGCTCGAACGCGGCCAGTCGAACGTCGACAAGCGCGAGGCCCGCGCGGGCGCCAACGGCAACGTCAGCGCCGGCGAGCAGCGCCGCATCGCGCGCGCCGACAACCGCCAGAGCGCGCGCATCTACAACAAGAAGCACAACGCGCAAGTGAAGGGCTGAGGCCCGCCGCGGGAGGCCGGGGAAACCCTCGGCCTTCGCGTCCGGACGAAAAAAGGGCCGCAAGCTGCGGCCCCTAAAATTTCACCCCGGAACATCACCTCAGGAAGTACTTCGAGTGCCTGGCGTCGTGAGACGTCCGGTACTCGATCGCATCCGACCCTGCCCTCCAGCGCGTCGGAAAGCGAATGTTCCGGGAACCATTGTTTACGAGAACGGGCACCGTTCAATCCGGTGTTTTCCCTTTGTGTCGATACCGTGACTTGGGGTTTTTCACGGTTCACAGGCCCGACACGCCTCGCGCATGAGATTTGCCCCGCGGCGGCATCCCGCACAGGAGCCCGCATGCCGCCCCCCGGCCGCCGCGACCGCGATGACGCGTCCGCGTGTCCTTCCCGCAACCGCTTCGGCGCCGCACGCCAGCGCCGACGCGCATGAGCGCCGTCTTCTCGCCGCGCGCCGTGCTGGCGGTCCGGCTGGCGGTGCTCGCCTTGCTGGGCCTGGCTGTCGCCACCGTGCTGCTGTTCGTCTGGCGCGCCCGCGCCTATGAGCAGCTGGGCGAGCCGATCGCGCAGCCGATCCCGTTCAGCCACAAGCACCACGTCGGCGACGACGGCATCGACTGCCGCTACTGCCACACCACGGTGGAGACCGACGCCCACGCCGGCCTGCCGTCCACCGCGGTGTGCCTGAGCTGCCACTCGCAGCTCTACCGCGACCAGGCGCTGCTCGCGCTGCTGCACCAGAGCGCGGCGACCAACCAGCCGATCGCCTGGCAGCGCGTGCACGTGCTGCCCGACTTCGTCTACTTCAACCATGGGGTGCACGTCGCCAAGGGCGTCGCCTGCGTCGAGTGCCACGGGCGCGTCGACCAGATGCCGCTGGCGTGGCGTGCGCAGCCGCTGCAGATGCAATGGTGCCTCGCGTGCCACCGCGACCCCGCGCCGCACCTGCGCCCGACGACGCAGGAGTTCGCGATGGACGCCCCGCTGCCGCCGCCGCAGCAGGCCACCGCCCTCGCCCGCGCCGCGCACCTCGAGAGCCGGCGCCGCATGACCGACTGCTCCACCTGCCACCGCTGACGGCATGCCCCTTGCCATCGCGCACGACACCGCCCCATGCCGCATCCCCACCCGCCCCACGACGACGACGCGAACGAACACGTGATCCGGTTCGATCGCGGCGCGGGCGTCACCCGGCGCCAGGCGCTGGCGGCGATGGCGGCCTCGATGGCGCTGGCCAACACGGCCTGCTCGCCGCCGCCGAAGCTGCAGGCGCATCCCTACGTCGACCTGCCCGAGGCGCGCGGCGGCGGCCTGCCGCTCTACTACGCCAGCGCCTTCGTCCGCGACGGCTTCGCGCAGGGCGTGCTGGTGGGCACGCAGGAGGGCCGGCCGATCAAGATCGAGGGCAACGCGGCGCACCCGTCCAGCCTCGGTGCCACCGATGTCTACGCGCAGGCCTCGGTGCTGCAGCTGTGGGATCCCGACCGCTCCGGCGTCGTGCGCCAGCGTCTCGCGCGCCACGGCGACGTGCGCACGCCGCCGCAGCTCGGCGCGTCGACATGGCGCGCGTTCGAGGCGGCCTGGCGCGAGCGCGCGTCCGCGCGCGCGACCGCGCCCGCGGGGCCGGCGCTGCGCGTGCTGACGGGGCCGCTCACCTCGCCGACCGAGCGCGCGCTGCTCGGCGCGTTGCTCGCGAGCGAGCCCGACGCCCGCTGGCACGTGCACGCCCCGTTGAAGGACATGGCCGCCGAGGACGGCGCCCGCCTGGCCTGCGGCCGCGCCGTGACGCCGGTGCTGCACTTCGACCAGGCGCGCTGCGTGCTCGCGCTCGCCGCCGATCCGTTCAGCGACGGGCCCGGCGCGGTGCGCCATGCGATGGACTGGTCGACCGCACGGGCCGCCGCGCGCGACGCCGCGTCCGGCCGCCCGGCGACGCTGTTCGCCGCGGAGGCCACGCCCGGCCTGTTCGGTGCGCGCGCCGACCATCGCGTCGCGCTGTCGCCGGCCCGCATCGAGGGCCTGCTGTGGCGCATCGCCTCCCGCTGGATGCCGCAGATCGCCGCCGACGCGGCACCGCCCGACCCGGCCGTCGACGGGTTCGAGTCGCGCGTCGTCGCGGCGCTGCGCGAGGCCGGCGAATCGGCGCTGGTGATCGGCGGGCCGGGGCTGTCGGCCGAGGCGCACGCCCTCGTGTCCGCGTTGAACCGCCGCCTCGGCGCGATCGGCCGCACGGTCACCCTGATCGCGCCACCCGATGACGCGTCCGACGCCGGCTCGCTCGCCGAGCTGGTCGACGCGCTGGGCGCGGGCAGCGTCGACACGCTGCTCGTCATCGGCGCCAATCCTGCCTACGATGCGCCGCCTTCGCTGGACGTGCCGCACGCGTTCGCCCGGGCGAAGCTGCTGGTGCACGCCGGGCTGCATGTCGACGAGACCGCCGCCCTCGCCGACTGGCACCTGCCGCTGTCGCACGCCTACGAGCAGTGGGGCGACGCGCTCGCGCACGACGGCAGCGCCACGCTGCTGCAGCCGTCGATCTCGCCGCTGTACGACACGCGCTCCGCCGCCGAACTGCTGGCGCTGCTGGCCGACGACGCCGTGCGCGACGGCCACTCGCTGGTGCAGCGTCAATGGCGCGCCGGCCGCGACGCCGGCTTCGACGCGTCCTGGCGCCGCAGCCTGCGCGCGGGCGTCGTGGCCGACAGCGCGGCGCCCGCGCTGGCCGTGCACGTCGCGCATCGGCCGTCGGCGCGCCCGGCTGCGCCGTCCGGCCTGGTCGCGCTGTTCGTGCCCGACGCCGCGGCCCACGACGGCGCGTTCGCCAACAACGGCTGGCTGCAGGAACTGCCGCGGCCGTTCACCAAGCTCACGTGGGACAACGCGGCGCTGTTGAGCCCGGCCACCGCGAAGCGGCTGGGCCTGGTGACGGGCGACATCGTGCAGGTGCAGGTCGATGCGCGATCGGTCGAGGCGCCCGTGTGGGTGCTGGCGCAGCAGGCCGACGACGTCGTGACGCTGCCGCTCGGCTGCGGGCGACGCCGCGCCGGACGGGTCGGCAACGGCGTCGGCTTCGATGCGTACGCGCTGCGGCCGGCCTCGTCGTTCACCGCGCCGGTCACGCTGCGCAGGACGGGGCGCACGCACGCGTTCGCCGTGACCCAGCACGAGATCGACCAGCACGGCCGCGAGCTGCTGCGCACCGTCGCCGCGGGAGAAGCCCTCGCCAAGGCGGAGAAGCACGCCGAGCTCTACCCGCCGTTCGCCAGCCCAGTGCACGCCTGGGCGATGGTGATCGACCTCGACGCCTGCATCGGCTGCAACGCGTGCACGATCGCCTGCCAGGCCGAGAACAACATCCCCGTGGTCGGCAAGGAGCAGGTGGCCAGGGGCCGCGACATGCACTGGATCCGCGTCGACCGCCACGACCTCGACGAGATCGGCAACAGCGCGTTCCAGCCGGTGCCCTGCATGCATTGCGAGCAGGCGCCGTGCGAGGTCGTGTGCCCGGTCGGCGCGACGGTGCACGACAGCGAGGGCCTCAACGTGCAGGTCTACAACCGCTGCGTCGGCACGCGCTTCTGCTCCAACAACTGCCCGTACAAGGTGCGGCGCTTCAACTTCCTGCAGTATTCGGACGAGACGACCGAGACGCTGAAGGCGCAGCGCAACCCGGACGTCACCGTGCGCCAGCGCGGCGTGATGGAGAAGTGCACGTATTGCGTGCAGCGCGTCGCGCGGGCGCGCCAGGGCGCGGAGCGCGACGGCCGGCCGCTGGTCGACGGCGACGTCGTCACCGCGTGCCAGTCGGCCTGCCCGACGCGCGCGATCCGCTTCGGCGACAAGAACGATGCGCAGAGCGACGTCGTGAAGGCGCGCGCCTCGCAGCGCCACTACGCCATGCTGGAAGAACTCGACACCAAGCCGCGCACGACCTATCTCGGGCGCATCAAGCCGACGGCCTGAGCCATGACGACGCCGCCTGTCTCCGCCGACGACCAGGTGCTGCGCCCCGGCTGGGGCTACGCGAGCGTCACCGACAAGATCGCCGGCCTGGTGTTGACGCGCCCGGTGCGCTGGCCGTGGCTCGCGGCCTTCCTCGCGACGCTCGCGGGCACGATCGTCTACCTCGGCGCGATCACGTACTTGTTCATCGAGGGCGTCGGCATCTGGGGCATCAACATCCCCGTCGGCTGGGGCTTCGCCATCGCCAACTTCGTCTGGTGGGTGGGCATCGGGCACGCGGGCACGTTCATCTCCGCGGTGCTGCTGTTGCTGCGACAGAAGTGGCGCACGTCGATCAACCGCTTCGCCGAGGCCATGACGCTGTTCGCCGCCGGCATGGCGGGCCTGTTCCCGATCCTGCACCTGGGCCGGCCGTGGTTCGCGTACTGGCTCGCGCCGTATCCCGACCACATGAACCTGTGGCCGCAGTGGCGCAGTCCGCTGGTGTGGGACGTGTTCGCGATCTCGACCTACCTGCTCGTGTCGGCGCTGTTCTGGTATCTCGGCATGCTGCCCGACCTCGCGACGCTGCGCGACAAGGCGAGGACGCGCGGCAAGCAGCTGACGTACGGCCTGCTCGCGCTCGGCTGGCGCGGCGAGTCGCGCCACTGGGCGCGCCACGAGACGGCCTACCTGCTGTTGGCCGGCCTCGCGACGCCGCTGGTGGTGTCGGTGCACTCGGTCGTCGCGATGGACTTCGCGATCGGCAACACGCCCGGCTTCCACTCGACGATCTTCCCGCCCTACTTCGTCTGCGGCGCGCTGTTCTCGGGCTTCGCGATGGTGCTGACGATCGCGATCCCGCTGCGGCGCGCGTTCGACCTGAAGGACTTCATCACGGAGGTGCATCTCGACCACGCGGCCAAGGTGCTGCTGGCGACGGGATCGCTCGTGGCCTACGGCTACCTGGTGGAGAACTTCATGGCCTTCTTCAGCGGCGACCGCTTCGAGGTCGCGATGACCGTCGACCGCTGGACCGGCTTCTACGCACCGGTCTACTGGACGATGATGGTCTTCAACGTGCTGGCGCCGCAGGTGCTGTGGTGGCGCGCGGCGCGGCGCAGCACGGTGCTGCTGTTCGCGCTGTCCATCGTCGTCAACCTGGGCATGTGGATGGAGCGCTTCACCATCGTCGTGCAGAGCACGCACCACGACTTCATGCCGTCCGCCTGGGGCCTGTTCATCCCGACGCGCTGGGACTGGATCATGCTGTTCGGCTCGATCAGCATGTTCGCCTGGCTGTTCCTGGCGTTCATCCGGCTGCTGCCGACGATCTCGATCTCGGAGATGCGCGAGCTGGTCAAGGAGGAACACGATGGCGACGCGTGATCCTCGTTGGTCCTTGATGGCCGAGTACGACGGCGCCGAGGCGCTGGTCGCCGCGGCGCAGGCCGCGCACGACGCGGGCTATCGCCGCGCCGAAGCCTACGCGCCGTACGCGATCGAGGGACTGGCCGAGGCCGTCGGATTCCGGCGCAGCCGCATTCCGCTGCTCGTGCTGGCCGGCGGGCTCGTCGGCGGCGCCGGCGGCTATTTCCTGCAGTGGTACGCGGCGGTGGTGTCGTATCCCGAGGAGATCGGCGCGCGGCCCCTGCACAGCTGGCCGATGTTCATCCCGGTCACCTTCGAGATGACGATCCTGTTCGCCGCGCTCACCGCGTTCTTCGCGGTGCTGGTCGGCAACGGCCTGCCGCGCCTGGCGCACCCGATCTTCGACGCGCCCGACTTCGACCTCGCCACGCGCAACCGCTTCTTCCTGTGCCTGCGCACGGACGACCCCGTGTTCGACGAGGCCAGCGCGCGCGCGCTGCTCGACGCCACCGCGCCGCTGCGCGTCGAGGAGGTGGCGCGATGACCCGCTGGCTCCTGCTGGTCGCGGCGGCCTGCGCGCTTGCCGGCTGCGAGCGCACGATGAAGAACATGTACGTGCAGCCGAAGCTGGGGCCCGACGCCGGCAGCCCGCTGTGGGCGGACGGCAAGGGCTCGCGGCCGCCGCCGCCCGGCAGCGTGGCGATCGCGTCGGGCGATCTCGCCAAGACCAGCAGCGGACGCCACGGCCGCGACGAGATCGAGGCGCGCGAGGCCGCCGACGCCGCGAGTGCCCCACCCCGTATCGACCTCGCCCTGCTGCGACGCGGCCAGGCGCGCTACGACGTCGACTGCGCGCCCTGCCACAGCATCGTCGGCGACGGCGACGGCATGGTCGTGCGGCGCGGCTTCCCGCGTCCGCCGACCTTCCACCAGGCGCGGCTGCGCGACGTGCCCGATCGCCACCTCTTCGACGTCATCACGCAGGGCTACGGTGTGATGGTGCCCTACGCCGACCGCGTGACGCCGCAGGATCGCTGGGCCATCGTGGCCTACATCCGCGCGCTGCAGCTGAGCCAGGACGCCCACGTCGCCGATCTGCCGGTCGACCTGCAGGCCGGCCTTCGCGCGCTGCCCGCGCCCCCGCGCGCGCCAGCGTCCCGCGCGAGCGCGCCCGCGCTCGGCGCGTCCGATCCGGAGACGAGCTGATGCGCGGGCTGCTGCGTCCTCCCATCGCCGACACCGTCGCGGCGCTCGCGCTCGCCATCGCGCTGCCCGCGCTGTGGGTCGCGCCGACGCTGTTCTTCGCAAGCTGGCTCGCGGCCTGGTGGTTCTGGCTGGGCGCGATCATGGGCGGCCTCGCCGCGACGTGGATCCACGCGCTGACGGGTGGCCGCTGGGGCGAGGCGCTGCGCCTGGCGACGCTGCCGCTCGCGCGCGGGCTGCCGTGGCTGCTGCTGCTGTTCCTGCCGCTGGCCGCGGGCATGGCGCGCGTGTTCCCGTGGGCCGGCCGCGACGTCGCCTGGGCCCACGATCTCGACGCGCCCGCGTTCCAGCGCGCCTGGTTCGCGCCGCTGGCGTTCTGGATCCGCATGGCGATCTACGGGGCGATCTGGTTCGCGACGTCGCGCCCCGCGACGCTCGCGCGCAAGGGCCGCGTCGCCATCGCGCTGATGGCGCATCTCGTGGTGGGCACGCTCGCGTCCGTCGACCTCGTGATGACGCTGGTGCCCGGCTGGTACAGCACCGGCAACGGCCTGGTCAACCTCGCCGGCGGCGCGTCGGGCGGCAGCGCGCTGGCCATCGCCATCGTCGCGCGCCTCGCGCCGGATCGCTTCCCGACACCGCCGCCCCGCCCCGCGCGGCCGCGCGTGCCGCCGGTCTGGCGCGACCTGGGCAACCTGCTGCTGATGTGGACGATGCTGTGGGCCTACGTGGCCTTCGTCGAGTTCCTGATCATCTGGGCCGAGGACCTGCCGCGCGAGATCGCCTGGTTCGTGCCGCGGCTCGATACCGGGTGGGCGTATGTTGGCATCGGCCTCGCGGCATTGCAGTTCGCGCTGCCGCTCGTTTGCCTGTTGATGCGCGCCATCAAGGACGATCCGCGCCGCCTCGCGCGGCTGGCGACCTGGATCGCCGTCGGGCAGGTCGCGAACTGCGCGTGGCTGGTCGTGCCGTCGATCGAGGCGCACGGCTGGTTGGCGTGGTGGCTCGTGCCGTCGCTGGCCGTCGCGATGGGACTGCCGATCGTCGCGCGCGTGCTGCGCACGTTCGAGCCGGCACCGCTCGTCGTCGAGGAGGCCGCGCATGCGTGACGACGGCCTGCCGATCCGTCGCCTGCTGCTCGTCGGCGTCGCCATCGTCGCGGCGGTGGCCGTCGCGATCGGCGTCGTGCTGGCGATCCTCGCGCATCGCCGCGTGCCCGTCGGCGGCGCCGCCATCGACAGGCCCGCGCAACTCGGCACCGAGCTGCCGATGCTGCAGACCGCGCCGCAGCCCGACCTCGCCGCGTACAAGGCCGCCAAGCTGCACGCGCTGCACGATCTGGGCTGGATCGATGCGGCCAGCGGCGTCGCCCACGTGCCCATCGAGACGGCCATGGCGCTGCGCGTGGCGCAGGCAGCGAGCGCGGGAGCGTCGCGATGAAGGCATGCGTCGTCCTCGCGCTCGTGCTCGCGCACGCCGGCGCGTTCGCCCAGGCGCTCGCCCCCGCACGCGACGGGCCGCTCGCGCCCACGCCCGCCGCGCCGGCCGTCGGCTTCACGCAGCACCTCGACGCGCAGCTTCCGCTGGCCGTGCCGTTCACGGACAGCGCCGGCCATGCCGTGAGCCTCGCCGACGAATTCCCGCCCGACGCCGGCGCGACGCTGCTGATGCTCGGCTATCACCGCTGCCCGCAACTGTGCGGACTCGCGACGCAGGGCGTGCTCGAGGCCTTGCGCCAGAGCGGCTTGCCGGCCGCGGCGGCGCGCGTGCTGTTCGTCAGCATCGACCCCGCCGAATCCGCCGCCGACGCCGCGGACAAGCGCCGCGCCGATATCGGCTACGCACGCCTGCTGGCCGGGGCGCCGCCCGTCGAGCCCGCCGCCATCGAGCGCCTCGTCGGCCCGCCCGCCAGCATCGCCGCGCTGGCCGGACGCGTCGGCTTCGTCTCGCAGCCGGGCGACGCGGCAGCGCGCTTCGCGCATCCCGCCGGCGTCGTCGTCGTCACGCCCGACGGCCGCGTCTCGCGCTACCTGATGGGCGTGCGCTTCGACCCCGCGGAACTGCGCGCCGCCATCGAGGAGGCGCGTGCCGGCCAGGTCGGGAGCCTCAGCGACCGCCTCGCGCTGCTGTGCGCGCACCTCGACCCGCGTACCGGCGCGCACAGCGAGGCGGTGCTGGTGGGCATGCGCGTCACCGGGCTCGCGACGCTGGTGCTGCTGGCCGCGTTCGTAGGGCGTCGCAGGAGAACGCGCTGATGGCCGCCGACACCGACGCCGCACTGTCTTCCGGCTTCCACCTGATGGACGCCGCCGCCTCGACGCAGGCCGGCCGCACCGACGCGATCTTCCTGGCGATGGTGCTGCTGTGCGGGACGGTCGCGCTCGTGCTGCTGGTGCTGGTCGTCCTCTTCTCGATCCGCTATCGGCGCGGCAGCCACATCGACCGCACGCCGCCGCGCGAGCTGCGCGGCATCGAGATCGCCTGGACGATCGCGCCGCTGCTCGTGTTCTTCGGCATCTTCGGCTGGGCCGCGCGCGACTTCGTCACGCTGGCCGATCCCCCCGCCGACGCGCTGCCCGTCACGGTCGTCGCCAAGCAGTGGATGTGGAAGCTGCAGCACCGCAACGGCCGGCGCGAGATCAACGAGCTGCACGTCCCCCTGGGCGAGCCGGTGGTGGTGACGATGACGTCCGAGGACGTGATCCACAGCTTCTTCATCCCGGCCTTCCGCATCAAGCAGGACGTGCTGCCGGGCCGCTACACGCGCCTTTGGTTCACGGCCACGCAACTGGGCAACTTCCCGCTGTTCTGTTCAGAGTACTGCGGCAGCGAACATTCGCAGATGATCGGCCGCGTCGTCGTGATGACGCCCGCCGACTACGGCCGCTGGCTCGCGGGCGGGCCGGCGCAGCCCAGCATGGGGCAGTACGGCTTCGCGCTGTTCCGCCAACTGGGCTGCTCGGGCTGCCACGACGCGCGCTCGACGATCCACGCGCCGCTGCTGGACGGCATCGCCGGCCGCACGACTCACCTGCAGGACGGCCGCACGGTGGTCGCCGACGCCAACTACCTGCGCGATTCGATCCTGGTGCCGAACAAGGACGTCGTCGCCGGCTTCGAACCGGTGATGCCGTCGTATGCGGGACAGGTCAGCGAGGAGGACCTGGGCGCGCTGATCGACTACCTGCAATCCACGAGCAAGCGGGATTCGCCATGACGACCAGCTATCTCGACGACGGCCTGACGATCCGCTCGTGGCTCACGACGACGGATCACAAGCGCATCGCGATCCTCTACGCGATCGCGATCACCGCGTTCTTCTTCGTCGGCGGCGCCGCGGCCACGGTCATCCGGCTCGAGCTCGCGACGCCGCAGGGCGACCTGGTCTCGCACGATGCCTACGACAAGCTGTTCACCGCGCACGGCGTGATCATGGTGTGGCTGTTCCTGATCCCGTCGATCCCGTCGGTGCTGGGCAACTTCCTGCTGCCGCTGATGATCGGCGCGAAGGACCTCGCGTTTCCGCGGCTGAACCTGGCCTCGTGGTACCTCTACGTCGCCGGCGGGCTCGTCACGCTGGAGGCGCTGTTCCTCGGCGGCGTCGACACCGGCTGGACGTTCTACACGCCCTACTCGACGATGTTCTCCAACACCTACGTCGTGCTGACGCTGGTGGGCGTGTTCATCACCGGCTTCTCGTCCATCCTCACCGGCCTGAACTTCATCGTCACGATCCACACGCTGCGCGCGAAGGCGATGGGCTGGTTCAGGCTGCCGCTGTTCGCATGGGGCATGTACGCGACCAGCCTGATCCTGGTTCTCGCGACGCCGGTGCTGGCGATCACGGTGCTGCTGGTGATCGCCGAGCGGCTGTTCCAGGTCGGCATCTTCGACCCGGCGTTCGGCGGCGACCCGCTGCTGTTCCAGCACCTGTTCTGGTTCTACTCGCACCCGGCGGTCTACGTGATGATCCTGCCGGCAATGGGCGTGGTCAGCGAGATCATCCCGTGCTTCGCGCGCCGGCCCATCTTCGGCTACCGCTCGATGGCCTACGCGATCATGACGATCGCCAGCGTCGGCTTTCTCGTCTGGGGCCACCACATGTTCGTCAGCGGCCAGTCGCTGACGGCCAGCATGGTGTTCTCGCTGCTGAGCTTCATCGTCGCGATCCCGTCGGCCATCAAGGTGTTCAACTGGACAGCCACGCTGTACAAGGGCTCGATCCGCTTCGACGCCCCGATGCTCTACGCGCTCGGCTTCGTCGGCCTGTTCACGATCGGCGGGCTCACCGGGCTGTTCCTCGCGTCGCTGGCGTTGGACGTGCACCTGACCGACACCTACTTCGTCGTCGCGCACTTCCACTACATCATGGTGGGCGGCGCGGTGATGGCCTATTTCGCCGGGCTGCATTTCTGGTGGCCCAAGGTGACCGGCCGCCTGTATCCCGAGGTGTGGTCGCGCATCGCCGCGGTGGTCGTGTTCGTCGGCTTCAACCTGACGTTCTTCCCGCAGTTCCTGCTGGGCGTCGAGGGCATGCCGCGGCGCTACCACGCATACCCCCCGCAGTTCCAGGTGCTCAACCTGTTCTCGTCGGCCGGCGCAGGCGTGCTGGCGATCGGCTACCTGATGCCGCTGGTCTATCTCGCCTGGTCGCTGCGCCACGGCGCGCGCGCCGGCGACAACCCGTGGGCCGCCAAGGGCCTGGAATGGCAGACGCGTTCACCGCCGCCGACGGAGAACTTCGACGTGCCGCCGACGGTGCCCGAGATCGTCTACGACTACGTCGCCGCGGAGCCCGAGGTCGCGCCATGACGACGGCGACGCTGCTCGAGCCCAAGGACGAGCCCGACATCGGCAAGCTCGGCATGTGGGTGTTCCTCGCCAGCGAGGTGCTGTTCTTCGGCGGCCTGTTCCTCGCGTACCTCTATGGCCGCACGCACTGGCCGCAGGGCTGGGCCGCGGGCTCGCGCCATGCCGACGTGGTGCTGGGGACCGTCAACACCGCGTTGCTGTTGACCAGCAGCGCCGTGGTCGCGCTCGCGGTGGCGTGCGAGGAAGACGCGAAGCAACGCCGCTGGACCGCGCGCCTTCTCGCACTGACGGCCGTCCTCGGCGCGACCTTCCTCGCCGTCAAGGGCTTCGAGTGGCACGCCGAATGGGACGAGCACCTGTTCCCCGGCCCGTCCTTCGCGCTGGCCGTGCCGGGAGCGCAGGAGTTCTTCGCGCTGTACTTCGTGATGACCGGGCTGCACGCGGTGCACATGATCGTCGGCGTCGCCGTGCTGGCCGTCCTCGCGCGCGGGCGCTCGCGCGACCGCGCCTGGGCCCGCGCGCGGCATCTCGAGGCCGCGGCGCTGTACTGGCACTTCGTCGACGTCGTCTGGATCTTCCTGTACCCGCTGCTGTATCTGGTGCAACGCCATGGCTGAAGACCGGCGCTTCGCCCGCACCGCGCGCACGCTGGGCCTTGCGTGGATCGCGCTGCTGGCGCTGATGCTCGCGAGCCTGGGCAGCGCGTACCTGAAGCTGGGGCCGTGGAACATGGTCGGCGGCCTCGTGATCGCCGCGATCAAGGCGGCCATCGTCGCGTGGCTGTTCATGCGGCTGCGCGAGGCGGGGCCGCTGATCCGGCTGGTGGCCGTCGTCGGGCTGGGCGTCTGGGGCATCCTGATCGCGCTGAGCGGCGTCGACTACGAGACGCGCGCGCTGACGCCCGCGGCCGTGCAGCGGCCGCAGCAGCTGCTGCCGCCGCAGCCCGCGTCGCAGCCGCTGCCCACTATCATCGGCGCTCCGCCATCATGAAGCCGGCCTGATGCTCACCTTCCTGCGCCACGAGTGGTCCCTGCTGGTCGCCGCGCTCGCGCTGATCGTCTCGCTGCCGCTGGAACACGCGATCGTCGCGGCCGGCCAGGCGCCGTCGCTCGCGGCCTCCGTGCTGCTGATCGCGGCGATCCTGGTCGCGTCGGTGCGGGTCGCCCACCACGCCGAGACGCTCGCCGAGCGCCTGGGCGAGCCCTACGGCACGATGGTCCTCACGCTCAGCGCCGTGCTGGTCGAGGTGGTGATCCTCGCGATCCTCATGAGCCAGTCGCCCTCGCCCACGCTCGCGCGCGACACGATCTATTCGGCGGTGCAGCTGGACATCAACGCGCTGCTGGGCCTGTCGGCGCTGCTGGGCGGCCTGCGCCACGGCGAGCAGCCGTACAACATCGACTCCGGCAACACCTACGTCGTGATGATCCTGACAGGGCTGGGCGTGTCCATGGTGCTGCCGGCCTTCGTGCCGGCCGCGCACTGGCAGAGCTACTCGGTGTTCACGATCGTCGTGATGGTGGTGCTGTACGGCCTGTTCCTGCGCCTGCAGACCGGCCGCCACAGCTATTTCTTCAGCTACACGTACGCGCAGAAGCCGCAGGGCGCGGAGCGGCTGGCCGAGCACGAGGCGCAGCACGACGACCAGCATCCGACCGGCAGCCTCGCGCTGCCGCTGCTGGGCATCGCGGTGGGCATCGCGCTGATCGGCATGCTGTCCGAGGTGATGGCCGCGACGCTGGAGGTCGGACTCGCCGGCACCGGCGCGCCGCCCATCGTCGCGCCGCTGGTCGTCGCGACGATCTCCGCGAGCCCCGAGATCCTCACCGCCCTGCGCGCGGCACTGGCCAACCGCATGCAGCCGGTGGTCAACATCGCGCTCGGCGCCTCGCTCGCCACCGTCGTCCTGACGGTGCCGGTGATCGAGGCGCTGGCGCTGTTCACGCACCATCCGATCGCGATGGCGCTGAGCGTGCCGCAGATGGTGATGACGCTGCTGACGCTGCTCGTGGCCACCATCAACATCCACGACGGCGAGACCAACGCCATCGAGGGCCTGACGCACTTCGTGCTGTTCGCGGCCTTCCTGATGCTGTCGGCGATGGGGCTCTAGCGTCGCTCGCCGTTGAGGGCGTTCGCGACCGCGGACTCGAGATCCTCCGGCGAGAACGGCTTGACCAGCACCGCGGCGGCCTCGATCCCTGCCCGCGCCGGCGCGCCGGGGTCGCCCGTCGCGAAGATGACCGCCAGCCGCGGCTGGCGCGCGATCGCGTCGCGCGCGAGATCGATGCCCGACACCCTGGGCAGGCCGATGTCCGTCACCAGCACGTCCACCGGCCTGGCCTCGAGCGCTGCCAGCGCCGACGCCGCGTCGTGGGCCTGCAGCACGACATGTCCGCTGACGCCCAGCAGCTCGGCGAGCGTCTCGCGGATGAACTCGTCGTCCTCGACGAGCAGCACCGTGCCGACGCGTGCGACTGGCAGCGGCATCGGCGCGGGCGCGCTCGTCTCCACCAGCACGCGCTGCTGCGCCTGGTTCGCCAGCACGTGGCGGATCTTGCGCGCCAGCGCCTCGCGCGTGTAGGGCTTGGACAGCAGCTCGACGCCGCGGTCGAGCCGGCCACCGTGCACGATCGCGTTCTCGGTGTAGCCCGACGTGAACAGCACCGCCAGCCCGGGCAGCCGCTCCTTGGCCTTGCGCGCCAGCTCGGGGCTGCGCAGCGGGCCGGGCATCACGACGTCGGTGAACAGCACGTCGATGGGCATGCCGCTCTCGATGATGCTCAGCGCGCCCATCGCCTCGCGCGCCTTCAGCACGCGGTAGCCGAGATCAGTGAGCAGGCCCACCGCGGTCTCGCGCACCTCGTCGTCGTCCTCCACGACGAGGACGGTCTCGCTGCCGCCGCGCACCGGCGCGGCCGTCTCGTCGGCCAGCGCGTCCTCGGACTGGTGCACGCGCGGCAGGTAGATCCTGATCGTCGTGCCCTGGCCCAGCTCGCTGTAGATCTTCACGTGGCCGCCCGACTGCTTGACGAAGCCGTAGACCATCGACAGGCCGAGCCCGGTGCCCTTGCCCTCCGGCTTGGTGCTGAAGAACGGCTCGAACACGCGCTCGAGAAGCTCGGGCGCGATACCCGATCCCGTATCGGTGACGCCGACCATCACGTACTGGCCCGGCTGCAGGTCCTCATGCAGGCGGCAGTACTCGTCGTCCAGCATCGCGTTGCCGGCCTCTATCGTCAGCTTGCCGCCATCGGGCATCGCGTCGCGCGCATTGATGCCGAGGTTGAGGATTGCGTTCTCGATCTGGCCCGGGTCGACCAGCGCGTTCCACAGGCCGCCCGAGATCACCGTCTCGAGCTCGATCTCCTCGCCGAGCGCGCGCCTGAGCATGTCGTCCATGCCCTTGATGAAGCGGCCGATGTTGAGCACCTTGGGCTCGAGCGGCTGGCGGCGGCCGAAGGCCAGCAGCTGCGACGCCAGCTTGGCGCCGCGCGTGACGCCGCCGATGGCGCTCTGCACCCGCTTCTCGGCGCGCTCGTTGCCGGCCACCTCGCGCCGCAGCAGCTGCAGGTTGCCGCTGATCACCTGCAGCAGGTTGTTGAAGTCGTGCGCGACGCCGCCGGTGAGCTGGCCCAGGGACTCCATGCGCTGCGCCTGCCGCAGCGCGGCCTGCGCCGCCTCGCGCTCGCCCGACTCGTGCTGGAGCTTCCGGAGCGCGTCGGCCAGCTCGGTCGTGCGCAACGTCACGCGCTGCTCCAGCGTCTCGTTGAGCGCCTGCAGCGCCGACTCCGCACGGTGCTGGTGCGTGACGTCGAAGCCGTTGACGAACAGGCCCTCGACCGCGCCGTCGGCGTTGACGATCGGCTGGTAGACCAGGTTGATGAAGCGCTCTTCCAGCGCCGCCGCGCGCGCGCGCTGCAGCTGCACCTTCATGTTCGTTCCGACGAAGGGCGTCGCGCTGTCGAAGCAGTTGTCCAGCAGCTCGAAGAAGCCCTGGCCCTCGACCTCGGGCAGGGCCTCGCGCACCGCCAGTCCGACAACCTCGCGATGGCCGATCAGCTGCAGGTAGGCGTTGTTGGCGAACTCGAAGCGATGCTCGCGGCCCGCCAGCAGTGCCATGAAGCTGGGCGACTGCTCGAACAGCCGCTGCATGCGGTCGCGCTCCTGCGTGCGCAACGCCACCTCGCTGGTGAGCTGGAGGTTGGCCTGCGCCAGCGCGTCGGCCGCGGCCTCGCGCAGCGCAACGGCCTCCGCCAGAGTCTGGGCGCGGCGGCGTTCGGCATCGTAGACGCGCGCGCCCGCCAGGCTCGACGAGAGCTGGCCGGCCAGCAGGCCCAGGTACGACAGGTAGTCGGCGTCGCCGGGCCGATACGGATTCAGGCCCACCAGCAGCGCCCCCACGGGATGCTCCGAGCCCTGGCCGACGATGGGCACGATGGCCGCGCGCGCCGGCGGGATCGCCCAGGCGCCCATCGGGTAGCCGAGCTGGGGCACGAGGTCGACCTCGATCGCCTGCGCGTCGCGCCAGATCGTGCCGACGTCCCACAGCGCGTCGCGCGTGGCCACGGCGCGGCGCGCGAGCTCGCTGCCCTCGGGGACGTTGGTCATGCCCGCCACGTGCGCGGCGCCGTCGGCGTCGAACAGGTAGGTGACGGTGAACGGCAGGTCGCGGCCGTTGCTGCCCAGCGCGCGCGCTGCCGCGCGCAGCACTTCGGGCTCGCCCTCGGCGCCGGTCAGGTTGGTGGCGAGCGCGCCCAGCGAGGCCAGCCGGCGTTCGCTGATGACGCGCTCGGTCTCCTCGGTCACCGCGCAGAAGATGCCCTCGACGCGCCCGGAGTCGCCGCGCAGCGGGCTGTACGAGAACGTGTGGTAAGTCTCCTCCGGAAAGCCGCGCCGGTTGATCAGCAGCAGCAGCGCGCGGTCCCACGTCGACGCGCCGTCGTGATAGACGCTGTGCAGCCGATCCTTGATGTCGTCCCAGATCTCCGGGTAGATCAGCCGGATCGGCTGGCCCAGCGACTGCGGATGCTTGCTCCCGAGCGTCGGGCGGTAGGCGTCGTTGTAGAAGAAGTGGATGTCGTCGCCCCACCCCAGCCACATCTCGAAGCGCGAGGTGAGCAGCAGCCCCAGCGCCACCTTCAGCGAACTGGCCCAACCCGATACCGGGCCCAGCGGCGTGGACGCCCAGTCGTGGGCGCGCATGAGGCGCGCCGTGTCGCTGTCGCCGATGAAGACGTCGTCGTGCGCGCCGTGCGGCGACGTTGGATCGGAACTCATGTGCCCCCTCGTGCACCGGCCGCCGCGGCAATCCGGTCGTTTGTTCGTCGATGGCCGCGCCTGCGCGCGGCCGAGCCGACGCGTGATGGCAATCGCCGTGCCCACGCGCGGGCGCCCGCGAGCGTGCAGCCGCGGCGGGTCATTCTGTCTCAGCGCCGCGGCGCGGCGCTGGAGTCGCCGGTCAGCGGCGCGCCCAGTAGCCCTCGCGCATGCGCCAGCCGTTGCCCTCGTGCACCCAGACGTGCGGCTCCCAGTAGTAGCCGCGGCGCGGCGCCATCCAGTGGCCCGCGACCCAGACGTGGCGGCCGTCGACCCAGTTCCAGTAGCCGTTCTCCCAGATGTAGCCCGCGTGCGGCGGGTCGCCCATCACCTCGACCTGGGCGACCGGCGGTGCGACGACCACGGTCTCGCCGATGAAATGCCCATGGCGCTGCGCGAAGGCCATCGGCGACGCGAGGCCCGCGGCGATCGCCACCGCGACGCAGCCGGCTCGAAGCAGGGATCCCGACGATGTCTTGTTCATGAGGAAGTCTCCTTGTTGACGGTTCCGGGCGACGACGCGTCCGCCCACCCGGCAGGGAGCAGGTTGGATGCCTGCGAACGGCCGCCTTCAGGGCTTGTTCAGGCCACGGGCACCCGTCTTGCCTCGGCCCTCCGACACACTTGGCACGCGGTCCCGGATACGCTGGCCCGAACCCATGAAGGTCGCCGCACTCACCCCTCCGTCGCCGCCCGAACTCCATCCGGAGCATGCCGACGTCGACATCGCCAGCCTGATCGAACGCGCGCAGCACCACGCGTTCGACTTCTTCGAGTCGACCACCGATCCCGTCAGCGGCCTGGTGCTCGACTCGACGCAGCCGGACAGCCCGTGCAGCATCACCGGCGTCGGCATGGCGCTGACCGCCTACCCGATCGGCGTCGAACGCGGATGGATGACGCGCACCCAGGCCGTCGGCATCACGCTGCGCACGCTGCGCTTCTTCGCCGGGGCCGACATGTCGGGCTCGCCGCAGTCCACCGGACATCGCGGCTTCTACTTCCACTTCCTCGACATGCGCACCGGCACGCGCGCGTGGAAGAGCGAGCTCTCGAGCATCGACACGTCCTTCCTGATCGCGGGCGTCATCGCCGCGGCGAGCTACTTCGACCGCGACACCGCGCAAGAGGCCGAGATCCGCGCCACCGCGAAGCTGCTGGTGGATCGCGTCGAGTGGGACTGGATGCGCAACTGCGACGGCGCGATCTGCCACGGCTGGAAGCCCGAGCGCGGCTTCCTGCGCTACCACTGGCGCGGCTACAGCGAGGGCCTGCTGATGATGGCGCTGGCGCTCGGCTCCGAACATCACGCGGTGCCCGTGTCCACCTGGGACGAGTGGCTCACCGGCTACCGCTGGCGCCGGATCTACGGCCACGAGCACCTCGCCGCCGGCCCGCTGTTCATCCACCAGTACTCGCACATGTGGATCGACTTCCGCGGCATCCAGGACGCCACCATGCGCGAGCGCGGCATCGACTACTTCGAGAACAGCCGCCGCGCGACGCTCGTGCAGCGCGAGTACGCGATCCGCAACCCCAAGCACTTCAAGGACTACTGCCAGAACTGCTGGGGCCTGACGGCCTGCGACGGTCCGGGGCCGCGCGAGATCATCGACGACGGCCGCAAGCGCAAGCTGCTCGCCTACGCCGCGCGCGGCGCGCCGTTCGGGCCCGACGACGGGACCGTCGCGCCGTGGGCCTCGGTCGCCTCGCTGCCCTTCGCGCCCGACGTCGTCATCCCGACGATGCAGCACATCGCGCGCATGGTGCGCAAGCATCCGAACTACACGCCCGGCAGTTCGTTCAACCCGACCCTGCGGGACGGCCACCACGCGCCGGGCTGGGTCTCGCCGTGGCGATTCGCGCTCAACAGCGGCCCGGTGATGCTGATGATCGAGAACTACCGCAGCGGGCTGCCTTGGGAGCTGATGAAGCGCAGCGCCACGATCCGGCGCGGACTCGAACGCGCGGACTTCCGCGGCGGGTGGCTGGCGGCGCAGCCCGACACCTGACTCAGCGCACGTGCTCCGGCCGGACGCCCACGCCGATGAACCACGCCGGGATGCGGCGCAGCAGCGGGACGCGGTCGACCAGGCGCAGGAACCACGGCATGCGCACCGGCTTGTCGGCCGCGAGGATGGGGGCGATCAGCCGATCCTGCATCGTGAGCTGCATGCGCTGCACCACGCGCACCGGCCATTCGCGGCGGCGCTGCACCCGCTGCAGCGCGGCGAGGTCGAGCTCGTGGTCGCGCAGCGGGCCGGCCAGCAGGCGTGCGGCCGCGACGCCGTCCTGCACCGCCAGGTTGATGCCGACGCCGCCGATCGGCGACATCGCGTGCGCCGCATCGCCGATGCACAGCAGGCCCGGCCTGGCCCACTCGCGCAGGCGGTCCACCGTCACCGACAACAACTTGACCTGCGCGTCCCAGTCCACGAGTTCCCTGACGCGATCGCCCAGCCACGGCGACAGCCCCAGCAGCGTCTCGTGCAGCGCGCCCAGGCCTCGGCTGCGCCAGGCCTCGGCCGAGCCCTTGGGGATCAGCAACGCGCATTGCCAGTAGTCGCCGCGCGCGATCATCACGAGCATGCGGCCGGCGTCGATCTGGCCGAACAGGTCGGGCGGATCGTCAGGCTGGCGCGAGACGCGCAGCCACAGCACGTCCATCGGCGCGCCGAAGTCCTGCGGCTGCAGGCCGGCCAGCCGGCGGATCGTCGAGTGGCGGCCGTCGGCGCCGACCACCAGCGCGGCGCGCACCTCGAGGTCGCCGTCGGGCGTCTTCGCGACGAGCCCGGCGACGCGCCCGCTCTCGGTGACCAGCTCCCGCGCCTCGGCCTGCATCACCAGGTGGAAGCGCGGCAGCTTGCGGGCGTGCTCGGCCAGGAAGTCGAGGAAATCCCACTGCGGCATCATCATCAGGAACTTGCAGTGCGCGGGCACGTGGCGGAAGTCGCCGATCTGCGCCTGCTCGCGGCCGACGCGCACCGCCACCTGGTGCAGCTTGTCGTGCGGGCGGCGCAGGAACTCCTCCAGCAGGCCGAGCTCGTGCATCACGTCCAGCGTCGACGGGTGGATCGTGTCGCCGCGGAAGTCGCGCAGGAAATCGGCGTGCTTCTCGAGCACGACGACATCCACGCCCGCGCGGGCGAGCAGGAAGCCCATCATCATCCCGGCCGGGCCGCCGCCGGCGATGACGCAATCCGTTTTCATTCTGTTCACGGAACAAATCCTGGTGGGCTGCCTCCAATCTCGCAGGCAGGGTCGACAAGCGGCAGGCAATGGCCGCACCCGATGCGCGGCGGACGCCGGATTGCATGCGATCTGCAAGCTCCGCGCAAGACCCTAGTAACATTTGTGCAAATACATCTGCTATCGTCGAGCTGTCATCGTCAACCGCCTTCCGGCCCAACTGCCATGAACCTCGACGCCCTGTCCACCGCCTTCACCCGCGTCGCCGCCCTCGGCGCCGCGCTCGCGCTCGCCGCCTGCGCCAGCAAGCCGATCGCCCCGCCAGCGCCCGCCCCCATGGCAGCAGCCGCCCCGGCGCCGGTCGCCGCCGCGCCGGCGCCCGTGGCCGCGCCGCCGGCCGTGGCCACCGCGCTGCCGGCGTATCTGGATCCGAACAGCCCGATCTCGCAGCAGCGCAGCGTGTACTTCGCGTTCGACGACGCGGCCTTCCGCGCGCAGGACAAGTCCGTCATCGAACTGCAGGGCCGCTACCTGGCGCAGCACCCCGAGCTGCACGTGCAGGTGGCCGGCAACACCGATGAGCGCGGCGGCAGCGAATACAACCTGGCCCTCGGCCAGCGTCGCGCGCAGTCGGTCAAGAACGCGCTGGACGTGCTGGGCGTGAAGGACTCGCAGGTCGAGGCCGTCAGCTACGGCAAGGAGAAGCCCAAGGCCGAGGGCCACGACGAGGCCGCCTGGCAGCAGAACCGCCGTGCGGACATCGTGTACCCGGCGTCGTAAGGAGTGTGTGTCGACCGGCGTGTGGTGCGCCGGTCGTTTTCGGGAGCGCTGGGTTCATCTCAGCTTCGGACGCCTTCAGGGGCGTCCGCTTTTTTGGGCGTGACATTCTTGTCGTGACCGTCGCGCGTACCGCGAACGGGTGACGGGCCACGGCCGGGTCGCCACTTATCATTTGCCGCATGGTCAATCGCCTCAAGCCGGTGCCCGACACCGGCGCCCTGCCCGCCGACGCCGAAGACGCCGCCATCTCGGTGCTGCGGCAATTCAGGCAGGTGTTCAACGCCGTCAAGTCGCACTTCCAGCAAGTGGAGAAGACGGTGGGCATGGGCGGCGCGCAGGTCTGGGCGCTGAGCCTCGTGCGCGACCACCCGGGCATCGGCGTGGGCGCGCTGGCCAAGGCGATGTCCATCCACCAGTCCACCGCGAGCAACCTGGTGCGCACGTTGATCGACCGCGAGATGGTCGTGGGCGTCAAGCAGGGTGCGGATCGCCGCGCCGTGCAACTGAACCTGCTGCCCGCCGGAGCCAAGGTGCTCAAGAACGCGCCCGGGCCCTTCGCCGGGCTGCTGCCCGACGCGCTCAAGTCGCTGCCGCCGGCGACGCTGGCGCGCCTGAACGCGGACCTCGCGCAGCTGATCGTGGCGATCGCGGCCGACGAGTCCGGCGCGTCGATCCCGCTGTCCGACATCTAGGCCGCATCACGCGGCCGGGCCGGACGTCCGACGCCCGTGGCCGGGCGCGGCGCCTCGCAGATTACGCGAGGTCGGCGTTCAGCGCCTCGAGGACGTCGTCCTCGACCGCGGCGTCGATCTCGTTGTCGAACTCGGCCAGTTCCTTCGCGCCGACCTTCGGGATCAGCGGGCGATCCAGCGGGCGGTAGACCTTGCGGTTCAGGCGGTTCAGGCGCTCCGAGCGCTCGACGGCCAGCAGGATCGTCTCCGGATTGGTCATCATGACGAACGGGTTCGAGAGGGTCGTGGATTGCATGAGGTGCTCCTGGGTGTTGCGTGGAGGAGGCTGCGAAGCGGCCTCTGTCCATGGAATGAACTGTAGAACCCGGCCCCTCGAATCTGTAGTCGGGCCCGCGCCAGACCGCGTGTCGGCGTACTTCCTACAAGAGCGTCCGCAGTCGAGGGGCGAATCTCGTGCTTTTCGGACCTTCGCGCCTCGTGCGAGGCGTCAGGAGTTCTTGATGCCCGGTTCGCTATATTCCGGGGCAGACCCATGAGCACCCAGGAGTCTTTTCATGACCATGCGCCTCGCTCGCGCCCCGTTCCCCCTCGCCGCCCTGCTCGCCGCCGGGCCGTCGGCCCGCGCGTTCGCGCGCGTGACGCGGCGCGCGCGATGAGCACGCTCGAGACCGCGCGCCTGCGCCTGGAGCCCCTCCGCGACGAGCATCTCGACGGCCTGCATGCGCTGAACTCCGATCCGGAGGTCATGCGCTACATCTCCGGCGAGCCCGAGACGCGCGAGCAGACGCTCGCCGTCATCGCGCGCGTCAAGGCGCGCTGGCTCGAGGTCGGCTACTCGTGGTGGGCGTTCGTCGAACGCGACTCCGGTGAAATCGTCGGCGCCGGCTGCCTGCAGAACCTGCGGCGCGAGGCGACGCCGCTGCCCGACCCGGCCTGCCCGCTGGAGATCGGCTGGCGGCTGCGGCGCGACGCCCAAGGCCGCGGCTATGCCAGCGAGGCCGCCGTCGCCATCTGCGACTTCGCGTTCGACGCGCGGCACGCCGACGAACTGCTGGCGGTCTGCCATCCGGACAACGTCGCCTCGGCCAAGGTCATGCAGCGCATCGGCATGCAGCCACAAGGGCTCCAGCATTGGTACGGCAAGGAGGTGACGACCTACCGAATCGACGCGGCGACCTGGCACGCCAACGCCGCCACCCGGTCCGCAAGGCCCGCGCGCTGAGCGCGTGGGGCCGGCAGGCCCGGCAGCAGCACGCTGGCCAGGACGACGATGGCTACTTCGCGACGGCGCCCGGCTTCAGGCGCGCCGCGAGTCGATCGCGCCCCGCGCTGGCCGCGAACGCCGACGCGTCCATGCCGAGGTCGTTCTTCGCCGTGCGATCCGCGCCCGCCGCGAGCAGCGCGTCGACGGCCTCCTCGTTGCCATAGCGCGCGGCCATCATCAGCGGCGTGGAACCGTTGGGCGAGCGCGCCTCGATCGGCGCGCCTTTGGACAGCAGCAGCCTGACGATCGCCGCGCTGCCGCCGGTGGCCGCGTAGTGCAGCGGCGACCAGCCGTCCTTGCGCACCGCCGCGCCGTGCGCGACGAGCGCGGTGGCCGAGTCGACCTCGGCCTTCAGCGCGGCCATCATCAGCGGGGTCTCGCCGGCCTGGTTGCGGATGTCGATCTGGATGCCCTTGGCGTCCATCAGCACGCGGGCGACCTTGGGCGACTCCATCTGCAGCGCGAGGATCAACGCGGGCTTGCCGTGTTCGTCGAGCGCGTTCGGATCGAAGCCCTTCGCCAGCGCGCGCGAGACGCCGTCGGCGTTGTCGGTGTTGACGGCACGGAAGAAGCTGACGCTGTCGTCATCAGCCGCGAGGGCGCTGCAGGCGCACAGCGTGGCGGCGAGGACGACGCCCAGGGCGCGGAAACGGGTTGGCATGGCGTGAAGTCTCGGGTGAGTGGCGCGGCGTGGCCGGGGATGGGCTCAGACTGGCTCGGGGACTGTCACACGGAAAAGTTGCTCGAAGTTTGCGCGGGTGGCGTCGGCGACCTCGGCGCTGGAAATGCCTTTCAGTTCGGCGATCAGGTGCGCGACGTGCGGCACCCAGGCCGGCGTGTTGACCTTGCCGCGGTGCGGCACGGGCGCCAGGTAGGGGCTGTCGGTCTCGATCAGGCAGCGATCGAGGGGCACGAAGCGCGCGACCTCGCGCAGTTCGGCCGCCGTCTTGAAGGTGAGGATGCCGGAAAACGAGATGTGGAAGCCGAGATCCAGCGCCGCGCGCGCGACGTCCATCGATTCGGTGAAGCAGTGGAACACGCCGCGCGGCGCCGGGCCGGCGCCCTCGCCCGGGTTCGCGCCTTCTTCGCGCAGCACGGCCAGCGTGTCTGCGCTCGCCTGGCGGGTGTGGATGATCAGCGGCAGGTCGAGCCGGCGGCCGGCGCGGATGTGCACGCGAAAGCGCTCGCGCTGCCATTCCATGTCGGCGATCGTGCGGCCTTCGAGGCGGAAGTAGTCGAGCCCGGTCTCGCCGATCGCGATCACGCGCGGGCGCGCGGCGCGTTCGCACAGCCACGCGACGTCGGGCTCCTGCATCGCCTCGGTGTCGGGATGCACGCCGACGCTGGCCCAGAGGTTGTCGTGCGCCGCGGCCAGCGCGTGCACGGACTCGAACTCCTCCATGCTGGTGCAGATGCACAGCGCGCCGCCGACGTCGGCGGCACGCATGTCGGCGAGGATCGCATCCAGGCGCGAGTTCAGCTCGGGGAACGCGAGGTGGCAGTGGGAGTCGACGTACATGGTCACAGGGGGCCGCGCGCGCACGCGCGTGACGCGCCCGCGCGGGCGGCCGGGGGAAACGTCAGATCGTCTGCGTGGGCTTGGACGACGAGATCGAGGTGCCCAGCACCTCCTCGATGCGCAGCTTCAGCAGGCGCGTCTTCTCGTCGACCGGGAAGCGGACGCCGACGCCCTGCGTGCGGCCGCCCGGGGCATTGGCCGGCGTCAGCCAGCCCACCTTGCCGGCCACCGGGTAGCGCTGTGGGTCGCCCGGCAGCGTCAGCAGCAGGTAGATGTCGTCGCCCAGCTGGTAGTCGCGCGTGGTGGGCACGAACAGGCCGCCCTCGGCGAAGATGGGCATGTAGGCCGCGTAGAGCGCGCCCTTTTCCCGGAAGACGAGCTGGATGACGCTCGGCCGCGCCGTGGCCGGCGGCGGCGAGGGCATCACTGAATTCGGTTCATCTGGCATCGTGGCCCTAGTGTAGCGAGCTTGGGCAGGGATTTCCCGCCGCGCAACGGCCGGTTATCGCCGCTTTTTCCGCCGGCGGGCTCAGGCCGCCCCGGATTCGCTGCGGTCGCGCCCGCCCTGCTTGGCGAGGTACATGCGCCGGTCGACCGCCTCGATGAACTGCGTCAGCGTGTCCGAGGCGGCCGGGATGATCGTGCCCACGCCCTGGCTGACCGTCAGCAACTGGCTCACCGGCGACGCCCCATGCGGGATCTGCGCCTTGAACAGCGCCTGGCGCACGCGCTCGCTGACGCTGCGCGCCGCGGCCTCGTCGGTGGCCGGCAGCACCAGCACGAACTCCTCGCCGCCGTAGCGCGCCAGCAGGTCGCGCGGCCGGTGGGCGACGGCGGCCAGCGCCGCGCCCACGCGCTTGAGGCAATCGTCGCCCTGGACGTGGCCGTGCTGGTCGTTGTATTGCTTGAAGAAGTCGATGTCGATCAGGATCAGCGACAGCGGCTGGGTGTGGCGGCGCGCCAGGTCCCATTCCTCCTCGAGCACCGCATCGAACTTGCGGCGATTGGCCACGCCGGTGAGGCCGTCGCGGAAGGAGAAATCCTCCAGCTGCTTCTGCATCTCCAGCAGCTTGTGCTCGGTCTTCTTGCGTTCGCTGATGTCGAACATGAAGCCGATCAGCGCCTGCGGACTGCCGTCCTCGTTGCGCACCACGTGCACCACGTCACGGATCCACACGTACTCGCCGTTGGCGTGCAGCGCGCGGTAGTCGGCCTCGTGGTCCGCGCCGGACTGCGACTGCGAGATGCAGAAGTCCACCACCCAGGCGCGATCGTCCGGATGCATGCGCTCGGCCCAGTCGTTCACCGTGGCCCAGCTGTCGGGCTTCCAGCCCAGCAGGTGCTCGATCTGCGGGCCGATGTAGGCGAAGGTCGCGCTGGTCCAGTCGATCTTCCACGGGATGGCCCGCGTGGATTCCAGCAGCGTGCGGTAGACGGTGGGGTCGAACTCGGGAGTCGTCATGGCGTCGCGCGAAGCGGTTCAAGGGGTATTCCACGAGCATAACTGGCCCTTGTGAAGGCCTGGTTTTCGCGAGCACGGGATATCCTCGTGCACCTTCCGGCAGCCCCGCCGACGCATCACGAGGAGCCCCTTCAATGAGCGCGAAGCACGACCAAGAGCAGGACATCTCCACCATCGACGCCGGCGACCTGCGCCGGCGCGACTTCGTCGCCCTGTCGGTGGCCACCGGCGTCGCGGCGACGTCGCTGCCCGCCGCCGCGATCCCCGCCGGGCCGCCGGTGGTGGAGAAGGACGTCACGATCAACACGCCCGACGGCAGCTGCAACGCGGCGTACTTCCACCCGGCCGAGGGCAAGCACCCGGCCGTCATCATCTGGCCGGACGCGTTCGGCCTGCGCCCCTCGATGCGCGACATGGGCCGCCGCCTGGCCGCCGACGGCTACGCGGTGCTGGTGCCCAACCCGTTCTACCGCATCGGCAAGGGGCCGTTCTACGAGACGGCCGCGCAGGTCGACTTCAAGGACAAGGCCACCTTCGCCAAGATCGGCCCGCTGATGGGCTCGATCGGCGCGCCGGGCGCGGCCGAGAAGGACGCGGTGGAATTCGTCAAGTTCCTCGACGCCCAGCCCGAGGTGGACAAGGCCCGCAAGATCGGCACGCAGGGCTACTGCATGGGCGGCGCGCTGGTGTTCCGCACCGCGGCGACGGTGCCGGAGCGCGTCGGCGCGGGCGCCTCGTTCCACGGCGGCGGCCTCGTCACCGACAAGCCCGACTCGCCCTACCTGCTTGCGCCGAAGATCAAGGCCAAGATGCTGGTCGCGATCGCCGGCAGCGACGACGCCAAGCAGCCCGACGCCAAGGACAAGCTGCGCAAGGCCTTCGACGACGCCCACGTGCCCGCCCGCGTGGAAGTCTTCGCCGAGAAGCACGGCTGGTGCGTGCCCGACATGCCGCAGGACGACGGCCAGCCGATCTACAACCAGGCCGACGCGGAGCGCGCGTGGACCGAGTTGCTGGCGCTGTACAAGACGGCGCTGGGCTGAGCCGTCTTCCGGCAGCAGGCCTGCGCGCCGAGTTCGACACTCACGAGCCTCAGCGGGTCCAGCGGTCTCGTACGCGGGACGCGAGGTCGATCTTGACGTCCGGCACCGCCGACGGCCCCGGCGCGCCCTCGGCGCCCGGCGGCCGCTGCGCCGAGACGCGCTCGAAGCAGGCCACCGCCTTGTCGGTGATGAAGCGCGACAGCGAGGCGTACACGTGCCGGTCGCCGTGGCGCGCCTGCTCGGAGACGAAGAAGCGCTGCGGCGCGATCAGCTCCAGGTGCTGCTTGGCGCGCGTCATGCCCACGTAGAGCAGCCGGCGCTCCTCGGCGATCTGCCTGGCGTCGCCGGTGCTCATCTCGGACGGGATGCAGCCGTCGACGACGTTGAGGATCTGCACCGCGCCCCACTCCTGGCCCTTGGCCGAATGGATCGTCGACAGGATCATGTAGTCCTCGTCGAGATGCGGCGGGCCGGCCTCGTCGCTGGACGCGGCCGGCGGGTCGAGCGTCAGCTCCGTCAGGAAGCGTTCGCGCGCGGCGTAGCCCGACGCGATCTGCGTCAGCTGCGCGAGGTCGGCCTGGCGCGCAGGCGCATCCTCGTGCAGGCGCTGCAGCAGCGGCAGGTACCAGGCGTTGACGGCGTCGAGATCGGCCGGCCACGCGGGCGTCTCGCGCAGGCGCGACCAGAGCGCCGCGAACGCGGCCCAGTCCTCGCGCGCGGCCGCGGGCATCGCGTGTTCGGGCAGCACGCCGCCCGGCGTGGCCGACGCGTCCATCGCATCGAGCAGCTTGCGCGCGTTGGCCGGCCCGACCCCGGGCACCAGCTGCGCGACGCGAAAGCCCGCGATCCGGCTGCGCGGGTTCTCGGCCCAGCGCAGCACGGCCAGCACGTCCTTCACGTGGCTGGACTCGAGGAACTTCAGGCCGCCGAACTTGACGAACGGGATGCGCCGCCGCGTCAGCTCGAGCTCCACGGCCGCCGAGTGGTGCGCGGTTCGAAACAGCACCGCCTGCTGCTTCAGCCGGATGCCCTCCTCGCGCCACGCCAGCACACGGTCGGCCACCTGGCGCGCCTGCGCCATCTCGTCGGGCACGGTCACGATGCGCGGGCGCGCCGACGACGGCCGATCGCACCACAGCGTCTTCGCGTAGCGCTCCGGCGCCTCGGCGATGACGGCGTTGGACGCCTCGAGGATGGGTTGCGTCGAGCGGTAGTTGCGCTCCAGCGCGACGACGCGCGCGGCCTGCGGGAACTGCTGCGGGAAGTCGAGGATGTTGCGCACCTCGGCGGCGCGGAACGCGTAGATCGACTGCGCGTCGTCGCCCACCACGGTCAATCCGCGGCCGTCGGGCCGCAGCCCGCGCAGGATGGCGGCCTGCAGGCGGTTGGTGTCCTGGTACTCGTCGACCAGCACGTGGTCGAAGCGCGCCGCCACGTGGGCGGACAGCTCCGGCGCCTCCATCAGCGCCGACCAGTAGAGCAGCAGGTCGTCGAAGTCGAGGCTGTGCTGCTGCGCCTTGGCCGCCGCATACGCCGCGAACAGCTGCCCGAGCTCGGCCTCCCAGCCCAGGCACCACGGGAAGGCCTCGCGCAGCACGCCGTCCACCGTGCCCTGGCTGTTGACGACGCGCGAGTAGATGGCCAGGCACGTCGCCTTCTGCGGAAAGCGCAGCTTGGTCGCGGCCAGGCCCTGCGACTGGCGCACCAGCGCCATCAGGTCCTCGGCGTCGGCGCGGTCGAGCACGGTGAAGTCGGCGGGCAGGCCGATCGCCTCGGCATAGTCGCGCAGCAGGCGCGCGCCGATCGCGTGGAAGGTGCCGGCCCAGGGCAGCGACGGCGGGCGCGTGGTCGACGGCAGCCGCAGCGCCTGGTGCACGATGCGGCCGGCGCGATGCACCATCTCGCCGGCGGCGCGGCGCGAGAACGTCAGCAGCAGCAGCCGGTGCGGATCGGCGCCGCGCTGGATCAGGTGCGCCACGCGCGCGGCCAGGGTCATCGTCTTGCCGCTGCCGGCGCCGGCGATGACCAGCAGCGCGCGCGCGTCGCCGTCGCTGCCGTGGACGACGGCCTCGCGCTGCCCCTCGTTCAGGCTCTCGAACGGGTCGGCGACGAGGGGCGGCGAGACGACGGCGGACATGCGCAACTGTACATCCATACAGAAATCCGCTGCCCAGGTGCCGCGCCGCAGGACCGCCGGCAGCGCCTCCCGGCCGCTCGCCGACACCCGGGATGACGAGGCTCGCCGCCGCTTTTGCCCACCCTAGAATCGTTCGATCGAAGTCTCCTGGGAGGGAACGCCATGAGGATCTACAACGTCGCCGGCTGGGCGCTCATCGGGGTCTACGCGCTGGCCTGCATGGCCGGCGCGCCGCCGGCCATCGGGCCGTGGGGCGGACTGGCGATCGCCGCGGCGTATTTCGTCGTCTGCTGGTTCGTCGGCGGCGTGTACCTGTCCTGCGTCATCCACATGGGCGTCGCGCACCGGGCGCTCGACTACCAGGAGTGGTTCATCAAGACGATCACGGTCGTCAACAACCTGCTGTTCGTCTACATCGACCCGGTCACCTGGGTGAACCGCCACCGCCTGCACCACACCTTCGCCGACCGCGAGGGCGACCCGAACAAGCTGGCGTCCGACGGCTTCTGGCGCACGCTCTGGCTGTGCCTGTTTCCGTACGAGACCAGGCTCAACGTCGCCAACGACGCCATCCTCAGGACGTGGCCGTTCCGCCTCGTCTCGAACTGGGCCTTCGCCATCGCGGCGACGGTCTTCAACATCTGGCTGCTGTCGGTGCTGGTGCGCGACCTGCGCTTCGCCCTGGTCATGTGGATCACGTTCCGCGTCTTCACGCTGTGGATCAACATGGTGCAGAACTACTGGACGCACGACCGGCGCTACGGCTACCGCCGCCACGACGACGAGCGCGACAACGCGATGAACATCGGCGAATGGCTGCCGGTGACGATCACGTTCAGCGCCTGCCTGCAGAACAACCACCACCACTCGCCCGGTCTGCTGCGCCTGAGCCACGACGACGCCGAGTACGACTTCGGCTTCGCGACGGTCAAGGCCATGCGCGCGCTGGGACTGGTCAAGGCGAGCCGCACCGGCGTCGAGATCCCGGAGGAAGTGCCGCTGGCCTCGCTGAACTTCTAGGCGGCCGCCGGCGCCTTCTTCCGGCGCCGCGAGAACGGATAGAAGGCCTGCGCCCAGAAGCCATGCGGCAGCGTCTCGTTGTGCAGGCCGTAGGTGTGCGGCCACGAGCCGTCGCGCGGCAGGTGGTGCGTGCCGAAGAGCTTGTCGATCCACGGGAAGTGGATCGCGAAGTTCTTGTCGATCGCCTCTTCCTGCGACGTGTGGTGCCAGTGGTGGTAGCGCGGCAGGATGACGAACGGCTCCAGCCAGCGCCAGGTCGGGCCGAAGTTGCAGTGCGTCCAGGTGGCGTGGATCGTCACGAAGAACAGGTAGGCCACGATGATGTCGTGCCGGAAGACGAACATCATCGGGATCAGCATGAAGCCGCGCACGACCACGTCGTCGACCAGGTGCGAGCGCGAGCCGGCGATCCAGTCGAGCGACTTCGACGAATGGTGGATCGCGTGGAAGCGCCACAGCCACGGCACCGTGTGGAACAGGCGGTGGATCGCGTACTCGCAGAGGTCGGCCACGAGGATCGCGAGGAAGACCTGCACGAGCCACGGCAGGCTGCCCGTCGCCGCCAGCAGCGCCGGCACGCCGAGGATCCTGGACAGCTCGGTCGCCGGCAGCAGGATCAGGAAGGACGTGACCTGGATCGGCAGGTGCGTGGACAGGAAGTAGACGATGTCCAGCAGCCACTCGTCGCGGAACACGCTCTGCTTCTCGTAGGCCGGCCACAGCACCTCGATCGGCGAGAAGATCAGCGTCATCAGCAGCATGTCGAGCAGGAACCAGTCCAGGCCGATCGCCGGGCCCGCGTGCAGCGTCTCGTTGATCGGCACGCTCGTGCCGCCGAGCAGCGTGGCGACGAGCGCCAGCGACATGCCCGTCAACGCCAGCACCTTCTTGCGGCGCAGCATCGCCGAGATCACGCCGAACAGGATCGCGCCGAGGATGACCGCCTGGATCAGCAGGCGCATCACGTGCATCGGATAGAACGGCCGCAGCTCGGGCGAGGTCAGCAGCTGCGGAAAGTGCAGGCAGACCACCGCGCCCAGCGACAGCACGCCGAGGAAGGCGGACAGCACGCCGCTCCACCAGCCGCTGCCGAAATGGCTCGGATCGTCGTCGCCGAAAATCTCGTTGATCTTGTGCTCGAGCACGCGCTCTCCCTGTGGCGATACGCCTTTGGGCGGAAGTTTAGCGAAGGCCCCGCCCGCGGGCGACCGCCGCGACGTGGCGCGCGCCTCAGCGCCGTGCGATCTTGCGCATGAACGCGAGCCGGATCGTCGGCGCGTGCTGGATCTGCTCGACCACTTCGTAGCCATGGCGCAGGTAGAAGCGCACGTTGCCGACCATGATCATGTTGGTGGTCAGCTCGAAACGCTCGACCTGCGGATGCGCGTCCTCGATGGCGCGCAGCAGCCGCGCGCCCAGGCCACGACCGCGGGCCGCTTCCGCGACCACCAGGACGCGGATCAGGCACGTCCCCCCGGAAACGATGCCGCGGATCGCGCCCAGCAACCGGTCGCCCTCGACGGCCTTGAGCACCGTGGCCGCGCGGATGTGCTCGCGCACGCCGTCGAGCGTCTCCTGCAGCGGCGGGATCGCCCAGTCGTCGCAGGCGCGCGCCTCGGGCTCGAACGCGACGCGCTGCATCGCGAGCAGCGCGGGCGCGTCGTCGAGGTGCGCGGGGACGATCGTGGTCACGGCGCCTGCAGCTTCGTCAAGAGGTCGAGCGTCGGGAAGCCGTCGGCCGGCAGGCCCTGGCTGCGCTGCCACGCGCGCAGGGCCTGGCGCGTCGCCGGACCCATCTGGCCGTCGGACGTGCCGGCGCCGAAGTTGCGGTCGTTGAGCGCCGACTGCAGCGTCCGCACCTGCTCGCGCGACAGCGGCTGCTCGTCGCGCGGCCACGCGCCCTGCACGCCCGGGCCGCCGGCGATGCGTTGCGCCAGCAGGCTCACCGCCAGCGCGTAGCTCGTCGAGTTGTTGTAGCGCAGCAGCGCGCGGAAGTTCGGGCCGACCAGGAAGGCCGGGCCGCGCACGCCCGCGGGCTGGAAGATCGCGCCGTCGGCGATGTCGGGCAACGGCGCGCCGTCCAGCGTCTGCACGCCCTCGGCGGCCCACTGTGCGCTGGCCTGGCGGATGGCGTCGTCCGCGCGTCCGGCGTCGAAGCCGTCGGGCAGCTTCACCTCGGCGCCCCAGGCTTGGCCGGTCTGCCATCCGGAATGGGCGAGGAAGTTGGCCGTGGACGCGGTCACGTCGGCCATGCTGCCCCAGATGTCGCGCTTGCCGTCGCCGTCGGCGTCCACCGCGTACGCGAGGAACGCGGTCGGGATGAACTGCGTCTGCCCCATCGCGCCGGCCCACGAGCCGATCATGTGCGCGCGATCGATGTCGCCGCTCTGCAGGATCTTCAGCGCGGCCATCAGCTGCTGCTTCGCCCACGCCTCGCGCCGGCCCTCGAAGCCCAGCGTGGCCAGCGCGTCGATGGCGGGGATGTCGCCGAAGTTGCCGCCGTAGTCGCTCTCCATGCCCCAGATCGCGACGATGGTGGCCTGCGGCACGCCGTAGCGCGCCTCGGCGGCGGCGAGCTCGGCCTGCGTCTCCGCGAGCTTCTGCTGGCCATGCTGCACGCGGTTGGGCGACACGATCAGGTCGACGTAGTCCCACACGGCGCGCGTGAACTCGGGCTGCGCGCGATCGGACGTCACGGCCCGCGGCACGTAGTGCGCGTCGTCGAACGCGAGGTGCAGCGTGGCGTCGTCGACGCCCGCGGCGCGCGCGGAATCCTCGAAGGCCGCGACCCAGCGCGCGAAGCCCTGCTGCTGCGCCAGCTCGTCCATCGAGACGCCGGCCGCCTTCGCGGCGTCCGCGGTGACGGCCGGCGACTGCGGCGTCGTCGAGGGCGGACTCGCGCAGGCCGTCAGCGCCACGGCGGCGAGCGTGGCGACATGGCGCCAGCGTCGACGAGATTGCGCGAGGAGGAATGCTTGCATGCGGGGATTGTCGCCGTCAGGAAGGATGGCCGTCTGAGTGCGGCCCGGACGCGGAAGTTTCCTCGACATGGCAGATGCCGCGCGACATGCAGCCCGCCAGCGAGCGCACGCGCTGGATCGCGCCGCTGCGGTCGTCGAACTCGGCCACCATCAGGTCGAGCGCGCCGCGCGCCTCGTGCGCCTCGACCGGCAGCCATGGCGTCCCGAGCGCGGCCCACCGGGCGTCGTCCAGCAGCATCTCGCCGGTGAGGAACAGCTGGCGGCCGGCGTCGCCGTCGACGAACGACTCGGCGACCGCGAGTCCCGAGTCGGCGGGGCGGGCCAGGCCGTGCGCCATCGTCTGGTCGAACACCACGAGGTCGCCGTCGGCCAGCGCGACGCGCACGCCCGCGTGCGGCATGACGAACTCGACCTCGCCCACGTCGACCGCGAGGATCCAGAACAGGCTGCGCGACCAGTGGCGCGCGACGTCGTTGTGGAAGCCCGCGCCGCGCGAGGCGAGCCAGTCGACACGCGTGGCGACGGCGCGTTCGCAGGCGGCGGGATCGTCCCCGAGCACGCGCGTGACGCGCAGCGCGCGCGCGACCGCGCCCGCCAGGTCCGGCAGCGCCGAGAGGGTCGCGAGCTCGCCCCAGGTCGCGGCCGCGTAGTCGACCGCGAAGGGTTCGGCGATGTCGACCTTCGCGTAGCCCGCGCGGGCCAGGCGAGACCGCGCGGCCGCGTCGAACACGTCGGTCGCGATCACGTGCACGCGGGCGTAGGGCGCGCGCGCGTCGAAGGCGTGGCACGGCTCGTCGCTGCGCACCGCGAACGCGCGGAACGGCGCCGGCACCGTGCAGGCGTCAGCGGCGAGCGTGCGATGGGAAGGCGACGAGGGCATGCCGCCATTGTCGGGGCAGCCGCCAGCCGCCCCGCGGCGACCGCCCTACTTCAGCTTGAGCTCCTGCAGTTCCATGCCGCCGACGAACTTGCGCATCACCTTGCGCTCCCCGCTCTCCGCGGTGGACTTGTGCGCATCGGTGGCCATGAAGGCCTCGTACTTCTTCTGGATCGCCAGCTGCTGCGCGTTGCTGAGGTAGTCCTTGGATTCCACCGCCAGGATCAGGTCGGGCTCGTTGGCGCGCGCGTTGTTCACCGAGAACACGTGGTACGAGACGATGTAGCCCTCCTTGATGCCGAAATCGCTGCTCTTCTTGTATTCCTTGTCGAGGAAGTCCAGGTAGTTCTCGAACTGCCCGGGCTCGATCTGGACGTAGGTGAAGGTCCAGACGGTGCCCGGCGTGTAGCTGGAGGCCTGCGCGGACGCGGCGACGCCGGATGCGAGCAGCGCGGCACCGATGGACAATTTCAGGGCGTGGACGATCTTCATGGGAAACCCCCTCCGTCACCACGACACGCTGGTGACTGCGTGGGCGCGACATGCGCCGGCAGCAGCGAATCCAGGGCCGCCCCGCGCTGCCGACGGGCCGACGGCGCAGCTTGCGCCTGGCCAGTCCGTTGCGCAACAGCGTGTTTCCCCTCGAAAACAGCGTTAGCGCGAGGCCGCGCGCCCGAAAGCCCGACCGCCGCGACCGGCCCGGCATGCGCTAAGCTCGCACCGGAATGCCAGAGTCACCCGCCATGAATGCGACCGTCTTGCAGCTGAGGATCCGCGGCGTCGTGCAGGGCGTCGGCTATCGCTGGGCCATGGCCCGGGCGGCGCAGCAACTGGGCGTCACCGGCTGGGTGCGCAATCGGCACGACGGCTCCGTGGAGGCGATGGTCGCCGGGCCGCACGACGCGGTGAAACGGCTGGTCGACTGGGCGCGGCACGGACCGCCCGCCGCCGCGGTGGACAGCGTCGACGTGCATCCCGGCGACGGCGTCTTCGACAGCTTCGAGCAACGCCCCAGCGCATGACCGCCCGCCGCCCCGCCCCGCGCCTGCCGGACATCGATCCCGACCGCTGCACCGGTTGCGGCCGCTGCGTGGCCGCCTGCGAACCGCGCGTGCTGAGCCTGGAGACGCGCGCCGACTGGCGCAAGGCCGCCGTGCTTCACGCGGGCGCCGACTGCACGGGCTGCAGCCTGTGCGCGCTGCGCTGCCCCTTCCAGGCGATCACGATGCGGCGGCCCGCAGCCGCCTGAAGTTCAGGCGGCGCGCCCGCGGGGCTTGGTCCACACCGCCTTGGCCTCGGCCAGCAGGCTGTCCGTGATCAACGGCGCGTTGAACGGATGCTCGTCGTGGCGCGCCAGGCGGGCCAGCGACTGCGACCAGTCCGCCAGCTTCGGCCACGCGGCGGGCGGCGGCAGGCTCGTGGCCGGGAAGTAGCGCGGGGCCGCGCCGGCGGCCACGGCCATGGCGTCGTGGCACAGCTTCTGCAGCACCTCGCGCAGCCGCGGCACCGTGGCGCCGGCGGGCGGCTCCCACTTGCCGTCGGCGATGCGCTTCGGCAGCGCGATCCAGGCGGCGGCATCGAAGCCGTCGGCGGCCAGGCGGCGCGCGGCGAGCGGATGGCCGCCGGCCGCGGCCAGCAGCACCGGCGCGTTGACGACGCCCTGCCCTTCGAGCCAGGCCAGCGCCTGCGCGGGCGTCGGACCGGCGAACAGGAGGCGCTGGCAACGGCTGCGCAGCGTCGGCAGCAGGCGCTCGGCGTCCTCGGCCACCAGCAGCAGGCGCACGCCCTGCGGCGGCTCCTCCAGCGTCTTCAGCAGCGCGTTCGAGGCGACAAGATTCATCGCGTCGGCCGGGAACAGCAGCAGCACCTTGGCGCGGCCGCGCGAGGAGCTCTTCTGCGTCCAGGAGATCGCGTCGCGCACCGCCTCGATCCTGATCTCCTTGCTGGGCTTCTTCTTGGCCTTGCCCTCGCCGTCGCCGGCGTCGGCCGCCTCGGCGCCGCCCACGCTCCAGCCCAGCTCGACCTGCGTCAGCTCGGGCAGCAGCGCGCGGAAGTCGGGGTGGCTGTTGCTGGCCAGCAGGTGGCAGGCGGTGCAGCGGCCGCAGGGCGCGTCGGCGCCGTCGGTCTCGCACAGCCAGGTGCGCGCGACGCGCAGCGCCAGCTCGAACACGCCCGCGCCGGGATTGCCCTGCACCAGCAGCGCGTGGCCGCGTTGCTTCGTGGCGATGTCGTGCGCGGGCCCGGCCAGCCAGGGCAGCGCGGCGTCGTCAGGCGCGGCGGTCATCATCGTTCCGGTTCGAGTCCGCTGCGGGGAACCAATCGCGGGACGCCAGCGCGCGGATCGCGTCGGCGCGCACGGCCTCGCGGGTCTGCGCCGAGTCGATGCGCACGAAGCGCGCGGGCGCGGCCTGGGCGCGCTGCGCGTAGCCGTCGCGCACCCGCGCGAAGAAGGCCTCGTCCTCGCGCTCCAGGCGGTCGGCGCTGCGCACGGCGGCGCGGCGGCGCGCGGCCTCGGTCGGATCGAGGTCGAACCAGAGCGTGAGGTCGGGCTGGCGGCCCTGCTGCACCCAGGTCTCGAGCTGCGCCAGCACCGCGAGGTCGAAGCCGCGCCCGGCGCCCTGGTAGGCGAAGGTCGAATCGGTGAAGCGGTCGCACAGCACGACGGCACCGCGCGCCAGCGCGGGTTCGATGACCTCGTGCAGATGATCGCGCCGCGCCGCGAACACGAGCAGCGCCTCGGTCAGCGGATCCATGCTCTCGTGCAGGAACAGCGCGCGCAGCTTCTCCGCCAGCGGCGTGCCGCCCGGCTCGCGCGCCAGCACCACCTCGGCGCCGCGCGCGCGCAGCCACTCGGCCAGCGCCTCGATGTGCGAGGACTTGCCGGCGCCGTCGATGCCTTCGAAGGTGATGAAACGGCCGGCCGCGCCAGCGGCAAGGTGGTCTGCGACCATCGTCATTTGTGCGGCCCGCGGATGTACTGGTTCACCGCGGCATTATGGGCGTTGAGCGTCTCGCTGAAGACACTGGTGCCGTCGCCGCGCGACACGAAATAGAGCGCCTTCGACGCATCGGGCCGCACCGCGGCGCGCAGCGCGTCGCGCCCGGGCAGCGCGATGGGCGTCGGCGGCAGGCCCTGGCGGGTGTACGAGTTGTACGGCGTGTCGGTCTGCAGGTCGGCCTTATGGATGTTGCCGTCGTAGGCCGCGCCCATGCCGTAGATCACCGTCGGGTCGGACTGCAGCGGCATGCCCAGGCGCAGCCGGTTGCTGAACACGGCCGCGACCTTGCCGCGATCCGACGCCGCGCCCGTCTCCTTCTCGATGACCGAGGCCAGCGCCAGCGCCTCGTCGGCGCTCTTCAGCGGCGTGTCGGGCGCGCGCAGCGCCCACGCGGCCTGCAGCTGGCGCTCGAGCGCGTCGTGCGCGCGCTTGAGCACGAGGATGTCCTTGACGCCCTTGCTGTAGACGTAGGTGTCGGGGAAGAAGCGGCCTTCGGCCTTCTCGTCCGGCGAACCGATGGCGGCCATCAGTTGCTCGTCGGTCATGCCGGCCGTCGTCGGCTTCAGGCCGTCGGCGGCGGCGAGCGCGGCGCGCATCTGCTTGACCGTCCAGCCGTCGATGATGTGCACCGACTCCAGTTCCTCGTCGCCGACCACCATCTTGCGCAGCAGCGAGCGCGGCGTCGCGCCCTTGTCGACGAGATAGCTGCCGGCGCGGATGCGCTTGGCCTCGCCCGACCAGCGGAACCACTGGTACATCAGCTCGGGCGGCTCGTCGACGCCCGCGTCGTGCCACAGCCGCACGATCTCGCGCACCGGCGTGCCGGGCTCGATCGAGACCTCGACCTCGTCGTGCGCCAGCCTGAGCGGCTGCTCCAGCCACCAGAAGGCGGCGCCGGCGGCCGCCGCGGCGAGCACGATCAGCAAGAAGAGGAAGCGTTTGAACATGGATCCAGGGTCGCTGGCCGCGAGGCCCTGCTGGCAATGGGAAAGGAAGCTCGCCATGATAATCGGCGCATGAACTCGACCGATCTCGCTCTCAGCACGCCCGTGGCCGTGCGCCTCGCCGACTGGGGCGTCATCCGCGCCAAGGGCGAGGACGCCGCCGCCTTCCTCAACGGCCAGCTGACGCAGGAGACCATCAAGCTGGACATCGGCCAGGCCCGGCTGGCCGGCTACTGCTCGCCCAAGGGCCGCCTGCTCGCCAGCTTCGTGATCTGGCGCACCGCGGCCGACGAGATCCTGCTCGCCTGCAGCGCCGACCTGCTCGCGCCGACGCTCAAGCGCCTGTCCATGTTCGTGCTGCGCGCCAAGTGCAAGCTGACCGACGCGTCCGCCGAGATCGCGCTGTGGGGCGTCGCGCTGCCGGGCCTGCTGCACGACAGCGCCGAACATCCCATTCCAGCGGCGCCCTACGCCACCTCGAATACCGCGGGCGGTACCGCGATCCGCCTGGCCGACGCGGCCGGCGCCACGCGCCTGCTGTGGGCCGCGCCGGCCGACGCGACGCCGCCGTGGGCGACGACGTCGAGTGCCGACGTCTGGAACTGGCTCGAGGTGCAGTCCGGCGTGCCGCGCATCGTCGCCAGCACGGTCGAGGCCTTCGTGCCGCAGATGATCAACCTCGAGCTGGTGGGCGGCGTCAACTTCCAGAAGGGTTGCTATCCGGGCCAGGAGATCGTCGCGCGCAGCCAGTACCGCGGCACGATCAAGCGCCGCATGGTGCTGGCCGAAGGCGCCTCGGCGGCCGCGGCCGGCGCCGAGGTGTTCGCCGCCGCCGAACCCGACCAGCCCGCGGGCCAGGTCGTGCTGTCCGCCAGCCTGCCGCACCCCGAGGGCGGCGCCCGGCACGCGGCGCTCATCGAGGTCAAGCGCGCCCTGGCCGACGCCGGCGAGCTGCACGTGGGCGCGGCCGACGGCCCGGTCGTGCGCCTGCGCGAGCTGCCGTACGAGATCCCCGTCGACGCGGCGTGATAGCGCGTCGATGTCGGCCCGCGGCGGGATGAAACCGTGACGTACCGCACAGCCTCGATGCTGGTCTGTGTCTATTACCGCGTCGCCGCGTGCGATTCGCAACGAGTGATTTCGGGTGTGCGTGAATTCCAGCGCACATTGCGGCAGAGCAGTGGCGTGAACGAGGCGGAAGTGCTCTTACGATGCGCCCTGCCCTCACCCATTTCACCCGCCTCGCTGCCTGATGCCCGCCCCGCGTCCCTTCACGAACCCGAACCGCCCGCCGGCGTCGACGCTCCCGTCGATCCCGCAGCGGACGCGACCGTGATGGAGACCTACCGTCTTTCGCTGCCGGCCGCCGCCGGCGCGCAGGCGGATGCCGTGGTGCGCGCGTTCCTGGCGACGCTGGAGTCGGCCTTCGCGCCGCACGCCAGCCTGCTGCGCGGCGCCCGCCACGTCGAACTCTTTGCCCCATGTGCCTCGTAGCCCTTGCGATCGACGAGAACCGCCGTTTTCCCTTGGTGCTGGCCACCAACCGCGACGAGTTCTTCGACCGCCCGGCCGCGCGCATGGGCTGGTGGACGCCCGCCGAAGGCGGCCCGGAAATCCTCGCCGGCCGTGACCTGCAGGCCGGCGGCACCTGGCTGGGCCTGACGGCCTCCGGCCGCCTCGGCCTCGTCACCAACGTGCGGCGCCCGCAGACGGTCGACCCGTCCGCGCCGAGCCGCGGCGGCATCGTGCCGCACTGGCTGCGCACCGAGATGCGCGCCGACCAGTTCTGGATGCAGACCTCGCTGTCCGGCTACGCTCCGTTCAACCTGATCGCCGCCGACTTCCGCCGCGGCGACTGCTTCTGGGCCAGCAACGACCACGCGATCCCGCGCCGCATCGAGCGCGGCATCTTCGGGCTGTCCAACGCCGCGCTCGACACGCCGTGGCCCAAGGTGGTGACGCTGAAGGAACGACTGGCCGAGGCGCTGAAGCAGGCCGAGTCGGTGGACTCGCTGTCCAGCGCGCTGTTCACCGCACTGGCCGACCGCGAGCTCGCGCGGGAGGACCAGCTGCCCAGCACCGGCATCGGCCGCGACCGCGAGCGCCTGCTGAGCCCCGCGTTCATCCGTACCCCCGACGGCACCTACGGCACGCGCTGCTCCACGATCATCATCACCGAGAAGATCAAGCGGCAACTGGTGACGCACGTCTTCGAGCGCACCTTCACCGCCGGCCCCGGCCTGGCGCTGCTGCGCCGCACCGTGCTCAAGGACTGGCCGCCGCGCTACGCCGATCGCGCGCACAACCCGGTCGAGACCTCCGTGGTGGCCGAGACCGAGGTCGACGGCACGCAGGTGACGGCGCTGGAGATGCCGCCGCCGGTCAAGAAGACGCGCGTGCGCAGCCTGTTGAAGCCGATGGCGCGCTAGCCGGTGGCCTTGCGCAGCCAGCGCGCGCCGGGGAACTTCGCCTCGACGAGCGCCATCGCCGCGTCGATCGATTCGATGTTCGGGATCGCGTTGCCGAACACGCCGGGCTCGTCGGCGGACTCGTAGCTGACGATGTAGGCCTGCCCCGCCTGGTCTTCCGCGATGTCGGGCGCGTCCTCGAAGTCGCCCGCGCCGAAGTAGGCCGGGCTCGACAGCAGGCGGATGCGCAGCGGCGGCCGCCCTTCGCGCGGCCACTCCGCTTCGGCCACGATGGCGAGGTCGGCATCAGGGCTCATCGCGAGGCTCCGTGGACTGGATTCATGCGGCCCATTGTGTCGCGGATCGGAGACCGCGCCGGCTCAATGGAAGCGCAGCGCGACGCCCAGCGCGAACACGCCGTACAAGGCCGCCATCGCGAACAGCCGCTTCGCCGTCAGCGCCTGGCGATGCAGCAGCGCCAGCATTACGACGATCGCGGCCATCGTGATCGCCGCGCCCCACAGCAACGGCGCGCCCAGCAGCCACTGCGTGAAGAAGATGCCCAGTGCGCTCGGCACCGTCGCCTGGATCATCATCGCGCCGCTGATGTTGCCGAGCGCCAGCGCGGTCTTGCCCTGGCGCACCCAGATCACCGCGTTGAGGATCTCGGGCAGCTCGGTGGCGATCGGGCTCAGCAGCAGCGCGACCAGCTGCGGCGACATTCCCAGCCAGGGCCCGACCGTCTCGAGCTGGTGCACGAACACCTGCGAGGCCACCCAGATCACCGCCAGCGAGGCGCCCGTCTGCAGCACGGCCCACGCGGTGCCCGGATGCTCGGCGTGCGGCCGCAGCTTCAGCGGCTCGAACTCGATGCCGGCGCAACTGTCGTCCTCGACGCCCTCGCCCTTCAGCTCGCGCCAGACGTACAACGCGTAGGCCGCGAGGAACAGCCAGCCCAGCCACGGCTTCCAGGCGAACGCGACCAGGCCCAGCGCGACCTTGAAGACGAAGACGACGAGGAACCACGCCTGGTCGTGCGCAAGATCGGTCGTGCTGAACTCCTGCACGATCTTCTTCTGGTGCCGCGCGCGATCCAGCAGGAACATCGCGCCCACCACCGCGTAGGCCAGCGTCGACAGGGCCAGCGGCCCGCCGAGGGCGGCGCCGACGCCGATGTCCTTGGCGCCGGGCGTCTTGCCGAACACGACGGCCACCAGCGTGACCACGCTTTCCGGCAATGCGGTGCCGAACGCGGCCAGCACGGTGCCGACCGCCGTGCGCGAGACGCCGAAGCGATGGCCGACCCATTCGACACCGTTGACGAAGAATTCGCAGGCGAGGTAGATGACGACGGCGGAGCCGAGGAGCAGTGCGAGCGTGACGATCATCGCGACGCCTCCGCTCGCGTGGGCGGCAGCGCGCGCGCTCGCGCGGGGACCGGTGTCGATGGCGGCACGGGGTGGTGTCTGGCGTTCAAGCTGGATTTCCGCGGGGCTGGGATTCGACAACCGATGACGCCGCGTCCTTCCCGGCCCCGGGTGAGGATGCGACGCCAAAGGTCTTGCCAAGCCCGCGTTGCGGGCCGCGCCGACCATGCCGCGATGGGGCGGCAAGTGTGTTGATCGGTGCTCTTCGCGCGGGTGCTGCGAAGCTGGCTACTCCCCTAAGGACGCGCGGACTTTAGCATGACCGCTTTCGGGGGCTCGTGCTGCTGCCCTAGGCGGTCTGCTAACGCCCGCAGAGCGGGCATCAGAAACCTGCGCGGACGCCTATGCTTCCTTGGCCACTGGCTCATCCGACCCGACCATCACCCTCAGGAGTCTGATCAGGCCATCGACCAGGGATGCTGCTGCGGCGCCAAACACTGCTGCCATCGCGAAAATGATGAAGTCCGCTAAGTCGCGCCGCGAAGGATGGCTCCCGTGGACGGCAATCTCGGCGGACCCTCCGGTGACTGAATCTTTCAAGTCGGTTGTGACTGACGTCTGAACCCACGTCCGTCCACCATCTGACAGTTTAGGAGGCTCGAAAGTCTGAGCTGAGAGGACATTGAGATCGGCGAATTCTCGATCGAACTCTAGCCCACTGACTACTCGCTGTCTGTTCTGCCCGAGTCCCGACTACAACCCCTGCAAAGCGGCTGTGCCGCCCGGTCTGGCGTTACCGCCAACCAAATCTATAGTTTCCTGACTGCCGAGATCTGTGCGCGCCCGATGAAAGTCCAGCATGCGAGTCTGGCTTGCCGAAGTGGCCTGAGCGGCCTTCAGACCCACGTCGAAGGCGCTTCCATCAAGGCAGATCATCGGGGATTCGCAGCAGTTCGGACACGGCGGCTACGCAGCCTCGTGCAGCTTGAAGGTCTCGACCATCGCCGCCAGTCGAACGGCCTGGTGCTGAAGGCTCTCCGCCGCCGCCGCGCTCTGCTCCACGAGCGCCGCGTTCTGCTGCGTCACCTGGTCGAGCTGGGTCACGGCATGGCCGACCTGGCTGGCGCCGCGCCCCTGTTGTTCGCTCGCGGAACTGATCTCGCCGATCAGGTCGCTGACGCGCCCGACGCTGGCGACGATATCGCTCATCGACTCGCCGGCATCCGACACCTGGCGGCTGCCCGCTTCGACTTGATCGACGCTGCGGCCGATCAACGTCTTGATCTCCTTGGCGGCGTCGGCCGAACGCTTCGCCAGGCCCCGCACCTCGGCAGCGACCACGGCGAAGCCGCGGCCCTGCTCCCCGGCCCTGGCAGCCTCGACGGCGGCGTTCAGTGCGAGGATGTTTGTCTGGAAGGCGATCCCGTCTATGACGGCGATGATCTCGGCGACCTGCCTCGAACTCGCCTTGATCTGTTCCATCGTCCGCACGACCTGATCGACGACCTGGCCGCCGTCGATGGCACTGCTGGACGCCGCGGCCGCGAGTTGCGTGGCCAGGCGGGCGGTCTCGGCGTTCTGCAGCACGGTCGCGGTCAGTTGCTCCATCGATGCCGCGGTCTGTTGGAGGTTGCTGGCCTGTTCCTCGGTGCGCTGGCTGAGATCCGCGTTGCCGGTGGCGATCTGCGTCGAACCGGTGGCGATCGTCTCCGACGATTGCCGCACTTCGCCGACGATTTTCGCGAGGCTGTCGTTCATCTGCTGCAGCGTCCTCAGGAGCATCGCGGACTCGTCGTTCCCGCAAATCAAGAATGTCGAGCGAAGATCGCCGGCGGCGACGGTCTCCGCGACGGTCATCGCCTGCGCCAGGGGGCGTGTGATCGAGTTCGACACGAGTCGCGCCAGGACGACCGCAACCATCAGGGCGGCGCCGGCGGCGATGGCCACGACCCATTGGCAGGTCGTCGCGAACGAACCGGCATCCCGGGCGCCGCCTGCCATCAGGTCGCCCTCGAGCCGCGTGAACTTCTCGAGCGCGGCCATGTAGTCCAGCTGCGGTGTTCGCACATGATCAAGTAGCTGCATTCGTGCCGCATCCAGCTCCCCTGCGCGCACGAGCGATTCGAACTTCGGCAGCTCGCGCAAGTAGGCTTCGCGCAGCCGCAACACTGTCGCCAACTGCGCCCGGCCTTCGGCGCTACGCACGCGCGCTTCAAGCTTCGCATAGGCCTCCGCAACCGGGATGCGGGCATTGTCGGCCGCTGCCAACTGCGCCTCCCGGTCCGTGGATGTCCCATACAACAGGGCGTTGCGCGTCGCCCTTGCCTGCTTGTTGACGCCCGCCAGGATCTCGTTGGCGAGTTTCACCTTGGTGTAGGAATCCGTGGCGACGAGTTCCAGCGATTCGTCGATGGAACGGATCGACAGCCATCCCACCGCGGCGATGGCCAGCAGGAACGCGATGATGATGCCGAACGCCGTTGCCAGACGAGGGCCGATTCGCGTGCGTGAGAGGAAATTCATGGCTGTCTTCCAGGGCGAGGTGTTCGATGGGGTGGCTGACAATATCGACGCCTCTTCGCTGACGCTTGCGATAGATCAAGCCGCCCACTGCCCGTATCTGCGAAGGCCCGCCTGGTCAAGGACTCCCGACGGAACAGGGCCCGGGTTCTGTCAGCATCGCGATCCCGACGACGGGTGCCTCTGCATTGCGGTCAATTGCCGCACATTGCATCGCCGATATCGAGATTTTTTCAAGCTGCCGCGCTCTAACTCGACTCTGATCAATCCAAGACCGGAGGACGAAGGCGGTGCCGGATGCGAGATGCTGCGAGAAGTTCTTCCGCGAGCGCGGCGAAGTCGCTGGGCACCGCAGGCTCGACTGGAGTGATGCCTGCCAAAGCGGCGTAGCCGAACGCATAGGCAACGAGGCGCCACTCCGAGCCCATCGAACTTTCATTGCCGACACCAGAGGCACCGATCGCCGAAGCGAGCCTCTCCCGCAGCCGGTTCGGCACGAGTCGCTCCATCGGGGCTGCTCCGTAGACAAATTCCATCTGCAGGAAGGGCAACAGGCTCGGACTTCGCAGCAGTTGTTCGCACAACGCCGAAGCGAAAGCGCGCGTGCGCTCCGCCGGAATCCGTGACGAGTTGAAGGCGTCCCGCAGTGCTCCGGCCGAAGCATCGAAGACGCTGGTGACACACGCAGCGTACAGGGAGCGCTTGTCTCCGAAGTGGTGATAGAGGGTCGGCATGGTGAGACCCGTTTCTGCGGAGATCTGACGCATCGAGACGCCGTCGCGCCCCTTTTGCGCGAAGCAGCGGCATGCAATGCCGAGGATGTGCTCACGCGTGCTCACCGGCTCGGACGGTAGTTGGTCTTTTGCCTTTCGCATGGGTGGCCATCGTGGCCGTCACAGCGGTTGCCTGATTGAGATTAGTCAAAAATGCCCGCTGGCGAGGGTTTCCCCGGGCAGTGGGCATCTCGATCCGGCGCGCAAGTGCTATAACGATCGTTATAGCGGGCATGGACGACCCGGTGGCTAGGCTGGATCGGCTTTTGCCGAAGGGGGGCCGGTGATGGACGATTCAGGCAGTCCCGAGGGGAGGTCGCTGCCACCGCGCGCACTGCTGGCGGCGATCGTTGATTCCTCCTTCGACGGGGTCATCAGCAAGACGCTGGACGGCATCATCACCAGTTGGAATGCCGGAGCCGAACGCATCTTCGGCTTCACGCCGGACGAGGCCATCGGTCGGCAGATCACGATGTTGGTTCCTCCGGAAAGGCTGAACGAGGAAGGCTGGATCCTCGAGCGTCTCCGCGCCGGCGAACGTGTCGTGAATTTCGGAACGGTCCGGGTGCGCAAGGATGGGCGGCGTATCGATGTCGCCGTGACAAGTTCGCCAGTGTGCAACCTTCTTGGCGAGATCGTGGGCGCCTCCAAGATCGTGCGCGACGTGTCAGACGCCCGTGCGGCGGCCAGCGCCCTTGCGCAGAGCGAAGCTCGCCTGGCCGCGATCGTCGATTCGGCCATGGACGGCATCATCACGGTGGATGCGCTCGGGCGAATCGTGGTGTTCAACGACGCAGCGGCGGCCATGCTGCTTTGTCCCAGCGAGCAGGCCATCGGCGGCACGCTGGACAGATTCCTGCCCGTTCGGCATCGGCAGCATCACGCCTCGTGGATGACGGGCTTCGGCCGCAGTGGCACGACCAGCCGCGCGATGGGACGCCCGGGGCAGATCGACGCCTGCCGTGCCGACGGAACCGAGTTTCCGGCCGAGGCATCCATCTCGCACGTCGAGGTCAACGGAGAGCAGCTCTACACGGTGATCCTGCGTGACGTTTCGGAACTTCGCGGGGCACAGACCGCCCGCCGCGCGCTCGAGGCGCAGCTGCGGGAGGCCCAGAAGATGGAAGCCATCGGGACGCTTGCAGGCGGGATCGCTCACGACGTCAACAACGCACTCGGCGCCATCCTGGGCAATGCGGCTCTGGCAAAAGAGGACCTGCCGGCCGGACACGCTGCATGCAAGAGCATCGAACAGATCGACGTCGCCGCGCAGCGAGCCCGCGCGGTCGTGCGCCAGATCCTTGCCTTCAGCCGCCGACAGGCCCAGGAGCTCGTCGTTCAACCCTTGGCGCCGATCCTTATCGAAGGCATCGCGCTGTTCCGTTCTACCCTGCCAACCATTGTTCGCCTGCAATCCTGTCCCCCCTCGGACGACCTGCTCGTCCGGGCGGACGCGAACCAGATCCACCAAGTGCTGCTGAACTTCTGCACCAATGCCTGGCATGCGTTGCGCGGCAGCAGCGGGCAGATTACCGTGGGTGCGGAGCGTGTGAACCTCGACCGGTCGGAAGCTTTCGCTCTGGGCGGCCTGGAGCCTGGAGCGCACGCGCATCTCTGGGTCACGGACGATGGATGCGGCATGGATGAGCAAACACGCGCTCGAATCTTCGACCCATTCTTCACGACCAAGCCTCGGGGAGAAGGCACGGGACTGGGGCTCTCAGTGGTGCACAGCATCGTGCAGACACACGCAGGCGCGATCGTCGTGAAGAGCGAGCCCGGGCTCGGAGCCACTTTCAGCGTCTACCTTCCTGAGCCCGCAGAGGTCGCGCGACCGGAGGCGGCCGCGGCCGCCGAGGGGGAAGTCAAGGGCGAGGGGCGTTGCGTGGCTTATGTCGATGACGACGAAGTCCTGCTTCTGATGGTCGAGCGCCTGCTCACCCGCCGCGGCTTCCAGGTGCTTTGCTTCAGCGACCCCGATGAATTGCTCGATCGGCTGTGCGAAAAGCCCAGTGAGGCGGATGTCGTCATCAGCGACTTCAACATGCCGAAGATGACCGGCATCGAACTGGCTCGAAAGATCGCACAGATGACCCCCAATCTCCCGGTGGTCGTGAGCTCAGGCTATATCTCCGACGAGATGCGGGAAGACGCGCGGTTGGCAGGTATCAGCGCACTCCTGGAAAAGGAAGACGTTCTGGAGAAGCTTGTACCCGTGCTGAGTCGCGTGCTCGCAGCCGCAAACGTCGAAACGATCCAGGTAGAAAGGCGAGACTGACTGCCGCGACTGGCCCAGTTGACGCAGAGCCACTTTGAACTTGGCCGGCGTCGGACATTCGGAAGCCGAGAACAACCTGAGCGCGCCTCAGGCTCAGTACCTGGCCGCAACTCGTCTGGTGCATCGATCGCCCTCATGAACGGCCGGCGTATCGCCGACTCAGCGCGAACAATCCCGCCAGGCCGAGCCCGAGGAGCGTCGTGGACGACGGCTCCGGAATCGGAGGCGGGGGCGGCGGCGTTCCGCCGATGCTGCAATCGTCTCCACAGGACAGCCGCGCAACCTGGTCGTACTGGGAAAGGAAGAGTGTTCCGTTGTTGGTGTCGGCGGACACGAAGTCGCCTCGGGTGCCGCCGCTGGCGATGATGGTCTCGGTGCCCGTTGTCGTGTCGAGCAACGTGACGGTGCCGTCGTTGTTGTTGACGATGAGATCGCCACTGAACTTGCCGCCCGAGATCACGCCGGTGCCGTCGGGGCTGTGGCCGCCGCCCGAGTAGGTCTGGACGAAGGCGCCGGTCGCCACGTTGTACGAGTTGATGTTGCCCCCCACCTCCGCATAGAGGGTCTTGCCGTCGGACGACACGGTGACGCCATCGGGGAAGACGCTGGCGTTGATGACGCGGAAGCTGCCGGCGACCGGATCGATGTCGACCAGACCGTGGTTCGAGGACGCGATCAGGTGGCCGCTCGTCGGATCGCCCCACATCCCGTAGTAAGACAGGAGGCCGGTCAGGCCGGCAACGGCCGCGAAGGAGCCGTCGTTGGCGAACTGGACGATGGTGCCGCCCGCGACCTGCGCCCCATAGGCCTTGCCGCCCACGGTGGCCATGACGTATTGCGGGTTGCCCGTCTGGAAGGTGTAGGGCGTGGAGACCACCGCATCCGAGAGCGTCTGTCCGTCGACGTCCTTGAACACATAGATGCGATCGGTGGAGGCGCTGCCCGTCACGAAATTGCCGTTCGGGAGGATGGCTTCGCCGAGCGGCCCATAGGTGCCGAAGAAGCCGCCAACCACCGTCGAAAGGGTGAATCCGTCGGCCGTGCCGGCGGGCGTGAGCGTCAGGGCGGCATGCGCCGGTCCGGACATCGACAGGCCCAACAACACGCTGGCGGAAATGCAGCTCAAGGGACGAGTCACGCGATCCATGGAACCTCCTCGACAAGGGGCGGGCAAGACACTGTGCCCGTGGCAGCCGGCGGGAGAACGCGCACCCAGGCCCGCTCCCTGCAACCTTCGGAAAATAGTCCAGGCTGCCCTCGACTGCCACCCCTAGGCACCATGGACGCCACGCCGAGCAGGCGGCGCTGGCGCATCTCTCGAAGCCTCGCTTGCGCGAATTCATGCCGTGCACGCAAACCTTCTGGCAGGTGCGTAAAGCGCTTCATTTCCCAGCCAAGTGAATCAATAACACCCGGAAGGCAATGATTTGCTGTCTGAGTGGAATGAGTTGCACTCGGCATACAACGAGTTGGTGTCCGAGGGGAACTGATTCATCTCGACATACAACGAGTTCTACCCGGAGTGCACTGCAGTGATCTGCGAGTAGAACTGGTTTCACGCCACCACCAACCCGTTCCACTCGCGATACAACGAACGCCCCAAAAAGGGGCACTCGTTCAGTCCGACCAGGAACTGACTGCACTCGGAGTGAAACTGGTTCAGTCCAGAGTGCAAATAGAAGGTGTTTCGAGGGCGTTCGGTGGTCTCTCGCGTGAACGGCGTGGGGCGTTGGCTGCGATCTCCGCGACTCGGCGGATGACGGCCGCATCAAATTCACCGCAAGCCGCCATGCGCGCGTGCCGCGTCTACGCCAGCGCCCCGCCCTCGTCCACCGGAAACATGCACTCCACCCGCAACTCCTGCGCCGCCAACGTCTGCGGCGTCCCCACCGTGCTGACCATCGAGAACCAGCTCGTCTCGCGTCCGTCGTGAAGGAAGCGGATCGGCACGACGGGGGACGTGGCGGAGGCCTCGGCCGTCCGCCAGTCCGCTGAAACGCCCGGCATCGCCAGCAGTTCCTCGATCAAGTCCCGCGTCGCATCGTCGATGACGCCACCGACGGCCTCCCGGCGAATGCGCTGGAACAGGCTCGCCGCCACCGCATCCCAGTTGGCAACGAACGGCCGCAGCCCCTGCGGATCGAACATCAGCCGCAGCAGGTTGCGCGGCTTCGGATATCGCGCGAGTTCGACGAACTGACTGAAGAACCTCGGCGCCGCCTCGTTGGTCATCAACACGTTCCAGTGACTATCCAGCACCAGCGCCGGATACGGCTCGTGCTGCTTCAGCATCCGCTCGAGCGCGCGGTGCACCACCCGCATCTCGGCTGCGTCCCACGCCGGCTCGGCGTACATGGGCGCGTAGCCGGCGGCCAGCAGCAGTGCATTGCGGTCGCGCAGCGGGATGGCCAGCGCATTCGACAGCCCCAGCAGCAAGGCCCGGCTCGGAGACGAGCGGCCGCTCTCGATGAAGCTGATGTGGCGCTGCGAGACGCCCATGTCCATCGCCAGCTCGAGCTGGCTGCAGCCGCGGACGGCGCGCCACTGGCGCAGCAAGTCGCCCACGGGGCTGGGGATGGTCTGGGAGGTGGTCATGGCGGCAGCAGGCAGGAAGGCACGCGATGACGCAGTATCGCCATCGCGTGAATGGCTTGCGCCGTCAGAAGCCGGTCGGCCCGACCGAGCCGTACCAGGCCTTGACCTTGGTCGGATCCTTCTCGTCCATGTAGAAGAAGTGCTGCATCGTGGGCTTCACGGTGGGGATGCTCTTGTCGTCGAACACCATGGTGACGAAGCCGCGGAACACCTTCAGGTGCGGGCTGTCGAGGTATTCGACGACGTCGTGATGCGTGGTCATCTGCCGGTCGACGAACTGGCGCAGGTTGGCGCGGATGGTCTCCCTGCCGTGCCAGTCGGCGACGCCCAGGTGGCAGACGGCGTCGTCGGCGAAGCAGTCGAAGCCGGCGCCCCAGGTCTTGTCGTCGATCTCCTTCCAGAAGGCGAGCAGCCAGGCGGGGGCGGGCATCTTGGTGAACGTGGTCGAGGTCATGTCGGTTTCCTTGGAGGTGAGGGGTTTCTCGTTCGCGGCGGCCCATGCCGTGGGGAATGGCACGAGGGCCAGGCTGCCGGCGACGCCGGCCAGGAGGGCGCGGCGGGCGATGCGGTCTTGAGTCATGGATGAGGCCTGTCGAATAACGAGGCGCCATGGTCGGTGCGGCGCTGAATCGCCTCAACTACCTGGGAGGTAATCGCACGGTCGCCGACACCACCGGCGCACTCCACGGTCGGGCAGGTTGGCGTGCCCGCGAAGCGTCGCGTGCTAGGGATGGCTGGCACCGACGCAGCACGCAGACTCGTCGGTTGGGCATTCCACGGCCTCGGCCGGAGGACGCCCGTCCGACTCGTCTGCAAACACATTCATCGAGGGCTGAACATGAGCAAGAAGAATCCTGCAGCATCGTCCCGGGTGGCCCTGGCTTGCGCCGTCGCGCTGGCGGGGCTGGCGAGCCACGCGCACGCCGGCACGGTCAACGCCACGCTGTCGGCGACCTATTTCCAGGTGAAGGCCGGCACCGGCTCGCCCGACTTCGGCGGATCGGGCAGCCCGAACGTCGCGCCCGGCAGCACGCTGGGGCCGAACGGCATGCCGGTGGTGTCCAGCACGTCGCCGGGCATCTCGCTGGTCAATCCGACGACCCACGAGATCGAGTGGTGGAGTCCGGGCATGGACGCCGACGTGATCCAGACCGGCACGGGCACGGTCGCCCTGCCCTACAACTCCAACATGTACCCGCCCAACAGCACCGGCGGCAACGACGGCGCCGCCTGGGAGACCGCGATGTTCAGCGGCGACTTCTCGCTGGCGGCCAGCGGCGTGGTCAGCTTCACGCTCGGCTCCGACGACGACTCGTTCATCTACGTGGACGGCACGCTGATCGGCCAGAACCCGGGTATCCATGGCGTGTCCACGGTGCAGTTCGATTCCCCGATGCTCAACACGGGCGCGCACACGATCGACGTGTTCTTCGCCGATCGCGAGGACACGGGCGCCTTCCTGTCGCTGAACCTGCTCAGCACGGACGTCGTCATCACGCCGGGCGTGCCCGAGCCGGGCTCGTGGGCAATGCTCGTCACCGGCATGGGACTGCTCGCCGCGTGGTCGCGCCGACGTGGCGCTGGCGCGCGTCGCTGACGGACGCGGGCGTCAGGGATTGGCGCCCGTCACCAGCGCGCGCAGGCGTGCCTCGTGCGCGAAGGCGCCGTCGTCCAGCGGCGGCGTCCGCGCGAACACGCCCCAGTTCTCGACCAGCCGCGCCGAGGCGCGCACGAGCAGCTCGCGGGCGTCGACGATCTCGCCCTCCTTGACCAGGCGGCCGCTCGTGCTGGCGGGATCGACCTTGTCGCAGCGCTCGAGCGGGCCCGCCTCGTAGAGCCGCTCGATCAACTCGCCCTCGCCGTCGAAGGCGGCGCGCAGCGCGATGCCGGCCCAGCGCTCGCGCAGCAGGCGGTCGACGATGGCGGCGAACTCGTCCAGCAGCTTGGCGAAGGCCAGGTCGTCCTGCGCATGGTCGGCGTTGAATCCCGTCTTGCTGAGCCGGAACTGGACGAGCCGCACCTGGCCGTGCACCCCGACGAAGGCGAGCGAGTAGCCGCGTTCCATGACGACGTGGTCGGCATCGCTGCCGAGGGCGGAGGCGAGCTGGTCGCGCGGGAGATCCGAGGGCATCGTCGAAGTCTATTCCGGAACAGTCCGCAGCCAGGACGGCGGGATGCGGATCTCCATCATCCGGTCCGGTGCGGCCAGCGGCTTGAAGCCGTACTGCGCGTAGAGCCCGTGCGCGTCCTTCGTCGCGAGCAGGAAACGCCGCAGCCCCTGCAGCTCGGGATGCGCGAGGATCGTCTCGACGAGCCGCTTGGACAGGCCCTGGCCGCGATGCGCCTCGAGCACGTAGACGTCGGCCAGGTAGGCGAAGCTCGCCTTGTCGGTGACGACGCGCGCGAAGCCGACTTGCGCGTCGCCCAGGTACAGGCCGAAGCACATCGAGTTGGCGATCGCGCGCGCGACGACCTCCATCGGGACGCCCGGCGACCAGTAGCTGCGGGTCAGGGTGGCGTGGATGGCCTCGAGCTGCAACCGGCTCGGGTCGGTGCTGATGTCGTAGGTGTTCACCCTCGTTATTCTGGCTGCATCCGACAGGCCGCCGGGCATGCGGACGGGCCATATCGAATTTCATATAGATTCAATTGCAAAAACGATTTGCCGGATATCGCATCGCTGCCTAGCATCCGGGCCACTGGTCGCGCATCGGCAACTGCTCCGCGGTCCAGGGACCGCCTTTGTCCGGGGCGGCAATACGAACGACAGGAGACGAGAATCATGACCATCCAACGACGCGCGGTGCTGGCCGCCACTCTCGTGGCCGCGGCCATCGCGCACCCCAGCGCCTTCGCGCAGAAGAAGATCGTGCTGGGCTTCGCCCAGGTCGGTGCCGAGAGCGCCTGGCGCACGGCCAACACCGAGTCGATCAAGTCGGCGGCCAAGGACGCCGGCATCGAGCTGAAGTTCTCCGACGCGCAGCAGAAACAGGAGAACCAGATCAAGGCGATCCGCTCGTTCATCGCGCAGAAGGTGGACGTGATCGGCCTGTCGCCGGTGGTCGAGTCGGGCTGGGACACCGTGCTGCAGGAGGCCAAGGCCGCGCACATCCCCGTGATCCTGACCGACCGCGCGGTGGATTCGAAGGACACCAGCCTCTACGTCACGTTCATGGGCTCCGACTTCATCGAGGAAGGCAAGCGCGCCGGCCGCTGGCTCGAGGAGTTCGAGAAGGGCAAGCCCGGCCCGATCAACATCGTCGAGCTGCAGGGCACCGTCGGTTCCGCGCCGGCCATCGATCGCAAGAAGGGCTTCGCCGACGTCATCGGCGGCGACCCGCGCATGAAGATCATCCGCTCGCAGACCGGCGACTTCACGCTGGCCAAGGGCAAGGAAGTGATGGAGGCCTTCCTCAAGGCCGAGGGCAAGAACATCAACGTGCTCTACGCGCACAACGACGACATGGCGCTTGGCGCGATCCAGGCCATCGAGGAAGCCGGCCTGAAGCCGGGCGTCGACATCACCATCATCTCCATCGACGGCACCAAGGGCGCGTTCGAGGCGATGGCCGCGGGCAAGCAGAACGTGGTCGTCGAGTGCAACCCGCTGCTCGGGCCGCAGCTGATGTCGGCCGCCAAGGACGTGGTCGCCGGCAAGACGCTGCCCAAGCGCATCCTGACCAACGAAACGGTCTACACGCAAAGCCAGGCCGTCGCGGCGCTGCCCTCGCGCAAGTACTGAAACGCCGCGGCACGATGAATCGCACCGAGGGCGCCACGATGCGCCGCAACGACGTCCTCGCCCTCGGAGCGCTTCCTTGCTGAACGCCACGGGAATCGACAAGCGCTTCGGCGCCGTCTCCGTGCTCGAAGGCGTGCAGCTGACCCTGCGCGCCGGCGAGGTGCACGCGGTGATGGGGCAGAACGGCGCGGGCAAGTCCACGCTGATCAAGATCCTCACCGGCGTGATCGCGCCGAACGCGGGCACGCTGTCGCTGGCCGGCCAGGCCATCGCGCCCGAGTCGCCGCTGGCGGCGCAGCGCCTGGGCATCAGCACGGTGTACCAGGAGGTCAACCTCTGCCCCAACCTCACGGTGGCGGAGAACATCTTCGCCGGCCGCTATCCGCGCCGCGGCTGGACGGCGCTCAAGGCCATCGACGGCCCGCGCATGCTGCGCGAGACGCGCGCCCTGCTCCAGCGCCTCAACATCGCCATCGACCCGGCGCGCACGCTCGGATCGCTGCCTGTGGCGATGCAACAGCTGGTGGCCATCGCGCGCGCGCTGAGCGTCGACGCCAAGGTGCTGATCCTCGACGAGCCGACGTCCAGCCTGGACGACAGCGAGGTCGAGAGCCTGTTCGCGGTGCTGCGCGGGCTGCGGCAATCGGGGCTCGCGATCCTGTTCGTCACGCACTTCCTCGACCAGGTCTACGCGATCGCCGACCGCATCACCGTGCTGCGCAACGGCCGCTTCGTCGGCGAATGGACGCCGGCGCAGCTGCCCGCGCCGGCGCTGGTGGCGGCAATGGTCGGGCGCGACGTGGCGCTGGCGTCGGCCGAGAGCGTCGACGCCGAGGCGCCCGCCAAGCAGGACGAGCTCGAAGGGTCGACGCCGCGGCTGTCGCTGCGCGGCTTCGGCGCGCAGCGGCGCCTGCATCCGCTGAGTCTCGACCTGCACGCCGGCGAGGTCGTCGGCGTCGCGGGCCTGCTCGGCTCCGGCCGCACCGAGCTGGCGCGCCTGATGTTCGGGCTCGACGCCGCGGACTTCGGCACGCTGCAGGTGCAAGGGCAGGCGGTGCGCTTCACGCATCCGGCCCAGGCCGTGCGGCTGGGCCTGGCGTTCTGCCCCGAGGAACGCAAGGCCGACGGCATCGTCGGCGAGCTGAGCGTGCGCGAGAACATCGTGCTCGCGCTGCAGGCGCGCGCCGGGCTGTGGCCCTGCATCCGGCCGACGAAGCAACGCGAGCTCGCGCAGCGCTACATCGAGCTCCTGGGCATCCGCGCCGCCGATTCGGACATGCCCATCGCGCTGCTCTCGGGTGGCAACCAGCAGAAGGCGCTGCTGGCGCGCTGGCTCGCGACGTCGCCGCGCGTGCTGATACTCGACGAGCCGACGCGCGGCGTCGACGTCGCCGCCAAGCAGGAGCTGATGAACGAGGTGATGCGCCTGGCGCGCGACGGCATGTCGGTGCTGTTCATCTCGTCGGAGATCGACGAGGTGCTGCGCATCTCCGACCGCATCGTCGTGCTGCGCGACCGCCGCAAGGCCGGCGAGCTGCCGCGCGGCGCGAGCGAGGCGCAGGTGATGGACATGATCTGCGAGCCGGCGGCATGACCACGCACGACATGAGCACACCCACGCCGCTGCCGGCCAGGCAGACGCCTCCGCCCAAGCCCGATGCGATCTGGCTGCGCGCCGCGCGCCATCCGCTGGTCTGGCCGCTGGTGACGCTGGCGCTGATCCTGGCCGTCAACGCGAGCCTGAACCCGGGCCTGTGGCACCTGCAATGGCGTGACGGGCACCTCTACGGCAGCCTGATCGACATCGTCAACCGGGCCGCGCCGCTCGCGGTCGTCGCGCTGGGCCTGACGCTGGTGATCGCCACGCGCGGCATCGACATCTCGGTGGGCGCGGTGGTGGCGATCTCCGGCGCGGTCGCCGCGCTGCTGATCGGCAACGAGTCCGCGGTCGTCAACGGCACCTTCATGCACCTGAGCCGCACGCCGCTCGCGCTCGTGATCCTGGGCGCGCTGGCCGCCGGCGCGCTGTGCGGCGCGTGGAACGGCCTGCTGATCGCGCGCGCAGGGCTGCAGCCCATCATCGCCACGCTGATCATGATGCTGGCCGGCCGCGGCGCCGCGCAGTTGCTGACGGGCGGCCAGATCCTGTCGATCGGCTATGCGCCCTACTTCACGATCGGCAGCGGCTTCTTCCTCGGCCTGCCCGTCGCGGCGCTGATCGCGCTGGCCGTGTGGGGCGGCATGACGCTGATGCTGGAGCGCAGCGCGCTGGGACTGTTCATCCGCGCGATCGGCATCAACCCGCGCGCGGCGCGTGTCGCGGGCGTGCGCGCGCGCACGATCACCGTCTGCGTGTACGCGTTCTGCGGGCTGTGCGCGGGCGTCGCGGGCGTGATCGTCAGCTCCAACGTCAAGAGCGCCGACGGCAACAACGCGGGCCTGCTGATGGAGCTCGACGCCATCCTGGCCGTCACCATCGGCGGCACGCTGCTGACCGGCGGGCGCTTCTCGCTCGCCGGCACGGTGATCGGCGCGCTGATCATCCAGACGCTGACGTCCACCATCTACGCGATCGGCGTGCCGCCGGAGATCAACCTGGTGGTCAAGGCCGTGGTGGTGTTCGCGGTGATGCTGCTGCAGTCGTCCGAATTCCGGCGCCAGCTGCGCGCAATCGCGTTCCGGGGAGATCCGCGATGAGCACGATGGCCTTGAAGGGCCGAGCCTTCCGCATCCCGCCCGTGGTGGCCAGCGTGTTGCTGCTGCTCGCGATGGTCACCTTCGGCAGCGTGATGTACACCGGCTTCTTCAGCGCGCAGGTGTTCCTCAACCTGCTGATCGACAACGCGTTCCTGCTGGTCGTGGCGGTGGGCATGACCTTCGTGATCCTCACCGGCGGCATCGACCTGTCGGTGGGCTCGGTGGTGGCGTTGACGACGATGGTGTCGGCCGCGCTGGTCGAGCATCGCCACTGGTCGCCGGGCGTCGTGGTTCCGCTGGTGCTGGCCGGCGGCGCGCTGTTCGGCGCGTTCCAGGGCTGGCTCGTGGAGCGCTTCCGGCTGCAGCCCTTCATCGTGACGCTGGCGGGCATGTTCCTCGCGCGCGGTCTCTGCTACGTGATCAGCATCGACTCGATCAGCATCACCGAGCCGACCTTCACCGCGATCGCGCAGACCCGCGTGCCGCTGTTCGCCGGCGCGGCGCTGTCGATCGGTTCGGTGATCGCGCTGGCGACCTTCGCGGTCGCGGTGTTCGTCGCGCACGGCACGGCCTTCGGACGCAACGTCTACGCGATCGGCGGCAGCGAGCACTCGGCGCTGCTGATGGGCCTGCCGGTGGCGCGCACCATCGTGGGCGTCTATGCGCTCAGCGGCTTCTGCGCCGCGCTGGGCGGCGTGCTGTTCACGTTCTACATGCTGTCCGGATATGGACTGCACGCCACGGGGCTGGAGCTCGACGCCATCGCCTCGGTCGTGATCGGCGGCACGCTGCTCGCGGGCGGCGTCGGCCTCGTGGCCGGCACGCTGTGCGGCGTGCTGATGCTGGGACTGATCCAGACGCTGATCACCTTCGACGGCTCGCTCAGCGCCTGGTGGACGCGCATCGTCATCGGCGCGCTGCTGCTGGCGTTCTGCCTGCTGCAGCGGCTGACGCAGCGCGGCGACGGCGAGGCCGCGGCGGCCTGATCAGGCCTTCGGGTGCTGCAGGAAGAAGCGCAGCATCTCGGCGCTGGCATCGGGGCCGCGCGGATCGGTGTACGAGCCGGCGAGGTCGCCGCCCGCCCAGGCGTGGCCGGCGCCGTGGATCGTCCACTGCTCGCCCCGTTCGGCGCCCCGCCCGTCGACATGGACGCGCCGCGAGTACGGCACGCCCATCGCGCTCGATCCGCGGGATGCATCGCCCTGCGCGGCCAGCCCGGCAGACGCGAGGATGCGTTCGCCATTGACGACGTTGACGGTCTTGTCGGCATCGCCGTGGAACACGATCGTCGGCGGTGTCGCGCTCGTGCGTGGTGGGCGTGGCGCCGACGGCGCGCCGCCGCTCATCGCCGCGAACGCGGACTGCACGTCGCGCGCCGACCCGGTGGGCAGGCCCGAATGCACGCCGACGGCGGCGAACAGGTCGGGATAGGCATCGCCGAGGATGGCCGCCATCGCGCCGCCGGCCGACAGCCCGGCGACGTAGACGCGCGCCGCGTCGACCCCGTGCGCCTCGACCACCTCGCGCACGATGCCCGCCAGGATCGCCGGCTCGCCCTTGCCGCGCGCCTGGTGGTTGTGCTTGAACCAGCTCCAGCAGCGCTGCGCGTTGGCGCGCTGCGATTGCGACGGATACAGCACGAGGAAGCCCCGCTCCCGCGCGAGCGCGTTCATGCGCGTGCCGCGCGCGAAGTCGTCGGGGTCCTGCGTGCAGCCGTGCAACATCACGACCAGCGGCAGCAGGCGGTCGTCCTCGCGTGCCGGCGTGAACAGCTTGTAGTCGCGGCCGCCGCACTCGTTCTTGAAATGGCCCGACGTGAACGACTCGCCATTCGCGCGCCGCGGCGCTCGAGGGTCGGCGACGGGCTCGCCGATGACGCGCACCTCGACATCGATGATCTCGGCATCGTCGCGGGGCATCGGTGCGCGCGCGGCGGCAGGCGCGCCGCCGAGCGCCCGCTGGATCGCCGCCGTCGCCTCCGTCAGGCTGCCGGACTGCACGAGGCGCGTCGCCTCGGTCATCAGGCGTTCGAAGTCGTCGTTCATGGGGGTTCTCATTTCAGGCGGTCGGCCAAGGCGCTCTTGACCTGGGGGGTGGCGTGCAGGGATCCCAGCACGTCGATGGAATTGAGGGTCGCGAGCGCGAGCGCCGGCGTGACGTCCGGCGCGATCGACAGCAGTCCCAGCACGCGCACGTCCAGCATCTCGCCGCGCGCACGCACGGCCTCCAGCTCGGCGGTCGTCAGGTGCTGGATGCCCAGCACCAGCGTCCGCCGGTTCACGACCTGCTTCACGGCCTCCGCGTGCGCCGCGATCTGGTTGCGGATCGCGGTGCGGATCAGGTCGCTGCGGTTGGCGTAGAAGCCTTCCTGCACGAGCAGGTCGATCTGGCCGAGGTCGACGAAGCCTACGTTGATCGTGATCTTCTCGTCGACGGGCTTGGCATGGGCAGTGGGTCTCAGGGCTGGCATATCGCCATCCTACCACCATCCAAGTGGATGGCCTACCTAAGGCCTTCGCCGCATCTCCAGGTGCCCGATACCTGCCTCGTCGAACGGTTCGCCGTGCGCGAGAAAGCCCGCGCGGCGGTAGAAGCCGATGGCGGAGACCTGTGCATGCAGCATCACCTCCCGGTCGCCGCGCCGTCCGGCCGTCGCCATCAGCGCCTCCAGCAGCTCGCGGCCGATGTTGGCCCCGCGCAGGCCCCTGCTGACGGCCATGCGGCCGATGCGGGCGGGATGGCCCGGGCCGCCGGCGGCCAGCAGCCGGCCGGTGCCCACCGCCAGGCCCAGGCGGTTGCGCGCCAGCGCGTGCACGGCGACCAGGTCGGCGGCGTCGCGCTCCAGCGCCAGCGGCACCTTCTGCTCGTCGACGAAGACGGCGGTGCGGATCGCCTGCGCCTCGGCGCCGAGCTCGCTCCACCCACCGACGCTCACGCGCACCATCGCCTCGCCCGCCGCGTGCGCGCGGAACGCGTCGACCAGCGCCGCCGGCGCCGGTTGCGGACGCCGGGTCGCGGCGTCCGTCCAGACATAGACGATCTCGCCGTGCACGAGCAACTCCTCGCCGCGGAACACGGCCGCCACGAAGCGCAGCGAGCTGGTGCCGGCGGACTCGAAGCGGATGCCGACGTCCAGCGCGTCGTCGTAGCCGGCCGGCGCCAGGTACTCGAGTGTCGACTTGCGCACGAACAGGTCGCCACCGAGCGCCGCCAGCGTCGCCTCGTACGGCAGCGCGAGCGCGCGCCAATAGTTACCCATGGCCGTATCGACGTACATCAGATAGTGGCCGTTGAAGACGACCTTCTGCATGTCGACCTCGGCCCAGCGCACGCGCAGCGGATCGAGGAAGCGGAATTCGGAGCGTTTCATTCGAAGGCTTTCTTCAGGGCGTCGGCGATGGCCTGCTGGGCCTGCGCGGCCTCGGGCAGCATGCGGCCCATCTTGATGAAGTCGTGCGTCACGCCGCGATAGATCTCGAGATCGACCGCGACGCCGGCCGCGCGCAGGATATCGCCATACGCGACCGCCTCGTCGACCAGCGCGTCGCACTCGGCGATCACGATGCAGGCCGGCGCAAGACCCTCGTGGTCGGCGGCGAGCGCGGGCGCGAAGCGCCAGTCGGTGCGATCGGCTTGATCGATGTATTGATCGAAGAACCAGTCGACCTGCTGCTTCTCCAGCAGGAAGCCGTGCGCGAAGCGCGCGTGCGACGGCGTGTCGGCGTGCGCGATCGTGCCGGGCGTGATCAGCACCTGCAGCGCCAGCTTCAGGCCAGCGTCGCGAGCCATCAGCGTGCAGACGGCCGCCAGCGTGCCGCCGGCGCTGTCGCCGCCGATGGCCAGGCGCGTGGTGTCGAGGCCGAGGCGCACGCCCATCGCCGGGTCGGACAACGCCCGCAGCGCGGCCCAGCAATCGTCGACGGCGGTCGGGAAACGATGCTCGGGCGCGAGGCGGTAGTCGAGCGCGATCACCGCGGCACCGCTGCGCAGCGCGAGCTGGCGGCACAGGCTGTCGTGCGTCTCCAGGTTGCCGATGGTGAAGCCGCCGCCGTGCAGGTACAGCAGCACCGGCAGCACGTCGGCGGACGGCGCATACAGGCGGGCCGGGAGCGTGACCCCGCCGGCGCCGGGCAGCGCGATGTCCTCGACGCGCGGCAGCGGCGCGCGCGGCGGCTCGAGCACCTCGGCCGCGGCCGTGTAGGCGACGCGGGCGTCGGCGGGCGTCATCGTCTCGAAGCCGGGACGGTTCGCGCGCGCGATGCGCTCGAGCAGCGCGGCCATGCGCGAGGTCAGGAGATCTTTGGCGGACAAGGGACGTGGCGTGAACGGATGAAGCCGACAAGCATAAGGGACACGACGCAGCGGCGACAGCCCGGTTGCCCGGCGCGTCCTAAACTCCAGCGTTGCCTTCGACGAGACCACCATGGCCCGCTTCCAGTACGTCACGCAGATCGAGATCGACCCCGGCGCCGTGCGCCTGCTGCCGCAGGAATGCAAGGCCGCGGGCATTGCCAGGCCGCTGGTGGTGACCGACGCCGGCGTGCGCGCCGCGGGCGTGCTCGACATCGCGCTGGCCGCGCTCGCCGGCGTGCCGCATGCGGTGTTCGACCAGACGCCCGGCAACCCGAACGAGGCCGCGGTGCGCGCGGCCACGGCCGTCTATCTCGAGAACGGCTGCGACGGGCTCATCGCCGTGGGTGGCGGCTCCAGCATCGACCTGGCCAAGGGTGTCGCGATCACCGCCACGCACGAGGGCCCGCTCGCGAGCTTCGCGACGATCACCGGCGGCGCCGAGCGCATCACCGCCAAGGCCTCGCCGCTGATCGCGGTGCCCACCACCGCGGGCACCGGCAGCGAGGTCGCGCGCGGGGCGATCCTGATCGTCGACGACGGCCGCAAGCTGGGCTTCCACAACTGGAACCTGCTCCCGCGCGTGGCGCTGCTCGATCCCGACCTCACGATGGCGCTGCCGCCGGCGCTGACCGCCGCCACCGGCATGGACGCGATCGCGCATTGCCTGGAGACCTTCATGTCGGGCAAGGTCAATCCGCCGGCCGACGGCATCGCGCTGGACGGCCTGAGGCGAGGCTGGGGCCACATCGAGCGCGCGTTCAGCGACGGCCGGACCGCCCGCGAGGCGCGCTGGAACATGATGAGCGCCAGCATGCAGGGCGCCCTCGCCTTCCAGAAGGGCCTGGGCTGCGTGCACAGCCTCAGCCACAGCCTGGGCGGCGTGAATCCGCGGCTGCACCACGGCACGCTCAACGCCGTGTTCCTGCCGGCCGTGATCCGCTTCAACGCGGGCGCCGAGTCCATGCGCAAGGACGATCGCCTGAACCGCATGGCGCACGCGATGGGCCTGCCGCACGGCCCCGACTACGCCGACGGCGTCGCCGTGGCCCGGGCCGTGTTCGACATGACGGCGCGGCTCGGCCTGCCGACCGGCCTCGCCGCAATGGGCGTCGGCGAAGCGCTGTTCGACGAGATCATCGACCACGCGATGGTCGACCACTGCCACGCGACCAACCCGCGCCTGGCCAGCCGCGACGACTATCGGCGCATGCTGCAGGAGTCGATGTAAGGCGGTGCGCCGCACGCGGCGAGCTAACATCGCCGCCACGATGAGCACCGATACCCCCGACCTGGACCTGCCCGCGCCCGTCGCGCCCGCCGACGTGGGGCATCGCGGCCTGCTGGATCTCTACATCCGGCCGCGGCGTTTCTTCGCGCGCTCCGCGAACTACCAGCAGCACCTGCTCGTGCTGGCGGCCGCGTTGGCCGGCGGCCTGGCCAGCGCGATCGACCGGATCGACAGCAAGCTCGTCATGGCGCAGGCCGGACTGGGCGGCAGCGCCGCGCAGTTCGCCCTGGCGATCGGCGAGACCTGGACGCGCTACTGGGGCTTCGTGGCCGTCATCGGTACGATCGGCGCCGGCCTCCTGTGGCTGATCGGGGGCTGGTGGTATCGACTGCGCCTCGGGTGGTCGGGCGCGGTGCGTCCCGACCCGACGACCGCGCGCCAGGTCTACGTGCTGCAGAACCTGGTGTTCGCGTTGCCCGCGCTGCTCGTGACGATCGTGAACACGCTGCGATTCGACAACGCAGGCGTCGCGGCGGCGGCCGCCGTCGACGCCGGCACGGTGCTGGTCCTGGTGCTGCTGCTGTGGTCGGTCCGGGTCAGCTATTGCGCCGCCACCACGGTCTTCGAGCTCAAGCCGGGCGCCGCCAGGCTGTGGTTCTTCGCACTGCCGTTCGCGCTGTACCTGTTCGTCGGCGGCATCGTCGCGGCGGTGCTCGCGTTGTTCAGTCACGCCTGAGGTCCAACATGGATACCGCCTTCAACGATTGGGAGTCGCGCGTCGCGGCGGCCTGGAAGATCGCCGACACGCTGACGCCGCAGGAACTCGTGCGCACGATCGACCAGTTGGCGAACGAGCGGCCCGTCGACGACCCGTTCGCGCTGTTCGAGCGTGCCTGCGCGCGCGACACCGCGGGCATCGAGGACGGCGCCGAGCCGCTGTACCGCGCCGCGCTCGCGAGCGGCGCGCTCGACCCGTATCGCCACGCGCGCGCCAGCATCCAGCTGGGAAGCACCTTGCGCCATCTGAACCGGCTGGACGAGAGCGAAGCCTTGCTGCTCGCCCAGCTCGAGCGCTGCAAGGCCGAGGGCCCCGGTGCCGTGCTCCACGACGAGGCGCGCGCGGTCCTGGCCTTCACCTGGATCGCGCAGGGCCGCGCGGTCGAGGCCGCGGCGCTCGCGCTCGAGACGCTCGCGCCGCACCTGACGCGCTACAACCGCTCGATGGCCGCCAACGCGCGCGCGCTGCGCGGGCACTCTCCGCTGTAGGACATCCTCGCTCGACGCTCCGCGCCCTCCGGCGCTTCGTTCGATGCGCGACCGATCAGTGCTTGTGGCCGACCTCGCGCCACGAGCCTTCCTGCACCTCGACGCCGAATTTCTTCGCCGCCGTCTTGATGTGCTTCCAGGCCTCGTCGCGTTCGGCATCGGTGACGCCCTCGACCTGGTTGAAGCGCGCGATCGCGTTGCGCACGTGGGCAGCGTTCTCCAGCGGCTCCTTGCGCTGCTTCGGGAACGCGAAGCTGCCGCTGGGTTCGGCGTTACGGTGGGCGGTATCCAATCGGGCCATGGAGATTCTCCTGTGACGTGGGATCAGTCGGCGATGGGCATCGCCATCTCGCGCTTCTCGGGCGCGCGTTGCAGGGCCGCGATGAACTCGCGGTTGAAGGCCGGCAGGTCGTCCGGCTTGCGGCTGGACGTCCAGTTGCCGTCGCAGACAACCTCGCGATCGACCCAGGTCGCGCCGGCGTTGCGCAGGTCGTCCTCGAGCGAGGGCCAGCTCGTCAGCGTGCGGCCCGCGGCCAGGCCGGCCGAGATCAGCAGCCATGGGCCATGGCAGACGACGGCGATGGGCTTGCCGGCGCCGTCGATGGCCTGCACGAACCTCTGCGCCGACTCGTTGGTACGCAAGGTGTCGGCGTTGACCACGCCGCCCGGCAGCACGAGGCCGTCGTAATCGTCCGGCCTGGCGTCGTCGAGCGGCACGTCGACATCGAAGCTGTCGCCCTTGTCGTGGTGCTGCATGCCGCTGACCTTCGGGCCCTTGGGCGACACGATGTGCACCGTCGCGCCGGCGGCCAGCAGCGCCTTCCTGGGCTCGGCGAGCTCGGCCTGCTCGAACAGATCGTCCACCAGGATGGCGATCTTCATGTCGTTGAGTTGTCGGGTCATGGGGTCCTCGGCGGTGAATTCGCGCGGATGCGCGTCGCCTGGTAGCGGCAGTCCCCATGCCCGGACGAGGTGGCGGGGCACGCCTGCAGGCTGCGGGATAGGCGCCGCCGCGGCCGCGGACGAGAATGCAACTTGATACATGAGCGGAGCCAAAGTCCCCCAAACTAGGGTTGACGTGTGATCTTTGTCACATCGCCCCAGGAGCAGGAACATTGAACGCAGTTAACAGGATTGATTCGGATTCGCGCCATCAGATGGCCCGGCTCCTGCTGGACGAGCCCGCACCCTGGAGCATCCTCGAGCACGAAAAAGGAAAACGCCTGTTGACCATCCGCGCGGCGGATTGCGACGGCGAGCGGAGCTCGGCCCACATCCTGGTCAACCGCATGTACGCGGCGCGGGGCTACACGACGTCGACGGTGCCCGACCATTCGAGCCGCAACCGCATCACGCTGGTGGCCAGCGAGGAGGACGAGACGGTCGGCACCATCACGGTGAGCTTCGACGGCCCGCAAGGCTTGCTGGTCGACGAATCGTTCGCGGCCGAAGTCGCGCAACTGCGGGCCGAAGGCTTCGCGCTGTGCGAATTCATCAAGCTCGCGATCGACGGCGTCGTGCGTTCGAAGAGGGTGCTGGCCTCGCTGATGGACGCCGCGTTCCTCTGCGCCCGTGAGGTGCAGCGCTGCGACAAGGCCTTGATCGAGGTCAATCCGCGCCATGTCCGCTTCTACGAGACCATGCTCGGTTTCAAGGTGTTGCGGCGCGACCGCATGAACCACCGCGTCAACGCGCCCGCGGTCTTGATGTCGCTCGACCTGGATTTCGCGGATGAGCAGGTTTTCGAGGCCCACCAGGACGACAGTTCCCCCGCGGCCGGCAAACGATCCCTTTATCGGCATGGTTTTTCACCGGAAGAGCGGTCGGGTCTGGTCAACCGTCTTCGCCGAACCTATTCTTAGGACGTGCTCGGGCGTACGACGCCGCGGGAAGATCGCCGGCGCTGCGTATCAGGTGGATACAAGTTCACTGACGAGGAGGCCTCGACGCGTCGATAGGTACATTGACGATCAGGCGAACACGAATTCCGGCGGGCGCACGCGCCCGGGCCGGAGGGAAGCGAAAGGATTGGCTGTGAGTGAAGACACCATCATCGGTGCGGCGTTCGAACCGGAGCGGCGCACGGGATCGGGCGGCCAACGTTCGCAATCTCAGGATCAGGCCGACGCGGGTGAACGCCTGTTCAAGATCCGCGCGGCGCGCACGCCGGGCCAGCGACGCTCGGCGAGCACGCTGATCAACCTGCGCTACGCCTGGCGTGGATACGCGACCAAGCCGCTGCCGCAGGATGCTCCGCCGGGCCGCATCACCCTCGTGGCCGCCGAGCAGGAGGAGACCATCGGCACGATGACCGTCGGCTTCGACGGCAAGGACGGCCTGATGGTGGAGGAGCTGTTTCCCGGCGAAGTGCACAGCCTGCGCGCCGAAGGGCACCGCGTGTGCGAATTCACCAAGCTGGCCATCGACGGCGCCTCGCAGTCGAAGCGCGTCCTGGCGACCCTGTTCCACGTGGCCTACCTGTACGCCTATCGCGTGATGGGCTACGACTGCCTGCTGATCGAGGTCAATCCCCGGCACGTCAACTACTACAGCCGCATCCTTGGCTTCACCGTGCTGGCGTCCTCGCGGATGAACCTGCGCGTGAACGCGCCCGCGGTGCTGATGTGCCTGGATTTCGCGCACACGCAGGAGCAGATCGCCCGTTTCGGCGGGCAGCCGCAGTTCTCGGCCACCGAGCGTTCGCTGTATCCCTATTCGTTCTCGCAAGAGGAAGAGGCAGGCATCGTCGCGCGCATCCGGCGCGGCGACCATCGCATGGCACAGGCCCACTACACGGCGTGGCCGGCGGCCGAAGGCGCAGCGATGCACGCGAGTATGTAAGCTTTGGAAACCGAGCTGGACAGCAGGCGGAGGCGAACTCCCTTGCTGTCGAGCTGAACGCGGCCCGCGCCTGTCCGTCCGTCCCGGCTGCGCGGGCAGGCCGCCGCGGTATCGATGCTCGAAGACGCCGCAGTGGTGCAGGTCACCCGGCGGCAGTTGCGCTCACCGTCTCCCGCGCGACATCGCGATGCGCGTCACCCCGACCAAAACGACCGCCAGCCAGGTCAGCGGATGAACCAGCACCTCGCGGCAACGCTTGAGCGCTTGCTGGATCGAGTACTCGGGCGCGGATTCGGCCAACAGTCGCGCTCCCGCGGTTTCCTGGACAGGCGCGGCGGCCGCGCGATGCGGTCCGGCGCCGGGCGGGGGCATCTCGACCGGCGGTTCCCTGCGCAACGCCAACGGTTTCACGCCGCTGGATTGCGTCTCCACCGGCAGGCCCAGGTCGCCGCCAGCTCCGGGAACGGCCGGAAGTGCCCGGTCGGGCGCGCTGTCCGGTGCATTGTCCGGTTTGCCGAAGACGTCGTGCATCCAGTCCCGCGCGGTCAAGGCGAACTTCTTGAGGCCGTCGCCGTCGCCGCCCGCGACCTCGTCCTGCTTCTTCGGCAGCGCCGAGGGGGCCGGATGCGCCTGCGCGCCAACGCCCTGGATGTCGATCGGAATCAGCGCGGGGTCGCGCGCCGAGGCCATCGCGTCGGCGCGTTCCTGGGCCAGCAGCTTCTTGTCCGAGTCGGTCGACAGCGAGGGGCGGCGGTCGATGATCGCCGCTTCGCGCGACGAACTCGCACCGGGAGAGGCCAGCCCGGCAGCCTGCCCTGCGCGTGGATCGTCGGCGCCGCCCTGGGCGGCCGCGTCGTCGGCCGGGATCGGATTCGCCTGGCACGCAGCGAAGCACCCCCACATGATCGCAGCGGCCCCGGCGCCCGAACGAAGAAGCCTTGCACCCACCGTCCTCGCTCCTGCTCGTATGTTGGTCGTCGATTCCTGGATCAGGAATGCACGTCAGCAGCGTGCATCCTCTGTCCGGCAGGAGGATGTTACCTGCGGTAACCGCGCTCGTCCACGGTGCCAAACCCTGCGAAACCCGCGGATTGGCGCCGTTCGTGCGATCTCAGAGGCGCCAGAGTTGCAGGCCGGCGCGACCCACTTCGGCCGGGTCGTAGGCGCTCTTGACGTCGGCGAAGACGCCGCCCGGCACGAGGCGCTGCGCAAAGGCCTCGATGCCCATCCTGGCGTACTGCGAGTGCGACACCGCGGCCACGATCGCGGACGCCACCGGCAACGCTTCCCACGGGGTCAGCGTGACGCCGTACTCGTGCTCGCATTCGGAGGCGTTGGCGATCGGGTCGTGGATCACCACGTTGACGCCGAAGCTCTGGAGCTCGCGCACGACGTCGATCACCTTGCTGTTTCGCAGGTCGGGGCAGTTTTCCTTGAAGGTCATGCCCAGCACGATCACGTTGGCGCCCTTGACCGGCAGGTCGCGCGAGATCATCTGCTTGATGGTCTGCTCGGCGACGTACTTGCCCATGCTGTCGTTGATGCGGCGGCCGGCCAGGATGACCTGCGGCGTGTAGCCCAGCATCTCGGCCTTGTGCGTGAGGTAGTACGGATCGACGCCGATGCAATGGCCGCCCACGAGGCCGGGACGGAACGGCAGGAAGTTCCACTTCGTGCCGGCGGCCTGCAGCACTTCCAGCGTGTCGATGCCGATGCGCTTGAAGATCACCGACAGCTCGTTCATCAGCGCGATGTTCAGGTCGCGCTGCGTGTTCTCGATCACCTTGGCGGCCTCGGCCACCTTGATGCTGCTGGCGCGGTAGACACCTGCCGTGATGACCGAACCATAGACCTCGGCCACCAGGTCCAGCGTCTTCGGCGAATCGCCGGAGACCACCTTGGTGATCTTCGTGACGGTGCGTTCCTTGTCGCCGGGATTGATGCGTTCGGGGCTGTAGCCGACGAAGAAGTCCGTCTTCCACTTGAGGCCGGAGTGCTTCTCGATGATGGGGACGCAGATCTCCTCGGTCGCGCCCGGATATACCGTCGACTCGTAGACGACCGTCGCACCACGCTTGATGTGCTTGCCGACACTCTCGCTGGATTTGACCAGGGGCGTGAAATCGGGCTGGTGCGCGTCGTCGACCGGGGTGGGCACGGCCACGACGATGAAGTCGGCTTCGGCGATGACGGCCGGATCGGTGCTGTAGCTCAGTTGCGTGCTGGCCTTCAGCTGCTCGCCGCTGACCTCGCCGGTCGGATCGACGCCGCTGATGTAGGCATCGACCTTTTCCTGCGAGAGATCGAAACCGAGCGTCCTGAATTTCTTGCCGAACTCGATCGCGAGCGGCAAGCCCACGTAGCCCAGCCCGATGACTGCGATAGTCGTCACGTTCTTCTTTCCCCGATGAATCTGAAACCTCACCACGCCGCGCCTGAGGTCGCGGCGTGCCCCTGCCCAGCTTAAACTATCCCGGTGTCGCCCCGATTCACTGGAATTGGGGAAGCGTGCCTGCAACACCCGCAAACACGGGATGTCGTGTGGCATTCTCCCGACTAAACGCCAGCAACTTCATGCCGCAACGGATACCCCCCACGTTCGAATCAGTCCTTGGCGGCACGCGATGAGCCGCGCCGTCCGGGCCGTCTCCACCGTCGTCTCGCCGGCGGGCCAGCGTGCCAAGCTGCTGACGTTCTTCTTCCATCGCGTGCTCGAGAAGCCCGATCCGATGATCCCCGGCGAGATGCACGCGACGCAGTTCGACGAGGCGCTGCGCTGGATCGGCGACCAGTTCCGCGTGCTGCCGCCGCTGGAAGCCTGCGAGCGCCTGGCCACGGGCACCCTCCCCGCACGCGCCGCGATCATCAGCTTCGACGACGGCTACCGCGACAACCACGACGTCGCGCTGCCGCTGCTCAAGCGCCATCGCATGACGGCCGCCTTCTTCGTGGCCACCGGCTATCTTGGAGACGGCGTGCAGTTCAACGACCGGCTGACCGAGGCCGTGCGCGCGCATGCCGGCGACAGCTTCGACGCCGGGTGGCTGGGCCTGGGCATCCTGCCCACTGGCGACCTGCCGGCGCGGCTGCGGACCCTGCACCGGCTGCGCGAGGGCATCAAGTACCTGCCGCCGGCCGAGCGCAACCAGGCGCTCGAACGCATCGAGTCGGCCTGCGGTCTGGCTGCATCGCGCAGCGCGCGCGATCGCGTCATGATGACGCCGGAGGAAGTGCAGGTGCTGGCCGCCAACGGCATGGAGATCGGCGGCCACACGGTGATGCATCCGATCCTGAAGTCGGTCGACGACGACACGGCCTTCGAGGAGATCCGCCTCGGCCGCGACGCGCTGGCCGCGCTGCTGCCGCAGCCGCCGCGGCTGTTTGCCTACCCGAACGGCAAGCTGGGGACGGACTTCGATCCGCGCCACGCCGACATGGCCCGCCGTGCCGGCTTCTCCTACGCGTTCTCGACGCAGCGCGGGGCCGCGGACGCGCGCACGGATCGCATGATGCTGCCGCGCTTCATGCCCTGGGACAGGCAGGCGCTGCGCTTCAAGCTGCAGGCGCTCAAGGTGTTGCTCGGGCGTTGACGCCGGCGCCGAGCTCGGCGCCCGCGATCACGACGAAGAACAGCAGGAACGCGACGCGCGGCACGTCCATGACGCTGTTGACCAGGCCGGCGCACAGGGCACCGCCCAGCGACGCGGCCAGGAACGGCGCGAAGACCGGCCCGCTCGGGCCCGCGTGCGCGAGCCGCCGCAACGCGATCGCCGCGCAGGCCAGGAACGCGAGCAGCGCGGGCAGCCCGCGCTCGACCAGGACGTCGAGATAGAGGTTGTCGATGTGCCAGGGCACGTAGTAGCCCATGGCCGTCGGCAGCCAGTGGGCCAGGCCATTCGAGAAGTCGCCGTTGGACAGCAGCGGCGTGCCGTCCGGGGCCGTCAGCACCAGGTGATCGACCGCCACGTCGCCGCCGACGTCGATGTCGGCGATCGAGAAGATGGCGCCACGCGGCCACGCCGGATCGCCGACGCTCATGGCCTGCCCGTACACCATCATCGTCGCGTGTTGCCATCCCGCCGTGGGCTTGCGCAGGGCGAGGACCCCGGCCTGGCAATGCCGCGCATACAGCAGGTGGCTCTCGCAGACACGCACGTACAGGTGCGCGGGCGTCGCGGCCCGGACGTCGAGATCGAGCTGATGCCGATTGCCCGGATGGATCGCGACGCGCTGGTTCAGCGCCATGACGCCGTCGATGTCGTCTCGCGTGCGAGGCCCGAGCAGGCGCACGAAGCGCGCTGGCTGCCAGCGCACGTCGCCCGGGAACTCGAGACCCGGCACGCGCGTCGCGTAGCCCTCGGGCAGCCGGCCGGCGCCGATGCCCGCGAGCCAGTCAGCGGGCGTGTCCATCAGGCTCACGCCATCGCTCCAGTGCTCGCGCCGGCTCAGGTAGTCGCTGTCGGTCGCGGCGATGCGTTCGCGCAGGAACGTGCCCAGGCCGATCACCGCGAACACCTCGAGCAGCAGCGCCATCGCCAGAGCGGTCGACGCGGCCACGCGCCACGAGCACGGGCGCTTCCAGCGCAACCAGGCCGCGGCGGACAAGGCCAGTGCCAGCAGCATGAGCCCCGCCGGCGCGGCGCCGCCCCAGTCGAACGCCAGGATCAGCACGGCATCGATCGCGACGAGTGCCGCGGCGGCGCCGACGGCGGTCACCCAGCCGCTGCGCCGGCCCCGCCCTGCCCGTCGCAGCATCACGACGCCGAGCACGGCAAGCGGCACGGCCACGGCGACATAGACGCCGCGCGAGAACGTCGTCAGGCAGGTGTAGACGGCCAGCAAGGCCAGCGTCGCGGCGACGCTCCAGAGACCGGGCGACTTCTGCGACCAGAGCGTCCAGGCCACGAACGGCACCGCGAGGCCGAGGTAGGCGTCGATCGCGCCGCCGCCCACGTGCATCTCCCAGAACAGCGCGGTGGTGCGATACGGGCCGGAGAACTGCCACAGGCTCGTGTAGGCGGCGCGCTCCGAGATCGCGGCGAGCACGACCGCGAGCAGGCCGCCCAGCATGCCGGCGACCAGGCGCCGCACCGCGGAATCGCGGTCGACAGCAAATTCGCGGCGCAGCGGTCGCCACAGCAGCGCCGCCCACAGCACGCTCTTGAACACGCGCCAGGCGTTGAGCGGATCCTCGTAGCCCTGGAACCAGGCGCCGGCCAGCGACGGGCCGCCGGCGGCCGCGACGCCGCGCGCCAGGCTGGCGACGCTGAGCAACGCGAACGCCAGCGCGGCCCATTCGAACGGCGTCCATCGGCGTGGCTGTTCCGTCGAGCGATCCGCCGACCACGCCGCCCTCGCCTGCAGCGCCGCGGCGACCGCCAGCACGAGCAGGTCGAACTCCTCGATGACGAGGCCTCCGGTCCAGGGTGCGAAATCGAGGATGGGCAGGGCCGCCGGCACGATCCACAGCCAGTGCCGCGGGCGCCACGCCACAAGCGCCATGGCCGCGACGAAGGCGATCAGCGCCCATGCCGGCGCGAGCGGATGCTGCCGGGCCAGCACGGCCCCGAAGCCGGCGCACAGGACGGCCGCCAGCGCCGGCAACGCCTGCGGGCGCCTGATCACGTGCGCCGCAGGCCGTGCAACGTCAACGCTTGCAGCAGCAGGAAATAGAAGACGAAGGCGTCGCGCGGGACATCGACCAGGCTGTCGAACAGGCCGACCACGATGAAGCCGGCGATCGAGCCGGCCAGCGCGGGCGCGAGCGGATGCGCGCGCGCCGAGCCGAAGCCCAGCCGCCACAGGCCGCCAAGCAGCATCAGCACGAACACGCCGAGGCCGAACAGGCCCTGGTCGAACAGCACGTGCACGAACACGTTCTTCAGGTGCCAGGGCAGGTGGTTGCGGTCGCTGGAGAAGAACCAGTGCGCCATGCCGTGCGAGAAGTCGCCGTTGATCAGCAGGTCGTCCCCGCCGGCATCGAGCAGCCGCACGTCGCGCACCTCGAGCAGCGTGGCCTGCGACCGGTTGCTGATCGAGAAGCTCAGCATCCGCGGCGCGAACGGGTGGCCGCCCGAGACGGCCGCGCCGTCCAGTGGCGTGCGAATCGCCTGCCAGGTCGCGCCGGTCGCGGGCACCTCGACCTCCTTGAGCAGGCAGCCGCCGTTGTACAGCAGGTGCTTCTCGCAGAGCTCGAGATGCAGGCCCGTCGGGCGATCCGCGTGCACCATCAGTTCGACCTGCACCGGCTGGCGTGGGACGCGCACGCGCTGCGAGACGCGCAGCAGCTCGCCCCATCCGAGCATGTGGCGGCCGGCGGACAGCGCCAGCGCGGGCTCGGCGGCGGTTCCCCGCAACGCGTAGTCGCCCGGCGCGTCGGTGTTGCCGTGCAGGATGAAATACGTCGCGGGGTATCGGCCCAGTCCGACGCCGAACGCCCACTGCTCGGGCGAATGCAGCACCGACAGGCCTTCGCTCCAGTGATCGATGCGGGTCTGCAGGTCGCCTTCGGTGGTCGACATCCGATCCGTCATGTAGGCGCCGCCCATCATCACGCCGATGCCGCCGCTGGCGGCCACCATGCACGCGAAGACGGCCGCCTGCCAGCGGCGCGAACTCGGCCACGCGCGCTCCGGGCGTCCGGCGCGCGCGGAGGCGAGCGCCAGGGCAATCAGCAGCAACACCGCCATCACGGGCAACGCACGAATGAGCGCCGGCTCGCCGCCCCAGTGCCAGCAGACCAGGCCCAGCGCGAACAGGACGGCTGCATAGCCCGCGAAGGCCATCCAGCGCGTGCGGGGCGCATACGAGGCCGCCCCCGCGAACGTGAACGCCAGCGCATAGGCCACGTAGGCGCCGCGCGGCAGCGCCCAGGATGCGAGCAGCACCAGCCCCGACAACGCCACCGAGAGCGCCGCCGTGCGCCATTCCGGCGCGGGCTCCTGGCCGGCCGGACTCGCCCCCAGGCGCAGCAACAGCGCGAACGCGCCGAGCACCGCCAGCAGGCCACGATAGCCAGCCACCGGGAACAGCCAGAACGCCGCGCCCGCGTAGCCGATGACGAACACCGCCGCCCAGCCCATCCATCCACGCACGGAGCCGGCCAACGCGGCGCGCTGGCGCATCCCCAGCCAGGCCATGACCACGAGGCCTACGGGAATGGCCAGGAACACGCCGCGCGAGAAGGTCGTCAGGCAGGCATAGCTGGCCAGGACGAGCGTCGCGAGCGCGCCGATCCAGCGCCAGCCGCGCCCGGCCGTCTGCAGCTCGCGCACGGCGAACGGCACCGTGAGCGCCAGGAAGCCATCGAGCGCCGCGCCGCCGACGTGCATCTCCCAGAACAGCGCGGTGGTGCGGTAGTCGGTCGTGAAATCGAGCAGGCGGGTGAAGGCCAGGCGCTCCCACAGCGCGGCGAGGCTGACGCCGGCCAGCCCCACGCACAGGCCGGTCGACCAGTAGCGCGACGCCTTCAGCGGGTCGGCGGCGTGCGCGTCGCGCCAGAGCGGAAACAGCAGCAGCGCGAAGAAGAAGCTCTTGGCCAGGCGCACCGAGTTCATCGGCCCGAAGTAGCCCTGGAACCAGCCGAACTCGAATCCGCCGGCGTCCGACACCCCGCGCACCAGCGCCACCGCGATCGACAGCGCGAACAGCACGACCAGCAGCCGCGACGACAACGCGACGGGCGCGTCGTCATGCGCGTCGCCCTGGCGCGGCGCCCCGGCGCGCTCCAGCGCACGCCGCGCATAGCCACCGGTGGCGACGGCCAGCACCAGCATGTCCAGCTCTTCGAACGTGAGCCAGCCGGTCCAAGGCGCGAAGCCCGCCAGCGCGAGCACGGCCGGCAGCGCCAGGATCCAGGCGCCCGGCCACAGGATCGTGCCGGCGGCCACCGCGATGAACACGGCCGCCGCGACCAGCGGCGGGCCGATCGGATATTGCAGCGCCAGCGCGAGTCCGCAGCCGGCGCAGGCCAGGCAGACAAACGCCGCGAGCAGCCGGATCGACACGGGCCGTGACGGTTCCGACGACGATCCCCTCGGGGCGATGGCGCCGACGGGGCCGCGCGAGTTGGCGTGAAGGGAATCTGCCATCGCGAATCGGCCGGCCGGCGCGTCGGCGCTAGACCAGCACTTCCGTGCAGCCCGGGTGCCCGAGGAAGGCTTGCGGGCTCGCGCTCGCGCCGTAGGCCCCGGACTGGAACACCACCACCAGGTCGCCGGCCTGGGCCACCGGCAGCGCCATGCGGTCGGCGAGGAGGTCGAGCGGCGTGCACAGCGGCCCGACCACCGTCGCCTCCTCCAGCGCCGCGTCGCCCTGGCGGTTGCCGATCGCGACGGGATAGTTCTTGCGGATCACCTGGCCGAAATTGCCCGAGGCCGACAGATGGTGGTTGAGCCCGCCGTCGGTCACGAGGAAGACCTTGCCGCGCGACTCCTTGCGATCGAGGATGCGCGTGACGTAGACGCCCGCCTCGCCGACGAGGTAGCGGCCGAGTTCGAGCACGATGGAGGCCGCCGGCAGGTCGCGCGCAGCGCGCTCGCGCAGGCTCAGCAGGTTGTCCGCGATCGGCGCGAGGTCGAGGCGCTGCTCGCCCGGGAAGTACGGGATGCCGAAGCCGCCGCCGAGGTTGAGCGATCGCACCGCCTCGGGCTTGTGCGCGGCCAGGCGCAGCGCGAGTTCGTAGGACTTGAGCTGCGCCTCGCAGATCGCCTCGGCCCGCAGGTTCTGCGACCCCGCGAACAGATGGAAGCCCTCGAACTCGAGGCCGAAAGCGTCGATCGCATCCAGCATCGCGGGCACGACCTCGACGTCGACGCCGAACTGCTTCGGGCCGCCGCCCATCTTCATGCCCGAGCCCTTCAGCTCGAAGTCCGGGTTCACGCGCACGGCCACGCGCGGCGCGATGCCCAGCTGCGTGCCGATGTCCTTCAACAGGCGGACCTCGCGCATCGACTCGACGTTGAGCAGCACGCGCGACGCCACGGCTTGCCTCAGTTCCGCCTCGCGCTTGCCGGGCCCCGCGAAGCTGATCTCGCGCGGATCGGCGCCGGCGTCCAGCGCCACCTTCAGCTCGCCGGCCGAGGCCACGTCGATGCCGTCGACCAGTTGCGCCATCAGCCCGACGACGGCCGGCATCGGGTTGGCCTTCATCGCGTAGTGCAGGCGGATCCCCGATGGCAACGCGTCGCGAAGCTCGGCGACGCGCTGGCGCAGCAGGCCGCGATCGTAGGCGAAGAACGGCGTCTGGCCGACGCGCTCGGCCAGGGTCGACAGCGTCTCGCCACCGACGAGCAGCTGGCCGCCGGCGGTGGCGAACTGCGTCATCGACGCGTGGCGCGGCGCGCCGGGCGCGACCTGCAGGGGATCCATCGACGACTCCGTCATGTCGGCTCCGCGGCGCTGCGGGCCTGGGCCGACCATTCGGTCGACAACAGCTTGCGATCGATCTTGCCGTTCGGATTGCGCGGCAGCGGACCGACGCGCACGGCGATGCCCGCCGGCACCATGTAGGCCGGCATGCGGGCGCGGCATTGCGCCTGCAGGGCCGCAAGGTCGACGCTGTCCTGCCCCGCCGGCGCCGTGGCGATCACCTGGATCGCCTGTCCGAGCACGGCGTGCTCGACCCCGAACGCGACGCACTCGCCGACATGCCGCGTCGCGTACAGGATCTCCTCGACCTCGGCCGGGCTGACGCGGTAGCCCGACGTCTTGATCATCTCGTCGCGGCGTCCGATGAAATACAGGAAGCCTTCGGCGTCGCGGCGCACCGTGTCGCCCGAGTAGACGGCGAACTCCGGCAACTGCAGGCCGACTTCGCGCCAAGGGCCGCCGGCCGGCAAAGGCTTGTAGCGTTCGGCGGTCTTGGCGGCGTCGTTCCAGTAGCCCATGCCGACCAGGCCGCCGCGGTGCACCAGCTCGCCGGGCTCGTCGGCATCGCAGCTCGTGCCGTCCTCGCGCAGCACGAGGATCTCGGCGTTGGGGATCGCCTTGCCGATCGAATCGGGCCGGCGATCGACCTCCTCGGGAGGCAGATAGGTCGAACGGAACGCCTCGGTCAGGCCGTACATCAGGAAGGGGCGGCTGCGCGGCAGGTGCTGGCGCAGCAGCGTCAGCGTCTCGAGCGGCATGCGCCCGCCCGTGTTCGCGAAATAGCGCAGGTTGTCGGCGACCGACTCCGGCCACTTCAGCGCGGTGAGCTGGATGTAGAGCGGCGGCACGGCGGTCAGGCCGGTCACCTTCTCGCGCTCCATCGCCTTGAGCACGTCGCGCGGCAGCACGTAGTTCAGCAGCACCACGCGGGCGCCGCTGTGGAACGCGGTCGTCAGCTGGCTGAAGCCGGCGTCGAACGACAGCGGCAACGCCGCGAGCAGCGTGTCGCCGGCGTGGTTCTCGAGGTAGGACGCGACGCTCTTGGCGCCCAGCACCATGTTGCGGTGGGACAGCACGACGCCCTTGGGCTTGCCGGTGCTGCCCGAGGTGTAGAGGATCGCCACCATGTCGGTGTCGATGACGCGGTGATGCGCGCCGGGCGGCGTGTCGAGGAAGCCGTCCCACGACGTCGAGCGCAGGCGCGGCGGCAGGCCCGCGGGCTCGGCCTCCGCACCGGTCGACACGACCTGACCCAGGCTGCCGCAGCGATCGAGCACCTCGGTCAGCGTGGCGAGGCGCTCCGGCGACGTGACGAGCAGGCGCACGTCGCAATCGGCCAGGATGAAGCCCACCTGCTCCGCCTTGAGCACCGGATTGATCGGCACGAAGACGGCGCCGGCCGCGGCCGCGCCGAAGCTGGCCACGACCGTCTCTACGCGCTTCTCGAGATAGATGCCGACGCGTTCGCCGCGGCCGATGCCGGCCTGGACGAGTCCGGCCGCGAAACGCTGGATCGCCTCCAGCAGGCTCCCGTACGAAACGTGGCAATCGCCGTCGGTCAGCGCGATCGCCGACGGCGTGCGACGCGCGCTCGTGGCAATCAGTTCATGAAGAAGCGTCGAATCGTTCACGGGCACGGCACAGGCTGACGTCGAGGAGGAAAAAGTATCGCACGCCGTCCGCGGCGGGACGGGGCGACTGCCGCGCTGTCGCGCGAAGGAGCGCGGTCGTCCCCGCTCCGCGCCTTCGTCTCGACAACAGACCCGACAGTGTCGTTTGCAAGGTGCGTCGACGCCTCGGAGTTCCCCCTAGTTCAAGGTGCCCGTGCGGCCTCGGGCGCCCTCGCCGCAGCCACATTCGTGCCATCGATCACGAAGCGCCGATGACATGTCCGCCGTGTGACGGATTCGGGGGCGTTCGGGATCGACCGCCGCAATCGAACTCAGATACCATCCTGGGAAATTGGAGGGGTCCGCTCGGATGGACACGACACAAGAAATCATTCGCCTGTTGGACGACGTGCTGAGCCTGGGCGGCCGCACCGCGTCATTCACTCGTGCAACGCCGCTGCTGGGGTCGGTCGCAGAACTCGACTCCATGGCGGTCGTCTCGCTGATCACAGCCATGGAAGAGCAGTTCGGGATCGTCATCGACGACGACGACATCGACGGACACACGTTCGCGACCGTCGGCAGCCTGACCGATTTCGTGTCGGGCAAGCTGGCCGGCTGAGGCCGACATGGGTTCCGCCGCCGCTCCGTTTTTCCTGGATGACGAGGCCGGCGGCCAGCGCATGTGCGTCCTGCATCGTCCGCGCACGGAGTCCGTCGCGGGCGCGATCGTCCACGTCCATCCCTTCGCCGAGGAGATGAACAAGTCGCGCCGCATGGCCGCGCTGCAGGCCCGCGCATTCGCGGACGCGGGCCATGCCGTGCTGCTGTGCGACCTGCACGGCTGCGGCGACAGCTCGGGCGATTTCGGGGACGCGACCTGGGACGACTGGCTGGCCGACGTCGTCCGCGCGGCCGCCTGGATGCGCGCGCGCTTCGACGCCCCGCTGACGCTGTGGGGCCTGCGCGCCGGCTGCCTGGTGGCCGCCGAAGCGGCGACACGTCATGCCCTGCCCTGCGACCTGCTGTTCTGGCAGCCCATGACGGCCGGCAAGATTGCGTTGCAACAGCACCTGCGCCTGCACGTGGCCAAGGAGATGCTGGACGGCCAGGCCGGCGGCGGCACGCAGCGGCTGCGCGAGCGGCTGAGCCGCGGCGAGCCTGTCGAGATCGCGGGCTATTCGCTGAATCCGGCGCTGGCTGCCGGCCTCGAGCAGGCCACGCTCCAGCCGTCGACCACCGGACGCTCCACGTGGCTCGAGGTCTCGACCCGCGACGACGGCGCCCTGCTGCCGGCGAGCACGACGTTGATCGAACGCTGGAAGACGGCCGGCCACCGCGTCGTCGAACGGGTCGTCAAGGGGCCGCCGTTCTGGAGCGCGACCGAGATCGAGGAAGCGCCGGAACTCATCGCCGCGACGACCGACCTGGTGTGTCGCGAGCCCGTCGCCGACTGCATCGCATGAGCGCCGAACGTGCATTGACTTTCGACTGCCAGGGAGACGAGTTGGTCGGCGTCCTGTGCGAGCCCGCGTCGCCGTGCGAGACCGGCGTCGTGGTGGTGGTGGGCGGGCCGCAATATCGCGCGGGCAGCCATCGGCAGTTCGTGCTGCTGGCGCGCGCGCTCGCCCGCCAGGGCTTCGCGGTGTTGCGCTTCGACGTCCGCGGCATGGGCGACAGCGCCGGCGCGCCGCGCAGCTTCGAGGATATCGGCGAGGACATCTCCGCCGCCATCGACACGCTCGTTCGACACGTGCCCGCGGTGCGCCGGGTGGCCCTGTGGGGACTGTGCGACGGCGCCTCCGCCGCGCTGCTCCACGTCGACGCCGCGCGCGATCCGCGCGTGCGCGGGCTCGTGCTGCTCAACCCGTGGGTGCGCTCGCCGGAGAGCCTGGCGCGCGTGCAGTTGAAGCACTACTACTGGCAGCGGCTTGGCCAGCGCGCGTTCTGGACCAAGCTGCTGAGCGGCGGCGTCGGCCAGGCGGCGTGGCGCGACCTGCTCGCGAACCTGAAGGCACGGCGCGCGTCGGCCCCGCGCGCGGCGCAGTTGCCGTACCAGCACCGCATGGCCCGCGGCTGGGCCGCGTTCGACGGCGACATCCTGCTGGTGCTGAGCGGCAACGACTACACGGCCAAGGAGTTCGTCGACACCACGCGCGGCGACCCTGCGTGGACGGGCGCCCTCCAGCACGTTCGCTTGCAGCGGCACGATCTGTCCGAAGCCGATCACACGTTCACAGCGCCGGCCTGGCGCCAGCGCGTCGAGGAGATCACCATCGCCTGGTTGAAGACGATTGCGGCTGCCGCTCCCGGCACGCTCCGGGAGGCCGCGTGAGCGCGGCGCGACTCCTCCTGCTGGCGGGCCTGCTGCAGCTCGCGGGGCATGCCGCCGCACAGCAACAGGCCGAGAACGCCTGCGGGGGCCTTGAGTCCGCCTACGGACCCTATGACTACCGAGTCGAGCGAAACGGACACCTGCGCATCGTCGAACGTTTCCATTTCTCGGCCGCGGTGGAGGCGCTGATCCATGGCGATTCCGGCGACATCGGCGGCGACCTCAACTACGTGCTGATGACGTCGCCGAACCACCATCGCGCGCTGATGGCCACCGTTCGCTTCGGCGAGCGCACGAAGACGCCCCAGCCGCCCGGCATGAAGTACACGATCGACTGCTACTTCGATCGCGCCATCCGGTTCCAGCCGGACGACACGGTGGTGCGCGAGATCTACGCGCAGTACCTGGGCAAGGGCGGCCGCGTGAAGGAAGCCAAGGAGGAGCTCGCGGTGGCCTCGAGCTATGCCAAGGACAACCCGCTCTCCCACTACAACATCGGCCTCGTCTACTTCGACCTGAAGGACTACGATCAAGCGCTGGCGCAGGGTCAGCTGGCCATGCAGGAAGGCTATCCGCGCACCGAGCTGCGCGACATGCTCAAGGGCGTGGGCAAGTGGCGAGATCCGCCTGCGAACGCGGGCGCCGACGCTGCTTCGGCGGCAGCATCGTCCGCGCTCGCCGCGTCGGCCGCGCCATGAAAGGCGATCTCCTCTCCGTCGTGATCCCGTGCTTCAATGCCGAGCGCTACATCGCAGCGGCGATCCGCTCCGTGCAGGATCAGCATTGGAGCGACCTGGAGATCGTCGTCGTCGACGACGGATCGACCGACGGATCGGCGGACCTCGTCGCCACGACCTTCCCCGGTGTCAGGCTGATCCGCCAAGCCAACCAGGGCGTGGCCGCGGCGCGCAATCGCGGCGTGCGCGAGGCCAGGGGAAACTGGATCGCGTTCCTCGATGCCGACGACATCTGGCTGCCCGGCAAGCTGGCCGCCCAGTCCGAGATGGTGTCGAGCGATCCGACGGCTCGCGTGGTCTACGCGGCCTGGCAGGTCTGGGCCGGCGAGACGTCCTGCCCCGGCGCGGCCGAAGTCGAGTCGCTGCTTTCCGGAGCCGATGATCCGGCACGCTGGCAAGGCCCATCCGGATGGATCTATCCGGATCTCCTGCTCGATTGCGCGCTGTGGACGTCCACCGTTGTCGCTCATCGATCCGTCTTCGACGAGGTCGGCATGTTCGATACGGGGCTGCGCATCGGCGAGGACTACGACCTGTGGCTGCGCGTCTCGCGCATCACGCGCATCCTGCGTGTCAACCGGCCCTGCGCGCTCTACCGGGCGCACGCGGCGAGCATCACGCGCGCGGCGCCTGTCGAGAACTATCGCTCCATCGTCGTCTCGCGCGCCGTTGCTCGCTGGGGCTACGGGCACGAACACGCAGGCAGCGTGCCGCGTTCGCGCGTGCAGCGCGTGTTGGCGCGCAGCTGGTGCGACTTCGCGGCCTCGAACCTGGACGCGGGCCGCCTCGATCGCGCTCGTCACGGAGCGCTCATGTCCTTGCGCACCGACCCGACGCTCGCCGTCGCGTGGAAGGTGCTGCTGAAGATCGCGCTCGGCGCGTTGACGCCGCGTCCGGGCCTCGCGCGATGAGTGCGGTCCGCTCGAACGCGACGCTGGAGTCCCCATGACCGTACGCCGGGCGCTCGCCTTCACGTACATCGAGAAATACGGTTCGTTCCTGCTCAGTCTCGGATCGACCGCCGTCATCTCGCGCCTGCTCAAGCCGGCCGACATCGGCGTGTTCGCCATCGGCATGTCCCTGGTCGGCGTCGTCGCGGTGGTCCGCGAGCTGGGCGTCAGCACCTACCTCGTCCAGGAGGCGGAGTTGAGCGAGCGGCGCATTCGCGCGGCGTTCACGCTGGCCGTCATGATGGGTCTCGGACTCTGCCTGCTCCTCCTGGCACTGAGCATCCCGGCCGGCGCCTTCTACAAGGACTCGAACGTCACCACGATCGTCTGCATCCTGGCGCTCAATTTCGCGTTGACCCCGCTCGGCAGCGTGTCGCAGTCGCTGTTGACCCGCGAGCTGCGCTTCAGCACGTTGACCTGGATCCGCCTTGCACAGTCGGCGGTGCTTGCCGGCGCCTCCATCGCGCTCGCGCAGCTCGGATGGGGATCGCTGAGCCTGGCCTGGGGGGCCGTGCTGTCGAGCCTCGCAAATTCGATCCTGTCGCTCTGGATAAGGCCGCATCCGATGCGTCCGACATTCGACGGCGCCGAACTGCGGCGCGTGTTCTCCGTCGGAGGCCCCGCCACCGCGGTCAGCGTCGTCGACGAGATCGTCAGCTCGATGCCCGAACTCGTGCTGGGCCGCACGCAGACGCTCGCGGCGGCGGGGCTGTTCAGCCGCGCGCGCGGCATGTCGCAGATGGCCCATCAGCTTCTGGCGCGCGCCGCCGGCCCCGTTTTTCTGGCCGTCTTCGCCGAACGCCAACGCGAAGGCGTGCCGCTCGCGCCGCTGTACGCGAAGGCGACGGCCTGCGTCCTGGGGCTGGGCTGGGTGGCGTTGGCGATGCTCGTGGTGCTGGCCGAACCCGTGGTCCGGGCGCTGTTCGGCCCCAACTGGCTCGCCGTCGTGTCCCCCATGCGCTGGCTTTCCGCTGCCGCTGCCATGGCGCTCGTGACCTCCGGCGCGTACCACCTGCTGCTCGCCAGCGGCGGCGTGCGCGACGTGCTGCGCGCCAAGGTGGCGACGCTGCCGGCACAGGCGCTCCCCCTGGTCATCGGTGCCTTCCTCGGCGTGACCTGGATGGCGATTGCCATGGTGCTGAGCAGCATCGTCGCGAGCCTGCTGCTGGGACTTGCGGTGCGCGCGCGCTCGGGCATCAGCCTGCGCGACCAGCTCAAGCCGGCGATCGTGAGCATTCCGATCGCACTGGCCGGCGCGGTGGGTGCCTCGCTCGGATTGATGGTCGCGGCGCCCTATTCGGCGCTCGGCGCGTTCGAGGAATTGTTGATCGGCGGCTCGGCGGGCGTGGTGTTTGCCGCCGGCTCGCTGATGGCGGGCAAGCATCCGTTGCGTGGCGAAGTCGCGATGTTGCTCATGCGCTTCCGCCACGCCGGCTAGCGCTGGCGCCGGCGTTTCGGGTCGCCCGCTCTCCTCGACAGGGTGGCTACGCCTTCTTGAGCACGAGCACCTGGTCGTCGCCCTGCCCCAGCCAGGGGCCGATCCACGCCATCGGCATGAACAGCGCGCAGTAGGCCGCCCACTTGACCGATCGGAACCACCCGCGCGGCGTGCCGAAAGAGTAGCCGATCGGAATACGCTGGTGGACCACATCCACGACACGAAAGCCCGCGCGCTCGGCCAGGCGCGACAACGTCGCCACCGAGAACTGGAACAGGTGGCCCGGCGGCTCGGCGTGACCCCAGAAGCCCAGGCGACCCGCAAGCCGCAACGACACGCGTGGGTACAGGCCGTCGGCGTTGGGCGTCTTCAGCACCAGTTGGCCATCGTCGGCGAGGATGCGATGCACCTGCACCAGCGTGGCATGCGGATCGGGGACATGCTCGATGACGTCCCACAGGGTGACGACATCGAAGGAACCGGCTTGATAAGTATCGCCCCGGAGCTCGCCGGTCCGGACTTCGAGCTGATGTTGCTCCCGTGCGATGCGCGATGAATCCGCCGAATATTCGAGACCCTGCCCGACCCAGCCTGTTGCTCGGGCTGCGCGCAGGAACAGACCGGTGGAGCAACCGATGTCCAGCAGCCGGCCGCTGCTCGAGAAGCGGCGCAGCACGCGCAGGTTCAACGCGGCCTCGCGCTCGTGGAACGCGACAGAAGCGGCGTCATCGACCAGCGAGGCGTGGTAGCCGGTATCGAAGGAATACAGCTTGGCGCGCTGCTCGTCGTCGGGCGGGTTGGCCACGCTGATCAAGCCGCAACGCGTGCACCGCACCAGGTCGTAGCCGTCCTTGCTCAGGAGCGCGGCGAAGCCAGGGTTCGCGCAAGCGTTGCAGGCGCTGTTGGCGCCGGTCGTGGCGACGGGATCTGCCTTGGCCGGCATTGCGAGCGTCTCGGCCTCGATCAGCGGCGCGGTGCTCATGCGCTCGCGCCCTCGCACGCGCCGATGGCCACGCCAGCCTGCTCACGGTCCTTCGCCGGCGCAGGCGAGTTGTCGAGGACGCGTCGGTAGATCTCCTCGAGCCTGGCGGCCACGACTCCCCAGCTCATCTGCGACACCACGCTGCGCGCACGGCCCGGGGCCGGCGGATTCGCCAGCAGGCGCAACACGGCGCGCCGAATGGCTTCGTGATCGGTGGAGGCCACCTGCGCCGTGACGTCGCTCGGCAACTCGAAGTCCATCGTATGGGTGTCGGTCAGCACGGCGGCACGGTCGGACGCCAGCGCCTCGAGGATCGAATTGGGCATGCCCTCGTAGCGGCTGGGAATCGCCACCAGCGTGCAGGCCGCGTACGCCGACGCGATGAGTTCGCCGTGCGGCAATTCACCGAGGTAGTGGACGCGCGAACCGCCTTCGCCCAGGCAGGCCTGCAGGTAGGCGCTCTCGGAATTCACCTGGCCGATCATGACGATATCGATGTCCTGGCCCTTCAGCGCGCGGACGAGGCCCAGTTGATTCTTGACCTCGCAGATCTGCCCCGTGTGCAGCACGAATGGTCGCCGCAGCTTCGGCCAGCGCTCATGGAAGGCCTGCGGAGTCGCACGAAAGAATTCGTCCCCGATGCCGTTGTGCACGATGCTGATCTTGGACGACGGCATCAGATAGGCGTCGACCAGCACCTGCCGCTCGCTGCTCCCGAGGACCACGAGGTGGTCGGCGAGTGTCAGCGCGGTCAGGATCTGCTGGTAGTTGGTCGTCATCTCCCAACCCGACAACCGCCCCACGAGGCGCGTCAGGAATCGAGCTCGCCAACCCTGCCAACGGCTGAAGCGTCCGCTGATGATGGTCGACATCACGACCGGCACGCCGTCCCCCTTGGCCTGCTCGACGACCCGATGGTTGCCGTTGTAGGGGGCAAAGACATGCACCAGGTCGAAATCGCGCAGGCGCTCCTTGAGCGGATCGACGAGGCGCGCGTCGATGCCTCGCTGCACCAGGGCGTCCACTGTCCGCCCGACCTTCATCTTCAAGCCGCCCGCTGTCTGGAACAGCATCGGATAGGACAATACCGCGACGCGCATGGCTCGATCTCGAAAGGGTGGACACCATTGGTTCTTCGCGGTCGAGGCCAGCGATCGTGCCCGCCGATGTTCAGCCCTGCCGCGTTTGCGCCAATTCTGCCAGAGGAAGCGACGCGGCCCTCCCTTGCTCACCCCCCCAAAAAGGGCGTGTCGCGGCCTCGCTCAAGCCGTGCGCAAGAAATACAGGTTGCTCGTTCCGGTGCTCATGAGAACGAAGCCGCGCAACGCCGCCACGTACTTGAAGCGGTTGAAGACGCCGGCACCGACCGCCGCATCGGGCACGACGGAGCCCGCGCCCAGCGTCAGGATGCTCATGTCCCAGACGCTCGAGGCGTTGGGCTTGACGACATAGACGCGCGACGTGGCGCCCGCCGCCCCCTGGTAGAACAGGTACTGGTCGTTGACCGGGTCGTATTCCATCGCGCTGTAGGCCGGCGCGTCGCTCTTGAATTGCGTGAGGGCGGCGCTCGCGTTGAACGTGATGTTCGTCTTGGTGCTGCCGACGATCCGGATCGCGCTGAGCGTCGTCGAGAGCCCCCCGAGCGTGTTGCCCTGGCCGTCGCCCCATGCGAGCGCGAACAGATGCCCGCGCGTCGAGTCGTAGCAGACCGGGTTCACGTTGATCGCTTCACTGAAGGTCGCGACCGTCGACCACGTGTCGGTGGCGGCCGTCCACTTGTTGAGCGAGAAGTAGTTGACGCCCATCGCGTAGCAGTTGCCGCTCGAGTCGGCACAACCGACGCTGTAGCCGTCCGACCAGGTGCCCTTGGCGTCCCAGGTGTTGGTGTCGAGGTTGAACCCGTTGGAAGCCCGGAACGACACCCCCGTGCCGTAGACGAAGCGGCTGTAGTGGAGCATGAGCCGTTTGCGCTGCTCATTCCACGTCGTCGACCAATAGGTGTGGCGCGACGACGGCTTTCCGTCCGCGTAGTAGGCCACGTTGGAGGCGGTCGTCGTCGACGCGGCGCTTCGCAGCACCCAGGCCGGCGCGTCCTGCGACAGGTCGATCGAGGTCACCTCGTTGCCGGCGTAGTCGCCATGTCCGCCATTGGCTGCCAGGATGATTTCGCAGTCGCGCAGCCCGACGCCCGAATACGACAGGCGCCGGTTCGACGAGGAATAGAAATCCAGCGGATCGTCGCCTGGCGCGGCAGCCGATCCGGCGTGCACCGTCCCCGGAATGGCGATCCAGGTATTGAGCGGCGCGGACTGGATCCACGCGGGATTGACCGTGCGCGGCGCGCTCGGTGCAGGTGCAGGTGCCGGCGGCGGCGGCGAAGGCGGCGGCGCGGACGGCGCTGGGGCCGGCGGCGCGGGTGCGGGCGCGGGCGCGGGCGGCGGCGCGCTGGTGACGGGGGTCGTCGGGCCGCCTCCGGACCCGGACGGGGCCTCCTTGCCGTCGGCGGACTGACCACCGCCGCAGCCCACCAGGGAAAGGGTGCCGTAGGTGAACGTTACATGCCGCAGGAACTGTCTTCTCGAATTTTGCATGGGAGTGATGGTCGTGAAGTCAGTTTAGCGGGCGAACGCCCCACACGGGGCTGTAGTCGTTGAGCGAATCGAGCATGTCGGACCAACCGGTCGCGCCGGTCAGTCGCGCATAGGCCAGGTCGGCGTCCTTCGCGTTGTGGCGCACAGCGTAGGCGATCGCGGGCAGCAGGTTCGCGAAATAGCCGCCGGCCGGAGGCGTCGAGATCTCGTGCAACGTCGTCGTCGACTCCGTGAAGATGGCCGGTGCGACGTAGTACGACATCACCTTCTTCGTGATCTCGTAGGCCTCGTTCCAGTTCGCGAGCCAGGGCCCCGTGCCACCGGCCCAATCGGGCGTATGCGAGGCCGCCGCGCACACGAAATAGGCGCCGGCCTCGGTGAAGAGATAGTCGGTGCCGGTGTTGGTCGCACCGAGCCGGCCGACGACGCTCTTGGCCACGAACGTGAACACGCCCGCGAGCTGCGTCTGTGCGGTCGAAGTGATCGGCAGGCCGGCGGCCAATGCCCAGCCGATGGTCGCGGTGAAGAAGTCGTGTTGCCAGGTCGGCGCCATGAAGCCCGTGGCCGCCGCGGCTTGCGCACCGCTCAGGTTGCCCGTGTAGTCGGGGTCGCTCTGGATGAAGCCGAGCGGGTTGTTGGGCTGCGCAACGTACTGGTTGTAGTACTTGGTGATGGTGTTGGTGAACGCCGTCGCGTACTCGGCGTGCATCGCCGTGTCGGCATTCGGCGTGATCGCGCACGCGGTCATCAGCGTGCGCGTGTTCCAGGCGGCCTGGCGCACCTGATTGACGCCCTCCACCGGCACCGTGTACCCCAGCACGCCGCCACGCACGACGTCGTTGAGGCCCACGTAGTTCGCCGTGGCGGCGAACTGCACCTCGTCGATGAAGTAGTAGCGACCCGTGAGCAGGTAGGCCATGAAGCCGACGCTCGGATGGTGCGCCTGGTCCCAGTCCGGCGGCACGGTGCCGCTGGCGACCGCCGTGTAGTCGTTCGTCGACGACGAGTTGCTCGACAAGTTCGGATGATCCGAGAACTTCAGCGGCCGGTTCGTGGCCTCGTCGCGATAGTGGATCGGGTAGCGCCCGGCGCTGTAGCCGTTGCGGATGACGGAGGCGTAGATGCTGGGCGCGTTCGAGGTCAGGTAGAGCACGTCGTGCTGCGGCAGCAGGCCGATCGGGTTGGCGAAACCCGTGGACTCCATCGCATCCTGGCTGTAGGCGAACGAGCCTTGCTGCAGCGGCGTGAACGTCGCGGGCAGGCTGGTGACCATGCTGGACGACGGATCGACGGTGGCCATGTACGGCGGCACGACCTCGGTGCCCTGCAGATAGTCCGTGTCGTGGCGCACGACGACGCCGGGATCCGTGTCGAGCCAGTACGAAAGCGCCTGGCCCGCCACCAGCGGCGTGCGGCAGCGCGCCGGCAGGTCGATGGCTTGCGACGAACGCTGCGTGCCGCCCAACGTGAACACGTAGGTGGCGGCCTTGTTCGTGGGATGGGCGACCTTGATGTAGCCGTTCTCGATCCAGGGCAGCACTTCGACGGCACCGCTCGCGAACAGGCGCACCTCGAGCCATGCGACCAGGTGCGCATCGGCGCCCACCGGCTTGCGATAGATCCAGGACGACATCTGCGGGCCACTGACGTGCGCCGCGAAGCTCGAATCCCAATCGGTGCCGGACCACGAGACCGTGCCGAACGACCCGCAGGCGATGCTCGCGGTGATGCCCGTCGCCTTCAGGTTCGCGGTCGTCAGCGCCGTGCCCGTCGTGGACGTGCCCTTGGACAACGTGATGGTCGTGGCGCTCCCGGCCGTCAGGGCGGCCGTGCCCGAAAGGACGGCGAACTTCAGCGAGCCGTCGGGCCACGTGGTCATGGGCGTGGCCTGGAGATGGTCGACGCTGCCCACCACGCCTTGCCCCGAGGGGACGTCACCCTGCTTGAATGCAAAACCGAGGCAGAAAGGAGCGGCGCTCGCCGTCGTCGCGCTGCTCAGCGAGAACGCCATCGAGCCCGTCGGCGCGGGCGCAGGCGGCGGCGGCGGCGGTGGAGGCGGCGTAGGAGTCGGCGCGGGAGCCGGCGGAGTCTGTGCGGGACCGGGCGACGGCGCCGGCGGGGTGCCCGGACCGTCGCTGGAGGCGTCGGAGCTGCTGCCGCAAGCGCTCAGCGAAAGTCCGCTGAGTGCGAACCCGAAGCGCAGGAACTGGCGGCGCTTGATCTCTTCCATTGTGCAAATACCTGTGGTGGAATGTTCCGTGGAGGGCTGGAACGTGAACAAAGTCTCGCACGGTTCGTCGAATGTGCTCGCCTGAAAAGCGTGCAGAAATGTTCGCTTTCCCGAGGCGAGACACTTGGTCACATAACAGGCTTCTTGCAACATCGAGGCACGGCGAGCAGCTCACGCGCTAATTCGTCTGTCGGCGTCCCGTGGAATGCAAAGCCAGGGTCGATCGGATATCGCCTCGGAAACTTCAACCAGCTGCAAATGAATTCCATGCGACAGATTGCCGCGCGAGTCTTCTCATCCCGATGAACGAGCCACAGGAATCCATTGCGGTCGGCAATCCCGTATTTCGCGATACCAGGCTCGCGCAACAGGCGCGTGACAGCGGCCCGATTGCCGCCTGGCGCGCGGCATTGTCGCAAGGCCCTGCGAAGGCCGCCGTGGCCGTGGACGGTGAATTTGCCGTGGCCTTGCGCGAGCCCTCGGGACGCACTTTCCTCGCCGTGGATCGATTCGCGATCCGCACGCTTTGTTATCGAATCGTCGGCAACGAGTTGCGATTCGCGCTGCGTGCCGATGCGCTGGTCGGCGCCGACGAATCGGCAGTACTCGATCCGCAGGCGATTTTCGACTACGTCTATTTTCACGTCATCCCATCGCCGCGAACCATATTCAAGGGGGTGCAGCGTGTGCCGGCGGGTCATTACGTGTTGTTCGAAAATGGGCAACTCACGGTGGCGCCATATTGGTCGCCAACCTTCGACGACACGTCGCCGATGTCGCTGGCCGCCGAAAAGGAACGATTCCGGAAACTGCTGCTGGATTCCGTCGCGGCACAACTCGATGGCAGCAAGGGGGCGTGCTTCCTGAGCGGCGGCACCGACAGTTCCACCGTCGCAGGAATGATCGGCCTGGCCAGCGGAAAGCCCGCGGCGACCTATTCCATCGGTTTCCAGGCCGAAGGCTACGACGAGATGGCCTTCGCGCGAATCACGGCGCAACACTTCAAGACGGAACATCACGAGTATTACGTCACGCCGGACGATCTGGTGTCCGGCATTCCGGCCGTCGCGGCGCATTACGACCAGCCGTTCGGAAACTCCTCGGCCCTGCCGGCGTACTACTGCGCGCGCATGGCGCATGACGACGGCGTGAGCCGCCTGCTGGCAGGCGACGGCGGCGACGAGTTGTTCGGCGGCAATACCCGTTACGCCAAGCAACGGGTCTTCGGCGCCTACCAGCGGATTCCCGAGCCGATGCGCCGCGCCGTGCTCGAACCGATCTTCCGCACGCGAGCGATGGCCCGCGCGCCCCTGCTTCGCAAGGGCGCGAGCTACATCGAGCAGGCGCGCGTGCCGATGCCGGACCGGCTGCAGACCTACAACCTGCTGAACCTGCTCGGAATCGACAACGTCTTCACGGCCGGCTTCCTGGAAAGCGTGGATATCGCCTCGCCCGCCAGGCAGCAGCGCGAGGTCTGGGCCCAGGCCAAGACCGGCGACCTGGTCAACCGGATGCTGGCGTTCGACTGGCGCTACACGCTGGCCGAGACCGACCTGCCCAAGGTTTGCGGAACCGCGCAGCTCGCGAACGTGTCGGTGGGGTTCCCGATGCTCGACGCTCGCCTCCTGGACTACGCGCTGCGCATGCCGCCCGACTGCAAGCTGAAGGGGTTGCGGCTGCGCTGGTTCTTCAAGGAAGCGCTGCGGGGCTTCCTGCCCGACGAGACGATCACCAAGAAGAAGCAGGGCTTCGGCCTGCCGTTCGGCGTCTGGGCGACGCGCCATGACGGCCTGAGGCGTCTTGCCTCCGATTCCCTGGGCAGCCTGGCGACGCGCGGCATCATCCGCCCGGAGTTCCTGAAGGAACTGCTCGAAGAACGGCTGCCGTCGCATCCGGGCTACTACGGCGAGATGATCTGGATCCTGATGATGCTGGAGCAGTGGATCCAGTCGCATCAGCCGCGGCTGGGCCGCGTCACCTGATCGGCTGCGAGACGGCGGCCGCCGAATCGAGCGGCCAGCCTTGCAGCGCCTCGGCGATCCGTCCGCTCTGACCCTTCGTCCAGCTCGCGGCGATGTGATTGCCATCGCTGAACAAGGGGTGGCCCGCCCGCCAGACCGTGCACTGCTTGTCGGGACAGACCTGCGTCGTGAAATCGAGCAGGCGCGCATCGGGGCTCGCGGTCACGGCGCTGCGCTCGGCCTCGAAGATCGCGGCCGAGCGCGCCAGGACCTTGTCGCGATCGAAGGCGCAGATCTCGGAAAAATCGGCGTACCCCTGCCACTGCGCTCGCGCGAGGCAGCGTGGGACGTTGTAGCCCGGCGAAGGCGCGTCGCGGATCCAGAGCTGACGCGCGCCCGCGCGCGCAAGCCGGTCGGCCGTGCTCGCGGCGCCGGCCTTCCATTGCGCGGCATCGACCTGTTGGTAGGCGTTGCTGAGGACGACCAGCGCGGGACGCTCGGCCTCGATTCGCTTGAGCATCCGCTCACGCCATTCGTCGCATTCCAGATAGGTGCGACGCAGCACGTCGCTGTAGACCGTGACCCGCGCCGCAGGACAGGAAGACTTGGTCAGCGAGATCAGCTGCCAGCCGCGCTCGGTGGCCAGCTGTTGCAGCGCGGGGAACCACTGTGCGGCGTGCGAGTCGCCGAACAGGACGACCTTCATGCCAGCGTCCTTGCTGCCGAATGCGCAGCGCGGCAAGTCGCTGACCGCGAACGTGGCGTGGCAGCCGGCCGCATAGACGATCGGGATGTCGTCGACGCCGTCCGCGAACGCGCGCTGCTGCGCATCCATGCTGCGCGAGCCGATCCAGGCCGTCGCGGCGGTACACGCACCGGCCAGCAGTGCCGATCCCGCGAGGGCCGCCACGAGCGCCTGCCTGTTGCGGCGCAGCCAGGCGGGCGGCGAGAAGCGGATCGGCCCCTCGACCCATCGGTAGGACACCGCCGCCGCGACCAGCGACAGCACGACCGCGGCCACGGTCACCGCCGGGCCCGACTGCGGCACCAGCACGTGAGCGGCGACCAGGAAAGGCCAGTGCCAGAGGTACCACGAATAGGACAGGTCGCCGACGACGCGAAGCGGCGGGATCGCCAGCAGCACGCCCGCGCCACGCTTAGTTGCATACAGGCCCAGCAGCACGCTCGCGGTGCCCACCGTCGGCGCCAGCGCCCACAGGCCCGGATAGAGTCGCGACGTGTCCAGCAACGCGGTGCTTGCCGCAATCAGTCCGAGTCCGATCCAGCTGATCCAGCGCGGCCACGCGTCGTTGCTGAAGCGGACACCGCGGACAAGCGCGACCTGCACGAGAGCGCCAAGGCCGAATTGCCACGCCCGGAAGGGCATCAGGAAGAAGGCCCAGGGCTGCGAATGCCAGGTCATGGCAACGCAGGCGCATAGCGATACCGCGCTGAGGCCACCGATCACGATGAACAGCCCACGCACGCCGCCCAGGCGAGTGCCGAGCAGCACGATGAACGGCCAGACCAGGTAGAACTGCTCCTCCACCGCAAGCGACCACATGTGCAGGAGCGGATTCGATCCCTGGTCGCCCCCGAGGTAGTCGACGCTGCGTCCGGCCAGCCAATGGTTGCCGACATAGAGGCTGGCCGCGCGCGCGCTCGACACGATCTCCCGCTGCTCCATCGGCGGATAGATCCACATCGCGACGACGGCGGCAATCGCGGTGACGAGCAGCGCCGCAGGCAGCAGACGCCGGGCACGCCGCGCGAAGAAGCGGGTGAAATCGATGTGTCCGGTTGCCAGGGACTCTCGAACCAGCAAGCCGGTGATCAGGAAACCGGAGATGACGAAGAACACGTCGACGCCGACGAAACCGCCGGGCAGGCCCGGCACGCCCGCGTGATACAGCACCACGAGCAGCACCGCGATGCCGCGCAGCCCCTGCACGTCGTCGCGGCCGGCGCTGTGAGCCAGGCTGCCTTCGATCGACGGGAAACGCTCCAGGCTCGGCTCGAGGCGCGTGCTCATGACAGCAAGGCCTGTCGTCGCGAGTTCATCAATTCCACTGGCATCCTGCCTCCCTCCGGCGTCGATCTTCGGTCAAGCCGATCCGTCGCATCGATCACGGCCACGGCTCGCGTCATCGACGGATCAGCGTGGCGGGACAACGGCGCACGGACCCCCTACTTCATCGTAGCGAAGATGCGGTGCGAACGACATCCCCAAAACCGCGAAGGCCGGCGGGGAACGCGATGCCTGCAGCCGGGCGCCCTGCCGTGCGCGGCAGCGCGGGCATCATTCGTCGAAAACGCGCAAACATGGATGCGCAGTCCCCAGCGCCGATGCTAGGTCGATCAAGGCAACTCGGCTACATTGCTGGCTCGACCAAAGCCATCGCCTCGCGCGCCACGCCATCTTGTCAATGATCTCGTCCACTCGTCCGGCCGCCGCCCCGTGCATGCGCAGCGTGTCGGGCATGTTGTCCAGGGCGTCGTCGAACCGCTCCGACCGCGAGCCGCTGCGATGCGCGTGATGAGCAAGCAAGAGGCGCTGGCATTCGTCGGCGCGAACGCGGCACTCCTGGACTCGAAGACCAACCCGCCGAACCCTTTCGCCAGCAGCGAGTGGGTTCATCATTTCATCGATCAGGTCGCCGACGAGGACTGGCGCATCGTCGCGCTGGAGGGCATGGCGGACAGCGGCAATCTGATGCTGGCCTGGCATCATGTCGCGACGCCGTGGCGCTTCACGTCGCTCACCAACTACTACGCCTCGCTGTATTCGCCGTTGGCCAGCCTCGCCGGCTCGAGCGAGGAGCGGGCCGCCGCCATGCGTTCGGTCGTGCAGCAGTTGCGCTCGGTGCGGCCGCGCGTCGCGACCCTCCAGCTGGCGCCGCTCGATGGGCAGTCGCCGGACACCGTGGCCTTGCTGCACGAATTGCGCCATCAGGGCTGGCACGCCAGGCAGTACTTCGCTTTCGGAAACTGGACGCTGCCTTGCGAAGGCCTCGCGTTCGACGCCTACATCGCCGCGCGCGATTCCCAGGTGCGCAACACGCTTGCGCGCAAGTCCAAGAAGCTGCTCGCCGCAGGAAGTCTCGAGATCCTGACCGAGGAGGCGGACGTCGACCGCGGCATGGACGCCTGGGACGCCATCTACAGCCGCAGCTGGAAGCAGCGCGAGCCCTATCCCGACTTCGTGCGGGGCTGGGCACGCCGGTGCGCGCGGCGCGGATGGTTGCGCCTGGGCATCGCAAGCCTCGAGGGAAAGCCGATCGCGGCGCAGTTCTGGTTCACGATCGACCGGCGCGCCTACATCTTCAAGCTGGCCTACGACGAGGAGTATTCCAAGTGGTCGGCCGGGACGGTCCTGACCGCGCACATGTTTCGCCACGCGCTCGAGGCCGACCGCGTCGTCGAGATCGACTACCTCACCGGAGACGATCCGTACAAGAGCGCCTGGATGTCGGATCGGCGCGAACGCATCGGCGTGCTCGCCTGCAATCCGAGGTCGCCGCGCGGGGCCTGGGCCGCGGCCCGCGAAATGGCGGGAAGCCTGAGCGCGCCCCTGCGGCAACGCCTGCGAGAGGTCGCGCGGCCGCAGGCGTGAGTCGCGGCCGCGGCTCCTGCGCCGCGCCGCGAGCGCTTCAGGAGGTCGGACTTCCGCGCGGGCGCTGCGCCAGCTTGGCGACCGGGCCAGCCGAACCGAACGCGCCGCGACTCTCCTTCGACGCCTCCTTGTCGTGCAGCCAACGCTCGCTGGCCACGATGATCACCATCACGTTGTACGGCAGGTCGAAATAGGCGAGGCTCAGGAACGCGCCGCCCACCGCATAGCCGACCATCGACACCTGCATCATGCCGGACAGGTGATAGAGCCAGCCGGCGTCTTCCCGGCGCTGTGCCTCGCGCCGGATGCGACTGGCCGTCCTGAACGTGAAGAAGCCGATGGACAGGAACAGGATCAGGCCCACGTAGCCGTGCTCGCCAAGCACCTGGAAGTAGATGCTGTGCGCCGCATGGACGTCATCCGGCACGGGCGCGTAGCGCGCGAACAGCTCGTTGGTGTAGATGAAGAAGCCGCCGCCCAGGAACCGGTCGTTGGCCAGGTGCGTGGTCATCTGCCAGGCGTTGATGCGCCCCATCGCCGAGCTGTCCTGGTTGTAGGTGCCGATCGTCTGCATGCGCTCGTCCCAGGAGGCGGGCATGAACTGGGTCAGCACCAGGCCGATCAGGCCGATGACGATGGCGGCCTTCGCCTTTTCCTTGCTCCGCATCCACAGCACCAGGCCCATGGCGGAAATGGCGAGGAACGCGCCGCGCGACTGCGTGCCCAGCACGGCCACGGCCGTGAAGAGCATCAGCACCGTCAGGGAGATGCGGACCCAGCGGCGCGTCGCCACCGCGCGCAGGTAGTTCATCATCGGGATGACCATGACCAACGCCAGGCCGACCTCGTTGTTGCCTTCGATGAAGCCGCCGGGCGGCCCCCACACGCGCTGACCGCCGCCGGTCAGGATGGTGAACAAGCCGCCCTTGAAACCATAGAAGGCGAGCGACAGCGCATTGACCCAGATGAACAGCTCGATGTGGCGGCGTTCGCGCAGCGCCGCAGCGGCGACCAGCGTCATGGCCTGGATCTTGAAGGTGCGCTTCAGGTCGATCCAGGACTCGTCCGGATGGATCGCGAACACGGTCGTCACGACCATCCACAACGTCAGCAGGATCAGCGCCACGATCGCCGGATGGCTGGGAAGGCGCACCTTGTCCTTGGTGATGAACAGCGAGACGACCGTGGCGCCCGCGGCCATCGCCGCGAACGGCATGCTCATCGCGAAGCCCCAGGCGAGCTTGTGCGGATTCATGATGCTGATCCACGTCCAGAGCAGCACGCCGATCCAGGTATGGCGGCACGCGAACGGCAGCGCCGCCACGACGATTCCCAGCAGGATGACGTCACGCATGGGCGGTCTCCTGCGCGATCGAGCGGAACAGGTTCAACTGCGCCGCGCTGGTCGCCTGCCAGCCGAACTGGCTCGCGTGGGCGCGCACGCTCTCGCGGCTGGGTTTCGAGCGCAGCAAGGCCAGGATCTCCGCTGCGATGTGCTCGGCGTCGCGCACGTCCACCAGCCGCCCGGCCGCCGCGTCGGTGATGACCTCCGGCGTGCCGCCACGGCGCGTGGCGACGACCGGCGTGCCGCAGGCCATCGATTCGAGCAGCACGTTCGCCCAGCCTTCGCGGCTCGACGAGAGTATCGACAGGTCCGCCGCGCTGAACCAGGACGGCAGCTCGGCATTGGGGACGCTGCCGGCGAACAGCACCCTGCCCTGGATGCCCAGCGCGGACACCTTCTCCTCGAGTCGCCCGCGCTCCGGGCCCGAGCCGACCAGCACGAGATGCGCCTGCGGATACTGGGGCAGCAGGCTGGCGAATGCGGCGATGGTCAGGTCATGGCCCTTCAGGGGCACCAGGTTGCCCACGGACAGCAGCACCGGGTCGCCCTGCAGGCCCAGCCGCGCGCGCGACTCGGCCTGCGGCAGCGGCCTGAAGCGCTCGAGGTCGACGCCGTTGCGCATGACGTGAAGCTTCTCCCGGCCGATGTCCCATTCGCCGATGGCGTCCGCCAGCGCCTTGCTCACGCCGATGGAGGCGGCGGCCCGGCGTGCCGCCCACTGCATCATGCGCCGCGGCTGCCGGTACTGCGCGATCAGGTTGATGTCGGAGCCGCGCGCCGTCACGACCAGCGGCTTGCCGAACCATTTGGCGAGCAGCGCCGCCGCCACGCCGTCGGGGTAGTAGTAGTGCGCATCGATCAGGTCGAAATCGAAACCATCGGCGAGGATGCCGCGGATCACCGGCGCCGCCGCGAGGGCCATGCTCAAGGGCGCCACCGTCATCCCCACCTTCGGCGGCAACGGATAGCGCGGATGGAAGACGGACACGCCCTGCAGCGTCTCGCGACGCGGCGTGCGGGCGTAGAGCGCATAGTCGCCGAAGCGCGGATTCGACGAGAAGAACCAGGGCACGGGCGCGACCACGCGGACGTCCACCGACCCCGTCGCCATCAGTTCCCGCAGCCGGGTCTGCACGAAGAGGCCATGGCCGGGCCTGACGCTGCTCGGGAACAGCGTCGAGAACAAGAGCGTGCGCACGCGCCGCGGCATGGCATCGGAGGGCATGGCGCTAGCGACGTCGATTCACCAGCACAGGCCGGTGACCTGCGCCCGGATGTCGCCGCGATTGCGGACGCGCACCAGGTCGAGGACGGTCTGGTCGGCACGGCAATGCTGCGCGAGCGCGCGTTGCGTCGGCTCGTCGTCCAGACCCAGCACGAGCACGTCGGACTTCGCGATCACCTCGGCGATGTCGGCGCTCAGCAGGTCGCCGATGTGCGGCAGGTGGGTCTCGATGTAGCGGCGGTTCGCGCCCAGCAGGCGCGACAGCGTCACCTCCGGATCGTAGATCGACAGCTGCATGCCCTTGCCGATCAGGTGCTCGGCCAGGTTGACGAGCGGGCTCTCGCGCAGGTCGTCAGTGCCGGTCTTGAACGACAGTCCGATGAAGCCGATGCGGCGCTTGCCGCTGTCCAGCACCTTGGCGATCGCGACCTCCAGGTGATCCCGGTTCGACTGCATGATGCTGCCCAGCACCGGGATCTCGACGTCGTGGATCTTCGCCAGGTGGGCCGTGGCACGCAGGTCCTTCGGCAGGCACGAACCGCCGAACGCGAAGCCGGGCCTCAGGTAGGCGCGCGAGATGTTGAGCTGCGTGTCCTGGCAGACCAGGTCCATGACCTCGAACGCGTCGACGCCGAGCGCGTCGCACAGGCGCGCCGTCTCGTTGGCGAACGTGATCTTCAAGGCGTGGAAGTTGTTGCAGCAGTACTTCATCATCTCGGCCGAACGCACCGAGGTCTCGATGAACTTGCACGGCAGGTGGCCGAACAGCTCGCGCAGGCGGTTCGCCGGCTCGGGATGGTTGGCGCCGACGATGGTGAACGGCGGCTTGTCGTAATCGCGGATCGACGAGCCTTCGCGCAGGAACTCGGGCTGGAAGCTCAGGAAGAATCCCTCGCCGTCCTTCTTGCCCGACGCCTCCTCGATGATCGGGCGCAGCACGTCCTCGACGGTGCCCGGCACGAGCGTGGAACGGAACACGACGACGTGCGGCGCCTGCTTCTCGCCGATCGCCTTGCCGATGTCGGCGGCCAGTCGCAACACCGCCGACTGGTCCTGGCTGCCATTGGCGGCCGACGGCGTGCCGACGCACACGAGCGAGATGTCGGTGTCGCGGACCGCCTGCTGCGCGTCGGTGGTGACCACGACCCGGCCGGCCGCGGCGACATGGGCCATCAGGTCGACCATGCCTTCTTCGACCACGGGGGTCTTGCCGGCAGCGATGAGGTCGAGCTTGGCCCGGTCGATGTCGACGCCGACGACGTCGTGGCCGTCGCGGGACAGGCAAGCCAGCGAGACGGCGCCGACATAGCCCAAACCAAAAATGCTGATCTTCATGCGAGTGTGCCCTGCGTTACGGGAAGTCTTGTGGGATCGAAGCCGGCGATGCAGCGCTCGATGATGCGATCCAGCCGCTGCATCGAGTGCGGCCAGGAGTGGTGGCTGAGCATGCGCTCGCGGCCCGCGACCGACAGGCGTCGGCGCTCGTCGGGCGTTTCGAGGACGCGCAGGATGGCGGCGCAGGTCTCGGCGGGCGTGTCGGCCACCAGGAAGTGGTCGGGCGCCTGCGCGTCGACGCCGCCTGCGGCGATGGTACTCGTGACGACCGGGACGCCCATGGCCATCGCCTCGAGGATCTTGTTCTGCGTGCCGCGCGCGATGTTCAGCGGCGCCACCATGAGTGCCGAGCCGAGGATGAACGGCCGCACGTCCGGCACGGAGCCGGTCACCGTCACGCCGGGCAGCTCGCCGAGCTTGCGCATCTCGGGCGACGGATCGGCGCCGACGATCAGCAGCTTCAACGCGGGTCGCCGCGCCTTGAGCAGCGGCCAGGTCTGGCTGCAGAAGCGCGCCATGCCTTCCTGGTTCGGGTAGTAGTCCATGCGGCCGATGAAGCTGATGGTGTCGGCGTCGTACGGTTCTTCCGACGGCTTGAAATAGCCGGCGTCGACGCCGTTGGGGAACCAGTCGGTCGCGCGCGCGGTGCCGTGGCTCTCCAGCGTCTCCCACTCGGCGCGGGTGGTGGCGGTGCAGAGGTCGAACCGGCGTGCCAGGCGGCTCTCGGCGCGCTCCATCTTGCGGCCTTCCAGCGTGTAGCCGAGCGACAGCGGGAAGGGCTTGTAGTTGGCGTACTCGAGCCACTTCTGCGAATCCATGTCGCCGAAGTCCAGGATCTTGGGCACGTCGCTCACGTGCTCGACGTACTGCGCCACCGACGAGCAATGGACGAAGATCAGGTCCCAGCGCTTCTGCTTCAGCAGCTCGCGCACCCGCCGCGCCAGTTGGTTCGAGCGAAAGAAGCCCATCGACGACGGCGTCGTCAGCGGCAGGCGCGCGACCATGCGCAGCACCTGCACCGGATTGGAGACCTGGGCCATCTCGTAGGAGGCGCAGAACGGCGCAATCCCGGCGCCCTCCTCGGCTTCCGCGTCGGAGCGCACCAGCGAACACACCGTGACCTGGTGCCCCTGCGCGGACAGGTGGCGGATCATGTTGAACGGGCGGATCTTGCCGCCGCGCTTCGGCGGGTACGGGAAGCGATGGCAGAGGTAGAGGATGTTCATCGGACGTGGCTCTTCAGTTCGTCGGCGACGTCCGACGGCTCGCGGCCGTCGAGGTAGATCCGACTCCAGACTTCCAGGTTCATCAGGGCCAGCAGCGCATCGGTACCGTCGATGCGGCTGGCCTTGTGGTCGGCGACCAGGCGGTCGATCGCAGGCTGCCGGAACAGGCCGCGCGCGGCGACCACCTGCGGGGCCAGCAGGCGATCGAGCAAGGGCGCCAGCTCGCCCTTGAGCCACGCGCCCATCGGCGTGCCGAAGCCGCGCTTCTTGCGATCGAGGATGTCGGACGGCAGCAGTTCGCCGAGCGCCTCCTTCATCACGTGCTTGAGCCGACCGTCGCGCACCTTGATCGCGGCCGGCATCGACGCGGCCAGCTCGACGAGCTCGTGATCGAGCAAGGGCACGCGGCACTCGAGCGAGACGGCCATGCTCATCTTGTCGGTCAGGAGCAGCAGGTCGTCCGGCAACTGGGTCTCGGCGTCGACGGCGAGCATGCGTTGCAGCGGATCCTGGGTGCCGGCGCCAGCCATCGCCAGCGACAGCGCATCCTCGGCCTGCGTCGACGGCTGCAGCATCAACTCGTCGACGACGTCGCGACCCATCACCTGCAGGTAGCTGCGATAGCGCTCGTCGTCGCTCAGTTCCGCCGAGGCCAGGAAGCCCTTGGCGAGCCGCAGCGCATTGAGCGCGCCGGAATGACGGTCGGACGGCAGGTGGCGCGCCGCATAGGCCGCACCACGCCGCATCCAGTGGGGCCATTTGCGCAGGCGCTCGGCGTAGTGGCCACCAAGATATCGGCGATAGCCGCCGAAGAGCTCGTCGCCGCCGACACCCGACAGGATCACCTTCACGTCCTGCCGCGCGAATTCGGACACCAGGTACGTGGTGATGAACGCCGTGTCGGCGAGCGGCTCGTCCATGTGCCACAGCAGCTTGGGCAGCAGCGAGACGACGTCGGGCTTGACCAGGATCTCGCGATGCGTCGTGCCGAACAGCCTGGCGACGCGCTGCGCGTAGGGAAGCTCGTTGTAGAGGGCTTCCGCGGCGCCGCCCTCGAAGCCGATCGCATAGGTGCGGATCGGCTGGGACGAATGCCTGGCCATGTAGCCGACGACGGCGCTGGAGTCGACGCCGCCGGACAGGAACGCGCCGATCGGCACATCGCTGACCATCTGCATGCGCACGGATTCCTCCAGCCGCGCACGGACGCGCGCGATCCACTCCTGCTCGGACACGCCCTGCTCGACGCGCGTCGGCAGGCGCCAGTAGCGCCACTCGCGGACCTTGCCGTCCTCGACGCTCAGCAAGGTGGCTGGCGGCAGCTTGCGCACGCCCTTGAAGATGCAGCCGGGAGCGGCGACATAGCCCAGGTGGAGGTAGCTCGCCACCACGCCCGGATCCAGCTCGGCACGCACGCCGGGCAAGGCGAGCAAGGCCTTGGCCTCGGTCGCGAACGCGAGGCGCCGCGCGTCCTGCATCACGTACAGCGGCTTGACGCCGATGCGATCGCGTCCGATCAGCAGGCGCCGCCGGCGCGCGTCCCACAGCGCGAAGTCGAACATGCCGTTGAGCCGGTGGACGAATTCGTCGCCGCAGCGCTCGTACAGGTGCAGCAGCACTTCGCAGTCCGAACCGGTCTTGAACACGGCGCCCTGCGCCTGCAGCTCGGCGCGCAGCTCGCGGTAGTTGTAGATCTCGCCGTTGCAGACGAGCCAGAGCGTGCCGTCCGCGTTGCTGAGCGGCTGGTGGCCGCCCGCGAGGTCGATGATGGACAGGCGCCGCATCGCGATGCCGCAGTCGCCATCGACGTGCAGGCCTTCGTCGTCGGGCCCGCGATGGCGCGTGACGTCGCCCATCGCCGACAGCGTGGACGCCTCGACGCGCTGTCCGTCCAGCTGGATGATTCCGTGGATGCCGCACATGACGGGATCAGCCGGCTGCGGCGGCGAGCCGGCCGGGCCGGTTCAACGCACGTCGGTAGACATCGTCGTAGCGCGCCACGCTGTTGGACCAGGTCCGCTCCGATTCCACGAAGCGGCGCGCCTGCGCGCGGATCCGGGGCCACTCGTCGCGCCGCGCGAGCACGTCCTCGAGCGCCGTCTCCAGCGCCGCCGCATCGCCCGCCGGGAACAGGAACCCGGTGACGCCGTCGCTCACCAGCTCGCGATGGCCGCCCACGTCGGACGCCACGAACATGCGCCCCTGCGCCATCGCCTCGAGCGGCTTCAGCGGCGTCACCAGCTCCGTCAGCCGCATCGACAGCCGCGGGTAGGCGAGCACGTCGATCAGGTCGTAGTAGCGCTGGACATCGGCCTGCGGCACCCGCCCCGTGAAGACCACATGCCCGGACAAGCCGAGCCGCTCCGCCTGCGCCTTCAGGTTGGCCTCCTGGAAGCCGCCGCCCACGAGCAGCACGCGCAATTCCGGGTGGCGCGGCAGCATGCGCCGCGCCGCCTCGATCAGCAGGTCGACGCCCTCGTAGCCGTAGAACGATCCCGCGAAGCCGAGCACGGTGGCACCGTCCAGGCCCAGGCCGCGACGCAGTTCCGTATCCGGCGCCGCGCCGAAACGGAAGGCGCCGACGTCGACCGCATTCGGGATGACGGTGACGCGCGAATCCGGAATGCCGCGCGAGGCGATGTCTCGCCGAAGTCCTTCGCAGATCGTCGTGATCTGGTCCGCGCGCCGCAGCGCGAACGACTCCAGTGCGCGCGACAGGCGGTAGCGAAGGCTGCCCTCGGTCGTCGTGCCGTGGTCGACCGCGGCGTCCTCCCACGAGGCGCGCATCTCGTAGACGACCGGCACGCCCGTACGCCGCCCGACCCACAGGCTCGGCAAGGCGTTGAGCACCGGCGAATGGGCGTGGATGACGTCGGGCTGCTCCTTGCGTACGATCTCGCGCAGGCGCGCGGCCGTCAGCCTCATCTGCGTGAGCAGTCCCTCGGTGCCGTCGTTGGGCGTGCGGTGGAACAGCCAGCCGTCCACATCCTCTTCCGTCACCGCGCAGCGGCCCTGCTTGGCCGTCGTCAGGTGCGACGTGTGCCAGCCGCGCGCGCGTTGCTCGCGCAGGATCGCGAGCGAGCGGAACGTGTAGCCGCTGTGCAGCGGCAACGAGTGGTCGAAGACGTGCAGGATCCGCAAACTCATGGCTGAACCACCGCCTCGCGTTGCGGCGCCGGCGCGGCGACGGGCACCTCGTCGATCACGTTGCGCAGGAAGGCCTCGAACATCATCAACGTCCAGAGCGACGCGCTGTAGTCGCGCGCGCCCGACTGGTGGGCGTCGATCAGGTGCTCGAGGTACTTGCGGTCGAACCAGCCCGTCTCCGCCAGGCGCGGCCCGAGGATCGCGTCGCGCACGCGCTGCTTCAGCGGGCCGCGGAACCAGCGCGCCAGCGGCACCGCGAAACCCATCTTCGGGCGATAGAGAATGCTGTCGGGCAGCTGCGGCTCCATCGACTTCTTCAGCAGCCACTTGCCCTCCTGGCCGCGGATCTTCAGCGACGACGGCAGCGTGGCCATCCACTCGACCAGCTCGTGGTCCATCAGCGGCTCGCGCACCTCGAGCGAATGCGCCATGCTGGCGCGGTCGACCTTGGTGTTGATGTCACCGACCAGGTAGGTCTTCAAGTCGAGGTACTGGATCAGCGCCAGCGGGTCGTCGGTGGACGCATTCGCGGCGTGGCGGTCGAACACCTGCTCCGCGCTGTAGCCGGCCAGCTCGCTCTTGAAGCGGGCGCTGAACAGCTGGTCGCGCATCGGCGTCGACAGGATGGACATCGAATGGAAGTAGGCCTCGACGGACGTGCGCGCCATGCCCTGGAACGTCGTCTTGGCGCGGAACATGCGCGGCGCCCAGTCTGCCTTCGGATAGGCGCGGCCCAGCGTGTTGAAGATCGGCCGGCGCATGGCCAGCGGCATCGCCGAGCGGAAGCGTTCCTCGAACAGGTGCAGCTTGTAGCGCCGGTAGCCGCCGAAGGTCTCATCTCCGCCGTCGCCCGACAGCGCCACGGTGACATGCTTGCGCGCGAGCTGGCACACGCGGTAGGTCGGGATCGCCGAGCTGTCGGCAAACGGCTCGTCGTACTGGCGCGCGAGCGTGTCGATGAGGTCGAAGTCGTCGCTGCGCACCGTCTCCACGTGGTGGTTGGTGCGGTACTTGTCGGCGACCAGCTGCGCGAACTCGGCCTCGTCGAAGGCCGGATCGTCGAACGCGACCGAGCAGGTGTTGACCTTGCCGTCGGTCTGGCCCGCCATCGTCGCCACGACGGCGCTGGAGTCGACGCCGCCGGACAGGAAGGCGCCGAGCGGCACCTCCGAGATCATGCGCAGGCGGATCGACTCGTCGAGCCGGTGCCGCAGCTCGGCGCAGGCATCCTCGGCGCCGATGCGGCTGTCGAGCGTGAAGCGGACGTCCCAGTATTGCTGCGGCTCGACCGCGCGTTCGCCGCGTTTGACGACCAGCGTGTGCCCCGGCGACAGCTTGCGCGCCTGCTTGAAGATGGTGCGCGGCTCGGCGACGTAGCCGAGCGCGAAGTACTCCTCCACCGCGGCCGGATCCATGTCTCGCGACAGCCCGCCGTGGGCGAGCAGCGCCTTCAGCTCCGAGCCGAAGACGAAGCGGCCGTCGGCCAGCCAGGCGTAGTACAACGGCTTGACGGCGAGGCGGTCACGCGCGAGGAACAACGTCTGCTGGTTGCGATCCCACAGCGCGAACGCGAACATGCCGCGGAAGCGCTTGACGCAGTCCACGCCCCAGGCCTCCCACGCGTGGACGATGCATTCGGTGTCGCTGCGCGTGTGGAACACGTGGCCCAGAGCCTGCAGCTCGGGAATGAGCGACTGGTAGTTGTAGATCTCGCCGTTGAACACGACCACGACCGAGCCGTCCTCGTTGAACAGCGGCTGCTGGCCCGTCGACACGTCGATGATGGACAGGCGCCGGTGCGCGAGGCCGACGCCCGCCTCCACGTGCACCGAACCCTCGTCCGGGCCGCGGTGATGCTGGGCCTGGTTCATCCGCGCCAGGGCGTCGCGATCGATCTCGCTCGATCCCTGCGGATCCAAAATGCCGGCGATTCCACACATGATGTCTTCCGATCAATCTAGGCCCGGGGCGCGGCGTGGCCGCTGGCCGGGTGGTGCATTGCATTGTCCAAGCCGCGGCTCCTCAGTGTCCGCGCATCAGGCGCTCATAGGCGCCGCGATAGCCGTCGACCATGGCCTTGAGGCTGAAGCTCTCGACGGCCAGCTCGCGCGAACGCTCGCCGTGTCGCCGGCGCGTGTCCGGGTCGGCGAGGTACGCCGCAAGCAGGCGCTTGAGGGCCGCGACGTCGCCCACGTCGAACAGCGCGCCGTTGCCGCCGTCCTGCACCAGTTCGACGTTGCCGCCAACCCGCGTCGCGAGCACCGGCAGTCCGGTGGCCATGGCCTCCAGCACGGTGTTGGAGATGCCCTCGGCCAGCGACGGCAGCACGAACACGTCCATGCATTGGAGCAGCTGCGCGACGTCCGAGCGATCCCCCGCAAAGGTGGTCAGGTGCGCGATGCCGAGTGCCTGCGCCTGCCTTTCCAGCGCCTCGCGCAGCGGGCCGTTGCCCACGATCAGCAGCCGCGCCGATGCGGCGCCCGGGCCGCCCTCGCCCACCAGCTCGGCGAAGGCGCGCAGCAGCGCCTGCTGGTCCTTCACCGGCTGCAGCCGGCCGACAGTGCCGATGACGACCCGTCCCTCACCCTGCAGCGACGCCGGCAGAAGCGCCATCGGCTTGCGTTCGGCGGGATGGAACTTGTCGGTGTCGACGCCGTTGCAGATCGTCGTGATGCGCTCCGGCCGGATGCCGACCCGCTCGACCAGGTAGTCGCGCAGGCTGCGGGAGACCGTCACGTAGCGCTCGACGAGCGGCGCGTGCAGCTTGCGCAGCACCTGCTCCTTGCGGCTGCGGCCGTCCAGGTCGTGGACGTCCCAGCCGTGTTCGCCATGCACGCAATGCTTCACGCCCGCCAGTCGCGCCGGCAGCAGCGCGTCGAGCCCGGACTTGTTGCGCGAGTGCACGATCGCCGGCTTGAGTCGGCGGAAGGTGCGGAACAGCTGGTAGCGCAGGCGCCACGTGCCGATCTGCGAGCGCCGCATCGCCATCACTTCCGTGTCGGGGCGGGTCAGGCGATTGCGGAAGTCGGAGTAGTCCTCGATGCAGACGATGGCGTGCCGGTAGCTGGTCGACGGCATCCGGTTGATCAGGCTCACCAGTCCGTTCTCCATGCCACCGGTGACGAGATGGTGGATCACGTGCAGGATGAGCGGGCGCGTGTCGGTCGTCATCACAGCCCCACGCACTCGCGCATGAACGCCTGGTCGGAGAACTGCCAGTGGATGCCGCGCCGCAGGACGTTGAACGGATCGACGCGGCGCACGTTGGTGCCGCCATAGGCCGACAGGCAACCCGTGTAGCCGGCCTGCCGCACCAAGTCGAGCCGGCTCGGCGTCATGTGGTGGCGGCCACCGTACGGATAGCCCAGGATCACGTCCTGGATGCCGAGCTCGCGCCGCAGCGTGTCGCGCGACTCGGTCAGCTCGTTCCAGACCACGTCCTCCGGCTCGCCCGCGCAGTCGATGTGGTTGACCGTGTGCGAGCCGATCGTGAAGCCGTGCTTCTTCATCGTGCGCAGCTGGTCCCAGTCCATCGTCGGGATCGGGTCGTTCCGGCGCTTGACGTCGTGCGGGAACGTGCGATCGGTGTTGACGATGCCCGTGGACACGAAGAAGGCCGCCGGGATCTGGTGGCGCACGAGGATCGGCACCGCGTTGTCGTGGTTGTCGCGGTAGCCGTCGTCGAAGGTGACGCACACGAGCGGCTGGCGCGAGCGCGGGATGACCTGGGCGTCCAGCACCTCCTCGAGCGACAGCACGCGGCAATGCCGGCGGATCAGCGCCATCTGCCGATGGAACTGCTCGACGCCGGTGCTCAGGTTGTCGCGCACGTCGTCGGTGACGCGGTGGTACAGCAGCACCGTGATGCGCGGCGCCGCCGCGCGATAGAGCCCGGAGCGCCAGGCCGCGTGCGTGCCGCGGCCGAGGCCGGCCTTCAGCAAGGCCTTGGGCAGCGGCTCGGCGACCGGGTCGCGCGCCGCCAGCTTGCGTTCGAGCGCCGCGACCTGGGCCAGCGACGGCTTGCGGTTGGTGCGCCCGCCGGTGCCCTGCGGCGAGGGCACGGCCGTGCCTTGCAGGACATCCGCGAGCGCGGACTGCACGAGCCGGTTGCCGACTTCGTCGAGCCTGAGCTGCAGCCCCTTGACGGTGGAGAACGGCGCGCACGGCACGACCTCGCGCGCGGCCACGGCGCCGGTATCCAGCTTCTCGTCGACCCAGTGCACGGTGCAGCCGACGCTGGTCTCGCCGTTCCAGAGTTCCCAGAACGCCGGCGGCATGCCGCGATAGTCGGGCACCCGTCCCTTGTGCAGGTTGAGCGTGCCGGCCTCGGGCAGCGCGAACAGCGGCTTGCGGAGGATCGGGGCGCCGAGTGCCAGCCCGAGTCGCGGCGCGAAGTCCTGCACCAGGCGGATCGAGTCGGGCGCGTGGATGTCGGGCACGCGCACGATGCGCACATTGCGGCGCGCGGCGAACGCGTCGCTGGAGAAGTCGCTCCCCGGCAGTGCGTTCGTGCCGGGCTGCGGCGCGCCGCCCCGGCTGCCGGCGACGCGTCGCCAGACTTCGCCGAGCGTGTACGGAAACCAGCGCCAGCGATCGCGGCGCAGGGCGCGCCACTGGCTCTTGACGAGCGGCACGAGGCGCTTGCGCGGCGAATGCACGAGCACCAGCCACTCCATGCCGGCGATCGCCTCGTCGGCCAGCACGATCCCCTTGCGCACAGCGAACGACAGGTCGCCCGTGAAGACGACGACCCGGTTGCCCGACGCGCCCACGGCGCCGCTCATCGCTGCCTCCACGTCCGCGTCAGCTGCGCGTCGAGCACCCCGAAGTTGTCCTGCACGAAGGACTGCAGGGCGCGCTCGGCCAACGCCGGCGAGGTCCCGCCCACGTACACGATGAGCTCCGCGGAATCGTCGCCGCGGCCCAGAAGCCGGTCGATGGCCACGCCCGCCTTCGCCACGGCGTCGCTGCTGGTGAAGCGGCCGCCGACCCAGTAGACCTGCCAGGCCGTCACGCTTGTTTCGCCGCCGCCGCTGAGTTCGTCGCGAGGACGCAGTTCGGCGCTGCGCAGGTCGATCGCCGTCGACCCGGTCGCCACGTGACGGCGTCCGTCGACGACGCGCCTCCAGCGCTTGTCCTCGCTCTGCGCCAGCAGCGCGTCCGCGTCGCTCAGCTTGCGCAGGTCGTCCTGCTGGCGGTAGTACGCGACGTAGAGCCCGACCGGCGGCAGGCCCTCCTTGCGGTAGACGGCGTCGACCAGGGCGGACGGGTTGTCCAGCTTCGGCTTCCATTCGACGCCTGGATCGCCGGAGACCGCGGACCATCCCGGCGCGAGCGTGGCGGGTGCCGCGAGCACCGGCGCGGCCGTCGACTCGCGGCGGCCGAGTTCGCGCAGCGTCCAGGGCGGCACCGCGGCCAGCACGATCAGCGCCGCGGCGACGGCAAACGTCGCCTGCATGCGGGCGCGCGTCCCCGCTCCGGCGACCGCTTGGCCCGATGTCGCGGCCGCGGCGCGCGGCGCGGGCGGCTCCGACCAGCGGATGCCGACCCAGAACAACAGGAAGATCACGATGCCGAAGAACAGCCAGCCGTAGATCAGGTGGTCGACGCCGGTGGCGATCCGGTTGTCCGACAGGTGGCCCAGCATCACGATCAGGTAGGCCCGCACCCAGTTCGCCAGCAAGGGCATCAGCAGCGACACGCCCATGAAGATCACGCGGCGCCTCGTCGAGCTGTACATCAGGTAGGCGTAGAGCGTGCCCACCATGAAAGACGCGATCAGGTAGCGCACGCCGCTGCAGGCCTCGACGACCGACCATTGGCCGGACGGGATCACGAACATCAGCCCTTCGCGAAAGACCGGCACGCCGCTCAGGCGCACCGCGGCGACCGTGAAGTCGGCGGTCATCTGCATCAGCAGCGGCAGCAGGAACTCGCCCAGCGGCACCGCGAAGAACAGGAAGGCCAGCGGAAAGGCGGCTGCGCGCGCAACGCGCATTCCCAGCACCGCGGGCACGGCCAGCGCCAGCATCGCCACGAAGGCCAGTTGCGTGATGGCGTTGACGGCCGCGAGTTCGCCCAACAGCCACAGCACGGCGATGCCCGCCATCGGCAGCAGCATCCACGCATTCGCACGCGGCGGGATGGCCGCCAGCCGCTCGCGATCGCGCCACAGCAGCCAGGCGCAGATCGGCGGCACGAGGAACGCGTGCATGAAGGTTTCCGACCGGATCCAGATGCCCACCATGCCGGCCGCGGTCGACCAGTACAGCGCCAGCACGGCCGCCACGACGAGCGCCAGCGCGGGCAGCGACGTGCTCCAGGCGCTGCCGGGCGCCGGCCGGCTCAGGCGGACGCTGGGCGTCGGTGGCAAGGTCGTGCTCATCCCAGGCTGCGCACGACGAAGGGGCCAAGCCAGTTCGCCACCCCGATCGGCAGGCGGCGCCAGGTTTCGATCATCAGCTTGTACTTCGCGTTGGACGGGTTGTTCTGCGGAATCGCGTCGCGCTTGTAGAGCTGGTATTCGTAGTGCAGCGGCGCCGGCTCGAAGCCCCAGTTCTTCTTGAACGAATACGAGCCCGTGCCCTGCTTGCTGCGTCCGTAGTCGAAGACCTTGAGGCCGCGCGCGCAGGCGCGGCGCATCAGCTCCCAGTACTTGAAGTCGTTGGCGGCCAGGTCGCGCGCGAGCACGTCGTCGCCCGCGTAGTACGGCAGCACCTCGTCGCGGAAGTAGAAGCTGAGGACGCTGCTGAGCGTGCGGCCATCCGGCGCCACGACCGTCAGCACCTCGCAATCGCCGGCGAACTCGTCCAGCAGCGCCTGGAAATAGCGCTTGGGCATCGCCGGCGTGCCGTGCCGATGCACGTTGTCGGCGTACAGCGCGAAGAAGCGCCCGACGCCGTCGTCGATCTCGCTGCGCAGGCCGTTCTTGATCCCCTTGCGCACCATCGCCCGCTGCTTGCGCGGGATGGCCAGCATGTTGGCTTCCTCGTCCGGCAGGATCTCGCGGCGGAAAGTGACGTAGAGATCCTGCAGCGGCCAGTCCGAGTGACGCTGCACGACGTTGCGCAGCTCGAGGTGGTCGACGCCCAGGTTGCGCCCGATCCGCGACGCCTCCTTCTCCAGCGCGAGCGCGACCGCCTCTGTGACCGCGGCGACACCGCCATAGACCGCGAACGGCAGGCTCGTCAGCGAGTTGCCGAACAGCGCGCTGTCGACGTGGCCCAGCGGCAGCACGCCGGCGATCTGGCCGTCGAGCTCGGCGTAGAGGAAGTACGCGTCGTGCCGGAACACGTCGACCAGGATGTTCTGCCATCCGGCGCGATGGAAGAACGTGGCGCTGGGGCAGCCCTGGACGAACGCGTCCCAGGCCTCGGCCGCGGCGCGATCGTGGCGCGCCAGCCGCTTGATCTGCAGGGCGGCGGCCATCAATTCAGCGCCCGGCCCGTCGCCGTGCCGGCCTTGAGGAAGATGTCGTCCATGCGGCCCCACTTGAAGTCCGCCAGCAGGCCGATCAGGCGGTCTTCCATGCGATCGATGTTGACGTAATGGCGGAAGCGCGTCTTGGCATCGATGCCCGCGATCCTCGGCTGCGCGACGTCGAACTCCCACGGGTGGCAATAGAAGATGGCGGCCTGCTGATCCATCTCGTGCACGCGCTTGATCATCCAGCGCGACACCGGATACGGCAGCAGCCGGAAATAGCCGCCGCCGCTCGAAGGCAGGTTGCGCTTGAACACGCGCAGCGTGGTGATGGGCACCTCGATCAGCTCGGGCTTGACGCGGTAGGCGAAGCGCGGCGCATCCGGCATGCCGTAATGGTCGTGGCGGATCGGATAGATGCTGGAGCTGTAGCGGTAGCCGGCGCGCAACAGGCAGTCGAAGGCCCACAGGTTGGCCGTGCCGATCGAGAAGCTCGGCGCCCGATAGCCGGTCACCGCGCAGCCGCCGACATCCTCGAGGATCGCCTTGGCGCGCGTGATGTCGTCAAGGAACTCGGCTTCGGTGAGGTCGCTCGCGCGCTGGTGGCCATAGCCGTGGCTGGCCAGCTCATGGCCCCCGCTCACGATGCGGCGCACCAGCTCGGGATAGCGCTCCGCGATCCAGCCGAGCGTGAAGAAGGTGGCCTTCGTCTCGTGCGCGGCGAGGATCTCGAGCAGCCGGTCGACGTTGCGCTCGACGCGGCATTCGCGCTGGCCCCACTCGCTGCGCGCGATGTACGGCGCGAACGCGGAGACCTGGAAGTAGTCCTCCACGTCGATGGTCATGGCGTTGATGATCGTGTCCGACGGCATGGGATCTCGTCTCAAGTCAGCGCGCTTCGGCAAGCCAGCGGTCCAGGTCGGCCGCGATGCGCTCCGCCGCGTGCCCATCCCAGTATTCGGGCGTGCGCCCCCGCTTGCCCTGGCCCTGCAGGATCTCATCGACGCATTGCAGGATCGCGACGCGGTCGTCGCCGACCATCGTGTTGGTGCCCTCTTCCACCGTGATCGGCCGCTCGGTGTTGGCGCGCATCGTCAGGCAGGGCACGCCCAGCGCCGTCGTTTCCTCCTGCAGGCCGCCCGAATCGGTCAGCACCAGCGCGGCCTCGGCCATCAGGCCCAGCATCTCGAGGTAGCCTTGCGGCGGCAGCAGCACGACGCGCTGCGGATCGATCTGTCCGGCCAGCCCGAAGCGCTCGATGTTGCCGCGCGTGCGAGGGTGCTGCACGAAGACGAGCGGCAGGCGCGCGGCGACCTCGGCCAGCACGCCCAGCAGGCGGCCAAGCACCTGCGGGTCGTCGACGTTGGACGGCCGATGCAGCGTCACGACGCCGTAGCGTCCGTGCGCGGTGAGGATGGACGGATCGATGCCGTTCGCGCGCAGCGTGTCCGCCGGCTTGTGGGCGTGCTCGCGGTTGGCGAGCAGCGAGTCGATCATCACGTTGCCGACGAAGCAGACGCGCTCCGGCGCGACGCCTTCGCGCCGCAGGTTGTCGCCCGCGCTGCGCTCGGTGATGTAGAGGCGGTCGGCCACCTGGTCGGTGAGGACGCGGTTGATCTCCTCGGGCATCTTGCGGTCGTAGCTGCGCAGGCCGGCCTCGACATGCACGACCGGCACGTTCTTCTTGACCGCCACCAGCGTGCAGGCGAGCGTCGAATTGACGTCGCCCACGACGATCACGCAGCAGGGACGGTGCGTGTCCAGCGCCGGTTCGAAGCGGCGCATCACGTCGGCCGTCTGCACGGCATGCGTGCCCGAACCCACGTCCAGGTTGATGTCGGGCCGCGGCAGGCCCAGGTCGGTGAACAGGCGGTCGCTCATGTCCCGGTCGTAGTGCTGCCCGGTGTGCACGAGCATCGCCCGCAGCCGCGGCGCGTGCGTGGACAGCGCGCGCAGGATCGGCGCCATCTTCATGAAGTTGGGGCGGGCGCCCACGACGCACATCACCGGGCCGGGCGGATCGAAAGTCGACGAATCGGTCATGAGGGGTTCTCGTCCTGGGCCGGAGGCTGTGCCGGGGCCGCGGGCGGCTTGACGGCGCTGACGAGCTTCAGCAAGGTTGCAAGAGTGTTCTGCGTCAGGCGCTCGACGCGCAGCATGGTGGCCTCGACACGCTGCAGCTGCTCCTGCCCCTGCTCCGCGACGAGGCCGCTCAGGTGCTTGGTGAGGCGGGCCGCGAGTTCGGGGTCGAGACCGATGCGCGACAGGTCCAGGTTGGCATCGTGGCCGTTCGTGCGCGGCGCGGTGCGCAGCGCGCCCTCGCCGCCGACATCGAGCTCGATGTCGATGGCGGTCTCGCTGGCGAAATCCTTGACGACCTCGGCGACGTCCTCGACGCTCAGGTGCGTGCGGCCGTTCAGGAACCCGAGCAGCAGCAGCCGGTCGCAGATGGAGTTGATCCGGCGCGGAATGCCGCCACTCGCCTCGTAGATGCCCGTGTAGGCCCCATCGTCGAACGTCGGCAAGCCGGTCGAGCCGGCGCACTTCAGGCGATGCTGGATGTAGCCGCGCGTCTCGTCGGCGTTCAGCGGCCCGATGTGGCAGGTCGCGGCGACTCGCTGGCGGAACTGCTCCATCTCGGGCCGGCGCAGGATCTCGCGGAACTCGGGCTGGCCGATCAGGAAGGTCTGCAGCAGCGCCTTGTTGCCGAACTGGAAGTTCGACAGCATGCGCAGCTCCTCGACCGCCCGCATCGTGAGGTTCTGGGCCTCGTCGACGATGAGCAGGCAGTGCTGGCCCTTGCTGACCTTGCTGAGAAGAAAGGCCTCCATCGCGATCAGCAGCTCGGACTTCGGGATGCCCTTGACGTTGAAGCCGAACGCCGCGCCCACCATGCGCAGCGTGTCCTCGGCATCGAGCTGCGTCGTCACCAGCTGGCCGACGATGACGTTGCTGCCATGCATGCCCTCGATCAGCGCGCGCAGGATCGTCGTCTTGCCTGCACCGATCTCGCCGGTCACGATGACGAAGCCCTCGTTGCACGAGATGCCGTACTCGAGATAGGCGCGGGCGCGGCTGTGCTGTTTGCTGCCGAAGTAGAAATTGGGATCGGGGCTCAGCAGGAACGGCTTGCTGCTCAATCCATAAAAGGCTTCGTACATTCGTCAGATCTGCAAATTGAGAGTGGCGAGCAGCGCCCATTCCGTGTACGGCGAGTCGCCGATCGCAATGGAACGCCGCGCACCGAGCGAGAAGTGCGTGCGCAATCCGAGCTGGGTGATCCAGTTGACGGTGGCGGTGCGCAACTCGACATGCGCCCCTGAATCGCGATCGAGCGTCCGCGAGTCCGAGAGAGTCAGGTTGAGGGAGCTCAGCTCGGTCAGTCGATGTGATGCGGACAGCGACGCGGTACGCTGCCGCACCGAGCTGCCGTCCGACAACGAATCGGACGCCGTCGACAACGGATCGAGCCGGCTCGTATCGCTCTGCTGCGCCGACAGCAGGATGTTCGTGCGCAGGCCGATGTAGCCGACGGAGAACGACAGGGTGCGTTGCAGCGAGACGGCGTCGGTAAGAAAGCCCGTCGGGACGACGACCAGCGGGTTCAGGCCCAGCGCCTGCAATTCAAGCAGGGTCTGGCTGGCCCGCGTGACCGGGTCGGGATACTTCGATGCCAGCTGCATGTAGATGAGGTCGAACGCCGTCATCAGCTGGCCCTGCGAGGCGGCCGACGCATTGTTGGTGACCTGGCGACTATCGCCGATCATCCACACGGTGTGGGCCGTCCGATGCTGGAAGCTGAACGTGTAGGCGTCGCCGAAGTAGCGCTTGTCGTCCTCCAGCAGCAGCGTCGTGCGGTCGGAAGGCTTCCAGCGCACGCTCGCGCCGTAGGTCGTGTCGTACTTGAGATTCAGGCTCTCGACGTCGGTGCCTTCGCGGCCGCCGCGCAGCGTGAGTTGCAACTCGCCGTCCGGGCTGAAGATGAGCGAGCCGACCGCGCTCTTGGTCGTCGTGGCTCGACCCTCGCTGAAGTCCGTTTTTTCGTCGGAGACGTCCAGGCCCCAGCCGATGCGGGCCGTCGTCTGCGCCGTGCCCAGGTGAGCACTGCCGCCGGAATTCGTCGAGTTGCCGATGGCGCCCGAGCTGCTGTGCGTGATCGAGTAGTCGCCGCCCAGCCGGTAGGCGACGTTACCCGCCAGGATGCCCTGCAGGTAAGGCGTCACGGATAGCGACGCGACCTGGGTCTGGTTGTCGGTGTGCAGGGCAGCATCCGGGGTCTGCGTGCCGAACGCGCTGATGTTCTGGCGCGAGATGCTGGCGTTTCCGTCGATGAACAGATGGTGGTCGAGCAACTGCGTCTGGACAGCGCTCTCGAGCGACTGCTGGATCGCGTCCGCCGAGGTGCTGCGCGCATAGTTCAGGCCGACCAAGGAATAGTTCAGGAAGCCCTGCGCCCAGCCCGCGGCGCTGCGAACCTGCAAGCTCGGACTGACCTGCGTGACGAGATCGGCGCGCCGGTCGGTGGCCGTCAGGTTCGCGTTGTCGGTGAGCGTCTCGTTGACGGTGACGCTCGGCGAGATGATGAACGGGCGACTGGCATCGCCGCCCGAATCGGGCTGCGCCTGGGCATCGAACATCGCCAGGCTCAGCAAGCCGAGCACGGTCAGGCGATACCGATCGATCGCGACGACGCGCGGATTTCGGTATTCGGGCTTCGCGCGCGCCACGGTGGCCATCCTCAGGCCGCCGGCTGCCGTTCGGCCGGGCCGTCGTAGGAATACCCGTGCCCGTAGCCGTACCCCTCGCCGGTCGGCGAACCGCTGCGCGACATGTTCAGGAGCATCATCCGCACCGGGCACGCCTCGATCGTCGCGAGCGCGCGCTGCACGTCGGCGCGCAGGGTCTTCTCGGCCTGCACGACCATCACGACCTGGCCCATCTGGGTCGCCAGCACCCGGGCCTCGGTGGTGAGAAGCAGTGGCGGCGAGTCGAAGATGATGATCCGGTCCGGATAGCGCTTGGCGATATCGTCCAGCAGCAGGCGCATGGCGTCGCTGGCCAGCAGTTCCGTCGAGCGCGGGTGTGGCGTGCCGCTGGGCAGCAGCGTCAGTTTCTCGATGCTGGTGCGCAGCAGGACGTTTGACATCTCCGCTTCGCCCTTCAGCACGTCCAGCAGACCCGCGCTCGGCGGCAGGTTGAGCATGCGCAGCAGCGACGGGCGCGCGACGTCCGCGTCCACCAGCATCACTGTGTTGTCCAGCTCGGCGGCGATGCTCATGGCCAGGTTCACGGCCGTGTAGCTCTTGCCCTCGCCGGCCAGGGCGCTGGTCACCATGATGAGGTTGCCGTGCTTAAGGATCGAGGCACCCTTGCCCATCGCGTTGCTGATGAGCGGCCGCTTGATCACGCGGTACTCGTCGGCGGTCTGCGAACGCGGCGCGTTCGGCGTGACCAGGCCCGACGCGGCAAGCGCGGCCAGATCGAGCTCGACGCGCTTCGCTGTGGGTGCCGGCTGGATGGTCGCAGGCGCCGCCACCACGCGCGGCGCACTGGCAATGGCGGGCGCCGTCGGAGGCGCCGCCGGCACGGGGGCGTCCTCCGGCATCATGGCGCCGGCCCTGCGCAGTTGTTCGAGCCGTTCGGCGGCTTGTTCGATCAGGCTTGCCACGTCATTCCCCTCCCGCGCGGCGGGCGGCCACGACGGACATCACGATGATCGTGGCCACGAAGACCCCGACCAGGGAACCCGTGCCGGCAAGGAACCGCATCAGATAGACCTTCTCGATTCGCTTCTGCGCCTCGCTCGTCACGCGCGAGACGACGCCAAGCACGGGGAGCTCCAGCTGCGCGCGCAGGTCGCCCGTGTTGAAGAACACCGGCCGCAACTGGCTGGCCACGAACGCGAAGCCGAAGCCGCAGCCCAATGCAGCGGCCATCGCCGCCGCGAGCAGGATGAGTCGATTCGGCGAGACGGGCTTGTTCGACACGCGCGGCGGATCGATCAGGCGGAAGTCGGCCACGCCGGACGCCGACTCGAGGTCGCCGGACATCACCGCCGATTCGCGCCGGGCCACCAGGTCCTCGTAGTTCTTCTTGTTGATCGTGTAGTCGCGATTGAGCTGCGAGGCCTCCGCCTCGAGCTGCGGAGCCGTCTTGATCGCGTCCTTCGCGCGCTCGTAGCGCGCGGAGTAGTCGGACACCCGCGCCTGCAGGCTGGCAACCTGCACTTCCGACGTCGCCAGCAGGCGGTTCAGCTCCTGGTAGACCAGGTTCTCGTTGTTGTTCGACGCCGTCAGCGTCGGCGTCGCCATCGCAGCCTTGCGCAGCTCCTCGACCTGCTTCTTCTTCTGCGCCTCGAGGTCGGCGATCAGGTGCCGCGTCGAGACCACGTCGGGATGCTGATCCGTGTAGCGCTGGAGCAAGGCGTCGAGATTCTTCTTCTGCGCGTCGATTCGGGAATCGATCTCGGGCGTCGCTAGGTTGACCGCCGATTCCTGCAGCAGGCTCTGGGTCGTCAGGCTCGCGTTGGCCGCCTTCTCGTTGTTGAGTTGCGTCTTCGCTGCGTCGCGCGCGTTTTCCGCCTCGTGCAGCGCCACGCGCGCGGTGTCCAGCTGCTCACCAAGCGTCGCCAGTTGCGAGGCCGAATCCCTGCCTTCGGAGAACTGCATGTTGATGTTCTTGAGCTTGAACTCCTTCAGCTTGGCCTCCGCCTCCTGCAGCTTTTCCTCATAGCTCTTGATCTGGTCATTGATGAACAGCTTGGCGGTGGCCGTGTCGCTGCGCGAGTTGCCCAGGCTGGATTCGACGAAGATCGACACCAGCGCCTGGATCACGCGCTGCGCCTTCGCGGAATCGGAGTCGCGGTAAGAGAGCGTATACAGGTTGTCGCGGCCGACGCTCTTGATCTCGAGGCCGTTCATCAGCTTGCCGACGAGTTCTTCCTGGCGCGCCTTCGAATCGACCTTGAGGTCGAGATCGGCCATGCGCACGAGCTTTTCAACGTTCGGGCGGCTGATCAGCGTGCGGCTCAGCATCACCACTTGCTGGTCGACGTTGGGCTGGACCGCCAAGCCCGACATCAGCGGGCGCAGGATCGATTGCGTGTCGACGTAGATGCGTGCCGTCGCCTCGTATTCGTCCGGGACGCGAAAGACGACGACCACGGCGACGAGGCCGATGACCCACGCCACCAGCAGCGACTGCCAGCGAAACCTCCACATGCCCTTGGCGACGGCAAGTGCCTGGTCTATCAACTCTTCCATGGAATACGTGCAATCGCGTCAGTAAAGCAGGCGCCTTCGGAGGCGGGCCTGCGCAGTGCGAGAACGGCCAGGGTCCCGGCCGCAGAAGGAATCAGAAGAAGCTCTGGGGGATGATCAACACATCGCCCGGCTTCATTTCGACGTTCGCGGAGATGTCGCCGCGCTTGATCAGATCCTTCAGGCGCACGGCGTATTGCGCATGCTGGGACTCGGAAGTGCGAAGAATGGTGGCGTCGTTGCCGGCCGCGAAGTCCGTGAGGCCGCCCACGGCGATCATGACGTCAAGCAGCGTCATCTGCTGCTTATAGGGCAGGAACTGCGGCCTTGCCGCTTCGCCGATCACGCGGATCTGCTGACTGTAGGGGCCGATGAAGCTGGTCACGACCACCGACACATTCGGGTCGATCACGTACTTGGCGAGACCCTTCTGGATGTCCGTCGTGATCTGAGCGGGCGTCTTGCCCTGGACGACGAGATCGTTGATCAGCGGCGTCGAGATCTTTCCGTCCGGGCGAACCGTGACGGTCATGTTGAGTTCGGGATTGCGCCACACGGTGATGTTGAGCGAATCGCCGGAGCCCACGATGTAGCTGTAGTCCTGGGTCGAGGCCGACTGCGGCGCAGGCGGCAGCCCGGCGGACACGCTGGTGCATCCGGCCATCAGACAGATGACTGAACAAAGCAGCGCGCCCATTGCCGCACGCGCCGTCCTACCGATAGATCTTGTCATGGTGTCCTCCACAAACAGACGTGACCGACGCAGTGCGCCGGAGGGAGCTCCCGCCCCATCTCACACGCCTCAGGCCGCCCGCTTCCCTCCAGCAATCCTCGCCGGAATCATGGCACATCCAAGCAGGCAGCCGCAAGGCTCAGTCGTAGGGAAACGACCCCCCCTTTGGGTGAACCCCGACATCGCGAAGCGGCATTCCTGCACACCCGGACGTGTTTGCAACACGACGGTCATGAAGGCCGCCGATCCGAACGCTCAACCCCGCAAGCGCGGACGAATCAGCATCAGCAGCAGTTGCTGCAGTGGATTGGCGTTGCCCCCGGGCCGCCAGGTGAAGCTCAGGCGATCGCGATAGGCGTCGAACTGCATGGCCCACGGCGCGAATCGGAAGCGGCCGCGCCCCAGCAGCACCTTGAGGACGGCCGTGCCCATGACGCCCGCGCAAAGGTCGCAGGCCATGCCGGTGGACGGTCCTCGCTGCTCGACAAAATTGACCGCCTCTGGCGCGACGAGATAGTTGCGCTGCAGCATGGCCGGCGACAACCCCGCGATGAAGCGGGCGAACTGCTCCTGGTGGTCGTGCCCCTCGACCTTGAAATACTGCTCGAAGCTCATCCCCGGCGGCGCAAAGCCAAGCATCGCCACGCCCATTCCGAGCGGCGCCGCCGTCAGCGCGGGAATGCCACGCTCGTAGCACGTCCTGAAAAGAAGACGCCGCGCGTCCATCGCGAAGAAGTCGATGCTGTCCACGTAGACGTCGACGTCGCGCAGGAACTCGTCGATGTTCGACGGCGTGACGCCCTCGCCAAACATGCGGATGTCGGCTTGCGGATTGATGTCGCGGCCAATGCCGGCCATGACGTCGACCTTGGGCTGCCCCATGGTCGACATGAACGCCCCGGCCTGCCGGTTCATGTTGTGGATCTCGAACCGGTCGAAGTCGGCGATGTTGAAGTTGCCGACCCCCAGGCGCGCCAATGTCCTCAGGTGTGCACCGCCGACCCCGCCCATGCCGGCGATGGCGATCCGCTTGGACCGCAGGGTCTCCTGTTCGGCCGCGGTGACCCAGCCGAAGTTGCGCGAGAACGCACGCTGGTAGTCGAAGGTCGCGGCGGACACGGGGCAATCACCTCATCGGATCAACTGGCGACGACGACCGCTCGCCTCCGTCACACGATACCCCGAAACCCATGGAACCGTCGCACATGGGTCCGAAGACAAGAATGGCGCCCGCAGGCGCCATTCTTTGGTCGAGCCGGGTGGCTCGATGCAGCGATTACGCCGAGTGGCGACGCTTGACCGCCAGGCCCAGGCCCAGCAGCGCGATACCGACCAGCGCGAGGTCGGCCGGCTCAGGGATGGGCAGGAAGTTGGCGTTGATCGAGCCGGTGACCAGGATCGTCGACGCGGCGGTCGGGATCTGGATCGCTTCGAGCTGACCCGATTGGAAGCTCAGCGGGTAGAACGGCGACGGCGACGTGAAGAACTGGCCGCCGATCGCATTCAGGGCGAAGGTGGTCGTCTGGCCGAACGCGCCGCTGAGGTTGCCGGCGTTGGCGGGCGTGCCCGAGCCGTTGACGCCGACACCCGTGGCGATCGTCGTGAGCGTGTCGCCGTTGGACTTGAACGTGAAGGTGGTCGCCCCCTGGTTGAAGCCGGCGTGCGCGCCCGTGTCATAGTCCAGCGTCAGGTTGCCGCCGGGCGTCAACGTGAACGTGGTGCCGCTGCCGGTGGTCGAATACGTGCCGGTGCCGTTGAAGATCGCGAGCAGACCGTAGTTCACGCCCAGACCGGTCTGGTTCGCAGAGAAGGTGTTCTTCCCGGTGATGCTGTCGACCTCGTCAAAGTACTGCGCCAGGAAAGACAGGCTCGCCTGGAACGTTCCAGACGTAGCGCTCGTCGGATTCAGCGTCAGCAGTTCCGAATAGGAACCGCCGATATCGTTCGCCGTGAACGGCGTCGTCACGCCAGGCAGCGGGGTGCTGGGGCTGATGCCGATCGGATTGACCGTGAAATCGGGGTACACGGGCACCGCCGATGCCACGCCAGCGACCATCACGGCGACCGAAGCGGCAATGGTTTGCAGTAGGATTCTTGTCTTCATGTTTCTCGCTCCTGAATGGAATTGAGGACGTGCTCTACGGACTTGTCGCCATCGCCGACTGGTTCTCGGCAATCGGAACATCGTCCTTGGCTCCTTTAAAGCACGCACTGTGCCAACTTCCTGAGCACTGGCAGATTTCCTTTTGAATCAATCACTTGCGCGTCGCAAGCGGAAATAAGTCTCGAGCTACTGTAAGATCTTTCGACACCCACTGTCAGGCGTAGAACATGGGAACGTGCCGCTTGGCATCGCCAATCCGACCGAACGCGAGGAGACTTTCGTGGAACCAGCCAGCGGCAGCGGCAAATCGGCAGACGAGATCGCGGAGGCCTACAAGTCGGAGCCGTGGTGGTACGACGTCCGCGGGTTCTTCATCCTGACCTTCGCCTACAACAGCACGCTGCCGCATCAATTGCGCTTCTTCGGGCCGAACTTTGGTGCCGACCACCTCGAACTCGCGGTGGGCAGCGGAACGATGCTCGAACTGCTCCTGCGCTGGCGCCGCTGGAAGAAGCTGCCCCCGGTACGCATCGTCGGTGCCGACTATGCGGAGTCCATGCTGGCGGGCGCGCGCCACCGCTTCGCAGGCAAGCCCGGGCTGCGTTTCCTGCTTGCCGACGCCGCCGCGATGCCGCTGCCGTCCGACCACTTCGACACGGTCAACGTCGCCAACGCCGTCCACTGCTTCCCCGACGTGGACGGCGCATTCCGCGAGATACGGCGCGTGCTGAAGCCCGATGGCGTGCTGGCCGCCAACGTGCTGCTCTACCCGCGCAGCGGCTGGCCCTGGCGCGGCATCGCCGAGCGCATCAATCGCTGGGGCATGCGCAAGGGCATCCTGTACAAGCCCTACGAGCAGGAGGACGTGCGGCAGCGCCTGATCCAGTCCGGGCTGACCATCGTCTCGGAACGCGTCAGCGGCAACTGCTACGACGTGGTGGCGCGCAAGCCGCCGCAGCCATGAAGTCGGGGATGCCGCGCCGCGCGCCGGGAAATGCCGCCTGAAGCATCGGTTCGTTCATTGATGGAAACCGTCCGGATCCTGTTCGTCTGCACCGGCAACCTGTGCCGCTCGCCCATGGCGGCCGCTGTTGGCCGGACCCTCGTCGGGGGCGCCGGACTTCGAATGCGCATGGCCTTCGACTCCGCAGGCACGAGCGCCTTGCGCGGACGCCCTCCCATCGACCCGCGAGCGCGGGCCGTGCTGACGCGAGCCGGCTATGCGGTCGGCGCTCACGGCGCGCGGCGCGCGACGCCAGAGGACTTCGCCGCCAACGATCTTGTGCTGGCGATGGACGGCGGACATCTCGACGCACTCGTCGATGTCTGCGCTCCGGAACATGCGCACAAGATCCGCCGCTTCCTGGACTTCGCGCCCGGCTTCGAAGGCAAGGACGTGCCGGATCCCTATTTCGGGGACGTGGGCGGATTCGAGCGCGTGTTGCAGTTGTGCGAGCTCGGCGTCCGCGGGCTGCTTGCTGCGGCGCCTGGGTTGTTCAGCAACTCGGGCGCAGCCGCCATCAGAGATCCTTCCGCAGGTTGATCACCTCGGCCTGACCGGCGAACTTGTTGCCCAGGGCAGCCAGCTTGTCCAGTTCCACGCGCGCCTCGGCCTTGTTGCCGGCCTTCAGGTACAGCCTGGCCAAGTCCAGCTTGAAGTCGTCATTGGCCGGCAACTGCGCCACGGCCTTCTTCTGCAACTCGATGGCCTTGTCGAGCTGCCCCGCCGCCCCGAGGATGACCGCGAGCGTGTCCATGAAGGCTGGCTGGTCGGGGGCCAGCTCGTTGGCCTTTCGCGCGTATTCCAGGGCGGCAGGCTTGTTCTGCAGGCTGGCGACCCACGCCAGATTGTTGAACGCTGCCGCGTTCGACGGCTGCAGCTTGATCACGGCGGCATACGACGACTCGGCCGACGCGTAGTCCTTGCGGCCCAGCGCGACATCGCCCAAATGGAACAGGAACGTCGCATCGCCGGAATGCGCCGCGCGCCAGTCGGCCTCGAACTTGATCGCCTCGGCCCCGGCGCCCGACGCGGTCAGCACCGAATCCAGCTTGACAGCCACGTCGGTGACCGGCGTGAGCTTGAGGCTGGCTCGATAGGCGCTCACCGCCTTGCCCCAGTCCTTGCGCGAGGCGGCAAGATCGCCTTCCATGGCGAATCCGACACCCTCCTTCGGACGCTGCCGCTGCACCGTCCGTGCAATGTCCTGGGCGTCGGCGACATTTCCCAAGTTCGCGTCGAGCGCCATGAGCTTGCGCTGCGCCTCGATCAGATCTGGCCTGAGCAGCAGCGCCTTGTGCAGCGATTCGCGAGCATCGTCCTTGTTGCCCGCCTGCATCTGGGTGTCGGCCAGACGCACGAGCGCCTCCGGTGAATGCGGCTCCAGTTGCACGGCCTTCGCCAAAGTGGCGACCGCCTGGTTCGCCTCACCCGATTGCAGCTGGACCCGGCTCAGCAGTTGCAGCAGTTCTGGTTGATCGGGCATCGCGGCAACGGCGTCCTGTGCGGTCGTGCCCGCCATTCGCGTGTTCTTCTGAGCGAGGTAGAGATCGCTCAGCAGGATGCGCGGGGCTGGATTCGACGGGTTCGCGGCGATGGCCTTGCCCAGGTACCCGATCGCCGCATCACTGGAGGTTCCGGGAAGAAGCGCAAGCGCCATCAGCGCCGCGCCGCTCTTGGGATTGGCAGCCGAGTACGCCTCCAGCCGCTTCCGGGCATCGGCCAGCTTGTTGTCCCGAACATCGAGCGCCGCGAGATTGGCCACCGCGGGGAAATAGTTCGGCGACAGCGCCAGCGCCTTCTCGAAATTGCGACGCGCCTCCGCAGGGTTGTTCTTGGCCAGTTGAATGCGACCACGCAGATCGGAAGCAACCGGCCGGCCGGGGTCCTTGCGCTCGAGCGCATCGATGGCGTGCAGCGCGCTGTCGTAGTCTCCACGCTTCATGTAGGCGCTGATGAGTGCCGAATCCGCGGTCGTTCCCTTGTCGCTGGCGGCGATGCCCTGAAGTTCCTCGAAGGCCTGCGGCGCCTGGCCGTCGATCATGTGCGCGAGCGCCAGCGAGGTTCGTGCGCTCGCGTCGCTGGGATCCTGCTTGGCAGTCGCGTCGAAGTATTTCTCGGCGGTCTTCAAGTCGCCGTTTTGCAGATAGACCTCTGCAGCGATCGAATAGAGCTCGGGAGGCAACGATCCTTTCGCCTCGTAAGGCTGCAGGGCGGCCAGGGCCTTTTCCGGCTGGCTGGACCGCAGAAAGGCCGTGATCAGCATGCGCCGCGCCGTGAGCGAGCCGGGCGTCAGCCTCACGGCATGTTCCAGGTAGGTCTGAGCCTGCACCAGCGAACCGGACTGCAGCTCCACGCCCCCCGCCAGCAGCAGGATGGACGGGCTGTTGGGCGCGACCTTGAGCAGTTGCTCGGTCAGCTGGTGCGCCTTCTCGTTGTTCTTGCGCGCATAGGCGATCAGCGCATCGATATAGATCGCCTGCGCCGTGTTGCCGGTCACCTTGCGCATCTGTGCCAACTGCGTCTCGGCCTCGTCCGTCTTGTGTTGAGACATCAGGATGGAAAGGATGGCCAGATGCACCGGCGTGGACGCCGGGTCGATCTCCAGCGCCTTGCGGTAGTCCGCCAGCGCCTGGTCGGGATCGCTCTTCAGGTACATGTGGACGTCGCCCTGCAGCCGCAACGCGTCCGCGTTGCGCGGGTCGCGTTGCAGCACCTTGCCGGCCAGCGCAATCGCACCGTCGGGATCACCGGAACGGGCGACGAAGCGTGCCTGCGCGATGAGCGCCGGCTCGAAGTCCGGCACCGCCGCCAATGCCGCCTTCAGCGCGGCGTCGGAGAGGTCGCGCTGATCTTGCATCGCGTAGGCGTAGGCCAGGGAAGTCTGCAGGTCCGCCATCGACGCCGGCTGCCCCAGCTTTGTCGTCGCGTAGGTCTCGATGACCTTCTTGTAGTATCCGCGCGCCAACATCACGGCCGCGAGCTTGGGAACGACGAGGTCAGGCGAGTAGTGCAGCGCGTCCGCCTTGTGCAACTCCACATCCGCCACCTCGGAGTAGCCCTGATCGAGCAGCATCGATCCGAGGAGAAAGCGCGCCTCGCCGGAATTCGGATCCGCCTGCAACGCGTTCTTGATCTGGATGATGGCTGTCTTGTCGTCCTTCTTGGCCATGCTGGCCTTGGCCGATGCGATAAACGCCTCCGGCGACTTGTTGCCGCACCCGACGAGGCACGATGCGACCAGCACGGCGAAGGTCGCCGCTGCAGCTTTGTTCTTCATGGTTTCGGAGCCCTGGAAAAAGAGTATCGACACTGCATTCGAGATCACTTGAGGCCCAACCGATTCATCAAGTCGTAGAGCGTCGGGCGGCTCACCCCGAGCAGGTCGGCTGCCTTGACGATGTTGCCATTGACCCGTCCGAGCGCCGCGAGGATCGTCTTGCGTTCGGCTGCCTCGCGCGCCAGGCGCAGGTCGAAAGACGACATGTCCGCGTCATCCGCCGCGGCGCCCCCCTTCAAGCCGAGGTCCCGCGCCGCGATCTGGTTGCCGTCGGCCATGATGACGGCGCGCCGGATGCAGCTCGCGAGTTCGCGCACGTTGCCGGGCCAGGCGTGCGCCTCGATGGCCTTGGCCGCGTCCTCGCCGAGCAGCATCGAGCCGCGGTTCTGCTCCTGGGCGAAGCGGCGGACGAAGGCGTGCGCGAGCAGCGCGGCGTCGCCCGGGCGCGCGCGCAACGGCGGGATCTCGATCACGATCTCCGCGAGGCGGTAGTACAGATCCTCGCGGAAGCGACCTTCCTTCGTCAGCGCGGTGAGGTCCTGGTGGGTCGCGCAGACGATGCGCACGTCGACCGGAATCTCCGAGCGGCCGCCGACGCGTTCGATCACGCGCTCCTGCAGGAATCGCAGCAGCTTGGATTGCAGCGGGAACGGCAGGTCGCCGATCTCGTCAAGCATCAGCGTGCCGCCATTGGCCGTCTCGATGCGGCCAGGGGTCGTCTTGGCGGCGCCGGTGAAGGCGCCCTTCTCGTAGCCGAACAGCTCGCTTTCGAGCAGGTTCTCGGGGATGGCCGCGCAGTTGATCGCGACGAACTTGCCGGCGCGGCGCGGCGAGGCCTGGTGCAGGCCGTTGGCCAGCACCTCCTTGCCCGTGCCGCTCTCGCCCAGCAGCATCACCGTCGCATTGCTGGCCGCCACCTTCTCGACCATCCGGCAGACGCGCAGCATCTCGGGATCGCGCGTGATGAGGCCAGACAGCGCGTCGGGCTGATGCAGGGCCTGCAGCCGTCGATTCTCCTTCTGGAGCTCGAAGACCTTGAAGGCGCGTTCCACCGTCAGGTTCAGCAGGTCCGGCTCGAACGGCTTGGCGAAGAAGTCGTAGGCGCCCAGCGACACCGCACGCAGCGCGTTGGCGTGGTCGTTCTGTCCGGTGAGGACGATGACCTTGGTGTCGCCGTCCAGCGCCAGGATGCGCTCGAGCAGCTGGAAGCCCTCGGATACCGAATCGGCGTCCGGCGGCAGGCCCAGGTCCATCGTCACGACGCCCGGATTGAAGCGCCGCATCTGCACCAGCGCCGACTCGCGATCGTTCGCGGTGACGGATTCGAACCGGTCGAGCGACCACTTGATCTGCTTCTGGAGCGCGAGGTCGTCCTCGACGATCAGGAGCGTGCGTCCCGGGTCGGAAGTCATGATGCCTTCAACATGTCGATGTCCGATTCATTCTGCGCCTCGAGCAGCGGCAGCAGGATGACGACCCGCGTGCCCTGGCCCGGTTCGCTCTGAACCTGGATGGTGCCGCCCAATTCCTGGACGTACTGGAGGCTTTCGTAGGCACCGATGCCCATGCCCGCCGGCTTGGTCGTCTGGAACGGCTTGAAGAGCCGGTCGCTGATGAATTCGCGCGACATGCCGTGCCCGGTGTCGGCCACCTCGATGCGCGCCTGGCTGCCGACCCGGTCGAGCTTGACGGACACCGCGCCGGCGCTCTCGGTCGCGTCGAGCGCATTCTGCACGATGTGGCCGATCACCCGTTCCAGGCGTTGCGTGTCGCCGCGAGTGGTGATCCGCTCGGGTGCGTTGATCTCCAGGCGCCGGCCCTTGACGAGCGCCGGCGACTCGATGCGCCGCAATGCGGCGGCGAGGTCAACGTCCGCCGCGGTCTGGGCGCCGGCCGCGCCCTCGCGCAGCTGCAGCATCATCTGGCGCATCCGCTCCAGCGAGTTCTCCACCGTCGCCAGCATGTCCTGCTGGAACTCGGGGTTGGCCTGCAGCCGCTTGGCGTTCTTCATCATCAGCGACAGTTGCGTGACGATGTTCTTCAGGTCATGCACGACGAACGCCGACATGCGGTTGAACGCATCGAACTTGCGCGCCTCCAGCAACGCTTCCGTGGCCTGCATCTGCGCCAGGAAGCCGGCGGCCTGACGGCCGGCGGTCTTGAGCAGGTCGTTGACCTCCCAGTTGATGTCCACCGGCGCGCGCGGGCTGGCCAGGACGACGAAACCGATCAGCTCGTCGGCCACGCGCAGCGGAACGACCAGCCAGGCCTGCGGCGTCGCCATCAACCAGTTCGGCACGACCAGGTCGTTGTATTTCTGCGGCGTCTGCCGGTACTGATCGAGGTCGATCACCCAACCGCTGCGCATGAGGAACTGGCAGAACGGCGCGCCGGCGTCCTCGGGGTCGGATTGCGCGGGCATGTTCCAGCGCGCCGTGTTCCTGAACGCCTCGCTGCCACCGACCCGCGTCCACAACAGGCCCGCCGGGCTCTCCAGCATGTCGGCCAGGCCGGTGATCACCTGGCGTCCCATGTCCTGCGGCGAGTTCTCGCCGAACAGCGTGTGAGTGAAGCGCAGCCATTCCTCGCGATAGTCGTAGCGATACTTGAAGAAATGCTTTCCCAGCTGCACCTTCAGCTTCGCGCGCACCGACCCCGAAAAGCCGACCACGCTGAGCGCGACCAGCGCCGCGAACACCACGGCCAGCTGCAGCGCCTGGCCCCATTCGCCGCCGAAGTAGCGCACGTAGTAGCCGATCGCCGACACGAACAGCAGGTACACGCCTGCGATCAGCAAGGTGGCGGAATGGAATGCCGCCCGGCGGGACAGGCGCAGCTTGGAGATCCAGTCGCGCCGGCGCCGGATGGACACGAACAGCAGAGGCACCATCAGCGCATGCACCAGGCCGCGCACCTCCAGCGCCTGCTCGTCGACGTGGCCCACCAGCAGCGCCCGCGAATACAGGTAGAGGTCGAAGATGAAGGTGCCCGTCAGGCCGAGGCACAGCGGCTTCGCGTTCCAGCGCGAGTCCTCGTGGACGTTGCGGTACAGCTGTTCGACCAGCACGAGCGAGAACACAGGCAACGACAGCGCGCTCAGGAGCACAGGCGACGCCTGGGGTGCGAAGACCTGCTGCAGCGCGGCCGGCCACTGCGTGAGCAAGGCCGCCGCGATGAGGATGGCGGACATCGACACCAGCCACCGGCCGCCGAGGCGACTTTCCTTCTCCGGGCCGAGGAAGCTCAGGAGACACACGTTCCAGCATGCATAGCGAGCGATGTCCGCCACGGCCGCCAGGCCGCGGAAGACGACGTCGGTGCTGTACAGGTCGGCGAGCCCGAACCCGGCCCACAACGCGGAGCACGACGCCGCCGCCACGAGGGATGTCGACGTGGCGCTGCGCGGGGCCCGGGCATAGCCCAGTGCCCACAGGCGGACGGCAAACGCCGAAAAGATCAGGCCTGCGAGCCCGAAGCTCCATGCAGCGAGCTCGGAAGAAGCGCTCGTCAAATGATTTCCCCCTCCCGGTTGATGCGTTTCGGCGAGACGTCGCGGCGCACCAACGGAACGCCCGCCTCGAACCGCGCATGCCCTGCCCCGTACGCCGTGCGTCACGAAGTCGACTCGGAGCTAGTGTAAAAACAAATCCCGGCGGCCGCAGCTTCTTATTCGCGGGATGGATGCCGGTTCGCGGCGACGTCGGTGCGATCCGTATCCTGCCCGGATGTGACACGCGGCGGACTTCGGGTTTTCGCCTTCTCCCCAATTAAGGGGGTGGCGCCCGGCACGCCTCGACCTTAAGATAAACAAAAGGTTACACCAGCGTCACGACCCTGTCTCGTGCGCGCAGGGGCATCGGATGGAGGGTGACTAATGAAACTCATCACGGATACGATTGCACCACGCGCTGGCGCGGAGGTCGCGGTTGACGCCATCCTTTGTTTCAGTGCGCTCGTGCTTGCGACGTCCACGCTGGCGGTCAAGTCTGCGCGGGTCCCCGAGATCTTCCCGCAGCTGCCGCTGACGCTGGCAAGCGCCGCGATCTTCGCGCTGGTCATGGCGGCCATGTACGCGCTGGTCGGCCTTTACCGGCCCGGCACCATTTCGCTGGCCGCGACGGTCGGACGCATCACGCTGGCCATGGGCGCCGGCGGCTTCCTGACGAACCTGGCGATGCGCGCGGTCGGTGTGCCCGAATCGCTCGCGACGCTGATCCTCACGCTGGTGTACCTGGGCATCGGCCTGCTCCTGATTCGCACCGGGGGCAACGTGATGCGCCGGGTGTCGCCCCTGGCGCGCGTGCTGATCGTCGGCACCGGGCCCGAGGCCTACGAGATCGCCCGCGAGCTGTCTTGCCAGGGCGAGATGTCGCGCGACGTCGTCGGCCTGTTTCCGTCGTGCGGCGGCCCGTCCGCGCCCGAGCTCTCCGGCTCTGGCCTGCACGTGTTCCCCGAGAACGCGTCCATTCCTGACCTGGTCTCCCTGCACGGCATCCAGGAAGTGATCGTCGCGGTGCGCGAGCAACGGGGTGGCGGCGTTCCGATGGATCAATTGCTGGCCTGCCGCATCAAGGGCGTGCCGGTGCTCGATTTCGCCGGCTTCTGCGAGAAGACGAAGCGCCAGGTGCCGATCGACAGCCTCAAGGGCAGCTGGCTCGTCTACGGGCACGGCTTCGTTCAGGGCAGCGTGCGCACGTTCGTCAAGCGCCTGTTCGACATCGTCAGCTCGATCGTCCTGCTGATGCTGCTGTCGCCCATCATGATTGCGACGATGATCGCGGTGCCGCTGGACAGTCGCGGCCCCATTTTCTACCGCCAGCGCCGCACCGGCCTCGGCGGCGTCGAATTCACATGCCTGAAGTTCCGCAGCATGTTCGTCGACTCGGAGAAGGACGGCGTGGCGCGCTGGGCAGTGCGCAACGACCCGCGCACGACCCGCGTCGGCGCCTTCATCCGCAAGACCCGGATCGACGAGCTGCCGCAACTCTTCAGCGTGCTCAAGGGCGAGATGAGCCTCGTCGGCCCGCGCCCGGAGCGTCCCAGCTTCGTGGCGCAGCTGAAGGACCAGATCCCCTTCTACGACATCCGGCACAGCGTCAAGCCCGGTGTCACCGGCTGGGCGCAAGTGCGGTACCACTACGGCGCGACGTTCGAGGACGCCCGCCGCAAGCACCAGTTCGATCTGTACTATGTGAAGAACAACTCGTTGTTGCTGGACATCCTGATCCTCATCGAGACAGTGAGCGTCGTGATGTTCCGCGAGGGACAGTGAGGCGACGAGAAACGGAACGGCCCAGCACGTTTGAGATCGGAACGATCCATGACTGAACCTGACAAGACCCCTTCGCTTGAATCGTCGACCAACTCCGCGCCGGGCAACGGCGCCGGACTGGTCGCCGACGGCCTGAAACGGCGGCGCCTGCTCAAGCTGGGCGCCTCCGGTGCCTCGGTGGCGCTGACGCTGACCAGCCGCCCCGCGCGCGCATGGCATTGCAACACGACGTCGGCCTGGGGATCGGCGCAGCTCGCCCCGACCGCCAGCACCACGGCGCGCGAGGGATCGCACGAGATTTCCGACGAGTGCTGGTCGATCACCGAATGGTGCAACAACACCGCCCACGGCAGCCTCGGACAGCCCTGGCCGCACCTCGGGTGCAACAACACGACGCAGATCAATGCCTACACGGTGGGCACGCTGTACCAGCCGTACGGGGGCATTCCGAGCGGGCTCACCAGCAGCAACAAGCTGATGGACAAGCTCAAGAATGGCACGCAGTTCCAGAAGTACATGCTGTGCGCGCGGCTGAACGCGAAGTTCGTCACATCCGTTCAGACCTGCCTGCGCAACAATCTGGTCGACCAGTTGCCGCTGATGGCGGGCGGCAGCTACTCGCCGCCCAACCTCAAGGGCGTCGTTTGGAACCAGACCGACATCATGAACTACCTGACGTCCAACTGGATGGTGCAGCCCTGAGGCCTGGCCTGCTTCGCCCATGAACACCTGGTCCAGCGCCGGCCGCGAGCGCTTTCTCGTCCGCTCGTGGAGCGGCGACGAGGGTGTCGCCTACGACATGCTCAGCGGCGACACGCATCTGCTCGAACCCCTGGCGCTCGAACTTCTGCAGCGTCTCGAGCCCGACGTCCCGCGCAGCGCGCGCGCATTGCTGGATGGTCTGGGCGACGTCATCGTGGACGATGCACCCGAGTCCGCGCTGAGCGCGATCGAACAAAGCCTCGAATCGATGCGCCGCGTGGGGCTGGTCGTCGCGTCTCCGGCTTGAAGGTCGCGCAACTCTCGCAGGACGAACTCGCGCGCCTGTTGCGGCGCGGCGAGTTCCTGCTCGACCTTCCCCCGTTCGTCGCGCGCGTGCGCTCCGACGTTCCCAGCCTTGTGCGCGACATCGCCGACATGTACGGCGAGTTCGCCGTCTGCGCGCCGGAGGCCTTCGCCGATTTCTCGGTGGAAGTCTCGCTCGAACCCGGCCTGCGCCGCTGGTACAAGCCGCAGGCGCGCTTCTACTACGACGACCTGCCCTCGTTCGCGCCGCTGCCGGCGCAGCAGGCCTTCCCGATGATCGAGTGGGGCCTCAACTGGTGCGTGGCCGCGCACGCCCATCAGTACCTCACGATCCATGCGGCCGTCATCGAGCGCGACGGTCGCGCAGCCGTGCTGCCGGCGCCGCCCGGCTCAGGCAAGAGCACGCTGTGCGCCGGGCTGATCCAGCGGGGCTGGCGCCTGCTGTCCGATGAACTGGCCCTGCTCGACATGGACAGCGGCCTGATCCACGGCATGGCGCGCCCCGTCAGCCTGAAGAACGCATCGATCGCCGCCATCCGCGCGTTCGCGCCGGAGGCGGTCATGACATCGCCCGTCCCCGACACGGCCAAGGGAACGGTCTCGCTGCTGCAGCCGCCCGCCGCGAGCGTGCGGCGCGTGCGCGAGCCGACGCGCGCGGCGTGGGTCGTGCTGCCGTCCTACGAAGCGGGCGCCGCTCCCGTGTTCACGCCGCACGGCAAGGAACGCGCGTTCATGACGCTGGCCGAGCAGTCGTTCAACTACGACATGCACGGCGTGCGCGGATTCGAGGCCATGGGTCGGCTCGTCGAGCAGTGCGAGTGCCTCCGCTTCAACTACGGCCGGCTGGAGGATGCCGCCGAAGCCTTCGAGCGCCTCGCCGCGACGGGCGCGCCATGACCTCGTCCACGCTGATCCAGTCCGTCCTGACCGACCCGTCGTCGATCAAGGCCTGCACGCCCGCGCAATGGGATCTGCTGGTCAGGCAGGCGCGCCGCGCCAACCTGCTGGCCCGCCTGAGCAGCACCCTGCGGGACGCGGGCCTGATGGCCGCGGTGCCCGCCGCCCCGCGGCAGCACCTGCACGCCGCCGACGTGATCGCCCGGCGCCAGTCGATCTCGGTCCGGTGGGAACTGCAGTGCATCCAGCAGGCGCTCGCAGCAAGCGGCGCCCCGGTCATCCTGCTCAAGGGCGCCGCCTACGAGGTGGCGCAGCTGCCGGTGGCGAAGGGCCGGCTGTTCTCGGACATCGACATCCTGGTTCCACGCGCCCGGTTGCCGGCGGTCGAATCGGCGCTGATGCTGTCCGGCTGGCAGGCCTCGGATCACGACGCCTACGACCAGCACTACTACCGCGAGTGGATGCACGAGATCCCGCCGCTGCGCCACGTCCGCCGCGATACCACCATCGACGTGCACCACAACATCCTGCCCACGACGTCGCGGGTGCGCGTCGACGCGCAGGCCCTGCTCGACGCGGCGGTGCCGTTGGCGGGACACGACGGCGTGTTCGTCCTGCAACCCGTCGACATGCTGCTGCACAGCGCCACCCATCTGTTCCACGAGGGCGAGTTCGCGAACGGCCTGCGGGACCTGTTCGACATCGACCTGCTGCTGCGCGACTTCGGCCGCGACGCGCGATTCTGGGACGAGCTGATCCCCCGCGCCGCCGCGCTGGGCCTGGGCCGCTCGCTCTACTACGCCTTGCAGACGAGCACCGAGATCCTGGGCACGCCGGTTCCGCCCGCGGTGCTGGCGGCGGCGCAGAGGTGGCGTCCGTCTCGCCCCGTGGCCGCGCTGATGGCCTGGTGTTACCGCCACGCGCTCCAGCCGGCCCATCCCAGCGCGGAGACCGCCGCCGTCATGCGCGCGCGCATGGCGCTTTACTTGCGCTCGCACTGGGTGCGCATGCCCTTCCACCTGATGGCCTATCACCTGTCGCGCAAAGCCTTGCTGCGCATGCGCAAAGACGAGCCGGCGGCCACCGCGCCCCAGGCCGACAGGGAACGCGCGCCATGAAAAAGACCCATCCGTTGCTCAAGACGGATGGGTCTCGTTGTCATGCCGGTCGACCGCCGGTGCGGGCGATCGACCCGGCGGACGCCACGCCTCAGGCGTGCTTCTTGTCGAAGAACTGCTCGTCTTCCGTCGAGCCCTTCAGCGCGCCGGTGGAGGCCTCGCGTTCGATCGTGGTCGTGACGGCGTCGAAGTAACCCGTGCCCACTTCGCGCTGGTGCTTGACGGCGGTGAAGCCCTTCTCGGCGGCGGCGAATTCCGACTCCTGCAGCTCGACGAACGCGCTCATGTTGTTGCGCGCGTAGCCGTAGGCCAGGTTGAACATCGAGTAGTTCAGCGCGTGGAAGCCGGCCAGCGTGATGAACTGGAACTTGTAGCCCATCGCGCCGAGCTCGCGCTGGAACTTGGCGATCGTCGCGTCGTCGAGGTTCTTCTTCCAGTTGAACGACGGCGAGCAGTTGTACGCCAGCAGCTTGCCGGGGAACTTGGCGTGGATCGCGTCGGCGAACTGCTTGGCGAAGGCCAGGTCGGGCTTGCCCGTCTCGCACCAGATCATGTCGGCGTACGGCGCGTAGGCCAGGCCGCGGCTGATGGCCTGCTCCAGGCCGTTGCGCGTGCGGAAGAAGCCTTCGACGGTGCGCTCGCCGGTGCAGAACGGCTTGTCGTTGTCGTCGATGTCGCTGGTGACCAGGTCGCCCGCTTCGGCGTCGGTGCGGGCCAGCAGCACGGTGGGCGTGCCCATCACGTCGGAGGCCAGGCGCGCGGCCGACAGCTTGGCCACCGCTTCACGCGTCGGGACGAGCACCTTGCCGCCCATGTGGCCGCACTTCTTGGCCGCGGCCAGCTGGTCCTCGAAGTGGACGCCCGAGGCACCGGCCTCGATCATCGACTTCATCAGCTCGAACGCGTTCAGCACGCCGCCGAAGCCGGCTTCGGCATCTGCCACGATGGGCGCGAAGTAGTCGATGTCGTTCTTGCCTTCCGACCACTGGATCTCGTCGGCGCGCTTGAACGTGGCGTTGATCTTCTTGACGACCTTGGGCACCGAGTCCACCGAGTACAGCGACTGGTCGGGGTACATCTCGCCGTTGCTGTTGGCGTCGCCCGCGACTTGCCAGCCCGACAGGTAGATGGCCTTCAGGCCGGCCTTGACCTGCTGCATCGCCTGGTTGCCCGTCAGCGCGCCCAGCGAGTTGACGAAGGGCTCGGTGTTGACCAGGTTCCACAGCTTCTCGGCGCCGCGCTTGGCCAGCGTGTGGTCGATCTGCAGCGAGCCGCGCAGGCGCACGACGTCGGCCGCCGAATAGGTGCGCTTGACGCCCTTCCAGCGCGGGTTCTCGGCCCAGTCCTTCTCGAGGGCGGCGATCTGCTGGTCACGGGTGAGTTGGGTCATGTTGGTTCCTTCGGGTGGCAAGACAAGCTGATGAAAAAGAGGTGTTCGTTGGGATCAAGCGTATTCCTCTTGCGTCCGAAATGGAAGACTTATGTCTTATATAAGACTAAAGATGTCGGCTATGCGAATCAACGAGTTAGAGTTCTCGTTTCGCGATGCGGCAAGCAATTTCCCATCATGAGAAACTTTGCTGCGACGCACCACGCCACCTTTCCGCAATGTGGAACGCAGTGCCCGATGCGAAATTGACGCTTTCCGAAGGCTGGATTCGCGCTCCGCAAAGCCCGGCGCGGCCCGCGCGGAAGGCCCTCGGCCTATGATTCGCGCCCTCAGCCCGCCTCAGGACGGCCAAGGCGCTGACGTCCCGTTCAAAGGTCGCCCATGACCGCATTTCCGTACCTGTCGCACGCCGGCTTCCTCGGCGCTGCCCCGGCCTCGTCCGAGCACTCCTTCGCCGTCGCCGGTGTCTGCTGGGACGGCTCGGTCACCAACCGCCCCGGCGCCCGCTTCGGCCCGCGCGCGATCCGCACCGCCAGCCACATGCTGTGCGACGCGACGCATCCCTGGTTCGACGTCTCGCCGACGCCCTTCGTCGGCGACGCCGGCGACCTCGCGCTGCCCAACACGGGACTCGAGGGCATGCGGGCGGCGATGCCCGCGCAGGTCGCGCCGCTGATCGCCGCGCACCAGATGGCGTGGCTGGGCGGTGACCACTCCATCACGCTGCCGCTGCTGCGCGCCTACCGCGCGCACCATGGCCGGCCGCTGGCGGTCGTGCATTTCGACGCGCACTGCGACACGTGGACGAATCACTTCGGCGAGCCGAGCGGCCACGGCACCTGGGTCTACGAGGCCATCCAGGAAGGCCTGGTCGTGCCCGAATGCATGACGCAGTTCGGCATCCGCTCCGCGGGCGAGCGCGCCGCGCGCGAGTACGTGCGCGACCAGGGCGGGCTGATCTTCACGGCGCGCGACCTGCGCGGCCTCGCGAGCCCGGCACAGCTGTCGCCTTTCGTCGACCAGTTCCGCGCGCGCTGGGAGGCCCACGGCCAGCCGCCGCTGTACCTGAGCTTCGACATCGACGCCCTCGACCCGGCCTACGCGCCCGGCACCGGCACGCCCGAGCCGGGCGGCCTCAGCACGGCGCAGGCGTTCACCTTGCTCGAGGAGCTGAGCACCCTGCCCTTCGTCGGCATGGACTGCGTCGAGGTCGCGCCCGTGTACGACCACCAGGAGCTGACCTCGCTGGCCGCCGCGCAGATCGTCTGGACGTGGCTGGCGGGCCGGGTCAAGGCAACACGGAACTGACACATTTCGCGGTACGGAAACCGCCGTCGCCGTTACACCTTTTCCGGGGAAAAGATTGTTGCGAAAGCCCGCGGGCCATGCGATGCTGAAGTCAACCCACCGCCCTACTCGAGGAGATGCCGTGAACGAAACCCGCTCCAACGACACCCCGATCGCCAACGCCTTGCCGGTGCTCGACCGACTCGATGCCACGCACAAACAGATGCGCTACTGGCTCGGCGAGCTGCAGAGCCTGGTCAACCACATGGAAGACCGCGGCTGGGACACCTGGGCGCGCGATCACGCCCGTTCGGTGATCGACTTCTTCTCGCACACGGCGCGCCAGCACCACGTCGACGTCGACCGCCAGATCTTCCCGCTCATCGCCGGCCGCGGCGACCCGTCGCTTGAGAGCAGCGTCGACCGCCTGCGCCAGGACCAGGGCTGGCTCGAGGAGAACTGGCGCGAGGTGCTGGCCCAGCTGCAGCCGGTGGCCGAAGGCTTCGGCGGCTATGACATCGACATGCTGCGCCATGCCTCCGACGTCTACGCGGCGCTGCTGCTGGAGCATCTGGCGCTCGAGCAAGGCCACGTGTTCCCTGCCGCACGCGCGTCCGCCGACGTCCAGCTGAAGGCGATGGAGGTGCGCCGCGCCGATTCGGTGCTGAGCCCGGCCGCCTGACGCACGCGGGCCGGCGAGCCGGCCCCTTCAGTCGTCCATCGGCAGCGCGGTCGTCTTCTTGACGGTACGCAGCACCAGCATCGAATTCGAGCGCTCCACGCCCGGCAGCCGCATCAGGACGTCGGTGTGGAAGCGTTCCAGATCCTCGGCGTCGCGGTAGGCGAAGCGGATCAGGTAGTCGTTCGCGCCGGCGACGTAGAAGCAGTCCAGGATCTCCGGCGACTCCTTGACCGCCTGCTCGAATTCCTCGAGCAGGTTGTTGCTCATCGTCGCCAGGTTGATGATGGTGAAGCTGACCCCGCTCTGCCCCACCAGCTTCGGGTTGAGCAGCGCCACGTAGCCGGCGATGACGCCGGTGTCCTCCAACTGCTTGACCCGCCGCAGGCAGGCCGACGGCGACAGGTGCACGCGCGCCGCCAGCTCGACATTGGACAGCCGCCCGTCGTTCTGGAGCTCGTTCAAGATGCTGCGATCTATCGCATCCAATTGCAGGGATTTGGGGATTTGGCGCATGAGATGCGAATGGAACTGGATTCCTTCGCATGATATTGCGTTTTCAGGGGTTTGCCCTGCATCATCCTGCGTGCACATTGCGCGGCCGCCCCGATACAGTCGACTCATCGGTTAGCCCACATCGATGACAGCGCGACGACAGCGCCCTCTCTCCGACCGAACCCGAAAGCCCGCCATGAAGACCGACCTCGACGCCTACTGGATGCCCTTCACGTCCAACCGCCAGTTCAAGAAGGCACCGCGCCTGTTCACGAAGGCAAAGGGCATGCATTTCTGGACGGACGACGGACGCCAGGTGCTGGACGGCATCGCGGGCCTGTGGTGCGTCAACGCGGGACATGGGCGCAAGAAGATCACCGAGGCGATCCAGCAGCAGGCCGCCGAGATGGACTTCTGCCCGCCGTTCCAGATGGCGCATCCGAAGGCGTTCGAGCTGGCCGGGAAGGTCGCCGCGATCGCGCCCGCGGGCATGAACCGCGTCTTCTTCACAAACTCCGGCTCCGAGTCCGTCGAGACCGCGCTGAAGATGGCCATCGCCTACCACCGCGTTCGCGGCGAAGGCCAGCGCACGCGCCTGATCGGCCGCGAGCGCGGCTACCACGGCGTCAACTTCGGCGGCATCTCGGTGGGCGGCATCGTCGCCAACCGCAAGATGTTCGGCACGATGCTGGGCGGCGTCGACCACATCCGCCACACGCACGATCCGGCGCGCAACGCGTTCAGCGTGGGCCAGCCGCCGCACGGCGCGGAGTTCGCCGACGACCTCGAGAAGGTCATCGCGCTGCACGATGCCTCCACCATCGCCGCGGTGATCGTCGAGCCCGTCGCCGGCTCCACGGGCGTGCTGATCCCGCCTCAAGGCTACCTGCAGCGCCTGCGCGAGATCTGCGACAGGCACGGCATCCTGCTGATCTTCGACGAGGTCATCACCGGCTTCGGCCGCACCGGCCAGCCGTTCGCGGCGCAGACCTTCGGCGTCACGCCCGACCTGATGACGGTGGCCAAGGGCCTGACCAACGGCGCGGTGCCGATGGGCGCGGTGCTCGCGAAGCAGGCGATCCACGACACCTTCATGACCGGCCCGGAGCACCTGATCGAGTTCTTCCACGGCTACACCTACTCGGCGCACCCGCTGGCCTGCGCGGCCGGCCTGGCCACGCTGGAGACCTATGCCGACGAAGGCCTGCTGACGCGCGCCGGCGAGATGGCCGGCTACTTCGCCGAGGCGCTGCATTCGCTGAAGGGCCTGCCGGGCGTGATCGACGTCCGCAACATCGGCCTGATCGGCGGCATCGAGCTGACCCCCGTGCCCGGCCAGCCGACCAAGCGCGCGTTCGACGTCTTCCTCGACTGCTACGACAAGGGCGCGCTCGTGCGCACGACGGGCGACATCATCGCGCTGTCGCCGCCGCTGATCATCGAACGCTCGCACATCGACCAGTTGATCGATACCTTGGGCGGCGCGATCCGCCGGCCGGCCTGAGGCCGTCGCCGCGAGCGATTCGAAAATCCCGGAGACAATCCGACGCAGACTTGCCTAGACAAGTCGGCGCCAATCCCGAAAAGGCCTGCCTAGCGCACGATTTATGAGCTTCCTCGAGTCCGACCGCGAGCTTTCGCGGAATTCGTACTACGCCGCGACCGCCCATCGGTCGCAGCGGCATGCGCCTCTCTCGGGTGCAGTCCGCTGCGACGTCGCGATCGTCGGAGGTGGTCTGGCCGGCCTGAGCGCGGCGCTCGACCTGCGCGAGCGCGGCCTCGACGTCGTCGTGCTCGAGGCGCGCGAGCTCGGCCGCGGCGCCAGCGGCCGCAACGGCGGCCAGGCGATCCACGGGCTGGCCTGCGGGCAGGACGTCATCGAGGCGCAACTGGGCCTGGCGGATTCGCGCAGGGTCTGGGACATGTCGATCGAGGCGCTGGACCTGCTGCGCGAGCGCATCGGCAAACATGGCATCGATTGCGACTGGCGCGACGGCTACATCGGCGTGGCCACCAGCGCGCGCAAGGGCCGCGAGCTTGCCGAGTGGGCCGACGAGATCGAGACGAAGTACGGCTATCCGGTGACGCGCATCCCGCCGGCCGACATCACGCGATGGGTGGCCAGCGGCCGCTACCACAGCGGGATCCACGACCCGCGCTCGGGCCACCTGCATCCGCTGAAATACGTGCGGGGCCTGGCGCGCGCCGCCGCCGATGCGGGCGTGCGCATCTTCGAGGACAGCGAGGTGACGTCGCTGCAGCAGGACGGCGGCGTGACGCTCAGGACGGCCGGCGGCGAAGTCCGCGCGGCGCAGGTGCTGCTGGCGGGCAACGTCTACCTGCGCGATCTCGCGCCCGCGCTCGACGCGCGCATCATGCCCGTGGGCACCTTCATCGTCTGCTCCGAGGCGATGGATCCGGCACTGGCCGACACGCTGATCCCCACGCGATCCTGCGTCTGCGACAACGACTTCGTGCTGGACTACTACCGCACCACCGACGACCACCGCATGCTGTTCGGCGGCCGCGTCAGCTACAGCGCGAAGATGCCGCCGAACCTGAATGAAAGCATGCGTCGTCGCATGGTCGACACCTTCCCCCAGCTCGCATCGACGAAAATCGAGTACGCGTGGGGAGGCTTCGTCGACATCACGATGAATCGCGCCCCCGACTTCGGGCGCATCGGCAACAACGTCTACTACCTGCAGGGCTTCTCGGGCCATGGCCTCGCGCTGACGGGCCTGGCCGGCCGCGTCGTCGCCGAGGCCATGAGCGGCGACGCCGGCCGCTTCGACCTCTTCGCGCGACTGAAGCATCGCGCCTTCCCCGGCGGCCGCCTGCTGCGCACGCCCGCGCTGGTGCTGGGCATGGCCTGGTACCGGCTGAAGGATCTGCTGTGAACAACACCTCATTCGTTCCGATGAACTCCGCTCCCAACGTCCCCGTCAACGATTCACCCGCCGCCCGCCGCCCGCTGGTGCTCGTGCCTGCCTGCAACAAGATGCTGGGCGACCATCCGTACCACGTCGCCGGCAAGAAGTACGCCGACGCCGTGCGCCTGGCCGGCTGCCTGCCGCTGGTGATCCCGAATGCCGACGAGGTCGAGATGCAGGCGCTGCTCGCGATCGCCGATGGCGTCTTCCTCACCGGGTCGGCGAGCAACGTGCACCCGTCGCACTTCGACGAGGACGTGCTCGACCTGTCGCTGCCGCTGGACCCCGCGCGCGACGCGTGGACGCTGCCGCTGATCCGCCACGCGCTGGCCGTCGGCCTGCCGCTGTTCACCGTGTGCCGCGGCACGCAGGAGACCAACGTCGCGCTCGGCGGCTCGCTGCACCAGGCGGTGCACGATGTCGCCGGCAAGGCCGATCACCGCGCGGCCGACGACCAGCCCGTCGCCGTGCAGTACGGCCCGGCGCACGAGGTCTTCGTCGAGCCGGGCGGCGTGCTCGAGCGCGTCGTCGGCCTGGCCAGGTTCGATGTCAACTCCGTGCACGGCCAGGCCGTCAATCGCCTCGGCGAGGGGCTGCGCGTGGAAGCGCGCGCGCCCGACGGGGTGGTCGAGGCGTTCTCGGCGGCCGACGCCAAGGGATTCAACCTCTGCGTGCAATGGCACCCGGAATGGCAGGCTGCCAGCAACGATGTCTCGATGCGCATGCTCACCGCGTTCGGCGAGGCGTGTCGACAGTGGAAGGAAGGACGGCGCGGCCCGCATCCGTGACGCCTCGGGTCGTCGCCACCCTCTTCCCGGCGTGGCCCGAAGGATGCTTGCAACGCATCGGCCACGTCGACCAGAAATCCACGAAAGACACCCATGACGATCAACAGGAACCTCGCCACCTTCGCCGACCTCGAACAGTGGCTCAACGAGAACCGGGTCACCGAGATCGAATGCCTCGTGCCCGACCTGACTGGCGTGGCACGCGGCAAGATCCTGCCGCGCGAGAAGTTCACCGAGGACCGCGGCATGCGCCTGCCCGAGGCGATCGTGGCGATGGGCGTGACGGGCGAGTTCCCGTCCGAAGGCCCGTACTACGACGTCATCACGCCCACCGACCGCGACATGCACCTGCGCCCCGACCCGACCACGGTGCGCATCGTGCCCTGGGCCACCGACCCCACGGCGCAGGTGCTCCACGACTGCTACGACCCGAGCGGCAACCTGATCCCGTTCGCGCCGCGCTCGGTGCTGCGCAACGTCATCGAGCTGTACACGGCCAAGGGCTGGAGCCCGATCGTCGCGCCCGAGCTCGAGTTCTACCTCGTCGCCCGCAACACCGATCCCGACATGCCGCTGAAGCCGCCCATCGGTCGCAGCGGCCGGTCGGAGACCTCGCGCCAGGCCTACTCGATCGATGCCGTCAACGAGTTCGATCCGCTGTTCGAGGACGTCTACGACTATTGCCAGAAGATGGAGTTGAACGTCGACACGCTGATCCACGAGATCGGCGCCGGCCAGATGGAGATCAACTTCTTCCACGACGCGCCGCTGGGCCTGGCCGACGAAGTGTTCTTCTTCAAGCGCACGGTGCGCGAGGCCGCGCTGCGCCACGACATGTACGCCACGTTCATGGCCAAGCCGATCGCCGGCGAGCCGGGCAGCGCGATGCACGTGCACCAGAGCGTGGTCAACACCGTCACCGGCAAGAACATCTTCTCCAACGAGGACGGCACGCCGACGCAGGAGTTCTACTGGTACATCGGCGGCCTGCAGCGCTACATCCCCGCGGCAATGGCGCTGTTCGCGCCGTACGTCAATTCCTACCGCCGGCTGGCTCGCCACACCGCGGCGCCGATCAACATCCAGTGGGGCACCGACAACCGCACCGTGGGCATCCGCTCGCCGATCGCCTCGCCGCAGGCGCGCCGCGTCGAGAATCGCGTGATCGGCGCCGACGCGAATCCGTACTGCGCGATCGCCGCGACGCTGGCCTGCGGCTACCTCGGCATCAAGAACAAGATCGCGCCGTCGGCCGAGTGCAAGGGCGACGCCTATCTCGGCGAGTACGCGCTGCCGCGCAGCCTCGGCGAGGCGCTGCAGCTGCTGCGCGACGAGACCGACCTGCACGAGGTGCTGGGCAAGGACTTCGTCACCGTCTACACCGAGGTCAAGGAAATCGAGCACGCCGAGTTCATGAAGGTGATCTCGCCGTGGGAGCGCGAGCACCTGCTGCTGCACGTCTGAAAGAGTTCCGACAAACCGAATCCCAGAGACAAGCCATGACCACCACCCGCACCACCAAGCAGTGGCAGGAAGCCGACTCGAAGCACTTCCTGCATCCGTTCACCGACCACCAGGCGCTGGCCGCCAAGGGCGCGCGCATCGTCGAGCGCGCCCAGGGCGTCTACGTGTGGGACACCGACGGCAACAAGATCCTCGACGCGATGTCGGGCCTGTGGTGCGTCAACGTCGGCTACGGCCAGCGCGAATTGATCGATGCCGCCACGAGGCAGCTCGAGACGCTGCCGTTCTACAACGCGTTCTTCAACACGTCGACGCCGCCGGCCATCGAGCTCGCCGAGCTGCTGACCGAGGTCGCGCCCGAAGGCTTCAGGCACTTCTTCTTCTCGAGCTCGGGCTCGGAGAGCAACGACACCAACGTGCGCATGGTGCGCCGCTACTGGGACTTGATCGGACAACCGCAGCGCCAGGTCATCATCGGCCGCAACAACGGCTATCACGGCTCGACGATGGCGGGGGCGTCGCTGTCGGGCATGTCGGGCATGCATGCCCAGGGCGGGTTGCCGATCCCCAACATCGTGCACGTCGAGCAGCCGCACTGGTACGAGTTGGGGCGCGACATGACACCCGAGGCCTTCGGCCTGAAGGCCGCGCAGACACTCGAGGCGAAGATCCTCGAGATCGGCGCCGACAAGGTCGCGGCCTTCATCGGCGAGCCGGTGCAGGGCGCGGGCGGCGTCATCGTGCCGCCGTCGACCTACTGGCCCGAGATCCAGCGCATCTGCCGCAAGCATGGCATCCTGCTGATCAGCGACGAGGTGATCTGCGGCTTCGGCCGCACTGGCCACTGGTTCGGCTGCCAGACGTTCGGCGTGCAACCCGACCTCATCACCTTCGCCAAGGGCGTGACCTCCGGCTACGTGCCGCTCGGCGGCGTGATGGTGGGCGAGCGCGTCGCGAAGGTGCTGATCGAGCAAGGCGGCGACTTCAACCACGGCTACACGTATTCGGGCCATCCGGTGGCCTGCGCGGTGGCCGTCGCCAACATCCGGCTGATCCAGCGCCTGAAGCTCGTGGAGCATGTGCGCGACGATGTCGGCCCGTATCTTGCAAGCCGTTTCGAGGAACTGCGCGACCATCCGCTCGTAGGCGACACCCAGACCTGCGGGCTGATGGGCGCGGTGCAGATGGTCAAGGACAAGGCGAGCGGCACCCCGTTCGACGGCGACCTCGCGGTCGGCATGATCTGCCGGGCGCACTGCTTCGCCAACGGACTCGTGATGCGCGCGGTGGGCGACCGCATGATCGTCGCCCCGCCGCTGGTCATCACGCGTGCGGAGATCGACGAGCTCGTGACCAAGGCGCGCAAGTGCCTCGACCTGACGCTGGCCGACGTCAAGGCACGCGGCCTGATCTGAACTGCCGACGACCGACTCTTCCAAGACTGCCGGAGACCCGAAGATGACATCACCGTTGCAACGCTTGGCAGCCCTCGCGAGCCTGCTCGCGCTCGGGCTCGCCGCGGGCGCGGGTCAGGCGCAGACGTCGCAGCCGGAAGACAAGGTCCTCAACGTCTACAACTGGTCGGACTACATCGCCGAGGACACGATCCGGAATTTCGAGAAGGAAACGGGCATCAAGGTCCGCTACGACAACTTCGACTCCAACGAGATCGTGCACGCCAAGCTGGTGGCGGGCAACAGCGGCTACGACATCGTCGTGCCGTCGTCGTACTGGGCGCGCATGCAGATCCAGGGCGACCTGCTGGCCAAGCTGGACAAGGCCAGGCTGCCGAACCTCAAGAACGTCGACCTCGGCGTGGCGGCCCGGCTCGCGAAGATCGACCCGGGCAACGAGCACCTCGTCGACTGGCTGTGGGGCTATACGACCGTGGGTATCAACGTCGACAAGGTCAAGGCCGCGCTGGGCTCGCTGCCGATGCCCGACAACGCCTGGGACCTGCTGTTCAAGCCCGAGTACATGGCGCGCCTGAAGACCTGCGGCGTCTCGTTCCTCGACTCCGGCGACGAGGCGATCCCCGCGGCGCTGCACTATCTCGGCAAGAAGACGACGGGCACGCAGGCCGACTACGACGAGGCGCTGGCGCTGCTCAAGCCGATCCGCCCCTACGTCACCCTGTTCAGCTCGTCGGGCTACATCAACGACATGGCCAACGGCGCGGTTTGCGCCGTCATGGGCTGGTCGGGCGACATCAACATCGCGCGCCAGCGGGCGATCGACAACAAGACGGGCCAGAACATCCAGGTGCTGATTCCCAAGACCGGCGGCCTGCTGTTCTTCGACGTGATGGCGATCCCCAAGGACGCGCCGCATCCGGGCAACGCACTCAAGTGGATCAACTACATCCTGCGGCCCGAGGTCGCCGCGGGCCTCACCAACAAGGTCTTCTACGCGAACCCGAACAGGGAGTCGAAGAAGTTCGTGCAGCCGCAGCTGGCGAACAACCCGACGCTGTTCCTGTCGCCGGAAGACCTGTCCCGCATGGTGGGCCCGCCGGAGGCCTGGAACAACGACATCCGGCGCATGCAGAACCGCGCCTACACGAAGTTCAAGACCGGTACCTGAGAGGAAGCCCCAGCCGGCGCCCCGCGGGCCCGGCAAAATGCACCCCCGCCGCGTGAATGCGCGGCCACGACGCATCGAACAACTTCCGGACAACGCCCGAGGGGGCGGCACGACCCATGAACACAAGCGCCGACAACGCGAAGTTCCTCCAGATCCAGCAGGTGGTGAAGGATTTCGCCGGCTACAAGGCCGTCAACAACGTGAGCCTGGACATCGCCAAGGGCGAGATCTTCGCCCTGCTCGGCTCCTCGGGCTGCGGCAAGACGACCCTGCTGCGCATGCTGGCCGGCTTCGAGACGCCGACGTCGGGACGCATCGTGCTCAATGGCCAGGACCTGGCCGGCATCCCGCCCTACGACCGGCCGCTGAACATGATGTTCCAGTCGTACGCGCTGTTCCCGCACCTGACGGTCTGGGACAACATCGCCTTCGGCCTGCGCCGCGAGAAGCTGCCCAAGGACCAGGTCGCCGCGCGCGTCGAGGCGATGCTCAAGCTCGTGCAACTGGGCAAGTTCGGCAAGAGGAAGCCTCACCAGCTCTCGGGCGGCCAGCAGCAGCGCGTCGCGCTCGCGCGCAGCCTGGCCAAGCAGCCGCAACTGCTGCTGCTCGACGAGCCGCTTGGCGCGCTGGACAAGAAGCTGCGCGAGGAGACGCAGATCGAGCTGGTCAACATCATCCACGAGGTGGGCGTGACCTGCGTGATGGTCACGCACGACCAGGAAGAGGCGATGACGATGACCTCGCGCATCGCGGTGATGAGCGAGGGCCGCTTCCTGCAGGTGGGCTCGCCCGCCGAGATCTACGAGACGCCGGCCACGCGCTTCGTCGCCGACTTCATCGGCAACGTCAACCTGATGGACGGCAAGGTCACGGTCGACGAGCCCGACCACGTCGTCATCGACTGCGCGGATTGCCGCCACTACGTCGGCCACGGCATCACGGGCACGCTGGGCATGCCGGTGACCGTCGCCCTGCGGCCCGAGAAGATCGTCCTGCAGCGCGACAAGCCGGCCGGCGAGTTCAACGCCGCCGCCGGCACGATCCAGGAGCTGTCGTATTTCGGCGCGACCTCGGTCTATCGCGTCAGGCTCGCCAGCGGCCAGGTGATCGCAGTGAGCATGGCCAACACCGAGCGCCAGCGCGACGACCAGTTCCAGCGCGGCGACGCCGCCTGGGCCACGTGGTCGCCGCAGGCGCACGTCGTGCTGACGCACTGAGGACACGGCGATGGAACCGACTCGTCCCTCCCGCAACGGCACGCCCTGGTGGCGCGGCCGCGGCCTCGTCATCGGCGTGCCCTACGCCTGGTTGCTGCTGTTCTTCCTCGCGCCGTTCTTCATCGTCGCCAAGTACTCGGTCTCCGAGATGGGCGACATCCGCGTCGAGGACCTGTTCACCTGGGTCGACGGCGCCCTCAAGGTCGCCATCAAGTTCGCGAACTACGTGCTGGTGACGACGGACGCGCTGTACCGCGACGCCTACCTCGCGAGCCTGAAGTACGCGCTCGTCACGACGCTCTGCTGCCTGTTCATCGGCTACCCCTTCGCCTACTTCATGGCGCGCGCCAAGGCCTCGCTGCAGCCGATGCTGCTGATGCTGGTCATGCTGCCGTTCTGGACGTCGTTCCTGCTGCGCGTCTATGCGTGGAAGGGCCTGCTGGACGACGGCGGCTGGGTCGCCAACGCGATCATCGGCCTGCACCTGGACAAGGCGCTGCTGGCGATGGGCCTGATCGAGACGCCGGGCCAGCTGATGCACACGACGTTCTCGCTGCTGATCGGCATGACCTACACGTACCTGCCGTTCATGATCCTGCCGCTGTACGCGAACCTGTCGAAGATGGACCTGCGCCTGCTCGAGGCCGCGTCCGACCTCGGCGCCACGCCCTGGGTCGCGTTCTGGCGGGTGACGGTGCCGCTGTCCAAGGCCGGCATCATCGCGGGCTCGATGCTCGTGTTCATCCCCTGCGTCGGCGAGTACGTGACGCCGGAACTGCTGGGCGGCCCGACGACACTGATGATCGGCCGCGTCATCTGGGACGAGAACTTCAGCAACAACGATCCGCCGGTCGCGTCGGCCATCGCGGTGGTGCTGGTGCTGCTGATCGTGGTGCCGCTGGCGCTGTTCAACCGCTACCAGACGCAAGCCGAGGAGGCCGCCAAATGAGCAAGCGCGCCCTCTTTTCCGCGGGGTTCGCGAAGAACTTCGGCCGCACGTGGCTCGTGCTGGGCTTCCTGTTCCTGTACCTGCCGATGGTGACGCTGGTCGTCTTCTCGTTCAACCACTCGCGCCTGCCGTCGCACTGGGGCGGCTTCTCGCTGGAGTGGTACGCGAAGCTGGCCGACGACTCGGAGATCATCAACGGCCTGTGGCTGTCGTTCAAGATCGCGCTGCTGTCGGCGAGCGGCTCGGTCGTCCTCGGCACGATGGCGGCCTTCTCGCTGGTCAAGTACCGGCGATTCACCGGGCGCACGTTCTTCTCCGGCATGGTCAGCGCGCCGCTGGTGATGCCCGAGGTGATCCAGGGCCTGTCGCTGCTGCTGATGCTCGTGGCGATCCAGCACGCGATCGGCTTTCCCGAGCGCGGGCTCGTCACGATCTGGCTGGGCCACCTGATGATCGGCATGTCGTATGCGACCGTCGTGGTCAAGGCGCGCCTGCAGACGCTCAATCCGCAGCTCGAGGAGGCCGCGATGGACCTCGGCGCGCGTCCGTGGCAGGTGTTCACGCTGGTGACGCTGCCGATGATCGCGCAGTCGCTGCTGTCGGCCTGGCTGCTCACGTTCAGCCTGTCGCTCGACGACGTGGTCGTCTCCGCCTTCCTCAGCGGCCCGGGTGCCACCACCATGCCGCTCGTGATCTTCTCGCGCGCCCGCCTCGGGCTCGACCCGAGCGTCAATGCCGTCGCCACCGTGATCATCGTCGTGGTCGCGATCGGCGTGGCGCTCGCCAGCATCCTGGTGGCGCGCGCCGAGCGCCGCCGCGCTGCCGAGGTCAGTGCGGCGTACCGCGACGATTCCTGATGCGTCGCGCGGCTCGCGCCGCGCCAAACGCCCTGCCGACTGTTACTGCTCGACCGATCCGTCGTTAAACCAAACCGGAGGAATCACCATGTCCAGCTCCCTCAGAAGTCTCGCGAAATGGCGGCCTGCCCAACTGGTCGTGGCCCTGCCGATCTGGCTGATCCATGGCGTGGCGATCGCGCAGGACGCGCCCGTCGCACAGTCCCAGACGGTGACGGTCACCGGCTCCAACGTCCGCCGCACCGACAGCGAGACGCCCAGCCCGGTGGAGGTGATCACCTCGCAGGACATCAAGAACTCCGGCTACACCAGCATCGGCGACGTGCTGCACAACATCACGGCCAACAACATGGGCTCGCTGTCGCAGTCGGCGCCGAGCGCCTTCGCGGCCGGCGGCAGCGGGGTCGCGCTGCGCGGCTTGACGGTTGGCGCGACGCTGGTCCTGATCGACGGCCACCGCATGGCCTCGTACCCGATGCCCGATGACGGCGAGCGCGACTTCGTCGACATCTCGTCGATTCCCATCGACGCGATCGAGCGCATCGAGGTGCTGAAGGACGGCGCCTCGGCGGTCTACGGCTCCGACGCCATCGCAGGCGTCGTCAACGTGATCCTCAAGAAGCAGTTCACCGGCGTCACGCTGAGCGCCGAGACCGGCATCAGCAGCCACGGCGACGGCGCCACGCAGCACGCGAGCATCACGGCCGGCGTGGGCGACCTGACCAAGGACGGCCAGAACGCCTACATCTCGCTCGAGGGCCGCCACGCGAATTCGATCCTGCTGCGCAAGCGCCCGTACCTCGCGCGCACCGACTGGCGGCCTTACGGCGGCGCCGACCTGACGCAGGGCACGGATTCCGGCTCGGTCTCCGGCGCCTCCAGCGGCGCGGGCAGCGGCACCGGCGTGCTGACCGACAGCAGCGGCAACCCGCTCGTCTACTATCCGGGCTGCACCGCCACGCAGGCCGCCGCCGACCAGTGCGGCTACCGCAATCCGTACCAGACGATGTCGCCGTCCACCACGAACCTGGACCTGCTGGGCCGCTACACCAAGAAGCTGGCCGGCGGCTGGGAGGCCAACTTCCAGGGCTCGATGCTGCGCAGCGAGGCGCACCAGGTCGGCCTGTACAACAACGCCGCGGCCACGGGCGTGGGCATCGGTGGCAACGGCGGCGGCCTCAACCTGTTCCACTTCGGCCCGGGCGCCGCACCGACACCGGCGTTCCCGGACAGCTTCCCCTTCGTGCTGACCGTGCCGGCGACCTACCCCGGCAACACCACGGGCGACACCGCCAACCTGCTCTACGACTTCCCCGACATCGGCCCGCTGGAACAGACGACGGTGACAACTTCGTACCGCGCCGTCGCCGAACTCGCCGGCTCCATCGGCGACTGGGACCTGAATGCCTCGGTGGGCTGGACGCGCGCGGCCACGAACGCGGCATTCCATCACTACATCGACTTTCCGGCGCTGCAGGACGCCCTCAACAGCGGCAGCTACATGGTCGGCGGTCCGAACTCCGCGGCGGAGCTCGCCACCGTCGCGCCGAATGCCTCGTCGACGTCGACCAACGACCTGACCTTCGTCAGCGTGCGCGGCAGCAACACGCTGGCCGAGCTGGCGGGCGGCCCGATGGGCCTGAGCATCGGCGCGGACTTCACGCACCGCCAGCTGAAGGAGCTGTTCCCGCCGTCGTTCGTCAACGGCTCGCAGGCGATCGGCATCTACTCGTTCGCCGAGGGCAAGCAGACGGTCAGCGCGGCCTACGCCGAGCTCGTGGCGCCGGTCACGAAGCAGTTGGAGCTCGATGTCGCCGGCCGCGTCGACCACTACGACAACACCGGCACCTCGGCCACGCCCAAGGCCGGCTTCAAGTTCACGCCGGTGCGCGAGTTCACGCTGCGCGGCACGTTCAGCAAGGGCTTCCGCGCGCCCAACCCGGCCGAGGTGGGCGACGCCGGCTCGACGTCGGGCTTCGTCGGCAACCTGCAGGATCCGGTCTATTGCCCGAAGGGCGTGCCGCTCGAGACCCTGCCCGACGGCATGCTGGATCCGTGCCACATCGCGCTGCAGGAGCTGCAGCTGTCGGCACCGCACCTGAAGCCGGAGAAGTCGACCTCGTTCACGCTGGGCACCATCTTCGAGCCGAACAAGACCTACTCCGCGACGCTCGACTACTACCACATCACGATCCGCAACCAGATCATCTCGGTGGGCCAGCTCGGGCAGACCGGCCTGGACGACGCCGCGGCGCTCGGCACCATCATCTACCGCGACTCGTCGCAGAACATCCTCTACGACACCTACCCGTTCATCAACGCCAACACGACGACGACCTCGGGCCTGGACCTCGACGCGATCGCCAGGTACGACCTGCACGAGGCCGGCCACCTGAAGGCCGAGCTGCAGGTCAGCTACATGCTGCAGTACGACCTCACCACCGCCAGCGGCAAGTTCCACCTCGCCGGCACGCACGGGCCCGCCTTTGTCTCGGAGGACACCGGCACGCCGCGCACGCGCGGGGCATTCACGCTGACCTGGGGCAAGGGCCCGTTCGAGATCGCGGGCACGCTCAACTACATCTCGCACTACGGCGTCACCGATCCCAGCGAGCAGATCTACACCTGCGCCGACGCGCTCGGCAGCGTGTTCCCGCAGGCCGATCCGGCGCATCCGGTGCAGCCGCCGTCGCGCTTCTGCCATGTGCCTTCGTTCACCGAGCTCAACGTCGTCGCCCGCTACGAGTGGGACGAACACCTGCAGCTGCACGCGGGCGTCACCAACCTGCTCAACAAGAAGGCGCCGTACGACCTGCAGACCTTCGGCTCGCCCGGCAACGGCGCGGAGCAAGGCGGCGCGCCCTACAACCCGTCTTACCACCAGGACGGCGCCGTCGGCCCGATGTTCACCATCGGCGCCACGTACACCTTCTGATCCGCCGCATACTCGAACTCCGGGCAGGCGCCACCAGCGTTGCCCCATGACGGGCCGGCCACGAGCCGGCCCCACCGCCTTTTCCAGGAGACACCGATGACCACCACGAACTGGGCCGAGCGCGCCACCGCGCTGAAGATCGACGGCCGCATGCTGATCGACGGCGTGCGCCGCGAGACGCAGACCGGCGAGACCTTCGCCAAGCATTCCCCGATCGACGCCCGCCTGCTCGGGCCGATCGCGCGCGGTCTCGCGGCCGACGTCGACACCGCCGTGCGTTCCGCGCGCACCGCGTTCGAGGACGGCCGCTGGGCCAGCAAGGCACCCGCCCAGCGCAAGAAGATCCTGCAGAAATTCTCCGAGCTGATCCTCGGTGCGAAGGAAGAACTGGCGCTGCTCGAGACGCTGGACATGGGCAAGCCGATCCAGTACTCGCTGGCCGTCGACGTGCCGGCCTGCGCGCGCTGCATCGCCTGGTACGCCGAGGCCGTCGACAAGATCTACGACGAGATCGCGCCCACGGCCGCGAGCGCGCTCGCGCTCGTCACGCGCGAGCCCATGGGCGTGATCGGCGTGATCGTGCCCTGGAACTACCCGATGATCATGGCCGCGTGGAAGCTGGGCCCGGCGCTGGCCGCCGGCAACTCGGTCGTGCTCAAGCCGAGCGAGAAGAGCCCGCTGACGGCGCTGCGCCTGGCCGAGCTCGCGCTCGAGGCCGGCCTGCCGCAGGGCGTGTTCAACGTCGTTCCGGGCTACGGCCACGAGGCCGGCGAGGCGCTGGCGCTGCACATGGAGGTCGACGCGATCGGCTTCACCGGCTCTACGCGCGTCGGCCGCCGCATGTACGAGTATGCCGGCAAGTCCAACCTGAAGCGCGTCTACAACGAGCTCGGCGGCAAGTCGGCCTTCGTCGTGTTCGAGGACTATGCCGACGTCGCGCGTGCCGCGAAGACGGTGTCGGGCGGCATGTTCTTCAACCAGGGCGAGTCCTGCAACGCGCCCTCGCGCGTGCTGGTGCACGAGTCGATCGCCGACGAATTCGTTGCGACCCTCAAGACCGAGGCCCCGAAGTACGCGCCGGCCGATCCGCTCGACGCGAAGACGGAGATGGGCGCGCTGGTCGACGACACGCAGCTGAAGACGGTGCTGGGCTACATCGAGGCCGGCCATGCGCAGGGCGCGCGCGTCGTCAGCGGCGGGCGGCAGGTGCGCGGCGAGACCGGTGGCTACTACGTCGAGCCGACCGTGTTCGACAACGTCACCAACGACATGAAGATCGCGCAGGAGGAGATCTTCGGCCCGGTGATGTCGGTGATCCGTTTCAGGACCGAGGACGAGGCGATCGCGCTGGCCAACGGCTCGAGCTACGGCCTGCAGGCCAGCGTGTGGAGCGACAACATCAACCGCGCCCACCGCGTCGCACGCGGCCTGCGCGCCGGCACCGTGCACGTCAACTCGTACGACGAGGACGACATCACCGTGCCGTTCGGCGGCTACAAGCAGAGCGGCAACGGGCGCGACAAGTCGCTGCACGCGTTCGACAAGTACACCGAGCTGAAGACGACCTGGATCCGGATCGACGGCGCCCGCTGAGTCGCACGCGCGGCCGCCTCAAGCTAGGGATGAAGGCCCTCTTCAGCCTGGTTGGCGGCGGGTGTCCTTCAAAAAGATGATGCCGGGACGGCCAAAAGGGAAGAAGCTCCCGCTTGCGGTGCGATGTCATCGCGACACCCAACAAGCAAGGGGGCTTCGATGCACAGACTCTTTCTGGCCGCCGCGGCGGCAGCCGTGCTCGTCTGCGGGGCCGCGCGAGCGACGACGTGGACCGTGTCGACCTTCGACATGCCGGGCTCGAACGCGACGCAGCCCCTCGGCATCAACAGCAGCGGCGTGATCGTCGGCGGCAGCGACTTCGGCGGCTTCATCGACACGCATGGCAGCTTTGTCACCGTCAACCCGCCGACGGGCATCGCAACCCTCACCGGCATCAGTGACAGCGGCCTCGCGACCGGCACCGATTTCGCGGGCGGTTCGTTCCTCTACCAGAGCGGCACCTTCACGCCGTTCGCGGTGCCGGGCGCAGCGGGCACGGTGGTGCGCGGCATCTCCGCCAACGGGCGCTACCTCACCGGCATCTACACCGACGGGTCGAGCAATCTCGGCTATGTCTGGGATCGCACGACCTCGACGCTGTCGACGATGACGACGCCCGCGGGCACGAGCGTTCTCGTGATCCAGGGCGTGAACGACGCCGGTGTCGCCACGGGCTCGCTGGACAGCGGCGAGGCCCTGGTCTATGACTCGAAGACCGGCGCCAGCACGTATTTTACGAACTGGGGTGATCTGACGAAGCTGCGCTTCCGCGCCATCAACGACGATGGCCAGATCGGTGGCTGGGCCATCGGGCCGGACGGCAACTTCGTTGGCATCGTCGGCTCGCCCACGACGGGCTTCGACACCATCGAGATCGGAACGGCGAACCAGACCGTCGTCTACGGTCTCAACGACTCGGGCCAGGCCGTCGGCTTTTACTCCGGGGTCGACGGCCTCGATCACGCCTTCCTCGCCAATTCGGCCAGCGTCGTGCCCGAACCCTGTGCGAGCGCCCTGCTGCTGGCCGGCATCGCGTTCACGGGCTGGGGCGCGAGGCGGCGTCGCTGTCGCCAAGGCTCGGCCGCCTGAGATCTCCCGGGTGGCCGCCGAGTGGCGTCCCCGTCCCCGACGAGGCCGCATTTCCGCCTGATCCTGGGGATGGGCGCCCGCCTGGGGCTGAGCGCATCCTGAACCGTGGCTGATCGCGCAAGCGGCGCCACGCAGGCCGACGCGTCCCCGCGTCGCTGCATTCCCGTTCCAGGAGAACCGCCATGATGAAGAGGGTCCTGTCGTTCCGCCCCATCCTGATCGGCGCCGCCAGCGCCTGCGCCGTGCTGGCGGTCGGGATGTCCCGTCCGGTGCAGGCCGTGAATGCGGCACTGGTCAACGTCACCAACACGAGCGCCAATCGCGTGCCGGTCGCGGCGGTCGACGACCGCACGCTGCAGCCTTTCGGCACCCGCCTGTTCCCCAGCGTGCGCAACTACGCGACGATCGCGGTGCCCGCCGACAAGCGCCTGGTGCTGACCGGCGTCACGGGCTTCAACAACGGCGACGGCTCGGTCTCCGATCTCGAGATCGACGCGACCAGCAGCGGCATGGGCAACGCCACGCGCATCCCGTTCGCGCCGACGGCGAGCACGACGTTCCTGCGCTTCCTGCAGAACTACAACGTGTACATGGTGGCGGATCCGGGCACGACGGTCTACTTCTTCATCGACGACGCCAACATCAACGACGGCGCCGGCATCAACATCGACGTGCACGGCTACTGGACGTCGGTCAATTGATGCGCGCCACCACCAGCGCCCTGCTCGGCGGATCGGCGGTCGTCGTCGGCTGGATGGCCTGGTCGGCGCTGGCCCCAGCCGACTCGCCGCCGTTCGTCGCGACCGCGGAGTCGATTGCGGCCTCGGGCCCAGCCGCTGCGCCGCCAGAGCCCCCGCCCCGCTTCGTGCCGCCGGCGCGCCTCGCCACGGCGTCGACCTTGCCCGCGACGACGGCAACGGCGACCGCGCCGACGCGTCCGCCAGCGCTTCGCAGCGGCCTGGTGCTGGAGCACGGCATGCCCACGGCCCTGCATGCGCTCGCCGATGACGGCACGGCAGCGGCCACGATGGCGCCACCGGCGGTCGCGCTGCCTGCCGGCGCGCGCAGCGAGGATGCCGTCGTCAGCCCGTCGGGGATGGTCGCGCTGACGCACAGCGTCGCCACGCCCGCGCCGGAAAGCCGCGCAGCGACCGATCCTGCGCGCCCCGCGTTCGCCGAGCGCGCGCACTGACAGCCGCACGGCGTCTGCGCGGGATCAGAGGCAGGCCAGCGCGGCCAGCAACGCCAGCGGCATCGCCACCGCCCCCACGCGCAGGAACTGCCACGCCGACACGTGCTCGCCCTCGCGGCGCAGCGCGGCCAGCCACAGGATCGTCGCCAGCGAGCCGGTGACCGACAGGTTGGGCCCGAGGTCGATGCCGATCGCGATCGCCGAGCGCACGCCGTCGGGCATCGCGCCCGAGTTCGCCGCCGTGCCGGCGACCAGTCCGGCCGGCAGGTTGTTCATCAGGTTCGAGGCGAACGCCACGAGCGCGCCGGCGCCCCAGGCGGTCTCGCGCGGCGCCGCGTGCGCGGCCGCGCGCAGGCCCTCCGTCAGCGCCGCGACCAGCCCCGTCTGCACAACGCCGGCCACCAGCACGAACAGTCCCGCCACCAGCGGCAGCACGCTCCACGACACATGCTCCAGCAAGGCCCAAGGCGCCTCGCGCTTGCTCGCCTGCACGGTGGCGATGGCGGCCAGCGAGGCGATCAGCGTCGGCGCGCCGAGCGGAAAGCCGAGCGCCGACGCGGCCAGCATCGCGAGCACCACGCCGACGATGCCCAGGGCCGCCAGGCGGCCGGTGCCCGACAGCTTGGGCACGCGCGTCTCGCTCTCCACCGGCTCTGCCAGTTCGCCGCGGAACAGCAGCGCGAGCGTGCCCCAGGTCACGACGATGGACGCGATAGCCGGCAGCGCGAACGCGCGCAGCCAGGCCAGCAGGGGCGGCATGTGCTCGCCGAACACGACGAGGTTGGCCGGGTTGGAGATCGGCAGCACGAAGCTCGCCGCATTGGCGATGAAGGCGCAGGCGAACAGGTAGGGCAAGGGCTTCGCGCCCGCCTTCTTCGCCACGACATAGACGGCCGGCGTCAGCACGACGGCCGTCGCGTCGTTGGACATGAACACCGTCACGACGACGCCGATGCCGTAGACCAGCGCGAACAGCCGCCGCGCCGAGCCGCCCGCGTGCCGCACGGCCCAGCCGGCCAGCGTGTCGAACAGGCCTTCGCGGCGCGCGAGTTCCGACAGCAGCATCATGCCGGTCAGGAACAGGTAGACGTCCCAGCCCTCGACGACCGCCTGCAGCGCGGTCGAGATCGAGATGAGGCCGCACAGCAGCAGCGCGAGCGCGCCGACCACGGCCCAGACCGCCTCGGGCCACTTGCCCGGCCTCACGATGACGGCGGCGGTCGCGGCGGCGGCGATGCTCCAGGTGGCGACGTGCGAGACGCCGGCGGCGGGCCAATGGATCATGCGTTGGAATTCTTCGAGGAGAGGATGACTGTCGCTGCAGAGCAGGCGCCGTGCCCTGCATTGTCCTTGCAAAAACAGCAGTCTTTTCGTGCCCATTTCGTTCGCGTCGCGCCCGCCGGAAGGACTAGCATGCAGGCTTCCCGTTCTTCCGATCAGCCCGCAGCGGACCGCCATGACGCAAGACACCCGACCCGTGAACCTGGATTTCGACCTGCCTGCCCAGCCGCAGTCGCTGGTCAAGCTGGCCGCCCTCCTGCGCGAGGACGACATCAACCTCAACGCCGTCAGCGCGCTGATCGAAGCCGACATGTCCTTCGCTGCGGCCGTGATGAAGGCCGTCAACTCGCCGCTGTACGGGCTCAAGGGCCGCGTGCAGAGCGTGCAGCAGGCCGTGACCTACCTGGGCGTGCGCGAGATCTCCGCGATCGCCTACGAGACCGGCCTGCAGGCCGCGTTCCCGCAAGTGCCGCAACTTCTGGCCGTCTGGCAGCGCGCCAGCATCCGCGGCTTGCTGATGGGCCGCCTGGCGCAGGCCTTGTCGATGGAAGCCTGGAGCGCGCACACCGCCGGCCTGTTCGAGGAGTGCGGCAAGGCCGTCCTGTATCGCCACGCCCCCGAGATCTACGCCCCGATGCTCGCCGCCGCGCGCGACGACATCCACCTGGTCGAGCTGGAGCGCACCGCGTTCGGCTGCGGCCATGACGACGTCGGCGCCAACCTGTGCGAGGCCTGGGGCCTGACGCCGGCGGCCGTCGCCAGCGTGCGCCACCACATCAACATCCACACGACGATGCGCCTGCCGCGCGTCTCGCATCGCTACATCTGCGTGCTGTCCGCCCTCGCCCACACGATCGTCAACGACCCCGCGCAACTCGACGACGTGGCGATGAAGCTCGCGCCGCAGGCGATGCTCGACCAGACCTCGCTGCTGCGCGGCCTGCACCGCGTCAAGGACAAGATCGACGAGGCGCTGGCGAACGCCTGAGGCGGCGACGCATCGATGACAAGGGCAGCCGAGGCTGCCCTTTTTGCTGCTCGTGGCTCGCACGTCCTTCGAATTTGCGCGGCACCGACAAGCGGCCCGCGCGATCGGGTCGAAGGCACCGGCGGCATCCGGGCGCACGTCGGGCGATGAACCGGGGATGCCTCCACGACACGCCCGCGAACTCCCTGGCCTGTCCATTGCGATACCCCAATACGTATCCGCGCTATCGCGCAGCGCCGCGGCGAAGTGCCGCGGCGGATCCAACTGCACCCAGGGAGAACAACAGGTCCACGAACCCCGACAACGAGTCCGCCTCCGCCGAGATCTCCGATGCCGACAAGAGCCCGCGTTCGTCGACCTCGACGCCTTCTCGCAGGGCGTGGCCGCCTTCAGCAAGCCGCGCTCGCTGCGACGCTGGCGATCTACCAGTCCGTCAAGACCGCCGCCAAGCTCAACGTGCAGGATACCGCGACGATCGCCGGCGACCTGGACGCGTCCGATGCGGCCGAATCACAAAGTGCGCCGCCGGGTGAAGCAACAGACCGGGCCGCCATGCCTACCCGACGGGCGGCAGTCCATCCACCTGGACAGGGCGTCCATCAAACCGGCAGCAGCCCGATCCGGCGGAATGGGCGAACTGCAGGCTGGCATGCGGGCGCCTACGACCCGTTGATTCTGTTCTGCCTCTGTCTTTCTTCTTCTTGCTCTTGCTTGCCCAAGTCGCGATGGGACTTGATGGAGAAGAAGACGACCGTGCCCAATACGAGCAACTTGAACGTGATAAAGAATATGGGAACCCAATCCATGATTTCCTCGATACGCTGCCTCAGCAGCTAAGACAATGGCTCTCGCCGAATTCGATGCGGCATGGGATCACACGACGATCCCCTGGCTTGTAGGCGTTACTGTGCCAAAACAGTCGCCGGGATCAAAGACTCAGATTCGCCAAAAAAACAGCGGATCAGATGAACGGCATGGGAGATCTGCCAGGAAAGATCCTGCGAAAGTACAGTGGCGATCAATCCGCTCCTTGTGCATGTCAGTTGCACACGATGACGAAGCACCATGAAGCGCTATGAAGCCCTGGCACAGGAGATCGCCGAGTCCATTGCCCACGGCCAGTGGCGGCCGGGCGAGCGTGTGCCTTCGGTGCGGGAGACGAGCCGCAGCCGGGGCGTGAGCCCGTCCACCGTCTTCGAGGCCTACTACCTGCTGGAAGCGCGTGGTCTGATCGAGGCCCGCCCCCGTTCCGGCTACTTCGTCAGCCCCACGCTGAACTGGCAACAGGAGCCGGAGAGTTCGAGGCCGGTGACGAAAGAGCGCGCCGTCGAGGTCTCCGAACTGGTCTTCCAGGTGCTGGGCCACGCCAAGAATCGGGCGCTCGTGCCGATGGGTTCGGCCTTCCCCAGTCCCCTGCTGTTCCCCTTGCCCAAGCTCGCGCTCGCCACGGGCAAGGCGCTGCGTCGGCTGGACCCGTGGCGCACGGTCGAAGACCTTTCGCCCGGCAGCGCCGCGCTGCGCCACCAGATCGGCCTGCGCTATCTCGGCATGGGCTGCGGCGTGGACACCGAGGAACTGGTCATCACCAACGGCGCGATGGAGGCGCTGAACCTCTGCCTGGAGAGCGTCACTCAGCCGGGCGACCTGGTGGCCGTCGAGTCGCCGACCTTCTATGCCGCGCTGCAGGCGCTGGAACGCCGCAGCCTGCGCGCCGTCGAGATCGCCACCCACCCGCGCACGGGCATCGACGTGGCCGCGCTGGCCGCGGTCATGGAGCGGCATCCGGTCAAGGCATGTTGGCTCATGCCCAACTTTCAGAATCCTCTTGGCAGTCTGATGCCGGACGACGCCAAGCAAGCCCTGGTGGAACTGCTCGCCAGGCGCGAGGTGCCGCTGATCGAAGACGACGTCTATGGCGAGCTGTATTTCGGCGCCCGCAAGCCCCGGCCCGCCAAGGCGTGGGATCGCGCGGGCGGGGTCATGCATTGCAGCTCCTTCTCCAAGACGCTGGCGCCGGGCTACCGCGTCGGCTGGGTGGCGGCGGGCCGCTACGCTGGCGAGGTCGCGCAGCGCAAGCTGATGAGTTCCCTCGCCGCGCCCTTGCCGTCGCAGGAGGGCTTGAGCGAATACCTTGAGCATGGCGGTTATGACCGGCACCTGCGGCAGTTGCGGGCGACGCTCGCGCAGCATCGCCATTCGACGCTGCGCGACATTGCGAAGCACTTTCCGCCCGGCACGCGGGCCACGCGGCCGGAAGGCGGCTACTTCATCTGGGTAGAACTGCCCCCTCGGATCGACGCGCTGGAACTCCACCGGCTGGCCCTTTCGCAGGGCATCAGCCTGGCGCCGGGCCACCTGTTCTCGGCCGACCATCGCTTCAAACACCACGTGCGGATCAACTTCGGGCATCCCGACCACAAGAACTTCCACGCGGCGCTCAAGACGGTGGGAACCATTGCTCGGGCACTGGCGGCCTGATGCGGACCGCCCGATGACGCCATGCACCGAGGTCAGACGCTGATCCGCCGAGGCGGCCGCTCCAGAGATTGCCCGATCGTTCAATACGCATCAAGCGATGACATTCATCGAACCCTTTCCGAGCACGAAACGCATTGTTCCGATTCGGTGGCCAACAGCGCATTGCCGGTGCATGTGCCTGTCAAGGACCTGGAAACACGGCCTGACATTGCAGAAGCGATGGATCGCGTGCGCGGCCGTCATGCGCAATTCTGGTGGCTTAAAATCCGGCCGGCGAAGGGAGGACTGGCATGACCCAGCAAATCGCGATAGTTGCCAGTGTTGTCGGCTTTCTGATCTGCATCGCCGCAGCGTTGATCCTGGCCCTCGGCTCAAAATCCAGGAAGCCTGGCTCGAAAGAGCCGGACGCCTGATGGCTGACGTCCCCGACGACGCAGACCATCGGTCGGCTTCCCAGCGTTGTTCCGACTTGTAGAAACTGGCCATCGGCGGTGGTCGCGAACGGCCGCTTCGGAGCAACCGAGCGCACGGCCAAGATCGTCGATGACATCCGCCCTGGTCGGCCAAAGACAGCCTGTTCCCATTTGCCGCTGGTGCAGCCGGCCCCCTCATGACCGACGCTCGATACACGACCTTGCCGCAGTGGCCCAACGCCTATCCGGCCAGCGGCGCCAGCGCCACGCTGAAACTCGTCAACGAGGATTTCATCGTGACCGAACTGCCGCTGCAGCTGCCCTCCGGTGAGGGCGAACACGTCTGGCTGGACATCGAAAAGAACGGTGCCAACACGGCCTTCGTCGCCCAGCAGCTGGCCGGGGCCGCTGGCGTCGAGGCCAGGGACGTCGGCTACGCCGGACTCAAGGATCGCTACGCCGTCACCCGGCAGTGGTTCAGCATCCATCTGCCGAAGGGCGAGACGCCGGACCTGACCCAGCTACGACACCCGGAATTCGCCGTGCTGAGTCAGAGCCGCCACCTGAAAAAGCTGCGCCCCGGCGACCTGCAGGGCAACCGGTTCCGCATCGTGCTGCGCGACGTGATCGGCGACCGAGGCGCCATCGAGGCCAATCTGAAAGCCGTTGCCTCACATGGCGTGCCCAACTATTTCGGCGCACAGCGTTTCGGCCACGACGGCGGCAACGTCGAGCAGGGCCGGGCCATGCTGGCGCGCGAAATCCGCGTGCGCAACCCGAAGAAGAAAGGCATCTACCTGTCGGCGGCGCGCTCCTTCGTTTTCAATGAACTGCTGGCGCTGCGAATTCTTCAGGGACTCTGGGGCAAGACGCTGCCCGGTGACGTGCTGGACGAGGCGGGACGGCCCACGGGCCCCCTCTGGGGACGGGGCCGCGTGATCACCACCGATCAAGCGCAGGCTCTGGAAAACGGCGTGGCTGAACGTCACGCGACCTTGTGCGAGGGCCTGGAGCACGCCGGCCTGAATCAGGAGCGACGCGCCCTGGTGGCGAGCCCGGTGGCAATGTCATGGGAATGGCCGCACGACGATCAACTGGTGCTCGCGTTCTCGCTGCCTGCCGGGAACTACGCCACTTCTCTTGTGAACGAAATCCTCCTCGCCACCGAACCTGAGCGGCACGAGGAGAACGAACCTGCGGCGATCGAATAGGGGTGTCCTCACCCCGGGTCAAGGGATGTGGACCGTGTTCCGGGCCCAGCACCCGTTCGCCGACGTCGACCGGCAGGTACGCTTCACAGGGCGGCCGGCCGCGCAGTGCGGGCAGGAGCAGCCCTTCGCGAACGACCCCTTCGGGCCGTCGAGCGATCGGCCGAAAACGCCGGCATCAGGCCGCCTGCGCTCTGATCCAGTCGTTCACGACCCCTTCCAGCACCTTGAGCGGCACGTTGCCCGTCAGCAGCACGATGTCGTGAAACTTCCTGATGTCGAACTTGTCGCCCAGGGCGACCCTGGCCTTGTCGCGCAGCGACTCGATCGTGAGCCGCCCGATCATGTAGCTGCAAGCCTGGCCGGGCCAGACCACGTAGCGATCGACTTCGGTCGGGGAGATGCCGTAGTCGATGGCTTGCTGGCGCGTCCACTTCATCGAATGCAGGCCGGTGTCCACCACCAGGCGGCGGGCGCGGAACAGGGCGTCGCTGAGCTGGCCGAGGCGGCCCGCCGGATCCCCGTCGTACCAGCCGTTCTCGGCCGCCAGCTGTTCGGCATACAGCGCCCAGCCTTCGGTGAAGGCCGAGCCCGAGCTGAAAACCCGGCTGCGGCGGTATGGAGGCAGTTCGTGCGTCTCCTGCTGAATGGCGATCTGGAAGTGATGGCCGGGCACGGCCTCGTGGTACACCAAGGTGCGCATTTCGGAAATCGCGAAGGTCGGGCCGGGCAATGGTGCCCAGAAGATGCCCGGGCGCGAACCATCGGGCGCCGGGAGGGTGTAGTGCGCGGCCGCCGTCGCTTCGGTAAGTGGAGGCTCGCGGCGCACTTCCACCGCCGCCGTGGGCTGGACATCGAAGACGAGCTTGGCGCGCACCTCGGCGTCGCGCAGGATGCTGGTGTAACGGGCCAGCAACTCAGGGCGCGGGTCGGCAGCCTTGGGTTGACGGTCGGCGTCCATTCGCGCGTAGCGGTCCTTGACGCTGCCCTCGACGTAGCCGAGCTGCTTCAGCAGGCCGTCCATCTCTCCCTCGATGCGAGTCACTTGCGCGAGACCGATGGCATGGATCTCGGCCGGCGTGTCGTCGGTCGTGGTCATCCGGCGAAGCTGCGCGGCGTAGTACTTGTCGCCTCCCTTGAGGCGCCAGACACCGGCGTCGTCGTTGGTGCGCGGAAGCTGCTCCTGCATCAGCGCGAGGCCGCGTCTCCAGGCCGGCAACACCGAATCGGCCACGATCTTCTCGGCCTTGGCACGGGCAGCTTCGCGCTTCTCCGCGCTCAGGCCTTCGATGTGCGCCATGCGATCGTCCATGGCGGTGACGAGCACGTTCCGAGCCGCGGCAGGAGCCAGGAAGTATTCGAACTGGGAGATCGTCTTGGTCGTGATGAAGCGCGGCATCAGCACGCCCTGCGCCTCGGCGCCGCGGGCGCGCGCGACGCCCTGGTCCATCAGTTCGGCCAGGCCGGCGAGGCGTTCCAGGTAGCTCTGCACGTCGCGCGCGTTGCGCAGCGGCTGCTGCTGGGTCATGAAGTTGACCAGCTCCACCTGCAGGCCGCCCATCTGGTTGAAAACGAAGTCGTCGTCGAGATAGTCGGCTGTCGCGATGTCCTGCTCCAGCGACCAACCGATCACGCCCGCCGACACTTTCTGAACCGGCGTCAGCGCCTTCGGGTCGAAGCCGTGCAACTCCTCCAGTTCCTTGCGTTCGCGCGCCACGTTCGCCAGGATCGCGATCTTGGTGATGGGCGCGAATCGCCCGTCCAGCGCGGCCTGCTCCTCGCCGTTGAAATACTGGAACACCGTGGCCAGGACCGGATTGGCGCGCATTCGCTGCGCGGCCACGCCTTCGGCCCACGCATCGAAGCCGGGCGCGGCCCAGGCGGGCGAAGATAGGACGGCGACGACGATGGACAGTGCGATTTTCATGGTGTGCTTACCTGGGGGTGGACCGTGCTGGGAGCTGCCTCGTTGCCAAGATGAAGCCCCTGGAAATCTCCGGCACCCCCAGAAGCTGGCTTCGCGACACGACATTCTGCGTCGAACGAGTCGCGATGGAGGCGCTCATGCAACAGCGCAGTTGGCACCCGTCCGGATCGTGCTGGCGCAGCCGTCGCGGACGCAACGACCGATGCCGGCCAGCAATTCCGCGACGATTGCCTGTCGCTCGAACGGTTCCCCGGTCACGCCGCGACGCCGCCGTCGTCATCGAGGCTTGGCGAGGTCACGACAACGCCGTCCGTCCTCATGGCAGCTTGAACTGCTTGACCACCCCGCACGAGTTCAAGCAGTCTTGCTGCTCTTGCGGGCACGGCTCCGCTTTGGCTGCGCGGGTTGACCTCCGCAACTTTCCGCGGCGCCCGCCCAACTTGAGGCCCATGCAGACAACGGCTGCATCGCTACACACAAGCTGCGCCCGTTTGTCGTCAGGTGATAGCCGTCCTGTGCATGGTCCACGAGACCGGATGCGCGCAGTTCGGTCAAGCGTGTGTTCAGCAAGCTGGGGTTCGTGCCACATGCCTCCTGCAGCGCGCGAAAGGTCAGTGGTTCGCCGCGCAATTCCCAAAGAACACGCAACGCGCCGCGGCGCCCAAGCAGATCCAGCACGACCATGATCGGCCGGCCAGTCTTGGATCCTCTGACATTCGTTCCTACCTTGGGGATGCCCATGCTTTACTTTTCATAGCGCCGTCGATATGCTGCTATGAAAAGTGTAGCTTGAAAGTCGGCATGACCGCGCGCATTCCTCCTCTCGACCCGCCCTACGACGCCAAGTTGCAGAGCTGGTTGGATGCCGTCATGCGCGGCGCGCGCCCGCTGCGACTCTTCACGACGCTGGCACGCGACCCCCGCCTGTTCGAGAAGTTCTCGAGCGGATCCCTGCTGGATCGTGGCCACCTGACCCTGCGCCAGCGCGAGATCGTGATCGACCGAACCACGGCGCTTTGTGGTTCGGAGTACGAATGGGGCGTGCACGTGACCATGTTTGCTTCGAAAGCGCGCCTCGACGCCGACGCGATCCATTCGCTCGCCCACGGAGGTGTTGACGACGCCTGTTGGTCCGAGGAGGACCGCGACCTGCTGCGCCTGTGCGACGACCTTCACCGTCACTGCGACGTCGACGACGAGCTTTGGCGAGCACTGCGAACGCGATTCTCGGAAGGCGCTGTCCTCGAGTTGCTGCTGCTGGCGGGCTTCTACCGAACGGTCAGCTATCTCACCAATGCCCTGCGCCTGCCGCTGGAGGAGGGTGCCGCGCGCTTTCCGGACCGCAGCCCGCCACCCGTCGGTGCGCAAAGGTTTCCCTCAACCCCTTGAAGCATGCGCATGTCTTTCACCCTCCCCGGCTTCGACCTGGATGCCTTCATCACCACCACGCTGTCCGAAGACCTCGGCATCGGCCTTCCCGGCGGCGGGCGCGACGTCACCTCAGAGAGCGTCATCCCCGCGGACGCGCGCTTTGCCGGGGTGATGGACAGCCGCGAGGCGATCACCGTCGCAGGGCTGCCTTTGGCCGCCGCGTTCTTTCGCCATCTCGACCCGGCGTGCAAGATCGACATGCCTGTGCAGGATGGCCAGCGCGTCGCGCCCGGAACCGCGCTGATGCGGATCGCCGGCAACGCCCGCGCCCTGCTCACCGCCGAGCGCAACGCTCTCAATACCGTCCAGCACCTCTCGGGCATCGCGACGATGACGCGCGCCCACGTCGAGGCGATGCACGGCCACGCTACGCTGCTCGACACCCGCAAGACCATTCCCGGACTGCGCGCGCTGGAGAAATACGCGACGCGGATGGGCGGCGCGACCAATTACCGCATGGGCCTGTGGGATGCGGTGATGATCAAGGACAACCATGTCGCGGTGGCGGGCGGCGTCGGGCCGGCGGTGGCGCGGGCCAAGGCGGCGGGCGTCGAGCGGATCATCTGCGAGGTCGACCGGATCGACCAGATCGAGCCGGCGATCGCGGCCGGCGCCACGCATATCCTGCTGGACAACATGGCGCCGACGATGCTGGCCGAGGCAGTGGCGCTGGTAGCGGGCCGTGCGGCAACCGAGGCCAGCGGCGGGGTGCGGCTCGACAACATCGGCGCGATCGCCGCGAGCGGAGTGGACTACGTCTCGGTCGGGCGGCTGATGCAAAGCGCGCCCGCGGCGGATATCGGGCTCGATTTTGAGCTGGCGTGACGGGATTTGTGCCGCTGGATGACCTTGATCAACGGCCAGGTTGTCGTCACTCGGCCATGACCGGACGGTCACGACTGGCGGGTTACAGGCAAGCTTGCTGCCCTGGATCGTGCGCTGCGGAGCTCGTTTCGCGGCGAACCGCGCGCACTCGACGGCAGCTCACTTGCAATGGCTATGCAGCGTGGGCGGAACCAAGGCTCTGGTGCCGATGTTCGGTACTGAGGTGCAACAGACGTCGCGGGGCCCAATGCGGGCGCGATCCGACCAGGCTGAACTCGGCCATCCCCGATAAACGCTCTCCGTTGCGCGGCCTGCTGGGGGCAACAATCAATTGCGCCATGAAGTCGCAGTGTGTGGCCCGCTTCAGGCGTGCATTCAGGTCAACATTTCGACCGGCACGGCAAAGAGATAGCCTGCGCCACGCTTGGTCCGGATGAGCTTCTGTGCGCTCTCATCGTGGCCACCGATCTTGCGTCGCAGCCTGAATATCTGGACATCGATGGAACGGTTGTAGATCTCGTCGCTATGCAGCCGAGACAGATCGAGCAGTTGGTCGCGCGAGAGAATGCGTTCTGGGGCTTCGCAAAAAGCCAGCAGAAGGTTGAATTCCGCATTGCTGAGCGGAATGCGCTGGCCTTGCGGGTCCGTCAGGTTGCGAGTCAGCGAATTCAGTTCCCAGCCGGCGAACCGGTAGGCACGGCGGCGCGCGCCGCGCTCGGGCAGGCCGATCGACGGGCGTACCTGGGAGCGACGAAGCACGGCACGCACGCGAGCCAGCAGTTCACGATTGCTGAACGGCTTTGTGACGTAGTCGTCAGCAGCGGTCTCGAGTCCCATGACTCGATCGGCCTCGTCGAGCCTGGCGGTCACGATGATGACCGGCACGTCGGTTTCCTCTCGCAGCTTGCGCACGAGTTGCATGCCGTCCTCTCCACCGAGCCTGAGGTCGATCAACACAAGGTCGATCGCGTGGTCGTGCAGTATCCGCTCCATGTCCAGTCTGCCTACCGCGGTCGAAACGCGCATGTCGTTCTCGAACAAGTACACGCTGATCTGCTCGCGCATCAGCGGGTCGTTGTCGACGACAAGAATGTGGGCTGCGTTCGGAATCATGGTGAAAGACTCGCTGGTACTCCCTGGTGGCATATGGCGGCCAACTGGCTCGGTATCCGCCGTCAAGGTCGGCCAACGACCTTGGGTGCCGGCGCTGCTGCACAAGCTCAGACAAACTCGCAGCGGACGCGTCCGAAGTCGCCGTAGTCGCCGGATACGGAGTCTCCAGGCTCGACCTCCAATGGCACCATGCAGGTACCCGTCGTGACGAACTGTCCCGCGTGGAGGGTGAAGCCGTGCGACGAGAGTTCGTTGACCAACCACTCGAGTGCGATCATCGGATCGCCGAGTACATTCCCGCCGACGCCTTCGCGTGAATAGCTCCTGGTCAGTCCCTTTACGGTCGCGACGACCCGATGCTCCGCCAGATTCACGTTGCGCCATGGGCTGTCGACGACGGGCCCGAGCACGTAGTCGTTTGCACAGGCGTTGTCCGCGATCAGCAGCGCCTCTCCGACTGTCGTGAACGAGGCGAAGCGCGAATCGGGCACCTCGATTCCCAGCCGGAGGTCGGCGACGTGCGACATGACCTCCTCGCGCCGGTACGGCTGCGCCCGCGGCGCAATCGTGTCGCCGATGACGAACACGAATTCCGGCTCAGCGACGCGCATCCGAACACCGGCCAGGGAGACGACTGCGCCGTCGTCGAAGAGGCGCTCGGTCAGTATGCGACCCGCCATGGGGCCACCGACGTTGATGTGCCGCTGCCCCGCGGCGCTGGTTGCGGCGATCTTCCAGCCGGCAGGCCGAGCCGAGCTTCGCAGGTCGAGAAGTGCCTGGATGGCATAGCCTTCAGCGCGGGTTCGCGGGCGCAGCGCTGCCGGCACTTCGTCGATGACGGCCCTTTGCTGCCAGGCCGTCCAGAAGAGGTCTGATGCCTCGCGAATGTCCACGGTCATGCTGTCGACTCCTTGCTGATGCGCCCGATCCGGGCTTGCATTTCAACATTCTGGTGTGGTAGTCTACAAAAAGTCAATCAACAGTTTGTTGCGTCATTCGACAGCTTGACAGCGTTCTGAATCAGGTTGTGATCGACGCACATCCCCACGCCGATGGAACCCCTCGACTTTGACAAGCGCCTTGCGGAGTTCGGTGTCGAACTGCCGCCAGCGCCAGCCGCCTACGCCCTCTACATCCCGGCGCGGCTCTCCGGCAGCCAGTTGTTCATCTCGGGTCAGCTGGCGTGGCAACGCGGACAACTGCACCACAAGGGGAAACTGGGCGGCAGCGCAACCATCGAGAGCGTGAAGGAGGCAGGCCGTCTTTGCGGCCTGAACATCCTGTCGCAGGTGAAGGAGGCATGCGGAGGGACGTTGAATCGTGTGTCGCACTGCATTCGGCTCACCGGATACGTGAATGCAACACCGGATTGCGACTCTCAGGCTGAGGCCATGGACGGATGCTCAGCCTTGCTGATCGACGTGCTGGGCGATGCCGGTCGCCACACGAGAACCACCGTAGGGGTCGGTTCGCTGCCTCTCAATGCATCGATAGAAGTCGATGCGGTCTTTGAGCTCCGAACCGCTGTCAGTGTCAAGTGAGGCCCGCATGAGCATCGAGCGCATACCCTTTCCCATGCCGATACCGCTGTCCGCCGCTGTCCGGGCGGGCGGATTCGTCTTCCTTTCAGGCGTGGTCGCACTTGGAGAAGGCGGCAAGGTCATCGACGGCGGAATTCGTGAGCAAACTCGCGCGGTGCTTGAGCGCATCGCCGAGCTCTTGTCGGAGATCGGGCTGAATGCACGCGACGTCGTTCGCTCGAGCGTATGGCTAGCCGACCTCGCGGATTCCGCCGCGTTCAATGAGGAGTACGAGCGCTTCTTTCGAGGCGCACTTCCCGCGAGGTCCGCCGTTCAATCCGCTCTTTACGGCGGCGCGTTGGTGGAGGTCGAAGTCCAGGCCTGGTGCGGAACGCGGTCCGCGTGAGCAAGCCAGGGACATCGTCCTTCGACTACCAAAGGCAATCCAGAAGGGAAATCAGATGGACTTGGGTTTGTCAGGCAAACGCGCATTGGTCACGGGAGCCTCGCGCGGATTGGGATGTGCGATCGCGACCTCATTGATCGGCGAAGGTGCTGACGTGGCGATCTGCGCAAGAGACGAGGCACGCATCCACGAAACCGCGGCGAGGATCGGGGCGCGCGGTTTTGCCTGCGACTTGACACCACGCGGCGCGGGGAAGTCACTGTCCGAAGCCGTTGTCCAAGCCATGGGCGAGATCGACATTCTCGTGGTCAACACAGGAGGACCGCCTGCAGGGACGTTCGACGCGCTGGCGAGCAGTGCCTGGGAGCTTGCTCTGAACGCCCTGTTCATGAGTGCGATCGAGCTCATCGGCGCGGCACTTCCAGGGATGCGCCAGCGCGGCTGGGGCCGAATACTGGTCGTCACCTCAGTCGCGGCAAAGGAGCCTCATCCTGGTTTGATCCTGTCCAACGCGATCCGCCCTGCCCTGCATGGACTCGTCAACTCGCTGAGTCGAGAGGTCGCATCCGAGGGGGTGACCGTCAATGCCATCCTGCCTGGCCTGACCCGGACGGAGCGCCTGCAGGAACTTGGTCTCGGCGAGGAGGCCGTCGCCGCTTTGGTGCCGGCGGGAAGAATGGGAACGCCGGAAGAGTTTGCCGCGCTCGCGACCTTCCTCGTGTCGGGCCCCGCCGGGTATGTCACTGGGCAGGCCGTCGCTTGCGATGGCGGACTACTGCGATCGATCTAGCGGACTCCAATCCGATCCGAACTTCCCCAAAAGCCGTCGCCGCGCGGCAATCCAAAGAAGGCCAAGAGGTCTGATATGCAACTGCAACTGTTTCAGGTCGACGCGTTCTCCTCGACGACGCTTGGCGGCAACCCCGCTGCCGTATGCCCGCTAGACGAATGGCTGCCCGATCCATTGCTTCAGGCGATTGCAGCCGAGAACAACCTTGCCGAGACCGCCTATTTCGTGCGCCTCGCCGAGGGTCACTACCAGCTTCGGTGGTTCACGCCAGAAGTGGAAGTTGACCTGTGCGGGCACGCGACACTGGCCTCGTCGTGGGTTCTGTTCGAAGAGTTGGCGGTCGACTCACCCATGCTCCGATTCGAGACTCGCGGCGGTGAACTCCGCGTCACGCGCAACGGCGACACGCTGGCGATGGACTTCCCGGCAGGCATCGCGACGCCCTGCGTCCCGCCACCCGATCTGCTTCCAGCGCTGGGCATTTCTTCGGCAGAAGTACTCGAGTCGCGCGACTACGTCATCGTCGTCAAGGACGAGGCGCAGATCGCGGCACTGGCCCCGGACTTCGGCTTGCTCAGGACGTGCACGAAATTCGGCGTCGCAGTCACGGCGCCAGGTCGCACGTCGGATTTCGTCTCTCGCTGGTTTGGCCCACGGGTCGGCGTCAACGAGGACATCACGACGGGGACTTCGCATGCGTGCCTGGCGCCGTTGTGGGCCGGCCGACTGGGGAAAACGACGCTCACCGCCATTCAAGGCGGCAAGCGGAAAGGGCAACTCACCTGCCAGGTCGTCGGCGATCGAGTGATTCTTTCAGGACGTGCCGCGACCTATCTGAAAGGGACGATCGTCATCTAGGTGAGTGGCGCGGCCACGCTCTTCTGCGTGGCCAACTGCTTCTCGTCGGCCAAGCGGCCTCAGGCGCATTCGTCCGCACCGCAATTCAACACTATGTAATTTATCTATACATTTAGTAGACGCCGAGCTTGACGAGCGGGGTCTGCTCTCTGGTTCCTCGCTGCGCTTGCACGGTCTTCTCGCGATGACAGTGCCGTCGCTCTCACGTACTCATCTACCTACTTGGAGGTCCAATGAAGATCAAGCTTTTGGTTTGCGGATTCATTCTGTTCAGCGCGACGACTCTCGTGTCCGCACAAGATTCCGTCGTCCGTATCGGGATCGCCGGCCCCCTGTCCGGATCGATCGCCCATCTGGGCAAGGACATGGATGAGGGCGCACTCCTGGCCATCGAGGAGTTGAACAGCACGGGGTTCGCGATCGGCGGCCACAACGTACGATTCGAAGGCGTGTCGGAAGATGATGCGGCCGATCCGAAGGTGGCGGTACAGGTGGCAAACAAGCTCGCCGACTCGCACGTCGCAGGCGTCGTTGGCCACTTGAATTCCGGAACCAGCATCGTCGCGGCCAGAATCTACAACGACGCGGGGATCCCGCAGATCGCGCCAGGCGCGTCCAATCCGAAGCTCACGCAACTCGGGTACAGGTTCGTCTTTCGACTCATGGCAAACGACCTGCAGCAAGGCTCCGGCATCGCAGGCTTTTCCGCGAAGACGTTGAAGGCGAAGACCGCCGTCGTCATCGACGATCGGACGGCCTACGGACAAGGGCTCGCCGACGAGATCATCCAGGACATGGAGAAGGGCGGGATCAAGGTCCTGAAGCGCGAGTTCACGACCGACAAGGCCACCGACTTCACCGCCATCCTGACCACCGTCCGCGGCCTTCATCCGGACGTCATCGCCTACGCAGGAACCGATGCCCAGGCCGGCCCGATGAACAAGCAGATGAAACAACTGGCCATTCCAAGCACCTTCATCGGCGGCGACGGTCTTTGCACGGGAACGTGGACCGAACTGTCAGCGGGCTCCAACGAAGGCTACTACTGCTCCCAGACCGGCAGCTCGCTGGACAAGGTGAAAGGATATGCAGAATTCCAGCAGCGGTTCAAGGCGAGGTACGGCGTCGATCCGATCTTCCTGGCACCGCAAGCGTACGACGCGGTGATGGTCCTTGCGGCGGCCATGAAGGCAGCCGATTCCACCGATCCGCACGTCTTTGCTCCGTTCATCCAGAAGACCGAATTGAGTGGCGCGGGGGGTGCCGTCCGCTTTGACAGCCACGGCGACAACCCCAAGGCGGCAGTGACCGTCTACCAGGTGCGAAGCGGGAAGCTGGCGGTAGCCGCGCAGTAGCGCGGCCATACAGATGCCCGTCCAGGACCAAGGCGCCACGCTTCGCTGGCAGGTGGCGGTCGCGGAGGAAGGCATTTAGAACGGACGCCTCTCTCAGCTACCCGGTCTGCCCTGCATCAGACCGGGCCGCACTGTTATGTACACTCGACTATCGCAAAGACTGGACGCCTCGGCACCAACAAAAGGCTTGCTCCGCACTCATGGCCAAACGATCGATGGCAACCGCGCCAAAACGAGCTGCCAAGCCCGGCCCTCGCCTTTCGGAGAGCATTAGGGCAGAGCGGGCGGCCGTCGTCTGCGCGCTGCAACCCGTCGTCAAGATGCTGGGCAACATGCTCGGCCCGAATGTCGAGTTGGTGCTGCACGACCTTACGGCCCTGGATCACTCCGTCATCGGCATTGCGAACGGGCACGTGACTGGCCGCTCGATAGGCAATTCGGTGCTAAGTGGCCCGAAGGATGACAAGTCTTTTGCGGCAGTCATGGAAGAAATGAATGTCCGCGGACAGGCGATTCACGCGCTCATCGAGGACTACTCGACAGAAAACTCTTCGGGTCAGCGTCTGCGGTCTTCCAGCGTCATTTTCCGCGATAGCGACGGAGAGCCATTCGCAGCCTTGTGTTTGAACGCGGACATGGCGCCGTTTGAAGCGGCCCATGCATGGCTGGAGCGAATCCTCCATGCCAAGTCATTGACACCGGATCCGAAGCCCTCGGGGGAACCCGAGATGGATGTTCTGATGAAGGAGATCATCGACGACGCAGTTCACAAGCTGGGGAAACGAGTTTCGATGATGTCCAAAGAGGAGAAAATCTACGCCGTTCAAGTGATGATGCGTCGAGGCCTCTTCATAGTGAAAGGCGGTGTTCCCCGTGCAGCGGCCGCATTGGGCGTGACTCGGCACACCATCTACAACTATCTCGAAGAGGTCAAGCTCCGCCAGGGCGACCTGGACGACGCCCACTAGTCGGGAAAGGCGCCAGGCCGTCGATCCTGCCTGGGCGCCAAGCCAGCCGCTTCAGTCCTCCAGGTCAGGCGAGCCCTTCCGCCGCCTGGACGAGTCATTCCGAAACCTGCTCGTCTCATCGTCCGACGAACGCGAGCGATCTCGGACAGTACTCGTCCCTATGCCGGATGAAGCGGAGTTCACCTTGTGAAGACCGAAGTGCGTAGTGCGAAGGCTCAGGCCGCCGCCCGCACCTCCCCGGTATCCGCGGCGGACCGGGCGCCCGCGTGCGCGAGGCGCGACACCTCCGTCGGCGCCAGCGTCTTCATCTTGTGGTCGGACCACACCTGGCGCCAGCGCCGCGCGCCCTTGACGCCGTTCCACAGGCCCAGCATGTGGCGCGACGCCTGCGACCAGTGGTGCTCCGACGCCTGCAGCCGCTCGAGATACTCGACCATCCGCGCCTCGATGCTCTCGCGCGTGCGCTCCACGGCGGAGCCGCCCAGGAAGCGCGCGTCCCAGTCGGCCATGCACCAGGGGTCGTGATAGGCCTCGCGGCCAATCATCACGCCGTCGACATGCTCGAGGTGGCGCGCGATCTCCTCGTCGCCCTTGACGCCGCCGTTCAGCACGATCGTGAAATCCGGGAAGTCCTGCTTGAGCCGGTAGACGAACTCGTAGCGCAGCGGCGGGATCGTGCGGTTGTCCTTCGGGCTCAGGCCCTGCAGCCAGGCGTTGCGCGCGTGCACGATGAAGACCGTGCAGCCGCCCGCGGCCACCGTGCCGACGAAGTCGCGCACGAAGTCGTAGCTCTCGATCTTGTCGATGCCGATGCGGTGCTTGACCGTCACCGGCAGCGTGCAGGCATCGCGCATCGCGGCGACGCTGTCGCGCACGAGCTCGGCCTCGCGCATCAGGCAAGCACCGAATGCGCCGCGCTGCACGCGCTCGCTGGGACAGCCGCAGTTGAGGTTGACCTCATCGTAGCCCCACTGCTGCGCCAGCTTGGCGCACGCGGCCAGCGCGTCGGGCTCGCTTCCGCCCAGTTGCAATGCGACGGGGTGCTCCTCGTCGCTGAAATCGAGATGGCGCGGCTGGTTGCCATGCAGCAGCGCGCCGGTGGTCACCATCTCGGTGTACAGCAGCGTGTTGCGCGTGATCAGGCGGTGGAAGTAGCGGCAGTGGCGGTCGGTCCAGTCCATCATCGGGGCGACGGAAAGGCGCCATGGACTGAGGGAAGTCGGGGGCATGCCGCATTATCCCAGGCGATACGACATCCCCGCAGGGCTACGGGCAACGCCCGCGGCCGGGCGCCGAGAATCGCGGGCCGCCCAGCGTCCGCCCTCGATCGAGGCGTTCCTCAGCGCGCCGGGATCGCCGCCAGCGTCTGTCGGACACCCTCGACATACGACGTCTTGCGTACCGGCCCGATCAGGCGCTGCAGCGCCGAGTCATCCATGACCAGCGGCTCCGTCATGAGGTAGTTCATCTCCACCATCTCGCGCATCATGCGGTTGAACAGGCCCAGCACGCGCAGGGTCGTCTTGCCGGCGACGCGCAGCGGGATCCTGCGGCCGGCCTGGCGCTGCATCTCGTCGACGAGCTCGCGCTGCGTCGTGACGCCGGCGCCCGCCAGATGCCACACGTGGCCGAAGGCCGCCGGCGTGTCGACCAACCTTGCCACCACCGGGCCGACGTCCGGCACGAAGACGAACTCGTGCGGGCGGTCGATCGGGCCGACCATGTCGGCGCTGCCGCCCTGGACGGCCGCCACGGCGGGTCGATGCAGCAGGCTGGCCTCCACGCCCGGGCCGTAGAAATCGGGCAGGCGCAGCACCGTGGCATTGATGCGGCCGGCGGCGTGCGCCTGCAGCAGGATGTCCTCCTGTTCCTTGCGCATGCGGCCCTTGAACGTGTGCGGCTCGCGCGGATGATCCTCGCGCACCGGCGTCGTGCGCGCGCGGCCGTACGGGTAGACCGTGCCGATCAGGATCACGTTGCGCACGCCGGCGGCGATCGCGCCCTCCAGCGTCTTGCGCATCAGCTGCGGGTGCAGCTCGAACTGCCAGTAGTTGACGCCGACCAGGTAGATCAGCGTGTCGATGCCGGCAGCCGCGGCCTCGACCGACTCGGGCGAATCCGGGTTCCAGGTGACGACCTCGGCCAGCGGGTCGGCGCCGAAGCTCTTGCGCAGGCTCGCCTCGGAGCGCCCGACGACGCGGTAGGGCCGGCCCTGGGCCGCGAGGGCCTTGGCGATGGATTGGCCGATGGCGCCGGCGGCACCGAACAGGGCAACTTTGGACATGAGGATCTCCTTGACGGGTTTCAGAACGAAAGAGCGCGGACGAAGGCGGCGACACGGGCCTGCGCCTCCTGCAGATAGCCATCCAGCAGCGGCCGCAGCGGCACGCGCAGCCAGGCCTCGAGCGCGACGATCGCCAGTCCCAGCGCCGCTGCACAGACGACGCGGGCCGTGAGGACGAGGTTGCAATCGACGGGAACGGACTGGACGGCGTTGAACATGGCGGGCTCCGGAGGGTGGGTCTGCGGCTGCGATGACCGCAGTTTGCGGATCCGCGGAGCATTTGAAAATTGCCTAGAATCGCATCATCGCTATAAACAAATGAATACCATGGCCGATACCGAACCGAACTGGGAGTGGTACCGGAGCTTCGTGGGCGTGCTGGAGACGGGCTCGCTCTCCGCGGCCGGCCGCGCGATGGGCATGACGCAGCCGACGGTCGGCCGCCACATCGACAGCCTGGAGTCGGCGCTCGAGCTGAAGCTGTTCACGCGCTCGTTCGACGGCTTCGCGCCGACCGACGCGGCCCTCGAGCTCAAGCCCTACGCCGTCGCCCTCGCCTCCACCGCCGCGGCGCTGCGGCGCGTGGCGAGCAGCCACGGCGACGGCGTGCGCGGCACGGTGCGCCTGACGGCCAGCGAGGTCGTGGGCGTCGAGGTGCTGCCGCCCATCCTCACGGCGCTGCGGCGGCGCCATCCGGAACTGGTGGTCGAACTCGTGCTGTCCAACAAGGTCGACGACCTGCTGCGCCGCGAGGCGGACATCGCCGTGCGCATGGTGCGCCCGGTGCAGGACGCGCTGGTCGCGCAGCGCGTCGGCGGCATCGAACTGGGCTTCCACGCCCACGAGCGCTACCTGGCCGAGCACGGCACGCCGCGCACGATGGCCGACCTGAAGCGGCACACGCTGATCGGCTTCGACACCGAGACCGCGTTCATCCGCCAGATGCAGGCGCGCTATCCGGCCCTCACGCGCGCCGCGCTCGCGTTCCGCGCGGACAGCGACCTCGCCAACCTCGCCGCCCTGCGCGCCGGCTACGGCATCGGCATCTGCCACGTGACGCTGGGCAAGCGCGACCTGTCTCTCGTGCGCGTGCTGTCGAGCGACTTCGCGCCGATGCTGGACACCTGGATCGCGATGCACGAGGACCTGCGCGACAGCGCGCGCTGCGCGGTCACGTTCGCGGCGCTGGCCGCCGGCTTGAAGGACTACATCCCGGTCGGTTGACACAAGGCCGCCGGGGCGCTGGCCCGCCCATTGCCACGTCGAGCGGGTGATTGACTCTATCGACGCGAGACCGACGTGAGCATCGGTCTTCAGCTCATCCTGTCCACCAGCCTCGTGGTCGCGCAGCCCGGCTGTTCCTGGGCACATCCCGGCGCCAATCCGTATCGCGGCGACCCCGCGCGCGCGGTGGCCGACTTCGACCTGAGCGAGCCGACGCGACGGCAGCTGCGCGCGCTGATGGCCGCGCATCGCTACACGGACGTCGCGACGATCACGCGCGACGACATCGTCGGCGCGCACGCCTACACCGGCCTGCGCGAGATGCACAGCGGCCACGGCCAGGTCTGCCGCGGCGAGGTCGACCGCTCGGCCTGGAGCGCCACGCATCGCGAACGCGGGCTGGTCTATTGCGTCGCCGAGGCCTGCGTGATCGTGCCGACGGTCTGCAACAACGTCTCGCTGGTGTCGCGCAGGCCTGACCGCGTCGCGGCGCTGGACGACGGGCCGATCGACATCGAACCGGCGGCCGGGCCGCCGGCCAGCACGCCGGCCGACACCCCATCGGATCTCGTGTCCCCGCTCGATTTCCTCCCACCGCCGGACATCGTCGGCGCACCGCCCGGCGCCCCTGAGCCGCCGGCCGGAGGCGCACCGATCGGCGCTGGCGCTGGCGCTGGCGGTGGCGGTGGCGGTGGCGCTGGCGGTGGCGACGGATGCTGCGACATCGGCCCGATCGGCCCCGGCGGGCCGGGCGGCGGAGGCGGCGGGCTACCCGTCAATCCGCCGCCCGCGGTGCCCGAGGCGCCCACGTGGCTGCTTCTGCTGGCGGGCGTGGGCGCGATCCTGGCGAGGCTGCGGGCGCGCGGCGACGCTCAGGCCAGGTCGCGCAGCGGATGCGCGTGCGCCGGCCACGGCGACGCGAAGTACGCCGCGACCATCGCCGCGTCCACGTCGGCAACCTTCGCCGGATTCCAGCGCGGCGCGTGATCCTTGTCGACGGCCAGCGCGCGGATGCCCTCCAACGTCTCGCTGGCCGCGCCCGGGCGCAGATGGAAGCAGTGGCGCACGAGGCCGCGCTCCATGCGCAGGTCGTCGGCCAGCGTCATGGTGCGCGCGCGCCGGATCTGCTCCAGCGTGACGGCCATCATCAGCGGCGAGCGCTGCGACAGCGCCTTGGCGAGCGCGGCCGCGAACTCGCCCGGCTCCGCCGCCAGCGCGGCGACGATCGCCGCGAGGTCGTGCGCCGCGAACACGCGGTCGACGAGATCGCGCTGCGCCGCCAGCGACGACGCGCCGGCGTCGGCCGCGAACGCGTTGACCGCCGAAAGCGCGCCCACGCCGTCGACGGCCGTCGCATCGGCGATCGCCTGCACGAGCTCGTCGAGCCGATCGGACTTGACGCAGATGTCGGCCCAGTCGACGGCCAACGCGTCGGCCGCGCCCAGCACCTGGCCGCTCAGGCCCAGGAACTCGCCGAGGTAGCCCGGCGTGCGCGCGAGGAACCAGCCGCCGCCGACGTCGGGGAACAGGCCGATGTTGGTCTCGGGCATCGCGAGCCTGGCGTGTTCGGTGACCACGCGCATCGAGCAGCCCTGCGCGAGGCCCATGCCGCCGCCCATCGTGATGCCGTCCATCAGCACGAAGGTCGGCTTGCCGAAGGTGTGGATCAGGTGGTTGAGCGCGTATTCCTCGCTGAAGAAATCCTCGATGGTCGGGTCGCCGGCGAGCGCGGCCTCGTGGAAGTAGCGGATGTCGCCGCCCGCGCAGAATGCCGGCGCCTTGCCTTCGCGGTTGGCGCCGCGCAGCAGCACCGCGCCGACCTGCGCATCGTCGCGCCACGCGAGCAGTTGCGCGGTGACTTGCCGGATCATCTCCAGCGACAGCGCATTGAGCGCCTTGGGCCGGTTCAACGTCAGGATGCCCAGGTGCTGGCGGCGCTCGGCGAGGACGGTGGGCGCATCGGATTGCGACATGGAAAGTTTCCTAGGAAACCTGCATCGCCTGGCGACCGCGCAGGCTCAGCAGTTCGTTGAAGACGAGCGCGCCGACGACGATGGCGCCGCCGACCAGCGCGGAGCTGCCCGGCGCCTCGCCGGCGCCGATCCAGGCCCACAGCACGCCGAAGATCACCTCGAGCAGGCCCAGCAGCGCAACCTCGGGCGCGGGCAGCGCGCGGGCGACGCGCACGAGCAGCAGGCAAGGGATCGCCAGCTGGAAGACGCCGAGCCCCAGCAGCAGGCCGAGGTCGTGCGCGTTCGACTTGAACGGCCACGCCAGCGGCAGCGTGACGAGCGCGGAGAGGGCCGCGCCGATGAGGACGGCGCTGAACAGGTCGGGCTGTTCGGCGGGCGTGGTCGTGCTGTCGTCCGCCGCGGGCCGCGCGCGGCCGGCGTGCTGCAGCACGGTGTAGTTGGCCGCCGACGACAGCGGCACCGCGAGCGCCACGGCCATGCCGGCAAGGCTGCGCGCGTCGGCCGCCTGCATGCTGCGGCCGAACATCCACGCGATGCCCGCGCCCGCGACGGCGATGGCGACCCACGTGCGCGCCGGCTGCCGGTGATGCAGGAAGACGCGCGCGAACACGGCGGTCAGCAGCGGGCTGATCGACATCGTCACCAGCACGTTGGCCACGCGCGTCATCGTCAGCGCCACCATGAAGGCGGTGAACATGACGCTCCAGCACAGCCCGGAGATCCAGACGACGCGCGGCGAGCGGAACAGGTCGACCCAGAGCCCCCAGCCGCGCATCCACGTGAGCGCGAGGCCCAGCCCGGCGAGGTTGAACAGGCTGCGGAAGAAGGTGACCTCGAAGCTCTCGGCCGTCTGCAGCGACCGGCTGACGACGCCGGCGGTGCTCCACATCAGCGTGACGACGACCATGCCGAACGCGGCGCGGGCATGGCTCAGGGAAGACGTTTCATTCATCGCGTCGAAGTGTCGCACGCCATGACGCAGGTCGGCCCCGGCGCTGCCGCTCGCGCGCCGCAAACGAAGTTCAAGGGAGCGGCGGATCCGGCTCTGCCGGGCCGCTCGCGGAGCGCCCCCTCGGGGGGCAGGGAGCGCTAGCGACCGTGGGGGCTCAATCTCCCGTCTTCTTGTTGCGCTTGCGCTCGTTTTCCGTCAGGAAACGCTTGCGCACACGCACGCTCTTCGGCGTGATCTCGACCAGCTCGTCGTCGTCGATGAACTCGACGCCGTATTCCAGCGTGAGGTCGATCGGCGGCGTGATCTTGATCGCGTCTTCCTTGCCGGACACGCGGAAGTTGGTCAGCTGCTTGGTGCGCGTCGCGTTGACGACGAGGTCGTTGTCGCGGCTGTGGATGCCCACGATCATGCCTTCGTAGACCGGATCGTTCGGCTTGACGAACATGCGGCCGCGGTCGTCGAGCTTGCCGAGCGCGTAGGTGAAGATCTCGCCGGCGTCCATCGAGATCAGCACGCCGTTCTTGCGGCCGCCGATGTCGCCCTTGTGCGGCTCGTAGCCGTCGAAGATGTTGGAGATCAGGCCCGAACCGCGCGTCAGGTTCATGAACTCGTTCGAGAAGCCGATCAGGCCGCGCGCGGGGATGCGGTACTCGAGGCGGACGCGGCCGTGGCCGTCCGGCTCCATGTTGACCAGCTCGCCCTTGCGCTCGCCGAGCGCCTGCATGACGCCGCCCTGGTGGGTTTCCTCGACGTCGGCCGTCACCAGCTCGATCGGCTCGTGGCGCACGCCGTCGACGTCGTGGAACACGACGCGCGGCTTCGACACGGCCAGCTCGAAGCCTTCGCGGCGCATGTTCTCCAGCAGGATGGTCAGGTGCAGTTCGCCGCGGCCCATCACCTCGAAGACGCCGTCCTCGTCGGTTTCCTTCACGCGCAGCGCGACGTTGTGTTGCAGTTCCTTCTGCAGGCGGTCCCAGATCTGGCGGCTGGTGACGTACTTGCCTTCGCGGCCGGCCAGCGGCGACGTGTTGACGAGGAAGTTCATCGTCAGCGTCGGCTCGTCGACCTTCAGGCGCGGCAGCGGCGCCGGGTTGATCGGGTCGGTGATGGTCACGCCGATGTTGACGTCGTCGATGCCGTTGATCAGCACGATCTCGCCCGGGCCGGCTTCGGTGACCTGCACGCGATCCAGGCCCTGGAACGTCAGCACCTGGTTGACGCGGCCCTTGATGGGCTTCGAATCGGGGCCTTCCATGACCACGACGTCCATCGACGGCTTGATCGTGCCTTGCAGGATCCGGCCGACGCCGATGCGGCCGACGAAGGTCGAGAAGTCGAGCGCCGAGATCTGAAGCTGCAGCGGGGCCGCGGGGTCGCCCTTGTTCGGCTCGACGTGCCGGAGCACGGTGTCGAACAGCGCGGACATGTCCTCGCCCCACTTCTCGCCCGGCGCGCCTTCGGTCAGCGACGACCAGCCGTTGATGCCTGACGCGTAGACGACCGGGAAGTCGAGCTGCTCGTCGTTGGCGCCGAGCTTGTCGAACAGGTCGAACGCGGCGTTGACGACGGCCTCGGGCTTGGCGCCCGGCTTGTCGACCTTGTTGACCAGCACGATGGGCTTCAGGCCGAGGGCCAGCGCCTTCTTCGTCACGAAGCGCGTCTGCGGCATCGGGCCTTCCTGGGCGTCGATCAGCAGCACGACGCCGTCGACCATCGACAGCGCGCGCTCGACCTCGCCGCCGAAGTCCGCGTGGCCCGGGGTGTCGACGATGTTGATGTGCGTGCCCTTCCAGCTGACCGCGCAGTTCTTGGCCAGGATGGTGATGCCGCGCTCGCGTTCGATCGCGTTGTTGTCCATCACGGTGTCGACGACCTTCTCGTGGTCGGCGAAGGTGCCGCTCTGGCGAAGGAGCTGGTCGACCAGCGTCGTCTTGCCATGGTCGACGTGGGCGATGATGGCGATGTTGCGGATCTGCGTGCTATCGGTCATAACGTTCTCGGAAGGTTCAATTCGTTCAGCAGGCCCTGCACTTCGGTGGGGCTCAGCAGGCGATCGGCGATCAACTCGCCAGCCGTGATGTGCGCGCTGCCAAGAAGTGCGTGCGGTTCGGGCCCGTACACGCGCAGGTGCGCGCAGTCGGGCTCGGAGGTGCGCCGGCGCAGGCCGGTCAGGAAACGTGCGGCCTCGTTGGCGTCGAGTCGCACGGCCGGCCACTCGGCCAGCAAGGTATCGGGGGCAGCCAAGCAACTTTCGCGCTCGGCCTCGGGCATCGCCTCGAGCGCCTCCAGCGTGATCGCCCTGTCCAGCGTCAACGGGCCGCTCGCGGTGCGGCGCAGCCCGGTCAGGTGTGCGCCGCAGCCCAGCGTCTCGCCGATGGACTCGGCCAGGGTGCGGATGTAGGTGCCCTTGGAACAGCGAACGTCGATTGTCGCCGTCTCCGGGTTTTCATGGTGCCAATCCACGATGGCGATTGTGTGAATCGTCACGTCGCGCTCGGCACGCTCGATCTCCACGCCGTCACGCGCGTATTCGTACAGCGCCTTGCCGTTGTGCTTGAGGGCCGAGTACATCGGCGGCAACTGCTTGATCGCCCCCGTCCAGCGGGCACAGGCGGCTTCCAGCGCGTCGCGGTTGAAGGCGACGGGGCGTTCCTGCAGCACGTCGCCCTCGGCGTCGCCGGTGCGCGTGGTCTGGCCGAAGCGCAGCGTGGCGCGGTAGGCCTTGTCGGAATCGAGGCTGACCTGCGCGAACTTGGTCGCCGCGCCGAAGCACAGCGGCAGCAGCCCGGTCGCCAGCGGATCGAGCGTGCCGGTGTGGCCGGCCTTCTCGGCACGCAGCAGCCACTTGGCTTTCTGCAGCGCGTCGTTGGACGACAGGCCGGGCGGCTTGTCCAGCAGCAGCACGCCGTGTACCGGCCGGCGCACGATCTTCACCCGCGCAGGCCGGGACGCGCGCGCGGCCGCGGGCGCGGCGGCGGCGTCGGTCGACGTCACGGGTTGAAGTTCGGTCATGGCAGGCTCAGTCCTCGGCCTTGCCGGACTCGTCGGGCTTGGCGTCGTCTTCCTTGGCACGGCTCGCATTGGCCTGCAGGATCATCGCGTTCAGTTCGGCCGCGCGCTCGGTGGTGCGGTCGAAATGGAAGTGCAGCGTCGGCACCGTGTGGATGGACAGGCGCTTGAACAGGCCGTTGCGCAGAAAGCCGGCGGCCTCGTTCAGCGCGATCTCGCTCTCGGCCGAATCGCCGATCAGCAGCGAGAAGTAGACCTTGGCGTGCGCGTAGTCGGGCGTGACCTCCACCGAGTTGACGGTGATCATGCCGACGCGCGGATCCTTCAGCTCGCGGATCAGCTCGCCCAGATCGCGCTGGATCTGGTCGGCGACGCGGAAGCCGCGGTTGGGGATGTTTCTCTTGTGTCGCATGATTTTCAACCTCTCAAGTGAAAAGCCCCGCCAACTCTCTGGCGGGGCTTTTGCACAGGTGAAGTGCGTCCCGCCTTATAGCGTTCGGGCAACTTCCTTGATCTCGAAGAATTCGAGCTGGTCGCCTTCCTTGATGTCGTTGTAGTTCTTGATCGTCAGGCCGCACTCGAAGCCTTCGCGGACTTCGCGCGCCTCGTCCTTCATGCGGCGCAGCGAATCGAGCTCGCCGGTGTGGACGACGACGTTCTCGCGCAGCAGTCGCACCTTGGAGCCGCGACGAACCACGCCGGAGGTGACCATGCAACCCGCGATGTTGGTCTTGGAGACCGTGAAGATCTGGCGGATCTCCGCCGAGCCCACGACTTCCTCGCGCTGTTCCGGCGCCAGCATGCCCGTCATCGCTGCCTTCACCTCATCGACGGCGTCGTAGATGATGTTGTAGTAGCGCAGGTCGACGCCGTTGTTCTCGGCGAGCTTGCGCGCGCCGGCGTCCGCACGGACGTTGAAGCCGATGATGGTGGCCTTGGAGGCGATCGCCAGGTTGACGTCCGACTCGCTGATGCCGCCGACCGCCGAGTGCACGATCTGCACCTTGACCTCGTCGGTCGACAGCTTGAGCAGCGAGGCGCCCAGCGCTTCCTGCGAACCCTGCACGTCGGCCTTGACGATGATCGGCATCACCTGGACGTCGGCACCCATGCCGTCGAACAGGTTCTCCATCTTGGACTTCTGCAGGCGCGCCAGCTTGACGTCACGGTACTTGCCCTGACGGAACGTGGCGATCTCGCGCGCACGGCGTTCGTCGGTCAGCACCATGAAGTCGTCGCCGGCCTGCGGCACTTCGGTCAGGCCCTGGATCTCGACCGGGATCGACGGACCCGCTTCGTTGGTCGCGTTGCCATCCTCGTCGATCATCGCGCGGACGCGGCCGAAGCTCGAGCCTGCCAGCACGATGTCGCCGCGCTTGAGCGTGCCGGTCTGCACCAGCACCGTCGCGACCGGGCCGCGGCCCTTGTCGAGGCGGGCTTCGACGACCACGCCTTGCGCCGCGGCCTCGGCCGGGGCCTTGAGCTCCAGCACTTCGGCCTGCAGCAGCACCTGCTCGAGCAGGGCGTCGATGCCCTGGCCGGTCTTGGCCGACACCGACACGAACGGCGAATCGCCGCCGAATTCTTCCGGCACGACCTGCTCGGCCACGAGCTCGTTCTTCACGCGCTCGAGGTTGGCATCGGGCTTGTCGATCTTGTTGATCGCCACGACGATGGGCACGCCCGCCGCCTTCGCGTGGTGGATCGCTTCCTTCGTCTGCGGCATGACGCCGTCGTCGGCCGCGACCACCAGGATCACGATGTCGGTGGCCTTGGCACCGCGCGCACGCATGGCCGTGAAGGCCGCGTGACCCGGGGTGTCCAGGAAGGTGATCATGCCGCGCGGCGTCTCCACGTGGTACGCGCCGATGTGCTGCGTGATGCCGCCGGCTTCGCCGGAGGCCACGCGGGCACGCCGGATGTAGTCCAGCAGCGAGGTCTTGCCGTGGTCGACGTGACCCATGACGGTGACGACCGGCGCGCGCGGCAGCAGTTCGCCGACAACCTGCGCGGCCTTTTCTTCCTCGCTGAAGGCTTCCGGATCGTCCAGCTTGGCGGTGATCGCCGTGTGGCCCATTTCCTCGACCACGATCATCGCGGTCTCCTGGTCGAGCTGTTGGTTGATCGTGACCATCTGGCCCAGCTTCATCAGCTGCTTGATGACCTCGGAGGCCTTGACCGACATCTTGTGCGCCAGGTCGGCCACGGAGATCGTCTCGGGCACGTGCACTTCCTGCACCACCATTTCGGTGGGCGCCTGGAAGTTGCTGGAGCCCGAATCGCGATCGCGGCCGCCACGCGCGCCACCGCGCGGAGCGCGCCAGCCCGGACGGCCCGCGCCCGCGGACGCACCGGCCGGAGCGCCGCGGCCCTTGCCGGCCTCGCCACGCTTCTTGGCGGCATCGTCGGCCCAGCTCGACGAGAGCTTCTCGGACTTGACGGCCTTCTTGTCGCCCGGCTTGGCGCCCGGCGCCGCGGGCGTCGGGGCGCCCGGAACGGCCTTGGCCTTGTGGATCGTGCCCTTGATGCCGGCGGCGGCGTCGGCAGGCTTCGGAGCCTCCGGCTTCGGCGCCGTCAGCACCTTCTTGGGCGCGGACATCATCGCGCGGATGGCGGCGGCCTCGGCCTCGGCGGCCTTGCGGCGGCTCTGCAGGTCGTTCATCCGCTTGGATTCTTCTTCCGCGGCGTCGGCAGCCTTGATCACGCGCACCTGGCGCACCGGCTCGACCGGCGCGGCAACGGGTTCGGGCGCCGGCGGCTCGGCCACCGGGGCCGGCGCGGCAGCGGCCGCGGCGGCTGCGGCAGCCGCCTCGCGGGCAGCGGCGTCCTTGGCCGACTTGGTCATCGGCACCTTGGGCTTGGCGGCCTCGGCGGCGGCGCGCGCGGCGTCGGCGGCCAGCTTCTCGGCGGCCGCCTTTTCGGCGGCTTCCGCGGCGGCCTTGGCGCGTTCCTCGGACTCGGCGCGCACGCGCGCCTCTTCCGCTTCGCGCAGGCGACGCTTCTCGGCAAGCTCCTCTTCCTGCTTGCGCATCAGCGCGGCCTGGGCGCGTGCTTCTTCCTCGCGGCGCATCAGCTCGGCTTCCTCCGCGGCGGCAGCGGCCTGGGCCTGCTCCTCCGTCGTGGAGTCGTCGCGCTGGACGAAGGTGCGCTTCTTGCGCACTTCGACCTGGATGGTGCGGGCCTTGCCGCTCGCATCCGCCTGCTTGATCTCGCTGGTCGACTTGCGGGTCAGCGTGATCTTCTTGCGCTCGCCCCCGGTGGTGCCGTGCGCGGTGCGCAAGTAGTCGAGCAGCCGCTCCTTGTCTGCGTCGTTCAGCGCGTCGTCGGTCGTCGCCTTGGCGACGCCCGCGGACTGCAGCTGTTCGAGCAGCGTTGCAGCGGGGCGATTCAGCTCCGCTGCAAACTGGGCGACGGTGGTCACTGCCATTTCAGGAATTCCTTGCTCGTTGTTCCGGGCGTTCGTAGTACGTGGTGGGCGTCGCGGCTCAGGTGTTGAACCAGTGCTCGCGGGCCTTCATGATCAGCGCCTTCGCGCTGGCCTCGTCAACGCCGGTCATCTCCACCAGTTCGTCGACCGCCAGGTCGGCCAGGTCGTCGCGCGTGTGCACGCCACCGTCCGCCAGCTTCCCGATCAGGTCGGGCGTCAGTCCTTCGAGGTCGCGCAGGTCCTGCGAAACCTCTTCCATGCTCTCTTCGCGCTTGATCTCCAGCGTCAGCAGCGCGTCCTTCGCACGGGTGCGCAGCTCGTTGACCGTGTCCTCGTCGAAGCCTTCGATCTCGAGCATTTCCTGCAGCGGTACGTAGGCCACCTGCTCGAGGCTCGTGAAGCCTTCCTCGATCAGGATGTCGGCCACTTCCTCGTCGACGTCCAGCTTGTCGACGAACAGCGCGCGCACGCCGCCCGATTCCTCGGCCTGCTTGGCCTGCGATTCCTCGGCCGTCATGATGTTGATGCGCCAGCCGGTCAGGTCGGACGCGAGGCGCACGTTCTGGCCGCCGCGGCCGATCGCGATCGCGAGGTTCTCCTCGTCGACGACGACGTCCATGGCGTGCTTTTCTTCATCGACGACGATCGACTGCACGTTGGCCGGGGCCAGCGCGCCGATCACGAACTGGGCCGGATCCTCGCTCCACAGCACGATGTCGACGCGCTCGCCGGCGAGCTCGTTGGTGACCGCGGTCACGCGCGAGCCGCGCACGCCGACGCAGGTGCCGATCGGGTCGACGCGCTTGTCATGCGACAGCACGGCGATCTTGGCGCGCGAACCGGCGTCGCGCGCGCAGCTCTTGATCTCCAGCAGGCCTTGCTCGATCTCGGGCACTTCCTGGCCGAACAGCTCGACCATGAAGCCCGGCGCGCTGCGCGAGAGCATGATCTGGGGGCCGCGGGCCTGGGAATCAACCCCGGCGATGAACGCACGCACGCGGTCGCCCGAGCGCAGGTTTTCCTTCGGGATCATCTCGCTGCGCTTCAGGCGCCCTTCGACGCGGCCCTGCTCGACGATGATGTCGCCCTTGTCCAGGCGCTTGACGGTGCCCGTGAAGATGCGCTCGCCGCGCGACAGGAAGTCGTTGAGCAGCTGTTCGCGCTCGGCGTCGCGGATCTTCTGCAGGATGACCTGCTTGGCGGCCTGCGCGCCGATGCGCCCGATCGGCACCGAATCGATCGGCTCCTCGATGTAGTCGTCGACCTCGATGTCGGCGATCTGTTCCTGCGCTTCGAACAGCAGGATCTCGGCATCGGGGATCTGCAGGCCGGCCTCGTTCGGCACGACATGCCAGCGGCGGTAGGTGTCGTAGTCGCCGGTCTCGCGGTCCACCGAGACACGGATGTCCACGTCGGCACCGTGAAGCTTCTTGGTGGCCGAGGCGAGCGCAGACTCGACCGCGCCGAACACGAGATCGCGTTCGACGGTCTTCTCGCGCGAGATCGCGTCCACCAACATCAGCATTTCGCGGTTCATTCTTCTTGACCTCCGTCGTCGGATTGAGCACCGGCCCCGGTGGGCTCGGCGGTGGGCTCCGCCTTGCGGCGGCGTCCCTTGAAGTCGATCACCGGCACCAGCCGGGCTTCCTGCAATTCATCCAGCGTGAAATCGAGCACCTGCTCGACGTCCGCCCTGGCACCTGCCTTCGCCTGCGTCTTGCTGATCGGAGCCGCCGGCAGCACCAGTCCCCAGCCGTTCTCGCGCGCCTGCAGTTCGCCCGCGAACTTCTTGCGTGCCTGGAACGGCTGCTTGAGGGTGATTTCCACTTGTTCGCCGACGAAGCGCCGGAAGTCGCGTTCGCCCCGCAGCGGACGATCCAAGCCCGGCGAGGAGACCTCGAGCCGGCTGTAGTCCGCGTTCTCCACTTCCAGCACATATTGCAGCTGCCGCGTGACAGCTTCGCAATCCTCGACCAGCACGAACTCGGATTCGCCCGTCGTGTACACATGGCCAGGGACGCGGTCGATCGTGACGCGCAGGAGTCCACCGCCGACGCGCTCGACGTCGACCAGGTCGTATCCCAACCCGGTGACGGTGCGTTCGACGGCCGAAGTCCAGCCTGGGGTGTGTGCGGGTCCTGCCAAGAAAGTGGTTCTAAGGTTCGAAAGTTGAAACGACCAAGCCCAAAAAGTGGCAAAGGCCCCTGAGGACCCTTGCAACTTGCAATCGGCACCGCGGCTTTTCGAAGGCCACGATCCCGCAGAGTTCTTCTCGCCGGAGTACTGTTCCGTGCGGACTTATTTCACGGCGCAAACTCGGCGGCAAAAAAAATGGGCAGAAAGACTATCCGCCCACCTCTTCCACGCGTCATGCCCTTGCCGTCAGACCCCGCGCAACCCACGATTAACTCAGGGCTGCGGCAGTGAATCCGCGTATCCAGTACTTCAGCGAAGCTCGTATTATAGCCTGCAAGCGCTGTACTCGCAAGATTGAGGTGCGACAATCGCCATACTAGCAACATTACGGAGACCGCATGGGATTCCTCGCCGGCAAACGCCTGCTCATCACGGGCGTATTGAACAACCGCTCGATCGCCTACGGCGTCGCCCGGGCCTGCCACCGCGAAGGCGCCGAACTCGCTTTCAGCTACCAGGGCGAGCGCTTCAAGGAGCGCATCACCGAGTACGCGGCCGAATTCGGCTCGAAACTGATCTTCGACTGCGACGTCGGCTCCGACGAGCAGATCGCGGCGCTGGCCGACGGCCTCAAGCAGGCCTGGCCCGAGGGCTTCGACGGCTTCGTCCACTCGATCGGCTTCGCCCCGCGCGAGGCGATCGCCGGCGAATTCCTGGACGGCCTGTCGCGCGAAGGCTTCCGCATCGCGCACGACATCTCCGCCTACAGCTTCCCGGCGCTCGCGAAGGCGACGCTGCCCCAGCTGCGCGACAGGAGCGCCCTGCTGACGATGACCTACCTGGGCGCCGTGCGCGCCGTGCCGGCCTACAACACGATGGGCCTGGCCAAGGCCTCGCTGGAGGCCAGCGTGCGCTACCTCGCCGCCGGCCTCGGCCCGAAGGGCATCCGCGTCAACGGCATCTCGGCCGGGCCGATCAAGACGCTGGCGGCGTCGGGCATCAAGGGCTTCGGCAAGCTGCTGGGCGTGTTCGAGGAGAACTCGCCGCTGCGCCGCACGGTGACGATCGACGACGTGGGCAACGTGGCGGCGTTCATGCTGTCGGACCTGTCCGCAGGCATGACCGGCGAGATCTCGTACGTCGACGCCGGCTTCAGCCAGGTGATGGGCGGCGGCGCGGAGCTGCTGGGCGAGTGATTCGCCATCCCCGATGACAAGCGCGCCGACGGCGCGCTTTTTTCATGGGGCCGCCGGATTCAAAGCTCGTCGAGCGCCCGCGCCGCGCCGATCAGCGCCGGCGACGTCTCGGCATGGATCAGCCAGGTCGGGATGCCGTCGAGGTACTCGCGGAAGCGGCCCTTGGCGATGAAGCGCTCGCGGAACGCCGAGCGGTCGATCCAGTCGCCCAGGCGCGGCACGATGCCGCCGCCGATGTAGACGCCGCCGCGGGCGCCCAGCGTCAGTGCCAGGTTGCCCGCGACGCTGCCGAGGAATGCGAAGAAGAGTTCGACGACCTCGACGCAGCGCGCATCGCTGCCGGCCATGGCCGCGGCCGTGACGCCGGCGGGATCCAGGTTTGCGGCGGGCACGCCGTCGATCTTGCACAAGGCCTCGTACACGGCCACGAGACCGGCCCCCTGCAGCGCCCGCTCGGCCGAAGCGTGGCCGAAGCGGTCGCGCAGCACGGCGATCACAGCGTCCTCGCGCGCGTTGGCCGAGGCGAGGCTGACGTGGCCGCCCTCCCCGCCCAGCGGCACCAGGTGGCCGGCCGTGTCGTGCAGCAGGCCCGACACGCCCAGGCCGGTGCCGGGCCCGAGCAGGCCGATCGCACCCTTCGGGTCCGCCGTGCCGGCCGTGCCGATGCGCCGCAGGTGTTCCGGCTGCAGCGACGGCAGCGACAGCGCGAGCGCGGTGAAGTCGTTGATGAACAGCAGGCGCTCGAAGCCGAGCTCCTTGCGCACCGCCTCGATCGAGAACGACCAGCGGAAGTTGGTCATCTGCACGTGGTCGCCGACGATCGGGTTGGCGATGCCGATGGCCGCCTGCAGCGGCCTCGCGCAGGTCAGCTGCGCGACGTAGGCCTTCAGGGCGTCGGCGATGGTGTCGTACTCGACGCTCGGATAGGTGACGACCTGCGTCGGCTGGGCCCCCGGCGCTTCCTGGACGGCGAAGCGGGCGTTCGTGCCGCCGACGTCGCCCATCAGGCGCGGGAAGCTGGAGGTGTTGGCAACGGTCATGGAGCTCGCGGAAGAAGTGGAAACGCCGGCGCGAAGCCTGCATTCGCGACGAAAGTCGAGAATGTAGTTTACCTACGGTTTTTGATCAACCGCACCGACTCGCTCGCTGACGCCCAGGGCGCGTCGATCACCCTTGCCAATACCCTACGGCCAGACCCGTAGTCTGCATACACATTTACGCATCATTAATGCCAACTTTCAGCGCACCTCGAAGATCTTGACCGAGCGTGCCGGCAGCGTGATCGTCGTCCCCAGCGTCACCGCCTTGCCCTCCAGCACGTCGCGTGCCGCCGCCGGCGTCTTCAACACCTCGCTGAAGCGCGTGAGGTCGAGCTCGGTGTCGGCCTTGTTCTTGTTGATCACGACCATCACGGTGGAGTCGCTGTCGTAGCGGAACCAGGCGTAGGTGCCGTGCTCCGGCACGAAATGCATGAGCTTGCCGTGGTGCACGGTCGTCTGCGTCTTGCGCCAGTTCAGCAGCGTGCGCACGAAGGCCTGCATGTCCTTCTGCGGGGCGCTCAGGCCCTTGCCGGTGAACGCGTCGATCTTGTCGCCGGCCCAGCCGCCCGGGAAGTCCTGGCGCGCCTTGCCGTCGTCGCGCACCGTCGGACTCGTCATCAGCACCTCGGTGCCGTAGTAGATCTGCGGCACGCGCGGCATCGTCATCACGTAGGCCAGCGCCATCTTGGTGAGGCCGGCGTCCTCCTTGAGCACGCTGTAGAGGCGCGGCAGGTCGTGGTTGCCCTCGAACAGCACGAGCTTCGAGGGCTCGGGATACAGGACGTCGTTGACGAGTCCCTCGTACAGATCCATCAGGCCGGCGTGCAGGTCGTCGGTGTCGCTGGCGAGCGCCTTGCGCAGCGTGCCGTTCAGCGGGAAGTCCATCGCGCTGGGCAGCGGCGTCGCCAGGCGGTGCTTGGCGCCGCGCTCGCCGCCGAGCCAGTGCATCAGCACGGTCGGCTGGCTCGTCCACTCCTCGCCGACGATGTTCATGTTCGGATATTCCGCCATCACGCGGCGCGTCCATTCCTGCAGGAACGCCTGGTCGGAGTAGCCCCAGGTGTCCACGCGCAGGCCCGACAGGCCGGCGTACTCGATCCACCAGATCGCGTTCTGGATCTGGTACGCGGCCAGGAACGGATTGCGCTGGTTCATGTCGGGCATGTTCGGACTGAACCAGCCGTCGGTGTAGATCTTCGCGTCCGCCCGCGACGCGTACGGATCGCTCACGGTGGTGCGCGCGTGCTGCGTCTGCACGAACTTGCCGTCGAAGCCGATCCAGTCGGGCGCGGGCATGTCGTGCATCCACCAGTGCTCGGAGCCGATGTGGTTCAACACCACGTCCATGATGACGCCGATGCCCTTGTCGTGCGCCGCGGCCACCATGCGGCGGTAGTCCTCGTTCGTGCCGAAGCGCGGGTCGATCCTGTAGGTGTCGGTGGCGGCGTAGCCGTGGTACGAATACTTCGGCTGCCTGTTCTCGGTCAGCGGCGTCGGCCACAGCATGGTCACGCCGAGGTCGCGGAAATAGTCGAGGTGGTCGACGATCCCCTGGATGTCGCCGCCGTGGCGGCCGGCCTCGTCGTCGCCGCGGCGCGCCTCGTCGCCATAGCCGGGCACGTTGTCGTTGGCCGGATTGCCGTTGGCGAAGCGGTCCGGCACGAGGTTCATGATCACGTCGGACGAGTCGAAGCCGCGGCGCTGCGCCGAGCCCGGCGCGCGGGCGCGCAGCTCGAACGGCGCGTGGAAGCGCTCGTCGCCATGGCTGAAGACGATGTCGACGCGCCCCGGCGCGGCATCGGGCGCGATGCGCAGGTCGATGAACAGGTAGTTCGGGTTGGCCACGCGCGACACCGACTCGATGCGCACGCCGCGCGCGTCGCCGATCTGCGGCGCGGCGTCCGCGATGCGCGGACCGTGCACGAGCAGCTGCAGCTTGTCGCTCTTCATGCCGACCCACCAGAACGCGGGCTCGATGCGCTCGATCTGCGCGGGCATCGCGAGCGACGCGGGCATGCCGTCGGCGTGGGCCGCGGCGCCGAGCGAGCTGGCGGCGATCAGGACGGCGGCGGACAGTTGGCGGGGATGGTGCATGTCAGTGATCTCGGGGTTCTTGGCGCACGACGAAGACGACGGCGCTGCGTTCGGGCAGGACGAAGGCGCCGGTCGCATCGTCGACGCGGGCCTCCTTGGCGATTCGGGCGTCGGCCGCGCACGGGCCGAGGTGGACGGGATGCAGTTGCCAGCGACGGCCCCGCAGTTCGGGCAGGTTCAGCGAGTGCGGTTGCTTGTCGGCGTTGAGCACCACCAGCACGGCGCCGAACCTCGCGCCCGCCAGGCCGCGGCCGTCGATCAGCTCGGCGATCACGGTCGGCTCCTGCGCCGGGCCGCTGGCCGGGAAACTGATGCGCTGGCGCACCTCGACGGCCGTCGCGAGGTGGAACAGCGGCGTGCTGGCGCGAATGCGCAGCACGTCGCGGAAAGCGTTGCGCGTCCAGGCGATGTCTGCCGGCGTCGGCTTCAAGGAGGCATCGGCCAGCAGCGGACGCTCGATGTCCCACAGCGCGCCGTTGTCCGGCCTGGGCGGCAGGCCGGCGCCGAAGCCGTTGTCGGTGGCCGTCCAGTCGAGGCGGTTGAACCAGTCGCCGGAGTCGAAGCTGTTCTTGTCGAAGGACTTGCTGCGCAGCAGGTCGACGCCCGCATGGAAGTACGCCACGCCCTGGCTGAACGCGACGACGGCCGCGCCGAGGATCTGGACGCGCGCGCGGTCGGCCGACGACGTGGACAGCGGCAGCTTCAGCAGGTCGTTGTCGAACAGCGTCTGGTTGTCGTGGTTCTCGACGTAGTTGACGGCCTCGCCCGGCGCGCTCGCATAGCCGGCGGGCTGGTTGCCGTACGGGATCTTGTCGAGGCGCAGCGTCTCGCCGCGCCATGTCGTCAGCGTCATGTCGCGCACCGAGCCGGCGAGGCCGACGCGGATCATGTCGGCGGCGTCCAGCAGGTTCTCGCGCGTCGCGTGGCCGAAGCCGTTCGGGTCGTAGAACTCGCCGTTGATCCAGCCCTGGTCGGCGCGCAGGTGCGAGCTGTCCGTCGATGAACCTCCGCGCACGGCGTCGCGTGCCCGATCGCTGAACGTGCCGATGCCCGACCCGTTGAGCGACAGCTGCGAGGCCTGCACGAAGCGCGCGCCGTCGGCCACCTCGCCGAAGTTCCAGCCCTCGCCGATCAGCGGGATCTCGCGGCCCGTCGCGGCCTTCAGGCGGCGCTGCAGCGCCTCCATCACCGCGCGCGGCTGGTGGCCCATCAGGTCGAAGCGGAACGAGTCGACGTGGTATTGCACTGCCCATTGCGTCACCGAGTCGACGAGCAGCTTGCCCATCATCAGGTTCTCGGTGGCCGTGTTGTCGCAGCAGGTCGAATGCTCGATCGCGCCGTTGGCGTCCAGCCGCTGGTAGTAGCCCGGGACGATGCGATCGAGCACCGACTGCGCGTGCTGGCCGGCGGACGCCGTGTGGTTGTAGACGACGTCCATGCCCACGCGCAGCCCGGCGCGATGCAGGCCCTGCACCATCGCGCGGAACTCGCGCACGCGTCCTGCGCCATCATCAGCGTCCGTGGCGTAGCTGCCCTCGGGCGCGTTGTAGTGGAACGGGTCGTAGCCCCAGTTGAAGCAGTCGCCGGCCGCGCCCGCGACCACGGCCGCCTGCTGCGAGTCGTCGGCCGGGCCGCCCTCGATCTTCGGCGTCGTGCAGCCACGTTCGGGCACGCTCGCGATATCGAAGACCGGCAGCAGGTGCACGTCGGTCATGCCGGCCTGCGCCAGCGCGTGCAGCTGGCGCATGCCGGCGCTGTTCGCGTCGGTGAACGCGAGGTACTTGCCGCGATGGGCGGCGGGGACGCTGGCGTCGTTGATCGAGAAGTCGCGCAGGTGCAGCTCGTAGATCGCCAGGTCGGTCGACTGGCGCACCGTCCCCGGCGCGACGTCGCGCCGCCAGTCGCGCGGCATCACCGACGCATCGTCGAGCGCGCCGATCCAGCTGCGGCGCGAATCGGCGTTCAGGCTGTTCGAGTAGGGATCGGTGACGCGGTTGCGCACGAGGCCGGTGCCGGGGACGAAGACGTCGACGAGGTAGGCGTAGTAGCCACCGGCCAGGTGTCCGCGCGCCTGCCCGCGCCAGGCCCCGGTGGCGGCGTCGCGCGCCATCTCGACGACCGCCGTCGCGGCGCCTTCGGCGCTCGGGTAGACGCAGGCCCGCACGGATTGCGCGGTCGGCGCCCAGATGGCGAAACGCGCGGACTGCGGCGCGAGCGTCACGCCCAGGTCACCCAGGCCGGCCGCTGCGGGATACGCGTCGTCGAGCGCGCCGGCCAGCTGCAGCGCGCTCGCCTCGATCACGCGGCCCTGCGCGTCCTCGCGCACCACGAGCGCCTGCCCGCGCAGCGCGCGCGCCACGCGCGCGGGGTCGTCCGCGCGCAGCAGCGCGCCCGCGCCGACGAACTTGAAGCGCTCCGCGATCGCCGCGGGGACTGCGTCGGTCGACGTCGACAGCGCCAGCGTGTCGTCGGCACCGGCCACGGGTTGGCCGGCGTCGACCACCAGCGCCCCGCGCGCCGAGGACACCAGGACGTAGTAGCGGCCCTGCACGGGCGCGCCGGGCCAGCGGATCAACGATCGCGACAGCCACACCGCGCGGGCGGCGACCTCGCCGGCCTGCGCCGACGGCGCCAGCGTGGTCGCAAGTTCGGCGGCGTCGCACGCCGCGGCGACCGATGGTTCGGCAGCCTCCGCGGACGCGGCGCCGGCGACGAGCAGGACGCCCGCCGCGAACCCCGCACAAGTGCTTGTCATCCGCTTGACGTAGTTTTGCTTCACAAGCGAGTTGTCTCGTTTTTCTCAGGAAGGAATGCTACATGCTATTTCAGCCCCTGCGAAAGCGTGCGCATGGGTTTCCCTCATCCAGGCAGTTCAAGTGTTGGATTTATGATGTACTTTGACTACAGTTAAATGACAGCCCAACTACAAATGACGAGACGAGCCGCCATGACCGCCTCCCTTCGCGCCCTGCCCGCCACGCTCGCGCTCGCCAGCGCCGCCCTGCTGGCCGGCTGCGCCACCGGACCCGGCGTCGACGTATCGGCCGTGCGCCAGATCCCGCAGGCCGCGCCGCTGCCCGAAGGCTGGGAGCACGGCGCGTTCATGGAAGTGTTCGTGCGCAGCTACCAGGACAGCAACGGCGACGGCGTCGGCGACCTGCGCGGCCTCATGCAGCGGCTGGACTACCTGCAGGCGCTGGGCATCAAGGGCCTGTGGCTGATGCCGCTCAACGCGAGCAGCGACCACGACCACGGCTACGCAGTGACCGACTACCGCGCCATCGAGCCCGCCTACGGCACGCTGGCCGACTTCGACGAGCTCGTGCGCCAGGCCCACGCGCACGGCATCGGCATCGTCATCGACTACGTGATCAACCACAGCTCGAGCCAGAACCCGCTGTTCGTGCAGTCGGCGTCGTCGAAGTCGAATCCGTGGCGCGACTGGTACGTCTGGGAGGACGTCAAGCCGACCGGCTGGAGCATCTTCGACATCGACCCCTGGAACGCCACGCCCAACGGCGCCTACTTCAGCCAGTTCGGCGCGCCCATGCCCGACTTCAACCTGCGCAATCCGGCGGTCGTGCAATACCACCTGGACAGCCTGCGCTTCTGGCTCAACCAGAGCGTCGACGGCTTCCGCATCGACGCCGTCGGCCACCTGTTCGAGAACGGCCCGCGAGGCTGGAGCATGCAGCCCGAGAACTACCCGTTCATGGCCAAGGTGCGGCGCGAGCTGGACATCGACCACCCGCACGTGATGGTTTGCGAGTCGCCCGGCGACCCGATCGGTTTCGCGGCACCCGCGGCCTGCGGCGCGTCGTTCGCGTTCGGGCATTCCGACGCGCTGGTCAAGGCGGGGCGCGGCGACGAGAAGGCGATCCACGACGTCGCCGACTACTTCACCAAGGCGCCCGACACGATGGCCACGATGGTGTCCAACCACGACCACTTCGCCGGCAAGCGCCTGTGGGACGCGATGGGCGGCGACCCCGCGCGCGTGCGCGTGGCCGCGGCGGCCTACCTGCTGCAACCCGGCACGCCTTACGTGTACTACGGCGAGGAACTGGGCATGTCGGCGGCGGCCACCGACGACCCCGACGGCAAGCTGCGCGGTCCGATGAGCTGGTCGCCCGCGGGCGGCTTCAGCACCGGCACGCCGTACCGGCCCGCGTCGACCAACCTCGCGACGAACAACGCCGAGGCCGAACGGGCCGATCCGGACTCCATGCTCGCGTTCTACACGGCGATGCTCCGCCTGCGCAACACACATCCGTCGATCGCGCGCGGCCGCTACGTCGCGCCGCGCGTGGACGGCAGGACAATGAGCTTCCAGCGTGTCTTCGGCGACGAGCACACCGTCGTCGTCATCAACTACGGCGAGGCCGCCGGCGCCGCCAGCGTGGGCGGATTGCCGGCGAACGCCCGTCTGCAGCGCCTTTATCCGGCTTCGTCCGACGCCGTCGTTCCGGTCGGTGCCGACGGCGCGGCGACCCTGCCGGCCGCGCCGCTGTCGGTGCAGGTGTTGCTCGTGTCGCACTGACACGGCGCGGACGTTCGGCAGCAACAAGATCCGGCTTGCGCCAGCGGGCGTGCCCTCAGGGGCGCCAGCTCGACAGGTAAAGTTTTCCTAACGCCCTTCCGAGCGCCCGGAAACGGGTGCGCCGTTTGCTATGGTGTCGCGCGGTCGAGATGAGGCGCAGGGATGGGCTCGCCTGTGTTCGCACCGTTGAAAACAAGCAGACGCGTGCCGCCCTCGGGCCGGTGCGAACAAGGATCGCGATGGAACAAGAACGACAGTCCGCGGGCACGCCGCCCGCGGCTCCGAAGACCAAGCGCCGCTGGCTCGGCACCGTGATCGCCGTGCTGCTGGTGGCCGGACTCGGCGCGCTGGCCTGGCACCTCACCCACAAGCCCGCGGCCAGCGGCGCCAACGCCGGCGGCCCGCCGGGGCCGGGCGGCCCTGGCGGCGGCGGTCGCCGGGGCGGCGGCGGTCAGAACACCACCACCGTCGGCGTCGCCGCGGTCGTCCACGCCGACATCCCGATCTACGTCGACGCGCTCGGCACCGTCACGCCGTCGGCCACCGTCACCGTCACGCCGCAGGTCTCGGGCGTGCTGACCAGCGTGCCGTACCAGGAAGGCCAGATGGTCAAGGCCGGCCAGCTGCTCGCCACCATCGAGCCGCGCCCGTTCGAGCTCGCGCTGATGCAGGCGCAGGGCCAGCTGCAGAAGGACCAGGCCTCGCTGGAGGCCGCGAACGTGACGCTCAAACGCTACCAGACCTTGCTGCAGGAAGACTCGATCGCGCGCCAGGACGTCGACACCCAGGCCGCGACCGTCAAGCAGCTGCAGGGCACCGTGCTCGGCGACCAGGCCAACGTCGGCACCGCCAAGCTGAACCTGGCCTGGACGCGCATCACCGCGCCGGTCAGCGGCCGCGTGGGCCTGCGCTCGGTGGACATCGGCAACCTCGTGTCCTCGGGCACTTCCGGCGGCATCACGACGATCACCGAGCTCGCGCCGATCGACGTCGAGTTCGCGATCCCGCAGGACCGCATCCCGCAGCTGCAGGCCCGCATCGCGGCCGGCGCCATCCTGGCCGTCTCGGCGATGGACCGCACGCGCACCAACCTGCTCGACACCGGCGCCTTCCTGTCGTTGAACAACTCCTCGGACACGCAGACCGGCACGGTGCGCGCCAAGGCCCGCTTCGCCAATGCGCGCAACGCGCTCTTCCCGAGCCAGTTCGTCAACGTGCGGATCCTGCTCGACACGCTCAAGGACGCGGTGGTCGTGCCGGTCACCGCGCTGCGCCACGGCCCCAACGGCGACTTCGTCTACGTGCTCAACGACGACCGCACCGTCACGCAGGTCACCGTGGTGCAGGGCATCGCCACGGCCGACACCGTGCAGATCACCAAGGGCCTCGACGTCGGCGAGCGCGTGATCACCGAGGGCGGCGACCGCCTCAAGGACGGCGCGAAGGTGTCGCTGCCGGGCGATGCGGCCTCCGGCCCGCGCCGCGGCGCGAGCGGCGCCGCGGGCGCGTCGGGCGCGCACGGCGGACGCCACCACCGCGACGGCGGTTCCGCTGCAGACGGCGGTTCGGCCTCGGCCTCCGCGCCGGCCGATGGCGCGAGCGCGGCGCACCATCATCGCGATGGCGCCAGCGCGCCGGCCGGCGCCGGCTCGTGGGTGCCGGCGGAAGGCTCGAGCTGGCCGCAACGCCGGCGCGCGAGCGCGGTGCAGTCGTGATGGCGACGCGTGCCTTGACCGGAACGACCAACCGCGCCCGCCGATGAGCCCGTCCAAGCCCTTCATCCAGCGACCGGTCGCGACCTCGCTGCTGATGCTGGCGATCGTCCTCACGGGCATCGTCGGCTTCAGGTTCCTGCCCTTGTCGGCGCTGCCGCAGGTCGACTACCCGACGATCCAGGTGCAGACGCTCTACCCCGGCGGCAGCCCGGAGGTGATGAGCCGCACCGTCACGGCGCCGCTCGAGAAGCAGTTCGGCAACATGTCCGGCCTCGCGCGCATGGGCTCGACCAGCGCGGCGGGCGTATCGCTCGTCACGCTGCAGTTCAACCTCGGGCTGTCGCTGGACGTCGCCGAGCAGGAGGTGCAGGCCGCCATCAACGCCGGCAACTCGCTGCTGCCGGCCGACCTGCCCGCGCCGCCGGTCTACGCCAAGGTCAACCCGGCCGACGCGCCGGTGCTCACGCTGGCGGTGAGCTCGAAGTCCATGCCGCTGCCCGACGTGCAGAACCTCGTCAACACGCGGCTCGCGCAGAAGATCAGCCAGGTCTCGGGCGTGGGCCTCGTCACGCTCGCCGGCGGCCAGCGCCCGGCCATGCGCATCCAGACCGACACGCGCGCGATGGCCTCGTACGGCATCGACCTGACGGCCGTGCGCACCGCGATCACCAACGCCAACGCCAACAGCGCCAAGGGCAGCTTCGACGGCGCGTCGCGCTCGTACGCGATCAACGCCAACGACCAGCTGGTCTCGGTGGACGACTACAAGAACCTGATCGTCAGCTACAAGAACGGCGCGCCGGTGCGCCTGACCGACATCGCCCAGGTCGTCGACAGCGCCGAGAACCTGCGCCTGGCCGCCTGGGCCGACGACACCCCGGCCATCATCGTCAACGTGCAGCGCCAGCCGGGCGCCAACGTGATCCAGACGGTCGACGCGATCAAGAAGCAGCTGCCCGAGTTGCAGGCCGGACTGCCGACGGGGCTGGACGTGCGCATCCTCAGCGACCGCACCGCGGGTATCCGCGCGTCGGTGGAGCACGTGGAGTTCGAGCTCGTGCTGGCCGTGGTGCTGGTGACGCTGGTGATCTTCGCGTTCCTGCACAGCTGGCGCGCGACGGTGATCGCCAGCCTGTCGGTGCCGATCTCGCTGGTCGGCACCTGCGGCGCGATGTACCTGCTGGGGTATAGCCTGAACAACCTGAGCCTGATGTCGCTGACCATCGCCACCGGCTTCGTGGTCGACGACGCCATCGTGATGATCGAGAACATCTCGCGCTACATCGAGCACGGCGAGAAGCCGATGGCCGCGGCCATCAAGGGCGCGACGCAGATCGGTTTCACGATCGTGTCGCTGACCGTCTCGCTGATCGCGGTGCTGATCCCGCTGCTGTTCATGGGCGACGTCGTCGGCCGCCTGTTCCGCGAGTTCGCGGTCACGCTGGCGATCACGATCCTGATCTCGGCGGTGGTGTCGCTGACGCTGGTGCCGATGATGTCGGGCCGCATGCTCAAGGCGGAAGAGGCACCGCGCGGCTACGCGCTCAAGTTCAAGCAGATGTTCGACTGGATCATCGCCCGCTACGACCGCGGCCTGGTCTGGGTGCTGGACAACCAGACCACCACGCTGCTGGTCGCGCTCGGCACGTTCGCGCTGACGGTGCTGCTCTACATCGTCATCCCCAAGGGCCTGTTCCCGACGCAGGACACCGGCCAGCTGCAGGTGCGCGTGCAGAGCGCCGAGACGGTCAGCTTCTCGCGCATGTCCGAGCTGCAGCGCCAGGCGGCGCGCGCGATGCTGGAGGATCCGGCGGTCGACAACATCGCCTCCATCGTCGGTGTCGACGGCGCCAACAACACGATGCTCAACGCCGGCACCATGCTGGTCGACATCAAGCAGGGCGCCAGCGGCACGCAGGAAGAGATCATGAACCGGCTGCGCCAGCGGGCGCAGGGCGTCGCGGGCATCACGCTGTACGTGCAGCCGACGCAGGACCTGACCATCGACTCCGACACAGGCCCCACGCAGTACCGCGTGTCGATGGAGGGCGCCGACGACGCGTCGGTGGCGCTGTGGACCAACAAGCTCGTCGAGCGGCTGCGCTCCGATTCGAAGGTGCGCAACGTCGTCACCGACGTCGGCGCGACGGGCCTGGCCGTCGAGGTCGACCTCGACCGCGACACCGCCTCGCGCCTGGGCATCAGCGCCGCGACGGTCGACGACGCGCTCTACAGCGCCTACGGCCAGCGCATCGTCTCGACGATCTTCACCGAGACCAACCAGTACCGCGTGATCCTCGAGGCGCGGCCCGACCAGGCGACCACGCCCACGTCCATCGGCGACCTGCGCGTGCTCACCACCAGTGGCCAGGCGACGCCGCTGTCGGCCTTCGCATCGATCCGCACGGTGCAGTCGCCGCTGCAGGTCACGCACGTGGCGCAGTATCCCGCGACGACCGTGGGCTTCGACACGGCGGACGGCGTGTCGCTGGGCACCGCGGTCGACTCGATCCGCCAGGCCGCCAAGGACATCGCCCTGCCCTCGTCGGTCACGATGGTGCCGCTGGGCGCCGCGGGCGCGTACGAGAAGTCGCTGTCCAACCAGCTGTGGCTGATCCTCGCGGCCGTGATCTGCGTCTACATCGTGCTGGGCGTGCTCTACGAGAGCTACGTGCACCCGCTGACGATCCTGTCGACACTGCCGTCGGCCGGCGTCGGCGCGCTGCTGGCGCTGCTGATCGGCGGGCAGGATCTCGGCGTGATCGGCATCATCGGCATCATCCTGCTGATCGGCATCGTCAAGAAGAACGCGATCATGATGATCGACTTCGCCATCGACGCCGAGCGCACCGAAGGCAAGACGCCGCGCGAGGCGATCCACCAAGCGGCGCTGCTGCGCCTGCGCCCGATCCTGATGACGACCTTCGCCGCGCTGTTCGCCGCGCTGCCGCTGATGTTCGGCTGGGGCGAAGGCAAGGAGCTGCGCCATCCGCTGGGCCTGTCGATCTTCGGCGGCCTGCTGGTGAGCCAGCTGCTGACGCTGTTCACGACGCCTGTCATCTACCTGTGGTTCGACCGGCTGGGCGAGAAGGTCCGCGCCCGTTTCGGCATGGACGACGGCACCGGCGACAACGCTCCCGCGCCGCAACTCGCGCTCGAGGCGCCGCCGGTTCCCAGGCGCATCGAGTTCGATCCCGACGCGCCGCATTCTCAGCCGCAGCCCGGAGGCGGGCGATGAACCTCTCTTCCCCGTTCGTCAGGCGCCCGATCGCGACGGTGTTGCTGACCGCCGGCGTCGCGCTGGCGGGCATCGCCGGCTTCTTCGTGCTGCCGGTGTCGCCGCTGCCGCAGGTCGACTATCCGGCCATCTCGGTGTCGGCCAGCATCCCCGGCGCGAGCCCGGACGTGATGGCCAACAGCGTGGCCACGCCGCTGGAGCGCCGCCTGGCCACGATCTCGGGCGTCAACGAGATCACCTCGAGCAGCGGCGTCGGCTCCACGCGCGTGAGCATGCAGTTCGACCTCAACCGCGACATCGACGGCGCCGCGCGCGAGGTGCAGGCCGCGATCAACGCGTCGCGCGTCGACCTGCCCGCCACGCTCAAGAGCAACCCGACCTACCGCAAGGCCAACCCGTCGGACGCGCCCTGCATCATCCTGGCGCTGACGTCGAACTCGCGCACGCCGCAGCAGATCTACGACGCCGTCTCCAACATCGTGCAGCAGAAGGTGGCGCAGGTCTCCGGCGTGGGCGACGTCGAGATCGGCGGCGGCTCGCTGCCGGCGGTGCGCATCGACCTGAACACGCTCGCGCTGAACAACCTGGGCATCCCGGCCGAGGACGTGCGCGCCGCCATCCAGGCCTCCAACGCGACGCGGCCCAAGGGCAGCATCGAGGACGGCGTGCAGCGGCTGCAGATCTACACGCAGCAGCCGGGCCACACGGCCGCCGAATACAAGGACCTGACCGTCGCCTGGCGCAACGGCGCGGCGGTGAAGCTGTCCGACATCGCCAACGTCACCGACGGCCCCGAGGACGTGCGCACGCTAGGCCTGTTCAACGGCAGCCCCGCGGTGATCGTGATCGTCACGCGCCAGCCGGGCGCCAACATCATCGACACCGTCGATGGCGTGCGCGCGCTGCTGCCCGAGCTGAAGGCGCAGCTGCCCAACGACATCGAGCTGCAGGTCGCCTCCGACTCGACCAACTCGATCCGCGCCTCGCTGCACGAGGTCGAGATCACGCTGCTGATCTCGGTGGCGCTGGTCGTGCTGGTGGTCGGCGTGTTCCTGCACAGCTGGCGCGCCACGCTGGTGCCGGGCATCGCGACGGTCGTCTCGCTGCTGGGCACCTTCGGCGTGATGTACCTGCTCAACTTCAGCCTCGACAACCTCAGCCTGATGGCGCTGACGGTGGCCACGGGCTTCGTCGTCGACGACGCGATCGTCGTGCTGGAGAACACCAGCCGCCACATCGAGCAGGGCATGGACCGCTTCCAGGCCGCGCTGCTGGGCGCCAAGGAGGTGGGCTTCACGGTGCTGTCGATCAGCCTGTCGCTGATCGCCGTGTTCATCCCGCTGCTGTTCATGGGCGGGCAGCCGGGCCGCCTGTTCCGCGAGTTCGCGGTGACGCTGTCGGTGTCGGTGATGATCTCGCTGGTCGTCTCGCTCACCACCACGCCGATGATGTGCGCGTGGCTGCTCGATCGCAACACGGGCGGCGTCAAGAAGAAGCACAAGCCTGCGGGCCGCTTCACGCGCGTGACCGAGCGCGCGTTCGACGGCCTGCTGCACGCCTATGAGCGCGCGCTCGACTGGGCGCTCGATTCCAGCGTGACGGTGATGCTGGTGCTGTGCGCGGTGATCGCGCTCAACGTGTGGCTGTTCGTCGCCGTGCCCAAGGGCTTCTTCCCGCAGCAGGATTCCGGCCAGCTCAACGGCGGCATGCGCGCCGACCAGAGCATCTCGTTCGACCAGATGCAGGCCAAGCTGCGCCAGCTCGTGAACATCATCCACGCCGACCCCGACGTCGATACGGTGGTGGGTTTCACGGGCGGCTCGCGCGCGGGCGGCGGCTTCATGTTCGTCAACCTCAAGCCCAGGAGCCAGCGCAAGGACGGCGGCCAGGCCGTGATCGCGCGCCTGCGGCCGCAGCTGGCCAAGGTGACCGGCATCAGCCTGTTCCTCAACCCGGTGCAGGACCTGCGCATGGGCGGCCGCCAGACCAACTCGACCTACCAGTACACGCTCAAGAGCGACAACCAGGCCGACCTCGCGAAGTGGGCGACGCGGCTCGCCGACGCGATGAAGAACGAGGAGGCGATCACCGACATCGACACCGACCAGCAGGAAAACGGCATCGAGAGCTTCGTCACCATCGACCGCGACGCCGCCGCCCGCCAGGGCATGACGAACAAGGACGTCGACAACGCGCTCTACGACGCCTTCGGCCAGCGCCAGGTCGCGACGATCTACGACGCGCTGAACCAGTACCACGTCGTGATGGAGGCGATGCCCAAGTTCACGCAGACGCCGGTCTCGCTGAAGGACGTGCAGGTGCCGGGCAACGGCAGCAACGCGGTGGCGTCGGTCGCCGCCGCCGCGGCGTCGACGGCCGCCTCGACGCCCACCATCGCCGCCAACCCGGGCTCGCGCGACTCGTCCACGGGCGCGACCGTCAACACCAGCGCGCACGCGATGATTCCGCTGTCGACGATCGCCTCGTTCAGCGAGGACGCCGCGCGCTCCAGCGTCAACCACCAGGACGGCGAGCTCGCGACGACGGTGTCGTACAACCTGGCCGAGGGCTATTCGCTGTCGGACGCCAAGGACGCCATCGAGCACGCGTCGGCCTCCATCCACATGCCGATCAACGTGCGCGGCAGCATGCAGGGCACGGCGGCCGCGGCGCAGCAGAACCAGGGCCAGCAGCCGCTGCTGATCCTGGCCGCGCTCGTCGTGATCTACATCGTGCTGGGCGTGCTGTACGAGAGCCTGGTGCACCCGCTGACGGTGCTGTCGACGCTGCCGTCGGCCGGCGTCGGCGCGGTGCTGGCGCTGATGCTGTTCGGCATGGAGTTCTCGCTGATCGCGCTGATCGGCGTGTTCCTGCTGATCGGCATCGTCAAGAAGAACGCGATCATGATCATCGACTTCGCGCTGGAGGCCGAGCGCTCGCGCGGGATCTCGGCGCACGACGCCGTGCGCGAGGCCTGCCGCCTGCGCTTCCGTCCGATCATGATGACGACGCTGGCCGCCGCGCTCGGCGCGCTGCCGCTGGCCATCGGCTTCGGCGAGGGCTCCGAGCTGCGCCAGCCGCTGGGCATCGCCATCATCGGCGGCCTGATCGCCAGCCAGTTGCTGACGCTGCTGACCACGCCCGTGGTCTACCTGTTCCTGGACAAGTTCCGCCGGCGCAGTCCCGACGAAAAGCTGCTCAGTCGCCATGCCTCGGACGTCGAGGCCGGCGACGCGGGCCGACCTCTGCCGCCCCACGCCGCCTCCGCGGCCACAGGGAATTGACGATGACGATGGGCCCTCCCTTCTCCCGCACGCCGCCGCCCGCGCGCGCGTCCCGCGCCCCCGCGCGCCTCGCGCACGCGAGCCTCGCGCTGGCCGCCCTGCTCGCGCTCGGCGCCTGCACGGCGCTGGCGCCGAACCAGAAGTTCGACGCGCCGACCTCGGCGCAGTTCCTCGAGCCGCCGCCCGGCTGGATGGCCGCGGCGCCCGCCGACACGCTCACGCGCGGCCCGTGGTGGACGCTGTTCGACGACCCGGTGCTGACGCAGCTCGCGCCGCAGGTCGCGGTGTCGAACCAGAACGTCGCCGCGGCGGCCGCGGCCGTCGAGGAATCCTGGGCCACGGTGCGCGAGCAGCGCGCGGCGTTCTTCCCGACGCTGTCGGCGGACGTCGGCGTGACGCGCTCCGGCGTCGGCGGACGCAGCAGCTCGAGTTCCGCCAGCACAAGCAGCGGCGGCAGCACGGGCAACCGCTTCTCGGCAGGCCTCAGCGCGAGCTGGGAGCCCGACCTGTGGGGCCGCATCGCCAACACGGTGTCGGCCGCCAAGGCCAGCGCGCAGGCCAGCGAGGCGGATCTCGCCAACGCGACGCTGTCGGCGCAGGCGACCTTCGTCACCGACTACCTGTCCGTGCGCGAGGCCGATGCCGAGATCGTCACGCTCAAGACCACGATCACCGGCTACCAGCGCGCGCTGACGATCACGCAGAACCGCTACAACGCGGCGATCGCGCCCAAGAGCGACGTGCTGCAGGCGCAGACCACGCTCGCCAACGCGCAGGCCGATCTCGCGTCGCTGCAGCAGCAGCGTGCCCAGTTCTTCCACGCGATGGCGGTGCTCGCCGGCCAGCCGCCGGCCACGTTCACGCTGCCGTCCGGCGACTGGAACTCGACGACCGTGCCGGCGATTCCGGTCGGCCTGCCGTCCGACCTGCTGCAGCGCCGGCCCGACATCGCGTCGGCCGAGCGCCATGTCGAGGCGGCCAACGCCAACATCGGCGTCGCGCGCGCCGCGTACTTCCCGTCGCTGACGCTCAGCGGCAGCGCCGGCCAGGGCGCCTCGCGGCTGGGCGACCTGTTCAACGCGTCGTCGTTCGCGTGGTCGCTGGGCGCCTCGCTGGCCGAGACGATCTTCGACGGCGGCGCTCGCACGGCGCGCGTCGAGGAGGCGCAGGCCGCCTGGAAACAGAGCGTCGCGCAGTACCGGCAGACGGTGTTGACCGCGTTCTCGTCGGTGGAAGACCAGCTGTCGGCCGCCGCATCGCTGGAGCAACAGCAGGCGCTGCGCAAGGAGGCCTCGCAGGCCGCCGACCAGACCGAGCAGATCATGCAGAACCAGTACCGACAAGGTCTGGTGGCCTACACCGACGTCGTCACGGCGCAGGCGTCGGCGCTCAGCGCGCGGCGCGCGTTGATGCAGGTGACGCTGAGCCGGCAGACCGCTGCACTGCAGATGATCTCGGCGCTCGGCGGGGGTTGGTCGACGCAGGAGCTGGCGACCAGGTAGCGGAACGACGCCGCGATGCCTCAGGGCAACCGCGCCAGCTCGATCGGCGCGCGCCCGCTCGCCGCGCTGATCAGGCCCAGCACGCGCCCCGGCTCGCTGTCCAGCATGCTCCAGTCGAAGCGCCACGACCAGTTCCTGTCGCTGACCGTGCCCGGCGTGTTCATGCGGTGCGCGCTGCCCAGGCCCAGCACGTCCTGCAGCTGGAACACGGCGATGTTGGCGACCGAGTTGCAGCAGGCGCGGATCATCGCCCAGTGGATGTCGTCGCCGCCGGCGGCCAGGTAGCTGCCCGCGTACGCTCGCTCGTGCGGGCTCGCGTTGTCCCACCAGCCGCGCGCCGTGTCGTTGTCGTGCGTGCCGGTGTAGGCGATCGTGTTGGCGACGTAGTTGTGCGGCAGGAACTCGTTGCCGGCGTGGTCGCCGAAGCCGAACTGCAGGATGCGCATGCCCGGATAGCCCAGGCCGTCGCGCAGCGCGTACACGTCCGGAGTGATGAACCCGAGGTCTTCCGCCACGATGGGAAGCGGGCCGAGCGCGCGCGCGATGGCGTCGAACAGCGGCTTGCCCGGGCCGGTGCGCCACGTGCCTTCGCGCGCCGTCGGGCACGAGGCCGGGATCTCGTAGTAGCCGGCGAAGCCGCGGAAGTGGTCGATGCGGAACACGTCGGCCTGCTCCAGCGCGCGGCGCACGCGGGCCGTCCACCAGGCGAAGTCCTCCTTGGCCATGCGATCCCAGTGGTACAGCGGATTGCCCCAGCGCTGGCCGTCGACGGCCATCGCGTCGGGTGGACAGCCGGCCACGACGGTGGGCTGGAAATGCTCGTCCAGCGTGTAGAGGTCGGGCCGTGCCCAGACGTCGGCGCTGTGGTGCGCGACGAAGATCGGCAGGTCGCCCATGATGGCGACGCCGCGGTCGTTGGCGTACTTCTTGACGAGCGCGAGCTGGCCGTCGAACTGCCACTGCACGAACTGCCAGAACGCGATCTCCTCGGCGTGCTGCACGCGCGCGGCGGCAAGCGCCGACGGCACGCGGCGCTGCAGGGCGCCGTCCCATTGCCACCAGGTCTTGTAGCCGGAGCTGGTCTCCAGCGCCATGAACAGCGCGTAGTCGTCCAGCCACGACGCGTGCTTCGCGCACCAGGCCGCGAACTCGCGGCGCTCGCTCGCATCGGCCTTTGCAGCGAAGCCCCTGGCCGCGGCGCGCAGCTGCTGCAGGCGCCACGGGATGACCTTGGCGTAGTCCACCTTCAGCGCGTCGAAGCCGCCTTCGGGCAGCACCGGCTCCTCGAGCCATCCCTTGGCCACCAGCGGTTCGAGCGCCACCATCAGCGGGCTGCCCGCGAACGCCGACACGCTCTGGTACGGCGAATCGCCCGGGCCGATCGGCGCGGTCGGCAGCAGTTGCCAGATCGACTGGCCGGCGGACACGAGCCAGTCGACGAACTGGAATGCCGCGGGCCCGAAGTCGCCGATGCCGTGCGGGCCGGGCAAGGAGGTGGTGTGCAGCAGCACGCCGGCGGAGCGCTTGTGGAGATCCATGATTCAGCTCTTCGAACGAAGCACCACCAGCGAACGCGCGGGCAGGTGCAGGGATTGGGTGAGGACGGTGTCGGGGAAGATCTCCCCGTGCAGCTCGAGGCTGGAGTCCAGCGCGAGCTGCCAGAAGCCGGCGGGCAGGCGGAAGTCGAGCGCGCGATCCTCGCCGTTGAAGATCACCAGCAGCGCCGGATCGACGGGCGTGGCCGCGCTCGGCGCCGGGTCGATGCGGCAGGCGAAGGCCTGGGCCTTCTGGTCGTTCCAGTCGACCGCGCCCATCTCGTCGCCGCGCGGGCTGAGCCAGGTCAGGCGCGGCGCGCCGGCGCCCACGGCCGCGGTGGAACGCCAGTCGCCGGGGCGCAACGTGGCATGCGCGCGGCGCAGCGCGAGCACGTCGGCGGTGAAGCGCAGGAACCCGGTGTCGGCGGTCGGCCAGTCCAGCCACGTCAACGGACTGTCGTGGCAGTACGCGTTGTTGTTGCCCTGCTGGCTGTTGCCGATCTCGTCGCCGGCGCAAAGCATGGGCGTGCCCTGCGCGAGCAGCAGCGTGGCCATCATCGCGCGGCGCACGCGCGCGCGTGACGCGAGCATGCGCGCGTCGCCGGTCGGCCCCTCGACGCCGAAGTTGGCAGAGGGTTCACCGTCGCGGCCGTCGCGGTTGCCCTCGCCGTTGGCTTCGTTGTGCTTGCGGGCGTAGCTGGTGAGGTCGGCCAGCGTGTAGCCGTCGTGCACGGCGATGAAGTTGACCGACGCCAGCGGCGTGCGCTGGCCATGGTTGAACAGGTCGCTCGAGGCGGTGAAGCGGCGCGCCAGCTCGCCGCGCGGGATCGCCTGCGGCGTGCCGCTGTGCAGCCAGTAGCGCCGCACGGTGTCGCGGAACTTGTCGTTCCACTCGAGGAAGCGGCCGGGGAAGCGGCCGACCTGGTAGCCGTCCGGCGCGGCGTCCCAGGGCTCGGCGATCAGGTGCACGCGGGCGAGGATGGGATCCTGGCGCAGCGCGGTGAAGAACGGCGCGTCGGGCTGGAACCCGACCTTCGTGCGGCCCAGCACCGGTGCGAGGTCGAAGCGGAAGCCGTCAACACCCATCTCCTGCACCCAGTAGCGCAGCGAATCCAGCACGAACTGCGTCACGTGCGGATGCGCCACGTTGACGGTGTTGCCGCAGCCGGTGGAATTCTCGAAGTGGCCCGCGTCATCCGGCATCAGGCGGTACCAGCTCGCGTTGTCGATGCCGCGGAAGCTGATCGTCGGGCCTTGCTCGTTACCCTCGGGGGTATGGTTGTAGACGACATCCAGCACGACCTCGAGGCCGTGCTCGTGCAGCGTCGCGACCATCGCGCGGAACTCGGCGTTGACGGCCGACGGGTCGTCCGGCGTCGTCGCCAGGCGCGGGTCCGGGCAGAAGAAGCCCAGCGTGTTGTAGCCCCAGTAGTTGGTCAGGCCGCGGCCGCCGAGCGCCGGCTCGTCGACGTGGTACTGCACCGGCAGCAGCGACAGCGTCGTCACGCCCAGCGCCTTGAAGTGCGCGATGGACGCGGGATGCGCGAGGCCCGCGTAGGTGCCGCGCAGCTCGGGCGGCACGCCGGGCAACTGCTGGCTGAAGCCCTTGACGTGCACCTCGTACAGCACGACGTCGGCCGGATCGATTCGCGGCGCGTTGAGCCACCCGCGCGCGGGCACGCCCGCGGGCGTGACGCGCGCCTTGAGCGCGGTCGCGGCGTTGTCGCGGACGTCGAACGAGTGCGGGCCGTCCGGATGGCCCAGCTGGTAGCCATGGTGCTCGGGCCGCCACTCGAAACGTCCGACGATCTCGCGCGCGCACGGATCGAGCAGCAGCTTGTGGGCATTGAAGCGATGGCCGTTGCACGGGTCGTAGGGCCCGTGCACGCGCAGGCCGTAGACCTGGCCGGGCGCGATGCCGGGCAGGAAGCCGTTGAACACGCCGTCGTGCGGACCGTGCAGCTCATAGCGCCTCAGCTCGGTAGTGCCGGTCGCATCGAACAGGCACAGCTCGACGCGCTGTGCGTTCTGCGAGAAGACGGCGAAGTTGACGCCGCCGTCGCGTGCATGCGCGCCCATCGGCTCGCAACGCCCCGGCATCGCGGTGGCGGGAAACGAATCCATCGCGTCAGCCCGGAACCAGATAGATCGTGGCCAGCGGCGGAACGACCAGCATGATGGATTGCGCGCGCCCGTGCGACGCCACCGGCGTCACCGGCAGCACCGCCGACGCGTTGCCGACGTTGCCGCCGCCGTAGTGCGACGAGTCGGTGTTGAGCACCTCGCGCCAGCCGGTCGGGCCTTCGGGCACGCCCAGGCGCCAGCCGAACTGCGGCACCGGCGTCATGTTGCTGACGGCGATCATCATGTGGCCGTCGGCGTCGCGGCGCAGCCAGGCCAGCAGCGAATGCGTGGCCTCGGTCGATTCGAGCCAGTCGAAGCCGAAGCCGTCGCAGTCCTGGCGGTGCATCGCCGGCAGCTCGCGGTAGATGCGGTTCAGGTCGCGCACCAGCTGGCGCACGCCGGCGTTGCGGGCGTTGTTCAACAGGTGCCACGGCAGCTCGGCGTCGTGGTTCCATTCCGAGTCCTGCGCGAACTCCTGGCCCATGAACAGCAGCTTCTTGCCCGGGTGCGCCCACATGAAGCCGTAGTACGCGCGCAGGTTGGCGAAGCGCTGCCAGTCGTCGCCGGGCATCTTGCCGATCAGCGAGCCCTTGCCGTGCACCACCTCGTCGTGCGACAGCGGCAGCAGGAAGTTCTCGCTGAATGCGTAGACCAGGCCGAAAGTCAGCTTCTCGTGATGCCAGCGCCGCTGCACGTGCGGCTGGCGCATGTACTGCAGCGTGTCGTGCATCCAGCCCATGTTCCACTTGAAGTGGAAGCCCAGGCCGCCGGCGTAGGTCGGCTCGGTGACGTTGGGGAACGTCGTCGACTCCTCGGCCATCGTCACCGCGCCCGGCGCCTCCGCGCCCAGCACCTCGTTGATGTGCTTGAGCAGCGAGATCGCCTCGAGGTTCTCGCGGCCGCCGTAGCGGTTGGGCAGCCATTCGCCGGACGTGCGGCTGTAGTCGCGATAGATCATCGACGCGACCGCGTCCACGCGCAGGCCGTCGATGCCGTAGCGGTCGATCCAGTACAACGCGCTGCCGGCGAGGAAGTTGCGCACCTCGGGCCGGCCGAAGTTGTAGATGTAGGTGTTCCAGTCGCGGTGGAAGCCTTCGCGCGGATCCTCGTACTCGTACAGCGCAGTGCCGTCGAAGCGCGCGAGGCCGTGGGCGTCGACCGGGAAGTGCGCCGGCACCCAGTCGAGGATCACGCCGACGCCCTTCGCATGGCAGGCGTCGACGAAGCGCGCGAAGCCCTCGGGCGGCCCGAAGCGCGCGGTCGGCGCGAACATGCCCAGCGTCTGGTAGCCCCACGAGCCGTCGAACGGGAACTCGGTGATGGGCATCAGCTCCAGGTGCGTGAAGCCGAGGTCGGCGACGTAGTCGGGCAGCTCGGCGGCCAGTTCGTCCCAGGTCTTGAAGCCGCCGTGATGATGGCGCCGCCACGATCCCAGGTGCACCTCGTAGATCGAGAGCGGCGCGTGGCGGTCGTTCATGCCCGCGCGCGAGGCCGGCAGCGCGCGGCGCGGCGGCAGCGCGGCCACCACGCTCGCGCTGTCCGGCCGCAGCTGCGCGGCACGCGCGTAGGGATCGGCCTTGAGCGGCTGCAAGGTGTCGTCGGGGCCGACGAGCTCGTACTTGTAGCGATCGCCGACGACCAGGTGCGGGACGAACATCTCCCACACGCCCGAGCCGCCGCGCGCGCGCATCAGGTGGCGCCGGCCGTCCCAGTTGTTGAAGTCGCCGACCACGCTGACGCGGCGCGCGTTCGGCGCCCAGACGGCGAAGCGCACGCCGGCGACGGCGTGCTCGCCCTCGCCGAGGGTGGTCGGCAGCGCGCCCAGCACTTCGTAGGGCCGCACGTGCGTGCCCTCGGCGAGGAAGTGCAGGTCGTCGTCGGAGATCAGCGGCCCATAGGCGTAGGGATCGGCGTAGACGTCCTCCACGCCCGAATCCCAGCGCACGCGCAGGCGGTAGTCGAAGCGCTCGGCGCGATCGGGCAGCCGCCCTTCGAACAGGTCGGAGCCGGGGCGCCGCTCCAGCTTCGCGACGAAGGCGCCGGCCGCGTCGAGCACGTCGACCTCGACCGCGTGCGGCTCCATCGCGTGCACCCACAGCCGCCCCTGCGGGTCGGCGTGCATGCCCAGCACGGAGAAGGGATCGTGATGGCGCGCGCGGACGAGCGCGCTCAGGTCGTCATCGGAAATCATGACCACCCCTCGTCCGACGGGTACGTCGTCCACTCCCCCGAGGGGAGGCTGCGGGCTTGCTCGGGAGCGGCCCAGCGCGGCGCCCGCAGGGGATGAGCCTTGGCCTCACGGTCAACGCGCCTTGGGATCCGCCCACACGTGTTCGATGTACTCGGCGATCGTGCGGTCGGTGCTGAACGCGCCCATGCCGGCGATGTTGCGCAGCGCGCGCTCGGCCCACGCCGCCGGGTCGCGATAGAGCGCGTCGACCTGCTCCTGCGCGTGCACGTAGTCGGCGAAGTCGGCGAGCAGCATGTACGGATCGCGGTGCAGCAGCGGCTGCACGAGCGACCGGTAGCGATCGGGCTCGCCCCACGAGAACACCCCGCCGCCGATGGCGTCGAGGACTTGTTGAAGGGCAAAGTTTTCTTCCGCATAGAGACGCGGATCGTATCCCCAGCTCTTCATCTTCGCGACGGCATCCGTCCGCAGGCCGAACACGAACATGTTCTCGACGCCCATCGCCTCGGCCATCTCGATGTTGGCGCCGTCCCAGGTGCCTATCGTCAACGCGCCGTTCATCGCGAACTTCATGTTGCCGGTGCCCGAGGCCTCGGTGCCCGCGGTGGAGATCTGCTCGCTGAGGTCGGCCGCGGGCAGGATGACTTCCGCCAGGCTGACGCCGTAGTTCGGCAGGAACACCACCTTCAGCTTGTTGCCCACGCGCGGGTCGGCGTTGACGACGCGCGCGACGTCGTGGATCAGCTGGATCGTCAGCTTGGCCGCGTGGTACGCCGAGGCCGCCTTGCCCGCGAAGATCACCGTGCGCGGCACCCAGTCGGCGCCGGGGTTGGCGACGATCGCCTGGTAGCGCGCGACGACGTGCAGCACGTTGAGCAGCTGGCGCTTGTATTCGTGGATGCGCTTGATCTGGACGTCGAACAGGCTGTCCGGCGAGATCGTGACGCCGAAGTCGCGCCGCACGCGCTCGGCCAGGCGCTCCTTGTTGGCGCGCTTGGTCGCGAGGAATTCCTGGCCGATCTTCTTGCCGGCGGCTTTGGCGCCCAGCGCCTTCAGGCCGTGCAGGTCGGCGCGCCAGTCGGTGCCGATGTGGCGATCGAGCAGTTCGCACAGCTCCGGATTGGCCTGCATCAGCCAGCGCCGCGGGGTGACGCCGTTGGTGATGTTGAGGAAGCGCTGCGGCCACATCGCCGCGAAGTCGGCGAAGATCGTCTGCACCATCAGCTTCGAGTGCAGCGCCGACACGCCGTTGACCTTGTGCGACGCGACGATGGCCAGCGACGCCATGCGCACGCGCCGCTCGCCGTTCTCGTCGATCAGCGACATGCGCGCGATCAGGCCCGTGTCGCCCGGGAAACGCGCGCCGACCTCGTCGAGGAAGCGGCGGTTGATCTCGTAGATGATCTCGAGGTGGCGCGGCAGCAGCTCCTCGAACATGCGCACCGGCCAGGTCTCGAGCGCCTCGGGCATCAGCGTGTGGTTGGTGTAGCTGACCGCCTGCGTGGTCACGGCCCAGGCCTCTTCCCAGCCCATGCTGTAGACGTCCAGCAGCAGGCGCATCAGCTCCGCGGGCGCGAGCGCCGGGTGCGTGTCGTTCAGGTGGACGACGTTGTGGCGGCCGAAGGTGTCGATCTCGGCGTGCTCGCGCAGGTGGCGCGCGATCATGTCCTGCAGCGACGCGCTGCACAGGAAGAACTCCTGCTTCAGGCGCAGCTGGCGGCCGGCGGCGGTGGAGTCGTCCGGATACAGCACCCAGTTGAGCGTGTCGGCGGCCTCGTAGTGCTGGCCCGCGGCCATGTGCTCGCCGCGGCAGAACATCGCGAAGTCGATCGGGCGCGAGGGCTGCGCGTGCCACTGCCGCAGCGTGGAGACGCGTCCGGTGGCGTGGCCGGGCACGACGAAGTCGCAGGCCTGGGCGACGATCTCCTCGGCCGGCTTCCACGACCGGTGGCCGCCCGAGCTCTCGACGACGCCGCCGAACCCCACCGGGTATCGCAACTCGGCGCGCACGAACTCCCACGGGTTGCCGTGCCTGAGCCATTCGTCGGGCAGCTCGACCTGGCGGCCCTCCTGGATGGCCTGCGCGAACATGCCGTGCGCATACCGCAGGCCGTATCCGAAGGACGGCAGCTCCAGCGTCGCGAAGGAGTCGAGGAAGCAGGCGGCCAGGCGGCCGAGGCCGCCGTTGCCGAGCGCCGCGTCGGGCTCCTGTTCCAGCACCTCGCCGAGCGAGGCCGCGCCGGCGTGCGACTCGAGCGCGGCCTTCAGTGCGTCGTCCAGGCCCATCACCGAGACGGCGTTGCGCAGCGCGCGGCCCATCAGGAATTCCATCGACAGGTAGTGCACGCGGCGCACGCCGCGCGCGCGCTTCGCGTCGGCGGCCTGCGTCGCGGCCCAGCGGTCGGCCAACTCCGGGCGGCAGGCCACGATGGCCGCGCGCAGGCAGGCGTCGGGCGACGGCGCGTCGCTGCGTTGCGAGAGTTCGCGCTTCCAGGCGGTGGTGAATTCTTGGGTCAAGGCGGGGTCGGCTTGGTCGCCTGCGCGCACGGCCACGGGCTCGTGCGCCGGAGCGGCGACGGTTGTCTTGCTCATTACGGAAGATCCTTCTGGCGAAGCCGGACAGCACCGGTGTGACCCGGCCGTCCGACTGAACAGCGGCGAGTATCGCGGTTCGCGGCGTGTTTGTGTAGTTCTCCTACAGCGGGTTATCCCTGAGCCGAGGATAAATTGACGTTTTAGGAGGTAGAGAAACGAATGTACTTGAAGTAGTTACGCATTGTTCTGTCGACAAGTTGATTGTATATTCTCTACATTCCCAGCCGATGACCGGCCTTGCCGGCGGCGTGACTACCCCAAGAGACAAGCCGGCGGACGTGACGCACGATCCGCCCGAGGAGACAAGCAAAAGTGGCACACGTTCAGCTCGTGAAGGTGCAGAAGGCGTTCGGGGACATCCAGATCCTGCGTGACATCGACCTCGAGATCCGCGACGGCGAGTTCATGGTGTTCGTCGGGCCCTCGGGCAGCGGCAAGTCCACGCTGCTGCGCACCATCGCCGGCCTGGAGGACATCACCGGCGGCACGCTGTCCATCGGCGGCAAGGTCGTCAACGACATCCCGCCCGCGGAGCGCGGCATCGCGATGGTGTTCCAGTCGTACGCGCTGTACCCGCACATGAACCTGTACGACAACATGGCGTTCGGGTTGAAGATCGCCAAGGTCGACAAGGACGAAATCCACCGCCTGGTGCACCAGGCCGCCAAGATCCTCAACATCGACCACCTGCTCGATCGCAAGCCCAAGGCCCTGTCGGGCGGCCAGCGCCAGCGCGTGGCGATCGGACGCGCGATCGTGCGCAAACCCGAGGTGTTCCTGTTCGACGAGCCGCTGTCCAACCTCGATGCCGCGCTCCGCGTGCGCATGCGCTACGAGTTCGCCAAGCTGCACGAGGACCTGAAGACCACGATGATCTACGTCACGCACGACCAGGTCGAGGCGATGACGCTGGCCGACCGCATCGTCGTGCTGGCCGCCGGCCGCATCGAGCAGGTCGGCTCGCCGCTGGAGTTGTACGAGCATCCGGACAACCTCTTCGTCGCCGGCTTCATCGGCTCGCCCAAGATGAACTTCCTCGCGGCGACGGTCGTCTCCGCCGACGCGCACAACGCGCTGGTGCAGTTGGAGACGGGCGCGCAGATCCACTGCGACGTCGATGCCGCGCGCGCGAAGGCCGGCGACAAGGTCACGCTGGGCATTCGTCCTGAACACTTCGAGGCCGCGGCCGCGGGCCAGGCGGGCAACGTCATCGCCACGTCCGTCACCTTCGTCGAGTCGCTGGGCTCCACGACGCATGCGTACTGCGACTACCCGGGCGTCGCCGAGACGCTGGTGTGCGAACTCGATGGCGCCACGCGCCTGAAGAACGGCGCGGCGCTGGCGCTGGCCATTCCCGCCGCGCGCGCCTACCTGTTCGACGCCGACGGCCAGGCGTTCCGGCGCCACGTCGCCGAAGCGCAGCAAGAGGCCGCATGAGCCGACGCACCGCCTTGTGCCGCGTCGCGGCGTGCGCCGTCGCGAGCGCCCTGCTCGTCTCGTCCGTGGCCCGGGCCGCGGAGCCGCTCAAGTTGCTGGTCTGGATCAATCCGGACAAGGGCTACAACGGCTTGCAGAAGGTCGGCGACAAGTACCGCGCCGACACCGGCGTCGACGTCACGGTGCAGCACCCCGACGACGCGCCGTCGAAATTCCAGGCCGCTGCCGGCGCCGGCAAGGGGCCGGACATCTTCTGCTGGCCGCACGACCGCGCGGGCGAATGGGCCAAGTCGGGGCTGATCGTGCCGGTCAAGCCGCGCAAGGAACTGCAGGACGCGATCGAGGCGTCGGCGTGGCAGGCCTTCCAGTACCAGGGCCGCACCTGGGGGTATCCGCTGTCGATCGAGGCGATCGGGCTGATCTGGAACAAGGGCATGCTCAAGGAGGCGCCCAAGACATGGGACGAGGTCGTCGCAATCGACAAGGACCTGTCGGCCCACGGCAAGAAAGCCATCCTCTGGGACTACAACAAGAGCTTCTTCACCTGGCCGCTGCTGGCCGGCTCGGGCGGCACCATCTTCGCGAAGAAGCCCGACGGCAGCCTCGACACCGACTCGGTGGGCGTCAACGCCCCCGGCGCCGTGCAGGCCGCGACGATGCTGCAGAACCTGATCCGCACCGGCGTGCTGCCCAAGGGCGCGGGCTACTCCGAGATGGAGGGCGCGTTCAACCGCGGCGAGATCGCGATGATGATCTCGGGCCCGTGGGCGTGGGACAACGTCAGGAAGAGCCACATCGATTTCGGCGTCGCGCCCATTCCGTCGGTCAACGGCCACGAGCCCAAGCCCTTCGTCGGCGTGCTCGGCTGCATGATCGCCGCGCCCAGCAGGAACAAGGATCTCGCGCGCGACTTCCTCGAGAACTACGTGCTGACGCTCGACGGCCTGCGCACCATCAACGCCGACGTGCCGCTGGGCACGCCCGCCAACAAGGCCTACTTCGCCGAGTTGAAGAGCGACCCGCACATCGCCGCGACGATGGACAACGCGCGCCGCGGCGAGCCGGTGCCCAACATCCCCGAGGTCGGCAAGTTCTGGACGGCGATGGACGCCGCGATCGAAGCCATCACGAACATGCGCCAGTCGCCGCAGGACGCCCTCGACGGCGCCAAGGCGCGGATCCTCGTCAAATGAACGCCGCCATGAACTCCTTCGACTGGAAGCGCGCCGTGGGCGCCGGCGTGGCGGCGATCGTCGCGCTCGGCGGGCTGTGGCTCGTGTTCGCGATCCATGCCGCCGGCCAGCCCATGCTCGCGCTGGGCGCGCTGGCGCTGATCGCGGCCGGCCTCTACGTCTACGTGTCGCGCGCCGCGCTGGCGTGGCGCTACCTGTTCCCGGGCGTCGTCGGCATGCTGCTGTTCGTCGCGTTCCCCCTGGTCTACACGATGTGGATCGGCTTCACGAACTACTCGTCGACGCACCTGCTGAGCCAGGCGCGCGTCAGGGCCTACCTGCTCGAACAGACCGTGCCGGACGAGGAGCACTCGCTCGAGTTCACGCTGCATCCGGACGGCGACGGCCTGCGACTCGTTCTTGCGCCCTACGAGGCCGCGACAGGCGCGCAGCGCTTCGTGTCGGCGCCGCTGAAGCTGAAGGGCGACAAGGCCGAGACGGCGACGATGAGCGCCCTGCCCGCCGACCAGGCGCTCGCGCCGGCGCTGTCCACGCGCGACGTGCTGGCGCATCGCGACGCGCTGATGGCGCTCAAGCTCGCGATGCCCGACCAGCGCGTGCTGAGCTACGCCGGCGTGCACGAGTTCGGCCCGTCGGCCGCTGTCTGGCGCGCCAACCCGGACGAGTCGCTGACCCGCCTCGACGACAACAAGACCTACGCCCCGAACAACACCGAGGGCTTCTACATCGCCGCCGACGGCGATCGGCTGCAGCCCGGCTACAAGGTCGCGGTCGGCTTCGCGAACTACGCGCGCATGCTGGCCGACCAGGAGTTCCGCGGCCCGTTCGTCTCGATCTTCGTGTGGACAGTGGTGTTCGCCGCGCTGTCCGTCGCGCTGTCGCTGGGCGTGGGCTGCACGCTGGCCGTGCTGCTGAACTGGGAGGCGCTGCGCTTTCGCACGCTGTACCGCACGCTGCTGTTCCTGCCCTACGCGGTGCCGGGTTTCATCTCGATCCTCGTGTTCAAGGGCCTGTTCAACCAGAACTTCGGCGAGATCAACGGCATCCTCGCCGCCGTCTTCGGCATCAAGCCGGCCTGGTTCGCCGACCCGCTGCTGGCGCGCACGATGATGGTGGTCGTCAATACGTGGCTGGGGTATCCGTATTTCCTGGTGCTGTGCACCGGCCTGCTCAAGGCGATCCCGGTTGACCTCTACGAAGCCTCGGCCATCGCCGGCGCCAAGCCGCTGACGAACTTCTTCAAGATCACGGCGCCGCTGATCGTCAAGCCGCTGTCGCCGCTGATCATCTCGGCGTTCGCGTTCAACTTCAACAACTTCGTGCTGGTCTCGCTGCTGACCAACGGCCGGCCCGACTTCCTCAACACGAAGATTCCCGCGGGCACGACCGACATCCTCGTCTCGTACACCTACCGCATCGCCTTCCTCGACTCGGGCCAGAACTTCGGCCTCGCCGCGGCGATCTCGACGGTGATCTTCTTCCTCGTCGCGCTGCTGTCGTTCGCGAACCTGCGCGTCGCGGCGCGCAACGCCAGAAAGGGCTGACGCATGGCCATCGTCACCGGAAAGAACCAGCGCTGGCGCGTGCTGGGCGCGCACGCCTTCCTCATCATCCTGCTCGTCGTCACGCTGTTCCCGCTCGCGGCCGTGATCTCGATCTCGCTGCGTCCGGGCAACTTCGCCAACGGCTCGCTGATCCCGCGCGAGATCAGCCTCGAGCACTGGAAGCTGGCGCTCGGGTTCGACGTCGTGACCGCCGACGGCGTCGTCGTGCACCCGCCCTTCCCGGTGCTGCTGTGGCTGTGGAACTCGGTCAAGGTGGCGACCATCGCCTCCGCGTTGATCGTCGCGATCTCCACCACCGCGGCCTACGCGTTCGCGCGCCTGCGCTTCGCGTTCAAGATGCCCATCCTCAACAGCATGCTGCTGCTGCAGATGTTCCCGCCGGTGCTGGCGCTGGTCGCGATCTACGCGATCTTCGAGACCATCGGCAACTACATCCCCGCGCTGGGCCTCGAGACGCACGGCAGCCTGATCGTGGCCTACCTCGGCGGCGTCGCGACGCACGTCTGGACGATCCGCGGCTACTTCGAGACGATCCCGGTCGAGATCGAGGAATGCGCGAAGGTCGACGGCGCGAGCCACTTCCAGGCCTTCTTCCGCGTGCTGCTGCCGATGGCCGTGCCCATCCTGATGGTCGTGTTCGTGCTGGCCTTCGTCGGCACCATCATCGAATACCCGGTCGCGTCCATCCTGCTGCGCGAGGAGTCCAACCTCACGCTGGCCGTCGGCTCGAAGTACTACCTGGCCGACCAGAAATACCTGTGGGGCGACTTCGCCGCGGCGGCCGTGTTGTCGGGCCTGCCGATCACGGTCGTCTTCCTCGCGGCGCAGCGCTGGATCGTGTCGGGGCTCACCGCCGGAGGCGTCAAGGAATGAACCGCCAGCCGCTCGTCACCTGCCTGGCGAGCGCGCTGTGCGCCTTCGCCGTGTCGCCAGCCATCGCACAGAGGGTCGACTACGCGAACAGCTTCGACCAGGCGCTGGCCGGCGTGTTCGAGGCGCGCGAAAAGGACTGGCGCGACGGCGCGGTCGTCTACCAGGTCTATGTCGACCGCTTCGCGCCGTCGGCCAACCTCGACGCCAAGCGCGCGCTCTATCCGGCGCCGAAGAGGCTGCATGCGTGGACGGACCTGCCCACGCACGGCGTCTACCTGCCCGAGGCCAAGGTCTGGAGCCACGAGATCGATTTCTGGGGCGGCGACCTGCAGAGCCTGCGCGGCAAGCTGGACTACATCCAGGGCCTCGGTGCCGACGTCCTGTACCTGAACCCGATCGACCTCGCCTACACCAACCACAAGTACGACACGCTGGACTACCGCGCCGTCTCGCCCGAATACGGCACGCGCGACGACGCCCGCGCCCTCGCGCGTGACGTGCACGCGCGAGGCATGAAGATCATGCTGGACGGCGTCTTCAACCACATGGGCCGCAACTCGCCGATCTTCAGGCAGGCCGAGGCCGATCCGCACAGCAAGTACCGCGACTGGTTCGTGTTCGGCCCGCAATACGCCGGCGGCGCACGCGCCTGGGCGCTGGCCGAGAACCTGCCCGAGCTCAACCTCGAGAACCCCGCCGTGCGCGACGACCTGTTCAACGGCCACGACTCCATCGTGCGCGGCTGGCTGCGCGACGGCATGGACGGCTGGCGCCTCGACGTCGCGTTCGACATCGGCTTCAAGGTTCTCGGCGAGCTGACGCAGGCCGCGCACGACGAGAAGCCCGGTTCGCTGGTCGTCGGCGAGATCGCCAACTTCCCCAAGGAGTGGTATCCGTCGGTCGACGGCCTCATCCACTTCACGCTGCGCCAGGTGATCCTGGGCGTGGCCGGCGGCCGCATCGACGCGGCCACCGGCCAGCAGATGATCGCGCGCATCGTGCAGGACGCCGATTACGAGCACATCCTGAAGTCCTGGGTCTATCTCGACAACCACGACACCGTGCGCCTCGCCACCGCCCTGCCCGACCCGGCGCAGCGCCGCCTCGCGCAGGTGCTGCAGTTCACGCTGCCCGGCTCGCCCAATCTCTATTACGGCACCGAGCTGGACATGCCCGGCGGCGACGATCCCGAGATGCGCGCGCCCATGCGCTGGGATCTCGTCAAGGCCGACAACCCGGTGCTGAACTGGAACAAGCGGCTGGTCGCGCTGCACAAGGACAACCGCGCGCTGCGCGTCGGCAACTACCGGGCGATCACCGCTTCGAAGCTCATCGGCTTCGAGCGCTACACCGACCGCGCGGCCGACACCGTCGTCGTCCTGCTCAATCCATCGGACATGCCCGTCACCGACACCGTGCTCGTCGCCAATTCCAAGCTGATGGACGGCACGCGCATGGTCAACCTGCTGGCCGACAAGGCCGATCCGGCCGCACTCGCCGACACGCGGCTGTTCGCCGCGCTGATGCACCTGACGCTGCCCGCGCACGGCTTCGCCGTCCTCAAGCCCGACGTGGCACCGCCCGGCGGCTACACCAACTACAAGCGCGTTCAATGAAGTCCCACCGTCTCGCCGCCAGCGCGCTCCTGCTCGCCGCGGCCACGCAGGCCTTCGCGGCCGATTGCCACCCCGACCCGCTCCCCGGCCGCAGCATCTACCTGCGCGGCAGCTTCAACGACTGGCGCGCCGACGACGAGACGGCGCTGAGCTACGTCTGCGACCACTACGAACTCGTCGCCAGGCTGAGCGGCGCGCAGAGCTTCAAGGTCGGCGACGAGGACTGGGACTTCGACTTCGGCGCGCCCGGCGACATCACGTTGAACTCCGGTGTTCCCGTCGCGCTCGCGGCCAAGGGGCAGGCGCTCAAGGCGACCTTCAACGGCGTCGCGCGCATCTCGCTCACGCCCGGGCCGGCGCCCACGCTGACGGTGACCGACCTGCCCGCCGACACGCCGTTGCCCCCGCCCGCGGCGTCCACCGTCACCGATCCGGTGGCGCTGAGCCTGGCCTTCGATTCGCAGGACGTTGCCGACAAGTCGCCGTACGGCGCGGTCGTGGTCGGCACCGAGGTCACGTTCTCGCTGAGCGCGCTGCCGGGCGTCGACGCGGTGACGCTGGTCGTCGAGAAGCGCAGGCTCGAGGGCAACTACGACGTCCTCGACTACAGCGAGCTCGCGCGCGTCCCGCTCGCGCGCGCACCCGCGGGCGCCGACGGGCGCGAGCGCTGGAGCGGCCGCTACAGGTTCGACGCCGCGGCCGTCTACGGCTACTGGTTCGAGGCCAAGATCGGCGGCAGGACGGTGCTCTTCGAGAACAACCCGACGCCGGTCTACTGGACCCGCGAGCGCGGCGCCGGCGGCGCGGGCGTGGTCGCGGAGATGCCGTCGAACGCGAAGCGCATCCGCCGCTATCGCCAGACCGTCTACACACCCTACACGGTACCGGCCTGGGCCAGCGACGCCGTCTACTACTACATCTTTCCCGAGCGCTTCCGCAACGGCGACCGGCGCAACGACCCGAGGCCCGGCGTCGACAGGTTCCACGACAAGACCGTCGAATTCCACGAGCACTGGAACGACAAGCCCTGGCGTCCCGGCAGCGGCGACGGCAGCGACGACCAGTGGAGCAACGACTTCTTCGGCGGCGACATCGCCGGCATCATCCAGAAGCTGGACTACATCCGGAGCGTCGGCGCCAACACGCTCTACATCACGCCGATGTTCACCGCGGCCAGCAACCACAAGTACGACACCGCCGACTGGAAGCACATCGACCCGCACTTCGGGACGAACGCCGACTTCGAGCGCCTGTGCCGCGAGGCCGCGAAGCGCGGCATCCGCGTGCTGCCCGACGCCTCGCTGAACCACAGCGGCGCCGACTCGATCTACTTCGACCGCTACGGCACGCGCGGCGGCCAGGGTGCGTTCGAAGGCGGCCGGATCAACGCGGCGTCGCCATACGCCAGCTGGTATACGTTCGACGCGACGCAGGCCGAGCCCGACAAGCAGTTCAAGGGCTGGGTCGGCGTCGCCGACCTGCCCGAGCTGAACAAGGCCGACCCGTCGTATCGCGCGTTCGCGTACGGTGCGCCCGACTCGGTGACGCGCACCTGGCTCAACGCCGGCGCGTCCGGCTGGCGCATGGACGTCGCGCCGTGGGTGCCCGACGACTTCTGGCGCGAGTGGCGCGCGGTGGTCAAGCAGACGAAGCCGGACGCGCTGACCGTGTCCGAGACCTGGTTCGACGCGTCCAAGTTCTTCCTCGGCGACGAGTTCGACTCGACGATGAACTACATCTTCCGCGACGCCGTGCTGGACTACGCCAACGGCGGCGACGCGCGCAGGATGGTGGCCAACCTCGAGGAGATCCGCGAGGCCTATCCGCCGCAGACCTTCGCGGCGCTGATGAACCTGCTGTCGACGCACGACTCGGCGCGCTCGCTGCACGTGCTCGGCGACGTCGACGGCAAGGCGACGCCCGCCGAGGTCGCGCTCGCCAAGCAGAAGCTGCGGCTGGCCGTCTTCTTCCAGATGACCTACCCCGGCTCGCCGGCGATCTTCTACGGCGACGAGGTGGGCGTCACCGGCGGCCCCGATCCGATGAACCGCGGCACCTATCCCTGGGCCGATCGCGGCGGCCATCCGGACAACGCGCTGCTGGCCGACTTCAGGCGCCTGACGAAGCTGCGCCACGACCTGCCGGTGCTGCGCCACGGCCAGCTGATGGCGCCGCTGCATGTCGACGAGCATGTCGTGGTGCTGGCGCGCCGCGACGCGAACACGGTGGCCATCACCGCGACCAACAACGGCGATGCCGCGCGGACGCTGACCGTGCCCGTGCCCCGCGGCGCGAGCCCGTTCCCGTGGACGGACGCGCTGAGCCACGTGCCGGCGCAGGTCGACATCGCCGCGCGCACGCTGACCATCGTCGTGCCCGCCCGCTCGGGCGTGGTGCTGCTCGCGCGCGCCAGCCATGTCCCGAAGCGCGCCGACGCCGCCATGCGAGACTCGCAGCCATGAACTGGGACGACGGCAACGGGCTCTTCTTCAACCCGGCGCCCACCATCAGCAGCGTGCCGCTGCCGGGCGGCTTCGACGTGGTGGTGATCGACGACGTGCTGCTCGATCCCGCGGGGCTCGTCGAACGCGCCCGCCAATGCAACTTCGGGGCACCACGCCACTTCTTCTACCCCGGGTTGATCGCCGCCGCGCCGTCCGGCCTGGCGGCCCGTTTCGCGGACTTCTTCGCGCAGCGCGCGCGCACGCGGCTGCAGGCCCGCCGCACGCTCAGCCACGACGTGCGGCTGTCGATGGTGACGACCCCGCCCGCGCAACTGGATCCACGCCAGTGGCAATGCCATCGCGACGAGGTCAGCCGCGATCCGACGATCATGTTCGCGGCATCGGTGCTCTACCTGTTCCGCGACCCCGCGCTCGGCGGCACCAGCTTCTATGTGCCGCGCCAGTCCGAGGCCGCCACCGACCGCATCCTGAACGACAGCGCCACGCTGGGCGCGGAGCAGTTCGCGGCCCGCTACGGACTGGCGCCCGGCTACATGAACGGCAGCAACGCCTATTTCGAGTGCGTCGCACGCGTGCCGGCGGCATGGAACCGGATGATCCTGTACGACGCCGGCTTCTTCCATTCCGGCGACATCGGCCGCCCCGACCTGCTGACGAGCGACCCCGCCACCGCGCGGCTGACGGCGAACGGCTTCTTCACCTGCCGGCGCCAGGCGCGCTGACGCTGCCAGGGGATTGCGGCAGCCGATCGCCGGCGTTGCAATCGACGCGGTGTCCGGTTTCGGTTCGCGATCGCGTCCGGTCGGGACCAGCCTCCTCGATTGCCGCCCATGACGATCCCCGCGTCCGACCTGTCGCTCCTGAGCGAATTGCTCGATGCCGCGCTCGAACTCGATCCGGCCGAGCTCGAGCCGTGGCTGTCCGCGCTGCCGCCGGCCCGGCGTCACCTGGCGCCGCGCCTGCGCGACATGCTCGCCGAGGCGCGGTCGACCCGGGGCGGCGCGTTCCTGCGCCACAGCCCGCAGCTGGAGGCCGCGGACGAGGCCGTGGCTCATCCCGGCGACCGCGTCGGGCCCTACCGCCTGCTGCGCGAAATCGGGCGCGGCGGCATGGGCAGCGTGTGGCTGGCCGAACGCGCCGACGGCAGCTTCCAGCGGCAGGTGGCAATCAAGCTGCCGCGGCTGTCGTGGGGCGCCGGACTGGCCGAGCGCATGGCCCGCGAACGCGAGATCGGCGCCCGCCTGGAGCATCCCGCCATCGCGCGGCTGTACGACGCCGGCGTCGACGAGCGCGGTCGCCCCTTCCTGGCGCTGGAGTACATCGACGGCCAGCCCGTCGACACGTGGTGCGAGGCCCACGACCTGCCGGTGCGGGCCCGGCTGCGCCTGTTCGCGCAGATCGCGCGAGCGGTTTCGTACGCGCACGGACGGCTCGTCGTGCACCGCGACCTGAAGCCGTCGAACGTGCTGGTCAGCACCGACGGCCAGGCCCACCTGCTGGACTTCGGCATCGCCAAGCTGCTGCAGGAGGCCACCGGCAACGCGCCGGGGCTGACCCAGGAACAGGGCCGCGTCCTCACGCCGCAATACGCCTCGCCCGAGCAGATCGCCGGCGACGCCGTCACCGTCCAGTCGGATGTGTACTCGCTCGGCGTGCTGTTGTACGAGCTGCTGACGGGCCAGCTGCCGCACGCGCCGCGGCGCCCCACGCTCGGCGCCGTGGAGGACGCGATCCTCGAAGGCGATGCGCGCCCGGCCAGCAGCCGCACCAGCGACAAGGCGGTGGCACGCGCGCTGCGCGGCGAGGTGGACGCCATCCTGGACAAGGCGATGCAGCGCGATCCGGCGCGGCGCTATCCGACCGTGGATGCCTTGACCCAGGACATCGAGCGCCACCTCAACGGCGAGACCGTGCTCGCCCGGCCTGCCGGCCCGATCTATCGCTGGCGCAAGGCGGCACGCCGGCATTGGGTCGTGCTGACGGCGGCGTCCGCCGTGACGGCGGCGGTGCTGAGTGGCAGCGGCGTGGCCCTGGTGCAGGCCCAGCGCGCCAACGCCGAGGCCGAGCGCGCGCGGCTGGTCAACGAGTTCGTCGTCGAGATGTTCAACACGCACGCCGGCAGCGAAGGCTCGCTGGCGCAGATCCCCGCACAGGCCCTGCTCGAACGCGGGGCGCGCCAGATCGACAGCAAGTTCGCCGGGCAGCCGCTGCTGCAGGCCCAGCTATACGGCGTCGTGAGCCAGATGTACTTCAACCTGTCCGCGTTCGAGATGGCGGTGGACTTCGGCACGCGCCAGGTCGAGGCGCTGTCGTCGGCCGGCGAACGCGGGCGGCCGCTGGCGGTCGCCACGTTGTCGCTGGGCGAGAGCCTGATCGACCTGTGGCGCTGGGGCGATGCCGAGGTGCGGCTGCGGCGCGCGATCGCGCTGGCGGCCGACGACCCCGAACTCCTCGTGCGCGCCCACGCCCAGCTGGCGTTCGTGCTCGCCGCCGGCCAGGGTCGCGTCGACGCCGGCGGCAAGGAGCTCGATGCGGCCGAGGCGCTGATGGCGCACCATGCGGTGCCCGCGCTGGCCCGCGCCAATGCCCTGTTCGTCCGCGGCTTGTGGCTGTCCGACGGCAAGGGCCAGATCGACAAGTCGATCCCGCTGTTCGACGAGGCCATCCGGCTGGCGCTCGAGGCCGAAGGGCCGACGTCCCGCACGGCGATGCACGCGCGCACGACGCTCGGGGCGCAACTGACCTTCGCCTACCGCTCGGAGCAGGCCAAGCCCTATGTCGACGCCGCGCTGGCCGCGATGCGCAGCGTGGGCGGCCCGGACGACGCGCGCGCCGCAGTCGAGGAATCGCGCTTCGCCAGCTGGATGTACACCTTCGACGGCGCGCGGCGCTTCGCGGACGTCGTCGCAACCGTCGCGCGCGACCGCGCCGCGCTGCAATCCCGCTCATGGACCGTGCCGCCACACGTTCTCGCCGAGATGGACCTGCACCTGGGCCTCGCCTACATGCGCTGGGGCGACTACGTGCGAGGCCGGGTGCTGATGACGCGTGCCTTCCCGATCTGCATGGAACACGCGGAACGAGGACTCGCCCGCAACATGTGCCTCGGCCATGCCGTCGTCGCCGCGACCTGGGCCGGCGCCTCCGCGGAGGCCGACGAGATCAGCAACAGGATCCTGTCCGAGAACAGGGCGCTGTACACGGGCAACGATCTCGCGTGGGCCTACGAGCAGCGCGCCATCGCCCTGATGCACGAGCGGCGCTACGACGAAGCGCAGGCGGTGCTCGACGCGTTCGATGCCCTGCCCGGCGTCACACCGCCTCGCGACGACGGAGCGGCGACACAAGATCACGATCGGGACGAGGCCCGGCTCGTCGTCGCGCTGGAACGCGGCCGCTTCGACGACGTCCTGAACCTGACCGAACGCCGCCACCTGAAGGCCGACCAGCGCTACGACGACGAGGCGTTCGTCGCCCGCGCCTCGGCGCTGTGCGGCAGGAGTCGGTTCGACGAGGGCCTGGCCTTGTTCGCCCAGTCGCTGCCCCGGCTGGCGCGCGACCGCAGCGACGCCAACCCGCGGGTGGCCTACTGGCGCGCCCGCATGGGCCTGTGCGCGCTCGCCGCGGGCCACGCGCGCCTCGCGCGCGTGGCGTCGGCGATGGCCAGCGCCGCGATCGCGGGGCAGACCGCCATCAGCGCGCACCTGCGGGCGCCGGTCGCGCAGCTGAAGGCCCGGATTGCGGGCGAGAAGCCGGCCTCGCCCTGAACGCCGACGCGCAGCGCGCGCCGACCGCTCACTGGCAATCGTCGACGCCCACGTGGCCGGTCTGCTGCTGCACCTTGCAGCGCGCGGAGTTGCGCGCCTGGTCGGTCATCAGCGAGGCCTTGGCACGCGCCTCGTCGCGCTTGGCCTGGTCGGTGAACTTGGCGGCGTTGTCCTGGTCGAGCGCCAGGTTCGGCGCATTCGATGGACGCTGCAGCGTCGTGACGCGGTCGTCGCCCACGTGCAGGTTGGTCCAGAACGTCGTCTTCGCGCCGCTGGGCCACACGGCCGTGACCTCCGGCGTCCGGACGGCGCCCGTCTGCGGATCGCCGCTGTAGCGCCGCTCCTGCGGCGCCACGCCGATGGCCTGGCCGCCTTCGTACAGCGTCGCGCCGGCAGGCTGGGTTTCATAGGTCAGTATCGCGACGCCGGGGCCGCTCGCACAACCGGCCAGCGAGAGCAGGATCAACACGGCGGCACGCGCAGTGAGACGAGGCAACATGGGGGAACTCTCCTTGATGTGTCCGGCCGCGGATCAGGCCGCGACCTTCGTGACCGGTTCTGCCGGGCAGAACTGCGCGACGAACTGGTTGTGCGTGGGCATGAGCTTGACGCAATTGGCGATCACGCTCTCGACCTCCTCGATGTAGGTCTGGATCTCCGGCTCCGCGATGAGGTCGGTCAGCGGGTGATACGTGCGGGGGTGGACGCGCTGGCCGTGCATCACCTGCACCCAGCTCGGCTTGGCGAACAGCTCGTCTCCCATGCGCAGGACGCGGCCGCTGGCCCGGAACAGGTCCATGCGCTCCTGCAGCGAATCCGGCACCGTCATCTCGCGGCAATGGTTCCAGAACGGCGTGTCGTCGCGCTCGGTGGCCTTGAAGTGCAGGATGATGAAATCGCGGATCCACTCGTACTCCTGCTGGATGGTGCGGTTGTACTGGTCGCGGTCGGCCGCATCGAAGCCGGACGACGGAAAGTAGGTCAGCAGGTGCGCGATGCCCATCTGCACGAGGTGGATGCTGGTCGATTCCAGCGGTTCGAGGAAGCCCGAGGCCAGGCCGATCGAGACGACGTTGCGGTTCCAGGCCTGCTTGCGGCGCCCGGCCTTGAAGCGCAACGGACGCGGCTCGCCGAGCGGCTCGCCGTCGAGGCCGGCCAGCAGCAGGCGGATCGCCTCGTCGTCGCTCATGAAGCCGCTCGAATAGACATGCCCGTTGCCGATGCGGTGCTGCAGCGCGATGCGCCACTGCCATCCCGCCGGGCGCGCCGTCGCCCGCGTGTAGGGCGTGAGCTCGGGCACCGGCTTGCAGGGGACGGCGACCGCGCGGTCGCAGGGCAGCCAGTGCGACCAGTCCTCGAAGCCGGTCTTGAGCGCGCCCTCGATCAGCAGCGCGCGGAAGCCCGAGCAGTCGATGAACAGGTCGCCCGCGATCTTGCGACCGGACTGCAAGGTGACGGACGCCACGTGGCCGTCGCCCTCGCGCAGCTCGACATCGGTGATCCGGCCCTCGACGCGCTCGACGCCGCGCGCCTCGGCATACCGCCTGAGGTATCGCGCGTAGAGGCTGGCGTCGAAGTGGAACGCGTACGCGATCTGCGACAGCGGGGACTTCGGCATGTCCGCCCGCGGACGCATGAACTTGCCCTGCAGGCAGGCCGCGGTGTTGATCGCATAGTGCTCCAGGCGCTTCGCCTTGCCCGCCATGTATTGCTTGAGCCAGTACTGGTGGAAGTCGACCGTCCAGTTGTCCTGCCCGATCACGCCAAAGCCGTGGATGTAGCGATCGCCGATTCGGCCCCAGTCGACGAACTCGATGCCCAGCTTGAACGTGGCCTGGGTCTCGCGCATGAACTCGTTCTCGTCGATCTCGAGCATGCGGTTGAACAGCGAGATCATCGGGATCGTCGATTCGCCCACGCCCACGGTGCCGATCTCGTCGGACTCGACCAGCGTGATGCGGTACCTGCCCTTGAGCACCTTGGAGAACGCCGCAGCCGTCATCCAGCCCGACGTCCCGCCGCCGACGATCACGATGTCGAGCGGATCTGCTTGGCTCACTTCACTCATCGAAAGCCTCTCATGAAACGAAGAAACCCTTGCGTGACGTCGTCGCGCAAGGGTTCGGGTCGGACGTCGTTCAGGCGTCGACTTTACGCCAGCGCCGGACGTCCGTAAGCGGCCTCAGAGCTTGTAGGACACGCGCAGGTCGATCGACGCGCCGGTCTCGTTCTGCTGGTTGACCGTGTGGTCGGCCTTGTACTCCGTGTACTTGGGCTTGTTGAGGTTGTTGCCCTCGACACGGAAGCCCAGGCCCTTGAGCCAGCCCGACTGGAACTCGTAGCCCATCTGCGCGGAGATCCACTTCTGCGACGCGATGTTGATCAGCGTCGGATAGCCGCCGACCGTGGTGTTGGCCACAGGACCGATGTACGCGGAACGGTAGGTGTCCGAGACGAAGGCGCTGAAGCCCCACTTCTCGAAGTACAGCTCGATCTTCTCGTTGATGTGCGACAGGCCGGGCAGGCCGATGGTGCCGCCGGTGCCGGGGATGGTCTGGGTGGGATTCAGGCCGATGACGTTGGGCTGGCGGATCGAGCTCGTCGTGTTCGAATAGCTCAGCGAGGTACCGAAGCCGTCGGCATAGCGCGTCAGCAGGTTGAACGGCAGCGATGCCGACAACTCGATGCCCTTGACGTTGCCGCCGTGGCCGTTGACGGCCTCCGTGTACGGACCGATCCAGCCGTTCTTGAAGCCGACGGGAATCGACGTCTGGCCGACGGCGGCAGCCGCACTCTGCAAGTCGACGATCGCCGACTGCTGCGTGATGTAGGTGTCGAGCTTCTTGAAGAAGACGGCGCCCGCGAAGTACGCACGATTGGCGAAGTACTTCTCGTACGACAGGTCGAGCGCCTTGGCCTTGAAGGGCTTGAGGTACGGGTTGCCCGAGGAGGACGTCTCGATGTTGTTCGTCGTGTCGCCGCCGACGGCATACGAGTTGCGCAGGTCCGTCATGTCCGGCCGCGCGATCTGCTCGCTGGCGCCGAAGCGCAGCGTGTTGCCGTTGCCCAGGTCGCCGACGAGGTTCAGCGAAGGCAGGTAGTCGGTGTAGCGCGTGCCTGCGGTCGAGAGCCCGGCGGCCGGGTTGGTCAGGGTGACGTCGGGCCCGGCGTTCGCGCGGAAGCCCTGCGAGTGCTGGTTGGTGTAGACAACCTGGAGGCCGACGTTCCCGCGCACCGGGATCTGGCCGACCTGGCTGTCGATGTCGAGCTTGCCGTAGCCGGTGGTCACGTTCTCGGTGACGTTCCAGCTCTTGGACAGGATGTCGTTGTTGAACTTCTGCTGCAGGCGGGCGCCGGGCCAGAGATCGGCCGTCGGATTGAAGCTGAGCAGATCCAGGCCGGTGCCGCCCACGTTGGGGACGACATAGGAGCCCGACGGGAACGGGATGGTGCCGGTGCCGTCGGGCGTGTCGGCGACGATCAGCGCCTCGACCGCGGTGCGATTCTTCGAGCGCTCGCTCCAGTTGGCGCCGAACTGCAGGTCGCTGAACCAGGAGTTGCCGGCCAGGTCGTGCGTGAAGTCCAGGCGCACGGCGGAGAGCTTGTCGATGGTCGTCGGGCCCTTGTCGTAGCCGTCCTGCGGAACGCCCGTGATGCCGCTCCAGCCGCTCTGGTCGCGGATGACGATGGTGCCGGGAGACGTGTAGCTGGTGGGCGCGAGCACGCTGAGGTGCGGCACCACGCCACCGACCGGCAGCGTGAAGCTGACGTCGTCGGCCTGCGTGATGCCGGCGTACGCCTCGATGTCGCGCTCGATGCGGCGGGCCTTGTTCTGGTTGACGTCCAGGCTCGCGCGCCAGGTGTCGTTGATCTTCAGGTCGCTGCGCCAGCCGAGCGACTGCAGCGTGTCGTCGTCGAACACGTTCTCGGTGTAGTCGATCAGGCCGCCGGGGTTGGCGCCGAGGTGATAGGTGCCCGAGGTGATCTGCTTCGTCGCCGAATCGACCGTCGCGTCGTAGACGTCGCCGGGCAGCGGCGCCTTGATCGTCGTGTGGTGCGTGTCGGTGTTGATCTGCGCGTGGTAGATGTCGAGCTCGGTCTTGAAGCGGTCGTTCGGCCTGAACTCGAGGATCGCGGCCGTGCCGGTGCGCTTGTCGGTGTACTTCTCCGAGTCGAAGCCCATGCCGCCGCCGAACGGCAGGTTGGTGCCGGTCTGGCACGTCGGGGCAACGCAAGTGGACGACTCGTCGCCCGCGGCGTGTGCGTTGATGTTCGTGCTGGCCCAGCTCGTCACGCCCAGTTGCGTGCTGCTGCCGTCCGAGCGCACGAACCCGATCGCCAGGCCGATCTTGCGGTCTGCGAACTGGTCGATGTAGGTGATGCTCTCGCGGTTGTTGTCGCCGTGGGGCTTGAGGCCGATGCTCGGGTGTCCCTTCTGCCCCGAGACCGCGATGACGCGGTCGGGGAATGCAAGCGGGTCGACCAGCTTGTTGTCGATGGTGCCCGCCAGGCCGGCCGTGACCACGCTGGCATCGCTGGTCTTGTAGACCGTCGCGCCGGCGAGCAGTTCGGCGGGATAGACGCTCAGGTCCACCGTGCGGCTGTCGCCGGTGGAGGTCTGCTCGCGGCCGTTCAGCAGGTAGCCATTGAAATCGGCGCTGAGGCCGCGGATGTTGACGTTGGTGGCGACGCCGTTGCGGTCGCGCTGCGCGGTGACACCGGGCAAGTGCGCCAGCGATTCGGCCACGGTCGTGTCGGGCAGCTTGCCGATGTCCTCGGCCGAGATCGCTTCCACGATCTGGTCGGAGTTCTTCTTGACCGAGATGGCCGCCTCGATGCCGCGGCGGATGCCGGTGACGACGACCTGCTGCTCGCCCGGGGGCGCCTTGCCGCCGACCATCGGCGTTACGGCCCCCGGCTCGGAAGCCGGTGCCGTCGCGGACGCCGCAGGAGCCGGAGATGGCGCGGCTTGCGCGTATGCCGCTCCGGTGGCCGCCAGCGCCCAGAAGGCGCCCGCCGTGGCTTGACCTGCGAATGCCATGGTCGGCTTGAGCTTGAAAGCAGCAGCCGAACGCTTGCCCGTTGAGTTTTTCACCAGCTTGTCTCCTAAGTTCTGCGGACGGTCGCCAGGTGCGCCATCCGGTCGATACGAAGTGTTTGTAGTCAAACGACCCCCCTTCGCTGAAGGCCAAAAATCGGATGTATTAAAACTAGATCATCTGATTCTCGACAGAAGTTTACTGATCTTTTACGCGTTTGCAAGGGTGATTCGCCTGCTAAACGCGCCATTTCGGCGCCCGCGACACGGGTAGAAACACGGGGGTCGCACCGCATTGATGCATAGTCCTGCTGGTTCCCCCCAGGACGCAGATGTAGCTCAATTACTTATCGTGCTGGAGTTTTGTAGCCAACCGACATGGGCAGCGGCCTCGCATCTCGAATGGAACCGCTTCCGTTCGCCGCGAAAACCGCCCGCGCAGGCCCGACAATCAGCGCATGAACGCGGAAAGCACCCAAGACGTGAAAGACAGCCCCTGGTCACCGGCCTCCGCCTCGGAGCCGCGACTGCTCGCCGACATCGGCGCCACCTACGCGCGCTTCTGCGTCGAGGACTCGCCGGGCCACTTCAACCACGTGGTCGTGTTCCCGTGCGCCGACTTCGCCGGTTTCGCCGATGTCGTCCAGGCCTACCTGCGCGGCCTCGAGGGGCCGCCGCCGCGCCACGCGGCCATCGCCATCGCCAATCCGATCAACGGCGACGCGGTGCAGATGACCAACCGCGACTGGGCGTTCTCGATCGAACGCGTGCGCCAGCAGCTCGGACTGGCCACGCTGCTGGTGGTCAACAACTTCACCGCGCTGGCGATGGCGCTGCCCGGCCTGCAGCCGGGCCAGCGCGTGCAGGTCGGCGGCGGCGAGGCGCAACCCGACGGCGCGATCGCGCTGCTCGGCCCGGGCACGGGCATGGGCGTGTCGGGCCTCATCCCGGCCGAGGATCGCTGGTCGACGCTCGCCACCGAAGGCGGCCACGTCAGCTTCGCCCCCAACGACGAGCGCGAGCTGAAGGTGCTGCAGCACGCGTGGAAGCACCTGCCGCACGTGTCGGCCGAGCGGCTGATCTCGGGCCCCGGCATCGAGCTGATCCACGAGGCGCTCACCGCCGGCACCGCGCAGGGCGGCCAGCGCCTGACCACCGCCGAGATCGTGCGGCGCGCGGTCGCCAGGACCGACCCGGCCAGCGTCGACGCCATCGACTGCTTCTGCGGCATGCTGGGCAGCTTCGCGTCCAACCTCGCGCTGACGCTGGGCGCCACCGGCGGCGTCTACATCGGCGGCGGCATCGTGCCGCGCCTGGGCGAGCTGTTCGAGCGCTCGCAGTTCCGCGCCCGCTTCGAGGCCAAGGGCCGCTTCTCGTCCTGGCTCGCGCGCATCCCCACGTATGTATTGACGGCCGACAACCCGGCCTTCCGCGGCCTGTCGCTTCTGCTGGCCGAGCACGTGCCCGACCCGAGCTCGCACAGCCCGCTGCTCGATCGCGTGCGCCAGTCGCGCGACTCGCTGACGCCGGCCGAGCGGCGCGTCGCCGATGTCGTGCTGGGCAACCCGCGCTCGCTGCTGAACGACGCCATCGCCATCATCGCGGCCCAGGCCGAGGTCAGCCAGCCCACCGTGATCCGCTTCTGCCGCTCGCTCGGCTTCGAGGGCCTGGCCGACTTCAAGCTCAAGCTCGCCTCCGGCCTGACCGGCACGATCCCGGTGCTGCGCAGCCAGGTGCGGCGCGGCGAGCCGACGGCCGACCTGAGCGCCAAGGTGCTGGACAACACGATCTCGGCGATCGTGCACTTCCGCGAGTCGCTGAACTCCGCGGCCATCGACCGCGCGATCACCCTGCTGCGCGGTGCACGCCGCGTCGAGATCTTCGCCTGCGGCAACTCCGCCGTCGTCGCGCTGGACGCCCAGCACAAGCTGCTGCGCTTCCGCATCCCGGCGATCTCGCAGACCGACACGTCGCTGCAAGGCCTGGCGGCCGAGATGCTGGCGCCGGGCGACGTGGCCGTCTTCATCTCGAGCTCGGGCCAGACCGCCGAACTCGTGCGCGCTGCCGGCATCGCGATCGAGCGCGGCGCCAGCGTGATCGCGATCACCGCCAGCCAGTCCCGCCTCGCGCGCCTGGCCACGGTGTGCATCGGCCTGGACCATGCCGAGGACAGCTCGACGTTCCTGTCGATGGTCGCGCGCATCCTGCAGCTGCTGGTGATCGACATCATGTCGACCGGCCTGGCGGTGCAGCGCGAGCAGAACCCGACGCGCGCGGACGCGGGCATCGACACGCAGAACCGCAACGCGCCCGCGCCGGGCGTGCGGATCTCGCACCTGAACTGAGGCGTCAGACGCGCTGCAGGTGCATCGTCAGACCGACGATGGCCTCGCCGTGCCCCTCGCGCAGCGGCGCGCGCTCGCAGCGCGTCACGCGCAGCCCGCGCGCGCTCGCGAGTTCCCGCAGCCAGGCCTCGGAATGCGCGTAGCGCAGCGTCGGCAGCAGGTCGTAGCCCGCCTCGGCGTGGCCTTCCTCCACCGTGAACGCGAACATGCCGCCCGGCGCGAGCGCGCGCGCGACACCATCGAACATCGGGGCCAGGTCGCCGAGGTAGATGAACACGTCGCAGGCGACGACCAGGTCGTGCCGCTGCGGGGTCGCCCGCAGCCACGCCACGGCCTCGGCGACGTGCAGCTCGTCGTAGAGCCGCGTCGCGGCCGCGCGCTCGATCATGCGGGGCGACAGGTCGACGCCCACCAGCCGCGCCGTCGACGGCCGCAGCAGCGGCGCCGCGAGCCCGCTGCCGCAGCCGAGATCCAGCGCCGAGGCGAACGGCGCGGGATGCAGCGTCGCGAGCGGCGCGCAGACCTGCTCGTGGCCGCGGTAGCGCAGCGTGTCGACGAGCTCCTGTTCGAAGCGATCGGCGTACTCGTCGAACAGCCCGCGCACGAACGCCGGCGGCGCGGCCTCGGGCAAGGCGCCCAGGCCCAGCGCACCCAGGAAATACAGGTGGGTCGCGACGTCCTCGCCGCAGCCGATCGCATTGTTGAAGCAGACGCTGGCGTCGGCGAGCCGCCCGGCCTGGCGCAGCAGGTGGCCACGCAGCGTCCACGCGGGGCCCAGCTGCGGGTTCAGCGCGAGCGCGCGTTCGTAGGCCTCCAGCGCCTCGAGCGGCCGGCCCAGGTGCTGCAGCGTCTGGCCGATCGCCAGCGGGACGCGCGCATCGCGCGGGTGCGCGCGCGCGTCACGCTCGAGCGCGGCGAGCGCACGGGCGTGATCGGCGGCGCTCGCCACGATCAGTGCGACGGGGTGTCGCGCACGCAGTCGACGAAGTAGTGCTTGCGGCCGAAGTTGTCTTCCTCGATCACCAGGCCGTGCACGTCGGTGTCGAAGCCCGGGAAGCGCTCGTTGAACTCGCGCACGAACTGCAGGTACGCGAGGATCTTGCGGTTGAAGCGCTCGCCCGGGATCAGCAGCGGGATGCCCGGCGGGTACGGCGTCAGCAGCGAGGTGGTGATGCGGCCTTCCAGCGCGTCGATGGCCACGCGCTCGGTGTCGCGGTGCGCGATGCGGGCGTAGGCCTCCGACGGCTTCATGCCGGGCTGCAGGTCCGACAGGTACATGTCCGTCGTCAGGCGTGCAATGTCGCCCTGCGTGTAGACCTCGTGGATGGCCTGGCACAGGTCGCGCAGTCCCATCCGCTCGTAGCGGCGATGGGCGGCGCAGAACTCCGGCAGGATCTTCCACAGCGGCGCGTTCTTGTCGTAGTCGTCCTTGAACTGCTGCAGCGCGGTCAGCAGCGTGTTCCAGCGGCCCTTGGTGATGCCGATCGTGAACATGATGAAGAACGAGTACAGGCCGGTCTTCTCGACGACGATGCCGTGCTCGGCCAGGTACTTCGTGAGGATGGACGCGGGGATGCCGGTCTCGTCGAAGCCGCCGTCCACGCTCAGGCCCGGCGTGATGATCGTGCTCTTGATCGGGTCGAGCATGTTGAAGCCCGGCGCCAGGTTGCCGAAGCCGTGCCAGCTCTCGTTGGCCTCCAGCACCCAGTCGGCCGCCTCGCCGATGCCCTCGTCCGCGAGCTTCTCCGGGCCCCAGACCTTGAACCACCAGTCCTCCTCGAACTCGGCGTCGATCTTGCGCATCGCGCGCCGGAAGTCGAGCGCCTCCTTCAGGCTCTCCTCGACCAGCGCGGTGCCGCCGGGCGATTCCATCATCGCGGCCGAGACGTCGCACGACGCGATGATCGCGTACTGCGGCGACGTCGACGTGTGCATCAGGTAGGCCTCGTTGAACAGGTGCTTGTCGAGCTTGCGCGTCTGCGAATCCTGCACCAGCACCTGCGAGGCCTGCGACAGGCCCGCCAGCAGCTTGTGCGTCGACTGCGTCGCGTAGACCATCGCCTCCTTCGGACGCACGCGCGCCTTGCCCATCGCGTGATAGACGCTGTAGAAGTCGTGGAAGGCCGCGTGCGGCAGCCAGGCCTCGTCGAAGTGCAGCGTGTCGATCCAGCCGTCCAGCAGGTTCTTGATGGTCTCGGTGTTGTAGACGACGCCGTCGTAGGTGCTCTGCGTGAGCGTCATGATGCGCGGCTTGACCGTCTTCAGGTCGACGCCGGCCAGCAGCGGGTTGGCGGCGATCTTGCGCTCGATGGCTTCGCGCGTGAATTCCGACTGCGGGATCGGGCCGATGATGCCGTAGTGGTTGCGCGTCGGCGTCATGAACACGGGGATCGCGCCGCACATGATGATCGAGTGCAGGATCGACTTGTGGCAGTTGCGGTCGACCACGACGACGTCGCCCGGCGCCACCGTGTGGTGCCACACCATCTTGTTGGACGTGGACGTGCCGTTGGTGACGAAGAAGCAGTGGTCGGCGTTGAAGATGCGCGCGGCGTTGCGCTCGGAGTCCGCCACCGGCCCGGTGTGATCGAGCAGCTGGCCGAGTTCCTCGACGGAGTTGCAGACGTCGGCGCGCAGCATGTTCTCGCCGAAGAACTGGTGGAACATCTGGCCGACCGGGCTCTTCAGGAACGCGACGCCGCCGGAGTGGCCCGGGCAGTGCCACGAATACGAGCCGTCCTGCGCGTAGTCCATCAGCGCCTTGAAGAACGGCGGCGCGACGCCGTCGAGGTAGCTGTTGGCCTCGCGGATGATGTGGCGCGCCACGAACTCCGGCGTGTCCTCGAACATGTGGATGAAGCCGTGCAGTTCGCGCAGGATGTCGTTGGGGATGTGCTGCGACGTGCGCGTCTCGCCATACAGGTAGATCGGGATCTCCGTGTTCTTGGTGCGGATCTCCTGGATGAACTTGCGCAGGCTCAGCACCGCCGGGTCGAGCTCGGGGCCCGGCGTGAACTCCTCGTCGTCGATCGACAGGATGAACGCCGACGCGCGGCTCTGCTGCTGCGCGAACTGCGACAGGTCGCCGTAGCTGGTCACGCCCAGCACCTCGATGCCCTCCTTCTCGATCGCCGAGGCGAGCGCGCGGATGCCGAGGCCAGAAGTGTTCTCGGAGCGGAAGTCCTCGTCGATGATGACGACGGGAAAGCGGAAGCGAAGCATGGCACGTGGCCCGCTCGGAGGGCGGGCGTGGCGGGGTGGAAAACGGGCGAAGGGCGAAGTGTAGGGCGGAACGCTTTCCGCGCAATGTCAAATGGCCGGGTTTGCCCCAGATCGGCGCCCGGACGACCCGGATCTGCAACAAACGCCCTGCCCGGCCGTTCCGGCGCCTCCGCCCGCTCGCAGGGCTGGACAAACCCCACCTGTCATCAGCTAGAATAGCCGGCTACCCCGGAAGGGTGGATGAGCGGTTTAAGTCGCATGCCTGGAAAGCATGTGTAGGTTAATAGCCTACCGCGGGTTCGAATCCCGCCCCTTCCGCCAGCGGCGCCCTCGCCCGCTGCAAGCCTTCAGGGCCGCAACCACAGACGCTTCGGGCGTCTGTTTTTGTTTTGCGACCCGCGCACCTACTGAGGCGGCTGTATCGACGGCAACGGCGAGTCGTCGTCCGGCGCCTTGGCCTCCTGCATCCGACGCTTGCGCCGCATGGCCTTCAGCGACGCCCACGCCGTCCCGAGGAATCCGACAACGGCCGCCGCGGCGGCGCCTGCCTTGTCGAGCGTGTCGGCGTTCGCGGAATACCAGTCGAACAGCGCCTTCCACCAGGGCGCCGGGGGCGGATGCTGGATCTTCACGTCGATGTAGGTGTCCTTCTCGAAGGTCGTGTCCGGCACCAGCTCGTTGCCCACCTGCGTCGTCGGCGACACCGTCACCCAGATCTTGCGCGACTCGTCCGGATCCGACTTCTTGTGGGGGTGGGCGACGGGCGTGATGTCCCAGGTCAGGCGCGCCACCTCGTTGCCCAGGATGACGGCCCGCTGCACCGGGCGCGGGATGTCGAAGTCCTTCTTGTCCGCGTGCAGCTCGGCGACGATCACGTGGCTGAAGTGGACATTCGGGATGGCCGCCGTCGCCGCCGAGGCCGGGATCGCGGCGGCGGCCACGCCTTTCGGAGTGCAATCGAGAAAGACGTGCGACTGCACGGATTCGGTCTCCGGCTCGGCCCAGAACACCACGTCGCCGGCGCTGACGAAGCCCTCGGGAGCGCCCGCCGCCGGCGGATTCAGGTCGACCACCTTCTGCATGACGGGCGGGTGCGCGGCCTTCGCGAGCGCGTGCCGATGTGGGGCCGCCGACGACTTGACTTCGACAGGATTCGCGATCGCCGCCGTCGCCTGCGCGCCGGCGGGCTCCAGACCACGAACGGGCGCGGGGAGCGGCGCAGGTGCCGCAGCTGGAGCCGGCGGTGGCGCGGGGGCAGGCGCCGGCGACATCGCCGAAGCGACGGTCGTCACGCGCTCAGGGCCCTCGGCGGCGTCGACCGAGGCGCATCCCTGAAAGATGCCGGCCGCCATCGTCAAGGCCCAGGCGATCGCCAGCAGAAGCCATCCACGCACGGCACTCCTCCTCGCCGGCGCTCTTGACTGCGATGCATTCGCACTGCGCGCTTCGGCCTGGGCCGCATCTTAGTCCTCGAGCGCCTCGCGCGACGCCGCTAGCGCCGTCGACGAGCGAGCGTCGATGCCCCGTGAGGTATCCGGACACGGCGGCCGCGCGACGCCGCACGCGCACATCGCCGGACGCGAATCCGCGACACATTCGACGTTCTTCGACCCTGAATGGCGCGGCACGGCCGCTCGACTGAGGCACACTAGCAATCGGACTCTTTCGTCGGACGCCCGCGGGCGCCGGCCGCACTCGAGGCCTCCGGCCGCGGCCGCCGCGAGCGATTCGAGCCAGGAAAACGGAGCGAGGATCAGGTGCTGATGCAGTCCGAAGGAACTCCACCGACGCGTGCGACAGGAATCCTTCTCGCGAGCGTGCTGCTCGTCCTCGCGGCCTGGACAATGGCCGCGTCGAGGCCGACCTCGGACTCGGCCTGGATCCTCGACAGCCTGCACTGGACCGGCGCGTTCGTCGCCGCGGCGTGGGTGGCATGGCGCGCCGCGCGGGCGGCCGACGGCCAGCTCAGGCGCGTGCGAAGCCGCTTCGCCCTCGGCATGGCCTGTCTCGCGGCGGGGCAACTGAGCTGGGACCTGCTGTCCTGGGCGGGCTGGAATCCCTTCCCCGGCATCCCGAACCTGCTCTACCTGCTGCTGAGCCCCTGCTTCGCGCTCGGCTTCGCCGCGACGGTGGGCGACCGGATGCCCGGCTCGCAATGGAAGTCGGCCGCGCTCGACATCGCCGGGTTCGGCCTGGCCGTGCTGGCCTTCACGCTGGCGCTGTTCCTGCCGCACGCCGTGCGGCGCAGCGCGCTGGAGTTCGTCGTGCTGACGGCGTATCCGGTGCTGCTGCTGTCCGCCGCGGCCGCGGGCATCGTGGTGCAGTTGCACCTGCGGCTGCGGCCGACGGCGGCGACCTTCGCGGTGCTCGCCGGACTCGCCGGCTACGGCGCGCTGTGGACGGCCTGGAGCCTCGCGTTCCTCGACGCCACGCTGCGTCCCGGCACGGGCATGACGCTGATGTTCTCGCTGCTGGCGCTGCTGCTCGGATGGGGCGTGGCGAACTGGCGCCCGGTGCCCAGCCTGTCGCCCCGCTACGACCGACTGTGCGAGGCGCTGCTGCGGCAGATCCCGCTGGCCATGGTCGCAGTCACGTCCGCGGCCGCAGGCTTCATCGCGCTCGGCGACCGCCTCCCGATGCAGGCGCGGCCGCCGCTGCGCGTGCTGTTCGTGCTGGCGCTGCTGTGCGCCGTGGTGCGCCAGACGCAGCAGCTGCGCGATCGCGACCGCCTGCTGGCCGCCGAACGCGCCGTCGCGGAGGGCCGGGCGCAGCTGCATCATCTCGCGCATCACGATCCGCTCACCGGGCTGCCCAATCGCACGCTGCTGCGCGACCGCGTCACCCAGGCGCTCGCGACCGCGGCGCGGCGCGGCGAGAAGGTGGCGCTGATGTTCATCGACCTCGACCGCTTCAAGGAGGTCAACGACACCCTCGGCCACGCGACCGGCGACGCGCTGCTGTGCCACGTCGCCGCGCAGTTCACGCTGATGCTGCGCGAGGAGGACACCGTCTGCCGCCAGGGCGGCGACGAGTTCGCGATCGTGCTGACCGACGTCGACTCCGCGGCGGCCGTCGCGCGGGCGGTCGAACGCGTGATGGCGCTGTCGAATCGCCGGGCGACCATCGCCGGCCACGAACTGCCGCTGTCGATGTCCGTGGGCATCGCGATGTTCCCGAAGGACGGCGAGGACTTCGACGGCCTGATGCAATGCGCCGACACCGCGATGTACCGCGCGAAGGCCGCGGGCCGCAACGCGTTCCGCTTCTACGATCCGCAGATGAACGTCGAGGCCAGCGAGCGCTCGCGGCTGCGCTGGCTGCTCGCCCACGCGATCGAGCGCGGCGAACTGCACCTGCATTTCCAGCCCTATTTCCATCTGCGCAGCGGCGAACTGGCCGGCGCCGAGGTGCTGCTGCGCTGGACGTCGGCCGAACTCGGGCCGGTCGGCCCGAACCAGTTCATTCCGGTCGCGGAGGACGGCGGCCAGATCGTCGAGATCGGCGCCTGGGTGCTGCGCGAGGCCTGCGCGCAGGTCGCGACGTGGCAGCGCCAGGGCCTGGCGCTGCCCGCCGTCGCGGTCAACCTGTCGATCCTGCAGTTCCGCCACGGCGACCTGGTGCAGCAGGTGGCGGACGCCCTGCGCGATTCGGGTCTGCCGGCGCGCCAGCTCGAGCTCGAGATCACCGAATCCGTGCTCATGCACGAGACCGACAAGGTGTTCGCCACCGCCGACAACCTCAAGGCGCTGGGCGTGCGGCTGGCCATCGACGACTTCGGCACCGGCTACTCCAGCCTCGCCTACCTGAAGCGGCTGAATGTCGACAAGCTGAAGATCGACCAGTCCTTCGTGCGCGACGCGCTCGCCAGCCCCAGCACCACGGCGATCGTGCGCGCGATCGTCGACATGGCCCGGGCGATGGAGCTCGAGGTCGTCGCGGAAGGCATCGAGACGGCGGCGGAGCGCGACTTCCTGGCCGCCACGCATTGCGCGATGGGCCAGGGCTACCTGTTCGCGCGCCCGATGCCGGCCGACCAGTTCGAAGCCTTCCTGGCCGTGCGCGCCGCCGGGCCGGCGCTCGCGCCCGAGCAGGCTGCCGCCGACCGGTCCGGTGTTTTCCCCCTGGCATCTTGACGAGCCGGCCCCCGCGGCGCGTTAATGAGTGGCGGGTTCAAGGAGGCCAGTCATGTACGACCAGCTCGACCAGGTTCCGGGCGCCATGGAGATCGAGGATCGCCCCGGCCAGGCGCGGCGCGTGGGCTTGTCGGACGCCGTGTTCTACGCCGGCTGCTTCGCCCTCGCCCTGCTGCCGGCCACGCTTGCCGGCGTGCTGCTCTACGACTTCATCGGCGAGCCGATGCTGTTCCTGATCGCCGTGGTCGTCTTCACGTGGGTCGTGACGACGGTCGCGCTCGTCAAGATCGCCGGGCCGATGCTGCGCTGCCGCGCCATCGTCGCCGCGGGCGGACTGGTCTCCGTGGCGATGTGCTCGCTGTTCCTGCTCGATTGACGCGGCCAGTCAGCGCAACGACGCTGCGTACTCCGGCGCCGCCGGCGTCGAGAAGCGGTAGCCCTCCGCCTGCAGCTTGACGATCAGGGCGTCGAGGTTGTCGACGCTGATGTGCTGCGTCTCGTGCATCAGCACGACCCCGCCGCGGTGCGCCCGCACGCTGGCGACGACGTGGCCGAGGAAGTCCTGGCGGTATGCGGGCAGCACGCCGCAGGACAGCGCCTCGGCGGCCGTCAGGCCCTTCGGGCCGTCGAAGCCCCAGTCGCAGGAGTCGACGTGCCAGCCGACGATGCGGTAGCCCATGGTGTGCACGCGCTCGTTGGTGTCGCAGCTCGAATTGCCGTATGGATAGCGAAACAGCGGCGTCGCGCCGAGGTCGGCGTGCAGCAGCGCGTCGGCGCGGTCGACCTCGCTGGTCTGCTCCTCGACCGGGATGTCGTGGAAGTTCGGGTGCGACCAGCTGTGGTTGCCGATCACGGCGCCCGGCAGCGCGCGCTCCTGCGCCGCCAGCTCGGGATGCGCCTTCGCTTTCTCGGCGATCAGGAAGAACGTCGCAGGCACCTGGTGGCGCCCCAGCACCGCCAGGATCGCCTCGGTGTGGCCCGGCTCGGGGCCGTCGTCGAAGGTCAGCGCGACCACGCCCTCGGGCGGCAGCGTCGCGATGTCGCTCTCGAAACGGCAGGTTCGGTGCAGGTCTTCCTCAGGCTTCTCGAGGTGCTCCTGCAGGCGCACCAGGTGGGTGTGGCGCAACGTCTCCGCATGGCTGCGCGCGTGCGCCGACGCCGCTGAGGCGGACGCCGCCGAGGCCGACGCCGCGGCGTCCTGCGCGCGCGCGCCCGCCGACAGGCCGGCGACGAGCACCACCAGTACCGCGAGGCGGGCAGCCGGCGATGGACGGAGGGAATGACGCGGCAGGGTCCTGATCAAGCGAAGTCCTTCGTGGCGACGGAAGGCCGCCAGTGTAGACAGTCCGCTTGAAACTCAGGGACGGCGACGCCCCACCGAGGCTTCGCCCGCACCCTCGCCGCGGTTCACTGGCGAACCGGCGCCTTCGCATCGGCCGGCGCGCGGCCCTTGGCCGCCAGGCGGCTGCGCACGACCGGATGATCGACGTTGCGGGCGGCCGCCAGGGCCTCGTCACGCGTGGCGCCGTTCAACATCAGGTAGCGCGCATAGGAGCCCGCCTCCTCGTCCGTCGCGACCGTGCGCGGGGCGTCGCTGGAGGCCTGGACTTCGATGGCGGACGGGCGGCCCGTCTGCGCCTGCGCGGAGATGGCAAAAGCGGTGGCCGCGAGGGCGACGGCGGAGACGAGAAGGGTCGATTTCATGGCGATGTTCCTGGTTGACCGTCAAACGTCGACGGCGTGCCTGGGACATCGAGCCGGAACGCCGGCGAACAAGATCGCCCCGCGTCAATTGACCATTCCTGAAATCTGAATGAAAGACGGCGCCCGATGGGGCGCCGTCGTCGGCAGATCAAGGGGACCGGCGGCGCGTCATCCCGCGCCGGCGCCCAGGCTCAGGGGCCGACCGCGTGATGATTGGCGCCGTTCTGCGAGCCGATGTCCAGCAGCTTGGTCTGCAGGGCCTGGCGTTCGGCTTCGGTCTTCTCCGTTTCGCAGACGTTCTGGATCACGTTGGAGCCGGGAGGCGTCTCCTTGTGGCAATGCAGCTTGGTCTGGGGCGTGAGGTTGGTGGTCGAATCGGCCACGACCGTGACGGGCGCTTTCGCGCCGCTGACCGCGCCATCCTGGGCCGCGCAACCGCCCAGCACGAGCAACGCGACGGAGAGGCAAACAATACGCATGAAGATCTCCCTGAAGATTGAGGCAATAGCGAACCGCGATCTTAGCGGGCTGACAGATTGCGCAACCTAGTGCAATCACCTGTTCGCGGTATTTCGTTGAAACGATTCAGGGGGCCCCAGCGGCCCGTTCTGGCGGCCCAGCGCGCTCATACGATACCCTGTAGCGTATCCGAGCTCTCATGAAAAAGGGGCTCCGCGGAGCCCCTCTTGGCAGTCGCAGCCGCGCCTCAGTTGAGGGCGATCTGCTTGCCGTCCTTGTAGGCGTAGAACGTCATGGCCGGGTTCTTCAGTTCGCCGTCGGCTTCGAACTGCACCGTGGTCGTCACGCCCTTGTAGTTCGTCTTGGCGAGGAACGGCAGGTAGACCTTCGGGTCGGACGAGCCGGCGCGCTTCATCGCGTCGACGAGGACCATGGTCGCGTCGTACGTGTACGGCGAGTAGACCTGGAAGTCGCCGGGGTACTTCGCGTCGTAGCGCTTCTTCCACTCGGTGCCGCCAGGCATCTTGGCGATGGAGACGCCGCCTTGCGCGCACACCACGTTGCCGAGCGTCTTGGCGCCGCCGGCCAGTTCCATCAGCTTCTCGGTGCAGATGCCGTCGCCGCCGAAGAACTTGACGTTGGCCATGCCCAGCGTCTCGATCTGGCGCAGCATCGGGCCGGCCTGGGGATCCATGCCGCCGTAGAAGATGCCATCCGGGTTCTTCGACTTGATGGCCGTCAGGATCGACATGAAGTCGGTGGCCTTGTCGTTGGTGTATTGCTCGCTGACGATCTCGATGCCACGCGCTTCCGCGGCCTTCTTGAACACCGAGGCCACGCCCTGGCCGTAGGCCGTGCGGTCGTCGATGATGGCGATGCGCTTGAGCTTGAGCGCGTCGGCCGCGTACAGCGCCAGGCCCGAACCCAGGGCGTTGTCGTTGGCCAGCAGGCGGAACACGTTGCTGAAGCCCTGCTTGGTCAGCGCGGGGTTGGTGGCCGAGGGGGTGATCTCGGGCATGCCGCACGCGTTGTAGATCTTGGACGCGGGGATGGTCGTGCCGGAGTTCAGGTGGCCGACAACGCCGTTGACCTTCTGGTCGCACAGCTTCGTGGCGGCGGCGGTGCCCTGCTTCGGATCGGCCGCGTCGTCTTCGGCGACGAGCTCGAACTTGGCGTGCTTGCCGCCGATCATCACGTTTTCCTTGTTCAGGTCGTCGACGGCCATCCGGGCACCGTTTTCGTTGTCCTTGCCGTAATGGGCCTGCGAACCCGAGACGGGACCGACGTGGCCGATGCGGACCGTGATGTCTTCAGCTTGGACCGCGCCGGCGCACAGCACAGCGGCTGCGGCGACGATCATGTTCAGTTTCACTTGCATGTACAAACCTCCGGTTGGGGGAAAGTTGAGTGTGACGAATGGATGACCTCAACGGCCGTGAAGATACTCCAAAAAGCACTCGGCGCCCTATCGGGATCACCCACATTTCACCGAATGAACAACGGTGGTCCGGGCGGTCCGCAGAAGATCTGCAAGCCGCTGGCGCCGCAAGGCGTCGCAACGCCCGGCCGCGCCTTTCGTTGACAGACCATTCCCGTGCATCGCGCCCCGAAACATCGAATGCGCGGGCACTTCCGGTGCACGGCGACTATCGGCGCCGGCAAGAAAAAAGGCGGCCCGCAGGCCGCCTCTTGCGTCGGGCGCGAAACGCGCCGATCAGGCGAAGTTGGCTTCCGCGAAATCCCAGTTCGCGAGCGAGTTCAGGTAAGTCTCGACGAACTTCGGACGCAGGTTGCGGTGGTCGATGTAGTACGCGTGCTCCCACACGTCGACCGTGAACAGCGCCTTGTCGGCAGTCGTCAGCGGCGTGCCGGCGGCGCCCATGTTGACGATGTCCACCGAGCCGTCGGCCTTCTTGACCAGCCACGTCCAGCCCGAGCCGAAGTTGCCCACGGCCGACTTCTGGAATGCTTCCTTGAACGCCGCGAACGAGCCCCACTTGGCGTTGATCGCGTCGGCCAGCGCGCCCTTGGGCTCGCCGCCGCCGGCGGGCTTCATGCAGTTCCAGAAGAACGTGTGGTTCCAGATCTGCGCGGCGTTGTTGTAGATCGGGCCCGAGGCCTTCTTGATGATCTCCTCCAGCGACAGCGACTCGAACTCGGTGCCCTTCTGCAGGTTGTTCAGCTGCGTGACGTAGGCGTTGTGGTGCTTGTCATGGTGGTACTCGAGCGTCTCGCGGCTCATGTGCGGGGCGAGGGCGTCGTGCGAGTACGGCAGCGGCGGCAGAGTGTGTTCCATTGGCTTGACCTTTCTGGCTTGTTTGCTTGTTCGAATCAGACGGGCGCTCGACCGATCCGGCGGTAGGCGCTCTCGGCGGATTGTAGGCAGCACTTTCGGGGCAAGCGCCGATCCGGGGCTAAATCCCGGCTTGCGCGAGATTCATTCTCCCGACACCCCGCCCTCGGCGTCGACCAGCACCTGTTCGACCCGCAGGTCGGCGCGCCCGTCGTGCAGCACGGCGACGACGTCCTGCCCCGGCTGCAGCGCCCCCGCCGACACCAGCGCCCGGCCGTCGCGCGACTCCAGCAGCGTGTAGCCGCGCTCGAGCACGCGCTGCGGGTCGAGGTTGGCGAGCGCCTGTTCGTGGCGGCGCAGCGTGTCGCCGTGGCGCGCCAGCGTGCGCTCGGCCGCGCGGACGAAGCGCGCACCGAGCGACTGGTGACGCTCGCGGCGCGCGTTGACGACCCGCTCGCCGGCCCTCGCCAGCCGCGCGCCGAGCGCCTCCTGCGCGCGTGCGAGCGCCTGCCAGCGCGCGCGCAGCGCCGCCGCGTGGCGCGACTCCAGCCGCTGCAGGCGCTGGCGCCACGCGCCCAGCGCCTGTGCCGGACGCGCCAGGCGCGCGGCCGCGGTGTCCAGCCGCTGCGCATGCGCCTGCAGGCGCTGCTCGACGCGCGCGCTCAGGCGGCGCGCCGAGGCGGTCAGCGCGTCCAGCACGACGGCCCGCTCGACCGCCACGGACTCGGCCGCGGCGGTGGGCGTCGCGGCGCGCAGGTCGGCGACGAGGTCGACGAGCGTGACGTCGGTCTCGTGGCCAACGCCGCTGACCACCGGCCGCGACATCCCGTCCAGCGCCCGCACGACGCGCTCGTCGTTGAAGGCCCAGAGGTCCTCCAGCGAGCCGCCGCCCCGGCACACGAGCACCACGTCGACCTCGTCGCGCCGCTCGACCTGCGCCAGCGCGGCCACCAGCGCCGCCGGCGCCTCCGCGCCCTGCACCAGGCTCGGGTAGACGATCACCTGCACGTGCGGCGCGCGCCGGGCGAGCGTCGCCACGACGTCGTGCAGCGCGGCGCCGGCGGTCGACGTCACGACGCCGACCGTACGCACGAACGGCGGCAGCGGCCGCTTGCGCTGGGCGTCGAACAGGCCCTCGGCCGCGAGGCGCGCGCGCAGGCGCAGGAACTCCTCGTAGAGCTGGCCGGCGCCCAGGCGCTGCATGGACTCGACGACCATCTGCAACTCGCCGCGCGCCTCGTAGACCGCCAGCCGGCCGCGCAACTCCACCTGCAGGCCGTCCTGCAAGGGCACGTTGCTGAGCGCCGCGGCGCGCTTGAACATCGCGCAGCGCAGCGCCCCGGCCCCGCCGGAGGCGTCCTTCAGCGTGAAGTAGCAATGGCCGCTGGAGGCGCGCGTGCTGCCGCTCAACTCGCCGCGCACCGTCACCGCGCCGAAGCGCGCCGCCAACGCGTCGCCGGCAGCCAGCAGCAGTGCCGAGACGCTCCAGGCCGAGGGTCGCGCGGGCAGTGCCGGGCCGCTCCCGGGCGCCCTCGCGCGTTCGAATCCCGGCACCGCGAACGGATCGGCCATCAACACCTCCCCATGCCACAAATCGAGGGGAAAAACCCTAGTACTCCACAATTTTGCCGATGGCGCGGGCGAGCGGGCAATGCCGTCGCGGCGCCGTCGCTATCACATAAGTGATTGATTCTTATCACTTTTTAAGTGCCTACTTTTTAAGCAAGCCAGCCCGGAGGGCCGGAATTGGCGGGTTCCGGGCCCGCCAGGGCCAGTTACCCACAAAGTTTTCCACAGATCGTGTGGATGGGTGGACAAGTCGCCGATCCGTCCTCATTTGCCCGGCCGCAACGATGCCACGGCAACGGCGCCGCGCTCACGTCGTGTTGCAAGATTCTTCGCCGCGCGCCGGCGGTCCGGCGGGATTGCGGCCCGGCTTCTCAAGCCATAATCCGCGCTTGCGCCCAGGGCGCTTTCACATGTCGAAGGGGTTGATTTGCTCAAGATCGTACAAGAGGCCGGCTGGCCGATCTGGCCGCTGATTCTTTGCTCGATTGCCGCCGTGGCGCTCATCGTTGAACGCTTCATGGCGCTGCGCACCGCGCGCATCGCGCCCGGCTACCTGTTGGGCGAGGTGATCGCCGTCACCCGCAACGGCCTGCCGCCGGCCGACGTGGTCGCCAAGCTGGCCGAGAACTCGCTGCTGGGCAGCGTGCTCGCCGCCGGCCTCAAGCTGCTGGCCGTCGACCCGCGCGTCGGCGAAGTGCAGCTGCGCCAGACCTTCGAGGGCGCCGGCCGCGACGCCGCGCACAAGATGGATCGCTACCTCAACGCACTCGGCTCCATCGCCGCGGCCGCGCCGCTGCTGGGCCTGTTCGGCACGGTGGTCGGCATGATCGAGATCTTCGGCTCGCAAGGCGGTGGCAACACCAATCCCGCCGAACTCGCGCACGGCATCTCCACCGCGCTGTACAACACGGCCGCCGGCCTGATCGTGGCGATCCCGTCGCTGATGTTCTACCGCTACTTCCGCGGCCGCGTCGACGACTACCTGCACACGCTGGAGCAGTCGTCCGAGCAGTTGCTGACGCAGCTGATGCGCGTGGCGGCGACGCGTCCGGGCCAGACCAAATGAACTTCCGCAAGCCTCGTCCGGAGGATCCCGAGATCAACCTCATCCCGTTCATCGACGTGCTGCTGGTGATCCTGATCTTCCTGATGCTGTCGACGACGTACTCGAAGTTCACCGAGCTGTCGGTGACGCTGCCGAGCGCCAACGCGGAGGCCTCGCGCGACCGCCCCGCCGAGATCATCGTCGCGGTCGCGGCCGACGGACGCTACACGGTCGACCACCAGGCCGTCGACGGCCGCAACGTCGATGCGCTGACGACCGCGCTGCGCACGGCGACCGAGTCGCGCAAGGAGCCGTTCCTGATCATCTCGGCGGACGCGATGTCCACGCACCAGGCCGTGATCAACGTGATGGACGCCGCGCGCCGCGCCGGCCTGTCGCGCATGACCTTCGCCGCGCAGACCGCCAACGGCGCGGCCGCCGAGCAGCAATGACACGGCAACCCTCCGCCGCGCGCGGAGGGCCGACGGCGCGACGCGTCCTTCCATGACCGCAGCGTTCGCCCGACTCCTGCAGCGCCACTGGTGGCGCCCTCGCCTGACGCCGCTGACCGCGCTGCTGGCGCCGTCGGCCGGCGTCGTCGGCGCCGTCGCCGCGCGGCGCCGCACCGGCGCGCGCGCGCAGCCGCTGCCCGTGCCGGTGATCGTCGTGGGCAACGTGATCGTCGGCGGCGCCGGCAAGACGCCCACCGTGATCGCGCTCGTGGCGCTGCTGCGCAGCTGGGGCCTGGCGCCCGGCATCGTCAGCCGAGGCCATGGCCGCGCCGACGCTGGCGCGCTGCTGCTCGATGCGACGACGCCGGCCGACGCCGCCACCCCCGCCGCGTTCGGCGACGAGCCCTTGCTGATGCACCTTCGCACCGGCGCGCCGGTGGCCGTCGCGCGGCAGCGCCGCGAGGCCGCGCTGGGGCTGCTGGCAGCGCATCCCGAGGTCGACGTCATCGTCGCCGACGACGGCCTGCAGCATCACGCGCTGGCGCGCGACATCGAGCTGGTCGTGTTCGACGGGCGCGGCATCGGCAACGGCTGGCCGCTGCCGGCGGGCCCGTTGCGCGAACGCGCGGACGCGATCTGGCCGACCGGGGCCGATACCCCACCCCGTTTCATCCTCGTCAACGGCCGCTGGCCCGCGCCGCCCGCGCGCGCGCTGCCCGCGCCGCGCGAGCGCTGCTTCGAGGCACGGCGAAGTCTGGGCGGCGCGCTGTCGCTGGCGGACTGGTCGCGCGGCGCAACGGCAACGCGCGAGGCGCTGCTCGCTCTGCGCGGACGCCCGCTGCTGGCCGCCGCCGGCATCGGCGACCCGGAGCGCTTCTTCGCGATGCTCGAGGCCGAGGGCCTGGCGATCGCGCGGCTGCCGCTCACCGACCACGCGAGCTTCGATCCCCTGCCCTGGCCTGTGGGCACCGACGACGTCATCGTCACCGAGAAGGACGCCGTCAAGCTCGCGCGGCGCCCGCTCGGCCGGACGCGGGTCTGGGTCGCCACGTTAGACTTCGGGTTGCCGGACGACCTGGCCCGCGCGCTGCGCGACGCGCTGCCCGCGCGACCCCGCTCCGCCTGAAACACCTTGCCCCCGCCGGGACCGCCGGCGCCCCCATCATGACCCTCGACCATCGACTCATCGCCATGCTCGTGTGCCCGCTCTGCAAGGGCCCGCTGGAAGCCGGCCGCGACGCCGACAACCGGCTCGTCGAACTCGAGTGCCCGGCCGACAAGCTGGCGTTCCCGATCCACGACGGCATCCCCGTGATGCTGGAGAGCGAGGCGCGCCCGCTCGCGACCGCCGCCACGCCGGCGCCGCAACTCGTTCCCTGAGGCGCGAGGCCGTGACGTTCAGCGTCCTCGTTCCGGCGCGCATGGCGTCGACACGCCTGCCCGACAAGCCGCTGGCCGACATCGCGGGCCTGCCGATGGTGGTGCGCGTCGCGCGCCAGGCCGCGCGCTCGGGCGCGTTGCGCGTCGTGGTGGCCGCCGACGACGCGCGCGTGATCGAGGCCTGCCGGCGCCACGGCGTCGAGGCCGTGCTCACCCGCGTCGACCACGCCAGCGGCAGCGATCGCCTCGCCGAGGCCTGCACGCTGCTGGGCCTGGACGGCGGCGACATCGTCGTCAACGTGCAGGGCGACGAGCCGCTGATCGACCCCGCGCTGATCCGCCAGTGCGCGGGCCTGCTCGAGACGGACGGCGAGGCCGTCGTCGCCACGGCGGCGCACGCGATCGATGACGCCGCCGACTTCACCAATCCGAACGTGGTCAAGGTGGTGCTCGACGCGAAGTTCCGCGCGCTCTACTTCAGCCGCTCGCCGCTGCCGTGGTGGCGCGACGCGTCGTCGCCCGGACAGCCCGCGTTGCCGGTCGCGGGCGCGCAGGACGTCGGCGCGCTGCGCCACATCGGCCTGTACGCGTATCGCGCAGGCTACCTGCGCACCTTTCCGACGCTGGCGATGGCGCCGCTGGAGCGGCTCGAGTCGCTCGAGCAGTTGCGCGTGCTGTGGCACGGCGAGCGCATCGTCGTGCACATCGCGCCGCATGCCCCGCCGGGCGGTGTCGACACCGCCGAAGATCTGGCCCGCGTGCGGGCGCTGCTGGCGGGCGCCACGGACTGACGGGCGACATCCGCGCACCGCGGATTTCCGCGCATCGTCATCATCGATCCACGATGGTGCAGTAAGGCTCCGTCGGGGTGCGCGTGATATTCTGTCGAGTAATCCCGGCACCCTGGCAGCCTGAATAACGGCCTCTGGCCGATTTCGAATATCAGGCGTGCGAAAAAGAATTTTCGACCTTAGAGGCAAGCGATGAGATTGATTCTTCTGGGCGCTCCCGGCGCCGGCAAGGGAACGCAAGCGGCGTTCATCTGCCAGAAATACGGCATTCCGCAGATCTCCACCGGCGACATGCTGCGCGCCGCGGTGAAGGCCGGGACGCCGCTGGGCCTGGCCGCCAAGCAGGTGATGGACGGCGGCGGCCTGGTGAGCGACGACCTGATCATCTCGCTGGTCAAGGAACGCATCGCCGAGTGCGATTGCGAGAACGGCTTCCTGTTCGACGGCTTCCCGCGCACCATCCCGCAGGCCGACGCGATGAAGGCCGCCAACGTCAAGCTGGACCTCGTGCTCGAGATCGACGTGCCCGACGCCGCGATCATCGAGCGCATGAGCGGCCGCCGCGTGCACCAGGCCTCCGGCCGCACGTATCACATCCACAACAATCCGCCGAAGGTGGAAGGCAAGGACGACGTCTCCGGCGAGCCGCTGACGCAGCGTCCCGACGACGCCGAGGACATCGTGCGCAAGCGCCTGGCCACCTACCACGAGCAGACCGAGCCGCTCGTCGCCTACTACTCGAAGTGGGCCGCCACGGGCGACGCGCAGGCGCCGCGCGTCCGCAAGATCAGCGGCACCGGCACTGTCGACGAGATCACCCGGCGCGCGCTGGACGCCCTGCAAAACTGAGCGTTCCCGCGCGCAGGCTGCAAGCCCGCGCCGGCGACGTCGCGGGCTTTTTCGTGGTGGGCCCGCCCCCTTGCCTTGCGCCGCTTTCCGGCGACAATTGACGTTTACGTTAACGTCAATCCAGCCGGCCCGGCCGGCACAGGAGCAAGCATGGAAATCTCGGGCAAGGTATTCATCGTCACCGGCGCGGCCTCGGGCCTCGGCGAAGGCACGGCGCGCATGCTGGTGGCCAACGGCGCCAAGGTGGTGCTGGCCGACCTGCAGGAGGAACGCGGCAACGCCATCGCCGCCGAACTGGGCCAGACCTTCGTGCGCTGCGACGTCACGCAGGAGGCCGACGGCCGCCGCGTGGTCGAGGCCGCCAAGGGCCTGGGCAAGCTGATGGGCCTGGTCAACTGCGCCGGCATCGCGCCGGCGGCGCGCACTGTGGGCAAGACGGGCCCGCACGCGCTTGAGTTGTTCTCCAAGGTCGTGACGATCAACCTGATCGGCAGCTTCAACATGATCCGTCTGGCGGCCGAGGCGATGAGCGCCAACGAACCCGAATCCACCGGCGAGCGCGGCGTGCTGATCAGCACCGCCAGCGTGGCCGCCTACGACGGCCAGATCGGCCAGGCCGCCTACGCCGCGAGCAAGGGCGGCGTCGTCGGCATGACGCTGCCGATCGCGCGCGACCTGGCCAAGACGGGCATCCGCAACATGACGATCGCACCGGGCATCTTCGGCACGCCGATGCTGTTCGGCATGCCGCAAGAGGTGCAGGACGCGCTGGCCGCCAGCGTGCCCTTCCCCAGCCGGCTGGGCACGCCCGTCGACTACGCGAAGCTCGTGCACCAGATCGTCACCAACGAGATGCTCAATGGCGAAGTGATCCGCCTGGACGGCGCGATCCGCCTCGCCCCGCGCTGAGCGTCTTCAGGCTTGCCGGCCCGGGAGGGTTTCCCGGCCGCTGAAACGACAACGGCCCCTCGCGACGCGAGGGGCCGTTCTTCATTGGCTGCGCGGACGCGCGGGCCATGAAAAAAGGCGCGAACCATCCGAGGATGTTTCGCGCCCTTGCTGGACGCCGGAATGCCCGAAGGCATCCCGGATTCCGGCGGCTCGCTTAGAACGAGTACGTGCCGCGAGCGTAGTAGGTACGGCCCGTCGGGTCGGTGTAACGCGGGTCGTAGCCTTGCTGGAACTTGCCGGTGTAGTTCGTGTACGGCGGGTTGCGGTCGGACAGGTTCTTCACGCCCACGGTGAACGAGAAGCCCTTGGACATCGCGTAGGTGCCGTACAGGTCTTCCGTCGTGTACGCGCTGACGTTGCGGGTCGGCGTGAAGTCGACGTAGCTCGACTTGTGATGGATCGCGAGACCCAGCGAGAACGGATCGAGGTTCCAGTCGATCGTGGCGTTGTGCTGCCAGCGGAAGACCGGCTCGCCGTTGCCTTGCGAGTAGATGCCGACGTTCTGCGTGTAGCCACCGCCCTGGAACAGCTGGTACTTGTACGAATGCACCCAGGTGGATTGCAGTTCGAAGTTGAAGCGACCCAGCGCGCCCGCGTTGGCCTTGTAGCCGATCGCGACGTCCACGCCGTTGGTGCGCACCGAACCGATGTTCTGGTTCAGGGCATCGACGTAGCCGCAATTCGGGCAGCTCTGCGGATTCTGCGACAGCGAGCCGCCCGCGGTGTAGTGGAAGTTGCCCGGGAACGCCGCGTAGCCGGCCGGCGAGTACAGGTACGAGTCCGGCAGGACGCCGACTTCCTTGGTGATCAGGATGTCGTAGAAGTCGAACTCGGTCGTCAGGTTGTTGATGGGCTCGAGCACCAGGCCGAAGGTCGCGTTCTTCGACTTCTCGGCCTGCAGGTGCGTGTTGCCGCCGGTCTTGTCGATGAACTGGATCGCGTTCGTATCCTTGTCGTTCGGCGCCGGGAACGTCTTGGCCAGGTAGCTGCAGACGTCGTTCAGGTTGAAGCCGTTCAACGCGACCGGCTGGCCCGCGGCGTTCTTGCCGCAGTTGACCGGGTCGCTGACGCCGGAGTCCGAGTTCGTGTACGCCTGGGCAGCGTTCAGTTCATACAGCGACGGCGCGCGGAAGCCCGTCGAGTAGGAACCGCGCAGCAGGATCGCCTTGGCGGGCTGGAAGCGGAAGCCGAACTTCGGATTCGTGGTGCTGCCGAAATCGCTGTAGTGGTCGTAGCGAACAGCGGCCGTCACGTCGAGAGTCTTCAGGATCGGCACGTTCAGTTCCGCGTACCCTGCATACACCTGGCGCTTGCCGGCGTTGTAGGTGTTCGGATCGATACCGGTGCTGGCCTCGACCTGCGCCGCGTACTCCGTGTTGGCGCGGTTCAGGAACTTCTCGTCACGGTACTCGCCGCCGATGGCGATCGCGGCCGGGCGGCCGGCGTGCAGCCAGTCGCCGAGGTCGCGGCTGGCGTGGCCGTCCACGTCCTTGACCGTGCCGTCGCCGAATTGCACGATGCCTTCCTTGACGGCGTTGTGCAGGACGGCAGCGCCCGCGGCGGACTGGGCGCCGAACGGGTTGATGGCCGGATTCAGGACGTAGTAGCCGTAGGTCGCCGAATTCGGGTTGAGGTCGGCCGTGGCGAGCAGATCCTCATCCGAATAGCCGTGCACCAGCAAGTCCTGCGTGTGCGTCGTGTTCAGCGTGACGGCGACGTCGTAGTCCCAATCGCCGACGGTGCCTTCCAGCGAGGCCATGAAACGGCCCTGGTTGGTCGAGTTGTCGTCTTCGCGGTAGCCGTTGACCAGGTCGCGGAAGCGGGTGACCATGCGGCCTTCGTTCAGGGTGCCGTCGCCGGCGCGCGAGAACAGCGAACCCGGGGCAGCATCGACCTGATCCGGATCCAGCACCGCGCCCGCGGGCAGCGGGGTGATGCCGGCGCCCGGGTAGTACGGGCTGCTCGGGTCGATGAAGACCGGCGCGTACGGCACCGGCGCGATCTTGGCCTTGACCAGGCTGTGGGCGACGAACGCTTCGAGCTTGAACGTGTTGTTCGAATTGATCTTGAACGAGCTGCTCAGCAAGCCCGAGAGGCGCTGCGAGGCCGGGATGTAGTCCACGAACGTCGCCGTGTCTTCGCCGCAACGGATATCCGAGGAAACGACCAGCGTCGGATCGGTACAGCCAGCCGGGCCGGCGAAAGGCGTGTAGCCGATGCCCTTGCCCGCGCCGCCGCCTGCCTGGCCGTAGAAGACCGTGGCGGGGAAGGTCGTGCTCGACGTCACGGCGTGCGGCGCGAAATGGCGCTGGCCGGCGGCGACCGATTGTTGCTGCTGGAAGCCGACGAAGCCGTAGATGTTCAGGCCGTCCTTGTCCAGGTCGCCGGCGCCGAAGCCGATCTGTGCCTCGTGCTGCGCGCCGCCCGGGTGCTGCGGCGCATCCACGCCGAGGGTGATCGTGCCGCCGCGGTAGTCCTTGCGGGTGATGAAGTTGATAACGCCGGCGATGGCGTCCGTGCCGTACAGGGCGGAGGCGCCGTCACGCAGCACTTCGACGCGTTCGACCGCAGCGAAGGGAATCGTGTTCAGGTCAGGGGCCGACGCGGTGAACGCGCTGTTGGCGATGCGGCGGCCGTTCAGCAGCACCAGGGTCTTGTTGTAGCCCAGGCCGCGAATGTCGGCGTACGAACCACCACCGGTGCCGGCACCAACCGCTTGAGCGGAGGTCTGTTGGACCTGGACCGCGCTGACTTGCTGGATGGCCTGCTCGACGCTGGTCACGCCAGCCTTCTTCAGTTCATCGGCCGTGATGACCGTGACGGGAACGGAAGTCTCGGCATCAACGCGCTTGATCGACGAGCCCGTGATTTCCACGCGCTGGACAGTGGTGTCTTGGGCGAAGGCGCCCGGGGCGACGGACAGCAGGGTGCCGCCGAAAGCCAAGAGAAGACCGGAACAGATCTTCGTACGTTGAAACATGGATTCCCTCCTGAGGGGGTGGAAAGGTTGATCGATAGACCCAGCCTGAAAAGCAAGTCCTGAGCCGGTCTGTGAACCGCTGATGAACAGGCCAATAAAGCTTGTGAAAATATTGTCCATGGAGTGCTCGTCCGACGCACCATTTGATACGCGTACCGAACGTTTTCCCTAAGGCAATGTGTTGCGAGAATGCAGCGAAACGAATTTCTTCCAGACACCTGCGAGACACCGTTTGTCTACGCCGGCACGCGGCGGAAAACCGGCTTGACACGGCCGGGCGGCGGAGCCGCTGCGCGAGGTCCGGCGAAGGTGTGCGAAGAGTCCGGTTCCTGGCGCGGTTCGAGGCGCGCGGAGCGCCCGACCGTGCGAAGTTGCCTAGACAGGATTGGTCAGACCTGCAAGTCGAGGCGCGGCACCGCGTCGATGAGGTCTCGCGTGTAGGCCTGCTGCGGATGCTCGAGCACCGACGCGCTGTCGCCCTGCTCGACGATTCGCCCGGCCCGCATCACCGCGACGCGATCGGCGATGTACTCGACCACGCCGATGTTGTGCGTGATGAAGAGATAGGACACGCCGAGCTCGCGCTGCAGGTCGTGCAGCAGGTTCAGGATCTGCGCCTGCACCGATACGTCGAGCGCCGACGTCGGCTCGTCGCAGACGATCAGCCTGGGCTGCACCGCGAGTGCGCGCGCGATCGCGATGCGCTGGCGCTGGCCGCCCGAGAACTCGTGCGGATAGCGCGCCAGCGCATCGCGCCGCAGTCCGACCTGGTCGACCAGCGCCTCGATGCGCCGGCGGCGCGCACCGGCATCCAGCTCGGGCAGCAGCGCCGCCATGCCTTCGTCGAGGATGTCGGCGACGCGCATGCGCGGATTGAGCGAGGCGAACGGATCCTGGAAGATGATCTGGATGTCGCGCCGCGCCTGCGTCAGTGCCTGGCCCGAGAGCTCGAACAGGTTGCGTCCCTGCAGCAGCGCGTGGCCCTCGAACGAGGCGCTGCCGCGCAGCAGTTGCACGATGGCCTTGCCGGTCGTCGTCTTGCCGCAGCCCGACTCGCCCACCAGCGCGAGCGTCTCGCGCTCGGCCACCGAGAACGAGACGCCGTCCACCGCATCGAAGAAGCGCTTGCCACGCTGCAGCAGCCCGGTGCGGATCGGGAAGCGCACGCGCAGGTCGCGCACGTCCAGCAAGGTGGCGGCCGGCGCCGTCGCGGCGCGTGCCGGTGCACGCGGCGTCTCGACACGTGCGGTCGCGCCCGCGGCCGGTGCAATCGATGCACCAGGAGCGAACAGCAGGCAGCGCACGGCGTGCAGGTCGCCGTCCTGCTCGCGGCCGTGAATCCCGGCGAGCTCGGGCACGACGCTGGCGCAATGGGCCATCACGCGGTCGCAGCGCGGCGCGAAGCGGCAGCCGGCGAACGCCTGGGTCAGCACGGGAACGGTGCCGGGTATCGCCTGCAGCGCCTGGCCGCGGCGGCGCGCGTCGGGCAAGGCGCGCAGCAGCGCGCGGGCGTACGGATGCTTCGGGTTGGCGAAGAAGTCCTCGGCCGGGGCGACCTCGATGATCTGGCCGGCGTACATCAGCGCCACGCGATGCGCCATGCCCGCGACGACGGCCAGGTCGTGCGTGATCAGCAGCAGCCCCAGGCCCTGCTCCTTCTGCAGTTGCTTGAGCAGGTCCAGCACCTGCGCCTGGATCGTGACGTCGAGTGCGGTGGTGGGCTCGTCGGCGACGAGGAAGTCGGGCTCGGTGGCGAGCGTCATCGCGATCATCACGCGCTGCTTCTGGCCGCCGCTCATGCGGAACGGGTAGTCGTCGATGCGGCGCTCGGGCTCGGGGATGCCGACGCGGCGCAGCCACTCGATCGCCTTCGCGCGCGCCGCCGCGCCGCGCAGCGCGGTGTGCGCCTCGATCGCCTCGACGAGCTGCGCGCCGATCTTCATGACCGGGTTCAGGCTCGTCGACGGCTCCTGGAAGATCATGCCGATGCGCCCGCCGCGCACCTTGCGCATGGCGGCCTCGGGCAGCCCGAGCAGGTCGTCGCGATCGAGCCGGACCTCGCCGCCGGTGATGCGGCCGTTCTCGGGCAGCAGCCGCATCAGCGCGAGCGCCGTCATGCTCTTGCCGCAGCCGGACTCGCCCACCAGCGCGAAGGTCTCGCCGCGCTGGATCGCCAGCGTGAGGCCGTCGATGGCCTTGACGAGCCCGAGTTCGGCATCGAGCGCCACCTTGAGGTCTTGGGTCTGCAGCATGCTCAGGCCTGCGCCCTCTTCGCCGCGGGCCGGCGCGTGATGGCCAGGCGCGGGCGGAACGCGCGGGCGCGCGGATCGAACGCGTCGCGCACGCCGTCGGCGAACAGGTTGACGGCCAGCACCACGGTCACCATGAAGCCGAACGCGGCCGCGAAGCTCCACCACACCACCGGGTCGAGGCTCATCTCTTTGCGCGCCAGGTTGATCATGCCGCCGAAGCTGTTCATCGACGGATCGACGCCGACGCCGACGTACGACAGCACGGCCTCGTAGAGGATCAGCGACGAGAAGTCGAGCACGGTGACGATCAGCATCAGGTGCGCCACGTTCGGGAAGATGTGGCGCACCATGATGCGCATCGGGCCGACGCCGAACGCGCTGGCGGCCTGCACGTAGTCGAGCTCGCGCAGCTTCATCGTCTCGGCGCGCAGCAGGCGGCACAGGCCGGCCCAGCCGGTCAGGCCCAGCACCGTGCACAGCAGGAACAGCTTGACGTCGGCGCGCTCGACGCCGGTCTCGAACATGTCGGGGTGCTTGTCGAGGTAGACCTGCACCATCAGCACGCACGCGGCGATCAGCAGGATGTTGGGCACCGACGAGAGCACCGTGTAGAAGTACTGGATCACCTCGTCGACCCAGCCGCGGAAGTAGCCCGCCATGATGCCCAGCACGACGGCCAGCGGCAGCGTGGCGATGGTCGACAGCGCGCCGATGACGAACGCCGTGCGGATGCTCTTGAGCGCCTGGTACAGCACGTCGTTGCCCGTGGTGTCGGTGCCGAACACGTGGTACGCGCCCATCAGCGAGATCGCGACGCCGCTGAGTGTGGCGATGACGACCAGCGTCCACAGCGCCGCGCGCCACGGGATCTCGCCCTCGTTGCGCCAGACGCTGGCCGCGGTGTCGAGGAAGCCCGCGTCACGCGCCCGCGCGAGCAGCGCGAACAGCGCGAGCGCAGCCGCCGCCGCCAGCGCGAGTCCGAGCACGAGGCCGGTGAAGCCGCGCGACAGCAGGTCGCTGCCCCACTGGTGCTCGGGATCGGACAGCTGCGCGCCGCCGTGCAGCAGGCGCGGCGAGACGCGCTGCGGCTGGCCGTTGATGGTGACGGTGTCGCGCCGGTAGCTGACGTAGGCGAGCGGCCGCGAGTAGGTGACCTCGCGCGACGCGACGAGGTCCGACAGCACGAAGTCCAGGCCCGACTTCGTCACCGTGTCGTAGGCCACGCTGCCCGCCGGCGCGCCCGCGGCCGGCTTCAGCGCGGGACGGTAGTGCACGCTGTCGGCCATCGTGATGACGAGGCACAGCGCGAGGATCAGCGACGAGCACAGCGCCGGCGCGTCGCGGAACACCTTGCGCCAGCTGGCCTTGAGGTTGGGCGAGCGCGCCACCATCGCCGCGTAGGCGATCGTGAAGGCCACCAGCGCCCAGACGGTCGAGTCCGTCCACAGCAGAACGAATTTCGGCATCACGTCGGCCTCAACCCAGGCGAACCCGGGGATCGACCCAGGTGTAGGCGACGTCGATCAGCACGAACGTCGCGATGTACAGCAGCGAGCCGACGAACACCATCGTGCGCACGACGGCGAAGTCCTGCTTCGTGATGGCATCGATGACGTAGGCACCCAGGCCCGGCAGGCCGAAGAAGCTCTCGAAGACCAGGCTGCCGAGGAATACGTAGGGGAGGTACGAGCCCGCGCTGGTCACGATGGGCAGCAGCGCGTTGCGCAACACGTGGCGGAACAGCACTGCCGTCTCCGCCAGGCCCTTGGCGCGCGCGGTGCGCACGTAGTCCTTGCCGATCTCCTCGAGGAACATCGCGCGGTAAAGGCGCGCCTCGGTGCCCAGGCGCGAGATCAGCGACAGCACGATGGGCAGCAGCAGGAACTTGGCGACGTCCCAGCCCGGCACGTAGCCGGATATCGGCGCGATGCGCAGCAGCCGCGAGAACAGGAACTGGCCGACGATGATGTAGAACAGGCTGGAGATCGACAGCATCAGCACGCAGGCGACGACGCCCCAGAAGTCGAGCCGCGTGTGGCGGAACATCACCAGCAGCAGCGCGAACGCGGTGCTGGCCATCACCTGCAGGATGAACAGCGGCAGCGCCAGCTGCACGCTGACCCACATGCGCCGGCTCACCTCGGGGCCGATGTCGCCCGCGCTCTCGGCGTCGGCGCGGCCGAAGCGCAGCTCGAACAGCGAGACCGAGCGCTCCCAGAAGATGGTGTCGGTCAGGCGCTCGGCGCCCTGCTTCGCGTCGTTGACGTACAGCGGCTTGTCGTAGCCGCGCGAGGCCTTCCACTTGTCGATCAGGTCCTGCGTGACGTGCTTGCCGCCGATGTTCAGGCGGGCCATGTCGTCGGGCGTGTTGACCGTGAAGAACAGGAAGAACGTGAGCAGGTTCACGCCCAGCAGGATGAGCGCGCCGTAGAGGAAGCGGCGGACGAGGTGGGAGAACATCCGGGTGACCTTCAGGCGGGCAGCAGTTCGCCGCGCGCATTCAGGCGCTCGCGTCGCCTGAAGCTCTGGACGGCCAGCAGCAACAGGCCCGCGAACGCCAGCGTGAGCACGACCATCGGCCACCAGACGGGCCTGTTCCACTCGGCCTGCGCGCGGCGGCGCTCGTCGACGTCGATGCGCAGGTAGCGCCCGTGGTCGCGGATCAGCAGCGCGGCCTTGGAGTTGTAGACCCAGTGCTGCACGGCGTCAGATGAATACGGGAAGTAGCCCCAGGACCAAGGCGCGTCCTGGCGCAGCATGTCCACCATCTGATCGATCAAGGCCTGCTTGCGAGGGCCATCGGGCAGGCTGCGCATCTCCTCGAACAGCGCGTCGTAGCGCGGGTTGCGGTAGTTGGACTGGTTCTCGCCGTCGGACAGGCTCTTGGAGTTCGGCCCGTAGAACAGGACGAGGAAGTTCTCGGCGTCCGGGTAGTCGGCGTTCCAGCCGGTCCAGAACACCTGATGCTTGCCCTTGCGTATCTTGTCCTGGAACTGGTTGTTGTCGGTGGCGCGCACCTCAAGCTGGATGTCGAGCTTGGCGAACTGACGCACGACCCAGTCGATCTCGATCTTGCGCTCCGGCGTCGGCAGCGCGTAGAAGTCGTAGTTCAGCACCAGCGGCCGCCCGGTGGCCGCGTCGCGCCCGCCGGGATAGCCGGCCTCCACCATCAACGCCCGGGCGTCCTCGATCGAACGCCTGACGGGCACGCCGCCGACCAGGCGATGCGTGACCGGGTTCACGCCGGCCGCGGTCTGCTGACGCGATCCGAAGATGCCGGCGGGTATCGGGCCCATCGCCGCCGGTCCGGCGCGGTACGGGAATACCTTCGCAAACTCCTCCCAGTCGATGGCGATGGAGATGGCCTCGCGCAACTTGCGATGGCGTTCGGCCTCCTGGGGCGTGGCGCCGTCGCCGATCACCGGATCCAGCATGTTGAAGGCGATGACGTAGCTCCAGACATCATCGAAGCGGTCGAGCCGGAAGCCCTTCGCGTCGTAGTCCTTGCGGACCTCGTCGGAGTTCTCCTTCTCGACGATGTACTCCATGCCCTTGTCCGTGCGGTCGAACACCTCCAGGTCGTAATAGCCCTGGCGGAACTTGGCGCGCTGAGGCACCTGCTCCCGCTCGGCGACGACCACGATCTTGTCGACGAACGGCGTCTTCTTGCCGCAGTCGTCCAGCAGGCCGGCCTCCTTGTCGCCCGGCGCGCCTTCGCAAGGGTAGGGCTCGCCGCGGTAGTTCGGATTGCGCAGCATCACCTGCAGCCGGTCCTTGTGGTATTCCGACAGCATGAACGGTCCGGTGCCTACCGGCCAGATGTCATAGGTGAGGTTCGCCACGGCCATGCCCGGCTGGGCGTAGAACTCCTCCGCTTCCCAGGGCACGGGCGCCATGAACGTCATCGCCATCCAGTAGTTCCACTGCGGATAGCGGCCCTTGATGCGCACGCGGAAGGTGTACTTGTCGAGCGCGAACGCCCCTGCCAGCGGGTACTTGCGGAAATCGAGGAACGGCCGGTCGAGGCTGGCGGGATCGCTGCCGGCGCGCAGCTTCGCGTCCTCGAGCTTGATCAGCTGGCCGTAGTCGGCCAGGCCGATCACGTGTTCCGAGAAGATGCTGTAGACGGGCGCGGTGATGCGCGTGGTGGCCTGGCGCTTGATGGCATAGACGAAGTCGTCGGCCACCAGTTCGCGCGTGCCGGTCTTCTCGAACTCCCACGGCGAGGAGCGTCCGGCGAGCTCGCCCGGCTTCAGGTGGTGATAGAGGAAGTTGCCGGCGGCATCGCGCGCGAACGCCGGATGCGGCTGGTAGAGGATGCCGTGCTTGATGTGCACGTCGTAGACGCTCTCGGCGATCTGCTCGATCGGCGCGTCCTGCGGCAATTCGTGGCCGTCCTTGTCGAGAAAGCGCGGCTGCGCGACGGCCTCGGCCGACTTGCCCACGAGCTCGTAGGGCCGCTTCAGGTAGTGATACCCGTAGGGCGGCTCGTAGATCTGCATCGTGAACGTGAGATCGTTGGACCAGTAGGACGCCACCGAATCCATGTGCCGCGGCGAGTTCTCCTGCATGGCCGTGAACAGCGTGTTCTGCGACGCCGCGCCGCTTTCCCAGGGGCTGTTGTCGCAGCCCGCCAGCGACGCCAGCAAGGCGCACGCCGCGAGCCACGCAGCGCCGCCCCAACGACCAAACACACCGCCCATGCGGATCTCCAGAACTCGAGCGGCGGCGCGGAGAACGATTCCGCCCGGCTCGCCAACAAAACAAAACCGCCTCCGCCAACCTTCGGGTTGTGCCCGAGGCCGCGCGAGGCGTGCGTGCCAATTTTAAAGGCACCCCGCAGGGCGCCCCCTAGGGGTTTTCAGCCCTGTTGCAGTGCAGCAAGCAAGGGTCGGGCCCGGCGTGTTCAGCGCTTGGAGAGCGCTTGCCTAGACAAGCCGTTCAGTGGTCGTGGTGCGCGTGGCCGTCGTGGTCGTGGCCGTGGCCGTCGTGGCCAGGGTGGTGATGCGCATGATCCTCGTCCCAGCCCAGGAACGCGTCGCGTCCCTGCACCACCAGGTGGCCCTTGACGCCGAACGGCACCGTCACCTTGGTCGGCACGTGGCCGAACGGGAAGCCGGTGAGGACGGGGACGTTCACCAGCGAGCGCAGGTGCGCCACCACCGTCTTGAGCGTGTAGCCGCGATCCAGCGGCGACTTCTTCCAGTCGCTGAACGCACCCAGGAGGATCGCCTTCTGCGACGCCAGCACGCCGGCCTGGTGCAGTTGCAGCAGCATGCGCTCGACGCGGTACGGATGCTCGCCGACGTCCTCCAGCATCAGCACCCCGCCCCTGACCTTGGGCCAATGCGGCGTGCCCAGCAGCGAGCACAGCATCGCGAGATTGCCGCCCCACATCAGGCCGCGCGTGTCCAGGCCGTCGAAGCCGGACTCGGTGCGGAAGCCCACCGCCTCCAGCGCGCCGGTCATCGCCTCGGCGAAGCAGTCGGGCGTCACCTCGTCGAGCTCGTCGCGGCCGAAGTCGTCGCAGGCGTGCGGGCCCCACCAGGTCGGCGCCTTCTTGTGCGCGAGCAGGCCCATCTGCAGCGCGGTCAGGTCGCTGTAGCCGACCCAGCGCGTGCCGGCCTCGACGCTCGCGGCAAGCAGCGACCAGTCGAGCCGATCGAGCAGCCGCGTGAGTCCGTAGCCGCCGCGCGTGGCCAGCGCGATGCCCGGGCGCGCGCGCGCGACGCGGTGGATCGCCTCGAGCCGCACGTCGTCCTCGCCGCCGAAGCGCAGGTGCTTCGCGAGCGCGGCTTCGTCGATCGCGACGTCGAAGCCCAGCTTCTTCAGGCGCTTGGCGGCGAGCTTCAGCGGCCCGCCCTTGGCGAGGACGCCGGAGGGCGTGTACAGGATCAGCGAGGTCATGGCGCGTCCGGGGAATCGGGGAAGGAAGGATCGATCTCGGTGGCGACGCCGACCGGGATCGCGTCGTCGACGGTCACGTCGGCGACGGGGATGGCTGGGTCTTCTGCAGGCGCCTGCAACGCGGCCTGGCGTGCCTTGTGGGCGGCGCGGCGCTCGACGAAGAAGTCGCGCAGCAGCGTGCCGCATTCGTTCTCCAGGCAGCCGCCGACCACCGTGGTCTGGTGATTGAGCTGGCGCACCGAGAACAGGTCGATCACGGAGCCCGCGGCGCCGGTCTTCGGATCGCGCGCGCCGAACACGACGCGCTTGAAGCGCGCGTGGATCAGCGCCATCGCGCACATCGCGCACGGCTCCAGCGTGACGACGAGGGTGCACTCGGGCAGGCGGTAGTTGTCCAGCAGCTGGGCCGCGTGGCGCAGCGCCACGAGCTCGGCGTGTGCGGTCGGATCGGTGGTGGTGATGGGCCGGTTGTAGCCGGTGGCCACGACCTGCGGCACGCCGTCGGCGTCGTCCCTCAGGATGACCGCGCCGACCGGCACCTCGCCCACCAGCCACGCGTTCTGGGCCTGGTCCAGCGCCTGGCGCATCGCGCGTTCCTCGGCCGGGCTGAACGGGGACGGCGGCACCTCCGGCGCGAGGTCGGACGCCGCGTCGACGGTCGTGGACGCGTTCAACGGCTGCCGTCCTCGCCGGCGCTGGCGGCCCGGTCGGCCGTGTGCTGCGCGGCCGCCTTCATGGCCGCGTCGAGCTGGCGCTGGTACTGCTGCACCTGGTTCGCCGGCGTGCCGGACAACGCGCCCGACGCCGCATCCGACGCCGCCGCCGACGCCATCGATCGCTGGGTCGCCTTCAACTGGGCGCGCATCGACAGCGCGACGACGGCCAGGACGATCAGCAGCGATCCGATGGTCAGCATGGCTCTCATGGCGGGAATGTGCGAAGCAGGCGAAGCGCGCATTATCGCGGCTGTTCGGCAAGTCCATCGCGCGGCAGCGAGATCCCGCCTTGGCTACCATGGCCGCGCTTGTTCCACTGTCTAGCAGCTGCGCCATGACCACCCCACTCCAGGCCATTCCCGTCAACCGCATCGACGGTGCCCCCACGACCCTCGGCGCCTACGCCGGCAAGGTGCTGCTGGTCGTCAACGTCGCCTCCAGGTGCGGCCTCACCCCGCAGTACGAAGGCCTCGAGAAGCTCTACGAGGACAAGCGCGCGCAAGGCCTGGAGGTGCTGGGCTTTCCGGCCAACAACTTCGGCGCGCAGGAGCCCGGCAGCGACGCCGAGATCAGCCAGTTCTGCTCGCTCACCTACGACGTCAAGTTCCCGCTGTTCTCCAAGATCTCGGTGCTCGGCGCCGACCAGCACCCGCTCTACGCGAACCTGACCGCCGCCCAGCCGGAGGCCCTCGGCGCCGCGCCGTTCCGCGAGGAACTGAAGGGCTACGGCATCCAGCCGGGCGACCCGAAGGACGTCATGTGGAACTTCGAGAAGTTCCTCGTCGGCCGCGACGGCCACGTCGTCGCGCGCTTCGCGCCCGACACCGCGCCCGACGATGCGCGGCTGCTGAAGGCGATTGACGCGGCGCTGGCGGCCTGAGCTGCCGCATTAGCATGGCGGCATGTGCTCCAACTACCGCCCCGTCACGCGCCTCGATCGACTGCTGACATTCTTCGGCGTCGAGCGCGAGAAGGACGAGGCGCCCGACGACGTCTTCCCGACCGGCATGGCGCCGTTCATCCGCCTGTCGATCGAGGGCCAGGAAGGCGGCCCGCCGGCGCTGGTCGCCGAGGACGGCATGTTCGGACTGCTGCCCGGCTTCGCGACGGAGCTCGCCTTCGGACGACGCACCTACAACGCACGCAGCGAGACGATCGCCACCCTGCCCAGCTTCCGGCAGCCCTGGGCCGCGGGACAACGCTGCATCATCCCGGCCGAGGCAGTCTTCGAGCCTTGCTACGAGAGCGGCAAGGCCGTGCGCTGGCGCGTCTCGCAGCATGGCGACGTGCCGATGGGCATCGCCGGCCTGTACCGGCGCTGGCGCAATCCGAAAGGCGGCGAGCTCTTCACGTTCACGATGATCACCGTCAACGCGGACACGCATCCGGTCTACAGGCGCCTGTTCAAGCCTGGCGACGAGAAGCGCATGGTCGTCATCCTCGACCCCGCGGACTACCTGCCCTGGCTGACCTGTGGCCTGCCCGACGCGCCGCGCTTCTTCAAGGCCTGGCCCGGCCCGCTGCTGGCCGAGCCGGCGCCGCTGGCGCGCGCGCCCAGGGCCGCCACCGAACCGCCGGCCAGGGACGAGATCCTGCCGCCCAAGCCGCCGAAGCCGGCCCCGCCGCCGCCGGAGCCGCCGGCGCAGGGCAGCCTCTTCTAGCCGCGCCCGTGGCCTGCGTCACAATGGCTCGCCAACGTCCTTCGCAAGGAGCCCGCCGATGATGCCCACGATTGTCCGAACCGGCCTGCTGGCGCTGGCCCTGTCGACGTCGCCGGCGTGGGCCCAGGCGCCGGCCGATGGCGGCCTGCAGGTCAAGGTGCAGAAGAACGGCGATGTCGTCGCCGTCGATGCGTCCATCACGATCGCGGGCACGCCGCAGGAAGTCTGGAACGTGCTCTCGGACTTCGACCACATGGCCGGCTTCCTGCACGGCCTGGACTCGAGCAGGATCACGGCCAGGGACGGCGACGTCTGGCAGATCGAGCAGAAGGGGCACAGCTCGCACGCCGGCTTCTCGTTCAGCTTCGAATCGCAGCGCGAGGTGCACGTGCGGCCGCTGGAGTCGCTGCAGTCGCACCTGATCCGCGGCACCCTGAAGAAGCACGACACGCTGACGCAGCTGGCCCCCGACGGCGACGCCACGCGCGTGACCTACCACGCGGACTCCGTCGCGGGCGTCTGGGTGCCGCCGCTGCTGGGCCCGTCGGTGGTCGAGGGCGAGGTGCGCCAGCAGTTCCAGGACATCCAGGCGGAAGTCCTGAAGCGCAAGGCGGCTCACTGATCGTCGCCGGAGCCGCCTTCGCCGCTCACTCCCACTCGATGGTCGCGGGCGGCTTGCTCGACACGTCGTAGGTCACGCGGTTGATGCCGCGCACCTCGTTGATGATGCGGCCCGACACCTTCTTCAGCAGCCCGTACGGCAGCTCGGCCCAGTCGGCCGTCATGAAGTCGCTGGTCTGCACGGCGCGCAGCGCGACGACGTAGTCATAGGTGCGGCCGTCGCCCATCACGCCCACGCTCTTGACGGGCAGGAACACCGTGAAGGCCTGGCTGGTCAGCTCGTACCAGTTCTTGCCGGTGGCCGAGTCCGTCCAGTTGCGCAGTTCCTCGATGAAGATCGCATCGGCGCGGCGCAGCAGGTCGGCGTATTCCTTCTTCACCTCGCCGAGGATGCGCACGCCCAGGCCCGGGCCCGGGAACGGATGGCGGTAGACCATCTCGGGCGGCAGCCCGAGTGCGACACCCAGCTCGCGCACCTCGTCCTTGAACAGGTCGCGCAGCGGCTCCAGCAGCTTCAGGCCCAGCTGTTCGGGCAGGCCGCCGACGTTGTGGTGGCTCTTGATCGTCGTGGCCTTCTTGGTCTTCGCGCCGCCGGACTCGACGACGTCCGGATAGATCGTGCCCTGCGCCAGCCACTGCGCGCCCTTGTGGCCGCCGTCGCCGGCCTTGAGCTTCGCGGCCTCGGCCTTGAACACTTCCACGAACTCGCGGCCGATGATCTTGCGCTTCTGCTCGGGGTCGGTGACGCCGGCGAGATGACCCAGGAACTGCGCGCTGGCGTCGACGTGCACGACCTTCGCGTGCAGGCGGCCGGCGAACATCTCCATCACCATCTTGCCTTCGTCCAGGCGCAGCAGGCCGTGGTCGACGAACACGCAGGTGAGCTGGTCGCCGATCGCGCGGTGGATCAGCGCCGCGGCCACGCTCGAATCGACGCCGCCGGACAGGCCGAGGATCACCTCCTCGTCGCCGACCTGCTCGCGGATGCGCTTGACGGCTTCCTCGACGTGGTCGGTCATGATCCAGTCGGCCTTGGCGCCGGCGATGTTCAGCACGAAGCGCTCGAGCAGCGCCTTGCCCTGCACCGTATGCGTCACTTCCGGGTGGAACTGCACGCCGTAGTAGCCGCGCGATTCGTCGGCGATGCCGGCGATCGGGCAGTTGCCGGTGCTGGCCATCAACGAGAAGCCCGGCGGCAGCTTGGTGACCTTGTCGCCGTGGCTCATCCACACCTTGAGCATGCCGTGGCCTTCCGGCGTGATGAAGTCCTCGATGCCATCGAGCAGCCTGGTGTGGCCGTGCGCGCGCACCTCGGCGTAGCCGAACTCGCGCTCGTGCGCGGGCTCCACCTCGCCGCCCTGCTGCACGGTCATCGTGAACATGCCGTAGCAGATGCCCAGCACCGGCACCTTCGAGTCCCACACCGCCTGCGGGGCGCGCAGCTCGGCGTCCTCGTACGTGCTCGCGTGGCTGCCCGACAGGATGATGCCCTTGGCGCCGAACGAACGGATGAAGTCGTCGGACACGTCGTTGGGATGGATCTCGCAGTAGACGTGCGCCTCGCGCACGCGGCGCGCGATCAGCTGCGTGACCTGGGAGCCGAAATCGAGGATGAGGATCTTGTCGTGCATGGCGGCTGGGGCGTTGAGGAATCGGATGTCAGGGATTCGCGGGCATGGGCGTGCCCGTCGAATCGGCGTGGAGGCGGCGGAAATGGAGGATCGTCATCGCCATGGCGCACAGCTGCAGCAGCGCGCACAGGTAGTAAGGCAGGCCGAGGCGCCAGTCGCCGCGCGGGGCGCCGGCGACGGTGCGCAGCAGCAGCGGGCCGACGACGGGCGCGAGCACCGCGGTGAGGCTTTGCAGGCCGGCGACGGCGCCCATCGTCTGGCCCTGGGTCTTCTCGTCGGCGGCGTTGGCGATCAGCGTCTGCAGTGACGCGCCCGCCGCGAAGCCCAGCACGTTGCAGGCGATGACCGCATACATCATCCAGCCCTGCGGGGCCGCGCCCCAGCAGACGTAGGCGATGGCCGAGGACACCAGGCCCAGCACCACCAGCCGCTGCACCGGCATCATCTTCGTCAGCCGGCCCACCAGCACGCCCTGCACGAGCACCGACATCGCGCCGACCGCGCACAGCGACCAGCCGATCTGCTGCGGCTCCCAGCCGAACTTCAGCTGCGTGTAGAGCGCCCACGTGCCCTGCAGGATGAACTGTGCCAGCGAAGCGAACGTGACTACCCCCAGCAGCGCGCCCATGCTTTTCAGCTGCGCCAGGTGCATCAGCGAGCCGACCGGGTTGGCGCGCGCCCAGCGGAACGGCTGGCGCCGCTCGCGCGGCAGCGACTCGGGCAGGACGAAGAATCCGTAGAGCCAGTTGGTGACGGCCAGGCCGCCGGCGACGAAGAACGGCAGGCGCAGGTTGATGCCGCCCAGCAGGCCGCCCAGCACGGGGCCGAGGATGAAGCCGAGGCCGAACATCGCGCCCAGCATGCCGAAGCGCCTGGCGCGCTCCTCGGGCGGCGTGATGTCGGAGACGTAGGCGTTGGCCACCGCGATGTTGGCCTGCAGCGCGCCGCTGACCAGGCGCACCGCGATCAGCATCCACAGGGCCGTGGCCAGCGCCGTGACGAAGAAGCTCAGCGCCAGGCCGCTGAAGCCGATCAGCAGCACGGGACGCCGGCCGTAGCGGTCGGACAGCGCGCCCAGGATCGGCGAGCCGATGAAGTTGGCGATGGCGAACGCCATCGAGACCCACGCGTACGCCCCGACCTGCGCGGCGGCCGTCGTCTCGAAGCTTGCCACCAGCTTGGGCAGCACCGGGATGATCAGGCCGATCGAGATCATGTCGATCAGCACCGTGGCCATGATGAACGGCATCGCCGCCTGGCGCTTGCCGGAGGCGGTGGCTTCGACGACGGGGGCTTGGTCTGCGCTCACGGTGGCTGGTTGAAGGAGGTTGTCTCGTGCCGGCCATCCGTGCGGCCGGTCTTCGAAGGAGTCCGAAGCGCAACCGCCCGGCGAACCGGGCGGCTGTCCTTCAGCGTCGCGTCACTCAGTCGGCGCGGTAGTTGGGCGCTTCCTTGGTGATCTGCACGTCGTGCACATGGCTCTCGCGAATGCCCGCCGACGTGATCTCGACGAACTCCGCCTTGTTGCGCATGTCGTCGATGGTCGGGCAGCCGCAGTAGCCCATCGACGCGCGCAGGCCGCCGGCCATCTGGAACAGGATCGACACGACCGAGCCCTTGTAGGGCACGCGGCCCTCGATGCCTTCGGGCACCAGCTTGTCGGCGTTCGGGTTGTCGTCGGCTTCCTGGAAGTAGCGATCGGCCGAGCCGGCCTTCATCGCGCCGATCGAGCCCATGCCGCGGTAGCTCTTGTAGCTGCGGCCCTGGAACAGGATGACCTCGCCCGGCGCCTCTTCGGTGCCGGCGAACATGCCGCCCATCATCACGGTGCTCGCGCCCGCGGCGATGGCCTTGGCGATGTCGCCCGAGTAGCGGATGCCGCCGTCGCCGATCAGCGGCACGCCGGTGCCCTGCAGCGCGGTGGCGACGTTGTCGATGGCCATGACCTGCGGCACGCCGACGCCCGCGACGATGCGCGTGGTGCAGATCGAGCCCGGGCCGATGCCCACCTTGACGGCGTCGGCGCCGGCCTCGGCCAGCGCCAGCGCGGCCGCGCCGGTGGCGATGTTGCCGCCGATGACGTCGACATTCGGGAAGTTCTTCTTGACCCACTTGACGCGGTCGATCACGCCCTGGCTGTGGCCGTGCGCGGTGTCGACGACGATCGCATCCACGCCGGCCCTGGCCAGCGCCTCGACGCGCTCCTCGGTGCCGTCGCCGACACCGACGGCCGCCGCGACGCGCAGCTTGCCGTGCGAGTCGCGCGCGGCGTTGGGGAAGGTGTTCTGCTTGGTGATGTCCTTGACGGTGAACAGCCCGCGCAGCTCGAAGGCGTCGTTGACGACCAGCACGCGCTCCAGCTTGTGGCGGTGCATCAGCTCCTTGGCCACGGCCAGCGAGGTGCCCTCCGGCACGGTGATCAGGCGCTCCTGCGGCGTCATGATCTCGCGCACCGGCGCGTCCATGCGCGTCTCGAAGCGCAGGTCGCGGTTGGTGACGATGCCGACGACGCGGCCGTTGTCCACCACCGGGAAGCCCGACACGCCGTGCAGCTTCGACAGCTCCACGACGTCGCGCACGCGCGCGCCCGGGGCGATCGTCACCGGATCGCGCAGCAGGCCCGATTCGTAGCGCTTGACGCGCGCGACTTCGGCGGCCTGCTGCATGGCCGTCAGGTTCTTGTGGATGACGCCGATGCCGCCTTCCTGCGCGATCGCGATCGCCAGGCGGGCCTCCGTCACGGTGTCCATCGCTGCCGAGACGACGGGCAGGTTCAGGATGATGTTGCGGGTGAAATGAGTCCGCAGGCTGGTGTCGCGGGGCAACACCTGGGAATATGCCGGCACCAACAACACGTCGTCGAAGGTGAGCGCTTTGCCTAGAAGGCGCATAGAGGAAGCTCCAGACGCAAAAGCGGATTATACGGACTCCGCGACGCCTTGCTCGACCGCCCCGTCGAGAACACCTTCACGACGCGGGGCAGACAGGCCCATCGGTTTGCGATTTGTCACCACTGCAGAGCACTACACTGGCGGCCGGCATTGCCGAAGACACGAGAATGTCAACGTGCCGACGTCGCGCCACGTTGGTCCCACACACTCCTGCGCCTGCCGAACCGGCGGCCCTCAACTCCATGCAAAAGACCGCCCTGCCCCTCGCCGCCTGCCTGCTGGCGTTCGCCGTCGCCGGCGCACACGCACAGACACTCTGGAAGTGGCGCGACGCCTCGGGTCAGGTGCACATCAGCGACACCGCGCCGCCCCCGGGCACGCCGGCCAAGAACATCATCAGCGGCCCGCCGGTCGCCACGTCGACGAAGGCGGTCTCGCTTGCGCCCGCCGCGGCCGACCCCCAGGCCTCGGCCGCGACTCCGGCAGCGGCCCCGGCCGCGTCGTCCGCGCTCGACAAGAAGAAGGCCGCCGCCGACCAGGCCAAGGCCGACCAGGCCAAGGCCGACCGCGCCGCCGCCGAGGCCAAGACCGCCGCGCTGCGCAAGGACAACTGCGCCCGCGGCCAGGCCGCGCTCACCGAGCTGCAGAGCGGCCTGCGCATGGCCCGCCTCAACGACAAGGGCGAGCGCGAGGTGCTGGACGACAGCGCCCGCGCCGCCGAGATCAAGCATACGCAAGACGTGATCTCGTCCAACTGCGGGCCGCTTCCGGCGGCCCAGTGAACAATCAGCGCTTGCGGCCGGCGTAGCCGCGCTGGCGCAGCGCGTCGATGCCGCCCGCCGCCTCGAAGCGCACGCGGCGCGCGGTCATCGGGTCGATCTGCAGGTCGCGCAGCACTTCGACGCGATCGCCATCGCGCAGCACGTGCGCCAGCGGGCGCGCCTTGCTCCAGACCGCGGCCGACAGCCCGGCCGCGCCGAACGCCGCGTCGCCCTGCGCGGCGCTCGCGAGCGCGGGCCAGTCCGCCGCAGCCAGCGCGTCGGCCACGGTGGCGCCCGCCGGCAGTCGCAGCGCGGCGGTCAGCGTCTCGCGCGCGGACGGGCTCCACACGACCTGCACCGCGATCTCAGCGCTCTCCATACACCTGCGCCGCGCGCTTGACGAAGGAATCGACGAACGTGTTGGCCACCTGGTCGAACACCGGGCTGAGCACGGCCTCGAACACGCGGTTGGAGAACGCGTAGGCGAGATCGAATTCGACGCGGCAGGCCACCGGCTCGTCCGGGTTGACGGGCTGGGCCGGGTCGGACTGCTTGAGCGGCTTGAACGTCCACACGCCATCGAGCTGCGAGAACGGGCCGTCGACCAGCTTGAGTTTGACCGACTCGCCCTGCACCTGCTCGTTGCGCGTCGTGAAGGCCTGGCGCACGCCCGCGTACGACAGGCCCAGTCGCGCCGTCATGCCCGCGGGCGTGCCCGTTGCCGGGTCGGCCTCATGCTGCTCGAGCACCGTGCTCGACTCGCACCAGGGCAGGAACTTGGGATAGTCTTCCACGGCGACGACGAGCTCATACATTTCGCGTGCGGAGTACCAGAGCAGGACGGACTTCTTGACGTGCTTCATACAATGGTTGAATTTTAAGCGCCCCATGCCCGCCCTCATCGCAGAGAACCGCCGCGCGCGGTTCGAATACCACATCGAAGAGACGTACGAGGCCGGCCTGGTGTTGCAGGGCTGGGAGGTCAAGGCCATCCGCGCCGGCCAGGTGCAGCTGACGGACGGCTACGTCGTCATCCGCGACGGCGAGCTGCACATGATCGGCTGCCGCATCAACGCGCTGCGCTCGGCGTCGACGCACGTCAACCCCGAGGCCGACCGCACCAAGAAGCTGCTGATGAAGGGCGAGGAGATCCGGCGCCTGATCGGCAAGGTCGAGCAGCGCGGCTTCACGATGGTGCCGCTGAACCTGCACTTCAAGGGCAGCTACGTGAAGGCCGACATCGCGTTGGCCAAGGGCAAGGCCGACCACGACAAGCGCAACACGATCAAGGAGCGCGACTGGGAGCGCGAGAAGGGTCGCTTGATGCGCCACAAGGTGTCCGGGCCCTCGAAGGACTAGGCGCGCGCCAGTCCCTCCAGCGCGGATTCGAGGTCGCGGATCAGGTCGCCCGCATCCTCCAGCCCGATCGACAGCCGCACCAGCGTGCCCGGGTAGTCGCCCACGCGCCCCGAGTCCGGGCGATATGGCACGGCCAGGCTCATGGGCCCGGCCCAGGACCAGCCGATGCCGAACAGCCGCAGGTCGTCGACGAAGCGATCGATGCGCTCCGGCGCGATGGCCGGATCGAACACCAGCGTCAGCAAGCCCGCCGCGGCGCGGCATTGCGCGGCCCAGTGCGCGTGGCCGGGCGAGCCGGACGTGGCCGGATGCAGCACGCGCACGAACTCCTTGCGGCCCAGCGCCCACTGCGCGATGCGGCGCGTCGCCGCGTCCTGGGCGGCGTAGCGCAGCGCCACGGTCTGCAGGCCGCGCAGCACCAGCTCGACGTCATTGGGGCCGACGCCCAGGCCGAGGCGGCAATGCGTCAGCGCGAGCTGGTCGTGCAAGGCCTGCGAGCGCAGGACGACCGAGCCCATCATCACGTCGGCGCCGCCGGACGGGTACTTGGTGAGCGCGTGGATCGTCAGGTCCACGCCCAGCGCGGGCGTCGCGCCGGGGTCGAGGTCGAATGCGTCGAAGGCGAGTCCGCTGCCCCAGGTGTTGTCGAGCGCGACCGTCGCGCGCGGCGCGTGCGCGCGCACGGCACGCACGAGGCCCCGCAGGTCGGGGAACTCGAGCGTCACCGAGCCAGGCGGCTCGATCCACACCAGCTTGACGTCGTCGCCGAGCGCAGCGCGCAACGATTCGACGTCCATCGGGTCGTAGAAGCGGTGCGCGATGCCCCAGCGCGCGAGCTCGTGCGCGGCCAGGCTCTTGTTCGGAAAGTAGGCGTTGGCCGGGATCAGCACCGTGTCGCCGCTGGACAGCAGCGACTGGTCGACCAGCGCGATCGCGGCCAGCCCGCTGGGCACCAGCATCGCATGCGTGCCGCCTTCGAGCGTGGCGAGCCGCGCCTCCAGCGTGAACGACGTCGGCGTGCCGTGCAGTCCGTAGGTGTACGTGTTCTTGTCCAGCCAGTGGCTGGCACGCATCGCGGCGACGTCCTCGAACAGCACCGTCGACGCGCGATGCAACGCCGGCGCCACCGCGGCGAAGCCGGGGGGCGGCACGTACTCGTGATGGATCTGCTGCGTGGACTTCGCGTCCGCGTCCCTGTTGTCCGACATGCTCAGATCGGCAGCGCGACCAGGTCGTGGCCCTCGGTGGCGACGATGCGGGCGCGCGTGAACTCGCCCACCTTCAGCTGCTTGGACAGCTTCTCCGGCGGCAGCAGGCGCACGATGCCGTCGATCTCGGGCGCATCGGCGTACGAGCGGCCGACGCCGCCCTTCCTGCCCAGCATCGGCGCCTTGTCGACGAGGATCTGCATCGTCGCGCCGACGCGGCGCTGCAGCTTCGCGGCCGAGACCTCCTCGGCCACCGCCATGAAGCGCGCGCGGCGCTCCTCGCGCACTTCCTGCGGCAGCTGGCCCTCGATCTCGTTGGCCGTCGCGCCTTCGACCGGCGAATAGGCGAAGCAGCCGGCGCGGTCGATCTGCGCCTCGCGCACGAAGTCGAGCAGCGTGTCGAACTCCGCTTCCGTCTCGCCCGGGAAGCCGGCGATGAACGTGCTGCGGACCACCAGCTCCGGGCACTTCTCGCGCCACATCTGCAGGCGCTCCAGCGTGCGTTCGCCCGTGCCGGGCCGCTTCATGCGCTTGAGCACGGCCGGGTGCGCGTGCTGGAACGGGATGTCGAGGTACGGCAGGATCCTGCCGCTGGCCATCAGGTCGATCACGTTGTCGACATGCGGATACGGGTACACGTAATGCAGCCGCACCCACGCGCCGTACGTCGCGGCGAGGTCGCCCAGGCGCTCGCACAGGTCCAGCATGCGCGTCTTGACGGGCTTGCCGTCCCAGAAGCCGGTGCGGTACTGCACGTCGACGCCGTAGGCCGAGGTGTCCTGGCTCACCACCAGCAGCTCCTTGACGCCCGCCTCGAACAGCCGCTGCGCCTCGCCCAGCACGTCGCCGATCGGCCGCGACACCAGGTCGCCGCGCATGCTCGGGATGATGCAGAAGGTGCAGCGATGGTTGCAGCCCTCGCTGATCTTGAGGTACGCGTAGTGCCGCGGCGTCAGCTTGATGCCCTGCGGCGGCACGAGGTCGACGAACGGGTCGTGCGGCTTGGGCACGTGCCGGTGCACGGCGTCCATCACCTCCTGCGTCGCATGCGGGCCGGTCACGGCCAGCACCTTCGGATGGATCTCCTGGATCAGGTTGTCGCCGCCCGCCTTGCCGGGCTTGGCGCCCAGGCATCCCGTGACGATCACCTTGCCGTTCTCGGCCAGCGCCTCGCCGATCGCGTCCAGGCTCTCCTTGACGGCATCGTCGATGAATCCGCAGGTGTTGACCACCACGAGGTCGGCGCCCGAATAGCTCTTGCTGGTGCCGTAGCCCTCGGCGCGCAGCTGCGTGAGGATGAGCTCGGAGTCGGTCAGGGCCTTGGGGCAGCCGAGGGAAACGAAGGCGATGGTCGGTTCGGCCTTGGCTGGCGCGGGGGCGAGCGTGGCGTCGGTGAGGGCGTTCATCCTCCGATTGTCCCGCATCCCGCGCGCGAAAGGGACTGCAAGGCCTTGCGTCGGGCGCTGGCGTGACTTTCGCCCGGCCGTCCCGCGCGCCGGCCGCTCAGGCCACTTCCGCCGCGATTGGAATCACGCGCTTGGCCGAATTCGCCTCGTAGGGACGGATCCAGACGGGACACGCCAGGATGCCGAAGTCGCGGCTGTGGAGCCCGCGGAACCAGTGCACGAGCTTCGCGTTGTCGATCTGGAGCGTGCCATCCAGGCGCAGCTGGCCGATGTCGTTTTTCGCATCCTCGAACGCCACCGTGCATTTGGCGATGCGGCCGTTGGCCCGCACGATCAGGTTGTTCGGCTTGGCCGCGTAGCAGACCTTGGGGGCCTTGTCCGAGGCTGGCTTGGCATCGGGCAGGCCGCGCATGCCCGACAGCAGGCCGGCCATCTCGGTGACGATCGCGCCGCGCTCGGCATGCTCGAGCGAGGTGATCGCCCCGGACTGCGGACCGCCGAGATTCTCGATCGCCTTCAGGTAGATGCCGAAACGCGGATCGGCGCCGAATTCGGCCTTGATGTTCCTGGCCAGTTCGCGGATGGAATCGCGGTTCTCGGGCATCAGGTGGATGCGCAGGATGACGTCGAGGTCCGGATACGGCGACTCGCGCAGCATCTTCAGCACGTTCCACACCGTGTCGAAAGTGCCGGCGCCGGCCCCGTTCCGACGCGTCCGGTCGTGACCTTCACGCCAGCCGTCCAGGGATATCTGGAATTTCTTCTGCTCCACCGCGACGAGTTTCTCCAGCAGGTCGCTCGTCAGCAGCGCGGCATTCGTCGTGATTTCACCGCCGAAGTATTGAACGCCTTCTTCCCGGCATCGCCTGAGGGCATATCCGGCAATATCCAGGAGAATATCCGACGCCACCAGCGGCTCGCCGCCAAACCAGCCCAGCGTCAGATAATCCAGTTTCGGCAAACGAAGGTCGATCAGATTCTTGACGGCCTGGATCGTCTCGTCCGACATTCTGCCGTGTTCGAATGTCTCGTAGCAATAACTGCAACGCAGATTGCACTTCTCGGTCGGAAGCAGGATCAGCGAGAGGGTGTTGGGCGCCAGGGCGTGCGCGATGGCCAGCGAGGCGGGGTCCAGCGAGCCGGGCGCCTCGGTGGCGGCAGCAAGATTGCTCATGAAATCCTGACGAAGATGCGGCCGCGCCTCGTGGGGCGACCAGGGGATGGCACGGCCTCGGCGGCTCGGCGGAATAGGCCGGCCCGGCTCGACGGATCGCAGCATAGTCGCCGCAGATAACCCTGCGAAACCCCCTAACTCATGGGGAAGAGGAAATACCAACAGGGCCGCCGAAAAACATGTGGTAAGCCCGCAGGCGAGGGTTACACATCAGAAACGAAACCCCACAACTAGCCCATCAAAATGGGAGGTCATCGTATCCACTGCACGGGTTTTCACGCTCCCCTTCGATTGGCGGCGCAGATATCGTCCAGCCGCCAGCCATGTTATCCACGTGGCGGGTTACCTTTTATCTCAAACTCAGGAGAGATGTTTTGAACGAAATCAACACGCAAGGCCAGGTCGAGCAACTGGCGATCGAACTGGACGACAACGGCATGGTCGTCGTGAACGATCCGGAACTGCTGAAGGTCGTTGCCGGCGCCGGCATGCTGAGCCCGAACCTCCTGGTCGGCCAGAACTGGCACTGCGGCTGGAAGATGGAGTAACTCGCTGAGCGAGCGCGCCTGGAGGCGGCCGGACACGGCGGTCTCCAGGCGTTCGCCAAGGCGAATCCGAAACACTTCAAGGAATTGGCAATGAACGAATTCGACAAGCTCGACACCGAGCAAGCGCCGCAACTGCCGGCCATCGAGCTGGACGACAACGGCATGGTCGTCGTGAACGATCCGGAACTGCGCAAGCTGGTCAGCGGTGGCGACGGCTTCGGCGGCCTCATCGGCCACAACGACGGCTGCGGCTGGAAGATGAATTAAGTTCTGGCGCCTTCGCGCCCTCGGCGGTCGCACGTGCGACCGTCGCCGCTCCTGGAAGTGCATGTCCCCGAATTCCCGTTTCGAGCTGTTCCGCCCCGAGGCGCTGGCACACGCCGGCTCCCGTCGCTACGGCGCCGTGGTGCTCGCCCACCCGTTGAGCTTCTCGCTACTGACCACCCTGTTCGTCGCGCTGGCGGTCGCCATCGTGCTGTTCCTGGCCTGCTTCAGCTACACCCGCAAGACCAGCCTGCCCGGCGTCCTGCTGCCCACGCAGGGGCTGATCCGCGTGGTGCCGGCGCAGGCGGGCCAGGTCGTCGAGGCGCGCGTGCACGAAGGCCAGAGCGTGCAGGCCGGTCAGGTGCTGTTCGTGCTGTCGCCCGAGCATGCGGCGCCCGCGCAGGGCAGCGCCGGGCAGACGGTGGAGAAGCTGCTCGAGACCCGGCGCGACAGCCTGCTCAGCGAGCAGTCGCAGGAGCGGCTGCAATCGCGCCTGCGCCGTGAGGCGCTGGGCAAGCGCGTGGAAGACCTCGCCGCCGACGGCAGCCGCATCGCCGCCCAGATCGGCCTGCAGGTCCATCGCACGCAGCTCGCCGAGGTCGCCCTCAAGCGCTACGAAGACCTGCAGAAGGACAATTTCGTCTCGCCGGTGCAGGTGCAGGACAAGCAGGCCGAATTGCTGGACCAGCAGCAGCGCCTCGCCGACCTGCAGCGCGCGCGCGCCGCGAGCGCGCGCGATCTCGCGACGGCGCAGGCCGACGTGCGCGATCTCGAGGTGCAGGGCCGACGCGACGAGCAGGCGGCCGAGCGCAGCATCGCCAGCAGCGAACTGGAGCTCGCGGAGAACGACACCCGGCGCGAGATCATCGTGCGCGCGCCGAGGGCCGGCATCGTCTCGGCGGTCGCGGCCGTCGCCGGGCAATCCGTCACGCCGGCCAACGTGCTGGCCGCGATCACGCCGGCGGGCTCCGAGATGGAAGCCGAACTCTATGCGCCCTCGCGTTCGGCGGGATTCCTGCACGCGGGGATGCCGGTCTCGCTGCGCTACCAGGCGTATTCGTACCAGAAGTTCGGGCAGTCTCACGGCGTCGTGCGCGAGGTCTCGCGCACCGCGCTGCGCCCGGCCGACCTGGAGATCGCCGGCCTCGTCGCCGACACGGAACCGCTCTACCGCGTGCGGGTGCGACTCGATCGCCAGACGGTCATGGCCTACGGGGAGAATCAGCCGCTGCGCGCCGGCGACCTGCTCGACGGCAGCGTCGTCATCGACCGTCGCCGGCTCTGGGAGTGGGTGCTGGAACCGCTCTACACCGTCACCGGCCGCCTCTGATGCCCGCACCCGCCTTTCTCAACCCGCGCTTCTGGGGCGCCGCCGACCTGCCGCTCGTCCTGCAGACCGAGGCGTCCGAGTGCGGCCTGGCCTGCCTGGCGATGGTGGCCAGCCACTGGCGCCATCGCATCGACCTCACCCAACTGCGCCGCCGTTTCCCGATCTCGCTCAAGGGCGCGACGCTGGAAGTCGTCGTGCACATGGCGCGGGCGCTGGGCCTGCACAGCCGCACGCTGCGCCTCGAACTGGCGCAGCTGGACAAGCTCAAGACGCCCTGCGTGCTGCATTGGGACATGGCCCACTTCGTCGTGCTGAAGGAAGCGCGCAACGGCAGCATCGTGATCCACGATCCGGCCGTGGGCGTGCGCCGCATCCCGATGGACGAGGTCTCCAGGCACTTCACGGGCATCGCGCTCGAACTGACGCCGGGCCCCGGCTTCCAGCCGCAGTCCGAAGTGCAACGGTTCTCGCTGCGCTCGCTGGTGGGGCACGTCACCGGTCTCAAGCGAGGCCTCGCGCAACTCCTGCTGGTCGGCGTGGCGCTGCAGGTCTGCGCGCTCGTGGCGCCGTTCTACCTGCAGTGGCTCGTCGACGAGGCGCTCGTCGCCGACGATCGCGACCTGATCACCGTGCTGGGCATCGGCTTCCTGCTGCTGGTCGTGATGCAGACGCTCATCGGCGCGGTGCGTTCGTGGATGACCACCATGCTGTCGACGGACATGAACTTCCAGTGGTTCGGCAACGCGTTCGCCCACCTGATGCGGCTGCCGCTGTCCTTCTTCGAGAAGCGGCACCTGGGCGACATCGTGTCGCGATTCGGCTCGATCCAGACGATCCAGCACCTTCTCACGACCCAGTTCGTCGAGGCCGTGATCGACGGCCTGCTCGTCGGCGGCACGGCCATCGTGATGCTGGCCTACAGCCCCCGCCTGACGATGGTGTCGGCCATCGCGGTCATCCTCTACGCGCTGCTTCGCTGGAGCCTGTTCCACCGCCTTCGCACTGCCACGTCCGAGCAGATCATCTTCGCCGCCAGGCAGCAGACCTACTTCATGGAATCGGCCCGCGGCGCGCAGAGCATCCGCCTGTTCGACCGCGCCGAGGAACGCCGAGGCGGCTGGATGAACCTGCTGGCCGACCAGTTCAACGCCGACGTGCGCATTGCGCGCCTGACGATCTCGCACCAGACCGCCAACGCCCTGCTGTTCAACGCCGAGCGCGTCGTCGTGATCTGGATGGCCGCGCTGGCCGTGCTCGACCACCGCTTCTCGGTCGGCATGCTGTTCGCGTTCCTGAGCTACAAGGACCAGTTCAGCCAGCGCATCTCGGCGCTGATCGACAAGCTGTTCGAGTTCCGCATGCTTCGCCTGCACGGCGAGCGCGTCGCCGACATCGTGCTGGCCGAGCCCGAGGAGGACAGGCTCGAGCCGCCAGGCGACGGCCGCGAGCTCGACGCCTCCATCGAGCTGCGCGACGTGTCGTTCCGCTACGCGGACGGCGAACCCTGGGTGCTCCAGGGCCTGAACCTGTCGATCCCGGCGGGCCAGTGCATCGCGATCACCGGCGCGTCGGGCTGCGGCAAGACAACCCTGGTCAAGCTGCTGCTGGGCCTGCTCGAGCCCACGGAGGGCGAGATCCGTGTCGGCGGCGTGCCGATGCGGCGGATCGGCCTGGCGAACTTCCGCCGGCTGATCGGCACCGTGATGCAGGACGACCAGCTGTTCGCGGGATCCATCGCCGACAACATCGCGTTCTTCGACCCGGCGCCGTCGCAGGAGCACGTCGAAGCCTGCGCGCGGCTGGCGGCGATCGACGACGAGATCGGCGCCATGCCCATGGGCTACAACACGCTCGTCGGCGACATCGGCACGGGGCTCTCCGGCGGCCAGAAGCAGCGCATCCTGCTCGCGCGCGCGCTGTACAAGAAGCCGCGCCTGCTGTGCCTGGACGAAGCGACCAGCCACCTCGACATGGCCAACGAGCAGCTGGTGAATGCCGCCATCCGCCGCGTCGAGCTGACCCGGATCCTCGTCGCGCACCGGCCGGAGACGATCGCGACCGCGCAACGCGTCGTCGTGCTCGAACGGGGACAGATCGCGCGCGACCTGGAGCAGGCGCCCGTGACGGCCTCGATGCGCGTTCCGACACAAGCGGTGTGAACCGGCACGGCCGCCCGGCCGCGAGCTGGCGGCCAGCCCTTACCATGCACACCGATCGCCCAGGAATCCGCCATGTGCCGCAACATCAAGACCCTGTTCAACTTCGAGCCTCCGGCCACCGAGATCGAGATCCGCGACGCCTCGCTGCAGTTCGTGCGCAAGCTCAGCGGCTTCAGCGTGCCCTCGAAGGCCAACGAGGAGGCGTTCGAGCGCGCGGTCGAGGCGGTCGCCGCGTCGGCGCGCACGCTGATCGCCTCGCTGGTCACGACCGCGCCGCCGCACAACCGCGAGGTCGAGGCGGCCAAGGCGCGCGCACGTTCCGCTGCCCGCTTCGGCTGAGCCGCCCGGCTCCTGCAGACTAGGGGCGTGCCGCCCGGCGCATACCCCCGCACCCTAGAATTCCGCACGTGCTCGCGCGCGGACGCTTGCGGTCAACACCGCGGCCGTGGCTGTCGAAGCCAAGCCCCTCAACGTCGCCCGACTCTGCGCGCGCTGCCGCGCGATCGCGCGACGTAACCCCTCGACGCTCTGGATCCGACATGAAAACGCTTCCTCTGGTTGTTGACGGAGGCATGGGCGCCACGCTGCCGCCTCGCGCCGTGCGCAGTGCCGCGCAGCGCTGCCGCGAGCTCGACGCCGTGCGCGGGATCGCGGCAATGCTGGTGGTCTTTTTCCACTACACGGTGCGCTACGGCGACCTGTTCGGCGACCTGGCCGCCCCGTTCCATGCGACCTATGGCTTCCTCGGCGTGCAGGTCTTCTTCGGCGTCAGCGGCTTCGTGATCCTGATGACGCTGGAGCGCTGCCGGACCCCGTTGGACTTCGTGCGCGCGCGGGCGCTTCGGCTATATCCGGCCTACTGGACAGCGCTGCTCATCACGTTCGTCGTCCTGCTGGTGTTCCCGCTGCCCGGCCGCACGCCCGGCTGGTGGCAGGGCGCCGTCAACCTCACGATGCTGCAGGCATTCGTGAACGTGCCGCACATCGACGGAGCGTACTGGAGTCTCGAGGTCGAACTCGTCTTCTATGCCTGGATGCTGGCGATCTTCGCCACGGGGTGGATGCGGAACGTGCGATGGTGGATCGTGCTCTGGCTCGCGCTGTCGATCGGCATCCTCGTGGCGGCCAGGCTGTTGCACCGCTCGGTGCCGACGCTCGCCGACCGCTACCTGCTCGTCGAATACAGCGCCTACTTCAGCATCGGCGCGGCGGCCTACCTCGATTTCCGCGCCATGCGCATCGATCGCACCACGTGGGCGCTGTTTGCGCTGGCCCTGGCGGCGGCGTGGCTCAGCGCGGGTCTCCAGGGACTGCTCGTCGCCGCGGCGATGGTGCTGCTGTTCTCGCTGATCGTCTTGCGCAGGGCGGCGCTGCTGAACACGCCGCTGCTCGTGTTCCTGGGCACGGTCTCGTATCCGCTCTACCTGCTTCACCAGAACATCGGATACGTGATCATCAACCGCCTGCGCGACCACGGCTTCGAGTACGGGTGGGCGGTCGCGATCGCCTTCGGCGTGTCGCTGGCGGCGGCGGCGGCACTCACCTTCGGCGTCGAACGTCCGGTGCAACGTCGCGTCCACCTCTGGCTCAAGCGCCGGTCGTCCGGCGGACCGCCCCTCGACGCCGCTCGCCCCACGTAGGCGGCGCGTCAGGCCGCGCGCTGCAGCATGTCCTCGAGCAACGCGAACACCGCGCGCGCCGTCGTGTCGCGGTGATGCCCGGCGTAGCGCCGCGCGAACGCCAGCGCCTGCTGCTTGAAGCGCGGCTCGGACAGCAGGCGCTCCAGCAGGCCGGCGTACTCCGCGGTCGACGCCCGACCCGGCACCACGATGCCGGCGCCGTATTGCTGCAGCCGAAGGCCGGCCAGGTATTGCTCGTTGAAGTGCGGCAGCACGAGCACCGGCACGCCCGCGAGCAGGCAGTTGGGGATGGTGCCGGAGCCGTTGGTGATCGCGAGATCGGCAACCGGCAGCAGGGCCTCCATGTCGACCGCCCCCGCCACGAAGCGGATGCGCGGGAAGCGCGCCGGCCACGCCTCCGGCAGCCCGGGCATCGCGCACACCACCTCGGCCTGGCCGGCCTGCAGGGCAGCCAGCAGGTTCTCGCAGCTGGGCACCTCCGGGCGCAGGTACGCGAAGATGCGCCGCGTGCCGCCGCCCTGCCATTCGACGCGCGTCTGGCGGCCGAGCGCGTACATCGGGCCCACGTAGCGACCCTGGCCGCGCGGCGCGAAGGGGTCGAGCTCCTCGAAGGTCGTCAGCACCTGCTCGCCGCAGGCATAGAGATCGCGCAGCGACGCGATCGGCGCGCTGCCGAGCGACTGCAACGCGGTGTTGACGTTGGCGACGAAGCGATCCTCGGCGGCCTGCAGCGCGCCAGCCGGCGCGTCCGGGAAGAAGCCGGGACTCGGCACCACGGGCGCCGGCAGCATGAAGCCCGAGCCCAGGATCATCGTCGGCAGGCCCAGCGCGCGCGCGGCCAGCAGCGCGGTGGGCGCGTAGTCGTAGACGACGGCCGACACCGACGCGAGCCGCATCAGCGCATGCCAGCCCTGCAGCACGCCGAGCAGGCCGGCGGCGTCCTCGTAGCCCTCGCGCAGCAGCATGTCCGCGAAGTTGACGGGCGGCGCGTTGACCTGTCCCGAGCGCAGCAGCGGCCCCTGCAGCAGCGCGAAGCCCTCGCCCACGAGCTCGCGCGAGGCGCCGCGCAGGTCGCGCACCGCCCACACGACCTCGTGGCCCGCGTCGCGGCAGGCGCGCGCGAGCGGCAGGTCGCGCGCGATGTGGCCGAGGTTGCGGCCGAACTCCCAGGCGATCAGGACGCGTGCCATGCGCGCTCCTGCGACAGGCGACGGCTCAACGCTTGGCCGGCGGGAAGCCCGGAATCGGGAAGATCGCCTCGCCCGGCTTGGTCATCTGTTCCTGCATCTGCTCGAACAGCTTCTTGGACTGCTCGAGATAGCTGCCCATCAGGTTCTGCATCATCGGCGCCTGGCCGCTGATGAACTTGGTCCAGCCCTCGGGCGTCAGCGCGGAGGCGTCGTACAGGCCCTTGCCCGGCTCGGCGAAGCGCGACTGCATCTCGGCCAGCGCCTGCAGGTTCTTCTCGAGGTAGGAGCCCATCACGCCCTGCATCGCGTGGCCGTAGAAGCGGATGATCTGCGCCAGCATCTGCGTGTTGAACATCGGCACGCCGCCGGTCTCTTCCTCGAGGATGATCTGCAGCAGGATCGCGCGCGTCAGGTCGTCGCCGGACTTGGCGTCGCGCACCTCGAACGGCGCGCCCTCGAGCACCATCTTCTTGACGTCGGCCAGCGTGATGTACGAACTCGTGAGCGTGTCGTAGAGCCGGCGGTTGGGGTACTTCTTGAGGATGCGGATGCCCGCGGGCGCCGCCGGATCGGCACTGGCCTTGGTGGTGCGACGCGTCGTGACCATGAGATTGTCCCCGTGAGAGATGTAGACGATTTGCGTTTCGATTCTAGAGGCGCCGCGCTGCACCGCAGCAAGGGAAACCCCGTTTCGTTGCGACGGTGCCGAAGCAGGCGGTTGCACCGGCCGTCCATCAGGGTCTTCACGAGGCTTGTACGCTCGCGGTCGTCACTCCTTCCTTTTTTCCGACGAGACCGCTTCATGAGCACCGAACAACGCATCGAGCACGACGCCTGGGGCGACATCCCCGTCCCCGGCGACCACCTGTGGGGCGCGCAGACCCAGCGCTCCATCGAGCACTTCGCGATCTCCACCGAACGCATGCCGCCCGAGTTGCTGCACGCGCTGGCGCTGGTCAAGAGCGCGGCCGCGCGCGTCAACGAACGCACCGGCAAGCTGGCCAGGGAGAAGGCCGACGCGATCGCGCAGGCCGCGGCCGAGGTGATCGAGGAACGCTGGGAGGACGAGTTCCCCCTGGCCGTCTGGCAGACCGGCTCGGGCACGCAGAGCAACATGAACATGAACGAGGTGCTGGCCAACCGCGCGTCGCAGATCCTCGGCGGCCCGCTCGGGCTCAAGCGCGTCGTGCATCCGAACGACGAGGTCAACATGGGCCAGTCGTCGAACGACGTGTTCCCGACGGCGATGCACGTCGCGGCTGTGCAGGGCATCGCGCAGCACGTGATCCCGTCGCTGCAGGGCCTGCGCGCGACGCTCGACGCGAAGGCGAAGGCGTTCGACGACATCGTCAAGATCGGCCGCACCCACCTGCAGGACGCGACGCCGCTGACGCTGGGCCAGGAGATCTCCGGCTGGGTCGCGCAGCTCGATCACGCCGAGCGCGGACTGCACGCGGCGCTGCCCGAGCTTCGCGAGCTCGCCCTCGGCGGTACCGCGGTGGGCACCGGCCTGAACACGCCGGCGACGTTCGGCGCGGACGTCGCCGCCGAACTCGATCGCATGACGGGCCTGGGCTTCGTCACCGCGCCGAACAAGTTCGCCGCGCTCGCCGCGCACGATGCCATCGTGCGCGCGCACGGCGCGCTGAAGGCGCTGGCCGTGGCGCTGACCAAGATCGCCAACGACGTGCGCTGGCTCGCGAGCGGCCCGCGCAGCGGTCTCGGCGAGCTGCAGATCCCGGAGAACGAGCCGGGCAGCTCCATCATGCCGGGCAAGGTCAACCCGACGCAGTGCGAGGCGATGACGATGCTTTGCTGCCAGGTGATCGGCAACGACGTCGCGGTGAGCATGGCCGGCGCCAGCGGCAACTTCGAGCTGAACGTCTACAAGCCGGTGATGATCCACAACCTGCTGCAGAGCGTGCGGCTGCTGGACGACGGCATGCGCGGCTTCGACAAGCACTGCGCGCAAGGCATCGAGCCGCGCCGCGACCGCATCGCCGAACTGCTGCAGAACTCGCTGATGCTGGTGACCGCGCTCAACCCGCACATCGGCTATGACGCCGCGGCGCAGATCGCGCGTACAGCGCACGCGAAGGGCCTCAAGCTGCGCGACGCGGCGATCGCGTCGGGCAAGCTGACCGGCGAGCAGTTCGACGCGTGGGTGCGGGCCGAGGACATGGTGCGTCCGGGCTGATCGGCAATCGTGACGGCAGGGTCGCGCCGCGACCCTGAGCGTCCACTCGCGCGCGAGCGCGCGGCCTTGCTGGCGGCTGGGGGATCGCCCTGCCCTCGCACGCCGATTGCCCAACGGTGTCGCCCAAGCTCGACCGGAGACACCGCATGGACGAACAGCGACTGAGCCGCCGCCGGCTCCTGACCGCGGGCGCCGTCATCGGCGCCGTGCCCGTCGTCACGGCCGCCGCCGCGACGCTCGGAGGCAGCGATGTCCCGTTCAATGAGGGCCAGGCCAACGCGCCGCTGGCCGTCGACGCCGGCTCCAGCTGGACGTGGTTCACCGACGCCGAGGCCGCCTTCATCATGGCCGCCGTCGCCCGGCTGATCCCAGCCGACGACCTCGGCCCGGGCGCGGTGGAGGCCGGCGTGCCCACCTTCATCGACCGCCAGCTCGCCGGCCCCTACGGCCGTGGCGAGCGCTGGTACATGCAGGGACCGTGGAGCCCGGGCCTGCCCACGCAGGGCTACCAGACGCGGCTCACGCCCGCCGGCCTGTATCGCGCGGCGATCAAGGCGATCGACGCCGCGGTGGTGCGCGAGTCGCGCGGCGGCAGCTTCGCCAAGCTCGCCGTGGCCGACCAGGATGCCTTCCTGCAGCGCCTCGAGAAGGGCGACGTCGCCCTCGACGGCCTCGACGCCAAGGCCTTCTTCGCGCAGTTGCTGCAGAACACGATGGAGGGCTTCTGGAGCGACCCGATCTACGGCGGCAACAAGGACATGGCCGGCTGGAAGCTGATCGGCTTTCCCGGCGCGCGCTACGACAACACCGAGTTCGTCGCGAAGCACGGCGACAAGTACCCGTTGCCGCCGGTGGGCATCAACGGCCGCGTCGAGTGGATCAGGAGCTGAGATGGCGAAGAAACTTCCCTCGGTCGACGCGTTGATGATCGGCTTCGGCTGGACCGGCGCGATCATGGCGCAGGAGCTCACCGACGCCGGCCTCAACGTGCTGGCGCTCGAACGCGGCGCCTGGGCCGACACCTCGCGCGAGTTCGCGACGACCTTCGCGCAGGACGAGCTGCGCTACTTCTGGCGCCACGACCTGTTCCAGACGACCGCGCACGACACCCAGACGATCCGCAACGACGCGAGCCAGGTCGCGTTGCCGATGCGCAAGCTCGGCTCGTACCTGCCCGGCACCAACGTCGGCGGCGCGGGCGTGCACTGGAACGGCCAGACCTGGCGCTTCCTGCCGTCGGACTTCCTCGCGCGCAGCCACAACCTGCAGCGCTACGGCGCCGACGCCCTGCCCGACACGATGACGATCCAGGACTGGAGCATCACCTACGACGACCTCGAGCCGCACTACGACCGCTTCGAGCGCCTGTGCGGCATCAGCGGCAAGGCCGGCAACCTGAAGGGCCAGATCCAGCCGGGCGGCAATCCGTTCGAGGGCCCGCGCGCGAACGAGTATCCGAACCCGCCGATGGCGATGAGCTATCCGCCCACGCTGTTCGCCGAGGCCGCGGCCGGGCTCGGCTTCCATCCGTTCCCGCAGCCGTCGGCCAACATGTCGCAGGCCTACACCAACCCGCTGGGCGTGCGGCTGGAGGCCTGCACGTACTGCGGCTTCTGCGAGAAGTTCGCCTGCGGCAACTACTCGAAGGCCAGCGCGCAGACGACGATCCTGCCGGTGCTGATGAAGAAGCACAACTTCAAGCTGCGCACCGAGTGCGAGGTCACGAAGATCAACCTCGACTCCAGCGGCAAGCGCGCGGTCAGCGTCACCTACGTCGACGCGCAGGGCGAGGAATACGAGCAGCCGGCCGACCTGATCGTGCTGTGCTCGTACATCCTCAACAACGTGCGCCTGATGCTGCTCTCGGGCATCGGCGCGCCCTACGATCCGCAGACCGGCCAGGGCGTCATCGGCAGGAACTACGCGTACCAGATCACGTCGTCGGTGAACCTGTTCTTCGACGACAAGATCCTCAACCCGTTCATCGGCGCCGGCGCGCACGGCATGCTCGTGGACGAGTGGAACGGCGACAACTTCGACCACACGGGCCTGGGCTTCATCGGCGGCGGCTTCGTCGGCGTGGTGCAGACGGGTGCGCGCCCGATCGAGACGCATCCGGTGCCCGATGGCACGCCCGCCTGGGGCGGCGCGTTCAAGAAGGCCGTCGCGGCCAACTACCTGAAGTCGATGAGCATCGCCACGCACGGCGCGGTGATGAGCCATCGCGGCAACTACCTCGACCTCGACCCGACCTACCGCGACGTCTACGGCCGCCCGCTGCTGCGCATGACCTTCGACTACACCGACAACGAGCACCGCATGTCGGACTACCTCACCGACCGCGCGACCGACATCGCCAAGGCCATGAAGGCGCGCGAGATCAAGGTCAACAAGCGCAAGGGCAGCTGGGACGTCGTGCCGTACCAGACCACGCACAACACCGGCGGCGCGATCATGGGCAGCGATCCCACGACCAGCGCGGTCAACCGCTACCTGCAGTCATGGGACGTGTCCAACCTGTTCGTGATGGGCGCCAGCGCGTTCCCGCAGAACCCGGGCTACAACCCGACCGGCACCGTCGCCGCGCTCGCGTACCACTCGGCCGCCGCGATCACCCAGCGCTACCTCAAGGCGCCGGGCGCGCTGGCCTGAGGAGGACTGCCCATGCGAACCCATCCCGTGATCGCGCTGGCCGTCGCCGCCGCGGCCATCACTACCGTCGCCGTGTTCGGGCAGTCGGTGCCCGTTTCGCCGACCGCGAGGAAGCCGCACCACGCGGATGCCTCGCTCGATGCGCATGCCGCGAAGCCGGCGGCGTCGACGGCGGTGCCGGCCTGGCTCGTCGCGTCCGCGCCGGCGGCGGCCTCGGCGCCGGCGTCCGCGGCATCGAGCGCGGACATCCAGCGCCCCGCCGCGACCGCGTCGTCCCTCGAGCGCGGACGCTACCTCGCCGCGGCTGGCGACTGCCAGGGCTGCCACACGACGACCGGCGGCGCGCCGTACGCGGGCGGGCGTCCGCTGGAGACGCCGTTCGGCACGGTGCTGTCGGCCAACCTCACGCCCGACGCGAGCGGCCTCAAGGGCTGGAGCGCCGACCAGTTCCATCGCGCGATGACGGAAGGACTCTCGGCTAACGGCGACCACCTGTACCCGGCGTTCCCGTACAACTATTTCGCGAAGATGCCGCGCGCCGACACGGACGCGCTGTTCGCGTACCTGCAGTCGCTGCCGCCGGTGGCCAACAAGCTCGAGCGCAACCAGTTGCCGTTCCCGTTCAACATCCGCGCGCTGGTCTCGGTGTGGAACCTGCTCTACCTGGACAGTACCACCTTCGCGCCCGACCCCGCGCACGACGAGCGCTGGAACCGCGGCGCCTACCTCGTCGAGGGCCCGGGCCACTGCGCCGCGTGCCACACGCCCAAGACCATCCTCGGCGGGCCGCAGAAGGGCCACGACTTCCAGGGCGGCGCGTTCGGCACCTGGTTCGCGCCCGACCTGACGCCCAACGGCCGCACGGGCCTCGGCGGCTGGACGCGCGACGAGACCGTCGCCTTCCTCAAGACCGGGCGCAACCCGCACGCGTCGGCGTCCGGCGAGATGGGCCTGGTGGTGCAGGACTCCACCTCGATGCTGGCCGACGACGACCTGCAGGCCATCGCGGCCTACCTCGCCGACCGCGTGGCGTCGCCGTCGATCTCGATGACGCCGCCCGACACCGCGCAGATGAAGACGGGCGAGGCGATCTTCGTCGACGAGTGCTCCGCCTGCCACCTGATGCACGCCCAGGGCCAGACGCTCGCGTTCCCGCCGCTCGCGCGCTCGGCCAACGTGCAGCAGGCCGACCCGACGACCGCGCTGCACATCATCCTCGCGGGCGCGCAGGCGTCGCCCACGCGCGCAGCGCCGACGCCGTTCACGATGCCCGCGTTCGCCTGGAAACTCGACGACAAGCAGGTGGCGGCCGTCGCGACCTACATCCGCAACGAGTGGGGCAACGCGGGGCCGGCGGTGAGTGCCGACCAGGTCGCGAAGCTTCGCGGCAGGCTCGCCTTCGATGCCCACGCCAACGGCCACGCGGCGGCGACGCCGCTGACCAGGCCGGGCCCGAACACGCTGGGGCTGCCCGACACCGACAGCCGCGACAACGGCACCGCGCAGGCAGGACGCGCCGCGCCGGCGGCCAGCGCGGCGGCGAGCGCGGGGCAGGCGGCCTCGGGTACATGAGCCTCGGCCGCGGCCAAAGAAAAAGCCCCGAACAACTTCCGTCGTTCGGGGCTGACTTTTGAATGAAGCGGCCTCTTCGCAGGCAGCCGCCAAATTCTTACCTGGCCTCTTGTACCGGTACACCCTCTTGCGTGGTTTCCCGTGGGGCCTTGCCTACATCTGCCATCAGGCAAATGCGACATGGATTTGGTAGGCGCGATTGGACTCGAACCAACGACCCCCACCATGTCAAGGTGGTGCTCTAACCAGCTGAGCTACGCGCCTGCAAGACCGCTATTATGGCATGAATCTTTTTAGACATACAAGTCCTGTCGCGTCAGTGGCACAGGCTGGCTGTACGGACGCGCGTCGGGACGGCGCGACGCGAGGATCTGATAGATGGCCGTGCCGCCGGATTCGAACTCCAGCGCGCTGGCCGCCATGTAGAGCCGCCACACGCGGTAGGTCGCCTCGCTCACGTGCGTCGTGGCCTCGTCGTGATGCGATTCGAGGCGGCTCACCCAGTGGCGCAGCGTGCGGGCGTAGTGGATGCGCAGGTTCTCGACGTCCTGGATCTCGAAACGCGCGGCCTCCATGCCGGACTGGACGTTGCTGACCCGATCGAGCTCGCCGTCCGGGAACACGTAGCGGTTGATGAACTCGGTGTCCACCGTCTTCTGCCAGCCGTCCTCCTCGTGCGTGATGCCGTGGTTCAGGAACAGTCCGTTGGGCTTGAGCACGCGGTGCACCGTGGCGTTGTACTGCGCGAGGTTGGCCAGGCCCACGTGCTCGAACATGCCCACGCTGGACACCTTGTCGTACACGCCCTCGCCTTCGAGCGCGCGGTAGTCGCGCAGCTCCACCTTGACGCGATCCTGCAGGCCCTCGGCCGCGATGCGCGCGGTCGCCTCGGCCAGTTGCTCCTTGCTCAGCGTGATGCCGTGCGCGTGCACGCCGTAGTGCTTCGCGGCCCAGATCACCATCGCGCCCCAGCCGCAGCCGATGTCGAGGAAGCGCTCGCCGGGCTGCAGGCGCAGCTTGCGGCAGATGTGGTCGAGCTTCTGCGCCTGCGCGGTCTCCAGCGTGTCGTCGGGCGAGTGGAAGTACGCGCACGAGTACACCATGCGCTCGTCGAGAAACAGCTTGTAGAAGTCGTTGGAGACGTCGTAGTGGTGCGAGATCGCGGCGCGGTCGCTCTCCAGCGAATGGTCGTGCGTGAACTGGCGGGTCGTGGGCACATAGCCCGCCGGCGCGATCTTGCGGGCCGGCTTGAACGCGAGGCGCAGCGCGTCCATCAGCAGGCCGACACGCTCGCGGCCGGTGAGCGTCAGGTTCTGGAAGTGGTGCTTCAGCCCGAGCGCCGCGTAGATATCGCCTTCGACGTCGAGGCGCCCGTGGAAGTACGCGTCGGCCAGCGGGATCGGACCGCGCTTGAGCACGAGGTCGCGCAGCACCGACGGGTCGCGCAGCACCAGCGTGAAGCTCGGCGCGACGCGGTCTGCGCACTTGCCGAACGAATGCGTGGCGTCGTTCCACAGCCGGAGCGCGACCGAGCCGTCGAAGTGGCCTAGCAGCTTCTGGATGATGCGGGTCGCGGCCTCGGTGAGGCCGGGGTCGACGCTGGACGTGGAAAGCGTCGAGGACGTTGAGCGAGCCATGGATCCTCCGGTCGACTGATGTGAACGCGGAACTGCAATGGAGTCGGACAGGCGCCTGAACGGTCGACAAGTCGTGGGCGACGGTCGTGGCCTTGCGGGGCCGTTGAAAACCATCCTAGCGTGACAGAAAAAATCCAGTCAGACATGAGGCTTTCCTCATGGAAAATCCCCGGCCTTTCGGCAGTGCCCGGGCTCAGCGGCGCCGGGCCGAGTCGACGCCGGGCACCTTCGCGACGAGCCCCAGCACCTGGCCGAGCCGCTCCGCGCTGTCGATCTCGACCGTGAACGTCATGAACGCGCGCCGGTCGCCGATGCCCTTGGTCGACTGCGAGCTGACGCCGATGACGTTGACCTTCTGCTTGGCGAGCACATCGGAGATGTCGCGCAGCAGGCCCTGGCGATCCTGGGCCTCGACGACGACGTCGACCGCGTAGACGCTGCGATCGGGCCGCCCTTCGCTGGCCGGCAGGCCCCATTCGACCGGGATGACGCGCTCGGGCGTCGTCGACGCCATGTGGCGGAAATTGGTGCAATCGGTGCGGTGCACCGCGACGCCCTTGCCGCGCGTCACGTAGCCGCCGATGGCGTCGGGCGGCGCGGGCCGGCAGCAGCTCGCCAGCGTCGTCAGCAGCGAGTCGATGCCCACCACCAGCACGCCGCCCGCCGCGCCGCCGGTGCGCGGGCGCTTGAGCTGGATGACCTCGTCGGGCGGCGGCGGCTCGGCCGGGCGCAGCAGGTTCTCGATGTTGCGCAGCGAGTACTCGTCCTTGCCGACCACCTCGAACAGCGCCTGGGCATCGTCGAAGCCGAGCTTGCCCGCGAGCTCCTCGAGGCTGGTGGCGGTGCGCCCTTCGCGCTGCAGCAGCTTCTCGACCAGCTCGCGGCCCTTGGCCACCGTCTGCGCGTGCTGCAGCGCGTTGAACCAGGCGCGCACCTTGGCGCGCGCGCGGTGGCTCTGCAGGAAGTGCAGCTCGGGGTTGAGCCAGTCCATCGACGGGCCGCCCTCGCGCACGGTGATGATCTCCACCGTCTGGCCGTTCTGCAGCGGCGTCTGCAGCGGCACCATCTGGCCGTCGACGCGCGCGCCGCGGCAGCGGTGGCCGACGTCCGTGTGCAGCGAATACGCGAAGTCCACCGGCGTGCCGCCCGCGGGCAGCTCGATGACGCTGGCCTGCGGCGTGAAGACGTAGATGCGGTCTTCGAAGGCGGCCGCTTCGGCCGGCGCCTCGGCGCCGAGTTCGGGTTCGGCGACGAAGTCGCGCTCCCACGCGAGCAGCTGGCGCAGCACTGCCTTGCGCGCGGCCGCGACCTGGTCGCCGGCCGCGCCCGCGGAACTGGTGCCGCCGTAGCCCTTGCTGCCGGCCTCCTTGTAGGCCCAGTGCGCGGCCACGCCGTGCTCGGCGTGCTCGTGCATCTCGCGCGTGCGGATCTGCACCTCGAAGGCGCGGCCCGCGTCGTCCTTGACCACCGTGTGCAGCGACTGGTAGCCGTTGCCCTTGGGCCGGGCGATGTAGTCGTCGAACTCGCCGTCGACCGCGCGATAGCGCTCGTTGACGCGGCCCAGCACCGCGTAGCAGGCGGCGACGTCGTCGACGATCACGCGCACCGCGCGGATGTCGAACACGTGCTCGAAGTCCAGCTCCTTGCCGCGCATCTTCTTCCAGATGCTGTAGATGTGCTTGGGCCGGCCCTGGATGTCGGCGCGGATGCCGGCGGCGGCCAGCATCTGCTCCAGCTGCGCGCGGAACACGTCGATGCCGGCCTCGCGCTCGACGCGGCGCTCGTCCAGCAGCTTCGCGATGCGCTTGTACTCGGCGGGCTCGAGGAAGCGGAACGAGAGATCCTCGAGCTCCCACTTGATCTGCCAGATGCCCAGCCGGTTGGCCAGCGGCGCGAAGACCTGCTGCGACTCGCGCGCCAGCTCCGGCGGACACGGCGTGCGGCTGGCTGCGTGCCAGCGCAGCGTCTGCAGGCGCGACGCGAGACGCAGCAGCACGACGCGCAGGTCGCGCGAGAACGCCAGCAGCATCTTGCGCACGCGCTCGGTCTGCAGCGCGCGCTGTTCCTTGCCGATCTGCGCCTCGCGTGCGGCGCGCTGGATCTTGACCAGCTTGCGCGTGAGATCGACCAGGCTCGCGTACGACGGCCCGAACGCCTTCGTCACCACCTCGATCGGCCGCTGCAGGCCGTCGCCCGCGTAGACGAGCCACGCCGCGGCCTGCATCGCGGGCGTCGCGCCGAGGTCGGCCAGGATCTGCGCGACGCCCGCGGCATGCGTCCAGGCCTCCTCGCCGGTGTCGAGCAGGCGTCCGACCAGCAGCGGCTGCGCGAACGCGCGCGCGCGCACCAGCGCGTCGGCGCCGAGCGCGTCGGCGTCGCCACCCTCGTGCTCGCTGCCGGCGTGCGGCTCGGTCGCGGCCAGCGCCATGTCGGCATCGGCCACGCGCAGGATGGCCGGCGCGTCGACGACGGCGGCGTTCGACGCCTGCGTCTTCATGGCGAGCGGCCAAGCAGGAAGTCGCGCACGACAGCGATCTGGTCGGCGTGCACCAGCGTCGGCGCGTGGCCCACGCCGTCGACCTCGTGAATGCGCGCCCGCGGGCCGCGCTGTGCCATCGCATCGGCAGTCGCGCGCGACAGCAGGTCGGACTCGGCGCCACGCAGCACCAGCGTCGGGCAGTTCAGCGAGTCCCACGCGTGCCACAGCATGCCCTCGCCGGCCGCGGCCAGCTCGGGCGTGACCGCGCGGAAGGGCACGGCGATGGCCGGGTCGTAGTGCGGCTTGAAGCCGTCGCCCTCGGCTTTGAGCTGCGGACGCGTCAGCGCGAGCCACGCCTCGCGCGAGTGCGGGCCGAAGCCGCGCGAGATGGCCAGCAGCGCGTCGGCCGCCTCGTCGACGGTCTTCCAGTGCGCCGGCGCGCCGAGGTAGGTGCCGATGCGCGCCAGCGCGGCGTACTCGATCGCCGGGCCGACGTCATTGAGAACAAGCTTGCGGATCGGCGATTCGGCCAGCGCCGCCAGGCCGAGGCCGATCAGCCCGCCCATCGACGTGCCGACCCAGTGCACCTCGGCCGCGTCCAGCCGCGCGAGCAGCGTGACCATGTCCGCCACGTAGACGGGAATCGCGTACGACGCCGGGTTCTTCAGCCAGTCCGACTGGCCGCGGCCGACGACGTCCGGGCAGACGACGCGGTACTCGCCGCACATGGCCCGCGCGAAGGTGTCGAAGTCGCGGCCCTGGCGCGACAGGCCGTGCACGCACACCAGCACCTTCGGATTCGCGGCGTCGCCCCATTCCCAGTACGCCATGCGGTGCAGCCCTTCGGGCGCGAGGCATTGGACGTGGTGGAGGCGCGGTTCGGCGGTCGTGGCGGCGGTCATGCCTGGATCGTAGCAAGCACGAGCATCGCGCAGCGCGCATGCTCATGAAAACCGCGCGCCGAGCGGCTACTTCAGTTGGACACTGCCGTTGACGTTGGCCGTCACCGTGCCGCTGCCCGCCTCGACTGGCAGCGCGTCGCCGACGTTCGCCGCCATCGCGATCTTGGCGCGGAACGGCCGCGGCGTCGGCTGGCCGTTGTCGATGCCGACGTTGGCCTCGCGCACGACGAAGGTCGCGAAGCCGAAGGCCTTGGCGTAGTCCGCGGCCTTGGCGCGGAAGCGCGCGATCGCCTGCGCGGCGACGTCGCCCTCGACCTTCTCGCGTGCCTCGCGCGAGACGCTGTAGTCGAGGTTGCCCACCGTCATCGACTGGATGCGGCCCGCGAGCTCGGCGATCGTGCCCATGTCGCGGCCCTGCACGGTCAGCGAGGTCGTGCCCGACCAGCCGTTGACGACGCCCTTGTTGTTGAAGCGCGGCTGCAGCGAGAAGCCCCCGCCCTGCACCTCGACATGGCCGTCGGGCTTGGCGACCTGGCGCGACTGCGCGAGCGCGGTGGCCAGCGCGTCCTTCAGCGCGGCCTGGACGGCGTTGGCGTCGACGCCTTCCTTGCTCGTGCTGAACTGGACGGTGATCCAGTCGTTGGGCACCTGCACGGTGGCGCTGCTGCTGAGCGAGACGACGCCTTCGGGATCCTTCTGCACGGTCTGCACGATGGGCGCCTGGGCAGCGGCGAGCATCGGCAGCGATGCCGCGAGGACGAGGGCCAGCACTTTCTTGTTCATGGAATTGGTCATGGGTGGATGATGCCCATTGAACGAAGCGAAGTCCGAAAAAGGGTGACGAGAACAGGACTATCGGGCCGGCCACGAATTTGTAACAGAAGCAAAAGGTCGGGCCGGAAAACGTGATTTCGCGGTTTTCACCCCGCAGAATCGAGCCTGTTACATATTTGGAGCCATCATGTCGGCAGTTCCAGGCACCCGCCAAGACCGTATCGTCGTCCTCGATGACGACGCCCGCATCCGCGACCTGCTGCGCCGCTACCTGAGCCAGGAAGGCTTCGATGTCCTCCTGGCCGAGGACGGCAAGGCCCTCAACCGGCTGATGACGCGCGAGAACATCGACCTGATCGTCCTCGACCTGATGCTGCCGGGCGAGGACGGCCTGTCGATCTGCCGCCGCCTGCGCGCCGCCGGCGACCGCACGCCCATCATCATGCTCACCGCCAAGGTGGAGGACGTCGACCGCATCGTCGGCCTCGAGGTCGGTGCCGACGACTACCTGCCCAAGCCCTTCAACCCGCGCGAGCTGCTGGCGCGCGTGCACGCGGTGCTGCGCCGCCGCCCGCCGCAGGAGGCGCCCGGCGCGCCAGCCAAGGATGCGCAGGTCGTGCAGTTCGGCGACTTCGAGTTCGACCTGTCGCTGCGCCGCCTGACCAAGGAAGGCGAGCCGATCGCGCTGACCACCGGCGAGTTCTCGATGCTCAAGGCGCTGGTTCGCCATCCGCGCCAGCCGCTGTCGCGCGACAAGCTCGCCCAGCTCGCGCGCGGCCGCGACTTCGAGCCGTTCGACCGCAGCCTCGACGTGCAGATCTCGCGCCTGCGCAAGATGATCGAGCCCGACCCGTCCAACCCGCGCTACATCCAGACCGTGTGGGGCGTGGGCTACGTGTTCGTGCCCAGCGAAACGACTTAACGCTGCGACCCGGGGATGGATCGCAAGCTCCTGTCGCTGAGTCTGTTCTGGCGCACGTTCTTCCTGCTGTCGCTGCTGCTGACCGGCGGCGTCGTGGCGTGGGTGCAGACGTTGCGCCAGCTCGAGTTCGAGCCGCGCGCGGTCGTGGCCGCGCAGCAGATCGCCAGCCTCGTGAACCTCTCGCGCGGCGCGATGAAGAACGTCGACGGCATCACGCGCATCGCGCTGATGAAGTCGATGACCGACCAGGAGGCCGTGCGCGTGCTGCCGCGCGAACCGAGCGACCGCTGGGAGCCCTACGAAGTCGACGCGTTCACGCGCCGCATCGCGGCCGAACTGCGCGTGCGCCTGGGCGAAGGCACGGTGGTGGCGCGCTCGGTCAACGGGCAGGACGCGCTGTGGGTCGGCTTCACGATCGATGACGACCGCTACTGGCTGCAGGCCGAGTCCGCTCGGGTCACGCCGCTCACCTCGAGCACGTGGTTCGTCTGGGTGGGCATCGCGATCCTGGCCACCATCATCGGCTCGGCGATGATCGCGGGCCTGATCAACCGGCCGCTGAAGGAGCTGTCGACCGCCGCGGCGCGCATCCGCGACGGCGAATACGACACGCGGCTCGACGAACGAACGAGCACGACCGAGGTGCGCGCCGTCAACGTCGGCTTCAATCGGATGGCGCGCGAGCTCGCGAAGGTGGAGCAGGACCGCACCGTGATGCTGGCGGGCATCTCGCACGACCTGCGCACGCCACTGGCGCGCATCCGCCTCGAGGCCGAGATCAGCATTCCGGACGAGGAGGCGCGCAGCCACATCGCCGACGACATCGACCAGCTCGACGCCATCATCGACAAGTTCATGGACTACGCGCGCCCGGGCGTCACGCGGCTGGAGCCGGTGCCTCTGGCGGCCGTCGTCGAGCGCGAGGCGATGGCCTTCCGCGACGCGAGCCAGATCCGCATCGCGATCCAGCTGTCGCCGGTGTCGCGCGTGCTGGGCGACCCGATCGAGCTGGGCCGCGTGTTCGCCAACCTGTTCGAGAACGCGCGCCGCTACGGCCGCGCGTCGGAGACCACGCCTGCCGAGGTGCAGGTCGGCCAGCTGCAGGCCGGCCCGTGGATCATCGTCACCGTGCGCGACCGCGGCCCCGGCGTGCCAGCCGAGAAGCTCACGCAGCTGACGACGCCGTTCTTCCGCGGCGACACCGCGCGCACGTCGGCCACGGGCGCGGGGCTCGGACTCGCGGTGGTGAAGAAGTCGATCCAGCGCATGGGCGGCTCGATCGAGATGACCAATGGCGCCGAAGGCGGCCTGGTCGCGCACGTGCGGCTGCGCCGCGTCGAGGCGACCTGAGCCGTTCCGCTGCAGGCGCTGGTCATCCATGCGCATGGCTTGCCGGTGCTGGCCGGGCCTCCCGTTTGCCTGTCGAGTAGCTCGAACGACAACGGAGTGGACCGATGAACACGATGATCCTGAAGACAACGTTGGGCGCGGCCGCCCTCGCCTGCTCTGGCCTGGCCATGGCGGACGTCACCTTCTACGAGTACGACAACTACGGCGGGCGCGCGTTCACCGTGCACGACCCCATCGGAGACTTCCACCAGATCGGCTTCAACGACCGGGCCTCGTCGGTCGTGGTCAGCGGCCGGCCGTGGGAGGTCTGCGACGACGCCGGCTTCCGTGGGCACTGCTTCGTGCTGCGCCCCGGCAGCTATCCGTCGCTGAGCGCGATGGGCCTCGACAACCGCGTCTCGTCGGCCCGCGAGGCCGGCCATGACGTGGCCGACAACCGCTGGGGCCCGCCGCCGCTGCCGGGCCAGGTCACGTTCTACGAGCGCGACGGCTTCCGCGGCCGCTCGTTCAGCACCACCAACGACATCGGCGACTTCCGCAGCACCGGCTTCAACGATCGCGCCTCGTCGGTGGTCGTCGTGGGCGAACGCTGGGAGGTCTGCGACAACGCGGGCTACTCGGGCCATTGCGTCTACCTGCGTCCGGGCAACTACCCGAGCCTGTCCGCGATGGGCATGAATGACAGCATCTCGTCGGTGCGCATGGTGCAGCCCGGCGCGCCGGTGGCCGACAGCGGCTGGGCGCCGGTGCCGCCGCCGGCGTACGACGCGCGTCCGCGTCCGCAGGAGCAGCTGTTCCAGGCCCAGGTGGTCGCGACGCACGCGGTCTACGGCACGCCGACGCAGCACTGCTGGGTCGAACAGACCGAGGTGCGCGACAACCGCAACCAGGTCGGCGGCGCGGTGGTCGGCGGCATCCTCGGCGGCATCCTCGGCCACCAGGTCGCGCGCGGCAACGGCGCGGTCGCGGCCGGCGCCATCGGCGGGGCCGTGGTGGGCGGCGCAATCGGCAACGCCAACAGCGGCACCCGCGTCGAGGACGTGCAACGCTGCCGCGACGTGCCCGCCTCGGGCCCGCCGCAGTACTGGGACACGGTCTACACGTTCCAGGGCGTCGAGCACCACGTGCAGACCACGGCGCCCGCGGGCGCGACGATCACGGTGAATCGCTTCGGCGAGCCGCGCATGTGATCGGGCCATCGGCCTGAAGACGACGGCGGCTTCGGTCGCCGTCTTTCGTCTCAGCCGGCCTTCAACGGCCGCTGCCGCGACGCGCACAGCGCCCCCAGCGCGAGCACGATCGCCGAGCAGACGAACCCGCGCTGCAGGCCGCCGGGGCCGTCGGCGAGGCGTCCGATCAGGCTGGGGCCGAGGATCTGCCCCAGCGCGAACACGATCGTGAACGCGCCGATGCCCGCCGCCCACGTCGCCGGCGGCAGGTTGTGGCGCACGAATGCAGTCGTCGACGCGACCACCGACAGGAAGGTGCAGCCGAACAGCAGGCAAGACAGCGCAACGACGACGGCCTGCGCGCTGATCACCGGCAGCAGCGTCGCCAGCGCGAGGATCGCATTCAGCAGCGCGAGCGACTGGCCGCCCCGAAAGCGCTGCAGCACGCCGGCCCAGATCCACGACGACGCCACCGCCCCTGCGCCGAGCAGCCCGTAGAACGCGGCGACCCACGCCGGCGCGATGCCTTGCTCGCGCAGGAGGGTCACGATGAAGGTCATGTAGCCGATGTAGCCGACGCCGAACAGCAGGTAGCCGGCCAGCAGCATGGCCATCGGCATCCAGGGAACGCCGAGCCGTTTCGCGACGACGGCGTCCGGCGCGGTCTGCACGAGATCGCGCGACGCGCGCGTCACTCCCCAGGTGGCCAGCGTGCACGCGAGCGACAGCGCCCCGAGGGCGATCCACGCCTCGCGCCAAGGCAGCGGCGGGACGATCGCGGTCGACGCGAGGATGCCCAGCCCGGCGCCGCCGTAGTAGATCCCGATGACCACGCCCGGGTGCGGCGCGCGCGCCGACAGGCGCGTCGCCAGCAGTCCGCCGCCGACGAAGCTCGCCGCGCTGGCGACGCCGGCCAGCGTTCGCAAGGCAACCAGCGGCGCATCGCCTCCGGCGAAGGCGTGCGCGGCGAGGATCGCGGCGGTGGCGAGTCCCCCGGCCGCCAGCACGCGCAGCGCGTCGAAACGCGCGAACCAGCGCGGCGCCAGCAGCGCGCCCAGCAGGTAGCCGGCGGCGTTGGCCGTGTTCATTGCGCCGGCGGTGAAATAGCTCCAGTGCAGCTCGGCGCGCATGGGCGGCAGCAGCAGCGCATACGAGAAGCGCGCCAGCCCCAGCGAGACGGCCGCGGCCAGCGCGAGCGCGAAGGCGAGCAGCAGCGGCGTGCGGGGAGGCGTCGGCGTCGGAGCGGTCACGCGGCGAGTATCCCCGCGACGGCGAATGCGCGTCGGTCGCGAATCGCCAAGGCCCTGCGCTCTCGTCTAGACAACCGGCCGTCTGGGAAACTGCCCGATTTCAGTCGAGAATAGAGGGATTTCCCGCAGCTCACGCCCCTTCCCGGCCTCGACATGACCACCATCCTCCAGCACCTGCCCGCCCAGCAAAAGGTCGGCATCGCCTTCTCCGGCGGCCTCGACACCAGCGCCGCGCTGCACTGGATGCGCCTGAAGGGCGCGATCCCCTACGCGTACACCGCGAACCTGGGCCAGCCCGACGAGCCGGACTACGACGAGATCCCGCGCAAGGCGATGCAGTACGGCGCCGAGAAGGCGCGCCTGATCGACTGCCGCGCGCAACTGGTGGCCGAGGGCATCGCGGCGCTGCAGAGCGGCGCGTTCCACATCACCACCGCGGGCGTCACCTACTTCAACACGACGCCGCTGGGCCGCGCGGTCACCGGCACGATGCTGGTGGCGGCGATGAAGGAGGACGACGTCCACATCTGGGGCGACGGCAGCACGTTCAAGGGCAACGACATCGAGCGCTTCTACCGCTACGGCCTGCTCGCCAACCCCTCGCTGAAGATCTACAAGCCGTGGCTGGACCAGCTGTTCATCGACGAACTGGGCGGCCGCGCCGAGATGTCGGAGTTCCTGAACAAGGCGGGCTTCGGCTACAAGATGTCGACGGAGAAGGCGTACTCTACCGACTCCAACATGCTGGGCGCGACGCACGAGGCCAAGGATCTCGAGCACCTGAACTCCGGCATGAAGATCGTGCAGCCGATCATGGGCGTCGCGTTCTGGCGCGACGACGTGGCCGTCAAGGCCGAGGAGGTCTCGGTGCGCTTCGAGCAGGGCATGCCCGTCGCGCTGAACGGCCAGGTCTTCAGCGATCCGGTCGCGCTGATGATGGAAGCCAACCGCATCGGCGGCCGCCACGGCCTGGGGATGAGCGACCAGATCGAGAACCGCATCATCGAGGCCAAGAGCCGCGGCATCTACGAGGCCCCGGGCCTGGCGCTGCTGTTCATCGCCTACGAGCGCCTGGTCACCGGCATCCACAACGAGGACACCATCGAGCAGTACCGCGACAACGGCCGCCACCTGGGCCGGCTGCTGTATCAAGGCCGCTGGTTCGACTCGCAGGCGCTGATGCTGCGCGAGACCGCGCAACGCTGGGTGGCCAGCGCGATCACCGGCGAGGTGACGCTGGAGCTGCGCCGCGGCAACGACTACTCGATCCTGAACACCCAGTCGCCCAACCTCACGTACAAGCCCGAGCGCCTGACGATGGAAAAGGGCGAGCTGAGCTTCACGCCGGCCGACCGCATCGGCCAGCTGACGATGCGCAACCTGGACATCCAGGACACGCGCGACAAGCTGATGACCTACGCGAAGAGCGGCTTGCTGGGCTCGGGCACCGGGACCGCGATGCTGCGCCTGGACGACAAGTCCGAAGGCTGATCGGCCAGGCCCTGGCCGGCGGGCTCATCCGCTCGGACAGGGCTACACGGCGGGCCCGGTTTCCGATCGGATGCCGTTGCCGATCACCCAGCGCCCGAGCGCCTCGCCACCGCGATACGACCCGGGCACGCGCCAGGTGACGCCATCGGCGAAGCGGATCGCGGTGCCGTGTGCCACCGGCGCTGCCACCCACACCGTCGACAGCGGGCGCCGCTCCTTGTGCCACGGGCGCAGCCCGGTCCAACTTGTCAGGTCGTCCCCCTCGACGCGCACCCACTGCGCCCGCGCCGCGAGTGACAGCATCAAGAGCGATCCCGCGCAGAACAGCGCCGTCAGGATCCACCCCGTGATCGTCATCGGGTGCGAGCCGCTCAACGCGGGCGATGCGGCGCGATACGCGAACAGCGCCAGTCCGACCGCGGGAACGACGTCTCGCGCGTAAGGCGGAACGGCCGAATAGCGCGTCTGGGTCATGCCACCCCGACCCGCTGCACCAGGCACACCGCCCGCGTCTCGATCGCCCGGCCCTCGCCCACCGGCCCCATCTTCTCGGCCGTCTTCGCCTTCACGTTGACGGCGCCGACATCGAGGCTCAGTGCCTCGGCGATCTTCGCGCACATGGCGGCGATGTGCGGCGCCATCCTGGGCGCCTGCGCGACGATCGTCGCGTCGACGTTGACCGGCTCCCAGCCCGCGGCGCGCACGCGCCTGGCGGCCTCGGCCAGCAGCACGATCGAGTTGGCGCCCTTGAACGCCTCGTCGGTGTCGGGAAAGTGGCGGCCGATGTCGCCGAGCGCGGCGGCGCCGAACAGCGCGTCGGTGATCGCATGGCACAGCGCGTCGGCGTCGGAGTGGCCCATCAGGCCGGCGATGTGGGGAATGGTGACGCCGCCGAGGATCAGCGGGCGGCCGGCGTGGAGCTGGTGGGTGTCCCAGCCTTCGCCGATGCGAAACGGTGCGGTCATGCGTGGGCTTTCGATGTCTGGGCCCGGCCCAGCAGCAGGCGCTCGGCGAGCGCGAAGTCCTCGGGCCAGGTGACCTTCAGGTTGTCGAAGTCGCCGCGCACGAGGCGCGGCGCGAGGCCCGCGGCCTCGATGGCGCTGGCCTCGTCGGTGATCAGCAGGTCGCGCCGCGCGAAGCCGGCGGCGATCGCGTCGCGCAGCACGCCGATGCGGAACATCTGCGGCGTCTGCGCGGCCCAGATGCGCTCGCGCGGGACGGTCTCGGCGACGCGCGCCTGGGCGTCGGAGCGCTTGAGGGTGTCGGGCACGGGCATCGCCAGCAGGCCGCCGACGGCGTCGTCGCGGCACGCAGCGATCAGGCGTCGGATGGAATCGGGATGCACGAGGCAGCGTGCCGCGTCGTGCACCAGCACCCAGTCGCTGGGCAGCGCGCCGCGCGCAAGCAGGTCGTGCAGGCCGGCGTAGACGCTCTCGGCACGGGTGCCGCCGCCCACGTTGGCGCGCCAGCACGCGCTCGCGGCCTCGGCGTCGCCCTCGGCGGCGAGCGCGGCGAACTGGTCGTCGCCGGGCGACAGCACGACCAGCGTGCCATCGAGCTCGCTCACGCGCGCGAGCGCCTCCAGCGTCCACAGCACCAGCGCCCGCCCCGCGAGCGACTCGTACTGCTTGGGGCCGGCCGCGCCGGAGCGCGAGCCGCTGCCCGCGCAGGGCACCAGCGCGAAGAAGCGCTGGCGGCCGTCGGGATGGGTGAAGGAATCACCTCGCTGGGGGCTCGTCATGGACGGGATTCTAGAATCGATGCGTTCCCGACTCGAATCGAACGAGTGCCACGCCTTGCCGGCGCACCGGTTGCCCCATCTGCGGATGCCCACCGATGCGCCCAAGGCGTGTCCTCATTTCCACCCCGCCATGCAACTGCCCACGCTCGTTCCCGGACAACGCTACACGCTGCCCCGCCCGCCCGGCGCGGCCGACGCGCTGCTGATCGCCCACCTGGCGTCCGCACGCGCCGCGCAAGGCCAGTTGACGCTGGTGGTGTGCGCCGAGCCGGCCGACAGCCAGCGCCTGGCCGACGAGCTGCCCTTCTTCGCGCCGCACCTGCGCATCGCCGTGTTCCCCGACTGGGAGACGCTGCCCTACGACCAGTTCTCGCCGCACCAGGATCTCGTCTCCGAGCGCCTGGCCACGCTGTGGCGGCTGTATCGCAAGAGCCAGGGCCTGGGCAGCGCCAACACCGGCGTGGCGGTCGCGGCGGCCAGGGGCAAGGCCGCGCCGGATCCGACCAAGAGCGTCGAGGCGAACAAGGAGGACGACGAAGGCGTCGACGTCGTGATCCTGCCGGCCAGTACCGCGCTGACGCGTCTCGCGCCGCCGTCATTCCTTGCGGCCACCACCTTCAACTTCAAGCAGAAGTCGCGCCTCGACGAGGCCGCGCTGCGCGCGCAACTGACGCTGGCGGGCTACTCGCACGTCAGCTCGGTGGTGTCGCCCGGCGAGTACGCGGTGCGCGGCGGGCTGATCGACCTGTTCCCGATGGGCTCGCCGGTGCCCTACCGCGTCGACCTGTTCGACAACGAGGTCGACTCGATCCGCACCTTCGACCCCGACTCGCAGCGCAGCCTCTACCCGGTGCCGCAGGTGCGCCTGCTGCCCGGCCGCGAGTTTGCGCTCGACGAGGCCTCGCGCAAGGCGTTCCGCGTGCGCTGGCGCGAGCGCATCGAGGGCGATCCGACCAAGGCGCGGCTGTACAAGGACATGGGCAACGGCATCGCCGGCGGCGGCATCGAGTACTACCTGCCGCTGTTCTTCGACGAGACCGCGACCCTGTTCGACTACCTGCCCGCATCCGCCACGCTGGTGCTGCACGGCGCCGTCGACGACGCGCTGCAGCGCTTCTGGACGGATACCCGGGAGCGGTATCGCTTCCTCAAGGCCGATCCGGATCGTCCGATCCTGCCGCCCGAGGACCTCTTCCTGAAGGACGCGCAGTTCTTCGAGGCGACGCGCGCGTTCGGCACGCTGTCTCTGCGTCCGCAGGCCGGCGCGGACGACGCGGTGGCCTGGGCGCGGCCGCTGCCCGATGTCAGCGTCGAACGCGGCGCGACGGCGCCGATGGCGCGCCTTCAGAGGCACATCGACGCCACCCCGTACCGCATCCTGCTCGTGGCCGACAGCGAAGGCCGCCGCGAGACCGTGCTGGACATGCTGCGCGACCACGCCATCGAGCCGATCAGCGTCGGCACGCTGGCCGAGTTCGAGTCCAGCGACGAGAAGATCGCGATCACGGCCGCGCCGATCAGCGAGGGCTTCTTCTGGTTCGAGCCGGAAGGCGAGGCGCCGCGCACGATCCAGTTCATCACCGAGAACGAGCTGTTCGCGACGGGCACGACGCCGAGGCGCCGGCGTCGCGGGCAGGAGCAGACCAGCAGCGTCGACGCGCTCATCAAGGACCTGTCGGAGCTCAAGCTCGGCGACCCCGTGGTGCACGCGTCGCACGGCATCGGGCGCTACATGGGCCTGATCAACATCGACCTCGGCGAGGGCCCGAGCGAGTTCCTGCACCTCGAGTACGCCGACAAGGCGACGCTGTACGTGCCGGTCGCGCAGCTCGCGCTGATCAGCCGCTACACGGGCGTGTCGGCGGAAGAGGCGCCGCTGCACAAGCTGGGCTCGGGCCAATGGGACAAGGCACGCCGCAAGGCCGCCGAGCAGGTGCGCGACGCCGCCGCCGAGCTGCTGAACCTCTACGCGCGCCGCGCCGCGCGCGACGGCTACTCGCACCGCTTCTCGCCGCACGACTACGAGGCCTTCGCGACGAGCTTCGGCTTCGAGGAGACGCCCGACCAGCGCGCCGCGATCCACGCGGTGATCCAGGATCTCGTCAGCCCCAAGCCGATGGACCGCCTGGTCTGCGGCGACGTCGGCTTCGGCAAGACCGAGGTCGCGCTGCGCGCCGCGTTCGTCGCGGTGCACGGCGGCAAGCAGGTCGCCCTGCTCGCCCCGACGACGCTGCTGGCCGAACAGCACTTCCAGACGATCTCGAGCCGCTTCGGCCAGTGGCCGGTGAAGGTGGCGGAGATGTCGCGCTTCCGCACCGCCAAGGAGATCAAGCTGGCGATGGACGGCCTGGCCGACGGCACCATCGACATCATCGTCGGCACGCACAAGCTGCTGTCGGGCGACGTCAAGTTCAAGCGGCTGGGGCTGCTGATCGTCGACGAGGAGCACCGCTTCGGCGTGCGCCACAAGGAGGCGATGAAGGCGCTGCGCGCCGAGGTCGACGTGCTCACGCTGACGGCCACGCCGATCCCGCGCACGCTGGGCATGGCGCTCGAGGGGCTGCGCGACCTGTCGGTGATCGCCACCGCGCCGCAGCGCCGCCTGGCCATCAAGACCTTCGTGCGCAGCGAGACGCAGGGCACGATCCGCGAGGCCATCCTGCGCGAGTTGAAGCGCGGCGGCCAGTGCTACTTCCTGCACAACGAGGTCGAGACGATCCAGAACCGGCTCGAGAAGCTGCAGCAGCTGATCCCCGAGGCGCGCATCGCCATCGCCCACGGCCAGATGCCCGAGCGCGAGCTGGAGGCGGTGATGCGCGACTTCGTCGCCCAGCGCATCAACGTGCTGCTGTGCTCCACCATCATCGAGACGGGCATCGACGTGCCCACCGCCAACACCATCGTCATCAGCCGTGCCGACAAGTTCGGCCTGGCGCAGCTGCACCAGTTGCGCGGGCGCGTCGGCCGCTCGCACCACCAGGCGTATGCCTACCTGATGGTGCCGGATGTCGAGGGCCTGACCAAGCAGGCCGCGCAGCGCCTCGACGCGATCCAGGCGATGGAGGAGCTCGGCTCGGGCTTCTACCTCGCGATGCACGACCTCGAGATCCGCGGCGCCGGCGAGGTGCTGGGCGAGAACCAGAGCGGCAACATGATGGAGGTCGGCTTCCAGCTTTACAACGACATGCTGGCGGAGGCCGTGCGCGCGCTCAAGTCCGGCAAGGAGCCCGACCTGCTGTCGCCCACCGGCGCGTTCGGCGGCGGCATCGACATCAAGCTGCACGCCCCCGCCCTGCTGCCCGACGCCTACTGCGGCGACGTGCAGACGCGGCTGTCGCTCTACAAGCGCCTGGCCACGGCCGACCGCCCCGAGACGCTGGACAACCTGCTCGAGGAGATCACCGACCGCTTCGGCAAGCTGCCGCCGCAGGGCCAGACGCTGTTCGACACGCATCGCCTGCGCGTGCTGGCGAAGACCTACGGCGTGCTGAAGGTCGACGCGAACCCGAAGGTGATGAACGTCACCTTCCGGCCCAACCCGCCGATCGACCCGATGCGCATCATCGAGCTGGTGCAGAAGAACAAGAGCGTGAAGCTGGCCGGCAACGACCGGCTGCGCATCGACCGCGAACTGGCCGAGCCGCACGAGCGAGCGCAGTTCGTGCGCGACCTGCTGCGCTCGCTGGGGCCGCCGCGCGCGCAGGAGGCCTGATTCCGGGGCCATCTGGCGCACCAGGTGAGCCGGTGGCCGGGCGACAATGGGCCCCATGAATCCGGACTCCGCTTCCTCCCTCGTCGTCATCGTCATCGCCGTGGTGGCCGCGCTCGTCGCCGGCCTGGCCATCGGCCTCGTGCTGGCGCGCGCGCGCACGCGCGCCGCGGTCGACGCCGCGCTCGCCCAGGCCGGCCATGCCGGACAGCTGGAACTCGCGCAGGCGCAGGAGCGGCTGCGCGCCCACGAACGCGCGGCCGCCGCGCTGCAGGCCGAGCTGGAACGCGCCCGCGGCGACGCCCAGGCCGCGCGCGACGACGTGCTGCGCGTCTCCGCCAGCGAGGCGCAGAAGCACCAGCACGCCGCGTCGCTCGCCGAGCGCGTGGCCGATCTCGAGGCCCGGGCGCGCGAGGCCGCGAGCCAGCTCGAGGCCCGGGCGCGCGAGGCCGCGAGCCAGCTCGACGCCCGCAACGTCGCGCTGCAGACGGCGCACGCCGAGCTCGCGCACGCGCGCACCCGCGCCGACGCGGAGCGCGCGAGCGCGCAGGAGAAGCTGCAACTGCTCACCGAGGCGAAGACCGAGCTGTCCAACCAGTTCAAGACGCTGGCCAGCGAGATCCTGGAGGAGAAGTCGAAACGCTTCGCCGAGCAGAACCAGCAGAACCTCGGAACGCTGCTCGACCCGCTGCGCACGCAGCTGAGCGAGTTCAAGGGCAAGGTCGAGGAGGTCTACGTCAAGGAAGGCCAGGAGCGCTTCGCGCTGACCGAGCAGGTCAAGCAGCTGATGGAGCTGAACAAGACGCTCAGCCGCGATGCCACCAACCTCACCAACGCGCTCAAGGGCTCGGCCAAGACGCAGGGCAACTGGGGCGAGCTGATCCTGGAGCGCGTGCTGGAGGCCTCGGGCCTGCGCAAGGGGCACGAGTACCACGTCCAGGTGAGCCAGCGCGATGCCGAGGGCAACCTGCAGCAGCCCGACGTCGTCATCGACCTGCCGCAGGAGCGCAAGCTGGTGGTCGACGCCAAGGTCTCGCTGCTTGCCTACGACCGCTACGCCTCGGCCGAATCCGACGACGAGCGCACGCTCGCCGCGCGCCAGCACCTGGACTCGGTGCGTGCGCACATCAAGGGGCTCTCCAGCAAGAACTACCAGGCGCTCTACGACGTGAAGTCGCTCGACATGGTCGTGATGTTCGTGCCCATCGAGCCGGCCTTCATGCTGTCCGTGACGCACGACGACGCGCTGTTCATGGACGCCTGGCAGCGCAACGTGCTGCTGGTCAGCCCGTCGACGCTGCTGTTCGTGGTGCGCACCATCGCGCACCTGTGGCGCCAGGAGGCGCAGACGCGCAACGCGCAGGACATCGCCCGCCGTGGCGCGGAGCTGTACGACAAGCTCGCCGCGTTCGTCGCCGACCTGCAGAAGGTCGGCAGCAAGCTCAAGGACGCGCAGTCGGCCTACGACGAGGCCGAGAAGCGGCTGTCCACCGGCAAGGGCAACGTGATCCGCCAGGCCGAGATGCTCAAGGGACTCGGCGTGAAGACCACCAAGGCGCTGCCCAACGCGCTGGTGGACGCCGCGCAGGACGGCGAGGGCCTGCCCGCGATCGCGAGCGCCGGCGAGGCGCCGGCGCCTTCGCTGTTCGATGGCCTCGAAGGCGAGCTGCCGCAGGCTTGAGGCCGCCGCTCAACGCGACACGCGCCCCAGCCAGTACACCGCCTGCGCCATCGCGCGCGACGCGCCTGGCTTGCCTTCGACCAGCAGCGCCAGCGCGTCCGAGATCAGCTGCTCGATGCGCGTCGAGCCCAGCGTCAGCGCCGCGGTGCGGCAGGCATCGGCCTTCTGCACGAACGCCGTGCGCGTCTGCGAGCCGCCGGTGGCCGTCGCCAGCTCCTCCGCCAGCCCGGCCAGCGCCTGGATCTGCTGGATGAAGGCGCCAACGTAACGGGCATGCCGCTCGGTGTCGACGCGCAGCCGCGCGATGGCGGCGTCGGCCGGCTCGAGGATGCTGGCGTCGAGCTGCGCGAGCACGCGAAGGATACGGGTGACCGTATCTGGCCCGACCGGCTTGACGATGAAGCCCTGCAGGTCGGAGCGCGTGGCGCTCAGCACGGTGTTGCGGTCGGCGGTGGACGTGATCAGCATCGCGGGCACGCGCTTCAACGCCGGCGCGGCACGCAGGCGCGCGACGAGCTCGAGGCCGTCGGGCGGCGGCATGCGCACGTCCAGGCAGATCAGGTCGAAGCAGGCCTCGCCCGTCAGCGCGCGCCACGCGGAGGCGCCGTCCTCGGCCAGCACGATCTCGGGCGCGCCGCACTGGCGCAGCACATCCTCCATCGCGAGGCGTGAGACGAGGTCGTCGTCGGCGACCAGGATACGCATGTCCGGCTCCCTTTTTCTTCGCTCGTTTTCCGCAAGCGTATCAGTGCGCCGTCATCCAGTCGTCGATGCTTTCCTGGAGGGCCGCCCACTGGCGTTCGACGGCATCGGCGTCGGCCGCGTCGCAGGCGTTCTCCAGGCCGCCCGCGTCGTCGGCCATCTGCTCGCTGTGGATGTAGAACGCGCTGCCCTTGATGTTGTGGGCGATGCGCGCGGCGCGCGCGAAGTCGCGTTGCGCGATCGCCTCGCCGATATCGGCCAGCAGGCGCGGCGTCTCGGTGCGGAAGGCCTCCGCGAGGCGTTCGGACAGCGAGCGCACGCCCGGCGCGGCGGCGGGCGCCGGCCTGGCGGCGGCATCGGCCAGCGCGGCTCCGGCGGCGTCGACCGACGCGGCATCGGGCTCGTTGTCGAGGAACAGCGCGTCGAGCGCCGCCACCGAGCCGCCGGCCATCGCCATCGTGTCCAGCACCGGACGCAGCTCGCGCCCGCGCTTGCGCAGCGCGGCGACCGCGCGATGCAGCGACTGCGCGAGCAGGCGCTCGTCCACCGGCTTGGACAGGAAGTCGTCCATGCCCGCGGCCAGGCTCAGCTCGCGGTCGTTGCCGGTCGCGTTGGCGGTGAGCGCGATCATGCGGATGTCCGGATCGAGCACCCACGTGTCGGCGATGCCGCCGGCCCGGATCGCGCGCGCGGCCGCGAGGCCGTCCATGACCGGCATGCGGCCGTCCATCAGGATGACGTCGAAGTTCTCCTCCGCGCAGCGCTGCACGGCCTGCAGGCCGTTCTCGACGAAGCTGACGTCGTGGCCCAGGCCCTGCACGAAGGCCTGCACGATCACGCGGTTGGTGTGGCCGTCCTCCGCGCACAGCACGTTGAGGCGGCAGTCGAACGGCGGCAGGGCCTCTTCCGGCACCGACTGCACCGGCGAGCCGATCGCCACCGGCAGCCGCACGCGGAAGGTGCTGCCCACGCCCGGCGCGCTGGTCAGCGAGATCTCGCCTTCCATGCCCTGCACCAGCGCCCGCGTGATCGTCAGCCCGAGCCCGGTGCCGCCGTACTTGCGCGTGGTGGTGACGTCGGCCTGCTCGAAGCTGCTGAACAGCCGCTGCTGCGCCTCCTGCGAGATACCAATGCCGGTATCCTCGACCTCGATCTCCAGCAGCAGCCGGCCCGTCTCGGTGGAGCCGCAGCCCACGCGCAGTTCCACGGTGCCGGCCTCGGTGAACTTGAGCGCGTTGCCGATCAGGTTCAGCAGGATCTGGCGCAGCCGCATCGGGTCGCCGCGCAGCCATTGCGGCACGTTCGGGTCGACGTGGCTGAGCAGCGACAGGCCCTCCTCCTGCGCGCGCAGGTCGAGCAGCTCGACGAGGGACTGCACCATCTCGCGCAGGTCGAAGTCCATAGCCTCGAAGCCCATCTTGCCGGCCTCGATCTTGGAGAAGTCGAGGATGTCGTTGATGATGGCCAGCAGCGCCTCGGCGTTGCCGAGTGCCAGCGAGACGCGCGAGCGCGACTGCGGCGGCATCGCCTCGCGCAGGCCCAGCTGCAGCATGCCGATGATGCCCGACAGCGGCGTGCGCAGCTCGTGGCTCATCGTCGCCAGGAACAGCGACTTCGCGCGCGTCGCCTCCTCGGCCTTGTCGCGGGCCAGGCGCAGCGCCTCTTCCTGGCGCTTGTGGGCGCGGGCGTCGCGCATGAACGCCGTGGCGGCCCAGCCGCGGTCGTTGCGATAGGCCGTCAGCGACAGCTCGACCGCCACCGGCCGCCCCGCGGCGTCGACCGCGTCGAACTCGAGCACCTCGCCCGAGAACAGGTCGTCGCCGGCGTCGCACAGCGCGGCGATGCCGTCGGTGGCGGCGACCAGCTTGGGCAGCGGCAGGATCTCCTGCACCGGCCGGCCCAGCGCGTGTGCGGCGGCGCGGCCGAACAGTCGCTCGGCCGCCGGGTTCCAGTACGACAGCGCCCCGCCTTCGTCGAAGCTGATGACAGCGTCGGTGGCGGCCTGCAGCATCAGCTCGACGCGCTCCTGCTGCGCGCGGAACGCCAGCTCGCCGGCCAGGCGGCGCTGCTGCTGCACGACGACGTTGACGATCAGCGTCAGCGACGACACGCTCAGCAGGAACAGGAACAGCGACGCCGTGTGCGTGGCCGGGTCGGCGCTGGCGCTGCCCGGCGCGGTGAGCTGCAGCGTGATCGTGATCAGCCCGCAGGCCATCACCGCCGAATGCACGAACAGCGGCGGGAACTTGATCGCGGCCCACACCAGCAGCGGCAGCGCGAGGAAACCGACCACGTGCACCGGCACGTTCCAGCCGCGCGTGATGGCCCAGCCCAGGACGCTCGCCCCGAAGCTGCACAGCACGAACAGCCACTGCTCGCGCGAGAACCGGAACACCGCCGGCACCCGCGACGCCGCTGGCGCGGGCGCGGGCGCGATCGCCGGCCGAGGTGCGCGCGGCGCCCGCCGGCGCTCGGCCGCGAAGGCGTCCTGCGCCGCGCGGCGGCCGCCGGGATGCAGCCGCGCATCGATCCAGCGTGCCCAGGACAGCAGCGCCGGCATGCAGATCAGGCAGCCGAACACGTCGCCGATCATCGACTGGATCCAGTAGCCGGACCAGCCGTAGGCGATGCAGCGCCGGGTGCCGGCCAGGCCGCAGTAGCCCAAGGTCGCGCCGGCGCCGTTGACGAAGGCGAACAACACGCCGAAGGCCATCATGATCAGCACGGCGCGCACCGTGTCGAGGCGGCCGGTGAAGCCGGCGCGGCGCGCCGTCCAGTGCACCACCGCGCCCGAGGCCAGCATGGCCAGCGGCTCGACGAAGGCCCAGCGGTCGTGCGCCCAGTCGTGGCTGCTGCCGTCGACGATGAAGTCGTAGGCGATGTAGATCGCCGCGCCCAGCAGGCTGCGCGGGCCGTAGAGGATGCCGGCGACGCACGCGACCGCCGCCGGCGGCCACACGGGCGTCAGGTAACCGTTGTCGTTGAAGACGAAGCCGAGCCGCGCCGCGAGCCAGAACAGCAGCGTGACGCCCAGCATCAGGATCAGTTCGCGACGGGATTTGCGGGACAGCACGCTCAAGGACTTTCAAGGGGCCGACGCGCAAGTGTGGGGCCAACGCCCGCGCCGGAGCGTTCGAATTGTCCCGCGTATTTCACGCCGGCGGCCATCATTCGCGCGCGGATCGGGCGCGTCGCGAAGCCTGCCGCGCGCGGAACCGAAGGCTGGCGCGGCGCGCCGACTTAAAATCGACCTGTCCCCAACGCCCGTCCCCCATGCGCCTCGATCTCCCGAGCGGCCTCGTCGTCCGCGGCTTCACCCCTCCGCTGCGGCTCGCCGACTTCCGCCTCGCGGCCTTCGACATGGATTCGACGCTGATCGACATCGAGTGCATCGACGAGATCGCCGCCGCCGTGGGCCTGAAGGCCGAGGTCGCGGCCATCACCGAGGCCACGATGCGCGGCGAGATTGCCGACTTCCGGGAGAGCCTGCGCCGGCGGCTCGCGCTGCTCAAGGGCGTCGACGAGAAGTGGCTGCACGAGGTATGGGAGCACCGGCTCCATCTCAATCCGGGCGTCGAGACCTTCCTGGGCGCGCTGCGCGACGCCGGCCTGAAGACGCTGCTCGTCTCCGGCGGCTTCACCTTCTTCAGCGACCGCGTGGCACGCCGCCTGGCCATCGACTACACGCGCGCCAACAGGCTCGAGATCGTCGACGGCGCGCTCACCGGCGGCCTGGTGATGCAGCCCTGGGGCGACATCTGCGACGGCGCCGAGAAGCGGCGCATGCTGCTGCAGACCTGCGCGGAGCTCGGCATCGCGCCCGCCCGGGCGATCGCCGTGGGCGACGGCTCGAACGACCTGCCGATGATGGAGGCGGCCGGCCTGTCGATCGCGTTTCACGCCAAGCCGGCGGTGCGCGCGCAGGCGATGCTGGCGATCAACGAAGGCGGCATGGACGACGCGCTGGCCGTCTTCGGGTGACCGTCAGGCCGCGCGAGCGGTCTGTTGCTGCGACTCGACGCGGGCGAACCAGTCCGCGTACGGCGAATGCTTGACCTGCGTGCGATTGAAGTCGGGCGCGCCGTCCGTCCACCAGGCCGGGCCGCGCTCGCCGAGGCCGACCTGGGCCCGCGCCACCATCTTGCGCGCCGCGGTGATCGCGTCGTCGTCGCCCGAGGTCTTGGCGGCCTTCAGCGCGCGCCGGCCATTGAGCAGCTCGCGCATGTATCTCACCTTGGCCTCGGCCGACAGCGATGGATTCGGGGCGCGCCACAGGCGTCCCTGGATCACGAGATAGCGCCCATCCGGCGTCGTCAGCTCCGAAGTCATGCGGCAATGTAGACCACCGCCCCGCAGGCAATGATGCGAAAAGCAACCGGATCGCCGGCCTGCGAAACAGCTTGATACAGCGTCGACGCGGCGTCAGCGGCTCAACTGCTCCCAGGCCTTGTCGAGGCGCTTGATGCTGACCGGCTGCGGCGTGCGCAGTTCCTGCGCGAAGAAGCTCACGCGCAGTTCCTCCAGCAGCCAGCGGTACTCGGTCAGGCGCGCATCGACGGCGCCCTTGCGGTCGGCCAGCGTGCGCAGCCAGCGTTGTTCGGCTGGCCGCAGTTCGGCCAGGCGCTGCGCGTCGCGCGCGGGGTCGGCGCGCAACTTGTCCAGGCGCAGCGTGATGCCCTTCAGGTAGCGCGGCAGGTGCTGCAACTGCGCCCAGGGCGTCGTGGCGACGAAGCGCTTGCCGACCAGGCGTTGCAGCTGTGCCTGGACGTCGTCGACGACCTCCTTCGGCGGCCGCGCGTCCTTCAGCTTGCGCGTGGCCGCGGCGAATTCCACCAGCACCGCGTGCGCCTGGCGCGCGACCTCCTGCGCGATCAGGTTCAGGCGGCTGCGGCCCTGCTCCAGCCGGCGCTTGAACTCGGCCTCGTCGGCGGGCAATGGATCCTCGAGGAACGCGCGGTCGATCGCGACGTCGATGATCTGCTCGCGCAACTCCTCGGCGGTGCCCAGCGGCATGAAGAAGACGGACATCTTCGTCAGGTCGGGGATGTTGCGCTCGAGGAACTTGATCGGCTCCTTCAACTGCAGCGCCAGCAGCCGGCGCAGGCCGGCACGATGCTTCGCGGCGGCGACGTCGGGCTCGTCGAACACCTCGATCTCGACGTGCGCGCCCTTGTCGATGAGCGCCGGGAAGCCGATCAGCGTCTGGCCGCCCTTGGCGATCTCCATCAGCTCGGGCAGCTGGCCGAACGTCCACGCCGTGTACTTCGCGGCCGCCTGCATGGCGGGCGGCGGCGGCGGCTCGACGCGCGCGACGACGCCCTTGCTGCCCGCCGGCAACGCGATGGGCGCCGGCGCGGACGGCGTCGACGCCGGCAGCTTCAGCGCCGCCAGCGCCTGGAACGCCGAGCGCGCCTGGCCGCCCAGCTCCGACTTCAGCGTCGCGAGGTTGCGCCCCGTGCCCAGCTGGCGGCCGTGCTCGTCGACCACCCGGAAGTTCATGAAGTGGTGCGGCGACAGCGTCTCCAGCTTGAAGTCGTTGCGCTGCACCGCGATCTGCGTGCGCTCCTTGACGGCCTTGAGCAGCACCTCCAGCAGCTCGCCCTGCGCGAAGTCGTGCGTGGCGACGAACTCGGCGACGAACTCCGGCAGCGGCACCAGGCGCGAGCGCGGACGCTGGTGCAGGCTCTTGACCAGCCCCAGCACCTTGGCCTCCAACATGCCCGGCACCAGCCAGTCGACGCGCTCCGCGTTGACCTGGTTGAGCGCGTAGATGGGCACCGTCACCGTCAGGCCGTCCTTGGCGTCGCCGGGCTCGTGCAGGTAGACGGCCGCGCAGTCGACGCCGCCGAGCCGGATCGTCTTCGGGAACGCGGCCGTCGTGATGCCGGCGGCCTCGTGGCGCATCAGCTCGTCGCGCGTGAGCATCAGCAGCCTGGGCTGCTTGCCGGATTCGTCGCGATACCACTTCTCGAAGGTCGCGCCGCTGACCACGCCGGCGGGCACCTGCTGGTCGTAGAACGCGTGGATCAGCTCGTCGTCGACCAGCACGTCCTGCCGGCGCGACTTGTGCTCCAGCTCCTGCACCTGCGCGATCATCTTGCGGTTGTGCGCGAGGAACGGCAGCCGCGTGTCCCACTCGCCCTGCACCAGGCCCTCGCGAATGAAGATCTCGCGCGCGACCACGGGATCGACGAGCCCGAAGTTCACGCGCCGGTTCTGGTAGATGACGATGCCGTAGAGCGTCGCACGTTCCAGCGCGATCACCTCGGCGGCCTTCTTCTCCCAGTGCGGCTCGAGCAGCTGCGTCTTCAGCAGGTGGCCGGCGATGCCGGGGATCCACTGCGGGTCGATCGCGGCGATGCCGCGGCCGTACAGGCGCGTCGTCTCCACCAGTTCGGCAGTGACGATCCAGCGCCCCGGCTTCTTCGACAGGTGCGCGCCCGGATGGCGCCAGAACTTGATGCCGCGCGCGCCGAGATACCACTCCTCGTCGTCGCTCTTCTGGCCGAGGTTGCCCAGCAGGCCGGCCAGCATCGCCAGGTGCACCTGGTCGTAGTTGGCGGGCGCCGTGTTGAGCTGCCAGCCGTGGTCGGCGACGACCGTCAGCAGCTGCGAGTGGATGTCGCGCCATTCGCGCACGCGGCGCACGCTGACGAAGTTCTCGCGCAGCAGTTGCTCGTAGCGGCGGTTGCTGAGCTTGTGGGTCGGCGCGGGCGCGGGCGCGTTCGCCTGCGCGCCCCCGTGACGCGCGTGCGCGGACGCGCCGCGCGGCGGCCGCGGCGCGAGCTGGACCGCGTCGAGATCGGCGTCGGCCTGCCCGCCGCGCGACACGTCCAGCCATTTCCACAGCTTGACGTAGCCCATGAACTCCGAGCGCTCGTCGTCGAACTTCTTGTGCTTCTCGTCGGCGGCCTGCTGCTGCTCGAGCGGACGGTCGCGCACGTCCTGGCCCGACAGCGCCGAGGCGATCACCAGCACCTCGTTGAGACAGTGGCGCTCGCGCGCCTCGAGGATCATGCGGCCGACGCGCGGATCCAGCGGCAGCTTCGCGAGTTCTGTGCCGATGGGCGTCAGCTCGTTGAAGTCGTCGACCGCGTTGAGCTCGCCCAGCAGCGCGTAGCCGTCGGCGATGGCCTTGCGCGGCGGTTCCTCGAGGAACGGGAAGTCCTCGACGGCGCCGAAGCGCAGGCTCTTCATGCGCAGGATGACGCCGGCCAGCGACGAGCGCAGGATCTCGGGGTCGGTGAATTTCGGCCGGCCGGCGAAGTCCTTCTCGTCGAACAGGCGGATGCAGGTGCCGTTGGCGACGCGTCCGCAACGGCCGGCGCGCTGGTTGCACGCGGCCTGGCTGATGGGCTCGATCTGCAGCTGCTCGACCTTGTTGCGGTAGCTGTAGCGCTTGACGCGCGCCAGCCCCGAGTCGATCACGTAGCGGATGCCCGGCACGGTCAGCGAGGTCTCGGCCACGTTGGTGGTCAGCACGATGCGCGGCGCGGCGCCAGTCTCGAACACGCGATCCTGCTCGGCCTGCGACAGCCGCGCGAACAGCGGCAGGATCTCGACGCCCGGCGGATGGTGCCCGCGCAGCTTCTCGGCGGCCTCGCGGATCTCGCGCTCGCCCGGCAGGAAGACCAGCACGTCGCCCGGCCCGCTGCGCCACAGCTCGTCGACCGCGTCGACGATGGCCTCGTTCAGCCCGTACTCGCGCGACTCCTCGAACGGCCGCCAGCGCTGCTCGACCGGGAACAGCCGCCCGCTGACCATGATCACCGGCGCCGGGCCCTTGGCCGACTCGAAGTGCTTCGCGAAGCGGTCGGCGTCGATCGTGGCCGAGGTCACGATCACCTTGAGGTCGGGCCGGCGCGGCAGGATCTGGCGCAGGTAGCCGAGCAGGAAGTCGATGTTGAGGCTGCGCTCGTGCGCCTCGTCGATGATCAGCGTGTCGTAGGCCTTGAGCAGTGGATCCGACTGCGTCTCGGCCAGCAGGATGCCGTCCGTCATCAGCTTGACCGACGCGCCCGGCTGGAAGCGATCCTGGAAGCGGACGCGGTAGCCGACCACCTCGCCCAGCGGCGAGTTCAGCTCGAAGGCGATGCGCCTGGCGACGCTGGACGCCGCGATCCGCCGCGGCTGCGTGTGGCCGATCAGCCCGCCGCCGTTGGCGCGCCCGCGGCCGAGTTCGAGCACGATCTTGGGCAACTGCGTCGTCTTGCCGGAGCCCGTCTCGCCGCAGACGATGACCACCTGGTGGTCGCGGATGGCGCGCGCAATGTCCTCGCGCCGGCTGGAGACCGGCAGCGACTCGGGGAAGGTGATGGGCGGCACCGGGTTGGCGGGGGCCGGTGCGGCGCGCGGCGGGCGCTGCGGACGTTCGGAACGCGGCGCGAACGCCGGACGAGGCGCGGCGGGCGGACGCGGTGCGGGGGGACGGGTAGGCGAATTCACGAGCCGGCGATTATCTGCGCAATATCTGGACAAACGGGGACTGCATCCCATATGGGTTTGACCCCGTGCGGCACAATGCCGGGCTGACGAAATGAGCCGCTGCCGATGAGCCTCGACCTGGTCTTTCCCCACACGTTCGTGCCCTGGTTCCGCGCCGTGGCGCCGCACATCCACGCCTATCACGGCAAGACCTTCGTCGTCGCCATCGCCGGCGAGATGATTGCGGCGGGCAAGCTCAACGCGCTGGTGCAGGATCTCGCCATCCTTCACGCGATGGGCATGAAGCTGGTGCTGGTGCACGGCTTCCGGCCGCAGGTCAACGACCAGCTCAAGGCCAAGAACCACCCGGCGCGCTACAGCCACGGCATCCGCATCACCGACGAGGTGGCGCTCGACTGCGCGCAGGAGGCCGCCGGCCAGCTGCGCTTCGAGATCGAGGCCGCGTTCTCGCAAGGCCTGCCCAACACGCCCATGGCCAACGCGACGGTGCGCGTCGTCTCGGGCAACTTCCTGACGGCGCGGCCCGTGGGCATCGTCGACGGCGTCGACTTCATGCACAGCGGCGTGGTGCGCAAGGTCGACGGCGTGGCGATCCGCCGCGCGATCGACATCGGCGCGGTGGTGCTGCTGTCGCCGTTTGGCTTCTCGCCCACCGGCGAGGCGTTCAACCTCACCATGGAAGAGGTGGCCACGTCCACCGCGGTCGCGCTGCAGGCCGACAAGCTGCTGTTCCTCACCGAGGTGCCGGGCGTCCACGAGGATCCGGCCGACCCGGAGACGCCGATCGACACCGAGCTCGCGCTGGCCGACGCCGAGCGCCTGGTCGCCTCGCTGCCCGCGCCACTGACCCCGTTCGACACCGCGTTCTACCTGCAGCACTGCGTCAAGGCCTGCCAGGGCGGCGTGGAGCGTTCGCACATCCTGCCGTTCTCGGTCGACGGCGCGCTGCTGATGGAGGTCTTCACCCACGACGGCATCGGCACCATGGTCGTCGACGAGAAACTCGAGAGCCTGCGCGAGGCCACTTCCGACGACGTCGGGGGTATCCTGCAATTGATCGAGCCTTTCGAGCGCGACGGAACGCTCGTCAAGCGCAGCCGCACGGAAATCGAACGCGACGTCGCCACCTATACCGTCATCGAACACGACGGAATCATTTTCGGTTGCGCCGCGCTGTATCCGTATCCCGAGGCCGGCACCGCCGAATTGGCGGCGCTCACGGTATCGCCGCAGGTTCAGGGCCAGGGCGATGGCGACCGGATTCTCAAGCGAATCGAACACCGTGCAAAGGCGCTCGGCGTCAAGTCGATATTCGTGCTGACGACGCGCACGATGCACTGGTTCATCAAACGCGGCTTCGAACAGGTCGACCCCGAATGGTTGCCCGAGGCGCGCAAGAAGAAATACAACTGGGATCGGCGTTCGCAGGTACTCGTCAAAAAACTGCCCTAGAAGCCGATCAATCGCAACACATCAGCGGCCGCGGCGCCCGCCGCCGGCCCTCTCACGAACAGCAGGAGTTCCCATGACACGCAACGTCCAATGCGTCTATCTCAAGCGCGAAGCCGAGGGCCTGGCCTTCGCGCCCTATCCGGGCGAGCTCGGCAAGCGAATCTACGACAACGTCAGCAAGGAAGCCTTCGAGGCGTGGAAGAAGCACCAGACGATGCTCGTCAACGAGAATCGCCTGAACCTCGCCGACCTGCGCGCGCGTCAATATCTGGCGCGCCAAATGGAAAGCTTCTTCTTCGGCGGCGGCGCCGAACAACCCGCCGGCTACGTTCCGCCGGCGCCCTGAACGAGACTTTTCTCATCCTCCGCCGGCTTTCACTTCACGTGAGGGCAATATTTTTCTGCGGCGGCGGTGTATATTCGCGTCGAAGCTGCCAGACACGTGCAAAGTGTCACATGCAACTTCCCCATTGAGTTTCTTTTTGCGTATTTCGCGATAAGATGTTTCAATTGTCGAATTGACACGAGGATTTGAGACATGTCTTCCCTGCAGGATCTTCTGGCCCAAAAGGCCGAAATCGACCGCCAGATTTCGGACGCGCGCCGTCAAGAGCGCAACGAGGCCATTTCCAAGGTTCGTGCACTGATGGCCGAGCATGGTTTGACCGCGGCCGACCTCGTCACCAAAGCCGCCGGCCCGCGCGCCAGCACCAGCGGCCGCAAGGTCGCGGCGAAATACCGCGATCCCGCCAGCGGCCAGACCTGGACGGGCCGCGGCCTGAAGCCGAAGTGGCTCTCGGCCGCGCTGGAATCGGGCAAGCAACTGACCGATTTCGCCGTCTGAACGGGTTTCCACCCCGGGGCTGAACGCCCTCTTCCGAGTTTCGAGCGCCCCAGGGCGCTCGTTTCGTTTCCGGCTCGGCTTCCTTCTACACTGCATTCGTGATCCCCGGCCAATTCGTCCAAGACCTGCTTTCCCGCGTCGACATCGTCGAGCTGGTCGGGCGCACCGTCACGCTGAAGAAGGCGGGCATCAACTACAAGGGCCTGTGCCCGTTCCACGGCGAGAAGTCGCCCAGCTTCATCGTCAGCCCGACCCGCCAGACCTACCACTGCTTCGGCTGCGGCGTGCACGGCGACGCGATCCGCTTCCTGTGCGAGCACCACGGCATGGGCTTCGTCGACGCCGTGACGGACCTCGCCCAGCAGGTGGGCATGCCGGTGCCGGAGGACGACGCGACGCCCGAGGAGCGCGCCGAGGCCGCGCGCAAGAAGGCGCAGAGCACGACGCTGTCGGACATCCTGGCCAAGGCCGCCGACCACTACAAGCAGCAGCTGAAGGCCTCGCCGCGGGCCATCGAGTACCTGAAGGGCCGCGGCCTCAGCGGCGAGATCGCGGCGCGCTTCGCGCTCGGCTGGTCCCCCGAGGGCTGGCGCACGCTGGCGAGCTGCTTCCCGCGCTATGACGACCCGTTGCTGGTCGAGTCGGGGATGGTGATCGTCTCGGGCGACGATCCGGCCACGCAGAAGCGCTACGACCGCTTCCGCGAGCGCATCATGTTCCCGATCCGCAACGTCAAGGGCGAGGTGATCGCCTTCGGCGGCCGGGTGCTGGACAAGGGCGAGCCGAAGTACCTCAACTCGCCCGAGACGCCCGTCTTCAGCAAGGGCCGCGAGCTGTACGGACTGTTCGAGGCGCGCCAGGGCCTGCGCGACAAGGGCTATGTGCTGGTCACCGAGGGCTACATGGACGTGGTCGCGCTGGCGCAGCTGGGTTTTCCGAACGCCGTGGCGACGTTGGGCACCGCCTGCACCGCCGAACACGTGCACAAGCTGCTGCGCTTCACGGAGAAGGTCATCTTCAGCTTCGACGGCGACGCGGCCGGGCGCCGCGCCGCCGGGCGCGCGCTCGAGGCCGCGCTGCCGCACGCCACCGACACGCGCAGCTTCCGCTTCCTGTTCCTGCCCAAGGAGCACGATCCGGACAGCTACGTGCGCGAACATGGAACGAAGGCGTTCGAGCAGTATGTGCAGGACGCCCTGCCCTTGTCGCAGCAGCTGATCGAGGTCGCGCAGCACGACTGCGACATGACGACCGCGGAGGGCCGCGCCCGCATGCTCGCGCAGGCCAAGCCCTTGTGGAGCGCCCTGCCCGAGGGTGCGCTGCAGAAACAGCTGCTGGGCGAGCTGGCGCTCAAGGGCAACCTGCCGCTGGCCGACCTGCAGTCGCTGTGGCGAACCGGCAGCGCGCCGCGTCGGGGCGGGCGCGCCTCCGAGGACGGCGCACCCTGGCACGACGCGCCGCCGGACCTCGACGACGCGAATGCCGCCCTGTCCGGCGCCGATACCTTCCTCGCGCCCGGCGAGGCGCGACCGCGCAGCCCGGGCCGCGATTTCCAGGCCGGCAAGGGCGGCTTCCGCAGCACCCGGCCGATGAACCCGAAATGGGCGGCGCGCGCGCGCGAGGAAGCCGAGCTCGACGCCCAGCGGCGCCAGCCGCGCTCGGCGCCCATGACCGCCGAGAGCCGCGCGATCCAGATGCTGTTCGGCCACGCCGAATACTGGGAACAGCTGTCCCCCGACGACCACGAGCTGATGCACTCGCTGCCCGCGCCGTACGGACCGCTGGTCGCGTGGCTGGAGCGCGACCACGCTGAACACGGCCCCCGCTCCTGGGCCGTGCTGAGCCACGCGCTGCGGGAAGATCCCGGCCTGGGCGCCGAGGCGCTGGCGATCGCCGACGGCGACGCCGAGCCGAACGCGACCTTTGCCGAGTTCCGGGCCAACGTCGACAAGATCCTCGATCGGGAACTGCGCCTGCGCACCCAGGCCCTGCTCGCGCAGGCCGCGACGGATCCCGCGGCCCTGGCGCGCTACCGCGAGGTCTTCCGGCACTGGGAAGAGGTCAAGGCTCGAATGTCCGCGCAGCGTGCCGAAGAGTGACTGACGGCCGCGCGACGCGGCCTTTCCACGGCATCGCGCCCGCCGCGAACCGGTGGTTTTCATTGGAGAATGAGGTATAATCCGATATCCCACTCAGCGGCAACTTGTGACGTGCAGTGAGAGCAGCTAACTCCGGGCCCCGGCCACCCTCGTCAAGGGCATCACCACCGGCCACCTTCTCCCGCAAGAGCTGCTCATTCAAACCACGTTCACGCCAACTTGCCTGCCGGTGTCCTTCGCGTCGAAACGCGAGGGGAAATTCATTGCCTGACTTTCTTTTTCGATGCTGGCCCGCATATTCCCGGGGCGAGTCGAGATTGACGCGGGCTGATATGCCGGGCGACCTGGGTCGACATTCATTCAAGGAAACGCATGACTGCCAAGAAGAGCGCTGATACTGCCAAGACGACGACCGCCGCCGCGAAGACGGCCGCCGACAAGCCCGTCGTCGAGAAGAAGGCGGTGTCCGCTGCTGCGACCAAGGTTGCCGCGAAGGCGCCTGCGGCGAAGACCGCCGAGAAGGCTTCCGCTGCCGTGAAGACGCCGGCCAAGGCCGCGACGAAGACCGCCGCCAAGACCGCCGCGCCCGAGGCCAAGGGCAAGAAGGGCAAGAAGGAAGAAGTCGCGAAGGCGCCGGCGTTCGAGGAAGACGCGGACGTCGAGGCCGATCTCGAGGGCGAAGTCGAGGCCGAGGGCGTCGAAGAAGCCGTCGAGGAAGTCGGCGAGGTCAAGGCCAAGGTCAAGCCGCTGCGCATGAAGGTGTCGCGGGCCAAGGAACGCGCGCTGATGCGCGAGTTCGGCCTGGACGAGACGCAGCTGACCGAAGAGGAAGTCGCCAAGCGCCGCCATGAGCTGAAGACGCTCATCAAGATGGGCAAGACGCGCGGCTTCCTGACGCACCAGGAAATCAACGACCACTTGCCCGAGAAGCTGGTCGACAACGAAATCCTCGAAGCCATCGTGTCGATGCTCAACGACATGGGCATCGCCGTGTACGAGCAGGCGCCCGACGCCGCCACGCTGCTGATCTCGGGCCAGACCCAGTCCGGCGCGACGGAAGAGGAAGCCGAGGAAGCGGCCGAGGCCGCGCTGTCGACGGTCGACTCCGAGTTCGGCCGCACCACCGACCCCGTGCGCATGTACATGCGCGAGATGGGCTCGGTCGAGCTGCTGACGCGCGAAGGCGAGATCGAGATCGCCAAGCGCATCGAAGGCGGCCTGCAGTCGATGATGCAGGCCATCTCGGCCTCGCCCACCACGATCGCCGAGATCCTGGCCGTGGCCGACCGCATCCAGAAGGGCGAGATGCAGATCTCCGAGGCCGTCGACGGCTTCGTGTCCACCAATGAGGCGGACGACTACGTCGCCGAAGAAGACTTCGACGAGTTCGACGAGGAAGACGACGACGACGGCGCCGGCGGCTCCAAGGCGCTGACCAAGAAGCTCGAGGAGCTGAAGGCGCAGGCCCTGGTCAAGTTCGGCGAGCTCAGCACGCACTTCGACAAGATGCGCAAGGCGTTCGAGAAGGACGGCTACCGCTCGCCCTCGTACGACAAGGCCCAGGCCGCGCTCACCGACGACCTGATGAAGATCCGCTTCACGGTCAAGACCATCGAGCGCCTGTGCCAGATCCTGCGCGGCCAGGTGGACGACGTGCGCCGCTACGAGCGCGAGATCCGCAAGATCGTCGTCGACAAGTGCGGCATGCCGCAGGACCACTTCATCAAGACGTTCCCGACGAACTCGCTCAACCTGCACTGGGCCGAGAAGGAAATCGCCGGCAACCGCGGCTACAGCGTGGTGATGGGACGCAACCTGCCCGCGATCCAGGAGCTGCAGCAGAAGCTGATCGACCTGCAGGCGCGCGCCGTGGTGCCGATCGAGCACCTGAAGGAAATCAACCGCAAGATGAACGAGGGCGAGAAGGCCTCGCGCGATGCGAAGAAGGAAATGATCGAGGCCAACCTGCGCCTCGTGATCTCCATCGCCAAGAAGTACACCAACCGCGGCCTGCAGTTCCTCGACCTGATCCAGGAAGGCAACATCGGCCTGATGAAGGCGGTCGACAAGTTCGAATATCGTCGCGGCTACAAGTTCTCGACGTACGCGACGTGGTGGATCCGCCAGGCCATCACGCGCTCGATCGCCGACCAGGCCCGCACGATCCGCATCCCGGTCCACATGATCGAGACGATCAACAAGATGAACCGCATCTCGCGCCAGCATCTGCAGGAGTTCGGCTTCGAGCCGGACGCGCCGACGCTCGCCGAGAAGATGGAGATGCCGGAAGACAAGATCCGCAAGATCATGAAGATCGCGAAAGAGCCGATCTCCATGGAAACGCCGATCGGGGACGACGACGACTCCCACCTGGGCGACTTCATCGAGGACACCAACAACCTCGCGCCGGTGGAGGCCGCGATGCACGCCGGCCTGCGCGACGTGGTCAAGGACATCCTCGACAGCCTGACGCCGCGCGAGGCCAAGGTGCTGCGCATGCGCTTCGGCATCGAGATGTCCACCGACCACACGCTGGAAGAAGTGGGCAAGCAGTTCGACGTCACGCGCGAGCGCATCCGCCAGATCGAGGCGAAGGCGATCCGCAAGCTCAAGCACCCGAGCCGGTCGGACAAGCTGCGCACCTACCTGGACAATCTCTAATCGTTCGGTAAAGGCGCCGCCCGCATGTCCGCCATCCAGCGTCGTGCCGTCGTCTTCGCCGACCTTCGTGGCAGCACCGCGCTGTACGAACTGCTCGGCAACACCGACGCGTCCCAGATCGTCACCGAGACGGTGGACGCGATCTCGCGGCGCGTGCCGGCCACCGGCGGCCTGGTCGTCAAGACGCTGGGCGACGGCCTGATGGCCGTCTTCCCGACCGCCGCGCAGGCGGTCGAGGCAGCCGACCAGATGCACGAGGAGATCGACATCGTGATGCGGCGGCGCGACGCGCTGACCGGCTTCACGGAGGCGCGTCTCCAACTGCAGGTCTGCATCGCGCTGGGCGAGACGGTGGAGGTCAGCGGCGACTACTTCGGCGACGCCGTCAACGTCGCCGCGCGGCTGCTCGACCACGCGGGCGACAACGAGACGCTGGTCACGGTCGAGGTGCTGCGCGCCCTGCCCCTCGATTCGCGCGACATGTTCCGCAGCCTCGACCTCGTGCGCCTGCGCGGGCGCGTCGAGCCGGTCGAGGTGCACCTGCTGTCGCGCCGCGGCATGGACACCGCGCCCACGCTCGTGGGCGGCGGTCCCGGCATGGGCCTCATCGGTCCCGAGTCCGTCGTCCTCACGTGGGGCAACAAGGTCAAGCGCTTCACGGCGTTCAACATGCCGGTGGTGATCGGCCGCGCGGCCGCGTCCGACATGCAGGTCGACGACGCGCGCGTGTCGCGCGCGCACTGCCGCATCGACTGGATCGGCGCCACGTTCCAGCTGTCCGACCTCAGCATCAACGGCACGTTCGTGCGCTTCTCCAGCGAGGACGAGGTCGTGAGCCTGCGCCGCGGCAGCTGCACGCTGCACGGCAGCGGCGAGGTCGGCCTCAGCGGGTCGCCGGAGGATCCGGGCGTCGCAGCGATGCAGTTCGAGGTGCTGCACGCGCCCATCCGGCGCGACGACGAGTACGACCTGCTGAATCCCGCCCCGCTTCCGTCGCGGCGATGAGCGACGCCCGGCCGCCCGAAGGCGCTCGCCCCGAAGTGCGAAGCACGAAGGGTTCCTGATGACCGACGCTCCGCGCGACCACGCGCACGACCGCGCCGAGAAGGTCGGCGTGCTGCTCGTCAACCTGGGCACGCCCGACGCGCCGACCACGCCGGCGCTGCGGCGCTATCTCGCGCAGTTCCTGTCGGATCCGCGCGTCGTCGAGATCCCGCGCGCGCTGTGGTGGCTGATCCTGCATGGCGTGATCCTGCGACTTCGGCCGGCGCAATCGGCGCGCAAATACAAGAAGGTCTGGCTGCGCGAAGGCTCGCCGCTGGCCGTGTGGACGGCGCGGCAGGCCAACATGCTGCGCAGCTACGTCGGCGAGCGCGGGCCGCTGGTCGAGGTGCGCTGGGCGATGCGCTACGGCCAGCCCGCGATCGCCACCGCGCTCGACGCGCTGTGCGCCGAGGGCGCCACGCGCATCCTCGTGTTCCCGGCCTATCCGCAGTATTCGGCGGCGACCACCGCCAGCGTGATCGACGACGTCGCGGACTGGGCGAAACGCACGCGCCGCGTGCCCGAGCTGCGCTTCGTCAACCACTACCACGACGATCCCGGCTACATCGAGGCACTGGCCGCCCAGGTGCGCAAGCACTGGGCGCGCGAGGGCCGCGGCCGCAAGCTGGTGATGAGCTTCCACGGCATGCCCAAGCGCACGCTGCTGCTGGGCGATCCGTACCACTGCGAATGCCTGAAGACCGGCCGCCTGCTGGCCGAGAAGCTGCAGTTGGAGGACGGCGACTGGCGCGTCACCTTCCAGAGCCGCTTCGGCCGTGCCGAGTGGCTGCAGCCCTACACCGAGCCGACGCTCAAGGCGATGGCCCGCGGCGGCGTCGAGGGCGTGGACGTCATCTGCCCGGGCTTCGCCGCCGACTGCCTCGAGACGCTCGAGGAGATCGCCATCGAGGCTCGCGCGGCCTTCCTGTCGGCCGGCGGCAAGGCCTTCCACTACATCGCCTGCCTCAACAACAGCCCCGAAGGCATGAAGGCGATGACCGGGGTCGCGCTGCGGCACTTGCAGGGCTGGGACACCACCCCCATGTCCAGGGAAGCCCTCCAGCAACGCCAGGCCCGCGCCGTCGCGCACGGCGCCCCCGAGCAACGATGACCCGTCACGCCCAAGCCTCAGCTGCTCCCGCCGCCGCCGCCGACATGCGGCTCGACAAGTGGCTGTGGGTCGCCCGCTTCTTCAAGACGCGGGGCTTGGCGGCCGAGGAGATCGACAAGGGCCGCGTGCACGTCAACGGCCAGGCCGCCAAGCCGGCGCGCTCGGTGCGTGTCAACGACAGGATCGAGATCCGCCAGGCCGGCTCGGTCCGGGAATTGCTGGTCCTCGGCCTGGGCGCGATGCGGGGGCCGGCGACGGTGGCCCGAACGCTGTACCAGGAGACCGAAGCCAGCATCCGGGCCCAGCAGCAGGCCGCGGAGGCGCGCAAGTTCGGCGTCGAACCGGCCAATGCGCAGGAACTCGGCCGGCCGACCAAGCGCGACCGCCGCGACCTGGTCGATTGGCAGCGCTGGAGCGCATCGGTCGACGACGAGTAGTCCTGGCCGGCGCCGGAGAGTCGCGCCGGCAAAAAAAGTTTCGTGTGGCCTCTTGAAATGCGGAGTGCCGCCTCCACGTCCCCGCGCAACGCGACCGTTTAACCTCTACAAGACCATGAATCCGGAAGAACAAACCCCGCAAGCTCCGCTGCAATCGCCGGTCGAGAACGGCGCCGCCGCCCCCGAGGCCAATCCCGGCGGCGACGCCGGCCGCATCGCCGAACTCGAGGCCAAGGTCGCCGAGCTGACCGATGCGCACCTGCGCGCCAAGGCCGAGGTCGAGAACGCGCGCCGCCGCGCGGACGAGGAAGTCGCCAAGGCCCGCAAGTACGCCGTCGAAGGCTTCGCCGAGAGCCTGCTGCCCGTCAAGGACAGCCTCGAGGCCGCGATCGCCACCCCGGGCGCCGCCGTGGAACAGGTGCTCGAGGGCGTTCACGCCACGCTGCGCCAGCTCGTCGCCGCGCTGGAGCGCAACAAGGTCAGCCAGATCAACCCGCAGTCGGGCACCAGGTTCGACCCGCACCAGCACCAGGCGATCTCGATGGTGCCGGCCGACCAGGAAGCCAACACCGTGGTGACCGTCCTGCAGAAGGGCTACCTGATCGCCGACCGCGTGCTGCGTCCGGCGCTCGTCACGGTCTCGGCGCCGAAGTAAGCCGAAAAGCGGCTCGCGACGCCTTCAATCGTGGACGAAACGCGGCAAAAAACGCGTTTCGGCCTTGAATAAGACAGCGCCAGCCGCATCTCGATCACAACACCAAATTCAGCTTCAACAAGCTTCGCAGGAGAAACCAAATGGGACGAATCATCGGTATTGACCTGGGCACCACGAACTCGTGCGTGTCCATCATGGAAGGCAACACCACCAAGGTGATCGAGAACTCGGAAGGTGCGCGCACCACGCCGTCGATCATCGCCTACCAGGAAGACGGCGAGGTGCTGGTCGGCGCGTCCGCCAAGCGCCAGGCCGTCACCAATCCGAAGAACACCCTGTACGCGGTCAAGCGCCTGATCGGTCGCAAGTTCACCGAGAAGGAAGTGCAGAAGGACATCAACCTGATGCCCTACCAGATCCTGGCCGCCGACAACGGCGACGCCTGGGTGGGCGTGCGCGGCAAGAAGCTCGCGCCGCAGCAGGTCAGCGCCGAGGTCCTGCGCAAGATGAAGAAGACCGCCGAGGACTATCTCGGCGAGGAAGTGACCGAGGCCGTCATCACGGTGCCGGCCTACTTCAACGACAGCCAGCGCCAGGCCACCAAGGACGCCGGCCGCATCGCGGGCCTGGACGTCAAGCGCATCATCAACGAACCGACGGCCGCGGCGCTCGCGTTCGGCCTCGACAAGCACGGCAAGGGCGACCGCAAGATCGCCGTCTATGACCTGGGCGGCGGCACGTTCGACATCTCGATCATCGAGATCGCCGACGTCGACGGCGAGATGCAGTTCGAAGTGCTGTCCACCAACGGCGACACGTTCCTGGGCGGCGAGGACTTCGACCAGCGCATCATCGATTACATCGTCGCCGAGTTCAAGAAGGACCAGGGCGTCGACCTGACCAAGGACGTCCTCGCGCTGCAACGCCTGAAGGAAGCCGCGGAAAAGGCCAAGATCGAGCTGTCCAGCCAGACCCAGACCGACGTCAACCTGCCCTACATCACGGCCGACGCGTCGGGCCCGAAGCACCTGAACGTCAAGCTGACGCGCGCCAAGCTCGAGTCGCTGGTCGAGGAGCTGATCGAACGCACGATCGCGCCCTGCCAGACGGCCATCAAGGACGCCGGCGTCAAGATCTCCGACATCAACGACGTCATCCTCGTGGGCGGCATGACCCGCATGCCCAAGGTGCAGGACAAGGTCAAGGAAGTGTTCGGCAAGGAGCCGCGCAAGGACGTCAATCCTGACGAGGCCGTGGCCGTCGGCGCCGCCATCCAGGGCCAGGTGCTCTCGGGCGACCGCAAGGACGTGCTGCTGCTGGACGTCACCCCGCTGTCGCTCGGCATCGAGACCCTCGGCGGCGTGATGACCAAGATGATCAAGAAGAACACCACGATCCCGACCAAGTTCAGCCAGGTGTTCTCGACCGCCGACGACAATCAGCCGGCCGTCACGATCAAGGTCTACCAGGGCGAGCGCGAGCTGGCCACGGGCAACAAGAGCCTGGGCGAGTTCAACCTCGAGGGCATCCCGCCGGCCGCGCGCGGCACGCCGCAGATCGAGGTGACCTTCGACATCGACGCCAACGGCATCCTGCACGTCGGCGCCAAGGACAAGGCCACCGGCAAGGAAAACAAGATCACCATCAAGGCGAACTCGGGCCTGACCGAGGACGAAATCCAGAAGATGGTGCGCGACGCCGAGGTCAACGCCGCCGAGGATTCGAAGAAGGTCGAGCTCGTGTCGGCGCGCAACCAGGGCGACGCGATGGTGCACTCGGTGCGCAAGAGCCTGTCCGAGCACGGCGAGAAGCTGGAAGCGTCCGAGAAGGAAGCCATCGAGTCCGCGCTGAAGGATGTCGAGGAAGCGATCAAGGGCGACGACAAGGCCGCGATCGAGGCCAAGACCGAGGCGCTGATGACCGCCAGCCAGAAGCTGGGCGAGAAGGTCTACGCCGACCAGCAGGCCGCGCAACAGGCGGCAGCGGGTGCGGCGGCCGGCGCGGGCGAGCACGCCCAGGCCGAACCGCAGGCGGCCCACGCGGCCGACGACAACGTGGTCGACGCCGACTTCAAGGAAGTCAAGAAGGGCTGAAGCTCCGCTTCGCCAACTGGCCGGTGACTTGTCCGTGTTCGACACGGCCAGGCCGCCGGCCTTTCTCGCTAGATAAGCGCGATCCGGATGCGTTCCTCCACGCTTCCGGCGCACGCCCTGCCCGGTTTATCCGCGCCCTGAAAAGATAATTGCCCCATGAGCAAACGCGATTACTACGAAGTCCTCGGCCTGAAGAAGGGTGCGTCCGACGACGACATCAAGAAGGCCTATCGCAAGCTCGCGATGAAGCACCACCCGGACCGCAACCAGGGTGACGGCGCAAAGGCGTCCGAGGAGAAGTTCAAGGAGGCCAAGGAGGCCTACGAGATGCTCTCGGATCCGCAGAAGAAGGCGGCCTACGACCAGTACGGCCACGCCGGCGTCGACCCGAACATGGGCCATGGCGCGGGTGCGGAAGGCTTCGGCGGCTTCGCGGAGGCGTTCGGCGACATCTTTGGCGACATCTTCGGCGGCCAGGGCGGACAACGCCGCGGCGCGGGCGGCAAGCAGGTCTACCGCGGCAACGACCTCAGCTACGCGATGGAGATCACGCTCGAGGAGGCGGCCACCGGCAAGGACACGCAGATCCGCGTGCCGAGCTGGGAGAACTGCGAGACCTGCAAGGGCTCGGGCGCGAAGCCGGGCACCTCGCCCAAGACCTGCCCCACCTGCTCGGGCGCCGGCACGGTGCACATGCGCCAGGGCTTCTTCTCGATCCAGCAGACCTGCCCGAACTGCCACGGCACCGGCAAGATCATCCCCGAGCCCTGCCCCACCTGCTCGGGCCAGGGCCGCATCAAGAAGACGAAGACGCTGGAAGTCAAGATCCCGGCGGGCATCAACGAAGGCATGCGCATCCGCTCGTCGGGCAACGGCGAGCCGGGCCCCAACGGCGGGCCGCCGGGCGATCTCTACATCGAGATCCGCATCAAGCAGCACGACATCTTCGAGCGCGACGGCGACGACCTGCACTGCACGGTGCCGGTGCCGATGACCCAGGCCGCGCTCGGCGGCACGATCGAGGTGCCCACGCTCAGCGGCAAGGTCGAGATCGAGCTGCCGGAAGGCACGCAGCACGGCAAGACCTTCCGCCTGCGCGGCAAGGGCATCAAGGGCATCCGCTCCAGCTACCCGGGCGACCTGTATTGCCACATCACGCTCGAGACGCCGATCAAGCTCACCGAGCACCAGCGCAAGCTGCTCAAGGAGCTGGACGAATCGCTGCGCAAGGGCGGCGACAAGCACTCGCCCAACTCGAAGACGTGGACGGATCGGGTCAAGGATCTGTTCAAGTAATCGCCCCCTGAAGGCCGCCTCGTGCGGCCTTTTGCTTGTCCGGGATTCCCCTCTCAAGCCAGGCTTCAAGTTTCCGACCAGGCGGGCCGATACCCATTTGACGGGCGTCCATCCGGCGCCCCGCAATGGGTGATTCGCGTCATGAAGAGTGTCCAGTCGGAGATGAAACCGCGCCTGCCAGCCGCCTTCGGCGGGCAGCCGGCCTACGACCCGGACATCGTCAACTGCCGCGCGCTGGTCATCGACGCCAACCCGACGGCGCGCAGCATCCAGGCCGCGCAACTTCGCGACCTCGGCGTCGGAACGATCGTGCAGTGCGGCCGCGTGCAGGACGCGCGGCGCCAGCTCGAGGCGCGCGAGTTCGACATCGTGCTGTGCGAGCAGGACTTCCACGGCGGCAACTACTCCGGCCAGGATCTGCTCAACGACCTGCGCCGGGCGCAGCTGCTGCCGTTCTCGACCGTGTTCGTCATGGTGACGTCCGAAGCCAGCTACGCGGCGGTCGCCGAGGCTGCGGAGTCGGCGCTCGACAGCTACCTGCTCAAGCCGCACACGGCGCATGCGCTGTCGGAACGCATCCAGCAGGCGCGCCATCGCAAGAAGATCCTCAAGGACATCTTCATCGCCATCGACGACGGCCAGTTCGACCTCGCGGCGCAGCTGTGCGTGCGCCGCTTCGAGGTCAAGGCCGCCTACTGGCTCTACGCCGCGCGCATCGGCGCCGAACTGCTGCTGCGCGTGGGCAAGCACGACGAGGCCCGCGCCATGTACGAGGCCGTGATCGCCACGCAGGCGCTGCCGTGGGCGCGGCTGGGCGTCGCGCGCGCGCAGATCGAGGGCGGCTCCGCGCCGGCGGGCAAGCGCACGCTGGAGAGCCTGATCACCGACCAGCCCGGCTTCGCCGACGCCTACGACGTGATGGGCCGCGTCCAGGTCGACCAGGGCCAGTTCGCCGAGGCGCTCGCCACGTATCGCACCGCCACGCAGCTGACGCCCGGCTCGATCACGCGCCTGCAGCGCCAGGGCATGCTGGCCTTCTACCTCGGCGAGAACGCCGAGGCCAAGCAGGCGCTGGAACGCGCGACGCTGATGGGCATCAGCTCGAAGATGTTCGACTACCAGACCATCGTGCTGCTGGCAGTGACGCGCTTCACCGACCGCGATTCCAAGGGCCTGCAGCGCTGCCTGGACAACATGAACCACGCGCTGGAAAAGGCGCCCAAGAGCCTGCGCCTGCAGCGTTTCGCCAGCGTCATCACCATCTTCAACCTGATGCTGCAGCGCCAGGTCGCGCAGGTGGTGGCCGAGATCCGTGCAATGGCCAAGGACATCAAGGAAGGCAACTTCGACTTCGAGGCCGCCTCCAACATGGTGGCCATGCTGGCCTACCTGACGGCCGCCGAGCTGCAGCTGGACGCCGCCGAGGGCTGGATCGACACGCTCGCCCTGCGCTTCTGCACCACGCGCAGCCTGTCGGAGCTGCTGGCGCGCGCGGGCCAGGTGCACGAGCCCTACGCCACGCGCATCCGCGAGCAGCACAATGCCATCACGCAACTGGCGGAACAGGCGATCTCGCACAGCCTGGCGGGCGAGCCGCGCGCGGCCGCGAAGTCGCTGCTGACGGCCGGCGCCCGCACGATGAACGCCAAGCTGATCGACATGGCGCGCATGGTGCTGCAGCGTCATGCCGACAAGATCGCCGATGCGAACGACCTGATGGGCATGGCCGACGAGCTGAAGCAGCGCTATTGCGGCGGCCCGCCGGTCGCGCCGCTCGTCGGCGACAACGGACGGCAATCGGGTGGACTGGTGCTGCGCGCGCGCGACAAGGACGCCGCGGGCGAGGCCGGCGACGACGCCGCCGCCGCGGGCAGCCCCGCGTAGAACGGCCACGGCCGTCGCGCGACCTCGGCGCGCCGCGATTCTTCATGTCGGTTCAAAAGAGACTCCCCTGTCGGTGGTCCGCCTCGGCCACGTCGGCCGGCCGGATGCGCGCCGGCGGCGCGGGTCGCACGAACTGCGTCATGTCCATCGCGATGCGTTCGCGGTTGAAGCCCAGGCGCGTCACCGCCAGGTTGAAGCGGTCGCGCAGCATCTGCGCCCACAGGCCCGTGCCGCGCATGCGCGTGCCGAAGGTGGCGTCGTAGTCCTTGCCGCCGCGCATGTCGCGCACGCGCGCCATCACGCGTGCCGCGCGATCGGGGAAGTGCGCTTCCAGCCATTGCTGGAACAGCGGGTTGACCTCCCACGGCAGCCGCACGACGGTGCTGAACGCGCTGCTGGCCCCGGCGTCGCGCGCGGCCGCCAGGATGTGTTCCAGCTCCGGCTCGTTGATGAACGGGATCATCGGCGACGCGCTGACGCCCACGTGCACGCCCGCGCGCGCGAGCGTCTCGATGGTGCGAAGGCGCCGGTGCGGCGCCGCCGCGCGCGGCTCCATCACGCGCGACAGGTGGCTGTCCAGCGTGGTCAGCGACATGTAGACCGCCGCCAGCCCCGCGCGCCCCATCTCGCCCACCAGGTCCAGGTCGCGCTCGACGCCCGAGGACTTGGTGACGATCGCGAAGCCGTGCCGCGTCTCGGCGAGCACCTCGATGATGGCGCGCGTGATGCCCAGCTTGCGCTCGATCGGCTGGTAGCCATCGGTGGCCGAGCCGATGTTGATGCACGACGCCTCGTAGCCCGGTTTCGCGAGCTGCTCGCGCAGGCGCTCCGCGGCATTCACCTTGGCGATGATGCGTGTCTCGAAGTCGAGGCCGGGCGACATGTTGAGGTAGCTGTGCGTCGGCCGCGCGAAGCAGTAGATGCAGCCGTGCTCGCAACCGCGGTACGGATTGATCGCGACATCGAAGCTGATGTCGGGCGAATCGTTGGTGCTGAGGATGCGCCGGCAGTGTTCCTCGATGACGGTCGTGTCGGGCGCCAAGCGCTGTTCGTCGGCGATCTGGTCCAGCGCACCCCACCCGTCGTCGACCGCCTCGCGGGCATCCTTCTCGAACCGGTGCGCGATGGCCCAGGCGGTGCCGCGCCCCTTCAACATCGCCGCCGGGCCCGTGGCCGGACCGGCACTGGCGTCGGCCGGGTCGACCACGCGAAAGCCGCCGCCGGCGGGCGCCAGCGGGAGCGGTGCGATCGGGATCGTGCGGCGCTCAGGCATACTGTGAATATATACAGTATCGCCAACCTGCGCAACGGAAACAGATCATCGGCCCTCCGGCGTCGCGCATCCCTAACGATCCATCGTTTTTCGAGGCAACGATTCGCGTCGATTGGTGCATGCTGGAGGCCGGAACATCGATTGCTCGTCACGCCCGCTTGACCACCTCGACACCCCCCACGTCATCCAACGGCCGTCTCTTCCGGGACCGCCGGGCGATGCCACGCCCGGAGCCCGGCGCCGCGCTGACGACCGAGGCCGACCTGTCGCTGGGCGAGACGCTGCGGCGGCACTGGCCGGAATACCTCATCGAGGCCGGCTTCCTCGCCGCGTTCCTGCTCTGCGCCGGCGTCGTCTCGGCTTGGCTGCTGGGGCCGGACGCGCCGGCGTCCGAGTTCGCCGTCCGGCGCCTGGCCGTCGGGGTCGCGACGGGACTGGCGCTCGTCGCGATGATCTATTCGCCGTGGGGCCGCCGCTCCGGCACGCACCTCAACCCGGCCATCACCCTCGCCTACGTGCGCCTCGGCAAGATCGGCCGCTGGGACGCCCTGTTCTACCCGCTCGCGCAGGTCGCCGGCGGCTTCGCGGCCGTCTGGCTGCTGCGCCATGGCGCCTGGCTGCCGGCCGCGGCACCGCCGTCGATGCTGTCGGTCTCGATCGGCCCCAGCAACCCCTGGGCCGCCTTCCTGGCGCAGTTCGTGCTGTCCGGCCTGGCCATGCTGCTGATCCTGTTCACCAGCAACCACGAGCGCTGGTTCCGGGCGACGGGCCTGATCTACGGCTTGCTGGTCATGCTGATCGTCGCCTGCGCGGGGCCGCTGGCGGGCTTCGGGATGAACCTGGCGCGCCTGCTGGCCGTCGATGCCTGGGGCGATCCGGCCAGCGCCAACTGGCTCAACCTGCTGCCGCCGCTGCTGGGCATGCAGCTCGCGGTCGAGGCCTACCGGCTGTTCACCGGACGCACGCAGGTGCTGTGCGCCAAGCTCGCGCACAACACGCACGGCCGCTGCATCTTCCGCTGCCAGCATCCGTACCAGACGCGGGCGCTGGCGATGGAGGCGATCAAGCGGCGCACGCAACGGCGCGCCTGACGACGCGCGGCGCGTACGCGCCCGACGCCGGAGACTCCCTCATGCCACCCCGCCCGTTGTCCGCCGCGCTTGCCCTGGCCGCCCTGCTGGTGTCGGCCCTGCCCGCCGCGGCGCAGCGCGCAGTGGCCACGCCGTGGCCCGCGCCGCCCGACAAGCTCTACGCCGAACTGTTCGTCGACGTGCAGACGGCGCAGGTCTATGCCGACCAGAAGACCTTCGTCGACGCCACGCCCAGGGACGACCCCGCCACGATCCTCGCGAGCTACCGGGCACAGCGCGGCGCACCGGGCTTCTCGTTGAAGGCCTTCGTCGACGCCCATTTCGAGCCGCCTGCCGACACGCCGGTCGACCCACCCTCCGGCCAGGGCCTGCGCGAGCACATCGCCTGGCTGTGGCCCGCCCTGACCCGCGACACGGCCCACGCGCCGCCCGGCGGCTCGCTGCTGCCGCTGCCCCGGCCCTACGTCGTGCCCGGCGGCCGCTTCCGCGAGGGCTACTACTGGGACAGCTGGTTCACGATGCTGGGCCTGCAGGAGGCCGGCCGCGAGGATCTCGTCGACGACATGATCGAGAACTTCGCCTCCGAGATCGACCGCTTCGGCCACATTCCCAACGGCAACCGCAGCTACTACCTGAGCCGCTCGCAACCGCCGTTCTTCGCGCTGATGGTGGAACTCGCGGCCGCGCGGGAAGGCGACGCGGTGGTCGAACGCTGGCTGCCCGAGATGCGGCGGGAACACGCGTACTGGATGCGCGGCGCCGAGGCCCTGAAGCCCGGCCAGGCCGCGGCCCGCGTCGTCAGGCTGGCAGACGGCGCGCTGCTCAATCGCTACTGGGACGACGAGGACACGCCGCGTCCCGAGTCGTACCTGCAGGACGTCGCGACCGCGAAGCAGTCCCCGGATCGGCCGCCGGCCGAGGTCTGGCGCGACCTGCGCGCCGCCGCCGAGAGCGGCTGGGACTTCAGCTCGCGCTGGTTCGGCGACGGCCGCTCGCTGGCGACGATCCGCACGACCGCCATCGTGCCCGTCGACCTGAACGCGTTGCTGCTGGAACTCGAACGCGCGATCGCCAAGGGCTGCACGCTCGCGGCCGACCAGGCCTGCGCGGCGCAGTTCGACGGCTTCGCGAAGCACCGAGTCGCGGCCATCGAGCATCACCTGTGGCACCCGCACGGCTACTACGCGGACTACGACTGGCGGCTCGGCAAGCTGCGCGACGAGCCGTCGGCCGCGATGCTCTATCCGCTGTTCGTCGGCGCCGCGCCGCGCGACCGCGCCGCACGCACGCTGCGCACCGCCGAATGCGCGCTGCTGGGCCAGGGCGGCCTCGCGGCGACGACCGCGCACACCGGCCAGCAGTGGGACGCCCCGAATGGCTGGGCGCCGCTGCAATGGATCGCCGACCAGTCGGCGCGCCGCTACGGCCGGCCGGATCTCGCCCAGGCGCTCGATGCGCGCTTCCTCGCGAGCGTCGAGCGGGTCTACGGCAGCGAGCACAAGCTGGTCGAGAAATACGTCGTCGACGGCAGCGGCGGCTCGGGCGGCGGCGGCGAATATCCGCTGCAGGACGGCTTCGGGTGGACGAACGGTGTCGTCGTGAGCCTGCTCGATCTGCGCGACCAGGATCGTGCCGCGCCGGCGCCGCGCAGGACGCCCGCGCGCTGCGCGCGCTGAAGTCAGGCCGGCAATGCCACCGAGGCGACCACGACGCTGGCGAAGCCCAGCCAGCAGGCCGTGCAGAACAGGGCGTCCTGGACGTCGCGGTCGTTGCGCACGCTGTGCAGGGTCTGCTGGATGAATGTCGTCATGGCCCCAGTGTCGGGTGCGTCGACGACGGCCGCGTGACAGCGATGGTCATCCGCGCCGATCCGTGAACTCGATCACGCTGGCGCCCGATGGGGATGGACCGGCCGCCTGCAGGATCAGGTCGCAGCAGGCGCAGCCCCGCCTGCAGCCGCCGAGGCGCCCGCGGCACCGGCGGGCGACGTCTTCTTCCTCGCCGCACCCTTGGCGGACGCCTTCTTGGCCGACGGCTTCTTCTTGACCGCACCCGCAGGGGCGGCCTTCTTGGCCACGGCCACTGCCTTTTTCGCCGCAGGCTTCGCCACCTTCCTGGCCGAGGCCTTCTTGCCAGCGGCCTTCTTGCTCGCGGCCTTCGCCTTGACGGCTGCCTCGGGCGCCTTGGCTGCGCCCTTGTCGACCAGGAACGCATCGCGACTCCTGGCGCCCGCGATCCATGCCGGTGCGCGCCCGAAACCCGACCAGGTCTTGCCCGTCTTCGGATCTGCATACTTCGCGACGCCACCGCCTGCGCGCTTCGGCGTCGCCTTCCTCGCGGCAGGTCGTCCCTTGCCCGTGACGACGGACTGAAGCTGTTCGATCGTCAGGCCGAACGTCGACATGATCTCCTTGACCTTGGCAATCGCCCCGGCCATCTCCTGCCTGGTGATGCGTTCGGCCTCGGCCTCGAGTGCGGCGATTTGCTTCCTGATGGCAGTGAGCTTTGACATGGGCTTGGACGTGAGTTGCAGAAGCGCTAGTCTAGTCCGTGGCGCGAGCGGAGGCTTCGCCGGGCCGATTCAAGGCGCGAGTGCATGCGCGTGCAGTCGGCGCGACGCACGAGATCCTCGCCAGGCTCGCTGCCAGAACCACCCTGAGAACACATGACCGCCGACGACCGCCGCGCGCCGGCGACATCGCTCAGTACTCGCCGGGCCCCTGGTAGTCCGGCGCCAGGTTCTCGAACTTCGTCCACTGCCGCAGGAAGGCGAGCTTTGTCGTCCCGACCGGGCCGTTCCGCTGCTTGGCGATGATGATCTCGGCGACGCCCGGCTCCTTCGATTCCTTGTTGTAGTACTCGTCGCGGTAGATGAACATGATGATGTCCGCGTCCTGCTCGATGGCGCCGGATTCGCGCAGGTCGGACATCATCGGGCGCTTGTCCGGACGCGATTCCACGCTGCGGTTCAGCTGCGACAGCGCGATCACCGGGCAGTTCAGCTCCTTGGCCAGCGCCTTCAGTCCGCGCGAGATCTCGCTGATCTCGGTGGCGCGGTTCTCGCCGTTGCCCGCGCCTGTCATCAGCTGCAGGTAGTCGATCACGATCAGGCCGAGGCGGCCGCACTGGCGGGCCTGGCGGCGCGCGCGGGCACGCAGTTCCGGGCCGGTCAGGCCCGGCGTTTCGTCGATGAAGACCGAGGACTTCGACAGGCGCTCCACCGCTTCGGTGAGGCGGCCCCACTCGTCGTTCTCGAGGCGGCCCGTGCGCAGGTGCTGCTGGTCGATGCGGCCTTGCGAGCCGACCATCCGCAGCGCGAGCTGGGACGCGCCCATTTCCATCGAGAAAACGACCACCGGCAGGCCTTCGTTGACGGACACGTTCTCGGCGATGTTCAGCGCGAAGGCCGTCTTGCCCATCGACGGCCGCGCCGCCAGGATGATCAGGTCGCCCGGCTGCAGGCCGGCGGTGTTCTTGTCGAGGTCGTAGAAGCCGGTGCGCACGCCGGTGACGTCCTCGGCGCCGTTCTCGGCCAGTTCGGTCACGCGGTCGATCAGCTGCACCGCGAGCACGTCCATGCTGTGGAAGCCCTGCTTGTTGCGGTTGCCTTCCTCGCCGATCTTGAAGATCTTGCCCTCGGCCTCGTCGAGGATCTGCGTGACCGCGCGGCCCTGCGGGTTGAACGCGTTGGTGGCGATCTCGTCCGAGGCGGCGATCAGCTTGCGCAGGATCGCGCGCTCGCGCACGATCTCCGCGTAGCGGCGCATGTTGGCCGCGCTCGGCACGCTCTGCGCGAGCGCGTTGAGGTATTGCAGGCCGCCGGAGTCCGCGGCCTTGCCGGCCATCTGCAGCTGCTCGTAGACGGTGATGACGTCGGCGGGCTTGCTCGCGCCGATGAGCGCCCCGATCGCGCCGAATATCACCTTGTGCTCGAAGCGATAGAAGTCGGCCTCGGTGACGATGTCGGCCGCGCGATCCCAGGCGCCGTTGTCGAGCAGCAGGCCGCCCAGCACGCTCTGTTCGGCCTCGATGGATTGCGGGGGCACGCGCAGCTTGGCGACCTCGTCGTCGCGGGATTCGCCGCGGCTGGGCAGTGCGGAGTCAAAGACGGTGGTCATGTGTCGTCGATCTTAAGGGCGCGCAGGAAATCGTCTGTGGACAAGCTTGTGGACAGCCTGGGGAGCTTGTGAGAACAAGTCGAAATATTGGCGCGCCAATGAAAAAGGGCCGACGCGAGTCGACCCTTTCGAGCTGCAGGCGGGCGACAAGCCCGCGCGAAACTTCAGTCTTGCTCGGCAACCACCTGCACGGTGACGTCGACGACGACGTCCGTGTGGGCGGCAACGGACACGGCGTGCTCGCCGACCGTCTTGAGCGGGCCGTTCGGCAGACGGATCTGCGACTTGGCCACTTCGAAGCCGTTCTTGGTCAGCGCTTCGGCGATGTCGGCGTTGGTGACCGAACCGAACAGGCGACCGTCGACGCCGGCCTTCTGCGAGATGCGGACGGTCTTGCCGGCCAGCTTCTCGCCGAACGCTTGCGCGGTGGCCAGCTTCTCCGCGGCGGCCTTCTCGAGCTCGGCGCGCTTGTCTTCGAATTCCTTGATCGCGGTCGCGGTGGCGCGGCGCGCCATGCGGCTCGGGATCAGGAAGTTGCGTGCGAAGCCGTCCTTGACCTTGACGACGTCGCCCAGGTTACCGAGGTTGGCGACCTTTTCCAGCAGGATGATTTGCATGGTGGGTGTCTCCTCAGACGCGGTGTTGATCGCTGTACGGCAGCAGGGCCAGGAAGCGGGCGCGCTTGATGGCGACCGTCAGCTGGCGCTGGTAGAACGCGCGGGTGCCGGTCAGGCGGGCCGGCGTGATCTTGCCGTTCTCACCGATGAAGTCGCGCAGGGTGTCGACATCCTTGTAATCGATGTGATCGACCTTGGCGACCGTGAAACGGCAGAAGCGCTTGCGGCGGAACAGCAGCGATTGCTGGTTGCGCTTCGGACGCTTGTCCTTGGAAAAACGAGACTTCGGCGGGGGCATGGTGATGACCTCTGAAAATGGTTCCGATTGAATGGCGTGGGGGACGTATCCGTCAGGCGTCGACCTCGGTCACGTGGAAGACAAGCCCTTTCGCGTTGCGAGAGGGAGCGATGAAGCCGGCGTAGCTGGCGACCTGCCCGAGGGCCAGGGTCGCGATCTGTCGCGTGATTCCACCGATCGCCACCGCACGGATCGTCATGACGACCTTGCGCGGCTGCTTGTCCTCGATCACCTCGGATTCGTGCTTCAGGCTCAGGTCGAGCGCGGGAAGTCCGGCCGGGGTGTACCGTGTCGCACCGCGTTCCACCAGCTCGGCAGAGAGAATCAGTCGATTCATCGCTGCTGCTCAGCAGTTCGCGGCGGTTGCCTTCAGGCCGTCGCCTCCTGCGACGATGCCGACTTGCGGGCTTCTTCCTTCTCCACGGCCTTCATCATGACGGACGGGTTAGTGTCGGCCTTGTCGCGCAGCACCGTGAGGTGGCGCAGGACGGCATCGTTGAAGCGGAAGCCGGTTTCCAGCTCGGCCAGGGCTTCCTTGCCGCACTCGATGTTGAGGCAGATGTAGTGAGCCTTGGCAAGCTTCTGGATCGTGTAGGCCAGCTGGCGGCGGCCCCAGTCTTCCAGTCGGACCACCTTGCCACCGGAATTGGTGACGAGGGCCTTGTAGCGTTCCAGCATGGCCGGAACCTGTTCGCTTTGATCCGGATGGATCAGCAGAACGATTTCATAGTGACGCATGAACACTCCTTGTGGATTTCCAGCGAGCTGGAAGGAAGCCGCCCCGAAAGCGTCAACTACGGCATTTCGCGTCCTGGGACACAAAACACCCACGGGTGCGGCAAGGAAAGCCTGCGATCATAGCACAAGATGTTGGCCCCACGGGCGCCAGCGCTCCCTGCCCCCGAGGGGCCGGCCGCGAGCGGCCCGGCAGAGCCCGATCCGCCGCTCCCTCGAACTTCCAGTGGGCGCCCGAGCGGCAGCGCCGGAGCCAAACGAAAGCAGCCCGGCTGGCCGGGCTGCTGCGCTTCGGGTCGAGCTACTTGCGGGCCGCCAAGGCGTTCCAGGTATCGACCACCGAATCCGGATTCAGCGAGATCGACACGATGCCCTCGTCGGCCAGCCAGGCCGCGAAGTCCGGGTGGTCGCTGGGGCCCTGGCCGCAGATGCCGACGTACTTGCCCACCGAGCGGCAGGCGTTGATCGCGCGCGAGATCATCGCCTTGACGGCCGGGTCGCGCTCGTCGAAGTCCTCGGCCAGCTGGGCCAGGCCGGAGTCGCGGTCCAGGCCGAGCGTGAGCTGCGTCAGGTCGTTGGAGCCGATCGACATGCCGTCGAAGTGCTCCAGGAACTGGTCGGCCAGGATGGCGTTGCTGGGCACCTCGCACATCATGATGACGCGCAGGCCGTCGACGCCGCGCTTCAGTCCGCGCTCGGCAAGCATGCCCACCACGCGCTCGGCCTGGCGCACGGTGCGCACGAACGGCACCATGATCTCGACGTTCGTCAGGCCCATGTCGTGGCGCACGCGCTTGAGGGCTTCGCACTCCATCGCGAAGGCGTCCTGGAACTCGCCGCTGATGTAGCGCGACGCGCCGCGGAAGCCCAGCATCGGGTTCTCTTCGTCCGGCTCGTAGCGCGAGCCGCCGATCAGCTTCTTGTACTCGTTGGACTTGAAGTCCGACAGGCGCACGATGACCGGCTTGGGCCAGAACGCGGCGGCGATCGTGGCGACGCCCTCGGCGAGCTTGTCGACGTAGAACGCGCGCGGCGACGCGTGGCCGCGGGCCACCGATTCCACGGCCTTCTTCAGGTCGACGTCGATGTTGGGATAGTCGAGGATCGCCTTCGGGTGGACGCCGATGTTGTTGTTGATGATGAACTCGAGGCGGGCCAGGCCGACGCCGGAGTTGGGCAGCTGCGAGAAGTTGAACGCCAGCTGCGGGTTGCCGACGTTCATCATGATCTTGATCGCGCTGTACGGCATCTCGCCGCGCACCACTTCGCTGACTTCCGTCTCGAGCAGGCCGTCGTAGACGAAGCCGGTGTCGCCTTCCGAGCAGACCACCGTCACGAGCGCGCCGTCGGCGAGCAGGTCCGTGGCGTCGCCGCAGCCGACCACGGCCGGGATGCCCAGCTCGCGCGCGATGATGGCCGCGTGGCACGTGCGCCCGCCGCGGTTGGTGACGATGGCGCCGGCGCGCTTCATCACCGGCTCCCAGTTCGGGTCGGTCATGTCGGCGACGAGCACGTCGCCCGGCTGGACCTGGTCCATCTCGGAGATGTTGCGGCAAACGCGCACGGGGCCGGTGCCGATCTTCTGGCCGATCGCGCGGCCCTCGACCAGCACGGTGCCCGAGCCCTTGAGCTTGTAGCGGTGCTCGGCCTGGTTGCCGGCGTTGCTCTTGACCGTCTCCGGACGCGCCTGGAGGATGTAGAGCAGGCCGTCGCCGCCGTCCTTGCCCCACTCGATGTCCATCGCGCGGCCGTAGTGCTTCTCGATGATCACCGCGTACCTGGCGAGCTCGGTCACGTCGGCGTCGTTCAACGAATAGCGGTTGCGCTGCTCGGGCGGCGTGTCGACGGTGCGCACCAGCTTGCCGTCCTTCGCCTTTTCCTCGGGCGTCGCGAACTCCATGCGGATCAGCTTCGAGCCGAGGCTGCGGCGGATGACGGCGACCTTGCCGGCAGCCAGCGCCGGCTTGTGCACGTAGAACTCGTCGGGATTGACCGCGCCCTGCACCACCGTCTCGCCCAGGCCGTAGCTGGAGGTGATGAAGACGACGTCGGGAAAGCCGCTCTCGGTGTCGAGCGTGAACATGACGCCCGCCGCGCCGAGGTCCGAGCGCACCATGCGCTGCACGCCGGCGGACAGGGCGACTTCGGTGTCGGCGTAGCCCTTGTGGACGCGGTAGCTGATGGCGCGGTCGTTGTAGAGCGACGCGAAGACCTCGCGCATCTTGTGCAGCACGCCGTCGATGCCGACGACGTTGAGGAAGGTTTCCTGCTGGCCGGCGAAGGACGCGTCGGGCATGTCTTCGGCGGTGGCCGACGAGCGCACCGCGAACGAGGCGTTCGGGTCGCTGGCGGACAGGCGCGCGAACTCCTCGCGGACGCCCTTCTCGAGTTCCGGCGGGAACGGCGCGTCCTCGATCCAGCGGCGGATCTCGGTGCCGGCCTCGGCGAGCGCGCGCACGTCGTCGGTGTCGAGCGACTTCAGGCGCGCGGCGATGCGCTCGGTCAGGCCGCCGAACTCAAGGAACTCGCGGAACGCGTGGGCGGTCGTGGCGAATCCGCCGGGGACGCGCACGCCCGTGGCGGCCAGCTGGCTGATCATTTCGCCGAGGCTGGCGTTCTTGCCGCCGACGACGTCGACGTCGGTCATCCTCAGCTCTTCGAACGGGACTACCAGTCTGGTGGCCAGTGCGGGGTTGGACATGGGAAAGCTCCTTGATGATGAAAAACCGGGCGCCCAAGCGTCGTTTCCCCGCGCAGCGGGAAAAATGCGAGCTCTGCTCGCATATTCATGCCACGCGCCTCGACAGCGTGTTGTTCGTGTTGTTCGTCGAGGAGGGCCATGGAAACGGGACGTCAGGCAGATTTATGGTTCAGTTGGGCGGGATTCTACGGAGGATCTGCCTATCATCGGGTAGGACAGACGCCCTAACGCCAGCAAGGCGACCCCACCAAATGCCCAATCGCACCGTTTTCTTCATCTCCGACGGCACCGGGATCACCGCCGAAACCTTCGGCAGCTCGATCCTCGCCCAGTTCCCGGGCAAGCCGCGCAAGGTGCGCCGGCCCTTCATCGACACCATCGAGAAGGCCCGTGCCGTGGTCGAGGAGATCAACCACACCGCCAACGCCGAGGGCAAGAAGCCGATCGTCTTCATCACGATGGCCACCGAGGACGTGCGCGACATCATCGTCGACCCCGCCTGCGCCGGCGTCGTGATGGACATGTTCCGCACCTTCGTCGAGCCGCTGGAGCACGAGTTCGGCATGAAGTCGAACCACCGCGTCGGCCGCTTCTCGGATGCGGCCAAGAGCGAGGAATACAACGAGCGCATCGAGGCGATCAACTTCTCGCTGGCGCACGACGACGGCCAGTCGGCCAAGAACCTGGCCTCGGCCGACGTCATCCTGGTGGGCGTCAGCCGCTGCGGCAAGACGCCGACGACGCTCTACCTGGCCATGCAGCACGGCATCAAGGCGGCCAACTACCCGCTGATCCCCGAGGACTTCGAGCGCGGCCAGTTCCCGTCGACGCTGTCGCCGTACAAGGCCAAGTGCTTCGGCCTGACGATCGACCCCGAGCGCCTGACGCAGATCCGCAACGAGCGCCGCCCCAACAGCAAGTACGCGGCGCTCGAGAACTGCCGCTACGAGGTGCGCGAGGCGGAGTCGATGATGAAGCGCAACGGCATCGCGTGGCTGTCGTCGACGCACAAGTCGATCGAGGAGATCGCCGCGACCATCCTGCGCGACATCCGGCCGGACAAGCTGATCTACTGAGCCTGCCGAGTGCGCGGCCTCGACTGGCGCGCCTCCTTCATGGCCCACGCGGCATCGCGGCGCGCGTTCGCCAGCAGTCGTCGAAGCCCCCCATCGTGACGCCCAGGTAGCGGGCCAGCCGCTCGCGGGACTTCGGCGGCCAGAAGTGCATGCGAACGCAGGCGAGGGTCCTCTTTCGGCGCACCGTCAGGAAGAAGCCGCGACTGCAGCGCCTCAGCGGAACGCCAGGCCGTGCTCGCCGATCGCCGCGCGGTCGGCGTCCTGCCCGAGCAGCCGGTCGAGGTTGGTGCGGGCGTTGCGGCGCAGCGCCTCGCCGGCCTGCGGACCCGCCTGCCCGCGCCGCACGGCCTCGCGGCCGGTGGCCAGCAGCGTGCCGATGATCGCGAGCTCCTCGTACATCTCGCGCCGCTGCGCCGGCGAGGCCTGCGTGAAGCGCGGATTGTCCTGCAGCACCGCGCGCATCTGGCCGACCAGCGCGACGAAGTCGGCGTCGGGCAGGTCGACGTCGTGCACGACCATGTAGCTGCCCGCGATGCAGGCCGCCACCGGCCCGGCGACGTCGTCGGGCGGCAGTTGCAGCGCGGTCGAGATCTGCTGCCAGGCGGCCAGCACGCGGGTCAGCCGGGCTTCCAGGTCGGCCCGCTTGTCGGGCGCGGCCGCGGCCGCGAGCGCGTGCGGGCCGGACGGCGCGCCGCCGGCCCGCGCCAGCGTGCTCGCCCCGCCCTGCGCGTGCTTCCTGTTGACCTGGCGCAGCATCTCGCTGGCCTGGTTGCCCATCACCATCGGGGCGAGGTTGGCGGGCATCTCGACGTAGCCCTGGAAGGGCATGGACTGGGCGCGCGCGGCGCCGGCCACGGCGAGCGCGGCGACGAGAAGGACTGAGCGAAGGAACACGGCTTGCATGAGGTGGGTCATCCGGCGTTGTCGCGCGGCCTCTCCCTGTGCCGCGTCGTGGCGGCGGATGCTAACGGCGTCCGGGCCGCCGCGGCGCGCGCCTGCCCAGTCAATCCCTCGATCGGCCCCAGCAACATGCCCCGCTACGGCAATCTCTCCGGCGACTCCGGCGTCGTCTCGTACGAAACGACCCGCGACTCGATCACGCTGACCTTCGTCAACGGCGACCGATACGTGTACACGCATGCCCGGCCCGGACGCGCGGCCGTCGATCGGATGAAGGCGCTCGCGAAGGCAGGCCGTGGCCTGAGCACCTTCGTCTCGCAGCAGGTGCGCGAGAACTACGAACGCAAACTTTAGGCGGGCGTCAGGCCGCGACGACCTCGAAGTCGACGGCGAAGACCTGCACGCCGTTGACCACCAGCTCCAGACGATGCCGCCCGAGCGGGTCGCCCTCGTCGAACCAGAAGTCGTCGGTGATCCGCGCCTGGTCCGACGACTGCGGCTTCGTGCGCAGCACCCGCGGCTCGGCGAGACTCATGTTGCCGGTGGCCGCCTTCGTCCCGGACGGCAGGCGCACGACCTCGTACCACTCGAGCGGCGCCCGATCCCAGTTCGTGAACTCGATGCCGAAGCGAAAGCCCGAGGCCTTGTAGCGGCGCGGGATGCGTGTCGTCTCGGTGGCGAGGCGCCAGTCCCCGTCGCCATCCTGGGCCAGGATGCCGAATCGGTAGCTCGGCCTGGACTTGCCCGACGCCAGGCCCGTCAATGCCAGCGCCGGGAGCGCGAGCAGCCGTCGTCGCTGCATGGAAGCTCCTAGGCCGGCCGCCGTTGCCGCGCTGACTCGTAAAGGCACATCGCCGCCGCCGCCGCGACGTTGAGCGACTCCTCGCCGCCCGGCTGCGCGATGCGCACGCGCAGCGTGCAGGCCGCGGTCACCGCGTCGCTCATGCCCTGCCCTTCATGGCCGAACACCCAGGCCAGCGGCGTCGGCAGCGTCGTCTCGTGCAGCCACCGCGCGTCGCGCAGGTGCGTGCCGACGATGGGCAGGCCCAGCGCGGCGACGTCGCCGATCGCCGCGCCCTCGACCAGCGCCAGCGCGAAATGCGCGCCCATGCCGGCACGCAGCACCTTGGGCGACCACAGCGCGACGCTGCCCTTGAGCGCGATCACCTGCGCGAAGCCCATCGCCGACGCCGTGCGCAGGATGCTGCCGACGTTGCCAGGATCCTGCAGGCGGTCGAGGACGATCGTGTCGCGGGCGGGCTGCGGCACGACGGCGGTGCCGGCGTCGATCAGGAAGCCGATGGGTGCCGGCGATTCCAGCCCGCTCAGCTCGCGCATCAATGCATCGGGCACGCAGACGACCTCCGGCGCGTTGCGCGCCAGCGCCTCGAGCGCGGGCACGGCCCAGCCGGACTCGGTGACGATCGCGCGCGCGGGCGTGCGTCCCCGCTCCAGCAGCGCGCGGCACAGGTGGTCGCCCTCCAGCCAGACCCGGCCCAGCTTGCGGTAGGCCGCCGGATCGGCCAGCAGCTTGCGCAGGTCCTTGAACAGGTCGTTGTGGCGCGACGTGACCTGGCGGACGATCGTCATTCTTCGAGACAGGCTCGACGCAGCGCCGCCACCCGCACCGGCTCGAACGAACGGCGATGCCAGGCGCATGGCCCGTGCTCGTCGAGCGCGGCCAGGTGCGCCGCGGTGCCGTAGCCCTTGTGCGTGCCGAAGCCGTATTGGGGGTAGTGCAGCTCGTGCTCGACGCAGATGCGGTCGCGCGTGACCTTGGCCAGGATGGACGCCGCCGAGATCGACGCCACCGTCGCGTCGCCGCCGATGACGGCCTCCGCGCGGATGCGGATCTTGGGCAGGCGGTTGCCGTCCACCAGCACCTTGTGCGGCGGCAGGCGCAGGCCCTCGACGGCGCGCTTCATCGCCAGCATCGTGGCGTGCAGGATGTTGAGCTCGTCGATCTCGGCCACGCTCGCCTCGGCGACGCAGAACGCCAGTGCGTGCGCGCGGATCTCGTCGAACAGGCGCTCGCGCCGCAGCGCGGTCAGCTGCTTGGAGTCGTTGAGCCCCTTGATGCGCTTCATGTCGTCGAGGATGACCGCGGCGGCCACGACCGGCCCGGCCAGCGGGCCGCGGCCGGCCTCGTCGACCCCGGCGACGAGCCCCTCGTTGGCATCGAAGCGCAGCGAGATCTGCTCAGGCTTTGACAACTTGCGCGATGGCATCGGCGGACTCCCGCACCGTGTCGCGGCGCAGCAGGTGGTGTAGTTCGTTGAAACGGACGCGCACGGTCTCGCGGCGCGCCTCGTCGTCCAGCCACTCGATTGTCGCTCGCGCGAGCGCGTCCGGGGTGGCGTCTTCCTGAATGAGTTCGGGAACGACGAATTCGCGGCACAGCACGTTGGGCAGGCCCGCCCAGGGCTGCAGGCGCAAGCGCTTCATGCGCAACGCGTTGAACCAGCCGACGACATAGGTGATGACCATCGGGCGCTTGTACAGCGCGGCCTCCAGCGTGGCAGTGCCGCTGGCGACGATGGTGACGTCGCAGGCCGCCAGCGCATCGTGCGAGCGCCCGTCCAGCAGGTCGATCGGCACGCCCGGCGCGTGACGCTCCAGCAGCGGCTCGACCAGCGCGCGCATGCCCGGGGCGACCGGCAGCACGAAGCGCAGGCCGGCGCGCTGTCGATGCAGGATCGCGGCCGCCGCCAGCACGCGCGGCGCGATCAGCTTGATCTCGGAGCGCCGGCTTCCCGGCAGCAACGCCACCACCTGGGCCGTCTCCGGCAAGTTCAGCGCGCCGCGCGCGGCCGCGCGATCCGGCTCCAGCGGGATCACCTGCGCCAGCGGATGGCCGACATACGTGGCCGGGATGCCGTGCGCATGCAGCAGCTCGGGTTCGAACGGAAACAGGCACAGCACGTGGTCGGCCGAGGCCTTGATCGTCTCGACGCGCTCCGGCCGCCAGGCCCAGATCGACGGACAGACGAAGTGCACGGTCTTGATGCCGGCCTGCTTCAGCCGCCTCTCGAGGCCGAAGTTGAAGTCGGGCGCATCGACGCCGATGAAGACGTCAGGACGCCCGGCGATCAGGCGGTCGCCCAGCGCGTTGCGGATGCCCACCAGCTCGCGGTAGTTCATCAGCACGTCGACGTAGCCGAACAGCGACAGCTTCTCCGCCGGCCACCAGGCGTCGAAGCCGAGCGCGACCATCTTCGGGCCGCCGATGCCGCCGGCGGTCAGCGCGGGCCAGCGCGCCTTGAGGCCTTGCAGCAGCAGGCTGGCCAGCAGGTCGCCGGAGGTCTCGCCGGCGACCATGCCCAGGCGCAGGGCGTCGGGCTCGGGGGGATTCGTTCGCGCGGGCTCGGGGCTCATCGACACGTGTTCAGCGGACCAGGCCGCGCGTGCCGGACGCGATGAAGCCCAGCATCGCGTCGATGTCGCCGTTGACGCGGGCATCGTCGCCGCGCATCGCCTCGATCTCCGCCTTGGCCAGCTCCAGCGTCTGGCCCTTGCGGTACAGCGCCTTGTGCATGTCGCGGATCGCAGCGATCTGCGCGGGGGTGAAGTCGCGCCGCTTCAGGCCGGTGAGGTTGACCGCGCGCAGCGCCATCGGATTGCCCTCGGCGACCATGTAGGGCGGCACGTCCTGGCTCACGTGGGCCTGGAAGCCGATCATCGCGTGGGCGCCGATGTGGACGAACTGGTGCACGCCCGACAGCCCGCCGACGACGGCCCAGTCGCCGACGCGCACGTGCCCGGCCAGCGTCACGCCATTGGCCAGCACGGTGCGGTCGCCCAGGCGCACGTCGTGGGCGACGTGCACGTAGGCCATGATCCAGTTGTCCGAGCCGACGCGGGTGATGCCCTCTTCCTTGTGCGTGCCGGTGTTGAGCGTGCAGAACTCGCGGATCGTGTTGCGGTCGCCGATGTGCAGCTCGGTCAGCTCGCCCTTGTGGCTCATGTCCTGCGGCATCGCGCCGATGGAGCCGAACTGGTAGAAGACGTTGTCGCGGCCGATCGTCGTGCGGCCCTCGATCACGCAGTGCGGACCGACCCTGGTGCCCGCGCCGATGCGCACGTGCGGGCCGATGACGGCGTACGGGCCGACGCTGACCGTCGCGTCGAGCACGGCGGCCGGATCGACGATCGCCGTCGGATGGATGAGACTCATGCGCGGCTCCGACTCAGGCGGCGACCGCCCGGACCGTGCACATCAGCTCGGCCTCGACGGCCAGCTCGCCGTCGACGGTCGCGCGCGTCGAGTACTTGTAGATGCCGGCCTTCTTGCGCGTGATCGTCGACTCGAGGACCAGCTGGTCGCCCGGCTCCACCACGCGCTTGAAGCGCGCGCCGTCGATTCCCGCGAAGTAGTAGAGCCGCGAGCCGTCCGACTCCTCGCCTTCCGACGAGAACGACAGCAGCGCCGAGGCCTGGGCCAGCGCCTCCAGCATCAGCACCCCGGGCATCACCGGGCGGTTCGGGAAGTGCCCGTTGAAGAACGGCTCGTTGATCGTGACGTTCTTCAGCGCCTTGATGCGCACATCCTTCTCGAACTCGATCACGCGATCGACGAGCAGGAACGGATAGCGGTGCGGCAGCTTCTTGATGATCTGGTGGATGTCCATCAACATGGCAGTCTCATTCTTTCTTTTGCGCCTTCTCGAGCGCACGCACGCGCTCGCGAAGGGCATACAGGTTGCGCAGCGTGACTGCGTTCTTTTCCCAGCTGGCGTGCTCGTCGACCGGGAAGATCGCCGTGTAGACGCCCTTCTTGCGCAGCGAGTGCATCACCATCGTCGACGCCGACACGGTGACGCCGTCGACGATCTCGATGTGGCCCTGGATCATCGCGGCCCCGCCGATCATCACGTTGCGGCCGACCTTCGTGGAGCCGGCGATGCCCACGCAGGCGGCCATCACCGTGTGCGCACCGATGTGGCAGTTGTGGCCGATCTGGATCTGGTTGTCCAGCTTGACGCCGTCTTCCAGCACGGTGTCCTCGAGCGCGCCGCGGTCGACGCAGGTGTTGGCGCCGATGTCGACGTCGTTGCCGATGCGCACGCCGCCCAGCTGCTCGATGCGCTCCCAGCGCCCTTGCGTCGGCGCGATGCCGAAGCCGTCGGCGCCGATGACCGCGCCGCTCTGGAACACGCAGCGTTCGCCGACGCTGCAGCCTGCCGCGATGGTCACGCGCGGATGCATGACGCTGTCCGCGCCCACGCGCGAGCCCGCGCCGACGACGCAATGAGCGCCCAGCTGCACGCGCTCGCCGATGACGGCGCCGGACTCGACCACCGCCATCGGCCCGATGACGGCGCTCGCGGCGACCTGCGCGTCGGGAGCGACATACGCGGACGGATGCACGCCGGCCGGCGGCACGGGCCGCAGCCGCTGCGCCCACCATTGCGTCAGGCGCGCGAAGTACAGATAGGGGTCGTCGGTGACGACGAGCGAGCGGTCGTTGGGCGCGGCGGCGACGAGCGAGGGCGCGACGACGATGGCTCCGGCCTGGCTGGCCTCGAGCAGCGTGCGCAGCTTCGCCTGCGCGACGAAGGTGATCGCATCGCCGCCCGCCGTCTCCAGCGGGGCGATGCGTGCGATCGCCTGCGCGGGGTCTCCCCGCAGTTCTCCGCCCAGCGCCGCAACGATCTCACCCAGGCGAACTGAGTTCATGTCGCGACTTCAACTACGAGCCCGCACGGCCGCCCGAAGGGCGAGTGCCCCCGCCTGGCGGGGCGGCGCGAAGCGCCAGGGGTGCTGTCATTTCACTTGCCGGCGTTCAGCGCGTCGATGACCTTCTTGGTCAGGTCGATGCGCGGGCTGACGTAGAACACCAGTTGATCCTGCACGATGAGGTCGAAGTGCTCGGCCTCGCCGATGGCCTTGATCGTGCGCTGGGCGCGTTCCGAGACGTTGTTGACTTCCTCGTTCTTGCGCTGCGTCAGGTCTTCCTGGTATTCGCGCTGCTTGCGCTGCAGGTCGCGGTCGAGCTCGATCAGCTCGCGCTGGCGGCGCGCCTTCTCGGCTTCGGACAGCGTGGGCGAGTCGCGATCGAGCTTGTCGGCCTGCGCGCGGAATGCGGCGCTCTGGTCGTTGAGTTCCTTCTGGCGCTTGCCGAACTCGGCCTCGAGCTTGGCCGCCGCGCGCTTGGCCGGCTCGGCCTCGCGCAGCACGCGCTCGCCGTTGACATAGCCGATCTTCAGTTCTTGAGCCTGGACCGACACCGCGATCGACGAAACGGAGGCCAGCAACAGGGCGGAAATCAATTTCATGGAACGGGCTTTCATCAAAACGCGGTACCGACTTGGAACTGGAACCGTTGAATTCTATCGTTTGGCTCGGCGCGGATCGGCAGGCCGTAGCTCAGCTTGAACGGGCCCACCGGCGAGGTCCAGCTCAGGCCCAGGCCGGCCGAGGCGCGCAGCGTGCCCAGGTCCATGTGGTCGTGCTCGGTCCAGACGTTGCCGGCGTCGAGGAACGCGAACAGGCGCAGGCTCTTGTCCTTGTCGGCGCCCGGCACCGGGATGTAGAGCTCGTTGTTGATGTTCAGCTTCTTGGAGCCGCCGATGAAGGCGCCGGTGACGTCCACCGTGCCCTTGCCGAGAGAGCCCTGCTCGAAGACGCGCACCGAGCCCAGGCCGCCGCCGTAGAAGTTCTTGAAGACCGGATATTCCTTGCCGTTCAGGCCGGTGCCGTAGCCGACTTCGGCGTTGACGCCCAGCGAGAAGTGGTTGCCGAGGTCGAAATACTGCGTGACCTGGCCGTTCATGCGCGCGTACTGCACGTCGCCCCACAGCGAGAAGTCGGTGTTGGCGCGGATGTAGCGGCCGGCCGTCGGCGAGATGCCCGAGTCGCGCTCGTCGCGCGACCAGCCCGCGGTGATCGGGTAGGAGTTGGCGTACGAGCCGAACTGGCCGACGAAGTCGAAGTAGCTGTTGGGCACGCCCTGCAGCGAGCCGATGTGGGTCTGCTCGGCGCCGATGCCCACGAACACCGTGTCGTACTCCGAGTACGGCAGGCCGAAGCGGACATCGAAGCCCGGCGTCGACACCGCGTAGGCGTCGCCCGAGCTGTTGAGCGGGCGCGACGTGCGGTAGTAGATGTCGAAGGTGCGCGAGATGCCGTCGTCCGTGAAGTACGGATTCGTTTCGCTGATCGACAGGTTCTTGTTCGTGTGGGCCGTGCTCACGTCGAGCGCGATGTAGTTGCCCGAGCCGAACACGTTTTCCTTCTTGATCGAGCCGGTCAGCGAGATCTTGTCGGCCTGCGAATAGCCGGCGGCCAGCGTCAGGTTGCCGGTGGGCTTCTCGACGACGTTGACGGTGAGGTCGACCTGGTCGGGGGCGCCCGGCACGTCGTTGGTGTCGACGTCCACGCTGCTGAAGAAGCCGAGGCGGTCGACGCGGTCGCGCGACAGCTTGATCTTGGAGCCGTCGTACCACGCCGATTCGAACTGGCGGAACTCGCGGCGGATGACTTCGTCGCGCGTGATCGTGTTGCCCGACAGGTTGACACGACGCACGTAGGCGCGGCGACCCGGGTCGGCGACGAGCACGACCACGACCTGGCCCGTCTTGCGGTCGACCTCGGTGCGCGGCTCGACGTGCGCGAACGCGTAGCCGTAGGTGCCGAACAGGTCGGTGAACGCGCGCGTGGTGGCGGTGACGTCGTCGCCGTGGTACGAGGCGCCAGGCTTGATCGTGATGAGGTTCTTGAACTGCGCGTCGCGCCCGAGGTAGTTGCCTTCCAGGCGCACCGCCGTGACGACGTAGGGCTGGCCTTCGGTGACGGCGATCGTCACGCTGATCGTCTGCTTGTCCGGCGAGATCGTGACCTGTGTCGACGTGATGTCGAACTCGAGGTAGCCCTTGTTGAGGTAGAACGCGCGCAGCTTCTCGAGGTCGGCGTTGAGCTTGGTGCGCGAGTAGCGGTCGGACTTCGTGTACCACGTGAGCCAGCCGCCCGTGGTCAGGTCCAGCTGGTCGATCAGCTTGGATTCGGAGAACGCCTTCGCGCCGATGATGCGGATGTCGCGGATGTGCGCGACGTCGCCTTCCGACACCTTGAACGTGACGTTGACGCGGTTGCGCTCCAGCGGCGTGACCGTGGTGACGACCTCGGCCGCGTAGAGGCTGTGGCCCAGGTACTGGCGCTTGATTTCCTGCTCGGCGCGATCGACGATGGCCTTGTCGAACGGCAGGCCCTCGCCGATGCCGGCGTCCTTCAGGGCCTTGACCAGCGTGTCCTTGTCGAACTCCTTGGTGCCGAGGAAGTTCACCGACGCGATCGTGGCGCGCTCGTCGACGATCACCACCACCACGTCGCCTTCGACGTCGATGCGCACGTCCTTGAACAGGCCCGTTGCGAACAGCGCGCGCAGCGCGGCGGCGGCCTTCTCGTCGGAGTAGCTGTCGCCGACGCGGAACGGCATCACCGAGAACACGCTGCCGGGGTCGGTGCGCTGCAGGCCTTCGACGCGGATGTCGCGGATCTGGAAGGGTTCGATCGCCAGTGCGGCAAGGGGCAACGCGGCACCGGCGAGGATCACGCAGGCAGCGACAGGGCGCATCAGGCTCGGGAAGAGTGAAGACATCAGGAGTTTTTTACCGGCCCAGGAAGCGGACCAAGTCGTTGGAAAGGGCGAGAGACATCAACAACAGGATCGCGAAGACCCCGCCATACCGCAGCCACGTCTGCCACGGCGTCGAGACCGGACGACCGGTCGCACCCTCGAAGAGATAATACAGCAGCCGTCCCCCATCGAGCACCGGGATAGGCAGCAGGTTCAGCACGCCGATGCCCACGCTGACCTGCGCCAGGTAGGTCAGGAAATGCGACAGCCCCAGCTTGGCGGACTTGGCGGCCCCGTCGGCGATCGTGATCGGCCCGTTCAGGTTCTTCAGCGAGGCCTTGCCGGTGAGCATGCGGCCGAACATGCGCAGGCTCAGCACCGCATGGCGTCCCATCTGCTGCGCGCCGTAGACGACGGCGTCGACCGGCCCCAGGTGCACCAGCTCGGCCGGATAGGCGCCGAGGACGACGTCGGCCTTGGCTGCCGTGACGCCGCCTTCGCTGACGATGCGCGGCGTCACCGCGAGGGTCAGCGGCGTGCCGGCGCGCAGCACGTGCCACTGCATCGTCCTGGGCTTGCCGCCCGCGGCCGCGGCGCGGATGCGCGTCTGCAGCCCGAAGGCGTCGGCGATCACATCGTCGTCGATGCGCTCGACCACGTCGCCCGCGCGCACGCCGGCCAGCGCCGCCGGGCCGGACGCGACGACGTCGGAGATCAGCGGCGGCGCGTACGGCCGCGTCAGGCCGATGCGCGTCGCGGCCTCCTCGTCGAGCTCGGTCTTGCCGAGCGTGTCCAGCGGCAGCGTGATGTCGCGCGTGCCCTGCTCGCCGCGATGCTGGATCTGCAGGCTCAGCGGCTTGCCGTCCATCAGCGCGACGATCGCGCCGACGAAGAAGTCGTCGAACGAATGCACGGGGCGCCAGTCGACGCCGCCGGGGGTGTCGAGATCGTCCTCGCTCGAGGCGACGATGCGGTCGCCGGAGCGCACGCCGGCCGCGGCCAGCATGCTGCCGGCCGGCGGCTGGCTCAGCGCCGGCACCACTTCCTTGATGCCGACGTATTGCGCGGCCGCGTAGAACACCGCGCCGAGGACCAGGTTGGCCAGCGGCCCTGCCAGGATCACGGCCGCGCGCTGCCACAGCGGGCGCCGGCCGAGCGCGCGGTCGACGTCCTCGGGCGGCGTGTCGGCGTCCGGCTTCTCGAGCATCAGCACGTAGCCGCCCAGCGGGATCGCGCTCAGCGTGAACTCGCAGCCCGGCTCGCCGAACGGCCGCCGCCACAGCACCGGCCCGAAGCCCAGCGAGAAGCGATAGATGCGGATGTTGCAGGCCACCGCCACCCGGTAGTGGCCGTATTCGTGGACGGTGATCAGGATGCCCAGCATCACCAGGTAGTACGGGAGGCCGAGCAGGAGATCCATCAACGCTGCTCCGCCAAGCGGCCCACGTGCGCGCGCGCCGCGTCGCGCGCGCGGGCGTCGAGCGCGATGAGCGCCTCGACGGAGGACGCGTCGCCGCCCGCCGGCAGCACCTGCTCCAGCGCCTGCGCGTTCACGCGGTGGATGCCGTCGAAGCGCAGCCGGCCGGCGAGGAAGGCCTCGACGGCGATCTCGTTGGCGGCGTTGAGCACCGTGGTCGACCCCGGCTCGGCGCGCAGCGCGGCCCACGACAGGTGCAGGCCCGGGAAACGCACCGCGTCGGCTTCCTCGAACGTGAGCGCCTTCATCTTCATGAAGTCGAGCGGCTCGCAGCCGGAGTCCATGCGCGCGGGCCACGACATGCCGAACGCGATCGGGCCCTTCATGTCGGGCGTGCCGAGCTGCGCCAGCACCGCGCCGTCGCGCGCGACCACCATCGAGTGGATGATGCTCTGCGGATGGATCACGACCTGGATGCGCTCGGGCGGCAGGTCGAACAGCCAGCGCGCCTCGATGACCTCGAGCGCCTTGTTCATCATCGTGGCCGAGTCGACCGAGATCTTGCGGCCCATGACCCAGTTCGGATGTGCGCACGCCTGGTCGGGCGTGACGTCGCCCAGCGTCGCGGGATCACGCGTGCGGAACGGGCCGCCCGAGGCGGTCAGGATGATGTGGTCGACGGTGTCGTTCCACGCCGCCGGATCGGTGGGCAGGCACTGGAAGATCGCCGAGTGCTCGCTGTCGATCGGGATCAGCGTCGCCCCGCCCTGCTTCACCGCGTCGACGAACAGCTGCCCGCCGACGACCAGCGCCTCCTTGTTGGCCAGCAGCAGCCGCTTGCCCGCGCGCGCAGCTGCGAGGCAGGACGGCAGGCCGGCGGCGCCGACGATGGCGGCCATCACCTGGTCGACGTCCGGATGCGACGCGAGTTCCTCGAGCGCCTTCGCGCCGGCGAGCACCTCCGTCGCGATGCCCGCGGCCTTCACCCGCGCGCCGAGCTCGTTGGCGGCGGCGGCGTCGGGCACGGCGGCGAAGCGCGGGCGCCAGCGCACGATCTGCGCGAACAGCTCGTCGACGCGGCGCTGGCCCGTGAGCGCGAAGACCTCGAAGGTGTCGGGATGCAGCGCGATGACGTCGAGCGTGCTGGTGCCGATCGAGCCCGTCGAGCCGAGGATGCAGACGCGTTGGCGCCGGGCAGAGGAAGTCATTGCGGCACTCAGATCGTCACCAGCGCGAGCGCGGCGGGAAACACGGGCAGCAGCGCGTCGATGCGATCGAGGACGCCGCCGTGGCCCGGCAGCAGCTGGCTCGAGTCCTTGATGCCGGCCGAGCGCTTGGCCAGCGATTCGACCAGGTCGCCCATGATCGCCATCGCGACGAGCGCAGCACACGCGCCGACCATGCCGGCGAAGCCCAGGCGCTCGCGCAGGAGCCAGAACAGGTTGCCGTGCGGGCGCGCCGTCACGATGACGACGATGACCGCCAGCACGATGACCGCCAGCAGCCCGCTGATCGCGCCTTCCCAGCTCTTGCCGGGACTGATGGTCGGCGCGAGCTTGCGCTTGCCGAAGGCGCGGCCGCCGAAGTACGCGAAGATGTCCGCGGCCCAGACGAGCGCGCAGACCGTCGCCAGGTAGGCCAGGCCGCGCTCCCAGGACGCCATCAGCGCCGCCCAGGCCGCGCCGATCAGCACCCAGCCGACCACGAAACGCAGTCCGGCGCTGACCTGCCGGAAGCCGTCGGGGCCCGCCCGCAGCGACACCGCGCCGACCAGCACCCACAGCACCGTGACGCCGGCCCAGGCCTCGGCCGGGACGACGACGCCGCCGACGCCGCCGCCCAGCGGCGCGATCGTGACGCAGGCCAGGCCCAGCACGACACCGGAGGCGACCGCCGCGGCGCGCGGCAGGCCGCAGAGGCGGCCCCACTCCCAGCCGGCGGCCGCGATCAGGACGATGGTCAGGAGAGCGAACGGAAGCGGCGACCTGGCCATCACGGCCGGGATGAGCAGCGCCAGCAGCACCAGCGCGGTGATCACGCGTTCACGCAGCATCGGAACTCCCGGCCAGCACGGCCGCTTCGGGTTTCACGCCGCCGAAACGGCGGTCGCGCGTGGCGTAGATCTTGAACGCGCGGTCCAGTTCCACCTCGTCGAAGTCCGGCCAGAGGCAGTCCGTGAAGTGCAGCTCGGAATAGGCGACCTGCCACAGCAGGAAGTTGCTGATGCGCACTTCGCCGCCGGTGCGGATGAACAGGTCGGGATCCGGCGCCTCGCGCTGCGCCATGTAGCGCGACAGCGTGTCCTCGGAGAGCTCCGTGGCGGGCACGCCGTCCGCGATCGCGCGCTGGCAGGCCTGGACGATGTCCCAGCGGCCGCCGTAGTTGAACGCCACCCACACGGTGATGCGCGTGTTGTGCGCGGTGGTGGCCTCGGCGCGCTCCCAGGCGTTGCGCACCGTCTGCGAGACCGCGCCGCGGTCGCCGATGATGCGCACGCGCACGCCGTCGCCGGCGATCTTGGTGAGGTAGCGCGTCATCGCGCTCAGCACCAGGCCCATCAGGCCCGACACCTCTTCCTCGGGCCGCTTCCAGTTCTCCGACGAGAACGCGAACACGGTGAGGTGCTCGACGCCGCGGTTGGCGCAGGCGTTGATGGTGTGGACCAGCGCGTCGACGCCGTGCTTGTGCCCGAAGATGCGCGGCATGAAGCGCTTCTTGGCCCAGCGGCCGTTGCCGTCCATGACGATGGCCACGTGGCGCGGGACGTTCGGGTCGCGCGTCGAGGTCCCGAAGGTGGACACGGGCGGGTTCACGGCGCGCTTCAAACCGCGAGGATCTCGGTTTCCTTGGTCTGCACCAGCTTGTCGATCTCCGCGATGGTGCGATCGGTCAGCTTCTGGATGTCGTCGACCAGGCGGCGCTCCTCGTCCTCGGTGACTTCCTTGTCCTTGAGCAGCTTCTTGCCGTGCTCGTTGGCTTCGCGGCGAAGGTTGCGCACCGCGACCTTGGAATCCTCGCCCAGGCCCTTGACGACCTTGGTGAGGTCCTTGCGGCGCTCCTCGGTGAGCGCGGGCATCGGCACGCGGATGATCTCGCCGGTGGTCGACGGGTTCAGGCCCAGGTCCGACTCGCGGATGGCCTTCTCGACCTTCGAGATCATCGGCTTTTCCCACGGCTGCACGCCGATGGTGCGGGCGTCGAGCAGCGACAGCTGCGCCACCTGGCTCAGCGGCACCGGCGAGCCGTAGTAGTCGACGTGGATCTGGTCCAGCATGCCCGGGTGGGCGCGGCCGGTGCGGATCTTCTGCAGTTCGCCCTTGAACGACTCGATGGTGCGGCCCATCTTGGTCTCGGCGGTCTTCTTGATGTCGGCGGTACTCATGATCTCTCGTCACTCCTCACTGACGCACGCGCCGCTGGCCGGCACCGTGCTTGGAACTTGCGTCCAGGCGCTGGTCAGACGTGCACCAGCGTGCCTTCGTCCTCGCCCTGCACGACGCGCTTGAGCGCGCCCGGCTTGAAGATGCTGAACACCTTGATGGGCAGATTCTGGTCGCGGCACAGCGCGAACGCGGTGGCGTCCATCACCTGCAGGTTCTTGCCGATCGCCTCGTCGAAGGTGATCGAGGTATAGCGAGTGGCGTCGGGCACCTTCTTCGGGTCGGCCGTGTACACGCCGTCCACCTTGGTCGCCTTCAGCACGATCTCGACGCCCATCTCGGCGCCGCGCAGCGCGGCCGCGGTATCGGTGGTGAAGAACGGGTTGCCGGTGCCGGCGGCGAAGACGACGACCTTGCCCTCTTCGAGGTACTGCAGCGCCTTGGGCCGCACGTAGGGCTCGACGACCTGCTCGATGGAGATCGCCGACATCACGCGGGCGACCATGCCCTCCTGGCGCATCGTGTCGGCCAGCGCGAGGGAATTCATCACCGTCGCGAGCATGCCCATGTAGTCGGCCGTGGCGCGGTCCATGCCGACCGACCCTCCCGCGACGCCGCGGAAGATGTTGCCGCCACCGATCACCACCGCCACCTCGGTGCCCAGGCGCGTGACTTCCTGCACCTCCTGCACCATGCGGACGATCGTGGCCCGGTTGATGCCGTAGGCGTCGTCGCCCATCAGCGCTTCGCCGGAAAGTTTCAGAAGGATGCGCTTGTACGCCGGCATGGATGGGGGCTCCCGAAGGCGCTAGGGTTCGTTGTTCGGTCTCGCAGTGTAAGCCGGGGCCCGAAGGCCCCGACTCGTTCCTGCGGTCTGCTCTGCAGCCTTACTGGCCGCGGGCCGCGGCGACCTGCGCGGCGACTTCGTCGGCGAAGTTGTCGACCTTCTTCTCGATGCCCTCGCCCACGACGTAGAGCGTGAAGCCCTTGATCGTCGTGTTCGCGGCCTTGAGCATCTGCTCGACGGTCTGCTTGTCGTTCTTCACGAAAGTCTGGTTCAGCAGCGAGACTTCCTTCAGGTACTTCGTGACCGAGCCTTCGACCATCTTGGCGACGATGTCGGCCGGCTTGCCCGACTCGGCGGCCTTGGCGGTGGCGACCGAACGCTCGGTCTCGACCAGGTGCGCCGGCACGTCGGCCTGCGACAGCGCCTTCGGCTTCATTGCGGCGACGTGCATCGCGACGTCCTTGGCAGCCGTGTCGTCGCCCTCGAACTGGACGACCACGCCGATGCGCGTGCCGTGCAGGTAGTGCGCCAGGCCGGCGTTCTCGACGCGCTGGAAGCGGCGGATCGACATGTTCTCGCCGATCTTGCCGACCAGCGCCAGGCGCACGGCGTCGACCGTCGAGCCCTCGAACTCGAGCGCGGACAGCGCGGCGACGTCGGCCGGGTTCTTCTCGACGACCAGCTTGGCCATCTTGTTGGCGAAGGCGATGAAATCGTCGTTCTTGGTGACGAAGTCGGTCTCGCAGTTGACTTCGACCATCGCGCCGACGCCGTTGGCGACGTACGCGGCGACCACGCCTTCCGACGTGACGCGCGTGCCGGCGCCGGCCGCCTTGGTGCCGAGCTTGACGCGCAGGATCTCCTCGGCCTTGACGGCGTCGCCGTCGGCTTCGGTCAGGGCCTTCTTGCACATCATCATCGGCGCGTCGGTCTTGGCGCGCAGGTCAGCAACCATGCTTGCGGTAATCGCGGGCATCTTCAAACTCCATCATCTGCGCCGGCCATTGTTGTGGCCGACAGTGAACAAATTGCTTCCGTCCTGTGAAAAGGGGGCCACGAAGCCCCCTTGAACACAGCCCCGGCTCGTGCCGGGAGGGGGTGGTCAGCCTTCGGCGCCGACTTCGACGAATTCGTCGCCAGCGGCCGAGACCTGCTGCACGACTTCGCTCGTGGCGTTGGCCTTGCCTTCGAGCACGGCGTCAGCGACGGCCTTGGCGTACAGCGCCACGGCCTTGGCCGAGTCGTCGTTGCCCGGGATGACGTAGTCGATGCCGATCGGCGAGTGGTTGGTGTCGACGACGCCGATCACCGGGATGCCCAGCTTGTTGGCTTCCTGGATGGCGATCTTGTGGTAGCCGACGTCGATCACGAAGATCGCGTCCGGCAGCGCGGCCATGTCCTGGATGCCGCCGATGTCCTTCTCGAGCTTCATGCGCTCGCGCTCGAACATCAGGGCTTCCTTCTTGATCACGGCCAGCGTGCCGGAATCCTTGGCGGCCTGCATGTCCTTGAGCTTCTTCAGCGAACCCTTGACCGTCTTGAAGTTGGTCAGCATGCCGCCGAGCCAGCGCTGGTCGACGTAGGGCATGCCGCAACGCTGGGCTTCCATCGCGACGACTTCGCGCGCCTGGCGCTTGGTGCCGACCATCAGAACGGTGCCGCGCTTGGCGCTCAGCGTGCGGATGAACTTCAGCGCATTCTCGAAAGCCGGGAGGGTCTTCTCGAGATTGATGATGTGGATCTTGTTGCGATGGCCGTAGATGTACGGGGCCATCTTGGGGTTCCAGAAGCGGGTCTGGTGTCCGAAATGGACGCCGGCTTCCAGCATTTCGCGCATGGATACAGACATGGAGTACTCCAAAGGTTGGGTCTAGAATCCCGGCATACATTGCATCGAGTGACACGGCTTACGGTTCTTAACCAGCCTTTCTACGTCGCCTCGACCACAACACCTTGATTGCCGGGTTCGCGGATTTGGGACTTCTCAGCCCCGTTCTTGCCGAGCAACCGCGCACTTTCATGCTCACTTTCGTGTTCCGCGACTTGCGCCGCCGAATGGCCACCCAGAAAAACCCAAAGAGTATAGCAGGACGTAAGCGCTTCTGCACCATTTCCACCGTCGACTTCCACTTCGAGATGGAGGTCCGATGAAGATCGCGGTGATCGGCGCCGGCATGGCCGGCGTCGCGGCCGCGCAGGCGCTCGCATCCGACGGCCACGAGGTGACGGTGGTCGAGCGCCGCTCCAGCGTCGCCGAGGAAACCAGCTTCGCGCCCGCCGGCATCGCCGCCGCCGGCCTGGCCGCGCCGTGGCTCCCCGCGCCGAGCCGGCTGCAGGCGATGTCCGGCAGCGTCGACGAGGCGGGCCGGCTGCGCGGCATCGGCGCCGCGTTCGCCGCGCCGTCGCTGTTCGGCAAGGGCGACGGCCCCGAGGCGGCGCGGCGCGCCGAGCGCGCGCTCGCGCTGCACGGACTGCTCGCGCTGGGCGTCGAGCGCATCGACGAGCTGTCGCGCGCGCTGGGCCTGGACTTCGAACGCGGCGACGGCCTGCTGCTGACGCTGCCGGACGGCGCCTGTGCCACGCAGGCCGAGGCCGCCGTCGCCTGGCTGCGGGAACGCGGCGAGGCGGCCGAATGGGCCGACGCCGCGCGCCAGCGCCAGCTCGAGCCCGGCCGCGCGGTGGCCGACGACGCGCCGCGCGCCGTGCACCTGCCGAACGCCCGCATCGGCAACACCCGCGAATGGACGCAGCTGCTGCGCGCCCACGCGCAGCACCTGGGCGTGCGTTTCCTGTTCCAGCACGAGGTCGCGGCGATCAGCGCCGGCCCCCGACCGACCGTGAGCTTCGCGGCCGCCGACGAACCGGCGCGCGCGGAGACCTTCGACGCCGTCGTCGTCTGCGCCGCGCTCGAGTCCTCGCGGCTGCTGGCGCCGCTGGGCGTGAAGCTGCCGTGGAAGCCGATCCGCGGCTACTCGGTGACGGTGGCGCAGCACGTGCGCGAGGCCGCGCCGGACTCGGGGCCGCGCGCGGCGCTGCTGGACGTGCGCAGCGGCATCTCCATCAGCCGGCTGGGCGCGCGCGTCCGCGTCGCCGGCGGCCACGAGTCGGTGCCGGCGACGGCCGCGGCGCCCGCCGCGCCGCCCACCCGCAAGGCGCTGCAGCCGCTGTACGACGCCGTCGACAACGGCTTCCCCGGCGCCGTCAACTGGCAGCAGGCACAGGTCTGGCAGGCGGCGCGCGCCGCGCTGGCCGACGGGCTGCCGGCCGTCGGCGCGAGCGGCGTGCCGGGCGTCTGGCTCGACGTCGGCCATGCGCACCACGGCTGGGCGCTGAGCCAGGCCGCGGCCGGCTTGCTCTGCGCGATGATTGCCGGCGAGCCGGCGCCGCCGGAAGCGGCCGCCCTCGCCCCGCAACGACTGCGCTAGCCTCCTGTCCATGACGCCCCGCCGACTGCTCGCAAGTTCCCAGGACATCGCGCTGTTCGACGACGCGGCGACGCGGCGCATCGAGCAGCGTGCCGCCGCGGGACGGCCCGAGCACGCGCTGATGGCGCGGGCCGGCGTCGGGCTGCTGCGTCTCGCGCGGGCGATCGCGCCGCACGCGCGCAGCGCCTGGATCGCCGCGGGCCCCGGCAACAACGGCGGCGACGGCCTGGTGCTCGCGACCTGGCTGCAGCGCGCCGGCATGGCAGTGGGCGTCACGCTCGTCGGCCACGCCGGCCGCACGCTGCCGCCCGACGCCGCCTGGGCGCTCGCCGAGGCGCGCGCCGCCGGCGTCACGCTGCGCGAGGACCTGCCCGACGCAGCCACGCGCGCCCGCATCGACCTCGGCATCGATGCACTGCTGGGATTCGGCCAGAAGCGCGCGCCCGAAGGCGCCCTCGCCGACGCCATCGCCGCGTTGAACGGCCTGCGCGGGCCGGTGATGAGCGTCGACGCGCCCACCGGCCTGTCGACCGCCACCGGCGCGAAGCTTGGCGACGCCGTCGTCCGCGCCACGCACACGCTGGCGCTGCTGACCGCCAAGCCCGGCCTGTTCACCGGCGCCGGCCGCGAGGCCTGCGGCGAGATCTGGTTCGACGACCTCGACGTCCATCCGGCGGACGACGAGCCGGCCAGCGCCTGGCTGACCGGCGCGGGCACCGCCGCCAAGCGCCTGCCGAGGCGCGGCCAGGTGGCCAACAAGGGCACGTTCGGCGATGTCCACGTGGCCGGCGGCGCGGCGGGCATGGTCGGGGCGTCGCTGCTGGCGGCGCACGCGGCCTCGCTGGCCGGCGCGGGCCGCGTGCTGGTGCACGCGCATTCGAGCGACAAGGGCGGCGTGCTGCCGGTCGACGTGCGCCATCCGGAGCTGATGCTGCGGCCCGTCGCCGAGTTGCAGCAGGCGATCCGCGACAACCGCAAGGCGACCGTCGTCGCCGGCTGCGGAGGCGGCGACGACGTCGCCTCGGAGCTGCCCGGCGGCCTGTCCAACGCGCACCGCCTCGTGCTCGACGCCGACGCGCTCAATGCGATCGCGCGTGACGCGGGCTTGCGCGCGCAACTGCGTGCGCGAGGCGCGCGCGGGCTGCCGACGATCCTGACGCCGCATCCGCTCGAAGCCGCGCGGCTGCTCGCGTCGACCGCGGCCGAGGTCCAGGCCGACCGCCTCGCCGCCGCGCGCCGGCTTGCCGCCGACACCGGCGCCGTCGTCGTGCTCAAGGGTTCGGGCACGCTGGTGGCGACGCCGCACGGCCGCGTCGCGGTCAACCCGAGCGGCGACGCCCGCCTGGCCACGGCCGGCACCGGCGACGTGCTGGCCGGCTGGATCGCCGGGTTGTGGTCGGCGCAGCCGGCCACCGACGCCGTCGTGGATCTCGCCTTCGATGTGGCCCGCGCCGCGGCATGGATCCACGGCCGCGCCTGCGATTTCACGGCCGGCGCCCGCCTGCCGCTGGTGGCCGGCGAGCTGGCCGCGCACATGGCGCGCGCCGCGCACTCGCTCGCCGATTGAGCCGCGGCGGGAGCCGCGTCCGACTGCCTCACTGGCTGGTTAGCCGACCGTCCCGGGACTGTCACGGAACGCCCGTCCGGGCCCCGTGACTTTGTTCGCGCCCGTTCACATCTGCTGACGAGACGGCCGGTTTTGCCTTTCTTTTCGGGCCAAAGCCGAGGCCTTGTCCAGTCGATAGTCCGGGTGAAACCGGAAAAAGGTCGCAAGCGCTGCTTAAGCCTGTGCACTTTTTTGCCGACAAGCCCTGTTGGAACCGTCCCGCTTTTGCAACGCCCGATGACTCTCGCGACCCATGCCCTGCCCATTCCGACGCCCGCCGAACGCGGCGCGGCGGACAAGGCATGGGTCGCCGGAGCCCTTTTTCTTCTGACACGACAGGCGCGGCCGTCCGCTGCCGACCGTCGCCTTGAAATCAACGTTCAGGAATAACAATGTCCCTCATCACCTCGCTGTCGACCTCGCAGATCGCCGCCCTCACCACGACGACGATCTCCGCACTCGGAACGGCTGACTGGGCCGCGTTCAACACGGCCCAGATCCAGGCGCTGTCGACGGCGCAGGTCAACGTGATCTCGAGCACCGCGCTGTCGGCGATCGGCACCGCGCAGATCGCGGCGATGACGACGGCCGACGTGGCCGCGCTGACGACGACCGGCCTGCATGGCCTGACGACGTCGCAGATCGCGGCGCTGGGCACCGACCAGGTCGCGGGCCTGACGACCACGCAGCTCACCTCGCTCGCGACCTCGCAGGTCGCCGCGCTGACCACCGACCAGGTCGCCGGCCTGACGACCGCCGAGATCGGCGCGCTGACGACGACGCAGACGGCCGCGCTGACCACGACGCAGCTGTCCGCGCTGACCACCGGCGAGATCGCCGCGATCTCGACCACCGACCTGCGCGCGATCGGCACCTCGGCGTTCACGTCGCTGGGCTCCGACCAGCTCAACGCGCTGACCAGCAACCAGATCGTCGCGCTGACCTCCAGCGAGATCACGGCGCTGACGACGACGCAGGTCAGCAACCTCGGCACCACCGCGCTCGACTCGTTCGCGACCTCGCAGATCGCCGCGCTGACGACCAGCCAGATCGGCGCGCTGACCACGACGCAGATCAGCAACCTCGGCACGCTGCAGCTCGCCGCGATGACCAGCTCGCAGATCGGCGTGCTGTCGACGACCCAGGTGTCGTCGCTGACCACCAACGAGATCCTCGCGCTGACGACGGCGCAGACGGTCGCGCTCAAGACCTCGCAGATCGGCGCGCTGACGACCGACCAGGTCGCCGCGCTGTCGACCAGCGACCTGCGCGCCTTCAACACCGTCGCGATCAACGCGTTCACAACCGACCAGCTCAACGCGCTGACGACCACGCAGGTCGGCGCGCTGACGACCGCGCAGGTCGCCGCGCTGACGACCAGCCAGCTGTCCAGCCTCGCCACCGACAGCCTCAACGCGCTCGTGACCTCGCAGTTCGCGGCGCTGTCGACGACGCAGATCAACGCGCTGACGACCGCGCAGGTCGCGGCGCTAGAGTCGGCCGACCTGGCCTCGCTGAGCTCCAACCAGATCCGCGCGTTCAACACCGCCGACATCGTCGCGATGAGCACCGGCGAGATCGTCGCGCTGACCACGGCCCAGGCCGCCGCGCTGACCACCACGCAGGCCGCCGCGCTGACCACCGACCAGATCGCGATGCTGACGACCGCCGACGTGGCCGTCCTGAGCAGCGCGGTCGTCCACGCGCTGGGCACCGACCAGCTGAACGCGCTGGGCACGAGCCAGATCGCCGCGTTCACGACGGCCCAGGTCGTCGCGATGTCGACCACGCAGATCGCCAGCCTGTCGACCGCCAGCCTCGACGCCTTCGCCACCTCGCGCCTCGCCGCCCTGAGCACGGCGCAGGTCGCCGCGCTGACCACCGACCAGGTCGCCAACCTGACGACGTCCGACCTCGCCGCGCTGAGCACCACGCAGATCCGCGCGCTGGCCACCGCCGACATCGCCGCGCTGACCACCGATGAAGTCGCCGCGCTGAGCACCTCGCAGCTCAACGCGCTGTCGACCACCCAGATCGCCGCGCTGACGACCGACCAGGTCGCCGCGCTGACCACCGCCGACCTGCACGCGCTGGCGACCGCCTCGCTCGACGCGTTCTCGTCGAACCAGCTGAACGCGCTGACGACCTCGCAGGTCGCCGCGCTGAGCACGGCGCAGGTCGCCTCGCTGACCACGGCGCAGGTCGCCAACCTCGCCACCGCGACGCTGGACGCGCTGAGCACACAGCAGTTCGCCGCGCTGACCACCGCGCAGATCGGCTCGCTCACCACCGACCAGGTCGTCGCGCTGACGACCGACGAGATCCACGCGCTGACGACGGCGCAGGCCGCCGCGCTCAAGACGAGCGAGATCGCCGCCCTCACCACCGACCAGCTCGCCGCGCTGAGCACCAGCGACCTGCGGGCGCTCGGCACCGGCGCGATCGACGCGCTGACCACCGACCAGCTCAACGCGCTGTCGACGACCCAGATGGCCGCGCTGACCACGGCGCAGGTCGCGGGCATCACCACCACGCAGCTGTCGGCCCTGTCGACGACCAACCTCGACGCGCTGAGCACCTCGCAGCTCGCCGCGCTGACCACCACCCAGGTCGCCAACCTGACGACCGACCAGGTCGCCGCGCTGACGACGGCCGACCTGGCCGCGCTGAGCACCAATCAGATCCGCTCGCTGAACACGACCGAGATCCAGGCGCTGACGACCAGCGAGGTCGCGGGCCTGACGACCGCCGCGATCAACGCGCTGTCGACCACGCAGATCGCCGCGCTGACCACCGACCAGGTCGCCGCGCTGTCCACCAGCGACCTGCGCGCCCTCGGCACCACCGCCCTCGATTCGTTCTCGACCGCGCAGCTCGACGCGCTGTCGACCTCGCAGGTCGCCGCCCTCACCACCGCGCAGATCGCGGCGATGACGACGACGCAGGTCGCGTCCCTCAACACGACCAACCTCGACGCGCTGACCTCGGCGCAGATCGCCGCGCTGACGACCGCGCAGGTCGCCAACCTGACGACCGACCAGGTCGCCGCGCTGACCACGGCCGATCTGGCCGCGATGACGACGACGCAGATCCGCTCGCTCAACACGACCGAGATCCAGGCGATCACGACGTCCGACATCGCCGCGCTGACCACCACCGCCGCCAACGCGCTGACGACGACGCAGATCGCCGCGCTGACCACCGACCAGGTGTCCTCGCTGTCGACCGCCGACCTGCGCGCGCTGGGCACGGCCGCCGTCGACGCGTTCACCTCGAACCAGTTGAATTCGCTGACGACCACGCAGGTCGCCGCGTTCTCCACCGCGCAGATCGCGTCGCTGACGACCAGCCAGGTCGCCAACCTCGCGACCGCCACCCTCGACGCGCTGACCACGCAGCAGTTCGCCGCGCTGACCACGGCGCAGATCGGCGCGCTGACGACCGACCAGGTCGCCGCGCTGACCACCGACGAGATCCACGCGCTGACCACGGCGCAGGCCGCCGCGCTCAAGACCGCCGAGGTCGCCGCCCTGACCACCGACGAGCTCGCGGCGCTCACCACCGCCGACCTGCGCGCCTTCGGCACCGCCGCCGTCCAGGCGCTGACGTCCGACCAGCTCAACGCGCTGTCGACCACGCAGATGGCTGCGCTGAGCACCACGCAGGTCGCCGCCCTCACGACCGCCGATCTCTCGGCGCTGTCGACGACCAACCTCGACGCGCTGTCGACCACGCAGTTCGCCGCCCTGACCACCACGCAGATCGCCTCGCTGACGACCGACCAGGTGGCCAACCTGACGACGTCGGACCTGGCCGCGATGAGCTCCAACCAGGTGCACGCATTGAACACCTCCGATATCCAGGCCCTGACGACCACGCAGGTCGCCGCGCTGACGACCGCGACGATGAATGCGCTGACGACCACGCAGATCGCCGCGTTCACGACCGACCAGATCGCCGCCATCACGACGGCCGACCTGCGCGCGCTGAACACGACGGCGCTCGACGCGCTGTCGTCCGACCAGCTCAACGCGCTGACGACGACGCAGCTCGACTCGCTGTCGACGACCGAGATCGCCGCGCTGACGACCAGCCAGGTCGCCAACCTGTCGACGACGCAGCTCGACGCGCTGACGACCGCGCAGGTCGCCGCGCTGACCAGCAACCAGCTGGCGCACCTGACGACCGACCAGGTCGCCGCGCTGACCACGACCGAAGTGGCCGCGCTGTCGACCGCGCAGATCCGCTCGTTCACGACCACCAACCTCGCGGCGCTGACGACCGACGAGGTCGCGGCGCTGACGACGGCGCAGGCCAACGCGCTGTCGACGACGCAGGTCGCCGCGCTGACGACCGACCAGGTCGCCGCGCTGACCACGAACGACCTGCGTGCACTCGGCACCGCGGCGGTCGATGCGCTGACGTCCAACCAGCTCAACGCGCTGACCACGACGCAGATCGCCGCGATGAGCACGCAGCAGATCGCCGCGCTGACGACGGCGCAGCTGTCGCACATCGGCACGACCAACGTCGACGCGCTGACGACGGCGCAGTTCGCCGCGCTGTCGACGACGCAGATCGCCTCGCTGACCTCGACGCAGATCACCGCGCCGCTGACCACCGCCCAGATCGCCGCGATGACGACGACCCAGGCGGCCGCGCTGACGACCACGCAGATCAGCAACCTGACCACCGACCTGGTGCAGGCGCTGACGACCACCGACCTGCGCGCGATCGGCACGACCGCGCTGCAGTCGCTGGGCTCCGACCAGCTCAACGCGCTGACCACCTCGCAGATGGCCGCGTTGACGACGACGCAGGTCGCCAACCTGTCGACCGGCCAGATCGCCGTGCTGTCGACGACCAACCTCGACGCGCTGACGACGGCGCAGATCGCGGCGCTGACGACGAAGGAAATCGCGACGCTGACGACCGACCAGGTCGCCAACCTGACGACGGCCGACGTCGTCGCGCTGACGACCACGCAGATCCGCGCGATCACCACCGGCGACCTGCAGGCGCTGACGACGGCCGAGGTGGCCGCGCTGACGACCACGCAGGCCAACGCGCTGTCGACCACGCAGATCGCCGCGCTGACGACCGACCAGGTCGTGGCCCTGACGACCGCCGACCTGCGCGCGCTGGGCACGGCGTCCGTCGATGCCCTGACCTCCAGCCAGCTCAACGCGTTCACCACCGACCAGGTCGCCGCCTTCACGACGGCCCAGATCGCCGCGCTGACCACGTCGCAGATCGCCAGCCTCGCCACCGCGACGCTGGATGCCCTGACGACCGCGCAGTTCGCCGCGCTGACGACGGCGCAGATCGGCGCGTTCACGACCGACCAGGTGGTCGCGCTGACCACCGCCGAGATCGGCGCGCTGTCGACCACGCAGGCCGCCTCGCTCAAGACGACCGAGATCGCCGCGCTGACGACCGACCAGCTCGCCGCGCTGACGACGAGCGACCTGCGCGCGCTCGGCACGACGCAGGTCGGCGCGCTGACGTCCGACCAGCTCAACGCGCTGTCGACGACGCAGATGGCCGCGCTGACGACGACGCAGGTCGCCAACCTGACGACCTCGCAGGTCGCCGCGTTGACGACGACCAACCTCGACGCGCTGACGACCAGCCAGTTCGCCGCGCTGACGACCCGGGAGATCGCCGCGCTGACGACCGACCAGGTCGCCGCGCTGACCACGGCCGACCTCGGCGCGATGAGCTCCAACCAGCTGCGCGCGCTGTCGACCGCCGACATCCAGGCGCTCACCACCAGCGAGATCGCGGGCCTGACGACGGCCGCGGTCAACGCGCTGTCGACGACGCAGATCGCCGCGATCACGACCGACCAGATCACGTCGCTGTCGACGGCCGACCTGCGTGCGCTGAGCACCGTGTCGGTCGACGCGCTGACCTCGACCCAGCTGAACGCGCTGACGACGACGCAGGTCGCCGCCTTCTCGACCGCGCAGATCGCCGCGCTGACGACCTCGCAGATCGCCAACCTCGCGACCGCCACGCTCGATGCGCTGACGACCTCGCAGTTCGCCGCGCTGACGACGACGCAGATCGGCGCGCTGACGACCGACCAGGTTGCCGCGCTGACGACCTCGGAAGTCGCCGCGCTGACGACGGCCCAGGCCGCGTCGCTGAAGACCGCCGAGATCGCCGCGCTGACCACCGATGAACTGGCCGCCCTGACGACCGCCGACCTGCGCGCCCTCGGCACCACGCAGATCGATGCGCTGACGACCGACCAGCTCAACGCGCTGTCGACCACGCAGATGGCCGCGCTGTCCACGACGCAGCTGTCCAACCTGACGACCTCGCAGGTCGCCGCGCTGTCGACCACCAACCTCGACGCGCTGAGCACCGCCCAGATCGCCTCGCTGAAGACGGGCGAGATCGCGGCGCTGACGACCGACCAGGTCGCCGCGCTGACGACGGCCGACCTCAACGCGCTGAGCTCGAGCCAGCTGCGCGCGCTGTCGACCGCCGACATCCAGGCCCTGACGACGACCGAGCTCGCCGCGCTGTCGACCGCCGCGGCCAACGCGCTGTCGACGGCCCAGATCGCCGCCATCACCACCGACCAGATCACGTCGCTGTCGACGGCCGACCTGCGCGCGCTGGGCACGGCCTCGATCGACGCCTTCGGCACCGACCAGCTCAACGCGCTGACGACCACGCAGATCGCGGCGCTGTCGACCGCCCAGGTCGCCTCGATGACGACCACGCAGATCGCCAACCTGAGCACGTCCAACCTCGACGCGCTGGGCACCGCCCAGATCGCCGCGCTGACGACGGCGCAGCTCAACGCGCTGACGACCGACCAGATCGCCAACCTGACGACGACGGACCTCGCCGCGCTGACCACCAGCCAGATCCGCTCGCTCAATACCACCGACCTGCAGGCGCTGACGACGACCGAAGTCGCCGCGCTGACCACGGCCCAGGCCAACGCGCTGTCGACGACGCAGATCGCCGCGCTCACCACCGACCAGGTGGCCGCGCTGTCGACGGCCGACCTCCGCGCCCTCGGCACGGTCTCGGTCGACGCCTTCACGTCCAACCAGCTGAACGCGCTGACCACGACGCAGGTCGCCGCCTTCTCGACCGCCCAGGTCGCGTCGCTGACGACCTCGCAGATCGCCAGCCTGGCGACCGCCACGCTCGACGCGCTGACGACCACGCAGTTCGCCGCCCTGACGACGACGCAGATCGGCGCGCTGACGACCGACCAGGTCGCCAACCTGGCGACCACCGAGATCGCGGCGCTGACGACGGCCCAGGCCGCCGCGCTGAAGACCACGGAGATCGCCGCGCTGACCACCGACGAACTGGCAGCGCTGACGACCGCCGACCTGCGCGCGCTCGGCACGACGCAGGTCGATGCGCTGACGTCCGACCAGCTCAACGCGCTGTCGACCACGCAGATGGCCGCGCTGACGACCACCCAGGTCGCCAACCTGACCACCACGCAGCTGGCCGCGCTGTCGACGACCAACCTCGACGCGCTGACGACGCAGCAGGTCGCCGCGCTGACGACCACGCAGGTCGCCAACCTGACGACCGACCAGGTCGCCAGCCTGACCACGTCCGACGTGGCCGCGCTGACGACCACGCAGATCCGCGCGCTCAACACGACGGAGCTGCAGGCACTGACGACCACCGAGATCGCCGCGCTGACGACGGCCCAGGCCAACGCGCTGTCGACGACCCAGGTGCATGCGCTGACGACCGACCAGGTCGCCGCGCTGACCACCACCGACCTGCACGCGCTGGGCACCGCCGCCATCAACGCGTTCTCGACGGCCCAGCTCGACGCCTTCACGACGACCGAGATCGCCGCGCTGTCGACGGCCCAGCTGGCCTCGATGTCGACGACGCAGATCGCCAGCCTGAGCAGTGCCAGCCTCGACGCGCTGACGACCCAGCAGATGGCCGCGCTGACGACCACGCAGGTCGCCTCGCTGACCACGGCGCAGGTGTCGACCCTGACGACGACGGATGTCGCCGCCATGACGACCAGCCAGATCCGCGCGATCAACACCACCGACCTGCAGGCGCTGACCACGAGTGAAGTCGCCGCGCTGACCACGGCGCAGGCCAACGCGCTGACGACGACCCAGGTGCATTCGCTGACGACCGACCAGGTCGCCGCGCTGACCACCTCCGACCTGCACGCCCTGGGCACGGCCGCCATCGATGCGCTGACGTCCAACCAGCTCAACGCGCTGACCACGACCCAGGTCGCCGCGCTGACGACGGCGCAGCTCGCCTCGATGACGACGGCGCAGATCGCCGCGCTGGCCACGGCCTCGCCGCTGGACGCGCTGTCGACGGCCCAGTTCGTCGCGTTGACGACCTCGCAGATCGGTGCGCTGACGACCGACCAGGTCGCCTCGCTGACGACGTCGGAGATCGCGGCGATGACGACGGCCCAGGCCGCCGCGCTGAAGACCGCCGAGATCGCCGCACTGACGACCGACCAGCTGGCCGCGCTGACGACGAACGACCTGCGTGCCCTCGGCACGGCGGCCGTCGACGCGTTCACGTCCGACCAGCTCAACGCGCTGTCGACCACGCAGATGGCCGCGCTGACGACGACGCAGGTCTCGAGCCTGACGACGTCGCAAGTGGCCGCGCTGTCGACGACCAACCTCGACGCGCTGACCACGGCACAGATCGCCTCGCTGAAGACGACCGAGATCGCCGCGCTGACGACCGACCAGGTCGCCAGCCTGACGACGGCCGACGTCGCCGCGCTGACGACCGCGCAGATCCGCGCGATCACGACGACGGACCTGCAGGCGCTGACGACGACGGAAGTCGCCGCGCTGACGACCGCCCAGGCCAACGCGCTGACGACCAGCCAGGTGTCCTCGCTGACGACCGACCAGGTCGCCGCGATGACCACGGCCGACCTGCGCGCGCTCGGCACGGTCGCGATCGACGCGTTCACCACGACGCAGCTGAACGCGCTGACGACCACGCAGATGGCCGCCCTCTCGACCACGCAGGTGGCCGCGATGACGACCTCGCAGGTCGCCAACCTGTCGACGACCAACCTCGACGCGCTGACGACCGCCCAGGTCGCCGCGCTGACGACGGCGCAGGTCTCGAACCTGACGACCGACCAGGTCGCCAACCTGACCACCGCCGACGTCGCCGCGCTGACGACGACGCAGATCCGCTCGCTCAACACGACGGAGCTGCAGGCCCTGACGACGACGGAAGTCGCCGCGCTGACGACGGCCCAGGCCAACGCGCTGAGCACCGCCCAGCTGTCCTCGCTGACGACCGACCAGGTCGCCGCGATGACGACGAGCGACCTGCGCGCGCTGAGCACCGTCTCGATCGATGCGCTGACGTCCAACCAGCTCAACGCGCTGACGACCACGCAGGTGGCCGCGCTGTCGACCACGCAGGTGGCCGCCATGACGACGGCGCAGGTGTCCAACCTGTCGACGGCCAACCTCGACGCCCTGACGACGACGCAGTTCGCCGCCATGACGACGACGCAGATCGGTGCGCTGTCGACCACGCAGGTCGCCAACCTGACCACCGACGAGATCCACGCGCTGACCACGGCCCAGGCCGCGGCGCTGAAGACCGCCGAGGTGGCTGCGCTGACGACCGACCAGCTCGCCGCGCTGACGACGAGCGACCTGCGCGCCTTCGGCTCCGCCGCCGTCGACGCGCTGACCTCGACGCAGCTGAACGCCCTGTCGACGACCCAGATGGCCGCCCTCACGACCACGCAAGTGGCCGCGATGACGACCTCGCAAGTCGCCAACCTCTCCACGACCAACCTTGACGCGCTGACCACGCAACAGATCGCCGCGCTGACGACGGCGCAGGTCGCCAACCTGACGACAGATCAGGTCGCCAACCTGACGACGGCCGACCTGGCCGCGATGACGACGACGCAGATCCGCGCGCTCAACACGACCGAGATCCAGGCGCTGACGACGACGGAAGTCGCCGCCCTGACCACGGCCGCCGCGAACGCGCTGACGACCACGCAGATCGCCGCGCTGACCACCGACCAGGTGTCGTCGCTGTCGACGAGCGACCTGCGCGCGCTCGGCACCGTGGCGGTCGACGCCTTCACGTCGACGCAGCTCAACGCGCTGACGACCACGCAGGTGGCCGCGCTGTCGACCTCGCAGGTCGCCGCGCTGACCACGAGCCAGGTCTCCAACCTGAGCACGGCCAACCTCGACGCGCTGACCACCAGCCAGTTCGTCGCGCTGACCACCGCCCAGGTGCACGCGCTGACGACCGACCAGGTCGCCGCCCTGACGACGACGGAAGTCGCCGCCCTGACGACGGCCCAGGCCTTCGCGCTGTCGACCACGCAGATCGCGGCGCTGACGACCGACCAGGCCCACGCGCTGAGCACGGCCGACCTGCGTGCCCTGGGCACGGCGGCGGTCGATGCGCTGACGACGGCGCAGCTCAACGCGCTGGCGACGGATCACATCGCCGCCTTCTCGACCACGCAGGTGGCCGCGCTGACGACGACGCAGCTGTCGAACCTCGGCACGACCAGTCTCGACGCGCTGACGACCAGCCAGTTCGCCGCCCTGACGACCACGCAGGTGGCCGCCCTGACGACGGATCAGGTCGCCAACCTGACGACGGCCGACGTCGCCGCCTTCACGACGAACCAGATCCGCGCGCTGAGCACGGCCGAGATCGTCGCGCTGACGACGACCGACGTCGCCGCGCTGTCGACGACGCAGGTCAACGCGCTGTCGACGACGCAGATCGCCGCGCTGACCACCGACCAGGTGGCCGCGCTGTCGACGAGCGACGTGCACGCGCTGAGCACCGCCTCGATCGAGGCGTTCACGACGAACCAGCTCAACGCGCTGGCGACGGATCACATCGCCGCGTTCACGACCGCGCAGGTGGCGGCCCTGAGCACGGAGCAGATCTCCAGCCTGACGACGGCCAACCTCGACGCCTTCGGCACCGCGCAGTTCGCCGCGCTGACGACGGCCGAAGTGGCGGCGATGACGACCGACCAGGTCGCCGCGCTGCAGACCGCCGACCTGGCCGCGCTGTCGACGACGCAGTTCCATGCGTTCACGACCGACCAGATCGCCGCGCTGACGACGACGGAGGTCGCCTCTCTGACGACGGCCGACATCGCCAGCATGTCGACGAGCCAGTTCCACGCGTTCACGACCGACCAGATCGCGGCGCTGACGACGGCGGAAGTCCATGCGATGTCGACGACGGCACTGCATGCGATGACCACCGACCAGGTCGCGGCCTTCACCACGAGCGACATCCAGGCGCTGACGACCGCGCACGTCGCGGCCTTCACGACGGATCACATCGCCGCGCTGACGACCGCGGAGGCCGCGGCCTTCACGAGCGCCGAGTTCGCCGCCCTGAGCACGGCCCACATCGCCGCGTTCACGACCGACCAGCTCGCGCACCTGACGACGACGGAAATCGTGGCGTTCACGACCGCGCAGATGCACGCGCTGTCGACCGACCAGATCGCCGCCTTCGTGACGGACACGATCCAGTCGTTCACCACGACCGACCTGCACTCGCTGACCTCGACCCAGGCCAACGCGTTCAGCAGCGACATCCCGTCGATGACGGATGCGCAGGTGAACGCGCTGATCACGGCCGACCCGATCGTGCTCGACCTGACCGGCGCCGGCATCCACACGACGACGGCGGCCGCGGGCGTCAACTTCGACGTCGCCAACACGGGCACCGCGCAGCAGACGGCGTGGACGACGGGTTCGACCGAGGGCTTCCTCGTCCTCGACAAGAACCACAACGGCCAGATCACCGGCAACGAGATGTTCGGCACCGGCATGCTGATGCCGGACGGCACCCGCGCGGCCAACGGCTACGCCGCCCTGTCGCAGTACGACACCAACCACGACGGCAGGATCGATTCGCACGACGCGATCTTCAAGCAGCTGCAGGTGTGGGTCGACGCGAACGGCGACGGCAAGGTCGAGGCCGGCGAGATGAAGTCGCTGACGCAGCTGGGCATCACGTCGCTCGACCTGCACGCGACGGCGAGCCACGCGACCGAGAACGGCAACTCGATCGGCCTGACGTCCAGCTACACGACGGCTTCCGGCGCGACCCACGAGATGGCGGACGTCAACCTCACCAAGAGCGACACGTCCACCACCTCGACGACCGCGACCACGGCCATCCCGCACCTGAGCGACCTGCTCGCCGCGCCCGCCACCGACCTGTTGCCGGGTCACGTGGAGAACGCAGCGGTCTCGACGACGCACGCGAGCACGAGCCACGCGGCCGGCCTGGTCGACCAGCGCCTGCTGGAAGAAGAGGAACGCCATCGCAACCACAACAGCAACCCGCTGATCTGATCGACGGCGAGGCCGGCCCGAAGCAAGCGCGAGGGCCGGCCCAGCCGCCACCGACATGAGCTTCTTCTCGCGGCTGTTGCTGGGTCCCGTCATCGGTCGCGCGTTCGACCGCTGGACCCATCACGCCCATGCATCGACCGACACGACGGCCACCACCGTCACCGGCGCGCTGCATTCAATGGAGATCGCCGCGCTGACGTCGGCGGACGTGGCCGCGCTCACCGATGCGCAGCTGCGTTCGATCGCGGCGGCGGACATGGTGTTCTTCGACACGGCGGCGCTGATCGGGTTCTCCAGCGAGCAGCTGAACGTGCTCTCGACGAGCCAGTTCGTCCAGCTGCTGCCGGCCGAGATCGCGGCGCTGACGCCGCAGCAGATCGCCAGCGTGCGCACTGCGGACATCCACGCGATGCACACGGACCAGGCCGCCGCGCTGAGCAGCGACCAGGTGGCCGCGCTGACGACGGCGCAGGTCGTGGCGTTGACGACGGCCGACGTCGTCGCGCTCACGACGACCGGCCTGCAGGGCCTGATGACGGCGCAGGTGCACGCGCTTTCCAGCAGCCAGCTCGCGGCGCTGACGACCGACCAGGTCGCCGCGCTGACCACCGACGACGTGGCGGCGCTCACCAGCGCGCAGGTCCAGCTGCTGTCGACGGCCGACCTGGCCGCGCTCACCAGCGACCAGTGGCAGGCGCTGGTGAGTGCCGAAATCGCCGCGCTGACGACGGCGCAGGTCGCGTCGCTCGCCACCGCGCAGATCGCGATCCTGACCACCGATGAGATCGCCGCGCTGACGACGACGCAGGTGCATGCGTTGAGCACCGTGCAGGTCGCGGCGCTGTCGGCCGACGACGTGATGGCGCTGACGACAGCGCAGGTCGGCGCGCTGACCACGCGCCAGATCGCCTCGCTCACCACCGACCAGGTCGGCGCGCTGAGCACCACTGACTTCCACGCATTGAGCTCGCAGCAGGTGGCCGCGTTGACGACGACGCAGGTCGCCGCGTTGAGCACCGAGCTGATCTCCAGCCTGGGCAGCAGCGGCGTCGCGGGGCTGTCGACGACCGACATCCACGCGCTGAGCACGCTGCAGGTTGCGTCCCTGACGACCGCCGAGCTGCAGGGCCTGCGCACCGCCCAGGTCGCGGCGCTGACCTCGACGCAGGCGCTGGCGCTGAGCGCCGACCAGCTGGACAGCCTCACGACCACGGACCTGCGCGCGCTGACCACCAGCGTGATCGCGGCGCTGCCGTCGCAGGAGCTGGACGGGCTGTCGGCAGTGTCGTTGGCGGCGTTGACGACGGCGCAGGTCGCGGCGCTGACGACCGCGCAGGTCGCCGCGCTGGCCGTGAACACGCTCGACGCGCTGTCGTCCTCGCAGATCCTGGCGCTGACCACGCGCCAGATCGGCGCGCTGACGACGGACCAGATCGGCGCGCTCGAGACCGACGTCGTGGGCGCGCTCTCCAGCACGCAGCTGCGCGCGCTGTCGACGGCGCAGTTCGCGGCGCTGACCACCGACGAGCTCGCCGCGATCTCGACGGCCAGCATCCCGGCGCTGACCACGACGCAGGTGGCCGGGCTGTCGGTCGACACGCTGGCCGCGTTGTCGACCAGCCAGTTCGCGGCGCTGACCTCGACGCAGGTCGCGGCGCTGACGACGACGCAGGCGATGAGCCTGTCCACGGACGACATCGCCGCGCTGACCACCGCGCAGGCCGCGGCGCTGACGACGGCCGACGCCGGCGTGCTGAGCGCCGACCAGCTGGCCGCGCTGTCGACCGCCGATCTCGCCGCGCTGCGCACCGCCACGCTCGATGCGCTGGCGACCGACCAGTTCGCGGGACTGTCGACGACGCAGCTCGCCGCGTTGACGACGACGCAGGTCGCCGGGCTCGGCAGCGCGCAGGTCACGGTCCTGGGCAGCGACCAGATCGCGGCGCTGACGACCAGCCAGTTCGCGGCGCTGTCGACGACGGCGATCGCGTCGCTGAGCGCCGACCAGGTCGCCGCGCTGTCGACCGCCGACGTCGGCTCGATGACGACGGCGCAGCTGCGCGGCCTGACGACGACGCAGTTCGACGCGCTGACGACCGACGCGCTGGCGGTGCTGTCGACCGCCGCCATCGCGTCGCTGTCGACGCTGCAGCTGTCCAACCTGCTGCCCGCGCAGCTCGACGCGCTGACGCCGACGCAGTTCTCGGCGCTCACCACCACGCAGATCGGCGCGCTGACCTCGGCGCAGATCGCGAGCTTCTCGCTGGCGCAGATCGCGGCGCTGCCGCCCGCCGACATCGCGGCGCTGTCGACCAGCGCGATCCTGGGTTTCGGCTCGGCGGGCATCCAGGTGTTGAGCACCGCCGACATCGCGGCCATGCGCTCGGTGCAGGTCGCGGCGCTGTCGACGGACGAGGTGGCCGCGCTGTCGAACGCGCAGCTCGCGGCGCTGAACACCAGCAGCGTGCGCGCGCTGGGCGTGGCCGCGCTCGACGCGCTGAGCGCCGGCCAGTTCATCGCGTTGTCGACGAGGCAGCTCGCCGCGATGACCACCGCGCAGGTGGCCGGCCTGACGACGGGCGAGCTTGCGGCGCTGTCGTCGACGCAGCTGAACGCGTTCACGACCGCGCAGATCGCGGCGCTGACGACGACCGAGGCCGTCGCGCTGACGCCCGCCCAGCTCGCCGGCCTGAGTTCGCTCGACCTGCGCGCGTTGAGCACCGCGGCGTTGCGCGCGCTGGACGTCGCCGGCGTCGAGGCGCTGACGTCGACCGAGATCGGCCAACTGACGACGACGCAGTTCGCGGCGCTGACGGCCAGCCAGCTCGGGGCGTTGTCGACCGACCAGATCGCGATGCTGACGACCAGCGAGGTCGTCGCGCTGGGCACCGCGGGCGTGCAGGCGCTGGTCGCGGCGCAGCTCGACGCGCTGTCGATGGCACAGGTCGCGGCGCTGACGACCACCGAGATCCACGCGCTGACGTCGACGCAGGTGACCGGCCTGGACGACGTGCACCTGGCCGCGTTCACCACGCGCCAGTTCGGCTCGCTCACCACCGACGTCATCGCCGCGCTGAGCACCGACCAGATCGTGGCGCTGTCGTCCGCGGACTTCGGCGTGCTGACCACCGCGCAGGTGGCCGCGCTGAGCCCCGACGCGATCGCGGCACTCACGGTCAACGAGGTCGCGGCGATGACGACGACGCAGGTGTCGGCAATCAGCAGCAGCCAGGTCACGTCGCTGTCGGCCGACGACCTGATGGCGTTGAGCACCGCCGACCTGCACGCCTTCAACACGTCCGCGATTTCGGCGCTGAGCACCGACCAGGTGACCTGGTTGACGAGCTCGGAGTTCAGCGCGTTCGGCACGGCGCAGATCGCCGCCTTCACGACGACGCAGATCGAGGCGTTCAGCAGCGACGTCCTCAACGGCCTGAACTCGGCCCAGTTCGCGGCGCTGACCTCGACCCAGTTCTCCGCGCTCACCGTCGACCAGTTCAGCCATCTCGGCACGGTCGACATCGCGGCGCTGACGACCGCGCAGGCGCACGCGCTGAGCACCGACAACATCGTGGCGATGTCGACCGAACAGGTGCAAGTGCTGACGACCACCGACATCAGCGCGATGAGCGCAGACCAGGCCGCCGCGTTCACGGGCGACCAGCTGGGCGCGATGTCGACCTCGCAGATCAACGCCCTGTTCGCCGCGACGCCGGTGGTGCTGGACCTCAACGGCGACGGCATCAGCACGACCTCGGCCGCGCACGGCACGGCGTTCGACATCGCGGCGACCGGCAGCAACGCGCAACATGGCTGGACGTCGACCACCGACGGCCTGCTCGCGATCGACCTCAACCACAACGGCAGGATCGATAACGGCAGCGAGCTGTTCGGCATCGGCATGACCCTGCCGAACGGGCAGCGCGCGGCCAACGGCTATGCGGCGATGGCGGCCTACGACAGCAACGGCGACGGCGTGCTGGACGCCAAGGACGCGCACTTCAAGGATCTCGTCGTGTGGGTCGACGCGAACCACAATGGGGTGAGCGATCCGGGCGAGCTGAAGTCGCTCGCGCAACTGGGCATCGTATCGCTGGACCTGCACGGGCTGGCGGGCACGGCCACCAACAACGGCAACCTGCTGGGGCTGACGTCGTCGTACACGACGGCCGATGGCACGACGCATGCGATGGCGGACGTCTGGTTCGCCAAGGACACGTCGGCCGCGGCCACGGCCGCAAGCGCACCGCCGGCCTTGCACGACCTGCTGGCGGCGCCTGCGACCGAGCTGTTGCCTGGGAGCGAGACTGCGCACGTCTCGCCTGTGCACTCGACGGCTGACCATGCCTCGGTGGCGATGGCGCATCAAGCGTTGGCGCACGCTCGACTGCAGGATGAGGACGAGGCTCGGCGGAACGCGCCGTTGCTCTGACCGGCGGACGACGTCATCCTGCGCGAAGCAAGGCGCAGTCGCCAGATCCACGTTGCGAGAGGCGCATCCCCGATTGGGGTCATTCCCTGCTTGGGGTCAGGTCTTGCCTTTTGCCCCCAGGCTGGGGTCAGGTCTTGCCTTTTGCCTGCTTGTTTCGCTGAGCCCGCAGGACAGGAATCGATCCGCAGCCGTCAGGAGCAGCCGCTACGCGCTCACCCCGCGCCATCAGGCGACTGACGCGTGACACGGACAGGCCGACCGCCTTTGCGATCTCCGTCATGGTCATCCCGTCCTTGACATAGGCGCGGCGGATCGACTCGTCGCGGGAATCGGTCGAGGCGGCCTGCCTGAGCGCGCGTTTCGGCGCGTGCCGCTGCGCAAAAGGGATCTCGCGTTCGCGCAACACGGCGGGACGCACCCGCGCCTGCACTGTTTCGACGAAGTCTTCATCGCCCAGATAGACGACCTGACGCAGTTCGCGCTCCCACAGCGGCACGCCCCGTCCCTCGGAGACAAACCGAGCGTAGCGTCTTGCCGCGAGATGACGCTCGGTCCCCGACAAGGCATCGCGACCGAGCAACTGCGCGTGCAACGCACGGGTGTCCAGCCACGACGGCGACTGTTCGAGACCGCAGTGGGCCCGATGGCTCGACCAACGCCAGTCGGCCGCGCCGTCCACCATTTGCGCACGCACCGGATTGAGTTCCGTGTAGCGGCAGACTTCCAGCAGGTAGGCATCGCGATCGACATGGATCGACGTGAAGCGCCCTTGGAACAGGTGGCCGACCAGGCCGTGGCGTCGATTGAACGCCTGTGCGTAGACGCCGTTGACGTGGCGCATCAGCCTCGACAGGTTGCCCCGCCTTGTTTGCACCACGAGGTGGTAGTGATTGCCCATCAGGCAGTAGGCCAACACCGTCGCATCGAATCGCTCCAGAGCCTGCGCCAGCACGGCGATCAGGCGATCGCGGTCGCGGTCATCCCTGAAGATCGGCTCCTTGCGGTCGCCTCGTGACGTGACGTGATACACGCCACCCGGAAAATCAATGCGCAACGGTCTGGCCATTGCACGAGCGTAGGGCCGCGCGTGCAGGCTCCTGGGAGCCAAATGGCGAGATATCCGCGCCAATCGTCAGGAGCAGCGATTTTTGGGGGCAAAAGGCAAGACCTGACCCCAACCCGGAGGCAAAAGGCAAGACCTGACCCCGCCCTTGGGAGCAGCGATTTTTGGGGGCAAAAGGCAAGACCTGACCCCGCCCTTGTTGACCCCGCGCTTTGACCCCGCGCCTGTGCGAAGCAAGGCCCTCGAGCGCTGCAGGCAGGAGCCGCCGCGGTCAGCGCGTATGCAGATCGACAGCCGACGCCGCCGGTGCGGCATCACGCTCGCCGAACGCCAGCACGTCGTAGTAATAGAGCGTGCGCGACGCCTTGCGCTGGTTCTGCCGCAGCAACGAGTCGAGCAGCTGATCGAGCACGCGCGGCTGGGAAACCTCGCAGATCGGGTTGCCGAAGTTGTCGAACACCCAGAAGCCCGCATACCCGCAGGCCCACAGCGCGCGCAGCCGCTGGCGCCAGGAATCGGCAGCCTGAGCATCGCCGCCGAGCTGGCAACTGAAGTACAGCATCGGACGCGCCGACGCGCACAGCCCCGCAGCTCCTTCGAGCAACGACGGGCCACCCGCCCCCGCCGTCGACACGACAAGCCGCACGCGATCCATGCCTGGCCGCGAGGCGATCTCGCGCAGTGCCACGTCGACCCCCGGCAATGCGGAAGAGCCGAGTTCGGCATGCAGCAACTGGACGCTGCCATCGCGCAAGACGGCTGCGTTCGTGCGCAGGTAGGCGAAGCGCTTCGCGTCGCGCTCGATGCCCAGCAGGTTCAGGGCAGGCCGGGCGTCGGCGAGTTGCGCCAGCGTCGATCCGAAGCCCGCACCGGCGATCACCACGCCGTCGCCGTCGTCCAGCACCGCACCGAGCGCGGAAGGCAGGCGGCCGAACAGCGGATGCTCGCGTTGCAGCCCCGGCAGCGGATGGGTGGCCGGCAGGCGGCAGCGCAGCTTGCCGAGCGTCAGCAGTTGATCGTCGGCAGCGACTGCCGCCGCCGTCACGCGCGGCGCGGGCGCGGGACGCGCGTCGGCCGCGGCCTGCAGCGCCGAGGCGACGCCGTCGGCCATCGTCTGCCAGCTGAACTTGCGCGCCTGCACGCGGCCGCGCTCGATCAGGCTCGCGCGGACCTCGGGGCGCTGCACCTGCTGCAGCAGCTCGAAGGTCTGCGCTTCCTCGTTCGCGCCGAGTTCGATGTAGAGCACCGCGTCGCCGCCGACTTCGGGCAGCGAGGACGCGTTGGAGGTGATGGCGGGGCACTCGCACGCCATCGCCTCGAGCACGGGCAGGCCGAAGCCCTCATACCGGGACGGGTACACCAGCGCCAGCGCGCCGGCGTAGGCGCAGCGCAGGTCGTGGTCGTCGAAGATCGCGAGGTGCACGCTGGCCTCGCCCGCGGCCGCCTGGCTCGCAGGGTCGAGCTGGCCGCCGCCGGTGCAGACGATCGCATAGTCCTTGCGCGCGTCGCCGAAGCGGGCGAAGGCCGAGAAGAACAGCGCGGCGTTCTTGTAGTCGGCGCGGCTGCCCGAGGTCATGAAATACGGACGCACGATGCCGTGGCGCCTGCGGAAGTCGGCCACTTCCTCGGCACTGACGGGCGCGAAGTCGCTGCCGGTGTAGTCGACGCGCACGTCGACCGCCTTGCCCGCGAAGCGCGCCAGGTCGCGCGCGGTGCTGTGCGAGATTGCCGTGTAGCTGGACGCATAGGCCAGCGCCTCGCGCTTCTGGCGCCACATCGGCGTGCCGAGGTCGTAGCCCATCACCTCGGGGATCATGTCGTAGACCATCGCCATCGACGGCGTGGACTTGGGGTAGCTGTAGTACGTCGACATGAACAGCGCCGCGCCGACCTCGTCGCAGACGTCCTGCACGACGCGGCGGTCGCCTTCGAGGTCGTTGTAGTTGAGGCCGGGCGCGTCGTGGAAGCGGATGCCCGCCACGCGCGGCGCGGTGCGCGCGCGATCCATCACGACGAGGCGATCGCCGAATGGCGTGCCGGCCCACAGCCCGAGCAGCGACTGCCACACGCGCGCGATGCCGGAGCGGCCGATCTGGAAGAAGACGCCGTCGATGACGATGGGAGAAGCGTTCGGGGTCATGCGCGCTCCCTCACCAGCGGTGCAGCATCAGGTTGGGCATCGTCAGGAAGTCGTTGCCGATCAGCTCGTAGGAGCCCGGCGCCCAGTCCTTCAGATGGCGGATCGCCGTCGACACGTTGGACGCGCCGTTGCCGAGGAAGGCGTCGCAGCGCGCGGCGAGGTGGGCGTCCATGACGACCTCCTCGCCCAGCTTGCGGCCTTCGTGGCCGGCGTAGTGCACGCCGGTGGCGTCGGAGCTGCGCGCGACGTCGGCGGCCAGCACGCGCTCGCCATACTTCTGGCGGTATTCGCGCGCGAAGTGCTCGCTGTCGGTCAGCAGGAAGATGCCCATGGCCGGATCGGCCTGCAGCATGCGGTCGATGCGGTGCTGGTATTGCGCGTTGACCAGCTCGAGGTCGCGCAGCTCGGTGATCTTGTCGCTGCCGCGCACGTGCACGGCGACCCAGCGGCGGCCGGCCATGCGCTCGTTGGCGAATGCGTCGACGCGCGCCTGCAGCGCGGGCTGCAGCTGGACGTACTTGGCGTAGAGGCGGCGGTAGATCGTCGGATAGTCGAGGCCGTGCCAGGGGCTGTCGGGCTCGATCCAGCCGATCAGGTCGACGACCTTGCCGTGGAAGTCGCTGACGACCACGTCCTCGTCGCGCGCCAGCAGGTGCAGCGCGGAGGTGCGCGAGCCCGGGCCCTGGAACTTGTTGACGTTCTCGTCGCGCAGCGTCGCGGCCGTCCACTTGGCCGGGAAGAACGACTGGCCCCAGGCGGCGAGGCCGTCCTGCGTCGCGCCGGAGACCGGGCGGAAGAACAGCTCGAACGCGTTGGCGACACCCTCGGCGCCGAACAGCGTGTTGGCGCCCCAGTGCACGACGGGCGTGCGCCCGGTGAGTTCGGCGAGCAGCAGCTGGCCGACGACGTGGTCCATGTCCGACCAGAAGCCGTAGCCCCAGGCCTTGATCAGCAGGTACCTGGGACGCGCGAGCGCCTTGGGCGCGGTCGACGCGGCGAGCGCGCGGGCGGCCTGCGCCATCTCGCGTGCGCGGTCGCGCCAGGCGCCGATCTCGCCCGAGTCCGGACGCAGCGACAGCGCGCGCGTGAACCACGCGTCGGCCAGCTGGTAGCGGCGCAGGCCCGAGGCCATGTGGCCCAGCAGGCTCATCGCGAGGGCGTCCTGCGGGTTCTCGCGCAAGGCTTCGCGGCAGAGATAGTCGGCCAGCTGCAGGTTGCCGCGCGCGAGCGCGTCGTTGGCGGCGACGGCGGGCGAGACAGCGGGAGCGTCGACCACCGCGTTCACAGCGCGGCCCCGCTCAGCGCGTCGGTCGCGCCGCCCAGCTGCGTCTTGCGCCACATCGCGGTGTAGATCGCCTCGAGGTTGCGCGTGAACGCGTCGGCATCGCACAGCGCGCTGGTCGACTGCGTGGCGCGCAGGTGCGCCTTCAGGCCGGCCAGGCGTTGCGGATCGCGCGCCAGCGCCAGCGCGAGCGCCTCGTAGTCGGCCAGCGAGCCGGTGACCAGCTCGGGGATGCCGGCCGCGTGGAGCAGGCTGCCCGCGACGCGCGACGGGAACGCGCCGCCCATGCAGGTGACGACCGGCAGGCCCGCCATCAGCGCGTCGGCGCAGGTGGTGTGGGCGTTGTACGGATGGGTGTCGAGGAACAGGTCGGCCTGGCGATAGCGCGCGAGGTGATCCTCCACGCGCGGCACACGCTGGGCGAACACGAGGCGGTTCGGATCGACGCCGCGCGCGGCAGCCTCCTTGCGCAGGTTCTCCTGCGACAGCGGGCTGCGCGACATCAGCCACAGCACCGACCCGGGCACCTCGCGCAGCAGGTTCATCCACACGTTGAACACGTGCGGGGCGATCTTGTAGTCGTGGTTGAACGAGCAGAACACGACGCCCTCTTCCGGCAGGCCGCACTCGGCGCGCGAGGGCGTGTGATCCGAGATCTTCAGGCCGGAGGCCGCGGGCAGGTAGGCGTCCGGCAGGTAGACGACCTTCTCGTTGTAGTGCCGCGCGTGCTCGGGCGGGATCACGTGGCGGTCGGCCACGATGTAGTCCATGTACTGCGTGCCCATGGTGCCGGGATAGCCGAGGTAGTTGACCTGCACGGGCGCCGGGCGCATGCCGAACACTTCACTCCGCGAATCCGCCGTGAATCCGGCGAGGTCGATCGCCACGTCCACTTCCATGTCGCGCATGAGCTTCGCGATCTTGGCGCTCTCCATGAGACGCGCGTCGATGAAGTGGTCGAAGGTATCGACCATGCGCTGGCGCAGGCGGCTCGAGTCGTTGGCGCCGATCGAGATCGCGATGGTCTCGAAGCGCGTGCGGTCGTGGCGCTCGAAGATGCCGGCCATCAGGTGGCCCACCGGGTGCTCGCGCAGGTCGGGCGAGACGTAGGCGATGCGGATGCGGTCGTGCTTGTAGCGCTGGCCCGTCCACAGCGGCGCCGTGCGCGGCGCGTAGCGGTGCTGCGCGAAGATCTCGGCGCACTTGTGGTGGACGGCGGCGTCGTCGGTGATGGACATCACGCCCAGCGACTTGGCGATCGGCTTGCCGGCCTCGATGCCGTCGAGGATCTTGGCGACGTCGGAGTCGAAGTGCGACCAGTCGCACTGGTGCATGCGCTCGTAGCAGATCGAGCCGACGCCGTAGTCGAAGTCGGGCTTGAGCTGCAGCAGGCGCTCGAACATCGCCACGGCTTCCTGCGGGCGCTTGAACTCGGTCAGCATGATCGCGAGGTTGGACATCGCGTTCAGGTGATCGGGCTTGAGCGCCAGCGCGCGGTTGAAGCGGTCGATCGCCGCGTGGTGGTTCAGCTGCTCGCGGTGGAGCGTGCCGCTGTTGATCAGCGCCTCGACGTAGTCGGGCTTGAGCTCCAGCGCCTTGTCGTAGCTGGCGATGGCCGCCTCGCGCAGGCCCAGGCGTTGCTGGACGGCGCCGGCGGCGTACCAGATCGGGGCGAAGGTCGACGCGACCTGGACCCCGCGCTCGACGACCGGCAGCGCGCGCTCGGCGCCGAAGCGTTCCATCAGCACGACGGCCAGCGAATACAGCGCGACGCCTTCGTTGGGGATGTGGGTCAGGAACAGCTCGAAGACGGCCTGCGCCTGCTCCAGCTTGCCTTCGTTCTGCAGCGCGATGCCCTGCAGCAGCAGGTTGCGGTCGATGACGATGCGCTCGGCGCCGGGGGCCGCGACGGCCGCGAGCGCGGCGCTGGCCGGGTCGGCGGGCATCGCGCCGGCAGCCATCCCGGGGGCGCGCTGCGCTGCGACGTGGGGGGCGACCTGGCTGGACTGCTGCATTCGGCGACTCCAAGGAAAACTTTATGGGAATGATCCGAATGGTCGCGCGCCGGGGCCCATTCCAATCGGGCGAAAAGGCCGGATGCGGGGCCGCATATCGGCGCCGGAAGCGCGAAAGCGGCGCCCACGGCGCCGCCAGGACGCCTCCCGGCGTCCGCCAGACGGGTGCGCCCGCCGCTACTCCAGGTGCACCGCCAGGCCCAGGCCCAGCGACCACAGCAGCGCGTTGGACTGCTGCGTGTCGTACAGCGCGTCGACGTACTGCACCCGCATGTTGTAGTGGTCGCCCTCGGCGGCCATGACGTCGAACAGCGAGCGCCGGCCGAGCTGCTGCCACTGCTGCAGCGTGAAGTTGCGCACCAGCTCGCTGTTGTGCAGGATCTCGATGACGCTGCGCGCCCGCTCCATCGCGTGCTCGGCCTGCTCGTGCACCTCGGCCATGCGGTACTTGCGCGACTCGAGCGCGTCCTCGCGCGTCAGGCGCGCGGCCGCGGCGCGCTTGCGGGCGGACTCGGTCGTGTAGTTGTTGGACGCGTTGAAGATCTGCCAGTTGAAGGTCAGCCCGCCCGACACCGAGCGCGACGTGCCCGCCCCGGCCGACTTCGTCGCGGCCACCAGCACGCCCAGCTGCGGCTTCTGGCCGTCGAGCACCGAGCGCACGTAGGCGTCGAGCGCGTCGGCCTGCGAGTCGAGCGCGCGGATCTCGGACGCCCGCGACGCGATCGTCAGCAGGTCGTCGAGCGCCGGCGTGTCCAGCATCACCGACGTGATGCCCTCGGTGGGCGGCAGGTCGTCGCCGACGAAGCGCTTCAGGCGGATCTCGGTGAGCCGCTTCTGCGACAGCGTCTGGTCGCGCGACAGCTCGGCCTGCTGCTGCGTCTTCCTCGCCTGCACGAGTTCGCTGGTGCGGCCGCGGTCTGCCGCGACGATCTGCTGCAGCGCGTCGACCAGGCAGCCCATCTTGCGGGCGTACTGGTCGTAGACCTGCGCCTCGACGGTGTAGCGGCTGCGGTCCAGCGCCAGCGACACCGTCTGCAGCGCGACCTGCTCCTGCGCCCCGATCTCGCCGAACTTGGCGACCTCGGCGAGGTGCGAGCGATAGGCGGTGAGATCGCGGATGTGGCCGCCGTCGTACAGCGGCGCGGAGACGTTCAGGCCGCCCTGGAACTGCGAGCCGTGCACGGCCGCGGTGTTGGGCGCGCCGGCGTCGATGCCGCCGATCTGGCCGGAGATGCCGACCTGCGGATAGAGCTGGGCGTGCGCCTCGTCGATGTCGATCGCGGCGGCCTCGGCCAGCAGCTTGGCCGCGCCGACCGCGTTGCTGCGGCGGATGGCGGACTGCACCATCGCCAGCAGGTTCATGCGCGGCGCGACGCTGTCGGCCCCGGCCGACCGCGCACCGGCCGTGGCGGGCACCGTGCGGAACGTGGGGGTCGCCTTCGGGTCGGCGCCCTCGTCGCTGATGCAGCGGCCATTGGCAGCCGGCACGGGCGCGGGCGCGCTCGCCTGGGCGACGGTCACGCGGCGCGCCGTGACGGCGGAAGCCGGCGCCGAGACGGCGGCGCCCAGCGCGACGGCGAGCATCGCGCAGGCGGTCCAGGTCGATTTGGAAGTCGTGGATCCCATGGCGGGGTCAGAGTTTCGGCAGGGACGTCCGTCCCTTGATTCGGGAGATCAGCCCGCGAGCGCGGCGCGGATGTTCGGGATGGGCGGCAGCGCCGGCAGGAACGTCGTCGGCGCGAGTTCGGCCGTGAAGTCCAGCGTGCGGCGGAAGTAGTCGACGGTCTCCTTCAGGCCGTCGGCCAGCGCGACCTTCGGTTCCCAGCCCAGCTTCTCGCGCGCCTGGGTGATGTCCGGGCGGCGCTGCTTCGGGTCGTCCTGCGGCAGCGGGCGGAACGCGATGGTCGACTTCGAGCCCGTGATCGCGACCACCAGCTCGGCCAGCTCGCGCATCGTGAACTCCACCGGGTTGCCGACGTTGATCGGGCCGGTGATGGACTTGTCCGAGTCCATCAGGCGCAGCATGCCCTCGATCAGGTCGTCGACGTAGCAGAAGCTGCGCGTCTGCAGGCCGTCGCCGTACAGCGTGATCGGCTCGCCCTTGAGCGCCTGCACGATGAAGTTGCTCACCACGCGGCCGTCGTCGGGCTGCATGCGCGGGCCGTAGGTGTTGAAGATGCGGATGACCTTGATCGCGAGCTGGTGCTGGCGCCAGTAGTCGAAGAACAGCGTCTCGGCGCAGCGCTTGCCCTCGTCGTAGCACGAGCGCGGGCCGATCGGGTTGACGTTGCCCCAGTACTCCTCGCGCTGCGGGTGCATCGAGGGATCGCCGTAGACCTCGCTGGTCGAGGCCTGCAGGATGCGCGCCTTGAGCCGCTTGGCCAGGCCCAGCATGTTGATCGCGCCGTGGACGCTGGTCTTGGTCGTCTGCACCGGGTCGTGCTGGTAATGCACGGGGCTGGCCGGGCAGGCGAGGTTGAAGATGCGGTCGACCTCGACGTAGAGCGGGAACGTCACGTCGTGGCGCATCAGCTCGAAGTTCTTGTTGCCCATCAGGTGGCGCACGTTGGCCTTGCCGCCGGTGTAGAAGTTGTCCACGCAGAGCACTTCGTCGCCGCGCGCGATCAGGCGATCGCACAGATGGCTGCCGAGGAAGCCGGCGCCGCCGGTGACGAGGACTTGGGTCATTCGAGGTGCTCCAACATGGATCGATGGAACGGATGATGGGCGTTCTGAAGGGCTGCTGTTCAGCCGAAAAGCGGGACGAAACCGCGGCAATCCCGACCCGGCGGCCGAGGTGTCGACCGCGTGCGGCCCCTGCCGGAAATGGCGGGCGAACGCGGCGCAGTTCCGCTCGTGGGCGCGACGTCGCGCTGGCAACATCGGCGGCAACACGTCGAAGGTCCGCGCGCGACCGCATCGAAAGGCACGCCCCGTGAAAGTCTTCATCTACCACCAGTTCATCGCCAACCCGGCCATCGCGGAGCACAACGAGCGCCTGGCGGCGGCGAACCGCCTGGGCCAGCACCTGCAATACCTGCAGGACGTCTACGCGTGGTTCCGCGGCTTCGAGACCACCAACCCGGACGAGGCCGACTTCTTCTTCGTCCCGCTGTTCCTCGCCGGCTGGCAGTTCGCCAACCACGATCCGTCGGACTTCATCGGCATGTGCGCGCACGCCGGCCGCGGCCGCCACGTGCTGCTGTCCTCCGGCGACGTCGGCCAGCGCGCCGAGTCGCGCCACGAGCTCAGGCACGCCGGCCGCGCCTACGAGAAGAAGTACGCCTGGCTGGACGACCGCTTCATCCTGCTGGCGCTCGAATCGACGCCGCTGCTGCACAAGCAGGACATCGCCTTCCTGCCCTACGCGATCCGCGACATCGCCCCGCTGCACCTGCCACGCGACCTGTTCGCGTCCTTCATGGGCGCGATGAGCTACTCGCTGCTGCCGCGCGAACACATTCGCGGGCACGTCATGCTGAACCTGAAGGCGCGCCACGAAGGCGATGCGCGGGTGTTGCTGGGCACGCCCGAGCAGGTCACCGCCGACCTGGGCCGCAAGCCGAGCTACGACGAGATCATGGCGCGCTCCGTCTTCACGCTATGCCCCGCCGGGTATGGCCGCTGGAGCTTCCGCTTCATCGAGGCGCTGCTGCACGGCTCGATTCCCGTGCTGCTGTGCGACGACTACGTGATGCCCTTCGCCGACCAGATCCGCTGGGACGACTACTGCATCGTCGTGCCCGAGAAGGACGCGCTGTCCACCATCGACCTGCTGCGCTGCCTCCCCGTCGACGACGTGACGCGCCTGCAGGCCAACATCCTGCGCGACCGCGAACGCTTCCTGCGGCCTGCGGTGCTGGCGGCGATCGGCCACCAGCTGGAGCGCCAGGCCGTGCGCGAGGTGGTCGCGGCCTGAGGCCGCAAGCCCGTTCGCGGACCGCCGCAAGCGGGTGAAGCACCGGATGTCGGCGCGCGCCGGCCTTGGATACGCTACGGCATCGCCCCAGCGCTTGCCTCCGGAGAGTCCCATGCGAACCAAGACCGCCCTGCGTTCCGCCATCCTCCTGTCGACGACGCTGGCCCTCGCCACCGCCGCATCGGCGGCCACCGAGCCCTATCCCGCCATGGCGCCGCTGGCGCAGTACCTGATGCCGCAGGACGACGAGGTCGCGCTCGCGCGCAGCGCCGCGCCCAAGGCCGTGTCGGACGACGCCGAGGTGATGGTGCTCACGAAACAGGGCTACGTCACGGTCGCCAAGGGCGGCAACGGCTTCCTTTGCCTCGTCGAACGCGGCTGGGCCGGCGACTCGAGCTTCGCCGACTTCTGGAACCCGAGGCAGCGTGCGCCGATCTGCTTCAACGCCGCCGCCGCCCGCAGCTACACGCCGATCTTCCTGATGAAGACCCGGCTGGCGCTCGAGGGCCGGTCGAAAAGGGAGATCGTCGACGCGACCTCGGCGGCGCTCGACAGCAAGCAGTTGCCGGAGCTCGCGCCCGGGGCGATGTGCTACATGATGTCGAAGCAGCAGTACCTCAACGACGAGGACAAGGCCTGGCGCCCGCACCTGATGTTCTTCGTGCCCGGCAGTGCCGCGAAGACCTGGGGCGCCAATGTGCCGGGCTCGCCGCTGATCGCGGCCGACGTGCCCGAAGAGCGCGTGACCATCATGATGATGGTGGCCGCGAAATGGTCCGACGGGACGCCGGCGACGGCGCCCGCGATGTCGATGAATCATTGATGACCCCCTGACTCGCCGAAGGGCCGAGCCCGGAGGCGTTGAACCGCCCCGCACTCCCCGGGGCATCCACGCAGCGCACGGCGCCGAGCGCCGACACGCCGGGCGTGCGACATCCAACCACCTTCGGGAGTCAGACATGGGCACCGGTTCCAGGTCGCAGCGCAAGGCCTTCGGCCTCGCGTCGGTCGCGATCGCATGGGCCGGCGCCGACCAACATCGCCGACCCGAGCGGCTGGAGCGCGAAGACCACGCATGACGGCGCGGGCGACGGCTTCGCGATCCAGTGGAAGGCCGGCGCCGGCGCCCTGCTCGCGCCGGGCCAGTCGCTGGCCGGCTTCATGTTCGACAGCGACACACCTCGCCGGCCGAGATGATGGGCGACGGCGTCTTCTTTCCCGGCACGCCGGTGACGACCACCTTCGTCTACTCCGGCGCGCCGTTCTCCGACGCGGGCGTCGAGTTGCTGCTTGAGCCGTCGTTGCTGGCGCTGATGGGCCTGGGCGCGCTGGCGTTCGCGGCCAGGGCACGCGAGGCGGCGGACGCCGCGGGCCGTCTGAGCGGCCGCGCGACCTCCAATGAAAAAGGCGCCACGACGGCGCCTTTTCTGCATCGCGGCGAATCGCTTCAGCCGCGCTTCTGCTTGCGGCGCGCAGCGGCGAGCGCGACCAGGGCGATGCCGACGCCCGCGAGCGTGCCCGGTTCCGCCACGGTCGACACCGTCAGCTTGGCGCCACCGATGCCGGCGGGCAGGTGCGCCTGGCCTTCGTCCACGACGCCCGTGTAGTTGCCCGTCAGCAGGACGCCGCCCGTGCCGTAGATCTGCGGGCCGTAGAAGTCGAGCAGGGTCGTGGAGCCGGCGCCGGTGATCGTCACGTCGAACAGGCCGTCCTCGGACGTCGGATAGAAGGTGACGCCCGTGACGTTGCCGACCTTGACGCCGTTCAGCGTGAACAGGGCGTCGATCACCGACTGGATGCCGGCGCCTTGCGCGGTCGTCGGGCTCTGCACTTCGAACGACAACGCGTAGGCCTCGTTGGCCTTGCTGAGGCCCGTGGTCGGCGCGGAGGACGAATACGTGCCGTTCGCGGTGATCATGACCAGGGAAGCCGATGCGCTGCCCGCGAGGACGGACAGTGCGACGGGCAGGACCAGGCGGGTCAGCATCGTCTTGGTGGAAATGTTGAACAAGGGAGCTCCAATGAATTTGGGATTGGCTGAACAGGCGATCCGTGATTGGACGCCCGATAGCTAAAGCACGAACCGGGCCGGATTCCGATTGCCCTTTTGGATCAACAACTTAGGGGGATAACCGCCAAATCGCTGTGTCCAAGTGTAAAAAAAGCTGACAACTGCCGAGACTCTTGACTGTGATTTATGTCACAGACCGCGGATGGCGCCGAAATGCGACCGCCTCCCGGCGACCGCCCCGATCCGCGCCCTCAACGCTCACGGAACGCTTCCTTGGACTTCAGCATTGGCCGCAGCAGGAAGTTCAGCACCGAGCGCTCGCCGATGCGCACTTCCACGCTGCCGGTCATGCCGGGCAGCAGCGGCAGCGTCTTGCCCTTCTCGTGCAGCGTGTTGGCGTCCACGCGCAGCATCACGCGGTAGTAGGTCGGGTCGGCACTGCCGACGGGGCGGTCGGGGTCGCCGAGGGCGTCGGGGCTGATCGACTCGATGCGGCCGTCGATCGCGCCATACAGCGCGAAGTCATAGGCCGAGAGCTTGACCTTGGCGACCTGGCCCACCTGCAGGAAGCCGATCTCGCCCGGCTTGACGTGCGCCTCGATCAGCGTGAGCTTGCCGATCGGCACGATCTCCATGATGGGCGCGCCGCCGCCGATCACGCCGCCGAGCGTGTTGATGCGGATGTTCTTGACGATGCCGCGCACCGGCGACTTGATCTTCGTGCGCTCGAGCACGTCCTGGCGGCCGGCCTGCTGCTCCTGGAGCGCGGCGAGCTCTGTCTTCAACTTGGCGAGCTCGCTGCTGGCGTCCTGGCGGAACCGGTTCATGCGGTCTTCCGTCTGCAGCGACATCTCGTTGATCTGGCGCCGCAGGTGCAGCACTTCCACCTCGGACAGCAGGCCCTTGGCCGACATCGCCTCCGACATCTGCAGCTCGCGGCGCAGCATGTCGATGCCGCGGGCGTTGGAGCCGGCGGCGTCGTCGTTGGCGCGCTTGCGGGCGAGGTAGGACTCGCGCTCGCTCTCCGCGACGTCGGGCGCGGCCTCGACCTCGGCCGGGAACGCCAGCGGGCGACCCATGGCCTCGGCCGTCAGCCGCGCGATCTGAGCCTTCAGCGCGATCATCTTGGTCTCGCCTTCGGCCTGCTGCGCCTGGAAGCGGGTCGGGTCGAGCTCGGCGAGATCCTGGCCCTCCTCCACCTGCTCGCCTTCCTTGACGAACAGCTCGCGCAGGATGCCGCCTTCGAGGCTGGCGATGACCTGCTCGCGGCCCTCGGGCACGACGCGGGCATCGGCCTTGGTGACCTCGTCGACTCGCGCCACCGACGCCCACGTCAGCGCGGAGGCCAGCGTCGCGGCCATCAGGTAGAGCACCCACGAGACATGCGGCGCCGCCTCGACGACCTGCGCCGCGCGCACGCCGCTCATGAAGGCGGCGTCGCCGCGGCGCGCGCGGCCACCCATCTGGGGCACGGCCAGCGCGGGCTCGGGCGCCTTCAGGAACGGCAGCTTGAACGGGAGGCTGAAGCGGGGCATCGTGGTCGACCCACAGGCGCGTCAGGCGGCCTGCGCCCTTTCCATGGCCGGCGGCGCGGGCTGGCGCTGCACAGGCTGTTCGGCGGACGGGCGCTGCTGCGGCAGCTGCTGCTGGCCGGGCGGCTTGATGCCGGACAGCGCGGCCAGCACCGCGGCCTTCGGGCCGTCGAGCACCACCTTGCCGCCGTCGACCACCATCACGCGGTCGACCAGCTCCAGCACCGCGGGACGGTGCGTGACCATGATCAGCGTGCGCGTGCCCGCAGCTTCCTTGAGCTGGCGCAGGAACATGACTTCGGACTGCGCGTCCATCGAGCTGGTGGGCTCGTCCATCAACAGGATCTGCGGCTTGGTGATCAGGCAGCGCGCGAGCGCGACGAGCTGGCGCTGGCCGCCGGACAGCAGGCCGCCCATCTCGCCCACCGACAGCTCCCAGCCCTGCGGATGCCCGGCCACGACGCGATCGAGACCCGTGACCTTGGCCACCTCGGCGAGCTTGGCGGCGTCGAGCTGCGGGCGGCCCATCATCACGTTGTCGCGCAGCGTCCCCTTGAACAGGCGCGGCTCCTGCGAGACGAAACCCACGCGCATGCGGTAGTCGGCCGGGTCGATCTGGCGCAGGTCGAGGCCGTCGACGTCGACGAAGCCCTCGCTCGGCTGATAGAGGCCCGCCATCAGGCGCAGGATGGTGGACTTGCCGCTGCCGATGCGCCCGAGGATCGCGATGCGCTCGCCCGCGTTGACCTTGACGGTCACGTTCTTCAACACGCGCGGCGCGGCAGCGTCGGTCGTCTGCGGGTAGGCGAAGCTCAGGTCGTTGAGGCCGATCTGGCCGGTGACGCGATGGCCGGTCACGTAGGCGCGGCCGTTCTCGCGCTCGCTCGGCTCGGCCATCATCTTGTCGAGCGACACCATCGCCGCACGCGCGCCCTGGTAGCGCGAGGCCAGGCTGACGACGCTGTTGACCGGCATCACCGCGCGGCCCGCGTACATCACGGCGCCGATCAGCGCGCCGCCGGTCACGACGCCGTCGTGGATCAGGTACACGCCCCACACCAGCATCACCAGCGTGATCAGCTGCTGCGAGACGCTGGAGATGTTGTTGGTCCAGCCCATCATCCAGCGCGACATCAGGCCGGCCTCGGCGGCGGCGGCGTTGGCGTTCTCGAAGCGGTGCAGGAAGCGGCCTTGCGCGCCCACGGCCTTGAGGTCCTCGAGGCCTTCGACGGCCTCGACGATCACGCCCTGCAGGTCGGCCTGGTGCGCCAGGCTCGCGCGCATCGCGCGGCGCAGGCGGCTCTGCACCGTCAACGCCAGCGTGATCAGCATCGGGATCGCCATCACCAGCACCCAGCCGAGCGGGCCGCCGATGACGAAGGTCATGGCCACGTACATCGCGATGAACGGCACGTCGCTGACCGCCGACAGCGTCGCGCCGGCGAAGAACTCGCGCACGATCTCGATCTGCGCGATGTGGTGCGCGTAGTTGCCGGCGGACTCCGGGCGGTGCTCCATGCGCACGCCCAGCGTCTGGCGGAACAGCAGCGAGCCGATGATGAGGTCGGCCTTCTTGCCGGCAGTGTCGATCAGGTGGCTGCGCAGCTGGCGCGAGACCAGGTCGAAGATCAGCGCGATCAGCGAGCCGGCGGCCAGCGCCCACAGCGTCACGAAGCCCTGGTGCGGGATGACCTTGTCGTAGATCACCGACGTGACGAGGCCGGTGACCAGCATCAGCACGTTGCTCAGGAGCGCGGCGATCATCGCCGAGCGGTAGTAGGGGATGAAGCGGCGCAGCGTGCCCCACAGCCAGTGGCCGTTCGGGTTCAGCAGCGCCTGCTCGCGGCCGGCCTGGCCGTGCGCCAGTTCGGGCAGCGGCGTGGCCACCAGCGCGAAGCCGAGGTACTCCTGCTCCAGCTCGGCCTCGGTCGCCTGGCAGGTGTGGAATTCCTGCCCGGGCATCACGATCTCGCACACCGGCGACTGGCCGCGCGGGGTGTCGAGGCGGCGCGCCAGCACGCAGGCGTCGCCGTTCTTCAGCAGCAGGATGGCGGGCAGCAGCAGCGCGTGGATGTCGCCGATGTCGCGTTGCATCAGGCCCGCGTTGTAGCCGGCCGCCCGCATCACGCGCACGGCCTGGTCGGGATTGAGCAGGCCATCGATGGGCATGCCGTCGAGCAGCGAATCGGCCGACCGCTCCTTGCCGTGGTGCCGGGTCAGGTAGACCATCGAGTGCAGCAAGGCGTCGTGGTCGACGCCGATCGCGTCGAGCTCGGGGATCGCGTCGACGGCGCCCTCTTCCTGCAGATTCGGGCGCGCGCCCGCCGGCACGCCGCCGCCTTCGCGGGGAGAGCCGGATTCGAAATCCAGGAAGGGATCCTGACGGTCGCTCATGGGGACGTCAGGCGTCGAGCAACCGGCAGGTCGGGGAGGCGTTCATCGCGGACTTCTCGATTGGGAGATTCGGTTGCATCGATTCTGCGATGCCGTCCAGCTTCCCATTGACCGCATCAGCCGGGTCAACCCCGCCCTATTCATCCCTCCAAAATGCAAAAGGCCCCGCCGGGCGGGGCCTTGCTGCCGAGCTGCCGAAGCGCGTCAGCGCTTGGATCGCTTGGACGCCGGCTTGGCGCCGCGCGACGCCGTCTTGGTGATCGCCGGCCGATGCGCGACGCCGGGGGCGCCGCCCGTCTTGGGCTTGCGGCCGGCACGCTTGACCTGGCGATCCTGCGCCTCCACCGACGCCAGTTGCTCGGCGGCAGTCGGCGCCGAGCCGCGCTGCGCCGGCTCGGTCTTGCGGCCGCGGCCCAGCAGGCGCTCGCCCTCGGCCTCGCGCACGATGCGGAAGTCGATCTTGCGGCCGTCGAGGTCGACCCGGCTGACCTGCACCCGCACCCGCGCGCCGATCGCATAGCGGATGCCCGTGCGCTCGCCGCGCAGCTCCTGGCGCACCTCGTCGAACTTGAAGTACTCGCCGCCGAGCTCGGTGATGTGCACCAGGCCCTCGACGTAGAGCGTGTCGAGCGTGACGAACAGCCCGAAGGTCGTGGCCGCGCTGACGGTGCCGGAGAACTCCTCGCCCAGGCGCTCGCGCATGAAGCGGCACTTGAGCCAGGCCTCGACATCGCGCGAGGCCTCGTCGGCGCGGCGCTCGTTGGCGCTGCAGTGCTCGCCGGCCGAGACCCAGTGCGCCATCTCGGACTCGCCCGTCTTGCCCGCCGCACGCGAGCTCTTGCGCGCGCCCGCGCTCGCCGAGGTCTCGACCTCCGGCGCATGCAGGTGATAGCGCCTGCCCTGGAGCAGCGCCTTGATCACGCGGTGCACCAGCAGGTCGGGGTAGCGGCGGATCGGGCTCGTGAAGTGCGCGTAGGCCTCGTAGGCGAGGCCGAAGTGGCCGCTGTTCTTGGGCGTGTAGATCGCCTGCTGCATCGAGCGCAGAAGCATCGAGTGGATCTGCTGCGCGTCGACGCGATCCTTGGTGGCCTGCGCCAGCGCCTGGTATTCGGCCGGCTTCGGGTCGTCGCTGATCGACAGCCCCAGGCCCAGCGCCTTCAGGTAGTTCTGCAGCGTGATCTTCTTCTCGGGCGTCGGGCCCTCGTGCACGCGGAACAGCGCCGGGTGCTCATGCAGCGCGATGAAGTCGGCGGCGCAGACGTTGGCCGCCAGCATCGCCTCCTCGATCAGCTTGTGCGCGTCGTTGCGCGTGCGCGGCACGATGCGCTCGATGCGGCCGTTGTCGTCGCAGATGATCTGCGTCTCGGTGGTCTCGAAGTCGATCGCGCCGCGGCGCGTGCGCGCCTTCAGCAGCGCGCGGTAGACGTCGTGCAGGTTGAGCAGGTGCGGCACCAGCTCGGCGCGCTCGGCGGCCTCGGGGCCGCGCGTGTTGCCCAGCACGGCGGCGACCTCGGTGTACGTGAGGCGCGCGTGCGAGTTGATGACGGCCGGATAGAACTGGTACGCGCCCTGCTCGCCGTCTTCGCCGATCAGCATGTCGCACACCATCGAGAGGCGGTTTTCCTCCGGGTTGAGCGAGCACAGGCCGTTCGAGAGCTTCTCGGGCAGCATCGGGATCACGCGGCGCGGGAAGTAGACCGAGGTCGCGCGCTCGTAGGCGTCGTTGTCCAACGCCTCGCCCGGCTTGACGTAGTGGCTGACGTCGGCGATCGCGACGATCAGGCGCCAGCCGCTGAACGCGTTCTTGCCGCGGCCCGACTTGTGGGGCTCGCAGTAGACGGCGTCGTCGAAGTCGCGCGCGTCCTCGCCGTCGATGGTGACGAGCGGGACGTCGGTCAGGTTGATGCGGCCCTTCATGTCGACCGCGCGCACGTGGTCGGGCAGCTTGGCCGTCTGGGCCAGCGTCTCGGCCGAGAAGCGATACGGCACCTCGTATTTGCGGACGGCGATCTCGATCTCCATCCCGGGATCGTCGATCTCGCCCAGCACCTCGGTGATGCGGCCCACCGGCTGCGAATACATCGACGGCGGCTCGGTGAGTTCCACCGCCACCACCTGGCCGGCGACCGCGGAGGCCGTGGCGTTCTTCGGGATCAGGATGTCCTGGCCGTAGCGCCTGTCTTCCGGAGCGACCAGCCAGGCGCCGCCTTCGTTGAGCAGGCGGCCGATGATCGGAGCCTTGCGGCGTTCGACGATCTCCAGGATGCGCCCCTCGGGCCGCCCCTTGCGGTCGAATCGCACGAGCCGCACCTTGACGCGGTCGCGGTGCAGCACGGAACGCATCTCCTGCTGCGAGATGTAGACGTCGGGCTCGCCGTCGTCGCGCTTGACGAACCCGTGTCCGTCGCGGTGGCCGAACACCACACCCTCGGCTTCACCCATCAAGGCGCCATTTAGCGCGGGGGGGCTTGCAACTGTTTTATTCTTGATGATATGATCTCTTTCTTCGCTGATTACTGCTTCGTAGCGATCGCCGACGTCAGTCGGAGCTCCTCGAAACAGTCGATTCGTGAAATGTACCTTGCCCAGATGGCGGAATTGGTAGACGCACTAGTTTCAGGTACTAGCGCTTAACGGCGTGGAGGTTCGAGTCCTCTTCTGGGCACCAATTCGAGAAGGCCTCGCAGACATTGTCTGCGAGGCTTTTTTCATTGCGCGGCCTGTTTCGCCGCAACGCGCCGCGGTCGTCGGCGTCAATACAACGTCGCGCGCTGGCGCTGCGGCAGCTCGCGGTCGTACGCCGCGCCGTCGATCGACGCCTGCGTCAGCGCTTCGAGGATCGCGCCCGGCGTGGGCACGGGACGCGGCGCGTCGGGCGACACCGCCTGCCACAGGTTCGAGCGCACGATCGCCCGCGCGCACTGGAACAGCGCCGTCTCGACGGCGATCACCAGCACGCACTTCGGCAACTGCCCATTCATCGCGAAGCGCTCGAGCAACGCGGGCTCGACGCTGATCGTCGCGCGCCCGTTGACACGCAGCGTCTCGCCGACGCCGGGGATGAGGAACAGCAGCGCGACACGCGGGTCGGCGACGATGTTGCGCAGGCTGTCGATGCGGTTGTTGCCGCGGCGCTCAGGCAGCAACAGCGTGCGTTCGTCCTGCACCTCGACGAAGCCGGGCGGGTCGCCGCGCGGCGAGACATCGAGGCCGCCGGGGCCGACCGTGCCCAGCACCGCGAACGGCGAGGCCTCGATCAGCGCCTGGTAGTGCGGGTGCAGCGTCGGCACTTCCTTGCGGATCGACGCCTCGCCCACCGGACCGCACAGCGCCTCGAGTTCGGCCAACGTGGAGATGACATGGGGACGGCTGGCGGACATGACAAGGTTCCTGAGAAGCGACTCGGCGATCCCGCCATTGTCGCCGCGCCTTGCACCGCGGGCCCGCTCAGGCCGCGCCCAGGTACTTGTCGTTCTTCGCGCCGGGCGTCTTCACGACGACGTTGACCGCATCGGTCAGGGCGACGAAATCGGTGGCCTCGCCGGGCGAGAGGACGATGATGTCGCCCTCGCCCCATTCCCTGCCGCACATGCGCACGCGGCCCGACAGGATCAGCGTCACCTCGGTGGCGACCTTGTGATGGTGCAGTTCCTCGCTGTCGCCGGCCTTGTACGACTTGACGGCCACTTCGCAGGCGTCGGTCTGCAGCAGCGACGGGTCGAAGTCGCCGACGAACCAGCCCTTGAACATGTCCTGCAGCCTGCCGGTGTTCACGCCGCGCGTCCCATCAGCTGCATCTGTTCGAACGCGGCCAGTTGCTGCTCGGTCTTCAGCGGCTGGTAGCGCGACGGCTCGATCGGCGTGGCGCCGATGCGCGCGTGCTTGAGCAGCATCTCGTTGAACGCCGGCGCGGGATAGAACGCGTTGTTCACGCTCGCGTCCTTGCGGATCATCGACTTGACCGCGTCGACGAAGCCACCGACCGCGCGGAACCAGAAGACGCCGGCGGTCGCGTTGCGGCTGATCGGATTCTGCTGCGCGGCCTCGATCACCTCGCCGTCGGCATCGAGCCGCACGTACGAATAGCGCGGATGGATCGACGAGAAGGTCAGCGTGCCGGCGTCGAGGCTGCGCGCGCGGAAGTCGCGCACGACGGCGGCCATGTCCATGTCGACGATCTCGTTGGCGCTGACGATCAGCAGCTCGTCGCCGGCAGGCATCGTGGACGCCGCGAGCAGCGCGGAGCAGCCCGAGCCCTGCGTGCCGCGCAGCACGCTGACGATGCGCGCGTGCGGCGTCAGCAGCTCGACGATGTTGTCCAGGTGGTACTTGCGCACCTCGGTCTCGAGGAAGGCGAAGGTGAACTTGGCGTCGGGGATGCCGGCGCAGTTGTCGACGATGCGCTCGAGCAACGACACGCCGCCGCTCTCGGTCAGGCACAGCGGATAGTCGCCGGGCGCCTCGCCGCTGGTCGGACCGGCGGCGAGCACGAGGATGTTGATGGGATTGCTCATGGAGTCGCCTCGCCTCATGCCGCCGAACGGTTGTAGAAGGCGTCGATCTCGCGGATGCGCCCGAGGATGTTGTCGATCGAGGTCTGGCTCACATCCTGCACCACGAGCAGGTGCGCACCTGAGGCCTTGGCGGCCTTGATGCCGTTCTCGTTGTCCTCGACGACCAGGCACTCGTCCGGGCTCAGGCCGAAATGCGCCATGGCCTTGCAGTACATCTCCGGATCGGGCTTCGGCCTGGAGACATCCTCGTTGGACACCATCAGGTCGAGGTACTGCGACAGGTTGGCCTTGTCCATCATCAACTGGACCGTCGAACGGATCGAGTTGGAGCACACCGACATCCTGTAGCCCATCGCCTTGAGCGTCGACAGCGCGCGCTCCTGCGCGAAGCGCGGCTTGCACAGCGTGTGCACCATCTCCGTCGTGTAGCGCTGCTTCATCTCGTTGAGGAAGCCGTGCAGCTCGCGCGGCAGGCCGCGCTCGATCGACAGGATCTCGAGCTTGCGGCTGGTCGGAATGCCGTCGAATGTGGTCTCGTGGTCGTAGCGCGAGATCGCCATGCCGAACAGGTCCAGCGCCCGGTTGAGCGCCTCGTAATGCCATTCCTTGGCCTCGACGAGGACGCCGTCCATGTCGAACAGAACCGCCTTGATTGCAACCATCACTCGTTCCTCGTCAATTCAGGCCCAGGCACGCGAGCGCCTGTTCGGGCAGGTCGGTGCACAGGCTCAGGCCCGACCGCTCGCGCAGCGGCTTCAGCGCCGACCACAGCGCTTCAGGGTCGTCGCGCCCGTGCAGTTCCGGCGACACCACGCAGACCGCGAGACCGCGATCGAGCAGCGCGGCGATCGTGTCGACGCCGTACCAGGTGCGCTCGAAGGCGTCGAGCCAGATGCCCTTGATGCGCGACTCCAGCGCCATCGGAATCGTCTCGTACTCGCTCATGCGCAGATAGACCGGGTTGCCGGCGCGCAGCTGGTGCAGCGTGTCCGGCAGCGACATGTCGAACACGAACCACGGATGCGCGCTGTCCTTCATCGTGCGCGCGAGCGCGGTCGCCAGGCCGTCGGCCTTGATGTTGATCGCCTGCAGCAGCGGACGCGTCGCCCTGCGTGCCAGGCAGTCCAGGTAGGCCTCGAACGCCAGTGCCTCGCCCGTGGGCATGTCATGGCTGATCACCAGGCGGCCGTCGTGGTCGCGCACATCCGTCTCGGTGCCGAAGCCGAGCGCGAAGCTGCGCTCGAACGCCTCGGGCGCGTTCTTCTCGGACGCGTCGATCCAGTAGCCTCGGTGCGAGAGGACGTCCATCATTGGCACGTCGCGAGCGCCTTGTGCAGCACCGGCAGCGACTTGAACAGGTCGAGGTCGGCCGGGATGCCCAGGCCGTACATGCCGGCCGCCTCGGCGCCGATGTTGTGGATGCCGATCTGGTGGCCGTCGGCGATCAGGCGGTTGTAGACCGGCGCGACGTAGAACTCGTTGTTGACGCGCTCGTTCGCCGCGACCATGGCCTCGGCCGCGCGCACGAAGTCGGCGCCGCGGCGGAAGTTGTAGATGCCCACGGTCGCCTCGTTGGAGATGACCTGCTTCTCGGCGACGCGGTTGACGAGGCCGACCGGGTCGAGGCCGACGAAGGACCACTTCGGGTCGTCGGCGGTCATGGTCATGATCAGGCCGTCGAGGTCGTCGACGGACATCGTCGCCAGGTAATCGTCGACCGCGACGTCGCACCACTGGTCGCTGTTGACGATCATCATCGGCTGGTCGCTGTCGACATGCGCCTTGGCCGCGAGCACCGTGCAGGCCGCGCCTTCGGTCACGCCGGCTATGCCAACGACGACGGCATCGGCGCCGCCCCAGCGGCCCAGCTTGTCGCGCAGGCCGTAGGCTTCGATGTGGGACTGCTGGCAGATGAAGACGAAGCGGTGCGCCTGGCTCGGGCGCATGTTCTCGATCACCAGGCGGATCATCGGCACGCCGCTCACCGGGATCAGCGGCTTCGGGTCGGTGTAGCCGGCCTTGGCGAAGCGGGAACCCAGTCCGGCCATGGGAATGACGATGTTCAACATGGAGCGATCACTCTCGAGTTTTCTGCAGGATCAACTCTAGAGATTCGCGCGCCGCGGGGCCGCGGGAAATGCCGGGTGATTGGCGCGTATTTCGCGCCTGCCCCTCAAGACGACGGTCGGCCGGCCGACGCCCCTTCCCGCTCGACAATGCAAAAGGCCTGCGCATGGCAGGCCTCTCCTTCGTGGACGCGCGCGCCCGGCGCCGCGCTCATTCCTCGGCGTTGCGCTTGATCAGCGTCTCGATCGAGATGTTGTCGTAGTCCTCGAACGGCTGGTGGATCCACGGCGACGTCGGCAGCACTTCGACGAAGTAGTCCGGCGTGTAGGTCGAGATCGCCTTCGTCCACAACACGGCCGAGCGCAGCTCGCTGATCGCCGGCAGCCCGCGCAGACGCTCGGCGACGGCCGCCAGCGTCACGCCGGAGTCGGCCAGGTCGTCGACCAGCAGCACACGCCCCGACAGTTCGCCGCGCGGCAGCGTGATGTACTTGGCCATGTCGAGACGGCCCTGGATCGTGCCGGCCTCGGCGCGGTACGAGCTCGTCGACATGATCGCCAGCGGCTTGTCGAAGATGCGCGAGAGCATGTCGCCGGGGCGCATGCCGCCGCGCGCCAGGCACAGGATCTGGTCGAACTGCCAGCCCGAGTGGTGCACCTTCAGTGCCAGGCGTTCGATCAGTTGGTGGTATTCACCCCAGGAAATGTAGAGGTGCTTGCCGTCGTCCGTGAGCATCGTGATCCTTTGGTCGGTAATAGGGTCGCGGTGAATTGGATCAGCGGTACGGGTGCCGCAGCAGGATCGTGTGGTCGCGATCCGGGCCCGTGGACACCATGTCGATCGGCGCGCCGATCAGTTCCTTGACGCGCTCGAGGTAGCGGCGCGCGTTGAGCGGCAGCTGGTCCCACTCGGTCAGGCCGAAGGTCTTCTCCGACCAGCCCGGATACGTCTCGTAGATCGGCTCGCAGCGCGCGACGTCGTCGGCGTCGCTGGGCAGGATGTCGACGTTCAGGCCATCGAGCTTGTAGCCGATGCAGACCTTGATCTCCGACAGGCCGTCCAGCACGTCCAGCTTCGTGATGCACAGGCCGGAGATGCCGTTGATGATGATGGCGCGCTTGAGCGCCGCGGCGTCGAGCCAGCCGCAGCGGCGGGCGCGGCCGGTGACGGTGCCGCGCTCCTGGCCGACCACCGACAGGTGATGGCCGACGCCGCCCTCGTCGAGGATGTCGAGCTCGGTCGGGAACGGGCCCGAGCCGACGCGCGTCGTGTAGGCCTTGGTGATGCCCAGGATGTAGTGCAGCATGCCCGGGCCCAGGCCCGTGCCGGCGGCGGCGTTGCCGGCCACGCAGTTGCTGGAGGTGACGAACGGATAGGTGCCGTGGTCGATGTCCAGCAGCGTGCCCTGCGCGCCTTCGAACAGCAGCTTGGCGCCGGCCTGATGGGCCTTGTGCAGCGCGTAGCCGACGTCGGCCATCATCGGCTTGATCTGCTCGGCGACCTGCATCGCCTGGTCGAAGATCGGCTGGAACTCCAGCGTCGGCTGCTTAAGGCGCGTCAGCGTGGCGTTGTGCACCTCGAGCAGTTCGCGCAGCTTCTTGGCGAAGCGATCCGGGTGCTTCAGGTCCTGCACGCGCAGCGCGCGGCGCGCGACCTTGTCCTCGTAGGCCGGGCCGATGCCCTTGCCCGTCGTGCCGATCTTGCCGTCGCCGCACTCCTCGCGCTGCGCCTCGCGCGCCTTGTCCACCGCGACGTGGAACGGCATGATCAGCGGGCAGGCCTCGCTGACGAACAGGCGCGAGCGCACGTCCAGGCCGATCTTCTCGAGACGGTCGATCTCGGACAGCAGGTGGGTCGGATCGACCACCACGCCGTTGCCGATGTAGCAGTGGACGCCGTCGCGCATCACGCCCGACGGGATCAGCTGCAGCGCCGTCTTGACGCCCTTGATGACCAGCGTGTGGCCCGCGTTGTGGCCGCCCTGGAAGCGGACGACGCCTTGCGCGTGGTCGGTCAGCCAGTCGACGACCTTGCCCTTGCCCTCGTCGCCCCATTGGGTGCCGACGACGACGACGTTGCGGCCGCGCGAGGGGATGGTGGTGTTGCCTTGTTGCATGGGAAGCTCAGTCAGGAGAAATTCTTCGGCCACGGAGGGCCGGCGGTTCGTTGGCGGCGGGTGGTCAGGCGGTCGCGAGACTGCGCAGCATCCACTGGTTGTCGACGGCGACCAGCTCGCGGTCGCAGGCGAATTCCTGCGTCTCGTGGTCGTGGCCCGGCAACGCGCACACCACCGTTTCGTTATCGGCGCGCAGCGCGCGGATTGCAGCGCGCAGTCCGGCATCCTCGCTCCAGGGCGCCCGGATGGCCGCGCGCAGCGGCGCCGCGGGCATCGCGGCCGAGAGCTGGCGCAGGTCGAGGCTGAAGCCCACGGCCGGACGATTGCGGCCGAACACCGCGCCGACCTCGTCGTAGCGGCCGCCGCGCAGCAGCGCGTCGGTCGAGCCGGTGGCGTAGACGGAGAACCGCACGCCGCTGTAGTAGGCGTAGCCGCTCATGTCGGACAGGTCGAAGCCGAGCTCGATGCCGGGATGGGCGGCGTGCAGGTGGCGCCCCAGCCAGGCCAGGTCGTCGAGCGCGGCGGCGATGGCCGGATGCGCCGGCAGGATGCGGCGCGCCTCGTCGAGGACCTCGGCGCCGCCGTACAGATCGAGCAGCTTCAGCAAGGCCTCGCGCGTGGCCGGGGACAGGCCGGCGCTGAGCGTTTCCACCGCGCTGCGATCCTTCAGCGTGAGCGCGGCGACGATGTCGGCGACCGGCGCCGCCTTTTCGCCGGCCAGCAGGCTGCGCACGATGCGCGCGTCGCCCATGTCCAGCACGAGCGACTCGACGCCGGCGGCGGCCAGGCCGTCGAGCGCCAGATCCTGGATCTCGAGATCGGCCTCGAGCCCGGCGTGGCCGTAGATCTCGGCGCCGAACTGCAGCGGCTCGCGGGTGGCCAGCGGCCGGTCGGGGCGCGCGTGCAGCACCGGGCCGCAGTAGCACAGGCGTGCCACGCCCTGGCGGTTCAACAGGTGGGCGTCGATGCGGGCGACCTGCGGCGTAGTGTCGGCGCGCACACCGAGCATGCGGCCGCTCAGCTGGTCGACCAGCTTGAACGTCTTGAGATCGAGCGCGTGGCCGGTGCCCGACAGCAGCGATTCCAGGTGCTCCAGCATCGGCGGGATCACCAGCTCGAACCCATAGCTGCGGGCCAGGTCGAGCAGCTTGCGCCGCAATTCCTCGATGCGCCGCGCTTCGGACGGCAGGACATCGGCGATGTGCTCGGGCAGTAGCCAAGCAGACGTCATGAGAATGCTGAGGGGGTTAAAACCGGGATTGTACCGATGTGTCCAGCGGCGCGAAGAATGTTTCGCGCAGCACGGCACGCTGGCGGCCGCCAGCAACGGCGAAATCGACAAGCCAGCCTTCGCGCCGCCCCGGCGTCAGGGCCCGAAGACCAGCAGGATCGCCACGCCCAGCCCCAGGCTGGACAGCCCCAGCATCCGGATCTGCGCGTCGCTCAGCTGCAGCGCGCGCTCGAACATCCGGCGCCACGCGCCCGGATCGAGGAACGGCAGCAGGCCTTCGAGGATCAGCACCAGCGCGATCGCGCTGGCGAGCAGCAGGCCCACTGCTACTTCTTCTTGGCGGCCGCGGCCGCGGCCGCGTCGGCCGAGCCGGCGCCGCCGGAGCCGCGCATGGCCTTGAAGAAGTCCGAGCCGGTGTCGACGACCATCACGTCCGACTTGCTGTGGAAGCTGGCGCGGTAGGCCTCGAGGTTGCGGTAGAACTGGGCGAACTTCGGATCGCGCCCGAAGGCCTCGCCGTAGATCTGCGTGGCCTGGGCATCGGCGTCGCCCTTGGTCTTCTGGGCTTCCAGCGTGGCCCCGGCGACGATCACCGACACCTGCTTGTCGGCATCGGCGCGGATCTGCTCCTTGGTCGCCTCGCCCTCGGAGCGCAGCTGGTTGGCCACCTGCTTGCGCTCGGAGATCATGCGGTTGTAGACCGAGGCGGTGACCTCGGGCACGAAGTCGACGCGCTTGATGCGCACGTCGATGATCTCGATGCCGAACGGCTTCGATTCCTGCTCCAGGCGCGTCTTGACGTTCTGCATGATCTGCGCGCGCTCGTCGGACAGCACGCCGCGCACGGTGTGCTTGGTGACTTCCTCGTTGAACGCGGCCTGCGACACGGCCCCCAGGCGGTTCTCGAGGTTGCGCTGCTCGACGCCGTTGTTGCGGACGAACTGGCGCGGATCGTTGATGCGCCACTTCACCAGCCAGTCGATCACGAGGCTCTTCTTCTCGGCGGTGAAGATCGCGCTCGGCGACGGGTTGTCCAGCGTCTGGATCGTGCGGTCCAGCATCGACACCGTCTGCACCAGCGGCCAGTTGAAGTTCAGGCCCGGCTCGGTGATGACCGACTTGATCTCGCCGAAGGTCTTGATGACGGCGACCTGGCGCTGGTCGACGATGAACAGCGACGACGAGGCCACGAGGATGGCGACGATGACGATGCCGATCGCGAGGAAGATTCTGTTCATGGGTCGGCTCCTCAGCGGCTGTCGCGATCGCGGCCGCGCGAGTTGTCGCGCGAGCGGGCATCGGCTGCGGGGTCGGTCGGCGAGACGGCGACCGTGGTGGCGGCGGCCGCATCGGGCTGCGCCGGCGCGGCGGGCTGCGACGCGCTGGTGGCCGCGGCCGCCTGCGTCAGCTTGTCCAGCGGCAGCTGGATCAGGTTGTTGCCGCCGTGCGTGTCCACCATCACCTTGGTGACGTGCGAGAAGACGTCCTGCATCGCGTCGATGTACATGCGGTCGCGCGTCACGCCGGGCGCCTTCTGGTACTCGGCGTAGATCGCCTTGAAGCGATCGGAGTCGCCCTCCGCGGCGTTGACGATGCGCGCCTTGTAGGCCAGCGCGTCCTCGCGCAGGCGGGCGGCGTCGCCCTGCGCCGCGGGAATCACGTGGTTGGCGTAGGCCTGGCCCTCGTTCTTCAGCGCGTCGCGATCGACCCCGGCCTTGACCACGTCGCTGAACGCCGCGGTGACCTGATCGGGCGGGTTGACGCTCTCGATGTTGACGTTGGCGATCAGCACGCCGGCGTTCAGCGTGTCGAGCTGCTGCTGGATCGACTTGACCAGCGCCGCCGTCAGCGCGCCGCGCTGCTCGTACAGCACCGAGTCGATGCGGCTGGAGCCGACGATCTCGCGCACCGCCGACTCGGCGGCCTGCTCGACCGCCTTGTCCGGCTTGGAGTTCTCGAACAGGTAGGCGCGCGCGTCCTTCAGGCTGTATTGCACGCTGAAGCGGACGTCGACGATGTTCTCGTCCTGGGTCAGCATCGCGGAGTCGCGCAGGCCGCTCGTGGGCGAGATGCCGATGCCGCCGATCTCCTTGGTGCGCGTCTGCGTGAAGTCGATGGTCTGTTCGGCCTGGAACGGATACGGCCAGCGCCAGCCCCAGCCCGCTTCCACGGTGTGGCTGTAGCGGCCGAAGGTGGTCACGACGCCCTTCTGGCCTTCCTGCACGATGAACGAACCGCTGAACAGCCAGACGACCACGACGATCAGCGCGACCAGCGCCACGCCGACGCCGGCGCTGCGCGCGTCCGGCTGAAAGCCGTTGCCCGGATCGCCGCCCTTCTTGCCGAGGCCGACGAACGCCGAGAGCTTGCGCGTGAAGTCGCGCCACATCTCCTCGAGGTCGGGCGGGCCTTCCTGGCCGGCGGCCATGAAGGGGCCAAGCAACTTGCGCAGCAGGGCGCGCCGGCGCGGTGACGGCGCCGAAGACGGGGAAGTGTTCGCTGGCATGTTCATGCTGAAGATGATGGGGACGAAGACGGCGCTTTCGAGTCGACGTCGTCGTTTTGGTCTTCATTGTCGTCGAGGTCGGGGCGGGCGAACCGCTCGTCGCGCTCGAAGTCTTCCTGCGGCGCGTCCTGGCTGGCGACCACGGCGTCGGCGATCGCCTGGCGCAGCGCGTCCAGCCCCTCGCCGCCGAGGGCGCTGACGAACACGCGCGGCGTGCGCACGCCGCGCTCGCCCTCGATCGCGTCGACCAGGCTTTCCGGGCGCTGGGCGACGTCGAGGCGATCGAGCTTGTTGTAGACGAGGACCTGCGGCACCTCGTCGGCGCCGATCTCGTGCAGCACGCGCTGCACTTCCTCGAACTGTTCCTTCAGCAGCGGGCTGGCGGCGTCGATCACGTGCAGCAGCAGGTCGGCATCGGCCGCCTCCTGCAGCGTGGCGCGGAAGGCCTCGACCAGCTTGTGCGGCAGGTCGCGGATGAAGCCCACGGTGTCGGACAGCGAGACCGCTGCCTCCACCTGCTGCAGGTACATCGAGCGGGTGGTGGTGTCGAGCGTGGCGAACAGCTGGTTGGCGACGTAGGTGTCGGCCTTGACAAGCGCGTTGAACAGCGTCGACTTGCCTGCATTGGTATAGCCAACCAGCGAGACGCGGAAGGTGCCGCTGCGCTCGCGCGACTTGCGCTGCGTCTGGCGCTGCTTCTTGACCTTGACCAGGCGTTCCTTCACCTGCTTGATGCGCTCGCCGATCATGCGCTTGTCGAGTTCGATCTGCGACTCGCCCGGGCCGCCGCGCACGCCGGTGCCGCCCTGCTGGCGTTCCAGGTGGCTCCAGCGCCGCACGAGGCGCGTCGACAGGTACTGCAGCCGCGCGAGTTCCACCTGCAGCTTGCCTTCGTGGCTCTTGGCGCGCGCGGCGAAGATCTCGAGGATCAGCGCCGTGCGGTCGGCCACGCCGACGCCCAGGTGGCGTTCGAGGTTGCGCTGCTGCGCCGGCGACAGCGCCTGGTCGAACAGCACGCCCTGCGCGCGGTGCGCCAGCACCAGTTCCTTGATCTCGTCGGCCTTGCCGCTGCCCACGAACAGCGCCGGATCGGGCGCCTTGCGCCTGGCCGTGACGCGGGCGACGGGGATGTCGTCCGCGGACTCGGCCAGCAGCGCGAGTTCGTCGAGCGTCGGATCGAACGAGGAGCCGCGCCCGAAATCGACGCCCACGAGGACGACGCGCGGAGGCGCGCCGTGCGTGGAACCGCCGAGCTGAGGGCCGCGGGCGCCCTGCGAACCGTCGTCAGTCAATTCGAAGCCCGCAGACCGGACTCAGACCGCGACATCATTCCGGAGCGTCACCCGCATGGAAGTTCACGGCACGACCCGGCACGACCGTGGAGATGGCGTGCTTGTAGACCATCTGGGTGACGGTGTTGCGAAGCAGGACCACATACTGGTCAAACGATTCGATATGGCCTTGCAGCTTGATGCCGTTGACCAGATAGATCGACACCGGAACATGCTCCTTGCGCAGCAGGTTCAGGAAGGGGTCTTGTAGGAGTTGCCCTTTGTTGCTCACGATATTCTCCGTGTTGAAAGTACGTGTGTTGGGAAAGAGTTCACGTTATCACACGCGGCATCCCGCCCACCGTTCTACGGGTTAACTTTATTCTTCTTTGTCGGTGAATGGGTTACGCCCCGACCGCAGCTCGATCTTGAGCGGGGTGCCCACCAGCTTGAAGTGGTCGCGGAAACGCCCCTCGAGGAAGCGCTTGTAGGCGTCGGTGACGTGGTCCAGCGAGGTGCCGTGCACCACGATGATGGGCGGATTCATGCCGCCCTGGTGCGCATAGCGCATCTTGGGGCGATACATGCCGTCGCGGCGGGGCTGCTGGTGCTCGACAGCCTCCATCAGCAGGCGCGTGAGCACCGGCGTGGACATCTTGCGGTTGGCCGACGCGTGCGCGTCCTCGATGGACTTCCAGAGCGGGCCCAGGCCCTGGCGCTTCAGCGCGGAGATGTTGATCACCGGCGCAAACTTCAGGAAGGCCAGGCGCGACTCGATCGAGCGATCCAGCATCTGGCGCTGGTAGGCGTCGACGGCGTCCCACTTGTTGATCGCGATGACGACGGCGCGTCCGGAATCGAGGATGTAGCCCGCGATGTGGGCGTCCTGGTCGGTCACGCCCTGGGTCGCGTCGAGCAGCAGCACGACGACATTGGCATCCGCGATCGCCTGCAGCGTCTTGATGACCGAGAACTTCTCGATCGCCTCGAACACCTGCCCCTTGCGGCGCAGGCCGGCGGTGTCGATCAGCTCGAATTTCTTGCCATCGCGCTCGAAAGGCACCGTGATGGCGTCGCGCGTCGTGCCGGGCATGTCGAACGCCACGAGGCGCTCCTCGCCCAGCCAGGTGTTGATCAGCGTGGACTTGCCGACGTTGGGGCGGCCGGCCACGGCCAGGCGGATCGGCCGGTCCATCGCCGAGGCGCCGAATTCGTCGTCCTCGGACTCGGGCTCGACGCCCTCCAGCGCGGCGTCCAGCAGGCTGCGGATGCCCTGGCCGTGCGCCGCGGAGATCGGGTGCAGCTCGCCCATGCCGAGCTCGTGGAACTCGTTGAGCATCGGCGATTCGGACATGCCCTCGGCCTTGTTGACCGCGATCAGCACGTTCTTCTGCGCCGTGCGCAGGTAGCGCGCGATGTCGTGGTCCTGCACCGACAGGCCCAGGCGGATGTCGACGACGAAGATGACGACGTCGGCCTCGGCCACGGCCTGGCGCGTCTGGCGCGCCATCTCCTTGACGATGCCGGTGGTGGAATCGGGCTCGAAGCCGCCGGTGTCGACGACGATGAACTCGACGCCGTTGTGGCGGCCGTCGCCGTAGTGGCGGTCGCGCGTCAGGCCCGCGAAGTCGGCGACGATGGCGTCGCGCGTCTTCGTCAGCCGATTGAACAGCGTCGACTTGCCGACGTTGGGTCGGCCGACGAGTGCAATGACGGGTTTCACGCGCGGGGGCTCCTGGTCAGTCGCAAGGTCGCGCTCATTCCGGACGGAAGGCGAAGACGGAGCCGTCCTTGGTCGTCACCGCCAGCGTGTTGCCCGCGCGCACGGGCGCGCCGACGACGGCCGAGCCGTCGGTGGGCAGGCGCAGCAGCGGCGTGCCGGTGGTGCGGTCGAGGAAGTGCACGTTGCCCTCGTAGTCGCCGAACACGACCACCTTGCCGATGGACAGCATCCCGCTCAACTTGCGGTTCTGGAACTTGTCGCTGAGCCACAACGATTCGCCGTTGGCGCGGCGGCGCGCACTCAGGCGGTCGCTGGCGTCGCCGGAGAACACGTAGTCCTCGTCGGCGCCGATCGCCTGCGCGCCGCCGGTGTTGATCGACCACAGCGCCGTGACGCGCTCCGCGTCGACGCAGCCGATGCCGTTCTGGAATGCGCGGATGCAGTAGGTGCTGCCGACGCGCGCCGCCGGGCCGACCAGGTCGGCCAGGCGCTCGACTTCGTTGGTGCCGCGCGGCGCAGCCACCGGCACTTCCCAGCGAACCGTGCCCTTGAGCGGATCGAGCGCGGTCAGGCGCGCGCCCAGGCCGAACAGCAGCGTGTCCTGGTAGGACGTCAACACGCCGGCCTGCGACAGCGTCAGGGCGTCGCCCGGCTTCGCGTAGACCCACAGCTTCTTGCCGTCGAGGGCGTCGAAGGCCTGCACGGAGCGATCCACGCCCAGCACGAACACGCGCTCGCCGGCGACGAACGGCGCGGTCACGACCGCGCTCTCCAGGTGCTGGCGCCAGAGGATCTTGCCGCCGTCCAGCGTCACCAGATCGCCGTCGCGCGTGACGACCGCGCTGAAGCGGCCGTCGCTGCCGACGCCGGTGGACAGGCGCCCGCCCACGTCCGCGCGCCAGTTCTCCCTGCCGCTGTCGGCGTCGACCGAGACCAGCACGCCGTTGAGCGCGCCGATGACGAAGTTGCTGCCGGCCACCGCCAGGCCCTGCGCGCCGAAGCCGGCGCTGCCGGTGATCGAACTGAACGCCGCGCCACCCAGGCTCAGCTTCCAGACCTGGTGGCCGGAGATCTTGGCCGCCAGCGGCTCCAGCGGGGTGGGCTTGGCCACGTCGTCGGCGCAGCCGGCCAGCAGCGCGCCAGTAGCGACGAGCGCCATCGCGGCGAGGGCACGCACGGTCAGCGCGCCCTTCATTGCGCGGCTCCCGAGGCGGCGGAAGCGGCCGGCGCGGCGCCCAGCGCCGTCAGCTTGGCCTGGACGAGGATGCGGTACTGCGTCGTCTCCGGCAGGCCGTCGTAGGCCACCTTGTAGGCCTTGACGGCGGCGTCCTTCTGGCCCTGGGCCAGCTCGATGTCCCCGCGGCGGTCGGACACCAGCGGCGCGAACGACGCCGGCTTGACCAGCACGAGTTCCTTCAGGGCGTCGTCGTACTTCTTCGCATCGGCCAGCACGCCGGCCAGGCGCAGGTGGGCGACGGCGGCGTTCTCTTCGTTGCCGTTGTCGGCCACCCAGCGCAGGTTGGCCGTGGCGCTGGCGCTGTCGCCCTTGTCGGCCTGCGTCTTGGCGGTGAGCAGCGCGCCGAGCTGCGTGTACGTGGTCTTGGACGCCTTGGACTGCATGTCGCCCAGGATCTGCGCGGCGCGCTTGGCGTCCCCGGCTGCGGCGGCCGTCTGCAGCTCGCCGTACATCGTGCTGGCGACGGCCGCCTTGTCGCGCTCCAGCTTCTGCCACCACGTCCAGCCGGCGAAGACGGCCAGCACCAGCGTGACCGTCCACATGATCAGGTTGCCGTACTTGGCCCAGAACGCCTTGAGGGCGTCGATCTGTTCTTGTTCCTGGAGATCGAGTTGTTGTGCCATCGGTATCGGTCTATCTTGAATTCGGGAAACCGCCCGCGGCTGGGAGCCTTGGGCGAAGGAAGACGGTGCCCGGAAAAGTCGGGCGAATCGTCAATTATGCGTTGCGCAGCTCCGCGGCCCAGGCCGCGACGTCGGACAGGGGGCGTTCGACCTGCTCCGCCTCCCCGCCGCGCAGCGGTTTCAGACCCACGACACCGCGTGCAAGTTCCTCGCCGGCGAACACCAGCGCGAAGCGCGCGCCGCTGGCGTTGGCCTTCTTGAACTGCGCCTTGAGGCTGGGCAGGCCCTCGGGACCGGCCGCATGCTGCAGCACCGACACGCCCGCCGCGCGCAAGGCCTCGGCCGCGACCATCGCCGGCACGCGGGCCTCGTCGCCACCGACCACGGCATAGGCGTCCGGCGCCTGGTCCGGCGGCACGACGCCCACGGCCTCCAGCAGCAGCAGCAGGCGCTCGATGCCCAGGCCCCAGCCCACGGCCGGCGCCGGCTTGCCACCGAGTTGCTCGATCAGGCCGTCGTAGCGGCCGCCGCCGCACACGGTGCCCTGCGAACCGAGCTGCTCGGTGATCCACTCGAAGACGGTCAGGTTGTAGTAGTCGAGGCCGCGCACCAGGCGCGGGTTGATGCGGTACTCGAGGCCGACGGCGTCCAGCACCGCGCGCACGGCGTCGAAGTGCGCCATCGTCTCAGGCCCGAGGAACGCCATCAGCTTCGGCGCCGCGTCGATCATCGCCTGCATCGCCGGGTTCTTGCTGTCCAGGATGCGCAGCGGGTTTGTCTTCAGGCGGCGCTGCGAATCCTCGTCCAGCAGCGCGGCGTTGGCCTCGAAATAACCGACGAGTGCAGCGCGATGCGCGGCGCGCTCGGCCGGCTGGCCCAGGCTGTTGATCTCGAGGCGGATGTGCTCGCCTTCCTTCAGGCCCAGCTCGCGCAGCAGCGTGCGCGTCAGCAGGATCTGCTCGGCGTCGGTGTCCGGCCCGGCGAAGCCGAGGGCCTCGACATCGAGCTGGTGGAACTGGCGATAACGGCCCTTCTGCGGGCGCTCGTGGCGAAACAGCGGGCCCGTCGACCACAGCCGCAGCGGGCCGTTGTACAACGCGTTGTGCTCGATCACGGCGCGCACGATGCCGGCGGTGAACTCGGGGCGCAACGTGAGCTTGTCGCCGTTCATGGTGTCCTCGAAGGAATACATCTCCTTCTCGACGATGTCGGTCACCTCGCCGATGCCGCGCACGAACAGCGACGTCGGCTCGACGATCGGCGTCATCAGGTTCTGGTAGCCGTAGCGCTGCAGCACGTTGCGCGCGGTCTGCTCGAACCACTGCCACAGGTTGGACGTGGGCAGCGTCTCGCTCGCCTTGCGCGGGACGGACGCCGGGAAGATGTCGTTCATGCCTTTGACGGCACGCAGGATTTCAGCCATGAGCAATACGGAACAGTGCGGCCCGTCGTGCGGCCGCGAATGATTGGAAGGGGAACGTCGGGCGAGGCTGCGGCAGCCTCAATGCGCGGCCGTCACGGCGCCATACCGGCGTTCGATATATTGCTCGACGATGGCCCGGAACTCGCCGGCGATGTTGTCGCCGCGCAGCGTCAGCACGCGTTCGCCGTCGATGTAGACGGGCGCGGACGGCGCCTCGCCGGTGCCGGGCAGGCTGATGCCGATGTCGGCGTGCTTGCTCTCGCCGGGGCCGTTGACGATGCAGCCCATCACGGCCACCTTCATGCCCTCGACGCCCGGGAAGCGGTCGCGCCACACGGGCATCTGCGACCGCAGGAAGTCGTCGATCTGCTTGGTGAGATCCTGGAACACCGTACTGGTGGTGCGACCGCAGCCCGGGCAGGCCGTGACGCTCGGGTTGAAGTGGCGCAGGCCCAGCGACTGCAGGATCTCGAGCGCCACCACCACCTCCTGCGTGCGCGCCTCGCCCGGCTGCGGCGTGAGCGAGACGCGGATCGTGTCGCCGATGCCTTCCTGCAGCAGCACCGACAGCGCCGCCGCCGAGGCCACCGTGCCCTTGGCGCCCATGCCGGCCTCGGTCAGGCCCAGGTGCAGCGCGTAGTCCGTCCGCTTCGAAAGGCCGCGGTAGACCGAGATGAGGTCCTGCACCGCGCTCATCTTGCAGCTGAGCAGGATCTGGTTCGGATCCAGCCCGACGTCGCGCGCCGCCTGGGCCGATTCGATGGCCGAGCGCACCAGCGCCTCGTACATGATCTGCTTGAGCTCCCACGGCTTCGAACGCTTCGCGTTGGCGTCCATCAGCGACTTGAGCAGCTCCTGGTCGAGGCTGCCCCAGTTGACGCCGATGCGCACCGGCTTGTCGTACTTGCACGCGACCTCGACCATCTGCGCGAACTGGCGATCGCCCTTCTCGCCGCGCCCGACGTTGCCCGGGTTGATGCGGTACTTCGACAGCGCCTCGGCGCAGGCCGGGTACTCGGTCAGCAGGCGGTGGCCGTTGTAGTGGAAGTCGCCCACCAACGGCACGTTGATGTTCATCCGGTCGAGCTGTTCGCGGATGTGCGGCACGGCGGCGGCGGCCTCGGGCGTGTTGACCGTGATGCGCACCAGCTCGGATCCGGCCAGCGCGAGTTCCTTGACCTGGATCGCCGTCTCGATGACCTGCACCGTGTCGGTGTTGGTCATCGACTGCACGCGCACCGGCGCGTCGCCGCCGACAGTGACGACGTGATCGCCCCACGCCACGCGGGCCTGGCGCGTGCGGCGCGCGGCGGGCGCCGCCTCGGCGATGGGCTCGCCGTCCAGCAGGGAGCCGGCGTCGGAAATGGGCAGGGTCAGGTCGTTCATGGCTTGCAGCTCGTCTGGAGGGTCACTTCAGCTCGAGGCGGGCGACGTTGTCGCGCGTCCAGGGCGTCAGGTCCACATTGTCGCCGCGCAGCTTCAGGTGCGTGCCACGGGCATTGCCGATCTTTACGCGCATGGGCAAGGCGCCGTCCAGGCCCACCGACTCGCCGGCGACGACGACGCGCGACAGCAGCGTGTGGCCCTGCGCGTCGACCACCTCGACCCACGAGTCGGCCGTCGCGATGACCTGCAACGGGATGCTGGGCGTGCCGGCCACGTGGGCCAGCACCTCGTCGACGCCCTGCGCGGCCGTGGCCGACGCAGCGGCGGGCGTCGGCGACACCGACGAGGCTGCCGAAGCCGCGGCCGGGGCCGGGGCCGACAAGACGGGCGCGAGCGTGGCAGCCGCCGCGGGCGCGACCGCGCTGGCCGCGGGCATCTCGACCGGCACGGCAACCGCGGGCACCGACGCCGACTCCGCCGGCGCGCTGGCTGCCGCGCCGCCCGCGAACTCGGCCTTGGCGCGCGCGATCCAGCTGCCCGGCACGAACAGCAGCGCCAGCGTCGCCAGGATCAGGATGCCCACGAAGATGATCACCGGCCGCATGCCCGCCGGCAGCTCGAAGCCGCCGCTGCCCTGGCCGTCGCGGAACGGCGTGTTGATGCCCTCGCTGACCCGCTCGAGCGTGTTGCGCTCGTGCTGCGGCAGCAGCGCCAGCACCGGCTTCGGATCGATCTTGAGCACGCGGCAGGCCGCCTGCGCGAGCGCACGCTCGAAGGTCGGGCCCTGCAGCTCCTCGTGGCGGCCCATCTCGAGCGCCTCGAGGCGGCGCAGCGGGATCTTGAGCATCGCGGCGAGCGAGGCGAGGTCGATGCCCTGCGCCTCGCGGGCGTCGCGGATCAGGCCGCCTGCGGTCGGCGGCCCGAGGCGGGACGGCGTCGGCTCGGGGTCGAGCCGGCTCGAAGCCCCGGCGGGCTCCGGCTCGGCTGGCATCGCGGCGCCCTCCGCGTCGGGATGCGAAAAAGAGGAAGGCTGCGTCGGTTCCGGCGTCAGCTCGTCAGTCATCGAATTTGCCTTTTTCGAACAACAACGCCTCCGGCGATTCCGCGAAGCGTTCGCGCAGTTGGGCTCCCATGGCCTTGACCTGCTCGCCCTGGCCGAGCTTGTGCTCGATCCGGGCGGCCAGCCAGAGCGACTGTGCGCTTGCCAGTTCTTGTCGGTTGTTGATGCGGCGGATGTAGAAGCGCGCGCGGTCGAACTGGGCTTCGCGGTACAGCACCTCGGACAGGTTGTACGCGATCGTCGGGTTGGCCGGATCCAGCTCGTACGCGCGCGACAGCGTGCGCTCGGCGTCCTGCATCTTGCCGGCACGCGCCTGGCAGACGCCTTCGACCAGCATCGTCCGCGGCGCGCCGCGGTAGTTCGGCTCGGCGATCGCGCGCTTGAACTGCGCGTCGGCATCGTCGAAGCGGCGCTGCTGGCACTCGTACCAGCCGTAGTTGTGCATCAGGTCGGCATCGTGCGGCGCGAGCTGCATCGCGCGGTGGAAGCTCTCGTCCGCCTTCTCGGAGTCGCCCAGCGCCGCGTAGATCAGCCCGCGCAGGCCGTAGGCGGCGGGCATGTCCGGCTTGGCGCCCAGCGCCTGCTTGACCTGGTCCAGCGCGTCGGCGGGCTGGTTGCGGCCGAGGTAGGCCTGCGCCAGCTCCATGCGCGTGTTGTACAGCCGGTCCGCATTGGTCTGGTCGGACGCCGTCTTGATGTCGTCGTCGTTGTTGGCGTGGTAGGGCGACTTCGGCGGCGCGCCGGTGGTCACGCATCCCGCGAGGACTGTGGCCATGCCTGCCGCCGCGAGCGCGGCCCTCATCCAACGCGACACTCTGGCTTGCCCGAAGACGAGATGCATGCGATGGTGGCTCACTGCTTGAGGGTGGGAGGGACGGCGGACGGGTTCGGAACGGAAGGCGCGGCGACGATCGGGATCGCCCGCGTCATGCGGCGCTGGGCATCGGTGCGATCCTGCACCTCGCCCGCGAGTTGACCACACGCGGCGTCGATGTCGTCGCCGCGCGTCTTGCGGATCGTCGTGACGAGGCCGGCCTCGAGCAGCACCTCGCCGAACGCCTGCACGCGCGCGTTGGACGAACGCGTCAGGCCCGACTCGGGGAACGGGTTGAACGGGATCAGGTTGAACTTGACCGGCAACCGGTTCTTGACCAGGTTGACGAGTTGCTTCGCCTGCGCGGGCGTGTCGTTGACGCCATCGAGCATGCAGTACTCCATCGTGATGAAGTCGCGCGGCGCGGCGTCGAGGTAGCGCTCGCAGGCCGACAGCAGTTCGTCGATCGGGTACTTCTTGTTGATCGGCACCAGCTGGTCGCGCAGCGCGTCGTCGGGCGCGTGCAGCGACACGGCCAGCGCGACCGGGCAGTCCTCGCGCAGGCGGTCGATCATCGGCACCACGCCGGAGGTGGACACCGTCACGCGCCGGCGCGACAGCCCGTAGCCGTGGTCGTCGAGCATCATCCGCAGCGCGGGCACCAGCTGCGAGTAGTTCTGCAGCGGCTCGCCCATGCCCATCATCACGACGTTGGAGATGGCGCGCTCGTTGGCGCCCAGGCCCAGCTTGGCCTTCATCTGGTGCTCGGCCTGCCACAGCTGGGCGATGATCTCGCCCGTCGTGAGGTTGCGGCTGAAGCCCTGGTGGCCGGTCGAACAGAAGCGGCAGCCGACGGCGCATCCGGCCTGCGACGAGATGCACAGCGTGGCGCGGTCGTCCTCGGGGATGTAGACCGTCTCGACCGCGTTGCCCTGGCCGACGTCGAACAGCCACTTGCGCGTGCCGTCGGCCGAGGTCTTGTCGGTGATCACGGACAGCGGGCGAACCTCGGCGACGCCGGCCAGCTTCGCGCGCAGCGAGCGCGCGAGGTCGGTCATGTCGTCGAAGCTGCCCACGCCGCGATGGTGGATCCAGCGGAACAGCTGGGTCGCGCGAAACGACTTCTCACCCACGCGTTCGCAATACGCCTTGAGGGCGGATTGGTCGAAGTCGAGCAGGTTGTCGAGAGGGGTCGTCATCGCGCTGGGTTCCATTTGGCCTCGCACGCGCGAGGCCGCACACGCTCAACGCGAGTGGATTTGCATGCCGGGGAAGAAGAACGCGATTTCGTTCGCGGCGGTCTCGGCAGCGTCCGAACCGTGGACGGCGTTGGCGTCGATCGAGTCGGCGAAGTCGGCGCGGATCGTGCCCTTCTCGGCCTTCTTCGGGTCGGTGGCGCCCATCAGGTCGCGGTTCTTCAGGATGGCGCCTTCGCCTTCCAGGACTTGCACGAACACCGGGCCGGAGATCATGAAGCTGACCAGGTCCTTGAAGAACGGACGCGCCTTGTGCACGGCGTAGAACGCTTCGGCGTCGGCTTGCGACAGCTGGGTCAGGCGGGCGGCGACGACCTTCAGGCCAGCGCCTTCGAAACGGGCGACGATCTGGCCGATGACGTTCTTGGCGACGGCGTCGGGCTTGATGATCGAGAGGGTGCGTTCAGTCATTTTGGTTTCTCCTGGAGGGCTGGAACTTGGGCAAAGCCCGGCATTTTAAACCGAGCACGTGACCGTTGATAAGGGAAAGGGCTCGAATCGCCCCCACTGCGTGAGAGCCGATCCGCGCCCGCGGGTTCAACGCCGGCCTCGGCCGCCGCCGCCGCCGCGGTTGTTGAGCTTCTTGATGAAGGTGTCGGCGCCGATGTAGCCGACGGCCGTCTTCAACGGATCCGGCTGCTTCTCGCCGCCGCCGCCGCCGCCGCCACCGCCGCCACCGCCACGCTTGCCGCCCTTGCCGTTGCGGCCGAACGGGTCGACCTTGCCGGACAGGCCGCGCTTGTCGTAGGTCTGCTGCAGCGGATTGGGGATCGGGCCGATCGGGCCGTCGCTGTCGTCGTCGTAGTCGACCACGATCGGACGCTCGCGCTGCTGGATCGCCCGGCGGTCGAAGGTCTGCTGCAGCGGATTCGGGATGTAGGCCGGGTCGCCCGCCTCGCGGATCGGCGCCGGGCTCTGCTCCTGGCGGCCGCCGCGGTCGCGACCACGGCTGTTGCGGTCGCCGCGGTCGCGTTGCTTGGGCTGCTGCTGGCCGCCGGCGTTGTTGCCGCGCGGGCCGTTGTCGGCACGCGGGCCGCGCTCGTTGCGCGGCTGCTGGCTGTTGCGTTGCCCGCCTTCGCGCGGGCCGCCTTCGCGCGGCGCGTTCTCGCGCGGCGCGCCCTCGCGGGCACCCTCCTCGCGCGGCTGCTGGTTGCGCTGCGGGTTGTCCGCGCCGGCCAGCTGGCGCAGGCGGCGCACGTCGTTCTCGTCGAGATCGACCCACACCGAGCGGCGCAGGCCCTTGGGCAGCACCACCGAGCCGTAGCGGATGCGGATCAGCCGGCTCACCGCCATGCCCACCGCGTCGAACAGCTTGCGCACCTCGCGGTTGCGGCCTTCGGTGATGACCACGCGATACCAGCGGTTGGCGCCTTCGCCGCCGCCGTCCTCGATCGACTTGAAATGCGCTTCCTGGCCGTCGATGGACACGCCCGTCAGCAGCTTCTCGCGCGAGTCGGTCTCGAGCGTGCCCAGCACGCGCACCGCATACTCGCGCTCGACGCCGAAGCGCGGGTGCATCAGCTTGTTGGCGAGATCACCGGAGTTGGTGAACAGCAGCAGGCCCTCGGTGTTGATGTCGAGGCGGCCGACCGACTGCCACTTGCCGTGCGCCAGGCGCGGCAGGCGGCGGAAGACGGTCGGGCGCTTTTCCGGATCGTCCATCGTGACCACTTCGCCCGCGGGCTTGTGGTACGCGATCACGCGCGCCGGCGGCGGCGCGATGCGCAGCTTGACGACGCGGCCGGCGACACGCACCTCGTCGCCGAACGAGATGCGCTGCCCGGTGTGGGCGACCTCGCCGTTGACGGTGACCTTGCCGTCGGTGATCAGCTGCTCCATGTCGCGCCGCGAGCCGATGCCCGACTGCGCGAGCACCTTGTGCAGCTTGGGCGCGTCCGGCTCGGCGGCCAGCACGCGCTTGGCGGGAATCGGGTTGACGCCCTCGACGATCTCGGCATCGATGTCGAAGTCGCCGGACAGCACGCCGGCGAAGGTGTCGGACACGTCGGCGCTGGCGAACTCGACGACCGCGCGCGGGCCTCGCTCGGGACGCGGCGGACGATCGCCGCGAGGCTGGCGCGGCTCGGCGCCGTCGGCGCCCTCCTCGCCCGCTTCAGCCTCGCCGCCTTCGCCGCCTTCGCCACCTTCGCCACCTTCGGCGCCCTCGGCACGCTGGCCGCCTTCGGCCGCCGCGTCGTCGGAACCACCCCGGCGGCCGCGGCGGCGGCGCCTGCTGCGCGAACGGCGACCTTCGCCCGGGCCCTCGCCGCGGTCTTCGCCGTCGCCACCCTCGGCGCCCTCGCCCGCGGCGCCGGCATCGGCGCCTTCGGAATCACCGCTCGGACGCGCATCGGCGGCCTCGGCCGGCGACGCGGATTCTTCCGCCGCTGCGGGACGACGCTCTGCGCGCGCACGCGGCGGACGCGGCTCGCGCACTTCGAGAACAGGCTCGATCGGGGCGACGGCCTCGACGGCCGGCGCGGGCGCCGGTTCGCCGGCAACCGCCTCGACGGGCTCGGCGGCCTTGCGCGCGCGCTTGCGCGGCGCCGCGGGCGCGGGGGCCTCGCTGTCGGCAGCCGGCGCTTGCGCGGCCGGAGCGGCCTCGGCAGCTGCCTCCGCCTTCACCGCGGTCTTGCGCGGCGCGCGGGGCTTCTTGACGGCGGGCGTCGTGCTCTCGGGCGCGTCTTCGGGCGTCACATCCGGGGTATCGGAACTCATTGCAGCGGACCTTGTTTCAGTGGTCTTCGGGAGATGCGGGCGACGCGGGCGGGTGCTCGTCGGCCGTGGTCGGGGACGCCGGGGACGGCGCGGGTTCGGGGGTGGGTTCGTGGCCGGCCAGTTGGGCAGCGTGGGCCTGGTCGGCGGCGATGGCCGCCGCGATGGCGTCGGCCTGGCGCGCCGCCTGGGCGGCCTCGGCATGGGCCAGCGTGGGCTCGGCCGGATGGACGGGCGCCGGCACCGCGGGCACGTCCGGCGCGTCCGGCACTTCGGCGGGCATCGCTGCCTCGTAGCCGAGGTCGCCGGCGTCGGCGTCAGGCAGGCTGTCGATGGCGTCGGACGGGACGGCCTCGGCCGCGACCTCCGCCGCCACGCCGTTCGCCGGCGCTTGGGGCGCCGCTGCGTCGGCATCGTTGGCGGCCTCGCCGCCTTCGGACCCGTCGTCCAGCGTCGGCGCCAGCTCCAGCGAGGCCTGCACCTCGCCCAGCAGGCTGGGTTGCAGGTCCGCCAGCGCGTCGGTCGGCGCCTGGCCGCCTTCGAGCGTGGGCAACTGATCGAGGCTGGCCAGGCCGAGGTCGTCGAGGAACTGGCGCGTGGTGGCGAACAGCGACGGCCGGCCCGGCGCGTCGCGGTGGCCGATCGCCTCGATCCAGCCGCGATCCTCGAGCTGCTTGATGATCTGGCTGCCGACCATGACGCCGCGGATGTCCTCGATGTCGCCGCGCGTCACCGGCTGGCGGTAGGCGATGATGGCCAGCGTCTCGAGCACGGCGCGCGAGTACTTCGGCGGCTTCTCGGGATGCAGGCGGTCGAGGAACTCGCGCAGCTCCGGCCGGCTTTGGAAGCGCCAGCCCGACGCAATCGACACCAGTTCGACGCCGCGGCCGTTCCAGTCGCGCACCAGCTCGTCGAGCATGGAGCGCAGCGTGTCCGTGCCGATCTGGTCATCGAACAGGCTGCGCATGGCACGCAGCGGCAGCGGCTGACTGGCACAGATCAGCGCGGTTTCAAGAACGCGCTTGGCATCCTGAGTATTCATCGATGAATTAGCGGGTGTCCGCCTGCATCAGCAGGCCAAGGGGGCCGGTATCGGCTGCGGCATGGCGACGCCCTCATTCGAGGCGGAGACCACCATGCACGGCCGCGTTTTCAGAGGAGAGATTCCAGTTTCAATCGGGGCCGGCGGGCTTGGATCAGCACTGCGCGCGGTTGGAAATCGCCCCATTCCTTGCCCCGGCCGGTGCGTCACCGGGCGCCTTCACGGCGGGTCACGCAGTCTCTGACTGGAGGAGGAATGGCCCATTGTAACCGCTTTGGTGCGTGGCGCCGGGAATATCTCTCGGCGGCGAAGTCCGGAGTTTCCCGGTTCACTCCTCGTCGCTGAAGTCCTCGAGAAGGTCGTCGCCGACGATGTGGGCCCAGGCGTGGCGGAAGTCGTCGGGCGGCGTGGCGTCGAACGAGAGCTTCTCGCCGGTGACCGGGTGCTTGAACGCGAGGTGCGCGGCGTGCAGCGCCTGGCGCGTCATGCCCAGCGCGGGGCGGCCGCCGTAGAGTTCGTCGGACACCAGCGGATGGCCGCGGAACGCCAGGTGCACGCGGATCTGGTGCGTGCGCCCCGTGTGCAGGGTGCAGCGCACCGCGCCGATGCCCTCGGCGTAGGCGACGAGGTCGATGTCGGTCCTGGCCCACTTGCCGCTGTTGACGACGGCCATGCGCACGCGCACCTTGGGGTCGCGCCCGACCGGCGCCTCGATCGAGTCCTGGTCCAGCTTGAGCCGGCCATGCACCAGCGCCAGGTACTTGCGGCTGACGACGCGCGAGGCGATGTCGCGCATGAGGCCGGTGACGGCTTCAAGCGTGCGCCCGACCACCATCAGGCCGGACGTGTCCTTGTCGAGCCGGTGCACGATGCCCGCGCGCGGCAGCGCCGCGGCCTTCGGGTCGCGGAACAGGATGCCGTTGAGCAGCGTGCCCGACCAGTTGCCCGCCGCGGGATGCACGACGAGGCCCACCGGCTTGTTGACGACCAGCACGTGCTCGTCCTCGTAGACGATGTCCAGCGGGATGTCCTCGGGCTTGAACGCCTGGTCCTGCGCCGGCTTGACCAGCTCGACCTGCACGCGCCAGCCCGCCTTCACCTTCGTCGAGGGCGTGGACGAAACTTTACCTTCGACCTGCACGCGGCCGTCGGCGATCAGCCCCTGCAGGTGGGCGCGCGAGAACTCGGGCGCGAGGGACGTCAGCAGCTTGTCCAGCCGCTCGCCGTGCTGGGCCAGCGTGACGGCGTGGCTGCGGATCTCGGACGCGTCGTCGTCGGGCTCGATCTCGTCGGGCCGCTGGTCCGTTTCGATGTCTGTGGGGGCACTGCTCATATAATTCCGGGGCTTCTTTCCAACATGTCCTGCGACCCAGCGCTGCAAGGCGCCTTGCCAATGACCTTCTCGATTGCCTTCCGCCGCCTCGTCACGCTCCTGGCGCCGATCTCCCTGGCCGCCGCACTGGCGGCCTGCGGCACGACCCAGGCCGAGAAGGACGCCGCCACGCCGGTGGAGAAGCTCTACGCCGACGCGATGGACGACGCCGAGGGCGCGAACTACGACCGCGCGATCAAGGCGCTCGACCGCATCGAAGGCAAGGCGGCGGGCTCCATTCTCGCCCAGCAGGCGCAACTCGAGCTCGCCTACCTGTACTGGAAGACGGCCGACAAGGTGCAGGCCCTGGCCACGATCGACCGCTTCATCAAGCTCCACCCGTCCAGCCCCGCGCTGGACTATGCGCTTTACCTGCGGGGCGTGATCAACTTCAACGACGACCTCGGCTGGCTGAGCACGTTCACCGGCCAGAACCTGGCCGAGCGCGACCAGGCCGCCGCGCGCGAGTCCTACCAGTCGTTCAAGCAGCTGTCCGAGCAGTTCCCCGACTCCAAGTACACGCCGGACGCGCGCATCCGCATGGACTTCACCGTCAACATGCTGGCCGAGTACGAAGTGCGCGTGGCCAACTACTACATGCGCCGGGGCGCCTACGTGGCCGCCGCCAATCGCGCCAAGGAGTCGGTGATCGAGTTCCCGCAGACGGCCTCGACGGCCGAGGCGCTGCACGTCATGGTGCTGTCCTACGACAAGCTGGGCCTGACGCAGCTGCGCGACGATGCCCAGCGCGTCCTCAACAAGAATTTCCCGGACAGCACGTTCTCCGACACCAAGCCCAAGTCGGCCTGGTGGAAGTTCTGGTGACATGACGGCCCCACGGTCGCTGGCGCTCCCTGCCCCCGAGGGGCCGGCCGCGAGCGGCCCGGCAGAGCCGGTTCCGCCGCTCCCTTGAACTTCTCTTGAAGGATCCGAGCGGCAGCGCCGGGAAGAATTCCGACGCCAGCAACCGCGCGTCGATTGGCTAGTCGTGGCTCAGCGCCAGCGTGCGCAGGAAATCGAGCGCCTGTCCGCCGTCGTCGAGCTGGCGCATCGGCGGCAGCGCGGCGAGCAGGCGGCCGCCGTAGCGCGCGGTGCGCAGGCGCGAGTCGCAGATCACCAGCAGGCCGCGGTCGGAGACGGTGCGGATCAGCCGCCCCGCGCCCTGCTTCAGCGACACCGCCGCCTCGGCCACGAAGCAGTCGTTGAACGCGTCGCGGCCCTGCGCCTGCAGGCGCTTGACGCGCGCCTCGATCAGCGGGTCGTTGGGCGGCGGGAACGGCAGCTTGTCGATCAGCACGCATTGCAGCGCGTCGCCGGGAACGTCGATGCCTTCCCAGAAGCTCTGCGAGCCCACCAGCACGCAGCCGCCGCGCGCGAAACGCTCCAGCATCGCGCGCTTGGGCAGCGTGCCCTGCACGAGGATCTCGAGCGACGCGCCCAGCTTCGTCAGCTCGGCCTGCAGCGCGTCGGCGGCCGAGCGCATCGCGCGCAACGTGGTCGTCAGCACGAAGGTGCGCCCGCGCAGCGCGGCGGCGCAGTGCGCGGCGGCGCGGCCGACGCTCTCGGCGTGGTGCGCGTCGGCCGGCGCGGCGAAGCGCGGCGGCACGTAGACGCAGGAGTTGGCCTCGTAGTCGAACGGGCTGTCGACGCGCAGCTTGCGCGCGTCCTCGAGGCCGGCGGGCTCGGAGAACCAGGTCAGCGCCGCGTCATCGCCGAGCGTCGCAGACGTGAAGATCCACGCGCGCGGCACCGCCTCGCGCTGCACGCTCAGCGGGCCGCCGATGTCCAGCGGCGACTCGACCAGGCGCGCCTGGTGCGTGGTGAGGTCGACCCAGCGCACCTGGCCCTCGGCCGCGCCGCCCTGGAAGCGCACGCACAGGCTGCGCAACGCGTCGGCGCGGCCACGCAGCTTGGTGAAGTCGGGGCCGATCTCCTGCAGCGGCTCCAGCGTTTCCACCAGCTGTGCGCAGTGGGACGCCAACGCCGCGAGCGCCTCGGGCAACAGCCCTTCGGCCTCAACCTGGTCCCACGGCCGCCGCGTGCTCCCGGTGCCGCCGCCCGTGGCGTGCGCGCGCGGGCCGCCCGCGGCCAGTCGCACCTCGCGCGCGAGCAGCTCCATGCGCGCCGCGAGCTCCGTCCACGGCGCGAGCCCGCGCGCCTGCTGCAGGCCGGCGCCGACGAGGTCGCGCGCGAGATCGATCGCCTGCCCCGTGGCCAGCGTCTGGCCGAGGAACTGCACGCCGATGTCGACCATCTGGTGCGCCTCGTCGAACACGGCGACGTCCACCGACGGCAGCAGCTCGGCCACCCCGCCCTCGCGCAACGCCATGTCGGCGAAGAACAGGTGGTGGTTGACGACGACGACGCCGGCCGCCATCGCCTCGCGGCGCGCCTTCATCACCGGGCAGACGGCGAACTTCGGGCACTCGCTGCCGAGGCAGTTCTCGCGCGTGGACGTCACCAGCGGGATGACTTCGGAGCGCTCGTCGAGACCTTCCAGTTCGCTGAGGTCGCCCGTCACGGTGGACTGCGCCCAGGTCTCGATGCGCGACAGCGCGCGGATCGCCATCCGGTCGGCGAAGCTCGCCTCGGTGCGCGCGCGTTCCATGCGATACGGGCACAGGTAGCTCGAGCGGCCCTTGAGCAACGCGGTCGACACCGGCACGCCCAGCGACTCGGTCAGGCGCGGCAGGTCGCGGTAGAAGAGCTGGTCCTGCAGGTTCTTCGTCGCCGTGCTGACCAGCGCACGGCGCCCGGCCAGCAGCACCGGCACGAGATAGGCGAAGGTCTTGCCGACGCCGGTGCCCGCCTCGACCACCAGTGTCGAGCGATCCTCGATCGCCTGCGCCACTGCGCCGGCCATCATCAGCTGGCCGCTGCGCTCCAGGTAGGCGTCGTCCTCGCGCGCCAGCGGGCCCTCGGCGGACAACGCGCGCAGCGTCGCCTGCACCAGCGCGGGCACATCGGGCGTGCCCGGGACGTCTTCGGTCTCAGGCTTTTGAGGGAGGGTCGAGTTCAGCTTCGAGGAGCGAGATCTGGTCCCGCAACATGAGACGGCGCTTCTTCAGTCGCTTGAGCGCCAGCTCGTCGATCGTGGCCTGCTCCCCGGCGGCGTCGATCAGCTGGTCGAGGTCGGCATGGGCCATCCGCAGCTCGATCAGGTGACGTTGTGGGGAATGCAGGGATTCATTCATGAGGCAAGCCCGGTGGCGGGTGCGATGACAGTTTATATTGACGGTCATGAACACGACCACGCAAGGCTTCCGCATTTCGGCCTCGACCGGCCTGCACAAGGGCGACCGCGCCTACCAGCAGGACCAGATCGAGCTGCTGGTGCACCCGCGTATACCCGGATGCGCGCTGGGCCTGGTCGCCGACGGCATGGGCGGCAAGAGCGGCGGGCGCACCGCGGCCGACCAGGTGGTGATGACGGCGCGCCAGGTGTTCGAGCGCTTCTCGCCCGCACGCGACGACCCCACCAAGATGCTGACCGACCTGATCGTCGAGTCGCACCTGATGATCAAGCTGACGGCCATCACCGCCGAGGAAGAGCCGCACAGCACGCTGGCCGCCTTCCTCGTGATGCCCAACCGCAACGCCTACACGGTGCACGCCGGCGACTCGCGCATCTACCACTTTCGCGGCGCGGAGCTGGTGCGCCGCACCAAGGATCACTCCTACGTGCAGCGCCTGATCGACGAGGGCCGCCTGACCGAGGAAAAGGCCAACACGCACCCGCAATCCAACCTGCTCACCGGCTGTCTGGGCACGCAGCAGGATCCGCCGGTCGAACTCAACCACATCGACTTCCTCGAGATCGGCGACTCGCTGATGGCCTGCAGCGACGGCCTGTGGCACTACCTCACCGCACGCGAGATCGGCGCCATCATCAACGCACTGTCGCCGCGCGAGGCCACGGAGATGCTGATCAGCAAGGCGCGGCAGCGCGCACGCGGATCCGGCGACAACCTGTCGCTGGTGCTCGTCAGAGTCGAGGCGATCACCTGACGAAGACGGCGCCGATCGGCGCCGTTTTTCATGGCGGCTAGAGCTTGATGTCCAGGCTGACGCGGAATGCGCGCGGCTCGCCCGGATGCACCGTCACGCCGTTCGGAACGACCGGCGCCGTGGGCGCGACGCGGTAGTCCTGCTCGTAGGCGATGTCGTAGAACTTGCGGTCGAACAGGTTGAGAACGTCCAGCTGCAGCGACACCCGCGGCGTCAGCTCGCGCCGCAGCAGCAGGTTGCTGACGATGGCCGACGGTGCGCGCAGCGCGTTGTCCTGCGACAGCGGATACGCGCCGATGAAGCGCGTGACCAGCCCCGCCGACCACGGCCCGAGCTGGTGCAGCGTGACGCCCAGCAGGCCGACGCGGCCGACCGCATTGCCGATGAAGTTGCCCGTCGCGCCGTTCGCGTTCGCGTCGGCGTAGCGCGCGTGCGTCCACGCCATGTCGGCGTCGACCAGCAGCCAGCGATTGAGCACCAGGTGGTTGTTCAGCTCGATGCCGTGGCGCTTGCTGGCGCCGTTGGCCTCGGTGTCGCCGGCGTCGGCGGCATAGACCAGCTCGGAGTCGCTGTCGAGGCGCCAGAACGCCAGCGAGGTCTGCAGGCCCGGCACGATCTCGCTGCGCAGGCCCAGCTCCTCGCCCTTGCTCGCGACCAGCGCCGGCACCGCGTCCGCCGTGCCCGCATTCGCGACGACGCCACGCGCGTCGTTGCTGTGGAAACCGCGTCCGGCGTTGGCGAAGAACTCGGTCTTCGCCCACGGCCCGAGGATCAGCGAGACCTTGGGCGACAGCTTGTTGCCCGACGCATGGCCGCCGTCGGCCGGCGCCTGCAGGGCCTTGACGCCCATGAAGACGTGGTCGTCGCGCAGGCCCAGCAACGTGCGCAGCCAGGACGTCCAGGTCGTCGTGTTCTGCACGTAGGCGGCGACCTCGGTCTCGCCGACATGGTCGTTGCTCACCGTCGCGAACGGGATACGGGCCTGCGTATGCAGCAGGCCGACGTCGATGTGGTCGCGGCGCACGGACACGCCGGCCTCGGTCGTCGAGTCGTTGCCGAACAGCGCATGCTGCCAGCCGCGCACCGCCTGGCCGCCGACGACGTTGCGCGCCTCCTTCTGCTCGAACTGGTCGCCGCGGGTCGTGTCGTCCTCGAAGTAGGTGAAGTTCGACCACAGCTTGAGCTTGTAATGCTCCGCCCAGGCCGACAAGTTCGTGTAGCCGCGGTCGTCGTGCGCGTGCCACTCGCCGCTGACGAACGCGCGCGTGCTGTTGCCACCGTCGGTCGGGTCGAGCGCGGAGAAGCGGCCCAGCGTGCCGTCCTGGATCAGGGACAGCGGCACCTGGTCGGTCGACGTCCAGTGGTTGGTGTAGTCCATCGCCGTGGCCGACCAGCCGCGGGCATGGTCGCCATCGCTGATCTTGACCAGCCCGTTGAACTTGCGGACGCCCTCCGGCGTCGTCCACGGGCCGTCGTCGCGCTGCACTTCGAGCGCGCCCAGCACGCGCGGGCCGCTCGCCAGCGACGTCGATCCGCCCAGCAGCATGCGGCGGTAGCCGTTCGATCCGGCGCTCAGGTTCAGCAGGCCCTGGTCGAGATGATCGACGAGCCGGATGCGCGCCGACCCCGCCGACGAGAAGTCGCCGTCCTCCGCGAAGTACGGGCCCTTGCGATAGTCGATCTTCTCGACCAGCTCCGGGATCAGGAAGTTGAGGTCGGTGTAGCCCTGGCCGTGCGCGTTGGTGGGCATGTTGATCGGCACGCCGTCGACCCAGGTCGCGAAGTCGGTGCCGTGGTCGAGGTTGTAGCCGCGCAGGAAATACTGGTTGGCCTTGCCGTCGCCCGAATGCTGCGTGACGACGAGGCCCGGCACGGTCTCGAGCACCTCGCCGGGGCGCAGCAGCGGCAGGTCGGTGAGGCGCTCGCCGCGCACGGTGCCCTGCGAGGCGGCGTCCGAGGTGCCGACGCCATTGGCGTAGTGGCCGTCGACCTCGACCCGCTGGACGCTCGCGACGAGCTCCGGCGCGCCCGCCGGAGAGGCCTGCGCGCACGCGAGGCCGCAGGCCAGGCTCAGCGCGGTCGCGATCAGCGGTTTGTCGGGGCGTCGTGTCATGGGATCCAGGAAAGCGGCGACGGCCAAGCATCGGACGCCTGCGAGGTATACGGGGACGGCACCGGCGCGGATGCAGCGCCTGCCCGACCTCCATGGCATGCCTCATGCATGCGGGCGGCAGTCTATAGTCGTGCAGCCTCATGAACACCGCCCACACGCTTTCGCAACTGCTCGGTTTCGCCGTCGTCGCCGGGGTGCTGGGCATGCGCCACGGCGTCGACGCCGACCATCTCGCGGCCATCGACGCGATGACGCGTTGCAACGCCGAGGCCCGGCCCGTGCTGGCGCGCCGCACCGGCCTGTGGTTCTCGCTCGGCCATGGCGCCGTGGTGATCGCGGTGGCCTTCGCGGTGGCGCTCGGCGCCCACGCCTGGACCACGCCCGGCTGGCTCGAGCCGTTCGGCGCCTGGGCCTCGATCGCGATGCTGGTGCTGCTCGGCACGCTCAACCTCGTGGCCTGGCGGCGCACGGCGCCCGGCGCGGCCGTCGCGCCCACGGGCTGGCGCAGCCGCCTGTTCGACCGCGCGCTGCGCGCGTGCAGCCGGCGCGCGGTCTTCGGCGTGGGCGTGCTGTTCGCCGCCTCGTTCGACACCGTCAGCCAGGCCGCGCTGATGGCGGCCACCGGCGCCGCGAGCCACGGGCTGGCGGCGGTGGCGCTGCTGGCCGGCGCGTTCGTCGTCGGCATGATCGTCACCGACGGGCTCAACGGCTGGTGGGTCGCGCGGTTGATCCAGCGCCCGGGCGCGGGCGCGGCGCGCGCGTCCCGCGTGATGTGCGTCGCGATCAGCGGCATCAGCCTGGGCACGGCGGCGCTCGGCGCCGCGGCGCAGATGTCGCCCGCGGTCGCGAGCTGGGCCGAGCTGCACGCGGCGCTGCTGGCGCTGGCCATCGTCGCGCTGGTCGGCGCGAGCTTCCTGGCCGGCCTGGCGCTGGCGCGCCGCGCGGCGCCGCTGACGATGGTCTGACCCAGGCGTTCAGGTCAGCCCGGTGTCGACGTCCCGCTTGTCGGTCTCGAGGTACTCCTGCGACTGCATCTCGCGCAGCCGCGAGATCGTGCGCGGGAACTCGTGCGCGAGCGGGCCGTCGGTGTACAGATCCTCGGGCGCCACCTCGGCCGAGATCACCAGCTTGACGCGGCGGTCGTAGAGCACGTCGATGAGCCACGTGAAGCGTCGCGCCTCGGCCGCCAGGCGCGGCGACATCTGCGGCACGTCCGACAGCATCAGCGTGTGGAACTGCGTGGCCAGCTCGAGGTAGTCGTTCATCGAGCGCGGGCCGCCGCACAGTTGCTTGAAGTCGAACCACACGACGCCGCCGGCGCGCCGGCGTGCGCGGATCTCGCGGTGCTCGATGTGCAGCAGCGGATCCTCGTCGCGCGCCTCGGCGAGCTGGTCGAAGGTGGCGGCCATGTCGGCATCGGCCTCCGGGCCCAGCGGGGTGTGGTACAGCTTGGCGTCGGTCAGCGTGCGGCGGCGGTAGTCGGTGCCGGCGTCGACGTTGATGACCTGCAATTTTTCGTTGAGCAGGGCGATCGCGGGCAGGATGCGCTCGCGGTTGAGGCCGTTCGGGTAGAGGTCGTCGGGCCTGAAGTTGGACGTGGTGACGAACGAGACGCGGTTGTCGAACAGCGACAGCAGCAGCCGGTACAGGATCATCGCGTCGGTGACGTCCGAGATGTGGAACTCGTCGAAGCAGATCAGCCGGTAGCGCAGCGAGATGCGGCGCCCGAGCTCCTGCAGCGGGTCGGCCATGCCCTTCAAGTCCTGCAGCTCGCGGTGCACCTCGCGCATGAACTCGTGGAAGTGCAGGCGGACCTTGCGCTTGAGCGGGACGGCCTGGAAGAAGCAGTCCATCAGGAAGCTCTTGCCGCGGCCCACGCCGCCGTACATGTAGACGCCGCGCGGGATCGGCGGCCGCACCAGGATCTTGGTGATCGCGTTGGAGCGGCGCGACTTGTACGCCACCCACTCGTCCTCGCAGCGCTGCAGCGCGGCGACGGCGTTGAGCTGCGCGTCGTCGGCCTTGAAGCCGCGCTCGGCCAGCGTTTGTTGATAGAGCTCGGTGACCGTGGGCATCTAGGCGTCTTCGAAAGCGGACATGACTGCGGGCCGCAACCTCATCGCTTGTGGCGAGAGGTCTTGGCCCGCATGGACTCCGGCCGTGACCGGGTTAGAAGTTCAGCGTGCGCTTGTCGATGGCCAGCGCGGCTTCCTTCGTGGCTTCGGACAACGACGGATGCGCATGACAGATGCGCGCGATGTCCTCGGCCGAGGCCTTGAACTCCATCGCGACGCAGGCCTCGGCGATCAGCTCCGAGACCATCGGGCCGATCATGTGCACGCCCAGGATCTCGTCGGTCTTCGCGTCCGCGAGGAACTTGACGAAGCCGGTCGTGTCGCCCAGCGCGCGCGCGCGTCCGTTCGCGAGGAACGGGAACTGGCCCGACTTGTACTCGCGGCCCTCGGCCTTGAGCGCCTGCTCGGTCTGGCCCACCCACGCGATCTCGGGGCTCGTGTAGATGACCCAGGGCACGGTGTTGAAGTTGACGTGGCCGTGCTGGCCGGCGATGCGTTCCGCGACCGCGACGCCCTCTTCCTCGGCCTTGTGCGCCAGCATCGGGCCGCGCACGACGTCGCCGATGGCCCAGACGTTGGGCAGGTTGGTCTTGCACTCGCCGTCGACCACGACCATGCCGCGCTCGTCCAGCTTCAGGCCGACGGCCTCGGGATTCAGGCCGATGGTGTTGGCGACGCGGCCGATCGAGACGATCAGCTTGTCGACCTCCAGCACCTGCTCGGCGCCCTTGCCGTCGGTGTACGAAACCTTCACACCGTCGCCGGAGGAGTCGACCTTCGTGACCTTGACGTTCAGCTCGATCGCCAGCTTCTGCTTGGTGAAGGCCTTGGCGGCCTCCTTGGCGATGGACTCGTCGGCCGCCGCCAGGAACGACGGCATGGCCTCGAGGATCTTCACGTCGGCGCCCAGGCGGCGCCACACCGAGCCCAGCTCCAGGCCGACCACGCCCGAGCCGATGACGCCCAGCTTCTTCGGCACGCCACCGATGCGCAGCGCGCCGTCGTTGGACAGGATCTTGTCCTCGTCGAACGGCGCGCCCGGCAGCGCGCGGGCGTTGGAGCCCGTCGCGACGATGATGTGCTTGCCCACGACGGATTCTTCCGCCGCACCCGCCACCTTCAGCTCGTAGCCGCCGTCCACCGCCTTCACGAAGCTCGCGCGGCCGTGGAAGAACGTCACCTTGTTCTTCTTGAACAGATACGCGATGCCGTCGTTGTTCTGCTTCACGACGGTGGCCTTGCGGGCCAGCATCCTGGGCACGTCGATCGCGAGGTCCTTCAGCGTGATGCCGTGGTCGCCGAACGCATGGCCGGCGTGCTCGAAGTGCTCGGACGACTGCAGCAGCGCCTTGGACGGAATGCAGCCGACGTTCGTGCAGGTGCCGCCGATGGCCGGGCCGCCCTTGTCGTTCTTCCACTCGTCCACGCAGGCCGTGTTGAAGCCCAGCTGCGCCGCGCGGATCGCCGCGATGTAGCCGCCGGGGCCGCCGCCGATGACGACGACGTCGAAGTTCTTGCTCATGTTGGTCGCGTCCTCAGATGTCGAACAGGAGACGCGAAGGATCCTCGAGGGCATCCTTCATCGCGACCAGGCCCAGCACGGCTTCGCGGCCGTCGATGATGCGGTGGTCGTACGACATCGCGAGGTAGTTCATCGGGCGGATGACGATCTGGCCGTCGACCACCACGGCGCGATCCTTGGTGGCGTGCACGCCCAGGATGGCCGACTGCGGCGGGTTGATGATGGGCGTCGACAGCATCGAGCCGAAGGTGCCGCCGTTCGAAATGGAGAACGTGCCGCCGGTCAGCTCGTCGAGCGACAGCTTGCCGTCCTTGGCCTTCTGGCCGAACTCGGCGATCTTCTTCTCGATCTCGGCGAACGTCATCTGGTCGGCGTTGCGCAGGATCGGCACGACCAGGCCGCGCGGCGAGCCGACGGCGATGCCGATGTCGAAGTAGCCGTGGTAGACGATGTCGTTGCCGTCGACCGAGGCGTTGATCACCGGGTAGCGCTTGAGCGCGGCGACCGCGGCCTTGACGAAGAAGCTCATGAAGCCGAGCTTGACGCCGTGTTCCTTCTCGAACTTCTCCTGGTACTTCTTGCGCAGCGCCATGACCGGGGCCATGTCGACTTCGTTGAAGGTGGTCAGGATCGCGTTCTGCGACTGCGACTGCAGCAGGCGCTCGGCGACGCGCGCGCGCAGGCGCGACATTGGCACGCGTTGCTCGGGGCGGTCGCCCATCTGCATCACGGGCGCGGCGACCGCGGGCAGCGCGGCCTTGGGCGCAGGCGCGGCCAGCGGTGCGGGTGCGGCCGGCTTCGTGCCGGCGGCGACGGCGCCGAGCACGTCGCCCTTGGTCACGCGGCCGTCCTTGCCGGTGCCGGCGACGTCGGACGTCTTCAGGTTGTTGTCGGCCAGCAGCTTGGCGGCGGCGGGCATCGCGATGTCGCCCTTGCCGCCGGCAGCAGAAGCGGCGGGCGCGGGCGCCGGCGCGGCGGCTTGGGCAGGCGCCGCAGCCGGGGCCGCGGCCGCGGCCGGAGCCGAGGCACCCGCGGTGGCGGCCGTGTCGATCTTGGCGATCAGCTGTTCGGCCGCGACGGTCGCGCCATCGGCCTGCGTGAGTTCGACGATCACGCCGGCGGACGGCGCCGGCACTTCGAGGACGACCTTGTCGGTCTCGACCTCGATCAGGATCTCATCGACGGCGACGGCGTCGCCGACCTTCTTCTTCCATTGCAGCAGGGTGGCTTCCGACACCGATTCCGACAGCTGCGGAACCTTGACTTCTACGATTGCCATGAATTTTCTCTTCTTGTGAATGAGGACGCGTGCGTGGGCCGTGGCGGGCCCCGTCGGCGAAGCAACGAGGCGCCACGTCCGGCGGGCGAGGTCTTACTTGGTCAGGATGAAGCCCTTGAGCTTCGCGAACGCCTGCTCCAGCAGCGCGATCTGCTGCTCCTGGTGCAGGTGGGCGTAGCCGACGGCCGGCGATGCCGAGGCCGGACGGCCGGCGTAGCCGAGCTTCTGGCCCTCGAGCATGTTCTCGTGGATGTAGTGCTGCACGAAGAACCAGGCGCCCTGGTTCTGCGGCTCGTCCTGGCACCACACGATCTCGGTCGCGTTCGCGTATTTCTTGACCTCGGCCTGGAACGCCTTGTGCGGGAACGGGTAGAGCTGCTCCACGCGGATGATCGCGACGTCGTGCGACTTGCGCTCGGCGCGCTTCTTGACCAGGTCGTAATAGACCTTGCCCGAGCAGGCGATGATGCGCTTGACCTTGCCCGCGTCCACCGACGCGTCGAGCTCGGGGATCACCGTGCGGAACTCGCCCTTGGTGAACTCCGACATCGGCGACGTGGCGTCCTTGTTCCGCAGCAGCGACTTCGGGGTCATGATGACCAGCGGCTTGCGGAACGCACGCACCATCTGGCGTCGCAGCAGGTGGAAGATCTGGCTGGCCGTCGTCGGCTGCACGACCTGCATGTTGGTGTCGGCCGACAGCTGCATGAAGCGCTCCAGGCGCGCCGAGCTGTGCTCCGGACCCTGGCCTTCGTAGCCGTGCGGCAGCATCATCGTCAGGCCGTTGGCGCGGCCCCACTTCACCTCGCCGGAGGCGATGAACTGGTCGATCACCACCTGGGCGCCGTTGACGAAGTCGCCGAACTGGGCTTCCCAGATGACCAGCGTGTTCGGGTCGGACGACGCATAGCCGAACTCGAAGGCCAGCACGGCCTCCTCGGACAGCAGCGAGTCGATGACGACGAACGGCGCCTGCTTGTCGGTGACGTTCTGCAGCGGCGTGTAGGTGCCGGTGTCGAACTTCTCGCGGTTCTGGTCGTGCAGCACCGCGTGGCGGTGGGTGAACGTGCCGCGGCCCGAGTCCTCGCCCGACAGGCGCACCGGGTAGCCGCTGGCCACCAGCGATGCGAACGCCATGTGCTCGCCCATGCCCCAGTCGACGTTGATCTCGCCCCGGCCCATCGCGGCGCGGTCGGCGATCACCTTCTCGACCAGCGGATGCAGCTTGAAGTTGCTCGGGATCGTCGTGATGCGCTCGGCCAGGCGCTTGAACTCGGCCACCGGCAGCGCGGTGTCGGCGGCGTCGGTCCACTTCTTGTGCAGGAACGGCGACCAGTCGACGGCGTACTTGCCCTTGAAGTTGGTCAGCACGGGGTCGCGCGTGTGGCGGCCGGCGTCCATCGCGGCGCGGAACTCCTTGACCATGTCGTCGGGGCCCGACTCCGGCAGCACGCCCTGGGCGACCAGCTTCTCGCCGTAGAGCTTGCGCGTGCCCGGGTGCACCGCGATCTTCTTGTACATCAGCGGCTGCGTCAGGCTGGGCGTGTCCTGCTCGTTGTGGCCCAGCTTGCGGAAGCAGACGATGTCGACGACCACGTCCTTGTTGAACTGCTGGCGGTAGTCGAGCGCGAGCTGCGTGCACAGCACGACCGCTTCCGGATCGTCGCCGTTGACGTGCAGCACCGGCGCCTCGATCATCTTGACGACGTCGGTGCAATACAGCGTGGAGCGCGTGTCGCGCGGGTCGGAGGTGGTGAAGCCGATCTGGTTGTTGATGACCAGGTGGACCGTGCCGCCCGTGTAGTAGCCACGCGTCTGCGCCAGCGCCAGCGTCTCCATGACCACGCCCTGGCCTGCGAAGGCCGCGTCGCCGTGGACGATGACCGGCAGCACCTGCAGGCCCTTGGCGTCGCCGCGGCGATCCATGCGCGCCTTGACCGAGCCTTCGGCCACCGGGTTGACGATCTCGAGGTGGGAGGGATTGAACGCCAGCGACAGGTGCACCGGGCCGCCGGCCGTGGTGATGTCGCTGGAGAAGCCCTGGTGGTACTTGACGTCGCCGGACGGCAGGTCTTCCGGCGCCGTGTGGTCGAACTCGGCGAACAGGTCCTTGGGCATCTTGCCCAGCGTGTTGACGAGCACGTTCAGGCGGCCGCGGTGGGCCATGCCGATGACGACTTCCTGCACGCCCTTGACGCCGGCGCGCTGCACCAGCTCGTCCATCGAGACGATGAAGCTCTCGCCGCCTTCGAGCGAGAAGCGCTTCTGGCCGACGAACTTGGTGTGCAGGTAGCGCTCGAGGCCTTCGGCCGCGGTCAGGCGGTCGAGGATGTGCTTCTTTTCCGCGGCGTTGTAGGTGGGCTTGCTGCGGATCGCCTCGATGCGTTCCTGCCACCAGCGCTTCTCACCGGGGTCGGTGATGTGCATGTACTCGGCGCCGATGGTGCCGCAGTAGGTTTCGCGCAGCGCCTGCAGGATCTGGCGCAGCGTCATGTTCTCGTTGGTCGAGAAATACGTGTTCGTCGCCGAGAACGTGATGTCCATGTCGGCTTCGGTCAGGTCGTAGAACGCCGGATCGAGCTCGGGGATGCGCGGACGCTCGGTGCGCTTGAGCGGATCGAGGTCGGCCCAGCGCGAGCCCAGGAAGCGGTAGGCGGCGATCAGCGACTGGACGTGGACCTGCTTGCGCGCGATGGCGAGGTCGGTCGAGCTGGCCTTGACGGCGAACGCATTGGCCTTGGCGCGTTGCGCGAAGGACTCGATCACCGGCGCGTGCGGGACGTCGCGGGAGTCGGAGCCGTCGGCGGCAGGAACGTGCTGCAGCGCGTCGAAATAGGCGCGCCACGTGTCCGGCACGGAGCCGGGGTTCTCGAGATAGGCCTCGTACATCTCCTCCACGTAGGGCGCGTTGCCGCCGAACAGGTAGGAGTTGGACCTGCTTTGTTCCATCATCTTTCGCTCACCTTTCGCTTCGGTTTCCGAAGCTACGATGGGTTGATCAACCTTCCGCGGCCCGGCTCAGCCGGTTGGCGGATTGCAAACGCCCTGCTGCTGTGGGGCCAGCAAGGGGACACAGAAGGACTGGGTACTCTTCAGACCATGAATGTAGCACTTACCCTGAGATGCTGCCGGACCCGGTCTGCCACGGAAACGTGGACTTTCTCCGCCGACTCGACGATGCGGGCTTCTGTCACAGTCGCGCAACCCATGTCCCGCCAGGTCATCCGACTCCACCCCGCCGCCCCGGCCAAACCGCCCGAAGCCGCGCCCTGCAACGGCTGCGGCGTCTGCTGCGCGGCGGAGCCCTGCCCGATCGGAGTGCTCGTCAGTGGCCGCCGGACCGGTGCCTGCGCCGCACTGTTGTGGAATTCAGACGCCTCACTCTACCGCTGCGGCCTGGTCGACGCGCCGGGGACGGCGTTGCCCCGGCTGCCGGGCGTTCTCGCGCCGCTGGTCAGCCGGCTGGCCCGGCGCTGGATCTCGGCGGCGAGCGGGTGCGACAGCAGCCTGGTCGTCGAGTCCGCCTAGCTCGACCTTGCCAGCCCGGCCGGGCTGGATCAACATCAGGCAGCGCCGCACCGGGCCGCGCGCGGAAATGAGGGGGCCATGCCGTACTCGAACGTCTGGGAATCCCGCGGGGTCTGCACGCGCTTCTCCGGCACCGTCAGCGCCGGCGAGTACGTGCGCTCGGCCGAGGAGATCTGCGCCGACCCGCGCTTCGACGACCTGCGCTTCGTGATCAAGGACCTGCTCGCGATCGACGGCCATTCGATCGATCGCGAGGCCATCGACCCGATCGCCGCGATCCGCTACGGCGCGCGCTACACCAATCCGAACATCTACCTGATCGTGCTGACGACGGATGCGCGCCTGGCGCCGCTGGCCCAGCCGGGCCCGAAATCGTTCCTGCGCGGACTCTACGAGACCTGCGCGTTCGCCGACGAGGCCGCCGCCCGCCGCTGGCTCGCGGCCCAGCCGCCGCTGACGCGGCTAGGCAGCGCGCTCAAGCCCTGAGCGGCCCGCGAAGCGCTTCAATGCCGACGAGACACGGCGACCCCATACGCCGTGCGGTATCCTCCGATCCAACGTCGAGCACGCTTCCGGACCCAGCCTTCCGCATGATCGAACACGCCCACGTCGACCTGCTCGATGTCTCGAGCCGCCTCGTCCCGTTCACCGACGCCCACGACCCGCTGTGGAGCGGCGTGATGGTGCTCGGGCCGCACGAAGGCGCGCGCCTCGCCGCCGACGCCTGCCATGACTTGCTGGTGCTGAACGGCACGGTCGACATCGGCGCCGGCCGCGTGCTTGAAGGCGGCGACTTCGCGATACGCCACGGCGGCGCCGAGCTGTGCGCGGGCCCGGCCGGCGCCCAGGTGTTTGCGTACCGTGACGCGTCCGGCGCACGCTGCGACGAGATCACCGTGACGCGCGACGAGCGCCCGTGGCGCGAGGGCCGCACGCCTGGCATGTTGATCGCCAACCTGTGCACCGCGGGCCACGCGTTGAGCCTGGTCCTGTGGCAGCCGGGCACGCGCACGCGCCATCACGCGCATCCGGGCGGCGAGGAGATCTTCGTCGTCAAGGGCGAGCTGCTCGAAGCGCAGCAGCACCCGGCCGGCAGCTGGATCCGGCTGCACCCGGGCGCCTGGCACTCGCCGTTCGTGGAGACGCCCACGCTGATCCTGGTGCGCAGCGGCCACCTGAAGGCGCGCCGCCCCGCGCGCGAGGCGCGCGCGCAGGCGTGACGCGCGCTCAGGCGAGCGCGAGACGCGCGCGGGCCGCGGCGTATTCGTCGGCCAGGCGCTGCACGTACTGCGCGGTCGGCACGATGCTCTTCACGGCGCCGACGCCCTGCCCCGCACCCCAGATGTCCTTCCAAGCCTTGGCCGCGCCGGCACCGGCGAAGTTCATCTTGCTGGCGTCGCTGGTGGGCAGGTTGTCGGGGTCGAGGCCGGACGCGGTGATCGAGCCGCGCAGGTAGTTGCCCAGCACGCCGGTGAACAGGTTGGAGTAGACGATGTCGTCGCTGGTGGAGGCGACGATCATCTGCTTGTAGCCCTCGGAAGCGCGCGCCTCGTCGGTGGCGATGAAGGCCGAGCCGATGTAGCCGAAGTCGGCGCCCATCGCCTGCGCGGCCAGCACGCCGTCGCCGGTGGCGATCGCGCCCGACAGCGCCAGCGGGCCGTCGAACCATTCGCGGATCTCCTGGATCAGCGCGATCGGGTTCTTGACGCCCGCGTGGCCGCCGGCGCCCGTGGCCACCGCGATCAGGCCGTCCGCGCCCTTCTCGATGGCCTTGTGCGCGAAGGCGTTGTTGATGATGTCGTGCAGCACGATGCCGCCCCACGAGTGCACCGCGTCGTTGACGTCGGTGCGCGCGCCCAGCGACGTGATGACGATGGGCACCTTGTACTTCGCGCAGACCTGCATGTCGTGCTCGAGGCGGTCGTTGCTCTTGTGCACGATCTGGTTGATCGCGAACGGCGCGGACGGAGCCTCGGGATGCGCCTTGTCGTAGGCGGCCAGCGTCTCGGTGATCTCGGCGAGCCACTCGTCCAGCAGTTCGGCGGGACGCGCGTTGAGCGAGGGCATCGAGCCGACGATGCCGGCCTGGCACTGGGCGATCACCAGCTTCGGGTTGCTGATGATGAACAGCGGCGAGCCGATGACGGGCAGGCGCAGCTTGCTGAGGGCGGCGGGGAGCGGACGGCGGGTCATGGACATGTTCATGTTCAGAAGGCTTCGAGGGGCATGGCAAGGCAGCCGGCGGCGCCGTCGACGATCGAGTCGCGGACGCCAGGGGCCTTGCTGAGGATGTGGTCGCCGTAGAAGCGCGCGGTCGCGATCTTGGCGGTCATGAAGGCGGTGTCGTCGCCGGCGGCGAGCTTGTCGAGCGCGACGAGCAGCGCGCGACCGAGCTGCCAGCCGCCGACGAGGTTGCCCGCCAGCATCAGGTACGGCACCGAGCCGGCGAACGCGGCGTTCGGGCTGGACTTGGTGTTGCCGGCGATGAAGCCGACGGCGTCGAGGAAGGCCTCGCGCGCGGCGGTCAGGCGCTTGCCGAAGGCCTGGGCGTCTGCGTTCGACGAGGCGGCCAGCGCCTGCTCCGTCGGCTCGACGTGCGCGGCGATCGCCCTGGCGGCGGTGCCGCCGTCGCGCGCGGTCTTGCGGCCGACGAAGTCGTTGGCCTGGATCGCGGTGGTGCCTTCGTAGATCGTCAGGATCTTCGAGTCGCGCATGTACTGCGCGGCACCGGTCTCCTCGATGAAGCCCATGCCGCCGTGCACCTGCACGCCGAGACTGGCCACCTCGATGCTCATCTCGGTGGAATAGCCCTTGATGAGCGGCACCATGAACTCGTAGAACGCCTGGTTCTCGGCGCGCACGGCCGCATCGGGATGCTCGTGCGCCGCGTCGAACGCGCTCGCGCCCACCAGCGCCATCGCGCGGCAGGCCTCGGTGTAGGCGCGCATCGTCATCAGCATGCGGCGCACGTCGGGGTGGTGGATGATGGGCGCGGCGCTGTTCATCGAGCCGTCGACCGGGCGCGACTGCAGGCGGTCGCGCGCGTACGCCACGGCGTGCTGGTACGAACGCTCGGCCACCGCGATGCCCTGCACGCCGACGCCGAAGCGGGCCGCGTTCATCATGATGAACATGTACTCGAGGCCGCGGTTCTCCTGGCCGACCAGCGTGCCGATCGCACCACCGTGGTCGCCGAACTGGAGCACGCAGGTCGGGCTGGCCTTGATGCCCATCTTGTGCTCGATGCTGACGCAGTGGGCGTCGTTGCGCGCGCCCAGCGAACCGTCGGCGTTGACCAGGAACTTCGGCACGATGAACAGCGAGATGCCCTTCACGCCCTCGGGCGCGCCCTGCACGCGCGCGAGCACGAGATGGACGATGTTCTCGGCCATGTCGTGTTCGCCCCAGGTGATGAAGATCTTGGTGCCGAAGATCTTGTACGTGCCGTCGGCCTGCGGCTCGGCGCGGGTGCGCACCAGCGACAGGTCGGAGCCCGCCTGCGGCTCGGTCAGGTTCATCGAACCGGTCCATTTGCCCGAGAGCATGTTGGGCAGGAAGGTCTGCTTCTGCTCGTCGGAGCCGGCGGTCAGCAGCGCCTCGATCGCGCCGTCGGTCAGCAGCGGGCACAGCGCGAAGCTCACGTTGGCCGAGTTGATCATCTCGCCGCAGGCCGCGCCGATCAGCTTGGGCAGGCCCTGGCCGCCGAAGTCGGTCGGATGCTGCAGGCCTTGCCAGCCGCCCTCGCCGAACTGCTTGAATGCTTCCTTGAAGCCGGACGTGGCGATGACCTTGCCGTCCTTGAAGGTCGACGGATTGCGGTCGCCCTCGACGTTGAGCGGCGCGACCACGTCCTCGTTGAACTTGGCGCATTCCTCGAGCACCGCCTGCGCGGTGTCGTAGCCCGCGTCCTCGAACGCGGGCAGCTTCGTGAGTTCGTCGATGCCGGCCAGCTCCTTCATCACGAAGAGCATGTCCTTGACGGGGGCGCGGTAGGTCATTTCAGTCTCCAACTGGCAAAAAAAGGGGCGCCTCTGGCGAGCGCCCCTGGGGTCTTCCGCTGCAGGCGCGCTTACAGCGCCTTGATCATTTCGGGCACGGCGACGAACAGGTCGGCGACGAGCCCGTAGTCGGCCACCGAGAAGATCGGCGCTTCCTCGTCCTTGTTGATCGCGACGATCACCTTCGAGTCCTTC
>NZ_JAJLJH010000003.1 GCF_023231945.1 Scleromatobacter humisilvae
ACGCTGAACTTCGCGTCGGTCAAGGTCGACTACGTCGAGCAGAAGAAGGACGGCAGCGCCGGCGACAAGCCGTCGATGAACTGGAACATCGCCGAGAACTCGAAGGACTGAGCTCGTGCGAGGCCGATCCGCGCGCGGGTCGGCCATCTTCGTGCGCCGCGTCTCGTTCCGGTGCGTGGCGCTCGAAGACTCGAATTCCCGAAGGCGCCGGTCATCTTGGCCGGCGTTGCTTTTTGATCCTGAGGTGAAGCGTTCATGGCGTCCATCGATCTCGCGATGCAGTTTTCCTCGGCCGACCCGTTGGCGCACTTCGACGATCTTCGCAAGATGATCCAGAAGCAGCCGCAGCGCTCTGACCTGCGCATCTTCCTGTTCCAGATCTACTGCGTGCAGGGCGAGTGGATGAAGGCCGGCACGCAGTTGGATGTGCTGATCGAGCTCGATCCATCGTCCAAGCCGATGGTCGAGACCTACCGCGAGGCGCTGCGCTGCGAGGCGCTGCGGCGCGACGTCTTCGACGGCAAGCGTTCCCCGCTGGTGCTGGGCGCGCCGCAGGACTGGCTCGCGATGATGATCGAGGCGCTGCGCGTCGACGCCGAAGGCCGGCCCGACGCCGCCGCCGAACTGCGCGCCCGCGCGCTCGAGGCCGCGCCCGCCACGTCGGGCAAGCTCGACGACGCCCCGTTCGCCTGGCTGGCCGACGCCGACTCGCGCCTCGGGCCGGTGATCGAGGCGATCATCAACGGCAAGTACTACTGGGTACCGGTCTCGCGCCTGATGCGCATCGAGATCGAGAAGCCCGCCGACCTGCGCGACTTCGTGTGGGCGCCGGCCACGCTGACGCTGGAGAACGGCGCGGCCAACGTCGCGCTGATTCCCACGCGCTACCCCGGCACCGAGCGCGAGGCCGACAACGCGCTGCGGCTGGCGCGTGCGACGGACTGGCGCGAGCAGGCCGGCGGCGCCTGGCACGGCTTCGGCCAGCGCATGCTGGCCACCGACCAGGCCGAGATCGCGCTGCTGGACGTGCGCGTGGTGACGTTGGACACCGCGCTGGTCGAGAGCGCGCCCGCGGCCGAGACGGGCACGCAGTCCGATGCCTGAAGCGCTCTCGCGCGATCGCCTCTACCCGTCGTTGCTCGATCGCCTGATCGACGACGAGCCGGGCCGCGCCACCGAGCCGCGCGAGAACCGTTCGGCCACGCTGCAGCGGCTGCGCGAGAACGTGCTGCGCGACCTCAACTGGCTGTTCAACGCCACGCAGTCCAGCATCGACTTCGACGGCGACGCGCTGCTGGGCGGCTCCGTCATCAACTTCGGCATGCCTCCGCTGGCCGGCCGGCCAGCGTCGCAGTACGACCTCGGCGAACTCGCACGCGTGCTGCGCGACGTGATCCTGCGCTTCGAGCCGCGCATCATCGCGCACACGCTCAAGGTGACCGCCGAGGGCAACAAGGGCGAGACGCACAACGTACTGGGCTTTCGGATCGAGGGCCAGCTGTGGTCGCAACCGATCCCGCTGGAGATCTACATGCGCACCGAGATCGACCTCGAGAGCGGCATGACCCAGGTCCTCGAACACAAGGCGCCCTGACATGGACCCCCGGCTCCTCGGCTACTACCGGCAGGAACTGCTGCACATCCGCGACGCGGCCGCGGAGTTCGCGCGCGAGCATCCGAAGATCGCCGGCCGCCTCGCGCTGGAGCAGACCACCTCCGGGGGCGAATGCGTCGACCCGTACGTGGAGCGGCTGCTCGAAGGCTTCGCCTTCCTCGCCGGCCGCGTGCACTACCAGCAGGACGCCGAGTACGCGCGCTTCACGCAGTACCTGCTCGAGCTGGTCTACCCGACCTACCTCGCGCCGACGCCGTCGATGCTGATCGCGCAGTTCGAGCCCGATCTCGACGACCCGGCGCTGGCCGCGGGCCCGACCGTGCCGCGCGGCAGCGCGATGAGCTCGCGGCTGCAACCCGGCGAGCGCACCGCCTGCCGCTTCACCACGGGCCAGGCCGTGCGGCTGTGGCCGCTGCGCATCTCGCAGGCGCGCTTCCAGTCGCATGTCACGGACGTGCCGCCGGCCGCGCTGTCCGGGCTGGTGTCGCCCAACGCCTGCCTGCGCATCCGCTTCCGCGTCGGTGCGTCGCTGCTGGCCAACCAGGTCGAGCTCGACGAGCTCGTGCTGCACATGGCCGGCGACGACGGCATTGCGCACCGCGTCTACGAGCAGTTCTTCGCGCGTTGCCTGGGCATCGCCGTCGTCGACCCGCTGCGCCGCAACGCGTTCGTCGGCGTGCTCGGCGCCGACGCGCTGACGCCCGGCGGCTTCGAGGACGACGAGGCGCTGCTGCCGGTGCAGGATCGGGCGCTGTCCGGCTATCGCCTGCTCAAGGAATACGCCGCGTTCCCGGCACGCTACCTGTTCGCGCGCGTCAAGGGACTGCGCGAGCTGATCGGCAAGATCGGTTCGTCGGAGTTCGAACTGCTGTTCATCACCGACCGCAGCGACGTCACGCTGGAGAAGTCGCTCGACCCGAGCAACTTCGCGCTGCATTGCACGCCGGCGATCAACCTGTTCCAGAAGCGCGCCGACCGCGTCGAGGTCAACACGCGCGACCACGAGTTCCACGTCGTCAGCGACCGCGCGCGGCCGATGGACTACGAGGTCTACTCGCTGCTGTCGGTGGCGGGCATCGACAAGTCGGGCGTCGCGCAGGTGCGCGAGTTCAAGCCGCTGTACGCGCGCTACGACGACGCCGGCGCCGACTCGTACGCGTTCTATTCGACGCGCCGCATGCAGCGCGTGCAGTCCGAGGCGTCGCGCCAGCGCGGGCCGCGCAGCGGCTACATCGGCACCGAGGTCTATGTGACGCTGGCCGACCCGCAGACCGCGCCGTGGCCGCCGTCGGTGGTGCAGCTCGCCATCGACACGCTCAGCACCAACCGCGACCTCCCGCTGACGCTGACCATCGGCAGCGCCAACGACTTCTTCCTCGAGGAGAACACGCCGGTCAAGGGCGTGCGCTGCATCCGCGGGCCGACGCGGCCCGTCACGCCGGTGGGCGAGGGCAAGGGGCCGTGGCGCGCGCTGAGCCACCTGTCGCTCAACTACCTGTCGCTGATCGACAGCGAAGGCAACGGCGGCGCGGCGTCGCTGCGCGAGCTGCTGTCGCTGTACGGCATGGACGAACTGTCGCCGCTGCACAAGCAGCTCGAAGGGCTGGTCTCGGTGCGCAGCGAGGCGGCGATCAGCCGCATCCCGGTCAAGGGGCCGATCGTGTTCGGGCGCGGCACCAAGGTCTGGCTGTCGCTGGACGAGCGCGCCTTCGAGGGCACCGGCATCCTCGTGCTGGGCGCCGTGCTCGATCGCTTCCTCGCCCGCTACGCCAGCATGAACAGCTTCACGCAGCTGGTGCTGGCCTCGCAGACGCGTGGCATGGTCAAGACGTGGCCGCCGCGCATCGGCGCGCGTTCGGTGCTCTGACATGACGGACGCCGCTGCCGAAGAGGACGATCCGGAGGGCACGCGCATCCTCACGGTCAGCGACGTCCTCAACTCGCTCGATGCGCTCAAGGGCGAGGTCGGCGGCCACGCCGCGGCAGTGGCGGAATTGCTGGCGCAGCAGGAGGCGGCGAAGGCCGCGCGTCACGAGGCGCGCCAGGAGCTGCTGCGGCGCCTGCGCGAGGAGCCGCACAAGTTCGACTTCTTCATGGCCGTGCGCCTGCTCGAGAACGCGCATCCCGGCCTGCCGCGCGTGGGCACCTCGCTGCGCCTGCGCGACGATCCGATCCGCTTCGCGCAGACGCCTTCGCTGTCGTTCGCCCCGGCGGCGCTCGCGAGCTTCACGCCCGCCGACGGCGACGCGCCGCCCACGCTGACGCAGCGCTTCTTCGGCCTGTTCGGCGCCAACGGCCCGCTGCCGCTGCACCTGACCGAGTACGCGCGCGAGCGTGCGCGGCGCATGCCCTCGGATCGCGCGCTGGTGCGCTTCCTGGACATGTTCCACCACCGCCTGCTGTCGCTGTTGTATCGCGCCTGGGCCGAGGCGCAGCCGGCGGTGAGCCTCGACCGCCCCGACAACGATCCGTTCAGCCGCTGGGTCGGCTCGCTGGCCGGCTATGGCCAGCCCACGCTGCTGGGGCGCGACGCGGTGCCGGACGGCGCGCGCCTCGCCGCGGCCGGCATCCTCGGGCGTTCGGTGCACGGCGCCGAGGGCCTCGAGCGCATCCTCAACGACTTCTTCCGCGTGCCGGTGCGCGTGCACCAGTGGCAGCCGCACTGGATGCGCCTGCCCGAGGAGGCGCACTCGCGCATCGGCCTGCGCAACGCGCCGGTCGGCCTCGGCCAGAGCGCCGTGATCGGCGCCAAGGTGTGGGACTGCCAGACGCGCTTCCGCATCGAGATCGGCCCGCTCAGCCTCGAACAGTACAAGCGCTTCCTGCCCGGCGGCGAGAGCATGCGGCGGCTGCGCGACTGGGTGCTGAACTACGTCGGCCACGAGCTCTCGTGCGAGATGCAGCTGGTGCTCGAGAAGGACGAAGTGCCACCCGTCAGGCTCGGCGCGGCCGGCGCGCTGGGCTGGACGGCCTGGCTCGGCACGCGCCGAGTCGACGAGCCCGCGAAGGACCTGGTGCTGGGTATCACCTGATGCGTTTGCCCATGCCGGGGGATTGAAAACGCCGGCGATCGACTATCCAATCGAGTCGACATCCAACTGGGCACGTCGAGGCCCGCAAGAGGAGTTTTCCGTGAGTGAAATCAGTCGTGTCGCGCTGTTCGGCAAGCTCAATCCGGTGGCCTACAAGGGCATCGAGGGAGCGACGGTCTTCTGCAAGCTCCGGGGCAACCCGTATGTCGAACTGGTGCACTGGCTGCACCAGCTGATCCAGGCGAACGACTCCGACCTGCACCGCATCTTCAAGCACTTCGCGCTCGACGCCTCGCGCCTGGCCGCGGACATCACGGCCTCGCTCGACGCGCTGCCGCGCGGCGCGACGTCCATCTCCGACTTCTCGCCGACCATCGAGAAGATGGTGCAGGAAGGCTGGCTCTACGGCACGCTGCAGTTCGGCGAGAGCGCGGTGCGCACGGGCCTGCTGATGGTCGGCGCGGTCAAGACGCAGACGCTGCGCAACGCGCTGTATGCGATCTCCGGCGAGTTCCGCAAGATCAAGCCCGACGACCTGTTCGACGACTTCGCCAAGATCGTCGCGGGCTCGCCGGAGGACACGCTCGGCGCGCGCGACGGTTCGAACGTCGGCGGTGGCGCGGCCCCGGGCGAAGCCAGCGGCGCGATCGCGCCGGCGCAGATGGGCAAGCAGGAGGCGCTCAAGAAGTTCACCGTCGACCTCACCGCGCAGGCGCGCGCCGGCAAGATGGATCCGATCGTCGGCCGCGACGACGAGATCCGCCAGGTCGTCGACATCCTGATGCGCCGCCGCCAGAACAACCCGATCCTGGTCGGCGAGGCCGGCGTCGGCAAGACGGCGGTGGTCGAGGGCTTCGCGCAGCGCATCGCGCGCGGCGACGTGCCGCCCAGCCTGAAGGAGGTCTCGCTGCTGACGCTGGACGTCGGCCTGCTGCAGGCCGGCGCGAGCATGAAGGGCGAGTTCGAGCAGCGCCTGCGCTCGGTCATCGACGAGGTGCAGGCCAGCCCCAAGCCCATCATCCTGTTCATCGACGAGACGCACACGCTGGTGGGCGCCGGCGGCGCGGCCGGCACCGGCGACGCGGCCAACCTGCTCAAGCCGGCGCTCGCGCGCGGCCAGCTGCGCACGATCGGCGCGACGACCTGGGCCGAGTACAAGAAGTACATCGAGAAGGATCCCGCGCTGACGCGCCGCTTCCAGAACATCCAGGTCGACGAGCCGAGCGAGGAGAAGGCCATCCTGATGATGCGCGGCGTCGCCAGCACGATGGAGAAGCACCACAAGGTGCAGATCCTCGACGAGGCGCTCGAGGCCGCGGTGAGGCTGTCGCACCGCTACATCCCGGCGCGCCAGCTGCCCGACAAGTCGGTGAGCCTGCTGGACACCGCGTCCGCGCGCGTGGCGATCAGCCTGCATGCGGTGCCGGCCGAGGTCGACGACTCGCAGCGCCGCATCGAGGCGCTCGAGACCGAGATCGGCATCATCGCCCGCGAGGCCGCGATCGGCATCCCGACCGCCGAGCGCGAGGAGAACGTCAACGCGTTGCTGGCCGCCGAGAAGGATCGCCTGGCCACGCTCACGACACGCTGGAACGACGAGCGGGCGCTGGTCGACCGCCTGCTGGCGCTGCGCGCGAAGCTGCGCGACGGCGGCCAGCCCGTCGAGGGCACCGGCAGCGCGCTCGAGGCGAGCGCCGAGAAGGCCGCCGAGGCCCAGGCCACGCTCACCGACGGCGAGCGCACCGACGTGATGACCGAGCTGCGCGGCGTGCAGGATGCGCTCACCAAGCTGCAGGGCGAGAGCCCGCTGATGCTGCCGACGGTCGATTTCCAGGCCGTGGCCAGCGTCGTCGGCGACTGGACGGGCATCCCGGTCGGCCGCATGGCCGCCAACGAGATCGACACCGTGCTGAAGCTGCCACAGCTGCTGGGCAAGCGCGTCATCGGCCAGGATCACGCGATGGAGATGATCGCCAAGCGCATCCAGACCTCGCGCGCCGGCCTCGACAACCCGAGCAAGCCGATCGGCGTGTTCATGCTGGCCGGCACCTCGGGCGTCGGCAAGACCGAGACCGCCATCGCGCTGGCCGAGTCGCTCTACGGCGGCGAGCAGAACCTGATCGTCATCAACATGAGCGAGTACCAGGAGGCGCACACGGTCTCGTCGCTGAAGGGTGCCCCCCCCGGGTATGTCGGCTATGGCGAGGGCGGCGTGCTGACCGAGGCCGTGCGGCGCAAGCCCTACAGCGTGGTGCTGCTCGACGAGGTCGAGAAGGCGCACCCCGACGTGCACGAGCTGTTCTTCCAGGTCTTCGACAAGGGCTGGATGGAGGACGGCGAGGGCCGCTCCATCGACTTCCGCAACACGCTGATCCTGCTGACGACCAACGCCGGCACCGACATGATCGCCAACCTCTGCAAGGATCCGGACCTGATGCCCGACCCCGAGGGCATGGCCAAGGCGATCCGCGAGCCGCTGCTGAAAATCTTCCCGCCGGCGCTGCTGGGCCGGCTCGTCACGATTCCGTACTACCCGCTGTCCGACGAGATGCTGGGCAAGATCGTCGCGCTGCAGCTGAACCGCATCAAGAAGCGCATCGAGGCGCGCTACAAGATGCCGTTCACGTACGACGAGGACGTCGTCAAGCTGGTGGTCAGCCGCTGCACGGAGAGCGAGTCCGGCGGCCGCATGATCGACGCCATCCTCACCAACACGATGCTGCCCGAGATCTCGCGCGAGTTCCTCACGCGCACGATGCAGGGCACGCCCATCGCGGGCGTGAAGGTGGGCGCGAAGGATGGCGAGTTCAGCTACGCGTTCGATTGACGTGCGCGGCTGGCTCGTCGGTCTCATGCTCTCGTCCGGCGCCGCGGCTTTCGCGGCGCCGGCCACGCTGTGCCGTGCCGACGAGACGAGCTATTTCAGCTGCACGATCGGTCCGGCACACAAGATCGCGTCGTTGTGCGGGCACGATGCGCAGCCGCGTTACCTGCAGTATCGCTTCGGACTGCCCGGGCGCGCGCCGGAACTGCAGGTGCCCGCTTTGACGAGCGATCCGGCCATGGGCGCCACGTTCTTCCACGAGGCAGGGCGACGTGCGGACGGCAAGCTTGATTCGGACAGCGTCTGGTTCCGCCACGTCGACACGATCTACAAGCTCGAATACGTCGTCACGGAGGACGAAGACATCGGTCCGGAATTCGCCGAGATCGTGCTGCTCCGTGTGCCGTCGACGGCACGTCCGCGCGGCCTGAGCTGCGACAGCGCCGCCGGCGCCAAGTCGCTCGTGAACGCCTTCGATCTCATCGACGCGATGTCCCCGCCGGGACGCTTCGCGCAAGGATCGCCATGGGACGCGCTCATCGCCGAAGAGCGTGCGGCAAGAGCCGCGAAGGCCGCCAGCGCCGCGAAGCGCTGAACCTCACATCGGCTTGAACAGGTGCACGTAGGCCCGGCTCACGGGCAGCTCGCTGTCCCAGCCCGCGACGCGCACGAACAGCCGGCTCGCCTCGTCGCGCCGCGTGCCGGCGATGTGGGCCAGGTTGACGATGGTCGAGCGGTGGATCTGCCAGAACTGCTGCGGGTCGAGCTGCGCGGCGAGCTCGGTGATGGGCGTGCGGATCAGGTATTCGGCCCTGGCGGTGCGCACGCAGGTGTACTTGTCGTCGGCATTGAAGAACATCACGTCGCCGACCGCGACCTGGTGCGTCAGCTCGCCCTGGCTCGCGCGGATCCAGCGCAACGGCGCGGCCGCCGGCGCGGGCGCGGCCTGCAGGGCGCGCAGCGCGCGGGCGAGGTGGTCGTCGTCGACGTGCGGCGCGTCGCCGCCCGCGCGCGGCGCGAACGCGCGCTGCAGCCGTTCGACCGTGCGCGCGAGACGCTCCGCGGTCACCGGCTTGAGCACGTAGTCCAGCGCCTCGGCGTCGAAGGCCGTCAGCGCGTACTCGTCGTAGGCGGTGACGAAGACGACGCGGGTCAGGCCCTCGATGCCGGCGGCCACGTCGAGGCCGGTGAGGCCGGGCATCTGGATGTCGAGGAAGGCGATGTCGGGCTGCAGCTCGGCGATCTGCGCGGCGGCCTCGAGGCCGTTGCGTGCGATGGCGACGATCTCCAGCCCGGGCCACAGCTTGGCCAGCTGGTCGCGCAGGTAGTGGGCGAGGTGGGGTTCGTCGTCGGCGATGAGGGCGCGGGTCATGTCGGGTCGGATGTCGTTGAGCTGGCGATTGTCAGGCAGCGGACGCGAGCTGCCAGGGCACGACGATGCAGGCGCGCGTGCCGGTGCCGGCGCCGAGTTCCGTCAGCGTCAGGCGCGCCGAGCCGCCGAAGCGGGCCTGCAGGCGTTCGCGCAGGTTGGCCAGCGCAATGCCGTTGCCGTCGGCGCCGCCGGCGACGCGCCGGCGCGGGCGGCGCGCTGCCGCGGCGAGGCCGGCGCCGTCGTCCTCGATGCAGACCTGCAGGCAGTCCTCGCCGTCCAGCATGACGCGCGTGGCCTTCACGCGCACGGTGCCACCGTCGACCTGCGGCTCCAGCCCGTGCTTGACCGCGTTCTCGATCAGCGGCTGCAGCACCAGCGGCATCAGCGCCGCGCGGCCCAGGGCATCGTCGGCCTCGATCTCGAAGCGCAACCGCTCGCCCATGCGCGTCTGCATCAGCTGCAGGTAGCGGCGAGCGAGGTCGAGCTCGCCGGCCAGCGTGCTGTCGTCGCGGCGCAGTCCGCCCAGCGACGCGCGCAGGTAGTCGGTCAGCGCCTCCAGCGTGTGCTTGGCGCGCGGTGCGTCGGCGTCGATCAGGCTGATGACGTTGGCCAGCGTGTTGAACAGGAAGTGCGGCTCCATCTGGCCCTGCAGCAGGCGCAGCTGGGCCTCGTTGGCGCGCATGTCGGCGCGCGCGCGGCCGACGCGCAGCGAGAAATAAAGGAGGAACATCGCGCTGATCAGCACCGACAGCAGCAGGCTGGAGGCGAGCTCGCTCGACGTCATGCGGCGCACGAAATCGAGGTTGCCCATCACCAGGGAGACGCCGGTCGGCCAGCCGACGAGGGATCCCACGATCGGGATCCCCGCAAAGTAGAGCGTGCGCTGCCAGGCGCCGAACGCCTGGATGCGCGCGTGCCCGATCGTCCTGCGGCCCAGCAGGAACATGCCCTGGATGATGAAGGCGATCGTCAGCGAGATGACGAAATTGGTGCCGAAGACCACGAGCCATTCGTGCAGGTCGAACCATCGTGCCGCGCTGTGCGCGTTGAGCGCGAAGCTCAGCACCGTGAAGCCGGTGGCGACGATGGCCGCGTAGATCATCGTCCACAGCACCTGCACCCAGGCCGGGCTGCCGCCGGGCGAGCCGATGCCGGCCCAGTGGATCCAGCTGGCGCGCAGTGTGGCGGTTCGAAGAGGGCTCGTCGGGATCATGGCGTCCCAGTGTAGGCACTTGCCCGGCCGGCACCCGCGTCCGGCGACCGATCGACGGTGCAGGCGACGAACGGCAAGGGCGCGGCGCGGGCCGGCCGGCGCAGCCCGGCCCGTAGAATCGCCGCCACCGCCCCAGCATCCGAGAAGAACCCTGCCATGCAAGTCAAAGCATCCGCCTTCAAGGCCTACGACATCCGCGGCATCGTCGACGAGGCGCTCGACGACGCCTTCGCCGAGCACCTGGGCCGCGCCTTCGGCAGCGAGGCGGTGCGCCTGGGCGAGAAGGCGGTCGCGGTGGGCCGCGACGGCCGCGTCTCGGGTCCGCGCCTGGTCGCCGCGCTCGTCAAGGGCCTGCGGTCCACCGGCCTCGACGTCGTCGACATCGGCGCCGTCACCACCCCGATGCTCTACTACGTGGCCGCCACGCGCGGCAAGCACGGCTGCCACTCGGGCATCCAGGTCACCGGCAGCCACAACCCGAAGAACTACAACGGCTTCAAGATGGTGCTGGCCGGCCGCGCGATCTACGGCGAGGACATCCAGAAGCTGCGCGAGCGCATGCAGAACGAGGACTACGTGATGGGCGAGGGCCGCGTCGCGACGATGGACATCCTCGCCGAGTACACGCACCGCATCACGAGCGACTGCAAGCTGTCGCGGCCCATGAAGATCGTCGTCGACTCGGGCAACGGCATCCCGGGCGCGTCGGCGCCGGGCATCCTGCGCGCGCTCGGCTGCGAGGTGATCGACCTCTACAGCCGCGTCGACGGCGACTTCCCCAACCACCATCCCGATCCGTCCAAGCCGGAGAACCTGGTCGACCTGATCCGGACAGTGCACGCCACCGAGGCCGAGCTGGGCCTGGCCTTCGACGGCGACGGCGACCGCCTGGGCGTCGTCACGCGCGGCGGCAACATCATCTATCCGGATCGCCAGCTGATGCTGTTCGCGCGCGACATCCTGACCCGCGTGAAGGGCGCGCCCATCATCTACGACGTCAAGTGCTCGCAGCGCCTGCCGATCGCGATCCGCGACGCCGGCGGCGAGCCGCTGATGTGGAAGACGGGGCACTCGCTGGTCAAGGCCAAGCTGAAGGAGACCGGCGCGCCGATCGCCGGGGAGATGAGCGGCCACATCTTCTTTTCCGAGCGCTGGTACGGCTTCGACGACGCCACCTACACGGCCGCGCGCCTGCTGGAGATCCTGTCGCGCAGCGCCGACCCGAGCGCGGTGCTCGACGAGCTGCCCACCAGCTTCTCGACGCCCGAGCTGAACGTCGCTTGTGCCGAAGGCGAGCCGCCGCGGATCATCGAGCGCCTGCTGGCCGAGGCGAAGTTCCCGGGCGCGGAGATCCTGACCATCGACGGCCTGCGCGCCGAGTACGACGACGGCTTCGGCCTGATCCGCGCGTCCAACACGACGCCGGTGCTGGTGCTGCGCTTCGAAGGCCACACGCAGGCCGCGCTGGATCGCATCCAGCACGACTTCATGGCGGCGCTGAAGAAGGTCAAGCCCGACGCGCATGTCGGCGCTGCCGCGCACTGAGCCTGAATGCCGGTGGCGATGACCTTCAAGCAGCGCCTCGCGCTTCGCGCGTACACGTTCGCGCTGCGCCTGCTGCTGCCGGCCATCCTGCTGCGCTACTGGCTGCGCGGCCGCAAGGAGCCGGGCTATCGCTTCGCGATGCGCGAGCGCCTGGGCTACGGCGTCGACATCCCCGCCGGGTCGATCTGGGTGCATGCGGTGTCGCTCGGCGAGACGCGCGCCGCCACCGCGCTGATCGACGCGCTGCGGCTGCGCCGGCCCGAGATGCGGCTGCTGCTCACGCACGGCACCGCCACCGGCCGCGAGGCGGGCCAGGCCTTGATGCGCAACGGCGATCGCCAGTCCTGGCTGCCGCTGGACACGCCCGGCGCCGTGCGCCGCTTCCTGCAGCGCACGCGTCCGGCCATCGGCGTGCTGATGGAGACCGAGATCTGGCCGAACCTGCTGCACGGCGCCGAGGATCGCGGCGTGCCGATGGTGCTTGCCAACGCGCGGCTGTCCGAGCGCAGCGCGCGCCGCGGCGAGCGCTTCGCCGCGCTGATGCGTCCGGCCGCGGCGGTCGTCACCGACGTGCTGGCGCAGACCGAGGACGACGCCGAGCGCCTGCGCGAGGGCGGGGCGAAGCGCGTCGCGTTGTCGGGCAACCTCAAGTTCGACGTGCGGCCGTCGCCCGCGCTGCTCGCGCGCGGCAAGACGTGGCACGCGGCGATCGGCCGGCCGGTGGTGCTGGCCGCGATCACGCGCGAGGGCGAGGAGGCCGAGCTGATGCGCGAGTGGGGCCGCGTGCAGGGGCGCAATCCGTTCCTGATCGTCGTGCCACGGCATCCGCAGCGCTTCGACGAGGTGGAGGCGCTGCTGGTGCAGCACGGCCTGCGCGTGGCGCGCCGCAGCGCGTGGGGAGAGATGCCGTCGGCCGAGCAGCTGAACGTCGATGCCTGGCTCGGCGACTCGCTCGGCGAGATGCCGCAGTATTACGCGGCGTCCGACGTCGCGCTGCTGGGCGGCAGCTTCATGGCGCTCGGCGGCCACAACCTGATCGAGGCCGCGGCCTGCGGCTGCCCCATCGTGATGGGCCCGTCCACGTTCAACTTCGCCGAGGCCGCCAGGCAGGCCGCGCTCGCGGGCGCCGCGTGGCAGGAGCCCGACATGCAGCACGCGCTGCGCCGCGCGCTGCAGGTGGTGGGCTCGGAGTTGCAGCACATCGCGAGCTCGCGCGCGCTCGCGTTCGCGGCCACGCACAAGGGCGCGGCGGAGCGGATGGCGGACCGGATCGTGCGGCTGCTGTAGCGTCGACGGGTGTTAGGGATTGGTGCGCACGGTCGCGCCTCCAGAATCCCCACACCACCGGCCTGCCAGGAGCCTGCGATGCCCATCCGTTCCACCGCCCTGGCGCTCGCCGCCGCCGTGCTCGCGACGTCGACGACCCCGCGCGCCGCCGAGTTGTCGGGCGATTGCAAACCCGTCTTTGCGGCGCTGGAGAAGTCGATCCAGGCCAACCACACGACCACCACCAACCGGGGGACGGACGTCCTGCATGGCGTGACCGTGGATGGCGCGGTCTACATCCAGGTGCGCGGCGCCTGGCGCAAGAGCGAGATCTCGGCCAGGGACAACATCGCCATGTCGCGCGAGAACCTGAAGGATGCCAGCGAGTTCAGCTGCAAGGCGCTGCCCGACTCCGTCGTCGACGGCACGCCCGCGGCCAACTACGCCACGCACACCGTCAACGACGACGTCGTCATCGACACGCGCATCGCCATCGCCAAGGGCACCGGGCTCGCGCTCAGCGTCGTGACCCGCCTCCCCGGGGGGGGCGGCGGCGACGTCGTCACGCGCTACGCCTACGGCAACGTCAAGGCGCCGATCTAGCCATGCCCCGCCACATCGTGTTCACCGACAAGGCCGCCAAGCCGCCCGCCGCCTACAGCCAGGCCGTCAGGGCCGCGGGCCTCGTCTTCGTCTCGGGCACCGCGCCGCACGATCCCGCCACGGGCAAGATCGTCGGCACGACGGTGCAGGAGCAGACGCGCCAGTGCCTGACCAACATCTCGGCCATCCTCGAGGCCGCCGGCAGCTCGATGGACAGGATCGTCAGCGTCACCATCGTGCTCGCCGACGAGGACGACTTCGCCGGCATGAACGAGGAGTACTTGCGCTGGTTCCCGTCCGACCCGCCGGCGCGCCAGGGCGCGAAGCTGCCGGCGCGGATCCCTGGGCTGAAGGTGTCGATCGCGGCGATCGCCGAGGCCTGAGCGCATGTCCGACGACGCGACCGTGCGGCCCGGCCGGATCATCCTGCTGAACGGCGCATCGAGCTCGGGCAAGTCCAGCCTCGCGCTGGCGCTGCAGCGCCAGCTCGACGAGCCGTTCTGGCACTGGTCGATCGACCACCTGCTGGCCGCGCGCGTGCTGCCGCACGAGCGCATGGCCTCCGGCGACTTCGAGTGGGCCCGCATGCGGCCGGCGTTCTTCGACGGCTTCCACCGCAGCATCCCGGCGCTGGCGGCCGCGGGCAACGACCTGATCGTCGAGCACATCGTCGAGACCTCCGGGTGGATGCAGCGGCTGGTCAAGCTGCTGGCGCCGTTCGATGTCTTCCATGTCGGCGTGCGGTGTCCGGTGGACGAACTGGAGCGGCGCGAACGCGAGCGCGGCGACCGCCGCCTTGGCTCCGCGCGCGAGGACGACGCGACCACGCACGCGTTCGGCGCCTACGACTACGAGGTGCGGACGACGGCGCCCGCCGACGCGCTCGCGGCCGACGTGCTGCGCGCCTGGCGCGCGCGATCGCATCCCGGCTCGTTCGCGCGCATGGCCGCGCGCGCGTGACGCGCGGCGTCAGGGCGCGACGAGCGCGCCGTCGATGTGGTGGCGCTTCAACGCGTCGGCCACGAAGCCCGAGGCCTTCATCTCCGCGACGAAGCCGCTGAGCCAGGCCTGCGCCCGCGTCCGGCCCTTGGGAACGCCCATCGCCTGCTCGATGGCCATGAAGCGCCCCGGCAGCAGCCGCACGCCGCCGACGCGGCGCGCGTCGGCCTCCAGCTGCTGGCGCACCCCGGCGGCGACGTCGAGGTGCTGCGCCAGGAACAGGTCGGTGACGGCCGGCGAGGTCGGCGCGCGCACGAGGGTCGCGGCCTTCAGCTCGCGCGCCAGGAACAGGTCGTAGGCGCTGCCGCGGCCGACCGCCACGCGCGTGCCGGGGCGGTCCACCTCGTCGTTGCGCTGCAGCGGCGAATCGTCGCGCACGAGGTACGCGCCTTCGATGATCACGTAGGGCGGCGTGTAGTCGGTGTCGGCGCCGCGCACCGGGTCGATCGCGACGAAGGCGAGATCCACCTGCCTGGCCTTGACCGCCTCGACCACCGCGCCGGCCGATTCGAAGGGCCGCAGCTCGAGCCTCACGCCGAGCCGTCGCGCGGCCTCGCGCGCGAGATCGACCGACACGCCCTGCGGCGCGCCGTCCGCATCGCGGCTGGCCAGGATCGGATTGCCGAGGTTGATGGCCGCGCGCAGCGTGCCGGTGGACGCCAGCTCGGCGATCGCGCCGTCGCGCGCATCGGGCGCGGAGGCGGCGCAGCCCGCCAGCGCCAGCGCGCCGCCCAGCATCAGCAGTCTGCGGCGCGAAGCGGGCAGGGCGGTCGGCGGGCGCATGCGTGTTCCTGGTCGGACTCGATCGGGCTGCGATTGTGCGCGACGCCCGGGCGCGCGACGCCGCCAGGGACAAGCCCGCCGCGCCGTAAGATCGCGCTTCCGTCGCCGCCATGGAGCCGTCAATGAGCCGCTTGAGCTGGATCGCCGCCGCGGGCGCGCTGTGCGCCCTGTTCGTCCAACCCGTCCTCGCACAGACCGTCAAGGTGACGCCGCTGGGCGGCATCGACGGCGAGTTCTGCGCGCAGGATCGCGCGCTGGTCTTCGAGGATCCGAACGGCACCCGCGTGCTCTACGACCCGGGGCACACGGTGGCCGGCGGCGCCGACCCGCGGCTCGGCAAGATCGACGTGATCCTGGTCAGCCACATGCACAACGACCACCTCGGCGAGGCCCACATCAAGGCCGCCGGCGCGGGCACGTGCGCGAAGCCGGACATCTCGGTGCCGACGCCGCAGTCCAACGTCGTCGACATCGCGCTTGCCAAGAAATCGAAGATCGTGACGGGCAGCGAGATGCCGCCGTTCTTCGCCGCGCGCCTGAAGGCCGGCGGCGGCGACCCGGCCGACTCGATGCTCGCGCGCTTCGGCGGCAGCGTGACCGTGGGCGGCGTGAAGATCGCGACGGTCGCGGCGCTGCACAGCAACGGCGTCGACCCGCTGTTCATCGACGGCGACCTCGGCAAGCAGATGAAGGCCGCGGGCCTCACCGGCGACGTCGGGCCGGCGACGGGCTACGTGCTGCGCTTCAGCAACGGGCTGGTGGCGTACCTGTCCGGCGACACCGGCATCCTCGCCGACCAGCAGCTTGTCATCCGCGACTACTACCACGCCAGCCTCGTCGTGATGAACATGGGCGATGGCTTCACCACCGGCCCGGCCGAGGCGGCCTATGTCGTCAACGACCTCGTCAAGCCGGCATCGGTGATTCCTTCGCATGCGAACGAAATCGGCACCGTCGACGGCAAGGTTCGCGCGGGCAGCAAGACGGAGGCGTTCGTCAAGGCCGTGAAGGTGCCGGCGCATGTGCCGTTGTCGGGGCACACAATGGAGTTCGACGGCGCGGGCAGGTGCGTGAAGGGTTGCTGAGCGCCCCGTCCGGCGCGGACAGCAAGACGGGCGCCGTCCTGCCGGAGGGCGCCCGCTTCGGGGAGCGAACGGCCGCGCGACGCGGCCGCCCGATCAAGCTTGCTTCTTGCGACGGGCCAGGAAGCCGATCGCGCCCAGGCCGGCGAGCATCATCGAGAGGCTGCCGGCTTCCGGCACGGCACTGGCGGTGACGACGACGACGTTGTCGATGCTGGTGTTGCCGACCGTCGACGGCGACGTGAACTCGAAGCTCGAAATGCCCGTCGAGGAATTCACGGTGAAGTGCTCATACACGCCAGGGTTGCTGAAGGCGCCGTTGGTCGCGGTCAGGGTCTGCGTCGAGATCAGGCCGCCGGTGGCGTTGAAGAACTCGATCGAGCTGGTGCCCGTGTAGGCCGCGACGTCGAAGCTCAGCGACGTGATCGTTGCGCCGAAGCTGGACGTGAAGTCGATCTTCGATTCACCGACCCACAGACCGTCCGGGTTGTTGCCGCGGCCCTGTCCGATGCCGTAATAGTTGGTCAGGTTGGAGTCGGCCCCGAGCCAGCCCGATTCCCAGCCCGGCACGGACGAGAAATTCTCGGTGTAGGTGGCGGCCTGGGCGCCGGTGGCACCGAGCAGGGCGACGGCGGTGGCGAGGATGGCTTTCGTGAACGTCTTGGTCATTTTCTTGCGTTGTCGGAAGTTGATATCGGGAAATCCACCCTGCCGGCGAAGAGACGACACCGCCCCGTGCCCGCGATGAAGCGGGCAAGGCGTGGAGTCGAAGTCTCGTCGCCCACGCCTCGACACGATCGACGGTTGCCGCTGGCGGCGCGCTCGTTCCGGACATTCTTGCGGGGACGGGACGAAGGTTATGCGGTCCCGTCGCGCTTGCGTGCATCGCGCGCGCCGCAAGCATTCGCGAGGTGTGCAAATAGTTACGAATTCGGGCTTTATCGATTCGCGGTTCTGCCGAAATCCCTCGGGCAGAGGCGCAATCGGGTCGCCTCTGGTCTGGCGGGGCCGTGCGGCCGATGCTCGCGCGTCGTCAGGTGTGCAGCGCCGCGCGATGCCGCTCGATCCAGCGCACCAGGTCGTCCGCCGACAGCGGCAGGCTGACCAGCTCCCCCTGCAGCAGGTCGCAGCCGTGCTCCACCAGGAAGCGCCGCTGCGCCTCGTTCTCGACACCCTCGGCGACGACCGTCAGCGACAGCCCCTGCGCCATCTGCATGACCGCGCGCGCGATCGCGACCGAGCCGCGTTGCTGCGGCAGGTCGGCCACGAAGGAACGGTCGATCTTCATGCCGTCGATCGGGAACTCCTTCAGGTGCGCCAGCGACGAATAGCCGGTGCCGAAGTCGTCGACCGAGACGCGCATGCCGAGTGCCTTGAGTTGCTGCAGCGTGCGCTGCACCTCGCCGACGTCGTCCATCAACATGCGCTCGGTCAGCTCGAGCTCGATCCACTGCCCAGGCACGCCTTCCTCGCGCAGCACCTGAGCGACCGCGTCGACGAAGCCGTTGGCGCGGAACTGCATGCTCGAGAGGTTGACCGCGATGGGCACGGCTATCAGGCCCTGCGAGCGCCACTGCAGGGCCGCGCGCGCCGCGGTGCGCAACACCCACTGGCTGATCGGCAGCATCACGCGCTGCTGTTCGGCCAGCGCGATGAAGGCGTCGGGGCGCAGCATGCCGCGCTCGGGATGCATCCAGCGGATCAGCGCCTCGATGCCGGCCAGCGTGCCGTCGCTGGCGCGCACCTGCGGCTGGAAGTGCAGCACGAACTCCTCGCGCTGCAGCGCCTGCGACAGCTCGCTCTCGAGCACCAGCGCGTCGTAGGCGGCGGTGGCGACGGCGGGGTCGAAGAACTGGCAGTTGGCGCGGCCGCGCGACTTGGCGATGTACATCGCGGTGTCGGCGTTCTTGATCAGCTCGGTGGGCGTCGCGCCGTCGTGCGGGAACATCGCGATGCCCACCGACGGCGTGACCGACAGGTCGCGCCCTTCGGCATCGACCGGCAGCTCGATGGCGCGCAGCAGCTTGTGCGCGACCTGCGCGACGTCGTCGCGCGCCGCGTCGTCCAGCAGCACGATGAACTCGTCGCCGCCGAAGCGCGCCACGACGTCGCCGGCGCGCAGGCAGGCCGAGATGCGGGCGGCGACGGTCTGCAGCAGGCGGTCGCCGATCAGGTGGCCCAGCGAGTCGTTGACGCGCTTGAAGTGGTCGAGGTCGACGAACAGCAGCGCGAGCGACTTGCCCGCGATGCGCGCATGCTCGATCTGCTGGCCCAGGCGCTCCATGAACGACATGCGGTTCGGCAGGCCGGTGAGCGCGTCGTGATGCGCCAGGTGGTGGATGCGCGCCTGCGCCGCGTGGCGGTCGCGCAGGTCGCGCACCACGGACATGCGCAGCTTCTCGTCGCCGTAGACCAGCGTGCGGCTGATCAGCTCCACCGGGATCCGGTGGCCGTCCTTGTGGACGAGGGCGCTCTCGTAGGTGACGTCGAGCCCGCCGGCGAGCACCTGCTGGGCCTGCGGACGCTTGTCGGGCGCGACGAAGTCGACGGCATGGCGGCCGCGCACCTCGCCCAGCGTGAAGCCGAGCATCTCGCACAGCGGCGGGTTGGCGTCGGTCACGATGCCGTCGCGGTGGAACGCGATGCCCTCGGCGCTGGCCTGCATGAACTTCGTCAGCCGCTCCTCGGACTCGCGCAGCGCCTGCGTGGCCAGGCGGTGGCCCGTGATGTCGGTGACGATGACGAACGCGCCCATCGGATGGCCGTCGGGCGTGACGTTGGGGATGACGTTGACCTCGATCCAGCGCCGGGTGCCGTCGGCGGCCGCCAGCTCGCGCGCGTAGGCGACGGTGCGGCGCTCGCGGGTGACGGTGTCGATCGACGGCTTGACCTCGCGCGCCGCGGCCTCGCCGATGATCTCGACGAAGGTCTTGCCGATGATCGAGGCCTCGGTCAGGCCGAAGGCCGCCGCGTAGGCCTTGTTGGCGAAGCGGCAGCCGTAGCCCAGGTGCTCAGAATCGTAATAGGCGATCATCGCCTGCAGGCTGTTCGCGAGCAGGCGGAACGTTTCGAGACTGCCATCCCAGGCAGCGACCCCGGCTTTGTCGACCATGGCGGGATCATAGAAGCTCGCACCCGGGGCGCGTCACCCCAAAAAGGGCGGGCCCGGGCGATCGGGCGATCGCACCAATGGGGGATGCGTCCCGCGCGCGCGTCACGCGCACGCGGGCGCGCACCGGGTCAGCGCGCCAGCAGCGCGTCGATCGGCAGCAGGTCGTTGTTGGTCAGGTTGCCCGCGGCCTGGCGCAGCTTCAGCTGCGACATCAGGTAGTTGTAGCGCGCGCCGGCGGCATCGGTCTGCGTCTGGTACAGCTGCGACTGCGCGTTGAGCACGTCGAGGTTGACCTTCACGCCGACCTTGTAGCCCAGCACCGTGGCGTCGAGCGCCAGCTTGCTCGAGGCCTCCGACGCCTCCAGCGCCTTGACCTGCGCGGCCTGCGACTGCGCGTTGACGAACGCGGTGCGCGTGCTCAGCACGACCTGGTTGTGCGCGCCGTCGGCGTCGGTGCGCGCCTTTTCTTCCAGCGCGACGCCCTCGCGCACCTGGTTCTGGATCAGGAAGCCGGTGAACAGCGGCACGGTCAGCGTCAGGCCGATGTTGGTGCTGCCGCCGGTGCCGGTGACCGTGCCGCCGCCGGGCGAGAACGAGTCGCGCTGGCGGTTGCGGCTGTAGCTGGCGCCGGCCGTGAGCGTGGGCAGGCCGCCGGCCTTGCGGCGCGAGGTCTCGAGCTCGGCGACTTCCAGCGCGAGCTTGGCCTGCGTCAGCTGCGGGCTGTCGGACTCGGCCAGCGCGACCCAGTCGGACGCCTGGCTGGGCATCACCGGCGGCAGCACGGCCGGCAGCACCAGCGGATGCGGTACCACGCCGTTGCGGCCCACGAGCTGGTCCAGCGTGACCTTGGCCACCACCAGGTCGTTCTGCGCCGCGATCTCCTTGGAGTGCGCCAGGTCGGCACGCGCCTCGGCTTCGCGGGTGTCGGTGATGGTCGCGTTGCCGACCTCGAAGTTGCGCTTGGCCGACGCGAGCTGCTCGCCGATCGCCTTGCTGTTGCCCTGCACCGATGTCAGCGCATCGGCCGCGGACAGCACGTTGAAGTAGGCCTGCGCCACGCGAACGATCAGGTCCTGGTCGGCCTGCGCGAGCTGCGATTGCGCGAACTCCTCGTTCTTCTTCGCCTGGTCGACCTGCAGGTTGTTCTGCCGGTTGTAGATCGTCTGCTGCGCGTTGAGCGTCGCGGCGGCGCTGTTGGTGGTGTTCCTTTCCCCGATCGGCACTTGCGTGACGACTTCGGGGTGCGCGGGATCTTCCGCCACGTCGACGACGCTCGGCTGCGTATTGGTCTGGCGGCCGGCCTGCACTTGCAGGTTGGCCGTCGGGAAGTACGCCGCGCGCGCCTGCTCGTAGCGGTAGTGCGCCGCGTCGGCACTGGATCGCGCGCCGAGGTAGGTCGCGTCGTTGCTGCGTGCGGCCTGCACGACTTCGGACAGGCTCTGGGCCTGCGCGCCGATGGCGCCGAAAGCCAGGACGAGAGCACCGGCAAGCGGCTTCAGGGCCGGCGACATTGCGCGCGAAAGGGACATGCGAAATCCTTGGGTGAGCGAGCCGGAACGGCGTTGGGACAGGTTTGTACGGCCTTGCGGGCCACGATGCACGCACGATGCGACGACCTGCAGCCGGCGCACCTCCTGACGACGATTTCAGCCGACAGACTGCGAGCAACCGCGGTCGTGGCGACGGGCGCAGCGTTTCACCGGCCAGCCCCAGGGGCCTGTCGAACGTCGCTGTCTGTGTGCTGACTCAGAAATGGAAACGGGCAGGCTCGGGGAATCCGAGCAGGCGGGTCGCGTCGAGGTCGAACAGGCTCACGCGCGACCAGGTGCCGTCCGCGTTGGCGGTGTAGCGCACCGCCGACATCACCGGCTCGTCGCCCTCGATCGCCACGAGGCGGCCGCCCGGCTTCAGTTGCTTGAGCAGTTCCTCGGGCACCTTGGAGACGGAGCCCGACATCATGATCGCATCGAACGGGCCTTCGGCGGCGTAGCCATGCACCCCGTCGGCCTGCACGACGCTGACGTTGGCCGCGCCGCTGCGGCGCAGGTTCTCGGTGGCCAGCTTGGCGAGCGCGGGCTTGACCTCCAGCGAGATGACGCTCTGCGCGCGATGGCCCAGCAGCGCCGCCATGAAGCCGGAGCCGGCGCCGATCTCGAGCACGCGCTCGTGGCGCTGCACCTGCAGGTCCTGCAGCATGCGGGCCTCGACGCGCGGAGGCAGCATGTTCTCGCCTTCCGGCAGCGGCACCTCGGTGTCGACGAAGGCGAGCGCGCGATGGGCGGCCGGCACGAAATCCTCGCGGCGGACGACGGCCAGCAGCCCCAGCACGCCCTTGTCCAGCACATCCCAGGGGCGGATCTGCTGTTCGATCATGTTGAAACGGGCTTGTTCGATGTTCATGGTGTTCCTCGGAGCGCGGAGCGGAAATGGGGGCCTGCAGGCAAACCCTCAAATTCTATGCGGGCCGGCGGCCGGTCAGGCCGCCGCGCGTGGGATGGACTCCGCCGGCCGGGCCTGCAGGCCGGTGAATATCAGGCGGAAATGGGCTTTCATGAAGGCCACGGGATCGAGGTCGAGCTCCTTGGCGATGCCGCAGGCCGCGAACGAGTGCTTGTGCACGCACAGCAGGATCATCGGCATCAGCATGGAATGCACGGCGAAGTCGATGTCGACCGGGGCGAACTCGCCGCGCGCGATGCCGCGGCGAAGCAGGCCGGAGACGATCTCCTCGCCCGGGCGCACCACGCGCTCGACCCAGAAGTCCCCGATCTCGGGAAAGTTGCGGATCTCGGTGATCACCAGCTTGAACACGCCCGAGGCCGGGCCTTCGTAGATGCGCGTCCACCAGGCCACGAGCAGTTGCTCCATCGCCTGCGCGGTCGGCCCGTCGGCGGCGGCGGCCTCCTGGATGCCGGCTTCGATCTCGGCGCCCAGGAAATGCTGGATCACCGCCTTCAGCAGTTCTTCCTTGCTGGGAAAATAGAGGTACAACGTGCCCTTGGACACGCCCGCGGCCTTGGCCACTTCCTCGCTGCGCGTGGCCGAGAAGCCCTTCTCGACGAACAGCGTCAGCGCCGCCTCGAGCAGTTCGGCCGGGCGGGCGTCCTTGCGTCGACGGCGGAACAGGCAGGGGTCGGAAGAGAGCGGGGGCATCGCGTTAATGACTCGTTGGTCAGTAATGGTAGCAGCAATCGCGGGTGGCCGCCAAATCGGGCGTCCGGATGGGGACGTCCGCAGGAGCGCATGTCGGCGGGAATGCCGGCCGGCGCGTTGAGTGGGCAGGCCCGGCTCTCGCGCGCGGGCAGCGAAAGAACACGAATGAGCAGCGCAATGGTGGGTGGTCGCAGTGAACAACCGGTGGGCCGGCGTTATCGGCATCGCGCCGTCCTGCGCATGGCCTCGGTGGCCGGCGCGTTGTGCGCGGGCGTGCTGGGCGTGCTGTCCGGCTGCGCGGGCATGATCGGCACGCACGACGTCGACATCAGCGAGTCGCAGCTGACCGTGCTGATGGCGCGCCAGTTCCCGATGGAGCGCAAGGTGATGGAGGTGATCGACCTCAACATCACCAACCCCGTGCTGACGCTGATGCCGCAGGCCAACCGCGTCGGCACCGAGCTGGACGTCACCGCCATCGACCGCCTGTTCGGCTCCACGGCGCTGGGCCACGTCAAGCTGGACTACGGCCTGCGCTTCCAGCCGTCCGACCACACGATCCGCATGACGCAGGTGCGCGTGCGCGAGCTGGCGCTGTCCAGCGGCTCCAGCAACCTGCACGGCGCGGCGCAGCGCATCGGCGGGCTGGTGGCGGAGAACGCGCTCGAGAACCTCGTGCTTTACCGCATGAAGCCGGCGCAGGCCGACGAGATGGACCGGCTGAACCTCGTGGCCTCGCCGATCACGGTCACGCCGACGGGCCTGCACATGTCGGTGTCGCCGAAGCAGGGCTGAGCCCTCGCCAACGGTTTCCTGAACGCGAACTCAGGAAGCGGCCATCCTGGCCGCGTATCATCGCGCGCTTCAAGCAAATACGGGCCGTGAGCGGCCTCACGGAGCGTCGAGCGTGGATACGTTGTTGTTGATCAAGGCCGCCATCATGGGCGTCGTCGAAGGGCTGACCGAGTTCCTGCCGGTGTCGTCGACGGGTCACCTGATCCTGACTGAGGCGCTGCTGAAGCCCGGCGTGGACGAGAACGTGATGCACGCGTTCGAAGTGGCCATCCAGCCGGGCGCGATCCTGGCGATCTTCATCGTCTACTGGCAGCTGATCAGCAAGACGCTGGGCACGCTCACCACCGACGCCAATTCGCGCAAGCTCATCACCAACATCATCGTCGGCTTCCTGCCGGCGGCGGTGATCGGCTTCGCGATCCACAAGAAGATCACGCAGTACCTGTTCAACGGGCCGGTCGTGGCCGGCGCGTTCATCGTCGGCGCGCTCATCATCCTGCTGGTCGAGAAGCGCAAGGACGTGCAGGCGCGCGTCCACCACATCGACGAGATGACGACGCTGGACGCGCTGAAGGTCGGCTTCTGCCAGTGCTTCGGCATGATCCCCGGCACCAGCCGCTCGGGCTCGACCATCATCGGCGGCCTGCTGGTGGGGCTGTCGCGCCCCGTCGCCACCGAGTTCAGCTTCTTCCTGGCGATCCCCACGCTGATCGGCGCGAGCGTCCTCGAGATCTTCAAGGTGCGCCACGAACTGGCGGGCAACTGGCACGAGTACCTGCCGATGTTCGCGGTCGGCTTCGTCGTGTCGTTCCTGGCCGCCTGGGTCTGCGTGCGCTGGCTGCTGCGCTACGTCGCCACGCACAACTTCGTGCCGTTCGCGTGGTACCGCATCGCGTTCGGCATCGTCGTGCTGGCCACGTGGCTGACCGGCATGGTCCACTGGGCCGACTGAACGTCTTGTCGAGGCCGCGCCGGGATGGCGTGGCCGCCGTGTTCAGCGTTTCGTGAACACCAGGTCCCACACGCCGTGGCCCAGCTTGATGCCGCGGTTCTCGAACTTCGTCAGCGGCCGCCAGTCCGGCCGCGGCGCGTAGCCGTCGGCGGTATTGGCGAGCGTGGGCTCGACGCCCAGCACCTCCAGCATCTGTTCGGCATAGGGCTGCCAGTCGGTGGCGCAGTGCAGGTAGCCGCCGGGCGCCAGGCGCGAGCTGAGTTCGCGCACGAACTCGGCCTGGATCAGCCGGCGCTTGTTGTGCTTCTTCTTGTGCCACGGGTCAGGGAAGTACACGTGGATGCCGGCCAGCGAGCCCGGCGCGATCATGTCGCGCAGCACCTCGACGGCGTCGTGCTGCAGCAGGCGCAGGTTGGTCAGGCCGCGTTCCTGGATGCGCTGCAGCAGCGCGCCGACGCCGGGCGTGTGCACCTCGATGCCGATGAAGTTGTCCTGTGGGCGCGCGGCCGCGATCTGCGCGGTGGCGTCGCCCATGCCGAAGCCGATCTCCAGCACGGTCGGCGCGTGGCGGCCGAACGCGGCGTCGAAGTCGAGCAGCCCGGCCTTGTACGGCAGCACGTAGAGCGGGCCCAGCGTCTCCATCGCCTTGACCTGGCCGCTGCCCATGCGGCCGGCGCGCAGCACGAAGCTGCGGATGCTGCGGCGCGGGTGCTGCGGCTTGTCGGAGGCGGACGTCTCGGCGTCGACGTCGTTGGGGCGGGGATCTGGAGTCATGTCGGGCAAGGGCGCGGCGGCGGCCGCGAAGTAGGGAGCGCCGCGGGCGCTTTTTGGTGTACCGGGCCGGGGCGGCCGGTCTTACGCTCGCGGGATGCGGCATTTTGCCCGAAGCCCCTCCGACGACGACGCCAGCGAACCGCGGCGGCGCGCGCTGCGCCGCCTGCTCGCGGCCGGCGCGGGCGCATGCTCGCCGCTGGCCTGGGCGATCCAGTCGCCGGGCGTCGCGGGCCACGGCGCCGGGCTCGCGCCACGCGGCACGCCGGCGCAGACGGGCGAGAGCCTGCTGCGCGCCAGCGGATTGCCGCTGTCCAGCTTCGGGGCCTACGTGCGATCGGTGGACAGCGAGATGCCGCTGGTCGCGGTCAACCCCGAATCCAGCTACGCGATGGCGTCGACCACCAAGGTCGTCACGTCGCTGGCCGCGCTGGACCTGCTCGGCGTGAACTTCCGCTGGCGCACGTTCGCGTTCCTGCGTGGCACGCTGGTCGAGGGCACGCTGCTGGGCGACCTGCTGATCGTCGGCGGCGGCGACGCGCGCCTGACCTCGGCCGAGCTGCGCGACTGGTTCGGCCAGCTGCGCGCGCAAGGCCTGCGGCGCATCGCCGGCAACATCGTGCTCGACCGCTATGCGTTCGACCTCAACGAGGGCGACTTCGCCAACACGCCGCCGCCCAGCACCGGCCGCGCGTACCACGTGCGCCCCGACGCGTTCGCGATCGACGAGGGCCTGCTGCACGTCGGCATCGACCCCGCGCGCGGCGCGAAGGCCGCCGTCGCGCTGGAGCCGCCGCTGGCGGGACTGCGCATCGTCAACAAGGTCGCGATGCGCGGCGGCTGCTCGGCGACGGCCCGTCTCGCGGACGACGCGTCGGGGCAGCGTCTCGACGTGCAGGGATCGTGGGGCGCGAACTGCGGCCACCGCGAACTGACGCTGGTGCCCACCGCGCCGGCGCAGTTCACCACGCGCGCGCTGGCCGGCCTGTGGGCGGAAGCCGGCGGCTCGCTGAGCGGCATCGTCGTCGAACGCGCGCGCCAGGTCGGCGCCACGCTGATCCCGGCCGGGCCGGACGGCCAGCCGCAGCTGCCGTGGTCGGTGCACCTGTCGCAGCCGCTGCCGGTGGTGCTGCATGACATGAACAAGGTCAGCGACAACGTCACCGCGCGCCACCTGATGCTGGCGCTGTCGCGCGGCTTTCCGCTGCGCGCGGCCACGCTGCCCGACGCGCAGGCGCGCATGCAGGAATGGCTGGTGCGCCAGGGCCTGGGCGAAGGCGACGTGCGTGTCGAGAACGGCTCGGGCCTGTCGCGCGGCGAACGCGCCAAGCCGCGCGCGCTCGCCCACCTGCTGGCCAACGCCTGGCACGCGCCGCAGCTGCGCGAATTCCTGCTGTCGCTGCCGGTGGCCGGCATGGACGGCACCCTGCAGCACCGCATGCAGGGCACCGCCGCCGCGGGCCACGCGTTCCTGAAGACGGGCACGCTGCTCGACACCCGCGCGCTCGCCGGCTATGTGCAGGCGGCCAGCGGCCGGATCTACGCGGTCGCGATGATGGTCAACCACCCGGACGCCGCGCGCGCCACGCCGGCACTGGATCGTGTCATCGAGTGGATCGCGAAGAGCTGTTGATCACTGGCGGTGCGCCGCCGCCATGATCTGGTCGTACGTGCCGCCGTCGTCGAAGTGCGTCTTCTGCGCCGTCTTCCAGTTGCCGAAGACCTCGTCGACGGTGAAGGTGTCGACCTTCGGGAACTCCTTCGCATGCGCGGCCAGCACCTTCGCGCTGCGCGGGCGCAGTCCGTGCTTCGCGGCGATCTCCTGGCCTTCGTCGGAGTAGAGCCACTGCAGGTAGGCCTCGGCCTCCTTGCGCGTGTGCTTGCGGTCGACCACCTTGTCGACGACCGACACCGGGTTCTCGGCGAGGATCGTGCGCTTCGGATAGACGACCTCGAAGTTGTCGCCGAACTCCGCCTTGATCAGCTCGACCTCGCTCTCGAAGGTGACCAGCGCATCGCCGATGCCGCGTTGCGCGAAGGTGGTGGTGGCCGCGCGGCCGCCGCCGTCGAACACCGGCACGTTGCCGAACATCTTCGCGACCTGGTCGCGTGCCTGCGCCGGCGTGCCGCCCGCCTTGACGACGCTGCCCCACGCCGCGAGGTAGGTGTAGCGGCCGTTGCCCGAGGTCTTCGGGTTCGGGATCACGACGCTGACGCCGGTCTTCGCGAGGTCGGCCCAGTCGTGCAGGCCCTTGGGGTTGCCCTTCTTCACGAGGATCACCGGCACCGAGGTCGTCGGCGCGCTGTTGTTCGGCAGCCGCGCGGCCCAGTTCGCGGGGATCAGCTGGCCGCGGTCGGCGAGGACGTCGATGTCGGTCGCCTGGTTCATCGTGACGACGTCGGCCTCGAGGCCGTCGAGCACGCTGCGCGCCTGCTTGCTGGAGCCGCCGTGCGACTGCTTGACCTCGATCGTCTCGCCACCGGCCTGCTTCCAGTGCGCGATGAACGCGGCGTCGTAGTCCTTGTAGAACTCGCGCGCCACGTCGTAGCTGACGTTGAGCAGCGTGACCGGCGCCGCCTGCGCGGCGAACGAGGCGGCCGCGAGCGCGGCAACGAGCAGGGGGCGGACGGCGGGACGACGGAACATGCGGGCACTTTCGAAAGCCTGGGGACAGCCTTCGATCGTACGGACGGATTCATCTCCTCATCCGCGGCGCGCGCGCATAAGCTTGCTCGCAATCCGCATGTGCGGCCTCAATTGGCCTTCTTCTGCTCGTCGAGGTAGGCCGACGAGAACGTGTTCTTCGCCTTGGCGATGGCCAGCAGCGTCGGATAGAACTGCACGAAGGTCGTGTCGACCGCGGCATGCGCACGATGGCAGGCGTAGCAGTCCACCGTGTGCGCGATCTCCTTGGCGGGCTGGTCGTCGTCGAAGCCGAAGAAGGCCCAGCCGCCCTCGAAGCGCGCGTCCTTGACGTGCACCTCGTGGCCCATCACGTCGGTGTCCTGGAACAGCCCGCGCTGGTTGATCGAGCCCTTGTCGCGCGCGCCGCGAGTCTCCAGCACCAGCATCGTCCCGTCGGGCCAGGTGCCGGTCTCCTTGAAGACGCGGTAGGCCTGCGGGTTGACGAAGACGTTGTCGAACATGTGGTGGCCGGGCATCGCGACGCGGCTGTAGCTCATGTCCATGCCGGTGCTCAGGTAGACCCACTCGCGGTAGTCGGCCGGCAATCGCAGCTTGCCGTCGACGTAGGTCGGCAGGGGCGTCGCCGTGGCGGCAGCCGGCGGGGTCGGCGAGGACTGCGCGATGGCCGCGCAGGCTGCGAAGGCGAGGGCGGTGTTCAACAGGAGTGCGATGCGAGATGTCATGCCCCGGATGATGCGCAGCCGCGTCGATCCAGGACACCTCGTTCGCTGCAAGGCGACGCCGCTTCGCTGCAATCGGCGTGCTCGCGCGCGCGGCGGCGCGTACGATCGCGGCCATGACTTCTCGAGACATCCGCCGACCGCCCTCGCGCTGGCTCTGGATCGCCGGCATCTGGGCCGGCGTCGGCTTGGTCGACGCCACGCAGACGGTGATCTCGATGCGCTCGATGGGCATGCATCACGCGTGGGTGCGGCTGTTCGTCTTCGAGCTGCTCGCGTGGCTCCCCTGGACGCTGGCGACGCCCTTCGTGATGGCGCTGCAGCTGCGGCGTCCACTCGCACCGCGGCGGGGCTTCGTCGCGGCGCTGGGCCTGCACGGCGCGGCCTGGTTCGCGCTGGCCGCGGCGTCGGCGCTGTGGATCGCCGTGTCCGAGCACGCGCTCAATCCCTGGTCGCCCGACACCGAAGCCGGGGCGGTGCAGGCGCTGTTCGGCCGGCGCATGCACGACCAGCTGCTGTCGTCGCTGTTCATCTACTACTGCATCCTGATGGCCGGCCACGCGCTGCATTCGCGCGACAAGCTGGCCCGCGAGCGCGCCGTCGCCGCCGAACTCGCGGAGCAGCTCGCGCAGGCCCGGCTCGACGCGCTGCGCCACCAGATCGCGCCGCACTTCCTGTTCAACGCGCTCAACGCGATCTCCGGCATGGTGCGCGAGCAACGCGCGGCGCAGGCGGTCGAGACGATCGCCCGCATCAGCGAATTCCTGCGCCACTCGTTGCACGACGGCGGCGCGCAGGAGGTCGCGCTCGACGAGGAGCTGCACTTCGCGTCGCTCTACCTCGACATCCAGAAGATGCGCTTCGAGGACCGCCTCGCCGCGCGCATCGGCGTCGCGCCGGAGCTGGGCCGCGCGCTTGTGCCGCGCCTAATCCTGCAGCCGCTGGTGGAGAACGCCGTCAAGCACGGCATCGCGATGCGCGTGCAGCCGGGCGCGGTCGAGATCGCCGCCTCGCGCACGCCGACCGCGCTGGTGCTGGAGGTCTACAACGACGGCCCGGCCATCGCCGCCAACGACGCCGTCGGTCCGGCGGCCGCGACGGCGCCGCGCACCGGCTCGATCGGCCTGGCCAACGTGCGCAACCGGCTGCAGGGCCTGTACGGCGGCGAGGCGACGCTGGACGTCTCCAACGTCGACGGCCGCGGCGTCAAGGTGACGATCCACCTGCCCTGGCGCGAGGCCGCGGCATGATGCGGCGCGCGATCATCGTCGACGACGAGCCCCCGGCGCGCGCCAGCCTGCGCGTGCTGCTCGCGGGCGACCCACAGGTGGAGCTGGTGGCGGAATGCGGCTCGGGCGCCGAGGCCATCGCGGCGATCCGCGCGCAGCGGCCGGACCTGCTGTTCCTCGACGTGCAGATGCCCGAGGTCGACGGCTTCGACGTGCTGGAGCAGCTCGGCGCCGACGCGCCGCCGGCCATCGTCTTCGTCACCGCCTACGACCAGCACGCGCTGCGCGCGTTCGACGCGGGCGCGCTCGACTACCTGCTCAAGCCCTACACCGACAATCGCTTCGCGCTGGCCCTGGCGCGCGCGAAGGAGAAGGCGGCGCGCGCCGGCACGCCCGCGCTGCCGGACCGCCTCGTCGTCAAGAGCGGCCGCCAGCTGCACGTGGTGCCGCTGGCCGACATCGACTGGATCGAGTCGGCCGACTACTGCGTCGACCTGCACGTCGGCCCGCGCACCCATTCGCTGCGCCGGAGCATGGCCGCGGTCGAGGGCGAGCTCGAGCCGGCAGGCTTCTGCCGCATCCATCGCACGGCCATCGTCAATCTCGCACGGGTTCGTGCGCTGGGCGCGGGCGAGGACGGCGAGCTCGAGGTCGTGCTGATGGACGGCCAGCGCCTGCCGACGAGCCGACGGCACCGCGCCGCGCTCGAGGCGCGGCTGGGTTCACGCGCTGGCTGACGCGCGCTTGTTCGTGTCCGGCAGCAGCGCCGTCACCACGCCCAGCAGCGGCAGGAAGGCGCAGACGCTGTAGACGAAGTCGATGCTGGTCGCGTCGGCCAGGATGCCGAGCGCCGCCGCGCCGAGGCCGCCCATGCCGAACGCGAAGCCGAAGAACAGGCCCGACACCGCGCCGACCTTGCCCGGGATCAGCTCCTGTGCGTAGACCAGGATCGCCGAGAACGCCGACGACAGGATCAGGCCGATCAGGATCGTGAACGTCGTCGTCCACGCGAGGCCCACGTGCGGCAGCGCGAGCGCGAACGGCGCGACGCCCAGGATCGAGCCCCAGATCACCGGCTTGCGCCCGATGCGGTCGCCAACGGGGCCGCCGATGAGCGTGCCCGCGGCCGACGCGGCCAGGAACAGGAACAGGTGCATCTGCGCGGACTGCACGCCCAGGCCGAACTTCTCGATCAGGTAGAACGTGTAGAAGCTCGAGATGCTGGCAATGTAGAAGTACTTCGAGAAGATCAGCACCAGCAGCACGGCGATCGCGCCCGCCACGTGCTTGCGCGGCAGCGCCGCCGCGTGCGCCTTCAGCGCGCCCTTGGCCGCGACCACGCGGTTCGCGCCATACCACTTGCTCACCTGCAGCAGCAGCACGATGCCGACGAGCGCCACCATCGCGAACCAGGCGACGCTGCTCTTGCCGTGCGGCACGATCACGGCCGCGGCCACCAGCGGCCCGAGCGCGCTGCCGGTGTTGCCGCCGACCTGGAACAGCGACTGCGCGAGCCCGTGCTGGCCGCCCGAGGCCATGCGAGCCACGCGCGACGACTCGGGATGGAAGATCGACGAGCCCGTGCCCACCAGCGCGGCGGCCAGCAGCACCATCGCGAAGTTGGGCGAGTACGCGAGCAGGACCAGGCCGGACAACGTGAACGTCATGCCCACCGGCAGCGAGTAGGGCACCGGCTTCCTGTCGGTGTAGAGCCCGACCAGCGGCTGGAACAGCGAGGCCGTCAGCTGGTAGGTCAGCGAGATCAGGCCGATCTGGGTGAAGTTCAGCGAGAACTCGCCCTTCAGGATGGGGTAGATCGCGATGATCAGCGACTGCATCATGTCGTTGATCAGGTGGGCGGTGCTGATCGCGCCCAGCACGCGGAACGAGGTCTTCGCGGGCTGGCTCGGGCGGGCAAGGGTGGTGGCGGTGGACGACATGCCTCGCATCTTAGGAATAAGATGAATGCCTGTCTCGCGCCGTCCGGGCTTCCATCAGCGCGAAAAGGACAATTCCACCCGCTCCACCGATGACCGTTTCCGTCGACTCCGTCTACCGCCCCGTCGTGCCCCACGAACGCGAGGTCGATCCGCTGCCGGTCGTGACCAAGGCGACCGACTACCCGGCCGGCCACGCCGTCGAACTGCACCACCACGCGCGCGGACAGCTCATCTACGCCGAGCACGGCGTGATGATGGTGGCCAGCGATGGCGGCCAGTGGATCGTCCCGCCGACGCGCGCGATCTGGATGCCGCCGGGGGTCTCGCACCGCATCCGCTGCGTGGGCGTCGTGCACATGCGCAGCATCTACGTTCGGCCCGACGCCGCCGCGCACCTGCCGGCCCAGGCGCAGGCGGTCGGCGTGTCCGGGCTTCTCGCCGAGCTGATCCGCGCCGCGGTCAAAGTGGCGCTGCCCTACGAGGCCGACTCGCGCGACGGCCGCCTGATGCGCCTGCTGCTGGACGAACTGCACGCGCTGCCGGTCCTGCCGCTGCACCTGCCGCAGCCGGCGGACGAGCGCCTGCGCCGCATCTGCGCGCGCATCGCCGAGCGGCCGGACGACGTGTCCACGCTGGCCGACTGGGCCGTCACGCTGGGCATCGACGTCAAGACCATCCAGCGCCTGTTCGCGCGCGAGACCGGCATGACCTTCGGCCAGTGGCGCCAGCAGGCGCGGCTGCTGCACGGGCTGGAGCGCCTTGCCATCGGCGACAAGGTGGTCGACGTCGCGCTCGCGCTCGGCTACGACAGCCCCAGCGCCTTCGCGGCGATGTTCAAGCGCCAGTTCGGCGAGACGCCCAGCGCCTTCTTCCGCTGACGACGGGGACTGTCGGGAGATCTCGATGCCTCGCCGTCGCGGGCTCCCCACTGCGCCGTCGAGCCGCTTCACCGATAACAGGACAGACCAACCTGGAGCTGTCCATGAAATTCGCCGACCTGCCCGTCAAGACCAAGCTGATGCTGGGCTTTGCCGTCGTCGCGGCCATCGTGCTGCTGGTGTCGGCGCTGTCGCTGCACTCGCTGGGCGCGTCGAACGCGCGCTTCTCGAGCTACCTGTCCGGCGTGGGCACGCGCGAGCGCCTGGCCTTCGACGTCCGCGGCGCGGCGACGCAGCGCGCGATCGCGGCGCGCAACCTGGTGCTCGTGACCGACGCCAAGGACACCGAGCTCGAGAAGGCCGCCGTGCTGAAGGCGCACGACGAGGTGCACGCGGCGATCGACAAGCTCAAGGCCGCGGTCGCGCAGGCCGGCGACGTCACCGATCGCGACCGCGCGCTGCTAGCCGAGATCGTGCGCGTCGAGTCGCTGTACGGCCCGGTGGCCACCGACATCGTCGGCAAGGCGCTGGACGGCCGGAAGGATGCCGCCATCGCCAAGATGAACGCCGAGTGCCGTCCGCTGCTGGCCGCGCTGCTGAAGGCCTCCAACGCCTACATCGACTACGACCAGGAACTGGCCGCCCAGCGCATCAAGGCCGCGGAGGACAGCTACGCCGCCGACCGGTTGATGACGGTGTCGGCGTGCGGCGTCGCGGTGCTGCTGGCGCTGTCTCTGGGCTGGATGCTGGCGCAGGCCGTCACGCGTCCGCTGGCGCGCTGCGTGGCGCTGGCCGAGACCGTCGCCGGCGGCGACCTGAGCTCGCACATCGTCGTCGACCGCCAGGACGAGACCGGCCAGCTGATGGCCGCGCTGGGCCGCATGAACGGCAGCCTCGTCGACATGGTGGGCCGCGTGCGCACCTCGGCCGAAGGCATCGCCACGGCCTCGTCGCAGATCGCCTCGGGCAACCACGACCTCTCGGCGCGCACCGAGCGCCAGGCCAGCGCGTTGCAGGAAACGGCGGCCTCGATGCAGCAGATGACGTCGACCGTCCAGCAAGGGGCCGAGAGCGCCCGCGCCGCGGGCCAGCTCGCCGCCGCGGCGGCCGATGTCGCCGGCAAGGGCGGCGCGGTGGTGCAGCGCGTCGTCACGACGATGAGCGAGATCAGCGCGTCCAGCAAGAAGATCTCCGACATCATCGGCACGATCGACGGCATCGCGTTCCAGACCAACATCCTCGCGCTCAACGCGGCCGTCGAGGCGGCGCGCGCGGGCGAGCAGGGCCGCGGCTTCGCGGTCGTCGCGTCCGAGGTGCGCGGCCTGGCGCAGCGCTCGGCCAACGCGGCCCGTGAGATCAAGAGCCTGATCGGCGACAGCGTCGACAAGGTCGAGGCGGGCTCGCACCTGGTCGGCGAGGCCGGCACCACGATGGACGAGGTCGTCGCCCAGGTGCGCCGCATGACCGACCTGATGGGCGAGATCAACGCGTCGTCCATCGAGCAGACCACGGGCATCCAGCAGGTCAACACCGCGGTCACCTCGATCGACCGCGGCACGCAGCAGAACGCCGCGCTGGTCGAGGAGAGCGCCGCCGCCGCCGAGAGCCTCAAGCAGCAGGCCGCCGGCCTGCTGGAACTGGTGGCCGCGTTCAAGACCGCCGGCTCGCGCCAGGCCGCGCTTGCCTGACGCCGACGAGAAGCACGACGACATGCTGCATGCCATCGCCTACGTCAGCGCCGCGTCCTGGAACCTGCTCGACGAGCAGGTCGGGCGCATCGTCGCCGAGTCGCGCCGCCTCAACGCCCTCAACGGCATCACCGGCGTGCTGCTGTACTGCGACGGCAACTTCATGCAGTACCTCGAGGGCGAGGAAGACGCCGTGCGCGAGACCTTCGCCCGCATCCGCGCCAGCCAGAGCCACTACCAGGTCAACGAGCTGATGAACCAGCCCATCCCCGAACGAGAGTTCGGCGACTGGGCGATGGGCTTCTCGCGGCCCGGCCCCGACGAGTTCGTCGAGCTCGCGGCATCGCACTGGAGGGGCGGTGCGCAGACAGGGCCGGGTGCGTCGCTGCTGCGCTCGTTCTGGACCAGCTCGCGCGGGCGGCTGGCCTGATCGGCGGCGGCTTCAGCGAACCAGGGGCGCGCCGTCTGCGGCGTCCGGCTTCGCCGGCGCGGGCGTCGCCAGGTGGCGCCTGACGTCGACGAGGAAGGCCTCGCCGTCCTCGTTGACGACGCGCAGGCGGCCGTCGGGATCGAAGGCCATCGTCTTGAAGTAGATCGAGCGGGCGCTCGCGTTCTTCTTCGCGTCGACGCCGGCGTTGTAGACGGCCAGCGTCCACAGCCGCTTGCCGCTGAAGTCGTCGGAGACGACCAGCATGCCGCTCGCCTGCGCCAGCCCGGGATCGCGCTCGGCGTCGCCCTGCGCGTAGCGGATGCCGTCGCGCACGATGGGCGGCACGTCGGGCGGCGGCCCGCGGTCGGCCTGAGGCGCCGGCGGCGGCGGGGGCGGGACGGGTTCCGAGGCGGCGGAGGCGGCCGCGGTGGCGCCTTCGAGGAAGGCGCTGTTGTCCGAGGCAGCGGACTCCGGCGCCGGCGTGGCGGCTTCTTCGTGCCGGTTGCAGCCCGCCAGCGCGAGCACGGCCGCGAGGCAGAGGATCGTCGATGCGTTCATCCGCACAGTGTCGTTCAGGACACGGCGTCCGATCGGCCTGCGTTGCACGTAGAATCCGCTCCGCTGCGGGTGTAGTTCAATGGTAGAACGGCAGCTTCCCAAGCTTCATACGTGGGTTCGATTCCCATCACCCGCTCCAGCACGACGCCCGGCCTCCCCGGGCGTTTTTGCATTCCGCGGAACAGTCGGCTCTTGCCTCGCCTGTTCGAGGGATGTTTAGTGTTTCCATGCCTGTGCACCGCAGCAAAGCTGGGGCATCATCGTTGTCATTCCAACGTTCGCGCCCCATGGGAAATCCCTACCAGGTCATCTGCCTCAGCGGCGTCGCACCGGATCTGTTCACGTCGGCCTATGGGCCGTTCGTCGTCAATCCGTGCAGCAGCCTGGGTGACATCGCCGAGGCGCTGCACGCCAGCTCCTGCGACGCCTTGCTGGTCGAGGTGAAGACGCCGGCCGACTACGACAAGCTGCTCGCCTGGCCAGGCCTGGCGCATGCGGTGATGGACTCGGCGGTGGTGGTCGTCGCGCCCGAGCCGACGCCCGCGCAGTGCATCAAGCTGCTGCAGATGGGCGTGCAGGACGTGCTGGCCAAGCGCCACGCGAGCGACGATTCGCTGGGCCGCGTGCTGCGCGTGGCCATCGAGCGCAAACGCATGGACGCCAGCGCCAAGCGCGCGTTCAGCACCGACCTGACCACCGGCCTGCCCACGCACGCGCAGTTGCTCGAGCACATGACCCACCTGCTCGCGCTGCGCGAGCGCGAGCCCGCGGCGATGGCGCTGATCGTGCTGCGCCTCGAGGGCTTCCGCGCGGCCGAACTCGCGCTCGGCGCCGAGGCCGCCAACGTGCTGCGCCGCAAGGCCGCGGTGCGCCTGCGCGCGGCCCTGCGCGCCAGCGACGTCGTCGCCTCGCTGGGCTCCGACATGTACGGCGTGCTGCTCGCCTGGATCGACGCCGAGTCCGACGCCGACGGCGTCGCGCGCAAGCTGCTGTCCTCGCTGCGCCAGCCGTTCAACGTCGCCGGCCAGGATCTGCCGGTGATGGGCACGGTCGGCATCGGCCAGTACCCGGCGCACGGCAAGGATGCCGCTTCGCTGATGCGGCGCGCGGTCGGGCAGGCGTCCAACGGCAACGTGTCCGAGATCGGGCACGTGATCGCCGGGGCCGCCAACGACGAGTAGGCCGCCAGTCGCTCAGTATGACGGCGGCTTGCGCAGCACCGTCTGCGGCCTGCGCGAGCGCATCAGCAGCACCCCGGCGACGAGGGCCGCGAGCAGCACGACGGCCGTGGCGATCCACGACCACGGCAGGGCCTCGTCCTCGGTCGACGCCGCGGGCGCCGAGGCCGCGACCGCGGTGAACGGATTGAAGCCGCCTTCGCCCGGATCGCTGGCCGCCGACGCGACGACCGGCGACGCGGCGCGATTGCCCAGCAGCGCCGGCGGCACGATGCCCGTGGCACCGCCGCCGTAGCCGAGCACCCAGTGGTCGGCCGCCCAGTCGACGCGCAGGTCCTCGCCGTCGCTCGTCGGGTCCAGCGGCCGGTGCTGGAGCAGGGCCGGCGCGACGTCCGTCATCGACCACAGCTCGGCCTGCGGTGTCGCGCCGCGCACCGCGACGGCCACCGCGGCCAGGCCGTCGGTGCTGGCGGCCAGGCTGGTGGCTGCGGACGCGTCGCCCGCGTCGCCCGGGCGCTGCCAGACGCCGCCGGTGCCGAAGTTGCGGTCCAACGCGCCGTTGGCGTTCAGGTGGAAGACGACGGCGCGCGGGATGGCGACGCCGGTGACCTCGCCCGCGACCAGCACCGAACCGTCGGCCAGCGGCAGCAGGTCGTTGGGCTTGACCGCGACGCCGGCCGGCGTCAGCTGCAGCTTGCCCTGCACGCCCCAGCGCAGGTCGGCGTTGCCGTCGGCCAGGAAGCGCGCGATGACGGGCTGCGGCTGGTTGCCGGCGAGGCTGGAGCCGACCATCCACGTGCGTCGCGTGGCGTCGACGCGGACGCTCGCTGGCGGGTCGTTGTTGGCGCCGAGCGTGAAGCTGGTCTGGCCGTTGCGGCCGAAGTGCTCGTCGGGGCCGGTGCCGTTGACGAAGCGCTTGAGCACGTAGTCGCTGGTGTCGGCCTGCGGGTCCTCGTTGACCGTCCAGCCGTTGTTGCCGTCTCGCACGGTGAGCGAGCCCGCGTGCGCGCTGGCGCCCGCGAGCGCGCACGCACCCGCGAGGATGGCGAGGGCCGCGGCCCTCATTTGCCGATGTCGCCGAGGCAGAGGTACTTGACCTCGAGATAGTCCTCGATGCCCTGGTGCGAGCCCTCGCGGCCGAGGCCCGATTGCTTGAAGCCGCCGAACGGTACCTCGGCCGTCGAGATCAGCCCGGTGTTGATGCCCACCATGCCGTACTCGAGCGCCTCGCCGACGCGGAAGATGCGGCCGACGTCGCGCGTGTAGAAGTAGCTGGCCAGCCCGAACTCGGTGGCGTTGGCCAGCGCGACGGCCTCGGCCTCGGTCCGGAACTTCATCACCGGCGCCAGCGGGCCGAAGGTCTCTTCCTTCGTGCACAGCATCTCGGAGGAGACGTCGGCCAGCACGGTCGGCGTGAAGAAGCGGTCGTCGATGCGCGCGCCGCCGACGACGACGCGCGCGCCCTTGGCAAGTGCGTCGGAGATGTGCGCCTCGACCTTGGCCACGGCGTTGCCGTCGATCATCGGGCCCTGGTTGATGCCGGGCTCGAAGCCGTTGCCCACCTTGATGCCGCGCGCCTTCTCGGTCAGCCGCGCGATGAAGGTCTCGTAGACGCCTTCCTGCACGTAGAAGCGGTTCGCGCACACGCAGGTCTGGCCGGCGTTGCGGTACTTGGAGATCATCGCGCCCTCGACGGCCGAATCGATGTCGGCGTCGTCGAACACGATGAAGGGCGCGTTGCCGCCGAGCTCCAGCGACAGCTTCTTGATGGTGGGCGCGCACTGGCGCATCAGGATGCGGCCGACCTCCGTCGAGCCGGTGAACGACAGGTGGCGCACCGCGTCGCTCTCGCACAGCGCCTTGCCCACCAGCACCGAGTTGGCGCCGTCGGCGGTGACGACGTTGAGCACGCCCGCGGGCATGCCGGCGCGCTGCGCGAGCTCGGCCAGCGCGAGCGCGGACAGCGGCGTCTGCTCCGCCGGCTTGATCACGACCGGGCAGCCCGCGGCCAGCGCCGGCGCGACCTTGCGCGTGATCATCGCGATCGGGAAGTTCCACGGCGTGATGGCCGCGCACACGCCCACCGGCTGCTTCAGGATGATGTAGCGCTTGCCGTTGTCGGTGGTGGGGATCGTCTCGCCGTAGACCCGCTTGGCCTCCTCCGCGAACCACTCGATGAAGCTCGCGCCGTAGACGACCTCGCCGCGCGCCTCGGCCAGCGGCTTGCCTTGTTCGGCGGTGAGGATGCGCGCGAGGTCGTCGGCGTTGGCCACGATCAGCGAGAACCACTTCATCATGACCGCGTGGCGTTCCTTGGCGGTCTTCGCGCGCCAGGCCGGCCAGGCCTTGTCGGCGGCGGCGATGGCGTCCAGCGTCTCGGGCGTGCCGAGGTTGGGCACCTCGGCCAGCTTCAGGCCGGTGGCCGGGTCGTTGACGTCGAAGTGCGCGGCGCCGGCGATCCACTCGCCGCCGATCAGCGCCTGCGTCTTCAGCAGCCCCGCGTCGTTGAGCGTGGCGATGGGGGAAGTCTTCATGTCCATTGCGAAAAATCTCCTGGGGCCGCCGGCGGGTGACTGCAGTCGGGCTGCGAGCCGCGGCCTTCGATGATCACACTCTACCCGTTGCGCCAGTGTGTCCCGGACGGCAAACGCCGGGGTTTGCCTGGGTCAATGCAACCAAAAGAAATGCCGCCTGGACTGCGGCGAGCTCCCAGGCGGCATGGCGGGACGTCGGCGCGTGCTCGCGAGCCGCGCCGCCGGGCTTACGCGACGGCCTTGAAGGCGTCGGCCATGATGGCGAGGCCTTCGTCGATCAGCGCGTCGCTGGCCGTCAGCGGCACCAGCACGCGCACGACGTTGGCGTACGAGCCGCACGACAGCAGGATCAGCCCGCGCCTGGCCGCTTCCGCGCACAGGCGCTTGGTCAGGTCGGCGTCCGGCTTGTGCACGTCGCCGTCCTTGAACAGCTCGATGGCCACCATCGCGCCCAGGCCGCGCACGTCGACGATCTCCTTGTGCGCGCCGGCCATCTTCTTCAGGCCGGCGACGAGGCGTGCGCCGATGGACTTCGAGCGCTCGAGCAGGTTCTCTTCCTCGAACACGTCCAGCACGGCCAGCGCCGCGGCGCAGGCCAGCGGCGAGCCGGCGTAGGTGCCGCCGAGGCCGCCGGGGCCGGGCGCGTCCATCAGCGAGGCCTTGCCGATGACGGCCGAGATCGGGAAGCCGCCGGCCATCGACTTGGCCATCGTGATCATGTCGGGCGCGACGCCCCACTGCTCGCAGGCCAGCCAGGTGCCGGTGCGGCCGGCGCCGGTCTGCACCTCGTCGGCGATGAAGACGATGCCGTGCCTGTCGCACAGCGCGCGCAGCGCCTGCGCGAACGACGGCGTGATCGCGTAGAAGCCGCCTTCGCCCTGCACCGGCTCGATGATGATGGCCGCGACGCGCTCGGCCTCGACGTCGTACTTGAACAGCGATTCGATCGACGCCAGCGCGTCGGCCTCCGACACGCCGTGCAGCGCGTTCGGGTACTTCGCGTGGTAGATCTCGGCCGGGAACGGGCCGAAGCCGGCCTTGTACGGCGCGACCTTGCCCGTCAGGCCCATGCCCAGCAGCGTGCGGCCGTGGAAGCCGCCGCCGAAGGCGATGATGGCCGAGCGCTTCGTCGCGGCGCGCGCGATCTTGACGGCGTTCTCGACGGCCTCGGCGCCGGTTGTCAGGAAGAACGCCTTCTTCTGGAAGTCGCCCGGGGCCTTGGCGATCAGGCGCTCGGCCAGGTCGATGTAGGGCTCGTAGGCCAGCACCTGGAAGCAGGTGTGGTGCACCTTGTCCAGCTGCGCCTTGACGGCCTCGACGATCTTCGGATGCCGATGGCCCGTGTTGAGCACGGCGATGCCGCCGGCGAAGTCGATGTAGCGCTTGCCTTCGACGTCCCACACTTCCGCGTTCTCGGCGCGATCGGCCACGATGTCGTAGGTCTGGCCCAGGCCCGTGGGCATGGCGGCGCGGCGGCGCGCCATCAGGGCGGCGTTGTTCAGGTGGGCTTCACGTTGCATGGAGGACTCCGGCGCAGGGCGCGCTTTGCTGAAGAAATGAGGTGCGGCAGGTGTCTCGACATTGCCAGACCGGGTGCATCGACTTTAGTTCCGGCCTACCGATACAGCCATGTACAGTTGCGGCGATTGGCTTGCGCACTGTGCAGGTCGTCGACCCGGTACAGATCGATGTTCACGCTGCAATCCGATTCCTCCACGCCGCTGGTCACGCAGATCGTCGACGGCCTGCGCCGGCTGATCGCCGACGGCAGCCTGCGCACCGGCGCGAAGATTCCGTCGATCCGCCAGTTCGCGAAGACGCACCAGGTCAGCGTGTTCACGGTGGTCGAGGCCTACGACCGGCTCGTCGCGCAGGGCTACCTCGTCTCGCGGCCGCACTCCGGCTTCTTCGTGCGGCGACGCGCGCCGGCCGAGGCCGCCGCCGTGCCGGGCCTGGCCTCGACCGCCAGCTTCGACGCCCAGTGGTACCTGCGCAGCATCTTCGAGAACCGGCACCTGGCCGTGAAGGCCGGCTGCGGCTGGCTGCCGCAGTCGTGGCTGTTCGAGGACGGCGTGCGCCGCAGCCTGCGCGGGCTGGCGGCCGAGAACGTCGAGCTCGACGGCTACGGCGACCCGCGCGGCCACCTGCCGCTGCGCGAGTTCATCCGCGACGCGATGGCCGAGCACGAGGTCTCGCTGCAGCCCGACCAGGTGCTGCTGACGCACGGCTCCAGCCACGCGCTCGACCTCGCCATCCGCCGCCTCGTGCGCGCGGGCGACGCCGTGCTGGTCGACGACCCCGGCTACTCCAACCTGCTGTTCGCGCTGCGCGTGGCCGGCGCGCGCCTGATCCCGGTGCCGCGCACGCCGCAGGGCTACGACCTCGCCGAGCTGGAGGAGGCCATCGTCACGCACCACCCGCGCGTGTTCTTCACGCAGCCGCGGCTGCAGAGCCCGACCGCGTCGACCGCCACCCTGGCGCAGCTGCACCGCGTGCTGCAGCTGGCCGACAAGCACGGCCTGACGATCGTCGAGAACGATCTCTACGTCGACCTCGATCCCGACCCGCGCCCGTCGCTCGCGAGCCTCGACCAGCTGGCGCGCGTGCTCTACGTCGGCAGCTACTCGAAGACGATCTCGCCCAACCTGCGCGTGGGCTACATCGCGGCGCACCCGGCGCTGATCGACGACCTCGCGCAGCTCAAGATGATCTCCGGGCTGACGTCGTCGGCGTTCAGCGAGCGCCTGATCCTGGGCGCGCTGACGGAAGGCCGCTGGCGCAAGCACCTCAAGAGCCTGCGCACGCGCCTGGCCGAGGCGCACGAGGCCTGCGGCCAGCGGCTCGCGTCGCTGGGCTTCGAGCTGTTCCACGAGCCCAAGGCCGGCATGTTCCTGTGGGCGCGCCATCCGCGGCTGCCCGACCCGGTGGCGCTGTCCAACCGCGCCGCGCAGCACGACATCATGCTGGGCCCGGGCAACCTGTTCTCGGCGACGCTGCAGCCGACCGACTGGATGCGCTTCAACGTCGCGTTCGCCGACGATGCGCGGCTGCACGCGTTCCTGCAGGCCGAGCTCGGCTAGGGCCTGCTGGCAGAATGCCCGCGACCCGAAGCCCTCGCGTCACGGCGCTTCACCCACCCCTCAGGATCGATCGAACATGGCCTTTCACATCGCGATGCCCCGACGCATGAGCGCGCAGGAGCTCGCCGCGGTCGACGCGAACGGCGACCGCCCCCGGATCGCGATGTCGATGATCGCGAAGGATCTCGGCGCGGTCGTCCATGCGCCGGGCGAGGGCGCGGTGTCGTTCGCGGACAAGCTGCGCGCGAAGCTGGCGGGGCCCGAGTCGATGTGGGCGATGGCGCGCGACATCGCGGCCCGGGCCGCGCCCGGCGACGTCGTGTTCTGCGGCTCCGAGGCCGGCGGCCTGCAGGTCGCCAAGGCCTGCGCGGACTCGCGCGCCAGGCCGCGGGTCGGCATCTTCGTGCACAACCTCGACCGGCCGCGCGGCCGCGTCGCGCTGAAGCTGTTCGGCATCCGCCGCCACGCCGGCCTGCTGATGGCCTGCTCCGAGCTGCAGACCACGTTCCTGCGCGACTACCTCGGCACCGACGACGCGCAGGTCAGGTTCGTCTGGGACCACACCGACAACGCGTTCTTCACGCCCGGCCCCGCGAGCCCGGACAAGCGGCGTCCGCTGATCGTCAGCGTCGGCCTCGAGCAGCGCGACTACCGCACGCTGGCCGCCGCCACCGCGGACATGGACGTCGACGTGAAGATCAGCGGCTTCTCCGAGGACGCCGCCGTGCTGCAGCAGACCTTCCCCGACGTGCTGCCGGACAACATGAGCCGCAAGTTCTACGCGTGGACGGACCTGGTGCAGCTCTATCGCGACGCCGACGTCGTCGTCGTCAGCGTGCGCGAGAACAAGTACGCGGCCGGCGTGCAGTCGCTGCTGGAGGGCATGGCCTGCGGCCGGCCGGTCGTCGCGACGGCGACGGCGGGCTTGAAAAGCTACCTGGACGAGGACGTCGTGGCGAGCTTCGCGCCCGGCGACGTGGCGGGCCTGCGCGCGGCCATCGAGCGCACGCTGGCCGATCGTCCCGCCGCGGAGGCTCGCGCCGCGCGCGGTCTGGCGCTTGCGACCCGGCGGCACGGCATCGACGACTACGTCGCCAGGATCGTCGGCGACCTGCGGGCGCTGCAACGGGCCTGACGCTCAGCCCAGCCGGGGCTGGATTCCGAAGACCAGCCCGAAGATCACCGCCAGCACGGTGATCGCCAGCCAGATGCGCGACAGCACCTCGGTGGCGCGCTTTTCCTTGAGCGTCGCGGCCAGCTGATCCTGCAGCGCCGCGACCTGCTGGCGCAGCGCGGGCATCTCCAGCTGCGCGCTGACGGCCTCGGCGATCTGCGGCGCGATCAGCTCGCTGGCCTTGTCGTTGTTCCAGGTCGTCTTCAGTTCGCGGATCGACCGCGCGTAGAAGGTGCCGCCGCCGCCGGAGGTCGGCTTGACGGTGAAGCCCGAGCGCGCGAAGAAGTTGTCGCGCACGGCCAGCGCGTCCTCCGACTGCACGTCCACCTGGTAGAGCGAGCCGGTGAGCACCGTCGCGTCGGGATGGCGCTCGGCGACCCATTCGACCAGCAGCGCGCGCAGCAGGCTCATGATGCCCATGTTGGGCGGATCGGCCACGATCTGCCCCTTGGGGCCCAGGCGCGCCGCGCTGAGGCGCCGGCCGTCGGGACCGGCCATCTCGAGCACGCGGAACTGCAGCGCGTTGGTGGCGCGGCCCGTGCCGGTGCGCTCGGCGTAGCGCTGCGTCTTGCCGTCTCGCGGGTCGAACTCGACGAGCCAGCTGAGCTGGACGCGATAGAGGTGCTCGACGCGGCTGTCGCTCTCGCCGCGCGCCGCGGACTCGAAGTACGTGACGGCCGCCACCCTCACGTGGCCCGACTTCATGCGCATGCGGAACACACGCGTGCGCCCGGGGCGCGCGGCGGTCTCCATCTCGTGCTGCGTGCTGATCCACGGCGCGACCGCGGGCGGTGCGTCGGCAGGGACTTCGGGCTCTGGCGGCTGGTCGGACATTGGCGGGCAGGTTGTCTGCGTCGATTGTGGAGCGCGTCGCGCCCGGGCAAGCGGAAAACCTGCCGCCATCGGTGACGTTGTACCGATTCCCGCCCGCAGCAGGCCGCACGACCCCCGCCTCTTATAATCGACGGCTCCGCGCGACCTCGTCGCACGCCCCATCGCCCGCCGGCCGTCGCCAGGCGCGGCCCCCAGAAAGTGCCGGAATGAAAGCCGCAGAAATCCGTTCGACCTTCCTGAAGTTCTTCGAATCGAAGGGCCACACCATCGTCGCGTCGTCGCCGGTGGTGCCGGGCGACGATCCGACCCTGCTGTTCACGAACGCCGGGATGAACCAGTTCAAGGACGTGTTCCTGGGCTTCGACAAGCGTGCGTACACCCGCGCCACCACCTCGCAGAAGTGCATCCGCGCCGGCGGCAAGCACAACGACCTCGACAACGTCGGCTACACCGCGCGCCACCACACGTTCTTCGAGATGCTGGGCAACTTCTCGTTCGGCGACTACTTCAAGAAGGACGCGATCAGCTACGCCTGGGAACTGCTGACGGTGCACTTCAAGCTGCCCAAGGACAAGCTGTGGGTGACGGTCTACGCCGAGGACGACGAGGCCTATGACATCTGGAACAAGACCGTGGGCGTGCCCGCCGAGCGCATCGTGCGCATCGGCGACAACAAGGGCGCGCGCTACGCGTCGGACAACTTCTGGATGATGGGGGACACCGGCCCCTGTGGCCCGTGCACCGAGATCTTCTACGACCACGGCCCCGGGATCGAAGGCGGCCCGCCGGGCTCGCCGGGCGAGGACGGCGACCGCTACATCGAGATCTGGAACAACGTCTTCATGCAGTTCAACCGCACCGAAGACGGCGTGATGCACAAGCTGCCCAAGCCCAGCGTCGACACCGGCATGGGCCTGGAGCGCCTGGCCGCGGTGCTGCAGCACGTGCACTCGAACTACGAGATCGACCTGTTCGTGACGCTGCTGGCCGCCGCGAAGAAGGCCGTCGACGACGCGACTCCGAACGGCGGCGACTGCGACAAGGACTCGCCGTCGCTCAAGGTCATCGCCGACCACATCCGCGCCTGCTCGTTCACCGTCGTCGACGGCGTGATCCCGGGCAACGCGGGCCGCGGCTACGTGCTGCGCCGCATCGCGCGCCGCGCGATCCGCCACGGCTACAAGCTCGGCGCGCGCACCCCGTTCTTCCACAAGCTGGTGGCCGCGCTGGTCGCCGAGATGGGCGAGGCCTATCCCGAGCTGCGCGCCGCGCAGGCGCGCGTCACCGAGGTGCTGCAGCAGGAAGAGGAACGCTTCTTCAAGACCATCGCCACCGGCATGGAGCTACTCGAGTCGGCGCTGGCCGGCGGCGCGAAGCAGATCGACGGCGAGACGGCGTTCAAGCTGCACGACACCTTCGGCTTCCCGGTCGACCTGACCGCCGACGTCTGCCGCGAGCGCGGCCTGACGGTCGACGAGGCCGGCTTCAACCGCCTGCTCGACGAGCAGAAGGAACGCGGCCGCCAGGCGGGCAAGTTCAAGATGGCGCAGGGCCTGGCCTGGAGCGGCGTGCCCACGCAGTTCCACGGCTACGAGCACCTCGTGGTCGAGAGCGTCAAGGTCGTCGGCGTGTACGTCGACGGCAGCCCGGTGAACTCGGCGACGGCTGGCGACGACGCCGTCGTCGTCCTCGACCAGACGCCGTTCTACGCCGAGAGCGGCGGCCAGGTGGGCGACACCGGCGAGCTGCGCAACGGCACCACGCGCATGCTGGTGGAGGACACGATCAAGATCCAGGCCGACGTGTTCGGCCATCATGGCCGCATCGTCGAGGGCACCGTCAACGTCGGCGACTCGTTCGTCGCCAAGGTCGACGTCGAGCGCCGCGCCAAGACCGTGCGCAACCACAGCGCCACCCACCTGATGCACAAGGCGCTGCGCGAGGTGCTGGGCGCGCACGTGCAGCAGAAGGGCTCGCTGGTCAACGCCGATCGCACCCGCTTCGACTTCGCGCACACCGGCCCGCTGACGCCGGAGCAGATCCGCAAGGTCGAGGAGATCGTCAACGCCGAAGTGCTGGCCAACGCCGCGGCCAACGCCACCGTGATGGCCATCGACGACGCGCAGAAGTCGGGCGCGATGATGCTGTTCGGCGAGAAGTACGGCGACGAGGTTCGCGTGCTGACCATCGGCTCCAGCAAGGAGCTGTGCGGCGGCACGCACGTCGAGCGCACGGGCGACATCGGCGTGTTCAAGGTCGTGGCCGAGAGCGGCGTGGCCGCGGGCATCCGCCGCATCGAGGCGGTGACCGGTGACAACGCGCTGGCCTACCTGCAGTCGCTGGAGGACACCGTCGACAAGGTCGGTGCGACGCTGAAGGCGCAACCCGACGAGATCCCGGCGCGCCTCGGCGCAGTGCTCGATCACGTCAAGGCGCTGGAAAAGGAAATCGAGAAGCTCAAGGGCAAGCTGGCGTCGGCGCAAGGCGACGAGCTGATCGCGCAGGCCGTGGACGTCAAGGGCCTGAAGGTGCTTGCCGCCAAGCTCGATGGCGCCGATGCCAAGACGCTGCGCGACACGATGGACAAGCTCAAGGACAAGCTCAAGACCGCGGCCATCGTGCTGGCGGCCGTCGACGGCGACAAGGTGCAGATCGCGGCCGGCGTCACCGCCGACTCGATCGGCCGCGTCAAGGCCGGCGAGCTGGTCAACTTCGTCGCGCAGCAGGTCGGCGGCAAGGGCGGCGGCAAGCCCGACATGGCCATGGCCGGCGGCACCGACGCGTCCAAGCTCGCGGGCGCGCTCGCCAGCGTGCAGGGCTGGGTCGCGGAACGCGCGTAGTCCGGATGCGCGCCGCCTGCCTGCTGCCGGCCGTCGTCCTGGCCCTGGTGGCCACGTCGCCGCTCGCGGCCGAGACCTCCGCGGCGCCGATGTTGTCGGCGTCCGACCAGGCCGCCATCCGCGACCTGGAGGCCAGGTCCTGGGTCGCGTGGAAGAGCCACGACTCGGCGTTCTTCGAGCAGTTCCTGTCGGACGACCACGTCGAGATCCACGGCGACGGCGTCGCCGGCAAGGCGGCGGTGGTGGACGGGGTGCGCAGTCCCGCGTGCGTCGTGCGGTCGTACGCGCTCGGGCCGCTCACGCTGGTGGCGGTGTCGGCGAACGCCGTCCTCGTGACCTATCGCGCCGAGCAGGACACGACCTGCGGCACGCAGAAGGTACCGAGCCCGGTGTGGGCCAGCTCGCTGTACGCAAAGCGGGGCGGGCGCTGGGTCAACGTGCTGTACCAGCACACGCCGAGCGCGCGTCCCTGAATCGTTGCGCGGATTTCTTGACGGCTTGCGCATCCGTCGGCAGACTGCACTCATGACCTCGACCCGCGCCTCGTCCCACATCGCCTCGTGCGCCGCCCGGCGCGCGCGCGTGAACATGCGCGCGCTAGCCATCGTCATCGCCAAAACCGCGTCGACGATGCACACCGTCGTCATGCCGCTGCGAAGTCCGGGCCTGGGCCGCTCGTAACTTCGAACACCGCGATTTCTCTGCAAAAGGCCCGCCACCCGCGGGCCTTTTGCTTTCTGCAGCCGCCGACCCAGGCACCCCCACGAGGAGATGTTCATGAGCCGACACCATGCCCCCGACGATTTCGACGCCCCCACGGGCGTGACGGTGCGCCGCACCCGCGTCTCCGACGCCGCGGCCTACGCGCGCATGATGGACCACCCCGACGTCTTTCCCAACCTGCTGCAGATGCCGCATGCGAGCGAGGAGCACTGGGCGGCGCGCCTGGCCGAGAGCACTGCCCTCGCGTCGGCACACGTGCAGATCGTCGCCGAGGCCGACGGCGCCGTCGTCGGCGCGGCCGGCCTGCATCCGATCGGCGCGTCGCCGCGCAAGCGTCACTCGATGATCCTGGGCATCAACGTCGATGCCGCCTGGCAGGGCCGCGGCGTCGGCAAGCTGCTGATGCACTCGCTGTGCGACTACGCGGACAACTGGCTGGGCCTGCTGCGCATCGAGCTGGACGTCTTCGCCGACAACCGGCGCGCGCAGGCGCTGTACGAGCGCTTCGGCTTCGTGCGCGAGGGCGTGCGGCGTTGCGAGGCGCTGCGCGACGGCGTCTACGTCGACGGCTGGCTGATGGCGCGCCTCAACCCCTCGCCGTTGCGCGGCTTCCCGCGCGACTGAGCCGCATCGTGCGAGGCCGGCATGAGAAAATGCCGGCCTCCCTTTCGATTGCGCCCGATGACCACGCCGTTCACCAACCTCGTCCACTATCCGACCAACACCGACGCCGAGCTGGATCGCCTGCAGCAGCTGTGCGAGCAGTTGGCCGGCTTCGACGAGCGCGTGTCGCTCGAGTGGCTGGACGGCGCGATGACGGCGCTGGCCGCCGGCCCGCGCGCCAGGCCGCTGGTCGAGTGGCGCGACGCGCTGCTGGGCGACGCCTGGAGCCGCGCGTTCGCCGATCCGCAGGCCGACCGCGAGGCCACCGCGGTGCTGACGTCACGCTGGAACGTGCTGCTCAAGCAGCTCGACCCGGAACTGCTGATGGACGCCGTCGACGAGCTGCGCCTCGCGCCCGTCATGCTGGAGTGGACGGACGAAGACAAGGCGCGACTCGTCGAGGAAGGCACGATCGAGGCGGGCTCGGAGGACGAGGAGATCCCGCAGAACGGCGAGATCTGGGCGCACGGCTTCATGGACGTCGTGCAGCAGTTCAGCGAGGACTGGCCCGCGCCCGAGGAAGAGACCGAGATGGCCGAGGCCTTCGACGAATGCCTCGCGCGCATCGCGCTGCTGACGCTGCACGACCCCGAGGAGTTCGCCAAGGAGCGCGAGGCGATGTACCCGGGCGAGAAGATGGAGCGCGACGACCTGATCCAGGAAGCGCTCTACGCCGCGCAGGACCTGCGCTGCTACTGGGTGCAGAACGCGCCGAAGCCGCAGACGCGCGTCGTCGGCGACGTCCCCGGGCGCAACGACCCATGCCATTGCGGTTCGGGCAAGAAGTTCAAGAAGTGCCACGGCGCCTGATCTCCGCGATCCTGCGCTCGACGCGCCGTCACGCTACATTGCGCCCATGAGCCAACCTCAAGACCTCGCCGGCAAGCACATCGTGCTGGGCCTGTCCGGCGGCATCGCCTGCTACAAGGCGGCCGATCTCGTGCGCGTGCTGGGCAAGGCCGGCGCCACCGTGCAGGTCGTGATGACCGCCGGCGCCGAACAGTTCATCACGCCGGTGACGTTGCAGGCGCTCAGCGGCCGGCCCGTCTACACCAGCCAGTGGGACGCGCGCCCCGACAACAACATGGCGCACATCAACCTGTCGCGCGAGGCCGACGCGATCCTCGTCGCGCCGGCGAGCGCCGAGTTCATGGCCAAGCTGGTGCACGGCCGCGCCGACGACCTGCTGTCGCTGATGTGCCTGGCGCGTCCGATGGATCGCGTGCCGCTGCTCGTGGCGCCGGCGATGAACCGCGAGATGTGGGCGCATCCGGCCACGCAGCGCAACGTCGCCCAGCTGCGCGAGGACGGCACGACGCTGCTGGGCCCCGACGTCGGCGAGCAGGCCTGCCTCGAGTTCGGCGAAGGCCGCATGCTGGAGGCCGTCGACCTGCGCGACGAGCTGGTCGCGTTCTTCCAGCCCAAGATCCTGCGCGGCAAGCGCATTCTCGTCACCGCCGGCCCGACCTTCGAGGCCATCGACCCGGTGCGCGGCATCACGAACCATTCGAGCGGCAAGATGGGCTTCGCGATCGCGCGCGCGGCGCAGGAGGCCGGCGCCGAGGTCACGCTGATCGCCGGCCCGGTGCACCTGCCGACGCCGCGCGGCGTCGCGCGCATCGACGTCGAGAGTGCGCGCCAGATGCACGCCGCCGTGATGCCGCTGGCGCGCGACAGCGACGTCTTCGTCGCCACCGCGGCCGTCGCCGACTGGCGTCCGGCGCAGATGAACGAGCACAAGATCAAGAAGGACGGCAAGAAGGTGGCGCCCACCTTCGAGCTGACCGAGAACGAGGACATCCTCGCCGACGTCGCGCGCCTGTCGCCGCGGCCCTACTGCGTCGGCTTCGCCGCCGAGAGCGAGAACCTGCTCAAGCACGCGCGCGACAAGCTGCAGCGCAAGAACGTGCCGCTGATCGTCGGCAACCTCGGCCCGGCCACGTTCGGCCGCGACGACAACGCGCTGGTGCTGGTCGACGCCGACGGCGACCGTGCGCTGCCGCAGGCCGACAAGCTGACGCTGGCGCGCCAGCTCGTTCAAGAGATCGCCAGGCGCATCGCTGCCTGATTCCTTTCCTTTTCTCCCGCTTTCATGACCACCATCGATCTCAAGGTCCTCGACGCCCGCATGGCCGACACGCTGCCGGCCTACGCCACGCCGGGCAGCGCCGGCCTCGACCTGCGCGCCTGCCTGGACGCACCCGTGCTCCTCGCCCCCGGCCAGACCGCGCTGATCCCCACGGGTCTCGCGATCCACATCGGCGACGCCGGCCTCGCCGCGATGATCCTGCCGCGCTCCGGGCTGGGCCACAAGCACGGCGTCGTGCTGGGCAACCTCGTCGGCCTGATCGACTCCGACTACCAGGGCCAGCTGATGGTCAGCTGCTGGAACCGCGGCCAGGCCGAGTTCACGATCAACCCGATGGAGCGCATCGCGCAGATGGTGATCGTGCCGGTGGTGCAGGCGGCGTTCCGCGTCGTCGAGGACTTCGACGCGTCGCATCGGGGCGAGGGCGGGTTCGGGTCGACCGGCAAGCATTGAGCCCCACGTCGCTGGCGCGCCCTGCCCCCGAGGGGCCGGCCGCGAGCGGCCCGGCAGAGCCGGATCCGCTGCTCGCTGGACCTTCCCTTGAGACGAACGAGCGGCAGCGCGGCGCGTGCGTCGCTCAATGCAACTGCGACTTGTCCTTCGGCGGCAGCACCTGCAGCAGTCCCGCCGCATCGTCCTGCACGCTCCTGGCCTCGATCTCCTCGGCCGTCGCCGCGCGCACGCCGCGCACGGTGATGTGCATGCGCAGCGCCATGCCGGCGAGCGGATGGTTGCCATCCAGCACGACGTGCTCGGGGTAGATCTCGGTCACGGTGTAGACGGTGTCCTCGGGCATGTCGGGCGTGGCCGCGCCGTCAGGCAGGCCCTCGAACTGCATGCCCACCTCCACGCCATCGGGGAAGAGCTTGCGATCCTCGAAGCAGACGAGGTCGGAACGGTACTCGCCGAACGCGTGCTCGGGTTCGATCTGCAGTTGCACGTCGTGGCCGGCGGCTTGGCCGTCCAGGGCCTCTTCGACCTTGGGCAGCAGGTCGTCGCCGCCGAAGAAGAAATCGGTGGGTTCGGCGAGCTCGTCGATGGGCGCGTTCTGGGCGTCCGACAGCGTCCAGGTCAGCGTGACGACGCAAGGGGCGGTGATGTTCATCGCCGAATTTTACGTGGGCGGCGATGACCTCGTGGCGGCGCGCCGCGCGAGCAGGGACAATGCCACGATGAACCTCCGTGAACCCCTTGCGCTGCTCGGCGGCCTGTCGCCCGCGGCCTTCATGCGCGATGTCTGGCAGAAGCGCCCGCTGCTGATCCGCAACGCGCTGCCCCTCGTCGCGGAGAGCGGGGCGCCGTTGGCGCCCGTCACGCCGGCGCAGCTGTTCGAGCTGGCGTCGCGCGACGATGTCGAGTCGCGCGTCGTGATCCAGGACGCCGCGCCAGCGAAGACGAAGACGCGCTCGAAGGCGCCGTCGGCCGAGGCCTGGCAACTGAAGCACGGCCCGTTCGCGCGCCGCGCGCTGCCACCGATGTCGCAGCGTGGCTGGACGATGCTGGTGCAGGGCGTCGACCTGCACGTGCAGGCCGCGCACGACCTGCTGCAACGCTTCCGCTTCGTCGCCGACGCCCGCGTCGACGACCTGATGGTGTCGTACGCGAGCCCGGGCGGCGGCGTCGGCGCGCACGTCGATTCGTACGACGTGTTCCTGCTGCAGGTGCATGGCCATCGGCGCTGGCGCGTCGGGCCGGTGGACGATCCGGCCATCGTCGAGGGCCTGCCGGTGCGCATCCTCGAACACTTCGAGCCGACCGACGAGTGGGTGCTGGGCCCGGGCGACATGCTCTACGTGCCGCCGCGCTGGGGCCACGACGGCGTCGCCGAGGACGAGTGCATGACCTGCTCGATCGGCTTTCGCACGCCGATGGGCACCGAGCTCGCGCGCGAGCTGCTGCAGCGCGTGCTCGACGACGTCGAGGCCGATCCCGACGAGCCGCACTTCCGCGACCCGCCGCGCAGCGCCACCGAGACGCCCGCGCGCATGCCCGAGGCGCTCGACAGGTTCGCGCGCAAGGCCGTCGACCGGCTGCTGAAGGATCCGGCGCAACTGGCGCGCGCACTCGGCGAGGTGATGACCGAGCCCAAGCCCGAGGTCTGGTTCGACACGGGCCTGGAGCGCGGCGTCGGCGCCGGCTTGCGGCTCGATCGACGCACGCGCATGATGTACGACGATCGGCACGTCTTCATCAACGGCGAGTCGTTCAACGCGGCCGGCCGCGACGCGCGCCTGATGCGCGAGCTGGCCGATGCACGCCGACTGACGGCCCCGCAGTGCGAGCGGCTCTCCGCCGACGCGCAGGCCGTCGTCGCCGACTGGGTGGCGCAGGGATGGGCACATGACGATTGACGACGCGGCGGGCCGCCCGCCTTCGATGGACGATCACGCCGGCCTGCCCGGCGCGAAGCCGGCCGCCGGCGGCCGGGCTTTCGAGGGGCCGGTGGAATTCGCGCAGGCCTTGCGCGACACGATCGCCGGCGCGAGCGAACGCGGCACGCGGCGGCTGTGCTGGTGCGACGAGGACTTCGCCGCCTGGCCTATCGGCGAGCCCGACGTGCTCTCGCAACTGACGCACTGGGCACGCGCGGGTGGCCGCGAATTGGTCGTGATCGCGCGCGACTATTCGGTCATCGAGCGCCGCCATCCGCGCTTCGCCGCGTGGCGGCGCGACTGGGCCCACGTGATCCAGTGCCTGGTGCCGGACGAGACCCGCACGGAGGCGTTGCCGACGCTGTGGATCGACACCGCCGACCAGGCGCTCCGGGTGTTCGACCGCGAGCATCTGCGCGGCCGTGTCGGCTTCGACCGCGTCGATCGCCAGCAGGCGCGAGAGGACTTTGATGCGATTTTGCAACGGGCCGGACCCGGTTTTGCGGCGGTGACACTGGGACTCTGAAAAGGTTCCGTATGGATGGGTATAATGGCGGGCTAGGCACAGGAAATGCTCGAGCTTGCCTGCTGTCTTTTGCTCGGATACTTGCCGTGAGGGCGGGTATCTGGATTACCGGTATTGGTTCGAACCCAAAATTTTTCTTCGAGGAAATTCATGAACAAGTCGCTCCTGTTGGCCTCCCTGGTCGCCGTCGCTGCCCTGACCGCTTGCAACAAGCCCGCCGACACCACGCCGGCCGCTGCTGACGCCGCCTCGTCCGCCGCTTCGTCCGCTACCGTTGCCGCCTCGGCTGCCGACGCGTCGGCTTCCGCCGCGATGTCGTCCGCTTCGTCGGCCGCTGACGCCGCTTCCGCTGCCGCCACCGGCTCGATGGCTGCTGCCTCGTCGGCCGCGACCGCCGCGATGTCCGCCGCTCCGGCCGCCAGCAAGTAATTTCCTGATCTGCGCTCCCTCGAGCGCAGCGTCTCGAGATTTGAAAGCCGCCCTCGGGCGGCTTTTTTGCGTCGGTTTGCTGAACGCAAGTTGAATCCACCGCCAGGAGGACGCACGCAGGTTCCGCAACTGTCAAGGGATGATGAGGGGGATTGACGTCGGCGCGTCCCTGCCTTCGTCCTGAGTGGACGAAAAAAAGCCGCCCGGAGGCGGCTTCTCTTGCAGGCGCGCGGCCTTACTTCAGCTCGTCGACCAGCAAGGCCACGATGCGCTGGGCGTTCGCGCCGTTGTCCGGCTGACCCTGGTCGTTCAGCACCGTGACGGTGGCCGTGTCGCCGGGCGCCTTGATCGAGATGCGGTACTTGCCGACCGCCGACGTGTTGGTGGCGCCGAACCAGGACGTGATCTTCGAGAAGAAGCCGGGCTCCTCGCGGGCGGCTTCCTTCGCGTCGACGTAGCGCACGTAGTACAGGCCCTGGGCGCGATCGCGGTCTTCCACCGTGAAGCCGCCGTGATCCAGCGCGAGGCCGATGCGACGCCACGAGCGGTCGAAGTTGTCCTCGACCTCCATCGTCGCGCCGGGCTGGCCGGTGACGATGCGCGCGCGGGCCGCGCCGTTCGGGCCGGTGCCGCCGGCGGTCGGACGCGTCGTGGCCGCGCTCGGGATCGGACGCGAGTTCGCCGCAGTGTCGTCGTCGTCACCGAAGTGGAACCAGCTGTGCTTGGGCGGGGCGACGCTGACCGGCGTGATGTTGGCCAGGTTGAGCATCATCTGGCTGAGCTGGATCGCCTCGAGGCCCGGATCCGACGCGCGCGGCACCCATTGCACGTCGGCCGTCTGCACGCTGTTGGTGGTGCCGGCGACATGTTCGACGGTGCCGAAGTGCGTGACGTAGATGTTGGTGCCGCCATCGTCGCGGCGCTCCAGGCGGGTGCGGTAGCGATCGCGCAAGCCGGAGTCCGACAGGTTGTCGAACATGTTCGACAAGAGGTTGCGGATGCCTTCGTCCGGCAGCTTGTTGCGGCTTTCCTTCCAGTCGGTCTCGAGCAGGCCCGTCTTGGCCTCGTCGACCGTCAGCGTGAAGCCTTGCGAGAGCCAGTAGCCGCGCACCCGCGGCAACACGTTCTCGGGGGCGTCGGCGGTGGTCAGCCAGCGCTGGTCGCCGTTGTGTTCGAGGTGCAGGTTGCCCGCGGCGGACAGTGCCACTTCGGGGGTGGCCGGGGCGGGCGCCACGCCCGCTTGCACCGGGGCCGCGGCGACGCCGGAGGCGGCATCGGCCGGCTTGTTCAGGTCGGAGGCCGTGACCACGCCACCTTGCGGGAGGTAGCGCGAATCCTTCTGCAACTGCGTCAGGTCGGGCGGCACCTCCAGCGGCTGGGTGCGCTTGGACGCGCCCTTGTAGTTGGTCTCGCCGTGGGAGAACCAGTCTCCGACGACCGTGCATCCGCCAAGCATGAAGCACAGCGTCACGGTGGCAACGCGCAGGGGCGTGGGATGGAGCAGGCGCGTCGGGGAATGGGTGGTCATGTGCATCAGGTTCGAGGTCAGGCCGGAAGTGTCCGGGCCGGGGATTGTCGCAGAGGTCGCGGACGGGCTTGCGCGGCCTGGTTTGCCGGCGCTCGCGCGGCGCCGGCGGGCATGCGGACGACGGCGGTCAGGCGATGCCGCATTCGGCCAGCGCCGCGTCGACGATGGCCTTGCCGGCCTCCGTCATCTCGACGAGCGGCAGGCGCAGCGTAGGACGGCAACGGCCCAGCCGGGACAGTGCCCACTTGGACGGCGCCGGGCTGGGTTCGCAGAACAGCTGCTTGTGCAGCGGCAGCAGCTTCAGGTGCAGCTCGCTCGCGCGGCGCGCATCGCCGGCCAGCGCCGCGTCGCACAGCTCGTGCATCAGGCGCGGCGCCACGTTGGCCGTGACGCTGATGTTGCCGTGGCCGCCCAGCAGCATCAGCGCGACGGCCGTGCTGTCGTCGCCGGAATAGACGGAGAACGACTTGGGCAGCGCGCGCAGCAGCCAGCCCGCGCGCTCGATGCTGCCGGTGGCCTCCTTGATGCCGACGATGCCCGGCACCTGCGCCAGGCGCACGACGGTGTCGTGCTGCATGTCGGCGACGGTCCGGCCGGGGACGTTGTACAGCACCATCGGGATGTCGACCGTCTCGGCGATCTTCGCGAAGTGGCGGTAGATGCCTTCCTGCGAAGGCTTGTTGTAGTACGGCACGACTTGCAGCGTGCAGGTGGCGCCCACCTTCTTGGCGTGGCGGGACAGCTCGATCGCCTCCTGCGTGGAGTTGGCCCCGGCGCCGGCCATGACGGGAATGCGCCCGGCGGCATGCTCGACGCAGACGCGGATGACCTCGCCGTGCTCCTCGACGCTGACCGTGGCCGACTCGCCCGTGGTGCCGACGGCCACGATGCAGTCGGTGCCCTCGGCAACGTGCCAGTCGACCAATGCGCGCAGCGTGTCGTAATCGACGCTGCCGTCTTCGTGCATCGGGGTGACGAGCGCCACGATGCTGCCGACAATTCTTTCCATTCGCGTTCCTCGGGGAGATTTCCGGAGCCGGGCGCGCGCGGGCCCGGCAATCGCTCGATTTTAGCCCGGCGGCGCCAGAAGGTCTGCGTGTCCGGGCGGCCCTTTGCCACGGCGCGCGACGATGCGTTGCACCTCACGTTCGGGGACGTCGCCGCGGGCCGGCAGCCGACCTTCCTCGAAGGCGATCACCTGCCACGTTTCAGAGGTAAGCAGGCCTGCCGCGTCAGGCGATTCGCGCTCGCGCAGAACCTCGATCAGCTCGCCCGGCCGCAACAGGAATTCGGGTCGGCGCGGCCGTCCGAGCGCGGCATGCGCCTGTGCAAAGGTTTCGTAAATCAGCAACCCGCCAGGCGCCACGGCTGCCTTGAGCGCCGGAAAGAGGGCGCGCCAGAGATAGTTGGTGACGACGACGGCATCGAAGGTCTGCTCCGGCAGCGGCCACGGATTGGCCTCGAGGTCGGCCGTGATCGTGGTGGCCAGGCCGGCCAGTGGGGCGAGCAGCGGCGGCTCGCGGTCGACCGCGGTGACGCGGTGTCCGGCGCCGGCCAGCCAGTGCACGTGGCGGCCGTGGCCGCAGGCGACGTCCAGCACGCGGGCGCCGGCGGGCAGCAGGGGCGTCCAGCGCACGACCCAGTCCGAGGGCGCGGCGGCGGCGTGGGCGGGGTTCGATGGGCATTCCATGGCCTCACTCTACGGCCTCCGGCGAATGTCGCCCGTGTAAAAGACTGGGTTTATGTACAGAAAATACACGCGGGGTGTTCTGACTTCGCTCCTAGAATCTCGCCATGGCCACGAAACCGGGCGCCGCTGGCGCCAAATCCAAGCAAGCCGGCGAGTACGCCGAAGGTTCCATCCGCGTCCTGAAGGGCCTGGAGCCCGTCAAGCAGCGACCGGGCATGTACACGCGCACCGACAACCCACTGCACATCGTGCAGGAGGTGATCGACAACGCCGCGGACGAGGCGCTGGCCGGTCATGGCAAGCGCATCGCCGTCACGCAGCACGCCGACGGCTCGGTCACGGTCGACGACGACGGCCGCGGCATCCCGTTCGGCCTGCATCCCGAGGAGCAGGTGCCGGTCGTCGAGATCGTCTTCACGCGCCTGCACGCCGGCGGCAAGTTCGACAAGGGCAGTGGCGGTGCCTACAGCTTCTCGGGTGGCCTGCACGGCGTGGGCGTCAGCGTCACCAATGCGCTCGCGAAGAAGCTCGAGGTCTCGGTGTTCCGCGATGGCCAGTTCGCCTCGCTGACGTTCTCGGGCGGCGACGTCACGGTGCCGCTGGAGGTGCGCAAGCTCGCATCCGGCGAGCGCCGCCACGGCACGCGGGTGACGGTCTGGCCCGACGCGCGCTATTTCGAAAGCGCGGAGCTGCCGCGCGGCGAGCTCGTGCACCTGCTGCGCAGCAAGGCCGTGCTGATGCCGGGCGTGACGGTCTCGCTCACGGTGGAGAAGGCCGGCAAGGAACCCGAGGTGCTCACGTGGACCTACCAGGGCGGCCTGCGCGACTACCTGCAGCAGACGCTCACGGCCGAGCCGGTCGTGCCGCTGTTCGAGGGCGAGCGCTTCGCGGGCGCCAACGAGTCCGAGAACTTCGCCGAGGGCGAGGGCGCCACGTGGTGCGTCGCGTTCACGGACGACGGCGCCGCGGTGCGCGAGAGCTACGTCAACCTGATCCCGACCGTGGCCGGCGGCACGCACGAGTCCGGCCTGAAGGATGGCTTGTTCACCGCGGTCAAGAGCTTCATCGAACTGCACGGCCTGATGCCCAAGGGCGTCAAGCTGATGCCCGAGGACGTGTTCTCGCGTGCCAGCTTCGTGCTGTCGGCCAAGGTGCTCGATCCGCAGTTCCAGGGCCAGATCAAGGAGCGCCTCAACAGCCGCGATGCGCTGCGTCTGGTGTCGGCGTACACCAAGCCCGCGCTCGAACTCTGGCTGCATCAGCATGTCGAGTACGGCCGCAAGCTCGCGGAGCTGGTGATCCGCCAGGCGCAGGCGCGCCAGAAGGCCGGCCAGAAGGTGGAAAAGCGCAAGGGCTCCGGCGTGGCCGTGCTGCCCGGCAAGCTCACCGATTGCGAGAGCCGCGATCTCACGCTCAACGAGGTGTTCCTGGTCGAGGGCGACTCGGCCGGCGGCTCGGCCAAGATGGGTCGGGACAAGGAGACCCAGGCCATCCTGCCCTTGCGCGGCAAGGTGCTCAACACCTGGGAGGTCGAACGCGACCGCCTGTTCGCCAACAACGAGATCCACGACATCGCCGTGGCGATCGGCGTCGATCCGCACGGGCCGAACGACACGCCCGACTTCTCCGGGCTGCGCTACGGCAAGGTCTGCATCCTGTCAGACGCCGACGTCGACGGCTCGCACATCCAAGTGCTGCTGCTGACGCTGTTCTTCCGCCACTTCCCGCAACTGGTCGCGCGTGGCCACGTGTTCGTCGCCAAGCCGCCGCTGTTTCGCATCGACGCGCCCGCGCGCGGGCGCAAGCCGGCCGCCAAGATCTACGCCCTCGACGAAGGCGAGCGCGACGCCACGCTCGACAAGCTGCGCAAGGAAGGCGCCCGCGAGGATTCGTGGAAGATCGGCCGCTTCAAGGGACTGGGCGAGATGAACGCCGACCAGCTGTGGGAGACCACGCTGAACCCCGAGACGCGACGGCTGCTGCGCGTCGAGTTGGGCCAGCTCGACCTCGTGCAGACCGAGGGCTCGTTCACGCGCCTGATGGGCAAGGGCGAGGCGCATGCGCGGCGCGAACTGATGGAGTTGCGCGGGGACGCGGTCGAGATCGATATTTGAGTCGTCGGTCCGACGGCTCGGGGCGGTTCGCGACGGCGTCAGCGCCGCCGCGAATCCCACGGCCATCGCCCCAGTCATGCGCTCGCGTCATGCGGGATGATGCTTGCAACGGAAGCACTGGATTCGACGACTTGATGCGGCTGCTGGCGCCGCTGCGGGCCGCGGGGCCTGAGTCAGATACCGCCGTCGAGCTTGACGACGCAAACGCGCGGAGAATTCGCGCCTGGATCGCTGCGGGAAACCTGCGGGCTCGCGGCAGCAATCGCGCGCTGATCGATCGTCGGTATCGCGACGTCGTGCGAGACGATCAGTGGTCGTCGCGCTGTCGTTCGATATCCCATGGCTCGCCGGCCGCACTGCGCCAAGCCCGCCAGCCGCGCGGCAGCGCCGCCATCTCGCCGATCGAGCGGTCGCGCAACCAGGTGCAACCCAGGCAGGTCACGACGGGTCGTCGTTCGGCGACGTCGCCGCCGCACAGTACCTGCCAATCGCCATCCGTGTCATGCGTGACCATCAGGATGGGATGACTGCCGTCGAAGACCCGGTCGGTGGCGATCGCAATCGCATTGACGGGGTCTTCGAACGGCCATTCGGTGTCCGAGAACGGATGAGGGTGGGACTGGACGAGATCCATGTGCGGCAAAGGCGATGTTCACATCGTAGCCGAGGAGCTCCGGAGCTCGGCCGGAGGACGAGCGGCTCTACGAATCATCTGCTTACATAACCAGCCTCTCGGTGTCGGGAACCTCCCGCCCTCGATCGCCACCTACCCTGGCGGCCGACAAAACGTGCAGAAATCCCGCGTTCATCGGGGATTCGCCAGGGCGCGGCTCTGCGATCCTTTCCATAATCCACGCTCTCTTGCCCGGCCCTGGTCGAGCAAGCCCAGATTCCGTGCTCTCCGCCACCTCCCCAGACCGTCCGAGCGCCGTCCCTCAAATGCCCACGCACGTCATTGCCGAGAGCGCGCATCTGCGGATTCGTCCGACGATGCTGTCCGACCTCGACTTTGTCGTTTCGGTGGAGCAGGACGCGCGCAACCTCGCGTTCATCACGCCGTGGGAGCGCACGCAGCACGAAGGCGCGATCCGCTTTCCCGACTCGCGCCACTTCATCGTCGAGGCCGGGGACGACTGGGCGCCCGTCGGCTTCGTGATCCTGCAGGGCTGTCGCAATCCGAACCGGTCGGTCGAGCTCAAGCGCATCGTGCTCCAGACCCCGGGCCGCGGGCTTGGGCGCGCGTGCGTGCGCATCCTCAAGCAGTTGGCCTTCCGCGACCTGCACGCGCATCGGTTCTGGCTCGACGTGAAATCGCTCAACGCCCGTGCGTTGCGCCTGTACGCCAGCGAAGGCTTCGTCGAGGAAGGCCGGCTGCGCGAGTGCCTGCGCGTGGGCACGGACGAGACGGCCGGCTGGGAAAGCCTGGTCGTGATGTCGGTGCTGGATCGCGAGTACGACAAGCGCGTCGACGCCGGCCTCGAAATCCCGTTTTCGGGAGCCGCCTCGTGAGGCGCCCGCTGCTGATCGTCTGCGCCGTCATCGCGCTGGTGTCCGGCTCGATGGCCGCCTGCGACGCGGTGCCGGAGGTGCGCGCCGCGCGTTCGCTCGAGGCAACTCCCGCGGTCGTCGCGTCGACGGCCGCGGCCGACAATCCCATCGTCCCGGTCGCCGGCAAGCCGGTGCTGTGGGGCTACGTCGATGGCGCGGGCATCGCGCACTTCGCGACCAGCCGGATCGACTCCCGCTACGACCAGGTGCTGCGCGAGGACGGTGACCACCGCGTGCTGGGCAAGACGCAGGGCACCGATGGCCTGCTGACCTGGCTCGAGATCTCGCCCGACGTGAAGGCGCTGCAGCCCGTGCTCGACGAGGCGGCCCGCAGCACCGGGGTCGACGAGGAACTGCTGAAGGCCGTGATCACGGTCGAATCGAACTACAACCCGCGCGCGGTGTCGCCGCGCGGCGCGGTGGGCCTGATGCAGCTGACGCCGGTGACGGCCGATCGCTACGGCACCCGCGAGGAGCGGCAGACGCCGGCGGCGCGGCGCATGCTCGACGCTCGCACCAACGTCCTCACGGGCGCGCGCATGCTGGCCGACCTGACGCGTCGCTACGGCGGCATCGACATCGCGCTGGCCGCCTGGAACGCCGGCGAGGGCACGGTGCGCAAGGCCGGCGGCCAGATGCCGGAGATCGCCGAGACCGAGGCCCATGTGCACATGGTGCTCGAGCTGTACTGGGCACTCTTGCAGCGCAAGCTCCCGCACCAGGCGCATGGCGTCGAAGTGGTGGCCTGCGCGCAGGCCGTCTGCGGACGCTGAGCGCCGCGCGCGTCAACCCCGGGCTGGCCCGGCGTCCGGTTCGTCACGGTCAATTCCTTACGATACTTCAGGGGTAGTCGCGGGCGGCGCGTCCGCGAACACCGACAATGCGCCCCTGCGGGTCGCCTGCCCATCACCCCGGGCGGCCCGGCGATCAAAGGAAATCCGGTTTGACCATGGAACAGACTCCCCTCGCGTTCGGCGGCGGTGACGGCGGCGGCGACGCGCTGACCCTCGCGCATTACGCCGAACGCGCCTATCTCGAATACGCGCTGAGCGTCGTCAAGGGCCGCGCGCTGCCGGACGTCTCCGACGGCTGCAAGCCGGTCCAACGCCGCATCCTGTACACGATGCACCGCATGGGGCTGTCGTTCACCAACGCGTCGGCCGCGGGCCCGGCGCCGCGCAAGAGCGCGAAGGTGGTGGGCGACGTGCTGGGCAACTTCCACCCGCACGGCGACACCGCTGCCTACGACGCACTGGTGCGCATGGCGCAGGACTTCAGCCTGCGCTATCCGTTGATCGACGGCCAGGGCAACTTCGGCAGCCGCGACGGCGACGGCGCCGCCGCGATGCGCTACACCGAGGCGCGCCTGAACCCGATCGCGCGCCTGCTGCTCGACGAGATCGACGAAGGCACCGTCGACTACATGCCCAACTACGACGGCACGACCGTCGAGCCCAGGCTGCTGCCTGCGCGCCTGCCCTTCGTGCTGCTGAACGGCGCCAGCGGCATCGCCGTCGGCCTCGCGACCGAAGTGCCCAGCCACAACCTGCGCGAGGTGGCCGATGCGGCCATCGCGATGCTGAAGAACGACAAGCTGTCGGACGACGAGCTCTACACGCTGATCCCCGGCCCGGACTTCCCGGGCGGCGGCCAGATCATCAGCAGCGAGTCCGACATCCGCGACGCCTATTCCACGGGCCGCGGCAGCCTGAAGGTGCGCGCGCGCTGGAAGATCGAGGATCTCGCGCGCGGACAGTGGCAGCTGATCGTCACCGAGCTGCCGCCCGGCGCCAGCACGCAGCGCGTGCTCGAGGAGATCGAGGAGCTGACCAACCCGAAGATCAAGGCCGGCAAGAAGGCCTTGAGCGCGGAGCAGCTGCAGCTCAAGGCGACGATCCTCGCCGTGCTCGATGCGGCGCGCGACGAGTCGGGCCGCGAGGCGTCCGTGCGCCTCGTCTTCGAGCCCAAGAGCCGCACGATCTCGCCACAGGAGCTGATCAACACGCTGCTCGCGCACACCAGCCTCGAGAGCTCCGCGTCGATCAACCTGACGATGATCGGCGGCGATGGCCGCCCGACGCTGAAGAGCCTGCGCCAGATCCTCATCGAATGGACGACGTTCCGCGCGCACACCGTCAAGCTGCGCACCGAGCATCGTCTCTCGAACGTCCTCGCGCGCATCCACATCCTCGAAGGCCGGCAGCTGGTGCTGCTGAACATCGACGAGGTGATCCGCATCATCCGCGAGAGCGACGAGCCCAAGCCGGCGCTGATCGAGGCGTTCAAGCTGACCGAGATCCAGGCCGACGACATCCTCGATATCCGGCTTCGCCAACTCGCGCGACTGGAGGCCATCAAGATCCAGCAGCAGTTGGACGAGGCGCGCAGCCAGCAGCAGAAGCTCGAGGACATCCTGTCCAGCCCTGCCGCATTGAAGCGCACGGTGATCAAGGAGATCGAGGCCGACGCCAAGGCGCACGCCGACGAGCGCCGCACGCTGATCCAGGCCGAGAAGCGCGCCGTCGTCGAAGTCAGGATCGTCGACGAGCCGGTGACGGTGGTGGTCAGCCTCAAGGGCTGGGTGCGCGCGATGAAGGGCCACGGGCACGAGGCCGGCGGCTTCGCGTTCAAGTCCGGCGACGCGTTGTATGGCACCTTCGAATGCCGCAGCGTCGACACGCTGCTCGTGTTCGGCAGCAACCAGGGCGGCACCGGGCGCGTCTACACGGTGGCCGTCAGCCTGCTGCCGGGCGCGCGCGGCGACGGCACGCCGATCACCACGCTGATCGACCTCGAGGCCGGCACCCAGCCGCTGCACTACTTCGCCGCGTCCTCCGATGCGACGCTGCTGCTGGCCAACACCGGTGGCTTCGGCCTGCTGGCGAAGGTGGGCGACATGACCAGCCGCCAGAAGGGCGGCAAGAGCTTTCTCAGCATCGCCGACACCGACCGCCTCCTCCCGCCCATGCCGCTGCAGGCCGGGCACACGCAGGTCGCCTGCCTGAGCCTGAGCAGCCGGCTGCTCGTCTTCCCGCTCGACGAGCTGAAGCTGCAGTCCAACGGCGGCAAGGGCCTCACGCTGATGGACGTCGACGCCAAGGATCCGCTCGTCTCGGTGGCCACCTGCGCCAACGGCGTCAAGGTGCTGGGCCTGGGCCGCGGCCAGAAGCCGAAGGAGGAAGACCTCAAGGGGGCGACGCTCGCCGCGTACGCGGGCAAGCGCGCGCGCAAGGGCAAGGCGATCGATGCGGCCATCAAGGGGCAGCGCGTGATCGCGCTCTGACGTCGGACAACTTCGAGGTCGAGGACGCCCGGCTTGCCGGGCGTTTCCATTTCCGTTGCCCGCCCCGGCCCTTGTGGGGGCATGGGCACGCGCCGGCTGAACATCCGTACCGTACGGGCCCGTCGGTTGCCTTAGGATGACGGCTCGGCGTCGCGGAACGGTGAAGGTGCTGTTGCACAGCAGCCCGGCAACGGGTTCTGGCTTCGAACCCGGACTCGTCCATTCCATGTTTCCACGCTCCCAGTTTCAATCGATCTTCCTCGTCGTCGCCGGCCTGGTGCTGGCGGCCTGCGTCGGCTGCCATTCGCCCGACAGTGTTCGCATCGGCTTCGTGGGCGACCTGATCTCGGAACTCGGCGCCGGCGGCCGCAACGGCGCGCAACTGGCCGTGGAGACGCTGGACGCCAAGCCGGGCGCGCGCTACGAACTGCTGGTGCAGGACGACCGCAACGACCCGGAGGCCGCGCGGGCCGCCATCGCGTCGTTCGCGTCGCGCGGGGCCGCGTTCGCGGTCGGGCCGATGACCAGCGAGATGGCCGTCGCCGCCGTTCCCGAGGCCAACCGCCGCGGACTCGTGCTGATCTCGCCGACGGCCACGACGGACGAGCTCTCGGGCAAGGACGACTTCTTCTTCCGCAACGCCGCCGACGCGCCGGCCGGCGCGCGCCAGCTCGCCCACGTGCTGCACGATCGCGGCGCGCGCTCGGTGGTCGTGCTGATGGATTCGGCCAACCGCGCGTACTCGGCGAGCTTCGGTCATGCCGCCGCCGTCGAATTCCGCAGCCTCGGCGGCACGACCGCCACCGAGATCGACTATCGATCCGGCAACTCGCTGGACTTCGCCGACGTCATGGGCCGCGTCGTCGCCACGCCCTGCGATGCCGTCATCCTCGTCAACAGCCCCGGCGACGCGGCGATCGTGACGCAGCACTTGCGCCGCGTCGTCCCCAAGGTCGCCATCGCCTTGTCGCCGTGGGGCGCGAACGTGCAATTCCTGCAGGTCGGCGGCCACTCGACCGAGGGCGCGATCGCGTTGCAGGCGGTCGATCTCGAGAGCCCGCTGCCTCGCATGCGCGACTTCGTCAGCCGCTATCGCGAGCGCTTCGGCGAACTGCCCACGACGCCGGCCGTCCAGGCCTACGAGGCCGTGATGCTGGGCGTCGCGGCGCTCGATCGAGGCGGCGCGAAGGCGCTGCGGGCGACGCTGTCGGTGCCGGGCGAGTGGACGGGCCTGGACGGCGAGTATTCGCTCGACGCGCATGGCGATGCGCGGCGCGCGCTGCACTTGATGGAGGTCCGCAATGGCCGCCTCGAGGCGCTGCGTCCGTGAGCGCGCCGAGGACTATCCCGCGACTCAGTCGTTGACCCAGTCCTTGAACTCGGCCCAGTTGTAGGTCATCTGCGCCGCCAGCATGCCGGCCGCGCCCCAGACGCGCGGCAGCCCGTAGGCGGCGAAGCCTGGCGGGATCGGCGCGCCGGCCGCGATCGCGTCGGCGATCAGCTCGCCGGCGGCGGTCGTCGGCCCGACACCATGGCCTCCGAAGCCCAGTGCGTGCCAGGTGCCGTCAGGCAGTTGGCCGATCTGCGGCATCTGGTGGCGCGCGTAGCTCATGAGGCCGCCCCAGGCGTAGTCCACTTTCGCGTCGCGCAGCTCCGGGTAGACCTTGAGCATGTCGCGCTTGAGCAGGCGCGCAATGGGCTCGGCGGCGCGGTCGAGGATGGAGATGCGGCCGCCCCACAGGATGCGCGTGTCGGGCAGCGCGCGGTAGTAGTCGAACGAGAAGCGCGTGTCGTAGATCGCGGCGCGGCCGGGGATGGAACGGCCGAGCGCGTCGCCCAGCGGCTCGGTGGCCATCACGTAGGTGGCGATCGGCAGCATCGCGCGTTCCAGCGGCGCCGACACGCCGCGCAGGTAGCCGCCGCCGGCGACGACCACGTGGCGCGCATGCACGACACCCTCGGCCGTGCGCACCTCGAAGCCGCCGCCGGGCGCGCGCGGCGCGACGAACCGGGTCACGCGCGACTGCTCGTGGATGCGGCCGCCCTCGCGCTCGATCGCCGCCGCGAGGCCGCGCGCGTACTTCAGCGGATGGAAGTGGAACGCGTCGGGTTCCAGCAGGCCGCCGGCGTAGCGCTGCGAGCGCGTGTAGGCGCCGAGCTCGTCGTGCGACAGCAGCTGCCAGTGCACGTCGAACTCCCTGGCCATGAATTCCTGGCGCTTGCGCAGGATCGCGTCGTCGTCGAACCAGTTGGCCAGCACGACGCCGCCCTCGATCGCGTCGCAGGCGATCGCGTACTGCCCGATGCGGCGCCGGATCGTCGCGACGGCCTGGCGCGTCAGGTCGTACAGCGCGCGCGCGCCGGCCGGGCCCTGGTCGGCCAGCAGCTGCGCGTTGTCGAGGCTGAAGCCGCCGAAGACGAAGCCGCCGTTGCGGCCCGAGGCGCCATGGCCGACGGTCTCGCCCTCGACGATCACGACGTCGCGCATGCCGCGCTCGATCAGCCCGATGGCCGTGGCGAGCCCGGCAAAGCCGCCGCCGACCACGCACACGTGCGCGTGCACGCGCCCGCGCAGCGCGGGACGCGCGGGCGCGGGGCCGGCGCTGGCGGCGTAGTACGTTCCGGGATTCACGCGCGTCGCAGGCGGATCAACGCGTCCTCATCGACGCGCGCAGCGTCCACGCCAGCAGCAGCGCGAGGATCGCGAACAGGATGCAGCTCCAGACTGCGAACGGGATGTGCAGCACCGACACCGCGGCATCGGCGCAGGAGGCGTAGGCGACGAACAGCTGCGGCAACAGCTGGTCCAGCTTCAACCAGGCGATGAAGCGCTCGGCCATGCTGAGGTCGCACGACGCCTCGTTGACGGCGTGCAGCTGCTGGTACAGCGCGGTGCCGATTCCCCACAGCGCGCCCAGGAACGCCAGCCCCACGGCGAGCCGCCGCGGCGTGTTGGACAGCACCGCGCCCAGCAGCGCCAGCACGCCCACGACGATGTAGATCAGGCGCTGCAGCACGCACCACGGGCAGGGCTGCATGTCGAACCGATATTGCGCAATCGCGGCCAGTCCGACGGCGCCGAGCGCCACCAGGCCGATGATCGTCAGGACCTGCGGAATGCGGATCCGGATCCTCACGCCGCGAGCTCCGCGATCAGCTCGATCTCGACGCACGCGCCCATCGGGATCTGCGCCACGCCGAAGGCGCTGCGCGCATGCTTGCCGGCGTCGCCGAAGATCTCGCCCAGCAACTCGGAGCAGCCGTTGGTGACCAGGTGCTGCTCGGTGAACGTGGGCGTGCTGTTGACGAGGCTCATCACCTTGACGATGCGCTTGACGCGCTCGAGGTCGCCGCCGGCGGCGGCCTTCAGCGTGCCCATCAGGTCGATCGCGATCGAGCGCGCGGCGGCCTTGCCTTCCTCGGTGGTCATCGTCAGGCCCAGCTGGCCCACCCACGCCTTGCCGTCCTTCTTGGCGATGTGGCCCGAGATGAACACGAGCGAGCCGGTCTGCACGAAGGGCAGGTAGGCGGCGGCGGGGATGGCGAGCGGCGGGAGCTCGATTCCGAGGGCTTGCAGGCGGGCGGCGATCGTCATGAGGGATTCTCCGTGCGGGCCGGCCCGCCACCGACTGGACGCGGTGGCGCGGGGTGGCCCGATGATGGGCTCGGATGCTACACGCAGCCCCAATCACCTGTCCCGCGGCGGGGGCGCGGGCGGCGGTTTCGCGCGGACAAGCGGCGGTCGGCGCCGGTCAGAGGTCGGCCGTGTTGAGCCCCGGGCGCAAGTAGTTCAGCAGCAGCAGCTCCAGCCGGCGCGCCTCGGCCTCGTCGTGCGTGACCGCCCAGCGGTAGAAGATGCCCGACGGCGCCGTGCCGCGCGAACGCTGCTGGATCTGCACCAGCAGGCCGACCTTGCCCGCATGCTTCAGCGAGGTGCTGAGGCCGCCGCCGCGGCCCGTGACGCTCAGCGTGGCCGGATCGATCATGTAGGCCTTCATGCGCGAGCGCAGCGTCGTGGCCTTGCCGACGTAGAGCACGCCCAGCCTCGTCGCCAGCGTGATCGGGCCGTCGAACAGCGTGAAGGCATACACGCCGGGCGCCTTCGGCACAAGGTCGCGGTTGACGCCGCCGCGGCGCAGCGTCTCGACGGCCTGCGGGGCCGACCACGGGATCGCGGTGAACCAGTTCTCGTCGGTGCTGGCCTCGGGCATGGCGCGTCTCCATCGATGGGCGTGACGTGCAGAGTATGCGCAACATCGCCTCAGTCAGGGGTGACGGATGGCAACGCCAGCAGCGGTGCGAGCGCCTGCTGCCCCGGCGGCGTCAGCTCGAGCGCGCGCTCGCTGCCGATGCGGCGCAGCCAGCCTCGTTCGATGAAATGCGTCAACAGGCTGCTGGCCAGCTTGCCGGCCAGGTGGTCGCGGCGCTCGGACCAGTCCAGGCAGGGATAGGCGATGCGATGCGACGCGCTTGCACCCAGCGCGGCGGCATCGAAGCCGAACTCGGCCAGTCCGGCGATGCCGGCGTCGGTCAGCGCGTAACCGTCGGGCGCGTCGACCAGCCAGCCGTGCGCCAGCAGGCGCTCGAGCAGCGCGACGCCGCGGCGTCCGGCCAGATGGCCGTAGCAGCAGCGCGCTTCGCGCAACCGCAGGCGCGCCGGCGCCGACCAGGTGCGGTCGTGCGACGAGCGCTCCGCCACCATCGCGAGCGCCTCCAGCGCGTGCGCGACGTCGGCGTCCGCGATGCGAAAGTAGCGATGCCGGCCGCGCGGCTCGCACACGAGCAGCCCCGCGTCGACCAGCTTGACCAGGTGCGCGCTCGCCGTGGCCGCGCCGACCGAGGCGGTGCGCGCGAGCTCGCCCGCGCTCGCGTACTCGCCCGACAGCAGGAAGGCCAGCATGCGCGCCCGCGACGGCTCCGCCACCAGCGCGGCGATGCGCGCGAGGCGCGGTTCGTGCGGAGCGTCGGAAGGCGCGGGCGTCGCGCGGCGCGAAGTGGGCATGGTGGAAGCGTCAAGCAACGTTTGCATCACTGTATTCCGATGGGCGCAAGTAGGCGCCGTCGACGACCTCGGTGAACGTGCGCTCCTCGCGCACGATGAAGCGCTCGCGCTGCGCGAACTCGAAGTTGGCGCGGCCTTCGGCGTCGGCGCGCAGGCGCCTGCGGTACGCCTCGTACGCGGCCAGGCTGTCGAACGAGATCAGCCCCCAGGCCTCGTAGTTCGTGCCCTCGCTGGGCAGGAAGTAGCCGATCAGGTGGCCGCCGCAGCGCGGGATGATGCGGCCCCATTCCTCGCAGTAGCGGCGAAACAGGTCGCGCTTGAACGGGTCGATCTCGTAGCGGATGAAGCAGGTCAGGGTCATGGCGGACTCGCATGGCGGGGTGACCGCAGTCTCGCGCCGGATGCCTGCTCGTTGTTTCGTCGTGGGGCGAAGGATGGCAAATGCGGGCGAAATGCGGCAATCGGCGCAGGGCGGCGTTTGGACGACGTCTCTACGATGAGCTCATGCACGACGACCGCACTGTCACTTCATCGGACGCCGCCGGCGCCTGGTGGCGTGCCGCCGCGGCGCTTTCCTGGGTCGGCGGCGTGGCGTGGCAGTTGCAGCAGCAGACACTGTGGGTCCGCGATGCGTATCCACTGATTGATGCCGCGGCGCTGGTCATGCTGCTTGTCGCCTTGCGACGCCGATGGCGTGTCGGCATCTGCGTCGCCGTGGCCACGGCCGGCTTCGGCTATGCGGGTTGGCGCGCGGACGCCCGCCTCGCCGATGCGCTCGCGCCCGCATGGGAGGGCTGCGATGTCGAGCTCGTCGGCGTCATCGACGACATGCCGCAGCTCGCGCAGGACGGCGAGCACTTCGCCTTCGTCGTCGAGTCGGCGCGGGCGCTCGGGATGACCTCGCGCGAACTGAAGCGAGTGCGCTCGCTGGACGTCGCGGCCGGGCGTCCGTTGCCCGACGCGGTCGCCCAGGCCGAGGAGGCGGCGGCACGCGACCACGCCTCGAGCGACGGCTTCGACGAGGACGACGACAGCCCGGCCGCGGCGGCGCCGTCGCCCGGCGCCGGCGGGCCGGTCGTCCCGTCGCGCGTCTGGCTCGCATGGAGCCGCAACCAGCGCGACGACCGCGCGGTCGCGGCGTCGCCCGCGCCCTTGCGCGCCGGCCAGCGCTGGCGCCTGCCGGTGCGCCTGCGGCGTCCGCACGGCGCGATGAATCCCGACGGCTTCGACGCCGAGCTGTGGTTGTTCGACCAGGGCCTGCGCGCGACCGGCACGGTGCGCGGCAACGGCCAGTTGCTGGACACCTCGTGGGCGCCGGTCGCGACTGCTCGCCAATGGGTGCGCGACCGGTTGATGCTCAGCGCGCAATCGGCCGACGACGCCGCGGCCACCGGCGCGCTGGCGGCGCTGGCCGTCGGCGACCAGGCCGCCATCGACGGGCCGGGCTGGGAGGTGTTCCGCAACACGGGCGTCGCGCACCTGATGTCGATCTCGGGCCTGCACATCACCATGCTGGGCTGGCTGGGCGGCGCGGCGGTCGGCGCGGTGTGGCGGCGTTCGGAGCGTGCGGCGCTGTGGCTGCCGACCCCCGCGGCCGCGCGCTGGGGCGGCGTCGCGGTGGCCTGGCTCTACGCGCTGCTGGCGGGCTGGGGCGTGCCGGCGCAGCGCACGGTGCTGATGCTGGCGGCCACGGCGTTCCTGCGCAGCGCGGGTCTGAACTGGCCGGCATCGCTGGTGGCGCTGGGCGCGATGGTGCCGGTGACCTTGCTCGACCCCTGGGCGCTGCTTCAACCGGGGTTCTGGCTGTCGTTCGCGGCGGTCGGGCTGTTGATGGTGTCCGAGCCCGCGCGCGAGGCCGTGGCCGCGCGCGCGCGGGACGCGAGCCCGCACGTTGGCGCGCGCACGGACGCCGGGGACGGTGCCGTGCCGACGTGCGCGTCGAGAAAGGCGCAGCGACCGTCGCCAGGGTGGCGCGCGGCCGCACTGCGATTCGGATCGGGCCTGCGTCGGCTTGGCCACGGGGTCGCCGCGGAACTGCGCGGCGGCGTGCGGGCCCAGGTCATCGCGAGCGTCGGCTTGGCGCCGTTGACGCTGGTGGCCTTCGAGCAGCTGTCGCTGGTCGGGCTGCTGGCCAACCTCGTCGCCGAGCCCTGGGTGACGCTGGTGGTGACGCCGTTGACGCTGCTGGGCGTCGCGCTGCCGCCCCTGTGGCAACTGGCGGCGCTGGCCTTGAAGCCCTTGCTGGCGTTCCTGGCCTGGCTCGCGCGATGGCCGCAGGCCAGCGTCCACGTCGCGACGGCGCCTGGCTGGGCACTGGTGGCCGGGCTCGCGGGCGGCGCCCTGCTGATGCTGCCGCTGCCTTGGCGCGTGCGCGCGCTCGGCGCGGCGATGCTGCCGCCGCTGCTGTGGCCCTTCGTCGCGCGGCCGCCGCCCGGACGCTTCGAGCTGGTGGCGGCCGACGTCGGGCAAGGCACCGCGGTGCTGGTGCGCACGCACGCGCACCTGCTGCTGTTCGACACCGGCCCGCGCTTCGGCGACGACAACGACGCCGGCAAGCGCCTGCTGCTGCCGTTGATGCAGGCGCGCGGCGAGCCCCGGGTCGACGTGCTGATGCTGAGCCATGCCGACGCCGACCACGTGGGCGGCGCGCAGTCCATCATCGACCGGATGCCGGTGCTCGCGCTGCGCAGCTCGCTCGCGGCCGACAATCCGTTGCGCGCGAACCCGCTGCCGCATGTCGCCTGCGAGGCCGGACAGGGCTGGTCGTGGGACGGCGTGCGCTTCGCGATCCTTCACCCTTTCGCAAGCGACTATCGACCCGGCGCGAAGACCAACGCGCTGAGCTGCGTGCTGCGCGTCGTCGGCGCGGACGGCGCGAGCGCGTTGCTGACCGGCGACGTCGAGGCGCCCGGCGAGGCGCGGCTCGTCGCCCGCGCGCGCGGCGAGCCCGCCGCGGCGCTGCGCAGCGACGTGCTGGTCGTGCCCCATCACGGCAGCCACACGTCGTCGACCGACGCCTTCCTCGACGCCGTGCGTCCCCAGGTGGCGGTGATCCAGGTCGGCTACCGCAGCCGTTACGGCCATCCGGCCCCCGAGGTCGTGGCGCGCTACGCCGCACATGGCATCCCGGTCGTGCGCACCGACCACTGCGGCGCCTGGCTGTGGGCCGGCGGCGGGGCGCGCTGTACCCGGACGCTGCGGCGGCGCTACTGGCAGTGGCAGGGGACGGATGAGCCGTCGACACCGGCGTGGCCCGGGTCGCGCGGCCCTCCGCCCGACCCCTGACGGCGGCCGCGTCGCCAAGGCTGCCGGGCGACCGATACGCGTGCCCGTTGACTCGCGAGTCCGCGGGCCCGCCTGTGCACCTGTCCAACAGTCCGTCGGAAGGCGAGACCGCCGTGGCTGCCAGCCGCCAGGGGCGCCAGGGCCGCCAGGGCTGTCAGGGCGGCCAGGCCGCCAGGCTGCCAGGCTGCCGGGCTGCCAGGCTGCCAGGCTGCCGCCGATGCCCTCAGGGCGCCCGCCTGCCAGCGTCGGTGCCGGTGCGCGCCCAGCGACGCCCGGCCTTGCCATGGTGCGGGCCGGCGTGTCGGCGAGCTCAATGTGGTGCGCGACAACGCGTCGCCGGGCGCCGCATTGCACACCGGCGGTGCGTCGTCGATACTGGGGTGGCCAGTCCGCACGCCGGAACGGCGCTGTCGGCCGGTTTGGCGGGCATCGCCGCCAGGACGGGGCGCCGGGGTCGGCTGGATCGGTTGTTGCTATGCATTCACACGGAACGCCGCGCGGCGCGGCGCCGCACCAGGGAGCCCGAGCTCGCCATGAATTCGCCTTTCGATGAAATGCACGCCGCGGGCAACGCGGTGCGTGAGCATTACAAGGACTACGCGCGCTGGCTGGCCGAGCAGCCGGCCGACCTGATGCGCGACCGTCGGAACGAGGCCGAGCTGATCTTCCGGCGGGTCGGCATCACCTTCGCCGTCTATGGCGACAAGGACTCCGGCGAGGGCACCGAGCGGCTGATCCCGTTCGACCAGATCCCGCGCGTGATCCCGTCGCACGAGTGGCGCGAGATGGAGAAGGGCCTGGCGCAGCGGGTCACCGCGCTCAACCGGTTCATCCACGACGTCTACCACGAGCAGGAGATCCTCAAGGCCGGCATCGTGCCGCGCGAGCAGGTCGTCGACAACGCGCAGTTCCGCCCCGAGATGATCGGCGTGAACGTGCCGGGCGACGTCTACTCGCACATCGCGGGCGTCGACATCGTGCGTGCCGGCAACGCCGACGGCACCGGCAGCTACTTCGTGCTGGAGGACAACCTGCGGGTGCCCAGCGGCGTGTCCTACATGCTCGAGAACCGCAAGATGATGATGCGGCTGTTCCCCGAGCTGTTCTCCATGCACGCGGTCGCGCCGGTCGCGCACTACCCCGACCTGCTGCTCGAGACGCTGCGCAGCGTCGCCCCGGGCGGCAGCAACGATCCGACCGTCGTCGTGCTGACCCCCGGCATGTACAACTCGGCCTACTTCGAGCACGCCTTCCTCGCGCAGCAGATGGGCGTGGAGCTGGTCGAGGGCCAGGACCTGTTCGTCAAGGACGACTTCGTCTACATGCGCACGACGCAGGGCCCGAAGCGTGTCGACGTGATCTACCGCCGCCTCGACGACGACTTCCTCGATCCGGAAGTCTTCCGCAAGGATTCGACGCTGGGCTGCGCGGGGCTGCTGCGCGCGTACAAGGCCGGCAACGTGACGCTGTCCAACGCGATCGGCACCGGCGTGGGCGACGACAAGTCGATCTATCCATACGTGCCGAAGATGATCGAGTTCTACCTCGGCGAGAAGCCGATCCTCAACAACGTGCCCACCTACCAGTGCCGCGACCCGAAGGAGCTGAGCTACGTGCTGGCCAACCTGGCCGAGCTCGTCGTCAAGGAGGTGCACGGCGCCGGCGGCTACGGCATGCTGGTCGGGCCCGCGGCCACCAAGGCCGAGGTCGAGGCGTTCCGCCAGGTGCTCGTCGCCAACCCGGGGAACTACATCGCGCAGCCGACGCTGAGCCTGTCGACGTGTCCGACCTACGTCGAGTCGGGCATCGCGCCGCGCCACATCGACCTGCGGCCCTACGTGCTGTCCGGCAAGGAAGTGCAGATGGTGCCGGGCGGACTCACGCGCGTGGCGTTGAAGGCGGGGTCGCTGGTCGTCAACAGCAGCCAGGGCGGCGGCACGAAGGACACCTGGGTGCTGGAGGCGGAGCCGCAGGCGCAGAAGGGCGCGCCGACGCCGCCGCAGGCCCCGTCGCAGTCGCAATCGCAAACGAAATCGGCCTGAGGAGACCTGCAAAGATGCTTTCCCGCACCGCCGACCACCTGTTCTGGATGTCGCGCTACATGGAGCGCGCCGAGAACACCGCGCGCATGCTCGACGTCAACTACCAGACCGCGCTGCTGCCGCAATCCGACGCCGTCGCCGAGCTGGGCTGGCGCGGGCTGCTGGCCATCAGCGAGCTCACCGGCGACTACACCAAGCGCTATGGCGACATCCATCCGGCCAAGCTGATGGAGTTCATGGTCGCCGACGAGGAAAACCCGTCGTCTATCGTCAGCTGCCTGCGTGCCGCGCGCGAGAACGCCCGCGCCGTGCGGGGCACGCTCACCACCGAGGTCTGGGAGACGACCAACCAGACCTGGCTCGAGTTCAACAAGCTGCTGGCCAGCGGCGAGCTGCGGCGCGATCCGGCCAACGTGTTCGAATGGGTCAAGTTCCGCTCGCACCTGTCGCGCGGCGTCGTCGTGGGCACCATGCTGCAGGACGAGGCCTTTCACTTCGTGCGCATCGGCTCGTTCCTCGAGCGGGCCGACAACACGGCGCGCATGCTGGACGTCAAGTTCCACGACGTCGACAGCGACTTCTACGGCCACGCCGACGAGCGCGACAACGAGTACGAGTTCTATCACTGGTCGGCGATCCTGCGCTCGGTGTCCGGCTTCGAGGTCTATCGCAAGGTCTACCGCAACGTGATCCAGCCCGAGAAGGTGGCCGAGCTGCTGATCCTGCGCGCCGACATGCCGCGCTCGCTGGCGCACTGCATGAACCGCATGAGCAGCAACTTGCGCTCCGTCGCCAACGCGAACTCGGGCGAGACGCTGCGCCGCGCCGGCCGTCTCGAGGCCGACCTGCGCTATGGCCGCATCGACGAGATCCTGTCCACCGGCCTGCACGCGTTCCTGACACAGTTCCTGGCGAACGTCGGCGAGCTGGGCGTGGGCATCAGCAAGGACTTCCTCGTCACGCAGTGACCCGCACGGCGCGCCGCACGCCGGCGCGCCGTCCACGTTTCGAGTCCGCCGCCGGCATCGGCGTGCGGGCCAGCATTTTTTTGGGGAGTTCGTCCTTGGCCATCCACGTCGCACTGAGTCACGTCACGCACTACAAGTACGACCGGCTCGTCTCGCTCGGCCCGCAGATCGTGCGCCTGCGTCCGGCGCCGCACTGCCGCACCACGATCCTGTCGTACTCGCTGAAGATCGAGCCGGCCGACCACTTCATCAACTGGCAGCAGGATCCGTTCGCCAACTATCTCGCGCGCCTGGTGTTCCCGGAGAAGACGCGCGAGTTCAAGGTGACCGTCGATCTGGTCGCCGAGATGGCGGTCTACAACCCGTTCGACTTCTTCCTTGAGGACAGCGCCGAAAAGTTCCCGTTCAAGTACGACGAGGCGCTGGCCACCGAGCTCGCGCCCTACACGGTCGTCGATGAGCAGGGTCCCGCGTTCGACGCCTTCGTCGCGAGCATCCCGCTCGAGCCCACGGCGACGATGGACTTCCTCGTCTCGCTGAACCAGCGCCTGCAGGGCGACATCCGCTACCTGATCCGCATGGAGCCCGGCGTGCAGACGCCCGAGGAGACGCTGACGCTGGCCTCCGGTTCGTGCCGCGACTCCGGCTGGCTGATGGTGCAGGTGCTGCGCAAGCTGGGCCTGGCGGCGCGCTTCGTCTCGGGCTACCTGATCCAGCTCGCGCCCGACCAGAAGGCGCTCGACGGCCCCAGCGGCACCGAGATCGACTTCACCGACCTGCACGCCTGGTGCGAGGTCTACCTGCCCGGCGCCGGCTGGATCGGCTTCGACCCGACCTCGGGCCTGCTCGCCGGCGAGGGCCACGTGCCGCTGGCGTGCACGCCGCAGCCCTCGAGCGCGGCGCCGATCAGCGGCGGCGTCGACGAGTCCGAGGTGGAGTTCAGCCACCACATGGCCGTCACGCGCATCTGGGAGTCGCCGCGCGTCACGCTGCCGTATTCCGAGGAGCAGTGGCAGGCGGTGCTGCGGCTGGGCGAGCAGGTCGACGCGCAGCTGGTGGCCGGCGACGTCCGCCTGACGATGGGCGGCGAGCCCACGTTCGTCTCGATCGACGACCGCGACGGCGCCGAATGGAACACCGACGCGCTGGGCCCGACCAAGCGCATGCGCGCGCAGGAGCTGGTGCTGCGGCTGCGCGACCACTACGGCGCCGGCGGCTTCCTGCACTACGGCCAGGGCAAGTGGTATCCGGGCGAGCAGTTGCCGCGCTGGGCGCTGTCGATCTGCTGGCGCGCGGACGGCACGCCGTGCTGGAACGACCCGTCGCTGTTCGCCGACGAGCGCGTCCCGCAGAACTACACCGCGGCCGATGCCCAGCGCTTCGGCCGGACGCTGGCGCGCAAGCTGGGGCTGGTCGACACCACGGTGCAGGCCGGCTTCGAGGACACGTTCTACTACCTCTGGCGCGAGCGCCAGCTGCCGGTCAACGTCGATCCGTTCGAGTCCCGGCTGTCCGACGAACTCGAACGCAACCGCCTGCGCCGCGTCTACACGCAAGGGCTGGACGCGCCCGTCGGCTACGTGCTGCCGCTGCGCCGCGAGCCCGGCCCGGGCCTGGTCGGCGGCCGCTGGGTCACCGGCCCGTGGCACTTCCGCGGCGAGCGCATGTACCTGATCCCGGGCGATTCGCCGATGGGCTATCGGCTGCCGCTCGACTCGCTCGCCTGGGTGCGCGAGAACGAATACCCGTACATGATCGAGCGCGATCCGATGGATTCGCGCGGCGCCTTGCCGACGTCGTTCCCGGTCGCGGGCGGTACGCCGTCGACGACGGTGCCGGGGGTGTTCGGTGCGCGCGGCGCGGTCGGATCGGCCGGCGGCGGCGCGCCGATCTCGCCGCAGTCCGCGGCCGATGCCAGGGCGGTGCCGACACGCATCGTCGGCGGCGTCACGCCGGGCGCGACGGGCGCCGCCGCGACGCTGGCCGCCAATCGCGCGGCCAACGCCGCCGCGAGCGCCTCGCCGTCGCCGGTCGACGAACGCATTCCCGGCAAGTTCGAGTCGGCCAACTGGGTCACGCGTTCGGCGCTGTGCATCGAGGTGCGCGACCCGCGCCGCGCCAACGGCCCGAAGGCCGAGCGCGTGGGCTCGCCGAGCGGCGTGATGTACGTGTTCATGCCGCCGCTGGAGCGCCTGGAGGACTACCTCGAGTTGCTCGCCGCGATCGAGGCCACCTGCCGGGAGCTGGGCACGAAGATCGTGCTGGAGGGCTATCCGCCGCCGCGCGATCCGCGCCTGAAGCTGCTGCAGGTCACGCCCGATCCCGGTGTCATCGAGGTCAACATCCACCCGGCCTTCAACTGGACGGAGTTGGTCGAGCACACCGAGTTCCTGTATCACGCGGCGTGGGAGTCGCGGCTGTCCACCGAGAAGTTCCTGATCGACGGCAAGCACACCGGCACCGGCGGCGGCAACCACTTCGTGCTGGGGGGTGCGACGCCGTCCGACTCGCCGTTCCTGCGCCGCCCCGACGTCCTCGGCAGCCTGCTGGCGTACTGGCACAACCACCCGTCGCTGAGCTATCTGTTCTCCGGCCTGTTCATCGGTCCGACCAGCCAGGCGCCGCGCATCGACGAGGCGCGCAACGACCAGCTCTACGAACTCGAGATCGCGCTGGCCGAGATCGCGCGCGCCACGCGCGAGCGCGGCGACACGGTGCCGCCGTGGCTCGTGGATCGCAGCCTGCGCAACATCCTGGTCGACGCCACCGGCAATACGCACCGCAGCGAGTTCTGCATCGACAAGCTGTACTCGCCCGACTCGTCTACCGGACGCCTCGGCCTGCTGGAGCTGCGCGCGTTCGAGATGCCGCCGCATTCGCGCATGAGCATCGTGCAGCAGCTGCTGCTGCGCGCGCTGGTGGCGCGTTTCTGGGCCAAGGCCTACGACCAGCCGCTGGTGCGCTGGGGCACCGAGCTGCACGACCGCTTCCTGCTGCCGCATTTCATCCAGACCGACTTCGCGGACGTGCTGCTCGAGATGACCGACGCCGGCATGGCCTTCGACCCCGAGTGGTTCGCGCCGCACCTGGAGTTCCGCTTCCCGAAGGTGGGCGAATTCGCAGCGGGCGGCGTGCACGTGACGCTGCGCAATGCGCTGGAGCCCTGGCACGTGATGGGCGAGGAGGGCAGCGCCGGCGGCACGGTGCGCTATGTCGACTCGTCGCTGGAACGCATCGAGCTGAAGGTGACCGGCCTGATCGACTCGCGCCACGTGCTCACCGTCAACGGCCAGCCGGTGCCGCTGCAGCCGACGGGCAGGGTCGGCGAGTTCGTCGGCGGCGTGCGCTACCGCGCGTGGCAGCCGCCGTCGGGGCTGCATCCGACGATTCCCGTCCAGGCGCCGCTGACGGTCGACCTGGTGGACCGGTGGTCGCAGCGGTCGATGGGCGGCTGCCAGTACCACGTGGCGCATCCGGGCGGTCGCAACTATGCAACGCTTCCGGTCAATGCGTACGAGGCGGAGAGCCGCCGGCTGGCGCGTTTCTTCGCGCTCGGCCATACACCTGGGAAAATGGCGGTGTCGCGGCCGCAGCGCAGCCTGGAGTTTCCGTTCACACTCGATCTGCGCCGAAACCGCTAGTTGCCCCGCAAGAAGGCGGCCCCGGCCGCCTTTGTCTTGTCCCCGATGCCGACATCCGTCCAGACCAGCTTTCTTTCCGACGACGCCCCCGAGGCCGCGGCCCTCGCGCGCGCCGCGGCGCAGCGTGGCACGCCGGGCAGCTTCGACGAGCTGCACGGCGTCATCGCGGAGGAGGCCGCGGCCGGCGCGGAACTCGCGCCGCCCTGGCGCCAGTTCTTCGACGCCGCCGGCTCCGACGGCTGGGTCGACCTGGCGCAGACCAAGGCGCGCATCGGCCGCCGCGTGCAGGACGACGGCGTCACCTACAACGTCTACGCCGAAGGCGCCGCCGCAGCCAACGCCTGGCCGCTGGAGCCGCTGCCCTTTCTGATCGACGCCACGGCCTGGGCCGCGATCGAGGAGGGCGTCAAGCAGCGCGCGCGCCTGCTCGATGCGGTGCTGGCCGACGTCTACGGCAGCCGCCGCCTGCTCGACGAAGGGCTGCTGCCGGCGTCGCTGGTGCTCGCGCATCCGCAGTACCTGCGCGCGATGCACGGCTGCAGTCCGTCGGGCGGCGTGCACCTGCACGTGGCCGCGTTCGACCTCGCGCGCGGCCGCGACGGCGACTGGCGCGTCGTCAGCCAGCGCACGCAGGCGCCGTCCGGGCTCGGCTACCTGCTGCAGAACCGGCTCATCATCTCGCAGCAATTCCCCGCGGCCTTCCGCGACCTGCACGTGCAGCGCGTGGCCGCCGGCTTCCTCGGCCTGCTGCAGGGCCTGCAGCGGCTGAGCCCGGAGGGCGACAGCGCCCGCGTCGTGCTGCTGACGCCGGGCCCGCACAACGAGACGTACTTCGAGCACGCGTTCCTCTCGCGCTATCTGGGCGTGACGCTGGTCGAGGGCGGCGACCTCACCGTGCGCGGCGAGCGCCTGTTCCTGAAGACGCTGCACGGCCTGGAGCCGGTGCACGTGCTGCTGCGCCGGGTCGACGACGAGTACCTCGACCCGCTGGAGCTGCGCGGCGATTCCGCGCTCGGCGTGCCGGGGCTGCTGGGCGTGATCCGCGCGGGCCAGGTGGTGGTCGCCAACGCGCCCGGCGCCGGCTTTCTCGAGAGCCCCGGCCTGGCCGCGTTCTGGCCCGCCGTCGCGCGCCGGCTGCTGGGCGAGGAGCTGCTGCTGCCGTCGACCACGAGCTGGTGGTGCGGCGAGGACGCCGTCTGGCAGGCGCAGCGCGATCGTCTCGCCGACTTCGTCGTCGCGCCCACGTTCCCCAGCAGCGCGACCACCGAGGGCTTCGCGCCGCACGGCGTGGCCGAGCTGTCGGCCGCCGCACGCGAGAGCCTGCTGTCCGACATCGATGCCCGCCCCGCCGCCTACACGCTGCAGGCGCGGGTGCGGCCGTCCGAGATCCCGGTCTGGAACGACGGCGCGCTGGAGCCGCGCGCGGCGCTGGTGCGCGTCTACGCGATGACCGACGGCCGCGGCGGCTGGCACGTGATGCCGGGCGCGCTGACGCGCGTGGCCACGCGGCGCGACGCCGCGCAGGACGCGTGGCTGTCGATGCAGCACGGCAGCGTGTCGGTCGACACCTGGGTGATGACCGAAGGCCAGGTCGACGCCACGACGCTGCTGCCCAAGCCGCTCAGCGCGGGCGATCTCTCGCGCACGCGCCGCACCGTCACCAGCCGCTCCGCCGAGAACCTGTACTGGCTGGGCCGCTACACCGAGCGCGCCGACAACAGCGTGCGGCTCGCGCGCATCACGCTCGAATCGCTCAACAACGCGAACCCGGTGATGCTGGACGCGCTCGGCCGGCTGGCGCTGCGCAACGGGTTGATCGGCGGCGCCGTGCCGTCGCCGGTGCAGTCGGTGCGCGTGTTCGAGCGCTCGCTGGTGCACACGATGGCCGACACCTCCGCGATGAGCGTCGCGTTCAACCTGCGCGCGCTGCGCCACTGCGCGCAGGCGCTGCGCGAGCGGCTGTCGGTGGAGCACTGGAAGCTGATCGACGCCGTCGGCCGCAACTTCGAGGAGCGGCTCGGCGCGGTGCTGCAGCCGCGCGCGGCGGGCGTCGCCGCGGGCGGCACGGGGCACGCGGTCGAGTCCGTCGACGACGTCATGGTGGTGCTGCAGCGCGCCGCCACGCACCTGGCGGCGATCACCGGGGCGCAGTCCGACCGCATGACGCGGGACGACGGCTGGCGCCTGCTGAGCGTGGGCCGCCAGACCGAGCGCCTGGATTTCCTCACGCAGGCGCTGATGCTGGGCCTGCAGCTCGACCTGCCGGCGCGCGACGACGGCTTTGCGCTGCTGCTGGGCCTGTTCGATTCGACGATCACCTACCGCGCGCAGTTCCAGGCCCGTCGCGAGCTGCCGCCGCTGCTGCACCTGCTGGTGCTGGAGCTGGACAACCCGCGCTCGCTCGCGGGCGTCGCACGCACGCTGCGCGACCGCGTCGAGCGCCTGGCGCGCCACGAGCAGCGCTGGGTGCAACGCATGCTGGACGAGCTGCCGGCGCCCGACGAATGGTCGCTGGAACAGCTGCTGGAAGTGGACGAGGACGGCCGCCACGCGGTGCTGCTGTCGTCGCTGAAGACCCTCAGCGAGCGCACGCAGGCCCTGTCGGCCGAGGTCGGGCGGCGGCTGTTCTCGCACGTCGGGCCGGGCGATCACACGGTGTGGCAATGAGCAACGATGTCGGGACCCCGCTGACCTGGCAGCTCCGCTGGCAGCCGCAGCCGATGGCGCAGTCGCAGGACGGCCAGCAGCAGGAGCAGGCGCAGTCGCCGCCGGGATCGCCTTCGCCTTCGCAATCGCAATCCCAGTCGCAGGGCTCCGACAGCGACGATCCTGAACCGCGCATTGCAGCGGATGGGGCGATCGAGCAGGATGTCGAGTCCGAGGTTGTCGTCCCCGAAGTGCGCTGGCTGCACGTGCGCCACCAGACGAGCTACCGCTACGACTCCGAAGTGGAGGGCGCGCACCACCTCGCGCACCTGCGCCCGCGCGACACGGCCACGCAGCAGATCCGCGCCTGGTCGCTGGTCGTCTCGCCGCATCCCGACGCCGGCGTCGACCTGGCCAGCGGCATCCGCGAGACGGTCGACCCCTGGGGCAACGCGCGCCAGGTCTTCGCGCACTCGCAGGTGCACGACGAGCTCGACGTCACCTCCGCATTCGAGGCCGGCGTCAGCGCGCAGCCGCTGCCCGAGCCCGGCACGAGCCAGCCCTGGCGCGCGGTCGCGCGCGACCTGCGCCTGCACGCGGGCGCGAGCGCGCACGACGTCAACGCGGGCGGCTCGTCGGAGGAACGCCGCGCCGAGCGCGCCGCCTTCGAGGCCGCCGAGTTCGCGCTCGACTCCGCGCTCGCGCCGCGCGCGAAGGCGCTGGCCGACTGGGCGCGTCCGTCCGCCGACGACAACGAGGGCGTCGTCGAGCTGGCGCTCGCGCTGATGCACCGGATCCACGACGAGTTCGAGTACCTGCCGCAGTCGACGTCGGTCACCACCGGCGCGCTGGAGGCGCTGTCGCTGCGCCACGGCGTCTGCCAGGACTTCGCCCACGTGCTGATCGGCGCCTGCCGCTCCCTCGGCCTGGCGGCGCGATACGTCAGCGGGTATCTGCTGACCCAGCCGCCGCCCGGCAAGCCGCGCCTGGTCGGCGCCGACGCGTCGCACGCCTGGGCCCAGGTCTGGTGCCCGCCGCACGGCTGGCTGGCGCTGGATCCGACCAACGACGTGCCGGTGGGGCAGGATCACGTCACGCTGGCGTGGGGGCGCGACTATGCCGACGTGGCGCCGCTGCGCGGCGTCATCCGCGGCGGGTCGGGCAATGCGCCTTGGGTGGGAGTGACGGTCGAGCCGCTGTGAAGTGCCGAAGGGGGCTGGCATTGCCTCATCCGCGATCGCCATCCCCTCTGCGGCCCACGTGATCTCGCGGACGGGGAGAAGCCAGACCCCGCCGGTCCCACTCACTCCGCGCTGTAGACCCACCCCGGCTTGTCGAAGTCGTAGCTGTAGCCGTCGTACACGGTGAACTCCGCCGCGTAGGACACGCGGTGCTGTCCGTCGTGCGTCCAGTAGCGCACCTGCCAGTCGCGGCGCAGCGCGTCCGCATCGAGGCCGACCTGCGCAAGATCGTCCGGATAACTGCCGTGCTGGACGTGGTATGCGGTGACGGCGTCGACGACCCGCTGCGCCTGCGCGCGCGCCTCGCTTTCGTAGCGGCCGTGCGCGAACGCGCTCACGGCCAGTGCGGCCACGATCGCGACCGCCTTGATGCCTTGGGCCTTGCGCCGCGCCGGACGTCGCCAGGCGAGCCAGGCCATGCGCGGGAACCAGACCAGCAGGATCGGCAGCCAGAGCGGCAGCAGGAACCCGGCACCGGGTCGCGCGCTGGACAGGATGAGCAGCGTGGCGAGGATCGTCGGCCAGAACTCGCGCACCCAGCCCGGCTTGCGCGCCGGCTCCACGCTCGTGTTGTCGACGACGGCGTCAGCCACGCTCCACCCGGTTCCGTCCCAGGGTCTTGGCCTGGTAGCAGAGCTTGTCCGCCCGCTCCAGCGTCTCGGCCACGCTCTCGCCGCGCAGGTGCTCGGTCAGTCCGGCCGAGAAAGACACCGGCAGCGTGATGTCCTGCACCACCAGCGGGTGGCCGTGGAAGTGCTCGCGCAGCCTTTCCAGCGAGATGACCGCTTGCGCCAACGGCGTGTTGGGCAGCAGCAGCACGAACTCCTCGCCGCCCCAGCGCGCGAGCACGTCGGTGCGGCGGATCAGCGTGTGGGCGTGCCGGCTCAGCGCGCGCAGCACCTCGTCGCCGATGGCATGGCCGTGGGCGTCGTTGACCGACTTGAAGTGGTCGAGGTCGATCAGCGCGACGCACCAGTCCTGCTCGCTGCGCTCGAGCCGCATGCGCTCGTTCTCGAGCAGCTCCTGCATGTGGCGGCGGTTGACCAGGCCGGTGAGGTCGTCATGCGTGGCCAGGCGATGGATGTGCGCCAGCGCGGCCTCGAGCTCGAGCTTCTGGCGTCGCAGCCGGTCGCGCATGCGGTGCAGGCGCACGGTGAGCAGGCCCACGCCGATGACCATGATGCACAGCATCATGAAGTAGACGATCTCGCCGCCCGGCGGGTAGTGCTCGGGGTTGCGGCGCGAGGCGAGCATCATCACGAAGCCGAACAGGCCCAGCGTGTAGAAGCCGACCCAGATCACCTGCCGGCTCGACAGCCCGAACATGCCGAACATCAGGATCACGGCGAGGATGATGCCCACCAGGCTGTGCGCCTGGCCCGCGAACGAATACGCCCAGGCCGCGCACAGGATCGCGTAGAGCATCTGTTGCATCGTCAGCGCCGGGTCGGCGAAGCGCTTGTTGGCACCGCCGCGGATCACGCTGACGACCACCAGCATGCCAGCCACCGAGGCGGCCGACCACCACCAGATCGGGCCGGTGTCGACGAGGCCGAAGCCGTTGGCGATGTGCAGCGCGAGCACGCAGAAGCACATCATCGCCGACGCGAGCCAGGCCTGCGCGAGGCGGAAGCGCTGGCGGCGATCGGTGGTCAACAGCGCGTCGGTGAACCCTCGCAGGGATGCCATGTCCGGTCTGTCTCGTCCATTTTTATAGACGTGCAGACTAACGGAGTTTGGCGGCCCCTGGCATCCGAAAGATGCCCAAAACAACGCGCAGTTGCAGGTTTCTTCCTTGACGAAGAATTAACGCCCGCGCAAGGCGGGCGTCGAGGGCATCACATGCCGGCGTAGTTCGGGCCGCCGCCGCCCTCGGGCGTGACCCACACGATGTTCTGCGTCGGATCCTTGATGTCGCAGGTCTTGCAGTGCACGCAGTTCTGCGCGTTGATCTGCAGGCGGTCGGTGTCGTCCTCGTTCTTGACGAACTCGTACACGCCGGCCGGGCAGTAGCGGCTTTCGGGGCCGGCGTACTTCGCGAGGTTGACGTTGACCGGGACCGAGTTGTCCTTCAGCGTCAGGTGGATCGGCTGGTCTTCGGCATGGTTGGTGTTGCTGACGAAGACGGAGCTGAGGCGGTCGAAGGTGAGCTTGTTGTCCGGCTTCGGATACGCGATCTTCGGCATCTCGGCGGCCGGGCGCAGCGTCTCGTTGTCCTTGACCGTGCCGTGCAGCGTCCACGGCGGGATCATGCCGAGCTTGGGCATCAGCCACTGCTCGATGCCGGTCATGATGTTGCCGATCAGCTTGCCCTTCTTGAACCACAGCTTGAAGTTCTTGGTGCGCTGCAGCTCGGTGTGCAGCCAGCTCTTGTCGAACGCATCGGGATACGCGGCGAGCTCGTCGCCCTGGCGGCCGGCCTGCAGCGCGGCGAACGCGGCCTCGGCGGCAAGCATGCCGGTCTTGATCGCGGCGTGGCTGCCCTTGATGCGCGACGCGTTGAGCGTGCCCGCGTCGCAGCCCACCAGCGCGCCGCCCGGGAACACCATCTTGGGCAGCGCCTGCAGGCCGCCGTTGTTGATGGCGCGCGCGCCGTACGAGATGCGCTTGCCGCCTTCGAGGTGCGCGCGGATCGCGGGGTGCGTCTTCCAGCGCTGCATCTCCTCGAACGGGCTCATCCACGGGTTCTTGTAGTCGAGGCCGATGACGAAGCCCAGCGTCACCTTGTTGCCTTCGAGGTGGTACAGGAAGCCGCCGCCGAAGGTGTCGTCCATCATCGGCCAGCCGCCGGTGTGCATCACGTGGCCGGGCCTGGCCTTGTCGGCCGGGATCTCCCACAGCTCCTTGATGCCGATGGCCCAGCTCTGCGGGTCACGGCCTTCCTGCAGGTTGAACTTCGCAAGGATCTGCTTGCCCAGATGGCCACGCGCGCCCTCCGCGAAGATCGTGTACTTGCCGTGCAGCTCCATGCCCAGCTGGAAGCCGTCGTGCGGCTCGCCGTTGCGGCCGACGCCCACGTTGCCGGTGGCCACGCCCTTGACCGCGCCCTTGTCGTCGTACAGCACCTCCGCCGCGGCGAAGCCGGGGAAGATCTCGACGCCCAGCGCCTCGGCCTGGCTCGCCATCCACTTGACGACGTTGCCCAGGCTGATGACGTAGTTGCCCTTGTTGTGGAACGGCATGGGCATCAGCCACTCGGGCACGCTCTTCGAACCCGTCTCCGACAGGAACAGGAACTCGTCGCCCGTGACCGGCTGCAGCAGCGGGCCGCCGTCGGCCTTCCAGTTCGGCAGCAGCTCGTTGATCGCGATCGGATCCATCACGGCGCCCGACAGGATGTGCGCCCCCGGTTCCGAGCCCTTCTCGAGCACGACCACGGAGACTTCCTTGCCGGACTCCGCGGCCAGCTGCTTCAGGCGGATCGCGGTGGACAGCCCGGCCGGGCCGGCCCCCACGATCACGACGTCGTATTCCATCGCCTCGCGCGGGCCGTATTGAGCAATGAGTTCTTGCGGGGTCATGAGCAGCTTTCCTGGGAAGATGAATGCCTGGGGCGCCGGCTTGGAGCCATTGGGGCTGCATTCTACGGGGCACGCGGACGAAAATAGCACGATCGTTCGATTTTTGCGCTGCATGCTATGGTGGCACCCATCTAATCCAGGCGGGACGGCGTCGCCGACGTCGCCGCAGCGTGCTCGCACGCCCGCCTCAAAACGAACTCACGGAGAGAGCAGATCATGGCCATGAAGATCGACCTGGAAGGCCGCGTCGCCTTCGTCACCGGCGCGTCCAGCGGGCTCGGCGCGCAGTTCGCGAAGACGCTGGCGAACTCGGGTGCCGGCGTCGTGCTGGCCGCGCGCCGCGTCGAGCGGCTGAAGACGCTGCGCGCCGAGATCGAGGCGGCCGGCGGCGACGCGCACGTCGTCGAGCTCGACGTCACCGACCCCGACAGCATCAAGGCCGCCGTCGCCCACGCAGAGACCGAGATGGGCGTCATCGACATCCTCGTCAACAACTCCGGCGTCAGCACCACGCAAAAGCTGACCGACGTCACGCCCGAGGACTTCGACTACGTGTTCGATGTCAACGCCCGCGGCGCCTTCTTCGTCGCGCAGGAAGTGGCCAAGCGCATGATCGCGCGCGCCCGCGGCGCCGCGCCCGGCACGTATACCGGTGGCCGTATCGTCAACGTCGCCTCCATGGCCGGCCTGCGGCCGCTGTCGCAGATCGGCGTCTACGCGATGAGCAAGGCCTCGGTGATCCACATGACGCGCGCGATGGCGCTCGAATGGGGCCGCTACGACATCAACGTCAACGCGCTGTGCCCCGGCTACATCGACACCGAGATCAACCACCACCACTGGGCGACCGAGTCGGGCCAGAAGCTGATCCAGATGACGCCGCGCAAGCGCATCGGCAAGCCGTCCGACCTCGACAGCGCGCTGCTGATGCTGTGCGCCAACGAGAGCCACTTCATCAACGGCGCCGTCCTGCAGGCGGACGACGGCTTCGGCCTCTGAACGATGCGCTTCGACCTGCCGGAAGGCCTGAAGCTCGTCCACGAGATGCGCATCCCGGTGCGCTGGGGCGACCTCGACGCGATGGGCCACGTCAACAACACGATCTACTTCCGCTACTTCGAGTCGCTGCGCATCGAGTGGCTGCAGACGTTCGGCGCCGAGCCCAACCCGGAAGGCGTCGGGCCGGTGATGGCCAACGGCTTCTGCAACTTCATCCGCCAGATCGAGTATCCCGGCGAGATCGTCGCGCGCCACTTCGTGACGCCGCCGAAGCCGGGCTCCAGGAGCCTGGACACCTACTTCACGCTCTCGATGTCCGACACGCCCGACCTCGTCTCCGCCAACGGCGGCGCGACGCTGGTGTGGCTGGACTTCCCCAACAAGAAGACCGTTCCCTTGCCCGACCACCTGCGGGTTGCCTGCAATTGAGGCTCCAGTGCCATCGCGTCCGCCGGTGACACGGACGCCACGGCGGCGGCGGCTTCCGCAGGATGCACCGCGCCGACTGCGCCGGCAGTGACCGGACGGTTCACGAAGGATGCCGGATGTGCAGGCCCGGGCGCGGCACCGCATCGAAAGCGGCGGGCGCGGTCGCGGCGACGAACGACTTCTCGAGGGTGAGCAAGGCAGCCTGCAGCGCCTGCAAGTCCGCGACCTGCGGTGCGTCGATCGGCATCTCCGACGGCCAGGGCGGACCCGTGCGAGCCGCGCGCAGCGGCGGCGAAGTGGCTGCTGCCGCGATCTGCTGCGCCAGTGCTGGAGTATCCGGCTGGGTTCCGACTGCGGAGGCCAGTCCGGTGACACGCTCGCGCAGTGCCGTCAGCAGGGCATTGAAGCGCACCCAGCGGTGCTCGATCCAGCCGACGCTGCCAGGCATCGCGAATTTTTCGATGAAGGCCTTGGCCACGGCGGTGCCGTATTCGTCGGCCAGTTCAAGTATCTGCCTGCCCGACATTCGGATGTTGATTCCGCCCTCGTCCGGCAGCAGGTAGACGCGTGCGACCCGGTCGCGCACGCCCGGCATGCGCGTGGCCGTGCCGTCATTCCAGCGCCAGGTCGTCGTGAAGAGCGCTACCGTGAATGAGATCAGGCTGGCCAGGCCGGTGCGGGTACGCACCTCGTCGGGGTCCCATGTGTCGGCTCGGCCCTCCCGGTTCTGCTTCGGCAGCCAGACCGGCGGCCCGGCGTCCCGGCTCGCGCGGGACTGCAGTGAGATTCCGAAAGTCGGCCACCTGGGTACCCAGGTGTCGAACAGGTGGATCGGGAAGTTCGAGCACAGCCCGCCGTCGGACATCCAGCAGCGCCTCGCACCTGGCTTGGTGTAGGGGGTTTCGTATACCAGCGCCCACAAGGGCACCGCCGAGATCAGGAACGGGAAACTCATCGCCATGCGTGCGGCAACGACGATCGGCAATGCGCCGGTCGGCAGCTCGCGCAGGCCCTCGGGAACCGCGCTGACCGGCGGATCGAGGGCATCGCGTGGCATGTAGCTGCTCGACATTCCTTCCAGGTAATCCAGCAACCCTTGCGGAAAGTAGTCCTTCAAGTCGTCGGGAAGGAAGAACAGCCTCTCCATGTCATCGGACTCGTCCAACGGAAACAGATAGGGCCGCCCGTGGGACAGGTTGCTCACGTAGACCTGCAGATCGATGGAGCGTTGGTCAGCATCCACCGCGTCGTATTTCAGAACCTCGGATGGCGGGGATGGCGCATCCCACAGATCCGCAAAGGTGAGCGGCGCATCGGCCGCAGGGTCGCGCCCGGCTGCCTGCTGGATGGATGCGTGCAGGAATTCGACGAGGTCCGGTTCGCCCGCAGCGGCCTCGCCGCCGTGACCTCGGCACAGGCCGAAGCCGTTCGGGACCAGGCCACGCGCCAGATCCCATGTGATGCCGACCAGCACTGCCAGCCCCAGCGTCACCACGAACACCAGCAAGGCCAGCAGCCACCATGGCGCCCAGAAGTTGATCGTCAGAATGGTGGCCTTGCCGATGTTCCCTGCCCCTGTCCAGGCCAGCACGGTCCAGATGCAGCCGAGCACAAGCGCGATGACCGGCACGCAATACACGATGCGCATCGACTTGCCGTACTGCCGCAAGGCCTCGACAGCCGCGGCCCCCAGGCGCGACGCGGCAGACCCGTGATTCAGCGCAGCCAGGAAGATCTTGAACAGCCGGCGCGTTCGCGGCTGCGGATTGAACAGGCGCTCCAATTGGGAACGCTGGTCGCCCTCGACCTCGGCGGCGAGCTTGCTCGGTACGTTCTCCAGCAGTTCGAAGCCGTCGGCGAAGCCATGACGCCGGCGATATTCAGCCGCGGCCGTCAGGGCGGCGGCGAAGGCTCCGATCGAACTGCCACCGATGCTTCGGAACCTGTACTGCCGCGACAATCCGGCCACGGCCGTCGCATAGATGATGCCGCTGGTGATGCCGCCTTCCAGGATGATGTCGCAGAAGCGGTTGCGCGGGGCCCCGCGCGCTTCGATGGACCCGATGTCGTCGGTGTCCGGCTTCACGGGTGCCGCGGGAGACGGGGCAGGGGTTGCCGTCGAGCCGGCGCTCTGGTCGCCCCAGTCGGCCAGTTCGCCAAGCGCCTGCCGGCTCGGAAAGAGCGCGTAGAGAGTGCCGCGCGTCGTGACGAAGGGTTCGAACCCCTGGACCCGGATGGGTTCGCCGCCGGCCTGCGGAATCTCGAAGACGGCCTCCGGATCTTCGTGATGGCCGACCAGCGGATCCTTGGCACGTCCGCGGTTGTCCGGTCCCATCGGCTTCTTCTCGATCCATTCCGAGACCAGGCTTTCGAACTGGTCTTCGATGCTGGCGCAGAAGAAGGCGGCCATGAGCCCCCGGGGCACCTCCGGGGCCTTCTCGAAGCTGGGCCCATAAGGGATGCCGCGCCGGAACAGTGTGCGCAGTCCTGGAGGCACCACGGGATCATCGCGCGGATTGGCGCGCCGGATGTGCGCGCCGAAGGGGCAGCCTGTTCCGCTCGGATCCTCGCTCGGCTTCAGCATCGCGACCGGCACGGCTCCGCTGGCGCCGGCAGCCGGGGCAAGGAGAACTCCGGGCTGTACAAGCGCGCCGTTGGTCCATCGGCCGCACAACTTGGCCTTCAGGTATTCGATGTCGCGTGTCTCGGGGTTGCTCGCAACGGTGCGCTGGAGCCACTTGTTGAAGCGGTCCTCGTGCTGCTCGACTTTGCGCAGGATCCCGAAGCTGGCATTGCGCGCGAAGCGAGCGGCGTCGGCCGGCGTGCTCTTGCCGACCCAGTAGTTGAATTGCTTGTCGTTGTCGTGGCCCAGCAGCAGTTCGCCGGCGGAGTGCAGTTGTTGCGTGCGGGATCGACCGGTCACCACGGGCTGCGAGATGTTGTCGCGGAAGCCGAAATGCACGACCCGGACCGGCGCAGGCGCCTTGGGCCTGATCTTGCGCGTCAGGTGGGCGGCGTCCAGCATGGTCTCCCATCCCTCGAAGCAGTCCTCGCCGCACATGGCGAACCGGAGCAGCCGCGTCATCTTCTCCAGGTCGTCCTTCTCGTCGGCATGCAGGCTCAGCCAGACATGCGCGCGATCCAGCGCGAAGGGCCCCTCCCAGCGATCCGCAGCGCCGTCGTCCGAGTCGCCGAGGTGCACACCGGCACGCGAGGGTGCCCCCTCCGTGAACGCGGGCGACTTCTGCGCAAGGATGTCGAGGTACCCGGCCGCCAACCCGAGCGCCTGCAATCCGCGATAGGTGAACCCGATGTTGATCGCGACGTCGGGGCGGCCGGCCTCGCCGAACGTGATCAAGCGCCGGCGCAGCAAGCGGTCGAGGAAGCCGCGTGCGGCACCCGCTTCCTTGATCTTCAGGACGATGTGGCGAGCGAAGTCGGTGTCGTAGCCGGTGAGCGCGAGGCGCTGCACGTCGCGCTCTTCCGCCTTGTCCAAGGGTGTCGGGGGCGGGTGGGCGCCGGGCGCGGGAGCGTCTCCGTCGATGCGGGGGGTGATGACCATGATTGTCAAACCCCCGCATTGGCGATGTCTGCCACGGTCGTCAGCGGATACGCGCTGAAGAAGTAGCCGGCGATCGGCTCGCGATGGTACTGTCGAATGGCATTCACGAACTCGTTCGGGTACTCGCGGATCGGCCGCGGCAGATTCACATCGAGGTAGTTGAACTGCAGATCGAACAAGGGCACGAGCAGTGCGAAGAATTCGACGTAGGCATCGAATTCCCCGTCGTAGGCCGTCGACATGCAAAGGTGGGTGCGCGTCTCGTCGAAATTGAACCAGGCGAAATGCACGTGCTTGGACATCGCGAGGGCGTCTTCCACGATGTGCGCACCGGCTCGTATGATCTGCTCGAGCTTGTAGGCGCTCTGCAGCACCGGCTCCTTGATCGGCAGCACCACATGCAACGGCTGCTGGTTCAGCCTCAGGGTGCGTTGGAATTGCAGCGGGAAGCTTTCGCAGATGGCGCCCCAGCGCGTGCGCAGTCGCATCGGCAACCCGGTGTCCGGTGCAATGACGCGCGAGAGACCAGGCAGCAGCAGGACCTGCATGACGGCCTCCACCACCAGCGGCATCACGAAGCGCTGCCCGGCGCATCGATGGGGATAGTCCTTCCGCGGTGCCTGCCAGCCGAATCGCAGGTCATCCTGCGAATCGGCGCCCAGTGCCAGCAGCACCAGTGCGCCGTCCGGAATGCCTGCCAGCCGGGCCCCGCTGCCAGGGTCGCCCGGGTCGGCACGCGCAACCCGGGTCAGGAACGGGGCCGCTGGCCTGGCGTTCAGGGCGGCGTCGATCAAGGCGGCGAGTCGCGCTCTGTCGCCCGCCCTGGCTGCTGCTCGTGCAGCCCCGATCGACGGCGTCCCCTCTGCGCGCGCCTGATCGTCGAAGAAGAAGTCGATGGCGATCGAGACGGCCGCCGTGATGTTTCCGACGGTTCCCGCCATCAGTCCGAGAGCCACCATGATCGGATACGCCGGGTCGCCGGAGCCGTTCTGCGCGAACAGGCGCGAGATCACCGTCTGCCGCGACAGGCCCTTGTCCAGCAGGTCCCGGTCCCGCGTGGCTGTCGCGGCGTCGTTCACGAAGGCCTCGAGCAGGCTCTTCAAGGCGAGGGCCTCCGGCGATTCGAGCGGCGCCAGGCCCGGGTCGGTGACGAAGTGCCGACCGATGATCTGGAAGATGAGCCGCTCGTACGTGGCTGCCATCCCGAGTTCGAGGTGCACGTGCGATTCCGGCGGCAAGCCGAACAGCAATTCGACGAAGCGCAATCCGGCCTGCTGCGCAACGTTGCCGACTAGGTCGAACTCGCTGGTCTTGAAGGGGCGGACGCACGCCTGCCGCACGGCTTCGCGGGCCGTGGCTTCGATCTCGCCGTTGCTGAACGTCAGCGCTTTCACGGCATCGAGCTTCTGCTTGTCGTGAAGGGCACGATCATCGATACCCAACATGAAACGTCCTTGGCTGTCGAGCGACGCATAGGGTTGGACGCTGTAGTGCTGGAGTGCGTGGGCGACGTCGTCACGGCCCGAGACGACATAGAGGTCATGGCTCGGCCACGACGCCGTATCGTCGGGCTCGCGCACGAGGCTCTTCAGCTGCAGCAGGCGGAAGCCCGCATCTCGCAGCTCCCGGTACAGATCCTGCCGCGCCTCATCGTCGCGCAACCAGTCGAACAGCAGCCGATTGCGGCGAAACGGGTTGGTCTCGCGATCGAAGACGTCGAGCTTGTCGGTCATTCCTCACCTCCCACTGTGTCGTTGCCGCGCCGACCCTGGACTCAGGGCGACTCCACCCGTTCCCTGCGAGCCAGCCAGTTGCGAGCCTGAAGCACGTCGCGCGTCGTGTGCCCCTCCGTGATGGCGTCGTAGGCCGGCTTGAGCACCTCGGCCGCCTGGCGGTGCCAGCCCTGGCCGTGCCACAGTTCTGCCAGGCTCGTCGCCGCGCGCAAGGCCAGCGAGCGCTGATCGAGCGACGTCGCGTCCGCGAGTGCGCCGCGCAGCCAGATCTCGGCGTCGGCGGCGCGATCCTGGCCGGATCGCACGGCGCGCTGCAACAGGATCTGCCCCGTCAGGCGCCGGATCTCGGCGATGTAGTAGCGCTCGCCGGTGCGTTCCACGATGGCGAGCGCCTGTTCCAGGAGGGCCAGCGCTTCGTCGAGTCGAAGGCCTCGGGCCAGCGCCTCGGCCCGCATGGCCAGGTAGAAAGGGGTCGTGACGACGGCGCCGGTGGCCGCCCAGAGTTCAAAGCCCTTGTGCATCTCCTCGATGCCTTCGGCGCACTCCCCCAACTCGGCGAGGATGCGTCCGCGCATGATCCGCGCGTGGGCGAGCCAGACCGTGAATCCGTTCTCCTCGCAGACCGTCACGGCGGTCGTGGCGCTGCCCAGCGCGGCTTGGTCCTCGCCGCGGAAATGCTGCACGGCTGCCCGGAAGCCGTGCGCTTCGCCGAGGCTGAATGAATGGTTCAGGCGCTGCGCGAGTTCGACGACGGCGTCGACGCGCTGAAGGGCCTGATCGGGAAAGCCCAGTTCCCAAAGCGACCAGGCCGAGTAGCACAAGCACATGACGCCGGGGTTCTGCATGCCCTCGGGCTTGCGCTCGAGGCGATCGTATTCGGCGCGGCACTCGTCCATCTGGCGCACGGCCAGACCCATCTCTCCCTGGTGCATGAGGATGTTGGCCAGGGCCCACTGGGTCTGGATGCGATGCAAGGGGCTGTCGCGATGGCCGTCGACCGCCGCGGCTTGAAGCGCGTAGTCCCGCGCCTGCGCAAAATTGGCGCGCATGAAGTGATAGCCCTCGAGGCCGAGGAGAACGCGCATGAGCGCGGCCTGATCACCAAGATCACGGGTCAGCGCCATGGCACGTGCATAGGCTTGTTCGACGCTCTGTGCTCCGTAGCCGTGCGTGGCGATGAGGCGAGCGGCCAGCAGCAGTTGTAGCCGGAGCTCGAGTCGATCGCGCTCCTGGCATTCGGGCGTGCGGTGCAGCACGCTCAACGCCTGTTCGAGATGCCCTATCGCCTCGGCATGGGCCGAGCGCGCCGTGGCCTGCCTGGCGGCGATCTCCCACAGGTGAAGCGCCTGGGAATCGAGCCGCGCCTGTGTCAGGTGGAAGGCCAGCAGTTCGGGCTGGCGTTGCGCCAGTCCAGCAAACCGCTCTTCGATGACCTGCGCGATGACCTGGTGCAGGCGCGCACGCCGCGGCAGCAACAGGGAACGATACGCCGCGTCGCGCAACAACACGTGCCGGAATGCCAGGCGCGTTTCGTCGTCGTCGCGCCTGGAGATGAGTACCCCGGAACGGAGCAGCGCCGCGAGCTGCACCTGAAGATCCTGCAGGGGGAAGGAGGAGCCGGGGTGTTCGAAGACGGCCTGTATCAACGCCTGCGGGAACTCGCGGCCGATCACCGCGCCAAGCTGGGCCACCGGCTTTGCGGGTCCGAGCTGGTCAAGGCGTGCGGTCAGGAGGTCCAGCAACGTGGTGGGGACGGGAGGCACGGCAGTCGGATCGAGGACCCCTCCCGTGGCACCGACGTCCATGGCCATCCGGGTCGACTCCTCGATGAAGAGCGGAACGCCATCGGCTCGCGCGGCAATGAGATGCACCAGTTCGGTCGGCAACCTCGACGCCGCGCAGGTGCGCTCCACCATTGAACGCGACAGCGCCGGCGAGAGGCCGCGCAACTGCATCTCGTGCACCGGCCTTCGCGGGTACCACCAGCCATGCGCGTCGGTGCGCATCGTGACGATGATCAACAGGGGGAGCGCGCGCCCTTCCTCGGCGAAGCGATTCACGAAGTCGGCCGTCGATGGATCCGCCCAATGCGCGTCTTCCACGATCATGCAGGAAGCACTTTCGCGCATCAGCTTGACGGCCAGCGCCACCAGGAGTTCCACGGTCAGATGGCGCCGCCGTTCGGGCGCCAGATCAAGGACCGGATGGCGCCGAGGCATGGCGATGCCCAGGAGGTCGGCAGCAAGCGCCAACGTCCCTTCATCGGCACGGACGCGCGCCACCAGATGGCGCAAGCGGTCCAGGGTGGTCGGATCGCCGAGGTCTTCCATGTTGAGCTGGGCACGCAGCGCCTCGATCAGCGGCTGGAACGCGCTGTTCGTGTGATCGGGCGAGCAGCGACACTCGAACACGGGGGATCCTCGCGCGACCAGGACGGTCTTGGCTTCGCGCACGAGTCTCGACTTGCCGATCCCGGCTTCGCCGACGATCCGAACGAGGCGCAGCGAGCCGGCGCACGCAGCGTTCCAATGGTTGTCCAGCGCTTCCAGTTCGGCATGGCGTCCGACGAAAGGCGTCATGCGGGGATTGGCGATGCGGGTCGCTCCGTGCTGCTCGGTCGACAACACCTTGCCCGACGCGAAGAAGGCGAAGACCGGCTTCTCGATCCCTTTCAGCTCGTCGTACAGGTGCCCTGGAATCTCGAATCGGAAGGCGTCCCGCACGATGCTCCACGTGGGACTTGCCACCAGCATGCGACCCGCGCCGGCCTTGTCGCGCAGGCGCGCTGCCGTGACGATCGGATCGCCCGTCGGCACGCCATCGCGCACCACGACTTCGCCCGTGCAGACGCCAACCCGTACCGAGAGTCCGAACGCGGGCGCAGCCTCGACCAGTTCGAAGGCGGCGTTGACGGCCTTGGCAGCCGCATCTTCGCGTGCCACGGGCAATCCGAAATAGCACATCCGGCTGTCGTCGCCCTGCGGGTCATCGGCGACGCCGCCGTAGGATTCGACAATGGCGGCGACGCGGTGGTCGTAGGCGGCCTGCAATTCGCTGAAGCGCTCGGTTCCCAGCCGGTGCATACGCCCCATGGAATCGTCGACGTCGATCGACACCACCGTCACCTGGCGCCAGGTGTCGTCGTTGCGCCGTCGGCGATGCTCCGGAAACGGGACGAATGCCCCGTCGCCATAAATCTCCGGTCGCAGCGTGGCGAGGCGGTCGATGCCCATCCTGTCGTGGAGGTGGACGCGCGCCTCTGCCGCGGCGATCGCCAGCGGCGCAGCGTTGATGAGCTGGCCGTAGAAGCAGGTCAGGAACTCGAGCGACCCCGGGTCTTCCGGCATCGAGCCACAGGCAAGCGTCCCCGCGGCGTTGTGACAAGCCGCACGCCAGTCGCCCGCGAGCGGCGCGCCGGCGCACTGGACGACGAGGAGCCGCGGCCAATGCACGCCGGCAAGGAGTTCCTGCGCATCGAACAGTTCGCCATTGCGCCAGGAAAGGGGCGGTCCGTCGACTGTCAGGCGACCGCTGAACGTGCCGAGGCAATGCAGGACGTCGCACTCGGTGACCAGGTCGAGCAGTTCGTCGCGCCGCACGTCGGTCACGTGCGCGACGCTTACCGCGACCCCGTCCATCGTGCGCAGGCGCTCGATCAAGGGGAGGACGGGATCCTCGCCGCCGGGGCGCGCCACCAGTCCGACCAGGACCGAGACCTGCAGCGGGCCGTGCCTCGGCGGCGCAGCCGCACTGGCATGGACGCCATCGTCGACGACGAGCTGCCGGCTGATCGCAAACCGTTCGCCCAGGAATCGATCACCATCGAATGCCAGCTCCCATGGCAACCATGCCAACGCCGGCTCGAGTTGCAGCGTGAGCGGCCGAGGGCCGCTTTCTCGCAGGACGGCGGCGATGGGCGCCGGCAGAAGGGCCGACGACAGCAAGGCCCCGAACTCGCACCATGCAGAAGCGCCGGCGCTGCGCAGTTCCGGTTCGCCCGGTCGAGCCCGTGCAGTCAGAGCCAGGAATCGCCGGTGCAATTCCTCGATCCTCGGCGTGGCGTTCGGAATCGAAGCGAAGCGTACGGTGCGACGCGAGTCGGTGAGCGCGAGGAGCAGCTCGTCCCCGGGCGACATCGCAGCAAGGACGAGGCCTTGCGAGTCCCACGCGGACGCCACGTCATCGTCCTTTTGTCGCGCGTGGGCCGTGTTCGTGAGGCCCGGTCACTGCACCTTCGACCGGTCCGACGCACACACAAGGCGAGGGAAGTGCCAATGGGCCCATAACCTACCTCCCGCGGTTCTCGCTTGTTGGCGCACATCATGCACAGGTCACAGGGCGACCGCAAGGGGGCCGGCGGTCGCGGCGCCGAGGACGCTGACAGCGGCCACCCGCCGGCATGCCGGAAGCCGCGGCGTGCAATCGAGGAAGACCTGCCTGCCGATCGCGGGCGAACTCCCGAAGCCCGCCGGCGAGCCGCGAAGACCAAGAGGCGCCCGCATGGCGCGGGCGCCCAGGGTTGACGCCGGCAGGCTCACCGTTCACCGAACTCCAGCTGATGAGCAGATCGCGCCAGTGCCAGTTCCTGCCTGACCGCAGCGCGCGTCGTTGCGATCGAAGCGCGGGGGGCAACGACGCTGCTCAATTGCGCATCGGACAGTTCACCGACCCTGTCGAATTGCCCGGAGGCCTGGGCATTGCGCAGTTCCGCGACGACGGCTTCCCGGGCCCGCTCGCTGCGGGCCTCGCAGTGCATCACGTCCAGGACGTTCGTGCTGCATCGGTCCCGGCTTGCGCCGTCGGTTACGGACAGCGCCGCGCCTGGCGCCGAGATGTCGGGCGACAGCCGTACGGCGCCCGTATCCGCCGCCGAAACGACCGGTTCGCCAACCGGGCAAACCTGCGCCTGGATGTTGCGGGCCCAGGCATCGACTTCCCGGATGTCGAGCAGATGGACCCCACGTTCGTTGAACACGAACTCGCGCAGCGAGGCCGGACCGGCCAGGAAATGCCCATAGAGGCGCTGCTGGAAGGACGACAGCGCGTGCCCGCAGGCGTCGGACGTCGGCGCCGCTTGCGCCATGGCTGCATAGGACAGGATCGAAAATGCGACGACGGCGAAGTAGCGCAGAAGCGGTCTGATGGAAAAAGACTGACTCATGATGATCTCCGTGGAGGTGAGGGGCATCGCGCCAGGCGAAGCCCTCGGGCTGGCTATCGATTCACGACAGCAGCAGCACCAGGAAAGACACGTTGGCGGCGCACAGCACCAGGCCCAACAAGGATGAAACGAAGTCTTCGGTCTGCAATTTCATGGGTGCCCTCGCTTTTGGTTTCGCCGCACGAACTGCTCGTGGGGCCAGGACAGTCTCTTTCCGCCACGCGACGCAAACCAGCGCACTGCGCACCACGCAGACGGTGAATCTTCACGCTCGGCGGCGAACGTTCGCAGTCGTGGCATCGCAGCGCCTTGCTCATGACCCGCGGCTGCAACATGCCGTGAGAAGGCCTGGGACGGGCTGGAACCAGGTCGAACAGCGCACCAACCGGGTGCTGGTGAATTTGTCACCGCGTCAGGCGCAAAGATGTCACTGTCCGGCACGCGGGCGACCGCCTAGTCTCTGCACTGCCAGGACGCCTTTGTCCGGGCGAGCCTGAGGAGAAATCCATGTCAATGGCGATCGATCAAAGACTCGAGGCCGGCGCGCTCGCCGCCGCGTCCCCCGCCGACCCTGCCATGGCGTCGACCGCAAGGACCGGACATTGGTTGGCCGGTCTGTTGGACCAGATCGACTACGGCCTCGTCGTGCTGGACGAAACGGCCGATGCGTTGCACGTCAACCGCGCCGCGCGAGATTGGCTGTCGTCGGCAGCCGCACCGTTGCGGATCCACGGCGGCCGCATCGAAGCCGTGTCCGTCCGGGAAGCCGGCGTGTTCCGCCGTGCTCTGGCTGGCGCGGTCGTGCGCGGATGGCGGGCCTTGCTCGCCTTCGACGAGGGCGGCGAGGGCGTCGTGGCCACCGTCGGACCCCTGCCGGGGCCCCGTGCGGCGATCCCCGGCCTGGCGCTGCTGGTGATCGGCCGGCGTCATGCCTGTGACGCCCTGACGGCACAGATGTTCGCGAGCCGCCACGGATTGACCCCAACCGAAGCCCAGGTGCTCGATCTGTTGTGCACCGGCCTGACCCCCCGCGAGATCGCGCGCCGCCAAGGCATCGCGGTGTCGACGGTGCGCTCGCACGTCGGCAACATCCGGTCGAAGACGCGCGCGAAGTCGATCGGCAGGCTGGTGCGCGAGGTCGCGCTGCTTCCTCCATCGGGACATGCGCTGGGCGCGAGTTCGGGGCTGGCGGTCAGCTGAGGACACCATGCCGACGGCCAACATCTCCTGGGCTTGCCGCGCTACCATTCGCCCTGCACCCACTTGCGGAGGCACCGAAGCGATGACACAAGCAGTCCAAGGAGCGGTTTCCGTCCTTAGGCGCAGCATCGAGGCGCCGCCGCTGCCTGCCATGACCCCGCTCCTGGGCGAGCTGGCAGCGTGCGGCCTGATGCGGCGCTATCGCAAGGGAACCGTCCTGATCGAGGAAGGCGACCAGGGCGATGCCCTCTACATCATCATGGCAGGCCGGCTGCGGGCGTTCTCGTCGGCTGCCAACGGCCGCGAGATCACCTTCGGGATCTACGGTCCGGGCGAATACCTTGGCGAGATGAGCCTGGATGGCGGCCCGCGCTGCGCCAGCGTCGAGACGATCGAGGCCTCGCTATGTTCGGTCGTGAGGCGCGAGACGCTGGATCGATTCATCGACGAGCATCCGGCGTTCGCCTTCGAGTTGCTGACCAAGGTGATACGGCGCGCTCGCGCGGCGACCCTGTCGGCCAAGAACCTGGCCCTCAACAGCGTCTACGGCAGCCTGAAGCAACTGCTGGAGTCGGCCTCGAGTCCCCGGGCGGACGGGACGGCGGTCGTCGGCGAACGACTGACGCACCGGGATCTCGCCAATCGCATCGGATGCTCGCGCGAGATGGTCAGCAGGGTCATGAAGGATCTCGAGACGGGCCAGTACGTGCGCCAGCAGGAAGGCCGACTGATCATTGCCCATCCGCTGCCTATTCGCTGGTAGGGGCGCGCGGTTCGCCTCCGCCAGTTCAGCCTGCCAGCAGCTTGTGCACCAGCTCCGCCGTCGTCGACGCCCCCACCTTGCGCATCAGCCGCGCCCGATAGACGTCCACGGTGCGCGGGCTGATGCCCAGGCGCTTGCCCACCATCTTGCTGGTCAGTCCCTCGATCAGCAGCGCCGCGATCTCGCGTTCGCGGGCGGTGAAATCGAGCTTGAGCGAGCGCTTGGACGACAGGTCCTCGAAGCTCCAGATGCCCGCGGCGTGCGGGTCGGCGGCGTCGAGGGCGTGGCCCCAGACGTGGCACCAGAACAGCTCGCCGTCGACGCGGCGCATCACGCGCTCGTCGGCGTAGCGGCCCTCGGTGTCCAGGCTCGCGAGGATGCGCTCGCCGGTGCGCTCGTACTCGCCCTGCGTCGGATAGAGCACGCGGAACGACTGGCCGATCAGCTGCTCGCGCTCGGCGCGGAACATCGCGAGCACGGCGCGGTTGCAGTCGATCATCAGGCGATGGCGCGACAGCACCAGGCCGATCGGCGCGAACTCGAACGCGGTGCGGTAGTCGAAGCCGGCGCGCAGGTCGGCCGCGCGCGCGAGCGCCTCGGCCGACGGGGAGGGCGTGGGCGTGTCGCGGCTCACAGCAGTGCGCTGGTGCTGGTCGCGTGCGCGGCGACCTGGCCGTCGGGCAAGCGCAGCGTCACCTCGCCGAACACGAGGCTGCGGCCGCTCTTGAGGATGCGCGCCTCGACCGTGACCTCGGCGACGTCCTTGCCCACCGGCCGCAGGAAACTCGTCTGCAGCTGCACGGTGGTCTGCGGGCGGAAGCCGCCGAGCCTGTGGCTGATCGCGAGCACGAGCGCGGTGTCGGCGGCGGCCATCAGCGTCTGGCCGCAGACGACCCCGCCCGCGTGCACGTGACGCGCGCGCACGGGCAGCGCGAGCGTGACGCCGTCGTCGCTCGTGGCGCGCACTTCGAGCTCGAGCTCGCGCACCCACTCGGCGAAGATGTCGGCGTACAGGGATTGCAGGGCGGCGATGTCCATGTAGTCAATTCTACGTAATGACTACGTAACGCCTTAAGTAGTACGCTTCGGGACATCGACACCGGAGCAGACTCCGGGCTTCCGCATCTCGATTTCCACCGGAGACAAGCGCGCATGAACAAGGTCTACCCGAGCGCCGCCGCGGCGCTGCAAGGCATCGTCAAGGACGGCCAGCTGCTCGCCGTCGGGGGCTTCGGCCTCTGCGGCATTCCCGAGGCGCTGATCGACGCGTTGCGCGATTCCGGCGCCAAGGACCTCACGGTCATCTCGAACAACGCGGGCGTCGACGGCTTCGGCCTCGGCAAGCTGCTGCAGACGCGCCAGATCAGCAAGATGATCTCGAGCTACGTCGGCGAGAACAAGGAGTTCGAGCGCCAGTACCTGGCCGGCGAACTCAAGCTCGACTTCACGCCGCAGGGCACGCTGGCCGAGAAGCTGCGCGCCGGCGGCGCGGGCATCCCGGCGTTCTTCACGAAGACCGGCGTGGGCACCATCGTGGCCGACGGCAAGGAGATCCGCGAGTTCAACGGCCAGAAGTACGTGATGGAGCTGGCGCTGAACCCCGAGGTCTCGCTGGTCAAGGCGTGGAAGGCCGACAAGTCCGGCAACCTGATGTTCCGCCGCACCGCGCGCAACTTCAACCCGAACGTGGCGCAGGCCGGCAGGATCACCGTCGTCGAAGTGGAGGAGATCGTCGAGACCGGCACCTTCGACCCCGACACCATCCACCTGCCCGGGATCTTCGTGCACCGCATCGTGCTGAACGCCCACCCCGAGAAGCGCATCGAACAACGCACGGTCACGAAGACCGCCGCCTGACCGAACACGGAGACAGACACAATGGCTTGGACGCGAGACGAGATGGCGGCACGTGCCGCCAGGGAACTGCAGGACGGCTTCTACGTGAACCTGGGCATCGGCCTGCCGACGCTGGTCGCCAACCACGTGCCTTCGGGCATGGAGGTGTGGCTGCAGAGCGAGAACGGCCTGCTGGGCATCGGCCCGTTCCCGACGGAAGACCAGGTCGACGCCGACATGATCAACGCCGGCAAGCAGACGGTGACGACGCTGCCCGGCTCCAGCATCTTCTCCAGCGCCGACAGCTTCGGCATGATCCGCGGCGGCAAGATCAATCTCGCCATCCTCGGCGCGATGCAGGTCAGCGAGTTCGGCGACCTCGCCAACTGGATGATCCCGGGCAAGATGGTCAAGGGCATGGGCGGCGCGATGGACCTCGTCGCCGGCGTCGGCCGCGTCGTGGTGCTGATGGAGCACGTCGCGACGAAGAAGGACGGCTCGACCGACCTCAAGATCATCCCGAAGTGCACGCTGCCGCTGACGGGCGTGGGCGTCGTCAACCGCGTCATCACCGACCTGTGCGTGCTGGACGTGACGGCCGAGGGGCTCAAGCTCGTCGAGCTGGCGCCCGGCGTGACGAAGGAACAGGTGCAGGAGCGCACGGGCGCGACGATCCACTGATCGAGACGCTGCTCGCCGCATGAGGACGGGGCCTGCGCGGCCCCGTCGTCATTTGCCGGCCGGCGCCGATGCCGCTTCCGGCGCCGGGGCGGTCGGCTTGAGGAGCACGGCGTAGTAGTCCGCCACGTTGTCTTCCGGCCCGTTGACCAGTCGATTCCGCACGCGGCCCCAGGGCCAGAACGTGCCTCCGCTTCCGCCGGCCTGCATGCCGGGGAACGACTGTCCGCCGAGTGTGACGATGCCCCACTCGCCGCCGTGTTGGTGTCGATAGACCTCGCCGATGTAGCTGCCGTAGGCCTTGGCGTAGGACATCACCACGTCCTCGGACGGCTTGGGCTGCGCGCGCGCGTAGGCGTCGTGCATCGACGACAGGATGCGTTCCACCCACTGGATGCTCTTCTCCGAGCCGTCCAACGCGACGGCGTGCTTGTCGCGGGCATCGTCGACCGCATCCTTGGCATATGCCTCGGCGATCTGTTCGATGCGCACGTCGTGTACGAACGCCGGAGGCGAGGCAAGCTTGTCGGCGGCGGCTGCCTCCGTCGAGACGCCGGTGGCCGCCAGGGCCAGCATGACCGCCAGCGCTTGCAGCGTGCGCGTCATCGCTTGATGGCCAGCGCCGCGTCGCGCACCAGCGGCGCGCCCTGGTAGATCAGGCCGGTGTAGATCTGCACGAGGTCCGCGCCCGCCGCGATCTTGGACTTTGCATCCGCGCCCGACATCACGCCGCCCACGCCGATGATCGGGAACTTCGGGCCGAGCTCGCCGCGCAGCTGGCGGATCACGTGGTTGCTGGATTCGAGCACCGGCTTGCCGGACAGCCCGCCGGCTTCTTCCGCGTGCTTCAGGCCCTTGACCGCGTCGCGCGAGATTGTCGTGTTGGTGGCGATGACGCCGTCCATGCCGTGCCGGCCCAGCGTGGCGGCGATGACGTGGACCTGGCCCTCGTCGAGGTCGGGCGCGATCTTCAGGAACATCGGCACCTGGCGGCCGTGCTCCCTGGCGAGCGCGGCGCGGCGTTCGGTCAGCGCGCCCAGCAGCGCGTCGAGGGCCTCGTCGCTCTGCAGCGCGCGCAGGTTCTTGGTGTTGGGGCTGGAGATGTTGACGGTGACGTAGTCGGCGTGCGGATAGACGCCGGCCAGGCCGATCAGGTAGTCGTCGGTGGCGTTCTCGATCGGCGTCGCGGCGTTCTTGCCGATGTTCAGGCCGAGGATGCCGCCGGCCGCGCGGAAGGTGCGCGCGCGCTTGACGTTGTCGAGGAAGGCCGGCAGCCCGAGGTTGTTGAAGCCCAGGCGGTTGATCAGCGCGCCGGCCTCGGGCAGGCGGAACATGCGCGGCTTCGGGTTGCCCGGCTGCGCCTTCGGCGTGACCGTGCCGACCTCGATGAAGCCGAAGCCCATCGCGCCCAGGCCGTCGATGCAGCGGCCGTTCTTGTCGAGGCCCGCGGCCAGGCCGACGCGGTTCGGGAACTTCAGTCCGGCGAGGGTCACCGGATCGTCGACCCGCGCCTCGGACCACAGGCATTGCAGCGGCGTGTTCTGCAGCCGCGCGATCGCGTCCAGCGCGATCTCGTGGGCGTGCTCCGGGTCGAGGCCGAACAGGAAGGGGCGGGTGAGGGCGTACGGGACGAGCGACATGGAGGCTGAGGTGGCGCGAAACGGGGACGGTGCCGCATTGTCCCCGATGGCGCGCCGCGGCGCGCCATCAGCGCGGCGCGAACGCCAGCAGGATCAGCGTCAGCGCCGTGCACGCGTGCAGCGCGACATGCGCCGTGTTGGGCGCGAAGCCATTGCGCACCGGCAGGAACGCATGCGTGCGGCCGAACATCGTGCGGTAGCGCGCCGCGCGCGCCGGGTCGGGCCGCACGAGGTACGGCCACCACCAGCCGCGCAGTTCGCCGGCCAGCAGGATCGAGTACGCGATCCACAGCGCGAGCGTCAGCCCGTGCGGCCGCGGCTCGCCCCAGTGCGCCAGGCACAGCGCGAGCAGCACGGTGAACGGCAGGCTCTGGATCAGCGTGACGGCGACGAGCCGCGCGGTGGAGTCCGCGCCGCGCACCGCGGCGACGTCGTTGAAGCGGCCGAGCGGGATCCAGTCGTGCGTCCACAGGAGCGCGACGAGGAGTGCCTGCGCGACGACGAGGGCGATGTCCACCATGGGCGGCTTTGTACCAGAGCGCCGCACCCAGACTTTCCGGCAACCGGCCGGCCGCGCCGGGGATAATCGCGCCATGACCCAAGACGAACTCAAGGCCCTCGTCGGCCAGGCCGCCATCGCCTACGTCCAACCCGGCAGCATCGTCGGCGTGGGCACCGGCTCCACCGTCAACCACTTCATCGACGCGCTCGGGCGCATGCCGGTGCGCGTGGCGGGCGCGGTGTCGAGCTCGGTGCAGAGCACGGCGCGGCTGAAGGCGCTGGGCATCCCGGTGCTGGAAGCCAACGACGTCACCCGCCTGGGCGTCTACGTCGACGGCGCCGACGAGATCGACGCGCACGGCTGCATGATCAAGGGCGGCGGCGCGGCGCTGACGCGCGAGAAGATCTGCGCCGACCTGGCCGACAAGTTCGTCTGCATCGCCGACGAATCGAAGCGCGTCGACGTGCTGGGGCGCTTCCCCCTGCCGGTCGAGGTCATCGCCATCGCCGTCGCGCAGATCATGCGCCGCTTCGCCGCGATGGGCGGCCAGCCGAGCGTGCGTGCCAACGTGCTCACCGACAACGGCCACCCCATCATCGACGTGCGCGGCCTGTCCATCACCGACCCCGAGGCGCTCGAGCGCGAGATCAACCAGTGGCCGGGCGTGGTCAGCGTGGGGATCTTCGCGCGCCATCGCGCGGACGTGTGCCTGCTGGGGACATCGTCGGGCGTGCAGACGCTGACTTACGACCGCGACTGAGGCCCTTCCGGAGCGCACGCCGTTGCGGGCCGACAGCACCTGGTGGCGCGAGGCGCGCGGCCGTCTCGCGCGCTGGGGCGCGCGGGAAGTCGCCGCGGTGCTGGGATTCTGGGCGCTCTTGTCGGCGGTGGGCATGTTCCACGGCTGGGGCGCGTGGTCGCTGCTGAGCCTGCCGCTGTTCGCCGGCGTGGTCGCCGCACTCGCCTGGCTGACGCTGGCGCTGCTGCGGCCGGTGCCGCGCTTCGTGCCCGGCCGGCCACACAAGATCCGCTATTCCTCGACGCAACGGCGCGTGACGACCCAGGCGACGCTGTCGCTGGCCGACGGCGCGGCGACAGCGGCCTGGTACGTCTTCGAGGAGGACGGCGACGACGAGCGCGTGCTCCAGCGCGGCGAGGCGCCGCTGGACGTCGCGGCCTTCCGGGCGATCTGGCGCCGCGCGCGCGCGACGCGGGCGCTCAAGCCGTTCGCGATCCGGAACCGCTCCGGCGGGCGGTCGTCGGGACGCGATGTCGTGCTGTCGTTCCACGTCGAGGACGATGGCGGCAACGCCTTCGCGACCTTCGTGATGCCGCGTCAGGACGTGCCGGGTGGCGTCGCGGACCTGCTCGCGCGGATCCGCGCGACGATGCCGGCCGACTGAGCGTTGCCGCGCGGCGCGATCGTGGCGCCGGCCGCCAGTAGCGCGCCGCCCAATCCGAGCAGCGCGCCCACGAGCCCCGTCGCGGCCACCAGCGCGCCGAGCGCGGTCGGCAGGGTCGCGGCGCCCAGCCCTAGCACCGCCTGGCGCAGGCCCAGCACCTCGGCGCGTCGTCCCGGCGGCGTGCGTTGCTCGATCAACGCGAGCACCGACGGCAGCGCGCAGCCCAGCCCGCCGCCGAACAGGGCTTCGAAGACGTAGGGCCCGAGCGCGCCGCTGGCCAGCGGCAGCAGCGCGAGCGCCCCGCCGCTGATCGCCAGCGCACGCGCGATCACGCGCCAGTCGCCCCCGCGCGCGCGCAACGAGTCCGGCAGCGCGCGCACGAGCATCACCGCGGCGCCGAAGCAGCCGAGCAGGTTGCCGACGGTGTCGGCCGGCCAGCCGTGGCGTTGGCCGACCAGCGGCGCGACGAAGCCGTTGGCGTTCCAGGCGAAGGCCATCAGCAGGTCGGCCAGCATCAGGCGCCGCAGGCCGCCGAGTCCGGCGAATGTGGCGCGCGAGAACAGCGCTGCCCGCGCGCCGGGCGCGGCCGTCCGCGTCGCGATCAGTCGGCGCGAGTTCGCCATGCCGCCGCACCAGGCGGCGAACGACACCAGTGCCAGCGCGCCGAATGCCGCCTGTACGCCGGTGCGCGCGATGCATTGCCCGGCCAGGAACGGCCCGAAGCCGCCCGAGGCCGCGGTGCCGATCGCGAAGCCGGCGAAGCCGGACTGGCGCGTGCGCTCGTCGCGGTCGCGCGCGAGCTCGCCCTGCAGCGCGATCAGCGAGGCGGTGTAGCCGAGGCCGACGAGCGCGGCTGCCAGCGTCAGCACGGCGACTTGCGGGCGCCACGCCGCGGCGGCCAGCCCGATCGTCGTCGTCGCCATGCCCGCGAGCGCCGGCACGCGCGCGCCGACGCGGTCGACCCAGCGGCCCAGCGGCAGCGCTGCCAGCGTGGAGGCCAGCGCGAAGGGCGCCAGCATCAGCGCGAGTCCGACCGACGGCACGCCCAGCCGCAGCGCCTGCAGCGCGAGCGCGACCCGGCTGCCGGACAGGGCGACGTGATTGAGCACGCACAGCGCGACGAGGGCGTGGACGTGCGGCGGTAGCGGGCGGGTGGCGTCGGTGTTCATGGCAGGCTATGCTGCCGTCGGCCGTGGCATCGGGGAAGTCGAGATTCCTGGCCAAAGCTATCAGGAAAGATGATGAGAGAACTGAACCTCGACCAACTGCGCACGCTCGTCGCGATCGCCGACCTCGGCACCTTCTCCGCGGCTGGTCGCGCGCTGCATCTCGCGCAGCCGACGGTCAGCCTGCACATCAGCGAGCTGGAGGGCCGGCTCGGCACGCCGCTGCTGCTGCGCGGCCCGCGCCGCGTGACGCCCACGGCCGCCGGGGCCGACCTCGTGGCCCGCGCGCGCCGACTGCTGCGCGAGGCCGACGACGCGGTCGCGGCCGTCCAGCGCCACCGCGACGGCCAGGAGGGCCGCGTGCGCCTCGCGTGCTCGGCTGGCGCCACCACCTACCTGCTGCCCAAGCTCGTCGAGGCGTTCGAGGCGGCGCATCCGAACATCGACGTGCAGCTGACGCTCGGCACGTCGGCGGCGCTGATGGCCAGGCTCTTCACCGACGACGCCGACCTCGCGCTCGTCGCGCTGCCGCAGACGGGCTATCCGACGCTGGCGCTGACGCCGATGCGGCGCACGCCGATCATGGCGATCCTGCCGGCCGCGTGCAAGGCGCCGGCCGCCGTGACGCCGGCGTGGCTCGCGAAGCAGCCGCTGATCCTCGACGAGCCGGCCACGCACGTCGCACAGGCCGTGCATGCCTGGCTTGCCAACGCGGGGCTGCGCGCCAGGCTGCGCGTCGAGGTCACGATCAACGAGATCACGCGCCAGCTGGTGGCCGCGGGCTACGGCGTGTCGGTGCTGCCCTTCGAACACCCGGACGAGACGCTGGGCGGCCGGCTGCAGGTGCGTCCGCTGCGGCCCGCGCTGGTGCGCCGGCTCGGCGTCGCGCATCGGCCGCTGGAGCAACTGGCAGCGCCGACACGCCGCGTGCTGGACACGCTGATGACGTTCCGCGAAGCGAGGTGATCAGCCCGGCCGGCGTGACGCGCGCACCCGGCGCGTGCAGAAGCGCGCGGGGTCGAGCGCGTCGACGAGGTCGGCCGGCAGCGGATAGGGCGCGTCGGCGATCCAGCTCGCGATGAGGCGGCCGGCCAGCGGCGCCCACGTGAGGCCGCGCGAGCCGAGGCCCGAGACGACGAACAGGCCCGGCACGCGCGGCCAGTGGCGCGGCTGGTCGGTCAGGGCGGCGTCGCCGTCCGGCGGCTGCAGCGGCACCGCGCCCACCAGCGGCAGGCGGTCGGCGGCGGTCGCGCGCCAGCCGACGCGCCCGTGCAGGCGGCCGCGCGCCACCAGGGTCGCGGCGAGGTGCTCGTCGTCGTCGGCCGGCGCCACCCATTCGGGCAGCGGCGCCTTCAGCCGCGAGCCGGTGACGGCCGCGAGCTGGCGCAGGTTGTGCGCGTGGTCGGCGAGGCGCACGTCGGTGTCGGGGTCGTCGGCGGTGGTCGTGGCGCCGCACATCACGGCGCCGTCCTTCAACGTCAACGCGTAGCCCGCGCCGGCGATGGGCCACGCCGGCGGACGCAGGCCCGGCGTGTCGGCGGCGACGATGCTGACCTGGCCGCGCGTCATCGCGAGCGGGGCGATCCAGCTCGCATCGGCAGCGAGCGCGCGGCCCTGCGCGTCGGTCGCGCGCGACCACAGTGCCGTCGCGTCGCCGGCGTTGGCGAGGACGACGGCGTCCGCGGTCGCGAGCGGCGCGCCGGAGGCGTCGAACAGGTGCCAGCCGTCTTCGCGGCGCTCGAGGCGCGCCACGCTGGCGTTGCCGCGCCACGCGATGCCGTCGCCGCGCAGCCACCAGCGCGCGAGTTCGGCGGGCGCGATCCAGCCGCCGCCCGGATAGAACCACGCCGCGCAGGCCGGCCCGCCGGCGGCCTCGACCTGGTCGGCCGACCAGGCCTGCAGGTAGTCGGCGGGCAGTCCGCTGCGGGCGAGCTCGCCGAGCAACGGCGCAGGGTCGGCATGCTCGGGCACCAGCCGCACGAGGCCCGCGCACTGGCCCTCGACGCCGGCCACGATCGCGCGCGCATGCGCGTCACGCGCGGCAAGCGCGGCCGCGCGGTGCGCGCGCGCGTGCATGCCGTCCTCGGGATGCAGGACGCCATGGAACAGGCCCGCGACATTGCCCGAGGCGGCGCTCGCGGGCTGCGCCTGGCGGTCGAACACCGTGCAGCGCAGGCCCTCGCGCGCGAGCGCCCGCGCGCACGCCGCGCCCGCGAGGCCGCCGCCGACGATGGCCACCGTCCTCGTGCGCGGATCGCCGGTGCGCGCGACGGGCTTGCGCAGCGGCGCGCGCGGTTCGAACGTCGCGAGCGTGACGTGGCGCTTGCCGCCGATGCCGTCTGCCGCGCGCCACGCGAAGCCGGCCTGCTGCAGGCCGTCGCGCACGGCGCGCGCGGCGCTCCACGTGGCCGCCGTCGCGCCCGGCGCGGCCAGGCGCGACAAGGCCTTGAAGATGCCGGGCGACCACATCTGCGGATTGCGGTCGGGCGCGAAGCCGTCGAGGTAGAACGCGTCGACGCTCGCGACGATCTCGCGCAGCCGCTCGCTCGCGTCGCCCAGCGCCAGCAGCAGCTCGACGCGGCCCTCGTCGAACGACAGCAGGTGCAGGTCGGGCGTCAGCGGCGGCCAGGCCTCGCACAGCTGCGCGGCGAGCGCGGGCTCGCTCGAACCGGCGAGCGCGCGGCGCAGGTCGTCGAATCGCAGCGGGTGCTTCTCGATCGACACGAAGCGCAGGCGCGCGCTGCGCTGCGGATCGGCGCGCCACGCGGCCCAGGTCGCGAGGAAGTTGTTGCCCAGGCCGAAGCCGGTCTCCAGGATCGTGAAGGCGTCGCACCCCTGCCAGCGCGCGGGCAGCCCGTTGCCGCCCAGGAACACGTGCGCCGCCTGCTCGAATGCGCCGTACGCCGCGTGATAGCGGTCGTCGAAGCGCGGCGAGCGCGGCGACAGCGGATCGCTGAAGTCGATCTCGGCGGGGACGATGGGCGCGTGCTTCATGGCGGGTGCGATTGTCGCGGACACGGGCGCGAGGGCTCCGGCATCTCCTCGCTTCGCGCTGACTCGTCGATCGCAGTCGTGAGGAGCTGGGGTCAGGGGAGGCGGGAGCTGGGGTCACGCGAGCTGGCTGGGGTCAAGCTGGCTGCGAGCTAGCTGGGGTCAGAGCTGGCTGGGGTCAGGTCTTGCCTTTTGCCTCCGCTGTGGGGTCAGGTCTTGCCTTTTGCCCGTGGCTGCAAGCTGGCTGGGGTCAGGTCTTGCCTTTTGCCTCCGCTGTGGGGTCAGGTCTTGCCTTTTGCCCGTGGCTGCACGGGGTAGTTGGCCGCTCCTGCACAGAAAAGTCGAGGCTCGATTTGCCGTCTCGAAATTGCGTGCAAGGTCGCTTTCCATAGGTGGACGAGAGGCAAAAGGCAAGACCTGACCCCAGCCGGAAGGCAAAAGGCAAGACCTGACCCCAACGAGGGCGTGACCCCAACGAGGGCCGGAAGGCAAAAGGCAAGACCTGACCCCAACGAGGGCCCGACCCCAACGAGAAGTGCAAAGAAAAAGCGCCTGCGGCATCTGCCGGCAGGCGCTCTTCGCGCGAAGCCTCGGAGGGCTCAGACGCGCTTGCGGTACTCGTGCGTGCGCGTGTCGATTTCGATCTTGTCGCCCGATTCGACGAACATCGGCACCGAGATCTCGAAGCCCGTGGCGATCTTGCCCGGCTTCATGACCTTGCCCGAGGTGTCGCCCTTGACGGCCGGCTCGGTGGTGATCTCGCGCACGACGCTGGTGGGCATTTCGACCGAGATGGCCTTGCCGTCGTAGAACACGACTTCGCAGGTCATGTTGTCTTCGAGGTAGTTGATGGCGTCGCCCATGTTCTCGGCTTCGACCTCGAACTGGTTGTACTCGGCGTCCATGAACACGTACATCGGGTCGGCGAAGTACGTGTAGGTGCATTCCTTCTTGTCGAGGATGATCTGGTCCATCTTGTCGTCGGCCTTGAAGACGACTTCGGCACCGGAACCGTTGAGCAGGTTCTTCATCTTCATGCGCACGGTGGCGGCGTTGCGGCCACCGCGGCTGTATTCGGTCTTCAGCACGACCATCGGGTCCTTGCCCTGCATGATGACGTTGCCGGCGCGGATTTCCTGAGCGATTTTCATGGGTCGATTTCCAGAGCTGCGTTACTGTTGGTCGAGGACGGAACAGCCGGACGGCCAAGAGGACCGGTCATCGGCGTTCGCTCGCGCAGCCGGACATCCTGCCGCTGACGTAACGCAAAGCCCTGTATTTTAGCGCTTTTCGCGGACAAAGGCGAGCAGGCGCGTGACGAGGTCGGCGGAGCCCGTCAATCGGTCACGCCACGCGCGGGCGGCCGCGCCGGTGGCGGCCAGGGCCTGCGGCGTCCAGGCCGGCAGCGCGGCGGCGGGGTCGTCGAGCGCGTTCCAGGCGGCGGTCCAGTCGCGGATCGTCTCCGCGGCGTCCGGCGCCGCCGTGGCCAGCGACAGGGCCAGGAAGGCGCCGATCTTCGGGCCGTGCGCGCCGTCGTCCTGCGGATAGGCCTGCCAGACGAAGGGCCTGCCGGCCCATTGGGCGCGCACCCAGGAATCCTCGCCGCGCACGAAGTTGAGGTCGGCTGCCCACAGCAGGCGGTCGAAGCCGGACTGCGTCAGCCAGGGCAGCGGGTGCTGGCGCAAGGCCGCCGGCTCGCCCAGCGTCGCCAGCGCGGCGCGCACGGCGCCGGTGGCCGCGCCGGGCGCGGTGGCCAGCAGCGTGGGCCGGCCGTCGGCGGCCAGCGACGCGGCGAGCCGATCGACCGGCGCGCCGGGATAGCAGAACACGCTGACCAGGCGCTCGCCGTCGCGCAGCCCGAGGCCTTGCGCGGCGAGCCACGCGTCGCGGTCGAACACGGCCTGCTCGGCGGACAGCGCCGGCTCGCGCAGCAGGCCGCCGGTGACCGCCGTGAAGCCGGGATAGAAGAACCACTTCGCCAGGCCGCGCGCCGGGCCGCTCATCTGCGGCGACGCGAGCGCGTGGCTGCGCTCGACGTAGGGCTCGGCGCTGAGGTACTCGAGGTTGATCCACACGGGCGGACGATCGGCGGCGGCCATCGCGGCGAGGAAGGCCGGCGCGGGGTCGCAGCCGAAGGCCTCGACGACGACGTCGCCGGGCGGCGGAAAGCTCGTCGCCGCGAGCCAGGCCGCCACCTCGACGCCGTCGTGGCCGTCGGGCGCCATCCAGCGCAGCGCGGTCGTGTCGTCGATCCACAGCCGCACGCGCTGGCCGCGCTCGGCCAGGTTGCAGGCCAGGCGCCAGCAGACGCCGATGTCGCCGAAGTTGTCGATGACGCGGCAGAAGACGTCCCACAGCAGCGCGGGCGTGGCGATGGATGAAGCGGGCATCGCGGCGATCATACGCAGGCATGTTTCCCGTTTCTTGCGGTGACGACATGCCCCGGCGCGGCGCGGCACAATGACGGGCTCATGCCCCGTTCTCCATCCTCGAAGCCGTCGCCGGGCGACGCCAAGATTCCCGCCGCCGTCGCCAAGAAGGGCGGCCCGACGGCGTTCCCCGTCTCGTCGGCCCAGCTCGGAAGCGCCGAGGACGTCGAGGCCTGGATCGAGAGCTCGGCCGCCGAGGACACGCGCGCCAGCCGGGCCGAGGAGGCCGACCGCGCGGCCGTCGAGGCAGCGCGTGTCGCGCGCGACAAGCTGCTCGCCGAGGTCAACGCGCTGCCGGCGATGCCTGGCGTCTATCGCTACTTCGACGTCGCCTCCACCGTGCTCTACGTCGGCAAGGCGCGCAACCTGAAGCGCCGTGTCGCGAGCTACTTCCAGAAGGATCACGGCGGCACGCGCATCGGCCACATGATCGGGCGCATCGCGCGGCTCGAGACCACGGTCGTGCGCACCGAGGCCGAGGCGCTGCTGCTCGAGAACAACCTGATCAAGACGTTGAACCCGAAGTTCAACATCCTGTTCCGCGACGACAAGAGCTACCCGTACCTGCGGCTCGTCTCGCACCCGTTCCCGCGCGTGGCCTACTACCGCGGCGCCGTCGACCGCAAGCACAAGTACTTCGGGCCGTATCCGGGCGCGTGGGCCGTCAAGGAGACGATCCAGCTGATCCAGAAGGTGTTCAAGCTGCGCACCTGCGAGGACACCGTCTTCGCCAACCGCTCGCGGCCCTGCCTGCTGTACCAGATCCAGCGCTGCTCGGGCCCGTGCGTCGGGCTCGTCTCCGCACCCGACTACGCACGCGACGTCAGCGACGCCGAGCGCTTCCTGCTGGGCGACCACGAGACCGTCATGACGGAGCTGCAGACGTCGATGATGAAGCACGCCGACGCGCTCGAGTTCGAGCGCGCGGCCGAATACCGCAACCGCATCTCGGCGCTGTCGCGCGTGCTGCACCAGCAGGCGATGGACGAGTCGAGCCTGTCGGCGCGCGACAAGGACGTCGACATCCTCGCCGTCAAGCTGCAGGGCGGACGCGCCTGCGTCAACCTCGCGATGGTGCGCGGCGGCCGCCACCTGGGCGACCGCGCGTACTTCCCGACCCACGTCGAGGACGCCACGGCCATAGTCGGCGGGCTGGAGGTCGACGACGACGCGGTCGCCGAGCCCGTCGAGCCCGCGGTGCAGGTGCTCGAGGCCTTCATCGCGCAGCACTACATCGGCAGCGCGCCGCCGCCGCAGTGGGTGACGAGTCATGCCGTGTCCAGGTCGCTGGTCGAGGCCTTGTCGCAGCAGACGGGCATGAAGATCGCCGTGCAGTCCAACCCGCGCGAGCAGCGCCGCATCTGGCTCGAGATGTGCGAGAAGGGCGCCGACCTCGCGCTCGGCCGCCTGCTGGCCGAGGAAGGCTCGCAGCGCGAGCGCACCCGCGCACTGGCCGACGCGATCGACCTGGTGCCAGACGATCTCGACACGCTGCGCATCGAATGCTTCGACATCTCGCACACCGCGGGCGAGGCGACGCAGGCGTCCTGCGTGGTCTACGAAGGCCACAAGATGCAGAGCGCGCAGTACCGGCGCTTCAACATCACCGGCATCATCGGCGGCGACGACTACGCCGCGATGCGCCAGGTGCTGACGCGGCGCTACTCGCGCTTCGGCGTGGCGCCGGTGGTCGCGCAGGAGGTCTCGCAGGACGTGGCGGCCGATGCGCAGTCCGACCCGCTGACCGGCGCGCCGCTCGCTGCCGAAAGCACGGGCAGCGAGGAGCCGCTGGTCGACGCCGCGCTGGACGAACCGGCCGTTGCAGCGGACAGCGAACCGGAGGCGCCGGCGGCGAAGCGGTCGTCGAGCGCGCGCCTGCCCGACCTGGTGCTGGTGGACGGCGGGCGCGGCCAGGTGTCGATGGCGCGCGAGGTCTTCCGGTCGCTCGGGCTGGACATCTCGCGCATCGTGGGCGTCGAGAAGGGCGAGGGCCGCAAGGTCGGCCTGGAGGAACTCGTGTTCGCCGACGGCCGCGAGAAGCTGACGCTGCCGGCCGACTCCGCCGCGCTGATGCTGGTGGCGCAGATCCGCGACGAGGCGCACCGCTTCGCGATCACGGGCATGCGCGCGAAGCGGGCCAGCGTGCGCACCGGCAGCGGCAGCAGCAAGCTCGAGGAGATCCCGGGCATCGGTGCAAAGAAACGCGCGAAGTTGTTACAGCGTTTTGGCGGTGTCCGCGGCGTGGGGGCCGCGAGCGTTGAGGAATTGATGGCCGTCGACGGCATTTCGCGAACCCTGGCCGAGGAGATCTACCGTGCCCTGCATTGAAAACGACACGGCGTCGCGCGCGCCCGGACGCCTGCGCCGCGCGGCGGCCTGGCTGGGCCTGTGCGCCGTCTCGGCCTGCCAGTCGCCCGCGCCGCAGCCCGTGCGCGCGCCGGCCCCCGCGCCCGCGCCGCGCGTGACGCCCGCCCCCGCGCCCGCACCGGCGCCGTACATGCGGCCCGCGCAGTCGGTCAAGGAGTACCAGCTGCAGATCGCCGCGCGCCTGCTCGCGGCCAACCCGAAGATCACCTACACCTCGCGCGCGCCCGACATCCTGCTGGCGATCCCCGTCCTCGAGCTCGAGGTCAACGCCGACGGCAGCATCCGCCACATCGGCGTCATCCGCACGCCGACCCAGGCCACCGACACGATCCAGATCGCGACCGATGCGCTCAGGCGCGCCGCGCCGTTCGGGGACGCGTCGCGCGTGCCCGGGCCGTGGAAGTTCACCGAGGTGTTCCTGTTCAACGACGACCGCCATTTCAAGCCGCGGGTGCTTGACTGAGTCCGGCCGATGCGGACACCCACATCCTGGCGTCACGCATTGCAAGGCAGAATGGCTCGATGTTCTTCACGATCCCCACTCTGCTGACCTGGGCGCGCATCGTCGCGATCCCGTTGATCGTCGGCGTGTTCTACCTGCCGATCACGGATCCGATGCGCAACCTGATCGCGACGGTGCTGTTCGTGGTGACCGCGTTGACCGACTGGCTCGATGGCTATCTCGCGCGCAAGCTCGACCAGACCTCGGCCTTCGGCGCCTTCCTCGATCCGGTGGCCGACAAGTTCCTCGTCTGCGCGTCGCTGCTGGTGCTGGTGCACCTGGATCGCTGCAACGCGCTGCTCGCGCTGGTGATCATCGGCCGCGAGATCGCGATCTCGTCGCTGCGCGAATGGATGGCCCAGATCGGCGCGTCCAAGAGCGTGGCCGTGCACATGCTCGGCAAGTGGAAGACCACGATGCAGATGGTCGCGATCCCGTTCCTGCTGTACGACGGCGTCGGCGAGCATCGCCTGTTCGGCCTGATCGACACCCACCTGTGGGGCACGGGCCTGCTCGTCATTGCGGCCGTGCTGACCATCTGGTCGATGGTCTATTACCTGCAGAAGGCCATCCCCGAAATCCGTGCAAAGGCGAAGTGACTGCCCCCTCGCTCCTCCCGTCGCTGCCCCCCGAGGGGGAGCTCGGTTTGGCTCGGCTGCGAGCCTCGCTTCCCGACTCTCCGTAATCAGGGTTTGCGCTGACGGTGCCGCGGTTCTGCAAGCAAGCCTGTGTAACGAAAGCCAATACAATCCGCCTCTCCCTTGACACTGTCAGGGCACAAGGTCTGTAATCATCCATGGCCGTCGAGGCCAACGTTTTTTTCGGCGTGCGCCGGCTTTCCGGCGGCTCGCCGCGGTCGGTCAGGGCCGCTTCCATCAAACAATCGCCAGCGTATTTCCGAGAGGGGGTTCCTTCGTGAACAAGTCTGAATTGATCGAACACATCGCCCGCCAGGCCGACATCTCCAAGGCCGCGGCAACCCGCGCGCTGGAGGCGGTCATCGGCGGCGTGAAGACCACCTTGAAAAAGGGTGGCAGCGTGTCGATCGTCGGGTTCGGCACCTTTGCCGTGACCAAGCGCGCCGCGCGTGTCGGCCGCAATCCGCGCACCAACGAACCCATCAAGATCAAGTCGGCCAAGGTGCCGAAGTTCCGTCCGGGCAAGGGCCTGAAGGACGCGGTCAACTGAAGGCCGGCCGGCGCGGCGTCCGCATCCGGACAGTCGCGCCGCAAGGTTCCAGCGGGTGCTTAGCTCAGTTGGTAGAGCAGCGCCCTTACACGGCGTAGGTCGGCGGTTCGAGCCCGTCAGCACCCACCACATCCCGATCGTTTCCCCCAGTCCGGGCTAACCAGGCGAACTCCCGCAACCGAGTTCGCCTTTGTCGTTTTGGCCATGGCGGCCTGCCCGCCTCGCCCCAGTGTCCCAAGAGGCTTTCCATGTTTGATTTCGTCCGGTCGCACAACCGTGTCCTGCAGGTGATGCTGGGCATCGTGATCATCCCGGTGTTCGGTTTCGTCGGCCTCCAGAGCTACCTGCAGCCCAACGAGTCGGCCGTTCCCGTGGCCTCGGTGGACGGCCACGACATCTCGCACGCCGAGTGGGACACGCAGCGCCGCCAGGACGTCGACCTGATCCGCGCGCGCAATCCGCAGATCGACCTCAAGCAGCTCGACACGCCGGAGGCGCAGCGCCTGTCGCTCGACAAGCTGGTTCGCGACCGCGTGCTGCTGGCTGCCGTCAACCACGAGAACCTGGCGGTGAGCGAGGAGCGCATCGTCCACGAGTACCAGACCAACCCGGAGTTCGAACAGCTGCGCGCGATGCCCAAGGCGACGCGCGACGCCGTCCTGGCGCAGCAGGGCCTGAGCGGGAACGGGCTGCTCGAGAACATCGGCCGGACGCTGGCGCGCGAGCAGGCGCAGCAGGGCGTGGCGATCAGCGGCTTCCTGCCCGCGGCGTCGTTCAAGGCCGGCACCGACGCCTGGTTCGACCAGCGCGACATCCAGTGGCAGCGCTTCGACGTCAAGGAATACGCCGCGAAGATCCAGCCGACCGACGCCGAGGTCGAGGCGTACTACAAGGCTCACGCCGCCGACTTCGTCGCGCCCGAGCAGGCGAAGATCGACTACCTGGTGCTCGAGCCGGCCGCGCTGCAGGCGCAGGTCAAGGCCGACCCCACGCTGGTGCAGGGCTACTACGACGCCAACAAGAGCCGCTTCACGACGCCCGAGGAACGCAGCGCCAGCTACATCCTCGCCAAGGTCGCGCCCAACGCGTCGGCCGCCGACGTGGCCAAGGCCAAGGCGCTGGCCGACAGCGAGCTCGCCCTGGTTCGCAAGAACCCGGCCGCGTTCTCCGACACCGCCAGGAAGATCCCGCAGGACGGCGGCCCGCTCGAAGGCGGCGACCTCGACTTCATGCGCAAGGGCGCGCTCGGCGTGCCGGCGCTCGACGACGCGCTGTTCTCGATGAAGCCCGACCAGATCAGCGACGTCATCCGCATCGACGGCGGCTTCCAGATCGTCAAGCTCACCGGCGTGCGCGGCGGCGCGGTCAAGTCCTTCGACGAGGTCAAGCCGCAGATCGAGGACCAGCTGAAGACGCAGGAGGCGCAGAAGCTGTTCTCGGCCGACGCGGAGAAGTTCAAGGACACCGTCTACGAGCAGGCCGACAGCCTCGACGCGGCGGCCAAGGCCTTCCAGCTGACCAAGCAGACGGCCACCGTCACCCGCGTGCCCGCCGCCGGCGCGCCCGGCCCGCTCGCGTCGCCCAAGCTGCTCGCGGCCGTGTTCGCCACCGATGCGGTGAAGAACAAGCACAACACCGAGGCCGTCGAGACCGGCACGAACCAGCTCGCGGCCGCGCACGTCGTCGAGTACATGCCGCAGCACACGCGTCCGCTGGCCGAGGTGCGCGAGATGGTCGTCGCGGCCGTGCGCAACGCCCAGGCCGTCGCCGCCGCCCAGAAGGACGGCGAGGCCCGCGTGGCCGAGGCGAAGAAGGACCCCGCGCTGGCGCTGCCGCAGGCCGTCACCGTGAGCCGCCTCGACCGCACCGGCGCCGTGCCGCGCCCCATCGTCGACGCCGCGCTGAAGGCCGACCTGTCCAAGGGCCCGACGGCCGTCGGACTCGCGCTGCCGGACGGCAGCTACGCGGCCATCCGCGTGCTGAAGTCGACGCCGCACGTGCCCGACGCCAACGAGTCCGCGCAGTTCAAGACCGTGTTCACGCAGGCCTTCGAGCAGGCCGAAGGCGAGGCCGTGTACGACTCGCTGAAGGCGCGCTACAAGGTCAAGTACCACGACGACCGCATCGCGAAGTTCACGTCGCAAGCCGCTTCGGCCGCCAACTGAAAAAACACGCTATAATCTTTGGCTCCGGTGGTGGCTATAGCTCAGTTGGTAGAGTCCCAGATTGTGATTCTGGTTGTCGTGGGTTCGAGTCCCATTAGCCACCCCACCTGAACCCTCGAGAAAAAGCTCCTGACGACCTCAGGAGCTTTTTTTTTCGCCCGGGCTTCCCTGAGCACGCCGGTCGCGTCATCCCGAACGCTCGGGAATCGCCAGGCGCTGGACTGCATCCGCTTGTCACGGCGTCGTCGATCCCCGAACCCGCGACGCCGGCCTTGCTGCTGCTGGGCGCGGCGGCGCTGTTGCTGTGCGCCCGCGCCCTTCGGGCTCAGAACGAGTAGCTCACGCCCGCGGATCCCGTCCAGCGCGGTGCGAGCTGGTAGCCCACCAGGTGGCTCGCCACCGGCAGCTGCACGAACGCGAACGCCTGCACGTGATCGCCGAGCACGCCCGTCACGCCGGGGCTGAGGTAGACGACGGTGCCGGCGCTGTCCGGGTTGTCGGCGAGCGCGCCCTGGTCGGCGCTCTTGTGCGAGACGTTGACCTGCAGTTGCGGGACGACCTCCGGATTCGCCTCGTAGCGCGCGCCGAAGCTCGCGAAGGTGGTGTTGCCGACGCGGAAGTCCTGGCCCGCGCCGTGCAGGCGCTGGGCGAACGCCGACTGGTATTGGGCATTGACGAAGGCGTCGATGTTGGTCGCGACGGCCTGGTGGAAATAGGCGCCGACGATGACGTCCGTCGTGCCCGTGCCGGGCTGCAGGCTGGTGTCGACGAGGTTGTCGGGCGAGTCGTTGGTCGACAGCGGGCCGCCCCGGAACGTGGCCGGATGGCGGCCGACGACGCCGGTGCCGTCGGCATTGGCGCCGCCGTAGTGGCCGGTCGGCAGCTTGATGCCCAGCTGCAGGCCGAGGTTGCGCTCCTCCAGCAGGCCCTGGTACGTGGCCATGAGGCGCAGGTCGCCGAGCCCCTTGATCTTGGCCGTGCTCAGCTGATCCTGCGTGACGGGGTTGGTCGCCGACGCGTAGGTGGAGTGGCCGCGATCGACCCAGGGCACGAGCACGCGCAGGCCCCAGTCGTCGTTGGGCGCGTAGGCGATGCCCAGCGTCGTGTAGCGATTGACGGTGTCGTGCTCGACCTCCTGGTCGCCGCCGGCGTCGTTGATCGCGGCGACGGCCGAGGTCGAGACCGCCCTGCTGCCGTGGCGCAGCTGGCTCTGGTCGATGTCGTCGAACTGCAGGCTGACCGACCAGCCGGGCCGCGTCGGGTAGCCGGTGGCCGCGTCGGTGGACAGCGAGCAGCCGCAGGTGGCGCAGGCCGACGCGGAGCCGGCGGCGAGCGACAGCAGCGCGGCCGCGAAGGCGCTGTGAGTGGGGATCTTCGTCATGAGTGTCTGTGCGGGTCGTGAGGCCGGTGTGCGAGCGCTGAGGCAATCAGCGCACCAAGCCTCGGATCATGGCCGCCCGCGGGCGCGGACGGAATCACGCCACGGCGGGTGTCGACGCTTGTCGGCGCCCCGGGGCGAAGCTCAGACGAAGCGGGGAGGGGCGCGGGGTTGGGCGGAGGCCCAGACCGCGTTGCCGCGCGGCGCGCGCGTGAACGCGAGGGGCAACGCGCGGAAGGCGAGCGCGATGCCGGCGTCGGCGATGCGCGGGTCGGGCGGCGGCGCCAGGTCGGCGTGCAGCGCGCAATACGGGCAGTGCTCGAAGGCGTGAGGCGACGCGGGCGAATCCGGCGTGGCGCGCTTGTCGGACGCGACGTTCGCGGCCGAGCAGATCCTGTCCCAGGGCAGGCCGCTCGCGGTGGAGAACGCGCCCGTCACGGTCGGCACGAAGCTCACCAGCAGGATCGCGAACAGGGCGATCCAGCTCGAGACGGTGCGGCGGCCGCGTTGCGTGGACATGGCCGCGATTCTAGGCCTTGCCCGGAATCAGGCCAGTGCGCGCCGCAACGCGGCACCGGCATGCGCGACGGACGCGCGGCCGTCGTCGAACACCTGTCCCAGCGTGAAGAACGCGTGCAGCATGCCGTCGTAGCGCCGGCATTCGACGGCCACGCCGGCTTCGGCCAGGCGCCTCGCGTACGCCTCGCCTTCGTCGCACAGCGGATCGCACTCGGCGACGATCACCAGCGCCGGCGGCAGGCTGCGCAGGTCGGGCGCGAGCAGCGGCGAGGCGAGCGGGTCGCGGCCCGCGGCGGGGTCGGGCAGGTAGTGGTTCCAGTTCCACTGCATGCCCTCGAGCGTCAGCAGATACCCTTGGCCGTATTCACGATACGACGGCGTGTCGAACGCGTGATGCGTGACCGGATAGACCAGCACCTGGAACGCCAGCGCCGGGCCGCCGCGGTCGCGGGCCATGATTGCGACGGACGCGGCGAGGTTGCCGCCGGCGCTGTCGCCGCACACCGCGATCCGGCCCGGGTCGGCGCCCAGCGCGGACGCGTGCACGGCGAGCCATTGCAGCGCGGCGTAGCAGTCGTTCAGTCCGGCCGGGAACTTGTGCTCCGGCGCGAGGCGGTAGTCGATCGCGACGACCTTGCAGCCAGACGCGTTGGCCAGCGCGCGGCAGGTGGCGTCGTGGCTCTCGAGGTCGCCGCCGATCCAGCCGCCGCCGTGCAGGAACATGACCAGCGGCAGCGGCCCGGGTCGCGCGTCGCGGGGCGTGTAGGCGCGGGCGCGCACGGGTTGGCCGTCGGCGCCGGGAAGTTCGAAATCGGCGATCGCACCGACCTTTTCGTCCGATGGCGGCAGCAATCCCCGCAGGCCGGCGCGCGCCATCTCGACCGTCATCTCCGAGAGCGGCGGCCGGTCGAGCGCGTTGATCGTGTCGACGAAGGCCTGGGCTTGGGGGTGCAGCGGCATGGCGAGCTTGTCTCGGTCGAAGGTGGTGACCGACTATGACAGCTGGGCTCGACCTGTCAAACAGGTTAAACGAGAATCGGCCAGCCTCTTCCTCTGGAAGCGCTGTCAGGTGGACGCAGGAACGTCGAAACCTGTCGGACAGGATTGGGGTCGGCCCATCCCTTGCCACGGCCGAGTCGCCCTTCACGACCCCCGGATTCCGCATGCCCAGTCCCATCGAAGACTACGCCCTGATCGGCAACCAGGAGACCGTCGCCCTGGTCGGCCGCGACGGCTCGATCGACTGGATGGGCATGCCGCGCTTCGACAGCCCGGCCTGTTTCGCGGCGCTGCTCGGCGCGCCCGAGCACGGCCGCTGGCTGATCGCGCCGGTCGACGCCGCGGCCACGGTCACGCGCGCCTACCGCGACGGCTCGACCGTGCTCGAGACGCGCTTCGCGACCGCCGGCGGCGAGGTCAGCGTCATCGACTTCATGGCGCGGCGCGACGGCGCATCCGACCTGATGCGCATCGTGCGCGGAGTGCGCGGGCGCGTCGCGATGCGCACGGAACTGGTCGTGCGCTTCGACTACGGCGTGGTCGTGCCGTGGGTCTCGCGCCAGCAGGACGGTCGGCTGCACTTCACGGCCGGTCCCGATCGTCTCACGCTCGCGACGCCGCTGGAGCTGCGCGGCGAGGACCTGCGCACCGTCGGCGATTTCGAGCTCGGCGCGGGCGACGAGCTGACGTTCGCGTTGACATGGCAGCCGTCGTGGCGCGACGACCAGCCCGCGCCGGACGTGGCGCAGGCGTTGACGCAGGTCGAGGCGCAGTGGGACGCGTGGTCGGCCAGGCTGCCCGAGGGCGACCAGGTGTCGGAGGCCGTGCGGCGCTCGCTGGTCACGCTCAAGGCGCTGGCGCACTGGGAGACGGGCGGCATCATCGCGGCGGCGACGACCTCGCTGCCCGAGAAGATCGGCGGCACGCGCAACTGGGACTACCGCTTCTGCTGGCTGCGCGACGCCACCTTCACGCTCTACGCGCTGCTCGGACTGGGCTTCGTCGACGAGGCCGAGGCGTGGCGCGCGTGGCTGGTGCGCGCGGTGGCGGGCAGTCCGGACGACCTGCAGATCATGTACGGCGTGGCCGGCGAGCGGCGGCTCGACGAGTACGAGGTGCCGTGGCTGCCCGGCTACGAGAACTCCGCGCCCGTGCGCGTAGGCAACGCCGCCGCGGGCCAGGTGCAGCTCGACGTCTACGGCGAGGTGCTGGACGCGCTCTACGTCGCGCGCAAGGCCGGGCTCGCGTACGACGAGCGCAGCTGGTCGGTCGAGTGCGCGATGGTGCGCCATCTCGAGTCGATCTGGAACGAGCCCGATGACGGCATCTGGGAGGTGCGCGGCGGCCGCCGGCACTTCGTGCATTCGAAGGTGATGGCCTGGGTCGCGTTCGACCGCGCCGTGCGCTCGGCCACCGAGTTCGGCCTCGAAGGCCCGGTCGAACACTGGAAGCACGTGCGCGACGCGATCCATGACCAGGTCTGCGAGCGCGGCTTCGACGCGGCGCAGGACTCGTTCGTGCAGTCGTACGGATCGAGCGCGCTCGACGCCAGCCTGCTGCTGATCGCCGTCGTCGGCTTCCTGCCGCCCGAGGATCCGCGCATCCGCGGCACGCTGGCCGCCATCGAGAAGGGCCTGCTGCGCGACGGCCTCGTGCTGCGCTACGACACCGGCGACTCCAAGGACGGCCTGCCGCCCGGCGAGGGCGCGTTTCTCGCCTGCACGTTCTGGTTAGCCGACAACTACCTGCTGCAGGATCGCGTCGACGAGGCCCAGGCCGTGTTCGACCGGCTGCTCGCCTACCGCAACGACGTGGGCCTGCTGGCCGAGGAATACGACCCGGTCGCGAAGCGGCAGCTGGGCAACTTTCCGCAGGCCTTCTCGCACCTGGCGTTGATCAACACCGCCACCGGCCTGGCCGCCGGGCGCGCGGGGACGGCGCATCAGCGCGCGGCGGGGAGCAGCGAGACGAAGGGCTGAGCGTCGAGGTCCGGGCCTTGTCCTTGCTCCGCTCGAGCATCGAGCCGAAGGCAAGACCTGCCTCGGGTCGTGGACTCCCTGGTGCACGATGATCGGAACACGATGAAACGCAGAGACATCCTCAAATGGTCCGCTTCGGCGGGTGCCGGCCTGGGCGTGCTGGCAGGCACGCCTTCCACGGCGACGGCCGCGGTGCCGGTCGCCAGGCCGAGCCTGCCGCAGAAGACCGACCTGGTCGATGCCGCGGCGCGGCGCCTGCAGCTGATCGCGCAGCAGGCGGTCTACGTCTGGACCGACGCCCACGTCGACCTGGCCGGCGTGCCCATGGGCGTGGCGGTGCCGCCCGGCGAGCTGCCCACGCTCGAGCACCAGCTGAAGACCTCGCAGGTGGCCGTCGAGGCAGTCACGAATCTCGCCGCCTCGCTCGGCGCCAGTCCTGTCGCGACGAGCAGCCTGCAGTCGCTGGACGCGCTGCGCAGCCGGCTGGCGGCGACGCAGGCCAGCTTCGCGAGCCTGGCGGCGCAGAACGCGGGCGTGCTCAACCTGCCCGCGACCGTCCAGGCGCTGCTGGGCACCTTGACAAGCACCGCGAGCGACATCGCCACGCAGCTCAAGCAGATCCACGCGACTCTGGTCCAGGCCGCGCAAGGCAGCTCGACCAGGACGGTGGCGCAATACGACGCGCTGTTCGTGACGCTTCCCAGGCCCGCGATTGCGCAGTCGCTGCACGACGACGCTGCCTTCGCGGCCATGCGCTTAAGTGGACCCAATCCGATGCTGATCGCGAAGGCGTCCACGCTGCCTGCCAAGTTTCCGTTGAGCGACGCGCAGTACCGCCAGGTGATGGGCGCCGACGACAGCCTGGTCGACGCCGCCGCCGGCGGCCGGCTCTACCTGCTCGACTATGAAGGCCTCGGAGCCATCGCGCCGGCCGGCCCGGTGAGCAAGCCGCTGACGGGCGTCGGCTATTGCTGTGCGCCGATCGCGGCGTTCGCGCGCCCGAAAAGCGGCCGCTCGCTGGTGCCGGTCGCGATCCAGTGCGGCCAGGATCCGTCGGCCAATCCGATCTTCCTGCGCGTCGGTGACTCGAGCAATGCCGAGGCGTACTGGGCCTGGCAATCGGCCAAGACCGCGGTGCAGGTGGCCGACTTCAACTATCACGAGATGTTCGTGCACCTGGGCCGCACGCACCTGATGTCCGAGGCCTTCGCGATGGCGACGCAGCGCCAGCTCGCGACGGCGCATCCGCTCAACCGGCTGCTGTCGCCGCATCTCGAAGGCGCGATGTTCATCAACGAGGCGGCCGCGCTGATCATCATGGCGCCGCTGACGACGGGCGACGTGATCCTCGCGGCGCCGATCGAGACGCTGCAGGGCGAATGCGGGCGCGACCGCCTCGCCTACGACTTCCACGCCAGCATGCTGCCCAACGACCTCAAGGCGCGCGGCGTGGACAACACCGACCAGCTGCCCGACTACCCATACCGCGACGACGCGCTGCTGGTCTGGAACGCGATACAGCAGTGGGTATCGGACTACGTCGCCGTCTACTATGCGGGCGATGCGGACGTCGTCGGCGACTACGAGCTCAAGGCCTGGGCCGCCGAATTGAGCGCGAGCGGCAAGGTCAAGGGCTTCACCGCCATCACCACCCGTTCGCAGCTGGTCAGCGTGGTCACGGCGATCATCTTCAATGCGAGCGCGCAGCACGCGGCCGTCAATTTCCCGCAGTCCGACATCATGACCTACGCCCCGTTCAGCGCGGGCACGGGCGGCACGGCGGCGCCCACGACGACGGCGGGGCAGTCCCAGGCCAGCTGGCCGCAGATGCTGCCCTCCACGCTCGCGGCACGGGAGCAGATCCTCCTGTTCCACATCCTCGGCGGCGTGGTCTACCGGCCGCTCGGCACCTACCTCGACAACGCCTTCCCCTACCTGCCCGTGCTGCTCGACCCGGCGATCGCGGGCCCCGGCGGACCGCTGGATCGCTTCCGCGCCGCGCTGGCCGCCATCGAGGCCACCATCCAGCAGCGCAACGCGGCCCGCACGCGGCCTTACGGCTACCTGCTGCCCAGCCGCATTCCGTCGAGCACGAACATCTAGGCGGCGCCGCGCCGGCGCGAGCGTGCGCGCGCGGGCGCGAGCTCGTGCGGCTGCAGGAACAGCGCCGGGTTGTCGGCGAGCTGCTCGATCGCCAGGTCGATGAAGGCCCGCACGCGTGCGGGCTGCGCCACGCGGCTGCCGTAGTACACGTACAGCGCGAGGTGATCGGCGACGTGCTCGGTCAGCAGCGGAACCAGTTGCCCGCTGCGCACCAGCGGCGCGGCGGTCACGCCGATCAGCTGGCCGACGAACTCGCCGGAGAGCACGGCGCGGGCCTCGAGCTCGATGTCATTGGTCGCGAAATCGGCGACGACCTGGCGCGAGACGATGTCCGCGCCGACGCGGAACTCCCACGGCACCACCTTGCCGGTGTTGGCCGCGCGGAAGCCGCTGCAGCGATGGCGCGCGAGGTCGTCGATGCTGGCCGGCGCGCCATGCCTGGCGACGTAGCCGGGCGTCGCGCAGACCACCAGCTGCAGTGGAACGAGCCGGCGCGCGATGACCCCGGCGTCGGGCGGCCCGCCGGCGCGGAAGCCGACGTCCACCCGGTCTTCCACCCAGTTGCCGATGCGGTCCTCCAGCTGCACGTCGGGCGTCACGCGTGGATACCGCCTGGCGTATTCGTCCAGCACCGGCCACAGCAGCTGCAGCATCGTCGCGCGCGGGCCGACGATGCGCAGCGGGCCGGCAATCTCCTCGCGGCCGCGGCGCGCGCCGTGCAGCGCGCGTTGCAACGTCGCGAGCCCGGGCTGGGCCTCGTGCAGGAACTGCGTGCCCTCCTCGGTCAGGCTCAGGCGCCGCGTCGTGCGGTGGAACAGCCGGATGCCCAGGTGCGACTCGAGCTGCGTCAGCGCCTGGCTCGCCGCCTGCGGCGTGATCGCCTGCGCGAGCGCGGCCTGGCGCAGGCTGCCCAGCTCGGCGGCCTTGACGAAGGTGGCAATGGCGCGGAGTTCGTTGAAGGCCATGGGTCGCTCCGATCGATTATCAAGATCTGCTTGCCTATCAAGGAAGCGATTGCTGGCTAGTTTCGCATCAATCGCGAACCTACATTGACCCCATGGCGCAGCGAGGAAGCGGCGCCTGCAACCCGATTCGAAAGGACTCGCCATGACCTCCGCCACCCAAGATCCCCGCGTCTGGTTCATCACCGGCGCCGCGCGCGGCATCGGCCTGCGCATCGTCGAGGCCGCGCTGGCCCAGGGCGACGCCGTCGTCGCCACCTCGCGCGATGCCGGCTCGCTGCGCGAGCGCTTCGCCGGCAATGCATCGCTGCTGGCGGTGTCGCTGGACGTCACCGACGAGGCCCAGGCCGCGGCCGGAGTCGCCGCGGCGCTGGGCCGCTTCGGTCGCATCGACGTGCTCGTCAACAACGCCGGCTTCGGCCTGCTGGGCGCGGTCGAGGAGGCCAGCGCCGACGAGGTGCGCCGTCTCTACGAGACCAACGTGTTCGGCCTGCTCAACGTCACGCGCGCGGTGCTGCCGTCCATGCGCGAGCGCCGCGGCGGGCACGTCATCAACATCTCGTCGGTGGGCGGCTATCGCTCCGGCCCCGGCTTCGGCGTCTACTGCTCCACCAAGTTCGCGGTGGAAGGCATCAGCGAGGCGCTGCACGGCGAGCTCGCGCCGCTTGGCGTGCGCGTGACGGTGGTCGAGCCGGGCTACTTCCGCACCGAGTTCCTCGACCAGCGCTCGCTGAGCGTGTCGCCGCGCGTCATCGCCGACTACGCGGGGACGGCCGGCCAGGTGCGCGAGCGCGCCGCGCAGATCAGCCAGAAGCAGCTGGGCGACCCGAAGCGCCTGGCGCAGGCGATGCTCGCGCTGGTCGCCAGCCCCACGCCGCCGTTGCGCCTTCCGCTGGGCACCGACACGCTGGGGGCGATCGCGGACAAGAACGCCTACGTCGCCGCGGAAACCGACGCATGGCGCGCGCTGAGCGCGTCGACGGACTTCCCCCTGGGCGAGTGAATCTCCGGGCGCGACGCCGGCCTTCCGCGATTCGTCGCCGCCGGCCGTGCCTCGTCCGGCCGCGCCCGTGACTCGTCTGGCCGTGCTTGCGGGGGCCGGTGGGATGGCCAGACTGCGCTCGTCCGCCCTTCGCAGGAGTCCCGCCATGTCCCCGCCCGCCACCGATGCCCTGGCCTCGCACGTCTACCCGCCGCCTCGGCGCGCCATCACGGCACGCAGCTTCGAGCGGCCGCTGGAGCGGGCGGCGGCCGCGTGGTGCGCGGTGGCCGTCGCGGGCCAGCTCATGTTCGCGGCCTACGTCCTGCGGGTCTATGGCCGCGCGCTGGTCGCGGGCCGGCCGGAGCTGTGGAACAGGACGATGCCTCACGCGTGGGTTCCCGGCGATCCCGTCGGCAACGCGGCGGCCGCGGGGCATCTGCTGCTGGCCGTCGTCGTGATGCTGCTGGGCGCGCTGCAGCTCGTGCCCGCGCTGCGGCGGCACGCGCCGGCCGTTCACCGTTGGAGCGGACGCGTCTTCGTCGTCGCCGCGATGACGATGGCCGTCAGCGGCATCTACCTGATGATCGTGCTGCCGCCCATCGGCGACCGCGGCTCGCAGTGGCCGATCGTCGTGAACGCGGCGCTGATCCTCGCCTTCGCCGGCCTCGCCTGGCGCGACGCGCTCGCGCGACGCCTCGAGCGGCACCGGCGCTGGGCGCTTCGGCTTTACCTGGTCGTCTCGGGCGTCTGGTTCTTCCGCATCGGGCTGATGGCCTGGATCATCGCGAACCGCGGCCCCGCCGGCTTCGACCCGAAGACCTTCGCCGGTCCGGCGATCACGACGCTGGCGATCGCGCAGTGGGCGCTGCCGCTGCTCGTGCTCGAGCCTTATCTGCGTGTCCGGGCCCATGGCAGTCCGCGTGCGCGGCTCGCGATGGCCGGGGTGCTCGCGCTCGGCACGCTGCTGACGGCGTTCGGCATCGCCTGCGCGACGGCCGCGATGTGGCTGCCGCGCATGTGAGCGGCGTCACAATCGCGCCATGACAGCCAACGCCACGCCAGTGCCCGGCATCGCCCGGATCTTCGCGTGGCCGCGCGTGCGCTTCATGCTGGCCGTGGCGTTGCTTTTCGGGTTGCTGCTCAGCGCGGGTTCGAGAACGGGAGCGCTCATGTGGATCGAGCGCACGCTCGTCCTCGGCGGCTGCGCGCTGCTCGCCTTCGGGGTGCTCGAGCGCTGGCCGCCGCGGCCGCCGCGCTGGCTCGCACGCTGGGTGCTGCAGGTGCTGGGCGTGTGGCTGTCGATGCCGTTCGCGAGCTACCTCGCCTACTGGCTCACGACGGGCGGCGATCCGGACCTGCTGCACGACCGGCTGCGCCTGATCGGCTACGGCGAGCTGTGCTTCGTCGGCATGCTGTTCGTTCCGTGGATCGCGCTCGGGGCGCTGCTGCGCCAGCGGGAGGCCTTCGCGCGCGACCTGGCGCTCGGCTTCCAGCTGGAACGCAGCGAACTCGAACGCCGCGCGAGCGACGCGCGGCTGCGGCTGCTGCAGGCGCAGGTGCAGCCGCACTTCCTGTTCAACACGCTGGCCAACGTGCGCGCGCTGGTGCGCTCGGGGTCGCCGCAGGCGGGCGCCGTGCTCGACAGCCTGATCGCCTACCTGCGGGCGTCGGTGCCGCATCTCGAATCGCCATTCACGACGCTGGCGCAGGAACTGGAACTCGTGCGCGCCTACCTGGAGTTGATGCACATGCGCATGCCCGACCGCCTGCAATACGCGCTGCACGCCGACGCCGCCGTCGGCGCGATGAGCTGCCCGCCGCTGACGTTGCTGACGCTGGTGGAGAACGCCGTGCGCCACGGCATCGACCCGAGCGAGGAGGGCGGCCGCATCGAGGTCAGCGCGAGCGTGCATGACGGCCGCTGCATCGCCCGCGTCGTCGACACCGGCGTCGGGCTGAAGCATGCGGTGGACGGCCTCGGCACGGGCCTGGCGACGCTGCGCGAACGGCTGAAGCTCGCGTTCGGCGGCGATGCGCGCCTGAGCCTGACCGGCCTCGTGCCGCACGGGTTGTCCGCGGAGGTGGAGTTCCCCGCACGGCGAGGCGCGGCATGAACCGGCGACGTCCCACCGCGCTGATCGCCGACGACGAGCCGCTGCTGCGCGACGAGCTCGCGGCGCTGCTGGCCGACGCATGGCCCGAGCTCGAGGTCGTCGCCCATGCGCGCAACGGGCGCGAGGCCGTCGAACGCCACGCCGAGCTGCGTCCGGACATCTGCTTCCTCGACGTGCAGATGCCGGGCGTCTCCGGCATCGAGGCGGCGCGCCAGATCGGGCCCGGCGCGCATCTCGTGTTCGTGACGGCGTTCGACCAGTACGCACTCTCGGCCTTCGATCACGGCGTGCTGGACTACCTCGTCAAGCCGGTCGAGCCGAGGCGTCTCGCGCAGACGGTCGCGCGCCTGCGCGAACGGGTCCAGGGCACGCTGCCCGCGCTCGCGACGGAGGCGTTGCTCGCCCAGCTTGCCGACGACCTGAAGCGGCGCGACGCGGACGCCGTGCCACCGCTGCGCTGGATCCGCGCGACGGTCGGCCACGCGCTCCGCCTCATTCCCGTGGAGGATGTCGACTTCATCAGCGCCGACGACAAGTACACCGTGATCGCATGGCGGGATGACGACGGCAAGGCCGCGGAGGCGCTGATCGCCACGCCGCTGAAGCAGCTGCTCCCCCAGCTCGACCCGCTGCAGTTCGCGCAGGTCCACCGCTCGCACGTGGTCAACTGGAGCGCCGTCAGCCACGTCACGCGCGCGCCCAACGAGACCGCGCAGGTGCACATCAAGGGACGCAAGGACGTCCTTCCGGTGAGCCGCTCCTACCTGCACCTGTTCAAGCAGATGTAGCGCGGGCGCGCCGACGGGCGCCTGGCTCGACCGCCGGTGCGTCGTCCGACTTCTCAGCGCGTGGACGTCACGATCGCGCTGGCCGGGCCCGCCCCCACGAAGCGGTCGTTGCCGCAGGCGACGGCGCTCAGCTGCGTGGCGCCGGCGACCTGGCCGCGCGCATGCCACGCGAGGCCGTCGGTGCTCGACGCCAGCACCCCGGTGCCCACGGCGACCAGCTCGCCGCCGCAACGCGCGAGGACGCCGGGGATGCCGACCACGGTGTCGGAGATCCTCGCGGTCCAGTGGCTGCCGTCGGCGCTGGTCGCCGAGAGCATGCCGATCGACGAACCGCTGATGTTGGCCGCGTAGCCGACCACGACGAACTGCGTGCCGTCCCAGGTCGCCGAAGTGACCTGGGCGGTGGTGTTCGCGGGCGCGGCGGCGGGGAGCGGGGCGATGGTGGTCCAGGTCACGCCGTCGGGGCTCGTGGCGGTGACGCCGCTCGCGTTCGCGAGATAGACGCCTGCACCGAAGGAGATGCTGTTGTATCGGCTCGATGCGGGCGCGGCGCCGACCTGGCCCCAGGCGTCGCCGTCCGGGCTCGCGTAGACCTTGCCTGAGACCGAGATCGCCACGAAGCGATGGCCGTCGTACGTCACGCCGCCGAGGCTTTCCGAAGGCGCGGTGGTGCCGGCGATCGCCCAGGTCGCGCCGCCGTCCGTGCTGCGCAGCCACAAGCCGTTCGGGCCGCCGGCGCCGGCGATGTCGCCGGCCGATCCGACGGCGACGACCGTCGAGCCGTCGTGCGCGATCCCTTGCGGGTACAGGATCGGCGAATACGTGCTCCCCAGCATCGTGGCTGTCGTCCAGTTGACGCCGTCCGTGCTGCGCATCACGCGATCGAGGGTCGACAGGGCGACGAACCGGCCGTCGACGAAGTCGATCGCCGTCAGCGCGCCATACGAGCCTTCGACCTGCGTGGACCAGCTCAGTGCGTCGGTGCTGGTCTCGATCCAGCCGTTGTGCGACACGCCGACGTAGCGCTGCCCGTTCGCGGCAATGCTGGCCGGCATCGACAGGAAGCTGCCCGTGCCGGTGCGCTGCCAGGCCGCGCCGGGCAGCTGCACGCCCATGTCGTGGAAGTTCAGGTCGAACAGTGCGTTGCCTGCCGACTGCAGAAGCCCGTCCTGCATGTTGGGCCCCGGATTGCTGCCGATCCACGTGGAGCCGTCGCCCGAGACCTCCACGAACGACGGCAGGTCCATCTCAAACTGGCCATTCGCGAAGGCCAGCGAGGTCGGGTTGGCCACGTCGGTGACGGCATTCCAGTGGATGCCATCCGCGCTGGCCCACGGATGGACGTCGTGGAACAGCGTGCCCGGAGTCTGTCGCAAGGCCATGAACTGGCCGTTCCCGAACGCGGCGGCCGACAGGAGCAGGTTGACCGTCGTCCAGTGCACGCCGTCGGTGGACACGGCCGATTGCCCCTGGCCGTACGCGAGATAGGTGTGGTTGCCGAAGAGGATGCCCTCGGCCTCCTGGGGAACCGCGCTCGGAGACGAGGTCCAGCTGATCCCGTCGCTGCTGGTGAACGCGCCGCCCTGGTTGTCGATGCCGACCCAGCCGGCCTCGCCCCAGACGATCATCTGCGGGGACGGGCCCGTCGTGACGGCGCTCCAGGTCAGGCCGTCGACGCTGTGCGCGGTGCCGCCCATGGCAGTCGCGACGAACATGCCGTTGCCCTGCGCGACATCGATGAAGGTCGGCGCCGAGGAGCGCACCAGCGTCCAGTGCAGCCCCGGCTTGTCGACCGGGGCCAGCGCGATGTCGACGGACGTCGTCGCCGCGCCGGCCGAGGCCGCGGAGATCGTCGCCTTCTGTGCGTCGTCGAGACTCTCGGTGTCCGGCGGCGTGTACAGGACGTCCGCGCCCGTACTGGCGGAAAGCGCGCCGGGGCCGGCGAGCGTCCAGGTGACCGGCGCTGCCGAGCCCGTCAACGTCGCGTGCAGCGCGATGGCCTGGCCGCCCGCATCCGCGCTGCTGGCGTCGGCATTCAGCGTCAAGGTGGGCGCAGGTGCGGGGGCGGGTGCGGGTGCAGGGGGTGGAGGCGGTGGCGGTGGCGGCGGTGCGGATCCGCCGCCTCCGCCGCCGCCGCAGGCGCTCAGCGCCACCGTGGCCATCAACACCGACGCGCGCGCAAGCGCCTTGACGCCGCGCGAACCCGCGGTCGAAGTCCTGGATGTCATCGTGCAACCCTCCCCTGGAAGCCCGGTGCATGTCGTCGGGCCGTGCTTTTGTCGGCCGGATTATCCGGAGCGCCCTGGCGCGCGGAAGCAGGCCAAACCCGGACGCAATCGTGGGGGGGTGCGCGTGAAGGATGGCATTCGAGGCGGGTGTCCCGTGCGGGACGGACGTGCAGCCGCTCGCGGTGTTTGAATACGCACGATCCGATCCGATGGAGACCCCGATGACCGCCGACTACTCGACCAAGACCCGCGACCTGCTGCAGCGCCTGACCGCCTTCTTCGACCAGCACATCTATCCGAACGAGGAGCGCTACCTGCGCGAGGTCGACGCGAACCGCCGCGCCGGCAACGCGTGGATCCCGTCCAAGGTCATCGACGAGTTGAAGCCCATCGCGCAGCGCGAGGGCATGTGGAACCTGTTCCTGCCGCATCCGTACGAAGGGCAGGGCGGCATCTCCAACCTCGACTACGCGCCGCTGTGCGAGCTGATGGGCCGCGTGATGTGGTCGGGCGAGGTGTTCAACTGCTCGGCGCCCGACACCGGCAACATGGAGACGCTGGAGCGCTACGCCACCGACGCGCAGAAGCAGCGCTGGCTCAAGCCGCTGCTGGCCGGCGAGATCCGCTCCGCGTTCCTGATGACGGAGCCCGCGGTGGCCTCGTCGGACGCCACCAACATCCAGTGCACCATCCGCCGCGAGGGCGACGAGTACGTCATCAACGGCCGCAAGTGGTTCAGCTCCGGCGCGGGCAATCCGCGCTGCGCGATCTTCATCGTGATGGGCAAGACCGACACCGAGGCGCCGCGCCACGCGCAGCAGTCGATGGTGCTGGTGCCGCGCGACACGCCCGGGGTCACGGTGGTGCGTCCGCTCACGGTGTTCGGCTACGACGACGCGCCGCACGGGCACATGGAGGTCACGCTCGAGAACGTGCGCGTGCCCGTCGACAACATCCTGCTGGGCGAAGGGCGCGGCTTCGAGATCGCGCAGGGCCGCCTCGGGCCGGGCCGCATCCACCACTGCATGCGCTCGATCGGCGCGGCCGAGCGTGCGCTCGAATCGATGATCGACCGGCTGGCCGATCGCGTCGCGTTCGGCAAGGCGCTGTCGGAGCAGTCCATCTGGCACGAGCGCATCGCCGAGTCGCGCTGCATGATCGACCAGGCGCGCCTGCTCACGCTCGACGCCGCGCACCGGATGGACACGGTCGGCAACAAGGAAGCGCGCTCCGAGATCGCGATGATCAAGGTGGTCGCGCCCAACATGTCGTGCAAGGTCGTCGACTGGGCGATCCAGGCGCATGGCGCCGCGGGCGTCAGCGCCGACTTCTGGCTCGCCGATGCCTACGCACAGCAACGCACGGTGCGCATCGTCGACGGGCCCGACGAGGTGCACCGCAACGCGATCGCGAAGATCGAGATCGCGAAGCGCGCGGCGTTGCGGGCACCACGAGTCGTTTGATCAGAGCAAGCCGCATCGCCTTTCAGGAGGCGCTGAAGCGGCCGAAGACGGCCGCCTGAACATCAGTGGTGGTCGCCCTCGTGGCCGCCGCCCCGTTCGCCACCGGCGGGATGTCCGCCGGGCTGGCCTGGCGAATGGCCGCCCTCGGGTCGACCGCCTTCGGGTCGACCGCCCTCGGGTCGGCCGCCACCCGGGTTGCCTTCGGGCCGCTGGTTGCCCGGGATGTTGCGCACGGGCTGGATGTGCATCTCGGGCGCCTGGCGCACGTGCTCGACCTGCGGGTCCCCGAAGCCGCCCGGACGCGGCGTGGCCGCGGTCGGCGGCTGGCCGTGGTTGTTGCCCATGCGCTGCTCGGGCATCCCGATCGCCTGGTGCTCGTGCGCGGTCTGCTCCTGCGTCCAGTTCGGATGCTGGCCGCCTTCGAAGCGGCGTTCGCTGGCCGTGGGCGCCGAGCGGTAGTGCGACTCGCCGCCGTTGAAGCTCTCGGCGTGGCTCTCGCGCTGCGGCACTGCCTGGCGGTAGACGTTGTGCACGCGGCCCGACGGGATGTTGTTGACCGCGCTGTTGTAGCGGAAATGACCGCCGTCCCAGCGTCCGCCGGCGTAGCCGTTGCCGACGTAGCCGTAGCCGTAGTTGATGCCGCCGTAGTAGCCCACGTGCGGGCCCCAGTAGCCGCGATGCCAGCCGTAGGAACCGTTGATGAAGCCCCAGTAGCCGGGCGTCCACAGCAGGCCGACGGCGGGCGGCAGCACCCAGGTGCCCGGCACCCAGACGTAGTCGTTGCTGGCGGCGTCCCAGGCCCAGTAGCCCGGCGTCCAGATGTAGCCGTCGCCGGGGATGGGCGGCTGCTCGTAGTAAGGCAGCGGCGGCGGGGCGATGCCCACGGAGATCGAGATCTGCGACCAGGCGGCCAGCGGGGCCATCAGCGCGATCCCGAGGGCGAGTGTCGTGCGCTTGAATGCGGTGCTTGTCATCGGACTACCTTCTTTGAAGAGGCGGCGACGCGACGGACGCGTTGCTCGGCAGTCCATGCGGCAATCCGCAGGCCCGACCGGCAGGTGGCACCCCGCGTAAGCCGGGGGCGCGATGCATCGCGTGGCTGGCCACGCCTTGCCCGGCGCGTCATGCCGCGGGGCCATCTGGCAACGCGGCGTCTGCCGGGCCGCGTCGTCCGCCCACGTGCACGTGCGGATCGCGACCTCTCAGCGCACCGCCTCGATCGGGTTGCCGTACAGCGGCCTGGCGCCGAACTGCGTGCTGATCGCGTACGAGACCGCGCAGGCCAGCATCACCGGCACCGTCAGCTGGAATTCGTTGGTCATCTCCAGCACCATCGTGATGGCCATCAGGGGGGCGTGCGTCGCGGCCGTGAGCACGGCCGCCATGCCGATGACGACCAGCGAACGCGGATCGCCGACCCAGGCGGTGGGCAACCAGAGCGCGGCGACCTGCGCCATCACGCCCCCCGCCGCGGCGCCGACGAACAGCGACGGCGTGAACATGCCGCCGATCGCGCCGCTGCCCGAGCTCCAAGACGTCGCGATGACCTTGGTGACGAGCACCAGCGCGAGCCATTGCCACGGATCGGTGCCCGCCAGCGCGCGCGAGACGACGCTGTAGCCGTTGCCCCAGACCTCCGGCGTGAACGCCGACAGCCCGCCCACCAGCAGCCCGCCCAGGCCCAGCCGCAGCGCGGGCGACGCGATGCGGCAGAACAGCAGGCGGCTGCGCTCCACCAGCTTGAGGAAGCCCCAGCCGAAGCCGCCGAACGCGATGCTGGCGATCAGCGTGAACACGATGCTCGAAGGCACCATGGCCATCGGCGTGGTCGCGTACAGGGGCTTCGGGTCGACCATCACGTACACCAGCGCGCTGGCCGTGCCCGACGCGATCAGCACCGGTGCGACCGTGTGCCGCGCGAAGAAGCCGAGCGCGAGCTCCAGCACGAAGACGACGCCCGCCACTGGCGCGTGATACGCGGCCGCGATGCCCGCCGCGATGCCGCACACCATGATGGCCGAGCGCTGCTCGGGGCGGATCGGCGCGATGCGTGCGAGCCAGGCCGAGCCCCAGGCCGCGAGCTGCACCATCGGGCCCTCGCGGCCGATCGACGCGCCGGTGCCGATCGACAGCGCGGCCGACACGGTGCGCATCAGGTTTGCGCGGTCGTTGAGGTCGACCCGGCCTTGCCGGGCGGCATCGATATAGTCGAGGTAGTGGTCGCCCTGCTTGCCGCGCGCCACCCAGCGCGCGCCGTATTGCAGGACGAGGCCTGCCAGCAGGCCGCCGATCGCGCAGACGATGGGCCGCTGCCACGCGGCGATGGCGCGCGCGGCCTCCACCAGCCCGCTGTCCTGCCGCGTGAACACCCACTCGATCTGCACCGTCAGCCAGCGGAACGCGAGCGTGGAGCCGGCCGCGATGGCGCCGGCGGCCGCCGCCCACAGCCACAGCCGCAGCGTCGCCGCGGTCGAGGACAGCAGCGCGACGTGACGCCGCACGCGCGCGGGCGGCGCGAGGGGGGAGGGCGTGTCGTCGTCGACGGCGGACATGCCCCATTGTCGGGGCAGTCCGCCGGCCAGCTCGTCAGACGGCCGGCTGTTGCGGCTCGACCGCGTTGTCGGGCACCTGCACGGCCGTGGCCAGCAGCACGGCCGCGGCGGCGCCGAAGGCCGACACGCCGAACGGATTCTCGGCGATGGCGCCGGCCACCTGCTGCAGCGCATCGGGGCTCACCTGCTCGACGAAGCGCGCCAGCTCGAACACCTGCTCGCGCGAGAAGTCGGCCAGCCCGTCGATCGGCAGCGTGGCGCCGAGCGCGTTGACGCGGTCCAGCAGGCCCGCGAACGCACCCGACGCGACCGCGACCAGCGCGAGCGGCCCCAGCGGCTTCGCGAGCATCACCACGATGCGGGAACGCTGCACCGCGCCGGCGCCGGCATACAGGCGCGAGGCGAGTCGCGCGGCGCGCGAATGCTCGCCGGGCTGCCGCGTCTCGATGCCGAGCGCCGTCGCGCGACGCGTGACCTCGGCCTCCAGGGCCGTGTCGATGTCGTTGTTCATCACTGCTTGCTCCGCCTTGTTCTCTGCAACGATGGAGTGCCCCAGGCAGCGGCGGTTCCGCGTCGTTGCGTATGTCAATGTAAAAGGCGCGCGTCGTTCAGGCCCGTGAAATCGCGGTGTCACGCCCCGTTCACGGATCGGTCACACCTCGTCTAGATGATTGCCTCCGGCGCGCGGCCCTGCGCGCTTGGAGACTCCATGGACGACATCGCCATCGACGTGCGCGGACTGCACAAGACCTTCGGCACCGCGCCTGCGTTGCGCGACGTGTCGCTGCGCGTGCGCCGCGGCGAGATGGTGGCGCTGCTGGGCGCGTCGGGCTCGGGCAAGTCGACGCTGCTGCGGCACCTGAACGGGCTGCACCAGGCCGATGCGGGTACGGAGTCGGGTATCCAGGTGCTCGGGCGTTCCGTGCAGCAGGGCGGCCGCATCGCGCGCGACATCCGCGCCACGCGCTCGCGCGTCGCCGTCGTCTTCCAGCAGTTCAACCTCGTCGAGCGGTTGCCGGTGGTGGTCAACGTGCTGGCCGGCGCGCTGCACCGGCTGCCGCTGTGGCGCGGCCTGCTGCGGCGCTTTCCCGCGGCCGAGATGGCGCGGGCGCACGAGGCGATGACGCGCGTGGGCATCGCGCGGCTGGCGTGGCAGCGGGCGTCGACGCTGTCGGGCGGCCAGCAGCAGCGTGCCGCGATCTCGCGCGCGCTGGTGCAGGGCGCCGAGATCATCCTGGCCGACGAGCCCATCGCCTCGCTCGACCCCGAGGCCAGCCGCAAGGTGATGCAGTCGCTGGCCGACGTCAACCGCGACCTCGGCGTGACGGTGCTGGTCTCGCTGCACCAGGTCGACTTCGCCTTCGCGTTCTGCCCGCGCACGATCGCGCTGCACGAGGGCCGCGTCGTCTTCGACGGCCCCACGCGCGCCCTGACGCCCGCGCGCCTGCGCGAGCTGTACGGCGCGCAGATCGACGAGCTGCTGCCCACGCGGGCGACGACCGAGCCATCGACCGCGCCGGAGTCCGCCTTCGCCGACGTCGCCCTGCGCGTCGCCTGATCCCTTTTTCCTGAACAACTCGAGGAGCATCCGCATGATCCGTCGCAACGCCCTGGCCGTCCTGGCCGCCACGTCCGCCCTGTGGTTCTCCGGCGCGCAGGCGCAGACAAGGGAGGTCAACTTCGGCTTCATCTCCACCGAGTCGTCGTCCAACCTCAAGAGCGCCTGGCAGCCGGTGCTCGAGGACATGCAGAAGGCAACGGGCCTGAAGATCAACGCCTTCTTCGCGACCGACTACGCCGGCGTCATCGAGGCGATGCGCTTCAACAAGGTGCAGGTCGCGTGGATGGGCAACAAGTCGGCGATGGAGGCGGTGGATCGCTCCAACGGCGAGATCTTCGCCAAGATCGTCGCCAAGGACGGCAGCGAGGGCTACTACGGCCTGATCATCGTCAACAAGGACAGCCAGAACAAGACGCTGGACGACGTGTGGAAGAACCACGCCGGCCTGACGCTGGGCTTCGGCGACCCGAACTCCACCAGCGGCACCGCGGTGCCGTCGTTCTACGCGTTCGGCCCGGCGCACGTCGACCCGCTCAAGGACTTCAAGCGCACCGTGCGCGCGAGCCACGAGACCAACCTGCTGGCCATCGTCAACAAGCAGGTCGACGTCGCCACCAACAACACCGAGAACATGCAGCGCTTCGAGCAGACGCATCCGGAGCAGGCGAGGCAGGTGCGCGAGATCTGGCGCTCGCCGCTGATCGCGAGCGACCCGATCGTCTGGCGCAAGGATCTCGATCCGGGCACCAAGAAGGCGATCCGCGACTTCATGCTGTCGTACGGCAAGGACGCGCGCGAGAAGGCCATCCTCGCCAACATCGAGTACAGCGGCTTCCGCGCGTCGAGCGACGCGCAGCTGATCCCGGTGCGCCAGATCGAGCTCGCCCGCGCGCGCGCGGCCGTCGAGGCCGACACCACGCTGAGCGAGGCCGACAAGGCCAGGAAGCTGGCCGACATCGACGCGAAGCTCGCCGACCTGGGCCGCCAGGTCGCCAGCGCGAAGTGACCCCGCGTTTCGACGCCGCGAACGTGAGCGCACCGTCTGCCACCGCGGTTCCACCGCCGCCGAAGGCCTCGTTGCAGAGCCTGCTGATGTGGGGCGCGCTGCTGGCGATGCTGGCGGCCAGCTGGAAGGGCGCGGACATGCGCCCGCTCGAGCTGATCCAGTCCAGCGCCAACATCGCGCAATACGTGCACGGGTTCTTCCCGCCGCAGTTCAGCGACTGGCGCAACGACCTGTCGGAGCTGCTGGTGACGGTGGAGATCGCGTTGTGGGGCACGGCCCTCGCGGTGATCTGCTCGGTGCCGCTGGCGCTGCTCGCGTCGGCCAACCTGACGCCATGGTGGGTGCACCAGCCGGTGCGCCGCGTGCTCGACGCCTTCCGCGCGATCAACGAGATGGTGTTCGCGCTGCTGTTCGTGTCGGCCGTCGGGCTGGGACCGTTCTCCGGCGTGCTTGCGCTGTGGGTGCACACGACCGGCGTGCTCGCCAAGCTGTTCTCGGAAGCCGTGGAGGCCATCGACCCGCGCCCGGTCGACGGCATCCGCGCGACCGGCGCGCATCCGCTGGCCGTGATCCTGTACGGCGTGATCCCGCAGGTCGTGCCGCTGTGGGTGTCCTATACCCTGTACCGTTTCGAGTCCAACGTGCGCTCGGCCTCGGTCGTGGGCATGGTGGGCGCCGGCGGCATCGGCATGGTGCTGTGGGACGTCGTGCGCGGCTTCGAATACGGCCAGACGGCCTTCGTGCTGATCCTGCTCGTGGTGTCCGTCACGCTGATCGACATGGCCTCGGCCCAGGTGCGCAAGCGCCTCCTCTGAACTGCACATGCCCTCCGACATCCTCGAACGCCTCTCGCACCTGTTCGCGCTGCACGGCGCCACCTCCTACGAAGGAAACCGGCGCGAGTCGGTCAGCGCGCTCAACCACGCGCTGCAATGCGCGCAGCTCGCCGAGGACGCCCGCGCCGACGCGCCGCTGGTCGTCGCCGCGCTGCTGCACGACGTCGGCCACTTCGTGGCGATCGACGACATCGGCGACAAGGACGACATCGACGACGTCCACGAACTGCGCGGCGTCGCCGTGCTGGTGCGCGACTTCCCGCCCGCGGTGATCGAGCCGATCCGCCTGCACGTGGCCGCCAAGCGCTACCTGACGGCCATCGAGCCGACCTACCTGCGCGGCCTGTCGCCGGCCTCGGTGCACTCGCTCGCCCAACAGGGCGGCCCGTTCCGCGGCGCGGAGATCGCGCGCTTCGAGGCGCTGCCGTTCGCGCAGGACGCGGTGCGGCTGCGGCGGTGGGATGACCTGGCGAAGGAGCCGGATCGGGAGACGCCGGGGCTGGGCTACTACCTGGCGCTGGCGGACGAGCTCAGGTTGCCGGCGAGGCCGTTGGCGGGGCGCTAGCGGGCGAGGTCGCCCGCGGCGGCTTTCGAGCCGTGCCGGTCGTCGAGATCGGGTTTGCACTCCATGCGAGCCATCCGGCAAGTTCATACTCGCAGGCTGCCCATCCACATACCGAGGAAGAGGTTCGCCATGAACAAGTACGTGCTGCTCGTCGTTGCGTCCGTGCTCAGCGTCGGCGCCCAGGCCGAAACAGTCGAATTTCTCAATCCGCCTGGCTTGATGGCGAAGGGGCTGCCGTTCTCGCCGGCGGTGAGGGTCGGTGGACAGGTCTACGTGACGGGCCAGATCGGTACCACGCCCGGCACGACGACGCTGGTCAGCGGCGGAATGGCTGCGGAAGCGAAACAGAGCATCCAGAACATCAAGAGCATCCTGGAAGCGAACGGCTACGCGCTTCGCGACGTGGTCAAGTGCACGGTGATGCTGGCCGACATGAGTGAATGGGCCGCGTTCAACGAGGTCTACAAGTCCGCGTTCACGCCGCCATATCCGGCTCGCAGCGCCTTCGGAGCGAACGGCCTGGCGTTCGGCGCGAAAGTCGAGTTGGACTGCATCGCGGCTCGGTAGTCAAAACGTTCGCCTCGCGCCCGCCTTGGCCGGGGGCCTGGATCCGGAACGCGGACGCGATGTCCCTGGTCGCGGGATCCCGCTTTCCGGCGCGGGTGGAATCCGTCGCAGAATGGTCGGGCCGAAGCCGCGACGCGCGAACTCCCCATGTCCTTCAACATCCGCCAACCGCTGACCGTGCTCGTCGTCGACGACGACAACGCCGCGCGCGTGCAGATCGCCGCGATCCTCGATGCGCACGGCCATCGCGTGATCGAGGCGCACGACGCCGAGTGGGCGTTGCAGCTGTTCGACAAGCACCAGCCCGATGTCGCGCTGCTGGACGTCAACATGCCGGTGCACGACGGCTTCTGGCTCGCGCGCCGTCTGCGCGAGCGCGAATCGGGCAGGTGGACGCCGATCATCTTCGTGTCGGCGCGCGCGACGGACGGCGACCTCGAGAACGGCATCGAGTCCGGCGGCGACGACTACCTGTTCAAGCCGATCTCCGCCGTCGTGCTCAGCGCCAAGCTGCGCGCGATGCAGCGGCTGCTGACGATGCAGGCGCGGCTGCTCGACCTGTCCACGCAGCTGGCCGCCGCCAACGACCACCTGCAGCACCTGAGCGAGCACGACGAGCTCACCGGCCTGCTGAACCGGCGCGGCTTCGACCGCCGGCTGGGCGAGGCGATCCGCATTGCGCGCGAAGAGCAGTCGGCGCTCACGCTGATGCTGTGCGATCTCGACCACTTCAAGGCCTACAACGACGCGCTCGGGCATCCGGTGGGCGACGCGTGCCTGAAGTCGGTGGCCGGACTCGTTCGCACGATGTGCCACCGGCCGGGCGCGCACGCGGCGCGTTATGGCGGCGAGGAATTCGCGCTGATCCTGCCGTCGACGCCCAAGTCCGGCGCGATGACGCTGGCGCGCGCGGTACGCCGCGTGTTCGAGACGACGGCGCTGCCGCATCCGGCCTCGCCGACGGCGCCGCACGTCACGTTGTCGGGCGGCATCACCACCTGCGTGCCCGACGATTCGACCAGCGCCGACGGCATGCTGACGCGCGCCGACCAGGCGCTCTACGTGGCCAAGGAGAAGGGGCGCAACCGCTTCTTCAGCTTCGAGATGCAGCTGGATTCGGTGGAGCAGCGGGCGCGCGAGATCGAGTGACGCGGCGCGTTCTCAGTGGGGGAACGCCGAGATCAGGCCCGTGATGACCGCGGTCACGAAGATCACCCACGACGCCAGGTACAGGCCGCCGGCCATCTTCTCCTTGAACGCGGTGCGCGCCATCGCGATGGCCGGCGCGATGCCGATGGCGAGCGCGGTGGCGGCGCCGTAGTGGCCGTGCCGCAGCAGGAAGACGAACCACAGCGGGCTCGCGAGCGCGATCAGCCCCGCGAGCAGCATCTCGGGCAGCAGCAGCGAGGACTCCTGCCAGATCCAGTGCGCCTCGTCGGGCGCGGCGGGCGACACGAGCGCCGTCATCGGATTGCCGTCGCCGAGGCGCCGCGCGCCGATCACCGCCGGGAACATGCAGGCGACGCAGACGTCGGCGCCGGCCGCATTGGCGGCGTGGCAACGCTGACAAATCCAGGAATAGGTCGGAGCCATCGTGCACCCGGTAGCCATTACCGGCCAGGCTCAGGAGCCGGCCGGCGATGTCGACAGCGGGCAATCGGGATGCCCGGCCGTTCAGGCGACGCGCCGCCCCAGCGACCACACCTCGCGCACCACGGGGTGGCCGTCGACCTCGCGCACGCGCACCAGGTCGGCGCGCAGGCCGTTGGCGATCTCGCCGCGGTCGTCGAAGCCGCAGGCACGCGCCGGGGCGTGGCTGACGACGCCGATGGCCTCGCTCAGCGAGAAGCCCGCGTCGCGCTGGAGGATCCAGGCGGCGAGCAGCAGGCTGGCCGGCACGTAGTCGGACGACAGCGCATCCAGCACGCCTTCGCGCGCGAGCTCCAGCGCCGAGACGTTGCCCGAGTGCGAACCGCCGCGCACGACGTTGGGCGCGCCGGCGATCGTCGCGAGCCCGCCCGCGCGCGCGTGACGCGCGGCCGCGAGGCTGGTCGGGAACTCGCTCATCACCGCGCCGATCGCGATCGCCTGGTCGACGTGCTCGACGGTGGTGTCGTCGTGCGTGGCCAGCGCCACGCCGTGCGTGCGCGCGAAGTCGGCGAACCACTGGCGATGCGGCGCCACGTATTTCGCCTGGCGCTCCGGCGCGATGCGCATCTCCGCGGCGAACTTGTCGTTGCTCCAGCCTTTCTTGCCGGTGTAGTAGACGCGCGCATGCTCGATGTCCGTCCATTGGCGCTGGCCGGGCGTATGGTCCATCAGCGAGATCAGGCGCAGCCGGCGATGCCGCTGGAACGGCTCGAACAGTTCCAGCGTGTTCGGCGCCGGCAGCTCGGCGCGCACGTGGATGTGGTGGTCGGCGCGCAGCGAGCCGGCGGCTTCCAGCTTGTCGAGCACGCGCAGCAGTTCGCTCTGGTCGCGCGAGCGGAAGCCCTCGTCGTACGGATCGCCGACGCCGATCGCGTCCAGCACCGTGGTGATGCCGGCCGCGGCGATCTCCCCGTCGTGCGCCTGCACCGCGGCCTGCATCGGGAACGTCACCCGCGGCCGCGGCATCACGTGGCGCTCGAGGTTGTCGGTGTGCACCTCAACGAGCCCCGGCAGCAGGAAGTCGCCCTCGAGATCCTGCGCGCCGGGCACGCTCGTGCCGCCGCTGCCGACCGCGGCGATGCGGCCCTCGCGCACCAGCACGTGGCCGACGACGATCTCGTTGGCCAGCACCAGGCGGGCGTTGCTGAGGACGATGTCGTTCATGGAGTTCCCGTTGTTCAGCCGAGTTCGACGCAGCGGTCCGCGACCGCGTCGCGCACCTCCTCGTCATGGAAGATGCCCACGACCGCCGCGCCGCGCGCCTTGGCCTCGTGGATCAGCTCGACGACCACGCGGCGGTTGGCGGCGTCCAGCGAGGCGGTCGGCTCGTCCAGCAGCAGCAGGCGCGACGCCTGGACGAAGCCACGCGCGATGTTGACACGTTGCTGCTCGCCGCCCGAAAAGGTGGCGGGCGGCAGGTCCCACAAGGCCGGCGGCAGGTTGAGGCGCGCGAGCAGTGCGCGCGCGGCGTCGCGGGCGGCTTCCAGGCGCTCCTCGTGGCCGGCGTCGTCGAGGTCGTCCGCGGCAGGCACCGGTTCCGCATCGACCAGGCGCTGCGCGACGACGTCGAGCGCCGGCACGCGCGGCACGGCGCGCAGGAACTGGCTGACGTAGGCGATGTCGCGGCGGCGCAGCTCGATCATGCGTTGCGGGCTGGCCGTGGCGAGGTCGACCGGCCCCGCGGATGACTCGAAGCGCAGCGCGCCGGCGTCGGCGCCGTAGCTGCCGAACAGGCACTTCATCAGCGTCGACTTGCCGCGGCCCGAGGCCCCGACCAGCGCGACGCATTCGCCGGCGCCGATGTCCAGCGACGTGTCCTCGAGCACCTGGAGGCGCGCGCCGCCGCGCAGGTGCAGCGTGAAGTGCTTGGCGAGGCCGCGCACGGACAAACGGGGTGAGGTATCCAGGTTCATGGCATCACCACCGAGGAGACCAGCAGTTGCGTGTAGGGATGTTGCGGGTCGTCGAGCACGCGGTCGGTGAGCCCCTGCTCGACGACGCGGCCGTGGCGCATCACCAGCGTGCGCTGCGCGAGCAGGCGCGCGACGCCGAGATCGTGCGTGACGATCAGCGCGCACAGGTTCATGCGCGTCGTGAGCTGGCGCATCAGGTCCAGCAGCCTCGCCTGCACCGAGACGTCGAGGCCGGAGGTCGGCTCGTCCAGCAGCACCAGGCGCGGCCGCGTGACGAGGTTGCGCGCGATCTGCAGGCGCTGGCGCATGCCGCCGGAGAACGCGCGCGGCGAGTCGTCGATGCGGCTGGTGTCCAGCTCCACGCGCGCCATCCAGCGCTCGGCGCTCGCGCGCAGCCGGCCGTAGTGGCGCTCGCCCTGGCCCATCAGGCGCTCGCCGATGTTGGCGCCGGCGCTGACGTCCAGCCGCAGCCCGTCGCTCGCGTTCTGCTCGACGAAGCCCCACTCGGTGCGCGCCAGCACGCGCTGCTGGCGTTCGGTGAGGGCGTGCACGTCGAGCCAGCGCTCGTCGGCGTCGCGGTAGTGCACCGCGCCGCGCGTCGGGGCGATGCGGCCGGCGATGCAGTTCAGCAGCGTCGACTTGCCCGAGCCCGACTCGCCGACGATCGCCACGACCTCGCCCGGGAACAGGTCGAGGTCGGCGTCCTGCACGGCATAGCGCTCGTCGCGCGCGGAAGGGAAGCGATGCGAGAGGCCGCGCACGCGCAGCAAGGGTTGAGTGGTCTCAGTCATGGCGATGTCCCTGGTCGACGCGGTCGGCGCACCAGTCGGTGTCCGAGCAGGTCCAGTGCACGCGGCCCTCGGCGTCGGCGATCTCGTCGAGGAAGCTGGCGGTGTCGCCGCAGCGCTCGCAGGCGTGGCCGTGCGGCTCGATGCGGAACGGGTGGTCCTCGAAGTCCAGGCTCTGCACGTCGGTGTACGGCGGGATCGCGTAGAGCCGCTTCTCGCGCCCCGCGCCGAACAGCTGCAGCGCGGGCATGCGGTGCATCTTCGGGTTGTCGAACGCGGGGATGGGCGAGGGCGCCATCACGTAGCGGCCGTCCACCTTCACCGGGTAGTCGTAGCTCGTCTCGACGCGGCCCCATTGCGCGAGATCCTCGTACAGCTTGACGTTCATCAGCCCGTATTCCTCGGACGCGTGCAGCTTGGCCGTCTCCGAGCGCCGCGGCTCGAGCTTGTACAGCGGCTCGGGCTGCGGCACCTGGTAGACGATCACCTGGCCGGCGGCGAGCGGCGTCTCGGGGATGCGGTGGCGCGTCTGGATCAGCGTCGCCTCGCGCGTGCGCGTGGTCGTGCGCACGCCCGTCGTGCGCGCGAAGAACTGGCGGATGTTGACGGCGTTGGTGGTGTCGTCGCTGCCCTGGTCGATCACCTTGAGCACGTCGTCGCGGCCGATCACCGCGGCCGTCACCTGGATGCCGCCGGTGCCCCAGCCGTAGGCGAGCGGCATCTCGCGCGAGCCGAACGGCACCTGGTGGCCGGGGATCGCGACGGCCTTGAGCAAGGCGCGGCGGATCATCTTCTTCGTGCGCTCGTCGAGATAAGCGAAGTTGTAGCCTTCCGCGATCTCAGTCATTCGAAGTCTCCTCGCGCGCCGCACCCGCGGCCCGCGCATGCACGTCATCGCGCAGCTTGCGGATCAACTGCAGCTCCGACTCGAACGTCACGTAGTGCGGCAGCTTCAGGTGCTGCACGAAGCCCGAGGCCTCGACGCTGTCGCCCTGCGGCAGCGCGAACTCCTGCTGCTGCGCGGGGCTGGACGTGTCCTCGCCGAACTCGGCGCCGCGCAGCGCGCGGTCGACCAGCGACATCGCGATCGCCTTGCGCTCGCCGCGCCCGAACACGAGGCCGTGGCCGCGCGTGAAGACGGGCGCGACCTCGGCGCTGCCGACGAACTGGTTGATCATCTGGCACTCCGTCAGCTCGATCTCGCCGATCTCGATCGGGAAGTCGAGCTCGTCGGGGATCAGTTCGACGGCCACCTTGCCCGAGCGCAGGTCGCCCGCGAACGGATGGGTGTGGGCGTAGCCGCGCTGCGTCGAGTAGCCCATGCCCAGCACCCAGCCTTCGTCGGCGCGCGCCAGCATCTGCAGCCAGCCGCTGCGCGGCAGCGGATAGGCCGGCGGGTCGCGCGTGATGTCCGGCGGCTCGGGATCGCCCGCCGACGGCAGGCAGGGCTCGACGAGGCCCTCGCGCGCGAGCTGCGCCAGCGCGTTGGGGACGTCCTCGGGCGTCGCGCTCGCGTCGGCGACCGGCGCGCCGGCGGCCAGCGCGCCGAACTCCAGCAGCCGCTGCGTGTAGTCGAAGGTCGGGCCCAGCAACTGGCCGCCCGGCAGGTCCTTGAAGATCGCCGAAATGCGGCGGTCGACGCGCATGCGGTCGGTGTCGACCGGCTCGCTGTAGGCGAAGCGCGGCAGCGTCGTGCGATACGCGCGCAACAGGAACGCGGCCTCGATCGCGTCGCCGCAGGCCTGGCGCAGCGCCAGCGCCGCGAGATGCGGGTCGAACAGCGACGCCTCGGCCATCACGCGGCCGACCAGCATGCCCAGCTGCTGCTCGATCTGCGCGACCTCCAGCGCCGGGACGCCGGTGTCGCCGCGGCGCGCGGCCGCGAGCAGCTGGCGCGAGGCCTCGATGGCGCGTTCGCCGCCCTTGACTGCGATGTACACGTCAGGCCTCCCGTTCGATGCGCGTGCTGCGCGGGATCGCGGCGAGCTGCGTGCCGCACACGAGGACCAGGTCGACGCCGCGCGGCAGATCGGCCTGCAGCGCGATGCGCCACTGCCAGAACGCCGCGGACAATCCGGCCACCGCGAGATTGCGCGAGGTCTCGATGCCCGCGCCGCGCAACGTCAATGCGAGGGCGCCGGCGATCGGCTGGTCGGACAGTGCGTCGACCTCGACGATCAGTGTCGCGCCCGTTTGCGGCGCCTCGTCGCTGCCGAGGTCGAGCGCGTTCCACGACGCTGCGTCGACATCGCGCGCCAGGGCGATGGTCATGCCCGCCGCGGTGGCCACGGCGCGCGCGCCGGTGTGGAAGCGCAGCCAGGCGCGCGCATCGTCGTTGCCCAGCGCACCGGCGAGATGGACGGGCGTGTCGGCGTCGAGCAGCGTCAGCAACGTGGCGGCCATCGCGATGCCCGTCGGCGGACCCATCCCGGCATCGTCGGGCGCGAGGCCGTCGGTCGCGGCATCGTGCAGCGCATGCAGGCGGCCGGGCTCGGACATCGCGCGCAGCAGCACGCGAAAGGTCTGCTGCGCGCCGTGCACCGGGTCGGCGAAGCCGGCGCCCATGTTGGCGAGGGCCGCGCTCATGCCGAGATCTCCGAGGCCAGCGTTTCGAACGAGACGCGCGAGCTCGCGGTCAACGCGGCGGCCGCGGCGCGGCGCTTCGCGGTTTCATCGGCCAGTGGCGCGATCACGTCGCGCATCAGGGCCTCGTGGTGCTCGGGCTGCTGCAGCAGCGCGTCGATGCGGGCGACCCATTCGGCGCGCGCCTCGTCGCGGCCCAGCACGATGCCGACACCCGCGGCCAGGCGGCCGTCGAGGCCGCGGTGGCGCACGACGCAGCGCGTCACCGTCGCGTCGCCGACGTTGAAGCGGTCACCCCGGTTGCCGATGCGGGCGCGTACCATCGTCAGGCCGATCTCGGGCGCGCGCAGGCGGGCGAAGCCGTCGTCGGGCAGGGCGGCGGCGTGGCGCTCGAGCAGCTCGCGCGGCGCGTGCGCCAGCACGGCGAGCCAGCGCTGGCGCGCGGCGATGTCCTGATCGATCATTGTCATGGCGAAGTCATCTAGACGACCTAAGATGGGGGCAGTATAGACAGCGCCCGATGACAGTTTCTTGACCTCCCGGTGACGATCATGCTCAAAGACGACAACTCCCGCACGCCTTCGGCCGCCGACCCGGCCGAGCCGGGCGGTGCGCGCTGGCAGGCGATCGCCGCGCAGCTGCGCGCGGACATCCTCGCCGGCCGCGTCGCGCCGGGCGAACGACTGCCCAACGAGAAGGTGCTGGCCGAGCGCTTCGCGGTCCATCGCCACACGCTGCGCCAGGCGGTGCAGGCGCTGGTGCGGGAGGGTCACCTGAACGTGCGCCAGGGCGCCGGCACCTTCGTGCGCGAGCTGGTGCTCGACTACGCGCTGCAGCGCCGCACGCGGCTCAGCGAGAACCTGGCGCGCCTGGGCGAGACGGCCGGACGCGAGCTGCTGTCGCACGACGTGGCGCCGGCCGGCGAATGGGCGACGCCGCTGCGCGTGGCGGCGCGCAGCAAGGTCGTCGTGCTCGAGATGCGCGCCGCCGTGCGCGGTCGCCCGGTGAGCCTCTCGACGGGCGCGTTCCCGATGCCGCGCTTCGCCAACATCGCCGCGCTGGTCGAGCGCCACGGCAGCATCACGAAGTCGCTCGCCGAGCTGGGCGTGGTCGACTACACGCGGGCCCGCAGCGTCGTCTCGACGCGGCTGCCCACGCAGTCCGAGGCCGATGCACTGGCGCGTCCGCTGACGCAGCCGGTGCTGGTCGTGCAGTACGTCAACGTCGACCGCGACGGCGTGCCGGTGGAGGCCGCGACGACGCTGTTCGCGGCCGACGCGGTGCAGCTGGTGGTCGAGCCCGACGCAACATGACGACGCGATACGCGCTGTATTTCGCGCCGGCGGCGACGCATCCGCTCTGGATCGCGGGCTGCGACTGGCTCGGCCGCGATCCCGGATCGGGCGCGCACGGCGCAAGGGGCCCGCATCGGGACGACCCGTGCCGCTACGGCTTCCATGCGACGCTGAAGGCGCCGTTCGCGCTGCGCGACGGCACGACGCGCCCGCAGCTGCTGGCCGCGCTGTCGCACTTCGTCGACGAGCGCGCTCCGTTCGCGATGCCTCGCCTGGCGGTCGCCGCGCTCGGCCACTTCCTGGCGCTGCGTCCGGCGGAGCGCGACGCAACGGCCGCGAGCGAACCGCTGCGTACGCTCGCCGACGACTGCGTGCGCCTGTTCGACGACTTCCGCCGGCCGCCTGCGCCGGCCGAGATCGCGCGGCGCCTCGCCGCCGGGCTGGACGAACGGCAGCGCGGGAACGTCGATCGCTGGGGCTATCCGCACGTGTTCGAGCACTGGCGTTTCCACATGACCCTGACCGACAGCCTCGCCGACGATGCCTTGCGCGCCGAACTGCTCGCCGACGCGGCGCGCCACTTCGCCGACGCGCTGGCCGAACCGCTGCGCTGCGAGGGCGTGGCGCTGTTCGTCGAGGACGCGCCCGGCGCCGACTTCCAGCTGCTGCGCCGCTTCGAGTTCGCGCGATGAGCGACGAGCCGCGGCCGGCGATCGACGGCGCGCGCCGGCTGGTCGTCGTGGTCGGCCCGTCGGGCGCCGGCAAGGACAGCCTGCTGCGCGGCTGGCGCACGGCGGACGGCGCGCCGCATTTCGCGCAGCGCGTCATCACGCGGGCGCCCGATGCGACCGAGGCCCACGAGGCGGTCAGTCCCGGCGACTTCGCCGGCATGCGCTCGGCCGGACTGCTCGCGACCTGGTGGAACGCGCACGGCCTCGACTACGGCGTTCGCGCGTCGCAGCTCGAGCCGCTCGCGCGCGGCGGCTGGGTCGTGCTGAACGGCTCGCGCGCGCACCTGCCAACCCTGCGCGCGCAGGCGCCGGGCCTGCGCGTCGTCGAGGTGACCGCGCCCGCCGGCGTGCTCGCGCAGCGGCTGGACGCGCGGGCGCGCGAGGACGCGGCCGGCCGCGAGAGCCGGCTCGTGCGCGCGATCCAGGCGCCCGTCGGCGCGGATCTCGTGCTGGTCAACGACGGCGACCTGCGGCACGGCGTCGACGCGCTGCTGCAATGGTGGGCTGCGATCCGAGCGCTCTGACGGCAAGTCCTGCGCGCGAGCTTGCGCATCGCTGAAGCCGCGCCCGCGAATGGTCGGGCTCGCCGGTTGCCCCTTCGCGCGGTCGACAACCGCGCGAGGACATCAGCGTTGCAAACCCCTGCCTGGCAGCAAGGCGTGCTCGATCCGCACGGGCCGATCGCCGCCGCCGAACGCACGATCCTGCTGAACGCCACGGTGATCATGCTGGCCGTGATCGTGCCGGTGATCGTTCTGACGCTGGCGTTCGCGTGGTGGTTCCGCGCCGGCAACAAGTGGGCGCGGCGCGATCCGGCGTGGGCGTATTCCGGGCCGATCGAGGTCACGGTGTGGGCGATCCCCGCGCTGGTCGTGCTGTTCCTCGGCGGCATCGCCTGGATCGGCTCGCACGACCTCGACCCTGCGCGCCCTGTCGCGTCCAAGGCGCCGCCGCTGGAAGTGCAGGTCGTCTCGCTGGACTGGAAGTGGCTGTTCATCTACCCGAGGCTGGGCGTGGCGAGCGTCAACCGCCTCGTCGTCCCCGCCGGCACGCCGCTGCGGCTGCAGCTCACGTCGGCCAGCGTGATGAACAGCTTCTTCGTGCCGCAGCTCGGCTCGCAGATCTACACGATGGCCGGCATGACGACCACGCTGCACCTGCAGGCCGACAACCCCGGCGCGTATGCGGGGCTGTCGGCGCAGTTCAGCGGCGACGGCTTCTCGGACATGCGCTTCGACGTCGTCGCCACCACGCCGGCGCAGTTCGCGCAGTGGCTCGCGGACGCACGCGCGGGCGCGGCCTCGCTCGACGCGACGAGCGTCGCGGCGCTCGCGAAGCCAGGCGTCGCCGCGTCGGCCGCCACCTTCGGCCACGTCGCGCCCAACCTGTTCGACGCGATCCTGGCCGGCACGACGAAGTCGCCGGTCGCCACCCTGGCGATGCAGTGACATGTGGGGCAAGCTGACCTGGGACGCGATCCCGCTGCACGACCCGATCCCGCTCGTCACGGGCATCGTCGTGATGCTCGTGCTTGCCGGCGTGCTGCTGCTGGTCACCGCCAAGGGCTGGTGGCCGGTGCTGTGGCGCGACTGGATCACCAGCGTCGACCACAAGCGCATCGGCGTGATGTACGTGCTGCTCGCGCTCGTGATGCTCGTGCGCGGCTTCGCCGACGCGATCATGATGCGCGGCCAGCTCGCGCTCGCCGCCGGACACGCCCAGGGCTACCTGCCGCCGGAGCACTACGACCAGATCTTCTCGGCCCACGGCACCATCATGATCTTCTTCGTGGCGATGACCTTCATGGTCGGCCTGATGAACTTCGCGGTGCCGCTGCAGATCGGCGCGCGCGACGTCGCCTTCCCGGTGCTGAACTCCGTCAGCTTCTGGCTGACGGCCGCGGGCGTGCTGCTGGTCAACGTGTCGCTGGTGCTCGGCGAGTTCGCGCGCACGGGCTGGCTCGCGTATCCGCCGCTGTCCGAGCTCGCGTACTCGCCGGGCGTGGGCGTCGACTATTACCTGTGGTCGCTGCAGATCGCCGGCGTGGGCACGCTGCTGTCGGGCATCAACCTGACGACGACCATCCTGAAGATGCGCACGCCCGGCATGGGCTACGGCCGCATGCCCATCTTCACGTGGACGGCGCTGGCGTCCAACCTGCTGATCATCGCGGCCTTCCCCATCCTCACCGCGACGCTGGGCATGCTGCTGCTCGATCGCTACCTCGGCTTCCATTTCTTCACCAACGACGGCGGCGGCAACGCGATGATGTACATCAACCTCGTGTGGGCCTGGGGCCACCCGGAGGTCTACATCCTGATCCTGCCGGCGTTCGGCGTGTTCTCGGAGGTGATCGCCACGTTCTCGGGCAAGCCGCTGTTCGGCTACCGCTCGATGGCGATCGCGACGATGGCGATCTGCGTGCTGTCGTTCATGGTCTGGCTGCACCACTTCTTCACGATGGGCGCGGGCGCCGACGTCAACGGCTTCTTCGGCGTCGCGACGATGATCATCGCGGTGCCCACCGGCGTGAAGATCTTCAACTGGATCTTCACGATGTACGGCGGTACGCTGCGCTTCGAGACGCCGCTGCTGTGGGCCATCGGCTTCATCGTGACCTTCGTGATCGGCGGCGCGACGGGTGTGCTGATGGCGATCCCGCCGGCCGACTTCCAGCTGCACAACAGCCTGTTCCTGGTCGCGCACTTCCACAATGTCGTGATCGGCGGCGTCGTCTTCGGCGCGTTTGCCGGCTACAACTACTGGTTCCCGAAGGCCTTCGGCTTCCGGTTGCACGACGGCCTCGGCAAGGCCGTCTTCTGGTGCTGGTTCGTCGGCTTCTGGCTCGCCTTCCTGCCGCTCTACGTGCTGGGCTTGGCGGGCGCGACGCGGCGCATGCAGCACTATCCCGACACCTCGTGGCAGCCGCTGATGATCGTCGCCTTCATCGGCGCGCTGGTGATCCTCGCGGGCATCGTGCTGACCATCGCGCAGCTGGTCGTGAGCGTGCGCGCGCGCGAGCGCCTGCGCGACGCGAGCGGCGATCCGTGGGACGGCCGCACGCTGGAATGGGCGACGCGCTCGCCGCCGCCGGCCTGGAACTTCGCGGCGCTGCCGCAGGTCGACGGCCTCGACGCGTTCTGGGAGGCCAAGCGCTGCAACGGCGGCACGCTGGTGACCGCGCAGGGCGAGGGCGGCAAGCCGATCGAGATGCCGAAGTCGAGCGCATTGGGCGTCGTCGTCGCCTTCTTCGCCTTCGTCGGCGGCTTCGCGCTGGTGTGGCACATCTGGTGGCTGGCGCTCGTCGGCCTGGGCGGCGTGATCGCGGCGGGACTGGCGCGCGCCTGGCAGACCGAGCACGAGTTCGAGGTCACGCTCGCCGAGATCGGGGGAGTGCGCCCATGATCGCGTCGACGACGACCGTCGCCGAAGTCGAGATCCCGCTCCCGGAGCGCGGCCCGTCGTCGCGCCGCGTGATCGTCGGCTACGGCTTCTGGCTGTTCCTGCTCAGCGACATCATCGTCTTCTCGGCGCTGTTCGCGGCGTATGCGGTGCTGTCCGGGCGCACGGACGGCGGCCCGAGCGGCGTGCAGCTGTTCCATCGCGACAGCGTGCTGATCGAGACCGGCTGCCTGCTGCTCTCGAGCTTCGCCTGCGCGATGATGTCGCTGGCCGTCGAGGTGCGGCGCGCGGGGCTGATGCTGCTCGGCGCCGTGCTGACCTTCGCGCTCGGCGCCGCCTTCCTGGGGCTCGAGCTGACCGAGTTCGCCGGCATGATCGCCCACGGCGCCGGCCCGTCGCGCAGCGCCTTCCTGTCGGCGTTCTTCGCGCTGGTGGGCATGCACGGGCTGCACGTGTCCATCGGCCTGTGCTGGCTCGTCTCGATGGTGGCGCAGGTCTTCACGCTCGGCTGGCGGCCCATGGTGATCGACCGCCTCGCCTGCTTCAGCCTGTTCTGGCACGCGCTTGACATCGTCTGGATCGGCGTCTTCACCATCGTCTACCTGGGAGCGCACTGATGGACGAACGCGACCTCCGCAATCGGCAGTCCGACGACAGCGAGACGCCCGGCGAATCGCCCGGCTGGAGGAGCGGGCTCGTCAAGGCGCTGATGGGCCTGGCCGCGTCCATCGTGCTGACGCTGGCCTCGTTCTGGGCCGCCGGCACGCCGCTGGTGTGGGGCCCGGGCGTGCCGGTGCTGCTGGCGGCGCTGGCGATCGGCCAGATGGGCGTGCACCTCGTCTTCTTCCTGCACGTGTCCAGCGGGCCCGAGGGCACCAACACCATCCTCGCGCTCGCCTTCGGCGTCTTCGTGGTCGCGCTGGTGGTGTTCGGCTCGCTGATCATCATGGCCAACCTCGACGCCGGCATGACGGGCCTGGACGGCCTCATGAAGATGCAGCGCTGATCCGGGCGCGGGTGCGGGGCAGGGTATCTCCCAGCTCATCCGTTCACGCAACGGCGACGAGGCGCGGACACAATCGCCCCCTCTTTCAGGGAGCCGATCATCAACAACATCCGAATCCTCGCCGCCGCCTTGCTGGCCGGCACCGCCTTCGCCGCCCAGGCGCAATCCACCGACGTCGCGCCCACGCATTGGCGATTCGGCGTGCAACTGGGCGCCGTGCACGACAACGGCCGCACCGATCCGATCTTCCAGCTCAGCTTCGGCTACGCGTTCGACCCCACCTGGTCGGTCGAGGCGCTGATCGCCGGCAACCTGGACTTCGTCCGCGAGGGCACCGACCCGACCCAGCCCTACGAGTTCGACAGCGCCTGGGGCGCCCGCGTGCGCGCCGCGCTGCCGCTGTCCGAGCATTGGACGCTCGACGGCGGCCTGGGCGTCGCCACCGTGCACGAGGAGCGCGGCCTCACCATCCACGGCTACGGCCGCGACCGCACCGGCGCGCTGGTGAGCGGCGACCTGATGTACCGCCTCGGCCGCCGCTGGTCGCTGGGGCTCGAGGTGTCTTCGTTCACGCAGTCGCACACTCTCAACACGGGCCTGCGCAGCGAGTTCCACTTCTGAGCATGCCCGTCCCCGCGCGCGTGACGCGCGGGGACGCGGGCGCGCTCAATGCGCCGCGATCGCGTCCTTCGCGTGCTGCGCCAGGCCGCCGGCGGGCGCCAGCTGCAGGTAGGTCTCGAAGGCCTTCTTCGCGTCGTCGGCCTTGCCCTCGCGCAGCAGCGCGTCGCCGAGGTTGACGTAGGCCACCGGGCGCGACGGGTCGATCTTCAGCGCGGCCTCGAAGAACTTCACGGCGTTGGCGTCGTCGTTCATCTTCCAGTAGACGAAGCCGAGGTTGTTGGCCGCGAGCGCGAAGTCGGGCTGCAGTTTCAGCGACTGCGCGAACAGGTCGCGCGCGGCGGCGTAGTTCTTCTCCTTGAAGAACTGCATGCCGCGGTCGTTGAGCTGGTGCGCCTGCTGCCTGTCGCTGACCGGCGCGGCCGGCGCGGCGGCGATCTTCTGGTCCTTGCCCTGCAGGTCCTTGACGACCACGCCGTCGGTGGCCGCGCTGGCCGCGACGACCGCCGTCGTCTTCTCCAGCTTCGTGTTCAGCGCGATGGCGTCGGCGGCCAGCTGCGGCGTCGCATCGCTGAGCGACTCCTCGTTGGCCGCCAGCGTGAAGACGAACTCGCCGCCTTCGGAGCCGGGCAGGCTGCCGAAGGCCGGCGTCTGCGCGGAGACCGAGGCCACCGCCGGCGCGATGTAGGCCGCCAGCTCGGTGCCGGTGATGATGTTGTCGCCGTTCATGTCGGCCTTGCCCGAGAGGCCTTGCAGCAGCGTCCACGTGAAGATCGAGTGGCCGCCGGGGCCGCCGTCGGCCACCATCTGGTCGGCGCCGCCGGCCGTCAGCATCTGGCGGCCGACGCGGTGGGCGTTGTCGCGCAGGAAGTTGCCGGCGCCGATGCTGCCGCCGCCGCGCACCAGCCCGAGGCCGCTGTAGCAGGCGTCCATCACGAAGATCACGTGGCGCGCGACCAGCGCCTCCGAGATGTTCTGCAGCTCCGTCATCGGGATCGCGTCGTCGGCGACGTGGTCGGTCGCCGCCTCGGCCGGGATGATGTAGCCGAGGTCGCGGCCCGAGGTCAGGTGCTGCGTCGCGCCGTGGCCGGCGAAGAACACGAACAGGTTGTCGGTCTTCTTCAGCCCCGACTTGGGCAGCTGCTCGTTGAACGCGGCGAGGATGTTGGATCGCGTGGCCGACGTGTTCTGCAGCGAGATCACGTGCGCCGGCTTGAAGCCCAGCCTGGAGACGAGCAGGCCCTTGACCGATTCGGCGTCGCGCGCCGCGTGGCTCAGCTTCGGCCAGTGCGCGTAGTCGTCGATGCCGATCACGACGGCCCACGAATCACCTTCGGTGGTGGTGTCGGAGACGGCCGCCATCGAGGCCGCGGCCGACGCCGGCGCCGCGGCGTCGGCCGCGACGTCGACGAAGCCGCGCTTGTCGCCCGGCTTCTGCACGGTGAACGACTTGCCGTCCCAGCCCGCGAACTGGTAGCCCTCGGCGACCAGCCGGCTCATCACCAGCGGCAGCGCCTTGACGGTGCGTTCGTGGATGTCATGAAACAGCACGATGCCGCGGCCGTTCTTGTCGATCTCGCGCATCACGCGGTCGGCGATCGAGTTCGGGATCGGGTCGGCCCAGTCCATCGAGTCGACGTTCCACATCACCGAGGTCAGGTGTTCGCTGGCCAGGATCTGCTTGCCCTCGGCGTTGCGCGCGCCGTACGGGAAGCGGAACAGCGGCGGTCGGTCGGGGTCGATCGCCTTGAGCAGCTTGTCGTTGTCGAGGATCTCGGTCTTGAGCGCGTCGCCGGTCACCTTCGACAGCTGCGCGTGCGTCATGCTGTGGTTGCCGACGATGTAGCCCTCGGCAAGCAGCTCGCGGCTGATCTCCGCGTTCTTGCCCAAGTGGGTCTTGCCGTCGGCGTCGACCTTGCCGAGGTTGTTGCCGACCTCGAAGAATGTGCCGGGCGCGCCGTACTGCTTGAGGATGGCGGTGATCTCGGCGGTGTAGATCGGGTGCGGGCCGTCGTCGAAGGTCAGCGCGACGACCTTGGGCGGCAGGCCGGTGCCGAAGATCTCGGGGCCGGTCTCGGGCTTGCCGGGCTTGAGCGGCTTCGAGGCCGACGCCGCGGCGACCGTCTCGGCGGACGCCGCAGCGCTGGCCGCGGCGACTGCAGGCGCCGCGTAGCCGTGCGCCTTCAGGATGGCGTCGCGCGTGTAGAACGTGCCCAGGTGCGCGACGTAGTCATCCCACTTCTCGCGCTTCTGCACGATGGCACGCTGCTCGAAGCGCGAGAAGATCGCGCGGATCTCCTCGTCGTAGTTCTTCTGGATCTCGTCGAGCGCATCCATGTCGTCGCCGATGCGCTTGTGCAGCCGGATCGCGCCGAGGGTCTGGTTGCGCGCGACGTCGGCCTGCAGGCTCGCGAGCAGGTCGCGGAAGGCGAGGCGGTCGGCGTCGAACAGCGAGGTGTCGCTCTCGATGTAGTCCAGCACGGGCGCGAGAGTGGCGGTCGGATCCTCGCGGCCGGCGGTCATCGCGTCGAACTGCGACTCGATCCTGTCGACGTGTGCGCGGTTGTCGTGGAAGATCGCCTGGCCCACCTCGTCGGCCGCGGCGCGCTGCGCCTCGGTCTGCCTCTTCTCGTCGGCGAACAGCACGATGATCTGGCGGTGCGCGGCGAGCACCTCCTTCAGCTCGCCGACCACCTCGCTGGCCGCGGGCAGCGGCGCGCTGGCGGCGGCGCCGGGCGCGGGCGCCGGGGCGGCCTGCTTGCCGCAGCCTTGCAGCGACAGGCAGGCGACGACCGCGAGGGCCGGCAGGGTGGCGAGGAGACGAACGCGCATCGGTGACGACCTGGGTGGAATCGGGGCCGATGATACGTGAGCGGGTGTCGTGAAAGCCCGCAGGAATTCACGCTTCGCAGGTGATACGCTGCCGGGCATCGCGGGCGGGAGGCCTGCATCCCGCAGAGGATTCGAACATGACGATGCTGCCCTGCGCGGGGCTTTCCAAGGCCGCGCCCACGCGCTCGCTGGCCGGCGAGGTGGCGCGGTGACGCGGGCCGCGTCGCTTCGCACCGCCACGACGCCCGGCGAGGCGCTCGCCGTCGTCGCGTTGTGCTTCGGATGGCCCATCCTGCTGTCGGTGCAGGCCGTCATGGCCGGCTTCCCGGTGCGCCAGGGCGGCTTCGACGACCTCGGTGCGCTGAGCATCGTGATCTACGAGATCGCCTTCGCGCTGGTGGCCGTCACCCTGCTGCGCTCGCGCGGCTACGACGTCGCGAGCCTGCGGCCACGGCCGACATGGGTCGACAGCGGCCTCGGGCTGGTTCTCGCGCTGGCCGCCGGAATGGCGGGCATGCTCGCGATGGCCGCCTTCAGCGCGGGCCAGCCGGAGCAGCCGATCGCGGACATGATGCGGCGCTCGACCATCGGGGCACCGATGGTGCTGCTGATGGCCGTCGTCAACGGCACGTTCGAGGAGGTCTTCCTGCTCGGATTCCTGATGCGCGGGCTGAAGGAGCGCGGACTGTCGATCGCGCTGGGCACGATGATGCTGGTGCGCGTGTCCTATCACCTGTACCAGGGCCCGCTCGGCGCCTGCTACGTGTTCGGCGTCGGCCTGGTCTTCGGGCTGTTCTATGCGCGCACCGGACGCTTGTGGCCGGCGGTGCTCGCCCACATGATGTGGGACATCGTTCCCTTCCTGCGCTGATCCGTTCCCAAGGAGCCAACCCATGACCTCGTCTGCCATCGCCCGGAGCCTGCCGTGAGCGGCGAACTCGTCCTCGTCACCGGCGGCTCGGGCTTCATCGCCACGCACTGCATCCTGCAGCTGCTCGCGGCCGGCCACCGCGTGCGCACAACGGTGCGGTCGCTCAAGCGCGAGCCCGAGGTGCGCGCCACGCTGAAGGCCGCGGGCGCCGATGCGGGCGACCGGCTGGCCTTCTTCGCCGCCGACCTCACCGCCGACGCCGGCTGGGCCGCGGCCGCGGCTGGCTGCGACTTCGTGCAGCACGTGGCCTCGCCGTTCCCGATCAACGTGCCCAGGCACGAGGACGAGTTGATCGTCCCCGCGCGCGAGGGCGCGCTGCGCGTGCTGCGCGCGGCGCGCGACGCGGGCGTGAAGCGCGTGGTGCAGACCTCGTCGTTCGCGGCGGTCGGCTACGGCCATCCGCAGATGCCGCGTCCGTTCAACGAGCACGACTGGACCCACGTCGACGGCCCCGGCCTGACGGCCTACGCGAAGTCCAAGACGCTGGCCGAGCGCGCCGCGTGGGACTTCATGGCGCGCGAGGGCGGCGCGATGGAGCTGGCCGTCGTCAATCCGGTCGGCGTGTTCGGCCCGGTGCTGGGCGCGGACTTCAGCACGTCGATCGAGATCGTCAAGCGCCTGATGGACGGCGCGGTGCCCGCGCTGCCGCGCATCACGTTCGGCGTAGTCGACGTGCGCGACGTCGCCGACCTGCACCTGAAGGCCATGACGGCGCCCGAGGCCGCCGGCGAGCGCTTCCTCGCGGTGGCCGGCGACTTCCTGTCGATGCACGACATCGCGATGGTGCTGAAGAACCGCCTGGGCGACGCAGCGCGGCGCGTGCCCACGCGCGAGCTGCCGGACTGGCTCGTGCGCACCGTGGCGCTGGTCGACAAGTCGGCCGGCCAGATCGTGCCCGAACTGGGCAAGCGAAAGAACGCCACCAGCGAGAAGGCGCGCCGCACCCTCGGCTGGTCGCCGCGTTCGGCCGAGGACGCGCTCGTGGCCACTGCCGAGAGCCTCGCGCGGCTCGGGCTGCTCAAGCGCTGACGACGATGAAGCTGGCCATCAACATCGCGTTCGGCGTCGCCGTGTGCGCGGCCGTGCTGTATGCGTTCTGGCACTGGTTCGGCGTGTTCGGGCTGGTCTACGCGATGCCGGTGCTGGCGATCCTCGGCAAGTCGATCGTCGAGATCGTCACCGGCTTCCCGCGCTTCGCGCAGCGCCTGGCGCTGCGCAAGGTCGCCGGCCGCTACTACGAGTTCCGCGGCCGCGCGATGGACATCCACATCGACGCCGATGCCCGCTGCTGGGTCGCCACCGCCGACGCGCGCAAGGTCGCGGCGCTGCCGGCCGACGCCGTCCTCAAGCGCATGGCGCCGCTGGAATGCCGCGAGCTGGGCGACCCGGTGCAATGGCGCATGACGACGGAAGGGCTGGCGCAGGTGCTCGCGAAGTCGACCGACGCGGACGTCGCGAAGTTCCGCACGTGGCTCGAGGTCGAGGTGGCGCGGCCCGCGCGCAATCGCCGCGACGGACGCAAGGTGCCGGCCTAGGCGTGGGCTTCGCCGCGCGCGCGCATGCGCCGCTGCATCCACAGCGAGGCCCCGAACACCGCGATGCCGCCGAAGGCGAGCAGCACGCCGACCCAGCCGGTGGACGTCCAGCCGTGGCCGGTCGCGATCGCCACGCCGCCCAGCCAGGCGCCGAGCGCGTTGGCCGTGTTGAAGGCCGAGTGATTCAGGGCCGCGGCCAGCGTCTGCGCGTCGCCAGCGGTGTCCATCAGGCGGATCTGCAACGCCGGCCCGATCGCGACGATGGTGCCCAGCAGGAACACGTTGACGCAGATCGCGATCGTGTACGGCGCGGTGAACGGGATCGCGGCCAGCACCAGCACGCTCCACGCGAGCAGCCAGCCGATGGTGGGCATCAGCGCCTTGTCGGCCAGCCGCGCGCCGGCGAGGTTGCCGAGCACCATGCCCAGGCCGAACAGCGCGAGCACCAGCGGCACGCTGTCGACGGACAAGCCGGTGACCTCGGTCAGCAGCGGCTTGACGTAGCTGAAGACGGCGAACAGGCCGCCGAAGCCGATCGCCGAGATGCCGAGAGTGAGCCAGACCTGCGGCCGCGCCAGCGCGCCGAGTTCGCGCAGCGGGCTCGCGCCGTGCGCGGCGGGAACGTCCGGCACGCCGCGGCGGATCAGCGCGCAGGCCAGTGCCGCGATGGCGCCGACCAGCACGAACGCCGCGCGCCAGCCCAGGTGCTGGCCCAGCCACGCGGCCAGCGGCACGCCCGCCAGCGTCGCCAGCGTCAGGCCCGACATCACGAGGCCGACCGCGCTGGCGCGCCGGTTCGGCGGCGCCAGCGACGCCGCCATCAACGCGGCGACGCCGAAGTAGGTGCCGTGCGGCAGGCCGGTCATCAGCCGCAGCAGGTTCATCGTGACGTAGCCCGGCGCGCAGGCGCTGGCGAAGTTGCCGGCGGCGAACAGCGCCATCAGCGCGATGAGTAGCGCGCGACGCGGCCACTCGGCGGCGAGCACGGCCAGCACCGGCGCGCCGATCACGACGCCCATCGCGTAGGCCGTGATGACGTGGCCGGCCTGCGGGATCGTCACGCCAAGATCCTGCGCGACCTCGGGCAGCAGCCCCATGATCACGAACTCGCCGGTGCCGATCGCGAAGCTGCCGACGCCCAGCGCCCACACCGCCGGCCAGAAGTGGCGCTCGCGATCGGAGGCGGCGTCGGGAGTCGACACCGCGTCGGGCAGGACGGACGTGGCGGAGGTCATGGGCGGCGAGCGTGCGGAAACGGTTCCATCCATTGTGCTGCGGCGCAGCAAGCCGTGCCGGCGGCGGGTCTCTCGCCGCCTGGCGAACGGTTCAGCATGTGGATCGATGCCGCGCGGCATGTGGCTTGCCGACTGGTTCGACCGAATCCTGCTGGAGCATGCAATGACCGCTGAAGACCGCTGCGAACTGGGCAAGGCCCCCGGCCCGAATGCCCGCAAGGCGGGCGACCGCGTGCCCGACGTGACGTTCCGCCTGCGCCGCGGTCCGGAATGGATCGAGACGTCCACCGAGAAGATCTTCGGCGGCCGCACGGTGGTCGTGTTCTCGCTGCCGGGCGCGTTCACGCCGACGTGCTCGTCCATGCACCTGCCGCGCTACGAGGAGCTGGCCCCGCAGTTCGAGAGGCTGGGCGTCGACGAGATCGTCTGCGTCGCCGTCAACGATCCGTTCGTGATGGAGGAATGGGGCCGCAACGAATCGGCCGACAAGGTGCACCTGCTGCCCGACGGCAACGCCGCGTTCACGCGCGGCATGGGCATGCTGGTCGACAAGAGCGACCTCAACTTCGGCGCGCGCTCGTGGCGCTACTCGATGCTGGTGCGCGATGGCGTCATCGACAAGCTCTTCGTCGAGCCGGACAAGCCGGGCGATCCGTTCGAGGTCTCGGACGCCGACACGATGCTGCGCTGGCTCGACCCGAAGGCGCCGCGGCCGGACGAGATCGCGATGCTGAGCCGCGAGGGCTGCGAGTTCTGCGCCCGCGTGAAGTCCGCGTTCGCGGAGGCCGGCGTCGCCTACACCGACATCTCGCTGCCGCCGTTGCAACGCGCCCGCGCGCTGCGCGCGATCACGGGCGCGCAGACGACGCCGCAGGTGTTCGTCAACGGCAAGCTGGTCGGCGATTCCGAGGCGACGCTGAAGTGGCTCGCCTCACGCGGCCAGCCAGGCGCGTAGCTGCTCGAAGACCTCGGGGCTGGACAGCAGCTGCATGTGGTTGGTCTGCTCGAACACGCGCTGGCGTCCGGGCAGGAACTTCAGCGTGCGCTTCGCGAGCCGGTGCTTGCCCAGCGCGCTCGCCACGGGCACCAGGCCGTCGCCCAGCAGCTTGTCCTTGATGTCGCCCTCGCTCGCCCACGTGCCCGCGATCGCGAAGCAGCGCGGGCCGGCCGGCAGCGGCACGGCCAGGCGCCGGTCGGTCGCGCCTTCGAAGCGGTCGCCGCCGAGCCAGTCCTCGTCGACGACGTTGCCGTGGCGCAGGTCGGTGATGCCGGCGCTGCGCAGCTTGGCCAGGCGGCCGAACGGGCCGGCGTAGGGCGTCGCGCTGAGCAGCATGTCGACGCCCTGGCCCGCGCGTTCCAGCGGCGCGCCGTGGTGCGGCGTGCCCAGGCAGGCGAGGTCGTCGAGGCGATCGGGCCAGTGCTGCTTCGCGCCTCGGCCGTAGTGCAGCGCGCTGCGCGCCACGAGGCCGCCCATGCTGTGCCCGACGATCGCGAAGCGCGATATCGGTCGTGGCCATTGCTCGAGCAGCTGTTCGAGTTGATTGGCCAGCGCGCGGCCGTTGGTCGACACATGCAGGCCGCTGTCGTAGTGCAGGTAGACCGGCGTGAAGCCGAGCGCGGCGGCGAGCGCCTCGCCGTGGTCGTGCCCGTTCGATCGACGCCACTGCAGGTCGTTCATGCACAGTCCGTGGATCAGCACGAGCAGCTTCTCGCCGGCATCGGGCAGCGCCTCGGCGAGCGCGTCGCGCTGCAGCGCCAGCGCGCGGCCGCCACGGCGGAACGCCATGCGGATCGCGAGCGGATTCGCCGTCCTTGCGAGATGGTCGCCCAGCACGCCGTTGAGCGCGGCGAGCACGGCTTCGCGTTCGGGCGAGGGCAGCGTGGTGCGCTCGCCGAGCACCGGCGTGAGCGCGCCCAGCAGCGTGTCGACGCTGCCGCCCACCGCGCGCGTGACGCCGCGCACGGTCTTGTAGACGAGCCCCGTGATGCCGCGCGTGCGCCCGTCGGCGGGCCCCGGCAGGCCCGGCATGCTGGCGATGCGCGCGTGCACGGCCTCGACGAGGTCGGTCAGGCCGGTCGTCGCCTCGGTGGCGAGCTTCGCGGCGCCGCGCAGCGCGCGCGCGTGCGAGGCGGCCTCGGCGGCGCTGGGGCCGTCGTCTTGGTCGTCGGGAGGACGTGGAGCGCTTGTTGAACGAGGCATGGGCACAGTGTGCCAGCCGTTCGAAGAAGGCCCGCCCGTCGGATCGGCGTGGCGCCCACAGGGAGGCTTGAACGTCCGGTTCGACCCGACACCGCGTGCAACGCGGCCACGCGGGCGGCAAGTGCCGCGGCGAACGCCGCGACGCACCGGATTGTCGAGGGACACCCCTTCGCCACCCTGAAGCGAGGCATAAGCCAGAATGCTCGCCATGACGAACATCAACCTCTTCCGCAACCGTCCCGTCGCCGTCATCGGCGCCGGCGTGATGGGCATCGGCATCGTCCAGGTGGCGCTGCTGGCCGGCCACCCCGTGCACCTGTTCGACGTGCGCGAAGGCGCGGCCGCGGCCGCCGCCGAGCAGCTGGCCGCGACGCTGGCCAGGCTGGCCGACAAGGGCAAGCTGACGCCCGAGGACGTCGCCTCGGCGCGCGCGCGCCTGCATGTCGCATCGTCGCTGAACGAGCTGCGCGACGCCGCGCTGGTGATCGAGGCGATCGTCGAGAACCTGGCCGTCAAGCAGGCGCTGATGCGCGACCTCGAGGCCATCGTCACGCACGACTGCGTGCTGGCGTCCAACACGTCGTCGCTGTCGATCACGGCCGTCGCGCGCGGGCTCGAGGTGCCGGGGCGCGTCGTGGGCATGCACTTCTTCAACCCGGTGCCGCTGATGCGGCTGGTGGAGGTCGTGTCCGGCCTCGCCACCGAGCCGGCCGTGGCCGACGCCATCCACATGCTCGCGGCCGACTGGGGCAAGACGGCGGTGCACGCGAAGTCGACTCCGGGCTTCATCGTCAATCGCATCGCGCGGCCGTTCTACGCCGAGACGCTGGCGCTGCTGCAGGAGCAGGCCGCGACGCCCGCGGTGCTCGACGCCTGCGTGCGCGGGGCAGGCTTTCGCATGGGCCCGTGCGAGCTGATGGACCTGATCGGCCACGACACCAACTTCGCGGTCACGCAGTCGGTCTACGAGGCCAATTTCTTCGACAAGCGCTACCAGCCCTCGCTGGTGCAGCGCGAGATGGTCGACGGCGGGCTGCTGGGACGCAAGTCGGGGCGCGGCTTCTACCGCTATCCCGAAGGCGCGGCCAAGACGAACGATGGCGAGGCCGAGGCGACGCCGCTGCCCGCGGTGCCGTTGGTGCTGCACGGCGCGGGCCCGGTCGCCGACCTGCTCGCTGCACGCCTGTCCGCGTCCGGACTGGGCTTCACACGCGAGGCGGAAGGCGCCGGCGCCGAGACCAGCCTGCAGATCGGCGACGGCCGCCTGATGCTCACCGACGGCCGCTGCGCCGCCGAACGCGCGCACGCGTCGGGCGTCGACGACCTCGCGCTGTTCGACTGGCCGGTGGGGCCGGCCGCGGCCGGGGTGGCGACGCCCGTGGTCGCGCTGGCCTGGGCCCTCGCGCCGCAAGCCTCGGCCGAATTCGCGACGCGCGCCGCCGCGGTGCTGCGCGCGCTCGGCTGGCTGCCGCAACGCCTGGCGGACGTGCCGGGGCTCGTCGTCGCGCGCACCATCGCGATGCTGGTCAACGAGGCCAGCGACGCGGTGGAGCAGGGCGTGTGCGACGCGGCCGGCGCCGATGCGGCGATGACGCTGGGCGTCAACTACCCGGCCGGGCCCTTCGCGTGGCTCGCGCTGTGGGGCGAATCAACGGTCGTCACGCTGCTCGACGCGCTCGACGCGGTCTATCGCGGCGAACGCTACCGCGTCAGCCCGCGGCTGCGCCGGGCGACGTTTGCGACGTCTGCGACGGCGGCGTCGACGGCACCGCCAGCGGCACGCTGACATCGCAGCGCACGCCGTCGGGCGTGTTCTGCTGCCAGGCGATCGTGCCGCCCAGCATGCGCACGCGCTTGCGGATGCCGCCCAGGCCGAGGCCGGTCGACCAGTCCTTGGGCGTGCCGCCGACGCCGTTGTCGGCGACGGTCAGCTTGAGCATCCCGTCCTTCAGGTCGGCGTGGATCGTCGTGTGCGTGGCCTTGGCGTGGGCGATGATGTTGCTGACCAGCTCGCGCAGGATGCGCGTCAGGCCCGACCACTGCACGACGTTCAACTGGATGTCGACGTCCTGCGTGAAAGACCAGTCCAGCGTGCAGCCGGTGGGCGCGAGGCGCTGCGCGATGTCGGCCTTCCATTCGCCGGACGCGTGCGACAGGAAGTGCGTGGTCGCGGCCAGGCCGCGCGTGAGCGTCTTCAGATCCTGCAGCGTGTGGCGGACGTAGTCCTCCATCTCGGAGTTGGGCGCCTTGTACATCAGCGTCAGCAGGCGCGCGCCGATGTCATCGTGCAGGTCCTGCGCGATGCGCCCGCGCTCCTCGCTGCGGCCCTGCTCGATCGCGCGGTCGTGCGCGACGGCGCGGCGCAGCTGTTCGACGATGCGGTCGGCCAGGCGCGCGTCCTCGGCCGTGAACAGGCGCTTGCCGCGCTCGGCGAAGCGCAGCACGATCAGGCGCGGCTCGGGCTGGTCGCCGTCGTCGAACTGCGAGGCCGTGGGGTCGACCGTCGGCTCGACGGCCAGGGGCACCAGCAGGCCGGCGCCGCCTTCGTACCAGCGCGTCGTCTTCGTGTAGCCCGGCTCGTGGCGCGCGACCAGCGGCTGGAACACCGCGTGGAACAGCTCCAGCTGCCAGTCGGCCGCGCGCTCGGGCTGCTCCTCCACCTTGCGCGCAATGCGCAGCAGGTGCTCGAACAGGCGCTCGGTGGTGACCGCGCGGGCGCCGATCATCTGGTCGAGCAGCCACTGGCGCGACGCCGCGTAGACGCCGAGGGCGACGAACAGCGAGGTCGTGATCGACGCGAACTGGTTGAACGAGAAGACGGCGACGAACAGCAGGTCGACCGAGGTCGCCAGCGTGCTGACGCCGGCGAGCATCGCGAACTCGCGCATCATGTGCTGCGAGCGCGCCAGGAAGGGCGACATCAGCAGCAGCGACGCGAAGAACACCGTCCAGATCACCGGCACGGCGCTCACCAGCGACTGCACCTCGCCGGGCATGCGGTCGTTCAGCGCGACGACGATGGTGACCAGCGCGAGGCTGCCCGTCGTGACGATGGATAGCCGCCGCACGACGGTGGCGTACGGGTGAGGCGTGATGCGATAGGACCAGCCGAGCAACCCCATCACCAGCAACCCGGTGCTCAGCTCCAGCGCCTCGCACCACCACCACGCCTGCGGCAGGTCGAACATCAGCGTGGCGCCGCTGAAGACGAGCGCGGCCATCCACGACAGCCACGTGAGCGCCCGGCGCGGCGGCAGCGGCGTCGGATAGAGCAGCGTCGCGTTCAGCAGCGCCGCGCAGGTGATGACGTCGAGCGCCATGCGCAGCGCCGCCTCATGGCCGCCCAGCAGGCTGACGTTGCCGATACCCGGTACCGCATCGACGGCGGCCAGCAGCAGTTGCGCCGCCTGGCATTGCGCCATCACGGCGAACAGGAAGGTGCGCACGTCCTGTCGCACCAGGATCACGACGGCACCGACCAGCTCGAGCGCGAGGCCGAGGCCGCACAGCAGCCAGAACGTGATGCCCAGCGTCGTGTACCCGCGCGCGTGCGGCGTGACGCGTGCGCTCATGCGATCGGTGAACCCGAGGACGACCGGCACGCCCGGCTGCAGCAGGCGCGCCATCTGGCGCTGCTGCAGGTTGGCGGCGTCGCGCTCCTCGTCGCTGGCGATCCAGCGCGTGGAGTTGACGACGCGGCGGCCATCGACGAACAGCGGCGCGATGCCCGGGGCGACGATCACCTCCAGCGAGTGGCCGAGCGCCGGGCGCATCCACGGCAGGTCGGTGGCGATCATCTGCAGGTGGCCGGTGGCGTCGAGGCGCCAGCGGGCGTCAAGGTCGGGCGTCTGCGCCAGCGTGCGCGCGAGCAGCACCACGGCGAGCGACGCCAGCAGCGCGATCGGCAGCAGCAGCAGCCGCCGCCAGCCCATCGGGCGGACGCGCCCGTGGCTCACGGCGCGGCGCCGGGAGAAATGCGTGTCAGGCGAGCGGCACGCCGCACGCTTACACGAGCCCCTGCTTGCTCGCCAGCACGGCGGCCTCGGCGCGGCTGGACACGTTGAGCTTGCGGTAGATCGACTTGATGTGGTCGTTGACCGTGAACCACTTGATCGACATCAGCGCCGCGATCTCCTTGATCGTGAAGCCCTTGCTGAGGAAGGTGAGCACCTCCACCTCGCGCGGCGTCAGCGCCGGCAGGTCCAGCGGCGGCTCGATCTCCACCGGTGCGAGCGGCGCGAACGCGGACGGCGTGAACGTCGTCGCGGCGGGCGCGCGCATCGCGGCGCCGTTGCCTTCGTCGCCGATGCGCCGGTTCATGCCGGTACGGGTATTGGTGCGGAAGTGTCCGAGCAGCCGGCGCGCGATGGCCGGCGACAGCGGCGGCTCGCCGCGCACGATCTTCTGCAGCTCCTCGACCAGAAGTTCGAAGCGGTCCTCCTTCAGCAGGTAGCCGTCGGCGCCGCACTGCAACGCGGGGAACAGGTGCTCGTCGTCCGAATACAGCGTCGTCACGATCTTGGTGGCCGGGTACTGGCGCAGCTCCTCGAGCAGCTCGAGGCCGGAGCCGTCGGGCAGTTCGAGATCGACCAGGACCAGCTTGAACGGGTCGACGCCGTGATAGCCCTGCGCACCGCCCGCGATGCGCACCGCGCGCCGCGCGCTCTCCAGATCGCCCGCCTCGACGATGGTGATGGTGTCGCTGAAGCTCTCGCGCACCACGCGTCCGAGGAATTCCCGCGCTGCGGGGTTGTCCTCGAGGATCAAAACCTTGACTGCCATGTCGTTCCCCTTTGCCTGCCTTCGGTCGCTTTCAGGCGGAAGTGGTCTTCCGCTCCTTGGAAATGCGATGCCGGAATGCTAACGAGCCAAGGGGCTCGACGCATCCCCCGTTTCGGGGCAGCCGAATGGGGGGAACTGCCTATTGGGGCACGTCGTGCAAGGCCATTTCGCGAAACGTCTCAGGCCTTGGCGAGCAGTTCGTCCGGCACCATCACGAGCTTGCCCAGGATCTGTCGGTTCTCGAGTCGACGATAGGCGTCCGACAGCTTCGACAGCGGCAGCACCTCGTCGATCACGGGCTTGATCAACCCATGGCCGTATTGTGAGGCCAACACGCCCAGCATGCGCGCATTCGCGGCAGGTTCGCGACGAACGAAGTCGCCCCAGAACACGCCGACGATGGATGCGCCCTTGAGCAGCGGCAGGTTCCACGGCAGCGCGGGGATCTGGCCTTCGGCGAAGCCGATGACGAGGTAGCGCCCGCGCCACGCGATCGCGCGGAACGCGGGTTCGGCATGTGAACCGCCGACGGGGTCGAACACGACGTCGACGCCCTTGCCCTTGGTGACGTCCTTCAGCGCGTCGCGCAGCGGCGTCGTCGCGTAGTTGATCGTCGCATCGGCGCCGATCTCGCGGCAGAGATCGCACTTGGCGTCGGTCGACGCGGCGGCGATCACCGTCGCGCCGGCGGCCTTCGCGATCTGGATCGCCGCGGTGCCGACGCCGCCGGCCGCGCCCAGCACCAGCACCGTCTCGCCGGCCTGCAGCGCAGCACGATCGATCAGCGCGTGGTGCGCGGTGCCGTACGTGAACGCGAAGGCCGCGGCGTCGCGCAGCGGGAAGCCGGCGGGCAGCGGCATGACCTGCATCGCCTTGACGCACGCGTGCGTCGCGAAGCCGCCATGGCCACCCAGCGCGGCCACGGGCATGCCCACTTGCAGGTGCTTGACGGCGCTGCCGACGGCCTCGACCACGCCGGCGAACTCCGCGCCCGGCGCGAACGGCAGCTCGGGGCGCATCTGGTACTTGCCCTGCACGATGAGCAGGTCGGGGAAGTTGAGCGAGGCTGCGTGGATCGCGATCAGCACCTCGTCGTCCGCGGGCTGCGGCGTGGGGCGCTCGCGCCATTGCAGGGCCGCGGGGCCGTCCAGCGTTTCACACATCCAGGCGTGCATGGCGTCATCCGGTTCTTGAAGGAACGACGATCATAAGGAAGCCGCCGCGCCGCGCGAGTCGCCCGGGTGACGCTGTCGCGCTGCCTACAATGCGGCCATGCGCATCCTCATCGCCAACGACGACGGCTACCTCGCCCCGGGCCTGGTCGCCCTCGTGGAGGCCTGCCGCGGCCTCGGCGACGTCGACGTCATCGCACCCGAGCAGAACGCGAGCGGCATGTCGAACTCGCTGACGCTGGGCCGGCCGCTGTCGGTGTTCGAGGCCCGGGGCGGCCCGTCGAGCGGCTTTCGCGTCGTCAACGGCACGCCGTCGGACTGCGTGCACGTGGCGCTGACCGGGCTGCTCGAACACAAGCCCGACCTGGTGCTGTCGGGCATCAACAACGGCGAGAACATGGGCGACGACACGCTCTACTCGGGCACCGTCGCGGCCGCGATGGAGGGCTTCCTGTTCGGCGTGCCGGCGGTCGCGTTCTCGATCCAGCACAAGGGCTGGGCGCACATCGAGGCGGCCGCGCGCGGCGCGCGCCGCGTGGTCGAGTCCCTCATCGCCCATCCCGGCTTCGGCCAGCCCGGCGCGGCGCCGTGGCTGCTGAACGTCAACTTTCCGAGCCGGCCCGACGCCGACACGGTGCCCTGGTCGACCACGCGGCTGGGTCGGCGCCACGCGAGCGAGCCCGTCATCATGCAGAAGAACCCGCGCGGCGAGCCGATCTACTGGATCGGGCCGTCGGGCGACGCGCGCGAGGGCGGCGCCGGCACCGATTTCCATGCGGTCGCCAGCGGGCGGGTGTCGATCACGCCGCTTCAGGTCGATCTCACCGATCACGCGAACCTGGCGGGTTGGTCCGCCCGGCTGGGCCTGGAATGACCGGCGACGCGCCGCGCGCGAAGCGCTTTCCGGCGCAGTGGTCCAGCGGCAGCAGGGCCACCGCGCCCAGCGGCACCGCGCGCAACCCGCTGCGGCCGCAGGCGCTGCTGCACCAGGCCGCGCAGGACGCCGCCCGGCACGTCGTGCCCACCGGGCTGGGCCTGGACAACGGCCCGATGCGCGAGCGCATGGTCGCGCGCCTGCGCAGCGAGGGCATCTCGACGCCGTCGCTGCTGGCTGCCTTCGCCGCCGTGCCGCGGCATCGCTTCGTCGACACCGCGCTGGCCATCCAGGCCTACGAGGACACGAGCCTGCCGATCGGCCTCGGCCAGACGATCTCGAAGCCGTCGGTCGTCGCGCGCCAGCTGCAGTGGCTGTTCGACGGCGCCAACGCGTCGCGCCAGGGCCACCTCGGGCGCACGCTGGAGATCGGCACCGGCTGCGGCTACCAGACGGCGCTGCTCGCCCGTCTCGCGCCCACCGTCATCTCGATCGAGCGCCTGCAGCCGCTGCACCAGATGGCGCGGCGCAACCTCGACGCGCTGGGCGTGCCCGGCGTGCGCCTGGTGCACGGCGACGGCCGCGTCGGCCATCCGCCCAACGCGCCCTACGACAGCATCGTCGCCGCGGCCGGCGGCGAGGCCATCCCCGAAGCCTGGCTGGCGCAGCTGGCGCTCGGCGGACGCCTGGTGGCGCCCACCGCGATGCCGGGGCTGGCCGGGCAGGCGCTGGTCATCGTCGACCGGACGCCGGACGGCTTCGTCCGGCAGGTCGGAGAGTCGGTAACGTTTGTTCCCTTAAAATCGGGGATTGGTTGAAACAAGTACAGGGAACATATGGCATCGCTTTGGGGTCGACGAACGCTCGTGACGACGGTTTGCGTGGCGTCCGCCTGGGCCTTGATCGGGTGCGCTACCCCGAATCAGGCACCCGTTGAGGATCATTCGGCGCGCACGGCGCGTCCGGTCGTCCCGGTCGTCGAGACCAAGCCCACCGCGGCGACGCCGGTGCCGGCTGCCGAGGGCCGCGCGGGCACCTACACCGTCCAGCCGGGCGACATGCTCACCAAGATCGGCATGGACACCGGACAGAGCTGGCGCGACCTCGCCCGCTGGAACAACCTGGCCGACCCCAACCACCTCGAGGTGGGCCAGGTGCTGCGCGTGATGCCGCCGGCCGGCGACGTCGCGCCCGGCAGCACCGTCACCACGACGACCACGACCACGACGGTAGGTGCCGCCTCGGCCGCGACCTTCAAGCCGCTGCCGCCGATCCCGGCCAAGGCCAGCGGCGCGGCGGCCACGCCGTCGTCGGCGCCCGCGACCGCCAGCGCGGTGCCGCTGACCGGCGTCGCCACGCCGCAGCCCGCCGTGCGCGAGGGCGACGACGACCTGACCTGGGCCTGGCCGGCCGCCGGCCCGGTCGTCGCGCCGTTCGACGATGCCAAGACCAAGGGCCTGGCCATCGGCGGCAAGGCCGGCGACCCGGTCTACGCCGCGGCCGACGGCCGGGTCGTCTACGCCGGCTCGGGCCTGCGCGGCTACGGCAACCTCGTGATCGTCAAGCACAACGCGAACTACCTGACCGCCTACGCGCACAACCAGGCGCTGCTGGTCAAGGAAGACCAGATCGTCAAGCGCGGCCAGAAGATCGCCGAGATGGGCTCGACCGACGCCGATCGCGTCCAGCTGCACTTCGAGATCCGCAAGCAGGGCAAGCCGATCGATCCGTCGCGCCTGTTGCCGCCGCGCTGAAGCCGCCCCGCTCCCGCACTGAAGACGCGCCCTCGAGGCGCGTTTTTTTTGGCCTGCAGTCGGCGCGCGGACGTCCGATAACGCGGTGTCAGCCGGACGGCCCGAGTGGATCTATGACCAATTCAGGCCATTGATCTCCGGATCGGCGTGACAGAGTGCACTCAAGAATGCGTCTGCCAGGTCGAAATCCCGCCATGACCCCTGTCAGGAGAACTCCATCTGAGGAGCTGGAGCCTGCCGGGGAGTCGAATCAGCCAACTTTTGACCTGCTCAAGGAGTTCAAGACATGAACCGCATTGCTCGCCTGACCACGATTCGTGGCGCCCTCGTTGTCTCGATCTGCGCGCTCGCCAGCGGCGTCGCGATGGCCGGCGACGGCAAGTGGGTGCAAGACGCCAAGAGCTGCGCCGCTCCCGAGTACCCGCGCGATTCCCTGAGCAAGGGCGAGCAGGGCACCACGGGCCTGCGCATCCTCGTGGGCGCCGACGGCAAGGCCATCGACAGCGAGATCGAGACCTCCAGCCATTCCCGCAAGCTAGACTCGGCCGCGCAGCGCGCGCTGATGGAGTGCTCGTTCAAGCCGCAGCCCGCGGACTCCAAGCCGGCCCAGCAATGGGTCAAGACCGAATTCGTCTGGAAGCTGAACTAAGACGTCGTCGTGCCCGGCGCTGTCGCCGGGACTGGAACTGATTGAAGGGCCGTCGTACCCGTTGGGGGGTGCGGCGAACCGGGACTGACCAACAAATTCAACAGCCAACTCGGAAATCCAAATGCTGACCAACCTGAAAATCGGCGTGCGACTGGCGCTGGCCTTCGGCATCGTGCTGGCGCTGCTGGCCACGCTGTCGATCATCGCGCTGGCCCGCACGAGCGGCATGCGCAACGACATGAATGCCGTCACCGGCGGCATCGCGGTCGAGTCGTCGCTGGCCGACCAGATGCGGTTGGCCGCCACCCAGCAGGCGGTGCGCGTGCGCAACATCCTGATGGTGTCGGAACCCGAGGAGATGGCTGCCGAGAACGAACTGCTCAAGGCCGACATCAAGACCTACGAGGTCGCCAAGGGCAAGCTGGCCAAGATGATCGCGGCCGACTCGGACACCCGCAAGAAGACCATCCTGGGCCACATCGACGGCACCGAGAAGGAAGCGCGCGACCTCGCCGACCAGGTCGTGCAGATGGCGCTCGACAACCACAAGTTCCCGGCCCGCGGCCTGCTCGGCGACAAGGCCAACCCGGCGCAGGCCAAGTGGATGGCTGCCGTCGACGAGATGGTCGCCCTCAACGAGAAGCTGACCGCCGCGGCGGTCGCCAACGCCGAGGACGCCTACGGCAACACCCGCAACATCGTGCTGGCGATCTCGATCGTCGCGCTGGTGTTCGCCTCGTTCATCGGCTACGCCGTCACGCATTCGATCACCGTGCCGATCTCGCAGGCCGTGGAGATCGCCCGCCGCGTCGCCAACCGCGACCTGAGCGTCAAGGTGAGCTCGCATTCCAATGACGAGACGGGCCAGTTGCTGAAGGCCCTGGCCGCGATGACCGAGAGCCTGGTCACGGTCGTCTCCAGCGTGCGCAACGGCAGCGACAGCCTGGCGAGCGCCGCCAGCGAGATCGCGTCGGGCAACGCCGACCTGTCCAACCGCACCGAGCGCCAGGCCTCGAGCATCCAGCAGACGGCGTCGTCGATGGACGAGCTCTCGAGCACCGTCAAGATGAGCGCCAGCAACTCCACGCATGCCCGCCAGCTGTCCAACGACGCGGCCTCCAAGGCCCAGGAGGGCGGCGAGGCGGTGGGCAAGGTCGTGCGCACGATGGGCGACATCGCCACGTCGTCGAAGAAGATCTCCGACATCATCAGCGTGATCGACGGCATCGCGTTCCAGACCAACATCCTCGCCCTGAACGCCGCCGTCGAGGCGGCCCGTGCCGGCGAGCAAGGCCGCGGCTTCGCGGTGGTGGCGACCGAAGTGCGCACGCTGGCCCAGCGCAGCGCGACGGCCGCCAAGGAAATCAAGACGCTGATCGGCGAGTCCGTCGAGAAGGTCGAGGAGGGCACGCACCTGGTGGACATCGCCGCCGGCACGATCGCCCAGATCGTCCAGTCGGTGCAGCACGTGGCCGGCATCGTCTCCGAGATCACCTCCGCCACCGTCGAACAGAGCGCGGGCATCGACCTCGTCAACGTCGCCGTCACCGAGATGGACCAGGTCACGCAGCAGAACGCCGCACTGGTCGAGCAGGTGGCCGCCGCCGCCGACTCGATGAGCACGCAGGTGCAGCGCCTCGTCTCGGACGTGTCCGTCTTCCGCCTCTGAGCTTCGCTTTTTCCATGCCTCGGCCCCGGGTCGCCACGCGCGATCCGGGGCCGAATCCATTGGGCCACCGATAATCGGGGGATGAGTACTGAACAACAGAAGGCCGGCGGCAAGTCCGGCCGTGGGCGCCATCGGCGCGATCGCAACGCGGGGCCTGCACCGGGCGTGTCCGACAACGAGTGGCTGAAGGTCACCGGCATCGACCTCGACGCGCAAGGGATCGCGCACAACAGCGAAGGAATCGTCGTGTTCATCGACGGCGCGCTGCCGGGCGAGGAGGCGCGGGTCAAGGTCGTCAAGCGCAAGAAGAGCTACGAGAAGGCCGACCTGGTCGCGATCCGCAAGGAGAGTTCGCAGCGCGTCACGCCGCGTTGCCCGCATTTCGGCCTGCATGCCGGCGCGTGCGGCGGCTGCAAGATGCAGCATCTCGCGCCGTCGGCGCAGGTGGCGATGAAGCAGCGGGTGCTGGAGGACAACCTCTGGCACCTCGGCAAGGTCAAGCCCGAGCTCGTGCTGCGGCCGATCGAGGGGCCGCCGTGGGGCTACCGGCTGCGCGCGCGGCTGTCGGTGCGCTGGGTCGCGAAGAAGAACACGGTGCTGGTGGGCTTCCACGAGCGCAAGTCCAGCTACGTGGCCGACATGCGCGAATGCCACGTGATGCCCAGGCGCATCTCCGACATGCTGATGCCGCTGCGCGCGCTGATCGAGTCCATGCAGGCGCGCGAGCGGCTGCCGCAGATCGAGGTGGCCATCGGCGACCAGGTCACCGCGCTGGTGCTGCGCAACCTCGAGCCGATGTCCGACCACGACATGGCCCTGCTGCGCGCGTTCGGCGTCGAGCACGACGTGCAATGGTGGCTGCAGCCCAAGGGCCCGGACACCGTCGTGCGCATCGACGACGTCGGCCCCGACCTCGCCTACACGCTGCCCGAGTTCGGCGTGCGCATGCCGTTCAAGCCGACGGACTTCACGCAGGTCAACCACCAGATCAACACGGTGCTGGTCGGCCGCGCGCTGCGCCTGCTCGATGTCCAGAAGCACGAGACGGTCATCGACTGGTTCTGCGGCCTGGGCAACTTCACGCTGCCGCTCGCCACGATGGCGAAGACGGTGCTGGGCATCGAAGGCAGCCAGACGCTGGTGGACCGCGCGCTGGCCAACGCCAGGCTCAACGGCCTGGACGCGCACACGCGCTTCGACGCCCGCAACCTGTTCGAGCTGGGCGCGGACGACCTCGTCGCGCTCGGCAGCGTCGACAAGTGGCTGGTCGACCCGCCGCGCGAGGGCGCGTTCGCGCTGGCGAAGGCGCTGGCCGAGCTGAAGGCCAATCCGCGCGAGGGCTGGACGGCGCCGAAGCGCATCGTCTACGTCAGCTGCAACCCGGCGACGCTGGCGCGCGACACGGGGCTGCTCGTGCACATGGCGGGCTACCGCTGCGTGGCCGCCGGTGCCGTCAACATGTTCCCACACACGGCGCACGTCGAGAGCATGGCGGTGTTCGAGTGGGATCCGGAGTGGAAGCCGCGGGCGCAGCCGGTGGAGATCGTCGAGGACGTCGAGCCGGCGGCTGTCGAGGAAGACGCGGGCGAGTGAATTTCGCCCGGCCATGAAAAACGGCGCCCGCGGGCGCCGTTTTCATTGAGTCGACGCGGGCTCAGCGACGATCGCCAGTGAGCGAGGTCAGCAGGATCAGCAGCGACTGGAACACGTTGTACAGGTCCAGATAGATGCTCAACGTGGCCATGACGTAGTTCGTCTCGCCGCCGTCGATCACGCGCTTGATGTCGACCATCACGAAGATCGAGAAGATCACCATCACGGCCGTCGAGATCGCGAGCATCGCGGCCGTGGACTGGACGAAGACGTTGATCAGGCTGGCGACGATCGCGATGATCGCGCCGATCATCAGGAACCGGGTCAGCCCGGAGAGGTCGCGCTTGACGACGGTGGCCAGCGTGGCCATGCCGAAGAACACGCCCGCCGTGCCGCCGAACGCGGTCATGACGATGCTGGCGCCGTTGCTGTAGCCGCCCAGCACCACGCCCAGCAGGCGCGACATCATCAGGCCCATGAAGAACGTGAAGCCCAGCAGCATGAACACGCCGGTGGGCGAATTCTTGGTGGCGTTGATGCCGAACATGAGGCCGTAGGCGCCGACGAGGAACAGGATCATCGACATCCCGGGCGCCATGTGGGCAACGATGCCGGTCGTCAGGCCGACCCAGGCGCCGCCGATCGTGGGCAGCATCGACAGGGCGAGCAGCCAATAGGTGTTGCGAAGGACCCGCTGCGAATCGACCCCGTAGGCCGATCCGCCGTTCAGGACGTCGAGGCGTTGCACATTGCGATCCATGAAAAACTCCGTTCTTGGGAAATCCCCGCCTGGTTGGAGACGGTTGAGTCATTCTAGTTCCGCATCGCCGACGCGGGATTGACTTCACGCAGGTGGTGATGCGCGCCTCGGATGACAAGGGGGTGACAAGCACGCCGCCGACGGCTATAATTTACAGGTTTACCCGCAACCAGCCCAGACGAGCGACACAAACCCGCGAGCGCCTGAACAGCGACGCTTCTCCGGTACCGTCTACCGCAGTTCGAAATCCCCGCCCCAAGCCTGTCGACGCTGCTCGACAGCCACGCGGCGGGAGTCTCGCGAAACTGGGCACCGCTACTCCGGAGTTCCCTTTGCTGCCTGTCCTGCCCCCCGCAATCCTTGCACTCGCAGACGGCACGGTCTTCTCCGGCACCTCGATCGGCGCCGCCGGCCACACGGTCGGCGAAGTGGTGTTCAACACCGCGCTGACTGGCTACCAGGAAATCCTCACCGACCCCAGCTACTGCAAGCAGATCGTCACCCTGACGTATCCGCACGTGGGCAGCTACGGCGTCAGCGATGAGGACGTCGAGGCGTCGAAGGTCCATGCCGCCGGCCTGATCATCAAGGATCTGCCGCTGCGACACTCCAATTTCCGTGCCTCCACGTCGCTGGACGCCTACCTGGCGCGCGAGGGCACCGTCGCCATCGCCGGCATCGACACCCGCAAGCTGACGCGCATCCTGCGCACCGACGGCGCGCAGAACGGCTGCATCGTCGCGTTCCCGGTGGGTCACGAGATCACCGAGGCCGACCGCGCCGACGCGGTTCGCCGCGCGCGCGCCGGCGAGAACATGGCGGGCCTCGACCTGGCCAAGGTCGTCAGCTGCGCGAAGACCTACGAGTGGACGCAGAGCGAGTGGAAGCTCGGCAGCGGCTACGGCACGCAGGACGCGCCGAAGTTCCACGTCGTCGCGTTCGACTACGGCGTCAAGTTCAACATCCTGCGCATGCTGGCCGAGCGCGGCTGCCGCGTCACGGTGGTGCCGGCGCAGACGCCCGCCGCCGCCGTGCTGGCGATGAAGCCGGACGGCGTGTTCCTGTCCAACGGCCCTGGCGACCCGGAGCCCTGCGACTACGCCATCAAGGCCACGCGCACCATCATCGAGACGGGCACGCCGACCTTCGGCATCTGCCTGGGCCACCAGATCATGGCGCTGGCCTCGGGCGCGAAGACCTTCAAGATGAAGTTCGGCCACCACGGCGCGAACCATCCGGTCAAGGAGACCAGCTCGGGCCGCGTCTCCATCACCAGCCAGAACCACGGTTTCGCTGTGGACGCCGCGACGCTGCCCGCGAACCTCGTGCCGACGCACGTCTCGCTGTTCGACGGCACGCTGCAGGGCCTGGCCCGCACCGACAAGCCGGCGTTCTGCTTCCAGGGCCACCCGGAAGCCTCGCCCGGCCCGCACGACATCGCCTACCTGTTCGACCGCTTCATCGACTCGATGACCGCGAACAAGACCCAGAACTGAAGCAGAGCCGAATGCCAAAGCGCACCGACATCAAGTCCGTCCTCATCATCGGGGCCGGCCCGATCATCATCGGCCAGGCCTGCGAGTTCGACTACTCCGGCGCCCAGGCCTGCAAGGCCTTGCGCGAGGAAGGCTACAAGGTCATCCTCGTCAACTCGAACCCGGCCACGATCATGACGGACCCGGCCACGGCCGACGTCACCTACATCGAGCCGATCACGTGGCAGGTGGTCGAGAAGATCATCGAGAAGGAACGCCCCGACGCGATCCTGCCGACCATGGGCGGCCAGACCGCGCTGAACTGCGCGCTCGACCTGCACAAGCACGGCGTGCTCGCGAAGTTCGGCGTCGAGATGATCGGCGCCAACGAGCATGCGATCGAGAAGGCGGAAGACCGCCTGAAGTTCAAGGACGCGATGACCAAGATCGGGCTGGGCTCGGCCAAGTCCGGCATCGCGCACACGATGGAAGAGGCGTGGGCCGTCCAGAAACAGATCGCGGCGCAGATCGGCACCAACGGCTTCCCGGTCGTGATCCGCCCGTCGTTCACGCTCGGCGGCTCCGGCGGCGGCATCGCCTACAACCCGGAAGAGTTCGAGGAGATCTGCAAGCGCGGCATCGACCTCTCGCCGACCAACGAGCTGCTGATCGAGGAGTCGCTCAAGGGCTGGAAGGAGTACGAGATGGAAGTCGTCCGCGACCGCGCGGACAACTGCATCATCATCTGCTCGATCGAGAACCTCGACCCGATGGGCATCCACACCGGCGACTCGATCACCGTCGCGCCGGCGCAGACGCTCACCGACAAGGAATACCAGCTGCTGCGCAACGCGTCCGTCGCGATCCTGCGCGAGATCGGCGTCGACACCGGCGGCTCCAACGTGCAGTTCTCGATCAACCCGGACGACGGGCGCATGGTGGTCATCGAGATGAACCCGCGCGTGTCGCGTTCGTCGGCGCTGGCGTCCAAGGCCACCGGCTTCCCGATCGCCAAGATCGCGGCCAAGCTGGCCATCGGCTACACGCTCGACGAGCTGCGCAACGACATCACCGGCGGCGCCACGCCGGCGTCGTTCGAGCCGTCCATCGACTACGTCGTCACCAAGATCCCGCGCTTCGCGTTCGAGAAGTTCCCGGCCGCCGATTCGCACCTGACCACGCAGATGAAGTCGGTCGGCGAGGTGATGGCCATGGGCCGCACGTTCCAGGAAAGCTTCCAGAAGGCGCTGCGCGGCCTCGAGACGGGCATCGACGGCCTGACCGAGCGCACGCAGTGCCGCGAGGTCGACCGCGAGGAGATCGTCGAGCAGATCACCAACGCCGGCCCCGAGCGCATCCTGTTCGTGGGCGACGCGTTCCGCATCGGCATGTCGCTGGACGAGATCTTCGAGGCCACGAAGATCGACCCGTGGTTCCTCGCGCAGATCGAGGAACTGATCAAGATCGAGCAGTCGCTGCGCGGCCGCAAGGTCGACTCGCTGTCGGCCGCCGAGCTGCGCTTCGTCAAGCAGAAGGGCTTCTCGGACAAGCGCCTGGGCCTGCTGATGGGCAGCAACCAGCACGAGCTGCGCAAGGCGCGCCATGCGCTGGGCGTGCGCCCGGTCTACAAGCGCGTCGACACCTGCGCCGCCGAATTCGCGACGCAGACGGCCTACATGTACTCGTGCTACGAGAACGTCGACGGCGAGTGCGAGGCCGCGCCCACGTCGAAGAAGAAGATCATCGTGCTGGGCGGCGGGCCGAACCGCATCGGCCAGGGCATCGAGTTCGACTACTGCTGCGTGCACGCCGCGCTCGCGATGCGCGAGGACGGCTACGAGACCATCATGGTCAACTGCAACCCCGAGACGGTCTCGACCGACTACGACACCTCGGATCGCCTGTACTTCGAGCCGGTGACGCTGGAGGACGTGCTCGAGATCGTCGACGTCGAGAAGCCGCACGGCGTGATCGTGCAGTACGGCGGCCAGACGCCGCTGAAGCTCGCGCTGGATCTCGAGTCCTACGGCGTGCCCATCATCGGCACCACGCCCGACTCGATCGACGTCGCCGAGGACCGCGAGCGCTTCCAGCAACTGCTGCACACGCTGGGCCTGAAGCAGCCGCCCAACCGCACCGCGCGCACCGACGAACAGGCGATCGCGCTGGCGCAGGAGATCGGCTACCCGCTGGTCGTGCGCCCGAGCTACGTGCTGGGCGGCCGCGCGATGGAGATCGTGCACGGCGACAAGGATCTGGAGCGCTACATGCGCGAGGCCGTCAAGGTCAGCGCGAAGTCGCCGGTGCTGCTCGACCGCTTCCTCGACGACGCGATCGAGGTGGACGTCGACTGCATCAGCGACGGCACCGACACGATGATCGGCGGCATCATGGAGCACATCGAGCAGGCCGGCGTGCACTCCGGCGACTCGGCGTGCTCGCTGCCGCCGTACTCGCTGTCGCCCGCGATGCAGGACGAGCTGCGCCGCCAGACATCGCTGATGGCCAAGGCGCTGAAGGTCGTCGGCCTGATGAACGTGCAGTTCGCGATCCAGGGCGAGGGCGACGAGGCCGTCGTCTACGTGCTCGAGGTCAACCCGCGCGCCTCGCGCACGGTGCCGTTCGTGTCGAAGGCCACGGGCCAGGCGCTGGCCAAGATCGCCGCGCGCTGCATGGCCGGCACCAAGCTGGCCGACCAGGTGGGCCTGCACGGCAAGCCGCCGGTCGAGGTCGTGCCGCCGTACTTCTCGGTCAAGGAAGCCGTCTTTCCGTTCAACAAGTTCCCGGGCGTCGATCCGGTGCTGGGCCCCGAGATGCGCTCGACGGGCGAGGTGATGGGCACGGGCCGCACGTTCGCGGAAGCCATGCTCAAGAGCCAGCTGGGCGCGGGCTCCAAGCTGCCCACCAAGGGCAACGTGGTGCTGTCGGTGAAGAACGCCGACAAGGCGCGCGCGGTGAAGATCGCGAGCGACCTGGTCAACCTCGGCTTCACGGTCTCGGCCACCAAGGGCACGGCGGCGGCGATCGCCGAGGCTGGCATCCCGGTCAAGCTGTGCAACAAGGTCAAGGACGGCCGCCCGCACATCGCCGACATGATCAAGGCCGGCGAAGTCCAGCTCGTCTTCACCACGGTGGACGAGACGCGCACGGCGATTGCCGACTCGCGCTACATCCGCACGGCCGCGATCGCCAACCGCGTGACCTACTACACCACGATGGCCGGCTGCGAGGCCGCCACCGAGGCGTTGAAGCACGAGGACGACCTCACGGTGGTTTCCCTGCAGGAACTGCACGCGGAACTGCCCTGAATCTGATCTAAACTGGCGATTCTTCCAGTTCGACTGGACCCGCCGCCCGCCAGCAGTCGCCAGATTGCTTCGGGGCGGCGGTTTGCTTTTCTCCTCTGAGACTCCCGATATGGCCACGATTCCCCTGACCCGCCGCGGCGCCGAAAAACTGAAGGAAGAGCTGCACCGACTCAAGACGGTGGAGCGCCATGCCGTCATCCAGGCCATCGCGGAGGCGCGCGCGCAGGGCGACCTGTCCGAGAACGCCGAGTACGAAGCCGCCAAGGACAAGCAGGCCTTCATCGAAGGCCGCATCCTGCACATCGACGGCCAGCTGGCCGCGGCGCAGATCATCAATCCGGCCGATGTCGACGCCGGTGGCCGCATCGTCTTCGGCAGCACCGTGGTGCTGGAAGAGGAAGAGACCGGCCAGGAAGTGACCTACCAGATCGTCGGCGACGACGAGGCCGACATCAAGCAGAACCTGGTCTCGATCAGCTCGCCGATCGCGCGCGCGCTGATTGGCAAGGAAGCCGGCGACACGGCCGACGTGCATGCACCCGGCGGCGCGAAGCGCTACGAGATCGTCGAAGTCAAATACATCTGAGCGTGGCGTCGGCTGCCGGCATGAAGTTCACCGAGAGCCTGCGCCGGCTGCTGCCCGGCCTGTGGTTCGGCGTGCTGCTGGCGATCGCGCTGATCGCGACGCCGGCGGCGTCGGTGTCGCTCGACAAGGCGTCCTTCGGTGCCGTGGCGCGCGCGATATTCGCCCGCGAGGCGCCGACCAGCCTGATCCTGGGCGTGCTGATCCTGGTGATCGAACGCCGCGACGCCCTTGCGCGCCATCTGACGACGGGCGTCACGCAGTTTTCGTCGGAGATGTTGCTGGCGGCGGGCGCGCTGTTCTGCACCGTCGCCGGTTACTACGGGCTGCTGCCGGCGATGGAGCAGGCGCGCCTGGGTGGTCCGACGCAGCTCAGCTTCCTGCAGCTGCACGCGCTGAGCCTGGCGTTCTTCGGCCTCAAGGGCCTGCTGGTGCTCGCGCTGGCGTGGAAGGCGACGCGGTGAGCCGCGTCGCGCACCCGTCAGACTTTCTTCTTGATGCTCGTCACGCGCTTCTTGGCGCGCTTGACCTGCCCACCGGCCGTCACGCGCTCGTTGCCGAGCACGGTCACCTTCTTGATCTGCGGCCGGTGGCTGCCGCGCTTGGAGAACTTCAGGATCTTGACGACGCGCGGGCCGAGGTTGGTGTCGGACACGCGCTCCGGCTCGACCTCTTCCATCGGCCGCCACAGCACCAGCAGCTTGCCGATGTGCTGGATCGGTGCCGCGTTGAGCTTGTCGGCCATTTCGGTCAACATCGCCTCGCGGGCCGCGCGGTCGTCCGAGAAGACGCGCACCTTGATCAGGCCGTGCGAACGGATCGCGACCTCGGCCTCCTTGAGGACGGCGGGCGTCAGTCCGTCGGCACCGATCATGACCACGGGGTCGAGATGGTGGGCGTCGCCGCGCTTTTCTTTGCGTTCGGCAGGGGTCAGTTGAATCAGGGCCATGCCCGTATTATCCCGTAGTCATGAAAATCAAGACGAAAAGCAAGAAGGTCAACAAGCAGTGGCTGCAGGATCACGCCAATGACCCGTATGTGAAGCTCGCGCAGCGCGAGGGTTTCCGGGCCCGCGCGGCCTACAAGCTGTCCGAGATCGACGAGCAGTTCAGGCTGCTGCGCCCGGGCCAGCTGGTGGTCGACCTCGGCTCGACGCCGGGGGCGTGGAGCCAGTACATCCGCCGCAAGTTCGCCGCGGGCGGGGCGGCGGTGGGCGAGCTCAATGGGCGCATCGTCGCGCTGGACATCCTCGAGATGGAGCCGATCGAAGGCGTCACCTTCATCCAGGGGGACTTTCGCGAGGACGAGGTGCTGGCCAAGCTCAACGCGGCCGTCGACAACGAGCCGGTGGACGTCGTTGTCTCCGACATGGCGCCCAACCTGACCGGCGTGACGGTGACCGACACCGCCCGCGTGGCGCACCTTGTCGAACTGGCGGTCGACTTCGCGCTGCAGCACCTGAAGCCGGAGGGCGCCCTCGTCACCAAGGTGTTTCACGGAAGCGGCTACAGTGAACTGGTGGAGCTGTTCCGCGCCAATTTTCGGACGGTCAAGGCCGTCAAGCCCAAGGCGTCGCGGGACAAGTCCGCCGAAACTTTCCTGGTGGGTTTCGGTCTGAAGAATCCCGCGGCGCGCTGATGGCACGACGCCTGCCCGGCATCCAGCGTGGCGCGGACGGCGCATTTCGGCCCCGAAATGTGCGATTGGCGGCTTTCCCGACCTCAGCAATCGGGTTCCCAGGGTATTGACTGGCCTAGAATCATCCCCATCTGCCGTGGGAAGTGGCATTTTCTAAGAAGGAGCCGCGGTGAACAATCAATGGTTTTCGAAGATCGCAGTCTGGCTCGTGATCGCGCTCGTACTGTTTACGGTCTTCAAATCGTTCAACACGGCGCAGACGCAGAGCGGACGCGTGGCGTACTCCGATTTCCTCGAGGAAGTGCGCAGCAAGCACATCCAGAGCGTGGAGATCACCGAAGGCAGCGGCGGCATCGACATCACCGCCCGCACGACCGACGGCAAGACCGAGCACACCACCGGTAGCCTGCTCGACCGCGGCCTGACCGGCGACCTGCTGAACAACAACGTCAAGTTCGACATCAAGCCGCGTGAAGAGCAAGGCATGCTGACGACGCTGCTGCTGTCGTGGGCGCCCATGCTGCTGCTGATCGGCGTCTGGGTGTACTTCATGCGCCAGATGCAGGGCGGTGGCAAGGGCGGTGCGTTCAGCTTCGGCAAGAGCAAGGCCAAGATGCTCGACGAGGCCAACAACTCGGTCACCTTCGCCGACGTCGCCGGTTGCGACGAGGCCAAGGAAGAGGTCAAGGAACTGGTCGACTTCCTGCGCGACCCGCAGAAGTTCCAGAAGCTGGGCGGCCGTATCCCGCGCGGCGTGCTGCTGGTCGGCCCTCCGGGCACCGGCAAGACGCTGCTGGCCAAGGCGATCGCCGGCGAGGCCAAGGTGCCGTTCTTCTCGATCTCGGGCTCCGATTTCGTCGAGATGTTCGTCGGCGTGGGCGCGGCCCGCGTGCGCGACATGTTCGAGCAGGCCAAGAAGAGCGCGCCCTGCATCATCTTCGTCGACGAAATCGACGCGGTCGGCCGCCATCGCGGCGCCGGCCTGGGCGGCGGCAACGACGAGCGCGAGCAGACCCTCAACCAGATGCTGGTCGAGATGGACGGCTTCGAGACGAACCTGGGCGTCATCGTGATGGCGGCCACCAATCGTCCGGACATCCTGGATCCGGCGCTGCTGCGTCCAGGCCGCTTCGACCGCCAGGTCTATGTCACGCTGCCGGACATCCGCGGCCGCGAGCAGATCCTGGGCGTGCACATGCGCAAGGTGCCGATCGGCACCGACGTGAATGCGAACGTCATCGCGCGGGGCACGCCGGGCATGTCGGGCGCCGACCTGGCCAACCTGGTCAACGAGGCCGCGCTGATGGCCGCGCGCCGCAGCGGCCGCGTCGTCGAGATGATCGACTTCGAGAAGGCCAAGGACAAGATCTTCATGGGTGCGGAACGCCGCAGCGCGGTGATCGATCCGGAAGACCTGAAGAACACCGCGTACCACGAGGCCGGCCACGCCTTCGTGATGCTCAAGCTGCCCAAGCACGATCCGGTGCACAAGGTCACCATCATCCCGCGCGGCCGCGCGCTGGGCGTCGCGTTCTACCTGCCCGAGAAGGACAACAACGCGCCGGACAAGGAATACATGCTCGCCAACATCGCCGCGCTGTACGCGGGGCGCATCGCGGAAGAGGTGTTCATGAACCAGCAGACGGTGGGCGCGTCCAACGACTTCCAGCGGGCCACCCAGATCGCGCGCGACATGGTGATGAAGTACGGCATGTCCGAGTCGCTGGGGCCGATGGTCTACGCGGAGAACGAGGGCGAGGTCTTCCTGGGCCGCTCGGTCACGCGCACCACCAACATCAGCGAATCGACGATGCAGAAGGTCGACGCCGAGATCCGCAACATCCTCGACACGCAGTACGCCCTGGCGCGCCACCTGATCGAGACGGAGCGCGACAAGGTCGAGGCCATCGCCCAGGCGCTGCTGGAGTGGGAGACGATCTACCGCGAGCAGATGGACGACATCATGGAAGGCCGTCCGCCGCGTCCGCCCAAGGACTGGACGCCGACGATGAACCGGCAGAACAATCCGCCGCCGGTCAAGGTCGACAACGCGCCGGCCGCGGCCTGACGCCTTTGCGTCCAGCCGACAGCCGTCGGAACCAACGGGGCCTCGTGCCCCGTTTTGCATTTCCTCCTCGCGCTTCCCAATGATCTGGCAGACCAGCCGCTTCCGCATCGCCCTGACGCGGCCCCAGGTGATGGGCATCGTCAACGTGACGCCCGATTCGTTCTCGGACGGCGGCCGCTATGCCCAGGCGGACGCGGCGCGTGCGCACTGCGACCGGCTGGTGGCGCAGGGCGCCGACATCCTCGACATCGGCGGCGAGTCGACCCGTCCCGGCGCGCGGCTGCCCGACACCGCGGAGCAACTGGCGCGCGTGGTGTCCGTGCTGCGGCACGCGGTCACGCTGGGCGTGCCGGTGTCGGTCGACACGGCCGATCCGGTGGTAATGGGCGAGGCGCTGGCGCTGGGCGTCGACATCCTCAACGACGTGCGCGCGCTGCAGGCGCCAGGCGCACTCGAGGTCGCCGCCGCGCATCCGGACGCGGGCGTCTGCCTCATGCACATGCAGGGCGAGCCCGGCTCGATGCAGGTTGCGCCGCATTACGACGGCGACGACGTCGTGGCCGCGGTCGAGGCGTTCCTCGCCGGGCGGCGCGACGCGGCGTTGGCCGCCGGCATCGCGCGGGATCGCATCGTGCTGGACCCCGGCATCGGCTTCGGCAAGACGCCGGAGCACAATCTCGCCCTGGCCCGCCAGCAGCGACGCCTGCTGGCACTGGGTTGTCCGTTGCTGCTGGGCTGGTCGCGCAAGTCGACGCTGGGCCAGATCACCGGGCGGCCGGTCGGCGAGCGCACAGCGGCGAGCGTCGCGGCCGCGCTGGCGGCCATGCAACAAGGCGCTGCTATCGTGCGGGTGCACGACGTGGCCGAGACCGTGGACGCGCTGAAGACATGGCGCGCCTTGAACCCCACCTGAACCCATCCAACCCAACGACGACGCCCGCATCCGCATCCCGGTCAGCAGGCGCACGACCTCAGGAGAGACATTCGCGATGAGCAGAACCCACTTCGGCACCGACGGCATCCGTGGCACCGTCGGCACCGCCCCGATCACCGCCGACTTCATGCTGCGCCTCGGCCACGCGGTCGGACGCGTCCTGCGGCGCAAGTCGGCCAAGGCGACGGTGCTGATCGGCAAGGACACCCGCGTGTCGGGCTACATGATCGAGTCCGCGCTGGAGGCCGGCTTCGCGTCGGCCGGCGTCGACGTGCTGCTCACCGGCCCGCTGCCCACGCCGGGCGTCGCCTACCTCACGCGCGCGCTGCGCGTCGACCTCGGCGTCGTCATCAGCGCCTCGCACAATCCGTTCGGCGACAACGGCGTCAAGTTCTTCTCCGCGTCCGGCGAGAAGCTGCCCGACCAGTGGGAGATGGATGTCGAGGCCGCGCTGACCGAGCCGGCGCAGTGGGTCGACTCCGCCGCACTCGGCAAGGCGCGCCGTCTGGACGACGCCGCCGGTCGCTATCTCGAGTTCTGCAAGAGCACGTTCTCGCAGGAACTGTCGCTGAAGGGCCTGAAGATCGTCGTCGACGGCGCGCATGGCGCCGCCTATCACGTGGCGCCGAGCGTGTTCCACGAACTGGGCGCCGAGGTCGTCACCATCGGCTGCGAGCCCAACGGCTTCAACATCAACGACAAGGTCGGTGCGACCGCACCACAGGCGCTGGTCGAGGCCGTGCTGCAGCATGGCGCGGACTACGGCATCGCTCTCGATGGCGACGCCGACCGACTGCAGATGGTGGACGGCCGCGGCCGCTGCTACGACGGCGACGAACTGCTTTACGCGGTCGTGGCCGATCGGCTGGCGCGCGGCCAGGCCGTGCCCGGTGTCGTCGGCACGCTGATGACCAACATGGCGGTCGAGCAGGCGCTGCAAGGCCGTGGCGTGCCGCTCGTCCGCGCGAAGGTGGGCGATCGCTACATCCTGGAAGAGCTGCTGGCGCGCGGCTGGCAGCTCGGCGGCGAGAATTCGGGCCACCTGCTGGTGCTGGACCGCCATACCACCGGCGACGGCATCGTCAGCGCGCTGCAGGTGCTGCAGGCGATCCGTCGCACCGGCCAGACGTTGCCGGCGCTGCTGGACGGCGTCCACCTGTTCCCCCAGGTGATGATCAATGTCCGCCTGGCAGTCCGTTCGGACTGGCAGCAGAACGCGACGCTGGTCGCCGAGAAGGCGCAGGTCGAGCGCGAGCTGGGCAACGATGGGCGCGTGTTGATCCGCGCGTCGGGCACCGAGCCGGTGTTGCGGGTCATGGTCGAAACCGCCGACCGACAGGCCGCACAAGCCTTCGCCGAACGGCTGGCGACGGCCGCCAAGGCTTCATGACAGTGATGTGACAGTCGGCGTGTCGACTGTCACAATCGCGGGCAGCTTGCTCGACTGCACGTGCAAGCTGCTGATTTTTCAGGGTATTTTCCCTGGCGCAAGGCGATGTGGCAAAGCGCCACGGTAGTGTCATAGTCTTGTCATACGGGCCTTCTACATTGGCGCAGTCCCATTAAACTGCCCCTGAAAGGCCTAGACATGAGTTTCCAACCGATTCGTCTGGCGAGCGTCGCTGCCGCCATGAGCGTTCTGGCGTTCTCCGCGCATGCCGCCGACGAAGTGACCGGCGCCGGCGCGTCGTTCCCGGCCCCGATTTACTCGAAGTGGGCTGAGGCCTACAACAAGGCCACTGGCAACAAGATCAACTACCAGTCCGTCGGTTCGGGCGCGGGCATCAAGCAGATCAATGCGAAGACGGTCGACTTCGGCGCGTCGGACATGCCGCTGAAGGACGAAGAGCTCAAGACCTCCGGCCTGATGCAGTTCCCGACCGTCATCGGCGGCGTGGTTCCCGTCATCAACGTCGCGGGCGTCAAGCCCGGCCAGCTGAAGCTGACCGGCGCCGTCCTGGCCGACATCTTCCTGGGCAAGGTCGCCAAGTGGAACGATCCCGCCATCACCGCGCTGAACCCGGGCGTCACGCTGCCGGACACGACGATCTCCACCGTGCACCGCGCCGACGGCTCGGGCACCAGCTTCATCTTCACGAACTACCTGTCGAAGGTGAACGCCGAGTGGAAGTCCAAGGTCGGTGAAGGCACCGCCGTGAACTGGCCGTCGAACGGTGTCGGCGGCAAGGGCAACGAAGGCGTGTCGCAGTACGTGCAGCGCCTGCCGAACTCGATCGGCTACGTCGAGTACGCCTACGCCAAGCAGAACAAGATGGACTACGTCCAGCTGAAGAATCAGGCCGGCTCGTTCGTCGAACCCGTCGAAGGCGCCTTCAAGGCCGCCGCCGCCGGCGCCGACTGGTCCAAGTCGTTCTACCAGGTGCTGACCGACGAGCCGGGCAAGGATTCGTGGCCCATCACCGGCGCGACCTTCATCCTGATGCACACCGCCCAGGACAAGCCCGCCCAGGCCACCGCCGTGCTGAAGTTCTTCGACTGGTCGTACGCCAACGGCGACAAGTCGGCTGCCGACCTCGACTACGTGCCGCTGCCGGATTCGCTGAAGGCGATGATCCACAAGGCGTGGGACGCGTCCATCAAGGACACGGCCGGCAAGGCCGTCGCCTCGAAGTAAGAAAGCAAGTCGCCTGAAAAGGCTTCCGCCGCGCCGCCGATGTCGACGGCCGGCGGAGTTCTCACATCACCGGAGGCCTCCTTGGCTGCCACATTGCCCGTCGAACCCGCCTTGAGCAACGCGAAGGATTCCGGCCGTCCGCCCGAGCGACGCCACAACGCGCCCTGGGGCGACGCGCTCTTCTCGGTGTTCGCGCATTCGGCCGCGTGGCTGACCCTGGCGATCCTGGCGGGAATCATCGGTTCGCTGATCATCGGCGCGATGCCGGCGATGCGCCAGTTCGGCATCTCGTTCCTGTGGCACAGCGAGTGGGACCCGGTGCAGGACCACTACGGCGGCCTGGCGATGATCTACGGCACGCTCGCCACGTCGGCCATCGCGCTGCTGATCGCGGTGCCGGTGAGCTTCGGCATCGCGCTGTTCCTCACCGAGATGTCGCCGGCCTGGCTCAAGCGCCCGCTGGGCGTGGCCATCGAGCTGCTGGCCGGCGTGCCGTCCATCGTCTACGGCATGTGGGGCCTGACCGTGTTCGGCCCGATCCTGGCCACCTACGTCGAGCAGCCGCTGCAGTCCGCCTTCGCCAACGTGCCGGTGCTGGGCACGCTGTTCTCCGGGCCGCCGGTGGGCATCGGCATCCTGTGCGCCGGCATCATCCTGGCCATCATGATCATCCCGTTCATCGCCTCGGTGATGCGCGACGTGTTCGAAGTGACGCCGCCGATGCTCAAGGAATCGGCCTACGGCCTGGGTTCGACCACCTGGGAAGTCGTCTACAAGATCGTCCTGCCGTTCACGAAGACTGGCGTCATCGGCGGCATCATGCTGGGCCTGGGCCGCGCGCTCGGCGAGACGATGGCCGTCACCTTCGTCATCGGCAACCAGAGCCAGCTGTCGCAGCTCACGCTGTTCAACGCGGCCAACACCATCACCTCCGTGCTGGCGAACGAATTCGCCGAGGCCGAGGGGCTGCACCGCGCGTCGCTGCTGTACCTCGCGCTGGTGCTGTTCGTCATCACGTTCATCGTCCTGTCGCTCGCGAAGGTGCTGCTGATGCGCCTGCAGCGCGGCGAGGGAGCCAAGACATGACCGCCATTTCTTCGATGTCCGGCAAGCGCATGGCGATGCACAACCGCCGCAAGCGCGTCAACACCGTTGCCCTGACGCTCGCCTTCGGCGCAATGGCGTTCGGCGTGTTCTGGCTGATCTGGATCCTGTTCGAGACCATCCGCCTGGGCGGCGGCGGCCTGAACTGGGCGCTGTTCACCGAGTCGACGCCGGCGGCCATGTCCGACGGCGGAGGTCTCGCGAACGCGCTCTACGGCTCGGTCATCATGGTCGTGGTCGCGACGGTGATCGGCACGCCGATCGGCATCTTCTCGGGCATCTACCTGGCCGAGTACGGCGCGAAGGGGCGCCTGGCCGCGGTCACGCGCTTCATCAACGACGTGCTGCTGTCCGCCCCGTCGCTGGTGATCGGCCTGTTCATCTACGAGTTGATCGTCGTGCCGTCGGGCGGCGCGTCGGGCTGGGCCGGTTCGGTCGCGCTGTCGCTGATCGTCATCCCGGTCGTGATCCGCACCACCGAGAACATGCTCAACCTCGTGCCGCACGCGCTGCGCGAGGCCGCCTACGCGCTCGGCACGCCGAAGTGGAAGGTGATCTCCACGGTCACGCTGACGGCCGCCCGCGCGGGCGTCATCACCGGCATCCTGCTGGCCGTCGCGCGCATCGCCGGCGAGACCGCGCCGCTGCTCTACACCGCGCTGTCGAACCAGTTCTTCAATTCGAACCTCGCCAAGCCGATGGCCAGCATTCCGGTGGTCATCTTCAACTTCGCGAACTCGGCGTACCCGAACCTGCAGCGCATCGCGTGGGCCGGCGTGTTCCTGATCACGCTGGGCGTGCTGGGCCTGAACGTGGCCGCACGGGTCTTCTTCCGCAACAAGAATTGAGTCATCACATGGACGCCAAGGTCGATCTGCCGGTCAACGAGAAAGCCAAGCTTTCCATCCGCAACCTGAACTTCTATTACGGTGGTTTCCACGCGCTGAAGAACATCAACCTCGACATCCCCGAAGGCAAGGTCACCGCCTTCATCGGGCCGTCGGGCTGCGGCAAGTCCACGCTGCTGCGCACCTTCAACCGCATGTACGCGCTCTATCCCGAGCAGCGCGCGGTGGGCGAGATCATGCTGGACGGCGAGAACGTGCTCGACACCAAGCTCGACGTGAGCCTGCTGCGTGCCAAGGTCGGCATGGTGTTCCAGAAGCCGACGCCGTTCCCGATGTCGATCTACGACAACATCGCCTTCGGCGTGCGCCTGTTCGAGACGCTGCCGCGCGTGGAGATGGACGAGCGCGTGGAGTGGGCGCTGAAGAAGGCCGCGCTGTGGAACGACGTCAAGGACAAGCTCACGCAGCAGGGCTCCGCGCTGTCCGGCGGCCAGCAGCAGCGCCTGTGCATCGCCCGCGGCATCGCGATCAAGCCCGAGGTGCTGCTGCTCGACGAGCCGTGCTCCGCGCTGGATCCGATCTCCACCGGCAAGATCGAGGAGCTGATCCACGAGCTGAAGTCCGACTACACGGTGGTGATCGTCACCCACAACATGCAGCAGGCGGCGCGCTGCTCCGACTACACGGCCTACATGTACCTGGGCGACCTGGTGGAGTTCGGCAAGACGACGGACCTGTTCATGAAGCCGAAGAAGAAGGACACCGAGGACTACATCACCGGCCGTTTCGGCTGACCGTCCTCAGCCATTCTTCAGAGATACCCAGTACCGTATCAAGCGCCGCGAGGCCTGCACTGTTTCCAGGGAAAAGACCATGACCGACAAGCACCTGTCCACGCAATTCGACGCCGAACTGAGCGAGATCTCGAACCGCGTCCTCGAGATGGGCGGCCTCGTCGAGTCGCAGGTCGCCCAGGCGGTCTACGCGCTGACGAACTTCAGCGGCGAGACGGCCAGCCTGGTGCTCGATCGCGAGCTGCGCGTCAACCAGATGGAAGTCGAGATCGACCGCGACCTGTCCGCGATCATCGCGCGCCGCCAGCCCACCGCGCGCGACCTGCGCCTGCTGATCGCCATCTCCAAGACGATCGGCAACCTCGAGCGCATCGGCGACGAGGCGACCCGCATCGCCCGCACGGTGCAGCGCCTGATGAATTCCGGCGTCTCCAGCCGCCTGCGCCTGCCGGTGGCCGACATCGCCTTCGGCGCCAACCTGGCCACCGCGCAGCTGCGCAAGGTGCTCGACGCGTTCGCGCGCCTGGACGTCAACCGCGCGCTCGAAGTCCTCAAGCAGGACGACGAGATCGACAAGGAATTCGACGGCCTGCTGCGCAAGCTCATCACCTACATGATGGAAGACCCGCGCACGATCTCGTCGTCGATCGACCTCGTGTTCGTGGCCAAGGCCATCGAGCGGGTCGGCGACCACGCGAAGAACCTGTCCGAGCAGATCATCTACATCGTCAAGGGCACCGACGTCCGCCACCACACGGTGGAAGCCGTCGAAGACGCCGTGAGATGACAACCCCACTCGCTTCGCCCGCCGCCCCCGAGGGGCCGTGCGCGACTTGCTCCGGAGCGGCCGAGCGCGGCGCCGCGCGGTTTGTCCGATCAGCAACGTGAACCTGGAAAGAACAACAGCATGAGCCGTATCCTCGTCGTCGAAGACGAATCCGCGATCGCCGAGCTGGTCGCGATCAACCTGCGCCACGCCGGCTTCGAAGTCTCCGTCGCCGAGACGGCGGACGCGGCCCAGGCCGAGGTCGACCGCGTCCTGCCGGAGCTGGTCGTCCTCGACTGGATGCTGCCGGGCCAGACCGGCCTCGCCTTGGCCAAGCGCTGGAGGGCAGAGGCTCGCACACGGGACCTGCCCATCATCATGCTGACCGCGCGCTCGGAAGAGGCCGACAAGCTGTCGGGCCTCGACGCCGGCGCCGACGACTACCTGACCAAGCCGTTCTCCACCAAGGAACTGCTGGCGCGCATCCGCGCGGTGCTGCGCCGCAAGGCGCCGGAGGCGCTGGACTCGGCCGTCGAGGTCTCGGGGCTGCGCCTGGATCCGGCCACGCGCCGCGTCACGCGCGGCAACCAGGAAGTCAAGATCGGTCCGACCGAGTTCCGCCTGCTGCATTTCTTCATGACGCACACCGAGCGCGTGCACAGCCGCACGCAGCTGCTCGATCGCGTCTGGGGCGACCATGTGTTCATCGAGGAGCGCACCGTGGACGTCCACGTCAAGCGCCTGCGCGAGGCGCTCGCGCCGGTGCAGTGCTCCACGCTGATCGAGACGGTGCGCGGCGCGGGCTATCGCCTGACGCAGCAGGCCGCGGCGACGTCCGTCTGAACCCGGGCCGGATTCTCAGGAGCGCGACGTGAGCTGGCTGCTGAACCGCGCCATGCTGGCCATCGTGCTCACGCTCGTGGGCGCGGGGATCGGCGCGATCGTCGGCGATCTCGTCGGCGTGCGCCAGCTCGGCCCGGCGATCGGCGCGGCCGTCGCGGTGGGCATCTGGGTGCTGGTGGACGGCGTGCGGGCGCTGCACCTGATGGACTGGCTGCGCGGCGACCTCGAGCGCGAGGCGCCGCGCGACCGCGGCTTCTGGGGCGAGGCGTCGTACCGCATCGAGCGCGCGCTGCGCCAGCGCGACCGCGCGTTCGTGCAGGAGCAGGAGCGCTTCGCGCAATTCATGTCCGCCATCGAGGCGTCGCCCAACGGCGTGCTGCTGCTCGACGCGGCCGACCAGATCCTGTGGCTCAACGCCGTCGCCGCCACGCACTTCGGGCTCGACCCGGTGCGCGACCGCCTGCAGCGCGTGACCAACCTCGTGCGCTCGCCGACCTTCGTGGCCTACCTGCAGGCTGGCGTGTTCGACGACCCCGTCGTGTTCTCCACGCCCGGCGGCGATTCGACGCTCAGCGTGATCGTCAGCCGCTACGGCGAGGGCATGCGCCTGGTGCTGACGCAGGACATCACCGAGCGCGAGCGCACCGAGGCGATGCGGCGCGACTTCGTCGCCAACGTCTCGCACGAGATCCGCACGCCGCTGACCGTGCTGGCCGGCTTCGTCGAGACGATCGCCACGCTGCCGCTGACCGACGTCGAGCGCGAGCGCGTGCTCGCGCTGATGACGCAGCAGACCTCGCGCATGACGACGCTGGTCGAGGACCTGCTGACGCTGGCCAAGCTCGAGGGCAGCCCGCGCCCGACCTGCGATCGCTGGACGCCGGTGGCGCGCCTGTTCGCGCAGGTCGAGAGCGAGGCGCGCGGGCTGTCCGCGGGGCGCCACACCTTCCGCTTCAACGTGCAGGGCAGCGACGAACTCGCCGGCAACGAGAGCGAGTGGACCAGCGCCGTCGCCAACCTCGTCAGCAACGCGGTGCGCTACACGCCGTCGGGCGGCACCATCACCGTCGGCTGGACGCACCGCGCCGACGGCAACGCCGAGATCGAGGTCAAGGACACCGGCCCCGGCATCGCGCGCGAGCACATCGGCCGCCTCACCGAACGCTTCTATCGCGTCGACGGCAGCCGTTCGCGGGACACCGGCGGCACCGGCCTGGGCCTGTCCATCGTCAAGCACGTGGTGCAGCGCCACGGCGGCGAGCTCGACATCCAGAGCGAAATGGGGCGCGGCTCGACGTTCCGCATCGTCGTGCCGGCCGCGCGGGTGCGCCCGCTGGCCTCGGCGTTGCCCGCGGCCGAGGAACCGTCGACCGTCCGCTGACGTCCCGCTTGGGGCAATCCCGTGGTGGTTTCCACCGCGCCCACTCGTGGCGGCGAGGCTCTAGACTGTCCGCCATGGCCTTCGACATCCCCACGCTGCGCACCGAGCGCCTCGACCTGGTGCCGCCGAGCGCGGCCTGCGCCGACCTGTACCGCACGTTCTACACCGACGCCGACGCGTCGGCGTCGTACGGCGGCCCGTTGTCCGTGGTCGGGTCGTGGACGCGGCTCGCAAGCGATCTCGGTTCGTGGCACCTGCAGGGCTTCGGCGTCTGGGTGATGCGCGACCGCGAGCGCGACGAGCTCGTCGGCGTCTGCGGCTTCTGGCAGGCGCCGGGCTGGCGCCGCGAGCTCACGTGGTGGCTGCTGCCGCGCCACCGCAGCCGCGGCTTTGCGCAGGAGGCCTCGGAGGCCGCGGTGGCGCATGCTTACGACGTCTTCGGCTGGACGACCGTCGAGACGTACATGGTCGACACCAACGACACCGCGCGCGCGCTGGTGCGCCGCCTCAATGGCGAGTCGGTCGAACGCTTCGTCGCGCCGGACGGCAACGAGCGCGAGCTGTTCCGGATTCCGCGGCCGGGCAAGCCGGCGGCTTGACGGGCGTCAGCGCGAGACCGGCGAGGCGGCCGATGTCGCGATCGGCGTCGACGACGCCGAAGAGGCGGGTTCGACCGCCGAAACCGCCGGCGGCGCGCGTCCTTGCAACGCATCGGCGGTCTGCGACAACTGCGATTCGAGGATGGACAGGGCGCGAACGCGCGAGTTGAGGATCGCGAGGGTCGGCACCGCGTCGGCCGTGCCGGTCAGGGCGGGCAGCGAGAGATCGGACATGTTGCGCGCGGCGTTGTCGCGCATGGTGTCCCAGGCCGCCTGCGAGAAGAAGCGCTGCAGCGCGTAGGTCTGGCTGTAGCGCGAGAGGTCCTCATGATCGAGGTAGTCCACCGCGTGCGAGGCGACCGCCGCGTCCCAGGCCGCGGTCTTCAGCGCAGGCGTCGCATCGCCGAACCGGTGCCCGGCCTGGGCCAGGATGGCGAGGCGGCTCTCGTTCGTGCTCGTGCCGTCCTTCACCTCGGCGGCGGCGCGCGCCAGCAGGACCTGCCAGTCGCGCCGGTACTCGCGCGTCACCTTGAGCGAGCCTTCCACGTTCGCGCGATTGGATGCGATCTCCTGTTCGATCTCCTCCTTGGCGCGCGCGCCCTCATGGCGATGCTCGAGGCCCAGCGCCACCTGCTCGAGGGCCAGCGCCGTCAGGATCGACAGCACGATCATCGCGTAGTGCGACAGGAACTCGCGCACCGAGCGCGGCAGCTTTTCGAGAGGTTCCACGTGCATGGCGTGTCGTTCGAGGCGAGAAGGTGAGCGATTCTGGCAGATGGCCGGCGCCGAATTCGATGTCCGAAAGCGGCGGGACGGCCCCCGGGGCGCGGCCGACACTGAGGCCATCTTCACTGCCGCATTCCACACCATGTCCTCGTTCCGACTGGTCGGCCTCAGCGCCGAGAACTTCGAGCCCTTCTTCGCGATGAGCGACGACGAGCTGCACGCCCTCGGCGCGCGCCGCGTCGTCGCCGACGAGGCCTTCGGCTTCCCGTGCCGCGTGTCGCTGGCCGACGCCGAGGTCGGCGACGAGTTGCTGCTGCTGCCGTTCGACCACCTGCTCACGCGCTCGCCGTACCGCGCCAGCGGGCCGGTCTTCGTGCGCAAGGGCGCGCGGCGCGCGGTGCTTGAGCCGGGCGAGATCCCGCCGTACGTCACCCGGCGCTGGATGTCCGCGCGCGCCTACGATGCGGACGACATGATGATCGCGGCCGACGTCTGCGACGGCAGCGACGTGCGCGGCGTCCTCGCGCGCTTCATCGCCGATCCGGCGGTCGCTTTCGTCCACCTGCACAACGCCAAGCGCGGCTGCTTCTCCTGCCGCGTCGAGCGCGTCGCCGGTCAGGGCCTGGCGTAGCCGGACTCGATCCAGGCCGTCGCGCTGGCCATCGTCAGCTTGAAGTCCGGCCGCACCTTGACCTGTGCGATCTGCTCGCCGAATTCGTCCTGCGCGGCGAGGAGCGCGTGCGGGTCGAACTCATCGGGCACGATGTCCAGCGTCACCAGCACGCGACCCGAGTCGGTGCCGACCTGGAACTGCTTGTGCATCGCGGCGTGCAGCGCCTGCTCGTGGCGGCGGATCACTTCCGAGGCCGTCTTCACCAGCGTGTTGAAGGCGTTGACGTCCAGCGGCTTCGGGTTCTTCTTGTCGCGGCCCATCGTCCACGGGCCGACCAGCGCGGGCTCTCGCTCGCCGTCGCGCGTCATCGCGACGGCCCAGCCGTCGTCGTCCTCGTTCTTGATGACCCTGGCCGTCCAGCCGTTGTCGACCCACAGCCGCGGCTCGTGCACGGGCTCGTCCGCGCTGCCGTCGACAGCGCCGTTCTCGATATTCGAATCCATGCGTGCATGATACGGGTCGGGCGCGGAACAAGCCGGCGCCGAAGCGACTCAAAAGGGGCCGGACCGCGCCGCGACTGGAGACAAGACATGGACTGGAGTGCATCGACCTGGTGGTGGATCGCCGCCGGCGTGCTGGTGGCGGGCGAACTGGCCACCGGCACCTTCTACGTGCTGATGCTGGCCATCGGCTGCGTCTTCGGCGCGCTGGCCGGCTACGCGCAGATCTCGTTCTTCGCGCAGGTGGCCGTCGCGGTCGTGGTCGGCGGCGCGGCGGTGCTGACGTGGGATCGCAAGCGCAAGCGCGGCCCGGGCCATCCGAAGCCGGCTGCCAATCGCAACATCAATCTCGACATCGGCGAGCAGGTGCACGTCGACGGCTGGAACGCCGACGGCACCGCGCGCGTGCCGTACCGCGGGTCGGCGTGGAACGTCCGCTACATCGGCGACGGCGCCGCCGCGCCCGGCCCGCACGTGATCGCCGAAGTCCGCCACAACGAACTCGCGCTGCGGCGCGCCTGAACATCTCCGATCAAGGACACACCTCATGGAATTCCAGGTTCTCGCCCTCATCCTGATCATCGCCGCGATCATCTTCCTGTACCGCCTGCTCAAGGTCGTGCCGCAGCAGAACGCGTGGGTGGTCGAGCGCCTCGGCAAGTTCCACGCGGTGCTGCCGCCGGGGCCCAACATCCTGATCCCGTTCGTCGACAACGTCGCCTACCGGCACTCGCTCAAGGAGATCCCCCTGGATGTACCGAGCCAGGTCTGCATCACGCGCGACAACACGCAGCTGCAGGTCGACGGCATCCTGTACTTCCAGGTCACCGACGCGATGCGCGCGAGCTACGGCTCCAGCAACTACGTCGTCGCGATCACGCAGCTGTGCCAGACGACGCTGCGCAGCGTCATCGGCAAGATGGAGCTGGACAAGACCTTCGAGGAACGCGACATGATCAACGGCCTCGTCGTCAACGCGCTCGACGAAGCGGCGTCCAACTGGGGTGTGAAGGTTCTGCGCTACGAGATCAAGGACCTGACGCCGCCGGCCGAGATCCTGCGCGCGATGCAGGCGCAGATCACCGCGGAGCGCGAGAAGCGCGCGCTGATCGCGGCGTCCGAGGGCCGGCGCCAGGAGCAGATCAACATCGCCACCGGCCAGCGCGAGGCGTCGATCGCGCGCTCCGAAGGCGAGAAGCAGGCCGAGATCAACAAGGCCCAGGGCGAGGCGGCGGCCATCGTCGCGGTGGCCGACGCCACCGCCGACGCCATCCGCAAGATCGCCGAGGCCATCCGCGCGCCGGGCGGCGAGCAGGCGGTGCAGCTGAAGGTGGCCGAGCGCGCGGTCGATGCCTACCAGTCGCTGGCCAAGACCAACAACACGATGATCGTGCCGGGCAACATGACGGAGGTCGCGTCGCTGATCGCGACCTCGATGGCGTTGATCAAGAGCAGCGCGGTCAAGCCGGGTTGAGTCCGGCCGGCAACAGGAAGGCCACCCGAAGGTGGCCTCTCGATCGCCGGCAGGGTTCAACCGGCGAAGAGTCGTGCTCAGGCCTTGCGGCGGCGGGCGGCGACGCCCAGCAGGCCCATGCCGGCCAGCATCGAAGCCATGTTGGTCGACTCGGAAACTCGTGACGCTCGATTTGCAGGTCTCGAAATCACTGGACATTGCGTCACGTTTTCGCGGACCCGTGGCGAGATCGAGCAGATGGCCGGCGCCAATCCGGTCACGGAATCTTTTCGCGACTTCGTGTCCGCGGACTCAAGAAATGGCTTGAACGGTCGATAGGTCGGGGCACGCGTTTATTGGCGGCATCGCCGTGCACCCGTCCGAGCGGGATACGCCGGGCCGTATCCCGGCCGATCCGGCCCCGCGCGTGACATCTGCCCTGGCGCCCTGCGCCGGTCGCCGCTAGAGTCTCGCCACCGATCCTTCCGCCCCAGTCTTCATGTGCCACGCCCTGTTCCGTTTCTCCGCCCTGGTGATCGCCGCGCTCGCCGCGGGCTGCACGCACATCGGTGCGACGACCAGCCAGAAGTCCTCGATCGCGCCGACCTCGCTGTCCGCGGTGGCCGTCGAATACGTGACGCCCAGGTTCGATTCGACCAACATCGCCGCGAAGGCCGCATTGGTCGAATGGAAGCAGCTCACGTCGGTCGCCAAGGACGTGACGCCTCGCGTGTTCGCGCGCGCGCAGGTGGCGGCGGCGGTGCTCGACGAGAACCCGGGCGCGCCGGTCGATCCGGCGGCCGCCGCGTGCCGCTACATGCTGGTGGTCACGTTCTCGCAGGCGAGCGCGTCCGCCACGCGGGGCTATCACAACGAGAAGGCGCGCCTGCTGCTGGTCGATCGCCGCACGCACGACACGCTCTGGAGCGGCGAGACCACCCTGGCCGGCGGCGCGTCGGGCTTCGAGGCCGCGGACGTGGACAAGTTCCTGACCAGCGTGATCGCGGCGATGCACAAGGACGGCATCTTCGACAACGCCGCCGCGAACTGATCCCTGCGCTCAGGGCACGATGCCCGGGGCCGTGGTCTTCGGATGGTTGATGTCCCAGCTGCGCTGCCACGCGGCCTGGCGCGCCGCCGCGGCATCGGCCGGCGCCTTGACGTTGCCGGCGCCGCAGAACCAGTCCGCCTCGGCGTGCGCGGGCAGCGCGCGATCCCACGCCAGCGCCTGCTCGAACGCGATCGGCCAGGCCGGCTTCTCGTCACGCAGCGGACTGGCGTCGGCCACGGCGCCGCCTTCGAAGATGGCCCAGAGCGGGCCGCCTTGCGCGGGTCGCGCGCATTGCGCCGCGGCCATCTGCCATTGGACGCGTGCGCGTGCGTTGAAGTCGCGGGCGCGCTCGCGGTCCGCGGGCATGAGCTTCCACGACAGCGCGTAGAGGACGCTCGGGCGGCTTTCGCCGGCATGCGCCTCGAGCCACGCGAGATCGGCGACCTGCAACTCGTGCGGCAGCACGGGCTGGCGCGCGAGTTGCGGGAACATCAGCTGCAGCAGGCCGAGGTCGTCGCGTTGCGCGAGCAGCTCGTCGAGCTTCGCGCGACGCTCGTCGCCCGTGAGCACCGGCGTGGGCGCCGCCGAAGCGCCCGACGCGGGCACGCCCCTCGAGTCGGCCCAGTTGATCACGCCCGTGGTCGGTCGCGGCGTCGGCTTGGGGATGAACTGGACCTCGAGGTTGGTCACGATGCCGGTCGCGCTCACGTTGGCGACGAGCTGATGCTTCGCGTTCAGCGGCCACGCGCGCGTGCCCGGCATCACGCCGGGCTGGCTCGCGCCCAGCGCCTGCTCGAGGTCGGCCAGTGGCGACTCGATGCCGACGTCGAGCCCGGGCAGCTTCGCCTGCGACTTGCGGTCGTACAGGACATCGGTGACCACGTTGTCGTACAGCCGCAGGATGATGCCGTCGACCTGGTCCCACAGCGTTCCGAGATGGCCCAGCACGATCTGCGGCGCCGGCGCGGAGGGCAGGGCGGCGCGCACCTGGTCCAGAGTGTCGCCCATGTGCACCGGGTTGCCGTGGGCCGTGTGGATCTGCAGATTGGCGCGGTCGGCGTCGGACAGCGTCTGCGCGTGGGCGGATGCGGCGATCAGGGCGGCGAGGGCGCCGGCGACGGGTCGAAGGAAGAGGCGTTGCATCCTGCGAAACTATAGACGGCGACAAGGCGCGGCCTGGCTGGCGTCCGACAACAATGTCACGCCTTCGAGGCCGATCCGCCGCGGCCGGCGACAATCGCGCATGACCGATTCCGCCCCGCCTCCCGCGTCGCCGGCGCAGCCCCGCAATCCGCTGCACGGCATGACGCTGGAGGCCATCCTCACCGCGCTGGTCGACGCCTACGGCTGGCAGGGCCTGGACGAGCGCATCCCGTTGCGCTGCTTCGCGTTCGAGCCCAGCATCAAGTCCAGCCTGAAGCTGCTGCGCAAGACGCCGTGGGCGCGCGAGAAGGTCGAGGGGCTCTACCTGTTCATGCTGCGCGAGCAGCGGCGCGACGAGCAGGGCCGCGGCCGCGGGTGAGCGCGCGCCCGCGTCCCGCGCGCGCGGGCGTCAGCGCGCGAGCGCGACGCGGCCGAAGTCCGCCGGCCGCGGCGTGGGCGCGGTCGTCTTCCTGAACACCGCGGTCGACTCCTCGCGCTCGGACGGCCGGTGCAGGTGCGCGACCAGTGTCCAGCCCGGAGGCGCCGACACCAGCGCGTGGCGGTTCTCGTCGATCAGCAGGTACGGGCACTCGCTGTTCCTGGCGACGTCGCCCTGTGCGTCGATGCGCCAGTTCGAGTAGTTCTCCAGCGCGGCCAGCGCCGAACGCGGGAGCTGGGCGGCCACGCACACGCCGTTGGGAACGTGCTGCGCGACGAGGTAGACCCACGGCCGGTAGCTGCGGGCGTAGTCGATGGCGGGCAGTCCGAGCGTGAGCAACAGCAGCAGGTTCAGCGTCACGCCGGTGGCCGGCAGCACCAGCGACTTCCACAGCGCGTGCTGCACCCGTGCCGTGCGCCAGCGCACCAGCGCCAGCCATGCGGCCGTGCCCAGCACGGCCAGCACCAGCAGCGACGGCGAGAAGTGCGGCTCGAAGCCGGGCAGCAGCGCGGCGATGCGCTGTGCTGGCTTGGCGGGCGTGCCGGTCATCATGCCGACGTAGAACACCCAGATGAAGATGGCCAGCGCGGTGAAGAAGAACACCGAGAACCAGTCGATGGCCGAGCCGGCCGAGCGCTTGAGGGTCGGCAGCGCGAAAGCCGCCAGCACGGCCACGCCGGGCACCGCCAGCATCAGCGCGCGGTCGGAGCCGCCCATGCTCAGCGACGCCACCAGCGCGACCGCCACGCCGACGCTGGGCACCGCGATGTGCCGCGAGGTGAGGTGATGGCGCCAGCGCCACAGCGTCCACAGCGCCAGCAGCCAGCCCGGCCACAGGAACCAGGCGCCCAGCCGCAGCAACTGCCAGAAGGAGTTCCAGTGGAAGGCCGCGCGCCAGGCCCAGGCGTGCCCCTCCCAGGCGACCAGCGCGCCGGCCAGCATGCCCAGCACCAGCCAGGCCCGCAGCCCCAGTGCGCCGGGATAGCGCGAGAACTGGCAGATGACGAAGCCGCTCGCGCCCAGGCCCAGCGCGATCGCGGGCGCGCCGCTGGCCGCGACGACCGTCAGCGCCACGACCGCGGCACCGGCCGCCACGCGCGGACGCGTTGGCGCCGCGGCGAGCACCCACATGAACAGCGCGACGCCGCTCAGCTGCACCAGCTCCGGCGTCGTCTCGTGCCCCAGCTGCAGCAGGCCGACGCTGGCGATCGTCGCCAGCACGGCGCCGTCGGCCAGCGCGCGCGCGTAGTCCAGCGGCGACGCCTCGCCGCCGAAGGCGAACGCCACCGGCTGCGCGGCCTCCGTGCGCGCGAGGTGCTGGGTGCTGTACCAGATCAGCGCCAGCGTGGCGGCCAGCAGCAGCGCGAAGGGCACGCGTGCGGCGTTGGCGGCGTCGATGAAGGGCAGGGCCTTGATCGACAGCGCGCCCAGCCAGTAGGGCAGCAGCGCGCCGTCGCCCGGCAGCCCGGCCAGCGCGGGCGCCGTCCACGGGCTGCGGCCCTCGGCCAGCGACGACATGTAGCCGAACGCGGTGATGTCGGCATTCTTCCAGGGCTCGCGCCCGAACTGTCCGGGCAGCAGGTAGGCGGCGCACAGGAGCATCAGGGCCCAGCGCGGCAGTCGCTGGGCCGCGCGCTGGGTGACGAGGGCGGGGGTTGGCAGATTCACGGAGGAGGAATTGACGGCCCCACGGTCGCTGGCGCTCCCTGCCCCCGAGGGGCCGGCCGCGAGCGGCCCGGCAGAGCCGGTTCCGCCGCTCCCTTGGACTTCGTTTGGGGCGAGTGAGCGGCAGCGCCGAGGCGGGTTGGCGCTCGGAGATGGTAACAAAAAAGGCAGCCGAAGCTGCCTTTCCAGGTGACGAGGCCGAAGCCGCGCCTTATTCCGCCGCGGCGGTCGAGGACTTCTTGAGGCCCACGCGCGCGAACTTGTTGCGGAACTTCTCGACGCGACCGCCCAGGCTGTCGACGCTCTTTTGCGTGCCGGTGTAGAACGGATGGGTCTCGCTGGTGGTTTCCAGCTTGAACAGCGGCAGTTCCTTGCCGTCGTCCATCTTGATCGTTTCCTTGCTGGTGGCGCACGAGCGCGTCACGAACTTGAAACCGTTCGACAGGTCCACGAAGCAGACTTCGCGGTAGTTGGGGTGAATGCCTTGCTTCATGGGGATGCCCTCTATCTCGCTTTGCCGGGGATCTTGCGACCCGAGACGTCGTCGGAAGCCACGTGGGCACCATGCCCAGCACTTTCCGAAAGCGGAAAACCTTGGATTATAGGATGCAACGGCTGGGATTGTCTAGTTCGCCGCGTAAAGCAGGCCCAGACGAACGAAAGGCCCGCGAACGGGCCTTTCGAACTGAAGGAAGCAGACGCTGCCTCAACCGCCCCGACGCATCATGTCGAAGAAGTCGAGATTGGTCTTGCTCGCCTTCATCTTGTCGAGCATGAACTCCATCGCCTCGATCTCGTCCATCGGATAGAGCAGCTTGCGCAGGATCCAGGTCTTCTGCAGGATCTCCGGCTTGAGCAGCATCTCCTCGCGGCGCGTGCCCGAGCGGTTGATCTGGATGGACGGGTAGACGCGCTTCTCGGCCATGCGGCGATCCAGGTGGATCTCGCAGTTGCCGGTGCCCTTGAACTCCTCGTAGATGACTTCGTCCATCTTCGAGCCGGTGTCGATCAGTGCCGTGCCGATGATGGTCAGCGAGCCGCCTTCCTCGACGTTGCGCGCCGCGCCGAAGAAGCGCTTGGGGCGCTGCAGCGCGTTGGCGTCGACGCCGCCGGACAGCACCTTGCCCGACGACGGCAGCACGTTGTTGTACGCGCGGGCCAGGCGGGTGATGGAGTCGAGCAGGATGACGACGTCCTTCTTCATCTCGACCAGGCGCTTGGCGCGCTCGATCACCATCTCGGCGACCTGCACGTGGCGCGCGGCCGGCTCGTCGAAGGTGGAGCTGATCACCTCGCCGCGCACGGTGCGCTGCATCTCGGTGACTTCTTCCGGGCGCTCGTCGACGAGCAGCACGATCAGGTGGATCTCGGGATGGTTGGCCACCAGCGCGTGCGCGATGTGCTGCATCATCACCGTCTTGCCGGTCTTGGGCTGGGCGACGAGCAGGGCGCGCTGGCCTTTGCCGATCGGCGCGATCAGGTCGATGATGCGGCTGGTGATGTTCTCTTCGCCACGGATGTCGCGTTCGAGCTTGAAGCACTCCTTCGGGAAGAGCGGCGTCAGGTTCTCGAACATGATCTTGTGCTTGCTCTCCTCGGGCGTGACGCCGTTGACGCGGTCGACCTTGACCAGCGCGAAGTAGCGTTCGCCGTCCTTGGGGACGCGCACTTCGCCCTCGATCATGTCGCCGGTGTGCAGGTTGAAGCGGCGGATCTGGCTGGGGCTGAGGTAGATGTCGTCGGTCGACGCCATGTAGCTCTCGTCGATGGCGCGCAGGAAGCCGAAGCCGTCCGGCAGCACTTCGAGCACGCCGTCGCCGAACACCTGTTCGCCGCCCTTGGCGCGCTTCTTCATGATCGCGAACATCAGCTCCTGCTTGCGCAGGCGGGCCACGTTGTCGATCTCGAGGGCTTCGCCCATCGTGATCAGTGCACCGATGTGCATGGCCTTCAGTTCGGAAAGATGCATTTGTTTGTTCACCCTGGGGTGTGAGCCGCGGCTGTGTCAGGTCGCGCCGGCGTGCCCGTGTTGTTGCGGGGCATGCGTCGGACGAGCCGGCTTGCGGAAACTCAGGTCACGCGTGATTTGCGTGCCTTGGCCGAAGCGAGGGCCGTCGTGGCGACGTGAAACGGTAGGGGCTTGGGACGAATCGCCGAAACCGCGCGCCGCGATCCGCCAGAAAGAAGCGGAAGACTGGGCGCGGGGGCGCAACCTTGGCTCAGTGCCGGCGCCGTTGCTCGTCAGAGCGAGGCGCCGTGGAAATCACTGGCTGGCGTTGATTATAGAGGCCCGCCGCGGAAGGACGTCAACTGGGGCGCGCGCAGGCGCCCGAGTTGGTCGTCCGCGAGCGACATCAGGCGGCCGTGGTGCCGAGGTGCCCTTCGAGGAAGGACGTCAGCTGGGACTTGGAGAGCGCGCCGACCTTGGTCGCCGCGAGCTGGCCGTCCTTGAACAGCATCAGCGTCGGGATGCCGCGGATGCCGAACTTGGCCGGCACGTCGCGGTTGTCGTCGACGTTCATCTTGGCGATCTGCAGGCGCGCGCCGTAGTCCTTGGCCACTTCCTCGAGGATCGGGGCGATCGCCTTGCACGGGCCGCACCACTCCGCCCAGTAGTCGACGAGCACCGGGGTGCCGGACTTGAGGACGTCGGCCTCGAAGGACGCGTCGGAGATATGTTTGATTGCTTCGCTGCTCATGCGTATTCCTTGGGGGCGCCGGTGACGGGAATTCGTCGGGAAACCGGTGGCCCGGGTCGGTGAAAAGATTCTGACACATCCGCCTGGCCCCAGCCGTGGTGGGGCCGGCGGGAACTCCCGCTTCATCGCCGAGATGGGGGCTGATCGATCGATTGGTAGGGGCGGCTGACAGCTTTTTGAAATCTGAAGGGCTCGCCGGCAGTGAATTACGTCCCGTTTTGGCCGTTCTTCCGCCCGTCGAGGCCCTTTGTCCGGGGTTCCAATCGAGCGATTCTTCCGTTACTGCGTTCATGGTCGCCACCGTTCCATCCACCGCTGCTGCCGCCCGCCCCGCCACGCCCAACCGCGCGGTGCGGATGCTCGGCCGCTACCAGCTGCTGCGCCTGCTCGGGAAGAGCGCGCAGACCATGCTGTGGCTCGCGCTCGACACCAACGGCGACACCGAGGTGATGGTCGCGCTGCCGCGCGTGCAGCCGCCCGATCCCGATGCGTTGGGTGCCTGGCTGGCCCGCGTGGGCCGCACCAGCCGCCTGAAGCACCCGAAGATCGCCTCCGTGCTGCACGTCGGCGAGCACGAGCGCTGGCCGTATGCGGTCTACGAGCGCGGCGCATTCGTCACCTGGGGCGAGAGGCTCACGTCCAAGGGCCTGCCCGGGCTCGAGCTGACGCAGTGGTGCGTGCAGATCCTGCAGGGCCTCGCGTTCGCGCACGAGGCCGGCTCCGCGCACCGCGACCTGCAGCCGTATTCGCTGCTGGTCGACGACAACGGCAACGCCAGGCTGCTGGGCCTGGAGATCGTCGACGCGCATTCGTTCTCGCAGGCCTTCACGCACCTCGCCACGGACGCCGACGGCCACCAGGCCGCGATGGACGAGCGCCGCATGCAGCGCCTGGCCGCCGAGATCGACGTGCTGGCCTTCGGCCTGGTGATGCACCAGGTGCTGGCCGGCAACGCGCCGCTGGACGAGGCCGACGTCGCCGCCGTGGTGGGCCGCCTGCCGCCGTTCGGCCACGAGATGGTGCGCCTGCCGTGGACGGTGCCGCATCCGATCGCCGAGCCGCTGCGCGCCATCGTCAACCGCGCCACCGACCGCCAGGAGCGCCAGCGCTACCGCAGCGCGAGAACCTTCGAGCGGGCTCTCGACGGCTGGCTGCAGGCGAGCCGCGACCAGGATGCCGGCCCGATCACGCTGCTGCTCGGACGCATGCGCAGCGTCGGCCTGTTGCCGGCGAGCCCGGGCGGCGCCGACCGCGCGGCGCGCGTCGCTCTGCTCGAGACGGGCCACACGCACGAGCTCTCGAGCGTCGTGCTGCAGGACTTCGCGCTGTCGTTCGAGCTGATCCGCATGGTCAACTTCGCGCAGTCGCAGGCCGGCAACAGCGGCAGCGGCGCGGTGCTGGCCATCCATCGCGCGATCGCGATGGTGGGGCTGGACGGCGTGCGCCAGGCGGCGCTGTCGCTGCGCGCCTGGCCCGGCCCGTTGAACGACGAGGCGGCCAACGCGTTGACCGCGCTGATGCTGCGCGTCAAGCGCGCCGGCAACATGGCGCGCGCGCTGCAGCCGGCGGGCTACGACCAGGAAGTCGTCTACCTGATCACGGCGCTGCAGAACCTCGGCTGGCTCGTCGTGCAGTACCACTTCCCCGACGAGGCCGCGCAGATCCGCCGCCTGATGGCGCCGGTGGCCGCGCAGAAGGAGGGCGAGCCGGACGAGCAGGGCATGAGCGCCGAGGCCGCGTCCTTCGCGGTGCTGGGCATCGACATCGACGCGCTCGGTTCCGCCGTGATGCACCACTGGGGCCTGGACGACGGCGTGCAGCACATGGTGCGGCGCGCGCCGCCCAGCGGCCCGATCCACACGCCGACCTCCGACGTCGACATGCTGCGCCTGGTCGCCAGCTGCGCCAACGACGTGCTCGACGCCGTCGCGCTGCCGTCGCGCCAGGCGGTGCCCGCGGTGCAGCGCGTCGCGCAGCGCTACGGCCGCGCGCTCGACATCTCGCTGAAGGACATCCAGGACGCGCTGCAGCCGCCCTCGACCAAGCCGGATCGGACCGCCGAATGAGCGTACGCCCGGCCGCTCCGAAGGTAGCTCGCACCGCAGGCCGCAGGCCGGAGGTTGCTTTATGAGCGCCTTGCCCGCCCCGTCGCGCCGGCGCGTCGGCCGCTTCGAACTTCGCGGCGAGCTCGGGCGCGGCGCGCAGGCCACGGTGTGGCTGGGCTACGACCCGCGCCTGCAACGCGAAGTGGCGGTCAAGGTCATCAATCCCGATGCCGACGCGGCCTCCGTCGCGCAGTGGCTGGACGAGGCGCGCGCCGTCAGCCGCCTCGCGCACCCGAACATCGTGCCGGTGTTCGAGGCCGACCAGGACGGCAACGTCTCGTTCATGGTGTTCGAGTACGTCACCGGCGCCACGCTGACCGACCTGCTGAAGAAGCGCGGCAAGCTGCCGCAGCGCGAGGCCGCGACGCTGATGCGCGACGTGCTGGACGCGATCGCCACCGCGCATGCGCAGGGCATCGTGCACCGCGACCTCAAGCCGTCCAACATCCTGCTGGACGCGCAGGGCCGCCCGCGCGTGATGGACTTCGGCATCGCGGCGCGGCTGTCCGACAAGCACGACGGCCGCATCGCCGGCACGCCGGGCTACATCGCGCCGGAGGCCATCGGCGGGGCCGCGCCGCATCCGCTGATGGATGTCTTCGCGGCCGGCATGATGCTGGGCCAGATGATCTGCGGCCGCCCGCTGCTGATCGAGCGCGACCCGTATCGCGCGCTCGAGCGCACGCAGAAGGAAGACATGGTCTGGCCGCCCGAGATGGTGGACGCCAAGTCGGGCAAGGACTCTACCGACGACGCGCTGCGCGCGCTCGTGATGCGCGCGGTCTCGCGCGACGCGTCGCGCCGGCCCGAGTCGGCCGCCGCGTTCCGCAACGCGCTGCACGAATGGCTCGATCCGGCGCCCGTCGGCGCCGAGGGCGGCGACCGCGCGACGCTGGAATTCCTGCTGCGCCGCATGCGCCACAAGAGCGACTTTCCGGCGCTGTCGGACGCGGTGGTGCGCATCCAGCGCGTGACGCAGTCGGAGAACGCGAGCATCGCCGGCGTGACCGACGAGATCGTGCGCGACGTGGCGCTCACGAACAAGCTGCTGCGCATGGTCAACACCGCGCACTTCCGCAACGCCGGCGCCGGCACGATCGCGTCGGTACCCCGTGCCGTATCGCTGGTCGGGCTGGCCGGCATCCGCACGATGGCGCTGTCGCTGGTGCTGCTGGAACACATGCAGGACAAGGCGCACGTCGCCCGCCTGAAGGAGATGTTCCTGATGGCGATGATGACGGGCACGCTGTGCGACGAGCTGACGCCGCTCGCCAAGGCGCACGACGAGCCTTTCCTGGCCGGCATGATGTCGCAGCTGGGCCGCATGCTCACGGAGTTCTACTTCCCCGAGGAGGCCGCGCTGATCCGCCGCCGCGTCGAGCCGTCGTGGCAGCGCGGCGAGTGGTCGCAGGCCATCGAGGATCGCGCCGTCGGCGAAGTCCTGGGCCTGTCCTACGAACAGCTGGGCGTGGGCGTGACCAAGGTCTGGGGCCTGCCCGACTCGCTGCGCCGCGCGATCACGCGGCCCGAGGGCGACGCGCCGACGCGCGCCGTCGACTCCGTCGCCGACCGGCTGCGCTGGTGCGTGCAGGCGTCGTCGGAGCTGGCGCAGGCCTTGATGCAGGCGCCGGCGGAGGCCGCCGGCAGCCGGATCTCGGCCATCGGCGACCGCTTCGCGCGCGCGCTGAACCTGCCCAAGGACCAGTTCGAGACCGCGGTGCGCAGCGCGCAGTCGCACCTGCAGTCGATGTCCAGCGCCCTGGGCATCGACCTCAAGGCCGACTCCCAGGCGCGCCGCCTGCTGCCCCAGGCGCTCGAGGTGCCCACCGGCAACGTCAACCCGGCCACGCTGCCGATGCCGCCGGCGCAGGCCGCCGCCGTGCCCAACGACGCGACCATCGCGATGCCGGCGTCCGAGCGCCCCGGCGCGGCCGCGGCGCACGCGCAATCTGCGGCTCCGGCGGAATCGAGTGCCCGCATGCTGGCGCTGGAAGAAGGCATCTCCAGCGTGACGAGCGCGCTCGCCGGCGACTCGTTCAAGCTGAACGAGGTGCTGCGCACGATCCTGCAGACGATGCACGGCGCTCTCGGCTTCCGCTGCGTCGTGTTCGGCCTGCGCGACCCGAAGACCGGCATGATCACGGGCCGCCTCGGCCTCGGCGCGCCGGCGTCGGCGCTGTCGGCGCAGTTCCGCGTCGACGTCAATCCGAACGGCCCGGTCGACCTGCTGACGGTGGCCTGCAAGAAGGCGGCCGACACGCTGATCTCGGATGCCGCCGCCGACAACGTCCGCTCGCGCCTGCCCACGTGGCTGCAGCGCGAGGCCGACGCGCGCAGCTTCGTGCTGCTGCCGATGACGATGAAGAGCGCGCCCTTCGCGCTGATCTACGCCGACTGCGCGACGCCGGGCGGCATCGTGCTAGGCGACCGCGAGCTGAGCCTGCTGCGCACGCTGCGCAACCAGGCGGTGATGGCGTTCAAGACGGCGGCGTAGCCGGCTCCTTCGCGACGGGCGTGCAGGGCAGCACGTCGGCATCCCTGTCGGCGCCGACCTGCCAGCGGATGTCGGCGAAGCTCGCGACGAAAGGCTGCCGCGTGTCGATCGCGAACGGCGCGGTCACGGACGCGATGTCCAGCCCCTGGTCGACGAAGCACTGCAGCGCGATCTTCAACGTGGCCCTTGCGTGCAGGGACAGGGCGGCCACGGCCTTCGTCACGTCGACCGCGCCGCCGCACGGGTAGCCGCAATCGACGCGCACGTTCACCGAGCCTGCCGGCGGCCGGTCGACCACGATGTCGAACACCAGCGCCGCGTGCGTGCCCGCGTAGCCGCTGTAGTCCTGGCTGGTCGTCGAATACGCCGAGAACTGGCCGTCGCCGGCGAAGGTGATGCGGCGCGCATCCTGCTGCACGTTGACCTGGGTCGTCTCGGCCTGGATGTTGCCGTCGATGCTGGCCGCGACGGCGTTGAGGTCGTCGCCGAGCGGCATCCGCCAGTTGGCCGGCGAGCCGATGGCCAGGTGGTGCACGGGGCCCTCGACCTGCCGGAAGATCACGAGATCGTCGGCGGCGGCCGCGGGCGCCGGGCCGCAGCGCTGCGGCTGCGGCGACTCGTCGAGCCGGCCCAGCGCGGCATGCGGCGCCGCATACGTGAGGCCGTATCCGTAGGCGAACAGCGGGTCGTCGCTCGCGTCGCCCTTGTTGACGGTCGCCTGGCACGCGCCGCGCGGCCACGAGTACGACAGCCGGCCCTTGAAATCGACGACGCTGCCGTCGGCGTGGCGGAACAGCACGTCCGTGATGCCCTTGCCTTCGGTGCCCGGCAGCCACGCGGCGACGAAGGCGTCGCTGCGGTCGATTTCGCGATTGACCCACAGCGGCCGGCCGCTGAGCAGCACGGTGACGACGGGCACGCCGTGGCCGCTGACTCGGGTCAGCACGGCCAGGTCCTCCGGATGGCGGCGCGCGTGCTCCAGCGTGCTGGAGCGGCGGATGTCGCCCGCGCCCTCGGCATAAGGCGACTCGCCGATGACCGCGATCACCGTCGTGAACGCCTTCACGTCGACGCCTTGCGCGTCGGCCGAGTACACGACGTTGCCGGCACCGACGGCATCGCGCACGCCGGCGAGCACCGAGTCGCCGACGGGGTAGTCGGCGTTCGTGTTGCCCGTGCCTTGCCAAGTGAGCGACCAGCCGCCGGCCTGGTCGGCGATCGAGTCGGCGCTGCGACCGACGACCAGCACGCGGCCGGCACGCGCCAGCGGCAGCGTGCCGCGGTCGTTCTTCAGCAGCACCAGCGACTCGCGCACCGCCTCGCGCGCGAGCGCGCGCGGGTGCGCGGCCGCCGCGTCCCGCGCGCCCGCGCGATCCGACGGCCGCGTCGACACGCTCGCGCCGTCGACGACGCGGAACAGCCCCGCGCGCATCTTCACGCGCAGGATCCGGGTGACGGCGTCGTCGATGCGCGCCAGCGGGATCTCGCCGGCCCGCACCGAGGCCATCGTGTGCGCGATGAAGTCCTTCCAGGCGTACGGCACCATCACCATGTCGACGCCGGCGTTGATGGCCGCCGGGCAGGACGAGGTCGTGCACGACTTCGTCCTGCCGTTGGCGTCCACGTCGCGGACCTGCCCGATCGCGTCCCAGTCGGTGACGACCAGGCCGTCGAAGCCCCAGCGCGTCTTCAGCAGGTCGGTCAGCAGATAGCCGTTGCCGGTGGTCTTCGCATCGATGAAGGCCAGCGCGCGGCCGCTGTCGTCCCGGCCGGTGAAGGTCCAGCTGTTGAACGACGCCATCACCGTCTGCACGCCCGCGCCGAGTGCCGAGACGTAGCCCGCGCCGTGCACGCGCAGCAGCTCGTCGAAGCCGGCCTTGTTCTCGCCCTGGTCCAGCCCGAAGTCGGTGCCGCCGTCGCCGATGAAGTGCTTGGCGGTGGCGACGATCGTCGGCCGGCCCGCGGGATCGAAGCGGCCCTGCAACCCGGTCACATACCGTCCGGCGTATGCGGCGACGATGGCGGAATCCTCGGAGAAGCCTTCGTAGGTGCGGCCCCAGCGGTCGTCGCGCGGCACGGCCACGGTGGGCGCGAAGGTCCAGTCGATGCCGGTGGATCGCACCTGCCGCGCGACCGCCTCGCCGATGCGCTCGACCAGCGCCGGATCGTTCGCCGCGCCCAGGCCGATGTTGTGCGGGAACAGCGTCATGCCGTAGACGTTGTTGTGGCCGTGGACGGCGTCGGTACCCCAGATCACCGGCACCTTGACCGCCATGTCGGTGTGCATGGACGCGTCCCACCAGGCGTCGGCCATCGCCAGCCAGTCGGCGACGGGCGCGTGCTTGTCGTCGTGCGGCCAGGCGCCGCCGCCGTTGAGCACCGAGCCGATGTAGAAGCGGCGCACCTCGTCGGGCGTGATGGCGCGGATGTCGGGCTGCGTCATCTGGCCGATCTTCTGGGCCAGCGTCATGTGCGCGACGATGTCGCGGATCTGCGCTTCCTGGGCGGCGTCCGGCGGGAAGATGCGCGGCTGAGTGGCGCAGCCTGCGCCGGCGAGCGCCACGAGCACGGCGAACAGCGGTGCGGCGCTCGACAGCGCGCGCCGCAGGGAGGATTGCGGCATCGAAGCTTCCTGAATTCCCGACGGAGTGGAACCGATTCCAACAGGAATGCGACTTTAGGAGCGGGGGCCCGGGATCGCCACTGGTGCAACTACCCATGCGGGCGAGCGCGCTGGCGCGAGAGCCGCAAAGGGTAGACACCTAGCCGCCCGCGGGAAACCGGGCGGATAGTCGTCGGACGGCTTTCCACCGAGCGAACGAGGAATATCAAATGTCGTCTTCCGGTCTCTCGGCCTCGTCGGTCGCCGTCCTCGTTCTCCTGTTGTCCAGCGGCCCCACGATTGCCGCGCCTCGCACGGCGTGCGACCTGCTGACACTGGACGACGTGCGGGCCCTGGTCGGCGCGCCCGTTTCGATATTTGCTCCGGAACTGTCGACGCCTGCGGTGCGTGGAGACCTCACGGTGTCGACCTGCACCTATGTGCTGAAGGACGCGGCAGGACACCTCGCGAAGGGTCGCGGCGCGAAGTTCTCGCTGATGTGGGCACCCCAGGCCAAGCTCCAGGAGGCCAGCGATTTCTACGTGAAGCGCCACGCCGAGGCGCCGGGCATCAAAGGGGACGTGCTGGTGCTGGCGTGGGTCGGGGACGCTTCGGCAGGCATCGCCGGCGACTGGGACGCGAGCCAGAGGCTGCTCGCGGCGGTACTCCGCAAGCTATAGCGGCGAAGAAGCCGGGCCACGCCTCGTCGCCGCGACTTCCGGACGGTCGGATGGGACATGCACCGTGGGTCGCATGCCGCCGTTCCACTGGCCGCCCAGCGCCCGCTCGATCTGCGCGGCCAGTTGCAGCAGCAGCCCGTCGTCGGCCTGCCGCGCCTGTGCCTGGATGCCCAGGGGCAGTCCGCTTTCCTGCATGGCCAGCGGTAGCGAGATCGCCGGTATGCCGCAGAGGTTGGCCAGCGGGGTGTAGGCGAAGTTCCGCCAGAGGTGGTCGAACCAGTCGTGCACCGAAGGATTCGTGCTGCTGGTGAGGTAGTCGACGGCGCCGATCCTGGGCGTGGGCAGGGCGGTGATCGGCGTCAGGACGATGTCCCAGTCCTCGAAGAACGCGCCGAAGGCTCGCGAGGTGGTGTTGAATACGGCTTGCATGGCGGCGCGCTCGCTGTAGGAGAGGCCCAGGCCGGCCTCCCAGATCTTGATGTTGATCGGCTCGAGAAGCTCTTCCGGCGGGCGCTCGAGGCCCAGGCGCGCGAGATGGCCGGCGATGACCTGGGCGAAGTTGCTGATGTAGCAGGTGGTCTGGGCGGCGAAGGCCGCGCGGAAGTCCACCGGCGGCAGCCTCCATTCGACGTGGTGCCCCAGGCCTTCGAGAAGGCGGCCGACACGCTCGAGCTCGGCGACGAAATGGGGTGTCGCGCGATGGTCGCCCCACTCGTGCGACATCGCGATGCGCAACGGGCTCGGGTCGGTTCGGATGAGGTCGCAACAGGACTGCGCCGGCGTCCAGAACGGCATGAACTCGCCGGGAGCGCCGCCGCGGCAATGATCGACGAAGGCGGCCGTGTCGCGGACCGAGCGGCTGTGGCAGCCCTGGATCGACACCAGGCCGGAGAGGTCCGACAGCCCGGGCGCCAGCGAGAACACGCCGCGCGACACCTTCAGGCCGATGTTGCCTGTCGCGCCTGCCGGGATGCGGATCGAGCCGCCGCCGTCGGTCGCATGCGACATCGGCAGCACGCCCGCGGCCACCACGGCGGCCGTGCCCGCGGAAGAGCCGTTGGTCGTGAAGCCGGTGTTCCAGGGGTTGCGCGTGACGTGCAGCCGGTTCTCGGCCGCGCTGCAGACCCCGAACTCCGGCGTGGTCGTGCGGCCGAGGATGTTCAGGCCGGCCCGGCGGATGCGGCGGGTCAGGAAGCTGTCGTCCGCCGGGCGATGGCCCTGCATCAGCATCGAGCCGAATTCCTGCCGCCGGCCCTTGAGCGTCGGCCCGAGATCCTTCATCAGGTAGGGGACGCCGGCGAACACGCCCTCGGGCCGCATGCCATCGGCCAGCGGATCGGCCACGAGGTCGTCGAAGACCTCCACCACGGCGTCCAGCGCACCGTTGACGCGCGCGATCGCGGCGGCCGCCTGGGCCGCGAGCTCGGCGGGCGTCACGTCGCCCTGGCGCACGCGTTCGGCGAGTGCGGTCGCGTCGTGGTCGGCCCATTCGCTCCAGCTCATCGAGAGCGTCATTCCTGTTCTCCTGAACCGATGTGGCCGGGCTGCGTTCCCACGCGCGCCGGGCAGCGTCAGATAGCCAGTTGATAGACCCGCGCGTCGGCCCGTTCGGCGGCGCTGTGTCCGGCGAGGGCGCGATCCCACGGCGGGTCGCCGGCATCGCCGGTGGGCTGCAGGTGCATGATCATCTGCGCGACTTCCTCCGTGCCGGCGTCGAACTCGGCGACCTGTTCGCGCGATTCGAGGAACAGCCGGGCGACCATGAATCCGCCCGAGTCGATGACGACCAGGTAGCGCGTGTGCGGGCGCGGCGAAGTGTTGCCGTGCGCGTGGGGGACCTCGTTTCCGAAACCGTGGCTCATGTGCGATTTCCAGCGCGCCTGTTCGAGTCGCGGTGGCCGTCGCCATCCTACGCCGGGCCGCCGTGGAAATCGATCAGTCGCGCAATTGCCCGACCATCGCCTTGCGCTGCTTGGTGTAGGCCCACCACGGCGCCGGCGGTGCGCCGTTCATGAAGTCGACGACGGCCAGCAGCGTGTCGAGCACGCAGGGATCGTGGCGCTGGCCCGTCGTGGTGCACAACGCGCGATAGAGCTGCAGGCCGTCGCGGCCCTTGAGCGATTGCGGCGAGTGCACGCCCAGCAGCCGCAGGTCGGCGGCCATCGCCGGGCCGACGTTGGGCAGTTGCTCCAGCGTCAGGCACTCGTCGGCCGTCGCGGCCTTCGGCGACTTCATGGCCTGGCGTGACGGCGTTCGCGACCCCATGGCACGCGCCCGTCAGCCTCGCCCGCGCGCGTGCGTGACGCGCGAGGCCAGGGCTTGCCCGCCGCGCCGCATGCTCAGCTCATCATGTTGTTGCGCACCAGGCCCACCGCGATGCCTTCGAGTTCGAAGTCGACATCGCCGAAGGGCACGATGATGGGCTGGAAGTCGGGGTTCTCGGGCAGCAGCTCGATGGTGGTGCGGGTGCGGCGGAAGCGCTTGACGGTGACTTCGTCGCCCAGCCGCGCCACCACGATCTGGCCGTTGCGCGCCTCGCGGCTCTTCTGCACCGCCAGCAGGTCGCCGTCGATGATGCCGGCGTCGCGCATGCTCATGCCCTTGACCTTGAGCAGGTAGTCGGGCCGGCGCGGGAACATCGTGGCTTCCAGCAGATACGTCTGCTCGACGTGCTCCTGCGCGAGGATGGGCGAGCCCGCCGCGACTCGGCCGACCAGCGGCAGCGTGAGCTGCGACAGGCTGGGCAGCGGCAGCGAGAACTGCTTACCGCGCGCCTCGTTGAGCGCGCGCAATGTGTCAGACTTCAGCCGGATGCCGCGCGACGTGCCGCCCACCAGCTCGATGACACCCTTGCGGGCCAGCGCCTGGAGGTGTTCCTCCGCGGCGTTGGCCGACTTGAACCCGAGTTCGTTCGCGATCTCGGCGCGGGTCGGCGGAGCGCCGGTGCGTTCGATCGCGCTCTGCACCAGATCGAGGATCTGCTGCTGGCGGGCGGTGAGCTTCGGCGATTCGACTTCCATGGCGTCCTCGCCGTCAGGAGACTCGCGTCTCGCCGCCGGCATCTGGTTGTTCATACAGGTCTGTATTTTTATCCAAGGTTGCCAAGAATGCAAAGCCCCATGCCGCTTGTCGTGATTCTCGCCACGGGCGGGACGATCGCCGGCACCGCCGCCGCCGCCACCGACACCACCGGCTACCGCGCCGGCGCGCTCGGCGTGGACGCGCTGATCGCCGCGGTGCCCGCGCTCGCCGAACATCGTCTCGAGTCGGAAAGCGTCGCCGCCATCGACAGCAAGAACATGGACATCGCCACCTGGCAGCGCCTGGCCGGGCGCGTGGCGCACCACGTCGCGCGGCCCGAGGTCGCCGGCGTCGTCATCACGCATGGCACCGACACGCTGGAGGAGACCGCCTACTTCCTCCACCGCGTGCTGGCGCCTTCCAAGCCGGTGATGCTGACCGCCGCGATGCGCCCGGCCAGCGCGCTGTCGGCCGACGGCCCGGCCAACCTGCTCGACGCGGTGACGGTGGCCGGCACGCCGGGCGCGCGCGGCGTCGGCCTCGTGTTCGCGGGCGCGCTCTGGGCCGCCGTGGGGCTGCGCAAGATCCACACGCTGCAGACGAGCGCGTTCGCCGGCAGCGACTGTGGGCCCGTCGCGCGGCTCGAGGGCGGCGCGATGCGCCGGTTCCGCGACTGGCCCGCCGGCGAGCCGCTGGGCCTGGCGCGGATCGCCGCGGACGCCGACGCGTGGCCGCGCGTCGAGATCGTGTTGAACCACTCGGGCGCCGACGGGCGCCTCGTGGACGCGGCGGTCGCCTCGGGCGCCGCCGGCATCGTCGTCGCCGGCACCGGCCACGGCACCGTCAGCGATCGGCTCGACGCGGCCCTCGCGCGGGCGCGCGACGCGGGCGTGCGCGTGCGCCGCGCGAGCCGCTGCGCGTTCGGGCCGGTGCTGCCGCACGGCGACGGCGACGTCGAGGCCGCCGGCGAGCTCAGTGCGGTGCAGGCGCGCATCGAGTTGCAGCTCGCCTTGCTGGCCTGAGGATGCGCGCGCTGCTCGAAGCGAACCGCGGCGACCTGGCGCTGGTCATCGGCAACGGCATCAACCGCTTCGACGCGCCCGCGGCGACCAACTCGTGGGAGGGCCTGCTGCAGAGCCTGGCCCGCAACTACATCGACCCGAGGCACGGCCCGGTGCCCCCAGGGGTATCGCCGACGGAGTTCTACGACATCGTCGACCTGGCGATCGGCCGCGCATCGGGCGCGCCGAAGCTGCAGGCGGAGTTCTGCAAGCTGATGTCCGGCTGGAAGCCGCTGCCGCAGCACGCCTGGATCATGGACTGGGCGCGACGCGGGTCGGTGCCGGTGCTGACGACCAACTTCGAGGCGACGCTCGCCGCCGCCTGTTCGGCCACGCTGCGCCGCTGCGGCACCGAGCGGGGCAACGCGTTCTATCCGTGGTTCAAGTGCTTCTCCACGCAGGACGTCGCCGACCCGCTGGCCACGTTCGCGATCTGGCACGTCAACGGCTTCCAGCAGTACCGGCAGAGCATCCGGCTCGGGCTGGCGGACTACATGGGCTCGGTCAACAAGGCGCGCGGCTGGCTCTACAGCTCCGGCACGCGGCTGTTCGGCGCGTCGGACATCCGAAAGTGGGCGGGCGCGCTCACGTGGCTGCAGCCCTTCCTGCACAAGCCGCTGCTGTTCATGGGCCTCGGGCTGGAGCAGGACGAGGTGTTCCTGCGCTGGCTGCTGATCGAGCGGGCGCGCTACTTCAGCAAGTATCCCCATCGGCGCAAGGACGGCTGGTACGTGCACGTCGGCGCGCTCGATGCGGGCAAGGCGTTCTTCCTGCGCGGCGTCGGCATCGAGCCGGTCGCGGTGGACGACTACGCGCGGATCTACGAAGAAGCGACTTGGCGCTGACTACGGGTCGCCCGGCAGCGGCTGCGCGTCGTGCGCGAGGCGCTGGCCGTCGCGCACCGCCTGCGCGATCTGGTCGGCGCTGAGCGTCGTGCCCATGCGCTGCGTGACGCTGTCGCCGTTGGCCAGGATGGCGCTGTTGCCGCCGACCTGGCGCTGGCGGCACTCCATGTACGCGACCCAGTAGGTCAGCGCCTTGGCGCGGTCCTGCGCGACGCCCAGGCCGCTCTCGTAGCTGTTGACGCGGCTTTCCAGCGAGTCGGAGTCGCAGGTGCGCACGCCGGCGTCGAGCGCGGCCTCGACGCGCTGCTTCCACGACGCGTTCTCGGGCGCGTCGATGTCGGAGTTGCCGCTGATCCCGAGGCCGTCCGGGCCTTCCTTGAGCATCTCGGAGGCCGCGTGGTGCACGCCGGCGAGCGCCGCGCGTTCGAGCCAGCGCAGGCGGCTCTGGATCTGGTCGGAGGCGATGTCGCCGCAGGCCTGCTGCGTCGTCGGCAGCAGTTCGCGGTCGCTGGGCAGGATGTGGTGCGCCATCCAGCCTTCGTGGTCGCGCGCCCAGACGCAGGCGGTGACGAGCTGGTAGGCCGCGAACGCGTCGACCGGGTTGGCGGAGCGGCTGAGCCGGTCGACCTTCTGCGCGAGCGATTCGTAGGGATCGGGCCGATGCGCGGCCGACGCGGGCGCCGGCGGCGCGAGCGCGACAACCTGGGCCGGCGTCGCGGGCAGGGGCGCGGCGTCGGGCGTCGGCGGCGTCGCCACGGGTGCCGGCGCCGCGACGGACGCGGCGGTGGCGCCGTGGTCCACGCCATACACCAGCGCGACCACCACCATGGCGGCCGCCAGCGTAGTGGTAACGAGAAAGGGCCGGCGAACGATCACGGCGCGATGATAGGGGACGCCCACGGCGCAGCCGCGTGGGAATGCGCGCAGGCCCGCGCGCGGGCGGGCCTGTTCGGTGACTTACTGCGCACTCGGCGCAGCGGGGTTCAGACCACCGTCAGCGAGACGTCGATGTTGCCGCGGGTCGCGTTCGAGTACGGGCACACCTTGTGCGCGGCGTCGACCAGCGCCTGGGCGGCGGCCTTGTCCATGCCCGGGATCGAGATGCGCATGTCGACCTTGATGCCGAAGCCGCCGGGGATCTGGCCGATGCCCACGTCCGACGTGATCGACACCTCGGCCGGCAGCGCGACCTTCGGAGCGCCCGTCATGCCGGAGGCGACGGCCTTCATCGCGCCGATGAAGCAGGCCGAGTAGCCGGCCGCGAACAGCTGTTCCGGGTTGGTGCCGGTCTTGCCGTCGCCGCCGAGTTCCTTGGGCGTGGTCAGCGTGACGTCGAGGACGCCGTCGGACGACTTGGCGGTGCCGGAACGGCCGCCGGTGGCGGTGGCGGTGGCGGTGTAGAGGATCTTTTCGGGCGAGGCCATGGTGTGCTCCTTGGGTGGGTTGAGGCGACCGTCGGGTCGCAAGGGGGAAGTGCAGTCAGTGCTGCGTGTGGCGCGCGAGCGAGTCGCGCACCGTGGTGAGTTGACGGGTGAGCTCGACGATCTCGCCGAGCTCGCAGCCGCTCGCGCGGCCGATGGCGGGCGGCACGGCGCGTGCCGCGATCTTCAGCTTGCGGCCGGCATCGGTCAGGCGCACGATGACGCGGCGCTCGTCGTCGGCGTCGCGCTCGCGGCTGAGCTGGCCCTGCGCCTCGAGGCGCTTGAGCAGCGGCGTCAGCGTGCCGGAGTCGAGCGCGAGCTTGTCGCCCAGGCCGCTGACCGACTGCGCATCCTCTTCCCACAGCGCGAGCATGACCAGGTATTGCGGGTAGGTCAGGCCCAGCGGCGCGAGCAGCGGCTTGTAGACCTTGGTCATCGCCAGCGAGGCTGAGTACAGCGCGAAGCACAGCTGCTTGTCGAGCGCGAGCCAGGCGTCGGCGCGGGTGTCGGCAGCGGTCGGGGTTGGGGTCTTGGCGCGGGGCATGGGATGAAATGTAGCGCACTAATCAATTGTGCACAATCGAAATGGGTATTCGGCTTGGGCGCAAATACTAAAGTAATTACTTGACTATCTTCCGGGCCGCGCATAAGCTAAAGCACATGCTTCAGCATCAAACGCTGGATCGCGTCTTCCAGGCGCTGTCCGATCCCTCCCGCCGCGCCATCGTCGACCGCCTGTCTCAGGGCGACGCGTCGGTGAGCGAACTGGCGAAGCCCTTCGCGATGTCGCTCGCGGCGGTCGTGCAGCACATCCAGCTGCTCGAGGCAAGCGGGCTCATCCGCACGCAGAAGACGGGCCGCGTGCGCAGCTGCCACCTCGACCGCGACGTGCTGTCGCAGGCCGAGACCTGGCTGTCGCAGCGGCGCGCGATGTGGGAAGGCAATCTCGACCGCCTGGGCGAGGTGCTGGCGCAGCAGAAGGCCGAGCGGGCGCGCGCCGCGGCTTGCATCGATCCGACGAAGACCACCCCCGCGACTCCGCGTCGCCAAAGGAAACCGACATGACTTCACCGCTCAACGCGCCGATCACGACGCATGGCGACTTCTCGATCAACCGCGTCTACGACGCCTCGCCGGCGGATGTCTGGACCGCCTGGGCCGACCCCGCGACCAAGGCGCGCTGGTTCATCGGCCCCGAGGGCTGGAGCGAGGTCGAGCGAACGCTGGACATGCGCGTCGGCGGCAGCGAGATCCTGCATGGCCGCTTCGCGAGCAACGGCCTCGAGACGCTGTTCAGCGCCCGCTACCACCTCGTCGAGCCACAGGCGCGGCTGGTCTACGTCTACGACATGCTCCTGAGCGGCCGCCACCATTCGGTGTCGATCGCGACGGTCGAATTCATCGGCGATCCGGAAGGCACGCGGCTGCGCTTCACGGAGCAGGTGACGTTCGTCGACGGCACCGACGGCCGCGACGGCACGTTGTCGCGCAAGCGGGGGACCTCGGCGCATCTGGAGCGCATTGCCGGCGTGCTTTGAGTCGACTTCGATCGGGGTCCGATCGGGGTCTCCGATCGGGGTCAGGTCTTGCCTTTTGCCCGCAGGTTGGGGTCAGGTCTTGCCTTTTGCCTGCCATCCTGCTCGTGGCGAGTGCCCAAATGCGCGTGAAGGCAATGGCCTTGACGACATGCGTTTCGGGCGGCCCCAAGCGTCACGTTGCGGCGATTTTCCCTGTGGAAGGAGCGCGCGAAATGGAGGCAAAAGGCAAGACCTGACCCCAACCTGCGTGACCCCAACCTGCGGGCAAAAGGCAAGACCTGACCCCAGCCGGGGAGCGACCCCAGCCAGGGAACGACACGTCGCCCTTGTCTAGAGCTTCGGAATCCGGATCCGCGAGATCATCAACGAGCCGGACACCGCGAACATCAGCACCAGCGGATGGAAGCGGAAGCCGCCGATGTTCATGACGCCGCCCCACAGCGCGTCGCCCACGCTGCCTTGCCAGGCCGCGATGCCCAGCACGATGACCAGCAGCAGCGACGTCGGGATCGGCGTGCCCTCGAAGAACTTGACCTTGTCGCCGCCTTCGGAGTTCTTCTCGGCGGTGATGTTGTAGCGCGCCAGGCGCGACACGCCGCAGACGACGAAGAACACGAGCACGATGCGATCCCACAGGCCCTGCATGCCGCAGCCGTAGGCGATCGCGGCGGGGGCGACGCCGAAGGAGATGACGTCGGCCAGCGAGTCGAGTTCGCGGCCCAGCTCGGAGCTCTGCTGGCGCCAGCGCGCGACGCGGCCGTCGAGCACGTCGAAGACGAGCGCCGCGGGGATCAGCCAGCACGCGAACCAGATGTGGCGCACGTCGCCGGTCTGCAGGAACGTCATCACGGAGAAGAGGGCGCCGACGCCGCAGAACGCGTTGGCGAGCGTGAACCAGTCCGCGAGGTGGAACTCGCGGATCATCGAGAACGGTTTCGGTTTGTCCATGGGCGCAGGATAGTGCAGTCCGGCGCGGCGAGGAATTCAGAGCACCTCGAACACGCTGTAGACCGGCCCGTCCGCGCGCCGTTGTCCTACGCCGACCGCCACCACGTGGTTGAGCCAGTTGTATTGCGGCGCGGCCGTCTCGAACTGGACGATGGTGCGGAAGTAGATCTCGGACGGGTCGACCACCTCGCCGCGATCCACGCGCGCGATTACGTCGGGCGTGCCGTGGCGGATGCCGCGGTAGGTCATCGCGACGAAGGCGTCGTCGCGGGTCTTGAGGATCAGGCGGACATCGAGCAAGACGCTGCCGTCGGCCTTGAGCGTCTGCCAGTCGCTGCCGCCGTCCATCACGACGCCCGACAGCCTCTCGCCATCGAACGATCCGCCGGTGACGACGCCGATGCGGCGGCCGGCGCCGGGCGTGGCGATGACGGGCATCGGGCCGCGCACGTCGAGGCGGACGGCCAGCAGCGGACGCGTGCGCAGCTCGCGCAGGCCGGGCGGCAGGGAATCGGTGATGGGGGCGGGCATCGGCAAGCACTCCGGTCGAATGAGGTCGTGCTCGACGATACGCGCGCCCTCGTTCCGCGGCCGCGCCAGGGGCTTCAGCCCTGTTCCTCGGCCTCGATCAGCAGCCGCACGCGGCGTGCCTGGCGGGCCTGCGTCTTGACGACGATGCGCAGCGGCTGGCCCACCGGCAGCTCGCGGCGGAAGTGGTAGTCCATCGAGTCGGTGTGGCCCGGGTTGTGGGTCGGGGCGCTGCGCGTCCATTCGAGGCCGCCGTCGACGTCGACGCGCATCGCGTGCTGCGCGCCCGCGCCGAGCGCCGCGACGACGAGGCGGCAGTCGATCTCGAAATGTCTCGTTCGAAACGAGTCGGGCGGAATCACGAGCGTGGCGACGTCGCCGTCGCCGGCATCGATGCGCCATCGCTCGGGCGCGGCGGGAGCGGCTTTCTTCATGGGGCCGCATCATGGCGCAAGCGGATCAGGCCCGTCGGTTACAGGGCGGACATGCCGACCCGGTACACTCCGCCGCTTTGCGCGTTTCCGCAGGCCGATGGTTGCCGACTCGACAGTGATTCCGTTTGCGTTCGAATTGAAGGACACCAGCCTGCCGCTGGTCACCGTGCTGCTGCACCAGGCCGACGCCGCCGTCCTCGCCGAGGAACTGCAGCAGCGCCTGGGCGAGACGCCCAATTTCTTCGACGACGACCCGGTCGTGATCGATCTCGCGCCCGTGCGCGAGCGCGAGGAGCCCATCGCGTTCGACGACATCGTCGCCGCGCTGCGCAAGCACCGCATGCGCCCGTCGCTGGTCACCGGCGGCAGCGCGGAGCAGATGGCCGACGCGCTCGCCGCGGGTCTGGCCGCCGCGCCCGACGCCGCGCCGCCGCTGAAGCCGCGCACCGTCGAAGTGGAAGTCGTCCGCGAAGTCGAAGTCGTGCGCGAGGTGCCGGTGCACGTGCCCACGCTGATCGTCGACAAGCCGCTGCGCTCCGGCCAGCAGGCCTATGCCAAGGGCGGCGACCTGGTCGTGCACGCGGCCGTCAACGCCGGCGCCGAGGTGCTGGCCGACGGCAACGTCACCGTGCTCGGACCGCTGCGCGGCAAGGTCGTCGCCGGATCGCGCGGCAATACCGAGGCCCGTATCTTCACGACCTGCCTCGAGGCCGAACTCATCGCCATCGCCGGCGTCTACCGCACCACGGAGACGCCGCTGCCCAAGGACGTGGCCGGCAAGCCCGCGCAGGTGCGGCTGGTCGACGGCGTCCTCGTCATGACACCCCTGAAAATCTAAGGACTGCAATTCAAATGGCAAAGATCGTCGTCGTCACCTCCGGCAAGGGCGGGGTCGGCAAGACCACCACCAGCGCGAGCTTCTCGTCCGGCCTCGCGCTGCGCGGCCACAAGACGGCCGTGATCGACTTCGACGTCGGCCTGCGCAACCTCGACCTGATCATGGGCTGCGAGCGCCGCGTGGTCTACGACCTGATCAACGTGATCAACAACGAGGCCAACCTGCACCAGACGCTGATCAAGGACAAGCAGTGCGAGAACCTGTTCGTGCTGCCGGCCTCGCAGACGCGCGACAAGGAAGCGCTGACCAAGGACGGCGTCGAGCGCGTGCTCAAGGAGCTCGCCGAGATGGGCTTCGAGTACATCGTCTGCGACTCGCCGGCCGGCATCGAGACGGGCGCGCTGCTGGCGATGCACTTCGCCGACGAGGCGCTGGTCGTGACCAACCCCGAGGTCTCGTCGGTGCGCGACTCCGACCGCATCATCGGCATGCTGGGCAGCAAGACGAAACGCGCGATCGACGGCGCGGAGCCGATCAAGGAGCACCTGGTCATCACGCGCTACAACCCGTCGCGCGTCGAGGACGGGCAGATGCTGTCGGTGTCCGACATCCAGGAGATCCTGCGCATCCCGCTGATGGGCGTGATCCCCGAGTCGGAGAGCGTGCTGCAGGCCTCCAACCAGGGCCTGCCGGCGATCCACCTGAAGGAATCGGACGTGGCCGAGGCCTACACCGACCTCGTCGCCCGCTTCCTCGGCGAGGACAAGCCGATGCGCTTCGTCGACGCGATGAAGCCGGGCTTCTTCAAGCGGCTGTTCGGAGGTAGCAAGTGATGTCCTTGTTCTCCTTCCTGCTCGGCGAGAAGAAGAAGACCGCGTCGGTCGCCAAGGAGCGCCTGCAGATCATCCTCGCGCACGAGCGCGGCGGCCGCTCGAAGGCCGACTACCTGCCGGCGCTGCAGCGCGAGCTGATCGCGGTGATCTCGAAGTACGTGTCCATCAATCCTGACGACATCAAGGTCAATCTCGAGCGCCAGGAAGATCTCGAGGTGCTCGAGGTCAAGATCGAGCTGCCCGACCCGGGCCGCTGATCGCGGCGGCGCCGTTGGGGGCACGCCTGTTGCCGCGGGGGATGCATGAAGGTTCGCGAGATCAAGCATGGGGACGCCGGCCGCCGCGGCCGCCTCGCGCCCGCGGTCAAGGCGAGCGCGCCCGCGTGGAGCGCGAGGCAGGCGCGCGCGATGGACGGCGAGGCGATGCTGCGCGCGATGCTCGCGAACTGCCTCGCCCAGATCGTGCCCAACGCCGCCGGGATCGCGCGCGGCAGCGACGATCCCGAGCACGTGCACCAGTTGCGCGTCGGCCTGCGCCGGCTGCGCTCGGCCGCGCGCGGCATGCGGCCCTTCGCGGCCTGCCTGCCGTCCGGCTGGGGGTCGGCGATCCTGCCAGTCTTCGAGGCGCTGGGCGACGTGCGCGACAAGCACGTGCGGGCCACGACGCTCGCGCCCCGGCTTCGTGAGGCTGGCGCGCCCGTCGCGGAGCTGGACGGGCCCTCCGAGGAGGACGCGCGGCGCTTGCGCGCGCTCGTGCGCGGCGACGGTTTCCAGTCCGTGCTGCGGCAAATGCAGTCCTGTACCGAACCTGACGAGCCCACGCGCGGCGATGCGGGTTCCGGCATGGCACGCCTGAAGCGACAACTGCGCAGGCTGACGCGCCAGGTGACGCGCGCCGCGCGTCGCTTCGACGAGCTGTCGTTCGCGCGCCAGCACCGCGCGCGCAAGCGCCTCAAGCGCCTGCGCTATCTCGCGGAGTTCGCGGCGCCGGCGTTCGATCGCGACGCCGTCGACGCGTGGATGGCCAAGGCCTCGCGCGCGCAGGAACGCCTGGGCAGGCATATCGACCTCACGCTCGCCGCGCAGCGCTTCGCCTCGGCCGCGAGGACGGATCCCGGCGCCGGTTTCGCGGCCCGCTGGCTGCGCGCGAAGGCCGAGGCGTCGACGCGCAAGGCGCGCAAGTCGCTGCGACGCTTGCGCCGCGCCAGGACCTTCTGGTGAGGATCAGGCCGCGGCCGCGAGGCGGCACAGCGTGATCACGCGCTCGCTGGTGCGACGCACGCGGCCGAAGTCCCAGTCGCCGTATTGCGCGGCGATCTCGAAGCCGGCGATCTCCAGCAGGTGCTCGACGTCCTCGGCCAGCGGCTGACCGGCGCGCTGCTCGATGTCGAAACCGAACACGCCTTCGGGCGCAAGGTGGCGGCGCACCGCTGCGAGCAGCGCGTCCTGCTCGCCGGCCGCGAGGAAGGCATGGAACGCGCCGTCGGCCAGGATCACGAGGCCGAAACGGCGCGGCAGCGCGAGGTTGCGCACGTCGGCCTCGACCCAGCGCACGTCGACGTCGTTGGCCGCGGCCCTCGCGAGTGCGGCGGCATCGCGGTCGACGCCGGTGACCGACAGGCTCATCGCCGCGATCGGGATCGCAAGCGCGCCGGCGCCGCAGCACAGCGCCAGCACCGGGCCGCCGAATTGCGAGGCCATGCGGCGCCAGAATTCGATGCTCGTCTCGACCATGCGGTGTCCTCGTCGGTAGCGATCGCGGCCAACCCGGCGGACGGGCCCGCGCGCAGTCGAGTCTATCGCCGGCTCCGCCGTGCCGTCGGGCTGACATGCGGCAACCCGCATAATCGGCGCCAGACAGCCCCAACATGTCGACCCCGCCCACGCCCACCGACCCGATCCGCGCCGCGACGTCGCCGGCGCGCAAGGCCGCCGCCGTCGGGCCGCTGTCCCGCCTGCTGTTCGGCGACGTCCCCGAGCGCCGCGGCCCGCTGACGTTGACGCTGCTGTCGGTCCTCGTCTACGCGTTGTTCGCGCTGGTCGTCAACTGGCAGGCGCGCATGGGCCTGATGGACGCGCGCGATGCCGCCACGTGGTCGGCCATCGGCCTCAGCGGCATCCTCGGCTTCTACGCGCTGATCCGCACGGGGCTGAGCCGGCGCCTGGGCAGCGACCCGTCGATGACGTTCCCGCAGATCACGTTCAGCAGCCTGGCGACCGTGTATGGCTATGCCATCGACCCGCCGATGCGCGGCGCGGTCATCGCCATCATGGTGCTCAATCTCATGTGGGGCATGTTCGTGCTGCGCGATCGGCAGACGCTGGGCCTGTGCGCGTTCGGCCTCGCGCTGCTGGCGGCGACGATGGGCTGGAAGATCGCGACGCGCCCCGACCTGTTTCCGCCGCGCATCGAGATGCTCAACTTCGCCTTCGCCGCCATCGTGCTGGTGGCCGCCGCGGTGGTGTCGATGCGCATGGGCACGCTTCGCATGCGGCTCGCGCAGCGCAAGGGCGAGCTGCAGCAGGCGCTCGCGACGATCCGCGAGCTGGCGCAGGTCGACGAGCTGACCCGCCTGAGCAACCGGCGCCACGTCATCGAGGCGCTGGCGGCCGAGCAGGTGCGCTGCCTGCGCTCGGGCCGGCCGCTGAGCGTGGTGCTGATCGACCTCGACCACTTCAAGGCGATCAACGACCAGCACGGCCACGCGGTGGGCGACGCCGTGCTGTGCGCCTTCGCCGATGCGCTGCGCGGCGGCCTGCGCGAGTCGGACGCCGCGGGCCGCTGGGGCGGCGAGGAGTTCCTGCTGTTGCTGCCGGATACCAGCGCCGCGGCGGCCGCGGTGCTGGTCGATCGCCTGCGCGACGCGGTGGCGCGCATGTCGTTCGACCACGTGCTGCCCGGGCTGCGGATCAGCTTCTCGGCCGGCGTCACCGAGTGCGCGCCGGACGAGCACAGCCACGTGGCCATCGAGCGGGCCGACCAGGCGATGTACCTGGCCAAGGAGGCCGGTCGCGCCCGCACGACGGTGCACGGGCGCGACGCGCTGTCCGCCTAGATCCGCGGCTCGCCGTCCGCGTTGACGACGATCGTCGGGCCGGGCGCCTGCGTCGTCTGCACGTGGTGGTGCACGCCGTGGTACCAGTACGAGACGTCGTAGTGGTCGGGGCCTTGCGGCGGCACGCTGGTGCAGCGCGTGACGTCCTGCGGCTGCTCGGCACCGCGCGCGAGCTGCGAGCCGATCACCGCGCCGCCGACGGCACCCGCGATGGTGGCGCCGTCGCGGCTGCCGCGGTCGCCGATCTGGTGGCCCAGGATGCCGCCGATCAGCCCGCCGACGACCGCGCCGCCCGTGCGCGCGTTCGCGGGCGCGGCCGACTGCTCGACCCAGCACTGCTGCTGCGGCGCCGCGTACACGACGTGCACGGATTCGATCGGCACCGCCTCGACGTATTCCTGCGGACGGCGGCGCCAGTCGTAGACCGGCAGCGGCGGCGGCGCATAGCGGTTGTCGTCGTATTGCGCCTCGCGATGGACGCGGCGCACCGACGAGATGCTGTCGTTCAGGCCCATCGCGCGCAGGTCGGGGTAGCGGCCGGGGCGCAGGATCATGCAGCGGCCATTGAAGCCGGCGTTCTCGCAGACCTCCCAGCGGCCCTCGAACACGATCACCGACGAGGCGCGGTCGTTGAAGCCGTAGCGCATCAGGTTGTCGATCTCGCCCGTGGTGCCGAGATCGCGGCCGTGGAAGCCGGGATGCTCGAAGAACACGATGTCGCCGTTCTGCGGCGGCGCGACCGGGACGGGCGGCGGAGGCGGCGGCTCGCGGCGCGCGGGACGGGCCGACGAGAGCGTGTCGCCCAGGCCGACCGCGGCGAGGTCGGGGTAGCTGCCCGGCACGAGGATCGCGCAGCGGTTGCGGAAGCCGACGTCCTGGCAGACCTCCCACGGCTCGCCCTCGACGATCACCGAGGAAGCGCGGTCGTTGAAGTCGAAGTCGCGGAAGTCGTGCGCGGGCTGCACGAGCGTGACGCGCTTGCCGTGGAAGCCGTCGTGGCTGAACAGCGTGATGGCGGCGGACGCCTGGCCCGCGGCGACGATGGCGGCGAGCGCGAGCGCGCGTGGAAGGATGGATCTCATGACTCTCCTCGGTTGTTCGTGGGCTGGCGTCGCGTCGTTGCGCGGCGCCCTGAGTGTTCAACGCGCGAGCGCGCGATCGGCGGGACAGCGTATTCGGTAACGGCAGGTTTCCGTCGCGTTCGCGAACGTCAGCGTGCCAGCGCGGCGATGGTCTCGTCGACCAGCGTGCGCAGGCGGCCGAGGCGCCGCATGTCCTGGTGGAAGCCGACCCAGACGTCGCGCCCCGGCGGCGCGTCGCCGAGGTCGACCGCCTCGAGCCCGGGCATCGCGTCGCCCAGCGGCGCGGGCAGCACCGCGAGGCCGATCCCCGCGGCGCACATGCGCGCCTGCGCCTCGCGGCTGTTGCTGCCGAACGCGATGCGCGCCGTGGGCCGCTTCTTGCGCATCCACGCCACGTCCGGGAAGTCCTGGTACGCGGTGTCGAGCGTGATCAGCGGGACGTCGTCGCGCGTCTCGCCGTGCGTCGTGCCGACCGCGCGGTAGACGCGGTAGTCGATGTGCACGGCCTTGCGCTGCACGACGCCGGCCTCCTCGAAGCGCCGGATGCGGAACACGAGATCGGCCTCGCGCCGCGCCAGGCTGAACAGGCGCGAATCGGTGATCAGCTCGATCGTGACCTTGGGGTGGCGTGCCGCGAAGCCCGCGAAGATCGGCGTGAGGACGTGCACGCCGAACCAGTCGGACGACGACACGCGCAGCATGCCCTCCATCTCGCCCGGCTGGCCGGCGAGGCGGCGCTCGAAGCCGAGCGCTTCCTCCTCCATGCGCTCGGCGTGCGCCAGCACCGCGGCGCCTTCGTCGGTGAGCACGAAGCCCTGCGCGCCGCGCTGGAACAGCGCCTGGCCCGCCTCGCGTTCCAGCACGCGCAACCGCCGGCCCATCGTCGGCTGCGACTGGCCCGTCAGGCGCGCGGCGCCGCCGAGCGAGCCCGCGCGCGCCACGGCCAGGAAGATGCGGACGTCGCTCCACTCCATGGTTCAGGTCATTCAAAAGTGAATGCGTGGCATTCTATTGTGTCGATTTACATTCACAAGTGAAATTCAAACAATGGAGCCATCCACCCACCATCCACCGGAGACCGACATGACCAACCCAGCCTCGATGCGCGCCCTGATCGTCCGCGACGTCAACGCCGACTTCACCGACGCGCAAGTCGAGCGACCCGTCGCACGCGAGGGCGAGGTGCTGGTGCGCATCCACGCCAGCGGCGTGAATCCGCTGGACACCAAGATCCGCGCCGGCGCCGCCGCCCACGCGCGCCATCCGCTGCCCGCCGTGCTGGGCATGGATCTCGCCGGCGTCGTCGAACGCGTCGGCCCCGGCGTCACGCGCTTTCGCGTCGGCGACGAGGTCTACGGCCTGGCCGGCGGCATCGGCGGCCTGCAGGGCACGCTGGCGGAATACGCCGCGGTCGACGCCGACCTGCTGGCGCTCAAGCCGGCGAACCTGTCCATGCGCGAGGCGGCCGCGTTGCCGCTGATCGTCATCACCGCGTGGGAAGGCCTGGTCGACCGCGCCCAGGTGCGCGCCGGGCAGAAGGTGCTGGTGCACGGCGGCGCGGGCGGCGTCGGCCACGTGGCGGTGCAGATCGCGGCGGCCTTCGGCGCCGAGGTCTTCGCGACGGGCTCCGCCGCGCAGTCGGACGCGATCCGCGGCCTCGGCGCGACGCCGATCGACCATGCGGCGACCACCGTCGACCAATACGTGGAGCGGTATACGGACGGCGCCGGTTTCGACATCGTCTACGACACCGTGGGCGGCGCCGTGCTCGACGCTTCGTTCAAGGCGGCGCGCATGTACGGCGGCCACGTCGTCAGCTGCCTGGGCTGGGGCACGCATGCGCTGGCGCCGCTGTCGTTCCGCGCGGCCACGTACTCGGGCGTGTTCACGCTGATCCCGATGCTCACGGGCCGCGGGCGCGCGAACCACGGCCACATCCTTGCCGAGGCGGCGAAGCTGGTCGAGGCGGGCAAGCTGCTGCCGCGGATGGACGAGCGCCGCTTCGACCTGGGCTCGGCGGGCGACGCCCACCGGGCAGTCACGAGCGGCAGCGCGCGCGGCAAGGTCGTCGTCGACGTGCACGCGTGAGCGAGCGGGGCGCCGGGTGCGACACTGGCCCGCATGCCCCACGCCGTCTCCGAACTTCGCGCCGCCCGCCTCGCCCGCAGCGCCAAGCCCTTCCTCGCCCGCGGCGGCTCGACGCGCGAGAAGTGCGAGGGCTGCCGGCTCGCGCGCACGCACTGCCTGTGCGCGTCACGCGCGAGCGTGCCCACGCGCGCGGGCGTCTGCCTGCTGATGGCCGACATCGAGCCGCTCAAGCCCACCAACACCGGCTGGCTGGTCGCCGACGTCGTGCCCGACACCTTTGCCTTCGGCTGGGCGCGCACCGAGACGGATCCGGCGCTGCTCGCCCTGCTCGGCGATCCGCAGTGGCAGCCGTTCGTCGTGTTCCCGGGCGAGTACGCGGCGCCCGCGCGAGTCGTGCACGACGTGGCGGTCGACGCCGGCAAGCGGCCGCTGTTCGTCCTGCTCGACGCCACGTGGAGCGAGGCGCGCAAGATGTTCCGCAAGAGCCCGGCTCTGGATCGCTTCCCGGTCCTGAGCCTGCGGCCCGAGCAGGTGTCGCGCTACGTGCTGCGGCGCTCGCGCCGCGACGATCACTTCTGCACCAGCGAGGTGGCCGCGCTGTGCCTGGAGCTCGCGGGCGAGGCGCGCGCAGCGGCCGTGCTGGGCGCGTGGCTGGACGTCTTCACGCACCACTACGTGCAGGCGCGCAACCAGTTGCCGGTGGATCCGCAATGCGAGGCGCACCGGCGCCTGCGCGGGCTCTGACGCCTCAGTACGCGCCCATGTAGTCCTTCTTGCCGATCGCGACGCCGTTGTGGCGCAGGATCGCGTACGTCGTCGTGGCGTGGAAGAAGAACTGCGGCAGGCCGTAGTTGGACAGGTAGGCCTGGCCGCTCAGCTTCTTCTCCTTCGGCGTGCCGGGTCGCAGCACGATCTCCTTGCCTTCGCTGCCGTCAAAGGCCGCGGCGTCCAGGCCGTCGATGAAGGCCAGCGTCTTCGCGATCAGCGCGTCGAGGTCGGCGAAGCTCGTCTCGGTGGACTCGTGCGCCGGGACGTCGACGCCCGCGAGGCGCGCCGAGATGCCGCGCGCGAAGTCGCAGGCGATCTGCACCTGCTTGACCAGCGGGAACATGTCGGGGAACAGGCGCGCCTGCAGGAACGCGTCCGCGTCCATCGACTTCGCAGCCACCTGGGCGCTGGTCGTCGCCAGGATCGACTTCATGGCCGTCAGCAGTTGCTTGAAGACGGGGACGGAGTGGGTGTACATCGGGCTGGTCATGGCGGTTCCTCGGGAGTGAAAAACGGCGCGGGCCTCGAAGGCACGCGCCGGATGCCGCCATTGTCGCCGCTGCGCGTCAGCGCGCCGTCGCCTGCCGCACCGCGTGCTCCCAGTCGGCCATCAGCGCGCCGGCCTGCTCGCGCGACATCGTCGGCAGGAAGCGCCGCTCGACCTGCCACTGCGCGGCGAGCTCGTCGAGGTTGCGGTAGAGCCCGCACGACAGGCCGGCGAGGTAGGCGGCGCCGAGCGCGGTGGTCTCGATCACCTTGGGCCGCACGACCGGGATGCCCAGCAGGTCGGCCTGGAACTGCATCAGCAGGTCGTTGACGCAGGCGCCGCCGTCCACGCGCAGTTCGGCCACCGGCGCGGCGCCGGCGGCGACGGCGTCGCGGCTCATCGCGCCCAGCAAGGCCGCGCTCTGGAACGCGATGCTCTCGAGCGCGGCGCGCGCGATGTGCGCCACCGTGCTGCCGCGCGTCAGGCCGACGATCGCGCCGCGCGCGTCCGCGTCCCAGTACGGCGCGCCCAGGCCCGTGAAGGCCGGCACGAACATCACGCCGCCCGAGCTGGGCACGCTCTCGGCGAGGCGCTGCACCTCGCCCGAGCCCTGGATCGCGCGCAGGCCGTCGCGCAGCCATTGCACGACGGCGCCGCCGATGAACACGCTGCCCTCGAGCGCGAACTCCGGCGTCGCATGGAGCTGCGCGGCGCTGGTCGTGATCAGGCCGTTGGTGGAGCTCTGGAACGTCGCGCCGGTGTGCATCAGCATGAAGCAGCCGGTGCCGTAGGTGTTCTTCGCCAGGCCGGGCCGGAAGCAGGCCTGGCCGAACAGGGCGCTCTGCTGGTCGCCCGCGACGCCGCCGATCGGGATGGCCGCGCCGAGCAGCTCGGGCAGCGTCGCGCCGTAGTCGTGGCTCGACGGATGCACGTCCGGCAGCAGCGCGCGCGGCACGTCGAGGATCGCGAGCAGCTCGTCGCTCCACGTGTTGGCGTGCACGTCCAGCATCAGCGTGCGCGACGCGTTGCTGACGTCCGTCGCGTGCACGCGGCCGCCGGTCAGGTGCCACATCAGCCAGGTGTCGACGGTGCCGAACGCGAGCTCCCCGCGCGCCGCCGCGGCGCGCGCGCCGTCGACGTTGTCGAGGATCCACTTGAGCTTGGTGCCGGAGAAGTAGGCGTCGACGATCAGCCCCGTCTTCGCGCGGAACGTCGCCTCGAGGCCCTGCTCGCGCAGCGACGCGCAGGTGGGTTCGGCGCGGCGGTCCTGCCAGACGATCGCGTTGTAGACCGGCTCGCCCGTCGCGCGGTTCCACACCAGCGTCGTCTCGCGCTGGTTGGTGATGCCGATGGAGGCGATGTCCGCGGCGGTGAGGCCGGCCTTGGCCAGCGCCTCGCGCGCGGTGGCGAGCTGCGACTCGAGGATCTCCTTCGGATCGTGCTCCACCCAGCCGGGCTGCGGATAGATCTGGCGGAACTCGCGCTGGGCCATCGCGAGGATGCGGCCCTGCGCATCGAACACGATGCTGCGCGAGCTGGAGGTGCCCTGGTCGAGGGCCAGCAGATGGGTCTTCGTCATGGTGGAGGCGTGAGTTGGAAATTCGTTGAAGAGGTCTTGAGCGAAGACGAAGCGGTGCCGAATCCCGTCCAAGACGTTCGCAGACTAGGCGCGCCCGCGACACGATGCCGGGGCGCCTCGCGAGCGGGCGCAACGACGGATGCGGGCGTTTTGGGCGGGATTCTTCAACGAATTCTCAACTCACGGCTCCAATACTTCGTTGCAGTTGACCAGCGTCACGCCGGCCTGCGACAGCAGCGCGGGAAACGGGTCGGGCGGCGGGCCGTCGGTGAACAGCATCTCGACCTGGTCGAAGCGCGCCATCTCCACCATCGCGGGCCGGTTGAACTTGCTGTGGTCGGTGGCGACCCAGACCTCGCGCGAGTGCGCCAGGATCGCACGCGCCACCTTCACCTCGCGGTAGTCGAAGTCGCGCAGCGTGCCGTCGGACTCGATGCCGGAGATGCCGATCAGGCCGATGTCCACCTTGAACTGCTCGATGAAGTCGACCGTCACCTCGCCGATGATGCCCTTGTCCTTGGCTCGCACCACGCCGCCCGCGACGATGACCTCGCAGTCCGCGTTGTCGGACAGGATCGCGGCCACGTTGAGGTTGTTCGTGATCACGCGCAGGCCCTTGTGGTGCAGCAGCGCGCGGGCGATCGCCTCGGTGGTGGTGCCGATGTTGATCAGCAGCGACGAGCCGTGCGGCACGCGTCGCGCCACGTGCTGCGCGATGCGTTGCTTGGCCTGCGCGTTGAGCTGCTGGCGCTTGCGGTACTCGATGTTCTCGGTGGTCGAGCCGGGCATGCGCACGCCGCCGTGGAAGCGGGTCAGCAGGCCGGCGTCGGTGAGTTGGCGGATGTCGCGCCGCACCGTCTGCAGCGTCACGCCGAAGCGCTCGGCGAGCGCCTCGACCGTCACGTTCTGCAGGCGGCGCACTTCCTCGATCAGCTCGAGCTGGCGCGGTGAGGGGTTCATGGCGAGCGAATCTAAACGATCACATACGAATCCATTCGAGGGTTTACCTTGACGTCAAACGAAAACGAAACGAACAGAATCGCTCCCGATCGAACAGAACCTTGCTGAAAAGTCAGCGCCAAGAAAGAGCCGTGCAAGCTGTGCCAAGCCCCGTCCAACGCCCGTCGAGCGCCATTCCGTCCCAGTGCGACGTGCTGGTGGTGGGCGGCGGCATCAACGGCGCCGGCATCGCGCGCGACCTCGCCGGCCGCGGCTTGAAGGTGGTGCTGTGCGAGAAGGACGACCTGGCGCAGGCGACGTCCTCGTCCTCCACCAAGCTGATCCACGGCGGCCTGCGCTACCTCGAATACAACGAGTTCTCGCTGGTGCGCAAGGCACTGGCCGAGCGCGAGGTGCTGCTGCGCAGCGCGCCGCACATCATGTGGCCGCTGCGCTTCGTGATGCCGCACGACCCGGGCATGCGTCCGGTGTGGATGATCCGCATCGGCCTGTTCCTGTACGACCACCTGGCGCGGCGCGAGGTGCTGCCCGGCTCGCGCACCGTCGACCTGCGCCGCCACCCCTCCGGCGCGCCGCTGCAGCCGCGCTTCACCAAGGGCTTCGTCTATTCGGACGGCTGGGTGGACGACGCGCGGCTGGTGGCGCTCAACGCGATCGACGCGATGGAGCGCGGTGCCACGGTGCTCACGCGCTGGCGTTGCCGCGACGCGCAGCGGTCGGCGGACGCCTGGCAGGTGACGCTCGACAGCGCGAGCGGTGCCTTCCACACGCTCAACGCACGCGCGCTCGTCAACGCCGCCGGTCCGTGGGCCGCGCAGTTCCTGTCGGAGCACGCGCATCTCAGTCATCCGAAGGCCTTGCGGCTGGTCAAGGGCAGCCACATCGTCGTGCCCAGGCTGTTCGACCACGGCCACGCCTACATCTTCCAGAACCCGGACAAGCGCATCATCTTCGCGATCCCGTACGAGCACGACTTCACGCTGATCGGCACCACCGACGTCGAGCACCACGGCCCGATCGGCGCCGCGAGGATCGACGAGTCGGAGATCGACTACCTGTGCGAGCAGGCGAGCCGCTATTTCGCGAAGCCCATCGCGAAGTCCGACGTCGTGTGGACGTACTCCGGCGTGCGCCCGCTGCTCGATGACGAGTCGGGCGACCCGTCGGCCGTCACGCGCGACTACTCGCTCGAACTCGACACCGCGCAGGCCCCGCTGCTGACCGTGTGGGGCGGCAAGATCACCACTTTCCGCAAGCTCGCGGAGGACGCGGCCGACCTGCTGATGCAGCCGTTGGGCGTCGACGCCGCGCGCGGCGCGTGGACGCACGGCGCCTTCCTGCCCGGCGGCGACCTGAACAAGTGGATCGGCCCCGCGCGCCGGCCCGACACCGACTTCGAACGCTTCGAGCAGACCGTGCGCCGGCGCTATCCGCAGTTCGACGCCGCGGTGCTGCACCGCCTCGCGCGGGCCTATGGCTCGCGCATCGACCGCGTCATCGGCGACACGCCGGGCGCGCAGGTCGCGCCGGGCCTCTACGACTGCGAGCTGCGCTACCTGCACGACCACGAATGGGCCCGCGGTGCCGACGACGTGCTGTGGCGCCGCAGCAAGCTGGGCCTGCACTACAGCGCCGAAGAGCGCGCCGCCGTCGCCGCCTGGTGCGCCGAGCACTGGGACGGCGCGGCCGTCACACCGACTCCGGAGACTTCATGGAACTGATGCTCGAACGCATCGAACAACGCGCGGGGGCGCAGAGCCTGCTGTATCCGCTCGACCTGGTGCTCGTGCCCAACGCGATCACCGTGCTGCTGGGCGCAACGCAGGCCGGCAAGACGACGCTGATGCGCGTGATGGCCGGGCTCGACAAGCCGCATGCGGGGCGCGTGAAGGTCGACGGCGTGGACGTGACGGACACATCGGTGCGCGAGCGCAACGTGGCGATGGTCTACCAGCAGTTCATCAACTACACGTCGATGACGGTGGCCGACAACATCGCCTCGCCGCTGAAGCTGCGCAAGGAGGCGAACATCGAGGCGCGCGTGCTGGAGATCGCGCGGAAGCTGCGCATCGAGCCCTTCCTGAAGCGCATGCCGGGCGAGTTGTCGGGCGGCCAGCAGCAGCGCGTCGCACTGGCCCGCGCGCTTGCGAAGAACGCGCCGCTGATGCTGTTCGACGAGCCGCTCGTCAACCTCGACTACAAGCTGCGCGAGGAGCTGCGCGACGAGTTGTCCGCGCTGTTCGCCGCGGGCCGCTCCACCGTCGTCTATGCCACCACCGAGCCGACCGAGGCCTTGCTGCTGGGCGGCTACACCGCCGTGATGGACGCGGGCGAGCTGCTGCAGTACGGGCCGACGGCCGAGGTGTTCCACCGGCCGAAGTCGATCCGCGTGGCGCGCGCGTTCAGCGATCCACCGATGAACCTCGTCGCGGGCGACGCCTCGCCCAACGGCGTCGCGTTGCCCGGCGGCGTCGTGCTCGCCTGCGCGTTGCCGGCAGGCACATCGGGCGCAGTGACCGTTGGCATGCGCGCGGGCGCGCTGGGCGTGCGCGAGCGCGCGGGCGACCTCGCGTTGCCGGGCGTCGTCGAACTCGCCGAGATCTCGGGCTCCGACACCTTCGTGCACGTCAAGACCGCCGTCGGCGAGCTCGTCGCGCAGCTGACCGGCGTGCACGTGTTCGCGCTCGGCTCGACGATCACGCTGCATCTGCCGCCGCGTCAGGTCTTCGTGTTCGGCGCCGACGGCAACCTCCTCGTCGCTCCGGGAGGGCACTGACATGTCAAGAATCGATCTCGACCTCGCCCACGCCTACAAGCCCGATCCGAAGACGGACGACGACTACGCGCTGCTGCCGCTGAAGATGACCTTCGAGGACGGCGGCGCCTACGCGCTGCTGGGCCCGTCGGGTTGCGGCAAGACGACGCTGCTCAACATCGTCTCCGGCCTCGTCAAGCCCTCGCAGGGCGGCGTGAAATACGACGGCGTCGACGTCACCGCGCGCACGCCGCAGCAGCGCAACATCGCGCAGGTGTTCCAGTTCCCGGTGATCTACGACACGATGACCGTGGCGCAGAACCTCGCGTTCCCGCTGCGCAATCGCGGCGTCGCGCCGGAGCGCATCAAGGAGCGCGTCGGCCGCATCGCCGAGATGCTGGAGATGAGCCACCAGCTCGACGCCCGCGCCGCCGGCCTGGCCGCAGACGCCAAGCAGAAGATCTCGCTGGGCCGCGGCCTCGTGCGCGAGGACGTCAGCGCCGTGCTGTTCGACGAGCCGCTGACCGTGATCGACCCGCACCTGAAGTGGCAGCTGCGCCGCAAGCTCAAGCAGATCCACCACGAGTTGAAGCTGACGCTGATCTACGTGACGCACGACCAGGTCGAGGCGCTGACCTTCGCCGACCAGGTGATCGTGATGACCCGCGGCCGCGCGGTGCAGGTGGGCAGCGCGTCCGACCTGTTCGAGCGCCCGCGCCATACCTTCGTCGGCCACTTCATCGGCTCGCCGGGCATGAACCTGCTGGCCGCGCGCTGGAGCGAGCAGGGGCTGGAGGTCGCGGGCCGCACCGTCGTCGGCCGCGCCGCCGCGGGCGTCGCGCAGGCCGCGACGCTGCTGGGCGTGCGGCCCGAGTACGTGACGATCGCCGTGCCCGACACCCCCGGCGCGGTGCCCGTCACCGTCGACCAGGCGCAGGACATCGGCACCTACTGGCTGCTGACCACGCACGCCGCCGACGGCACGCAGATCCGCGCGCGGCTGCATCCGCACCAGGCGATCCCGCGCGCCGGCGAGACGACGTGGCTGCAGGTCAACGGCCCGCACACCTGCCTGTACGAGAACGAGCTGCTGATCGAGTCCGGCGGCCAACCTGCACGAGGAGTCGCCGCATGAAGCCCGTCAACCAGAAGGCCTGGCTGATGATCCTGCCCGTGGTGGTCTGCGTGGCGTTCTCGGCCATCCTGCCGTTGATGACGGTGGTGAACTACTCGGTGCAGGACATCATTTCGCCCGATCGCCGCGTCTTCGTCGGCACCGACTGGTTCAAGTCGGTGATGCGCGACGACGACCTGCACGAGGCGCTGGTGCGCCAGATCGTCTATTCGCTGTCGGTGCTGCTGGTCGAGATCCCGCTGGGCATCGGCCTGGCGCTGGCCATGCCCGCCAAGGGCTGGCGCGCGTCGCTGGTGCTGGTGCTGGTGGCGATCTCGCTGCTGATCCCGTGGAACGTGGTGGGCACCATCTGGCAGATCTACGGCCGCACCGACATCGGCCTGCTGGGCGCCACGCTCAAGGGCCTGGGCCTGGCCTACGACTACACCGGCAACCCGCGCGACGCGTGGCTCACGGTGCTGACGATGGACGTCTGGCACTGGACGCCGCTGGTGGCGCTGCTGTGCTACGCCGGCCTGCGCGCGATCCCCGACGCCTACTACCAGGCGGCCAGCATCGACGGCGCCAGCAAGTTCGCGGTGTTCCGCTACATCCAGCTCCCCAAGATGCGCGGCGTGCTGATGATCGCGGTGCTGCTGCGCTTCATGGACAGCTTCATGATCTACACGGAGCCCTTCGTGCTCACCGGCGGCGGCCCCGGCAACTCGACCACCTTCCTGTCGCAGTACCTCACGCAGAAGGCCGTCGGCCAGTTCGACCTCGGCCCGGCCGCGGCGTTCTCGCTGATCTACTTCCTCATCATCCTGCTGCTGTGCTTCATCCTCTACACGTGGATGCAGCGCGTCGGAACCGTCAGCGAAGGGGAGACCGCTCATGGATGACAAGCGCTTCAAGAAGCGGACGCTGTTCCTGCTGGCCTACCTGGTCTTCGCGATCCTCCCGGTCTACTGGATGATCAACATGTCGTTCAAGACGAACGAGGAGATCCTGGCGGCCTTCAGCCTGTTTCCCAAGCACTTCACGTTCGAGCACTACAAGCTGATCTTCACCGACGAGTCCTGGTACTCGGGCTACATCAACTCGCTCGAGTACGTGGCCATCAACGTGGTGATCTCGCTGACCGTGGCGCTGCCCGCGGCCTACGCGTTCTCGCGCTACTCGTTCCTCGGCGACAAGCACGTGTTCTTCTGGCTGCTCACCAACCGGATGACGCCGCCGGCCGTGTTCCTGCTGCCGTTCTTCCAGCTCTACACCACGCTGGGCCTGATGGATACGCACATCGCGGTGGCGCTCGCGCACCTGCTGTTCAACGTCCCCCTGGCCGTCTGGATCCTGGAAGGCTTCATGAGCGGCATCCCGCGCGAGATCGACGAGACGGCCTACATCGATGGCTACTCGTTCCCGCGCTTCTTCCTGACGATCTTCGTGCCGCTGATCAAGGCCGGCATCGGCGTGGCGGCGTTCTTCTGCTTCATGTTCAGCTGGGTCGAGCTGCTGATGGCGCGCACGCTGACCAGCGTCAACGCGCTGCCCATCGTGGCGGTGATGACGCGCACGGTGTCGGCCTCGGGCATGGACTGGGGCACGCTCGCGGCCGCCGGCGTGATCACCATCGTTCCGGGCGCGATCGTGATCTGGTTCGTCAGGAATTACATCGCCAAGGGCTTCGCGATGGGGAGAGTGTGATGTTCGAGTGGATGGCATGGACGCTTCCCGTCGCGGTGTTCTTCACGTGCATCGCACTGATGCTGGTCGTCATGACTGTGTGGGAGATCAAGTCCCCGACGACGCTGCGCCGCGGCTGGCTGCCGATCGCCACGACGCGCGGCGACCGCCTGTTCATCGGCCTGATGGCCGCCGCCTGGGTCAACCTCGGCTTCGTCGCGTTCAGCGAGAAGGCGATGGCGTGGTTCAACCTGTCGGAGGAGCCGTCGATCTGGATCGCGCTGGTCGCGTCGATGCTTCTGCTCGCCTTGATCATGCGCAAGGGCTAGACATGACAACCCCGCTCGCTTCACTCGGCGCCCCCGAGGGGCTGGCCGGCTCGCTCCGGAGCGGCCGAGCGCTCACCGGCTAGCGCGCATATCGGATTTGAGGCGCCGGCTAATCCTTCCCAGCCGGAGTCGTGGGAGAAAACGGGAAGGCACACAGGAGACCAAGATGAAACAACGCATGCATGCCGTGGCCTTTGCTGCCGCTGCGCTGGCCATGGGCCATGGCGCATGGGCCGGCGAAGCCGAGGCGAAGAAGTGGATCGACTCCGAATTCCAGCCGTCGACGCTGAACAAGGATCAGCAGATGGCCGAGATGAAATGGTTCATCGACGCCGCCGCCAAGTTGAAGGCGAAGGGCGTGACGCAGATCTCGGTGGTGTCCGAGACGCTCACGGTGCACGAGTACGAGTCGAAGACGCTGACCAAGGCCTTCGAGGAGATCACCGGCATCAAGGTCAAGCACGAGATCATGCAGGAAGGCGACGTCGTCGAGAAGCTGCAGACCTCGATGCAGTCCGGCAAGTCGATCTACGACGGCTGGATCAACGACTCGGACCACATCGGCACCCACTACCGCTACGGCACCGCGTGGGCGATCTCCGACCAGATCACCGGCGCGTGGAAGGACTACACGAACCCGGGCCTGGACCTGAAGGACTTCATCGGCACCAGCTTCACGACGGCGCCGGACGGCAAGATGTACCAGCTGCCCGACCAGCAGTTCGCCAACCTCTACTGGTTCCGCGCCGACCTGTTCGCGCGCCAGGACCTGAAGGACAAGTTCAAGGCCAAGTACGGCTATGACCTGGGCGTGCCGCTGAACTGGAGCGCCTACGAGGACATCGCCAAGTTCTTCAGCGAGGACGTCAAGACCATCGACGGCCACCCGATCTACGGCCACATGGACTACGGCAAGAAGGATCCGTCGCTGGGCTGGCGCTTCACCGATGCGTGGCTGTCGATGGCCGGCGAAGCCGACGTCGGCATCCCCAACGGGCTGCCCGTGGACGAATGGGGCATCCGCGTCGCCGACGACAAGTGCACGCCGGTGGGCGCCTCCGTCGAGCGGGGTGGCGGTGCGAACTCGCCGGCCGCGGTCTATGCGCTCACGAAGTACATCGACTGGATGAAGGCCTACGCCCCGAAGGAAGCCACCGGCATGACCTTCGGCGAAGCCGGCCCGGTGCCCGCGCAGGGCCAGATCGCGCAGCAGATCTTCTGGTACACGGCGTTCACCGCGGACATGATCAAGCCGGGCCTGCCGGTGGTCAACGCCGACGGCTCGCCGAAGTGGCGCATGGCGCCCGGCCCCAACGGCCCGTACTGGAAGCAGGGCATGCAGAACGGCTACCAGGACGTCGGCTCGTGGACGTTCCTGAAAGCCGCCGATCCGAACCGCGAGATCGCCGCCTGGCTGTATGCGCAGTTCGTGACGTCGAAGACGGTGTCGCTGAAGAAGTCGATCACCGGCCTGACCTTCATCCGCGACTCGGACATCCACGCCGACTACTTCACCAAGAACGCGGCCAAGTACGGCGGCCTGATCGAGTTCTACCGCAGCCCCGCGCGCGTCGCCTGGACGCCCACCGGCAACAACGTGCCCGACTACCCGAAGCTCGCGCAGCTCTGGTGGAAGAACGTCGCCGTGGCCGTCACCGGCGAGAAGACGCCGCAGCAGGCGATGGACAACCTCGCCAACGAGATGGACGACGTGATGGCCCGCCTGCAGCGCGCCGGCATGGCGCATTGCGCGCCCAAGCTCAATCCGAAGAGCGCGCCGTCGAAGTGGCTGGGCACGAAGGAAGCGCCCTGGGCCAAGCTGTCCAACGAGAAGCCCAAGGGCGAGACGATCGCGTACGACACGCTGCTGAACGCCTGGAAGGCCGGCAAGGTCAGGTAGTGGCCCCCGTCCGCGGGTTGCCGCGGACGGCCCCCGAGGGGGCGCGCATCCTTGCTCCGGAGCGGCCGAGCGCGGCGGCTGCGCGAAGCATGCGGTGCGCGCGACCTTGGCACAGTTGTCTCCTCAGTCCGGTTGCTTGGCCGGACTCTTCGACGCCCCGGTCGCCGCAAGGCTTCCGGGGCGTTATTCTTGGCGACCCATGAAGATCATCTTTCGCTGCGACCCCGCGCTGATCGACCTGCTGCCGCGGCCCGTGCCCGCTCGCGCCGCCTTGCCCGGCTGGCTGCGCGCGATGGCGCCGCGCGTGGAGTCGGCCGTGCATGGCCGCGAGATCCGCACCGTCAAGCAATGCCCGCCGTTCGTCGACGCGATGCGCCACGGCGTCATGCTGGTGCTGCCGTGCGACGTGGCGGTCGCTCCCGGCATGCGCTTCAGCTGGGACTGGCCGCTGCCCGAGCTGAGCGTGCCGGGCCATCCGCGCGCGCCGCTGAGCTTCCACGTGCCCGAGCAGGTCGCCGGCTCGCCGCTGGCGCACGGCGTGCAGTCGGCACTGAAGTTCAACAGCTTCTGGACCATCGAGCTCGAGCCGGGCTGGTCGCTGCTCGCGATGCATCCGGCCAATCGCGACGACCTGCCGTTCCGCACGGTCACGGGACTCGTCGACGCCGACCGCTTCAACGATGTCGGCATCAACTTCCCGGCCGTCTGGCTGGACGAAGGCTTCAGCGGCGTGCTGCCGCGCGGCACGCCGATCGCGCAATGCTGCGTCGTGCCGCGCGAGGCGCCGGCGCTGGCGTTCGAACCGATGTCGGACGAGCGCATCGCAGGCTACGCCGACGTGGCCTCGAAGATCATGGCCGGGCCGGGCGTGTACCGCAAAGGCTTTCGCGACAAGGAAGGCCGCGGCCGAGCATGAGAGGAACGTTCGTCATCGTCGCCATGCTGGCCTGCGGGGGCTGCGCCGTCCTCTCGAACGTCACGCCCATCGGCGACGGCGCCTACATGACCGTCGTGCGCAGCAACGACGTCAACGGCCGCGTGGAGGACGAGCGCCTGCGCGCGACGTCGCAGGCCACGGCGTTCTGCAACGAGCGTGGCGCGGGTGTCGACGTGATCAAGACCGTCGCCGCCGCACCGCCGCCCGGCCAGGCGCCGTCGGCCGAGATCGACTTTCGCTGCAAGCCTCGGCCGTAGCGGAGCCGTCTCTACTTGTGCGGGGTCAGCTCCAGCTCGAAGGAGCCGTCCGCGCGCAGCGGCACCCGGTCGGCCGTGGCGGGATATGCGGCGAACGCGCCATCCCTGGCCAGTCGCTCCAGGAACTGCGCCACGGCGCGGGCGTTGTCGGCATGCTCCTGCAGCCGGTCGCCGCGCGGCGACGGCGAGAGGCTCCTGAACAGGATCGAATCGGGCATCGCGCCCAGCACCGCGGCCTGCGCCTCGCCGATCGACGGCCAGGACGGCGCGGGCGCGGGGAGGTCAGGCCGGCGTTGCCGCGAGTTCCGCGCGCAGGTCGTCCAGGTTCAGCCACAGCCGGCCCGCGCCGGGCGTCGCGAGCGCGTGCGCGATGCGTCCGAAGGTCTGCGCGCGCAGGCGGTACGCGCGCCCGTACGCGCGCAGGGCGTCGTCGATGCGGCCGGCCTCCTGCAGCACGATGCCGAGGTTGACCAGCGCGTCGACGCGTTCCGGTTGAAGGGCGATCGCGCGCTCCAGCGCGGCGATGGCGCCGTCGAGGTCGCGCAGGTCCTGGCGCACCAGCGACACCTTGAAACACGCATCGGCGTTCTCGGGCGCGAGCGCCACGGCGCGCTCCAGCGCCTTGGAGGCCGCGGGCAGGTCGCGCTGTGCGAGCGCGGCGTCGCCCAGCACCAGCAACGTGGGCACATGGTCGGGCCGCAGCTTCAGGCTCAGCGCCGCGTGCGACAGCGCGCCCGCGGGCTGGCCGGCCTGCATGTCCAGCACGGCGAGCAGCTGGTGCACGGCCGGGTGCGGCGGCCAGGCGGCAACGGCCTGCTCGCACACGATGCGCGCGCGCTGCGGCTGGTTCGCGTTGACGAGCCGGACGGCAAGGGTGACGAGATCGGCGATGTGCGGGGTGGCCATGCGTGGATCGTAGCGCCCCACGCGGCCATGCGGTCGCAAGCCGACTTGGCTACGGCGCGTCGAAGTAGAGGATCGGCGCGACGCGCATGTCGCCCACGAGCTCGAACTGGCGGCGGGCGAGGTCGGTGCTCATGCGGTCGCACCATGTCATCCGGTCTTCGGCCGATGCGTCGGCGGCAGGCAGCAGCTGCGCCATGCGCACGCGGGCGGTCGCGCGCAGCGTGTCGCGCTGCTCGCCCGTGAAGCGCGTGAAGCTGATGTGGTTGCTCTTGGCGAGGATGTCGGCGTTGCGGTCGCGCCAGTTGCGCACGCCGCCGCGATAGCGCTCGGCGAAGGCGGGGCGCAGACGGTCGCAGGTCTCGGTGAGGGTCTGCATGAAGAACTGGTGCACGAGGACGTCGAGCACCGCCTCCGGCAGCCCCGGCGGGAACGGCTTGCCGCTGATGTCCACCGGCGGCGCATCGCCACCCACCGGGCGCGCGGGCGGCGGCAGCGCGGTGGCGGGGTGCAGGTCGAACGGCGCGGTCGACGGCGCCAGCAGCGGGGCGGTGACCGTGCGGCCCAGCTCGCGCGTTCGCACCTGCGGGTCGGTGGGCATGCGGTCGGAGTAGGTGACCTTGCCGTCGGGGCCGATGATGCGATACGTCGGCCCCGGGCCCTGCGGTACCTGCTGGGCTCCGGCGCAAAGCAGGACCCCGAGCATCGCGGCAGGCAGCAGGCGTTGGAGTCGTTTCATCGAGGGCGTGGCCGGGCAGTTGGTCGTGTCATTGTCGGCCAGCCAGGAAGCGAACTGAAACCAATCGTTCGTCGACCCCGCGGCAGCGTTTCCAGGGACTCGTTGCCCGGCGGTGGCGCGGCCTCGCGCCGCGGGTCAAGCCCCCGCCTGCAGCGCCTCGATCTGCTCCGTGAGTTCCAGCCAGCGCTCTTCCAGCTTGGCAACTTCCGCGCCCACGTGCGCCAGGCGCCGGCCCGCGTCGGCGATCTCGGCGCCGGACAGCTTGCCCGTGGCCATGCTCGCCTCGAGCTCGGCCTTCTCGGCGGCGAGCTTCTCCATGCGCGTGTCGATCTGCTGCACCTCGACGCGCAGCGGGCGCGTCTGCGCGGCGACCTGCGAGCGCTGCTGCGCCGACTGCTTGCGATCGTCGTTGCGCGCGGCGCCGGGCCTGGTGTTGGCGACGGCCGGTGCCGGCTTCGCGACGGGCACCGGCGCGGCCTCGGCCTTCTTGTCGGCCTTGGCGGGCCTGGCCGGCGTCGGGGCCGGTGCCGAGGCGCCCGGCAGCAGGCTGGCGAGATTGCCCGGCAGCGGCGGCGCGGGCTGGCCGCGAGCGATGGCGCGCGAGGTCTCGAGCAGCCACTTCTGGTAGTCGTCGAGGTCGCCGTCGAACGGCAGCACGGCGCCGTGCGACACCAGCCAGAACTCGTCGCACACCTCGCGCAGCAGCGCGCGGTCGTGGCTCACGAGCATCACCGTGCCCTCGAACTCGTTGAGCGCCATCGACAGCGCCTCGCGGGTGGTCAGGTCCAGGTGGTTGGTCGGTTCGTCCATCAGCAGCAGGTTGGGCCGCTGCCACACCAGCGAGGCCAGCACGAGGCGCGCCTTCTCGCCGCCGGACAGCGTGCCGATGACCTGGTGCACCATGTCGCCGACGAAGCGGAACTGGCCGAGGAAGTCGCGCAGCTCCTGCTCGCGGCCTTCGGGGCCGACCGTCTTCGCGAGGCGAACCATGTGCTGCAGCGGCGTGTCGTCGGCGTGCACGACGTCCATCTCCTGCTGCGCGAAGTAGCCGATCGACAGGCCCTTGCCCTCGGTCACCTCGCCGCCGAGCGCGGCAATGCTGCGCGAGATCGTCTTGACCAGCGTCGACTTGCCCTGGCCGTTGGCGCCCAGGATGCCGATGCGCTGGCCGGCCAGCACGCTCTTGTTGATGTTGCGCACGATCACCTTGCGCACCGGCTCCGTGTCCGGATCCACGTCGTCCTGCACCAGGTAGCCGACCTCCATGTTGCTCATCGCGAGCATCGGATTGGGCAGGCTCCTGGGCTCCTTGAACTCGAACGAGAAATCCGCCGACGTCAGCACCGGCGCGATGCGTTCCATGCGCGCCAGCGCCTTCACGCGGCTCTGTGCCTGCTTGGCCTTGCTGGCCTTGGCCTTGAAGCGGTCGATGAAGCGCTGCAGCTGCGCCACGCGCTCCTGCTGGCGGCCGTGCGCGGCCTGTTGCTGCGACATGCGTTCGGCGCGCATCTCCTCGAACGTCGAGTAGTTGCCGCCGTAGCGCGTCAGCGTGCCTTCGTCGAGATGGATCGTCACGCCGGTGATCGCGTCGAGGAACTCGCGATCGTGGCTGATCATCACGATGGTGCCCTGGAAGCGCTGCAGCCAGGCCTCGAGCCAGACGAGCGCGTCCAGGTCCAGGTGGTTGGTCGGTTCGTCGAGCAGCAGCAGGTCGGCCGGGCACATCAGCGCGCGCGCCAGCTGCAGGCGCATGCGCCAGCCGCCGGAGAAGCTGTTGACGGGCTCGTCGACCTGGGCCGCCTTGAAGCCGAGGCCCAGTAGCAGCGCCTGCGCGCGGGCGCGCGCGTCGAAGCCGCCGGCCTCGCCGATCATCATGTGCGCGTGCGCCATCGCCTCGCCGTCCTCGGCGGCCTCGGCGGCGGCCAGCTGGCGCTGCGCCTCCATCAGCGGAAGGTCGCCCTCGAGCACGAAGTCGGTGGCCGAGTCGTCGGTCTCGGGCATGTGCTGCGCGACTTCGCCGAGGCGCCAGCGCGCGGGGATCTCGAAGTCGCCCTGGTCAGCCTGCAGGCGTCCGGCCAGCAGCGCGAACAGGCTGGACTTGCCCGCGCCGTTGCGTCCGACCAGGCCCACCTTCTCGCCCGGATTGACGTTGACGTTGACGCCATCGAGGACGATCTTGGTGCCGCGGCGCAGCTGCAGGTTTCGGAGCGTGATCATGTCAGGTCGGGGATTTCGGTAGACCCGCGGCCAGCATGGCGCGGGTGACGAGCAGCACGGCGTCGTCGGTCAGTTGGGTGGGCAGCCAGACGACGTCGAGCTCGGGGAAGGCGGCATCGAAATGCTCGCGCTCGTTGCCGATTTCCAGCACCAGCACCGCGTCGGGCGTCATGTGAGCGACGGCGCCGGCCAGCAGCGTGCGGATGAAGTCCATGCCGTCGGCGCCTCCGGCCAGCGCCATCTCGGGCTCGGCGCGGAATTCCGCCGGCAGCGCCGCCATCGAGGCCGCGTTGACGTAGGGCGGGTTGCACAGGATCACGTCGTAGCGGCGATCGCGCCGCACCGCGGCCAGGCCGTTGCCCTGCAGCAGCGTGATGCGCCTGGCCAGTTCGTGGCGCTCGACGTTGACCTTGGCCACGGCGAGCGCGTCGGGCGACAGGTCGGCCGCATCGACGGCCACGTCCGGCCAGGCCATCGCGGCGAGCACGGCCAGGCTGCCGTTGCCGGTGCACAGGTCGAGCACGCGATGGATCTCGACGGGCATCCAGGCGTCGATCACGCCCTCGGCCAGCACCTCGGCAATCAGCGAACGCGGCACGATCACGCGCTCGTCGACGGTGAACGGCACGCCCTGCAGCCAGGCCTCGCCGGTGAGGTAGGCGGCGGGCTTGCGCGTCTCGATGCGCTGGGCGATCAGCGCGTCCAGCGTGGCGACTTCGGACTTCTTGAGCGCGCGGTCAGCGACGCTGTCGAGGTCGTCCAGCGGCAGGCCGAGGCGCCACAGCACGAGCCAGGCGGCCTCGTCGTGCGAATTCGTGGTGCCGTGCCCAAACGAAACGCCCGCCTCGTCGAGGCGGGCGCTTGCCCGGGTGAGATAGTCGATGAGCTTCATGATGGCGTTTCGGACGCCAGCAGGCGCTCCATGGTGCGTTTGTAGATGTTCTTCAGGCGGGGGACGGCGTCCACGGCCACATGTTCGTCGATCTTGTGGATCGTGGCGTTGACAGGGCCGAACTCCACCACTTGGGGGCAGATGCGGGAAATGAAACGGCCGTCGGAAGTGCCTCCGGTGGTCGACAGCTCGGCCTCGACGTCGGTCTCCTCGCGAATCGCCTGCACGAGCGCGGCGCTCAGCGTGGCGGGCCGCGTGAGGAAGGGCGAGCCGCCGAGCGTCCAGGCGACGCGGTGCTCGACGCCGTGGCGGCCCAGGATCTCGGCGACGCGCGCCTTCAACGACTCCGGCGTCGACTCCGTCGAGAAGCGGAAGTTGAGGTCGATCTGCGCCTCGCCCGGGATGACGTTGGTCGCGCCGGTGCCCGCGCGCATGTTGGAGATCTGGAAGCTGGTCGGCGGGAAATGGTCGTTGCCGGCATCCCAAGACGTGGCGGCGAGCTCGGCGATCGCGGGGGCGGCGACGTGGATCGGGTTGCGCGCCAGGTGCGGATAGGCGACGTGGCCCTGCACGCCGATCACCGTCAACTTCGCGGACAGGCTGCCGCGGCGGCCGTTCTTGATCATGTCGCCCAGCGTGTCGACGCAGGTCGGCTCGCCGACGATGCAGCAATCGAGCTTCTCGCCGCGCGCCTCGAGCGTGTCGACCACGCGCACGGTGCCGTCGACGGACGGGCCTTCCTCGTCGCTCGTGAGCAGGAAGGCGAGGCGGCCGGCGTGGGCCGGATGGGCGGCGACGAATTCCTCCGCGGCGACCACCATCGCAGCCAGCGAGGTCTTCATGTCGGCGGTGCCGCGTCCGTACAGCCGGCCTTCGCGGTAGGTCGGCACGAAGGGCGCGCTGTGCCACTGCTCGTGCGGGCCGGTGGGCACGACGTCGGTGTGGCCCGCGAGCACGAGCGTCGGCCCCGGGCGCGCGCCCGGGCGCACGGCCCACAGGTTGTCGACGCGCGCGTCGTCCGGCCCGAACGGCAGGTGCTCGCACACGAAGCCGATGGCCTCCAGCCGTTGCGCGATCAGCGCCTGGCAGCCGGCGTCGTCCGGCGTCACGGACGCGCGGGCGATCAGCTGCTCGAGCAGGAGGAGCGTGGCGTCACCCATGCTTCGATCGGTGCAGGTGCTCGGTGCCGGCCAGGCGCTGGCGCGGAGCGGCGGGCGGGGCCTCGGGCAGCACGTCCAGCGTGATCTCGGTGAACGAGGGCGCGTCGGACTCGGCCTTGACGGCCTGGATGCGCGACACCGGCGCCATGTCGTTCTGCAGCCGCCACAGCAGGTTGGTGGGCGAATCGGCGCCCAGCAGGCCTTCTTCCTGCGTGACCAGCCCCATGCCGATCAGGCGGGCGATGTCCGCCTCGAACATCTGCGAGCCCTCTGCCAGCGACTTGTCCATCGCCTCGCGCACGCCGGTGATGTCGCCGTTCTCGATCAGCTCGGCGATGAAGCGGCTGTTCAGCAGCACCTCGACGGCCGGCACGCGGCCGCCGGCTGTGGAGCGCAGCAGGCGCTGCGAGACGATCGCCTTGAGCGCCGCGGCCAGGTCGCCCAGCAGCGCGGGACGGGCTTCCGGCGTGTAGAACGACAGGATACGGCCAAGGGTATGCGAGCTGTTGTTGGCGTGCAGCGTGGCGAGCACCAGGTGGCCCGACAGCGCGTACGAGATCGCCATCGACATCGTCTCGCGATCCCGGATCTCGCCGATCATGATGCAGTCGGGCGCCTGGCGCAGCGCGTTCTTCAGCGCGATGTGCAGCGAGGCGGTGTCGCGGCCGACCTCGCGCTGGTTGATGATCGAGCGCTTGTTGGAGAACAGGAATTCGATCGGCTCCTCGATGGTGAGGATGTGGCCCGACAGCTGCGTGTTGCGCCACTCGATCATCGACGCCAGCGACGTGCTCTTGCCGTTGCCGGTCGCGCCCACCATCAGCACCAGGCCGCGGCGCTCGAGCGCCAGCGACGCCAGCACGGGCGGCAGGTTCAGCGTGTCCATCGACGGGATCTTGTGCGGGATGCAGCGGATCACCGCCGCGATCGACGCGCGCTGCTTGAATGCCGACAGGCGGAAGCTGCCGACCGCGCGGATGCCGATGCCCAGGTTCAGCTCGCCGGTCTGGTCGAGCTCTTCCAGCTGCACGGGCGTCAGCAGTTCGGCCAGCAGCGCGCGCGGCTGGCCCGGCGTCAGGATCTGGTCGGACACCGGCACCAGCTGCCCGTTGATCTTCAGCTGGATCGGCGAGTTGGCCGTCAGGTAGACATCCGATGCGCCCTTGTCGGCCATCAGATGCAGCACGCGTTCCATGTTTCCGCCGTCCATCGAGCTCTCCTGGTGGCGCCGTGGTGCGGCGCGGGTTCGATTCGTCGCCGCGGGTCGCGGCTCCCAACTTCGTCTATCGGCCTGCCGGCGGCTGCGTCAAGCGCGCAGCAGCTCGTTGATGCTTGTCTTGGCGCGCGTCTCGGCCGTCACGCGCTTGACGATGACGGCGCAGTAGAGGCTGTGCGAGCCGTCGGCCGCCGGCAGCGAGCCGCTGACGACCACCGACCCCGCCGGGATGCGGCCGTACGTGACCTCGCCGGTGGCGCGATCGAAGATCTTGGTGCTCTGCGAGATGTAGACGCCCATCGAGACGACCGAGCCTTCCTCGACGATCACGCCCTCGACGATCTCGGAGCGCGCGCCGATGAAGCAGTTGTCCTCGATGATGGTCGGGTTGGCCTGCAGCGGCTCCAGCACGCCGCCGATGCCCACGCCGCCGGACAGGTGCACGTTCTTGCCGATCTGCGCGCAGGAGCCCACGGTGACCCAGGTGTCGACCATCGTGCCCTCGTCGACGTAGGCGCCGATGTTGACGTACGACGGCATCAGCACCGCGTTGCGGCCGATGAACGAGCCGTGGCGGGCGACCGCCGGCGGCACGATGCGCACGCCGGTGGCGCGCAGCTCGGCCTCGTCGAGCTTCGCGAACTTGGGCTCGACCTTGTCGAAGAACTGCAGGCCGCCCGCGTGCATCGCCCGGTTGTCGTTCAGGCGGAACGACAGCAGCACGGCCTTCTTGATCCACTGGTGCACCGTCCATTGGCCCACCGCCTGGCGTTCGGCCACGCGCAGCTTGCCGGCGTTCAGGTCGTCGATCACCGAGGTGACGGCGGCGCGCACGTCCGCGGGCGCGTCGGCGGGCGAGAACTTGGCGCGGTCTTCCCACGCGGCGTCGATCAGGGATTGCAGGCTGGAGGTCATGAGAGGCTCTGGATGTAGGCGAGGATGCGTTCGGCGGCTTCGGTGCACTCGTCGGTGTCGGCCACCAGCGCGAGGCGAACGCGGCCGGCGCCGGGATTGATGCCGCGCGATTCGCGGGCGAGCAGGCTGCCGGGCAATACCGTCACATTGTATTGAGCCAGCAGCCCCCGCGCGAACGCGATGTCGTCGCCGCCGTGCAAATGCGACGGAATGCCCGCCCAGAGGTAGAAGCCGGCGTCGGGCAGGCGCACGTCGAGCCTGGCCGAAAGCATCGGCGTGACGCGGGCGAACTTGCGGCGGTACTGCGCGCGGTTGGCGACCACGTGCGCCTCGTCGCGCCAGGCCGCCTCGCTGGCCGCCTGCACGACCGGGCTCATCGCGCTGCCGTGGTAGGTGCGGTAGTGCAGGAAGGCCTTGACCAGCGCCGCGTCGCCCGCGACGAAGCCCGAGCGCAGCCCCGGCACGTTGGAACGCTTGGACAGCGACGTGAAGACGAGCAGGTTGCGGAAGCCGGCGCGGCCGAGCTGTCGCGCGGCATCCAGCGCCCCCAGCGGCGCCTGGCCCTCGGGCGCGAAGTAGATCTCCGAGTAGCACTCGTCACTGGCGATGACGAAGCCGTGGCGGTCGCTCAGCTCGAACAGCGTGCGCCACTCGTCCAGCGGCATCACGGCGCCCGTCGGGTTGCCGGGCGAGCAGACGAACATCAGCTGCGTGCGGGCCCAGGTCGCGGCGTCGACCGCGGACCAGTCGGCCGCGAAGTTGCGCGCCGGATCGCTGTTGGCGAACGCCGTCTCGGCGCCGGCCAGCAGGGCCGCGCCCTCGTAGATCTGGTAGAACGGATTGGGGCACAGGACGATGGGCGCGTCCTTTGCAAGGTCGGCGCCCGGGCGCCCGCGCCACGTCGGATCGACCACGGTCTGCGCGAACGCGAACAGGGCCTCGCGCGAGCCGATGACCGGCAGCAGCTGCGTCGCCGGATCGAGCGCGACGCCGTAGCGGCCGTGCGCCCAGTCGGCCATCGCCTGGCGCAGGCCGGCATCGCCCAGCGTGCTCGGATACGAGGCCAGGCCGGCCAGGTGGCTGGTGATGGCGTCCTTGATCAGCTGCGGCGTCGGATGGCGCGGCTCTCCCAGGCCCAGGCTGATGGGGCGGTGGGCGGGCGACGGGACGATGTCCTTCGTCAGCAGTCGCCAGCGTTCGAACGGGTAGGGGTGGAGCTTGCCTAGCAGCGGATTCATGGCCCGATTATCGAGCGTGGAGGCCAGTGTCCGCTTTGGAACTCGGCAGGCCAGCCTTCGGCGACGGGGGATCCACGGTCGAGCATGACTTCTTCAGCTAGATGACACGGCCAAGGACAAGCCGGCGGGAACCCGGCAAAATACAGGGTTCCTCCTGATGCTGTGCTCGCGCAGCGCCGCCCCACCGATGACTCATCCGTTCTCCATCGCGCTCCGCGTCGGCATCTTCGTGCTGCTGATGGGGTCCGCCCTGTTCGTGCACCTGCGGGGGCGCGCCCGCTTCGGCCTGATGAAGGCCTTCACCGACTACACGGTGCTGCTGGCGCCCTACAACATGCTGATGGTGTTGTTCTCGCGCGTGAAGGCCACGCCCTACGCGCCGGTGACCGCCTTCCCCGAGCTCGCGGTGCTGCAGGCGCACTGGCAGGAAATCCGCGAGGAGGCGCTGAGCCTCAACGAGGCCGGCCGCATCGGCGTGGCCACCGGCTACAACGACATGGGCTTCAACTCGTTCTTCCGCTCGGGCTGGAAGCGCTTCTACCTGAAGTGGTACGGCGAGGAACTGGCGTCGGCGAAGGCGTCCTGCCCGCGCACGGTGGAGTTGCTCAACAAGATCCCGTCGGTCAAGGGCGCGATGTTCGCGTCGCTGCCGCCCGAGGGCAAGCTGGTGCGCCACCGCGACCCGTACGCCGGCTCGCTGCGCTACCACCTGGGCCTGTTCACGCCGAACTCGCCGGACTGCTACATCGAGGTCGACGGCCAGCGCTACTTCTGGAAGGACGGCGAGGCCGTCGTCTTCGACGAGACCTTCATCCACCACGCCGCCAACACCACCGACCAGCAGCGCGTGATCCTGTTCTGCGACGTCGAGCGCCCGCTGCACGGCCGCATCCTGGCCGCGATCAACCGCTGGTTCGCGAACAACATCATGGCGGCGTCCGCAGCGCCCAACGAGGTCGGCGAGCACGTGGGCGGCATCAACCGCTTCTTCCAGGTCGCCTACAAGGTGCGCCTGCAGACCAAGAAGCTCAAGGCCAACCACCGGCGCACGTACTACGTGTCGAAGTGGGTCGCGATCATCGGCGGCCTGTACCTGATCTTCTTCTCCTGGCTGCTGTAGACCTCGCGATGTCCTTCGCGTCCGGCCTCAGGCGCGCGACGCACTCACCATCTGCTTGAGCGCGTTGGCGAGGTTCATCGGCCGGACGGGCTTGTCCAGCGTCGAGAAATTCCACTGGGCGGACAGCTCCAGCAGGCTCTGCTCCATGGCCGAATTGGCCATCAGCGCCCCCGTGACGACCAGGATCGGGATGTGCGCGTTGTGGCGCCGGATCTCCTCGACGATGCCCACCGCGGTGCCGTCGGTCAGCAGCCAGTCGAGCACGTAGGCGTCGAAGCGGCGCTGCGCGATGGCGTCCTCCAGCGAGGCCGCGTCGGCGTAGGGCGTGGCGACGATGCCCAGTGGACGGAAGGCCTCGACCAGCGCCTCGGCGGCACGGGTGTCGTCCTCCAGCACCGCGACGCGCAGGTGCGGGTGGCTGCGGATGGTCAGCGCTTCGATCGCGTGACGCTTGGCGCCGAAGGGTTCGTCGCCGGTGACGTGCACTTCCCACGAGCTGCCGTTGCGGATCGCCACCAGGTCGCTGCTGTCGCCCGGCGCCAGCTCCGCGCCCGGCACCAGCAGCCCGGTGGGCGGCAGGTGCGCCACGCGGATCACCGCGGGCACCGCCTCGCCGGCCGCGTGGGCGTAGCGCGCGAGATCGTCGCGCGGCAGCAGGTGGTCGTCGGGCGCGCCGAAATGATGGGCCACGGCCCGCAGATCGGTGTGGCTCCACGACACGTCGCCCTTCAGGCGCCGGTACGACTGCGAGCGATCGACGTTGATGATGCGTGCGATCTCGGAGGCGTGGTTGTGCTCCTTCACCCCGTGTGCCACCAGGAAGCGCCGGACGCCGAGGCTGATGGCCGGCTCCGTCGATGCCTCGGCCTCGGCCGGCGGGCGGGTTTGCGCGATGTCGTCCATGGGCTCCGTTTGCCAAGCTAGGGGGAGCGTCCAGTCTAGCGCCAAACACAGCAAAATGCCCACAAAGTTCGGATTGATGTGGCAAAACTTGTGTGTCACAGTCTTTCAACGCCAACAAACAAGCCATCGAATCCTGAATGTTGTGATCGATCACGACAAATGGATTCCGGCGAGGGCGCGAACAAAACACTGGAGAGGGGAAAGACATGACACAAATGGGTGTTGCCAAAGGGCCCAGCGACCAGAAGACGCTCAACGAGGAACTGATCGAAGGCCTGGTCGAGGTGGCTCGACGCAATCCGCAGCACGCGGTCGAGCTGTTCGGCGTGCCGCTGGGCGTGGCGATGCGGCTGGCCGCCATGCCCGACGCGCAGCTCGACGACCTGGCCACCACGCCCGTCGCGCTGTGGCGCCCGGCGCTCACCGAGCGGCTCGTCCGCCGGCTGCCCGAGCGGCGGCCGATGCTCACGCCCGACCACGAGGTCTACCGGCCGCTTGTCAAGCGCATCAACCGGCTGGCGCTGGCCACGTTCGTGCGCTACGCCGACGATCCGGCCAGCGCGGCGCTGGTCTGCGACATCACCGACCGCGAGGTCATCCGCGCGCTCCAGGAGCTGCCGGCCTTCGCCTTCCTCGAGTGGGGCGGCAACCCGGGAACGCTGCTGGCGGTGCCTCGGCTCAGCGACGCGCTGATCGACCGACTGCTGCGCGCCGACGACGACGGCGTCGAGCACAACCTGCGCGGCCTGCTGGCGCTCACGCAGTGCTGCGAGCAGGAGTTCGCGCTGATCCGCCACGCCGTGCAGCTGGAAGGCGCGGCGTATCGCTTGGCCGAGCGCGCGGAGGTCAGCAAGCGCTCCGGGCGTCCGCCGGCCACGTTCCTGATGCCCGGCACGTCCAACCTGATCCTGGCGATGCTGCGCCACCAGATGCGGCCCACGGAGGTCGAGGACCGCATGCTGGCCACCAGCGACGTGCGCGCCGCGCAGTTGCGCGGCATCGCCGAGGCGCTGCACCCCAAGCCCAAGCGCGACAAGGGCGCCCCGCGCGACCGCACGCGCGACCACCGCGACCTGTGGGGCAGCGCGCACCGCCGCCTCTGCGCCACGGCCATCTTCTGCCTGCAACGCCGGCTGGTCGACGCGGGCGTCGAGGCCTTCGAGGCCATGGTGTGGGCCTACGACTACTACGCCTGCACCTACGACCCCGAGTGCGGGGTCTCGCTGAGCCGCATGCTCAAGGACGTGTTCACGCCGATGCGCGAGGGCAGCGACACCCATCTCGGCCACTGCGCCAAGTGCGGCGTCGTGCACCTCGCGCACGACGAGAAGATCGGCATCATCGAATGCCCCGTGTGCGTGCTCGCGCGCGCGGGCAAGTTCGGCCAGCGCCGCTCGCGCATCGACAAGACGGAGACGCCGCCCCTGCGCGACTACCGCGGCTGGCCCGGCGCGGGATGGTCGGCGGCGGCGATGGGGTCGTCGCCGGGTGGCTGATCGACGGGGCGCGCCACGATGCGGCCAGGCTTGCGGGGCGGACGCGAACGCCGCGCGAGCCCCGGCTCAAAACAGGCTCGCCTGCGGCCCTTGCCGGCCGGATCCGAACAGCGAGGTGTTCAACGTCCTGCCTGGAAACGTCAGGCCCAGGCGCGCGGCCGCGGCGTCGAAGCGCTGGCCGAGCGCCTCGGCCCGGGCACCCGTGCCGATCATCCGCTTGACGAAGCTGGGATCGTAGTCGCGGCCCTCGTGCAGGGTCTGGATCACGCGCCAGACGTCCGCGGCCTTGTCCGGATACCAGCGCCGCAGCCACTCGGCGAACAGGTCGCGCACCTCGCGCGGCAGGCGCAGGATCGTGTAGAGCGCCTGCGTCGCGCCGCGGGCCGCACAGGCCTCCAGGATCGCTTCGATCTCGTCCTCGTTGAGCAGCGGGATCACCGGCGCGATGTAGACCGCCACCGGCACGCCGGCCTCGGTGAGTTCCTCGATGGCCTGCAGCCGGCGGGTCGGCGAATTGGCGCGCGGGTCGAGCCGGCGCGACAGCTCGTGATCCAGCGTCGGCACCGACATGTGCACGCGCACGAGCCCCTTCTTCGCCATCGGCGCGAGGATGTCGAGGTCGCGCGTGACGAGCGCCGACTTGGTCGTGATGCCGACGGCGACGTCGAACTCCGCCAGCACCTCCAGCACCTGGCGCGCGATCGCGTACTTGCGGTCGATCGGCTGGTAGGCGTCGGTCGACGCGCCGAGCGCCACGACGCCCGGGTCGAAGCCCTTGCGGCTCAATTCCTTGCGCAGCACCTCCGCCGCGTTGACCTTGGCGAACAGCCTGGTCTCGAAGTCCAGGCCCGGCGACAGGTTGAGGTACGCGTGCGTGGGCCGCGCGAAGCAGTAGACGCAGCCGTGCTCGCAGCCCTGGTACGGGTTGATCGTGTGGTCGAACGAGAGGTCGGGCGACTGGTTCTTGTTGAGGATGGACTTCGCGTCGCGCTCGGTGACCTCGGTCTTCTGCACCGACGGGTCGAAGTCCGCCGCGGCGTCCCACTCGTCGCGGACATAGCGCGACGGCCGGTTCGAGCCGGCGCCGCGCCCCTTGACGAAGACGACCGGGTGCTCGGCAGGCTTGGGCGCGTCGGGCATTTCAGCCGAACAGCGCGTTGAGCTCGGCGCCGCTGGCCGCGCCGGCGAAGCCGTCGAACACGCCTTGCTCCGCGATCGACCGGGCGGCGCGCATGAAGCCGCCCCACGCGCTGCGCGCCAGGCCGCCGCCGACGCTGACCCGGCGCACGCCGAGCGCGGCGATGTCGGCCAGCGTGAGGTCGCTGGTGCCGCCCACGAGCAGGTTGACGGGCTTGGGCGCGACGGCGGCCACGACCTCGGCGATGTCCGCGCGCGTCTTGAGGCCGGGCGCGTAGAGGCAGTCGGCGCCGGCCTCGGCATAGGCGCGCAGGCGGGCGATGGTGTCGGCGAGGTCGGGCCGGCCGTGCAGGAAGTTCTCGGCGCGGCCGACCAGCAGCGTGTCGCCGCCGCTGGCATCGATGGCCTCGCGCGCGGCGCGCAGGCGCGCGACGGCCACGTCGAGATCGTGGATCGGCTGCGCGGCGTCGCCCGTCGAATCCTCGATCGACAGCCCCGCCACCCCGGTGGCCACGGCCAGTGCCACGCTCCCGGCGACGTCGCGCGGCGTCGCGCCGTAGCCGCTCTCGAAGTCGGCGTTGACCGGCAAGTCGGTGGCCGCCACGATCTCGCGCAGGTGCGCCAGCACGGCGTCGCGCGGCATCGCGCCGTCGGCGTGCGCGTGCGACCACGCGAAGCCCGAGCTGGTCGTCGCCAGCGCCTTGAAGCCGAGCGACGCGAGATAGCGCGCGCTGCCCGCGTCCCACGGATTCGGAATGACGAAACAGCCCGCGGCGTGCAGCTCGCGGAAGGCGCGGCGGCGGGCGGCGATGTCGGAAGGCGAGGGCGTCATGGGCGAAGTCTCCGGCGAATGTCTGCCGTCAGCCTAACGCAGGCCGCGCCTCGACGCTTCGCCGCCCAGCGAATCACTGCGGCCAGACCATGTCGACCAGCGTGTCGACGTCCGGCTTCGGCTTCATGCCCTTGGTCGCGTCCTTCCATTCCTGCGGCGCCGGCGCGTAGGCCGTCGGCGGCTTGTCGCTCCACACGCTGACGCGCAGCGCGAAGACGATCTCGCCGCTCTTGACGGTCATCGTCGGCGTCGTCTCGACCGTGCGGCGCAGCGCGGTCATGGTCGCCTCCGCCAGCGCGGGCTTGAAGTCGAACCAGGTGCGCGTCTGGTTGCCCGGACGCACCGCCACGACGATGAAGCCCGCCGACGGGATCTGCGACGGGTTGGCGCGCATCGTCTCGGTCTCGGCCGCGCCGAGCGTCTTCAGGTAGGCCGCCATCGCGTCGGCGCCGCCGTCGACGCGCTGCTCGATGATCTCGCCCTTCTGCAGCAGGACGACGTCGTGCTGCGCCAGCGGCTGGACGGCGTGGGCGGTGGAGGTGGCGGCCAGTGCAAGCGTCGTGGCCAGGATGCGGATCGGGGTCGTCATGCAGCGATTTTCACATCTGGCCACGGCCGGGCCGCGCGCCGGATCGGTTCCAATACGCGCATGAAATCCGTGAACCCGAACGGCGGCCTCGTCTATTCGACCGACGCCGGCCGCATGTGTCCCGACTGCCGCCAGCCGATCGCGCAATGCGCCTGCAGGAAGGCCGTCGCGCCGCCCACCGACGGCGTCGTGCGCGTCTTCTTCGAGACCAAGGGCCGCGGCGGCAAGGGCGTGACGGTGGTGCGCGGACTGGGCCTGGCCGACCCGGAGCTGACCGTGCTCGGCAAGAAGCTCAAGGCCGCGTGCGGCGTGGGCGGCACGGCCAAGGAGGGCGTCGTCGAGCTGCAGGGTGACCACCGCGATCGCGTGATGGCGCTGCTGCAGACGCTGGGCTTCAGGAACGTCAAGAAGGCGGGCGGCTGACGGCCTCTCGCGCGGGCGCGCGTGACGCGTGCGCGCGCGACGCTCAGTCCTCCACGTCCCCGAGCCCCGCATCGACCGGCAGCTCGCGCAACTGGATCACGTTGCCCTCCGGGTCGACGCCGTCGCAGGTGCGCAGCCCCTGGAAGCTCCACTCCTTGCCGCTCGGGTAGATCTCGCCCTCGTTGGCCTTCGCGGCCTCGCGTGCCTGCGCGAGGCTGGGCACGGCGAAGACGAGCTTGAACGCGGTGGCCTCGCGCTTGTCGGGCGGCGTCTTGATGACGATGCGCGACGCGACGTCCGCGGGGATCGCGACGATGACGATCTCGACGCTCTCGGACTCGAGCACGATGTGGTCGTCGACCTCGTGCATCACCTCGAGGTCGGCGACGGCGGCGTAGAAGCGGGCGAGGCGGTGGATGTCCTTGGCGTAGACGACGGCGCCGGCGGAAAAGGGGAGGGCCACGGCGGGATCCTCGTTGCTGCGATGTCGAAGTATGCCAAGCGCGCCGCTCAGTTCGCGGCGTACGGCTCGCGCGAGCGCTCGTTCTCGTCGATGCGCAGCCGCTTGCCGAGTGCCGGGAACGCGCGCTGCGGACAGCCCTCGCGGTCGCAGACCTTGCAGCCCGCGCCGATCGGTGTCGCGGCCTCCGGGTCGGACAGCGCGAGCCCCTTGGCGTAGACCAGCCGCGACGCGTGCCGCACGTCGCAGCCCAGCCCGATCGCGAAAGTGCGCTCCGGCGAGCCGTAGCCGCCGGTCGTGCGCGCGATGCAGCGCGCGATCCACAGGTAGGTGCGGCCGTCGGGCATGCGCGCGACCTGCGTCAGCACCTTGTGCGGCTGCGCGAAGGCCTCGTAGACGTTCCACAGCGGACAGGTGCCCCCCGAGTGCGAGAAGTGGAAGTCGGTGGCCGACTGGCGCTTGGAGATGTTGCCCGCGCGGTCGACGCGCACGAAGAAGAACGGGACGCCGCGGGCGTCGGGGCGCTGCAGCGTCGACAGGCGATGGCACACCGTCTCGAAGCTGACGCCGAAGCGCTGCGCGAGCAGCTCGATGTCGTAGCGCAGGCTCTCGGCCGCGGCCAGGAAGCGGCCGTAGGGCAGCACCAGCGCGCCGGCGAAGTAGCTCGCCAGGCCGATGCGTGCGAGCGAGCGCGGCTCGGGGCCACTGAAGTCGCCCTGCGCGACGAGCTCGTCGATGGTGGCGGCCGCCTCAAGGTACGCGAGCTGCGTGGCCAGCTGGAACGCGCGCTGCGCCGGCTCGACGGCGTCATTGATGGCCACGCGCTTCTGCGATGCATCGAAGCGCCGCAGCATGCCGGAGTCGGCGGCGAGGTCGGTGGTGCGCACGCCGTGCTTGTCGAGCAGCCACGCCTCGAGGCGCGTCGCGAGTGCGCGCGGGTCGTCCGAGGACGCGACCGCCGCCGCGGGCGGGCGCAGCTTCAGCGCCATCACGGCGGTGGCCAGCGCCTCGGCACGCTCGTCGAGCGCCGTGATGTGGTTCTGCCGCTCGTAGAAGAAGTGGCGCACCTCCTCGTGCGGCTGGCGCGCGGCCTGCGCAAGTTCGCCGGCGCGTTCGCCCAGGCTGGCGGCGAGCGTGTCGAGGCGATCCTGCGCGTCGCGGCCGCGGCGGTGCAGCCGGATCAGCACCTGCGCCAGCGCCGGCATCTGTTGGGCCATCGCGCGCAGCTCCGCGAGCGAGACGGCGCCGCCGTCGGGCGCCTGCGCGACGACGTCTTGCAGCTGCGCTGTCAGCCGCGCCTCGTCGTCCTCCGAGAACAGCTGCAGGTCGACGCCCAGCGACGACTGCAGCCGCAGCAGCACCGGCACGCTGAGCGGCCGCTGGTTGTTCTCGAGCTGGTTGAGGTAGCTGGGCGACAAGCCCAGCAGCTGCGCCAGCGCCGCCTGCGTCAGGCCGCGCTGCTCGCGCAGGGTCTTGAGCTTGATGCCCAGAAAGGTCTTGCGCATGGCGGCCGGCTTCGCAAACGTTGCAACTTTCGACATCATGTTCGCAATCATTGCTGCGGCAAAGCAATACCTGACTGCGAAGATTGCAAATATCATGGCCGCACCCTCGCGCCGCGATCCCCGAGACAATCGCTCGCGCCCCCTCGAACTGCTTCCCGAAAGAGATTCATGGCCGACACCCAGACCGCCCCGACCTTCAAGCCCAAGAAATCCGTCGCCCTCTCCGGCGTGACCGCCGGCAACACGGCGCTGTGCACGGTGGGCCGCAGCGGCAACGACCTGCATTACCGCGGCTACGACATCCTCGAGCTGGCCGAGCAGACCGAGTTCGAGGAGGTCGCCCACCTGCTGGTGCACGGCAAGCTGCCCAACGCGGCCGAGCTGCGCGGCTACAAGGACAAGCTGAAGTCGCTGCGCGGCCTGCCCGCCGCCGTCAAGGCCGCGCTGGAGCAGCTGCCGGCCTCCGCGCATCCGATGGACGTGATGCGCACCGGCGTCTCGGTGCTCGGCTGCGTGCTGCCCGAGAAGGACGACCACAACACGCCCGGCGCGCGCGACATCGCCGACCGCCTGATGGCGTCGCTCGGCTCGATGCTGCTCTACTGGTTCCACTACAGCCAGAACGGCAAGCGCATCGACGTCGAGACCGACGACGACTCGATCGGCGCGCATTTCCTGCACCTGCTGCACGGCAGGAAGCCCAGCGCCGCGTGGGAACGCGCGATGCACACCTCGCTCAACCTGTACGCCGAGCACGAGTTCAACGCGTCGACCTTCGCCTGCCGCGTCGTGGCCGGCACGGGCAGCGACGTCTACTCGGCCATCACCGGCGGCATCGGCGCGCTGCGCGGCCCCAAGCACGGCGGCGCGAACGAAGTCGCGTTCGAGATCCAGAAGCGCTACGACAACCCGGACGAGGCCGAGGCCGACATCCGCCGCCGCGTCGAGGCCAAGGAGGTCGTCATCGGCTTCGGCCACCCGGTCTACACGGTCAGCGATCCGCGCAACGTGGTGATCAAGGGTGTGGCCAAATCGCTGTCGAAGGACGCCGGTTCCACCAAGATGTTCGACATCGCCGAGCGCCTCGAGACCGTGATGGCGGACGCCAAGAAGATGTTCCCCAACCTCGACTGGTTCAGCGCCGTCAGCTACCACATGATGGGCGTGCCCACCGCGATGTTCACGCCGCTGTTCGTGATCTCGCGCACCAGCGGCTGGGCGGCGCACATCATCGAGCAACGCATCGACAACAAGATCATCCGCCCGAGCGCGAACTACACCGGCCCCGAGGACCAGCCGTTCGTCGCCCTCAAGGACCGCAAGTAAACGTCCTGACCCGCCAGCGCGAAGAGGCCGCATGAACACCGACTACCGCAAGAACCTGCCCGGCACCGCGCTGGATTATTTCGACGCCCGCGAGGCCGTCGACGCGCTGCAAGCCGGCGCGTGGGACAAGCTGCCCTACACCTCCCGCGTGCACGCCGAGAACCTGGTGCGCCGCTGCGCCCCGGACATGCTCGCCGTGTCGCTGACGCAGCTGATCGAACGCCGCCGCGACCTCGACTTCCCGTGGTTCCCGGCGCGCGTCGTCTGCCACGACATCCTCGGCCAGACCGCGCTGGTCGACCTCGCCGGCCTGCGCGACGCCATCGCCGACATGGGCGGCGATCCCGCCAAGGTCAACCCGGTGGTGCAGACGCAGCTGATCGTCGACCACTCGCTGGCGGTGGAGTTCGCCGGCTTCGATCCCGATGCGTTCGAGAAGAACCGCGCGATCGAGGACCGCCGCAACGAGGATCGCTTCCACTTCATCGAGTGGACCAAGAAGGCGTTCAAGAACGTCGAGGTGATCCCGCCGGGCAACGGGATCATGCACCAGATCAACCTCGAGCGGATGTCGCCGGTCGTGCACGCGAAGGACGGCGTCGCGTTCCCGGATACCTTGGTGGGTACCGACTCGCACACGCCGCACGTCGACGCGCTGGGCGTCATCGCGATCGGGGTCGGCGGCCTCGAAGCCGAGAACGTGATGCTGGGTCGCGCATCGTGGATGCGGTTGCCCGACATCGTCGGCTGCGAGCTGACCGGCAAGCCGCAGCCGGGCATCACGGCCACCGACATCGTGCTGGCGATCACCGAGTTCCTGCGCAAGGAGAAGGTCGTCGGCGCGTACCTCGAGTTCTTCGGCGAGGGCGCCGCGGCGCTGACACTCGGCGACCGCGCCACCATCTCCAACATGACGCCCGAGTTCGGCGCCACGGCCGCGATGTTCTTCATCGACGACCAGACGCTGGACTACCTGCGCCTGACCGGCCGCGATGCCGAGCAGGTCAAGCTGGTCGAGATCTACGCCAAGCAGGCCGGCCTGTGGGCCGATGCGCTCAAGACCGCGGCGTACGAACGCACGCTGCGCTTCGACCTGTCGACGGTGGTGCGCAACATGGCCGGCCCGTCCAACCCGCACAAGCGGCTGCCGACGTCCGACCTCGCGGCGCGCGGAATCGCCGGCCCATGGACGGAGACGCCCGGGCAGATGCCCGACGGCGCCGTCATCATCGCGGCCATCACGAGCTGCACCAACACCAGCAACCCGCGCAACGTGATCGCCGCGGGCCTGCTCGCGCGCAACGCGAACGCGCGCGGACTCGTGCGCAAGCCGTGGGTCAAGTCGTCGCTGGCGCCGGGCTCGAAGGCGGTGCAGCTGTATCTCGAGGAGGCCGGCCTGCTGGCCGAGCTGGAGAAGCTGGGCTTCGGCATCGTCGCCTTCGCGTGCACGACCTGCAACGGCATGTCGGGCGCGCTCGACCCGAAGATCCAGCAGGAGATCATCGACCGCGACCTCTACGCGACCGCGGTGCTCTCGGGCAACCGCAACTTCGACGGCCGCATCCACCCGTACGCCAAGCAGGCCTTCCTCGCGTCGCCGCCGCTGGTCATCGCGTACGCGATCGCGGGCACCGTGCGCTTCGACATCGAGAAGGACGTGCTCGGCACCGATGCGAACGGCCAGCCCGTCACGCTGAAGGACATCTGGCCGACCGACGAGGAGATCGACGCCATCGTCGCGAGCAGCGTCAAGCCCTCGCACTTCCGCCAGGTCTACGACCCGATGTTCAAGCTGCAGGTCGACTCCGGCGAACAGATCAGCCCGCTGTACGACTGGCGCCCGCAATCGACCTACATCCGCCGCCCGCCGTACTGGGAAGGCGCGCTGGCCGGCGAGCGCACGCTGCGCGGCCTGCGCCCGCTGGCGGTGCTGCCGGACAACATCACCACCGACCACCTGTCGCCGTCCAACGCGATCCTGGCCGACAGCGCCGCAGGCCAGTACCTCACGAAGATGGGCCTGCCGGAGGAGGACTTCAACTCCTACGCCACGCACCGCGGCGATCACCTGACCGCGCAGCGCGCCACCTTCGCAAACCCGCAGCTGGTCAACGAGATGGCCGTCGTCGACGGCAAGGTGAAGAAGGGCTCGCTGACGCGCCTGGAGCCCGAGGGCCAGGTCGTGCGCATGTGGGAAGGCATCGAGACCTACATGCAGCGCAAGCAGCCGCTGATCATCGTCGCCGGCGCCGACTACGGCCAGGGCTCGTCGCGCGACTGGGCGGCCAAGGGCGTGCGCCTCGCGGGCGTCGAGGCGATCGTGGCCGAGGGCTTCGAGCGCATCCACCGCACCAACCTCGTCGGCATGGGCGTGCTGCCGCTGGAGTTCAAGCCGGGCGTCAACCGCCTGACGCTGGGCATCGACGGCACCGAGGTGTTCGACGTCGTCGGCGAGCGCAGCCCGCGCGCGACGCTCACGCTGGTCATCCATCGCAGGAGCGGCGAGAAGCTCGAGGTGCCGGTCACCTGCCGCCTCGACACCGCCGAGGAAGTGTCGATCTACGAAGCCGGCGGCGTGCTGCAGCGCTTCGCGCAGGACTTCCTCGCCTCTGCCGCCGAAGCAGTCTAAGGAACACCCAACAGATGTCCCACGTTCCGCAGATCAAGATCCCCGCGACCTACATGCGCGGCGGCACCAGCAAGGGCGTGTTCTTCCGCCTGGAGGACCTGCCGCTGTCCGCGCAGCAGCCCGGCCCCGCGCGCGACAAGCTGCTGATGCGCGTGATCGGCAGCCCCGATCCGTACGCCAAGCAGATCGACGGCATGGGTGGCGCGACGTCGTCGACCAGCAAGACGGTGATCGTGTCGCGCAGCACGCGGCCCGACCACGACGTCGACTACCTGTTCGGCCAGGTCGCCATCGACCAGGCCTTCGTCGACTGGAGCGGCAACTGCGGCAACCTGTCCGCGGCCGTCGGGCCGTTCGCGATCTCGAGCGGCCTCATCGATGCGGCGCGCATCCCGCAGGACGGCGAAGTCGTCGTGCGGATCTGGCAGGCCAACATCTCCAAGACCATCATCGCGCACGTGACGATGGCGCACGGCGAAGTGCAGGAGACCGGCGACTTCGAGCTGGACGGCGTGACCTTCCCGGCCGCCGAGGTGCCGCTGGAATTCCTCGACCCCGCGGCCGACGAGGGCGACGGCGCGGGCGGCGCGATGTTCCCGACCGGCAACGTCGTCGACGAGCTCGACGTGCCGGGCATCGGCAAGCTGCAGGCCACGATGATCAACGCCGGCATCCCGACGATCTTCGTCAATGCCGAGGCCATCGGCTACACCGGCACCGAGCTGCAAGGCGCGATCAACGAGGACGCCAGGGCGCTCGCGATGTTCGAGACGCTGCGTGCGCACGGCGCGCTGCGCATGGGCCTGATCCAGCAACTCGTCGAGGCGCGCACGCGCGCGCACACGCCCAAGATCGCGTTCGTCGCGAAGCCGGCCGACTACGTCGCGTCCAGCGGCAAGAAGGTGGCCGCGAAGGACATCGACCTGCTGGTGCGCGCAATGTCCATGGGCAAGCTGCACCACGCGATGATGGGCACGGCGGCGGTCGCGATCGGCACGGCGGCGGCGATCCCCGGCACGCTGGTCAACCTCGCGGCCGGCGGCGGCTCGGACCGCACCGCGGTGCGCTTCGGCCATCCGTCGGGCACCTTGCGCGTCGGCGCGGAGGCCGTGCAGGTCGACGGCCAATGGAAGGTCGCCAAGGCCTTGATGAGCCGCAGCGCGCGCGTGCTCATGGAAGGCAACGTCCGCATCCCGGGCGACAGTTTCTAAGTTTCAGGATCCCTCGATGTCCACTCGCAAGACCCTCAAAGCCCTCGTCAACGCGCGCCGCGGCGCGATCGTGCCGGGCGCCTTCAACGCGCTGTCCGCGCGCGTGATCGAAGACCTCGGCTTCGAGGCGATCTACGTCACCGGCGCCGGCGTCACCAACATGAACCTCGGCCTGCCCGATCAGGGCTTCATGGGCCTGGCCGAGATCGCCGAGGCCACGAGCCGCATCCGCGACGCGGTCGGCCTGCCGCTGCTGGTCGACATGGACACTGGCTTCGGCAACGCGCTCAACACCTACCACTCGGTGCGCATCCTCGAGCGCGCCGGCGCCGACTGCATCCAGCTCGAAGACCAGGTCGCGCCCAAGCGCTGCGGCCACTTCTCGGGCAAGGAAGTGATCTCCACCGAGGAGGCGGTCAGCAAGATCAAGGCCGCCGTCGACGCGCGCACCGACCCCGACTTCCTGATCATGGCCCGCACCGACGCCGCCGCCACGCACGGCTTCGAGGCCGCCGTCGAACGCGCGCAGCGTTTCGCGGAAGCGGGCGCCGACATCCTGTTCGTCGAGGCCGTGACCAAGGCCGAGGAGATCCGCGCGCTGCCGCAGCGCCTGGGCCCGCCGCAGCTGATGAACATGGTCATCGGCGGCAAGACGCCGATCTTCGGCGCCGAGGAGCTCGGCACGCTGGGCTACGGCATCGTGCTGTATGCCAACGCGGCGCTGCAGGGCGCGCTGGCCGGCATGCAGAAGGCGTTGACCGTGCTGCGCGACACCAGGCGCGTCGACGAGGATCCGAACCTCGTCGCGCCGTTCGCGGAACGGCAGCGGCTGGTGGGCAAGCCGGCTTGGGATGCGCTGGAGAAGAAGTACACCTGAGCGAACCGGCGGGGTCAGCGCTCCCTCGTCAGACGATCCAGTTCGTCGAGGAACCTCGCCGCCGCCACATCCGACGGCCACGGCGCCCACGCCGCGCCGCCATGGATTGATTGCAGCGGGTCGACGTCCAGCACCGGGAACTCGATCTCCAGCACGTCGCGCACTTCCTCGCGCGACCAGCCCGTGCAATGCACCGCCTCCGAGGCCGCGGCGATGCTGTCCGCGCGCTTGTGGATGCGGTGCGTCTCCGGCGTCCAATCGGGCAGGGCGTAGCGCAGCGAGACCGCGTGCATCAGGCGATTTGCCACGTCGCTGAACGGCTGCCCCAACACGCGTTTGAGTGGCGAGATGCAGTCGAAGCCGAGGAAGCCCTCTTCGGCGTCGTGCAGCAGTTCGGCCAGTTGCTCGCCGGCCGTCAGGGGCACGTCGGCCCATTGCCGGCGCAGCGCCAGCACCATCAACGAATGCTGCGCGACCGACAGCGGCCAATCCCAGGTCGACTCGCCGCCCCAGCGGAACGTGCGCGCCAGGCGCTTGGCCAGGTCCTCGTCCGTCCACGCCTGCGGCGACGGGTTGATCAGGTCGAGCGCGGCGCCCGAGGGCAGGCGGATCCAGGCACGCGGGGCGCGGTCGGTGCTCATCGCGCGGCCTCCTTGCGCCGCGCGCGTGACGCGCGCGCGGGCACGGGCTCGCGCGCGATGCCCACGAAGGCCTTCAGGTAGTCGATGTCGACGTCGGCCTCGCGGCAGCCGAGGAAGATCTGCTTGGCGATGCCGGTGCGCCCCAGGCGCAGCGGCACCACGGGCATCCTGGCGGCGTATTCCTCGGCCAGCCAGCGCGGCAGCGCCGCGACGCCGCGTTCGCTCGCGACCATCTGCAGCATGATGTCCGTCGTCTCGATGGACTTCTGGCGCCGCGGCGTGATGCCCGCGGGCATCAGGAACTGCGTGTAGATGTCGAGCCGGTCGATCGCGACGGGGTAGGTGATCAGAACCTCCTTCGTCAGCTGCTCGGGCTTGACGTACGCCACGTTCGCCAACACATGGCCGCGGCTCACGACGAGCACCTGCTCGTAGTCGAACACCGGCGTGAAGCGCAGCCCCGGCTTGTACAGCGGATCGGGCGTGACGAGCAGGTCGATCTCGTAGCCGAACAGCGCGCCGATGCCGCCGAACTGGAACTTCTGCTTGACGTCGACGTCGACGTCCGGCCAGCGCGCGAGGTAGGGCGAGACGATCTTCAGCAGCCACTGGTAGCACGGGTGGCACTCCATGCCGATGCGCAGGCTGCCGCGCTCGCCCTCGGCGTACTGGCCGATGCGCGTCTCGGCCAGTTCGAGTTGGGGCAGCACGCGGTTGGCGACCTGCAGCAGGTACTCGCCGGCCTGCGTCAGGCGCAGGCTGCGGCCCTCGCGCAGCCAGATGTCGGTGCCCAGCTGCTGCTCCAGCTTCTTGACCGAATGGCTCAGCGCCGACTGCGTCAGGTGCAGCGCCTCGGCCGCGGCGGTCAGCGAGCCGAGCTTGTCGACCTGCTGGACGATGGCCAGGTGGATGCGTTCAAGCATGATGGAGATCCATGAGCGGAATCGATCGATCCCTGAGAAATGACCATTTTACGTCATGCATGTCCGTCCCTACGATGGCGGTCTTCCGCCTCACTTCGAACGAACAATCCTCATGGTCACCACGCACAACCTGGGCTTTCCCCGCATCGGCGCGAAGCGCGAACTGAAGTTCGGCCTCGAGTCCTACTGGAAGGGCCAGTCGTCGCTCAGCGAGCTGAAGTCGCTCGGCGCGCAGCTGCGCCAGCGCCACTGGATCAACCAGGCCAACCTCGACTGGGTGCCCGTCGGCGACTTCGCGTTCTACGACCAGATGCTGGACATGAGCTTCACGCTCGGCAACCTGCCCGGGCGCGTGCGCGGCTTCCACGGCGACTCCCTCGACAACTATTTCCGCGTCGCGCGCGGCCGCTCGGCGCACGGCGTCGACCACGCCGGATGCTGCGGCGGCGGTGTGGCCGCCGGCGAGATGACCAAGTGGTTCGACACCAACTACCACTACATCGTGCCCGAGTTCAGTGCGGGCACCGAGTTCCAGTTGGACTCTTCGCGCCTGCTGGAACAGCTCGCCGAGGCGAAGGCGCAGGGCGTCAAGGCCAAGCCCGTCATCGTCGGCCCGGTCACCTACCTCGCGCTCGGCAAGGCCAAGGACGAGTCCGACAGGCTCGCGCTGCTGCCGCGCCTGCTGCCCGTCTACGCGCAGCTGCTTGCCGAACTCGGGGCGCAAGGCGTCGAATGGGTGCAGGTCGACGAGCCGCTGCTCGTCACCGAGCTCGACGCCGACTGGCAGCACGCCTTCAACGCGGCCTACCACCAGCTCAAGAGCTGCGGCGTCAAGCTGCTGGTGGCGACCTACTTCGGCCCGCTGCAGGAGAACATGTACCTGGCGGCCAACCTGCCGGTCGCGGGCCTGCACGTCGACGCCGTCAACGGCCGCGAGGACGTCGTCCCGCTGCTCAACATGCTGCCGACGCACAAGGTGCTGTCGCTGGGCGTGATCAACGGCCGCAACATCTGGAAGACCGACCTGAATCGGCTGCTCGACTGGCTCGAGCCGCTGCGCGACCGCCTCGGCGACCGCCTGTGGATCGCGCCGTCGTGCTCGCTGCTGCACGTGCCCGTCGACCTGGGCAGCGAGAAGAAGCTGGACGCCGAGCTGAAGTCCTGGCTCGCCTTCGCGCTCCAGAAGCTGCATGAACTCGAGGTGCTGGCGACGGCGCTGAACATGGGCCGCGACTGGGCGCGCGACGCGCTGGCCGCGAACCAGGCTGCGGTGGATTCGCGGCGCGTGTCGCCGCGCGTGCACGACCCGGCGGTGCAGGCCGCCGTCGCCGGGCTGACGCTGGACCTCGGACGCCGCCACAGCGTCTACGAGCAGCGCGCGGCCACGCAGGCCGCGCTGCTGAAGCTGCCGGCGTATCCGACGACGACCATCGGCTCGTTCCCGCAGACCGCCGAGATCCGCCACGCGCGCAGCGAGTTCAGGGCTGGGCGCCTCGACCAGGCCGGCTACAAGCTGGCGATGCAGCGCGAGATCGCGCGCAGCGTCAAGGAGCAGGAGGCGCTGGGCCTGGACGTGCTGGTGCACGGCGAGGCCGAGCGCAACGACATGGTCGAATACTTCGGCGAGCAGCTCGATGGCTACGCGTTCAGCGAGTTCGGCTGGGTGCAGTCCTACGGCTCGCGCTGCGTCAAGCCGCCGATCCTGTTCGGCGACATCTCGCGCCCGAAGGCGATGACGGTCGAGTGGATCCGCTACGCGCAGTCGCTGACCGCCAAGCCGATGAAGGGCATGCTCACCGGCCCGGTGACGATCCTGAACTGGTCCTTCGTGCGCGACGACCAGCCGCGCTCGCGATCATGCTTCCAGCTGGCGCTGGCGATCCGCGAGGAGGTGCTGGACCTCGAGCGCGCGGGCGTGCGCGTGATCCAGATCGACGAGGCCGCGCTGCGCGAAGGCCTGCCGCTGCGCAAGTCGCAGTGGAAGACCTACCTCGACTGGGCCGTCGAGTCGTTCCGCATCACGGCCAACGGCGTGCGCGACGAGACGCAGATCCACACGCACATGTGCTATTCGGAGTTCAACGACATCATCGAGTCCATCGCCGGGATGGACGCCGACGTCATCACGATCGAGACCTCGCGCTCGGACATGGAGCTGCTCGACGCGTTCGACCACTTCAAGTACCCGAACGAGATCGGGCCGGGGGTCTACGACATCCATTCGCCCAACATCCCGACGCAGGCGCACATCGAGCAGCTGATGCGCAAGGCGGCGGAGCGCATTCCTGCCTCGCGACTTTGGGTCAATCCGGACTGCGGGTTGAAGACGCGGGCTTGGGAGGAGGTGATTCCGGCGTTGACGAACATGGTGGCGGCGGCGAGGGCGTTGCGCGCGGCCTGATCGTTTCGTGTGCGTGGTGTGCGGCGCCGGTTGCCGTGCGCTGCGCGGCCGGCAAAGAAGTGCCGCAGGCGCCACCCGTCGCCGCCGTGAAGCTAGACTGCGACCCTGACTCGACAAAGCCGTCTCGCCGGACCCAACCATGCCGCACGCCGCGCTGAAAGCCGACCCCGAACTCGACCTCGTGCTCGAACGCGTCGTCGACGTCCCCCGCGCCCTCGTCTGGCGCGCCTGGACCGAGCCCGGGCATCTCGTGAAGTGGTTCTGCCCGCTGCCCTGGAAGACCACCGACTGCAAGATCGACCTCCAGCCCGGCGGCATCTTCCAGACGACGATGCAGGGCCCCGAAGGCCCGGGCTTCACGAACACCGGCTGCTTCCTGCAGGTCGTCGACAAGGAACTGCTCGTGTGGACCGGCGTGATGGGCCCGGGCTTCCGGCCGCAGGCCAAGGCGCTGTTCGCGGCGGTGCCGTTCATGATGTCGGCCATCATCGCGCTGGAGGACGTCGCCGGCGGCACGAAGTACACCGCCCTCGTGCGCCACGGCGACGTGCCGTCGCGCCAGGCGCACGAGCAGATGGGCTTCCACGCGGGCTGGGGCAAGGCGCTCGACCAGCTCGTCGAGCACGCCAAGGCCGGCCACTTCGGATCGGCGACTTGAGCGGCGTCGCGATCCGCCCGGTCGTGGCCGCCGACGCCGCGGCGCTGCTGCGATTCGAGCTGGAACACCGCGCCTACTTCGAACGCTGGGTCAACGCGCGCGACCCGGGCTTCTACAGCGAACGGGGCGTCGCTGCGGCGATCGCCGCGGCCGAGGCAGCACGGGCCAACGACCAGGCGTTCCAGTACCTGGTCGTCGAGGACGGCCGCATCGTCGGCCGCATCAATCTCACCGCCGTGCGACGCACGCACTACCAATGCGCCGAGCTGGGCTATCGCATCGGCGAGCATGACGGCGGCCGCGGCATCGCGTCGCGCGCGGTGGCGCTGTGCCTGGCCGAGGCCTTCGGCACGCACGGGCTCGGACGCATCGAGGCCGTCGCGCGGCCCCAGAACCAGGGCTCGATCCGCGTGCTCGAGCGCAACGGCTTCACGCAGTTCGGCCACTCGCGCCGCAGCTTCGAGCTGGGCGGGCAGTGGTTCGACCGCCTGCTGTTCGAGCGGCATCGCGATGGCGCCGCCGCAATGACCGGCTAGGACGCCGCCGGCTCCGGCCGCGTCCACTTCAACACCATCGCCGCCAGCGCATCGCGCGTCAGCGGCTTGGGCAGGTGGTCGTTCATGCCGGCGGCCAACGCGAGGTCGCGGTCGGTGGACATCGCGTTGGCGGTCACCGCGATGACGGGCAGGCGGCGCGCGCCCTCGGCGCGGATGCGGCGCGCGGCCTCGTAGCCGTCCATGCCGGGCATCTGGATGTCCAGCAGCAGCGCGTCGAAGTGGCCGTTGCGGCACTGCGCGACGGCCTGCGTGCCGTCGGGGGCGCAGGACACGCGCGCGCCCATGCCCTCGAGCATCGCGACGACCACCTGCAGGTTGACCGGGTTGTCCTCCGCGACGAGCAGGTGCAGGCCGGCGAGGCGGCGGTCCTCGCCGTCGACCGCGTCCGCGAGCGGCTCGGCGTCGCGCGCAGCCGCCGCCGCGGCCAGCGTCAGCTCGATGCGGAAGGTCGAGCCGGCGCCGGGCGCGCTCTCCACGCCGAGTTCGCCGCCCATCAGCGTGACGAGCTCCTTGCTGATCGCCAGCCCGAGCCCGGTGCCGCCGAAGCGCCGCGTCGTCGACTCGTCGGCCTGCGTGAACGGCTCGAACAGGCGGCGCTGCGCGGCCTCGCTGATGCCGATGCCGTCGTCGCGCACCTCGATCACGAGCCGGTGCGACGCGGCGTCGCCGCCCGCCCGCCACGCCGCGAGCCGCACCTGGCCACCGCGCTCGGTGAACTTGATCGCGTTGTTCAGCAGGTTGATGAGCACCTGGCGCAGCCGCGTCGGGTCGCCGTTGGCACGCGCGGGCAAGCCGCGGTCGAACTCGCTGGACAGCTCGATGCCGTTGGCCGCGGCGGTCGCGCGGAAGAGGGCGAGCTCGTCGGCGAGCAATTGCACGAAGTCGAAGTCCACCAGCTCCAGCTGGACCTTGCCGGCCTCGATCTTGGAGACGTCGAGCACGTCGTTGAGCACGTGCAGCATGGTCTGCCCGGACGCGTAGGCCGACGCGGCCAGCTCGCGCTGGCGCGGCTCCAGCGGCGTCTGCAGCAGCAGCTCGGTCATGCCGAGGATGCCGTTCATCGGCGTGCGGATCTCGTGGCTCATGTTGGCGAGGAACGAGGTCTTGGCCTGGTTCGCGGCATCGGCGGCGGTGAGCGCGGACTTGAGCTGCTGCAGGATCTCGCGCCGGCGCTGCAGCAGGCGCGAGATCCAGAACGCGAGCGCCGCCAGCACGCCGTCGAACGCGAGCGCGACCACGACCATCCACGCCATCGTGCGGCGCCAGTGGGCGAGGATCAGGTCCTGCGTGGCCACGATGTCGACGACGGTCGGATAGCTGCGCGAGATCGTCGGCGCGACAAGGCGCGTGCCCGTGTCGGCCGGGTCGACGACGCGCGGCCCCTTGATCAGCGCGGTGCGCGGCGCCACGCCGCCCGCCTGCGACAGCAGCTGGAACATCGGGCCGCCGGCAAAGCTCTTGCCGATGTAGTCGTCCACGGGCGGCTGGCGCGCCAGCAGCAGGCCGTCGCGGCGCAGCAGCGACACCGACACGCCTTCGCGCGCCGAATCGATGGACTGGTAGAAGCGCTGGAAGTATTCGCACTGGATGCCCACCAGCGCGATGCCGATCGCGTGACCGTCGACGCTGCGCAGCTTGCGCGCGAGATAGAACGTCCAGCGCCCGGTGCCGCGGTTCCTGACCGGCGCCGACAGGAACATCTTGAGCGAGTCATCGGCCAGGTGCGCCCGGAGGTAGTCGCGGTCGTTGAGGCTGACCGGCGGCGTCGGGAACGTGCGCGAGAAGTTGAGCAGCCGGCCATCGGCACCCAGGATGGACAGCACGTCGATCTGCGGCAGGTCGCCCTGGCGGCGCTTGAGCAGCTCGAACATCTCGCGCGTGCCGGCCTTGAGGACGAGGTCGGGCTCGTCCACCGGCGCGGTCTTGTTGACGTCGTCGACCACGCGCTCGAGCACGGCGTCGGCGGCGGCAAGCGTCTGGTCCGCGTGCTGCGCGGCCATCTCGGACAGGTTGGCCAGGAAGAAGCGCCAGTCGTCGACCGCGTCCTCGCGCCCGCGCCAGCCGGCGAACGCGAGGGCGACCCACGTCAGCAGGATGACGGCCGCCGTGGCCGCGACCAGGGCCCGGGCGTGCGGCGTCGGCAGGGCGGGGGCGGGTGGCGGGCCGGACATCGGCCGATTGTGACCGTCCCGGGCCATCCCGGCTCGACGCGCCCGCACGTCGCGGCCACGCGCACGTCATTCACATGAATGATTACACGCGGATCGCCTGCCCGAAGAATCCACTTGCCCCGGTAGCCGCGCTCGTTGCGCGAGCCGGGAACAAGAACTTCATCTGGAGAGGCCCATGACACATCGCAGGTTCCACCCATCGCTCCGCACGCGTCTCGCGTCCCTGTCCGTCCTCGCGCTCGCCGCGTGCGGCGGCAGCGACGGCGACGGCCCCGTGGCTCCGCTCACCCCGCCGGCGGCCACGCCGATGCAGGTCTCGGGCACCGTCGCGTCGGGGGCGGCGCTCGCCGGTTCGACGGTCGCGGTGAGCTGCGCGCGCGGCAGCGGCAGCACGACGGCCGACACCTCGGGCGTCTTCACGCAGAAGCTCGAGGACGGGCAGCTGCCGTGCGTCGTGACCGCCACCAGCGCCGACGGCGCCACCGTGCTGCACGCCATCGCGCCGGGCACGAGCGCGGCCGACACCACCGTCCAGGTCACGCCGCTGACGGAGCTGCTCGTCGCGCAGTTCGCCGGCACGTCGCCGAGCACCTACGCGTCGAACTTCGGCGCCACGTCGGCCGTCAGCGCGACATCGCTGCAGCAGTCGCAGGCGACGCTGCTGCAGTCGCTCGCCAAGGCGAACGTCGACGTCTCGGGCGTCACGAACGTGGTCTCGGATCCGCTGCAGCCGGGCAGCGGCTCGGGCTACGACGCCGCGCTGCAGCACCTGTCGACCTCGTTGAGCGACGCCGGCACCACGCTGGCGCAATTGACCACCGCGGTCGCCACCTCCGCCGGCGTGGGCACGAGCACCGGCCAGTCCACGATCGTCACGCTGCTGGCCGTCGCCAACGCCGACTGCCCGTCGCTCAAGAGCGGCAAGCATCGCTCGATCGACTTCGGCGACCACTCCGACAGCATCGTCACCATCGATGCGCGCGCGCTGACCGCGGTCATCAACGGCGTGACGCAGCACCTGACGCAGATCGAGCCGTGCCTCTACGCGATCGACGACCCGTACAACACGCAGTTCGCCGTCTCCAGGTCGGGCATGGGCGTGTGGCGCCAGGGCGGCAACGGCATCGACCCCGACTTCGGCATGACGATGCCCGAGCAGACGCTGGACATGGCGGCGCTGGCCGGCACCTTCAACCGCGTGACCTGGGCCGGCACGGCGATCGATTCGGGCGACTTCGGCTCCGAGACCTTCGACGCGAACGGCAAGCACGTCGCCGCGCAGCAATGCCCGGGCGGCTACGGCGGCTGCGCCGCGGCCACCGACCTGCACGCGCACCTGCAGGTCGACGCCGCCGGCGGCTTCGACTACTACGACGAGACCGACGCCCAGCCCACCGTCGACGCGCGCGTCTTCGCCTACCGCGACGGCAACGGCCACACCTGGAGCATCGCGACCACGGACCAGTCGGTGCTGGTGATGGCGCCGCAGGCCGCGCTCTCGCTGCCCACGGTCGGCACGACTGGCGTGTATTGGGAAGTGGACGTCACGCCAACCAGCGTGAGCGCATTCGCGGCCGACACCAACACCGCGCTCGCGGTCGATGCGGCCAGCGCCACCGAGACGCGCAAGTTCGGCTCCGACGGCCACACCGACACGGTGACGTTCAACGACCCGGCGGCCGGCCTGCGCCATCGCGTCGTGAACGCCTGCCAGCAGGCCGACGGCAGCGCGCGCGGCTGCAACGCGCTGGTGCAGCTGCCGATGACGGGCAGCGGCATCAACGCGAGCGTGAGCGCCGACCCGGCCAAGCACGTGATCTACCTGTCGGTGACCAAGCCGTCCTGAGTCGCAGGGAGGGGGAACCGGGCCGGCCGCCCTTGAAATCGGCCGGCCCGGCCCGCAGCTTGGCGCTCGAAGGAGAACGACATGGGTGCCAACGATGCCTTCCTGCAGGACGCCTACTCGCGCACGGTGAGCGAGGTGGTGGAGCGCCTGGGGCCCAGCGTGGCCGCGGTGCGGCTGCACGGCTCGGGCGGCGCCGACGATCGCCTGGGCGGCGGCTCGGGCTTCCTGTTCACGCCGGACGGCTACGTGCTGACGAACTCGCACGTGGTGCGCGCGGGCAAGCCGCCCGTCCATGGAAAATCCGGCGCGCGGCCCGAGCTGCGCCACCAGGTCTCGCTGGCCGACGGCCGCGAGTTCGACGCGCGCTGGGTCGGCGACGATCCCGACACCGATCTTGCCGTGCTGAGCATCGACGGCCTGTCGCGCGGCTCGCTCGCGCATGCGCCGCTGGGCCGCTCGGCCGGCCTCCGGCGCGGGCAGATCGCGATCGCCATCGGCAACCCGCTGGGCTTCGAGCACACGGTCACCGCGGGCATCGTCAGCGCGCTGGGCCGCAGCATGCGCACCAGCACCGGCCGCCTGATCCCCGACGTCATCCAGACCGACGCGGCGCTGAACCCCGGCAACTCGGGCGGCCCGCTGCTCGATTCCAACGGCGAGGTCATCGGCATCAACACCGCCATCATCCGCGGCGCGCAGGCGATCTGCTTCGCGGTGGCGGTCGACATCGCGCACTGGGTGATCCCGCAGCTGCTGCAGCATGGGCGCGTCCGGCGCGGCTATCTCGGCGTCGCAGGGCAGACGCAGGAGCTGCATCGCCGCGTGGTGCTCACCTACGAGCTGCCGCAATCGACCGGCGTGCGCGTGATGAGCGTCGAGCCCGGCAGCCCCGCGGCGCAGGTGGGCGTGCGCGAGGGCGACGTCATCGTCGGGCTGGACGGCGTGGCGATCCCGACGGTCGACGCGCTGCACCAGACGCTGGACGCGAGCCGCGTCAACCGCGATTGCGTGCTCAAGGTGATCCGCGGCGTGCGCCAGCCGGTGCCGGTGTACCTGACGGTGCGTCCATTGGAGGTCGTCCGGTCCTGACGCAAGCTCGTGGGGTAATATACGATCTGTATATGGATCGTATAAGGAGCCCCGACATGGGCATCGTCAAGATTTCCGACCTCATGCACGACAACCTGCGCGACGCCAGCGACGCGCTGAGCCGCTCGATCAACGCGCAGGCCGAGCACTGGCTGCGCGTGGGCATGCTGTCCGAGCTGCACCCCGAGCTGACCTACGGCGACATCTGCCAGCTGATGCTGCGGGGCGCGCGCACGGGCGCGGCGGAGCTGTCGTTCGTCAAGCCGGAGGCGGCGACGGCGGCGTCCGTCACGGCCCGCAAGGCCATCCGCAAGGCGGCCCGATGAGGCGCGGCGCGAACCTCATCAAGACGCCCGAGCAGATCGCGCTGTCCCGCGCCGCGGGCGCGCTCGCCGCCGAGGTACTGCAGATGATCACGCCCCACGTGAAGGCCGGCGTCACCACCGACGAGCTCGACAAGCTGTGCCACGACCACATCGTGAATGTGCAGAAGGCTGTTCCCGCCAACATCGGCTACCACGGCTATCCGAAGACGGTGTGCGCGTCGGTCAACCACGTCGTCTGCCACGGCATCCCCGGCGACAAGGTGCTCAAGGACGGCGACATCGTCAACATCGACGTGGCCGTCATCAAGGACGGCTGGTTCGGCGACACCAGCCGCATGTACTTCGTGGGCGCGCCCAGCGTGCTCGCGAAGCGGCTGGTCGACACCACCTACGAGGCGATGCGCGCGGGCATCCGCACGGTGCGCCCGGGCGCGACGCTGGGCGACGTCGGCGCGGCGATCCAGCAGGTCGCGGAGAAGGCCGGCTTCTCCATCGTGCGCGACTACTGCGGCCACGGCATCGGCCAGATCTACCACGACGAGCCGCAGGTCTGCCACTTCGGCCGCCGCGGCGAGGGCATGACCCTGCGCGAGGGCATGGTGTTCACGATCGAGCCCATGGTCAACGCCGGCAAGCCGGGCACGCGCGAGCTGGCCGACGGCTGGACGGTGGTCACGCGCGACCACTCGCTGTCGGCGCAGTGGGAGCACATGGTGGCCGTCACGCATGACGGATTCGAGGTATTGACACCGTGGCCGGAAGGCACCGGCAGCTATCCGGCCATCGGCTGACCGTTCGTAACGGGCCGTAGCTCGACCGCGCGCACGCGCGTAATTGCTGACGTTGGCGGCCCGCGCGCGTTGGCATACTCCGCGCTCCGACAACGTCCTGGAGCTTCCGATGCCCCGTTCGATCCCGGCGCTGCGCGCGAGCTGCGCCGCCCTGGCCGGCGCGTGCGCCCTGGCACACGCCGGCGCCATGCCCCCGGTCGCTCCCGTCCGCGCCGCCAGCGACGCCTACTTCGGCACCGTCGTGACCGACAGCTACCGCTACATGGAAGACCTGTCGGCGCCCGACGTGCAGCAGTGGGCGCACGCCCAGGCCGACTTCGCGCGCGCCACGCTGGACGCGATCCCGGGTCGCGCGAAGCTGCTGGCCCGCATCGGCGAGCTCGAGGCCTCGGTGACCGCGCGCGTGACGCAGGTCAAGCTGAGCGCGGGCGGCCTGGTATTCGTCGAGAAGCGGCTCGCCGGCGACGAGCAGGGCAAGCTCTACGTGCGCCAGGGCATGAAGGGCGAGGACCGCCTGCTCGTCGACCCGGAGACCCTCGCCAAGGCCACCGGCTCGCCGCACGCCATCGAGTTCTTCGCGCCGTCGCACGACGGCCGCTTCGTCGCCTACGGGCTGTCGGCGGGCGGCTCGGAGCAGACGGTGATCCACGTCATGGACGTCGCGACCGGCAAGGAGCTCGCCGTGCCCATCGACCGCGCGCAATACAGCGACGCCAACTGGGCCGCCGACGACAGCGGCTTCTTCTACCTGCGCCAGCGCCTGCTGCCCAAGGACGCGCCCGACAGCGAGAAGCTCGTCGGCCAGACCGCGTTCTTCCACCGCATGAAGGGGCAGGGCGCCGACCAGGCCGTGATCGTCGCCGGCAAGGACGACCACCTGAAGATCGCCGCCGCGGAATTCCCGTTCGTCGCGCCGATCGCGGGCACGAAGTGGACGGTGGCGATCCCCGCCAACGGCGTCGCCAACGAGTTCGACCTCTACGCCGCGCCGCAGGGCCAGGCGCTCGACCCGAAGCTGAAGTGGCGCAAGCTGTTCGGCCGCGAGTCGGACATCACCGGCTTCGCGATCCACGGCGACGATCTCTACCTGCTGTCGCACCAGAGCGCCTCGCGCTTCAAGGTGCTGCAGACCAGCATGACGCATCCCGACCTGGCGCTGGCGCGCGTCGTGGTCGCGCCCAGCCGCGAGGTCATCGACAACATCGCCGCGGCCAAGGACGCGCTGTACGTGCAGACGCGCGACGGCGTCGCCGGCAAGCTGTACAGGGTGGGGTATGCGAATGACGCGCAGCCCGTGCCTGTCGCGATGCCCGTGTCGGGCGCGATCCGCATCGTCGACGCCGACCTGAGCCGGCCCGGCGTGATCGTGTCCGTCGACTCGTGGACGCACGACAGCGCCTACTACGCCGTCGGCGTGCGCGACGACCAGATCGCCGATACCGGCCTGCAGGCCGTCGGCCCGTTCGGCGCCCCGGCCGAGATCGAATCGCGCGAAGTGATGGTCAAGAGCCACGACGGGCTCGAGGTGCCGCTGTCCATCGTCTATCCGAAGTCGATGAAGCTCGACGGCAGCAATCCGCTGGAGCTGCACGCGTACGGCTCGTACGGCATCACCAACAATCCCGCGTACCTGCCGCGCCAGCTCGCCTGGTACGAGCTCGGCGGCGTGCAGGCCACCTGCCACGTGCGCGGCGGCGGCGTCTACGGCGAGCAGTGGCACCTGGCGGGCAAGCTGCTCACCAAGCCCAACACGTGGAAGGACCTGATCGCCTGCGGCGACTACCTGGTCAAGCAGGGCTACACCAGCCCCGCGAAGATGGCGATCGACGGCCGCAGCGCCGGCGGCCTCGCCATCGGCCGCGCGATGACGGAGCGTCCCGACCTGTGGGCCGTGGCCGTGCCCGAGGTGGGCGCGCTCAACTCGGTGCGCGAGGAACTGCAGTCCGGCGGCCCGGCCAACATCCCCGAATTCGGCACCGTCAAGGACAGGAAGCAGTTCGACGCCCTGCTGGAGATGGACTCGTTCCACCACGTCGAGGACGGCGTGAAGTACCCCGCCACGCTGCTGATGCAGGGCTACAACGACGCGCGCGTCTCGGCCTGGGAGTCGATGAAGATGGCCGCCCGCCTGCAGGCCGCCACGGCCTCGGGCAAGCCGGTGCTGCTGCGCATGGGCTTCGACGCCGGCCATGGCCCGGGGGCCACGAAGACGCAGCTGCAGGAGCAGGTGGCGGACAAGTGGAGCTTCATGCTCTGGCAGTTCGGGGACGCGCGGTTCCAGCCCGCGGCCAGGTAGGTCCTGCGGAAGGCCTTCGCGATGGCCGAATCGACAGCCGCCACGCGACGCCGGCTCGTTGCGGGCATCATCCTGGCGACGCTGCTGGCGTCGGCCGCCGCGATCGGCGCGCTGGCGCGCGGAGGCGGAGACGACCCGCCGTCGCTGCGCGCCGCGGCGATCCTGCTCGACGGCCGCTGGCGCTTCCACACGGGCGATGACCCGCACTGGGCCGACGCCAGCGTCGACGACGGCGCCTGGGACACCATCGACCTGACCGCCCGGCCGGGCAGCCACGACGCCGACGTCGGCCTGCCCGACCATGTCAGCGGGTGGATGGCGCATGGACATCCCGGCTACACCGGCTACGCCTGGTACCGGCGCGCGGTGGACGTGCCGGGCGGCGCGGCGTCGTGGGACGTCCTCGGGCCGACGGCCGTGGAGGACGGCTACGAGCTTTACTGGAACGGACAGCGGCTGGGAGGTTCCGGCAGGCTCGGGCCGCACCCGCGTGTCGTCGGCACGCGGCCGCTGCAGTTCGCCCTGCCCGCCGGCGCCGCGGGCACGCGCGGCATCCTCGCGCTGCGCGTCTTCATGCTGCCGCGGCCCGGAAGCAGCGCGGGCAGCGGCGGCATGCACAGTGCGCCGATCCTGGCGCCCCGGCCCGTCAGCGACAGGCTCCACCGCGTGCAATGGGATCGAACCATCGCGGGCTACGTCGTCGATGCGATCGAGCCGCTGGCGATGCTCCTGCTCGTCGGCCTGGCGGCCTGGTGCCGGCCTCGCAGCGAGGAACGGGGCTTCCTGGCCTTCGCCGGCATCGCGCTCGCGCTGACGGCAGTGCGTCGCTTCGACAATGCGCTCGTCTCCTGGACCGACGCGATGGACCTGCCGACCTACTCGGTGCTGGCGAGGTTCATGTGGATGCCCACGGTGGCGGCCTGGGCGCTGGCCTGGAATCGCTGGCGCCAGCGTCCGTGGAGAAGCATCGATGCGGCGACGGTCGCGATCATGGTCGCGCAGATCGCCGGAGTCGTGACGCGCTCGGCCGGCGTGACCAGCGCCAGCCGCTTCGCAGCCATTGCACTGCTTGCCGTCATCGCGGTGCGCATTGTCCGCGGCCGGACGCCGCGCACTCTCGCGCTGGTCACCCTGGCACTCACGGCTCTTGCGTTCTTCGGCGCCGAGCTGCTCGATCCGCTCGGCGTGCCGGGCATCTGGTTCCCATTCGGAATCGGCGTTTCGCGGACGCAATACATCCTTGCGATCTTCATTCCGCTGCTCGCCTTCCTGATCGCGCGAACGCTGCGCGGCGATCCCTCGCCGCCCGGATCGACCGCGGAGCCCTGGCTCGCGGCGCAGGCGTCAGCGGGCCGCCGAAGTCTCCGGCACCGTGGCGCTCGCCACCGGCGTCGCGCCGGCCGCCTTCAGTTCGGCGACCGCCCCTTCGTACTCGTGGAAGTTGCGCGGGCAATCGTTGGCCGCCTGTCGGAACAGCGCGACGGCGTCGCCGTGCTGGCGCAGCAGCGCGTCCTCGGCCATGTAGAAGTGCGCCTCGCAGACCTGCGAGACGTCGTGGGCCTCCTGCGACTTGCGTGCGATGTCCAGCAGCGTGGCCGCGTCGATCGAGCCGTGCAGGAAGTCCACCACCGGCCCGGGCCAGAGCGTGCCGGTGCCCGGCGGCGTGCCGGGGCCCAGCGCCCCGCTGGCGCGCTCGACGCCGTCCAGCCGCGCGAGCGCCAGGTAGCGCCACAGCCGCCAGTAGGTGCCGTCCGGCGCCGGCGGCGCGCGCGTGGCCAGCGTGGCGGCGGCGTCGCCGAACTGGCGCTGCAGGAACTGCGTCGAGCCGATGATGAACGGATCCTCGGGGCGCGGCGCGATGGCGCGGGCGGCCTGGTAGTCGGCCAGCGCGCCGGCATGGTCGCCGCCGTTGTTGCGCAGCAGGCCGCGCAGGCGCAGCGCGACCGGCGACCGGGGCTCGAGGCGCAGCACCTGGGCGACGTCGGCGTGGGCGGCGGCGAAGTCCGGGCGGGCCACGTCGGCGGTCGCGCGCGTCTCCCAGGCCAGCGGCGCGTCGGGCCGCTTCGCGAGCACGCCGTCGACGTCGGCGAGCGCGGCCGCGAAGTCCCGCTTCGCGATGGACAGCTCGGCATGCAACATCGCCAGCCCGACGTCGCCGGGAGCCGCCTTGGCCGCGGCATCGATGCCGGCGGGCGTGAGCTGGCCGGCGAGCTTCAGCGAGAGGCTCGCGTGGGCCATGGCGAAGCGCAGGTCGTCGGGCGAGAACCGGTCGCCGCGCGCGAGGGCGGCCAGCGCGGCGTCGTTGCGGCCGGCGGTGCGCTCGGCCTCGGCGTGGCGCCACAGGCCGACGGCGCAGGCGCGGTTGGCGGCGCGATCGGCTGTCGGCGCCTGGCACTTGTCCGGGGACGGCGCGGCCGGCGCGGGGGCCGATGCCGCAGATGCCGCGGCATCGGCAGCGCCGGCTTGCAGCGAGAGCGAGGTCGCGAGCAGCGCGATCGCCGCGCGAAGGAGGACGTTCATTCGAAGGATCGGGACTGGCACGGAGGCCGATGCGTCGATCTTGCCACGGGCCTGTAAATGGGCGCCGCCGTGCGAACCGGCAAGGCGCTGTCATCGTGCAGTCATCGCGGCGCAGGACGATCGGAAGTTTGCCGCAACCCGCGGCAGGTCGTCCCCGCCCTCATGCACCCGTCCTACGGCTCCGATCCCGATGGCCTGATCTGCGGCTTCCTGTTCGCCGGCGGCGAGCCGGGCGTCGCCATCGACCTGCCGCGCGCGCTCGACTGGCTGGCCGGCCAGCCCTCGGTCGGCACGAGCGACTTCGTCTGGCTGCACTTCAACCTCGCCGACGCCGGCGCCGAGCCGTGGATCGAACGCAACCTGGCGGTCGCGCCCGAGTTCTTCGCGGCGCTGCACGAGGGCTCGCGCTCGACGCGCATCGAGGACGCCCGCGACACGCTGGTGGCCGTGGTCAACGACGTGGCCTTCGAGTTCTCGTTCGATCCGTCGCAGATCGAGACGCTGTGCGTCAACGTCGGCCCGCGCATGGCGATCACCGCGCGCGTGCACGCGCTGCGCTCGATCGACCGCCTGCGCCAGGCCGTGCGCGACGGGGTCTGCTTCCGCTCGTCGCTGCTGTTCCTCGACCGCCTGCTGCAGGACCAGGCCGACGTGCTGGTGCGCATCGTGCGCCAGGCCACGCTGCAGGTCGACGAGGTCGAGGACAAGCTGCTGGTCGGCCGCCTCGGCGACAAGCGCGAGGATCTCGGCAAGCTGCGCCGCGTGCTCGTGCGGCTGCAGCGGCTGCTCGCGCCGGAGCCGGGCGCGCTGTTCCGGCTGCTGCGCCAGCCGCCCCCGTGGACGGACGAGGTCGACCTCGACGCGCTGCGTCAGGCCACCGAGGAGTTTTCCCTGGTGCTGCGCGACCTGGCCGCGCTGCAGGAGCGCATCAAGCTGCTGCAGGACGAGATCGCCGCGCAGGTGGGCGAGCACACCAACTCGAGCGTGTTCACGCTGACCGTCGTGACGGTGCTGGCGCTGCCGATCAACCTCGTGGCCGGCCTGCTGGGCATGAACGTCGGCGGCATTCCGCTGGCGCAGGATCCGCACGGCTTCCACTGGGTGGCGGCGATCGTCGTCGGCTTCACGGCGCTGGCGGGCTGGCTGGCCTTCCGCCGCCGGGACTGAAAAAGAAATCGGGCCGCACGTCCCCGAAGAACGCGCGGCCCGCGCAAGCTACTGGCCGTAGACGTCCGGCACCATCATGTCTTCCGGCACGGCCTGGCGCGAATAGTGCTCGTGGCGCAGGCGCTCCGGCAGGTGCACCGCCGGGTGCTCGATCTCGGTGTACGGGAACTGGCTCAGCAGATGGTGGATGCAGTTCAGCCGGGCCAGCTTCTTGTCGACGGCCTGCACGACCCACCACGGCGATTCGGCCGAGTGGGTGCGCTCCAGCATCACTTCCTTGGCCTTGGTGTACTCCTCCCAGCGGCGGCGGCTCTCGAGGTCCATCGGGCTCAGCTTCCATTGCTTGAGCGGGTCGTGGATGCGGCCCAGGAAGCGCAGCTCCTGCTCGTCGTCGGTGATCGAGAACCAGTACTTGATCAGCTTGATGCCCGAGCGCTGCAGCATGCCCTCGAAGGCCGGCACCGAGCGGAAGAACTCCTCGTACTCGTCGTCGCTGCAGAAGCCCATCACGCGCTCGACGCCGGCGCGGTTGTACCAGCTGCGGTCGAACAGCACGATCTCGCCGGCGGCCGGCAGGTGCGCGGCGTAGCGCTGGAAGTACCACTGCGTGCGTTCGCGGTCGTTGGGCGCGGGCAGGGCGACGGTGCGGCAGACGCGCGGGTTCAGGCGCTGCGTGATGCGCTTGATCACGCCGCCCTTGCCGGCGGCGTCGCGGCCCTCGAACAGGATCACGACCTTCTGGCGCGAGGCCGCGACCCAGTCCTGCAGCTTCACCAGCTCGCCCTGAAGCCGGAACAGCTCCCGGAAGTAGCGCACGCGCTCGCCGGCGTCCTCGCTGCTGGCGTCCAGCGGGTCCGCCACCAGCCGGTCCTCCATCTCCATCTCGATCTCTTCGTCGTAGCCGTCGATGAGCTCGCGCTCGATGCGGCGGCGCATCGCATCCTGGTCGAACAGGGCATTCATTCTTTCGGACTCCGCTTCAGAAGAGCTTGGCGAACAACCAGTACAGGCTGCCCGACAGCAGGATGGCGGCCGGCAGCGTCAGCACCCACGCCATCGCCAGGTTGCGGATTGTCGACCACTGCAGGCCCGACTTGTTGGCCGCCATCGTGCCCGCGACGCCGGACGAGAGAACGTGCGTGGTCGACACCGGCAGGCCGAAGTTGTCGGCCAGCCCGATGGTGAACATCGCGACGAGCTCGGCCGACATGCCCTGCGCGTAGGTCAGGTGCGTCTTGCCGATCTTCTCGCCGACCGTCACGACGATGCGCTTCCAGCCGACCATCGTGCCCAGGCCCAGCGCGATCGCCACGGCCACCTTCACCCACAGCGGGATGAACTTGGTCGCGCCGTCGATCTGCTTCTTGAACTCCTTGATGTTCGCGAGCGTCTGGTTGTCCAGCGTGACGGTCTTGTCCAGCAGCAGCAGGCGGATCGTCTCCGAGACCAGGTACATGTCGTTGCGGACGTTCGGCACCACGGCGGCCGGCACCTTGGCGAGGGTGTCGTGCTGGCGCACCTGGTCGCCGATGCTGCCCGCGACCGCCGCCAGCGACGGGATGACGTCCGGCGTGAGCTGCTTCGTGCGGATGTAGAGCGTGAGCGGCTTGGCCGGGTCGGCGGGCGCCGTGCCGGTCGAGACCTTGGACAGCGAGGCCTGCGTCACCTGGGCGATCGCGGCGAACGCCGTGGTCTGCTCGACCGGCATCGCGCGGTTCAGCGCGTACGAGATCGGCACCGTGCCGACCAGGATCAGCATGATCAGGCCCATGCCCTTCTGGCCGTCGTTGGACCCGTGCGAGAACGAGACGCCCGTGCACGTCAGCACCAGCAGGCCGCGGATCCACCAAGGCGGCGGCGTGTTGCCCTTGGGGGCCTCGTAAAGCGCCTTGTTCTTGACCAGCGTGCGCAGCGCCAGCAGCAGCAGCGCGGAGACGACGAATCCCACCAGTGGCGACAGCAGCAGCGAGTAGCCGATCTTGACCGCCTGCGACCAGTCGACGCCGCTCGTGCCGTCGCGTCCGTGCATCAGCGCATTGGCCACGCCCACGCCGATGATGGAGCCGATCAGCGTGTGCGACGACGAGGCCGGCAGGCCCAGCGCCCAGGTGCCGAGGTTCCACATGATGGCGGCGATCAGGAGCGCGAACACCATCGCGAAGCCGGCGCTGGAGCCGACCTGCAGGATCAGCTCCACCGGCAGCAGCGAGATGATGCCGAAGGCCACCGCGCCGCTCGAGACGAGCACGCCCAGGAAGTTGAACAGGCCCGACCACACCACCGCGACCTGCGGCGTCAGCGAGTTGGTGTAGATCACCGTCGCCACCGCGTTGGCCGTGTCGTGGAAGCCGTTGACGAACTCGAAGCCGAGCGCGATCACCAGCGCCAGTCCCAGCAGGATGAACGGCCAGAGGGAGGTGGCGGTCTCGCCGCTGGCGGCGTAGTCGGTCGAGATGCTGTACGCGGTGTAGCCGAGGCCGACCAGCAGCAGCAGCACGAAGACCGCCCAGGTGCCCTTGCCGGGCTTGTGGTCGAGGCGGGGCCGGCTCGGGGCCGCCGCGTCGGCGAGCGTCGTCGGGCTGACGATGGTGTTCATGGTGTGCTGTCCCTCTTCTTGAATCGAACCCGCGGATCGTGGAGTCGCTTCGTGACACCGGGGTGACAGTCGCGGGAAAGCTCGGTGTCGCGGGCCACCCTCGGCTGTATGCAAACCCTGATGCCGGGCCGGATGACTTGCGCGCCCGGGTCGAGGACAATCGATGAGTCGCCACCACGGGCCAGCCAATGCGGATCGTCATCCTCGGCAATGCGGGATCGGGCAAGTCGACGCTCGCGAAATCGCTGGCGCGCACGCAGCGTATGCCGATGCTGGATCTCGACACGCTGGTGTGGGAGCCCGACCAGGTGGCCGTGCAGCGGCCCGATGAACTCGTCTTCGCCGACCTGGCGCAGTTCTGCCGCGAGTCCGACGACTGGGTCATCGACGGCTGCTACGGCGACCTGGTCGAGGCCGTGCTGCGGCACCGCCCGCTGCTGATCTTTCTCGAGCCGGGGCAGGACGTCTGCGTCGCCAACTGCCGCGCGCGCCCGTGGGAGCCGCACAAGTACCGCAGCAAGCGCGAGCAGGACGACCATCTCGAGGACCTGCTCGGGTGGGTTCGCTCGTACTACGACCTGGACGGCTCGATGTCGCTCGCCGGCCATCGCGCGGTGTTCGAGGGCTACGCCGGCCCGAAGCGCCTCGTCACCCGCCTGGCCGAGCTAGAGCTGATGCAGAGCGCCTGGCAGGCCGCGGCTGCCACGTCGCGCGCGCGCGCGCGCGCGGGCTCGTTCGCGCGCTGACGCGTCACGCCCGCGCTCGCGGGGAATGCCGCTTGCCTGTTCGGATGAACAGGTTGGTGGAGAGCCGCATGTCAGACTTCGAGTTGGAAATGCGCGCCGCGAAGGCCGTGCACCAGACGGGTGCGTCGAGCGGGGGTCGCTGAGATGCCCGCCCAGCCCGACGACCCGACGGCCACGCTGCGCGAGTTCAAGGCCGCGGTCAACATGTCGCCCGCGGCGCTCGAGAAGTGGCTGGCCACGGGCGAGTCGCGCGCGGTCGGCATCGCGCACGGCGAGGGCAGCGAGTCGGTGGGCCACCATTCGGGCCGCCGCATCGTCGAGCTGCTGCGCAAGGACGACGCCGACCTGAGCGACTCGGACGTGGCGCACATGCGCAAGGTGGTCGGCTACGTGCATCGCCACCTGGCGCAGCGGCCGGACGGCGACGTCCGCCATACGCGCTGGCGCTGGTCGCTGATGAACTGGGGACACGATCCGCTGGATGACTGAAGATTGCTGCCCCGACGCTTCGCCCGCAACCCGCCGACCCGAGACTCGCCATGATTCCTGCCTTCGACCGCATCGACCACATCCACCTCTACGCCACGAACCGCAACCGGGCGGAGCAGTGGTATGCCGACGTGATGGGCTTCAAGCGCGTGCCCGAGCTCGAGTCCTGGGCCGACGGCGGCCCGCTGACGCTGTCGAACTCGTCCGGCACCGTGCACATCGCGCTGTTCGAGGCGCCGGCGCAGCCGTGCCGCAGCGTGATCGCGCTGTCGGTGGGCGCCGAGGAGTTCGTCGCATGGCGACAGCACCTGGTCGACAAGCTCAAGAGGCCGGTCGAGCCCGAGGATCACCAGTTGTCGTGGTCGCTCTATTTCGCCGACCCCGACGGCAACCCGTGGGAGATCACGACCTACCAGCATGCGATCGTGGCGACGCTGTTGAAGCCCGTGGGGATGTGACATCATCGCCGCGCCGCGCGTCGCGCGGACGGTAGGTCACGATGCCAACGACGGACACGCTGGAGCGCTTCATCGCGCTGGTCGAGAGCAATGCCCACGCCGAGGCGTGCGAGCAGTTCTACGCCGAGCACTCGACCATGCAGGAGAACCAGGGCACGCCGCGCGTGGGGCGCGACGCGCATGTCGCCAACGAGCGCGCAGTGATGGCACGCGCCGAGTCCGTCACGTCGACCTGCGTGCGACCGGTGCTCGTCAATGGCGACCACGTGGTGATCCGCTGGATCTTCCACTTCGTCTGGCGCGACGGCAGCGTCACGCACATGGAGGAACTCGCGTGGCAGCGCTGGGAAGGCGAACGGATCGCCGAGGAGACCTTCTTCTACGATCCGGCGCAGCGCGTGCCGTGCCGGACGTAGCGGCCGCTTATTGGGTCAGCAGCGTGTCGAGGATGATGCCGGTGGCGACGGCGGCGAGCACGTAGTCGCCGTTGACCTGCACCCAGTGGTAGCCGCGCGGGGGCTCGCTCAGGTGATGGCCGCGCCAGTCGTTGACGACGTAGCGGTCGCCGCGATATTCGGCGGGCAGCGCGCCGCCGCGACGCCATTCGTGGTTGGGGCCGACGCCGCGGTATTCGTCATGGCGATAGCCCGGATGATCCCAGTCGGGGCGATCGTGGTCGCGGTCGTGATGGTCGTCGGCCATCGAGACCAGCGGCACGGCCATCATCAGGGCGGCCAGCAGAGCGGAGATGCGTTGGAGCTTCATCATTGTTCCTTCAATAAAGGGGTGACGAAGTCCATTCTTCACGCCAGCACCACGGCGTCTGTAGGCGTCAAGGCGCTTTGCGTATCTTGACGTGGGCGCAACGAAAGTCGAACGCGGCTGCTCGTCCGGGGGTCAGAGCTTGTCGATGAGCGCGCCCACCGCGTCGGCGGCCTTGGACACCGCCGCGAAGGGCAGCTCGACGATGCCGGTCGCGACCTTGTTGGCAGTCGACAGCGTCGTCTCGACGCCATCGACGACGGCATGCGCGCCGTCCGCGATCGCGTCGCCGACGTCCGCGACCGCGGTCGAGATGCCCATCTTGATGGAATCGTAAAGCGAGCCGTCCTGCGCGGCCGGGGCGGGCGCCGGCGCCGAGGCGTTGGACATCGGGCTCGACGACGGATGGCTGGAAGCCGCCATCGCGCTCATCGCCTGCGGGCTCAGCGTGACGGTCGTGCTCGGCGCATCGGGCATCTTCGCCTGCGCGGCGTTGGACACGGGCGGCGCGATCGGCGGCAGCGGCGCCGCGGCCGTCTTTGGCGCCGACGACGTCGTGGCGGCCGGCTGCGGCAGGTTGAGGGAGGGGGTGACCATGGGCATTGCTTGCACTCCTTTGCGCCTGGTCAGTCTAGGAGCGGCCGTGAATTTCGACCGCTCGATGAGCGCCGTGAATCGGGCGCTTTCTCCAACGCGGCCCGCCGCGTGCGGGGAGTTCTTGACGGCTCATTGCGCTTGTCGCGACTGCGCGGCGAGATGCCCCGCGGCACCGGCCTTTTCGACGGTTTGACGGGCGCGAGATGGCCAAGAATCCTCGATGACAGAGCCGACTCCGTGCGGCCGCGAAAGGGATCCAGGGATGGAACGAATCAATCTCGCCGAAGGCGCCTCCGTGCGCCGCCGAATCGCCCTGCTGGGCGCCACCTGCGTCGCGCTGGCGCTGTGCGCCGGCGTGCGCCTGCTGCAGCTCGAAGGCGGGGCGGCCATGGCAATCGTCTGCCTCGCGCTCGGCGCGGCCGCCGTGGCGCTGAGCCTGTCGCTGCATGGCGCCCTCGCGCGCTCGCTGCGACCGCTCCAGGCCGGCGTGCGGGCGATGAAGGACGGCGACCTGTCGGGCCGCATCGGCGCCGAAGGCCGCGACGAGTTCGGCGCGATCGCCGCGTCGCTGGACGAGATGAACGCGAACATGTCGGCGCTGGTGGCCGACATCCGCAGCGAGGCGACGTTCGTGTCGCAGGCCAGCGAGTCGCTCGCGGCCGGCACCGGCGAGCTGGCGCAGCGAACCGAGCGCCAGGCCGCAAGCCTCGAGCAGACGTCGGCCAGCGTCCAGGACCTGAGCGGCTCGGTGAAGCAGAACGCGCTCGATGCCCGCGCCGTCGAACGGCTCGCGAGCCGCGTGCACGAGATGGCCGAATCCGGCGGCAGCCGCATGCGCGAGGCGGTGGAGACGATGCATGCCATCCGCGCCAGCTCGCAGCGCGTGCACGACATCATCGGCGTGATCGACGGCATCGCCTTCCAGACCAACATCCTCGCGCTGAACGCGGCGGTCGAGGCGGCGCGTGCCGGCGAGAACGGCCGCGGCTTCGCCGTGGTGGCCGCCGAGGTGCGCTCGCTGGCGCTGCGCAGCAGTGGCGCGGCGCAGGAGATCAAGTCGCTGATCGCGCGCTCCAGCGAGCAGGTGGCCTCGGGCGCGTCGCACATCGACGAAGTGGGCGACCTGCTGGCCAGCGTCGTCTCGGGCATCGGCGAGGTGGCCGGCAACGTGCGCGCCATCACGTCGGCGGCCGAGATGCAGAGCACCAGCCTGAGCCAGATGTCGGAGGCCATTCGCGGCCTCGACGACATCACGCAGGAGAACGCGACGATGGTGGAACGCACCTCGTCGGCATCATCGGGCCTGGGCGAACGCGCGCGCAGGCTGGCGCGCACCGTGAGCTCGTTCCGGCTGCGCCAGGGCACCGCCGACGAGGCCCATGCGCTGGTGAGCAGGGCGGTCGCGCTCTACAAGCGCCGCGGCGCGGCCTGCCTGCCCGAGATCACCGATGCCGCGAACGGCTTCGCCGATCGCGACATGTATGTGTTCGCCTGGGACCGGCACCTGGTCTATCACGCGTTCGCCGGCAAGCCGCACAACCTGCGCAAGACGGCCGCGCAGATCCTGGGCACCGACGTCGCGCAGCTGACGCACGACGTCTGGGCCGCGGCCGCGCAGGGCGGCGGCTGGGTCGACTACGACTTCCTCAACCCGGCCACCGGACAGGTCGCGCCGAAGACCTCGTTCGTCGTCCCGGTGGGCGACGACCTGGTGCTCGGCTGCGGCATCTACAAGACCGTGCAGCGCCACTGAGCGCCGCGCCCCCGGCTCAGTGCGCCTCGACGGCCTGCGCCGGCGCCTTGGCCAGGGCGGTGTCGCGTTGCGACAGGCTCGGCACGTCGCACTTCTGCACGCCGTTGGCCACGGTGTGGCAGCCGGCGATCGCGTAGCCCGACGAGCCGTTGAGCACTTCGGCGACGACGTCCTCGCGAGTGCGTTCGCGGCCCGTCGTCACGTCGCACTTCTGCACGCCGTTGGCGACGGTGCGGCAGCCGGTGGAGGCATCAGCCTTGGCGTGGATCTCGGCGACGACCTCGTCGCGACTGCGCTCGGCGCCGGTGGGCACGTCGCACTTCTCGACGCCGTTGGCGACGAGGCGGCAACCGACGTCGGTCGCGAACGCGCCGGACGTGCAGAAGGCCAGGGCGATGGCGGCGGAGGAGAGCAGGTGACGGGTTTGCATGGCGATCTCGATTCGTTGTGAGGTTTCAAGGCGCCGCATACCTTCGTGGGGTATGCGACGCACCGGGGTGACGTCACTTTACGAACGAGCGCCGGCGAGAAAAACCCGGATCGCCGAAATTCACTATTGCTGAAAACAGAGGTCCAAGGTCATTGCGTGACAGCCTGCGCGCCGGGATGCCTTTGTGGCATGGCCGGCGAGGCCGGTCAGGCGGTCCTGGGGGCCAGGTGACTGCTCGGGGTCGACCGCATGATCGCGAGCTCGTCGTCGTTCATGTCGACGCCGATGTCGCCGAACAGCGGCGTGCTGAGGTAGCGCTCGCCGGTGTCGGGCAGCATGCACAGCACCACCGAGCCCGGTGCCGCGGCCTTGCAGACTTCGAGAGCGCCGGCGAAGGTCGCGCCGCTGGAGGTGCCGACGAACAGGCCTTCCTTCTGCGCGAGCTGGCGGCTCCAGTGCATCGCGTCCGCGCCGCTGACGGTGATCACTCGCTCGATGACGTCGGCATCGACGGCATCGCGCGTCAGCTTGCCGATGAAGTCGGGGCTCCAGCCTTGCAGCGGATGCGGCTTCCATGACGGATGGCTCGCGCTGGCCGTGCCGTCCGGGTTGCTCTGCTGGGGCTGTCCGCTGGTGAGCATCGGTGCGTCGGACGGCTCGCAGACGACGATCTTCGTCTCGGGGCGTTCCTGCGCGAGCACGCGCGAGACGCCGCGCAGCGTGCCGCCGGTGCCGAAGCCCGTCACCCACCAGTCGAGCCGCTTGCCGGCGAAGTCGTCGACGATCTCGCGCGCGGTGGTGCGCGAGTGCATGTCGGCGTTGGCCTCGTTCTCGAACTGGCGCGTCAGGAACCAGCCGTGCGCCGCGGCGAGCTCGGCCGCCTTCCTGACCATCCCGGTGCCGCGCTCGGCCGCCGGCGTGAGGATGACCTTGGCACCGAGGAAGCGCATCAGCTTGCGGCGCTCGACGCTGAAGCTCTCGGCCATCGTTACCACCAGCCGATAGCCCTTCTGCGCGCAGACCATCGCCAGCCCGATGCCGGTGTTGCCGCTGGTGGCCTCCACGACGGTCTGGCCGGGCTTCAACTCGCCGCTCTTCTCGGCGGCCTCGATGACGCCCAGCGCCAGGCGGTCCTTGACGGAGCCGAGCGGATTGAAGGCCTCGACCTTGACCCACAGCTCGATGCCCTCGGGCGCGAGCTTGTTGATGCGTACGACCGGCGTGCGGCCGACGGTTTCGAGGATGTTGGCGTAGCGGGTCATGCGGTGCTCCTTGGGTGAGCGGGCATCGTAGCGCCGATGCCGGCCGCCCGCACCCCGGCTCCCGCGTTCAAGGGCCGCTCAGGGCGCCTTCGCCAGCGAATCGCGCATCACCACCGTCGGCACGAACTTGCGCGACACCGCCAGCCCCGAGCCGAAGCGCGTGTTGAGCAACTGGCGGCAGGCGTTGAGCGCCATCTCGGCGATCGGGATGCGCACGCTGGTCAGGCGCGGCGACAGGAACGCGGCGACATCGGAGTCGTCGTAGCCCATCACCGACCACTGCTGCGGCACGCGGATGCCATGGTGGCCGAGATAGCTGATCGCGCCCATGGCCATCTGGTCGTTGGCGCAGAACAGCGCCGTGACCTTGGGCTTGCGCGCGACCAGGCGCTCGCACGCGGCCCAGCCCGAGGGCGCGCTGAAGTCGCCTTCCTCGGTCGGGATCGAGGCCATCGCGATGCCCGCCTCGCCGAGGCGGTCGAACAGGCCCTGCAGGCGCTGCTTGTTGTCGCCGACGCCCGACGGCCCGGAGATCACCGCGATCCGGCGATGCCCGTGCGCCAGCAGCGCGTCGGCGGCGGCGCGGCCGGCGGCGCGGTGGTCGACGGTGAAGCAGTGCGTCTTCATGCCCTTGACGTCGCGGTTGACGATGGCCAGGTTGGCGAAGGCCTCGCGCAGCGCGGCGAAGTCCGCGTCGCGCAGCGCCGTGCTGCACAGGATGATGCCGTCGCACTCGCGCTCGATCAGGAAGCGCGCGCCGTCCAGCGACTGCTGGCGGGTGTCCTCGTCGCCGCAGCCGTTGGCAGCGACCATGTGGCGGTCGTGCAGGCGCAGCTCGGCGTCGATGGCGTCCAGCAGCGGGCCGTAGAACGGGCCCTTGAAGTCGGGCACGAACACGCCGATGGTGCCGGTGCTCTGCAGCGACAGCGCGCGCGCGATCGCGCTCGGCCGGAAGCCGAGCTGGCGCGCGGCCGCCTCCACGCGCGCCGCCGCGGCTTCGGAGAACGAGCCCTTGCCGCTGATCACGCGCGACGCGGTGCCCACGCCCACGCCGGCGAGCCTTGCGACGTCCTTGATGGTTGCCATGGCTTTGACGATATCAGCGCGAACGCGGCTGGAACGCGCTCGCCGGCAGTTCGATGCGTTCCTGCGACACCGGGTCGAACACGATGGCGCGATCCAGATCCATCTGCACGCCGACCCGATCGCCGATCCGATGGACGTCCTCCGCCGGCGCGATGGCCGCCAGCCGGTGGCCCGCCATGTCCAGCCAGACCACCTCGTGCGCGCCCATCGCCTCGACCAGCGTGATCTCCGCGTCGTCGCCAGGAAGTAGCGCGACATGCTCCGGCCGCACGCCCAGCGTCACGCCCCGGCCGGCGATCTCGCCGTCGACGAAGTTCATGCTGGGCGAGCCGAGGAAGCCGGCGACGAACGTGTTGGCCGGCCGCGCGTAGACCTCGCCCGGCGTGCCGATCTGCTGGATGCGGCCGCCGCGCATCACGGCCACGCGCGTGGCCAGCGTCATTGCCTCGACCTGGTCGTGGGTGACGTAGATCATCGTGGCGCCGAGATCGCGGTGCAGGGCCTTCAGCTCGCGCCGCAGCTCGGTGCGCAGCTTGGCGTCGAGGTTGGACAGCGGCTCGTCGAACAGGAACACCTGCGCCTCGCGCACCAGCGCGCGCCCGATCGCGACGCGCTGGCGCTGGCCACCCGAGAGCTGCGCCGGCTTGCGCGCGAGCAGCGCGTCGAGCTGCAGCATCGACGACGCCTTGGCGACGCGTCGTGCGATCTCGGCCTTCGGCAGGCCGGCGACGCGCAGGCCGAAGGACATGTTGCGCTCGACGTTCATCGTCGGATAGAGCGCGTACGACTGGAACACCATGCCGATCGCACGATCCTTCGGGTCGGCCCAGGTGACGTCCTGCCCGCCGATGTGCACGCTGCCGGCCTCGGTGTCGATCAGCCCCGCGACCGCATGCAGCAGCGTCGACTTGCCGCAACCCGACGGGCCCAGCAGCACGAGGAATTCGCCTTCGACGACGTCGAGGTCGAGGTGCTCCAGCACGAGCGTCGAGCCCATGCGCACCGCGAGTTGCTTGATCGAGACGTTCAATTCAGCCTTTCACGGCGCCGGCGGCGATCCCGCGCACGAACCAGCGGCCCGACACGAGGTAGACGGTCAGGGGTACGAGCGACGTCAGCAGCGTGGCCGCCATGTTGACGTTGTAAAGGCGCTCGCCGGTGGTGGTGTTGATGATGTTGTTGAGCTGCACCGTCATCGGCAGCCAGTCGTGGCCGGCGAACACGAGGCCGACTAGGAAGTCGTTCCAGATCGCGGTGACCTGCATGATCATCGCGACGACGACAATGGGCAGCGACATCGGCAGCATGAGCTGCACGAAGATGCGCCAGAAGCCGCCGCCGTCGATGCGCGCCGCCATGAACAGCTCGTGCGGCACGCCGGCGTAGTAGTTGCGGAACAGCAGCGTCATCACCGGCATCCCGAACAGCACGTGGATCAGCACCACGCCCGGCAGCGTGCCGAACAGGCCCATCGCGGCGAGCGAGCGGATCAGCGGGAACAGCATCACCTGGTAGGGGATGAAGGCGCCCGTCAAGAGCACGACGAAGAACGCCTGCGCCCCGCGGGGCCGCCAGAACGACAGCGCATAGCCGTTCAACGCGCCCAGCAGGATCGACAGCACGGTGCTGGGGACGACGATGGCCACCGAGTTCATGAAGCCGGTGCGGATGCCGCCGCACTCGAGCCCGGTGCAGGCCGACATCCACGCCTGCGCCCACGGCTCCAGCGTGATCCTGACCGGCAGCGCGAACAGGTTGCCGAGGCGGATCTCCTCCATCGGCTTGATCGACGTGGCCAGCATCACGTACAGCGGCAGCAGGAACAGCAGCGCCGCGCTGACGAGGAAGACGTACAGGCCGATGCGCGCGGGCCGCGGCATGCGGCCGCCCGCGCGCCGCGGCGCGCCGCGCCGGCGCTCCGCGATCGCGTCGTCGCCGAGACCCTGGCTGGGCACGACGGCGGCGCTCATCAGTCGACCCTCCGCCTGACGGCTTCGGGGCGAGCGCCTTCGGGCGGCCGGGCGGCGCTCATCAGGCAACCCTCCGCCTGACGGCTTCGGGGCGAGCGCCTCCGGGCGGCCGGGCGGCGCTCATGCGGCCGCTCCCTGCGTGGCGCTCGCCTGCATCGCGCGCGCCGCGCGCTCGCCCTGGCGTGACGCGCGCGCGCGGGCGTAGAACCACGGCGCCAGCAGCACGAGCACGGTCAGCAGCAGCACCGTCGACGCCGCCGACGCGAGCCCGATGTTGGCGCGCACCAGCAGGTTGTCGATGATGAACTTGGCCGGCACTTCACTCGCGAGTCCGGGCCCGCCCTGCGTCATCGCGACCACGACGTCGAACACCTTGACCACGCTCACCGACAGCAGCACGAACGCGGTGCCGAACGACGGCCCCAGCATCGGCAGCACGATGCTGAGGTAGACGCGCCACTTCGGGATGCCGTCGATGCGCGCGGCCATCCACAGGCTCTCGTCGATGCCGCGCAGGCCTGCCAGCATCAGCGCCATCACGAGGCCGCAGGCCTGCCAGACGGCGGCGATGGTGATCGCGTACATGACCGCGTCCTGGCGCACGATCCAGTCGAAGGTGAAGTTCGGCAGGCCCCAGCTTCGCACCGTCGACTGGATGCCCAGTTCGGGATTGAGCATCCACTGCCACACGAGCCCCGTGGCGACGAAGGACATCGCGTACGGGTACAGGAAGATCGTGCGCAGCACGCCCTCGGCGCGCACGCGCTGGTCGATGAACACGGCCAACAGGAAGCCGATCGCGAGGCAGCCGACGATGAACAGCACGCCGAACAGCGCCATGTTCTGCAGCGACAGCGTCCAGCGTTCGCTGTCGAACAGGCGCGCGTACTGCTTGAGGCCCACGTAGTCCGGGATGGGCAGCGTGCGCGAGCTGCTCACCGAGATCCGCATCGACCACAGCACGCTGCCGACGTAGACCCACAGCACGGTCGCCACCATCGGCAGCAGCGCCGCCCAGGCGACGGCGTGGCGAAGGAGAGGGCGGCGACTCGTCATCCGGCGAGTATCAACCGTTCTTCAGGGCGGCTGCGATCGCCTTGGCCGCATCGTCGGCCGACTCGTTGGTGTTCCAGAACTTGGTGATGACGTCCTGCAGCGAGCCCTCGAGGTCCGGCGAGATCAGCATCTCGGGCGTGGGCAGCTGGCGCGAGATGTCCTTCATGATCGTCACGCCCTGCTGCGCGCAGAGGTCGAGGCTCTTGACGTCGACGTCGGTGCGGATCGGGATCGAGCCCTTCTTGTTGCTGAAGGCCACCTGCGTCGCCGGCGACGTGAAGACGGTGGCGAGCAGCTGCTGCGACTTGACCTGCGCCGGGTCGGTGATCTTGGGGAACACGAACACGTCGCCCGCGACCAGGTAGGGCGACCTCGGCCCGAAGCCGGGGAAGCAGCCGAACTCCTTGCCCGCGGTCTGGTGCGCGGTGGCGAACTCGCCCTTGGCCCAGTCGCCCATGATCTGCACGCCGGCCTTGCCAGAGATCACCATCGCGGTGGCGTCGTTCCAGTTGCGGTTGGGCGAGCCGGCGTCGACGTAGTTGTGCAGGCGCTTGAACGACGTGAGCAGCGCCTTGAACTGCGGTGTCATCACCATCGCCGCGTCCTTGTCACGGTACAGCTTCATGTACATGTCGGGACCGCCGACGTGTGCGAGCCACGCGTAGAACGTGACCTTCTCCTGCCATGGCTGGCCACCGAAGGCGAGCGGCACGAGGCCGGCGGCCTTGAGCTTGTCGAGGTCGGCGAAGAACTCGTCGGGCGTCTTCGGCTCGGCCGCGATGCCGGCCTTGGCGAACGCGGCCTTCGAGTACCAGAACCACGCGGGCATGTGGATGTCGACCGGCACCGCGTAGAAGTGGCCCTTGATCCTGATCGACGACAGGATGGGCGCGGGCAGGATCTTGTCCCAGTTGTTCTTCGCCGCCACGGCGTCGACGTTGTTGAGCATGCCCTGGTCGATCAGGTCGAGGAACTGCTTGGACGTGTTGAACTGCGCCGCGGTGGGCGGCTTGCCGCCGACCATGCGGTTGACGGCCTCGGAACGCGCCTGCTCGCCGCCGGCGATCGCCGCGTCGACCCAGGTGCCGCCTGCCGCGGTGTACGCGCTCGCCAGCTCCTTGACGGCCGCGGACTCGCCGCCCGACGTCCACCAGTGCAGCACCTCGGCGCGGTTGGCCTGCGCGTGCGCGCCCGCGGCCGCGCCGAACGCGCAGGCGAGGGCGAGGGCCAGGCGGGTGGTCTTGTTGCTCATGTCTTGTGTCTCCTTGCCTTGTCTTGTCGGTTCAGGCGCCGGCGCGGCGCTGCGAGAGGAACTGCTTGAACGCCAGCGCCGAGTCCTTGGGCGTGCGCTGCTGCGTCGCGTAGTCCACGTGCACGAGGCCGAAGCGCTTCTCGTAGCCGTAGCTCCATTCGAAGTTGTCCATCAGCGACCACGCGAAGTAGCCGCGGACGTCGACGCCCCGGCGCATCGCCTCGTCGACCGCCGCGAGGTGGCTGTTGAAGTAGCGCGCGCGCTGCGCATCATGCACGCGTCCGCCCTCGACGGCGTCGTCGCTGGCCATCCCGTTCTCCGTGATGTAGACCGGTGGCAGCTGCGGATAGCGCTGCTTGAACTCCAGCAGCAGGTCGCGCAGGCCGTCGGGGAAGACCTCCCAGCCCATCTGCGTGCGCTCGACGCCGGGCAGCGGCTGCACGACGAAGCCGTGGCCACCGTCGCTGGCGATCACCTGGCGGAAGTAGTAGTTGATGCCGACGAAGTCGAGCGGCACGCCGATGGCGGCCATGTCGCCGTCGCGGATCGGCGCCCCGGCCTGCGGCCACAGCTCGCGCAGCGGCGCCGGGTAGCGGCCCAGGAACAGCGGATCGAGCGGCCAGTGGTTGGACGCGGCGGCTGCGCGCTCGGTGGCGACGAGGTCGGCCTGCGACTCGCTCGCGGGCGTCACCTGGCACACGTTGGCGACGAGGCCCACCGGCGCGTCGTCGTTGGCGCGCAGCGCGCTGGTGCCCAGGCCATGGCCCAGCAGCAGGTGATGCATGGCCTCGACGCCGTAGCGCGCGTCGGTCAGGCCCGGCGCGTGGCGGCCCTCGGTGTGGCCGATGTAGGCCGAGCAGTAGGGCTCGTTGAGCGTCATCCAGCCGGCCATGCGGCCCTTGAAGAGGCGGCCCATCTGCTCGGCGTAGTCGGCGAAGCGACAGGCCGTGTCGCGATTGAGCCAGCCGCCGCGATCCTGCAGGTGCTGCGGCAGGTCCCAGTGATACAGCGTGGCCCACGCGCTGATGCCGTGGGCGTCGAGCTGGTCGAGCAGGCGCTTGTAGAAGTCCACGCCGCGCTCGTTGATGCGGCCGTCGGCATCCATCACGCGCGGCCAGGCGATGGAGAAGCGGTAGGCGTCGAAGCCGAGGTCGGCCAGCAGCGCGACGTCCTGCGCGTAGCGGTGGTAGTGGTCGCAGGCGACATCGCCCGAGTCGCCCTGGTGCGTCTTGCCGGGGGTGTGCGAGAAGGTGTCCCAGATCGACGGCACGCGGCCGTCCTCGTGCGCCGCGCCCTCGATCTGGTACGACGCGGTGGCCGCGCCGAACACGAAGCCGGGCCGGCGCATGGCGGAGCCGGCCGGCGGGGAAATGGGAGGGATGGCGTTGTTCAAGACGTACCTGGATCGGAACGAGCGTGGAACCGATTCCACGTGGCGCGATTCTGGCTGCGGAGGCAGGGCCTCGTATCAGTGGAAACACCGACGCCCCGGCGCATGACCCCGCCGCCCCGCATGTCTTTGGGCGCGCACCTATGCTGCACGCCGAGTCCATCCCCGACGGAGCAGCTTCCATGCGCAACCATCCTCTCGGCCGCACCGGCCTGTTCGTGTCCGAACTGTGCCTGGGCACGATGACCTTCGGCGGCACCGACGGCATCTGGGGCAAGATCGGCGACCTCGGCCAGGCCGACGCCGATCGCCTGGTGGGCCAGGCGATCGACGCCGGCATCAACTTCATCGACACCGCCGACGTCTACTCGGGCGGCGTCTCCGAGACCATCACCGGCCAGGCGCTGAAGAACCTGAAGATCCCGCGCGAGAGCGTGGTCGTCGCGACCAAGGTGTTCGGCGAGACCAGCCCCGGCGCGAACGGCCGCGGCGCCTCGCGCGGCCACATCCTGGACGGCGTCAAGGCCAGCCTGAAGCGGCTGCAGCTCGATCACATCGACCTTTACCAGATCCACGGCTTCGACCCGGCCACGCCGATCGAGGAGACCGTGCGCGCGCTCGACCAGCTGGTGCGCCACGGCCACGTGCGCTACGTGGGCGTGTCGAACTGGGCGGCGTGGCAGATCGTCAAGGCGCTGGGCGTCGCGGAGCGGCTGGGCCTGTCGCGCTTCGAGTCGCTTCAGGCGTACTACACCGTGGCCGGACGCGACCTCGAGCGCGAGATCGTGCCGATGTTGAAGAGCGAGGGCCTGGGCCTGATGGTCTGGAGCCCGCTCGCGGGCGGCCTGCTGAGCGGCAAGTACCGGACCGGCGCGAACGCCGAGGCCGGCAGCCGGCGCCAGAGCTTCGACTTCCCGCCGGTCGACCGCGCGCGCGCCGACGTCGTCATCGATGCGATGCGGCCCATCGCCGAGGCCCGGGGCGTGTCGGTCGCGCAGGTCGCGCTCGCCTGGCTGCTGCACCAGCCGCAGGTCACCAGCGTGATCGTGGGGGCCAAGCGGCCCGACCAGCTGGCCGACAACATCGCGGCGACGAACGTCACGCTGGGGGCCGACGAGTTGAAGGCGCTGGGCGACGCCAGCGCGCTGCCGGCCGAATATCCCGGCTGGATGTTCGAGCGCCAGGGCGAGATCCGGCGCAGGCAGCTCGCCGACTCGGGGCGCTGAGCGCGACAGCGGCTGCTCGACCGGCCAGCATTGGTTACTCTTTTTTCGTCACGAAAACCCAATGCCGCGCAGGTCGTGCGCGATCATGGCCGCCCGAATCGAAAAGCGATGCCGCGTCCCGCGAACGTGGCCGAGAGAACCGTGACGAGATCCCTGCTGCCCAGCCCGGCCATTGCCCTCCGACGCCGAAGGGGAGGGTGCGCATGAGCGCCGCCCGGCCGCCTGAAGGCCCTCGCCTCGCAGCCGCCAGGCCGAGAGCCGCGTCATGAGCACGGACTACCTGCCCTTCGTCTCGGCCGAATCGTCGCAGCCCGTCAAGCGCGGTGGACGCTGGCAGCGCGCCGCGATGTGGTTCGTGTTCTGCTGGTTCTTCTTCGGCGGCATCGCGCACTTCGCGCTGACCGACCTCGAGGCCCGCATCGTGCCGCCGCAGATCCCCGATCCGGTCGACGTCGTGCTCGCCACCGGCGTCCTCGAGCTCGTGGGCGCGTTCGGCCTGCTGCTGCCGTGGACGCGCCGCGCCGCCGGCTGGGGCCTCGTCCTGCTGACGCTCGCGGTGACGCCGGCCAACATCTACATGCTTCGCATCCACGACCAGTTCGACATCCCCGTCTGGCTGCTGTGGCTGCGGCTGCCGCTGCAGGTCGTGCTGCTCTGGCTGATCGTCTGGGGCAGCCGCTGGAAGGTGCAGCGAAGCCTCTATTGAGCGGACGCCAGACGCAGGAAAGGCGCCGAGGCGCCTTCTGGAAGATCCGGTCGCGCGCGTGACGCGCGAGGCTCAGGTCAGCTCGTTGAGCACCTTGCCGCCCTGCTTGACGATGTAGGTGCCGTAGTTGGCGGCCGTGCTGGCGACGCTGCCGATGCCCGACAGCACCGCGCGGGCGCCCGTGCCCACGTCGGTCGCCGCGGTGCCGAGGTCGGTCACCGCGACTTCGGCGTCGGTGCCCAGCGTGGTGGCCAGGTTGGTCGCCGCGTTGGCGCCCTGCGTGGCCACGCCCCAGACGTCGCCCATCGCGTTCTCGACGTGGACGACGCCGTGGCCGATCGCCGTGGCGGTGTCCGCCAGGCCTTCGCCGACGCCCTTGACGCCGTCGACCGCCGCGTTGCCCAGCCCCTTGGCGATGTCCACGACGCCGGTGCCGATCGCCTTGACCGAGTAATAGGCCGCCTCGCCGATGTCCTCGACGCCGGTCAGCACCGCCTTGCCGAGGAACTCGCCGGTGGCCGCCAGCGCGTGCAGCGCCTCCTGGCCGATCGTCACCTCGGTGCCATGCTTGCCCGTGCCCGTGCCGGAGCCGGACGCCTTCGTCTCCGCGGCCCTGGGCACGGCGATCTTCTTCTCAGGCTGGCTGGCGGCCTTGGCCTTGCCTTTCGACACGGGGGTGGCGAAAGGGGCCTGCGCGCCACCCGAAGAGTGGACTTGGGTCATGGTGAGACTCCGGTTTCGATGCCTGAATACTATTTGCTCGAGCGTCGGTGGAATCCCCGATGAGCGCCGTAATCCCCCCGCTATATCAACATCGACACAGTCGCGCAAACTCCGGATAAGCGGCCGGGACACGGCCAATTCCTTGCTGTCGAGTCCCCGTCCTACGACAGGGTGGTTAGCAGACGGGTAATCTCCGGCAGGCCGTCCGCCGGTGCGGCGGCTCGTCCACAAACCCCAGGAGGTGCATCCATGCCCAAGACGCTGTCCCCCAAGAAGGCCGCCGCCGCCAAGACGCGCCGCGGCGCGCCCATCGCCACGCCCACCGACCTGGGCGCCAAGGCCACGAAGGAACTCTCCGGCGCGCTCAACGCCATCCTGGCCGACGTGTTCGCGATCTACCTGAAGACCAAGAACTTCCACTGGCACATGAGCGGGCCGCATTTCCGCGACTACCACCTGCTGCTGGACGACCAGGGCGACCAGCTCTACGCGATGACCGACCCGATCGCCGAGCGCGTGCGCAAGGTGGGCGGCACCACGCTGCGTTCCATCGGCCACATCGCGCGGCTGCAGCGCGTGTCCGACAACGACGCCGAGTTCGTGAGCCCGCTGGACATGCTCGCCGAGCTGCACCAGGACAACATCCAGCTTGCCGCCAGCCTGCGCGCCGTCCACGAGGTCTGCGACGACAACAAGGACATCGCCACCGCCAGCCTGATCGAGAACTGGATCGACGAGACCGAGCGGCGCGCCTGGTTCCTGTTCGAGGCGAGCCGGAACGCGGATACCGGCGGGCACTGAAAGCGGCAGTCCCTGCGAGTCGCTCGCGTTCACCGCGGGACTCGCTCTCGTCCGCGCGCGCGAGCGAAAACGAGTCGCGAAAGAGGGCGCGCGAAGGGGGTCGCGCGCGCCGATCGCGCTAGGATGGGCGCCATCCGACGAACACTTAAAACGAGGAGTTCCCCATGAAAGGCGACCCCCAGGTCATCACGCACCTCCAGGCCCAGCTGAAGAACGAACTGACGGCCATCAACCAGTACTTCGTCCACTACCGGATGTACAAGCACTGGGGCTTCGACAAGTTCGCGAAGAAGGAATACGACGAGTCGATCGGCGAGATGAAGCACGCCGACCGCCTCATGGACCGCATCTTCATGCTGGACGGCCTGCCCAACCTGCAGGATCTCGGCAAGCTGCTGATCGGCGAGAACCTGCTCGAGTGCATGAACTGCGACCTGAAGCTGGAATACGCGGCCCAGGCCACCATCAAGGACGGCATCGCCTACTGCGAGACCGCCCGGGACTACGTCTCGCGCGACCTGCTGCAGAAGATCCTCGACGACACGGAGGAGCACATCGACTTCCTCGAGACCCAGCTCGACGTCGCCGGCAAGGTCGGCGAGCAGAACTACCTGCAGTCGATGATGGGCGAGGTGAGCTGAGGCCGTCGGCCGCTGCCACCCTGGAAACGCGCAGCCTGGCTGCGCGTTTTGCGTTCTGGCTCCGGATCGGATCGCCCGGTCCGGAACTAGCCCGCAAAAGGGCTTTGTTTCGAGTCTTGTGAATGCGAACGATTCGCGTTAGGATTACGACCGTAGTCCCTTCCTGGAACGTCCCGCATGTCGTTGACCGCCGCCAAGACCGCCGCACCGCAGGAGAAGCGCCTGTGATCGTCTGCGTCTGCCATCGCGTGTCCGACCGCGACATCGAACGCGAAGTGCGCCACGGCTGCGCCTCCTTCGAGGAGCTGCAGGACGAGCTGCGCGTCGCCACGGCCTGTGGCCGCTGCCACGACTGCGCCCGAGACACCTTCGACGTCGCCCGCGCCTGCCGCCCGACGGCCGCCGAGACGCTGGCAGCCAACGCGGCCCGCGTGATCCCCATCGCTGCGCTCGCGACGGCGCCGCTGGCCGCCTGAACCCCCGCGGCGCCGGCCTTCAGGGCCGCTGCGGCTCCAACTGGCGATAGACCTCCGCGGACACCTGCGTCAGGGCCGCACGGTCCGCCGCCGCGGTGATCGCGTAGCGGAACGGGCCGTCCATCCACCAGAACACGTTCACCGGCCCCTCGCTGACGAAGCGGAAGGCCGTGTCCACGCGCGGCGCGTCGCCGGCGCGCAGGTCGGCGTTGGCCAGGCCGTGCGTCGCGGGGGATGGCTTCTCGTTCGAGACATACAGCGTCAGCCGGTGGAAGGCCGCGTCGCGGTACATGAACTGCGCGACCGGCCCGCGGTCGCCGGGCAGCAGCCGGCCGCCTTCCAGCTCGTAGCCGAGCGATTGCAGGTGCGGCGCCTTCATCGGCGCGCCCATGCGCTTCGAGAGCCACGTGACGAGCTGGTCCTCGTGCGCGCCGTCGACCTCCACCGGCCGCTTGATCTCCGGCGTGTAGACGGTGTGCGCGATCGCGGCGCGGGCGGCGAAGTCGTTGGCGGCGGCCTGGGCCGCGGCGAGCGGGGCGGCGTCCTGCGCGCCGCGCAGGGCCCAGCCGGTGCCTCCAGCGGCCAGCGCCAGCACGAGCCCCGCGGCGGCCGCGAGCCCGGCGCGGCGCCAGCCCGCGCCGCCGCGCGCGCGGCGTCGCAGCGTGGCCGGCACGGCTTCGTCCAGCACCGGATCGAACAGGCCGCGCAGCTCGCGCTTCTGGTACTCCCAGGCGCGCACGCGGGCCGCCTCGTCCGGCCGGCGCGCGAGCCAGGCCGCGACCTCGGCGCTGCGCTCGGCCGTCAACTGGCGGTCGGCGTAGGCGTGGAGCTCGGCCTCGGTGACGGGGATGTCCGGGCCCGAAGGCGGGGGCGGGAAGGCATCGGTCATTTGACGACTTTCAGGCGCACGGCGTCGCCGCCGGGCACGGACGGCGCGCCGTCCAGCAAGAGGCGCAGGCGTTCGCGGCCGCGCGACAGCCGCGACATCACCGTGCCGAGCGGAATGCCCAGCGTGCGCGCGATGTCGGCGTAGGCCATGTCCTCGAGCGCGACGAGCAGCAGCACCTCGCGTTGCTCGGGGACGAGGCGGGCGAGGGCGGCCTGCAGGTCCAGCACGGCGAGGCGCTCGCCCTGCGTCGGCGGGGCGGCGCCTTCGGGCGTGTCCTCGTCCATCGCCACCGTGGCCAGGCGGCCGCGGCGCAGCGCGTCGACGTGCAGGTTGTGCATGATCCCGAACAGCCAGGCCCGCATGTCGGCGACGTTGCGCCACAGGCTGGCGCGCGCCCAGGCGCGCTCCAGCGTGTCCTGCACCAGGTCGTCGGCGTCGTCGCGGTTGCCCGCGAGCGCGCGGGCGTAGCGGCGCAGGCGGGGCACCCAGGCGAGCAGGTCGTCGTCGGGCGTGCGCATGCTCAGGAGCCGCCGTGGTCGAAGAAGCTGTCGGGCCAGGACGAGGCCGGCCGGCTCGGCTCGCCGGCGGCGGCCGGGGCGGCCTTGCGCTTGAGGCGCGCGGTCAGCAGCGTCTTGATGCGGGCCCGCAGGCGCGCGCGGCGCACGCGCGGGGGCGCGGGGCCGTCGGCGTGGAACAGCGGCATCTGCGCCGTATCGGCGGCGGGCTGCGGCGCGGGCTCGGCGCTGGCCTCGTCGGCGGCCCATGACGGCGCCGCGCCGGTCGATCCGGCGGGATCGTCAGGACGCGACGCGCGCGGCATGGCCGTCGGAATCAGGGCTTGACCACGTGCCAGACGTCCTTGAACTTGTCGCCGCTCATGTCGCCGGCCTTGGCGTCCTTCGAGTACGTGTAGAGCGGCCAGCCCTTGTACGCCCACTGCTTGCTGCCGTCGTCGCGGGTGACGACGGACCAGTCGCCCATGGCCATGTCCGACGCCTGCGCGGCGACGGGCGGCCACAACTGGGCACAGGGGCCGTTGCAGACGCTCTTGCTGCTGCCGGCGGCGTCCTTGTCGAAGGTGTAGACGGTGGCGCCGGACGGCGTGGCCAGCACGCCGTTCATCGGGGCGGCGGGCGCGCCGGCGGCCAGGGCCGCGCAGGCGAACAGCGCGGCCGCCAGGGCGGCGAGCGAAGTCTTGAACATGGGATCTCCTCGTTGGATCTGCACCGCGACAGGCGCTGCATGCCGGGGTGGACGCAAGCTTGCACCCGTTTATTCCCGCCGGCCCGAAATTTTCCCGCGGCGGCGCGACACACGCGTGTCAGGCCGGCGTCGGCCGCCTCACTTATGCTTGCATGTCGAGACCGCCGCGTCACGGCGATCCGACCACGACAATCGCCGCCACCCCGGTGGACGGCGCATGGAGACACGACGCATGACCGCATCCTCAGGCACCGGCGTGGCCGCCTTCCTGGCCGCCCGCGACTTCCTGCTCCGCCATCGCGAGGACTACGCCACCGCGTACCGCGACTTCCGCTGGCCGCAGCTCGTCGAGTTCAACTGGGCGCTCGACCACTTCGACGCGATGGCGCGCGGCAACGACGCGCCCGCGCTGTGGATCGTCGACGAGAGCGGGAGCGAGGACAAGGTCAGCTTCGCGCGCATGTCGGAGCGCTCGTCGCAGGTCGCCAACTGGCTGCGCGCCCTCGGCGTCGCGCGCGGCGACCGCGTGCTGCTGCTGATGCCCAACGAGGTCGCGCTGTGGGAGACGATGCTCGCCTGCATGAAGCTGGGCGCGGTCATCGTGCCCACGACGACGCTGGTCAGCACCGACGACCTCGCCGACCGCTTCGACCGCGGCGCCGTCAAGCACGTCGTCTGCACCGCGTCGGCCGCGTCCAAGTTCGACGTCTTCCCCGGCGCCTACACGCGCGTCGTCGTCGGCGCGCCGGCCGGCCAGGCGCCGGCGGGCTGGCTGGACTACGCGGCCTCGCAATCCGCGCCCACCGCGTTCGCGCCCAACGCGCCGACCCGGGCCACCGACGCGCTGTTCCTGTACTTCACGTCCGGCACCACGTCCAAGCCCAAGCTGGTGCTGCACAACCACCAGAGCTATCCGGTGGGCCACCTGTCGACGATGTACTGGATCGGCCTGAAGCCCGGCGACGTGCACTGGAACATCAGCTCGCCCGGCTGGGCCAAGCACGCGTGGAGCTGCTTCTTCGCGCCCTGGAACGCGGGCGCGACGATCTTCATCTACAACTACGCGCGCTTCAACGCGCCGGCCGCGCTCGACGTGCTCGTGAAGAACAAGGTGACCTCGCTGTGCGCGCCGCCCACCGTGTGGCGCATGCTGATGCAGCAGGACCTGGCGAAGTACAAGACCTCGCTGCGCGAACTGGTCGGCGCCGGCGAGCCGCTGAACCCCGAGGTGATCGACATCGTCAAGCGCGCCTGGGGCATCACGATCCGCGACGGCTTCGGGCAGACCGAGACCACGGCGCAGGTGGGCAACCCGCCCGGCCAGCGGCTCAAGGCCGGCTCGATGGGCCGGCCGCTGCCGGGCTACGACGTCGCGCTGCTCGACGCCGACGGCAACCTGGCCGACGAGGGCGAGATCTGCCTGTCGCTGTCGCCGCGCCCGATCGCGCTGATGACCGGCTACCAGGACGACGACGAGAAGACCTCCGAAGCGATGCGCGACGGCTTCTATCACACCGGCGACGTCGCCTCGCGCGACGAGGACGGCTACATCACCTACGTGGGCCGCGCCGACGACGTGTTCAAGGCCTCCGACTACCGCATCAGCCCGTTCGAGCTCGAGAGCGTGCTGATCGAGCACGAGGCCGTGGCCGAGGCGGCGGTGATCCCGTCGCCCGATCCGATCCGGCTCGCGGTGCCCAAGGCCATCCTGATCCTGCGCGCCGGCTTCGCGCCCAGCCCGGAGCTGGCGCAGTCCATCCTCGCGTTCGCGCGCACGCGCCTGGCCTCGTACAAGCGCATCCGCATCGTCGAGTTCGGCGAGCTGCCGAAGACGTTGTCGGGCAAGATCCGCCGGGTCGAGCTGCGCCGGCGCGAGAACGCGCGCCCACCCGGCGAGGTGTGGGCGATGGAGTTCCGCGAGCCCGAGAAGGGCGAGTGAGTCGCGTCAGTAGCGGTGCACGGACTCGATGATGGCCAGGATGTTGCCTTCGGTGTCCTTGAACCACGCGGCCTTCGCGCCGTTGGCGGTGATCGCGCCGCTGGGGCTGCGCTCGCCGGGCATGTCGTAGTGCTCGAACACGACGCCGCGCGACTTCAGCTCGGCGATCTCCGCGTCGACGTCGGCCACCTGCCAGAACGCCTGGCTCGCCTGCGAGGTGCCGGCGTTGGGCGTCGGATAGAGGAAGCATGACGTGCCATTGGCGAACTCGTAGACAACGCCGCCGGACACGTCCTCCTTCGGCTTGAAGCCGAGCTTGTCCTCGTAGAAGCGGCGGGCGCGCGCGACGTCCCTGGCGGGGATGTAGGCGTAGAGCGGAAACTTCTGCAGCATGGCGGGCTCCTTGGACGACGAGTGCCGATGCGGGCAATCCGGTGGCCCGAGACGTCAACGCTGGCCGATGGCCGCGCCCTCGAACAAGTCCTTGAACTCGCGCGGCTGCGAGCGCCAGTACTGCCTGGGCGCGCGCACCTTGGCGCCCAGCTTCGCGGCCGCGTGCCAGGGCCAGCGCGGGTCGTAGAGCATCGCGCGGGCCAGTGCGATGGCGTCGGCGTCGCCGCTGGCGAGGATGGTCTCGGCCTGCTCGGGCTCGGTGATCAGGCCCACCGCGATCGTCGGCAGGCCCACGTCGGCCTTGATGCGTGCCGCATGCGGCACCTGGTAGCCGGCGCCGAGCGCGATCTTCTGCTGCGGCGACACGCCGCCCGTGCTGACGTGGATCGCCGCGCAGCCCGCGTCCTTCAAGGCGCGCGCGAAGGCGACGCTGCTGTCCAGGTCCCAGCCGCCGTCGACCCAGTCGGTCGCCGACAGCCGCACCCACACGGGCCGGTCGGCCGGGAACGCGTCACGCACCGCGCGGAAGACCTCGAGCGGGAAGCGCATGCGGTTCTCGAGGCTGCCGCCGTAGTCGTCGGTTCGCTGGTTGGCCAGCGGCGACAGGAACTCGTGCAGCAGGTAGCCGTGCGCACAGTGGATCTCCAGTCCCACCAGGCCGAGTCGCGCCGCGCGCCGGGCCGCCTCGGCGAAGCCGTCGCGCACGCGCGCGAGGCCGGCGGCGTCGAGCGCGTGCGGCGCCTCCTCGCCCGGCGAGTGCGGAATCGCCGACGGCGCCTGCGCGACCCAGCCGCCGGCGTCGGCCGACGGGATCTGTTGTCCGCCGTCCCACGGCGCGCGGCTGGACGCCTTGCGGCCCGCATGGGCCAGCTGCATCGCGATCGGGATGGGCGACTGCGCGCGCACCGCCGCGAGCACGCGCGCGAGCGCGGCCTCGTTGGCGTCCGAATACAGGCCGAGGTCGGTCGGCGTGATGCGGCCTTCCTCGACCACCGCCGTCGCCTCGATGATCAGCAGCCCCGCGCCGGACTGCGACAGCTGTCCGAGGTGGATCAGGTGCCAGTCGGTGGCGCTGCCTTCGCTGGCCGAGTACTGGCACATCGGCGCGACGACGATGCGGTTCTCGAGCTCGAGCCGGCCGATCTTGAAAGGCTGGAACAGGGCGGACATGGGCACTCCGGGCGGGACAGGACGCCATTGCAACGCAGGCGGCAAAGCCGCGCTCGGCCGGGGCCAATGCGGTTCGTCGACTGCGGCTGCGGATCGTCCGGGTTGGGGTCACCCGGGTTGGGGTCAGGTCTTGCCTTTTGCCTCCCGGCTGGGGTCAGGTCTTGCCTTTTGCCCGGTTCACCTCGAAGACGGCCCCGCGGAAACAGGCCTGCGCCGCTGCGAAGATCCGGAAGGCGAGACCGGCGGCGCGACTTGCCCTCGGGATCGGCAGGCAAAAGGCAAGACCTGACCCCGCAGCGGAGGCAAAAGGCAAGACCTGACCCCAGGTGGAAAGCGCGATTGCAGCGCAAGGCGCAAGGCCAGGCTCGTCCAGGGTCAATGCGGTTCGTCGACGGCCGCTGCAGTTCGTCGGCGCGCGTCGCCGGCTCGTCGCGACGGGTTGGCGCCGAGGCGGCGGTGGTCCTACGCTGCGCGACATTCCAGAACCCAGGAGATCGGGATGACCGCTACTCGCCGCGCTGCCTTCGTGGCGCTTGCCCTCGCGCTGGCCGCAGGCGCCAGCGACGCTGGAGGCCTCGACCTTCACGCCAGCGCCGACGCCGCGGACGTCGGCCTGCCGGCGTATCCCGGCTCGATCAGGCGATCCGACCCCAGCGGCGATCCGACGGGCTTCTCGTTCGGCCTCTGGGGCGAGTCCTTCGGCATCAAGCTGGCCGTCGCGAGCTATCGCAGCGTCGACGGCATCGACAAGGTCGCCGCCTTCTATCGCGACGCGCTGGCCAGGTACGGCCCGGTGCTCGATTGCAGCCGCGCCGCGAAGAAGCCGGATGCGCCGAAGTCCCGCCATGACGACAAGTCCGACAAGGACAAGCCGGTGACCTGCGACAGCGACTCGAGCGACGCCGGTGCGCGGCTCTACAAGGTCGGCACCGAACACTCGCAGCGCGTGTTCAAGGCGACGCCCTGGCACGACGGCACCAGCTTCGAGCTGGTGCGCATCGAGCAGCACGGTACCGACTAGTTCTTGCCGAAGCGCAGCGTGCCGTCGGCGATGCGCGCGTAGCGCAGCGTCAGCAGGTCCAGCACATAGTTCTGGTACAGCCGCCACGGCGCCTTCGCGCCCTGCTTGGGCATCATGTCGATGGCGCGCCGCACGTAGCCGGACGAGAAGTCGAGGAACGGCCGCGTCTCGACGCCGGGCTCGCTGACCGGCGTCGCGGTGCGCAGGCCGTGCTTGTCCATGTACGCGAACAGGCGCGACGCGTAGTTCGCGGTGAGGTCGGCCTTCAGCGTCCACGACGCGTTGGTGTAGCCGAAGGTGTAGATCAGGTTGGGCACGCCGCTGAACATCATGCCCTTGTAGCCCAGCGTCTTCGAGAAGTCGACCGGCTGGCCGTCGATCGCGAACGCGACGTCGCCCAGCAGGTTCAGCGTCAGGCCGGTGGCCGAGACGACGATGTCGGCTTGCAGTTCGCGGCCCGACTGCAGTCGGATGCCGTCGGGCGTGAAGCGGGCGATCTGGTCGGTGACGACGTCGGCGCTGCCGGCCTTGATGGCCTCGAACAGGTCGCCGTCCGGCACGAAGCAGACGCGCTGGTCCCACGGGTCGTAGCGCGGCGTGAAGTGCGTGTCGACGTCGTGCGCCGGGCCCAGCGCCTTGCGCACCAGGCCGATCAGGTTCTGGCGCATCTTCGCGGGCCAGCGCCGCGACAGCCTGAAGAACAGCATTCCCATGCCGATGTTCTTGGTGCGCGTGAGCCGGTAGGCGAGCATGCGCGGCAGGCGGCGGCGCAGCGTGTCGGCGATCGGGTCGCGCGCGGGCAGCGAGAACACGTAGGTCGGCGAGCGCTGCAGCATGGTCACGTGGGCCGCGCTGCGCGCCATCTCGGGCACCAGCGTGACGGCCGTCGCGCCGCTGCCGATGACGACCACGCGCTTGCCGGCGTAGTCGAGGTCGGCCGGCCAGAACTGCGGATGCACGAGGCGGCCGCGGAAGTCGGCGCTGCCGGCGAACTCGGGCATGTGGCCTTCCGAGTAGCGGTAGTAGCCGCTGCAGGCGAGCAGGAAGTTGCAGCTGATGCGCGAGCGCCTGCCGTCCGCGCGCTCGATCTCCAGCGTCCAGCGCGCGTCGGCGGACGACCAGTCGGCGCGCACCACCTTGTGCCCGAAGCGGATCAGGCGGTCGATGCCGTGCTCCACCGCGGTGTCGACGATGTACTTGCGGATCGCGGGTCCGTCGGCCAGCGACTTCGGGTCCGTCCACGGCTTGAACGCATACCCCAGGGTGTACATGTCGGAATCGGAGCGGACACCCGGATAGCGGAACAGGTCCCATGTGCCGCCGATCGCGCCGCGGCTCTCGAGGATCGCGAAGCGGCGGCCCGGGAAGTCGTTCTGCAGGTGCACGGCCGCGCCGATGCCCGAGAGGCCGGCGCCGATGATGAGCGTGTCCAGGTGCTCGATCGCGTCGCGCGTGGCGCCGCGCAGGAACTCGCCGGCGCGCGCGATCGATCGCCGCGCCTCGGGCAGCTTCGCGAGCAGCTGCCACGCGTGCGGCACGACGGGCCACACGCTGGTCTCGACATGCACGCCCGCGGCGCGCGCCTTCTCGGCGAAGCGCAGGCCGTCGTCGCGCAGCGCCTCCTCGGCGGCGACGTGGAACAGCAGCGGCGGCAGGCCGTGCAGCTCCCCGAACAACGGCGAGACGCGCGGATCCGTCGCGTCGCCGCCGACGCCCAGGTAGGCGTTGCCGAGGTTGGCCAGCGACGGCCCGTGGAACATCGCGTCGCGCTCGCCGTTGCCGTCGATCGACGGGCTGCCGCCGGTGAGGTCGGTGGCCGGCGAGAACAGCGCGGCCGCGTCCGGCAGCGGCTCGCCGGCGTCGCGCAGCACCAGCATCAGCGCGAGCGACAGGTTGCCGCCTGCGCTCTCGCCCGCGAGGACGAGGCGCTGGCCCGGCGAGTCGGCGTCGTGCTTCGCGCGCAGCGCGCGCCAGGCGGCGGCGACGTCGTCCAGCGGGGCCGGGAACGGATGCTCGGGCGCGAGCCGGTAGTCGGGCGCGAACACGCGGAAGCCCTGCAGCGCGAACGCCGACGTGATGGGGCGATGCGTGCGCGGCGAGCAGCCGACGAAGCCGCCGCCGTGCACGTACATCAGCGTCGGGCGCGGACTCGCCGCGATGTCGGCGACGCCCTCGCGCTCGATCCATTCGCCGGGCACGCCGCCAAGCGCGTCGCGCGTATACGTGACGCCCTTGAGCGGCGGCATCGCGGCGGACATGACCTTGCGCACGCGCATCAGGTCGGTCATGTCGCCGAGGGCGGGGCGCACGCGCTTGCGCACGATGCGACGGGCGAGTCTTGCTTGCCAGCTGGCCATGGTCGATTCTCCTTCAGGCCGGCTTGCGCTTGATGCGGCGCGCGAGGTCGCGCGCGACATGCTTCCAGTACGTCACCGGGAACAGCCGCTGCACCAGTGCGGCGGCCTTGGCGTCCTGGCCGACCAGCACGCGCGGGGCGCGGCGTTCGATGGCCACCGCGATGGTCTCGGCGGCCGCCTCCGGCGCGAGCGCGAGCAGGCTGCGCCAGTTGGCGCGCTCGCGCTGCACGTCCAGCGCGTCGAGGCCCTTGGCCAGGCGCGCGTTCTCGGAGATGGCGGTGCGCACGCCGCCCGGATGCACGATCGTCACGCCCACCGGCGAGCCGTTCATCTCGAGCTCGTGGCGCAGCGACTCGGAGAAGCCGCGCACCGCGAACTTGGACGCGGCGTAGGCCGTCTGCCCCGGCGGCGCGATGATGCCGAAGATGCTCGAGACGTTGACGACCTGCGCCGCACCCTCGCGCGCGAGCAGCGGCAGGAACGCCCGCGTCAGGCACACGGTGGCACCGAAGTTGATATTCATCAGCCAGTCGAAGTCGTCGGCGTCGACCTGCTCGAACAGGCCGCCCAGCGCGACGCCCGCGTTGTTGACGAGCGCCGTGACGCGGCCATGCGCCGCGAGCACGGCGGCCGGCAGCGCGGCGACGGCGGCGCGGTCGGCCACGTCCATCGCGTGCGTGCTCACGTTGACGCCCGCGGCGCGCGCCTGCGCGGCGGTCGACTCGAGGCCGGCGGCGTCGAGGTCGACCAGCGCGAGATGCATGCCGCGCCGCGCGAGGTTGACGGCCAGCGCCGCGCCGATGCCGCTCGCCGCGCCGGTGACGACGGCGACGCCGCCGCGCAGCGTCCAGGGTTTCATGCCGGCCATTCGGTCTCCATCATCGTCGTTGTGTCGCGAAAGTGACGACGCGTGTCGTCAGATGTGGGCGGAATCGTAGGCGGCGCGATGTTTCGTGTCAAATAGGGGGATGCCCGCCTCCGCGAAGTCTGTCGCGAAACCCGCCGACCCCCCGACCGCACGTCCGTACGGCGGGCTCGCGATGGAGGAGCGCGTGGCCGCGCGCCGCGCGCGCTTCATCAAGGCCGGCGTCGAGCTGTTCGGCACGCAGGGCTTCCGCGGCGCGACGGTGCGCGGCGTCTGCGCGGCGGCGGGGCTGACCGATCGCTACTTCTACGAGTCGTTCCCCACGCTCGAGGCCTTGCTCGCCGCGGTCTACCACTCGCTGAAGGATCGCTTCGCGACGCGCCTGACGCAGGAGTCGTTCACGTCGGAAGACTGGCGCGGCGACGCCGCCGCCATCGAACGCCAGGTCACCGCCGCCTACGAGCTGTGGTTCGACACCGTGCGCGACCCGCGCGTCGCGCGCATCCTGCTCGTCGAGATCCTCGGCGTCAGCCCGGAGATGGACGCGCTGTATGAGGAGTCGGCGCGCGCGATGGCGGCGTTGACGATCGCGCCGCTGTCGGCCACGCATCCCACGCTCAAGCTGTCCAAGGCGAGGCGCGAACTGCTGGGCCGCGCGCTGGTCGGCGCGGCGCTGCAGGTCGCCAAGATGTGGATGACCGGCGGCTACAGGCTGCCGCGGCGCGACGTCGTGCGCACGTGCGTGCTCGTCGCGATGGGAACGATGGGCGCGCTGACGGCGGAGTCGGGCATGTCGAATGCTCGCGCCGTGCCATGAAGATCGCCACCTACAACGTCAACGGCATCAACGGCCGCCTGCCGCGGCTGCTCGAGTGGCTGGAGGAGTCGCAACCCGACATCGCCTGCCTGCAGGAGATCAAGACCTCCAACGAGACGTTCCCACTGGAGGCGATCCACGGAGCGGGCTACGGCGCGATCTGGTCGGGGCAGAAGTCGTACAACGGCGTGGCCATCCTCGCGCGCGACGCGACGCCGGTCGAACGCCTGCGTGAGCTGCCCGGCGGCGTCGACGACACACACAGCCGCTACATCGAGGCCGAGGTCGACGGCGTCGTCGTCGCCTCGCTCTACCTGCCCAACGGCAACCCGCAGCCCGGCCCCCGGTTCGACTACAAGCTCGCGTGGTTCGAGCGCTTCAACCAGCACGCGAAGTCGCTGCTCAAGGAGAAGCGCCCGGTCGTGCTGGCCGGCGACTACAACGTCGTGCCCACCGACTTCGACATCTACGACACCCGCTCGTGGCTGAACGACGCGCTGCTGCAGCCCGAGAGCCGCGCCGCCTACGCCGCATTGCTGAAGCAGGGCTGGACGGACGCCATCCGCGCGAAGCATCCCGACGAGCGCATCTACACGTTCTGGGACTACCTGCGCAACCGCTGGCCGCGCAACGCGGGCCTGCGCATCGACCACCTGCTGCTGTCGCCCGACCTCGCCGCGCATCTCGTCGACGCCAACGTCGACCGCGAGCAGCGCGGCAAGGAAAAGGCAAGCGACCACGCGCCGACCTGGGTCGTGCTGGGCTGATGACGCTGGACCTGTTCGCCGCGGACACGCCCGAGCTGGAGGACGAACTCCTCGATCCCGGCGCAGTGGTGCTGCGCGGCTTCGCGAGCGCGCGCGAGGCCGCGTTGAAGGACGACGTCGCCCGCGTCACGGCCGCGGCGCCGTTCCGCCACCTCATCACGCCGGGCGGCTTTCGCATGTCGGTGGCGATGACCAACTGCGGCGAGCTGGGCTGGGTGTCGGATCGGCGCGGCTACCGCTACGACCCGGTCGACCCGGAGTCGGGCGCGCGCTGGCCGGCGCTGCCGGATTCGTTCCTTGCGCTGGCCCGCGACGCCGCTGCACGCGCCGGTTATGACGGCTTCGTCCCCGACGCCTGCCTGATCAACCGCTACGCGCCGGGCGCGCGGCTGTCGATGCACCAGGATCGCGACGAGAAGGACCTGCGCGCGCCCATCGTCTCGGTGTCGCTGGGCCTGCCGGCCGTGTTCCTGTGGGGCGGCGACGCGCGTGCCGACAAGGCCCGCCGCGTCGCGCTGCATCACGGCGACGTGGTCGTGTGGGGCGGCCCATCGCGGCTGCGCTTCCATGGCGTGCTGGCGCTCAAGGACGGCGAGCACCCGTTCGCCGGAGGCCATCGGATCAACCTCACCTTCCGCAAGGTCAGGCCCTGAACGGTCGTGATCAGCTGTAAGCAGATGCTTCGAAGGTGGCCTCGCCCCGCACTGCGTTGGGGCGCCGCGGGCGCTGACACACGCGTGTCACATGACAATCATGGCAAATCCGTGACACTGCCTCGTCCGCGTGCAATCCAGCAAAAAGCACGGCATTTGGCGGGCCGCGCGACGGTGACCCATCCTTTTCCACAGGCTTGTCCCCAGACGCTGTGGACAACGAAACGGTGCCTCGGGCAAGCGAGGGGTTGACAGCGACGGATCCGTGGCAGCGAACCAGCCGGCCGGCGCTCGCGTCCTCGAAAGCCGGGGCATCGGCCCCGGCTCCGCATCGATGCAGGAGCGATCAGCCGTGGCTGCGGCGACGGCGCTGCAGCGCTGCCAGCAGCCCGAGACCCGCGACCCACATCGCCAGCGACGACGCCTCCGGCACGCTGCTCACGCTCACGCCCGTGACCGACAGCGCCGATGTGTCGCTCGCCGAACCGACGTCGGCCACGCCGAACGCGATCGTGTGCGCGCCCGCGCCCAGCGTCGCCGACCAGCGGGCCCAGCCCGTGTCGGCCGCGTAGGCGCCCCCGGCCAGCACGTTGGTCGCGGCCAGCGTGCTGGCCAGCGTGATCACCTTGCCGTCGATCACCACGAAGGCCTGGTCGGACAGCGACGGGTCGCCGCCGGGCTGCGTGGTCGCGAAGTCCCATTGGAAGGACAGCGTGCCGCCCGCCGCGGTGGTGAAGGTCTGCAGCGCGGCCGAGCCCTCCACGGCGTCGACGAAGTTGGCCGTGTCCGGATCGAGCGCGCCATCGGGCACGCCGACGAAGCTCTCGAGGTCGCCGCCGCCGAGGTCGGTGGGCCACGGATCGTTGTGCGACAGGTTGCGGTTGATGCCGTCGGCATCGTCCAGGCCGTCCGAGTAGGCGTTGGTCAGCACCAGGTGCGTGCCGCCCGTGGCCACCGACGCGGCGTCGCCGGCGGTGGACCAGCCGGCCAGGCCGGCGAAGCTGCCGTTGGCGACCTGGGCGTCGGCGGACCCGGCGGCGAGCGCCAGGGCGAGGGCCGACAGCGCGGCGAAGGAGGTTTGCTTCATGGGGAACTCACTTGGTTTTGACGGCGGTGCGCACGGCCGCGGCCTTGACCGAGGCCTTGACGGCCGACGTGACGGCCGCGGGCGCGCCCAGGCCGAAGTCGCGCACCGGATCGATGCTGGCGGCGTTGACGTTGAGCAGCGTGACCAGCAGGTGCGGCACGGCCGGCCCGGCCTTGCCGTCGGCGTCGATCAGCACCACCGTGTTGGCGCCGGACTGCTGCCACTGCACGACGCCGTTGGCGACGGCGGTCGACGCGTTCGCGCCGATGCTGGCCAGCAGCGCGCCCAGGTCGAGGCGGTCGTCGTTGGGCATGAAGTCGGTGATGGTGTCGGCCGCGTCGCGCATCGACGTGTAGACGAACACGTCGCGTCCGCCGTTGCCGGTGAGGCGGTCGGCGCCGACGCCGCCGGTGATGACGTCGTCGCCGGCGGTGCCGACGATGGTGTCGTTGGCGGACGTGCCGTTGATCGCGTGCACCAGGTTCAGGCCGATGACGATCGGGTCGTGGTCGGAGGCGCGGTACGGCGTGTTGACCGTGTCGAGGGTGTAGTCGGGGTTGCAGGTCGGGCAGGCCGGCTGCTTGAACTCCAGGTTGTAGTCGATCACCAGCGGCGAGTCGGCGTTGATGTGCCACTCGCTGACGCCCGTCACCTTGGGCGACAGCGAGCTGCTCGTGATCGCCTGGTCGAGGCGGCCCGAGCTGCCGTTGAACACGTACGAGTAGCCGTACGAGTTCGAGCCGGGCTTGTCGAGATAGCGGCCGATCTGGTCGACGAAGCCGTTGCTGGTCAGGTCGTAGACCGGGTCTTCCTTGGCGTAGGCGTTGAAGTCGCCCACCATCAGCGTGTCGGCCACGCCGCTCGTCGACTGCACGCGCGCGGCGAACGCGCGCAGCTCGTCGGCCTGCTGCACGCGGCGCGCGTTGAAGCAGCCCTGGCCGTCGCCCGCGTCGGCATCGCCCGGGCCCGGCGTGGCGTCGCCGCAGTCTTTGGACTTCAGGTGGTTGGCGATCAGCGTGAATTTCTCGCCGTTGGCGGCCGCGAAGGTCTGGGCCATCGGCGCGCGGTTGTTGACCGCGGCGGTGTCGCTCAGCGCCGCGCCCACCAGCGACAGGCGCGACGGACGGTAGATCATGCCCACCTGGATCGCGTCGGTGCCGCCGCCCGTGGCCGCGAACGGCACGCGCGCGTACGTCGTCGCGCCGAGGTAGGCGTTGAGCGAGTCGACCAGGTACTGGATCGTGGTGTTGCCGTTGTTCTGCAGCTCCATCAGCGCGATCGCGTCGGCGTTCATGCCGGCGAGCTCGCGCACCACCTTGTTGGTCTGGCGCGAGAGCTCCGAGGCGCTGTTGGCGCCGCGGCAGTCGTCGGCCGTGTTCGACGGCGGGCACTTGTTGGTGCCGTCGTTGAGCGTGGTGAAGAAGTTCTCGATGTTGGCGCTGCCCACGCGGATGTTGGCCGCGCCGACGTCGTCGGCGTCGACCACGCCCGGCTGGCTCACGCGCGTGAAGCTCACCGGCTGCGTCGGGTGGATCTTGTACGCGCCCGGGTCGGACGTGGACGAGGTCGTCAGGCCGTAGTCGATGACGCCGGTGATGGCGCCCACCGTGTCGCCCGCGAGCACCATGTTGACCGAGGTGCCGGCCAGCGGCGAGCTGTCGGACAGGATGTAGGGCGTCGGGTTCGGGTTCTGCAGCGTGCTGCCGTCGTCCAGCACGATGGAGCGGCGGATGTTGTCGGCATTGAGCAGCTGGCCCTGGCTCGCGGGATCGGCGCTCGGGCGGTAGACGTTGGTGGGCGTCCACAGGCGGCCGCCGGTGCCCAGCGTCATCTGGCCGAAGCGGCCGAGGAAGTAGTTCTGCTGCACGGTGAACGGGCCGGCCAGCGTGACGAGCATGCCCTCGTAGCGCTCCATCGCGTCCTGCGTCGCGAACGGGAACGACAGCACCAGCGGCGCGACGCTGCCGCTGCCGGTCACCGTCAGGTTGGTGACGCCGCCCAGCTCGGTGACGGTGTGCGCGGCGGTGTCGGTGTTGGTCGCCGTGCCGACGTTGAACTCGGAGACCTTGCCCGTGAGCGTCACGGCCTGGCCCGCGCTGACCGTTGGCGCCGTGTTGGTGAAGACGAAGATGCCGTCCGACGTCGCCGGGTCGCCGTCGCCGATCGGATCCTGCAGGAAGAAGCCGTTGTTGTTGACCTTGGTGACGACGCCGGACGTCGTGACCGTCTGGCCAACGTACGGGCTCGTCGCGCCGCTGCCCTGGATCTGCCAGATCGCGGCAGTCGGGGCGGACGGCGGCGGGGCCGGCGGCGGCGGAGGAGGCGGCGTCGTGCCGCCGCTGCACGGCGCCGGCGCCGTCAGCGAGTTGCGCGGCAGCGGCGTGCCGGTGGCGAAGTCGGCGGCGTTGTTGTTGGTGTCGGTGCAGCCGCCGTTGACGCGCAGGATCGCGGTGGTCGAGGACGGCGCCGGGGCCGGGCTGCCTTCGGAGAAGTTGGCCGTCGAGCCGTAGCCGACCAGGTCGACGATGCTCGCGAGCTGTGCCGCGCTGCACGCGCTCGACGCGCCATTGCAGGCCAGGCCGCTCGCCGTGTTGACGAGGACGACCTTGCCCGCCGTGCCCGAGATGTTCAGGCCGTTGTTGGCGACGTCACCGGCGACCGGCAGCGGGTTGCCGGTGGTGGTGACCAGCTGCACGAGATAGTGCTGGCCCGGCTGCAGCGTGCCGCTCAGCGCGGTGACGCCGTTGCTGGCGAAGGTGCCCGTGCCCGCGGCGCTGCTGTACTGGATCGACCAGCCCGAGATCGACTGCGCCGTGCTGCCGGCGTTGAACAGCTCGACGTAGTCGGAGGCGTACGCATTCGGCGCGGCGCCGTTGCCGCCGAACACCTGGCTGATGACCACCCCCGACGTGGAAGCGAACGAGGGAACGGCGACGGCGGCCAGCAGCGCGGTGGCGCCGCGTGCGATCGCGGAGAGACGATGGGGGATGGCCCGGAGCATGGGAGTGTCCTTGTGGGAAGCGGAATCTGAAAGGAAATCGAAAGCCGGCCGCAGTGTCTTGGCGCCGCATGACGGTACGGTGACCGGTATGTGTCCGAGGTCGCCGCATCCCCCGATCAGGTGAGCCCGCCACAGCGGCCCCGGGGACTTTCCCGCAGTCGACATCTCGATTCACATGGCCGTCATTTCGGGCGCGCGGGCGAGCCCGTTGCGTGCCCGCGAGGGCCGCGCATAATCGCCGCCAGTCCCACCCACGACAGGAGCCCGCCATGTCCGCTGCCCATTTCGTCTGGTACGAGTTGATGACCGCCGACGCGCCCGCCGCGATCGATTTCTACAAGCAGGTCGTCGGCTGGAGCGCGCAGGACTCGGGCATGCCCGGCGGCATCTACACGCTGATGATGGTCGGCGACGCGCAGGTCGCCGGCGTGATGCAGACGCCCGACGAGCTGAAGGCGATCGGCGCGCCGTCCGCGTGGTCGGGCTATCTCGCGGTCGACGATGTCGACGCGATGGCGGCGCGCGTGCTCGCGGCCGGCGGCAAGGTGCTGCGTCCGGCCGAGGACATCCCCGGCATCGGCCGCTTCGCCGTCGTCGCCGATCCGCAGAACGCCGCGTTCATGCTGTTCAAGCCCTTGCGCAGCGACCCGCCGCCGATGCCGCCCGCCGGGGCGCCGGGCACCACCGGCTGGCACGAGCTGCGCGCGATGGACGGCGCCGCCGTCTTCGATTTCTACGCGACGCTGTTCGGCTGGACCAAGGGCGAGGGCCTGCCGATGGGCCCGCTGGGCACCTACCAGCTGTTCGAGATCGACGGCGTGCCCTCCGGCGCGATCATGACCAAGGAGCCCGACGCGCCGACGCCGGGCTGGCGCTACTACTTCCACGTCGACGCGATCGACGCCGCGGCGGCGCGCGTCGCGCAGCGCGGCGGCCAGGTCACGATGGGCCCGATGCAGGTGCCCGGCGGCAGCTGGGTGCTGCACGGCCTCGATCCGCAGGGCGCGGTCTTTGCGCTGATGTCGATGACCAAGTGACGGTGGCGACCGACGCGCGCCTCAAGGTCGGGCTGATCGGCTATGGCTACGCCGGCAAGACCTTCCACGCGCCGCTGATCGCCGCGGTGCCGGCGCTCGAGCTGGCCGCGGTCGCCAGCTCCGACGCGGCCAAGGTGCACGCCGACTGGCCCGGCGTGACCGTGCACGCGACCCCGGCCGAGCTGATCGCGCGCGACGACCTCGACCTCGTCGTCATCGCCACGCCCAACGACACGCATCACCCGCTTGCGCGCGCGGCGCTGCTGGCGGGTCGGCACGTCGTCGTCGACAAGCCCTTCACCGTGGCGCTGGACGACGCGCGCGAGCTCGTTGCGCTCGCGCGCGAGCGAGGCCGCGTGCTGTCGGTGTTCCACAACCGGCGCTGGGACGGCGACTTCCTGACGCTGCAACAGCTGGTGGCGGACGGCGCGCTGGGCCGCGTCGTCGAGTTGAACTCGCGCCACGACCGCTGGCGGCCCGAGGTGCGCCAGCGCTGGCGCGAGGCCGCGGGCCCGGGCGCGGGGCTGTGGTTCGACCTCGGCCCGCACCTGGTCGACCAGGCGATGCAGCTGTTCGGCCGCCCGCGCGCGATCTCGCTGGAGCGCGAGCTCACGCGCGACGGCGCGCTGGCCGACGACTGGTTCCACGCCAGCCTGCGCTACGACCGCCTGCGCGTGCACCTGCACGCCGGCATGCTGATGGCCGCGAGCGCGCCGCGCTTCGCGGTGCACGGCACGCTGGCGAGCTTCGTCAAGGACGGGCTGGACGCGCAGGAGGACGCGCTGAAGGCCGGCGTGCGCCCGACGTGGCCGCCGCAGCCCGGCTGGGGCATCGACCCCGGGCGCGCGTCGCGCGTCACGCGCGCGGGCGACGGCACGGCCGTCGTCGAGCCCGTGCGGATGCTGCCCGGCGCGCACATGGCCTATTTCGCGGGCGTCGCGGCGGCGATCCGCGGCGAGGCGGCGAACCCGGTGCCGCCCGAGGAGGCGCTGGCGGTGATGGGGCTGATCGAGCTGGGCATCCGCAGCGCGGAGGAACGCCGCGAGCTGGAATGGACGTTCGAGGACGCGCCAGCACGATGAACGCGGGCGCGGGATACTGCGCGCCATGCAGCCCATCCTGTCCGTCAAGAACGTCTCCAAGACCTATGCGTCCGGATTCAGCGCCCTCAAGGCGATCGACCTCGAGATCCGCAAGGGCGAGATCCTCGCGCTGCTGGGGCCCAATGGCGCCGGCAAGACCACGCTGATCAGCATCGTCTGCGGCATCGTCACCGCCAGCGAAGGCAGCGTGACGGTGGACGGCCACGACATCGTCGGTGACTACCGCCTGTCGCGCTCGCTGATCGGCCTGGTGCCGCAGGAGCTCACCACCGATGCCTTCGAGACCGTGTGGGACACCGTTTCGTTCAGCCGCGGCCTGTTCGGCCGCGCGCCGGATCCCGCGCACATCGAGAAGACGCTGAAGGCGCTGTCGCTGTGGGACAAGAAGGACAACCGCATCCGCACGCTGTCGGGCGGCATGAAGCGGCGCGTGATGATCGCCAAGGCGCTGTCGCACGAGCCTCAGGTCCTGTTCCTCGACGAGCCCACCGCGGGCGTGGATGTCGAGCTGCGGCGCGACATGTGGCAGCTGGTGCGCGAGCTGCGCGCAACCGGCGTCACCATCATCCTGACCACGCACTACATCGAGGAAGCCGAGGAGATGGCCGACCGCATCGGCGTCATCACCAAGGGCCAGCTGCTGCTGGTCGAGGACAAGACCGAGCTGATGCGCAAGCTCGGCAAGAAGCAGGTGACGCTCGTGCTGCAGGACGCGGCCGCCGAGGTTCCCGCGGCGCTGCGCGACTACGAACTGGCGCTGTCGCCGGACGGCACCGAGCTGACCTACACCTACGACACGCGCAGCGAGGCGCGCGGCATCGTCGACTTCATGAAGCACGTCAACGACGCCGGCATCCCGTACAAGGACCTGCGCACGCGGCAGAGCTCGCTGGAGGACATCTTCGTCAGCCTGGTCGAGGGAGGCAAGCAATGAGCACGCAGGTCGCGAACCCCAACTGGCATGCGGTGCGTGCGATCTACAACTTCGAGATGGCGCGCACCTGGCGCACGCTGATGCAGAGCATCATCTCGCCGGTCATTTCCACCTCGCTGTACTTCGTCGTGTTCGGCGCGGCCATCGGCTCGCGCATCCAGACGGTGGGCGGCATCCCGTACGGCGCATTCATCGTGCCGGGGCTGATCATGCTGTCGCTGCTGACGCAGAGCATCTCCAACGCGTCGTTCGGCATCTACTTCCCGAAGTTCACCGGCACGATCTACGAGCTGCTGTCGGCGCCGGTGTCGTGGATCGAGATCGTGATCGCGTACGTGGGCGCGGCGGCGTCGAAGTCCATCATCCTCGGGCTGATCATCCTGGCCACCGCGGCGCTGTTCGTGCCGCTGCGCATCGACCATCCGCTCGTGATGCTGGTCTTCCTGGTGCTGACGGCCGTCACGTTCAGCCTGGTGGGCTTCATCATCGGCATCTGGGCCGACGGCTTCGAGAAGCTGCAGGTGATCCCGCTGCTGATCGTCACGCCGCTGACCTTCCTGGGCGGCAGCTTCTATTCGATCTCGATGCTGCCGCCGTTCTGGCAGACCGTCGCGCTGTTCAACCCGGTCGTCTACCTGATCTCGGGCTTCCGCTGGTCGTTCTACGGCGCGGGCGACGTCAGCGTCGGCTTGAGCATCGCGATGACGCTCGGCTTCCTCGCGATCTCGATGGCGGTCGTGGCCTGGATCTTCAAGACCGGCTATCGGCTGAAGAACTGACGCCGGAATGAAAAAGAGGCCGCGCGTCGCGAGGCCTCGAAGGAGCGGAGGGCGCGCCCGTGGCGCGCCGGCGTTCAGGCGTTGGCGCGATGGCCGACGATGGTCACGTGCTGCACGGCGACGTGCGTCAGGCCGTAGGGCGCCATGGCCAGACTGTCCGCGGCCGCGTACTGCTTCGTCGCGATGCCGTTCATGCCGGCGACGGTGGCCAGGGTCATGAGGACGGAGAGGGCGAGGGCGGCGGCTTGGGTCGTGGTCTTGGTCATGATGGGCTCCTGAAGGTGTCGGGCGGTTGATCTGTCCGGAAGCGCGTTTCGTGTTCCGATGTGTTCACTATCGGAGCTTGCTTCGTCGCTTCAAAGCGTGTTGCGATGGGGCGCGACGATGGCGGTGCGGAACGCAAATTTGCGCGATGGACCGTTGGTGGGTTCGACTTGCATCGTTCGACGCGATGCCTTGTCTGCCTGCGGCGCTTTGGCCCGCCGCGTTGCGCCGGGCGTTCCTGGGCGGCATGGTCACTGCGGCAGGGCGTGCGGGGGCTTGGCTCTCCGGCTTGCCGTGCGTCGGATTCGGCGGCCTGAACGGCCTTGAATCCCAGGGCCTCTCGTCAAATTCAGACCGCGCGACGCCTGCGGGCCGCGCCCGGCAGCTTGGCGCATACGCCACCCATGGCCCTGGCCGCGCCGGTCGCGCCTGCGATCCAAGCCCCGCCCACCCTGCCGGTCGGCGCATTTGCTGTTGGAAGAGGTTGCGTGTCTCGCCCCATCGACGGGCTCGACAGCCCCGTGCCGGCCGAACTCTGCGAAGTGCAGCTTGGCGCGCGAACAGCGCTTCGCGCGTGGCGGTGGTTGCCTTCGCGGACGCGCAGCGGCCGCGTGCTGGCAAGTGAGCGTCGAATCCGCAGCGTTCGAGTGGCGCCGGGGCTGCCGAGGCCCTCGATGGGCCGAGGCATGCTTATCGTTCCCAAAAAAACAAAGCAGCAGCGGCGGGGTGGGCAGGGGCGGGGCGCGCGGCCCGTTGCACGGCGTGGCGGGCATGTGCGCGTTGCGTGGCGCGCACCGGGTGAACTTCCCTGGCGTCCTGCAAGGGCAATTTTTGGCGCACGCCCGCCGAATCCCGCCGTCCAGGCGCGGATTCAGCGTCGCATGTGGCCGCGAGCCCCGCCCCTACCCGCCCTGCCGCCCGCGACACGCCCCCCAGGAACGCCAGCCGCGCCAAGCGGCTGGCCACAGCGCCGCAGGCATCCAACAGCGACGAGACACAAGCCAGATCGGAGAAAAAAAAGCCCCGCACACGGCGAGGCTTCGAAGAAGGAGCAAAAGAGGCGCGCTCTCCGCGCGCTGGAGGGTTACGCAGTGGCGCGATGCCCGACGATCGTCACGGTCTGCTGCGCGACGTGCGTCTGGCCGTAGGGAGCCATGGCCAGCGTGTCCGCCACCGCGTACTGCTTCGTCGCGATGCCGTTCATGCCCGCCACGGTGGCGACGGTCATGATGGCAGCCAGGGCGAGGGCGGCGAACTGGGGGGTGGTCTTGGTCATGGCGGGCTCCTGGGGTGGTTGGTCCGGAATCGCGTTTCGTGTTCCGATGGATGGACTATCGGAGTTCGCGCACACGCCGCCAACTGCCTTGCGACGACCGGCGGCGGAATCGGAACGAACTGCAATCTGGCGCGACGGACCGAGACCGCAGGCGCGGTCCAGGAGGGAACACGGGTTGCCCGACCAGGGGCACGAGCGGCCCTGGCGCCGCGCAGCGCCGTGCGCGAGAGGTTTCCCATGGACATCAAGCAAGACCCCAATTCGATCCCGAACTTCAACTCGGGCGGCCGCCTCGGCGAACCGCAGCGGGCCGAGCCCGAGCAGGTGCAGTCCAGCGTCGAGCTGGATCCGTCCGCCGGCGGCGATGGCGCCGCCAGCGAGGCGGCCGGGCACGAGTCCCTGCTGGGCGATGGCAGCGGCGTCGGCAAGCCCAAGGCCGCGCAGGATCCGTCGAAGACCGGCGGCGGCGCGATCGACGGGCTCGTCGGCGCGCCCTGAGCCTCAGCTCGACAGCGGCAGGTGCAAGGTCGCGCACAGCCCGCCGCCGGGGCGCGCGGCCAGTTCCAGGCGACCGCCCTCGCGTTCGGCGAGCGCGCGCGTGATGTAGAGCCCCAGGCCCAGCCCGGCGCGGCGGCCGCTGTCGCTCTCGGCGCCGGCCCAGCGCAGGAAGGGGGTGCCCGCATTGGCCAACTGTTCGGTGCTGAGGCCGGGCCCGCGGTCCATCACCGCCACGCAGACGTGGGTCGGCCCGGCGGTCACCTCGACGTCCACCGCCCCGTGTTCGCCGCCGTGGCGGATCGCGTTCTCGATCAGGTTCTCGACCATGCGCCGGAACGCCGCCGGCTGGCACGGCGTGGAGGCGGACTTGCCGCTGAGCGTGACCTCGGGCCCCGTCGGCGGCAGGTCGTCGACGATCGCCTGCACCAGCGCGAAGGCGTCGACGCGGCGGTCGCCGCCGCCCGGCGCGGGCGTGGCGGGACGGAACAGCGCGAGCAGGCTCTCGATCAGCTCGTCCATCTGGTGCACGTCGTCGATCGCCGAGCGCGCCGCCGGATGCCCCTCCAGTTCGGACAGGCGCATCCGCAGCCGCGTCAGCGGCGTGCGCAGGTCGTGCGACACCGTGGCCAGCATCAGGCGCTGCGTGTCGAAGTCGGTCTTGAGCTGGCGCGACAGGTCGTTGAAGACGCGCGCCGTCTGGCGCACCTCGCGCGTGCCCCGGTTCTCGTCGAGCTGGGGCGGCGCGACCGACAGCCCGACGCTGGCCGTCGGCGACAGCGAGTGACCCAGCAGCCGCGCGGCGTCGCTGAGCCGCTGCATCGGCGCCGTCAACGCGCGGGCGACGAGCCATGCTGCGAGGGCGACGGCGATCAGCTTGATGGCGGCGTCCAGGCCGATCGAGATCCACGGCGGCTGCCGCGGCCCGGGCGTCGGCGGCCAGCTCTTGCCGGGCGGCGGCGCCGGGACGGGGGTGGTGCTGGACAGCAGCGGATGGATGGACTGCCGGATCGGCGGCGTATCGCGCCAGGGCGGCGGCGGCGCGGTCGCGCGGAAGACCTCGAACGCCAGGAACGAGCTGGTCGAGAACGCCACGAGCAGCAGCAGGAAGATGCGCACGAACAGCGTGTCGAGGGTCTTGAAGCGCAAGGCGGCTCCGGCGTCTAGTAGTGGATGGCGCGCGGCGCGCCGCCGCCCACGGCGATGGCATCGCCGTTGATCGCGCGCGAGCGCGGCGAGCACAGGAAGGCGACGACGTCGGCGACCTCGGCGGCATCGACCAGGTGGCGGATGCTGTTGCCCTCGGCCATCTCGCGTTCGACGTCCTGCGCGCTTCGGCCCGTCGACCTGGCCTTCTCGGCGATCAGCGGCCCCGTGCGCTCGGTGCGCGTCAGGCCCGGATGGACGACGGTGACCTGGATGCCCGCCGGACCCAGCTCGTCGGCCATGTTCTTGGTGAGCGCCGCCACCGCGATGTTGCGCATCGAGCCGATCGCGCTGCCGCTGCTGCGCGCGGCCAGGCCGCTGACATTGACGATGCGGCCCCAGCCGGCCGCGCGCATGCCCGGCACGACCTCGCGCGCACAGCGCACGTAGCCCATCACCTTGGTGTCCATCTCGCGGTGGAAGGCCTCGCCGGCGATCTCCTCGAGCTTCGGCGGCGCGGCGTAGCCGGCCGGCTCGGCGGCGGCGTTGACGAGGATGTCGATCGCGCCGCCCAGCTGCTTCGCGGCGGTGGCGACCGCATGGCGCACCTGCTCGTCGTCCGTCGTGTCGGCGACGACGGCGATGACGTCGCCGCCGGTCTGCATCGCGAGCTCGGAGACGGCGTCCAGCAGCGTCTGCTCGTGGCGTGCCAGCAGCGCGACGTCGGCGCCCTCGAGCAGCAACGCCCGCGCGACGGCCTTGCCGATGCCCTTGCTGCCGCCGGTGACCAGGGCGCGCTTGCCTTTGAGCTGGAGATCCATCGGGGAGCCTTTGTGGTCGAAACGGAGTGGCCGATTCTGGCGCGCCGGCGATGGCGTGTCACACGGCGGGACAAGCGGACGCCTATCATCGTCGGGCAACGTCATCCCCGTGTTGCTGTCGACCTCGTCCCAGGAGCCCATGCCGCCTCGCCTCGACACCCCCTTCGCCGCGCGCGCCTGGCTGCGCGCATTCCTCGCGCTGATGTTGGCGCTGGTGCTGCAGGGCTGCGCCTCGCTCGCCGACCTGCAGAAGACGCCCAGCACCGCGATCCCGGCCGCGGCCGACAGCCCGCTGGCCGCGCTGCTGCCGCCCGACCTGGCGCCCGGCAGCGGCTCGGCGTTCCGGCCGCTGGCCTTCAGCTCGTTCTCGATGGACGCGCGCCTGACGCTGATCCGCGAGGCGCGCGTCAGCCTCGACATCCAGTACTACCTGCTCGCCGACGACCTCACCGGCCGCGCCTTCCTGCGCGCGGTGCGCGACGCGGCCGTGCGCGGCGTGCGCGTGCGCATCCTCGTCGACGATCTCTACACCGCGGCCAACGACCGCCTGCTGCAGGGCATCGCCGCCTATCCCAACGTGCAGGTGCGGCTGTTCAACCCGTTCCCGGCCGGGCGCGCGCTCAACGTCACGCGCTGGAGCCTGTCGCTGCTCGATCTGACGCGCCTGAACCACCGCATGCACAACAAGCTGTTCATCGCGGACGGCGTGTTCGCGATCGCGGGCGGCCGCAACATCGCCGACGAGTACTTCTTCCGCAGCCCGCGCGGCAACTTCATCGACTTCGACCTGCTCGTGGCCGGCGACGCCGTGCCCGAGCTGGCCGCCAGCTTCGACCAGTACTGGAACAGCCGCCACGTCTACACGCTGGACGCACTGGAGCCCGGCGCGCCCAAGGCCGAGGCGCGGCGCGAGGAGTTCGAGCGCGCGACCGCGTCGGCCGAGATGCTGTTCGGCCCGATCATGGCCGGCGCGCGGGACTTCCTGAACTACTCGCCGCTGAGCCACGACATGGCCAGGCCCCCGCTGAAGATGCTGCGTGGGCGCATCGAGGTGGTGGCGGACAGCCCCGACAAGGTCAGCGGCGCGGCGGCGTCCGGCATGGACAAGTCGACCGTGATCTCGCACCTGAGCGAGCGGATCAACCACGCGCACGAGCAGGTGTTGCTGGCATCGCCGTATTTCGTGCCGGGCAAGGCCGCGCTGGACGGCCTGGTGCGGGTGCGCCAGCATGGCGTGGCGGTGACGCTCGTCACCAACACGATGGCCTCCAACGACGAGCCCTTCGTCAGCGCCGCCTACGGCCGCTACCGGCGCCGCATGCTGCAGGCGGGCATGAGCCTGTACGAGGTGAGCCCGCGCATCCTGCGCATGGACACGACCTTCGACGATTCGTTCGGCTCGATGCTGGGCACCTCGACCGGCCGCCTGCACGCCAAGATCGTGGTGATCGACCTGAACACCACGGTCGCCGGCTCGATGAACCTCGACTTCCGCTCGTCGCGCGAGAACACGGAGCTGGGCCTGTTCGTCGAGTCCGGCGAACTGGCGGCCGACGTCTCGCTGCTGATCGACGACCTGCGCTCGGCCGGCACCTACCGGATGCGGCTCGGCGGCGCGTCGGGCACCGACGTGCAATGGGTCGACGACGAGCCGGACGGCGAGAAGGTCTTCGAGTCCGAGCCCGAGATCAGCATCGCGACGCTGCTGGAGGTGTGGCTGTTCTCGCCGTTCATCCAGGAAGACCTGTTGTGAGCGCCAGTCGCCGACGGCTCGTGAAGCGCCGCGCCTCGCCCGTGACCGGATCCGTGAACGCGATCTCGCGAGCAAGCAACTGCAGCGGATTCGACCAGTCGGGCAATGCATCGGCCGCGGGCTCGGGCCACAGCGTCGGGTAGATGCGGTCGCCGACGATGGGCACGCCCAGCGCGCTCATCTGCACGCGCAGCTGGTGCGTGCGGCCGGTGCGGGGCGTGAGTCGATAGAGCGCCAGCGCGTCCGAGCGTTCGACGAGTTCGACGAGCGCCTCCGCGTTGGGCTCGCCGTCGGCGACCTGCACCTGCATGAAGCCGCGGCCCTCGGGCTTCTCGAGCCGGTGGCGCGCAAGCAGCGGCAGCGCGAGATCGGCGCGCCACGGCGCGATCGCCTCGTAGACCTTGTGCACGTCGCGCTCGCGCAGCAGCGCGTGGTACGCGGCACGCTCGTCGGCGCGCACGGTGAACACGAGCACGCCGGCGGTCTCGCGGTCGAGGCGGTGCATCGGCGCGAGCGTGGCGATGCCCAGGCGTTGGCGCAGCCGCACCAGCACGGTCTCGCGCAGGTGGCGGCCGCCCGGGATCACCGGCAGGAAGTGCGGCTTGTCGACGACGACCAGGTGCTCGTCCTGGTGCAGCAGCTCGATGTCGAAAGGCACGCGCGGTTCCGGCGGCGGGTCGCGCCAGTACCAGAACAGGCTGCCCGCGGCGCACGGCGCGTCGGCTCCGAGCGCGCGGCCGTCGGCATCGAGCACGTCGCCGCGCGCGAGCCGCGCGGGCCAGTCGGCGACGGCGGGGAAGCGTGCGGCGAGGAAGTCCAGCAGCGTCGCGAAGCGGCCGTCGGCGACGCCCACGCGGCTGGCCGCGACGCCGTCGCGCAGCGGAGGCGCGAAGCCGTCAGTCACTCGAACCATCGAGCCGCCGCGCGCGCTGCAGGCGCCAGGCCTCGTCGGGATGCGACGGGTCGAACACCTGCTCCGCGGTGGTCGCCGTCTCGCGCAGCCCGGTGTCGAGTGCGACGCGGTTGTCGAACACGAAGCACTCGCCCTGCCAGTCGCGCGCGGCGTCGGGCAGCTGCCGGAAGTAGTTGAGGATGCCGCCGTCCAGCTGGAAGACATCCAGGCCGAGGCTGCGCAGCCAGGGCGCGGTCTTGTCGCAGCGGATGCCGCCGGTGCAGTACATCGCCACCGGCCGCTTCGCCGCGCGCCACGCGTCCGCGCGCGACTGCACGTAGGCGACGAAGTCGCGGAAGTTGTGCACCTGCGGATCGAGCGCGCCGCGGAAGCGGCCCAGCCGGACCTCGAAGTGGTTGCGGTTGTCCAGCACCACGACGTCGCCGCGCGCGAGCAGCTCGCGCCAGGCCGCGGGCGAGAGATGGCTGGCGTCGTTTTCGTCGGGCGCGGGCAGCTCGCCGGGCAGGCCGAGGGCGACGATCTCCGGCTTGACGTGGACTTTCAGAAGGCCGAACGGCATCGTGGTGCATGCGCTGTGCTTGAAGACCATGCCGCGCAGCGCGCCGGCGAGCGCCGTCTGCAGCGCGGCCTCGAAGTCCGCGACCGCGTCCGCCGCGCCCGCCACCGTGCCGTTGACGCCTTCGTGCGCGACGACGATGCTGCCCGTGAGTTCGTGCGCGAGCGCCCGCAAGGCATCGGCAGCCGCGACGGGATCGGGCAGCGGCACGAAACGGTAGAAGGCGCTGTGCAGCAGGGCGGTAGGCGAGGGCTCGGGCATCGAGCCTCGATTGTCTCAGGGCCGCACGTGCCCCGGCGGGCCGCCGAAACTGGTCGCGTCGAGGGCCGATAGCACGGGGCTCGCAACGTGGGGTCACCAACGCGGGGTCAGGTCTTGCCTTTTGCCCTTCCACTGGGGTCAGGTCTTGCCTTTTGCCTCGTGACGTCGAGGCAAAAGCACATGTCCGGCTGCGCGCGTCAAATTCCTGCTCTCCGGGCAGGGAGGCAATGAATCGTCAGTCTCCCAGGTGGAGCGGGCAAAAGGCAAGACCTGACCCCAGCGAAGAGGCAAAAGGCAAGACCTGACCCCAACGTGTGGACCCCAACGTGTGACCCCAACGTGGATCCTCGCTGCGGTCGGCAAGATCGCGCGGACGAAGGAGATGCCAGCCCCCTCCGCCTGCCGAGCGCCCTAATGCGTGGCGTGCGCCAAAGCTTCCGCGGCCTCGTGATCCATCAGGCGCGACTGCGACGCGTCCGCCTGCAGGCCCAGCTCGCCGTAGCGGTACGCGATCGTCAGGGCCTGGATGGCCGGCGCGTAGTCGGCATCGGCCGCGGCCTGGTACAGCGCCAGCGCACGGGCGTCGTCGCGCGGGACGCCCTGCCCGGCGCGCAGCATGTTGGCGTAGAGGAACATCGCCGGCGCGTCGCCGCCATTGGCCGCCTCGGCCATCAACGTGGCCGCGCGAACGGGGTCGGGCACGCGCAGCGCCTGCAGGCGCGAGGCGGCCGGCACGTGGCCGGCGGCGCCTTGCGCGAGCAGGCGCGCGACGCGCGCGTCGTCCGCGCGTGACGCGTCCGCGCGCGCGAGCAGCTCGGCGAGCTGCGTCGCTGCGAGCGCATCGCCCGCATCCGCGCCGTCGCTCAACACCATCTCGAGACGCCGGCGCGACGCCGCGTCGCCGCGATGTGCCAGCAAGGCCGCGTACGCATGCCGTGCGTCGACGCTGCCGCGATCCGACCAGCGCGCGAGCGAGGCCTCGGCCTGCGCGTCGCGGCCGTCCGCCGCGGCGTGCAGCCAGGCCTGCGCCTGCGCGGCGTCGGGCGCGACCCAGAAGGGACGCGTCGCCGCCGCGGCGACCACGAGCGTGGCCGCCAGGGCCGTGCCGGCGACCAGGCGCTTCACTGGACGCCCAGGTCGATCTGGTAGCGCGCCAGCCCGAGGTTGGTGCCGTCGTCGGGCGCCACCTGCGTCACGCCGGCGACGCCGTCGCTCGCGGCCAGCGTCGCCAGGCCGGGGGCCGAGCTGAACTGCACCGGGCCGGCTGTCGTCACGCGCGTGAAGTGCCAGCTGCGATCGTTGCCGTTGACCGCCTTGGCCAGCGTCGCCGCGGCCTTGATGTAGCGGATCAGCACGTCGCGGTTGGCGTCCGGGCTCTGGTAGATCGTCTTGCTGCCGTTCAGGCCCGGGAAGCCGCCGCCGCCGCTGGCGCGGTAGTTGTTCGTCGCGACGACGAACTGGGCCGCCGGGTCGACGAGCGTGCCGTTGTACGTGAAGGTCCTGATGCGGCTGCCCAGCGGCTGGGTCACGTCGATCTCGTACTTCATCGATCCGTCGCCGTCGAGGACGTCGAAGTTGTACACCGGGAAGCTCGGGTTGATCAGCGCCTGCGCGGCCGCCTTGGCCGGATCGATCTGGTTGAAGCGTCCGGCCGCGAACTCCAGCCAGGCCTTCAGGTCGGCGCCGGTCACGAGCACGGCCTGGATCGTGTTCGCGTACAGATAGAGATCGGCCGCGTTGAAGATCGCGAGGTTGCCGCTGGCCACGTCGGTGTAGTCGGTCGCGCCGCCGAAGCCGCCCTTGAACGGCGCGCTGACGGACAGCACCGGCAGGTTCTTGTACTGCGGCAGGTTGCCCTGCACGTAGTTCTTCACGTACGCCGCCTGGGCCTGGTTGACGATCTGGATCGCGGTCGTCTCGCCGACGTCGGCGAAGTACGTCGTCATGCGGTAGTCGGTCGTGCCGATCGGCGTCTTCACGTAGGCGATGGTGCCGGTGTGCTCGGTCTGCACCAGCGGCGCGATCGCCGGATCGGCGGCGACGTAGGACTTGTCGGCGTTCTGCGTCGAGACCGTCGACGTGGCCGTCGCGGTCTTGTCGACGCTCCAGCCGCTCGTGGTGTAAGCCAGCTTGAGGTTGACCACACCGAGGTTCTTGCCCCAGAAGTTGGCCATCACGGCCGGCACGCCCGAGACGGTGCCCCTGGTCTTGTCGACGCCGGCGATGTTGAACGCGGCCACGGTGCTCGCGGCGTTCGGGAACACCTGGTGCATGTGGCCCATCAGCAGCACGTCGATGCCCGGCACCTGCGCGAGGTAGAGGTTGCCGTTCTCCATCGTGGCGGAGTAGGCCGCGCTGTCGGGGCCGCCGTGCGAGATCGCGACGATGATGTCGGCGCCCTTGGCCTTCATCTCGGGGATGTACCTCTGCGCGGTCTCCTGCAGGCCTGTCGTCGTGACGTTGCCGTCGAGGTTGCCCTTGTCCCAGGCCATGATCAGCGGCGGCGTGAAGCCGATGACGCCGACCTTGACCGGCACCTGCACGGTCTTGCCGTCGGGCGTGGTGGCGCTGAACATCTTCGTGACGATGGTGTACGGATCGAAGATCGGCTTGGCGTCCGTCGTGCTCACGACGTTGGCCAGCACCTGCGGATAGGCCGGCCCCTGGCACTTGGCCTGCGCCGACACGGCCGGCAGGTTCCTGACGTTGAACTGGCGGCCGGTCACCTGGCCCAGATACCCCAGGCCGTAGTTGAACTCGTGGTTGCCGATGGTGCCGGCGTCGTAGCCGACCGAGTCCATCGCCTTGAAGATCGCCAGCTTGTCGGTGCAGGCCACCTTGCTCACGAGCGCCTGGTAGTCGCCCAGGACGGTGCCCTGGATGATGTCGCCGGCGTCGAACAGCATCGTGTTGGCGTTGGCGGCGCGCACCTGCTTGATGAGCGTCGACGTGCGCTCGAAGCCGACCGACTGGTCGGTCGCGAGCTTGTAGTAGTCGTAGCTGAGGATGTTCTGGTGCAGGTCGGTCGTCTCCATCAGCGTCAGCGAGACGCTGGTGCCGACGGCGGGACCGTTGCCGCCGCTGTCCTTGGAGCTGCTGCAGGCGGCCAGCGCGGCTGCGGCGGCGAGGGTGGCGACGAGCGCGCGCCGGCGCGGCGCCGTCGCTTCGGTGAAGAATTGCATCGGGAGTCTCGTTGATTCGACAAAGTCGCGGACGTTATGTGCCGCGCATGACGAAGTCGTGACTTCCGGCGTGAACCCCGTACCGTATATGTGGGCGGTGGAGACCCGGGTGTTGTTGCGCAACAGGCCCGGACGCTCAGCGCGCGAGGAAGTCCGCCACCAGCCGCGTCGTCGCCGCCGGGTTCTCCTCCATGATCCAGTGGCCCGAGTCGGGCACCTGCGCTTCCGTCACGTCGTCCGCGGCGGCGCGCATCACGGTGGCCATCATCGGGCCGAAGGACTTCGCGCCGCCGACCGCGAGCACCGGCATCTTCAGGCGCCCGCCCTGCGCGAGGAAGGCGCGGTTGTCGATCACGTCCTGGTCGAACGCCGCGAACTGCGAGAAGCCCGAGTGCATCGCGCCCGGCATCGCGTACAGCATGGCGTAGTGCTCGCGCGCGGCCTCGGTGAAGTTGGACGGCTTGGCGGAGAACTCGTTCCAGAAACGGTCGAGGTAGATGCGCTCGCGGCCGGCCACCAGGCGCTCCATGTCGGGGCCGCCGAAGCGGAAGTGCCACAGCAGCGGGCTCTTGAGGATCTCGTCCCACGGGCCGACGCCCGGGATCGGCGCGTCGATCACCACCAGCTTGCGCACGCGCTGCGGATAGCGCGCGGCGACCTGGAAGGCCACCATGTTGCCGATGTCGTGGGCGACGACGTCGGCCTTGGCCGCGCCGAGGGCGTCCATCACGCCGGCGACGTCGGCGGCCTGCGTCTTCTTGTCGAAGCCGCCGGCCGGCTTGGCCGACAGGCCCAGGCCGCGCAGGTCGGGCACGATGACCTGATGGTCCTTCACGAGTTCGCTGGCGAGCGGGACCCACATGTCGCCCGACTCACCGTAGCCGTGCAGCAGCACGACGGCCGGGCCGTGGCCGCCGGAGCGCACGTGGATGGTCGTGCCGTTGACGGCGATGTCGCGCGCGCTGAAGGCGGCGGGGAAGTCGAAGCTCTCGGCGCGGGCGGCGCCGGAGGTCGCGCCGATGAAGGCGCTGGCCACGAGGGCGAGGAGGGGCAGACGCATGATTTTCCCTTGGAAGCAGACGTTGCTCGGGATTGTGGGGACGCGCCGGCGTCCCGACTAGTCCGGATGGCGGGCAATCAGCTTCAACCAACGGTTTAAGATGGGGCCATGGCCGACCTGTCCCTGCTGACGTCCTTCGTGCGCGCCGCCGAGCACGGCAGCTTCTCGGCCGCGGCGCGCAGCCTGGGCGTGTCGGCCGCGGCCGTCAGCAAGAACGTGGCGCATCTCGAGGCCCACGTCGGCGTGCGGCTGTTCCACCGCAGCACGCGGCGGCTGGCGCTGACGGGCAGCGGCGAGCGCTTCCTCGCGCAGGTGCACGAACCGCTGGCCTCGCTGGACGCCGCCATCGCCGGCATCCGCGACGACCCGGACGAGCCGTCCGGCACGCTCAAGGTCAGCATGGGCCAGGCACTCGGGCGCAACTTCCTCGTGCCGCTGCTCAACGAGTTCCTCGAGCGTTGTCCGGCCGTCGTGCCCGACTGGCATTTCGACAACCGCCGCATCGACCTCGTCGGCGAGGGCTTCGACGCCGCCATCGGCGGCGGCTTCGAGCTGGCGCAGGGCCTGGTGGCGCGCGAGCTGGCGCCGGTGCACATCGTCGCCGTGGCCTCGCCGGCCTACCTGGACGGCCGCCCGCTGCCGCAGCAGCCCGGCGACTTCGCCGAGCTGGCCGGCATCATGCGCCGCTCGACGCCCAGCGGACGCGTGCGGCCCTGGACGCTGCGGCCGCGCCGCGGCGGCGTCGATCAACCGGTGCCGTGCCGCCCGCGGCTGATCCTCAGCGACCCCGAGGCGATCTCGCTGGCGGCGCGCCAGGGCCTGGGCGTCGCGCTGGTGCCGATGCCCTTCGCCTTCGCCCATATCGCCTCCGGCGCGCTGGTGCGGCTGCTGCCGGGCTGGTACAGCGACGCCGGCCCGCTGTCGCTCTACTACCCGTCGCGCCGCCTGCTGCCGGCCAAGACCAGCGCCTTCGTCGACTTCGTCGTCGAGCGCTTCCGCACCGGCGGGTTCGCGAAGCTGGTCGACGGGCGCTGACGGCCGATCCCGTCGGCGCCGCACTTCGTCGCAAACTCCTCGGTGCCGATCCGGCGGCTTGCCTACACTGCGGCGCCTCGCACAACTCCAAGATCACCCATGACCATGAAGAATCCCTCGTCGCGCCTCGTGCTTGCCCTGTTGCTTTGCGGCGCCGCCGGCGTCGCGCATGCCGATGGCCTCGCCGACCTGCGCGGCGCGCTCGCGCGCCTGCAGGGGCAGGCGCCGCTGAAGGCGAGCGTCCAGGTCAGGGACTGGCGCCGCACCGGCGACGGCAAGGACGCCAAGGAGACGCAGGGCCAGGCCACGATCGGCCTGGAGGACGGCCCCCGCGGCCTGCAGCCGCTCTACGGCCACGAGTTGCTGGCGCGCCTGGACGCCGAGTCGCGCGCCGCGGTCAAGGACAAGTCCGCGAAGAAGCCGCTGTCGGTGGTGATGTCGCAGCTGGAGCTCGACGAGCTGCGCGCGATGGCTTCGGCGGCGCCGGCCCTGCAGCGCGCGATCGACGACGCGCAGTTCAAGTCGGAGTCGGCCGACACGCTGGCCGGCAAGCCCGCGCGCAGGCTCGTGTTCGAGGGCAGCGTCGACAGCCTGTCCGAGAGCGACCGCAAGTACGTGCGCGACATGAAGCTGCAGCTCACGCTTTGGATCGCCGCGGACGGCACGCCGCTGGCGAGCCAGCGCCACTTCGACCTGTCGGGCCGCGCATTCGTCGTCGTCAGCTTCGAGCAGCACTCCGACGAACAGCGCGGCTACGCCGTGGTCGGCGACCGCCTGGTGGCGACGAGCGACGACGAGAAGGGCAACGCCAAGGGCGCCGGCGAGGCCCAGGAATACCACACGGAGCGCAGCCTGCAGGTCCTGCCGTGAGCGCGGCCATCGCATGCTGGCGGCGCGCCGGCGTCGCACTGGCGCTCGCCACGGCGGGTGCGGCTCACGCGCAGGCGCCAGGCTCGCACGACCTGACGGCGCCCGACCTCGCCGCCTTCGTCGACGGCTACATGCCCATCGAGATGGAGCGCGCCGGCATCAACGGCGTCACGGTGACGGTGGTCAAGGACGGCCAGGTGCTGCTCGCGCGCGGCTACGGCAACGCCGACCGCGAGCGCCACGCGGCTGTGACGCCGGATACCCTGTTCCGTATCGGCTCGATCTCGAAGCTGTTCACCTGGACGGCCGTGATGCAGCTCGTCGAGCAGCACCGGCTCGACCTCGACGCCGACGTCCAGCAGTACCTCGACTTCGAGCTGCCGAAGACCTGGGCGCAGCCCATCACGTTGCGCCAGTTGATGACGCACACGGCCGGCTTCGAAGAGAGCTTCCACGGCATGTGGGCCGGCGAGGGCGAATCGCTGGACCTGCGCAGCTACCTCGTCGCCCGCGTGCCGGCGCGCATCTACGCGCCCGGCAGCGTCGCGGCCTATTCCAACTACGGCGCGACGCTGGCCGGCTACATCGTGCAGCGCCGGTCGGGCGAGCCGTTCGACGACTACGTCCGCGAGCACATCCTGCAGCCGCTGGGCATGGCGCACACGAGCTTCGCGCAGCCGCTGCCGGCCGACCTCGCGCCGGCGATGTCGCGCGGCTACGGCGAGGGCGCCGAGCCGGCCAAGGCGTTCGAACTGATCCGCGTCGCGCCGGCCGGCAGCGCCTCGGCCAGCGCCAACGACATGGCGCGCTTCATGCTCGCCGAACTGGCCGGCGGCAGCCTCGACGGCGGCCGCATCCTGCAGGCCGATACCCTGGCGGGCATGCAGGCGGCGCAGTGGCGGCCGCAGCCGCATGGCCCGGCGATGGCGCTGGGCTTCTGGGAGGACGGCGGCTACGGCGTGCGCGTGATCGGCCATGGCGGCGACTCCGAATGGTTCCACAGCGGGCTCTACCTGCTGCCGGCCCAGCACGTGGGCGTGTTCGTCGCCCAGAACAGCCAGGGCAGGCGCACGCTGCGCGACGCGCTGTTCCGCCGCTTCATGGAGCGCTATTTCCCGACACCGCCCCCCGTATTCCCGGCGAAGCCGCCGGCGGCGTCCGAGGTGGCGGGCATCGCCGGCCATTACGCGGGCACGCGCCGCGGCGAGAGCGGGCCGCTGGCACTGCTGGCCTTGCTGTCGCAGAGCAAGGTCGAGGTGAGCGCCGACGGCATGCTCACGGAAAGCGGCAACATCGGCGCCGACGAGCGCCCGGTGAAGTTCCGCTGGCTGGGCGACGGCGTCTGGCAGAGCCCCGAGGACAGCACGCGCCGGCTCTGGTTCAGGCGCGGTTCCGACGGCCTGTGGCAGCTGAGCGGGCGCGTGCCCGTGTTCGTCGAGCAGCAGGTGCCGTGGACGCGCAGCGCCGCGCTGATGGCCCCGCTGCTGGGGCTGTCGCTGCTGGTGCTGGCGGGGACGCTGCTGGCGTGGCCCGTCGCGGCGGCGGTGCGCTGGCACCTCGCGCCGGCGCCGCCCGCGCCGCGCGAGCGCCGCGCGCGCGTCGCGCTGCGCTGGGCTGCGCTGCTGCTCGTGCTGCCGTGGCTGACGTTCGGCGCCGTCGTCACCTTCGCCAGCGGATCGTTCGCCTGGCTGGCCGGGCCGCAGGCACTGGCGTGGCTGCGCGTGGTGCAGGTCGAGTCGTGGATCGCGCTCGCGGGCGTGCTGCTCGCGGCGTGGGTCGTGCGCGCGCGCTGGGCCGCGCGCGGCAGCTGGTGGTGGGGCCGGGTGCACGCGGTGCTGGTCGTGCTGGCGGGCCTCGGGCTCGCCACGCTGGCCGCGCTGGGGCATCTGCTGACCGGCGCGACGAATCTCTGAGCCGCCCGTCGCCCCGTCCCGGCGGCAACTCTTCGGCAGGCGCGCCGCCAGGCCGGGTCGGGCGTCGTTCATTCCGAGCCCGGGCGGCGGGGCCGCGCGTTTGGTGACACTCGCCGTGCCGGTCTGGGCTAACGTCGGGCCATGCGCCATCCGACCTCGTCTCCGCCAGTCGCCGCCGGCCTGAACGCCGGCCTCGCCGTCCGCTTCGCGCGTCCCGCGGGAGGCCGCGATGGATCGTAGGCACTTCCTCGCCGCGGCCAGCTCGGCCAGCATGCTCGGACTGGGCGCCTGTGGCGGCAGCAGCGACGCGGCCCCGCCGCCACCGCCGCCGCCACCGCCACCGCCTGCCGGGCCGGACTGGGCCTCGCTGCAGGCCGGCATCCAGGGCAGCGTGGTGCTGCCGGGCGCGGCCGCGTACGCGCTGGCGGCGCCCGTCTTCAACGCGGTCTACGACGCGACGCAGCCGCAGGCGGTCGTGCGCTGCGCCGGCGCGGGCGACGTCGCGGCGGCGCTGGCCTTCGCCCGCGCGAACAAGCTCTCGGTGACCGCGCGATCGGGCGGCCATGGCTACACCGGCAACGCCACGACCACCGGCATGGTGATCGACGTCGGCGCGATGAACGCCATCGCCGTGGGCAACGGCACGGCCACCATCGGCGCCGGCGCCAAGCTGGTCGACGTCTACGACCAGTTGTCCGCGCAGGGCGTGTGCATCCCGTCCGGCTCGTGCCCGACCATCGGCATCGCCGGCATCACGCAGGGAGGCGGCATCGGCGTGCTGGATCGCGCGTACGGACTGACCTGCGACCACCTCGTCTCGGCCCAGGTCGTGCTGGCCGACGGCTCCGTCGTCACCTGCGACGCCGGCACGCACGCCGACCTGTTCTGGGCGCTGCGCGGCGGCGGCGGCGGCAACTTCGGCATCGTCACGTCGCTGACGTTCGACACCTTCGCCACCAGCGACCTCACGAGCTTGTCGGCGAGCTTCGCGTGGACCGACGCCGCCGCGGTGATCGCCGCGTGGCAGGCCTGGCCGCTGACGCTGCCCGACACGGTGTGGTCGGGCATGGTGCTGCAGACGACGCAGGCGGGCTCGCCGGCCATCGAGGTCTCGGGCACCTTCATCGGCAGCTCGGCCGACTTCGCGCCGATCTGGGCCTCATTCCTCGCCGCCAGCGGCGCGACGCCCACGTCGCAGAGCGTGCAGACGCAGCCCTTCCGCGACACGATGCTGGCCAGCTGCGGCGGCCGGACGGTGTCGCAATGCCATCTTGCCAGCGAGACCAGCGACGGAAACGTGCCGCGCGGGGCCTTCGTCGCGACGTCGGACTTCTTCGACGCGGCGTTGCCGACCGCGGGCATCCAGGCGCTTCTCGCGGCGGTGCAGGCACAGCAGGCGATCGCGCCGCTGATCGTCATCATGGACCTGATGGGCGGCGCGATCGCCCGCGTCGCGCCCGACGCGACGGCCTTCGTGCATCGCAGCGCCGTGTTCAGCGCGCAGTACTACATGGACGGCCCGGTCGGCACGCCGGATGCGCAGATACAGGCAGCGCGCGGCATCGTGACCGGCATGCGCACGGCGATGGCCGCCTGGAGCAGCGGCGAGTGCTACCAGAACTACCTCGACCCGCAGCTCGCGAACTGGCCGGCGGCCTACTACGGCGCCAACTACGCGCGCCTGGTGCAGGTGAAGGCGGCCTACGACCCGACACAGGTGTTCAGGCCGGCGCAGGGCATTCCGCCGCAGTAGGCCTTGCGGGTTTTCGCCCTGTCGCCGCGCGTGGGTGGCGGGGAGGATGGCGCATCCCCGTCACCGCCAGGCAGGTCCCCATGACTTCGATCGTTCGACGCGACATGTTGCGCGCCTCCGCGACGGCGCTCGCGGCCGGGCTGTCCGGCGCGCCGCTGCTGGCCGCGGCCGACGACAAGCCGGCGCAGCCGCCGGGCGCCGCGCCCAAGGGGCCGCCGCCCGAGCCGGTGACGCGCATCGTCGCGCGCTACGCCGCGACCGCGCCCGTCGAGCAGCTGCCGGCCAACGTCCGCAAGGAGGCCACGCGCACGCTGCTGAACTGGGCTGGCTGCGCGGTCGGCGGCTCGCGCCAGGGCGCGCCCTCGCACGCGGTGGCCGCGTTGAAGCCGTTCGCGGGGCCGCCGCAGGCCAGCCTGTTCGGCCGCACGGAGCGCCTGGACGCGCTGCACGCCGCGCTCGTCAACGGCATCAGCTCGCACGTGCTCGACTACGACGACACGCACCTGAAGACCATCATCCACCCGGCCGGCCCGGTGGCCTCGGCGCTGGCCGCGTTCGCCGAGTACCACCCGGTCTCCGGCGCCGAGTTCATGAACGCGCTGGTGATCGGCTGCGAGATCGAGTGCCGCATCGGCAACGCGGTCTTCCCCGAGCACTACGCGATGGGCTGGCACATCACCGGCACCACCGGCGTGTTCGGCGCGGCCGCGGCGATCGGACGTTTGCTGAAGCTCGACGAGCAGCGCATGACCTGGGCGCTGGGCATCGCGGCGTCGCAGCCCGTCGGCCTGAAGGTGCAGTTCGGCTCCGACACCAAGAGCTTCCACCCCGGGCGCGCCGCGCAGAACGGCATGCTGTCGGCGTTGCTGGCGCAGCAGGGCTACACGGCGTCGGAGGTGGCGATCGAGGGCTTCGACGGCTGGGGCCAGGCCGCCAGCACGCGCCACGACTGGAGCCAGGTCACGCAGGGCCTGGGCGAACGCTACGAGGCCGCGCTCAACACCTACAAGCCGTTCGCCTGCGGCATCGTCGCCCACCCGGCGATCGACGCGGCGATCCAGCTGCGCGACGCCAATGCGCTCAAGCCCGAGGACATCGCCTCGGTCGACCTCAAGGTGCATCCGCTGGTGCTCAACCTGATGGGCAAGACCACGCCGGCCATCGGCCTCGAAGGCAAGTTCAGCATCTACCACGCGGTCGCGGTGGCGCTGGCGACGGGCAAGGGCGGCGAGCAGGCGTTCACGGATGCGGCGGTCGCCGACCCGATGGTCGTCGCGCTGCGGCAGAAGGTGCACGTGGCCATCGACCAGTCCATCAAGGCCGACCAGGTCGACATGACCGTCACGCTGAAGAACGGCCGTGCGCTGCACCAGTTCATCGAACACGCGGTCGGCAGCCAGCTGCATCCGATGTCCGACGAGCAGTTGAACGGCAAGTTCGACGGCCTGACCGACGGCATCCTCGCGCCCGCGCGGGCCCGCGTGCTGCGGGAGACCTGTTGGCACGCGTGGGAACTGGCGGACGCGGGCGACATCGGGCGGGCCGGGGCCGCGGCCTGAGCAGCCTGGCGACAGCTTCGCCACGCGTCCCACGGTAGAGTGACGCGCGTCCGAGGTCGCGCGTCGCGCGCCGGCATCCCTTGCTTGCCCGCCCATGCACCCAGCGCCCGATGCGAACGACCTGAAACGCAGCGCGCTCGACCTGCTCGCCTCCGGCAACAGCGCGCACTCGGTGGCCGAAGTCCTGGGCGTGTCGATCGCGACCGTCGACGCCTGGGCCCGCGGCGGCGGCGACACCGTGCCGCAGTCCGAGGCGGTCGCGACGCCACCGGCGCATCCGCCGCATCGACCGGCCATCGAGCCGACCGGCTTCGTCGCCGAGCCGCCGATCACCCGCGCCCTCGCGATCGTCGTGCCGCTGTTCCTGTTCGCGCTGGCGCTGACAACCAACCTGGGCGGGATGCTGCGGGAGGCGAATCTGGGGTGGCTATCGCCGCTGGTGCTGGTGGGAGGCCTGGCGCTCGCCGCGTCCGCCATCGCCTATGGGCTGCGCAGCGGCTTCGAGCTCACGTCGCACGGCGTCGTCTGGCAGGGCGCCTGGAGCCGGCGCGAACTGGCGTACGCCGAAATCGCGAGCGGCGCCATCACGCGCAACCCCAAGCTCGATCTCTATGTGCTGACGCTGAGGGCGCGACCCGGGTCGTCCGGCGTCACGATCTGGCTGGACGACGACCAGGTGCGCCAGCCCGGCATCGCCGGCTGGATCGAGTCGCTGCGCCAGCCGGGCGACGACCCCTTCGTGCCCAAGCCGCGCCGCGACGAATCGGACGACGCCGACGGCGGCGGCTTCTTGGCGAGCGTCGTCAAGGTGCTGATCGGCGTGCAGGTGCTCGTCATGGTCGCCGTCGTCGTCCTGGAAGGCTCGCAGTTCCTGAACGACATGCGGCTGTTGATCGACGGGCCGCCGGCGCTGGAATCCCTCAATCTCACGGACGGCACGCTGGTGGAGCGCGGGGCCTGTCTGAAGCCGGGCAAGAGCGCGCCGTCCCAGGTCGTGAAGATCGATACCGGCGCCGTGCTGCGCGAATTCAACATTCCGTGCCTGGTCGACCGCGCGACCTTTCAGAAGCCCGGAACGCGCCACATGGCGATTCGCACCGACGACCGGAGATTCGCCGATCACGAGAAGTATTCGATAGAACTGGACGGCGTCGCGCTGGAGGCCTATGACACGCACGTCGCGCGCAAGCTCCGCTACGCCAGGACGACCGCATTGATCGAATTCACGGTCATCGCGCTGATATTGGCGCTGCTGGTTTATGGCGGCAAGCGTCTGCGGGATCGGTGGCGGGGCTGACGGGATATTCGGATGCAGGAGTATTCCGGCCAGCGCGAGATATTTCGCGGCGCGCGGCGCGGCATATTCGAAATGGCGCGACCCCGGAAATTCTGGAATCCGGTGAGGTTTGCGTCTCGCTCATCCATGGCGCGCACGCCGCTTTGGCGTACCACAAATCGCCCCCGATTTCGATGACGGAACGAGAGTAGACTCCGCCCTTTTTCCGACTCCGACAGTGTCTGGCAGCCTGGCGCGCGACGTGCGCCGCACCCCTCTCACCGGCTCCGCGTTCATCCGCACGCTGGCCTCGCTGCAAGGCGTGGCCGCACCGGCGGCGCCCGACGCGTTCGCGCAGCGGCTCGCCCAATGGTTCGACTGGACGCATGCGTTCTCGCTGTCGGCGGCGCTGGGCGACGCGGGCGCGCGTTCCGACGTGCCGACCTTCGGCGGGCAGGGCGCGCTGCAGGCCGACGAACGCGAGTTCGCGCGCGTGCGTGCCGCGCTGCAGAAGGCGATCGCGGAGGCGCCCGACGGTGCGCCCGCGCCGCGCCGCGTCAACCGCCCGATCGCCGGCGCGGCCGCGGCCGCCGAGGTGCCGGTCGACTTCGCCACCTACCGCCAGCGCTACACGGCGTGCCAGCTGGCGATGGAGACGCAGATCGTGCCGCTGCGGCGCCGCCTGCGCTCGTCGCTGGCCGATCGTTCGGCGGCGCTGGCCAAGCTCGCCGAGCTGGACATCGTGATGGAGCAGGTCGTCGGCGCTCAGGAGCGCGCGCTGCTCGCCACCGTCGGCGCGCGGCTCGAGCCGCGCTTCGACCAGCTGCGCGCCGCGCAGGGCGACGCGTCGCCCGGCCCGTGGCTGGAACGGTTCCGCCAGGAGATGCGGGGCCTGTTGCTCGCCGAACTCGATCTCCGCCTGCAACCCATCGAAGGCCTGCTCGAAGCCTGTCGCCAGTCGCTACAGAAACGCTCATGAATCAACTGCTTCGCCACGCCACGCTCGCCGTGGGCCTGGCCGTCATCGCCTGGGTCGGCGCGGGCTACGTGCCGACCAACCCGCTGGCCTTGGTCATCACCGTCCTCATCGGCGCGTTCTGGCTCATGGGCGTGCTGGAGCTGCAGCGCTTTCGCCAGGCCACCGCCGGACTGGCGCAGGTCGTCGACGAACTCGCGCAGCCGCCGGCCGGCCTGGCCGCGTGGCTGGAGCGCGTGCCGGCCGGCGTGCGCAACGCCGTGCGCCGCCGCGTCGAGGGCGAGCCCGTCGGCCTGCCGGCGCCGGCGCTGTCGCCCACGCTCGCGGGCCTGCTGGTGTTGCTGGGCATGCTGGGCACCTTCCTCGGCATGATCCTGACGCTGCGCGGCACCGGCGCCGCGCTCGAGACCGCGACCGACCTCGTCGCCGTGCGCAACTCGCTGATCGCACCGGTCAAGGGCCTGGGGCTCGCGTTCGGCACCTCGGTGGCCGGCGTGGCGGCGTCGGCGACGCTGGGGCTGCTGTCCGCGCTGGCTCGTCGCGAGCGCGTGGCCGTCGCGCAGGCGCTCGACGCCCGCATCGCGACGACGCTGCGCCGCTTCTCGCAGGCGCACCAGCGCGAGGAATCGCTGGGCCTGCTGCAGCGCCAGGCCGACGCGATGCCGGCGCTGGTCGATCGGCTGAATGCGATGATGGAGACGCTGGAGCGCCAGCACGAATCGTCGAACGCGCGCCTGCTCGCGAGCCAGGAGCGCTTCCAGGCCGAGGCCGGCAGCGCGTACGCGGGTCTGGCGCAGTCCGTCGACCGCACCTTGCAGGCCAGCCTGACCGAGGGCGCGCGCATCGCGGGCGAGACGATCCGCCCGGTGGCCGAGGCCACGCTGGCGGGCATCGCGCGCGAGACCTCCGCGCTACACGCCGCGCTGGCCGGCACGATGCAGGATCACGTGGCGCAGCTGTCCACGCGCTTCGACGCCAGCACCGCCAACGCGTCGCAGGCCTGGCAGTCGCTGCTCGCGCGCCACGAGCAGGCGGCGCAGGCGCTGACCGCCGAGGTCGGCGCGGCGCACGAGCGCTTCGCGCGGACCTTCGAGCAGCGCTCGTCCGCGCTGCTGGACCAGGTCGCGCAGCGTCATTCGGGCTGGCAAGGCGAGATGGCGGCGGCGCTGGCCGCGATGGCGCGCGAGACCGCCGCCTCGCAGCAGGCGCTGACGGCCAGCGCGAGCGCGCATGTCGACGGCGTGGCCGCGCGCCTGGACGACGCCGTCCAGCGCGTCACGCAATCCTGGGCCGACGCGGTGCAGCGCCACGAGGCCGCGAGCGCGCGCACGTCGGCGGCGACCGGCGAGTCGCTCGCGGGCGCCGCCGCGAGCTTCGAGCAGCACTCGGCCTCGCTGCTGCGCACGGTCGAACGCGCGCACACCGAGCTGCAGGCGGCCTCGGTAACCCGCGACCAGCAGCGCGTCGATGCGATGGCCGCGTCGCTCGAGGCGATGGCCGCGTCGCTGCAGCAGCAGTGGCAGCAGGCCGGCGCGCAGTCGCTCGAGCAGCAGCAGCGCGTCGTCGAGACGATGGAGCGCAGCGCGCGCGAGATCACCGTGCAGGCCGAGACGCAGGCACGCTCGACGATCGCCGAGATCGGCCGCCTGGTCGACGCCGCGTCCGAGGCGCCGCGCGCCGCGGCGCAGATCGTGTCCGGCTTCCAGGCCGACGCGGCCGCGCGCGACCAGCAGCGCGTCGAGGCGATCGCGCAGTCGATGGAGGCCATGGCCGCCGCGCTGCGCCGCGAATGGCAGCAGGCCGGCGCGCAGTCGCTGGAGCAGCAGCAGCGCGTCGTCGAGACGATGGAGCGCACGGCGCGCGAGATCGTCGTGCAGGCCGAGACGCAGGCGCGCGCGACGATCGCCGAGATCGGCCGCCTGGTGCAGGCCGCGTCCGAGGCGCCGCGCGCGGCGGCCGAGGTCATCTCCGAGCTGCGCCAGAAGCTGGAGGACAGCATGGCGCGCGACAACACGATGCTCGACGAACGCGCGCGCATCCTCGAGACGCTGGGCACGCTGCTCGATGGCGTCAACCGCGCCGCGAGCGAGCAGCGCGGTGCGATCGACGCGTTGGTGACGTCGTCGGCCGAGGTGCTGGAACGCGTCGGCGACCGCTTCCAGCAGCGCGTGCGGGCCGAGGCCGGCGCGCTGGTCGACGTGGCCGCGCAGGTCGCGGGCGGCGCAGCGGAAGTGGCCAGCCTCGGCGAGGCCTTCGGCTTCGCGGTGCAGCTCTTCTCGGAGTCCAACGACAAGCTGACGGCGCACCTCGATCGCATCGACGGCGCGCTCAACGCGCAGATGGCGCGCAGCGACGAGCAGCTCGCCTACTACGTGGCGCAGGCCCGCGAGGTGATCGACCTCAGCATCCTGTCCCAGAAGCAGATCATCGAGGAACTGCAGCGCCTCGCGGGCCGCCGCGCCGAGGAGGCCGTGGCGTGATCGGCGAGGACGTCGACGCCGACGGCGCCGTCGAATCCTCCGCGCCGGTGTGGGCGGTGTTCGGCGACCTGATGGCCGGCCTGCTGGGCGCGTTCGTGCTGATCCTGCTGTTCGCGCTCGCGTCGCAGCTGGAGCTCGTCACGCGGCTGCAGGACGAGATCAGGCAGCATCAGCTGGAACAACAGCGCCGCGCCGAACTCGAACGCGCGCTGGCCGTGCCGCTTGCCGCGGGCCGCGTCACGATCGACCACGGCCGCATCGACATCAACGGCGCCGTGCTGTTCGCGTTCAACTCCGCCGAGCTGCAGCCCGAGGGCCGTGCGCTGCTGAAGACGCTGGCCGCGCCGATCAAGACCTACCTGAAGGCACGCGACGAGATCCTGATGGTCAGCGGCTTCACCGACGACCGCCAGGTGCGTGGCGGCAACCACCAGTTCGCCGACAACTGGGAGCTGTCCGCGCAGCGCTCGCTGACCGTCACGCGCGCGCTGGTCGAGGACGGCGTGCCGTCGTCGGACATCTTCGCCGCCGCCTTCGGCTCGGAGCAGCCCGTGGCGGACAACGCGGACGCCGACGGGCGCTCGAAGAACCGGCGCGTCGAGATGGCGCCGACGCCGCGTCCGAGCCGCGCGGGCACGCCCAGGCCCGCCGCGAGCGCGCCGCATGGCTGAGACGCCGTCGTTCCCCGCGGCCGTGCGCGCGCGTCTCGCGCAGGCGCTCGCGCGCCGCGCGGACGCGCACGCGGGCGAGGCGCGACGCATGCTCGATCAACGCGTGGCCGCGCTGGCGGCGACGGCGCTCGCATCGCAAGACGAGCGCGCGGCGCAGGAACCCTCGCGGCGCGGCGCGCTCGCCGAGCTCGTCGCGCACGCCGCGCGCCAGAAGGCCGCGCCCGTGCTGGACTCGGCGACCAGGCCTCGCGAGTCCTCGCCCGAAAAAGCCGCGGCGACCGACACCCGCACCCTGCAGTTCTTCCAGCGCACCTGGTCGCGGCTCAGCGCCGGGCAGCGCCTCGCCCAGGCGCGCGCGACGCTGCCCGAGAACGCCGGCCCGCTCAACTCGCACCACCTCGTGCACCGCTCGCTGACGCTGATGCACGCGCTGTCGCCGGAGTACCTCGAGCGCTTCGTCGGCTACATCGACGCGCTGCAGTGGCTGGAGCAGGCGAACGAGGCGGAGGCCCAGGAGCTGCGTCCCGCGGCCGCGAAGAAGAGCATGCCGGCGCGGCGCTAGGGCTTGACGGTCGGCAAGCCGTAACGGGCGATGTCGGCGTCGATGGCGGGCGCGATCTTGCGCGCCGCGGCCAGGTCGGCCAAGGCACCCGCAGGCTCGTCCAGATGCTGGTGCACCAGCGCGCGGCCGTAGAGCGACTCGGCCTGGTCGGGCTTGACCGCGAGCGCGCGGTCGAACTCGCTCTTTGCGCGCTGCCATCGGCCCAGGCGTGCAAAGACCCAGGCGCGGCTGTCCAGGTACGAGGCATTCTTCGAGTCGGCGTCGACGGCCTCGTCGCAGTCGTCGAGGGCCTTGTCCAGTTCGATGTCCAGCTGGACGCGCGCCCAGCAGCGGCCGTTGTATGCATGCTCCAGCGCGATGTCGTGCCGGTGTGCCGCAATCCACAGGTTCCATTGCGCGAGCGCCTGGGCAGGCATGTCCATGCTCTCGTAGAGCAACGCCATGCGCTGGCGGATCTGGGACTGCGGCGGCAACGTGCGGTCAAGAGCGGACAGGTCGTCCAGCACCGGGCCACGCTCGTTGCGCGTGCGGCGGATCGCGCTGCGCTCGATGCGGGCCTCGGCCTGGCCGGCATCGAGCTGCAGTGCCGTGTCCAGGTCCGACAGCGCCTTGTCCTCCTGCTTCAGCGCGAGGTGGACGGACGCGCGCATGGCGAAGAACGCAGCGTTGCCGGGTTCCTGCGCGCATGCGCGATCGAGGTCGGCCAGCGCGGCCGCGGCATCGCGGCGCGCCAGCGACGCGGCGCCACGGCGGGCGTATTCATCGGCGCTCATCTTCTCGCCCGCGGCGGCATCCGGCCTGGACGCGGCCGGGTCGGGCGGCGCGCTCGCGTTGAGCGCGAACACCGGACCGCCGTTGTAGGTGAAGAACATGCGCGACTGCTTCTGCGCGATGTAGATGCGGTGCGACAGGAAGAAGTCGATGCCCACCAGCATGTCCGTGCCGGGCAGATCGAAGTCGGCGACCTCCATCTGGTTGTGCCGGACGGTCTCGCCGCCGAGCGAGATGCTGTCGAAGGGCGCTGTCCACGCCTTGGCCTTGCCGCTTCCGGCGCCGGTCATCAGTCCGGTCGCGGTCATGGCGGCATCCTTCACGCCGGCCGAGTGGGCGGCGTCCAGCGACACCGTCGTCGTCGCGCCGGTGTCGAACATCGCGATGGCCGCGTGCCCGTTCAGCTCCACGCGGGCGCGGATCAGGGGCCTCTTGAGCCGGTAGTCCTTGAGCAGTTCGACCATCGCGACCGGCGTGTCCCCCGCCCAGTAGGCCATGTTGGCCTTCTCGCAACCGTCGCCAGGCACGACGAAGCGGATCACGCCGTGCGCGAGGTCGTACTCGGTGTCCATCGCCCCGAGGATGTTGCGTCCGAGCAGGCCCATCGCGCCGGAGCCGGCCTCGTTGCCGCCGACGATGAATTCCATCCCGGGCATGTCGCCATCAAGCAACTTGAGGTGGTCCACCGTGGTCAGGCGCGCCGCGACACTGCCCGTGAGGCCCTGCACGCGGATGTCGCCGGGCAGGGCGCGGGTCCTCAGGCCCAACTGCTGCGCCGCGGCCTCGGTCAGGAAGCTGAAGAAGGCGCCGGTGTCCACCAGCAGCGGCACCTGCGTGCCGTTGATGCCGACGGTGGCGATCGCCCGCGTGCCCACCATCTTCACCGGCAGTGCCACCGTGCCGATGCTGCAACCGGCGTGGCTTGCGAACGGCCATTGCAGCCCCAGCGAGAGCAGAGCGACGGCCGCCATGCGCCGCGCGATCGGGAGTTGCGTCGTGTCCTTGGTCATGTTCAAGCGGCCTCCCAGCCGTCCTCCTGATCCGGACTCTATGCCAACGGAACCCGGCGCGGCCCACATGGGGCGAGAATCGGCGCGACGCCAGAAAGGATCCACCCGATGACAGCAGACGCCCGCCCCGCCATCCGCGACAACGTGGCCGCCCATCGCTTCGAGATGATCGTCGACCGCCACGCCGCCGTCGCGACGTACTCGATCGCCGGCGACACGATCACGTTCATCCACACCGTCGTGCCCGAGGCCCTGCGCGGGCGCGGGATCGCGCGCGAGCTGGTCGAGTTCGCGCTGGCCTCGGTGCGCGAGCGCGGGCTGAAGGTCGTGCCGCAATGCGAGGTGTTCGACGCCTACATGCGCAAGCATCCCGAGACGCACGACCTGCTGGCCGACCCGACGCTGTTCGATCGGCCGCGCGAGTCCGACTGAGTCCAACGCCTCCTCCGGCAACCTGCATTCCCTGGCCGGCGGGCGCGCTGAATGCCTGCTGGCCGGCGCGCCACTGTCGGCGTGAAGGAGTCCGGGCATGCCCAACCCGTCGTCGAATCCAGGCCAGTCCACCCGGACGGGGAAGTCGGGTGGCCGGCCGCTTACCGTGCTCGAGCTGGTCGTCGTCCTCGAGGAACTCGATCGCGTCGTCGCCGAGCTTGAGGAGTCGCTGACCGAGCTGGCGCTGCCGTTCGACGAGGCGTCGCACGTCGCCGCGCGCGAGGCCATCGCGGCCGCGCGCCGCGACGTCTGAACGCGTCTCGGTGCAGCGCCGCTGCGTCGTTGCCGACCGCCCGGCGCGTCGCTGACGACAGGCTGGCGCGCCCCACTTTGGGGGATGGCTGCGCCGGGGCGCGGGCCGGATGATCGCGGGCTAGCGGCCGGTCTCGAGCCGCGCGACCAACCGTCCGGAGGTAAGCACATGAACGTGATCGAACGCGCCAAGGCCATCCTGCTCAAGCCCGCGGAGACGTGGCCCGTGATCGACGCCGAGCCGGCGACGATCGGATCGATCTACAAGGACTGGCTGGTCATCATGGCCGCCATCCCGGCGGTCTGCACGTTCATCGGGCTGTCCGTCATCGGGGCCGGCATGTTCGGCTACGGCTTCCGCATCCCGATCATGTACGGGCTCGAGAGCATGGTGCTGCGCTACGTGATGTCGCTGATCGGCGCCTTCGTGGTCGCGCTGATCGTCGACGCCCTCGCGCCGACCTTCGGCGGCACGAAGAACCAGGTCTCCGCGCTGAAGGTCGTGGCCTACGGCGGCACGGCCAGCTACGTGGCCGGCTTCCTGAGCATCCTGCCGTCGCTGAGCATCCTGGGCCTCGTCGCGGCCTGCTACTCGATCTACCTGGTCTACCTGGGCCTGCCGGTGCTGATGAAGTGCCCGCGCGAGAAGGCCGCCGGCTACACGGCGGTGATCATCATCATCGGCATCGTCGCGGCGATCATCATCGGCGCCGCGTCGGCGATGTTCATGCCGGGCCGCGCGGCGATGTTCGGCAGCGGCGCCTCGGGCGCGGTGTTCACGACGCCCAACGGCGATGTCGCGGTCGACACCGCTGCGCTCGACGCCACCGCCAGGCGCATGGACGCGGCGCGCGCGCGCATGGAGGCGGCGCAGAAGTCGGGCGATCCGGCGTCGGCCGGCGCGGCGCTCGGCGAGATGATGGGCGCGCTGACCGGCTCCGGCGGCACGCCGATCCCCGCGGCCGACCTGAAGGCGCAGCTGCCCGAGACGCTGGGCGCCCTCAAGCGCGAGTCGTTCGAGACCAACGGCGGCTCCGCGGTGGGCATCTCCGCGTCGGTGGCCAAGGCCGGCTACGTCGCGGGCGACCAGCGCGTCGAGCTGAGCCTGACCGACATGGGCGGCCTCGGCGGCCTGGCCTCGGTGGCGACGTGGGCCAACGTCAGCGTCGACAAGGAGACGCCCGACGGCATCGAGAAGACCTACAAGGACAGCGGCCGCACCATCCACGAGACGTATCGCAAGGACGGCAGCCATTCCGAGTACACGGTGATCCTGAAGAACGGCGTGATCGTGGAGGCCGATGGCGACAAGATCGATGGCGCGACGCTGAAGTCGATGACGAGCGCCTTGAACCTGGACGCGATCGAAGCGATGAAGCGGCCCGCGAAATCGTGAGCATGCTCTAAAGTGGAGGCGTAGATTCCCGCCACCGCAACAGCATCAAGCTCACATGTCATTCGCCAGCCGCTATTCGAAGGACGGTGTCACGTTCAACCACGTCGCGTTGATGCGCGACGGCCTCATCGGGGTCGTCATGCTGTTCATCCTGGCGTCGTTCTGGCCGCTGCGCACGGTGCCCACGGGCTCGCGCGGCGTCATCACGGTGGGCGGTGCGATCCGCAGCCTGCAGGGCGAGGGCTTCACGCTGATCGCGCCGTGGCAGAAGATGGAAGTCTTCAGCATCCGCGCCGAGCAGGCCGATATCGAGAACGCTGAAGGCTCCACCTCCGACACCCAGCCGGTCAAGGTGAGCATGACGGTGCGCTATTCGATCGCGCCCGATCGCGTGACCGAGGTGTACGAGAAATACAGCCACGACGGCAACCTCTCGAACTACGTGCAGACCGCCACGCAGGAGGTGTTCAAGGCGGTGACGGCGCGCTACTCGGCGCCCGACCTGATCAGCCAGCGCGCCGCGGTGTCGTCCGACATCACGTCGGCGCTGCGCACCAAGCTCGCCACCTACGGCGCGCAGGTCATCTCGATCGACATGCGCAACTTCTCGTTCAGCGAGAGCTACATGCGCGCGATCAACGACAAGGTCACGCAGGAGCAGCTGCGCCTGGCCGCCGAGAACAAGCTGAAGACGGTGGAGGCCGAGCAGAAGCAGAAGGTCGCCATCGCCGAGGCCGAGGCCAACGCGGTCAAGGCCACCGCGGACGGCGACGCCTACGCCAAGATCAAGGTCGCCACGGCCGAGGCGCAATCGCTGCAGGTGCAGAACGACGCGCTGGCCAAGAACAAGGACGTGCTGGAGCTGCGCCGCATCGAGGTCGAGCTGACGAAGGCGCAGCGCTGGAACGGCGCGCTGCCGACGTCGGTGTACGGCTCGGCGCCGATCCCGTTCATGAACGTCGGCAGCGGCGCGGGCACTGCCACCAAGTGATCGGTTAGCGCAGGGCCGTCGCGGCCCGCTGTGGCATCATCGCCCGGGCACTTTCGAAGTGCCTCTGCCTCCGATGACTGCCCCTCGCCCGACCGCCGCCGTGCCCGACAGCCTGCTCGAGATCGACGGGCTGGCCACGTCCTTCCAGACGCCGCGCGGCGCGTTGCGCGCCGTGGACGGCGTGAGCCTGCGCGTCGAGCGCGGCCAGACCGTGTGCATCGCCGGCGAGTCGGGCTGCGGCAAGAGCGTGACGGCGCTGTCGGTGATGGGGCTGCTGCCGCAGGCCGCCCGCGTCGAGGGCGCAATCCGTTTCAACGGCGTCGACCTGCTGACGCTGCCGCCCGCGCAACGTCGCGCGCTGCGCGGCCGCGCGATGGCGATGGTGTTCCAGGAGCCGATGTCGGCGCTGAACCCGGTGCAGTCGATCGGCTGGCAGGTTGCCGAGGTGTTCGCGATCCACGGCACCGCCGGCCGCGCCGAGGCGCGCCAGAAGGTGCTGGCGCTGCTGCGCCGCGTCGGGATCGCCGACCCCGAACGCCGCTACGACGAGTACCCGCACCAGATGAGCGGCGGCATGAAGCAGCGCGTGATGATCGCGATGGCGCTGGCCAACGGGCCCGAGCTGCTGATCGCCGACGAGCCCACCACCGCGCTGGACGTCACGATCCAGGCGCAGGTGTTGCAGCTGCTGCGCGAGGCCCAGCGCGAGCTGGGCACCGGCATCCTGTTCGTCACGCACGACCTGGCGGTCGTCGCGGGCATTGCCGATCGCCTCGTCGTGATGGTCGCGGGCCGCGTGGTGGAGCAAGGCAGCGTGATCGACGTGCTGGAGACGCCCGCGCATCCGTACACGATCGCCTTGCTCGCGGCGCGTCCGCGGCCCGGCCTGACGCGTCGCGGCGGCGACCCTCTGCCGGCGATCCCGGGCGCGGTGCCGTCGCCGTTCGATCGGGTCGACGGCTGCCGCTACCAGGCGCGCTGCCCGCGGGTGCAGGCGCGCTGCCGCACGGACGCGCCCGCGCTCGCGCGCGTCACGCGCGGGGCCGGCGATGGGCACGCGGCTGCCTGTCATTTTCCCGAAGGTGGGCTGGCATGACGGCAGCGCTGCTGCAGGCCGACGCGCTGTCGGTCGACTTCCCCGTGCACGGCGGCCTGCTGCGGCGCGAGGTGGCGCGGCTGCGCGCGGTGCGCGACGTCAGCCTGGCGCTGCGCGCGGGCGAGGTGCTGGGCATCCTAGGCGAATCGGGCTGCGGCAAGACGACGCTGGGCCGAGCGCTCGTCGGCCTCATCGAGCCGAGTGCCGGCACGCTGCGCGTCGAGGGCCATGACGTCGCGACGCTGTCACCCGACGAGCGCCGTCGCCTGACGCGCGACGTGCAGATGGTGTTCCAGGATCCGTTCGCGTCGCTCAACCCGCGCAAGCGCATCCGCCAGAGCCTGGCGCTGCCGTTCGACACGCACGGCCTCGCGACGGGCGACGCGCGCGAGGCGCGCATCCGCGAGCTGATGGCGCTCGTGGGCCTCGCGCCCGAGCATCTCGAACGCTGGCCGCACGAGTTGTCGGGCGGCCAGCGCCAGCGCGTGGCCATCGCACGCGCGCTTGCGACGCAGCCGAAGGTGCTGGTGCTGGACGAGCCGCTGTCGGCGCTGGACATGTCGATCCAGTCGCAGGTGCTCAACCTGCTGGTCGAGCTGCAGCAGCGGCTGGGGCTGAGCTACGTGTTCATCTCGCATGACCTGGCGGTCGTCGAGTACCTGAGCGACCGCGTGGCCGTGATGTACCTGGGCCGCGTCGTCGAGTCGGCGCCGGCCGCGCGGCTGTTCGCGTCGCCGCGGCATCCGTACACGCAGGCCTTGCTGGCGTCGGCGCCCGATCCGGATCCGCGCGCCGCGCGCGTCGAGCGTCCGCTCGAGGGCGAAGTGCCCGGCGCGCTGCACGCGCCCGCGGGCTGCAGCTTCCACACGCGCTGCCCGCTGGCGCAGCCGCGTTGCCGCGAGAGCGTGCCGGAGCTGCGCATCGTCGACACTGGCGTCCCGCACGCGGCCGCGTGCCATCTGCTCTGACCGGGATGCCCGACATGATCCGCCCCGCCAACGCGTCCATCGCCATCGCCGCGCTCCTCGCGGCGATGCTGCTGCCGCGCGCGGCCGCGGCGGCGGAGCCCTCGGTGCTCACCATCGCGCGCCTGTACCAGTTCGACACGCTCGATCCGCAGCGCCAGTTCGACCAGGCCAGCGAGCAGATCCTGCGCCAGACCTACAGCACGCTGCTGACCTACGCCTACCTCGAGCGCCCCTACAAGCTGGAGCCCGACCTGCTCGAGGCGATGCCGGTGCTGGGCGCCGACAAGCTCACCTACACGTTCCGGCTGCGCCGCGGCGTGCGTTTCGTCGACAACCCGTGCTTCCCGGACGGCAAGGGCCGCGAGCTGACCGCCGACGACGCGCTCTACATGATCCGCCGCTTCGCCGACGCCAACGTCAACGTCAAGAGCTTCTTCGCGATGGAGGGCGCGGTCGTCGGGCTCGACGAGTTCCGCGCCGCGACCGCGAAGGCGGGCCCCTCGGCCGACACCTCGAAGCTGGACGTCACCGGCCTGCGCAGGATCGACCGCTACAGTTTCACGATCCGGCTGACGCACGAGAACCCGCTGTTCCTCTACGCGCTGACCCTGTCGTCGTCGGCCATCGTGCCGGCCGAGGCGGTGCAGGCCTACAAGGACACGCTCGGCGTGACGCCGGTGGGCACCGGCCCGTTCATGGCGACGCAGCCGCTGTCGCGCAAGAGTCCCGTGCGCCTCGTGCGCAACCCGGACTACTACCGCACGTATCCGGCCGTGGGCGCGCCGGGCGACGCCGAGAAAGGGCTGCTGAAGGACGCCGGCAAGAAGCTGCCGCTGGTCGACGTGCTGGAGATGCCGCTGATCGAGGAGGCGCAGCCCGCCGCGCTGAAGTTCCTGCGCGGCGAGCTGGATCGCCGCGAGCTCGACCGCGCGAACTTTGCCAAGCTCGTGACGCGCGGCGCCGACGGCACGCTGCGGCTGGTCGACGCCTACGCCGGCAAGTTCGACCTGGCCGCCGCGCCGGGCGGCAACGCCATCCTCATCGCGCTCAACCAGCGCGACCCGGTGCTGGGCCGAAGCAAGGCGGTGCGCCAGGCCATCGCGGCGGCGATCGATCCGGTGGCCGACATCAACGTGCTCTACAACGGCCGCGGGCTGGTGCTGCAGACGCTGGTGCCGGTGGACATCGCCGGCAACGAGCACGACACCGCGGCCCCGGTGCGCAGGCGCGACGTGGCGCTCGCCAAGAAGCTGCTCGCCGACGCCGGCTATCCGCAAGGCAAGGGCTTGCCGCCGCTGACGATGCGCTTCTCCGCCAGCGACGCCGAGGCGCACAACGAGTTCGACCTGTTCAAGTCGCAGCTGGCGCAGGTCGGCGTGCAGCTGGTCGGCGCCTTCGACGACATCCCGACCTTCATGAAGGCGATGGACGTCGGCAATTTCCAGCTGGCCTTCTACAGCTGGGCCGCGGACTATCCGGACGCCGAGAACTTCTACCAGGTGCTTTACAGCAAGAACCTGTCGCCGGGCCCGAACTTCGGTGCCTTCTCCAACGCGGCCTACGACGCGGGCTACGAGGCCTCGCGCACGATGGCCGACGGGCCGCGGCGCTACGAGATCTTCAAGTCGCTCAACGCCATCGTGCGAGACGAGGCGCCGGCGATCGTCGTGCGCGAATCGCTGCGCGTCGATTCGGTGCAGAAGTGGGTCGGCAACTACAAGCGCAACCTGTTCACGACGGAGATGCCGTTCATGAGCATCGACATGGCCGCGAAGAAGAAGGGCCCCTGAACGATGGCGATCGCCGCGCCCGTGTCCCGTCGCGCGCTGCGCGCCCTCGCGCGCGTGACGCTCGCGGGCGCGTGCGCGCTGGCGTCGCACGCGGCGCGCGCGCAGGCGCCGTCGGTGCTGACCGTGCCGCGGCTCGCGCAGTTCGAGTCGCTCGATCCGCAGCGCGGCTTCGGCCAGACCGAGGACCAGGTGCTGCGCCAGGTCTACAGCACGCTGATGACCTACGCCTACCTCGAGCGCCCGTTCAAGCTCGAACCCGACCTGCTGGCGGCCATGCCCACGCTGGCCGCCGACAAGCTGACCTGGACGTTCAAGCTGCGCCAGGGGGTGCGCTTCATCGACAACCCGTGCTTCCCGGGCGGCAAGGGCCGCGAGCTCACGAGCGACGACGTGCTGTATTCGCTCAAGCGCTACGCCGACGGCAACGTCAATTCGAAGAGCTGGTTCGCGCTGCAGGGCATGGTCGTCGGGCTCGACGACTTCCATGCCGCGACGCTCAAGGCCGGCCCCGCTGCGGATCTGACGGCCCGCGACGTCGCCGGCCTGCGCAAGGTCGACGCCAGCACCTTCACGATCAGGCTGACGCACGAGAACGCGCTGTTCCTGCATGCGCTGGCGATGGCGCCCACCGCCATCGTGCCGCGCGAGGCGGTGCAGTTCTACAAGGATCGTTTCCAGGTCAACCCGGTGGGCACCGGGCCGTTCATGGCCACGCAGGCGCTCGCCCGCCAGGGCACGATGCGCCTGGTGCGCAATCCGAATTACTACCGCACGTATCCCGGCGTCGGCGCGCCTGGCGATGCCGGGAAGGGCCTGCTCAAGGACGCAGGCAAGCGGCTGCCGCTGGTCGACCTGCTGGAGATGCCGCTGATCGAGGAGGACCCGCCCGCCGCGCTGAAGTTCCTGCGCGGCGAACTGGATTGGCGCCCGATGGACCGCGCCTGGTTCATGAAGATGGTGATGCGCAACGCCGACGGCTCGTTCCGCCTGCGCGACGAGGACGCCGCGAAGTTCTCGATCTACGGCGTGCCCGGCCTCGAGACGGAGTACCTGCTGCTGAACCTGCGCGATCCGGTCATTGGCGGCAACAGGCTGCTGCGCCAGGCGCTGGCGGCCGCGGTCGATCCGCAGGCCGTCATCGACAAGCTGTGGAACGGTCGCAGCCGCCGCCTGCAGAGCCTCGTGCCCTACGACCTGCCCGGCAACGAGCGCGAGACGGGCGCCGTCGCGCGGCCGCACGACGTCGCCGCCGCCCGCCGGCTGCTGGCGCAGGCCGGCTATCCCGAGGGAAAGGGACTGCCGGTGCTGACCATCAGCTTCTTCCAGACCAACGCCGCCACGCACGACGAGTACGACCTGCTGAAGTCGCAGTTCGCCGCGGTCGGCGTGCAGGTGCGCGGCGTCTTCATGGACCAGCCGACGTTCACCAGGGCGATGGAGAACGGCAACTACCAGCTCGCCTCGTACGGCTGGGAGGCCGACTATCCCGACCCGGAGGACTTCTACCAGCTGCTGTATGGCCGTAACGTGCCGCCCGGCAACAACTGGACGGGCTTCGCGAACCCGGCCTACGACCGCGCCTACGAGGCCTCGCGCTTCATGGCCAACGGGCCGGAGCGCCTCGCGCAGCTGCGCGCGATGAACGCGCTGGTGCAGGACGAGGTGCCGATGATCGTGCTGTACGACCCGCTCAAGTTCGGCATCGTGCAGAACTGGGTCGGCAACTTCAAGCGCAACCTGATGCTGCAAGAGACGATGTTCCTGAGCGTGGACATGGCGCGCAAGAGCAAGGGCCTGCGATGACGCGGCGCGGGTCACGCTGATGGGCGCCTACGTCGTCCGCCGCCTGCTGCAGGCCATCCCCACCGTGCTGGGCGTGGCGCTGCTGACGTTCCTGCTGTTCAATGCGTTCGGGCCGGATCCGGTGCGCACCGCGCTCGGCAACCACGCCACACCCGAGGCCGTGGCCGCGCTGCGCCGGCAGTGGGGCCTCGACCAGCCGCTGGCGCTGCAGTTCGTCGATTTCCTGCGCCAGATCGTCACCTTCGACTACGGCAAGTCCTTCGTCACCGGCGAGGATCTCGGCACGCAGCTGAAGGCGGGCGCGCTGGTGAGCCTGTCGGTGACGCTGCCGCCCTTCATCTTCGCCGCGATCGTCGACGTCGCCATCGCGCTGTTCATCGCGCGCCATCGCGACGGCGTCGTCGACCGCGCCGCGCGCGTGCTGTTCGTCGCGGCGATGAGCGTGTCGGCGCTGGTCTACGTGCTCGCGCTGCAGTACCTGCTTGCCTTCAGGCTCGGCTGGTTCCCGATCAACGGCTACGAGGGTGGCTGGGCCGCGGCAAGGTATCTCGGCCTGCCGTGGCTGATCCAGCTGCTGTTGCTGATGGGGCCGGACATCCGCCTGTACCGCACGCTGTTCCTCGCCGACATCGACGCCGACTGGGTGCGCACCGCGCGCGCCAAGGGCGCCAGCGAGCGCCGCGTGCTGCTGCGCCACGTGCTGCCGAACGCGTGGATCCCCATCATCACGCACAACGTCACGACGATCCCGTTCCTGATCCTCGGCTCCTTCCTGATGGAGCGCTTCTTCTCGATCCCCGGCATCGGCAACCTGACGATCGACGCGCTCTCGCGCGGCGACCTGCCGATCCTGAAGGCCGTCACCGTGCTGGGCGCGCTGGCGCTGGTGGTGTTCAACCTGCTCAACGACCTGCTGGTCGCGCTGGCGGATCCGCGGGTGCGCCTGTCGTGAGCGACAGGAGCCCCACGCCAGCGAGGCCGCGCTCCGCCGCGCGCGAGGCGCTCGCCGCGTTGTGGGCGCGGCCTCAGGCGCGCGCCTGCCTGGTCGTGGTGGCGCTGTACCTGCTGGTGGCGGCCGCGGGCTATGCGCACTTGCTGCCCGACGCCGGGGCGTCGATCGGCGACGCCCAGCAGCCACCCGGCTGGCCGCTGTCGATGCTGCTGGGCACCGACATCCTCGGCCGTTCCGTGCTGTGGCGCGTGCTCGCGGGCGTGCAGACGGCCGTGACCGTCGGCTTCGTCGCCACCGCCCTGGCCGTGCCCGTCGGCACCGCGCTGGGCCTGGCCGCGGGCTACTTCGGCGGCTGGGTCGACGCGACGATCAACTGGGTCTACTCGGTGGTGGTGTCGGTGCCCGACATCCTGCTGATCACCGCGATCTCCTATGCGATGGGCAAGGGCCTGGCGGCACTGTGCGTCGCGATTGCCGCCACGAGCTGGGTGGCCGTCATGCGGCTGGTTCGCGCCGAGGTGCTGCGGCACAAGGGCAGCGACTACGTGCTGGCGGCGCGCGCGCTGGGCGCCGGCTCGCGCCGCATCATGTTCTCGGAGATCCTGCCCAATGTCGCCCACGTCGCGATCGTCACGGCGACGCTGGTGCTGCTGGCGGCGATCAAGGGCGAGGTGGTCCTGACCTACCTCGGGCTGGGCATCCAGGACGGCGCCAGCTGGGGCCTGCTGATCGCGGCGGCGTCGCAGGACCTGATCAACGGCATCTGGGCGCCGCTGGCGGGCACCGTGGCGGCGATGTTCCTGCTGATCTACGCGCTCAGCACGATCGGCGACGCGCTGCGCGACGTGCTGGATCCGCGCGTCGCCTAGGCGCGGGCTGTCGCGCCCTCGGCCTGGCCGAAGAACACGCGGAAGATCTCGGGCTCGTCGAGGTCGCGCATCGACAGGCCCTCGAGCGGCTCGCGGAACGTGACCGGCGCGTTCATCGCCTCGAACGAGACCGGCATCGTCTCCGCCCAGGTCGGCGCGTCGTGCGGCTCGGCATCGGCGCGGCGCACCAGGTGCTGCAGCGACGGCTGGGACTCCCAGTCGATGCTCATGTCCGGCGTGCGTTGGCCCAGCGGCGTGGAGATCTTGACGGCGTTGTTCATGGCGGCTTCCTCGATAGTCCGTAAGGTACGCCCTGCCGTGTCAGGCCAACGCCCGAGAAAAAGGGTTTTCCCGGACAGTTCGCCGTCGCGCCGGAATCTTTCCACGGGAACTGTGGACAACTCTGTGGGGCATCGCCGGCGAGTGCTCGCCAAGCCGCGCCAGCACTGGCTGTCAAGCGAACTGCCGCGGAATGGGGCAGGGCGGCGCAAACTTTTTTTCGTTGACATCGTGGCCCGAAGTCGGGCCGCCCGGCTATCCACCGCTCCTGTGGACAAGTCTGTGGGGCCGGCGGGGGAAGTGCTCGCCAGGCCGCATGGATGCTGGGTGTCAAGCGATGTGCTGCGGAATCGGGCAGTTGGATAACAAAGTTTTTGTGCTCGGCGATTTCCTTGTGCGGCGGCTTTTTTTGCCTGCGCGTGAGCGGCTTTTCGCCCGCGCTGCGCGCGGGCGGTTGCTGGCCTCGCGGATCTCGGCGGCAGGGAAGCCGGGGTCTGTTTCTCCGGCGCCCCGGGCATCTGACTCCGGCCTGAACGGCCTTCGTCCGCGGGCCGGCTTGCGATGTTCAGACCGCGTGTGCATGCCGGCCACTCTCCGGCACCGGGCCAGCGCGTCACCGGCGCCCGCAAACGTGCCGAGGCGCCGGAGAAACAGACCCCAGCTTCCCTGCCGCTGCGACCGCTCGTGGTTTGGGAGATTCAGCGTGTCTCTGCCCATCGAGGGCCTCGACAGCCTCGGCGCCGTCGTTCCGCTGCGAACGACCTCGTCGCGGGCTGAGAGCGCGGACGCTTCGCGTCCGCGAAATTGCGGCATGCGCGAGGCAACTTCATTCGAAGAGTGCGGACGGCGCCGTGGCTGTCGAGGCCCTCGATGGGCGGAGACACGCTTAACTCTCCACAAAACGAGCGGCTGTCCCGACAGGCTGGGCAGGGGTCGGTCGCGCAGGCGCCGCGGCACGTTTGCGGGCGTCGGCGACGTCCTGGCCCGGTGCCGGAGAGTGGCCCGCCCACGGCGCGCGGTCTGAACATCGCAAGCCGGCCCGCGGACGCAGGCCGTTCAGGCCGGAGTCAGATGCACGAGGCGCCTGCGCGACCGACCCCTGCCCAGCCTGTCAGCGCCACGACGCTCGCCAACAACCGCCCGTGCAACAGCGCGGGCAATAGGCCGTCAGCCGACGCCGGCCCTGGCGGCCGCCAACGCCTCGCGCAGCACGTCCAGCGACCCGATGTGATTGGCCAGCAGCAGCACCAGGCGCGCGTTGAGCGCGTGGCTCGCGGCCTCGTCCAGGCCGTCGTGGGCGGCGATCAGGGCCTCGTAGAAGTCGTCGGGCGATTCGAGATGGGCGTCGGTGATCAGGGGCATGGCAGGGGCTCCGGTTTCGCGGCCAGCGCGCGCCGCAGCGCGGCCTCGACCTGCCCGCGCGTGGGCTCGCGCCAGCGCGCGCACACGTGGGCGTCGGGGCGAAGCAGCACGACGCTGCCGGGCCGCAGGTCGTAGCGGCGGGCGACGTCGCCGTCGGTGTCGATGAGGTCGCCGCCGATGGCCAGGATCTTCAGCGCGAAGCCGCCGACGTGGACGTCCTGCAACGCGCGTTCGATGGCGGGGTCGTGTCCCACCAGCGCCGTGAAGCCGTCGCCGAGCTGGCGCAGCAGCCAGTCGTCGCGGCCGTCCGCGCGCGTGACGCGCGCGTCGGCCGCGGCGGCGCCGGGCACCATCGTGCCGGCCCACGGCTGCGCGTCGGGCGTGTTGAGCGGCGAGCCGTGCAGCGTCGTGGGTGTCGACAGCCGGCCGCTGTTGACCAGCGTGCGCGCGAACGGCTGCGTGCGCGCGAGCGCCAGCACCGCGTCGCGGAACAGTCGGCTGACGGCGCTCTTGGGCGTGATGAAGTCGGTGGCGTGCGTCGAGTGGCGGATGTTCTCGTCGGCGGCGGCCTCTCGCTCGCGGGCGTAGGTGTCCAGCAGCGCGTCTGGCGCACGGCGCTGCAGCACCGCGGCGAGCTTCCAGCCGAGGTTGTCGGCGTCCTGCACGCCGGAGTTCGCGCCGCGCGCGCCGAACGGCGACACGCCGTGCGCCGCGTCGCCCGCGAACAGCACGCGGCCGTGGCGGAAGCTGTCCATGCGCATGCAGGCGAAGGTGTAGACGCTGGCCCATTCGAGCGTGAACCCGGCGTCCTTCATCGCGGGCGAATGGGCGAGCAGGGCCTTGACGCGCGGGATGATGTTCTCGGGCTTCTTCTCGTGCTCGGGGTCGGCGTCCCAACCGAGCTGGAAGTCGATGCGCCAGACGCCATCGGGCTGCCGATGCAGCAGCACGCTCTGGTCGGGATGGAACGGCGGGTCGAACCAGAACCAGCGTTCGGCGGGCGCGTCGACGGCCATGCGCACGTCGGCGATCAGGAAGCGGTCGCGGAACGTGCGGCCCTTGCTCTCCAGGCCGAGATGGCGCCGCACCGCGGAGCGGCTGCCGTCGCAGGCGACGACGTGATCCGCCTCGAGCCGGTATTGGCCGTCGGGCGTGGCGATCGTGAGCGCGACGTGGTCGCCGTGCGGCTGCGTGGCGACCACCTCGTTGCGCCAGCGCAGGTCCACCAGCGGCAGCTGCGCCGCGCGCTCCGCGAGATACCCCTCGACGTAGTACTGCTGCAAGTTGACGAACGCGGGCCGCTCGTGGCCCGCCTCGGGCAGCAGGTCGAAGCGCCAGACCTGCTCGTCGCGCAGGAAGACCTTGCCGACGCTCCACGACACGCCCTTGGCCACGACGCGATCGCCGCAGCCCAGCCGGTCGAAGATCTCCAGCGTGCGCTTGGCGAAGCAGATCGCGCGCGAGCCGGTGGACAGGCGGTTGTCGTTGTCCAATACGGTGACCGGTATGCCGCGTTGCGCGAGGTCGATCGCCAGCGCCAGGCCCACCGGCCCGGCGCCGACGATGACCACCGGCCGACGCACCGGCGCCGCGGCGCGCTGGTCGGCGTGCGGCACGTAGTCGAACGTGCGCGCCTGGAAGTCGACGTCGGCTGGCATCGCGCGCGTCAACCTTCGAGCGTCTCCCACATCTGGCGGTCGCGCTCGGCCGTCCAGACGCGCGGGTCGGCATGCTGCGTCATCTCGTCGAAGCAGCGGGTGACGTCGAAGGGCATGCAGTGGTCGAAGATCACCCAGTGGCCGTACCTGGGCTTGAGACTGGCGAAGGTCTCCTTGTAGACCGCGTTGAGATCCTTGCCCGCCGCGACGCCGGCCTCGACGCTGGCGCGCACGTCGGCGATGAAGGACGCCGTGCCGCGCAGGCCCTCGGCCACCTGCGCCTCGCCCTTCAACGCGGCGCCGCGGCCCGGCACGAGTGCCAGCGGCTTCAACGCAGCGAGGTTGTCCAGCGTCTGCGGCCAGTCCTTGAAGTAAGCGTCGCCGGCGTACGGCGTGGCATCGAATTCGACGAGGTCGCCGCTGAACAGCGTGCGTTCCTGCGGCAGCCAGACGACGGTGTCGCCCTTGGTGTGGCCGCGCCCCAGCTGCAGCAGCTGCACCTCGAGCTTGCCGAGCCACAGCGTCATCTTCTTGTTGAAGGTCATCGTCGGCCAGGTCATGCCAGGCGGCACCGACTCGACGTTGCTGAACAGCCGCGGGAAGCGGCCGATCTCGCTGGCCTTGTCGGCCTCGCCGCGTTCGACGATGAGGTCGTACGTGTCCTCGCTGGCGAGGATCTGCTGCGCGCCGTACGCGCTCGCGCCCAGCACGCGCACCGCGTGGTAGTGCGTCAGCACGACGTACTTGATCGGCTTGTCGGTGACCTCGCGGATGCGGCGGATGACGTCCTGCGCCATCGCGGGCGTGGCCTGGGTGTCGGCGACGAGCACCGCGTCGTCGCCGATGACGATGCCGGTGTTCGGATCGCCCTCGGCCGTGTACGCCCACGCGTGTTCGGACAGCTGCGAGAAGGTGACCTTCTTCTCCTGCAGGTCGGCCTGCGAGGCGAATTTCTTGGGGGCGTTCATGGCGAGCTCCGGGTGAACGTTGCGAATGGCTTGGCGCCGATTCTGCACCTTCGAAGCGTTCGGGAATGCAAACGGCCGGTGCGCGCCTCGCGGCGAGCGTCCGGCCGTCGGGAGCCGTGGATCAGCGTGCCGCGCGGCGGCGGGCCACCGAGGCGAGGGCAGCCAGGCCGCCCAGGATCATCAGGCCGGAAGTGGGCTCCGGCACCGCGGGCAGGAACGTGCCGTCGGCCCGGAACTCGGCGACCGAGTAGGCGCCGTCGCCGGAGGCCTGGATCTCGAACGCGGTGGCCGTCACGGCCGCGAAGCTGGCGGTGTTGTCGCCCAGGCCCCAGGACGAGTCCGAGTTCGGCTGGATGCTGGCCAGGTCGTGCCAGGCGTGGTCCAGGCCGAGATAGCTCACGGCATAGGTGTCGTTGTTGTCGGCTTGCAGGAACAGGCTGCTGACGCTGGCGGCGCCGGCGAGGGTGATGGTGATCGTGTCGGCGCTGTCCTTGTTGTCGCCGCCCCAGAACACCGTGCCGATGTTCCATTGCTGGCCGGTGGGCAGCGTCAGGCCGTCGGTGACGGTAGCGGCCGCTGCCGGTGCCGCGCAGCACCATCCCTCGCTGTTGCCGAAGCCCGGGCCGGTGGTGTTCACGGCGGCGCCGGCCGCGATGTTGGCGGCACCGGCCAGCGGTGCGATCGCGGCCAGCGTCGTGGCCAGCAGTGCGGAAATCTTCTTGTTCATTCAGACCCTCTCTGTGAGTGTGGCGCGGCCCTTGCCGAGCTCGACAGGAATGCTATCGACGGGCCTCCTGCTCAACCATCCCCACTCCGAGGGGCGCTGCGATACAGCGCGCCATCGCGACCCACCGTTGTCCGCGATGCCCGACGCACTGCCGTGCTCGCGCGCGACCGCGGACGGCTGGTCGGCTTCACCGCGGGCGGGCCACACCCGTGGCCGCCTGCAGGTGCCGACCCTGAAGGTGCTGGCCTCAAACTTCAGCGCGTGGACGCCGCGTCCGTCGCCGGCGTGACGGTCGGCGCGAAGACGACCTCCACGCGCTGCGCGGGCCGGCCTGCGTCGGCCTGCAGCGCGCGCTGCTCGGCGCGCGTCGACGAGACCGTGTCGCGCGCCGTGTCGCAGGTGAGGGTCTGCCCTGGACCGATGGCGTCACCACCGTGCCGCTCAGGTTGCGCAGCGACGCCGCGCCGATCAGCCGCACCTCGTTGGCCACGCTGTCGACCTCGACTCGTTCGGCCTGGCCCTCGCTCCGTTCGCCGGGTCGATCGCCGTGCTGGCGAAAGCGCACCGGCACGCCCGTCTTGCCAGACGCGAAGCCCCGCCGCGCGCCGTTCGCGCCCCGGTGCCTCTGCTCGCGATCCGCGCGGATCCCCCGCGTGCCCTGTGTGATGACGACGTCGCCGCTGAAGTCGGCGGTCTGGCGCGCGCGGTCGGTCGTGGCGTCGGCCGCCGTGACCGCGGTTTTTCCTTGAGGCGGTCGGCGTGCTCGGCGCGCGCGTCGGCCAGGCAGGCGAGCGCGAGCAGGCGCAAGCGGGCGCGACCTTCGAGGAGGGACGGATCGCGAGAATCATGCGGCGGCCGCGGAACGTGTCCGGGCGATCGTGGCGCAGGCAAGCTCGCCGGACTACTTGTCCAGGAACTGCACCACGCGTTGGCGAAACTCGGCATCGGTGGCCGCGTCGAGCGGCCCGATGGTCAGCACGACGTCGGGCTCGCTGTCGGTGCCCCCGATCAGGATGTCGTAGCGATCCGCTCGCAGGAACGGCACGAGCCGACGCATCTGAGCGACGAAGTTGTCGCCCGAGCGATAGATCCGGTACGTCGATCCCATGGGCGACGGTGTGTGCGAGACACGCATGATGGGCCTCCTCGATCGCGCGGCGTGTTCGCGCGGAGGAGTTCAATTTCGCGCATCGGGCGCCGCTTGTCCACTGAACGGCGGTACAGCTGAATGCGGAGTGAGGACAGTCCAACGCGAAGCTGTCGGTGGCCACCAGCGTGCCTCGCGCGAACAGCGTGCCGTCCCGAAACCGCGTGGCGGACGCACGACCACGAACGGCGCCCGGAAACGACGACGGGCGTTAGCGGCTACTGACCGTCTAACGCCCGTCTGATCCTGGTGCCGGAGAAAGGAGTCGAACCCTCGACCTTCTCATTACGAATGAGCTGCTCTACCAACTGAGCTACACCGGCGTTTCAGCAATATCCACAAGTGGACACCGCGAAGCCTGCCATTCTAGCGCAAGTTTTTTGTGACTGACAAGCCGAGATCGAAAACGGGCCCAGCGACCCGGCGACAGATGTATTGCCGAGCAGACACTCGTCAGGCCAGCCGGGTTTCCTCGTGGGCCAGCAACCAGCGCGCGGCCTCGGCCAGATTCGCGCAGGTGAAGTCGGCCGGCGGGTCGGCGATGTCGCAGGATGCATGGTCGATCGCGTCGGCGATGCGGACGCACGCGGCCACGCCGGCGGCGCGGCCGGCGAGGATGTCGGAGGGCTTGTCGCCCACCATCACGCAGGCCGCCAGGTCGAGTTTCAGGTCGCGCGCGGCGCGGCGCAGCATGCCCGGCGAGGGCTTGCGGCAGTCGCACTGGCGGCGCCAGGCGGCCAGCGGCGCGTCGGGCAGGTGCGGGCAGTGGTAGACGCCGTCCAGCGCGATGCCATGGCGGGCGAGCTCGCTGTGCATCCAGGCGGTGAGGTTCTCGTATTCGGCGGGGCCATACAGCCCACGCGCGATGCCCGACTGGTTCGTGACGACGACCAGCGCCCAGCTCGCGCGCTGCAACGCGCGCAGTGCGTGCATGGTGCCCGGCAGCCACTCGAAATCCTCGGGGCGGCTGACGTGGCCTCGATCCTGGTTCAGCACGCCGTCGCGATCCAGGAAGACGGCTCGACGAACGACGGGCATCACGAAGTCTCCCCGCTTGCCGCCGAGGGACGTGCGCATGCTGGCGATCGAGCGAGGCTCATGATTGCGCGACCGTCGCGAGCCGCGTCGAGGTGCGGATGCGATCCATCAACGACGTCGTTGAGAAGCCGTCGACGAAGGGCAGCGCCACCGCGTGGCCGCCCCAGCTGCGTACGAGCGCGCTCTCGGCGAGCTTGTTCATGTCGTGATCGCCGCCCTTGACGAAGACCGACGGGCGCAGGCGCGACAGCAGCGCGGCGGGCGACACGTCGTTGAAGATCACGACGGCGTCGACGCTCTCGAGCGCGGCGACCTGGAACGCGCGATCGCCTTCGCGGTTCATCGGTCGGCCGGGGCCCTTGTCGAGGATGCGAGCCGACGCGTCGCTGCTGATCGCGACCACCAGGCGGTCACCGAGCTGGCGCGCCTCGGCCAGGAAGGCGATGTGGCCGCGATGCAGCAGGTCGAAGACACCGTGCGTGAACACCGTGCCGGGCTGCGACGCGAACCGGGCCACGGCCTCGTCCACGTGCATCATCTTTCTGAGCGGATCGAACTGGTTCATGAGGGTCTGACAATCACGATGCGGCTCCGACGCGGCATGGGCCATGCATGGCCTGGCCGAGCGTCGAAGTCTTGAAGCGAGTGTGGCGCTGCGGCCAGCGACGCGCGCGCCTCCGCGCTCAGGGAAGCGCTCTTTCGCGGATCGATTTCACGATAGTTCCTGGTTTGATATCGGCAATCGGCTTGCCCGACCGCAGCCTTTCTTCACCTCATGTCAGGGCGAAACTTCAAGCTTCAAGCATGCGCCGCGACGAGAGCCTGCGACGGCAGTGATGCGACTGCCTCCTGCAGCGCGCGCGTCACGCGAGCGAGAACGGATGTCCAGTCGCCGCGCGTGTCCTGACGGAACAGCTGCGTCGACGGATACCACCCGCTCGCGTGCGGATGCAGGCCGTAGCGCCAGTCGCGCGTGTGCGGCAGCATCGCGATGACGGGCTTGCCGAGCGCACCCGCGAGGTGGGCGACGGCCGTGTCGCAGGTCACGACGACATCGAGGCTGGCGATGACGGCCGCGGTGTCGTCGAAACTCCCGATCTCGCGATCCAGGTCGACGAAGGTCGCCGGCAGTTGGTGGGCGGCGAGCTCGTTGCAGCCCGCGCCCTTCTGCAGCGAGAAGAAGCGTGTCCCTTGCACGTCGAGCAGCCCGCGCACCGCGTCGAATCCCGGCGAGCGCTCGCGGCTGTTGCGCAGCGCCGGATTGCCGGCCCACACGAGGCCGACGGCGAGTTCCAGACCGGGCCGGTGGCCAGACGCGGCGAGTCGCTCGCGCCATTGCCGTGCCAGTGCGTCGTGCGCGTGCAGGTACGGCGTGTCCGCGTGCGACGGCGCGAGCCCGAGCACGTGCGGCAGGCTCATCAGCGCGACGTGGGTGTCGAACGCCGGCGCTTCGAGGCCGCGAACGACGACCGCCGCGACGCCCGGAAGGCGGGACGCGAGCCCTTGCAGCCCCTCCATCACTTCCAGCACCACCCGCCCGCCGCGCCGGGCCACCTCGGGCACGAAGCGCAGGAATTGCAGCGCGTCGCCGTAGCCTTGTTCGGCCCAGACCAGAATCGTCCGACCTGCCAGTGGACGACCGTCCCACACCGGCTGCGGGCAGCCGCGCGGCCCGGGCTCGCCGCGCCGGAAGCGCCATTCGTACTCGCGAAAACCTTCCTCGAATCGGCCCGCGCGCAGCAGCGCCAGCGCCGCGTTCCAGTGAGCGTCGGCATGCTGCGGATCGCATTCGATCGCCGCCTGGAACGCCGCCAGCGCGCCGTCCCAGCGCCCGAAGTGCTCCAGCGCGATGCCCAGGTTGTAGGCCGGTTCGGGCGACGCCGGCGCGCAGCGCATCGCTTGCTGGAAGGCGCGCAGCGTGCCGGGCAGGTCGTCCTGGTCGCGCAGCAGGTTGCCGAGGTTGGTCCAGGCGTCGGCGTAGTCTGGCTTGACGCGGATCGCCTCGCGATAAGCCGCCTCCGCGGCGCGCGATTGCCCGAGGCGTTGCTGCACGATGCCCAGCAGCGTCCACGCGTCGGCGCGCTGCGGCAGGGCCTGCACGGCCGCGCGGGCATGCGGCATCGCATCGGTGTCGCGGTGCTGGAGGAACAGGGCGTGCGCCTGCCGCAGCGCGGCGGGGCCGGCAGGCGAGTTCATGGCGGGCGTGCCTGTGTCCATGTTGGCAGCGTAGGGCCAGGCCGGGCCGCCGTTGGCCCGAAAAGACGGCCTCGCACCGGCCTTCTCCGCGACGCCGTGCGAGACAATGCACGGCGGCGCGCGAGGCGCCGCGGGAGCGACGATGGGCAAGGGGCGGTTCGAGGCATTCAGCGATGGCGTGCTGGCCATCATCATCACGATCATGGTGCTGGAGCTGCACGTGCCCCATGGCGAGACGCTGGCCGCGCTGCTGGCGCTGTGGCCCGTGTTCGTCAGCTACGTGATCAGCTTCATCTACGTGGGCATCTACTGGAACAACCACCACCACCTGCTGCATGCCACCACCGCTGTCACCGGCGGCATGATGTGGGCCAACCTGAACCTGCTGTTCTGGCTGTCGCTGCTGCCCTTCGCTACCGGCTGGATGGGCGAGAACCACTTCGGCCCGGTGCCGTCGGCCGTCTACGGCGTCGTGCTGATGATGTGCGCGCTCTCGTGGTTCGCGCTGCAGACGCTGATCGTGCGCGCGCAAGGCGAGGGCGGCGTGCTCAAGCGCGCGCTCGGCAGCGACTGGAAGGGCAAGACGTCGCCCTTCCTGTATCTGGCCGGCATCGTGTCGTCGTTCTGCGTGCCCGGCCTCGCGCAGGCGTTCTACCTGATCGCCGCGTTGATCTGGCTGGTGCCCGATCGCCGGATCGAGAACGCGCTGGTGCACGAGAAGCATTGATGCGGCTTGCATGTCGGCATGATGCCTTTTGAGGCGATCGCGGGATAGTCGCCGCCGCGCGCCAAACGCGCGATTTCCCCCTGGTTTGGCGCCGGGCAGTTTTTCGGCGCGCTCGCAGAATCGACTCGTCATGAGAGCCGATTCACACACCTCGTTCTTCGCACCCGCCGCCTTTGATCGCGGGTTGTTCTGTCGCGCGTTCTGCGGCGCGCTGCTGCTGGCCGTCGGTGGCAATGCGCTGAGCCTGCCAGGCAAGCGCTTCGTGGGCCAGTACGACTTCGGCTACGCGATCCGCGGCGACAGGCCCGCGCGTCCCGCGCAGGTCTTCGACGATGGCGGCGGCAAGATCTACTTCGAGGCCCGTCCCAACCAGCCCATGCCCGCGGTCTTCGCCGGCAAGGAGCCGACATTGCTGGTGCTGCAGCCCGAAGGCCAGTACTTCACGGCGAGGACCTCGGCCAGCGAGTTCACGCTGGTGCTCGGCGGCGCACGGGCCGTCGTCCGGCGCGGCGAAGCGGTGCTCGGCGAGGAGACGGTGTCATCGCGCGCCGACGACTCCCGACTGCTGGCCTCGGCGGAATCCGGTCTGACCGCCGGCGTTGACTATGGACTGTCGTCGCGTGGTCGGCCTTTCAGGAGCGCGGAGCACGAGCAGCCCGTGGTCTTCGCACCAGGCAGTTCCACGCTGCGGCCGGAGGTGCTGGACGCCTTGTCGGCGCTGGTCGTGCGCATCGGTCGCGACACCTCGATTGCCGCCATCGGCCGCAATGACGCCGGCGCGCATGATGCGTTGGCCACGCTGCGGGCAGAGGCACTGCGCAACGCCTTGCTGGCGCGCGGCGTTCCGGCCAACAACATCCGGCTTGTCGACGATGAGTCGCCGGGTGGCGAGGCGCATCCGCATGCGTCCGCGCTGCGTTGGGTCACGACCCTGGACTTGCCGGAAGCGTCGGCGACGCGCGAAGCGCCGGCGATGCCGTTCGACATCACGCTGGCGGATCGCGACATCGCGGTATCGCTTCGCCGCTGGGCGCACGCCAGCGGCTACGACGTGGTCTGGGATGTCGGATGGGTGGCGCCGATCAACGGCGCGATGCGGGTCGAGGCACCGTCGTTCCTCGACGCGGTCAAGCAAGTGGTGGCCGGGCTGCGGGCCCAAGGCTACCCGGTGCAGGCGCAGGCGTACACGGACCACGTCGTCCGGTTCACGGCGTCCGACTAAGTCGCGTCTCGCTTTCCATCACGACAAGTTCGGCCGTCGCTCGGCGACGTCCCAGAAGGAGGGTGCTGTCATGAAATTCATCGTTGTCTCAGTGCTGGCTGTGTCGGCCTGCACCAGCGGGCTTGCGCGGGCCAGCGAGTCATTCCAGACAGTATCGCAGCCATGGCATGCGCCGGGCGAGGCGACGCTGCCTGTTGCTCCGTACGCCGGCACCGGCGCGACCGACTCGGCGGCCGCGCACTGGAGCGTTCTGGTGCAGGACATCACGCTCGCGCGGACGCTCGAACGCTGGGGCGCGCAGGCTGGCTATCGCGTGAAATGGGACGCGCAGCGCAACTTCCTGATCGGTGCGCCGGACAGCGTCGACGGCACGTTCGAGACGGCGCTCAAGGCCATCCTGAATTCCGCCGGCATCCGCCAGAGCGACTATCCGCTGGAGGCCTGCATCTACGCCAACACGCCCCCGCTCGTACGCATCACGCGCCAGGGCGAGCAGACGCGCGAGTGCGACGCGCAATGACCGCCGCCCGTTCGACAAGCTTCGCCCGATTCATCGCGATGGCGATTGCGGCGGTGTTGACGGCGTGCGCCGAGCCAGGCGTCACCGAGCACGTGCAGGCCGACCACGCACTCGGTGCCACCGGCACGTCGTCGCTGCATGCGGATCGCACGCTGGCCGAGCAGGGACATGCTCCGCCGGGCTCGCAACTCGACGCCGATCGCCGCGCCGCCGAGCAGGCCGCCAAGCCCGTGCTGCGGCGCGCGCGTAGTTCCTGGGTCGGCTCGGTCAGTGTTCCGATGGGCAGTGGCGAGCGGCTGCCGAGTATCTTTACCGAGCCGGTCAAGCTCAACTTCGACGATGCAGCGACCGGCGGCAAGGTCAGCCTGCGCACAATGGCCGATCGCATCACGGCGGTCACGGGCGTACCGGTGCGGCTGAAGGCCGATGTCTTCGGGGCCGCCGACGCGGCGTCGCGTCCGGTGACACCGCTCCCGTCTGCGATCCCCAACTTGCCGACGCTGCCCGCGCGCCCGCCGGGCGGCGCGGAGGGCGTCAGTCTGCCGGCGGCCCCCGTTGCGTCGCCACGCGACACCTCGGTGAGCGCCGTCGCCATGCGCTGGTCGGGATCGCTGGAGGGATATCTCGACCTCGTCACCGATCAACTGAGCTTGTCGTGGGAATACCGCGACGGGGTCGTCGTCATCGAGCGCTGCCGCACCGAGTTCTTCGAGATCGCGGCGCTGGAGAGCGAGACGGACTATCACCTGGGCCTCAGCGGAGCCGATCAGGCCAACGCCACCAGTTCAGGCAATGGCGGAGGAGGCACCAACAGCACGGCCAGCTCCAGCAACGAGGTCAACGAACACGGGAAGTCCAACGTCATCGGCTCGATCCTGGCGGCCATCGGGCAGATCATCAAGGATGTGCCGGGCTCCTCGGTGGTCCGCTCGGACGGTTCCGGCCGCATCGCCGTCACGTCGTCCAAGGAGACGCTGTCCAAGGTGCGCGACTTCCTGCGCGTGGAAAACGAAAGCCTGCTGCGCCAGGCGCAGGTGCAGTTCGACGTCTACAGCGTCACGCGCAACGAGTCCGACGAGCGCGGCATCGAATGGACCGCCGTGCTTTCGGCACTCGGGGGCGCCTACACGGGCTCCTACGGCTCACCGACGACGCTGGCCAGTGCCACGGCCGCCAATATTGGATTCTCGATCCTGACTCCAACGCAGTCGGGCGTCACGAACTACGCGACCACGCACTTCGGCGGCAGCAATGCCATCCTCAAGCTGCTCAGCGAATTCGGCGTGTCCACGCAGCATCGGGAGGTCAGCCTGCTGGCCTTGAACCGGACGTGGGACCGCAAGTCCAGCCTTGGCGGCCGCGCCTACGTGAGTGCGACCATCCCCGGAGCGGCCAGCACCACCGGCGTTGGCGCGCCGGGCCTGGTCACGTCCACGGTGACCACTGGCGACCGCTATCTCGCACAGCCGTTCATTCTTGACAACAACACGGTCGTCCTGAAATTCGGCATCGGCCTGTCTTCGCTGGTGAACCTCGTCAACTTCACCTCGGGCACCGGCAGTTCGCAGCAGACCGTGCAGACGCCCGAGACGACGGCGATCAACGATCAGTCCACCGTCGCGCTCAAGGCCGGTCAGATCCTGGTGATCACGGGGCTGAGTCGCCTCGTCTCCAGCGACGATCGACGCGCGCTGACCGACGACGCTCCGATCGGGTTGGGCGGCAGCAAGACGCAGTCGCGCATGCGCGAGGACTTCGTCATCTTCGTGCGGCCGACCATTCTCTGAACGGACAGCAGCCATGGCCATGATCGAGCGAATGATCGCGAGTACCGCGCAGGGCGACCTGCTGGGTGGCCTGTTCTGGCGCGCGCCGACCGCCGGGCAGAGTCGCGGACGAGCGCTGGTCGAAGCCCGGGCACTCACGAGTGACGCCACGCATTGGGCACAGGCGCAGGTCGGATCGCATGTGCGCTATGGCTTGTTCCAGCCGCGGGCCTCGGAGGAGGGCGTGCGCCTGCCCAAGGGGACGCTGGCGGCCGCGGCCTGCTTCTCGCGCCTGGTTGGCCAGCGCGCTCCGAACGCCGCGCTCGTGCTCGCCGTTCCCGCGTCCGCCCAACGCAAGGAGGACAAGTATTTCGTCGTCTGCCTCGAGGACGGCGTCCCGGTGATCGACGTGCTCAGCAACGAGATCGACGCCCGCAACGCGCTGGGCGGCGAGGATCGTCCGATCTGGAGCGACAACCCGGTCGCCTATCCCAATTGCGAGCCGGCCGATTTCGCATGGTTGGTCTCCGGCGGCGACCGTCTGGCGCGGCTGCAGCCGATGCCGATCAACCCGTGGCCCATCGTCGGCACGGGCCTGGCCGCCGCCGCCTCGCTGGGTGCCTGGGTGCTCGTGCAGCACCTGCATCGTGTCGAGGCCGAGCGCAAGGCCGTGGCGGCGGCGCGCGCGGCCGATCCGACGCCACGCTACCTTGCGGCGCTGGCGGGCCAGCAGGCCTCCATGGCGACCGACCGCTCGACCCTGGTGGCGGCGACGCGCGAGATCTTTGGCTATCGCACCTGGATCCCCGGCTGGAGCCTCGCGTCCGCCGAATGCAGTGCGCGGGCCCAGGCATGTACGCGAGATTGGGTGCGACGCGGCGGCAGCTTCGAAGATCTGCGCCGAGCCTTGCCAGACGAGACGCTCGAAATGCTGGTGCCGCAAGGCAGCAGCGTGCCAGCGCTCGACGTCGCACGCACAAGGCGCCTGTTCACGGTCGCCCGTCACACGATGCTCGATCCGCACAGGCCACTGCGCTCGCTGCAGGTCACGTTCTCCGACGCCGGGCCGCAGTTGCAACGCTGGCGCACGGCCGACGTGGTCGTCGATCTGAAGAGACCCTCATTGTGGCCTCGCGTACCCGAGGTGCCAGCGTCGTTCCAGCATCCGGCCGCCGTGCTCGCGGGCGACGTCGACATGCACAACGTGCCGGGGCCCTTCATCGTCGAGGCACTGAGTTCGGCGCCGGACTTCGTCAGTTGGGAGTCGGTGCGCGTCGATCTCGGCGAAGGCTCGGATGCGCGCGGCCTGCTCAAGTTCTCTGCTTCGGGAGTGTTCTATGTCGCGGCACGCTAGGCGTCCACGGATCTTGCTCAAGGCACCGATGTCGTGCGCCCTCGCACTCGCCGCATCCGTGGCTGACGCACAGACGATTGCGGACTACAGCCGCGCACAACGTGCGCTGCTCGAGAGCGCAATGAGCCAATCCGCCGCGCGATCGGCGGGCATGGCTGCTTCGGCGCCGGCCGTGGGGGCGTCGGCGCCTGTCGCGCCAGCGGCCCCCGTGCCTCGCGTGACGATGCCGGTCATCGCGCCGGCTATCCAGGTCAGCGGGGTCTTTGCGTCTCGAGACGGCGCAGTCGCGGAGGTCGTGGTCAACGCCACGGCCTACTTGCTGGCTGTCGGCCAGGGAGTCCCCGGCACCCCGTGGCACGTGGAGGCCATTGCCGTGGACCGCGTGGTGCTCGGTCGACAAGGCAATGCAGGCGGCACGGCTGCGGACGGCGCCCGCAGGGCCTTTTCCTTGCCCGCGCTGCGCTGAGCGACTCATGGGACTGTTCGAGATGTTGCGTCGTCGTGAGCAAGCGGAGTCCGTGGCCGTGCCGTCATTGGCCGCGCATCGCAAGTCCGGGAGCAAGGCGATCGATGGCGAGGCGCCGTCGCGCGCAGTGGCCGAGGAGCCGCGCCTTGCGGCGGTGCTGGGATCGTCCTCTGCGAGATCGCCTTCGGGCCGCCTGGATCGACGCCTGGTCGACCTCGGGGAGCCGAGGTCTACCTCACCATCGCCTGCCGGCATGGCGTCCGAACCGCCTCCCGGCGATCGTGCGCCCGAGTTTCGTGAGACCGAGGTCCGTCCGGAAGCCCTTGCGCACTTTCATCAACTGCCGCCCTACCAGGCGCTGCTGACGGTAGGCCCCGAAGCGGTCTACCAACTGCCGGCGCTGCTGCACGAGAAGCTGATCGCGCTCGACTGCGGTGCCCGCCAGGCTCGGCTGGTGCGCGCGACGATGCCGGCCGCCGACAAGCTGGCTCTCGATGGCACGGCCAAGGCAGTCAAGGGCGCGTTGCGGGCGCGTGGCTATGGCATCGTTGGCGAGCTGGTGGCGGAGCCACACGTCCTCAAGGAGATCCTGCGCAACGCAGGCGCGTCGGGCAAGGGCGGCCCCAAGGGCGGCCCGATGCAGCTGTTCGAGCGCTGGATCGCTCTGGCCGTGCCCACCGGCGCGACCGACCTGCACATCGAAGTTCGTCGCAACACCGCCGTCGTCCGGATCCGGATCGACGGCCGCATCGAAGCCTTGCCCGACGGCCAGGGCGGTCGTTACAGCCGCAAGGAGGTGGTCGATGCGATCGCCGCGGGCTACAACAGCACGCGCAAGGGCAACAACGTCTCGCAGTACAACGCTGACCAGTTCGTCGACTGCATGATCGATCTCGATCTGCCTGGCACGGCGGGGCAATTGCGTTACCAGAACGTCAAGGGGCGACTGGGGCCGAAGACGGTCGTGCGGATCCTGCGCACCGGCGACGAGAACCGCATCCGCTTCGACGCCGCCGGCTACGCCCCGAGCCATCTACGGCTGCTGCGTCTCGCGGGACGTGCCGGCAAGGGCATCGTGCTGCTGTCAGGTGTCACGAGTTCGGGCAAGTCGACGAGCCTCAAGAGCTTCATCGAGACGCTGCCGGGGCTCGACCAGAAGGCGATCTACACGGTGGAGGATCCGATTGAATACGAGATCGCCGGAGCCCACCAGATCGAGGTGCTGCGCGACATCGCCAACGACGACGAGACACGCCGCCGCTATGCCGAGGTGATGCGCGCGCTGATGCGATCCGATCCCGATGGGGTGATGCTCGGCGAGATCCGCGACAAGCTGACCGCGCTGTTCGCCCTGCAGATCGCCGAGACGGGCCACCTCGCCATGGGGACGGTGCATGCGCACCTGATCTCCAACATCATCCCGCGTCTGACCAACGACCAGATCGGCGTGAGCCGCCAGGCGCTGACCGGCCCGAATATCCTCAACCTGCTCGTGTACCAGGCGCTCGTGCCCAAGCTGTGTCGCTGCTGCGCGTTGCCGACGGCTCTCGCGCTGAGAGTCGATCCTGATGCGCGCGAGATCGAGGAGGTGCTGAGGCGCCGCTTCGGGCTCGCCACCGCCCGGCTGCGCTGGACACGCCCCGAGGGTTGCGCCGCCTGTCAAGGCCGCGGCACGCATGGCAAGACCATCGTCGCCGAGATGTTGCAGCCCGACCGCGCCTGGCTGCGCCACGTCCGCAACAACGACGACGACGCGGCGTTGCAGCACTTCCGTTCGGCGAGCAATCGTCAGTTCGACAGCGCCGACATGACCGGCAAGACCGTTTTCGAACACGCGCTCTACAAGGCGCTGCAGGGGGAGATCGACGTGCGCAACTGCGAGGAGTTCGACGGCTTCGAGCGTTTCGAGATCCTTCCGGCGGAGCGGCCATGAGGTCGATGCGTGCACCCGCGAACTGGTCTGCGCTGATCGAGTTCCGGTCGAGACGCGCCGAGTTCTACCGCGATTTCGCCGAGATGTACCAGCGCAACGAGGCGATGGTGAGCTTCCTCGAAGGGGAGATCGCCAACGCGAACCTCACGCGGCAACGCAGCCGGGCGCGCGCGCTGCGCATCGTGTTGCATCGGCACCAGGACGGCGAGCACGCCAGCCGGGTGTCGCACCTGCTCGAGGGCGTCGTGCCGCGTTCCGACGCGATGCTGTTGACTGCCGTCGACCGCGCGGCCGACAAGCCGCAGGCGCTCAATGCGCTCGCCGATGCCATCGACAAGCAACAGCAGATGCTGCGCCTGACGCTGTCGTATTCGGCGTTGCCCGCGATGACGATCCCGATCTGCTACGCCCTGATCGTGGTGCTCGGCAAGGTGATCCTGGTCATCGACGAGGCCACGCCCGTGTACGCGCAGGAAGCTCTGTGGGAGGGCATCAATGGCTGGGCGAAGGCCGTCGCGATCTTCGCGCAGGCCTGGGGAACGCAGACGCTGCTCGCGCTTGGCCTGGCGTTGGCCGCCATGCTCTGGTCGCTGCCTCGGTGGCGTGGGCCCTTGCGCCTGTGCGTCGAGGCTTGGCCGGTCTACAGCCTCTATCGCGATTTCCAGGCGGGCATGCTTTTCAGCTCGATGGCAATGATGCTCAAGACAGGCGAAACCCTGCAAGGCAGCATTGATGACGTCACGCAACGCGCCTCGCCGTGGATGAGATGGCACCTGGGACGCGTCGTCGACGCCCTGGACGAGAACCCGACCGCGACGCTCGACGCCTTTCGCCGCGGCCTGTTGTCGTCACATCTGCTTTCGCGTGCCGCCACGCTCAATCGCTCCAGCGCGTCGTTTTCGGACGTCCTGATCCAACTGGGCACATCCGAAGGCGAACGCGTGTTGGCGCGGGTGAAAAAAGCGGCCGTAATCGCGAACTTCGCGCTCGTCGGGTTGTTCGCCTCCGTGGCAACCTTCATGGGCGTTGCGTCGATGACGGTGCCCGGCAAGTTCGCTTCGCTGATGGAGCCGTCCAACCTGATGACGCTGCGCGCGATCTACGACGCGGAGCATCCGCAGCACTGAATGTCGGCGTCGCGCACCGCCGCGCGCCTTCCCGCGCACACGCACGGATTCCCGCGCGCGTGCAGTCCCCGGACGACCAAGCGTCCATTCCGAAAGCCAGAGGAGAAATGAAGATGTTCCACTCCCAACGCCGTGCCGCACGCACGGCTTCGTCCCGACGCCGCCAAGGCGGCAATGCCCTCGTGTTCAGCATGCTGGGCCTCGTCATCGGTGGCATCGTGCTGGCGCTTGGCATCGGCTACTACCAGAACTCCCAGGCGAACGCGCAGGTGCAAGGCACCATCAGCGAGATCAGCGCCATCATCGGCGGCGCGCAGCAGAACTACGGGCAATACGGCTACAGCGGCCTGACGACCGCCGTGGCGGTGGGCTCCCGCGTGATTCCCGACACCCGTGCTGACGCGGGCGGCACGACGGCGACGAACAGCTACTCCGGTGCGATCACGCTCGTCGACAACTCGGCCGCCACGCCCAGCACCGCCAAGCTGAGCTATGCCAACGTGCCGGCCACTCAGTGCACGCAGTTGATCAATGGCGCACAAAGTCTCGCGCGTCGCATCACCATCGGCACGACGGACGTCAAGCCGCTGGACGGTGTCATCGATGTCGCCAAGGTCAATACGCAATGCACGTCAGCGGCCAGCGTCGGGATCGACTTCGTGTTCGGCCGCACCTGAAGCCATGCCGTCGCCTCGCGTTCCGTCTCTTGCCAGCACGGGCGGTAGCCGCCGGCGCGGCAACGCCGTGGTCTTCGCACTGCTGGGCTTGCTGATCTCGGCGCTCGGGGCCGTGGGCGTCATCCAGGGCAACCGCTTGCAGGCCAAGCATGAGGCGGGCAACGGCGAGGCAACGATCCTCGACAACCTGCGCGGCGCCACCAACAACGCCATCTTCGACGGCATGGGGCTGATCCAGAGCGGAGCGGCCTTCGGCAAGGGCGGCGTGACGGTCATCCCAGTCGACGTCGATGGCGCGCTCGTCTGGCGGCCGACCATCCAGCAACTGGTGGCGATGGGCTACCTGCCGGCCGGCTGGACCGCGACGACCTCCACGCTGAACGACGCGCCTTACGCGATCGCCATCACTCGCGTCCCCGCGGGTTGTGTCGCCGCCGCGTGCAACATCGAAGGCCACATCGTCCTGGAGGGGCCGATCCGCAGCGGTCCGAGCGACAGCGACAGCGCGGTGATCGGTCCCATCCTGGCACGCATCGGAGCCGACTCGGGCGTTTCTCTGCCGATGGATCCGACGCACATCCAGGGGTTCGGCAAGACATGGAGCCTGGACAACCCGGTCGCCGGGCAGCCTGCCGGTGTCGTCGCGATCCGCGTCGGCACGGCCTCGTCCGGCTTCGGCCAGTTCGTGCGCATCGGCGACACGCGCGACCCCAGCCTGCTGGGCAATCTCACCGTCGCCGGCAACACGCTGTTCGGCGATGGCACGACGCACAGCGAGTTCCGCTCCGCACTGCAGGTCGATGGCCAACCCGTCGACGTGCGAGACGCCAGCGGCGCCGCCTGCGTCTCGCTGAGGCCGGACGGCGTGGTCGACATCCAGTGCAGCGGCTCGCTGTCGGCGACCACGGGCGTCTTCCGCGACGCGTCGGGCCGCACGACGACGATCGCTGCCACCGGCCTGGTGACAGGCGGCAACGTCGCCGCGGACGGCGGCCTGTCCACCGCGGCGATGACGGCGTTCGCGGCGGACGATCCGCACGCATTGGTCGTCAAGGCCGGCGACCTGTTCGTGCGCAATCCCACGGGCACCGCGTTGCTGCGGGTCGCGGCCAATGGCGACGTGACGGCCGGCAACGACCTGGTGGCCACCGGCGCCGTGACGGCGCAGCGCCTGACCTTGTCGGCCAGCGTCAACGAGGGCGATGCGTGCAGTTCTGGACAGGTCGCGATGATGGCGTCGGGGGGACTGGCTACCTGCCAAGGAGCGACGTTTCGCGCGACCGCGCGTTACGCGCGACTGGGTGCGGCGTGCGCGACGCCCGGGCTGCAGGCCGTCGATTCCACGACCGCCGATGCGTTGCTGTGTCGCGGTGGCTATTACGCGAGCCAGTCATGGCTGACCTCGTCGCGCGTCTACATGGCAGGCTTTGCCGTGCACCACGGCGATTTCATCGCGGCCGCGATCGCGTTGCCAAACGGATGCCCCGCGACATCCAGCCCGGTCGCGCCGCAGGCCACGATCTTCTTGCTGCCACAAACGGACTCCGAGACACCGGGCAATCCCGTGCTGAATCGGAACGCGACGTGGACGGGCTCCGGCTGGACGATCTCGCTGACCGACGGCACGGGCGCCCCGACGACCAGCAACGTCGTGGCCGAGGTGTACTGTCTCTATCCCTGAGGCAGAGAGTGGAATCTCGACAGCTGCGCCTCGTCAACTCCCTCGGCCGAGCGCCTCTCGATTGCCGGCATTGCGGGCCTCGTCATCGGCGCGGCGCGTGCCAATCGAGAACGATGCTTGGTGTGGGCAATGCGGCCGCGTCGCGCAAGGCGTTGCGGATGGAGAGGCAGCGGTGTTGCGGTTTGCCATTCGCGATGGCGATGTGGGAGCTGTCCGACGCCAGCCTGACCGCCGCATCCCGCTTGCTCCGATCGACCAACGACGCGTGAATTCTGTCGATATCGTGCGGGCGCTTTCTCAGCGCCGAACGATCGGCACACTCCCGCCGGAGAGCGACTCGATGGCTGCCGTGCTTTCGGTGACGGCCTCGATCGCGAGTAGGAGGCCGCGGTGGCAATGAGGCGCTCGATCGCCACGAACGCGTAGTGCGCGACCTGGCCGCGCCGATCACGCTTGCCAGGGAGTCAGTACGCCGGCACTTCCAGCGAGCGCTGGACGGCCACGACGATCTCGATGATGGGCTTGAGCGGGAGCACGAAGACCGCCGTACCTGCGATGTGCTCTGTCGCCGCGAAGGCTGGGCGCGAGCTCGCGGAGCGGATCGCGCTTGCCGAAAAGGCGATACGCGTCGCGTCGGCGAATGAGTCGCCGGTCGCAGTGACGTCGAAGGCGGCTTGGCCGTGAGCCAGGGATCCGGGCGTGCCGCCGGTCTGCGCAATTGCCGTGAAGCCGTCGGCACGGATCTCACGCGGCTTGTCCGCCGTCAACGCGAAGACAACCAGGCCATTGGCGCGTCGACGATGACCAGCGCTCGCGGCATGCGCGAGCGCGGCCGCTTGGTGGGACGTGACGGCCCACTGATCCGGCCAGGCGGCCTCGTCTCATGCGAGATTGCGCGCGCCTCGTCGATTGCCACAGCGAGTGACTGTTCGTCAAACATGCGGCCCAGACACTCGTGGCGCGGACTGCGCGAGCCTGATTGTCCGAGCCGACGGTCATCGCGGGCGCGATATCTCGTGCCGAACCTTCCCGGTCGCCGCCGCGGCGGCGATGACTGTCCGGCCTCGACGACTGGGCAGGTCGATCTCCGCCTTCGTCGAAGGAAGTATCAATGCAGTGACGACGAAGGCTCTCAGCGCGCCAGCGACGCCGGCCCGGCCGCTGCCAGCTTGCGCTTCAAGGTCGGAATGTCGGAGGTCTCCCGCATCGCCTCACTGGCCTCGATCTCGCCGCGGCGCACGAGTTCGACCAGGCGGTTGTTCATCGGCACCCATTCGCTCGCACCGAGGCGATTGTCCTCGCGGATGGCGCTCTCGAGGCCGATCCAGTCGCCACGCTCGATGTACTGCGTCACCTTGCCGGTGTTGAACAGCACGTCGGCCGCCATCAGGTAGCGCTTGCCATCCTTGGACGGCACCAGCGCCTGGCGCACGACGGCGATCAGGTTGCCGGCGAGCACCGAGCGCATCACGTCGGCGCTGGTGCCGGTGTAGGAGAGGATCTTGCGCATGGTGCCGGTGACGGACTTGCCGTGCGTCGTCGCGATCATCAGCGAGCCGGATTCGCCGCCCTGGATCGCCTGTTCGGCGGTCTCGGCGTCGCGGATCTCGGAGGTGAGCAGCACGTCGGGGCTCATGCGAAGGGCCTCGCGCATGCCGTCGGCGAAGCTGAGCACGTCGTAGCCCACCTCGCGCTGCGTGATGATGGACTTGCGCGGCGCGATCTTCTTTTCGACCGGATCCTCGATGGTGAGGATGTGGCCGGAATGGTGGGCGTTGTGCCAGTCGAGGATGGACATCGCCGTCTCGCTCTTTCCCGAGCCGGTGGGGCCCGTGATGACGATGAAGCCGCTGGTGGACTCGGTGAGCGTCGAGACCAGGTTGTGCGGCAGGCTGAGGCTTGTCAGCGCGGTGATGTCCGGCGGCGTGATGCGCATCACCAGGGCGAGCTCACCCGTGCCGTGCATGAACAGGCTGTAGCGCAGCGAATGCCCGCCGCGGCCGTCGAGCCGGATGTTGACGGAGCGCTGGCGAGCGAGCACGGGCTTGATGCGCGTGTCCCAGTAGTCCTGCACGGACTGCTGGTGACCGCGGTCGTCGCGGTGATGCCGCGCGGCGCCGTCGACGTAGCCGGCGAGGTAGGTGACGATGTGTTCGCGCGTGACGACGAACGGCGGGATGGCCGAGAACAGCTGGTGCAAGGGCAAGGTGCCGCGCGCGGACTTGGCGCGGATGACCTGTCCCTCGTGGATCATGATGTCGGTCATCGACGGCGCGAACATCAGCGCGTGCTTCACCGCGGCGCCGATGCCGTGTTGCTTGTCGGAGGGCAACTGCAGCGGTTGCTGGAGCGTGGGGATGTCGGTCATGGCGGCCTGTTGGGAGGAAGGCTGTAAGCGCGCGCTCAATGCGCGGGCGGAAGGTAGGCGATCTCGCTGAACACACCGAGGGCTTCGCCGTCGCGTGGCGGAGCGGCGTTCACGAGCTTCGAGGACGGTGATGGCCCGGTCGACGACACTGGAGGTGGCGGTGGGCGTCCGGGTGCCAACCTGCGATCGGCCGGGAACGGCAGGACGCTGGCCGGCATCGCGTGCCAGCGCATCAGGAGGCTGGCGATCTGGTTGGCATACCAGGCGGCGCGGGCGGGCGTGCGCGAGTGGTAGGCCCCCACGGCCTGCCAGCTGTCGCCGTGCTGGTCGATCTGGCGCCGATAGTGCCAGGCCGCCACTTCGGCGGAGACGCAACCGTCGAACAGCGCGGCGCGAGCGATGCCGTAGCGACCCAGCTCGGACAAGTGGACGCTGTTGATCTGGAAGGCCCCCACGTCGACGCTGCCGTTGGCGTTGTGCCCCAGCGCCGCGGGTTGCAACTGGCTTTCCTGCCAGCCGATGGCGCGCAAGACCAGGCTGTTGACTCCGTGCCGCGCGGCCGCGTCGTCGATGCAATCCGCGTGCGCCGTCGCGATGGCCGCGCAGAGTGCAGCGGCGAGCGCCGCGCGCAGTGGCGCGATCGTTCGGTTTCGAGCAGGGCGGAGTATCGATTGGGAGGGCACGACCCGATTCTGGGAGCGCCGTCTCGGATCTCTCCTGCGCCAAATCGCAGGTTTTCGGCGATTTGGTCGCCCGCGCCGAAATTCAGACGTTCCGCACGGACGGTGCGGGTCGCCTCAGCGGCGCTGTCCCAGCGCCCGCGCCGGCAGGAACAGCAGCGCCGTCAGCAGCGCGAACACCGCGCTCACGCTGATGCCCACGAGCCGGAACGGCAGCGACAGCAGCCACACGATCGGGTACAGCACGAGTGCAAGCAGGGCCAGCGGCCAGCAGAAGACGAACAGCAGGCACCAGAGGATGAACGTGAACATGGCAGGTTCTCGAAGGACGGGCTTGAAGGCCTCGGATGTCGCCACGATGCGACGATCGCGCCAACGGGTCAACCATCGTCCGACGAACCGCCGGGATTGGCCGACGGACCGTGTCGGGCGAGGATGTGCCGGCGCGTCAGCGGACGCCCTTGCCCTCCAGAGGGCATCTTCCCGGCAAGGCAGTTCCGCGCGAGGTCGAGCAGAATGGCGCATCGCCCACTCGCCATCGGCCACGCCATCATGACCGCCCCTTCCGTCGTCGAACTCAACCGCATGGGTGCCGAGTGCCTGCCTGGCCACCTGGGCGTCGCGATCACGCACGCCGATGCCACCGAAGTGCGCGCCGAGATGGCCGTCGCCATGAAGCTGATGGCGCCCAACGGCTACCTGCATGCCGGCAGCGTCGTGACGTTGGCCGACACGTCCTGCGGCTACGCCTGCATCGTCAACCTGCCCGAGGGAGCGACCGGCTTCACGACGATCGAGCTGAAGTCCAACTTCCTCGGCACCGCGCGCGAGGGCACGCTCGACTGCGTCGCCACGGCGCAGCACCGCGGGCGCACCACGCAGGTCTGGGACGCGGTCGTCACGCATCGCGAGACGGGCAGGACGGTGGCGCTGTTCCGCTGCACGCAGATGATCCTGTGGCCACAGTCGGCCTGAACGCAGACGCCGACATGAGCGCCATCGACGACGACGCGCGCCGCCTGGTGGAGATCCGCGCCTATCGCCTCAAGCCCGGCACGCGCGACGACTTCCACGCCGCGGTGACCCACGACGCGCTGCCGATGGTGCGCGCCTACGGCATGGACGTCGTGACGCACGGCCCCGTGCCCAACGACGACAACGGCTACTTCCTGGTGCGCTCGTTCGCGAGCCTGGCCGAGTTGACGGCGCAGGAAGACGAGTTCTACGGCTCCGCGCCGTGGCGCGAGGGGCCGCGCGAATCGCTGGTGTCGCGCATCGAAACCTACGTCGACACGCTGCTGTGGCTGGGCCCGGCCGCCATCGCAGACCTGCGGGCGGGCAACCCGCCGCCGTCCGTGGTCGCCTGAGACAACGCACAGGCATCCGCCGCGTGCGAGCGCGTCGGCGCACGAGGCCAGCGCCTGCGCGCCGGCTCGCTCATGCGCGCGGTACCCGCTTCAAGCCGCGGGCGCTTCGCCTTCGGGCGTGCCGGCGGCCGCCGGTTGTTCCTGCCCGGTCGTGTCGTTCGAGTTGCCGCTGCTGCCGCCACCGCCGGACGACTTCTTGAACGCTTTCTCTTCCTTCTTCTTTTTCTTCTCGAGTTCGCGCTGGCGCTTCTCGTACGAATAGTTTGGCTTCGCCATTGTTTCCTTTCAGTGGATCCCACACGATACCCGATAGCGCGTGGGCTGCAGGAGCATCATGGGAAATGCACGCGGCGCCGGTGGCAATCGGCGGGGTTAAACGGCGGGAATGCGGTTCAGGCGCGGTCGGCGGCCGCGTCCTGGTCGCACTTGCGGCAGGCCAGCGTCCGGCCGAGCACGGCCGCGCGGCCCTCCGGCGTCTGCGTCCAGGGCCGGTTCGTCCAGGGCGGATCGTGGCGCACGTGCTGGTCGTGGCCGCAGGCGAGTTCGGCGACCCAGTCGCCCTGCTCGTCGAGGTGGAAGCCGACGATGGGCCTGTCCATTCCGGCGTCTACGTTTTCGGCGGCTGGTGGATCGACAGCGTGTTGCCGTCCGGATCCTGGAACCACGCCACGCGCGAGCCGTCGGGGGTGTCCCAGATGCCGTCGGCGCCCAGCGGCAGGCCGGGAAAGCGCGCCATCGCCACGCCGCAGGCGGCTAGCGCGCGCACGGTGGCGGCGAGGTCGTCCACCGCCCAGCCGAGCGCCGTGTACGGGTGCGGCGCCACGGCCTGCACGCGCTGGATGCGCAGTTGCGTGCCGTGGGCGTCGAAGATCAGCGCGTAGCCGTTGTCCTGCACCAACGCCAGCCCCAGTTGGCCTTCGTAGAAATCGCGAGCGCGGTCGGCGTCGGCGGTGGCGATGAAGCAGACGAGCGGGGTCTGGCTCAGCATGGCATGCTCCCGGCGAGACGCCTTCAGTTCTTCGCCGTGGACACGGCGGACGCGGCCAGGGCCTGCAGTGGCGCGGCGGGCGCCCGGCAGCCCAGCGTCTGGCCCACGCCCTTGAGGAAGGCCCGGCGCACCGAGCCGGCGGCGATCGCCGCGGCGACTTCCTTCGAATGACGCTCCGCGCCATCGAGCTTGCGCACCCAGCCGCGGAACGGGATCACGCTCTGGGCGGCACCCTGCAGCGCGTCGTTTGCCGCGTCGCCCGCCATGTTCGAGCTGCGTTCGAGCAGGCCGGGATCGGCGGCGGTGGGCGGGGTGTCGAGGTCGGCGCCGAGCGCGCCGTCGAGCGCGCGCACTTCGTTGGCGAGGGCGGGGCAGTCGCGCTGCGACGGCAACGCGTATGGCGCCTTGACGGCGGCCTCCAGCACCCCGGGGATCTTCTCCTGCACTAGGTTGAGATCGGCCAGCGGCGCCTCGACGGCCTTCTGCAACTGGACGCCTTCCCTGGCCGCGCCCTTGGCGGTGTCGGGCGAGGCGCAACCGGTGAGGGCGAGCGCCAGGCCGGCGGCGGCGAGAGCCGATGCGATGGTGAGGTTCATCGCCCGGAGCGTATCAGCGTTCGGCGGCCGCCTGCTCGCTGACGCGCGCGCGCCAGCGCAGCAGGCCGATCGCGTAGGTCACGTAGTAGCCGGCCAGCGTGCCGAAGATCGCCATCGTCAGCGGGTTGCTGCCGATCTGCATCGACTGCGGATCAAGGCCGCGGCCGGCCGTCTGCTGCATCACGAAACGCCATGCGAGCCGCACCACCAGCAGCAGCGACAGCGCGATGCCCAGGTGCGCGTTGGGCGTGTAGAACAGCCCCGCCGGCGTCACCTCGAACTTCGTCAGCCGCGTGCCCAGCACGCCCAGGCCGGCGCCGACGGCCGCGCCGGCCAGCGCCAAGACGGCCGTGGCCGGATGCGCCAGGTTGGTCGCGAGCAGCAGCGCGAAGATCAGCGGGAACACGACGACGGTGATCCACGGCCGCACCTTCGAGAGCCGCTGGCGTCCGACCACGCGGCGGATGCGCGCATAGACGCGCCACACGACGAGCGCGGCGAACGCGAGGACGATGAGGAAGTGGGTGTCAAGCGTGGCGGGCATCTGCAGGCGGATCCGGTCTCAGAAGAGGAATGGCACGAGCGCCTTCACGCGCGCCCGGTACGCATCGTAGGCGACGCCGAAGCGCTCGCGCATCCAGCGTTCCTCGAGGCGGTACTTGCGCAACGCGGCCAGGGTGAAGATGGCCACCGCCAGCAGTCCGCGCCACTGGCCCAGCGCGATCGCCGAGCCGAGGAAGCCGAGCAGCAGCCCCGTGTAGATCGGATGGCGCACCAGCGCGTAGGGGCCGCTGGTGACGAGCTCGTGATCCTGCTTCAGCGTGACGATCGCGCTCCAGTTGCGGCCGATCGTGCGGCGCGCCCAGATGGCGAACGCGAGGCCGCCGCAGGTCATGGCCACGCCGAGCCAGAACTCCCACGACGCCCACGGAATGAAGCGCGTCTCCAGCCCGAGCACGTCCAGGCGCGGCGACCACAGCATCGCGGCGGCCAGGAACATCGGCCCCAGGTGCAGCGCCCGCGACACGAACGGCTCGCGGCGCGCGGTCTCCTTGACGTCGAGCGAAGCGACCCACCAGTAGGCCGCCCACGCCGCCCACAGCGCGGGAAGGAGCCAGCGGTGCAGCAGCGAATCGAGCTCGGGCGTCATGCGGCGATCATGCAGCAGCGATGCGAAGCAGGAGCCGATCGAGCACGATGCCCGCGAGCACGCCGACGCCGTAGGCCACGAGGTTCTGCCACGAGAACACCTGCCCCAGCAGCAGATGGCCCACGGCCGTGTGGCGGAACTCCACGATCCACGGCGCCTGCCAAAGCTTGGCGACTTCGACGGCGACGCTGGTGGCCATCGCCAGCAGCGCAACGTCGCGCGTGCGCGCCCGCGGGCGCAGCGCGCGCCAGCCGAACAGCACCATCAGCGCCCACAGCGCATCGCCCGGATACTTGCCGAGCGCGGACGGCAGCGCGTCGGGCCAATGGCGCGAGGCCAGGCCGAGAGCGATCGTGGCCAGCATCGCGGCCAGCGCCGCGAGCCGGCGGCGCGACGCGTCGGCCGCCGCGCTCATCGACCGGCTCGCCGCCATTCGTAGCGCAGGTCGCCCAGTTGCATCACGGGCTCGAAGCCGCGCTCGACGATCTCGAAGCCGTGGCGCTCGTAGAAGCGCTGCGCGTTCGTGTTGGTGACGAAGGTGTAGAGCCACAGCTTGCCGTTCGACGCGGCCTTCGCGTGTTCCAGCAGCCGCGTGCCGATGCCCTGGCCGAGGTGGTCGACGTGGACGTAGAGCTGCATCACCGACTCCGGCGTGAACGCGCCGAAGCCGACGAGCTGGCCGTCGCGCAGCGCGAGCTGCACGCTGGTCTCGACGAGGACGTGTTCGTCGAGGTAGCGCAGGTGCTCGTCGCGCGGATTGGGCACCGGCGCGCCGACGCCCAGCGCGAAGCTGGCGCGCCACAGGTCGACCAGGCGTTCGCGGAATTCCGGACGATAGGGGATCAGGTCGACAGGAATGGGCATGGGGCATCGCCGAGTGCGAAAAGGCGCATTCTGGGGCTTTCTGCGCAGGTGTCCGGCGGCGCTTGCAACAGGGCTTGCATTGGCCGCCGCCGAGGCCTAGACTGTATTTAATCACAGTGCTCGACGACAGGCCGCCACTCCCTGTCGCGGTACGAATCACGCCCGGTTCGCCGGACGTCAGCGCATAGCCGCGCACCCCGTCGCTCGTGCCTCGCGCAAGAGCCATGTCGCTTCGCCGACGAGTCTCGCTGCAGCCTGCAGCGTCCGATTCGCACGGAGCGATCCTCGCCCGCTCCCTGTCATTGCCCGCCGCAGGTTCCGGCCTGCGGGGTCGCCACCGTCTCTCCGCCATGGCCACGCTATCCGCCTACGCCGAACTGCACTGCCGCAGCAACTTCAGCTTCCTCACCGGCGCCTCGTCGCCCGAGGAACTGGTCGAGCGCGCCGCCGCGCTGCGCTACACCGCGCTGGCTGTCACCGACGAGTGTTCGCTGTCGGGCGTGGTGCATGCGTACGAGCAGGCCAACGAACTCAAGTTCCCGCTCATCGTCGGTGCCGAGATGCGGCTCGAGCCCACGGTCGGCGGCGTGCCGATGCGCCTGGTGATCCTGGCCACCACGAGGCGCGGCTACGGCAACCTGTCGCAGTGGATCTCCGTGGCGCGCCGGCGTGCGGAGAAAGGGCACTACGACGCCCGTACCGGCGACCTGCGGGGTCAGGTGCCCACGATGCCCCACCTGGCAGGCCTGCCCGACTGTCTCGTGCTGCTGCTGCCCACGGCTGGCCCGGTGCCGCTGGGCGCGCTGGAACCCGGCGCATCGAGCGGCACGGCGGGTTCGAGCGTGCGCGTCGGGGTCCACGACGGGTCGCCGGAGCGTCGATCAGGCCCGTCGGCAGGCGCTGCTCCGGTCAACGCCCAGTTGTCCGGCCTGAGCGTGATCGCCGCCGCGCGGGCGAGTGCGGCGGCGGCGATCGCGTCGAACTCGCCCGGCGCCGGGCGCCCGCGCGGGCGCGAGACGCGCGAGGCCCGCGACGGCCCCAGCGGGGACGGCCCGCTCGAGCCGCCGACACCTCCCAAACTTGCTCCGCCGTCCAAGGCCAGGCGCGTTGCCAGGTCACTGCCACCACCGCGGCCGTCCACGGTGCTGTCGTTCGAATCGCTGTTCGCGCAGGCGCAATGGCTCAAGACGTGGATCGGCGAAGACCGTGTCTGGCTGGCCATGCCCTTGCTGATGCAGGGCGACGACGACGAGATCCGCGAACGCGTGAAGGCCGTGGCCGCCGCCACCGGCCTGCGCATCACCGCCGTCGGCGACGTGGTGATGGCCACGCGCGCCGCCAAGCCCTTGCAGGATGTCCTCACTGCCACGCGCCTGCGGCGCACCGTGTCCGAGTGCGGGCACGCGCTGGCGCCCAACGCGGAGGCGCACCTGCGCTCGCGGTCGCGCCTGCAGACCGTGTGCGAGTCCGAGTGGCTGGCCGAGACCGTGGCGATCGCGGGACGCTGCAAGTTCTCGCTGGGCGAGTTGAAGTACGAGTATCCGCAGGAGATCGTCCCGGCTGGCGAGACGCCCACCAGCTGGCTGCGCAAGCTTGCCGAGGCCGGTGCGGCCAAGCGCTTTCCGGCAGGTGTGCCCGAGAAGGTGCAAAAGCTGATCGAGAGCGAACTCGGGGTCATCGAGCGCCTGAAGTACGAGGCCTACTTCCTCACGGTGGCCGACATCGTCGCCTGGGCGCGGGCCAACGGCATCCTGTGCCAGGGCCGCGGAAGCGCTGCCAACTCCGCGGTGTGCTTCTGCCTGGGCGTGACCGAGGTCGATCCCTTCGTCCGCGAGGTGCTGTTCGAGCGCTTCATCAGCGAGGAGCGCGGCGAGCCGCCCGACATCGATCTCGACTTCGAGCACCAGCGCCGGGAAGAGGTGATCCAGTACCTGTACAGGAAGTACGGGCGCCATCGTGCGGCGCTCACCGGCGTGATCATTCGCTACCGGACGAAGTCGGCGGTGCGCGACGTGGGACGCGCGCTGGGCATCGACCTCGATCGCATCGATGCCGTGACGCGCTCGCTGCATCACGTCGGTGGCGACGCGGCGCCCAGCAGCGCGGCGGAACGGCTCGCCATGTCGCTCAAGGAGCACGGCTTCGATCCGGATTCTCGGCTGGGATTTCAGTGGATGGCATTGAGCCTGCAACTGCGCAATCAGCCGCGTCATCTCAGCCAGCACCCCGGCGGCTTCGTCATCGCCAAGGACGATGTGGCGCTGTACGTGCCGGTCGAGAACGCCGCGATGGACAAGCGCACCGTGATCCAGTGGGACAAGGACGACCTCGACGTCCTCAAGCTGCTCAAGGTCGACATCCTGGCGCTGGGCATGCTCAGCGCACTCCGGCGAGGTCTCCTGTTCGTCGATGAGAAGATGCGCCAGGTGATGCCGGGGCCGCCGCCGCCGGAGTGGTTCCTCGAGGCGAAGCGGCAGGAACAGGTCGAGATCCGGCTGCGCGCGGACGGTCCGTCCAGCGGCCGCTCGGGCAACAGCGGCACCCGCATCAGGCGCACTTCGAATGCCTTTTCCAGCGCCGGGGCAGCGGCCTGCATGGGCATCGTGGCTGAGCGCGTCCAGCTCGATTCCGAAGCGAGCCTGCAGGACATTCCCGCGGAGTGCAAGGCGGTCTACGACATGCTGTGCACCGGCGACTCGGTGGGCGTTTTCCAGGTGGAAAGCCGCGCGCAGATGAGCATGCTGCCACGGCTGAAACCTGCCGAGTTCTACGATCTGGTGGTGGAGGTTGCCATCGTCCGGCCCGGGCCAATCCAGGGTGGCATGGTGCATCCGTACCTGAAGCGGCGCGAGCAGAAGGAGCCCGTCACCTATCCGAGCGACGAGGCGGAAACGGCACTGAAGCGCACCTTGGGCGTTCCGATCTTCCAGGAGCAGGTGATGCAACTGGCCATCCTCGCGGCCGACTTCACGCCGGGCGAGGCCGACCAGTTGCGGCGCGGGATGGCGGCCTGGAAGCGCAAAGGCGGCCTGGAGCCATTCAGGGAGAAGCTGATCAGCCGCATGGTGGCCAAGAACTACGACCCGGAATATGCCCAGGCCATCTTTCGGCAGATCCAGGGCTTCGGCGAATACGGCTTTCCGGAGAGCCATGCGGTCAGCTTCGCGCTGCTGGTCTACGTCAGCGCATGGATCAAGCGCCATCATCCCGACGCCTTCCTGGCCGCGCTCCTCAACAGCCTGCCGATGGGCTTCTACGCCGCGCCCCAGCTCGTGCGCGACGCGCGCGCGCATGGCGTCGCGGTGCGGCCGGTGGACATCACGATCAGCGACTGGGACTCCACGCTGGAGCCGCAGGCGCCGCACGAGGCGGTGCCGGCCTGCGCGGAGCGCGCGATCCCGGGCGGCCAGTGCGCGGTGCGGCTTGGCCTGAATCGCGTGAGCGGCATTGGCGAGGACGAGGGCCGGCGCATCATGGCCGCGCGGGCGCAGGCGCCGTTCGCCAACGTGGAGGATCTCGCTCGGCGCGCCGAGCTCGATTCGCATTCGATGCAATGCCTCGCGGCCTCCGATGCGTTGTCCGGGCTGGCCGGCCAGCGGCGCGACGCGATCTGGGCCGTCGCCGGCGTCGACACCCGCGCCACGCCCATGCTCAAGGCCACGCGCACGGTCGAGGATGCCGAGCCCGAGTTCGAGTCGTTGAGCCTCGGCGACGCCGTGCTGGCCGACTATCGCGCCTTGGGCCTGTCGCTGAAGGGCCATCCGCTGGCGCTGCTGCGTCCGGCGCTGGCGCCGTTCAAGGTGCAGCAGGCGGCGCTGCTCAACGCGGAGTACCGGCCGGGGCAACTCGCGCGCGCCAGCGGGCTGGTCACGCACCGCCAGCAGCCCGGTACCGCCAAGGGGGTCGTGTTCGTGACGCTGGAGGACGAGACGGGCAGCGTCAACGTGATCGTCTGGCCCGCGGTGGCCGCGGCCCAGCGCAAGCCGCTGCTGGCGGCGTCGCTGCTGACGGTCTACGGCGTTTGGCAGCGCGAAGGCGAGGTGCGTCACCTGGTGGCCAAGACGCTGGTGGATCACTCGCCAATGCTGCAGGGGCTGGTCACGCGCAGCCGGGATTTCCACTGAAGCGCAGGCACATGGAACACGCATCGATCGCCGCGCACTCGCGATGTGCCACGGCCCGGCCGTTGCCTGCCGCGAGGACGGACGCCGCGCGCCGCCGACTTTCCGCGAACCGCCGGCCATCAGTTCCCAGCCGCATCACCGCGCGCACCCGTCGACGTCCGGCTCGACGCCATCCCGTCATCCCGCCCGATCGCCAACCAGGCCGTCGCGCAGGCAAGTTGCGGATCGTTGCGCGCACGACCCGGCGTGGGCGCGCCATCCCTCGTCTCGTGTCGCATGCCCACGACGGCCGAACGCAATCCCTCAGGGCCGGAGCGTGGTGCGCGTCGATAATTTCGAGCCTGCCCCTCACGCGGCGAACGCTTGGCGCTGGCTGGTTGCCGAGCGACTCGACTGCCGCGTCCGGCCTCGCCGTCCGCTTCGGCCTCCGCCCCCGGATCCTTCGCGCTAACATCCTCCGAGGACTTCCGCCCGAAATGAATCCATTGCCTGCCTGCCCAGCCCCAACCGCCCCGATGCGCCTGGCGCGCCGGTCGAATCGATCGGCGTCCGGCATGGCCCGCACGCCTCGCACCTCTCCTGCCCATGCGGGCGTCGTCGCCGGCATGGCGCTGATGCTGGCGCTCGCCTGTGCGGGCGCGCGGGCCGGGACGGCCGAGGGCTACGAGGCGGGTCGTCGCGGCGACTATGCGACGGCGTTGCGCGAGTTCCAGCCGGCGGCCGAGAAGGGCGATCGCGACGCCCAGCTGGCGCTTGCCGACATGTACCTGCGGGGGTATGGCGTCGCGGCCGATCCGGTTATCGCGGCGCGCTGGTTCCGCAAGGCGGCCGACCAGGGCGATGCGCGCGCACAGACCAATCTCGGCTTCCTGTACGAGCAGGGCAAGGGCGTCGCGCGCGACTTCGAGGAGGCCGCGAAGTGGTATCGCAAGGCGGCCGAGCAGGGCGAGCCGACCGCGCAGAGCAATCTTTCCTACATGTCGCTGATCGGCCGAGGCGTGCCGCAAGACGACGCGCAGGCCGCGCACTGGGCCACGCTCGCCGCGAAGCAGGGCCTGGCGGTGGCGCAGTACCGGCTGGGCGTCTTCTACACGAACGGCCAGGGCGTCGACCGTGACGACGCCGCCGCGCTGCACTGGTACCAGGCCGCGGCCGACCAGGGCGATGCGCGGGCGCAGAGCGCGCTCGGCTGGGTCTACAGCGAGGGCCGCGGCGTGCCACGCGACCCGGAAGCCTCGCTGCGCTGGCTGCGGGTATCGGCGTCGCAGGGCGATCCGACCGCGGAACACAACCTCGGCATGGCCGAACTCAACGGCCGTGGCGCGCCGCGCGACCCGGCCGGGGCCGAGCGCTGGATCCGCAAGGCCGCGGAGTCGGGCTACGCGCCCGCGCAGGTCAGCCTCGGGCTGATGTACGCCGCCGGCGACGCCGTGATCGCCGACGAGAAGCAGGCCGTCGAGTGGTACCAGAAGGCCGCCGCGCAGGGCAACGCGTCGGGCCAGAACAACCTCGGCTGGATGCTCACCAACGGGCTGGGTGTCACGCGCGACGACGCCGCCGCGTTGCGCCAGTTCAAGCTCGCCGCGCGCAAGGGCAACGCCTTCGCGATGGACAACCTCGGCTGGATGGCGGAGGAGGGTCGCGGCCAGCCGGTCGACGCCGCCGAGGCCCAGCGCTGGTATCGCCTGGCCGAGGCGCGTGGCAACGCGCCCGCCCGCAACCATCTCGCGTTGCTGTACGCGCGCGGCAAGGGCGTCACGCGCGACGACGCCGCCGCGCTCGGCGGCTTCCGCGCCGCGTCGGCACAGGGCCTCGCGCCGGCGCGCCACAACCTTGGCTACATGGTGGCCAACGGCCTGGGAGGCGTGCCGCGCGCCGATTTCGCGGCCGGCGTCGCGCTGCAGAGCCTGGCGCGCGAAGCATCGCCGCCCAGCGCGGAGGAACTGCCCACGCTCGACCCGTCCAAGCTGTCGGCCGCCGATCGCGCGCGCAGCCAGCAGTTGCTCGCTGCGTTCAGAAGCAATCCCAACGTGCTGACCGTGCTCGACTCGATCGCCGGACCGCCCGGCGCGAACGCGCTCGGCCCGGCCACGGGCAACGGCAACGCGTCGAACAACGGCACCGATGGCCACGCCATCGTGCCGCCGTCGGCGACGCAGCGCTGACGAGCGTGCAGAAGCCGGCAGGCGGCAAGCGCGGCCGCTCGCCGGCTTCGGCGAAGCGACCCGTCGCGACATCCCGCCGGCGCTCGTTCGACCAGACAACACGCGACACCTCGATTGCTGCGGATCCGACGCAGTGGTCGCGCCAAAGCCAGCAGTCCGTCGCGGCGCACTTCCAGCGCGAATACATGGACATTGCCTACGCGTGCTGGCCTGCCAGGCCGCGTGCGTCTTCACGGCGCAGGATCAGAAGCGCGCGTTCGAAGTCAAGAAGGCCAGCATCGGTCAGCGAAGGATGCTGTGCGCAGGCTGCTGGTCCGAAGCCCATGCGTGCGGGCGGCGCTGGCCGAATGCGACGGGCGCTGGGCGTCGGAGAAGGCCGCGCTGCGGCGTGGTGCCGTCTTCCTCGGGCGATGGCTCGAACTGCTGCTCGTGCTGGAGCGCTACGTGGCCTGCAAGCCGGACACGTCGCGCCAGAACATGCTGCGCAAGCTGCTGGCCTCCACGCCGTGATCCGGTCGTCCCCGCGCTTTCGGTACCCGAAATCGAGCGATTGGCGCGCCGCATCCCGCGTCCCGCATGCCTAGAATCGTGCAGCGACAACCCGCGTTGCAAGGAGTCCGTTGATGACGATTCGAACTTTCCTGGCACTGTGCCTCGGCGTGCTGATGACAGTGGGTTCGGCCCAGGCCGCACCCGCCGACGCCCCCGGCCACATCACCGGCATCGGTGGCGTCTTCTTCAAGGCCAAGGATCCCAAGGCCCTCGTGGCGTGGTACCGCGACGTGCTGGGCATGCCGGTGCAGGCCTGGGGCGGCGCCGCGCTGCACTACGACGCGCCGAACCATCCGCCCGCCGCGGCCTGGAGCGCATTCGCCGCGTCGTCCAGCTACTTCGCCCCGTCGACGAGCAACTTCATGATCAACTATTCGGTCGACGACCTGGACGCGATCGTCGCGCGCCTGCATGCGAAAAACGTCGAGGTGATCAAGCGCAGCGATGACGACACGAACGGCCGCTTCGCATGGATCCTCGATCCGGAAGGCAACAAGATCGAGCTCTGGGAGCCGAAGCGTCCCGCACAGCCGTGACCTCGTCGACGTGTTTGCCGAATCGGGCTGACATGGGTGGGTGCGCCCCCGCCAAGGCAGGACGCGCCCGTGCAGAATCGCGGGCACAAGAAGGGACGGTGCGCTCACCGCCCAAATGGGAGGAAACGGCATGAACGACGACTTGCGCAGCGGCATGTGTCGCGCCAAATGGGCCGTAGCATCGGCCTGCCTGACATCCCTGCTCGCAGCCTGCGGAGGCGGTGGCGGATCGAGCCCGCCGTCGCCTCCGCCCGTCGTCACGCTGGCCGTGACTGCCAGTGCGCAATCCGTGGTCGCCGGCGGCAATGCCGTCTCGCTGACAGCGACGGTGAGCGGCAGCACCGACACGGCGACCTGGAGCCTCAGCGGGCCCGGCACGTTGTCCGCGACGACCGGCGCGGCGATCACCTATCGTCCACCACTGCCCAGCCAGCTCGGCGGCGCGACGTCCGCGACGATCAACGTGACCGACGGCGGCGTCCAGAAGACGGTGCAGATCGCGCTGACGCCGGCCCCGGGCGCCGTCTGGCAGGTGCAGCGGCCTGCATTGGGCGATTTCAGTACCGTGCGCTATTTGGGCGGGCGCTTCTACGCGATCGGCGTGACCTCGGTGCTCACCAGCACGGACGGCATGGCCTGGACGCCGCTCGACCTGCCCGCCGGCATGGCGATCAACGACATGGCGCTCGGCGACGACGGCTACGTCGGCATCGCGCCCAACGGCGCCACTTGGCACAGTGCCGACGGGCTCGCCTGGACCGCGGGCAACGTGAGCGCGGCCACCGACGGCACCGGCATCGATCCGCAGTACCTGTCCCTGTGGACGGTCACCTTCGGCAACGGCACCTACGTCGCCACCGGCGTGCAAGGCGTGCTCGCGAGCAACGACGGCGTGAACTGGACGTCGCGCACCGGCGGCGTGGCGAACGGCGGCCTCGACATCTACCAGGTCACCTACGGCAACGGCAAGTTCCTGGGCATGGGCTTCGGCGGCAACTACACGAGCACCGACGGCGCCAACTGGTCGCAGTTCTCCCCACCCGGCCCGACCTATGGCGTCGCCTACGGCAACGGCACGTTCGTCGCCAACAACGGCAGCAGCTCGTCGACCAGCGTCGACGGCGTGACCTGGACGCCCGGCGGCGACACCAGCGGCACGTCGATACAGAGCTACTGGGGCCCGGTGACCTTCAGCGGCGGACGCTTCTTCACCTACGGCGAAAAGGCCATCGACGTGTCGACCGACGGCGTGCACTGGAGCAGCCTCTACAGCAACCCGTCCGCCGACTCGAGTGCGCTCATCACGGGCGTCGCGTCGAACGGCACGGACACGGTCGCCGTCGGCTGGGGCGCGCAGCTGCGCCACAGCGCCGACGGCACGACCTGGAACAACGTCGCGCCCAGCGACGGCGTTGGCCTGGTCGCCACGGCCTGCCTGCAAGGCCTGTGCGTGATCTCCACGTCCGACGGCCATCTGCTGACGAGCCGCGACACTACCACCTGGACCCGCTCCAACGCTCCCGACGGCGCGAGCTTCGCCGCGATTGCGCAAGACGGCACGCGCTTCGTCGCGGTGACTCAGGGCGGCTCGGTCTATGTGAGCACCGACGGCACGACCTGGGGCGCGGCGAAGGCCGTCCTGCCGTCCGGCCTCGCGACGCTGGTCTACGGCAACGGGCAATTCCTCGCCGCCGGCAGCGGCAAGTCGGTCTACGCCAGCAAGGACGGCGTCGCCTGGACGGCGACCGCGTCAGGCATCCAGTCGTCGAACCCGACGCCGTGGATCGTCAACCTCAGCTACGGCAATGGCCGTTTCGTGATGGTCGACAACGCGGGCGACCTGTTCTGGAGCGTCGACGGCCTGGGTTGGACCGCCGGTCCGACGCTGACGCCGCTGAGCGCGGTGGCCTACGGCAGCGCGGGCTTCGTCGGCGTCGGTGCGGCGGGCGTCGCCTGGCACAGCCTCGACGGCGCCAACTGGGCCATCGCCTCGACGCCGTCGCCATCGACGCTTTACGCGATCGTGCAGGCCGACGGCCAGTACATCGCGGTGGGCGATTCGGACGCGGTGCTGGTCAGCGAGGACGGCGTCACCTGGACGAACCGGGCGGGCGGCATGAACACGCGCTTGTCGAGCGTCGCGTTCAGCGGGACGGCCTTCGTGGCGGTCGGCACGGGCGGGGCGATCGTCAATTCGACGCACTAAGGCCGCGGGCGCGACGGCCGACGCTGGCCGTCGCGGTGCGTTGAAGTGGTGCGACGCCGGCGCCCAGGCTTCGCGACCCACCTTGCGCGCGCGCGCATCGACCCCGCTCGCTACACTGCGCGCCATGCTCCTGCTGCTGTCCCCCGCCAAGTCCCTCGACTACGAATCCCCGCTGCCCGAGCCGGTGCTCGCCGCCCGCGCATCGCTCAAGCCCGCCGCCACCGCACCGCAGTACGCTGCGCAGGCCGCCGAACTGATCGCCACGCTGCGCACGAAGACGGTGGCCGACATCGCCGACCTGATGGATCTGTCCGACGACCTCGCCAAGTTGAACGTCAAGCGCTACAAGGCGTGGTCGACGCGCGCCACCGAGCGCAACAGCCGCCCCGCGATGTGGGCGTTCAATGGCGACGTCTACGACGGACTCCGCGCCTCGACGCTCAACGAAGACGAGATCGCCTGGGCGCAGAAGCACGTGCTGATGCTCAGCGGCCTGTACGGCGTGCTGCGGCCGCTCGACCGGCTGCAGCCGTACCGGCTCGAGATGGGCACGGGCCTGGCCACCGAGCGCGGCAATTCGCTGTACGCGTGGTGGGGCGAGACGGTCGCCGCCCACATCAACAAGCTCCAGGCGAAGGAGCGCGAGCCGCTGGTGATCAATCTCGCGTCGCAGGAGTACTTCAAGGTCACGCAAGCCAGGCGAGGGCGCGCGAAGGTGCTGCGCGCGCGCGTCGTCGACTGCGTCTTCGAGGACTGGAAGGACGGCGACTACAAGATCATCAGCTTCTTCGCCAAGCGCGCCCGCGGGATGATGGCCCGCCACGCCATCGACAAGCGCGCCGGGACCGCCGAGGCGCTGACGGATTTCCACGCCGACGGCTATCGCTTCGCGGAGCGGGCATCGGAGCCCGAGCGCCTGGTCTTCCGGCGGCGGCAGGCCTGACGACGCCGGCGGTCGGGCGGCCCGCGGCGACATCCGGCTCCCGGATTCACCAGATGTTGCACGAAGCCCGGCGCATCCCGGGGGATTCCCGCCCGACTCGACCGTGCGGCGCTGCCAGAATACGCACCTGAGAACGGCGCGCCCGCCGGGCGCAGCCTTGGCAACCCTTCGACCGCACGTCCGGAGTCGACCCCATGCAATCGCAATCGAGCACCAAGACGAACGCTGGCCAGCAGCGTCAACAGTACATCTCGGTGGAACTCCGCCAGTGGATCGTCGCGCAGGCGCAGGCCGGCGTGGCGCCGGAGACCGTGCTCGAGGCGATGAAGTCCAGCGGCTGGCACGAGGACGTGGCCATCAAGGCGCTCGAGGAGACGCTGCGCGACCACCTCAACCAGCAGGTGGCCGAGCGCCAGGCCGCCGCCCCGGCCGACCACGAGCCGCAGCCCGTGCCGGTGCCCGACGCCCCGATCGCCGACTCGCCCAGCAAGATCCGCATCCTCGACCGCGACGTCACCGTGCTGACGACCATGAAGCACCCGCGCGTCATCGTGCTGGGTGGCTTCCTGTCGGACGACGAGTGCGACAAGATCATCGCGCTGGCCGGCCCGCGCATGGCGCGCTCCGAGACGGTGGACAACCTCACTGGCGGCAGCGAGGTCAACGTCGCCCGCACCAGCCGCGGCATGTTCTTCGAGCGCGGCGAGACGGGCGTGATCGACCGCGTCGAGCGCCGCATCGCCGCCTTGCTGAGCTGGCCCGTCCAGAACGGCGAGGGCCTGCAGGTGCTGCATTACCAGCCGGGCGCCGAATACAAGCCGCACTACGACTACTTCGACCCGGTGCATCCCGGCTCCGCGTCCATCCTCAAGCGCGGCGGCCAGCGCGTGGGCACGCTGCTGATGTACCTGAACACGCCCAAGAAGGGCGGCGGCACCATCTTCCCCGACGTCGGCCTGGAGGTGGCCCCGATCAAGGGCAACGCCTGCTTCTTCAGCTACGACCGCGCCCACGTCAACACCAAGAGCCTGCATGGGGGCCAGCCGGTGATCGAGGGCGAGAAGTGGGTCGCGACGAAGTGGCTGCGCGAGCGCGAATTCATCTGAGCGAATGACAGCGGGCAACATGAAGACGAGCGCGCGCAACCAGTACGCGGGGGCGATCCGCAGCGTCGAGAGCGGCCCGGTCACCACCGAGGTGAGCATCGAGATCGCGGGCGGCCACGTCCTCGCCGCGACCTTGACCACGTCGTCGGCCAAGCGGATGAACCTGCATCCCGGTCAGCAGGCACTGGTACTGATCAAGGCCTCGTCGGTGGTGCTGGTGACCGACGCCGATGGCTACGTGCTGTCCGCGCGCAACCAGCTGGCCGGCACCGTGTCGCGCGTCGATCGCGGCGCCGTGTCCACCGTCGTGCGCCTCGCCTTGCCGGGCGGCGAGGAGGTGACCTGCACCGTCACGAACGATGCCGTGGACGATCTCAAGCTGCGCACGGGCCAGGCGGCCACGGCCATCTTCAAGGCCTACCAGGTGTTCGTGGCCGTCAAGGCTTGAGAGCCTGACGCGTTGCGTCGGGCCTCGATCGCGTCGGCTCAGACGGACTTGACCTCGCCGCCGTCCATGCGCAGCGCCGAGCCTGTCATCCATTGCGCCTGGGGCGACACGAGGAACGCCATCAGGGCCGCGATCTCCTCCGGTTCGCCGTAGCGCGCGATGCCCGCTTCCTTCGGGAACTTCAGCGTGGCCTCCTCGACCGACATCCCGTGCGCCGGCGCCCAGTGCTCGAGGTAGGAGCGGCGGCGGCCGGTCATGACCGGGCCCGGCAGCACGCTGTTGACCTGGATGCCGTCCTGCAGCCCCTTGTCCGCGAACGCCTTGGCCAACGCGACGATGGCCGCGTTGACGGTGCCCACGGCCGCATAGCCGGCCTTGGGAAACAGTGCCGAATTGCCGGACGTGAAGACGACCGACCCGCGCGACGCCTGCAACGCCGGCCAGGCTTGCACCGTCAGCCGGCGTGCGCCGTGCAGCTTCAGCGCGAAGCCGGCGTCCCACTGCGCGTCGGTCATCTCCAGTACGTCGACCTGGGGCACGGCGCCGGCGATGTTGACGAGCGCGTCGATGCGCTCGAATGCGGCAACGGCCCGGCGCACGACCTCGCCCGCGGCCGGCGCTTCGCCGAGATCGGCCGGCACGACCAACGCGCGTGCGCCGGCGGCGACGACCTCGCGCTCGGTCTCGCGCAGCTTCTCCTCGCTGCGCGCGACGAGCACAACGGCCGCGAAATCCCGCGCGAGGCGGATGGCCGTCGCGCGCCCGATGCCCTGGCTCGCGCCGGTGACGATGACCACTCGGTCGTTCATGTCACGCTCCCTTCACCGCGGCGGCGGCCGCGAGGACGATGTCGACGACCCCGGCCGGGGCCGTCACGCTGGGCGTGTGATCCACCGGCTGCGCGACGATCGTCGCCTGCATGCGCTCGGCCATGAAGACCTGCGTCTCGCGGCGGATCATCCGGTCGTCCTCCGCGAGCAGATACCAGGCCGGCACGTCCTTCCAGCGCGGGCGCCCGACGGGCGTGCTGATGCACGGCACCGCGATCGGCCGCTGGACCGCCGCGAGCCATTCGAGCGCCGTCGGCGACGCGTTCTGCGCGAACGCCGCCGCGAAGGCCTCGCGCGGCAGCCAGATCAGCCCGTGCGCGTCGGGCGCCAGCGTTGGTGCCAGCGGGTGCGCCTCGTTGCGATAGAACACGTCCGCGACCCCTTCGCCTTCGTCGGGCGCCAGCGCGGCGACGTAGACCAGCGCCCGCACCTTGTCGCTGCGCGCCTCGCCGATCACCGCGCCCGCGTAGGCATGGCCGACCAGCACGACCGGGCCGTCGACCCGCTCCAGCGTGCGTTCGAGTGCCGCGACGTCGTCCTGCAGCGACGTCAGCGGCAGCGGCGCCGCGACGACGTCCACGCCGGCGCTGCGCAGCGGATCGATCACGTCGCGCCAGCTCGAGCCGTCGGCCCAGGCGCCGTGCACCAGCACGGCAGTCACGTTCTTCCGAGTCATCGTCATTTCTCCTGGTGTGTTGCGAGCGCGCTCACGCGGCCTGCAGCGTCTTTGCAAGGAAGCCGCGGATGGCGGTCGCGATCTCGTCGGCGTGCGTCTCCAGCGCGAAGTGGCCGGTGTCGAAGAAGCGCACGTCGGCGTCGGCGATGTCGCGCCTGAACGCCTCGGCGCCGGCCGGCAGGAAGAACGGGTCGTTGCGGCCCCACACCGCCAGCAGCGGCGGCTGGTGCTCGCGGAAATACGCCTGGAACGTCGGGTACAGCGCCACGTTGCTGGCGTAGTCCAGGAACAGGTCGAGCTGGATGTCGTCCGCACCCGGTCGCGACAGGTACCAGTTGTCCAGCGCATGGCCGTCCGGCGAGACGCGTGCGGCGTCGCTCACGCCGTGCGTGTACTGCCACTGCGTCGACTCCGGCGCGAGGAACTGGCGCAGCGCGTTGCGCTTGCCCGCGCTCGGGTCGCGCCAGTACGCCTGGATCGGATTCCAGCCCTCGCTGAGCCCTTCCTCGTAGGCGTTGCCGTTCTGCGTGACGAGCGCCGTGATGCGCTCGGGATGCCATGTCGCCAGGCGCCATCCCACCGGCGCGCCGTAGTCGAACACGTAGAGCGCGAATCGCCGCAGCCCGAGGACTTCGGTGAAGCGGTCGATGACGCGCGCGAGCCCGTCGAACGTGTACGCGAAGACTTCGCGCGCCGGCATCGCCGATTGGCCGAAGCCGGGCAGGTCCGGCGCGATCACGCGGTACTCGCCCGCGAGCTTCGGGATCAGGTCCCGGAACATGTGGCTCGAGCTCGGGAACCCGTGCAGCAGCAACAGCACCGGCGCATCCGCCGGCCCCGCGTCGCGGTAGAACACCTCGAGACCATCGACGTCCACTTTCCGGTTCATCGTCGCACTCATGTTGACTCCTTGGTTGGCCACCGATCAGGTAACCTGTTTGAACGATGCGAGCAGGTTACTTTTGATGTGATAACCTGTCAACACGATTTTTAACGGTTACCAAAGGAGCGCTCCGCATGACGGCCGATCGACCCCCCGCCATGTTCCTGGCCGAAGCCGCCGGCCTGGACTTCCTGAACACGTTGGCGATTCCCGTCGACGTGGAAGTCGAATGGCTGGGTTCCGGCGAAGACCTGCTCGCGTGGCTCGAGGCCGCGGGGCTGCTCGATCAGGCCGCGCTCGACGAGGTGCGCGCGCTGGCCACGGCCGAGGAACTGGACGCGGTGGCCGCGCAGGCCCGGGCCCTGCGCGAGTGGCTCCGCGGCTTCGTGCAGCGGCATCGCGGCAAGCCGCTCACGCGTTCGGCCGAGGGCGAACTCGAGCCGCTGAATGGCCTGCTCGCGCGCGACCGCACGTTCACGCAGATCGTCGCCCGCCCCCGGGCCGAGCTGCGCGACGGCGACTCCGCGCTCGAGGTGGTCGCGCGGCGCCGCTGGCAATCTGCCGACGATCTCCTGCTGCCGATCGCCCAGGCGATCGCCGAGCTCGTGAGCCGGGCGGACTTCGCCGAGGTCAAGAAGTGCGAAGGACCGACCTGCGTCCTCCATTTCCTCGACACCACGCGAGGAGGGCGCCGCCGCTGGTGCAACATGGCCGTCTGCGGCAACCGCGCCAAGCAGGCCGCGCATCGCGACCGGGCAGCGGCTCGTTGACGCCATCGCGGCGGTGCCAAACGATCGCCAGGATGACCGCCACGCCTGACTCGATCGACGGGCGATCGAAACTGTCGATCCGGCGCCCCGTCATTCGTCGTGGTCCACGAGTCCCACTCCATCCAGGAGAACGCCAATGCGATTCATCATCACGGCCCAGGCCGACCCCAACGGCGCGGCGCCCGGCCCCGACGGCATGCCGAGCGACGCGCTGCTCACCGCCTACATGAAGTTCAACGAGGAGATGCACCAGGCCGGCGTGCTGGTGGCCTCCGAAGGCCTGAACCCGGCGGCCCGCGGGGCCCGGATCGCGGTGGACAAGGGCAGGCGCTACGTCGTCGATGGCCCGTTCACCGAGTCCAAGGAACTGGTGGGCGGCTTCTACATCGTCGACGTCGGATCGCTGGAGGAAGCGATCTCGTGGGCGCTGCGAGCGCCGTCCGGCCTCGGCTCGGACGACATCCTGGAGGTGCGCCAGCTCACCGGAGCAGGCGACATTCCGCCGCATGTGCTGGACATCATCCGGACGGCGGCGCCGACGTGGAGCGCGTCGGTCTGGCAGGCGCGGGGCTGACCCCGGGTCAGCCGATCTCGACCCGGTTGCGGCCGCCGCTCTTGGCCGCGTACAAGGCCCGGTCCGCGCGCCGGAACAGCGTGTCCAGCGTGTCGCCCGCTTGCCAGGCCGTCACGCCGAAGCTGGCCGTCAGATCGTGCACCGCGCCCTCGAACGGGCGCATGACCTGCTCGCGCGCGCGTTCCGCGAGCACGCGCGCGCCGCGGGCGTCGGTGTCGGGCAGCAGCAGGCAGAACTCCTCGCCGCCGTAGCGGTAGGCGCGGTCGGGGCCGCGCAACGCGCCGGCCAGGCGCGCCGAGAACGCGGTGAGCGTGGCGTCGCCGATGCCGTGGCCGTGGGTGTCGTTGATCATCTTGAAGCGGTCGACGTCCGCCATCACGACGGCGAACGGCCGCCCGCTGCGCTGCGCGCCCGCCAGCGCGTGGCGCATCTCCTCGTCGAGCGCGCGCCGGTTGGGCAGGGCGGTCAGGTCGTCGGTGCGGGCCTGCAGGCGGGTGTCGGCCTCGGCGCGTATCTTGCACATCAGCACGAAGCCGAGATTGGTGATGACCAGATAGACGAAGCCGAACGCGTAGATGGGCAGCTGCCAGGCGTTGTCGTGGTCGAGGCCCAGGCCCGGTCGCCCGATCAGCAGCAGCGCGATCGCGCGCAGCGGCAGCACGAGGCCCATGCAGACGTAGAACGCGGCGACGACGCGCTGCACGCGCTCGGTCTCGGGGCGGGCGTCGCGCCACAGCGAGAGCGCGTTGAGCCACTCGTAGCCGGCATAGGCGAAGCCGTTGAAGATCGCGGCCCAGGCGACGTGCTCGCCGGTGACGGCGCCGGCGACCGTCACGGCGACGACCATCGCGACCAGACGGCGCACGTTCCAGCTTCGCCCCGCGAAGCGGCGGATCGCGATGAAGAACAGCGAGACGCTGACGGCGCCCGCCAGGTTGGCGGCCAGGCCCGTCGCGACGGCCCAGGGGCCGCTCGCCGGAATCGCGAGCACGAGATAGGCGAGGGCCTGGCTGGTGATCGCCCAGCGCCAGCGGCGCATGCCGTTGCGATGGTCGACGTCGCTGCGCGACACCCACAGCATCGCGGCCGTGGCGGCGAGCAGGCCCGTCTGGGCGAGGAACAGGGTGTGCAGATCCAAGCGCGAAGTCTCGAGTCGCTGCGCAGGCAGCCAAGCCCTCGATTCTCTGTCGAGCAGCAACGGCCCATCGTTGCTGGACGTGCAGTATTCGACGAAGCGCGCGACTTAGGGGCGCGACTCTTCCAATGACGAAGGCCCGCGGCTTGCGCGCGCGGGCCCTGATCAATCGAACGACATCGACAGGCGCATCAACGCTTCGTCGACGGTCCCTTGTTGGACGACGTCAGCGCCGGACGCTGTCCGCCGCCCTGCGGACGGCCACCGCCGCCGCCGGCCGGTCGGCCACCGCCGTTGCCTGCACCCGCGGGGCGCGCGCCGCCGTGGCCGGCGTGCGCCGGCTTGGCGCCGCTGTGCGAGCCCGACGGGCCCTGCGGACGCGGTGCCGGACGGCCGCCGCCGTTGCCGCCGCCGCCACCCGGACGCGCCGGGCCGCGGCCGCGATCACCACCGCCACCGCCGGAACCGGCGCGTGCGTGATGACCGCCGCCGTTGCCGCGGCCGCCACCAGCCGGCCCGCGCACGCCGATCGACGTGCGGCCCAGGACGATGGGCTCGGCGCGTTCGGTCGGATCGGGCTCGAAGCCGGCGATGACTTCCTTCGGGATCGGGCGCTTGATCAGCTTCTCGATGTCCTTCAGGAAGATGTCCTCGTCGACGCACACCAGCGACACCGCGCGGCCCTGCGCGCCCGCGCGGCCGGTGCGGCCGATGCGGTGAACGTAGTCCTCGGGCACGTTGGGCAGCTCGAAGTTGACGACGTGCGGCAGCTGGTCGATGTCGATGCCGCGCGCGGCGATGTCCGTCGCCACGAGCACCTGCAGCGTGCCGGCCTTGAACTCGGCCAGCGCGCGGGTGCGCGCCGTCTGGCTCTTGTTGCCGTGGATCGCCATCGCGGTGATGCCGTCGTCGTTCAGGTACTCGGCCAGGCGGTTGGCGCCGTGCTTCATGCGCGTGAACACGAGCACCTGGTGCCAGTCGCCGCTCTTGATCAGGTGCGACAGCAGCTGCTTCTTGCGGTCGCGCGAGACCGGGTGCACGGCCTGCTCGATCATCTCGTTGGTCTGGTTGCGGCGCGCGACCTCGATCAGGCCCGGCTTGTTCAGCAGGCGGTCGGCCAGGGCCTTGATCTCGTCGGAGAACGTGGCCGAGAACAGCAGGCTCTGCTTCTTGGCCGGCAGCACCGCGAGCACCTTCTTGATGTCGTGGATGAAGCCCATGTCGAGCATGCGGTCGGCCTCGTCGAGCACGAAGATCTCGACGTGCGACAGGTCGACGGCGCGCTGCTGGTGCAGGTCGAGCAGGCGGCCGGGGGTGGCCACGAGGATGTCGACGCCCTTGTGCAGGCGGTTGATCTGCGGCTGCATGCCGACGCCGCCGAAGATGACCATGCTGGTCAGCGGCACGTGCTTGCCGTAGGTGCGCACGCTCTCCTCGACCTGGGCGGCGAGTTCGCGCGTGGGCGTGAGGATCAGGGCGCGCACCGGCGTCTTGCCGCGCGAGTCCTTCTTCGGCCCGCTGGCGAGCAGGCGGTGCAGCATCGGCAGCACGAAGCCGGCGGTCTTGCCGGTGCCGGTCTGGGCGCCGGCGAGGAGGTCGCCGCCCTGGAGGACGACGGGGATGGCTTGCAACTGGATCGGGGTCGGGGTCGTGTAGCCGTACTCGTGCACTGCACGCAGGAGCGGCTCGGCCAGGCCGAGTTCGTCAAAGTTCATGGGTGGTTTTCAGTCCCGGATCGTGCCGGGAATCGCGGATCGGCCTGCTGCGCCGCGCAGTGATGCGGGCACCAGTCGTGAAGGCAGATTGCTGGGGGATGCGTCGAGGATCGACGGCCACTCGCTGGACTGGAGCTTGGAGCGGCTGACAGCATTGTATCGGTACGCACCAGGTCGGTTCGCGGAAAAGGGGGATAACCCGCAGCTTGCGGGTTTCCTCGGCCATTCCGGTTCCTATAATCCGCGCCCAGACCACCAGAAATCGCCGTCGTCAGCGGCCCCCGATGAATCTCCTCAAGGCCGCCTCGACGGTTTCGCTGCTCACGCTCGCCTCGCGCGTGTCCGGCCTGGTGCGCGAGCAGCTCGTGGCCGCCAGCTTCGGCGCCAGCGGCTTCACCGACGCCTACAACGTCGCGTTCCGCATTCCCAACCTGCTGCGCCGGCTGTTCGCCGAGGGCGCGTTCTCTCAGGCCTTCGTGCCGCTGCTGGCCAATTCGCGCATCGCCGAGGGCGACGAGGCGACGCACCGGCTGGTCGACGCCGTCGCCACCGTGCTGGCCTGGGCGCTTCTGGCCACCTGCGTGATCGGCGTCGTGGGCGCGCCGGTGCTCGTCTGGCTGATGGCCTCGGGCCTCGAGCGCTTCGACGCCGGCGTCCTGATGACGCGCCTGATGTTCCCCTACATCGGCTTCATGTCGATGGTGGCGCTGTCGGCCGGCATCCTCAACACCTGGGGCCGCTTCTCGATCCCCGCGGCGACGCCGATCCTGCTCAACGTGAGCGTGGTGCTCGCGGCGCGCACGCTGACGCCGACCTTCCTGGCGCACGGCATCCCGGGCGTCTACACGCTGGCCATCGGCGTGATGCTGGGCGGCGTGCTGCAGGCCGCGGTCCAGATCCCCGCGCTGAAGGCGGTCGGGCTGATGCCGCACATCCGCTTTCGCTGGAGCGGCATCGTCGACGCCTGGCATCACCCCGGCGTGCGGCGCGTGCTCAAGCAGATGTCGCCGGCGCTGCTGGGGGTGTCGGTGTCGCAGGTGTCGATGCTCGTCAACACGCAGCTGGCCTCGCACCTGGCCACCGGGTCGGTCTCCTGGCTGACCTACGCCGACCGGCTGATGGAGTTCCCCACCTCGCTGCTGGGCGTGGCGCTGGGCGTGGTGCTGATCCCGCAGCTGTCGGCGGCCCGCGTGCGCGGCGACAAGGAGGGCTACTCGAACATGATCGACTGGGGCCTGCGCCTGGTCGTGCTGCAGACGCTGCCGTGCGCGATCGCGCTGCTCGTGTTCGCCAAGCCGCTGATCGCCATCCTCTACGGCTACGGCCACTTCACCAGCGCCGACGTGCTGGCGACCGTGCAGCCGCTGCGCGGCTACGGCCTGGGCCTGCTGGGCATCGTCAGCGTGAAGATCCTCGCGCCGGGCTACTTCGCGCAGCTCGACACGCGCACGCCCGTGCGCATCGCGGTCGCGGTGCTCGTGTGCACGCAGCTGATGAACGCGCTGTTCATCTTCGGGCTGCACATCGGCGTCGGCGGGCTCGCGCTGTCGATCGGCCTGGGCGCGGTGCTCAACGCCTGCTGGCTGCTGACCGGCCTGATCCGCATGGGCGTCTACAAGCCGCAGCCGGGCTGGCTGGCGTTCGGCGCGCGCGTGCTCGTCGCCGGCCTGGCGCTCGGCGCCGGCCTGGTGTGGGCCGACCAGGCGATCGACTGGCTGGATCGCGCCCATCCGCTGCTGCGCGCGCTGAAGATGGCCGGGGTGCTGGGCGGCGTGGCGGTCGTCTACGTCGCGGTGCTGATGGTGCTGGGGATCAAGGTCAAGCAATTCGTGCGCAAGGCGTGACCTCGGCGCGCAGCGCCAAGGTCTTGCCTGGGCGCAAAGCGTGACCTCGGCGGGCGGCGCCAAGGTGTTGCCTGGGCGCAAGGCGTGACCTCGGCGGGCGGCGCCAAGGTCTTGCCTGGGCGCAAGGCGTGACGCGCGCACGGGCGCGGCGCCGGGTCTAAACTCGGGCGCATGTCCCTGGTTCCCCGGCCCACGCCCACTTTCAACGCGCCGAGCGCGCTGGAGTACTTCGACGCCCTCGTGGCCGACGACGAGCAGTTCCCGCTGCTGGAGGCCGCCATCGCGATCGCGCAGGACGAGACGCCCGGGCTCGACGTCGAGGCGGTGCTGGCCGACGTCGACGCGCTGGCGCTGCGGCTGAAGAACCGGCTCGCCCCCGACGCGCCGGTGCTGCACCGGCTGCGCACCCTCAACCGCTACTTCTTCGAGGAGCTGGGCTTCGCGGGCAACGTCAACGACTACCACGACCCGGCCAACAGCTACCTGCCCGACGTGCTCGCGCGCCGGCGCGGCATCCCGATCACGCTGGCGCTGCTCTACATGGAGATCGCCGGCCACATCGGCCTGCGCGCCGAGGGCGTGTCGTTTCCCGGGCACTTCCTGGTGAAGATGCGGCTGCCGCAGGGCGAGGTCGTCATCGATCCGTTCACCGGGCAGTCGCTGTCGCGCAGCGATCTCGAGGAGCGGCTGGACGTGGTGCGCCAGGCGAGCGCGATCCGCGACGCCTTCGACGTGCCGCTGGGCCTGTTCCTGCAGGCCGCCGGCCCGCGCGACATCATCGGCCGCATGCTGCGCAACCTGCGCCAGATCCACCAGGGCCGCGGCGACGTCCAGCGGCTGCTGGCGGTGCTCGATCGCCAGGTCGTGCTGGAGCCGCGGGACTGGGACACCTACCGCCTGCGCGGCGACGTGCTCGACGGCATGGGCCGCACCGAGGAAGCCGCGTTCGACTGGGGCCTGTACCTGGAGCACACGCCCGACGCGGCGGACGCCGACAGCCTGCAGCGCCGCATCCTGGCCGCGCGCTCGCAGCGCCATTGAACCGGGTTGGCCGCCCGGCCGCCCTACAATGCGCGGTTGCGGTCCGCCTGGGCGTGCCGCCCCGCCAGCGGCCACCCCGGCCGCGACCGGCGCGCCGTCACGGCCGCCGGCGTCCGCCCGATTCGCCCTTGCCGGCCCGTCCTCCGACATGACCCTGACCCCCGCACAGCAACGCACCCTGACCTGGCTCGCCGTGGCCGTGGCGGCGGCGCTGCTGCTGTGGCTGCTGGGGCCGGCGCTGGCGCCCATCATCCTGGCGCTGGTCTTCGCCTACCTGCTGTGGCCGCTGGTGCGTACGCTGGAACGCCGGCGCGTGCCGCGCGCGCTCGCGACGACCATCACCGTGCTGTTCGCGATGCTGGCCGTCAGCGCGCTGGCGCTGCTGCTGGTGCCCATCGTCACGACCGTGATCCCGCAGCTGCGCACCCAGTGGCCGGGCCTGCTGGACAAGTTCAACCACGTGGTCGCGCCGCAGCTGAAATCCTTCGGCATCAACGTCGATACCGACACGCTCAAGGCGTCGATCATGAAGTCGTTCGACACCAACATGGACGAATGGGGCCAGAAGCTCCTGAGCTCGGCGCGCATCGGCGGCAGCTGGCTGGCGACCATCATCGGCTTCCTGGTGCTGGTGCCGGTGCTCGTGTTCTACCTGCTGGTGGACGCCGAGACCGTGACCGGCGGCGCCTGGAACCTCGTGCCGCTGAAGGCGCGCGCACCGCTGGCGCGCTTCCTGGGCGAGTGCGACACCATGCTGCGCCAATACCTGAAGGGCCAGCTCGCGGTGATGGGCGCGATGGCGCTGATCTATTCGCTGGGCCTCATGCTGACCGGGCTCAACCTCGCGTGGCCGATCGGCGTGTTCACGGGCCTGGCCGTCTTCATTCCGTACCTCGGCTACACCACCGGGCTGGTGCTGGCGCTGATGTCGGCGGCGATCCAGTTCACCGGCTGGCACGGCGTCGCCGAAGTCGCGGCCATCTACGCCGTCGGCCAGGTGCTGGAGAGCTTCGTGCTGACGCCGCGCCTCGTGGGCGAGCGCATCGGCCTGAGCCCGCTGGCCGTCATCCTCGCGCTGCTGGTCTTCGGCGAGGTGTTCGGCTTCGTCGGCGTGCTCGTCTGCCTTCCGGTGACGGCGCTGATGGTCGTCGCGATGCGCCACGCCATGAGCGCCTACCGCGCCAGCTCGTTCTACCGCACATGAGCGCGCACGGCCGTTCCGAAGCGCGAATACCGCAATGCGCAGCATGGAGGCAAACCGAATGCGACAGCTGATCCTCGATCTCGCCTGGGATCCGCTGCCGCCGTTCGCCGGCTTCCTGCCGGGTGACAACGCCGCGGTGGTCGGGCAGCTGCGCGAACAATCGTGGCCCGGCGCACCGGTCTACCTCTGGGGCCCCGCCGGCTGCGGCAAGACGCAGCTGCTGCGCGAGCTGCAGGCGCGCGCCGTCGAGGCCGGCCTGGTGGCGCAATGGTTCGACGCGTCGTCGGCGACGCCGTGGATGCTGGCCGACGACGCGGCGCTGGTGCTGCTCGATGGCGTCGACCAGTTCGACGAGGCGCAGCAGCACGCCGCGTTCACGCTGTTCGTCGAGGCCGCGAGCCGCGTTGCCTCGTCCGAGGCGCCCGCCGTCGGGGCGCGCCTGGGCGTGCAGTTCGCATCCGCCGGCCGCCTGCCGCCGGTCGACCTGCCGGTGCGCGAGGACCTGCGCACCCGCCTCGGCTGGGGCCCGGTGCACGCCGTGCATCCGCTGGCCGAGGCCGGCACGCGCGACGCGCTGCGCCAGGAGGCCGGGCGCCGCGGCGTCGTGCTGGGCGACGACGTCCTCGACTACATCCTCGTGCGCTTCGCGCGCGACCTGAAGAGCCTGATGCACCTGCTGCATCGCCTCGACGGCTTCGCGCTGGCCGAGAAGCGCGCCGTCACCGTGCCGCTGCTCAAGCGCATGCTCAACGAAGAGCAGGCCGAACAACAGACCGCTCTCCCATTCCGCGAATGACCCGCCGCAATCTCACGCTCTTCGACCTCGACGGCACGCTGATCGCCGGCGACTCCGACCACTCGTTCGGCGAGTTCATGGTCGACGTGGGCTGGGCCGACGGGCAGGCCTGGCGCCGCCGCAACGACGAGTTCTACGCGACCTACGTGGCCGGCGCGCTGGACGTGCATGCGTACGTCGATTTCGCCACCTCGGTCTGGCGCGGCCGCACGCCGCGGGAGCAGGCCGACATGCACGCGCGCTTCATGCGCGAGATCATCGCGCCGATGCTGACGCCGCAGGCGCTCGCGCTCGTCAGGAAGCACCAGGACGCGGGCGACCTCGTCGCCATCGTCACCGCCACCAACGAATTCGTCACCCGGCCGATCGCCCAGGCGTTCGGCGTGCCCGAGCTGCTCGCGATCGAGCTCGAGCGCGACGCCGCCGGCGCCGTCACCGGCGCCATCCGCGGCGTGCCCACGTACCAGCACGGCAAGGTCACGCGCGTGGGCCAGTGGCTCGAAGCGCAGGGTGCCGGCTGGGACGACTTCGATCGCATCACCGTTTACAGTGACTCCATCAACGACCTGCCCCTCCTGGAGCGGGCCACCGACCCCGTCGCGACCAATCCGTCGGCCGCGCTGGAGGCCGTGGCCGCCGAGCGTGGCTGGGCAATCCTGAGGCTTTTCGAATGATCCGCAAATTCATCGACCGACTGCTGGGCAAGGCACCGGCCACGGACGACGGGCTGCCCGCCGGCGTCTCGCTGGGCCAGCGCGTCGAGTACGGCGTCGACCAGCACAAGATCGACCTGCGCCTGATCATCGAGCCGGCGGTCAACGTCTGCAAGAAGCTGAAGGACGCGGGCTACGAGGCCTACATCGTCGGCGGCGCGGTGCGCGACCTGCTGGTCAACCTCGAGCCCAAGGACTTCGACGTCGCGACCAACGCGACGCCCGAACAGGTCAAGGCGCTGTTCCGCCGCGCCTTCATCGTCGGCCGCCGCTTCCGCCTCGTGCACGTGATCTACGGCCGCGGCCGCGAGCACGAGAAGATCGAGGTGTCGACCTTCCGCGCGTATCTCGACAACGCCGACGCCGCGTCCGCCGTCAAGGGCAACGAGAAGACCTCGCGCACCGAGCTCGATGGCAAGAGCCACGCGGTGGACGCCAGCGGCCGCGTGCTGCGCGACAACGTCTGGGGCCCGCAGAACGAGGATGCCGCGCGGCGCGACATCACCGTCAATGCGATGTACTACGACCCGTCGACGCAGATCGTGGTCGACTACCACGGCGGCATGAACGACTCCAAGGCCAAGCTGCTGCGCATGATCGGCGACCCGGAGACGCGCTACCGCGAAGACCCCGTGCGCATCATCCGCGTGCTGCGCTTCGCGGCCAAGATGGGCTACAGGATCGAGGCCAGGACCGAGGCGCCGATCCGCAAGATGAAGGCGCTGCTGGCGAACGTGCCATCGTCGCGCATGTTCGAGGAGCTGCTCAAGCTGCTGCAGACCGGCCACTCGCTGCAGAGCATCGCGATGCTGAAGAAGTACGGGCTCGATCGCGGCGTGTTCCCGATCCTCGACTCGTACTTCGAGGGCATCGCCACCAACCCGGCGCGCGAGGACTTCGTCAACCGCGCGCTGGCCGACACCGACCGCCGCGTCAACGAGGGCAAGTCGGTGGCGCCGAGCTTCCTGATGGCGTGCGTGTTCTGGCACGAGGTGTCGGCGCGGTGGGATGCGTTGCGCGCGCAGGGCGAGTCGCTGATGCCCGCGCTGCAGGCGGCGGTCGACGCGACGTTCGATGCGCGCATCGGCGACATCTCCGGCCGGGGCAAGCTGGCCGCCGACATGCGCGAGATCTGGCAGATGCAGCCGCGCTTCGACAAGCGCACCGGCAGCTCGCCGGCCGCGATGCTGGCCCAGCCGCGCTTCCGCGCCGCGTTCGACTTCATGCGCCTGCGCGCCGACGCCGGCGAGATCGACATGGCGCTCGTCGAGTGGTGGGAAGACTACTCGATGGGCGACGAGGACAAGCGGCGCGACCTGCTGGAGGTCGCGCGCAAGCAGGCGCAGTCCAGGCCGCGCGAGCCCCGGCCGGCGCCGCGCGATCCGCGTCCGCTGAAGACGAGCGCGTCGCCCGCGCCCGTGCCCGAGGCGGAACGCGCGCCCGCCCCCGCGCCGCGCGTGAGCGCCGCCAAGCAGCAGATGCTGCAGCTGGCCGCCACCGCGCGCGCCGCGCTGGCCGACGGCGCGACCGACGCCGACCGCGCCGCGCTGCGCTCGCTGCTGGACAACGCCGAGCTGCCATTCGGCACCGTGGGCCCCGACGCGCCGCCGCTCACCGCGACGCAGGAACTGCTGCGCGAGTTCGCCGACCTGACGCTGGTCGCGATCGCCGACGGCGCCACCGCCGCCGACCTCGCCAGCGCGCGTTCGCTGCTGGACAAGGTCGAGAAGAAGGCCAACACCACGCGGCGTCGCCGTGGCGGCGGCGGCCGTCGCAAGGCCGGGGCCGGCCCGGCGTTCAAGGACGACGAGGATGACGAGGGCGACGGCGCCGAGTAATGCGCAGCGGGGCGCCACGGTCTTCGTCGGCCTTGGCGCCAATCTCGGCGACGCCCGCGCCACGCTGCGCGACGCGCTGACCGCGCTGCGGCCGCTGGCCGTCGACGGCAGCGTCGCGGCCTCGTCGCTGTGGGGCAGCACGCCGGTCGATTCGAGCGGCCCCGACTACGTCAACGCGGTCGCGTGCCTGCGCACCGCGCTCGCGCCGCACGCCTTGCTGGACGCGCTGCAGGCCATCGAGCAGCGCTTCGGCCGCGAGCGTCCGTATCGCAACGCGCCGCGCACGCTCGACCTGGACGTTCTGCTGTTCGGTGTCGAGGGCGACGCCGGCGGCATCGTGCTGGGCGACGAGCGCCTCGTCGTGCCGCATCCGCGCGCCGCGCAGCGCGGCTTCGTGCTGGAGCCGCTGGCCGAGCTGTGGCCCGGCGGCGATATCCCGGGGGCGGGGCGCGTGGCCGACCTGCTGGCCGCCGTGCGGCGCGATCCGGCGCAGCGCGTGCATCGCCTGGACGTCTGAAAAACGCAAATCGCCGGCCGCCGCGCCGGTGCTTTGTGACGCTTTCGTGACCGTCCCCTCTACAATGCCGCGGTCAATCGTCTAGACGGCCACGCCGCAGGCGTCATCCATCCAGACGGCCCCCAGCGGCCGCGCCAGAGATCAAGAGGATCCAGACCATGTGGTTCAGCAAGCTGCTGCCGCGCGAGGGAAATTTCTTCGAGCTGTTCAACCAGCACGCCGCGTACATCGCCGAGGGCGGGCATGCCTTCCTGGCGATGATCCAGAACTACGGCGACCCGGCCCTGCGCGAGAAGTACGGCGGCGAGGTCGACGTCGCCGAGCGCGCGGCCGACAAGGTGACGGCCGAGGTGCAGCGCCTGCTGCATCGCACCTTCATCACGCCCATCGACGGCGAGCAGATCCGCGCGCTGATCAACGCGATGGACGACGTCATCGACCTGCTGCAGGACACGACGGAGGTGCTGTCGCTCTACAACGTGCAGCGCATCGGCGACGACGTGCTGCGCCTGTGCGAGATCTCCGTGCGCTGCTGCGACCGCGTGCAGCACGTCACCAGCCTGCTGGCCACGCTGCGCCGGCCCGAGGTGGCCGCGGCGGCGCTCAAGACCTGCGAGGAGATCGACCGCCTCGAGTCCGACGCCGACCGCGTGATGCGCGCGTCGATGTCGCACCTGTTCCGCGACGAGATCGACACCCGCGAGCTGATCAAGCTCAAGGCGATCTACGAGCACCTCGAGACGATCTCGGATCGCTGCCAGGACGTCGCCAACATCATCGAGGGCATCATCCTCGAAAATTCGTGAGCCCCCTCGCTCCTCCCGTCGCTGCCCCCCGAGGGGGAGCGCAGCACTCCTCGCGCGTGGCACTCGGACGCTGCAGACCTCTTCGATCAACAAATGCACTCGCTTGATGTCGGCTTCGGCCTGGTCGTGATGCTCGTCGCGCTGGCGGTGGCATTCGACTTCATGAACGGCTTCCACGACGCCGCGAACTCGATCGCGACCGTGGTGTCCACCGGCGTGCTCCGTCCGCAGACGGCGGTGCTGTTCGCGGCCTTCTTCAACATCGTCGCGATCTGGATCTTCCACCTGAAGGTCGCCGCGACCGTGGGCAAGGGCATCGTCGACCCGTCGTTCGTCGACCAGCACGTGATCTTCGGCGCGCTGGTGGGAGCGATCGCGTGGAACCTGTTCACGTGGTGGTTCGGCATCCCGTCCAGCAGCTCGCACGCGCTGATCGGCGGCATCGTGGGCGCGGTGATCGGCCGCGGCGGCGCGTCGCACCTGATGATGTCGGGCATCTGGCCGACGCTGCTGTTCATCGTGGTCTCGCCGCTGCTGGGCTTCATCCTCGGCGCGGCGACGCTGATCGTCGTGTCATGGATCTGCCGGCGCCAGCCGCCGCTGCGCGTCGACGGCTGGTTCCGCCGGCTGCAGCTGATCTCGGCCGGCATGTATTCGCTGGGACACGGCGGCAACGACGCGCAGAAGACGATCGGACTCATCTGGCTGCTGCTCGTGGCCACGCACTACTCGCCGGCCGGCATGGCCATGCCACCGGGCTGGGTCATCTGGTGCTGCTACGTCGCGATGGGCCTGGGCACGATGTTCGGCGGCTGGCGCATCGTCAAGACGATGGGCCAGAAGATCACCAAGCTCAAGCCGGTGGGCGGCTTCTGCGCCGAGTTCGGCGGCGCGCTGACGCTGTTCCTGGCCTCCCAGCTGGGCGTGCCGGTGTCGACCACGCACACGATCACCGGCGCCATCGTCGGCGTGGGCAGCGTGCGCGGCGCCTCGGCGGTGCGCTGGGGCGTGGCGGGCAACATCGTGTGGGCGTGGATCTTCACGATCCCGGCCGCGGCGCTGGTCGCCGGCGTGTTCGCGGCGCTGAGCGGCCTGCTGTTCTGAGGCCTGGCGGCTTCTGCCGCGCCGTTCGACCCCTGCCTGGCCTGAAATCGTCCGCGCTTGGCCGGCCACCGGCCCGCGTGGCCGCCCCGCAAGCGCGCCGCGTGGCTAGAGTGAATGCACGTGGAACCGAGCGATCTCGACCCGGCCTGGTGGCATTCGGTTGTACGCGCAAGCGAGGCCGTCGACACGACGCGTCCTCGACGAATTCGCAACCGAGTGGCTGCCTGGTGCAGCCGTGGAGAGCATCGTGGACATGCAACGCAACGCCAGCTCGTCGTTCCTGTACGGCGGCAACGCACCCTACGTCGAGGACCAGTACGAGCAGTACCTGGCCGACCCGGCCCAGGTGCCGCCCGAATGGCGCGACTATTTCGACGCCTTGCGCGCCACGCCGGCCGTGGACGGCTCGAGCACGAAGGACGTGCCGCACGCCCCCGTCGTCGAGCGCTTCCAGTCGCTCGCGCGCCGGCCGGCCGATGCGCGCGCGTCCGCGACCGAGCTGCTGGACTTCGCCCGCAAGCAGGTCGCGGTGCAGTCGCTCGTCGCGGCCTATCGGCTGGTGGGCACGCGCCAGGCGGATCTCGATCCGCTGCGCTGGACGCACACGCCGCCGCTGCCCGAACTGGCGCCGGCCTACTACGGACTGGTCAACGCGGATCTCGCCCTGACGTTCAGCGGCGCGGACTCGTACTTCTCCGACGAGGACATGCCGCTCGAGCAACTGGTGTCCGCGCTGCAGCAGACCTACACCCGGACGCTGAGCGCGGAGTTCATGCACGTGGGCAGCGCGGAGCAGCGCCGCTGGTGGCAGATGCGGCTCGAGTCGACGCGCTCGAAGCCGGCGCTGCCGGCTGCGAAGAAGCGCCGCATCCTGGAGCGCCTGACCGCGGCCGAGGGCCTCGAGAAATACCTGCACACGCGCTTCGTCGGCCAGACCCGCTTCTCGCTGGAGGGCGGCGAATCGCTGATCGTGCTGCTCGACGAACTGGTGCAGGGCGGCGCGGCGCGCGGCGTCAGGCATGCCGTGATGGGCATGGCGCATCGCGGCCGGCTCAGCGTGCTGCTCAACGTCGCCGGCAAGCCGGCGGCGTCGCTGTTCGACGACTTCGGCGGCGACGCCGACGCCGACCTGCTGGCCGGGGACGTCAAGTACCACAAGGGCCACACGGCGATGGTCGACACCGAGGGCGGTCCGGTGGAGGTGGCGCTGGCGTTCAACCCGTCGCACCTGGAGATCATCAATCCGGTGGTGCAGGGCATCGCGCGCGCCAAGTCCGAGGCGAACAAGTTGCCGCGCTCCGCGGTGCTGCCCATCGAGATCCACGGCGACGCCGCGGTGATCGGGCAGGGCGTCGTCCAGGAGACGCTCAACCTCAGCTACACCCGCGGCCACGGCACCGGCGGCACGGTGCACGTCGTCGTCAACAACCAGGTCGGCTTCACCACCAGCGATCCGCGCGACGCGCGCTCGTCGTACTACTGCACCGACATCGCCAAGACGATCGAGGCGCCCGTGCTCCACGTCAACGGCGACGACCCCGAGGCGGTCGCCTACGCGGCGCAGCTCGCGCTCGACTTCCGCGCCGAGTTCGGCCGCAGCGTGGTCATCGAGCTGGTCTGCTTCCGCCGCCACGGCCACCAGGAGCAGGACACGCCGACCGTGACGCAGCCGCTGATGTACCGCGCGATCGCGGCGCATCCGGGCGTGCGGGCGATCTACGCGAAGCGGCTCGCGGCCGACGGCCTCGTGACCGCGCAGGAGGCCGACCAGTGGGTGGCCACGTTCCGCGAGCGGCTCGATGCGGCGCATGGCGAGTCCGTACGTGGGCGCGCTGCTGGCGCCGAAGCGCAGGCGTCCGTCATCGCACCAGCGGTGGCTGTCCATGTCGCGCCGTCGCTCGAGCAGATAACGACGCTCGCCGCGAGACTCACGCGGCTGCCGGAGGGCCACGCGCTGCATCCGCTCGTCAGGAAGACGCTGGACGCGCGACGCGAGATGGCCGCCGGGACGCGGGCGCTGGACTGGGGCATGGGCGAACACCTTGCGTTCGCGTCGCTGCTGGCGGCGGGCACGGACGTGCGCCTCACCGGCCAGGACAGCGAGCGCGGCACCTTCGGCCATCGCCACGCGGTCCTGCACAACCAGGATCGGCAGGTCCGCTGCGAAGGCCTGTACGTGCCGCTGCAGCATGTCGGCGACGAGCAGGGCAGCTTCAGCGTCACGAACTCGACGCTGTCCGAGGCCGCCGTGCTGGCCTACGAGTACGGCTACAGCGTGACGCGCCCCGAGGCGTTGACGCTGTGGGAGGCCCAGTTCGGCGACTTCGCCAACGGCGCGCAGGTGGTGATCGACCAGTTCATCTCGGCGGGATTCGCCAAGTGGGGACAGCGCAGTTCCGTGACGATGCTGCTGCCGCACGGCCAGGAGGGCGCGGGGCCGGAGCACGCGTCCGCGCGGCTCGAGCGCTACCTGCAGCTGTGCGCGCAGGACAACCTGCGCGTGTGCCAGCCGACCACGCCGGCTCAGTTCTTCCACCTGCTGCGCTCGCAGGCGACGCTGCCGGAGCGGCGACCGCTGGTCGTGATGACGCCGAAGTCGCTGCTGCGCCATCCGGCCGCCGTCAGCAGCCTGGCCGACCTGTCCAAGGGCGGGTTCGCGCCGGTGATCGGAGACGCCGCGATCGCGGCCGCCGATGGCTACGACGTCGAGCGCGTCATCCTCTGTTCGGGCAAGGTGTACTACGAGCTGCTGGAGCATCGTGCGAAGGGCGGGCTGCGCAACGTCGCGATCGTGCGCGTCGAGCAGCTGTATCCGTTCCCGGCGGCGCAGTTGGCCGCGGAGCTCGCGTGGTATCCGAATGCGCGCGTTGTCGTGTGGTGCCAGGAGGAGGCGCAGAACCAGGGCGCGTGGCGCACGCTGGAGCCCGAGCTGCGGGTGGTCGCGCATCCCGCGCCGCTGCAGTACGCCGGGCCGGCGGCGATGGCGTCGACGGCGCCGGGTTCGGCGGCGGTGCATGCGGCGCTTCAGGCGGAGCTGGTCCGCTCGGCGTTCGAGGATTGAGTGGATTGCGAGAGGGTGGGACTTTGTGATGTGGTTGCCCGCGCGGTTGCGCGGGCGATTTGATGGCGAGCGTCGTGGCGCTGACATGCCGGGCAGGGGTCGGTCGCTCCGGCGCCTCGGGCATCTGAGCCCCGCCTGAACGGCGGGTCTCCGCGGGCCGGCTTGCGATGTGTAGACCGCGTGTGCATGCCGGCCACTCTCCCGCACCGGGGCAGCCCGTCGCCGGTGCCCGCCAACGTGCCGAGGCGCCTGCGCGACCGACCCCTGCCCAGCCTGTCGCGGCAGCCGGTCGTCTGGTGAAGGGAGTTAGCGTGTCTCAGTCCATCGAGGGCCTCGACAGCCCCGGCGCCACCCGAACGCTGCGAACTGAACTTTCACGCGCGATCGGCGCTTCGCGCTTGCCGATGTCTTCGCGCACGCGAAGCGCCCGCGCTGTTGGCCAGCAATCCAGATCGTTCGCAGCGTTCGGGTGGCGCCGGGGCTGTTGAGGCCCTCGATGGGCCGAGACACGCTACCTCTCCCATCAACCGAGCGGTCGCCGCGGCAGGAGAGCAGGGGCCTCGTTTTCCGGCGCCTCGGCACGTTGGCGAGCATCGATGACGTGCTGGCCCGGTGCCGGAGAGTGGCCGGTATGCACGCGCGGTCTGAACATCGCAAGCCGGCCCGCGGACGAAGGCCGTTCAGGCCGGAGTCAGATGCCCGAGGCGCCGGAAAATGAGGCCCCTGCTCTCCCTGCCGCAGAGGTCCGCGAGGCCAGCAACCGCCCGCGCGCCGTGCGGGCGAATGCGAAAGCATCGCGCAGCATTCAGAGCAACGCAGCCGAGCGAGCCTCCGGATCGACACCGTACTTCGCGATCGCATCGGCGACTTCCTGCGGCCGCAGCAGCCCGTCATCGGCCAGCGCCTTGAGCGCCGCGACGACGATGTGATGGCGATCGACCTCGAACAGGCCGCGCAGCGCCTCGCGCGTGTCGGAGCGCCCGAAGCCGTCGGTACCCAGCGTGACGAAGCGCTGGCTGCCGACGAACGGCCGGATCTGGTCGGGCACGGCCTTCATGTAGTCGGTTGCCGCGATGATCGGGCCCGCCGTCGAGGCCAACTGCCGCTGCACGAAGCCCGTGCGCTGCGGCGCCAGCGGATGCAGCCGGTTCCAGCGCTCGGTCTCGAGGCCCTCGCGCCGCAGCTCGGTGTAGCTGGTCACGCTCCACACGTCCGCGACGACGCCGAAGTCGTCCCGCAGCAGGTCGGCCGCCGCGAGCACCTCCTTCAGGATCGCGCCGCTGCCGAACAGCTGCACGCGCGGCTTCGGGTCGAACACCGGCCCCTCGCGCAGCCGGTACATGCCCTTGACGATGCCCTCGCGCACGCCCTCGGGCATCGCCGGATGCGCGGTCTTCTCGTTGACCACCGTGAGGTAGTAGAAGACGTCCTCGTGCTCCTGCAGCATGCGGCGCAGGCCGTCCTGCACGATCACGGCGATCTCGTACGAATACGCCGGGTCGTACGAGACGCACGACGGGATCACCGACGACAGCACGTGGCTGTGTCCGTCGTTGTGCTGCAGGCCTTCGCCCTCCAGCGTGGTGCGGCCGGACGTCGCGCCGATCAGGAAGCCGCGCGTGCGCATGTCGCCGGCGGCCCAGGCCAGGTCGCCGGTGCGCTGGAAGCCGAACATCGAGTAATAGATGTAGAACGGCACCGTCGCGACGCCGTGCGTGCTGTAGGCCGTGCCGGCCGCGATCCACGACGACATCGCGCCCGACTCGTTGATGCCTTCCTGCAGGATCTGGCCCTGGCGGTCCTCCTTGTAGTAGCTCAGCTGGCCGGCGTCCTGCGGCGTGTATAGCTGGCCGACGTGCGAGTGGATGCCGACCTGGCGGAACAGGCCGTCCATGCCGAAGGTGCGCGACTCGTCCGGCACGATGGGCACCACGCGCGGGCCGATGTCCTTGTCCTTGAGCAACTGCGAAAGCACGCGCACGAAGGCCATCGTCGACGAGTATTCGCGGCCGTCGCTGGACTTCAGGTGCGCGGCGAATGAATCGAGCGGCGGCGCGACGAGCGTCTCCGTTCCCGCGCTGCGATGGGGGATGTGGCCGCCCGCGCGCGCGATGCCGGCCTGGAAGTACGCGTCCTGCGGGCTGCCGGGCGGCAGGTGCAGGTAGGGGACGTCCTCGACCTGGTCGTCGGGCACCGGCAGTGCGAAGCGGTCGCGCAGCGCGCGCACGGCGTCGGCGGTCATCTTCTTCTGCTGGTGGTTGGTGTTGGCGGCCTCGCCGGCGGCGCCCATGCCGTAGCCCTTGACGGTCTTGGCCAGGATCACGGTGGGCTGGCCGCCGTGCTTCATCGCCGCGGCGTAGGCGGCGTAGACCTTGACGGGATCGTGCCCGCCGCGGGCCAGCGCGCCGATCTCGTCGTCGCTCAGGTGCGCCACGCGCTCGCGCAGCACCGGATCGACGCCGAAGAAATGCTCGCGGACGTAGGCGCCGTCGCGCGCCTTGAAGACCTGGTACTCGCCGTCGACGGCGTCCATCATGCGTTGGCGCAGGCGGCCGTCGTGGTCGTCCTGCAGCAGCCTGTCCCAGCCGCTGCCCCAGATCACCTTGACGACGTTCCAGCCCGCGCCACGATAGACGCTCTCGAGCTCCTGGATGATCTTCGCGTTGCCGCGCACGGGGCCGTCGAGGCGCTGCAGGTTGCAGTTGACGACGACGATGAGGTTGTCGAGCTTCTCTCGGCCGGCCATCGCGATCGCGGCGAGCGTCTCGGGCTGGTCCTGTTCCCCGTCGCCGAGGAAGGCCCAGACCTTGCGGCCCTGTGCCGGAATCAGTTCGCGGTCCTCGAGGTAGCGCATGTAGCGGGCTTGATAGGCCGCCATCAGCGGGCCAAGGCCCATCGACACCGTCGGGAACTCCCAGAACGCGGGCATCGTGCGCGGGTGCGGGTACGACGCCATGCCGCCCTTGGTCTCCTGGCGGAACAGGTCCATCTGCGCCTCGGTGAAGCGTCCCTCCATGAACGCCCGCGCATAGATTCCGGGCGACGAGTGGCCCTGGATGAAGACCAGGTCGCCGCCGAACGCGTCCGTCCTCGCGCGGAAGAAGTGGCGGAAGCCGACCTCGTAGAGCGTGGTCGCCGACGCGTAGGTCGCGATGTGGCCGCCGACGCCCGAATGCCTGCCCGCGCGCAGCACCAGCGCCATCGCGTTCCAGCGCAGGTACGAATCGAGCGCCAGCTCCATCGCCACGTCGCCGGGGAAGGCCGGCTGCTGCGCGGCGTCTATCGTGTTGACGTAGGGCGTGGTGAGCGCGGCCCGGTAGCCGCCGCCCGTGGTCTTGTCCTGCTGCAGCAGTTCGTCGATGAGGAAGTGCGTGCGGCCGCGGCCCTCGTGTTCGAGGACGCCGCTCATCGCGTCCAGCCACTCCTGCGTCTCCTGCGGGTCGAGGTCGACGTGGTCGGGGATCCTGTCCATGGTGCTTGCTCCGTTGGGTGAAAGTCGTTGATCCATGGAACAGGACTCTAGGCACCGGAGCGTCGCGGCGGGGGCTCGCGATGGCTGCATTTGGGCCAATGCTGGCGTGCTTTGCGACGCGCTCGTCCCACGCGCGGATTTCCGGTCGACACTCCGGTTCGCCACGGCATTCGGAGGAATCGGCAATGAACGAAGAGACGGGACGCGCGCTGCCCGACGTGCTCGCGCCGGGCCTGAAGGCGATCTTCTGCGGCCTGAACCCGGGCGCGCTGGCGGCCGCCACGGGCCATCATTTCGAAGGGCGCGGCAATCGCTTCTGGCCGGTGCTGCACCAGGCCGGCTTCACGCCACGGCTGCTGGCGCCGCGGGACGATCGCGTGTTGCCGGCGTTCGGCTATGGACTCACCACGGTCGTCGCGCGGCCCACCGCGAGCGCGGGCGAGCTGTCGAGGCCGGAGTACCTCGCCGCCGCGGGCGAGCTGGAACGCAAGCTGGCACAGTGGCGTCCGCGTTGCGTCGCGTTCCTGGGCAAGGCGGCGTATTCGGCGCTGTCGGAACAGACTGCCGTCGACTGGGGCGCGCAGGCCGCGACCTTCGGCGGCGCGGCGGTCTGGGTGCTGCCGAATCCCAGCGGACTCAACCGCGGCTTCAGCCTCGACGCGCTGGTCGCCGCGTATCGCGCGCTGCGCGTCGCGCTCGAGGCCTGATCAGGCGGCCTCCCGGTTGCGCTGGAACAGCGCGGCCACCGCGGCGGCGATCAGCAGCACGGGCGAGAGCCACAGGCCCGCGCTGACCGAGCCCGTCGCGTCCGAGACGACGCCCGACATCAGCGGCCCGATCGCCTGGCCGATCGCGAAGGCGACCGTCAGCTCCGCCAGCGCGGCCGTCCACATCGGCGGCCGCAGCAGCTTGCGCACGATCACGGTCACGGCCGTCGGGCCCGCCATGAAGCTCGTGCCGAACACGATCGCCGAGAGGAAGGCCGCCGGCACCGTCGGGCGCAACAGCACCGGCAGCGTGCCGAGCAGCACGACGATCGCCACCACCGGCGAGCTCCAGCGGATGCCCAGCTTCGCGAGCGCGCGGCCCCAGGCCAGCGTGCCGATCACCGAGGACAGCCCCAGCACGATCCAGAACGCGGCGACGTAGCCTGCGCCGCCGCCGCCGTTGCGGATCAGCACGATGATGAACGTCATGTACGACACGTAGCCCGCCGCGAACAGCAGGTAGTTCGCGAAGGTCGGCCACAGGAACGCGATCTCCTTCCACGGCAGCAGGCGCTCGTCGCGCGCGGCCTGCGCGGGGACGGCGCGCGTCGCGGCGACGGCCGGCCACAGCGCGGCGATCGATATGGCGCCCAGCGCGACCCAGCCCGCGGGCCAGCCGCCCGCGCCCAGGTGGGCGAGCAGCGGCGGCACGACGATCCCCGACAGCGCGACGCCGCTGCCCACGCCGGTGATGTAGATCGCCAGCGGAATCGCGGCGCGTTGCGGCGCACCGCTCGCATTCACGCCGGCCGCCAGCGACGCGCCGACGATGAACGTGATCGCCGTCGCGAAGCCGCCCGTGAAGCGCAGCGCCATCAGCGCGCCGTAGTCGGCGGTGAAACCGGTGAGCAGCAGCACCACGCCGCTGAGCGCCAGCGTCGCGAGGAACGCGCGCTTGATGCCCAGGCGTTCGGACACCCACGCCGCGACCACCGACCCGAGGACATAGCCCAGCGCGTTCGCCGTGTTCATGCCGCCCGCCTGGACGTAGCTCCAATGCAGCGACGCGCGCATCGGCGGCAGCAGCAGCGCGTAGGCGAAGCGCGAGAAGCCGAGCGAGACCGCGGCGCCCGTCGACAGGCCGAGCGCGATCCACACATCGCCGAGACTTCGCCGGGCCGTGCCGGCCGTGCTGACCATCGTGTTCATTTGAAGGACTCCTTTGCCGCCAGTCTAGGGACGGCAGCCTGCGCGCGGGTGCCGCGACGGGCCCGTTCCCGGCCAACGACGGCGTGTTTCCGGCCATCCGGCGAACACCCGCGCGCGCGCTGCTGGAAAACGGATCGGTCTACACTCGTTGCATGCCAGACGAGACCGCGCACGACACACCCGACCGACCCACGAAGGTCGCGATCGTCGTGTTCGAGGACGTGCAGGCGCTGGACGTCGCCGGCCCGATGGACGTGTTCGCCGAGGCCAACAAGTTCCTCGCCGACGAGCAGCGCTACGAGGTCACGCTCGTCGGCATGCAGTCGGGCGAACTGCGCTGCGCCAACGGCCTGCGCATCCACGTCGATGCGGGCTACCTCGAGTACGACGGGCAGCCCGACCTGATCCTCGTCGCCGGCGGCCCGGACCTGCCGGTCTTCCGGCCGGAGCCCGGCATCCTGCAATGGATGCGCGAGAAGGCCGAAGGCTCGCGGCGGTTCGGCTCTGTGTGCAACGGCGCCTTCCCGCTGGGCCATGCCGGCCTGCTCAACGGCAAGGAGGTCACCGCGCACTGGAACGACGTCGATCGCCTGATCGCCCAGTTCCCGCGCGCCCGTGTGCGGCCCGACAAGATCTTCGTGCGCGATGGCTGCCTGTTCACCTCGGCCGGCGTGGCCGCCGGCATCGACCTGTGCCTGGCGCTCGTCGCCGAGGACTGGGGCCACGAGCTCGCGCTGCGCATCGCCAAGAAGCTGATCGTCTACATCCGCCGCGACGGCGGGCAGTCGCAATACAGCCCCTACCTGGCGGTCGGGCCGAAGGAGGAGACGATCGTGGCCAAGGTGCTGCGCCACGTCACCGACCACATCGGCGAGCAGCTGTCGATCGAACAGCTGGCCGACGCCGTCGCCGTGAGCCGCCGCACGTTCTCGCGCATCTTCGCCAAGAGCGCCAACATGACGCCGTCGGCGTTCGTCGAGCAGGTGCGCATCGACTACTCGCGCAAGCTGCTGGAGGAGACCGACCTGCCGCTGAAGACGGTGGCGTTCCGCTGCGGCTTCCACAACAGCAACCAGATGCGCTTCATCTATTCGCGCCGGCTCGACACGACGCCGCGCGAGTACCGCGAACGCTTCCGGCGCGAGGGCTCGGGCGAGCCGCGCGACGCGGCGGCCGTGCTGTCCATCGGCGCCGGGCCGCAGGACATCCGCATCGCGCCGTCGCTGCGCGACGCGGCGACGTCGTCGCGCGCGTCGTGATCGTCGCGCTCAGTGCGCGACCGTCTTCAGCGGACCCTTGGGCCGCTTGATGAACCAGACCACCGCGATGCAGCCCAGCATCAGGATCGTGGCCAGCGCGTAGAAGTCGTTGGTGGCCAGCATCACCGCCTGCTGGTCGACCATCCTCGACAACACCGCGGCCGGATCCGCGGCGCCGTGCAGCGAGTCGCCGAGCGCGGCGATCGCGGTGCGCACGCGCGTCGGATCCATCACCGCGGCGAGCTCGGCGCGGTCGTATTGGGACATGTGCTCCCAGTAGGTCTGCGTGAGCGAGGCGCCGACGGCCATCGACATGATGCGGATGAAGTTCTGCAGCCCCGCGCCGCTGGCCACCTTGTTCGGCGGCAGGTCGGACACGCCCAGCGAGGTCAGGCAGATGATGCAGGCGGGGATGCCGGCGCCCAGCACGAACATCGGGATCGCGACGTTCGCGTAGCCCGAGTCGGTGGTCAGGTGGGCGCGCATGAAGAACGACCCGGCGAGCACCAGCATGCCGAAGGTCACCATGCGGCGCGCGTCGATCCTGGGCAGCAGGCGTCCGATGACGGGCGACGACAGCACCGCCAGGATCCCCATCGGCGCGGTCGCGTAGCCGGCCCAGGTGGCCGTGTAGCCCATCTGCTGCTGCAGCCACAGCGGCGTGAGCACGATGTTGCCGAAGAAGATCCCGAACATGAGGCTCAGCGACAGCGTCGACGCGAGCCAGGTGCGCGACTTGAACACCGACAGGTCGATCGCCGGCGCCGCATCGGTCAGCTCCCAGATGATGAACAGCGTGAGCGAGATCGCCGAGACGATGGCGCACCCGACGATCACCGGCGAGTCGAACCAGTCGAGCTCGCGGCCCTTGTCGATCATGATCTGGAACGCGGTCACGAAGCACACCAGCAGCCCCAGCCCGACGCCGTCGATGCGCGAGCGCTGCACGGGGCTCTCGTGCGCCGTCATCACGCGGCGCGCGCCCAGCCAGACGAAGATGCCGAAGCCGATGTTGATGTAGAACACCCACGGCCAGCTCCAGTCGTCGGAGATCAGCCCGCCGAGGATGGGCCCGAAGATGGGCGCGACCACGGTCATCATTCCCCACAGCGCGAGCGCGATGTTCGACTTGTTCTTCGGGAAGACCGCCAGCATCAGCGTCGACGACAGCGGGATCAGCGGCCCGCCGGCGATGCCCTGCAGCACGCGGAACAGCACCAGCGCGCCCAGCGAGCGCGAGAGGCCGCAGCAGATCGAGAAGACGACGAAGGCGACGAGCGACATCATGAACAGCCGCACGCGGCCGAACTGGCGCGACAGCCAGTCGGTCAGCGGCACGGTGATCGCCTCGGCCACCGCGTAGGCCGTGATGACCCAGGTGCCTTCGGTCGTCGAGACGCCGAGGTTGCCCGAGATCGTCGGCAGCGCGACGTTGGTGATGGTCGTGTCGAGCACCACCATGAAGTTCGCCAGCGAGAGCACCACGGCGGCCAGCGCCAGTTGCCTGCCGCGCAGGGGCTCGTAGTCGATGGGCGTCGAAGACATGGCCTGTTCCGTTTTGTCTAAACCGAACGGTACAGTACATGGAATCGAGCAGGATGCTGGAAAAGAGCGTGATTGGCCCTTCAATCGGTGTTGTTATGTACCGATCGGTTTTGACCTAACATGGCGGGCCGATCACCGGACAGGGAGAGTCGATTGAATGCAACGTCCCGCAAGCGCCTGCCCGCGGCGAAGGCGCCGGCGCCGCGCGTGCCGACTGACGACAAGGCCGCGGCGGTACTGGCCGGCGCGCGGGCGGTGTTCTTCACGCACGGCTTCAGCGCCGCGACGACGGACATGATCCAGCAGGCGGCCGGCGTGTCCAAGGCGACGGTCTACGCGCGCTATGCGACCAAGGAGGCGCTGTTCAACGCCGTCGTCGAGGCGGAGTGCGCGCGCTTCCTGGGCGAGGTGCGGGCGACCGAGATCCGCTCGCGCAAGCTGCAGGACGTCCTCGCCGCGCTGGCGCAGGCCTACCTGCGGCTGGCGCTGTCGCCGGACATCCTGGCGCTGTATCGCGCGGTCGTCGGCGAGGCGCCGCGCTTTCCTGCGCTGGCCCGGCAGTTCTACCTGCTGGGGCCGCACGGGTTCAACGGGATCGTCGAGCGCCGGCTGGAAGAGGCCGCCGCGCAGGGCCAGGTCGACTTCTCGTCGGTGGGCCTGGAGATGGCGGCGATCCACTTCGTCAACCTCGTTCGCGGCGAGGCGCAGATGCAATGCGTGACCCATCCCGGCTCGGTGCCGTCGCAGGCGCAGTGCGACCAGTGGGCCGCCGCGGCAGTGACGACGTTCATGCGCGCCTTCGGCAAGACCTGAGCGCGCGCAGCCCGGTCAGGCGCCCGCGCGCGCGGGCGTGCGCGGCGCCGCGCGTCGCGCGCGCATCGCGAATCCCGCGAGCGCCGCGCCCGCCAGCGGCAGCAGCATCGCCACCCAGGTGACCGCGGAGAGCCCCGGGCCGCGCGCGATCACCACGCCGCCGACCCACGCACCGAGTGCGTTGCCGAGGTTGAAGGCGGCGATGTTGAAGCTCGACGCGAGCGTCGCGCCGGCGCCGTCGGCCTTGGACAGCACCCACATCTGCAGCGGGGCGACGGTGGCGAAGGCGGCGATGCCCAGCAGGCCGACGAAGACGACGGCCAGCGCGTGGCTGTGCAGCGCGACGCTCATGCCGGCAAGCACCGCCGCGAGCGCGAGCAGCGAGCCCAGCACCGTCGCTTCGAGGCGGCGGTCGGCGAGCTTGCCGCCCAGGATGTTGCCGGCGACGAGGCCGCCGCCGAACACCAGCAGGATCGGCGGCACCGCGCCCTTGTCGAAGCCGGCGATCTGCGTCAGCAGCGGCGCGATGTAGGTGAACACGGCGAACACGCCACCGTAGCCCAGCACGGTCGTGGCCAGGCCCAGCAGCACGCTGCGGCGGCCCATCGCGGCGAGGTCGGCGCGCCAGTCCATCTTCTCGGGCGCGACGGCGTCGCGCGGCACCAGCGCCTGGATGATGGCGAGCGCCAGCAGGCCCACGCCGGCGACGGCCCAGAACGTCGCGCGCCAGCCGAAGGCCTGGCCCAGCCAGGTGCCGATCGGCACGCCCAGCACGTTGGCCATGGTCAGTCCGGTGAACATGATGGCGATGGCCGAGGCGCGCTTGTCGGCGGCGACCAGGCCGGTGGCGACGACGGCGCCCACGCCGAAGAAGCTGCCGTGCGCGAAGGCCGTCAGCACGCGCGCCGCCATCAGCAGGCCGTAGCCGGGCGCGAGCGCGCAGGCGGCGTTGCCGATCGTGAAGATCGCCATCAGCGCGAGCAGCACGGCCTTTCGCGGCCAGTTGCGCGTGAGCACGGTCAGCACCGGCGCGCCGACGACCACGCCCAGCGCGTAGCCGGAGATCAGCAGGCCGGCGGCCTGGAGCGTGACGCCGAGGTCGGCGCCCATGTCGGGCAGCAGGCCCATGATGACGAATTCGGTGACGCCGATGCCGAAGGCGCCGGCGGTCAAGGCATAGAGAGCGAGAGGCACGGAAAGTCTCCGGGAACGAACGATGGTTCCCATGGTGGCGGCGAATGCCGCTTGCGACTAGACTGCCGGCAAGAAGAACACTTGTGAACTTAAATCACATGTCCAGACAGGACGTCAACCGCTCCGGCGAGATGGAAGTCTTCGTCCGCGTGGTCGAGCTCGGCGGGTTATCGGCCGCCGCGCGGGCACTCGCGATGACGCCGTCGGCGGTCAGCAAGCTGGTCGGCCGGCTCGAGGCCAGGCTGGGCGTGCGGCTGTTCAATCGCTCGACGCGCCAACTGCAGCTGACCGCCGAGGGCAGCGTGTTCTACGAGCGCAGCGTGCGCGTGCTGGCCGACCTCGCCGAGGCCGAGCGCGGCGCCGCGGCCAACGATGCGCCGCGCGGCCGGCTGAGCGTCAACGCCAACGTGCCGTTCGGCGAGGCGGCACTGTTGCCGCTGGTGCCGGCGTTCCTCGAGCGCTATCCCGAGATCACGCTGGACATCGTGCTGACCGACGAGGTGATCGACCTGATCGAGCACCGCACCGACGTCGCCGTGCGCGCCGGGCCGCTCAAGAGCTCGAGCCTCGTCGCGCGCAAGCTGGGCGCGACGCGCAAGTCCATCGTGGCGTCGCCGGACTACCTCGCCAGGCACGGCGTGCCGAAGAAGCCGGCCGACCTGGCGCGGCACAACTGCCTCGGCTTCAACCGCACGCGCACGTTGAACGGCTGGCCGGTGCTGGCCGCCGGCAAGCAGGTGATGCTGCCCGCCGTCGGCAACACGCAGGTCAGCGACGGCGCCTCGCTGCAGCGCCTGGCCGTGGCCGGCGTCGGGCTCGCGCGGCTGGCGCGCTTCCACTGCCGCGACGACATCGCCGCGGGCCGGCTCGTGCCGGTGCTGGAGAAGTTCAACCCGGGCGACCTCGAGGAGATCCACGCCGTCTTCCTCGGCCACGGCGGCTACCTGCCGGCACGCGTGCGGGCGTTCCTCGATTTCCTGGTGGAGAACGTGCGGATCGAGCCGCAATGAACGACGCCCTGGCCGCGCGAGGCGGGCAGGGCGTTCGAAGTCGTTGCGACGCGGTCGAGCCGCGTCGCGACGGACGATCAGGCGCGGCGGGCCGTCGGCTTCTTGGCGGCCGGGGCGACCTGGTCGATGACCGACGACAGCGAGCTGTACGCCTGGTCGACGCCCGACTTCAGGCCCTTGGCGATCGGCGCGAAGGCCTCGGCTTGCGGCAGCTTGGCGGCGGTCGCGTCGAGGTTGGCGTGGAACTGCGACACGCCGAGGTCGGCGGAGGCGCGCAGTTGCTGGCCGGCGAGCACGAGGCCCTGCTGGGCGTTGGCCTTGATCAGTTCGACGGCGGCTTGCGGATCCTTCACGCCGGTCATCGACTTCAGCGCGGCTTCGGTCGCCAGGCGGCTTTCCTCGAAGTGCTTCTTGCCGAGGTCGGCCCAGGCTTGCACCTGTTCCATGACCGGCTTCAGGTTGGCCTGGAGGGCTTCGGGGGCGAACTTTTCGGCGCCGGGGAAGGACGGGAAAGCGAAGGCGGTGGTCATGGAGGTCTCCGGTTGATGTTGCAGTGCAGCAATGATAAATCGATCATTGCTGCGGTGCAACATGGAAATTAGGGAAGACCCTCCAGGCCGGCGTCAGCTGCGCACCGCCAGCGTGTAGCCGGTGGCCGTCTTGGGCGTGTCGTAGACGCCGTAGTCGCAGCTGAAGACCGTCCAGGCCTCGGTCGTGTCGGCGGCGTCGGTGGTCGACGTCCAGTAATACTGCAGCGTGACGAAGCCGGCGAACGGCGCCGCGGCGGACGGCAGGCCGGCGTCGGCGCTGGGCCACGTGGTGTCGAAGAAGTCGGCCTGGTTGTTCAGCGCGCGGTCGGCCAGGCTGGCCATCTCCTTGCGATTGGGCATGCGCCAGGCGCCCACGGCCGAGCCGTCGCTGAGGCCGCACTGCCCGCTGGCCAGGCCCTGCACCGCGGCGAGGGCGTCGCTCCAGTTGCCGGCCAAGCAGTCGGCGCGCCTGAGCCAGACCAGGCCGGTGACGGTGTCGGTGAGCGTGCCGTCGCCGTTTTCGCGCAGGCGCTGGGACGGCAGCGCGACGCCGGCCTGCACGCTGCCGTCGTCGCCCGCGGCGTAGGGCACGTACATGCCGGTGGCCTGCAGCCGGACGCTGCCGCCCGCGTTGGGTCCGCCGCCCTTGACGGCCCAGACCCCGAGGCTGCTCGTCGCCTTGAGATTGCCGGCGCCGTCGTTGATGTAGCGGCCATCGCCCATGCGGATGGCCCAGGCGCTCGGCGAGCCGGCCTGGCCGCCGTAGTAGCTGGTGGACGTCCAGTAGGCCGTGTCGGCCACGTTGACGAACGGGCTGCCGGCGCTGATCGCCGGGCTGGCCGCCGATTCGTCGACGATGCTTTCCAGCTCCCACTGGTTCGGCAGGCGCCACTGGCCGGCGGTCGACCCGTCCGCCAGCCCGCAGGCGCCGGCGGCCAGGTGGTTCACCGCGGCGATCGCGTTGGCCCAGGTGGCGGGCGCGAGGCAGCCGGCGTCCTTCAGCCAGGTCAGGCCGGTCAGCGTGTCGGTGACGCTGCCGTCGTGATGGTCGACATATCGCGTCGCGGGCCAGGCGACGCCGGCGTGGCGGTCCGCGTCGTCGCCGGGCGCGTAGCTCTGCGCCTGGCCGCTGGCCGCCAGGCGCACCAGCGGGTCGGCGCCGTCGTGGGCGATGAAGTTGCCGTCGGCGACCGAGCCGTTCGGGACGGAGTCGAAGTTCAGCACCGACTGGATGTAGGCGGAGCCGCCGCCGGGATTCGTGAACTGGCCGGTGAAGTCCTCGCGCGTGACGGCGGCGCCCGAGGCGGCTGCCCAGTCGCTCGCCGGGGCGTACCACGTGTAGCCGGAGCGATCGGCGTCGGCGGCGTTGCCGATGGCCGGCTCGAAGGAGTAGCCCGCCTTCGTCGCCCAGAACTGGTAGTTCCACTTGCAGGCGTCGGTGCAGGACGTGCCCAGCTGCGCGAAGCTGTAGTGGCCGTTGGCGTCCGTGGTGGCGGTCGCGACGACCTGGTTGGTGTTGGTGTTGAACGCGATGACCGTCGCGCCCGGCAGCGGCGCGCCGCGATAGCTCACGCTGCCCGCGAAGGTGTTGGTCGGCGGCGGCAGGCCGGGATCGGTGTCGCCGGCCTGGCTGCTGCTGCTTCCGCCGCCGCCACCGCAGGCCGCAAGAAGGCTCGCGCAGGCGAGCGCGAGGGCGGCGGCGCGGGCGCGCGCGGGGGGCGAGGCGGTCTGGGTCATCGAGGGCTTGTCCAAAGTGATGACTCTTCTACGGCGCTGAACGTCCGTCCCTGAGTCACCGGCCGGCGCGCCCGTGAACAAAGTCGCGGCGCCGCGCTCAGGGCATCGTCGCGACGAGCTCGAGCAGCCGCCGCGGCTGCTCGATCTGCGGCATGTGGCCGCACTGCGCGATGATCTCGAGACGCGCGTCCGGGAACGACTCGGCGACGGCGCGTCCGTAGGCCGGCGTGACGACGCGGTCGCTCTCGCCCCACACGACCAGCACCGGCACGCGCACCAGCGCGAGACGCGCGCGCAGCTGGGGGTCGGCCATGTCGCGGGCGCGGCCGTAGACCGCCAGCGTCCGCATGTTGGCCGCCATGCCGGCCTTCTGCGCGTCGGTCAGCTTCGACGGATCGATGCCGAAGCGCGCCGGGTCGTGGTAGCTCAGCGCCGACAGCTGCTGCGGCGTCAGCGAGAACACGTCCGCGCAAGGTTCGCCGTCGACGACGATGCCGGCGCCGTTGACCAGCACGACGCCGCGCAGCCGCTCGCCGGCGCGCAGCGCGAGCGCGTTGGCGATCCAGCCGCCGATCGAGAAGCCGACGACCAGCACCTCCGTCAGCACGAGGCGTTCGAGCAGCGCGGCGTAGGCATCGGCGAGCTTCTCGATGCTGTCGAAGTCGCCGGGCCGCGGCGTGCCGCCGAAGCCGGGGTGCACCGGCGCGATCACGCGCGCGTTCGCGGCCATGGCCTCGACGAAGCGCGCGACGGTCTGCGGGCCGCCGCCGCCGTGCAGCACGAGCACGGCGGGGCCGCTGCCGGCATCGTCGAAGGTGAGGGCGAGGTCGTCGACGAAGCTTTCGTGGCGGGTCGTCATGACAGGTCCTTTATATAAATATATTGATATAAAGATCATGATACGATAGCCGAGAATTCTCCGCAAGGTGACAAGGCCATGCCCGCAGACCTCCAGCCGCTGGGCCACGCGATCAAGCGTGCCCAGTACCGCCACCATCGCGCGGTCGACGCCGCGCTGATCGAGATCGGCACCACGCTCGCGCAATGGGACGCGCTGCGTGCGATCGCGCGCAACCCCGAGTCGTCGTCGCACAAGCTGGCCGGCCTCACCTTCCAGAGCGACCAGTCGTTCGGCGCGCTCGCCGGCCGGATGGTCGAGCGCGGGCTGATCCAGCGCGTTGCCGGCGAAGGGCGCGCGCTCCTGCATCACCTCACGCCGGAAGGCGAGGAGATGCTGGCCGCCGGCAGCACGGTCGTCGACCGCCTGCTCGCGGCCTCGTTCGCGCCCTTGAACAAGGCGGAGCGCCAGCAGTTGCGGGCGCTGCTGTCCAAGCTGCTGGGCGACGACGCACCGTAGCTAGGTCTTCGGCGAGAAGGCGATGCAATGACCGTGCGGCCTGATCGGCCCTTCGACGAGCTGGCACGTCGCCGGCGCCTTCGGCTTGGCGGGGGCGATGTAGTGCACGCAGTCGTCGCAGTCCTTGCCGGGCATGTCGCCCTTGTCGACGTATTTCACCGCGGCCTTCGCGAGTTTGGCCTGCGCGCGCGCAGGCGTGCCGGCCGCCCACGCGATGGTCACGCCCACCCCGAGGGCCGCGGTGCGCTGCAGCGCGCGGCGGCGCGAGAGACCGTCCGTCCGTTGATCTTCCATGCTCGACCCCTTCGATGCCCGGCGCGATGGCCGTGCATGTCAGACCGGGCGAAGCGCCGGAATATTCCCGGGATCAGAATTTCGTCGGCTGGCTCACCTCGTCGCGCAGGCTGTCCAGCAAGGCCTTCACCTTGGCGGGCGGGGCGCCGTTCAGGTGGGCATCGATGACGGCGTCCAGCGACTTCTTCACCGCGTTGTCCTTGGCCGCCGACGCGGCCGCGAGTCTGGCCTTGGCATCCTCGCTGCCGTCGCCGCGCACCGCGGCCATCAGCACCTCGACGAGCCGTTGCAGGATCAGCTCCACCGCGCGCGCCGAGAACCCGCCCAGCAGCGCGATCACGCCGGGCGACAGCGACTGGTCGAGTTGCGTGCCCAGCTTGCCCGAGATGAACGGGCCCAGCGCGATCGACAGGATCAGGCCGCCGATCACGCCCGTGAAGAAGCGCGAGATGTAGGACGCGTTGTACTTCGGATCGTACGAGCGCGTGGCGAGGTAGGGCTGGGTCTTCACCAGCACGTAGAACGAGGCGCCCAGCACCGCGCCGAAGAAGGCGTTGAGCGAGGTCCAGAAGCTGGCCGAGGTCTCGATGTCGTGCAGCCATTCCATCATTTGGACGCTCCCTGGCTGGCGGGCTGGGCTGCCCGCGGGACGGATGCGGCCGCCGCGGCGGCCTCGATGAAGGCGGCCGACGCCTGCGACTCGGCCGCCTTCTCGGCCGCTCGCCGGGCCTTCCAGCGCTCGCCCTTGCCGGCGATCTGCGAGGCGCTGATCACGAAGCAGACGGCGCTGACGAACGCCACCCCGATCACCGCCTGCACCAGCGGCGGCATGCCGCCGAAGATGTGGCGCTTGCCGGCGGGCGGCTCGGAGGTCTGCAGCGACAGCGCCGTCGTGGGCGCGATCAGCAACGACAGCTTCGCATGGATGTCCAGGATCACCTCCTCGGGCGTCAGGCCGGTGGCCTGCGGGGCGCTGTGGTCGGGGTGCGGATCGTGGATCGTGTACAGCGGCGCCGCGCCCGCCACCTCGATCGGCCAGACGAGAGCCGGCGCCACCTGCGAGATCGGATCCATCTCCAGCGCCTTGAGCACCGAGTCGAGCCAGCCGATCTCGCGCAGCAGCGGCAGCGGCAGCACGAAGCCGTTCTTGCGGGCGAACGAGAGCATCAGGCGGCAATCCGGCACCAGTCCGGTTGCTCCGTGGGTCCTGGCGTGCTTCTTGGCAATCTCGGGCGCTTCCGCCATTCCGTGCTCCTGCCGTGCTGCTTCGCGGCGGAGTCTCCGTCAGCCACGGCTGGCTGACATCCCTAGAACGGGCGGCACGCGCCTCAGCGCTGAACGTCGAAGGCCTTTTCCACCGTGAACGCGATGGTGCCCATGAGCACGCCGCCGCCGATCATCAACGCCAGGATCACGCCCAGCACCGGCGCCCAGCCGGTGCGCACCATGCCCGGCGGCGGGGATTCGTCGTCCTCCTCGCGCGTGGCCTGCACGACGGGCTGGCCCGGCTCGCCGGCGTACAGTCGCGCCCACTTGGCGTCGGTGGTCAGCCCGATGACGATGGCGCACAGCATGCCGATCGAGATCGTGAGCCCCAGCCACGGGATCAGCGCCCAGGACAGCCGGTCGTCGATGCCCAGGTCGCGCATGCGAAAGACGCCGACGAGGCCCACCAGCGTCGGGATCGGATAGAGCCAGCCGAGGCGGCTGCGCAGGCCGTGCAGGTAGAAGTGGTGCAGGCCGACGCTGCCGCCGATGACGGCGATCCAGGTCGCGAGGGTCTTCGACGGCACCTCGTCGGGATCGCGAAGCGTCATGACAGTCCCCGCTCGCTGCGCTCGCAGCCTGCCGAGGGGGCCTCGGCCCTGCTGCGGAGCGGCCGAGCGCGGCGGCCTCGCATCGACGCTGGGCACGGGCGCGGCCCCGTCACTGCATGTCCTCGCGCTCGACCGGCGTCGTGTCGGCGCCCGTGCCCAGCCGGCGCTGCATCATCACGACATCCAGCCAGTGCTCGAACTTCCAGCCCGCCGCGGCGAAGGTGCCGGTGTGCTCGAAGCCGCAGGACTTGTGCACCGAGATCGAGCCCGCGTTCTCGGCATCGCCGATCACGGCCAGCATCTGGCGGATGCCCAGGCGCTCGCAGCGCGCGATCAACTCGACGAGCAGCAGCTTGCCGGCACCCTGGCCGCGCGCCGCGGGCGCCAGGTAGATCGAATCCTCGACGCAGAAGCGGTAGGCGCGGCGCGGGCGGAACTGGTTGGCGTAGGCGTAGCCCAGCACCTGGCCGCCGCGCTCGGCCACCAGCCAGGGCAGGCCCTGCGCGAGGATGGCGTCGCGGCGCTTGCCCATCTCGGTGTCGTCGGGCTCGTCCAGCTCGAAGGTGCCGGTGCCGTTGCGCACGGCCTCGCGGTAGATCTCGCCGCAGGCGGGAACGTCGGCGGACGTGCTGTCGCGCAGGATCAGCGGCGACGTCGAAACGGCGGAGTTGTCAATGTGCATGGCGATCAGTTTATAATGCTCGGTTTTCGGCGTTGGCTGGTGCCTTGCCTGGAGCTTGCGGACTAACCCTCCGCTGGGATTGACGTCCCGGCTCCGCTCCCCGTCAAGCGGGGAAGCAGTTCACCAGCGTATCTAACGGCGTCGAATGTAGCGCTGCTGTCGGCTTCCCGGCCGGCAAAGGCAAAAACGTTTGGCCTGCCCTTGCGTGTCTCCCTGGCGCGGCAAAACACACCAAACACTTAGGAATTCATCATGGTCGTCATTCGACTTGCCCGTGGCGGCGCCAAGAAGCGCCCGTTCTACAACATCGTGGTCGCCGACTCGCGCGAACGCCGCGACGGTCGCTACCTGGAGCGCGTCGGCTTCTACAACCCGATGGCCTCGGGCCAGGAAGAGCCGCTGCGCGTCGTGTTCGATCGCGTCACGTACTGGAAGAGCGTCGGCGCGCAAGCCTCGCCCACCGTCCAGCGCCTGCTCGACCAGGCCGCCAAGAAGGCCGTCGGCACCCCGGCTCCCGCCGCTGCCTGATGTCGGCACGTCTTCTTTGCTGCGCGGCTGACCGCGCCGTCTCGCGATGAGCGCCCACGAGCAGCAAGAAGACCTCTCCTGGCCCGAAGACGCGATCGAAATCGGTCGCATCCTCGGTGCCTGGGGAATCAAGGGCGGCATCAAGGTGCTGCCCTTCGCGTCTGACCCTCAGGCGCTGTTTTCCGCCAAGGTCTGGTTCCTGAAGCCGGCCGAGAGCCTCAAGAAGCCCTCGGCTGCCGCCGTTGCCAGGCCCGGCAAGACCGCCGTCGCGGTCACCCCCGCCCACAAGACGCCGGCGCAGAAGGCCGCGCTGGCCGCGCCGCTGCCGTTCGCGCTGCACGTCAAGGGCGTGCGCGACCAGGGCGACGCCATCGTCGCGACCGCCCCCGAGATCGCCGACCGCGACGCCGCCGAGGCGATGAAGGGCGTGCGCGTGTTCGTCTCGCGCGCCACCTTCCCCACGACCGACGACGACGAGTTCTACTGGATCGACCTGATCGGCCTGTCGGTCTTCAACCGCGACAACGCGGCGCTCGGCGACGTCATCGGCCTGATCGACACCGGCCCGCACTGCGTGCTGCGGGTCAAGCCCGCGAACGTTCCAGGCTCGTCCGAGCCGCAGGCCGAGGCGCCCGCCGAGCCCGCGGCCGACGAGCGCCTGATCCCGTTCGTCGAAGCCTACGTCGATTCCGTCGACATCGCCGGTCGCCGCATCGTCGTCGACTGGGGCCTGGACTACTGACGCCCGGAGCGCCCGCATGCGCTTCGACGTCGTCACGCTGTTCCCCGACCTGTTCGCGCCGTTCCTGACGCAGGGCATCACGCGCCGCGCGTACGAGTCCGGCCAGGTCGACGTGAAGCTGTGGAACCTGCGCGACCACGCGGAAGGCACGTATCGGCGCGTCGACGACCGCCCGTTCGGCGGCGGCCCCGGCATGGTGATGCTGGCCGAGCCGCTCGAGCGCGCGCTGGGCGCGGTCGCGAGCGCGCGCGCGGACGCGGGTGCGCTCGCGGGGCCGGTCGTGCTGTTCACGCCCACCGGCCGCCGCATCGACCAGGCGCTGGTACGCGAGTGGGCCGGCGGCCCCGGCGCGACGCTGCTGTGCGGCCGCTACGAGGGCATCGACCAGCGCGTCATCGACCGCCACGTCGACGTCGAGCTGAGCCTGGGCGACTTCGTGCTGTCCGGCGGCGAACTGCCCGCGCTGACATTGCTGGACGCCATCGCCCGCCTGATGCCTGGCGTGCTGGGCGACGAGCAGTCCCACCTGCAGGACAGCTTCGAGCAGGGCCTGCTGGACTGCCCGCACTACAGCCGGCCCGAGCTGCTGGCGACGCCCGAGGGCGAGCTGCCGGTGCCGCCGGTGCTGCTGTCCGGCCATCACAGGGACATCGCGCGCTGGCGCCGCGAGCAGTCGCTGGCGCTGACGGCCCGGCGCCGTCCCGACCTGATCGCCGCAGCGCGGGCAGCGGGGCGGCTGACGAAGGCGGACGAGAAATTCCTGGCCAGCCTGGATTCCGGCACGCTATAATCGCAGGCTCACCGTTCCTCTGCCGGGCAGAAGTGGCTGTCGAGAGCCTCGCTCTCCTCGCCTGGATGGACTCCAGTGCCGCATTCCAAGCAATAGTGCGCCGCCAAGAACGGGTTTGACTAGGTAATCCAAATGGATCTGATCGCTACCCTCGAGCAGGAAGAGATTTCCCGTCTCGGCAAGACCATCCCGTCGTTCGCCCCCGGCGACACGGTGATCGTGAACGTGAACGTCGTCGAAGGCACGCGCAAGCGCGTCCAGGCGTACGAAGGCGTCGTGATCGCCCGTCGCAATCGCGGCCTGAACTCCAACTTCATCGTTCGCAAGATCTCCAGCGGCGAAGGCGTGGAACGCACGTTCCAGCTTTACAGCCCGCTGATCGCGTCGATCGAAGTCAAGCGCCGTGGCGACGTGCGCCGTGCCAAGCTTTACTACCTGCGCGATCGCTCGGGCAAGTCGGCTCGGATCAAGGAAAAGCTGGCCTGATTTCGAGACGCCCGACGGGCGTCCGGAATGCCAACAAAGCCCGGCTCTGCCGGGCTTTTTCGTTTCCGGCCGGAGATTGCGGCGCAGGGCAGGGGACACTCGCTCCCCGATGAGCAGCCCCTCGACCTCCGAACCCTATCGCGTCCTCGTCATCGGCGGCTACGGCTTCTTCGGCCGCCGCCTCGTCGAACGCCTCTCGCGGCAGGCCGGACTGCACGTCATCGTCGCCGGCCGGTCGGCGCAGCAGGCTTCCGCGCTCCTGACCGAGCTGCGGTCGCAGGCGCAGGCGACGCTGGGCGCCATCGAGCTCGACGCGATGTCCGACGAACTCCCCGGCTGGCTCGACGGCCTGCGCGTGCGCGCCGTCGTCAACGCGAGCGGCCCGTTCCAGGGCCAGGACTACCGCGTCGCGCTGGCCTGCACCGCGGCCGGCGTGCACTGCATCGATCTCGCCGACGGCCGCGACTTCGTCGCCGGCGTCGCCGCGGTCGACGTCGCGGCCACGGCGGCCGGCGTCTGCGTGCTCAGTGGCGCGAGCTCGGTGCCGGCGCTGTCCGGCGCGGCCGTCGACGACATGACGCGCGGCTGGCAACGCGTCGACGAGATCGACATCGGCATCAGCCCGGGCAACCGCACCGAGCGCGGGCTGTCGACGATCCGGGCCGGGCTCAGCTACTGCGGACGTCCCATCCGCCACGACGACGGCCGCACGCTCACCGGCTGGCTGCGCCTGCGCCTGCATCGATATCCCGCACCGGTCGGCTGGCGTCCGCTGTCACCGTGCGATGTGCCCGACCTGGACTTGCTGCCGGCGCGCCATCCCGGCCGGCCGCGCGTGCGCTTCGGTGCCGGTCTCGAGCTGTTCGCGCTGCACTTCGGCATGAACGCGATGGCGCTGGCCGGACGGCTGGGCCTGGTGCGCGACTGGACGGTGCACGCGCCGTGGCTCAAGCGCTGGTCGGACCGCTTCGCCACGCTGGGGTCGGACGCGGGCGCGATGCACGTGTCGGTGCGCGGGCTCGACGACCAGGGCCGGCGCGCGCGCCGCACCTGGACGCTGCTGGCCACCGACGGCGACGGCCCGTTCGTGCCGACGCTGGCCGCCGCCGCGCTGGTGCGCAAGCTCGCGGCCGGCCAGCCGCCGGCGATCGGCGCGCGGCCCTGCGTCGGCGAGCTGACGCTGGACGACTTCGCACGCGAGACCGATGGCCGGCACATCTCGTGGAAGGTCGCGTGAGCCGGCGACCGTCGCTGTTCGAAGCCGCGCTGGGCGCGCGCTTCGAGGCGCTGGCGCCAGCGCTTGGCCGCTTCCATCGCCTGTCCGGGCATCACGAGCTCCACGGCGCCGTCGAGACCGATCCGCCGGACTCGCCGATCGGCCGCCTGCTCGCGCGTTGTCTCGGCAGTCCGCGCCAGGCCGCGTCAGGGGCGATCCGCTTCGAGCTCGATGCCGCCCCCGACGTCGAGACCTGGACCCGGCACTTCCCGTTCCGCACGATGCGCTCGCGCATGCGGCTCGTCGATGGCCAAGTGGTCGAATGCATGGGCCCCGCGCGGCTCGTGTTCGCGCTGGAGGAGGTCGACGGCGGCTTGCGCCTGCGCCTGCGGTCGCTGCGCTTCCTCGGCATACCCTGCCCGGCATGGCTGCGGCCGCGCCTGGAGGCCGGCGAGACGGGCGATGGCGATCGCCTGTGCTTTCGCATCGAGGCCGCGGTGCCGGGGATCGGGCGCGTCGTCGGCTATCGCGGCCATCTGGTCGTGCCGGATGAGACAGCTGCGTGACGCCCGTCGATCCAGAGGGCCCGTGGGGGTGATTGACGATGCGGCGTGCATCGCGGGGCAGGCGGCCGGACAATCGTCCATCGACTCTCGACCGCCACGCTGACCGAATGCCTTCTTCCGACGCCCCGTCCACGCCCGCCGCCCCGCCGCGCGGCGTCATCCGCGAGCCGCGTCTCGCGCCGGTCGTCGGCCTCGATTCGCACCTGCCGGCGGTTCCGCCGGAGCGCCTGACGCCCGACGCGTTGCGCGCGCGTTTCGCGCCCACGCTGCGCGCGCCCGGGAGCGACGCGGTCGCGTGGACGCCGGAGTTCACCGGAGACGGCCAGCGCTTCGCCGAACGCCCGATGCGCGAGGCCGCGGTGCTGGTGCCGCTGGTGCGCCGGCCCGAGGGCCTGACGGTGCTGCTCACCAAGCGCACCGACCACCTGAACGACCACGCGGGCCAGGTGAGCTTCCCGGGCGGACGCACCGATCCGGAGGACGCCGATGCCGTCGCCACGGCGTTGCGTGAGGCGCACGAGGAGGTGGGTCTGGCGGCCGACGAGATCGAGGTCATCGGCGTGCTGCCCACCTACACGACGGTGACGGCCTACGAGGTCACGCCGGTGGTCGCGCTGCTCGACCCGCCGCGCGCGCTGGCGCTCGACGCCTTCGAGGTGGCCGAGGTGTTCGAGGTGCCGCTCGCGTTCCTGATGGATCCGTCCAACCACCGGCGCCACGCGGCGGAGTTCCAGGGACTCAAGCGCCAGTTCATCTCGATGCCGTGGGGCGCCGACGCCAGCGGCGAGCCGTACTTCGTCTGGGGCGCCACGGCCGCGATGCTGCGCAACCTGTACGCATTCCTCGCGCGCTGATCGACCGTCGCGCGAGCCGCGTGCCGTCGCGCTGCGGCTATGATTCGTCCCAATGAGTTTCGTCGCCGTCCTCTTCGCCTTGTTGCTCGAGCAGATCAAGCCGCTGCCGCGCAACAACGTCGTGCACTACTCGCTCGCGTCATGGGTCGGCTGGACGGGCCGCAACTTCGACGCCGGCAAGCCGCAGCACGCGAAGGTCGTGTGGGTCGTCACCGTGATCGCGCCGGCACTGGCGGCGGCGCTCGTCTACATCGCGATCGCGCACTACAACACGATCGCGGCGCTCGTCTTCGACATCGCGATCCTGTACCTCACGCTGGGCTTTCGCCAGTTCAGCCACTACTTCACCGACATCCGCACCGCACTCGAGAGCGGCGACGAGCCCGAGGCGCGCCGGCTGCTGGCCGAGTGGCGCCACCTCGACGCCTCCGAGCTGCCACGCACCGAGCTGCTGCGCCACATGATCGAGCACTCGCTGCTGGCCGCGCACCGCCACGTGTTCGGCGTGTTCTTCAGCTTCGTCGTGTTCTCGGCGGTGGGTCTCGGACCGGCCGGCGCGGTGCTGTACCGGATGGCCGAGTTCGCGTCGCGCTACTGGGCGTTCCGTAGCAAGTCGCTGGACATGCCGATCAACGAGAACCTGATGGCGCTGTCGCAGCGCCTGTTCAGCCTGATCGACCACATCCCCGCGCGCCTGACCGCGTTCGGCTTCGCGGTGGTGGGCAACTTCCAGGACGCGATCGACGGCTGGAAGCGCGACGCGGGCCTGTGGAAGCACGCCAACGAGGGCATCATCCTGGCCGCCGCGGCCGGTGCTGTCGGCGTGCAACTGGGCGGCGGCACGGCACCGGGCATCACGCCCGATCGGTCGAAGACGTTCAGCAGCGGCGACGGCACGGCCACGTTCGAGTCCGGCGGCAGCACGACGCAGGGCATGCCGCCTCAGCTGGCCCATCTGGGCATCGTCGTCGGCCTGGTCTGGCGCTCGGTGGTGCTGTGGATGCTGCTGGTGGCGCTGCTCAAGCTCGCGAACCTGCTGTCCTGATCCGCTGGCCGGACGCGGCGCGTCAAGCCCCCCGAAGCGGGGAACGTCGCGGTCGAGTCGGCGTCGATACTGCGCGCATGACGCCATCGATTTCCTCGTTCGTCTTCATGGCCTTCACGGCCGCCTATCTCGCAATCCGCGGCGTGTTCATCCGCCGCGCGCGGCGCCAGCAGAAGACCGACAGGGGCGACCTGCGCGACCGCCTGCTGATCGCGCTGGTGGGCATCGGCCAGATCGTGCTGCCGCTGCTGTTCGTCTGGACGCGAGCCCTGGATTTCGCCGATCGCGCGCAGCCGTCTGCATGCGTGCCGTTGGGCGTCGTCGCGATGGCGGCCGGCCTGTGCCTGTTCTGGCGTTCGCACGTCGACCTCGGCGACAACTGGTCGGTGACGCTGGAGATCGATGCGAAGCACGCGCTCGTCACGCGGGGCGTCTATCGCCTCGTGCGGCATCCGATGTACACGTCGTTCTTCGTCTCGGGCCTGGGCCAGGCGCTCCTGCTGGCCAACTGGATCGCCGGGCCGGCGGCGCTGGTGGCCGTCGCGGTGATGCTGATCGTGCGCGTGCCCAACGAGGAGGCGATGATGATCGGGGAGTTCGGCGACGAGTACCGCGACTACATGCGGTGCACCGGAGGGATCGTGCCCAGGCTGTCCTGAGCGGCTGGCGTCAAGGCGCGGAGGCCGCGCTGGCCGCAGCCGCGCTTGCTTTCGCGGCGTGGTGCACGGCCGGCCGCGCCGTGTCGTCGACCAGCTCGAATCGCGGCCGCAGACTGCGTGGCGACTTCAGCAGGCGGGCGATCGCAGGACTCTGGATCACGACGACCAGACAGTCGACGCCTTCACGCCCGCGGCCCGGTGCGAACGGATATTCGAAGCCAAGGGTGTCCTCGGCCACCAGGCTCGTCCAGCGCCAGCTGAACTCCTGATCGGGACACGACTGCGTGGGCGAATGCACCTGGGCGTCGTAGAGCGCCGGCAGGACGCCTTCGTCGTCAGGCTTGAACAGGTCGGCGACGGAAATCTCGGCGCGCCGGTCCAGGCTGTAGAGCGGGCTCGACAACGCATGCGACGGATGCGTGCCGCCGATCATCTCGCTGTTGTAGCGGAAGCTTCGATAGCGACCGAACGCGCCCTCGGGCGTGATGACGGCCTGGTCGATGCCGCCGTCGATGAAGTCCTGGTCGGCGGCTGCCTGGGCGACGACCTGCGCGTCCGACGGCGGGACCGCGCCGGCCTTGTCGCCGAGCAGCAGCTCCAGCGACTGCTGGCGCAGCCAGGCGTTCAATGCGCGCACCGCGGGATCGCGCGTGTCGGTGAAGATCGGATAGGTCCATTCGACGTCGCGCGCCATGCTTCGCTCGTCCGGACTGCGGCCGGCGTCGGCGACCGCGAACGTGTGGCTCGCCATCGTGTAGTGCAGCCTGGGCGGTGGCGGGGTGACGGACGTGCCGGCGTTGCCGGCCGCGCAGGCCAGCGACAGGCAGGGCGCCGAGAGCCATCGTGCGAGCGCGGTCATCGATCGCAGCAGAGGCATCGCTTCACCTCGCCGGCTCAATGCCGCGACGCAGCCCGCTCCAACTCGCCCATCAGTTCTTCGTAGATGCGCTCGCGCGATGGCGAGATGTCGCCGCGGGCGATGGCCGCGCGCACGCCGCACGACGGCTCGTGGCGGTGCGTGCAGTTGGCGAACTTGCAGTCGCCGAGGTACATGCCGTAGTCCAGCATCAGCGAGCCGAGCTCGGCCGACTTGATGTGGTGGATGCCGAACTCCTGGAAGCCGGGCGAGTCGATCAGCGCGCTGCGGCGATCGTCGTCCAGCCAATACCAGGTGGTGGTGGTGGTCGTGTGCTTGCCGGACTTCAGCGCCTTGGAGATCTCGCCCACCTGCGCATCGGCGTGCGGTACGAGCAGGTTGACCAGCGTGCTCTTGCCCATGCCGCTGGGGCCCAGCACCAGCGTCGTCTTGCCTTCGAGCAGCGGGTCGAACACCGCCCTGGTGCCGGCGGGATCGGTCTTGACCGCGACCTCCAGCACGTCGTAGCCCATTCGGCGATACGGCGCCAGGCGTTCGCGCGCTGCGGCGGCCTCGGGCAGGTCGATCTTGTTGAGGACGATCTTGACCGCGATGCGCCCGTCCTCCGCGGCGATCAGCGCGCGCGCCAGCTGCGATTCGCTGTACGGCGGATCGGTGGCCACCATGATCAGCAGCAGGTCGATGTTGGCCGCGAAGTTCTTGCTGCGCCATTCGTCCTGGCGCTTGAGCAGGCTGGTGCGCGGCTCGAACGACTCGATCACGCCCTCGTCGCCGGAGACCTGCCAGCGCACGTGGTCGCCGACGATGACCTCGCTCTTCTTGCCGCGGCCGTGCGCCAGCATGCGCGTGCCGTCGGCCGTCTCGATGACGGAGTGGCGTCCGTGCACGCCCACGACGCGCGCCAGCGCGTGCGGCGACGAGGCCGGGGCGCCGCGGGCGCTCAAGCCGCCGCTCCGGCGAGACTGACGTGGGACAGCCCGAGCGCCGCGATGCGCGACGACGCGGGCGGGTGCGAGTAGTAGAAGCGCACGTAGACCGGATCGGGCGTGAGCGTGGCGGCGTTGTCCTCGTACAGCTTGAGCAGCGCGCGCACGAGGTCGGTGGCGTTCGCGTTGCTGCGCGCGTAGGCGTCGGCCTCGTACTCGTCGCGGCGCGACAGGCTCGCGAAGAGGGGCGAGACGAAGAACAGGAAGGGCGGCAGCGCCATCATGAACAGCAGCAGCGCGAGCGCGTTGTCGGAGAACACCGCGTTGGGCGTGACCCCCAGGCCCGCATAAAAGCCCCACTGCGACGCCAGCCAGCCCAGCAGCGCGAAGCCGGCGAGGCTGAACGCGAGCGTCAGCACCATGCGCTTGACGATGTGGCGATGCGCGAAGTGGCCCAGCTCGTGTGCCAGCACGGCCTCGACCTCGTCGCCGTTGAGGCGCTTGAGCAGCGTGTCGAAGAAGACCACGCGCTTGCCGGCGCCGAAGCCGGTGAAATAGGCGTTGGCGTGCGCCGAGCGGCGGCTGCCATCCATCACGAAGAATCCCTTGGCGCGGAAGCCGCAGCGCTGCATCAGCGACTGCACGCGCGCGATGAGCGCGTCGTCCGCCAGCGGCTCGAACTTGTTGAACAGCGGCGCGATCAGCGTCGGGTAGACCACCATCGCGAGCAGCTGGAAGGCCGTCAGCGCGCCCCAGGCCCACAGCCACCACAGACCGCCGGCGGCCTGCATGATCCACAGCACCAGCGCGAGCAGCGGGCCGCCGATCGCGACGCCCAGCAACAGGGACTTGACCAGGTCGCTGAAGAACAGCGCCACCGTCGTCTTGTTGAAGCCGAAGCGCTGTTCGAGGCGGAACGTGCTGTAGAGATCGAACGGCAACTCGATCAGCGCGCCGATGAGGACGAACGCCCCGACGAGCAGCAGCTGGTAGGCCATGGCGCCCCAATGCGGCGCGACCCAGCCCAGCAACGCGTCGTTGAGCGCACCGAGGCCGCCCAGCAGCGTCCAGGCGATCAGCACCGCGCTGCCGAAGGCGTCGTTGACGATGCCGAAGCGCAGCTTGGCCAGCGTGTAGTCGGCGGCCTTCTGGTGCGCGTCCAGCGGCACGGTGCCGGCGAACGCCGCGGGCACGGCGCCCCGGTGCGCGGCGACGTGCCGCATCTGGCGCGTGGCCAGCCAGAACTTGACGAGCAGCGACGCCAGGATGGCGACGGCGAAGGCGATGGACAGGACGACGGGATTCATAAGCCTCGAGTGTAGGGGGTCGGGGTGGCGGCCACGCGGCGCGCACGCCGGCGTTTCGCCCCGAAATGGCGCGGGACCCCGGTTTGCAGGTGAGTCCATCGCCCGCAGAACACAAGAGGCGCGAACTTGACAGCTTGTTACGGGTGCACGCATGCCGGACATCCTCGACAGCACGCCGCCCGACTACCATGACCCGGAGGGCGGGGCGACCATGTGATGGAGTAGCTACCGTGAACAACCAGGACATCGACGGCAACGTGCCCCCCGAGGCGCCCGCGACCCCACCCGCCGCGCCCGACTCGCTCGAACAACAACTCGAGAAGGAACGCGAGGCCCGCGCGCTGATGCGCGACCGCCTGCGCAACACCGAGGCGCTGGCCGCCGAGTCGCACGCGCTGCGGGCGCGCATGGCCGAGGAGCTCGAGCGCGTGACGGCCGATCGCGATCGCCTGCGTGCGGAAGCGGCCTCGGGCGCGCCCTCCGCCGCCGCGTCGGGCGAGAGCGTGATCAAGCCCAAGCCCGCGCCGTCGCGCGTGACCGAGCCGCTCTACACGCCGACGATGAGCGCCGTCCCGCCGCCGCACGCCGCCGACCGGCCGCTGAAGCCGCCGACGCGCGCCGCCCGCAAGGGCCCGTGGGCGGCGCTGGCCATGCTGAGCGTGCTGGCCGTGGCCGTCGCGGGCGCGGCCTGGTACAAGGGCACGCTGCCGGGCGGCCGGGACGCGCAGGTCGCGGCCACGCCCGCCGCCACGTCGCCCGTCGATGTCGCGAGCAGCCAGACTGCGGCGTCCCCGCAGCCCGTGGCAGCGACGACGCCCTCGCCCTCGGCGGCCGTGGCGACGGCGGCGCCGTCCTCCGGCGCCGTCCCGTTGCCACCGCTGGCGCCCGAGGCCCAGCTGGCCGCGGCGCCGACCGCGGCGGGGCCGGCCGCGCCCGCGGACGCGTCCGGCCTGCCTGCGCGGCTGCGCAAGGCGCTCGACGGCGAGGGCATCGCGTCGTCGGTGGACGTCGACGCCGCGACCGGCCACGTGCGCGTGTCCGACGCCCAGAACGACGACGCGCTGCGCCAGCGCACCGACATGGTCGTCCGCGCGGTCTACGCCGGCGCCAGCCTGCCCGAGCCGCAGATCGAGCATCGCTGGCTGTCGCCGATGCGCGCGCACGAGACCATTGCGGCCGCCGACACGTCGACTCCCGCGCCACGCGCCGAGCCGGCGCGCCCGGAGCATCGCAAGGCGACGACGACCGCCGTGGCCGTCGCCGCCGTCGACGCGCTGACGCCGGTGCTGCCCGCGGGCCGCGTCACCGAAAGCTGCATGCGGGACCTGGCGGGCAAGGCCACGATGCACCGCGCCAACATGACGGCGTGCATGAAGCGCAGCTGCTGCAGCAGCGCGGCCAACCACAACTCCGAGGAGTGCCGGGCCTACGACAAGGCCTATCCGTTCACGTGCGGCGCCGGTTGAGCGGGCGTCCCGCGCGCCGGGCGGACGGCGCGCGATTTGCCACGAGATCGACGGCGGGCCCTTGCCTCGCGCAGGCCTATCCCCTCGTTCTCAAGTGCAAAGGAGTCCACGATGGACACGCTCAACGAAACCCTCAGCCATGACGTCATCTCGTCCGACCGCGTCGAAGGCACGACGGTCTACAACGATGCCGGCGACAAGCTCGGCTCGATCGATTACCTCGTGATCGACAAGCGCTCCGGCCGCGTGCGCTACGCCGCGCTCGAGTTCGGCGGCTTCCTGGGCATGGGCACGAACCGCTACCCGGTGCCGTGGAGCCTGCTCGAGTACAACACCGAGCGCGGCGGCTACGTCGTGCCCATCGACAAGGAAACGCTGGACGGCGCGCCCCGCTACGAGGAAGGCCGCCGCCCGGACTACGACGACGAGTACGGTCGCACGGTCTACGACTACTACGGCGTGGGCTGGTAAGTCCCGGCCGGCGCGTCCGCGAGCGCGGGCGCGCCGCCCTCGCGCGTGACCACGTGCGCGTGACGCGCGGTCGCGCGCCAGCGGCCGTCCGTCAGCTGCCACAGGTTGGTGAAGCGCCGCGTCGAGCAGACGCGGTCCGGACCGTCGACGACGCGGTCGCCGCCCATCACCACCACCGTGTCGCCGTGGCGCTGCATCGTCTCGATGCGGCTCTCGAACGACAGGTGGCACAGCCGGCCGGTCTCCAGCAATTGCAGCAGCAGCGGCTTGGCGAGCACCTTGTGCAGCGGCGAGTTGACGATGTAGTCGTCGGCGATCAGTTCGTCGAGCGCGCGCATGTCGGCGTGCAGGAACGCGACACGCAGCGCCTCCTCGCGGGCGCGGATCTCCGCGTCCCACGCCATGGTCAACGTCCTGACGCAAGAGCGTCGTCGCCGAGGAGCGCGACGCGCCGGCCGTCCTCGCCATCGACGAAGCGCACCACGAAGCGGACACTGCGCGCGCCGTCGTTGCCGCCGTCGCAGCGCAGGCCGTGGACGGCGCGGCGGATCTGGTGCAGGGTGCGCGCCGAGTCCGACTGCGGCGCGACGTCGTAGACCGCATGGCCGCGCAGCCTGAAGGTCACCGCCACGCTGGACGGCTTGGCGGCGTCGTCCCAGGCGCCGGCGAGCGCGTCGGCCAGCTCGGCGCTCGCCGCCGGGCAGGCGTCGCTCAGCGGCATCTGGCCGACGACGTCGACGCGCGAGATGTCGGCCGCCGAGGCGCCGAGCGCGACGGCGAGCAGGGCCGCGGCGGCCGCGACGGACCTCCACGGGCGAGGGGACGGGGTGATCGGGTTCATGGCGACTCCTGGAGGGCAGGTTGAGGACGCGAGGCCACGATAGGCAGCGGCGGGGATCGGCCCAAGGGCCTGTCGACGATCGTCCGGATGGCTGCGATGAACTGCCGCTGCGCGCGACGGGCCGTCGCCTCAGTCGAAGTCGTGGTCGAAGGGATCGGCCTTCGAAGGCGCGTCCCAGCCGTCGTCGTCGAACGGGAAGTTGGGGCCGAAGTGGACGTCGACGTCCGGGCAGTCGTCGTCGCCGTCGACGTCGAACGAGGAGCCGTGCTGGATGACGACGCGGCTGGCGTGGTGCTCGTGGTCGTGCGAGAACACGTGGGCGCCCGCGCCGTGCACGAGCGCGAAGGCCGCGATCACGGCGCCGAGGGCTTTCCAGGGATGGCGGGGGCTGGCGACGGGGTTCATGGCGGTCTCCTTGAGGCGATGGCTGCACGATAGGCCGCGCCACGCCGTCGCTCCAGCGCCACGCGACGGGCGTACGCAACGCCGTGACGAAGCGAATCCAGAGCCGACGGGCCGGATCCGCGGCCTGCGCGAGAATGGGACCATCCGCGCCGACGGCGCCTGAACTCATCCGCCGGGAACACCGATGACCGACACGCTGCTGAAGAAGTCCGACAACAACCTGATCTGGGTCGACATGGAGATGACGGGCCTGTTCCCCGACACCGACCGCATCATCGAGGTGGCCGTCGTCATCACCGACCCCCACCTGACGGTTCGCGTCGAGGGCCCGGTCTTCGCGATCCACCAGAGCGACGCCACGCTGGACGCGATGGACGCCTGGAACAAGGGCACGCACGGCCGCAGCGGGCTGATCGACCGCGTGAAGGCCTCCACGGTCGACGAGGCGCAGGCCGAGGCGGCGCTGATCGAATGGATGAGCCAGTACGTGACCAAGGGCAAGAGCCCGATGTGCGGCAACTCGATCTGCCAGGATCGCCGCTTCATGGCGCGCACGATGCCCAGGCTGGAGGAGTTCTTCCACTACCGCAACCTCGACGTCAGCACGCTCAAGGAACTCGCCAAGCGCTGGAAGCCGTCGGCGCTCGAGGGTTTGAAGAAGGCCGGCAAGCACACGGCGCTGGCCGACATCCAGGAGTCGATCGACGAACTGGTGCACTACCGGGCGACCTTGCTCAACGTCTGATCGACGGCAGGCCGGACATGACGCTTCGGCTGCGCTGGTCCACCGCGACGATTGGCGCGGGCATCGCCGTCGCGGCGCTGGCGACGTGGCTGCTGGCCTCCGGGCCGAAGTGCGGGCCGGGCAGCGACTGGCCGCGCAGCTGGGCCCAGGCCGTCGCGTTGAAGGACGCGTGGCAGCGGGAGTCGGTCTGCCGGCAGCCGGACGCGCAGTGCAGCTATCGCATCGAGACCGCGGCGGCGGGCGACATCACGGTGACGGTGCAGGTCACCGGCGTGGACGATGCCGGGCTGTGCATCGTCGCCACCGACAACCAACGGCACTACCACTACGCGCCGAGCGGCGCGCCCGCGGCCAGTTCGCCGCACTGAACGCGCGGGAGGCGCTCAGCCGACGGTCGCAGCCTCGCTCGCCGGCAGCCGCATCGGCGCCAGCCGCGTCCCCATCTGCCGCCGCACCAACACCAGGCTCACGATCGCCTGCAGGAACACGCTGGCGACCGACAGGTGCCATACGTCGATCAACGCGAAGCCGGCGCGGCGGCTGATCCACAGCGCCGGCAGCACGAAGGTCAGCAGGCGCGTGAACGAGCTGAGCAGCGCGGGCAGCGTGTTGCCCATCGCCTGGAACATGCCCGAGCACGCGAACACGATGCCGGCGCCGAAGAAGTTCCACGAGACGACGTGCAGGATGGTGACGGCGACCTCCGCGGCGCGCGGGTCGGCGGTGAACCACGCGACCGGCACCGGCGCCCAAAGCTGGCACACGGCGACGATCGACGCCATCAGCACCAGCTCGATCGCGAGGCCTTGCTTGAGCGTGTCCATGACGCGATCCGGCCGGCGTCCGCCGAAGTTCTGGCCCGCGATGGCAGGGATCGCGAACGAGACCGCCATCGCCGGCATCACCAGCGCCTGCATCACGCGAGCGGCGATGCCGAAGCCGGCCTGGGCGTCGGCGCCGAAGTCGCGGATGAGCGCGTAGTTGATCGAGTTCAGCACCACCATGATGACGAACTCGCCGCCGGCGGGCAGGCCGATGCGAAGCATCTGGCCGAGGAGCGCGAAGGCGGGCCGCGGCAGGCCGCCCGACATGGCGACGATGTCGCCGAGCTGGCGCAAGTAGCGCGCGAGCAGCAGCACGCCGACCGCCACCGACAGGCTGGTGGCCAGCCCCGCGCCGGCCACGCCCAGCGGGTGATGCGTGCCCCAGCCGGCGATCAGGATCGGCGCGAGGACGATGTTCATCCCCACGGTCGCGAGCTGCACCACCATGCCCGGCCTCGCGATGCCCGCACCGCGCAGCACCGAGCCCGCGACCGCCAGCACGAACTGCAGCGCGAGGCCGGGCAGCGACCACAGGATGAACGTGACGCCGGCGCTGGCGACGCCGGCGTCGGCGGCCAGGCCGCGCATGTAGCTCGGCCCGAGGCCCACGCCGAGTGCGATCGTCGCGACGACGCAGGCCATGCCCAGCAGCATGGCCTGGCCGAAGACGCGGCTCGCGGCCGCCTTGTCCTTGGCGCCCAGCGCGCGCGCCACCAGCGACACGGTGGCGACGGCCAGCATCTGCGTCAGCGCCATCACCAGCATCGTGACGTTGCCGGCCGCGGCGACGCCGGCGACAGCCTCCTTGCCGATGCTGGAGACGAAGTAGAGGTCGACCATCAGGTACAGCGTCTGCACCAGCATGCCGATCGTGATGGGCATCGCCATGGCGATGAGGTGGCCCCGGATGGAACCCTGGGTCAGGTCACGCATTTCTTGTTTCTCCCTGGATGCCGAATTCGGCGCGACGCCGCGGCCACGCCGCGGCGTCGCGCGCGCTTGTTCGATCGTCGGCGGACGCGCCGCTCAATTCGCGTCGGCCTGCGACGGCGGCTGCGCGACGGGCGGCAGCACGCGCGGCGGCCGGTTCGACAGCCGGTACGGCGCCTGGCGCCTGCGCAGCGCGCGCAGCAGGCCCTGCGCCTCGTCGTCGGGCCACTGCGGCATCTTGCGGTACTCGCTGCAGTCGCTCTTGCGCGTCATGAACTGGTGGTTGATCAGCTCGCGCCGCAGCGTCGCGTGGTCGCCCCAGGTGTGCCAGGCCTTGAGCACCTGGTTGACCTCGGCCTCGGTGTAGACGCGGCGGGTGTCGAAGCGCGTCCACAGCACCCACATCGCGAGCCGCTGCTGCGACAGCTTGGGCGGCCAGCGCACGAGCCGGCCGCTGAAGTCGAAGCACTTGAGCGTCTTGGCGGCGCGCTCGCTCAGGCGCGGCGTCGCGAGTCCGGGGTCGGGCGTGGTCGACGGGTCGAGCAGCTCGGGCGCATCGAACCAGAAGTCGCTCGAGACCGGCGGCGGCGCCGCCTCGGCGGCCGGGAGGCGTGCGGCCTCGGCCTGCAGCGCCTGCAGGTTGCGCTTGCCCGCGCCGCGCGCGAGCAGGTTCATCATCTCGACATGGCCGGGCAGCCGGCCGTGCGTGATCTGGTGGTCGGCGAGCGCGCGTTCGAGCGAGCGGGCGAGGGCGGAAAGGTCGGGTGCCGCATAGGGCACGACGGTTCGGGTCATGGCAAAGCCTCACGAAGACAGCGTGTGCTCGAGACGCCGCGCAGGGACGCGGCACCGGGGGTTGCCCTTGCCAGAATCGAGCTCACGCGGTGGTGAGACAGGCCTGAACGAAACGGAGCGTCTGGCGGTTCGCGAGGAACCGGAACGCGGCAGGTTTAGCGACGCTGGGGATGCCAGCGCGGCAACGCCTGGGTGAACTGCCGACCGAGGACGCCAGTCTAGCAGCGTCCGCGGCCGGAAGGTTCAGAACGAATAGCCGACCGCAACGATCGCCGCCTGGGGGTTGAAGCGGATCGAGGTGGTGCGGATGTCGCCGGCCGTGTCGGAACGGTAGCGGCTGTTGACGCGCGCCAGCGAGTACGAGGCGACGATGTCGATCTCGCGCGTGAGCTGGTACGACAGGCCGATCGTGCCCGCGGGGCCGATGGATCGCCTCAGGGACACCCGCGTCGGCCCGCCATTCGCCCCGTCGCCGGCCGGCGTGGAGCGCAGGTCGTAGAAGCGCGTGTAGTTCACGCCGATGCCCACGTAGGGGCGCAGCGCGCTCGTCGGCTCCATGAACTTGTAGTCGATCAGCAGCGTGGGCGAGAACCACTTGGCGGTGGCGACCTCCTGGCCGTTGAACGGCACCGAGCCGACCTTGTCCGGGCCCTTGCCGTAGGTCTTCACCGTGGGCGGCACGCCGCCGGCCAGCTCGAGCGTCCAGTGGGTGTCGAGGTTGCGCAGGTAGGCGAGGTAGGGCGTGGTGCTGTCGCCCACGCGGATGTTGATGCCGGCCGGCGTGAAGGGGCCGCTCAGGTCGTCGGCCTTGGTGTTGTTGTGGACGAAATAGGCGCCGACGCGTATTTCGTTGGCGGGGCCGAAGTCCTCGGCGTGGGCGCCGGCGGCGCAGGCCGCGAGCAGGAAGGCCGCGAGGCGGAGGGCGTGGGTGATCGTGCGTTGCGTCATGCTGGCCCTCGTCAGAAGTGGGCGAAGTAGGCTTGCGCGGCGGTCTCGCACGCGGTCTGCGTCAACGGGAAGTGGTAGTTGGCGACCAGGCCGTTGCCGACATCGGTGGCGAGCGTCGTCGGGTCGGTGACGCCCTGGCCGAGGTACAGCGCGGTTGCCTGCGAGGCGACGCTGGCGACCTCGAGCGCCATCACGCCCTGCGGCGAGTTCGGCACGCCCGGCGAGCTGAAGTAGCCGGAGAACGCGGCGTTGGTCAGCACCGCCGTCTGCACGTCGGCGCTGATCTTGGCCACGCCCGCGGTCGGCTCCGACGCGAAGACGCCGGCGGCGATCGTGCCCACCAGCGTCGGCAGCTGGCCGGCCTTGCTCGGGTCGCCATTGGTCGACGGGTCGATGTCGACCACGCTGACCTGGCCGGTGGCGATCAGAGGCGTCCACAGCGCCTTCATCGCGAGCGTGTTGATCTTGTAGAAGACCTCGGGGTCGTTCATGCCACCGCACAGCATGACCGGCGCCTTCGGCGTCCAGCCGCGCAGGTCGTTCTTCGCCAGGTCGGCGCGGATGCCCAGCGTCGGCGTGGCGGCCGGCGGCAGCAGCGTGGTCGGCGACGGGAAGAAGCCGTCGGGGTCGGCGAGCGCGTCCTGCGCGTACTTGATGCGCAGCGCGTTGGTGAACAGGTAGGGATCGCCGAAGCCGAGGTTGCCGATCGGGTTGCTGGCCGCGCTCGGCTGCGCCAGGATCGCGTCCAGCATCGCGTTGCCGCTGCTCGGCTCGGTGCCGGTGCCGGGCGTGGCGATGTCGAACACCGCGAACTGCGGCAGCTTGCCCGAGCTCACCAGCGTGGTGTACGTGTACTGGCCGGGGATCAGCGTGTCGATGCCGGTCGCGTAGGTCGAGCTGAAGATGTCGGTCGTCGCGTTGTAGACGTTGCCGTAGGACTGCTGGTAGCTGTTGGCGATCATGGGGTAGTAGATCGTGCCGCCCAGGCCCGGCGAGCTGTACGCGATCGCCGCGTCGCCGAACGCGACCAGCGCATAGGGGCCCGACATCGGCGCCGCTGCCGTGACGGTCAGGCCCTTGGCCTCCATCGCGCGATGCGTGGCCATCGCGACGTGGCCGCCTTGCGAGTACCCGGTGATGAACAGCTTGCCGTTGTCGGTGTCGCCCGACGGCAAGCCGTTGGTGAGTGCGGTGCGCGCGGCCGTCAGCGCGTTCATGACGTCCTGCGACTGCTGGTCGGCGTTGAGGTACGGGTGGTACGGCAGCGGCGACGAGTCGTAGCCGGCATAGTTCGACGCGACCACGATGTAGCCGTGCGCGGCGAAGAACGCGGCGATGAGCGCGCCTTCCTGCCAGCCTTCGTTGGTCGCATCGGTGATGTTGGCGATGTTGTAGGTCTTGGTGACCGCGGTGCCGTGCGTGTAGACCAGGATCGGCCGCGCGCCCGAGCAGCCGGTGCCGCCGGTGGGCGCCATGATCGCGCCCGACGCGGTGGTCTGCTCGTTCTTGCCGCCCACGGTCTGGTAGTGGAAGTAGTGGAAGTCGACGCCGCAGGTCGGCGCGCCGGCCAGCGCGACGAGTTGCTGGCCCTGCGAGGTGGCCGCCAGCTGCGCGGTGAGGTCGGCCGCGTTGAGCGAGGCGATGCGCAACGGCGGCGACTCGATCAAGGTGCCGGCAGCCGTGCTGTTGTTGGTCGTGCCGCCGGAACTGCCGCCGCCGCAGCCCGTCAATACGGCGGCGGCCATGGCCACCGCGCCCATTGCAATCTTCGATCGCATGTTGTCTCCTGAGGTGTTCTTCTGCGCCTTGGTGGCGTCAGCTCTTCAGCGCCGGAATGCCGGCGTCCATCGCACAAAACGATAGTCTTGACTAGTCGTTTACTCGATGGGGTGTTTCCCTGGGAACCGACTCCGGCGCGAGTAAAGCAATGTATAGGATCGCACATGGTCGAGCATGTCGCCCGCGCTCGAACGGCCAGTTAGCGGGCCGTTTTGCGCGCGGTACCGGACGGCGCACGACATAAGATGCGTGCCTGCTCCAGGAACTCATCGACATGCCCATCTCGACCTCTTCGCTGCGCCGCACCTTGCTCAATGCCGCTCTCGGCCTGGCCGTGTGCGGCGCGACGCCCGTCTTCGCCGACGACGCCGCGCCCACGCCCGCGCGGCCCGGCGACGACTTCTTCCAGTACGTCAACGGCGACTGGCTCGCGCACAACGAGATCCCGGCCGACAAGTCGTCGTGGGGCCCGTTCTCCATCGTCGCCGAGGATACCAACCAGCGCATCGTCAAGCTGATCGAAGCCGTCGACGGCGATGCCGACGCCCGTGCCGACGCACGCCAGGTCGCCGCGTTCTACAAGGCCTGGATGGACGAGGCCGGCATCGAGGCGCGTGGCACCGCGCCGCTGCGGCCCGCGCTCGCGCGCATCGCCGCGATCCGCGACAAGGCCGCGCTGGCCCGCGCCATCGCCGGCACGCTGCGCGCCGACGTCGATGCGCTCAACGCCACCACGTTCGAGACCGAGAACCTGTTCGGCCTGTGGATCACGCCGGACATGAACGACCCCGCGCACTACCGGCCCTACCTGCTGCAAGGCGGCCTGGGCATGCCCGACCGCGCGTACTACCTGGACGCCAGCCCGCACATGGCCGCGCTGCGCGAGAAGTACCAGGCGCACGTGGCCGCGACGCTCGAGCTCACGGGCTTCGACGACGCGCCCGCGCGCGCCGCGCGCGTGATGGCGCTCGAGATGAAGCTCGCCGCGGCCCACGTGTCGCGCGAGGATTCGGAGGACGTGCTCAAGGCCGACAACGTCTGGACGCTGCGCGACTTCAAGGCCAAGGCGCCGGGCATGGACTGGCCCGTGTTCTTCAAGGCCGCGGGCCTGGGCGACCAGCAGCGCTTCATCGTGTGGCAGCCCGGCGGCATCGCGGGTGCGGCGGCGCTCGTCGGCAGCGTCGACCTGGCGACCTGGAAGGACTGGCTCGCCTTCCACCTGGCCAACCATTTCTCCGACGAACTGCCCAAGGCCTTCGTCGACGAGCACTTCGCGTTCTACGGCACGGCGCTGCAGGGCACGCCGCAGTTGCCCGTGCGCTGGAAGCGGGCGCTGGACGCGACCAGCGCCGCGCTGGAGGAGCCCGTCGGCCATCTCTACGTCGACCGCTACTTCCCGCCCGAGAACAAGCAGCGCGTGCGCGAGATGGTCGGCCACATCGTCGACGCGTTCCGCCAGCGCATCGACAAGCTCGACTGGATGGCGCCCGCCACGCGCGCCGAGGCCAAGGCCAAGCTGCAGGTGCTCTACGTGGGCGTCGGCTATCCCGACCGATGGCGCTCGTGGGCCGGCTTGAAGGTCGTGCCCGGCGACGCGTTCGGCAACGTGCTGCGAGGCGAGCGCTTCCATCTTGCGCAGCAACTCGCCAAGCTGCACCAGCCGGTGGATCGTGGCGAGTGGTCGATGCCGCCGCAACTGGTCAATGCCGTCAACATGCCGATCCAGAACGCGATCAACTTCCCCGCCGCCACGCTGCAGCCGCCGTTCTTCGACGCGCAGGCCCCGGACGCCGCCAACTACGGCGCCATCGGCGCGGTCATCGGCCACGAGATCAGCCACAGCTTCGACGACCAGGGCGCCCAGTTCGACTCCAAGGGCCGCCTGCGCAACTGGTGGACGCCCGAGGACAGCGCCCACTTCAAGGCCGCGACCGCCGCGCTCGTCGCGCAGTATTCGGCGTACCGCCCGTTCCCCGACCTCGCCATCAACGGCCAGCAGACGCTCAGCGAGAACCTGGCCGACCTCGCCGGCATCGGCGCGTCGTTCGACGCCTATCGCGCGTCGCAAGGCAACAAGGCAACGCCCGACTCCGACCGCGAGTTTTTCCTCGCGTTCGCACGCGGCTGGTGCCGCAAGACGCGCGACGCCAAGCTGCGCCAACAGATCATCGGCGACGGCCATTCGCCGTCCAAGTACCGCGCGTTCACGGTGCGCAACATCGATGCCTGGTACGACGCCTTCGACGTGCAGCCGGGCCAAGCCATGTATTTGTCGCCGCAGGAGCGCGTGCGGGTGTGGTGACGGGCGGTTGCCAAGCGCCCAGCGGATGGCCGTCGCCACCGAAATGAGCCTGCGCGTGCCGGCTCATATCTTGAAGCGGGTGATGCGCATCCTGGGCATGGCCGGAACGATGAAGGCGGTCAGTTCGATGGGGGTCTGAGGGCCGAGCAACCCGCTTCTGCGAGCCGGCGCGTCTGCGCAGAAGCCGTGAATACTGGAGATCGATTCGCCGCAGTGGATCACCTCGCCCAACGCTGCTTCGATCCGGCGATTCCGGGGTTCTCGCACGGCCTTGGCCGATTGTGGACGCCTACGTTGCCGGCGGGACTTCGGATTGTGATCGCTCGCGCCGGGCCGCTGACGAATAGGCTTGGCCGAAGATGCCCGTGTAGATGGCGAGTCCAAATCCCCCGGGTAGCGTTGACGGTAGTTCAGACCCATTGAATGCCGGGCCGATGCCGCAGAACTGCAGGACGGCTGGGAGGAAGAAGAGGGCCACCCCGGCAATCATCAAGACATTGCAAAGCAGGCGCAGCCAGGCAGGACAGCCGCTGTAGTCCGGTGGCGCCAGAATTCCTTTGGCCTGCTGCCGCAGTACGAAGAGTGCGCCAACCGGCAGCACGCCAACCAACGTCGCGACTCCGAACCCCAATGCCGGCGCTTGGAGCGCGTTGGGCGCAACTGCGATGCCCCACGCAGCCAACGCTGTGCTGACCGCAATCCCAGCTCCCGACATCAGCAAGATCAGCGCATCGAGGGCGGGGTTGATCGTGGTTTTCACGGGGGGGAACTCAGTAGTTTCGCAATCATGAGCCGAGCTTCGGCGAAGACCGCTTCTGGCCGCCAGCGGGCTCGCTCAGGCGGCCGAAGGTCGATTGGCAGCGCATCTTCGGATGCTCTCGCGGAGAGGCCCAGCAATGATCGCAGCGGTTGCGGCAGGACGCTCGCCTTGCAGTGCTTCCCAAGGAAGAAGCTGATGCCATGTCTGTCCGATGTGCGGCACCTTGAAGCCAACCGCGGCAACCTTTGCATCCAGCCCGTCAGCAAGCCCTTCGATGCTCGCTGTAGCCAGCAGTTCGCGAACAAGTGGCTTGCTGCGACGCGCACGCACGGCCGCGATCCTGAGGGCCCATTGAAGATGCTCAGCGTGTCGCGCGGCGGGCGCCCGCAGTGCGTCAGGTCGATCCCGTTTGGTGATCTTCTGAAATTCACTCATGCGTTGGCGCTCCCTCCGATTGCCGTGCAACTCGAAACGGCCGGTGGAAATCGACAGATCCTGGCGGAGGCGCGACCGTCGTCCAAGGCGCTCAGAGGGCGTGTGCGCGCGTACCCTTCTCTTCACTGCCCCGCAGGCGGCTCCCACAATTCGACCTTGTTGCCCTCCGGATCGATGACCCAGCCGAACTTGCCGAACTCGGAATCGTCGGTCTTGTCGACGACGTTGCAGCCTTCGGCCTTGAGCGCCGCGATGAGGCCGTGGAGGTCGGCGACGCGGTAGTTCACCATGAACGGGGCCGTGCTCGGCGCGAACTGGTCGCTGCTTTCGGAGGCGATGGACCATGCCGTCGTCCCGCCGGTGGGCTTGCCGTCGGCGTCCGTCCAGTCGAAGGCCGCGCCGCCCCAGGGCTTGACGTCGACGCCGAGGTGATCCCGGTACCAGGCCTGCAGCGCCTTGGGATCCTTCGCCTTGAAGAAGATGCCGCCGATGCCAGTGACTCGCTTCATGTGACTCTCCGGGTGGGTGTGTGGCTCGCGTCGTCGGCCGGACGTCCGCCGTCCGGCCGCGATCGGCGATTACTTCGACGAGATCAGGTCGACCTCGAACACCAGCGTCGCGTTCGGCGGAATCACGCCGCCCGCGCCGCGCGCGCCGTAGCCGAGGTCGGCCGGGATCGTCAGCACGCGCGTGCCCCCGGCGGCCATGCCCTGCACGCCTTCGTCCCAGCCCTTGATGACCATGCCCTGGTCGAGGCCGAACACGAAGGGTTGGCCGCGATCCTTGCTGGAATCGAACTTCTTGCCGCGGCCGTTGGGCGCGGTGGGATCGGACAGCCAGCCCGTGTAGTGCACGGTGACCGACTGGCCGGACTTGGCAACGGGGCCGTCGCCGATCTTGGTGTCTTCGTACTGCAGGCCGGAGGGGGTGGTGGTCATGTCGTGCTCGCTCTGGTTGAGGTGAAAGGACGCTGTTGGCGCCGCGAAGGAAGGGATGATGCCACCGACCGCGCGCAGTTTGTCGGCCCAGGCCGGCACGGCCTTGGCGAGCCAGGCGGACGGCGTCTCGCAATGGTCGCTGCCGTCGTGCAGCGCGGCGGGCAGGCCCAGCACGCGGGCGGCGCGGCGCAGCGCGACGACGGCGTCGACGTCGCTGCGCAGCGCGAGCGGCCGCGCGCCGGTCTGCTTGGACAGCTTCTGGCCGTCGTCGGCGTAGACCAGCGGGGTGTGCAGGGTGCGCGGGGTGGGCAGGCCGAGCACGCGCTGCAGGTGGATCTGGCGCGCGGTGTTGTCGGCGAGGTCCTCGCCGCGCACGACGTCGGTGATGCCTTGTGCGGCGTCGTCGACGACCACCGCCAGCTGATAGGCCCACAGGCCGTCGGCGCGCTTCAGCACGAAGTCACCGACAGTGCGCGTGACGTCCTGGCGCTGCTCGCCGAGCAGGCGGTCGTGCCAGTCGATCACGACGTCCTCGCCCGCCGGCGTGCGCGTGCGCAGGCGCCACGCGGGTGTCCGCTTGAATGGGACGTCGGGCTCGCCATCGGTCGATTCGAACGTTGGCGGGCAGCACGTGCCCGGATAGACGCGCTCCACGTGCGCGACGTGCGGCACGCCGGCGCGCGCGAGCGCGGCGGCGATGTCCGAGCGCGAGCAGGTGCAGGGATAGGCCCAGCCGCTGCGCTTGAGTTGCGTCAGCGCGGCCTCGTAGCGGTCGCCGCGCCGCGACTGCCACACGGGCGGCGCGTCGGGCACGAGCCCGAGGGCGTCGAGCTGCGCGAAGATGCCGGTGTCGGCGTCGGGAATGCAGCGCGGCGTGTCGACGTTCTCGATGCGCACCAGCCAGCGCCCGCCGTGCACGCGCGCGTCGAGCCAGCTCGCCAGCGCGGCCACCAGCGAGCCGGCGTGCAGCAGGCCGGTGGGCGAGGGCGCGAAACGGCCGACGTACGTCACTTTTCCGAGGGCGGGCACGGGCCGCCGCGCAGAAGCAGCGCCGAGCGCGTCGTCGGGCTCTCGAGCTGCTGCAGCCACCACTGCAGCGCCAGCCCCTGTGGCGCCTTCTGCGGCTGCGGCGCGGCGGCGCTGCGCCAGCCGTAGGACAGCGGGGCCGTCATGCGCTGGCGCGCCACCTGCTTGACGACCAGCCGCCCGGCCGCGACGTGCTCCCGCACCAACACCTCGGGCAGGAAGCCGACGCCCAGGCCGATCATCTGCGCCTCCAGCTTGGCCTGCATGCTGCTGACGGTCAGCACGTCCTGGCCCGGCTGGATGTTGACGGTGATCGGCGACATGCGCTGCGCCGAGTCGGCGACGGCGATGCTGCGGTGCTGCTTCATCACCGCGTCGGTCAGCGGCTCCTCCGCGTTGGCGAGCGGGTGGTGCGGCGCGACGACGTAGACGAACGGCGCCTCGCCCAGGGGGCGGATCTCGATGCCCGCGGGCGCCAGGGTATCGGCAGGCAGGCCGATGGCCAGGTCGGCCGAGCCCAGCATCAGCGCCTCGGTGGTGCCGGCCAGCACCTCGGTGCGCAGGCGCAGCCGCGTGCCGGGGCCGGCGCCGTCGTGCAGCTCGGGCGGCCGCAACGCGTAGAAGGCCTCGCACAGCTCGAACAGCGTCTGGCGCGAGACGACGGCGTCGGCGGCAATGGTCAGCTGCGTCTCCCAGCCAGTGGACACGCGGTGCACGCGGTTGGCGACGGCGTCCATCTCGGCCAGCAGGCGCCGGCCTTCATTGAGCAGCTCGGTGCCGGCGGCCGTGAGCCGTGCCTGGCGCGAGCTGCGGTCGAACAGCAGCACGTCGAGCGCGTCCTCCAGCTGGCGCACGCTGTAGGTGAGCGCGGAGGGCACCTTGCCGAGCTCGCGCGCCGCGGCCGCGAAGCTGCCGGTGCGGGCGATGGTGTCCATCATCGTCAGCGCCTCGGGCGTGAGGGCGAATCGGCGGTCGAGGGTCATTCTGTTGGCCTTGAGGGACGACGCGGCGTTGGCGCCGGCGAGCGCGCGGCCGCTCCGGAGCGAGCCGGCGTGAGCCCCTTGGGGGCGGGGAGCGAAGCGAGCCGGGTCGTCATGTCATGCCGAGGAAGGCGCGCACCGGTGCGACGCTGGCATGCGGATCCTCTTCCTGCGGCACGTGGCCGAGGCCAGGCAGGATCACCAACTGGCTGCCGGCGATGTCGCGCTGGAAGTGCTGCGCGTTGGCCGGCGGCACCAGGTGATCCTGCGCGCCCCACAGGATCAGCGTGGGCAGCCTGAGCGTGGCGATGCGCTCGGGCGCGAGGTCGGTGGCGACGATCTCCATGCGCTTGTTGAGCGCGTGGCGGTTGCCCTCGCGCGTGAGCATCTCGAAGTAGCGGTCGACCAGCGCGCCGCTGACGCGCGACGGGTCGGCGTAGACATCGCGCACGCTCGCCTCGATCACGGGCTTGGGCGTGAGGTACTCGCCGATGCGGTTGACCACCGGCACGCGCGCCAGCTGGAAGCCCGGCGGGATGCGCTCGGGCACGAAGGCGTAGCCGGTGGCGTCGACCAGGATCAGCCGGTCGACCCGTGCGGGCGCCCGCGCCGCGACGCGCCAGGCCACCTCGCCGCCGAGCGAGTTGCCGCCGATGGCGAAGCGCTCGACGTGCAGCGCGTCGAGGAAGTCGAGGGTGAAGCGGGCGAGGTTGTCGACGTGGTAGTCGTCGCGCGGGTACTCGCCGGTGAACGGGCCGGTGAGGCCGAAGCCGGGCAGGTCGAAGGTGATGACGCGCCGATGCCCGCGCAACTCGCCCACCCAGCCCTGCCAGGTGTGCAGGCTCGCGGCCGTGCCGTGCACCAGCACCAGGGGCACCGGATCCGTCTTCGGGCCCTCGTCGCGGAAGTGCACGAACTGGCCCTTGACGTACATGAAGTCCGACGGCGGCGGCGCCCACAGCGTGACGAGGCTGTCGACGCTGCGATCGGGCGCGTGCGTCAGCGTGACGGCCAGCGCCGTCAGCATCAGCAGCACGCCGAGGGCGCGGACGAGGGCCTGCATCAGCGCGGCTCCGCTTCGGCGGCCACCCGCTCGCACGGCGGCGGCTCGCCCGGCTCGAGGTCGGCGGCGACGGTGCGGCGCTCGTCGAAGACGAAGCATTCGCCGCGCCACCCGGGCGCCGTGCCGCCGGTGGCCGCGAAGTAGCCGAGGATGCCGCCTTCCAGCTGCAGGACGTCGGGCAGCGCGCGTTCGCGCATGTAGAGCGCGGCCTTCTCGCAGCGGATGCCGCCGGTGCAGAAGCTCACCACGGTCTTGCCGGCCAACTCGGCGCGATGGGCGTCGAAGGCGGCGGGGAAATCGGAGAACTTGTCGATGCGCCAGTCGTGCGCGCCCTCGAAGGTGCCGGCGTCGACCTCGAACGCGTTGCGGGTGTCGAGCAGGGCGACCTCGCGGCCGTCGTCGTCGCGGCCCTGCGCGAGCCAGCGCGCGAGCGTGGCCGGTTCCACCGACGCCGCGCGGCCCTGCTGCGGCTGGATCGTCGGGTGGTTCATGCGGATCAGCTCGTTCTTGATCTTCACCTTCAGGCGCCTGAACGGCATCGTGTCGCTGAAGCTGTCCTTCGTCGGCAGGCCCGCGAACGGCGGCTCCGCGTGCAGCGCGTGCGCGATCCAGCCGCGCAGCGCCGGCTCCTCGCCGGCCATGAACAGGTTGATGCCCTCGTGGGCGATCAGCACGGTGCCCTTGAGGCCGGCGGCCTCGGCGCTGGCCTGGAGGCGGTCGCGCAGCGCGGGCAGGTCGTCGAGCTCGACGAAGCGGTAGGTGGAGATGTTGAGGAACGGCATGGGAACGGCAGTCGAGGATGCATTTTCGCCTGCTCGGCCGGCCTGTGCGCCTAGCACAGCTTTTCGGGCGAAAACTGCCCATTCCGCGCCGGGCGCCCTGCGCCCGGCTCCCTACAATCGGTGCATGGCCTTCGTTCACCTGCGCACCCATTCCGAGTTCTCCGTCGTCGACGGCACGCTACGCATCGACGACGTGGCGCCGGCGGCCAAGGCGGACGGGCAGGTGGCGCTCGGCATCACCGACTTGTCCAACCTGTTCGGCGCCATCAAGTTCTACAAGGCCTGCCGCGGCAAGGGCGTCAAGCCCATCATCGGCGTCGACGTGTGGATGGATCCGCTGCCCGACGCCGCCGACCGCGTGCCGACCCGCCTGGCCCTGCTGGTGCAGGACAGGCAGGGCTACCTCAACCTGTGCGAGCTGCTGGGCCGCAGCTGGACGAAGAACGTCCAGCGCGCGCAGGCCTGGGTGCGCTGGGACTGGCTGGAGGAACTCGGCGGCGGGATGATCGCGCTGTCCGGCGCCGATCTCGGCGTGGTCGGCCAGGCGCTGCTGGGCGGCGACACGGCGCGCGCCGAGGCCGCGGCGCAGGAACTTGCTCGCATCTTCCCGGGCCGCTTCTATCTCGAGCTGCAACGCGCCGGCCTGCCCACGCACGAGGCCCACGTGCGCGCCACGGTGCCGCTCGCCGCCCGGCTGCAGATCCCGGTCGTGGCCACGCACCCGGTGCAGTTCCTCGAGCCGGACGACTTCGACGCCCACGAGGCGCGCGTGTGCATCGCCGAAGGCGAGACGCTGGCCAACCCGCGCCGCGTCAAGCGCTTCACGCGCGAGCAGTACTTCAAGTCGCAGGCGCAGATGGAGGCGCTGTTCGCCGACATCCCGTCGGCCATCGCCAATTCGGTGGAGATCGCGCGCCGCTGCAACCTCACGCTGGCGATGGGCAAGAACTACCTGCCCAACTTCCCCACGCCGATCTTGGCCGACGGCAGCGCGATGCCCATGGGCGACTACTTCCGCCAGCTGAGCTTCGACGGGCTGGAGGAACGCCTGCTGCAGCTGTTCCCCGATGTCGCGAAGCGCGACGCGAAGCGACCCGAGTACGTCGAGCGCCTCGAGTTCGAGATCAAGACGATCCTGAACATGGGCTTCCCGGGCTACTTCCTGATCGTGTCGGACTTCATCCTGTGGGCGAAGACGCATGGCTGCCCGGTGGGCCCGGGGCGGGGATCGGGCGCCGGCTCGCTGGTCGCCTACGCGCTCAAGATCACCGACCTCGACCCGCTCGAGTACAAGCTGCTGTTCGAACGCTTCCTCAATCCGGAACGCGTTTCGATGCCCGACTTCGACATCGACTTCTGCCAGGGCAACCGCGACCGCGTCATCGACTACGTCAAGGACAAGTACGGCCGCGACGCCGTCAGCCAGATCGCCACCTTCGGCACCATGGCGGCCAAGGCGGCGCTGCGCGACATCGGGCGGGTGCTGGGCATGGGCTACGGCCACGTCGACTCGATCGCCAAGCTGATCGTCGCGCCCCCGGGCAAGACGGTGACGCTGGCCAAGGTGCCCGCGGATCCGGATCCGGGCATCGTGTACGCGCGCAAGGAGGCCCCCGAGATCGACCAGCGCGAGGCCGCCGAAGAAGAAGTCGCCGAGCTGCTGGCGCTGGCCACGCGCGTCGAGGGCATCGTGCGCAACATCGGCATGCACGCCGGCGGCGTGCTGATCGCGCCCGGCAAGATCACCGACTTCTGCCCGCTGTACCAGCAACCGGGCAGCGAGTCGGCGGTGAGCCAGTTCGACAAGGACGACGTCGAGGCCATCGGCCTGGTCAAGTTCGACTTCCTGGGCCTGGCCACGCTGACCATCCTCGAGCTCGCGAAGGACTTCATCCTGGCGCGTCGCCCCGACCGCGCCGGCTTCAACTTCGAATCGCTGACGCTGGACGACCCGAAGGTCTACCGCCTGTTCTCGGACGGCCTGACCGAGTCGGTGTTCCAGTTCGAATCGCGCGGCATGCAGGGCATGTTGCGCGATGCCAAGCCCAGCCGCTTCGGCGACCTGATCGCGCTGGTGGCGCTGTACCGACCGGGCCCGATGGACCTGATTCCCACCTTCGTCGCGCGCAAGCACGGCAAGGAGACGGTGGAGTACCCGCATCCGCTGGTCGAGCCGGTGCTGTCCGAGACCTACGGCATCATGGTCTACCAGGAGCAGGTGATGCAGACCGCCCAGGTGCTGGGCGGTTACTCGCTGGGCGGCGCCGACATGCTGCGCCGCGCAATGGGCAAGAAGAAGGCCGAGGAGATGGCCAAGCATCGCGAGATCTTCCGCGAGGGCGCCGCCAAGAACAAGATCGACGCGGACGAGGCCGACAAGATCTTCGACCTGATGGAGAAGTTCGCGGGCTACGGCTTCAACAAGTCGCACGCCGCCGCCTACGCGCTGCTGTCGTACCACACGGCCTGGCTGAAGGCGCATTGCCCCGCGGAGTTCTACGCGGCCAACATGACCATCGAAATGGGCGACAGCGAGAAGCTCAAGGTACTTCTCGCCGATGCCAAGCAGTTCGGCATCTCGTTCGTCTCGCCCGACGTCAACGTCTGCGTGCACCGCTTCGAGCCGGCGCCGGGGCGCGCCGGCGACAAGCTGATCCACTACGGCCTGGGCGCCGTCAAGGGCACGGGGCAGGGCGCGGTCGAGGCGATCGTGGCCGCCCGCGAGGGCCGCACCGAGCAAAGCGATGTCGCGCGTCCGTTCAGCAGCATCTTCGACTTTGCCAAGCGGGTCGACCGCTCGCGTGTCAACAAGCGCGTGGTCGACGCGCTGGTCAAGGCCGGGGCCTTCGACCCGCTGCATCCCGACCGCGCCTGCACGCTCGCCAGCGTGGGCCTGGCCTTCGAATGGGCCGACGCCCAGGCCGCGCACGCGCAGCAGTCGGGGCTGTTCGACTTCGGCGGCGCCGACGAGCACGGCGCGTCCACGCAGGAGCCGGCGCTCGTGCAGGCCGAGCCCTGGAGCATCCGCGAGAAGCTCACGCTGGAGAAGACCGCCATCGGCTTCTACCTGTCGGGTCACATGTTCGACCAGTACGAGCCCGAGGTGCGCAAGTTCTGCAAGCGCCGCATCGCCGACCTGATCGACTCGCGCGAACCGCAGGTGCTGTGCGGCATCGTCAGCGACCTGCGCATCATCAACGGCCAGCGCGGGCGCGTGGCCATCTTCAAGGTGGACGACCGCAGCGAGGCGATCGAGGCCGTGGCCAACGAGGAATTGCTGGACGCCAACCGCGACGCGCTGCGCGACGACGAACTGCTGGTGGTGCAGGGCAAGGTGCAGCCGGATCGCTTCTCCGGCGGCCTGCGGCTCAACGTCACGCAGATCTGGGATCTCGCGGCGGCGCGCGCGCGCTTCGGCCGCTACCTGTCGGTGCAGGCCGACGGCAACATCGGCCCGCTGACCGAGCTCGTCAAGCAATGGCCGGCGCGGCGATCCAGCACCGAGCACGGCGAGTCCGTGCACGGCCTGGGCGTGCGCGTGAAGGTGCGCACGCAGGGGGCGGCGGCCGAACTCGACCTGGGTGACCAGGGCCGCTTCTGGCCCAGCGACGACGCGCTCGCCCGCTGGAAGCAGATCATGCCGACCCAGTCGCCGCAGGTGGTCTACGACTGATCGGGAGTTAGGGATGAAACCGCGGCAACCTGCAATTCCTTCCCGTTGTGTTGCTGCGCTTTACGCGCCAGACGGACAACTGTCACCAACCTGAAAGCGTTGCTCAAGGGCTCCCGTCTAACATAGAGCCGACATGAAACGCCGCCTGATCGCCGCTGCTGGATTCACGCTTGCCTCTGCTTGCGGGCTGGCGAGTGCGGCGCCGTGGACGGTGATCGTGCAGCCCGGCGTGTACGGCCGCGTGGCCATCGGCGGCTATGCGGAGCCGCCGCAGGTCGTTGCGCCGCAGCCGGTCATGGCCGTCGACAACGGCTATGGCCAGGTGGTGGAAGAGGTGGTCGATCCGGCCTATGCCACCGACCAGCCGCCGGTCTATCTGTGGGTGCCCGAATACCAGCGCACGCATTGGGCACAGTACAGCCGCGAGTACGGGGCGTACGGCGTGCCGGTCTACTTCGTGGACGACCGCTGGTATCGCGCCAACGTCCTGGGCCGCAACTGGACGCCGGAGCAGCGCGCGTGGACGCCGCAGCAATGGGCGGAGCAGGATCGCCTTGCCCGCGACCGCCTCGAGCGCCAGCGTTTCGAGCAGCAGCGCGCCGAGCAACAGCAGCGCTGGAACAACCAGCGCGCATGGTACGGGCGGCAGCCGCAGCAGACCGCGGCAGCCTCGCAGCCGCGCGAGGGCGCGCGCGGCGAACTGGGCCTGGTCGACAACCGCCGGGCCGACAGCCGTGCCGAGGAGCGTGCCGCTCGTCGCGCGCCGGGCGGCTTCGAACACGGCCACGGCGGCGGCGGCGGAGGCCGCGACCATTGAGCCCTTCGCGCGCCGCGCCCGCCCACGCGTGACGCGCGCGGGGCGCGCAGCTTGCGACGTCGCCGGATGGCATCGCAGTCGACGGCGCGCTGCACGTCCTCGTCCGGTCGCTGCCGACGCCCGCTGAAGCCCGAGCCGCGTCGCGTCGGATCGACGACGCGTCCGCGCCCTCGTTGCGGCCCCGCCAACCCCGCGTTGTCTCGGCTACCCGGCGCCCGCCGCCTCGCCGATACTGCGCGCCATGCACGCAGCAGCATCCACTACCGGCTTGATCCTCACGGGCGGCGGCGCCCGCGCCGCCTACCAGGTGGGCGTGCTGCACGCCATCCACCGCATCCGCCGCGAGGCCGGCGCGCCTCCCGGCAATCCGTATCCGGTGCTGGCCGGCACCTCGGCCGGCGCGCTCAACGCCGCGGCGCTCGCCACCGATGCCGACGATGCCGACGCCGGCATCGCCAAGCTGGTGCGCGTGTGGGAGAACATGCATGTGGCGCAGGTCTATCGCACCGACTCGTTCGGCGTGATCCGCACCGGCGCGAAGTGGCTCACGATGATGTCGATGGGCTGGGCGATCGCGCGCATGCGCAAGCTGCGTCCGCGATCGATGCTGGACAACGCGCCGCTGCACCGGCTGCTCGCCGAGATGATCGACCTCGACCGCATCGGCCACCTGGTCGCCGACGGCCACCTGAAGGCGCTGGCGGTGAGTGCGTCGAGCTACACCTCGGGCACGCACGTGACGTTCTACCAGTCCGCGGCCGAGCACGAGCCGTGGATCCGCTCGAACCGCCTCGCGGTGCAGGGCGAGCTGACCATGGCGCACCTGCTCGCGTCGGCGGCGATCCCGTTCATGTTTCCCGCCGTGACGCTGCCGCTGCAGGGCTCGTACGAGTGGTTCGGCGACGGCTCGATGCGCCAGACGGCGCCGATCTCGCCGGCGATCCACCTGGGCGCCGACCGCATCCTGGTGATCGGCGCCGGCCGCATGCGCGAGCCGGCGGGGCCGCGCATCATGGGGCCGTCGGCGTACCCGTCGATCGCCCAGATTGGCGGCCACGCGCTGTCCAGCATCTTCCTGGACGCGCTCGCCGTGGACGCCGAGCGCCTGCAGCGCATCAACGCCACGCTGTCGCTGATACCCGAGGAGGTACGCGCCCAGGCCGCGCTCAAGCCGGTGCGCCTGCTGCTGATCTCGCCGTCGGAACGCCTGGACGACATCGCCGCGCGCCATCTCGACGCGCTGCCCAGCTCGATCCGCGCGCTGCTGGGCGGCATCGGCGTGTCGGGCGGCGGCCCCGGCAGCAATGGCTCGGCGCTGGCCAGCTACCTGCTGTTCGAGCAGGCCTACACGCGCGAACTCATGGCCCTCGGCGAGAGGGACACCCACGCGCGGCGCGGCGAGGTGCTCGATTTCTTCGATCTCGAGCCGCCGGGATCCACGAACGGATGACGATCTCCGCGGAGCCGTCGTTCGCCGTCCGCCGCGCGCGGGCGGGGGATGCCGGCGAGATCCATCGGCTCCACGCGCAACCCGACCAGTAGGCGATGTCGGCGCCCGCGCTGTGGCGCGGGCAGGGGTGTGGGCGAGCGTCCTGGCGGCGACAGGCCGGAGTCAGATGCTCGAGGTGCCGGAGAAACAGACCCCAGCTTCCCCTGCCGCTGACGATCCGCGAGCCAGGAACCGCCCGCGCGCGGCGCGGGCAAGAAGCCGCCTCGGCAAACCGGCGACAACTCAAATGGAAACGCCCCGCGAACGGGGCGTCATCGTCGGGCTCGGCGGGCACGAGGCCCGCGTCAGCTCACTTCTTGGCAGCCGAGGCCGCCGACGCCTTGGCAGCAGCCTTGTCGGCCTTCTTCTGCGCGGCGGCGGAGGCCTTGTCGGCCTTGGCTTGAGCCGCGGCGGCCTTCTTCATTTCCTTGGCGCTGCTGGCCGGCGCGGCCGGAGCGGCGGCGGTGGCGGGCTTGGCGACGACGGCGGGCGTCGCCGGAGTCGTCGTGGCGGTCGGCTTGGCGTTGGCGGCCGGGGTCGGCAGCGGAGCCGGCGCGGGCGTCGTGGCCTTGGCGGGCACCGCGGCCGGGGCCGTCGGCTTCGCCGGCGCGGCGGGCGCCGCGGGCGCGCCGGCCATGGCGGCGCCGTTGACGGTCAGGCCGGCGGCAGACATCTTGGCCGCGTTCTTGTCGCCGATGCCCTTGACGCGCGTGACCAGGTCCGGCCAGTCCTTGAACGGGCCGTTGGCGCGCTCGGCGATGATCTTGGCGGAGATGGCCGGGCCGATGCCCTTGATGGCCTCCAGGTCGGCCTGCGAGGCGTTGTTGGCGTCCGCCGCGAACACCGAGAAGGCGAGGAAGGCCATCAGGGCCACGAGAATGCGTTTGATCATGGTGCGTCCTTGGGTGGGAGAGCGTTGTGCGCGCTTCAGGGGCGCTGCGGCCCGTTGCGGGCCCGGAATCGAGCGCCGCATGCAGTGTCAACGCGGGGCGTGACCGCAGGTTGACCCGCTCTTCACGTTTCGTTCACATGGCGTGAACGGCGCCTCACGCCTGTTGCACGTCCGCCAATATGCGCGTGACCAAGGTCTCGCACCAGTGCGCGTTGGTGAAGCGCTGCGCCTCGGCGCTGGCCAGGAACTCGCGGATGCCCTGCTGGTACATCGCGAAATGGCCGGCATCGATGCGCTCGATGAAGGCGAGCATCTCGTTGGGCGTCCTGAACTGGTCGCCGTCGATGAAGCAGTCCTCCGGGATCGGCGGCCGCGAGTGCGCCGTGCCGATGTAGACGGGCACGCAGCCGCTGGTCAGGCAGTCGAAGATCTTCCCGCTCAGGTAGCCGGGGCTGCCGCGTGAGTCTTCGTAGCAGATGGAAAAGCGCGCGCGGTCCAGCACCTCGTGCTTGTGGTCGACCTTGCCGCGCCAGCTCGGGAAGGCCGCGGGCGCATCGGGCGCCAGGCGGCGGCGCCACTCGTTGACGCGCCGGGTGACGCGGCCCAGCGGGCCCGGCTCGGCGGCGGGGACGTCCCAGCCCGCGCCGAACAGCGCGAAGCGGTCGGGCGCCTGCACCTCGAAGTAGCGGATCGCCTCGATGCGCCGCTGCTGCAGGCTGCGCGGATCGGGACGCGGCAGCGCGTCGTTGGACGCGACCAGCACGCAGAACAGGTCGCGCTCCTTGAAGTCGGGGACGTCGCGCGGCGCGAGGTCGTTCGGATGATCCAGCGCGACGACGTGGTCGTGGTCGATCAGCGCCTCGTTGCTCGTGAACAGCTTGCGGTAGCGCGCCAGCTCCACGAGGTTGCCGTTGATCGGCCGCACGATGGCATCCTCGTGCAGGTAGGCGTAGCTGAGCGGGTGGCCGACACGGCGCTGCGCGTCCAGGTGCAGCTCGAACTCCACCTCGCGGTCGGCGTTGACGTCGCGCGTGTTGAGCTCGACGCCCTCGACGGCGAAGCGGTCGCGCAGCTGGCGCCACGGCAGGAGGACGTCGCGCCCGTCGGCGCGGAACGGCGCGTTGGCGCGCAGGCGGTCGACCACCAGCGTCGCGTAGCGCATGGGCGCGAGGATGGCCGTCTCCGGACCACTCATTCGACGGCGCCCTCGCAGGCCTTCAGCAGCCCGGCGTAGATCGAGTTGGGCGCCGGCACCGTCTCCCAGTTGTTGTGCCAGTGGATGGCCAGGAAGCGGTCGGTCGACAGCGCGTGCATGTCGAGCGCGAGGTTGTCGCGCGCCTCGAAGAATTTCGCCGGATCGCCGTACAGCACCGAGCCGGGCGTCCACAGCGGGTCGAACAGCCGCGCCGGATGCACCACCACGCCCAGCTCGGCGCAGACGTGGTCGGCGAACAGGATCCACGGCAGGAAGTTCTCGAGCTCGTTGCCCTTGCGCGTCAGCGCGGTGCTCCAGCTACGGTTGGGCAGGTACAGGATCGCCGAGTTGGCGAACGGCAGTTCCTCCCAGCGGTAGGCCCAGGCCTTGTCCCCGCACTGGGCGGTCAGGTCGCTCGTGAAGCAGATGTCGAGGTCGACGTAGAGGCAGGCGTCGGGATAGTGCTCCAGCGGCACCAGGCAGCGCGCGAGGTCGCCGCGGTAGGCCTTGTTGCGCGTGAAGCCGGCGAACAGCTTCGACGAGTGCTTGTAGGTCAGGCCGAACTGCGGGTGCTCCCACGCGTTGCGGCGCGCCCATTGCGGGGCGATCTTGCGATGGATGGCGCGGGCGATCTGGCGCAGCTTCGGCGAGCGGTCGTAGCTGGCGACCGGCCGCGCGCTGACGTGCTTGCCGATCAGCGCGTTCAGCGAGAACGAGCGCAGCGCGATGCGCGGATGCGTCTTGATCCACTGCAGCTCGGGCGCCTCGATGGCGCTGGCATCGTCCTCGTCCAGCCACAGCTCGTAGCGCGACTCGGGATGCTGGCGCAGGAAGCTGCGGAAGTGCAGGTCGGTGACGGCCGGCAGCCGGCCCGCCCAGTAGCCGAAGAAGGTGACGGTAGCGGGGTTGGGCGCCATCAGCGGACCCGGTCGAAAGTCTTCATCGGCAGGCGGTGGTCATTGGCGGCGAGCAAGCGGTCGACGGCGATGCGCAGGATAGCCGGCGCCCGTGCGCGTCACGCGCGCGCGGGCGGGGCAAGAACGACGGACGGCGGCCTGGCGCCGCCGGACGGCACTATTCCTTCCAGTGGTCGGAGATCCACGGCGACGCCTTCGCATGGCGCCAGTTGCCATTGCTGCGGCCGGCCAGGGCGTCGGGCGGGTTCATCACGCCATGGAAGACGATGATGCGCGCCCCCTTGGGAATCGACGGGGCGAGGAAATAGTTGAGCGGAAATCGCGCGATGCTGTGGTACTTGAAACTGGCGCACCACTCGGCGGGCCAGTACTGCAGCTTGCCCTGCTCGTGCAGCACGCCGGACAAATAGGCCTGCTCGTTGCGATAGAGCTTGCGCATCGCCGCCGACTCGGCGCGGAACTTGGCCAGCACGTCGGCGTGCGCGCCGAGCTGGAAGCGGTAGACCGACGAATTGCCGGTGATGCGCCACGGCCGCTTCCAGTCGTGGATGATCAGGAACTCGCCGGGCATCTCGAAGAACGGCGTGATGTCGTCGACGATCACGATGTCGATGTCGAGGAACAGCGCCGTGCCGCGCAGGCCGTGCAGGTCGGCCTCGAAGGTCGTGAGCTTCTTCCAGCCGCGCTCGGGCAGGCCGTCAGGCAGCGCGAGGTCGGGGATGGGCAGGCACTCGACCTCCGGGCGCACGCCCTCGGACGAATCGGTCAGGCAGACGAAGCGGAACGGGCCGCGCAGATGGCGGTGTACCATCGCGTAGAGTCTGTTGACGTATTCCGGACCGTACTTCGTACCCCACTTCATGCAGAGCACCACCCGGTTCGAAGTTCCCATCGCTGACGTCGTATCCATGATCATTGGACGGCTATCGTAACTGAGCGTCCCTGCGGCATGCGCCTGCATGCGACGCGACTCCATTCTATGGCTTCACTCTTTCTCCAGAATCTTGCCGAACACCAGGCGTTGATGGCGACGCTGGGCACGCTCGACGACACCATCGCCGACGCCGGCCGCAAGCTCGCCGACGTGCTTCGCGGCGGCGGCAAGCTGATGTTCTGCGGCAACGGCGGCTCCGCCGCGGACGCCCAGCATCTCGCCTCCGAGCTGACCGGCCGCTTCATCAACGACCGCAAGCCGCTCGCCGGGCTCGCGCTCAACACCGACAGCTCCGCGCTCACCTGCATCGGCAACGATTACTCGTTCGACGACGTCTTCGCCCGCCAGGTGAGCGGCCTCGGGCGCGCCGGCGACGGGCTGGTCGCGATCTCGACCTCCGGCAACTCGCGCAACGTGCTGCGCGCCGTGGCCGCGGCCCGCGAGGCGGGCGTGTTCACGCTGGGCCTGCTCGGACGCGACGGCGGCGCCCTGCTGCGCGAGTGCGACGCCGCGATCGTCGTGCCGCACGGCGTGACGGCGCGCATCCAGGAGGCGCACATCCTCGTCGGCCACACGCTGTGCGGGCTGATCGAACGCGAGCTGGGCGTCGCGGGATGAGCGTGGGCACCGTCTCCATCCCGCCGCTGGCCGAGCTGGCGCGGCGGCGCATCCTGGTCGTGGGCGACGTGATGCTGGACCGCTACTGGCACGGCGCGGTGGACCGCATCTCGCCCGAGGCGCCCGTGCCCGTCGTGCGCGTCGAGCGCGTCGAGGAGCGCCTGGGCGGCGCCGCCAACGTGGCGCTCAACGTCAAGAGCCTGGGCGCGCGCGTCACGCTGCTGACCGTGGTCGGCGAGGACCAGGCCGCCGAATCGCTACGCGGCCTGCTCGCGGCGCACGGCATCGAGGCCGAGCTGCGCGCCGACGCGCAGTTCGCGACCATCCTCAAGCTGCGCGTGATCGGCCGCGCCCAGCAGCTGATCCGCATCGACTTCGAGAACGACCCGAACCACGAGGTGCTGGCGCAGATGGTCGACAGCTTCGCCGAGAAGGTGGCCGACCACGACGTCGTGCTGTTCTCCGACTACGGCAAGGGCGGCCTGACGCACATCTCCCGCATGATCGAGCTCGCGCGCGCCGCGGGCAAGCCGGTGTTCGTCGACCCGAAGGGGCGCGACTACCGGCGCTACGCCGGCGCCACCGTCATCACGCCCAACCGGGCCGAGCTGGCGCAGGTGGTGGGCAGCTGGCGCGACGAGGACGACCTGAACGCACGCGTCGCGGCGCTGCGCAAGGACATCGGCGTCGAGTCGGTGCTGCTGACGCGCTCGGAAGAGGGCATGACGCTGTTCCAGCCCGGCGGCATCGTGCACGAGCAGTCCAAGGCGCGCGAGGTCTTCGACGTCACCGGCGCCGGCGACACCGTCATCGCCGCGCTCGCCACGCTGACGGCCGCGGGGCTGCCGCTGGAGGCCGCGACGCGGCTGGCCAACAAGGCGGCCGGCATCGTGGTCGGCAAGTTCGGCACGGCCACCGCGAGCTACGAGGAACTGGTGGCGTGAGCGCGCTGGAGGACAAGGTCTTCGACGCCGTGGCGTTGGACGCCGCCGCGCTGGCGCGCCGACTGTCCTCGCTGCCGCGGCCACTCGTGTTCACGAACGGCGTCTTCGACGTGCTGCATCGCGGCCACGTCGCCTACCTGCACGCCGCGCGGCAATGCGGCGCGAGCCTGATCGTGGCCGTCAACTCGGACGCATCGGCGCGCGGCCTGGGCAAGGGCCCGGATCGCCCGCTCAATCGCGACATCGACCGCGCGCTCGTGCTCGCGGGGCTGGCCTCCGTCGACGCGGTCACCTTCTTCGACGAACCCACGCCCTGCGCGCTGCTCGCGCGCGTGCGGCCCGAGCTCTACGTCAAGGGCGGCGACTACGACATGGAAGCGCTCGAGGAGACGCGCCTCGTGCGATCCTGGGGCGGCGAGGCGAAGGCGATCCCGTTCGTCGACGGCTACTCCACGACATCGCTGGTGCGGCGCATCCGCGGGCAGGGCGCGTGAGCCGGCCCGCGGCGTTCCTCGATCGCGACGGCGTCATCAACGTCGACCACGGCTACGTGCATCGCTGGGAGGACTTCGAGTTCGTGCCCGGCGTCGTCGACGGCCTGCGGCGCCTGCAGGCCGCGGGCTACGCGCTGGTGATCGTGACCAACCAGTCCGGCATCGCGCGCGGCTTCTACGACGAGGACGCGCTGGGCCGTCTGCACGACGCGCTGCGCGCCGACCTCGCCGCGAAGGGCGTGACGCTGACGTCCATCGAGTATTGCCCGCACCTGCCGCCGCCGCATGCCGAGCTCGCGCGCTACGCGATCGATTGCGACTGCCGCAAGCCCGCGCCGGGCATGATCCTGCGGGCCGCGCGCGCGCACGATCTCGATCTCGCGCGCTCGCTGCTGTTCGGCGATCGCGCGACCGACCTCGAGGCCGGACGCCGCGCCGGCGTCGGCCGCTGCGTGCTGCTCGCGGCCGACGCCAAGCCGGGCCCGCAGCCGGTCGACTACCTGAACCTGCCCGAGGCGCTGGACGCGCTGTCGGTGCCCGCCGCTTGACCTGGCCCCTCGTCGCCATCGAGGCCACCAACCTGACGGACGACCGCGCCACGGGCGTCGGCCGCTACACGCGCCAGCTCGTCGAGGCGCTGTCGACGCTGGACGTCCCCGCGCCAGACGAGTTCGAGCTGCTGCAGCTGTGCAAGCGCTCGCGCTGGAAGCTGCGCGATCGGCTGGCGCAGGGGCCGCGGCTGCGCGCGCAGTCCTGGTACGGCGCGATCTGGCCGCTGCCCCGGCCCGCGTGCAAGGTGCTCCACGTGCCCGACGAACGCGAGCCGCCGTGGAACGTGCCGGTGGTCGCCACGGTGCATGACCTGTACGCGGCGCTCAATATCAACTACGTCGACGAGAGCAAGCGCCAGCGCAAGCTGCGCTTCTACGAACACCTGCGCGATCGCTGCACGCGGCTGGTGTGCGTCAGCGAGAACACGCGGCAGGATTTCCTGCGGCTCGTCGGCGGCGATCCGGCGCGCCTGAAGGTCGTGCCGCTGGGCGTGTCGCCCATCTTCCGGCCGCACTCGGCGGCGGAGATCGACGCCCTGCGCGCGCGCCTTCGCCTTGATGGCCCTTACCTGCTGTTCGTCGGCGCCACGGCCAACAAGAACCTGGCGCGCGTGGTCGAGGCGTTCGCGGCGGGGCGCTTCACGCGCGACTTCTCGCTCGTCGTCGCGGGCCAGCAATCGGCCGAGGTGCTGGCGTCGTTGACGTCCCGCCTGGCCACGCTGGGCCTCGCGTCGCGCGTGCACCTGGCCGGCCACGTGGGCGATGCGGACCTGCCCGCGCTCTACGCCGGCGCGGCGGCCTACCTGTTCCCGTCGCTCTACGAAGGCTACGGCCTGCCGATCCTCGAAGCCATGGCCAGCGGCACGCCCGTCCTTGCGAGCGACCGTGGCAGCTGCCCCGAGGTGGCGGCGGGGCAGGCCGTCATCGTCGACCCGACCGACGTCGACGCGCTGGCCGCGGGCATCGCGGCCACGCTGGCGATGCCTGCCGACCGCCGCGCCGCGGCGCTCGCGCATGCCCGCGCCCGCACGTGGGCCGAGACGGCGCGCGGCACGCTTGCGGTCTGGCGCGAGGCGATGGCCGAGGCTTAGGCCAGGCCCAGTTCGCGCAGCGCCTGCGCGGCCACGTCGCTGGCGCGGATGTCGTGCAGCGACGCCGCCTGCACGAGGCGCATCGTCTGCGGATCGTGTTCCAGCGGCGGGCGCGGCCCCAGCACCACGAAGGTCGGCGTGCCGACCGCGGCGGCGATCTGCACGGCGCCGGTGTCGTTGCCGATGCACGACTGAACCAGCGACAGCGCGGCGACGCTGTCGGCCACCGTGCCGTCGGTCATCGTGGCGACGTGCGCACGCAGCGGCGCCGGGATGCGCGCGAGGATGGATCGTGCGAGCGCGGCTTCCGCGGGACCGGCCAGCAGCAGCACGCCGTGGCCGCGGGCCGCGAACAGGGTCGCGAGCTCGACGAACTGCGCCTCGCCCCACTGCTTGAACGGCTCGGACGCCCCGATCGCCAGCGCGTGCAGCGGCCGCGGCAACGGCGCGAGGCGCGCCTGCATGCGCGCCAGCGCGTCGGGCCGCACGCTCAGGCGCGGCACGACCGGGGCATCGCACCAGCCCTGCGCGATCGCGAAGGCGCTGGCGTCCTTGTAGCTGGCCACCGCCGGGCCCTCGTACAGGCGGATCCACGGCGACGGGGTCAACATCCAGCGCTGCAGCCAGGTGGCGCCGTAGCCCAGGCGCGTGCGGATGCCCGCGCGCCAGGCCACGAACAGCGCGCGCGCCGGATGGTCGGAGAACAGCACCAGCCGCTCGAACCGCTCGGAGGCGAGCTGCGCCGCGAAGCGGAGCAGCCCTGCCAGGCCGCTGTGGCGCCCGCGCCGGCGCTCGCTGCGGCGCGGCCGGCGGTCGAAGTCGACCACCTCGCGCAGCCAGGGCTCATGGCCGATCAGCTCGCGCGCCATCACGCTCGGCGCGGCGATCAGCGTGACCTGCCCGTCGCTGCTGGTCCCGGCGATGAGCCGCAGGTACTCGGCATGCCAGACGAGGTCGCCCATGCCGTTCTGCTGCAGCAGCACGGCGGTGCGCGGGCGCGTGTCGACGCGAGGCGGGGCGCTGCTCAAGATCGTGCGACGCTTGCCGGCAGTGATTCGAGCACGCGCTGCGCGACGTCCTCCGGCCGGATCTCGGCCAGGCTCTTCGCAACGATCAGGTGCAAGGTCCCGGGATCGTGCTCGAGCGGCGGCCGCGGGCCCAGCACGACCCAGGAGGGCGTGCCGACCGCCGCGGCGATCTGCACGGCGCCGGTGTCGTTGCCGATGCAGGTCTGCACCAGCGACATCGTCGCGACCGTCTCGGCGACGGTGCCGTCGGTGATGGCGCGCACGTGGCCGCGCAGGTCGGCGGCGATGCGATGCAGCGTGGCGTCGGCGATCTCGCGCTCGGCCGGACCGGCGACCAGCACGACGCCATGGCCCTCGCGCGCCAGCCGGGTGGCCAGCGCGACGAAGTTGTCGACGCCCCATTGCTTGTACGGCTCGGAGGCGCCGATCGCCAGCGCGTGCAGCGGCCGCGGCAGGCCGGCCAGGCGGGCGCCGGCGTGGGCCAGCGCGTCCTGCCGCACGACCAGGCTGGGCACGACGGGCGCGTCGGCGAAGCCGTGCGCGATCGCGAAGGCGGTGACGTCCTTGTAGGCCGTGACGGCCGGCCCCGAGTAGGCCTTGATCCACGGCCCCGAGGTCAGCAGCCGCCGCTGCAGCCAGCTCGTGCCGTAGCCCAGGCGCTGCGGGATGCCCGCGGCGACCGCGACGAGCGTGCGGTTGGTGTGGTTGGTCAGCAGGATGATGCGGTCGAAGCCGTAGGGCCGCAGCTCGACGCCCATGCGCCACAGGCCCAGCGTGCCGCGATGGCGGCCGCGGCGCTTCTCCTCGCGGCGCGGGTGGCGGTCGAAATCGATGATCTCGCGCACGCAGGGCTCGTGGCCGATCAGCTGGCGCGCGAACGTCGTGGGCGAGGCGATGACCGTGACCTGGCCGTCGCGGCTGGTCTCGGCGATGCGGCGGATGTAGGGCGCGTGCCAGACCAGGTCGCCCATCCCGACCCACTGGTGCAGCACCGCCGTGCGAGGCCGGGTATCGACAGTCACTTGAGCCCCTCCCGCGCCGAGTGGGGCGCTGCGGCCCCCGAGGGGACTGCGTGCCTCCTTGGGGCGGCCCGGCGCACGGCCCGCAGAAGGCTTGCCTTTGGGCGCGTCACTGTTCTTCGATCCGCAACGCGGGGTAGCTGTCCCAGCTGAGGCAGCCCGGGCATTGCCAGAAATGGCGCTGCGCCTCGAAGCCGCAGGCGGCGCAGCGGTAGCGTTGCAAGGGCTTGGCGGCGCGCGTCACCGCGGTGCGCACATCGGCCAGCGACTGCTCGGCCATCGGGCCGACCGCCTTGGCCGAGGCCGCGATGGCCGGCTGCTGCAGCACCTCGCGCGCGGCCGACAGCGTCGGGTGCGCATGCAGCATGTCGCGGTAGCGATTGGCGGCGACCTCGGGGTCGGACTCCAGCTTCGCCCAGGCGCTGAGGAAGTCCAGCCGCGGCGCGTCGGCGAGCAGCTTCTCGAGGGCCGTCTTCGCGTCGGCGGCGCGGCCGGCGGCGATCGCGGCGGCGGCGTAGTCGTTGGCCACCAGCGTGAAGCTGGCCGGGTCGCGCCGGCGCAGCTCGTTCCAGGCCTCGAAGGCCTCGGCGGGCTGGCCCGCGCGCGCAAGGCGCTGGCCCTGCATCACCCACGGGCGCGCCGACGACGGATCGGCCTTGAGCGCCTGCTGCAGCGCGCGCTCGGCCTCGTCGGGATGGTGCTGCTCCTCGGCCATCTGCGCGAGCTCGCACCAGTAGTGCGAGATGCGGCGCGCGAACGAGCCGGTGCCGGCCGACTCCAGCTGCTGCGCGGTGTCGACCGCGGCGCGCCAGTCGCGCGAGCGCTCGTACAGATTGAGCAGGGCCAGGCGCGCCTCGGTGTGGTAGGCCGTGCCTTCGAGCACCTTGTAGGCCGCCTCGGCGCGGTCGAACAGGCCGGCCTTGACGAAGTCCTGTGCCAGCGCGTGCTGCGCGCGCTCGCGATCGGCCTGCGACAGGTCGGCACGCACGAGCAGGTGCTGGTGCACGCGCACCGAGCGCTCGAACTCTCCGCGGCGGCGGAACAGGTTGCCGAGCGCGAAGTGCAGCTCGGTGGTGTCGGGGTCGTTCTGCACCGTCTCGATGAAGGCGTCGATCGCCTTGTCCTGCTGTTCGTTGAGCAGCAGCGACAGGCCCTTGTAGTAGGCCTTGGGCGATTCGCGCGTCTCGCGCTTGAGCTGGCGCAGGTCGAAGCGCGAGCCCAGCCAGCCGAGGATGAAGAACAGCGGCAGGCCCAGCAACAGCCACTGGTAGTCAAAGTCCATCGCGCACCACCGTCACGTCGGGAGCCACGGGCGCGGCGGGCAGGGCGGGCGGCGCGGGCACGACCGGGGTCTCGAGCCGGCGCGCGCGGCGGCGGTGGTGCCACCAGCTGGGCGTCATCGCCAGCACCCCGAAGACCGTCCCGGCCACGAACGCGGCCAGCACGATGATGACCATGCGCGCCGTCCAGGCGTACGAGAACATCCAGTTGACCGTCGCCGGCTGCTGGTTGTTGATCGCGAAGCCGAACAGGGCCAGGAACAGAAAGGCTCGGACGAGCCAGGTCAGGATGCGCATTCTCTCTTTCGCGTTTTCGGACGCTGCCCCGCGGATTCTACGAACGACCGCGGCCTTTTATGGTCGCGCAGCAATTCTTTGTGGCTGCCCAGCGCCACAGCCCCGTCGAGCGCTCAATCCGCCATGAACTCGCACAGCAGGCGATGGAAGTGATGCACGCCCTGTTCCTTGCTCGGCGAGTAGCGCCCACGGTCGTAGAAGCGCGACTGGATCCCGCGCTGCACCTGCTGCACGACGGCCTCGTCCTCCATCTCCACCTGGTCGAGGTCGCCGCCGGCGCCGTCGCCCAGCCTGGCGGCGTCCCACACGTACGAGCGAAAGATCACCCGCGTGCGATCCACGCCCCGCGGCTGCACGACGTTGACCGACAGTCCCCATGGGTAGAAGTTGAGCATCAGGTTCGGAAACACCCAGTAGTAGTACGCCGCGACGCGCTCGCCGAAGTCCGGCGACGAGCGCGGCAGATCGAACGCCTGCTCGCCGTCGCGCGCGCGGGCGAACTGCAGGTTCGCGTAGCGCTGCAGCTCGTAGGCGTAGCCGTCGGCCTCGAGCACCTGGTTGAGCGCCGGGTGGATGAACGGGATGTGCAGGCCCTCGAGGTAGTTCTCGACGTAGAGCGCCCAGTGCGCGGCGATGTCGAAGTTGCGGTCGCGCGAACGCTCGTGCCGGAAGTCGTCGAGCGGCAGCCATGCGAGCCGGGAGCGGATGTCGCCGAGGAAGTCGTCCAGCGGCGCCGCTGGGTTCACCGCCGCGAAGGCCTGCGTGCCCAGGAGCCCGAACGGCACCTGCGGCAGGTGGTCGGACGGCGCCGGGAAGTTCCTCGCCTCGGCGAACTCGGGCATGAAGGTCATGCGCCCGGCCATGTCGAAGCGGCGCGAGTGGTAGCCGCAGCGGATCTGCTCGGCGCGGCACGGCGCCTTCACGAGCAGGTTGCCGCGGTGCGTGCAGACGTTGGACAGGCAGCGCAACGCCCCCGCGCCGTCGCGCGCGAGCAGCAGCGGCTCGTCCAGGCCGCCGGGCAGCATCTCGCGCGGCGACAGCGAGCCGGGCGGCGCGACGTCCTCGATGTCGCCGATCCATTGCCAGCTGCGCGCGAAGACGCGTTCCTTCACGCGCTCGTAGGCGGCGAGGTCGCGGTAGAACGCGCTGGGCAGCGTGTGGGCGAGGGTGATGTCGGGGTGGACGTGGTACGTGGCATTCACGCGGCGATCATGCCATCGGCCGGCACGCGCCGACACTGGCGCTTGCCCTCCGTGGCGCCGCGCAGCCACGCCGCGCGCGACGGCGCAGCGAGCCGCCGCGGACCTGCCGCACGACGAGGTTTGCCAGCGCGATGGCCACGCCCGCCACGGCGCTGGTCGTCAACATGCTCTGGAACAGGATCTCGTGGACGATGTCGGCGGCGGCGCCGCAGATCAGGGCCGAGCCCGCGCTGGCCAGGCCGCGGAGCGCACGAGCGGGGGCGATCATGATTGGCTCCCGGCGTCGCGCTCGGCCCGCGCCTTCAACGCGGCCAGCACTTCGGGGAAGTCGGCCGTGACCAGCGGGCCCAGCGTGGCGGCCTCGGGCCCCTCGACCCGCGCCGTGTAGGTGACGCGCGTGCCGCCCGATGGCAGCGCCTGCAACTCGTGCGAGACGAGGAAGCGCGTGCCGTCGATGACGGTCTCGTCGACGAAGCCCGCATCAGGACGGACGTCGCGCAGCGTGCTGGTGAACGCGTCCATGCCGGGCGGCTGCATGTCGAAAGTCGAGCCGCTGGCGAACGGGCCGTGCAGCGTGATGCGCTCGATGCCGGAGTTCCAGGCCGTCCAGCCCGCGACGTCCTCGAAAAGGCGCCACAGGGCCTGCGGCGAGGCGGTGGTGTCGATGCTGGTGCTGGCTGTCCACATGGGTCTCTCTCCTGGTCTTCTCGATGTCGTTGCATGCATTGGACGAGAGGGCTGCTGACAACGTTCTGTCAGCAGGCGCCGGGATTGCTGCCCCGGCGAGGCGATTTCGAGACATGAGGCCATCGTGAGATCTCCTTGCATCGACGTGCTGTTCATCCAGGGCGCCAGCGACGGTGCCCACGCGGCGGATCGCGCCCTGGCCGATGCGCTGGGCAGCGCCTTGGGCGACGGCTTTCGCGTCCATTTCCCGCACATGCCCCACGAGGAGGCTCCTGACAACGACGTCTGGCGACGCGCGATTTCGACAGCGCTGCACCGCACGCCGGCAACTTTTCTTGTCGCGCACTCGGCCGGCGCTGCCATCGTGGCGGACATGCTGGCGCGCGGGGGCGAGGATGCAGCCGCCCTGGCGGCGCTGCCCGGGGTGTTGCTGCTGGCCCCGCCCTTCGTCGGCGCGGGCGGCTGGAAGCTGGACGGCTTCCGCCTGGACGAGCCCGTCCAGCCCGAGACGCTGGCCGGCCTGCCGTTGCAGCTCTATTTCGGCTCGGCCGACACGACGGTGCCTCCGGCGCACGCCGACCTGTACGCGCGACGGTTCCCCGGCGCGACGATCCATCGCCTGCCCGGCTGCGGCCATCAGTTCGAAGGCTGGATGGCGCACGTCGCGCGCGACGTGCGGGCGCTCGCGCGCGCGTGACGCGCGGGCGCGGGCCAGGAACGACAAGGGCGCCTCGACGGCGCCCCTGCAATGAAAAAGGCACCCGAAGGTGCCTTTTGGAACTACGTCTTGTCGACGGCTGGAAGCTGCTTGTCGACCGCCTCTCGCAAGGCCTTGCCCGGCTTGAAGTGGGGCACCAGCTTTTCAGGGATGGTGACCTGCTCGCCCGAGCGCGGGTTGCGGCCCACGCGCGGCGGGCGCCGGCTGATCGAGAAACTGCCGAAGCCGCGGATCTCGATGCGGTGTCCGCGCGCGAGCGCATCGGACATCGCATCGAGCACGGTCTTGACCGCGTACTCGGTGTCCTTCACGGTGATCTGCGTGAAGCGTTCAGCGAGCTGGTTGACGAGGTCGGACCGTGTCATCGGCAATTATTCCTTGCCGCCGTCCAGCTTGGCGCGCAGCAGGGCGCCCAGGCTCGTGGTGCCGGCGTTCTCACGCTCGTTCGTCGAGGAGATGCGCTGCATGGCTTCCTGCTGGTCGACGTTGTCCTTGGCCTTGATCGACAGCTGGATCGAACGCGTCTTGCGGTCGACGTTGATGATCATGGCTTCGACTTCGTCGCCTTCCTTCAGGATCGAGCGCGCGTCTTCGACACGGTCACGCGTCAGTTCCGAGGCGCGCAGGTAGCCGGTGACATCGTCATTCAGCTGGATTTCCGCGCCGCGCGGGTCGACCGTCTTGACCTTGCCGGTGACAACCGCGCCACGGTCGTTGACCGAGGTGTAGTTGGCGAACGGGTCGCCGTCCAGCTGCTTGATGCCCAGCGAGATGCGCTCGCGCTCGACGTCGATGCCCAGGACGACGGCTTCGACTTCCTGGCCCTTCTTGTAGTTGCGAACGGCGGCTTCGCCGGCTTCGTGCCACGAGAGGTCGGACAGGTGAACCAGGCCGTCGATGCCCTGCGCCAGGCCCACGAACACGCCGAAGTCGGTGATCGACTTGATCGGGCCGTGCACCTTGTCGCCGCGATGGACGTTGGCGGCGAACTCTTCCCACGGGTTGGCGCGGCACTGCTTCATGCCCAGCGAGATGCGGCGCTTGTCTTCGTCGATCTCGAGGACCATGACTTCGACTTCCTCGCCCAGCGTGACGGTCTTGGACGGGGCGACGTTCTTGTTCGTCCAGTCCATTTCCGAGACGTGCACCAGGCCTTCGATGCCCGGTTCGATCTCGACGAACGCGCCGTAGTCGGCGATGTTCGTGACCTTGCCGAACAGGCGCGTGCTGGTCGGGTAGCGGCGGGCAACGCCCATCCACGGATCGTCGCCCAGCTGCTTCAGGCCCAGCGAGACGCGGTTCTTCTCGGCGTCGAACTTCAGGACCTTGGCGGTCAGCTCTTGACCCACCGTCACGACTTCGGACGGGTGACGGACACGGCGCCAGGCCATGTCGGTGATGTGCAGCAGGCCGTCGATGCCGCCGAGGTCGACGAACGCACCGTATTCGGTGATGTTCTTGACCACGCCGTTGACGATCGCGCCTTCGGACAGCGTCTCGAGCAGCTTGGCGCGCTCTTCGCCCATCGAGGCCTCGACCACGGCACGGCGCGACAGCACGACGTTGTTGCGCTTGCGGTCGAGCTTGATGACCTTGAATTCCATGGTCTTGCCCTCGAACGGGCTCATGTCCTTGACAGGACGCGTGTCCAGCAGGGAGCCCGGCAGGAAGGCGCGGATGCCGTTGACGAGGACGGTCAGGCCGCCCTTGACCTTGCCGCTGACCGTGCCGGTGACGAAGTCGCCGGACTCCAGCGCGGTCTCGAGCGACAGCCACGAGGCCAGGCGCTTGGCCTTGTCGCGCGACAGGATGGTGTCGCCGTAGCCGTTTTCCACGGCGTCGATCGCGACGGAAACGAAGTCACCGACCTGGACTTCGACTTCGCCTTGGTCGTTCTTGAACTCGTCGATGGGCACGTAGGCTTCGGACTTGAGGCCGGCGTTGACGACGACGAAGCTGTGATCGATGCGCACCACCTCGGCGGTGATGACTTCGCCGGAGCGCATTTCGCTGCTCTTGAGCGACTCTTCGAACATCGCGGCGAAGGAATCGGGGGCGAAGTCGGTGATCGGTTGGGTCTTGGGCATTGAGTTTTCCTGATGGCCGGCGTGAGGCGACGAATGAAGCGAGCGCTGCCGGCGTGTGCGACCCGGAGAGGGTGCAGGGTTAGGGTGGAACATTCACCGCCCCGAACCGGACGGGGAGTCCGGGCTCGACGCATCCGCGGCGCGAGCCGGGGAGGATGCAGACGGTGGGCTGTTGGCCGCCTTGCGGCGACCGGCTTACATGCGGCGCTTGTCCCAGGCTTCAAGCACGAACTCGACGCCTTCGTCGATGGACATGCCGGAGTTGTCGAGCAAGACCGCATCTTCGGCAGGCTTCAGGGGCGCGACGGCGCGATTCTGGTCGCGCTCGTCCCGCATCCGGAGGTCTGCGAGAAGACTGTCGATATTAGCAGGAATGCCCCGGGAAATCAATTGGCTATGCCGGCGGGCGGCCCTCTGCTCGACGCTGGCCGTCAGGAAGACCTTCAGCGGCGCGGCGGGAAACACGACGGTGCCCATGTCGCGGCCGTCGGCGACCAGGCCCGGCAGGCGGCGGAACGCCAGCTGCAGGCCGTGCAGCGCCTGGCGCACGGCCGGATGCACCGACACCTTCGACGCCAGATTGCCCGTCTCCTCGAGCCGCAGCGACTCGGTGACGTCCTGGCCGGCCAGGAACGCGCGGTCGGCCTCGAAGCGCAGGTCGAGCTGCGCGGCCAGCGCCGCGACGGCCGCGGCGTCGGCGGGATCGGCGCCCGCCTGCTGCACCGCCAGCGCGGTCGCGCGGTACAGCGCGCCGGAGTCCAGCAGCTCGTAGCCGAGGCGGCGCGCCACCTCGGAGGCCAGCGTGCCCTTGCCGGACGCGGTGGGGCCGTCGATCGTGATCACCGGGACGTCCGCGACGTCGACCCGGGCCAGGCCGAAAAGAGCTTCGAAGTAGTCGGGGAAGGTCTTGGCGACGCACTGCGGGTCGAGGATGCGCACCGCGCGCGCGGGCTTGGCGCCGGCCAGCGGGTTGAACGCGGCCAGCGACAGGCACATCGCCATGCGGTGGTCGTCGTAGGTGCGGATCGTGCCGGACAGCCAGTGCGACGGCGAGGCCGGCGGCGTCACCTCGATGAAGTCGGCGCCCTCGACCACGGTCGCGCCCATCTTGCGCAGCTCGGCGGCCATCGCGGCGATGCGGTCGGTCTCCTTGACGCGCCAGCTGGCGATGTTGGTCAGGCGCGTGGTGCCGTCGGCGTAGAGCGCCATCACGGCCAGCGTCATCGCGGCGTCGGGGATGTGGTTGCAGTCGAGGCTGATGGCCTTCAACGGCCACGTGCCGCGGCGCACCTCCAGCCAGCCGGCGCCACCGTCGACCTGCGCGCCCATCGCGCGCGCGGCGTCGACGAAGCGGATGTCGCCCTGGATCGAGTCGAGGCCCACGCCTTCGATGCGCACCGGCGCGTCGGTGCCGGCCAGCGCGCCGAGCGCGACGAAGTACGACGCCGACGACGCGTCGGCTTCGACGTGGATGTCGCCCGGCGAGCGGTATTGCGAGCCGCGCGGCAGCGTGAAGCTGGCGTACGGGTCGGCGGCGTCGCGCTCGACGTCGATGCCGAAGCGCGCGAGCAGGTTCAGCGTGATCTCGATGTAGGGCTTGGAGATCAGCTCGCCGTCGACGGCGATCGTGATCGCGCGCTCCGACGTGGCCAGCGGCAGCGCCAGCAGCAGCGCGGTGAGGAACTGGCTGGAAACGTCGCCGCGCACGCGCACGGCCTCGCGCGTGGAGACGTTCGCGAGGCGCCCGTTGCCCACGCGCAGCGGCGGATAGCCGGCGTTGCCGAGGTACTGGATCGGGCAGCCGAGCTGGCGCAGCGCGTCGACCAGGTCGCCGATCGGGCGCTCGTGCATGCGCGGCACGCCCGACAGCTCGAACTCGCCGCCTTGCAGCGCCGCGAGCACCGCCAGCGCCGCGGTGAGCGGACGCATCGCCGTGCCGGCGTTGCCCAGGAACAGCTTCGCCTTCTTCGCGGCCAGCTGGCCGCCGATGCCGGTGACGTGCAGCACCGGGCCGTCGCGGCGCAGGCCGCAGCCGAGCGCCTCGAGCGCGGCCAGCATGACGCGGGTGTCGTCGGAGGCCAGCAGGTCGTGCACCGCCGTCGTGCCGGCCGCCAGTCCGGCGAGCAGCAGCACGCGGTTGGAGATGCTCTTGGAGCCGGGCAGGCGCACGCGGCCGGCGGCCGAACGAAGGGGCGGGATGTCGAGGAAGGGGATCGCGTACATGCTGGAGCGGCGAAAGTTTCAGTGTCGGACTGACTGTGTGAGCCGGCCGCAGGCCCGCCCAGGCACGAGGGAAGCGAGGATCACATCCGAGCCGATCCGGGCTCCCCCTCGGGGGGCAGCGACGGGAGGAGCGCGGGGGCCGTCATCTCTACTTTTTCCAGTTGGCGCGGCCTGTGGCGGCCTGCTTGATCAGGCCCTCGATGACGTCGGCATTGCCGTCGCGCATGGCCGACTCGAACTTGTAGAGCGTCGTCTTGAACAGCTCGGCCTGCGCGAGCACCTGCGCCTTGTTGGCGAGCAGCACGTCGCGCCAGACCGCGGGGTCGCCGGCGGCGATGCGCGTGAAGTCGCGGAAGCCCGGGCCCGCGAGTTCGAGGAACTGCGCGCCCTCGGGCTGGTGCTGCACCGACAGGAAGGCCGCGAACGCGAGCAGGTGCGGCAGGTGGCTGACGGCGGCGAACGCGGCGTCGTGGGCGTCGGGCGTCATCACGCGCACCTGCGCGCCGATGCCTGTCCAGGCGGCGCGCGCGCGCTCGATCAGCGTCATGTCGGTCTCGACGGTGGGCGTGAGGACGACCTGGCAATCCTGGTAGAGCGTGGCGTCGGCGTGCGTGATGCCGGCCACTTCCTTGCCGGCGATCGGATGCGCGGGCACGAAGCTGGGCAGGCGCTCGCGCAGCACGCGGCGCGCGGCGGCGACCACGTCGGCCTTGGTGCTGCCCACGTCCATGAACAGCGTGTTCGGATGCACGAGGTGGCGGATCGCGCGCAGCGTCGCCTCGGTGGCGGCTACCGGCACGGCGATCAGCACGATGTCCGCGCCCGACACGGCCATCAGCGCCGACTCGGCCATCTGGTCGATCACGCCCATCTTCTGCGCGGTGATCACGGTCGAAGGCGACTTGCTATAGCCCACGACATGCTTGACCAGCCCCGCGCGCTTCATCGCCAGGGCGAACGAGCCGCCCATCAAGCCACAACCGATCAGCCCTAGCTGCCTGAACATCTGGAAATCTTTTCTATTGAAGATCGAAGCATGTCGAACCGCTGCAAACCCGACGCGAATATTTCGCGAGGCGGGATTTCATTTCCGAAGACGGCCGGCATGGCGTCGGTCGGGGCGGTTGCCGACGACGTTACAAAAGTAACATCCAATTCGGCGAGGCGGTCGACGAACGCGGTGATATGACCGCGCATTCACGGTCGAACAGTCAATTTTTGCACATCCCGCGCACGCTTCCGGCCTCGACCCTGCCGGGCGTCGGGCACGCGCGCACGAATCTACGCGGGACGAGAGGTCATTCGAGGGGGATGAACGATGCGCACGGGACTTCCCGTGGCGGCTAAACTCCGTCGCAACTGGGCATATTCGACCCGGCCTACATCTCAAGGATGGGTATGGCAGACCTGCAGCAGCTGATTCGGCAAAAGGCCGATCTCGAGAGACAAATCGCTCAACTGAATTCAAAAGGGCGCCAGGACGCGATCGACGAGATTCGCAGGATCATGACCGAACACGGTCTGACGTCCGAGGACATCTCGGCCCCCGCGCGCGGACGCAAGGCCGGCACCAAGCTCGATGGCACCGAGCGCAAGGCGGTCGCCGCCAAGTACAAGGACGACCAGGGCAACCAGTGGACGGGCCGCGGCCTCAAGCCGCGCTGGCTCACCGCGGCGCTGGCCGCGGGCCGCAAGCTGGAAGACTTCGCGGTCTGAGCACCGCGACGCCATCGCTCGTCTCTCCGAACCTCGCAGCGAAGGAGTGTCCGACATGAACCATCGCATCGCCGTCCTGGCGCTGGCCGCCTTCGCGCTCCTCGCAGGCGCCCCGGCCGGCGCGGAGGAATTGCCGTACCGGATCAGCGACGTCATCACCGGCTCGCTGGTGCCGCAGGACATCATCCGCTCCGCCACGCCTTTCGACGGCCGCTACGGCGACCTGACGCCGCAGCAGAAGGCCGCCCTCGCCGACGACTACGAGAACCTGCCCGCCGGCGACGAGCCGCCCTATCCGCTCTACGGGCTGCGCCACATGATCAAGTCCGTGGTGCGGTACGCGGACACGGCGGGTCCGGTCGGTCCCCTGGTCGCCGGCGTCGTTGTCGACTCGCAGGGGCGTGCCGGCGAGGTCACCGTCTACCGCGCGCCGGACGCGGAGACGGCCCGCATCATCGCGGCGGCGCTGTCGCTCGAGCCGTACAAGCCGGCGGTGTGCCACGGCCAACCCTGCAAGATGACCTACCTCCTGCGGCTGGACTTCCCGAAGCGCGGCGGCCAGCCGGTGACGACGTCGTCGTTCAGCCGATACGACCCCACGTCGCACTCGATCACCGGTTCGCACTGACGCGCCCGAGGGGCGCAACGATGGCGCCCGGCGACGGGCGGCGTCCTGGCCTGGCCGGCGTCAGTGCACGTCGACCGGGTAGGTGCCCAGGATCTTGAAGAACCCGCAGGCCTTGCGCAGTTTGTCGAGGGCGTGGCGGACGTTGTCGGTGTCGGGGTGGCCCTCGATGTCGATGTAGAAGTAGTACTCCCACTGGCCCGACCGCGCGGGGCGCGATTCGAACTTCGTCATCGACACGCCGTTGGCCTTCAGCGGCACGAGCATGTCGTGCAGCGCGCCGGGGCGGTTCGATACGGTGACCACGAGGCTGGTGCAGTCGTGGCCGGACGCCTTCGGCGCGGGATGGCGCTCGGGATGCGTGATGATCGCGAAGCGCGTGCGGTTGTTGGCGTCGTCCTGGATCGCGGGCGAGACCACGTGCAAGCCGTATTCGCTGCCCGCGCGCGTGCTCGCGACGGCCGCGAGCGTCGGGTCCAGCGACGCGAGGCGCGCGCCTTCGGCGTTGCTGGCGACGGGCCGGCGCTCGGCGTGCGGCAGGTGGTCGTTGAGCCACATGTGGCATTGCGCGAGCGCCTGCGGATGTGCGCAGACGGCCGAGATGCCCGCCAGCGAGTTCGTCTTGCGCAGCAGGTTGTGGCGCACGAACAGGCTGGTCTCGCCGATGATGAACAGCGGCGTCACGAGGAACTGGTCGAGCGAGCGCGCGACCATGCCTTCGGTGGAGTTCTCGACCGGCACGACGCCGAAGTCGGCTGCGCCGGCGGTGGTCGTGCGGAAGACCTCGTCGACGCTCGCGCACGGCACGCGCACGATGGACGAGCCGAAGAAGCCGAGCGCGGCTTCCTCGCTGAACGTGCCGGCCGGGCCGAGGTAGGCGACGCGCGTGGGCGTCTCCAGCGCGCGGCACGCGGACATGATCTCGCGCCAGATCGGCGCCACGCTCTCGGTCATCAGCGGGCCGGTGTTCTCGGCCTTCAATCCATCGATGACCTGCGCCTCGCGCTCGGGCCGGAAGGCGACCGAACCCTCGCGCTTCTTGACCTCGCCCACCGTCTGCGCCAGCGTGGCGCGGCGGTTCAGCGCGGCGAGCAGCTCGCGATCGAGCGCGTCGATCTGCACGCGCAGCGCGAGCAGCTCGGGATTCGGGGCGTCTTTCTCAGCCATGGGTCTTCTCGAATTCCTGCAGCCAGGCGACCAGCGCGCGCACGCCGGCGACGGGCATCGCGTTGTAGATCGAGGCGCGCATGCCGCCCACGCTCTTGTGGCCCTTGAGCGCGAGCAGGCCGCGCTCCTTCGCGCCGGCGAGGAAGGCGTCGTTGAGCGACTCGTCGCGCAGCCAGAACGGCACGTTCATCCGCGAACGCGACGCGGCCGCGACGCGGTTGACGTAGAAGCCGGTGGCGTCGAGCGCCTCGTACAGCAGCGCCGACTTCTCGGCCGCGCGCGCATCCATCGCCGCGACGCCGCCGTTGGCCTTGATCCACTTGAAGGTGAGGCCGGCGACGTAGATCGCCCACGTCGGCGGCGTGTTGAACATCGAGCCGTTGTCGGCGACGATCCTGTAGTCGAACGCGGACGGCGTGATCGGCAGCGCGTGGCCCAGGAGGTCGTCGCGCACGATGACCATGGTCAGGCCGGCGGGGCCGACGTTCTTCTGCGCGCCGGCGAAGGCCAGGCCCACGCGCGACCAGTCGATCGGGCGCGACAGGATGTGCGAAGAGCAGTCGATCACCAGCGGCGCGTCCGTGCCGAGCGCGGCGAGGTCGGGAAGCGCGTGGAACTCGACGCCGTCGATCGTCTCGTTGGAGCAGATGTGCAGGTAGGACGCGCCCTTGCGCAGCGCCCATGTCGACGGATCGGGGATCGCGCTGTCGGCGCTGCCCGAGTTCGTCGCGACGACGGCGACGTCCGCATAGCGGCGCGCCTCGGCGATCGACTTCTTCGACCAGCTGCCCGTCTGCACGAAGTCGACCTGCCCGCCGCGCGACAGGTTCATCGGCACGATGGCGTTCTCGCCGAGCCCGCCGCCCTGCAGGAACAGGATGCGAAAGCCGGCCGGCACGGCCAGCAGCTCGCGCAGGTCGGCCTCGGCCTCGGCCGCGATCTGCATGAACTCCTTGCCGCGATGGCTCATCTCCATCACGCCGACGCCGCAGCCGTGCCAGTCGAGCATCTCGGCGGCGGCCTCGCGCAATACCTCATCGGGTATCGCCGCGGGGCCGGGCGCGAAGTTGTACGGACGCGTCCGATCCGTCATCGCTTCAAGCCTGCGGTTCGGCGCCGCCGGCGGCCGGCGCTTCGCCGCCATCCGCGCCGTTGTCGCCGTTCTCGACGTTGGCGTCGTTTTCCACGATGCGCTGCAGGCCTGACAGCTTGGAGCCGTCGTCCAGCGCGATCAGCGTGACGCCCTGCGTGGCGCGTCCGAGCTCGCGCACTTCGCTGACGCGGGTGCGCACGAGCACGCCCTTGTCGGTGATCAGCATGATCTCGTCGTTCGGCCGTACCAGCGTGGCCGCGACGACCTTGCCGTTGCGCTCGCTCTGCTGGATCGCGATCATGCCCTTGGTGCCGCGGCCGTGGCGCGTGTACTCGATGATCGAGGTGCGCTTGCCGAAGCCGTTCTCGGTGGCCGTGAGCACGCTCTGCGTCTCGTCCTCGGCGACGAGCATCGCGATGACCGACTGGCCGGCCTCGAGCGTCATGCCCTTGACGCCGCGCGCGTTGCGGCCCATCGGGCGGACGTCGTCCTCGTCGAAGCGCACGGCCTTGCCGCCGTCGGAGAACAGCATCACGTCGTGCTTGCCGTCGGTCAGCGCGGCGCCGATCAGGAAGTCGCTCTCGTCGAGGTCGACGGCGATGATGCCCGCCTTGCGCGGGTTGGAGAACTCGTCGAGCGAGGTCTTCTTGACGGTGCCGAGCGCCGTCGACATGAAGATGAAGTGGTCCGACGGGAACGTGCGGAACTGGCCGGTCAGCGGCAGCACGACGGTGATCTTCTCGTCCTTCTGCAGCGGGAACATGTTGACGATGGGCTTGCCGCGCGACGCGCGTCCGCCCTGCGGCACTTCCCAGACCTTGAGCCAGTACACGCGGCCGCGATCGCTGAAGCACAGGATCCAGTCGTGCGTGTTGGCGATGAACAGCTGGTCGACCCAGTCGTCTTCCTTCGTCTGCGTGGCCTGCTTGCCGCGGCCGCCGCGGCGCTGCGCGCGGTATTCGGCCAGCGGCTGGCTCTTGAAGTAGCCGGTGTGGCTCAGCGTGACGACCATGTCGGTCGGCGTGATCAGGTCCTCGGTGCCGAGCTCCTGCACGTTGTGCTCGACGTGGCTGCGGCGCATGGCCAGCTTGGTCGTGCCGAACTCGGCCTTCAGCGCGAGCAGCTCGTCGCCGATGATGGTCGTGACGCGTTCCTTCTTCGCGAGGATGTCGAGCAGGTCGGCGATCTCGGTCATCACGTCCTTGTACTCGCCGAAGACCTTGTCCTGTTCGAGACCGGTCAGGCGCTGCAGGCGCATCTGCAGGATTTCCTGCGCCTGGACGTCCGACAGCCGGTAGCCGCCGTCGGGCTGCAGGCCGTAGTGGTCCGGCAGGCCGTCGGGACGGAAGGCGCTGCTGTCGGTGGCGCTGTCGGCCGCGGCGCGCGAGATCATCTCGCGCACCAGCGGCGAGTCCCAGCTGCGCTGCATCAGCGCGGTCTTGGCCACCGGCGGCGTCGGCGACTCCTTGATGACCTTGATGAACTCGTCGATGTTGGCGAGCGCGACGGCCTGGCCTTCGAGCACGTGGCCGCGATCGCGCGCCTTCTTCAGCTCGTAGACGGTGCGACGCGTCACCACTTCGCGGCGGTGCTCGAGGAAGATCGCGATCAGCAGCTTCAGGTTGCACACCTTGGGCTGGCCGTCGATCAGCGCCACCATGTTCATGCCGAACGTGTCCTGCAGCTGCGTCTGCTTGTACAGGTTGTTCAGCACGACCTCGGGCACTTCGCCGCGCTTCAGGTCGATGACGATGCGCATGCCCGACTTGTCGGACTCGTCCTGGATGTGGCTGATGCCCTCGATCTTCTTCTCGTGAACGAGTTCGGCGATGCGTTCGAGCAGCGTCTTCTTGTTCACCTGGTACGGGATCTCGTCGACGATGATCGACTGGCGCTGGCCGCGGTCGATGTCCTCGAAGTGCACCTTGGCGCGCATCACGACCTTGCCGCGGCCCGTGCGATAGCCTTCGCGCACGCCGTTGACGCCGTAGATGATGCCGCCGGTGGGGAAGTCGGGCGCCGGGATGATCTCCATCAGCTCCTCGATCGTCGCCTCCGGATTGCGCAGCAGGTGCAGGCAGCCGTCGACGACCTCGTTGAGGTTGTGCGGCGGGATGTTGGTGGCCATGCCCACCGCGATGCCGGTGCCGCCGTTGACCAGCAGGTTGGGCAGGCGCGTCGGCAGCACCAGCGGCTCCTGCTCGGTGCCGTCGTAGTTGGGGCCGAAGTCGACGGTCTCCTTGTCGATGTCGGCGAGCATCTCGTGGGCGATCTTGGCGAGGCGGATTTCCGTGTACCGCATCGCCGCGGCGTTGTCGCCGTCGACCGAGCCGAAGTTGCCCTGGCCGTCGACCAGCATGTGGCGCAGCGAGAAGGGCTGCGCCATGCGCACGATGGTCTCGTAGATCGCGGAGTCGCCGTGCGGGTGGTACTTACCCATCACGTCGCCGACGATGCGCGCCGACTTCTTGTGCTGGCGGTTCCAGTCGTTGTTCTGCTCGTGCATCGCGAACAGGCAGCGACGGTGGACGGGCTTGAGGCCGTCGCGTGCGTCGGGCAGGGCCCGACCCACGATCACGCTCATCGCGTAGTCCAGATACGAGCGCCGCATCTCCTCTTCGAGGCTGATGGGCAGGGTTTCCTTGGCAAATTGGGTCATGGCCTACAGACAGACGCACTGCGTTCCCGGGTGAATCCCGGCGCAGGCGGAATATGGGATTCTACGGGCTGGCGCCTGTCGCTGGCGCACAACACTGGCGGGACGCATTCGAGGGCCAATGGCCAAAATCCGACCCGCGTCATACGCCGATGGCACAATGATTTTTGTCGTTGGTGCGTGCTGGCCCCAGGTGGGTGCGCGCCAACGTTACTCAGATCCGATTTGGACGTATCGCAGGCAACTGCGGCTTTCCTCGAGAGGAGAATCATGAAGAAATTGAACAAGGTCGCGATGCTTGTCGCCGCCGTCGCGTTGGTTGCCCCGATGTCCAGCGTGTTCGCGCAGCCCGCGACGACCGCTCCCGGCCGCATCGACAACTGGCGCAACGTGGACGGCAACGTCTGGAAGAACGGCACGCGCGAACTCTGCTGGCGCGACAACTTCTGGACCCCGGCCACCGCGATCGCCGACTGCGACGGCGCGCTGAAGCCGGTCGTGGCCGAAGTGGCCCCGCCGCCCCCGCCGCCGGCTCCCGCGCCGGTCGCGCCGCCGGCCCCGGCTCCTGCGCCCGTCGTCGCCCCGGTTCCGTCGAGCGAGAAGGTCACCTACGCCGCCGACGCGTTCTTCGATTTCGACAAGGCCATCCTGAAGCCGGAAGCCAAGACGAAGCTGGACGACCTGGTCAGCAAGACCAAGGAAATCAACCTGGAAGTGATCATCGCCGTCGGCCACACCGACAGCGTCGGCACCGATGCGTACAACGACAAGCTGTCGGTCCGTCGCGCCGAGTCGATCAAGACCTACCTGACGTCCAAGGGCCTCGAAGCCAACCGTGTCTACACGGAAGGCAAGGGCAAGAAGCAGCCGGTCGCCGACAACAAGACCGCCGAAGGCCGCGCGAAGAACCGTCGCGTGGAAATCGAAGTGGTCGGCACGCGCGCCACTGGCAAGTAAGAAACGCTGCGAAGCCGACCGGCTTCGCGCTTTCTGCGAGACCCGCTCCGGCGGGTCTTCTCATTTCAAGGCCGCGGTTTTTCGCCGGGGCCGTGCCCGCGAGGCGCTAGCATTCGAGCCATGACAAACGCCGACCCCCAGGAACTCGAGAAATTCGGTGAGCTGGCCCACAAGTGGTGGGACACCGAAGGCGACTTCAAGCCGCTGCATCGCATCAACCCGCTGCGGCTGGACTGGATCGCCCAGCGCGCGCAGCTGCACGGCAAGACGGTGCTGGACGTCGGCTGCGGCGGCGGCATCCTGGCCGAAGCCATGGCGCAGCGCGGCGCCAACGTGCTGGGCATCGACCTGTCGGTCAAGCCGCTGAAGGTGGCGAGGCTGCACGCGATGGAGTCCGGCGTCAGCGGGCTGGACTACCGCGAGGTCGCCGTCGAGGCGCTGGCCGCCGAACGTCCCGCCAGCTTCGACACGGTCACCTGCATGGAAATGCTCGAGCACGTGCCCGATCCGTCGTCCGTCGTCGCCGCCTGCGCGCGGCTCGTGAAGCCGGGCGGCATGGTGTTCTTCAGCACGCTCAATCGCAACGCCAAGGCCTTCCTTTTTGCGATCGTCGGCGCCGAGCACGTGCTGAAGCTGCTGCCCAAAGGCACGCACGAATATGCGAAGTTCATCCGTCCGAGCGAGTTGTCCGGCTTCGCGCGCCAAGCGGGCCTCGAGACGCTCGAGCTGGTGGGCATGGAATACAACCCGCTGACGCAACGCTACTGGCTGTCGGGCGACACGTCCGTCAACTACATGGTGGCGTGCCGCCGTCCGCAGGCCTGATGTCCGCGGGCACCGCAGCCGCCGTGCGCGGCGTGCTGTTCGATCTCGACGGCACCCTCATCGACAGCGCGCCCGACCTCGCCGGCGCCGCCAATCGGCTGCGCGCCGACCACGGCCTGGAGCCGCTGCCGCTGGAAATGCTGCGGCCGATGGTGGGCTCCGGCGCGCGCGGCATGGTGGGCGTCGCGTTCGGCGTCGTGCCGGGCGAGGCGCAGTTCGAGCCCTTGCGCGACGCCTTCCTGGCGCACTACGACGCCATGCTGCTGGAGACCACTTCCGCGTTCGCTGGGGTCGACGAGATGCTGTCCGCGCTCGACGCCGCCGGCATCCCGTGGGGCATCGTCACGAACAAGGCGACCCGGTTCACCTCGAAGATCGTCGCGGGCCTGAAGCTCGACGAGCGCGCGGCCGTGGTCGTCTGCGGCGACACCACGCCGCACGCCAAGCCGCATCCCGAGCCGCTGCTGCACGCGGCGCGCGCGATGGCGGTGGCGCCCGAGGCCGTGGTCTACGTCGGCGACGACCTGCGCGACGCGCAGGCCGCCCGGGCCGCGGGCATGGCCATGCTCGTGGCCACCTGGGGCTACCTGGGCCTGGGCGAGCCGGCGCACAGCTGGGGCGCGCACGCGCTCCTGGACGCGCCGGGCCAGCTGCTGGACTGGCTGGGCGTCCCATCGGTCTAAGTCGACGCCCGCGGTGCGGCCATCATCGGTCGGCCGCAGGTTCAGATTAGGGGGTATTTCTGTCGAGCGTGATTTCGGTCACATCTCGACAGTGAAACCGCCCGATCTGGAAATCCCGCCGATAGGCAGCTGACAGCCGTTCCCAATAGCATTGGAACTGCCAATCTGGAGGGATAAGTCAATGAAGAAGATCATCACGCTGGCCGCACTGGCGGCCGTTTCCGCCACGGCCTCGGCCGCCGGCAACCTGCTCGTCGACGGCAGCTTCGAGAGCATCGCCCAGCCCGCGGGCACCTGGAACACGTACACCAGCGTGCCGGGCTGGGTCGTCACGAAGGCCAACGGGACGGCGACGTCGACGGGGCTTGAGATTCGCGACAACATCGCTGGCACCGCCGAAAACGGCCACAACTTCGTCGAGCTCGACGGCTACGAGAACGACAAGATCACGCAGTCCTTCGCCACGACCATCGGCAAGGACTACGAGATCTCGTTCTGGTTCGCCGATCGTGCGGGCGTCGCCCCCGGCTCGCTGGGCTTCCTGGCAACCGTGGTTTCTGGCTCGGGCGTTTCGGCCACCGGGTTTGGTGCCGTCGGCGACAACGGTGCCGCCTGGCACCTGATCACGATGGACTTCACCGCCGAGAGCGCCAGCTCGGTGTTCTCGATCAAGGCGACCGGCACGTCCGACGGTTACGGCACGTCGTTCGACAACTTCCAGGCCGTCGCCGTCCCGGAACCCGCGTCGCTGGGGCTGTTCGCTGCCGGCATGGCCGTGCTCGGCTTCACCGCCCGCCGCCGCCGCGTCCAGTGATCGCGCCAGGCCGCTGCGCGGCCTGACGCCCGGATCAAGGCGTTTCGCAGCAATGCGAGACGCCTTTTGTCTTTTTTCGGGCATGTTCACGCCTCAATCGCGGCGATTCGCCAGGGATCCGGAGCCGACGACTTGAAGACGGGCCACTTGCCTTAAAATGACAGTTCTGGGGCCGACCAGGTTTCGACGTGGGTACGGATCCGGCGCAGGGCATGCCGAGCACCAGTTCGCTCGTAAATCCACTGGAAACAAAGTAACTGCGAACGACTCTTCGTACGCTCTCGCGGCTTAAAACCCGTGAGCCTCTCAACGGTTGGCCGATGGGCCGGGTGAGGGATCGCAAGATTCTGAACTGAGAGGTCATTCACATTGGCTGGTCTCCTGCCGGGCTACTCGGCAGGGGATGAGATCAAGTAGCTGGCGTCACCGGTAGCGTGTTCCTGCGCGACCGGTGGTGCGAGACTCAAATCAGAGAACTACGCATGTAGAACTGTCCGGTGATGGCTGACGGACGGGGGTTCAATTCCCCCCGGCTCCACCAATTGCCCGTGTGCATACGCCCGTATGCCGTCAAGGCGCCAAGTCGGTCGACGACTTGGCGCTTTTTCCTTGGGCGGACGCAAGTGCGTGAGGCCGCATGCGGCCGCTTGGCTGTCCTCGCACGGGCCTGGCATCCAGATGGGCGGTCTGCAAAAAATGGCAAGACCCATCCGCACGCATGACGGGAAGAGGCGATCGCCGAGGCGAAGCGCCAGGGCCATCGCCCGCTGGTCGCCCGCGTGCGTCACCTCAACGACAAGGACAAGCCCGATCACTGGCGCGCAGCTTGACGCTTGGCGCAGGATTCGTCTGCCAGAGACGGCATGCACGGGTTGGTGAACGCCGGTCGTGCTTCCCCGGTTGCGCCGCCGGACGTGAAGATCAGGTGCGATCGCTCAGTCCCGGGCGGCAGCGGAGGCGCAGCGGCAAGTCAGATTCGGGACGATGAGGCTGACAAGCATGGCCTCGGCCTCGCCCTGTATGGGGCCGACGCGAAGCATCTGCATGGAATCGTCGTCCTCCTTCCCCACGATCAAATCGGCGTGGCTCGCCAGCAGGAAGGGAACGATCGGCTTGAGGGCACGCGTGAAGTCATCGCTGGCGCGGTAGAAACGGTAGATCCGTCCTTCGGGTGCCGACGTGCAGACGACGCGCATGTCCACCTCCATGATGATCGAGTCTAGCAACGATACGTCGATGGTGCGCCCGCGTGATGCGCCAGGCGGTGGTCTGCACGTCGGCATGGCTAGTCGTGCAAGTGCCGCACCGCCAGTTTCGTGTTCTTGTGCGCTCTTGGCTGTGCGCGAACTTTCATGCCATCTGATTCATTCTCCGAAGCGGCGGAGCCTCTGCCTGTCGGGCGGTTTCGAGGGCCTCAGGTTCAATCACCCCCAAGCAACCTCGCAAGACTCGTCGCCAGCGCATTCGCCCGCAACGGCTTCACGAGAATCTCGTTGGCTCGACCGACGTCCGAAGCCCACGCAGCGACATCGCCCACGTACCCGCTGACGAGAATCACCGGCATCGACGGCCGGACCAGCCGGATCTCGCGAATGAGCCTGTCACCCGCCATGTCCGGCATGCGCTGATCCGTGATCACGGCGTCGAATGCGTCGGGATCCGCGCGGAATTCGCGTAGCGCGGCGGTCGCGGAGCTGAATCCGATGGGCCGGTAGCCCAGGTCGCGCAGGGTGTCGGCGGTCAGTTCGAGCAGTGACTCTTCGTCGTCCACGACGAGGATGCGCTGGCCCTGGCCCGCGGGCGACGAGGACTCCTTGTCGTGCAGTTCGTCCGAGGCATCGCCGGCGCGGGGAAGATGGACGGTGAACGTGGTGCCGATGCCGGGCTGGCTGTCCACGTCGATGACGCCGCTGACTTCCGCCACGATGCGCAGGACGAGCGCCAGGCCCAGGCCGGTGCCGACGTGGGCTTCCTTGGTCGTGAAGAACGGATCGAAGATCCGCGGGAGGATCTCGGGCGGGATGCCGGTGCCTTCGTCGCTGACCCTCAGGACGATCCATGGGCCGGGTGCCACCGTGCCGGTCGTGGCATGCAGCCTGTCCACGACCTCGATGGCATCGAGCGCCACGGACAGCACGCCGCCCTCCGGCATGGCGTGTACCGCGTTCGTCCCGAGGTTCATCAGGAGCTGATGGATCTGGGTCGCGTCCCCCTGGACGGCGGCGTGCCCGGCGTGCAGCCGGGCGTGCAGCGTGACCTTCGGCGGCAGGCTCGCCTGCAGGTGGTCGAGCGCCTCGCGCACGACCTTCTCCACGTGGACGGGCACGCGCTCGCCGGCGCCCCGGCTGAACGACAGGATGCGCTCCACCAGCGTGCGTCCGCGTTCGCCGGCGACGATGACGTTGGCGATGTCGTGATGCAGGCGGCTGCCTTCCGCCACGGCGCGCAGCGCCCGCTCCCCGAAGCCGAGGATCGCGCCGAGGATGTTGTTGAAGTCATGCGCGATGCCGCCTGCGAGCGTGCCCATCGCCTCGAAGCGCTCCGCCTGGCGCAACCGGCTCTCGAGACGCTGCATTTCCTCCTGCTCGCGCTTGCGCTCGGTGATGTCGCCGACCGAGCCCACGACGCGATACGCGCGCCCGTCGGCATCGCGCAAGGCGCGGCCGCGCTGGTGCAGCCAGCGCACGCCGCCGGGAACGAGGATGCGCACTTCGATGTCGTACTTCGGCGTCTTGCCGGCGATGTGCGCCTCCATCGCCGCACGTCGTCCCGGCGCATCGTCCGGGTGATAACGCATGACAAGCGCCCACTCGGCGCGGTCGCGCCAGACCTCGCCGATGGGAAGGCCGAGCAACTCCTGCGTGCGGGGAGCGATGTAGAGCCGATTGGTCTTCAGGTCCCAGTCGTAGATGCTTTCGTCGGAGCCGGCCAGCGCCAGGGCATAGCGCTCTTCGGAGAGCCTTCGTTCCTCTTCTGCCTGGCGACGCGCCGTGATGTCGGTCGTCGCGGTGCTCGATCGCACGATCTTGCCTGAGGCGTCGCGCACGTACAGCGTGGTCGCGTGCATCCACCGCACCTCGCCGCGGACGACGACGCGCGTCTCGAACTCCAGCCGCTTCGCCCCGCTGGCGCGGTGCCGTTCGTGCAGCGCCACGATGGTCGCGCGATCGTCCGGATGCCACGGAAACAGCTCGAACATCTGTTGCCGCGTCGCCTTGGGCGGGGCGGGAGGCATGTTCCATTGCTCGATCCAGCGAGGAGAACAGTAGTACTCGTCCGTCTCCGCACTCCAGTAGCCGTGGCCGTCCGCCGCGGCCTCGATGGCCAGGGCGTAGCGCGCCTCCGACTCGCGCAGCGCGGCCTCCGACTGCTTGCGCTCCGCGACCTCCTGTTCCAGCGTCGCCACCAGGTCCGCGTTCTGCAGCGAGATCACGGCCTGCGACGACAGCATGTCCAGCACCGCCTGGCGCACCGGCGTGAACACGTGCGATGCCAGGTTGTTCTCGAAGTACAGGGCGCCGATCAGCTGACCCTGCTTGACGAGCGGCAGGCAGAGCACGGAGCGCGGCCTCTTCTGGCGAACGTACTCGTCGCCGGAGAAGGCGTTGGGCTGGCGCGCGTCGTCCAGGATGACGCTGCCGCGCCGGCGGAACACGTGCTGGAGGATGGCGTCGGGCATGTCGGTGGGCGCGAGCGGCCGGTTCACCCTCTCGACGTGGACGCCGTCGCCTTTCGAGCCCGCGACGGCCTCGAGGAAGATCCCGTCCCTCCTGCGCAGGGCCAGCAGTCCTCGCTCCGCGGCGGCGTGTTCCAGCGAGATCGTCATCAGCCTCTCGATCAGACGGTCGTGCACGATCTCGCCGGACAGCGTCTGCGACAGCTTGACGATGGTCGCGAAGTCGACCTGCGCAAGCGGCGCCTCGATCGTGGGCGGATGCGCCGGGGGCGCGGCTTCCCCGAGGCCGGGATATCTGTCGTCGAGCAGCGCCACCTTGCGGTGCGCGCCCCAGAGCAGGTAGCTCCGGCGCGCGTCGCGCAAGTGGGCGCGGCCGGCGCTTGCCAGTCCCTGCGACAGGCAGAAGGCGCCCGCGAACTCGCAGGACAAGGCGCGATCCTGGACGAATCCGTTGTCGGTCGCCGCGCGGATCGCCTGCTCGTAGAGCCGCAGCGCTTCCATGCCGCGGCCATCGAGGCGAGCCAGTTCCGCGGCGACGAGGGCATGCCGGTGCGCGAAGCTCGACGGGCAGTTCCCGGCCCAGTGCGCGAGCACGGCGAGGTTGGCCTCGAGCGTGGCGCGCCACTCGAGCTGTCGGTCGCGGTCGGCCCCTGCATGCAGGGCCGCGATGGCAAGCGACTGGAACACGCAGTGGTGCACCGACTGGATATGGCAGCGCGCCGACCACAGGATCGGCGACAGCCTCTCCGCCCACGCCAACGCGCCGGCCGGATCCCCGAGCAGGAACAGGCGCTGCATTTGCAGGATGCCGTGAAAGCAGGCCACGACGGGAATGCCGCTCGCCTGGATGCGCGCGTCGATCCGGCCATCGAGCGCCGACGCATCGTCGGGGTGGCCCTGCAGGGCCTGGATGAAGCCCTGCATGCTCGCGATGATGTCGCCGGCATGCCGGACGTTGCACTTCTCGGTGAACGCGAGTCCGGCCAGCGATTCGTGCCACATCGCGTCGAGAGGATCGCCCCGGAAGAGCATGTCCGTCAGCCGGTGCTCGACGGCGTAGCAGGCGAAGATGAGCGCGCCCGTCTCCTTCGCGAGCCGGATCGAGTCATCGAGCAGCGCCACCGCTTCCGCGACCGGGCGCCTCCAGAGGACGGCCTGCTGCAGCGCCACGTGCGCCCCGGCCCGGAACGCGAGGTGGCCACCCTTGTCCGCAATGGCGATGCCTGCCCGCGCGAACCGCACGGCGTCGTCGGGGCGATCGAAGACCGGGCCGAGGCACGAGCCCAGGCCTGCGCAGCCGTAGATGGAGGATTCGCACAGGCCGTGCGCCAGCGTCAGCCGGACCAGGCGGATCGCGATCGTCTGGTTGAGATTGCCGTCGGTGAAGTACGACGCCAACCCCAGCCGCACCATGACGCTCATGGCCGCCGCTGCTTCGGGGTCGTCCATCGGCGGCAGGTCGACCAGGCTCTCGATCGTCCGGTCGCCCAGCGCCTCGTACAAGCTCTCGCACTCGGCGCCCACGTCCGCCGCCGACGGCCGCTCGGGAACGACGTGCCCGAACTTGCCCAGGCACTCGATCGCCGTTCGCACGACCTGGCCGACCTCGCCGCGCATCATCTGCACCGTCATCTGCAGCACGGTCGCCTGGGCGAAGGCGATCGTGGACCGGCTCCTGCGCAGCATCTCGTCGACGAGCGCGCCGGCCTCGTCGAGACGTCCCCTGCTGATCTCGCATTCGGCCAACTCGCAGCGCGTCGTGAAAGCCAGTTCGTAGGCGCGCTCCCAGCCCTCGGGGCCGAGCGCCGCGAGGCCGGCCCGCAGGTAGCTGCAGGCGCCTTCGTACGCCGTGGAGGCCTTCGCCCTGCGCGCGGCCTGGAGGTCGAGCTCCGCGATCCGTGCGCGCTCCTCGTCGTCCGACACCAGGGCCAAGCCGAGGTTCAACTGGCTGGCGACGTCGAAGATCCGCTCGGCCAGCGCCTCGCGCGACATCGCCTTCGACAGCACCCGGCCGATCTTCAGGTGCAGCGCGCCGCGATCGCCTTCCGGCACGAGCGCATAGGCGCCTTCCTGGACGCGGTCGTGCAGGAAGCGGCAATGGGTCTCGTCCGCGATGACGATGCCGGCGTCGACGGCGTGGCCGATGTGCGCATGCAGGTCCGGCGCGGGCGCGCACAAGGTCGCCAGCGTCGCGAAATCCGTGTGCCTCCCGAGGCATGACAGCACCCGCAGCACGTCCTGCGTCCGGCTCGGCAGCCGCCACAGCCGGCGCACCGTCAGGTCCAGCAGGTTGTCGGTCTGGCTCGTCGCCGCGATGGCCTGCGCGTCCCAGGTCCACAGCAGGGAGCCGGCGTCGAAGCGCACGAGGCCTTCTTCCTCGAGGTTTGCCAGGAACTGCCCGGCGAAGAACGGATTGCCGCCGGTCTTCTCGCGCACGAGCGCGGCGAGGGGGCGCGCCTGGTCGCAGGTCAGGCGCAAGGCGTCCGCGAGGAGAAGCGCCAGGTCCTCGACGTCCAGGGGGCCGAGCTCCAGGTTGTCGACCCTGCGGCCGCTCGCGCGGATCGCCGCGACGGCCTTCATCAACGGATGGCTGGCCTGCACGTCGTTGTCGCGATACGCGCCGATCAGGTGCACGTGATGCGTCTGCGGCGCCACGGCGATGTATTCGACGAGCGAGAGCGTTGCCGGATCCAGCCATTGCAGGTCGTCGAGAAAGACCACGAGCGGCTGGTCCTCGCGTGCGAAGGCACCGATGAAGCGCTGGAACGCGGACTGGAAGCGCGTCGTCGCCTCCGCCGGGCTCAAGGCCGGCAACGGCGGCTGCGGCCCCATCAGCGCGACGAGTTCCGGCAGAAGCTCGAACAGCAGGCTGCAGTGATTGCCCACGGCCTCGTCGATGCGTTGCCGCCAGCGCGCCACGCTGGCGGCGTCGCCGCCGAGGAACTGGCTGATCAGCCCCCGGAACGCTTCGGCGAGCGTCGAGTAGGGCGTGTCGCGCAGGCGCTGGTCGAACTTGCCCGAGACGAAGAGGCCGCGCGGCTGGACGACGGCCCGGTGCAACTCGTGGACGATGGAGGACTTGCCGATCCCCGCGTAACCCGAAACGAGCGTGAACTCGAAGTCTCCGCGGGCGGCGACCCGCTCGAAGGCCTCCGACAGCGTCGCGATCGCGGCGTCGCGGCCGTAAAGCCTCTCGGGCATCGCGAGCCTGCTCGAGACGTCGTCCATGCCGAGACGGAAATCCGCGATCGCGGCGCGCGATGCCCATTCCTGCCGGCAGCGCCGCAGGTCGGCCTCGAGGCCCGCGGCCGTCTGGTAGCGATCCTCGCCCGTCTTCGCGAGCAGCTTCATCACGATGGCCGCCAGCGCTGGCGGAAGCGATGGCTGTCGCTCGCACAGGTGCACGGCCTGCCGCGCGACGTGGCAATGGATCCATTCGAGCGGATCGGACGCGTTGAAAGGCAACACCCCAGCCAGCATCTCGTAGAACATCACGCCCAGCGCGTAGAGGTCGCTGCGCGAGTCCATCGAGCGGTTCATGCGTCCGGTCTGTTCGGGGGCCATGTAGGCCAGCGTGCCCGCGATGACCTCGGGCGGCCCCAGAGCCTGGCGCTCGCGCAGGAGTCGCGATGAGAAGCTGAAGCCGGTCAGCCACGCCGAGCCGGACTCGAGATCGGCCAGCACGTTGTCCGGCTTCAGGTCCCGGTGCATCAGGCCCGCCCGATGCACGCCGCCGAGCGCCGAGGCGATCCCCACGGCGACCCGCAGGAACGGCGAGATCTCCCAGGGACGACCGATCCGGCCGCTCAGGAGCTCGCCCTGCGGATCGGTCAGCCACAGCGTCGGCGCACCGCCTTCCGCTTCGAGCGCGAGGGGCCGCGCCGCCCATCGGGCATCGAGCAGGTCGCGTTGCGCGAATTCCCGCTCCAGTCGCTGCAGGAGCGATTTCCGGCCCGCGTCCGAGGCCACCAACGCCAGCATCGGTGCACCGTCGGCGCCTCGTGCGCCGCGGTACAAGGCCAACCCGTCGTCCTCTCGCAGGATATCGAGTGCCTTCATCGACGGGCTCGGCATGGACATGGCGGAGGGCGGCGTGCTCGGGTTGGCGATGAACCGGGATCGGGCGCACCGGAGCGCCGATCATGTCCATGCCGCGGGCTGGCAACGAAAGCGATGTTACTGCGGCGATCCGAACCGCGCCCGCTTGCGCGGCCGCGCATGCCCTCGGTCGATGCGAGGCACGGCGGTAACCCATCGAGGGGATGCGTAGCCTGGGCACATGGCTCGCACACTCGGGCCATGTCGCATTTCCTTCAACGAGGTGCTCGATGACATCAGCGATCGCGTCCTTCGCGGCGACGCTCCGGAGGTCGAGGTGACGATCCATCCGATCGTGCACGTGGCCGCCAGGCGTCCGCAACTGCTGGTCGAGCATGCGAAAGCCTATGGCGACCTGGTGCTGGAGGAAGGCCGGCGCACGCTCGCCTCGCTGGTCGTCCATGCCGTGCTCTACGCGGCAGCCGCCGTGCTGGGCGTGCTCGGGCTTGTTCTTGCAGGCGTCGCCGTGTTGCTCTACGCGGCGGTCCCCGGCGAACTGCGCGACGCCTGGCTGCTGGTCGCCTTGCCGTGCGCGACCATGGTCGCGGCGGGCGCCTGCGTGATCGTCGCCCGGGTGCTGCCGATCGACGTGAACCTGGATGTCCTGGGGCGACAGGTGAGGGCGGACATCGACATGATCCACCAGGCGGAGCAGCCATGAACGGCGCGCGGGAGGACCCTGAGGCGCCGGCCGCGGAGGGCGGGCCCGGGGAGGCCGCCGCACTTCATCGTCTCGTGGCCTCGCGGGCCCGGATCCGGATGGCGATGGAGGCCCACGTCCGCGAGAGCGCGCCGCCGCCGGGTCCGCCGCGCGGCGCGCCGAGGTCGCTGGCGGAGCGACTGCTGGAGCGGGCGCGACGGCTGCCGGTCGTCCGAGCCGTCCTCGCGATCCGGGACTTGCGGCGAAGCTAGTTCGCCGCAGCCTTCCTGTCGTCACGATCCATCCACCCGAGACCCCGCACCCAAGGAGGCCTGCCATGTCGCAAGACCGCTTCCACGACCTCGCCGAGATCAGCCGCCGCCAGATCCTCATTGCCGCTTCCGCCGGGACGGCATCGATGGCCCTTGCGGGCACGGCGTGGGCGCGCAAAGCGGCAGGCGCGGAAGACTCCTCTCCTTCTTCTTCAACCCGCAAAGGCAGGGACGCCATGAGCACCATCACGACCAGGGACGGCAACGAGATCTTCTACAAGGACTGGGGCGACAAGACGGCACAGCCGATCGTGTTTTCGCACGGTTGGCCGCTGAGCGCGGACGACTGGGACGGCCAGATGCTGTTCTTCCTCCAGCACGGCTATCGCGTGATCGCCCACGACCGCCGCGGGCATGGCCGCTCCAGCCAGATCGCGACCGGCCATGACCTCGATCACTACGCCGACGACCTGGCCGCGGTGACCGAGCACCTGGACCTGCATCGCGCCATCCACGTCGGGCACTCCACGGGCGGCGGCGAGGTGACGCGCTACATCGCCCGCCACGGCGCCCGGCGCGTCGCCAAGGCCGTCCTCGTGAGCGCCGTGCCGCCGTTGATGCTGAAGACGCAGGGCAATCCCGGCGGCCTGCCGATCGACGTGTTCGACGGGATCCGCGCGGGCGTCGCTGCCAACCGCCCGCAGTTCTACCTGGACCTGACGATCCCGTTCTACGGCTTCAACCGGCCGAACGCCAAGGTCTCGGAAGGCATTCGCCAACACTGGTGGCTGCAGGGCATGATGGGCTCGATCCAGGCGCATTACCTGGGTGTCAAGGCCTTCTCCGAGACCGACTTCACCGAGGACCTGAAGAAGATCGAGGTGCCCACGCTGGTCATGCACGGGACCGACGACCAGATCGTTCCTTACGCCGACGCCGGCGTGCTGTCGGCGAAGCTGCTCAGGAACGCCACCCTCAAGCTCTATGAGGGCTATCCGCACGGGATGTGCGCGACCAATCCGGACGTGATCAACGCCGACCTGCTGGCATTCTTCAAGGCCTGACTAGCCGCGGGAGATGAAGCGGTCCGCGCGGGCCGCCTGCAGCCGGATCTGGAAAGTGTTCATCGATCGTTCCAAGGTCGAGCGGTGGTCCGGAGACGACCGTGCGTGTCGCAGGCCGGTCGCGATACCTCCGGATGGCGGAGGCGGCCCTCGTCCCTCGGCCCTGACCTTGGGTATCCAGGCGACTGCCTCTCCAGAGGGATGCGCGAGCCTGTCTTGCGAGGCTAGGCGTTTCGATGGCCGCGCCGGATGCTGTCAGCACGCTGCCAGCCCCGGGGCGGTCAACAGGAGCACGATCATGCAATTGAACGCTGCCGTATTCGAACCTGCGGCGACGACGCGGTCGGCCGTCGTTCCGCTGCGTCGCCGCGAGGACGCCGCCCTGGCCGAACTGATCGCCGGCTACGGCGCGCACGGCGGCCTCGCATCGACGGACGAACTCGTCGGCCTGATGCGGCCGCACTGGCGGCAGCCGATCTCGATCCTCGCCAAGTGGATCGTCGGCCGCAAGGTGGTGAGCTTCATGTCGCGCACCCAGTTCGTGCTGCCCGTGTTCCAGTTCGCTCGTCCGCAGATGACGCCGAACGAGGCCGTTGGCGACTGCTCGATCGCGCTGGCCGATCTCCTCGGCGTCGAGGCCTTCGCGGCCTGGTTCGTCCGCCCTTGCGAATGGCTTGGCCGGAGAATGCCGGTCGACCTGCTGGCCAACGACCCGGGCGCGGTGGTCGACGCTGCCGGCCGGACTCGCCTTGCGCTGATGGCCTGTCGCCTGTCCGATTGACGCGCTTGCATAGCCGCGGGTCTGTCCAACGGCTTAGTCCAGGACATGCCCAACGAGGTGCGCCAGGGCCGGGCCGCTCCGTCAAAGTGTGCAGACCTCTTGCACGGAGTTCCACCATGAAAAAGCGTCTCTTCATCTCCCTGGCGGTCGTGGCCCTGATCGGCTCGGCGTGCGCGACCATCGACCCGGACAGCGCGGCGCAGCGCCGCAGCATCGATGCCCAGACAGACGCGGCACTCGCCACGCTGGGCGCGAAGGTGCCTGGCTCCAGCGAGCTGGTCGCCAAGGCCCGCGGGGTGCTGGTGTTCCCGTCGGTCATGACGGCCGGCCTCGTGATCGGCGGATCCTGGGGCGAAGGGGAGCTGCGCAGCGGCGGCGCCACGATCGGGTACTACAGCACCGGGCGCGCCTCGGCCGGCGTGATCGCGGGTGCCGACTCGAAGGCGATCTACGTGCTTTTCATGACGCAGGAGTCGCTGGACAAGTTCAAGAAGGGATACGGCTGGACCGTCGGCGCGGACGCCGCCATCACCGTGCTTCGCAACGGCGCCGATGCGAGCGTCGACACGCAGAGCGGCCAGCATCCCGTGGTCGCGTACGTGCTCGCCAAGAGCGGGCTGCTGGTGGACGTCAGCCTGGAAGGCGCGAAGGTCAGCCGGGTGGACATCTGAGCGAGCCGGGCGGTGCGCCGTCCGATGCAGTCATCGGTTCGAATCGCGCGCCTGTGGGGCCGTGCCCCATGCGGGGGATGCAACACGACTGGGCGACGCCGGATAGTGCGTGCCACGGCGTCATTCAAACGGTGATCCATGATGCGATCGAACCTTCTCTTGTCGCAGACAGGCAGTTTGATCCGCAACTACGGCTTCTCGTTCGTCGCGACCGCGGTCGCGCTCGGCTTGTCGCTCGCGACGCAGGGCCTGGGCATCGAGAAGCTCGGGTTCCCGCTGTTCCTGGCGACCATCGCCATGACGGTCTGGTACGCGGGCAACGGCCCCGGCGTGCTGGCCATCGTGCTGTCGACGCTGGCCTACGACTACTTCTTCACGCCGCCGCTCTACACCTTCGGCGTGGAGCAGGCCGATCGCCCCTACATCGTCGGCTTCGTCCTGTTCGGCGTGATCACGGCCGGCTTCAGTTCGAGGCGGCGCACCATCGAGCAGAACCTTCGCAAGGCGCGCGATGCGCTCGCCGCCGAAGTCGTCGAGCGGACGCGGCAGGCGAGCCTGCTCGACCTCACGCACGACACCATCTTCGTGCGCGACATGCACGACGTCATCACCTACTGGAACCGCGGGGCGCAGGAACTCTTCGGCTGGGCCGCGGGCCAGGCGATCGGTCGGCAAGCCCACGAGATGATGCGCACCATCTTTCCGATGCCGCTGCACGAGATCCATTCGGCATTGAACACCAGCGGTCGCTGGGAAGGCGAACTGGGAAAGACGACGTCCGACGGGACGCAGGTCGTCGTCGCCAGCCGTTGGTCCCTGCAGCGGGACGGGGCCGGCCAGCCGACCGCGATCCTGGAGACCAACAACGACGTCACCGAGCGCAAGCGCCGCGAGGAAGAGATCCGCCGGCTGAACGCGGATCTCGAGCACCGGACGATCGAGCTGGAGGCGAGCAACAAGGAGCTGGAGGCCTTCTCCTATTCGACCGCCCACGACCTGCGCGCGCCGCTTCGCCACGTCGCGGGCTACACGGAACTGCTGCAGAAGAACGCCGCCGCGGTCCTCGACGACAAGTGCCGGAGATACGTGTCGATGATCCTGGAATCGGCCTCGAGGATGGGCACGCTGATCGACGACCTCCTCGCCTTTTCGCGCATCGGGCGCGTCCAGACCCACAACACGCTCGTCAGCATGACGCAGCTCGCGCAGGAGCTCCTGAGCGAATTCGAGCGCGAGACGGATGGACGCGACATCGCCTGGAAGCTCGGCGCGCTGCCGTGCGTGCATGGCGACCGGTCGCTGATGCGGATCGTGCTCGTCAACCTGCTCGAGAACGCCGTCAAGTTCACGCGCACACGCGAGAAGGCCGAGATCGAGATCGGATCCCGGCCCGGCCCGTCCGGCGAGGTGGTGATCTTCGTCAAGGACAACGGCGTCGGCTTCGACATGAAGTATGTCGGCAAGCTGTTCGGCGTCTTCCAGCGCCTGCACGGGCCCGAAGCGTTCGAGGGAACCGGCATCGGGCTCGCCACCGTGCAGCGCATCGTGGCCAGGCATGGCGGCAAGGCCTGGGCCGAGAGCGACGGCCGGGGCGCCACGTTCTACTTCTCCGCACCCAATCCCTAGGAGGACGATCCATGATCAATCTCGGACGCATCCTGCTCGTCGAGGACGACCCGAAGGACGTCGAGCTGACGCTGACGGCGCTCGACGAATTCAACCTCGCCAACGAGGTCCACGTCGCGCGCGACGGCGCGGAGGCGCTGGACTACCTCTACTGCGCGGGGGCCTTCCAGCAACGTCCCCAGGGCCTTCCGGCGGTCATGCTGCTCGACCTCAAGCTGCCCAAGGTCGACGGCCTCGAGGTGCTCAAGCGCATCAAGGACGACGAGGCGATGCGGATGATTCCCGTCGTGGTGCTGACTTCCTCGAGAGAGGAGCGCGACATGGTGGCGAGCTACAAGCTGGGCGTGAACGCCTACGTCGTCAAGCCGGTCGATTTCCGCGAGTTCGTCAGCGCGATCAAGGAGCTCGGCGTCTTCTGGGCGATCATCAACGAGGCCCCTCCGGGCAGCGTCGGGAAGAAGAACAGGCTCGCCGGCGGGCAATAGGGGAGGCGGCCGTGCACTCACCTCTGCGAATCCTGCATCTCGAGGATGACAAGAACGACGCGGAAATCGTGAAGGCCTTGCTCGAGGAGGGCGGCATCGTCTGCGATGTCGTGCGCGTGGAGTCGCGCGACGAATTCGTGGCGGCGCTCGACCAGGACTTCGACCTGGTGCTGGCGGACCTGACGCTGCCCTCGTTCGACGGCCTGGCCGCCTTGCAGATCACGCTGGAGAGGCGGCCTGAGCTGCCGTTCATCTTCGTCTCGGGCACGCTGGGCGAGGAGGTCGCGATCGATGCGTTGAAGATCGGCGCGACCGACTACATCCTGAAGGAACGCCTCTCGAGGATCGTGAGCTCCGTGCATCGCGCCACGCGCGAGTGCAGCGAGCGCGCCGAACGACGGGAAGCCGAGGAGCGCTTGCGGCGCAGCGAGGAATTCCTGGCCGAAGGACAGCGCATCAGCCACACGGGCAGCTGGGGCTGGACGCTTTCGACCGGAAAGCTGGTCTGGTCGGAGGAGCAATACCGCGTGCTCGGCTTCGAGCCGGGGCAGGTCGATCCCGCGATGGACGTCTTCATGAGCATCGTGCATCCGGATGACCGCCGCTCGGTCTGGCAGTCATTCGAGGAGACTCGCCGGTCCAGGCAGCCCTATGTGATGGACTACCGGATCGTCCTCGCGAACGGGAGCATCCGGCACCTTCGCGGCGTCGGTCGTCCGGTCGAGAACCCCGCGGGAGTGGTCGACGAATTCATCGGGACGACCACGGACGTCTCCGACCGCGTGCAGGCGGATGCGGCCCTGCTCGCGCGCCAGCAGATGCTCGACCTGGCGCAGAAGGCGGCGCAGGCCGTGCCGTTCGAATGGCGCCTCGACGCCGGCGAGGACGGCAGCATCGGACTGGCGGACGCCGGGTCCCTGCCCGGGCAGCCCTCGACGGCGGCCGGCGCTCGCGAGTCCTGGCGAAGCCAGGTCCATCCCGAGGACTGGCCGATCCTGGAACAGGCCATCGCGCGCGCCGCCTCCGATTCCGGCGACTTCAGCGCGGAGTATCGCGCCGCGCATCCGGAACAGGGCGTGCGCTGGCTTCAGGCCCGGGGCCACATGTTCCTGGATGACGGGGGCACCCCCGTGCGCATCGTCGGCTTCCTGCTCGACGCGACGGAGCGCCGCTATGCCGAGGACGAACTGCGCCGCCTCGAAGCCCGCCTGCGCCGGGCGCGGCACCTCGAGGCGATCGGCGGCCTGGCCGGCGGGATCGCGCATGACTTCAACAACATCCTCGGCGCCATCCTCGGCTACGGCGAGATCGCGATGCGCGACGTCGTCGCGGGCAGCAGGCTTCACCACGCGATCGAGAACATCGTGGTCGCCGGCGAACGGGGCCGCGCGCTGGTCAACCGGATACTCGCCTTCAGCCGCAGCGGCGTCAGCGAGCGCGTGGCCGTGCATGTGGAGAGCGTGGTGCGCGAGACGCTCGACCTCATCATCGCGCAACTGCCCGGCGGCATTGCCGTCGAGACGGCGCTGCGGGCGGGACTCTCGGGCATCCAGGGCGATCCGACGCAAGTGCACCAGGTGCTGATGAACCTGGCGACCAACGCGATCTACGCGATGCCCGCGGGCGGCACGTTGCGGGTCTCGCTGAGCGCGATCCACGTCGACGCGCCGCGCATCGCGATGATCGGCGTCGTGGAGGCCGGCGACTACGTCTCATTGAAGGTGGCCGACACCGGGGTCGGCATCGCGCCGGAACTGGTGGAGCGCATCTTCGACCCCTTCGTCACGACCAAGGAAGTCGGCGTCGGCACCGGCCTCGGGCTGTCGCTGGTCCACGGGATCGTGATGGACCTCGGCGGCGCGATCGATGTCGAGACGGCGGTCGGCAAGGGAAGCACGTTCGTCATCCATCTGCCGCGCACCGGCGACGTGATCGACCCGTTCCGGAAAGAGGAGCTTGACCTGCCGCGCGGCAACGGGGAGCACATCCTGGTCGTGGACGACGAGGAGGCGCTCGCCCGGCTGGCGGAGCAGAACCTGCTCGATCTCGGATACCTGCCGGAGGCCTACACGTCGAGCGAGGCGGCCCTCAAGGCGTTCGCCGCGGAGCCGGGCAGGTACCACGCCGTCGTCAGCGACGAGCGGATGCCCGGCCTGGCGGGGCTGGCGCTGTTGCGCAGGATGCGCGACATCCACCCGGCGATCGCGACGCTGCTGGTGAGCGGATACGTCAACGCGGACGTGATCGAACGCGCCAGGCTGGTCGGCGTGGACCAGGTGGTCAAGAAGCCGATGTCGGCACGCGACCTCGCGGTGACGCTTGCGCGCGCACTCCGGGATCACGCGGGCACGCCGGTCTCGCCACGCTGACCGCCGGCCATCGATCGCCCCGGATCGCGAAGCCTACTTCCGCGCCGCCGGCGAGAGCCTCGAGATGAACTCCAGCTCCAGCTCGCCTTCGTAGGTTTCGGCGCCGACCCTCAATGCCTCGGCCACGCGCGCCTGCGTCACGTCGCTGGCGACGCTCAGGTCGGACTCGTGCGCTTCCACCAGCAGCCCCTCCGCGAGGGAGCCGAAGGCGCCTGCATCCACGGCCGCCTTGAGATGCGCGACGGTATGCGCGGGAAACGAGGCGATGCGATGGGCCAGCCGCTCGACGAACGGCGTCAGTTCGTCCGCCGGCAAGGCGCGATTGATGAAGCCGTAGCGTTCCGCCATCTCCGCCGTGAAGTCGTCGCAACCCACGAGGACTTCCAGCGCACGGGCCCGCCCGACGAGCCGCGGCAGTCTCTGCGTGGAGCCGCCGCCCGGCACCAGGCCGACCGCGACCTCCGGCTGGCCGAAGATCGCCTTGCCGATGGCGGCGAAGCACATGTCCGCGGCCAGCGCGATCTCGTTGCCGCCACCCCGGGCACGTCCCTCGACCTTGGCGATGGTCACCTTGGGCATGTTCCTGAAGCGCTCGCCGATCATCTGCGTCAGGCGGAAGCTGCGCGTATGGGACGCCTTCTTGGGGGCGGCGCCAACCCGGCCGAGGCCGGAATGGGCGATGAAGAACTCGGGCAGCGCACTCTGCAGGACGACGACACGGATGCTGTCGTCGGCCTCGAGCTCCCGGCCCAGCCTGTCGAGCTCCGCCGACAGCACCTCGTCGAGCAGGTTGATCGGCGGGTGATCGATGCTGGCGAAGGCGACGCCGGAATCGAAGCGCAATTGGAAGCACTTGTAGTCGGCATAAGACATGGCAGCAGCTCCGTTTCGGTGGCCGTGCGAGGCGGCCGCTAGGTCGCGTCCGCCTCGTCCCGGACGACGTTGCTCAGCACGCCGATGCCCTCGATCTCCACCTCGAAGACATCGCCGGCCCGCATGTACACGGGCGGCTTGCGCGCCGCCCCGACGCCGCCGGGCGTGCCGGTGATGATCACGTCGCCGCGCTCCAGGCTCATGGCGACGCTGATCATCTCGATCAATGCCGCAACGCCGAAGATCAGCTTGTCCGTGGACGATTGCTGCATCACCTGGCCGTTCAGGCGGCCCTCGATGCGCAACCCGTGGGCGCCCGGCGGAACGGCATCGGGCGTGACCAGCCAGGGGCCGAACGCGCCGCTGCCGTCGAAGTTCTTGCCCATCGTCCACTGCGGCGTGCGCAGCTGGAAGTCGCGGATCGTCGCATCGTTGAACAGGGAATAGCCCGCCACATGGGCGAGCGCCTGGTCGCGCGGGATGCGGCGCCCCGGCTTGCCGATCACGATGGCGAGTTCGGCCTCGTAGTCGAGCGCCGTCGACTCGGGCGGTCGCCGGATCGGCGCCCGATGCGCGATCAGGCTCGTCGCGAAGCGGGCGAAGATCTCCGGATAGACGGGCCGGTTCAGGCCGCTTTCCTCCAGGTGGTCGTCGTAGTTGAGACCGACGCACAGGATCTTCGGCGGCGCGGGCACCGGCGGCAACAGCCGGACGGCGTCCAGGTCGATCGCCGGCGACTGCGCGAGGCTGGCACCGATGCGCACCAGGTCCGCGCCTTGTGCGATCAGCTCGGGCAGCGTGCCCGGAAATCCGCCGTCGCGTCGCGTCAGGCCATGCCAGCCCGAACCTGCATCCGCCGCGATTCCGACGGCCCCACCTGTCTCGAAGTGAACGATTCGCATGAGGTACCTGCTGGGCGCGGAACGGAACGCTTCGCGCCGGAAATTCCGCTGGGCAATGCGAGTCTCCTCGCCGCCCCTTGCCGGCGGCATCCCCCGGGTGGGTTACCCGCCCTCGCGGAGGCGCCGGGCCTCCGCGTCACCCATCGGGGGGATGCCGCCGCACGCTCGCGCAGACGCACACTGCTTCGCATCGCCATGCAATTCGAAGCGCCGCGCGCGAGAGGTGTCCGCATGAAATCGAAGGTGTCGATCGGCCGCCGCATGTTCCTGCTGAGGGCAGCCGCGCCGGTGGCGGGGGTCGCGGTTCCCGGCGTGTTGCGGCCGGATGCGGCGTCGGCCGCGGAGCCTCGTCGCGACTACACGCCGAGCTATTTCAACGCCGCGGAGTGGGCCTTCGTCAGTGCGGCCGTCGACAGGCTGATCCCCGCCGATCAATCGGGCCCCGGCGGCGTGGCGACCGGCGTCCCGGAGTTCATCGATCGCCAGATGGAGATGCCCTACGGCCATGGCGCGTATGCCTACATGGCGGGCCCGTTCCAGACCGGCCTGGATCCGACGCTGGGATACCAGTTGCCGCATACGCCGAGGGACCTCTATCGCAAGGGCATCGCCGCGTCCAACGAGGCGTCCCGCAAGATGCATGGCGCGCCCTTCGACAAGCTGGCGAGCGCGCGGCAGGACGAGTTCCTCGGCTTGCTGGAGGGCGGACGCATCGCGGGCGACGATCCGCCGCTTGCGGCGTTCTTCGCGCAGTTGCTGGAGAACACCCGCGAGGGCTTCTTCGCCGACCCGATGTATGGCGGCAACCGCGGCATGGCCGGCTGGAAGCTGATCGGCTTCCCCGGCGCCCGCGCGGACTTCACCGACTGGATCGACCAGGCCGGCCAGCGCTATCCGTTCGGGCCGGTCTCGATCAACGGCGAGAGGGCGTGATGGCGGAACGCAGGAAGCCGGTGGACGCGGTCATCGTCGGCTACGGCTGGACGGGCGCCGTCATGGCCAAGACGCTGACGGACGCGGGCCTGTCGGTCGTCGCGCTGGAGCGCGGGCCGGCGCGCGACACTTCGCCCGACTTCGAGTTCCCGCGCATCGCGGACGAACTCAGGCACGGCGTGCGCGGCGAGCTGTGGCAGCCGCTCGCCAAGGAGACCGTCACCATCCGCCATGGTCCGAACGACGTGGCGGCGCCGTATCGCCGCTACGGCTCCTTCGTGCTCGGCAACGGCGTCGGTGGCGCCGGTGTCCACTGGAACGGGCAGTTATGGCGGGCATCGCCGGAGGACCTGCGGCTGCGCAGCCACGTCGAGCAGCGCTACGGCAAGAAGTTCATTCCGCCCGAGATGACCATCCAGGACTATCCGGTCACCTTCGAGGAACTCGAGCCGCACTTCGACCATTTCGAGAAGGTCTGCGGGACGTCCGGCATCGCCGGCAACCTGCGCGGCACGCTGCGCGTCGGCGGCAATCCGTTCGAAGGGGCCCGCAGCGACGAGTTCCCGACGCCCGCGATGCCGGCGATCGAGAGCGCGCGCCGCTTCGAGAAGGCGGCGTCGGAGCTGGGCTACACGCCGTTCCCGGTGCCCGCCGCGAACAGCTCCGTCGCCTACACGAACCCGTACGGCGTGCGCATGGGCCCGTGCAACCTGTGCGGCTTCTGCGAGCGCTTCGGCTGCTACCTGTACTCGAAGGCCTCGCCGCAGACGTGCATCCTGCCCATCCTGCGCGATCGGCCCAACCTCGAGGTGCGGACCGACTCATACGTCACCCGGATCCTGCTCGACCCGTCGGGAACGCGGGCGACCGGCGTGCGCTACATCGACGCCAACGGCCGCGAGGTCGACCAGCCGGCCGATCTGGTCATGCTGTGCGCCTTCCAGATGCACAACGTGCGGCTGCTGCTGCTGTCCGGGATCGGCAAGCCCTACGATCCGGCGACGGGCGAGGGCCTGGTCGGGAAGAACTACGCGTACCAGATGTGCGCGCTCTCCAGCGCCCACTTCGGCGAGGACGCGCAGATCAATCCCTTCATCGGCGCGGGCGGCGCCGGCCAGCGCGTGGTCGACGACTTCAACTCGGATCACTTCGACCATGCCAGGCACGGCTTCATCGGCGGCTCGCTGATCTTCTCGTCCGCGACGGGCGGCCGGCCGATCGCGCAGATGCTGCTGCCCTCCGGGACGCCGCACTGGGGCCCGGGCTGGAAAGATGCAGTGCGCAAGCACTATCGCCACTCGGCGCCGTACTCGACGCAGGGCTCGGTGATGTCCTACCGCGACAGCTACCTGTCGCTCGACCCGACCTACCGCGATTCGCACGGCCTGCCGCTGCTGCGCATCACCTTCGACTGGCACGACAACGAGTACCGGATGGCCGCGTTCAGCGCGCAGAAGATGGACGAGATCGTCGCGGCGATGAAGCCCGAGAGCCGCTCGCTGCTGGTGATGCGTCCCGGCAACCACTGGGACACCCGCATCTACCAGTCCACGCACACGACCGGCGGCGCCATCATGGGGTCCAACCCGTCCAACAGCGTCGTCAATCGCTATTCGCAGAGCTGGCAGGTGCCCAACCTGTTCATCCACGGCGCCTCGGCCTTTCCGCAGAACATCGGCTACAACCCGACCGGGCTGCTGGCCGGGCTGGCGTACTTCTCGGCGCAGGAGCTTCGCGGGACGTATCTCAAGTCGCCGCAGGCGCTGGTGCGGGCATGAGCGCACGCACGGCCGCTCCGGACGGAGCTCGCACCGCAGGCCGCAGGCCGGAGGTTTCCTCATGAAGGCGGCGCGCTGGGGAGTCATCGTCGCGGCCCTAGCGGTCGCGCTGGGACTGGTCGTGATCGTCGCGGCCTGGGGCGACTACGCGGTCGGCGAACCGCCCATGCCCGAACCGCAGGCGAGCTCCGAGATGATGGCGCGCGGCGCCTACCTGGCCTCGATGGGCGACTGCGCGGCCTGCCACAGCGTGCCCGGCCAGCCGGCGTTCTCGGGCGGGCTGCGGATGGCCATCCCGATCGGGGCGATCTACACCACCAACATCACGCCGGACCGGCAATACGGCATCGGCAGCCTCACCCTGGCCGACTTCGACCGCGCGCTGCGCTTCGGCGTCGCCGAAGGGCACACGCTCTATCCGGCGATGCCGTTCACGTCGTACGCCAACACGCGGCCGGAGGACGTCAAGGCGCTCTACGTCTACTTCAAGTACGCCGTCGCGCCAGCGGCCGTCCCGAACCGGCGCAACGACATCGTGTTCCCGCTGTCCATGCGCTGGCCGTTGACCTACTGGCGCTGGATGTTCGCGCCGCCGCCGCGCCACGTCGTCGTCGCGGCCGATCTCGACCCGGCCATCGCACGCGGCGCGTACTTCGTCGACGGCCTGGGCCACTGCGGCGAGTGCCATACGCCGCGCGCGCTCACCATGCAGATGAAGGCCACCAATGCGTCCGACGGCAGCGACTATCTCTCGGGCGCGGTGATCGAGGGCTACTTCGCGCCCAGCCTGCGCTCCGGCGGCAAGGGCACGCTGGTGGACTGGAGCGCGGACGACATCGCCGGGTTCCTGCGCACCGGCACCAACCCGCGCGGCACGGCCTTCGGCTCGATGACGGACGTCATCGTGCACAGCACCCGGCACATGACGCCCGACGACGCCGCCGACACGGCGAAGTACCTGAAGGCGCTCGCCGATCCCGCCGCGACGCAGGTCCGCTTCGCCTACGACCAGGCCACGGAGGCCGCGCTGCACGGCGGCGCCGACCAGGCGCGCGGCGCTGCCCTCTACCTGGACAACTGCGCCGCCTGCCATCGCCCCGACGGCAAGGGCTATGACCGGGTGTTCCCGCCGCTCGCCGGCAACCCCGTCGTGACGGCGGCCAATCCCGACTCGGTCGTCTCCATCGTGCTGAAGGGCGCCGAGTCGCCGCGCACCGACTCGACGCCCGCGCAGTTCGCGATGCCCTCGTTCGCATGGCGCCTGTCGGACGAGCAGGTGGCCGACGTGGCGAGCTTCGTGCGCGGCAGCTGGGGCAACGGCGCCGGCCCGGTCGATGCCGCGACGGTGAAGCCGCTGCGGCCGCCCGCGCGGCGCGATGCCGCGAACTGATCGCCGGGAGACCCGCGCCATGCCGCCGTCAGCCACCGGTGCGATCGCGCCCGCCGCGCCCGCGTCGCGCGTGCGGCAGTACTACGCGCTGACCAAGCCGCGCGTGGTGCAGCTCATCGTCTTCTGCGCCATGATCGGCATGCTGATGGCCGAGCCCTCGCTGCCGGACTGGCGGCGATTCGCCGCGGCCTCGGCGGGCATCTGGCTCGTCGCCGCCGCGGCCGCCGCGTTCAACTGCCTCGTCGAACGGCATGTCGATGCCCGGATGCAGCGGACCGCCTGGCGGCCCACCGCGCGCGGCGAACTCGCCCCACGCGAGGCGCTCGCGTTCTCCGCGCTGCTGTGCGCGGCGGGCTGCGCGCTGTTGTGCGGCGAGGTCAATGCGCTGACGATGTGGCTGACGCTGGCGACCTTCGTGGGCTATGCCGTCGTCTACACGATCGTTCTCAAGCCGAGGACGCCGCAGAACATCGTGATCGGCGGCGCATCCGGCGCGATGCCTCCGCTGCTCGGATGGGCGGCGATGCGCGACGACATCGCCGTGCCGGCCGTGCTCATGTGGCTGATCATCTTCCTGTGGACGCCGCCGCACTTCTGGTCGCTCGCGCTCTATCGCATCGACGACTATCGCCGCGCGGGCATCCCGATGCTGCCCGTCACGCACGGGGCGGCGAGTACCCGGCGCCACATCTTCGTGTACACGCTGCTGCTGTTCGTCTCGACGTTGTTGCCGGCGGCCGCCGGCATGTCGGGGACGATCTACCTGGCCGTCGCCCTCGGGCTCGGAATCTCATTCATCCTCAGGAGCTGGACGCTGCTGCGCCGCTACACGGACGCGCTGTCGCGTCGCACGTTCCGCTTCTCCATCGTCTATCTGGCGCTGCTGTTCCTCGGCCTGCTGGTGGATCACTACGCATCGGCCTGGCATTGAACGGCAGGGTCTCGGACTTTGGCGATCATGGCGCCGTCGATGCGCACGACCAAGCCCGTCATGCCGGCTTCCCTTCAATCGGCGCGCAGCTTCTCGACGTCCCTTCCCGTCACACGGGACGGCGCCGCGCCGAAGCGTTCGGTGACGTAGTTGGCGACTTCGGCGACCTCGGCATCGGAGAGCGACCCGGCGAAGCCGGGCATGGCGGGGCGGTCCGAGCCCGCGTCCGTCGAACCGGCCAGCACCACCTTGACGACGTTCATCGCCGACGGATCATTGACGGCACGCTTGCCCGTCAGCGTGGCCTGCGTCACGAGGGCGCCGGCGCCGTTCCAGGCGTGGCAGCTCGCGCAGGCGCCTTCGAAGATGCGCTTGCCGATCGGATGATCCGGGGCGCCCGCCTGGGCGGATTCGGAGGCCGGACCGGCGGCCTTCGGCAACGTCGCGTCGCGGATCGCCGACACGGTGCGCAGGTACGCGACCATGGCCTGGATGTCGGAGGGCGCCAGGCGGCTCAGGCTGAGCTCGACGGCCTCGGCCATCGGGCCCGACGCGATGCCCGCGGCCGATCCATGCGGAGACGAAAGATAGCCTGCCAGTTGATCGGCGGTCCAGGCACCGATGCCGGTGTCCGGATCGGCGGTGATGTTGTACGCGTTCCATCCTTCGGCCTGGCCGCCCGCGAACTTCCTGCGCGTGTCCATCGCGAACGCGATGTTGCGCGGCGTGTGGCATTCGCCGCAGTGCGCCGCGGCCTCGACGAGGTAGGCGCCGCGGTTCCATTGCGCGGATTGCCGTGCCACGGGCTCGAAGCGAGAGCCGGGCACGAACATCGCCGACCAGAACGCCATCGTCCAGCGCTGGTTGAAGGGGAACGCGAACGTGTTGGGGCGCGCCTCGCGATGCACGGGGGCCAGCGAGAACAGGTAGGCCTTGATCGCGAGGACGTCGTCGTCGGTCAACAACGCGTAGGAGCCGTACGGGAACGCCGGATAGAGCCGCTGGCCGTCGCGGCCGATGCCGCGGTGGACGGCGCGCAGGAAGTCGGCGTCGCTCCAGGCGCCGATGCCCGTCGCCTTGTCCGGCGTGATGTTGGGCGTGTAGAGCGTGCCGAACGGCAGCGTGAAGGCGCGGCCGCCGGCGAACGCGGTGCCGCCCGGGACGGTGTGGCAGGCCTTGCAGTCCGCGGCGAGCGCGAGGTATTCGCCCTTCTGCACGAGGCTTGCGCCCGCGAGTTCGCGCGGCATGCCCGTGGGCGGCGCGCCGCCGTAGCTCGCCAGCGGAATCGGCGGCTCGCCCGCGATGAAGTCGGTGGCGCCGGGCGCCAGCGCGAGCCACCCGGCCAAGCCGGCTCCGCCCACGAACAGCACGAGCAGGATCAGCAGCACGGCGCGGACGAGGCGGCTCTTCATGACGACTTGCGCGCCTGCTGGCTGCGGTCGATCGGCATGCGGGTCGGCTGGATGCCCGTCGCCGCGAAGACGGCGTTGGCGATCGCCGGCTGCACGACCACCGTGCCGGGTTCGCCGATGCCGCCGGGCTTGTCGGTGCTGGGCACCAGGTGCGTCTCGATGGCCGGGATGTCGTCGATGCGCGGCAGCCGGAAGTCGTGGAAGTTGCTCTGCTGGACGCGGCCGTCGGCCACGGTGATCGCGTCGTAGAGGATGGTGCCGAGTCCGAAGATCGTGCCGCCCTGGATCTGCGCGACCACCGTGTCGGGATTGACGACCACGCCCACGTCGGCCGCGCACACGATGCGGCGCACGCGCACGTCGCCGTCGTCCGCGACGGCCACTTCGACGACCGCCGCCAGGAAGCTGCCGAAGCCGGCGAGCAGGGCGATGCCCTGGCCGACGCGCTGGTCGTTGCCGGGCGCCTTCGCGGGCGTGCCCCAGCCGGCCTTGGCCGCCGCGAGATCCAGCACGCGCAGCGCGCGCGGATTGCCTTGCAGCATGTTGCGGCGGAACGCGAGCGGATCGACCTGGTTGCGGCGCGCCAGCAGGTCGAGGAAGCATTCGGCCGAGAACACGCTGCTGTTCGGTCCGACGCCGCGCCAGAACCCCACGGTCACGACAGGCGTCTCGTGGCGCACGTATTCCACGAGCACATTCGCGAAGTCGTACGGCGGCTTGACGGCGCCTTCGATCGCGTCCGGATCGATGCCGTCCTTGAAGCCGGGCGGCAGCCAGCGCGCGAGGATGGACGGCCCCGTCACGCGGTGGTGCCAGGCCGTCACGCGCCCGCCCTCGACGACGGCGCGCAGCCGGTCGTGGTACATCGGGCGATAGACGTCCTGGCGGATGTCCTCCTCGCGCGTCCACACGACCTTCACCGGCCCGTCGACGTGCTGCGCGATGCGCGTCGCCTTGATGACGCCGTCGACCTCGAGGCGGCGGCCGAATCCGCCGCCGATCAGGTGGTTGTGGATCGTCACCTGCGCGGGCTGCAGCCCCAGCACGCTGGCGGCCCCGGCCTGGGCGAAGCCCGGCGCCTGCGTGCCGACCCAGATCTCGCAGGCGCCCGGCGTGGCGTGCACCGTGCAGTTCATCGGCTCCATCGCGGCGTGGGCCAGGAACGGCAACTCGTAGGCGGCCTCGACGACGTCGCCGCGCGCCAGCCTGGCCGCGGCGTCCCCCGTCTTCTGCGCCGTCACGCCCGGGCCGCGGGACGCCTCTTCCAGGCCGGCCCACAGCTGCGCCTGGCTCGCGTGCACATCGCCGCCGCCGTCCCACTCGACGTGCAGCGCCGCCAGCCCCTGCCTGGCCGCCCACATGTCGTCGCCGACCACCGCCGCGATGTCGTCGAGCAGCACCACCTGGCGCACGCCGCGCACCTTGAGCGCGGCCGCCGAGTCGGCCTTGCGGAGCTTGCCGCCGATGACGGGCGAGGCGCTGAGCGTCGCGACCCTCATGCCGGGCAGCATCACGTCGATGCCGAAACGGGCCGTGCCGTCGACCTTGCCGGGCGCGTCCAGGCGCTTGACGGCGTGGCCGATCAGCTTGAAGTCCCTGGCATCCTTCAGCGCCACCGTGGAGGGCGCCGGCTGGCGCGCGGCGTCCGCGGCCAGCGCGCCGTAGCGGGCCGAGCGGCCGCTGGCGGGATGCGCGACGGCGCCGTCGGCCGTCTGCAACGTCGACGCGTCGACGCGCCACCGCTGCGCCGCGGCCTGGACGAGCATCGCGCGCGCCGTCGCGCCCGCCTGGCGGATCGGGACGAACCAGACCATCGTCGTCGTGGAGCCGCCCGTGGCCTGGATGCCCAGCGCGGGATTGACGTACTTCGGATCGGGCGGCGCAGGCTGCAGCGACACCGCGCCGAGCGGGACATCGAGCTCCTCGGCCAGCATCGCGGCCAGCGAGGTGTAGGCCCCCTGGCCCATCTCGACCGCGGGCATGACCAGCGTGACCTTGTCGTCGGCCGAGATCGCGACGAACGCGTTCGGGGCGAACGTGGACGTGGCGGCCCGCGCGCCCGGCAGGCCTGACAGCGGGATGCCGACCACCAGTTGCGCGCCGATCGCCGAGGCCGCACGCAGCAGCGCGCGCCGCGACATCCGCGGCGTGGCCAGTTCAGGCGCCTCTTGCGGCATGCTTGATGCCCTCGCGGATCCGCACGTACGTGCCGCAGCGGCACAGGTTGCCCGCCATGGCGGCGTCGATGTCGGCGTCGCTCGGCGAAGGACTGTGCGACAGCAGCGCCGCCGCCGACATGACCTGGCCCGGCTGGCAGTAGCCGCACTGCACGACCTCGAGGTCCAGCCAGGCCTGCTGGATGCTCCGGCCCTGCGGCGTCTCGCCGACCGCCTCGATGGTCGTCACCTGGCGGGCGCCGATGACGCCGATCGGCAACTGGCACGAGCGCACGGCGGCGCCGTCGAGATGGACGGTGCAGGCGCCGCACTGGGCGATCCCGCAGCCGAACTTCGTGCCGGTGAGGCCCAGGACGTCGCGCAACGCCCACAGCAGCGGCATCTCCGCCGGCGCGTCGAGGCTGCGCTCGCTGCCGTTGACGTGGAGCGTGATCATGGGGTCGCCCTCCTTGCCGCGGGACGCGCCGGCCCGGGCGTCGCTGCCGCGCCTGGCAGGCGCGATCGGCAGATCGATCCAGGCGTATCCGGGTCGGCAGGGATCTGCCATCCCGCAACGACCAGCAGCAGCGTCGACGACAGCAGGACGAGCAGCGAGTTCCGGTCGAGGCGTTGCACGAAGGTCTCCGGGCGACGGTGTCGCCATGCAAGCGAACGAGTCTCGACGCCTCGCGCCGCGCCAGGCATCCCCCGGGCGGGGCACCGCCGGCGCGGAGGTCGGCAGGCTGACGCCGTGCCCCATGCGGGGGATGCTGCGCGCCATCGCGCCGCCGGATAGTGCGGCCTTGGCATGCGCCGTCGCACGTCGTCCCCCGCCAGCCGGGCGGCGATCCATCACTGCCGGAGAAACGAACATGTTGAAGGGCTACACCGTCCCGCTGTCGCCGCTGGGCAAGGCCAACCTGGTGGCGGCGCCGCCCTGGCACTACTCGGGCGACGTCATCGCGCTCGAGTACTGGGCCGATCCGGCCGCCGCCAATGCGACGCTGCCGCCGGGCCTGTCGCCCGACCCGAAGTCGGCCGGCCACGTCCTGGCGCTTTTCGTCGACTGGCAGTTCACGGCGCAGGACGACGAGTACCTCGATCCGGCGCGCTACCAGTACCGCGAGTTCTACTTCCTGGTCGATGCCGTCTACAAGGACCAGCCGGTCGCGTGGACGCCCTACATGTACGTCGACAACGACTCCGCGATGGCGCGGGGGCACGCGCAGGGCTATCCGAAGCGGCTCGGCACCGTGTTCCAGACGCGCAGCCACGCGGCGCCGAGCGCCGCCGCCGCGCCGATCGCAAGCGGCACGAAGTTCGGCGCCAGCCTGTCCGTGCACGGGCAGCGGCTCGCCGAGGGCCGGCTCACGCTGAAGGAGGCGGTCGCCAGGCCACCTTCCGCGCTGCTGCGGCCGACCGTCAACCGCCGCTGGTTCCCGCGGCTGACGGCGGGCCGCCATGACGACCCCGCGGTCAACGAACTGGTGATGGCCGTCACGGACGACCTGCAGGCCGTGGGCACCTGGACGGGCGAGGCCGAGCTGAAGCTGCCCGAGGCGCGCGGCGAGGAACTGCACGCGCTCGCGCCGGTGCGCATGGGGCCGGGGTATCGCTTCTCGATGTCGTGCTCCATCAGCGACCTGAAGGTCCTCGAGGACTTCGCATCGAGCGCCCGCAAGGGCTGAACCGCCGCCGCATCACGAGGAGAACCGACATGCTCAAGGGCTACTTCACCCCCCGCACGCCGCTGGGCCTCGCTTCGGCGGCGCCGCCGCCGCCGTGGCACTACTCCAGCGACATCATCGGCGTCGAGTACCAGGCCGACCCGAAGGCCACCGAAGCGCTGCTGCCGCCCGGCCTGTCGCCCGATCCGAAGACCAACGGACACGCCGCGCTGCTGTTCCTCGACTGGCAGTTCACCGCCCAGAACGACGAGCTGCTGGACCCGGCGCGCTACCAGTACCGCGAGGCCTTCGTGCTGATCGACGCGGTCTGGAAGGACACGCCCGTCATGTTCTGCCCCTTCATCTACGTGGACAACGACGCGGCGTTCGCGCGCGGCTGGGCGCAGGGCTTCCCGAAGCGCATCGGCAGCGTCTTCCAGACCCGCACGTTCGCCGCGGCCAGCGCGGCCGGCGGCCCGCTCGCGCGCGGCAGGCGCCTGGCGGGCAGCGTCTCCGCGCACGGCGCGCGCCTGGCCGAGGCGCGCATCGAGCTCGAGGCGCCGGAGCCCGACGTCACGAAGATCTTCAACCGCCCCACGGTCAACGTGCGCTGGTTCCCGCGGCTGGCGGCCGGCCAGCACGACAAGCCCGCCGTCAACGAGCTGGCGATGTCGATCACCGACAACCTGCGCATCGTGGAGATGTGGACGGGCAAGGGCGAGATCAGCATGCCCGAAGTGGCCGGCGAGGAGATGCACATGCTCGCGCCGGTGCGCACGGGGCTGGGCTTCCGCTGCTCGATGTCGTACTCCGTCACCGACCTGCGAATCCTGTAGCCGGAGGATCTCATCATGGCAAGAACGGCAGCCGCCTACATGGCGGAGACGCTGCGGCAGGCGGGCGTGAAGCGCGTCTATGGCGTCGTCGGCGACTCGCTCAACGGCTTCACCGATGCGCTGCGCCGCATGGACGGCGAGATCGAGTGGGTGCACGTGCGGCACGAGGAAGGCGCGGCCTTCGCGGCCGGCGCCGAGGCACACGTGACGGGCCGGCTGGCGGTCTGCGCCGGCAGCTGCGGGCCGGGCAACCTGCACCTGATCAACGGCCTGTTCGACTGCCAGCGCAACGGCACGCCCGTGCTGGCCATCGCCGCGCACATCCCCAGCACGGAGATCGGCATCGACTACTTCCAGGCCACGCACCCCGAGAGCCTGTTCAAGGAGTGCAGCCACTACGTCGAGCTCGTCTCGCGGCCCGAGCAGCTGCCGCAGATCCTGCACCGCGCGATGCGGGTGGCCGTCGCCAGGCGCGGTGTCGCGGTGGTCGTGATGCCCGGCGACGTGGCGCTCAAGCCGCTGGCCGCCGAGATCCCCAACTGGCTGCTTCCGAACAAGCCGGTGCAGGTGCCCGACGCGGACGACCTGGCGCAGCTGGCGGCATTGCTGAACGCCGGCGAGCGCGTGACGATGCTCTGCGGCGCCGGATGCGCGGGCGCGCACGACGAGGTCGTCGAGCTCGCGGCCAAGCTGAAGGCGCCGATCGTGCATGCGTTCCGCGGCAAGGAACACATCGAGTACGACAACCCGTACGACGTCGGCATGACGGGCCTGGTGGGCTTCGCCTCCGGCTACGCGGCGATGAAGGGCTGCGACACGCTGCTGCTGCTGGGCACCGACTTCCCCTATCGCCCGTTCTACCCGGAGAACGCGCGCATCCTGCAGGTCGACCTGCGGCCCGAGGCGCTGGGCAACCGCTGCCGGATCGACCTCGGCGTCATCGGCGACGTCAAGGACACGATCCGTGCGCTGCTGCCCGACATCCTCGAGAAGTCCGACACGCTGCACCTGAACAGCGCGCTCCAGCACTACGGCTCGGCGCGCAGCGACCTCGACGCGCTGGCCGAGAGCGGGCCCAAGAGCAAGCAGATCCATCCGCAGTACGTGTCGCGGCTGGTGAGCGAGCTGGCGGACGACGACGCGATCTTCACCTGCGACGTCGGCACGCCCATCATCTGGGCCGCGCGCTACCTGCAGATGAACGGCAGGCGCCGCCTCATCGGCTCGTTCAACCACGGCTCGATGGCCAACGCGATGCTGCAGGCGATCGGCGCGCAGTGCGCGTTCCGCGACCGCCAGGTGATCTCGATGTCGGGCGACGGCGGCTTCACGATGATGATGGGCGAGTTCGTCACGCTGATCCAGGCGGGGCTCAAGGTCAAGGTCATCGTGCTGAACAACGGCACGCTGGGCTTCGTCGAGATGGAGATGAAGGCCAACGGATTCGTCGATGCGGGCTGCGACCTCAGGAACCCGAACTTCGCCGCGATGGCCGAGGCGATGGGCGTCAAGGGCATCCGCGTCGAGCAGCCGCAGAAGCTGCACCAGGCGCTGGCCGAGGCCTTCGCGCACGACGGGCCGGTGCTGGTCGACGTCGTCAGCGCGCGCCAGGAGCTCGCGATGCCGCCGAAGACGACGCTGGAGGAGGCGCATCACTTCGGCATGTTCCTGATGAAGGCCGTGCTCGATGGCCGCGGGTCCCAGCTGGTCGACCTGGCGAAGACGAACCTGCTGCGTTGACGCGCTGGACGTCCTGCGAGGTCTCGATTCCCGCGACGCGCCGGAGTCCGGCAGCGCGCGCCATGCCGTCTTCCACGCCGGGGCGTCGGCGAGGGGCGATCGATCGCTGGCCTGGGTGCCGCCCGCGCCCGGGCCGCTCGCGTTGGCGTGACGCGGCCGCTAGGTGCGGCTCGCCGACGCCTTCGGTGGCTCGCCTTCCAGCAGCGACTTGTCCCAGCCGCCGCCCAGCGCCTGGAACAGCGTCACGTAGGCGTTGAGTTCGTCGGCGCGCGCCTGTGCGATCGCGAGCTGCACCGACAGCAGGTTGCGCTGGGCGTCCAGCTGGTCGAGGAAGGGCGCGTAGCCCGACCTGTAGCGCGCCGAAGCGATCTGCAGCGTGCGCTCGAGGGCCGACTCCTGGGCCTGCAGCGAGGCCAGCTGCTCGTGCAGGCGCTGCGTCGCGGCGAGCGCGTCCTCGACCTGCCCGAATGCCTCCAGGGCCGCCTTGCGATAGGCGAAGGCCGCCTGGTCGCGGCGCGCGGCCGCCGCGTCCTGCTGCGCCTTGAGGCGCCCTGCATCGAGGATCGGAGCGAGGATGCTGGCGCCGATCGTGAACACGTCGACCGGATGGTTGTCGAGGATCGTGGACGTCACGTGGCCCCAGTCGCCGGACAGGCGCAGGTCCGGCATGAACGCGGCACGCGAGGCGTCGAGGGCGCGGTCGGCGGCGACGACGCGCTCCTCGGCCTCCACGATGTCGGGGCGTCGCCGCAGCAGCGAGGACGGCAGCGCCGCGGGAGCGGGCGGCGGCGTCGCCTCGAGGGCGGGCCCGCCGCGTTCGATGGCGCCGGGGTTGCGCCCGAGCAGGATGCTCAAGGCATCCTCGGTGCGCCGGATGGCCAGCTCCGTCGCGGGGATCTGTTGCTCGGTCGCCCGGTACTCGGCCTCGGCCTGCGCCAGATCGAGCTGGGCGGCATAGCCCACCGAAACGCGCCGGCGCACGAGCCTGAGCGTCTGGTCGCGCGCGTCCAGTGTCTGGCGCAGGGTCGCCAGGCGCGCATCGAGCGACCGCAGCGTGAACCAGTCCCGCGCCGCGGTGGCCGCGACCAGCAGCCGCACATCGGCCTGCGCCGCGCGCGACCCGAGGAGGGTGGCGCGCGCCGCCGCGTCGGCCGCGCGCAGGCGGCCGAACAGGTCGGCGTCGAAAGAGAACGCGAGCACGGGCTCGGTGACGTTCTCGACCTGCGGCAGGCCGCGCGCCGGATTGATGCTGCGATCGCGCTGGTACACGACGGTGCCGTCGAGCTCGGGCAGGCGCTGCGCCCGCGCGAACGCCGCCTGGCCCATCAGCTCCTCGACGCGCGCCGCGGCGATCCTGACGTCGTCGTTGTCGGCGAGCGCGGCGGTGACGATGCGCGTCAGGTCCGGGTCGCCGAAGCTGTCCCACCACGTCGCTGCAAGCCCCGGGCCGGGATGCTCCGGCACCGTGCGCCAGTCCGCCGGCGGCGTGACCTTCGCGTCCGGCGGCACGGCCGGCCGCGGGCCGGCGCATCCCGCCAGCAGCGCGAGCGCGGCCAGCGCGGCCCTAGTGCGCGGCGCCGACATCGACGTGCGCCTCCACGGACATGCCCGGTCGCAGCGCCTGCAGCGCGTCGGCGGCGCCGTCGAGGCGCAGTCGCACGCCGATGCGCTGCGGGATCTTGACGAAGTTGCCGGTGCCGTTGTCCGGCTTGACGACGGAGAACTCGGAGCCGGCCGCCGGCGCGATGTCCTCGACGACGCCGTCCATGCGGCGCCCGCCAAGCGCGTCGACGGTGACCCAGGCCCGCATGTCCCGGTGCATGCCCGCCGTCTGGGTCTCCTTGTAGTTGGCGATGACCCAGCGATCCGCGGGCACCAGCGGCAGCAATTGCGTCCCGTTCGTGACGTACTGGCCCAGCCGCACGCCGACCTCGCCCAGGCGCCCGCTCTCGGGCGCGCGCACGACGGTGTTCTCGAGGTCGATCTCGGCCGTGCGCAATTGCGCGGCCGCGGCGTCGATCTGGGCCTGGATGCTCTCGCGGTTGACTTCGACGGTGCGGATGTCCTGGCGGGCGATCTCGTGCGCCGCCTGCGCCTGCTCGAGCTGGGCCTGCGACTGGGCGAGCGCGGCGCGGGTCTGGTCGCGTTCGCGGACGGAGACCGAGCCGTCGGTGACGAGGTCGTCGACGCGCCCGAGGTCGGCCTGCGACCGCAGCAGCTGCGCCCTGGCGTTGAGGATGCCGGCGGCCTGCGACGCCAGCGCCGCCACGCGCGACGCATGCGCCTGGTCGAGGTTGGCCAGCGCGGCCTTCTGCGCCTCGAGCGCGGCGCGCGCCTGGTCGACCTTCGCGTGGTACTGGCGATCGTCGATGCGCACCAGCACCTGGCCGGCCTTCACGTCGGCGAAGTCCGTCGCCTCGACCGCCACGACATAGCCGCTGACCTGCGGCGCGATGATGGTGGTGCGGCCGCGGACGTACGCGTTGTCGGTGACCTGCACGCCCGAGCGGAACGGCGGCAGCTCCCACGCCCGCAGCACCGCCAGCACCGCGATGGCCGCGAGCACGAGGATGAGCACGACGAGCAGCGGACGCTTGGCGGGCAGGGGCCAGTGGCCGCGAGGAGCGGGCGCGGGCGCGGGCGCGGGCGAGGCGGCGTCGGTGGCGGTGGCGTCGGTCATGTGGGTTCGGTGCGGCGAATGGGCCGGACGGCGGCGAGCAGCAGCAGGACGACGACGAGCAGCGCCGTGGCGAGCGCGAGGCGCCAGACGAGGCGAAAGACGTCGTTGAAGGCGAGCACCGTGGCCTCGCGCGTCATCGATGCCACGAGCGCCGCGCCGCCCTGCTGGGCGCGCAGCGCCGGATCGGCAACGGTGCACGCGAGCGCTCGCGTCGAGCCCGCGACGCGATTGGCGACCTGGACGTCTCCCGCCGGCATGCGCTCCGCCAGCTCCTGGAAATGGGCCCGGGTCGCGATGGTCTGGTAGCTGCCCAGCAGCGCCGATCCGACGAGGCCGCCGATGTTCTGCGTCATGCTGAAGACGACGACGAGCGTCACGAAGTAGTCGGCGCCCAGGCGCATCACCTTGAGGATGCCGTGCGCCATCGTCGGCCCGATGAACAGGCAGGTGCCGAAGCCGATCAGCGACTGGCTCAGGTACAACTGCTCGGGCCGGGTGAGGTCGTTGGCGCGGCTGTCCATCCACGCGCCGGCGGCGATCGCGAGGCTGGCGACGATGACCTGCCTGGGAATCGCCCGTTCCGACACCGTCAGCACGCAGGCGACGATGCCCGCGAGCATCGAGACGATGACCCAGCAGAACAAGGTGCGAAGCTGGTCGTTGTCGAGGTTGCCGGCGGTCAGCAGCCCGACGGCGCCATAGGTCTGCTCGGCGAGCGCCAGCCGCATCAGGAACGCGATCGCGATGAAGCCCAGGAAATCGCGCGTGCCGATCCAGCCGACCTGGATCAGCGGCCGTTCGCGCGACGCCTCGATCGCGATGGCGGCCGCGAGCAGCGGGATGGCGATCGCCAGGACGACGCCGAGCCAGGGCGTGTCGGTCCACCACGCCAGCCTGCCGCGATTGAGGACGCCGCAGATCATCAGCACGGCCGGCAGCAGCAGGGCGACCGTGACGAAGTCCAGCGGCTGGAACAGCTTCGATCGCGGCGTCGGCGGCAAGGGCAGGAGCGTGATGAGCGTGAGCGTCGTGATGCCCGTCGCCAGCTCGAGGCAATGCTGGCCGAACCAGCCGCCTTCCGACAGCAGGTCCACCGGTATCAGCCTGGCCAGGGGCGTGCCGAGCTGGGTCATGCCCAGGCCCGTGACCATGGCGACGGCGCGCGCCTTGGGCGGCACGACCTGCAGCAGGTAGTAGATGCCCGTCGTGGTCATGCCGCCGGCCACGACGCCGCTGACGAAGCGCACGACGGCCTCGGCGGCGAAGCCCGTCAGGAAGAACTGCGCCGCGGCGATGGCGATGTAGACGAGCAGCAGCGCGCGCATCACGCCGGGCATGCTGAACTGCGCGCGGGCCTTCACCAGCATCGTGTTGGCGCACGAGTTCGCGGCGACGTAGATCGCCGGCAACCAGCTCAGCTCCGCGACGTAGGCCGCATGTTCGCCGGACAGGTTGGGCACGTTGACCGTGACCGTCGCATTGACGAAGGTGGTCGTGGCGCCGATCCACAGGCCGATCGCGGCGTAGGCCAATCGACGCAGCGGCGGATGCGGCGGCGAGAACGGGCCGCCGGGAAAGCTCGGTCGGTCCTCGGGCCGGAACTCGTAGCCGCCGTCGGCCAGGGAGGGCGTTGTCGTGGTCATCGAGGCGTTCCCCGTCCGCGGCGGGCATGGCGTCCCGCACGGTCCTTAGAGGAAGTTCTCCTTGATCATCTCGAGCACGTCGCCGCCGCGGCCCGCCAGCACGGCTCGGGTGGAATAGAGCGCCATGCCCAGCACCGCCTTGGCCTCGATGAAGGGCGGCATCACGAGCTGCTGCGGCTGGACGCGGACGTTGAGCAGCGCGGGCCCGGGTTGTGCGAGCCACGTCTGGATGGCCTCCTCGAGCTCCTCGCCCTTGTCGACGGTGCGGCCCCACAGGCCCATCGCCGCGGCGACCTTGCCGAAGTCGGGGTTCTTCAGGTCGGTGTAAAGGTCGACCATGCCCTCGGCGCGCTGCTCGATCTCCACGAAGCCCAGCTTGCGGTTGTCGTAGACGCAGATCTTGATCGGCAGGTCTTCCTGGATCGTCGTCATCAGGTCGCCGAACAGCATCGCGATGCCGCCGTCGCCGCACATGCAGATCACCTGGCGTCCGGGCTGGCACTTCTTCATGCCGAGCGCCGCGGGCATCGCGTGGGCCATCGTCCCGTGCAGCAGGCTGGCGAACAGCCGCCGCTTGCCGTTCATGTCCAGCATGCGGTAGGCCCACACCGTGGGCGTGCCGTCGTCGGACGAGAACAGCGCGTCGTCGTCGGCGTACTGGTTGATCAGCCTGGTCACGTAGGTGCCGGGAATGCTGCCGTCGCGTCCCGGCACGGCCTTGTCGCGCATCGCCTGGAGGTCGTGCTCGTACTTGCGGACCCAGTGGTCGCGGAACGACGTGTCGGAACGCTCCTGCAGCAGCGGCAGCAGCGCGGCCATGGTCGCCTTGATGTCGCCCACGACCCCCAGGTGCACGGGATGGCGCCGGCCCAGGTGCGTGGGATCGATGTCGACCTGGATGATCTTCGCGTTGTCCGGATAGAACTGGCGCCAGGCGAAGTCCGCGCCCAGCAGCAGCAAGGTGTCGCAGTCGAGGATCGCGTGATACCCCGCCTCGGTGCCGATGATCCCGGTCATGCCGATGTTGTACGGATTGCCCGGCTCGATGGCCTCCTTGCCGCGCGACGTGTGCGCGATGGGGCACTTCAGCTTCTCGGCGACCTGCAGGATCTGCGCCAGCGCGCCCTCGCAGCCGGAGCCGCCGTAGATCGTGACCTTGCCGCCGGTGTTCAGCAGCGCGGCCATGTCGGCCAGTTCGCCGTCGCTCGGGCGCAGCACGGGCGACGGTGCGTGGAGCGAGAACGGGGTCTTGTCGTTCGACTGCGCGTGGGAGACGTCGACCGGCACGACCAGCACCGCCACGCCGCGCTTGTTGATGGCCGCCTGGCAGGCCGCGACCGTCTTGCGCCGGGCCTGGTCGGGCGTCAGGATCGTCTCGCAATACACGCTGCAGCTCTTGTAGATTCCCTGCAGGTCGACTTCCTGGATGAAGTCGAACCCGATCTCCTCGCGCGTGACCTGGCTGGCGATGAGGATCAGCGGCGCCCGGTTGCGGTTGGCCTCGAACACGCCGTTGATGAAGTGCAGGCTGCCCGGTCCGCAACTGCCCGCGATGGCGGTGAGCTTGCCGGTCACGAGGGATTCCGACTGGGCCGCGAACGCGCCCGCCTCTTCATGGCGCATGTGCACCCACTCGATCTCGCTCTTGTCGATCTCGAGGGCGATGCGATTGAGGGTGTCCCCGACGATGCCGTAGCAGCGCCGGACGCCGGCTTCGAACAGAGTCTCGACGATGATCTCGGCGACCGGTTGGCTCATGGACGCTCTCCTGAAGTTGGGACGGCGGCTGCCTGACGGTGACTTGCGCGGGGACGTCCCGGTCCACGCGCGACGACAGCGCCTCGCCGCAGTCTGCTGACCCGCGGGCAGGCCTCACATCCCCCGGGCGGGGCACCGGCGCGCGCCGCGCCTGCGGCCCACGCAAGCTTGGCGCAGGGATGCCGCCGCCGTACCCCACGCGGGGGATATCCGGCCCGGCGGCCGGCCCCGAGCATGTCGTCCAACAGCCGCCGATCGATGCTCGGCGCGATGCATGGGCGGGGAGCCGATCGGCCACCGCGTCTTGTCGGCAACCGTGTTCAGACGTCGAGGGGATTCCGATGGCAACGCAGTGGCAAGCGCGTCTGGCAGGCCTCGTCGGAGCGATGCTCGGCGCGTTCGCGACGACGGCGCGGGCCACCAGCGTGCTCGACCCCTGGGGGGCCGTGGGCGCATCCGAACTGCAGCTGCTGTACGAGTCGCTGGGCGTGATGCTGCTGGTCGTCGTGCCGGTGCTCGTGCTGACGCTCGCGTTCGCCTGGTGGTTCCGCGCGTCCAACAAGCGCGCCACCTACATGCCGGACTGGGAATACAGCGGCAAGATCGAGTTCACGGTCTGGATCATCCCGCTGCTGGTCGTGCTGTTCCTCGCGGCGATCGCCTGGGTCGGCGCGCACGAGCTCGACCCCTACAAGCCGATCGCGAGCGCGAACAAGCGCGTGCGCGTCGAGGTCGTGTCGATGGACTGGAAGTGGCTGTTCATCTATCCCGAGCTGGGCGTGGCGAGCGTCAATGAAATGGCGCTTCCCGTCGACGTGCCGGTGAGCATGGACATCACGTCCGCGACGGTGATGAACGCGATCTTCATCCCCGGCCTGGCCGGGCAGATCTACGCGATGAGCGGCATGTGCACGCAGATGTCCGTCATCGCGGCCAGGCCCGGGACCTATCGGGGCCTGGCGACGCAGTTCAGCGGCGAAGGCTTCTCCGACATGCACTTCAAGGTGGTCGCGGCGGATCGCGCGGGCTTCGACCAGTGGATCGAGGGCCTGCGCCAGTCCGGGCGTTCTCTCGACAAGGCCGCCTACGAGCAGCTGATCGCCGCGCATGCCACCGGGAAGACGACGTTCTACTCGTACGCCGAGGACGGCCTGTTCGACTACGCGCTGCAGCGGGGAACGAAGCCCGCCTCCTCGGTGGTCGCGCGAACGACAGCCCCCGACGTGGGCGCCTGTCAGGACATGACCCTTTCCAATGGAGTCGACTGAAGATGTTCGGCAAACTCACGCTGGCGGCGATCCCGTTCGACCAGCCGATCGTGATGGTCACGTGCTCGGTCATCCTGATCGGGATCGCGGGAATCCTCGGGCTGCTGACGTTCCTGGGCCGCTGGAAGTGGCTGTGGGACGAGTGGCTCACCACCGTCGACCACAAGCGCGTCGGCATCATGTACGTCCTGCTCGCGCTCGTGATGCTGCTGCGCGGCTTCAGCGACGCGATCATGATGCGCTCGCAGCAGGCGCTGGCGTCCAATGACGGCCGCGGCTTCCTGCCGCCCGAGCACTACGACCAGATCTTCTCCGCGCACGGCACCATCATGATCTTCTTCATGGCGATGCCCTTCGTCGTCGGGTTGATGAACTTCGTCGTCCCGCTGCAGATCGGCGCGCGCGACGTCGCCTTCCCGGTGATGAACGCGCTGAGCTTCTGGCTCACCGCCGCCGGCGCGCTGCTCGTCAACATCTCGCTGGGCATCGGCGAATTCGCGCGCACGGGCTGGCTCGTCTACCCGCCGCTGTCCGAACTGGCCTACAGCCCCGGCGTCGGCGTCGACTACTACCTGTGGTCGCTGCAGATCTCGGGGATCGGCACGCTGTTGTCCGGCGTGAACCTCGTCACCACCATCATGCGATGCCGCGCGCCCGGCATGACGCTCTCGTTCATGCCGATCTTCACGTGGACCGCGCTGGCAGCCAACATGCTGATCGTCGCGGCCTTCCCCGTGCTCACGGCCACCTTCGCGATGCTGCTGCTCGACCGCTACGCCGACATGCACTTCTTCACGACCGACGGCGGCGGCAACGCGATGATGTTCATCAACCTGATCTGGACCTGGGGCCACCCCGAGGTCTACATCCTCGTCATCCCCGCATTCGGCGTGTTCTCGGAGGTCATCGCGACGTTCTCCGGCAAGCCGCTGTTCGGCTATCGGTCGATGGTCATCGCGACGATGGGCATCACGATCCTCGCGTTCACGACCTGGCTGCACCACTTCTTCACGATGGGCTCGGGGGCCGACGTCAACGCCTTCTTCGGGATCACGACCATGGTCATCTCGATTCCCACCGGCGTGAAGATCTTCAACTGGCTGTTCACGATGTACGGCGGCCGCGTGCGCTTCACGTCGCCGGTGCTGTGGACGATCGGCTTCATGGTCACGTTCACGATCGGCGGCATGACCGGCGTGCTGATGGCCGTGCCGCCCGTCGACTTCGTGCTGCACAACAGCCTGTTCCTGGTCGCGCATTTCCACAACGTCGTCATCGGCGGCGTCGTCTTCGGCTGCATCGCGGGGCTGACGTACTGGTTCCCCAAGGCCTTCGGCTTCACGCTCGACGAGACGCTCGGCAAGGCGGTGTTCTGGTGCTGGTTCGTCGGCTTCTACCTCGCCTTCATGCCCTTGTACGTGCTGGGATTCCTCGGCATGCCGCGGCGCATCAACCACTACGACGATCCGGCGTGGACGCCGTATCTCTACGTCGCCGTCGCGGGCGCCGCGCTCATCATGCTGGGCATCTTCCTGCAGATCGTGCAACTGGTCGTCAGCATCCGCACGCGGCACCTGCGGCGCGACCTCACCGGCGACCCCTGGCACGGCCGCACGCTCGAATGGGCCACGCCGTCGCCGCCGCCGGTCTACAACTTCGCCGTGCTGCCGGCCGTCAGTGGTGTCGATGCCTACTGGGCCGCGCGTCACGAGGGCCGGCTCGCGGAACCCGGCGCCATCGAAGACATCGAGATGCCCAAGCCATCGTCGCTCGGCTTCGTCACCGCGTTCTTCGCCGTCGCGGGGGGCTTCGGCATGGTCTGGCACATCTACTGGCTGGGCGCGGGATCGCTGGTCGCCGCGCTGGCGTACTGGATCTGGCTGTCGTGGGGCGATGACGACGAGACGACGCTGCGCGCGCACGAGGTCGAGAACATCGAACGCGCCGCGCACCTGCGCACCGCCCGGGCCTGAGAGGAACCTTCGATGCAAGCACATGTCGTCCCGAACGGCCGCCACGGCGAGGAGGCGAGCCATCCGAATCGTCGCGGCATGACCGGCTTCGGGTTCTACCTCTACCTCCTGAGCGACTGCATCCTGTTCGCCACGTTGTTTGCGGCCTTCGCGGTGCTGCATCGCTCGGTGGCGGACGGGCCCGACGGGCACCAGCTGTTCGGCCTGCGCAATGCGTTCATCGAGACGGCGTGCCTGCTGACCAGCAGCCTGACCTGCGGACTCGCGATGCTCGCCTGCGATCGCCGGGACGCGCCATCGGCGAAGGGCTTTCTCGCGATCACGTTCGCCCTCGGCGCCGTCTTCCTGGCGCTCGAGCTGACCGAGTTCCATCGAATGATCGCCGATGGCGCGGGGCCGGATCGCAGCGCGTTCCTGTCGGCCTTCTTCACGCTCGTGAGCACGCACGGCCTCCACGTCACGGCGGGCCTGGCGTGGATCCTCATCCTGCTGCTGCAGTTGCGCCAGAAGGGCTTCACCGAAGCCATGGTGCGCCGCCTGTTCTGCTTCAGCCTGTTCTGGCACGTGATCGACGTCGTGTGGATCGGCGTGTTCTCGTTCGTCTACCTGATCGGATCCGCATCATGACCCAGGTTCCCACCGCCTCCCTCGAGACCGCCCGCGTCACGCCGGGCACCGAGAACGGCCAGCAGCACGGCTCGCTGCAGGGCTACCTGGTGGGGTATGCCGCCGCCGCCGTGCTCACCATCGCCGCGTTCGCCGCGGCGCGCACCGCCGCGCTGACGCCGGCCAGCGCGATCGCGGCGATCACCGTGCTCGCGATCGGCCAGATGCTCGTGCACCTGATCTTCTTCCTGCACATCAGCACGACGCCCAACCAGCGCACCAACATCCTCGCCTTCGCGATCACGATGCTGATCGTGGTGCTGATCGTCGGCGGGTCGCTGTGGATCATGTCGCACCTGCAGTCCAACATGATGCCCACGAGCCAGCTGATGCGGATGCAGCGATAGCCGAAGCGTCCGGGAAGACCGTTCCGATGAAGCACTTCGACTCCGATGCGGGCGGCAGCATCCCGGCGTCGCGTCTGGCCGCGCTGGTCCTGGCGAGCGGCTTGCGATGCGTGTTCGCGCAATCGGCGCCGGCCGGCGGCGCGGACAGCGAAGCAGCCGGAGCCGGCGCGCAGAGCGCCGCGGCGCAGGCGCAGAACCCGATCGCCCACGTCATCAGCGTGCCGTTCCAGAACAACACGCTGACTCGAACAGGGCCTTGTCGCGGCACGGCCGACACGCTGCTCATCCAGCCGGTCGTCCCGATCCGGATCGACGCCAACTGGAGCGTGATCACCCGCACCATCGTGCCGGTCGTCCACCTGCCGCGGACAAGCCCGGAGCAGGGCGACGTGACGGGCCTGGGCAACATCGAGCCCCAGTTCTACTTCACGCCGGCGCACCCCGGCAAGTTCATCTGGGGCGCCGGCGCGCAGGCCTGGTTGCCCACCGCGAGCCAGGATGCGCTGGGCGTCGACAAATGGGGCGGCGGCCCGGCCGTGGTGGGCCTCGTGATCGACGGCCACTGGGTGGCCGGCGCGCTCCTCAACAACGTCTGGGCCGGGTCGGGCAAGGGCCGGGTCAACCAGATGACGCTCAATCCCTTCGCGAACTACAACCTGGCCCAGGGCTGGTACCTCGCGTCGACGCCCGTCATCACCTCGAACTGGGACCGGGCGAGCTCGCAGCGCTGGACCGTGCCCGTCGGCGGCGGCTTCGGCCGGGTCTTCAAGATCGCGGGCCTGCACGTCAACGCGCGGCTCGAGGCCTTCAGGAACGTGGAGCGCCCGCGCTACGCCGCCGCGACCGACGTCCAGGCGCAGCTGCAGTTCCTGTTTCCCGAACACTGATCGTCGAACGCGCTCACGCGTCCGCGGGAGCGAAGCGGGCAACGTCCGCGTCGACGAATGGGTTGCCGTGATGGATCCGCGGCCGGGGCAGCACCGGCGGCGCCTGCACCTGCGCGAGCGCGGGGGGCCTCCGCGCCGGACCCGGTTGACGCAGCATCCCCCGGCGTTCGGCGATCAGGATCGCCTCGGTGCGGCTGTGGACGCCGAGCTTGTCGAAGGCCGACCGGAGATGGGCCTTGACCGTGCCCACGGAGATGTCGAGCCGGGAGGCGATGTGCTTGTTGCAGAGACCGTCGGTCAACAACGCCAGCACCTGTCCTTCGCGTTCGGTCAGGGGCTCGGTGGCCAGGCTCGTGGCGAGCCTCGCGGCGATCGAAGGACTCAGGTGGCACTCGCCGCGGTGGACGGTGCGCACGGCCACGTAGAGCTCCTCGGCGGAGGAGCCGAGCGGCAGGAAGCCCGCGGCCCCGCGCTTGAGCGCATCGCGGATCTGCCATTCCCTTTCGGCGTTGGCGACGATCGCGACCTTGGTGCCGGCACGATCGAGCTGCAAGGCATGCATGGCCGCGAGGATCCGGATGCCGTTGTCGAAGTCGGTGACGACCACATCGCAGGACAGGAGTGCCGGGTCGTCCTGCGAAGTGGCCTGGACTCGCATGTCGTCGCATTCGGCGAAGGCGGCCGTCAGGCCGGTGCGACACACATAGTCGTCATGGACGACGAACACTTGGATGGGTCGGTTGGACATCGAACGGTTCTCCTGGCTCGGTTCGGGCAGTCAGCGGCGTGACCGCAGGCCTTGTCTCACTATCGGACTCGACGCGGTCGGGCTCCATCCCCCGCATGGGGCATACGTCGACCATCTCCTTTTGGCCGACTCGGGGCCGTGCCTTTCGCCTGGCGAGGCGCAGGCGCCTCACCGGGGGATGCCGGCGATCGGACGGCATGTCGTTCCAGCAGGATGCCCAGTCCGTACTACGGCCAGATTTCGCCGGGCACGGCCATCGCTACAGCTGAAACGTTGGCCAGCCCGTGAGGGCTTGCGCGATGCCCGCTGTCTCGGGCTTTCATCGACGCGCCTGGCCGTTGAACTGCCGCGCGATTCCCTTTCCTTGGTCATATGAATGCGATTTGCTGCGTGCTAATCTAGTCCGCGTCCGGCTGTCAGGCCCCTGGCGCGAACTCGCACGAACGCCGAGTCCGCCGCTCGAACTGGTTGCGATGTCGCAAGTCGAGGGGCTCGATTCTTGTCGGCAGCCATGTTGCTCATGAGAAAGTCGAGCGAGTCCTTCAGCATGTCCTTGAACGCGCCCCACATCCTCGTCGTCGACGACGACCCTCTCATGAGGGACCTGATCAGCGGATACCTGCTCGAGAGCGAGCTTCGCGTCTCGACCGCGGATGGCGGTGCGGACATGGACAGGATCCTGCGCGACCACGCCATCGACCTCGTGCTGCTCGACCTGCGCCTGGGCGGGGAGGACGGCATGCAGCTGGCTCGCAAGCTGCGCGAGGACACGGACATCCCCGTCATCATCGTGACGGCCCGCCGCGACGAGGCGGATCGCGTGATGGGGCTCGAGATGGCCGCCGACGACTACGTGACCAAGCCCTTCAGCAACCGCGAGCTGCTGGCTCGCGTGCGGGCCGTGCTTCGCCGCTACCAGGGCCGGCGCCCCGGCGATCAGCCCGCGCGTGGGACGCGCCGCCGCGCCTACCGCTTCGCGGGCTGGGAATTCAATACCTTGTCGCGGCGCCTGACGGATCCTCAAGGCCTTCAGGTTCCACTCAGCATCGGCGAGTTCAACCTCCTGCTGGCCTTCTGCGAGGCGCCGCAACGCGTCTTGTCGCGCGATCAATTGCTGGACCTGTCGCGCCTGCATGGCGACGAGATCTACGATCGTTCCATCGACGTCCAGATCTTCCGGCTGCGACGCAAGATCAGCGGTGACGAGGAGTCGCAGAAGCTGATACGGACGGAGCGCGGCGTCGGCTACATGTTCGCCGTGCCGGTGGAGATGCTCGGCTGAGATCCTGGCCTGGGCGAGCGGGTTACGTCCGAAATCTGGACTGTTCCGTCTGCAATCTGGCCGCTCCTCGCGTAAGTGCCGGGTAGCGGTCGCGCCCTAGTCTGGGGGCCTGTCAATTGCGGAGCGGACTCGTCCAGGCTGCGTTCGACCTGGGGTCCGGTAAGGCATGGCCCTCATGAATCTCGATCTTGATCCGGACGGTGAGTGCTGCGAGAGAGCAGGGGTCGCCTTCCTGATACGTGCGTCCGACTTCGGCCTGGACGCGTTCGAAACGACGCCCGACCCCGACGTGGGAGGCGAACCGGGATCGCGGGGGGAGAGCCGCGCCGCCGAGCCGGCGCCCGCTCCGGTGCGCGTGGCGCGCTCGAAGCGTGCGGCCCTGCAGGCGTGGGCCGCGCTCGCCGCGATGAAGCTGGCCGAGGGCCAGTCGCGCATCCGGTGCATGGCCGCCGGCACCGTTGCGTCGCCGGACGACGCCGTCGAACTGGAGTGCCGCCTGCTCGATGCCGCGCACGCGCTGCTCAATGACGACGCCGAAGCCGCCGTCGAGATCGTTGACGATGCCATCATGGTGCACGAAGGCGCGGCCGATCATCCGGCGACCCCGCTGCTTCTTCGGCTGGCGCATTGGAAGGGACGGCGCCTCTCGGCATTCTGCGAACTCGCGCGGCCGGTCGGTCCGGTGCCGACACGCCGCCGCGACGCGTTCTGCAGCATCCTGCACTTGTCGATGGAAGCCGCCGTCGAGGCCGAGCAACTGCGGCTGGCCACGGCCGGACGGCTGGCGCACGACGCGCTGGAGCTGTCGGCCCGCTTCTTCGGCCCGGACTTCCCGGCCAGCCGGATGGCGACCGCGTTGAGTGCCGCCATCCTCTACGAGCAGAACCACGTCGATGCGGCGGATCGCCTGATCCGCGACCGGCTGGTGTTGAGCGGATCGCAAGGCGGCATCGAGGGCGCGCTCCGCGCTTATGTCGTGGGGGCGCGGATCGCCGTGACGCGCCAGCAAGTGCCCTTCGCGATCCTGCTGTTGCGCGAGGCGGAGCTGCTCGGCGAGGCACGGAACTGGCCTCGTCTCGTCGCGCTCAGCCTGGCGGAGCGCGTGCGCCTGCTTGTCGAGGCCGGGCGCATCGGCGAGGCCGAGGACTGTTCGGCCCGCCTGCGAACGATGGCGGCGAAGTCGGACCGGCCAGGCGGGGAGGGCGTCCTGGCGCGCGAGGTGGCGATCTGTCGCGCCCGCCTGGAACTCGCCTCGGGCGAGGGGAGCGAACAGTCGGCGGCGTCCTTGAACCGCATCGTCTCGGAACACGTGTCGCGCCGGGAGCTCCAGCGCGCGACGGAGATGCGGATGCTGCTCGCATGCATCCTGCATCGATCCGGCCAGGATCGCGAGGCGGCCGCCGAGGCGGCGCGCGCGCTGGAGGATGGCGCGACGGCGGGCTTGTACCGGACCTTCCTCGACGCCGGCGAGGCGACCCGGCGCCTGCTCGAGTGGCTGTTCGAACACCGCGCCGGCGCGGCCGGCTTGCCGGACGAATTGCGGCCCTACGTCCGGAGCCTGCTGAAAGGCTTTCCGGAGCGCGCTCCGCAGGCAGGTTCCGCGCGGACGCGCCATCGCTCGGGCGAATCGCTGTCGCCACGCGAGCGCCACATCCTGACGCTGATGAGCCATGGCCTGTCGAACAAGCGCATCGCCAAGATGCTCGAGATCACGCCCGAGACCGTCAAGTCGCACGCGAAGCACATCCTGTTGAAGCTCGCGGCCCAGACGCGCGTGGAGGCGGTGTCGCGCGCATGCAGCCTGGGCATCATCTGAGGCGTGCGGGTCGCAAGACAGGCGCGTTCCGGCGATGCCGCACGACGGCGCGGACTACCACCAAAGGCGAGGCCCGGGCTCTGTCCTGGTGGCGTGGCGAATCGCAGGCGCCGTCCCTAGCATGACATTCGACGATTTCGCTCATCCAACCATGGAAGTCCAATGACGAAGATTCCCTTCATCGCAGTCCTGCTGTCCGCTGCCGCCGCAGCGTCCTTCGCGCAGACGGCGGCATCCGACAAGTCGGCGACTGCCCAGGCCGGTGCCGCCTCCGCGCCCGCGAAGCACAAGCCCGCCAGGAAGATCAGGAGCCACAAGCCCGGCGCGTCCGCCGTGGATCCGGAAGACTCCCCGGACAAGAAGGGCGGTGCATGAGCACGCTGCCGCGGCCGGCAGGGCTCATCTGACGTCGAGGAGGCGGGCGAGACTCGTCGCGAGCGCATCGAGGCGCAGCGGCTTGGTGAGCACGTCGTCGGCCCAGCCGAAGCTGTCGAAGGCCGAGCGGGTGTTGTCGCCGGCGTAGCCGCTGATCAGGATGACGGGCAGCAGCGGCCGCACGGCGCGCACCTTCTGCACGAGTTCGCCACCCGACATGCCGGGCATCTGCAGGTCCGTGACAAGCGCGGCGAACGAGCCCGGGCTCATGGAGAATGACTTCAGCGCCGCCGGCGCCGAATCGTACGCCGCCGGCTCGTAACCCAGGTCCCTGAGCGCGTCGGCGGTGAGCTCCAGCAGCGCGAGTTCGTCTTCCACGATCATCACGCGCTGCCCCCGACCTTGCGGGGCCAGGGACTGATCGTCCGGGGACTCCTCGGGCGCCTCGCCCGCGTGCGGCAGGTACACGGTGAACGCGCTGCCCACGCCCGGCGTGCTCTCGACGTCGATGGCGCCCGCGAAGTGCGCCACGATGCGCAGCACCATCGGCAGGCCCAGGCCCGTTCCCACGCCCATTTCCTTGGTGGTGAAGAACGGCTCGAAGATGTGCTCGAGGACGTCGGGCGTCATCCCGCTGCCCTGGTCGGCGACGCGCAGGACGATCCACTGGCCGATCTCGACCGTGCCCACCTTGAGCTGGCGCGGTTGCAGGATCTCCACGGTCTCCAGCGACACGCTCAGCGAACCCGGCTGCGTCATCGCATGCGCCGCGTTCGTGCACAGGTTCATGACCAGCTGGTGCATCTGCACCCCGTCGCCGAGGATCGCGGCCCGGCCGGCGACGAGGCGGGTCCGCAGCTTCAGGTGCTTCGGCAGTTTCGCCTGCAGGAAGTCCAGCGCCTCGCGCACCACGCGTTCCGCGTCCACCGGCACCCGCTCTCCCGCCGTGCCGCGGCTGAACGACAGGATGCGGTCGACCAGCGTGCGGCCGCGCTCTCCGGCCAGCACCACGTTGCTCAGGTCGTGGTGCATGCGGCTGTCTGGCGGCGCCGCGCGCAGCGCCCGCTCGCCGAAGCCCAGGATCGCGCCGAGGATGTTGTTGAAGTCGTGGGCGATGCCCCCGGCCAGCGTCCCCATGGCTTCGAAGCGTTCGGCCTGCCGCAGGCGGCCTTCGAGCCGCGCCATCTCCTCCAGCTGCCGCTTGCGCTCGGTGATGTCGCCCAGCGAGCCGACGAAGCGATAGGGAGTCCCGTCGACGCCTCGGAGCGCGGTGCCCCGGGCTCGGAACCAGCGCACCTGGCCGCCGGGCATCACGAATCGCAGCTCGTGGTCGTAGGGCGTCCCGCTTGCGAAATGCGCCTGCAGCGCCGCCTGCATGCGCTCCCGCTCGTCGACGTGGTACGTGAGAAGGACGTCCCATTCCTCGTTGCTCCGCCAGGGTTCTCCCACGGGGATGCCGAGCAGTTCCTGGGTGCGGGGGTGGAGGTAGGTGCGGCCCGCCCGGAGATCCCAGTCGAAGACGCCTTCGTTCGATCCGACCAGGGCCAGCGCATAGCGCTCCTCCGAGAGCCGCAGTTCTTCCTCGCTCTTGCGCAGCTCCCGCGTGAGCTGCTCCTGCTCCGTGATGTCGACGTCCAGGCCGAAGAACTGCACCACGCGGCCCTCGGCGTTTCGCAACGGCTCGCCGCGTACCAGGAACCACCGGAATTCCCCGTCCGCGCGACGAAGTCGATGTTTCACGTGGTATGAACTGCCAGTCTCCACCGCGTGCGTCCAGGCCCGGATGGTGTCGTCGAGGTCGTCCGGATGAATGAGCTGGGTCCACCCGAGCTTCGCGAAATCCGCCAGCGACCGCCCGGTGTAGTCCACGACGCGCTGGTTGAGGTAGCTGGGCTCGCCGTCCGGGTTCGCCGACCACATCAGCACCGGGATGGTGTCGAGCAGCGCGTGGACGAGCGAGTCGCTTCCCAGCAGGACACCGGTGGCCTGCTCGATGGCGTCGGCATCGGCGATCGCGGTGAGCAGCCGGCTGGCGCTTCGTTCGGTCTCGGGCATGCCCAGTGTCCTCAAGGTGGCGTTTCCGGCGACGATAGTCCAACCGGCCGCTCTCGTCACTGCCGGCCTGTCCGGTGCCTCGTCTCGCGGCGCGCCTCACCAGCTGACCTTGAACTCCACGCCCACGTACGTGCTGTCGTGGCCACCGGCATGGCGCAGCGTGTCGCCGACCTTGTAGTCCACGGCCTCGAGCGCCGTGCCGATGTTGCGATCGACCGCGTAGTCCATCCGCAGCTGCGCGTAGCTGCCCGTCCAGCGATGGCCGCCTCCGGCGGTGCCCGCGACCGGAATGTTGGGCTGCAGGTAGACCGCATCGGCCGTGGCCTCGCGCCAAAGCAAGCCGACGGCGCCGGCGACGCTGAAGTCATGGGCGGGCCGCAGCGTCACCGACGGCTTGAGATGCAGGAGGTTGGCGTCGCCCGTATAGCTGCCCAACGTGAAGTAGTAGCCGTTGGGAAAGAGCGGATTGAACGTCCCCTCGATGCGGTCGCCGTGGCGCCTGTCGCCGGAGGCGGCGTCGAACTGCAATCCGGCGCGGGGTTGCCAGGCGACGTCGGAGAGCGTGTAGCCCGTCCTCGCGCCGACGTTCCAGGCGCGGATCGTGCTCGCGCCGACGCGGCCCGCCTGCACCATGGCCTCGGCGTCCCAGTCGATGTCGCCCGCGCGGCCCGCGAATCTGGCGTCCCAGGCATTGCGCCGCTCGTATCCGACGGCGTCGCCATAGCGCGCGCTGGCGCGCTCGTAGAGGGACCAGTACGCCGAGAGCTCGTTGTCCCCGAGCACGTGCCGTTCGACCCGCAGCGTGTGGAACCTGAACGTGCCGTTGGCGCTGTCGTCGAAGTCGTGCCCGTCCTTGTACTGCACCGGCTCGCTGACGAACGCGATGAATCGCCAGTCCGCGGTCTCCCAGTCGGCCCACACGGCATCGAAGGACTGGCGCACGTTGGGGCCGTCGCGGGACGAGACGAAGCGCTGGATGTCGAAGGCGAAGTCCTGCCGTCCGACGCGCGCCTTCAAGGTGCCGCTGGAGAACCGGCCGACGTATTCGGCGAATGCCAGCCGGAGGTCGACACGATCCTGGTCGGCGGACGAGCGGACCTGCTTGTCGAACGCGCGGTCGTCATCGAGCTGGGTGAAGATCCGCCAGTCGTGATCGAGATGCAGGTCGGCGTGCAGCTGCAGCCTCTGCAGCACGTACGAGTCGCGGCTCGTGCCGCCCGTCCCCAGTCCCGGCGCGTCATTCGTCTCGAATCGCTCGCGCAGGGTGAGGCCGAGCGACAGGTATCGCGCGGGATTCATGTCCGACAGCGCGATGTACTTCAGGCCGTCGAGCGGCTCCGTGCGCAGCGACGGGTCGCGCAGGGCCGACCAGTCCTCCTGCCAGCGATTCATCTTGATCGGGGGCCGACTGATCGTCTGGGCGCCCGCCGGTTCCTCCTGCGCGCGGGCATCCGCGAGGCCGAGCGCCGCAGCGACTAGGGCGATGGCCAGCGGCGATTGCACGGCGCGCCTCTCGCAGCCACGTCGTGTCGCGGCGCAGTCAATGGGCCGTGACGCGGTGGATCTCGGCGACGTAGCCGCCCGGGAACTCGACGAACGCAGCGGTGCGATCGTCCTGGGCCTCGGGCTCGCGCAGCACCTTGACGCCGGCCGCCCGGGCCTTGGCCAGGGTGTCGTCGAGATCGGCGACTTCGTAGCCCGTCGACTCGCGTCCGAACGGATACGGCAGGTGGCCGTCGCTGACGAGCACCAGCATCTTTCCGAACGTCGACTCGATGCGGACGCGCCGATACGACTCGCCGGGACGGCCGATCTCCGCGCCGGGCGCATTGGCGGCATCCGAGACCACCTTGCCCTGGGAGAACGCGACGAACGACGCGACGAACGCCTTCACGCGGTCGGCGGAGACGTAGACCCGGTTCTCCGGGATGGTCGCGAACGGCGCATAGGCGGGCTTGGCCGTATGCCAGTAGAGCTGCATGTCGACGCCGCCGGGCCACTGGATGACGGCGTCGCGCCCGATCGGGTCGGGGAACGGCGCGACCAGCACGTCGGCGCCGGCCTGGCGCGCCGCCTTCACGGCGACATCGAGATCCGTGACGAGGTAGCCCGTCCTCTCGGCGCCGAACGGATAGGGCACGGGCGTCTGGAAGCCGAAGACGGAGACGGTGCCCACGGGCGTCTGGACGAGCTGCGAGGTCGTGCTGCTTGGCGTGGGCGTCACCGTGGCGACCACCTGCTTCGTGCTCTGGCCTCCGAAGGTCGCCACGAAGCTCTGGACGAACCTGTCCACGTCGGCCGGCGCCACGTAGACGTGCGTGGTGTCGTATTGCGCGCCCACCGCGACCTTCGGCAAGGCCTCGGGCGGCCTGGCCTGCGCGGCGTCGACGACGAGAGCGAGGGCAAGGATCGCGCAAGAGCGGGCGAACGGACGGGCGCACGGCGAATGCATGGCGGTGTCTCCAATCAGGTTGCGTTGGGGGACTTCAGTGTCGAGCTGCCCGGCGCTGCGCCAGATCGTGCCACGCGACGAGCACGAAGCCGCCCACCAGGCCGATGTGCTCGAAGAACCCGTTCTCGGCCATGAAGCGCGCCGGCTGCGTCATTTCCCAGAAGCGGTTTGCCACGAACGTGGCCATCAGCGTGAATCCGGCGAGCACCAGCGCGCCGGCCCAGCGCTGGATGCCGCTCAGGACGAGGGCGGATGCGCCGAGTTCGACGACGATGGTCGCCACCGCCAGCGGCGCGGCGGGTTCCAGCCCGAAGTGCCGGTTCTCCGCGATGGCGCCCGCGAAGTCCGTGACCTTGTCGAAGCCGCCCTGCAGGTAGGCCGCGCACAGCGCCAGCAGCGCCAGCCAGCGGATGGTCACGCTGCCCAGCATGCGCACCCCAGGGCTCCCCAGAAGCCTTGCAGATCGCCGGCGGGAATCGAGCGGCGCGCCGCGGCGAGGTGGTCATGCCCGTGGACGCGGCAGGCGCTCGCGCAGCCGCAGGCCGCGGCCATGCCGGGCCGCAGCGCGGCCTGCAGCGGCGCACCCTCCTTGTCGCCCCACGCACCGTAGCCGCCGAAGCGTCGCACCGGCGACCAGTCCGGCATCGCCGGCGGCGGGCCGGCATCGTCCCAGCCGGAGAACTCGCCCGCGCCATAGACCACCTTGCCGCCCACCACGGTGAGCAGGGCCGTGGTGTCGGCGATGTCGGATTCGGGGCACGCGAAGAAGTCCCGGTCGGGCACGGCCAGGTCCGCGAGCGCCCCCGCCTTGATCACGCCCTTGAGCCCCTCCTCGTCGGAGAACCAGGCGACCTTCTCGGTCCACATGCGCAGCGCGGTCTCCCGGTCGAGGCAGTTGCGTTGCGGCGTGATCGTCAGTCCGCTGACCGTCTTGCCCGTGACCAGCCACGCCAGCGAGACCCACGGGTTGTACGAGGCGACGCGGGTCGCGTCCGTGCCCGCCGAGACGTGGATGCCCTTGTCCAGCATCCGCGCCACCGGCGGCGTCGCCTCGGCCGCCGCGGCACCGTAGCGCTCGACGAAGTACTCGCCCTGGTAGGCCATTCGATGCTGGACGGCCACGCCGCCGCCGAGCGCGGCGATGCGATCGATCGAGGCGTCGGAGATCGTCTCCGCGTGGTCGAAGAACCAGTGCAGGCCGGCGAACGGAACCTCGCGATTCACGCGCTCGAAGACGTCGAGCGCGCGGCGGATGGTCTCGTCGTAGGTGGCGTGCATGCGCCACGGCCAGCGGTTCTGCGCGAGGATGCGGACCACGCCCTCGAGGTCGTCCTCCATGCCGGCGGGCATCTCGGGCCGGGGCTGGCGGAAGTCCTCGAAGTCGGCGGCCGAGAACACGAGCATCTCGCCGGCGCCGTTGTGGCGGAAGTAGTCGTTGCCCTGCTTGTAGCTCGAGCCCGCGGTCCAGCGCAGGAAGTCGTCCTTCTCCTGCTTCGGCTTCTGCGTGAAGAGGTTGTAGGCGATGCGAACCGTCAGCTGGGACGAATCGGAGAGCTTCTGGATGACTTCGTAGTCCTCGGGATAGTTCTGGAAGCCGCCGCCCGCGTCGATCACGCTCGTGACGCCGAGCCGGTTGAGTTCGCGCATGAAGTGGCGCGTGGAGTTGACCTGGTATTCGAGCGGCAGCTTCGGGCCCTTGGCGAGGGTCGCATAGAGGATGGCGGCATTCGGCTTGGCCAGCAGCAGGCCGGTGGGATTGCCTTGGCCGTCGCGCACGATCTGGCCGCCGGGCGGCTCGGGCGTCTCCCTGGTGTAGCCCACCGCGCGCAACGCGGCCGCGTTCAGCAATGCGCGGTCGTACAGGTGGAGGATGAAGACCGGCGTGTCCGGCGCGACGGCGTTGAGCTCGTCCAGCGTCGGCAGCCGCTTCTCGACGAATTGCTGCTCCGTGAATCCGCCGACGACGCGCACCCACTGCGGCGCCGGCGTCACCTGCACCTGGCGGCGAAGCATGCTCATCGCGTCGGCCAGGCTGCGCACGCCGTCCCAGCGGAGCTCCATGTTGAAGTTCAGTCCGCCCCGGATGACGTGCGTGTGGTTGTCGCACAGGCCGGGCAGGACGCGTCGGCCCTGCAGGTCGATGATGCGGGTCGACCGGCCGGCCAGGGGCACGATCTCCGCGTCGCTGCCGACCTGCCGAATGCGCCCGCCCTGGATGGCCACCGCGGTGGCCACGGGGTTCGCGCGGTCGAGGGTGGTGACGGCGCCGTGATGGAGGATGAGATCGGGAGGGACTGTGTCAGCCATGCTGGTCTTCTCCGTCGGACTTGCACGAGGGTAACTGCCCGAACATGTGCGGCTTGACCTGGTCGTCCATCCACGAGGCCGTCGGCTGGATGCTCAGCGCCTGCTTGACGAGCGGCGGGATCTGCTCGCCCAGCAGGATGCCGAGCAGGCCGACGAGCGCGATGACGGGCGGCGCCGGAGAGCGCACGTTGAACAGCGCGTAGATCACGCCGACGAGCAGGCCGACGGCGAGCGAGACGATGTAGGGCTTCATGGAGCGGCCTCCTCGGGACGATCATCCTTCGTGCGCGCTGAACATCGTCTTGGCGTAGGTGACGCCGAGCCCGTAGGCGCCGCCATGCGTCTTGGCGATGCCGGTCGTGAGCCCGTAGGTATCGCCGCGCGCCCAGTCGCGCTGCAGCTCCAGCAGGTACTGCAGGGCCGTCATCGGGCGCGCGCCGGCCTGCACCATGCGCGTCACGGCGCGTTCGTGCGCCTCCGTCGAGACGTCGCCGCACGCATCGGTCACGACGTAGACCTCGTAGCCCTGGTCCAGCGCCGACAGCGTCGGGCCGACGATGCAGACCGAGGTCCACAGGCCGGCGAACACGAGCCTGTCCTTGCCGATCGCGTTGAGGGCCTTGATGACGTTGGCGTCCTCCCACGTGTTCATCGACGTCCGATCGATCAGCTTCTGGCCGGGGAAGGGTTCGGTGACCTCGGAGAACATGGGGCCCGAGAAGCTCTTCTCGGCCACCGTGGTCAGCACCGTCGGCACCTTGAATCCCGCCGCCGCCTGCGCGATCAAGCCCGCGTTGGTGCGAAGCACGACCATGTCGATGGACTTGGTGGCGAATGCCATCTGGGACTGGAAGTCGATCAGGACGAGCGCGTGGTCGGTGGGCGTGAGCAGCTTCGAGCCTGGCGTGGGTTTGGCGACGATGGACATGGGAGTTCCTCTCGGAAGGTGAGGCCGGGATGCACCGCGCATCAGCGGCTGCCAGGCAGTCTGGGCAATCGTCGACGACGTGGAAATTGTCCAGAGGGCATATCGAGATTCGACCTTTCGATCGGCCGGCGACGCTGTGGGGCGGTGCCGATGCCTTGCATGTTCAAGCCAGACCAGCGGAGGGCGCGACGTCGCGTTCCGGCAACCGCCCGGCCGACGACGTCCTGGCCAGGCCACTGCGGGCGAAGGCGCTCGCGACGAGCCTCGCACGCTTGCTCGCAGCCGGGTGGGGCGTCCAGTCCCTTCGCCTCTCGCGAGTGCCCCGGCAGGGGGATGCCGCACGAGCGATCGCTCGAGCACGATGGATGTCGTGCCAACGCATCGCGCCGCCGGCGCACGTCCGTGCCATCCATCGAGAAACATTTCATGACCGAACAGGAAGTCCTCGACTCAGCGTATGCCATGCCTCTGACGAGGCCCGCCTATCCGAAGCCTCCGTACCGCTTCGTGGATCGCGAGTTTGTCATCATCACCTATCGCACCGACCCGGCTGCCCTGGCGCGGGTGGTCCCGGCCCCGCTGAAAGTGGCGGATCCCATCGTCAAGTACGAGTTCATCAAGATGCCGGATTCCTCGGGCTTCGGCTCCTACGTCGAATCGGGACAGGTGATCCCCGTGACGATGGACGGCGAGCCCGGCTCGTATACGCACGCGATGTATCTCGACAACTTCGCCGGCACGGCCGCCGGACGCGAGGTGCTCGGCTATCCCAAGCTGATGGCCCAGCCCCGGCTCGACATCCAGAGCGACTGCCTGGTCGGAACGCTCGACTACAACGGCGTCCGTGTGGCGACCGCCACGATGACCTACAAGTACGACGCCGTCGATCCGGCCAAGGTGGCGCGTTCGATGGAGGAGTCGGGCTACCTGCTGAAGATCATCCCGGATGTCGACGGCAGCTCGGCCCGGATCTGCGAGCTCGTGAAGTTCCGCGCGCAGGACGTGACGGTGAAGGGGGCGTGGACCGGGCCGGCAACCCTGGCCCTGCATCCTCATGTCCTGGCGCCCGTGGCGTTGCTGCCGGTGCTCGAGGTGGTGTCGGCGATGCATATCGTCGCGGACCTCACGCTCGACCGAGGTGCGGTCGTCCACGACTACCTGGCCGGCCGCACGCGACGCGGCACTCGTTGAGACGGCGTCGCTGGCGTTCCCGCAGGCGAGCGCGTTCCCTGGGCGCGCTCGAGCTCCGGGCGGCCCCGCGTGCGGCATTGCGCGCGCCGTGACGACCTCGCCTGCCAGTAACCCATGCGGGGGATGCCTCGGCTGCGACGGGCCAGGGACGATGCCTTCGTCCATCGTCGCTTCGGCATTCGCCGATCCCGGATGAGTCGGCATGCCCGCACCGATTCGCCGGGCGCGTCGACGGCGCGAACAGGCCAACCTCAGGAAACCCAATGACGCAAGAGCAGAGCATTTTCTCCGGGCTTCGGGTCGTCGACCTTGCGAGCTACATCGCCGGTCCCGCCGCCACGACCATCCTCTCGGACTTCGGCGCGGAGGTCATCAAGGTCGAGCCGCCAGGGCTCGGAGACCCGTATCGACTTTTCTACGCCACGCCGCCCAATCCCACCTGCGAGCGCAACTACGCGTGGCAGCTGACCAACCGCAACAAGCGCAGCATCGCCCTCGACCTCAAGGCACCGGGAGCCGCCGACGTGCTGGCCCGGCTGGTGAAGTGGGCGGACGTCCTCGTCACGAACTTCCCGCCCAACGTCAAGGCCAAGCTCGGCCTCGACTACGCGTCGCTGCAGCCGCTCAATCCGCGCCTGGTGTACGCGGACATCACCGGCTATGGCGCGGAGGGGCCCGAGGCCGACAAGCCCGGATTCGACATCACCGCGTACTGGGCGCGCACGGGACTGATGCAGGTCACGCACGATGCGGGCAGCCCGCCCACGCTGCCCATTCCCGGGATCGGGGACCACGCGACGGCCAGCACGCTGTACTCGGCCATCGTCACGGGCCTCTATCGCCGCGAGAAGACCGGGCTGGGCAGCCATGTCACGACCTCGCTGATCGCCGAGGGCGCCTGGGCCGCCGCCGCGTGGATCGAAGGCGGCCTCAACGGTGCGAGGCTCCATGGCCAGCACGATCGCCAGAGCCCGCCCAACGCGCTGCTCAACCCGTATCGCACCTCCGATGACCGCTGGCTGCTCCTCGTCGCGGTCCAGACCAAGGACTGGCCCGGCTTCGTCAAGGCGATGAACCTGCCTGCGCTGCTCGACGACCCGCGCTTCTCCGACGGCAAGCTGCGCGCGGCGAACTCCGCGGCGCTGGTCGCGATCCTCGACCCCGTGTTCGCGAGCAAGCCGCTGGCGCACTGGAAGAAGACGCTCGACGAAGGGCGCGTCATCTTCGGTGTCGTGCAGATCGCCGAAGAGATCCTGCATGACCCGCAGATGCACGCCAACGGGATCTTCGTGCCGCTCGCGGACGACCCGAGCGGCGCGACGAAGACCGTCAACAGCCCGGTGCAGGTCGGCGGCGTGCGCAAGGTCGCTCCGACGCGTGCGCCCCGCCTCGGCGAGCACAGCCTCGACGTCCTGCGCGAGCTCGCGTTCCCGCAGGCCGACATCGAACGTCTCTGCGCCGCCGGCGCCGTGGCACCGGAATCCGCCGGCTGATCGTCCGTTGCAGCCGGCGTCCGCCTTCCCACTTCAACACGAGATCATCCATGCGATCTGAAACGCAAGGCAGCAAGCCTCTCCCCGTCGCCGACGGCGATTTCTACATGCTCGCGCGAACCTTGTCCAAGGAGGACAACGACCTGCGCCTGAAGGTGCGCGAATTCATGGAGCGCGAGGTCCAGCCCGTCATCAACGGCTACTGGGAGCGCGACGAGTTCCCGTTCGAGCTGCTGCCCAAGGTCAAGGCGCTCGGCATCGCCGGCCTGCCTTTCGAAGGCTACGGCTGCCCGGGCAGGAGCACGATGCTGATGGGGATCCTGATGATGGAGATCGCGCGCGTCGATGCCTCATTCTCCACGTTCTTCGGCGTGCACACCGGCCTCGCGATGGGCTCGATCCACGTCTGCGGCTCGGAGGAGCAGAAGCAGCGCTGGCTGCCGCCGATGGCGCGCATGGACATGATCGGCTCCTTCGGGCTCACCGAGCCCGCTGTCGGCTCGGGAACCGGCGGCGGCCTCACCACGACGTGCCGGCGCGACGGCGACGGCTGGATCCTCAACGGCCAGAAGAAGTGGATCGGCAACGCCACCTGGGGCGACCTCACCGTCATCTGGGCGCGCGACGTCGCCGACGACCAGGTCAAGGGATTCGTCGTCGAGAACAAGAAGAACCCGGGCTTCCACGTCGAGAAGATCCTGCACAAGATGGCATTGCGCGTCGTGCAGAACGGGCTGATCACGCTCACTGACTGCCGCGTCCCCGAGGCCGACCGGCTGCAGAAGGCCAACTCGTTCCGGGATACGGCGCAGGTGCTGAGGCAGTCCCGCGCCGCCGTCGCGTGGGAGTCGGTCGGATGCGCGACCGGTGCCTACGAGCACGCGCTTCGCTATGCGCAGAAGCGCGAGCAGTTCGGGCGCCCCATCGCCGGCTTCCAGCTGGTGCAGGACCTGCTCTCGCGCATGCTGGGCAACATCACGTCCACCCAGGCGATGTGCCACCGGCTGTCGCAGATGCAGGACGAGGGAATCATGCGCGACGAGCATGCCTCCATGGCCAAGAGCGTCTGCACCGTGCGCATGCGCGAGACGGTGGGCTGGGCGCGCGAAGTCCTCGGAGCGAACGGCATCCTGCTCGACGAGCATATCGGCCGCTTCGTGGCCGATGCCGAGGCGCTCTATTCGTACGAGGGAACGCGCGAGATGAACACGCTGATCGTCGGCAAGGCGATCACCGGTTTCAGCGCGTTCGTCTGAACGCGGCAACGCGGGCACATCCCATCACAGGAATCACCATGACAAGACAGATTCGCCGGGTCGCGATCATCGGAACAGGCGTCATCGGCGCCAGTTGGACGGCGTTGTTCCTCGCCAGGGGCATCGACGTCGCGGCCACCGACGTGGCGCCGGGCGCCGAGGCTCGCCTGCACGAATTCATCGACGCCGCGAAGCCGCAGCTCGAGTCCCTGGGGTCGCGGGCCGACCGACCCGGCCGGTTGAGCTTCCACGCCGATCTCGCGGATGCGCTGAAGGGCGCGGACCTCGTGCAGGAGAACGGCCCCGAGCGGCTCGATTTCAAGCGGACGCTCTACGAGCAGCTCGATGCGCTGCTGGATGCCGACGTGATCATCGCGTCCAGTTCTTCCGGCCTGACGATGAGCGCCATCCAGACCGCCTGCAAGCGCCATCCCGAGCGCTGCGTGATCGGCCATCCGTTCAACCCGCCTCACCTGATCCCGCTGGTGGAACTCGTGGGCGGCGCGTTGACTTCCGAGGACACCATCGCTCGCCTGGCCGCGTTCTACACGTCGCTCGGCAAGCGCACGATCCGGCTCAACAAGGAAGTGCCGGGACACGTGGCCAACCGGCTGCAGGCGGCGCTCTGGCGCGAGGTGGTGCACCTGGTCTCGGAGGGCGTGGTCAGCGTCGCCGACGCGGACACGGCGGTCTGCTGGGGCCCCGGCCTGCGCTGGGGCGTGATGGGGCCGACCCAGCTCTTCCACCTGGGCGGCGGCCAGGGCGGAATCGAGCATTTCTTCGACCAGTTCACCGGCCCGATGACCGCCTGGTGGAGCGTGCTGGGCAACCCGACGATCACGCCGGAGCTGCGGCGCGTCGTCGTCGAGGGTGTGACGGCGCAGGCCCGCGGCCGCTCCATCGACCAGCTCGCCGCGGATCGCGACGCGATGCTGATGGGCCTGCTCGCGGTGCGCGCGGCCCGCGAAGGGGCCGACTGATGCCGGCGTTCGAGAACATCTTGTTCGACAAGGCGGACGGCGTCGCGGTGCTCACCGTGAACCGGCCGCGGTCGCTGAACGCGCTGAGCCATGCCACGCTGGTGGAGATCGATGCGGCCATGCAGGATGCCGCGGCGGACGAGGCCGTTCGCGGCGTGGTCGTCACGGGCGCGGGCGAGAAGGCCTTCGTCGCCGGCGCCGACATCTCCGAGATGGGGAGCCTGTCGCCGCTGCAGGCCGGGCAATACAGTCGCCTGGGGCAGGGCGTGATGAATCGCATCGAGAATCTCGGCAAGCCCGTCATCGCCGCGGTGAACGGCTTTGCGCTCGGAGGCGGCTGCGAGCTGGCGATGGCCTGCACGCTGAGGGTGGCCGCCGAGTCCACCCATTTCGGACTGCCGGAGGTGAAGCTGGGCATCATCCCGGGCTTCGGCGGCACGCAACGCCTGGCCCGTCTGGTCGGCCAGGGCCGGGCGCTGCAGTTGATCCTCACCGCGCTGCCCATCGATGCCAGGGAGGCCTGGCGCATCGGTCTCGTCAACGAGGTCGCCGGACCGGGGCAACTGATGGAGCGGGCGCACGCCGTCCTGCGCCAGATCCTCGCCAATGCGCCCGTCGCGATCCGGATGGCCATGGCCGCGGTCCACGACGGTGGCGAGGTCGGCCTGAATGCCGGCCTGGCGATGGAGCGGGCCCATTTCTCCATCTGCGTCGGCACGGACGATCAACGCGAGGGCACCTCGGCCTTCCTCGCAAAGCGTCCGCCCGAGTTCCAGGGCCGGTGACGGCCAGGTGCCCAGGAGGAACGATGGGGCGCGCGGCTGCGCGCCCCATCCGGGTGCGTCTCGGCGCGACGCCAGAAGACGCGCTGGCTTCTTGCGTTTGTCATACAGGCAGCGTTGCCGGGTGATAGCGTGCGACCCGCCTGGCCGATCGCGCGCCGGTGCATGGGCGTTGCAACGTCGGCGCTCCCGGTTCAAGCAGGTGGAGAGGGCAGATTTTTCGGCCGCCATGTTGCGCCTGGAAATCGAACGAGTCCTTCATCATGTCTGCGAACGTGCCCCACATCCTCGTCGTCGACGACGACCCGCTGATGCGCCAGTTGATCGGCGACTACCTTCTGGAGAGCGAGCTGCGCGTCTCGACCGCGACCGGAGGAGCGGACATGGACCGCATCCTGAAGGATCACGCCATCGACCTCGTGCTGCTCGACCTGCGGCTGCGCGGAGAGGACGGGATGAGCCTCGCGCGCAAGCTGCATGACGAGAGCGGCATCCCCATCATCATCGTGACGGCGCGGGTCGACGAGGCGGACCGGGTCATGGGACTCGAGACGGCGGCGGACGACTACATCACCAAGCCGTTCAGCAATCGCGAGCTGCTGGCGCGCGTGCGGGCCGTGCTTCGACGCCGCGGGCGCCAGTCGCCCGACGTGCTGGCCCGTGGCACCCGGCGCCGCGCGTACCGTTTCGCCGGCTGGGAATTCAATGCGCTGGCGCGTCGCCTGACGGATCCGCGCGGCCAGCAGGTCTCGCTCAGCAACGGCGAATACAACCTGCTGCTGGCGTTCTGCGAAGCGCCGCAGCGCGTGCTCTCGCGCGACCAGCTGCTGGATCTCTCGCGGCTGTACGGCGACGAGATCTACGACCGTTCGATCGATGTCCAGATCTTCCGGCTGCGGCGCAAGCTCAGCGGCGACGACGAGTCGCACGGGCTGATCCGGACCGAGCGCGGGGCCGGCTACGTCTTTGCGGTGCCGGTCGAATTCCTCAACTGAAGACGCGGCCGGGCTGCGGCGCAGACTGACCATACGTGGTAGCCGGCATCCTGCTCAAGGTGTCGTGGCGCGGCTTCTCCGCAGTGCGATGCGGTCCACCTCCGTCGCAGGCAAGCTGGCGGCATGCGCAGTCTGCAATCGTCGCGGTTCGAGTGGATCGCGGGGCCCGTCCTCGCGTTGACCCTGTTTCCACAGGCGTGCAGCGGCGCGCCCTCCGTCGAGGTGGCGGGCGCCTATTTTCCGGCGTGGCTGAGCTGCGTCCTGGTCGCCGTGGTCGGCGCGGTCCTGGCGCGAGTGGCCATGGTGGCGACCGGACTGGCCCAGGTCATGCCTCTTCAACTGTTCGTCTGCATCTCGATCGGCCTGCTGGTGGCGGCGCTCGTGTGGGTTGCATGGATCGGGCTTTGAAGATGCAGATGCAAGGAAAGGCCAGGCCGCGTCCGCGCATGCTGATCGCCTCGCTCGTCATCATTGCGGCGGGTTGCGGGATCGTGTTCGCCCTCGTGTCCACGCGGCTGCCGTCGACCGACGACTCCGCCATCGACGCCGACGTCGTCCACGTGGCCGCGGCGGTCGGCGGCCGCATCCTCGAACTGCCGGTGCGCGAGAACGACCTGGTGCGCAAGGGCGCGCTGCTGTTCCAGATCGACCCGGTGCCCTACCGGCTCGCGCTGGAGCAGGCTGCCGCCAATCTCGACCTGGCGCGCGCGACGCTCGAGACCCAGCGCAGGCTTGTATCCACCCAGCGCTCGACCGCCGCCGTCGCGGGGGACCAGGCGCGGCGCGCCGAGACGAATCTCGGCCTGACGGCGCGCACCGAAGACCGGTTGAAGCCGCTGACCGACAAGGGCTACGTCGCGCAGCAGCAGCTCGACCAGGCGCAGGTCGCCCATCGCGACGCGGCGACCTCGCTGTCGCAGGCGCAGGAACAGGAACGCGCGGCGCGGCGCGCGATCGACACGGTGGCGGCGGCGGAGGCGGGCGTCGGGGCCGCGAAGGCGGCGCTCGCCAACGCACAGCGTGCCCTCGACGACACGACCGTGCGCGCGACGCACGACGGTCGCGTCGTCGGCCTGACGGTGTCGACGGGCGAGATGGTGCTGCCTTCGCAGGCGGTATTCACGCTGGTCAACACCGAGGAGTGGTTCGCCGTCGCGAACCTGCGCGAGACCGAGTTGCACGCGGTGGCGATCGGCGACTGCGCGACGGTCTACTCGATGATCGATCCGCGGCGGCCGATCAAGGGCGTGGTGACCGGACTGGGGTGGGGCGTGCTGGACGACGACCGCATCGAGGTGCCGCGGTCGGTGCCCTACGTCAAGCCGTCGGTCAACTGGGTGCACGTCGCGCATCGCTTCCCCGTGCGCATCCGGCTCGAGGAGCCTCCACAGGCCCTGGTCCGGCTGGGCGCGAGCGCGGAGGTGCAGGTGCGCCACGGCGCCGCCTGCCGGGCGCACCATGACTGAGCGCCTGCGCCTGCTGTTCGTCGACGCGCCGGGACGACTCGACCTCGCCGTGCGCCTGGCGCTGATCTGCGCGCTGGTGACGCTCCTGGCGCAGACCTACGAGACGCCCGATCCGGCGCTCACCGCCTACCTCGCCTTCTTCCTCAATCGACCCGATCGCGCGACCAGCGTGCTGCTGTCCGTCGCGATGACCCTGGTCGTCACGATCGTCCTCGGCCTCACGGTGCTTGTCGCCCAGGCGGTCGTCAACGACCCGCCGGCGCGCGTCGCGAGCATGGCGGCCATCTCGTTCGCGCTGCTGTTCCTCGTCTCCGCGAGCAAGCTGCGCCCCGTCGCCGGCAGCATCGCGCTGATCATGGCCTTCGCGCTGGACGAGCTGGGAGCGGTGCCCGGCGGCGAGCTGGCGACCCGCGGCGTGCTCTATGCGTGGCTGTTCGTCGGGATCCCGGCGGGTGTCTCGATCGCCGTGAACCTGCTCGTGGGGCCGTCGCCCCGCAAGCTCGTGCAGCAGACGCTGGCCGAGCGGCTGCGCCTCGCGGGCCGCGTGCTGCGCGAGCCGCAGCGCTGGCCCGAGCTGGCGTCCGCGCGACGCGAGGGCGACGAGGAAGTCGCCTCGCGGCTCAAGCTCGCCAGCGCGGAACGCACGTCGCCGATGGCCGACATCGCGGCGCTGCGCCAGGCCGCGGACGCCACCATCGCGGCGATGGCGGCCGTGCAGCATCTCGCCTGCCGTCCCGCGACGCTGCTGCCCGCGCCGTTGCGCGAGGCGCTGGCGCGCACGCTCGACGACATGGCCGACATCCTCGCCCGCGGCGGCTATCCCGTGGACGTCGAAGCCCCCGCGGCGCCGGAGGCGTCGCTGCATCCACTGGCCCGTGCCGCCTTCGCGACGCTGCGCGGCGCCGTCGCCCGCTTCGCCGAACCCGCGCCGCCAGCGATACCGGCGGTGCCGGCGCCCGCGCCGCCGGCGTCGGGCTTCCTGGCACGCGACGCCTTCACGAATCCCGAGCACGTGCACTTCGCCCTGAAGACGACGGCCGCGGCGATGGCCTGCTACATCGCCTATTCGCTGCTCGACTGGCCGGGCATCCACACCTGCCTGATCACCTGCTACATCGTGTCGCTGGGCACGCTTGCCGACAGCGTCGAGAAGCTCGTGCTGCGCATCGGCGGCTGCCTGATCGGCGCCGCGCTCGGCGTGTCGGCGATGGTCTTCGTCGTGCCGTCGTTCACGTCGATCGAGGCGCTCATGGGCATCGTCTTCGTGGGCACGCTGGTCGCCGCCTGGATCGCCGCGGGCAGCCCGCGCATCGCCTATGCGGGCTTCCAGATGGCGTTCGCGTTCCTCCTGTGCGTGGTGCAGGGTACCGGCCCGGCGTTCGACCTGACCATCGCGCGCGACCGGATCATCGGCATCCTGTTCGGCAATGCCGTGGTCTATGTCGTGTCGGCGCATTGCTGGCCGGTGAGCGTCGCGGGGCGGGTGGAGGCGAACCTGGCCGCGGCGCTGAGGCATCTGGCCGGGATGCTTCGTCCGGAGCCCGAGTCGACGCGGCGGCGGCTTGCGGCGGAGGCGCAGGCCGCGCTCGACGCGATGGCGAACGATCTCGATCTCGCGCGCTACGAGCCCGCCGCCGTGCGTCCCGCGGCGGGCTGGCTGGATCACCACCGCGCGATGGCCGCCGGGGTCGATGCGCTGGGCACGCCGCTGCTGCTCGCCACGGAGACGGGCTCGAGCCTGCCCGACGACATCGGGCGGCGCATCGAGCGCCTCGCGAACGGCGAGGTCGGCGCGGAAGCGCCGGCCACCGCGTTCGCTGACGGGGATGCGTTGCACGCGCTGGTCGACGAGCGCCTGCGCGCCCTGGAACGCGAGGTGTCGCATGCGGCGGCTTGAGTCGTGGGGCGCGTTGATGTCGGCGCTCGCCATGGCCGCATGCGGCACGCCGGCGATCGACACGATGCCCGCGAGTCCCGGCCAACCCTGGCGGCCAGCCACGGGGCCGGATGGCGCGATCGTCGGCGGCCGGCAACAGCCCGCGAATGACCCAGCCGGTTCGTCATACGTCCTGCCGCCGAACCGCACGCTTGCCAGCGTCGTGCCGCCCCCGTCGGCTATCGACCCGCAGCACGCTTACACGCTCGCCGAGCTGATCGACATCGCGCAGTCCAGCCACCCGGAGACCCGCATCGCCTGGGACGATGCACGCCGCGCGGCGCTCGCCGAAGGCATCGCCGAGAGCACCTACCTGCCGCACGTGACCGCGAGCGTGATCGGCGGCGTGCGCTCGACGCGCGGCAGCCAGTCCGGCGGCGATGTCGGCGCCGACGCCTCGACCTCGTCCTCGGGCACGATCGCCGCGCTGTCGCTGGAATGGCTGGTGTTCGACTTCGGCCAGCGCGAGGCGATCGTCGAGTCGGCGCAGCAGGCGTCCATCGCGTCGAACATCGCCTTCACCGCGGCGCACCAGCGGGTCATCCACGAGGTCTGTCTCGCGTTCTATGCGAACGATGCGGCGCGCGCGCGCGTCGCGATCGCCGCCGCATCCTTGAAGAACGCGCAGCAGATCGAGGCCGCCGCCGACGAGCGCTATCGACACGGCGTCGGAACGGCTATCGACCTGGCGCAGGCCCGCCAGGCCACGGCCCAGGCGCGCCTGGGCGACGTGCAGGCACGCGGCCGGGCGCAGGACGCGATGCTGGCGCTGGTCACGGCGATGGGCATCTCGCCGCTCGCCCGGTTCGACGTGGCCGACGTCTCCGGGCGCCCGCTGTCGAAGGCCTCCCTGCAGCCGATCGAGCGCATCGTCTCCGATGCCATCTCGCGCAGGCCGGACGTCCTCGGCGCGTACGCGGCCGAGAAGGCCAGCGAGGCGGCCGCGCGCGCGGCCGAGGCCGACTTCAAGCCCAAGGTCTTCATGTCCGCGACCGGCGCCCATGCCTCGGGCCGCCTCGACGTCACCGCCGTGCCGCCCGTCGGCCAGCAGTCGGGCACGTTCAATCTCTCGGGCGGACACTGGGGATCGACGGTCCTGCTGGGGGTGACCGTGCCGCTCTATGACGCGGGCCTGCGCAAGTCGACGCTGGGCCAGGCGCGCGCCGCGGCGGACGCCGCGACGGCCCAGTCGGAGCGCGTGCGCGACGAGGCGGTGCGCCAGATCGTGATGGCGCAGAACGCGCTGGAGACCAGTCTCGAGGCGAACGAAGCCGCGCAGGCGCTGGTGGACGCCGCCCGCATCAACTTCGATGCCGCCTTCGATGCCTATGGCCATGGCGTCGGCACGACGACGGCCGTCACGCTCGCGGCCACGCAGCTGCTGCAGGCGCAGGAGGCGGCCATCGATGCGCACAGTGCCGCACTCTCCGCGGCGGCCACGCTGGCCTTCGCGACCGGCGCGCTCGGCGCCGCGCCCCCCTGACGCGAGGCCGATCCTGAACCAAGACCTGCACCTGGCCGGCCTGTCGATGGTGGCCCACATGGCCGGCGCCCTGGCGCTGGGGTGGCTGGTCGGCTACGAGCGCTACTTCAACGGCCGGGCCTCGGGCACCCAGGTCTACTGCCTCGTCTGCGCGACCTCGTGCGCCGTCACGCTGCTCGCGGGCTACCCCGCGCTGTGGTACGGCAGCACGTCGCACGAGAACGGCGCCGGCGACCCGACGCGCGTGATCGGTTCGATCCTCACCGGCATCGGCTTCCTGGGCGCGGGCATCATCATGCAGACCGGCCTCAACGTGCGCGGCCTGACGACGGCCGCGTCGATCTGGGCCTCCTCGGCGATCGGGATCCTGGTCGGCGTGGACTTCCATCTCGCCGCCGTGGGCCTGACCGCGCTGATCGTGGTCAGCCTGTCCGTGGTGCCGCGGTTCGAACATCGCCTGCCCGCCCGGGCGGTCATGGTGGGCAACGTGCGCTTCCGGGAAGGGTATCGCCCGGACTCCTCGGAGATCCATCGCTACCTCGTCGAGCGCGGCCTCCAGGTGCCCCCCGACACGCTCAGCATCACCCGCAGCAACGGCCGCTTCGAACTCCAGTGCCTGATCTTCGGGGACTCGGGCACGAGCGCCGAAGCCATGAACCGCATCGTCCGCGAGCTGTCGGAGATGCCGGATGTCGAGGAATTCACCGTCACGCATTCGAGCCGGGCGTGAACATTGTGTCGCCACGATGACTACCACCAAGGTGGGTGATCGCCCCTTGCCCTTCGTGGCGTGGCGACGCGATGCGGCAGTCCGTACGATCGTCCTCGAATGCAGGGCCGAGCACGCGGAGATATCGGATGCCCAATGAAAGTTTCCATGCCTGAACCCACGAACGGCTTGCAGCGATGAGCAACAAGGCCGGAGATCCGGAAGCAGGCCCGGCGCCGTGGCTGCGCTTCGCGCGCATCCTGATGCTCGGCGCGGTCGCCTTGGGGATGGCAGCGTGCGCATCGCTGCCTCCGCCGGTGAAGGCCGAGGCGTTCTCCCTTCCCGCGGTGCCGGGCGACCCGCTGGCGCAGGTTGCGTCGTCCAGCATCTCCTCCGAGGGAAGCTCGAGCTTTCGTCCGATGCCGTTCAGCCGCGTCTCGATGGACACGAGGCTGGCGCTGGCCAAGCACGCGGTACGCAGTCTCGACGTCCAGTACTACCTGCTGCAGAACGACTACACGGGCAGGACGCTTCTTCGCGCCGTGCGCGACGCCGCCCAGCGCGGCGTGCGCGTGCGGATCCTGGTCGACGATCTCTACACGGACAGCAGCGAGACGCTGCTCCTGAACTTGGCGGCGACGCCGAACGTCCAGATCAAGGTGTTCAACCCGTTCCCGACGGCGCGCGCGTTCAGCGCGACCAAATGGGCGTTCGCCATCGCGGACTTCGCCCGGCTCAACCATCGGATGCACAACAAGCTGTTCATCGCCGACGGTGCCTTCGCCGTGGCCGGCGGCAGGAACATCGCGGACGAGTACTTCTTCCAGAGCCGCAGCGGGAACTTCATCGACTTCGATCTCCTGGTCGCCGGCGCCGCGGTGTCGCAGCTGCAGGCCGTCTACGACACCTACTGGAACAGTCCGCGCGTCTATCCGCTCGAAGTCCTGGATCACGGAAGCGATGATCTCGAGGCGCGCCGGAAGGCCTTCGAGGAGGCCACCCGGCCGGGCGGCGAGTTCGCCGAGCCGCCCCCGGCGCAGCCGGACGCGCTCGGGTTCAGTCCATTCAGTGTCGACGTCGACTCGCCGCCGCTGCCCATGCTGCATGGAGAGATCGAGGCGTTCGCGGACGATCCGGAGAAGGTCTCCGGCAAGGCGGAGCAGGGCGGCGACAGGTCGACGGTCACCTCCCGGGTACTCGAGGCGATCTCGAGATCGCAGTCCGAGGTACTCCTCGTATCGCCGTACTTCGTGCCGGGTGAGGTCGGGATGAAGGCGCTGCAGGACACGCGCGATCGCGGCGTCAAGGTGACGCTCATCACCAACACGCTGAGCGCGAACGACGAGCCGCTCGCGAGCGCGGCGTATGCGCGATATCGCGTGCGCATGCTGAAGATGGGGGTCGACATCTACGAGGTCAGCTCGAGGCAGCTGCGCTCCAACTCCGATGTCGGCAAGGTGCTCGGCGCATCGATCGGACGTTCGCACGCGAAGATCGTGGTGATGGACGGCAGGACGACCTTCGTGGGCTCCATGAACATGGACCTGCGGTCCTCGCGGGAGAACACCGAGATGGGAATGTTCGTCCATTCTCCGGAGCTCGCGCAGGACGTCACGAAAGTCCTTGCCGGGATCCGCAGCAACGGGACGTATCACCTGCGCCTCGGGCCGGACGGAGAGGACGTGCAATGGGTCGCGGTCGAGAACGGATCCGACGTGGTCTACGACAGCGAGCCGGAAGTCGGGCTCGGCACGCGGCTCGAGATCTTCTTCCTCGCACCGTTCATTTCGCAGAGCCTTCTCTGACCCGGCCGATCATCGCGCCGCGGAACGCGCTCGGCGCTAGCCGGCGAGGATGCCCAGCCCGCGTGCGCGCACCATCGCGCCGGCCCTGTTCTTGACGTCGAGCTTGCCGTAGATGTTGTGGAGATGCCATTTGAGCGTCCCCTCCGAAATGAAGATCGACTCGGCGATCTCCCGGTTGCTCATGCCCGACTCGAGGCGCTTGAGGATCGCCACTTCGCGTTTCGTGAGCTCCTCGGCGGCGGTCCCGACGTCGTCGCCCGGCTCGATCGCGCGGGCGTTGGCGTCGCGCATCAGCTGCTGGAGCCGCCGTGCCAGCGGCGCCGCTTCCGTGCCGCGCGTCTGGTCGGGCCCGAGGCGATCGAGGAGCGGACGAAGGACCCTCGCGTCGTCCAGGAACAGGCGCAGGTAGCCTCTCGGGGATGCGATCGTGAGCGCCTTCAGCAAGTCCTCCGACGCGAGCCCGCGCTCGCCCTCGTGGTCGTGGGCCAGCGCGCGCAGCAACAGCAACTCCGCCGATCGGTGGAACAGGCCCTTTTGCCGGCTGCGCTCGATCGCACCGCCCAGCGCCTGTGCCACGAGTTGCGGAGCCTGTCGAAGCACGAAGCGCGACGAAGCCCGGAACGCCTTGTCCCGCCCCAGGCTGGAGGCGCCGTCCTGCGAAGGCAGTTCGTCGAAGCCGAAGCGTGCCGCCACGATCCGGGCCTCCTCGAACTGACCCGCCCGCCCGAGGCACGTGCATTCCTCGGCGGCGAGCGTGACGGTCACGCGCGGCAAGCCGCGCCGTTCGCCAAGTTCCTGGCCCTCGCGAAGAATGGCCCGGGCGCCGTCCGGATCCTGCCGCAGCAACTGCAGGCGCGATCGCGTCAGGTAGGCGACGATCACGGCGTCCGCGGGCCCGTATTCGTCGACGCTGGTCATGGCGCGCTCGATGTGCTCGCTCGCCGAATCGATCTCGTCGAACTCGTAGGCGATGCCCGCGAGCAGCGTGTGCAGCAGGCTGGCATGCGCGGGATGGCCGTGGAGCTTGCTGTCGACCTGCTCGAGCCCGTTCAGGCAGGCGCGCCGCGCCTCGAGGTAGGTGCCGCGCTTCAGGTGAAGCACGGCCTCGACATACGCCGTCCACGCGAGCGCGTAATGGCCTTCGCCCTGCTCCAGCCAGCGGCGTGTCTGCCCCACGACGTCGAGGCCGTCGCCGATCGCGCCGCTGGACTTGTGGCCGAACGCCAGCACGTTGCCCATCACGCCCTTGTGCTGCAGCGGCGCCTCGGGCCATCGCTGCAGCCACGCGGCCGCGCGCTCGCCGCCGCGCCGGCCCTCGTCGCGCAGCGCGAGCGACATGGCGTCCTGCAATTCGACCGCGCAACGCAGTTCCTCGACCAGCTTCGCATCGGAGCCCGGGTCGGCCTCCATCCGCCGCAGCAGCCGTTCGAGACGATGGACCTGGGCCTCGTACTCCTGGCGGCGCGGATAGAACGACAGCGAGAACGCGTACTGGATGCGGATGACGGGGTATCGATCCACCCACTCCCCGGGCAGCGCGTTCATCCAGCGCAGGACGGTCTGGTGATAGCCGCGCCGGAAGGCCAGTTCCTCGACGTTGTCCGCGACCCACCTCGTCGCCGTTTCCCAGTCCCGTGCGCGGATGGCGCAGTTGATCGCGTCCTCGATATGCCCGTTGTCGTGCAACCAGGCGGCGCCCAGGACGAGACAGGCCCGGGCCTCGGCGGGCGCGACGCGGCGATATCGCTCGCGGAAGAATTCGCCGACGAGGTGATGGAAGCGCGCCCACGTGCCCGAGCGATCGAGCGGGATCAGGAACAGGTGGCGCGAGCGGAGGGTGCCGAGCAGCGCCTCGACGTCGTCGTCGCGTGCGATTGCCCGTGCGAGCGGCGCGCTGATGCGGTCGAATTGCGAGATCCGGGAGACGAACGAACGCGTGCGCTCGTCGACGCGGGACAGGATGACCTCGCCCAGGTAGTCGACCACGCTCGTGTCCGTGCCGGCGAACTGCTCGATCATGCCGGCCTGGTCCGAGACGCCGTCGAGCGCCATCGCCGCGAGTTCGAGCGCGGCCGGCCAGCCCTCGGTCTTCGACATCAGTTGCTGCAGGTCCCGCGCGGGCAGGTCGCGCCCCAGGCGGCTGCGGTAGAACATCGACGCCTCTTCCAGCCCGAACTGCATGCGCTTGATGCCGATCTCGAACAGCTGCCGCCGCACGCGCAGCCCCGCGACGCGAATGCCAGGCTCCTCCCGGCTGCCGATCACGAACTGGATGTTTCGCGGCGCGTAGTTCGCGAGCCAGTCGACGATCTCGACGACCTCCGGCTGGCGGATGAACTGGAGGTCGTCGAGGAACAGGACAAGGCGCCCGTGCACGCGCGCGAGGTCGTCCGCGATCGCTTCCAGCAAGGGCTTGGCGCCTCCGGTGAAGTCGCCGGCGACCTGCGCGAGGGCGCTGCCGCCGACGCGCGCCTGCACGGTCCGGATCGCGGCGACGAGGTGCTGCACGAAGCGCACCTTGTCGTTGTCGTCCTCGTCGAGGGACAGCCAGGCGCACGCGACCCTGCGCTCGCAAAGGCGCCCGTGCCACTGGGCCATCAGGGTCGACTTGCCGTAGCCTGCCGGCGCCGCGAGCACGACCACGGGGTAGGCGCCGTCCAGCACTTCGCTCGACGAATCGAGCGCGGGCCGCGGCAATGGCCTGCTCGTCCCCGCCGCCGGATACAGCCTGGATTCGTGGACCGGTGCCTCGAGCGTCTCTGCGGTCATCGCGTCATGTCTCCCCGGTCGATGCTACGCCTCGCGTCCGGCGCGCGAGATAGTGCGCACCCTGGGAATTCGCCGGGCTGGTCGAGCTCGACGGCGCGATCCCGACGGCCGCGCGCCGACCGGCCGACGAGCATCCGCGTTTTCCCGTAGTTCGCTCAAGTCCGAACTTCCGATAGGGGCGACGGCGGGCTCCCCGGCTCAGAGTCGGCCCATCGCAAGGAGACAGGGGTGAGCCGTGGGCAGCCGATATTCCGAGCTGACGTTCGCGGGCCTCGTCGGCAACCGGGCGTCCTCGCATCCCGACCTGGACGTCCTCACGATCGAGGGCGGTGGCCAGCGGCCCGACGAAGTCCGCACCTTCGCGCAGCTGTGGGACGCCGGGCGCCGCCTGGGCGCCGGCCTGCGCACGCTGGGCCTGCGGCAGGGCGATCGCTTCGGCCTGCTGATGGCCAACCACGCCGAGTTCGTCGAGGCCATGGTGGCGGCGGCCATGACCGGCGCCGTGTTCGTGCCGATCGATCCTCGCACGAAGGACGACCGGCTGGCCCGCATGCTGGCGGACGCGAACTGCGTCGGCGTCGTGGCGGCCGACTATGCCCTGGGCCAGGTCCTGGCGATCCGTGGCCGGCTTGCGAACCTGAAGTGGATCGTGGGGCTGTCCACCGCCGAGGGCCGCTCGACCTGCGCCCAGCTCGAGGCGCAGGGGGCCGTCTCCTACGCGCGGCTTGCGGGCACGTCGCCCGGGTCGTTCGAGCTCGCGCGCGTGGCGGCCGAATCGCCGATGCAACTGATCTACACGTCGGGCACGACGGGCGATCCGAAGGGCATCGTGATGACGCACCGGCGCTACTGCGAGACAGCCATGCTCAGCTCGCGCGTCTTCGGCTACTGGTCGGACGACCGCCCCTATTCGGGCCTCTCGCTGACGCATGCCAACGCGCAGCTGGTGACGCTCGGCGCGTCGATCGCCGCGGGCATGCGCTGCGTGCTGTCGCGCCGCTTCACCAAGTCGCGCCTGTGGGACATCACGCGCCGCTACGGGTGCACGAGCTTCAGCCTGCTCGGCGGCATGACGACGGCCGTCTATGCCGAGCCGCCCGACGATCGCGACGCCGACAACCCGGTGCGCTTCGTCGTCTCGGCCGGGATGCCGCAGGCGATCTGGAACGACTTCGAGAGGCGCTTCGGCGTGCAGGTGCTGGAGTTCTACGACGCGGCCGAGGGCGGCCTGTGCGTCAACCCCATCGGCGTGGGCCCGATCGGCAGCATCGGCAAGGCGATCCCGTCGCTGGCGTACCGCGTCGTCGACGAGCAGAACCAGGACGTGCGCCGCGGCGAACCCGGCGAGCTGCTGTTCCGGCCCGCCGACGGCTCGCCGTCCAAGGTCGAGTATCTCGGCGACCCGCAGGCCTCGGCGAAGAAGACGGAAGGCGGCTGGCTGCGCACGGGCGACGTGGTCATCGAGGACGCCGACGGCTGGCTCTTCTTCCAGCACCGCCAGGGCGGCGGCATCCGCTGCAACGGCGACTTCATCGACCCGGCGTTCGTGGAGAAGGCCATCGCCGAATGTGCCGGCGTGGACGACGTCCACGTCTACGGCGTGCCGGCCCGTTCCGGCGTGCCCGGCGAGAAGGATCCGGTGGCCGCCGTGGTGCCGAAGGATCGCGCGGGCTTCGATGCGCAGGGGCTGTTCCAGGCCTGTCGCCGGCGGCTCGACGCGAACCTCGTCCCCCGCTGCATCCAGGTGCTGGAGCAGATCCCCAAGACGGCGTCGGAGAAGCCGCAGGAGCGCCTTCTCATCGAGGCCTTCGAGGCCCAGCCGCACCGCGTGTTCACGGAGCGGCCTGCCTAGGCGCTGCCCCGTCCGCGTCGCCGCCGCGCTCACGGCCGGCGATCCCAACTTTCGATAGGCGACCCGCCGCGCGTCGCGCCGCAAAGTCGATCCATCCCCTCCGAACGCCGCTGGTGACAGGGCGACCCGCAGTCCCTACCGAATCGTCAAATGACCGCAGCAACTCCTCTTTCGACGTCTTCCGCGCACAGCCACCTGCTCATCCGGCGGCTGCTCGAGGCCGGCCTCCGCCGCGCTCCGGAGCAGGAGATCGTGTACGCCGACAAGCGGCGCCTGAGCTATCGCGAATTCGGCGCGCGCGTGGGCAGGCTCGCGTCCGGGCTGGCGGCGCTGGGCGTCCAGGCCGGCGACACCGTGGCCGTCATGGACTGGGACACCCATCGCTACCTCGAGTGCTTCTTCGCGGTGCCGATGATGGGCGCCGTGCTGCACACGATCAACGTGCGCCTCTCGCCGGAGCAGATCCTCCACACGATCAACCACGCGCGGGACGACGTCATCCTGGTCAACGCCGAGTTCGTGCCGGTGCTCGAGCAGATCTGGAGCCGCGTGGACGCCGGCAAGCGTCTCGTGCTGCTCGACGACATCGGCGCGCCGCTGCAGACCGCGCTCGAATTCGTCGCCGAATACGAGCGCCTGCTGGACACCGCCGAGCCGGAATTCGATTTCCCCGAACTCGACGAGAACACGCGCGCCACGACTTTCTACACGACCGGCACGACAGGGCTGCCCAAGGGCGTCTATTTCAGCCATCGCCAGCTCGTGCTGCACACGCTGGCGGTGCGGGACGCGCTGGGCGGCCCGGGTCAGGGCCGGTTCAACGCGGGCGACGTCTACATGCCGATCACGCCCATGTTCCATGTCCATGCGTGGGGCCTGCCGTACGTCGCGACGATGCTCGGCGCCAAGCAGGTCTATCCGGGGCGCTACGCGAGCGAGCGTCTCGTGGATCTGCTGGAGCGCGAACGCGTGACCTTCTCGCATTGCGTGCCGACGATCCTGCAGATGGTGCTCGATGGCGCCGCTGCTCGCGACGTCGACCTGTCGGAATGGACGGTCATCATCGGCGGCGCCGCCCTGATGCAGTCGCTGGCCCGGCAGGCCGTCGACCAGGGCGTGGACATCTTCGGCGGCTATGGCATGTCGGAGACCGGGCCGGTGCTCGCATTGGCGCAGCTGCAGCCGCACATGCTCGACCAGGATGTCGATCGCCAGGTCGAGATCCGCTGCAAGACCGGGCGCGCGATCGCGCTGGTGGACCTGCGCATCGTCGACGACGAGATGAACGACGTGCCGCACGACGGCAAGAGCGCCGGCGAACTCGTCGTGCGCGCGCCGTGGCTCACGCAGGGCTACCTGCACGACCCGGCGAGTTCGGAGAACCTCTGGCGCGGCGGATGGCTGCACACGGGCGACATCGCGGTCATCGACGCCGACGGCTACGTGAAGATCACCGATCGCCTCAAGGACGTGATCAAGACCGGTGGCGAGTGGGTCTCGTCGCTCGATCTCGAGGAACTGATCCTGCGGCACCCGAGCGTGGCCGAAGCCGCGGTGATCGGCATGCCCGATCCGAAGTGGACCGAGCGACCTGTGGCGCTGGTGGTGCTCAAGGCCGGCCAGGCCGCGGATGCGGCCGGGCTCAGGACGCACCTCCACCAGTTCGCCGTGCAGGGCCTGATCTCGAAGTACGGCGTGCCCGAGCGCGTCGTCTTCGTCGAGTCCCTGCCGCGAACCAGCGTCGGCAAGCTCGACAAGAAATCGATGCGTGTGCAACTGAACGACCTGCAAGGAGACCAGCGATGAAAGTGATCGTGCCCGTGAAACGCGTCGTCGACTACAACGTGAAGGTTCGCGTGAAGTCCGACGGCACCGGCGTCGACATCGCCAACGTCAAGATGAGCATGAACCCGTTCGACGAGATCGCCGTCGAAGAGGCCGTGCGGCTGAAGGAAAAGGGCGTCGTCAGCGAGATCATCGCCGTCTCTTGCGGCGTCACGCAGTGCCAGGAGACGCTGCGCACCGCGATGGCCATCGGCGCCGACCGCGCGATCCTCGTCGAGACCGACGCCGAACTGCAGCCGCTGGCCGTGGCCAAGCTGCTCAAGGCGCTGGTCGACAAGGAGCAGCCGGGCCTGGTGATCCTGGGCAAGCAGGCGATCGACGACGACTGCAACCAGACGGGCCAGATGCTGGCCGCACTCGCCGACCTGCCGCAAGCCACGTTCGCGTCGAAGGTCGAACTGACCGCCGACTCGGTGACCGTGTCGCGCGAAGTCGACGGCGGCTCCGAGACGCTCAAGCTGACGCTGCCCGCCATCGTCACGACCGACCTGCGCCTGAACGAGCCGCGCTACGTCACGCTGCCCAACATCATGAAGGCGAAGAAGAAGCCGCTGGAAGTGATCAAGCCGGACGCGCTCGGTGTCGATGTCGCGCCGCGCATCAAGACGCTCAAGGTCAGCGAACCGCCCAAGCGCGGTGCCGGCGTGAAGGTGCCCGACGTCGCGACGCTGGTCGCCAAGCTCAAGAACGAAGCCAAAGTCATCTAAGAGACAAACGACATGACCACTCTCGTCATTGCCGAACACGACAACGCGACCCTCAAGGGCGCGACGCTCAACACCATCACCGCCGCGACGCAGGTCGGTGGCGATGTCCACGTGCTGGTGGCTGGCTCGAACGCCGGCGCCGTCGCGACCGCTGCCGCCGCCGTCGCGGGCGTCACCAAGGTGCTGCACGCCGACGGCGCGTCGCTCACTGAGCAGCTCGCCGAGAACGTTGCCGCGCAGGTGCTGGCCGTGGCCCCGGCCTACAGCCACATCTTCTTTCCCGCGA
>NZ_JAJLJH010000004.1 GCF_023231945.1 Scleromatobacter humisilvae
CAGGCGCAGGTCGGTCGTGACGATGGCGGGCAGCGTCAGCTTGAGCGTCTCGGAGCCGCCGTCGACTTCGCGCGACACGGTCACCGAGTCGGCGGTCAGTTCGACCTTCGAGGCGAACGTGGCCTGCGGCAGGTCGGCGAGTGCGGCCAGCATCTGGCCCGTCTGGTTGCAGTCGTCGTCGATGGCCTGCTTGCCCAGGATCACCAGGCCCGGCTGCTCCTTGTCGACCAGCGCCTTGAGCAGCTTGGCCACGGCCAGCGGCTGCAGTTCGGCGTCGGTCTCGACCAGGATGGCGCGGTCTGCGCCGATGGCCATCGCGGTGCGCAGCGTCTCCTGGCACTGCGTGACGCCGCACGAGACGGCGATGATCTCGCTGACGACGCCCTTTTCCTTCAGGCGCACGGCCTCTTCGACGGCGATCTCGTCGAACGGGTTCATGCTCATCTTGACGTTGGCGATGTCGACGCCGGTGCCGTCCGACTTCACGCGAACCTTCACGTTGTAGTCGACGACGCGTTTCACGGGCACCAGAACCTTCATGACGCAGAACTCCTCAGGCAATTGACGTTAACGTAAACGGAATACGGGTTGATTCTAGGGTGAGTCGACCCCGGGGTCCGCGTCCGATTCGGATTATCCAAGAATAAAACGAACGATCGTGCTATTTTAGATCAAGCACTCCAGGATTCCAATAGACTTGCGGCAATGTCGCGCCAAGCCCACCCTGTTTCCATCTCCGCTTCTGCCTCGCCGCGACCCGTGCGCATCGGCATCTTCGACTCCGGCGTCGGCGGCCTGTCGGTCATGCAGGCGATCCGTACCCGCCTGCCGCACGCCGAGCTGCTGTACGCCGCGGACACAGCCTACGCCCCTTACGGCGACCGCAGCGAGGAATTCCTCTGCGACCGCTCCGAGCGCATCGCGCGCTTCCTGCGCGAGCAGGGCGCGCAGATGATCGTCGTCGCCTGCAACACCGCCACCGCCGCGGCCGTCGCGCGGCTGCGCGCCACCTGGACGACGCTGCCGGTCGTCGGCGTCGAGCCCGGCGTGAAGCCCGCGGTGGCCGTGAGCGCCGCGCACCGCGTCGGCGTGCTCGCGACCACGCGCACGCTCGCGAGCGAGAAGTTCCGCCGCCTCGCCGAGGCCCACGCCGACGGCGCGACGCTCGTGCTGCAACCCTGCCCCGGCCTGGCCGACGCCATCGAGGCCGCCGATGCCCAGGGCAGCGGCCTGGACGTGCTCGTCGATCGCTACTGCGCCCCGCTGCGCGACGCCGGCGTCGACGTGGCCGTGCTCGGCTGCACCCACTATGTCTTCGCCCGCGAGCTGTTCGAGCGCGCGCTGCCGGGCGTGCGGCTGATCGACACCGCCGACGCCGTCGCCCGCCAGACTGCCCGCTTCGCCGACGAGCTCGTCGAACGTGGCGAGGCCGATGCGAGCACCTCGAACGAGCCCGCGCTGCGCGCGTGGAGCAGCGGCTCGCCCCAGGTGCTCGCGAACTTCGCGCGACGCTGGCTGGATCTGCGCGTGGACGTGCAGGACATGCACTGCTGACCGTGGCGGCGTCGAGTACGCGGCCGTCGACGACGATGCGCCCGCTTCGCGGCGCGCCGCTGGCGTGCTGCATGTATTGCCTGGTCACCGGCGTGCCGCGCACCGAGGAGCACCTGATCCCGCGCGCGCTGGGCGGACGCGCCACGCTGCGCGACGCCGTCTGCGAACCGTGTCGGCGCATCACGGGCCGCCTGGAGCAGGCGACGCTGGATCGCGAGTTCGTCGTGCCGAAGACCTTGCTCGCGCTGAAGCGGCGGCGCGCCCGCGGCAAGGGCCCCAGCCGCCTGCCGCCGGTGACGTTGGCGGGCGACGACACGCCCTCCACGCTCACCGCGGACGCTTTCCCACGCATCTTCTCGTTAGCGGCGTTCGAGCCGGCCGGATTGCTCGCCGGCATCGATCGCGCGAACACGCCGCCTCGCACCGACTTCGTCGACTGCCGCCTCGACCTCGGAACGCCGACGAGCCACACCATCGCCGCGACACCCCCGCTGCCCGACCCGACCGCCTACGCCTGGGCCATCGCCAAGTGGGCCTACGCACTGGCGGTGGCCGAGCGCGGGTTGCAGGCCTGCGACACGCAGGCGCTGCGCGACCTGATGCTGGGCCGGCGCGACGATGTCTTCGCGTTCGTCGGCACGCCGTCCCCGCGCGCGGGTGCGTCACGCGAGTGGCTGCACGATTTCGCGGTTCGCGCGAACGGGCCGTGGCTGGCGGTCACGCTCGCGTTGTTCGCGTCGGCAGGCATGACGCCATTCGAGGTCGTCATCGGACGACTGCTCGAACCCGCCGCGTGAATCGAAGACACTGCCTTCCTCGGCCACGTCGTGCCTGCGCTTCCACCCACGTCCACCATGTCCCCCTGCAACCGAACCACGGGCCTTCGTCGCAGTGCGGCCCTCGCGGCGCTGTGCCTCCTGGCAGGCGTCGCCGCCGCGGCGCCCGCCGCATCGGCCGCCAGCGCCGAACCGGCCGGCACCGATGCGATCTTCCGCCCCGTGTTCACGACGCCGCAGGGCGCGCTGGAGGCGGGCACGGTCTTCGTCGCCAGGCTGGACCGATGCAAGGAGCCCGTCCTGCTGACCGCGAAGCACCTGTTCGGCCCGGGCGGCGGCCTGGCCGAAGCCATGGCGCCGGACGACATCCGCCACGGCGTCTCGCGTGTCGAGCTCACGGGCTTCGGACGCGGCGCCAAGCACATGCTGTTCGAGCTCGGAAGCCTCACGCCCGACGGGTCGCAGGCCTGCTGCCAGGGCCAGGCCATGCACGACGTGGGCGACGTCGCGGCGTTCACGGCTCCGGAGCGTCTCGGCTCTGTCGCCCTGCAGCTCGCGACCGCGCCCGTCGTGCCTGGACAACACGTGACGCTGCTCGCCGAAGTGCTCGCCCCCGCGAACGCCGGCCTGCGGCACGGCGCGGTCGTGCTGGGCATGCACGACGGTTTCCTGATGTACAAGTTCGACGACCCGACGCTGAACCTGCGCGCCACCAGCGGCGCGCCGGTCGTCGACGATGCGGGCAGGGTCGTGGCGATCAACCTGTCGAGCGGGCACACGCTGCGCAGCGACCCCGCCGCGATGGTCGGCGGCGGCAATCCGGTCGCCGCGTGGGGTGACGCGGTCGGCGCGCTCTGCCGTTCGCACTGAGCCCCCGAGAACGACGGCACGATCTCGACCCACGCCGCGCGATCGGTGATGCAAACTCACCGCATCGCATCTCGAACCCACCCTGCCCAACATGTACTTCGAGATCCCGGGTTCCAACGTGCGCGTGCTCGGCGCGATGCACATGGTTCCAGCCGGCACGCTGGCGGCGCCGCCCTGGGCGATCGAGGCCTGCGACTGGTGCGAGGCGCTCGTGCACGAGCATTCGAACGACGACGCCGCCTGGATGGTGCGCGCCGACCGGCCGCTCAGCAGCGTGCTCGCCGCCGACACCTGGCACGCGATCGAGGCCGCCGTCGCCAGCGAGCGACGGCGCGCCGTCCTCGAGGGCCTTCGCCCCTGGGCCGCGGCGATGCACCTGACCGTCTGGGCCCAGCAGCTCGAACTCGGAGCCGAGCCCACGGTCCTGCAACGCGGCCTGGCCGACGGCAAGCCGCTCGACGTGCTGGAGACCGTCGCGGATGTGCGTGCCGCCTTCGATTCGGTGCCGCTGCGCGAGGTCGAGAAGGTCATGATTGCCTGCCTGCACGACATGCCGCAGGCACAAGACCGCCTGCTGCGCCTGCACGCCGCGTGGCTGGCCGGCGATCGCGCAGCGATGCACGCCAGCGCGGCCGACTCGCCGATGGGCGCCTCCGCCGCGATGTGGGAGGCCGGCGTCCTGCGCCGCAATCGGGCGTGGGGGCTGAAGCTGCAGCCGTTGCTGAAGACGGACAAGCGCACGCTGGTCGTGGTGGGCCCGCTGCACCTGTGCGGGCCCGGCAGCCTGGAGGCGTGCCTGGGCGTGAGCTTCCGGCGCGTCTGAGCCTTGGCAAGCCCGCGTCGGGAGCAGCGAGCAGGATCAGCGCGACTGTCGCCGACGCAAGCCAACGCCCACGGCAAGCAGCCCCGCCATCAGGAGCGCGTAGCCACTCGGCTCCGGTACCGGCGAGGTGGTGATCGGGCCCGTTCCGCCGGCATCGGAGGCGTGGAGGTTCGTCAGATAGACCGCGCTGTCCAGTTCCTGGTCGTTGACATCGCCAACTTCAAAGTACAACGTGTGATCGCCGGCTGCCAACGTCCCCGTCGTCGTGGTCAGCACGCCGATCAGGCCCTGGGGGCTCGTGAAAGCCGTGCTCGTGTCCGCAGTCGTCAGCGAGGATGCAAAGCTGCTTCCAACCTGCACGGGATGGCCGGTGGCGTCGAAGACGATCTGATTGCTCGCCGACGTGCCGTCGAGAAAGGTCATGAACGCGTCGGTGAAGTCGTCCACGAAGTCGGGATACTCCATCGAGCCGAACACGAAGGAGAAAGCAACGGCGCTCGCGGTGGGAAGTGTGAAGTCGACTCTGAGAGCCGCGACATCGAAGCCCGCCGTGAAATTCGTGACGTTCGCAGCACCGTAGGCGTTGTATTCGCTGGTGCCGCCAGAACCTTCTTCCGTGCTGAGGACGTCGCCGGGGATGGGATGTTCCGTGTCCTTGACATTGCCCGACGACAGCACGACGCCGTTGCCAAGCGTGATCACGGACCCATTGAAGCCGGAGTAGGTGCCGAACTGGGCGGCAGCACCATTGGTCACGGTCGAGGAGTTGATCGTCAAGCCGGAGCCTTGCAGCGCGCCTCCGAGCACCGTCGACGACGTGGATTGCGTGACGCTGATGCCGGCTTGCGCCGACTGACTCACGAGGCTTGCGAACAGAAAGGCGGCCGAGGCCAAAGCCAACGGTGCAGGATTGTGGAATGGGCGCATGGGTTACCTCCTGGAGAGTTCTGAACACGCATCACGACGTGCCAAGGCGACGAAGTGCTGCAACGCAGCAGGTGTCTGGAAGCAGCACGGTATCCACAGCGTCCTGACGCGGAAACCCCTAGTCCGCGTCCCAAGTTCGTGGGCGGCCAGCGCGGCTCGGGGTGGGATCGCTGTGACGGCGGCGATCGTGGCGGCGACCAGGTCCAACGCAGTCGTGTCGGTCTTCGACGGGTTGCAGTGGGCGCGGGCGGCCGCTCTTCCTCGTAGAAAGCCGGGCTCGTGTTCTTGCGCGAGCTCACGCGACATCGACCATGGTGCCCCGGGGCGGACTCGAACCGCCATGCCCGTGAAGGCGCGGGATTTTAAGTCCCGAGTGTCTGACCAATTTCACCACCGGGGCGCCCGCGCATTGTGGCAGCAGCAAGACGCCAGCCTGGTCCGCCGATTGCCCCGGCGACTCGACGTCTGGCCAGGGAGCGAGCGATGGATTGGCATTGCATCAACTTCACGCGCGGCAGCCCGCAGGAAACGCAGGCCGCGGATCTCGTGCTGGCGCTCGAGGACGCCTACGACAGCGCGGGCGAGCCCGCGGCGGCCGAGGTGTTCCTGTCCCGAGGCGCCGTCGGCGACTACGCGTTCTACCTGTCGCCCGAGGCGGCCAGCATGGCGCCAGGCGTGCTGCAACGTTTTCATGCGGTGATGTGCGACCCGCCGGCCGACCTGCATCGCTGCACGCCGATGCGGCTCTGAGCGCCCGCGCGTGGCCGCGATAATCGCGCGCCATGCACACCCCGCCACCCGACGAATTCTTCCTGGCCTGGATCCGCGGCTGGGCCCTCACGCGCGAAGTCGCCCCGCCCGTTGCCCACGCCGACGGCTTCCACATCGCCGTGGGCCTGCCCAAGCAGGCTGCGCGCTACGTGTTCCCGTCCCCGTCGCCGGCGATCGCCGACCTGGGCGGGTCGATCACGCAGCCCTGGGTCTACATCAAGGCCTGCGCGAGCTCCGAGCAGCTGCGCGCATTGCTGCCCGATCGCTGGCGGATCGACGACCTGCACTACCTGATGAACTGCGACGCGACCCCGTTTCCGCACGGCGGCGAGCTGCCGGCGGGGTACCGAATGGAAGTCGAGGACGCGATGGCCGGGGCGGGTCGCGGCCACGTGCGCGTCGTCGCGCCGGACGGCACGCTCGCCGCGGCGGGCCACGTGGCGCTCGGCGAGCGGCTGGCGACCTACGACCGCATCGTCACCGAGCCGGCGCACCAGCGGCGCGGCCTCGGGCGTGCGGTCATGTGCAGGCTGCAGGCGCTCGCGCGCGCGCACGGCCGCAGCGAAGGCGTGCTGGTGGCCACCGAGCAGGGCCGCGCCCTCTACGAAGCGCTCGGCTGGCGCCTGCACTCGCCGTGGGCGGGCGCGGTGATCCCGGGCCCCGACACGGACGCCTGATCAGCGCAGCAGCGCGATGCAGAACGGCACGGTCACCAGCGACAGGATCGTCGTGACGAACATGACGCGCGACGCCCGCGCCACGTCGCGGCCGTAGAACTCGGCCAGCATGAACGGGCCGGTGCCGGTGGGCAGCGCGTTCAGCAGCACCGCGGTCGTCGCCCACACCGGTGACAGCGCGAACACTTCGATGGCCAGCAGCGCGCAGATCGCGGGCAGCACGACGAGCTTGGCGACGACGATGGGCGTCAACGGCGCGGCGCTGCTGCCCGCCGGCGCCGGCTGCGCGAGCAGCGCGCCGATCGACACCAGCGCGCACGGCCCGGCGGCGCCGGCCAGCAGCTCCAGGAGCCGGTGCGGCGCCTGCGGCATCGTCCAGCCGCTGGCCGACCACGCGCCGCCCAGCACCGTGGCCACGACCAGCGGATTGCGCGCCACGGCCTTCGCGGCCTTGGCCATCGACGCCAGCGGCCGCGTGTGCGAGGCGGCACCGAGCTCCAGCATCACGATGCCCACCGCGAACAGCAGCACGGCGGTCAGCAAGGTGGCGATCGTCGCGGGGATCAGCGCGTCCTTGCCGAGCAGCAGCACGCTCAGCGGAATGCCGATGAAGCCGGAGTTGGCGTAGGTCGCGCCGAAGCAGTCGAGGCAGCGGTCGGCGAAGGGCTGCGACTTCGGCAGCCACCAGAACACGAGCGCGAAGGTGGCGATCATCGCGCCCGCATACGCCACCACGTACTGCGGCTGCCACAGCTGCCGCCACGACGAGCCGGCGATGCCCTCGAACAGCAGCGACGGCAGCGCGAGCCAGACGACGAACGCGGTGAGCTCGCGCGCCGCACCCGCGCCGAGCAGATTGCGGCGCCGGAGGAACCAGCCCAGGACGATCAGCGCGATAAGCGGGAAGAAGCTGTCGACGATGGCGGTCATGGCTGGCGGGCGGGATGCAGCGCCGATTCCAACACAGGCCGCGCCACGCCGGGCGGCGCGGGCGGCCGCTCAGCTCAACGCGCGATCCACAGTGTGAACGTCACGCCGCCAGCGGCTGCCTCGAATCGTTGGCTGCGGTGTCGGGGCCCGCGTCGGACGCGGCGTCGGTTGGCGCGGGGCCGCGCGACGCCTTGCGGGCGCGCCGCCACCCGAGGACGGCCATCGTCAGCGCGAGCCCGCAGGCGCCACCCGCGACCGCCCAGGCCGTGCGACCTCCGGACTCGGCCCCGGCATGCGCGGTGGACAGGCTGTCGCCCAGCAGGTCCTGTGCCTTGCCGATGTCGGCGGCCAGCTTCGCGACGGCGCCGGCGCCGACCTGGTCCTTGCCGATCTCGAGCGCGTAGTCGGCCGTCAATACCCTATCCCGTATGCGCAGCGACTTGCGGAGCCTGAAGGCGTCGTTGCTGACCGTGCGCTCGAGCGTGCGGTCCGGCCAGGCCTGCGGCAGCTGCACGCGCAGCTCCTCGCGCACCGCCTGCGGGCCGTGCAGCGACAGCGGCATCGTGCGGATCGGCTCGTCGGGCGCGCGCAGCTCGTTGTCGATCTCGGGCACGTGCAGCGCGGCCTGGCGCGCGCCCTGCCCGTCCGCCGGCCAGAAGTTCTTGACCGCGTAGTGCTCGGTGACGACGACCGTGTTGGCGCGCGTGTCGTCGCTCACCTCGAACGGCGCGGCCACCTGGATGCCGGCGTAGCTGCCCGCGTAGAAATTGAGGTAGCGGCGCTGCAGGTCGGCGCGCTCGCCGTCGCCCAGCTGGTCGCGCATCATGTCGGCGGAGAAGCCGCGGTACGTTGTGCGCACGTCGAGCCTGACCGGCTGGTCGAAGCCGGCGCGGCTGTCGACGTCGATGCGCACCTCGCGCGAGTGCGCTGCGGCGGTGTTGGCGCGCATGGCGGTCAACGCGGCGCTGCGGCCATCGAGCACCAGCGCCCGCGCGTAGTCGGGCTGCGAAACCGTCGCCAGCGTGCCCTGCTGCGGCGAGCGCGTCGGGTCCAGCCAGTAGTCGGCGCCATCGACGCGCACGCGCGTGATCGCGTGGTCGAACGAGCCGGCGTTGGGCAGGTCGTGGGCAATGTCGCCGTGCCGCTCGGTGTTGACCAGCGCGGGGCTCGCGTCGACGCCGAGTGCGCGCAGCATCGTCACCATCAGCAGCGCCTTCTCCTTGCAGTCGCCCCAGCGGCGCGCGTAGACGACATCGGGCGCGCTCGGCGCGTGCGTGCCGGCGCCGATCTCGACGCCGAGGTAGCGCACCTGCTGCTGCACCAGCCGCAGCACCGCGACGACGCGCGCGTCGGCGTCGGGCGACTGCCGCGCGATGTCGTCGACGGCCGCCTGCAGCGCGGGGCTCAGGCGCGCCGGCGCCTGGTAGAGCCGCTCGGCCCAGCGCGCGACGTCGCCCCACGACGCGAAGTCCGACCACTCGATCCAGGGATACGGGTTGTAGTCGCCCGGGACGGAGGCCTCGACATGCAGGCCCGGCACGTCGACGATGTCCCAGGTGCGCTCGTCGAAGCCGTCCGCTCGCGAAACCTGCGGCGCCGCGGCGCCAGTCAGTTGCGCGACGCGCAGGTCCAGGCTCGTCGCGCTCGACAGCCGGCGATGCAGGTGCGCGACGGGCACCTGCCATTGCATGTCGAAATCGCCGACCTGGTGGCCCTGGAAGACCGGATTCATGCCGCTGCGCGTGTAGGCGAATTCGACGATGTCGCCGACGCGGATGTCGGGCAGGTCCAGCGCGACCGACTTGCGGCCGTCGTAGATGCGCGACTCGAGGTCGCGCTCGCGCTGCAGCACCTTGACCCGCACGTCGCGCAGCCGCGAGACGCGCTTGCCGCCGCGGATCACGTCCAGTTGCGAGATGACCACCGTCTCCCAGCCCGGGTCGACCTCGATCTCGCGATGGCTCAGGTCGTCGATGCCCTTGTCGGTGACGGCCTCGCTGACCACGTGGTGGAAGCGGGCGCGCGAGCCGGGTGCGAGCCGCACCTGGTCGTCGATCAGGTCGTAGCGCGTGCCGTAGGCGACGTTGGCCGCGTCCGCCTGCGGATGCGCGGCGGAGTCGAACGGCACCGGCTTGACCCACGCGGGCGTCGGCCCGATGCGGTAGTCCGCCGCCGAGGCCGCGGCGGCCGTCAACATCGCTGCGACGGCCAACGCGACCCGTTTGCCTGCAATCATCGTTCTCCCTCCGAAGCCCATTGCGCGCCCTTTGGACGGGCGTCGTGCGAGTCGATATTGTCGCCGCCGGGCCTGGCAGAACGAATGAGGGCGCGCCCCTCCCCAAAAAGGGTGGGCGCACCGCAGGCAACGCGTGCGTCAGGCGGTCGCGGGATCGCTCAGGCGCGGCTTGCCGTTCTCGACGCGGCCGGCCAGGCGGCGCAGGAAGGCCGCGCTCTGCTCGCAGGTGACCGACAGGTCGTACCAGCCGTAGGTCTCGTCGACCGACCAGCGGTCCTCGATCACCTCGCCCGGCGACAGGCGGTAGTGGCGTGCCGGCTGCTTCGAGTACGCGTTGGCCGCGACGGTGAGCCTGACCGTCGTCTCGCCGTCGTTGGACAGCCGCAGCCGCAGGCAGTCGTCGCCGAAGCCACCGTGCTCGGCGCGCACTTCAGGCGCGATGGCCGAGCGGACCGCGGCCGCGACGGCGTCACCCGCGAAGTGGCGATGGAACGCGCCCGGGCCCGTGACGACGAAGTCGTACACGCCGTTGGCGGGCACCGTCGTCCACGTGTCCTGCAACTTCTTGCCGGACTCGACCGTGTACGTGCGCGGCGCGTCGGCGCTGCCGGCCACGGCCACGCGGAACACGGCGCCGCGGTCACCATGGTTGGCGAAGACGAGCTCGAACGTGCGGTGCCTGGCGTCGATCTTGCCGTGCGTGGCGAGGTTGTAGGGCAGCGCGCGCGACCACTTCAGGCCCGACTCCTGCTTCGGCATCGCCTGCACCGTCGGCGGGATCGGCACGTAGCTGTCGTGGCGCCTGGCGTCCGGCGGCGCGTAGCCGGCCGTGCTGGGCAGCTTCGGCACCGCGTCGTTGGGGCTGGCGAAGTTGAAGGCCGACACCAAGTCGCCGCAGACCGCGCGGCGCCAGGGCGTGATGTTGTGCTCCTTGCCCGCCGCGTTGCCCACGCCGAAGCGCTGCTCGATGAAGCGGATCAGCGACGTGTGGTCGAACACCTCCGAGCAGACCCAGCCGCCGCGTGTCCACGGCGAGACCACGATCATCGGCACGCGCTGGCCCAGGCCGTACGGGCCGGCTGGATACGTCGCGTTGCCGGCGAAGAAATCGTTGGTCAACGGCACGGTCGACAGGCCCGCGGTGGGCGTCGGGGGCACCACGTGGTCGAAGAAGCCGTCGTTCTCGTCGTAGGTGATGAACAGCGCCGTCTGCGCCCACAGCTTCTCGTTGGAGGTCAGGATCTCCAGCACCTGCGACGTATACCAGGCACCGTAGTTCGGCGCCCAGTTCGGATGCTCGCTGAAGGCCTCCGGCGCGACGATCCACGAGACCTGCGGCAGCGTGCCGTTGGCGACGTCGGCCTTGAGGATGTCGAAGAAGGTCTGCGCCGGATCCGCCAGCACGTTGGTGCCGGTGAGCGCGCCTTGATGCAGCGGCGAGCCGGGCAGCGCGTTCTGGTACTGGTGGAAGTACAGCAGCGAGTTGTCGCCGTAGTTGCCGATGTAGGGGTTGTCGGTCCAGCCCCAGAAGCCGGCCGCGTTCAGGCCGTTGCCGACGTCCTGGTAGACCTTCCACGTCACGCCCGCGGCCTGCAGCAGCTCGGGATAGGTTGACCAGCCGTAGCCGGCCTCGGCGTTGTCGACGACCGGGCCGGCGCCCGAGCCGTCGTTGCCGACCCAACCCGTCCACATGTGATACCGGTTCGGGTCGGTCGGGCCGAGCAGCGCGCAGTGATAGGCGTCGCACACGGTGAAGGCGTCGGCCAGCGCGTAGTGGAACGGGATGTCGTTGCGCGTGAAGTAGGCCATCGTGTTGGTGCCCTTGGCCGCGACCCACTGGTCGTAGCGGCCGCCGTTCCAGGCCTGGTGCGTGGTCGTCCAGTCGTGCGGCGTGCCGTCGAGGAACTGCAGGCCGAGGTTGGGCGCGGTCGGATGGAACGGCAGCAGCTCGCCGCCGTTGTTAGGCTGGTGCCACACGGCCTTGCCGTTGGGCAGCGCGGCCGGACGCGGATCGCCGAAGCCGCGCACGCCCTTCATCGCGCCGAAGTAGTGGTCGAACGAACGGTTCTCCTGCATCAGGATCACGATGTGCTTGACGTCCTTCAACGTGCCCGTCTCGCGGTTGGCGGGGATGGCCAGGGCCTTCTGGATGAGGCCGGGGACGCCGTTGGCGCCGACGGCTCCGGCTGCGGTGGCGTAGCGAAGGAAGTCGCGGCGATTCGAATCTGTCATTGGGAGGTGCTCCTGATGCGTTGTGAGAGTGGCGCGCACCGTCCGTCGAGCAGATGCCCCCGGGACGTATCGCACGCCGCAAGAGAGGCTAGGAAGCGGCGGTGTCAGCGGGGTGACACGGGCATGTCCCCCCTAACTTCGACTTGCCGCAAGCTGTCGTAACGGCCGCTTACCTGCGGGACCGTGCCTCCCGACACGCGGTCGTCACATCGCGTGAAGAAGATGCGGCGAGGTCGAGAGCGAGGCCGCGCCGCGCACCGCTTTTCGTCCTGCGCGAACAAACAAACATCCGGAGCAGACAGCCATGAAGAAACTCGTTCTCGCCGCGTGCATCGCGGCCTCGATCGCGGGCGGCAGCGCCCAGGCCGCCCAGGGCCGCGTCCCCGAGGGCATCCCGTCGCTCGACCACGTGTTCGTGATCATGATGGAGAACCACGCGTACGGACAGGTCGCGGGCAACCCGCAGGCGCCCTTCATCAACGCGATGATGGCCAAGGCCAACGTCGCGAAGAACTACTTCGCCATCGCGCACCCGAGCCTGACCAACTACCTCGAGGTCGTTGGCGGATCGAACTTCAACAACCTGTCCGACCAGTATCCCGACTGGCACAACGCCGCCTGCCTGCCCAACATCGCGCCGGGCCGCCCGACCAACACCGACAGCCCCAGCACCGGCCTGATCTGCCCGATCTACGGCCGCGGCAACGACGCCGCCACCCCCGCGCTCGACATGACGATGAACGAGACGTCCGCGCCCCCGCTGGCCAACCTCGATGGCGTGCGTTCCATCCCCGGCAGCAACAACATCGACGGCATCACCATCGCCGACCAGCTGGTGCGCGCCGGCAAGAGCTGGAAGAGCTACCAGGAAGGCCTGCCGGAGATCGGCGCCGACGGCGTCAACGTCAGCGACGGCTTCTACTCGGCCGGCGGCAAGAACGCCGCGGGCGTCAACGTGACGTCCAACTTCGCCGCGCTGTCCACGCCCGGCAACCCGGTGTCGGCCGACAACATCGTCTACCTGTACGCGGTCAAGCACAACCCGTTCGTGTACTTCAAGTCGGTGCAGGAAGGCAACGAGCCCGAGCTGAGCATGCGCCGCGTCGCCTCGTTCGAAGGCCAGCACGGTTTGTACGCCGACCTGAAGGCCGGCACGGTGCCGAACTTCTCGTTCATCGCGCCGAACCAGTGCAACGACATGCACGGCCGCGGCAACGGCACCGCGTTCTGCAACTACGACGCCGACGACAACGGCACCCAGACGGGCCTGAACCCGTCGCTGATCCTGCAGGGCGACCTGGCGCTGCAGCGCATCGTCACCGCGATCAAGGCCTCGAAGGTGTGGGAGGAGCGCAGGAGCGCGATCGTGATCCTGTGGGACGAGAACGACTACAGCACGCACACGTCCAACCAGGTCGTGACGATCGTCGACACGAACTACGGCACGCACCGCACCGCGAGCACGAAGTACTACAACCACTACTCGCTGACCAAGTCGCTCGAGAGCGCCTTCAACCTGCCGTGCCTGAACCACGCCTGCGACGCCAACGTCGACGTGATGGCCGACCTGTTCAAGCAGTGAGGCCACGTTCCGCGAGCCACGCGCTCGCGCTCGCGCTGGCCTGGTTCGCCGCGTCCGCGCAAGCGGTCGCGGCGGACGTCGTCGCGCCGCCCGCCTTCGATGCCCGCAGCACCGACGCCGCGCCCTGCGGCGTCGGCGTGCCGCCGCCCGGCCACGAGATGCCCGAGTTGCGTCCCGGCCCGACGGGCGCCACGCTGACCGTGCGCCAGGACGGCGCGCGCCTGTGCTACGTCGCCGACGGCGTCGCGGATGCGCCCGTCATCCGCGCGCGCCAGGGCGAGGCGCTGACGCTGACGCTGCGCAACGAGATCGTCGACCCCGCGCAGATCGAGAGCGCGATGACGCCGGGCACGCTCAAGATCGCCAACGCACCGGTGCCCGCAGCAGCGGGCACCTACAAGGTCGTGCCGGGCATGCATCACGCGGCCACCGGCGCGACCAACCTGCACGTGCACGGCTTCGCGGTGCCGCCCGTCGCGCCGCAGGACGACGTGCTCACGGTCTGCACCGACCCGGCGGTCGGCCCCGCCACCTGCGGCCGACGCGCGTTCACCTACCGCTACCGCATCCCCGCCGCGATGCCCGAGGGCCTCTACTGGTACCACCCGCACATGCACGGCGAGGTTCAGGCGCAGATGCTGATGGGCCTGACCGGCGCGATCGTCGTCGAGGGCCCGGAGCACGACGCGCGCCGCGCCGCGGGCGTCGTCGAGCGCGTGCTGGTGGTGCGCCAGACGCAGGACCAGGACGCCGGCAAGACGCCCGCCTCTTCGATGACCGCCGCGTCACCGGACGCGCACGCGCCACGCGGTCGCGCGGCAGCCGGCAACGCCGTCGACACCGCGCACGAGCTGCTGTGCACGTCCAACGCCGGCATCGACCAGATCAGCCTCAACGGCACGCCCATCCTGCTCGGCGACGTGCCCGACACGGCGCTGGCGCGCTACGAGATCGCGCCGGGCACGCGCCAGTTCTGGCAGTTGCTCAACGCCGCGACCGACGCGTTCCTGAACCTCGACATCGAGGACGAGCAAGGCCATGCGCTGCCCCTCGAGATCGTCGCCCGCGACGGCGCGCCGCTGACGGACGACGCGGGCCGCCGCCTGCATCCGGCGCCGACGACCGAGCCCCAGTCCGTGCCGCCGGGCGGGCGCATCGAATTCCTCGTCGCCGCGCCGCCGACCGGGGTCAAGGCGTATCTCGTCACGCACGCGATCGACACCGGCTGCGCGGGCGACCGGCTGCCGGAACGGCGGCTGGCCGTCGTCGTGGCGAGCGGCGTCGCGCCGCAGCCGGCACCGACGATCGCGCCGGTCGCGACGTCGCCGCCGCTGTTTGCCGGCGTGCTCTCGCGCAAGGTCGACCGCAGGCGCACGATCGCGATGGCCGAGTACCCGCGCCCGGGCACCGCCGACCAGACGGACTTCTACATCGTCGAGCGCAAGCCCGGCGCGGTGCTGCGCCCGTACAGGATGGGCGATGCGCCGACGATCACCGTGAAGGCCGGCACGACGGAGGAATGGGTGATCGAGAACTGGACCAACGAGCTGCACACCTTCCACATCCACCAGTTGCATTTCCGCGTGCTCGATGTCGACGGCCAGCCGTCGGCGGCACCGGAGCTGCTGGACGTCGTCGAGATCCCGTACGCGACCGCCACCGGCTACCGCAGCAAGCAAGGCCCGGTGCGGCCGGGGCGCGTGCGCATCCGCATGCACTTCCCCGCCGACCTGGCGGGCGATATCCCCTTCCATTGCCACTTGGTCGATCACGAGGACAACGGCATGATGGGCGTTCTGCGCATCGTCAGGGCCGGCAGCGCGCCGCCGCCGCCGAGAGCGATGCCGATGGCCATGGACATGCCTCCGGTGCCACGACACTGACACGAGAGCGGCGCAGGCTGGCGACATGCCCCGTCGCCCGGTCGGCCCGACCTCTCGTCCGGTGCGGCCATCCACCAGGAGCTCCCGATGTCCCGTCGCATGCTTCGCGCCGCCCTGGCGCTGCTCGCCGCCCTGTCCACGACCGCCGCATCGGCCTGGGGCCCGGACGGCCACCACACCGTCGGCGCGCTGGCCGACCGGCTGATCGCCGGCACGAATGCCGAGGCGCAGGTCAAGTCCCTGCTCGGTGGCCTGACGCTGGAGCAGGCGGCCGTGTGGGCCGACTGCGCCAAGGGCGTCGACCCGACGAAGAACTACGCGTACACGTCGACCGGCAAGTACCCGGAATGCGCGATCTACGAGACGCCGGACGGCGAGGCCGCGATGATCGACTACGTCAAGCGCAACGACACCAACTGCGGGCGCGCGGCCACCGACCCGTCGTGCCACACGCAGTACCACTACACGGACGAGGCGATCCAGCGCCAGCGCTACCGCCTGGGCGATGTCGGGACGAACAACTTCGACGTCGTCGCGGCGATCTCCGCGACGATCCACGTGCTCAAGGGCGACCCCGCGCCCGCGCCGTTCGACATCAAGGACAAGCGCGAGGCCCTGCTGCTGCTGTCGCACTTCGCAGGCGACATCACGCAGCCGCTGCACGTCGGCGCGGTCTATCTCGACCCGACGGGCAAGATCATCGATCCCGCGGCCGGCACCTACGACCCCGCGACGGGCACGCAGGGCGGCAACCTGGTCCAGACGATCCGCGTCGCTACCAACCACACCAGCGAGCTGCTGCACGCGACCTGGGACGACACGCCGGCGGTGCTGCACGCCGACCACATCGACGCCGCCTGGCTCGCCAAGGCGCGCGCGGAGCCGAAGACGCGCGGCGACATCTACGGCTGGTCGGCCGACTGGGCCAGCACCACGATGACGCAGGCCCGCCTCGCGTTCAAGGGCCTGCAGTTCGGCCCGTTTCAGGGCAAGGACTGGACGGTGCCGATCACCGGCCGCTACGACGACTCGATGGCGCCGATCAAGAAGCGCCAGCTGACCGCGGGCGGCGCGCGCCTGGCGCAGACGCTGATGGCCGTCTGGCCTTAGCCGCGGGTCGTGCGGGCTCGCGCACGCGCCAGCCCGCGCGGGGTCGCTCAGTTCATCGCGCTGCCCATGGTCTTGGCGCCGAGCAGTTCGCCCTGCTCGCTCACGACACGCGAGATCTCGCGATAGGCGCTGGCCTGGACGCGATCGGGCAGCGGCACGAACTTGGCCTGGCGCGCGAGCGCGTCGCCGTTCAGGTAGGCCCAGGTCAGGAAACGCAGCGTGCGCTCCGCGCGCTCGCCCGACAGCGCGACGCGCGGCACGGCGATGTAGGTGCCCATCGTGATCGGCCACGTGGCGGCGCCGGGCAGGTCGTTGATCTCGGTGGAGAAGTCGCCGGCCGAGTACCACGTGCTGCGCATCACCGCCTGGTGGAAGCCCTCGACGCCCGCCGTGACGAACTGGCCGTCGGCGTTCTTCATCGCCACGCCGACGAGGTTGTCGTCGAGGACGTAGTTGAAGTCGATGTAGCCGATCGAGTCCTCGGTGGCCAGCACGGTCTTGGCGATCTCGCCGCTGCCCTTGACCGCCAGCGTGCCCGCCGGCCAGTCGAAGTGGGTCGCGACGCCATACTTGGCCTTCCACGCGGCGCTGGTGCGCGACAAGTAGTCGGAAAAGTGGAACGTGGTGCCCGAGCCGTCGGCGCGCGCCACCAGCTTGATCGGGCGGTTCGGCAGCTTGAGGCCCGGATTGAGCGCCTTGATCTCGGGGGCGTCCCATTGCGTGATCTGGCCGACGAAGATGCGGCCGAGCACGTCGCCGGTCAGGTGCAACTGGCCCGGACCGACCTTGCCGAGGTTGACGACGGGCACGACGCCCGTGATCACCGTCGGGAACATGACGAGGTCGTTCTTCTTCAGGTCGGCCGCGCTGGCGATGAAGTCGGAGGCGCCGAAATCGACTTCGTGCTTGATGATCTTGGTCATCCCCGCGCCCGATCCCACCGGCGCGTAGTCGAGCGTGGTGCCCCGGGCCTTGGCGTATTCGGCGGCCCAGATCTTGTAGACCGGGGCGGCGGCGGACGAGCCGGCGCCGGAGATGGACTCGGCCGCGAAACCAGCCACGGGGAGCGCCGCGGATACGCAGAACGAGAGGGTGAGGACGGAGCGGATGATCGACATGGGGGCCAACGACTGTTTTTGGGGCAACTCAGCATTTTCCCTGAGTTCCCATGACAAGTCATGTCACGGAGTGTGAAACAAGCCCCGTCCGCCTGGGCATCGCTCCCGGCGCCACACCCGATCTGCCGCGGCCGGCACGGCTCTTGCGGGCCCGCCCGTCAAGACCGAGGAACAGGGCCGGATTTCCCCGCGCGCCCGCGTTGCGAGTGTCAGAATGCCCCTTCCATCGATGACAGAGTGATGAAAATCAGCAGTTCCAACGCGCCACGTTTCGACCCGGCGCCCGCCGAGCGTCCGAAGAAGTCCAGTGCCGAACTGATGAGCGATTCGGCCATCTACCGCCGAACGGCCCTGGGGCAGCGGGAATTGCTGCGGGCGCCGGATCCATCGGCCACGCCCGCGCTTCGCCTGCTGGCGCGGCTCAACGGCTACACCGACCTGCGGCGCCTGATCGACCTGGCGCCCGGCGACAACCGCCAGTTGGGCAAGGCCATCGAGAAATTGTTCAACGAAGGCCTGATCGAGCTCGTCGACCTGTCGATGTAGCGGGCCAACGGGCTCGCGGCGCCGTCACTCGGCTTTCGGCCGCCCGGTCTTCAGCGTCGGGACGGCGTCGAGCGCCTTGAGCAACGCGCGATCGTTCAGCGCGTCGAGCGCCCGGATGCCGGCACGCAGCAGTTCGCTCTTGCGAACGTGCTTGCCAAGAGTCAGCGCGCGTTCCTTCAGCGTGTCGATGACCTGGTACTCGTCCTTGGGCATCGTGAAACTGTCGCGCACCAGCTTGGGCTTGCGGACCTTCGCCGCCTTGACCGCGGCCTGCGGCGCGGCCGAGGCGGTCGCCGGCTTGGCCTTCTTCGCCGCGCGCCGCGGCGCCGGGGCAACGGCGGACTCCGCGACGGTCGCGGCCGCCTCCGCCGTCTCGGTGGGCTGGCTCACGCTCTTGGGAATGCGCTTGGTGTGCAGCGGGCTCGGGATCCTGGCCATGGGCGTCCTCTTCGGCTAAACGATTTATACAGTTTATATCGATTGCCGGAACTCGCCTCTTGCACGCCGCGCGCCGATTCAGCCGACGTGCTTGCCGAAGTGATACAGCGATCGTTCCAGCGCCGTCGCTGCGGCGCCGGCGTCGTAGGCGCCGCGCTGATCGCAGTTGAACCCGTGGTTGGCCGCATACAGATGCACCTCCACGTCCGGATGCGCCTGCGCGAAGGCCTTCACGCTGTCGACCGGGATGTGGGTATCGAGTTCGCCGAAATGCGCCATCGTCGGTACCGCCGGCCGCCGCGACGGCTCGCTGCCCGCAGTCATGCCGCCGCCGTAATAGGACACGGCCGCCGACAGGCCGTGCACCTGCTCCGCCGCCCGCCAGACCAGCAGGCCGCCCCAGCAATAGCCGACGATGCCCACCTTGCCGGCACGCGCGGCGACGCCGACCGCGGCCTGGATGTCCTGCAGCACGCCGGGCGCGGGCAGCGCCTCGACCGCGGCCTTGAGGGCGGCACCCTGCTTCTGGTCGTCCGGCGTGTAGCCGAGCTCGACGCCGCGCGACACGCGGTCGAACGTCGAGGGCGCGATCGCGAGATAGCCCGCCGCCGCGTAGCGGTCGGCGACGCTGCGGATGTGGCCGTTGACGCCGAAGATCTCCTGCAGCACCACGATGGCGCCCTTGGGCGGCCCAGAAGGCTCGGACACATAGGCAGACGACTGGAAGCCGTCTGCGGCGACGAGGGTGACGGTGGACGATGCCATGGCGAAGGGTCTCCTGTTCGATGGGCGATGCGGCGCTGGCCGTCACGCATCATCGCCAATCGAGATTGACCGCTTCACGCAGTGCGATTTCGACCCCGCAAAGCAAAACGCCTCGCGAGTGCGAGGCGTTTCTTGAATCCTGGAGGCGCGACCCAGAGTCGAACTGGGCTAGACGGATTTGCAATCCGTTGCATAACCGATTTGCTATCGCGCCGTTGTCGGCCGGCTGACCGGAGAGGCTAGCCAGAACCGTCAATTCTGACAAAAAAGGGAAGCATGAGCTTCCCTTTTTCTGAAACCTGGAGCGGGAAACGAGACTCGAACTCGCGACCTCAACCTTGGCAAGGTTGCGCTCTACCAACTGAGCTATTCCCGCATGGTCCAACTTTCGGACTCCAACCTCGATAACGTTTTGCGTTAGAAGTTTTCGTCTTCCTGCTGAAGCTGGTAGTTTATACCGGTTTGTTCTGTCTTTGCAAGCCCGACTTTTTCAGTCTGGTTTGCTCGACAGCCGGAACTGCTGCCCGGATCGTCTCGCGACGACCCGGGCGCGCATTCTAACCCGAGATCAGTGCTTCATCGAATCCGAGACGTCCGCCTTTGCGCCCGGCGCATCGACGACCGCCGGCACCGCGACGCCATCCTTCGGCGCCTCGTCGTCGGGCAGCGGCTCGGGCATCGCCTCGAGCGCGACTTCCAGCACCTTGTCGACCCAGCGCACCGGGATGATCTCGATCTGGCTCTTCACGTTCTCGGGGATGTCCTGCAGATCCTTGACGTTGTCCTCGGGGATCATCACGGTGGTGATGCCGCCGCGGTGCGCCGCCAGCAGCTTCTCCTTCAAGCCGCCGATGGCCGTGACCTCGCCGCGCAGAGTGATCTCGCCCGTCATCGCCACGTTGGCGCGCACCGGGATGCCCGTGAGCGCCGAGACGAAGGCCGTGGCCATCGCCGCGCCCGCGCTGGGGCCGTCCTTGGGCGTCGCGCCGTCGGGCACGTGGATGTGGATGTCGCGCTTCTCGAACAGCTCGTCCTTGATGCCCAGGCGCGCGGCGCGGCTGCGGATCACGGTGCGGGCGGCCTCGACCGACTCCTTCATCACGTCGCCCAGCGAACCGGTGCGGATGATGTTGCCCTTGCCCGGCATGACGGCCGATTCGATGGTGAGCAGGTCGCCACCGACTTCCGTCCATGCGAGACCGACCACCTGGCCGACCTGGTTCTTCTTCTCCGCACGGCCGAAGTCGTATTTGCGAACGCCCAGGAAATCGTTGAGGTTGTCCTCGGTGATGACGGCCTTGCCGTCCTGCTTCTTCAGCTGGACGCTCTTGACCACCTTGCGGCAGACCTTGGAGATCTCGCGCTCGAGCGACCGCACGCCGGCTTCCCGCGTGTAGTAGCGGATGATGCCGCGGATCGCGCCTTCGGTCAGTTCGAGCTCGTCGGGCTTGACGCCGTTGTTCTCGGCCTGCTTGGGCAGCAGGTAGCGCTGGGCGATGTTGAGCTTCTCGTCCTCGGTGTAGCCCGCCAGGCGGATGACTTCCATCCGGTCCAGCAGCGCCGGCGGGATGTTCATCGAGTTCGACGTCGCCACGAACATCACGTCCGACAGGTCGAAGTCGAGTTCGATGTAGTGATCGCTGAACGTGTGGTTCTGCTCGGGGTCGAGCACTTCCAGCAGCGCCGACGACGGGTCGCCGCGGAAGTCCATGCCCAGCTTGTCGATCTCGTCGAGCAGGAACAGCGGATTGCGCGTGCCGACCTTGGTCAGGTTCTGCAGCACCTTGCCCGGCATCGAGCCGATGTAGGTGCGGCGATGGCCACGGATCTCGGCCTCGTCGCGCACGCCGCCGAGCGCCATGCGGACGAACTTGCGGCCGGTGGCGCGCGCCACCGACTGGCCGAGCGAGGTCTTGCCGACACCCGGAGGACCCACCAGGCACAGGATCGGCGCCTTGACCTTGTCGACGCGCTGTTGCACGGCGAGATATTCGAGGATGCGGTCCTTGACCTTCTCGAGCCCGTAGTGATCCTCGTTCAGGACGTCCTCGGCGTGCGCCAGGTCGTGCTTGATCTTGGTCTTCTTGGCCCACGGCAGGCCGATCAGCGTGTCGAGGTAGTTGCGCACCACCGTCGCCTCGGCCGACATCGGCGACATCAGCTTGAGCTTCTTCAGCTCGTTGTCGGCCTTCTTGCGCGCCTCCTTGGGCATGCGCGCGGCCTTGATCTTCTTCTCGAGTTCCTCGAGGTCGGCACCTTCTTCGCCGTCGCCGAGTTCCTTCTGGATCGCCTTGACCTGCTCGTTGAGGTAGTACTCGCGCTGGCTCTTCTCCATCTGGCGCTTGACGCGGCCGCGGATGCGCTTTTCCACCTGCAGGATGTCGACCTCGTGCTCGAGCAGCTCCAGCAGCTTTTCCAGGCGCTGGGCGATGTCGAACAGGTCGAGCACGGACTGCTTGGCCTCGAGCTTGAGCGGCAGGTGCGCCGCGATCGTGTCGGCCAGCCGGCCCGGATCGTCGATGCCCGCGATGGACGTCAGGATCTCGGGCGGGATCTTCTTGTTGAGCTTGACGTACTGGTCGAACTGCTGCGTGACGGCGCGGCGCAGCGCTTCGACCTCGGGCGACGTCTCCGTCTGCGGCGCGACGGGCACGGACTCGGCGACGAAGTGCTCGCCGTTGTCGCTGATGTCCTTGGTGGAGGCGCGCTGGATGCCTTCGACCAGCACCTTCACGGTGCCGTCGGGCAGCTTGAGCATCTGCAGGATGCTCGAGACACAACCGATCTCGAACATGTCGTCGGCGCGCGGCTCGTCCTTGCCGGCGGCCTTCTGGGCCACGAGCATGATCTGGCGACCCGCCTCCATCGCCGCTTCCAAGGCCTTGATGGACTTGGGACGGCCGACGAACAGCGGAATCACCATGTGCGGGAACACGACGACGTCGCGCAGCGGAAGCAGCGGCAGCGTGATCGGCTCGGAAGGCAGGATGGGATGTCCGGACATAGGTGGGAAACCTCTCTTTCTCGGGCTCATATGCAGCCCGAGCATTCAATTACAAGATGCCAACCCAATGCTGCGGCAAAGCCGCAGGACTTGCAGCGAGATCAAGCGCTGGCTTTGGCCTGTTCTCGATAGACCAGCAACGGTTTCGCGTTCTCTTCGATGATGTGCTCGTCGATCACGACCTGCGCCACGCCGTCCAGCAGCGGCAGCTCGAACATCGTGTCGATCAGGGCCTGCTCCATGATGGAGCGCAGGCCGCGGGCGCCGGTCTTGCGCTTGAGCGCCTTGCGGGCGATGGCCGCCAGCGCCGTGGGACGGATGTCGAGCTCGACGCCGTCCATCATGAACAGCTTCTGGTACTGCTTGACCAGCGCGTTCTTCGGCTCGGTGAGGATCTGCACCAGGGCGTCCTCGGTGAGCTCGCCCAGCGTCGCGACGACCGGCAGGCGGCCGACCAGCTCGGGGATCAGGCCGAACTTGATCAGGTCTTCCGGCTCGACCTCGCGGAACAGGTCGGAGACACGGCGCTCGTCCTTGCTGTGCACGGTGGCACCGAAGCCGATGCCCGAACGCTCGGTGCGGCCGCGGATGACCTTCTCGAGGCCGTCGAACGCGCCGCCGCAGATGAACAGGATGTTGGTCGTGTCGATCTGCAGGAAGTCCTGGTTCGGATGCTTGCGCCCGCCCTGCGGCGGCACCGAGGCCATCGTGCCCTCGACCAGCTTGAGCAGCGCCTGCTGAACGCCTTCGCCCGAGACGTCGCGCGTGATCGACGGGTTGTCGGCCTTGCGCGAGATCTTGTCGATCTCGTCGATGTAGACGATGCCGCGCTGGGCGCGCTCGACGTCGTAGTTGCAGTTCTGCAGCAGCTTCTGGATGATGTTCTCGACGTCCTCGCCCACGTAGCCGGCTTCGGTCAGCGTGGTGGCGTCGGCGATCACGAACGGCACGTTGAGCAGGCGCGCGAGCGTCTGCGCGAGCAGCGTCTTGCCGGAGCCGGTGGGACCGATCAGCAGGATGTTGCTCTTGGACAGCTCCACCTCGTCCTTCGAGGTGGACATGTGCTTCAGGCGCTTGTAGTGGTTGTAGACCGCCACCGACAGGATGCGCTTGGCCACGTCCTGGCCGATCACGTAGTTGTCGAGGCTCGCCTTGATCTCCGACGGCATCGGCAGGTCGGACTTCGTCTTCGCGGTCGCCGAGCCTTCGGCCGGCACTTCATCGCGGATGATGTCGTTGCACAGCTCGATGCATTCGTCGCAGATGAACACCGACGGACCGGCGATGAGCTTCTTGACCTCGTGCTGGCTCTTGCCACAGAACGAGCAGTACAAGACCTTTTCGGCGGAGGTGCCCTTCTTATCTGCCATGGACGTGCTTCAAGCCTGGTGAAAGTGTGATGTCAGGGAGATGATAGACCAAGCCGGCTGCCGAGCTCGTTTCAGCCGCGGCTGGAGACGACCTGGTCGACGATGCCGTAGGTCTTGGCTTCCTCGGCGGACATGAAGAAATCGCGCTCGGTGTCCTTCTCGACCTTTTCCAGCGGCTGGCCCGTGCGCTCGGCCGTGATCTTGTTCATCTGCTCGCGCGTCTTGAGGATCTCGCGGGCGTGGATCTCGATGTCCGTCGCCTGGCCCTGCGCGCCGCCCAGCGGCTGGTGGATCATGATCTTCGAATTGGGCAGCGAGAAGCGCTTGCCCTTCTCGCCCGCGGCCAGCAGGAACGCGCCCATGCTGGCGGCCAGGCCGATGCACAGCGTCGAGACGTGCGGCTTGATGAAGTTCATCGTGTCGAAGATCGACAGGCCCGCGCTGACGCTGCCGCCGGGCGAGTTGATGTACAGCGAGATGTCCTTGTCGGGGTTCTCGCTCTCCAGGAACAGCAGCTGGGCGACGACGAGGTTGGCGGAATGGTCGTTGACGGGTCCGACCAGGAACACGATGCGCTCGCGCAGCAGGCGCGAGTAGATGTCGTAGGCGCGCTCGCCGCGGCCGGACGTCTCGATGACCATGGGCACCATGCCCAGGGCTTGCGTTTCAAGTGCGCTCATGGAGGAGTTCTTTTCGTAACGTGGTGGGATCCGTGGACCCATTATGTCGCGTCGGGCGCGACCCCACCGTCGGAGATGGCGGTCGATCCCGGCATTGCAAGCCCGGTCGCGTGCCCGGCGGCGGCCGCCGAAGCGGACGCCAAACGAAAACGCCCGGCGGGGCCGGGCGTCGTTGCGCAGGCGAAGGAAGCGATCAGGCCGTCATCAGCGAGTCGAACGGCAGTTCCTTGTCCGTGACCTTGGCCTTGGACAACACGAATTCGGTGACGTTGTTCTCGACGACGATGGCCTCGACCTCGGCCATGCGCGAGCGATCCGACAGGTACCAGCGCTGCACCTCGACCGGCTTCTCGTAGCTCTGCGACATCTCCTCGATGTGCGCCTGCAGCTGCTCGGGCTTGGCCTGCAGGTTGTTGGAGCGCACCAGCTCGGCGACGACCAGGCCCAGGCGCACGCGGCGCTCGGCCTGCGGCACGAAGATCTCGGCCGGGATGTTGGCCTTGTCGGCATCCTTGACGCCGCGCTGCTTCAGGTCCTCGCGGGCGCCCTCGATCAGGCGCTCGGTTTCGCTCTGCACGAGCGCCTTGGGCAGGTCCAGCGTGGCGGCGGCGGCCAGCGCGTCCATCGCGGCGGCCTTGTTCTTGGCCAGCACGCGGAACTTCACTTCGCGCTCGAGGTTCTTGCGCACATCGGCGCGCAGGCCGGCGACGGTGCCTTCGGCGATGCCCAGCGACTTCGCGAACGCGTCGTCGACTTCCGGCAGGTGCTGCGCCTCGATCTTCTTCATGGTGACCATGAAGTCGGCTTCGCGGCCGGCCACGTCGGCGCCGTGGTAGTCGGCGGGGAACTGCAGCGGGAACGTCTTGGATTCGCCGACCTTCATGCCGCGCACGGCCTGGTCGAACTGCTCCAGCATCTGGCCTTCGCCGACGAGGAACTGGAAGGCCTCGGCCTTGCCGCCGTCGAACGGCTCGCCGTCGATCTTGCCTTCGAAGTCGATCGTGACGCGGTCGCCGGCGGCGGCGCCTTCGGCGGCCGGGCGCTGCGCGAACGTGCGGCGCTGCTTGCGCAGGATGTCGACGGTCTTGTCGATGGCGGCGTCGTCGACGGTGGTCGTGACGCGCTCGATCTCGGCAGCCGCCAGGTCGCCGATGACGACTTCGGGGTAGACCTCGAACGTCGCGTCGAAGTCCATCGCGCCCTCGGCCGACGTTTCCTTCTCGGAGATGCGCGGCGTGCCGGCGACGCGAAGCTTGGCTTCGTTGGCGGCGGCGTTGAACGCGTTGCCCAGCTTGTCGTTCATCACCTCGTACTGCACCTGGTAGCCGTAGCGCTGGGCCACGACCGACATCGGCACCTTGCCCGGGCGGAACCCGTCGGCCTTGACGGTGCGGGACAGCTTCTTGAGGCGGGACTCGACTTCCTTGTTGATCTCCGCGGCCGGGAGGCTCAGCGAGATGCGGCGTTCGAGCTTGTCGAGGGTTTCTACGTTAACTGCCATGATGGGACTCTTGGTTCGCAAATTCTGGTGCGCGGGGCGGGACTCGAACCCGCACGCCGGTGAAGGCGTCAGGACCTAAACCTGGTGCGTCTACCAATTTCGCCACCCGCGCTTCGTGATCCAGGAGCTGGGGACAGGATTAGACGCAACCCCCGGCTTTCCGGTGAATCGCGAATTATAGCCGCACGGTTGCCGGCGGCCCGGGGGCTTTCCGCAGGCCCGCGGATGCCGCCCGGATGCCTACCGCCCGGCCGGCGCCGGCGCGGGATGCGCTGCGGATTCCTTCGACGCGGCCGCCGCCCGCATCCGGGCCTTCTCGGCCGGCGTGCGGTGGCGCCGCTTCCTCGGCGGATAGACGCCGAAGGCCGTCGCGTACATCGCGGGCAGCGCCAGCAGCGTCAGCGCCGTGGCGAGGACCAGGCCGCCCATGATGGCCACCGCCATCGGGCCCCAGAACTCGCTCTGCGACAGCGGGATCATGGCCAGCACGGCGGCCGCCGCCGTCAGCACGATGGGCCGGAAGCGCCGCACCGCCGATTCGATGATCGCGTTCCAGGCCGGCACGCCCTGGCGGCGATCCTGCTCGATCTGGTCTACCAGGATCACCGAGTTGCGGATGATCATGCCGAACAGCGCGATCACGCCCAGCAGCGCGACGAAACCGAACGGGCGGTTGAGCACCAGCAGCGCCGCGGCCGCGCCCGCGATGCCCATCGGCCCGGTGAAGAACACCAGCAGCGCGCGCGAGAAGCTTTGCAACTGCAGCATCAGCAGCGTGAGGATGATGAACAGCGCCACCGGCAGGCCGACGACGATCGCGCCCTGCCCCTTCGACGCCTCCTCCACCGCGCCAGCAACCTGGATCTCGTAGCCCGGCGGCATCTTCTTCATCAGCGCCTTCAGCGGCCCGACCGCGATGCCCTTGCCCCACAGCTCGTCGGTGACGGTCGGCCCCTGCAGTCCCTCGACCACGTCGCCCTGCACGGTCACCGCGTAGCTGCGCTGCTCGCGCCACAGCACGCCCGGTTCCCAGCCGAGGGACAGCTTGGCGATCTGGGTCAGCGGCACGACGGTGCCATTGCTGGTGGCGACGTAGGCGCTGGCGAGGTTGGTCACCGCGTTGCGCTCGGCCAGCGGCTGGCGCAGCACGATGTCGATCAGCTGGTCGCCCTCGCGATACTGGCCGATCGTCGAGCCGGAGAACTGGGTCTGCGTGGCCTGGGCGATCGACTGCGTCGTCACGCCGAGTGCGCGCGCCTTGTCCTGGTCGATGGCCAGCCGCATCGCCAGCACGTTCTCGTTCCAGTTGTCGTTGACGCCGCGCATGTGCGGGTTGGCGCGCAGCACCGCCTTGGCCTCGTCGCCCCACTTGCGCACCTGGTCGGCGTCGGGGCCCATCACGCGGAACTGCACCGGATAGGGCACCGGCGGCCCGTTGGGCAGCAGCTTGACGCGCGAGCGCAGCTCCGGGAACTCGGCGGCCATCAGCGCGGGCAGCTTCTTGCGCAGGCTCTCGCGCACCTTCAGGTCCACCGGCTCGACGATGGCCTCGCTGACGTTGGACTGCGGGAACACCTGGTCCAGCGGCAGGTAGAAGCGCGGCGTGCCGCTGCCGATCCACGTCGTCACCGACTTGACGCCCGTCTCCTTGAGCATGCGCGCCTCGAAGCGCTTGGCGACGGCTTCGCTCTGCTTGATCGTCGCGCCTTCGGGCAGCCAGAGGTCGACCATGATCTCGGGCCGGCTCGAGTCGGGGAAGAACTGCTGCTGCACCAGTCCCATGCCGACAAGGCCCAGCACGAAGGTGCCGAACGTGATGGCGATGGTGAGATAGCGGCGGCGCAGGCACCACGCGACCACGCCGCGGAAGCGTTCGTAGAAAGGCGAGTCGAAGCTCTCGTGCGGCTGCGCCGAGAGGCTGCCGTCCGCCTCGTGCGCCTTCATGCGGTTGTGCAGCAGGCGCGCGCCGAGGTAGGGCACGAAGTACACCGACACGCCCCACGAGATCAGGAGCGCCGCCGAGGTCACCGCGAAGATCGCGAACGTGTATTCGCCGGTCATCGACTTGGCCAGGCCGATCGGCAGGAAACCCGCCGCCGTGATCAGCGTGCCGGTGAGCATCGGCATCGACGTCACCTCGTAGGCGAAGGTCGCGGCGCGTTCCTTCGAGTACCCCTCCTCGAGCTTGCGCACCATCATCTCGACCGCGATGATCGCGTCGTCGACCAGCAGTCCCAGCGCGATGATCAGCGAGCCGAGCGAGATCTTGTGCAGCCCGACGCCCCAGTAGTACATCGTGACGAAGGTGATCGCCAGCACCAGCGGGATCGTGATCGCCACGACCAGGCCCGGCCAGATGTCGATGCGGATCGGGTCGAAGTGCAGGCCCAGGCTGACGAAGCTCACCAGCAGCACGATCACGATGGCCAGGATCAGCGTGCTGACGAACTCGCCGACCGAGCGCGTGACCGCCTGCGGCTGATCCTGCACCTGCGACAGCTCCATGCCCACCGGCAGTTGCTTGCGCACCCCGGCCACCTGCTGCTGCAGGCCCTTGCCGAGCGCAATGATGTCGCCGCCCTTGGCCATCGAGATGCCGATCGCGATCACCTGCTTGCCGTTGGCGCGCACCTTGACGTCCGGCGGATCGGAATAGCCGCGCTTGACGTCGGCGATGTCGCTCAGCTTGATGTTGGCGGCCTGCCCCGTCGTCGGGTTGACGACGCGGATCGGCAGCGCGCGGATCGCCTCCACCGACTGGAACGCGCCGGCCACGCGCACCTGCACGTTCTGCGTGCCGGCATCGAGCACGCCCGAGCCCTGCACGGCGTTCTGCGCGTTGAGCTGCGTGATGACCTGGTTGATGTCCACGCCCATCTCGGCCGCGCGCTTCTGCGACAGCTCGACCCACACCTTCTGCGCCTGCACGCCGAACAGCTCGACCTTCGCGACGTCGTGCACGCGCAGCAGCTGCGAGCGGATGTCCTCGGCGCGCACGCGCAGTTCCTCGTCGCTGAAGCCGTCGGCCGACAGTGCGTAGATCGAGCCGTAGACGTCGCCGAACTCGTCGTTGAACAGCGGGCCGATCACGCCCGGCGGCAGCGTCGAGCGCATGTCGCCGATCTTCTTGCGCGCCTGGTACCAGCTGTTGGCCACCTCGTGCGGCGGCGAGTTGTCGGCCAGTTGCAGGATGGTCAGCGACTCGCCTGGCTTGGTGTAGCTGCGGATCTTGTCGGAGTACGGCACGTCCTGCAGCGTGCGTTCGATCTTGTCGGTGACCTGCTCGGCCACGTCCTTCGCGCTCGCGCCGGGCCAGTAGGCCTGCACGACCATCGCGCGGAACGTGAATGGCGGATCCTCGTCCTGCCCGAGCTGGAAGTAGGCGGCCGCGCCCAGCACCAGCATCACGATCATCAGGTAGCGGGTCAGGGCGGGATGCCGCAGTGCCCAGCGAGACAGGTTGAAGGGCTGGCGCTGACGCTCGCCCTCCGGGCCGAAGGTCGACGCCAGCGCCGAGTCGAGATGCTCTTTTTCGTAGCTCACGGGCGCCTCAACGCTTCGTCGGTTCGACGTAGACGGTCACCTGCTGGCCCGGCGTGAGCACGTGCGCGCCCGCGGTCACCACGGTGTCGCCCGGCTTCAGCCCGCCGTCCAGGACGAGGTTGTCGCCCTCGGGGCGCAGCACGACGACCGGCTGCTCGTGCACGGTCATCGTCGCCTTGTCCAGCACCCAGACGTAGCTCTGGTTGCCCTGTCCGGCCACGGCCTGCAGCGGCAGGCGCAGCTTGCCGTCGGCGGGCGCGAGCTGGACATGCACCGTCGCGGTCTGCCCCAGTTCGGCGGCGCCGTCGGGCACGTCCGCCTTGACCTGGAACGTGCGCGACGCCGGGTCAGCGGCCGCAGCCACCTCGCGGATGGTCGCGGCGATCGGCGTCGTGCCGCCCCACAGCGTCACGCTGACGCCGCTCGCCTGCCCCTGCAGGCTGCGGAAGATCGGCAACTGGTCCTCGGGCACGGCGAACACGACGTCGCGCGGGCCGTCGTGCGCCAGGCTCACCACGGGCGTGCCGGAGCCGACCACGGCGCCGACGTCGGCGTAGACCGCGGTGATGACGCCCGGGGCGTCGGCCGTGAGCGCCGCGTACGCGGCCTGGTTGGTCTGCATGCCGGCCTGCGCGCGGGCCTGGTCGAGCTGTGCCTTGGCGGCCTCCAGCCCGCTGTTGCGCCGCTCGAGGTCGGCCGCGCTGATGAAGCCCTGGGCGCGCAGGTCCTGGTACCGCTTGTAGTCGATCGCGGTCTGGTCGTAGTTGACCTGGGCCGCGGCGAGAGCCGCCTTGGCCGCGTCCTGGCCGTAGCGCAGGTCGGATGGATCGACCTGCGCCAGCGACTGGCCGGTGGTGACGCGGTCGCCGAGGTTGACCGGCCGCCGCGTGATCTTGCCGCCGACGCGGAAGGCCAGGCGCGACTCGATGCGCGCGTGCACCTCGGCGGCGTAGTCGCGCGTGGTGGCGCCGGAAAGCTGGCCGACGGTCACCGTGCGCACGGCGCGCACGGGCTCCGTCGCGTCCGGCTTCTTGCCACAGGCCACCAGGACCAGGCTGGCGACGAGCGACAGGCTCAGCGGCAGCGTCGCCAGCAAACGTGCCGTGCGAGTCGCCCGGCGGCGATTCGTGGAAGAGGGATGCGGACGGGACATGCTCATGGTGTTGTTCGTAGTTACTGACCGGTCAGTCATTAATGTACGAACACTCGTCCGGCTCGTCAATGCGCTTTCACGGTCGACTTGGGGGCTACCCGGCAATGCGGCGGATCATGACGCATTCATCGCCGCGCCGCCATCCTCATCCGCGACGGGCACAATCCGCCGCTTGTGAGCGTCGAACACTACGAAAACTTCCCCGTCGCCTCGTGGCTGTGCCCGCCCGGGCTGCGCCCCGCCGTGCGCGCCATCTACTGGTTCGCCCGCACGGCCGACGACATCGCCGACGAAGGCGACGCCTCCGCCGCGGCGCGCCAGGCGATGCTGGCCGACTATCGCGACGACCTGATGAAGGCCGCCGCCGGCCAGGCCGGCTCGGGACGCTGGCCCGGCGTGTTCGATCCACTCGCGCGCGTCATCGCGGCGTACCGCTTGCCGCTGCCGCTGCTCGCCGCGCTGCTCGGCGCCTTCGAGGAGGACACCCGCCACGCCGGCTACGCCGACCGCGCGGCGCTGCTGCAGTATTGCAGCCGCTCGGCCAACCCGATCGGCCGCCTGCTGCTGCATCTGCACGGCCTCGACGACCCCGCGCTGCTGCGCCGGAGCGACGCGGTCTGTTCCGCGCTGCAGCTGATCAACTTCTGGCAGGACCTGAGCGTCGACGTGCCGCGCGGGCGCGACTACGTTCCCCGCAGCGACGCCGCGGCGCACGCCACGACGCCCGCCGACTGCCTGCGCGCCCCGCACGCGGACGCATCACGTGCGCTCGTGCGCGCGCTGTGCGCGTGGGCGCGCGAGCTGATGCTCGAAGGCGCGCCCATCGCGCTGGCCGTCCCGGGCCGCGTCGGCTGGGAGCTGCGCTTCGTCGTCCAGGGCGGGCTGAGAATTCTTGCGAAAATCGAGGCCATGAACTTCGCGAGCTTTGCCCGCCGTCCCCGACTCCATGCCGCCGATCACCTCCTGATCGGCGTCCGCGCGCTGACGATGCGCCCTTCCCTTCCCAAGCAGACGCGCATCGCATGACGCCAGAACAATACGTCCAGGACAAGGCGCAGAAGAGCGGCTCGTCGTTCTACTACGCCTTCATGTTCCTGCCGCCCGCGCGCCGCCAGGCGATGACGGCGTTCTACGCGTTCTGCCGCGAGGTCGACGACGTCGCCGACGAGGTGACCGACCCCGGCGTCGCCGCCACCAAGCTCGATTGGTGGCGCCGCGAGGTCGACGCATCGTTCGCCGGCAACCCGACGCACCCCGTGATGAAGGCGCTGATGCCGCACGTGGGCACCTACGGCGTACGCGTCGACCACCTGCACGCGGTGATCCAGGGCTGCCAGACCGACCTCGAGCAGACGCGCTTCCTCGACTACCCCGGCCTGCAGCGCTATTGCCACCTGGTGGCCGGCATCGTCGGCGAGGTGGCCAGCAACATCATGGGCCGGACGCAGGCGCAGACGGTGACGTTCGCGCACCGGCTGGGCCTCGCGATGCAGCTCACCAACATCATCCGCGACGTCGGCGACGACGCGCGCCGCGGCCGCATCTACCTGCCGATCTCGGAGCTGCAGCAGTTCGACGTCAAGGCCGCCGAGATCCTCAAGCGCGACGCGCCCTGGGGCTACAGCGACCGCTTCACCGCGTTGATGCAGTTCCAGGCCGAGCGCGCGCATCGCCTCTACGACGAGGCGCTCGCGCTGCTGCCGCCCGAGGATCGCAACGCGCAGAGGCCCGCGCTGATGGTGGGCAACATCTATCGCCGCCTGCTGCGCGAGGTCGAGGCCGGCGGCTTCCAGGTGCTGCACCAGCGCATCTCGCTGACGCCGCTGCGCAAGCTGTGGATCGCGTGCCAGACGCAGTGGCGCGGCCGCTGACCGCTCCGTGAGAGTCGCAGTCGTCGGCGCGGGCTGGGCTGGCCTCGCCGCCGCGGTGCGTGCCACGCAGGCCGGCCACGACGTCACCGTCTTCGAGACCGCCGGCATGCCCGGCGGACGCGCGCGGTCCGACGACGATTCCGACGCCGCCACCGACAACGGCCAGCACATCCTGCTTGGCGGCTACGCGCGCACGCTGGCGTTGATGCGCGAGGTCGGCGTCGATGTCGAGCGCGCGCTGCTGCGCGTGCCGCTGAGCGTCACGTATGCGGACGGCGGAGGCTTCGCGCTATCACGCTCGGGGCCCCGCCTGCTCGCGGCGGCTGGCGCGCTGGCCGGCGCGCGCGGCTTCGGCATTGTCGACAAGCTGTCGGCCGTCGCGATGTCGCTCGCGTGGCGACTGCGCGGCTTCCGTTGCCCGCCGTCGATGACCGTCGACGAGTTGCTGCGCCACGCGCCGACCGCCCGCGTGCACCGCCGCCTGATCGAGCCGCTGTGCGTCGCCGCGCTGAACACGCCGTCGGCCGAGGCGAGCGCCGAGGTCTTTCTCGCCGTCATGCGCGACAGCCTGTTCGGCGCGCGCGACGCTTCCGACCTGCTGCTGCCGCAACGTCCGCTGGCGCAACTGCTGCCGTTGCCGGCGCTCGCGTGGCTGCGCGCGCGCGGCGCCGACGTGCGGCTGCGCACGCGTGTCGACGCCCTCGAGCGCGTCGAGCATCGGTGGCGTGTCGGGTCCGACGATCTCTTCGATGAGGCGATCCTCGCGACACCCGCGCCGGAAGCCGCGCGCCTGACGCAGACGCTCGCGCCCGCATGGTCGGCCACGGCGGCCGCGCTCGCGCACGAGCCCATCGTCACGATCGCGTTGACCGCGCCCAAGCGGCCTTGGCCCGCGGCCATGCTGGCCCTCCATAGCGACGACACGAGCGCGCCGGCGCAGTTCGCGTTCAAGCTCGGCGAACAGCCGGCCGACGTCGATCGCGTGACGCTGGTCGTCAGCGCCGCCGGCCGTTGGCTGCAGCGCGGCAGCGACGCCGTGGCGGCGGCGGCCGTCCTGCAATACCGGCAGGCGTTCGCGATCCGCGACGACGAAGCGGTCGACGTGGCGAGCGTCCGCGCCGACAAGCGGGCCACGTTCCGCTGCACGGCCGGCGTCGTCCGGCCGGCGATGGCCATCCTGCCCGGCCTGCGCGCCGCCGCCGACCATGTGGCGGGGCCCTATCCGGCCACGCTCGAGTCGGCGGTCATGGCGGGCGAAACCGCGGCCGCCGCGTTGGGCGGCTAGAGCGGTCAATCGGCAGATCGCAGCGTGGTTTCGGGTTTCACCATGCGAGAATGGAGACCCCACAGCCCCAGGCCGACCCCATGTCCAAGTCAGACGGCTCCGGACCCACGATCCAGGTCCTCGCACGCGCCTACGCGCTGCTCGATGTGCTGGCCGCCCACACCGACCCCGTGCCGCTGAAGGAGCTCAGCGCCCGCACCGGGCTGCATCCGTCGACGGCGCATCGCATCCTCAACGACCTGGCCGAGGGCCGCTTCGTCGAGCGGCCGGAGGCCGGCAGCTACCGCCTGGGCATGCGCCTGCTGGAGCTCGGCAACCTGGTCAAGGCGCGGCTGGACGTGCGCGAGGCCGCCATCGGCCCGATGCGCGAGCTGCACAAGATCACGCACCAGCCCGTCAACCTGTCGGTGCGCCAGGGCGACGAGATCGTCTACATCGAACGCACCTACAGCGAGCGCTCGGGCATGCAGGTCGTGCGCGCCGTCGGCGGGCGCGCGCCGCTGCACCTCACCTCGGTGGGCAAGCTGTTCCTCGCCAACGACGAGCCCCAGCGCGTGCGCGCGTACGCGACGCGCACGGGCCTGACCGGCCACACGCGCAACAGCCTCACCGACCTGGCCGTGCTGGAGCGCGACCTCGAGAAAATCCGCAAGACCGCGATCTCGCGCGACGACGAGGAGCTCGAACTCGGCGTGCGCTGCATGGCCGCGGGCATCTACGACGACCAGGGGCGGCTCGTTGCCGGGCTGTCGGTCTCGGCGCCGGCCGATCGGCTGGAGGAGTCGTGGCTGGATCGGGTCAAGGAAACCGCGGCGCGGATCTCTGCGGCACTGGGGCACGCCATCCCGACCTGAAGGTTACGCCTCGCCCCGCGGTCATCCTGCGACTGCGCGCAGGACGGCACGGGCTTCGCCCGCGTCAATTGAAAGGGCCGGCAGCTCGCGCCACCGGCCCTTTTCCCATCGCGTTGTTGTTCGTGCGATCAGCTCGCGTCGGTGGCCGCGCGGGCCGTCGGCGCCGGGGCCGTGTGGTTGGACGTGACCCACTTGCGGATGCGCTCGGCGTCGGCGATGCGCGAATACTTGCCGGCCGAATCCAGCAGCACCATGATCAGCTTGCGGCCGGCCATCTGGGCCTGCATCACGAGGCATTGGCCCGCTTCGTTGATGAAGCCGGTCTTCTGCAGGCCGATGTCCCAGGTCGGGTTGGCGACGAGGCGGTCGGTGGTATGGAACTGCACCTGGCGGCGGCCCAGTTCGACGTCCAGCGACGGCGTCGTGGAGTATTCGCGCAGCAACGGCACCTGGTGGGCGGCGTTGACCAGCACGGCGAGGTCTCGTGCGCTCGACTTGTTCTGGCTCGACAGGCCGGTCGGCTCGACGTAGTGCGTGTCCAGCATGCCCAGCTCGTGCGCCTTGGCGTTCATCGCGGGGATGAAGGCGGCCAGGCCACCCGGGTAGTTGCGGCCCAGCGCGTTGGCGGCGCGGTTTTCCGATGACATCAGCGCGAGGTGCAGCATCACGCCGCGCGTCAGCTGGGTGCCGGGCCTCAGGCGCGAGCTGGTGTTCTTCTCGGTGTCGATGTCGTCGTTCGTGATCTCGAGGACTTCGTCCAGCGGCTGGTGCGCTTCGCTGATCACGAGCGCCGTCATCAGCTTGCTGAGCGAGGCGATCGGCAGCACGGCTTCGGAATTCTTGCTGTAGAGGACTTCGTGCGTGTCCTGGTCGAGCACCAGCGCCGCGCCGGAGCGAAGCAGCAGCGGATCTTCCGTCGAGTGCAGGCCGGCGGCATAGCCGACCGACTGCGACGGCGTCTCGATGAAGCGGACGGTCGTGCGCGTGGTGACGGTGGTCGTGCGACGGCTGACCATGGCCACGCGCTTCGCGCGCGGTGCCGCATGAGCGGTGGCCGCCACCTTGCGGTGATGCTTGCTGGCCGCGGTGCTGCTGCTCGTGACGGTCGCCGAGCTCGAGAACGACGCGAAAACAAGGGCGCCGCCAACCGCGCAGGACAGCGCCCAACGCGACAGTTGATGGAGTTTCCGCGAAACGGAAGAGCTGGAAGCGAGTTGCATCACCATTTGTTTCAGTCTAAGGCAAAGGAAAAATCCATGCAAGATCAAAAGCTTGCGTGGATTTCCTCAACCGGACGTCGAACGAGCGGGGCCGCTTGCAAAAAGGTCGTTTCGTCATGTGACAGCCCCGCAAAGCTGTCTAACGCAACGACCCCGGTTTCGGCTGACGCAGGGACGAAAAATCGGGAGATCGGATCCACGCCTGGACCGACGCGCCCGCCAGGGCAAGGCGCATCTTCAGGTCTGTTACGTGGATTTTCGGCTTCCGCGACGATTCCCAAGGCTCGAAAAGCGGGCGTTTGACACGCTATTCGGCCCTGGCGGGTGACATAAGGTAAGCACGGGCCCGTCCGCGCTTCCCAACGCGACAGGCCTCTACTGACTTACCCGGAGTCAGGCGACGGCTTGCGCGGCGCCCTGCTCCGCCGACACCGGATTCGTGCCGCGCGAGGTCGCCGACAGCACGGCCAGCAGCGTCGCGCGCACGATGTTGGCGTCGATGCCGACGCCGAACACCGGCGCTGCGTCGCCGACGCGCACCTCGACGTAGGCCGCCGCGCGCGCCTGCGCGCCGCCGCCCATCGAGTGCTCGTGGTAGTTCAGCACCTTGACCGGCACGCCCGCCGCGCGCGACAGCCCGTCGACGAAGGCGTCCACCGGCCCGTTGCCCGCGCCGTCGAAGGCCATGCGGCGGCCCATCACGGCGGCCTCGGCGGCGACGCGCACGCGGCCGTCGCCGATGTCGGTCTGGGTCAGGTCGGACAGCGTGACGCTGCCTTCGGCAAGGCGGTATTCAGACTCGAAGATCTTCCAAATATCGGAGGCCGTCACTTCGCGGCCTTGCGCGTCCATCACGGCCTGCACGACCTGGCTGAACTCGATCTGCAGGCGGCGCGGCAGTTCCAGCCCGTACTCGGACTCGAGCAGGTAGGCGATGCCGCCCTTGCCCGACTGGCTGTTGACGCGAATGATCGCCTCGTAGCTGCGGCCCAGGTCCTTCGGATCGATCGGCAGGTACGGCATCTCCCACACGTCGCCTTCGCGGCGGGCGGCGAACGCCTTCTTGATCGCGTCCTGGTGCGAGCCGGAGAACGACGTGAAGACGAGGTCGCCGACGTACGGATGGCGCGGGTGCACCGGCAGCTGGTTGCAGTACTCGACGACGCGGCGGATCTCGTCGATGTCGGAGAAGTCGAGGCCCGGGTCGACGCCCTGCGTGTAGAGGTTCAGCGCGATGTTGACGATGTCGACGTTGCCGGTGCGCTCGCCGTTGCCGAACAGGCAGCCCTCGACGCGGTCGGCACCGGCCATCATCGCCAGTTCCGCGGTGGCCGTGCCGGTGCCTCGGTCGTTGTGCGGGTGGGCCGAGATCACGATGGAATCGCGGCGCGCGATGTTGCGGCACGTCCACTCGATCATGTCGGCGTAGATGTTGGGCGTCGAATGCTCCACCGTCGTCGGCAGGTTGATGATGCACGTGCGCTCGGGCGTCGGCTGCCAGACCTCGGTGACGGCGTCGATCACGCGGCGCGACACCTCGAGTTCGGTGTCGGAGAACATCTCCGGCGAGTATTCGAAGCGCCAGTCGGTGCCCGCCTGCTTGTCGGCGAGTTCCTTGATGAGGCGCGCGTGGCTGCTGGCCAGTTCGATGACGCCCTCGACGTCCACGCCCAGCACGACCTTGCGCATGATGGGCGCGGTCGCGTTGTACAGATGCATGATGCATTTCTTCGCGCCGGCCACGGCCTCGAAGGTGCGGCGGATCAGGTGCTCGCGCGCGGGCGTCAGCACCTGGATCTGCACGTCGTCGGGGATCAGGTTGTCCTCGATCAGCTTGCGCACGAAATCGAAATCGGTCTGCGAGGCCGACGGGAAACCGATCTCGATCTCCTTGAAGCCCACCCGGATCAGCGTCTCGAACATGCGCAGCTTGCGCTCGGCGTCCATCGGCTCGATCAGCGCCTGGTTGCCGTCGCGCAGGTCGGAGCTGCACCACACGGGCGGCTTCGTCAGCTGGGCGTCGGGCCACGTGCGGTCGGTCAGGCGCACCGGTGCGACGGGACGGTACTTGGTGGCGGGGTTCTTGAGCATGGTCATCGCGGTTCTCCAGGAAGATTTGTTCGGCTGGCAACGACGCGGGAAATGAAAACGGCCCGCTGCGTTGCGCTAGCGGGCCGTTGATCGGAATTCGGTTCAGACGTGACTGATCAATGCACCCGCGGTACTCCGGCTAGGGATAGCGTAATCAGCGCAATTCGGGACGTCATGCAAACGAATATAGCACGGTGATTCCGGCTTGTGGGAACGAATTGTTCGCGTTGGACGAAGGCTTGCTTCGCGGCGCCGAATCTTTCACTGGCGCTGGAACGCGACGCGCACGCCCAGCGACACGAAGATCACGCCGATCAGCTTGCCCTTCCAGCGCTGCAGCCAGCCCATGCGCGAGACCAGTCGGCCCAGCGGGCGCATCGCGAAGACCAGCATCGTGCTCCAGCCCAGGCTCATCACCGCGAAGACGAGGCCCAGGATCAGGAACTGCGCCAGCACGTGGCCGTGGTCGGCGTGCACGAACTGCGGCATGAAGGCGAGGAAGAACAGCGCGGTCTTCGGATTGAGCAACTCGGCCGGCACCGCCTGCCAGAAGGCGCGCGCGGGCGAGATCGCGGCAGCCGCCGATGCCGGTGCGGCCGATGTCGAGGGTGCTGCGGGCTTCTCGAGCAAGGCGCGCACGCCCAGCCACAACAGGTAGCCCGCGCCGCACAGCTTGACGACGCTGAACGCCAGCGAGGACGTCATCAGCAGCGCGGACAGCCCGATGGCCGCCAGCAGCGTGTGCACGAGATCGCCGGTCGCGATGCCGGCGCCGGTGGCGATGCCGATGGGGCGGCCGCCCTGCGCGGTGCGCGTCAGCACCAGCAGCACGGCCGGCCCGGGCACGGCGAAGAGTCCGAGGACGACGACCACGAAGGTCGCGAGGGTCACGAAGTCGATCAAGGCAGCACCGCCGCGGGAGTTCGAATGCCGTCGATTGAATCAGATCCGGCGCGCGCGCGTGCGCGCGCGGGCGGCGACCCTGCGCCTAGCGGTGCAACCCGACCTCGTCGGGCTCGTCGGTGGACAGCGCGATCGCGCTCACCGGCCGCCCCTTCGCGCGCTTGTAGGCGTAGACGAAGTAGCCCGACACGCCGTACATGCAGAAGATCGCGAAGATCATGCGCGCCGGGTACAGGTTGATGATGCCGATGGCCAGCGCGATCAGCACGATCACGATGAAGGGCACCGAGCGCTTCAGGCTCAGGTCCTTGAAGCTGTAGAACGGCACGTTGACGACCATCGTCACGCCCGCATAGAACGTGGTGGCGGCTGCGGCCCAGGCCAGCACGAGGTCGCCGTTGACGTCGGTGTTGGACGTGTCGACCACCACCCAGATGAAGCCGATCACCAGCGCCGCGGCGGCCGGGCTCGGCAGGCCCTGGAAGTAGCGCTTGTCGACCACCGCCAGGTTGGTATTGAAGCGCGCCAGGCGCAGCGCGGCGCACGCGCAGTAGAAGAACGCGATGCCCCAGCCGGCCTTGCCGAGGCCCTTGAGCGCCCATTCGTAGACGATCAGCGCCGGCGCGGCGCCGAAGCTGACCATGTCGGACAGGCTGTCCATCTCGGCGCCGAACGCGCTCTGCGTGTTGGTCATGCGGGCGACGCGGCCGTCCAGGCTGTCCAGCACCATCGCGCAGAAGACGCCATAGCACGACAGCACGTAGTGGCCGTTCATCGCCATCACGATCGCGTAGAAGCCGCCGAACAGCGCCGCCAGCGTGAACAGGTTCGGCAGGATGTAGACGCCCTTGCGGCGCGGGCGGCGTGCCGCATGGGCGTCGTCGCCGTCGTCCTCGTCTTGGACCGGGATCAGGTCGTTCATTGCGAAAGGCCTTGGCAAGCGTGCGCTGCAGTCATCGGAAAACACGAATTCATGGTGCGCGAGGATACCGCAGCGCATATGGCGCCTCGAATGACAAAGCCAAAGAAAAGGGCCACCGAAGTGGCCCCAGCACGTCGCCGGCGCTGCCGCTCTCGCGGCCGCCTGAAGTTCAAGGGAGCGCCAGCGACCTTGGGGCGGTCAATTCCTGGACTTGTCGACCAGCTTGTTGGCCTTGATCCACGGCATCATCGCGCGCAGCTTCTCGCCGACGACCTCGATCGGGTGCTCGGCGTTCAGGCGGCGGCGCGACAGCAGCGTCGGGGCGCCGGCGCGGTTCTCGAGGATGAAGCTCTTGGCGTACTCGCCGGTCTGGATGTCCTTGAGCGCCTGCTTCATGGCCTTCTTGGTCTCGTCGGTGACGACCTTCGGGCCCGTCACGTACTCGCCGTACTCGGCGTTGTTGGAGATCGAGTAGTTCATGTTGGCGATGCCGCCTTCGTAGATCAGGTCGACGATCAGCTTGAGCTCGTGCAGGCATTCGAAGTAGGCCATCTCGGGCGCGTAGCCGGCCTCGGTCAGCGTCTCGAAGCCCGCCTTGATCAGCTCGACGGCGCCGCCGCACAGCACGGCCTGCTCGCCGAACAGGTCGGTCTCGGTCTCCTCGCGGAAGCTCGTCTCGATGATGCCGGCCTTGCCGCCGCCGTTGGCCGCGGCGTAGCTCAGCGCCAGGTCGCGCGCCTTGCCGGTCTTGTCGGCGTAGACGGCCACGAGGTGCGGCACGCCGCCGCCCTGCGTGTAGGTGTTGCGCACCGTGTGGCCTGGCGCCTTCGGCGCGACCATCCAGACGTCGAGGTCCGCGCGCGGCGTGACCTGGCCGTAGTGCACGTTGAAGCCGTGCGCGAACGCGAGCGACGCGCCTTCGCGGATGTTGGGCTCGACGTCGTTCCTGTAGACCTCGGCGATGTTCTCGTCCGGCAGCAGGATCATGACGACGTCGGCCGCCTTCACGGCGTCCGCCACCTCGGCCACCTTGAGGCCGGCCTTGGCGACCTTGTCCCAGGACGCGCCGCCCTTGCGCAGGCCGACGGTCACCTTGACGCCGCTGTCGTTCAGGTTCTGCGCATGGGCGTGGCCTTGCGAGCCGTAGCCGATGATCGCGACGTTCTTGCCCTTGATGAGGGAAAGATCGGTGTCCTTGTCGTAGTAGACCTTCATGATGTGCTCTCTTCTTTCGTCGTCTTGAAAATGGTTGGTCAGGATGCCCGGGCGGCGAGCGCGCGGCCGCTCCGGAGCGAGCCGCCCAGCCCCCGCGGGGGGTGGTGAGCGGAGCGAACGGGGGTTGTCATGACTAGGCGCGGAGGATGCGTTCGCCGCGGCCGATGCCGCTGGTGCCGGTGCGCACCGTCTCGAGGATGGCGGTGCGGTCGATCGCCACGATGAAGGCGTCGAGCTTGGACGCGTCGCCCGTCAGCTCGATGGTGTAGCTCTTCTCGGTGACGTCCACGATGTGGCCGCGGAAGATGTCGGCCATCCGCTTCATCTCCTCGCGTTCCTTGCCGACGGCGCGCACCTTGATGAGCATCAGCTCGCGTTCGGTGAACTGGCCTTCGGTGAGGTCGACCACCTTGACCACGTCGATGAGGCGGTTCAGGTGCTTGGTGATCTGCTCGATCACCTCGTCGGAGCCGGTGGTGACGATGGTCATGCGCGACAGCGAGGAATCCTCCGTCGTCGCCACCGTCAGGCTCTCGATGTTGTAGCCGCGCGCGGAAAAGAGCGCGACGACGCGGGACAGTGCGCCCGGCTCGTTCTCGAGCAGCACCGCGATGATGTGTTTCATGTCGGAATCCTTCGCCGCGAGGCCCATCCCGGAAGCGGTAACCGCCGGGCTGCCACGCAGCATCAAAGAAACGATTCAGTGAAAGAAATGTTCCGGAGCGACCCGGACGCCGGCTACTCGCCGCAAGCTCCGGCCGGGGCGGCAACCCGCGGCCTGTCAGGCGACTTTCGACGGACGTCCGTCAGAGGTCCTCGGAACCCAGCAGCATCTCGGAGATGCCCTTGCCCGCCTTGACCATGGGCCAGACGTTCTCGGTCTGGTCGGTCTGGATGTCGAGGAAGACGGTGCGATCCTTCAGCGCGATGGCCTCGCGCAGCGCGGCGTCGACGTCCTGCGGCCGCGTCACGCGGATGCCGACGTGGCCGTAGGCCTCGGCGAGCTTGACGAAGTCGGGCAGCGCGTCCATGTAGCTGTGCGAATACCGCCCCTGGTAGTCGAGCTGCTGCCACTGCCGCACCATGCCGAGGTAGCGGTTGTTCAGCGAGACGATCTTGACCGGCGTCTTGTACTGCAGGCAGGTCGACAGCTCCTGGATGCACATCTGGATCGAGCCCTCGCCGGTGATGCAGAACACGTCCGCATCCGGCTTGGCGAGCTTGATGCCCATCGCATACGGCAGGCCCACGCCCATCGTGCCCAGGCCCCCGGAGTTGATCCAGCGGCGCGGCTCCGCGAAGCGGAAATACTGCGCGGCCCACATCTGGTGCTGGCCGACGTCGGACGTGATGTAGACGTCCTTGTCCTTGGTCATCTCCCACAGCGACTCGATGACCTGCTGCGGCTTGATGACCTCGGCGCTCTTCTTGTACGCGAGGCAGTCCTTGCGGCGCCACTCGTTGATCGTGCTCCACCACTGCGCCAGCACACCCTGGTCGGGCCGCTGCTGGGTGTCGCGCAGCTGCGAGATCAGCTCTGCCAGCACGTCCTTGACGTCGCCGACGATGGGGATGTCGACCTTGACGCGCTTGGAGATCGACGACGGGTCGATGTCGATGTGCACGATCTTGCGCTCGACCGACGCGAAGTGCGCCGGGTTGCCGATGACGCGGTCGTCGAAGCGCGCGCCGATGGCCAGCAGGACGTCGCAGTTCTGCATCGCCATGTTGGCCTCGAAGGTGCCGTGCATGCCCAGCATGCCGAGGAACTTCGGGTCGAGCGCGGGCATCGCGCCCAGGCCCATCAGCGTGTTGGTGACCGGCACGCCGAGCATGTCGGCCAGCTCGCGCAGCTCGGGCGCCGCGTTGCCCAGCACCACGCCGCCGCCCGAGTAGATGTAGGGCCGCTTGGCGTTGAGCAGCAGCTGCACGGCCTTGCGGATCTGGCCGCCGTGGCCCTTCTTGACCGGGTTGTACGAGCGCATCTCGACGTGGTCGGGATACACGAACGGCGCCGTGTGCTGCGAGACGTCCTTCGGGATGTCGACCACGACCGGGCCGGGCCGGCCAGTGCGGGCGATGTGGAAGGCCTTCTTCAGCGTCGAGGCGAGCTCGCGCACATCCTTGACGAGGAAGTTGTGCTTGACGATCGGCCGCGTGATGCCGACGGTGTCGCATTCCTGGAAGGCGTCCAGGCCGATCGCCGGCGTCGGAACCTGCCCGGTGATGATCACCATCGGGATCGAATCCATGTAGGCCGTGGCGATGCCCGTCACGGCGTTGGTGACGCCGGGCCCCGACGTGACCAGCGCGACACCGACGTCGCCCGTGGCGCGCGCATAGCCGTCGGCGGCATGCACGGCGCCCTGCTCGTGGCGCACCAGCACGTGCTGGATGGACTCCTGCTTGTACAGGGCGTCGTAGATGTAGAGCACCGCGCCGCCGGGGTAGCCCCAGACGTACTTGACGTTCTCGGCCTGCAGGCAGCGCACGAGAATCTCGGATCCGTTCGGATCCTGGGCGGAATTCGAGTGGGGGTTGGGTGAGTGCGAGGCACTCTGCGGACTCGCGGAGGCAGGGCGCCTCACGTCCGCGGCAGGGGACATATCCATTTGGAACCTCTGTGAATTTCTCTGACGAAAAACCATTGGTGCTCCTCTTCTCGCCCTCGTGAGGCGGATTCAGAACCATAAGATCGAAACGTGCCGGTGCCCGCGTTCGGGTCGGCCTTCAGACCAGCTCGCATTTGTGCGAAGCACCATTATTGCACCGGCCATCCCGTTTTTGCTCGGCAATCGCACCCGATTCGTGCCGAACCGCCCTGTTCGTCGCCCGAAACCCACGGCGACGCGACAGCGCCACGTGTCGTCCGCGTTGCCCGACTGTGGCGCGATGACATAATCCCGCCGCGTCATCAGACGGGGCGCGCCGCCGCTTTCAGCCCACCTTGGCCACCGACAAAGAACTTTCAGACTTCCTCAAGAGCGTCGAGAAACGCGCGTTCAAGCGCACGGCCTTCGCCGTGCGCGACGACGATTCCGCTCTGGACATCGTGCAGGATTCGATGATCCGTCTGGCCGAGAAGTACGTCGACCGGCCCGCGGCCGAGTTGCCGTTGCTGTTCCAGCGCATCCTGTCCAACGCGACGATGGACTGGTTCCGGCGCCAGAAGGTGCGCAACGCGGTCGTCCACAACTTCTCGGAGTTCGGCGGCAGCAGCGAAGAGGACGGAGAATTCGACATTCTCGAGATGCTCGATGGCATCGAAGGGAACGTTGGCACCGAAAGTGCATCAGATTCCGTATCGCGGGACCAAATCCTTCAGTTGATTGAACAACAGGTCGGTGAGCTTCCCGCGCGTCAACGCGAAGCCTTCCTGCTGCGTTACTGGGAGGAATTGGACGTTGCAGAGACCGCATCCGTGATGGGATGCTCGGAAGGTAGCGTCAAGACGCATTGCTCCCGCGCCGTCCACGCGCTGGCCAAGGCGTTGAAAGCCAAGGGAATCGCACCATGACCAACCAGACGAAATCGACCTTCTCCCCCGTGCCGGATCGCGACGGCCTGGAGGCGCGCTTCGGCGTGCGTGTCGCTTCGATGCTTGGCGAACGTGCCCAGGCCACCGCGCCCGACATCAGCGAGCGCCTGCGCTTCGCCCGCGAGCAGGCGCTGGTGCGCGCCCAGGCCGCGCGGCAGGTGCAGACGGCCGCGGCCCCGGTGGTCGTCGGCCGTGGCCGCGCCGCCGTGCTGGCCAATCCGCTCGGCTGGTGGTTCAAGCTCGGTTCGGCCGCCCCGCTGGCGCTGCTGGTGCTGGGCCTGGCCGGCATCGCGCACGTGCACGACAAGGCGCAGATCGCCGCCGTGGCCGAGGTCGATGCCGCGCTGCTGTCGGACGACCTGCCCCCGGCCGCCTACACGGATCCTGGTTTCGCGGAGTACCTCAAGACCCACCAGGAATGACGGAGGGCTTCTTGTCGCGTTCGCGTCCGCCTCGTCTCCTTGAATCGCTCGCCGCCGCGGCACTCGCCGCGGCTGCGTGCTTTCTGGCGTCCGGCGCACTGGCGGCCCAGGCCGAAGGCGCGGGCCCGTCGGGCACGGCGGCGACCACGGCTGCCGCCAAGGTCGAACCCGGCGGCCCCGCCTGGGCGGACCTCAGCCCGGCCCATCGCAAGGTGCTGGCGCCGTTGGCCAACGACTGGAACGGCCTCGACGCGCGCAGCAAGGAACGCTGGATCGACGTGGCCGGCCGCTATCCCAAGATGAAGCCCGACGAGCAGCAGCGCGCCAACCAGCGCATGGGCGAATGGGCGCACATGACGGTGGCGCAGCGCACGCAGGCGCGCATGAACTTCCAGGAGGCCAGCAGCCTGTCCAAGGAAGAGCGCGAGGCGCGCTGGAAGGCCTACCAGGCGCTGCCCGAGGAAAAGAAGCAGGAACTCGCCGCCAAGCGCGTCGCGTCGCGGGCCAGTGCCGCATCGTCGGCGAGCGTCGTCGCGGCGCACCACCATGCGGCGGCGCCGCTCGACACCGTGCAGCCCAAGAACAACGTCATCGGCGCCCCCGTGCGCACCGCCGCCGGTTCGGCGCCGGCCGCGACGGGCAGGCCCGTGGGCGTCACCACGACGCTGCTGACCCGCCACGCCACGCCGCCGGCGCACCAGCACGACGGCGCGCCCAAGATCGCCGTCGGCCCGAACGCGGTCGACCGCACGACGCTGCTGCCCAAGCACACCAAAGTCGCTGCCGCGGGCTCGGCAGCCTCGGCGCCGGTGGCCGTGCACCGATGAGCGAACCGTCGGCGGCGTCCGCCACGGGTTCCGATCCGGCCTCCCCGTTCGAACTGCGCGACCAGCGGCTCGTCGCCGCCCCGCTCGTGCGCCGCATGGCCGCGTTCATGTACGAAGGCGTGCTGCTGTTCGGCGTGCTGGCGGTCACCGCGCTGGTCTACGGCGTGCTCGCGCACCAGACCAGCGGCATCGAGAAGCGCTCGGGCCTGATCGCGGTCTGCTTCCTCGTGCTGGGCGTGTACTTCATCGGGCTGTGGACGCGCGCGGGCCAGACGCTCGCGATGAAGACCTGGCACCTGCGCGTGCTCACCGACCGCGGCCTGCCGCTGACGCCGCGGCGCGCGCTGGCGCGCTACCTCGCCTCGTATGTCTGGTTCCTGCCCGCGCTGGCGCTCGCCGGCGCGTTGAACCTGCCCAACGCCTGGGCCATCCTCGGCCTCGTGGCCGGCTGGATCGCGCTGTACGCATGCAGCGCGCTGCTGCACCCACGCCGCCAGTTCTGGCACGACGCGCTGTGCGACACGGCCGTCGTCTTCGTCCGGCCGGGTCCGCAACGCGTGCTCTGAAGCGCCCTGTCGCACGCGTGCCATCGGCAGCGGCGACAATCGGGCGATGTTCTCACTCTGTGTCTATTGCGGCTCGCGCAGCGGCAACGATCCGCGCTACGCCGAGGCCGCCCGCGCACTCGGCACCGCGCTCGGACAAGGCGGCCACCGGCTGGTCTACGGCGGCGGCCACGCCGGCCTGATGGGCGAGGTGGCGGACGCCACGCTGGCCGCCGGCGGCCAGGTGCTGGGCATCATCCCGAAACGGCTCGTCGCCCGCGAGCTGGGCCATCGCGGCATCCAGGAACTGCGCGTCGTCGACACGATGCACGAGCGCAAGCTGCAGATGGCGCAGGCCGCCGACGCCTTCGTGGCGCTCCCCGGCGGCCTGGGCACGCTGGAGGAACTGTTCGAGGCCTGGACCTGGCAGCAACTCGGCTACCACGCGCGCCCGATCGGGCTGCTGGACACCGCCGGCTTCTATCGTCCGCTGCTGGAGCTGCTCGCGCACACGCGCGACGCGGGCTTCGTCGATGCGGCCCAGGTGACCCGGCTGCGCGTGGACACCGATCCCGAGCGCCTGCTGCAGACGCTGCGCGACGAGGCCGCCGCCAGCCCTGCCTCGCAGAACTTCAACCTGATCTGAATCAGACCGCGGCTTCGTCCGTCTCGCCGGTGCGGATGCGCACGACCTGTTCGACGGCAGTGACGAAGATCTTCCCGTCGCCGATCTTGCCGGTCTTGGCCGCCTTGACGATGGCCTCGATCGACCGCTCGACGTCCGAATCCTTGACCACGACCTCGACCTTCACCTTGGGCAGGAAGTCGACCACGTACTCCGCGCCGCGATACAGCTCCGTGTGGCCCTTCTGGCGGCCGAAGCCCTTGACCTCGGTGACCGTCAGGCCGGACACGCCGACCTCGCCGAGCGCCTCGCGCACTTCCTCGAGCTTGAAGGGCTTGATGATGGCGGTGATCTGTTTCATGGCGGGCTCCGGTGTTGCGTGAAAAGGGGATGAATCGATTTAAGCACGGAAGCGCGATGTGATGGGGTACCGCCAGTCACGTCCGAAGCCCCGGTGCGTGATGCGGATGCCCACCGGCGACTGCCGGCGCTTGTACTCGTTCACCTTGATGAGGCGCGTGACGCGCTCCACATCGGTGCGCTCGAAGCCCGCGGCGACGATGTCGTCGATCGCGACGTTCTCTTCCATGTAGGCCGCGAGGATCGCGTCGAGCACCTTGTAGGGCGGCAGGCTGTCCTGGTCGGTCTGGTCGGGCCGCAGCTCGGCCGACGGCGGGCGCGTGATGATGCGCTCCGGGATCACCGGGCCGACGCTGCCGTCCGCGCGCACGGTGGGCTGGCGGTTCTTCCATTCGGCCAGGCGGTAGACCAGCGTCTTGGCGACGTCCTTGATCACCGCGAAGCCGCCCGCCATGTCGCCGTAGAGCGTGCAGTAACCGGTGGCCATCTCGCTCTTGTTGCCGGTGGTCAGCACGATGGCACCGGTCTTGTTCGACAGCGCCATCAGCAGCGTGCCGCGCACGCGGGCCTGGATGTTCTCTTCCGTCGTGTCCTCGGGCAGGCCGGCGAACTGGCCCGCGAGCGCGCCGCGGAAGGCGTCGAACATCGGCGCGATGGCGATCTCGTCGTAGCGCACGCCGACACGCCCGGCCATGTCGCGTGCGTCGATCCACGAGATGTCGGCCGTGTAGGGCGACTGCATCATCACGGTGCGCACCCGGTCGGGGCCCAGCGCGTCGACGGCGATGGCCAGCACCAGCGCCGAATCGATGCCGCCCGAAAGACCGATGATCACGCTCGGGAATCCGTTCTTGCCGATGTAGTCGCGCACGCCGGTGACGAGCGCGGCCCAGCCCTGGGCCTCGAGTTCGGGCAGCGGCACGACGGTGCTGCCGTGGGCGGGCACCGGCGCCCTGCTGCCGGCGACGTCCAGCGTCAGCGTGGCCGACTCGAACAACGCCGCGCGCGCGACGACCTCGCCGTCCGCATCGAGCGCGAACGAGCCGCCGTCGAAGACGACCTCGTCCTGGCCGCCCGTCATGTGCGCGTACAGCAGCGGCAGGCCCGTCGTCCGTGCACGATGCGCCATCTGCGCCTCCCGGTCGGCCGGCTTGCCGAGGTGGAACGGCGACGCGTTGATCACGCACAGCACCTCCGCGCCCGCGCCCTTCGCGAGCTGCGCCGGCTCGTCGAACCAGGCGTCCTCGCAGATCAGCACGCCGAAGCGCGTGCCGCCGGCTTGGAAGACGACCGGCGCGAGCCCGGCGTCGCGGCCCGAGACGAAGTAGCGGCGCTCGTCGAACACCTGGTAGTTGGGCAGCTCGCGCTTGCAATACGTCGCCGCGACGAGGCCCCCTGCCAGCACCGAGGCCGCATTGAACACGCGCGGCACGCTGACGGACTTCGACCTAAGATCGTCCTCGTGATCGACATGAGCCTGCCTGCCCGCCCCGCCATCCCACGGATGCCCGACGACCAGATGGAGGCCGTCGCAGTCGGCCAGCGCGCGCGCGAGCGACTCGAGCGCCGCGGCGTTCGCACTCAGGAAGGCCGGACGCAGCAGCAGGTCCTCGGGCGGATAGCCGCACAGGCCCAGCTCGGGTGCGAGCGCCACGCGGGCGCCCTGCCGCCAGGCCGCGCGCGCCGCGTCGGCGATGCGCCGCGCGTTGCCGTCGAGGTCGCCCACGGTCGGGTTGATCTGAAGCAGTGCGACCCGCACGGAATCTGGCTCGGACATGGACTGGAAGCGCGTTGACTGAAAACAATTATGTCATCGAGGTCCACCCGGGCGTGGGCGCCGTCGGGGAGGCCGAGTGGGACGCGCTGCTGTCCGCCCAGGCCCAGCCGACGCCGTTCATGCGCCACGCCTACCTGCGCGCGATGGAGACGTCCGGCAGCGTCGGCGGCGACACCGGCTGGGAGCCGGCGACGCTGACCGTGCGCGAGCACGAGGGCGGCGCGCTGGTGGCCGCCGCGGCCGCCTACCTGAAGACGCATTCGTACGGCGAGTACGTGTTCGACTGGGCCTGGGCCGATGCGTACCGCCGATACGGGGTCCCGTACTACCCGAAGCTGCTGGTGGCGGTGCCGTTCACGCCGGTGCCGGGCTCGCGCCTTCTCGCGCGTGACGCGCCCGCGCGCGCCCTGCTGCTGCGCGCGCTCGGCGCGCTGGCGCGCGAGACGGACTGCTCGTCGGTGCACCTGCTGTTCGGCGACGATGCCGACTACGACGCCGCGCGCGCCAACGGCTGGATGATGCGCCAGGGCGTGCAGTTCCACTGGCACAACCGCCACGACGTCGCACCCGTCGCCGACACGACCGCGCCCATCGTGCTGCCCTACGCCGACTTCGCCGATTTCCTCGCCAGCCTGCAGCGCGACAAGCGCAAGAAGATCTCGCAGGAGCGCCGCCGCGTCGGCGAGGCCGGCGTCACGTTCGAGACGCTGGAAGGCGCGCAGATGACGAGGGCCGACTGGGACTTCTTCCACGCCTGCTACCGCCAGACCTACGCCGAGCACTTCTCGACGCCCTACCTCACGCGCGACTTCTTCGCGCGCATGCAGGACACGATGGCCGACCACTGGGTGATGTTCGTCGCCTCGCGCGGCGGCAAGCGCGTGGCGTGCTCGCTGATCGCGATCGATCGCGCCGAGGGCGCCGCCTTCGGCCGCTACTGGGGCGCACTCGAGTCGATTCCCTACGTGCACTTCGAGGCTTGCTACTACCAGCCGCTGCAGTGGTGCATCGAGAACCGCTTCCGCCGTTTCGAGGGCGGCGCGCAGGGCGAGCACAAGATGGCGCGCGGCCTGATGCCGGCGCGCACGCAGTCGGCGCACTGGATCGCCGAGCCCGAGTTCGCGCGCGCGATCGGCTCGCACCTGAAGCAGGAGAGCGGCGCGATCGACGAGTACCTCAGCGAGCTCGACGACCGCTCGCCGTTCAAGCCGTCGTAGACAGCGCGAGCTCCAGCCCGGGCTGCGCCAGGCGCAGGAAGATCGCGTTGACTTCCGCGGGGCTTCGCTGTCCGCCGGCGCCGCTCATCCACCACACGGTCACCGACCAGAACGTGCTCACCACGAACTGCGTCGCCAGCTCGATGGCCGCATCGTCCTGCCGCGCGGTGCGCTGGGCAAGCAGCTCGGCGCGCACCAGCTCGCGCATCATCGCGCGGATCAGCCGCTCGACGGAGACCTCGCTCTCGCGCTCGAACGTCGTGCGATACAACGCGCGGTGGCTGGTCAGGTGGTCGAAGAACGGCAGCATGAACGCGAACGGCTGCGCCGGATAGCGCTCCCGCATGGCCTCCAGCCAGGTGCGCAGGCGCCCGACGCTGGCGGCCAGCAGCTCCTCCTTGTTGTCGAAGTGCGCGTAGAACGTGGCCCGCCCCACGCCCGCCCGGTCGATGATGTTCTGCGTGGTCAGGCGCTCGAAGCCGCGCTCGCACATCAGCTCGCGCAGGGCATCGAGCAACAGGTCGCGCGAGCGGGCCGCGCGGCGATCCAGAGTGGTTTCAACGGTCACGGCAGCAGGGTTTGCCGAACGATCGCCAGCGATCTGTTCGGTAGTGAACGACGGTGCGCGCCCTGTTCGGGCATCGCGCAATGTCGAACAGTATGTTCGGCTTCTCGCCACATCGCAATCGCCCATCCCATGCCGAATCCGGAGATCCCCGCCCTCGTCCGCCTGCGCGGCGCGACCCGTCGCCACGCCACCGCCGCCGGTCCGTTCTGCGCGCTCGACCAGGTCGACCTCGATGTCCAGGCCGGCGAGTGCGTCGCCGTCGTCGGGCCGTCCGGCAGCGGCAAGACGACGCTCGCCCACCTGCTGACGGGCATCGAGCAGCCGACCCAGGGCGAAGTCGTGGTCGACGGCCAGCCGCTGCACGCGATGTCGCAGGACGCGCTCGCCGCCTGGCGCGGACGCCGCGTCGGCATCGTGTTCCAGTTCTTCCAGCTGCTGCCCACGCTCACGATCGCCGAGAACGTGATGCTGCCGATGGACTTCCGCGCGACGTTCCCTCGCCGCGAGCGCCGCCCGCGCGCGCTCGCGCTGCTGGAACGCCTGCGCATCGCCGACCAGGCCGACAAGCTGCCGGCCGCGCTGTCCGGCGGACAGCAGCAGCGCGCCGCGATCGCGCGCGCGCTGGCCAACGACCCGGCGCTGATCGTCGCCGACGAGCCCACCGGCAACCTCGACTCGGCCACCGCGCTCGAGGTGATGGGGCTGCTGGCCGCGCTGGCGCGCGAGGGCAAGACCGTGATCGTGGTGACGCACGAGCGAGAACTGGGCCGCTTCTTCACGCGCACCGTCACGCTGCGCGACGGCCGCGTGCGCGCGGACACGGGCGCGCCTCGCGCGCGCGCGCTGGCGGAGGCGCAGGCGTGATCGCGCCGCGTCGGATCAAGCTGTGGCGCGACGCCGTGGCCGCGCGCGGGCGCCTCGCGCTGATCGTCGCCGCGATCGCCGCCAGCGTGGCCGCGCTCGCGACCATGGCCATCGCGAGCGCCGTGCTGATGCGCGAGGTGCCGCGCAGCTACCGCGGCTCGAACCCCGCGTCGGCGCAGCTGGAACTGGCCACCGAGCCCGACGCGACGTGGCTGGCTGCCGTGCGCCAGCGTCCCGACATCGCGCAGGCGGACCTCGCCGCCACGCTGCGCGGCCGCGTCGAGCTCGCGCCCGGCGAGTGGGCGCCGCTGCTGATGTTCGTCGTGCCCGACCTCGCCACATCGGCCATCAACGCCGTCCACCCCGAGGCCGGGGCGTGGCCGCCCGCCGACGGCACGCTGCTCGTCGAGCGCAGCGCGCTGCCGCTCACGCGCCGTGCGATCGGCGCCGCGATCACGATCGAGCTGCCCGGCGCGGGACGTCGCAGCGTCACGATCGCGGGCACCGTCCACGATCCCGGCGTCGCGCCCGCGGGCCAGGAACAGACGGTCTACGGCTACGTCACGCCCCGCACGCTGGCGGGGCTCGGCGAACGCGTGCCGCTGAACCTGCTGAAGGTGGTGGTTGCGCACGACGCCGGCAATGCCGCCGCGATCGAGCGCACGACGCGCGCCCTCGCGGCCTGGCTCGCGACGCGCGGCGCCACGGTCGAACAGATCCGCATCCCGCCGCCGGGGCGCCATCCGCACCAGTCGCAGATGGACGCGATCCTGACGATGCTCACCGGCTTCAGCGCCCTCGCGCTCGTGCTGGGCGCGGTGCTGTGCGCCACCGTCATCGGCGGCTGGCTGGCGCAGCAGGTGCGGCAGATCGCGATCATGAAGGCGATCGGCGCGCGCACGCACCAGGTGGCCGTGCCGACGCTGGCGCTGGTCGCGCTGCTGGGCCTGCTCGCCACGGCGATCGGCCTGCCGCTGGGCATGCTGGCCGCCGACGCCTTCGTCCGCGCGATCTCGCAGCTGCTCAACCTGCGCCTGCAGGACGCCGCGCCGCCGCGCGAGTTGCTGGCGCTGCTAGCGGTGCCCGGCGTTGCCCTGCCGCTGCTCGCCGCGCTGTGGCCGGTGCTCGCCGCCGCGAGGCGCGGCGTGCGCGACGCGCTCGACGACCACGGCGCCGCCAACGAGACCTCGCGCCTCGCCCGCTGGGCCGCGCGCATCGGCACCGGCGACATCGCCCTCACGCTCGCGCTGCGCAACAGCCTGCGCCGCCGCACGCGCCTGGTGCTCACGCTGGCGCTGCTGGGCGCGGCCGGCGCGATGCTGGAGACCAGCCTGGCGCTGCGCACCGCATGGACGGACGACGTCGCGCTCGCCGCAAAGCAGCGCCGCTGGGACATCGAGCTGGCCCTGCGCACGCCCGCGCCGTGGGAGCGCATCGCCGAGCGGCTGCGCGCGCTGCCCATCGTGCAGGCGGTGGAGCCGTGGAACGGCACGTCGGAGGTGTCCATTGCCGGTGGCGGCGTCGACGTCGTGTACACGTACCCGGACGGCGGTCACGGCGGCTTCACGCTGCGCGCGGCGCCGCCCGCGACGGCGATGATCTCGCCGCGCGCCATCGAAGGCCGCTGGCTGCGCGACGGCGACGACGATGCCGTCGTCCTCAACACCAGCGCCCGTTCGGGCGCCTTCGCCGGCGCGCGCGTCGGCGACGACATCACGCTCACGGTCAACCACCGCGAGTCGCGCTGGCGGCTCGCCGGCGTGATCGACGAGACGCTGACGCCCGGCGCCGCCTACGTCGCGCCCTCGGCCTTCGAGCGCGCCAGCGGCGGCACCGGCGGCGTCTCGACCCTGCGCATCGCCTTGCGCGAGCGCGTCGGCGCCGACAAGGCGCTCGCCGCCATCACGCAGGCGCTGGCGCGCGACGGCCTCGTCGTGCGCGCCGCGATCACCGCGGACCGCTTCGCCGCGGCCCAGGGCGGGCACGTCGCGATCCTCGTCGCCGCGCTCGGCTTCATCGCGCTGCTGATGGCGCTCGTCGGCCTGCTGGGGCTGGCCTCCGCGCTGTCGGTGGCGACGGTGGAGCGCACGCGCGAGTTCGGCGTGATGCGCGCGCTCGGCGCGAGCCGCGGCCTCGTGCTGCGGGTCGTGCTGGCCGAGGGCGTCGTCATCGGCGCCGCGAGCTGGGCGCTGGCGGTGGGTCTGTCGCTGCCGCTGTCGGCCGTCGTCGGACGCGTGCTGGCGTCGATCTCGGCCCAGGATCTCGCGCCGCGGCTGGCGGGTTCGTCGGTCGCGACGCTGCTCGCGGCGCTGCTGGCTGGCGCCGTCGTCGCGAGCCTCGCGCCGGCCCTGCGCGCTTCGCGCTGGACGGTGCGCCAGTCGCTGGCGCTCGCCTGACCCGGTTCCTTCAACTGTCCAACGGAGTTCCCATGAACAAGTCCCGCCTCCTGCGCACCCTGGTGGTGCTGGCCATCGTCGCCGTCGCGACCGTCGCGCTCTACGAGGTCGACCTGGTCGGCGCGATCAAGCGCCTGCACGGCATGCCATGAAAAAAGCCCTCGCGAGGAGGGCTTCGTCTTCGGATCCGGGCCGGCTTACTGGCCGGCCTTCTTCGCCAGCTCGGCCTCGTAGGCCTTCATGCCGTTGGTGATCTCGGCCTTGGCGGCCTCGGGGCCTTCCCAGCCCTTGACCTTGACCCACTTGTTGGGCTCGAGGTCCTTGTAGTGCTCGAAGAAGTGCTGGATCGCCTTCAGGCGCATCTGGTTGATGTCCTCGGGCTTCTGCCAGTGGTCGTAGATCGGCAGGATCTTCGTGGTGGGCACGGCGAGCAGCTTGGCGTCGCCGCCGGCCTCGTCGTCCATCATCAGCACGCCGATGGCGCGGCACGTGACGACCACGCCCGGCGTCAGCGGGAACGGCGTGATCACGAGCACGTCGACCGGGTCGCCGTCGTCCGACAGCGTCTTGGGCACATAGCCGTAGTTGCACGGGTAGTGCATCGCCGTGGTCATGAAGCGGTCGACGAACAGCGCGCCGCTGGCCTTGTCCACTTCGTACTTGATCGGGTCCGCGTTCATCGGGATCTCGATGATGACGTTGAATTCTTCGGGCGCCTTGGCGCCGGGGGAGACGAGATGAAGGCTCATGGGGTGCTCTGAAGTCAGGTTCTCGGGAATACCCGCATTCTACGGGCTGTGCAGAAGGGCCTCGTCCGGCGCCCACGAACGTGGCGGCGCCGATCCGGAGGAAAACACCATGTCGAAGCGCGGGGACGCGCCGCTAGGATCGTCCGGCTGCCTTGCTGCTGCTTGACCTGAAGAAGATGTGCCGAACCACGCAGTGAGGCGAGTCCGACCCCCACAACGGAAGGAGACTACTCTTGATGTCAACGACTCTGGCGCTGGAAATCGCGCTCGCCTGCGGCCTCGTGGCCGTGCTCTACGGGTTCATCCAGCGTGCCTGGATCCTGAAGCAGGATGCGGGCAACGCCCGCATGCAGGAGATCGCGGCCGCCATTCAACAAGGGGCCGCGGCCTATCTCTCACGCCAGTACCGCACCATCGCCATCGTCGGCGTCGTGCTCGCCATCGTCATCTTCTTCTTCCTCGGCGCCAAGACGGCCGGCGGCTACGTGCTCGGCGCGGTGCTGTCCGGCGCCTGCGGCTTCATCGGCATGAACGTGTCGGTGCGGGCCAACGTGCGCACCGCGCAGGCGGCCACCAACGGCATCGGCCCGGCGCTCAACGTCGCGTTCAAGGGTGGCGCCATCACCGGCATGCTGGTCGTCGGGCTCGGGCTGCTGGGTGTTGGCCTGTTCTACTGGTTCATCAGCGGAGGCACCGCGGCCGACCCGGCCACGCTCAAGCCGTTGCTGGGCTTCGCGTTCGGCTCGTCCCTGATCTCGATCTTCGCGCGCCTGGGCGGCGGCATCTTCACCAAGGGCGCCGACGTCGGCGCCGACCTGGTGGGCAAGGTCGAGGCCGGCATCCCCGAGGACGACCCGCGCAACCCGGCCGTGATCGCCGACAACGTGGGCGACAACGTCGGCGACTGCGCCGGCATGGCCGCCGACCTGTTCGAGACCTACGCCGTCACGCTGATCGCCACGATGACGCTGGGCGCGCTGCTGATGAGCGGCTCCGCGCTGTCGGCGGTGGTCTATCCGCTGATGCTGGGTGGGGTATCGATCATCGCGTCCATCATCGGCTGCTTCGCGGTCAAGGCGTCGCCGGGCATGAAGAACGTGATGCCCGCGCTGTACAAGGGCCTGGCGGTCGCCGGCGTGCTGTCGCTGATCGCATTCTGGTTCGTCACCAAGGCCGTGATGGCCGACGACGCGCTCGGCGCCGGCACGCAGATGCGCCTGTTCGGCGCCTGCGCGGTGGGCCTCGTGCTCACGGGCTTGCTGGTGTGGATCACCGAGTACTACACCGGCACGCAGTACGGCCCGGTGCAGCACGTCGCCAAGGCGTCGACCACGGGCCACGGCACCAACATCATCGCGGGCCTGGGCGTGTCGATGAAGTCGACCGCCTACCCGGTGCTGCTGGTGTGCATCGCGATCTACGTGTCGTACTCGCTGGCCGGCCTCTACGGCATCGCGGTGGCCGCCACGGCGATGCTGAGCATGGCCGGCATCGTCGTCGCGCTCGACGCCTACGGCCCGATCACCGACAACGCCGGCGGCATCGCGGAGATGGCCGAGCTGCCCGACAGCGTGCGCGACGTCACCGATCCGCTGGACGCCGTCGGCAACACGACCAAGGCCGTCACCAAGGGCTACGCGATCGGCTCGGCCGGCCTCGCCGCACTGGTGCTGTTCGCCGACTACACGCACGGCCTCGAAGGCCGCGGCATGCACGTCACGTTCGACCTGTCGGACTTCCACGTGATCATCGGCCTGTTCATCGGCGGCATGATCCCCTACCTGTTCGGCGCCATGGCGATGGAGGCGGTGGGTCGCGCCGCGGGGGCGGTGGTCGAGGAAGTGCGCCGCCAGTTCCGCGACATCAAGGGCATCATGGACGGTTCGGGCAAGCCCGAGTACGGCAAGGCGGTCGACATGCTGACCACCGCCGCCATCAAGGAGATGATCGTGCCGTCGCTGCTGCCGGTCGTGGCGCCGGTGCTGGTGGGCATGCTGCTCGGGCCGGCCGCACTCGGCGGCCTGCTGATGGGCACCATCGTCACCGGCCTGTTCGTCGCCATCTCGATGTGCACGGGCGGCGGCGCGTGGGACAACGCCAAGAAGTACATCGAGGACGGCCACTTCGGCGGCAAGGGCAGCGAGGCCCACAAGGCCGCGGTCACCGGCGACACCGTCGGCGACCCGTACAAGGACACCGCGGGCCCGGCCGTCAACCCGCTGATCAAGATCATCAACATCGTGGCGCTGCTGATCGTGCCGCTGCTGCCGATCACGGCGGCGACGTCGGCTGCCACCGAGCCCGCGGCCGTGGTCGCCCCGGCCGCGTCGGACATCCCGCCGACGCCGATCGCGTCGCCGCTGCCGTCGATGTCGGGCGTCAGCGCGTCGTCGCCGTCGGCCGACATGCCGGCCTCCGCGGCTTCGGCGCCGTAAGGGCCTCGCGCGCGTCACGCGCGCGCAACGCGACAGGCCGGCATCGCCGGCCTTTTTTCATGGCGCCCTGCCTCGTCTAGCCGAGCACCTCGGGATTCAATGCCGTCGGCGGCCTGCCCGCATCCGGCCCGGCGCCGAGCGCCGCCAGCAGGTTGTCCACGGCCAGGTTGGCCATCGCGCGCCGCGTCGGCACGCTGGCGCTCGCGATGTGCGGCGTCAGCACGGCGTTGCGCAGCGCGAGCAGCGCGGGATGCACCGTCGGCTCGCCTTCGAAGACATCCAGCCCGGCCGCCGCGATCGTGCCCGCAGCCAAGGCCTCGGCCAGCGCCGCGTCGTCGACCACGCCGCCGCGCGCGATGTTGGTCAGCGTCGCCGTCGGCTTCATCAGCTCGATCTGCCCGGCGCCGATGAGGTGGTGCGTCTCGGGCGTGTACGGCGTGACGATGACCAGGTGATCGACCGCGCGCAGCAGGTCCGGCAGCGCCATCCACGTCGCGCCCAGCGAGGCCTCGACGTCGGGCGCGAGGTGGCTGCGGTTGTGATACGCGACCTTCATGTCGAAGCCGCCATGCCCGCGCTTCGCGATCGCCTGGCCGATGCGACCCATGCCGAGGATGCCCAGCGTCGCGCCATGCACGTCGCCGCCGGCGAACATGTCCACGCCCCAGTGCTTCCACTTTCCCTCGCGCAGGAAGCGTTCGCTCTCGGAGATGCGGCGCGCGGTGGCCATCATCAGCGCGAAGCCGAAGTCCGCCGTGGTCTCGGTGAGCACGCCCGGCGCGTTGGTGACGACCACGCCGCGCGCCGTGCACGCCGGCACGTCGACGTTGTTGTAGCCGACGGCCATCGTGCAGACGGCCTTCAGCCGCGGGCAGGCGTCGAGCAGCGTCGCGTCGATCTTCTCGCTGCCGGTGATGAACACGCCGGCGCAGCCTTGCAGCGCGGCGATCAGCTCGGGCTGCGACAGCGGCGCCTCGCCGTCGTGCGTGCGCACGTCGAAGTGCGGACGCAGGCGGTCGATGATGTCGGGAAAGACCGGCCGGGCGATGAAGACGGTGGTTGATCTCATGAGTGGAACTTCGCGAATTCGTCGACGCTGGCGCGTGCGGTGGTCAATCGGTTGGCGACGGCGTCCGGGTCGGCGACGCCGAGCGCCATCCCGCAGACCACCATCTCGTGATCGCCCAGTTGCAGCTCGCGCTTGATCACGCGGTGGAACTGCGTGAACGCGGCCTGCGGGCAGGTGTCGAGGCCGCGGCCGCGCGCCGCGACCATGATGTTCTCGAGGAACATGCCGTAGTCCAGCCAGCTGCCCTGCGCCAGGATGCGGTCGATCGTGAAGATCAAGCCGACCGGCGCGTCGAAGAACGCGTAGTTGCGACCGTGCTGCGCGTGCATCTTGTCCTTGTCGGTCTTGCCGATCTCCAGCAGGCCGTACAGGTCCCAGCCGATCTTGCGGCGGCGGTCGATGTAGGGCGACACCCACTCGCGCGGGTAGTAGTCGTATTCCTCGGTGTGCTGCACGCGCTCGGCCGGATCGTCGTAGACCGTCTTGATCGCGTCGCTGAGGCGCTGGCGCGCCGCGCCGGTCAGCACGTGCACCTTCCACGGCTGGATGTTGGTGCCGGACGGCGCGCGCGTCGCGACCTCGAGGATCTCGCGGATCGTCGCCTCCGGAATGGGCGTCGGCAGGAAGGCGCGGATGGAGCGCCGCGAGGTGATGGCCGCATCGACGGCCGCCTGTCCATCGCTCTTGGGAAGCTCGCTCATCGGGGTTGTGTTCCTTGGGTCGGGTTGACGATCCACGACTTCAGCACCGCCTTCAACGGCTCGGGCAGCGGCACCGGCCGCCGCGTGGCGCGGTCGACGTAGACATGGACGAAATGGCCGGCGGCGGCGCTGTCGGGCGCGCCGTCGGCGAAGAGGCCGATCTCGTAGCGCACGCTTGACCGCCCGAGATGCGCGACACGCACCCCTGCGGCGACCGGCTGCGGGAACGCGATCGGCGCGAAGTAGTTGCACTGCGTCTCGACGACGAGGCCGATCACCTCGCCCTGGTGGATGTCGAGCACGCCGGCGTCCATCAGCAGGCCGTTGACGGCCGTGTCGAAGAAGCTGTAGTAGACGACGTTGTTGACGTGGCCGTAGACGTCGTTGTCCATCCAGCGCGTGGTGATGGGCCGGAAGGCCGCGTAGGCGCCGCGCGGCTCGGGGCCGCGGCGCGACGGTTCGTTGCTGCTCATCGCATCATTGTGAGCGACGAGACTCACACGGCGCTGACGTGGGCCCATGCCGACTGCGCGCGCTCGGCGATGCGCAGCGTCTGCAGGTGCACTTCCACCGTCGTCTCGACGTCATGGCCGTAGCCGCCGGCCATCAGCACCACGGCCGGGATGCCGCGCTCGGCCAGCGCCCGCAGCACGATCTCGTCGCGTGCGGCCAGGCCGCCGGTCGTCAGCTTCAGGCGGCCCAGCCGGTCGCCTTCGTGCGGATCGGCGCCGGCGACGTAGAAGACCAGGCCGGGCGGCCGCGCGGCCATTCGCCGCCAGACCTCGTCGAGTGCCGGACGCAGCGCCGCCAGGTAGACGTCGTCGGTGCAGCCGTCGGGCAGGCCAACGTCGAGGTCGCTGGGCGACTTGCGGAACGGGAAGTTGCGCTCGCCGTGCATCGAGAACGTGAACACCGTGTCGTCGTCCGCGAAGATCGCCGCGGTGCCGTTGCCCTGGTGAACGTCGAGGTCGATCACGCCCACCTGCAGCAGCGCGCGGTGGCGCCGGTGCCATTCGGCCTGCATCAGCCGAGCGGCCACGGCCACGTCGTTGAACACGCAGTAGCCCGAGCCCTGCGTCGCGTTGGCGTGGTGCGTGCCGCCGCCCAGGCTGGCGCTGACCCCGCCGTCCGGACCGTCGGACAGCGCCATGCGCGCGGCGGCGATCGTCGCGCCCACCGACCAGACCGCCCGCGTGGCCAGCGCGGGCGTCCACTCGAAACCGATCTCGCGCTGGCGCGCCGCGCTCAGCGTGCCGGCCAGCACGTCGGCGATGTAGTCGGGGTCATGCGCCAGCGCGAGCTCGCCCTCGCTGGCCGGGCCGGCGATCCGCAGCTCGATGCCGCGCGGTTCGGCCTCGACGCGACGGCGCAGAAGACCGTACTTGCCGATGGGAAAACGGTGCCCCGGCGGCAGCGGAAGAATGTGCGGGTCGAAGTGGAAAGCAATCACGGGCAGGTGTACAAACGGTGACTGTTGGAGGGATGCCCCTAAAGGATGCTGCGCTGCAGCAAGAGCGCTTGCAAAAGCCTGACGCCGCCCTATACTAGGCTTCATGTTGCACTGCAGCAAACGAGTTTGCGAAGCGCTGCAACCCTGTTTTCCACTACGAAACCCAGGAGATCCCACCCATGCTGACCGCTGAACAACTCGTCGCCGCCCAGAAGGCCAACCTCGAAACGCTGTTCGACCTGACCAACAAGGCCTTCGAAGGCGTCGAGAAGCTCGTCGAACTCAACCTGCAGGTCGCCAAGGCCTCGATGACCGAAGTCCAGGCGACGGCCACCGCCAGCCTCGGCGTCAAGGATGCCCAGGAACTGCTCGCCCTGCAAGCCGGCCTGCTGCAACCGGCCGCCGAAAAGGCCGCCGCCTACGGCCGCCACCTGTACGACATCGCCGCGTCCACCAACGCCGAAGTCTCCAAGGTCGCCGAAGCGCAGGTCGCGTCCGCCCAGGCCAAGTTCAATGGTGCCGTCGACAGCGCCGTCAAGAACGCCCCGGCCGGCACCGAGTCCGCCGCTGCCCTGGTGAAGTCGGCCATCGCCGCCGCCACCAACGCGATGGAAAGCGTGCAGAAGGCCACCAAGCAGGCTGCCGACGTCGCGGAAGCCAACTTCCAGACGCTGACCAACACGGCCGTCAAGGCCACGCAGACCACCACCAAGGCTGCCAAGAAGACGTCGGTCTGATCCTTTCAGGACGCACTTCTGAAAACCCGGCCTCGGCCGGGTTTTTTCATGGGGCCGGTGAATGCGGCATGGACGGCCGAGCGAGCGCGTCGTCCGCGGCCGCGGGCGGGAGGGTCACGCCTGGCCGCCGCGGCGAATGCCGTCGTCCTCGACCAGTTCGCCATCCTCCTTGCGGAACGCCGGCAGCTTGCGCACGGGCAGCAGCGCCAACACGGCTTCCGAGGGCCGGCAGAGCGCGGTGCCCAGCGGCGTGACGACCACGGGCCGATTCATCAGGACGGGATGCTGGACGATGAACTCCAGCAGTTGCTCGTCGCTCCAGGCCGGGTCGCCCAATCCGAGCTCCGCGTAGGGCGTGCCCTTCTCGCGCAGCAGCGCGCGCACCGGCTGTCCCGTGGCCTGGACGATCGCGCGCAAGACCTCCTTGGAGGGGGGCGTCCTGAGGTACTCGATGACGATCGGCTCGATCCCCGCATGGCGGATGAGCGCCAGCGCATTGCGCGAGGTGCCGCAGGCGGGGTTGTGATAGATCGTGACGTCAGACATGGGTGGGAACGGCATCGGGTGGGGAGGATGGGCGACGAGCTGGCTCGAACAGGCGCTGGACGGCCAGCGCCGCGGCCGCCCCGATGAACTCGGCGAGGACGAACCCCGGCGCGCTGGACGGCGCGATGCCGGTGAACGTGTCGGTCAACATGCGGCCGAGGACGGCCGCCGGATTGGCGAACGAGGTCGACGCCGTGAACCAGTAGCCCGCGCCGATCCAGGCCGCGACCATCGGCGCGCCGCGGGACGCCGGCGCGCGCAGGATGACCAGCAGCAGGCCGAACGTCGCCACGCCCTCCGCCAGGCACGCACCGAAGCCCGGACGCACCTTGGCCGACCATTGGACGATGTCCAGGCCGAACATCGCATGGGCCAGCCACACGCCCAGCACCGCGCCGGTCAGCTGTGCGCCTGCGTACGACAGCGCCTCGGAGGCCGACAACGTGCCGCGCAGCCACGCCACGAACGAGACGGCCGGGTTGAAGTGCGCCCCGGACGCGGCCGCGAACAGCTCGATGAGCACATAGAGCCCCGCGACGGTCGCGAGGGTGTTGGCCAGCAACGCGATGGCCGCGTTGCCACCCGCCAGCCGCTGCGCCATCACGCCCGAGCCGACGACGATCGCGAGCAGGAGTGCCGTTCCGAGACCCTCGGCCAGCAGTTTCCGGTGCAGCGCCATGTCAGCAGCAGGATCGGCCCGCGGGCGCGGGCGCCGCGCAGCAGGCGGCAGCTTCTTGCTGACGGGGTTGGCCGAAGGTCGGGATGCTGCCCAGCGTGCGGAACTGCTCCCAGGCCACGCCGTCCGGATCGGTCAGCCAGTGCTTGTCGCTGCGCGCATAGCAGCACGCGGTCTCGCCCTCGTCGAGCAGCGCCATGTCGGCGGCCTGCGCTCGCGCCTTGAGTTCGGCGAGTTCCTCGTCGGTGTCGGTCTGGAAGCCGAGATGGTCGACGCCCGGCTCGCTGCCGCGCGTGCTGATGGCGAAGTTCAGGCGGGGATCCTCGATGTGCCACTTGGCGTAGTCGGCCTCCAGCCGGATGGGCGGCTGCGCGAACATCTTCGAGTAGAACGCGACGCTGGCCGACAGGTCGCCGACGTGCAGGTGGACATGGAAACGCTTCATCCTCGACTCCTTCGATGGGTGGATCAGCAGGCGCAGGACGCCTGCGCAGGTGCGGCGCAGGCTGCGCCGGCACAGCAGTTCTCGGTGAGATAGCCCAGCAGGTCGTTCATGCGCTCGAACGCCGCGTGGTAGGTCACGAACTGCTTCGCCTGCACGCGGGTCACGAGGCCGGCGGCCAGCAGTTCCTTGGTGTGGAACGCCAGGTTGGTCGGGCCCACGCCCACGGCCTCCGCCAGCGCCTTCTGGGACAGCCCCGCGGGGCCCGCGACGACGAGCGCACGGAACGCCCCGAGGCGGACGGGATGCGCCAACGCCGCGAGGGCCTGGACGGTTTCGATTGAATCCATGAATTCAAGAATACTTGAATTAAATGCGGAAGGCAAGCCGGAAATGGCGCCGATGGCGCGCGGGCGCCGCCGTCAAGCGGCGCGACACCCGCAGCCCCAATCCGGCCGGCTCGCCCTCTCAGCGCACCACCGGCACCTGCATCGCGACCTTCGCCTTGATCTGCGGCAGCATCGCCAGTGCCGCCTCGCGGCCAGCCTCGATGTTCTTCTTGCGCACGGTGAAGTCGGTGCCGGCCACGCCCACGAGTCGCGGATGCAGCGCGATCTCGGCTTCCTTCAGCTCCAGCTCGTTGATGCTGCGGCTCATGATGGAGAAGGTCTGCAGCAGCATGTGCAGCGCGTTGCTGGTGTCGCCGCCGTCGGGCAGCTGCGAGATGTCGACCGCGATGATCACGTCGGCGCCCATGTCGCGCGCCGCGCGCACCGGCACGGGCGACGTCAGGCCGCCGTCGACGTACTCGTGCGTGCCGAGCTTGACCGGCTGGAAGACCGCCGGCACCGCGCTGGAGGCGCGCACCGCGGTGCCGACGTCGCCGCGGCGGAACAGGATGGGCTTGCCGCTGTCGAGGTCGGTGGCGACGATGCCCAGCGGGATCTTCATCTGCTCGAGCGGCTTGTTGCCGGTGGCCTCGCGCACGTAATGCGCCAGCGCCTCGCCGCGGATCAGGCCCCGGCCGGGGAAGGACCAATCGGTCAGCGCCGACTCGTCCATGCCGATCGCGATGTTCTCCAGCTCCTTGCCGGTGCGGCCCGACGCGTACAGCGCGGCCACGAGGCTGCCGGCAGAGGTGCCGGTGACGATGTCCGGGTGGATGCCGTTCTCTTCCAGCACCTCGATCACGCCGATGTGCGCGAAGCCGCGGGCGGCGCCGCCGCCGAGCGCCAGCGCGACGCGCGGCGGGCGCATGGGCCTGGGCGGCGGCACGACCGCCTCGGAAACGACCGGGGCCGAGGCCGGTGCCGGGCAGGCAGCGAGGGGCGCCGTGTCGGGCCGCGTCGGCAGCGTCGCGCCGCAGGCGGCGAGGAGCACCGAGGCGACGACGACCAGGATTCCGGCCGGAAAACGAATTTCCATATTCCTCACAAGCATGATTCCATAGAAAAATTGTAGTTCTCGTTATGAAGGAGGCTCATTACATTGTCTCTTCAATAGGGCCGGTGCGAGCGTCTCCGGTCGAGCAACGAGAAGACAACGATGTATCAGTACACCGAATTCGACCGCCAGTTTGTACGCGCCCGTGCCGCGCAGTTCCGTGACCAGCTGGAGCGCAACCTGGCAGGCGAGCTGGGCGACGACGAGTTCCGTCCGCTGCGCCTGCAGAACGGCTGGTACATCCAGCGCCATGCGCCCATGCTGCGTGTCGCGATCCCGTACGGCGAACTCGCGAGCCGCCAGCTGCGCCAGCTGGCGCGCATGGCCAAGGAGCTGGACCGCGACTTCCTGCACTTCACGACTCGCCAGAACGCGCAGTTCAACTGGATTCCGATCGAGAAGTCGGCCGATGCGATGGATTTGCTAGCCGATGTCGACATGCACGGCATCCAGACCTCGGGCAACTGCATCCGCAACATCACCTCCGACGTGTTCGCCGGCATTGCGCCCGACGAGATCGTCGATCCCCGCCCTTACTGCGAGTTGCTGCGTCAATGGAGCACGTTGCAGCCGGAATTCGCGTTCTTGCCGCGCAAATTCAAGATCGCGGTGAGCGGCGCGGCAGAAGACCGCGCGGCCATCGCCTGGCATGACATCGGCCTCCAGCTGCGCAAGAACGAGGCGGGCGAGGTCGGCTTCAAGGTGCTTGTCGGCGGCGGCATGGGCCGCACGCCGGTCATCGGCTCGGTGGCCACCGAGTTCCTGCCGTGGAACCAGATCCTGGTCTACATCGAGGCGATCGTGCGCGTCTACAACCGCTTCGGCCGCCGCGACAACGCCTACAAGGCGCGCATCAAGATCCTCGTCAAGGCCGAAGGCCAGAAGTTCTTCGACCAGGTCGACGAGGAATACCGCAAGATCCTGGCGGACGATGTCGGCGGCACCGCGCACATCATCCCGCAGGCCGAGTTCGACCGCGTCGCCGCGTTCTTCACGCGTCCCGAGAAGGTGCGCCCGGCCATCGGCGGCTTCGATCCGAACCGCACCGGCGCCGCGCCCGTGCCCTTCCTGCGCTGGCTCGACCGCAACGTGCACGCGCACCAGGTGGAGGGCTATCGCGCCGTCACGCTGTCGTTGAAGCGCGCGGGGCTGCCGCCCGGCGACGTCACGTCGCAGCAGATGGAGGCCGCGGCGACGATGGCCGACCGCTACTCGCTGGGCGAGCTGCGGGTCTCGCACGACCAGAACCTGATCCTGCCGTGGGTGCGCGAGGCCGACCTGCGCGCCGTCTGGCACGCGGCGCAGGACGCCGGCTTCGCCACGCCCAACATCGGCCTGCTGACCGACATGATTGCCTGCCCCGGCGGCGACCTGTGCGCGCTGGCCAACGCCCGCTCGCTGCCCATCGCGGCCGCCATCACCGAGCAGTTCGACGACCTCGACGCGCTGCTGGACCTCGGCGACATCGACCTGCACATCAGCGGCTGCATGAACTCCTGCGGCCACCACCACACCGGCCACATCGGCGTCCTCGGCATCGACAAGGACGGGGCCGAGTGGTACCAGGTCAGCGTCGGCGGCTCCGACGGCAGCACGCTCAGCGGCGCGTCGGTGCCGGCCAAGGTGATCGGCCCGTCGTTCGCGGCCGAGGAAGTGCCCGCGGTGATCCAGGCCCTGATCGACACCTTCCGCGCGCAGCGCGCCGCCAACGAGCGCTTCGTCGATACGGCACGCCGTATCGGCATCGCCCCTTTCCGCCAGGCCACCGACGCCGTGCGTCGCGAAACGGCTGTGGCCGCATGAGCAGGAACAACCCAATGAAATTCATCGACCGCCACAACGACGCCTGGCTGCTGCTGCCGGACTCCGAGATCGCCGGCCCGGCGCCGCATCGCCTGCTCACGCTCACGCAATGGGAGGCCGTGCGCGACGCCTGGTGCGCCGACGTGCCGGTGGGCGTGCTGCTGCCCAACACCGCCGACGTCGAGGACCTGAAGGGCGACCTGCCGCGCATCGCGCTCGTCGCCCTCGAGTTCCCGAAGTGGGTCGACGGCCGCGCCTACTCGCAGGCCCACGTGCTGCGCGCGCGCCTGCGTTACGCGGGCGAGATCCGCGCCACCGGCGAGGTCGTCGTCGACATGATGCCGCTGCTGCAGCGTTCCGGCTTCGACGCCGTGGTGCTGCGCGAGGGCGAGCGCCAGAGCTCGGCGGAACGCGCGCTGGGCTTCTTCCCGGCGGGCCACTATCAAGGCGACGTGCCGCAGCCGAAGCCGCTGTTCGCGCGCAAGGCGGCGTGACATGACGGTCTCCGAGATCTCGAACTTCTCGTCGCTGCAGGCGCCGGCCAAGGCGTCGGCGATCGCGCTGTATGCGCGCCCCAGCGCCCACTTCGCCGCCAAGCTCGACGCCACCATCGAGCTGCTGCGCGCCGCCGCGCAGGATCACCGCGGCGCCATCGTGCAGGCCACCAGCCTCGGCGCGGAGGACATGGTCGTCACCGACCTGATCGCGCGCCTGGGCCTGCCCGTCGCGATCGGCACGCTGGAGACGGGCAAGCTGCACCCGCAGACATCCGCGCTGATCCCGCGCATCGAGCAGCGCTACGAACTGCCCGTGGAGGTCTATCGGCCGCGCGAGGAGCAGGTCGTCCACTTCGTGCGCAAGAACGGCGAGGACGCGATGTACCGCAGCCTCGAGCTGCGCAAGGGCTGCTGCAGCGTGCGCAAGATGGAGCCGCTTGGCCGCATGCTCGAAGGCCGCACCGCGTGGGTCACGGGCCTGCGCCGCGAGCAGTCGAACAACCGCGGCACGGTGCCGTTCATCGAGACCGAGGCCAACGGCCGCACCAAGGTCAATCCGCTGGCCGACTGGACGTGGAACGACGTCTGGCACTACATCGCGTCGCACGACGTGCCGTACAACCCGCTGCACGACGAGTTCATGCCCAGCATCGGCTGCGAGCCGTGCACGCGCGCGATCGCCGTCGGCGAGGATTTCCGCGCCGGCCGCTGGTGGTGGGAAGACGAGGCCGCCAAGGAATGCGGCCTGCACGCCACCAAGACCGCCGAGACCGCCGCGGCCTGATCGTCGACCGCCCGGCATCCTTCCTGCTGCTTGCAGGGGGATGCGTGCTGCACTACCGTCTCACACCATGACCCGAGTGACCATCGTGGGCGCCGGCCCCGGATCCGCCGACCTCATCACGCTGCGCGGCGCGCGCGCGCTGGCCAGCGCGCGCGTCGTGCTGCACGACGCGCTGATCGACCCCGCGCTGCGCGAGATGGCGCCGCAGGCCGAGTGGATCGACGTCGGCAAGCGCGGCTTCTGCGACTCGACCGCGCAGGCGCGCATCAACGCGCTGCTGGTGCAGCACGCGCGCGCCGGCGGGCATGTCGTGCGGCTCAAGGGCGGCGACCCGAGCGTGTTCGGGCGCCTCGACGAGGAGCTCGAGGCGCTGGCCGAGGCCGGCATCGCCTGCGAGGTCGTGCCGGGCGTGACCGCCGCGATCGCCGCGGCCGCCGACCTGAAGCGCCCGTTGACGCGCCGCGGCTCGGGGCGCAGCGTCGCGCTCAGCACGGCGATGACGCGCGCGGGCCAGCTGGTTGCCACGCGCGGCGCCGACACCGAGGTCTTCTACATGGCCGGCCGCCAGCTGGCCGCGCTGTCGCGCCGTCTCGTCGGTGCCGGCTGGCCGGCCGACACGCCAGTCGCAGTCGTGTCGCGCGCCGGCTGGCCCGACCAGCACGGCAGCGACCATCGCGTCGACACCCTGCCCGAGGCCGTCGTGCTCCACGGGGGCCGCCCGACGGTGGTCATCGTGGGCGTCGGCGCGACGGCGGTGACTGTCGCATCATCGTCCGCACTCGACAGCATCCCCTTCGCGCCGCTGCCGGCGGCCTCCAAGCCTTAGAATCGCCGTCTGCTCCAGCCTTTCGCCACGCATCCGTTGCCATGACCCACGTCGTTACCGAAGCCTGTATCCGTTGCAAGTACACCGATTGCGTGGACGTGTGCCCCGTCGACTGCTTCCGCGAGGGCCCCAACTTCCTGGCGATCGACCCGGACGAGTGCATCGACTGCGCGGTGTGCATCCCCGAGTGCCCGGTCAACGCGATCCTGCCCGAGGAAGACGTGCCGGCCGACCAGCTCGCGTTCATCAAGATCAACGCCGACCTGGCCAAGAACTGGCCCAGCATCACCAAGCGCAAGCCCGCGCTGCCCGATGCCGACGAGTGGAAAGACAAGAAGGACAAGATCGGCGAGCTGATCCGCTGATCGTCCGCCGGCTCGAACGTCCGCGATGGCCTCGCCGATCCAGACCGATGCCCTGATCATCGGCGCGGGCCCCGCGGGCCTGTTCCAGGTCTTCGAGCTGGGGCTGCGCGAGATCTCCTCGCATGTCGTCGACGCCCGGCCCTTCGCGGGCGGCCAGTGCGTCGAGCTCTACGGCGACAAGCCGATCTACGACATCCCCGCGCTGCCCGCCTGCACGGGCCGCGAGCTGACCGAGCGGCTGCTCGAACAGATCAGGCCGTTCGCGACCACGTTCCACTTCGACCAGCTGGTAAGCCACATCGCGCGCGGCGACGACGGTCGTTTCGACGTGCGCACGCGCGCCGGGTTGCACTTCGATTGCGGCGCCATCGTGCTGGCCGCGGGCGTCGGCGCCTTCGTGCCGCGCACGCTGAAGGTGGCCGGGCTCGACGCGTTCGAGGGCCGGCAGCTGTTCCATCACGCGGACCGTGTGCCGGCCGAGGCGCTCGAAGGCAAGCAGGTGCTCGTCTCGGGCGCGACCGAGCAGGCGCTCGCCTTCGCCGCGCGCCTGTGCGACGCGGTCGCGCGCCGCGCGCCCGGCGCGCCCGCGCGCGTGACGCTGATCCACCGCCGCGACGCCTTCGACGCCGCCGACGACACCGTCGCCGCCTTCCGCACGGCCTGCAGCGCCGGCGCGCTGCACTTCGTGGCGGGCCAGCCCACCGGCCTGCAGGTCGACGGCGATCGGCTCACCGGGCTGACGCTGCTCGACGCGACGGGCGCGACCGTCTCGCTGCCGGTCGACACCGTCGTCGTGCTGCAGGGCCTGTCGCCCAAGCTCGGCCCGCTCGCCGACTGGGGCCTCGCGCTCGAACGCCGCCAGGTGCAGGTGGAGACCGCGAAGTTCCAGACCAGCGTGCCGGGCCTGTTCGCCATTGGCGACGTCGTGCACTACCCGGGCAAGCAGCGGCTGATCCTGTCGGCCTTCCACGAGGCCACGCTGGCCGCCGCGGGCGTCGCGGGGCACCTGATTCCGGGCGACGACGGGCCGCTCGAATACACCACCAGCAGCCCGCGCATCCACAAGCTGCTGGGCGTCTGACTCGTCGCGACGCCGCGTTTGCGGCACAATTGCATCCGCTCGCCGCAGTTCCGCGGTGGGTTTCGCTAGGGGTGCTGGCCGAGAGGCTGGCTGAGAAAGTCCCTTTGAACCTGATTGGCCGTGCAAGCGGCCAGGTCGGCAGCCGCCGATCCGAGGTAATCCTCGCGCAGGGAAGCGGTCGCACTGCAGGGACCTCTCGCGTCCCCGATCCCGACTCCGTTCCCCTGCCATCGCTTTGAAAGAGCTCGATGGCTTCCATCTTCCGTTCCCGTTCCAAGCTCACGCCGCTCGCCGCGGCCGTCTTCGCCCTCGCCAGCTCCGCGCGCGCCGACGATGCCCCGGCCGTGCAAAGCGTGCAGATCACCGCGCGCAGCACGGCCGACAGCGCCGGCGTCACCGGCTTCTCGCAGCCGCTCTCGCGCACGCCGATCCAGGCCGACGTCATCGATCCGAAGACGCTGGCCGACATCGGCGCCCTCTCGCTGTCCGACCTCACGCGCATCGACGCCAGCATCACCGACTCGTACAACGCCGTCGGCTACTGGACGACGTTCACGGTGCGCGGCTTCCAGGTCGACAACCAGCGCAACTTCCGCCGCGACGGGCTGCCGATCAACGCGGAGACCTCGCTGCCGCTCGAGAACAAGTCCGACGTCGAGGTGCTCAAGGGCCTCAGCGGCATGCAGTCCGGCACCAGCGCGCCGGGCGGCATCGTCAACCTGGTCGTCAAGCGGCCCGACGTCGACCTGCGCAGCGCGTCGCTGCTGTGGTCGCAGAACGGCACCTATGGCGTCGCGGCCGATCTCAGCCAGCGCTTCGGCGAGCAGCGCCAGTTCGGCGCGCGCCTGAACCTGTCGGCGACGCGACTCGACCCGAACTATCGCGACGACAAGGGCCACAAGCAGACGGCGTCGCTGGCCACCGACTGGCGCATCGCCGACGGCAGCCTGCTGGAGCTCGAGTTCGAGCACAGCCTGCAGTCGCAGCCCAGCGTGCCGGCGTTCAGCACGTTCGCGGGCGTCGTGCCCGATCCGCACACGATCGATCCGCACATCAACCTCAACGACCAGCCGTGGTCGCTGCCGGTCGTCCTGCAGGGCAACACGATGTCGCTGAGATTCACGCAGGCGCTCGCGCCCGACTGGCAGGTGAAGGTGCAGGCGCTGCAGCAGCGGCTGGTCAGCAACGACCACCTCGCCTTCGCGTACGGCCTCTACGACCCGACCGGCACCACCTGCGACCCATACTGCAACACCTTCGGCCCGAACGGCCAGTACTCGATCTGGGACTTCCGCAGCGACGACGAGCGCCGCCAGACGCGCGACCTCGACGTGTCCGTGGACGGCAAGTTCACCACCGGCCCGCTGCGGCACGCGGCGACCGCGGGCGTGCTCGAGACCACGTTCACCGGCCGTTTCAACGACGAGGCCTACAACATCGCCGGCACCGGCACCAGCGACGGCCTGACCTTCGTTCCGCCCGCGCCGACGCCCGACGTGCCCAACACGAATCGCACCGAGCGCAGCACCGAGCTCTACCTGCGCGACTCGATCGAGCTGCCCGCCGACTGGGCAGCCTGGGTCGGCGTGCGCCACACGCGCCTGCATCGCGCGACGGCGCAGACCGCGAGCGGCGATCCGACGCAGGACACCGACTACCGCCAGTCGTTCACCACGCCCTGGGTCGCGCTGAGCAAGCAGCTGACGCCGCAGGACATGGTCTATCTCAGCTGGGGCGAAGGCGTCGAGAGCAATGTCACGCCCAACCTGGCGATCTACAAGTACCCGGGCCAGGTGCAACCGTCGACGCTGAGCCGCCAGTGGGAGGCCGGCTTCAAGCACGCGAGCGGCACGGATCAGTGGGGCCTGGCGGCGTACGACGTCGAGCAGCCGCAATACACGGACATCGCCGTCGATCCGGCCAAGGATGCGAGCCCCGACAACCCGCTGCTGCACCTGCGCGACGGCGTCGTGCGCTCGCGCGGGCTCGAGGGCGAGGCGCAGACGCGCGTGGGCGCGCTGACGCTGCGCGCGAGCGCGATGCTGCAGCACGTGCGCCGCGAGGGCTCCAGCGATCCGACAGTCGGCGCGATCCCGACGAACGTCCCGAGCCGCTCCGTCAAGCTGCTCGCCGACTACGCCATCGCGCCGGTGCCCGGCCTGAGCGTGCTCGCGAACATGGCCTACGAAGGCCCGCGCGAGGTCTTCCCCGACGACTCCGCCCGGATCCCCGGCTGGACGCGCTACGACCTCGGCGCGCGCTACACGCAGTCGATGGGCAACAGCACGCTGGTGTGGCGCGCGGGGGTCGACAACCTGTTCGATCGCCGCGCCTGGCGCGAGGCTCCGTACCAGTACGAACACGCGTATCTTTTCCCCCTCGAGCCGCGTACTTTCCACGCATCACTCGAAGCAAAGTTTTGACGTTTCCAAAAAACTGGCTATACTGAGAGGCTTCGCAGTTCCCCGATAGCTCAGTTGGTAGAGCGCCGGACTGTTAATCCGTAGGTCCCTGGTTCGAGCCCAGGTCGGGGAGCCACCTCTCGCAGGTGGACACAGCGAAGAAAAGCGTCAAGCCCAGCCAGATGGTTGGGCTTTTTGCTTTCCGGATCGGCGGGGAATCGCCCGGCGCGCGCGTCACGCCGCCGGCCGCCTCAGCGCGCCGCCATGCACTCGATCTCGACGCGCGCGCCCAGCGCCAGTCCGCCGCAGCCGAACGCGCTGCGCGCCGGCATCGGCAGGTCGGTGAAGAACTCGCTGTAGACGGCGTTGAAGGCCGGCCATTCGGCGATGTCGGCCAGCATCACGGTGCAGCGCAACAGCCTGTCCAGGCCCAGGCCCTGGGCCTCGAGCACGGTCGCGATGTTGCGCAGCGTCTGGCGGGTCTCGGCCTCGATGCCGCCCTCGACGAGCGTCAGGGTGCCCGGCACGTTGCCGAGCTGGCCCGAAAGGAAGACGAGTCCGCCCACGGCGGTGCCTTCGGAAAACGGCAGCGAAGGCGGCAGCACGCGGCCGCTGTTGAAACGTTCGATCTCGTTCATTGGCTCATCCCCATCGCTTGTTCAAGCGCCTTCGGATCGTAGACCTGTCCGGCCTTGATGGTGCGCCAGACGTGGCGGATGTCGCCGATGTTCTTCGAAGGGTCGCCGTCGATCAGCACCATGTCGGCCTGCCGGCCTGGCGCGATGAATCCGCGCTGGCCGGGGCCGGCGACACCCAGCACCCGGGCGGGCACCAGCGTGGCGATGCGCAGCACCTCCGGCGCCGGGATGCCGGCCTGCACGTAGAGCTCGAGCTCGTTGTGCAGCGTGTAGCCGGCGAACGCATCGGTGCCGGCCATGAGCGTCACGCCGCCGTCGTGGAGCGTCTTGAGCAACCGCTGCAGGCTGGGCAGCGCCTGCGCGTAGACGTCCTCCTTGCCGGGCGGCACGGCGACCGCGCCGGACAGCAGGCGGCGCCGCGTGATGGGCGGGAAGCGATCGATCATGGCGCACAGGCTGTGTGCGCAGCGGCCGGGCGCGCCCGAGTAGAGATCCTGGAACACCGAGAGCGTCGGATCCAGCACCGTGTGATGCTGGCGCAGCAGCGTCATGAAGTCGGCGAACTCGGGCGAGTCGAGCTTGAGCTGCTGCAGCTTGTCGGCGGTGATCGTGTAGCGGTCCTTGCTGCGCGTGTCCTTCACGTCGGGGAAGAAGTTCAGCACGATGAAGTTCAGGTGCTGGACCTCGTCGGCGCCAGCCTCGATGAACTGGTGCGCGAGCATGAAGGCCGGCACGTGGCCGCTGACGCGCAGGCCGCGCGCGTGGGCCATGTCGGCGATGGGCGCGACCAGCGCCGGCGGGAACGACGAATAGATCTTGATCTGCTCGTAGCCATGGCTCGCGTACCAGTCGACGGCGTCCTGCGCCTGCTTCAGGTTCTCGATGCGCACGGGGGTCGGGCCGGCGAGCGGGCCGGTGCCCTCGACGATGCCGGCGAGGATCACGCGCGGGCCCAGCTCGGTGCCGGCGTCGAAGCGCCTGACGCGCGCGAGCAGCGGCTCGTTGTCGTTGGCCATGTCGCGCGCGCTGGTGACGCCGGCGATCAGGTCGAAGGTGCCGTCGACGCCCGCGAAGTGCTGGTGCACGTCCCACAGGCCCGGCATCAGGAAGCGGCCGGCGGCATCGATCACCTCGGCGTCGGCGGGCGCGGCGCTCGCGTCGTCGGGGTCGACGCGCACGACGTGCTCGCCGCGCACCAGCACGCGCATGTCGTCGCGCACAGTGAGGTCGCGCGGGTCGAACAGGCGCGCGTGGCGGATCATCAGCGCGCCGGCCGGCTTGTGCGTCAGGCGCTTCGCGACGTCGGCGCTCCACGCCTGGCCGGCCGCGTCCTGCAGCGCCTGCAGCTTCGCCAGCGAGGGCTTGAGCCGATCGCCGAGCACCTCGAACCAGTCGTCGATGACGGCCGCGGTGGCGCCCTTCTCGTCCAGCCACACCGGCACCGGCGTGAACTCGATGCCGCCGATGCGATACAGGGTGAGGGTATGACCGCCGGCGGACAGGTGCGTGCCGCGCTCGAGCCAGGCCTCGCCCGCGGGCAGCAGCTTCAGCCGCTGTCCCGGCGCCTTCAGCAGCGCGCGCGCCAGCACGCCCATGAACTCGGGCGGCGCGTTGGCCGGCAGGTAGAACGCGCCCGGCGCGCTCCACGCGGCGGAGCCGTCCTCGATGCGGTTCTTCCAGTGCGCGTTGCCGGCGGCGACGCCGAAGTGCTCGGCCAGCGGCACCTTCCAGTAGTCGTTGCCTTCGGCGTCGTAGCTGGCCGGCAGGCCGTGCGCGTCGAGCGTCCAGCGGGCGCGGATCTGGTCGCCGCGGCCGCGCTCGCTGAAGCCGTAGTCGGCCTGCATCGCGCCGCCGGGCAAGGCCTGCAGCTTCTGCGTGCCGACGGCCACGCCGTGGATGCGCACGTCGTCGTCGTGCGCCAGCGCGGGCGTGCCGCCGACGATCGAGGCCAGCGCCGCGATCGCCGACAGCAGGCGGCGCAAGGGATGAGACATGCCGTGTCCTCGCATCTTCAGGAATGGGCCCAGGCGTCGGCCATCAGGCGGCGGAAGTTGCCGCCCAGGATCTTCTCGATGCGCGCCTCGCCGTGCCCGCGCGCGGCGAGCAGGTCGGCCAGGCGCTGGAACTGCGTCGGGCCGCAGAGGTCGGGCAGGAAGGTGGCGACGTCGGCCGTCTCGCCCGGCGCGCCGATGCCCAGCGCGCGACGCTGCGCGATCTCGTCCTCGAGCCGCCGCCGGTAGGCCGTCATGTCGTCGTGGGCGGTGGTGCCGCCGTCGGTGCCGAGGCCCACGTGATCCTCGCCGCAGACGTTGATCGCGTGCTCCAGATGCGCGACCAGGTCGGCGGCCATCGGCTGGCCGGCCAGGCGCAGGTACGGCATGAAGTACAGGCCGATGACGCCGCCGCGCTCCGCAAGCAGCCGCAGTTCGGCATCGCTCTTGTTGCGCGGATGGTCGGCCACCGCGCGACACGCGGAATGCGTGATCGCCACGGGCCGCTGCGCGAGCGCCAGCGCGTCGAGGCAGGTCTTCTCGCTGCTGTGGCTCAGGTCGACCAGCACGCCTTCGGCCTGCAGCCGCTCCACCACTTCCGCGCCGAAGCGCGTCAGGCCCTGGTCGTCGGGCACCGTCGCGCCGTCGCCGACCGCGTTGCGGCCGTTGTAGGTGAGCTGGATCACGCGCACGCCCATCTTGGCGAACAGGCGCACGCGATCGAGTTCGCGGCCCAGCATCTCGGTGTTCTGGAAGCCGAAGATCACGCCGACCTGGCCGGCCTGCGACGCGGCGGCGATGTCGGACACGCCCAGCACGCGGCGCAGCGTGTCCGCGCGATTCGCGACGAACGCGTTCCAGCCGGTGATGTCGCGCACCGTCTCGCAGAACGCGTCGCCCGAGCCCGCGACGTGGCCCAGCGTGATGTTGACCGCCGACAGCCCGGCGCTGCGCGCATCGGCCAGCGCGCGCGCATCGACGCCGCGCGTCCCGCTGACGTAGCCCAGCGTGTCGACGTCGGCCGCATCGGCCTCGTCGACCTCCGCGGAGGCGACCAGGTTGGGGTTGTCCAGCACGCCCAGCGCGTTGATGGTCGCGTAGCGGCTTTCGGAGCGGGCTGGGGAACGGATCTCGATCACGGCGTCCTCTGTGCAAGCAGTCGACCGGCCTTGCAGCGCGGCCATTTCGGCATCGCCCAGGCGACGTCAAGGTAACTAGAACAATATTCTAGAATAGTTTTCGGTTAAAGTACACGGATGGCACGCAAGAATTTGTCGGCTCAACAGGCGGCAGCCGCCGACCGGCTGCTGGAGCGCGCGTTTCCGGATGCCCGCCAGGCCAGCCGCCGAAGCGTGCTGCGCCACGCGCTGTCGCTGTTCAACGCCAACGGCGTCGAGGCGACGACGATCGACGACCTGCGCAAGGCCAGCGGCCAGAGCGTCGGCACGATCTACCACCACTTCAAGAACAAGGAAGGCGTGGTCGCCGCGCTGTTCTTCACCGCGCTGGACGACCAGAGCCGGGTGATCGCCGAGCACATCGAGGGCCTGACGGACGGCCAGGCCGTCATCGAGGCGTTGATCGCCTGCTACACCGCCTGGATCACCGCGCAGCCCGAATGCGCCTACTTCGTGTTCCTGGCGCTCGACTCCGTCGCGCAGGGTCCGCACGGGGCCGAGCTGCTGCAGCGGCTGAAGGCGCGCTACGAGCCGATCGACGAGCTGCTGGCGCGCGACGCCGCGGCCGGCCGCATCCTGCCGCTGCCGGCCGACCTGATCCCGTCGCTGGTGCTGGGCGCCGCCGAGTTCTACGCCCGCAGCTGGCTCGCGGGCCGCCGCACGGCCACGCCCGCGACCCACGCGCAGCGCTTCTCGACGGCGGCCTGGCGCGCGCTGACCGCCTGAGGCGCGGGCGACGCGTCTCCCGACGCCGCCCGCCCCCGCCCTACTTCGCAGCCGCCGATGCGGCCGCCATCGGCGCCCCCTGCGGGGTCGCGCTCTTGGCTTCGCCATTTCGCGCCGACCGCGGCCCGGCGTTCTTCACGTACAGGTCGAACCAGCGCACCATCTCGTAGATCTGCTGCTCCTGCGACTCCATCGCCGAGTACCAGTGCGGCTCGTGCGGCAGCATCACCAGGCGCGCCGTGCCGCCGTTGCCGCGGATGGCCTCGTAGAGCTTCTGCGACTGCAGCGGCGTCGTGCCCGGGTTGGCGTCGTCCTCGCCGTGCATGATCAGGATCGGCAGCTTCATCTTGTCGGCCGAGAAGAACGGCGACACCTTCGCGTAGACATCCGGCGATTCCCACACCGAGCGGCGCTCGTTCTGGAAGCCGAACGGCGTCAGCGTCTTGTTGTACGAGCCGCTGGTGGCCACGCCGGCGCGGAACAGGTCGGAGTGCGCGAGCAGGTTGGCCGTCATCAGCGCGCCGTGGCTGTGGCCGGTGACGCCGATGCGGTCGGGATCGGCCACGCCCAGGCGCACGGCCTCGTCGACGGCGGCCTTCGCGTCGGCGACGAGCTGCGGCAGGTAGTCGTCGTAGGCCTTCTTCGGATCGCCGATGACCGGGAACGACGCGCGGTCGATGATCGCGTAGCCCGCCAGCAGCAGCAGCTGGTACTGGTGCAGCCGCGTGAACGTCGCCTGCGAGCCCGAGACCTGGCCGGCCTTGGACGCATCCGCGAAATCGAGCGGATACGCATACAGGATCGTCGGCACGCGCGTGCCCTCGACGTACCCCGGTGGGGTATACAGCGTGAACGACAGGTCGACCCCGTCGGCGCGCTTGTACGTCACGAGGCGCTTCTTGATCGCGCGCACCGCCGGCGTCGGATCGGCGATGTGCGTGACCGCCACGCGCTCCGAACGGAACGCCGCCTCGCCCGCGGACGCGCTCGCCGCGGGCGCGGCCGCGAGCGTGCGCAGGAAGGCGTTGGGTGGCGTCGCCGCGGACTGGTGCCAGGTCAGGAAGCGCTCGTCGCCGGGGCCGGTGAAGGCCATGAAGCGCTCCAGCGAGTCGGCGTCGCTGCGGAACAGGCGCTCGGACTTGCGCGTGGCGAGGTCGAGGCGATCGAGGAAGGGGCGATCGCCGTCCGGCGAGGCGCCGTTGCCGGACAGGTAGATCGCGTCGCCCTTCATGCGGATCAGGAACTGCCCATCGGGCTGCACGCGATAGACCGGGCTGCCGGGATCGGCGTACTTCTCGTCGCTGGACAGATCCCACAGCACGCGCGGCGTCACCTCCGGATGGTCGACGTCCATCAACGAGGTGTGGCGCCAGTGGCGGTTCTCGTCGTACTCCTGCAGCAGCGCGACGTCGCGCTTCTCCGTCCAGCCCAGGCCGGTGAAGCGCTGCTCGGTGCGCGCGATCTCCACGGCCGGCGTCGTGAACGGCGCCTTCTGCAGCATGACCTTGTCGCGCTGCGGCACCTTCGTCTTCCAGTCGCCGCCGTCCAGCGCCTCGGCCCAGACCAGCGTGGCCGGATCGGTCGCGCGCCACTCGAACTCGCGCGGCCCGGTCGGCACGCCCGCGACGGGCACGCGGTCGGTCAGCGGGATGGACGCGATCGTCGTCGACGTCACCGCCGAGCGCTTGCCGATGTTCCACACCTCGACCTCGCGCGGGAAGCGCTCGGCCGTCGTGACGTACGAATAGGGCTTGTGGATCGTCGCGACCAGCAGGTGCTGGCCGTCCGGCGCCGGGTCGAGGTTCTCGATGTTGCCCGGCTTGCCCACCCGCGTGACGGCCAGCGTCGCCGCGTCGACGAAGGCGACCTGCGACGCCGCGTAGTAGTCGAACAGGTCCTCGTCGTGCTTGTCCTTGAGCGTGTCCCGCGTCTCGTAGGTGCTGCTCTCGCCCTTGCCCGAGCCGGTCTCCTGGATGCTCGGGCCGATGGCCGCGAGCGGTGCGGCCGGCGGCGCGCCCAGGTGGTCGGGCACCAGCTTGACCAACAGTTCTCGGTGATCGGGCATCCACTGCAGCTCGCCATCGAGCATCGGATTGAGGCGCACGCCCGGCACCTTGCGCAGCGCGCCGGTGGCGGCGTCGCCGATCCACAGTTCGACGGCGTCCCTGGCGGTGTTGGCGAACGCGAAGCGCTTGCCGTCGGCCGACCAGTAGGGCCGTGCCGGACAGGCCCCGGCGGGCAGCGTCACCCTGGTCGACGCGCCGCCCGGCACGGCCACCAGCTCGAAGCTGCTCGCGCACGGCGTCACGCCGTAGCCGCCGGGGGTGTCGTGCTTGCTGTGGTTGGCGATCTCGATGCGGGTGCCGGCGAGCTTCAGGTAGGGCGTCGCCACGCGCGACATCGGCGGGAACTCCTGCCACGCGACGAGCAGCATCGCCTGGCGGGTCGGGCTCAGGTAGGCCACCGGCGGCGCCGGCGCGTGCAGGACGTCGAGGATGTTGCGCGGCGGCTGGTCGTAGCCGTGCGTGGCGCTGGCCGACGACGCGGCGGCGGACGGCGGCGTGGCCGCACCGGCCGAAGCGGCGACCAGCGCCGCGACGAATGCCGGCGCAGCGCGGCGGACAAGGGCGATCTGCATGAGTGAAACCTTCGAGCCAATCAAGCCTTCGACTATGTCACGGGCCGACGGCGGCCGAGGCTATGCTTTGCCTCATGACCACCACCCTCGATACCCTGCGCGACCGCCTGCGCGCCTTCGCGCTCGAGCGCGACTGGGGCCAGTTCCATTCGCCGAAGAATCTCGCCTGCGCGCTGTCGGTGGAGGCCGCCGAGCTGCTGGAACACTTCCAGTGGATGACCGAGGACCAGAGCCGCGCGCCGGACGAGGCCAGTCGCGCCGGGATCGCGCACGAGGCGGCCGACGTGCTGCTCTACCTGATCCAGCTGGCCGACCAGTTGGGCATCGACCTGCTCGAGGCCGCCGATCGCAAGATCGCGCTGAACGCCGCGAAGTACCCGGTCGCGAGCGCCCGCGGCAACAGCCGGCGGCCGGACCGATGAGCCGTCCGCCTATCTCTTTTTCGCACGGTCGTTCGCAGCGCAGCGCGGACTTGCGCCGACGCAAACGACGCGTCACCCGGGACGACGGCCTGCACAATCGTCCCCGCCCCCGCACGCATGCACCGCGACGAGGCGCAAGCAGCAGGCCAGCCGTCCGCTGACGCCCGGTGAATGCAGCGGGCTCCGCCCCTCTGAAAAGCGGTACTTACCCTTCACCGGCTTTGGGGAGAACACCCCCAGATTGAAGCCGCAACCGCACCCGCTTGGGGCGAAGTGCGGGTTCATTCCTATGTCGGTGCGTACCCCCGCTGGCTAACATTTCATTCAATAAATAGAACGGTCGTTCTATTTTAGGAAGAGAGCCGACGACCCTTTGCGGTCACCGTTTCTCGCAGCGAATCGGAGTACCCCGTGGTCGTCGTTCCCCTGTCCCAGCTCAGCGCGTTCAAGGCGATGAAGGACGGCTTTGCGCAGCGCGGCCTCGACCTGTCCGGCATCCTCGCCGAGGCCGGCCTCAATCCCGACCCCAACGAATCCGTCGACGCCGAGCACCTCGCCGACATGTTCAGCGTCGCCTGGGACGCCGCGGTCGCCCGGACCGGCGACCCCGCCATCGGCCTCGCGCTGTGCCCGCGCCAGCCGCTGATCGGCCTGGGCTCGCTGTCCAGCCTGATCCTGTCGGCGCCCGACCTGCGCACCGGCCTGCAGCGGATGGCGCGCTACACCAGCCTGATCTCGCCCACCACGTCCATCGGCATGGACATGCCGTCCACCAGCGTGGGCCTGCGCGTCGACCAGGACGCCTGCCGCATCACGCTGCGCATCTCGGCGGGCAAGCTGGCCGTGCCGCAGCAGCGCTACGACTTCATGGCGGCCACCTTCCTCAAGGGCATGTTCTGGCTGATCGGCGAGAAGGTGACGCCGCTGCGCGTGCATCACCCCTACGCCGCGCCGGCCGATCCGACGCCCTGGGAAACCGCGTTCGGCTGCCCGGTGCACTTCGGCGCCGCCGCCTTCGTCATCGACCTTCCGCTGGCGGCGCTCGACCAGCCCTTCCCCACTTCCGATCCGACGGTCGGCGAAATGTGCGAGCGCATGGTGGCGCAACTGGCCGCCGAACAGGGCGGTTGCATCACGGCGCGCGTGCGCCAGGCGCTGATGCAGCTGATCTCCAAGGGCGATCCGCGCCGCGAGCTCGTCGCCGCCACGCTTTGCATGAGCGAACGCACGCTGCAACGCCGCCTGACCGAGGAAGGCACCAGCTTCATCGAGCTGGTCGACGACACCCGGCGCGAGCTGGCGCAGCGCTACTTCGTCAACGGCGCCTACAGCCCGACGGAAATGAGCTTCGCCCTCGGATTCTCCGATCCGAGTAATTTCTACCGAGCCTGCAAACGCTGGTTCGGACGCACGCCAAATACCCTGCGCTGCGCGGCCTGATATTGAATAAATAGTTTCTTGAGAAATCCGCCGGAGATTGATTTCCGGCCATTGTTCAATGGAGTCGAAAGGCTCCATTTTTATTTTCCCGGATAACACCCCAGAATCGGCGGCATGGCTTTTGAGGCCATGTAGGCTCAGCGCGACAGGGGTAACTACGTAAGGGCTTGCCGGGCTTCACTTTTCAGAGGAAGGCCGGCCCTTTGGCGGTGTGCGCCGACGAGCGGCCAACACCCCCAAAAACTAGGGAAGACACCCTCCGGCAATGGTTTCGCAAGCCATGGCCTTGGCTCGGCAAGTCAGTGCGGTCCAGCACGATCCCGACCATAGTTGCGGCACGCGCTACAAATATGGTTTCAGCGGCGGCAGGCCACCCAACAAGGTGGTCGACGATCCCGGGGCAAAACCCCAGGCGCCGAAACTTGAATTGTTCGCGAGGGGTTTTCAAGTTACCTAATTCGTACACTTCCATTCTGGAGAGACAAACATGAACATGCTCAAGCTTACCGCCGCCGCCGCACTCGTCGCCGCTTCCCTGTCGGCCTCGGCCATGACCACGATCAACGACGAAGAACTGAGCACCGTCGCTGGCCAGGACGGCGTGTCCATCGCCGCCAACCTGAACATCAACATCGGCTCGTTCGTCTACACCGACACCGACGTGGGCGACGCGACCAAGGGCGGCTTCGGTGGTGGCGGTTCGGTCAGCTTCAACAACATCAGCATCAAGGGCCTGATGGAAATGAACATCGACATCGTCAACGCCGCGACGTTCAAGGGCACCCTGGCCGCCGTCGGCGCCAGCGCCGGCGCGTCGTACGACGGCGTCAGCGACGTCGTCCAGTTCGCCTTCCCGGCTGACACGAACGCGGGCGCCATCGGCACCCCGAGCATCAAGGTCGGCTCGATCACGCTGGGCAACGCCGCCGCCAACGCCGACGGCACCGCCAAGTCGTTCGGCTCGGTCGCCATCAACAACCTCGACCTGCGGGGCACGACCGTGTGGATGTGGGCTCACTGATCTGCCTGAATGATGCGCGGCTCTGATTGACGCAGGGCCGCGGCCATTCCAAGAAAGGCCCCGTGATGTCCGTCACGGGGCCTTTCTCCTCATAAGCGCGAACTTCGCCCCACGACTGTGGGATTTTCAAGTCCCGCTTCAACGGACAATCCAGCCATGAACAATCGCCTGGTCCTCGCCGTCCCCGCCACGATGCTCGCCTGCGCGATGTCCATCGGAGCCGCGCACGCGCAGGGCAAGCCCGCGCTCAAGCCGCTGGACGACGCGGAGCTCTCCGGCGTCTACGGCCAGGCGCTGCTGGACCTGACCAACACCTCGCAGGGCGGCTACGACTTCTCGCGCATCACGCTCAACGCCGACATCACGATGTCGTCGTCGCTCAAGGGACTGGTGCTGGGCACGCATGCCGACGGCACGTCCGACATCAACATCTCCACGCTGAACTTCGGCCGCAGCGACGGCACCGACGCGCAACGCACCGTCGCCATCAGCAACCCGTATTTCGAGTGGGTCTACTCCGGCACGGGCACCGCCAGCAGCCAGGTCATCGGCATGCGCATCGGCTTCGGGGGCATCGCGGGCGACGTGGGCCTGATGATGAACACCGTCAGCGGCTCGCTGTCGCTGAGCACGCCGTCGTCGGGCCAGGCCACGGGCGCCGGCTCGCAGCTGACCTCGCTCCCCACGACGACCGGCGCCACGATCGCGCTGAACCAGATCGGCGGCGTGACGGCGGGCACGGTCGACGGCCCCAGCCGCGACTTCTTCCTGTCGATCCTGAAGCAGGCCGTCACCTACCCGACGACCGCCGGGGTCGCCGCCCCCGCCACCGCGCAGGCCGGCTTCTGGCTGAACTGGACCGATCGCCTCGCCGCGCTCAACACCACCGGCAGCGTGCCGCCCAACGTGCCCAAGATCGGGCCGTGATGCTGAAGGAGGCCGTCCGCGCAAAGCTGTTCGCCATCGCATCGCGGTGCCGCGGAGAGCGTGGCGCGGGCGTCCTAACCGGCGTCTTCAGCGGCGCCATCGCGCTGCTGCTGTTGTCGCATCCCGTGGCCCGGGCCGCGGTGCCGGCCGAGAAGGCCGCGCCAACGATGCAGCCGCTGGAGGACGACGAGCTGTCCAAGGTGCGCGGCGCCGACGGCATCGCGTTCAACCTGCAGAACTTCTCGCTCACGAGCAGCCTCACCAATCCGCTGACGCTGACCTACCTGTCGCCCACGGGCGCCTCGCTGGCGCTGTCCAACCTGGATCTCTCGCGCAGCGACGACCCCGACCAGTTCGCCGATCCGTACCAGTTGTCGCTGCTCACGCGCACCGGCCTGCCCGACGTGATCGCGGTCGACTTCCCGCTCAACGCCGCCGGCAACCAGAAATGGCAGCTGACGGCCGACTTCGCGAACCACGACGCCGCCAGCGGCACCACCTTCCTGGGCGGCACGCTGCAGGTGCAGGACCTGACGATGAAGGGCGGCGGCCTGTACGTGTCGCCGTCGACGATCGCCGACACGCAGGGCATCGCCTTCGGCCTGGGCACGCAGCTGGACATCGGCAGCCTGGCGGTCTACTCGCGCGGCCGCAACGCCGCCGGCGTCATCGACACCAGCGACTCCCTCGCCATCACGGGCATCCACCTGGTCGACGCCAACACCGGCGGCGCCTGGATGCTGGCTGACCTCGACAAGCACCCCGGCCTGATCAACGCCGCGACCGATTCGAACGGTTCGTACCTGCACCTGCAGATCGGCTGGCCCACGACGTCCGACCCGGTGGCCGCCGGCGCGCTGCGCATCGACAACATCACGTTCACCACCGCGGGCATCGGCGGCGCGCCGGCGACGGTCACCAACCTCGGCTCGGCCAGCATCGCGTCGATGCAGATCAACTACCTCGACCTCAAGTTGAGGACGGGCCAGTGAGCGCGCCGCGCCCACGCTCCGCACCCCACCACCAACGCACCATGCTCCATCGCCTCGCCCTCGCCTGCAGCCTCGCCCTGGCGGCCTCGTGCGCCTGCGCCGAAAAGATGCCGCTGGACGACGAGCAGCTGCGCTCCGTGTCCGGCAAGGGGATCGCCATCGCGGTGAACCTGCAGCTCAACACCGGCGCTATCGCCGGCACCGCGCCGGCCAGCAACATCTCGGCGGGCTTCGTGGTCGGCGGCACCACCACCTACGCGATCGTGCAGAACTTCGGTGGCGGGCTGCAGATGTTCTCGATCACCATCGACCCGTCGACCAAGCCCGATGGCAGCGGGTACCTCGCGATCGGCATGCCCGGCTACCTCAATGCGCAGGACTTCGGCATCCACGCGATCGGCGTGCAGACCGACGCGAACGCCCCGCTCACCGGCAGCCTCGGCGCCCTGACGCTGAACGGCACCGCCTCGATGACGGGCCAGCTCAACGTCTGGCCGAAGTGAACGCCCGTCCTGAAGAAAGACCGACATGCTGCTGATCCTCCTTGGCGTCGTCGCCGCCGCCATCATCGGCGCGGGCGTCGGCTCGCGCGAAACCCCGCTGAACCGCCCGCCGCTCGACTACGAGATCAACGTCGCGCGGATGAACGGCCCCAATGGCGGCGTCTCGCCCGAGTCGGTGCAGGTGTTCCCGAACGAGTACTACAAGTACAAGCACATCGTGCACCAGGCTTACGACTACAGCTGCGGCTCCGCGGCGTTGACGACCGTGCTGCAGTTCCACCTTGGGCTGGCCGTCACCGAGCAGGACTCGATGAAGGGGATGCTCGAACACGGCGAGCAGGACAAGATCATCGCGCGGCGCGGCTTCTCGTTGCTGGACATGAAGCGCTACGTCGCCACGCTGGGCAGCGACAGCGGGGGCTTCCGCGGCGACATGAACGACCTCGCCAAGCTCGACCAGCCCGCCATCGTGCCGATCGACTACGCCGGCTTCAAGCACTTCGTGGTCGTCAAGGGCATCCGCGACGGCAAGGTGTTCATCGCCGACCCGTCCGCCGGCAACATCGCGTTCTCGGTGACCGAATTCGCCGGCCTGTGGGACAAGGGCACGATGTTCGTCATCTATCCCTCGAAGACGAAACCCGCCGTGCAATCGAGCCTGGCGCTGACCGACCAGGAGCTCGGAATCATCTCGCCCGACCTCGTGCGCGAGGACGTCGCGCTGCGCGCCGTGGACAATCGCGATGCTCTGCAGCACGCCGTACAGTCCGGCCTCGGCACCCTCAATTTCAAGCACCAATGAACATGACATCGGCAAACTGGAAGGGCACCGCACTGGCGCTCGCGTGCGGCCTCATCACCTGCGTGGCCGCGCACGCGCAACCGGACAACCAGCCGCCCATCCCCGGCCCCGCCGCGCCGGACGCCCCCGTCCCGACCCCCAACACGCTGCCCGCGCCGCCCGCGCCCGCCGCGAGTTCCGCGGCCGATGCGCTGAAGAAGCAGGCCGGCGACGTCGACCAGGCCACGCTGCTGAAGGACACGCTGACCAAGACCGACCGCCAGTACTCGCTGCTGCGCGCCGGCCGCCTGGCGGCCAACTACGACCTGAACTACACCTACGTCGGCAACCAGTCGATCGACGTCGGCTTCGCGCAGACCACCAGCGACATCGACCTGCTGCGCATCGAGACGACGCGCGCGCACACGATCACCAACACGCTGTCGGTCGACTACGGCCTGCTGGACAACCTGACGATCAGCGGCACCTTCCCGTTCGTCAGCAAGTTCACGCAGAGCACGGCGTTCAGCGGCACCAGCTACGACATCGGCGACCTCGTGTTCGGCGCGCGCTACCAGCCGTTCGTGCAGAGTCCCACCGGGCCGACGTACACGCTGACGAGCTCCGTGTCGCTGCCCACCGGCCGCAGCCCGTTCGACGAGATCGTCGGCCAGAACACGTCGACCGGCAGCGGCTACGCGTCGGCCACCGTCGGCGTGAACGCCTCGCAGGTGTTCGATCCGGTGGCGCTGTTCGGCTCGCTGAACTTCACCGGCGCCAAGAGCATCTCCAACCTGCACCAGGCCAACCCGGCCGACAGCAGCGTGCTCACGGGCCTGCGCCCGGGCAAGAGCATCGGCTTCGGCGCGGGCTTCACGTATGCGCTGTCGTACAACGTGTCGACCAGCGTGTCGTTCCAGGAGACGGTGACGACACCGTCGCACATCAGCGTCACGGATGAAAGCAACCACTCGATCGCCGCGCGCGCGACGACGATGCAGGTCGCGGCGATCCTGAACTTCGGCCTCGGCATCCGCCTGAACCCGAAGACGACGGTCAACCTCACCGCAGGCATCGGCCTGACCGTCGACTCGCCGGACTTCAGCCTCGGGCTGAACATGCCGCTGACCTTCTCGCCGTTCTGACCCCATGATCGTGCCCCCGACGACGCGCGCCGCGCGCCACCGGCCGCCGCGGCCCACCCGCCCCGCCCGCATCGCACTGTCGGCCCTGGCCGCCGCCGGGGCGCTGGGCGCGCTGCCGGCGCATGCCGCGCTGACCGAGAACCTCGCCGTGAGTCCCGTCGCGATGTCGCTGGGCAACGCGGTCACCGCCGATCCGCCGGGGCTGGACTCGATCCACTTCAATCCGGCGGGCCTGGCCAAGATCCAGTCCGACACCCGCTCGGACACGATCTTCGGCGCCGTGCTGCGCACCACCGCGCACTTCCACCAGCCGGCCGGCTTCGACATCGGCGGCTTCACCGAGGATCCGCTGGCCGGCACGACGTCCGACCACAACAAGCAGGCGATCTTCATCCCGATCGCCGGCGTCCCGAGCAACCGCCTGCCATTGGCGGTCGCGGCCGGCCTGGGGCTGTCCTGGCACAACGAGGGCTCGCCCTGGACATTCGCCACGGCCACCTACGTGCCGCAGGCGGTGGGCATCGACCGCACGAAGAATCCGGACGACCCGGCGCGCTTCGACGGCAAGAAGGTGGTGATCCAGCGGCTGGTCTACCTGTCGCCGTCGGTGGGCTACAAGGTCAACGACCAGTTCCAGGTGGGCTTCGGGGTGCCGATCGCGCACCAGGGCTTCTCGCTCGACACCGAGATGCGTTTCCCGAACAAGCTGCTGGGCATCATCGGCAAGCTGCAGGACGCCTGGTGCGGCAACAACGGCAATCCGCTCGACACGCTTGGCTTCGGCCTGTGCGGCACCGACTCCACCGGCAAGCAGAGCGGCCGCCTGCGCCCGTTCGACAGCGTCGGCGAGATGCGCTTCGACGGCACGTCGCCGGCGGACGTCACGTTCAACGTCGGCGCACTGTGGCAGCCGAGCCAGTACATCGGCTTCGGCGCCGTGTACCAGTCGGGGTCGAAGACGGTCATCACCGGCGACTACAACTTCCACGCCAACCCGATGCTGCCCGAGTTCGTGCGCCACATGTACAGCTCGCTGTTCGGGCCCATCGTCGCCTCGATGTTCGGCTTCCCCACGTCGATCCCGACCGACCAGGGCGGCAACTTCACGCTGGTGATGCCCACGCCGGCGCACTGGCAGTTCGGCGTCAAGGCGATCCCGATCACCGGCGTGCAGTTCAACGTCGACGCCGGCTGGACCGACTGGGCCAAGTGGAACACGCTGACGTTCCAGTTCGACCGCAACGTCAACCTGCTCGACATGGCGCGCCTGTTCGGCCAGGCCGACTCCACCAAGCTGGTCATCCCGCGCGGCTACCAGAGCGTCTGGAGCTTCGGCTATGGTGCGCAGTTCGACGTCTGGGACGGCGTGAAGCTGCGCCTGGGCTACGAGCCGCGCAAGAGCTCCGTGCCGACCAACAAGATCGACCTGATCGCCCCGATGCCCGAGCTGCCGGTCAAGAGCATCGGCGCGAGCTACGAGATGAAGAACGGCATGAAGCTCGAGACCGGCTTCAGCTACGCCCGCGGCAAGTACAACGTGCCCGCCAACACCGACTGCAACCTGAACTGCACCGACTTCTTCAACGTGATCTACAACCCGTACGCGGGGCTCGACGTCTCCGGCACGCTGGTGCTGCGCTATTTCGGCCTCAAGATCACGCAACCTTTCTGACGCCCCATCCCACGCCATGAACCCCCTCCGCCGCATCGTCCCGCTCGCCGTCGTCCTGACCATCGGCGCCCTGTCCGCCGCCCACGCGCAGACGGCCGCGCTGCCCGCCCCCGATCCCGAGAAGCAGAAGCTGATCGACCGCATCCTCGCGAAGGTGCATCCCGAGAACGGCGTCCTGCAAGCCACGCAGCGTCCGGCCGTGGAAGCGATGCAGAAGTCGATGATCGCGCTGCAGACCGCGCACGTGACCAAGGAGCGCCTGGACAAGACGATGAAGGACATCAGCGTCGACGTGCAGAAGTACGTCGACACGGCCACGCCCATCGTCACCGCCAGCGCGAAGAAGTACACCAACCAGACCGTCGGTCCGATCCTCGCGCAGAACCTCAGCGTCGACGAGCTGCGCCAGCTGGCGACGTTCCTCGAATCGCCGGCGCACGAGAAATTCGACAAGCTCGTGCCGCAGCTGGAGACCGCCATCGGCCAGAAGGTGCAGGCCGACGTGGCCGCCGAGATCGACAAGGACATCAAGGCGATGACCGAGGCCGTCGGCACCAAGCTGCGAATCGCCGCCACGGAGAAGTGAGCATGGCTTCGGCCCGTTCGCTCGCCTCGCTCGCCGCCCTGTTCGCCCTCGTCGCCTGCGGCGGCGGAGGCAGCGGCAGCGGCGCGACGCCGCCTCCGCCCGGAACGCCGTCGAACGCGGTGCTGAGCGTGTCGCTGTCCGGCGGTGCCAGCCCGGGCATCGACCATCTCTGGGTCACTGTCACGGGCATCGCGATGCATGCCGACGCGACGCGTGTCTACGGTGACGGCGACCCCGGCTGGGTCGTGCAGACGCTGGCCACGCCGGTCACGGTGGACCTGGCCGATCCGTCGCTCGCCGACGGCGGCGCCGTGTCGCTGCTCAAGCAGAGCGTGAGCACGCTGGGCACCTACGCCCAGTTGCGCCTGCTCGTCGCGCCGTCGGATCCGGCGCTGGCCCTGGCGTCCTCGGCCAGCGCGAAGAACCTGCAGTTCAACGACGAGGTGCAATACACCGACGCGACCGGCGCGCATGTCGTGCCGCTCGAGATCGTCGACCCGCAATCCGGCCTGCGCCTGCTGACGCCGTTCAACCTCAGCGCCGACACCACCACGCCGCTGGGCATCGAGTGGAACGCCAACTCGCTGGTGCGGCGCGCTTCCGTCGCCGGCGCCGACCGCTTCACGCTGCGCAACGAGCTGCAGCTGTACAACCAGCAGCTGCTGACCGCGCTGGGCGACGGCAACCTGCAGATCGACGGCAGCCTCTTCGACTCGATCTCCGGCCAGCTGGACACGACGAACTTCTGCACCGGTGCCAGCCACGCCGGCTGCATCCACGACGTCGTCGCCAGCGCCACCAGCATCTCGTCCGACAGCCGCTTCCACGCCGAGGTGCGCAGCGTGAACGTGGGCGCGAACGGCAGCTTCCTGCTCTATCCGCTGCCCAACCCGGCGACGCAGTTCGACGTCGTGATCCACGGCGGCAACATGGAGACGATCGTCGTGCACAACGTGTTCGTCGATCCGACCGGCATCCTCAAGCCCGTCCCGACCTCGCTGAGCAGCGCGGCCACGCCGATCGTGCCGACGCTCAACACCGGCGAACGCCCGGTGAGCCTGGCCAACGCGCTCGTGCCGTCCGCCAGCCGCGTGTTCTTCGGCCAGACCGTCGCCGGCACCGGCGGCGGCAGCGGCGGCGCGGACATCCCGTACGCCATCGTCGCCGGCAACACCGATCCCGCCACGGGCACGCTGTTGCACGCGCTGGCGCTGCCGGCCGGCCCGCTGCATTACGCGAGCTTCGACACGACCAAGGACGGCAACGGCAAGCCACCGACGTTCACGACGGTCACGCCCGCCGAAGGCGCCGGCGCGTGGACGGTGTGGTCGCAAGGGACGCTCGCGACCGGCACCAGCGCGCTCACCACGCTGGCGTCCGGCGCCCCGGCCGCGACGGTGTCCAACCCCGTCGCGCTCGCGGGGTTCGCCGCCGGCACGTTGACCGTGACGGTGTCGGGCGCCGCCACGAACGGCGCGGACCACGCCGAGCTGATCGTCTTCAACGATGGCGGCATCGTGGCGGTGGCGGACGTGTCGTCGCAGCTCGCGTCGCACGGCGGCACGACCGTATTCAACGTTCCGAGCGGCGCAACGGCGAGTGCGCCCGGCGCGGCGGCCTACGGCGTCGCGTTGCGCACCTGGGTCGCGGCGTCCGAGACGACGAGCGCGCGCTGGGTGCGCGTCGGCTCGCCGCTCGATCTGTCGACGGCGACGAGCGCGACCGCTGCCCTGGCATTGCCCTGAAGCTCCGGCGGCCTCGCGCCGCCGGCCGCGATCAATGCTTGTTCTGGATCGCGTTGAGGCTGGCCAGCGACGGCAGCCCGAACATCGGCATCAGCATGAACGGCAGCGTCACGGCGCTCGCGATGGGGGCCAGCGCCTTGTCCAGCGCGGTCAGGTTCTGCGCCAGCTTGACGGTCGCCTGCACGCCGTTGACGGTGGTCTGCAGGCGTTGCTGGTCCATCTGGCGATCGAGGGCCTGCGAGCCGTCGTTGCTGATCGCGCCGAGCGCCGCAAGCGCGTCGGTCGCGGACAGCCCGCTGCGGCTCTGTTCCTGCGTCGTCAGCGCGCCCAGCGCGGTGAGCGTCGGGTCGCTGAGCCCGCGGCCGTAGACCGTCGACATCTCCGACTCGCTCAGCGGCTGCAGCTCGCCCGAGGCGGCGAACGCGCCGGAGGACGACAGGGCCAGCACGGCGGCCAGCGCGAGGCCTTGGGGGATGCAGCTCAACTTCATTCGCGTCTCCAGTCCGGGGTTTGCGCTGCTGCCGGGGCGTCAGGGCGACGCTGGAGCAGTGCTTGCTGTCATATCGACAGCGGTCCTGGACGGATGAGCGGCGCGAAGGGCCGCCTTCGAGAACTAGTTCACGGGCCTGGAAGGACAGCGCGCGGCTGACCAGCCAATGCGTCGCCCGGCGACGCGCTCAGGAGCGGCCCGGGCGATACCACCAGATCGCCACGCACAGCGCGATGCCCGCGCCGTACAACAGCCAGGTCGGCGACGTGACGTACGAATAAAGCATCAGCGCCAGCCCCAGCCAGCGGATGCGTGGCTCCTTGCGCGCCTTGCCCCAGTACCAGGCCCACATCCCGACCAGGCTGAACAGGATGCAGCCGGCGATCCAGGCCGGCGTGGGCAGTTCCAGGCCGAGCGCCTGGGCGGTTTGGAGGGCATCGCTGAAATTCATGGGCGTTCGAGGACAGGGGTGCCGAAGTATGCCTAGTCGTTGTGAACGCCTCGTGCGGCCACTTGCCGCCCGGCCCGGATCGACGCACAGTTGACGCGGCCGCGCGATTGGCCCTTGCGGGCAAAGGCCTACTGGACTGCCGGATGCGGCGCAACAGCGATCGCCGTACATTATCATTAGCAAGCTAACTACTTTTAAATCAATCATGACCAGGTCCGCCGCCAGCACCCGCCAGCAGAACCGCATGGCCTTTGGCGCGACGCTGCAGGTCATGTCGCGCGCCTACAAGGCGGCGGCGGACAAGGCGGTCGGCCACATCGGGCTGTCGCAGGCGATGGCCTGGCCGCTGGTCATGATCGGACGCCTGGGCAGCGGCATCCGCCCCGGCGCGCTGGCCGACGTGCTCGCGATCGAGGGGGCGTCGCTGGTGCGCCAGCTCGATCAACTCGCCGAAGCCGGGCTGGTCGAGCGCCGCGAGCATCCGGTCGACCGCCGCGCCAAGACGCTGCACCTCACGCCCGCGGGCACGCGCGCCCGCGCGAAGATCGAGGCCGCGCTCGACGCGATGCGCGCCGAGCTGTTCGACGGCATCCCCGACGCCGACCTGGACGCCTGCATCCGCGTGTTCGCCGCGCTCGACAACAAGCTGGGCCGCCCCGCGCACCCCCTTCTTTCCGGCCTGGCCGCGAGCGTCGAATGAAACTGCCGTCGCTTCCGCGCTTCTCGGGCGCCGAGATCCTGTTCTCGGCCAAGAGCTTCGCTGCCGCCGTGCTCGCGATGTACATCGCCAGCCGCGCCGGGCTGCCGCGGCCGTTCTGGGCGCTGCTGACCAGCTACATCGTGTCCGCGCCGCTGGCCGGCAACGTGCGCTCGAAGGCAGTGTTCCGCTTCTGCGGCACGTTGATCGGCTGCATCGCCACCGTGCTGATGGTGCCCGCCTTCGCCAACGCGCCGGAACTGCTGACGCTGGCGCTCGCGCTGTGGGTCGGCACGTGCCTGTTCCTGTCGCTGCAGGATCGCACCGCACGCTCCTATCTCTTCATGCTGGCCGGCTACACCGCGGCGCTGATCGGCTTCCCGTCCGTCGAGACGCCGGCGGCGATCTTCGACACCGCCGTCGCGCGGGTCGAGGAGATCAGCCTGGGCATCCTGAGCGCCACGCTCGTGCACAGCCTGGTGCTGCCGGTGGGCATGGGCCCGACGCTGCTGGCCGTGCTCGATCGCGGCCTGGGCGACGCACGCCGCTGGTTCGCCGACGTGCTGCGCGAGCCGGGCGCCGCCGCGAAGCCGCTGGCCACGGACCGCCAGCGCCTGGCCGGCGACATCACGCAGCTGCGGCTGCTGTCCACGCACGTCCCGTTCGACACCAGCCACCTGCGCTGGACGGCCGGCGCCATCGGCGCGATGCAGGACGCGCTCGCGGCGCTGACGCCGGCGCTGTCGGCCGTCGAGAACCGCCTGCTCGCGCTCGAGGAGGCCGAAGGCACGCTGGCGCCCGACGTCACCGCCCTGCTCGCGCGCACCGCGGCGTGGCTGCGGGCCGACGCCGCGACCGCGCAGGACGCCGCGCTGGACGACCTGCTCGCCGAGCTGCGCGCCCTCGGCGCCGATGCCGCCACCTGCAAGCCCTGGGCGCGCGCGCTGCGCATCAGCCTGGCCGTGCGGCTGGAGGAGTTGATCCATGGCTGGCGCGACGCCAAGTCGCTGCGGCGCGACATCGACGCCGGCCTGGCCGGCGCCGTCCCGCCGCGCCGCCACGGCGAGCCGTTCGGCAACCGCGTGCTGCACAAGGACGTCGGCCTCGCGCTGCTGTCGTCCTTCGCCGCGGTGCTCGCGATCTGCCTGTGCTGCGCGGCCTGGATCGTGGCGGCGTGGCCCGCGGGCTCGGCGGCCGCGATGTTCGCCGCGGTCTTCTGCAGCTTCTTCGCGACGATGGACGACCCGGTGCCCGCGATCCGCAACTTCATGCGCTTCATGATCTGGTCGGTGCCCGTGTCGGCGCTCTACGTGCTGGTGCTGCTGCCGCTGGTGCACGACTTCGGCATGCTGGTGCTGGTCATCGCCCCGACCTTCCTGGTGCTGGGCCTGTTCATCGCCCGCGCGGCCACGGCGCCGTCGGCCTTGGCGATGCTGTTCGGCGTGGCGGGCACGCTGTCGATCCACGACACGCAGGCCACGGTCGACCTGCCGGTGTTCCTCAACTCGACGCTCGCGCAGGTGCTGGGCATCTTCGCCGCGGCGCTGGTCACGCGCCTGGTGCGCACCGTCGGCGCCGACTGGAGCGCGCAACGCATCCGCCGCGCCACCTGGAACGAGCTCGGCGCGATGGCCGACGCCGGGCGCGGCGCGGCCGTCGACGACGCCTACGCCGTGCGCATGGTCGACCGCATCGCGCTGCTGGCCCCGCGCGTCGTGCAGGCCGACGCCGCGGTGCGCAACGACACCGTCGAGGGCGCGCTGAGCGACCTGCGCTCGGGTCTCGACATCGTCGCCCTGCAACGCGCGCGTCCGCGCCTGCCGTCGATGGGCATCGGCCCCGTGATGCAGGGCGTCGCGCGCCTGTTCCGCTCGCGCGGCCAGGGCCGCGACGATCCGCCGCCGGCCGCGCTGCTCGCCGAGCTCGACGGCGCGCTGCAAGGCGCTCTCGGCAAGGACGGCATCGACGGCCGCGTGGCCGTCACCGCGCTCGTCGGCCTGCGCCGCACACTGTTCCCCGGCGCCCCCGCGGCGCTGGCCCCTGTCGCCACCGGAGCCTCTGCATGATCGGCGAAGCCAGTTTCTACGGCCTGTACGTGCCCTGGTTGATGCTGCTGTGCGGCATCACGCTGGCCGTGCAATGGTTCGTCCGCCGCGCGCTCGGCGCGATCGGCTTCTATCGCTGGGTCTGGCACCCGGCCCTGTTCGACACCGCGATGTACGTGCTGCTGCTCTACGCCGTCAGCAACGTCGCTTCCACGCTGCAAACGCATTGAGTCCCGTCATGTCGTCCTCCGATCTCCTCGCTCCCGGCCGCTGGCCCATGCGCCTGGCGCGCCTGCTCGTCACGCTCGCCGTCGTCTGCGCCGCCGTCTGGGCCGGACTGCGGCTGTGGGACCACTACGAGCTCGAACCGTGGACGCGCGACGGCCGCGTGCGCGCCAACGTCGTGCAGATCGCGCCGGACGTGTCCGGCCTGGTGACCGCGGTGCCGGTGCAGGACAACCAGCTGGTGCCTGCGGGCACGCTGCTGTTCGAGGTCGACCGCGCCCGCTACGCGCTCGCGCTGCGGCAGTCCGAGGCCTCGCTGACCGCGGCCAAGGTGGCGCTGGCGCAGGCGCAGCGCGAGAACGCGCGCAACACCGGCCTCGGCGACATCGTCTCGCAGGAGCTGCGCGAGCAGACGTCCACGCGCGTCGAGGCCGCGCAGGCCAGCGTCGCCCAGGCCAACGTGGCGCTCGACTCGGCGCGCCTGAACCTCGAGCGCGCCCAGGTGCGCGCGCCGACCGCGGGCCTCGTCACCAACCTCGACATGCGCACCGGCAGCTACGCGCAGGCCGGCCGCGCCGCGCTGGCGCTGGTCGACGCGAACTCGTTCTACGTCGAGGGCTACTTCGAGGAGACCAAGCTGCCGCGCATCCACGTCGGCGACCGCGTGCACGTGACGCCGATGGGCGGCGCGCGCGTCGACGGCACGGTGGAGAGCATCGCCGCCGGCATCGCCGACCGCGACCGCTCGACCAGCAGCAACCTGCTGCCCAGCGTCAACCCGACCTTCAACTGGGTGCGGCTCGCGCAGCGCGTCCCGGTGCGCGTCAAGCTCGACCCGCTGCCGGCCGGGACGCGGCTGGTCGCCGGCGCGACCGTGACGGTGCAGGTCGTCGAAGGCGGCGCCTCGGGCGCGGCCCGATCCGTGCAGCCGGCGGCGTCCGCCGCGTCGGCCGCGTCCGCGAACAGGAGCTGATCATGCGCATCCCCGCCCTCGCATCGCTCGCGCTGGCCGCCTCGCTCGCCGCCTGCGCCATCAAGCCGGTCGGCCCGGACTACAGCGTGCCGGCCGCGGCCGTCGTCAACAAGCCCGGGGCCGCCGCGCCGTTCGCGCTCGCGCCGGCCTCGGCGGCCTCGGGCGCGACGCCGTTCGCCGACGCCCCTCTGCCGCCGCACTGGTGGCGGCTGTACCAGGATCCGAAGCTGGACGCGCTGATCGAGAAGGCGCTCGCACGCAACACCGACCTGCGCGTGGCGCTGGCCAACCTCGAGAAGGCCGAGGCGTCCGATCGCGCGGTGGAAGGCCAGAAGAAGCCGACGATCTCGACCGAGTTCGGGCCCGCGTTCGGCCACCAGTCCGGCCTGGACTACCTCGCGCCGAACTACGTGCCGCCCAGCACCTGGGAATACGGCGCGGGCGCGTCGCTGTCGTACCAGCTCGACCTGTTCGGCCGCATCCAGCGCGCCATCGAGGCCTCGCACGACGACACCCAGGCCGCGCAGGCCGCGCTGGACCTGGTGCGCATCAACGTGGCCGCGGGCACGGCGCGCGCGTACGCGGACGCGTGCGCGTCGGGCCTGCGCATCGCCAGCGCGGAACATTCGACCGAGCTGCAGCAGCAGGCGCTGGACATCTCGGTGCGGCTGCAGCAAGCCGGCCGCGTCGGCATCACCGACGCCGCGCGCGCCCGCAGCCAGCTGCAGGTGCTCAAGGCTGCGCTCCCGCCGCTGCAGGCGCGCCGCCAGGCCGCGCTGTATCGCCTGGCCACGCTCACCGGCGAGCTGCCGCAGGACTTCGACCAGGACGTCGCCAGCTGCGCCGTGCCGCCGCACGTCGCGGGCACCATTCCCGTCGGCGACGGCGCCGCGCTGCTGCGCCGGCGGCCGGACATCCGCCAGGCCGAGCGCCAGCTCGCCGCGGCCACCGCCACCATCGGCGTGGCCACGGCCGATCTCTACCCGCGCGTGTCGCTGGGGCTGTCGCTGGGCTCGCAAGGCCTGGGCAACGACTTCCTCGGCAAGGACACCTTCAGCTACAGCGTCGGCCCGCTGATCTCGTGGACGGTGCCCAACACCGGCGTCGTGCGCGCGCACATCGCGCAGGCCAACGCCGGCGCCGAGGGCGCGCTCGCGAAGTTCGACGGCACGGTGCTGACCGCGCTGCGCGAGACCCAGACCGCGCTCGACGCCTACGCCCGCGAGCTCGACCGCCACGCCGCGCTGCAGGCCGCCCGCGACGAGAGCGCCACCGTCGCCGGCCAGGCGCGCCGGCTCTACCAGAGCGGACGCACCGGCTACCTCGACGCGCTCGACGCCGAGCGCGCGCTGGCCAGCAGCGAGGCCACGCTGGCCCAGTCCGACGCCGAACTGGCCGACGACCAGGTCACCCTGTTCATGGCGCTGGGCGGCGGCTGGGAGCCGGAACCGGCGCGGACGGCGGCGGCGCGCTGAGGCATCCGGTTTGCCCCTGCTGAGCGCGCCGACGGTGGCGCCTCACAGGATCGCACCATGCCTCTCGAAAATCCCAGCGCCCACGACCCCGCCCTCGGCCAGAACCACGCCGCCGGCGTCAAGACCGAGACCGCCAGCCCGTCCGAGCGTGCGCTCGCGCCCGAAGGCGACGAGCCGATGCAGAGCGCCAACGGCATCGCCGACGACGGCACCTACGTCGGCCAGGGCGGCGGCTACATGGGCGGCCCGCTGCCGGCCGTCGACAGCGGCACGGCCCAGGTCGACAAGTCCAACGAACGCGGCGACGGCGCCTACGGCTTCCCGACCGGCCCCGGCGTCGGCGTGCCCGGCGGCGAGCACCAGCCGGTGGCGCAGAAGCCCGACGTGGTCACCAATCCCTATCCTGATCGCTGAAGCGCGTTGCGGAAAGAAAACGGCCCGGAGGTGAGTCCGGGCCGTGAAGCCGGCAGCCAGGGAGGAAAGAGGAAAGTTGCACTGCCGGGACATACCCCATCGAAGGTATGCCGAGAGTAGACCCCAGTTGCGTAACCGCCGTTTAGCGGCTTTGCGTCAAACCCGACAAACGCCCGCCCTGTCCGTGCCGGCATGGGGCGGATGCAACGCCGGTGCGACATCCTCGACGTCGGCGGACAGCCGGAACCACCGGACTTCGAAATCCCACCATACTCCGCAGGTCGCGCCCTTCCCGACGGCGCGGAGGTGCGGGCGAGATGGTGCAAGGCAAGTGGATCCGGCGGCTGGCGACGGCGATCGCCGCGGTGATCGCGCTGTGGGTGCTGACGTGGCTGGCGGTGCCGCCGCTGGTCAAGTGGCAGGCGCCGGCGCGGCTGTCGGCGGCGCTGGGCCGCGACGTCACGCTGGGCGCGGTCGACTTCCACCCGTGGGCGCTGGAGATCGTGCTGCACGACCTCGCCGTCGGTGCCGCGTCGGGCGAGCAAGGGCCGCCGCTGCTGCGCGTCGCGCGCGTGCGCGCCAACCTCGCGATCTCGTCGATCTTCCGGCGCGCGCCGGTGATCGAGGCGATCGACCTCGACCAGGCCCGCATCGCGCTGGCCCGCACGGCGCCCGGCCACTACGACATCGACGACCTGCTCAAGCGCTTCGCCGCCAAGCCGGACGCACCGCCGTCCGAGCCGGCGCGCTTCGCGCTCTACAACCTGCAGGTGCGTGACCTCGGCCTGCGCTTCGACGACCGGCCGGCCGGCCACGTGCACGTCGTCGACCAGTTCAACCTGTCGCTGCCCTTCCTGTCCAACCTGCCCGCCAACGTCGACATCACCGTGCAGCCGCACCTGGCCTTACGCCTCAACGGCGCGGCCTTCGACAGCGCGGCGCAGGCCACGCCGTTCGCCGCCACCGATCGCGGCACGCTCAAGCTCGCGCTGACGGACCTCGACGTGCGACCCTACCTCGGCTACCTGCCCGATTCGCTGCCGGTGCGCGTGGCCGGCGGGGCGCTGTCGGCCGACGTGTCGCTGGCCTTCGCCCAGCCGGCGACGGGACCGGCCACGCTGTCGCTGACGGGCTGGGTGTCGGCGAAGGACCTCGCCGTCGGCAATGCCGCGGGCCAGCCGCTGCTGGCGTGGAAGCAGGCGCGCGTGGGCCTGGCCGACGTGCAGCCGCTCGCGCACAAGCTGGCGTTCGACAGCGTGAGCCTGCAGGGCGTGCAGTGGCATCTCGATCGCGACGCCAACGGCGCGATCGATCCGCTGCGCGCCGGCGTGCCATCGCCGTCGCACGCGGCGGCCGCGGCCTCGTCGGCCAGCGCGCCCGAGGCCGCGCCGGAGGTGCCCTGGCAGGTGACCGTCGCCACGTTCGACATCGCCGACAGCCGGATCGTCTGGAACGACGCGTCGACCCAGCCCGCCGCGGCGCTCGTGTTCGACGGCCTCGCGCTGAACGCGAAGAAGCTGCAATGGCCCGCGACCGCGACGATGGCCTTCACGCTCTCGGCCAACGTCGCCGCGCCCGCCGCCTCGAGCGCGTCGGCCGCGGCGCGCCTCGCGTTCGAGGGCAACGCCAACGCGCAGGACGCGCAGGTCGCGATGACGCTCGCCGGCCTGCCGTTGCAGGCGCTCGCGCCCTACATCGCGCAGAGCGTCGTCCCGCGCATCGACGGCCGCCTCGCGGCGAAGGCGTCGCTGACCTGGTCGGGCAAGGCCGATGCACCCGCGCTGAAGATCGCGATCGCGGACGCGACGCTGGACGCGTTGCGCGTGCAGCCGACCGGCGCGGCCTCGGGCGCGAGCTGGGATCGGCTGGCGCTGGACGACCTCAGCCTCGACGTGCCCGCGCGCACCGTGTCGATCGGCGCCGTCAAGCTGGTGCATCCGAATGCGCAGGTGACACGCGACGCCCGTGGCCAGCTCGACGCCGCGGGTTGGCTGCGCGCGAGCACGCCCGGCCCGGCCGCGCCGGCATCGCAACCCGCCGCCGCGCCGTGGCACGTGCAGGTGCGCAGCGCGACGCTGGACGACGGCCTCGTGCAGTTCACCGACGCGTCGCTGCACCCCGAGCAGCACCTGCCGCCGCTGCGCGCCGAGCTGCGCCAGCTGCAGCTGGACGTGCGCGACTTCGCCTGGTTCGGCGACCATCCCGTGCCGCCCGCCAAGGTCACGCTGGCCGCGCGCATCGGCCGCCCGTCGCTGGCCGCCAGCAAGGCCGCGCACGGCGGCGAGCTGGGCTGGAAGGGCACGCTGGGCACGAGCCCCCTGGCGGCGCGCGGCGACCTCCGCATCGTGCGATTCCCGGTCGCCCTCGTCACGCCCTGGGTCGCCGACAAGCTGCCGGTGAGCCTGCTGCGCGCCGAGGCCGGCTACAGCGGCCATGTCGAACTGCAGTCGGCGCCGGCCGGCCTGGCGGTGACGACGTCCGGCGATGCGCTGCTGGGCGACGTGCACCTGACGACGCTGGCCGCCGCGTCGCCCGCGAGCGCCGCGTCCGCGCCGGATGAACTGCTGGGTTGGCAGTCGCTGTCGCTCAAGGGCGTGAAGTTCGCCATGAAGCCGAACGCGACGCCGCGGCTGGACGTCGGCCAGGTCGAACTCGACGACCTGTTCGCGCGCGTGCTCGTGACCGAGCAGGGCCGCCTGAACCTGCAGGACATCGGCGGCGGCGCGGCGGCGCCGGCCTCCGCGGCCAGCGGCGCGGCGTCCGCACCCGTGGCCGCCGCGTCCGAACCGGCGACTGCAGCGCCCGCGCCGCTGCCCATCGTCGTCAACGTCGGCGGCATCAAGCTGGTCAACGGCCGCGTCGACTACACCGACCATTTCGTGCGCCCCAACTACAGCGCCGCGCTGACCGAGTTGAACGGCTCGCTGGGCGCGTTCAGTTCGACGTCGCGCGACATGGCCGCGCTGCAACTGCACGGGCGCGCCGAGGGCACGGCGAACCTCGACATCTCGGGCCAGGTCAACCCGCTGGCGCGTCCGCTCGCGCTCGACATCCAGGCCAAGGCCACCGACCTCGAGCTCGCGCCGCTGTCGCCCTACGCCGGCAAGTACGCGGGCTACGCGATCGAGCGCGGCAAGCTGAGCATGGACGTCGCCTACAAGATCGATGCCGACGGCAAGCTCGAGGCGAAGAACCAGGTGATCCTCAACCAGCTGACCTTCGGTGACGCCATCGCCTCGCCGACCGCGACCAAGCTGCCGGTCAAGCTGGCGATCGCGCTGCTGAAGGATCGCAACGGCGTCATCGACATCAACCTGCCGATCAGCGGCAGCGTCAACGACCCGCAGTTCAGCGTCGGCGGCATCGTCGTCAAGCTGATCGTCAACCTGCTGGTGAAGGCGTTGACCTCGCCGTTCTCGCTGCTCACCGGTGGAAGCAGCGGCGGCGATGGCCCCGACATGAGCGCGATCGAGTTCAGGCCGGGCACGGCCGTCGTCACCGACGCGAGCGCGGCCTCGCTGGACAAGGTCGCCACCGCACTCGCCGACCGCCCCGCGCTGCAGCTGACCATCACGGGCAGCGCCGACCCGCAGGCCGAGCGCGCGGACTGGCAGCGCGAGTCCATCGAGGCGCAGCTGCGCACGATGGCGCGCGACGACGCGTTGCGCACCGGCGCACCGGCCAGCGCGCCTTCGAGCGCGCCGGTCGCGCTCGCGCCCGCGACGCGCTCGGCGCTGTTGAAGAAGCTCTACCAGCTGACGCGATTGCCGGACAAGCCGCGCAATCTCGTCGGCATGGCCAAGGATCTGCCGGACGCCGACATGGAGGCGCTGCTCGAGAAGAACGTGGCCGTCAACGACGAGGCGATGCGCCAGCAGGCGCTCGCCCGCGCGATCGCGGTGCGCGACGCGCTGGTGGCTCGCGGCATCTCCACCGACCGCGTGTTCCTCGCGGCCCCCAGCCTGCATGCGGCCGGCGCCGACGCGTGGACGCCCCGCGCGTCGCTCGCGCTGGCGATGCCCTGAATCGAGATGGACGCCGCGACGCGCTACGACCTCGTGCGGGTGCTGCACATCGGCGCGGACATCGTGTTCGTCGCCGGGCTGCTCGCGGGCGCGCTGGTGCTGGCGGCGCTGAGCTTCCAGGCCGCGCCGGCGTTGATCAAGGAACGGCGCCTCGTCGCGGCCATGCTTCGCATCAACCGGGTCGTCACTGGGTCGGCGCTGTTGCTCGCGTGGGCCTGCGGGCTGTGGCTGGCCTGGCAGGCGGGGTGGTTCGCGAGCGGCTGGCTGCACGTCAAGCTGGTGCTCGTGCTGGCGCTGAGCGCGTTGCATGGCGGGCTGTCGGCCGCGCTGCGTCGCGCGGGCGCGGACGCGCCGCGCGTGCCCGCGCGCGCGTGGCGCGCCGCGCCCGCGCTCGCGCTGGCCGGCGTCGCCGGCGTGGTCTGGCTGGCGCTGGGCAAGCCGTTCTGACCGGCGCGGGTGCGTCGGTTGCCGCCGACGTCGAATGCCCACGACCGCGCGAAAGGATGGCCATGAGTGAACTCAGCCCCGCCGCCGAGCTGGCCGCCGCCGCCAGCAAGCCCTACCCCGGCGACAGTGCCGAATACCGGCGCGCGCGCACCGCGCTGCTGGCCGAGGAGATCGAGCTGCGTCGCCACATCGAGCGCGTGGCCCGCCAGCGGCGCGCGATGCCGCTGGGCGGCGAGGCGCGCGGCTACACGTTCCGCGACCAGGACGACGCCGTCCTGCAGTTCGCCGACCTGTTCGGCGAGCACGACACGCTGGTCAGCTACATCTGGATGTTCGGCCCGCAGCGACCCCGGCCGTGCCCGATGTGCACGGCGTTCCTCGATGCGTTCGACCTGCCCTCGCGCAGCATCACGCAGCGTATCGGCTTCGTCGTGATCGGCCGCTCGCCCGTCGCGCGCCAGCTCGCGTTCGCGCGCGAGCGCGGCTGGCGGGACCTGCAATTCTTCCAGTGCATCGGCGACGAATTCGCCCGTGATTACCGGGCGCTGGGCCCGAACGACGAGGAGATGCCCGCGCTGGACGTCTGGGTCAGGCGCGACGGCCGCGTGCATCACTTCTGGGCCGGCGAACTGGGCGGCACCGAGGATCCCGGCCAGGACCCGCGCGGCGCGCCCGATCCGACGCCGCTGTGGAACATCCTCGACCTCACGCCGGGCGGGCGCGGCACCGACTGGTATCCGCAATTGCGCTGACCAGCAGAAAGGGCGGCCCGCGCTCTCGCGCGGCCGCCCTCGTCGTCAGGTCAACCAGCGGATCAGTTGCGGTCGGCCTTCGGCGCCAGGGCCGGCGTCGTGTCGGTCGAGGCGGTGCTGGCGTCGGTCGACATCGTGTTGCTGGTGTCGGCCGGGGCCGGCATGGCCGTGGTCGTGTCCGCGGTCGACGTGTCGTTGGTGGTCGTCGCCTGCGCCACCGTCGTGGTCGTGGTCGTCTCGGCCACGGGCACCATGTGCTGGTGCTTGATGAGCATCAGGTGGGCCGCGGGATCGCTCTCGGGCGAATTGCCCTGGTCATGGAAGAAGTAGATCTCCTGGCCGGACGGGTTGGCCGGCACGACGACTTCCTGCGGCGTGGCCATCGGATCCGTGCTCTTGGTCTCGTCGGTTTGCGCAACGGACGCGCCGATCGCGCCGACCAGGGCCGTGGCGGTCGCGGCAACCGCGAGCTTCTTGAAGATTTGACGCATGGTGAACTCCTGTGGGGGGTGAGGCTGGACGCTTCGCGACTCGAAGCTGGTAGGAACCCTCATGAGGCAACGCGTGTGCCGCGCGCAGCTCCACAGGTGTCGGACAACGCCGCGTCGCGTCGATTTCGCCTATCCTCGCGGCAACATGCAGCGCCCTCGCCTCCGCCATGCCGTCGTCGCGTCATGCCTGGCCGCGGCCACGCTCGCGCATTCGGCGGGCGCCGCGTTCGGCTGGCCGCATGGCGAGAAGGCTGCGGTGAGCCTGGCCTACGACGACGCCATCGACAGCCAGCTCGACAACGCGATCCCCGCGCTGGACCGGGCCGGCCTCAAGGGCAGCTTCTACCTGACGCTCGCCAACCCCTCGCTGCGCAACCGGCTGGACGAGTGGCGTGCCGCCGCCGCGCATGGGCACGAGCTCGGCAACCACACGCTGTTCCATTTCTGCTCGGCCAAGGCCGCCGGCCACGAATGGGTCACGCCGGAACTGGATCTCGACACCGTGAGCGCTGCGCGCATGGTCGCGCAGGTCAAGTTGGCCAACACCCTGCTGCACGCGATCGACGGCAGGACGGCGCGCACGTTCACCGTGCCGTGCGGCGATCGCCGGGCCCAGGACGGCGACTACGTCGACCTCGTCAAGAGCGAGTTCGTGGCGATCAAGTCGGGCCCGGGCGCCGTCGTCGCGGACATGGACACGCTCGATCCCTACGCCGTCGGCGTGACCGCGCCGGAGGGCGCGACGGGCGCGCAGCTGATCGCGCTCGTCGAGCAGGCCGCGCGGGCCGGCACGATGATCAACTTCACCTTCCACGGCATCGGCGGCGACTACATCACCACGTCGAGGCAGGCCCACGAGGAACTGCTGGCCTACCTCGCGGCGCATCGCGACGTCTACTGGACCGACACGTTCATGAACATCATGACGTACGTGAAGGCGCGGCAGGCGGCGCATCGGACCACGCCATGAGGATGGCCACGGTCCGCAAGTTCGCGCTGTCGCTGCCCGACGTGACCGAAGCGTACGAAGCGAAGGCCGGTCGAGGCCGCGCCGCCATCGACACACGTTCCCACGAGGGGCATCGTTCGGGAGTAGAACTCGCTTCTCTCCACCCAACGACACGAAAGGCACAGCGATGAAGATCAACCGCACGGGATCGGCCGCATGGCAAGGCGGCATCAAGGACGGCAAGGGCTCCATCTCGACGCAGAGCGGCGCTCTGAAGGCGTATCCGTACGGCTTCGCGAGCCGATTCGAGGGCACGCCCGGCTCGAATCCGGAGGAACTCATCGCCGCGGCCCACTCGGCGTGCTTCACGATGGCCCTCAGCAAGATCCTCGGCGAGGCCAACCTGACCGCCGAGCAGATGGATACCAGCGCGCAGGTGACGCTCGAGTCGGTCGACGGCGGCTTCGCGATCACCGCCGTGCACCTGACGCTCAAGGGCAAGGTGCCCGGCGCGACAGCCGCGCAGTTTGTCGAGTTGGCGAACAAGGCGAAGGCGGGGTGTCCGGTGTCCAAGCTGTTGAAGGCGGACATCTCGCTGGATGCGCAGCTGGTGGCTTGAGGCGTCCCGAAAAGCAGAAAGCCCGGCATCTTTCGATACCGGGCTTTTGCTTGTTCAATGGTCGGGGCGGCGGGATTCGAACTCGCGACCCCTTGCACCCCATGCACGCGAAGAAAGCCTTCGGAGCCAGCATCCATGCGGGTTTCAGACTCTTGTGTTGAATACAAGTGGGGATAACCGCGGTCTTATGAATCAACAACTTGGCTGCAAGCTCAGGCGAAGTATTCAACAAAATTGGGTCAGCTTTTCCCGCTCGCCTCGCCCGGAGGGCGTGCCTCGAAGTCTCTAGGCGGAACGCCTGACCTTAGCCATACGGCCAGTACTTCATTGTCTTTCGATTCCAGTAAGACCGTCACCTCAACCCCCGCCGCTTGAAGCCTCTTCGCTTCAGCTTCCTCTGCGGCAATCAGGTCCTGTTGACGCCGGCCTTCTTCGGGGGAAATGTCTAAGTCAGTCATGGGAACTCCGATGCTTGATGACGCGCCGAAGTGCGCCTCGCGATGGCAGTTCGGACACACCGCGATGGCGTTCTCGACGGTGTCATGCCCGCCTACCGCGAGCTGAACGCGATGATGCACCTCCAGATACGGTGAGCCATCGGCACGTCGGAAGAATGGCGCACGCGCTCTGCAGCACTCGCAGTAGCCTCCGGCCCGGAAGAGCACTTGGGCGACAACATCTGCATTGCGAGCAAATGCCGTACTAGTCACTGTCAGTCGTCGGGGCACCTGAGGCGCGCGCGCGAGCCTGTCCAAACGCTGCTCTTCCGTGGATTTGGCTGCCCGAGCCACCGCGGCCTGAAAATCAGCGGCAACGCGCTCGGCTTCAAGAGGCCGAGCGGCTTGGCCGCCCGTGGCCGCCCGGACGTCGGCTACACCGACGTCACAGCCTACGTCGCCTCGCGGTACGAGGTGCAACCAAATCGCCTGCTCCTCAGGCTCATAGAGCATCGTCGGACAGTCAAACAACGAGCCCAGTGAGCATCGACCCGTGTCGACGTCCTTCAGAACTCCAACCACCGGCAGTCCCTGCTCGAACGCTAGCTGCAGGCCTGTCCAGTGCGCTACCCAAGTCTTTCGCGGATTCTCGGCTGGGCACCCCATCCGGTACCAGAGAGTGCCGTCCATACGGTCTTGAAGGATAGCCCTGCCCTCGCGAACTCGCTTGCCGGCGCCGTCGCGAGAACTGTTGAAGTTCCAGATTGTGGTCACGAACAACTTCGCTCGCCCAGCTCGTGCCTCATCCCTCGAGACATCGAACGCCGACCACTGCTGGCCTGGTGCAAGCGCCCCGAGAGCTCGAAAAGCCTCGTTGTGTGCGGTATCGAATGCTGCTTGAGACTGGGCGGCCATGGAGGATTGCGGCGATGCGGTCGCGCTACTGTACGCCGGCTGTCTCCGTATGGTGCTTCGCAGCATCGGGTGAGCGGTAGTCGACTCGTCACAGTTCCGTTGCAGACAAGACGCGTTTAGTATAGTATATGTGCTTCTGTACGGTACTACTATTCGTCGAGAGTGCTCATCTATGCCCCGTCCCGGAATCACCCCCGTCCAGTTCAACGAAGCCATGGCGGAATTCGTTTCCGCTGGGTCGTCACCCTCCAAGGTTACCCTCAAGATGCTGGCCGAGCGGCTGCCGGCCAGCAACTCGACTTTGGTAAAAATGCGGAACGCTTACCTTGAAGCGCACCCCGAAACGAAACCAGTCGCCCGCGAGTTGCCAATCGACATCGTCGCCTCTATCGAGTCCTACGGCGACCGCCGCGAGTCCGTTGCTCGCGAGGAGCTTGGAAACCAGCTCGCGCAAGCCAAGGCAGCGGAAGTGGCACTCCTTACCGAAACCAAGGAACTCGGCGATGAGCTCGAGGAGGTCCGGGCGACCTCGGCGCAGTTGGGTAGCCGCAACAGCGAGCTTACGGGCCAGCTTGAGCAGCAAGTGCGAGAAATCGCCGAGCTGAAGGACATGCTCTCCAAAGTCCAGGGGAGACTCTCGCTCACCGAGCGTGACTTTCACGCTGCCCAAGCAATCGCCCAGGCCGCCGATGGTCGCGTGCAGGAAATCCGGTCGTCGGCAGACCGCCAGATGGAGCAACTGCGAGCCGAATTGGCGCAGGCCCGTGCCGGCCAGGTGGATGCAGAACGGCGCGTGGCCTCAGCAGTCAGTGAAGCCGCCGCCGCTAAGGCTCACCTCGTGGGACTGCAAGAAGCGCAGGCGTCACGGCAGTCCCACCTCGACGAAGTCCAGGCGAGTGTTCGTCGCCTCGAGCCGGAGGCTGTGCGTGCCGCCGCGGCCGCTGCCGAGGTTGATGGTTTGAAGCGCGAGGTCGCGCGTCAGGACGAGACCATTGCGATGCTGCGTGACCTGTGCGCGAGGCCGGCTGGCGCGGTAGCCACGCCGGCGACGACGTAGAAGGCAATAGATTTCTTTGTGCTAGTCAAGCCGAGGCCCTGACGGCTTGCTTCGCAACGGGTTGGCCGTCGACATCGTTTGCAGAGCCCTTGCAGCCGCCCTTCCAGTTGGTGCAACCCCATAAATGGCCAGAGCCATCCTTGTGCGCGATTCGCCTTAGGAAACCGAGCTCCGGGTCCTTGCAGGCCATGCATACGTGGGTCTTGTCCACCGCCTTGGGTGCCGGGCCGGCGTTTTCTCCGCCGGCTTGCCATCGACCTCGCGGATGGTCTTCTTGCAATTGGTGTTTGTGCAGCCGTAGAAGAACCCGTACTGCCCAGGGATGCGCTTCAGCGCCGAGCCACAGCCCTCCTTCTCGAAGCTGCCGAAGCAGGCGTGGTCGGTTACCTCCCACTCCACGCGTTCAGCGCGCAGCTTCTGTGGCGTCCCACCAGGGAAGTGCTCGGGCCGGAAGAACGACGCCGAGCGGCCCACCAGGTCATGCAGCCAAGGCTTGAGCTGCGCCATGAAGTCCGCGTGCGTAGAACGCCGGCGAAGCACTTCATCGTTCCGCAGTTGCCACTCGGCCGTCATGTCGGGCGCCGTCATTTCGACCGGAAGCAGCTCGATGAGCTTGATGGCATCTTCGCTTGGGTTCAGGTTCTTGCCTTCCTTGAGCAGCGGCCCCTTCGTCTTCAGGCCGTCGATGATGGTTGCCCGCGTGGCATCAGTGCCAATGCCGGCGCCTTCCTTTAGGCGCTTCTTGACGCCTCGTCCTGGATGTGCTGGTGGATGTTCTTCATCACCTGGCCGAAGGCAGGCGATGCGCCTAAGGAAGAAAGTAGAAGGGTCAAGGAGAGAGTTCGGTCATGTCACTCCATGTGCGCAGGGCGCGCCAGGGCTCGAAGACAAGTAGAAGAAGAAGGAAATACAGCGGCCTGTTCGTCCGCACATCGCCGGCGCTGCCGCCTCGAAACGAGGCGAGCTGGCAGAAGCGACGCGCGAGGGTCGAGAGATGTATGCGTATTGCCACACACCTTCTATCCAGCCCGCATGAATATCCTCTCTCTCATGCATTGGTTTGACCAAACTAACGCGTATAGGATATACTATGGGCACCGCTTGCTGAAGCGTCTTCGAGGGGAACACCTATCAACATGCATTCCAAGGAGGTACCAATGTCCACGTCAATCCAACGAACCATCCTCAACATCGCAGCCTCTTCGGCTGCCGTCCTTGGTGGTTCAGCTCATGCCGAAGGCGCGACTGATGAGTGGCGAGTCCTTGGGCCGGCGTTTAGCTATCATTTCAGCAAAGACGGCGCACTTCGCGTTCAGACGCCTCCGACGTGGTACTGCACGGTCTCCGCGGTGAAGGCGCACGAAAACGCCGTCATCCAGTCGAACATCGTCTATACGTTCAAAACGACCAACCCCTTCGACGCCAAGAATTCGTTCGTTCCGACCGGTGCTCTGGCAGAAGCCGTCGGCAAGCCGTCGGGGTATGGCGGTCCGACCATCCCCGCCGAAGGTGGACTGGACTATAAGGCCACTGGCTCTCTCGCATACGACCCTGGTACCAAAACCGAGACGTACAAGAGTGCCACATGCGATTCGACGAACAATACCGGCCAGGTTCGCGCCTGGCACCAAGACAATCCAGCGTTCGGCTTGCAACGCGACTGGCGATACAGCGACCACGTCGATTTGGTCTACGCGACATTCGTGCGCGATTCTTACGGCACGCCATCGTTCATGGCAGCGGGCGGTCGCGAGTGGCCCATCGCTGCGCTGGGCACGCTCAGCGTCGATGGAGGGGTTGTGGCGGGGCTGTGGCGTCGCAGTGAGGCCACGGACGGTGGCTGGGCATTGGGGCGCCGAACGGTACCCTTCATCCTGCCTGCGCTCTCTATCAACGAAGAGAAGAGCGGTGTCGGTGTCAACATTGCCTTCGCGCCGAAAATTGTCGTCAAGGGGAAAATTTGGAACGCCACACCGACGATGATGTTTCAGCTCACCTACCTCATTCAGAAAACCGAGTCGGTGGGCTTGACGGGAGTCAGTCTGGGGACGTCGCCAGAAGGCGGGGCGCAAGCCAGCGTTGGATACGCCTTCTAGTTCGCACTAATGTGCGACAATACACCCACATATAGAAGAGTATCGGAGGTGACAGTGGTACATGCGCTACTCGCAGTGACCAACGTGGAGTCGAGCGCGAGTCCACCTCATCCTCGTGACGTACGCGCGTTGCGTGTGCGGCTTGGTGCGCCGATTTACGCGATGGCGCGCGCGGCTGGGTACCAGACCAAACGCAGCTGGTGGCTCGTCGAGGAGGGGAGTGTCGAGCTGGCTCCGTGGCGCTGGCAGCTCGTGCTCGAAGCGGCAGGGCGAGGCGAGCTGGCAAGGTCGGAGGTGGCGGCAGGCAAGACGCGGCAAAATGTACAGGTAAGCGTCGACGAGATGCTCTGGGTGACGGAGGAGCGCCGCCTCGACGTTGCGCAGGCCATCGAGAGCCTGATGTACGTCTTCGAGCTCAGCTCAAACGAACTGGCCGAGAAGAGTGGCGTGACCCATCGGATGCTGGGGTTGGTACTCGGTGGGCGCTCTCGCAAGCAGATGACGAGCAAGCGCATTGCTTCAATCGAAGCTGCACTGCTCGAGATGAAACGGCAGGCTGGTGATGCGAGGCTGGCGTTTGACCGAGAAGTCCGTCTGTCGACGGAGGCGCTTCGAGAGTTGTGCACAGGTGCTCGTGTGTCGCAAGAGTGCGCTGGTCGGTGGGCTGCGCCAAACAGCGTGTCACCGGCCGCCCTGATGTCGGCTTATGAATGCGGGACGGTGCGGATGACGAATGAATCCGCCACCCGCCTGGCCGACCAGCTGCTCATGCATTGCCAGGTCGTCAATTCACATCCGGCATGGGCCGTCCTCGCGGACCCCGCTGGACAGGCGAGCTCGAAAAAGTAGCAATCGAAGCCACCCCGAATGTTCGACTGGCGTTGAACGACACAGCTCTACTTGTCCACCGTGCTGTCCAAGCATACGGTGGACATCTTATTGGTGCCGCCGCTTGACCAAGCGCCACTAGTAGTATATACTGTAAGCAACATGAAGGAGCAGCACTATGAAAACCGTTGACTGGACGAACGACTACCGAATCAATCGTGCGCTGACTGCCGCGGTCGAGGTTGCCGTGGCCGTTGGCAAGTCGCTTATGACCGGGCTGGCGATTCTGATTCTCTTGACTGGTGTGAAGACGTTTCGCGGAGCCGCTTGGGTTCTTGGGGGCGCGGTGATTTTCATCTCCGCTGTAGTGGCTGTAGTGCTGTAAGGAGGGAATCATGAAGGCGCAGGCATGCAACATCAATCAGGAGGTCGGCAGGGTACTGGCAGGTCTCGATATTGGTGACCGCCTGACCTGCGTGGACTTCCTTCGGCAGCATCTGGGCGTCGAGGCGTATGTCGAAGTGCGTACATCGAAAGACGGGATGCTGAACCGGCTTGCGGGTGAGCTCAGGGACAAGCTGGAGCGCGACTGGTACCTCAACGCGGAGCGCATGGGTGATGTCGAGCAGCTGATGCGTGACATCCTGGAGCGTGCCTACGATGCCAAGGCGGCGAACGTCGTGGCGAGCTACAAGCTCGTCGACGATATCCGTGACCAAGAGCGCATGAGGCAAATCATCGCCGCTCGTCACCGGAAGGAGCGTGCGGAGAAGCTCGGCGCGGAAATCCTTGGGGGGAAAAATGAGCGGCTCGCTCGTCGTGATGACTTCATGGAGGGCAACGTGATGGCGTACCGCCGCAAGCGCTTCAACGAATACCTGAAGCAGATGGAAAAGATGTATCGCGGTGACGACGGGAATGGCCTGGCCATTTCCTCGATGCTGTTCATGGGTGACATCAAGGGCGCCATGGCACTCTACCGGTCGCTGCCGGCGGAAACCAAGGACGCGAACCCGCTGATGCAATCGGCCATCTTCATTGCCGAGGCGTTCATGACGAAGCCGCAGGCTGGCACCTCGAGCGTGCTCGGCGTCGAGGTCGGAAGCGCTTTCGAGTACGAAAGCCCTTTCACGATGAGTGCGCCGAGCCCGTACGCGCACTGACGCGCAACCAGCAACAGTAAAAGCCCGGCCACCGCCGGGCTTTCCTACGTCTGAACCAGCGCCTTGGCCTTCAGGTCGGCGAGGACAGCGGCCAGGTCAGGCTCGAAGCTCCAGCGCACGAACGAGAATTCCACCCATTCGCGCAGCGATGCCTTGGTGTGGTGAACGAGCTCCTCACCCGTCCATCCGTTGACGCGCATCACGTGCCGGTGCATGCGCTCCGTGAGGCGAAGCTTGTCGGCCATCCCCGGATGTTTGGCGAGATGGCAGAGCCAGCAGAGCGCGATGGTGCGCACGAGCACCTGGCGCGATGTGGCAACGTCCCAGCGCCAGACTTCATGAGTTTCGAGCGGGTGCTCCTTGATAGGGGGAGCGTTGCAGATTTCACACCGGCCGCAGGCCAGCCGTACGGTGAGCTCCTTGATGGCCCTCCACTGAGACTTCGTGCCGGCTGAGCGCAGGTTCACGCCATGCGCGCTTTTTGGAACGAGCTCGATGAGAAGGGGCGCCGTCATTGCGACGCCTTCTGCGGGAGGAACCTGCTCAGAACGGATTCGAGCTCGCTCGGGGTGTCGCCGCGCAGCTGAGCGAGTTCCGCAGCTGCCGCGGCGCGAGCATCCTCGCCGGCGGCAGGGGTCGACGCGATATCCGGCTCAGACCATGGCGTAGCCGCCGAGGGACTGGGAAGCGCCGGCTCCTCGACCGTGAGCGTGGGCGAAACGCTGGCGCTGGGGGTGACCACGCCAACGCTTGCGTCATGAGCAGCCAGGGCGTCCCGACCGATGGTAGCGCTGGTTGCGATGGCCTGTGCCGAGGCGGCCCGTCTGGCGCGACGCGAGTACCAGGAGCGCAGGGTGGTGTCCTTACAGTCAACAAGCGAGGGGTCGATGCCCTTGATGGCGTCCAGAATTTGAACCCACGTGTAGACGCCGCCGTCGTTGCGCGCCGGGTCGCGAAGCTCGTTCACGAGCTCAAGGTGCGGGTCGAGCGGGTTGCTGACGCCAGGCACAACCGTGTCACGGACGGCTTCAGCGTGCCGCTTGGTCAGCCACATGCGCAAGTTATCCGGCGAGACCTCGATGGCAAACCGGCGCTGAATCGAGTTGGCTAGGTGCCGATGCGTCGGCCGCGGACTGCCTACAGCCATTGCGAGCACCTCGGCGGCGATGGCATCCAGTGCCTTCGAGACAGTAGCTGGCGGAGTCGCATAAGCAGCGGGCATGGCGTTGGCTCCTTTCAAGGGCGCTACGTGGCACATATGATAATGTGCGACAACACACGCACATGTGTCAAGCAAAACCGTGTTGTTGCGCTGTGAAGCGAAGCAAACGGCTATGTGGCACTGGTGTGGCAGGCCCGAACAAAACGTCAGGCAAATCGGGACTGCCTCTCCTATGGAGAAGTACTTGGGAATGCCGAAAAGACCAGCCATACATGACGCCCTATTGATTCGTTGAGCGAAGGAGCTGCTGGTGGCGTTGCTCATCGTTGCATCCCCCTCTCACAAAGCCCCCAGACAGCCATAACCCAACAAGCAAAACCAACCCGACCAAACGTACCAATCAATGTCAACAACAGAGCCGAGAGCGTCAACAAAAACCAATGTCACCAACCCAACGAAATCAAAGGCTTAGCGCAACCAAGGGGCGCAACTTGCTGTTAACAGGCTAATGTGCTACAATGGGCACACACAGGCGAATCCACAGGAGCATGACCGAAACCATCACCCTCCCGAGCCCACAACCCATCTCACCGAATCCGCTGCATGCAACGGCACCGGTGACGATGGAAGCGGAATCTCACATCCAGGCCCGGAGCAGCGAAGCCGGTGAAGAGCCCCACGGCACCAATGGCTCAGCCCCACCGATTTCGGAAGGTATGCCTGTCGCTGGTGTCGGTGAATCGGTCAGTGAATCCGTGGACTCCGAAGCTGGCGCCAGTGGAATGCGCAATCCAAAAATCCAACGAAGCCGGAAGCGTTCAACCCGACATCTCGAGGAACTTCAACGGCGCCAAGCTGACCTGGTGAAGCCGGAGAAGAAGACGGAGCCGATTCCGGGGACTCGCCTGGAGCCGTCACTGAGCGCGCGATGGGAATCCGCGGTGAAGGACTCCGGACTCAGTAGCTCTGGCCTGGTCTATGTCGCCGTAGTGGAGTACCTCGAATCCGTGGAGCAGCGCTCCATCCTGGGCCAAATGCAGGGGGTGGCTCGACTCGTGGCCGATACTGGCAATGCATTGCTCGGCTCGATGGACGAAGTCCGGGCTCGGCTTGCTTCACTGGACTCGGTGGCTGCGCAGCTCAAGGAAACGGTGGAACTGCAGGAGGCCAGGTTCATCACGGCCGAAGACGTTGAGGGGATGCTTGACCGCATGCTCAGCGGCGCTGATGAAGAGTCCGATGCCGATGAACAAGACACGCAACCGGAGGGGGCTCAATGAAGCCGATGAACAAATCCATGGCATCGAACAAGGGTTCTGTCATCGCATTCAGACCCGACCTCCTGTGCTACCGCGATGCCGCAATCATGGCCGGCGCCGGTGTGGTGACGATGAGTGCCGGGGCCTGGACCGGTTTCGTCAAGACCGGCGCCGTCCTGCTGGTTGGTGCCGGAGTCCTGGCGTATCGTTGGTATCGGGAAGGTCAACGCCGGGGCCGGGGCTTTGTCGTCGAAGACGAGGTGGTTGCCGGACTACAGACTCAGTGCGATGCACGCGGGTGGAAGCTGCAGCGAGACATGTGGTTCGACGGTCTTGGCAACCTGGATGCCGTCATCACCACGGACTCGATGGTTTGCATCCTAGAAATCAAGTCCTATGGCGGGTTGACGATTCGCAGTGGACGTGTTGTTCGCACCAATCGTGATGCGACGCCGGCGGACAAGGAGCTGCGTCAGGCTCAGAGCCAGGCGAGTCGTGTCAAGGCGCTTATGAAGTCCTCCACGAGACCGGTGCTGCCAATCCTGTGGTGCCCCAAGTCTCGCAAGGAGGCTGGTGTCGTTCACGCTGGAGTCCTGTTGGCGAACGGCGCCGTGGACATGATGGTCGAAATCATTGCCGAGATGGATTCGCAGGTCAGTGCTGCTGGCGCCGGTAAGGGCGGACGATGAAATTGGGCGCATCGTTGGTGCTCGCGAACCCTGTCGGGCCCGCGCCAGTCGTCCACCCCAACAGCGAAGCTGTCAATGCCTTCGGCCCGGCGGGCCTCCGTGGGTCGCTCCGCTCCCAAGTGCAGTGGAAGGGAGAGAACGGCCAGGCTGCTCGCCTGCCCGTTCTCTCCTTTGTCCAGCCCGCCCTCCTTGAGCTTGCCGCCAACGAGCGGCATGCGGTGTCGGCTGTTTGTATTGCGATGCACAACCTCCCCTCCGACCTGACTCGCCGGGTGGAACGAGTTCCCTGCACCTTCATCGATGCCGGTCTTGAGTTCCCCGATGCCGGTCAGATTTCACTGGTCTCGCTGATGGTCACTGGTCTCGGCCTGGCTCGGCGCATTCCTTGTGGTTATGGGATTCCGGGTTCGGTCTTCAGGAAATCGGTCCAACAGGGTGAGAGGAGCGGTGGGCAAGTCCGCACCGAGCGTGTCGGGCGTCCACACGCGCGAGCTTGTGGGCGGGGACTTGTCCACGGCGTGGGAGCGGGGCTCCGCTTCCCGTCTTCGGTTCATCGAGTCCGTACCGCTTTGGCTGTTGCGGCCTTCGGCCTCCCATCTTCTGCCAGCCCGCCTGAACTGCCGCAGGCTGCCATCGAGCAGCCGAAGGCTGTCCTACCCCCAGACACGCCAGACGCACAACCCGCCATGCAAGGAGGCCTCGTTTGAACCACCCGCACCTCACCACCCACTTCACCGTCAGCCACCCGGAACTTCGCGCCACCTATGAGGCGATGCGGGAGTTGGGTGTGGACGATTCGCTGCTGGGCTTTTCCAGCATCCAGCCGTTGGCCATGCACCTGTCCGAGCCCGATGGCGGTGTCGAGACCGACTACGTCCCTGAGCTCGAGCGCCTGCTTGGCTGTATCGGGATGCCATTTCAGGCCCTGCCCGACGCCAAGATTCCGACCATCATCATCGAGAGTGACGGCGTGGGCTACGACTGGGGCAACGGGTCGCCCGACACTCCGCTCATGCCTGCGGGGGGATGGCGTCAACGCCCTACCGACACCGTTGACCAGGTGCATCTGGCAGCGTTGGCTTGCTCAGATGCCTACTGGAACGTGATGCCGGAGCGATTCAAGACGGTGTCGGAGATGTGCAAGTGGGTGCTGGAACTGTTCCGCATCGATTCCGTTTGGGAGCTTCCCCGAAACCGAAGGTACTTGTGCGAGCGCGTGTGGGCCATCTGGAGCTCGGATACCGCGATGGATACCCGGGCCCCGCTTGAGATGCGTCGGACGGCCGGCCTCCGGAGTGGCAAATGAGCGGTATCCGCACGACGGTACGCCTGTTGGCTCTGGCGACGACGATGGCGCTCGCTTCTTGTGTGACTGCGCCATCGAATCTCTCCGCGCCGGCATCGCGTGGGTCGGTTGGCCCGGCTGAGCGACTCGCTCGCCTCGACCCGCTGCCCTTCTTCCATGAAGTCGTCGACGTCTTGGCACATGCCAATGAGGGCGCCGGCACCAGCTGCTCGCTGTACGCGCTCTACGACTACGCCTTGCAACGCAGTGGTCGCCACTTCGATTCGCGAGAATTCGTACGCTTTCGTCGCTGGGCCATCGCCAACAACATGTTCTTCCCGGCAGCGGCGGACAGAACCGTTGACTTCGATGCGCTCGAGCGGCGTCTACCTGAATTCTTCGGCGCCTCTGTCGCGCAGTCGCTGCGATTCGAAATGGTGGTTCCCAGGGATGCGTGGACTGTGGTGGCCGCAGCGGCGCTCGAAGGCGGCCACGCTGTGCTCGCTATGACGGCGGAGCATCCAGACAGGGGTTCCACCTACACGCAAGCCGACCACGTGATTTCGCTCGTCGAGCCTGTGCGCGCGAGCGATGGGCATGTCGAAGCGTTCCTGGTCCGTGACCCGGATTCGTACCGGTTCTGGGAGTCACTGCATCGTGTGACGGTCGATGAGCTCGCCTTGCGCCTTGCTCAACCGAAGGTTCTCTTCGATGGGAATCTGGCGGCGATTGCTGTGAGCTCGGAAGTGACCTACGAAATCGGCGCTCAGCATGTCGCGGTCTCGAGCAACAGCACCAACTGAGCACCTTACCCGCGCTACGGACACATAGTGTTGCATTCCTCCCCCCTTTTGGGTGGGCGGGTCGGCTGCGGATGTCGTGACATACTTTTTACGCTCCACGAATGGGGCGCGACGGCGACACGACAACCAGGGAGAGATGCATGGCGAAGGAAGTGCCAAAGGGGAGCGTGCAGGCACTTGCCGCACCCGCGGCGGAGCTGCAGGAGCAAGCGATTCTGGCGAACCTTCTGATGCGGAACGACCGGACGGTCAACACCTACGCCGTGCGAAACGACCGAGCGCTCAGAAAAGCGAAGTCGCTCGTCTGCTACAAGAACGGAATCACGAAGCAACGCGTGTCCGTCAAGCGCCTGCAAGCAGATGCCCTTGCGAAAGGGAGCCACAGCCAGGCCCTCTCCGGAAACATCCAGCTCGCACGCGGCGAGCTGCAGCCGGATGCCACTGACGCCCACCACATCGTCGCGCGTCGCCATCACCTCGCTGCGGTCGCTCGCGGCTACCTCTTTCGGTGGAAAATCGGCATCGACGACGCCGACAATGGCGTGTTCCTACCCAAGAAGCTGGGGGCCAATGTCGCAGGACTTGAGAATGCGGTGCCGCACGGTCCGCTCCACAGCGGCCCATATCATTTCGAGGTGACCGACAGGCTACGTGACCGCGCAGGCGAGCCTGCATCTGCAGCTCGAGAAGAGCTACGTGCCATGCGCGCCGAGATGGTTGCGGGCACCTTCCCCTACATGAAGAGCTGACATGGCAATCTGGCAACTCCGAACCGCTCCGGCGGACAAGTTCGCACCACTCGCACCGACGGAGGCGCAGGCGATGTCCGGTACGTTCGAGGCACGTGGCAAACCGCTGCAGTGGAAGAAGCGGCAAAAAGTCAGTGTCTTCCAGGAGCCGAAGAAGAAGGCTGCGCTGCCGCGGGCTGACGTGAGCCTGTTGATGTCCGGCGCGCTTGTCCTCAATCAGAAGGCGCATGACGCTCTTGGCCCGTTCCTGCAAGAGTTCGGCCAGCTGCTGGAGCTCGATGTCGGCGGCTCGACGGAGTATTTCTACAACGTGACCAACGTGGTCGATTGCATCGACCCCGAGCGCTCCGAGAAGCGCTCCACTGGCGTCATCGTCAAAGAAGCCTTCCGTGAAGGCGCCACGCCGACTGAGCCTTCTATCTTCAAAGACCCTCGTACCGTGGGCACACGCATGTACGTGAATCTGGCCGCGAAGGAACGGCTTGATAGCCTCGCGAGCAGCGCCGGGTTGACCGGGCTCGAGTTCGTGGAGCTCGGCGAGCACTGACGCCGGCGCTGACGGCCCGTTCGACTGGACTCAAGCGCTGTCCTCGCGAAACGCCTCTAGGCCTAACTCGACACTAGCGCAGGTGTCGGCCGCGCGTAGCGAGACCTCGGCATCGGGCACCTCCGCCGTGCGAACACCGATTGGAATGGCGAGAATGGCCATCGCGCCCAGCAGTCCGCCAAGCCCGAGTAGCGCCTCGGACGCCTTGAAGACCAGACACACTACAAGCAGAGATGCGAAAACGGCCAAGACCTTGCGCACGTAGTTCGGGTGTTGGTCGAGCAATCGATGGCTGTACAGCGGCAGACGCACCGTGCTTGCTGTGTTGCGCGCATCTGCCTCTCTAGCTTTCAGATGGGCGAAGCTGAGCGGATTCGCAGTGCCGTTTCGCATGACGTCCGTCTCGCCGCGCTGCAGTCGGAAGGAGTTCATCACCGTTGCCTGCATCGGCCAATCCTTGCACCATTCGACGCGCCGGACACCGTAGGCTTCGAGGATTGGCAAGGTGAATTCCGGGTAGGGTACCGACACCGCAAGCGCTGAATCCAGCACGCACACCCAGGACGCCAGGATACCCTCTCGCACCGCAACCAGGCTGAGTCTGCTGGCGCTCGGATATGTTCTTTCCGTCAGCGCGCACGGCATCATCTCGACACCGTTTCGCGCGAGAAATGCAACCCGATTCTTGCCCTCGCCGTTGATGTAGAAGATGCCCAAGGGGTTGACCAGGCAGGCGTGCGCGCTCTTGCTTGAACCTTCAGCACAGGCATCGTCCGTGAAATACGCGATTGCGCTCTCGACGGAATCCCGGGCGCCGTATGGCAGGGACCCCTCGTGCCAACGCCAGCTTGAGCCGACCACCGACTTCACTGGGATTCGTGCGCTCCGGGCGGGCCGGACGAGCGGAGAACTGGAGTCGAAAAACGGGAGCACGGCTCTCAGGGTGTCGGCGGGCGGACAGGCGTAGTCTCCTGGTATCGAGCCGTCGACGAACGTGGACGGTGAGACAGTGTCTTTCCAGAGCCCGAACCACGCAGGCCGTGGTTCGCGGTCGCTGAGGGCCCGTCGGGCGGCGATGAAGGTCTCGATGGCGTGGCGCTGTGCTTCCGAAATCTCTGGGATTACCTGTTCCAATATGACCTCTTCGCCCTTCCTGGGCTCGTTGTCGATTCTATGCAGCCAATCGAACTAGACGTTCCATCACGATGCACCCACTACTGGAATCCGCTGAAGCCCTGAAGAATCTCCTGGTTGCACGGGCTACCGGGACCGATGGCGACGAAGCCGAGTACATGCGGCTGCGTCAAATGATGATTGAAGACCCGTGGCTGTCGAAGCTGATTCCGCGATTCGTCCGCACCTGCCGCGACCTCCCGCAGTTCTGGCAGTTCATCAAGCACAAGTTTCCGACCTACGCCGAACGGAGAACCTACCTCTGGAAAGAGTTCGAGCCACTGATGGACGCCTTGGAGACTGAGGCTGCGCCATCAGACGGTCTCGTGTCTGCTGCGGTAGAGAAGTTTGACTCGGCGCACGTCCAGTCGGCGTGGAGCAAGGCGCTTGAGCGTCGCGCCAGTGACCCCGAAGGGGCCATCACGATGGCACGCACGCTCCTCGAGTCCATCTGCAAGCACATCCTCGAAGAGGGCGGCGCCGCGACGGACGACGCTCCCGACATCAGCAAGCTATACCGCCAGACTGCGGAACGGCTGCAGCTGGCGCCTTCGCAGCACACCGGACAGGTCTTCAAGCAGATTCTCGGTGGCTGCACTGCGGTTGTAGAAGGCCTTGGGGCTTTGCGGAACCGGCTGAGCGATGCGCATGGAACGGGGAAGGTGGCCGTGAAGCCTGCGCCGCGACATGCCGAGCTCGCAGTCAACCTCGCTGGCGCCTTGGCGGTCTACCTTCTGGCCACGAAATCCGCCCGGGACGAATCCAGCAACTGAAAGCGTCTGGGGACATCGACTCCTTCCACTGACGTCGGAACCCACTCGATGAAGCCGGGCCAAGCGGCCGACGGCCGACGCGGGTGCGCTCCGTGCGATGCGATTCCGGGCCGAGGATACGGGCGTGGAGAGTGCAGATGTTCAACGGCTGTGCCAAGACGGGCGGAGCCTGGCATTTGGTGCGGAGCAGCCTTCGGCCCACGTCCAGTCACTCGATGCGATGTACCAGCGCTCGGGCCTGGGCAAGTCAGATGCAATGCAGGCGGGCTGGTGGGAAGGGTGTGGTGGAAGGCGTTGTTGGCGCGCGCGTGATGGCCGGTGGCGTGCACTGGACTCCCCGAGGGCCATGTTCCGGAAGCGGCATCGGTGGCGCGCGGACGCACCTCACGCGTCGTGGTGGCCGTGCCTTCAACCCACATTCTCTTCTCCAGCCTGCCCGGTTTGTGCACGCCAAACGGCGTGCAAGGCTGCTTCTCCTCTCGCGTCCTGCTGTGCTAAGTCGGCAAGCTCCAGGCTTGTGTCGGCGGTGTGCCGCCGACGGGCGTGCTTCAAGTTCCGTGCCGCATCTGGCGCGAGCACTCACGCCTGGGTAAGAACGACAAAGGGCGCCGAAGCGCCCCCTGAGACGAGCGAAACAGGTACTAAAGTCGATGCCGCTGTGAATGAACCGGATGAACTCCGGCTCCATCTCGATGCGCGCAACCAGACGCTCCATCTCCGCGTTGACGTTTTTGCTGCATCGCATAGCGTCGATGAGGTCGGCAGCACCGACGCCATACCTTGCGCACAACAGAGTCCCGGCGGCGACCTTGGCCGCAGCGAAAGCAGTCTCGAAGCGCGCGTTCTGTTCGTCAGTGAAGCCCTCGTCGAGTTGCTGCTTCATGGCGTGGATATCGGTGTTGCTCTGCATGATGGATTCCAGTAATGGCTGCCCTTTGGGCGGAATGCGCTCATTCAATCTAGCATTTGCAGTATATACTACTATCCGTCAAAAGCATTGCTGTATTTGGTCATAAGCCAGGCCCGAGTTATGCAAAAGAATTCTCTTGCGGTGTTCGAAGTATCTTGATTCATCCCCGCATTACAGTATACTCTAGTCATGGCATCGAGATTTGATGCCTACCAGCCCAAAGGGCAGCCTTCACCAAGGAATCACCATGAACGAATTTGCCAACAGCATCCCTGGCCTCGAAGTCACCGAACTCGAGATGGAAGTCATCGTGCTGGGCGCCTCGCCGGACGACAAGGACTTCAACGACGACCTCGGCCCCTGCTTCTAACCGCCTTCGCAGCGAGACCCATCATGGCAACGACCTACTCCGTCGATGACGACGTTGCTACCTTCGACGCCAGCGACTTCATGTCGCCGGCTGCTGGCACCGTCGTCGGGCTCCTCTCCAACGACGACCTGCTCGAGCTCTGGTTCGCGCAGCAAGTGGGGTTGCCGGCCGTCACGCGTGCGCGTCGCAAGTGCGCTGCCGCCTCGAACGACGCCCAGCTGCAACTCTTCGCCTGATTCCCACCCGCCCAAAGGGCAGCCTTCAACTTCGCAAGGAAATCATCATGTGCATTGCCGAAATCATCTCCGAATCCAGGACCCGCGCCATCAACGATGACCTGAGCCGGGCCGACGCCCTTGAGGCCGGCCTGCGCGCCGCCGGCGTCCTGGATGTCGACGGCTACTTCACGCAGTCCGACGACGACTTTTACGCTGAGCTTGTTTGATGCGCCGCCTCACCAGCTCCAAAGAGGCGCGCATGCGCTATTTCTTCAGCATCCTGGAGTCAGTCTCAGGCTTCGTTGATGCCGCCCCTGGGGAGACCACCTCTGGGGCAGCGCGCACCTCGGCGTCGCGCCTGGATTCGTTGCCGTCGCATTGGGCGAATGGAGTCACCGGTGCTGCACTCGCTGGTGAGCCGCGCGACTAAATTCGCGCAGCGACGCCTCAGCCTCGGAAGACCATCATGAAATCATTCAAGGGCCTCGAAAAGGTATCCGGACTGTTCGCGTCTGCGGTCTATGCGCGCGACTCCTTCCCGGTCATGAAGGCAGTCCACGTTGGCTGCCTCTTCGCGTGGGCTCGCCAGGCGCTGGCGTCTGGGCAGACCGGAATGCGGCGCACCGACCTGCGAGACCATGCTGCCTACTTCGCCGGTCTCGACGCAGCCGGCTTCGAGCAGCTCGTGAACGAGCTCGTTGCGATGCGCCTGGTGGCCGTCGGCGCCGATGACACTCTGGAGCTCGTCGACCTGGCCGACTCCATGCGCGGCAAGAGCGCTGAGTCCGCCCGCCGGAAAGCAGGGTGGCAGAAGCGTCGGAATGGTTCCGCGGATGGCATTGCAGCGCCTTCAAGGGTCGCGCCGACGTCGCCCGCTTCTGCTGCGGCCCCTGGGTTAGCCCCCATCGAGGCAGCCTTGCAGACCTCTTTGCTCGACCCGGCTCCGATTCATCCCAGCGGCGCCGGCGGGCGTCAGGCACCCGCCAGGCGGCCGCCGGCGCCCAATCCGCTTCGCATCGGCACCGATGATGATTACGAGTCGCCGGTCATCATGCGTCTGGAGGTCAAGGGCGGCCAGGTTGTCGAGTTCACCGACGCCTTCCGCAAGGCCATGGAGCCGCTGTATCCCGGCGTCGATGTCAATCGCGAGATGCTGTGCGCCTCAGAGTGGTGTCACAGCAGGCCGGAACGCAGGAAGACACTCAAGGGTGCCCGTGCGTTCGTCACCGGCTGGCTGTCGCGTTCGGCACAGCGCCGCGAGGTCACGATGGCTGTCGTGGCGTCCGGCAATCAGCGCAACGGTTTCGGCCAGGGCGGCCGCTACAGCACCGAAATGCCGGCCTCACCCGTTGCCGGAGGTGACTCCTTCGACGACTTCGCCGACCTCGTTGTCCCGGGTCGGAACAATTGCACGCTCGGTCTCTTTGCTGACGATGAGCAGTCCACCGGTAGCGTACAGTGAAGCAAGAGCTACATCTGTACGAAGGGATGCAACCGGATGACATCTTCGAACGTCGTTGACCACAAGTCGCGTCGCTATCGTGCGCTCCACGAGGCCGGTCACTGTGTGGCAGCCTTACTGTCAGGCGCAGATGTCGAATTCTTGGAACTCTTTCCGGAGGGCGGCGGGCGTTGCCGTGTGAATCGCAGCGGCGATACTCAGCAAGGACGGCTCATCGCTTGTGGCGGCTATGCGGTCGAGTTCATCCTGTACAGGAGCGGTCGACTCATGCTGCCGACCGGCGCGAAGCTCACCGACAAGGACTTCATTAACCTCGGGATGGCCAACGCATGGGATGACAAGAAGTCATTCTTCGGCGCGGACCACGGTGGAGACGCGAAATCGTGGCCGCTGGAGATGGACTCTGAGTTCATGACCTTCGGCTGGAAGCAGGTCGTGCCGCTGCTGACGCCGATGATGCCGGCCATCGAGGCGATTGCAAATCAGCTTGACGCGCAGACCACTCTCAGCGGCGAAGAGGCTCGCGCAATCGTGGCTCAACACAACGGCGGCTGACCGCAGCGGCAGTCAAATCGCCGACAGGTCTCGATGCGCGCTCACGACGCGCTCTCGACCTGCGAGTTCTACCTTGAGTGCGCGCATCGCGGCGTATAAGGCGTCTCGCTTGGCCCAGACTTCTTCAGCTACGGGCCCGCGGGTGTGCTGGTCGAATGCGCCGTCCCGCCAGAACTTGGCCGCCAGGCGAGCCTCCTTGGCCCGCTCACGCAGCCATGGCTTGGCGACCTCGAGGACGGACACGACACTGGCTCCGTGCCACGACAGCTGGAAGTACGTCACTCCTCGCGTAGAGATTGGCGCCACGTGGCCCTCCACCCCGATGGCCTTAGCCAGGTCGTGGAGTTCGGTTTCGTCTGAACGTCGAACGAACAGCGACAGTCGGTAAGCGTACCCCCGAGCCGTCGTTCGCACCTGGCGAACGATGGTGATGCAGCTGGCGGCGTCGAGCAGCCGCGAGGCTACCTCGAGGTTCATCTCTGCGGTGTGTGCGCCTGTCTCTTTCATGCAACACAGTATACACCATTAGAAGTCTGGCTGGAAACCCCGAGAAGCTAGGTGTTCAACCAAGGCTTCTCTTGCTTGGCTTGCTGGGTCAATCATGGAAGCCCGTGACTGGGTACCACATGCAATCGTCAGTCGAATGCAAGCAGGTCAATGTCAGGATATTTTGTGGGCTGCTGCTCGACCACAAAGTCCGCCAGCGCAGCGTCGATCTGGCGAAGCAGTTCGGAATCATTCCAGAGGATGGACCAGATGGCGAGCTCCACGTCGGTGCCTGCATGGCGACTCAGTCGAAGGTCTCCGGTAAATGCGTCGTAGGCTTGTGCCATCACTGCGAACTTGCGGGGGTCGTCACCCATCGCAAATGCTGCAAGCCGTGCTCCCGCATTCATGGACGAAGCCGCCGTGCCGGCCGCAGCCGTTCCGCGTTCATAGCGGGCCGACACTTCCTTGGCATACGCGACGATAAACGCGCCGGCAATTCGAGGCTTCAACTTCCACACATCCACTAGGAACTCGAGCAGCACTCCAGAATGGTCGGGCTTCTTTCCAAATCCGAACATGACCTAGCTCCCTACCTCGAAAAATGCGCTTGCACGCATAGAAGAACGGAGGCCAAAGTCAATGCGCACCTGAGGGTGGAGCTTGAACGCTCAGCGCCGCCTGGAACGGCTCGGACTGTGCGAGTCCGAGCCTCAGGATCGCGAGAGCAGACGCAGGAACCAAAACACCGAATCGAGGAAGACCTTCGATGCCGTTCGGAGCAGCCCACGAAACCATGAGCCGCCCTTCGACGTCAAGACCGAACTGAAAGTCCTCTGCATCGTGCCAGAGCGTCTTCGGTGAGCTGTCATGCATGCCGTTCTCCGTGCCTAGAAAGTTCTGCGTTGACGAGGAGAGACCAACGCTCCCCCAGACTCTACAGCCGAATTCATTTGACAAAATACGCGTACACGATATCCTAAACGCATTTCTTTGCACCTTCGCCCCTAGGGCAGCCTTCACCAAGGAGTTCAACATGTCGTTCACCAACACCGGCTTCCAACCCGTCAAGTCCACGAAGACCCAACGCGGCCAGCTTCGCGGCGCGCCGTCTTTCGAGACCTTCAGCGACTTGTCCGACGCCAACTGGCATGGCGGGCGAAAGGACCAGCGGCGTCAGCGCATGGAAGTGAGCCGCCGCAAGATGTTGGCATTGTTGGGTCGTTGAACTGTATGCGCGACAGCCAGCGTACAAGGGAGGATGCGGAGGGCAACCTCGAAATCCAGTCGTCTATCCGTCGAGGCCGCGAAGCTGCGCTGGCATTTGTTCGCGGAAGCCTGGGCGCAGACGCAGAGCGGCGAGCCCTTAAGCTGCTGAGCACTCTCGACGGCCCCGAACAGGCCGGGCTCCTGGTGGCTCTGCGCTGCTCCTCATTCCAGGACAATGCGATGCGTTCGCTACAGTGGCTTCGGGAGTGTCCGGCGGCGTGCGCATCGTCGTTCATCCTGGAGGCCGAGGTTCTCATTAGGGGAAATGCGCCGCCGCTATATTCTATGGAGCATTTGCGTCGGCGCGGAGGTGCATCCAGGTTGCTGGCGTTCTGGCGAGACCTCGCTGAAGAAGTCACAGCAACGTCCGTCAGGCATAACCAGTGGGTTCTGAGCGAAGCGCGACAATCCTGAGCATGCAACCCGACGACAAACTTCGCACTACACGCCACGGAATTGATGCCAGCTACCGCGACATGGGTGACCTCGTCGGCTTGGCCGGAGCCAATGCCAACGACCGCCTCATCGAGATGGAAGAAGGTAAGCGGCCCGTCTCCGGCCCCATCCAACGCGTTCTAGACTACATCAGTCAGGGCGTTGACCTGGGTGCCGGTGACCTGGCGAACACCATTCTGACGCGGTACCTGCCGGAGTTCGTCGAGCTCACCATTCCGGTCGCGCAGGATGGCGACGAGGAACTCGAGACGCTGGCGATGATGCACACGCGCTACCCACGGTTCATCGCGGTGTTTTCCGAAAAACTCCCGGCGGCAATGCGCGAGCGCTTGGGCGCCGGCGAGCTCGAGCAGCTCGCGATGCCGGAGAGCACTGGGCTCGGCTTCATGGTCGCGGTGCCCCTTGACCGACATCATGGTTCGCTGAAGCCGCTGATGGCTGTTGCGGCCAAGCTGATTCCTAGCTCTTAGCAGGTGTTTCCGTCAACAGCGCAATTGCCCTAAACGCATACATGTGCGACAATAGCCGCACTAAGGAAAAATCGGATTTCATTTGCAGCTTTTCATCAACCACTCAGGAGGTACCACGCATGAAGATTTCCTTGAAGACTCTGGTTGCTGGCTTTGTCGCCGGCGTCGCGGTTGCCGGCGCCGGCGGCGCTGCTGTCTACGTTGAGCAGGCGCCTGCTCGGAAACAGGCTTACAACGAGGCCGCTGTCTTTTACTACCTCGTTGGCGCGAAGATGGCAGACCAGGCGCCAATGGGTCGCGTTACCGACGTGCACTACGTCTACGATGCGTCGCAGTCTGCCGGCGCAAAGCCTGTCATTCTCAGCTCTGTTGTGACGGCGCGTGTCTGCGCCCCTCTGAGCATTCTGCCTGTCGGCTGCGATGCCGAGGCCGGCGAAACGGTCACGAAGACGGCGAGCAGCTCTGCCGAACTCAAGTTGGGCGAGCTCGCGGAGCTCGAAGGTTTCGTCACCAAGTCCGGCCTGCCAGTCAATCGCAAGAATCTGGCCTGGCCGCGCGGCGCGAAGACCTGAAAGCCGTCCTGGCTTCAATCCTCGGTTCACCGCAGTCCAGACACCATCTTTGACGCCTGGACGTGCTACAACAAGCACACAACATCTCTTGAAAGGAAACCATGAAGAAGAAATTCGTCCTCGTCGCGGCCGCCCTGGTCACTTCCTTCGGCGCTTTGGCTGCCGATGGCAATTCCCCTATGCAGGCACCGGAAATCTCCGTCTGCTCAAAGGGCAACTTGTCGCCGCGCACGGTGTCGTTCGAGGTACTCGAAAACACCGCTGTGCTGCATGCGCTTCACACCGAGTCCGGCAAGGGTACCTGTTGGGCCCGGCTGGGCGACAAGGGTACCGACGGCTACGCGTCCGGGGCCGTTGAAGTCAGGAAGGTCGGCGGCACTCAGCATATTGACGGCCTCGGCGATGTGATGCACTACGACATCTGGGTCTCGCAAGGTCACTTCTCCACCAGGGCCGGTTTCGCTGACCGCTTCATCACGACAGATGCCGCTTTGCTTCTTGACGGCGATGGCACTGTCGTGCGGGCGGGCATGCTCAGCAAGGCACACCCGGAGGCTTCCGAAATCCTGCTATCGGACGGCGAACGTCTCGTCATTGACGGTGTCGTCATCGCTGTCGGCTACAAGGCGCCTGTGCTTGTTGACTACAACGGCGGTCGCAAGACGTACTCGATGTCGAAGTTCACCCGCGAGGAACTCGAGACCATCGACCACGCGGTCGCGCGTCTGGACGGCAAGGAGCGCGAGCTCGTGCAGTCGGCGCTGTCGGTCTCCTTCGAGTAACCAGAGCCAACAGGGCCGGCGTCAAGCGGGCCATTTGCCATGAAGAACCCCTCTAGACCTCACTCTCCCCTGGTCGACCTGGTGGCACTCGAATACGCCGCGCTTGCCTACCGTGTCGCCACGATGCGCCCGGCGTATGCGAAGGCTTTCATCGCCGCGCTGGAGCGTGCCGGACGCATCCCGCGGGGGGCATTCTTCATCCACGACGCTGAGCTCATGAGCATCTCGGACGAACGTGACGCCGCGGAAACCAAGAGCGGACGACTCCACGCAGAGCGCGGCCGGCGTCCGACCTTTGTACACACCAACGTCACGGAGCCTGCTTGACCCTCCTCTTGCCAGCCCGCCTGAATTTGAGCTGACCGCCTTGCGGTCAGCTATCCCTTCCTTCACTGCCTAGACGCTTTCCGAGGAGTGCAAACATGTTCGAGCGTTTCATCATCGTTGTCCTTGCGCTGTTTGGCACCGCGAAGCGACTGCCTCAGATTCTCCACGGCACTCCGGCGACTCGAGCGTTGCGACCGAGGCGTCCGAGCTACAGCGAGGTGTTGCGTCGCGTGCGAGAGGAGAAGGCGCTGCGACGCGCTGCGAAGCATCAGGGCGCTTCCGGTGTCGACCAATGATTGGCCGTCCTCGTCCCATCAGCCTGATACAGGCCCTTGGCTACTTCCTGCGCGAGTCCCAAGGCTTCGAGCAGCTCATCGAGCACCAGGACTTTCCGCCTGAATTCGGCGGCGCGCTCCTGCCTGCCCTTGGGCTCAGCCCTGGCCCATTCACCCTGCAGCAGTACACCGAGTTCGTGCTGGGCGATTTCCCGGCCCTGCGCGAGCGGCGTCTCCGCATGGCGCGCGAGACGCATTGCAGCCCCGAGGAGCTGACGCGGGCAGTCTACGAGGTGGCGGTCTCCCTGCCGAAGTCCATCAGCCTGCAGTTGCTGGTGTCCGGTGACCGCCGTCTGAATGACGTGGTGAGGGACGCCAACAGGGCAGTCATGGACATGTTCGCCCGCTACTGCTTTGTGCGCGTCACCGGTGAGGACGGCTTCGTCGACAAAGTGCCCGTGACCGGCTTGGCGTACGCCAGCTGGTGGCACATCTCAAGTCGCGAGCGCGACCCGGATGAGGCCGCTGAAATCACCGGCGGCGCTGACCCGCAGCTACACATCCACAACCTAGTGCATCGCCTGGTACTCCCCGCTGGTGCTGTCGGCGTCGATGGGCTGCTCGAGCTCGGCGGCAAGGACGTCCAGATTGCACACCAGTCCGTCGAGCTGGTGTCGAAGGACTGACGGCCCACGAGCCGTGACCTTGTCCGCCTCAGCAATCGAAAGGAGTCCCATGTTCTTCTCTCTCGCGCAATACCTTGTTCGAACCCTCAAGGTCGTTGCCGTTCTCCTGAACGTCTCGCTCTGCACGGTCTTCGTGATGTTCGTGTTTTCGCCGCGGGTAGCACTTCCCCTGTATCAGCGTTACATCGGCTGGGGCTCGCCGGACTTCATCCAGGGCCTCCTCGAGCCCAGCCACAACGGTGCGTGGTCTAGTGTCTTCCTGGTGCTCAACCTGTTCTGGTTTGTGCCCATGGCCATCCTCTTCGCTTTTTCGCTCGTTGCCTGGAATGTCCGACCTGAGCTTGCTGAGCACGGCGCGGTCGCTGTGAGGGGTGCTGGCCTTGGAGGTATCGGTGATCAGAAGTTCCTGTTCGGCATCGGAACCTCGGCCATGTTCGGCATCGCGGTACTTGGTGGCTTTGCCATCCTAGCGGCCTCAATCTTGACATCGACGGAATTTCAGTCGTACGCCGAGAGGAAGCATCTGCAGGACATCTCCGTCACCGGCATCTTCGATGGCTACCGGAACCTGGTACGAGGCGCAATCGGCACCGAGGCTGCGCCGGCACCGAGCCGTGCGTCTGCTGCATCGAGCGGCATGGCGCATCCCTGATTGAGAAGGGCAACCATCTGCTTGGCGCAGGCGTTGGCATCGCCTGTGTCGTACTACTCTTGCGCTCCGGCCTGTTGATGACGCCCGGTGTCAATGCCCGGCGCACGGACGTGGCGCTAAGCGTCCCCGAGAGCTCGAGAGTCGCGCAAGCGTACCGGGACGAAGTTCGAGCGCAGCGGGTCAGAAGCGACCGTTGACTTGCAGGCATACCGTTTATGTGCTACAATAGGCATACCAAGGCGTCGCGGCGCCGCTGATTTCATCGCGTAACCCTCCAAAGGAGTCCAAATTGACCCATCACATCCGTTCCGTTGCAGTCATCAGCGGCGAGGACAGTGACTCGACGAAGTCTTCGACCATCCGTCACTTCATTCGTCCGGCGCTGACCAGGCTGCACGGCAGCTGCAATTACTACCTGGTCGAGCGTCCGGACCCCGCCAAGCAACGCGTGAGCGAGGGTGAAACCCTGAAGCTCACGCCCGAACAGATGCCGGAGCTTCTGCTGAAAATCGAGAAGGACGCCGTCCGGGAGGTCGGCTCGGTATACGAAATCGGTGCCGGCCAGTCCGACAAGATGCTGACGCAGTTCGGCAAGCTCAAGGGCGCTCATGCTGCGGCCGACTTGGTCGTGCTGACCGTCCGCCCGGGCATGAAGCCGGACAAGTTGGCGGAAACCATTGCCTCCTACATCGCCGCCGGCTTCGACGCGAAGCGACTGGCGTTGACATACAACCTTCTTCCGGACGGTGCGACGGCTGAGGATATGTGGGCTACCCCCACGTTCTCGGCTCCGATTCCGTCCATCGGCATGTCCCTGGTGGCGCACTCCAAAAAGTGGGGCTATCGCTTGCTGAAAAACGGTATCCCGTCGAGCGACTCCATTCGCAACCTTCGTGAGCACCCGAAATACACCATCGGTGGGCTCGTCGGTTCGGCCGACGCCCTCAAGAAGGAGGCTGCGAAGCTGTGGGCGGAGGGCAAGGATGCGGAAGGCGACGTGGTCCACGGGTTCCGGGTCATGGCCATGAATGCTGGAAGCGTCATCGAGTACATCGACCGCATGGTCCAAGAGCTGTTCGAGCTTCCGGCGAGCTTCACGCTGGCCGAAACCGCAACGGCCACCGCCTGACGCGGGAGTCGACTCTTCATGGATGTCTTCGACCGCGAATCTGACGTCGGCGCCGACGAATTCGATGACCCCACGGCGGGGCCGGTTGCGACGCCTCCGGCGACACCTTCCGCGCCGGAGACACCTATCCAGGTCGCCGCTCCAGTCGTGGTAGCTCCGGCGCCGGCGCGCGAATCGGCACCGTTGACCGTGTCCAACGGCATCCCCGACGCCATCGCTGGCGTCGAGCTTCGTCGCGGTGCCGAGCAGGTTCTCGCCGATATCGACAAGATTGCTCTGGTCGAGCTGCTGGAGCCCTCCATGCTCACCGAGTACCTGACTCGCACGGTTGGTCAGTACCAGGCAGTTGTTGACGTCGACGCAAGGCCGAGTCACGCCATCACGGCCCTGATGCGCCAGGCCTTGCTCGTCGTGCTGGCGAGCCAGAAAATCGCCGGCAAGTCTGTTGCCGTGGCCGGTCAGCTGAACGCCCTGGAGCCCAAGCTCGAGGCCTACCTCTTCACCGGCGGCAACTCCGTGGTCGGCCGCCTGCAGACGGTCATCGACACCATCGTTCCGGCCTCGCGCAAGCTCCTCGAGGACATCCTCGTTGACGTTGACCGGTTCGTCTTCAAGCTGGTCAAGGCACACGTCGATGCCGCAGTGGACGGACATGAGCTTGTGGAACGCCGACGCGACGCCGAAAGGCTGACCTCTGAGCGCGATGTCGCACTCTCGCGCGAGCGGGATGCGAAAGACCGCCTGGCCGAGTACAAGGAGATGGCCGAAGGCAAGCTCGCGGCGGTCACGAGTGCCGGTGCACGCCTGGCATGGATGTCGTGCGGCTTCGGCATTCTGGCGGGCGCCCTGATGGCTTTCGCCGTCGTCCACTTCGCGAGGTAGACATGGATGATTTCATCGCTGCGGCGACCGGGCGCGATGGAGGCCACGACACAGAGCTGATGGCCTTTGCAGCACGTATGGCGTCGATTCGCGAGAAGCGCGAAGCCGAGCTCGAGGCCTCCTTGGCAGGTGCGACCAGGGCCAAGGACGGCCCCGCCGGAAACGTCGATTTCGTTGAGGTTGTTCGCCATCCTGTCGACGGGGCCGTGAAGGTCGACGTCGAAGTGGTCGATGCTGCTGCCAGTGGTGCGGGCTCGCCTTCTTCGCCGGAGTCGCCATCGGGTGACTCGAAGGAGGATGAGCCCGTGGTCGTGGAGCGCAGCGACTATGCGGTCAAGCGTGTCGAAGAGCTCTCGGAACAGTTGGCCCAGCTCTCCGCCGACAAAGACTTCAAGCCGTCCGACGAGGTCATCCGGGAGGCGGCCGACGCCGCAAAAATCAACATCAAGGCTCAAAACGACGCAAAGAAGGCCCAGGAGGCCGCGGCCGCACGAGCTGTTGCGAGGGATGAAAAGAAGAAGGCCGCCGCGGCTGAAAAGGCGGCGACGGTCGCGGGCAGCAAGCGTGCTGTGAAGCAATCCCAGTGATGTGCCGGCGATATCGCGTGGCATCGAAGAAATCCAGCCCATCAGCGGGCCTTCGTCGAGCAGCCAAGAAGGGAGCGTCCCAGGCCGGCGGCGCGTCTGCATCGCGACGTGACGGCGCTTCTCAACGCGAGAATCGTCAGCGCGACCTCTTTGATGAGAGGGTCGGCGCTGGGCGTCCGGTGGCGCGTCTCATGTCGATCGAGAACGAACGCTGGATGAGCATCCGGAAGGCGGCCGATGCCGTGATGCATCAAACGGTTGCGGCTGGACTCCAGAGGTGCGGCATCGCTTATCGCATCACGGAACACGGCGTCGAGATTGCCGCCTACTCGCGCGAGCACATCCTGCGCTTCAGCGACGGCTACAAGTCGGTGCAGCGTGCGCTGGAGGTCAAAGGGCTCAACATGGGCACGGCTTCCGGCCGCGCCAAGGAGGTGGCCAACCTCGATTCGCGCAGCGAGACCAAGCGAGTCGTTCCGCTCCAGGCCGTCCAGAAGATGTGGCTTGCTCGCGCCCAAGCCGCCGGGGTCCCCGTCTTCGCGCCTGGCGATGCCAGGCTCGCCCAACGTGCTTTGCGCCAGGCCCCTATGACGCCCAAGCAGGCCATCGCCGCAGTGCTCGACCAGGTTCAGCTCAACGAAAAGCGGATTCACGGCGACTTCGCGCTCGTGCGCGAGGCCATCAAATGCTCTGGATATGCAACGCCTCACCAAGAGATTTCTCGCGAAGTCATTCGCCAGCTCCAAATCGGTGAGCTTGTTCACACGGAGCGCGGGATTCTTCGCCAAAACGACGCAACGCAGGTGGCCAAGCACAGCCAGGCGCAAGTCTTTTTTGAGCGGCGAGCAGGTCTGGCCGCGGACATGAGCCAACCCGGGAGCTCCAGCCTTGCCACACCCACCTTGTCCAGCCGGCTTGGGGCTGCGCAACGCGCGGCCCTTCTTTCCGCGTTGGGGAATGGACACGGCATCGTGTCTCTGAGCTCGGCAGAAGCAGTCGGTGGCCTGGCTGCAACGCTTGTGGAAACTGCGGACGAACGAGGCCTGCGTACTGTTCTTGTCTCGTCCGACACATCCGATGCTGGCGGCGTCTCGTTTGGCGCTGGCGTTGCCGCATCTGGCTCCCTCGACGCTGGCACCCTGGTCGTCATCACCGATGGCAGCGAACACGCCGAGTCGGCCGCTGTCATTCGCGCAGCCGCACAGCGTGCTGGCGCGGTGTGCATCGAGCTCGAGCTCAAGGCTGTCGTCGTGAAGACGATGCAGCCCGCGGTGCCGGAGCCAGTAGGGAGCCAGGCGAACAACCAAGTTCAGGTGAGCAAGCTTGCGCAGCTGGCGTCGCTCGTTCGCCGCCACGGAGCCTCCTTGCGAGAGGCCGTCTCCGTGCAGCGCCACGGCGACATCGAGTCCGAAACTCAACAAAGAACCCAGAAGCTGTGATGGGGGCCGAACGGTAGGCCCTAGCCAACGAAGCCACTATGTGCTATAATAGGCACACAAAGCGCTGCGTTGCAGAAATCACCAACCCGAAAGGAGCTCCATGAAGTCAACCGAAGTCGCGCTCAACACAGGCAAAGGCCTGGCGGCGCCGGCGCAGAAAGTCAAACCGGCCGCAAACGACGGCCTGTCCGACTACCTGTACAAGCAGCTGCGAGGCTACGGCCACGTCATCGAGAGGCGCCTCAACGACTCGCGCGCTCATGTCACCCAGTTGACGGCGGAGGTCGTCGCCTCGCACGAGAGCCAGCGAAAACGCTGGAAAATCATTGCGTTCGCGGTGCCCATCGCCGGCATTCTTGTGCTCGCCAGCGCCAAGAATGGGGTCGATGCCTGGCAGGCGCGCACTGCGCGTCTCGAGGCCGAGGCCAACATGGAAGTGATTCGCAAGGAGCAGGAAGTGCGCGCGGCTGATGCCAAGGCCTACGCCGACGCCCAAGCGACCGCCGACCAGAAGCTTCTGGCGTTCGTCACCGGGGTCGACGCGCTCCCCCTCGACAAGACCTACGCCGGCGCGTCCGACATGCCGACGCCGGCTGCCGTGAACGGCATCAAGCAGGCCGTGACTGCCATCCTCGCCGGCCAGCCCAGCGATTACGCCAAGGTGGTCGACAACGTCGGCCCGTGGCCGGCGCCCATCGTCGCGAAGCGACTGACCGACAAGAGCTACCTGGTCGGCGTCGCGGTTCGTGATGGCGAGGCCCGCAAGGTGCTCGTCCTTTACGCCCAGCGCGGTCAGCCCGGTCAAGACGACGTCATCGCAGGCCTGCGAATTCCCGCTGCCGGTGTTCCGGAGCGGCAGTTCACTGCACCCGCCGGTACGTTCAATACGGGTGACTTCGACTTCATTCTGCGCGGCCAGCTGCGTGAGCAGTTCGTCCGCTCGTTCATGCCGGCGCCGGCTGCGGCCGCCTCGGCGTCGACCAACTAACCCAAGGAGGACGCACAACATGCATCAAGACTCCCCTCTGGGCCGTCTCTTCGGGTCGGCCTCCAAACTCCCCTTGGTGGGCAAGCTTTTCGGCGCCGGCTCAGCGATGAAGGGTGTCGTCGGCTTCGTGCTGGCCTTGGCTGCCCTGCCTTTCGTCGGCTTCGGCCCGCTCATCTTCTGGGGCCTCTTCAAGACGGCCGAACGCGCCTCCTACGTCGCGGCGGCTGGCTCCTTCGAGGCTGAGAAGCAGCGCTTGCCATTCGGCCTCATCATCACCGTGGTCATCGGCCTCGTCCTCGGCATCCACTCGTTGTTGCCCGAGTCCGCTGCGGCGCCGGCGCCGGTACATGCCATGCATGCGGCTAGCCATGACTTGAGCTGGATGAATGCCAACGTCGCTGCTGTCCCGGTCGGGAAGAGTGGCTTCCTTGGCACCGGCGACGTGTCTGGCATGCCGCATTTCCTGGTGTACGCCCAAATCATCGCAGGCAAGCTATTCGGCAGCTCGCTGAGTGCCGGTGCCATGCTGGTGGCCATCGCCTTCGTGCTTGCCATTGGCGGCTACTTGCTCTACCTGCTCACGAAGCCGTACATGTCCGGCGACCCGGCTACGTTCGCTCGCGATGCGCAGGGCCTGTACCAGCTGAGCCGTGCGAATCGCTTGGGCAGCATCAGCCGCCGTGCGCTCGCGGTTGTCGACGATGTGCTCGCTGCCTACGTGGTCAAGTGCCAACCCGCAGACCACGAGAGGCTCAACAGCCGCGGCGCCCTGATGACCCGACTCGTTGACGTCATGTTCAAGGACGACCCCGACGAGCTGCTGAAGGGAAACATCGAGGCTTCCGCGAAGAGGGACTATCCGCCCGAAAAGTACCCGATGCTGTTCAAGCGGATGCCGGTCGACCTGGTGCGTTCGCTGGTCATCTATGGCCACACCATCACGCACGAACCCCTGAGCGTGCGCGCCCGACTGTACGTCACTCGCGAGCACGTTACGAAGGCCTATGAGTCCTCCATCAGTACGGCGATGCCGAGCGAGGGCGCGGTCTCGGTGGCGGGCTACTTCCTGGCCGCGGCGGCTTTCTTCGGCGTCGCGAACCTGCTTGCTGGCCTGCTTGGCATTGGCTGGTTCATGACGGTGATGTGCCTTCCCATCGCCGGGGCCTCGGCGTTCGCGACGTGGAAGTGGCACCAAGTCAACTCGGTTCAACGCATCGCCTCCGCCGCCCTGCGTCCATGCAACATCGCGCCCGTCATCAACCGCATCATCAATTCCCAGGCCGCGCAGATGGAACTGGAATACACGCGTGACGCGGTGGGGCCGTACCAGTATGACTACGACCTCATCGAGGACGCGCGGGCCCAGTGGAGCAAGCAGCTGGAGATTGCTTCGTACGATGGCTTCAAGCTCATGAACTTCGGTACCTCGCGGGGTACCGGCCAGTACCGTGGCTCCATCTACGCCTACATCCAGGGCCAGGTCATCGTGGCATCTTCGCACGACGTGTGCCGCGGCGGTGTCTTCTGGGACGGCCCCACCGGCAGCGGCAAGACGTTCACGCACCTGGTGCCCTATATGGCGCAGTTCATGAACGCCGAGGCGATGTTCTTCAAGGGCCTGGATGAGCTCGAAGACGAGTTCGTCGCCTCGCCGACCAGCACGGCGACCAGCCAAACTTCCAACGACGAGTTCGTCGCGGCCTGACCCATTTCAAGAAAGGAATCAACATGTCGATGCAAGAACTCAAGGAAGGTGTCGCGGCCGCGCAAGGACTCAAGGACCTTGTCAAGGAACGTGCCGCAGTCGCTGCAAAGACTCGTGTCGCGCTGGGTGTTTTCCCGCCGCGCTTCAAGGGCGGCCAGACCACCCAGACGTTGTCGATGTTTGTCATCGACGGCAAGGCTGTGGCCTGGGAAGACGCCGTGAAGCTCGCCATCGCGCGTGGCTGGAAGTGGCGCATCATCGGCGTCGAAGATGGCGAATACGGAGTGGACCTTTGCGACGGCAAGGGGCCGGCTGCCATCGTCGCGATGATTTCGGACGCGCAAGAGCAAATGGACGGCGGCGGCCAGGAGTCGAACCCCATCTTCAAGAAGATGGCGCTCGAAATCATCCGCGCGGTCTTCAACCTGCTGCGCTGCTACGAGCTGACGCCCGATGGCAAGGCCGAAGTCGCGCGTCGCAAGGAGCGCCTGTACAGCTTCGCGCACGTCCAGGACGTGGCGCAGTCCGTGCTGGAGGCGGACGGTCGCCTGTTCAAGATTGTCGACGCCATCAACCGCGCGGCCGTCAACCCGATTGCCGGCAAGGCCATCGCCAAGCTGGTCACCAGCGACCTGTGGTCGGACATCAAGTTCCTGCGTAAAGACCTGCCGAACCGGCCGGCCGACACGGTCACGAGTTTCCTGCTGAATGTCCACAAGATGCTGTCCGGCACCGTCAGCGACCCCGTCATCCGCAAGCGCTTCGGCGCCGCCGGCGGGAACATGCTGGAAATCGACGACATCTGGGACGACAAGACCGTCACGTGTTTCCGCCTGTCGTTCCAGACCGACATCGGCGATACCGCAAAGCTCATCGGCATCATGACGCTGGCCAGCATCTTCGCCCGCGGTGGCGTCCGCCAGCTGGTGCAGAAGGACATCGGCGACGTCGCCAAGCTGGCCTTCGTCATCGACGAGATGCAGGAAATCGTGGTGTCCGGTTACTGGGGCCTGGCAAATGTGACGGCGATGTCCCGGAGCTGGGGTTTCTCCTTCGCCTGCGCAACCCAAGGTGTCAAGGGCATCATCAAGCGCATCGGTGACGACGCGACCTGGCAGCTCATCAACAACCTGCGCACGAAAATCTTCACGCAGACCGAGGCCAAGGAAGACCAGGACATCATCATCCGTCTCGGCGGCGAAGCGTGGCGCTCGTTGTCGACGGCCCGCGGCGAGTTCGAGAACTACCACCAGCGGCTTCGCATCGAGCGCGGGCACATGGACGAATCCATCCGGCCGCTGCCCGTCGACTCTGTCGACTACACGCTGTCGACGAGCGACGTTTTCGGCGCTCCGCAACGCGTCGAGGCGCGTTCCCACGAGGTCGTTCGCCTGGACAAGCACGGCATGATGGGCGACCTGCAGGAACTCGCGCACGCGTCGAAGTTCGTCTCGCAAGCCGACGCTCAAGCCGGCCGCGACATGGCCGCAGAGGCGTCTGCCGAGTACCAGGCCAAGCGCATCGAGCTCGAAATGCGCAACCGCCAGGAAGACCAACTCCGTACGTACTACGGCGGCTGGGAGAAGAAGCCTCTCTACACCATCAACGACGTATCGTCGCTGGGGATGGGTCAGGCCATCGTCTTCATCAATCGCGCGGGTGTCCTTCGCACCGACAAGGTCGACGTCAACCCCGACCTGGCCAAGATGCCTGTCGACCGCGACATCATCATCGACGTCCAGGCGCGCGAAGTCGGCAACGTGCCGATGGAGCAGATTGCCCAAGCCTCTTCGACCGCCGTCCTGGCGAATCGTGCGCAGGCCAAGCAACCCGTCGCCCGCTGAGTCGCCTGAACCACATCATCTAGAAAGGAATCCACCATGACTACCACCGCACAATCCGCCTCCGCCTCCGCCTCCGCCTCCGCCTCCGCCTCTGCCTCCGCTACCTCGGACGACAGCTACGCCGTCCGCAAGGTATGCGAGCTCGAGGCCGCCATGATTGCGGAATTCGACAGTCCCGAAGTCCAGGAGACGCTACGCTACGCCCGCGAGAACTACGTCGCCGAGTCCATGGCCATCAACCTGGCTGCGTCCGAGCGCCTGGCCCAGAATCAGCAGCAGACCATCAAGCACTGACGCGCTCCTGCAACTTCTCGACTCCAAGGGGACCTTCGGACCCTTCTCAATGGTTGAACGATTGCCGTTCATTCCTAGATGTGCGACAATAGGCGCACCGTAAGATATGGAGGATTCATGCTTCGCACAGTCATCAGAACCGCAACGAATTCGTTTGCCACGGAGCAAGAACTGAGCTTCGTTTCGCGTCGTGAGCTGCCGCCGGACATGCGTCTTGGCTGCCGCGAATCCATCCTGAAGCAAATGGGTGACGACCCGTTCCTGGTGAACCTTGGGCTGGACGAGCCGGTCTCTGTCACTCAGGACAACTTCATCGAAGGCCAGGTCGAGCAGGCTGTCTGCCTCATCGCCTACTCCGACGCCGAGTACGACCAGTTGTTCTTCGTCTACCGCTCCTGTGTTGATGGCATCGGCCTGGCCGCGGTGATGGGCGCCTCTTACGACATCAGCCGGTGCATCGACGGCTACCTCGAAGACGACCGCTACATGGAGTTGAGCTGGGATGCTCGCTCCAAGATGCGACGTCAGATGTTCCCGCTTCCGGACTTCGCCACCCTCTACGTCGACGATGGCGTCAACGGTGAAATCGCTGGTGCGCACATTGAAGGCCGGCTCGTGTCTGTCGGCAAGATGGACGTGAAGGAACTCGAATTCGACCGTGTGCCTCAACTCGCGCGCGACCTCAGCGAGGTCACTGCACGCTCTGCGCGCGTTGAGAAGTTGACGCAGTTGACGATGCCGGCCGAGCTATTCGCCGGCCTGGCCGCCTGATAGGAACGAGGAAGACACCATGCGTATCGACGCACACGAGAACGCCGACAAAGTCCGACTCCGTCGCGAACCTGGCGGCGCACTGCGCAGCAACTTCAAGCCGTCGTCCGGCCAGTACGCGCTCAACGGCAAGAGCCGGGAGGCCTACATTTCCGGCCTGGAACGCCAGCGCGATCAGCTCTTCTCGACTGGCGACAAAGATGGTGCCAAGCGGTATGCCATCCAAGCCGAATTCGAGCGCGCCTCACAGGTGGCCGACAACCATCAGCGCCTGGCCGACGCGTCCAAGGTGCAAGCTTTCAATGACGACCACGAACGCCGCGCACAGGAGGCGCGCGCGCAGATGACTCAAACCCAGCTCAAGATGGCCGAGCTGGACAAGCGGACGCACTCCGAATGGGAATCGACCGCGCAGATTCGCACCGACCACTACTTCACCGAGGCGGAGCTGCGGAACGCCGAGGAGCGCAAGCTGGCTGAGCAATTGTCCGCGGAGCGCAACAAGGAGGACTACCAAGCTCGAGTCGAAGCCCGTGAGCAGAATTACCGCGAACGCATCGCGCCCGAGCACCAGAAAGACTACGACTCGCTCGTCGACGACGTCCGCCGGCGCTTTGCGAACACCCATGGCAAGGACCCCGACACCTACGCAATGTCCGACCGTGAGCGAGAGCTCTCGCACAAGTTCATCGTCGACCAAGGCTACGGGCAAGACATGCGCTCGCAGGAAAACCGGATTCACGAAGTCAATTCTCAGGAGTCGCAGCCGTCTCAGCACGACGCGCCTCGTCTCGACCCGAAACGGTTCATTGCAGAAACTGACCGTGCGGCCGACGAAAGCCCGCGCAATGACCAGTACCTCCGCCAGCCCGCCTCTGACGAGCAAGCGCAGCGCCGTGAGCTTGTTGAATCGGAGCTCCTTCGCGAAGCGGGCTACAAGGTCGAGCGCCACGCTGACCACATCGCTTACAGCAGGGACGATGCGGAGAAGCCCGCCGTTCGCGACTACGGGCATCGCATTTCGGCCGACCCGAAGCAGATGCAGAGCGAAGAAGCACGCCGCGATGTCATCAGCATGGTTGCTGAGCGCTTTCCGAATGGTTTCGAGATTCGCACAGCCCACGAGGAGCGCAAGCAGGAGTACGCTCGTGAGGCGGTTCGCCAGGGCCTCGGCGACAGGGTAAAGAACCCTGAGCTGCTCGAATTCATCAAGGACTACAAGCAGCAGTACGCCGAAGAACAGCGGGCTCAGCGCAACGACCAGCCGCAGCGCGAGGCAAACGCCCAGGCGGAGGCTCGGGCTGAGCGCCAGGCGGAAGCACCTGGTGAGCGGCCAATTCAGGCCGAAGGTCCGGTGCAAGAGCGCGCCCAGGTGCCGGAGATGCCCCAGCGCGATGCGGGCCGTCTGGAACGCCGTGAACAACAGCGTCAGGATGCACAGCTGAAGCTTGACGTTCTCAGCAACCAGTCGAACCTGACCGACACGCAGAGCGAAGCCTTCCGCGCTGGCCTGGATGCATCGCGCGGGACGAACGACCCGCAGCTGCGCCGCGAACAGGAAATGGAAGCCCACCGCCAGGCTGACGACGGCCTCAAGGCGAACGAGCAGCTGGCGCGGCGCGCTGAGCAGCCGCGGTCAGAGCCTGCGCGTGAGGCGCCCCAGGAGGCACCGGCGCAACGCAATGACCAGCCCGAGGTCGACTGGGGCCAGCATGCGTCCGACCCCACGGACTGGCAGGTTCGTGAAATGCAGCGCGAGCGCGCCCTTCAGGAGCAAGCCGCCGCACAAAGCATCAACAACCCGATGCTCGGCCCGACGCCGCTTCCGCCGACGCAGCCGCCTGACCGCGCCGAAGAAGTTCAGGAGCATGCTGGGCAAGAGGAGGTTCAGTCTGAGGCCCAGGGCGAGACCGAATCGGAAACGGAAAGCGAGGTCGAGCGTGAAGAGGAAGCGGAGGGCGCCGAAGGCCACGGCGAGCTAGACCTCTCGCACCTTCCTGAGGACATGCGCGAACAAGTGCGTGAACAGGTGCGTGAGTCCATGGAACGCGAGGCGCAGCTGGCCGCTCAACTCGAGGCGCAGCGTCAGGAGCAAGAGACCCAGCGCCAATCGAACTTCCAATCGCAATGAGCAAGGTCACTTCTGCACTCGAGGCCGTCCCCGCGCTGGCGGCCGACAAGCTCAAACGCATTTGCGTCCATGTCTCTCAGCAGCATCTGGCTGACGCCAAACGTCTCAGCAAGGTGCTGCTCTCTTCGGAGGGCAAGAAGCTCACGACGTCGGCTGTCCTGCGCTTAGCGCAGGACAAGGGGCTCGAGTTCCTCCTGCAAGGACTGAACGAAGGCGCGCATTGACTTATTGACGCCAATGTGCTACAATAGGCATACGATGAATTTAAAGGAGAACGACCGAATGAACCGAACCGCGAAACTCCGCGCAGTTCGCTGTGTGGTCGCCGCGCTGTCGGTGGCCATCGGCGGCGTCGCATCAGCCCAAGTCTGCTGCAAGAAGCCTGCCGACACCACGGCGGCCGCGCCCGCGCCCTCTCCGGCTCCTGCTGCAGTCCCCGCGCCCACCACGGCAACCTCGTCGGCGTCGGCTGCCTCGACGCCCCCGAAGCCTGCCGCATCCACTGCGAAGACCTCGAGGCCTGCCCAGAAGCCCTTCGCGGCCGCCAAGCCTGCGCCGAAGTTCGCGTCGGCCCAAAGCCTGGTGCTCATTCAATCGATGACCAGCGCACTGGGAGGTGCCAAGCAATGATGTCCCGCACCCTCATCCTCGCTGCTTCGATTTCGACTCTCCTGCTGGCCGGCTGCGACACGACCGCCCTGCAGCGCCAAGCGCAGAGCGCCGTTACGTCCGTGCAGGCTGCCGTCACGCCTAGGGAGGTGATGACCTACAAGGCCTATGCCGATGCAGCGCGCCCCGTGCTCGACGCGACCAACGGCGTGATGAAGCACGCCGGCTACGCACCTCGCGTGGAGGTCGGCAACGTCACCTTCCGCGACTCCATCGGCCGCCGCTACGACTCGCCGCTGATTGCCAAGACGTTCCGGTTCGCGGTTCCCCAAGACGCCGTCGACGCCGAGTCGAAGGAGCTGCAGCCGATGTTCGCTGCCCTGGGTGCGCGACTGGTCGAGTGGAACGCCGTCGAGGCGCTCGAGCTCATCGCGGTGTCCTCCGACAACGAGGGTGCGGACTACCTGGTCACGCAGATGCACAAGGCGGCGCCGGGCCTCAAGGTTACGAAGCAAGTGGGCCCCCTCGCCTCGGCCGGCTATTCCGGCATCGAGATGCGGATGGTCAACACCAACCTGAATCGTCAACTCGCAGCTTCGACCACGGCCTCGGCCGCCAAGTGACCGTCTACATCAACTGAACAAGGAGATTTCGTTTGAACCTCAACCTCAACAAGCGCCACACCGCCCTGCTGGCGGCGATGATGTTTTCGGCAGCTCCCCTCGTGGGTTGCGGCGGGAGCGACGACGTCGTGCAGCCGGTCGCGCCGAAGGCCTCGGTATCGGCGGTGTCCTTCAAGGACATGCCCGCCGACGCCGGTTCCATCCAGTCCGTCACGGTGACCAACACGGACTCGACGGCCAAGGCATTCAACGTTGCCGTGACGTCGACTTCGCAGACCGGGGCCTTCCACGTCATCGACAACAGCTGCGCGAGTTCGGTTCCGGCCGGCCAGACGTGCGCCATCAGCGTGGTCTTCTTCCCGGCCGCAACGCTCACCAGCTACAGCGCCAACCTGGCGATTTCTCCCCTGGACGAGCCCACCGCGGTAACCACCGTCGCTCTGACCGGCAACACCACGTCCGAAGCGCAGCCCATCCAGACCTGCGCTGCTGGCCTGGTCTACGTCAGCTCGTGGGGCGTCTGCCTCATTGCCGGCTGACTTCTGCTCCCGAGCTCCCGAATCAATCCTCATCATCAAAGGAGAACCACATGAAACAAATCGCCCTCGCCTCCCTCATCGCTGCCAGCCTGCTCGGTCTTTCCGGTGGCGCCAGCGCCACCGACCTGTCTGGCGCCGGCTTCACGTCGGCCCAACTGCGCAGTGGCCTGGACGTGTTCGAAGGGACCCTGACCAATCTGCTGGCCGCAACGGAGAACAAGGCCGAAGGCGGCAGCAACCTGGGCACCGGCATTGGCGCGGTAGCTGGCGGCATCGCCGGCAATGCGGTAGGCCCCAAGAGCAACGGCGCCGCAAGGGCGCTGACCACGATCTTCGGCGCCGTCGCCGGCGGCCTGGTCGGGCACGCTGTGACCAGCGCAGGCCAGACCGCGGTGTGCACCCAGACGTTCGTCGTGCGCTTCGAGCGCCCCGTCGTGGACCACGGCGTTCAGAAGGAGGAGATGGCTTACGCGCAGGAATGCCCGCCGCTCGACAAAAACGGCCAGCCGCTCTACAGCTACGTCATCGGGCAGAAGGTGCAAGTGCTGATTGCCAAGCTCGACCGCACGGCCCGCGTGGTGCCCGCACAGTAAACGCACGCGCGCCGGCAGCTGGTCCGCCACCAGCGTACAGAAATGGAGGGCCTATCCCATGAAGTTCAAACAGCTTGCCGCACTCGCCGCGGCCACCGTCCTGGCGCTCGGGGCGTCCGTGTCGATGGCGGACACGTCTACGGGCAATTTCGACGTTTCCGGCACCTTCACGGCGTCGTGCAGTTTCACCGCACCGTCGTTCGCGCTGGGCAGCGTCGACCTGAGCACGTACATCTACAACCCTGGCGGCCCGTTCGAGCACCTTCGCATCCCGGTGGTCGTGAACGTCACCTGCAACGCCAGCACGGTTCCCTGGACCATCTTCAACTCGAGCGGCCAGTCCATGACCGACGTCCTGACCATCGGCAGCGATACGTCGAACACGATGTGCCTGGCCAATGACGCGTCGACGACGAGCATCGCCGTATGCCCCGATGCGACCGCAACTGGCACCAACATCATCGGCGGAGCGGGCACGAAGGCCCGGAACGCCTTGCTGCTGGTGCACAGCAACAGCCCGACGGTCAAGGCTTTCCGCGGCAACGGCGCCCTGAGCGGAACACTGCCCCTGACGCTGGCGTTTTGATGGTGATGGGCTTCGCACGCCGCATTCTGCTCGCGGGCGCCATCTCGGCGGCCACCAGTGCGAATGCCATCTCGCTTTCGCCGGTCAAGCTCGACCTGCCGGCAGGCCAGAGGGCAGTCGCATTGGGCGTCACAAACGACTCGATGTCCCCGCGTACCTACGACGTGCGAATCCTCAAGTGGGTGAGCACTTCCGGTGACGGCACGTTCGATTCGACCAGCGCGGTCATCACTGCGCGACCTGTCATCAATATTCCGCCGGGTCAAACGGCGACGATTCGCGTTGCGGTACTTCAGCGCAGCGCGGCGCCCGCGGACTACTACCGCGTCTTCGTCGAAGATATCACTCCGGTGTCGCAGGCTTCGGAGTCGGTACGCATGCGCTACTCCCTGCCGATGCAGGTCATGAACTCGCGCCTCGCCAAGGGAAGTCTGCAGCGCGTTGACGGTGCCCTCATCAACTCCGGCACCGCGGCCGTCTTTGTCGCCGGCGTCAAGAAGGACGGAACCTCCGACGTGTTCCGGTACCTGCTTCCTGGTGAGCGCTGGGAGACGAAATTCCTGCCAGAAGACCTCGACTGGACTTCCGGAATTCAATGACGGGTTGGGTTCGCGCTCTCCGGCCGCGATGCATTGCCGCGGCGGCGGCCCTGTCCTGCGGCTTTGCCGCGGCTACTCCGCTGCCGGTGCGAATCGTGCTTGAGAACGTCGGCGTCGCGACGCCGACGGGGTCGCGGCCGGCATTGATTGACCTGGTGGTTGATGCGTCCGGCGACAGCTACCTGGCGTCGCTCGCAGAGCTGCGTGGCCTTTCCCGTGTTCGCTGGAACCTGGTGGGTTCCGAGGCTGGCCAAGTCCGCCTGGCCGACCTTGGCGTCGTTCGATATGACGAGCTCTCCGGCGAGCTGCACGTGACCGTCCGCTCCGAGCTCCTGCAACCTCAAGTGGTCGGAATGGGTTCCATCCAGACGGTCATCCCGGACTCAGCGCCGGCGAGTGCCGCATTCATTGACTACGACCTGCAGACTCAGATTCTCAACAACCGCACTCAGTGCGGACTCCTGCTCAACGGCGTTGAGTACATCGGACTCAATCGCATCGAGCTCTCAGGCTCCACCGGCGACAGTCAAGGTACTCGTCTGTACCAGGCCCACCTCGTGCGCGAGAGCCTCGAGGATTCAAGCCTCCTCGAGGCCGGCTCGGTCGTCGGCATGGCAGGCGCTCGCGGCAACCCCGCTGCCATGGTCGGCATCGGCATGCGCCGAGACCAAAGCGTCACGCCCGGCTTCATCACGGGCCCGCAGCTGCGCGTAAATGGCGTTTCCTCTGGCCAGTCGACTGTCGACGTTCTCATCGACAACCAACGGGTCTCCTCCGCCCAGGTCAGCGCCGGGTCATTCAGCGTCGTCGCCCAGCCAATCGCGGAGGCTGGCGTCGCCCAGGTCGTAGTTCGCGACGAGCTTGGTCAGCAGCAGGTTGTAAGCGCGCAGCTGTTCAGCAATCCAATGTTGCTCGAGGTCGGCCAGTCGGAATACGGGGCTTGGGTCGGTGGACTCAACACTGAGAATTTGAAGTCGCAAGGTAGCGCTGCCATTGGCTACTACCGGCGTGGACTGACACGGTGGCTCACCGCGGAGACAAGCTACGAAGGCTCCTTGGCCACCGAGGTGGCGCCTGCGATTTCGCGCTTGGCGTTCAGCGCCGACGTCGCGACGATGGCCGGCGACCTGAGCGTTGACGTTCGAGGCCTCGGCGGTGCTGGCCAGGTGTCGATGACGTACTCAGCCGTCCACCGTGTCGGGGCGTGGACGGTCAACGCCGGTGGACAGGCCACTCACTCGGACGCCGGCTACTACAACGTGGGCGGCGGACTGGTTCAGCGCTACAACTACTCCGGGACTCTGGGTGCAAGTGCCTACGGCGGCTCGAGCTACGTCACGATGGCGCAGTCTCCGGCCGGAAAGCTGAAGCAGGTTGGCGGGTCCTACCGCCTCGACGCCATCGGCGCGACCTTGTCTCTCTCGGTTTCGCGGTTTGAGTCCGGGACTCAGAAGTCCAACTCGGCCTTCCTCGGGCTCTCGATTCCATTCGGCGGCGGGGTCAGCGGCAACTTCACGACTCGCTCGAGTTCCGATGGCATCGTCAAGCGCGTCGCCATCAACGGTGCCATCGACCGGAACGTCTACGGCGGACTCTCCACCGAGGGAGTCCACGGTTTCGACCGGACTCAAGCTGATTTGACGGCCACCATGGGCCCCACGCGGCTGCTCGCCAACGTGGCGCAAGTCAACGGACAGCCTCTGGCTGCGCAGGCCTTCCTTCGTGGCAGCGTCGTACTCCATCGTGGTGGCGTGGCATTCGTGCCGACCCAATACTCTGATGGTGGCTTCGCGCTGGTCGACCTTGGCGCACCGGGCGTCGTCGTCCGCAACTCCTTCGGCGCCAATGCAACGACCGATGCCGCGGGGTACGCGGTGGTGCCGATGCCGTCGCTGCGCAGCGTACAGCTGAGAATCGACCCTGATACCGCTCCTGACGGGCTCGACCTGAGCCCTGTACCGGCCGTCGCGTATCGCAAGGGCGCCTTCGAGTTCAGGCGCCGAGCCGTGCACGGCCAGTTCGTGCAAGTCGCGGGTCACACGACCGGAACCCTCGTGGTTGATGGCGTCGAGTACCCCGTAACCGACCGTGGTGCATGGGTCGAGTTGGCTTCCGGGCACTACGTTGGCCAAGCTGGTGGCGTGAGCGTCGACTTCACCGCTTTTTAACGCCTACTTATGTACTACAATACCCACACCTTTATTCAGAGCACGAAGCCAGACACCATGCAGCAAAACAACTCGGGCCAAGGAATTGGCCGCAGCCGCGCGGAGTACAAGACTGGCGAGCGTTCCGAAAAGGTCAAGCGCCTCAGCACTCGTGCGCCGACGCTCGTTGCGGCTTACATCAACCAAGTTGCGGCGACGGCGTCCTATGGGTATCGCTCAAAGGTGCAGATGCTGAGCATTTTGATGCACCGCTTTCTCGAGGACCGCCCCTGGGACAAGGAGCTGCACGGAAAGCATGCATTTCCATGGCATGGCAGCCGGGCGAAGAGCGAGGGGATTATTGACTTCCACATCGAGCTGCAGCCGGTGGTTGTCAATGGACGCACCGTCAGTGGAGCGACCGCTCGAACGAAGGTGGAGAAGGTTGCGACTGCCGAGGGCGTGAGCGGCGCGACCTTCGCGCTGACGTTTCTCTGGTGGGTCACCACGGTTGTCCATCCCGCGAAAGAGGCTGACCTTGCCGCTGCATTGAAAGCCCTGCCGCGTCCGGAAGTGGACGCGCGCTTCAAGGGCTTCGGCGCGCAGGCCGACTGACTAGTCAGAGCGTCGACTAGCCTGCGACAGGCAGGTCGTACTGCTGTCGCCATGCGCCATCGCGATGGCGGCTTCGATGGTATTCGAGCATGTCGACGTCCATCGGGCCGGCGCTCTCAACCCACGCGCTCTCAAGCTCCGCCAGTTGCTCGGGCAATCTACTCTTCGAAGCCAGAAGGAGTGCTTGATGTTCGTGCTGCGTAGCGTTCATTGGCGTGTTCGTCGAGTGGATAAAATATAGTATACGCATCTGGTATGCCTGTGTCCACCTCCACTTTCTCCGTCGAAGCTTCGTCCGCCAAATACGTCACGAAGTCTTGTGCGTTTCCGCCTAGCCTTGAAGCCTGCATGCGTGTACGCATCCCTCTCCCGAACGACGGCGCTACCATCGGGACGCGACACGCATAATGCGCGCCGATGACCCGGGCATGCAATGACAACGGCTTGGCCACTGGGTAACGCCCAGTCATCTCCAACAGACTCCGAAGAGCCTTCCGCCGACGACGGAACGGGGGCATGGTGGGGATTGCCGTTGCACGAGCGCGTGTACTCGGGGATGCCGCCAAGCCACGAGGCGGCAATTGGCGCGGCGCTCAGTGAAGTAGGAGCTGATTTTTGGGCTCTACAAGCCAATGAACGCATGTATTTCCACTGCGCGCTCGCTGGCCAGGAAGCTTGTGGCGAAATCTCGCTGCCGTCAGAACACCCACTGATTGTCTTGGCCGGAGCCACAAGGCTGCCATATCAAGAACATGGCGCTGACGACTTTGACCGCCCTCCTGGCGAGCAATGGTTCGAGCTACTACCAGACATCAGATTGTTCGCCGGCTCAGGCCGTCCCGTTCGCTTCCAGCTCTCATCAACTGAGGGCGTGCATGCTGCGCTGCTTCATCTCTCGTGTGGACGCTATCTTGACGAGCTTCCTGCGCGCTTGCGCACAAAGCACTTTGCGATGGAGCTGCTGCCGCTCTACTACGGCGTGGAAAGCATTGATGCCATTCCGTCCAGCGAGGTTGTTGCATGCGCTCGCGAAATCATGATGAGGGTTCATGTGGACGAGAGCCTTGCCGGCGCGCCTTTTCAGTCGCTGAGTGAGACCGCGGCACCTCCGAGGCGCCGGCGCATGGGAGCCTAGTTCGGCTCGTCCATCTTCCACGTCAATCGTCGCCAGTGTCGTCGTTTGCAGCATCGACGCTCCAACTTCCCTCTCTGAACTCGTCTTCAACCCCACGAGTGGCAGCTTCTTTGGCTACCGTCTCCCGCCACGAAGCCAAGAACGCTGCCCTTTTGCCTTCGAGGAGTCGGCTTAGTAGCGTCTCGGAATCAGGCTGGCCAGACTTCATCTACACCAAGATTCCGGTGAAGCGTTCTCTGACCCATGGGTCTCGGAGCGGATTCCCGGAATCCGAGCGCATACTTTCGGACTCTTGCGAAGCAGACCGTGCATTACGAGGAGCATCTAATGCTCGCGCCAACTCGACCGGCGGCGGTCGCATGGCGATGAATTCAGTGCCGATGGGCATGATTTCAGCGGGGCTGGCCATGAATTCATAGGGAATGCTCCTGAAATCATCGTTCAGTCGGGTGCTCGCTCCCGATGACGGTGCTCCTGTAAGTCATCACGTATGCACCAAAATGGCTCCCGTAACACATCACGTGAAGCCGTTGGGGGCAATGCTTCAGCCGCTGTGGCGCAGGAAAATCAACAACTAAGAGCGCCTCCCCTCGTTTCCGGCGCCTTCAGTTCGAAGCGCGTCTGGCCTCCTGTAACTCATCACGTATGAGCGCTGGCAGCGGGCCTAGCAGGCGCTCAGCGACGGCTCGGTTGTTTTCAAACTCTTCGTAGATGGTCTTTGCGTGGTCCTGGACTGTGCGTTCCGAGATGTCCAGTTCGTCGGCGACTTCGAGGTGCTTGTAGCCCCTCGCGAGGCGCAGAGCGACGTTGAGCTGCGCCGGGGTCAGTCGCAGGAGTTCATAGCGCTTCCCATCGACACCGCGCACCGGCTCGCCTACCTGAAGTTGCCATTCAAAGAGTCCAGCCCTGGCAAGGTAGCTCGCCGTCTCGGCTTCGAGCGGAGTGAAGGGCGTCGCCGTCGGGCCGTTCAACCGGTAAAGCGTCAGCCAGGCTAAGCCGAACCGGGAGTCGATGCCCGACAGCAGCAGGTGTGTCACGCCGAAATCAGCAAGAAACTTTCCAACGCGAGAGCCTATGCTCCGCTCGCCCTTCCCAGGGTAAGTCGTGGCCACGTTAATGGCCAGGACGCTCGTAGCGTTGCAAGAGAACAGCTGAGCTGCGACGTCGTCGTGGGACACTGCCTTGTAGCAAGTCACGAAGTCTTGAGGCAGCCCGACGCACTCGCAGCGCACGGCCTCGATGGAACCGTCTAGGTTTCGCTGCCCCAGTCCGAGCACGTACGCGTCGAACTGGATGTGCTCGCGAAGTTTCTCGAGCAGCTTCTCCGCGGCCGAGCTTTCCTCCGCCGTCAGTGGGATTGCATTCTCAAGCTGTTCGAACTCGTCGGGAATTTCAGACATCGTGGTTCCTCCACACCGTGGGTGAGCGCGCATGGCTCCGTTGCGGGATTTCCCGTCTGATACAGGCATCGAAACGACAGAAGGTGCAACGCAGATGACAGAGACGGCAGGCCGCGACTCGTCGCAACCGAGGCCTAGCCGGTGATGTTTACCTCATGCGCGACGCGAGTCCATCCCCGATTTCGCCAGCGTCTTGCGATGTGTTCATCAAGGAGTTTTCTCATGTTCAAGTTCAAGACCCTCTTCCCGCTCGTCGCGCTCGCGTTGGGCGTTCTCGCAGCCTCGGCGGCGTACGCGCAGCAGAGCTACCGGATGACGTTCCAGTGCCGGACTGACTGGCCCATCGCCTACATCTCGCTCTTCCGCGGCGGGTCGATGACCAACGCGAGCTTGTCGCCCGGGCAGAGGTGGGAGGTGAGCGGGGTTCGCCGAGGTGACACCTACTGCATGGAGCCGGCGTACTTCAATCCGACGAACTGCAAGCACTGGCCCGTGGAACCGTACCTGCATAACTGACCGAACTCGAAGCCGCCTCCGGGCGGCCTTTTTCCGCGCCGAAAGCGCAGATGGTGGAAGCAGCCACTGCAGGCTATGCTGACATCATGTGCAATCTGTACTCCGAGCCGGCTGCGAACGCCTTCGAAGACTACATCCGGAGGCACCGAGGGCAGGTGCCCCTGCCGGGGTGGCCACTGCCGCCTACAGCAAAGCCTACGGTGGGCCCGTTCGACACTGGCGTCTTCCTGACAGCGACCGCCGATGGCGAGCTCATCGCGCACGCAGGCCAGTGGGGCATGATTCGCGCAGGGCAGCGCGAGCGCATCGAATACAAGGAGCGCCCGTCCAAGAAGCCGGGGGGCAAGCCCGTGCGCGAGCCTATGCTGAAGAACAACGCCCGCATCGAGACGGTCGCGAAGTCGCCGGCTTTCAAGGACGCGTGGAACAACGGCCGCCGGTGTCTCATCCCTGCGCTGTGGCTCCAGGAGCCGAATTGGCAGACGGGGAGGTGCGTGTGGTGGCAACTGCGGCGCGCTGACGCGCAGCCGTGGATGATTGCCGGCATTTGGTCGGAGTGGACTGACGGGGACTCAGGCCAGCTCGTGCCGAACTACGCGATGCTCACATTCAACGTGAACCACCACCCGCTGCTCAGCCGCCTGCACCGGCCCGAGGTCGACCGGGTGACCAAACGCCCGCTGCCGTTTGAACAGCAAGACAAGCGGGGCGAGGCGCACATCGAGCCTGAGGACTGGATGACTTGGCTGCGCGGTGACATCAGCGAGGCTCATCCGTTGCTCGTCGCAGCGCCGAATGAGTTTTACGACCAGGGCGACGCCGTGCGGACGGATGAGATGCTGGCCATCATCTCTCGCGAAAGCCAAAGCGACCTAGACGTCTAGCGTCTCAGGCGCCGCCGGCGTTTCTCGCGCAGCGACTTCCAGATGATGGCTTGCACGACGCCGGTCCTGTCTTGGAGCAACATGAAGACGACTCCGTAGGCGGTCGGCGGCTGATGCCTGAGCGTGACGATGCCGTCGTAGCGCACAAGGCGGCCATTGGCAGCTGCTGGAGTTCCGCGGAGGTCCATAAACGGCGCCGGGCCAGATTTGGCGGCAGCAAGGTCGTGGGGTGAGTTCTGAGCGTCAGGCCGTCGTCGCGTAGTCGTGCACAACGTCCTTGCCATCCGGTTCCCGCGGGAACTGTCGGAATGCTTCTTTGACCGGCGCATCGCGCTGCAGCGTCGCCTACTGCAAACATATAAATGTTGCTTGAGCCCAAGCTGTATTTGGGGTATCTAGGCGAGGAATTAGCCAACTTTCTAGGGGGTTGCTCAACCCCCCTGCACTCCTTAGCCTCGCATTGGCCGCGTTCAAACCTAAGGAGAAAAGCAATGAGCCGAATCATATTCGCAGCCCTTTTGGCACTGGGCGCTCAGAGCACATGTGCCGCACTTTCATTTATGTCAGAGGGCTCAGAATGCGATGGCGCGCTCAAAACACTATCAACAATCTCTTCATCTTCTCAAGCAGACAGCCTTCGACTCGGGCTCTCAATTACTCGGGAGACGTGGAGCAAGATGCAACAGAACTTCAAAGGCGACGTGACGATTCCCATCGGGGATATACCCGTATCCATTGGTAGTAATTACGACGCAGTCCAAGAAGCACAAACTTTAATGCGCTATAAATATTCCCTTGCTGATGACTTTAGTCAGCAAGCGATGTACGTCAATCAACGGATTGATGAAAGTGCATACACAGCGTATCGTGACTGTATAACCAAAGACAAGAGAGGCGTATTTATCCTATTAAAGAGTGTGGAGGGCGACACAATTCACGGGACATGGTACTTTAACTCAAGTTTAGATGATGTGGTAATTCGCAAGGCCGTCTTGCATTTTGGGGACAATGCAAAAAACGCGACTGATGCGCCGGTGACGTGGCCGGAGGTGCACGCTACTGGGCAGAGCGACTTTACACTCATAAGAACTAAGCCGGGCAATATCAATGTAACGATTGAATTGCAGGGGACGGGAGGGAGTAAATACAAGGAGACGGCTGCGCTTCGGCCAATTGTAGAGCCCCCGAAACTCCGGACTGCAACATATGCTTATGCGACCCCAGTCGTACAGGATACCGAATTCAACGCCCGCTATACAAGGACCATTGGCGTAGTCCATATGTGCGTGAATCCGACCCATGACAAGGGCAGAATAATTAGCTTGAAGACTGAAATAACAAGGTACGAGACAACCGCATCGGTTCTGGGCCTTGAGACGGTTAGCGGCGTATATGACCCTGTTTCTCCCAGCGCCAAAACTGTCTGTGGAGATGTTGGCTGCAGAGGTTATACATATTCGGACGGCAGCGCTCAAGTGTCTAATTGTTCAGGTCACGGGAAGGCAACCTCGGTCGAACAATATATTTCGGCGTGGACAGATGTTAAATAGCGTAGCAAACGATTCTCGTGCGAAGGCCATTGGCGGTTTAAACATCCAGCGCTCAAAATGCCGCGTGCCAACTTGGTTCAAATCGACGGCTTCCTGTCAGTGGAAATCCCTCGATGACGTCGAGAGCTTGCCTAGCAGCGGCGAAAGGTCTTCGAGTCGACCCGCCACGAGACTCATGACGTCGCCCTCTCGCTGCCAAACGCCGTAGACGGCGAGCAGCCTCGAGCGCAGCACCTCAGGCCGCTGCTTCTCGCGCAGTGATTTCCAGATGATGACCTGCACGACGCCGGTCTCATCTTCGAGCGACATGAAGATGACGCCGTTGGCGGTCGCGGGCTGCTGCCTGAGCGTGACGATGCCGGCATAGCGCACCAGCCGGCCATTGGGCAGCTGCTGGAGTTCCGCGGAGGTCCGTAGACGGCGCTTGGCAAGATGCGGCCGCAGCAAGGCCATTGGGTGAGTTCTGAGCGTCAGGCCCGTCGTCGCGTAGTCGTGCACGACCTCCTCGCCTTCCGGGGCCTGCGGGAGCTCGAGAAACGCTTCATCGACCGGGGCATCCCGAAGCAACTTCGGTGGTCGGCGTAGGCCTGATGCGTCCCAGACTTGCTGGCGACGGTGCCCAGAAAGGCTGGTGAGCGCATCGGCGCCGGCCAGCAGCCGCATCTCGCGTTGCTCGAGCTCAGCACGCCGTGCCAAGTCGTCGGCGCTGTCGAACGGCGCTTCTCTGCGTGCCACCTCGATGCGTTCAGCAGCCGCGCGCGATAGGCCTGACACTTGTCTCATACCCAGCCTGACCGTAGGTTGCCTGGGCAGGTCTTCGAGTGTGCAGTCGTAGTCGCTGAACATGACATCGACTGGCCGAACGACCACGTCGTGGCGCGTCGCGTCCTGCACGAGCTGGCTGGCGGTGTAGAAGCCAAGCGGCGCCGAGTTGAGCATCGCGGCGAGGAACTCGGCGGGGTGATGGCACTTCAGCCAGCATGACGCGTAGACCAGCAACGCGAAGCTGGCGGCGTGGCTCTCCGGGAAGCCGTACTCGCTGAAACCGTGAATCTGAGCGAAGATTTGCTCGGCGAACTCCAGCGAATAGCCGCGGGTCGTCATGCCCTCGACAATCTTGGCGTAGTACCTGTCCAGCCCGCCCTTCCTTTTCCACGCCGCCATGGCGCGACGTAGACCATCTGCCTCGCCTGGCGTGAAGCCCGCTGCGACGATGGAGATTTGCATCACCTGCTCTTGGAATATTGGAACGCCCAGCGTGCGCCCCAGCACTTCCTTCAACGCATCGGACGGGTAGGTGACCTCCGCCTTGCCTTGGCGCCGCTCGAGGTAGGGATGCACTGACCCACCTTGAATGGGGCCAGGCCGAACGATGGCGACTTCGATGACCAGGTCGTAGAAGCAGCGGGGCTTCATCCGCGGCAACATCGACATCTGCGCGCGGCTCTCGATTTGGAAGACACCGACCGTGTCGGCCTTGCAAATCATGTCGTAGGTGACCGAGTCCTCGGGCGGAATGTCCTGCATCTCGAACACGTAGCCTTTGCGCTGACTCACGAACTCCAGGGTGCGACGGATGGCCGACAGCATGCCGAGCGCCAGAACGTCGACCTTGAGCAGTCCCATCGCATCCAGGTCGTCCTTGTCCCATTCGATGATGGTGCGGTCGTCCATCGCAGCGTTCTCGATGGGCACCATGCGCGAGAGCGGGCCACGCGTCAGCACGAAGCCCCCTGGATGCTGAGACATGTGGCGTGGGAAGCCCATGAGCTGGGTGGTCAGCTGCATCAGCTGCTGCACCGCCAGGTCCTCCGGGTTCAGTCCGACTTCGAGAAATCGCTCGCGCATCACCTCCCGCCCGTCCCACCAGGTGTGGTTGCTCGCGAGCGAGTCCAGAACCTCCGCGTCGAAGCCAAGTGCCTTTCCGACATCACGGATTGCGGACTTCGGCCGGTACGAGATGACGACAGCGGTCAGCGCCGCGCGGTGTCGACCGTACCGCTTGTACAGGTACTGAATGACCTCTTCGCGGCGCTGGTGCTCGAAGTCGATGTCGATGTCGGGTGGCTCGTTGCGCTCCTTCGAAATGAAGCGCTCGAACAGCACGCTCATGCGCGCGGGGTCAACCTCGGTGACCCCGATGCAGAAACACACCACCGAGTTGGCCGCGCTGCCGCGGCCCTGGCAGAGGATGTGCTGCGACTGCGCGAAACGGACGATGTCGGCCACGGTCAAGAAGTAGTGCTCGTACTTCAGGTCTCGGATGAGCTCCAGCTCGTGCTCGATTTGGAGCTGCACCTTGGCCGGCATGCCGTTGGGCCAGCGCCGTCCTGCCCCCTCGTAGGTCAGGCGTCGAAGATAGCTCGTGGGCGTCTCTCCATCAGGGACAACCTCATCGGGGTACTGATACGCGAGCTCGTCGAGCGAGAACGAACAGCGCTCCGCAACGCGCAACGTCTCCTCGAGCAAGTCATCCGGATAGGTCTGCGCCAGGCGAAGGCGCGTTCGAAGATGGCGCTCGGAGTTGCCTTGCAACTCGAAGCCACACTCGGTGAGCGGCTTGCCCGCGCGCGTCGCGGTCATCACGTCCTGCAGCGGTTTCCTAGACCGGACGTGCATGTGCACGTCGCCCGTCGCGACCAGATGTATGGCGGTGAGCTCGCTGGCTTGACGAAGCCGGTAGAGCCACATCTCGTCGTCGATGGTGCGCAGCAGCTCGACGCCGAGCCAGCATCGGCCCGTGAAGTTAGCCAGGAGCCAGCGCGAGACCGTTTCCAATTGCGCCGACGTGGATGCGCGGTCCGGCGACGCAACGACGACACAGCCGACCAGTTCTTCTGGGTCGATGTCGTCAAGGCTCAGTCGGTAGGTGCCCTTCGGTGCCGACCGGCGGAGCTTGGTGATGAACTCGCAGAGATTTCCGTAGCCGTTGAGGTCGCAGGCGATGACGACAAGCGTGAACGGGGCATCGCACTGCACCTGGAACTGGCTTCCGATGAGGAGCTTGAGCTCGTGTTCCTTGGCGGCCACGTGGGCGCGCACGACGCCAGCCATCGAGCACTCGTCGGCGATGGTCAACGCGCTGTACCCCAGCTGCTTCGCGCGCGCAACCAACTCGTCAGGGCCGCTCGCACCGCGCAAGAAGCTGAAGTTCGATAGGCAACGCAGCTCCGCGTAGTGGGGCACCGCCGGCAGTACAGCGCTCATGCGAAGCTCCCCTGCAGGTACCAGGCGACCTCGTCGTTCGCCAGGCGTTCCTGGAACACCCACAGGACGCCACAGTGGTCGCTCAGTGCGACCCAGTAGTCGCGAACGACGTTGCGCGTTCCCTCGACATCTCCCTCCTTGACGCGATGCCACCAGCCGCCTTCGACGCGATGTGGCCCTGTCAGCAGATGCAGCGGACCTTGGTACATCGGCCGGTGGCCGCGGACAGCCAAGCGTAGCGGCTCTGAGAACACGAAGGTCGGTTGAGGAATGGACGCCGAGCGTGTGCGCCTCCGCGCCATCGGCTGCGGAGCGGGTTGCCAGTGCTGCATCCATTCGAGGCGATGGTCCTCGACCAGCGCCGGCCGCAACACCCTTTCGGGCCCGAGCCTGGCGGCGATGCGTTCGAGAACAAGCGTCAGCGACTCGCCGGCGCGCACGGTATCCGGAATCAGCGATTCGCTGCGTTCCTCGAGTGCCTGGACGTCGAGGGCTTCGAGCTCCAGGTCGCCAGCCGGCGCCAGCAGCTGCACTTTCGCCAGCTGTTCGGCAAGCAGGCGGCAAAGGTGTTCGACGTCGCGCATCGGCGCTGCAGTGCGCACCACCAACTCGCCTCGGTCTGCGATGTCGCGCGAACGCATGGAGTCGTGCATCCATCGCAGCACGAACGCGGTGATGCCCGCGTGGCGCGCGGCGAGCCAGCCGCACATTTGGATGAGGAGCCGCCGAGCTCCAAACAGCATCGCCGGCGCCAGGTCAACCCGTGACATGAGCTCGAGGCGTGCCTTGAACGTCTCTGGGATCGCGACCCAGACGTGGGCCTCCGGGCGCTGGCCGTAGGCTTGGTCGAGCTCGGCGAGCAGCTCCTTGTCGAATCGCCGACTGATGCCGCCGCGCGGAAGGCGTCGGATGTCGCCGAGCGTCCTGCAACCGAGTTGCGTCAGCGTCGTGTGGTGTCGGGATACAGCGCCCAGCGTCTCCATCGGCAGCTCGTCGAGCAACTCGTCGAGCGGCTTGCGAAATCCGTTCTCGCGGCCAGCACGCGCGAGCGCGACCGCCGCAAGGCTCGTCGGTGCCCAGGCGATTGCACCGACTCCGAGCTCCTTCGACTCCTGGACGACGCGGTCGCGAAGCGCACGCCTTCCTCCGAAGAGGCGCACGCTCGCCTCCACCTCCAACGTGACGGCTTCAGCGGAGACGGCAACCCGGGGCGTGAACTGCAGCGCCCAGACGGCCAAACCGCGGAGCGCGTCATCATTGGACGGTGGCGTGTCGTCGCGAGGTGGCGAAAGAAGAAGGGCTGCCCACAACATCGGCAGTCACTCCACGGGAAACCAGGCGACTCGGCTTGCGCAGCCGCGGCGTCAGTACCGACGACAAGCCGCCTGGCACCGAGGGAAGAAGCAGTTCATCTTCGTGAACAGGGCCGCGCCGCTTGAACACGTTGACCTTCAGCTCCCAGTCGAGGCCGACGGAGGCATGCACGCGCAGCGGCGAAGCGGAAGCTTCATGACGAGCGGCGGTGGGTCGGCATAGGAAGACCAGGCCCTCGCAGGCCAATGCGGCCACTTGCAGGCGTCTCAGCTGCTCCTGCCGGGCCTGGGGTAGCCACGCGACGATTGCGCCCGCAGAATTGCTTCTGATGAGCTGCTCGGTCACCCACATGCGCTCGGATGGCGCCTCGGCGCGAATCCAGACGAGCTGGCGCTCATCGAGACCTTCGTGCCTCAGTCCTGGGAGGTGCGGGTTGCGGCCCGGTCCGACGACCACGACTTGGCCGCCGCCGGCGACGACGCTCCGCAGCGCGGGTGACAGCAGGCGCCACTCAAGCACCGACGGCTGCGTGGCGAGAACTTCGGTCACCGACCGCAGTGGCCAGCCGCCTCCAGGCAGTTCGGCATCCAACGCTTCCCAGCCGGACCCCACGACGGACGTCGCCGCTTGGCCGAGTTCGGTGGCTCGCCAGACGGCGGCCTCAACAGCCGGCGGAAGTTGCAGCAGGTGCGCAGCACCACCGGCCTGGGCGACTGAAGCCAAGGACGACGGAGACGGTTGAGCGGGCTGGGACGGAACCGAAAGTGCGTCCAGCCAGTTGAGGCTAAGCTGCATGGTCATAAGACTGTATCCACATACAGTACCACTGCAATTCGCTTACCTGACAAGGCCTGCAGGACTTTGTGCGCAGATTTCAATCGGGTAGCTCGGCAGTTGGCATGTGCCGATTCGACCCTCACTAAGGCTCAGCTCATGAGCTACCGTGGATGCTTGACCTTGGCTGCAAGTCCGTCGCATACTGTATGCACATCCAGCAACGCAACAACGTCAGGAGCGAAGCTATGGGAGTCCTCTTTCACGCGCCCGGCGCCTCGACCGAGCAAGTCGCGCGCGGCGTCAAAGCCGCTGAAGATGCATTCGCGAGCCAGAAAATCACGCCGCAGGGCGCGGCGCTTGGCGTCCACGCCAGGCTGATGCACGACCTGCGTGGCTTCGAAGGCCCAGAGCCGCCTGCACGCACATACGAGGCGGCCGAAGTTTTCGAGCTGGCGGAGGCGGCTGCCATCGAAGCTGCGGGTGTGGAGTCTGGCAAGGGCCATCTCGAAGTCACGGAATTTGGCGCCTGGGATGTGGTCATGAGAACTCACCCGTTCTTCACGTGGGTGCCGGAAGGCCCATTCATCGAGCCCAGCGACCCCGCAGCTGCTGCCAGGGCCCGGTCAGAAATGACCGGTGCGCCGCGCGTCTGGAGCTGAGTCGGCGACATGCTCGAAATTCGCGTTGCCTGGCTGTTCGGCCTCCACGAGAACGAGGCAGGAGAGCCGCTGGGCGGCGGCGCATGGTTTCCGGATACTCCGGAAAATCGACACGACCTCACCATCGTCGTAGAGGAAGGTAACGCAGTCGCCGGGCCGGGCTCGCATTGGCTTGAAGAACGTCAAGCCTGAGGTCGACGCCGCGCTGCGTGCAGCATTGGTGCCAGGCACTAGCCACTCGAGGGGCCGCCACAAATTGTGCAGCAGGCTGCTGCACAATTTCGCCATATGAAATTGTGCAACGCCGTCTGCACAATTTCGTTATGTGAAATCTTGCTCCTGTAGTTCATCACGTATAGGCGCGTCCGCGCCGCCGCCAGCATCAGACCCAGAGACCGTATCTGGTCGCGAAGGCGTCGATTACATCGGCCTGCCACCGCGGCGACTCCGCGTTGACTTCAGCCTGGTCGAGATGTGCTCCGAACGCGGCGCGCAGTAGCGCAGCGAATGGGCTCGGCGGGTCGAGCCAGTCGTTGAAGTCGCAAGACTCGCATTCGAAATCCGGATGAGTCCTGTGATGCCCCTCCATCGCAGCGTCGAGGATGTCGCGAGTCGCAGAGTGCGGTTGCAGCCTCGCGAGCTCGAGCGCGCGGGCGACGATGGGGTGTCCTGAAGGTCCGGGCATAGGATGACCACTCGATGGGGGAGCCGGAGTCCGGCAACGGCTGTTCCCAGACGACGCTGGCCAACTCGCGTCGCCTTGAGCCCCGCGGGCCGCCAGTTGACGCCGGGCGGCTTCGAGGCGTTCGCCCATCCTGCGATGCAACTCCTCGGGGGTGATGCCTGAGCCGTCTCTGATGCCTTCCTCGATGGCTTTGTGAGACCGCGCGAGGAACTCGTCCTGCGCGCGCTCGGCATCGGTTCGCGTGTGCGTTTGAGCGTCGGTTCCCTTTTGCTTCATCGTTCGCTCCATTCGCTCGCGAGTGACTGCGCCAGGCGCACGACGTCTCGGAGCCTGCCATCGACGATGGCTTGTGCAACCGTGAGTCCACCAATGCTGCCATGGTTCCGACTCCAGAATATGAACTGCGATATGGCGTCGACGCCGCGCAGGGCTGCGGAGACTTGGCTGACATCGTCTGCTGACACCACAGCCATGGGGGCCGGATACCAGTGGAGGCCGCGGAATTTCAGGCTGACCAGGTCGTCGCGGTCACGGGCTTGCTCGAGTCGTTGACTGGAACAGTTCCAAGCCTCGGACAACTGCGCGCCTCCGATGAGGAGACCATCCCGAACCCAGGAATCCTTCACATCTTCAGAGTCCGCTGTCTGCTGTTGGACAGCGGCTCTCGCTGACTCGTCGGTAATCCCCAGTCGTGCACGCATGGCGCTTAACTCGATGGTCGCCCGGTTTCCGATATGCGCCGCGCGGAGGGCCAAGACGTCCGCAAGTGCGTGATGCTGCATGAGTCCGCGCTCCCGGGCGATGTACTGAAACGCAGCAACCTGCGCGCGCTGGCCAACTGGCGATTCGATGACGCCGGCGATGGTGCGGCTCGTGATGACGGCACGCAGCGTCTGGAGAGCGTTCGCATGGCGCAGCGCTCCTTCAAGCAGCTCGAAGTCGAGCCGACAGTCTGAGAGGACTTCAACCCCGCCGTGGGCCATGGCCAGGTCGCGCAGCCAAGCGCCGGCGCGTCGCCCGAGCTCGAGGTGGCTGCAGGCGGCGCCGGGCACAAGTCCCCACTGGCTCAGCACGGGCCCGTGCAGAACGAAGTCGCTCACGACGCGCATGCGGTCGCGAGTGTCGGCAAGCTCGAGCGAGAGCTCGCAGTAGAACTCGTCACCAGACGCGGAGACCATGCCAACGCTCAGCAGGTTCGGCTCGTCGAGGTCGGTGAATTCGGTGTCGAGGTACACCTTCACGTCATTCCTTCACCGCTCGAAATCGGTTGCCAACGAAACGACCCACAGTGCGTCGTCCATCCGCGTCAACGCGAACGACGCGCGTTATGTCCGCGATGTCGATTGAATACGAGTAAACACCGCGCCGCAGCCCCCGGAAGACGACAGCTTTGGAGATGCCAGGACGGTTCAAGGCGGCAGCAAATTTAGGGATGAGAGTCGATGCTCTCTCGCTCTCGGCCGCTGGGGAGAACTTGTCGAGCACGGAAATCCTCACCAGCTCGAATCCAGGAACGCGGCAGACCACCTCGCCGCGCGAACGCTTCTTCAACATCATCATTCCTCCAGCCCGCCTCTGGCGAAGACGCAGTCTTCGTGTCCGTATTCACCTTCGATGTCAGGCATTTTGTGTATCCTTTAGGCGGCAGCGAAGCGCGCGAGGGCGCGAGGCGTCGGAGATGAGCCGCGGGGCTGGAGCCGACGTCAGTGATGGCGTGAAAGACTAAGCCGGGTTCGACTCCCGTCGCTGCGGCCACTACCACCATGAACGTCGACTCCGTTGAATCGTATCGCCAGCCAGGCGAGAGCCTCAACCAAACGCGCGCGCGCCTGCGCGCCGTAGTCGACCAGGCCGACGCCGATGCGCTCGAGTCAGTGTTGAGTGGCATCCCCGGCGGCGCCGAGTTCATGGACAGGGCCGCCGTGAACTGGACGACGGCTCGTGCAATCGGCCTAAACAGGCAGCGACACTTGGACATGTACATGAACGACGACATTCGTCAACTCCTCGTCGACTACCTAAGCCGTCTCGAGTGGGCGTCTATTCGTAGAGCGTCATGAGTACCCGCCGGCGGCCAGTCGTTCCAGGAAGTCAATGAGGCGCTTCCTACCCTCTTCGCTCGCGATGAGCTCCTGGGCGGAGTAGTTGCCGAGCCCAATCGCCGGCCTGGTCCACCACGCGCGCACCGCAGCACGACTTCCGAAAACTTCGACGGCCCTCGCCAGGATGACAGGGCCGTCTTCGGTCTTCCGGAGCCGCGCTGCGAACGCGAGGTCATCAGCATGGTCGACGACTGTCCGCAGTCGCTCGCGAGCCTGCGCAAGGCTCTCGCCTTCTAGGCGATATGCGTTGATGGATTCAGCTCGAGACATCCACGCAGGCTAGCGCGCACGCCGCCGTCTGTCCAACGCCGAGCTCGAAGATAGCACCCTGATATCGTCTCAATGACGCCTCGCGACAACGCGATGGTGCATGCGATATTCGATACGCGAGCGAAATCCGATTGGGGGTGACATCGGCCGGCGGCTCGCGCAAGATGTTCGGTTGTGTGTCACGTGACGCCCGGCCCAACCCATGCGCATCCTTGTCCTCTCCGACCTCCATCTCGAGCTCGGCAACGCCTTCGGCGTTCCCGATGACGTCGAGTACGACCTCGTTGTTCTCGCCGGCGACATCCACTCGCCTGGTCACAAGGCTGTGGGCTGGGCACAGCATCCAAGCACGTTCGGCGGCAAGCCTGTGGTCTACGTTCCGGGCAACCACGAGTTCTACCATCGCGAGCTGCGCTTGGAGCTGTCGCAGATGCGCGATGCAGCCGGTGACAGCAACGTGCATTTGCTCGCACCTGGTAGCGTTGTTGTCGATGGTGTTCGCTTTGTCGGATGCACGTTGTGGACCGATTTCCAGCTCCCAGTGGGAGGCCCCGAGGTCGACGAACTCGAGACCAAGGCGCGGGCAATGTCAGCGGCGAAGCGCTCGATGAACGACTATCATCTGATTCGAATTCAAGAGTCCGGCGGATTTCGCCGACATGCACGCCCTCTCGAGCCGGCGGACACGCTAGCGATTCATCATGTTGAGCGAGCGTGGTTGCTCGAGCATTTGCAGGCGCCATTCGGAGGCCCGACTGTCGTCGTGACACACACCGGTCCCAGCGGCGGTTCGGTGGCGCCCAAATACGCAGCTGATTGGTGTACGCCGGCGTTCGTGTCGAACCTGCCGGATGAATTCTTCGTGGTGCCTGCAGTCTGGGTGCATGGACACACGCACACTCGCTTCGACTACCAACGCGGCGCCTGCCGCGTCGTCAGTGAACCTCGCGGATACCGGATGAAGGATGGTTCGTGGGAGAACCCGCAGTTCGACGGGCGACTCGTAGTCGATGTGCCCGTCAACGCGCTGGCCGAACTCGCCAACGCGACCTTTGACTCCCCAGTGGAGGCGGCCGCCTGGTTGCGCCGGCCGCACCCGATGCTTGATGGCAAGACGCCCCTTGAGTACGCGACATCTAGCAGTGGGACTCGGCGCGTCACCGACATCCTCGTAGCCATCAGGAACGGCGGTGTCCTATGAGAGTATTTCTCGACACCGAATTCACCAGTCTTGAGCGTCCGCAGCTTCTGTCTATCGGGATGGTGTCTGACGTCGGGCTGGAGTGCTACATCGAACTCGACCTCGAGAGTGCGACTGGTCAGAAACAGATTGCGGTCGCAACGCCTTTCGTATTGGTAAGTGTCCTGGGGCAGTGGAGCCGCGCGCGCATCGAGAGGAACGTCACCGAGCACCTGGGGTTCGCGGCCGCCATGTGGTTAGAGCGAATGGCGGAGCACTTCGACGCAGACATCGAACTCGTTTACGCCGACAAGGTCGACGCGGACCTGCTCGAGGAATCGCTGAAGTCTGCGGGCCCGCGATGGTCGCGCATCGCGCCCCGGCTCCAGTGGTTCATCGTCTCGTACCTGCACGGCGAACAGGTAGTCAGCGACGCCATGAACGCCTCATGGGCATCATCGCTTGAACAGCAGGGAATCGGCCGGCATCACGCGCTCGCGGACGCACGTGCGCTGCGCGCTGGCTTCGAATCGATGCATGGGCCGAGTCCGTCAGAAGTCGCCGCGGTTTCTCGGGAGCGCTGCGGCTCGAGCGACGAACGGAACGACTGAGGGGAACATGAAGGGCGTCCTCATCTTCCTCGACTGCGAATTCACGCAGTTCATCCATTGCGAGCTCTTGTCCCTTGGGATGGTGACGCTCGTCGATGATGCGCGCGAGCTGTACGTCGAACTCGACATGGGCTCGGACATCGGCAAGGCGCGCCGCGCGAGTTCGAGCGACTTCGTCCGCTACGAGGGCGTCCTCGACCAGTGGGGCATCGTGCCTGGCGCGACGGCGACGGAGTGGGAAATGGGACGCCGCGCCGGCGAGTGGCTTCTCGCGCTCGCAGCTGAGGCCGGGACTCGTGTCGAGGTGGCCTACGACTACGGGATGGACTGGGAGCTCCTCGAATACGCCGTTCGGGACGCGGGACTCTGGGACCGAGTCCGGGAGGTCGTGTGGCCAGTCGACGTCGGCGCGCTGACGGGGACGATTCACGGCGAGCTCGCGGCTGAAGATGCGTACCGAGCGCTAAAACAACGAGGCCTCGGCCGGCACCACGCCCTCGCGGACGCGTATGCGCTGCGCGCCGCGTACGTCGCAACAAAGGACGCCACGTTGCGACTGGCCAGGTTCAGCGCGACCGCCGATTTTTTACGCCTGGTCGCAGCGGCGGAAACCGGCGCTGAGCGGCGTCGGAAGAAAGAACCCGAGAAGTTCGGGTCGTCTTGGAGCGCGGCGAGTTGGACACGGCAGTGGCTCATCGACCAGTTGCCTGCATTGCGCGGCGAGCGCCCTCTCGATATTTTCGAAGGCCCATCGGGCGCAGACCATCTTGAGGACGCGCTGCGAGCGTTGGCGCGCGGGGTCTATCTGTGATGGCGTCAAGGTTCGGCAACATTGCTGATGCGGCGCCACCGAGGGTGACGGGGGTACCAGTGCTGTACCTCGATTTCGACGGCGTCTTGCACCCGGAGGATGTCTATCGACGCCGCGGCTCCTCGCCGTACGTCAAACATCCTCCGGGCCACGTCCTCTTCGAGCACGCAGAGCTCTTGACCGAAATCTTGAAACCCTATCCGGAACTCACCATCGTTCTGTCGACATCCTGGGTAAGGGTCTTCAGCTTTTCGCGTGCATCCAAGGCTCTTCCCCCCGCTCTGCAGCAACGCTGTATTGGCGCGACTTGGCATCGCGAGATGGACCGATACCTCTTCGAAGCCACTCCGCGAGGCCATCAAGTGCTCGATGACGTCGAGCGCCGACGCCCGATTGCCTGGCTTGCGATTGATGACGATGCGACAGGGTGGGGGTCAGCGCTAGACAGGCATGTCGTCGTCACGGACCCAGTCCTCGGCATCAGCGAACCGACGGTGCTGCGAAGACTCAACGATGCTTTGGAGCGCTTCTCATGAGGCCACACAACGTCATCTTTCTCGACATCGATGGGGTTTTGCACAGAGCCCCGCGACCCGGCGACCTCACCATCGCAACAGCCGGTCTCTCTGAGCTATTCGAAGAGCGTCCCGACCTGGGTGGCTGGTCTCGGCATCTGACCGATGCCCTACACGGACACGCATGCGGAATCATCGTGCACAGCAGCTGGCGGGCATATATGTCGGAGAGCGCACTGCGTTCGTTCCTTCCGGCGTCGATTCGCCACCGATTCCTTGGCGTGACACCGCCCGGGCACGAGCGAGAGCCGTCGATTCTCTCTGCGGCGCGTGCGATGAAGCTGCTTGATGAGGAACTCTTGGTCATCGATGACGAGCTCGAGCAGTTTCACGAGCTCCGGCACCGACTTGTCGTCTGCGACCCGGAGATGGGATTGACAACGCCTGGCGTCGCGGCGGATATCGCCACGTGGCTAGCACGCGATAGCTCGGGTGCCCACGGATGAAGCGGACGAGCAATTGTGCAGACGGCGTCTGCACAAATACTGCAGGCTGGGGCGGAAGTGCGTGGCGAGTGTTCTGGCAGGCCGCGTCTGCAACATTGATGGAGGGGTCGCGATGAAGAAACTCGAGTGGCAGCCGGTCGTTCTTGCGAACGCGTTGGACGTGGAGCACGGTGACACGCACGCGCAGCTGGCCATCGACAGGCCGCGACGCGAGGTCATCTTGAAGATGGACGTGTACGACATCCAGGCCGTCTGGGACTTCGTACGAGGACCGCTATTGTCTGAGTTCGACGACCGAGTCTTCGACGTCCGTGACTACGGCGGCGTGCATGCCCTCGCGAACCACACCCTGGCAATCCAGCTCGCTGGGACGCTTTTTCCGGTGCCGTTCTACGCTCACGACAACGGTTCGGTTTCGTCGATGCTCGGGAACCCACGTGTCGAGCGACAACGACGATGCGACGAGTCGAGGCTCGGAGTGATGCAGGCACTAAAGGGCGGCGGATATCGCGCTGCCCTGCTTGCCGAATACACGGATGAAGGTTGGCCGGCGTTGCACGTGCTAGTCGACTATAAGCTTCCCCGACTTTCCTTCGTCTTTGAGCTTGGCGACCTGGCCCAAACGGGGGCGTACTTCGATGTTCCTGTCGATGTCGAGGCGGTAACCGGAGGCCTCTTCAAGCTAGAACACGCTGTGCAGCTTCTCTCCCAGGGATATAGCGCTCTCTCGGAAGACGGAACTCGGCTTGAGTCATCTGATGGCTCGCCCGATGAAGTTGCACGTTGGCTTGGGTCCGAGAGAGGTCGCCTCGAATGAACGAAGGGCCCATCCTCTTCTGCGGCGACCCGCACGGCGGTGTGCGCGGGAGCTTGCAGTACATCATCGAAGCCGCGCGCGACACGCAAGCCTCGGCCGTCATCCTGCTCGGCGACATCGAGCCGGCGCGGCCGCTGCACGAGGAGCTCGGGCCCATCCTGGACCGTGTCTGGTGGATTCCGGGCAATCACGACTCGGACTCCGATGACGTCTGGCGCCGCGTCGCGACTCCGGAGATGGCGGCGCGCAATCTCCACGGCCGCGTCGTGACTCTGCCGGACTCTGGACTTCGCATCGCCGGACTCGGCGGGGTCTTCCGTGAGTCCGTGTGGCATCCGAGTCCGGCATCAGCTCGCGGCGGTGTGCCAGCTTTCCGGACTCGAGCCGCACACGCGAAGGCGACTCCGCGGCAGGACCGATGGGAAGGTGGTCACCATCGAAAACACTGCGGCAGCATCTACCCCGACGAGGTCGACCACCTGGCCGAGCTGCGCGCTGACGTCCTCGTGACGCACGAGGCACCGGGATATCACCCGAATGGCTTTGACATCTTGGACGTGCTCGCGCAGTCGCTCGGCGTCAAGGTCGCAGTCCATGGGCACCAGCATGACCGCCTGGACTCGTCGACCAAGTGGGAGGCACAGGGGTTCAAGAGCTTTGGTGTCGGACTCCGGGGCATCACTGCCATCAGTGTCGACGGCGTAGACACCGTAGTTCGGCCTGGTGAACTCGATGAAGCGCGCGAAGACCGAGGACTGGCGTCATGACGGCAGCAGCTGCAAGCGGAGGGGTCGCCGGCGCCGTGGCCCGCGGCGAGGCTGCGAAGGTCGAGTGGGTGCGCACCGGTGAGCTGGTTCGCGCCAAACAGGTCGCGAGCGCTTGGGGCTTGACGCCTCGGGCGCTCGGGCACGCCGAGCGCCGTGGCGAGGTGTTCTCGGTGACCGTCAAGCGCTTGCGTTTCTACCCGCGCGAGTTCCTCCAGCTGAGTCGGGAAGACGTGGCCGCTGTCACTCGGGAGCTTGCGGGGCTCACACCGGTGGAGCAGTTCATTTGCTGGAAGCGAAAGCACGGCGCGCTCAAGGGCAAGACCGTCCCGGAAGTTCTCGCAGAGCAGGGAGTGAACAAGGTAGTCGAATTCGCTCGGGCCCTGACAGCGCAGATGCGCGCCGCGGTCGTCGCGAGACCGCCACCAGTAGGGAAGCCGTCCAGGAAGAACCATCCCGCAGAGAGGACGAGCTGATGTCGAACAACATCCGCGAAGGCGGGGTGTATCTCAAGCATTGGGCTCCGCCAATAGGCCAACCGGTCGTTGGACGATTGTTCCTAAGCCGCGGTTCAGGGTCGCGTCCGCGCAAGCCAGTCCTCGATGGCGCGCTGCACGGAGACGTCGGAGAGCCCGCTCATGGGGTCACAGTGCAGCACCTCGATGCCGGGCTGGGCCTGCAGCTCGATGTCGTCGTCGATAGCCAGCAGCACCGCATCCGGCGCATTCGACCGCTTCCACTCCGCGATGGCGGCGCCACGCTCGCCTGGCGGAGCGACGCCGGCGAAGCGCTCCTCGAGCGGATGCAGCATGTCCTGCAGTTCGGCGGGTGTGTACGTTTCGCGCCAGCTTGAGTGCACGAGCAACTCGACGTCGGGGTGGGCAACCAGTAGCGGCACAAGGTGGTCGAGCCAGGCGAGCGCGGCGACCTCCTGCCGCGGCACCCGTTTCGGGTCTGGATGGAGAACGCCATCAACGTCCAAGCTCAAGAATCGTCGGCGTGTCATCGCGCTATTGTGAAGAATTCGGGGAGCTCTTGCCGATTCCACGAGGGAGCTCGAGTCGCTGTTGGTCACTCCGCCTGGAGCGCGCCCGATTGGGGCGGCCGATTTCGACGAAAGCCCCCCGAATTCCTCACATGAGCGCGCGCAGCAGTGGTTCGAGGTGCTCGGGAACAAGTCCAACGCCTTCGTCGCACAAGACAACCCGGCCCTCGAGCACGCCGCCGGCGCCGGCCAGCGAGCCTCCGGAGTGCACGTCATCGAGCACAACAAACGATTCGCCGGCGCCGTGCGCGAGCAGCCAGGCGGTGATTTCGTCCAAGCGGGCCGCCGCGGGCATCGACGGAGTGCACCAGCGGTCTCGCACGTCAAGTGCCGCGGCGACGATGTCGAGGCCTCCGCAGTTCATGATATGAGCGAACTCGGCGCGGCTGAAGCGAAGCCTCCAGGCCGATGTGACGACGTATCGCACCTTGCCCTGCAGCTGCTCGTGCAAGCAACGCAGAGCGGCAACGGCAGGCGCGTGGAAGAGGAGTTCGAAGACGTCGACCGGCAACGGGTGGTTGCCGTACATGGCGGCGGCTGCATCTTGGACACCGACCACCCGAGAGAGGCAAAGGACGTCGTCGATGTCCAGGAAAACGATTGGGGTACCTGGAGGTGCTTCGAACTCGACGACCTCCCGCCCGGCGCGGAACCGAGTTCGGTCAAGCTCAGCTACCGAAGCCTCGAACCACGCGAGGTCGCCTGGAGTCAGCGGGTCAGTCGGGAATTCGGGTTCCGTTGCCATCGCGGAGCTTGATGGTGACCGAGCCACGCGCTGCGAATTCAGCTACAAGCTTGCGGCCGTTGGCCGCGGATTCGGCAGCAGCCTTGTTCCCGCGGCCTTGCTTCAGCGTCCGCATGAACGCCTTTGCGTCCTCGCCGGTGATGACCGTTCGGCCGAATGGTGTGCTGTGAATAGGCATCGACGGAGTCTAGCCCCGTCGCCGCGGTAGAATTCATTTGCGGTCGAAAGCTTGGCACCAAGGTACCCGGACTCGTCGACCGTCTACGCGGAATAGACCGCGTCGAAAGCGAGAGCAAAGCGGCGTAACCAGCTCTCCGCCCCCGCTTGCGAGAGCGGACCCCGTGACGGGGTTCAAAGTGCACGCCGCGACTTTTCAGAAGGGGCCATCGGGCCCCTTCGCCATTCGTCACAGAACTCGAGTGGCGAGTTCCGCCTTCAGCACATCCCAGCTGACCGCGCGCTGGACATCGGCATCGAACGTGGCGGGCCGAGGCTCGAGCTCGGAAGCTTGCGATGGAGGCAGTGCGCCTGTCGAAGAGTCCTTTGAAGGCTCACCGAACTCGCCGTCATGGAGCCGCTTCCGCGCTTGAGCATCCGTCCCATCAGGAAGCAACGCTGGTCTCGGACGCGAAGGCCCAAGGTTGACGCGGCCAGGCAGTGGTGCGCCAGGCGGGAGCTCGTCGAGAAGACACGGGTTCTCTTGCTCTGTCATCCGACCTCCGCACTCAATCAGTCACGCACTAGGCTTGTGGCACGTTCCGCTTCAGCTCGTCAAGCGTCTTGCCACCCTTGGTTCGCCACAGAGTCCAACCATTGGTGCTCGCACCGGTGACCATGTCGGAGGCCCCGCTCGGTGTCTTGAACAGCACCGCCTTTTGAAAGACCACGAAGCTGCCTTCGATGGCCAGCGTGCCGTCCTCGATGAGCGCCTGGCGGCGCTTGTCTGACCCAGCCTTCACTCTGCTGGGCGTCATCTCGAGGCGACCCTTCGAACCCTTAAGGACGACGAAGCCTTCCTCGGTGTACTCGCCTGTGGCGTCCGTGCCGGCGTAGGCGCAGAAGAACAGTTCGTTGTTCTGCGCGGCGACGTCTTTGGGCTTTGCAAGCGGCTCGAAGATTGGCTGGCCCAGAGTGGCCAGAAGCATGCGCATCGTGTCGAAGATGTCGTGGCAGTCGGCCTCGAGAGGCTTGGGCGTGAAGGGTTCGCTGCCGCTGTTCCCGTTTTCGACGCTGTATCGCCCGACCTCGTTGGCCAGCTTGATGCTGAGCCACTCAAGGAACAGTGCATGAGTCTGGGTCAGGCTGTTGGTCAGCGAGATGACGACAAGCGCCCGATTCCAAAACTCTTTCGTTTTGTTGTGCTGCGAAAGCCTTTTTCCCAGCTCGCCCGTCTGTCCGATGTACACCGACGAAGTTTGGCTCGCTTCGTTGTCGCCGATGAGGAAATAGACCCCGACACGCTGCGCCTCGTCCATTGCGTAGAACTCCGCCAGGAGCGCACGTGGCACTTCGATGACCTGGACGATGTTCGTCGTCAGCGCTGCCACGCGGAGACCACGCGGGTCTCCGGACGGGAGGTAGATTTGGATGGTGCGGGGCCGCATGCTCATCCGGTGATGCTACCGCTTGTCTACGCTCGCACCACGAGCATTTCATCCCATCGGGTCGTGTACCGTGGCGACCGGCGCTCCTGCTTCGTTGCCCAGACACGAATCTCGTCCCTACTGCTCGCGGCCGCGGTGCTTCCGAGTCTCACCGAATCGCGACCGAAGCGATGGTTCAATGCGTCCATAGCAGTCATCAGCTTCGCTCGTGCCGCCTCCGTGTGCGCAGCGGCTTCTTGCTCGATACTTGAGAACAGGTCGAGCTCACCTTGCTCTTGGCCAACGGGGCGAAGGTCGGTCAGCACTGCGCCCGCCTTCGCATAGTTGAAGCCATGTCGGAAATGCGCGCGCACCGCGGCCGCTGCCGCACTCACCAGCACCGCCGAATCCGCTGTAGGGCGCACGAGCGGTACCGTCACGTTGACGCTGTGCTGGCGGTCGTTCTGACGAAACGGACTCGTCGTGAAAAAGATGCCGACCGCGCCGGCGAGGCTGCCCTGGCCACGCAGCCGCTCCGCCGCGCGTGAGACGAACTCGCTGCAAGCCTCGATGATGCCCTCGACGTTGGTGATGGCGGTGCCGAACGAGCGCGAGACCAGAATCTGCTGGCGCGGCGCCGGTGCGTCGTCCACTTCCATGCACGAGGTGCCACGGAGTTCGAGCAGCGTCTTCTCGAGCGTGACCGAGAACTGGGCGCGCAGCTGCGCGGAATCGGCGCGCATCAGGTCGAGCACGGTGTGAATTCCTCCGGCTTTCAGCTTCTCGGTGATTTTCTTGCCAACTCCCCAGACGTTGCCTACCTCGGTGGCTGCGAACAGTGCGTCGAGCTCCTGCGGCTGAAGGCGTCCGAAGTCGCAGACCTGCGCCAGGTGTGCCGGGTACAGACCCGGCTTGCGGTCGGCGGTCTTTCCGATGTGGTTCGCGAGTTTGGCCAGAGTCTTCGTCGCTCCGAAGCCGACGCTCGTCGGAAGTCCCGTCTCCTGCAGGATGGCCGCACGCATTGCCTTGCCGGTGGCCATTAGGTCGTCGCACACGCCGGTGAAATCGAGGAAGGACTCGTCGACGCTGTAGACCTCCTGGCGGGGCGCGTAGCGCGCCTCGACGTCCATCATGCGTGCGCTCATGTCGCCGTACAGCTCGTGATTCGCTGACACCGCAATGAGCCCTGCGCTGCGTTCGAGGTGCTTGACCTGGAACCAGGGCTGGGCCATCTTGACGCCGATTTCCTTCGCCTCATTGCTGCGTGCAATGCAAGCGCCGTCGTTCGAACTGAGCACGACGACAGGCTTGCCGACCAGGCGTGGCGCGAAGACGCGCTCACACGAGACGTAGAAATTATTTCCGTCAATCAGTCCGTACACGCGGCACCTTCAGAACGACAGCGACTTGATGACCGTCGTCACGACACCCCAGACCTCAAGCTGCGCTGCCGGACCGATGTCGACTGGGGAGGTCGCATCGTCGGTCGCGACGAGACGGACCTGACCAGGCCCGCGGCCTGGCTTTTCTCCAGCGACCTCGAGCCGGCGACACAGCAGCTCTCCGTCAACGACGGCGATGACGACGGCGCCGTGACTCGCAGTGATGGCACGGTCGACAAGGAGTACGTCACCGTCTGAGATGCCGGCGCCGTGCATGGCTTCGCCAGCAGCGCGCATCACGAACGTGGCGTCGGGGTGCTTGATGAGCGCGTCGTTGAGGTCGATGCGCTTGACGGTAGAGTCGGTGCCGGGCGAGCCGAAGGCATTCGAGGTTCTTCGTGGCGACGTCGGCCCGGCGTTGTCACGCCCAACCCGCGCACCGTTCTCGAAATCGCCATCGCTGTTCATTCATCCAGTGTAGGCCAAGCCGTGCGTGAGGCAAACGGATGGCAATCGCGGTCAGCCCTCAAGGCGTGTTGCGTGAGCGAGCACGAGTCGACAAAGCTCGATGAACTCTGTCACGCTCATGTCGTGCTTTGCGTCGTTGGTGCGCCACGCACATATCTTGAAACTCGCCTCAGTTGCGCCCGCATCTACGTGGTCAACGGTCGGGAGAAGTGCGAATCGCGCTTTGTATTCATGACGCCCAGCGGTCGATGCGTCGTTGTCCCAGGTGCTGATGAGGTGCCAGTCCAACGCCTCGCCGGTGTAAGCGTCCACCCCGTCGGAGAGCACCACGGCTGCATGTATGGCCTCCTTGTAAAGGGGGCGCGTCGATGTCTCGCCTGAGTGACCACGGCCTCGGTCCCGTTTGGCATGCGCAATCGCTTTGCGATTGAGCCACCGCTCGTATGCCTCTGGCGCGACGACGCCCTCAAGGAAGGACGGCATTGTGTGCTTACGGGGCATCGCTCGGCTTCAGCTTTCCACGTCGAACATGTTTCTGCCGGTCTTGAGCCAGCCCGCAAACTCGTCGCGCCCGAGCCGGTCGCCGTCGTGCCACGCCTTTAGCTCATTGGGGTACGGCCTCGATTCAGGCTCTGCGCCGTCGCCAGTAGCGAACGCGATGCATTGACCAGCCGGTAGCCGAACTACGGCGATGCCGTCGACATCGAGAAAATCTGAGCCCTCTGGGATATCCGCAAATCGCATCTCGGTCTCGCCTCCACTCGTCAACCAGCAGCATAGCGCCTGAGCATGTCGACCGACACCGCCGCAGGTCCCGTTCGACGCCGCCCGATTTCGGTTGTAGACTTCGGGTTCGCGCTTGTCGGCGCGTGCTGCCCACCATGGCCCACCTGGTTCGCCGGGACGACAACCTTCCTTTCTTTCGCGTGAATCCCCCATCGTTGGCGGAATTCGGCAGTGGGCACCGGATGTTTCCGCTTCAACCTTGGAGCACGCATGTCCCACGTCCCCACCACGTCGACCGCGGTTGAGAAGCTCAAGCGCCTCGCCAAGACGCGTCGAAAATCCAGCGGCCACACCCTTGCGGTCGAACTCGACGCCGTTGCTGTCGATGCCGGCTACACCAGTTGGAAGCACGTCACCGTTTGCCAGAGCGTCACGCAGGTTCTGTCGCCACCGCGGCGGTTCTTGCCGCCCATCCTGGACGACTATTTGAAGGCGGCGCTGCCCAAGCCTGCCGACGTCGCAGACGCCCGCCGCTTGTTCGAGCACGGGCTCATCATCGCGATGGACGTCAAGGACGCTGACGGTGCCGCGCTGGCGGGCAGTCAGTTCGAGGAATGCGAGGTTGTTTGGCCACTCGCGTCACGCGACATCTGGGCCTCCCTCGTGTTTGACGTCGAAGACGAGCCCGACAAGCCTCTCGTGGACCTCTTGGACGACGATGAACTGCTCGAACACGCCCGCGATGACCTGGCGAACTATCGGTTCTTCCGGTATTTGGGACAGCAAGTTCCGGATTCGCCCAATGAAATCTTGAGACTGACACGCGAGAAGTTCTTTTTCCCACCGCGCTTCGCTTGGGTCGACGGACATCAGGTCGGCGACGGTGAACTACTCATCGCGCAGCTTACGACACCAGCCGTACCGTGGGCGCAACTCGACCTGCCTCTTGCCACGCTGCCGAAGCGCTTCGTGAAAGCCGGGGACGAAACGCACGCCGCGGTGACGGAAATGATGCGTTGGGCGAAGCAACTCGAGTACATCGGCTCGAAGGCCCCGGTTGAAGAGCGCCGAGAACTGCTGAGTCTCATCGGCGGCACGTGCCCGTACGTCTTCACGCGCCCGGAAGGTGGACGGCACTATCACCTATGCCACCCCGGTTACGCTCCGGTTAGAGGCGTTGCATTGACGTACGAGGAGCTCGTTGCGAGCGGCATCGTTGCTTGGCATCACGCACATGGCAACCACGATGGGCAGAAGCACTTCAGCGTCGTCTGCCAGAACGTCACCGAGGCGACAGATTCGACGGTGCTTAGGCAAGCTGCGCGCATGCTGGCCAACCTGGCCGTCTTCGTCGACGATTGGCGCGAACAGAAGGCTTTGCAGGCGACGTAGGCGGCGTTCCCCAGGGACTCCGCGTTCGGAATGGCTAGAAATCAGCCAATCCGCGCGGGGCGTCGTCTTCAGGATGGACGCAGACTTCAGCATGGCTAGCAATGAATCCAATCTGTCGACGGCAGGCGTCACCACCGTTCCGAAGCGTCTACGAGACAGGCTGTCGCTAAGCAACGGCGGCCGCCTTCGTTGGCAACTGCTCGAGGACGATACGCTTCAGGCGATTCTCGTGCACCGATACCCAAACACCGCGACATGGAACGAATGCCGTGAGATGTCTGGGCGGGACACATCCAGCAACCGCTAGTCAGGTTGGTGCCGTGCTCGTGAATCGCGGGAGGTCGAATTCACATGGTAGCCTTGCAACCGGCTGGCGCATGCGCCTGCCGCCTGCTTTCCTCCCTGGCAGGCCCTGCTGCTGACAGCTGCGGGTTGCGCCCTGGCCGCGTGGCCAGGGTTTTCTTTGGCATTCCCGTCCACTCCATCTTTCCGCCCTTGCATTTTTCCGGCGAAGTCGGAGCTTCCTCATGAATGATTCCAACCCGCTTGTAGGTCGCCTGTCGATTTTCAAGACGGAGCCAGGTCTCTACGACTACGAGATGACTTGCGAGGGCCAAGACTTGTTGGTTGGCGGCGGTTTCAACTCTATCGTCGCCGCGATTGAGGCCGGCGCAGACATCACAGGGCCGGTGACGGCCCTCGAGGTCGCTTACCGCGGCATCGTTGCCGGAACGTACCCCTTGCGTCGTCTGGCTGTGGATGCGGAGGCAATCGCTCGGCATGCGGTAGAGACCTACGCAGCCGTGATGTCGTAGGCGGTGCTGTTCACCTAGAGCACTGACCATCGGGCTCGCTCTGGCTTCGCGTCTTGTAGATGCGCCGACCGCTCTGCAAGCAACGCTCTATTTCAAGGCAGCGAGCCGCTCTTCGACTTCGCGCTTACCGATGCCGCGCAGAGCGGCAATGGCCGCCAGGCTGCTCGCATGAGGCTTTGACTTGCCGGCTTCCCATGCATAGACACTCTGGCCACTCGCACCGACAAGGAGCCCAAAATCTGCGGCCGACAGGCCGAGGCGCTTGCGATTGCTGGCCATGCCTGCGGCACGAAAGCGAAGGCCACCCTGTGTTTGCGACTCGGCATCCACTGGCTTCTCAGATGTTCGCCTTGAAATCGACTTCGTCGTGCGCTTCACCTCGCCCTCGAGTTCGCTCACGCGTTTGCGAAGCACAGCGATTTCAGCGCGGTGTGCGGCCAAGGCCTTCTTCAGGCCGGTGACCTCCGATTTGAGCTCCTTGCGAGCGAGGCGAGTGATTTCAGCTTTTAAGACGGAGACGATGTCGGGCATATGGGCGTCAGATTTTGTTGAGAGGCTATGGGCGCTGGATGGAACCGGTTGTCGTGGTCATAGTATGACCGCGGATGAGTTTGGATTGCTGTAACCTGGCGCCCGCACCAACCGCCCACCTACTTTCTTAATGGCCAGGCTGACATCAGCGGGTCGGCATTGGTCGAGACGTTCAGTCCTGGGCTTGCGACTCTCCTTCCCCAGCTTGCTGTACTTCATTCTCGCTAGGTGCGGCGTCCAAGCATGTCAGTCGGCGCCTCTAAACTCGTGCTGCCTATGAAACTCCAGATACGCCCGATGCTCCGTCCTGAGTGGGCTGACACACCACTGCGCCTGCACCGATAGGCGTGTCCGCGAATCATTGTTTAACGCCCCAGCAATGAGGACACGTCCGTCGTCGGCAAACGATATCCAGCCTCCGTCGAAGAGCGCATCAACATGTGGAGCGAGAAGAAGCCCGTTGAATACGTCGAGCCGCTCGTCGTCGCTGTCACAAGCGGCCCACGGCTTGATGTGGGACGCGCGCAGCAGCTCTGAAACCTCAAGGCCCGTCACAGAGCATCTGCCTTGCCAGTAGTCAAGCAACGCAGCGCGGAAGAGGTTCTGACCGACACGCTGCACCACGACTCTTTCTGCCTCGGTGGTTTTCGGAAGGCCTGCCGTCCCACGGCGAAATGCATCCGCTACTCGATTCGGCAGCGTGCGCGCATGTGCAGCAGCTTGGCGCAGTACGTCGTACAGCGCGCCCCATCCATGCACCGTGACAGCGCCTGCTCCATCAACGCCATCCAGCAACGCAGCGGTGGTCGTCGAAATATCGAAGGAATCCTCATCGCGCAGGCAGACGAGCAGCGACTCTGGAAACCGAGCCGAGCGCAATTTCAGGCCACCATCATGGTCGACCGGCGTCATCTCGAAGCCGCAATCAGCTGCCGCCTTCTCGATACGGAGTCGCTGCAACGGGCTCACGATTCACCACCCGTCATCCAGCTCGGACAATCGGGAATTCGGTATTCCACAGCTCCGAACATCCACCTACTCCAACTCAAAACCAGGCAAGGTAGGCATGAGCTCCCGCCTGAATAGAAGACTGCCTTCAACGCCAGGCTCCAATTCCAGAACCACGGTTCCCTCGCCCTGGAGCTCAATTGGAGGCGGTGAGGTTGTCGTGACTATGAACTGAAACGGCACTCCGCCACCGCCGCCAAGCTGGTCACCTGCCTCCGCGGCGGCGAGGAAGAACTCTCGGTAAAGGCGCTCGCTCATGTCAGCCTCTCGAGGGCAGTCATGCACTAAAAAGCCCGGGTGGCTGCTGGCCTCTGAGACAACGGAGTCGAGCAAGCAGACGATGTCTCCCAGGAGCACTTCCAGGACTTGGTAGGCTTCGCCGCCGCGTGCCACTTCGAACGGTCGCACCTCGTGGCCAGGCACAAACCGCGCGTGCCCAGCAGCGCCAAGTAGCCTTTCCGAGACCGCCGACGTCAGCGCTCTGATGGCGTCGACTCTCGACGATTGTTGGGCGCTTTGAGCGACCTCCGCCGCGCGGAGCGAATTTAGTTCAGTTTCGAATTCTAGAAGCCGCTTCCGTGCCTCAACTAGCTCGGTCGTGTCGCCGCCATTCGCTCGTTGGGTGTGCAGCAGTTGCAGCTCATCCCAGGACTGCTTCAAGAACGCACGAGCGCTCTCACTGGTCGCAACGCGAACGCGCAGGCGGCGAAGTTCCGCCCTCTTCTCCGAGATGCGAAGCGCCTGGTCAGTGACCGCCTTCGCGGCCTCCTCATAGGCCCCCTTCCTCGTAACGTAGCGCTCAGCAAGTTCAGGTGCCGCCGCCTTGGCTTGGCGAGCGTCATGGTGCCAGGTGATGTTGACCGAGCTCTTGCGCTCTTGGATATGTTGGCATTCGCCGAACTCGACGTTGCCGTGGTCGCATCGTCCGTCCAGACCCTCGAGCTTGTCTCGAAGCTTGGTCAGCCGCTCGAAGTCGGCCTGGTTCGCATCGACCAGGGACTTGGCAATGCCAGCCTCGAGCTCGGCCAGCTCACGGGCCCTGGTCAACCCATGAAGGCGTACCTGCTCCGCCGCCAGAGCATCTTCGGCCTGCTCCACGCTTGAGTCCCATCGGCGCTCGTCCTGCTCCATTGCCAGAATGGCCGCCTGTACACGCGACTCGACGGATTCGCCGACCGTGCTCGCAAAGACTGGCTCATCTTCTTCCGCGCGCGCCCGCAAACGCAACTGGCGTTCGGCGCGGGCAAGTTCGAATATTGGCGCACGTTCGAGCTCAGGGATGCGCTCCTTGAATTGTTCGACCGCCTTCTGCTTAGCCTCGATGTCGCGAAGCAGCCGGTCGAGCCCTACATCGACCAAACCCAGCACTGAGGCAACCAGCAGTGGTGGGTCGCGTCGCGAACGCTTGAAGCCCAGGCCTTCGCCTTCTCGCCAGTGGTAGAAGCCATCGAAACGGGTTCGTTGCTCCCGGATGCACCAAGCCATCAGGTGACGCCACTCCAGCGGCTGGTTCGTTCCTGGCAACGAGCGGGCCGCAAGGCGACCAATCGAGAACTCCTCAAGCGCGTTGCTGTAGCCACCGAAGTCATTCGCCACAGTTACCTGCAGCAGTTCATCCAAACTTTCGCATTGAGCTGCCGTGGAGTGGCTGTACAGGCCGTACGGCCGGAATACCAGCCAGACGACGCCATCCACATGAACCTTCGCGGCCACGCCCCCCTTTGGAAAGCTCCCCGCGGCCTTGGCGCGCAGAGTCGCATTGGCGGGTGCATCGTCGCCGAGCACGTACCTGAGCAAAAGGCAAAGTGAGGTCTTACCAACACCGTGCCCTGCACTCGACAAGCCCGAGGCTTCGTTCGAGGCGGACTCCTTAGCCCAGACGATGTTCAGACCCGGATGCAGTTCGATGGTGCGCGTAATGACGAGTGGCTCACGGGATTCAACGAGCCATATCGTCTCCACCCACAGTCGAGGTTGACTGCGTGTTGGCTTGAAGTCCCTGAGCCAGGTTGCCATCATGACCTCTACTGGGTGCCAGTTGCCTTCGGGTTGCCAGAGACTGCTCCGTCCTTCTCGGCATGCTGCGCCATGCGTCGACTCTCGGCCAACCAAAGAAGCCGTGCGATTTCGGGATGTTCTGGTAGCCGAATGACATCTCCGGGTGGAACGCCGGCGCCGCGCGTGTAGAAGACCTCACCGCCTCGAGTGAAGCGCGAGAGCACATCAACGCCAACAAGGCGTTGCACTATAGGAAGTAGACGATTCAAGAGCGGCGCCAAGTCAGCAACGCCAAGCGCACTCAAAAGGGATTCGAAACGGGAGGCGTCTGCCGGGCCGAGGTAGTGCGCAGAGGAGGTAAGACCTGCGATTGCCGATTGCATTTCGACTAGCGTACTGCTCTCGTCTCTTGTTGCAACCATTTCCATCACAAGGCCGGCCATACGGCCTTCCTCGATACTTCGAATCATGCCTTGCTCGGTGAACGAACCGCTGACAGTCTGCGACGAAGTCGACTGGGCCGCTTGTTCATCCCAGGCGGCGAGCACCATCCGCCGCGTGCGGTACTCGCCAAAGGCGCGAGTCTCACTTTCCTTCAGTACACGAAACGACTCACTCGGATAGTCAGCGCCCATCACATCTTTCGGGTCAAGTACGTAGCAAAGCTCGTGGCGCGTCAGACCATACAAACGCGCATAGTAGGCGTCGAGCTCAGCGCGAATCTGTGAACGTCGCTCTGGGTTCCAAGGGAACGGCTTACCTTTGTCGGCAGCAGGACGGAAGTCGTAAGCTGCGAGGTCGTCAGCCCAGTGCTTTAAGTCATTCGCGGTGTACGTGAGCTCTAGAACCCTGGGAACAATGAAATCTAAATGGGCTTGCGAATAGGCTTCAGGAGGAAGAGTCGGGAACTGCTTGACATACCCAAGCGTGAGGTTAGTGCCTCCCACCTTCTGACGTGCCACATAGTCAAAGACAAGCGAGCACCAGCTCCCATAAAAAGCCGCGCAATGCGTTGGGCTTGCATCAAGGAAGGCGAGCAGCATGGAATCACCAACAGCGGCCCGCGGGATGACGCCGGCAATCACAGTTCGCACCTTTTCTACGCCTGTGATTTTCCGCCAGCCAACTAACCAGCGCGGGCTGCGGCGGTCCATCCATCCGTCAATGAGCGCGCACACCGAAGGGTCGGGTTCGGAAGCGTCCAGGGACTCATCGAGCTCAGCCAATTCGTCATCGGTGAGGCGCACATCCGCGTTCTGCAATGCCCACTTCGGAAATTCGGTGAGCGCCTTCTTTGTAGTCAATCCATCAGCGCGCAGCAAATTCCAGAGGATAGGATATCTGGCCTGAAGCATCGCTTCTGTCGGCGAGACGTGTGAGTGCGCCTGGCTTGGACTCCATCCGGCCATTGTTGGCATTGGACCAGCTAGGCGATGGAATAGCTCGCTGGCGGTCCACTGCGCGAGCGCAAGCAAAATCTCCGAGATTCCGCTTTGCATGTGTCTCGCCGCCGCATCCGACTCCCGATTCCTCTCAGTGCCCAACGCCACCCAAGCCCGAGAGACGCGTGACGGAACGCGTGCGATTCGTGCCAGCACCTCACGCTCGTCCACCCAAAAGCGTGGCCGAACAGAAAAGTTGACGTCTGCTTTTTGGAGTTCGGAGGTGTCAACGGTTTCAAGTTCACCAGCATCACTGGCGCTGTCCGTATACGTTGCCCATCGATGGTCGTACTGGTGAATCATCTTCGCTTCGTAGAGCGGCAGGCGCGGCCGCCCAATGGCATCCGTCGACGATTCTCTAAACAGAACACTGTCGTTGCCCATGTGCATCATTGCCTGGAAGCGGATACCCCATGGGTTCACATCGGGGCGAGCAATGTCAGTCGAGGCCGCCGCCTCAGATTCTCGGACGCACACCGGCGCGAGTCGATAGAGGCGTTTTGTCAGTTCAGCGTCCTGTCCACTACGAAACACTGGGCAGGTACGCGTGTTGGGATTCAGAAGTGCGAATTCATCGGGTGTAAGCTGGAAACGACGCCGGCTATCATGAATCTGTGTAGGCTGGCGTGCAAAGAACGCGAGTGTGGCTGGCTCAGGTGAGGGCTTTCCTCCTAGTGTGAGCAATGCGAAGCGGAATGCGTGGTGAACGGATGGGAACACGAATTCTTCGTTCTCCAAGCACAGGAGACTTCTCAAAAAGCCTCCTACTGCGACATTTTCAAAATAGGCTTTAGTTGAATCATCAGTCGCTATGCCGGTCGGCACAATGAAGCCAGCTCGCCCGCTAGGCGCTACGGCCTGCAAAAATGTCTCCGAAAACAACGCGTACGTGTTCACATCGCCGACGCCGGTGAGCGGATAACGCTTGCTGTCGTGGGCATAGAGACTGGCCGCCTCAGCACCACGGCGTGCGGAAATGAAACTCGCGTGAAGTGCCACTTCAGCAGTGTTCGGCGGCGCCAACCCTTCAGCACGCTCCTGGTCGGGATTGACACGATGTAGCAGCGTTCCCTCACTTAGCCACTTGATACGCTGGGCCCTTTCGGCCTTGGTCTTTGCGGCAGCGACAAGCGGACTACGCGTCGCAAAGAACTCGTCCTCCTGCAGCTTGATGCGCTCCCAAGGAGGATTTCCAAGCATGGCGCTAAAGCCACCGCCTGCCGCAATTTGTGGAAACGCTAGCCACCAGTGGAATACTCCGTGGCGACGGCAAAGAAGTTGGGTTGCCTCGTCAATCTCCGCATTAGCGGATTGATTGTTCAATACGCCCCAAAGGTAGCCTGACAACGGAACGATATCCCTATTTTCAGGAGACTTCGGCACAAGAAAGGCCGAAACATAGGTATCTGCCAGTCGGGCAAAGGTGCTGTGCTCTGCGTCGGCTATGGATTTTGCCCACGCTTGGCGCTTTGCCGCTAATGTCTCTGGGGTGTCATCATCCAGCACCTCCACGTCCATGGCACGCGCAGCAAGACCTGCTCGGCTGAGCAGGTCGCCACTGGCAATCTGCCGCCAGCTCTTTAGGTCAGACTTGTTCTGCTTCTTGAGTGCACTAGCGACCGCCTTGTCGTCTCCGGAAAGTGCAGTGAACGCCTCTTCTGGAATGCCGTCTTCCAGCACCTTCGGGTCAAGCACGCCAAGGAGCGCATCACCCACTCGCAGATGGTGGTCCAAGAAGCTAAGCGGCCGGTCAGGGGAGTAAGCCTCCAGCCAAAGTGCGGTCTTCGCCAGCTGAATAGCCATCGGATTCTTGTCGATGCCATATAGGCAGTGGCCCACCACATCGCGAAGCGCGTGACGATAGTCCGCGGGGGTTGGAGCGCCGCCGTCTCGCTCAGCTGCCGCACGATGTAGAGCGACTTCGTCGGCCAGTCGACGCCCGGCCGATAACAAGAAGTGGCCGCTGCCACACGCGGGGTCGCACACAGTGAGCGCGAGCAAGGCTTCAACAGGGCGCTGCGGGCTAGCCCTTACGGCTTCTGAGATGACAGGCTCCAACGCGCTCTTGATGAGTTCCTGCACCAAACTGTCAGGCGTGTAGTAGCTGCCGGTCAGTTTACGAGTGTTGCCTTTCGTGCTGGCGTCGCTCTCATCGTCACCTACAAAAGCTAAACGGGCGGTCGCTGGCGATGCCAGGCCCTGCAGGTCAGGAACCAGCTCCAGCAGGCTTTCATAGACACTGCCGAGCTCCTCCGGACCCATGTCGCGGTAGTTGACGCGCGAGAGGCCGCCCTCGGCGCGGAACCATCCTAGCTGGAACACAGCGGCGAGCAGCGAGCGATTGTCGAGTTGCGCAGCGTCTAGCCGTGCACACTGGTCGGCATCGAAGAGCCCACTGAGCGCAGGCAGGCCAAGGGCTGGTTGACCGATTCCTAGCGAGCCGAAAGTGATGGTCAACGCCTGCCATAAGTCGGCATGGCGGTCATGCTGACTGCGGCGAACAGCACGTTCGCGCAGCCAGGTGAGCGAGTAGCCGGACATGTAGCGCGTCTTGGCCTCCTCAGCGGCGTCAGGAGCAAAGATTAGGCGCTCACCAGTGCCGCGGTCGCGACGGTCTTCCACCGTAGCCAGGAAGATGAAGCGATAGACCAGACGAAGGAGTTCCTCGAAGAAGGCCTGCCTGTCGTACCCACGCTGTGGGTCTTGCAGCGCCGCACGCAGGTCTCCGTTTGCAGGGTGCGACAGAAATCCCGTACCCAGCGCTCGCAACGCATCCGCTACTTGGTAGCGAAGCTTGCCGCGCACGGTGACGCCAGCCAGCTGACCAGCGGCTCGCCAACGTTCCCAAGGACAGTCGGAGGGCGGCGTCTCCGCGGCGCCAAAGCGCGAGGCGTGGGCTAGCAGCCAGAACGCACTAAAGTCAGCCAGCAACTCCTCAGTGAACAACGCCTCGAGGTCAACTTCCACGTAAGCGGGTCGCGTCAGACTGGCGTTGTCGCGCAGGATGCGCAGCGTCAGGCCGTTGCTGACGATTGCCCAAAGCGAGGCGTCGATGGCGTTGAGTGCCTCCTGGGCCAACATGAACGGGCTGCGGCGGCGGGTACGGCCGGTGTCCGGGTTGGTCTCTCCAAAGCGCTCGGCAGCCGCGTCCAGTGGTTGGTCGAAGCCCGCGAAAACCAACGGCACTCGTCCGCCTGTGCCTGTGTGTCCGACGGCGTACTGGTGGCCAGCATGCTCGATTGCTGGACAGCGCGACGCATCGTGGAAATGCAGGACGTCGCGCAACAGCGGCAAGAGCCATTCTCGTACTGTGACATCGTGCGCCTGGACGTCCTGCCGCTTGCGCAGCGACTGGAAGTCCTGCCACAGATTGAGCGCAATCTTGAAATCGCGCGCAATTTCGTCACGCAGTTTCAGGCCTCTAGCAATCCGGTAGTGACTCTCAGTCTGTTCGCTGGCCTTCGGGTCGGCTAACAATGTCAAACGCGTCAGTTCCTCGGCAGGAATGAGGCCGCCTTCAATGCGAATGGCGCGATAGGCAAGCTGGTGGAGAGACTTCTTGGCCATGGTGTCAGGCTCCCACGGCAGAGGTTGATGCTGTTGAATCTGGCAGCAGCACGTACAGGCCCATCACGTCCACGGGCAAGCTCGCGGTGACTTGGTAACTGCCGCGGCCCTCGGCCGCCTCACGCACACGGCGATGGTCAGCAAGCAGTGCCTGGGCACGGGCATTTGCGATGGCCTCTAGTTGGGGCTGACACTCAGGCAAAGCGTCGAGTGCGGTTTGAAGCTGCCGGTCGCGCAGCGGAGCTGGCATATTGCGTGTGGCCTCCGAACCCAGGAGCTGCCGTGTCATGTCAGGGGAAAGCTCGGTGAATGGCTCGGCCCCAGCCGCCGCAACAGCCACCGCTTCTTCGCACATCAGCAAACGAGTCTGGCTGCCATGCGTAAAGGTGAGCTGGTGGCGAATTCGCAGCAGGAGCACGGTCGTTTTAAGTGCCACGCCTTGAACGAATGCCACACCAGCGCGGGCAACTGCTGCATCATCAGCTGTAGCCACTCCATCGTCCAGCGCCTGCTCCAGTAGCGTGTCAGCCAACACCGAAACCAGTGGATGGGTTCGATGAATGAAGGTTGCGCCTTGTGCCGCCGGCTGATGGAAGTCGATGCGCAAGGTGTTCGATAGGCCCTCGGCCGCCAGCCGCTCGCGCACAGAAGACGGCATGTGCTCGGTCATCAGCTTGAAGTGCCGCTTGATGGGCTGCAGCGGTGCGCCGAGCTGAGCGGCTGCACGGCTCACGAAGCGCTCGACCTCCGCATCGCCACCCAACACAGTCGCGGACTTGCGCCACTCCGGCAGCACGTCTTCGGGTTTCAGGCGACGCTGGGCAAAGATGCTTCGGTTTTGTTTGGCCTTTTCCTTTGCACTCTGCCATGCGAGGTCAATCTCCTTAGCCGGCTCGCCGAACATGTCGAGCTGCGATTGCGCGTTGAGCGTACCCTTTCGCAGGAGCACGGCATTCATGAGGGCCTGGGTGAGTTTGCCTTCGTTGTCTGGCATAGGCACCAGGACACCCAGCTCCTTGCGAATGCTTTCCGCCTTGCGGAGGATGACCTGCAGCACGGCACCGTCCACTGGGTTGTCTTCCCCGTAGAGAATGGTACTGCGCACCTCGCGTGCCTTCTGTCCAAATCGGTCTACGCGTCCTTCGCGCTGTTCGTGACGAGTCGGGTTCCAGCTGAGGTCGTAATGCACGACGGCGGTGAACAGTCCTTGAAGGTTGATACCCTCGGACAGGCAGTCCGTCGCAACAAGTACGCGGGATTCGCTGTCGCCCAACTGGTCTACCGCCGCCTCCCGCTCATCGGGCGTCAATTCACCCGTTACAGCCCTGACGGTGGCACTCTTGAACTTCTCCTGCAACGCCGCAGCTAGGTAGTGCGCGGTAGCGATGTACCGGCAGAAGACGACCGGCTGGAAACCCTCTTTAAGCAGCAAGGCGACATGCTCCTGCACCTTGGCAAGCTTGGGGTCGTTCTGCTGCCCAGCAAGCGCCGCAGCACTTGCCATCAGGGTTTCCAGGCGCTGGCTGTCTTCAGTCCTGGCGCCAGGCTCGAGGTCGTCGGAAGACAAATCATCATCCGTGCCGTCGAGCACGCGGTCGGTGGCTTGCGCTTCAAACTCCTCAAGGGAAGTGGCTTCGGCCGATTCCGCGTTGCCAAGTGCACCTTGCAAACGAGTGCGCAGTGCGTTAACAGCAGCGGCGGGTGACGACGAGATGCAACGCAGCAACGCCAGTGCCGCCCACCAATTCATCCGTTGCTCGCGCAGCGCTTGCCCCTCAGAGCGCTCGACCAACTCGCGCGCGTAGGCCAGCACGTCGTCGAAAAGCTGACCCCAGGCGCCAGTGAGTTTGTACGTAATTTCGGCCGAGCGTCGGTCGGGGAACATCGACGTGTCCTGCCACTCGGCAATGTCTGGACGACGACGCTGTACGAAGTGCCGAGACAGGTCTTCGCGCAGGTCGCTGCGTTGACCGACCGGAAGGTCTCGAAGTTGAGTGAAGTCAGTCCGAAGCAGGCCAAGCAAGTTAAAGAAGGCTTCGTCGTCGCCGCTGTGCGGGGTGGCAGTAAGCAGTACGAGGTGACGCGCGTTGTCGGCTGCCAGACCTTTGAGTAGTTGATGGCGCTGTTGGCGGCCGTGGCCAGCCTGGGTGCAGGTATGGGCCTCGTCAACGATGACGAACTCCGGGCAGAAGCGCTGAAAGGCTTCTCGCCGGCGCTCCGACTTGATGTAGTCGAGACTCACCACCGTGAAAGGATAAGCATGGAACAACGAAGTGCCGGGCGGCAGGTCGCGCTCCAGTCGGTCCGCTGTATTGGAGCGAACTACAACGGCTTGAATGTGGAAGCGCTCGGCGAGCTCGCGCTGCCACTGCTCGCACAGATGTGGCGGACATAGCACGGAAATGCGCTGAATCTCTCCTCGGTCGAGCAGTTCTCGGGCGATGAGTGCGCCTTCGATGGTCTTGCCAATACCAACGTCATCGGCAACGAGGAGACGCACGGTAGGAAGCTTCAGCGCCATCAACAGCGGCACGAGCTGATAGGCACGCGGCTCGACTGCGATGTTGCCAAAGCTTCGAAAAGGGCCGGCGCCACTGCGAAGCTTCAATTGCAGCGCGTCCAGTAGAAGCTGGCTTGCCGAGTGATTCCGCGCTTGGGCGACAGTGGGCCACGGAAACGTAGCCGGCTGCACCGTTTGCCGCTCGAGCGGCAGATAGATGAGCGACTCATCCCTCTCACCGCCACCCAATGGCCTCAGGCGAAGCGTCTGCTGGTCGGAGCCCGGAAGGACAATCCATTCACGGCCGCGGGCCGCGACCAAGCTGCCCGGAAGGAATTCCGGCGTAGGAGCATTCATGTCGAATCAGGCCTTGCCGGGACCGAAGAGGTCGGCGTTGTTCTTGAAGAGTTCAGGCCAGCTCGCCTGCTCCTTGGGGAAGCGAACCACCAGGTAACCCAACTCGTCGAGAGCTCGGTCAATGGCGGAATCTGTGGCTTGCTGCGCTTCCGCTTCGTGGTGCGGCCCGTCAATGAAGACGGCGAGGTTCAAGTCATCGTAGAAAAAGTCTGCGCACGCGCGGGCACCGGCGATAACGTGCTGACCACGGTCGGGCTTCCGGTAGCCATTCGCGTTCACATGGTCTAACCATGCCTGCTCCAGCGTGCTGCCGGCGGTGCGTGCGAGTTGGGCATCGTGCTCCTGCGGGTCGCGGCCCTGTGTGCCTTGTCGAGTGCGGGCCGCGGTCAACCTACAAAGCACATTGAGCAACAGGCCGCCTGCACTCTTGTCCTTGCGGTCAATGAGTGCGTGGTCAGGCTGGTTGTAATACGACAGCAAACAGCGATAGCAGCCAGCTTCGCACAACGGATTGCCCGCGTGGTCGTATTCTTCAACAAGCGACTTGCGAATCCAAGGCTGGCCTTGCGGCGGCGCGACGTAGTGCATGACCTCGAGCGCCTTCCTAGCGACCGCCGCCAATGAATCGGGCTCAGTCGCCAATCGCGTCAGCACCCCAGCGCCTCCTTCAGCTGCTTCAAACAACAGAATGGACTGACGGTTGTCGCGCGTGGGCAGGGGCTCGGCCATCAGCTCGCTCTCTTCGAGTTGGAAGACAGCCTCTATTCCACGCTTGAGTGCGTACTGCAAAGTCGTCAGCGTCTCGGGCTCCAGCACACCTAGTCGAAAGTGCGGCCGCACAATCAGGATGTTCCGGCGGTCTTCGACGTACGGCACTATCCGCTGCGGAGGCGTCTTATCCGGAGGGGCCTCACTTTCAGCCTCATTCTGACCGCTGCCGTCGTCCACTCCCCCGACCCAGTGTCCGGTGACCGGATTCATCATGAAACCCTGGATGGACTTTTCCTTTCGCCGGCGCCACCCGAAATTCATGCGCCAAACTGTCGCCGACTGGCCATACTGCAATTCCAGAATCGGGCCTTCGTCGTCTTCGACGACTGTGGTCACCATCTGGCGCTTTCCTTCGACCTCTGCGAATTGAAGCGTCGTCTGCATTTCATAGCCCTGCCGTACCCGCTCCTCCTCATTGGCGGTGATGCGGTCGGCGCGCTTGGTTGAGACGTTCTCGATGCGGTAGAGATTCTTTACTTCAGGCGCCTCCGAAAGAGAAGCACCACATGAGACACAACGATCCGCGTCGCGCTGCGACCGGAAATGTCCGTAGCCGCAAGCGCCGCAAAGACGGGCAATTTCGGTGGGCAGCCTAGAGCCGTCGCTGACCTGGTCTTGACCCGAAATAGTCAACAAAGCCTTGATAACGCGGTACTGACTGCCCTCGTGATAGATGAGGCTGTAGGGACCGAACTCTCCCAGCGCAAGGAAGCGCGGTCGGGAAAGGAAGCTCTCGCGTCCAATGCTGCCGCGGCGTGCAGGCAGGTAGGCAAGCAAGGGCAAGCGGGGGAAGTTGTAGCCAGGAAGAAATCCCTGGCTGGCCAAGTAGCGATAGGTATAGAAGTCGCTGTTGAAGGCACTGTCGCCGGCTAGCAGAAGGTCTCGTTGCTTACGGGCCTCGTTGTGTCGCTGCTGAGCCTCGCGCCGCTCGCGCTCGCTGGCAGCGGGGTTGTTTTCAATCTTGAAGTTGAGTTCGATGGCATGCGCGGTGGCGCGGTAGAGGTCGCGCCAGCGCTGCAGGGCACCGTCGAATTCAATGTAGGCCCGTTGAAACACCGCCTCAGCCCAGTTATCCGTGTACCAAGGTGCATTGCGGGGCGTGAGTTCGTCCTTCAGCATTGCGAGCACACGAAGTCCACGCGCATGGGCGCGACGCTTGGCTTCGGCCTTATCCAGGTCGCTGGACATGTCTTCGGTGATGGGAAGAAGCTCCGGCGCATTCATATCAAGCAAATCACGAACGCTGTTTCCCAGACGCTTTCCGGTCTCGGCGAGCCAAATGGCGTGCATGTGGCTCTTGACGAGTTCGAGGTTGGCAAGGTCAAGTGTTGGCGCGTTGACTTGGCCATGCACCATGCGCACAGGATTACGGAAGTAATACTGGTCGTGCGGAGACTGGCTTGCGCAGTAGGTGATGACCAGGGCTGGCTGACCTGCACGTCCCGCTCGACCGCTGCGCTGGGCGTAGTTGGCCGGCGTCGGCGGAACGTTACGCATGTAAACCGTATTCAGCGACGAGATGTCAACGCCGAGCTCCATGGTCGGCGAGCAGAATAGAACCGGCAACCATTCGAGTTCGGTGCCATTCTTCGTCCGCCACTCGTCGCGGTCCTTGTCGGTGAAGCGGAAGCGAGCCTCACGCTCCATCCGGTCGTCCTGCTCGACCTGTGCGGTGTGCTCACGCGCCTCGAACTCAAAGAGCTGATGAACCGGGCTGTTGAGCAGGCTGGCAATGTTGCTGTACAGAGTACGAAAGAACGTGTTGTCGTCCGCCTGGCGCTTGGTCGCGCCGGTGCCGACTTCCCACAGCAGCGACGTGCCATTGAGCTGCCAGCCCGTCAGACCAAAGTCGGTTTCCTCACGTCTGACGAGCCCGTACGACGCCGCAGCCGTCAGAAGAGCGTCGATGACAGCGGGGTAAGTCTGGTCGTCGATGTCCCTATAGTAAGGGTTGCCGCCGCCCCAGGTACTGCCCTGCCGCAGTTGTCTGCCTAAGCGCGAACGGGCCGAACCAATGGCTAGGAAGTCATCAACTACAACGCGTCTGCCGCGACGGTCAGCTTCCTCGCGAGGACGCGAGGTTACGAACCAGCGAGCAGGAATGGGTCGTTCGTCTTCAGTGAATCCCCAGGGCTCACGCAGGTTCGCGTAGCTCTGGGTACGGAGTTGCTCGAGTTCGGTGCGGTCGAGATAGCGCGTGGCGATGCACAAGCCCTGACGCATGAAGTCGAACAGGGCACGGAGAACCGTCGCCCGTGCGCCTGGCGTCGCCGCCTGCAACACTTGAGGGGCCTCGGCCCACGCGGTAGCGTCGGCCGCGACGTCATCAATGTCCTGATACCCGATTTTTACAAGTCCGAGTTGTTCGAGATTGGGGTTGTTAAACCGCCAGCCCCGCCGCAGGTCAAAGTAAGTGCGATAGCCCAGGATGCCTCGCATGGCCTCCTGTACCTGTCGACGTGTGTTGCCTTTCACCTCAGGCTGCTGCATGTACTCGGCACGCACTGCGAGGTCGTCGCGATGGAAACCGAGGGCTTCGAAAACTGCGTTGGCCACCTCGCGCTCAGAAAGCGGCCTCCCGTCGCCCTTGCGTACGGCGGATAGAAGTGCACCGCGAGTCAGCAGCACCTGCAAGAAATCGTTGAAGTGGCCCGCTTGAAGAGCAGCGTCCTGCCGGTTGTCTGAAAATCCAAGTACCTTCTTGGCGTCTGGAGACAACTGCCGGTCCTGCTCGTACAAGTAGCGCAGCGCCGACAGAGTCAGCATCGTCGTAGCCGAGCTGCGGCCCTCGCCGGACAAGGACGTCAGACGCAGGGCATCCTTGCCAGAGGACGTGTGCGACACACCGCACGATAGGCAGAACCGGAACCCCCCTGGGATGAACCAGGCCTCAAGACCGCTATCGTCCGTCGTGACGCCGTCCGGTCGCACCTTCACTGCCTGAGGTATGAATTTGCGCTGAGCAGATTTGATGCGCCATTCGCCATTGGCGCGCTCCTCGAGCCACGTCTCCGGAAACCGTTCCAAGACTTCCGGCGCCCACAATCCCTGTCCGTCGGGCATGAGGAATCCGAACTTCACTTCCTCGTCGTCGTGCTGCCGCTCGTCGATACTGCGAACCTCAAAGGCCCGGCCTTCAGGACCGTCGATGTCCCAAACGGGGATATATTCCTGCCCGCAGTCCCGGCAGAAATGGACGTGGTAGTAGCGGCGGTGCCGCTGGTCGTCACCTGAAACGAACTGCTGCCCGTCGAGGGTAATGGCTCTGGTACCGGGGGCCTCGAGCGTCGTGTAGACCTTCCCGCCGCCTGCGATGAACTGATGCAGCTTGAAGGCGAAAAGGCTTTTGCCGGCACCATCGGTGACGGCGTACGCGCGCAGCATGAACTGCTGCAAGTAGTCGAGGCAGTCCTCAACTGGCTCACCAGACGCCTCGTGAAGCAACTGCGACGCATCAGCCAAGGTCCGAGGACGCGCACGGCGAGGCTTGTCGTCCTCATAAGTCAAGCCGAGGGTCAGCTCAACCCAAACGGACATCGGGTGCGCTGCGAGCGCGGCGTAGTCGATGTCTGTAGGAACCCCCGCGCGAATGGCGACGCCGAGGCTACTTCTTACCGTTTCGAGTGTCTGATTCTCAGGAGTCGTCCGGCGCAATGTCTCAGTGATGACATTGCGGTCGGGAATCGATGTGCCGAAGAGACGCCGGGCAACTTTCGCGACTACCGCGTTGCGGGCCATCTGCGTGCCCTCCGACGCCATCGTTGCCGATGTGCCGATGCAGATGAGATTGTCGGAAAGCGCCTCACGCACTCGGCGAACCAGCAGTGCTACGTCAGCACCTTGCCTGCCGCGGTAGGTGTGTAGCTCGTCCAGAACGAGAAAGCGCAGGCCCTTGGCATTGCGCATCACCGCTTTGTCGATGTCATTCTGCCGTGTCATCAGCAGTTCGAGCATCATGAAGTTGGTCAGGAGAATGTCTGGCGGATTGGCCGCCATCGCTTGCCGCTCTTCGTCGCTCTCTTGGCCCGTGTACCGGCCAAAGCTCACGGCCCGCTTGGACGTTTCCGACCCTAAGAACTTCTTGAGCTCCTCGAGCTGTGAGTTCGCCAGGGCGTTCATCGGATAAATGACGATGGCGCGCGTGCGTGGCGTGGCGTCCTCCACTTTTGCCTTGAGGCAGGCGTCGACCACAGGGATGAAGTAGCTCAGCGACTTGCCGGAGCCAGTGCCCGTCGTCAGAACGTAGCTCTCGCCGGCCAGCGCCAGACCAATAGCCTCCGCCTGGTGCAGATGCAGAGGTAGTGTTGTTCCCGCAGAACTCGCCGACTTCCCGAGGCGAAAAATCTCCGAACACTCCGCACTGAGCTGACCGGTGGCCACCAGTTCGTCGACGGTTCCGCCTAAGCGGTAGGTCGGGTTGATTTGGATGAGCGGTTCGGGCCAATAGCGCTGGCTCGCATACTCACGGTCGACGAACGCTCGGATGTCATCCGAGCGAAGCCGGGTGAAACTGCGGCTGAATTGGGCGTACTCGCCAATCAGATGCTCGCGAAACTTGAAAACGTCCATGTCCTCCCCTTTCGGCCGCTCTAGTCCGACTCATTCTTCTAGTCTGCTGGTCGGACGTTGGAACCGGCATAGTGGCCTTCCGGCTACGTGCAAAGTTCAATGTATCCCAGATGGGCGATGAGTCAGCGGGTAGGCTATGGCTGCGAACATGACTTTCTACTCCGCTTCACCGACCGCCTCGTCGTTCGCTGCGTTGACACTCCAGCTGCCGGCACGGAACACGTCCTCAACTCCACGCGTTGATGCCTCCTGGGCAACGGTATCCCGCCACCCGGCGATGAACTTTTCGCGCTCGGACTTCGGCAGCTGCTGCAACGTCCGCTGGAGCGCCCAAAAAAGATGGTAGGTGGTCGCCGAGATTCGACTACGCATCCGAATCCACCGGTCGCCGGCGGTAGCCTGAAATCCCATGAGCACAGAAAATTCGCGCGGGGAGACGCCGAGCTGGTCGACGAAGAGTTCACGCATCTCCGCCGGAGTCGGAAACTCCGGAATCAGTCGAAGTTCCGGGTTCTGGTCAAGAATTCGTACCAGCAGCGCAAGGGTCGGGTCCCCGACTGGCTGTTCGGGCGCCGCACGCACGAAATCGGACCATTTGTTAGGGGTAAGTCCTAACATCCAGATGGCATCGGACGCTTGAAGCCCATGCGCCTGAGCGATGGCCTCGAGGTCTCTGCCAAGCACTGGTCGGTCGGTCGGAATCATGGGAGGTCGCGAGAATGAAAGCGTATAAGATACACTAAATACTGGCGCACCACACTAGACATGTCGACCATTCGCGTTACCAGCTTCGCCCTCTTCACTCCTCCAGCCAGCCCTTCCCCCTTGGAAGGAGTTCAAGTGTTGACAGGAGCTGGTGCGGCAAGAGTCTCGTCTGAGGGAAGGATTGAACTGCCGATGGCGTCAGTTCCGGTCCATGCCGAGCAACTGGCGACGCGACTTCCCAAGAACGCACTGTTGATGCTGTATGGCCGACAAGACGCGTTGACGGAATTGCAGGTCATGCGTCGCGAGGCTCGGCGTGTTCATGCAGAGTTCGTATGGGCGGACCTCGATGTCGACGTGGGCGACCTTCGAGCGCTCACCGTTGACCGAGCGGCGCTTCGGCACGAAGGGCCGAAATTGCGTTTCGTGAACTGGAGACGCATGCACTCCGCATTGCAAGCGGAGCTGTTGGCCACGTTTTCGCAGCTTGCGGCCGAGGCAGGCGCACCGCTCAACGCTGACCTTAAGCGCGATGCGCAAGTGGGTTCGCGTCCTGACCTCTGGGACAACGTCTTCGCCAAAGACGCGGACTTCCAACACGTCGACGTCATTGCCATTCCGCTTGCAGATGACCCTGCGTCACCGGGGACGGTTCGTTATTTGGCATACGTACGCCCTACAGCGAAGGTCACGTTTATCGCTCAGGGCAGCGACCGTGTCACGTTCGTTTGGCCGTACGGGCCGGGTTGAAGTCACCGTCTCAACGCGGGAAGTCATAGAGTGAGCAGATGAGTTCATCGCGCAGTGGCATGAATTCATGAACTACTGAATGCTTGAGAGATTCATGCGTCGCTGCGCGCGACCCTATGCTCCTTCACAAATCCATCGACGAAGTCCGAAAGATATGACCGGCCCTACCCACTCAGCGACCGCTACCTCGTCTGAACCTCCCCTGGCCGTCATGTTCTACAAAGCGACCCCCGCGAAGTTGCGAACTTGGCTTGCGTGGCTTGCGGGTTTTGGTACCGCCGTCACTGGGGTCGCCTTTTACGCCTACCTTGCGGAATTCGGAAAGCTTGGATTCAGCAACGAACACACACGGTGGGCAGAGTTTGGAACCTACATCGGAGGGACGGTGGGACCAATCGCCGCCTTCGTCGGCTCTGTCGCAGTTGCTTTGACCGTCATCGCTCAAGTCAAGCAAATCGAAGATGCCACAGAGAAATCGATGAGCGACCGTGTGGAATCCGAACGACTAGCCAAGACTCAGCGCGAGACGCTTGAGGCGATGCAAGCTCAAGTCGAGCATATGGCGAAGCAGGCGCGCTTCACGGAGGAACACCTGCAGCAGTCAAAGGCCGAATCAGAGCGCTACGCTCAGATTCAGGCCGAAATGGTGACGACCATGCGCGAGCAAGCTGTTCAACTCGCGGCGACTGCTCGAATCGCAACGCTCACGTCGGCGCTCGCCGAAGTGCGAGTCGAAATCGACAGTATCACGTCGGTGAAGCTAAACCAGGACTCGGTTGGCCTGCGCGCTGCTCAGAGTAGGCAGATTTCGTTGCGTGGCGCCCTTGCCAAGGCCCTCGACGGCTTGCAAAAAAATGAGGGACTCGGCTGACACCAGCGCTTGGTGCCGAGTTGTGAAAGGATGAGTACATGAATTCATGAATTCATGAATTCTTCCTTTGGCGTCGGTAGGCTTCGAAAGCAGCGAACAGTAGTTCATTGAGCTTCAACTCATCGTCGAGCGCCACCTGGCGGAACGCGCGGTTGAAATGCTTCGAAACCTTGAATGACAACGGTACAAGTTCATCGGTTGCAGTCCTTACAACACTCGAAAGTGCCACCTCGCTCGCAGCCGCCGCAGGCGGAAGTTCGCGCGGCGACGCCTGCATTGACACACCTTCGGTTAGCGAAGCGGGCAACGCAAGCCCCTTCTTCATGACCAATGGAGCGGGCTTAGGCACGGACTTTCTCCTTCATGGGTTTCGCGAATTCTGGAAATCGAGAAAGCACGAATTCCATCAGCCCCCTCACCTCCTCGGCCGCCTTTCCCTTGGGCTGCAATTCGATTGCAGTTCGTCCGTCGTTGTCAGCAGACTGGAAGAGCGTCCTATCGCCTAGAAATTTCGGAACGACGGGGCCGTACTCCGACAACACTGCGACGGCTTGCGGCGTCATGAGCGTGTTCGCCTTGACCTCGTTCAAAACGAACAGGAAGCGCTTGCCCTGTTCGGTCGCATAGCGAATCGTCGGTGCCGCTGCCTCAAGGTCTTTGATGGACGTCTTGGCAGGAATGACGACCAGGTCGGCGACCCGGATAGCGATAGCCGGTCGCTCGTCCTCGAACGGGTCTCGCGGGCCCGTATCGATGATGCACCAACGATATCCCGCCGCCGCCAAGGCCTGCAGCTTGGTTGGGAGTTCAGCCAGTCCGCCCGCGAGCTCAGCCATGGCCGGCGTCTCCGCCTCTCGTCGATTCCACCAGGCGCTGAGACTTCCTTGCGGCGCGTCCGTGTCCGCCATCACGACGGGGCCATGGCCCGCGAGCTCAAGACTGACCGCGAGGTTCTGGGCAACCGTGGATTTTCCGGACCCGCCCTTCATGCTGGCAACGGTAATGACTCGAATTGTTGAATTCATGAATTCCTGCTTTCGCTGTTTCAGGAATTCATCATTCTATCAGCGCGTTTACTGTATTTTGTACGCGTCATAAACGAAGGCGAACCAGGCTTGATTGCCCTTCAGCGTGAAGCCCTCTCCATTGCCTCCTGCCTGCGCCGCTCCTGAGCAGCGTAGTAGCGTGCCGTGGTGGCCGGGTCGCAGTGCCCGAGCTCAGCCTGCAGTACATCCAGTGGCGTATCGGCTTCAGCCGCACGGGTCGCGTACGTATGCCGCAGCCAGTGCTGAGTGGCCTCCATAGCCCGCTCCCGCTCTTCGAGAGGCAGGTTGGAGCTGCGCATTGCGCGGCGAACGAAGGCGCTGAAGCTCTGGTGGAGTGCGCTGTAGGTCGGGCAGTCAACAGGATTGTCACGCGAGGCAAGGAGCGGCGTGTTCGCAGCGGTTTCGCCGAGTGGACGAAGACCACGGGTCTCGAGATATTGGTTCAGCACCACAACCGCCGGCGACGGCACGGTGACCAGCCGCGGCTTCCGCCCCTTTCCTACGACACGGATTCGCCAGCCATGCTCATTTCGCTTCATCGCACCGAGCGTCGCCGATACCATCTCGGCTGCCCTCAGCCCGGTGTACCTGCCGAAGTGCAGGAGAAAGCCGTTCCGGCTTTCACCCGGCTTCGCCGGGTTGGGCAGGCTGGAGCAGAGGTGAGCGAAGACCTCGCGGCTGAAGGCCCGTGACTCAGGCGCGGCCGGCATTTCCTCGCCGTCGACGAGCGAGCGGTCAACGCCGGCCCAAGGGTTGTCGTCGAGGTAGCGCCTCTCCGTCAGCCACTCGCATAGTCGATGCAGCACCTTGACCGCAGACCGGCGAGACTCGAGGCCGAGCTGGCCGCGGAACGGCGCCCACCCGGCTCCATGCCGGGTCGCCTTCCTGCGACTCTGCCATTCGTCGGGAACGCGATTAAGGAATGACATGTACGCGAGGCAGTCCGAGGTGTTGCAGCTGGAGAGCGGCTTCTTGCGCTCCATGACCGCCCACAGAATGAACCGCTCCGCCTCCTTGGCATAGGCTGCCTTGGTCGCCGGCGACCGGGCCGTAGCCGCAAGCCAGACATTGACGGCCTGGCTGTCATCGGCGGCATCGATGGTCGGTGCTCTTTGAGCTCGGTTCGACCCGTTGGAGCCATCCAGTTCAGCTCGCTGCAATGAACTCAAGGCAGAAGTCGAAGAAGTCATGGCCAATGACCATGAATTCATGCTTTCCAGCTTTCCGGATTTCTCGAATTCATGACCGCCGAGCAGCGCTATCAGGTGCTGCTCGATACGCTTGGCCTTGCCAACGCCTACGCCCTTCAAGGGCGTATACCAGCGGTCGCCACGGCGCACTGCCTTGGCCAGGTCGCCGAGCGTGAGGTAGCCAGCCCGCTGCAGCTTCTCTGCCATGGCGGGGTCTACCCAGGCATCGAGAGGGTCAGCTACGGATACCGGAGTCGCAGCCGCGTTGGCCAGGACGGCGAGCACTTCGAGCTGCCGCTGGCGCAACCTGGCGCTTCGCCTGCGCACGCGGTCGCCCGCGACGTCCGGCGGAAATGCCTCCTGCCATGCCTCCAACTGCTCGGCATAGGCGAAGTCGCCGAGCCCATGCTCCTCCGCCCACTCCTCCATGGGCGGAACGACGGAATTCTTGCTTTCCTGAATTCCCGATTTCACACCGACGTCAATGCCGATGAGGCGCCATCGCGAGTCGTGGCGTCGCCTGGCCAGAGCGCGCAGCTCGTCGACGACCTGGCGATGAAGGGTGACCAGCTGGTGGCCATGCTCAAGGCCGAGGTAGCGTCTGGCCGCATCATCCCGAGGCAGGCCTTCCGTCCACGCGCGAAGGTAAGCGAAATGATGCGGGCCGAGCCGCGCCCTGTAAGTGCTTGATTTCAAAGAAGTCTTGGACGACATGCAGCAGGCCTCCCGTTTTGACGTGGATTTTTGGCCTATCGATACCCCAAGTTATCTGTAGGCCAAAAACAAAGTGATGCGTGTAGTGTATAGTGCACGCATCATGAAGTCACGCTCTCTGCCGTCCTTGGAAGACGCGCTCGCGCGCGCATCTGTGGTCCGCGAAGCGCAGCGGGCACGGACGGCCGCGCACTCTTCGCAAGGCGTATCAGCAGCGAGCTCTCCTCGTCAGCTGCCTCTCTTTCATGACGAGCTGCGTGCCCTGAGCAATGACTTGGCACGCTCGCCCCTGTTTTCACCCATCCGGCCGGGCAGGCGCAAGCAGCGAAACGAAACCCTTGCATCGCCTGCTGGTGTCGAAATCCACTACAGGGGCGAGCAGTTAGACCAATCGGACGCTGACGTTTTCATGCAGCTCGTCCACCTGGCGCGTGGGAAGTGCATCGGAGCGGAGAACCCCATTCGCGTGAATAGGGCAGACCTGCTAGCGCAGACAGGCCGAGCGGACGGCGGCAAGAATTACGAATGGCTCGGTAGCGTTCTAACCCGCCTCCAGCACGCACACCTGAAGGTTGAGAACCGGCGGTACAGGCTGGAGACAACCCTCATCAGCAAAATCATCACAGACAAGGAGGTGGGCACGTTCGACGTCGTTCTTGACTCTGACATCTTGGTGATGTTCAGCGGCACGGACTACACGATGGTTGACTGGTCCAAGCGCCTTCAAATCGCGAAGCGTGTTGACCTGGCCAAGTGGCTGCAGAGCTTCACGTGCAGCCACGAGCGCGGCCTGCAGCGATGGTTTGTCACCAGCCTCAAAGACTGGTCGGGGTACGCGTCGCCCGTCAGGAAGTTCCGCGAAGCGCTGCTGGAGGCCCTCGAGGAGCTGGAACGCATCGGCATCATCACTGGCCCGACGCTGTACGAGAGTGCATCCAAAGTGAAGTGGCAACGAATCTAGAGGCAGACACGGCCTTTACGTGCCTGCCCCTTCCAATGACTCCCACCAAGGCGCTCGAGGTACTGCTCCTTGCCTAGCACCGCTCTCGTCCGGCGTGGCTCCTCCAGCGTGCCATAGGGGTCAAAGTGATGGCCGGGAATGACCAGAGGCGCCATTGTGGCCAAGCCCATGGCGCCAAGCTCTCGCGAAAACGTTCTTCCAGTCGCGCGCACTTCTCGACCAAGTCGGTACGACATTCCGGGCCCGCATCAAAGCACGTTCCGTCGGTTCCAGATTCCGCCCGCCGAGCCTCGCCCGGTCGGTACAGCATTCCGGTTGTAGCGGCCGCGGCGGCCCGGTGGTTCATTTTTCGGCGCTGAGGGGGTCTAGTCGCAGGCGAAATCGGCGTCGGTACTGCATTCCGGTGCCACATTCCGGTGCTGTCGGCACCACATTCCGCGACGGCGGTATGAGATTCCGCTTTGTCGGTTCCGGATTCCGCCCCCCTCTCGCAACTCATTGTCGCCATTGGGTTTTTAGACCAATTTTCATCCTTAACCGATGTTTAACCGGTTTCTAACCCGTCGAGCCCTGTGTACAAGTCTGCGCGCAGGGGTGCCAAGCACCCAACCTTGACATCAAGGTCATCGCGGGACAGGTGACATTGACACATGAACGCGTGTATGGTATACTAGCCGCGTACAGAAAACGCCCTAAGCCAGGTTCAATGCAGCCCCACGACCAGACCGAAATCGGCACCTCTCCTGCACCTGGCCAGGCGGCTCTTGCGCAATCGAATTCCGACCGGCTCTTGCTCACAGCAGAGGAAGTCAGCGCCGTCACGGGCTATGTCAAGCCGGCGCTGCAAGTGCGAGAACTGCACAAGCAAGGTTTCATTCGCGCCAGGGTAAACGTGCGCAATGAAGTCATCTTGGAGCGGGCCTACTTCGACGCCATTTGCAGAGGTGTCGCCGTGGCGACGCAAGCAGCTCCAGAACGTCCTCGCATAGTGCCGCCCCTTCGTCGGGCCGCCTGAGAATGCGTCCTCGATTGAAGGACGGGCATCTGCCCCGCCGCGTGTACGTCGTGCACGGAACCTACTGGTTTCGTCCGAAAGGCCGCAAGCCAGTCCGTCTGACGCGTGTCGATGCCGGGGAACCGGCCATGCTCAATGCTCTCGCAGCCGCGCTACTCAGCCTGGAGTCGACGCAAGATTCCGTCGCAGCGCTTGTGAAGGACTGGAAGCAGAAGTACCTGGCTACCGCCAAGCTGAGCGACGACACGCGAAAGACCTATGGCGGCATCGCCGACCAAGTCGCCCACAGCCTCGGACAGTTCAAGGCGGACGCCGTGGACACGCCTGCCATCGAAGAATTCTTGGATTTCTGGAATGACCGGCCCAGGATGCGCAACGAAGTGCGCAAGGTGGCCCGCCAAGTCTTCGACTGGGGCGTTCGCCGCGGGCGGCTTCGAGTAAACCCAGCTGACAAAGCAGAGAAGGCTTCGCTCCAACGGCGCAGCGTATACATCCCGGACGACGCGCTCGCAGAGGTGCTGGGCGCAATGGAGCGCGAGGGCGGCCAGAGGGCTACTCACAACGGCTTAATGAATCGTGCATTCGTCGAGCTCTCGTATCTGACAGGGCAACGCGGGAAGGACATCCGCGAGCTCAAGTGGTCCGACCTCGAACAGGAGCGGATGCCCTTTCAACCAACGAAGACCGAGGGCTCGTCGGGCAAGCGCGTCGCATTCACCATCACACCAGAAATCCAGCGCGTTCTAGACAGCGTTCTAGAATTTGTGCAGGACCGAAATGACGCGTTGATTCGGCGCGCAGCGGAAGAAGCAGAGAAGCGGCGACTCGGAAAGCGTTCCAAGGCAGTGCCTGCGCCGGTGGAATCCGAGTACGTCATTCATCGCCTGGATGGCAAGCTCTTTCAGCAGACCGGCGTCCGAACGGCCTGGCGGCGTGCGCTCGCTCTCACCAAATACAAGGACTCGGGCTACACGTTGAAGGACATTCGTCCGAAGACGCTTACCGACATCCACCGAGCGACCGACGACCTCAAGGAAGTCCAGAAGTTCGCAGCCCATGCGAGCATTACGACGACCGAGGGCTACATGCGAGACAAGGTGACGCCCACGGTCGTTTCGCCTTTGTCGGTGCCAACAAAGAAGTCGCCATAGGAGGCACACCAATCAACCGCGTCTGCGCGCTGACCCCGCCAGCACCTCTCATTGGGGGCCCCGCCCGTAAGATTCATCATGGGAGTTCAGGCTGCTTCAAGTACCTGGAGCTTCACGCTCATGCCGGCGGCGCTGGCCATGGTGACGAGGACGTCCAGGCTGAACAGGCTGACCTTGCCGCGCATGAGGTCGGACATGCGCGGCTGTGTAACGCCGAAGACCTTGGCGGCTTCGGTCTGAGTCAGCTTCTTGCCATGGACGTACTGCTCAATCACCATCATGAGCGCCGAGCGCAGCTTCATGTTCTCGGCTTCCTCAGGCGTGTTTTCAATCGCGTCCCACACGCTTGCAAAGCGTTGGCTCTTAGCCATATTTCAATCTCCTGCTACCCGAAACGGGTTGGGGGTTGGGCCTGGCGGCCGGAGGTCAGGATCTCTTCTGCTCCTTGACTAACTCGTTGTACCGCTTGGCTGCCAAATCGACGTCTGTCTTGCTGGTCTTCTCGGTCTTCTTCTGGAAGCAGTGAAGCACGTACACGGCGTCGCGGAACTTCGCCACATAGACGACCCGGTAGATGCCGTCGGCATCGCGAATTCGAATTTCCTTTGCACCCGCGCCGACGGTTTCGCCCATAGGCTTCCAGTCGGCGGGCTCCAGACCTCGCTGCACCCGGTCAAGCTGATGCCCCGCCTCACGGCAGGCCTCACTCGGAAAGTCGCGCAGGTCGTCGAGCGAGGGCCCTAAGAACACCACGTCCTTGGGCTTTGTTTCTTCGACCTTTTTGCTTGGCATGAGATGGAATATACAAAAACTTGTATAACCTGTCAATTCGCCGCTCAACCGCCGTTCGACACCGACGAGCAGCGCCTCGCGGTCTGAGCGTCGTTGCCGCATCAACGCCTCCAAGGCCCGGCCACATGCCTTGGACCTCTGCCCAGTTGGCGCGGTGCTAGCTTTGGCAGGCGCCCCAGGGCCGCGATGGCCTTGCCGACATCGGAGCCGACACACCTGAGAAGAGGTTCCTCGACGGGACGTTGTTGGCGCGAGCCGAGCACGCGGCGAGCAAGTTCGAGTCCAGTGCGGCCACCTCAACGGTTCTCTCGCCCTTGTCAGCGCCAACTAAGAAGGCGCCTTGAGAGTGGCGATGCGCACTTGCGCCGGCTCAACGGCGCACTCAGCACCGCTCCTCAAAGGAACAGCCCGTAGGACTCACAGGCTTGAACGGCTGCAGCAAACGCCTCAAAAGCTGCGATGTAGTCGAGAGCTGCTTGGCCAAGCGAGTCGACGACGGGGCGGAATTCAATCCGCCTTTGACCAAAATCGCCGATGGGGCGCTCAAGCCTAGACGCCATCGCAATGAGCTCCTGCATCAATGCCAGCAATTGAGCGTCATCACAATGGTAGGTCGTTGACCAGTCAGCCATCCAGGAACGGTCTAGTGTCTGCCGACGCAGCCGTACGCGGATTTCACCCTCGAGGGCGTCGGTAACCCTTAAGTCGCGGTCGAACGGCTCGGGGGATGAACGAGCGAGCGTCCAGAGCGCCCCATACAGGGGATGATGGAACGCCAGAAAGTTCTTTGCCCCTTGGAGAGATGCCGCGCTGGGTCTGGCAACGCGCAATCTCTCGTTGGGATGCGATACGGCTCTAAGGGCTAAGCCGCGGTTTGCTCGAACCCATTCCGGGGCGGCTTCCTTCCAGCTCTTCAGCTCGGCCACCGAGTAGTTGTCCGGGTAGGCGACGTCAACCTTGCGATGACAAGTTGGACAAAGCCAGACGCCGTTGCTGGCCATTGCTCGCTCCTCCGACGACAGCGTCGACCTACCTCGAGCCCACTTCTCACTCTCTGCAACGATGTGCGCGCCATCACCGCAGAGGCCCGACACGCCTGGCTCAAAGGTGCCCGTGTTCGCATGGCAGTCGGGATTCGCGCAGAAACCGCCTGCGTCGCGACTCAGTTGCTTGCGAACAGTGTCCGAAAACGGCATGTTGCCCGGCCCTTTCGTATGTCGACTGCACCCAGTCAGCTGCCGAGACCAAGAAAAAAGTCCTGGGCGGCATTGCCATCCAGGACTCTTTCATCATCGTCATCATCAAATCCGAGCTCGGAACTCGGATTTCAAAGTATTCAACAGGTATTCAACACTGACCGATTCTGGGGAAGTGCGAGCCGGTCAGACTTCGCTAAGTACCTGATTTTCCTGAATAAATTGGTCGGGGCGGCGGGATTCGAACTCGCGACCCCTTGCACCCCATGCAAGTGCGCTACCAGGCTGCGCTACGCCCCGACTGAGCCTCAGATTATAGCCCGAGATTTCGGCTCTTCCGAAGCGCGGCGAAGAAAGTTGTCAGCTGACCAACAGCGCGCGGATCGCGAGGAGTTCGGCGCGGATCTGCTCGGGCGTCGACAGCTCGCCGTGCGGCGCGGCGGCGGCGCTGCTGGCGACAGGCTTCGCGCGGCGCGTCTGCAGCGCGGCCGCGCGCACGCCGGCCTGGCCGACGGGCACGCTGGCGATCGCGTGCGCGTACGGGGCGGACGTCGCGAACTCGCCGACGCCGCGTTGGGCGCGCTCGATGATGGCCAGGTCGTCGCGCGCCATCGCCTCGAGGGCCGCGTCGTCGAGATCCGCGAAGCTGCCGCGATCCGTCGCGCGCGTGCGCGTGGCCGGGTCGCGCGAGGACACGGCGAGCGGCACCGGCGCGGTCTCGGCGCTGTCGTTGATGCGCTCGTCGTCGAGCTCGTCGGGATCGAGCGGATCGTCCGCGGCGACCGGCGTGGCGGCGTGGCTGCCGACCGCGTCGGTGAGCTGGTTGCGCGCGCCGCTGATCGTGAAGCCCTGCTCGTACAGGAGGTCGCGGATGCGGCGGATCAGCAGCACTTCGTGGTGCTGGTAGTAGCGGCGGTTGCCGCGGCGCTTCATGGGCTTGAGCTGGGTGAACTCCTGCTCCCAGTAGCGCAGCACGTAGGCCTTGACGCCGCACAGCTCGCTGACTTCGCCGATGGTGAAGTAGCGCTTGGCAGGGATGGCGGGCAGCGGCTTGTTGTCCACTGTCATTGGCGTGCCCTTTCGGCAGTTCTCATTGTCCGCTCCCCCTCCTGGTGCCCGGCTCCTGCGCCGCGTTGCAGATCAACGGTCTTCGGAGTGGGGCTCAGACTTTACTCGAACTCTTCGGGCGGCGGGATGTCGCCCTGCACGATCGCCTTGAGCTTGTGGCTCGAATGAAAGGTGACGACGTTGCGCGCCTTGATCGGCACCGATTCGCCGGTGCGCGGATTGCGGCCCGGGCGCGAGCCCTTCTCGCGGATCGTGAAGTTGCCGAAGCCGGACAGCTTGACCTCGTTGCCCTTGACCAGCGCCTCGTGCAGCAGGTCGAAGAAGGCCTCGACGATGTCCTTCGATTCGCGCTTGTTCAGGCCGATGCGGTCGAACAGCAGCTCGGCGAGCTCGGCCTTCGTGAGCGTGGGCGTCTCCAGCGAAGGCAGGATCACGGAGTCGGTGCGCGTCGGGTCGGTCATGTCGGGCCGGGTGGGATCGTCCATATTCGCCATCATCGCAGACCCTCAGGCACGCAGGCGCGCGCCGCACGCCGCGGTCGCGCGCGCGATGGCGGCGGCGACGGCCGCGTCGATGATCTCGTCGGTCAGCGTCGCGTCGTCGGACAGCAGCTCCAGCCGCACGGCCAGGCTGCGCTCGCCCGCGGCGAAATCGGCGGCGTCGGCCTTCGGGCGGTAGACGTCGAACAGCGTCGCCGACCGCACGAGGCCGGTCGCGTCGTCGCGCAGCGCGGCCATCAGCACGTCGTGGCGGACGTCTTCCTTGACGACGAGAGCGAGGTCGCGGCGCGCGGCCTGCTGGCGCGGCAGCGCCTGCGCCTGCGGGACGTCGCGCGCCTGCACCGCGGCGAGGTCCAGCTCGAACACGATCGGCGCGGTCGGCAGCTCGTAGGCCTGGCGCCAGCGCGGATGGAACTCACCGACGTGGCCGATGGCCTGGCCGTCGACGATCGCCGCCGCGCAGCGGCCCGGATGCATCGCGGGATGCTCGGCGGCGACGAACCGGACGGCGCGCGGCGCCAGCAGTTGCTCGACGTCGCCCTTGACGTCGAAGAAGTCGACGTTGCGCTCGGCCTCGCCCCACTGCAGCTGGTCGACCGGTCCCCAGGCCAGGCCGCCCACGCGCAGCGGCTGAGACACGCCGGCCACGCTGGTCAGCGTCGACGCGACCGACGCATCGCGCGAGAACACGCGGCCGATCTCGAAGATGCGCACGCGCGGCGCCTTGCGGGCCAGGTTGTTGCGCAGGATCTGCACCAGGCTGCCGACGAGGCCGGAGCGCATCACGGCCAGCGGCGCGGCGATCGGGTTGAGCACCTTGATCGGGTCGGGGTTGCCGGCCAGCTCGTGCTCCCAGCGCGCCTCGACGAACGAGAAGTTGATCGTCTCCTGGTAGTCGAGCGCGGCGACGGCGCGGCGCACCGCGTGCGTCGAGCGGCTGGACTCGAGGCGCACGCGCGCGGTGACCGGCGCGACGGGCGGGGTGTCCGGCAGGCGGCCGAAGCCGAGCACGCGGATCACTTCCTCGATCAGGTCTTCCTCGATCTGCAGGTCGAAGCGCCACGACGGCGGCGTCACGGTGATCGTGCCCTCGCCTTCCGTGCAGGCGAGCCCGAGGCGCTTCATCACGCCGGCGCATTCCTCCTGCGTGACGGGCATGCCGATCACCTTGGCCGCGCGCGCGACGCGCAGCGTCACGGGCTTGCGCTCCGGCAGCTTCGCGACGACATCGTTGAGCGGGCCGGCCCGGCCGCCGCAGATGTCGAGGATCAGCTGCGTGATGCGCTCGACGTGCGCGGGAATCGTCTCGGCGTCGACGCCGCGCTCGAAGCGGTGGCCGGCATCGGTCGAGAAATTGAAGCGGCGCGAGCGGCCCGCGACGGCCGCCGGCCACCAGAACGCGGCCTCGACGTAGACGCTGGTGGTGTCGTCGGACACGGCCGAGGCGTCGCCGCCCATGATGCCGGCCAGCGACTCGGGGCCGGCGCTGTCGGCCACGACGCCGACCTTCTCGTCGAGTTCGACCGTGTTGCCGTTCAGCAGCTTCAGCGTCTCGCCCGGCTTCGCCCAGCGGATCACGAGCTCGTCGTGGATCTTGGCGTGGTCGAAGATGTGCGACGGGCGGCCCAGCTCGAACATCACGTAGTTGGAGATGTCGACCAGCGGCGACACCGAGCGCTGGCCGCAGCGGGCCAGGCGATCGACGATCCACGCCGGGGTGGTCGCCTTCGGATCGACGCCATGCACCACGCGGCCGGCCCAGCGGCCGCACAGGTCGGTCGCCTCGATGCGCACCGGCACGTTGTCGTCGTGCGTCGGCTTGACCGGCGTGAACACGGGCATGTTCAGCGGCGCGCCGGTCAACGCGGAGACCTCGCGCGCGATGCCCAGCACCGACAGGTTGTGCGCCAGGTTGGGCGTGAGCTTGAGCGTGAACAGCGTGTCGTCGAGCTTGAGCGCGTCACGGATGCTGATACCCAGTGGTGTACCAGCCGGCAGCTCCAGCAGGCCACCATGGTCTTCCGACAGCTTGAGCTCGCGCGCCGAACACAGCATGCCGAAGCTGTCGACGCCGCGCAGCTTGCCCACGCCGATCTTGAACGGCTTGCCGTCCTCGCCCGGAGGCAGTTCGGCGCCCACCATCGCGAGCGGCACGCGGATGCCCACGCGCGCGTTGGGCGCGCCGCAGACGATCTGCAAGGGGCCGCCGGGCGACGCGGCACCGGCGTCGACCTTGCAGACGCGCAGCTTGTCGGCGTTCGGATGCTGCACCGCCTCGAGGATCTCGGCGACGACGATGCCCGAGAACGGCGGCGCGACCGGCTGCATCTCCTCGACCTCGAGGCCGGCCATCGTCAACAGCTCGGCCAGTTGGTCGGTGGAGATCGGCGGGTTGCAGAACTCGCGCAGCCAGGATTCCGGGAATTGCATGATGGGACTCGGATTCGTATTCGGTGGAGACGGTGTCGACGACGCTGCGCGAGATCAGCGGAACTGCGACAGGAAGCGCAGGTCGCCGTCGAAGAACAGGCGCAGGTCGTTGACGCCGTAGCGCAGCATGGTCAGGCGGTCCGGGCCCATGCCGAACGCGAAGCCGATGTAGTGCTCGGGGTCGAGGCCGAAGTTCTTCACGACGTTCGGGTGCACCTGGCCGGAGCCGGCCACCTCCAGCCAGCGGCCCTTCAGCGGGCCGCTCGAGAACGCGATGTCCACCTCGGCCGACGGTTCGGTGAAGGGGAAGAACGACGGGCGGAAGCGGATCTGCAGGTCGTCCGTCTCGAAGAACGTGCGGAAGAAATCGGCGAACACCGAGCGCAGGTCCTTGAAGCTGACGTTCTCGCCGATCCACAGGCCTTCGCACTGGTGGAACATCGGCGAGTGCGTGGCGTCCGAATCGACGCGGTACGTGCGGCCCGGCGCGATCACGCGGATCTCGGGCATCGTCTTCGCGTCCTTGTACTTCTGGACGTGCTGCATCGCGTAGCGCACCTGCATCGGGCTCGTGTGCGTGCGCAGCAGCTGGCCGCCCTCGACGTAGAAGGTGTCGTGCATCGAGCGCGCCGGGTGGTCCTCCGGCGTGTTCAGCGCGGTGAAGTTGTACCAGTCCTCCTCGATCTCGGGGCCGTCGGCGACGTCGAAGCCCATCGAGCCGAAGATCTGCTCGATGCGCTCGAGCGAGCGCGACACCGGATGCAACCCGCCCTGCCCGCGCGCGCGGCCGGGCAGCGTGACGTCCAGCGCCTCGGCCTTGAGCTGCGCCTGCAGCTCGGCGTCGGCCAGCGCCTGGCGGCGCGCGGTGAGCGCGGCCTCGATGCGCTGCTTGACGACGTTGATCTCGGCGCCGCGCGTCTTCTTCTCCTCGACCGGCAGCGCGGCCATGCCCTTGAGCAGTTCGGTCACGCGACCGGTCTTGCCGAGGAATCGGGCCTTCGCGTTCTCCAGGTCGGCCGGCGTGGCGGCGGCGGAGAAATCGGATTCGGCGGACTGCACCAGGGAGTCGAGGTCGTTCATGTTGGCCGTCGAGTCGATCGAGCCGCAGAGCTTGATCGCGTTGTGAGACTGGAAAAAGAAAAGGCCGGCACCCAGGGTGTCGGCCTTGTCGCGGGCGACTGCGAGCAGTCTACCCTTGGCTTGGATCGCCGCCCGCCGGAGCCGGGGGCAGCGTGATCACGTTCAAGCCTGTTGAGCCTTCACCTTGGCGACGATGGCGCCAAAGGCGGCCGGGTCGTTGATGGCCATGTCGGACAGGACCTTGCGATCCAGTTCGATCGACAGCTTCTTCAGGCCGGCGATGAAACGGCTGTACGTGACGCCGTGCGAACGGGCGCCGGCGTTGATACGGGCGATCCACAGCGCGCGGAAGACGCGCTTGCGGGTACGACGATCGCGGTAGGCGTACTGGCCCGCCTTCATCACCGCTTGCTTGGCAACGCGGTAGACGTTCTTGCGGCGACCGCGGTAGCCCTTGGCCAGGGCGAGGATCTTCTTGTGGCGGGCGCGAGCCGTTACACCACGTTTGACGCGAGGCATGCTTTAGTTCCTTTCAGTCCGTAACTTGAAGATCAGAGGCCGGCGAACGGCAGCATCTGAGCCATGTGACCCATGTTGGTCTCATGCACGTTGACGGCGCCGCGGAGGTGGCGCTTGTTCTTCGTGGTCTTCTTCGTGAGGATGTGGCGCTTGAACGCCTGACCGCGCTTGACGGTACCACCCGGACGGACGCGGAACCGCTTGGCCGCGCTCTTCTTGGTCTTCATCTTGGGCATGTGAATGCTCCTTTTAATGCACCCTGGTCCAGGCGAACGTCGTTGATCGGCGTTACTTGTCTGCCTGCCGGGCTTCTGGCGAAACCTCGCAAAAAAGCGCATCCGACAGGACGCGCTTTTCACGGGGATCACCGTGAATTCCGTCGCCGCACAAGGGTGTGCGAAGACAGAATCCAGGATTATAGACTAACTTTTCTTCTTCGGGGCAAGCACCATGATCATCTGGCGCCCTTCGAGCTTGGGCATGTGCTCGACCACGGAGACGTCGGACAACTCGTCGCGAATGCGCTCCAGCAGGCGCATGCCGATGTCCTGGTGCGTGATCTCGCGACCGCGGAAGCGCAGCGTGACCTTGCCCTTGTCGCCATCGTCGGCGATGAACCGGCGCAGGTTGCGCATCTTGATGTTGTAGTCGCCTTCATCGGTGCCAGGACGGAACTTCACTTCCTTGACTTCGATGATCTTCTGCTTGGACTTGGCGTCGGCGGCCTTCTTCTGCTCGAGATACTTGAACTTGCCGTAGTCCATCAGGCGGCAGACCGGCGGTTCCGCCGTGGCCGAGATCTCGACCAGATCCACGTCGTATTCGCTGGACAGCCGCAGGGCCTCCATCAGGCTCACAACGCCGAGCGGCTCGTTTTCAGGGCCGTTCAGACGCACCATGGGTGCGGTGATCTCTCGGTTGAGACGGTGTTTGCGCTCGACATTGGGAGTCCGGCGGTCAGCAAAGGTAGCGATGGTGCAAATCCTTCAAGGCGAATCCTGGGCAAGATCAGGACGCAAAAGCGTGGGTTGGCGAACGCGAGGGGCAAACCGCCGACCCGATACCGAGAGCACGAACGCTCGCGGGAACCAGGAAGGCGGGTGCGTCAGACCTTGGTGGCGACGTCCTCAGCGAGCTTCTGTTGGAAGTCTGCGAGAGGCATCACGCCAAGATCCCGGTTGCCCCGGGCGCGCACCGCAACGGCCCCGCTTGCCTTCTCCTTGTCGCCGACGACGAGGATGTACGGAACCTTCTGCAATGAATGCTCGCGGATTTTATAGGTGATCTTTTCGTTGCGCAAATCGGCCTGGACCTTGACACCTTGCTTTTGAAGTGCTTTGACCACTTCCTGCACGTAATCGCCCTGCTGGTCCGTGATGCCGCACACCACCACCTGCACCGGCGCCAGCCAGGCCGGCAGCGCGCCGGCGTGCTGCTCGATCAGGATGCCGATGAAGCGCTCCAGGCTGCCGACGATGGCGCGGTGGAGCATGACGGGCGCGTGGCGCTCGCCCGACTCGGCCACGTATTCGGCGCCCAGGCGCTGGGCCATCATGAAGTCGACCTGCATCGTGCCGCACTGCCACTGGCGGCCCAGCGCGTCCTTCAGCGTGTACTCGATCTTCGGGCCGTAGAACGCGCCGTCGCCCGGCGCCATCACCACCTCGACGCCCGAAGCCTCCAGGCTCGCGATCAGCGCGGCCTCGGCCTTGTCCCAGAGCTCGTCCGCGCCGATGCGCGCCGCCGGGCGCGTGGCCACCTTGTAGATGATGTCCGTGAAGCCGAAGTCCTTGTAGACCTTCTGCAGCAGCGCCGTGTAGGCCAGGCATTCCGGCAGGATCTGCTCTTCCGTGCAGAAGATGTGGCCGTCGTCCTGCGTGAAGCCGCGCACGCGCATGATGCCGTGCAGGCCGCCGCTGGGCTCGTTGCGGTGGCAGTTGCCGAATTCGCCGTAGCGCAGCGGCAGGTCGCGGTAGCTCTTGATGCCCTGCTTGAAGATCAGGATGTGGCCCGGGCAGTTCATCGGCTTGAGGGCGTACTCGCGCTTCTCGCTCTCCGTGAAGAACATGCCGTCCTTGTACTTGTCCCAGTGGCCGCTGAGCTGCCACAGCGACTTGTCGATCACCTGCGGGCCCTTGACCTCCTGGTAGCCGTTGTCCTGGTAGACCTTGCGCATGTATTGCTCGACGCCCTGCCACACCGCCCAGCCCTTGGGGTGCCAGAACACCATGCCCGGCGCGTGATCGTCGATGTGGAACAGGTCGAGCTCGCGGCCCAGCTTGCGGTGGTCGCGCTTCTCGGCCTCCTCCAGCATCGTCAGGTACTGCGCGAGCTCTTCCTTCGTCGCCCAGGCCGTGCCGTAGATGCGTTGCAGCATCTCGTTGCGGTGGTCGCCGCGCCAGTAGGCGCCGGCCACCTTCATCAGCTTGAAGAACTTCAGCTTGCCCGTGGACGGCACGTGCGGGCCGCGGCACAGGTCCTCGAACGCGCCCTCGCGATACAGCGAGACGTCCTGGCCTTCCGGGATGCTGCCGATGATCTCGGCCTTGTAGGCCTCGCCCATGTCCTTGAAGTGCTTGACGGCCTCGTCGCGCGGCAGCACGCGGCGCGTCACCTTCTCGTCCTTGGCGGCGAGCTCCGTCATCTTCTTCTCGATGGCCACCAGGTCTTCCGGCGTGAACGGGCGCTTGTAGGCGAAGTCGTAGAAGAAGCCGTTCTCGATGACCGGACCGATCGTGACCTGGGCGTCGGGGAACAGTTCCTTGACGGCGTAGGCCAGCAGGTGGGCCGTGGAGTGGCGGATCATGTCCAGGCCGTCCGGATCCTTGGCCGTGACGATGGCCAGCGACTCGTCGGCCTCGATCAGGTGGCTCGTGTCGACCAGCTTCGTGTGACCCGGCGGGCCCACGCGGCCGCCGAGCGCGGCCTTGGCCAGTCCCGTGCCGATGGAGGCGGCGACGTCGGCCACCGTGACCGGTTGCGGGAACTCGCGTTTGGAACCATCGGGCAGTTGAATCGAGATCATGGGCGATGTCCTTGCAGGAAACAAAAAAGCGCGACCATCGGCCGCGCTTTTGAATGAGGGAATGAAAAATTGCCGCGTGTCAGGGCGCCACGGCCGGGCGCACCCCGCGGGTGAAATCGAACGAAACCGTAGTTCGCGGTGTCATAACCCGTCGCGCCTTTCTCATTCTTGAGTTGATTGATCGATCCGGGGATCGAGATGATTCGATTCTAGCGGACCCTTACTGGATCTTGAGCGGCACGCGGTCGCCATCCGGCAACACGCGGATCTGCAGGTCGCCGGGCGGCGTGCCGGTGACGTAGTAGCAGGCGGAGCCCGAGGTGCTGATGTTGAGCGTGACGCAGAGCTTGTCGCGCTCGATGGCCCAGCTGCCGATCGCGTGCTCGCGCGCATTGCTGGCCTCGACGCGGTCGCGCTTGAAGACGAAGCGGTTGTCGCCGTAAAGCATGGGACTGGCCGACGGGAAGACCCAGGTGTGGCCGACCATCGCCTCGGGGTCGAGGTGCACCGCGACCAGGCCCGAGCTCGCGGCGGAGGCGGCCACGGGCGCCGGCATCGGCGCGGGTGGCGGCGCGGCCACCGATGCGCGAGCGGCAGGCGCCGCCACCGGCGCGGCAACGGTCGCCGGCTTGGCGTCGTGGCGGAGCATCGAACAGCCCGCGGCGCCCGCGCAGGCGAGCGCGGCGATGGCGAGGCGGCGGTGCGGGCGGAGGTCGTGCATGGCGGATCAGTCTGGCGGCGGCCGTCTCAAGGCAAGGGCAAGGCCTCGATGGACGACTGCCGCGTCAACACCTCGAACTCCTCGGCGAGCCGCACGCTCTCTTCGGTCGACCGGCGCCAGACGTCCTCGCGGGCGTCGTGGTCGTCGCCGAAGGCCTTGAAGTCGCTGCGATCGGGAATCTTGCCGCCGGGCAGCGTCGCCACCCACTCGGCGCTGGGCGACAGCAGCACGACGTTGGCGAGGCGCTCGCTCGCGCGATGTCGATGGCGCAGCGCCTTGTCCAGCCAACCGGGCACCAGCGTCTTCTGGAAGTGCGGATACAGCACCAGGCCGTCGCCCAACGCGGCGTAGTCGAGATGCAGGTGATAGTCGGTGATGCCGCCGTCCCAGTACGGCCCGGGCGGCGCGCCGGGAATCGAGGCGACGGCCTCGAGCCAGAACGGGATCGTGCAGCTCGCCAGGATGCTGCGCTCCATGTTGGCGGCGGTCAGCTCGACGTGCTGGGTGCGGTAGTCGTGCGTGGGCACCGGCAGCCTGTCGCGCGGGTCGGAGAAGATCACGCGTTCGAGGAAGCCGCCCATCGCGCGGCGCGACACCGCGTTAGAGGCGAACGCGCCGAGGTAGCCGAGCGGCGTGCGCACGCGCCCGTCCCGCGCGAGCGCGCGCACGCCGCGGCTCGTGAACACGTGCAGGCGGAAGCGCGGATGCGACAGCACCTCGTGCTGGCGGCCGCCGAAGCGCTCGACCAGCTTGGCCTCGAACAGCTCGCTGACGTGGCGCGGCTTGGGCGCCTTGCCCGGCGCGTGCTCGTAGCGCTGCGCGATGTAGTCGGCGGCGAGGTCGGCCAGCGCGGCGTCCGCGTCGGGCAGGCAGGCGCTGGCCATGCGCCAGGCGCCGATCGACGCGCCCAGCAGATGCACGACCTGCTCGCTGCGCGGCAGCCACTGGCCGAACACGAAGCGATCGAGCGGATTGAGGATCAACCCTTTCGGACCGCCGGCCGCGGCAGGGATGGCGCGGATGTCGGACGGCTGCAGGCCGCGTTCCAGCAGGCGCTTGCGCGCTGCCGGACCCGCCAGAACCTGCAGCGCCTTCATGAGATCACTGGGCCGCGATGACGCCGCAGGCGATGCGCGCGCCCGAATTGCCGGTGGGCTGCGCGTCGTAGTCGTCGGCCACCGCATGCAGGATCACGGCGTGGCCGACGAAGCCGTCGGTGCCCCCCACCGTCACGCCCTCGAGCGTGAAGCGCGTGTCGATCTTGCCGGCCGGGTCGGCCAGCAGGCTGGGCATGTCGCCGGCGTGGTGCGGCTTGTCCTGCGGGCCGTGCGGCTTGTGCGTCGGGTTGAAGTGGCCGCCGGCCGTCATGAAGTCGGCGCTGGCGCAGGTGCCGTTCTCGTGCACGTGGAACGCGTGGATCGAGCCCGGCTGCAGGCCGGCGGCGATCACGTGGACGTCCACCGACGTGCTGCCGCCCGAGAACGTCACGATGCCGGTGACGCCGCTCGTCGCGCTGGGCGTCAACGTGGCGACCGCCGACTTGGTGCGGCTGAAGAAGGGCTCGGTCACCTTCACTTCGGGCGAGGCCGACGGCGCAGGCGCCGGCGCGGGAGCCGGGACGGAGATCGGCTCGACGGTCGGCTTGTGGGCGCAGCCGGCGAGGCCGACCGCGGTGGCGAGGGAGAGCGTCAGTGCAAGGCGCATGAGTGGGATGTTCTGCAGGACAGCGAGAACGCGACCATAGCGTAATTCGGTTACGCGGTGCTTTCGTCCTGAAGTAACTGCCTGTGACGCCTCAACCTTTGCCCTGCAGCTTGGCGAAGGCCGCCGCCATCGCGTTCTGGCCCGAGGGCGCACCCGGCGCCTGCGCGCCGCGCTGGCCGCCGCCGCCCTGGCGCTCGTTGCGCGCCGGCGCACGGTAGCTGTTGTCCGCCTGGCGCGCGCCCTTGTGCTGCGGCTGCGAATCGAGCTTCATCGTCAGCGCGATGCGCTGGCGCGCGAGGTCGACCTCCACCACCTTGACCTTGACGATGTCGCCGGTCTTGACGACCTCGCGCGCATCCTGGACGAACTTGTTGGACAGCTGGCTCACGTGCACGAGCCCGTCCTGGTGCACGCCGAGGTCGACGAACGCGCCGAACTGCGCGACGTTGCTGACGGTGCCTTCGAGCAGCATGCCGGGCTGCAGGTCCTTGATGTCCTCGATGCCGTCGTTGAAGCGCGCCACCTTGAAGTCGGGACGCGGATCGCGGCCGGGCTTGTCGAGTTCGACCAGGATGTCCCTGATCGTGATCGCGCCGAACTTCTCGTCGGCGAAGCTCTCGGGCTTGAGCGACTTCAGCACGTCGCTGCGGCCCATCACTTCGGTGATCGGCCGGGACGTCGCGGCCAGCAGCCGCTCGACGACCGGATACGTCTCCGGGTGCACGCCGGTCATGTCCAGCGGATTCGTGCCGCCGCGGATGCGCAGGAAGCCGGCCGCCTGCTCGAAGGTCTTGGGGCCGAGGCCGGTGACGTCCAGCAGTTGCGTGCGCGCGGCGAACGCGCCGTTGGCGTCGCGCCAGCGCACGATGGAACTCGCCACCGCCTGGCTCAGGCCGGACACGCGCGCCAGCAGCGGCGCCGACGCGGTGTTCAGGTCGACGCCGACCTTGTTCACGCAATCCTCGACCACCGCATCGAGCGTCTTCATCAGCTCGCTCTGGTTGACGTCGTGCTGGTACTGGCCGACGCCGATGCTCTTCGGATCGATCTTGACGAGCTCGGCCAGCGGATCCTGCAGCCGGCGCGCGATCGACACCGCGCCGCGCAGGCTGACGTCGAGGTCGGGCAGCTCCTTGCTTGCGAACTCGGACGCGGAGTAGACCGACGCGCCCGCCTCGCTGACGACGATCTTGTCGATCTTCACGTCCGGCGCGAGCTGCTGCACGCGCTTGATGAGGTCGGCGGCGAGCTTGTCGGTCTCGCGGCTGGCCGTGCCGTTGCCGATCGCGATCAGGTTGACGCCGTGCTGCGCGACGAGCCGGCCCAGCGCATGCAGCGAGCCTTCCCAGTCGTTGCGCGGCTCGTGCGGATAGACCGTGTGCGTGGCCAGCACCTTGCCGGTGTCGGACACGACGGCCACCTTCACGCCGGTGCGGATGCCCGGGTCCAGCCCCATCACGACGCGCTTGCCCGCCGGCGCGGCCAGCAGCAGGTCGCGCAGGTTCTCGGCGAACACCCGGATCGCGACCTTCTCGGCCTCTTCGCGCACGCGGCCGAACAGGTCGCGCTCCAGGCTCAGCGACAGCTTGACCTTCCACGTCCACGACACCGTGCGCTTGATGAGGTCGTCCGCCGCGCGCTTCGCGTGCGCCCAGCCGAGGTGACGTGCGATGCGGCCTTCGGCGAGCGACGGCTGGCCCGGCACGAGCTCCTCGTCGAGGATCAGCTTGGCGTCGAGGATCTCCTGCGTGCGGCCGCGGAACACGGCCAGCGCGCGGTGCGACGGCACGGTGCGGATCGGCTCGGAGTAGTCGAAGTAGTCGCGGTACTTGGAGACGTCCGCGTTGTGCTCGTCCTTGCCGTCCATCTTCTTGGCCTGCAGCAGGCCTTCGTCCCACAGCCACTCGCGCAGCACCTTGACCAGCGCGGCGTCCTCGGCCCAGCGCTCGGACAGCAGGTCGCGCACGCCATCGAGCACCGCGAACGCGTCGGCGAAGCCGGCGTCGGCGTTCACGAAGGCCGCGGCCTCGGCGTGCGGATCCAGCGACGGATCGGCGAACAGCCTGTCGGCCAGCGGTTCCAGACCCGCCTCGCGGGCGATCATGCCCTTGGTGCGGCGCTTCTGCTTGAACGGCAGGTAGAGGTCTTCCAGCTCCTGCTTGGTCGGCGCGGCATCGATCGCCGCGGCCAGTTCGGGCGTCAGCTTGCCCTGCTCCTCGATGCTCTTGAGCACCGCGGCGCGGCGGTCTTCGAGCTCGCGCAGGTAGCCCAGGCGGCTCTCGAGTTCGCGCAGCTGGATGTCGTCGAGGTTGTCGGTGACTTCCTTGCGATAGCGGGCGATGAACGGCACCGTGGCGCCGCCGTCCAGCAGCTGCACGGCTGCGTTGACCTGTGCCGGGCGGACCTTCAGTTCCGCCGCGATTTGAAGAAGGATCTTGTCCAAGGCGAGTGCCTGTCTAACGTCGCAAAGCGCGCGAGTGTGCCATAGCGACGTAACCGATCCCGACCCTGGGAACGGGGCTTTTCGCGTGGCGGATGTGGTAGGGAAATCAGGCCGTGGAAACGGTCGCGGGAGCGCTCTCGCCGCGTTCGGAAATCCAGCCGACCAGCCACAGCATCGCCAGCACGCCGGCCGACGCGCCGGCCAGCTGCAGCGGCGCCAGGCGATGCGCGTTCCACAGCACGGCGGTCGTCAGCGCGATCGCAGCGGCGAACGTCGCCGTCGCCGCGTTGCGCCGCGCGGGCGGCAGCGCGGGCGCGTAGCGCGGGATCGCGCCAAGCACGAAGGCATCCTTCGGAAAGCGCGCGGCGACGTCGGCCGGCCGCCAGCCCGGCGGCTTGAACCAGACGCGCAGCTTGTCGCCCCAGCTCGCGGCGTGGCGGCAGTCGTGCCACAGCGCGGCGTAGACCTCGAGGTTGGCCCACACCGGATTCCAGCTGCGCAGCGGACTGCGCGTGCCGTAGTGGCAGGCCTGCTCGTCCAGCTCCGCCTGGTAGCTGCCGAACATCCGGTCCCACACGATCAGGATGCCGCCGTAGTTGCGATCGAGGTAGACGTCGTTGACCGCGTGGTGCACGCGATGGTTGGACGGCGCGCAGAAGCAGCGGTCGAACCAGCCGAGGCGGTCGATCTGGCGCGTGTGCACCCAGAACTGGTACAGCAGGTCGATCAGCGCGACGACCGCGAAGACGAGCGGCGGCACGCCGACGACGGCCATCGGCAGGTAGAACAGCCAGCCCGCGAGCCAGCCCGAGCCGGTCTGGCGCAGCGCCGTCGACAGGTTGTATTCCTCGCTCTGGTGATGCACCACGTGCGCGGCCCAGAACAGCGCCACCGTGTGCCCGGCACGGTGCAGCCAGTAATAGAGGAAGTCGTAGGCCAGCAGCGCGCCGACCCAGACCCATCGCGAGCTCGCGCTCAAGGGCAGCAGCGCCGCATGCGCGTACACCCACTGGTAGATGCCCAGCATGAACAGCTTCGTGAAGACGCCGATCACCTGGCTCATCATGCCCAGGCCGATGCTGTTCAGCGTGTCCGACCAGGCGTAGGTGATGCGATTGCGCCGCCATCCCACCAGCAGCTCGATGGCGATGAGCCCGAGGAACACGGGCGTGGCGAGGACGATGACCTGGGCGTCTTGCATCCGCCCATGCTAGGGCGCGCGGCGCACGGCGGCTGCTCTCGGATGCCCTAGTTGCCCGACAGCGTCCACATCAGCCCGCGCGTGATGAGCGCCGGCGCGACGGTCAGGTGATCCTCGCCGGCGACGATGTCGGTGCGCACCCTCAGCCCCGGATAGTGGCGCGACGCGAGCGCGCGTGCGAAGGCCTGCGTGTCGCCCACCATGTCGTCGTCGGTGTTGTAGCGCGGGTCGTGCGGCCGGCCCTTGGGCTGCGGGGTCTCGAACGCGCCGGCGCCGAGGTAGACGCGGGCCCGCAGATCCTTGTGGGACGCCGCGAAGCTGCGCTCGCGCGCGAACAGCAGGCGCTGGTCGAACCACAGCGACGGGCTGCCCAGCACGTAGGCGTCGAACATCTCCGGCGTCGTCAGCATCACGTAGGCGCCGAACAGGCTGCCGTACGAATGCCCCGCGAAGACCTTGTGCGCCATGTCGGCGCGGTAGTGCGAGGCGATGAACGGGAACACCTCGTCGGCGACGAAGCGCCGATAGCCCTCGGCCTCGCCGAAGACGACGGGCCGGCCGGGCATGTCGGAGATCGCGTTGCGGACGCCATGGGCGCTCGGCGTGTAGTCGCGGCGGCGGCTGTATTCGGGGGTGTCGCCCCGGGCGTAGCCAAGGCCGACCAGGATGAATTCGGGCAGCTCCGTGCTGTGGCCGGCGACCCGCGCCTCGATCGCGCGCGTCACCGGGAAGGCGTAGGGCGCGTCGGTGACGAAGACGACCGGATAGCTTCGCTGGCCCTGGCCATAGGACGGCGGCAGGCTGACATCGAGCTCGTAGTCGCGCGACAGGTGCTGCGCGCGCAGCACGTGCACCTCGGTGTCGCTCAAGACGTAAGGTTGAGTAGCTTCGGCGGCCGGGGCGGCGCCGGGCAACAGGGCAGCCGCGAGGGCCAAGGTCGAGCAGAAACGCGACAGGAACATGGGACACGGCCGGGCAGGACAGGGGCCGCGATGGTACCCGCCACGGTCGGGCAAACGGTTGCGGCCTGTTACTTCGATAGCCAGAAAAGGCCGCAGGATGGTCGAGTCATTTCGTGAATGAAATCACGCCGGATGGCCGAACATGGGTTCATCAGCTGATCACGGGCCGTCCCTCCCGGCCCAGCGTTCACGACACCTTGCCTCCAGGATCACCCATGACCGCCGTCCAAATCCAAGACATCGATCCCCTCGCCCCGGGCCTGAGCGCCACCGACCGCGCCATGCTGATGGACCTGATCAAGGCGCGCGAGGCCTACTGCCTGCAGGGCCGCGGCCGCGAATACCACGCGCTCGGCAAGGCGCTGATGGTGGTGTGGCACTACATGCAGCACGAGGGCGGCCGCCCCGACCTGCCGCGCACCGACTTCGGCTCGCTCGACGTCACCCTGCCCATCGACGACACCCGCGAGGCCGCCAACCGCGCGCACGCGCTGTCGTGGAACTTCTCGGCCACGCGCCTGCAGGCGACGCCGACGTCCTCCAACTGAAACGGCGCGGGCGTCAGGCCTGCGCGTCGTCCAGCGCCTGCATCGCCTCGTCGATCAGCGCGTGCAGCGCGATCACGCGCTGCGGCCCCAGCGTCGCGTTGATCCCTTCCTGCGCGACCCGCCAGCGGCGCTGCGCCTCGGCGCGCTTCTCGCGACCCGCATCGGTCGCATGCACCAGGCGGCTGCGTGCGTCCGCCCCCGCTTCCAATGTCAGCCAGCCGGCCGCGATCAGCGGCTTCAGGTTGCGCGACAGCGTCGACGCATCGACGTTCATCCCGGCCGCCAGGTCGACCGGCCGGATCGGCCCCCGCTTGACGACGTGGCTCAGCAGCGAATACTGCGTGCCCTTCAATCCAACCTGCCCCACCTCGGCGTCGTAGTGCTGGGCCACGCGCCGCATCAGCTGGCGCAACTTCAGGTTGGTGCAGCCCTGCGGGCGCGCGGCGATGGCGGTCTTCCCGGGCTCGGGGTGTAAAGCAGGCGACATGCCGCGATTATAGTTGCAGCTACAATCGTTGCATATACATTGATCAGAAGGAACGCCATGTCCGCCGTCCTCGCGCCCGCCGCCCCGCCCCGCCTGTCCGCCGACGAAGCCCAGGCCGTCCTGCAGCAGTGGATCGCCGAGGGCGATGCGCGCGACGAGGTGATGATGCGCGCCGGCCCCGGCGTGGCCACGCCCGCGCAATGGGCCGGCAAGACGGGCCTGGAGCAGATGCAGGCGATGCTGGCCGGCCAGCTCCCGTTCGCGCCGATCGCCAGGACGCTGGACTTCTCGCTGATCCGCGTCGAACCCGGCGTCGCGCTGTTCCAGGGCCAGCCCGGGCCGGCGCATTTCAACCCGATGGGCGGCGTGCACGGCGGCTGGTTCGCGACGCTGCTGGACTCCGCGCTCGGCTGCGCCGTCCACACGCTGATGCCCGCCGGCCGCGGCTACACGACCGCCGAGCTGAGCGTCAACTACGTGCGCGGCCTGTCGCCCAAGGTGGGGCGCGTGCGCGCCGAGGGCAAGGTGATCCACTGCGGCAAGCAGTTGGCGACGGCCGAGGCGCGCCTGTTCGGGCCCGACGGCACGCTGTTCGCGCACGCGACGACCACCTGCCTCGTGTTCGACCTGCCGCCGGCGCGCTGAGCCTCGTTTCAGCGCCGAGATCCGGCAGATCGTCGCGTCGCGCTTCGCGGCGCAACGCGACTTGCGTATGGTGGAGCCTTCGTCGCCAAGGATCCGCCGCCCATGCGTCCGTCCCGTATCGCCACTGTCGCCGCCGCCTGGCTGCTCGCCGCCCTCGCCATCGCCCCGCCCGCGTTCGCGCTGGACGCCGCCGCGCCCGCCGCCTCGTCCGCCGACTGGCGGCCGCCGGTGCAGAAGATCCTGCGCGACGTGCGCCGCATCCCGGCGCCGCCCGGCATCGACGAGACGCGCGCCGTGCGCATCGGCGGCATCGACCAATGGATCTCGGTGCGCGGCAAGGACCGGCGCAACCCGATCCTGCTGTTCATCCACGGCGGCCCGGCGTCGACCGAGATGCCGGTGAGCTGGCTCTACCAGTCCGGCTGGGAGGACTACTTCACCGTCGTCCAGTGGGACCAGCGCGGCGCCGGCAAGACCTACGTCGCCAACGACCCGGCCCGCACCGAGCCGACGCTCGCCAAGGACCGCATGGTGGCCGACGGCGAGGAGCTGGTGGCCTGGCTGCGCACCACCTACGGCAAGCAGAAGATCTTCGTGCTGGGCCATTCCTGGGGCTCGATCATCGGCCTGGAGCTGGCGCGCAAGCATCCCGACTGGCTGCACGCCTACATCGGCATGGGCCAGATGATCTACGGCCGCGACAACGAGCGCCTCGGCTACGAGTGGGCGCTGCAGGCCGCGCGCGCCGACCACAACGACAAGGCCGTCGCGCAGCTGCTCGCGATCGCGCCGTACCCGCGCGCGGACGGTTCCGTGTCGGTCGACCAGATCATCACCCAGCGCACCTGGGTGATCCACTACGGCGGCCTGACCTGGGGCCGCCCCGACTTCGACTATGCACAGGACGCCGCGAAGTTCTCGCCCGAGTACACGCGCCAGGAACTGAATCCGGAGAACGGCATCGGCGAGTCGCTGCCGCGCCTGCTGCCCGCGATGATGGCCTGGGACGTGCGCGGCGTGACGCGCCTGGACTGCCCCGTCTTCATCTTCGCCGGCCGCCACGACTACGAGACGCCGTCCGCGCTCGCCGAGACCTGGCTCGCCGCGCTGCAGGCGCCGCGCAAGGGCCTGGTGCAGTTCGACAAGTCCGCCCACATGATGGAGCTGGAGGAGCCGGGCAAGGTGCTGGTGCACCTCGTCAACGACGTCCGGCCCATCGCCGAGGACGCGGGCGACGTGTCGGACGTGGAGCCGCCGCGCCGCCTGCGCCGCCTGCTCTAGGAACTAGCCGCCCAGCCAGGCGCGGAACGCGGCCGCGCGATCCGGGCTCACGGTCAGCTCGCCGATCGCCAGCGCGCTCGCCTCCACCCGCAGCCGGCCCTTGCCGGCCGCGGCGAAGCGCTGCACGGCGTGCGCGGCGATCAGCACCTGCCGGTTGGCGCGGAAGAACTGCGCCGGGTCGAGCTCGTCCTGCAGGTCGGCCAGCGGCGTCTCGACCTGGTAGCGCCGGCCGTCGGGCAGCACCGCGAAGGTCAGCTTGTCGACCGACACGAAACAGGCGACGTCGGCGACCGCCAGCGAATGGAACTGGCCGCCGAGCCGGCCCAGCAGGCGCTGGCGCCAGCGCGCGGGCCCGGGCCGCAGTTGCTGCAGCAGTTCGCCGACGTCCGCGCCGAAATGGCGCCGCAGGCGTGCGACCTTGGCCAGCGCCGCGGCGAGCGGCTCGTCGGCGATCGGCTTGAGCAGGTAGTCGACGGCCAGCGCGCGGAAGGCGTCGAGCGCGAAGCGGTCGTAGGCCGTCGTGAAGATGACGGGCACCTCGAGCTCGCGGCCGTCGAACAGCTCCAGCGAGAGGCCGTCGGCGAGCTGGATGTCGAGCATCAGCACGTCGGGCGCGGGCTCGCGCGCGAGCCAGGCCGCGGTGGCCTGGACGGTGTCGGCGTGGCCCACGACCACGGCTTGCGGCGCGACGCGCGCGAGCGTCTCGACCAGCCGCTCGCGCGCCGGCGGTTCGTCCTCGGCGATGAAGATCCTCATGCGGGCGCCCACAGCGGCACGTCGACCTCGAAGGCCTCGCGGCTCGGGCGGACGGCCAGCGCCACGCCGGTGACCAGGTCGCAGCGCGCCGCGAGGTTGGCCAGGCCGACGCCGGCCGACGGCAGCGCGCTGCGCCGCGGCCGCAGCGCGTTGACGGCGCGGATCGCCGGCGCCGCAGCGTCGTCGGCCCGCAGCGAGATCGCCAGCTCGAGCGGCTCCTCGGCGCTGGCTTGGTTGTGCTTGACGGCGTTCTCGAGCAGCACCTGCAACGCGAGCGGCGGGATGCGCCAGCGGCGCGCGTCGCGCTCGACGGCCGCGTCCACCGCGAGCCGGATCGCGCCGCCCGAGCGCAGCTCCAGCAGCCGGTGGTACCGCCGCACGAAGGCGAGCTCGTCGGCCAGCGGCACCAGGTCGCGCTGGCCGCTGTCGAGCACGTAGCGGTAGACGTCGGCGAGCGTGTCGCAGAACTCGCGGCCGCGCCGCGCGTCGTGCTGGATCAGGTGGCCCAGCGTGTTGAGGCTGTTGAACAGGAAGTGCGGGTCGACCTGCGACTTCAGCGCCGCCAGCTCGGCCTGCACGCGCATCCGGTCGAGCCGCTCGACGCGCACGAGGTCGGACTCGCGCTCGCGGATCAGGAACATCGTCTCGTAGCCGTGCGTCACGAACAGCACGCAGATCACGTTGGTCAGCACCACCACCTGCAGCGCGGTGCGGTCGACCGGCAGGCCGGCCAGCGCGAACCAGGCGAGCAGGCCCGCCACCGTGATCGGCGCGGTGTAGAGCACGTTGGCCACGACCAGCATCGCGAGCTTGCGCAGCGGATGGTTGAACCAGTCGAAGTGCTCGCGCTGCTTGAACAGCAGCCAGCGGTTGCCCAGCCAGATCGCCGTGGCCAGCGCGACGAAGCCCGCCAAGCCGAGCCAGAACACGCCGTCGCGCGTGCCGTAGGGGCCGAACAGGCCGGTCAGGCGCGGGATGGCCAGGCCGAAGCCGATGCTGCCGACGACGAGCGTCGCCCGATCGTCGAACCCGACCTCGCCGGCGCCGGCCGGCGGCGGCTTCAGCCAGGCCATGTCGACTTCCGGCGCGCGAATGTCGCGCTTGAGCGCACTCCCGATGGCCGGCGGGCGGCGCGGGACGCAGCATCGCAGGCCTCAGCCACCCTTCGAACACCCGCCATGGACGCACCTCACTTCAACCTCTTCGCGATCGTAACCGCGGCGCTCGTCACGTTCGCCGTCGGCGGCCTCTGGTATTCACCGATCCTGTTCGCCAGGCCCTGGATGCGCGAATGCGGATTGACCGAGGAGCAGGCCCGCTCCGCGCCGATGGGGCGCGTGTTCGGCCTGTCCGCGCTCGCCGCGCTGGTGATGTCGGTCAACCTGGCGGCCTTCCTGGGCGCGAAGGCGACGCTGTCGTTCGGCCTGTTCGCCGGCGCGGCGACGGGCATCGGCTGGGTCGCGATGTCCCTGGGCGTGATCTACCTGTTCGAGCAGCGCTCGCTCAAGCTGTGGCTGATCGACAGCGGCTACCAGGTGGTGTCGTACACGCTGATGGGCGGCATCCTGGGGGCCTGGCACTGACGCGCGGACGAAAAAAAGCCCGCCGGCTTGTCGCCGCGGGCTTTTCTGCTGTGGGAGCGAGGCGGGGCGAGCCCGCGCGTCATCGCTCAGTTCGGGCCGGGGCCGCGACGCTCGATGTGGCGGAACGTGATCCGGCCCTTGGTGAGGTCATACGGCGACAGCTCCAGCGACACCTTGTCGCCCGCGAGGATGCGGATGTGGTGCTTGCGCATCTTGCCGGACGTGTAGGCGACCAGCTGGTGGCCGTTGTCCAGCTTCACACGGTAGCGCGAGTCCGGCAGCACGTCCTCGACCACCCCGTGCATCTCGATCAGTTCTTCTTTTGCCATTGAAAACGCTCCTGAAATTTATGCGAGAGAAAGACCAGCGGTGCCACGCGGAGCGAGGGGCCGCGAGGTGGACCACGCCGGCTGTTGGCGCGCCCAGTTCAGGCCTTCGGAGGTGGCGTAGCGCAGTGCAGCTTCGGACGTCTCGAAGAGCGGTGCGAAGCGCATCACGCGGGCATGGGCCGCGTTGCCGCGACCCGTGCCGATGGAAACAGTGGCGGTGTAGCCGCCGTCGGCTTGTGGCTTTGCGATGGGGCAAACCACGTACTTGCCGATAGGGATGTCAGTACTTATTTTATTGCTTTCTGAGCGATCCGTTGCTCGTTGCCTCTTGCCTGCTTCGAGGGGGATCGCCGCACCCATGACGGGCGCATTCATTGTCGAGGCATGGCGACGTCCGGGACGTCGCGTCCGGCTCACGGTCATCCGCGGGCCTGGGTCGAGTTGGCTCGGCTTTGCGAGACCACGTTCGATCCGGTGACGGTCAGCCGCAGCGTGCCACCGTGCCATTCCAGCCAGTTCAGGGCGATGAACTCATCGATTTCCCTGGGGGCTATCAAACCGGCTTGCCGGGTGCGCAAGAGCTCCACGGCAGCCGGCAGTGCCTGCCGCAAACGTTCCTTCCGCTCCGCTTCCTCCTTGAGAGAGGCTTCCAGCATTCCCTTGGCAGATTTGCTCATGGGGGATCCTGCTTTGCGGGGGGAACGGTTCGCGGCCGTCACGCTGCGCGCCCGGTTTGAGCGCGCAGACCGCGCATTACAGCGGCTTGATGTTCGAAGCCTGCAGACCCTTCTGGCCTTGCTTCACTTCGAATTCAACGCGCTGGTTCTCCGCCAGGCTCTTGAAGCCCGTGGAACCTTGGATTTCGCTGAAGTGGGCGAACAGATCCTTGCCGCCGGAGTCCGGGGTGATGAACCCGAAGCCCTTGCCGTCATTGAACCACTTCACGATACCAGTTTCGGTCGTCATACTCTAAATCCTAATTTCAAAATCATGCGCAGCACATGCCAACGCAGTGCAGGTACTACGCAAGAAAATCAAACTGGAGAGTTCGACCAAGCCGAGTCGTTCACACGACGGGGTGCCGGAGGAGTCCTTCTGGACGACGGTCTTATGTATTGCCTACTCCGACATCATACACTGTTTGGCCCCGGGACGCTTGCTCTTCGCTCCGGACGAACCCTGAAGACTGCTCAGCGCCGCAGCGCGGCCCGCAGTTGCTCGCCCAGTTCCGGACGCTCGCGGTACGGGTCGGTCGGGTTGCGCGTGGCCAGGATGTCCTCGGCGCGCGTGCCCACCGGCGCCAGCGCCTTCGGGTGGCTGTAGATGTAGAAGCGGCCGGCCTCCAGCGCGTCGAACACGAACTGGGCGACGTCCGCCGCCGTCACGCGGCCACCGGCCACGGCCTTCTCGATCAGCCCTTGCGCGACGCGCTGGCTGGTCGTCGCCTGGCGGCCGTCTTCCTGCGCGTCGTCCGGCCGCGCGCGCTCGCTGTGCGCGATGCCGGTGGGCACGAAATACGGCGCGAGCACGTGCGCGTGCACGCGGTCGCTGACGAGGCGCAGGTCCTGGTAGAGCGTCTCGCTCAGGCTCACCACGGCATGCTTGCTGACGTTGTAGACGCCCATGTTGGGCATGTTGACCAGCCCCGCCATCGACGCGGTGTTGACGATGTGGCCCGAGTACGCCGGGTCGGCCTTCTCGGCGGCCAGCATCATCGGCGTGAACACGCGCACGCCGTGCGCGACGCCCATCACGTTGACGCCCATCACCCAGTCCCAGTCGCGCGCGCTGTGCTCCCAGATCAGACCGCCGGCGCCGACGCCCGCGTTGTTGAACACGAGATGCGGCGCGCCGAATCGCGCAAGCGTCGCGGCGCCCATCGCCTCGATCTCGGCGGCGTTGCGCACGTCGCACCGGAACGGCAGCACCTGCGCGCCCAGCGCCTCGATCTCCTTGACGGCGGCCGCGAGCGGCCCGTCCATCACGTCGGCCATGACGACGTTCATGCCCCGTTGCGCGGCCAGGCGCGAGGTCTCGAGGCCGAAGCCGGAGGCGGCGCCGGTGATGACGGCCGTGCGGCCTTGCCAGGAAGTGGTGCTCATGTCGTTGTCTCGTGGTGTGTGGGAGACGCGCTCACTGCGGGGCGGCGCGCCGGAGGATCGAATCGAAATCGGTGGACGCGCCCAGCTGGCCGAACGCATCGGGCGCGCCGTCGAGGCGGCTTTCGCAGAACGCGGCGAACACGGGCGGCGGCGCCGTCTGCGCCAGCAGCGACGCCTGCGTGACCAGCGCCAGGTCCCGCGCGAAGCGGCGGGCGTCGATCTCGTCGACGCCGTTCTCCACGCGCGCCAGCAGGCGCTGCGTCGCGCGGTCGAGCAGCGGATGCGCGCCCTTGGCGGCGCGCGTCTCGTGCGCGATCGCATCGGCGATGGGGCCGCTGCGCAGCGCGCGCAGCAGATCGAGCGCCATGATGTTGCCGGCGCCCTCCCAGATCGAGTTGAGCGGCATCTCGCGGTAGATGCGCGCCATCACGCCCTCGCCGTCGCCCTCGACGTAGCCGTTGCCGCCCAGGCACTCCATCGCCTCCTGCGCGAAGTGGCTGCCGCGCTTGCAGACCCAGTACTTGGCGGCCGGCGTCAGCAGGCGCCGCATCAGCGCCTCGTGCTCGCGCTCGGCGGTGGCGACGCCGGTGTCCTCGCTGCGGTCGACCGCGCGCGCGAGCCGCAGCGCCAGCGCGGTCGACGCCTCGCTCTCGAGCGCAAGATCGGCCAGCACGTTGCGCATCAGCGCGTGGTCGACGAGGCGCTTGCCGAAGGCCATGCGATGCGTGGCGTGGTGCAAGGCCAGCGACAGCGCGCCGCGCATCAGCCCCGCGGTGCCGAGCGCGCAGTCGAGCCGTGTCAACGCGCCCATCGCGAGGATCTGCGGCAGCCCGCGGCCCTCGTCGCCGACGCGCCACGCGAAGGCGTCGACGAACTCGACTTCCGAACTGGCGTTGGCCTTGTTGCCGAGCTTGTCCTTGAGCCGCTGGATGCGGATGGCGTTCAACGAGCCATCCGGCAGCCAGCGCGGCAGGAAGAAGCAGGTCGGGCCGGCGGGCGTCTGCGCGACGACCAGGAAGGCGTCGCTCATCGGGGCCGACATGAACCACTTGTGGCCGACGAGGCGAAAGCGCTCGCCCCATTGATCCTGGCCGTCGGGAATGGCCTGCGTCGTGTTGGCGCGCACGTCGGAGCCGCCCTGCTTCTCCGTCATGCCCATGCCCATCGTCATCGCCGTCTTGGCGCTGGCGAGCTGGAAGCGGGCGTCGTAGCGCGGGCTCGCAAGAAGCCCGGCGAAGGTGTTCTGCAGCGCCGTGTTCGCGCGCAGCGCCGGCGCGACGGCATAGGTCATCGATACGGGGCACAGTACCGACGGCTCCAGCTCGGTGAACAGCATGAAGCCGGCCGCGCGCTCGACGTGGCTCGGGCCGTCCGCGGCCCACGGCGAGCCGTGCAGGCGGTGCTGCAACGCCGCGCCCAGCAGCGCGTGGTAGCTCGGATGGAACTCGACCTCGTCGATGCGATGGCCGAAGCGGTCGTGCGAATGCAGCGTCGGCGTGTTCACGTTGGCCAGACGCGCGTGCTGCTGCATGTGCGCGCTGCCGGCCATCGCGCCCAGCATCGCCAGCGAATCGGGCGCCAGCCCCGGGTCGTTGAACTTCACCGCCTCGCGCAACGCCGCGTTCGTCTCGAACAGGTTGACGTTCTCGAACGGCGGCACCTGGTTGAGCACGACGTGCGTCGCGCCATGCAGTGAATCGACGCTCATGATGCGGGTCGCTCCATGTCGATGTGGACGATGCCGTCCTCGAGATAGGTCTCGCCGACGGCCACGTAGCCGTGGCGGCCGTAGAAGCCCTGCAGGTGCGCCTGCGCGCCGATGCGGTTGGGCCGGCCGGGCCACGTGTCGTCGCAGCGCCGCAGTGCCTCGGCGATCAGCACGTGGCCCAGCCCCGTGCCCCGCTGCGACGGGTTGACGACCACGCGGCCGATCGACGGCGGCTCGTACTTGACGCCCGGGTCGCACACGCGCACGTAGGCGAGCAGCGCGCCGCGGGCGTCACGCCCCAGCAGGTGCCAGGACTGGCGATCGAGGCCGTCCGGGTCGAGATAGACGCAGTCCTGCTCGACGACGAAGATCGTCGAGCGCAGCGCGAGCATGTCGTACACGTCGTCGCCGCTCAAGCCCGCGAAGCGGGTCCATTGCCAGGTCAGCATCCGTCTCGTCCCGTGGTTGGTCTCAGACGAGTTTTACCAGCTGCTTGCCCTGGTTCTTGCCCTTGAGCAATCCGAAGAAGGCCTCCGGCGCGTTCGCGATGCCCTGCGCGACGGTCTCGCGGTACTTCAGCTTGCCGGTGGCCACCAGCGTGCCGAGTTCCTTCAGCGCCTCGGGCCAGGCTTCCATGTGCTCGCTGACGATGAAGCCCTCGACCTTCATGCGGTTGGTCAGGATCAGCTGCGGCAGCGTCATCGGGATCGGCTCGCCGTTGTAGCCGGCGATCATGCCGCACATCGCGATGCGCGCGAACGCGTTGGCGCGCAGCATCACGGCGTCCAGCAGCATGCCGCCGACGTTCTCGAAGTAGCCGTCGATGCCGTCCGGGCAGGCGGCCTTCAGCGCGCCGCTCATGGCCTTGAGGTCGGTGAACTGGCGGTAGTCGATGCACTCGTCGAAGCCGAGTTCCTCCACCACCGAGCGGCACTTGTCCGGGCCGCCGGCGATGCCCACGACGCGGCAGCCGCGCGCCTTGGCGAGCTGGCCGACCGCGCCGCCGACCGCGCCGGCCGCGGAGCTGACCACCACCGTCTCGCCCGCCTTCGGGGCGATGATCTTCACGAGCCCGTACCAGCCGGTGACGCCGGGCATGCCCACCGCGCCGAGGTAGGCCGACAGCGGCACGTGCGTGGTGTCGACCTTCTGCAGCACGCCGCGCTGGTCGGCGTCGACGACCGCGTATTCCTGCCAGCCGCCCATGCCGACCACCTTGTCGCCGGCCTTGAAGTGCGGGTTCTTCGACTCGACGACCTCGCCGGCCGTGCCGCCGATCATCACCTGGTCCAGCGGCTGCGGCGCGGCGTAGCTCTTGGCGTCGCTCATGCGGCCGCGCATGTACGGGTCCAGGCTCAGGAAGTGGTGGCGCACCAGCACCTGGCCGTCGGCCAGCGGCGCGACGGGCGTCTCGACCAGCTTGAAGTTCTCGGCGCTCGGCTCGCCCTTCGGACGCGACGCGAGCAGGATCTGGCGATTGATGGCGGACATGGTGGTGTCTCCTTGTAGTAACGGGATACGTGCTTGGGTATTCAGGATGCGGCGTCGATCTCGGCGCCGCGCTTCAGGGCGCGCAGGAACTTGAACGTGCCCGTCGCGTGGGCGCACAGCGCGCCGCTCTCGTCGTGCACGCTGCCTTCGCAGAAGGCCATGCTCTTCGTGCCGTGCAGCAGGTGGCCGCTGGCCATCAGGCGGCCGGTGGCGGGCCGCATGAAGCTGGTCTTCATCTCGACGGTGACGATGCCCGGCGCGTCCCGCGGCGCCTCGCCGCCGCGCGCTCGGTCGCTTCGGAGCAAGCCGGCGTGAGCCCCATGGGGGTGGGGAGCGCAGCGAGCCGGGTCGTCATCCTGGCGGACGCTGCGCGCGGCGTGCGCCATCGCCACGTCCAGCAGCGTCATCACGACGCCGCCGTGCGCGACGGCCCACGAGTTCTGCATCTCCGGCCGCACGTCGAGGCTGATCTCGGCGAAGCCGCCGTCGAAGCGCCACAGCTGCATGCCCAGCGCCTGCACGAACGGGATGTCGAGCGCGAACTGCAGTGGCGTGCGTTCGGTCATGGCTTCAGGCGCCGTGCACCGCGCTGACGCCGCCGTCGACGGCGATGAACTGCCCGGTGATGTGCTTGCCCGCGTCGCTGGCCAGCAGCAGCGCGGCGCCCTTCAGGTCCTCGTCGTCGCCGAGGCGGCGCAGCGGCACGTGGGCGCGCATCTTGTCGACGCCGACGTGGGCCAGCAGCCCCGCGGTCATCTTGCTGGGGAAGAAGCCCGGCGCCAGCGCGTTGACGTTGATGCCGTGCACGCCCCACTCGCCGGCCAGCGCGCGCGTGAGGTTCAGCGCCGCGGCCTTGCTCGTGTTGTAGGCCACCGTCGTCATCGCCCCGGAGTTGCCGGACAGCCCCGCGATCGACGCCACGTTGATGATGCGGCCGCGCCTGCGCGGGATCATGCTGGCCTTCGCGATCGCCTGCGACAGCAGGAAGATCGCGCGCACGTTGAGGTTCATCACCTTGTCCCAGGCGTCCAGCGGATGATCCTCGGCCGGCGCGCCCCAGGTGGCGCCGGCGTTGTTGACGAGGATGTCGACGTGGCCCAGCGTCGCGATCGCCTCGTCGGCGAGGCGTTGCACTTCTTCCGGCTTGCTCGAATCGGCGGCGATCCAGTCGGCCGCGATGCCGCGCTCCTTCAGCGCCGCAGCCGAGGCCTCGAGATCGGCGCCCTTGCGCGCGCTCAGCACGACGCGCGCGCCGGCCTCGCCGAGCGCCTCGGCGATCTGCAGGCCCAGGCCGCGCGAGCCGCCGGTGACGAGCGCGGTGCGGCCCGTCAGGTCGAACAGCTTGTGGATGCTGCGGCGGTCGGCGTAGGCGGTGGTGGGGATCGCGGAGTCGGTCATCGTGTCTCTTGTCGTGGTGATCAGAACGCGTCTTCGGGCACGTCGCGGCAGGTGCGGTCGCGCGACTCGACGACGCGCAGCCAGGCATCGGTCTTCGGCAGCTCGTAGCGCATGAAGTAGTCGAGCGCGGCGAGGCGGCCGACGTTGGCGGTCGAGTCGGCGGCGCCGCCTTCGAGGATCGCGGCGCCGACGTCCAGCCACAGCCACGCGAGGATGGTGTGGCCGAAGGCCTGCAGGTAGGGCGTCGCGTTGCCGAGCGCGTCCTCCGGCGAGGCCGTGGCCCATGCCGAGCGCGTGGCCGCGCCGAGTCGTTGCAGGGCCTGCGCGAGCGCGTTCGCGTGCGTCGCGAGGCGCGCCTGCGGCAGCGCGCGCGCGACGGTGGCGTCGATGCGATGCGCGAGCAGCTTCAGCCCGGCGCCGCCCTGCATCACGGCCTTGCGGCCCAGCAGGTCCAGCGCCTGGATGCCGTGCGTGCCCTCGTGGATCATGTTGAGGCGGTTGTCGCGCCAGTGCTGTTCGACGGGGAAGTCGCGCGTGTAGCCGTAGCCGCCGTGGATCTGGATCGCGAGGCTGTTGGCTTCCAGCGCCCACTCGCTGGGCCAGCTCTTGGCGATCGGCGTCAGCATCTCCAACAGCGTGACGGCCGCCGCCGACGATCCGGCGTCGCCGGTGTGCTGCTCGTCGACCAGCCGCGCGCAGTACAACGCGAGCGCCATGCCGCCCTCGACGTAGGCCTTCTGCGCAAGCAGCATGCGGCGGATGTCGGCGTGCTCGATGAGGCGCGCCGGCGGTGCCGCGGCGTCCTTGCCGCCCGCGCCCACGGCACGCCCCTGCGAACGCTGCTTCGCGTACTCGAGGCTCGCGTCGTAGCCCGCGGCGCCCAGCATCGTCGCACCGAGGCCGACGCCGATGCGCGCCTCGTTCATCATGTGGAACATGCAGCGCAGGCCGTCGCCCGGTTGCCCCACCCGGTATCCGACCGCCCCGCCCTTCTCGCCGAAGTTCAGCAGCGTGTTGGTGGTGCCGCGGAAGCCCAGCTTGTGGTTCAGGCCGGCGAGGCTGACGTCGTTGCGCTCGCCCGTCAGCTTGCCTTCGGCATCGACGCGATGCTTGGGCACGATGAACAGCGAGATGCCCTTGACGCCCGCCGGCAGCCTGCCGTCCGGCCCCGGGATCTTCGCCAGCACCAGGTGCACGATGTTGGGCGTGATCTCGTGCTCGCCGGCCGAGATCCACATCTTGTTGCCGACCAGCCTGTAGCGCGGGCCCAGCGGGTCGGACTCGAAATCCTCGCCATCGGGCGTCGCGCGGGTGACGATGTCGCTCAGCGACGAGCCGGCCTGCGGCTCGCTGAGGCACATGGTGCCGAACCACTCGCCGGCGAACTCGCGCGCGGCGAACACCTGCTGCTGGCGGTCGGTGCCGTGCGCCATCAGCAGGCTGGCGTTGCCGCGCGTCAGCATGTTGTACGCGCCGATGGCGATGGACGCCTGCGAGAAGAACGCGTTGGCCGCCATCTCGACGACGCACGGCAGCTGCATGCCGCCGATCTCCGCGTCCTGCGCCGCGGCCAGCATGCCCGTGGCCGTATACGCGTGCAGCGCGTCGTGCGTGGCCTGCGGCAGCTGCACGCGCTGGCCGTCGAACAGCGGCTCCTGGGTGTCGAGCAGGCGGTTGAACGGGGCGAACTTGTCGCGGGCGAGGCGCTCGCAGGTGTCGAGCACCGCGTCGAAGGTGGCGCGCGAGTGCTCCGCGAAGCGCTCGCGCGTCGTCAGCTCGTCGGCCCGGAGCCAGTCGTACAGCAGGAAATCAAGCGTTTGGCGTGAGCTCATGTCGGTTGCACCACGGCCAGCGTGGCGCTCAGTTTGGCGACCAGCACGCGCTGCTCGCCGAGAAGGGCGAAGACCTCGGCCTCCGCGAAGATCAGCGAGCGTCCCGGCTTGACGACGGTGCCGATGCACACGAGCTTGTTGCCGATCGCGGGACGCAGCAGGCTGGTCTTCAATTCGGCGGTGATCGCGACGCCGCCGCCGCGCACCACGCTCTGCGCCGCGGCGCCGGCGGTGTGGTCGGCCAGCGAGGTCACGACGCCGGCGTGTGCCTGCCCGGTGTGCTGAAGATGCCGCGGCTGCAGCACCATCTCGGTCTCGCACCGGCCCTCGGACACCGCCGTCGGCACCACGCCGAGATCGACCATGAACGGCGCCCGGGCGAAGAAGTCGCGGACGGAATCGAGATCGAGCACGTCGCGCTCCTTCGCGCCAGGCTGTCGGTCAGAGGACTTCGAAGATGCCCGCGGCGCCCATGCCGCCGCCGATGCACATCGTCACGCAGACCTTCTTCGCGCCGCGACGCTTGCCCTCGATCAGCGCATGGCCGGTCAGGCGCTGGCCGCTGACGCCATAAGGATGGCCGACGGCGATCGCGCCGCCGTTGACGTTGAGCCGGTCCATCGGGATGCCGAGGGTGTCGGCGCAAAAGAGCACCTGCACCGCGAAGGCCTCGTTGAGTTCCCACAGGTCGATGTCGGCCACCGTCAGGCCCAGGCGCTTGAGCACCTTGGGCACCGCGTACACGGGGCCGATGCCCATTTCGTCGGGCTCGCAGCCGGCCACGGCAAAGCCGAGGAAGCGGCCGATGGGCTTGAGGTTCTTGCGTTCCGCGTACTGGCTGGAGACGACGACGCAGGCACCGCCGCCGTCGCTGAACTGGCTCGCGTTGCCGGCGCTGATCAGGCCGCCGGGCAGCGCCGAGCGCAGGTCCTTGATGCCGTCGTAGGTCGTGCCCGGGCGGATGCCTTCGTCGTTCTCGACGGTCACTTCCTTCGTGCGGATGCCGTTCTTCGGATCGGCCACGCCGGCCGTGACCGTGATGGGCGCGATCTCGTCCTTGAACAGGCCGGCCTCCAGCGCCGCAGTGGCCTTCTGCTGGCTGGCGGCGCCGTACTGGTCCATGCGCTCGCGCGAGATCTTGTAGCGCTTGGCCACGGTCTCGGCGGTCTCCAGCATCGACATGTAGACGGCCGGCTTGTTCCGCGCGAGCCACATGTCGCGCAGCATGTGGTGGTTCATCTCCTGCTGCACGCACGAGATGCTCTCCACGCCGCCGGCCACGTAGACGTCGCCCTCGTTGGCGATCACGCGCTGCGCGGCCATCGCGATGGTCTGCAGGCCGCTGGAGCAGAAGCGGTTGACGGTGGCGCCGGCCACGCTCACCGGCAGGCCGGCGCGCAGCGCGATCTGGCGCGCGATGTTGGCGCCGGTCGCGCCTTCGGGGTTGGCGCAGCCCATGAGGACGTCCTCGACCTCGCCGCCCTCGATGCCGGCGCGCTCGAGCGCCGCCTTGACGGCGTGGCCGCCCAGCTCCGCGCCGTGCGTCATGTTGAAGGCACCCTTCCAGCTCTTGGCGAGCGGCGTGCGGGCGGTGGAAACGATGACGGCGTCGGTCATTTGGGAACTCCTGGAATCTGGATCAAGGAACGAATCGGGGGGTCACACGCGCTGGTCGGGCGCGCGCTCGCGCTGGATCGGGGCGGACGGGGCGGCGTCGGGCTTCTTGAGCGCGCGCCACGGGCCGGGGCCCGCGACGATCAGCATGCCCAGCACGATGCCGGCCAGGATGGCCAGCGTGCGGGTCAGGAAGCGCTTCACCGGCACGCCTCAGCTGAAGCTCTTGCCTTCGGCCGCGAGCCTGGCCAGCAGCGGCGCGGGCTGCCAGAACCCGGCGTCGTCGGCCGGGTTCTTGGCGAACTTCTTCATCGCCTGCACGACGTTCCACAGGCCGACCGTGTCGGCGTAGTTCATCGGGCCGCCGCGCCACAGCGGGAAGCCATACCCCGTGAGGTAGACCATGTCGATGTCGGACGCGCGCGACGCGATGCCTTCCTCGACGATGCGCGCGCCCTCGTTGACCAGCGAATAGACGAGGCGGTGCACGATCTCGTCGTCGCTGATCTTGCGCGGCGTGATGCCCAGCGCCGCGCGGTGCTTGCCCAGCATGTCGTTGACCAGCTCCGACGGGATCGCGTCGCGCTTGCCCGGCACGTAGTCGTACCAGCCCGCGCCGGTCTTCTGGCCGTAGCGGCCCAGCTCGCACAGCAGGTCGGCCGTCTTCGAGTAGCGCAGGTTGGGCTTTTCCACGTAGCGGCGCTTGCGGATCGCCCAGCCGATGTCGTTGCCCGCGAGGTCGCCCATGCGGAACGGGCCCATCGCGAAGCCGAACTTCTCGACCGCCTTGTCGACCTGCTGCGGCGTGCAGCCCTCTTCCAGCAGGAAGCCGGCCTGGCGGCTGTACTGCTCGATCATGCGGTTGCCGATGAAGCCGTCGCAGACGCCCGAGACCACGCAGGTCTTCTTGATCTTCTTGCCCAGCTTCATGACCGTCATCAGCACGTCGGGCGCGGTCTTGGCGCCGCGCACCACTTCCAGCAGCTTCATCACGTTGGCCGGGCTGAAGAAGTGCATGCCGATCACGTCCTGCGGGCGCTTCGTGAACGCGGCGATCTTGTCGAGATCCAGCGTCGACGTGTTGGACGCCAGGATCGCGCCCGGCTTCATCACGGCGTCGAGCGACTCGAACACCTTCTGCTTGACGCTGATCTCCTCGAACACGGCCTCGATCACCAGGTCGGCGTCGCCCAGCTCGGCATACGACAGCGTCGTCGACAGCAGCGCCATGCGTTCGGCGTACTTGTCTTCCTTCAACTTGCCCTTCTTGACCTGCGCCTCGTAGTTCTTGCGGATGATGGCGATGCCCTTGTCGAGCGCCTCCTGCTTCATCTCGAGGATCACCACCGGGATGCCGGCGTTGAGGAAGTTCATCGAGATGCCGCCGCCCATCGTGCCGGCGCCGATCACGGCGACCTTGCGGATGTCGCGGATCGGCGTGTCCTCGGGCACGTCCGGCACCTTGGAGGCCGCGCGCTCGGCGAAGAACGCGTGGCGCAGCGCCTTGCTCTCGGGCGTGATCATCAGCGCGGCGAAGGCCTCGCGCTCGTGCTTCATGCCGTCGTCGAACTTCGCCTTGGTGGCCTGTTCGACAGCGTCGACGCAGCGCACCGGCGCCGGGAAGTTCTTCGCCATCGCCTTGACGGTGTTGCGCGCGAAGCCGAAGTAGGCGTCGCCGTCGTGGTGCTTGGCCTTGAGGTCGCGCACCATCGGCAGCGGACGCGCGGCGGCGATCTCGTTGGCGAACGCGATCGCGCCTTGCATCAGGTCGCCCTCGATGACGCGGTCGAACAGCTTCTGGCCCGGGATCTGCGCCAGCAGCTCGCTCTTGACCGGCTCGCCGCTGACGATCATGTTCAGCGCGGCCTCGACGCCGATCGCGCGCGGCAGTCGCTGCGTGCCGCCGGCGCCCGGCAGGATGCCCAGCTTGACCTCGGGCAGCGCGATCTGCGCGCCCGGCGACACCACGCGGTAGTGGCAGCCCAGCGCCAGCTCCAGCCCGCCGCCCATGCACACGGTGTGGATCGCGGCGACGACCGGCTTGGACGCGCCCTCGACGCGCGCGATCAGGCTCAGCAGGTTGGGTTCGGCCAGCGCCTTGGGCGAGCCGAATTCCTTGATGTCGGCGCCGCCCGAGAACGCCTTGCCGGCGCCGGTGATGACGATCGCCTTGACGGCCGCGTCGTCCTCCGCCTTCTCGAGGCCCTCAGCCACCGCCTTGCGCGTGTCGTAGCCCAGGCCGTTGACCGGCGGGTTGTTCAGCGTGATGACGGCAATGCCGCCGCGGACTTCGTAGCTCGCACTCATGGGAAGGGTCTCCGTGATGTCAGTTCACAAAGCGTTCGACGGGGGTTCGAACCGAAAATAGAACGATCGTTCGATTCTAGGACTGTTCGCGCGACGCGGACTGTCCCGGCTGCGACAAGGGACGTGCCGGCCCGGCGGCAGTGCGGGTAGACCCGCAGGATACGCGCCGCCGCGCCGGGCGCTGGCGCCGATGGTAGCCTCGGCCGATGCCCAACCCTGCCATGACCAGGACGCCGCATCCCGAGACGCCGGAAGGCCACGAGTGACGGCCCTCGTCGCCCTGGCCGTCGGCCTCTTCGTCACGACCAACCTCGACGACCTCTTCATGCTCGTCGCCTTCTTCTCCGACGCGCGCGTCAGGCCGCGCCAGATCGTCGCCGGACAACTGGCCGGCCTCGCCGCGCTCTACGCCGCCAGCGTCGTCTTCTCGCTGCTCTCGCTCGTCGTCGCGCCCGCCTGGATCGGCTTGCTCGGCGTGCTGCCCATCGCCATCGGCCTGCACGCGTTCGCCCGGCGCCAGCGCGGCGACGATTCCGACGACGACGACGCGGCCCCGGACGCCGACCGCGCCGGCGGGCGGGCCAACGTCCTCGTCGTGGCGGCCACGACCATCGCCAACGGCGGCGACAACCTCGGCATCTACACGCCCGTCTTCGCGACGCGCTCCGGCGTCGAGATCGCGGCCATCGGCGTGGTGTTCGCGGCGATGACGATGGCGTGGGTCGGCGCCGCGTTCTGGCTCACCCGCCACCCCACGATCGGGCCGCCGATCCAGCGCCACGGACGGCGCGTGGCGCCGTTCGTGCTCGTGGCGCTGGGGGCCTGGATCCTCCACGACGCAGGCAGCTTCGCCCTGCTGGCAAGCTGGCTGCGCGCGGCGTGACGTGACGCCTACGCGGCGCCGCGTGCCATGACTTCCTCGACCGACACCAGCCGGCGAGCCGCCAGGTCCCACAGCACATGCTTGAGCGCCGCGGGGATCTCGAACAGGCCCACGCGCGTCACGCCCGAGAAGAAAAGCGCATGTTCCCGGTGGCAGGCCGCGAGGCGATAGTTCGGAACGCTGGCGCACAGGTGATGCACGTGGTGATAGGCGGCGTCGGCCGTGATCCAGTTCAGCCAGCGCGGCAAGACGAGAAAGCTCGTGCCGTGCAACGCAGCCGCGTCGCGGTCCCAGCCTTCGTCCGCGCTCGCGTAGGCGTGCTCGAAGTTGTGCTGCACCGTGAACAGCACGATGCCGTAGCCGCCGGCCAGCGACCCGCTCACGACATAGCAGGCGAGGAACAGCCACGGGCCGACGGCCCAGGCCATCGCGGCGCAGCCCGCGAGCAGCAGCAGGTTGTTCCAGGTCATGTGGCGATAGTGCGCCATCGACGGGCAACCGGGCAGCTTCACCTCGGCCGGCACATCGCGGCCCACCCCCCGCGCGGCAAGGCGGCGCAGCAGGTGCGCGCTCGCGCGCAGCCAGGTGATGCGGGGATTGACCAGGAAGTAGAGGCAGCCGGCCACCGGCGACAGCAGGATGTCGCGCGTGTAGCGATAGCGGCGCCGCTGGGCGGCGTCCATGGCCAGGTAGTCGGAGACGCAGGCCACGTTCAACGGGCCGCGGTACTTCGCCCAGTTGCCGTTGGTGACGTGGTGGTAGCGATGGTTCTCCGCCCAGACCGGCTGCGGCATGCCGGCCAGCACGCCCAGCAGGAAGCCGCCGATGCGGTTCAGCGACCGGCTGCGGAACAGGCTCATGTGCCCGCAGTCGTGCATCAGCACGAAGCCGCGCAGCAGGAACAGGCTCAGCAGGAGGGTCGCCGCGACCGCGATCCACGGCGAAAGCGGCGCGCCCTGGCGGATCGCCCACCACAGCGCGGCGAGCGGCGCGAACACCGACAGCATCTGCAGGAGCCCGCGCCAGTTGCTGGGCGTCGCGTAGCCATCCACGATCGCGCGCTTGCGCGTCTGCCATTCGGCCGGGGTAATCATTTACGGCCTTGCTGGCGGTTAAGTAGGACGGACTATCTCACGTTCATGTGAAGCTCGACAGCGCCATGTGCGCTGTCGCACTCAGGAGACCGGTTTCGCCGGCAGGCGCGACGTCTTCGTGCCGCCGCGAACGGCCGCGGCCCCGGGAGTCTTCGCCTGCGCGCCGCGCACGTCGAACGACACCGTGTCCAGCGCCACGCCCCGCGCGTCGACCAGTTCCAGCACGTGATGGCCCGGCCACGGCGACCACGGCAGCGGCCGCGCGGCGCCGAGGCGCTTGCCGTCCAGCCGCCACGCCGCGCCCGCCGGCGCCGGTGCGACCGCCTCGAAGCGCAGGCGCTGCACCGCGGGCGGTATGTCGGGATCGAGTGCGACGACGGAGCGGTCGTCCGGCGAGACGATCATCCGCTGCGCCGCGCCGGCCGGGCTCGCCGGCGTCACGCGTGCGGTCTCGGTGCCGGCAAGGAACCACTCGGTGCGCGGCGCCTCGAGCTGGCCGTCGAACGAGACGGGCTGCGCCACGAGGCCGTCGGGCGGCGTCGGCACGCCCGACGCGAGCGCGGCGGGCGCGCGCGCGTCCCCCGTGCCCGCGCGCAAGACGCGGCCCGGGTGATCGGCCGCGACATCGCTGCGCTGCAGCGCGTCCATCACCGTGCGCCACACTGGCGCGGCGCCGGTCACGCCCGAGACCGCATGCATCGGCGCGCCGCCGGCGTTGCCCACCCACACGCCCACCGTGTAGCGCGCGCTGAAGCCGACGCACCAGTTGTCGCGCATGTCCTTGCTGGTGCCGGTCTTGACGGCCGACCAGTAGCGCGTGGCCAGCGCGTTGTCGAGGCCGAAGGTCGGCACGCGGGCGCCGTTGTCGGCCAGGATGTCGGCGACGATGAACGACGGCGCCGCCGCCATCACGCGGGTACCCGGTGCCGTATCTGACGGCCGCAGGCGCGGCGCGCCGACCACGCCGCCGTTGGCCAGCGCGCGGTACGCGTTCGCGAGCGACAGCAGCGTCACCTCGGGCGAGCCGAGCGCGATGCTGTAGCCGTAGAAGTCGCCGGGCTTGCGGATCGGCAGGCCGAGCGCGACCAGCCGCCGCGCGAAGCGGTCGGGCGACACCATCACCGCGGTGCGCACGGCCGGCACGTTGAGCGACGAGCCGAGCGCGGTGCGCACGGTCACCGCGCCCTTGAAGTCGTGGTCGTAGTTCTGCGGGATGTAGAGGCCGGACGGCGTGTGCAGGCGCGCGGGCGTGTCCTCCAGCACCGAGGCCGCGGTGAGCCAGCGCTGCTCGATCGCCTGCTCGTAGAGGAAGGGCTTGAGCGTGGAGCCGGCCTGGCGCGGCGCGACCACGGCATCGACCGCCGCGGCCTGCGACAGCTCGCCGCTGGAGCCGACCCAGGCGAGCACGTCGCCGGTGGCGTTGTCCAGCACGATGACCGCGCCGTCCTCGACGTCGCGATCGCGCAGCTCCGCGAGCTGCTGGCGCAGCGCGTCGCGCGCGCGGCGCTGCGTGCCGGCGTCCAGCGTCGTGCGCAGCGCGCCCGGCGGCGGCGCCTTGCCCAGTGTCTTCAGCACCTGGCGCGCGAAGTGCGGCGCGAGCTGGTCGCCAGCGTCCACCGTCGCCGTCGGCGCGCGCGACAGCACCAGCTCGGCGAAGCCCTGCGCGGTGGCGCACGCGTCGCCACGGCCCTGCACCTTCAGCACGCCGCACGCGCGCTGGCCGACCAGCGCGGGCGCCGCGTTCGGCGCGCGCAGGAGCGCCGCCGCGATCGCCGCCTCCTCGGCGTTGAGCCCCGACGGCGCCTTCTGGAACAAGGCCTGCGACATCGCCGCCACGCCCACCTGCTCGCCGCGGAACGGCACCAGGTTCAACCAGGCCTCGAGGATCTGCTCCTTGCTCCACGTGCGCTCGATGCGCAGCGCCGCGGCCGCCTGCTCGATCTTGGCCGTCACCGAGCGGCCGCCCCTGGGCAGCGCGAGATCGGGATCGAGCAGTCCCGCGAGCTGCATCGTGATGGTCGACGCCCCGCGCGTGCCGCCGGCGTTCGCGCGACCGATCGCCGCGCCGGCGACGGCCGTCCAGTCGACGCCCGCGTGCTGCAGGAAGCGCTGGTCCTCCGACGCGATCGCCGCCGCGCGCAGGGCCGGCGAGATCTGCGCCAGCGGCACCCAGGCGCCGCGCCGCGCGTGCGCATCGGTGCGCACGGTCTGCACCGGCTGGCCGTGGCGATCGAGCAGCACGGTCTCCGAGCTGCGATACGACCCGCGCACCTGCTCGAAAGACGGCGTCGCCGCGCGCGCGCCCAGCGACACAGCCAGGCAGGCCGCGAGCACGCTGGTGCGCAGCAGGTGCGATGTCACGGCTGCACCGTCCACGCCGCATTGGGCGACTCGCCGAACATCTCCGGCGCGTACATTGCCTCGACACGCGTCTGCGGCATGCCGAAGCGGCCGGGGTTGTTCAGGCGCATCGTGTACTCGATGCTGAACGCGCCCTTGGGCAGGTAGCGGTAGTACGCGCGGAAGGCCTCGAAGCTGCGCTCCTGGTACGCCAGCCAGCCGCGCTGGTCGTCCTTCTCGGTGCCGGTGCTGATCTGGTCGTCGTTGCCCAGGCCCGTGCCCAGCAGCGCCGCCCCGCCGGGCACCGGGTCGTTGACGACGACCCAGGTGGCGTCGGCCTGCACGTCGATGTCGAGGTGCACGCGCACCACGTCGCCGCGCGACCACTTGCCCGCCGCCTTCTGTTCGACCGGCGTGATCGTCTTCGCGATGCGATAGCCGCTGCCGAAGGGTACGGTGACGGGTACCGCCGCGCGCGACGTGACCGTCACCCACGGCTTGCCCGTGCCGTCGTGGTCGACCTGCAGGTTGGCGTCGGCCTTGTTGCCGTTGACGGCGAAGCCGGCCGGCCAGCCCAGCGGCAGCGAGCCGCCGGCGGGGATCCTGGCCCAGTCGAACGACGTCGCCGCGCCCGGCACGCCGAAGCCCGCGCGGGTGACGCCCTTGACGGGGACCGACTCGAACTTCTTCGAGAACGCCTCCATCGCGACGCTGCCCCACGCGTTGGCCACCGTCGTCGACCAGCGGCCGAACTGCTGGCGCTGCAAGGTGCCGGTGACGATGCGCGGCACGTCCTCGACCCAGTCCTTGCGATCGAGCACCGCCATCGTCATGCGCACGCTGTTGACGTCGCCGTTGACCATGAGCCACCACCAGCTGTCGTCGCGCTCGGTGGAGAAGCCCAGGCGCGTGCCCTGCACGTTCAGGCGCGCGCGCAGGATCTGCTCGGCCTCGGCGACGCGCTTGTCGTGGTCGCGGATCGCCGGCACGCGATCGAGGATCTGCAGCCAGTCGATCACCGCGCCGGTGGGCCACTGGTTGGGCAGGATCTGGATCGAGTCCAGCATGCGCGGCTGCACCTTGCCGTCGCGGCTCAGCGCCTCGATCGCGGCGAGCTTGCGCACGTCCAGGTCGCCGTTCTTCAGGAAGGCCGGCCGCCAGAAGTCGCGGTTGACGCGGCCCTCGACGAAGCCGATCAGCCCGCGTTCCATGCTCGCCTTCGCATCGGCGGGCAGCGCGAAGTCGTAGCCCAGCTTCGTCGCCTCGTCGCTGATCGCCAGCACGTAGGCGGTGAGGCTGTCGCTGCCGGAGTGCGGCGTCGAGCCCGGGAAGTAGTTCAGCACGCCGTCCTCGTCCTGGTACAGCGAGATCTGGTCGACCAGCGCGTGCCACTGCGCGGTGTCGCGCAGGCCGATCGCGACCGAGGCCCGTTGCTCGAAGCAGTTCCACGGGTAGACCGAGAAGAAGTCGCGCACGCCCGGCAGGCCGTCGCCCAGCCTGGGCTTCAGGGCGACGTCGATGCCGCCGCGCAGCTTGCCGGTGCCATCGGACAGCGCGTTGGCCGGCGGCGCGATCGGGATGCGCACGGTCTTGTCCAACTGCATCAGCGTGGCCTGCTGAACCGTCACCGGCACGGCCTCGGCGATCTTCTGTGCGAACTTCATGCGGTCGTGCGCCGAGCCGGCGTCCGCGGCGACCGTCCACGCGACGCTCTTCACGTTGAACGGCACGTCGACGTCGAACGCGACGTCCGCCGCCGCGCCCGCCGCGATCGCCACCGTCTGCGTCGCCAGCGACCGCTCGCCCGCCGACGCCGCCAGCGACGCGTTCATCGCCGCCTTCGACGTATTGCGCAGCGTGAACATCGCCTGGTAATGATCGCCCTCGCGCACCAGCGGCGGCACGCCCGACACGATCTGCAGGTCCTGCGTTGCCGCGATCGTCGCCGAGCCGGTGCCGAACAGCGCGGCCTGCGCGCCCTGCACCACGTCGGCGACCGCGACGATGCGGAAGCTGGTCAGCGAGTCGTTGAGCGGCACGGACACGACGGCCTCGCCCTTCGCATCGAGCACCACGCCCGGGTTCCACAGCAGCAGCGTGTCGAACAGCTCGCGCGTCGGGAACTGGCCGCCGCCGCCGCCCGGGGGCGCGGCCTTCTTGCCGAAGTGGCGCTTGCCGATGATCTGCATCTGCGCGGTGGCCGTCTCCACGCCGTAGTTGCGGCGCTGGATCATCGCGTCGAACAGGTTCCAGCTGTCGTTGGCCTTCAGCGAAAGCAGCGCCTCGTCGACCGCCGCCAGCGTCACCTCGGTGCCGGCGGGCGCCGCGCGGCCGTCGGGCAACGTCACCTTGATGCGCACTTGGCTCGTCGCGCGGATCGGGTACGTGGACTTGTCCGGCACCACTTCCACCTTGAGCCGGTGCGCCGCGTCGCCGACCGAGATCTCGGTGATGCCGAACTTGAACGCCGGCTTGGCGAGGTCGACCATCGCCGTCGGCGCCTGCCAGTCCTGGCCCTCGTCGCGCCACGCATGCCACCATTCGACCGGCGACTTCCAGCCCCACGTGAACAGCGAATACCACGGCACCTCGCGCACGCGCCCGCGCACCGCGAGCACCGACACGAACACGTTGGGCGCCCATTCCGCCTTGACCGGGATCTCGACGGTCGGATCGCGGCCATCGAGTTCGACGGTGCGCGTCTCGAGGATGCCGTTGCGCTCGATCGCGACCAGCGCGGTGGCGTGGCGGAACGGGCTGCGGATCTGGAACCTCGCGGTCTGCCCCGGCTCGTAGGCGCGCTGCTCGGGCAGCACGTCCATGCGGTCGTCGTTGGCGCTGCCGAACCAGACCTCGCCCGCGCGCGTCACCCACACGCTCGAGGCCGCGCGCGCGAGGTGGCCCTGCGCGTCCTTGGCCTGCGCGATCAGCTCGACCTGGCCCGAGGTTTCCAGCGTCGCCTCGCACAGCACCAGGCCGCGCGCGTCGCTCTTGCCGGAACAGACCTCGCCCAGATCCTCGTCGACGTTCTTGTTGTCGTAGGCATAGAAGCCGCCGACGAGCCGCTTGCGCGCGGAGATCTCGCGATGCACGACCGCGCGCACGCTGACGTCGACGCCCGCCTGCGGCTTGCCGTGCGTGTCGAGCGCGACGACCTGCGCCGGCAGCTTCTGGTGCACCGAGACCCAGTCGTCGGTGCGCACGCCCAGCACGACGGCCGCCGGCCACAGCGGCAGCGTCTGGCTCAGCGTCTGCACCTCGCCGTTCGGGTCGGCGTAGTTGGCCTGAACCAGCAGCTCCCTGGTCGCGGTGACCGGCGGCAGCTTGCTCAGCGTCACCTTGCCGGCGCCGGACTTGTCGAGCGTGACGGACAGCTTGTCGGCCACGAGCTTCGAATGCGTGTCGCGCTGCGAGACCATCCTGTCGGCGTCGTCCTCGTCGACGTACTCCTCGCTGAACATCGCGCCGTCGCCCGGGTTGTCGGCGGCGGTCGAGGCCTTCGGCGGCTCGAAGTGGAAGCCGGGATAGCGCGCCACCGGCACCACGCCGGCGATGTCGACGTCGCGCACCTGCGCCGACACCTTCAGCGGCAGGTTGGCCGCGCCGCCGCCGTTGCCGTAGTTGACCATCACGTCCATCGTCAGCTCGCGCGGGTCGACCTGCGGCCCGGCGGGCGGCACGAGCCGGCCGATCATCGCGGGCAGGCGGAATTCCTCGACGCGGAACGAGCCCGTGCCCACCGGCGCCAGGCCGGGCCGCAGCAGCGTCACGTCGTAGACACCCAGCTTGGCGTCGTCGGGGATCTTCCAGACCGTCTCTGCGTAGCGGCCCGCGCGCCACTCCAGCGGGAAGTCGAAATGGTCGCCCGAGCCTTCGTGCTGAATGTGCAGTGTGGGCGGCAGCGCGCCGGCATCGACCATCGCGAGGCCGGTGAGCAGCTCGCGCCGCGCATGCGTCTTCATCGAGACGGTCTGCCCCGCGCGCAGCAGCGTGCGGTCCATCACCGTGTGGAACAGCTCGCGCGACACCTCGCCGCCGCCCCACGAGTTCAGGTTGAAGCGCCAGGCCTCGATGCCCTCCTGCCAGGTCGACCACACGAAGGCCATGTCGGCGCGGCCCTGGGCGTCGGTCTTGCGCGCGCTGACGAAATAGCCGTTCGGCAGACCGGTCTGCCCGGCCCAGCGGCCGCCCTCGCTCTCGCCACAGCGCAGCATGCCGGGGTTGGTCAGCTGCTCGTCGATGCGCGCGAAGCCCTGCGCGTCGGTCTGCCCGCTCCACACCTTCCGGCCCTCGCAATCGGACACCTGCACCGCCGCGCCCGCCACCGGCTTGCCCTTGTCCAGCGTGGTCACCCACACGCCCGAGTTGACAGGCGCCCACTTGAAATGCACGGACAGGTTCGTGACGAGCACGCCCGTGCGCACGTACATCGGCGCCGCGCGATCGAGCAGGGCCTGGCCCAGGCGCGGCGACTCGATCTCGACGACGTGGTAGCCCGGCTGCGGCAGCGGGATGCCGATCACCTCGAACGGATGCGGCTCGGTCTGCGACTCCGCCGGCAGCTTGACCGTGCGGACGTTCGCGGCGTGGTTCAGCAGGCTCACGGTGCGCGTCTGCACGGCGTTCGGATCCTGCGCGTTGACGTCGGACTCGTCGGCGTCCTCGTCCTGTTCCTGCTGCGTCTTCGTGCGGCCGTGATCCTTGGCCGCGCGCTGGTTCCTGACGGCCACCGGCGGCGGCAGCTTGATGCCCAGTTCGCTCTCGACGGACGTGCGATCGAGCGAGGTCTCGTTGTAGCGCACCAGCTTCGCGAACCACTCGATGATGGACGGGTCGTCCGCCAGCGTGAGCTCGCGCGCCGGCGCGCCGCCCAGCGTCATCGCCTTGATGCCGAGGTTGCCCTCGATCTTGCGCACCGTCAGCGGCAGCACGGGCTCGGCGTTGAGCTCGAGGACGCCGAAGGTGGCCGCCGGAAACTTCGCCAGCGCGGGTGCCTCGGACGTGCGCGTCTTCAACGGGAACTGCTCGGCGTTGTCCAGCCTGCGCCCCGAGTCGTCGGCGAAGTCGGGCGGCAGCTCGATGCGCAGGTCGGCCTTCTCGGGCAGCTGGTCCGAGAACTGCACTGCCGTGACGCCCTCGTCCGATTGGTCGTCGCCCACCGTGCCCTTGCTGCGGCCGAAGAAGTAGATGAACTTGTGCAGGCCGGACTCGTGCAGGTCGACCAGCGCATCGGCGGTCTCGCCGCGGTGCTGCTCGAATTGCGGCGCGTGCTTGCCGTCGGGCCCGACCAGCACGACCTTGCTGGCGACGCGCCTGGGCACCGGCGAGGAGAACTCGACGCGCAGCGGCCGCATCGGCAGGCAGTCGGCGCGCGAGTTGACGCGTTCGCAGGTGAAGCTGGCGGTGAAGGCCGGGCGCACCGCGTAGTTGAAGCGGCGGTCGTCCGTGCTGGCGACGCCGTTGGGGGTGGCGATGCCCTTGCCCCAGACGAGCGAGACCTTGGCCTCGGGCGCCGCCGGCCGCGCGCACTGCAACGTGACGCTGCGCGCCTGCTGCGGCACGAGGTTGACGGCCTTGAGGATCGCGTCGCGCGTCGCCCCGGCGATGACCTTGACCGGCACGCGCTCGCCGACGCCCGCGAACTCGCAATACGCGAAGCGCTCGATGCTGTCGGTCGTGGCCGGACCGTTGAGCAGCAGTGCGAAGACCTGCTGCTCCTCGATCTTCTGCCACTCGCCCGGCGACGGGTAGGCCCGCACGACGGCCGGGCCGCCCGTGGAAAACGCGAACTTCGCGTCGGCCGCGATCGCCGCGCCGGCCACCGACCTGATGCCCGGATGCGGCGCGACGCTGCACTTCGTGCCCGGCGGCAGGTCCTTGGCGAAGTCGAACACCCACGTCTTGTCGTCGACCCAGCGCGCCGTGCCCGCCTGCGTGCCGGCCGGCGTGCAGGCGACGTCCAGCGGCGCCGGCAGGCGCGGGTCGCCGAACTTGACCATGGACTCGCCGAACGTGGCGCGCACCTGGCGCACCAGCGCGACCTCGCCCACCGGCGACATCGTCTTCAGCGTGGCGTCGGCGCGGGCGAGCAGCGGCGATCCCGCCGCGACCAGTGCGATCCAACCCGTGACCAGACTTCGGCTCCACCGCATGACTTGTTCTCCCGCTTGTGGGGAGGCAGTCTATGCCGGCCTCGTCGCGACGCGCAGGCCTCGTGAGCGAAGTCTCACGCGCCGGAGCGCGGTCTCACGGGATTCACTTCTTCGAATAGATCTGGTCGAAGACGCCGCCATCGGCGAAGTGCGTCGCCTGCGCCTTGCTCCAGCCGCCGAAGGTGTCGGCGATCGTGAACGTGTTGACCTTCGGGAACTTGCTCGCGTACTTCGCGGCCACGGCCGGATCGATCGGGCGATAGAAGTTCCTGGCCTCGATCTCCTGCGCCTCCGGCGTGTACAGGTACTCGAGGTAGGCCTGCGCGACCGCGCGCGTGCCCTTGTGGTCGACCACCTTGTCGACGATCGCGACCGGCGGCTCGGCCAGGATGCTGCTGGGCGGGTAGACGATGTCGAACTTGTCGGCGCCGAATTCCTTCTCGGACAGGTAGCCCTCGTTCTCCCACGCCAGCAGCACGTCGCCGACGCCGCGCTGGGCGAACGTGACGGTCGCGCCGCGCGCGCCCGAGTCCAGCACCGGCACGTTCTCGTAGACCTTCTTGATGTACGCCCGCGCCGTCGCGTCGGTCGAGCCCGGCTGGTGCAGCGCCCAGCCGTAGGCCGCGAGGTAGGCCCAGCGCGCGCCGCCCGAGGTCTTCGGGTTGGCGACGACCACGGCCACGCCCGGCTTGGCGATGTCGCTCCAGTCGTGGATGCCCTTCGGGTTGCCCTTGCGCACCAGGAACACGATGGTCGACGTGTAGGGCGTGCTGTTGTTCCTGAACTTGCCTTGCCAGTCCTTGCCGAGCAGGCCCTTGTTGGCCAGCGCGTCGATGTCGTAGGCCAGCGCCAGCGTGACGACGTCGGCGTCGAGGCCGTCCTGCACCGCGCGCGACTGCGCGCCCGAGCCGCCGTGCGACGCGTTGATCTTCAGGTCGTCGCCCGTCTTCGCCTTCCAGTATTTCGGGAACGTGGCGTCGATGTCCTGGTAGAGCTCGCGCGTCGGGTCGTAGGAGACGTTGAGCAGCGTGATGTCCTTGGCGAACGACACGGCGGCGGTGGCGGCGAGCGCGACGGCCAGGAACGTTCGGGCAAGGAGGCGGGGGGTCGTCATCGGGAAATGTCCTCGGGGTTTCGGTTCGGAAAGGTCTTGCGAGCTGAGCACAGGCTGAACGTCATTCTGGAGACGCTGCTCGGCGGCGGCAAAGAACATAAACGTCGTTGCTTAGGCGGCCGACAGCGTGAAGGGGCTGCCGGCGGACGCGGCGTCGTCGACCGACTCGCCCTCGCCGTCCAGCTCGATGGCGCCCGCCGCCAGCAGGCCGTGGCGCTTGAGCAGCGTTCGCACCATGTTGCGCGTGACGCCCAGCGCCCGGGCCGAGCGCACCTGGTTGCGCTGGGCATGCTCGAACGCGGCATGCACCAGCGCGCGCTCGACGGCGTCGAACAGCCCGTCGCCGCCCTCGCGCAGCAGTTCGTCGAACACGGCCGGCAGGCGCGAGCGCGCATCGGCGGCCGGGACCGGCGCGCTGGGCGGCGAGGCGGCCTCGGCGACCGGCGGTCGATAGCCGCCGTAGCCGGGCGCCGGCTCCGGACTCGCCGCCCCCGCGCGACGATCGACCGGCGGCAGCAGCGGCACGAGCTTCAGGTCGGACGCCTGGATCTCGTCGCCCGCGCACACGATCAGCGCGTAGTGGATGACGTTCTCCAGCTCGCGGATGTTGCCGGGCCAGCTGTAGCGGCGCAGCGCGTCGCCCGCGTCATGGCTCAAAGGGATCGTGCGGATGCCCAGCCGGTTGCAGTAGACGCCGATGAAGTGCTCGGCGAGCGGCAGGATGTCGGCCTGGCGCGCGTGCAGCGCGGGCAGGCGCACGCCGGCCACGCTGAGGCGGTAGTAGAGGTCGGCCCGGAAGTGCTGCGCGGCGACGGCGCGCGCGAGGTCGATGTTGGTCGCGGCGACGAGCCGTACGTCCAGGGGTATCGGCCGGCGCGAGCCGAGCCGCACCACCTGGCGCTCCTGCAGCACGCGCAGCAGCTTGACCTGCAAGGCCATCGGCAGGTCGCCGATCTCGTCGAGGAACAGCGTGCCGCCGTTGGCGGACTCGAACCAGCCGGCGCGCGCATGGCTCGCGCCCGTGAAGGCGCCGGCCTCGTGGCCGAACAGCTCGGCGTCGATCAGCGTCTCGCTGAACGCGCCGCAGTTGACGGCCACGAACGGGCCGGCGCGGCCGCTGGTGGCGTGGATGTGCCGCGCGATCAGCTCCTTGCCGGTGCCGGTCTCGCCGGTCACCAGCACGGTGGCGTCGCTGCGCGCGAGCCGCTCCACGTGATCGAGCAGCAGGCGCGACTGCGGGTCATGGAACACCAGCGCCTTGGCACGGATCGTCAACGGGGCGGTGTGCGAGTCCGGCAGGGTCAGAATCTTTGCCACTTGGGGTCGTGAGTCTGGGTTGCGGGAGTGCAAAGTTACGTGCAGTGTTGCGTCGCACCAAGCAATCTCTTCGTCTGTCGATATGAAGGAATCGACAGCTCGCGGCGCGCAATGCGCATTCGCGCGCCTGCCTGCATCGAATGCAGCAGCCTGTCGCTTGCGCGCGCTTCATTCGCAGCAGAACCGTCGCGCGGCCTGCGTTTCGCGCTGGCGCGCGGCTTGGAACGCGACGCGGATGAACAACACACGCCCCCGTCGGCCACGTGCTGGCCGCCGTGCAGCGGCTGGCGCATGAGCGATCTACCAGGCGGGCGCTGACGCTGCCGGCTTCGCGCCCGCCGCGGCGCTGGCCGTCGCGACCGGCGCCTCGCCCGCGCCCGCGAGCGCGAGCACGGCCACCGCGGCGAGCGACACCGCCGCCAGCAGCCCGAAGCGACCCAGGAGGCTGCGCGCCGGCCTCGGCAACGGCGTGCCGGGCTCGACGTCCTGCAGTCCCGTGATCATCGGCCGGATCAACCGGTGGCGCTTGACGACCACGTGGAACGCGACCGCCAGCAGATGCAGCGCCAGCAGCACGAACAGGCCGTCGGCCAGCAGGCGGTGCCAGCCCGTCGCGCGCGAGCCGGCGCCGTCGCCGACGAGATGGTTGAGCGGGCCGGCGAAGGCGATGTCGTCGTTGCCGAACAGGCCCGTGGCGGCCTGCAGCGACAGCAGGCCCAGCAGCGCGAACACCGACAGCGCGCCGAGCGGGTTGTGGCCGACGCCGCGCCACCGTCCGCGCAGGTAGGCGATCACGCTCGAGGGCGACGGCGCGAAGTGCGCGAAGCGCGAGGTCGCCGATCCGACGACGCCCCAGACGATGCGAAACACCAGCAGGCCGACGATGGCCAGCCCGGCGCGGCCGTGCCACGGCATCCACGCGCCGCCGAGCTCGCCGGTGACGATCGCGGCGGTGACGGCCACGACCAGCGACCAGTGGAACACGCGCAGCGGCAGGTCCCACAACAGGAAGCGCCGCGCGCCCGCGCGGGACGCGGGCGCGAGGTCGACGGCGCCATCGACGGCGCCGAAGTCGGACAGCAGCTCGGGCGGGGTCATGCCGGCCTCCGCACGGCTTCAGGAGCGCGGCGCCGAAGCGGCACCGGCCACGCGCCGCGGCCGCGGCACGATGTGCGCCACCGCGGTGCCCCCCTCCACTTCGTACTCCTCGGCGCCGGTCGCGCCGACGACGTTGAAGCCCTTGGCCGCCAGCAGGTCGGCGGCCGCGCCCGCGCGCTGCGAATGGTTCGAGACCGTGACGATCGCGCGATCCTTCGGCAGCCACGCGAGTTCCTTCTCCAGATCCTTGTTCTGCACGCTGAGGAACACGGGGAAGCTGCCGAACTCGATGAACTCGGCCGGCGCGCGCAGGTCGATGAACAACACCGAGTCGGGCCTGGCCAGCAGCGCATCGACGTCGGCCTTGCCGAGTCGCTTCGCCTTGAACTTCCAGGGCTGCGCGAGGAACTGCTGCACGCGCTTGACGGCCGCCGGATCGGACGCGCCGCCTGCGACATGGATCGGCGGCGCCAGCGGGGACTCGGCGTCCTGCGCCGAAACGGAGACGAAGGCGCCGGCGAACAGCGCGGCGAACAGAAGACGATGGGCGGTCATGTCGGAAGCTTTCTCTGGAAGGAAGTGGACGTCGCGCAATGCCGCGAGACGGCACGCACTGGGCCATCCATCTGCAGCAAGCGTGCCAGCGGCCTGCGCCCCGCATCGGGCTGGCGGCGAGTTCGATGTCCACCAACCCGCGCTGCATTCCGCGCAATGCTTCATCGAACGTGCTGCACCTTCAACAGCGCCGCGCCGCGCGATCGCATGCGGCCCGGCGCGCAGGCCGCCTTGCTCGATCCGTCGACCGCGCAGGCGGCCGCGAGTTCGATCACGCAACGCATTTGTTTATCCGACGCCGATGGCACAGGCGCTGCATTGGAGGGGCATCACCCTTTCCAGTTCCAACGCCATCGAGGAGTCTCAGTGAGCCGATCGTTCCTTCGCCTGCAACAACAAGAACACGCCAAGACCCGCTTCACCATCGCGCCCGTCGCGGCCGCGATCATCGCGCTTACCATGACCGGCGCGTCCAACGCGCAATCCGCCGCCGCCGCCGCGGCCGCGCCAGCCGCCAGCAGCGCCGAGGCCGCGAACGAGGCCCCCGCGCTCGACGCCGTCACCGTCCACAGCCGCAACCGCATCGAACGGCTGCAGGACGTGCCGATCTCGGTGTCCGTCACCACGGGCGCCGAGCTCGCGCGGCTCGATGCCTACGGCGTCGACGCCATCGCCAAGCGCGCGGCCAACGTCTCGTGGAACCAGGGCAACCAGCGCACGAGCAGCCTGTCGATCCGCGGCATTGGCAAGATCGGCCAGACCGAGGCGCAGGACCCCAGCGTCGGCGTGATCGTCGACGGCGTCAGCTATGCCTACAACGCGCTGACCTCCAGCTTCGACTTCGTCGATGTCGACACCGTCGAGGTCGCGCGCGGCCCGCAGGGCACGCTGCAGGGCAAGAACGCGAGCGTCGGCAGCATCACCATCAACTACAAGCGGCCGTCGTTCACGCCGACCGCCGACTACACGCTGGCGTTCGAGAAGAACAACGGCGTGCTGGGCGTCGCCGCGATCGGCGGCCCGGTGATCGACAACCTGCTGGCCTGGCGCGGCACGTTCTCGGTCGACCGCCAGCAAGGCCCGCGCGCCAACGCCTACAACCGCGACCAGACCTACACCAACACCGATCGCGTCTCGGGCCGCGTGCAGCTGCTGCTGACGCCCAGCGACGACTTCAGCGCCCGCCTCGAAGGCGACGTGCAGCCGCGCGCCGGCGAGACCACCAACGGCAACACGATCAACACGCCCACGCCGGCGAAGTACGCCGACGGCGCCGCCAATCCGCTGACCACCGACGCATCCACCCGGCTCGCGCGCAGCTGGTTCGCCAACAACACGGGCTACAGCCTCGCGTCCTGGTACGGCGCCATCAACAACGACGCGCAGCACGCGCTCGTCACCGGCAGCAACGGCGCGAGCACCGAGCTGGACTGGAAGCTCGCCAGCGGCCACACGCTGACGTCCATCACGGCCTGGCGCTCGTACCACTTCGACGCGGTCAACGACGAAGGCACGCCGTTCGACGTCTACCGCAACTCCGGCGGCTTCTGGAACGACTACCACCAGGCCAGCCAGGAGCTGCGCATCAGCTCGCCCACGGGCGGCTTCGTCGACTACCAGGCGGGCCTCTACTTCATCAAGGTCAACATCTCGGCCACGTACAACCGGTCGTGGGGCAACGACGCGGGCGCCTGGTTCGCCAGCAACTCGCAATACTCGACGCTCGCCGCGACGCCCGCGGGCCAGCTGCTGATGGAGGACTCGCTGGCCAACGCCTCGACCGCCTACAACTCGCCGGCCGGCAAGCAGACGATCGAGAACAAGAGCGGCGCCGCGTTCGCGCAGGCCAACTGGCACCTGACCAGCGACTTCACGCTGACCACCGGCGCGCGGTTGACGCACGAGAACCGCACCAACGTCAGCAGCTCGTACGTGATCAACCCGGGCGACGGCGTCGACCTCGCCAACTTCAGCACCGGCACGACCGCGCAGCGCGACGCCGCAGCCGCGAAATACTTCGGCCCCGGCCGCACCTACGCGAGCCTGACGACGGCGGAGCTGGCGCAGGTCTCGGCGGCGCAAGCGATCCGCAAGGCCAACTTCGGGGTGCTGTTCCCCAGCACCGCGGCCAAGCCCTATCGCGCCAACCAGCCCGCGTTCGTGCTCAGCCCCAGCCTGAAGCTGACGCCCGACATCACCACCTACGCGTCCTACCAGCACGGCGAGAAGGCCGGCATCGCGCAGCTCGTCAACGGCATCTCGACGCCCGCGGCGGCCGAGAAGACCAACTCCTTCGAGCTCGGATTGAAGTCGGCGCTGCTGGACAAGACGCTGATCCTCAACGCCGACATCTTCGACACGCTGATCCACAACTACCAGCAGGCGGTGCAGGTCGTCGACCAGTACACGACGGCGTTGAACCAGGCCGCGGGCAGCAACGTCGTGGCCTACACGTCGGCCACGGGCAACGCGCCCAAGGTGGGCGTCTCCGGCCTCGAGGTCGACGGCGTCTATGCCGGCATCCCGCGCACGACGCTGCGTTTCTCGGGTGCCTACAACAGGGCGGTCTACAAGGACTTCCCGAACTCCGCGCAACCGGTGGAGAACGGCGACCTGACCGCGGCGTCCACCGTCACGGGGTTCGTGCATCCGGCCGAGCCGTATCGCAGCGTCAACGGCAAGACGCTGGCGGGCGCGCCGCGCTTCACGTTCAACGTCGGCGCCGACTATGCGCAGCCGGTCAGCGCCGACAAGGACGCCCACGTCAGCGCCAATCTCGCGTACAGCACCAGCTACAACACGGACGTGGCGCTGTCGAAGTACGCGGTCGTCGGCGCGCAGGCGCTGGTCGACCTCGCGGTGGGCGCCGGCAAGCACGACAAGAGCTTCGACGTCAGCGTGATCGTCAAGAACCTGTTCAACAACGAGACGCCGCAGGCGCGCACGTGGAACAGCGTCACGCCGGCGAATCCGCGCACCTGGGGCATCCAGTTCACCGGCCGACTCTGAGGCTCGCTGCCTCGTTCCCAACAGCGCGTGGAGCGCGCTGTTCGCCAGGCAACAGTCCGCCGCCTCCACTGCCTCGAAAGCATCGAAACCTGCCTCTGCGCACGCCGGAAAGCTGGCGCGCCATTTGCGTAAGCACCCACGGCATGTCCGCTTCTTCACCGACACCGAGTCGCCCATGAACAAATCCCTCACCGCCGCCCTTCTCTCACTCGGATTCGTCTCGCTCGGATTCGTCGCCGCCGGCTCGACCGCCGCCGACGCGCCGGGCGTCCCGGCATTGCCGGCCGCGCATCCCACGCTGCCGTCGACCGCCACCGCCGCCGTGCTCGCCGCCGCCTCGCCGGCCAGCGCCGCGATCGCGCGCGCATGGGCGTACACGCCCGTGAACCGGCCCGCGCTGCCGACCGTCAAGGCCAGGGCCTGGGTGCGCACGCCGGTCGACGCGTTCGTGCTTGCCAGGCTCGAGGAGAAGGGCCTCGCACCCTCGCCCGACGCCGACCGCGCCACCTTCATCCGCCGCGCGACGCTCGACGCGTGGGGCCTGATCCCGACGCCCGAGGACGTCCACGCCTTCGTCAACGACAAGTCGCCCAAGGCCTACGAGAAGCTCGTCGACCGCCTGCTCGCGTCGCCGCACTACGGCGAGCGCCAGGGCCGGCGCTGGCTCGACCTGACGCGCTACGCCGACTCCGACGGCTACAACGCCGACGGCACGCGGCCCAACATCTGGCGCTACCGCGACTACGTGATCGCGGCGTTCAACAGCGACAAGCCCTTCGACCGCTTCGTCAAGGAACAGATCGCCGGCGACGAGCTCTGGCCCGATCGCAACGAGGCGCTCGTCGCCACCGGCTTCCTGCGCAACTTCCCCGACGAGATCAACGCGCGCGACCTCAACCTGAAGAAGCAGGAGGTCGCCAACGACCTCACCGACACGGTCAGCTCCGTCTTCCTCGGAACCACGCTCGGCTGCGCGCAGTGCCACGACCACAAGTTCGACAAGATCTCGCAGAAGGAGTACTACCAGTTCCAGGCCTTCTTCGTGAACGCGAGCTGGAACGACGACGTCAAGGCGCTCGAAGGACCGACGCGCGCCGAGTGGATCGTCAAGCAGGCGAAGTGGGAGGAGGCGACCAAGGACATCCGCGCGCAGCAGGACGCGCTGCTCAAGCCCGTCATCGAGAAGCTCGAGAGCGACCGCCTGTCCGGCTTCGTGCCCGACACGCGCACGTCCATCACCAAGCCCGAGGCCGAGCGCGACGCCTACGACCGCTGGATCTACCACCGCAACCTGTGGACGCTGTCGGGCCGCACGCGCAACGCGGTCGCCGACCTGAAGAAGAAGGACAAGGACGGCTACGCGAAGTACCAGGCGCTCGAGGAACAGCTGAAAGCCTTCGACGCGATCAAGCCGCAGGATCCGGGCAACATCTCGACGATGTCCGAGCTCGGACATTCGGATGCCCCACCCACGTATGTGCTGTTCAAGGGCATCTACGACCGCAAGCTCGACGAGGTGCAGCCCGGCTTCCCGGCGCTGCTGACCAGCGCCAAGCCGAACATCGTGCCGACCGCGACGTCCTCGGGCCGCCGCACCGCGGTCGCAGAGTGGATCACCTCGCCGGACAACCCGCTGACCGCGCGCGTGTTCGTCAACCGCCAGTGGGCGCAGGTGTTCGGCAACGGCATCGTCGAATCGGTGAGCGACTTCGGCAAGATGGGCGTCAAGCCGACCAACCCCGAGTTGCTGGACTGGCTGTCGGCCGAGTTCGTGCAGGACGGGTGGAGCGTGAAGAAGCTGCAGCGCGAGATCCTGCTGTCGCACACCTACCGGCAGGCCTCGGCGCCGCGCTCCGAGGCCGAGAAGATCGACCCGACCAACAAGCTGCTGTGGGCCTTCCCGCGCCAGCGCCTGGAGGCCGAGGAGATCCGCGACTCGCTGCTCGAGGCCTCGGGCCTGCTCGAGGACAAGCTGGGCGGCCCGTCCGTCTTCCCGCCGCTGCCGGCCGGCACCACGGCGCCGAACCGCAACTTCTGGATCACGTCGGACAACCCGCACGACGTCAACCGCCGCAGCGTCTACGTCTTCATCCGCCGCAACCTGCCCTACCCGCTGCTGGACACCTTCGACTGGGCCAACCCGCAGATCGTGCACAACAAGCGCGATGTGACGACGACCGCGCCGCAGGCGCTGGCGCTGATCAACAGCGACCTGGTCTACAGCTGGTCGAAGTCGCTCGCCGGCCGCGTGATCAAGGAAGTGCCCAAGGGCGGCGACGCGGCGCGCATCGCTCGCGTCTACGAGATCCTCTACGCGCGCCAGCCCGACGCGTTCGAGAAGACGCGCCTGCTGGCCTTCCTCGAGAGCCAGCAGGACGTGCAGGCCAGGCAGATCGCGGCCGGCAAGAAGGTGAACCTGCCGGATGGCTTCGGCGTCGCTCCGCCACTCGAGTCGGAGGTCGCCAGGCTCTACAAGGTCGCCTACGGGCGCGCGCCGGATCGCTTCGAGCAGGCCGCGCTCGTCGAGTTCATCGACAAGCAGAAGGCCAGGGAAACGAGGTGGGCCACCGCGCCGAACCCGAACTACGACCCGGTGGCGCTGGCCTCGGCCGCCGCGGCCGCGAACGCCGCCGCCAACACGCCGCCGCCCGCCGACGACGCCACCTCCGCCAGCGACGACAGCCTGAGGAACGACCCCGAGGCCGCGCACGCCGCCGCCTTCGTCGACCTCGTGCACGCGCTGGCCAACGCCAACGACTTCCTCTACCGCTTCTGAACACGGAGATCACCATGAGCCATTCATCGCGTCGCGACTTCCTCGGCCACGCCGGCCTCGGCCTCGGCGCCGCCGCTCTCGGCGGGCTGGGCCTGCAGCTCGACGTGGCCTCGGCCGCCGAGCTGGAGGATCCGCAGGCCCCGCGCCAGCCGCATTTCCCGGCCAAGGCCAGGTCGGTCATCTGGCTGCACATGGCCGGCGCGCCCAGCACGCTGGACCTGTTCGACTACAAGCCCGAGCTGGTCAAGCTGGCCGGCAAGCCGCTGCCCGACTCGTTCGCCAAGAACCTCAAGACGGCCACCGATGGCGGCGTCGGCAACCTGCTGGCCACCAAGCGCACGTGGAAGCAGTACGGCGAGACGGGCGCGTGGGTGTCGGACTTCCTGCCCAATCTCTCGAAGCAGGTCGACGACATCGCCTTCCTCAAGGGCTGCAAGACCGAGGGCGCGACGCACATCATCTCGTCGCTGAAGCTGCACACCGCGGGACTGGTGCCGGGACGTCCGGCGCTGGGCTCGTGGGTGCAGTACGCGCTCGGCTCGGCCAACCCCGACCTGCCAGCCTTCGTCGTGCTGCCCACCGGCACCGGCGCGGCCGGCGGCGGGCGCGGCGCGGTGATCTGGAGTTCGGGCTTCCTGCCCGCGGCCTACCAGGGCACGGCCTTCCGCAAGGGCGACTCGCCGATCCTGCACCTGGCGCGGCCCGAAGGCGTCATCGACACCGAGCAGCGCAACACGCTGGACCTGATCGCCGCGCTCAACGAACACGGCGCGATCACGCGCACCGGCGACACCGAGCTGGCCGCGCGCTCGAAGTCCTACGAACTCGCGTACCGCATGGAGAAGTCGGCGCCGGAGGCGGTCGATCTCGCCAAGGAGACGGCGGCGACGCGCGAGCTCTACGGCATCGGCGCCAAGGAGACCGACGAGTTCGGCACCGCGCTGCTGCGCGCGCGCCGGCTGGTCGAGCGCAACGTGCGCTTCATCCACGTGATCTCCGGCGCGCCGGACAACTCGGTCGACAGCTGGGACGCGCACAACAACCTCGAGAAGAACCACGCCGTGATGAGCCGGTCGGTCGACAAGCCCATCGCCGGCCTGCTGGCGGACCTGAAGTCGCGCGGGCTGCTCGACTCGACGCTGGTCGTGTGGACGTCCGAGTTCGGCCGCACGCCCTACGGCCAGAGCGGCAACGGCCGCGACCACAACCCGTGGGGGTATACGAGCTGGCTCGCAGGCGGCGGCATCAAGCCGGGCAGCTACGGCTCGACCGACGAGATCGGCCTGCGCGCGCAGACCGGCATCGTCGACACCTACGACCTGCAGGCAACCATCCTGCACCAGCTGGGCCTGGACAACCGCAAGGTCACGTTCCAGTACCAGGGCCGGCAGGAGCGTCCGACCACGGTGTTCGGCGACGTCATCAAGGAGATCGTCACCTGATGCGCCGACTGATCATCGCCGCCGCGCAACTCGCGCTCGCGGGCGGCGCGCTGTGCGCCACGTTCGACGTCGACGGCGACCTGATGCGCGGCATCGACGACACCGCCAAGAGCCTCGACTCGAACGTCGCGCAGAAGGACGCCAAGGCCGCGGCCGCCGACGCGCGCTCGCTGGTCGACACCTTCGCGCACGTCGAGTCGCACTACGGCGAGAAGCCGGAGACGGCCGACGCCGCGGCCTTCGCCCACCACACGCAGGAGCTCGCCGCGCAGTCCCTCAAGGCCATCGAGGCCAACGACTTCGACGCCGCCGGCGATGCCGTGGCCCGACTCACCCGCTCGTGCAAAAGCTGCCACGAGGTCTACAAGAAGGATTGACATGCGATCCAGTTCGCGCGCCCGCGCGACGTTCGCCGCCGTCGTCGTCATCCCGCTCGCCGCGACCGTCGTCACGGCCGCGCGCGCCGCGAGCGTGCTCGACTTCGACGTCTGGATGCGGGCCATCGACAAGCACAGCGTCGACGTGCAGAAGAACATCGCCGCCAACAGGACCGACGCCGCGGTCGCCGACGCGCAGGAGCTCGCGCGCCTGTACGGCCTGATGGAGGCGTACTTCGTCGACGACGGCCACGCGCCGGACGCGGTGACGATGTCGCAGAGCGGCAAGGCGCTGGCCGCCGCGATCCCGACCGCGCTCGCGGCCCGGGACGTCGACGGCGCGGCGAAGTCCGCGCTCGATCTCGCGCACGCCTGCAACGACTGCCACGACAACCACAAGCCGTTCCAGTGACCCTCAACCATCGTCCCCACATGACATCGATTCCGAGATCCCTTCGCCTCGCCGTGATCGCGGGCGCGCTCGTCGGCGCCGCCGCCGCAATCGCGCAGCAGGCGCCCAAGCCCGAGAACCTCATCAAGTGGCGCCAGTCCGCGTTCCAGGTCGTCGCCTGGAACTCCGGGCGCATCAAGTCCAGCCTCGACTCGGGCTACAACAAGGAGCAGGTGCTCAAGGCCGCGACCGCGATCGCGGCGATCGCCAACTCCGGCCTCGGCAGCCTGTTCCCGGCCGGCACGGAGACCGGCAAGGGCTGGCACGACACGACGGCCAAGGCCGAACTGTTCGCCAACAGCGCGAAGTTCGCCGAGCTGGGCGGGGACTTCGGCAAGGAGTCGGGCGAGCTGGTGCGCGTCGTGTCCTCGGGCGCGGACGCCGCGGCCGTGAAGGACCAGTTCGGCAAGCTGCAGAAGACCTGCAAGTCCTGCCACGACGAATTCCGCAACGCCAATTGAACGCCATGAAAAACACGACACGATTCACCCTCGCCGCCGTCGCGCTCGCGGCCCTCGCGGGCGCGCACGCGCAGAACGCGCCCGCCGCCGCGGCCGCGGCGCCCGCGCCGCGCGCGCTGCCCAAGGACTTCAGCTTCTTCGTCACGAGCCAGCCCATCGGCCAGGGCGGCAACCTCGGCGGCCTGGCCGGCGCCGACGCGCATTGCCAGAAGCTCGCCACGGCCGTGGGCCACGGCGAGCGCACCTGGCGCGCCTACCTCAGCACGCAGGCGGCCGACGGCCAGCCCGCGATCAACGCGCGCGACCGCATCGGCGCCGGCCCGTGGACGAACGCGCGCGGCGCGGTCATCGCGCGCGACGTCGCGCAGCTGCACGGCGACACCGTCGAACTCGCGCAGCTGGGCAACAACCTCAGCAAGGCTACCGCCTACACCGAGACCGGCGAGATCCGCCCCGGCTTCGGCGACAAGCCCAACCAGCACGACATCATCACCGGCTCGCTGCCCGACGGCCGCGCGTACACCGACGCCGCCGACCACACGTGCCACAACTACACCAGCAGCGCCCCGGACGCGTCGACCCAGCTGGGCCACTTCGACCGCGCCGGCGGCGGCAACACGTCGTGGAACTCCGCGCACAAGAGCCGCGGCTGCAGCCAGGACAACCTGGTCAGCACCGGCGGCGCGGGCGACCTCTACTGCTTCGCGGCGAATTGAACGCGGTCGTTGAGGCGCCGCCACCGGAGACCGTGAGCGATTGACGACCGGATTGGGGTCTCGGACTGGGGTCACACGGATTGGGGTCAGTCGCGGATTGGGGTCAGGTCTTGCCTTTTGCCCATTTACTGGGGTCAGGTCTTGCCTTTTGCCCGGGGCGCCCGCGGAAAAGAGGACGAATTCACCTCTGCGAAATCGCCGCTCAGTCGCATGAGCAACTGCAAGGTACGGAGCAACGAGCTTGCGTGAGGGCCTCGAACGCGACCAGCAAGTACCGGCTGACAGCCCCCATTCGCACGACTGTGGCGCTCTGAAAACTGCAGGCAAAAGGCAAGACCTGACCCCAACGAGGAGGCAAAAGGCAAGACCTGACCCCAACGAGGAGGCAAAAGGCAAGACCTGACCCCAACGCGAACGCGTGTGACCCCAACGCGTGACCCCAACGCGTGCCTGCAACGCGTGCGCCCCCAACGCGAACCCGGGCGGAGCCAGATCCCTCGGCCTTCAGCGATTGGCGACGACTTCCTTGTAGACCCACGTCACGAAACGATCGCGCGTCGCCGGCGTGCCCTGCGGCACGTGCGCGTCGAAGTCCGCCGTCGGATGCGCGGCGATGATCTCGTCCAGCGTCTTGCCCTCCTCGACGAGCTTCTGCACGCGGCCGCGCAGCGCCACGATGAGGTCGCGCTGCGCCAGCACGGCGTCGCGGGTGACGATCGGGCCGTGGCCGGGGATGATCTTCGTGGTCGGACCTGCGCGGTCGACGATCTCGCTCAGGCCCTCGAGGATGCCGGCCAGCGAGCCGCCGTTGGCGAGGTCGGCGTAGGGATAGCCGACGCTGCGGTAGATGTCGCCGACGGCGAGGATGTCGTGGCGCGGGAACGAGATCACCGTGTCGCCGTCGGTGTGCGCGGCCTCGACCGGCAGCAGGCGCACGTCCTCGCCATCGATGTGGATCGACAGCGACGCGTTGTACGTGACGACGGGCAGCGCCTCCTCGGCCGCCGGCTTGCCGGGCGTGCCGTCGGCGGCCGCTGCGGGGTGCTCGAGGCGCCAGCGCAGCTGGTCGCGCGCGAAGATCGTCGCGCCCAGCTTCGCGAAGTTGGCGTTGCCGCCGACGTGGTCGGGGTGCACGTGCGTGTCGACCAGGAAGCGGATCGGCTTGTCCGAGACGCGGCGGATCGCGGCGACGAGCTTGTCGGTCAGCGGCGCGAACTGCGAGTCGACCAGCAGGATGCCGTCGGGCCCGGCCAGCACGCTGATGCGGCCGCCCAGGCCCTCGAGCGTCCAGAAATCCGGTGCGAGCTGCGTCGTCTTGATCTCGATCTTGCTGTAGTCCGGGTCGGATTGCGCCAGGGCCGGCAGCGCGGCGCAAAGTCCCAGGGTCAAGGCGGCGAACGAATGAGCGAGGCGTGTCATGTCGAAAGCGTGTTGGCGGACGGGACGGCCATGCTACGGCAGTCCGCGTCCGCGGTCAGCACAGGGTCTATCTCGCGAAGTTGACGTCCAAGGGCACCTGCACTTCCTCCGCGCCGCCCGCGGAGCAATGCATGCGCTTGACGGCCGCCTGCACATACTTCGTGTATTCCTTCGGCCCGGACAGGAACGCGACGTCCGTCACCTGCCCGCCGCGTACCGTCAGCCGCGTGCGCACCGTGCCGGCGATGCCGACGCGGTCGATCGCCTCTTCGAGCACGGCGGCCAGCACCGACTGGTAGCCGGGACACGCGAGGCTGACCTCCTGACGCACGACCGCCGGCGGCGCGGGCGCCGGGGCCGGCGTCGGGGCCGGCGGCGCCGCGACGACCGGCTCGGGCGGCGGCACCGAGGCCGTCGCGGTGATCGTCGGCGCGGGCGGCGCGGGCGGCGGCACCACCTCGGGCGGTGGCACGTAGGCCGGCGGCGGCGTCGCGGCCTTCGGCCGGTCGACGACCTTCTCGATCTTCGGCGGCGGCGGTGGCGGGGGCGGCGGTGTCTCCGCAATGATGGCCATGTCGATCGGCTTGCGGACCGCGTCGACGACGTGCTGCGCGAGGCCCGACACCAGCGCCCAGCCGAACAGCACGTGGATGCCCGCGACGATGGCCAGGCCCGTGCCGCGCCCCCTGGCTTGCGCCTTCGCGCGCGCGGCCGGGCGCGCCAGCCGCGGGAACGCCAGCACCTCGGCGGGCTCGTGCGGCGCGCGCACGGGGATGGGCAGCGGCGCACGCAGCGCGACGCCGCGCGGCTCCAGTGAATCGAGTACAGCGCTCATGACGTCCTCATTTCGGAATGAATTGCTCGCTGCCGGTGACGCCGACCCTGGTCAGCCCGGCCTGGTTGGCCGCCACCATCACGGCGGCGAACGCGTCGTACTTCGCGCCCTGGTCGGGACGCACGTGCATCTCGGGCTGCTCCGGCTGCGCCGCGGCGGCGACGAGGTGCGCCTCGAGGTCGGCCGCGCCGGCCAGCGGCGTGCCGTTCCAGCTCAGCGCCCCGCCCGGCGCGATGTCGATCTGCACCACCTCGGGCTTGCGCGCGGCCGGCGGCGGATCGCCCACCGGCAGGTGCAGGTTGACCGCGTGCAGCTGCACGGGGATCGTGATGATGATCATCACCAGCAGCACCAGCATCACGTCGATCAGCGGCGTGGTGTTGATGTCGGCCACCGGCAGGTCGTCGACGACGGCGCGGCGGCGCGCGCGAGTCCTGTTGGGCATCGCGGTCATCCCTTGGGCGGCGGTTCGGTGATGAAGCCGACGTGCCGGATGCCGGCGCGCTGGCAGGCGTAGAGCACGCGGCCGACGGGCGCGTAGTCGCTGTGCGCGTCGCCACGGATGTGGATCTCGGGCTGCGGATCCTGCACGGCGACGGCCTTGAGCCTGTCGGCCAGGGCCTCGTCGCCGGCGACGCGGCTGTCGAACCAGAACGTGGCGCCGCGGGCGTCCACCGAGATCACGATGTCCCGGGGCGTGCTCTCGCGCACCTGGTTGCGCAGCTTGGGCAGCGCCACCGGCACCGAGAAGTTCGCGACGGGAATCGTGATCAGGAAGATGATCAGCAGCACCAGCATCACGTCGACCAGCGGCGTGGTGTTGATCGTCGACACCGCCTGGTCTTCGCCGCCGGCCGACGGCAGGTTCATCGCCATGTCAGGCCGCCGCTGTTGCCGCGACGCCCGCGCCGGCGTTCGCAGGCGACCCCGCGGCGGCGCTCGAGCCCAGCAGCACCGCATGCAGCTCGCTCGAGAAGTCGCGCACCTCGTCCAGCACCGCGCTGTTGCGCCGCAGGAGGAAGTTGTAGCCCAGCACCGCGGGCACGGCCACGGCCAGGCCCAGCGCCGTCATGATCAGCGCCTCGCCCACCGGCCCCGCCACCTTGTCGATCGACGCCTGCCCCGCCAGGCCGATGGCCGTCAGCGCGTGGTAGATCCCCCAGACCGTACCGAACAGGCCGACGAACGGCGAGGTCGAGCCGACCGTCGCCAGGAAGCTCAGCCCGACCGACAGCCGGCGCTGCACGCGCTCCGTGGCGCGATGCAGCGTCAGGTCGACCCAGTCGTTGAAGTCGACCTTGGCATGCAGGCCGCCGTGGCGGCGCGTCGCGTCCAGGCCGGCCTCGGCGATGTCGCGGAACGGGCTCGTCTCGTGCAGCTTGCCGGCGCCCGCCTGCACGGTGCCGGCGTCCCAGAACGTCGTCGAGGCCTTCTTCGCATGGCCGGCGATGCGGAACTGCTCCAGCACCTTGGTGACGATGACGTACCAGCTGCCGGCGCTGAACGCCGCCAGGATCAGCAGCACCGAGCGGGCGACGACGTCGCTGCCCTGCCAGAGGGCGCCGACGCCGTACGGGTTGTCGGCGCCGCCCTGGGCATGCGCCAGCGGCCAGGCGAGCAAGGCCGCGACGGCCACGAGGCCGCGGGCGGATGGGGAGGAGAAGGTCGTGGTCATGGAACTGCGCAATGCCTGCGTCGAGGTGGTTGACCCCTTCGCAGGTCGCAGCTTCCGTGCCACGCGAAGTGCATGAGCTTCTGCGCTCTTGCGGTCGCGCACGCGCCCTCGGGCGATGCGCGCCGCGAACCTGCGGCGCGCGCGCGTCAGGCCGTCACGACGCCGGCCGGATGTTGGATCGGCAACCGCCGCTGCTGCAATCGGCGCAGTGGCCTGTTGCGCCGCTCGATATCAGTCCGCGCGCAGGGTCTGCGCGAAGAACGCCAGCGTGCGCTGCCACGCCAGCGCCGCGGCCCTGGCGTCGAAGCGCGGCGTGGTGTCGTTGTTGAAGCCGTGTTCGACACCCGGGTAGACGAAGGCCTCGTACCTGACGTGCGCCGCCTTCAGCGCGGCCTCGTAGGGCGGCCACGTGGCGTTGACGCGGTCGTCGTTGCCCGCGAAGTGCAGCTGCAGCGGCGCGCGGATGCGCGGCACCGCGTCGAGTTCGGGCGCGACACCGTAGAACGGCACGCCGGCGTTGAGGTCGTGCCATTGCGTGGCGAGCCAGTTCACCACGCCGCCGCCGAAGCAGAAGCCCACCGCGCCGACGCGGCCGTTGGTGCCGGCGTGCGTCTTCAGCAGCTGCGCCGCGGCGAGGAAGTCGGCCTTGACCCTGGCCGGGTCGAGCTTGCCGAACAGCTCGCGCGCCTTGTCCTCGTCGCCGGGATAGCCGCCGAGGGAGAACAGCGCGTCGGGCGCGAACGCGAGGTAGCCCTCGAGCGCGAGCCGGCGGGCGATGTCCTCGATGTGCGGATTGAGGCCGCGGTTCTCGTGGATGACCAGGATGGCCGGGATGTCCTTGCCCGCCGCCTGCGCCGGCTTGACGAGATAGCCGCTGCCCTTGCCGTGGCCTTGCGGCGAGTCGAAGCCGAATGTCGAGCCGACGATCCGCGCGTCGCCCGGCGACACCTGCTGCGCCTGCGCGAAGTTGGGCGACAACGCCTCCAGCAGGCCCGCCGCGGTCATGCCGCCCACCGCGTACTTGCCGGCGCCATCGAGGAAGCCGCGGCGCGAGATGCCGCCGTGGACATACTGGTCGAAGAGCTTGAGGACTTCAGGGGCGAAATCGCCGGCGGTCTGCGTGGGCATGGATCGTGTCTCCATCGTGAGTCGATGCGCGTGTGTTTATACCTGGGCGTGGGTGCACGTCGCGACCAGGGGCACTTCGCGGGCCCGCGCGGTCAGAGCGTCGGCAGGATGCGGCGCAGGTGCTCGTGGAAGGCCGCCACCAGCGGCGGCGGGCGCGGCAGGTCGAACTTCACCATCAGTCCGACGGCCGGCAACGCGGGCAGGCGCCGGCCGGGCGCGAGCACCTGCAGGTCGTCCGGCACGGCCGCCTGCGTGAGCACCGCGATCGCCTGCCCCGATCGCACGACCGCCAGCAGGCCGGCCATGCTGCCGCTGGCGAAGGCCACGCGCCAGGGCCGGCCGATCGCGGCCAGGCCCTCGCAGGCGGCGCGGTGGTCCAGCGTGTCCGGATCGGACAGCGCGAGCTGCAACGGCTCGCGGCCGATGGCGTCGTCCTGCCGGTTGCCCACCCACACCAGCGGTTCGCGCCGGATCACGCGGCTCGCGTCGGCGGCCTCGTTCGTCGACACCAGCGCCAGGTCGAGCGCGTGCTTGCGCAGCCGCTCGACCAGCCGCGGCGTGGGCGCGCACAGCACCTCCACGAGCACCTGCGGATGCTGGCTCGCGAAGCTGCGCAGGATGTGCGGCAGGAAGGCCGCGGCGTAGTCGTCCGGGCAGCCGAAGCGCAGCGTGCCGGTCAGGCCGGAGCCCGAGATGTCGGCCAGGGCCGCGTCGTGGTGGCGCAGGATCGTGCGCGCGTGGGCCAGCAGGCGCTCGCCGTGCAGCGTGAGCGTCACGCCGCGCCCGGTGCGATTGAGCAGCGGCTGGTTCAGCAGGCCCTCGAGCTTCTTGACCTGCATGCTCACCGCAGCCTGCGTGCGGCCGATCTTCTCCGCGGCCCGCACGAGCGTGCGCGCCTCCGCGATCGCCACGAAGGTGCGCAGCAGGTCGATGTCGAGGTGGCCGCTCACGCCATAAGTTCCGTTGAACCCTGGAGTCAACAATATTAGCTTTTCTTCGAGGACGTTCGCGCCTACGCTGGCAGGCATCGCCCCCTCGGAGCCCGCCATGTCCCGCAACGACGACCCCGACTTCTGGCAGAACGCCCGCCGCCACCTGATCCGCTACGGCGGTGTCTTCGAGCCGCTGATCATCGAGCGCGCCCAGGGCAGCTTCGTGCACGACGCCGACGGCCGCGCCATCCTGGACTTCACGTCCGGCCAGATGAGCGCGCTGCTCGGGCACGTGCATCCGGAGATCGCCGCGGTGGTCGCCGACCATGCGCAGCGCCTAGCCCACCTGTTCAGCGGCATGCTGAGTCGTCCGGTCGTCGACCTCGCCACGCGGCTGGCCGAGATCACGCCGCCCGGACTCGATCGCGCCATGCTCCTGAGCACCGGCGCCGAGGCCAACGAGGCCGCCATCAAGATGGCCAAGCTGCACACCGGCAAGTTCGAGATCGTGAGCTTCGCGCAGTCCTGGCACGGCATGACCGGCGGCGCCGCCTCGGCCACCTACAGCGCCGGCCGCAAGGGCTACGGCCCGGCCGCGGTCGGCTCGTTCGCGATCAACGCGCCCTACCCCTATCGCCCGCGCTTCGAGCGCGACGGTCGCTTCGACTGGCAGGCCGAGCTCGACTACGGCTTCGACCTGGTCGACCGCCAGTCCAGCGGCAACCTCGCGGCCTTCATCGCCGAGCCCATCCTCAGCTCCGGCGGCCTGATCGACCTGCCCCTCGGCTACCTCGCCGCGCTGAAGAAAAAGTGCGAGGAGCGCGGCATGCTGTTGATCCTCGACGAAGCGCAGACCGGCGTCGGCCGCACCGGCACCCTGTTCGCGTTCGAGCGCGACGGCGTCGTGCCCGACATCCTCGTGCTGTCCAAGACCCTGGGCGCCGGCCTGCCGCTGTCGGCGGTGATCACGTCCGAGGCGATCGAGGAGAACTGCCACGCCCGCGGCTTCCTGTTCTACACGACGCATATCTCCGACCCGCTGCCCGCCGCCGTCGGCCTGAAGGTGCTGGACATCGTCGCCCGCGACGGCCTCGTCGACCGCGCCCGCGTCGCCGGCAAGCGCCTCGAGGACGGCCTGCGTGCGCTGCAGCGCGAGTTCGACTGCATCGGCGATGTCCGCGGCCGCGGCCTGCTGCTGGGCGTCGAGATCGTCAAGGATCGCACCGGCAGGCAGGCGGCGCCCGATCTCGGTTGGGCCATCTCGCGGGAGTGCATGCGGCTGGGGCTGAGCATGAACATCGTGCAGCTGCCGGCGATGGGCGGCGTGTTCCGCATTGCGCCGCCGTTGACGGTCAGCGACGCGGAGATCGACCTCGGGCTGGGGTTGCTGAAGCAGGCGATCGAGTCGGTGGCCTGAGCAAGGAGCGCAGGTCCCGTCGCGACGCTGCCGATCCCGGGCTGTCGTTCGCCGCCCCGGGGCAGCGTCGCATCCTTGACGGCGGCGTCCGTGCGCCTGGATCCAGGTCAGTGGCCAGTCGCGCCGTTCGGACCGGCAGCGGGCGCGCCCGGTCCTGCCATGGCGCGGACCGCATCTCGGGCGTCCATGTGGTCGAACGCCGTGGCGGGCGGGGCGCAACGCGTCACCAAGCGGTTCGATCCGGTGGGTGAGATGCGTTCGCAGACCACCTGGGCGGCGGGAACTGACGCGACCTCCGTAGCCGGTTGCGCGCTCGTTTCAGGCTGGTCTGCACAGGCCGCCAGTCCCATGAGCAGGACAGTACACAGTGACCATTTCATTCCAGGAATCCTTGTCGATTGATGGAAAGACGAGCCCTTCGGGGGCGCCCTTGTCGACATCAAGAGGAGCCCCCGGGCCGACCATCGCCGCCAGGACTTGCAGGGCGCAGCGCCTCGACCGGATGACCGTGCGCCTCATGGCAGCATGGGTCCTGGTGAAGCACGACCTGGGCGAACCGTCGTTGCCTGGCTCTCGTCGCGATTCGCGAGATCGCCTGCACCCGCACGTGGGATCGATTCGACGAACCAGCCAGCGATCGAACAATTTGAGCAGAGAACCCGCGCCAAGCCAGCGAAATGACGCCGCGTGGTATCTAAAGAGTTCCTCGCCTGGCGCTGCACAGCGACGATCGCCATCCTCGGGCCGGGGCTCGGCATGAAGGTCGTGCTGTTGCCGGCATGGGGCTGCGAATTCCGGATCGTGCCGCCGTTGACGGTCCGTGATGCGGAGATCGACCTCCGGCTCAGCCAGATGAAGCAGGGGGTAGCGTCGACGCGCCTCGCACACAGAAATCCTGACATCCCCTGGTCATCCAATGCCTCGGACACAGAAATTCTGACAGGCTCCGGCTGGTGGAACGGACTGCACTCGGGAGGCAACTCGTTGGTGTTTGAGTGAAACCAGTTCGACTCGGAGATCAACCAGTTCCACTCAGGCACCAACCAGTTCCGCTCAGACACCAATCCGCTCCACTCAGACACCAACCAGTTCGACTCGAACACCAACCAGTTTCACTCAAACACCAACTGGCCTCGCTCAGACACCAACCAGTTCCACTCGGAGTGAAACTGATTGGTCTCGCGGTGGAACTGGTTGCCATTGGAGTGAACTCGACTCCCGCCAGGCGTCCGATCGCTTCTGGTGGGCGCCAGGTCTCGCCGGGTCGCACCTTGGCCGTTGCCCTCGCGGGCCGCCTCGCTGGCGTGGCGACTAGGTCGCCGGACACTCGTCCCCGAATTCCCGAGCCGCTTCCGCCTTCGGTGCATCCGGCGGCGGGAATGCGCGGCGGAAGGTGAAGGCCGCCTCGGTCGACCCGGCCTTGCGCAGCAGTTCGAGCTTCGCGACCGCCTCCTGCACGGACGGACGATGACCCTCGGGAACCCACCAGAGCACGACCCAGGCGTCCTTCAGGCGCTGGAACCACTCCTTGCGACGCCGCATGATCTCGACGTGCGCCGAGCCGTAGACGTAGTTGTTCAAGGACTCGACATCGCGCCAGACCGACATGTTGACCAGCACGTCGTCCCCCATCGGCCGCAGCGCCGTCGCATCCCCCTCCTCGGTCTGCAGCCGCCACACGAAACCCGGCGAACCTTCCGCCAACGCGTTGACGCGATCGAGGTTCGCCACGAAATCGGCCATGACCGGAGAGTCCAGCGGCCCGTTCACGACTCCGACATTCAGCTGGGCGAGTTCGTAGGCGGACATGGAGGGCTTTCGTGGATCGAATGCGGCGAGGCTAGCAGGATCGAAATATCCGCGCCCCTCGCGGACGGGCCTCGACGCGCGGCCGCTCGCACGGGGGGGCATGGGTTGGAATCTCGCGTTTCCGAGCCGGAGCAATGACTGCTTTGAAGTGATGTGGTGGACGGATGTCGACCCATCTGCGACATTCGGGTCGGTGCTCTCGACGCCGAAAAGCGGTCGTTCAGATCCGCCGCTCGAACGTCGAGCCGAATGCTGTCCGCAGGTTCGCCAGCCAAGTCAAGCCGATGGCACCAGAGTTATCACGATCAATCGTTCGAGCCTCTTGCACATTAGCAACCGCCGCGCCGATGTCTACTTCGGTCATGCCGTGCTCGGCGAGAAGTAGTTCTGCCAACGGGACAATCGACTTGAAGTAGGTCGAGCGATCGGACAACATCTGTAGCGCCTTCTTCGCAAACTCGGAGTCTACGTAGGCCGCAGTCGCGACCAACTGCGGGGATGTCCAACTTCCGTCGTGGATGCGCTGCCAAAGCGATGCCAACGACAGGTCAGTGACGAAGCCCGCCGCTATAACAGCACACGCGATGTTGTGGACACGCCAATTTACCGCGGCAAGCAGACACACAACATCCCGCTCAAGCACCTCGGCCGGGTGCTCAGAAAACAGTGCTCGCAACTTTTTGATCTCGCCCTCAACCTCCGCTCCTCGCATTGACAAGAAAGCGAGGTAGTTGGCCCTGCTTTTTCGAATTTGTCGTCCCTCGAACTCCGCGTCGGTGAAGAAAACCGTCTGGGCCGCAGCCGCTTCGGTCGCACGGTCAATCGGAGGGAATTCGCGCACGCTTGACTCAGTTGGGTTTGATGTTCGGTCGTGAAGGATGCCTACTTGAAAGCGGACATTCGCCGATGACAGCTAGTGGCCGACAGCAGCGACTCGGTCCGCTCCTTGGCCGGTCCTGAGGTTATCGTGGCGGCACATTGGGCGACTTGGCGAGCAACTCGGCAGGATCGAAGCCGTAAGCCCACATGTTCAGCAGACCGCCCGAAGATTCGATCTCGAGCATGTCCATCACTTCCTCGACATAGCTGGCGGCGCGTTCGCGCTCCTCGGAGTCAGCAGACCCGAAATCCAGCATTGTCTGCGTCAGCTCCTTGGCGAATATACGTTGATCGACGGGTGCGTCAGCGAGAGGGATCAGCCTCTCCGCCAAAGCGTCGATCACCGCCTGGCACTTCTCGCGGGTAGCCTCGTTGGTTGCCCCGGGATACAGAGGCTCAGCGAGAAACTTTCTCTTGCCTATGAAAGCTCGCAGGGCCAACCGCTTCGGATGCTGATCAGATTCAGTTCGGTCTTGAGCCACGTGCAACTTGTCCTGGCATGAAGAAGGTAGCTAGCCTACTCGATAGCAGCCAGTCGCGAGCGACTGGTTATGGCCGGTCAGCGACTTCCGCGCCGCCCCGCTCGATGCTACCGGCTCGCCGGGTTGTTCCCGCTGAAGAAGCTGACCATCGGGAAGTCGGTCGCCCAGAACCTGAATACGACGCAGCCGTTCTCGCTCAGCCACGGCTCTGCCTCTTTCGCGTCGACAACCGTTGCGGAGTAACGCAAGCCGTACCTTTGCACTGCGAGCGCAGAGCCTCGCGAAAGCCCTGACAAATCGGCTCGCGACAGTTCGAACACCTCACCCGGTGCTGAGTCCAGCAGACGCTTCCGCCAGTACGACGCTTGGGTTGCATCACTGGCGCACTCGGCCAGCCAGCGCCTATGCAGTTTCTTTCCGATTCGAGGAGCGCGCGTTGTCATGGGTCAATTCTCCGCCAGCATCGGGCTGTCGCGAGTTGCTAGTCTGCTCCGAAGCTGCCATTCGCAACCGGCAGCAAATGGCCGGCTACGGCCGCTCCGCACCGTCTTGCCGCGACGTAGCAGCACGTCGCGCTTTTGCTGTCAGTGCTGAGCCGCAATTTGGGCAGTAATGGATCGCGACTCCGCCGCCGCCAGCTTGTGGAGCGACAGCGACGAACCAACCGCGTGCCTTCGGCCACCATTCAAACCGCAGATCGAAGTAGCAAGCCCGTGTGTGTGCCTCGAAAAAATCGCAGCAGGCCCGGAAGCGGGACGGCAACAACGCCGTGCCCTCCGGGCATAGCGTCCCATCCGTATGCTTGTTCGTTCGCGCCATCGCTCGATTGTGCCTGCCCCAAAGCCGACCTTCGTGACCGACTGCTCATGGCCGCAATGCGACCTACGCGCGCGCGGCCTCACGCTTCGATACCGCAGCAAATAACAGCCCTGTGAGGCCGAAAAGTGTCATGTAACCAAGCATCAGGCCCCAGTACGGGCCGTGCGTAAAGTCCGCCTCCGTTGGCGCCCATGCGAATTCCACGGGATTTGCCAGCGCATAGCCCATCGGGCCACCTATCAACGCGGCGACGAGCCATAGGGAGATGAGGCTTCGAATTCCAAAACGCCGACACAACACCAATACGGGGAGTGCGACGGCATACGAGATGAGCATGTCCCTGATTGCCCAAACGCACGGGCCACCGACAGAAATGGCATCGAAACCCGCGCCGTTGCGCAGCCAGAACCAGAGCGCCGGCGCGACGCCACCGACCGCTGGCGACAACACCGCGGCGGCCTCTCGATCCCAGAAACAAGCCTTCAATTTGCTCTCCCGAAAGCAGACTCCAGCCGATGCCCGCTTCTGGCCGTTACCGGCGATCGCTGGCGACCCATTGTTCGAAGAATTCTCGCTGCTGGGAAACGCTGGCGGGAATCACATCCGGACCTTCCGAGAAGATGTCGACCAGGTCGGAAATTGACGCATGCCGACCATCGCGCATTTTGTAGGCCTTCCGGCCAGCGCCCATGTCACGCGCCATCGGCGATGGATAGACGTTGAGGCTAGAGCCGTAACAAAACAATCGCAGCCCCTCCGTCTCAAGTTGAAGCCGAATCTGGCACAACGCCTCGAAGAAATCGGAAGCGCTGGCGGAGACCTCCTTGCCACGGTAGCTGCAGGCCAGCTTGCACACTTCGTCCGCGTCATGCTCGACGATCGTGGCGACTTCATCGTCATCTCCACCGATGAGATAGATCTTGTGAGCCTCCACTTGCTCCTCCCAGAGCGAATACCGATCCAGTTCGCTGAAATTGCCGCGCCACAAAGCCGTCTCTGGTGAAGGACTGCTCCTGGCCGAAAGCTCGTCTACGGAAGGTTTCGATGTTCGACAGCATAGCGCCCGCGTTCCTCGATCGTGACGACGTTGGGAAGCACTCGGCGATCGCACGCGCCGAAGGCTGCGAAGTTTGCCCGTGCCTGACGAAGCGTGATGTGATTGGGGCCTGACTCTTCGTCAGGCTCGCTGATTCCCAAGCCATCGTCCTCCCAGAAGCAAACCGGGCAGATCTCCCAATCGCCGTCGTCGAGGCTGAAATGGTCACAACAGGGGCACTGAAGCAGCGGAGAGGTCAAAGGTCGATTCTTCGTTTGGGGCCTGCCAGCCTACCCGATAGCTGACTCTCGCGATCGTCAGCTGCTGGCCGGTTGCAGGCGAGACGGTACACGCGCGCCACAGTCGGGCGGCCTATTGGCCTCCAAGCCTGCCCTTTGCTCGGAGCCGCTCACCGCGCACCCAACCCGTGACTGGATCACCGTTCGGCTTCGTGAACATCACAGAAGTCCAGCCTTCGAACTCAGAATATCCAATTAGTGAATCGCCGGCGATCACAAACTTGTCTGCTAGCCTGCACGCTGCGTCCGGCGCTGAATAGAAGAAGAGGCGTGGCCCGTCTGTCACGGCGAAGTAGACGCGTGGAACAAGTAGCGTCGGGTTAGCGCCGGCTCGCCTGGCAGCCTCTTCGCATGTTTCATCGCCCGCAAAGGCGCCCTTTGTGAGCATGGCCAACAGGAGGCAGGCAACAAGCGCTTTCGTCATCGAGCTAGGTTACCCGAAACCGGACGTTGGCCGAGGTCTGCTCCTGGCGGCGGATTCAACCGGTCGATGCAACACACTAGCCACCGCGTAGGCGGTAGGAGTGTTGCAGATGAAGCGACGACCACGGATCTACTATTCAGACAGCCAGAAGGCGCAGATGTGGGAGCGCTGGAAAGAAGGCTGGACGCTGCAGGAGATCGGCAAGCTCTTCGATCGACCGCACACATCGATTCAGAAAATCCTCGCCCGAGCCGGCGGCATTCGGCCAGCTGACCGACGTCGCGCAGCAACAGCATTGACGCCGGCCGAGCGCGAGGAAATCTCGCGATCGATCGTGGCGGGCGAATCTATCCGATCAATTGCTGCACCGCTTGAGCGAGCGCCATCGACGATCAGTCGAGAGATCAAACGCAACGGCGACCGTGAAGCTTATCGTGCAAGCCAGGCTGAGGAGGCCGCATGGGACCGAGCGCGTCGCCCAAAGCGCTGTAAGTCGACGAGGAACCGTGCGCTGGCCCGCATCGTGGCTGACAAGCTGAGGATGCTCTGGTCGCCAGAACAGATCGCAGGTTGGCTCAAGCATACTTATCCGAGCGACGAGACCCTCGGCTTCCAGACCCCGGCTGAGATGTTCAGCCAATGTGTTGCGTTGACCAGTTGAATCCGCCGCCGAAGGGCGACTCCAAGTTCAACGTCCAGTTCAATGAGCGCCGTTTTCCCTCTGTTTCTTGGCGTAGGTCGCAACGTACCGCACTGCAATTTCCTGGGCCGCTTGAAACTTGTCCGAAGGAAATTCCGCCATCAGTTTCGACAGCGAGTCGTTGGCGTCCTTCAGAATTTCCGCCTCGAGCTCTTGGTCGGTCCAGCGGCGCGCGAACTCGCCACTGCACACCTGCACCAAGCGTATGCCTCGATATCGCTCTTCGGTACGCCATTTCCAGTTTGATAGGCCTGGCCAAGATGCCAAGTCTCCTCCGGCTCTCCTTGCTTAAATTTGAAAACTGCTGAGGGCTCCCGCCCTCCGTGGGGTTCGAACCCCATGCCCTCCGCCAGCCGCAATTGCGCTTGACACGGGTTAACCCGTTGTCGACCGAATTTACAGCGTGAACACACGCAATGCCAGCACTCGCAGCTAAACCGTTGATCTCGTTCACATTTGAATGCCTGGCACGGTAATCGCAATGCACGTCTCGGCGATTGCCAGTTGCTCGATCCGGACACCACCGACCTCGGAATTGGTCTTGGGCCGATGGCGGTGTCCCAACACGGAGAATGAACCATGGAAGTTGGGACATCGACGTCACGTGCCGCCGCTTGGGTCGCCGCGCTACTCGTTTGCGGGCCGGCCTTTGCCGGTCCAGTGAGCAACGGCGGATTCGAAACCGGGGATTTCTCGAGTTGGACGACAACGATCGACCCAAGCTGGGACGCAGTCGATACACTCGCGCCTCAAGCCGGAACATATGCCGCTTACTTCGGCAACGCTTCCGTCAGTTCGATCAGCCAATCCTTGGCCACGCAGGCTGGCCTGGCGTACACCATCTCGTTCTGGCTGATGAACGAAGCCGACGTCAACGGTGTCGCGCAGCCCAATAGCTTCGAATTCGATTGGGGCGGCGCGACCGAGATGTCGCTGACCAATGCGCCTGTCTTCGGATACACGAACTACCAATACACGCTCTTGGCCGGTTCACCATCGACCGATCTGACGTTCAAGTTCAGCCAGGCCGCTGCGTTCTGGGACTTCGATTCGGTCGACGTCGAACTCGCCGCGGGTGGAACGGTTCCGGAACCGGGCACCTTCGCATTGGTGGCCCTGGCCGGCGCGCTGGCCCTGGTCGTTTCCAAGCGGCGTTCGGCGATCGACGTGCGCCGCCATTCAGGTCAGCAAGGGAGCCGGAAATGAGAAGCTCTGTTCGCAATGCGGGGCTTTGCGCCGCAATGGTCGTGACGGGATCTACCGCTGGGGCCCAGTCGGCGGAGCTGTTCCAAGCGGTTCCCGCCAACACGCCGATCAAGCCCTTCGTGTCACGTTCTGCGGATTCGACGCCGGTCACCGTGGTCGTGCTGTTGAGCGGCGAGCCTGTGGCGCAGGTACAAAGACAACTCGGCAGAAAACTTGTCCAAGGCGAACGCGATTCGGTCATCGCCGCGCGCGCTTCGGAGCATGAAACGCTGCGGCCGTCCATCGAACGTCTGGGGGGCAAGGTTCTCGCTCATTTCCACAGCGCGCTGAACGGCGTGAAGATCAAGATCCCGAGGAATCGGATCGCGGCCCTGCGCGCGCTTCCTGGCGTCGTCGACGTCCAGGCCGTGGGCACTTACCAGCGGCTCAACGTCAACGCCATTCCGCTGATCGGTGCGCCGCAGGTTTGGCAAGCGCCGGGCAACTATCGGGGCGAGGGGGTGAAGATCGCGATCATCGACACCGGTATCGACTATACCCACGCCAATTTCGGGGGGCCGGGTACGGTGGCCGCCTTCAACGCCGCCAAGGCGACGGATACCTTGCCCGCCGACCCGTCGATGTTCGGGCCCGGTGCGCCGAAGGTCAAAGGCGGCATCGACCTGGTGGGTGACGACTACACCGGAAGCAACACCCCCGTGCCGGACCCGAATCCGCTCGATTGCGCGTACACCTCCGGCAGCGTCGGCCACGGCAGCCACGTGGCGGGCACGGCCACGGGCTTCGGGGTCGCGGCCGACGGAACAACCTATACCGGGCCCTACACCGCCGCAGCCTACACGCCCGGCGCGTTCCGGATCGGCCCGGGCGTGGCGCCCAAGGCCGATTTGTATTCGGTTCGGGTATTTGGCTGCTCCGGCAATACCAATGTCGTTTCGGAGGCGATCGACTGGGCCGTGGCCCACGGCGTGGACGTGATCAGCATGTCGCTCGGGTCGGATTTCGGCAATGCCGGCGGTGTCGATGCGGGCAGCCTGGCAGAGAGCACCGCAGTCGCCAATGCAACTGCCGCCGGAATCCTGGTCGTCGCCGCATCGGGCAACTCCGGCCCGGTGCCTTACATCACGAGTGCGCCAGCGGTTTTCGAGGGCGCCATCTCGGTCGCCGCCACGGATGCGCTCCCCGGCCTTCCGACCGCCAGCTTGGCGCTTTCGGGAGGTCCCACGCTGACCGTGCAGAACTCGAACAGCGGTGTTTTTGCGAACGGCAGCAATTACCCGATTCGAGTTCTGCGAAATCCCGACGGGACGGTGTCGCTCGGCTGTAACCCGAATGAATACGACCCCGCGGTGACCGGCGTCAGCCTCACCGGCAAAATGGTCGTGACTGTGCGGGGCAATTGTGCGCGCGTCTATCGCGCCGGTGCGGCCCAGCATTTCGGGGCCGCCGCCGCGGCGATGATCAACTCCTCAGCGGGGTTGCCGCCCTATGAAGGTCCGATCCCGGGAGGTGCCGCCGACCCCAGCGCCGGAAACGTCTACGAACCGGTGACGATTCCGTTCTTCGGCGTCGCATTGGCCGACGGCCCGTCGCTGAGTGCTCCCTCGGCGGTCAGCGCCATCGCCAACAACACCGCGACCCTCGCGAACCCCGGATTCGAAAGGATCGCCAGTTTCTCGTCGCAGGGTCCTCGGATCGGCGACAGCGTCTTGCGGCCAGGCGTCACGGCGCCTGGGGTCTCGGTGGCCTCGACGGCTTCGGGAAGCGGCAACGGGTTCGAAATCCTGTCCGGAACGTCGATGGCCACGCCCGGCGTCGCCGGCGTCGCCGCCCTGGCCAAGCAGGCCCACCCCACCTGGTCGCAGGCGGATCTGCGGGCGGCCATCGTGCAAACGGCAAGCCCGAGCATGATGCTGGACCTCCTGGAACGCAACGAGGGCGCCGGACTGGTGCAAGCGTTGGGCGCGACCACCACACAAGCCGTGGTGCGCACGGCGGACGAAAGCGCGTCGTTCGGGTTCGCGGATCTCCTCGCCGACTTCAGCGGAACGAAGACCCTCACGCTGCACAACACGGGCCCCAAGGCGGTCCAGTTCAATATCACGACCACCAAGGTCTCCGGGCCCGCGGGCGCGACCGTGACGACGCCGCCTTCCGTGATCGTGAACGCCAACAGCGACGCCACGTTCCCGGTCAGCCTGAACGTGCCGGCCAGTTCGGTCGGTGGGGGTACAGGGTTCCAGGACATCGGGGGTTATGTCCAACTGACGCCTTCCAGTTCGCGTCTCAACGGCAACGTCAAACTGTCGGTTCCGTACTACCTGGTCGCGCACAGCCGTTCCAACTTGGCAGTGAGTCAGAGTGGCGGCACGTTGAACTTCAGCAACGCGGGCGGGGCGATCGCGGGAACCCCGGGGTTCTATACCTTGGGGCTGTACCAGCCCACACCTCAAGGCGTCACCCAAGCCGATGTCAGGGCGGTGGGCGCGAGAATTGCGGGAAGCACTGTGATTTTCGGCGTCAACACGCACAACCGCACCTCGACCACCTTGGGATTCCAAGAGTTCGACATGTGCATCGACACCAGCGGCGGGGCGGGATTCACGCCAAACATGATTCTGATCGGAATCAACGGCTCGTTGTTGAGCAGCAGCCTGGCCAAATCGACTTTCGCGACGGCCATTTTCCCCACCGATGCCAACTGCACAATCACTGGTGGCGGCACCGTCTTGTTCACGATCACGCAGCCAACGGACAACTCCACCCTGCTGTTGCCCGTTCCGACAGGCACTCCCGGGCTGGGATTGACGTCGGCCAACCCTCGCTTCAAATACAGGATGAACTACTTCGGCCCCGACGGCACCGGCGCGTCGATGCCGGGAACCGGTTCGTTCAATGCGTTCACGCCGGCCGTCACCTTCAGCGCGGCGCCGACCGTGGCTCCGAACGGATCAGGGGTGGCGTCGTACAGCGTGAACAGCGAAATCAACAACTCAACCGCGCTCGGCGTCATGGTGCTGGCACCGGACAACGTCTCGGGTGCGAGCCAGGCCGCCTTGCTGCCTTTCCAATGAGCCGAGGGGCGATCCGGTTGGCTCAGAACATCTCGATCGCCCCGACATCCTCGCAACGCGCCCTCGCGATCCAGCGGCTAGCAGCCGCAACTCAGTTGGGCGCGTTGCTCCCCGTTCCTCAGCGGTTCGCGTCCTCCGGAATCAGGTCAGTGTCGATTTTCAGGCGGAAGAGGCAACCGTGCCGGTCATCCGCATCCGAGACGGGGTGGTAGAAGACAAGGATCTGTTCCTTCGAGCCCGCAACCTGCCGCTCGAACGTGCGGTGATGTAGGACGGCCAAGGCTTGCCGCTCCAGTCGTGGGTCTTCCCAAGATGGCCCCAGCCTGCGGCCGTGATGTCGACGCGCGCGCGATCGGCGTCGATGCACATGGGCAGCGCCGTGGTGCGGTGGACGGGCCATTCCATGGTGAAGGAGAAGCGCGCGCCTTGCCTCGTGCCCGTCGGGTCGGCATACGGAAGGTTGAGGTAGAAAGCCCAGCCTTGGTCGGGCCCGAGCACGTCGCCGCCGGGGTCGTCGCGACCGGGGTCGTCGCGACCGCTCGGCTCGATGTGACGGAAGCGGTCAGCAGGCACCCCGATCGCGGCGCCGGCGACGGCCGGGTCGATTCGCAGGGACGGCGAGGCGACCACGAACGCGTTCGAGCGGTCGCCCCAGCGTGAGTTGGAAGCTGCCGAACACCAACGCGTCACAGCGGTGTTCGTACAAGCCGATCCCGTGCGCAGCCAGACCCTCCAGTAGCGCCGCAAGCTGAACAACGTGTTCGCAGGAGGATGAAACGATGGGGTCCGTGGGCGAGGAGGCTAGCCGAAAGCGGCCCTTGGTCAAGGACAGCTTCTGGCCGTCAGCGGCGGTCGATGCCAGTTCAGGCAACCTTGGTCGCCTGCAGAAGCTCCCGAAGTCTGTTCAATCCTCGAACGAGCGTTTCGTCTTCGGTGTAGAAAACTTCAGCGCACGGGTTGGTGGGTAGGACAGCGTTCACGATCAACTGACCAAGCCGAAGGTCGGGTGATTCCGCCCATGCAGCGCGCAGCGCAGCCAGAACGTCGCCAATTCGAGCTGGATCTCTCATGACAGGTAGCCCACCCCAAAGCTGTCGTCAGCAACCGGCCGGTGCTGACCGCAATCCAACTTCACTTTGCCGCCAATCGGTCACCGCCCCACCACCCTGAAATCAAACCGCACCGCCAAGCGGTTGTCCGCCACCCGCACCGACTCGATGTTCAACGCCTGCACGTCGGCCTGCAACTGCCCACTCGCCCCCTGCAACATCGCGCGCACGGCCTTCAGCACGTCCAGATCCAACGCCCCCGGCAGCGTCGGCGCGAGGCCGGAGTTCAGCACGATGCGGGTGTTCGCATCGCCGACGTCCTCGACGCGGATGTCCGAGAGGCGGATGCGCGTGCCCTGCGCGGCGGGTACGCCCGAGACCGTGGCCCAGGAGGCCAGGTCGACGCCGGCGCAGCTGTCGCCGAGGTCCATGCCGACTCGGGCGCTGAGGTGGGCGCGGATGACGACGCGGCCGTTGGCGAGCGTCACGGTGGGGTTGTCGAGCCAGGCGCTGCAGGCGCCGCCCTGCAGGACGTAGCGGCCGTGGTCCCGGAACAGCGATTCGACGACCAGCTTCTGGACGGCGGACTGCTCCAGCACGATCTCGGCGGCGTGGGCGCCGGCGGCCGACGCGACCGTGGCGGCCAGCACGGCCGCGCGAAGGAATGGGAGGTTCATGCCGCGAGACTAGCACCGGCGCGTCGGCGGTCAGACCTCCAGCCACTCCTTGCGCACGCCCGCATCCGCCTTCAACGCCGCCGGAGTGCCCTCGAACACCACGCGTCCGTGCCCCATCACCACGCAGCGCTGCGAGATCTCGAGCGCGATGGTGAGCTTCTGCTCGATCAGCAGCACCGACAGCCCGCGCGCCTTCAGCGCCAGCAGGTACTCGGCCACCTGCTCGACGATCTTGGGCGCGAGACCCTCGGTGGGCTCGTCGATGATGATCAGCTCGGGGTCGCCCATCAGCGTGCGGCACAGCGTCAGCATCTGCTGCTCGCCGCCGGACAGCACGCCGGCCTCCGTGTGCTGGCGTTCGCGCAGGCGCGGGAACAGCGCGTACATGTCGTCGAAGGTCCAGCGCGGACTCTTCGCGCGCGACTTCTGGCCCAGCTGCAGGTTCTGGTGCACGGTGAGCTTGGGGAAGATGTCGCGGTTCTCGGGAACGTAGCCGATGCCGCGCTGCGCGATCTCGTACGGCTTCAGGCCAGCGAGCGACCGGCCCTGCCACGCGATGCCGCCCTGGGTATCGACCAGTCCCATGATCGCCTTCGCGGTGGTCGAGCGGCCGGAGCCGTTGCGGCCCAGCAGCGCGACGATCTCGCCGGGCGCGACCTGCAGGTCGACGCCGTGCAGCACGTGGCTCTTGCCGTAGAAGGCGTGGAGCTTGTCGAGCTTGAGCATCACGCCTCCGTCGCCTGCGCGAGCACGGAGCCGAGGTAGGCCTCCTGCACGCGCGGGTTGGCGCGCACGGCCTCGGGCGTGTCGAAGGCGATCACCTCGCCGTAGACCAGCACGGCGATGCGGTCGGCCAGGCCGAAGACGACGCCCATGTCGTGTTCGACGGTCAGCAGCGTCTTGCCGGCGGTGACGTCGCGGATCAGCTGCACGAAGCGGCGCGTCTCGCTCTTGCTCATGCCGGCGGTGGGCTCGTCCAGCAGGATGACGTCGGCGCCGCCGGCGATGGTCAGGCCGATCTCCAGCGCGCGCTGTTCGGCGTAGGTGAGGTTCATCGCGAGCGCGTCGCGGCGGCGCTGCAGCTGCAGCATGGCCATGACCTCCTCGGCGCGTTCGTTGGCGTCGCGCAGGTTGGCCAGGAAGCGCCAGAACGCGTAGCGATAGCCGAGCGACCACAGCACCGCGCAGCGCAGGTTCTCGAACACCGACAGGTGCGTGAACAGGTTGCTGACCTGGAAGCTGCGCGCGAGCCCTTGCCGGTTGATGCGATGCGGCGCGGCGCCGTCGATGCGCGCGCCGTTCAGCAGGATCTCGCCCGAGCTGGGCGCGAAGCGTCCGCTGATCAGGTTGAACAGCGTGGACTTGCCGGCGCCGTTGGGCCCGATGATCGCGACGCGCTCGCCGGCGTTCACGCGCAGCGACGCGCCGCGGATGATCTCCGTCTTGCCGAAGCGCTTGTGGACATCGCGCAATTCGAGGGCGACACGCTCGGTCACGCGGCCTCCCGGCGCTTCAGCTCGCGCTCGATGTCGTGCTGCGCGGCGTCCCAGCGCACGCGGAAACGCCGGCGCGCCAGCTCGAAGGCGATGGCGCCGGCGACGAACAGCAACGCCGCGCCGACCCAGGCGCCGGCGCCCTTCGCGTTCAGCGACACGCCGCCGAACGTCATCACCGGCCCGAGGGCCTCGTTCAATTGCAGGTGGTAAAGCATCTCGACCATCGCGCTCGCGCCCGTGAACGCGATCGCGCCCGCGACGAACAACGCGAGATAGCCGGACAACAGCGGCCGCAGCCTGCCGAACGCCGCGAGCCGCAGGTTTGCGAGGACCAGCCCCGCGACCCCGGACGGCGCGTACATCACCATCAGCATGAACGCGAGGCCCAGGTACAGCAGCCAGGCCTTGGTGATGTTGGACAGCACGACCGTCGCCAGCACCATCAGCACGCCGCCGATGATCGGGCCGAAGAACGCGGTCGAGCCGCCCAGGAACGTGAACAGCAGGTAGGCGCCGGAGCGCTGTGCGCCGACGACCTCCGCCGTCGCCAGCTCGAAGTTGATCGCCGCGAGCCCGCCGGCGATGCCCGCGAACAGGCCCGAGATCATGAAGGCGAGCCAGCGCACGCGCTGCGTGTCGTAGCCGATGAAGGCGACGCGCTCGGGGTTGTCGCGCACCGCGTTGAGCATGCGGCCCAGCGGCGTGCGCGTGAACGCGAACATCAGGCCGGTGCAGACGAAGCAGTACAGCGCGATGAGGTAATACACCTGGATCTGCGGGCCGAACGTGACGCCGAGGGTCGCCGGCGGCACGACGCGGTTGCTGTTGATGCCCGCCTCGCCGCCGAAGAATTCGGGCAGCATCAGCGACATCGAATACACCAGTTCGCCGATGCCCAGCGTGATCATCGCGAAGGTCGTGCCCGACTTGCGCGTCGTCACGAAGCCGAACAGCGCCGCGAAGACGAGGCCCGCGAGGCCGCCCACCATCGGCACCAGGCTGACGGGCAGGTGCAGCGAGCCGTCACCCACCTTGTTGAGCGCATGGATCGCCAGGAAGCCGCCAAGCCCGCTGTAGACCGCATGGCCGAAGCTGAGCATGCCGCCCTGCCCCAGCAGCATGTTGTACGACAGGCAGGCGATGATCGCGATGCCCATCTGCGACAGCAACGTCTGCGACAGGCTGCTGTTGAACACGAGCGGCGCGAGCAGCAGGATCAGCGCGTAGCCGCCCCACACGATCCAGCGGCCGATGTCGATCGGCCGGAAATGAAAGACACGCTCAGTCATCGCGCGTCCCGAACAGCCCGCGCGGCCGCACGATCAGCACCAGCACCAGCAGCAGGTACGGCAGGATGGGCGCGACCTGCGCCAGCGTGAGCTTCATCAGCGGCCAGGCGACGCTGTCGGTCGACACCGTCCAGCCGACCGCGGCCGCCACGTTGACCAGCGACTTGTCGACCGTCAACGGCACCGTCTGCAGCAGCCCGATCAGCAACGAGGCGACGAAGGCGCCGACCAGCGAGCCGGTGCCGCCGACGACCACGACGACGAACAGGATCGAGCCGACGGCCGCGGCCATCGCCGGCTCGGTGACGAAGGTGGCGCCGCCGATCACGCCGGCCAGCCCGGCCAGCGCGCAGCCCGCGCCGAACACCAGCATGAACACGCGCGGCACGTCGTGGCCCAGCGCCTCGACCATCTCGGGATGGGTCAGCGCCGCCTGGATCACCAGGCCCACGCGCGTGTGCTTGAGCAGCAGCCACAGCGCGAGGAGCATCAGCAGCGCCACGCCCATCATGAAGGCGCGCGTTGCCGGGAACGTCGTGCAGACCGCGTGCGCGCAGGCCGCCGCGTCCGCATGGCCGAAGACGAGCGACAGCCCCGTCGTCGTCGACTGCACCAGCGTGAACGCCGGTTGCGCGAGCACGGCCGGCGGATCGAAGGCCACCGGCGCGCGGCCCCAGACGACCTGCACGAGCTCCAGGATGAGGTAGCTGAGCCCGAAGGTGACGAGCAGCTCCGCCACGTTGCCGAAGCGGTGCACGCGGCGCAGGCAGGCGCGCTCGAACACCGCGCCGAGCCCGCCCACCACGACCGGCGCGACCGCCAGCGCCGGCCAGAAGCCGACGATGCGCGACGTTGCATAGCCGACGTAGGCGCCCAGCATGTAGAAGCCGGCGTGCGCGAAGTTGAGCACGCCCATCATGCTGAAGATCAGCGTCAGCCCCGCGCTGAGCATGAACAGCAACAGCCCCGAGCTGAGGCCGTTGAGCAGGTTGATGACGACCTGGTCCAACCGCCGCCTTCAGCGGCGCGAAGCGCCGCGCGCTGGCCGCAGGCCCAACCAAGCTCTCGGGCAGCGAGGCTCACCACCCGAGCCAAACCGAGCTCCCCCTCGGGAGGCAGCGACCAGCGGGAGCGTGGGGATCAACATTTCAGTGCTTCATCTGGCAGGACGTGGGCGTGCTCGCGACGTAGGCGTCGTAATGCGCGACCGGCGCGAACGTGTAGCCCGTGTTCTCGACCGAGTACGGATTCTTCGCGTCCGTCTTCTGCCAGACCGAGATCCACAGGTCCTGCTGCAGCTGGTGGTCGGTCTTGCGCATCTCGATGTCGCCGTTGTAGCTCTTGAGCTTCAGGCCTTCCAGCGCCACGGCCACCTTGTTGGGGTCGGTCGACTTCGCCTTGGCCATGGCCTCGGACAGCAGCTGCAGCTCGGTGTAGAGGTCGGCGACATAGAAGTCGTCGTTGAACCTGGCCTTGAAGTCGTCCTGCAGCTTGCGGATCGGGCCGCCCATGTTGGGATGGCCATACCCCACGAAGTAGATGCGCCCGGCGCCGCCGGCGCCGAGTGACGTCGGCGTGCCGGAGTTGTTGGCGTAGTAGGTGAAGAACTTGACGTTGAGGCCGGCCTCGTTGGCCGCCTTGACCAGCAGCGAGAGGTCGGAGCCCCAGTTGCCGGTGATGATGGTGTCGGCGCCCGACGCCTTGATCTTGGCGACGTAGGGCGCGAAGTCGGTTACCTTGGCGAGCGGGTGCAGGTCCTCGCCGACGATCTCGATGTCCGGACGCTTGCGCGCCAGGTCGGCCTTCGCGTACTTGGCCACCTGAACGCCGTGCGCGTAGTTCTGGCCGATGATGTAGACCTTCTTGATGTCCTTCTGGTCCTTGATGAAGGTGGTCAGCGCTTCCATCTTCATCGACGTGTCGGCGTCGAGCCGGAAGTGCCAGTAGCTGCACTTGCTGTTGGTCAGGTCGGGATCGACCGCCGCATAGTTCATGTAGAGCACTTCCTTGCCGGGATTGCGCTCGTTGTTCTTGTTGATGGCGTCCACCAGCGCGCCCGCCGAGCCCGAGCCGTCGCCCTGGGTGATGTAGCGGATGTTCTGGTCGAGGGCCGACTTCAGCGCCGTCAGCGACTCGGCCGGGCTCACCTTGTTGTCGAACGGCACGATCTCGAACTTCACGCCGGCCGGGTTGTTCTTGTTGAACAGCTCGGCGAGGTACTGGAAGCTCTTCAACTGGTTCTGGCCAATCGGGGCCATCAGCCCGGACAGCGGGTCGATCCAGGCGATCTTGACGGTCTCGCCCTTCTGCGCGAACGCGGCGCCGTGCTGCAGCGCCAGGGCGGCTAGTGCGAGGACGGCGAACTTCTTCGGGAAAGTCATGGCTTTGTCTCCGTGGTCGCCGCGTGGCCCGCGGTCGTCGAGCGACGTTAGCGCAGTGCCGCGACGTCGCCTTGAGGGACTACCCCGAACAGCCGTGTCACGACTGCGACACGGCCGCCGTGGGCAGGACATGATCGCGGAACTGCTCGCGCAGCCTGAGCTTCTGCAGCTTGCCGGTGGCGGTGTGCGGCAGCTCGGCCACGACGGCGACGTCGTCGGGGATCTGCCACCTGGCGATCTTGCCGTCGAAGAAGGCCAGCAACTCCTCGCGCGAGACCGTCGCACCCGGCTTGGGCACGACCACCAGCAGCGGGCGCTCGTCCCACTTCGGGTGCTTGCAGGCGATGACCGCGGCCTCGTGCACCGCGGGATGCGCGATGGCGATGTTCTCGAGCTCGATCGAGCTGATCCACTCGCCGCCGGACTTGATGACGTCCTTGCTGCGGTCGGTGATGAACATGAAGCCGTCGGCGTCGATGGCCGCGACGTCGCCGGTGGGGAACCACCCGGGCTCGCCGTCGACGCTCACCAGCGGCGAGTCCTTGGCCTTGAAGTAGCGGGAGATCACCCATGGCCCGCGCACCACGAGGTTGCCGGCGGCCTGGCCGTCCCACGGCAGCGAGTGGCCCTCGTCGTCGATGATGGCCATGTCGATGCCGTAGATCACGCGGCCCTGGCTCTGCAGCAGCTTCTGCTTCGCCTCGGCCGGCAGCGACTCGTGCTTGGACTGCAGCCGCGACAGCGTGCCCAGCGGCGACAGCTCCGTCATGCCCCAGGCGTGGATCACCTCGACGCCGTAGTCCTGCTGCAGCGACTTCATCATCGCCGGCGGGCAGGCCGAGCCGCCGATGACGGTGCGCTTGAAGGTGCTGAAGTGCAGGTCGTTGGCCTTCATGTGGTTCAGCAGGCCCAGCCAGACGGTGGGCACGCCGGCGCTGAACGTGACCTTCTCGGACTCGAACAGCTTGTAGAGCGACGCGCCGTCGAGCCAGGCGCCGGGCATCACCAGCTTGGAGCCGGTCATCGCGGCGGTGTAGGGGATGCCCCAGGCGTTGACGTGGAACATCGGCACGATGGGCAGGATGACGTCGCGCGTGGACAGGCACATCGCGTCCGGCAGCGCCGCGCCGTACGAGTGCAGCACGATGGAGCGGTGGCTGTAGAGCGCGCCCTTCGGGTTGCCCGTGGTGCCCGAGGTGTAGCAGAGCGTGGCGGCGGTCTGTTCGTCGAGCTCGGGCCACGCGTAGTCGCCGTCCTGCTGCGCGAGCAGGTCGTCGAAGCACAGCAGGTTCGGGATGCCGGTCTCCGCGGGCATCTGGCCGCGGTGGCCCATCAGCACGAAGTGGCGCACCGTCTTGAGCTTGGGCGCCAGCTTCTCGGCCAGCGGCAGCAGGCCGGCGTCGAAGCACAGCACGGCGTCCTCCGCGTCGTTGGCGATCCACTCGATCTGCTCGGGGAACAGGCGCGGGTTGATCGTGTGGCAGACGCGGCCCGAGCCGGACGCGCCGTAGTAGATCTCGACGTGGCGATGCCCGTTCCAGGCCAGCGTGGCGACGCGATCGCCGGGCGCGACGCCCAGCGCCTCGAGCGCCTGCGCCAGCTGGCGCGCGCGCTTCTCGACCTCGGCCCAGTTGCTGCGGTGGATGTCGCCCTCGCAGCGCCGCGACACGATCTCGACGTCGCCCGCATGCCGCGCCGCGTGCCGGATCAGCGACGACACGGTCAACGGCAGCTTCATCATCTGGCCCATCAGGACGCTCATGCTTGTCTCCTTGTCGTTCGTCTCGCCCTCTCGCGAGCGTTGCCTTACTTTATAGCCCTTCGCCGGCCGCGCGCCAGGGGGCTCGCTAGACTGGCCGAAATGACAGACACCGCTCCCATCGGACCCGACCCGTCGAACTGGATCAACCGCTTCGCGCGCTTCACGCAGGACGTGCCCGACGTCCGGCGCGACGACGAGACCGCGCCGTCGCCCGTGCGCCGCCACACCTTCGGCACCGACCTGCCCGCCCAGGCCTTCCCCGACCCGCACTGGGTCGCCACGAGCGACGACTGCGCCGCGCTGCTGGGCTGGCCCGCCGACTGGGCCACGCGCGACGACTGGCGCGCGATCGACGTCCTCACCGGCCGCGCCACCTGGCCCGGCCTGCAGACGATGGCGACGGTCTACAGCGGGCACCAGTTCGGCGTCTGGGCCGGGCAGCTGGGCGACGGCCGCGCGCTGCTGCTGGGCGAATGGCAGGCTCGGCAAGGCGAGCCGTCGTTCGAGCTGCAGCTCAAGGGCGCGGGCCGCACGCCCTACTCGCGCATGGGCGACGGCCGCGCCGTGCTGCGCTCGTCGATCCGCGAGTTCCTCTGCTCCGAGGCGATGCACGCGCTGGGCGTGCCCACCACGCGCGCGCTGGCGGTGGCCGGCTCGGCGCTGCCGGTGATGCGCGAGACGATGGAGACCGGCGCCGTCGTCACCCGCGTCGCGCCCAGCTTCCTGCGCTTCGGCCACTTCGAGCATTTCGCGCACACCGACCAGCACGACGCGCTGCGGCGCCTGGTGGACTTCACGATCGCAACCTGCTTCCCCGACTTGGCGGGCGGCCAGGACGGTCTCGACCCGCTGCACGCCTGGCTCGCCGAAGTGGTGCGCCGCACGGCCGCGATGGTCGCGCACTGGCAGGCTGTCGGCTTCGCGCACGGCGTGATGAACACCGACAACATGTCCATCCTCGGCCTGACCATCGACTACGGTCCGTTCGGCTTCCTCGACGGCTTCGACCCCGGCCACATCTGCAACCATTCCGACACCGGCGGCCGCTACGCGTTCGCGCGCCAGCCCAACGTCGCGTGGTGGAACCTGCACGCGCTGGGCCACGCGCTCAAGCCGCTGTGCGACGACCCGGACACCACGCTGCCCGCCGTGCTCGACACCTTCGGCGACCACTTCGTCCAGGCCTACTCCGACCGCATGCGGGCCAAGCTGGGCCTGGAGCTCGCGCAGGACGGCGACAAGGCGCTGCTCGACGACCTGCTGGGCCTGCTGGCGGCCGAACGCGTCGACCACACGATCGCGATGCGGGCGCTCGGCGCCTTCGACCGCGGAACCGCGGCCACGCCGTCGGCGTTCCGCGACCACTTCATCGACCGCGGCGCCGCCGACGCCTGGGGCGAGCGCTACCTGCACCGGCTGGAATCGGAGACGCGCTCGGACGCCGACCGCCGCGCCGCGATGGACCGCGTCAATCCGAAATACATCCTGCGGAACCATCTGGCCCAAAACGCGATCGATCAGGCCAGCAAGGGCGATTTCGGGGAGGTGCGTGCGCTGCACGAGCTGCTCCGGCGCCCGTACGACGAGCAGCCCGGCAATGCGCACTACGCCGCGCTTCCGCCCGATTGGGCGCGGCACATCGAGGTGTCGTGCTCGTCCTGAAATGCGCCTGCGCTAGACTTCGCCCCCGCGATCGCCGTTTCCCGTTCCTGCCGCGCTGCCTCCCGGCCGCCGCAAGCGCCCTCTGTTCGAACCTCACCCGGGCGCCCCGCCGACCATGAAACTACTCTTCGACGTCCTGCCGCTGATCTTCTTCTTCGCGACCTACAAGTTCGCGGGGCACATGCCCGACCAGGGCGCGGCCTTCGCCACGCACTGGCTGGGCGCGATCGTCCAGGGCGGCGTCGTCGGCGCGACCGAGGCGCCCGCACTGCTGGCCACGGTCGTCGTGCTCGCCGCGACGCTGGTGCAGGTCGCGTGGATGAAGGCCACCGGCCGCAAGATCGACATGGCACTGTGGATCAGCCTCGTGCTGATCGTCGTCTTCGGCGGCCTCACCGTGTGGTTCCACAACCAGATGTTCATCATGTGGAAGCCCAGCATCTACTTCTGGGGCACGGGCCTCGTGTTCTGGGCCAGCAAGACGCTGTTCAACAAGAACCTGTTCCGCGCCATGCTGGGCGCCGAGATCGAGTTGCCGGACCCGGTCTGGCAGCGCCTGAATTTCTCGTGGGTCGCGCTGTGCGCGCTGATCGGCCTGCTCAATCTCGCGGTGGTCTATTTCTGGCGCGACTACTGGGTGGCCTTCCACACCTTCGGCACCGTCGGCCTGATGCTGGCGTTCTTCGTCGGCGTGTTCTTCTACCTCGGCAAGCACCTCGAGCCGCACCCCGCCGCGGACGAGCCGGCACCGCGCGCATGACCGCCGCCACGCTGCACGACGCGCTGACACAGGCGCTGACCGAGCGGTTGCAACCCGTCGCGCTCGAGCTCGAGGACGACAGCGCCGCGCACGCGGGCCACGCTGGCGCGCGTTCCGGCGCGCATTTCAACCTGCGGATCGTGAGCGCCCGGTTCGCGGGATTGCCCCGGGTTGCCCGACATCGCCTCGTGTATGATGCCCTCCGCCCCTGGATGGCCGAGGGCGTCCATGCGCTCGCCATCGACGCCCGCACGCCGGACGAAGTCTGAAAATCCCTTCCGCTTCGCATCCACGTCCCGGAACCTCGATAGAGTTTCTCGATGGGTGCCTTTTGATATGTCCCGGAGGTATCGGGTTTCTGCAACCTGAACTCCTCCGCGACATGGTGAAACCCCCCAGGAACTTGTTCGTCCCTGGTCACGTCCAAAACCGTTTGCTCGAAAGTCTCCCAGCATGAATTTCAAATCCTCGGCCGCGTTGATCGGCATCCTCGCCCTGCCGCTGGCCGTGATGGCGCAGAACGTCGCCACCGTCAACGGCAAGCCCGTGCCGCAGGCGCGTGTCGACGCGCTGATCAAGTCGGCCACGCACGGCCAGGGCGACGCGCCGCCGGAACTCAAGCAGCAGGCCAAGGACACGGCCGTGATGCGCGAGATCTTCGCGCAGGCCGCCGAGAAGGACGGCGTCGCCAACTCGGCCGACTACAAGGCGCAGCTGGAGCTGGCCCGCCAGACCGTGCTGATCGGCATGCTGTTCCAGAACTTCGTCAAGACGCACCCGGTCACCGACGCCGACGCGAAGGCCGAGTACGACAAGATCAAGGCCGAGCAGTCGGGCATGGAATACCACGCCCGCCACATCCTGGTCGACAGCGAAGACGACGCCAAGAAGCTGATCGCCCAGATCAAGGCCGGCGCCAAGTTCGAGGACCTGGCCAAGAAGAACTCGAAGGACACCGGCTCCGCCGAAAACGGTGGCGACCTCGACTGGGCCAAGCCGGGCGCCTACGTGCCCGAGTTCTCCACCGCGCTGCAAGGCCTGAAGAAGGGCCAGATGACCGAGACCCCGGTCAAGACGCAGTTCGGCTACCACATCATCAAGCTCGAGGACACGCGCCAGGCGCAGTTCCCGTCGTTCGATGAAGTCAAGGAAAAGGTCAAGCAGCAGATGGAACAGGTCAAGCTGCAGGAATACCAGGAAAGCCTGCGCAAGGCCGCCAAGACGGACTACAAGTTCGCCAGCGAGCAGCAGCAGCAGCAGGCGCCGGCTCCGGCCAAGAAGTAAGCCTCCTTCGTCGCGGCGCCGCGTGCGCCGAGCTGAACCGCGAAAGCGCCCGCCTGCAAAGGCCGGGCGCTTTTTCCTTGTGCTCGCGCGCTTTCCCTTGCGCGCACGAGCGAGGCCTAAGATGGGCGGCCGCCACTTCGCCATGCCGCCATGCGCCAATTCGCGCTGTTCGTTGCCAGCCTGCTGACCGCACTCGCCCTCGAGGCCCGTGCCGATCCGGTCACCTTCAGCATCGCCGCGCCGCAGGCCAGGCAGGTGTTCCTCGCCGGCGAGATGACCGACTGGGACGCCGGCAAGCGCGCGATGGAGCGCGACGACGCCGGCACCTGGCACGCGACGCTGGATCTCGAGCCCGGGCAGTGGGTGTACAAGTTCGTGGTCGACGGCCAGTGGGTGCACGATCCCGCCACGCCCGACCACGATGCCGACGGCCAGGGCGGCCAGCACTCGTTCGTGTTCGTCGGCGCGGGCCCATGGACAGTCGCGCCCGGCACGCCGCGCGGCGAGGTGCAGGTGCAGCAGGTCGCGTCGCGCGAGTTGGGGCAGACGATGTCGGTCAACGTCTACCTGCCGCCCGGCTTCAGGCGCGGCCAGGATCTGCCCGTGCTGTGGCTGCTGCACGGCAGCGGCATGGACGCCGACCAGTGGTTCCGCACCGCCCACATCGAGCGCTACATGGATCACCTGCTCGCGGCCGGCAAGATCCGTCCGTTCGTGATCGTGATCCCCAGCGGCGCGCGCGGCGAGCACTCGTACGACGGCGCCAGCGAACGCTTCATCGCCACCGAGCTGCCGCTGTGGCTGCAGTCGACCTACGGCCTGCATCCGGGGCGCGCGAAGTCCGCGCTGGCGGGCATGTCGTTGGGCGGCTACGGCAGCGTGGCGCTGGCGGTGCGCCATCCGCAGCAGTACGGCTTCGGCGCCGGCCTCAGCGGCTGGTATCCGCCCGAACTGCTGCAGGAGATCGACAAGGCGCGCGGGCTGCCGACTCGATTCTTCCTGCGCTGCGGCGGCCAGGATCATCTGCTGCCGACCAACCGCGACCTGGTCGCCGAGCTGAAGAAGCGCGACGTGCCCTTCGACTACGCCGAGGAGCCCGGCGGCCACACGTTCCATCTCTGGAGCCGCGAGACCGAGGCGATGCTGGAGGCGGTCGACGCCTACTTCGCGAGCGCGCGCTGAGAGCCGCTCAGGCCGGCAACGCGTCCAGCAGCCGGCCCGCCTCGATGTGCAGCTGCCGATCGCAGCGCGCCGCGATCGACTTGTCGTGGGTGACGAGCACCAGCGTCGTGCCGATCTCGCGGTTCAGGTCGAACATCAGCTGCATCACGGTCTCGCCGGTGGCGAAGTCGAGGCTGCCGGTGGGCTCGTCGGCCAGCAGCACCTGCGGGCGCACGACGAAGGCGCGCGCCAGCGCCACGCGCTGCTGCTCGCCGCCGGACAGCACGCGCGGATAGTGGTTCAGCCGCTCGCCGAGGCCCACGCGCGCCAGCATCTCGGTGGCGCGCGCGCGGGCGTCGCGCGCGCCCGCGAGCTCGAGCGGCAGCATCACGTTCTCGAGCGCGGTGCGATGCGCCAGCAGCTGGAAGCTCTGGAAGACGAAGCCCACGCGCTCGGCGCGCACGGCGGCGCGCGCGTCCTCGCTGAGCGAGAACAGGTCGCTGCCGGCCATGCGGACCGAACCGGAGGTGGGAACGTCCAGGCCGGCGAGCAGTCCAAGCAGCGTGCTCTTGCCGGAGCCGGACGCGCCGACGATGGCGGCCGACTCGCGCGCGCTCAGGGTGAATGAGATGTCATGGAGAATCGTCAGGGTTCCGGTGGCGTCGCTCACCTGCCGGGTGAGGCGATCGACGACGATGATGGGCTCAGACATGCATTCACTTTTCGGGGCGCGGACGACGCGCCGCAGATTCCTGCACTTTAGCGCGAGCGTCGCGGCGGCGCTGACCCTCGGCCTTGCGGCCGCGCCGGCGAGCGCGGATGCCAGCCACGAGATCGTCGTCGTGGGCGACAGCGTCTCCGCCGAATACGGGCTGGCGCGCGGCGCCGGCTGGGTCGCGCTGCTGGGCCAGCGGCTGGCGGCCGAGAAGTCGCCCTGGTCGGTGGACAACGCGAGCATCAGCGGCGACACGACGTCCGGCGGCCTCGCGCGCCTGCCCGCGGTGCTCAAGCAGCGTCATCCGAAGATCGTCGTGATCGAGCTGGGCGGCAACGACGCCTTGCGCGGCACGGCCATGAGCGAGACGCGCAAGAACCTCGACGCCATGGTCACGCTGGCGACCGGCGCCGGCGCGCGCGTGGTGATCGCCGGCATGATGGTGCCGCCCAACTTCGGCCGCAAGTACCAGGCCGAGTTCGCGCAGATGTACGCCGACGTCGCCACCGCGCACCACGCCGCGCTGGTGCCGTTCATCTTCGCGGGCATCGCCGACCGCCCCGACGCGGACGACTGGTTCCAGGCCGACCGCATCCACCCGCTCGCCAAGGCGCATCCGATCATCCTCGACAACGTCTGGGCGCAGCTGAAGCCCTTGCTGAAGGCCTGAGCCTCAGCGCGCAGCGGCAGACGCGGCCTTGGCGGGCGCGATCGCCATCGACACCGTCGCGGCGCCCGCCGACAACGCCGTATGCCCGACCGGCGCCGCCGGCGGCCCCATCGCCACGGACTTGTCGACCATGGCCACGAACGCCGGCTTGCGCAGCTCCGCGCCGCGCGGGCCCGGCATCGTCGACACCGGCACATGCGGCAACAGCGCCAAAGAGCCGACCACCGTCAGCGCGCCCGGCACGGCGCGATTCGCGCCGGTGGCGGCGCCCGCGGGCGTCACGCGCGCGCGGCCGGGGATCGCGACCGGACGCCGGCTGGCCGGCGCCACGCTCGCGTCGGTCAGCGCGTTCCAGTATTTCGCCGACACGGCATAGCCCGGGAACACCGGCTCGTCGGGCGCGAGCGCGACCCAGCCGACAGCGGGCGCGCCGTCCAGCGTCAGCGCCGGCCCGCCCAACCAGCCCACCAGCGCCGGTGCGTAGACGGGCCGCGCCGCGCCCCATTGGCCAGGCGTCCAGGCCCAGTGGCCCTTCACCGACAGCCAGCGGCCGTAGTGGAACGGCGCGAAGCCCCAGGGCTCGTCGTCGATCCAGGTCCAGCCCCAGGGCGAGTTCCACGACCACGCGCCCTGCTGGTACGGCGCCCAGCCCGCCGGCAGCTTCGCCGGCGTCCACACGTTCAGCGCACCCGACACGCTCCAGGCGCCGAAGCGCGCGAGGTCGGCGGCGCCGGTCATCTCGGGCGGGATCTTCATCGCCACGTTGACGGCCGCAAGCTTGTCGTCGGCCTGGTCGGCGGCGAGGACGGCGTCGCCAAACGCGTCCTTGACCGCGGGCACCGTGCGGTAGTGCGTGGCCTGCTGCGCGCCCGTGCGCCAGACCTCGGCGCGTTGCGGCGCCTTCACGGGCAGCGAACTGTCCGGCGCTTCCAGCAGCATGTCGCCCGACCAGGCCTGCGCCCCCAGCACGCCGCGCGCGACGCGGTCGAAGCGGTACTCGCCCTGGTGGTGCGGCACCCAGGCGCCCTCGTCCGTCTCGATGAACAGCTCGCCCGGGATGTCGTCCGAGCGCACCCGCACCGCCAGCTGGCCATGGTCGAAATGCAGGCGGATCTTCTGGTCGTCGAGCTGGGTGACGACGAGGTCGGTGTCGGGCCCCACGCGGACGACCGTCGAGCCGAACTCCAGCGTCGCCCGGCCGGTCTTGTCGGTGGAGACGCGGTCGCCGGTGGACAGCGGCTGGTTGCGCAGCAGCGTGTCCCAGGCGCCCTCGGGATTGATCGTGCGGACCTCGCCTGCCGTCTCCGCAACGCGGCCGACGCGCGCCGGCGGATCGTCCTGCGCGTGCGCGGACGCCGCCACCAGACTGGAGACCAGCGCGAATGCGAACCAGCGAACGGGACGACGGACGGGTGCGATCAAGGTGTGCATGAGGATTCAACGCGTGACGAGAGTCGCAGGCCGACCGGCGTGGTCGCACGGGCCGCCGAGCAATCGGCGTGCTCAGTCGTCCGCGTTCGGATCCATGTCCGGAAACAGCACGCTGGTGTATCCGAACTGCGTGAGGTCGCGCATGCGCGTCGGGTACAGCCGGCCGATCAGGTGGTCGCACTCGTGCTGCACCACGCGGGCGTGGAAGCCGTCGGCCTCGCGGGCGATGGCGTTGCCCAGTTCGTCGAAGCCGGTGTAGCGGATGCGCTCCCAGCGCGGCACGACGCCGCGCAGCCCCGGCACCGACAGGCAGCCCTCCCAGCCATCGACCTCGGTGTCGTCCAGCGGCGTGATCACGGGGTTGATCAACACCGTCTTCGGAACGGGCGGCGCGTCGGGGTAGCGCACGTTGCTGTCGTAGCCGTAGATCACCAGCTGCAGGTCGACGCCGATCTGCGGCGCGGCCAGGCCGGCGCCGTTGGCGTGCTTCATCGTCTCGAACATGTCGGCGATCAGCTCGCGCATCTCGGGCGTGTCGAACTGCTCGACGGGCTTGGCGATGCGCAGCAGGCGCGGGTCGCCCATCTTGAGGATTTCGCGGACGGTCATGGTGGGCTGAGCCTTGAAGAGTGTCTTGGCGTGATTCTGCAACGCGGCGAGCAGTCGCATCGTCACTCGGTGCCGGCGGCCGCGTCGACCGCGTCCGGCGGCGCCGCGAGCAGCGCCTGCAGCCCGGCCTCGTCGAGGATCGCGATGCCCAGCTCGCGCGCCTTGTCCAGCTTGCTGCCCGCCTCCTCGCCGGCCACGAGCCAGTTCGTCTTCTTCGACACCGAACCGCTGACCTTGCCGCCCGCGGCCTCGATCAGCTCCTTGGCGTCCTCGCGGCCCAGCGTGGGCAGCGTGCCGGTGATGACCAGCGTCTTGCCCAGCAGCGGGCGGTGCGCGTCGCTGGCGGTGCCGGCGATCGCGGGCCAGTGCACGCCGGCCGCGCGCAGCTGCTCGACGACCTCGCGGTGATGCGGCTGGTCGAAGAACTCGCGCACGCTGTTGGCGACGATGGGGCCGACGTCGTTGACCTCCAGCAGTTGCTCCACGCTCGAGTCCATCAGCTTGTCGATGTCGCCGAAGTGGCGCGCGAGATCCTTGGACGTGCCCTCGCCGACATGGCGGATGCCCAGCCCGTACAGGAAGCGCGGCAGCGTGGTGGCCTTGCTGCGCTCGATCGCGTCCAGCAGGTTCCGGGCGCTCTTCTCGCCCATGCGTTCGAGTTCGTTGAGCTTGGCGAAGCCCAGCTTGTAGAGCTCGGGCAGCGTGCGCACGATGCCGGCGTCGACGAGCTGGTCGACCACCTTGTCGCCCAGCCCCTCGATCTCCACGGCACGCCGGCTCGCGAAGTGCAGGAAGGCCTGCTTGCACTGCGCGGGGCAGGTGATGCCGCCGGTGCAGCGCCAGTCGGCCTCGCCTTCCTCCTTGGCGATCGGGCTGGCGCAGATCGGGCACTTGCCGTGCACCCACGCGAACATGTCGAACAGCGGCTTGGCCGCGACCTCGGGCGTGCGCTTGTCCAGCACGACGCCGACGACCTCGGGGATGACGTCGCCCGCGCGCCGCACGATGACGGTGTCGCCGACGCGCACGTCCTTGCGCTGCGCCTCGCCCTCGTTGTGCAGCGTCGCGTTGCTCACCGTGGTGCCGCCGACGAACACCGGCTGCAGCTTGGCCACCGGCGTCAGCTTGCCGGTGCGGCCGACCTGGATGTCGATGTCCATCAGCTGCGTCATCTGCTCCTGCGCCGGGTACTTGTGCGCGACGGCCCAGCGCGGCTCGCGGCTCACGAAGCCCAGCTTGGCCTGCAGCTCGCGCGAGTCGACCTTGTAGACGACGCCGTCGATGTCATACGGCAGCTTGTCGCGCTCCGCGCCCATGGCCTCGTGATACTTGACCAGCCCGGCCGCGCCCTGCGTGACCACGCGCTGCCTCGCGACGGGAAAGCCCATCGCGGCGAGCGCGTCCAGCAGGCCGCTGTGCGTGGAGGGCACCGTCCAGCCCTGCACGTCGCCCAGGCCGTAGGCGAAGAAGCTCAGCGGACGCTTGCGCGACTGGTTCGGATCGAGCTGGCGCACCGCGCCGGCGGCGGCGTTGCGCGGATTGACGACGGTCTTCTCGTTCCGGGCGCCGCCGGCGATCAGCGCGCGCTGGCGCTCGTTGTAGGCGTCGAAGTCGGCACGCTTCATGTAGACCTCGCCGCGCACCTCCAGCACCGGCGCGGCGACGCCCTTGAGCCGCAGCGGGATCTGGCGGATCGTGCGGATGTTGGACGTGACGTCCTCGCCCTTCTCGCCGTCGCCGCGCGTGGCGGCCTGCACCAGCACGCCAAGCTCGTAGCGCAGGTTGATGGCCAGGCCGTCGAACTTCAACTCCGCCGAGTACGCGACCGGCGGGTCGGCCTCGGTGAGCCCGAGCTCGCGCCGCACGCGGGCGTCGAAGGCCAGCGCGCCGCCTTCGGTGATGTCGGTCTCGGTGCGGATGCTCAGCATCGGCACCGTGTGGTGCACGGTGGCGAAGCCCTCGAGCACCTGGCCGATGACGCGCTGGGTCGGCGAATCGGCGCGCGCCAGCTCGGGGTGCGCGGCCTCGATGGACTGCAGCTCCTGGAACAGCCTGTCGTATTCGGCGTCGGGGATGCTCGGCTCGTCGAGCACGTAGTACTTGTGGGCGTGCTCGTGCAGGATCGCGTGCAGCTCGTCGGCACGTTTCGTGGCGGTGGCGAGGGAAGAGGTCATGCGCGAGAGTTTAGGCGCACGCGGCCCCGGTTGCCGGCGCCCAGGGCCGACGAAATCGCCGTTTCGGCGCGCCGGATGCTCAGGCCGCGCGCGGCCCGCGCAGGTCGACGACGACGGTGTGCGCGAGCTTGTCCTCGACCGCCTGGCGGTTCGGATCCCACAGCACCTGCAGGAAGCCCGTGCCGCCCGTGGCCAGGCCCGCGGCATAGCCGCCGTAGCGGCCGAAGCAGGTCATCAGGCCCAGCGGCTTGCCGGTGAGCTCCACGACGCGCAACCCGAACAGGCGCTTGCCGACGGTCTGGCCCTTCCACCAGAACGGCAGCAGCGAGAAGTACGCGATGGCCCAGCCGAAGCGCAGGCCCAGCTTGTGCAGGCTGCCCATCGCGGCGTCGCGCCACTGGATCGGCCGCGGCTTGCGCGCCTCGGCCAGCTGCGCCTCGAGATCGCGGATGCGCGCGGCGTCGTGCGCCTGTTCCTTGTGCGCGGCGCGCAGCGCGACCTCCGCGGCCGTCGCCGAAGCCGCCGATGCCGCGGCGGCGGTGGCGTCGCCGTCATCGTCGTCGTCCGTCGCCGCCTCGGCGCGCGGCGGATCGTTGCGGTGCTCGTACCAGGATTCGCCGTGGCGCACCGCCAGCACGATCAGCAGCGCCAGCGCGAGCCACATCAGCAGGGCGCGCGAGCGCGGCCGGTTCGGCGGCGGGCTGCGCAGCTGGACGACGATCGCGCCGATGCCGGCCACCACCCAGAACATGCCGGTGGTCGACAGCAACCCGATCACCGCGAGATCCACGCCCATCGCCAGCGCGCGCCGGCCGTGCGGCGCGAGCGGCATGCCCAGCAGCTCCGGCGTGACATTGAGCGCCTCGGGCCGCACCCAGGCCGGCGCCAGCGCCCGCTTCACCAGACTCGTCGATCCCATGCGCTCAGGCTCCCGTCGCGACGAGGCGCAGGCGGCCGTCTGCGTCGACGCGCGGCGCCAGCTTCACGTAGTCGCCGACGCCGGGATGCGGCGTGTCCAGCGGATGCGCATGGGTCGCGGTGATCACCAGCACGCTCGCGCCGGCGGCCTCGGCCGCGGCGATGCCGGCCGGGGCGTCCTCGAACACGAGGCAGTCGCTCGCGCGCACGCCCAGGCGCGACGCGGCGAGCAGGAAGCAGTCCGGCGCGGGCTTGCCCTGCGCGACGTCGTCGGCCGAGACCAGCAACGGCGGCAGCGGCAACCCGGCCGCGACGATGCGGCGCGTTGCCAGCTCGCGCGGCGCCGACGTGACGACCGCCCAGCGACCCGCCGGCAGCGCCGCCATGAACGCGGCCACGCCGGCTATCTCCGCGATGCCCTCGACGTCGTCCATCTCCTCGGCCGTGATCCGCGCGGCCTCGGCCTCGGCGTCGACCCCCGCGAGGTTCTGGCTGCGCACCGTCTCGATGGCGCGCATGCCGTGGATCGTCGGCAGGAACGCGGCGACGTCGAGGCCGTGGCGCAGCGCCCAGCGCGTCCACACGCGCTCGGCGCAGGCGATCGAGCTGAGGATCGTGCCGTCCATGTCGAACAGGAAGGCGGCGTAGGCGCGGTCAGGCAGGTCGGGTCGGTTCACGGCGATTCGGTCGTCAAGTCAAGGCGCCATCTTCGCATCGAGCGGCCTCACCTCGAACAGCCAGGCGATCGCACGCGGGAACTCGGCGCGCCAGGCCTTCTCGTCGTGCCGCGCGTCGGGCTCGATGTGAAGCGTGATGCCGCGCACCGCGTGGTCGGGCGTGGCCAGCAGCGGGATCATGCGTTCGAGGTCGGGCACGGACTCGTCGCCCTCCTTGCCGCCGATGTAGAAGTAGACGCGCGTGTCCGCGGGCCACGGATGCGCCGCCGTCTGCGTGTAGGCCTCGTTCGAGATCCAGTACGACGGCGAGAAGATCGCCGCCTTGCCGAACACCTGCGGATAGCGCAGCAGCGCGTAGTGCGTGACCAGCCCGCCCAGCGAGCTGCCGATCATCGCGGTGTTGGCGCGATCGGGCCGCGTGCGGTAGTGCGCGTCGACGAAGGGCTTGACGACGTCGACGACGAAGGCCATGTACTGCGCGCCCTGCGCCGGATCGATCTTCGGATTGCTCCACGGCGACAGCTCGTGGTTGCGATCCGCGCCGCCGTTGTCGATGCCCACGACGATGGCCTCGAGGCCGCGCGTGCGGGCGAAGGCGTCCAGCGTCTCGTCGACGCCCCATTCGCCGGCAAAGGACGTCGCGTCGTCGAACAGGTTCTGCGCGTCGTGCATGTAGATCACCGGATAACGCGCGTCCGGCGACGTCTCGTACGACGGCGGCAGGTACAGCCGCAGCGTGCGCTCGCGGCCGAGGCCGGGCATGGCCAGGCGCTGCGCGAGCACATGGACGCCGGGGCCGGCGGTCGACGGACGCGGCGTCGACGGGGACGGCGCCGGGGTGCTGCAGGCGGCGAGTGTCGCGGCGAGCGCCGCGAGCGAGAGCAGGAGCTTCATGCGCATCCCGACAGCCTACCTCGAAGCGCCGCGTCCACGTATGCTGTGCACCCTGTCTCGCCACGACACCGCATGACCGACGTCGAACGCCGAACCCTGCTGGGCCTGATCGCCTCGCCGCCGATCTTCGGCCGCTGCGCCGACGCCGGGCCGCCGTCCTTCGAGCCGATCCGCGCTCCAGGCTCGCACGGGGCGGGCCGAGCGGGCTGGCCGATGGTCGGCGATCCGGTCGCGACGACCGCGGCGGCGCGGGCCGGCGTCGATACGGCGGGCCGTATCGTCGACAGCGCCGTCGATGCCGATCCCGGCCAGGTCGTGCTGCCGCCGGTCTCGCTGGAGGAGCGCGGCGACTTCGTCGTCGACACCGCCAGCGCGTGGCCCGCGCGCGTCGCGCACACGCGCACCATGCACGTGGGCGCGATGGCGCAGGTGGACTCGACCTCGTTCACGCTGACCTGAAACGGACCACCCCATGCTGCACGACCCCGCCCGCCATGAACCCTTGCTGGCCATCGCCTGGGACGAGGCCCGCGTGCGCGCGACGATCGCACGCATCGTCGAGGCCACCGTCGCCGCGTTCTCGCCCGAGACGCTGTGGCCGGTGCATCCGCGCGACCAGAATCCGGACGACGACCCCGACGCGCCCGCGACCTGCCTGTACTTCGGCGCCGCCGGCGTCGTCTGGGCGCTGGACTACCTGGACGCCGTCGGCGCCGCGCCGAGCCCGTCGCTCGCGTCGCACCTGGACGCGATCCGCGAGCGCAATCGCGCCTGGCTCGCCGCCGAGCCCGGCGACAACGCGGGCAGCTACCTGATGGGCGAGCTGCCGTTCGAGATGATGGCGTGGGGCCAGTCGCCGAGCGCCCAACGCGCCGACGCGATCGCCTCGCTGATCGAGGCCAACATCGACCACCCGTCGCGCGAGCTGATGTGGGGGGCGCCAGGCTCGCTGCTGGCGGCGGCGCTGATGCATCGCCGCAGTGGCGACGAGCGCTGGGCCGCGCTGTTCCGCCGCGTCGCGCAGCGGCTGCGCGAGCAGCTGTCGTGGTCGGAGCGGCAGTCCTGCCACTACTGGTCGCAGGACCTGTACGGCCGCCAGGTGCGCTACCTCGACGCCGTGCACGGCTTCGTCGCCACGGCCCGCGCGCTGATCATGGGCCGCCACCTGCTGCCCGCCGACGACTGGGCCGAGTGGCAGCGCTGCATCGAGACGACGATCGCCCACACCGCGATCCGCGAGGACGGCCGCGCGACCTGGCCCGTGTCGGCCGACGAGCCGCCCGGCACGCCGCAGAAGTGGCTCATGCAGTTCTGCCACGGCGCGCCCGGCTTCGTCGTCTGCCTCGCCGACCTGCCCGGCCGGGTGCTCGACCCGTTGCTGGTCGAGGCGGGCGAGGCGACGTGGGCCGCCGGCCCGCTCGCCAAGGGGGGAAACCTTTGCCACGGCACGGCCGGCAACGCCTACGCGTTCATGGTGCTGCACGCGCGCACGGGCGACACGCGCTGGCGCGAGCGCGCGCGGGCCTTCGCGATGCACGCGATCGCGCAGTTCGAGGACGAGACCGCACGCACCGGCCGCCTGCGCCATTCGCTGTGGACGGGCGACATCGGGCTGGCGATCTTCCTGTGGGACTGCCTGCGCGAGCGCGCGGAGTTCCCGACGCTGGACGTGTTCTTCGGCTAGCCGCGCTCGACCCGGTAGCGCTCGAACATCACGCCCGCGAACGGCGCCGTCACCGTCTCCGTCAGCGCGAAGCCCGCGGCCAGGAAGACGGGGCGGCTGAACGGCGTGACCCAGGCGGCGAAGCGCGTGACGCCGTCGGCCTCGGCGCGCTCCAGCGTGCGGCACAGCATCTCGCTGCCCACGCCTCGACGCGTCATCGGCGGCGTCACGTACAGCGAATGCACCTCGCGCGGGTCGCCATCGGCAGCGATGCCGCAGAAGCCCAGCGCGCGACCGTCGGCCGCGCGTTCGGCGATCCAGGTCTCGGCCCCGAGCACGTACTTGCGGAAGCCGGGCTGGTCGTCCGCGAACGAGGCCCAGGCGCGGGCCTGCTCCGGCGTGTAGACCCGCGGCCCCAGGCGCAGCGCGGCGTCGCGATACAGCGCGGCCAGCGTGAACACGTCGGCGCCGGTGGCGCGGCGCCAGTCGAAGGCGATGGGTTCGGCGGCGGCCGGCATGGCGCTCAGCTGAAGAGTCGGCGCGCGCCCGGCGAGCCGGCGGCCAAGTCGTGCGCCATCAAGGCCTCGTACAAGCGCGTCAGCTCGGCGTGGATGGCGGAGAACGCGTGCAGCGTGATCGTCTGGCCCTGGTCGTCGACGATCGCGGCGTCGAGGTCGTCGGCCAGCTTGCGCGCCGCGCCGTGCCAGGCCGCGAAGGGCTCGGCGAGTTCCTCGGTCTGCGCGACGTCCAGGCCCAGCGTCAGCTCGCGCACGGCGGCCTGGCCGGGGTCGTCGGCGAGCGCGGCCTGGCCGTCGAAGCCCAGCACGAGCACCGGCGGCGCGCCCTCCTCGATGGCCGGCAGCACGAGACGCCCCGGCACCGCGCCCGGCACGAAGCCGTGGCGCTGCGCGATCTGCGTGAGGTAGCCGACCGACCACGCGACCGAGTTGGCGCGCAGCAGCGCGACCAGCTGCGCGTCGTGCTGGCTCGCGAACGCGTCGAGCTCGCGCGCGCGGGCGACGCTCTCGAGCATGTCGGGCAGGTCGGTCGACGCGCCGATCGCCTGCGCGAAGGCCTCGAGCTTCTGCACGAATTCCGAGAACTCGATCTCGTTCAACGCGCCGTTGCGGTTGGCCATCTGCACGCCGGCCTGGAACTCGCCGTAGCGCGCGTTGGGCACGATGGCCTCCCACTCGCCGGTCTCGCTGTTGAGGCCTTCGATGAAGAACGGCTTGGTGCCGACGCGATTGGCGCCGGGCACGTGCGCCAGCACGCGCTCGCCGGCGACGGGCGCGTCGACGGTCAGCGTGGCGATGGCGTCGATCAGCGCATCGAGGCGCACGGAGCGGCGCACCGGCGCGAGGCGGCTGTCGGGACGCGGCGACGCGGCGGCGGGCAGGTCGGCGTCGGCCGGCGCGGGCTCGCCGCCCATCGCGGGCTCGCGGCGCGCGCCGGGCTCGTCGCCCACGACGACGTTGAGCCCGCCGCTGCGGGCCGTGCTCGCCTTGATGCGGCGCGCCTTCCACAGCCCCTGGGCGACGATGCCGACGAGGACGAGGACGGCGAGCGCGATGAGCGCGGTGGTCAGGTTGACGGACATCGAAGCGGCGCCTTCAGGCAAGCTCGGCCATGGACAGCGCGGCCTCCATGTCGACCGCGACGATGCGCGAGACGCCCTGCTCCTGCATCGTCACGCCGATCAGCTGCTCGGCCATCTCCATCGCGATCTTGTTGTGCGAGATGAACAGGAACTGCGTGCCCTTGAACGACATCTCGTTGACCAGCTTGGCGTAGCGCTCGGTGTTGGCGTCGTCCAGCGGCGCGTCGACTTCGTCGAGCAGGCAGAACGGCGCCGGGTTGAGCATGAAGATCGCGAAGACCAGCGCGATGGCGGTCAGCGCCTTCTCGCCGCCGGACAGCAGGTGGATGGTGGAGTTCTTCTTGCCCGGGGGCTGGGCCATCACCTGCACGCCGGCATCGAGGATCTCGTCGCCGGTCATCACCAGCCTGGCCTGGCCGCCGCCGAACAGGCTCGGGAACATGCGGCCGAACTGCTCGTTGACGAGGTTGAACGTCTTCATCAGCAGGTCGCGCGTCTCGAGGTCGATCTTGTGGATCGCGCCTTCCAGCGTGCCGATGGCGTCGTTCAGGTCGGCGGTCTGCGCGTCGAGGAAGGTCTTGCGCTCGCGCGCCGAGACGAGCTCGTCGAGCGCGGCCAGGTTGACCGCCCCGAGCGCGTTGACCTCGCGGCCGATGCGGTCGATTTCGGTCTGCAGGCCGTGCAGCTTGACGCCGCCGTCCTCGATGCTCTTGCCCAGCAGCTCGAGGTCGACCTCGGCGGCCACGAGCTGCTCCATGTATTGCGCGCCGCCCAGCTGCGCGGCCTGTTCTTCCAGCTGCAGCTTGGTGATGGCGTCGCGCAGCGGCTGCAGGCTGCGCTCGAACTCGAGGCGCTGCTCGTCGGCCTTGCGCAGCTGCAGCGACAGCTCGTCGTACTCGCCGCGCACCGTGCCCAACGCGGCCTCGCGTTCGGAGCGAAGCTCCAGCGCCTCCTGCAGGCCCGTGCCGGCGGCCTGGTCGTTGAACGAGTCGAGCTCCAGCGTGAGCTGCTCGCCGGCCTGCGTGTTGGTCTGCACCTGCTGCGCGGCGGTCTCGATGGCGCGCTGCAGCTCGCCCTGGCGCGCGGACAGCGCGCGCGTGTTGAACTGCGCTTCCTGCGCGCGGCGCTCGAGCGCGCGCAGCTGCTCGCGCGCGTCGGACAGCTTGCGCTCCGCGGCGATCACGCCCTCTTCGAGATCGGCCTGGCGCTCCTGCGTCGTCGCCAGTTGCTGGTCGAGTTCCTCGAAGCGCGCCTCGCCGGTCATGCGGCGCTCGATCAGGCCTTCGTCCTGCGCGTCGATCTCGGCGAGCTCGTCCTCCAGCTGCGTGCGGCGCGTCGTCGCGGCCTCGGCCTGCGAGGACAGGCGCAGCAGCTCGACGTGCAGCTCGTGCGCGCGCGTCTGCGCGTCGGACGCCTCGCGGCGCACCGACTGCAGGCGCTGCGCCGCGTCGGTGTAGGCCGCCTCCATGCGGATCAGCGTGGCGCGCGCCTCGTCGGCGATCATCACCTGTGCCTTGGACTCGCGCTCCAGGTGCTCGATCTCCTGGGCGCGGCCCAGCATGCCGGCCTGCTCCGAATCGGGCGCGTAGAAGGCGACGGCGAACTGCGAGACGGCGTGGCCGTCGCGGGTCATGATGACCTCGCCGTGCGTCAGCTGGCCGCGCTGCGCCAGGGCTTCGTCCATACCGGGTGCCGTATAGACGCCTTCGAGCCAGTCGTTGAGCAAGGCCTGCAGGCCGGCGTCGTTCAACTTGAGCAGGTCGGACAGCCGCGGCAGCGTGCGGTGCGTGTTGGCGATCGCGTCCTGCGGCGGCGAATAGAACGCCAGCTTGGCCGGCGGCGCGTCGCCGACGAAGGCGCGCACGATGTCGAGCCGGCCGACGGACAGCGCATTGAGCCGCTCGCGCAGCGCCGACTCCAGCGCCGTCTCCCAGCCGCTCTCGATGTGCACCTTGGTCCACAGGCCGGCCAGGCCGTCGAGGCCGTGCTTGGCCAGCCACGGCTTGAGCTTGCCTTCGGTCTGCACCTTTTCCTGCAGCGCGCGCAGGGCTTCGAGACGCGCCGTGAGGTCGGCCTGGCGCGACTGGTCGCGATTGAGCGTCTCCTGCTGCGTGCGGCGCTGCTCGTCCAGCTCGGGGACCTGTTCGCTCACCTCGTGCAGCCGCGCCTCGATCTCGTCCTTGGACTCGTCGGCCTGCGCGCTGCGCTGCTTCAGGTCTTCCAGCCTGGCCAGGTCGGGCGTGGCGAGTTGCTGTCGTTCGGCGGCGAGGCGCTCGCGCCGGCTGCGCAGCGCGCGCGCCTGCTCCTCGATGCTGCGGCTCTCGGCCGCCAGCACCTGGATCTGCTGCTGCACCTGCGTGACCTCGCCGCGCTGGCCGCTGGCGCGCGCCTGCGCCATGCGCACGGCTTCCTCGACGTCGGGCAGGCGCATCGATTCCTCTTCGGCCTGCGCCGCGAGCAGCTCGGCCTGTTCTGCCGCGCCCGCGATCTGTTCCGCGTTCTGTTCGAGTTCGAACTTCGCGTCTTCCTGGCGCGCGACCCACTGCGCGTTCTGCGCCTGCAGCTCGGCCAGGCGCTGTTCGGCGCGCTGGCGGCCTTCGACGACGTAGCGGATGCGCTCCTCGAGCCGGCTGACCTCCAGCTGCGCCTGCGCGAGCTCGCCCTGCGACGCGTGCAGTCGATCCGACGACGCGTAGTGCGCGACGCGCACCTCTTCCAGCTGCGCCTCGACATGGCGCAGGTCGGCCATGCGCGATTCGAGCGCGTTGGTCGACTCCAGCACGGCCTTCTTGACGCGATCGGCTTCGGTCGACGCATCGCGATGCTTGAGGAACCACAGCTGGTGCAGCTTGGTCGTGCCCTGCTCCTGCAGCGTCTTGTACCTGGTCGCGACCTCGGCCTGGCGTTCCAGCTTCTCGAGGTTGTTGTTCAGCTCGCGCAGGATGTCGTCGACGCGCAGCAGGTTGTCGCGCGTGTCCTTGAGCCGGTTCTCGGTCTCGCGCCGGCGTTCCTTGTACTTGGACACGCCCGCCGCCTCTTCGAGGAACAGCCGCAGTTCTTCCGGCCGCGACTCGATGATGCGCGCGATCGTGCCCTGGCCGATGATGGCGTAGGCGCGCGGGCCCAGGCCGGTGCCGAGGAACACGTCCTGCACGTCGCGGCGCCGCACCGGCTGGTTGTTGATGAAGTAGCTCGAGCCGCCCTCGCGCGTGAGCACGCGCTTGACGGCGATCTCGGCGAACTGGTTCCACGGGCCGCCGGCGCGCGCCGACTCGTTGTTGAACACGAGCTCGACGCTCGCGCGCGCGGCCGGCTTGCGCGAGCCGGAGCCGTTGAAGATGACGTCGAGCATCGACTCGCCGCGCAGCTCGCTGGCCTTGCTCTCGCCCAGCACCCAGCGCACCGCATCCATGATGTTGGACTTGCCGCAGCCGTTGGGCCCGACGACGCCGACGCGTTGGCCGGGCAGCTGGAAGGTGGTCGGATCCGCGAAGGACTTGAATCCGGAAAGCTTGATCGAATTGAGCCGCATGAACGGTGGTGCGCCTGGGGAGCACGTCGAGGAGCGGATGTCAGTCCAGCCGCCGGGAGGCGCTCCCGGCGACGGCTTTGATGTGCGCTAACGTGTTGATTTATATGAGGTTTCTTCGCGTCTTCAAGAGGCCGGCGAGCACCCCCGCGGACACGGGAAAAGGCCCGGGATGATACCATCGCGACCCTCCCCTTCCGCAGACTGGCGACCAGTCGCGCCCCCCAGAAATCCGCATCGCCCGCCGGCATGCCCCAAGGCAAACCCATGGCCAAGAAGACCCCCGCCCCGACCACCCCGAAGCGCGCCACCAAGGCCGCCGCGAAGACCGCGCTGAAGGTCGGTGCCCGCGACATGCCGCCCAACCCGCCGACCGCGCCGAGCAAGGAGCTGCACGTGTTCGCGAACCCGTCCGCGGGCCGCGACTACGTCATCCAGTTCCAGATCCCCGAGTTCACGTGCAACTGCCCGCTGACCGGCCAGCCCGACTTCGCGCACTTCACGATCGACATGATCTGCGACCAGACGTGCATCGAGTTGAAGAGCCTCAAGATGTACATGTGGAGCTACCGCAACGAGGGCTCGTTCCACGAGAAGGTCACCAACACGATCCTCGACGACATCGTCGCGGCCACCGACCCGCGCTTCGTGCGCATCACCGCGAAGTGGTACGTGCGCGGCGGCATCTACACCAACGTCGTCGTCGAGCATCGCAAGAAGGGCTGGACGCCCGCGCCGCGCGTCGAGCTGCCCGCCGTCGCCTCGCTGGGCCACGCGGTCGGCCTGCTCTGAGCATGTCGAGACACGCTGCCGATCCGGTCGTCGTCCGCGCGCCGTACCAGAAGTTCGACGTCATCGTCCGCAGGAGCGAGATCGACGGCCACGGCGTGTTCGCGGCGGAGATGATCCCGCCGCGCCTGAAGATCGGCGAGATCCGCGGCGAGGCGATCACCTGCGCCGAAGGCCGGCGCCGGGCGGCGTCGCTGCAGCGGATCATGATCGTGGAGGTGTCGCCGCGCACCGCGATCGACGCGTCGAAGTCCACCGATCCGATGCGCTTCACGAACCACTCCTGCCAGGCCAACGCCCGCCTGGCCATCATCGCCGGGCGCATCGAGTTCTATTCGCTGCGCGGCATCGAGCCGGGCGAGGAGATCACCGTGAACTACGGCGAGACGCACCATGAGGGCAAGCTGCGGTGCCGGTGCGGGGCGCCGAACTGCGTCGGGGCACTCTGAAGCGCAAGCGGTCGGGCGCGGAGGCAGCGGCCCGGTTCGCCGGCAGTTCTCAGAGCGGCAGCTTCGCGATCGCCTTCAGCTGCTTCGCGAGCCGCTTCTTGTCGATGCTCGCGCCGGCCTGGGCCAGCAGTAGCGTGTGCAGCTCGGGGATCGTGCCCGCGCGCGGGGCCGCGCGCATGAGGATCTCGGGCGCCATGTCGCCGAAGTGTTGCGACAGCACGCGTGTCAGGCGGCGCAGCGCCTCGGCCGGGATGCCGACGCCGTCGCCGGCGAGCGGCAGGTCCAGGTGGTCGGTCTGCGCGTAGTCGCCGGCACCGCTGGACAGCGAGGGGTTCAGCGAGGACGTGGACTGTGCCACCGGCCCGCTGATGACGATGCCGGTGCCCGTGCCCACCGGCACCTCGTTGGGGAACGACATCAGCGTCGGGATGGTCGCGCTCGGCGGCGGCGCGCGCCGCGAATACGGCACCGCCGGCGGCTCGGCGGCGGCCGAGTCGGCGGCGGCGGTCAGCGCGGCGGTGGCGGCCGCGGCGGCGGCGCGGCGGTTGCGCTCGATCTGGCTCTGCAGCGCCGCGGCATAGCCGTCGTCGTTGGCGACCAGGTCGGACGCCAGCACGCTCTCGCGGCGATCGACCGGAACGCCGGCAGCGGAGCCGCCATGTGCCCACGGGTCGTGCGAGGGCATGGACAGCACGCTGTCGGGAATGGCGATCGTCAGCGTCGGCACGCTCTTGCCGCTCGGGGCGGCGCGGCGGCCCGACATGGGTTCGTGGGCGATCTCGCCGAGCATCGGCGCGATGGTGGCGGCGTTGCTCGCGACCGCGGTGCCGGTCGAATCGATCGTCACCGCGCGCGTGCCGTGCTCGGGCACGCGCACCTGGGTGGCGTCACGCAAGGCGTCGCGGAACTCGGACGCCGTGCTGAAGCGCTGGCCCGGATCGAGCTTGAGCGCGCGCGACACCACGGCGTCGAACACCGGAGGACGCTGGGCCTCGGCGATCGTGCTGGGCAGGCGCAGCGTGCCGCCGAGCGCGTCGGCGGCGGTGTCGGCCAGCGCGTTGGCGTAAGGATCGCGCCCGACCAGCATGCGGTACAGGATCGCCCCGGCCGCGTAGATGTCGACGCGCTGGTCGATCAGGCGCCCGGTCTGGTACTCGGGCGCGACGCCGGCGAGCAGGCCCGAGCGGCCCTCCGCGCGGGCGAGGCCGAAGTCGGTCAGCTTGACCAGTCCGGCGCTGGTGACGATCACGTTGGTGAGCTTGAGGTCGCCATGGCGTACGCCGGCGTGGTGCGCGCACTCGAGCGCGTCGAGCAGCTGGTCCATCACCTGCAGCAGCGCGGCCTGCGGCGGCAGCGGCGTCACCGACAGCCACTGCGCCAGGTTCAGGCCGGCGACGTGTTCCATCGCGATGAAGGCGCGGCCGTCGGCCTCGTCGATCTGGTGGACGGTGACGATGCTCGGATGGTTGACGCGCGAGATGGCCTGCGCCTGCTCGACCAGCCGGCCGGCGAACGCCCGCGCGGCGCGCGCGTCGGGGGGCACGTCGCGATGCAGCGACTTGACCGCCAGCACGCGCTGCAACGACGGATCAAACGCCTTGAAGACGACGCCGCTCAGGCCCGCGCCGATCACGCCGGTGATCCGGTACTTGCCTATCTTGTCAGGCGCGTTCGTCACGATCGTCACTCTGCCCTCTCCACTGGATCCGGACATCGAGTCCACCAGCGCCTCGTCGAAGAAGCGCGGCACCGGATCGTCGTTGTCGTGTCGGAAATCTGCCGGAGGTTGCCCTCCAGGGTCGGCGCCCGTGTTGCCCGGGTTGGCGCCCTCTCCGTGGTAACCCCAAGGGGTTGACGACGGGAGTTCGTTGCTTCGGGCCATTCTCTCACGCGATGTGTTCATGTTGCACTGCGGCACGTCATTTGCTGACCCATTCTGGTGATCGCATCGACGCGCTGCACGACAGGCTTAGCCGCCAGCCGCAACAGCATCGACAACTTGTTTCAACGCCGCAGGCAGCAGGAACCGGCCATGAACTTCTCCGCCGCGCACGCCACGTCCGCCCGTCCCACGCTGCAGGACGGCGCCGCGGAGCGGCCGCCCCTGGTCGTGTTCGCCGCCACGCGCTGGCGTTTCGACTGGCAGCGACCGCAACAATTGCTGACCCGGCTTGCAAAGCATTACCGGGTGCTCTACGTCGAGGAGCCGCGCACCACGCACCAGGATCCGTGGCTCGAATGCGGCGAGGCCGCGCCCGGCGTCGAGGTGCTGGTCGCGCACACGCGCTGCGACGCCCGCGGCTTCCACGACGAGCAGCTGCCCGTCGTCGGCCGCCTGCTGGCGACGTTCATGCGCGAGCGCGGCATCGCCCGGCCGCTCGTCTGGCTGGACACGCCGGCCCCGCTGCCGCTGGCCGAGGCGCTGGATCCGCGCGGCATCGTCTACGACTGCCACGACGACGCCGCGGCGACGTCGGACGACGACATCCTGCGCCACCGCGAGGCGAGGCTGATGCAGCTGGCCGACGTCGTCGTGGCCGGCGGCCCGTCGCTGTACCAGTCGCATCGTGGCCGCCACGCCAACGTGCACTGCATCGCCAACGCGGTAGCCGCGACGCACTTCGCGCCGCCGGCGATGTCGGCCAAGTCGATCGAGGCCGTCTCGGCGCGCGCGATCCACGCGGCGATCCCGAATCCGCGGCTGGGCTTCTTCGGCGTCATCGACGAGCGCGTCGACCTCGACCTCCTCGCCCGCATGGCCGACCTGCGCCCCGACTGGCACTTCGTGATGGCCGGCCCGCTGCGCGGCGTCGCGCCCGAGGCGCTGCCGCGGCGCGGCAACCTGACGTGGCTGGGCGCGCAGACCTACGCGATCCTGCCGCACCTGCAGGCGCACTGGGACGTGTGCCTGCTGCCGCTCAAGGTCGACGTCTGCGCGCACCGCGCGGCGCCGATCGAGGCGCTCGAGTACCTGGCGGGGCAGAAGTCGGTGGTCAGCACGCCGGTGCACGACGTCGCCGCGCTGCATGGCCACACCGTGCGCATCGCCGACGGCGCGCATGCCTTCGTCGAGGCCTGCCGCGTCGCGATGTGCGAACGCGGGCCGCTGCGCCGCCAGCGCCGGATCGACGCACTGATCGCGGTGCATTCGTGCACCTGGGAACGCGCCGCCGAACGCGTCCACAGGCTGCTGGTGGAGTTCGCGCACGAGCCCGCCGGGCTCCTCGTCGACGTGGCGCCGCTGCGGGTCGCCGGCGCGCCGCACAGGGATGCGTACCGGGCGTCGGCGAACTGAGCGCGCGGGCATGCCGGATGCCCTTTGGCGGCTTGGCCGCGATCGCGGCGCCGCATTCACTTCCAAGAGGAGTCCGCCATGATTCGTTCGCTCTCGCTGTCCCTGACCCTCGCGGTCGCCCTCGCCTCGCAGTTCGCCCTCGGCGGCTGCAGCAAGAAGGAAGACGTCAGCAACACCCCGACGTCCGACACCGCCGCCAGCGCCCCCGACACGGGCGCCTCCAGCGCGATGGGCACCGCGTCGACGCCGATGGACAGCATCAGCAGCGCCAGCGCCGTGGCCGGCTCCGATGCCGCGAGCGCCGCCATGTCGGCCAGCTCCGCCGCCAGCAACTGATCCCGCGCAAGAGAAAAGGCCGCCTGATCGAGGCGGCCTTCTTGTTGCGCTGACGATGTTCATTGAAGCGTCGGCGTGATGCCTTCCCATTGCCCGTTGGGCCCGGGCACCCAGACCTCGGTCGGGCGCGCCGGCTTCTTGTCGGGCGTGGGCCGCGCGGCGGGCCAGTTCAAGTCTTCGACATAGGAACAGCGTTGCGCGCGTCCGTGCGGAGGCAGCGGACGGATGACGGTACGGTTTGCAGCAAGCGGGTTCATCGGGCAAAGCTCCAGGATGCGCCGGCGACCCCATGTCGCCGATCGTTGCCCGGGCCGCCGCCTCCTGCGGCGACCCGTGGTCAACGAAACGGGCAAGACAGGTTCCCGTCAGCCGCCGTCGAGCCGGCGGCTTGCGTAAAGCTCAGAACGACTTCGTCACGCTCGCGTACACCGTGCGGCGCGGCCCGAACTGCGGCGCCCCGACGCCGATGCCGGTGCCGTCGCGCAGCTCGTAGACGTGGTCGAACACGTTGAGCACCGACAGCCGGCCGTCCACCTTGCCGAGCCAGCCGCCGAAGTCCCAGGCCTGCGACAGCGAGGCGTTGACCTGCGTGTAGCTGGGCAGGTGCTCGCTGTTGGCGAAGCCGCTCCGCAGGCCACTGCCGAACAGCGCGTCCGCGCCCAGCGTCGTCTGCGTCGCGAAGCGATACGACGCGCCGGCCGAGGCCGTCACCTTCTGGTCGTGGTCGAGATGCACCCAGTGCGAGGCGATGTAGGTGATCTCCTCCGGGTCGAAGTTGAACTGGCCGGTGACGATCTGCTGGCCCTCGGCCTTGGAGAACGCGAGGTTGCCGTACGCGGTGAAGGCGGCGAGCTTGTAGTTGGCGGTCAGCTCGAGCCCGCGCACGCGGCCCTTGGCGTAGTTGAACGCGGAATAGATCAGCGCGTTGCCGAACTGGCCCTCGTCCTGCAGGTTGCGCACCTCGCGGTCGTAGGCATCGACGCCCAGCGACAGGTTGGACGTCGCGTCCCAGGCCAGGCCCGCGTCGAAGTAGTTCGAGCGCTCCGACTTGACCGCCGTATCCGCGTCCGACGGCAGCGCGTTGGTCGTGCCGGCGAACTTCGCCACCGAGGTGGTGTCGATCTTCTCGGTGGGCGGCGGCGTGAAGTAGCGCGCGAAGCCGGCGTGCAGGCGCAGCGACGTGCTCGCGTCCCACACCACGCCCAGGCGCGCGCTCAGCTGGTGCTCGTCGACCACCGTGTCGACGTTGTCGAAGCGCGCGCCGTAGTTGATCGTCAGGCTCTTGACCGGCTGCCACTCGTCCTGCAGGTAGACGCCCCACAGGTTGCCGGCTATGCGCGTGTCGTCCGCGATGGAGATCGGCGTCGTGCTGGTCTGGTTGCCGTCGGCGTCGGCCGGGAACACCGACGACTGGTTGTCGACCGTGAACCGCTCGTGCTGGAAGAACATGCCGCCGCGCAGCGTGTGCGTCTTGCCCAGCGCATGGCTCGAGTCGAGCTGCACGCCGTCGGCGGTGTTCTTGCGCCTCACGTCGGCGGCGATGCCATCGAACACGAGGTCGCCGACCGGGTCGGGCGCGTAGTGCACGTCGGTCTCGCGGTGGAAATACGACAGCTGGTAGTCGGTGGCGTCGCCGAAGTGGCCTTGATACGACAGGACTTCGAACGCATTGCGCTCGCGCTGGCGCGCGTCCAGCGCCGCGGAGTTCACGGTCGGATCGCCCACCAGCGAGAACTGCGGCGTCTGGCCCGGCACGTCGGGGATCTCGAAGTGGTTGTTCGACACGCCGAACATGAAATTCAGCCGGCTGTCGTCGCCCAGCAGGTACGACAGCGTGCCGAAGCCCTTGGTCTGCTGCGTCTGGTCGTGCAGCGCGCTGCGCGAGGACGTCGGGTTCTCGATGCCCATGCCGTCCTTCAGCAGCGAGCCGGTGAGGTACCAGCTGAGCGGCCCCTTCGCGCCGGCGATCTCGCCGCTCTCCTCGTGGTGCCCGTTGCTGCCGCCGGTGGCGCTGACGCTGCCGCTGGTGCCCTCGGCCTGCGCCTTGGTCTTGATGTCGACGACGGCCGCGGTGCGGTAGCCGTACTGCGCCGGCAGCGCGCCGGTCAGCACGTCGATGTTGTCGGCGAAGCGCGTCTCGAGCGACTGGCCGAAGCCGCTGATCGCCTCGGGGATCACGACGCCGTCGATGCGGTACTGCACGTTGGCGTGGTCGCCGCGCACGTGCAACTGGCCGTACGAGTCCTGCACGACGCCGGGCGCCTGCAGCACGACCTGGTTCAGCGGCGTGGCCTCGCCCATCGGCAGCGCGTCGATGTCGGCCTCGCCGAACTTGAAGACGTTGCTGCCGGTGTCGGGCGACAGTCCGTTGCGCGCGGCGTCGAGCTTCTGGCGCGCGGCGGCCACCACCACGGTCTGCGAGCCCGCCGACGCGGCGGCGACCACGGTCCTGGCGAACGGCGGCGCGGAGGCCGCGGCCGCGGGCGCGGGCACGTCGTCGGCGAACGCGGAAAGTGAAACGGACAGGGGTGCGGAAAGAACGAGCGCGCGCGCCACGTTCCGGTGCTTGAAACCGAACATGTGGGAAATCCTCTGGAGACGAATGCAGGTGCGCCGCATGCGGCCGCGCGAAAGCGCAGCCCGTCATGCGGGTCGACGAACTGAAACGGGAGTCAGAGGAGGCGGGGCGGTCCGCGGCTGCGCGCGGTCGGCGCGTCGGCGGCGATGAACACCGGCGCTTCGTTCTCGGGCACCGCGAAGCTGAAGCTCAGCAGCGCCGGATGCGCGACGTGCGCCGTGGCCACGCCGGCCAGGTGCGCGAAGGCCAGGCAGGCCTCGCACTGCAGGTCGCCGGCCTGCTGGCCGGACGAGCCCTCGCCGGCCGCCGCGCGGGCGATGGCGTCGGTCAAGTGGCTCAGCTCGTGCACGACCGCGCCCTGCTGCGAGAACAGCAGGATCAGCGGCAGGACGAAGGTGAGCAGCAGCTTGCGCATGAGCCGTCGATTATGAGCACGCCAGCCTGAGGCGCGGCTGTCGAGGGCCATTCGCGCGTTGCGCGCATGCAAAGCGCGTCACGCCGGCGCGATCCTCGTCGCACTTCAAGGACAATCCGCCGCACAGCATTTCGCGTCCCCGTGACGTCAACCGGCCCATGCGATCTCTCCTCGTTCCCATCCTGTCCGCGCTGCTCGCCGCGCCCCTGCTCGCCGCGGAACAGCCGGCGTCGGCCCCGGCGTCCGACGCGCAGCCCGCGATCAGCGCGCGACCCGTCCACAAGCTCTACGTCGACGTGCCGCCCTACTATTTCTCGGGTGACAAGCTCAACTCGCCCGCCAAGGTCAATGTCGACCCGGACTGGGACAAGCTGCTGTCCTCCGCGAACCGCAACGACATCAGGCGTGCCGAGGAAGGCATCGGCGCGAACCCCGGCCTCGTCAAGCCGCAGACCTTGCTCGCGCTGGCGATGCGCCTGTACGACGTCGACCTGCGCGACGACGCGGTGTTCTGGTACTACGTCGGCCGCAGCCGCTTCCTGACGATGCAGGCCGTGCTGGACATGCGCTCGCTGCAGCTGGTCCGGTCCGCCGCGATCGTGCAGAGCTTCATCAACGCCACCGAGCCCGCGATGGACGGCTACGCGATGTGCAGCGTCGCGCGCCAGGAGGAGATCGAGCGCCGCGCGATCGACTGGGTCGCCGCGCATCCGTACAAGCTCCTCGGCTACACCGAGCTGCCGGCGGTCGCCGACGATCGCAACGCGGCATTGGCCGCGGCCATCCAGGCCCTGCGCGACGACCTCCAGCGCGAGACGACGGCGCTGGCCGATCCCAAGATGCTGGCCGCGCTGCAGGAGCGCCGCGCGGCGACGCACGACCACGAGCGCTTCTGCTGGTAGCCGCACGCTGACGCGGCCGCCGCGCAAGGCGGAGAATGCGCCGCATGACGGCCCGCGCCACTCCTTCTCCTGACGCCAGCGCGGGCCGCTGGACGCTGGTCAGCGCCGTGCTGGGCTCCAGCATGGCCTTCATGGACGGCACCGTCGTCAACGTCGCGCTGCCGGCGATCCAGCGCAGCATGAACGCGAGCGGCGCCGACGCGCAGTGGCTGATCGAGGCCTACGCGCTGTTCCTCGCCGCGCTGCTGCTGGTGGGCGGCGCGCTCGGCGACCGCTTCGGCCGCAAGCGCGTGTTCCTCATCGGCGTGGTCGTCTTCACGGCGATGTCGGCGGCCTGCGCCGCGGCGCAGGACACCGGCCAGCTGATCGCGGCGCGCGCGCTGCAGGGCATCGGCGCCGCGCTGCTCGTGCCGGGCAGCCTCGCGCTGCTGGGCGCCAACTTCCCCGAGGCCAGCCGCGGCCGCGCGATCGGCACGTGGTCGGCGTTCAGCGGCATCACCGCGGCGATCGGGCCGGTGGTGGGCGGCTTCCTCGTCGACCACTTCTCGTGGCGCTGGGCCTTCGTGCTCAACGTGCCGATCGGCGGGGTGCTGGTGCTGGCATGCCTGGCCAAGGTACCCGAGAGCCGCGGCGACGCGACCGACGGCCCGGTCGACCTCGCCGGCGCCGTCACGGCGACGCTGGGCCTCGCGGGCGTCGTGTTCGCGCTGATCGAGGCGCCCACGCGCGGCTGGGGCTCGGCGCCCGTGGCCATCGCGGGTGTCGTCGGGCTCGCCGGCCTCGCCGCCTTCATCGCCTGCGAGGCGCGCGTGCGCAACCCGATGCTGCCGCTGCACCTGTTCGCCGACCGCGACTTCGCCGGCGCCAACCTGCTCACGCTGCTGCTGTACGCCGCGCTCGGCGGCAGTCTCTACTTCGTGCCGCTGAACCTGATCCAGGTGCAGGGCTACGCCGCGACCGCGGCCGGCGCCGCGCTGCTGCCCTTCGTCGCGATCATGTTCGCGTTGTCGCGCTGGGCGGGCTCGCTGGTCGACCGCATGGGCGCGAAGATCCCGCTGGTCGTCGGCCCGGCGATCGCGGCCGCCGGCTTCGCGCTGCTCGCACGCCCCGGCGTCGGCGGCAGCTACTGGACGACCTTCTTTCCCGCGATGGCCGTGCTGGGCCTGGGCATGACGATCACGATCTCGCCGCTCACGACCACGGTGATGAACGCCCTCGGCGAGAAGCTGGCCGGCACGGCCTCGGGCGTCAACAACGCGGTGTCGCGCGCCGCCGGCCTGCTGGCGATCGCCGCACTCGGCGCGGTGCTGGCGCAGGTGTTCGAGCCGCGGCTGCACGATGCGCTCGCCCACGCGCAGTTGCCCGCGGGCGTCGCCGATGCCGTCTACGCGCAGCGCAGCAAGCTCGGCGCGATCGCCGCGCCGGCCGGCGCGGCGTCGGCCGTCGCGGCGCAGGTGCGCGACGCCGTCGGCCACGCCTTCGTCGCCGGCTTCCGCGCGGTGATGCTCTGTTCCGCGGGCCTCGCGCTGGCGAGCGCGCTCAGCGCCTGGTGGCTGATCTCCGGCCGCAAGCCAGGCATCGACTCGAAAGGATCCTCCCCATGACGTCCACGCCCTTCGACGCCCTCGTGATCGGCAGCGGCCAGGCCGGCCCGTCGCTCGCGGTCCGACTCGCCGAACACGGCTGGAGAACCGCGCTCGTCGAGCGCGGCGAACTCGGCGGCACCTGCGTCAACAACGGCTGCACGCCGACCAAGACGCTGGTGGCAAGCGCGCGCGCCGCGTGGGTCGCGAAGCACGCGGCCGACTTCGGGGTGAGGATCGCCGGCGAGGTCTCGATCGACTACGCCGCCGTCCACGCCCGCATGATGACCGTCGTGCAGGGCTCGCGCGACGGCCTGGGCCACTGGATCGCCGGCACCGCCAACCTGAGCCTGGTGCACGGCGAGGCGCGCTTCGTCGGTGCGGACAGCGTGCAGGTCGGCGAGCAGGTGCTGCAGGCGCCGCGCATCTTCCTCAACGTCGGCGCGCGGCCGGTCGTGCCCGACTGGGTCGCGGCGTCCGGCGTGCCCTACCTCACGAGCGAATCGCTGATGGGGCTGCGCGAACTGCCCTCGCACCTCGTGATCCTCGGCGCCGGCTACATCTCGCTCGAATACGCCCAGGTGTATGCGCGCTTCGGCAGTCAGGTCACCATCATCGAGCACGGCAACCGGCTGCTGCCGCGCGAGGACGACGAGGTCGCCGCGACGGTGAAGGCCGTGCTCGAGCGCGATGGCGTGCGCTTCATGATCGGCGCGAACGCGACGGCGCTGGAGCGCGACGGCACCGGAGTTGCGCTGGTCGTCGATGGGCAGCGCGTCGGCGGCAGCCACGTGCTGGTCGCGATCGGCCGCCGGCCCAACGTCGAGGCGCTCGACCTCGCGCGCGCGGGCGTGACGTGCGACGCGCACGGCATCGTGCAAGTGGACGAGCAGCTGCGAACCAGCGTGCCGGGCATCTGGGCGCTCGGCGACGTCAACGGCCGCGGCGCGTTCACGCACACCTCGTACAACGACTACGAGATCGTCGCCGCCAACCTGCTCGATGGCGACCCGCGCCGCGTCGGCGACCGCGTGCCGGCGTATGCGCTCTACACCGATCCGCCGCTGGCGCGCATCGGCATGTCGCGCGCGGCGGCGAGGCAGTCGGGCAAGCGGGTCCTCGTCGGCCACCTGCCGATGTCGCGCGTCGGCCGGGCCCGCGAGCGCGGCGAGACCGATGGCTTTCTCGAGGCGCTGGTCGACGCCGACACGCAGCGCATCCTCGGTGCGACACTGCTGGGCATCGAGGCCGACGAGGCGGTCCACTGCCTGCTCGACGTGATGTCCGCCGGCCTGCCCTACACCGCGATCTCGCGCACGATGCACATCCATCCGACCGTCAGCGAGCTGATCCCGACGATGCTGCAGTCGCTCAAGCCATTGGAATGAGCGAGCCGCCGCGTTTCCGCGTCACGCTGCTGCCGCACGCCGAGCACTTCGAGGCGCGCGCCGACGAGTCGCTGCTCAAGGCCGGCCTGCGCGCGATGGCGCCGATGCGCAGCTCGTGCCGCAACGGCACCTGCCGCACCTGCCTGTGCCGCCTCGACAGCGGCGAGATCGCCTACGAGATCAAGTGGCCGGGGCTGACGCGCGAGGAAAAGGCCGAGGGCCTGGTGCTGCCGTGCGTGGCGCGGCCGCTGTCGGACGTCGTGCTGCGTTACGAGACTTAGATCGGCCGCAGGAACAGCCCGATCGTCAACGCGATACCGAGTGCGACGATCGCGATGCGCAAGGCCTTCTCGTTGACGCGCTTCAACGCCCACGTGCCCGCGAGCCCGCCGACGATCGCACCCGCGCCGAGCACCACGGCCTGCGTCCAGTGCACCTGCGGCGACGTCACGAACAGCAGCACGGCGGCCGCGTTCATCACGCTGGCGAGCGCGTTCTTCGTCGCGCCGGCGTTGCGTGTCGGCAAGCCGGCCAACGTGAGCGCGGCCAGCATCAGGAAGCCGATGCCGCCGCCGAAATAGCCGCCGTAGATGCCGATCAGGAACTGCGCGGCGGCCGCGGCGCGCGGCCCGATGTGCGCCGTGCCTTCGATCGGCTTGTTGCGGAAGCTGCCCCACGCGAACACCGCGGTCGCGAACAGCACGAGCCACGGCACCAGGCGCGCGAAGAGCGTCGGCGGCGTGTTGAGCAACAACAGTCCGCCAGCGGCGCCGCCGATCAGGCTCAGGATGAACAGTGCTTTGAACGACAGCTTGCCGACGCCCGAGACCAGGCTTCGTCCGGCGAGGCCGGCGGTGACCTGGCCGGGGAACAGCGCGACGGTCGACGTGATGTTGGCGGCGAGCGGGGACATGCCGGAGACGACGAGTGCGGCGAGCGTGACGAAGGAACCGCCGCCAGCGAGGGTGTTCTGCAGGCCGGCCCAGAGGCCGGCGGCCAGGATCAGGAGGAGGAGCATGTGGGCAGCGTACCTCGGATGCGGTAGTGCCTTTGCCTGCCGAGCTTTGGCGAGACGCGCCTTGTCTCCCATCAGTCCCGTTCGGGGTCAAGTCCCATTCGGGGTCAGGTCTTGCCTTTCAGTTCGGGGTCAGGTCTTGCCTTTTGCCTGTCGGCTGGGGTCAGGTCTTGCCTTTTGCCTGTCGGTTGGGGTCAGGTCTTGCCTTTTGCCTGTCGGTTGGGGTCAGGTCTTGCCTTTTGCCTGCTATCGAGGCCTTCCGTCACTCTGTCGGGCCCCACGAACCGATGCGAGCGCGTGTGCACTCGAAGCTGACGCGACGATGCCGCATCGCATCGTCTGCAGCTGGCTTTCACTCTACGGCAGCGGGCAAAAGGCAAGACCTGACCCCAATCGGGTGGGGTGTGACCCCAATCGGGTGGATGTGACCCCAATCAGGTGGTCCGCCCTGCCGCAAGCGACGATGTCCCACACCGGCCGGGCGGCAAACAGCGCCGCGGGCAAGGACCACAACGCCACGCAGCCAGCCCAAGCAACGTACCCGGCTCCAGAAACGCCTCGAGCCCGAACTCGCCGATCGCAACCCACGCGGCAAGTCCTCACGCAGGCGTTGACTTCGCGCCCGGCATAGAGTCGTGCAACACCAACCGTTCGACGGAGCGATGATGACTTTGCAACGACGCAAGCTGGGCAGCCAGGGGCTCGAGGTCTCGGCCATCGGACTGGGCTGCATGGGCATGAGCCAGTCCTACGGGCCAGCCGACGAGGCCGAGGCCATCGCCACGCTGCACCGCGCGATCGAGCTCGGCTGCAACTTCCTCGACACCGCCGAGGTCTACGGTCCGCTGACCAACGAGGCGCTGCTGGGCAAGGCGCTCAAGGGCCGCCGCCACGAGGTGACGATCGCGACGAAGTTCGCGTGGAAATTCCAGGACGGCAAGCAGATCCCCGGCGCGCGCGCGAGCAGCCCGGCCGAGATCCGCGAGGCCGTCGAGGGCTCGCTGCGGCGCCTCGGCACCGACCACATCGACCTGCTCTACCAGCACCGCATCGACCCGAAGGTGCCGGTCGAGGAGATCGCGGGCACGGTCGGCGAGCTGGTCAGGGAGGGCAAGGTGCGCTTCTTCGGGCTGTCGGAGGCCGGCGTCGCCAACATCCGCCGCGCGCACGCGCTGCACCCCGTGACGGCCGTGCAGAGCGAATACTCGCTGTGGGAGCGCAACCTCGAGGCCGACGTCATCCCCGCGCTGCGCGAGCTGGGCATCGGCCTCGTCCCGTTCAGCCCGCTGGGCCGAGGCTTCCTCACCGGCGAGGTCAAGCGCGCCGAGGACCTGCCCAAGGACGACTTCCGCCACGACGACCCGCGCTACCAGGGTGCGAACTTCGACGCCAACGTGGCCGCGGCCGCGCGGGTGCACGAGATCGCCAGGGGCATCGGCGCGACCGCCGGCCAGGTGGCGCTCGCGTGGGTGCTGGCGCAGGGCGACGACATCGTGCCCATCCCCGGCACCAAGCGCCGCAAGTGGCTGGAGCAGAACATCGCGGCCGCCGACATCCAGCTGAGCCCGGAGACGCTCGCCGCGCTCGGCGCCGCGCTGGCGCCCGGCAAGGTGCAGGGCCCGCGCTACTCGCCCGAGCGCATGGCCAACGTCGACCGCTGACTACAGCGCGAACCGGTACGTCAGGCCCGCCATCCACTGGCGGTTGACCGGCTGTGCGCTGAAGCTGCGCTGCCAGCCGACGTCGAGGTCGAGGCCCGGTCGCGCCGTCCAGATCGCGCCGACCAGCAGCGAGCCCGGCAAGGCCTTGCGCGACGGATCGGGATCCTGGTCGAGCTCGCCGTCCGCCGTCAGGATCAGCTTCTCGTTGATCTGCTGCATCACCGCCGCCGACGCGTGGGCGACCGTCGCGCGCGTGCCGGGCGCGCGCGGCACGCGCGTGAGGCCGAGGTTGGCGTGCACGGTGGTCGGCGTGCCGTCCCAGGTGGCCACCAGCAGCGCGTGCTCGGACACGTCGCCGTGCGGCATGCCCAGGCCCTTCTGGCTGGTCGGCGCGAGCACGCCGGCACGGATCGCGAACGACCACGGGTCGCTGCCCCAGAAGCGCCACTTGCCGTCGAAGTTGGTGTCGCCCAGGCCGGACTTCGACGACTGCCCCGGCGCGCGCAGCCACACGACCGACGGCTGCACGATGGCGTCGACGGTGGTCGCCAGGCCCACGGAGACCTGCGGCTGGTAGACCGTCAGCGTCGTCGAGTCGAAGCGCGCGCGCGACAGGCCGTTCTCGATCTCGACGTTGGCCGCGCCCTGGGTGCCGGTGTCCTCGGTCTGCAACGGGTGCGCGGCGAACGCGGCGAGCGGGAGGCCGAGTGCCAGCGTGAAGACGGAGAAATGCAGGCTTGCGCGCACGGCCAAGAGAAGTCCCTCATCGGGCGGCCCGGACAGCCCTGGCCGCGCCGGGCAGTCTGCCGGCTCAAGGTGACAAGCCCGTGTCTCCTGTCACGCCGCCGCCATGCGAACTGGGGACACTGCGCCCATGAAGACTGCTGCCCGACTCTGGTTGACGCTGTCCCTGACGCTGGCCTGCGGCGCACGCGCAGCCGAACCCCTGCACGGCGCCGGCGCGACGTTTCCGGCGCCGGTCTACGAAGCGTGGGCCGAGGCCTACGAGCAAGCGTCGGGCATGCGGGTGCGCTACGACCCGGTGGGTTCGGGCCTGGGCATCGAGATGGCCACCAAGGGCCACGTCGACTTCGGCGCGACCGACGCGCCGCTGTCCGCCGACCAGCTCGCCGCCGCCGGCCTGCGGCAGTTTCCCGTCGTGGTCGGCGCGGTCGTGCCGGTCGTCAACATCGCCGGCATCGCGCCGGGCAGGCTGGTGCTGGACGCCTTCGCGATCAGCGCGATCTACCGCGGCGAGATCGTCAACTGGCGCGATCCCGCGATCGCGAAGCTGAACCCCGGGCTGGCCCTGCCGGACGCGCGCATCACCGTCGTGCATCGCGCGGACGCGTCGGGCTCGACGTGGTTGTGGACGCATTGGCTGTCGGAGTCGGACCCGTTCTGGCAGCAGCAGATCGGCACGGGCTCGACGATCGCGTGGCCGGTCGGCGCCGAGGGACTCGGCAACGAGGGCGTGGCGTCGCTGGTGCAGCGGACGCGGGCGGCGATCGGCTACGTGGCGTACGCGTATGCGCGCGAGCATCACTTGAGCGACGTGGCGTTGCCGTCGCATGACGGGCCCGTGGTGCGGGCGGGGCGCGGTGCGTTCGAGGCGGCGCTCGCGGGGGCGCATTGGCACTCGGTGGAGGATCTGGCGGGCAGCCTGACGAACGGGCCGGGGGCGGGCAGTTGGCCGATCGTGGGGGCGAGCTATGTGCTGGTTCGCAGTTCCGGTGCGGCGGTTGAACGGGTGGATGCGTTCTTCGATTGGGCGTTGACGTCGGGCTCGGGCGTTGCGAACGACCTGGGCTATGTGGCGCTGCCGCCGGATGTCGTGGCGCTCGTTCGTCGAGGAATGCGTTGAGCTGGGCTTCGATCGCGGGGCGCGCGCGAGATCATGCCGTCGTCGCCCGCCGCAGCTTCAGCTCCTCGATCATCTGGTCCCGCATCACGAACTTCTGCGCCTTGCCCGTCACCGTCATCGGCAGTTCGTCGACGAAGCGCACGTAGCGCGGCACCTTGTAGTGCGCGATCTGGTCGCGGCAGAAATCCTTGATCTCGTCCTCGACGCAGGCCTCGCCCGGCTTCAGCACGATCCAGGCACAGACCTCCTCGCCGTACTTCTCGTCAGGCACGCCGAAGACCTGCACCGACTGCACCTTCGGATGGCGGAACAGGAACTCCTCGATCTCGCGCGGATAGACGTTCTCGCCGCCGCGGATCAGCATGTCCTTCACGCGGCCGACGATGTTGCAGTAGCCTTCCTCATCGATGGTCGCGAGGTCGCCGGTGTGCATCCAGCCGTCGACGACCGCCTGCCGCGTGCGCTCCTCGTCGCCCCAGTAGCCGGTCATCACCGAATAGCCCCTGGTGCACAGCTCGCCCTTCTCGCCCACCGGCACGATGTTGCCGTCGAGATCGATCACCTTGCATTCGAGGTGGGGCTGGACGCGGCCGACGGTGGTGGTGCGGCGATCGAGCGGGTCGCTCGTCGAGCTCTGGAACGACACCGGCGACGTCTCCGTCATGCCGTAGGCGATCGTCACCTCGCGCATGTGCATGCGCGAGACGACCTGCTTCATCGTCTCGATCGGGCACGGCGAGCCGGCCATGATGCCGGTGCGCAGCGACGTGAGGTCGAACTCGGCGAAGCGCGGATGGGCCAGTTCCGCGATGAACATCGTCGGCACGCCGTGCAGCGCGGTGCAGCGCTCGTCGGCGACGGCGGCGAGTGCGGCAGCCGGGTCGAAGACCTCGCCCGGGAACACCATCGCCGCGCCCGTCGACACCGATGCCAGCACCGCCAGCACCATGCCGAAGCAGTGATACAGCGGCACCGGGATGCACAGCGAGTCCTTCTCGTCGAAGTCCATCGCCATCGCGATGAAGCGGCCATTGTTGACCACGTTGTGGTGCGTCAGCGTGGCGCCCTTCGGGTTGCCCGTGGTGCCGCTGGTGAACTGGATGTTGATCGCGTCGTGCGCGAGGCAGTCGGCGAAGGGCACGGGCTCGCCGCGGCCGCGCTGGAGCACGTCGGCGTAATTGAGCATGCCGGGCGTCTGGTCGCTCCCCATTCGGATGACGAATTCCAGCGCCGGCAGCCCGGGCCGGACCTTCTGCAGCATCTCCAGGTACATCGACGTCTTCAGGCGCTCCGCCGAGACGATGGCGCGGCAGCCGGACACCTTCAGCGCGTACTCGAGTTCGGACAGCCGGTAGGCCGGGTTGATGTTGACCAGGATCAGCCCCATTCGCGCGGTGGCGAACTGGGTCACCAGCCACTCGACGCGGTTGGGCGACCAGATGCCCACGCGGTCGCCCTTGGCCAGGCCCAGCCCGGCGAGGCCGGCGCCGAGGTCGTCGACCTCCTGCAGGAACTGGGCCCAGGTCCAGCGGATGCCCTGCTCGCGGAACACGACCGCGGGGCGATCCGGATACGCCTTCGCGGTGTCGGCCAGCAGGCCGTAGATGGTCGCGTTGGACAGCGGGATGTCCGTCCAGCCCGCCACGTGCGACCGGCCGTTGATCGGGAACTGGGGCGTGCCCTCGTTCGTTGCTGGGTTCATCGCGGTCTCCATCTCGTTGCAGGCACCGCCGAGCTCGGCGACACATCGAAAACGAGAATAAACCAGCTTCGTGAAGGCGGGACTGCTCGGTTACGACGAGGCGTGTCTAGAACCAGTGCATGTAACGCAGCTGGAACCAGTTCTCGCCGGAGTTGGGGTTCCTGTAGCCCCCGTTCGAATAGTGCTCGGCGCGCAGTTCGATCTCGTCGCGGCCCTCGTCGCCGAACTTGCGGCCCAGGCCGACGTGGTCGCCGAAGTTGAACTCGGTCGAGAAGCGGCGCCGGTCGGTCTTCCAGGCCGGCGCGACGACGTCGGCTCCGATGCCCAGTTCCATGTACCAGTGCTCCCAGGCCTCGGGCTGGTAGCGGATCACCGGCGTCACGCCGACCTGCGTGGAACATGCGTGGTAGCGCTCGCCCTGGCGGCGGTGGCAGGCCCACTCGCCGATCGACGTCTCGAGGTAGCCGCTCGCGTTGCCCGCGCCCCACTTCGAGGGCTGGACCCACGTCCACGCGATGCCGGCGACCGCGGAGCGCGAGTCGTCCGAGATTCCGCCCTCGATGAAGATGCCGTACGGCGAGGTCAGCTCCTTCGCGCCCGACGCGGCCGGCGCCAGCATGCTGGCGGCGAACATCAGACTCAGGGCGACTCGCCCGCGCGCGTTGTTGGTCGACTGCCCCAAGATCGCACTCCTTGTGGTGACCCCCGACACAACGCAGACCCGGCCAGGCGACGAGCGGCAAATCACGTTCCCATCGTCACTCCGGCAGCTTGAACAGGCGCCGGCTGTTGGCCGTGGCCTGCGCCGACAACGCCGCCGCGTCCATGCCCTTCAACTCGGCCACCGCCCTGGCGACGAAGGGCAGCAGCGCGGGCTCGTTGTACGGCCGCGTCTTGCCCGCGTTCTTCGGGCGCAGATAGGGCGCGTCGGTCTCCAGGTGCAGGCGGTCGGCGGGGATCACGCGCAGGGCGTCGCGCAGCGCCGAGCCGCGCGTGGCATCGGTCACCCAGCCGGTGATGCCGATGTCGAAGCCCAGCGCGAGGAAGGCCTCGGCCTCGGCAGCACCGTCGGTGAAGCAGTGGACGACGCCGTGCGCGCCGGCCGCGGCAGCGTCGCGCAGCATCGCCGCGAAGTCGTCGAAGGCGTCGCGGCAGTGCAGGAACAGCGGCTTGCCCGTGCGCACGGCGGCGGCGATCTGGGCCTCGAAGGCCGCGCGCTGCTCGTGCATCGGCGAGAACATGCGGTTGTAGTCGAGGCCGCATTCGCCGACGGCCACGACGCGCTCGTCCGCCCACATCGCCTCGAAAGCCGCGATGGACGCCGCATCCCAGTGCTTCGCGTCGTGCGGGTGCACGCCCGCCGTCGCCCACACGCGCTCGTGCGAGCCTGCGAAGGCCAGCGCGAGCTCGCTGGCGTGCAGCGAGGTGCCGGTGGCCAGGATGTGCGTGACGCCCGCGGCCGCCGCGCGCGCGAGCAGTTCGGGCGCAAGGCCCTTGAGCTGCGAGGAATGGAAGTTGACGCCGATGTCGATCATGCCGCGATTGTCTCAGCGCGGCATGTCGACCCGCGCGGTCAGACGCCCAGGATCGAGACCGCCTTCGTCACGAGGTAGGGCTCGAGCGCTTCCGGACCGCCTTCGGTGCCGTAGCCCGAATCCTTGACGCCGCCGAACGGCATCTCGGGCGACGGCGTGGCCGGCTGGTTCACCCACAGCATGCCCAGCTCCAGCCGCTGGCCCAGGATGTGCGCGGTCTTGATCGACTTGGTGAACGCATAACCGGCCAGTCCGTAGGGCAGGCGGTTGGCTTCGGCGATCGCCTCGTCCAGCGTGTCGAACGCGCGCACCGCGGCGACCGGGCCGAAGGGCTCGTTGTTGAACACGTCGGCGTCCAGCGGCACGTCGGTGAGCACCGTCGGCGCGAAGAAGTTGCCCGTGCTGCCGACGCGCTCGCCGCCGGTGGCGATCCTGGCGCCCTTGGCGCGCGCGTCCTCCATCACCTTGGCCATCGCGGTGATGCGCCGGCTGTTGGCGAGCGGGCCGAGGTTGGTGCCGGCCTCGAGGCCGTCGCCCAGCTTCAGGCCCTGCGCGTGCTTGACCAGCGCCGCCGCGAACTCGTCGCGCAGGCTGCTGTGCACGAGGAAGCGGGTCGGCGAGATGCAGACCTGGCCGGCGTTGCGGAACTTGGCCGCGCCGGCGGCCTTGACGGCCAGCGCGACGTCGGCGTCCTCCGCGACGATGACCGGCGCATGGCCGCCCAGCTCCATCGTCACGCGCTTCATGTGCTGGCCGGCCAGCGCCGCCAGCTGCTTGCCGACCGGCGTCGAGCCGGTGAACGTGACCTTGCGGATGATCGGGCTCGTGATCAGGTGGTTCGAGATCTCGGCCGGGTCGCCGAAGACCAGGCCCACCACGCCGGCCGGCACGCCGGCGTCGACGAAGGTCTGAAGCAGCGCGGCGGGCGAGGCCGGCGTCTCTTCCGGCGCCTTGCACAGGAACGAGCAGCCGGTGGCCAGCGCCGCGCCCAGCTTGCGCACGATCTGGTTGATCGGGAAGTTCCACGGCGTGAACGCGGCGACGGGGCCCACCGGCTCCTTCAGCACGAGCTGCTGCGCGGCCAGGTTGCGCGACGGCACGATGCGGCCGTAGACGCGCATGCCCTCGTCGGCAAACCACTCGATGATGCTGGCGCCGGCCACGATCTCGACCTTGGCTTCGGCGAGCGGCTTGCCCTGCTCCTGCACCATGACGCGCGCGATCGCGTCGGCGCGCTCGCGCAGCAGGCCGGCGGCCTTGCGCATCATCGCGGCGCGATCGGCCGCGGGGATGTTGCGCCACTTGTCGAAGCCGGACTGCGCGGCCGCGAGCGCGGCGTCGAGATCGGCGATGCTCGCGTGCGCGACGTGGCCGATCGTCTGGCCGGTGGCCGGGTTGGCGACGGCGATCTTCTTGCCGCCGGTGGCGTCGCGCCACTCGCCGGCGATCAGCAGGCGGGTGTCGGGATAGGAGGAGGTGGTCTCGGTCATTGGCAGGGTTCCGGGTCAGATGGATCCCCCAAGGTTACCTCCGCGCCAAAGGCCTTGCGGTCCCGCCCGGCAAGTGCGTGCATTCGTCATCGATCCATGCCTGTTCGCGGATAGCTCGGCCGGATCCGCAGGGCCGAGCGCATAGACTGGCGCCCCCTGCCGTTTCCTCGCCGCCCGACACCGGACCAGCCCCCCGCCGATGACACTCGCCGCCGACCTCCAGAAGCTCATCGAGCAATCCTGCCACACCGCATGGTCGCAGTTCGACTGGATCAGGAGCAACGCCGCGCTCTATGGCCTGTCGCGCCGCACGACCGACAAGTGGACGATGCCCGGCGAGCCCGCATTCGTCTCGATGCTCGCCGACTCGCCGCTGCTGCGCCGCAGGCTGGCGAAGGCGGTGCAGTCCGGCCTGGCGCCCGAGCTCTGCAAGGGCAGCCCGCTGGTCTCGGGCGTCTTCCATGCGCATCCGCCCAGGGTGCGCTTCGGCAAGAGCGCGTCGCAGGTGGAACTCGCCGACCTGCTGCTGGTGCGCCACCATTTCCAGACCGGCCAGACGCGCCCGGAGGGTCGCGCGCTGCTGCTGCAGGCCCGCGCATCGACCACGCCGCGCACCGGCCGCCTGACCGGCCGCGACGCGCATCGCTTCGACCTCCAGGCCGACTGGTCGACGCCCTTCGCGTTTCCCAACGGCGACATCGGCCCGCCGCCGGTCGGCGACAAGTGGATCCTCGGCCCGGGCCCGGCGCCGCATCCGGTCACCAGCGTCTACGGCATCGTCTCCAGCCAGCGCTCGTGCAAGGGCCAGAAGTTTCCCGACAACTGCCCCTGGGCCGTGGGCGGCGCGCTGCCGCCCGAGCCGGGGCACGGGCGCGAATCGCGCGGCACGCTGAGCCTGGCCGCCGCGCTGGCCGGCCTCGTGAGCGGCGCGCACGGCCGGCCGTGGCACGTCGACGCCCCGCCGGAGGACCACTGGTCGCACCTCGTCCGGCAATTGCTGGAGCGCTCGATTCCGTTCGAGCACCAGGTGCAGCGCGTCGGCGGCGTCGACCTGCCCAGGCGGCGCGCCGCGCTGGCGTTCATCCAGTCGTTCCTGTCGGTCGAGGTCAACGCCAAGCTCACGTCCACCATCGACCGCGAGCAGAGCTTCGAGGCCTACGTCGACGAGCTGATCGCGAGCGTCGACAGCGTCGGCCGGCAGGCGCACGAGTGGGCCTCGGCCAACAAGGCCACCGACGATCCGCCCGCGCCGCGCACGGCGCCGGACGGGCCGCCCGGCGGCGTCTCGGTGCTCTACATCGCCACCTTCGGCGACGCGCCGCTGGCCGAGGCGAAGGCCGACTGGATCCCGCTGCCCGAGGCCGCCGCGCACGCCTGAGCGCGCGAGGGCGCGTCGATTGCCGCCCGGTCGGTTCCGCCACTCGACCCCAGGCCGCCATGTCCGACTACGCGCTCTATTACTGGCAGATGCCCTTCCGCGGCCAGTTCATCCGCGCCATCCTCGCGTGGGCCGGCCAGCGCTGGGACGAGTTCGACGACGGCATCGTGGGCAAGACGATGGAGGCCAACGTCGGCAAGCAGGCGATCCCGTTCAAGGGGCCACCGATGCTCGTCGACAGGCGCAGCGACTTCGCGCTCGCGCAGATGCCGGCCATCGCGTACTGGCTCGGCGAGAAGCACGGGCTGCTGCCCGCGAGCGTCGACGGCAAGGCGCTGACGCTGAAGGTCGTCAACGACGCCAACGACATCATCGACGAGCTGAGCCAGGACGGCGGCAAGCAGATGTGGACGCCACGGCGCTGGAAGGCGTTCCGGCCGCGGCTGAAGCGCTGGATGGCGATCTTCGAGGAGACCGGCCTCCGCCATGGGCTCACCGCCGACGCGGGCCACCTGCTGGGCGGCAAGGCCGGTGTGGCCGACATCGTCACGGCCACGCTGTGGAGCACGGCCGGCGAACGCTTCCCGGCCATCGGCGAGATGCTGGACGACGAAGCCCCCGCGATCGCGGGACTCACCGGGCGCCTGGTGTCCGAGCCGGCGCTGGCCAACCTGGCCAGGGTGTCCTGGGAGCAGTTCGGCGACAGCTACTGCGGCGGCGAGATCGAGAAATCCATGAAGCGCGTCATCAACGCGAGGTAGCCGCGGCCAGGCCGGCGGCCCGGGATACCCGACCCGCGCGCATTGGTATGACGTTCATAATATTATGAACGTCATAGCAATGTCGAACAGGTGCACCCGTGACCGCTGCCGCCGCCCTTGAAGTCGTCCACGACGCCCAACCCGAGGCGAGCGCGCCGCCGCCCAGGTCGAAACGCCGTCTCGGCAAGATCGCGATCCCGTTCGCGCTGGCCGTCGCGGCGGCCGTGTGGGGCACGCATTGGTACACGGTGGGCCGCTTCCTGCAGGACACCGACGACGCCTACGTCGGCGGCGACGTCACCGTGATCGCCTCGAAGGTCGCGGGCTACGTGCAGACGGTGGCCGTCACCGACAACCAGCTCGTGCACCGCGGCGACCTGCTCGTGAAGATCGACGACCGCGACTACCGCGCCGCGGTCGCCAAGGCCGAGGCCAGCGTCGCGGCGGCGCGCGCGCTGCTGGTCAACCTCGACGCCACCGAGAAGCTGCAGCGCAGCGTCATCGCGCAGGCCACCGCCGGCGTGGCCGCGGCCGATGCGGAGGCCACGCGCGCGCAGCTCGACGACTCGCGGTACCGCGACCTCGCGAGCCGCTCGGCGGTGTCGATCGAGAGCGCGCAGCGCGCCCATGCCGCGGCGCAGACGGCGCAGGCCGGCAAGGATCGCGCGAGCGCCGCGCAGCAGGGCTCGCAGCGCCAGCTCGACGTCATCGCCAGCCAGCGCCAGCAGGCCGAGGCCGCGCTCGCGCAGGCCACCGCCGAACTCGACGCCGCGAAGCTGAACCTGTCGTACACCGAGCTGCGCGCGCCGGTCGACGGCGTGATCGGCAACCGCCGCGCGCGCGAAGGCGCGTACGCGACGTCCGCCAGCCAGTTGCTGGTGGTCGTGCCATCGCACGGTTTGTGGGTCGACGCGAACTTCAAGGAAGACCAGCTGGAGCACCTGCGCGTCGGCCAGGCGGTGGACGTGCGCGCGGACGTCGCGCCCGAGCGCGCGTTCAAGGGCCACGTCGTGAGCCTCGCCCCGGCCACGGGCGCGCAGTTCAGCGTGCTGCCACCCGAGAACGCGACCGGCAACTTCACCAAGATCGTGCAGCGCGTGCCGGTGCGCATCGCGCTCGACGGCAAGGACGGCGACCTCGAGCTGCTGCGGCCGGGGCTGTCGGTCAAGGCGTCGATCAACACGAAGTCGTGAGATGAGCTCGAACCTCGCCAGCCTCACGCAGGCGCAGAAGGTGTTCGCCTTCGCGAGCATGTGCGTGGGCATGTTCATCGCGCTGCTGGACATCCAGATCGTCTCGGCCTCGCTGCGCGACATCGGGGGCGGTCTGTCGGCCGGCGCGGACGACACGGCGTGGATCCAGACGAGCTACCTGATCGCCGAGATCGTCGTCATCCCGCTCTCGGGCTGGCTGAGCCAGGTGTTCTCGACGCGCTGGCTGTTCGCCGCGTCGGCCGCCGGCTTCACCGTCGCGAGCCTGCTGTGCGGCGTCGCGTGGGACATCCACAGCATGATTGCCTTCCGCGCGCTGCAGGGCTTCCTCGGCGGCTCGATGATCCCGATGGTGTTCACCAGCGCGTTCGTGTTCTTCGACGGCAAGAAGCGCGTGGTCGCGGCCGCCACCATCGGCGCCCTCGCCTCGCTCGCGCCGACGCTGGGCCCGACGCTGGGCGGCTGGATCACCGACCACTACTCGTGGCACTGGCTGTTCTTCATCAACCTCGCGCCCGGGCTGTTCGTGATGTTCGTCGTGCCGATGCTGGTCAAGATCGACCACGTCAACCTCGCGCTGCTGAAGACCGGCGACTGGATCGGCATCGCGCTGATCGCCGCGTTCCTCGGCTGCCTCGAGTACACGCTCGAAGAGGGCCCGCGCTGGAACTGGATGCAGGACGGAACGATCCGCACCACCGCGTGGATCACCGCGATCTCGGGCGTGCTGTTCATCTGGCGCGGCCTGGCGGCGGCGCATCCGGTGGTCGACCTGCGCGCGCTGAAGGACCGCAACTTCGCGCTCGGCTGCCTGTTCTCGTTCGTCACCGGCATCGGGCTGTTCTCGTCGATCTACCTGACGCCGCTGTTCCTCGGCCGCGTCGAGGGCTACAGCGCGCTGCAGATCGGCGAGGCGGTGTTCTCGACCGGCGTGTTCCAGATCCTGACCATTCCCGTCTACGCGATGCTCGCGAGCCGCTTCGACCTGCGCTGGATCCTGATGGCCGGGCTCGCGCTGTTCGCGGTCTCGATGATCGAGTACCTGCCGATCACGCACGACTGGTCGGCGCACGAGCTGCTGCTGCCGCAGGCGCTGCGCGGCATCGGCCAGCAGCTGGCGGTGCCGCCGACGGTGACGCTGTCGCTCGGCGCGCTCGCGCCGAACCGCTTGAAGCAGGCGTCGGGGCTGTTCAACCTGATGCGCAATCTCGGCGGCGCGATGGGCATCGCGGCCTGCGCGACGATCCTGACCAACCGCACCAACCTGCACTTCTACCGCCTCGCCGAGCACCTGAATCCGGCCAACGAGGCGATGAACGGGCTGCTCGCCAACATCGCCGGCGGCTCGACCGATCCCGAGGCGCAGACCTCCGCGCTGCGCTCGCTGTGGCAGCTCACGTTCCGCGAGGCGCAGGTGCTGACGTACCACGACGCCTTCTTCTCCATCCTGGCCTGCTTCGCCGTCGCCACCGTCCTGGTGCCGCTGATGCGCAAGGTGGCGCCGCCCAAGGGACCTTCCGCCGATGCGCACTGACCTCCTCCCCCGCTTGTCCGCCATCGTCGCCGCCGCGGTCGCGTTTTCCACTTTTGCCGGCTGCGCCGTGGGGCCGAACTACCAGGCGCCCGAGATGACCGGCACCTTCGCTTACCACGGTGCCACGACGCTCGCGGCGCGCGAGGGCGAGGCGCCGGCGCCCGCGCTGGCCGAATGGTGGCGCGGCTTCGACGACCCCGAACTCGCGCGCATCGTCGAACGCACGATCGCGCAGAACCTCGACCTCGCCGCCTCGCAGGAGCGCGTCGCCCAGGCGCGCGCCGCGGCCGCGCGCGCGGGCGCCGATCGCCTGCCCGAGGCCAGCGTCGACGCCAGCGTCGCGCGCGAGCGGCAGTCGCTCGAGAGCCCGCTCGGCAAGGTCGCCAGCCACCTGCCGGGCTACGAGCGGACGCAGGACCTCGCGCAGCTCGGCGTCGGTGCGAGCTGGGAGGCGGACATCGCCGGCGGCCTGCGGCGCGGCGAGCAGGCCGCCGACGCGGAGCTGCAGGCCGCGCAGGCGGAGCACGCGGGCGTGCGCGTCTCGCTGGCCGCGGAGGCCGCCGACGCCTACCTGCGCGTGCGCGGCGCGCAGGCGCGCATCGCCATCGCGCAGTCGCAGATCGCCGACGAGGCGCAGCTGGTCGACCTCGTCCGGCTGCGCAAGGACAAGGGCCTGGGCACGGCGCGCGAGGTCGCCCAGGCCGAGGGCGTGCTGCTGCAGGCGCAGGCCACCGTGCCGCCGCTGCGGCGCGAGATGGCGTCGCAGCTGTTCCGCCTCGACGTGCTGACCGGCGTGGTGCCGGGCACGTCCGAGGCCGAGGTCACCGCCACGCCGGTCGCGTTCAAGGTGCCCGCCATCGCCACGGCCGGCGGGCCCGCCGAACTGCTGCGGCGGCGTCCCGACGTCGTCGCCGCCGAACGGCGGCTCGCCGCGAGCAACGCGCGCATCGGCGTCGCGATCGCCGGCTACTATCCGTCGTTCTCGCTGTCGGGCGCCCTCGGCTTCGAGTCGCTCGACGTCGGCAAGACGCTGACGGCCTCCGCGTTCCAGCCCGCGGCGCTCGTCGGCCTGCACTGGCGGCTGTTCGATTTCGGGCGCGTCGATGCCGAGGTCGACCAGGCGCGCGGCGCGAACCGCGAGGCGCTGCTGCGCTATCGCGAGGCGATGCTGCGCGCGACCGAGGATGTGGAGAACGCGATCGTCGCGCTCACCGAACTCGAGAGCCAGCACGCGTTGCTCGCCAGGGAGGTCGACGCGCACGTGCAGGCGCGCGACGCCGCGCAGGACGCCTACAAGGGCGGCGCGGTGAGCCTGGTCGAGGTCATCGACGAGGACCGCCAGCTGCTCGCGGCGCAGGACCTGCTCGCCAGCGTGCGCACCGACGACGCCCGCTCCGCGGTCGCGGCCTTCCGCGCGCTCGGCGGCGGCTGGACGCTGCCCGCCTCGCCGCAGGTCGCCAGCCGCTGAGGCGACAATCGACCCGATTGGAGACAGCCATGCGATACGAACCCGACTACAAGGCCAAGACGCGCGCGAAGGTGCTGGCCGAGGCCAGCAAGACGATGCGCGCCGAAGGCATCCCGGGCATGGGCGTCGCCAACGTGATGGCCAAGGCCGGCCTCACGCACGGCGCGTTCTACGCGCACTTCGACTCCAAGGACGCGCTGATCGACGAGACGATCAAGGAGATGATCCTGCAGGCGCGCGGCCGCTTCGAGGCCGTCACCGGCGACCTCGGCCCCGACGAGGCGCTGCGGGCCTACATCGATTTCTACCTGTCGCCGAAGCACCGCGACAACGACCAGACCTCGTGCCCGCTGCCCTGGGTCGCGGGCGACGTGGCGCGCCTGGGCGCGTCGCCGCGCAAGCACTACGGCGCCATCGTCGCGGGCTTGACGGAGCTGGTCGCGAAACGGCTGCGCGCGCTGCAACACGCGGACGCCGATGCGGCGGCTGGTTCCGTCGTTGCCGAACTCATCGGCGCACTGGCCCTGTCGCGGGCGGTGGGAGACAAGGCGCAGTCGGACTCGATCCTGCAGCGAAGCCGGGACAGCGTCCTCGCGCGGCTCGGGCTGTCGCGCCCGTAGCGGGAGCGGCCGCCGCGAGACGCGGCGTCAGAGCCTCACGGCCTGCCCGCTGGCCAACGACTCGCTGGCCGCATCGGCCAGCTTCTGCGCCGCGACACCGTCCTCGATCGTCGTGCGGAACGCCCCACCCGACTGCAGCGTCTCGAAGAAGTGCGCGAGCTCGAGCCGATACGCCTCGCGGTATCGCTGCAGGAAGAAATGCTCCGGCTTGTCGGCATGCACGCCCGCTGCGTCGGACTGCACGACCTCGCTGGGCCGGTGGTTGCCGCACTGGAGCATGCCGTTCGAGCAGAGGATCTCGAAGCGCTGGTCGTAGCCGTAGGCGGCGCGGCGGCTGGCGTTGATCTGGGCCAGCCGGCCCTGGCGCGTGCGCAGCGTGACGACGGCGCTGTCGATGTCGCCCACCGTGGCGATCTCGGGGTCGACGAGGCACGAGCCCGTGGCCGCGAGCCACTCGGCCTCGTCGCCGTCGGCGCACAGGATCCAGCGGAAGATGTCGAAGTCGTGGATCAGCATGTCGCGGAAGATGCCGCCCGACCCCTTCAGGTAGTGCGCGGGCGGGGCGCCGGGGTCGCGGCTCGTCACGACGAGCATCTCGGGCTTGCCGATGTCGCCGCGCGCCAGGCGCTCCTTCGCCTCGTTGAACGTCGGGTCGAAGCGGCGCTGGAAACCCATCATGCAGGCGACGCCGGCCGCGCGCACCGCCTCCGCGCAGGCCTGCGCGCGAGCCACCGACAGGTCGATGGGCTTCTCGCAGAAGATGTGCTTGCCCGACTGCGCGGCCCGCGTGATGAGGTCGCTGTGCGCGTCGGTCGGCGCGGCGATGGCGACGACGTCGATGCCGGCGTCCGCGAAGACGGCCTCGGGCGTGGAGACCTGGGCGCCGAGCTGCGCCGCGAGCTGCGCGGCCGCGTCGCCCATGGGGTCGCAGACGTATTTCAGCGTCACGCCTGGCAGCGCGGCGAGGTTGGCGGCGTGGATGCGGCCGATGCGGCCGGCGCCGAAGACGGCGACGTTCTTCATGGGGAACTCCGATCAGTGGAAGCGGGACGGGAAGACGGGATGGGGAGCGCGAGGTCGCCTCAGGGCATGTCGAGCTCGAGGCGATAGGCGAGCGCGATGAACAGGCTCTGCACCAGCGCCATCGTGTTGGTCAGCGAGCGAAAGCCGAAGGTGCTGCTCTCGGAGACGAGCAGGCTGACCGTCGCGCTCGCGGCGAGCGGGCTCATGCGGCTGTCCGTCAGCGCGATCAGCTTCGCGCCGCGTTCGCAGGCCAGCCGTGCGGCGAGCTGCGTCTCTTGCGCGTACGGCGCGTAGCTGATCGCCACCATCACGTCGCCCGGACGCAGGCCGCGCAGCTGGCCTTCGTGCATCGCGCCGACGCCGGTGACGAGATGGATCGGCCGCTCGGCATGCTGCAGCGCGTAGGTCAGGTAGCTCGCCGCGGGGAACGAGCGGCGCGCGCCGGTGACCCAGATCGAGGGCGCGTGCGCGAGCAGTTCCACCGCGTCGTCGAGCGCCGAGGCCTGCACGTTGCGCTGCAGCTCGCGCATGCCGGCGATGGCGCCGCCGATGAATTCGCTGGCGATGTCCGCGCTCGACAGCCGGCCTTGCGCATGGTCGATCACGTCGCGGATGCGCGCCTGGTAGTTGTGCTCCGGGGCCAGCCGCTGCGAGATGCCGTCGCGGAAGATCTTCTGCATCTCGCTGTAGCCCGAGAAGCCGAAATGCTTGGCGAAGCGCACGACCGCGGAGGGCTGCACGCCGCTGCGCTCGGCCACGTCCTGGATCTTCTCCAGCCCCAGGTGGTCGCTATGCTGCTCGACATAGTGCGCGATCAGCTTGAGCTGGCGGCTGAGCAGGCCGAACTCCGCGCCGATGCGCTCCAGCAGCGCGTCGACGGCCGGCGAGTGGCTGGCCGGGAGCGCCGTGGCGGCGTTCGCCGCGACGTCGGCCGCCGGCGCGGCCTTGGTGCGGCGGACGGTCTTGACGGCGGGCTTGCGGGAGGCGGCGACGGGAGGCATCGGTTCGGCGTGCGTTGGAGAAGGCGGCGATGATAGGTCGGCGTCAGACCGGCTCGGGCTGCCCGCTGTGCAGCGAGCGCGTGATCGCCAGGCCGATGCGCGTGGCCTGCGTGGCGTCGGACAGTTCGAGCGACATCGCCTGCTCGCCGCGGCAGCACGCGACGAAGGACTGCATCTCGCGCTCGAAGGCGATGCCGAAGCGCTCGAAGAAGTCCGCCACCGATTGCCGATGCACGCCGTTCGCGTCGCTGGTGACGACACGGTCGCGCGCGCCGCCCTGGCCGACCAGCAGCTGGCCCGCGGTGCCGATGATCTCGGTCTGGGTGTCGTGCCCGTGCGCGAACGTGCGCGAGGCGTACAGCACCGCGCGCTGGCCGCCCTCGAACTCGACGATGGCCATGCCGTTGTCGACGTCGCCCAGCGGCCGCAGCCCCTCGTGCAGCGCGATCGTGCCGCTCGCGAACGCCCGCGTCGCGCGCGGCTTGCCGAGCAGCCAGCGCGCGAGGTCGATGTCGTGCACGCTGCAGTCCATGAAGATGCCGCCCGAGGTCGGCGCGAAGCGCACGAAGAAGCCGTCGGGGTCGTTCTGGTCGCAGGTCTGCGAGCGCACGACGAAGGGGCGGCCGATCGCGCCGGCGGCGATGTCGTCCGCGGCGCGCGCGTAGCTCGGGTCGAAGCGGCGCACGAAGCCCACCATCGCCACGAGGTCGGGACGCCTGGCGGCGACACGCTCCACGCGCTCGCAATCCTCCACGTTGAGCGCCAGCGGCTTCTCGACGAACACGTGCTTGCCGGCCTCGAGCGCAGCGATGGTCTGGTCGGCGTGCAGCGAGGTCGGCGTGACCAGCACGACGGCGTCGAGCTGCGGATCGCGCACGAAGGCGGCGAAGTCCTCGTGCAGCGTCTGCACGCCCAGCGACTCGCGCGCCCAGCCCAGTTCGGCCGCGACCGGGCTGCATGCGCTGACCAGCTCCGCGCCGCGCGTGCGCAGCGCGATCTGCTCGGCGTGGCGCTTGCCGAGGCGGCCCAGGCCGGCGATGCCGATCTTCAACGGAGGGCGGTGCGAAGCGGTCATCTCGAGGCGGTCCCAGGTCGGTGCGAATGCTGCGCATGATAGGTCGGCGATCCGGTAAATGGAAAACTTTTTCTACGTAGTTGCACCAATAGAATCACAATTTCAAGCTGCCTACGATGCGTCACGTCCCGAACGGCGGCTCCGGCCTGTCGCGGGCCGCAGCACCGACACGCCCTATAACGAAGGAGACTGGATTCATGAAACCACTGAGCAAACGCCTCGTGTTGAAGACGCTGGCCCTGGCCGCCGTGATGACGATGAGCCTGGGTGCCGCCAACGCCGCAGGCAAGTACGTGCTGATCAGCCACGCCCCGGATTCCGACTCGTGGTGGAACACGATCAAGAACGCCGTCAAGCAGGCGGGCGAGGACTTCGACGTCACCGTCGACTACCGCAATCCGCCCAGCGGCGACCTGGCCGACATGTCGCGCCTGATCGAGCAGGCCGCGGCGCAGAACTACGACGGCGTCATCACGTCGATCGCCGACTACAACGTGCTCAAGGGCTCGCTGAAGAAGGTCACCGACAAGAAGATCCCGCTGATCACGATCAACTCCGGCACCACCAAGCAGAGCGAGGAACTCGGCGCGATCATGCACGTGGGCCAGCCCGAGTACGAAGCCGGCAAGGGTGCCGGCGAGCGCGCGAAGGCCGCGGGCATCAAGAGCTTCCTGTGCGTGAACCACTACGCGACGAACCCGGCCTCGTTCGAGCGCTGCCGCGGCTTCGCCGAGGCGATCGGCGCCGACTTCAAGAAGTCCACGCTCGACTCCGGCGAGGATCCGAGCGGCGTCGAGGCCAAGGTGCAGGCCTACCTGCGCCAGAACCCCGGCACGCAGGCCGTGCTCGCGCTCGGGCCGCTGTCGGCCAGCCCGTCGATGAAGGCCATCGACAAGATGGGCCTGAAGGGCAAGATCTACTTCGCCACCTTCGACCTGAGCGACGAGATCGCCAAGGGCATCAAGGACGGCTCCGTGCAGTTCGCGATCGACCAGCAGCCGTACCTTCAGGGGTATATCCCGGTCGCGGTGATGGCGACGATGAAGCAGATGCACACCACCGACCTGAAGAAGGTGTCGGAGGCCGTGAAGAACAACCCGAAGGTCAAGGCCCGCTTCGACGAGTACGGGCTGCTGCCCGTCTACGGCGCGCGCCACATCCTGTCGGGCCCGGGCTTCGTGACCAAGGACAACATCGGCAAGGTCGAGAAGTACGCCGGCCAGTACCGCTGATGCAACGCTGACCTGCGAGAACGCGATGGCCATCCCCACGTCCACGGCCCCGGTCGTCGCCACGAAAGTGGCGGCGCCCGCGGCATCCGCTTCCACCGCCGCGGCGCCCGACGAGCGCCTGCGCAGCGTCGGCCTGTGGCGGCGCCTGCTCGGGCGGCCCGAGTCCGGCGCGTTGTCGGGAGCGGTGCTCGTCTTCCTGCTGTTCGCGTTCGGGGCCCACGGCTCCGGCATGTTCAGCGCGGAAGGGATCGTGAACTGGGGCACGGTCGCCGGCTTCCTCGGCGTGATCGCGGTCGGCGCCGCGCTGCTGATGGTGGCCGGCGAGTTCGACCTGTCGATCGGCTCGATGATCGGCTTCGCGGGCATGATGCTCGCGATCCCCTGCCTCTACTGGAACTGGCCGGTGTGGCTCGCGGCGCTGTTCGCGATCGGCGTCGCCTGCGCGCTTGGCGCGCTCAACGGCTGGCTGGTGGTGAAGACGGGCCTGCCCAGCTTCATCGTCACGCTGGCCTTCTATTTCGTGCTGCGGGGCCTGAGCCTCGCGCTGTCCGTGATCCTCACGGGCAAGACCATCCTTTCCAGCAACGGCCCGGCCGTGCTGGCGGAGCTCATCGCCGCCGACCCCGTCGTGCACGCGCTGTTCCAGGGCCACGTGCTCACGGGCCTGTTCGACGCGATGGCGCACGCGGGCTGGATCGCCGCGCGCGACGACGGCACCGCGCTCGCGATCGGCGTGCCCAAGGTCGTCGTCTGGTGGCTCGCGCTGACGGCGCTCGGCGCGTTCATGCTGGCGAAGATGCGCGCGGGCAACTGGATCCTGGCTGTCGGCGGCGACCCGGTCGCGGCCAAGAACGTCGGCATCCCGGTGGCCCGCGTGAAGATCGCGCTGTTCATGCTGACCGCGTTCTGCGCGACGCTGTTCGCGATCCTGCAGGTCGCCGACGCCGGCTCGGCGGCCGCCGACCGCGGGCTGCAGAAGGAGTTCGAGGCCATCATCGCCGCGGTGATCGGCGGCTGCCTGCTGACCGGCGGCTACGGCTCGGTGATCGGCGCCGCGCTCGGCTCGCTGATCTTCGGCGTCGTGCAGATCGGCATCGGCTACACCAGCATCGACAACAACTGGTACCGCGTCTTCCTCGGCGGCATGCTGCTGGTGGCCGTGCTGTTCAACAACTACGTCCGCCGGCGCGTCGCGCTGGGCCGGCGCTGAACGCGGCCGGAGCGCCCATGACGACGGACCTGATCCTGCAGCTGGAGAACGCCAGCAAGTACTTCGGCCCCGTGATCGCGCTGTCCGGCATCACGCTGCAGCTGCGCCGCGGCGAGGTGCACTGCCTGCTGGGCGACAACGGCGCCGGCAAGAGCACGCTGATCAAGATGCTGGCGGGCTGCCACGCGCCCGACGAGGGCGAGTACCTGGTCGACGGCAAGCCGGTGCGCTTCAAGTCGCCGCGCGAGGCGCTCGACGTCGGCATCGCCACCGTCTACCAGGACCTCGCGCTGGTGCCGCTGATGAGCGTCGCGCGCAACTTCTTCATGGGCCGCGAGCCGATGCGGCGGCTGTTCGGCGCGCTGCCGGTGATGGACCACGCGCTCGCCGAACGCACCGCCGCGGAGCGCCTCGCCGAGATGGGCATCCGCGTGCGCGACGCCGGCCAGCTGGTGGGCAACATGTCCGGCGGCGAGAAGCAGTGCCTGGCCATCGCGCGCGCGATCCACTTCGGCGCGCGCGTGCTGATCCTGGACGAGCCCACCGCGGCGCTGGGCGTCAAGCAGAGCGTCAACGTGCTGCGGCTGATCGCGCGGGCACGGGCGCGCGGCATCTCGGTCATCTTCATCACGCACAACGTCAACCACGCCTACCCGATCGGCGACCGCTTCACGCTGCTCAACCGCGGCAAGTCGATGGGCACGTACGCGAAGGCCGACGTCTCGAAGGAGGCCGTGCTCGACATGATGGCCGGCGGCGCCGAGATGAAGACGCTGATGCACGACCTCGACGGCGTGACGATCTGACATGGACTTCCTGGACATCCCCGCGGGCCGCCGCTTCGACCTCGCCTGCCTCGGACGCCTGGCCGTCGACCTCTACGCGCAGCAGGTCGGCTCGCGCCTGGAGGACGTCGCGAGCTTCGCCAAGTACCTCGGCGGCAGCTCGGCCAACATCGCGTTCGGCGCGGCCCGGCTGGGGCTGCGCGCGGCGATGGTCTCGCGCGTCGGCGACGAGCAGATGGGCCGCTTCCTCGTCGAGACGCTGCAGCGCGAGGGCTGCGACACGTCGATGGTGCAGGTCGACCCCGAACGCCTCACCGCGCTCGCCATCCTCGGCCTGAAGGACCGCGACACCTTCCCGCTGCTGTTCTACCGCGAGAACTGCGCCGACATGGCGATCTCGGCCGACGCGATCGCCGAGGACTTCATCGCCGACTGCCGCGCGCTGCTGATCACCGGCACGCACCTGTCGCAGCCGGTGGTGCGCGCGGCGTCCACCCGCGCGCTCGCGCACGCGGGCCGGCACGGCACCCTGCGCGTGCTCGACATCGACTACCGCCCCGTGCTGTGGGGCCTGACCAAGCGCGGCGACGGGCAGACGCGCTTCGTGCCCGACGCGCGCGTCACCGCGAGCCTGCAGGAGCTGCTGCCGCAGTTCGACCTGCTGATTGGCACCGAGGAGGAGTTCGCGATCGCGGGCGGCGTCGCGGGCGACCTGCTCGCGTCGCTGCGCCGCGTGCGCGAGATCACGCCGGCGGCGCTGGTCGTCAAGCTCGGTCCGCTCGGCTGCTGCCTGGTGGCCGGCCCGGTGCCGGCGCGGATCGAGGACGCGCCCACCTGCGCGGGCGAGCGCGTGGAGGTGCTCAACGTGCTCGGCGCGGGCGACGCGTTCGCCGCCGGCCTGCTCACCGGCCTGCTGCGCGGCGAGGACTTCGCCAGCGCGGCCCGCATCGCCAACGCCTGCGGCGCGATCGTCGTCTCGCGCCACGCGTGCGCGCCGGCGATGCCCACGCCCGCGGAGCTGGCGCACTGGTTCGGCGGACACCGGAACGCCGACGTCGCGGCCGACGCGCAGCTCGCGCACCTGCATCGCGCGACGGCGCCGCGCCCGCGCTGGGACGAGCTCAACGTGCTGGCGTTCGACCACCGCAGCCAGTTCTACGAACTCGCGCGCGCCGCCGGCGCCCCCGAATCGCGCCTGCCGGCGCTCAAGAAGCTGCTGGTGCGCGCCGCCGAGCGTGTCGAGGCCAGTCGCGGCCTGGCGGGCCGCCTGGGCGTGCTGGTCGACGATCACTACGGCGAGGATGCGCTGCACGCGGCCACCGGACGCGGCTGGTGGGTCGGCCGGCCGGTGGAGCTGCCCGGCTCGCGCCCGCTGCGCTTCGACGCCGGTCCGTCGCTGGGCACGCGGCTCGTGCAGTGGCCGCGCGAGCAGGTCGTCAAGTGCCTGGTCTTCTATCACCCGGACGACGCGGTCGACCTGCGGCTGGAACAGGAAGCGCGGCTGCAGGAGGTGTGGGCGGCGACGCGCGACTCCGGGCACGAGCTGCTGCTGGAGGTCATCCCGCCGCGCGTTGGCGGCGATGCCGCGCAGGCCGACGCCGCCGTGCTGCGCGCCGTGCAGCGCCTGTACACGATCGGCATGAAGCCCGAATGGTGGAAGCTCGCGCCGATGCAGGCGGCCGGCTGGAGCGCACTGGCGGCGCTCGTGGCGGCGCGCGACCCTCACTGCCGCGGCGCCGTGATCCTCGGGCTCAACCAGCCGCTGGCCGATCTCGCCGCGGGCTTCGCGGCCGCGACGCATCCGATCGTCAAGGGCTTCATGGTCGGCCGTTCGCTGTGGGCCGAACCCGCGCGCGGCTGGCTGGGCGGGCGGCTCGACGACGAGGCCTTCGTGGCCGCCGTCGCCACGAATTTCGAGACGCTGGTGGACGCCTGGCGGGCCACGCGGCCGCACGCCGCCACGTCCGCCCCGGCGCCTGCCCAAGACATGCAGCCGGCGCTGCGCCCGGCCTGAAAGCTTTCACCATGAAGACGATCCGACTCACGCTCGCGCAGGCCATCGTGCGCCACCTCGCCGCGCTGCGCATCGAACTCGACGACGGCAGCGTCGTGCCCTATTGCGGCGGCGTGTTCGCGATCTTCGGCCACGGCAACGTCGCCGGCCTCGGCGAGGCGCTGCAGGCCGAGCGCGCGTGCCTGCCCACCTGGCGCGCGCACAACGAACAGGCGATGGCCCACGCCGCGATCGCCTACGCGAAGGCCCACATGCGCCGCCGCATCCTGGCGGTGACCACCAGCATCGGGCCGGGCGCGACCAACCTGGTCACCGCCGCGGCGCTCGCCCACGTCAACCGGCTGCCGCTGCTGCTGCTGCCCGGCGACACCTTCGCGTCGCGCGCGCCCGACCCGGTGCTGCAGCAGCTCGAGGACTTCCATGGCGGCGACGTCAGCGTCAACGACACGCTGCGGCCGGTCACGCGCCTGTTCGACCGCATCGTGCGTCCCGAGCAGATCCTGACGGCGCTGCCGCACGCGATCCGCGTGATGACCGATCCCGCGCTGTGCGGCCCGGTCTGCCTCGCGCTGCCGCAGGACGTGCAGGCCGAGGCCTTCGATTGCCCCGAGACCTTCCTCGCGCCGGCGACGCTGCGCGTGCGCCGTCCCGCGCCCGACGCCGCCGAACTCGAACGCGCGATCGCGCTCCTGCGCGGCGCGCGCCGGCCGCTGGTCGTCGCCGGCGGCGGCGTGCTCTATGCCGAGGCCGGCGCCGCGCTCGCTCGCTTCGCGCAGGCGCACGGCATCCCCGTGGCCGAGACCCAGGCCGGCAAGGGCAGCCTGGCCTGGGACGACCCGCTGAACGCCGGCGCGATCGGCGTCACCGGCTCGCCCGCCGCCAACGACTGCGCGCGCGAGGCCGACCTCGTGCTCGCCGTCGGCACGCGGCTGCAGGACTTCACCACCGGCTCGCACACGCTGTTCACGCAGGCGCGGCTGCTGAGCATCAACGTGCAGCCGTTCGACGCCCACAAGTGGCATGGCGACGCGCTCGTGTGCGACGCGCGCATCGGACTGGATGCCGTGTCCGCCGCCCTGGCCGACTGGCACGCCGACGCGGGCTGGACGGCCCAGGCGCGCCGCGGCGCGGCGTCCTGGAACGAGCGCGTTTCCGCGCTGACGACGTCGCCCGCGACCGACGCCCTGCCCTACGACGCCGACGTGATCGGCGCGGTGCGCGATTCCGCCGCGGACTCGCCGCGCGGCGACGTGGTCGTCTGCGCCGCGGGCACGCTGCCGGCGGAACTGCACAAGCTCTGGCGCGCCGGCGCGCCGGGCAACTACCACGTCGAATACGGCTATTCGTGCATGGGCTACGAGATCGCCGGCGGGCTCGGCGTGAAGATCGCGCGGCCCGAGCGCGAGGTCATCGTGATGGTGGGCGACGGGTCCTACCTGATGCTCAACTCCGAGATCGCCACCTCCGTGATGCTGGGCCGCAAGCTCATCGTCGTGGTGCTCGACAACCGCGGCTACGGCTGCATCCAGCGCCTGCAGGCGGCGTGCGGCGGCGCGAGCTTCAACAACCTGCTCGACGACTGCGTGGCCGAGGGCGGCGCCGACGTCCGCATCGATTTCGCGGCCCACGCCGCCGCGCTCGGCGCCGACAGCGTGCACGTGCCCGACATCGCGGCCCTGCGCGTGGCCATGGCGCGCGCCCGCGCCGCCACGAAGACGCAGGTGATCGTCGTCGACACCACCCACGCGCGCACCACCGACGACGGCGGCTGCTGGTGGGAGGTCGCGGTGCCGCAGGTCTCCGACCGCCCTGCCGTCGATGCCGCCGCCACCGCATCGCGCGAGGCCAAGCGCGCGCAGCGTCCCTGACACCCCACTCGCGAAGACACCTCATGACCTGGAACATCCGCATCGGCATCAACCCGATTTCTTGGAGCAACGACGACCTGCCCGAGCTGGGCGGCGACACGCCGCTCGAGACCGCCCTGCGCGAAGGCGCCGAGATCGGCTACCAGGGCTTCGAGCTCGGCAACAAGTTCCCGAAGGAACCGGCCGCACTGAAGGCCAAGCTCGCCGAGTACGGCGTCGCCTGCGTCAGCGGCTGGTATTCCGGCCGGCTCGCCGAGGGCACGCTGGCCGACGAGATCGAAGGCTGCCGCGAGCACATGGCCAAGCTGCAGTTCAACGCCTGCAAGGTCGTCGTCTACGGCGAGGTGGCGGGCTCGATCCAGGGCCGCATCGACACCCCGCTCGCCAAGCGCCCGCGCTTCGCCGACGACGCCGCCTGGACGGCCTACGCGCAGCGCCTGGACGCCTTCGGCGCGCACCTGAAGGCGACCTACGGGCTCACGCTGGCCTACCACCACCACATGGGCGCGTATGTCGAATCGCCGGAGGACATCGACAAGCTGATGGCGCTCACCGGCGCCGACGTCGGCCTGCTGTTCGACACCGGACACGCGTACTACGGCGGCGCCACCGACGTCGCCGGCCAGCTGAAGAAGCATCTCGCCCGCGTGGTGCACGTCCACTGCAAGGACGTGCGCGAGCGCGTCGTGCGCAGCGCGCGCAACGACGGCTGGAGCTTCCTCACCGGCGTGATCAACGGCACGTTCACGGTGCCGGGCGACGGCGTGATCGACTTCGACGCCGTGCTCACGCTGCTGCACGGCGCCGGCTACGAAGGCTGGCTGGTCGTCGAGGCCGAGCAGGACCCGGCCGTCGCGCCCAGCTACGCCTACGCGAAGAAGGGCTACGAGACGCTGAGGCGCATCGTCGACCGGATCGACGCGAAGGCCGCGCGATGACCAGCAAGCTGCTGCTGAAGGCGCGCCGCGAAGGGCGCGAGATCGTCTCCGTCACGCCGGAGCAGGCGGGCTGGAAGCACGTCGGCTTCCGCGCGCTGCGGCTGGCGCCCGGCGACGCCGAGTCGCTGGCTACGGGCGATCGCGAGCTGTGCCTGGTGGTGCTGAGCGGCACGGTGGACGTCGAAGTCGACGGCGTCGTCCACGCCGGGCTCGGCGGCCGCGCCAGCGTCTTCGACGACGCCGCCCCCGCCGCGCTGTACGTGCCGGCAGGCCGCGCCGTGACGATGACGGCCTCGACGGCGGCGGAGGTCGCCCTGTGCAGCGCGCCCGCCGACGACGCGCGGCGCGAGGTGCGGCGCATCGAGCCCGGCACCATGCGGCGCAGCGTGCGCGGCCGCGGCACCAACACGCGCTACATCTGCGACATCCTGCCGCACGACGACCCCACGGCGGCACACCTGCTGGTGGTGGAGGTGCGCACGCCGGCGAGCCACTCGTCCAGCTACCCGCCGCACAAGCACGACGTCGAGGCGCCGCCCGCCGAGACGCAGCTCGAGGAGACCTACTACCACCGCGTCAACCCGCCGCAGGGCTTTGCGTTCCAGCGCGTCTACACCGACGACCGCAGCCTGGACGAGGCGTGCGCCGTGGAAGACCACGACCTGGTGATGGTGCCGCGCGGCTATCACCCCGTCGTCGCGCCGCATGGCTACGAGCTCTACTACCTGAACGTGATGGCCGGGCCGCACCGGCTGTGGGTCTTCCGCAATGATCCGGCGCACGAATGGATGCTGGCACCGCCGGCGGGGACTCGCGCGGCCTGAGCGCGCCGCGGCATCACGCGCGGAACGCTCGCCGCAGCGCGTCCATCCAGGATTCGGTGAAGGCCTTGGCCAGCGGCGCGTCCTTCATGAGGATGTCGAAGCCGTGGTACGCCCCGGCCACCCTCCTGAAGGTGGTCGCCACGCCCGCCGCCTGCAGCCGCCGCGCGTAGGCGGCGTCCTCGTCGAAGAACAGGTCCAGCGTGCCGACGCCGATCCAGGCGGGCGGCAGGCCGCGCAGGTCCTCGACGCGCGCGGGCACAGCGCCCGCGGGCGGCGCGGCTGCGCCGGCCGGCGCGCCCAGCAGCGACGACCATCCGAGCACGTTGGCCGCCGCCGACCAGATGAACGCACCCACGCCGGGTGACGCCTGGTGGATGATGCTGCCGGTGCGGTCGTCGAGCATCGGGTAGAGCAGCACCTGGCAGGCCAGCGAGACGCTGCCGCGATCGCGGGCGGCGATGGCCAGCGCGGCCGCGTGCCCGCCGCCGGCACTCTCGCCCATCACGGCGATGCGCGCCGGGTCGATGCCGAGGCTCGCCGCATTGGCATGCAGCCAGGCGAGCGCGGCATGGTTGTCCTCCAGCGAGCCCGGAAATGGTGTCTCGGGCGCCAGCCGGTAGTCGACCGAGACGACCAGGCAATCGAGCTCCGCCGACAACCGACGCAGCGTCGGAAAGAGCCACGCCAGACTGGTGCCGATAAAGCCGCCGCCGTGCAGATGCAGCACCGCCGGGGTGGGCGAGCCCTTGTTCGCACGGCGATCGACGATCCAGACCCGCAGCGCGGGCGCGCCATCGGTTCGCGCGATCCAGCGCATCCGCGTTCCACGGGCAGCGATGCGGGTGACGAGGCCGTCCACCCGACGCCGCAACGGCAGGCGGCCCAGCGTGGGCTTGCGGCGCGACATCCACCGGACCAGCGGGTTCAGCGCCGGCCGCAGCGACGGATCGACGGCGGCGAGCAGGTCGCGATCGGGCGGACGCGCGCGCTCCGTCACGACAGGCCCTCGACGGGATCGCCCGCGGCCACGGCGCGCGCCGGCCGGCCGCGCGTGATCGGCGCGTAGCGCGGATCCCCTTCGCGGCCGATCTCCGGAATCCGCAGCACCGCGATGGCGCCGACGACGCCGAACACCGCCAGCAGCATGTACAACGCGCCGAAGCCACCGAGCGCCAGCAACGCCGGCGCGATGAAAGGCACGAACGACGCCGGCAGCGCGCTGGCCACGCTCAGGACCGCCAGGTCCTTGCCCAGCGCCTCCGGGTTGGGAAGCACGCGCAAGCACAGCGCGAAGTCGGTCGCGAGGAACATGCCATAGCCGACGCCGATGATGGCGGTCGCGACGAACACCAGCGGCAGCGTCGGCGCGAACGCCAGCAGCGCGAGCCCGGCCGCCGAGACCAGGCCGCCGCCAACCACGAAGGGCTTCTGCCGGCGCAGGCGGTCGGAGAGCCAGCCGAACAGGAAGCAGCCCGCCGCGACGGGCACGATCATCACGAGGGTGAGCTGCAGGACGACGGGGCCGGTGTCCTTCGCGGCGAACCTGAACCGGTCGACCAGCAGGAAGACGTTGTAGCTACTGCCTGCGATGGTGCAGGAGATCAGGAAGCGCACCAGCCACGCCCAGCCGAACGCCGGATGGCGCCGCGGATCGACCCAGAACGACTGCAGCAGCTCGAGCGCCGTGATCGGTTCGGCACCCTGCGCCGGCACATGGCGCGGATCACGCAGCAGGATCACGGCGACGACCGCGCAGGCGGCCGCCGCCGCGCCGACGACGATCCACTGCAGCGTCGGCCGCCCCGCCGCGGCGCTGACCGCCACGAGCCCCAGCACGGGCGCGGCGGCGGCGACGAATCCGATCACGCCCGAAGCCGTGCCGCGCCGGTCCGGCGGAAGCTGGTCGACCGCCGAGGCCGCGCTGGCCGCGAACTGCGCGTTGACGAGCACCTGGACGACGCACCAGATCGCCGCGACCTCCCAGGCCTGCGTCGTGAAGGCCAGCACGACGATCGCCAGCCCGCTGCCGAAGCCGCCCGCCAGGATCCAGGTGCGGCGCCGGCCGAAGCGCGCCACGGTGCGATCGCTGAGGCGGCCGCCGAGCGGATTGGCGATCAGCGCGAACACGCCGCCCAGGCCGATCACGAGGCTGAACGCGGCCGTCGCGTTCCTGCCGGCGATCGCGCTGAGGTGGATGGCCAGCAGCAACGACGGCGGCACGACCTGCGTGATGAAGGCGCCGCTGTACGACGCGATGAGCGCGCCGACGAGGCGACCGAACGGCGTGGCAGCCGCTGCGGGCGACGGCCCGTCGGGCGTGGGCAGGCCGGCCATCAGCGAACCCCCCGCCATGCCTGGCGTTCGGGCGCCGCGGCGTCCGGCACCAGCGCGCTGGCCGTGTCGAAGACCATCGTCTGGCGTTCGGACAGTCCGTAGGCCGGCCAACCGGGATCGCCGGTCGTCGCGAAGCGGATCCACGCGCCGTGCATCGCGTCGGCCAGCGCGGTCGGCGGATCGCGGCCGATCATCTTCTCGCTGCCGGCCATGGCCTGGACCGCGGCGAGGTCGTCGTACACGAACGGCAGTTCGAGTCCGTGGTCCGAACCCATGCCCGCCGGCAGGCCGGGATTCTCCCAGCGGAATTCGTAGGCCCAGGTCGGTATCGCCGGACTCGCCGCGACGCGCGTCTCGACGAGACGCAGGGTGGGCATGCGGAAAGCCCAGTCCGTCCATGTCGCCTCGACGAGCGCCAGCGGATTGACGATGCCGCGCGGGCCGCGGGTGTAGGCGTCCTTCATCGGCGGCTTCAGTCCGAACAGGCGCTTGAAGTACCACCCGAGCAGCGGGTTGATGCGGTCGCGGCCGATCGCCTTCAGGAAGGTGGTGGTCTCGTTGCGGTTCGTGCCCGCGATGAACGGCACGTTGGGCCCCGCCGCAGCGGCCGCGATCGGCGCCTCGGGCAGGCTCGGCGTGCCGTGCACCGCGCGGAAGGGCGACAGCAGGAACGCGTCCGCACCGCTGCGCAGCGGGTTGACGAAGTCGAGCGCGAAGGGCAAGGTCTCCGCCACCGTGCGCGCGACGGCGGCCGTCTCGAAGCCCGCCCGCGTCGGCGCGACGCCGAGCCGCTTCGCCAGCCGCGCCGTGACCCGCGTCGCGACGTCGGGCAGCACCGATCCGATCGGCGAGCCGCTCTGCGCGATCGCGCGCACGAACAAGCCGCGCGCCGACGGCATCGCCAGCAGGTTCATCACGCTCACGCCGCCGCCCGACTCCCCGAAGATCGTGACGTTGGACGGATCGCCGCCGAACGCCGCGATGTTGTGCTGCACCCATTCCAGCGCCGCGACCTGGTCGCGCAAACCGAGGTTGTCCGTGCCTTCGCCGAGGTAGACGAAGCCCTCGACGCCGAGGCGGTAGTTCAGCGCGACGTGCACGACGCCGTCGCGCGCGAAGTTGTGGCCGTTGTAGACGCGCAGCGAGCCGGCGCCGCCCATGTAGCCGCCGCCGTGGATCCACACCATCACGGGCAGCGATGTCTTTCCCGGCGCAGGCGTGCAGATCTCGACCGTGAGGCAGTCCTCGCCGGTCGACTGCACGTTCATGTAGGCGTCGGCGAACGCGTCCGTGCCGAGCAGCGTGGGCTGCGGCGCGGCCGGCCCGGACCTGGAAGCGTCGCGCACGCCGCTCCACTTCTCGGGCGGCTGCGGCGGGCAGAAGCGGCGCGCGCCGAACGGCGGCGCGGCGAACGGAACGTTGCGGAAGACCGCGACCCCGCGTTCCATCACGCCTTCGACATCGCCGTGCTGCGTCGTTGCAAGGATTCGCATTCAGGTTCCTTCGTTGCGGGCCGTGCCCGGTGCCATCACCTTGCGCGCGATGAGATCCTTCATGATCTCGTTGGCGCCGCCGTAGATCTTCTGGATGCGCGCATCCGCGTACAGCCGCGCGATCGGATACTCGGCCATGTATCCATAGCCGCCGAACAGCTGCAGGCATTCGTCGACCACCTTGCACTGCTGCTCGGTGCACCACCACTTGGCCATGTAGGCCGCCTGGTCGTCGAGAGTGCCGTCCAGCAGTCGCTGCGTGCAGTCGTTGACGAAGGTGCGCACGACGTGCGCCAGGGTCGCACACTCCGCGAGCTTGAAGCGGGTGTTCTGGAAGTCGCCGATGAACTGGCCGAACGCCCTGCGCTGGCTCGTGTAGTCGACGGTCAGTTCGACTGCGCGCTCGATCACGGCCGCGGCGGGCACGGCCAGCAGCAGGCGTTCGTACGGCAGCTGGCTCATCAGCTGGCCGAAGCCCTCGCCTTCCTTGCCCAGCAGCGCGTCCGCCGGAACGCGCACGCCGTCGAAGAAGAGTTCGGCGGTGTCCGACGCATGCTGGCCCAGCTTTTCGAGCCGCCGTCCCACCCGGAAGCCGGGCAGGTCCGCGGTCTCGAGCACGACCATCGAGACGCCCCGCGCGCCTGCCTCGCCGGTGCGCACGGCCACCACGAGCAGGTTGGCGGTGAAGCCGTTGGTGATGAACGTCTTCGCGCCGTCGATCACGAAGTGCTCGCCGTCGCGCCGGGCGCGCGTCTTGAGCGCCTTCAGGTCGGACCCGCAGCCCGGCTCGGTCAGCGCGATCCCGGCCAGCAGCTCGCCCCTGGCCAGGCGCGGCAACCAGCGCTGCTTCTGCGCCTCGGTGCCGTAGTCGACGATGTAGTGCGCGGCGATGCTGTGCACCGCGGTGTTGGCGGGGAATTCGGCGCGCGCGAGCTCGTCCTGTGCCACGAGCTGGTAGGCCAGCGTCGCACCGACGCCGCCGTATTCCTCTGCGACCTCGGGCAGCAGGAAGCCGAGCTCGGCGAACGGGCGCCAGACCTCGCGCGGGATGAAGCCCTGGCGGCGCCAGCCGTCGAGATGCGGCGACAGCTCGGCGCCGATGTAGCGGCGCAGCTGGTCGCGGAACGCGTCGATCTGTTCGTCCATCCACAGATGGCGGTGAAGTTGCGGCAGCACGCTCAGATCCCCGTCAGGCCGCCGCTGCACATCAGCGTCTGGCCGCTCACGTAGTCCGACTCCGGGATGCACAGCAGGTAGACCGCGCCGGCGGCCTCCTCCGGCGACCCGCCGCGGCCCAGCGGGATGCCGCGTTCCATCGCGGCCATCAGGTCGGGATTGACGCCCACCTTGATGTCGCGCCCGTCGATCTTCTCGGTGGCGCCGTCGGCGACGTTGCCGGTCAGCCGCGTCTTGATCAGCCCGAACGCCACGCAGTTGACGGTGACGGCCATGCGGCCCCACTCCTTGGCGAGCGTCTGCGTCATGCCGACGATGCCGGCCTTGGCCGCCGCATAGTTCGCCTGGCCCGCGTTGCCGAACAGGCCCGCCACGGACGAGACGTTGACCACCTTGCGGACGACGCGCCTGCCGGCCTCGGAGTCGGCCTTGCTCAGCGCCCGGATCACGGGTTGCGCGGCGCGCAGGATGCGGAACGGCGCCGTGAGGTGGACGTCGAGCATCGCCTGCCACTGCTCGTCGCTCATCTTCTGGATCACGTTGTCCCACGTGTAGCCCGCGTTGTTGACGATGATGTCGAGGCCGTCGAAATGGCCGGTCGCGGTGGCGACGAAGCGCGCGGCGAAGTCCGGCGCGCCGACGTTGCCGACGCAGGCGACGGCCTGCCCGCCGGCGTCACGGATCGCCTGCACCACGTCCTGTGCCGGCGCGTCGTCGAGGTCGTTGACGACGACGCGCGCGCCCTCGCCCGCCAGCTTGAGCGCGATCGCGCGACCGATGCCGCGTCCCGAGCCGGTGATGAGGGCGACCTTGCCCTGGAGCTTGAGTGTCATGGGGGTGTCCCGATTGGAATGTTCAAGGCAGGGCGACGATCGCCTCGCCTACGATCTTGGCCTGCCCGTGCTGGTTCTCGCAGCGCAGCGCCACGCGCACGCGCGACTCGTCGCCGTGCACGAACCTGTCGACGACGCGCCCGCTGCAACGCAGCTCGTCGCCCAGGTGAACGACGTCCTGGAAGCGCACGTCGAACTGCCGCAACTGATGCTGCGGCGCCCAGTCGGTGAGCAGGCGTCCGAGCCAGGCCATGCCCAGCATGCCTTGCGCGAACACGTCGGGCAGCCCGGCGCGCCGCGCCACGTCGATGTCGATGTGGATCGCGTTGTGGTCGCCGGAGGCGCCCGCGAACAGCGCCAGCATGGTCCTGTCGACGGCCGGCATGGCCAGCGGCGGCAGTTCGTCGCCGGCGCCCAGTGCCTGGAGGGAGAGCACGTTCATCGCGCAAGCCATCAGTGGCGGCAGACGAGCACGCTGCGCATCTCGGACAGCAGCACGCCGGCGCCATCGACGGCCCGCGAGTTCTTGACCACGAACTCGAGGGCGCCGCCCTTCCTGTCGTAGATGTCGGTCACCGTCGAATGGATGGTGACGGTGTCGCCCGCGCACGCCGGCAGGTGGTACGCGAAGCGCTGCTCGCCGTGGAGCAGCTTGGCGAGCGGGATGCCGAGGTCGGCCAGCAGGCGATCGTTGGCGCCCGACTCGAGCTCCGTGCCGAACAGGAAGGTGGGCGGCGCCGGCAGGTCGACGTAGCCGGCGGCGCGCGCGGCGGCCACGTCGGTGTAGACGGGATTGGTCTCGCCGATGGCCTTCGCGAAGAACTGCAGGCGGCCGCGCTCGATCGTCATGACCGACGCGGGCAGCCGATGTCCGATCCATTTCCTGTCGATCATCGCCGTCGCTCCGTTCAGGCGCGCTCGTAGAGCGTGACCACGCAGGCGCCGCCGACGCCCAGGTTGTGCTGGAGCGCCAGCCGCGCGCCGGGCACCTGGCGCGCCTCGGCCGTGCCGCGCAGCTGGTGCGCCAGCTCGAAGCACTGGGCCAGCCCGGTCGCGCCGAGCGGATGGCCCTTGCTGAGCAGGCCGCCGGACGGGTTCGTCACCACCTGGCCGCCATAGGTGTTGTCGCCGCGTTCGACGAAGGCCTGCGCACCGCCGACCGGGCACAGCCCCAGCGCCTCGTAGCTGACCAGTTCGTTGTGCGCGAAGCAGTCGTGCAGCTCGACCACGTCGATGTCCCGGGGATCGACGCCCGCCTGTTCGTAGACAAGCGCGGCGGCTTCGCGCGCCATGCCGAAGCCGACCACCTCGCGCATGTCGTTCGCCTCGAACGTGGCGGGCCGGTCGGTGGTCATCGCCTGCGCCCGGATGCGCACCGCGAGGGCCTTGCCATGGCGGCGCGCGAAGTCCTCCGAGCAGACGACGGCTGCCGCGGCGCCGCAGGTGGGCGGGCAGGCCATCAGCCGCGTCATGACGCCTGGCCAGAGCATGGCCGACGCCATCACCTCCTCCTCGGTCACGACCTTGCGGAACAACGCCAGCGGATTGTTGGCCGCGTGGCGGCTCGCCTTGGCGCGGATCTTCGCGAAGGTCTCGACGCGCGTGCCGAATTCCTGCATGTGCGCGAGGCCCGCCCCGCCGAAGTAGCGCAGCGCCAGCGGCAGGTCGGAAATGACGAGTTCGTCGGTGGCCTCGTTGAACCACTGGAACGGGCTCGGTCGATCCTTGAACACTTCGCCCAGCGCACCGGGACTCATGTGCTCGAAGCCGAGCGCGAGCACGCACTCGGCCGCCCCGCTGGCGACGGCCTGGCGCGCCAGGAACAGCGCGGTCGAGCCGGTGGAACAGTTGTTGTTGACGTTGACGACCGGGATGCCTGTCATTCCCACTTCGTACAGCGCGCGCTGGCCCGCGGTGGAGTCGCCGTAGACGTAGCCCACGTAGGCCTGCTGGATGGAGACGTAGCCGATGCCCGCATCCGCGAGCGCCGCGCGTGTCGCGGTCGCCGCCATCTTCGGATAGGGCTCGTGCGCGCCCGGCTTGCAGAACGGGATCATGCCGACCCCCAACACGTAGACGTCCTGGCTCATGGAGATTTCCTGGTTGGAGAAGATGGCGCGCTCAGGCGACGCGGCGCGCGCGGCCGCGCCAGAAGGGCTCGCGCAACACGGCCTTGAGTACCTTGCCGGCGCCGGACAGGGGCAGCTGGTCGACGAATGCCACGCTGCGCGGGCACTTGTAGCCGGCGATCAGCGTCCTGCAGTGCGCGATCAGTTCGTCGCCCGCGACGTCGCTGCCCGGCTTGGCGACGATGACGGCGTGGACCGTCTCGCCCCAGCGCTCGTCGGGGATGCCGATGACGGCGCAGGCAGCCACCGAGGGATGGCGCGCGAGCGCGTTCTCGACCTCGCTCGAATAGACGTTCTCGCCGCCGCTGACGATCATGTCCTTCAGGCGGTCGGCGATGAAGATGAAGCCGTCGTCGTCCATCCAGGCGGCGTCGCCGGTGTGCATCCAGCCGTCGCGCACCGCGGCGGCCGTCTGCTCGGGCTTGTTCCAGTAGCCCAGCATCACGTTGGGACCGCGGGCGACGATCTCGCCCAGCGTGCCGCGCGGCACCTCGCGGTCGTCGGCGTCGACGATGCGCACCTCCATGCAGCGCGCCGCGCGGCCCGCCGATGCGAGCTTGCCGTGCGCGCGGCCCGCGGCCGAATGGTAGAAGGCGCCGTTGAGCGTGGCGATCGGGGCGAGCTCGGTCATGCCGTAGCCCTGCACGAAGCCGACGCCCGGCAGGATGTCCATCACGCGCTCGATCAGCGCCTCCGAAATGGGCGACGAGCCATAGATGATCGTCCTGAGCGCGCCCAGGTCGCGCGGCTTGCGCATGGAGGGGTGGTCGACCAGCATCTGGATCATCGTCGGCACGAGCAGCACGTGCGTGACGCGCTCGCGCGCCAGCGCGTCCAGAACGCGCTCGGGCTCGAAGCCGGCGAGGATCGCGTGGGTGCTCGCGCCCTGCCACTGCGCGAGCGCGAAGCCCATGTCCGCCGAGTGGAACATCGGCGCGACATGCAGGTAGGTTCCCGCGTCGACGACCAGCTCGTCGCAGCACAGCGCCAGCGCCGAATTGACCAGGTTCGCGTGGCTCAGCATCACGCCCTTGGGCGATCCGGTGGTGCCGCCGGTGTACAGGATCGCCGCGAGGTCGTCGCCGCGGCGCAGCAGGTCGGGCACGGGGGCCGCCCGCTCCAGCAGCTCCTCGTAGGCGTGCATCCCCGGCTGCCGCGGATCCTCGCCGCAGTGGACGACCTCGCGGACGCAGGTCGACTCGCGCCGCAGCTGCGCCGCCATGTCCGCGAACGCGTCGTCGACCAGCAAGATCGTCGAGCCGGAGTCCTCGAGGGCATAGGCGATCTCGGCGGCGGACCAGCGCGTGTTGCACGGGTTGAGCACGCCGCCGCCCCATGGCACCGCCATCTGGTACTCGAGGTAGCGGTCCGAATTCAGCGCCAGCATCGCGACGCGGTCGCCCGGCCGCATGCCCAGGGCCTGCAACGCGCCGGCCAGCCGCGCCACGCGATCCGCGAACTGGCGGAACGTCCGTTGGCGGTCGCGGAAGCGCACGGCGACGCGATCGGGATACTGCTGCGCCGCGCGGTGCAGGGCCTGGGTGATGTACATGGCGAAGCGGCGCTCCGGGTCAGAAGCGGTACGCCAGGTCCACGCCGAACGTGCGCGGCTGGATGACGGTGGCGGAGAAGGGATTGCCCGAGGGATTCAGTCCCGTCGTCTGGTCGCCGGCAGGGGCCGCATAGTTGATGCCGCGCCTGTCCGAGATGTTGCGGACGTAGAGCGACACGCGGGCCTGGGCGATGTCCATGCCCGCGTTCGCATTCAGGGTCGTGTACGACGGCAGGTTCACGGGCAGGTGCTGGCTGAAGTCCGAACGCCGCGAGCCGATGAAGTTGACCGTCGCGCCCACCCAGGCCTTGTGGGCGCCGAGTGCGAAGTTGTAGTCGCCGCCGGTCGATGCGCTCCACTTCGGGGTGTAGGGCATCGCGTCGCCGGCGACGCCGCCGGCCGCGGGCGCATCGGACGTGAGGTGGGCGTCGGTGTACGCGCCGTTGGCGCGCAACGTCAGCCCGGAGGCAGGCACCCAGACCAGCGTCACTTCCGCGCCGTTGCTCTGCGCGGTGCCGCCGTTGATGAAATAGGCGTAGGCGATCGTGGGTCCCTGCGCGCTGGTGCGCAGCTGGATGTTCTTCCAGTCGGTCGCGAACACGGCGGCCTCGATGGACGCCTTGCCCGAGAGGAACTCGGACTTGTAGCCGGCTTCGTAGCTGATCAGGTTGTCGGGCGTGAACGAGGCCTTGCCGTCCGGCAGGATGCCCGGCGGCAGCGCGCTGGGGCCGCCGGGGCGATACGCGGACGCGGCGCGCACGTAGACCGCGGAGTCGGGCGTGGGCTTGTAGCGCGCGCCGAGCATCCAGGTCGTGTGCTTCTGCGCCACGTCCTGCGTCACCATCGCGGCGACCGGCGCGGCGATGGTGGGCACGTCGTCCTGGTCGAAGCGCTGCTTGTCGCTGGAAAGACGCAGGCCGCCCAGCAGGTCGAAGGTCGGCGAGACCGCCCATGTCGCATTGCCGAACACGGACACTTCCTGGTACTTCGAACCGATGTCGAGGTCGGCCAGCGGCGGCGAGGGAAAGACCTGTCCGGTCGCCATGAGGAACGGGCTGCCCGCGGTGATCAGGTAGGAGCTGTCCTCCTTGGTGCCGAAGACGCCCAGGTCGAAATCGAGCGTGTCGTCGAACGCGCTCGAGCGCGCGCGCAACTCCTGCGAGATGCGCCGCGTCTTGATGAGCCCGTCGGTCTGCACGCCCAGACCGGGCACCTTGAAGATGAACTGGAGGATCGCGGTGTTGGCGCGGCTCGTGTCCGTGGCCATGCGCGATTCGGTGTCCTGCCACGTCGTGGACGACACCAGCTCGAAGCTGCCCAGGCGGCCCTTGACGCTGGCGTTGGCGAGATCGAGCGACATGGTCTGCGGCTCGGGCGTCCAGGTCGAACGCTGCAGATCGCCGGTCAGCGGCGCGAGGCTGGGCGCGAGCACGTCCTCGCTGCCGTAGCCGTCGGCCTTCAGCTTCTGGGTCAGCGCCCAGACCCTGACGGCCCAGTCGGGATCGAGCTTGCAGTCCAGCGCGACGCGGCCGCCGCGCGTGCGCGCCGTGTTGCCGTTCCGGCGTCCGTCGACGGGGTTGTCGATGTAGCCGGCCTCGGTGCGTTCGAACGCGCTCACGCGCAGGCCCAGCACGTCCTTGGCCAGCGGCACGTTGAGTGCGACGCGTTCGTTCGAACCAACCCCGCCCTCGCTCACCTTGTTCGCGCCGAGCGTGACGACCCCGAAGAAGCGCTCGGTGTCGGCCGGCGCGGTGACGTAGCGCAGCAGGCCGCCGACGGCACCGGCGCCGTAGAGCGTGCCCTGCGGACCCTTGAGGACTTCGACGCGCTGCAGGTCCGACGGATCCAGGTCGGGCGTGATGACGGCACCTTCCGCATAGGCGTTGACCGATCCGACGGGTGCCTCGTCGACGTACTGCGCCGTCGTCGGCGTGGATTGCAGGGCGCCCGTGCTGATGCCGCGCAGCACCACGGCCATCTGGCCGCGCGTGACCTCGATGATCGACAGCCCGGGGATCTGCGCCGCGAAGTCCTCGAGCCGCGTGGCGCCGCTCAATGTCAGGCGCTCCGCGCCGATCGCCGAGACCGAGGCCGCGACATCGAGCGCGGCCTGTTCACGCTTGTTGGCGGTGACGATGACCTTCTGCACCGTCTCGGACTCGCTCGAGTCGGAGGCCGGCGCGGACGCCGCGGCCGCAGGCGCGGCGGCCTGGCCGTGGGCGAGCTGCATGAACGCGCAAAGCGTCGCGGCGGCGATCGCCGGCGCGCTGCGATCGAGTCGGTGGGGGACCGAGGTGTGCATGGATTCTTTCGAGGGGATGGACGACCCTGCGGTCAGGCCGGGCGGCGCCCATGACGGTGCCGTCCTTCAGCCCTGCGGCAAGGAATTCTTCGAGGCAGGCGCCCGCCGTTGTGCGGGCCCGGGGGACGTGGCCTAGGACCGTCGCGGGTCTGCGGCCATCACGGCCGGCGGTGCGGCGCGCGCAGGCGCGGCCCGGTCTCGAACATCCGATCGCGGCGTCTCGGCGCTGTGGAATCTCGTCATCGTTGTCTCCGTCGTTTTGCGTGGCCGTCTCGCTGTCGTGCGGCCGTCGCCGTATAGTAGAAAGCGGCGGGCGCGAGCGCGATGACGGATCGCGCCAATCGTCTGGCAGAACTGTTCAATCGGCCGCTCGGCCGCATCTCATGACCCACCCGCCCGTCACCGTTGCGATCACGCTCGTGCACGGCATGCTGTCGGGTGTGCGGCGCAGCGGCGACTCCGACGAGCCCTACCTGGCCGACGCCGGCATCGCCGCGGAACTGCTGCAGCAGGCCAGCGCGCGCGTCACCGCGGCGCAATACATCGCGCTGTTCAAGTCGGTGATCGAACGGCGCAACGACGAGGCGCTGGGCTTGCTGTCGCGCCCGCTGCGCCGCGGCACCTTCGCGATGATCGCGCGCGCGGGCGTCGCCGAGGCCACGCTGCACGCGGCGATCCGCGCCATGGCGCGCGCGTTCACGCTGGTGCAGGACGACATCGTGCTGAAGCCGGTGCGCGGCGCGTCGAACCTGGCCGGCATCGAGTTGCGCCTGCGCAGCCCCGCGACGATCCATCCGGAGTTCCTGCACATGATGATCCTGCGGGTCAGCTGGCGACTGCTGGCGTGGCTCGCCGACGCCCGCTTGCCGGCGGCCGCGTTCGACTTCGCCTACCCGCGCCCCGACGACGTCGACACCTACGCCAAGGTCGTCTTCCCGGCGCTCGTGCGTTTCGACAGCGAGCGCAGCGCGATCTGGTTCGATGGTGCCGAGCTCGCGCGCAGCGTGCGGCGCGACGTCGGATCGCTGAGCAGGTTCCTGATGGCCTCGCCCGGCAGCGTCATCGTGCCCAAGCGGGAAGAGGACGTCACGTTCGCCGTGCGCCGCGAGCTGCAGCGCATGCAGCCGCCCTGGGGCGATCTCGCCGCGGTCGCGAACAACCTGTTCATGTCGCAGTCGACGCTGCAGCGTCGCCTGGCCAGCGAAAGAACCACCTTCCAGGTGCTCAAGGACGAGCTGCGGCGCGACATCGCCATCACACGCCTGAACACCAGCGCCGTGGCGCTCGCCGCCCTTGCCGAGGAACTGGGTTTCGCCGACAGCACGGCGTTCCAGCGCGCGTTCAAGACCTGGACCGGCAGCACGCCGGGCGTCTATCGCCAAGGCGCCGCGTGACCCGTGTCCCGGCCAAAGAAAAACGGGCCACCTCTTGCGAGATGACCCGTTGGTCTAGAACCGAAATTCTGGTGCGGCTGGCAGGAATCGAACCCACGACCCCTTGGTTCGTAGCCAAGTACTCTATCCAGCTGAGCTACAGCCGCGAAGCCTCGCACTATAGCATGGAAACGCGCGGCGTTCCTCAGCGGCGGCGGATGATTCGCGAAGGCAGGCCTGGCGGGACGTCGGCCGGCTCGCGCGGCGGATGCTCGCCGACGTAGGCCGCGCGCGGTCGGATCAGTACGTCGCTGCGGCCCTGCTCGATGGCGTGCGCGAGCCAGCCCGCGGTCCGGCCGAGCGCGAACACGAGGTACGCGTGCCCCTGCGGCAGGCCGAGGCTGCGCCGCAGGGCGACCAGCGCGTAGTCGATCGACGCGTGCTGGCCGTTGCGCTCGAACACCGCCGCCATCAGCCGCTCGTTGCGATGCGCGCGCGGCAGCTGGGCCAGCAAGGCCCGCGCCCGCGGGTCGCCGTCGGGATACAGCGGGTGGCCGAAGCCGGGAATGTTCTGGCCCGGGACGCCCGCGATCGCGGCCTCGCCGCCGGCCACGCTGGCGTCGACGAGGCGAGCCAGCGCCGGCTTGCGGCCGGCCGCCAGCGAGCGATCCCACAGCGACTCGATCGCCGTCGTGACGCCGCAATGGCGGGCTCCGGACAACGCCGCGAGTCCGGCGGTGACGCAGGCGCCGAGCCCGGCGCCGGTCGACGCGACGCATCGGGCCGCGAAGCTCGACGCGTTCAGTTCGTGGTCGGCGCACAGCACCAGCGCCTGCCGCACGAGCTCGGTGCCGCGATCGTCGAGCCGCCAGGCGCGTGCCAGCTGGCGATGCGCGGGCCCGCGGCCCGGGACGCGGCGCGCGACGACGGCCGTCATCAACTGCAGCAGGCGGCCGCAGCGTGCGGCGACGCTGGAACCAGTGTCGACATCGAGGCCCTGCAGCCAGCCGAACCCCGCCGTGCAGCCCTGCACCGGATCGAGCCGCGCGAGCGCGCGCAGCGTCGAGGCGTCGACGCGTGGCGACGCATCCGCGACCAGCTCCGCCGGGTCGCAGCCGATCAGCAGCGCGGCGACCTCTTCGAGCGTGGCATGGCGCGACAGCTCGATCGCGTCGCGGCCGCGGTAGTAAAGGCGGCCCTGCTCGATGAGCGTCAGCTCGGAGTTGAGCACCGGGCGTCCCCAGTCGAGGCTGGCGCGCGCCACCAGCGCGGGCTTGCGCGCGCGCTCGCGCTCGACGGCGAGGCGCTCGACCTCCTGCCGCCGGTAGCGGCTCTGCTGCGTGCCCCCGGCCTGTTCCGAGCGCACGAGGCCGCGGCTGACGTAGGCGTAGAGCGTCGAGCGCGTCACGTGCAGCGCCCGCGCCGCCTGTTCCGCTGTCATCCAGTCGTCGTTCATGCGAGCCATTTTCACACCGGGGTCGTCGTGCATATCGACGTTGACCGGCCCGATCAACGTTGACGCCCCAGTCGCCGCGGGCGTGAAATGACGTCACCGCAACAACAGCCTTCGCCATGTCCGCGCTGCCGAACTCGACCTCGTCCGATGCCTCCGAAGCGGCGCGTTCCGCGCTCGAACAACTGTGGAGCGAGGCGAACCTGCCCGACGCCGCGCTGGCGCGCATCGCGCTTCGCGGCGCGGGCCCGGGCATCGCCTCGAACTTCGCGGTCGGCGACGCGGCCCAGGCCAGCCTCGCCGCCTCGGCGCTCGCGGCGGCCGAGATCCGCCAGCTGCGCGGCCATGCGCGCCAGGAGGTGCTCGTCGACCGCGCACACGCGCTCGCGGAATGCGCGGGCTGGTTCTCGCTCGACGGCGTCACGCCGCAGATCTGGGACAAGATCTCCGGGCTGTATCCCTGCGGCGACGCGGTGGGCGCGCCGGGCTGGGTCCGCATCCACGCCAACTTCGTGCACCATCGCGACGGCGCGCTGCGCCTGCTGGGCCTCGAGCCGGGTTCGCGGACCGAACGGGACGCGGTCAAGGCCGCGCTGCGCCACTGGCCCGCCGAGGCCTTCGAGACGGCGGCCGCCGAGGCCGGCCTCGTCGTCGCGGCGCTGCGCAGCTTCGACGAGTGGGATCGCCATCCGCAGTCGACGGCCATCGGGCCGCGGCCGGTGTCCATCGAGCGCATCGACGGCCCCGCCGACGCCGACCCCGTGGCCTGGCCGGCATTGGCCGCGACGGGTCGGCCGCTCACGGGCCTGCGCGTCCTCGACCTCACGCGCATCCTCGCCGGCCCCGTGGGCTGCCGCACGCTCGCCGCGCACGGCGCCGACGTGCTGATGGTGAACTCGCCGAACCTGCCCAACATCGACGCCATCGCGGAGCTGAGCCGCGGCAAGCGCTCCGCGCACGTCGACCTGGAGCAGCACGACGGTCGCGAGACACTGCGTCGGCTCGTGCGCGACGCCCACGTCTTCGTGCAAGGCTACCGGCCCGGCAGCCTCGCGGCGCGCGGCTTCGATCCGCGGACGCTGGCCCGGCTGCGGCCGGGGATCGTCGTGGCGTCGCTGTCGGCCTATGGATCGTCGGGCCCCTGGGCCGGCCGGCGCGGCTTCGATTCGCTGGTGCAGACCGCCACCGGCTTCAACCACGCCGAGGCCGACGCGGCCGGCGCGGCGACGCCGCAGGCCATGCCCGTGCAGATCCTCGATTTCGCTTCGGGCTTCCTGCTCGCCTTCGGCGCGCAAGCCGCGCTGATGCGGCAGCAGCGCGAGGGCGGCAGCTGGCACGTGCAGGTGTCGCTGGCCGGCACGGCCCGCTGGCTGCGCGGGCTGGGTCGCGTTGCGGGCGGTCTCGACGTGCCGCGCGCCACCAGCGTGCCCGCGCAGTTCCTCGTCAGCGAACCGTCGGGCTTCGGCCGGCTGGCCGGCGTGCGCCATGCCGGCGAACTCGCGGAGACCCCGCCGCTGTGGCGCCTGCCGTCGATGCCGCCGGGGACGCACCAGCCCGTCTGGGCGAATTGAGCCGCGGCAGCACAAAGAAAAACGGGCCACCTCTTGCGAGATGACCCGTTCGTCTAGAACCGAAATTCTGGTGCGGCTGGCAGGAATCGAACCCACGACCCCTTGGTTCGTAGCCAAGTACTCTATCCAGCTGAGCTACAGCCGCGAAGCCTTGCATTATGGCATGTCGATGACTCTCGACAGCCAATCTCCGAGAAAACCCGAAGGTTAATCGATCACGGCGGCCTGGCGCTCGTACTCGCCGCCGCGCAGCTCGTCGCCTTCCAGGCGCGCGATGAAGGCGAGGCGGCGCAGGGCCTGGCGACGCACGCGGCCCGGCAGCGTGGCGGTGTGCGCGGTCTGTTCGAGCGGACGGCGAGCCTTGCCCCACAACTGGCGTTCGGCGAACACCATGCCGGCGGCGGCGACGATCGCGGCCTCGTTGCCGTGCGACGCGAGCGCCGCCTCGACGCGCGGCAGCCACTCGTTGCCGAGCCCCGAGATGCAATCGATCAGCGCGATCGCGAGCGCGGCCCGCTCGTCGGCGTCGATGCGCGCGAGCTCGCTCCAGTGCGGCGCGAGATAGTCGCGGCCCAGGTCAGCGCGGCCGAGGTCGCGCGCGCGCACCGCGGCGCGCGCGCCCACGAGCACGTCGCGGCGATCGCCCGCGTCGAGCGACTGCCACGCGCGCAGCAGCTGCTCCTCGTCGTGCGCGGCGCAGACGACGTCGATGGCCAGCGAGCGCAGCAGCGACTGCGCGGCGACCTGCGAGAAGCCCTGGTGCTTGGCGAGCAGGCGCGCGGTCTGCAGCGCCTCGACCGGCTTCTGCGCCATGCGCGCGGCCTGCAGGCGCAGGCGCAGGGCCTGCGTGCGGCGCGCGACGCCGGGCGGCAGCGCGCGCAGGGCCTCGAGGCCGCGCTCGGCGTCGCGGTCGTCCAGCGCCCACTCGGCCATCAACAGGTGCGCGCCATCGAGCACCACCGAGCCGGACAACACGCCCGACGTCAGTTCGACGACACGGTTGGCGCGCTCGTCGCGGCCGCGCCGGTCCTGGATGCGATGCAGCGACGCCGCGGCGATCAGGTGCGCGAGGCCCGCGAACTCGCGGTCGTTGCGCAGCACGTCCACGTCCTGCTGCAGCTCGAGCGCCTGGCGTGCCGCCTTGCTCGCGCGGTTGAAGCGCGCGGCCAGGTATTCGGCGTGGGCGTCGCGCAGCGCGGCGTGCGCGGCGCGCTCGCGCTTCAACTCGCGCCACTCGTGCGCGCGGCGCGGCATGCTCAGCAGCCCGTTGATCGCCTTCAACGCCACGTACAGCACGACGACGAACAGCACCAGCGCGACGACGGCCACGTTGAGCGACGTGTCGACGCGGTAGCCCGAATAGAAGATGGAGACGAGCCCGTCGTTCTGGCTCAGCACGGCGGCCGAGACGACCGCGGCCACGAACAGCAGGATGACCCAGATGACGGTCTTCATGCGAGTCCCGTGATCAGTGGCCGGCGACGGCCGCGGCGATCGCTGCCAGCGTGTCGTCGGGCCGCGGGAAGCTGACCTGCTTCGCCTGCGCGCTCACCTGGCGCAGCAGGTCGGACACCGCCACCACGCGACGCGAGTTGTGGTCGAAGTAGCGGTCGAGCGCGGTCTGCGCCTGCTGCAGGTCGGCCTGCGCGAGATCGAACTGCCGCGACAGGATCGACAGCCGCGCGTTGAGCAGGCGCAGCTTGACGTTCTCGCGCAGGAAGAACGACTGGTCGGGCGTCATCAGCGCGGCCTCGGGATGCTCGATCGACGTGACGCGCACCGCCTGCTTCAACTCGCTGAAGAACGGCACGCTGAAGGCGTCCCACGCGTGCTGCACCGACACGACCCACGCGGGCGGCGGCGCGGCGGACGCGGCCGAGGCGGCGGCGCTCGCGCGCGCCCACGCCGCGCCGCGCGCGCAGGCCGACGCGCCGTTGGCCGGCGCCCCGGCCGCGCGGCCGGCGGCCCGCGCGCGCGCGGGCCCCGCAGCGAGCGGCGGCGCGACGAACAAGCGCAC
>NZ_JAJLJH010000005.1 GCF_023231945.1 Scleromatobacter humisilvae
GCTGGCAGCACCACTACAACTGCCATCGTCCTCATAGCGGCATCGGCGGCGTGCCGCCCATCTCCAGGCTCAGCACTTTGAGGGACCACCTGTTGACGGTTCACAACTAGCCGACCCCGCCGAGGCCAAGCCTGATCTCGACATCCTCGACCGGCCGGGCTTCTCGCTGTCTGGAGTCAGCCGCAAGTAATCAACCCGAGTCGGATCGCGCGCAGCGCGGCTTCGTATTTAGTTGCGCACCCAAGTTTCGTCGTTGCTCTCCGAAGTCGCAGTAGCACCTCTGTCTCGGAAAGCCCCATCGTGCAACCGACTTCCCAATTGCTGAGACCGTCCATGCTCCAGCGGAGGGCATCCAGCTCGCTCGCGGCGAGAGTGCCCTCGTTGTTTCCTTGAAAGTACGGAGCGCAGAGGTTAGAGGCCGCGGCCTGCGCATAAGCGGCAAATTCTTGAGTGTCGAGGGTTAGACCCAGCATTGCCCTCCTTGCAGCACAAGCTTGCTGGTCTGACGTGAGGCCGAACATGAAATGCCTGCCGCGGGGAAGATGAAATGCGACGCAGATTCCACTTTGAAACCCGAATGCCGCTTGCTGTTCCCAGAAATCTGCTCGTCCGGCAGCAACGTAGGTCTTCTGATCCCAGACTAAAGGCAAGGACGATCGTTTGCAGTATTGCGAAACAGGGTCCAACCGTGCGGAGTCCGCGTCCTCGAAAGTGGGCAGGTAGTCGGGCGGCGCGTTGGTCACGGACTGAAACTCGCTCAAGAAGGGCGAGTGATCCGTAACAACCATCGCAGCCATCGTATGGAACCCCATCGATTGCCCAAACTCCGCCGATATCCGAACGAAATCCTTGACCGTCTTCGCGTGCAAGACCTCAAGGCATTGCCGCTGCAATTGCGTTTCCATGCTGACCCCCGTGCTGTCCTCGCCGACGTCGCGGTCGCGTGGGGCCATACCCCCGGACGCATCGCCGGCGTGGGAGTTCTCTTGCGGAACTCCTCGGTCAGGACGGTAGCACTGGCCCGGTGCGCGGGCATCGCCTGAACCGGGTATCGAGCCGCCTAATCAGCGACGGGGAAGACTCCCAGGGCAAGGCCTATTGCGCCGCGCGTCTGGCGAGCTGCCGCGTCACGAAGGCGAGCGCCGCGGCGGTGAGGACGACGCACATCAGCAGGCTCGGCGCGACGTCCAGCAGGCCGATGGGCGCGTTCTTGAGGACGCGATCCATCAGCGTCGTCTGCGCGACCGAGGGCACCCACAGGTTCCACGCGGCCTCGCCTTCCTGCGTGAAGAAGCCCAGCAGCGGCGTGAGCGTGAAGGCCATCGTGAGCACGACCATGTTGGCCTGCGCCTCCTTGACGGTCCTGCAGCGGATTGCCACGGCCATCATCAGCGCGGCGATGAGCGCCGCGAGCGGCGCGAGCAGGCCGATGAACAACGCGGCCTCGACCCACCCGAAGCGGAACAGCGCGGCCAGCGATTCGCTGCGCAGCAGGCTCTGCGCGGGCAGGAAGCTCAGGCACGACAGCACCGCGATGAGCAGCCCCAGCGCGAACACCGCGCCCCACTTGCCGATTACGATGGCGGCGCGCGACGCGGGCGTCGCGAGCAGCGGCTCGAGCGAGCCGCGTTCGCGCTCGCCGGCCGTCGTGTCGAGTGCCGCGTTGAGCGCGCCGTAGAGGACGGACATCAGCACGAACAGCGGCACGATGTTGGTCATCTGCGCCGCGCGCGCGGCGTTGTCGGCGATGTCGTGCTCGTCGATGCGCGTGACGCTCAGGGTGGACGGCGCGACGCCGCGGGCGACCAGGCGCAGCGTCGTCTGTTCCTGGTTGAAGCCCTGCAGCAGTTGCGCGATCGTGCCGGCGCCGCTCTGCGCGCGCGAGTTCGCGCTGCTGTAGACGAGTTCGATGCGCGGCGGCCGCCCGTGCGCGAGATCGTCCTCGAAAGCGGCGGGCACGACCACCACCGGGTCGCCGAGCTTGTTCGCCTTCAGCTGCGTCTCCCAGTCGGCGGGTGCCGTCTTGACGACGAAGGTCTGGCGCTCGATGTAGTTGCGCAGCGTGGGCGCGCCGTCGAGGCCGATGACGACGACCTCGCGCGCCTCGGCGCGCTTCTCGTACCGGCCCACCAGCGACGACAGCAGCACCAGCATCAGCGGCCCCATCAGCACCGAGCTGATGAAGACGGCAATCAGCGTTCGGCGGTCGCGCAGCGCGTCCTTGAGTTCCTTGGCGAACACGATCCAGATCGATTGCGCCATCCTCATCGCGCGTGGCCCTCCGCGCCGAACGCGAGGCGCACGAACGCATCCTCGAAGTCGTCGCTGCCCGCCTGCTCGCACAGGCTCGCGACGGTGCCGTCGGCCACGTGCTTGCCGCGTGCGACGACCACCACGCGATCGCACAGCCGCTCCACCTCCTGCATGATGTGCGTCGAGAAGACGATGCACTTGCCCGTCTCGTCGCGCAGCACGCGCAGCGCCTCGCGCAGCGCGCGCGTGGCCACGACGTCGAGGCCGTTCGTGGGTTCGTCCAGCACGATGTTGTCGGGGTCGTGCACGAGCGCGCGCGCCAGCGCCGTCTTCATGCGCTCGCCCTGGCTGAAGCCGTCGGTGCGGCGATCGAGCAGCGATTCCATCTCGAGCAGGCGTCCTAGATGCTCGCAGCGCGCCTGCGCGACCTCGTCGGCGACGCCGTGCAGGTGGCCGTGATAGACGATGTTCTCGCGCGCGGTGAGCCGCGGATAGAGCCCGCGCGCGTCGGACAGCACGCCCAGCCGCGCGCGCACGCCCTGCGGGTCGTCGCCCAGGTCGACACCATCGACGCGGATCGTGCCGCTGTCGGGCGTCACGAGGCCGACGAGCATGCGCAGGCTGGTCGTCTTGCCGGCGCCGTTGGGGCCCAGCAGGCCGGTGATCGCGCCGTCCCGCGCATGCAGCGTCAGGCCGTCGACGGCGACCACGGTGCGCGCCTGGCGGCCGCGGCCGGTCGTGAACTGCTTGCGAAGGTCGTCCATCGCGATCATCGCGCGTCCTTCATGCCGGGCGGCGGAACACCCGGCGTGTGCGGGGCCGAATCGTCGAACCGGTTCGGGTCGTTGTCGGCCGCTCGCGCGCGCGACGGCAACGGCGGCTGGAATGCGAGCGGGCGCGGCATCTTCGCGGCGCAGCCCATGTCGACGGCCTGCGCCTCGGCATCGGTGGCGGCGTTGATGAAGTGGAAGACGGCGTCGCGCATGCAGGCGATCGCCGTCACGTTGTGGCCGTTGTTGGCGACGACCACCGAGCGGGCCATCGGCCCCAGCGCCTTGGCGACGCGCTCGGCATGGCGCGGCGGCGTCACCGGGTCGAGCCCGCCGGACAGCAGCAGCACCGGCGCCGCGCTGCGCGGGATCGTGTAGAACGCGGCCGGCACGTCGCCACGGGGCCAGCTCGCGCACGCGGCGCAGTACATCGCCTGCGCCTCGTGGTCGCCATCCGCGCGATCGGCCGGGCTCATGCGCGGCGCGTCCTCCGCGCAGATGACGGAGAAGTGCTCGCCCTCCGACAGGTCGGCATCGCCCGTGGCCAGCGCCATCAGCGATTCGTAGCGCCCCGCCGCGGCCTGCTCGATGGCGTACGGCAGCAAGGCGCCCAGCGTCGGCTGGTACAGGCCGGGACGCACCAGGCCGCGCAGCGCGGCGCGCGTCATCGTGACCTGTCGCGCCTCGCCGCTGACCGGCCCGACGAAGTCGATGGCCTTCGGCAGCGACAAGAGCAGCCGCTGCCAGGTCTGCGCGAGCGATGGGTGCGCCTTGGCGCAGGCCGTCTCGGCGGCGCAGTCGCGAAACAGCGCAGCGAGCGCGGCGTCGGCGTCGATGTCGTCGGAGTCGGGCAGCACCATGTCGGGCGGCGCGACGCCGTCGATCACGACGCGGCGCACGTGCGTGGGATACGCCCGCAGGTATTCGAGCGCGGCGCGCGTGCCGTAGCTGATACCGATCAGGTCGATGCGGTCGGCGCCGAGCGCGGCGCGCACGGCGTCGGCGTCGGCCATCGCGATGGTGGTCGTGTAGAAGCGCAGGTCGCCCCAGGGCAGTTTCTGCAGCGCGACGCGGCAGGCATCGAGCGCCGCGGCCGCGCGGGCGCGATCGAGCGCGCGCGCGAGCGCCTCGTCGGGCGTGGGCACGTCGCAGTTCAGCGGCGCGCTGTGGCCGGTGCCGCGCTGGTCGATCAGCACCAGGTCGCGCCGCGCGGCCAGCCGCGAGGTCAGGTGCTCGATGGTGCCGGCAAGGCCGACGGCGCTCTGCCCCGGGCCGCCGGCGAAGAAGAAGATCGGGTCGGGCAGCTTCTGGCGCGCCAGCGCGGGGATCACGACGACGTGCAGGTCGATCTGCGTGCCGTCCGGCCTGGCGGGATCGAGCGGGCGCTTGAGCACGCCGCACTGCGCGTCGTGATCGAGACCCACCAGCCGGCAGGCCTGCAGCGGCAGCGCCGCGGCCTGCGCGGCGGCGCACGCCAGCCAGGCGAACGCGGCGACGATCGCGGTACGCCAATGCGGCCGCCGCGCCGCGCGCATCACGTGCGCGAGCCCTTCTTCAGCGTCGCAGGATCGAGCTTGGCGAGATTGTCGTAGCCGCCGATGAACTGGCCGTCGATGAAGATCATCGGGAAGGTCGTCCAGCCCGTCCACAGCTTCAGCGGCAGGCGCTTGCGCCACTGGCTCGCGTAGTTGCCGTATTCGAGGTACTTGTAGGCCACGCCGGCCGCGTCCAGCCACTTGCGCGCCTTGGCGGGGAACGGGTTCCAGCCCATGCCGACGACGACGACCGCGTTGGCGGCGACCTCAGCCTCCACTTCGGCGATGACCGCCCGGCCCTCGTCGGCGATGCGGGCGCGGATCGCGGGGTGCACACGGGAGTCGTCGAGGATCTGTCTGGTCACGTTGGCACCGACTATGGTTGGGCAGGGGACGCCAGCGTAGCAGACCTTCGCTGCGTGTCGGCGTGCTGCGCACCCGCGCCGATTTCGGCATCATGGACGCCTCGTCGCGCCGCCCGCCAGGCGCGTCCTCAACTCCGAAAGACCGTCATGAAGCTCTATTACAGCCCGGGCGCCTGCTCGCTGGCCTCCCACATCGCGCTGAGCGAGACCGGCACGAAGTTCGAACTCGTCAAGGCCGCGCTGCAGACGCACACGCTGGCCGACGGCACCGACTACTACACGATCACCGCCAAGGGCCAGGTACCGCTGCTCGAGCTCGACGACGGCTCGCGGCTGTCCGAAGGCCCGGCGATCCTGCAGTACATCGCCGACCACGCGCCCGGCACCGGCCTCGCGCCGGCGGCCGGCACGATGGAGCGCTATCGCCTGATGGAGTGGCTCAACTTCATCACCAGCGAGCTGCACAAGGGCTACTCGCCGCTGTTCAATTCGAAGATGCCGGTCGAGGCCAAGGAGATCTTCGCGGCGCGGCTGAAGGACAAGTACAAGCTCGTCGACGCGCGACTCGAGGGCAACGACTACCTCCTGGGCAAGCAGTTCAGCGTCGCCGACGCCTACCTGTTCACCGTCACCAACTGGGCGGCCAACGTCGGAGTCGACCTGACGGAGTTCAGGAACCTGGAAGCCTTCAACGCGCGCATGAAGGCGCGCCCCGCGGTGCAGGCGGCGCTCAAGAGCGAAGGCCTCATGAAGTAAGGCGCGGTCCACGGCCGCGCGGGCCCACCCGGGACGGGTCGGCCGCGCGTGGCCCGCGCCTGCAAGCTGGGAGCGTTCCCAGTCGCGGCGACGGACGTGCTGGGAAGCGACCCAGCTATCGCGCCGGCCGCCATCCCTGTCGAATGACGACGAAGGCCTGCCGCGTCCGCGGCGGGCGCCGCCATGCAGACCAGGGAGAAGAGAACGTGAGCCTCGCCATCGACGACGCGCCATCCGCGTCCAGGACCTCCACCACCTCGACCAACGATTCGCGCGCCGCGGACGATGCGGCGCTCGTCGCCGCTGCGCAGGCGCGCATCGCGCAGGTCGCCTGCCAGCCGCTCGATCCGGCGCAGCGGGCGGTCGAGGGGTTTCGCGCGGCCGCGTCCACCCGCGCGCCGGACGGCGCGGGCGTCGATGCCCAGGTGCGCGCGGACGCCGGCGCCAACGCGCGCACGGCGCTCGAGCGGTCCGACCTGTCGCCCGCGCAGGCGAAGCAGGTGCGCCAGGTCATCGAGCACCTTGGCAACGCGATCGTCGACGGCAGGATCGACCCGCATATCAACAACACCTTCCGCGCGCATCTGTACGACCTCGCGACCGCCGATCCGCTCGAAGGCGGCAAGTTCCAGGGCGCGCTGGCGCAGATGACGCGCGCGGCCGAGGTGCTCGACCGCGTGCAGCTCGCGCCCGGCACGAGGCTCGGCTACGACGTCGGCGCCAGGCAGCCGACCGGCCGCACCGGCCTGCCGCTGCTGGACGTGCCCGACATCGACGCCGACCTGTACTTCAGGACGGCGGACGGCACCTCGCACATCGAGAGCGTCAAGGTGGGCTCAAGCACGCTGGCCGCCACCGCGAAGGACGCAGGCGCGAGCCCGGCGGCCAGGACCCAGCTCGGTCGGCAAGGGCTCTGGCGGGCCGCCGGCACGCCGCAGGAGCCGCGTTCGCTGGGCCTGTTCGTGCTCGACAAGCACTCGGACTTCACCGCGCTGACGGCCGGCAAGAACCTCGACCAGCTGCAGGCCGCCGTCGGCGACGCCGACGCGCGGCGGGTGGTGATCGGCGATCGCGCGTACTCGGTCAACGAGCTGCGCGCCATGGGCCGCGACGCGGTGGCCGAGGCGAGACCCAACGTGGACGCTTTCCGCGCCCAGTGGGAGGCGAAGAATCCGGGTGCCCGGTTCAGCCCGATCGAGTACTTCAAGGCGAACTCCAGCACGCCCGACCAGGTGATGGCGCGCGTGGGCAAGCAGTACGGCGAACCGCAGCCGCCGTTGTCGGAGCTGCCGCGACCCACGGCGCCAGGCGCGGGCCGCACGGCCGCGGGCGGCGGCGCTGCCGGGGCGGCGGTGTCGGCGGGGATCACGATCGTCTCGCTCGCGCGCAACGGCCAGCTCGACATGCAGCACGCCGGCGTCGTCGCCGGCGAGGCCGCCCGCGGCGGCGCGATCGGCACGGCCGCGGCGTTGGGCGAGCGCGCCATTGCGCCGACGGTGGACCGCGCCATCGGCGCCGCCGCGCAGCGCGCCGGCACGGCTGTCGCGGCGCGCGTGGGCACGTCGGCCGTCGCCGATACCGCGGCCGCCGGCGTCGCCGCCCGCACGCTGGCCACGCGCGTCGTCGGCTCGACGGCGGTGGGCGTCGTGGTGTCGGCGGGCGTGTCGGCCTGGGACAACCGCGCGGGCCTCGCGCATGGCGATTCGAAGGCGATCGGCAACGTCGCGGCCGACACCGCGGTCGGCGCGGCCTCCGTCGCGTCGTCGGTGGCGATCGGGGCGGCGGTCGGCTCGGTGGTGCCCGTCGCGGGCACGGCTGTCGGCGCCGCGGTGGGGCTGGTGGTCGGCGTCGGCGTGGCCTACGGTGCGCAGATCTCGGGTGCGCGCGATGCGATCGCCGGCGCGGCCAGCAGCGCGGTCGACGAGATCAAGAGCTGGTTCTGATGGTGCTCAAATGGCGGATCCGTCCACGACCTCGCCCAGGCGCCCGATGACATCCGCTCCCGTTCCGACTCCTGTCGCCAGGCGCCCCTGGCCGTTCGACGTGCAGGCGCATCGCGACTGGTTCCGCCAGGCGCCCGAGGAGCTGATGCTCGTCGATGCCCTGTCGCACCCGGGCAAGTACCGCGAACTGGTGGACGGCGAGGCCTGGTTCTCGATGATGCTGCCGCTGTTGTCGCGCGTGCGCGTCGAGTCGCTGGCCATCCTCGACTTCGACTACGAGCCCCTGCCCTACCGCCGCGCCTGGCGGGTCTGCGGCGACGAGGTCCTGGGCGTGTCCGACAGCGTCGGCGGCACGCACCGCGCCATCGAGTGGATGCATCGGCTCTGGATCGACGGCCGCGCCATCGTCGACGAGACCGGCGCGCCGGTCGAGCTGGCCGGGTTCAGCACCTGGATCTCGGACGAGGTCTTCGTCGCCGAGGTGCCCGGGCCGGACGACCATCCCGCGCAGGACTTCGGCCCCGGCGGCTATCCCGTGATCCTGGGCCTGGTGGTCGTCGACGCGGGGCGTGGGCGCACGCACGTCCTGCAGCCGGCCGCCACCGAGCGCTGGACCGCGCCGCGGTTGCGCGAACAGGGCGGCCGTTGGCAAGTGGTCGCGTCGGAATCGGCGACCGAGCCCGACCGCGTGATCGATCCGGCGGGCTGAGCTCGGCTCAGTCCACGGCCTTCGGCGTGACCTTGCCCGCGGCCTCCTTGGCCAGCACGCGGGCGCGCTCGACGTCCGCGTCGTGCGCGAGCGCCACGCCCATGCGGCGCTTGACGAAGCTCTCGGGCTTGCCGAACAGGCGCACTTCCGTCTGCGGCACGCGCATCGCGTCGGCCAGGCCGTCGAAGCGCAGCGCCCTGGCGTCGACACCACCGTAGATCACGGCGCTCGCGCCGGGGCTCTTCAGCGACACGTCCACCGGCAGCCCGAGGATCGCGCGGGCGTGCAGCTCGAATTCGTTCTGCCACTGCGTGATCATCGTCACCATGCCGGTGTCGTGTGGACGCGGGCTGACCTCGCTGAACCACACGTCGGCACCCTTGACGAACAGCTCGACGCCAAACAGCCCCTGGCCGCCGAGGTCGTCGGTGACGGCCTTGGCGATGCGCTCGGCGCTCGCGAGCGCGGCCGGATCCATGCGCATCGGCTGCCAGCTCTCGACGTAGTCGCCCTTGACCTGCACGTGGCCGATCGGCGCGCAGAAGCTGGTCTGCACCGCGCCGTTGGCGCCGAGCGAACGCACGGTCAGCAGCGTGATCTCGTAGTCGAAATCGATGAAGCCCTCGACGATCACGCGCCCGTGGCTCACGCGGCCGCCGGCCATCGCGTAGTCCCACGCGGTCTTCACGTCGGCCGGGCCGTCGATCTTGCTCTGGCCCTTGCCCGAGCTGCTCATCACCGGCTTGACGATGCAGGGGTAGCCGATCTTGCCGTCGATGGCGGCCTGCAGCTCCTCCAGCGAATCGCAGAAGACATACGGGCTGGTCGGCAGGCCGAGCGTTTCGGCGGCGAGGCGGCGGATGCCTTCGCGATCCATCGTCAGCCGCGCGGCGCGCGCGGTCGGGATCACGCGCACGACGCCTTCGGCCTCCAGCGCCTGCAGCTCCGAAGTGGCTAGCGCCTCGATCTCCGGCACGACGAGGCCGGGCTTCTCGCGCTCGATCAGCGCGCGCAGCGCCACCGGGTCGCTCATCGTGATCGTGTGCGCGTGGTGGGCGACCTGCTGGCCGGGCGCGTTCTCGTAGCGGTCGACGGCGATGGTCTCGACGCCCAGGCGCTGCAGCGCGATCAGCACTTCCTTGCCGAGTTCGCCGCTGCCCAGAAGCATCACGCGGGTGGCGGCCGGGCTGAGCGGCGTGCCGAGGGTCTTGTTGTAGGTGGTCATGACGGTGACGGATTTCAGGAGAAAGGAATCAGGCCTTGGTCGACGCCGGCTTGAAGACGCCGTCGCAGGTCTCGCGTTGCGGGTCGCCGGCGGGCAGTTTGGCGCAGATGCCTTGCAGTTGCGTGTTCAGGTGATCGATGACGGCCTGGTGCTTGCCGCCGGTGTTCCATTTCACGAGCTTGGCACCGAGCCGCTGCAGCGAGCGGCCGTTGCGCTGGTCGAACGCGTTGGGCTGGGCGGCCGCCTCGTTGAACACGGCCTGCGCCGTGGCCTCGATGCGCTTCGAGTCGTTCGGCGTGAGGTCCACCAGCGCGCCCAGGTACGAGTTGCCCCACTGCAGGCGCGTGGCCGGGCCTTCGCTCTTCTCGAAGGCCTGCTGGTACCACTGCAGCGCCTCGGCGTTGTGGCCCTGCTTGCGCGCGTTGGAGCCCAGCTCGCTCATGAGGTAGTACGGCGAATGGCTCTTGGACAGGCTGGACTTCAGCAGCGTCGCCGACGCGTTCCACAGGCCAGCCTCCTCGAGCAGTTGCGCCGACGTCGGGATGACGGCCTGGCGCTCGAACGCGTTGGTGGCCTCGCGGTCGGTGGTCGCGGCGGCGGCGCGGACTTCCTTGACGAGCGCCGGCGGCAGCTTCGGATGCAGCGTCTCCTTCGGCTGGTCCAGGCGCGCCAGGTCGACGCGCGCGAACAGCGCGTCCAGCCGGTCGCCGCGCGACAGCGTCGCGTCGGCCTGCAGGCGCACCAGCGCGGCGTCGAACGACGCGACGAGCTGCTGGCGCTCCGCGCCCGGCTTGGGCGCCAGCGCGGTGACGATGGCGGGCGCGCTGTTGGTCAGCACGTCCATGTAGGTGCGGCTCAGCGCGGGGTCGCCCAGCACCTGCGCGACGCGGGCGCGCGTGGCGGCGTCGGGCGACGGCGCGTTCTTCTCGTCGCTGTCGCCGATGGACTTCAGTGCGAGGCGCGTGCAGGCCGCGGACTCGGTCGACGGGCAGCTGGCCGCGAGCTTGCGCAGCAGCGGCCCGCGTTCGGCGGCCGGCACCGCCTGCGCGCCTTCGTCGACGTCCCACGCATAGAACGCCAGCAGCCGCCACTCGCTGCCACTGAGCGGCCTGCCGGCACGCGCGTCGGCGAGCACCGCGGCGATCGGGCGCCCGCTGGCCAGGCCCAGCTGCAGCAGCTGCATCACCTGCGCGGCGTCGACCTCGCCCGGCAGGCGCGTCAGCTCCTTGCGATCCGGGCTGAACAGGATCAGCGTCGGATAGCCGACCACCTTGAACTTCGTGCCCAGCCTCTGCGCGCCGGGCGCGTCGCCGTCCAGGTGCACGGCGATGAAGCTCCTGGACTCCTCCGCGAAGTCCTGTCGGTTGAACAGCGTCGCCTTGAGCTGGTTGCACGGCGGGCACCACACGGCGCCCCAATACAGCAGCACCGGCTTGTTCTGCGCCTTGGCGGCCGCGAAGGCCTTGTCGATGTCGGCGTCGCTGGTGGCGTCCTGCCAGGCCACGTTGCCGGGCGGCGGGCCGTCGAGCGCGTGCGCGGCGGGGCCGAAGCCGGCCAGCGTCGCGGCGAGCGCGACGGCCAGGGCGGCAGCTTTCAGGGGGCGAGCGTGGCTCATCGACGAGGTCTCCGGGATGCGGGCGGGCGGTGCAAACGCCTATTGTCCGCGACCTCGCGCGCCCGGGCACGCGCATGCTCATGCGTCACGCGCAGGAGGCGCGCGCGACTCAGGCGTCCGGATCGACGGGAGGCTCGTCGCCAAGCGATTGCTGCGTCGACTCCTCGACCGGCTCCGGCGTCGCCCGCGCCAGCGCCATCCACGTCGCGAACGGCAGCCGCAGCGTGCGCCGGGGCGCCGGGCGCAGCACGTCCAGCACGCCGTCGCGCTCCATCATCACGCCGTAGTCCTCGGGCACGTCGCCGGCGTCGCCGATGCCCTCGGCCAGCACGTACCAGCATTCGCGCGCCATCTGCCGGTAGGCCTCGCCCTTCGCCGGCTTGCGCAGGTCGCCCAGCAGGTCGGCGCGGCGCACCTTGATCTCGTGGACGATGGGCTCGAGGTAGTCCTCGACCGTCGTGTTGCGCACCGAGAACAGGTCGGGCATCGCGACCGTCCATTGCCCGGTGCCGAGCGCATCGTCGCCGGTGCGCACGCGCAGCGACAACCCGCGCCAGGCGATGCGCCCGGCGCGCTGCATCGCCACCGCGACGCGGCCGATCAGCGCCTCGTGGGCGTCGCGCGCGGCGCGGTTGCGCGCCAGCGTCGCGGCCAGCACCTGGATGCCGGCGTCGGTGACGCGCAGCGTCTCGCGGCCATGGTCGTCGCGCAGCCGCTCGACCCAGCCGGCGGCGAGCAGCTCCACCTCGACCAGGTCCTGGCTGGGCCAGCCGGCGGAGCGCCAGATCGCCCGCAGCCGGCGGCGATGCAGTTCGGTGAGCGACGGTGGCGGCGGCGGCAAGGTCACGATGAGCACGCGAAAGTATCCGATTACTACCCGCTCATGGCGTGAGCCTGGGAAGCTTTCTTCCCTGCTTCATCCAACCGGAGAGACGACCATGGCGAAGAAGATTCTGATGATCTGCGGCGATTTCGGCGAGGACTACGAGACGATGGTGCCGTTCCAGGCGCTGCTGGCCGTCGGCCACGTGGTGCACGCCGTCGCGCCCGACAAGAAGGCCGGCGAGTACGTCACGATGGCGATCCACGACTTCGACGGCGCCCAGACCTACAGCGAGAAGCCCGGCCACCGCTTCACGCTCAACGCGAGCTTCGCCGACATCCGCGCCGAGACCTACGACGCGCTGGTCGTGCCCGGCGGCCGCGCGCCGGAATACCTGCGCATGAACTCGCAGGTCGTGGCGATGACGAAGCACTTCCTGTCGGCCAACAAGCCGGTCGCCGCGATCTGCCACGGCGCGCAGCTGCTGGCGGCCACGGGCCTGATCAAGGGCCGCAAGGTCTCGGCCTACCCGGCGTGCCAGGTCGAGGTGGAGCTGGCGGGCGCCGAATACATGGGCATCCCGGTCGACCAGGCCGTGACCGACGGCAACCTGGTCACCGCGCCCGCCTGGCCGGCGCATCCGGCCTGGATTTCGCAGTTCCTGGCGGTGCTCGGCACGCGAATCAGCTTGTAAATCTGCGATTCCGCGGCTGGCGGCTTCGGCCAGCCGGGCGTACATTGGGTCGAGAGGCGCTGCGGTTGGCGCCCCTTTCGGAGAGCCGTGCGCGACGCGGCCCGGGCCAAGGAGACATTGCATGTGTGAAATCTTCATCAGCGCCGACCCCGCGAGCTACGAAAGCCGCACGCGCTCCGTCCGCCTGCACGGCGTGGTCACGAGCATCCGGCTGGAGCATCTGTACTGGGAGGTGCTCGAGGAGATCGCGCGCCGCGACGGCATGAGCGTCGTCCACCTGATCGAGAAGCTCTACGACGAGCTGGTGGCCGCGCGCGGCGGCGTCGGCAACTTCACGTCGTTCCTGCGCGTGAGCGCGCTGCGCTACGAGGCGCTGGTGGCGCAGGGGCGCATTCCGGCCGACGTGCACGTGCCGATCCGCTCGCTCGATGCCAAGGCGGTGCTGCACGAGCTGCCCAAGGGCTGGAGCGTCCTGCCGACGCCGCAGGCCGGCACCGGCGACGCGCCGGCGGCGGGCCGCGCATTGCAGCGTGCCCTCACGCGTCTGCCGCACTGACGCATCCGGCGCGCGCCGTCAGCCGACGCGGAATCGGCCCGGCGACGCGTTGCTCGCCAGCGCCGCGGCGGCGACCGCCACCTCGCACGTTTGCATCGTCTTCGACAGCATGTCGATGAACGCCCGCGTCTTCGCGGGCATCAGCCGGCGGCCGGGGAACACGGCCCAGCACTCGGCGTCGGGCAGGCACCAGTCGGGCAGGATGCGCTGCAGCTCGCCGCGGGCGAGATAGGGTTCGGCGAAGAAATCGGCGACCGCCACGACGCCGGCGCCGCGCCGCGCCAGGCGGATCAGCACGTCCGGCGAATTCGCGCGCACGTGCTGCTGCGGGACGATGGCGTGCGTGGTGGCGTCGTCGCCCGCCCGCGGCGTCTTGGCAGAGGATGGCCGCCGAGCCTCGGCCGGCGTGGCTTCGCGTCGCGACAAGGTCCACGGCACCGGCTCGCCCGACCGCGACAGCAGCAGCAATGCGGGCATCGTGCGCAATGCCTCCGGCGCCAGCGGCTCGCCGTGTTCGCGCAGCAGCGACGGCGCGGCATAGAGGCCCGTGGTGAAGGTGGCCAGGCGGCGCGCGGCGAGCTGGGTGTCGTCGGGCAATGCGCCCATGCGGATAGCGAGATCGAAGTTCTCGCCGATCAGGTCGACGCGCCGAGGCGACAGGTCGAGTTCCAGGGTGACCTCGGGATAGTCGCGGATGAAGCCGGCCATCGGCTGTTCCAGCGCGAGGCTCGCGAAGTCCCCGGGCATCGTCACGCGCAGCCGGCCGCTCGGGCGTGCCTGGCGTGACAGCGCGAACGCGAGCGCCGCGTCGACCTCCTCCGACATCGCCCGCGCGTGATCGAGCACGCCCTGGCCGAACTCGGTGATGACCAGTTTGCGCGTGGTGCGCTGCAACAGCCGCTCGCCGAGCCGCTTCTCGAGCGCGGCGATGCGGCGCGACACGGTGGACTTGGGCAGTTGCACGCGCTCCGCGGCGCGGCTGAAGCTGCCGGACTCGGCCACGCGGGCGAACAGCAGCAGGTCGTCGGCGTCGGGGGTCATCGAACCATCTCCCGGATAGACATTGGCTTGGCCATTGTGCCACTCACGGAACAATGATGTGCAATCTGACGGCTTCCGGCGCACCGGCGGACTCAATACAGTCTCATCAAACGGGAAATCCGTTTCGACCCCACCCGACACCGCTTCCAAGGAACCCATCATGAACATCCTGCAGATCAACTCCAGCGCGCGCTCGTTTGCCAACGGCCAAGGCTCGCAATCCACCCGTCTTGCCAACGAGCTCGTCGAGCAGCTGCGCGCCGCCAATCCGGCCGCCACGCTGACGCTGCGCGACCTGACCGCGAACCCGCACCCGGTGCTCGACGAGGCCACGCTCGGCGCGCTGTTCACGCCGGCCGAGGCGCGCTCGGCCGAGCAGCACGCGCGCGTCGCGCTCGACCATGCGCTGATCGACGAGGTCAAGGCGGCCGACGTCATCGTGATCGGCGTGCCGATGGTCAACTTCGGCATCACCAGCCAGCTGAAGAACTGGATCGACGCGATCGCCAAGGCCGGCGTCACCTTCAAGTACACAGCCACCGGCCCGGTGGGCCTGATCGAGGGCAAGAAGGTTTACGCGGTGCTGACGCGCGGCGGCATCTACCGCGACCAGCCTCACGACACCCAGGTGCCCTACCTGCGCCAGACGCTGGGCTTCCTGGGCATCACCGACCTCGAGTTCATCTATGCCGAAGGCCTGGCGATGGGCCCGGACGCGGAAGCCAAGGCGCTGTCCTCGGCCCGCACCGAAATCGCCCGCATCGTCGACGGTGCGGCGATCGCGGCCTGAAGATCTTCAACGCGGCCCGCGCAGGGCCGCACAACGGAACCCCTGCCAATGACCACGACCTTGACCGACAACGTGACCACGCCGACCCTGGACGCCGCCGTGCGCAATCCGCGCTCGGTCGAGCGCCTGGTCACGGGACAAGCCACCAGCGACGGCGACGGCGTGAAGCTGACGCGCGTGCTGACGCAGCCGCTGCAGCGTCGGCTCGACCCGTTCCTGATGCTCGATGCCTTCGGCTCGGACGACGCCGGCGACTACATCGGCGGCTTTCCCGATCACCCTCACCGCGGCTTCGAGACCGTGACCTACATGATCGCCGGCCGCATGCGCCATCGCGATTCGGCTGGCAACGAGGGCCTGCTGGAGAACGGCGGCGTGCAGTGGATGACCGCCGGCCGTGGCGTGATCCACAGCGAGCTGCCGGAGCAGGAGCAAGGCCGCATGGAAGGCTTCCAGCTGTGGCTGAACCTGCCGGCGGCCGACAAGATGGGCACGCCCGGCTACCGCGACATCCCCACGGGCGAGATTCCGGAGCTGCGCCTGCCCGGCGCGACGGTGCGCGTGATCGCAGGGACGAGCCACGGCGTGGCCGGCGCGGTGCAGAAGGCGCATACGGAGCCGCTGTATCTCGACCTGCACCTGGCGCCCGGCGCGAGCTTCGAGCAGGTGCTGCCGGCCGGCCACAACGCGTTCGTCTACGTGTACCGCGGAGATCTCGAGGTCGACTCGGGGGTCGCGCGCACGCCCGTCGCGCGCGAGCGCATGGCGGTGCTCGCCAACGCGGCCGATCGCGACGGCGTGCGCGTGCAGGCCGGCGCGGACGGCGCGCGGGCGCTGCTGGTCGCCGGTCGTCCGCTCAACGAGCCCATCGCGCAGTACGGCCCGTTCGTGATGAACAACAACGCCGAGATCTTCCAGGCCGTGGAGGACTTCCGCGCCGGCAAGTTCGGCAAGCCGCCGGGACGTTGAACGCGCCGCGCGGCCATGAAAAACGGCGCCCGCGGGCGCCGTTTCCGTTGCAGGCCGCAAGGCCGCTCAGGCCGTGGTGCCGGAGGCCGCCTGGAAGAAGTCGAGCACCGGGCCGCCGGCGGGCACGCTCACGACGATGTCGGTGAAGATGTTGCCCAGCGGCAGCACCTGCACGTGTTCCGTCAGTTGCGCCGCGCCGTCGACGACCTTGACGGTCGAGTTGAAGGTCTGGGGCACGTTCGGAACTTCGGTGTAGCTGGACGCGGTGGCGTACGGGATGTTCGACGCCACGCTGCTGCCGTTGACCGTCATCGACATCTCCAGGCCCTGGTTGTCCGAGGCCAGGTTGATCAGGCGGAACTTCACGCCGGCCGCCGTCACCGGAGCCGTGTTGTTGTCCTCGACCAGCTTGGCCGTCGGCGTGCTGCCGTTGAGGTAGACCATCAACGTGTAGTCGCCGCCGGCGGCGAGCTTCGCGGGGATCTGGGCCGGCGGGACGGCCGTCGACGTGGGGTCGTCCATCATGATGGTCGCCGGGTCGAGGGCAACGCCGCCGACCGTGACCACGGGCGGGTTGCCGGTGGTGACCACGAAGTAGTTGGACAGCTTGGGCGTCGAGTTGCTGGGAAGAACGGTGACCGAGGTGCCGGTGGAGTTCGTGCCGACGACCGACACGGCGGTGCCGGAGATGGCCGTGACGGCACGCACGCGCGCGGTCGTGTTCAGGTAGCTGACGGCCGTGCCTTGCGTGCCCTGCGTCAGCAGGATCGCGTTGGCCAGGACGCCGCTGGTGCCCGGGGTGAGGATGACCGTCATCACCTGTCCGGAAGCCAGCGCGATGGCCGACGGCGTCTGGAAGCGCACGTCGCTGATGTTCTCGGCGACGCTGCCGGCGCCCACGACCGTGATGTAGTACGAGCCCGGCTGGATGTCGAGAGCGAACTGGCTCTGCTGGGGCGACGTGGAGGTCGCCAGGACGTTCGAGGCGATCTGCGTGGAGATCGACAGGCTCTTGGTCGGCGACAGGTAGACGTCCACCGCGCCGATGTCGGCCGAGGTGTTGAGGACGTTGACGGCGGCCGTGTTGGCGTCCAGTGCCGTGTTGTATTCGGCGACCAGCGCCAGGCGCAGCTCGTCGAGGATGCCGTAGGCCACCAGCGAATAGCGCTGGTCCTTGGCGACGGTGCGCAATTGGGCGGCCGTGGCGGCCTGCTCGGCGCCGCTGACGGTCGTCGTCAGGGTCAGATGGACGGTGCCGGCCTCGATGTTGAAGTACGGGCTGGCGTTGCCGTACGTGATGCCGGTGGTGATCTGCGTCGATTCATCCATGAATCCCATCGCGCCCGGGTAGCCAACGCTTGCGTTGACCAGGCGAGTGGGCGCGCTGCCGGAACCGTTGCCGCCGCAGCCGGCCAACATCAAGGGCATGGCGCCGCCCATGGCCAGGAACTCACGTTTTTTCATCAAAACACTCCACTTTCCAGGCCGAGCGCCTGTCATCTGAATCCAACATTATGGGGCATGCCGTGTTGCCGGTCTGTTGCCTGCAACGCGGCAGTCGGCTAAACGCCGCGAAGCATGGAGTGAATTTCCGCCGGAAGGTTCACCCGTGCGCTCCTCCGATTAGTGCGCCGCCTCGATTCTGACAGGCCGTCCGCCCGTACCATCCCGGGCTCCCGCCAGCCCTGAGAACACGATGACCTCGCCCTATCCGAAGCTGCTCGCCCCGCTCGATCTCGGTTTCACGACGCTGCGCAATCGCTCGATCATGGGCAGCATGCACACCGGGCTGGAGGACGCGGCGCGTGACTTCCCGCGCATGGCGGCGTTCTACGCGGAGCGGGCGCGGCACGGGGTCGGGCTGATCGTCACCGGCGGCTTCGCGCCCAACGTCGAGGGCTGGGTCAAGCCGTTCGCGGGCACCTTGTGGACGCACGCCGGCGCGCGGCGCCACAGGCAGGTGACCGGCGCGGTGCACGCCGAGGGCGGCAAGATCGCGCTGCAGATCCTGCACGCCGGCCGCTACGGCTACTCGCCGCTGTGCGTGGCGCCGAGCCGCATCCAGAGCCCGATCTCGCCGTTCACGCCGCGGGCGCTGACCGCGCGCGGCATCGAGCGCCAGATCCGCGCCTTCGTCCGCTGCGCGGTGCTGGCGCGCGAGGCCGGCTACGACGGCGTCGAGGTGATGGGCAGCGAGGGCTACTTCATCAACGAATTCCTGGTGCGCCACACCAACCACCGCACCGACGAATGGGGCGGCTCGTACGAGAATCGCATGCGGCTGGCAGTCGAGATCGTGCGCCGCGTGCGCGAGGCGGTGGGGCCGGACTTCATCCTGATCTACCGCATCTCGATGATCGACCTGATCCCCGAAGGCAGCACCTGGGACGAGGTCGTGCAGCTCGCCAAGGCGGTGTCGGCCGCCGGCGCGACCATCCTCAACACCGGCATCGGCTGGCACGAGGCGCGCATCCCGACCATCGTCACCAGCGTGCCGCGCGCGGCGTTCGGCTGGGTCACCGGCAAGATGCGCGCGGAGCTGCGCGCCGCCGGCGTGACGATCCCGCTGGTCACGAGCAACCGCATCAACACGCCGGAGGTGGCCGAGGGACTGCTCGCGGCCGGCATCGCCCAGTTCGGCCAGGCCGACCTCGTGTCGCTGGCGCGTCCGTTCCTGGCCGATGCCGCCTTCATGGAAAAGGCGGCGCAGGGCCGGGCCGACGAGATCAACACCTGCATCGCCTGCAACCAGGCCTGCCTCGATCACACCTTCCGCAACAAGCAGGCGACCTGCCTCGTCAATCCGCGCGCCGGCTTCGAGACCGAGCTGAAGATCGAGCCCGCCGCGGCGCCCAAGCGCGTGGCCGTGGTCGGCGCGGGCCCCGCCGGCCTCGCCGCGGCGACGACGCTGGCCGAGCGCGGCCATCACGTGACGCTGTTCGACGGCGCCGACCGCATCGGCGGCCAGTTCAACATGGCCAAGCGCGTGCCGGGCAAGGAGGAGTTCGTCGAGACGCTGCGCTACTTCGGCCGCCGCATCGAGCTGCTGCCGTCGCTCGAACTGAAGCTCAAGACGCGCGTCGACGCCGCGGCGCTGGTGGCGGGCAAGTTCGACGAGGTGATCCTGGCAACGGGCGTCGTGCCGCGCGATCCGCGCATCCCGGGCCAGGACAACGCCAAGGTGCTCAGCTACATCGACGTGCTGCTGCACGGCAAGCCGGTGGGCCAGCGCGTGGCCATCGTCGGCGCGGGCGGCATCGGCTTCGACGTCGCCGAGTTCCTCGTGACGGGCGCCGACCGCGGCGAGCCGTCGCCGACGCTGCACCTGGACGAGTGGAGGCGCGAGTGGGGCGTGGGCGATCCGGCGAAGACCGCCGGCGGCCTGGAGCGCCCGCAGCCGTCGGCGCCGTCGCGCCAGGTGACGCTGCTGCAGCGCAAGCCGGGCAAGCATGGCGCCGGGCTGGGCAAGACGTCGGGCTGGGTGCACCGCGCGACGCTGAAGATGAAGAACGTCGAGATGCTGGCCGGCGTGAACTACGAGCAGGTCACCGACGACGGCCTGTTCGTCACCTTCGGCCCCGAGCGCAAGGACGGCACGCTGATCGAGGTCGACACCATCGTGCTGTGCTCGGGCCAGGAGCCGCTGCGCGAGCTCTCGGAGCCGCTGGCCGCGGCGGGCGTCAAGGTGCACCTGATCGGCGGCGCCGACGAGGCCTCGGAGCTCGATGCCAAGCGCGCCATCAACCAGGGCACGCGCCTGGCGGCGGCCATCTAGCTCAGGCCTGGCGAGCGGCGTGGGCGGCCTGCGCGACCAGCGCGTTGGCCGCGCCCAGGCGGGTCTCGACCTTCGCCAGGTCCTGGATGCTGCCCAGCATGCCGACCGTCATCAGGGCGGCAAGCGCGAACGAGGCGATCTGGGTGGTCAGGCTCTTGGTCATGATGGACTCCTTGCTGCGTGAGGTGGACTGCGCGTCGTTGCGTCGTCCGTGATTCGATGGGTGGACTGTAAACAGCGTCCCCCTCGACTTCCACGCGCTTGCGACGGCTGGCGTGCGGCGCGGGCCGGACCGCAGCGACGCGCGACGGACCGTCAGCCCCGCCTCACATTCGGCTCACGGCCTGCGGCTAGGATGGCCGTCTTTCAACCGCTGGATACGACAGGGGCGCATGACGGGCGGCAACGAGATTCATTCGCTGTTCTGGTTGGCAGTGACGCGGCTGGGCGAGGCGCAGATCCTGCTGCCCGCCTTCCTCGCGGGCGCGCTGTGGCTCGCGCTCGCGCGTCCCGCGGGCGCGCGCGGGCGGCTCGCGCTGGGCAACCCGCACGCGCACGACCATCCGGCCCGCCTCTCGGCGCTGCGCTGGGTGACGGGCATCGTCGTGGTCGCGGGCATCACCACCATCAGCAAGGTGGCCTTCCTCGGATTCGGCTATGGCATCGCCGCCATCGACTTCACGGGCTTCTCGGGCCACTCGATGTTCGCCTGCTCCATCCTGCCGGTGATCGGGGCGATCGTCGCGGGCCGCAGCGGCACCGTCGCCGGCGTGGTGCTGGCCGTGCTGATCACGTATTCGCGCGTCAATCTCGGCGCCCATTCGTGGAGCGAGGCGATCACCGGCATGGCCCTCGGCGCGGCCGCCGCGGGCTGGACGCTGGCCGACTACCTGGCCCACCCGGGCGCCGTGCGCGCACCGTGGTGGCTGCCGCTGCTGCTGCTGGTGTGGCTCGCGCTGCTGCCGATGCACGCGCCGCCGTCGCGCACGCACAGCCTGGTGGTGGCGATCTCGCTGAAACTGTCCGGCCGGCCGCGGCCCTACACGCGCTTCGAGCTGCTGGCCGGGCTCATCCACCCCGCCTGGCAGAAGGCGCAGCCGACGACAGCGCCCTGATCAATGGCCGATGCCGTGGAAGCCGGGGAACGGCGCCACGCCGATCAGCCACTGGTGCAGGTGGAACGCGAACAGCATCCACACGAGCACGCCCACGACGACGGCCATCAGGCTGCGCCCGCGCTTGACGCTGCCGACTTCCGGCTCGGCCCCCGCGCGGCGGCGCTGGCGCGCGGCGCGGAAATCGAGCACGACCCAGGCGAGGAAGCTGCCGAACAGCACGACGTCGGCCAGCGTGCCGTTGGCCAGCAGGTGGCCGGCGGCCCAGCACTTCACGCCCAGGATCATCGGATCCTTCACGCGCGCCTTGATGCCGTTGCCCGGCACGTAGGCCGCGGTGACCAGGACGAACGCGAGCAGCGTCAGCAGCGCGGCGACGTCGTGCGTCCAGCGCGGCGGCGACCACAGCAGGACCGCCTGCTGGCGCGCCTGGCCGAAGCCGATGCAGATCAGCACGAAGCCGGCGATCGAGATGAGCGAGTAGACGCCCTTCCAGGCATTCAGGCCGCGCGCGGCGATGAAGCGGGATCGGCGGCCGTCGGCGACGATGCGCACCGAATGGATGCCGAGGAACAGGACGAGGCCGAAGATGAGCAGGATCATGGCCGCGATCATGACGCCGGCAAGGCGGCGGCGCTATCCTCGTTGGCACTCCCTTCGACCAAGACCACCCATGGACAAGACCACTCCGCCCGCGAAGCGCTATTGCTGGGAAGACTTCCCCGTCGGCCGCGTGATGGCCCTCGGCAGCACCACCGTCGCGCGCGAGGCCACGCTGGCGTTCGCGCAGCAGTTCGACCCGCAGCCCTTCCATCTCGACGACGCGGCGGCCGAGGCCTCGCTGTTCAAGAGGCTGTCGGCCAGCGGCTGGCACACCTGCGCGATGACGATGCGCCTGATGTGCGACGGCTACCTCAACGACTCGTCCAGCCTGGGATCGCCGGGCATCGATGAACTCCGGTGGCTGAAACCGGTCTATCCGGGAGACACGATCTCGGCCGAGATGACCGTGCTGGAGGCGCGCGTGATGAACAGCAAGCCGCACATCGGGCTGGTGCTGTCGCGCTGGCGCGTGTTCAACCAGGATGGCGTCGACGTGATGACGATGCAGGGCTGGGGCATGTTCGGCCTGCGGCAGCCGGAACCAGTGCCGGAAAATCGGACGTAATTGGTATTACGACTGGTTCATCGTCGAAGCTGTCCGAATTGTCAGCGACATTCGGGTTTCTTCCTAGAATTCACGAGTGAATTCGACGCTCGGACCCGCGACCCCTACCGCCGAGCATTCGTTGACAGCGGTCTGTCATGGTACTATAGTGGTATCACACATATGAGCCACACCTGCTATCACCCCGCCTTCGAACAGGCCGACATCCGCTACGCGCTGGGCGTGGACGGCGGCGGGACGGGCACCCGCGTCCGACTCTGGACGAACGCCGGCGCGCTGATCGGCCACGGCGAATCCGGGCCCTCGGCGCTGGCCCAGGGCATCGCCCAGGCGTGGACGCACATCGTGCAGGCGGTCGAGCGCGCGTTCGCGTCGGCCGGGCTCGCGATGCCGGTGCCCAACCACTGCGTGCTGGGCCTGGGCCTGGCCGGCGCCGTCGCGCCGCACCTGGCGGCCGCGTTCTTCCGCGCGGCTCCCGAATACGCGCTGATCGTGCTGGAGACCGACTCCCGCACCGCGCTGATGGGCGCGCACGCCGGCCGCCCGGGCGCGATCGTCGCCGTGGGCACCGGCGCGGTCGGCGAGGCGCTGCATGCCGACGGACGCCGCGTGGCGGTCAGCGGCTGGGGCTTTCCGGTCGGCGACGAGGGCTCGGGTGCGTGGCTCGGCCTGAAGGCGATGCAGATCGCGCACCGCGCCCTCGATGGCCGCGCCACGGCCGGCACGCTGGCGCAGGCCGTGTGGCGCCAGGTGGGCGATCGCCGCGACGCGCTGCTCGAGTGGTGCTCGGCCGCCGGCCAGCACGAATACGCGCAACTCGCGCCCCTCGTCTTCGAGTGCGCGGACACCGACGCCGCGGCGCAGTCGCTGGTGCAGGACATCGGACAGGAAATCGAAGACATGGCGCTTGCACTCGACCCGGGGCTGCAACTGCCCATCGTGCTGCTGGGCAGCATCGGACTGCGCATGGCGCCGCGCCTCGCGCCGGCACTGCGGGCGCGGCTCGTCGAACCCGCCGGCGATGCCGTCGACGGCGCGCACCGCCTGGTGCGCCAGCAGATGAAGGAAGCGGTCGCATGAGCGTCGCCCGGCAAGAGATCAGCGGCAATGTCCTGACGCCGCAGGGCTTCATCCGCGGCAAGTTGACGGTCGTCGACGGGCGCGTCTCGGGCATCGAGGGCCAGCCGATCAGCGAGGGCCAGGCGCGCGTGTCGGGCGAACCGCTGATCCTGCCGGGCTTCATCGACCTGCACGTGCACGGCGGCGGCGGCTTCGACACGATGGAAGGCGGCAACGCGGTCGCCGAGATCGCCCGGGTGCACGCGCGCCACGGCACGACCTCGATGCTCGCGACGACGATGACCGCGCCGATGGCCGACATCTCGCGTGCGATGGCCGCGCTGGCCGACGCGGTGCGCACGCACCGGCGCGGCGGCGCGCACGTGATGGGCGTGCATCTCGAAGGCCCGTACATCAACCCGGGCGCGCTCGGCGCGCAGCCCGACTTCGCGCGGCCCGCGTCGGTGGCGGAGGTCAAGGCGCTGCACGAGCTCGCGCCGATCCGCCTGATCACGATGGCGCCCGAGCTGCCCGGCAACCTCGACCTGATCGCGCCGCTGCGCGCGGCCGGCTTCCACGTGCAGATCGGCCACACGGCCGGCACGTACGAGGACGGCGTCGCCGCCCTGCAGCGCGGCGCAACCGGCTTCACGCACCTGTTCAACGCGATGAGCAAGTTCCACCACCGCGAGCCGGGCATCGCCGGCGCGGCGCTGGCGCATGCCGAGTTCGCCGAGATCATCCCCGACTTGCTGCACGTGCATCCGGGCGCGATCCGTGCCGCGCTGCGTGCGATCCCCTGCCTCTACTGCGTGACCGATTCGACGGCCGCGGCGGGCATGCCCGACGGCGACTACAACCTCGGCAGCCACCGCGTCACCAAGTGCCTGGGCGGCGTGCGCCTGGCCGACGGCACGCTGGCCGGCAGCACGCTGACGATGGACCAGGCGCTGCGCAACCTCGTCGGCATGGGCCTGAGCCTGGACGACGCGTCGCGCCGCGTGGCCACCAACGCCGCCGACTTCCTCGGCCTCGCCGACCGCGGCCGCCTGTTCGTCGGCGGGCGCGCCGACATCGTCGTGCTCGATGCCGCCCTGCACCTGACCCAAGTGATCGTAGAAGGAGATCCCATTGACCTCACGGATGTTTGACGAAGCCCGCGAAGCCCCGGCGGCCGTGGCTCGTCTGATGGCGGCCGACCTCGCCGCCTACACCTCGCTCGGCGAGCAACTCCGTGCCGATCCGCCGCGATCCGCCCTGACCGTGGCGCGCGGCAGCTCCGACCACGCCGCGCACTACATGGCCTACCTCGTGATGGCGCGCCTGGGCCGGCTCGTGACGTCGCTGCCGATGTCGCTCGTCACGCTGTACCAGTCGCAGCTCGATTGCAACGGGCTCGTGTCCTGGGGCTTCTCGCAGTCGGGCCAGAGCCCCGACCTGATCGCGCCGACGCGCCAGTTCCGCGAAGGCGGCGCACGCACGGTGGCCGTCGTCAACGACGCCGGCTCGCCGCTGGCGCAGGCCGCGCAATGGGTGCTGCCGCTGCACGCGGGCGCCGAGACCAGCGTGGCCGCCACCAAGAGCTACATCACGCAGCTCGTGGCCGGCGCGCGCATCGTCGCGCACTGGCAGAACGACGCCCCGCTGCTGGCCGCGCTCGATACGCTGCCCGAGGTGCTGGAACGCGCCGCGTACACCGACTGGTCGCCGCTGGTCGACGCGCTGGTCGACGCCGACAAGCTGTTCGTGATCGGCCGCGGCACCAGCCTGGCCATCGCGATGGAGGCGGCGCTGAAGTTCAAGGAGGTCTGCGGCATCCAGGCCGAGGCGTTCTCCGGTGCCGAGGTCAAGCACGGGCCGATGGCGCTGATCGAGGAAGGCTACCCGCTGCTCGTCTTCGCGCCGCGCGGCCCCGCGCAGGCCGGCCTGCTGCAACTGGCCGACGACATGCGCCGCCGCGGCGCGCGCGTGCTCGTGGCCGCGCCGGTGGGCACGCCGGGCGCCGAGCTGCCGCTGGTCGTCGCCGATCACGAGGATCTCGATCCGATCTCCGCGATCCAGAGCTACTACCTGGCCGTCGAGGCGCTCGCACGCGCGAAGGGCCTCGACCCGGACAAGCCGCGCCATCTCAACAAGGTCACGCTGACCCATTGACGACGATGAGCGCCGCGCCATTTCATCCCGGCCATCTGGTGATGGTCGACATTCCCGGCACGTCGCTCGACGCCGCGAGCGCGGAGTTCCTGCGCCGCCATCACGTGCGCGCGATCTGCCTGTTCCGCCGCAACCTCGGCACCGAGGACGAGATCCGCCAGCTGACGGCCGACCTGCGCGAGGTGATGGGCCCGAACTCGCTGATCGGCATCGACCAGGAGGGCGGCTCGACGATCCGCGCGACCTTCCTGCCGCAGGCGCCGGCCGCGATGGCGCTCGGCGCGATCGGCGACGAGGCCTTGTGCGAGGAGGTCGGCGCGACGGTCGCGCGCGGCCTGCGCAGCCTGGGCATCAACTGGAACTTCGCGCCGGTGCTGGACGTCAACAACAACCCCGGCAACCCGGTGATCGCCGAGCGCAGCTTCGGCGAGGATCCCGCCGAGGTCGCGCGCCTGGCCGCCGCGTGGATGCGCGGCTCGCTGCGCGAGGGCGTGGCCTGCTGCGTCAAGCACTTCCCCGGCCACGGCGATACCGCGACCGATTCGCACCACGCGTTGCCCGTCGTCGACAAGTCCATCGCCGAGCTCGAGGCGCTGGAGCTGAAGCCCTTCCGCGCGCTCGCGCATGCGCATGGCGACACGCCCGCCGCGCCGTCGGTGATGACGGCCCACATCGTCTATCCGCAGATCGACCCCGGGCATCCGGCCACGCTGTCGCGGCCCGTGCTCACCGGGCTGCTGCGCGAAGCCATCGGCTACGACGGCGTCGTCATCACCGATGCGCTGATGATGAAGGCCGTGCACGACAACTACGGCCATGCCCTCGCCGCCGTGTTGGCGCTGCAGGCGGGGGCCGACATGCCGCTCGCGCAGGGCACGCTCGAGGAGCAGGGCGCGACCGTCAAGGCGATCGAGCAGGCGCTCGCCGAAGGCCACCTGCTGCCGGCCGACGTCAAGCGATCCGAGGCGCGGCTGGTGGCGCTGGCGCAGGCCTATCCGGTGTCGCCGAGGGCCTACGACGCCGCGCAGCGCGCCGCCGACGACGCCGCGATGCGGGCCGCGTGGGCGCGGGGACTGACCGCGTTCGACGGCGCCGGCCGGCGCGCGACGCCGCCCGCGCCGGGCACGCCGCTGCGCGTGGTCACGCAGGATTCGGTGGAGTGCGACGGCGTCTCGGAAGCCGGCCTGCCGGCCGAACGCGTGATGGAAATGTTCGCCGGCTTCGCCGACGTGCAGCTCGTGCGCGTGCCCGACCTTCGCAACATCGATGCCGCGACGTTCCCGCAGGACGGCCGCTGCAACATCCTTGTCTCCAACCACCGCACGCGCTTCGGCACGACGGCCGCGAGCGCGCGGCCCGACCTGCACGTCGCGCTGTGGAACCCGTTCCAGCTATTCGACATCGCCGCGCCCTCGCTCGTGACCTGGGGCTACTGCGACGGCGCGATCGACGCCGTGCGGGCGTGGCTCGAAGGCCGGGCGCAAGCCACCGCCAGGTCTCCGGTGAACCTCTCTCCTCGCGCGGCCTGAACGCGGGCAGACTGTGTGGAACCGGGCTCCCTCACCGCCAGGAAAGAGACATCGAGTGCAAAGTGAATCCGTCCTGACCGCCGACCTGGCCTCGCCTTCCGTGACGCCGGCGTCGCCGCTGAAGCGATCGCCCATCACCTGGGTTCCGACGCTCTATTTCGCGCAGGGCGTGCCGTTCTTCGTCGTGATCGCGATCGCGGCGCTGCTGTTCAAGGATCTCGGCATCGAGAACAGCGTCATCACGAAATGGACGGGCGCGCTGGGCCTGGCCTGGGCTGTCAAGCCGCTGTGGAGCCCGTTCCTCGAGGCGGTGCCCAGCAAGAAGCTGCTGGTCGTGGTGTTCCAGCTGGTCGGCGCGACCACGCTGGGGCTCATCGCGCTGGCGCTCAACGTGCCGCACAGCGTCTCGCTGGTGCTGGGCATCCTCGCGTTCACGGCCTTCGCGTCGGCCACGCACGACATCTCGTCCGACGGCCTCTACATCGCAAGCCTCACCGACAAGCTGCAGGCCGAATACGCCGGCTGGCAGGGCGCATTCTTCAACGCGGCGCGGCTCTTCGCGCGCGGCGGCGTGCTGGTTTTGGTGGGCTACCTCGAGAAGTCGATGGAGACCGCGCATGCCTGGAGCGCCGTCTTCGTGCTGCTGGCCGCGGTGATGGCCGCGCTTGCCGCGTACCACGTGTGGGCGCTCCCCGACACGCGCGCCGCGACGCAGGTCTCGCGCAAGGTGGGCGACATCGCGAAGACGACGGTTGAAGTGGTCGTCGAGTTCTTCCGCAAGCCGGGTATCTGGTTCGCGATCCTGTTCATCATCCTGTTTCGCGCCGGCGAAGGACAGATCCAGTCGGTCGGCCCGCTGTTCCTGAAGGACGCGCGTGCGGTGGGCGGCCTGGGCCTGTCGACCGACCAGATCGGCGTCGTCTACGGCACGTGGGCGACGGTGGCCTTCGTCGGCGGCAGCATCGTCGGCGGCTACTTCACGTCGTGGCTGGGCCTGAGGCGCTCGATGGTGTGGCTCGTCATCGCGATGAACCTGCCCAACCTCGTCTACTGGTGGCTCAGCACGGCGCGCCCGACGGACATGAGCCTGATCGCCGCCGGCCTGTCGATCGAGATGTTCGGCTACGGCTTCGGTTTCGTCGGCATCATCCTGTTCATCATGCAGGTGGTCGCCAAGGGACGCTTCACGACGGCGCACTACGCGCTGGGCACCGGCGTCATGCAGCTCGGCTTCATCCTCTCGGGCACGTGGAGCGGCGAGATCCAGACCTGGCTCGGCTACCAGCACTTCTTCCTGTGGGTGCTGGCCTGCGCGGTGCCGGTGCTGGTGCTGTCGTTCTTCCTGCCTCATCACGAGGAACCTGTTTCTGCCGCCGCCTGACATGAGCCGCCAGCCGCTGTCGCTGCGCGCCCTCGCGCGCGCGATCGCCTCGCTCGCGTTCGTCGCGACGGCCGCCGGCTGCGTCGTCGTCAACGCCGGCGCCGCGGCCGCGCCGGCCGAGCTGTTCTTCGACGACTTCTCCTACGCGCAGCCCGCCGACCTCGCCGCCGGCGGCTGGCAGTTGCGCGACGGCGTCGGCCATCCGGGCCTGCCCGGCGGACGTTTCAGTGCCGGGGCGATCACGCTGCTCGACGACCCGCAGCAGCCCGGCAACCGCGTGCTGCGCATGACGGCGACGACCGACGGCACCGGCCCCGGCACCGTGCAGGCGCAGCTGTGCCACCAGCGCAAGGTGCTGCAGGGCACCTACGCCGCGCGCATCCGCTTCAGCGACGCGCCGCGCGCGGGCGCCGACGGCGATCCGGTCATCGAGTCGTTCTACGCGGTCGCGCCGCTCGCGCACGCGTTCGATCCCGACTTCAGCGAGCTCGATTGGGAGTACCTGCCCAACGGCGGCTGGGGCTCGGACAAGACCCGGCTGTACGGCGTGTCGTGGCAGACGGTGCAGATCGATCCGTGGGAGTCGCACAACTCCGCGCACGAGGAGTTCGGCTCGTTCGACGGCTGGCACACGCTGCTGATGCAGGTGACCAGGGCCGAGGTGCGCGAGTTCGTCGACGGCCGCCAGGTGGCGCTGCACGACGGCCGCAACGTGCCGGTGTCGCCGATGACGATCTCGTTCAACCTGTGGTTCGCCGTCGGCGGATCGCTGCCCACCGGCGGCGCGCAGCGCGTCTACGACGAGGACGTCGACTGGGTCTTCCACGCGAAGGACCAGGTGCTGAGCCCGGCCGACGTCGATGCCCAGGTGCGCGCGCTGCGCGCCGGTCACATCGCGCGCACGGACACCGTGCCCGCCCCCAACCCGCCGCTGCAACAACGCTGCGACATCTAGGACTCCACACACCATGGCCAGCCTCTCGCTCAAGCAGATCCGCAAGACCTACGACGGCGGCGCCGAGGTGATCAAGGGCGTCGACCTCGAGGTGCGCGACGGCGAGTTCATGGTGTTCGTCGGGCCGTCCGGCTGCGGCAAGTCGACGCTGCTGCGCATGATCGCGGGGCTCGAGGAGATCAGCGACGGCGAGCTGTTCATCGGCGACGAGTGCGTCAACGACGTCTCGCCGTCGGACCGCGGCGTGGCGATGGTGTTCCAGAGCTACGCGCTGTACCCGCACATGACGGTGGCCGAGAACATGGGCTTCGCGCTCAAGCTCGCGGGACGTTCGAGGGCCGACGTGGCCGCCGCCGTCGGCCGCGCGGCGGAGATCCTGCAGATCGGCGCGCTGCTCGATCGCAAGCCCAAGGCCTTGTCCGGCGGCCAGCGCCAGCGCGTGGCCATCGGCCGCGCGATCGTGCGCCAGCCCAGGGTGTTCCTGTTCGACGAGCCGCTGTCCAACCTCGATGCCTCGCTGCGCGTGCAGATGCGCACCGAGCTCGCGCGGCTGCATCGCGAACTCGGCACGACGATGATCTACGTGACGCACGACCAGGTCGAGGCGATGACGCTGGGCCAGCGCATCGCGGTCTTCAACGCCGGCCGCATCGCCCAGGTCGGCGAGCCGATGGCGCTGTATGACCGCCCGGCCAACCTGTTCGTGGCCGGCTTCCTCGGCTCGCCGAAGATGAACCTGGTGCCGGTGACCGTCAGCGCCAACGACGCCGACGGCCTGCGCGTTCGTGCGGGCGCCGGCGAGTTCGCGCTCGGCGCGCGCGCGTCGCGCGACGCGCCCGCGGTCGGCGCGTCGGCCACGCTGGGATTCCGGCCGGACCAGGTGACGCTGGCCGCGGCCGACGGCAGCGCGCCGGCGCTCGAGGGGCAGGTCGACCTCGTCGAGCGGCTGGGCGACGCCACGCTGGTGCATGTGCAGTGCGCCGGCCAGGCCGCGCCGGTGATCGTGCGCCTGCCCGGCCACGCCGATCCGCTGGCCGCCGGCAGCCGCGTCGCGCTGCGGCCCGACCTCTCGCGCAGCCGGCTCTTCGACAGCGCAGGCGACGCGTTCCAGCAGAGCGCCTGAGGTTTTCCGCGCGGCAGTAAAAAAGGCCCCGGTCGCCGTCGCGACCGGGGCCTCGTTCGTTGCGGCTCGCCCTACTTCGACGCTGCCGCAGCCGGTGCCGGCGCGGCGGCCACGGCCGTCTTCGACTGCAGGTACATGATCCAGACGTGGGCCAGCGAGCCGGTGCCGCCCGCGCCGGCGATGGACTGGAACGTCTTCATCGCGTCGGCATCGCGGCCGGCGCGCACCTGGGCGTAGCCGAGATGCAGCTTGGCTTCCTCGGGCTGGCGGATGCCGCCGCGCGCGATGCCTTGCGCGATCAGGTCGGCGCCCTTGGCGGCGTTGTCCTGGGTGGTGTCGAGCAGGCCTTGCGCGACCAGCGGGTTGCCGTCCTTGGCCGCGAGCGCGCCCTTCTCGTTGACCGCCGCCTGCGCGAGGTCGTTGGCCGCGGACTTGTTGATCTCGGGGCGCAGCTTGGTCGCGTCGGCCAGGTCGGTGCCGGTGAAGGGCCTGTTGGCGAATGCGTCGTCCAGCACCTTCTTGGCCTCGCCCGGGTAGCCAGCGCGCGCGGCGAGCGCCGCGTAGTTGATGCGCTCGCGATCGTCGACGTGGCCGAAGATCTGGACCTTCATGCGATAGACGTCGAGCGTGAGGCGGTCGGAGAAGTTGTCGACCTCGCGCGCGCGGCCGATCAGCTCGCGCCAGTAGTCCGGCTTCGGATAGTGGACGGCCAGCAGCTCCAGGCCGTGGACGTAGCCGGCGTCATCCTTCTCGCCCAGGTACGCGCTGACCATGAAGCGCAGCAGCTTGTCGGTGGGCACCTGGCCGGCGGCGACCTGCGCGTCGACTTCGGCGCGGAAGCCCTTGGCGGCGGCGGCGTAGTCCTTCGCGGCGTACTGCGCCTGGGGCAGCAGGCTCTTCAACTGCGGGTCCTTGCCGCCGGCGTCGAGGTAGCGCTGGATCGCCGCGGCGGCCTGCGGGTACTGCTCGCCGGTGTAGAGGATCTCCGCCACGAACTTGAGCATGATGGCGCGGTCTTCCGCCGGCAGCAGCGGATTGGCGAGCAGGGCCTCGAAGTCGCGGTGGGCGCCGGCGTTGTCGCCGGTCGAATATTCGCCCGGTGCCTTCACGCGCAGGATCAGGTATTTCTCGTAAGGCGTCTGGTCGGGCAGGGCCTCGGCTTCCTTCAGCTTGGCGAGCGCGCCCGCGGCGTTGCCGCTCTTGAGCATCTCCTGCGCCGCGTTGAACGGCGTAGCGAACGCGGCCGGCACGGCGTTGTCGGGTTGCGACGCGGCGGCCTCCGGCGCGCTGGCGGCGAACGCCGCGGGGATCGTGCCGTTGAGGCCGGCGGCAAGGGTCAGCGCCAGCACGGCGCGCGAGGTAGCTCTCATGTCAGTCCCAGGGGAAACGCTGCGCCGAACGGAAAAAGGGATTCACGAATGCACGCGGGCGGCGCCCCAAGCGCAAAGGAAAAAGACTTCTATTGTCCTCAAAACGCAGACCCGGCCGCAAACGCTGACTTGGGGGCGAGGAATAGCGCCCATGGCCGGCAGGCCCGCACTGCGGGCGCCGTTGTCGGCACTTGGCGTGCCCGGGCGCGTTCAGGAGGCGTTGAGCTCGGCGACGAAGTCGTAGGTGTCGCCGCGGTAGATCGACTGCGACAGCTCGATCGCGCGGCCGTCGCGCAGGTAGCCCAGGCGCTCGACGAGCAGGCCGGCGTCGCCGACGTCGGCGTCGAGCAGGCGCGCCTGCTCCTCGTTGAGCAACAGCGCGCGCAGACGCTGCAGTGCCCGCACGGGGCGGTTGCCGGCCTTCTCGAGCGCGTCGTACAGCGAGTGGTCGACCGACTCCAGCGACGGCAGCGCCGCCGCCGACAGCGTCGCGTACTCGAGTGCCATCGGCGCGTCGTCGGCGTAGCGCAGCCGGTGGAAGCGATAGACCAGCGAGCCCGGGCTCAGCGCGAGCTTCATCGCCTCCTCGGGCGTGACGGTGCCGCTGGAGCGCTTGATCCATTCGCTGCGCGGCGTGCGGCCGCGGGCGCGCATGTCCTCCGAGAACGACGTGAGCTTCGCGAAGTTCTTGTCGATGCGCGTCGAGACGAAGTTGCCCGAGCCCTGGCGCTGGTCGAGGAAGCCCTCGTCGGCCAGGCCCTGGATGGCCTTGCGCACCGTGATGCGCGAGACGCCCAGGTCGGCCGCGAGCTGGCGCTCGGAGGGCAGCGCGTCGTCGGGGCCGAGGACGCGCTTTTCGATCGCCTCGCGCAGCGCGCGCTGAAGCTGTTGGTAAAGCGGTTGACTGCCGTCCGGGTCCAGCGTGTTGAGAAGTTGTGCCAGCGCGCTCATTGCGTGCCCTTATTCGTGTTGTCGGGGGCGTGACGGCCGGCCTTCGCCTGACGGGTGAATCGGCAGGCCAGGGCGTCACGGCACGAATAGCATACCACTCAGGCACCAAAGTACCGTCAAGTGCACCGACCGGGCGAACCACGGCACCGCGTGCGTGCGGACCGCGAAATCACGCGGGTTCAGCTGGTAAACACGGTGTTGCCCAAACGCAATATGAGGGTAAACGCATAGAGCACTGGTCTAGACTGGTTGTACAGTGGTACTACCTTGTCGCATACCAGGTTTCTAGCCCGAGGGTGCACCGTCTGAGCACATGGAGAGACGGCACGACCCAACCCCAACCGGCCGCGTTCCCGAAGAAATGCTGCCATCCGAAAAGAGGAGCCCCATGAAGACGAAATTGACGCCCATTGCCGCCGCGACCGCGGTCGTACTCGCCGGTTCAGTCGCGCCGGCGTTCGCCCAGTCCGCCGCGGCTCCTGCAGCGGCGGCATCGGCCGCGGACGACGTGCAACGCGTTGAAGTCACGGGCATCCGGGCTTCACTGCAAACTGCCATCAACGTGAAGCGCAACTCCGAGGCGCACATCGACGTCATCTCGGCCGAGGACATCGGCAAGATGCCTGACAAGAACGTGGCCGACTCGCTCGCGCGCATTCCGGGCGTGACCATCCTGAACAGCCCCTCGGGCGGCTCCGGCGGCTTCGACGAGCGCGATCGCGTGGGCCTGCGCGGCACCAACCCCAGCCTGACGCAGACGCTGCTGGACGGGCACCCGGTCGCCAACGGCGACTGGTTCGTGCTGGATCAGACCGGCGCCGGCGTGGGCCGCAGCGTCAGCTTCTCGCTGCTGCCGTCCGAACTGGTGAGCCGCGTCGAAGTGCACAAGACCTCGGTCGCCTCCGACATCGAAGGCGGCACGGCGGGTTCCGTGAACATCATCACCCGCAAGCCGCTGGAATTCAGCAAGCAGTTCACGTTGGAAGGCAGCGTCGGCGCCGTCTACGCCGACCTGCCGGCGAAGACCGACCCGCAGGCCAGCGTGATGGCGGCCTGGCGCAACGAGTCCAAGACCTTCGGCCTCATGGTGCAGGGCTTCGACGAGAAGCGCCACCTGCGTCGCGATGGCGTCGAGGACCTCGCCCATGACGGCTCGAATGCGTATCCCGGCATCGATGCCACGAAGAACGCCTCGTCCGTGGCCGCCGGCATCCCTGCGGGCACGAAATACGAAAACCTGATGGGTGCGGCCCTGTTCACCCAGGAGCGCGAACGCAAGGGCGGCGCCGCCAGCATCGAGTTCAAGCCGACCAACGACATGGACTTCACCCTGTCGGGCTTCTCGTCCAAGATGGACGCGAACAACTACAACCGCAACTTCCTGATGACGCCCTTCTGGGCGCTCGACGACTCGCGGCATGCGGGCAACCTGCCCACGTTCAGCAACATCAAGATCGACCCCAGCACCAACATCCTGACCTCGGTCAACTACACCTTCGCCCAGCCCACGGTCGTCGGCGTGTACGACCTGATCTCGCGCAAGGCGTCGGCGTCCACCAACTACCTCAACCTGGAAGGCTCCTGGAACGTCACGAGCTCGTTGAAGCTGTCCGGCAACGGCGGCGTGTCCAACGGCGAGGGCAAGACCGACGCGCAGAACGTCTGGGAAGGCGACATCTACGGCACCGGGGGCGGCTACCAGCTCAATGGCAGCGGCTCGGCGCCCTCGTTCGGCATGACCCTGTCCCCGGCGCCGGCCTCCCCCGGCCACACGCCTTCCGGCTCCTACCTGACGGACTGGATCTTCGGTGACCAGAACGTCGACGTGAAGGACAAGGACACCTGGGGCCAGATCGATGCCGAGTACTCGCTGACCGACGGCGTGCTGCGCAGCCTTCAGTTCGGCCTGCGCGGCTCCGAGCACAAGCGCTACACCGACGGCCCGATCGTGGGCCAGGGCCCGAACTGGGGCACCGACCCGTTCTCCAATCCGATTCCCCAGGCCGACTTCAACCAGAGCTACCCGGGCAACTTCGGCAACGGACTCGGCGGCAGCTTCCCCACCAACATCGCCTTCCCGTCGGAAGACACCCTGGCGGCCTACGACGCGAAATACGCCAACCGCGACATCTCGCGTCGCCAGGTGACGCACGAATATGCCGTGACGGAAAAGACGGCGGCCGGCTACCTGCAGGGCAACCTGGAAGGCGAAGGCTGGAGCGGCAACGTGGGCATGCGCCTCGTGCAGACCAAGTCCAAGTCACTGGTCTGGGTGCCCACCAGCGACAGCACCTTGCCGGGTTATGTCCCGTCCGCCTTCGCCGCCGTGGGTCCGAACTTCACCGATCCCACGGGCTACTACCAGACCTTCCACGAACGCACCTACACGGACGCCCTGCCGAGCGCCAGCGTGCGCATCGACGTGACGCCGAAGGTCGTGGCACGCCTGGCGGTGTCGCGCACGATGACCCGTCCCGACTACACGGCCCTGTCGTCGGCGCAGCTCCTGGGCGGCTACTCCGACCCGACCGGCAAGTCCGTGGGGTCCGGCAGCACGGGCAATCCGGACCTGAACCCGGTGCGCTCGACCAACGTCGACGCCAACATCGAGTGGTACTTCGCGCCGCGCGCCTTCGTGTCGATGGGTGCGTTCCACATGGAGATGCGCAGCTACATCACGGACGGCATCGAACGCGTGACGGCCTCCACCGACCTCACGTCTGGCGGCAATCCCCAGCCGGGTGCGCCGGGCAACCCGCGCATCACCGCCCCGTTCGACTTGAGCACGCAAGTCAACACGAAGGGCTCCGTCACCGGCCTGGAATTCGCGGTCGAGACGCCGGTGTTCGGCAACTTCGGCGTCAGCGCGAACTACACGCTGGCCGATGCGCACGACGATACGGGCCACGTGCTGAAGGGTGCGGTCAAGAACTCCGGGACCGTGAGCGGCTACTTCGAGAACGACATGTTCTCTGCGCGCCTGAACTACAACTACAGCGGCGACAACTACCTCGGTCGCGACCGTGGCACCGACTACTACCAACGCGGTGTCGGCGTGCTGTCCGCCTCGCTGGGCTACAAGATGGGCGAGCACCTGTCCTTCAGCCTGGATGCGCAGAACCTGAACGATCCGATCCTGAAGTACTACGGCGACGTCAAGTCCGAGCCGCGCGCCATCTACAACAATGGCCGCCAGTACTACCTGACCGCGCACTTCAAGTACTGATCGTCCGCTGCCCGCTTCGGTGGGCTTCGGCGAACCAAGGACGGCCTCATGGCCGTCCTTTTTTCCATCTCCATCCCGCGCCGGGGCTGGGCTATGCTCGAACATCACGCCACGTTTCGCGCTTCCACGATGACTGCGACCCTTCCCTCCATTCGCGAAGTCCACGGCGTCGACCGGGCAAGGTTCGAGACCGAGATCCTGCCCGCCGATGCCCCCGCGGTGTTGCGCGGGGTCGCGAGCAGCTGGCCCGCGGTGGCGAAGGGTCATGAGTCGCCGCTGGCGCTGGCGCAATATCTCGCGTCGAAGGACAACGGCCGTCCCGTGGACGCGCTCATGACGCGTCCCGAGGAAGGCGCCCGCCTCTTCTTCGACGCCACGATGACGGGCTTCAACTACGTGCATACCAAGCTCCCGGTGTCGCACGTGCTGGAACAGATCCTGCGCTACGCCCAGTTCGAGCGGGCGCCGGCGGTGGTGGTGCAGAGCGCGGCAATCGTCACCTGCATGCCCGAGCTCAAGCGCGACCACGTGTTGCCCGTGCTCGACGAGAGCGTCGAGCCACGCGCCTGGATCGGCACCGCCACGGTCACGCCCGCGCACTTCGACGAGTCGCACAACATCGCCGTCTGCGTGGCCGGGCGCCGGCGCTTCACGCTGTTTCCGCCCGAGCAGGTCGCCAATCTCTACGTCGGCCCGCTCGACCACGCGCCCGCCGGCCGGCCGATCTCGTTGGTGGACTTCCTCAAGCCTGACTTCGAGCGCTTCCCGCGATTCCGCGACGCGCTGGCTCACGCGCAGGTCGCCGAGCTGGAGCCTGGCGACGCCATCTACATGCCGCCGCTGTGGTGGCACCACGTCGAGTCGCTGGCGCAGCTGAACATGCTCGTGAACTATTGGTGGGAGCCGCCGCCGTCGCCCGGCCTCGCCACCCTGATCTACGCCACCGCCGCGCTGCGCGCCCTGCCGCGCGCGCAGCGAGAGGCGTGGCGCCATCTGTTCGATCATTACGTGTTCGATGCCGAGCCGGGCGACGCCGACCACATTCCGGCGAACCGCCGCAGCGTCCTGGGCGAGATGAGTCCCGACGATCATGTCCGCCTGCGCAAGTTCTTGAGCGAGCGGCTCGCGCAATGATTGTCCGCAAGATCGATTGACCCCAACGACGCCCCACCGCGCATGCAGAACAGCCTCGCCGAGCCGCCCGTCAAGCACATCGCCATCGTGGGCGGTGGCACGGCGGGCTGGATGACCGCACTGCTGCTGTCCAACTCGAAGTTCGGCGCACGCCTGAGGGTGACCGTGCTCGACGCGCCGACGGCGGAGGTCGTCGGTCTCGACGAAGGCTCCACGCCGTGGCTCCGCGGCTTCTTCGACAGCCTGGGCATCGACGAGGCGGCGTGGATGCCCGCCTGCGACGCGACATGCAAGAGCGGCATCGCGTTCGAGGGCTGGTCCACGCGGCCGGGCCACCAGAGCTGGTTCCATCCGTTCCCGTCGATCCTGGACAGCCTCACGCTGCCGCCGTTCCTGCGCAACGTGCACGCGCGGCTGACGGGCGCGGACGTCCATGCGCATCCCGACCGCTTCTTCATGTCGCGGAGCGTGGCCCTCGAAGGGCGCGCACCGCGGCCCGCACACGCGTTCCCGTTCGAGCTCGGCTACGGCTACCACGTCGACGCCACGCGGCTGGGCGCGTTCCTGCGCGCCAAGGCGCTGGAGCGCGGCGTGGTGCACGTGGCGCGACCCATGCACTCGGCCACGCGCGACGAGCGCGGCGACATCTGCTCCCTCGAGCTCGACGGCGGCGACCGCCTCGCGGCCGACTTCTTCGTCGACTGCTCCGGCTTCGCCTCGCTGCTGCTCGGCAAGGCGCTCGAGACGCCGTACCTGTCGTTCTCCACCATGCTGTTCAACGACGCGGCCATCGAGATGCCCACGCCCGACGACGACGGCCCGCTGATGTCGCAGACGGTGTCCACGGGCATGAAGCACGGCTGGGCGTGGCGATTTCCGCTCACCTCGCGCAACAGCAACGGCTACGTCTACAGCGGCGCCCACGTGTCCGCCGACGCGGCGGAGACCGAGCTGCGCACGCACCTCGGGCTGCTCGGCGCCGACGTGCCCGCGCGCCACCACAGGATGCGCGTGGGCCGGCATGCCAGGCACTGGAGCCGCAACTGCGTGGCCATCGGCGCGTCGCAGGGCTTCATCGAACCCCTGCAGGGCACCGTGCTGCAGAGCGCGCAGCGCGCCGCGGCGTCGTTCGTGGACGTGCTCGAGCGCGGCGACCTCGGCGATGCCGCGCGGGCCGCGTTCAACGACGGGCTCAACGCGCGCATGGACGGCGAGCGCGACTACATCGTCGCCCACTACAAGACCAACACGCGCACCGACACCGACTACTGGCGCGCGAACGCGGCCAACAGCGTGCTGTCGGAGCCGCTGCAACTGCTGCTGCGTACGTGGCTCTCGAGTCAGCCAATCGAGCCCGGCATCGAGGGCGGCGCGTTCGGCACCGGCTACGCCGCGTCGTCGTGGTACTGCCTGCTCGCCGGCGTGGGCCTGTTCCCGCAAGTGCGGCGAGACGCGAGCGCGGCAGGCGCCGACCTCGCGGGCATCGACAACTTCATCCAGCGCAGCACGCCCAACTTCCCCGACCACCGGGCCTGGCTGCGAGACATCCCGTCGCACGCCGAGCGCATCGACCTCCGGCGCCAGCCGGCCGACGGCGGACGCCGCGCCACGCTCGGCGCGCTCTGACCCACCCACCCCTCTGACACTGGCCGCGGCATGACGGACATCTGCACGCTCTTCAACCTGACCCCCGTGGCGCGCACGCGCCCCTCCGGCGAACTGCCCGAGCCGCCGATCCGGCACATCGCCGTGGTGGGCGGCGGCACCGCCGGCTGGATGACGGCGCTGCTGCTGGCCAACTCGAAGTTCGGCGAGCGCCTGAAGGTGACGGTGCTGGAGTCGCCGCAGGTGGGCATCATCGGCGTCGGCGAAGGCTCCACGCCATGGCTGAGCCGCTTCTTCGAGGCGCTGGGCATCGAGGAACGCGAGTGGATGCCCGCGTGCAATGCCACGTACAAGAGCGGCATCACGTTCGACGGCTGGTCCACGCGCCCCGGCTACGAGAGCTACTTCCACCCGTTCGCGTCGATCCTGGACAACCTCACGATGCCGCAGTTCGTGGGCAACGTGCACGCACGCCTGAACGACGCCGACGTGCACGCGCATCCCGACCGCTTCTTCATCTCGAACAAGGTGGCGCAGTCCGGCCGCGCGCCGCGGCCACAGCGCAACTTCCCGTTCGACATCTGGTACGGCTACCACTTCGACTCCGCACTGCTCGGCGCGTTCCTTGCAAGGAAGGCGGCCGAGCGCGGGATCACGCACGTGGCGCGCCACATGACGTCGGTGTCGCTCGACGAGCGCGGCGACATCCGCGCCCTCGCGCTCGATGGCGGCGACACGCTGGCCGCCGACTTCTTCGTCGACTGCACCGGCTTCGCCTCGTTGCTGATCGGCAAGGCGCTGGACACGCCCTACGTCTCGTTCTCGAACAACCTGTTCAACGACGCGGCCATCGCGATGCCCACGCCGTCGGGCGACGGGCCGCTGCGGTCGCAGACCGTCTCGACCGCGATGCGCCACGGCTGGGCGTGGAAGATCCCGCTGACATCACGCGACGGCAACGGCTACGTCTACAGCAGCGCGCACGTGTCGGCCGACGATGCCGAGACCGAGCTGCGCGCGCGCCTGGGGCTGCTCGACGCCGACGTCCCGGCGCGCCACCTGAAGATGCGCATCGGCCGCTACACGCGGCACTGGAACCGCAATTGCGTGGCCGTGGGCCTGTCGCAGGGCTTCATCGAGCCGCTCGAGGCCACCGCGCTGCTGTTCGTCCAGCGCACCGCGATGTGGCTGGTCGAGGCGCTCGAGAAGGGCGAGCTCGACGAGCCGGCGCGCGAAAGCTTCAACGAGAAGATCAACGCGCAGTTCGAGGGCACGCGCGACTACATCGTCACCCACTACAAGACGAACACGCGCACCGACACGCCGTACTGGCGCGACAACGCCACCAACACGGCGCTGTCCGACCCGCTGCGCCTGCTGCTGGGCGCGTGGCTCGCGAGCAAGCCCATCGTGGGCGGCATCCGGCAAGGCCAGATCGGCAGGGGCTACCCGACGATGTCGTGGTACTGCCTGCTGGCCGGCATGGGCCTGTTCCCGGCGGACGCCAACCTGCGCGCGCCGACCGCGCAGGAGGCGCAGCATGACCTGGGCGGCCTCGACCAGCTGCTCGAACGCAGCGCGCTCAACTTCCCCGACCACCGCGACTTCCTGCACGACATTCCGCCCAAGGTGATGGAGAAGTCGTTGCAGGTCTATCAGTGGTGAGTGATCGACATCCAGGGGACAGCATGAACGAGGAACCGCGGCCGATCGCGCGAGTGCGCAACGTCGACAGGGAGACCTTCCATCGGGAGATCGTTCCGCGCGGCGAACCGGTCGTGCTCGAAGGGCTGGTGCGCGGCTGGCCGGCCGTGCAGGCGGGGTCGCAGTCGCCCGAGGCCGCGTCGGCCTACCTGGCCGGCCTGGACTCCGGCGTCGAGGGCGACGCCGTGCTGGTGCCCGCGGGACTGAAGGGCCGCATGTTCTACGAGCCAGGCCTCGCGAAGCTCAACTTCGCGCGCCGCAAGCTCACCGTCACGGGCGTGCTGCAGCACCTGGCGCGCTACTCGCACTTCGAGGATCCGCCGTCGGCCGCGCTGCAATGCGCGCACATTGCCGAGTGCCTGCCCGCCTTCGAGGCGAGCAACCCGATGCCGCTGATGGACGCCGACGTGCACCCGCGCCTGTGGCTGGGCAACGCGTTCCTCACGCCGGCGCATATCGACGAACTCGACAACCTGGCCTGCGTCGTCGCAGGCCGCCGTCGCTTCACGCTGTTTCCGCCCGAGCAGGTGCGCAATCTCTACATCGGGCCGGTCGACTTCACGCCCGCGGGCGCGCCGGTGAGCCTGGTGTCGCTGAAGGCGCCCGACTTCGAGCGCTTCCCGCGCTTCCGCGATGCGCTGGCGGCCGCGCGGGTGGCCGAGCTCGAACCGGGCGACGCGCTGTTCATCCCGGCGGTGTGGTGGCACCACGTGGAGTCGTTCGATGTCGTCAACGTCCTCGTGAACTACTGGTGGCAGCAGTCGACGCACCTGCAGGCGTCGCGCGTCTCGCCGACGAAGACGCTGCTGCACGCGCTGCTGAGCATGCGCCATCTGCCGCCCGCCCATCGCCAGGGCTGGGCGGAGATCTTCGCGCACTTCGTCTTCGCGGAGCCCGAGGACGCGGCGGGGCACCTGCCCCCGGAGCGCCACGGCGTGCTGGGCAAGCTGCCACCGGAGCAGGTGGACGCGTTGCTGGCGGGGATGCTGCCGCCCGCGAAGGGCGGCTGACGCCCGTCTCCGGACGCGCGGCACGCGCGCCGAGATCCGGCGCTGGCCGGCGACGGACTTTCCTGCGGCCAGCGCCGCGCGCGACCTCGCCCGCCGTGGATTCGGCGGATCACGCCGCCGGCGGCATCGAGTTCCCTCGAACTCGCCGCGTGGCGAGCCCGAAACATCAGTGAAAACGAGCGAGCCGTCCCGGAGCGGGATCCGTATGATTCATTAAATCAACTCATTTGATTTGAGAGCAATCGCCCCATGAACCTGCAACGACACCCGATCGCCGCTGCCGCGGCCCTGGCCCTGCTCGGCGCGTTCGCCCCGGTGCAGGTGTTCGCTCAGGCCGCGCCCGCCGCGGCCGCGCCGGCGTCGGCGGCTTCCGCACCGGCCAAGACGGACGACGTGCAGCACGTCGAGGTGACGGGCCTGCGCGCTTCGCTGGAGGCCTCGCTCGCGAGGAAGCGCAATGCCGACTCGGTGGTCGAGGTGGTCACCGCCGACGACATCGGCAAGCTGCCGGACAAGAACGTCGCCGACGCGATCCAGCGCGTGCCGGGCGTCAACATCGCCTCGTCGGCGGGCGGCGAGGGCGGCTTCTCGGAGAACGACCGCGTGTCGATCCGCGGCACCAGCCCCAGCCTGACGCAGACGCTGATCAACGGCCACGCGGTGGCCTCGGGCGACTGGTTCATCCTCGACCAGCAAGGCGTCGTCGGCCGCAGCGTCAGCTACTCGCTGCTGCCGTCGGAGATCGTCAAGTCGGTCACCGTCGCCAAGAGCCAGACGGCCGACCTGCCCGAGGGCGGCGTGTCCGGCTCGGTCAACATCGAGACGCGCAGGCCGCTGGACTTCCGCAAGCCGTTGACGCTTGAGGTCTCCGCGCAGGCCATCTACGCCGACCTCGCGAAGAAGACCGATCCGCAGCTCAACGCGCTGGTCAACTGGAAGAACGACGCCGACAACGTGGGCGTGCTGTTCCAGGTCTTCTCCGAGACGCGCCACGAGCGCCGCGACGGCATCGAGACCTTCGGCTACGGCACCATCGACCCGGCCAGCCCGGCTGCGGTGGCGCATCCGGATCTCGCCAACGTGCTGGTGCCCTTCGGCGTCAACTCGGCGCTGTTCGAGCAGACGCGCAAGCGCGTGGGCGGCCTGCTGGACCTCGAGTTCAAGCCCACCAGCACGCTGACGCTGGACGCCAACGGCTTCTACTCGACGCTCAACGCCAGCAACTACAACCGCAGCTTCTACAGCCAGCCGGCCAGCCTCGTCGTGGCCGCGGTGCCCGACACCTACACCGTCAAGAACAACACGCTGGTCGCCGCGAACTTCTCGCCCGCGGCGGTCGCGGCCGGCATCGCCAACAGCGACCCGGGCAATCTGTTCCAGGCGGTGGCCGCCGAGGTCGACCAGCTCTATCGGCCCAACGAAGGCGCCCAGACCTACTACGGCGACTTCAACGCCAAATGGCGCGCGTCCGACACGCTGACGCTGACCGGCGATCTCGGCTACACCCACGGCGTCGGCAAGACGCCCAGCGAATACGGCTACTCCGCGGCGATCGGCCTCGACGGCAACGTCGGCATGAACTACGCGCTGCATGGCATGGGCGCGCCGGACCTGTCGTTCCCCGGCACGGACGTGTCCAACTTCAACACCAGCGCGGCCACCGAGGGCGGCAGCCACGACCGCGTGTTCACCTACGACGCCGAGAAGTACGGCACGCTCGACGCCGACTGGGCCATCGACCAGGGCGTGCTCGAGTCGGCCAGGTTCGGCGCGCGCTATGCGGAGCACACGCGCCGCACCGTCTGGCCGATCAACGACAGCTGCCAGGCCGACGTCTGCAACTTCACCGACGCGGCGCCGAGGCCGGTGTGGAGCGGCGCCACCTATCCGGGCAACTTCGGCTCGGGCTTCAACGCGGGCAGCGGCACGCTGACCAATGTCTGGCAGCTCAACCCCGGCGCCGTCGAGGCCTGGGTCAAGCAGTACGCCAACGACGGCGGCTTCGCGAGCACCGAGAACTGGCCGGCCGAATTCAACGTCAAGGAAAAGGACGCCGCCGCCTACGGCATGGTCAACCTGGCCGGCTCGCACTGGCGCGGCAACGTGGGCCTGCGCCTGGTCCGCACGCACCAGGAGTCGCTGTCCAACATCTCCACCGGCGAGACCGATCCGAGCATGGGCAACTCGCACGGCTTGTACACGCCGACGCTGATCAAGCACGACTTCACCGACTTCCTGCCGAGCGCCAACTTCAAGTTCGACCTGACGCCGTCGCTGGTGAGCCGCTTCGCGGTCGCGCGCACGATGGCGCGGGCCGACTACAGCGCGCTGGCCACGGCGGTGTCGCTCGACGACACGCTGCACACCGGCTCTGGCGGCAACCCCGACCTGAAGCCGGTGCGCTCGACCAACTACGACGGCACGCTGGAGTGGTACTTCGCGCCGAAGTCGCTCGTGTCGCTGGGCCTGTTCTACATGGACATCTCGTCCTATGTCGACTACGGCACGGCGCCGGTGCAATTCTTCGACAGCACCCACCACGCCGAGGCCACGTACATCATCACGTCGCCAGTCAACATCGCCGCGAAGAACAAGGGCTTCGAGCTGGGCTGGCAGCAGGCGCTGCCGTGGAACCTGGGCGCGGTCGTCAACTACACGTACACGGACGGCAAGACGTCGAGCGGCGCGGAGATGGTGGGCAACTCGAAGAACACCTACAACATCGAGGCGTATTACGACGACGACACCTTCAGCACGCGCCTGGCCTACACCTACCGCTCGTCCTTCCTCGCGGGCCTGAACTCGAGCTTCGCGCAGCACGAGGACGGCGTGGGCACGCTGGCGATGTCGGCCGAGTACAAGCTGAACAAGCTGCTGACGTTCACGTTCGACGCGTTGAACCTGAACAACCCGACGCTGAAGTACTACGGCGAGAACAAGAGCCAGATGGAGGCGCTCTATTCGAGCGGCCGCCAGTTCTACCTGGGCGTGCGGCTGTCGCTCTGACGGCGCTGATTCACATTGAAACGCACGAAGGGCGCGGTGCCGCAAGGTGCTGCGCCCTTCGCGCATTGCAGACCAATGAAATTCGGCCGCTCCGAGGTAATGCCGGGTTAGCACCAATCGCCCGGTTCTAAACTGGTAGTACATTGGTGTCATGTCGTGCGGAGAGCGGGTTGAAAGTCCTGAGGGCCCGCTCGCGACATCCGGAACGACGGCGGACGAGTGGGTCCGCCCGCCCGAAGTCGATAGCGGGCGCCGTTCCGGTCCGGTGGGTGGAGGTGAGCCGCGTCTCTCGGCTCACCTCTTTTTTTGCCCAAAAAAAAGCCGGTCGGCACCCCGAAGCGCCGACCGGTTCGCAATGCCCAATAGAAATTGGACTAGCCCGAAATCGTCAACAAGACAGAACGAGATCACCCATGCGCGTCCGCCTTCAGCAGCACGCCGAGGTTGGGGTTGAGCTCGTCGAAGATCGGCAGCGCGGCCGCCCCGAGAGCGGCCGTGTCATGACCGGCCAGCCCCGCGATCACGCGCGGCGTCTGGCGGTTGCGGCGTGCCGCGACCGAGGTGTGCAGCGGCTCCAGCCGCTCGATCAGCAGCGCCAGCACCGACGACGGCAGGAAGCCGCCGATGACCACGGCCTCGGCATCGAGCATCGACTCGAGGATGTTGACGGCCTGGCGCAGGCGCTGCGCGGCCTCGTCGAGCCAGCCGTCCAGGCGCGCGCGCGCGGCGGGGCTGGGGTCGAGCAGCATCTGCGGCGTGGCGTGCGCGAGGTCGCCGATCTCGAGCGCCTCGTACGCGGCCTGCAGCGAGACGTAGCGCTCCAGGCAGCCGCGGTTGCCGCAGGGGCACTGGCGGCCGTCGGGCACGACGATCATGTGGCCGATCTCTCCGGCGTTGTGCCCCGAGCCCTTGTACAGGTGGCCGTCGTGGAACATGCCCGCGCCCAGGCCGGTGCCGATGAACAGGTAGGTGAAGCTGCGGAACGTGCGCGCGACACCGTGCAGGCGCTCGCCGATGGCGGCGGCGGTGGCGTCGTTCTCCATGATCACCGGCAGGCCGATGGCGTCGCCGATCTGCTGCGCGATCGACAGGTCCTGCCATCCCGGCAACGCCGTCGGCCCGACGGCGCTGAGGCCCTCGACGTCGAACGGCCCCGGCACCGCGAGACCGAGGCCCAGCACCCGGCTCCAGTCGGCATCCGACGACTTGCGCAGCGTCTCGACGACGTCGCGCACCAGCGGCAGCGCCTGCGCCGGGGTCGGGTGGTCGACGGCGAGCGTGCAGCGGCCGCGGATCCTGCCGGACAGGTCGACGACCACCGCCACCATCATGTTCTGGTCGATCTGCAGGCCGATCGAATAGGCGCCGTCCGGGTTGATCACGAACGGCGTGGCCGGCTGCCCGCGCGTGCCGCGCTCCGGCGTCAGCGCGTTCAGGAAGCCGAGCTTCTGCAGCTCGCTGGCGATGTTGGAGATGGTCTGTGGCGTCAGCGCGGTCAGGCGCGCGATGTCGGCGCGCGTCAGCCGCCCGTGCAGGCGGATGGCCTCCATCACCACGCGCCGGTTGTGCGACCGGGCGAATTCGAGATTGGTGCCGGAGAGGCTGGCGACGGGGGGCTTGTTCACCGCGGACATGATGGCAGATTCGGTGTCGAGTCTATTAACATAATCAAATTGAAGTAATGCTCGACAACCCGAATGTGGCGGGAGGCCGTCGATTCCATGGGGGCGATGCGCTTCGGCGGCCTCCGGCGAACAAGCGCCTGTCAGCGCCCGCGATATCGCGCGTGGCCGCACGAAAATCGGTGGCGCCACTTGGCTGCGACGCCGATTTCCTCGCGCCGCAACCCCCCATTCTGGCCCGAATGCGAGTCGTGGTGCGACATCGCGAATCGATGCGTTCCGAGACAGCCGCAAGGTGAAAACCCTCAGCGGCGCCCGCTTGACCCCCGTGGGACGACTCCAGATAATGCAAACAAATTGATTTAACTAGACAGTGATCTTCACCCCCACCCGCCCCGCGAAGTCCGCGCCCCGCACGCGTCGGGCGACGCGCCTGCGTGCGGCGGCCGTCGGCGTGCTGGTCGCGGCGGGCATGGCCCGCGCCGCTGCGGTGGAGCTGACGATGTGGGTGATGCCCGTCACCACCAACGCGCAGCACGATGTGCCGGACCTGATCGCGCCCTGGGTCGCGCAACACCCGGGCGTCACGGTGCGCGTGACGGTGCTGGACTGGGAGTCCGGCTGGAACAAGATCACCGCGGCCGCGGCGTCGCGTCGCGGCCCCGACCTGCTGGAACTCGGCACGACCTGGATGCCGGCGATCGCCGCGATGGGCGGCCTGGAGAAGCTGTCGAAGGCGCAGCTGGCCGAGGTGGGCAACGGCGCGCCGTACTACCCGGAGCTGTGGAAGACGACGCAGGTCTTTGGCCAACCCGGCGTCGTCTACGGGCTGCCGTGGTACGCCGACGTGCGTGCCGCGTTCTATCGCACCGACGTCTTTCGCCAGGCCGGCGTCGACCCCAAGCAGGCGTTCGCCGACTGGGACTCGTTCCATGCGGCGCTGCGCAGGATCAACGGCCAGGTGGTCGCGGGCAAGCGCGTCGCGGCGCTCGCCTACGCGGGCAAGAACGACTGGAACGTCGTCCACAACCTCGCGCCGTGGATCTGGAACGCGGGCGGCGACGTGCTCACCGCTGACGCGAAGCGTTCCGCGCTGGACACGCCGCAGGCCTTGCGCGCGATCGACTTCTATTCGTCGCTCGCCGTCGAGGGCCTGGTGCCGTCGAACGCGCTGGAGAAGGACTCCGACATCCTCGAGGGCGCGTGGGTCGGCGGCGACTACGGCGTGATCTTCTCGGGGCCGTGGCTGATGCGCAGGATCTTCGAGGCGCCGGCCGGCTCGGTGGTGCGCTCCAACTTCGACGTCGCGCCCTACCCCGCGGGCCCGCACGGCCACGCGACCTTCTTCGGCGGCTCCAACCTCGCGATCTTCAAGGGATCGCGCCACAAGGCCGAGGCCTGGGACCTGATGAAGTACCTCGGCAGCGAGGCGCCGCAGGTGCGGCTCTCGCTGATCTCGTCGATGATGCCGGCACGCGTCGACGCGGCCAACGATCCGGCGTGGACGTCGCGCCATCCGGTCTACGCCAAGCTGACCGCGATCGCCGCCGATGGCCGCGCCTATCCGCCGATTCCCGCCTGGGGGCCGCTCGAGACCGTCTACACCAAGCACCTGGGCCAGCTCGCGGAACTCACGTCCGGCATCGCCGACAAGTACAGCGTGCCCGCGATGAAGGCCTTGATCGCCGACACGGTCGTCGAGGCCGACAAGGTGCTGGAGGAGGCCAATTGACCGCCGTCTCCGAGCCCGGACTCGGCGCGCTCGCCAGCACGGCGGAGCACCGCCGCGCGCGCCGGCGCCGCAAGTTCGACGCGTTCCCGTACCTGCTTCTCGCGCCGGCCGCGTTGATGATGGTGGTGGTCAACCTGGTGCCGATCGTGCAGGGCTTTCGCATGTCGATGCTCAAGCTCAACCAGTACACGCTGAGCCAGTTCATGGACGCGCCCTTCGTCGGCCTGCGCAACTACCGCGGCGTGCTGTTCGACCCGAGCAACCCGGTGCACTCGGGCATGCTGGGCGCGCTGCGCAACACGGCGCTGTATTCGCTGCTGGTGACGGCCTGCGCGGTGGCCATCGGCCTGGGCGTGGCGCTGCTGCTCAATCGCGACTTCCCCGGCAAGGCGCTGGCGCGCACGCTGCTGATGCTGCCCTGGGTCGTGCCGACCTACGTGGTCGGTACCCTGTGGGGTTTCATGTGGCAGCGCGACGAGGGCATCGTCAACCACGTGCTGGTCGACGTGCTGCACCTGATGGACCACAAGCCGTTCTGGCTGATCGGCGGCAACACGTTCTTCGCGATCGTGATCCCGACGGTGTGGCGCGCCTGGCCCGTCCTGATGCTGATCTTCCTGGCCGCGCTGCAGGCCGTGCCCGAGGAGCTGTACGAAGCCGCCCGCCTCGACGGCGCCAACGCGTGGCAGCGCTTCGTCAACATCACGCTGCCCGCGTTGAAGCCGGTGATCGTGATCCAGGTGATGTTCCAGATCATCGACAACGTCTACTCGTACAACATCGTCGCGATGATGTTCGGCAAGGGCGCGGGCTATCCCGGCGAGTGGGGCGACCTGCTGATGCCGCTGCTCACGCGCCAGAGCTTCAGCTACTGGCGGTTCGGCGAGGGCGCGGCGGTGTCGTTCGTGATGATGGCCGTGATGCTGGTCTTCGTGGCGGTGTGGATGCGCACCTTCCGGCGGAGCATGACCGATGAAGCGTAAGACGAGCCAGCGCCTGCTGAACCTGCTGGTGTGGGCGATCGTCGCGCTCACGCTGTCGCCGGTCGCGTTCATGGTCTACGCGTCGCTGTCGGACTACAACGACGTCGTCACCGGCAACCTCGTCAACGCGAGCTTCACGCCGCACTGGTCGAACTACCGCGAGATGTGGGTCAACGTCGACTTCCTCGCCTTCCTGCGCAACAGCCTCGTCATCTGCGGCTTCACGACGTTGTTCTCGACGATCCTCGCGGCGCTGGCGGCGTACTCGCTCGCGCGCTTCCGCTTCCGCGGAAACCATCCGTTCAGCGTCGCGGTGAGCACGACGCAGGTGATCCCCGGCATGCTGTTCTTCCTGCCGCTCTACATGCTCTACATCCAGATCGACGACGCCGGCATCCCGATGATGAACACGTACCACGGCATGATCTTCCTGTACACGGCGATGTTCACGCCGGCCAGCATCTGGATCATGCGCGGCTTCTTCGTGACCATCCCGCGCGAGCTGGAGGAGGCCGCGATCATCGACGGCTGCTCGCGCCTGGGCGCCTTCGTGCGCATCGTGCTGCCGATCAGCGCGCCGGGCATCATTGCCACCGCGTCCTTCGTGTTCCTGCTCGCGTGGGACGAGGTCTTCTTCGCGTGGGTGCTGACGTCGTCGACCGACGTGCAGACCGTCCCCGTCGGCCTGCGTCTGTACATGGGCCAGCACGCGACCCGCTACGACCTGATGATGGCCGCGGCCGTCGTCAGCGTGATCCCCGTGCTCGTGACCTTCTTCGCCTCGCAGCGCTGGTTCATCAAGGGCCTTGCCGCCGGCGCCGTCAAGGGCTGACTTCCCGATTCGATTGCAATGACTCCTGAGACCATTTCCGCCACTCCCGGCCTCGCCGCGTCCACCGGCCCGCGCGTGCTCGCGTTCGACGTCGGCGGCACCTGGGTCAAGTACGGCATCGTCGACGCGCGCGGCCGGCTGCTGTTCTCCGACCAGCTCGCCACGCAGGGCGAGCCCGACGGCAAGGCCCTGCTGGCGCGCCTGCTGGCCGTGGCCGGCCCGCTGGTGGCGCGCCACGCGCCCGCGGGCATCGCGTTCTCGACGCTGGGCATCATCGACGCGGCCGAGGGCCGGCTCGTCGGCGCGGTCGAGGCGATCTCCGGCTATTTCGGCCAATCGCCGAAGGAGAGCTTCGAGCGCGCGTTCGGCATCCCGGTGGTGGTCGAGAACGACGGCAACTGCGTCGCGCTCGCCGAAGGCTGGACCGGCGCGGCCGCCGGCGTGCACCACTACCTCGCGCTGACGCTGGGCACCGGCATCGGCGGCGGCATCGTGATCGACGGCAAGCTCTACCGCGGCGCGCACGGCGCGGCCGGGGAATGGGGCTACATGCTGGTCGACGGCAAGGTGTGGGAGGACCATGCGTCGCCGCGCGGCCTCGCCGCCGCGGCCGAAGTCATGCGACCCGGCTGCGGCTTCGACGCCGAGGCCGTGTTCGCGGCGCGCGATCGCGGCGATGCGGAGATGGCCGCCCTCGTCGCGCGCTGGTTCGCGCTGCTCGCCACGGGCCTGGCCAACCTGCTGTTTGCCTTCAACCCGTCGCGCGTCGTCATCGGCGGCGGCATCACCGCACGCGGGCCGGCCTTCCTGCAGGAGTTGCAGGCCGAGATGCGCAAGCGCCTGCGCCCGGAATTCCACCGCATGTGCGAGATCGCGCTGGCGTCCGCCGGCAACCAGGCCGGACTGCTGGGCGCCGCGCGGCTGTGGCTCGCGCAGCACGCGCCGGACACGAAGGACTGACCGCCATGCAAGTGCTGCTCAATCACGTCGGCTTCGCGCCCGCCGCCTCCAAGCGCGCCACGCTGCAACACACGCTGCCGCTGCAGCCGCAGGCGTTCGCGGTGGTCAACCTGCGCACGCGCGCGGTCGTGCACACGGGGGTGACCGAGCCGACCGCGCCGGTCGCCGGCTGGCGCGATCGCCACTTCGCGCACGCCGATTTCAGCGCCGTCACGACGCCGGGCCGCTATGCCGTGATGCTCGAAGGCACCTGGCCGCCGGTGCAGTCGCAGCCATTCGAGGTCGCCGACGGGCTGTTCGGCAGCCAGATGCTGTCCGACATCGTCCACTACTTCAAGGGCCAGCGCTGCACGGGCCTGTTCGACGACGCCGACCGCCGCGCCCCGCTGCTCGACACGCGCGAGCCGCGCGACGTGCACGGCGGCTGGTACGACGCCTCGGGCGACTGCTCGAAGTACCTGTCGCACCTGTCGTACGCCAACTTCATGAACCCGCAGCAGACGCCGCTGGTGACGTGGACGCTGCTCGCCGGCCGCGACGCGATCCCGCCGCAGTCGAAGTGGCTGGACGAACGCATCGTCGACGAGGCGCTGCACGGCGCGGACTTCCTCGTGCGCATGCAGTCGCCCGAAGGCTTCTTCTACACGACCATCTTCGACAAGTGGAGCAAGGACGAGCACCAGCGCGAGATCTGCTCGTATGCGACGCAGAAGGGGATCAAGTCGGCCGACTACCAGGCCGGCTTCCGTCAAGGCGGCGGCATGGCGATCGCGGCGCTGGCCCGCGCGGCGGGCGCGCCTCGCGACGGCGAGTTCAAGCGCAGCGACTACCTCGCGGCGGCGATCCGCGGCTTCGAGCTGCTGGAGCAACGCAACGCGGAATTCCTCGACGACCATGCCGAGAACCTGATCGACGACTACTGCGCGCTGCTGGCCGCCACCGAGCTCTACGCCGCCACGCGCGAGCCGCGCTGGGCCGGCTTCGCCGCGCGCTACGCCAAGCGGCAGATGGCGCAGCAGGACGAGCAAGGCTTCTACTGGGCCGACCGCGCCCGCACGCGCAGCTTCTTCCATGCGAGCGACGCCGGCCTGCCGCACCTGGCCCTGGTTCGATTCGTCGAGGTCGTCGCCGCGATCGATCCCGGCCTCCCGACCGGTCTTGCGCGCGCCGCCGTCGCGCGCGGGCTCGCGTTCGAGCTGCGCGCGACCAACGACGGCGGCGCGAACCCCCTGGGGTATCCGCGCCAGCACGTGGTCATGCCGGGCCGCGAGGGTGCGACGCAGTTCTTCGTGCCGCACGACAACGAGAGCGGCTACTGGTGGCAGGGCGAGAACGCCCGCCTCGGATCGCTCGCGACCGCGGCGCGCGCTGCGCAGGCGCTGCATCTCGCCGACGACGCCTTCGACGCCCAACTTGCTGCCTACGCTCAGCGCGCGCTCGACTGGCTGTTCGGCGCCAATCCGTTCGACACCTGCATGCTGCAGGGCTGGGGCCACAACCCGCCGCGCTACGAGCCCGGGTTCTGGAACGCGCCCGGCGGCGTGTGCAACGGCATCACGTCGGGCCTGGCCGACGAGGCCGACATCGATTTCCGCAAGCCCGAAGAGACCGAACCGGCGCATTCCTGGCGCTGGACCGAGCAGTGGATTCCGCATGCCGCGTGGCTGTTCTGCGCGCTGGCTCACGGAAGACCGCGGCCAGAAAAATCATTCCATCCCATCGACGCGGACAGACGCTGACCCCGCAGTTTCTGTAGCCGCCTTTCGAGGCTGCCATGTCCTTTCGCTTGAACCCCTTCGCATCGGCGGCGCTGCTGATGTCCGGAGCGATCGCTCCTGCCTTCGCGCAACCGGCCGCGCCGGCACCCCAACCCGCGGCCTCGGCCGCGCCGCCTGCGCCGCTCGACGTGCAGACCGTCGAGGTCAAGGGCATCCGCGCGTCGTACGCGTCGTCGCTGTCCAACAAGAAGGGCGCGGACTCGGTCGTCGAGGTCGTCACCGCCGAGGACATCGGCAAGCTGCCGGCCAAGAACGTGGCCGACACCGTGCAGCGCCTGCCCGGCGTCAACATCAGCTCCAACTCGGGCGGCGACGGCGCCTTCGCCGACGCCAACCGCGTCAGCATTCGCGGCACGGCGCCGTCGCTGACGCAGACGCTGATCAACGGCCACAGCGTCGGCTCCGCCGACTGGTTCATCGCCAACCAGGGCGTCAACGGCGGCGCGTCGGGCCGCAGCGTCAGCTACGACCTGCTGCCGGCGGAGATCGTCGGCAAGGTCACCGTCTACAAGACCGCGCAGGCCGACCTGATCGAGGGCGGCGCCACCGGCTCGGTCGACATCGAGACGCGCTCGCCGCTGAGCCTGACCAAGCAGCTGACCCTCGACGGCTCGGCCACCGCGGCCTACAGCACGTCGACGCGCAAGACCGACCCGCAGGTCAGCGGCCTGGTCGGCTGGAAGAACGACGCCAGGACCTTCGGCGTGATCCTGCAGGCGTTCTCAGAGAAGCGCCACGACCGCCGCGACGGCCAGGAATTCCTCGGCTACAACACGGTGTCGTTCCAGGACATCTACGGCCTGGCGCCCATCGCCAATCCGGCCAACGACCCGACGATCGCCGCGCAGAACGCGGCCAACGCGGCGCAGCTCGCGGCGCTGCACGCGTCCAAGCCGGGGCTGGACGGCGCGACCTTCGCCAACAACGTCAACGCGACGCTGCTGGAGATGGACATGCAGCGCAAGGGCGCGATGCTGGACCTCGAGTTCAAGCCGACCAGTCGCCTGCGGCTGGAGGTCAACGGCTTCTACTCCAAGCTCACCGAGACCAACCAGGACTCGAGCCTCGAGACCGAGCAGACGGCGCTGATCGGCATGGGCGTGCTGCCCGATTCGTACCAGGTCAACTCCGGCGGCCTGCTGACCCAGGCGACGTGGAACCAATCGTCCATGCCCGACTACGCGACGACGGGCGCGTACGTTGCCGACTACGACAAGTACTACCGCCCCAACGAGAGCGCGCGCGTCTGGTACACCGACGTCGACCTCGAGCTTGCGGTCAGCGACTCGCTGAGGGTGACCGGCAAGCTCGGCAAGACGCAGGCCGTCGGCGCGACGCCCAACGAATACGCCTACGTGACCAACGTCGGCAACACCGGCCTGAGCTACCAGATGAACGGCCTGTACAAGCCGGGCGACGTCTCGTTCCCCGGCTACGCGAACACCGGCAACTACAACGACCCGCACCTGTTCCTCGCCTACGACGGCCTCAGCAAGGTGAAGTCGACCGACCAGGAGACCTATTTCCAGAGCGACGCGGAATACGCCACGGAGCTTGGTGTTCTGGACGCGATCAAGTTCGGCGTGCGCCTGACCAACCACTCGCGCAGCGTGCTCGACTACTACAACGACGGCTGCGAGGCGCAGATCCCCGACGACACCTACACGCAGTGCGTCGGCATCGCGCAGTGGGCCGGCCAGGTCGAGAACCGCTACGGCCAGGGACTGCACGGCGGCCCGGGCTTCCTCACCAACATCTGGCAGCTGAGCCCGGGCGAGATCACGGGCTACGTCAACGCGCCGGGCAACCTGCCGGCGTCGTCGCTGCCGTACTCGTGGCCCAGCAGCTTCGTCGTCAACGAGAAGACGCAGGCGCTGTACGGCATGGCCAAGCTCGTGGGCGAGCAGTGGAAGGGCAACGCGGGCCTGCGCGTCGTGCGCACGCGGCAGGTCGCGCACTACAACGAAGGCGCGGACGCCGCCGCGCCGGGCGACACGGTCTACCCGGATCCGCACAACGGCGACTACATCCACGTCACGACCACGAAGACCTACACCGACCTGCTGCCCAGCGCGAACTTCAGTTATGACTTCACGCGCAACCTGATCGGCCGCGCGGCCGCGTCGCGCACGATGACCCGGGCCGACTACACCGACCTCGCCGGCGCCGTCAGCCTCAACGGCCAGAACGGCACCGGCTCGGGCGGCAACCCGCAGCTCAAGCCGGTGCGCTCCACCAACTGGGACGCGTCGCTGGAGTGGTACTTCGCGCCGCAGGCGCTGCTCGAGGTCGGCGTGTTCTACATGGACCTGACGTCCTACATCGGCTACGGCCAGACCACCGTGCTGGCGCCCAACCTGCAGCAGAACCCCATCGTCTCGACGCCCACCTATCCGTACACGGTGGCCCAGCCGGTCAACGACAAGGGCACCAACAAGGGCTTCGAGCTCGCCTGGCAGCAGCCGATCGCATACGGCTTCGGCGTCAACCTGAACTACACGTGGGCGCTGGGCCGCGACTCGAACGGCGCGCCGCTGGCCGGTTCGTCCAAGCACACGTACAACGCGGAGGGCTGGTACGAGAACGACTTCCTGAGTGCGCGGCTGATCTACAGCTACCGCTCGGACTTCCTCACCGGCATCGTCAGCGCGCTGCCGCAGTACGTGGCTGGCTCGGGCGACGTGTCGGCGTCGGTCAACTTCAAGCTTACCGACCAGCTCTCCGTGTCCTTCGACGCCAAGAACCTGGCCGGCACGCTGGCGCGCCAGTACGTGGTGCAGAAGGACATGCCCGCCGCCATCTACAACAACGGCAAGCAGTTCTACCTCGGCCTGAAGTACTCGCTGTGATCACGCCGCTTCCTCGCCAGCGCATCCGCTCGATCGATGCGTTCCGCGGCCTCACGATCCTCGTGATGGTCTTCGTCAACCAGCTCGCGGGCGTCAGCGGCGTGCCGCAATGGGCGCGCCACATGAAGGCCGATGCCGACGCGATGAGCTTCGTCGACGTCGTGTTCCCGGCCTTCCTGTTCATCGTCGGCATGTCCATCCCGTTCGCGCTGGCCCAGCGCCAGGCGCGCGGCGACAACGGCGCGGCGCTGCAGCGCCACGTGCTCGCGCGCTCGCTGGGCCTGATCGTGCTCGGGTTGTTCATGGTCAACGCGGAGGACGGCTTCAACCCGGCGCAGATGCCGTTCGACATCGGCTGGTGGTCGCTGGGCCTGTACCTGTGCACGTTCCTGATCTGGGGTGTCTACGGCAGCGCCGCACCAGGCGGCCGCAACAGCTGGCGCGCGGTCGGCGTGCTGGGGCTGCTGGTGCTGAGCTGCGCGTACCGCGACGGCCCCGACGGCAAGGCGTGGATGACGCACCAATGGTGGGGCATCCTCGGCCTGATCGGCTGGTCGTACCTGATCTCCGCGTCGGCCTACCTCGCGGGACGCGCACGCATCGCGGTGCTGCTGGCCGCCGCCGCGGCGTGCGTCGCGTTCTACGCGCTGTGCCACGCGTTTCCCGCGGCGGCGTATCCGAACTGGAGCGACCTGACCGACTGCGGCGGGCTCGTCTGCGAGACCTCGTTGACGCTGCTGGGCGTCGTCACCAGCCTCGTGTTCTTCGCGCGGCCGGACGAGCGCGCACCGGTGCGCCGCTTCGGCCGGGCGGCTGTGCTGATCGTCGCGTGCCTCGTCGTGGGCGCGCTGCTGCGGCCGGCCTACACGATCTCCAAGATCTACGCCTCGCCGACCTGGTGCCTGTACTCGGCCGCGATCTGCATCGCGCTGTTCGCGGGCCTGCATGCGTTGGTCGAGCTGCGTGGGCACGCGCGCTGGACGCGCTGGCTGGATCCGGTGGCCGCGCAGCCGCTGGTGGCCTACCTGATCCCGTTCGTGGTGGTCGGCCTCGAGGACGCGTTGCACGCCCAGTTGCCCGATGCGTTGAACCACGGGCCGCTGGGCGTCGGCTTCTGCGTGGCGTTCGCGCTGTTCGTGCTCGGCGCGACGGCGCTGGTGACGAAGAAGGTGCGGCTGCAACTCTGAGAACTCCTGCGCCAAAGCCCCGGATTTCGTCTTGCCGCCGGCGTGCAACCTTTGCATACTGGCCCTCGACCAGGAACGAATACCGCCCGGGGCACTCGCCCGGCGCACCAGGAGACCGCATGTTCAATCGCCGGCCCCCGCCGCCGCCCGCCGCCATGCCGCCGGTCCAGTCCGGCCCGGACTACTCGGGCGCGATCCGCAGCATCGCCACGCAGGCGTCCGAGCTCGGGCGCGGCGCCGCCGAGCTCGATGGCGTGATCGAGGACGTCGTCGCCGCGAGCAGCCGGCAGGTCGCCGAGATCGGCCAGCTGGCCAGCGACATGCAGGCGATGGTGCAGTCCAACCGGGCGATCGAGGCCAGCGGCAATGCGAGCCGCGTCGCGATGGGGCAGGCGCGCGACGCGGTCGCGCACGTCGGCGAGGGCGTGCTGGGCGTGGTGACCTCGCTGCGCGACGTCGCCAGCGCGGCCACCGACATCACGCAGATCGCGCTGCAGACGCGGCTCGTCGCGTTCAACGCCACCGTCGAGGCCAAGCGTGCCGGCGAGGCTGGCGCGGGCTTCGCGGTGGTGGCCGAGGCGGTGAAGGACCTGGCCGCCAAGGTCGAGCAATCGTCCAAGCTGATCATGTCGACGGTCACGCAGCTCGACTCGCGCATCGACAGCCTGGCCGCGAGCATCACCGACAACAAGGACGCCGCCCAGCACAGCGCGTTCCACCAGGCGCTGGCGCAGGTGGAGGCGAGCGTCAACGAGATCGTCGCGGCGACGCAGCGCAATCTCCAGACCTGCCAGGGCGTCACCGCGGAGGTCGGCACGGTGGCGACGTCGGTGGCGGCCAGCGCGGACACGCTCAAGCGCGTCAACGCCAACACGCGCAACTTCCTCAAGGCCTCCGAGAACCTGGCCGAGATCACCAACGAGTGCGGCGCGGTCACGCCCGACACGCCGTTCATCGAGGCCGTGCAGCGCGGCGCGGCGCGCCTGTCGACGGCCCTGGAGGACGCGGTGGCGCAAGGCCGCATCTCGATGGCCGACCTGTTCGACGACAAGTACGCGCCGGTGGCGGGCAGCAACCCGGCGCAGGTCACCACGCGCTTCGTCGCGCTGACCGACGAGCTGTTCCCGCCGGTGCAGGAGGAGCTGCTCGCGTTCGACCCGAAGGTCGTGTTCTGCGCCGCCGTCGACCGCAACGGCTACCTGCCCACGCACAACCTGAAGTTCTCGCAGCCGCAAGGGCACGACCCGGTGTGGAACGCGGCGCACGCGCGCAACCGGCGCCTGTTCAACGACCGCACGGGCCTGGCCGCCGGCCGCAACGAACGGCGCTTCCTGCTGCAGACCTACCGCCGCGACATGGGCGGCGGCCAGCGCGTGCTGATGAAGGACCTGTCGGCGCCGATCACCGTGCAGGGCCGGCACTGGGGCGGCCTGCGGCTGGCCTATTCGTTCTGACGCCCGGGCGCCGGCCCGAAACTGACAAAACGGTCATTTTTCGGTCAGTGTGGGGTTGGGAGCGAAGGCTAGAGTGCAGCCTGTCCCGCTCACTCCGAAGTTCCGTCTTCGTTTCCCGGCCATGCCTCCTCGCCTTTCCCTTGTTGCCCTGGCGGCTGCCGCGCTGCTGTCGGCCTGCGCCGCCGGGCCCGACTACGTGCGCCCGACGATGGCCGTGCCGGCCGCGTACAAGGAATCGGGCGACTGGAAGCCGGCCGACCCGCGCCCGGCCGCGAGCGGCCTGGCCTGGTGGACGGCCTACGGCGACCCGGTGCTCGACGGCCTCGAGGCGGACGCGGACAACGCCAACCAGAACATCCGCCAGGCCGAGGCCACCTACCGCCAGGCGAAGGCGATCGTCGACGAAGACCGCGCGGGCCTGTTCCCGACGCTGGGCGCGACCTTCGGCGCGGAGCGCGGGCGCAGCAACACCAGCGGCGTCACGCGCACCGGCAACAGCTTCAGCCTGGGCCTGGCCGGCAGCTGGGAGCCCGACCTGTGGGGCAGCGTGCGGCGCCAGGTCGAGTCCGGCGTGGCGAGCGCGCAGGCGAGCGCGGACGACCTCGCCGCCGCGCGCCTGAGCATCCAGACGACGCTGGCGCAGGACTACCTGCAGGCACGCATCGCCGACCAGCAGATCGACCTCTACACGTCCACGATCGACGCGTACACGAAGGCGCTCAAGCTCACGAGCGCGCAGCACGCGGCGGGCGTGGCGCTGCAATCCGATGTCTCGCTGGCCCAGGCGCAGCTCTCGCAGGCGCAGGCCGCCGCGGTCGACCTCCAGGCCACGCGCGCCCAGCTCGAACACGCGATCGCCGTGCTCACCGGCCGTGCGCCGGCGCAGTTCACGCTCACCGCCGCGCCCGCCAGCCAGCCGCTCGCGCTGAAGATGCCCGACACGCCGGCGGGCCTGCCCTCGGCCTTGCTGGAGCATCGACCCGACATCGCCGGCGCCGAGCGCCGCGCCGCGGCGGCCAACGCCAACATCGGCGTCGCCAAGGCCGCGTACTTCCCGCAGCTGACGCTCAGCGCCAGCGGCGGCTTCGGCGCGGCCGCGCTCGGCAACCTGTTCGACACGCCGGGCCGCGTCTGGTCGCTCGGGGCGGCGCTGGCGCAGACAATCTTCGACGGCGGCCTGCGCACCGCGCGCGTCGCGCAGGCCGAGGCCGCGTACGACATCACCGTCGCGCAATACAAGCAGACGGTGCTGGGCGGCTTCCAGCAGGTCGAGGACGAGCTCGCGCTGCTTCGGCTGCTGAACCAGGAGACCGCGTTCCAGGACCAGGCCGTGCGCGCGTCGCAGCAGGCCGAGCAGTCCGCGCTCGCGCAGTACCGCGCGGGCACCGCCAGCTATCTGAACGTCGTGACGACGCAGACGACGCTGCTCAACAACCAGCGCACCCTCGTGCAGCTGCGCGGCCGCCTGGTGGCCGCCAGCATCTCGCTCGTGTCCGCCACCGGCGGCGGCTGGAGCGCATCCGATCCCCTCGCCGCGCCCGTCGCGGCGTCCGCGCAGGCGCAATGAACCGAACCGATTCCGCCATGACCACGATCCTCTCCCGCAACCGCACCACCTGGGCCCTGGTGGCCGTCGCCGCCGCCGTGCTGGGTGTCGGGCTCTGGTCCGTCGAGCGTCCCGCCAATGCCGCGGACGACAAGGACAAGAAGAAGGCGCCCGACGCGCCGGTGGGCGTCGTCACCGTGCTGGCCAAGGCGCAGGACATGCCGGTCTACCGCGCGGGCATCGGCACGGTCACGCCGAACTTCTCCGTCACGGTCAAGGCACGTGTCGACGGCCAGCTCGACAAGGTCGGCTTCGCCGAGGGCCAGGACGTCAAGAAGGGCCAGATGCTGGCCCAGCTCGACCCGCGGCCGCTGCAGGCCCAGCTGCTGCAGGCGCAGGCCACGAAGGCCAAGGACGAGGCCACGCTCGCCAACGCGCGCATCGACCTGAAGCGCTACGAGACGCTGATCGCGCAGGACGCCGCCACGCAGCAGCAGGTCGACACGCAGAAGGCGCTGGTCAACCAGCTCGCGGCCTCCGTCAAGGCCGACGAGGCGGCCGTCAAGTACGCGCAGGTGCAACTCGACTTCACGACCATCAGCGCGCCGATCAGCGGCCGCGTCGGCGCGCGCCTGGTCGATCCGGGCAACATCGTGCACGCGGCCGATGCCACCGGCGTCGTCGTCATCAACCAGATCGACCCGATCTCGGTGCTGTTCACGCTGCCCGACGACGCGGTGCAGGAGACCATCCATGCGCTGGACGCCAAGAAGCCGCTGCTGATCCAGGCCTTCGCGCGCGACGGCAGCTCGCTGCTCGGCGCGGGCTACCTGACCTTGTTGAACAACCAGATCGACACCACCACGGGCAGCGTGCAGCTCAAGGGCACGTTCCCGAACCCGCAGCACAACCTGTGGCCGGGCCAGTTCGTCAACGTGCGGCTGATCCTGGGCAGCCGGGCCAAGGCCATCACGGTGCCCGAGGCCGCGATCCAGCGCAGCCAGTCCGGCGTCTATGTCTACGTCGAGGACGACGCGACGAAGACGGTGCGCAACCAGCTGGTGTCGCTGGCGCAGATCCAGGACGGCACCGCGGTGGTGAGCACGGGCCTGAGCGCGGGCGAGCGCGTCGTCGTCGACGGCCAGTACAAGCTCAAGCCGGGCGTCAAGGTGGTCGAGGTGGCGCGCGCCGCCTCGGGCGCGGCGCCGGCCGGCAGCGCGGGCAGCAAGAGCGCCGCATCGGGAGCCGGCAAGTGAGCGTCTCTTCCGGCTTCATCAAGCGGCCGATCGGCACCACGCTGCTGGCGCTCGCGATCCTGCTGGTGGGCATCGCGGTGTACCCGCTGCTGCCCATCGCGCCGCTGCCGCAGGTCGACTTCCCGACCATCCAGGTGTCCGCCAACCTGCCGGGCGCGAGTCCGGAGACGATGGCGTCCAACGTCGCGCAGCCGCTGGAGCGCCAGTTCTCGCTGATCGCCGGCCTGAGCCAGATGACCTCGACCAGCGGCATCGGCTCGACGCAGATCACGCTGCAGTTCGACCTCAACCGGCCGATCGACGGCGCGGCGCTCGACGTGCAGGCGGCCATCAACGCGTCCACCGGCCAGCTGCCGGCCAACCTGCCGAGCCCGCCGACCTTCCGCAAGGTCAACCCGGCCGACTCGCCCATCATGCTGCTGGCGGTGCACTCCGACACGCTGCCGCTGATCCAGACCAACGACTACGCCGACAACATCCTCGCGCAGCAGATCTCGCAGATCTCGGGGGTCGGCCTCGTCAACATCGGCGGCGCGCAGAAGCCCGCCGTGCGCATCCAGGCCGACCCGGCCAAGCTGGCCGCGATGGGCATGAGCCTGGAGGACATCCGGGCCGTCATCGCCAACGTGTCCGTCAACGCGCCCAAGGGCACGATCGACGGCCCGAACCAGGCCTTCACGGTCTACACGAACGACCAGCTGCTCGCGGCCAAGCCGTGGAACGACGTGGTGCTCGCGTACAAGAACGGCGCGCCGATCCGCGTCAGGGACATCGGCATGGCCGTCGACGCGCCCGAGAACAACAAGGTCGCGGCCTGGGCGTATTCCGGCGCTGCGGCGCCCGACAGCGTCGGCAACGGCCGCGGCATGCTGCTGGTCATCACCAAGCAGCCGGGCGCCAACGTGATCGAGACCGTCGACGCGATCAAGGCGGCGCTGCCCAAGCTGCAGGCCGCGATCCCGCCGACGGTCAAGGTCGACACGCTGATCGACCGCACGCAGACGATCCGGGCGTCCGTCAAGGACGTCGAGTCCACGCTGGTGCTGACCATCGCGCTCGTCGTGCTGGTGATCTTCATCTTCCTGCGCAACGTCGCCGCGACGCTGATCCCCAGCGTCACCGTGCCCCTCGCGCTGATGGGCACGGCCGCGGTGATGTACCTGATGGGCTACAGCCTCGACAACCTCTCGCTGATGGCGCTGACCATCGCGGTGGGCTTCGTGGTCGACGACGCCATCGTGATGCTGGAGAACATCTACCGCTACGTCGAGGAGGGCATGGATCCGATGGACGCGGCCTTCAAGGGCGCGGGCGAGATCGGCTTCACCATCATCTCGATCTCGGTGTCGCTGGTGGCGGTGTTCATCCCGCTGCTGCTGATGGGCGGCATCGTCGGCCGGCTGTTCCGCGAGTTCGCGGTGACGGTGACGCTGACGATCGGCGTGTCGGTGATCATCTCGCTGACGCTCACCCCGATGCTGTGCTCGCGCTTCCTCAAGGACGAGCACAAGACAAAGCACGGCCGCATGTACAAGCTGTTCGAGGCCGGCTTCGACAAGATGCTCAGCGGCTACAAGCGCGGGCTCGACATCGTCTTCAAGCACCAGTTCTTCACGCTGATGGTGTTCTTCGCGACGCTGGCGTTCACCGTCTTCCTGTTCGTCGTCATCCCCAAGGGCTTCTTCCCGCAGCAGGACACGGGCTTCATCTTCGGCAACGCGCAGTCCACGCAGGACTCCTCGTTCGCGGCGATGAACCGGCGCCAGGTGCAGTTCGCGGACGTCATCCGGCAGGATCCGGACGTCACCGGCGTGGCGATGTTCGGCAACTCGTCGCAGTTCAACACCGGCAACTTCTTCATCGCGCTCAAGCCCAAGGATGAAGGCCGCAAGCTCAGCGCCGACCAGATCATCGCGCGCCTGCGCCCGAAGCTCGCGAAGATCGAGGGCGCGTCGCTGCTGATGCAGGCCGGACAGGACATCAACGTCGGCGGCCGACTGGCGCGCACGCAGTACCAGTACACGATCACCGACGCCAACCTCGACGAGCTCAACGAGTGGGCGCCAAAACTGCTGGCGCGCTTCCAGCAGCTGCCGCAGCTGACCGACGTCGCCTCCGACCTGCAGAACGCCGCGACCACGGCGAGCCTGACCATCGACCGCGACCGCGCGTCGAGCTTCGGCATCTCGCCCGCGCTGATCGACGCGACGATCTACGACGCCGTCGGCCAGCGCCAGGTGAGCCAGTTCTTCACGCAGATCAACAGCTACCACGTGGTGCTGGAGGTCACGCCCAGGCTGCAGGAGGACCCGAGCCTGTTCGACAAGCTGTACCTGACCTCGCCGATCACCGGCACGCAGGTGCCGCTGTCCACGTTCGTCAAGGTGGACACGAACAAGACCGCCTACCTGTCGATCAGCCACCAGAGCCAGTTCCCGGCCGTCACGATCTCGTTCAACCTGAATCCGGGCGTGTCGCTGGGCCAGGCGGTCGACGAGATCAACAAGGCGCAGGCGCAGATGGGCCTGCCGCAGGCGCTGTCGGGCTCGTTCCAGGGCACGGCGCAGGCGTTCCGCGATTCGCTGAGCTCGCAGCCCTACCTCATCGCCGCGGCGCTGGTGGCCGTCTACATCGTGCTGGGCCTGCTCTACGAGAGCTACATCCACCCGCTGACGATCCTGTCGACGCTGCCGTCGGCCGGCGTGGGCGCGCTGCTGATCCTGATGGCGGGCGGCTACGACCTCACCGTCATCGCGCTGATCGGCATCATCCTGCTGATCGGCATCGTCAAGAAGAACGGCATCATGATGGTGGACTTCGCGCTCACGGCGGAGCGCGAGCAGGGCATGAAGCCGGAGGAGGCGATCTACCGCGCCTGCCTGCTGCGCTTCCGCCCGATCATGATGACGACGATGTGCGCGCTGCTGTCCGGCCTGCCGCTGATGCTGGGCCACGGCGCGGGCTCGGAGCTGCGCCGCCCGCTGGGCTTCGCGATGGTCGGCGGCCTGGTGCTGTCGCAGGCGCTGACGCTGTTCACGACCCCGATCGTCTACCTCTACCTCGATCGCACGCACTACTGGTACGTGAAGAAGAAGGAGGCGCGGGCGAAGCGCAAGGCCGCCAAGTCGATCAACGCCGACGGCACCGACACCGACCGCAGCCTGCCGGTGGTGGTCGACGACGCCCGGCATTGACGCGCTGACGCCATGAAGCTGCTGATCGTCGAGGACGAACCCAAGACCGCCGAGTACCTGCAGAAGGGTCTCACGGAGCAGGGCTGCGCGGTCGACGTCGCCCACAACGGCGTCGACGGCAAGCACCTGGCGCTGGTGCACGACTACGACGTCATCGTGCTCGACGCGATGCTGCCGGGCATCGACGGCTTCACGCTGCTGCGCGCGCTGCGCGCCGTCAAGCAGACGCCCGTCATCATGCTGACCGCGCGCGACTCGATCGAGGACCGCGTGCGCGGACTGCACGAGGGCGCCGACGACTACCTGGTCAAGCCGTTCTCGTTCCTCGAGCTGCTCGCGCGCCTGCAGGCGCTGCAGCGGCGCGGCCGCGCGCAGGAGCCCACGCAGCTGAGGATCGCCAACCTGCAGATCGACCTGATCGCGCGCAAGGCCTGGCGCGGCGCCGAGCGCATCGACCTCAGCGCCAAGGAGTTCGCGCTGCTGGCCGTGCTGGCGCGCCGCCAGGGCGAGATCCTGTCCAAGACCGCGATCGCCGAGCTGGTGTGGGACATGAACTTCGACTCCAACACCAACGTCGTCGAGGTCGCCATCAAGCGGCTGCGCGCCAAGGTCGACAACGCCTTCACGCCCAAGCTGCTGCACACGATCCGCGGCATGGGCTACGTGATGGAGGCGCGCGACGGGGCCGGTCCGGACGAGGAGTCGGCGGCATGAGCGCCGTCCGGCCGCTCCGAAGGCGCTCGCCGCGCAGCCGCCAGGCGGAGGCATTCTGATGCGGCGGTCCATCACGCTGCGCCTGGTCGTGATGTTCGCGCTCACGGCGCTGGCGATGTTCACGCTCGTCGGCGCGGTGCTGTACGGCGTGCTGGAGCGCGAGCTGACGCGCCACCAGAACGACGACCTCAACACCAACCTGCAGAACATGCGCTACTCGCTCGAGCGCTTCGGCGACCTCGAGCACTGGCCGCGCCTGCAGACAAAGATGGACACGCTGACGCCCGCCGACGGCAGCGTGCGCTTCTGGGTGCTCAGCGACGATCCTCGCTTCCTGTACGGCAAGGGCCTCGACGAGATGGAGCGCGTCAACCAGGGCGAGGCGGGCCACGGCATGCTGAGGCTGCCGATCTCCGGGCGCAGCTACCGCACGCTGTCGATGCGCATCGGCCCGTTCGCCGATCGGCCGCCGGTGCGGCTGATCGTGGGCGTCGACATCGAGCCCTTCGAGCACACGCTGCGCGCGTTCCTCGTCGCGCTGACGCTGCTGACACTCGGCGTGGTGGCGCTGGTGATGGCGCTCGGCTGGTGGATCGCGCGCATCGGCCTGCGTCCGCTGCAGCGGCTGTCGGCCGAGGCGCGCGCGCTGCGACCGAAGACGTTGTCGCAGCGCCTGCAGCTGGAGAGCCTGCCGGTGGAGCTGGAGGATCTGACGGTCGCCTTCAACGGCGCGCTCGGCCGCCTCGAGGAGGCCTACCAGCAGCTCGAGGGCTTCAACGCCGACGTCGCGCACGAGCTGCGCACGCCGCTGGCCAACCTGATCGGCGGCACGCAGGTGGCGCTGGCGCGCCCGCGCAGCGCGACCGAATTCGAGGAGACGCTGCAGTCCAACCTCGAGGAGCTCGAACGCCTGCGCTCCATCGTCAACGACATGCTGTTCCTGGCGCGCGCCGACCAGGGCGAGGCCGCGACCGGCCTGACGGCGGCCGACGTCGCGCACGAGGTCGAGATGACGATCGAGTTCTTCGAGCCGCTGCTCGACGAGACCGGTACCACCGTCGCGATCGAGGGCGAGCTGCGCGCGCAGGCCACGATGAACATCGCGCTGTTCCGGCGTGCGCTGTCCAACCTGCTGCAGAACGCGATCGCGCACTCGGCCGCGGGCGCGCGCCTGGTCGTGACGATCACGCAGCGCGCCGGCGCGATCTGGATCGCGGTCGCCAACCCGGGCGAGACGATCGCCGCGACGCACCTGCCGCGGCTGTTCGACCGCTTCTACCGCGTCGACTCGTCGCGCCACGACACCGGCGAGATCCACGGCCACGGCCTGGGCCTGGCCATCGTCAGGGCGGTGGCGACGATGCACGGCGGCGCGACGCTGGCGACGAGCGAGGACGGCGTCACCACCATCGCGTTCAGCATCGCGAGCTAGGGCCGACAGCCGGCTTCGCGTCGTCGATCTCGGCCAGATCCACCCCTTGCTGGATCGCGTCGAGCATGAAGGCCTGCGCCGTCCTGCCCGTTCGATCGTGTTGACCAGCACCTGCAGCATCGTCGCGATGATGCGCGCGCCGGGCGGCGGACGGCAGGTCAACCGTGGGCGGGATTCCTCGTTGTGGAGTGAAGGCTCGGGCGATGGTCGTCGGCCGCCGCCTTCTCGTCAGCCAAAGCGGCTTTGGCCGTGGTGCAATACGACCTTCGCCCGTTTTCATCCCTGCCGGAGTTCCCGCCTCATGCCTTCCCGCCTGCCTCGCCTCCTCGCCGTCGCGGCCAGCGTCGCCGCCGTCCTGCTCGCGCCCGCGAGCCGCGCCGCCGGCCCGGAGCCCAAGGTGCTCAACATCTACAACTGGTCGGACTACATCGCCGACGACACGTTGAAGAACTTCGAGAAAGAGACCGGCATCAAGGTCAACTACGACAACTACGACACCAACGAGATCCTGCACGGCAAGCTGGTGGCGGGCAAGACGGGCTACGACATCGTCGTGCCGAGCGCGCACTTCGCCAAGGTGCAGCTGGAGGCCGGGCTGTTCCAGAAGCTCGACCGCAGCAAGCTGACCAACTGGGGCAACCTCGATCCGACGTTGCTGCAGCTGATGGCGAAGATCGATCCGGGCAACCAGTATCTCGTCGACTGGCTGTGGGGCTACATCACGGTGGGCATCAACACCGGCAAGGTCAAGGCGGCGCTCGGCGGCATGCCGATGCCCGACAACCCGTGGGCGCTGGTCTTCGACCCGAAGTACGCCGACAAGCTCAAGAGCTGCGGCATCAGCTTCCTCGATTCGCCGTCCGAGGTGATGCCGATCGCCCTCGGCTACGTCGGCAAGCCGGCCTACAGCCGCAACGCCGCCGACTACGCGCTGGCCGGCGCGATGCTCAAGAAGATCCGTCCGGACATCGGCCGCTTCTCGTCGTCGGGCTACATCAACGACATGGTCGCCGGCTCGGTGTGCGCGGTGCTGGGCTACTCGGGCGACATCAACATCGCCCGCGCCCGCGCCATCAAGGAAAAGAACGGCAACGACATCATGGCCTTCGTGCCCAAGACCGGCTCGACGCTGTTCTTCGACTCGATGGCGATTCCGGCCGACGCGCCGCATCCGGGCAACGCGCTGCTGTTCATCAACTACATCCTGCGCCCCGAGGTGCACGCGTCGCTCACCAACAAGGTGTTCTACGCCAACCCGAACAAGGCCTCGCTGAAGTTCGTGCAGAAGGACGTGGCCGACAACCCAAGCGTGTTCCTCAAGCCCGACGACCTGGCCCACATGACGGTGCCCGACGCGCTGCCGCAGGACATCAAGCGCGTGCAGACGCGCACGTTCACGTCGTTCAAGACAGGGCAATGACCGCCCGCCCCGCGTGCGACGCGCGGGGCGGAACTGGCCGGAAATGCGGCCGTTGATCGGGCTTTGGAAACGCGGGCGCCTGTCTACGATGAAGGTGCGGTGAATGCCTTTTCGGCCGGCATCGCGCCAGACCCATCAGGAATCCGCCATGCGCATCCAGCCCCATTCGAACGCCGCGACTGCGCTGCCCGCCGCGACGACCAAGTCCAGCCGCGCGCCGCACGCGCCCGCGAAGGCCGCGGCGCCTGCCGCCGCGCCGGCCAAGCCGGCCGCGCCCGCGGTCGGCGCGGCGACGCCGCCCAAGGTCGCCAGCGAAGCCACGGCCGCCGAGGCCGCCGCCAAGCCCGAGACCTACGGCGGCGCCGGCAGCCTGCTCGACGCCCACGCCTGAGCTGCCGCGCGCCTCGCGCGCCTGCGAACGACCCCAGCCGAGTCCGGCATGGGGTCTTTTGTCGTTTCCGTTGGCCGTTCGACGGGCGTTGCCTAAGCTTGCCGGTTCCAACCCGAGGGAACGCATGCCCAAGAAGACTTCCGGCGCGAAGATCGCCGCCGCCAGCACGACCATCGACATCGGCATCGGCACCAGGGATCGCGCCGCGATCGCCGACGGCCTGAGCCACCTGCTCGCCGATACCTACACCCTGTATCTGACGACGCACAACTTCCACTGGAACGTCACCGGCCCGATGTTCAACACGCTGCACGTGATGTTCATGGGCCAGTACACGGAGCTGTGGAACGCGGTCGACCCGATCGCCGAGCGCATCCGCTCGCTGGGCCACCACGCGCCCGGCTCGTACGCGCAATTCGGCCGCCTCAGCTCGCTGCCGGACGTGCCCGAAACGCCGCCCAGGGCGCTCGAGATGGTGCGCGTGCTGGTGGCCGGCCACGAGGCCGTCGCGCGCACCGCGCGCAAGCTGTTCCCGGTCGCCGACAAGGCCGGCGACGAGCCCACCGCCGACCTGCTGACGCAACGCCTGACGGTGCACGAGCAGACGGCGTGGATGCTGCGTTCATTGCTGGAAGACTAAGCCTCGCTCGGCTTCGAGCGTCTCGCCACCGAGGACCGCCATGCGCGTCGCCATTCTCACGTTCGACGGCTTCAACGAACTCGACTCGTTCATCGCGCTGGGCCTGATCAACCGGCTGCGCGCGGAGGGCGTGCAGGCCGAGATCACGAGCCCGTCGGCGCAGGTGACGTCGATGAACGGCGTCACCGTCACCGCGCAGCAGCCGCTCGAGTTCGTGCTCGAGGCCGATGCCGTGCTGTTCGGCAGCGGCATCTATTCGCGGGCGATCGCCGAGAACGCGGCGCTGATGGATCGCATCGTGCTCGACCCGACGCGCCAGCTGATCGGCGCGCAGTGCTCCGGGACGCTGCTGCTCGCCCGCCTGGGCATGCTGGGCGACGCGCCGGCCTGCACCGACCTCACGACCAAGCCGTGGGTGATCGAGGCCGGCGTGCGCGTGGCCGACCTGCCCTTCGTCGCGCGCGGCCCGATCGCCACGGCCGGGGGCTGCATGGCGTCGGCCTACCTCGCCACCTGGGTGATGTGGCGCGCGGCCGGCCGCGAGGCGGCGCGCAAGGCGCTGCACTACGCCGCGCCCGTGGGCGAGAAGGACGCGTGGGTCGAGCACGCGCTGAAGATCGTGGGCGAATCGCTGGGCGAGTCCGCGACGCCCTGAAACATTTCGATGCGCTGCGAAGCGTGGGGGTCGGGCTTGTTCGGGCCCGGCGGCGCCCCGCGCGCTGGCATGATCGCGCCTTTCCGAGTGAGTGGAGAGGTTCCCGACATGGCGCAAGCCCACGACAAGTCCCTGCAATCCCGCACGCGCGTCGCGCTCGCCTGCGTCGTCGTCGCGACGCTGGGCCTCGCCGCCTGCGGCCAGAAGAAGACGGAGCTGGGCCAGGGCGGCTCGGTGATCAGCGGCTCGGCCGGCCCCGCCGGCGCGCAGAACGCCAGCCACGAGCTGGTCCGGTGCGATGCCCCGGTCGCGACGATGGCGCTGGTCGAGAACCCGAACGGCTACACGATGGCCGGCGGCTACAACCTGCCCAGCTCGCCGGTGCCGCTGGTGCGCCTGATCGCGCAGCAGAGCGGGTGCTTCCGCATCGTCGATCGCGCCGCCGGCCTGCACGCGACGATCCAGGAGCAGCAGCTCAAGGATTCCGGCGTGCTCGGCAACGCGGTGCAGGTGCGCAAGGGCCAGGGCTACGCCGCGCAGTACACGATCACGCCCAGCCTGACCTTCAGCGAACGCGACGCCGGCCGCGAGCTCGGCGGCGTCATGAGCCACGTCCCCGTCCTCAACAAGTTCGTCGGCCTGGCCGACAGCGTCAAGCTGAAGGAGGCCCAGGTCGCCCTGCTGCTGACGGACAACGAGACCACCGAGCAGATCGCCGCCGCCACCGGCTCGGTGCGCGTCACCGACCTCGGCATGGCCGGCCTGATGCTGGGCCGCGCCGGTGGCGCCGCGGGCGCGGGCTGGAGCAACACGAACGAAGGCAAGGTGATCGCCGCGGCGTTCCTCGATGCGCACAACCAGCTGGTGACGCAGCTGCGGATGCTGCAGGCCAAGGATCTGCCGCCGCCGGTGCCCACCAGGAAACAGGGCTGACGGACGGATTTCGCGGGCTGCCGAGGTCAATCCCGGCGCGACGGGCCTCGACCCGCGATAATCCCGGGTTCCCCCGCACTCAACCCGCGTCCGCCCGGCTTCCGGGCCGGCGCACGCCGCCATGTCCGCCGATCTCGCCACCCAGGTGCGCCGCCGCCGCACCTTCGCCATCATTTCCCACCCTGACGCGGGCAAGACCACGCTGACGGAAAAGCTGCTGCTGTTCTCGGGCGCGATCCAGATCGCCGGCTCGGTCAAGGCGCGCAAGGCGGCGCGGCACGCGACGTCCGACTGGATGGAGATCGAGAAGCAGCGCGGGATCTCGGTGGCGTCGTCGGTGATGCAGATGGAATACCGCGACTGCGTCATCAACCTGCTCGACACCCCGGGCCACCAGGACTTCTCCGAAGACACCTACCGCGTGCTGACCGCCGTCGACGCCGCGCTGATGGTGATCGACGCGGCCAACGGCGTCGAGCCGCAGACGCGCCGCCTGCTGCAGGTCTGCCGCGCGCGCAACACGCCCATCCTGACCTTCGTCAACAAGATGGACCGCGAAGTGCAGGAGCCGCTGGCGCTGATGGACGAGATCGAGCGCGAGCTGGGCATGAGCGTCGTGCCGTTCACCTGGCCGGTGGGCATGGGCAAGCTGTTCGGCGGCGTCGTCGACCTGCGCAAGAAGCAGATGCGCGTGTTCTCGCCGGGCGAGGATCGCGCCGGCGGCGACGAGGAAGTGCTGACCGACCTCGACAACCCGGCCTACGCCGAGCGCTTCGGCATGGGCTGGGACCAGTCGCAGAACGAGATCGAGCTGCTCGGCGCCGCGGCGCCCGAGTTCGACGAGGAGGCCTTCCTCGAAGGCCACCAGACACCGATGTTCTTCGGCTCGGCGATCAACAACTTCGGCGTGCAGGAAGTGCTGGACGCGCTGGTCGACCTCGCTCCCGCGCCGGGCGCGCGGCCGTCCATGCAGCGCGAAGTGAAGCCCGAGGAGGCCAAGTTCAGCGGCGTCGTCTTCAAGATCCAGGCCAACATGGACCCGTCGCACCGCGACCGCATCGCGTTCCTGCGCGTGGCTTCCGGCCACTTCGAGCGCGGCATGCGGCTGAAGGTCGTGCGTTCGGGCAAGGAGCTGCGGCCGAACACGGTCGTGTCGTTCCTGTCGCAGCGGCGCGAACTGCTCGACGAGGCCTTCGCCGGCGACATCATCGGCATCCCCAACCACGGCGTGCTGCAGCTGGGCGACACGCTCACCGAAGGCGAGCAGCTGCAGTTCACCGGCCTGCCCTTCTTCGCGCCGGAGCTGTTCCGCACGGTCGAAGTGGCCGATCCGCTCAAGACCAAGCAGCTGCGCGCCGGGCTGACGCAGCTGGGCGAGGAAGGCGCGATCCAGGTCTTCCGGCCGGTGCTGGGCACCGTGCTGCTGCTGGGCGCGGTCGGCCAGCTGCAGTTCGAAGTCGTCGCGCACCGGCTCGAGCACGAGTACGGCGTGCGCGCGCGCATCCAGCCCGCGCGTTACGCGCTCGCGCGCTGGGTCACCTGCGACCCGGACGATGGCGGCGACAAGGAACTGCAGCGCTTCATCGACAACAACGCGCACCGCATCGCCTACGACGCGGTCAACGCGCCGGCCATCCTCGTCGAGTACGCGCCGGAGCTGCGCGCGGTCGAGGCCAACTGGCCCAAGATCAAGTTCCATGCGCTGCGCGAGCACGCGGGGCTGATCTTCCAGAAGCGCATGGACGATTGACGGAACCTTGTCGCGCGTCCGGCGTCCATCCAGCCCCCGTCACTCGCGCCGCGCCATGAACAAGTCCCCGCTGGTCTCCCTCGCCGCGGCCATGCTGCTGGCCCTCGCGTCGTTCGACGCGCCCGCGCAGGCGCAGTGGAGCGGCGTCGCCCAGCGCCAGGGCGCGCCGGTGACGCCCGACGTGCTGCAGCACACGCGCTGGATCGCCGACGGCCGCGACGACGCGCCGCGCAAGGTCTACGTGTTCCTCGACGCGAACTGCGTGTACTGCGCCAAGTTCTGGGCCGACGCGCGCCCGTGGGTCGACGGCGGCAAGGTGCAGCTGCGCTACATCCTGGTGGCCGTGATTGCGCCGACCAGTGCCGGCAAGGCGGCGACGCTGCTGGGCGATCCGGATCCGGCGAAGCGCTTGGCGGCGTTCGAGCGTTCGCATGCGTTCGGCGTGGCGCGCATGATGCAGGGCGGCCCGCGCCATTCGATGCAGGACGCGAGCCTGCCGCCGACGGCGCCCGTCCCCGAGGCGGTCGCGCGCGGGCTGCAGGCGAGCGAAGGCCTGATGAACGCGCTGAACCTGCGCGGCACGCCGGGCATCGTCTTCCAGCGGCCGGACGGCCAGCTGGTCGCGCTCGGCGGGATGCCGGCCAACGGGTTGGGAAGCATCCTCGGCCCGCTCTGACGGCGGCCGGGGCCGGCGGTCGTGCGATCGGATCGGGCGACAATGCGCCCATGTCCTCGAGCCGCGTCGCCCTCTATCTCGACCTGATCCGCTGGAACCGCCCCGCCGGCTGGCTGCTGCTGCTGTGGCCCACGCTTTCCGCGCTGTGGATCGCCTGCGACGGCTTCCCGGGCTGGCACCTGCTGACGGTGTTCACGCTCGGCACGATCCTGATGCGCAGCGCCGGCTGCTGCATCAACGACGTGGCCGACCGCGAGTTCGACAAGCACGTCAAGCGCACCGCGCAGCGGCCCGTGACCAGCGGCGCGCTGTCGGTCAAGGCGGCGTTGACGTTCGGCGCCGTGCTGGCGCTGCTCGCGTTCGGCCTCGTGCTCACCACCAATCCGCCGACGATCCTGATGTCGTTCGCCGCGCTGGCGGTGACCCTCGCCTATCCGTACGCAAAGCGCCTCGTCTCGATGCCGCAGGCCGTGCTGGGCGTCGCGTTCAGCTTCGGCATCCCGATGGCGTTCGCCGCGGCCACCGGCGGCCGCGACTGGTCGCTCGCGGCCATTCCCGCCGCGGTGCCCGCGCTCGCATGGTGGCTGCTCGTGGGCAACCTGTTCTGGGTGCTGGCCTACGACACCGAGTACGCGATGGTCGACCGCGACGACGACCTGAGGATCGGCATCCGCACCTCGGCGATCACGCTCGGTCGCTTCGACGTCGCCGGCGTGATGGCGTTCTACGCGGTCTACCTGCTGTCATGGCTGTACCTGGGCCTCAAGCTGGGCCTCGGCCCGCTGTACTCGGTGGGGATCGTCGTCGGCGCGCTGCAGGCGGGCTGGCACTTCACGCTGATCTGGGATCGCACGCGCGACGGCTGCTTCCGCGCATTCCGCGTCAACCACTGGGTCGGCGCCGCCGTCTTTGCCGGCGTGGTGCTGTCGTTCGTCGCCAGCGGCCACGCGCTGCGCTGAGCAATCGCGCCTAACCGCCGAATTCGTCGCCCAGCTCCTTCGCGCGCGCCTGCGCCGCGCGCAGCGCCTGCACGATCGCCGGCTTGACGCCCGCGGCCTCCATCGACGCGATCGCGGCGTACGTGGTGCCGCCCTTGGACGTCACGCGCGAGCGCAGCGTCTCGGGCGACTCGTCGCTGGCACGCGCGAGCGAGGTCGCGCCCTTGAACGTCGCCTGCGCCAGGCGCCGCCCCTGCCCGGGGCTCAGGCCCATGTCGGCCGCGGCCTGCATCATGGCCTCGATGAAGAAGAACACGTAGGCCGGGCCGGAGCCGGACAGCGCGGTGACGGCGTCGAGGTCGCTCTCCTGCGCCACCCACAGCGTCTCGCCGGTGGGTGCCAGCACGCGCTCGATCGCGGCGCGGTCGTCGGCGCTCACCGCGGCGCGCGCGAACAGGCCGGCGATGCCCTCGCCGATCAGCGCCGGCGTGTTGGGCATGGCGCGCACGACGCGGTCGCTGCCGGTGGCGCGTGCGATGGCGTCGCTGCGGATGCCGGCCATCACCGACAGGTGCAGCGCGCCGCCGACGAAGGGCGCGCAGGGCGCGGCGGCCTCGAGGAAGACCTGCGGCTTGACGGCCCACACGACGATGTCGGCGCCGGCCAGCGCGGCGCCCCCGGCGGCCTCCACGCGCACGCCAAATTTCTCACGGACGATGTCGGCTTGTGGCGCATGCGGTTCGACCACCACGACGCGGCTCGGCGGATGCCCCGCGGCGATCAATCCACCGAGGATGGCTCCGGCCATGTTGCCGCCGCCGACGAAAGCCAGCAGCGGTGCCGTCGAGGCGCCGGAAGGCCCCGGCAGTGGCGCGGATTGGGTGTTCGAGTTCATCATCCGGCGAGTGTAGGACCCGCCCGCGCCGTAACCGGCATGAAACCGACTCGCAGGGGTCATGCAAAAGTTGCATGGGGCTCGGTGACTAATTCGGCGCGGTCCGGCCTACAGTGCGGCCACTCCCGGCGCGGGCCCGTCTCCGATCGAGACCGTCGCGCCCACGGAACTTGCGTCGCCCCGCTCACGAGGCCGGGCGAGTCGCGAATCTCAAACAGACACAAGGAATTCCGTCATGAGCAATCTGTCGTACGTTTCACCGACCGGTGACAGCCCCTGGGGCACGTACCTGTCGCAGGTCGACCGCGTGGTGCCCTACCTCGGCGCGCAGGCCCGCTGGGTCGAGACCCTCAAGCGCCCGAAGCGCGCGCTGATCGTCGACGTGCCCATCGAGCTGGACAACGGCACCGTCGCTCACTTCGAAGGCTTTCGCGTGCAGCACAACCTGTCGCGCGGCCCGGGCAAGGGCGGCGTGCGCTACCACCCGGACGTCACGCTGGAAGAAGTGATGGCGCTGTCGGCGTGGATGACGGTCAAGTGCGCGGCCGTGAACCTGCCGTTCGGCGGCGCCAAGGGCGGCATCCGCGTCGACCCCAAGCTGCTGTCGACCAAGGAACTCGAGCGCATGACGCGCCGCTACACCAGCGAGATCGGCCTGATCATCGGCCCGCAGAAGGACATCCCGGCGCCGGACGTGAACACCAACGGCCAGATCATGGCCTGGATGATGGACACGTACTCGATGAACACCGGCTCGACGTCCACCGGCGTCGTCACCGGCAAGCCGCTGCACCTCGGCGGCTCGGCCGGCCGCATCAAGGCCACCGGCCGGGGCGTGTTCGTCACCGGCAGGGAAGCGGCCCGCCGCATCGGCATGGACCTGAACGGCGCCCGCGTCGCGGTGCAGGGCTTCGGCAACGTCGGTGGCTCTGCCGCCGAACTGTTCGGCCAGGCCGGCTCGAAGATCGTCGCGGCGCAGGACCACACCGGCACCATCTTCAACGCCAACGGCTTCGACCTCGCCGAACTGATCCCGCACGTGAACAACACGGGCGGCGTCGCCGGCTTCAAGGGCGCCGACGTCATCAAGGCCGAGGAGTTCTGGGACGTCGACTGCGACATCCTGATCCCGGCCGCCCTCGAAGGCCAGATCACCGAGGAGCGCGCCCGCCGCATCAAGGCCAAGATGGTGCTCGAAGGCGCCAACGGCCCGACGGTGCCCAAGGCCGACGACATGCTGTTCGAGCGCAACATCCTCGTGGTGCCGGACGTCATCTGCAACGCCGGCGGCGTGACGGTGTCGTACTTCGAATGGGTGCAGGATTTCTCCAGCTTCTTCTGGAGCGAGGACGAGATCAACGTGCGCCTGGACAAGATCATGGTCGACGCGCTCAAGAAGATCTGGGACACGGCCGACCGCCACAAGATCACGCTGCGCACCGCGACCTTCGCCGTCGCCTGCGAACGCATCCTGATCGCACGCGAAGAGCGCGGCCTGTACCCCTGAAGCATCGCGGTGGCGCGATCATCGAGAGGGCCCTTCGGGGCCCTTTTTTCATGACGCGGCGCGGGCCATCGCCCCAGGAGGCGGCTAGGTCGCGGCTGCGTCGGGTTGCGGCGCCGGCGATGGCGCCGATGCCGGCGGCGTGCCACCGTCCTGCGACGGCTCCTCCGGGCTCTTCTCGTGCGGCTTCACGGTGGAGCGGATGATCATGATCTTGTTCAGGACGTCGAACCAGAACGGCGCGCCGAGCATGATCGCCATCGCCGTGACGAGCCAGCCCAAGCCGATGCGCAGCCAGGAATAGAACGGGCTGTGGCCCGCATCGCACCGGCGCGTGACCTGGTCGTTGTCCACCGTGGAGGCGGCGCAGAACTGGGTCGGCGCGACGGAGTACCAGGCATCCCGGTCGTCGTGCTCCCAGCCGATCGGCAGCGCCACCGCCTCGAGTTCGGCGCGCGTCTCCTTGAGCGCGGTCAGGTCGATGGTCGGCACGGCGGCGGACGCGGCCACCGCGGGTGCCGGAGCCCTGGCCGCCTCGGAGCGGTGCACGACGCTTTCGCGCAATGTCTTGTCCGTCGTCAGGCGATGCAGGATGTGCAGCGAGTCGACGTTGAGGACGACGGCGGCCACGACCCCGATGATGAACAGCAGGGCCTGCGTCCGGCGCTTGTACCAGCCCGAGGCACGATCCATCGCGCCGTCGAACCACTGCTCGATGGCCTTGCGCACGCGCGCGAGGTCGCCATCGGCATAGTCGATGGCGGACAGGATGATGTCGCGCAGGTGCGCGGAATAGCCCAGCGCGCCCTGGCGCAGGAGGTCGATGTCCAGCTTCGCGAGCTTGCCGGGCTTCCCGGCTTCGGGCGCGGCAGCCGTAGGCGTGTTCTTCGGCGGCGGACGGCGCGCGATCTGGTCGATCAATGCCGTCGCGAAGTGGCCGGTTGGGATGTACGACGGCAGGTTGCGGCGCGCGCTCAGCGGCATGTGCTTGTCCGCGCCCGACCACATGTTGAAGCCGCTCTTGCGAAGCTTGTCGACCTGGTACACGCCCTGGAAGAGCGAGAAGATGATCGGGTGGTGGTAGAGCAGCCTCGAGGTCTCGCCGGTGTCGTCGTCGAGCAGGGTGCGCATCGCCCGCTCCAGATCCATCGCGCGCCATTTCAGCAGCCCTTCGATCCATTCCTTGATGGCCGTGCACACCAGTGACATCAGCAGGAACAGGAACACCATGCCGATGGCGACTTCGAGGGTTTCCGAATTGAACATGCGCGGCTCCCTGACCTGAAGTCGGCAAGACTACGACGCGGCGGACGATCGCGCGTCCGTTGAAGTAGGGATGCGCGAGCCTTCGAACGAAGCGGAGGGCGAGTGCTCGCGTCCGGCAGGCCCCCGCGATGGGCAAGCAGGAATTCGCCCCGCTCGCGGCCAGGGCCCGCGTGTCGCAGTGACTTCACGGGTGCGGCAAGATGGCGTCATGAACGACATCACGCTGCGCGCCCTCGCCGATTTCCCCGACCAGCTCGAGTCCCACTTCGCCGCCTTCGCGCCGGAGTTCACGCGCTGGGCGCCGCCCTCGTGGGACGGCGTGCCCAGCGAGCCGCTGACGGCGCTCGAGCAGCTGTGCCACGTGCGCGACATCGAGATCGACGGCTACCAGCTGCGCATCCGCCGCACGCTCGCCGAGACGCATCCGACGCTGGCCTCCATCGACACCGAGGCCCTCGTGCGCGAGCGCGCCTACGCGCGTGACGAGCCCGCGCGCGTGCTCGCCGCGTTCCGCGCGGCGCGGGCGCGGACGCTGGAGATGATCTCCGGCCTGTCCGAAGAGCAACTGGCGCGCACCGCCGTCTTCGAGGGCTACGGCCCGCTGACGCTGCGCAGCCTGATCCACTATCTCTGCAGCCACGACCAGCAGCATCTGGCCGGACTGCAGTGGCTGCTGGGCAAGGCGGAGGCGTCCCGGCTGGCCTGACGGCCGCGCAGGCAGTCCGCGCGGTGCGCCGCAGCATCGCGCGCGCACGCCGAACTATTCGCCGCCGCCACCGCGCCCGTCGGGCGCCGGCGCCGGAAATCCCGTGCAAATTGGTTGCAGGAAGTTGCATACCGCCTGCCGTACCCGGTTCTGGGGATGCGTTCTGAAAACGCTTTCACTAGCATCGGCCGGCGGCGAACGGAACCGGTTCCATTGCTCTGCCGCATCGGTCACCACAACCCAACGCATGAGGCAAGCATGATGAGACTCCGTACCCTTCTCGTGACGTCGGCCGCGGCGCTGCTCGGCCACGCGGCCCAGGCGCAGTCCTGGCAACTCGTCTGGTCGGACGAGTTCAACGGCTCCATCAGCCCGGACTGGGTCTTCGAGACCGGGGGCGGCGGCTGGGGCAACAACGAGCTCGAGTACTACCGCAAGGAGAACGCGACCGTCGAGAACGGCAACCTCGTGATCACGGCCAAGAAGGAGGACTTCGGCGGCTATCACTACACCTCGGCGCGCATGAAGACGCAGGGCACGCGCAGCTGGAAGTACGGCCGCATGGAGGCGCGCATCAAGCTGCCGGCCGTGCAGGGCACGTGGCCGGGCTGGTGGATGCTGGGCAACAACATCGCCAGCGTGGGCTGGCCGGCGTCGGGCGAGACCGACATCATGGAGCAGATCAACACCGGCGGCACGGTCTACGGCAGCGTGCACTGGCAGGCGGCCAACGGCTCGCAGGCCGACTACAGCAACAACATCGGCACCACGCCGACGGACTACCACGTGTACGCCGTCGAATGGGATCAGGACTTCATCAAGTGGTTCGTCGACGGCACCCAGTACAACCAGATCCAGATCACCAACGGCGTCGGCAACACGCAGGCCTTCCAGAACCCGTTCTTCCTGCTGCTGAACATGGCCGTCGGCGGCAACTGGCCGGGCTTCACGATCAACGACGCCGCGCTGCCGGCCAAGATGTACGTCGACTACGTGCGCGTCTACCAGAAGGGCACGCCGGTGAGTATCCAGATCGAGGCCGAGAACTACGCCGTGATGAGCGGCATCCAGACCGAGCCGTGCTCGGAGGGCGGCCAGGACGTCGGCTGGATCGACGCCAACGACTGGATCGTCTGGAACGTCAACATCCCCGTGGCCGGCACCTACACGGTCTCGTACCGCGTCGCGAGCTTGAACGGCGGCGGCGTCATCCAGCTGGAGAAGGCCGGCGGCAGCCCGGTCTACGGCAGCGTGTCGGTACCCAAGACCGGCGGCTGGCAGAACTGGACGACGATCTCGCACCAGGTCACGCTGCCCGCGGGCCAGCAGCAGATCGCGGTGAAGGCGCTTGCGGGCGGCTACAACATCAACTGGCTGAAGATCGCCAACTGACGGCCAACCATCATTTCGTTGCGAAAAGAGCCCGCCGGCGCGCCAGCGACGCCGCGGGCCACATCTCGGCGCTGGCGTAGTACTCCGGCACCGCCGGCACGTCGCCGGATAGCTGGATCCACGGCTGCTTGGTCGACGTGAAGATGTGGATGTCGGGTGGGAACGCGTCGGGCTCGTCGAGCGTGCCCACGCGCACGAAGCTCACCAGCGGGCTGCTGTATTGGCTCCAGACGGCGATCCGGCAGCTCGGGCAGCGCGCGATGCGCTGACCTTCGCCGCTGTGGGACGGCGTGCCGACGACATCGACGGGGCCGGCCAGCAACGTGACGCGGTCGGCTTCGATCAGCGCGTTGAGCGCGAATGCGGCGCCGCTCTCGCGCTGGCACCAGCGGCAGTGGCAGCAGTGCACGAACATCGGCCGCGCGTGCAGGCGGTAGCGCACGGCGCGGCAATCGCAGCCGCCGTCGAAGGTCTCGTCGCTCATGTGAAAAATCCCCGCACCGTTGCCGATGCGGCGATTCTGTTGCCTGCGCCGGAGCGGCCCGACCCGGGCCTTCCCTCAATGCCCGCCGGACTCGCCCGCGAGCAGCGCCGCGTTGCCGCCGGCGGCCGCGGTGTTGATGGTCAGCGTCTGCTCGGCGCAGAAGCGCAGCAGGTAGTTCGGGCCGCCCGCCTTCGGGCCGGTGCCCGACAGGCCTTCGCCACCGAACGGCTGCACGCCCACCACCGCGCCGATGATGTTGCGGTTGATGTAGACGTTGCCCACCTTGGCCAGCTTCGCGAGACGCTGCGCGCGGCTGTCGATGCGCGTCTGGATGCCCAGCGTCAGGCCGTAGCCCAGCTCGTTGATGTCGTGCATCACCTGGTCGACGTCGCCGTTCCAGCGCACGACGTGCAGCACCGGGCCGAAGATCTCTTCCTTCAGGTCGGCGATGGCGCCGAGCTCGAAGGCGACCGGCGGCACCAGGCGCGGGAACGTCGACGCCGTCTTCGCCTCGCCCAGCAGCTTGGCCTCCTTCTTCAGGCGCGCCACGTTGCGCGAGACGTTGGCGTGGGCCTCGTCGTCGATCACCGGGCCGACGTCTGTCGACAGCCGCGCCGGATCGCCGACGTTCAACTCGGCGAGCGCGCCCCGCACCATCTCGATCACGCCGTCGGCGATCGAGCCGTGCACGACCAGCAGGCGCAGCGCGGAGCAGCGCTGGCCGGCCGAGCGGAACGCGCTCTGCACGACGGCGTCGACGACCTGCTCGGGCAGCGCGCTCGAGTCGACGATCATCGCGTTGAGGCCGCCGGTCTCGGCGATGAACGGCACGATGGGGCCGTCCTTGTGCGCCAGCGTGCGCTGGATGATCTTGGCGACCTGCGTGGAGCCAGTGAAGCACACGCCCGAGCAGTGCAGGTTGGCCGTCAGCGACGCGCCGATCGTCTCGCCCGGACCGTGCAGCAACGCCAGCGCGTCCTTCGGGACGCCCGCTTCGTACAGCAGTTCGACCATGCGCGCGGCGACCGCGGGCGTCTGTTCGGCCGGCTTGGCGGCGACGGTGTTGCCGGCCACCAGCGCGGCGACGACCTGGCCCGCGAAGATCGCGAGCGGGAAGTTCCACGGCGAGATGCAGACGAACACGCCGCGGCCGGTCATGCGCAGCTCGTTGCTTTCGCCGGTCGGGCCGGGCAGCACCTGGTCCTGCAGGCGGATCTGCGCCTGGTCGGCGTAGTAGCGGCAGAAGTCGACCGCCTCGCGCACCTCAGCCACGCAGTCGCCCAGCGTCTTGTGCGCCTCCTTCACGAGCAGGCCGCAGAACTCGGCCAGCCGTGCGTCGAGCATGTCGCCGGCGCGGCGGATGATGGCGGCACGCTCGGCCACCGGGCGCTCGCTCCACGCGGCGAAGCCGTCGTCGAGCCTGACCATCTGCGTGATGACTTCCTCGGTGGTCGCCTCGCGGATCACGGGCACCACGGTGGCCGCGACGGCGGCGTCCAGCGGCGCGCGGTCGGCGATCACGGCCAGGTCGGCGCCGGTGGAGTTGCGGCGCTGCAGGCCGTGGTCGACCGGATACAGGAACGCAGGCATCGGGAATGCCGGCGGGCGCGCGGTGGTCATCGGCGAGGCGAGCAGGCGCTCGACGTCGACGGCGTTGTCGGCCAGCTGGTGCACGAAGCTCGAGTTGGCGCCGTTCTCCAGCAGGCGGCGCACGAGGTAGGCGAGCAGGTCGCGGTGCTCGCCCACGGGCGCATACACGCGGCAGGCGACCGTCGGATCCTTCATCACCTCGCGGTAGATGCCCTCGCCCATGCCGTGCAGACGCTGCATCTCGAACGCGGCGTTCTTCGCGCGCGCCATCTGCAGGATCGCGGCGATGGTGCCGGCGTTGTGCGTGGCGAACTGCGGGTAGATGACGTCGGCGTGGGCGATGAGCGCGCGCGCGCAGGCCAGGTAGGAGATGTCGGTGTGTTCCTTGTGCGTGAACACGGGATAGCCGGTGAGGCCGCCTTCCTGCGCGCGCTTGATCTCGCCGTCCCAATACGCGCCCTTGACCAGGCGCACCATGAAGCGCAGCCTGTGCTTGCGTGCGATGGCGGCGACGGCGTCGACGACCTGCAGCGCGCGAGTCTGGTAGGCCTGTACGGCCAGGCCGAAGCCGGTCCACTTCGGGAACGCATCGGCGATGCGCTCGGCGAGCGCGTCCAGCACGTCCAGCGACAGCTCGAGGCGGTCGGTTTCCTCGGCGTCGATCGTCAGGTTCAGGTTGGCACGCGCGGCCTGCTCGATCAGCGACCACACGCGCGGCAGCAGCTCGGCGAAGACGCGATCGCGCTGGCCGTCCTCGTAGCGCGAGAACAGCGCCGACAGCTTGATCGAGATGCCGTCGGCCGTCTCGGGCGAGGCGGCGACCTGTCCGCGCGAGATCGCGTCGATCGCGTTGGCATACGAGGCCAGGTATCGCTCGGCGTCGTGCTCGGTGCGCGCGCCCTCGCCCAGCATGTCGTACGAGAAGCGCAGGCCGGTGGCGGCGTTGGCCGAACCGCGGCGCGCGCTTTCCATGTCCTTGCGCTGGTCCTGCGCCTCTTCCATCGCCTCGGCGATCGTTCGGCCCAGCACGAACTGGCGACCCAGCAGCTGGATGGCGCGCACCGTGGCGGCGACGACCGTCTTCGCGCCCAGGCGCTTCAGCAGGCCGCCCTCGCCCTCGGCGCCGGGCAGGAACTTCTTCGACAGCGAGATGGCGTTGGCGGAGATGCCCGCCAGGATCTTGTGCGGACCGTCGACGACGGAGTCGGCGTCGAAGTCGGCGCGGCCCAGCTGGTCGGCGGTCAGCGCGATCGCGGTCTCGACGTCCGGCACGCGCAGCAGCGCCTCGGCCAGGCGCATCAGCGCGAGGCCCTCGGCGCTGGAGATCGGATACTCGCGCAGCAGCGATTCCATAGCCCAGAACGGCGCCGGCTTGTCGCGCACGGACTCCACCCACGGGCGGCCCGCGCGGATCACCTGCGCCCAATCGAGCTGGCCCTGCAGCGTGGCCAGCGCCGCCTCGACGACGTCCACCTCCGGGCGATACGGGTAGGGCAGGCGGGCCTGTTGCGGCGCCGCGACAAACGGGAGGCTGGATGGAGACATGGCAGTGGAAATCCTGACTGGATAATTTGGTAGCTTAGAGCGAGAATCCAAGAGATAAATTCGGATTTCGTCAGAGACCGCGGAGATTCGTCCAGCATGAACAAGACCCAGCCCGAACCGTCTTCGGTGTCGAATCTGTCCAACGACAAGGGCATCGACAAGATCGACGCACGCATCCTGCGCGTGCTGCAGCGGGATGGCCGCATCAGCAACCTGAAACTGGCCGAGGAGGTGCACCTGTCGCCCACCGCCGTGCTCGAACGCGTGAAGCGCCTGACACGCGAGAACTTCATCCTGGGCTACGAGGCCCGGCTGAACCCGAACAAGCTCGGGGCCAGCATGATGGTGTTCATCGAGGTGCTGCTCGACCGCACCGCCCCGGACATCATGGACACGTTCAAGGCCGCCGTCCAGACCCGGCCGGAGATCCTCGAGTGCCACCTGGTGGCCGGCGGCTTCGACTACCTGATCAAGACGCGCGTGGCCGACATGGCCGCCTATCGCGAGATGATCGCGTCGGTCATCTGGAGCCTGCCGGGCGTGCGCGAGACGCGCACGTACACGGTGATGGAAGAGGTCAAGACGACCAACGCCCTGCCGATCTGAGCCGGCCCGGACGGCCGCATTGCCGCAGATTTCTCGGCGGCGGGGCGGCAAATCAGTGAACGGCTCGCGGTGCATTCCGGCACCGTTGAGCCCATGTCGACCGACACTCCCGACCTGCAACGGGCCGCGCCCGCCGAGGCCCGCGCCGGGCGCGAGCGTCCCGCGCGCGCCCGGTCGCGCCCGCGCGGGCGCGAGGAGACGGCGGCCGCGGCCGATGCCGCGGTGTCGACCTCGCTCGACGAAGTCGACCTCCGTCTGCTGCGCGTCCTGCAGTCGGACGGCCGCATCACCAACCTGAAGCTGGCGGCGGCGGTCGGGCTGTCGTCGGCGAGCACGCACGAGCGCGTCAAGCGGCTGGTGCGCGACGGCACGATCCTGGGCTTCAACGCCCGCCTCAATCCGAACCTGCTGCAGGCCGGGCTGCTGGTGTTCGCCGAGGTGCGCCTGGCCGCCATGAGCAACGCGGTCAACGAGGCCTTCAAGGCCGCGGTGCAGCTGCGCCCGGAGATCCTCGAGTGCCACGAGGTGGCCGGCGGCTTCGACTACCTGCTCAAGACCCGCGTGGCCCACATGGGCGCCTACCGCGACCTGGTGGCGGCCGTCGCCTGGAGCCTGCCTGGCGTGCGCGACGTGCGCACCTACGCGGTCATGGAAGAACTCAAGAACACGACCGCGCTGCCGGTCTGAGAACTAGTTCACGGGTGCGCACACCCATCGGTGGCCCCCCACCGGGGGGATGCGTTTGGTTACCTCGACCGGCAAAGTTCAGTCATCGGTTGGACGCGACGTCCGGCCAACGAAACACCGAACTTGCCGAGGTTTCCAACCATGAACGCTGCCGCCGCCGTCTACATCGCCAACGCCAACCACGCCGCCCACGACTGGGCGCGCTCCCAGGCCGCCCGCACCATGGTGCGCGCCGCGATGAACAGCAACGCGGTGGTCTACCGGCGCACGTGGCCGTCGCAGGAGGCGATCGACTTGCTGTCCGACGCCGAATACGACCCGAAGCTGACCTGCAACGGCTGGCTCGACTCGACGCTGGACCTGCGCGACGGCCTGTCGGTGGTGGAAGTGTTCGCCCCGATCGACGAGCCTGCCGCGCTGCAGGAATTCGCGCTGCTGCGCCGCCGCTGAAGTGCGCGCCGGCAGGCGTTGGCGCCTGCCTACGAAGTCGGCGCCGACTTCGCGGGCCGTGATCCGAAGATCGCCCTCCCGACCCGCACCCAGGTCGCCCCCTCGGCGACCGCCGCCTCCAGGTCGGCGCTCATGCCGATGGACAGGGTGTCCAGTTCCAGCCCCTCGGCGTTCAGTGCCTCCAGCAGCTTGCGCAGCGCCCGATGCGGCGCGCGCTGCGCCGCCAGGTCGGCGGCCGGCTCGGGGATCGCCATCAGCCCGCGCAGATTGAGGTTCGGCAACGCCGCCACCGCGCGCGCGAGCGCCAGCGTCGCCTCGGGCGCGACGCCGCTCTTGCTGTCCTCGCCGCTGATGTTGACCTGCAGGCAGACCTGCAGCGGCGCCAGCGCGGGCGGCCGCAGGTCGGACAGCCGCTGCGCCAGCTTCATCCGGTCGACGGAATGCACCCAGTCGAAGTTCGCCGCCACTTCGCGCGCCTTGTTGCTCTGGAGCGGGCCTATCAGGTGCCAGCGGATCGGGTCGCCCGAGTCGGCCCTCAGATCCGCCAGCTCGGTGATCTTTGCCAGCGCCTCCTGCACGTAGTTCTCGCCGAAATCGCGCTGGCCTGCGTCGAACGCCTCGCGCACTGAAACACCTGGACACGTCTTGCTCACCGCCAGGAGGTGAACGGTTGCCGGAAGGCGGTCAAATGCCCGACAAGCGGACGCTATGCGCCCCCTGACTTGTAGTATGTTCTCTGCGATGCTGGCCATTCGGGCCGGAGCATAGCCCCAAGCGGGGCCACGGACCTCATGGACATCACCCAACTGCTCGCGTTTTCCGTCAAGAACAAGGCGTCCGACCTGCACCTTTCCGCGGGCCTGCCTCCGATGATCCGCGTGCACGGCGACGTTCGCCGCATCAACGTCGACCCGATGTCGCACAAGCAGGTCCACGGCCTGGTGTACGACATCATGAACGACACCCAGCGCAAGCACTACGAGGACACGCTGGAGTGCGACTTCTCGTTCGAGATCCAGGGGCTGGCGCGCTTTCGCGTCAACGCGTTCAACCAGAACCGCGGCGCGGGCGCCGTGTTCCGGACGATTCCGTCCAAGATCCTCACGCTCGAACAGCTGAACTGCCCCAAGGTCTTCGCGGACCTGGCGATGAAGCCGCGCGGCCTGGTGCTGGTCACCGGGCCGACGGGCTCGGGCAAATCGACGACGCTGGCCGCCATCATCGACCACCTCAACGACAACAGCTACGGCCACGTGCTGACCATCGAGGATCCGATCGAGTTCGTGCACGAATCCAAGAAGTGCCTGGTCAACCAGCGCGAGGTCGGCCCGCAGACGCTCAGCTTCTCCAACGCGCTGCGTTCGGCGCTGCGCGAGGATCCGGACTGCATCCTCGTCGGCGAAATGCGCGACCTGGAGACCATCCGCCTCGCGCTGACCGCCGCCGAGACGGGCCACCTGGTCTTCGGCACGCTGCACACGTCCAGCGCCGCCAAGACGATCGACCGCGTGGTCGACGTGTTCCCGGCGGCCGAGAAGGACATGGTGCGCGCGATGCTGTCCGAATCGCTGATCGCCGTCATCTCGCAGACGCTTTGCAAGACCAAGGACGGCAACGGCCGGGTCGCGGCCCACGAGGTCATGCTCGGCACGGCGGCCATCCGCAACCTGATCCGCGAGAACAAGATCGCGCAGATGTATTCGGCGATCCAGACCGGCCAGACCTCGGGCATGCAGACGCTCGACCAGTGCCTGGCCGACCTCGTGCGCCGCAACCTCGTCGCTCCTGCGGAAGCTCGCCAGAAGGCCAAATTCCCGGAAAACTTCCCGGGTTGATTCCCCTCGCCATACGCGCTTCCCGTGAAAAACCTTTTCGCCCGGTTTCGCCGCAAGCCCACGCCGCTGGCCGTTGCGCAGCAGGACGGCTCCTCGAGCTATTTCGCCACGCAGTTCCAGGAGGGTCACCAGGACACGCAGCTGATGGTGAGCTGGGACACGCGCAGCATCGACCTGCACACCAAGCCCTACGACCCGGCGCTCGGCACGCTCGCGCTGGTCAAGCTGTTCGGCCAGGATCCGCAGCTGTCCCAGCTCGGGCCGGAGGCGCTGTCGGTGTTCGGCAACTACCTCGAGTACGTGCAGGTGGAGGCCGGCCGCCAGGTGATCGGGCAGGACGAGCAGGGCGACTTCCTGCTGATCGTGCTGGACGGCACCGTCGCCGTCGAGCGCGTGCAGCCGTGGGGCGCGAAGGCGCGCCTGGGCGAATCGCGTGCGGGCGACGTGCTGGGCGAGATGTCGCTGCTCGATGCCGGCGCCCGCTTCTCGGCCTGCACAACGCTGACGGCCGCCAAGTTCGCCGTGCTCGGCGCGGCCGCGCTCGACCGCATGATGCAGCACGAGCCGCGCTTGGCCGCCGCGCTGCTGGCCTGGCTCGCGCGCCGGCTGTCGCTGCGGTTGCGCCAGGTCAGCGCGCGGCTGTCGGCCCTGCTCACGCGCGAGTAAGCGCCAATTCCGGCACGCTTGGCGCCGCCGCGCGCCGTGGTTGCCATTGAACACCCCCACGTCCGCCCGATGCTGGCAATATCGAGGGTGTAGTCACGAAGAGGTTGCGAAGCCATGGAAAGAGAACAAGCATCGAAGTTCGTCAATGACCTGCTGCGCCTGATGGTGACGCGCAACGGCTCCGACCTGTTCCTCACGGCCGACTTCCCGCCGGCGATCAAGGTCGACGGCAAGGTCACCAAGGTGTCGCCGCAGCCGCTCACCGGCGCGCACACGATGGCGCTGGCGCGCGCCATCATGAACGACAAGCAGGCCTCCGATTTCGAACGCACCAAGGAGTGCAACTTCGCGATCTCGCCGGCGGGCATCGGCCGCTTCCGCTGCAGCGCGTTCCTGCAGCAGAGCCACGTCGGCATCGTGCTGCGGACGATCCCGGCCGACATTCCCACCATCGACAGCCTGGGCCTGCCGCGCATCCTCAAGGACGTCGCGCTGACCAAGCGCGGCCTGATCATCATGGTGGGCGCCACCGGCTCCGGCAAGACGACCTCGCAGGCCGCGATGCTCGACTGGCGCAACGAGAACACCTTCGGCCACATCATCACGGTGGAAGACCCGGTGGAGTTCGTGCACCCGCACAAGAACTGCATCGTCACGCAGCGCGAGATCGGCATCGACACCGACAGCTGGGAGCTGGCGCTGAAGAACGCGCTGCGCCAGGCGCCCGACGTCATCCTGATGGGCGAGATCCGCGACCGCGAGACCATGGACCTGGCCATCGCGTTCGCCGAGACGGGCCACCTGTGCATGGCCACGCTGCACGCCAACAGCTCCAACCAGGCGCTCGACCGGATGATCAACTTCTTCCCGGAAGAGCGTCGCACGCAGCTGCTGATGGACCTGTCGCTCAACATGAAGGCGCTGATCTCGCAGCGCCTGCTGCCGCGCCAGGAGGGCAAGGGCCGCGTCGCGGCGGTCGAGATCCTGCTCAACACGCCACTGGTCGCCGACCTGATCTTCCAGGGCAAGGTGGGCGACCTGAAGGACCTGATGAAGCGCTCGCGCGAACTGGGCATGCAGACCTTCGACCAGGCGCTGTTCGACATGTACGAGGCCAACCTGATCACCTACGAGGACGCGCTGCGCAACGCCGACTCCGTCAACGACCTGCGCCTGCAGATCAAGCTCGACAGCGAACGCTCGCGCTCGACCGACCTCGCGGCCGGCACCGAGCACATGACGTTCGGCTGAACGCGCCGGGCTGGCGTTTTCAGGGCTTTCTCGGATCCGCGTCGGCGAGGCGCGGAATCGTCTTATCCTCGCATCCTCGATGAGCTGACCATCTCGATGCGATGACCAAACAATACGAAGCAACCCCGTCCCGCAAGGTGGCCTTCCTGGGCCTGGGCGTGATGGGTGGCCCGATGGCCGGCCACCTGGCCGCGGCCGGGCACCAGGTGACCGTCTACAACCGCACCGCGGCCAAGGCCGAGGCCTGGGTCGCCCGGCATGGCGGCCGCGCGGCCCCGACGCCGCGCGCGGCCGCCGAGGGCGCCGAGTTCGTGTTCGTGTGCGTCGGCAACGACGCCGACCTGCGCGCGGTGGTCGCCGGCGACGAGGACGGCGCGTTCGCCGGCATGGCGCCGGGCACGACGCTGGTCGACCACACGACCGCGTCGGCCGACATTGCGCGCGAGCTGCACGGCATGGCGCGCTCGCGCGGGCTGCACTTCGTCGACGCGCCGGTCTCGGGCGGCGAGGCGGGCGCGATCAACGGCCTGCTCACGGTGATGTGCGGCGGCGAATCCGGCCCGTTCGACGCGATGAGGCCGGTCGCGATGGCCTTCGCGCGCGCGGTCACGCGCCTGGGCGACAGCGGCGCCGGCCAGCTCGCGAAGATGGTCAACCAGATCTGCATCGCCGGACTCGTCCAGGGCTTGGCCGAGGCGGTGGCCTTCGGCACGCGCGCCGGGCTGGACATGCCCGCCGTGCTCGACGTCATCGGCAAGGGCGCCGCGCAGAGCTGGCAGATGGACAACCGCGGCAAGACGATGGTGCAGGACAAGTTCGACTTCGGCTTCGCCGTCGACTGGATGCGCAAGGACCTGGGCCTCGTGCTGGACGAGTCGCGCCGCAACGGCGCGCGCCTGCCGGCCACGGCGCTGATCGACCAGTTCTACGCCGAGATCCAGAACCGCGGCGGCGGCCGCTGGGACACGTCGAGCCTGATCCGGCTGCTGAACAAATAGGCGGCGCGCGCCCATGCAAAACGGACGCCGCGGCGTCCGTTCTCGTTGGCGCGGCGTGTCGCGTTACTTGAGGTTGCTCAGCTGTTCGTCGGTGAGGATCTCGAACACGCGCACGACCTTGAGCACGCTGGGCTGCGAACGCGCGATGTCGGCGGCGCGCGTGGCCTCGCGCTCGCTGACACGGCCCATAAGGTAGACGTTGCCGCGCTCGGTGACGACCTTGATCGCGCTGGACTGGATGTCCTTGGCGTCGATCAGCGCGCTCTTGACGCGACCGGTGATCACGGTGTCGCTGGAACGCGTGCTGATCGTGCTGTTCGGGCCGACCTCGAGCTCGTTGACGACGGTGGCGACGCCCTCGATGCCGGCGACGGCCTTCTCCGCACCGGCCTTGCCGGCCTCGTCGGGCACCTCGCCGCTGATCAGCGCGATGCGGTTGTAGCTGGTGACGTTGATGTGGCCCTTGTCGCCGATGGCGTCGCGGATGCGGCCGCCGGCCTTCAGCTCGATCGACTGGTCCTCGATCTGCGCCCCGCCCGTGCGGCGGTCGTTGAAGGACATGCCCGCACCCACCGCGCCCGCACCCACGAGCGCGATGCAGCCTTGCAGCGACGCGAGCGAGGCGACGGCCAGCGCGCCGACGAGGGCGGTCGTGACCAGCGGGTGGCGGCGGCGGATGGGCGAGGAGGAGGTGTTCATGGTCATCAGAGGTCGGCGTCGCCGAGGAGTTGGAGATCGACGGCATCGCACAGGGCATGCAGCGTCAGCAGTTGGAGTTCGCAGATGCGCGCGGCGCGCTCGTGCGGGACGGTGATCCAGATGTCGGTCTCGGCCGTGATCGCGTGGCCCGCGGGCCGCGTGCCATTGGCGCCCGGCTCGCGTCCGGCGATGACCAGTGCGCTCATCTCGCGCTCGTGGGCCGCGCCGACGACCGAGGCCAGCAGCGCGTCGTCGGGACGCATCGCGAACGCGACCAGCACGTCGCCGGCCTGGCCCAGCACGCGCAGCTGCGTGACGGCCGGCGCGTCCTCATCCGACGCACGGGCCTCGGACAGCAGCAGCGGATCGACCGCCAGCACCATCGCCGCCAGGCCGGGGCGCTCGCGCTCGAAGCGGCCCGACAGCGCGGCCCCGAGCAGCTGCGCCGGCGCCTGGGCCACGCCGCGGCCATGCACCCAGATGCGGCCGCCGGCCGTGACGCAGTCGACGATCGCCTGTGCGGCGTCGGCGATCGGGCGGGCCATGGCCTCGGCCGCCTGGTAGCTGAGGTCGGCGCTTTCGAAGAAATGCTGTTGGATGCGGGGTTCGAGCATGGAAACCAGGTTGACGCGGCCGGAGGGAGACCGCGCGCGGATCATAGTTCAGCACCTCGTAGGACAGAGTCTCGTCGTGCGGTCGAGTTCCGTGGCCGCTGCGCGATCCGAAAAGCGCGCGGGCCAGAAAGATTTCGTCGATATCGCGGGTTTGTACCTATCAAGACGGCTGGCGTGGTGCCGAACAGCCCTTTGCAAGCGCCGAATCCGAGCTCAGCTCTCGTCGAACGCGGCCTTCAGCCACTGCACGCGATCACCGTCCACCGCGACGACGTCGAACCGGCAGGGCGGCACCCGGGACAACCGTGACAGGTACGTCTGCGCCGCATAGACCAGCCGCGCCCGCTTCGCCGGGTTGACGCTGGCGGCCGCGCCGCCGCCCATGGCGCCGCGGCGCACGCGCACCTCGACGAACACCAGCGTGCCGTCGGTGTCGAGCAGAATCAGGTCGATTTCGCCGCCGAGCCGGGAGCGGCCACGCGCCACTCGATAATTGCGTTCGAGGACGCGCAAGCCGCGCGCCTCGAGGTAGCGCTGGGCCAGCGCCTCGCCGGCCCGTCCGGTGCGCGCGCGGGCCGTCTCGCCTGCCGTCGCAGGGTTTGCCGGAGTGCCGGCGTCCTTCGCGTTCGTCCGCTTCATCCAAGGCCAAGCCATCGTGTCCGATCACTCCCTGCCCGCTCCCGGCGACGATGCCTCCGCCGCGCCCCTGGTCCCGCGCCAGGCGCTGCAGACTGCCGCGGCCGTGGCAGGCCTGCAGGACTACCCGCGCGGCTGCCTCTACGTGGTGGCCACGCCCATCGGCAACCTCGCCGACATCAGCCTGCGCGCGCTGCACGTGCTCGCGCTGGCCGACGCCATCGGCTGCGAGGATACGCGCACCAGCGGCGCCTTCCTGCGGCATTTCGGCCTCGAAAAGCCGCTGTTGGCGCTGCACGAACACAACGAGCGCGCCGGCGCCGCGCAGGTCTGCGCGCGCCTGGCCGCGGGCGAGCGCGTGGCCTACGTCAGCGACGCGGGCACGCCGGCGGTGTCCGACCCGGGCGCGGTGCTGGTGCAGGTCGTCGCGGCCGCGGGCTATCGCGTCATGCCGTTGCCGGGCGCCAGCAGCGCGGTCACCGCGTTGAGCGTGGCGGGGGACGCCGCCGCGCAGGGCTTCGCGTTCGCCGGCTTCCTGTCGAACAAGGCGCAGGAGCGCGCCACCGAACTCGGGCGGCTGAAGGACGCGCGCCAGTCGACCGTGATCTTCGAGGCGCCGCATCGCATCGAGGCGCTGGCCGCGGCGATGGGCGACGCGCTCGGCGGCGGCGAGACGCGGCGCCGGCTCACGGTCTGCCGCGAGCTGACCAAGCAGTTCGAGCAGGTCGCGACGCTGCCCGTCGCCGACTTCCCGGCCTGGCTCGCGGCCGACGCCAACCACCGGCGCGGTGAGTTCGTGCTGGTGCTGCACGCCGCGCCCGCGCGGCCGGCGAACGAGGACGCGCTGCCGGCCGAGGCCGAGCGCACGTTGCGCGTGCTGCTGCGCGAGTTGCCGTTGAAGCAGGCCTCGGCGCTGGCCGCCGAGTTGTGCAGCCTGCCGCGCAAGCGCCTCTACGCGCAGGCGTTGGCCTGGCGCGCGGACGAGCCTGAGGACGATGACGACGACGCATGACGGCTGCGAAGTTGAGGGTCAAGGCGCACCGCGCGGCAATCGGCCTCCTAACCTGTCAGACTTCCGCGACCGGCATGCGTCGAATCCTTGCAAAATGATCCGCATTCCCCTGCTGACCGGTATCCGCCTCAGCCCCTCATTCAGGAGCCCGCCGTGATCTTACGCGAACCCACGATCGAACGCCTGGCCATCGCCGAAGGCCTGCTGCTCGAGCCCTTCGGACTCAACGAATCGCACCTCGCCGCGACGCTGGCCGCGATGGGCGAGCACAAGGTCGACGACGCCGACCTCTACTTCCAGACCACGCGCCACGAGGGCTGGAGCCTCGAGGAGGGCATCGTCAAGAGCGGCAGCTTCTCGATCGACCAGGGCGTCGGCGTGCGGGCCGTCGCCGGCGAGAAGACGGCCTTCGCGTACTCCGACGACATCTCGGCCGCCTCGCTGATGGACGCCGCCCGCACCGTGCGCGCGATCGGCGCGGCCGGGCAGAGCCGCCGCGTCAAGCTGCAGACGAAGACGAAGATCTCCACCAGCCGCCTGCTGTACGGCACGGCCGACCCGATCGCCACGCTCGACTCGACGCAGAAAGTCGCGCTGCTGGAGCGCATCGAGAAGATGGCCCGCGCGCGCGACCCGCGCATCGTGCAGGTGATGGCCGGCCTGGCCGCCGAGCACGACGTCGTGCTGATCGCGCGCGCCGACGGCACGCGCGCCGCGGATGTGCGCCCGCTGGTGCGCCTGTCGATCACCGTCATCGCCGAGCAGAACGGCCGCCGCGAGACCGGCTCGGGCGGTGGCGGCGGCCGATTCGGGCTCGGCTACTTCACCGACAACATCCTGGCCAAGTACGTCGACCAGGCCGTCAACGCGGCGCTGGTCAACCTCGAATCGCGTCCGGTGCCGGCCGGCGAGATGACGGTCGTGCTCGGCCCGGGCTGGCCCGGCGTGCTGCTGCACGAGGCGGTCGGCCACGGCCTCGAAGGCGACTTCAACCGCAAGGGCTCGAGCACGTTCGCCGGCCGCATCGGCAAGCGCGTCGCGGCCAAGGGCGTGACGGTGCTGGACGACGGCACCATCGCCGATCGCCGCGGCTCGCTCAACGTCGACGACGAGGGCAACGCGAGCCAGCGCAACGTGCTGATCGAGGACGGCATCCTGCGCGGCTACATCCAGGACTCGATGAACGCGCGCCTGATGGGCGTCAAGCCCACCGGCAACGGCCGCCGCGAGAGCTACGCGCACACGCCGATGCCGCGCATGACCAACACCTACATGCTGGCCGGCGACAAGCCGCGCGAGGAGATCGTCGCGTCGATCAAGCGCGGCCTGTACGCGACCAACTTCGGCGGCGGCCAGGTCGACATCACCAGCGGCAAGTTCGTGTTCTCCGCGAGCGAGGCCTACTGGGTCGAGAACGGCAAGATCCTCTACCCGGTCAAGGGCGCGACGCTGATCGGCAACGGGCCCGAGGCGCTGACGCGCATCTCGATGATCGGCAACGACATGGAGCTCGACTCGGGCGTGGGCGTCTGCGGCAAGGAAGGCCAGAGCGTGCCGGTCGGCGTCGGGCAGCCGACGCTGCGCATCGACGGCCTCGTGGTCGGCGGCACGGCTTAAGCATCGCTTCACGCCGCGCGAAGCCACGCGCTTCGCGCGGCGTGCTACATTCGAATTTCCATGAACGTCTCGCGCTTCTTCTTTTCGTACTTTTGGTTCTCGCCCCGTCAGGTGGCTGGAGAAGCAATCGCGCGCAGATAAGCAGACGAGACCTTCGAAAGACCGCCGGCAAACCCGGCGGTTTTTTTTCGCCGGCGCCGAGTTGCCATCCTGGAGAGCCGACCGATGACGAATCCGAAACCGCAGCCCGAAGCGCGCCACACGCTGTCGCTGAGCGAACGCACCAGCGACACCGACGACCAGCGCATCCGCGACGTCACGCCGCTGCCACCGCCGGAGCACCTCATCCGTTTCTTCCCGATCGCCGGCACGCCGGTGGAGACGCTAATCGGCAACACGCGCGGCGCGGTGCGCAACATCCTGGCCGGCTCGGACGACCGGCTGCTGGTGGTGATCGGCCCGTGCTCGATCCACGATCCGGCCGCGGCGCTCGAGTACGCGCGCAAGCTCAAGGCCGAGCGCGAGAAGTACGCCGACACGCTCGAGATCGTGATGCGCGTCTACTTCGAGAAGCCGCGCACCACGGTCGGCTGGAAGGGGCTGATCAACGATCCCTACCTCGACGAGAGCTACCGCATCCACGAGGGCCTGCGCATCGCGCGCCAGCTGCTGCTGGACATCAACCGCCTGGGCGTGCCTGCCGCCGGCGAGTTCCTCGACGTGATCTCGCCGCAATACATCGGCGACCTGATCAGCTGGGGGGCGATCGGCGCGCGCACCACCGAGAGCCAGGTGCATCGCGAGCTGGCGTCGGGGCTGTCGGCGCCGGTCGGCTTCAAGAACGGCACGGACGGCAATCTCAAGATCGCGATCGACGCGATCCAGGCGGCCGGGCGCCCGCACCACTTCATGTCGGTGCACAAGAACGGCCAGGTCGCAATCGTCGAGACCCGCGGCAACAAGGATTGCCACGTGATCCTGCGCGGCGGCAAGGCGCCCAACTACGACGCGGCCAGCGTGCGATCGGCGTGCGCCGAGCTGGAGGCGGCCAAGCTCGAGTGCAAGCTGATGATCGACTTCAGCCACGCCAACAGCGAGAAGAAGTTCGAGCGCCAGGTGGCGGTCGCGCGCGACGTCGGCGACCAGGTGGCGTCGGGCAACCACTGCATCTTCGGCGTGATGGTGGAGAGCCACCTCATCGCCGGGGCGCAGAAGTTCACGCCGGGCAAGGACGACCCGGCCGCGCTCGAGTACGGCAAGAGCATCACCGACGGCTGCATCGGCTGGGACGACTCGATCGCCGTGCTGGACGTGCTGCGCGATGCGGTACTCGCGCGTCGCGCCGGCAAGGCTAGTTGACGTCGGGGTCGAGGTTGCGCGCGAGACGCGCGCTGTGCCAGTAGACGTCGTCGCCGCCCAGGCCGTCGAGGTTGGCGCGATTGAGCACGCGCGCCAGCACGAACAGCAGGTCGGACAATCGGTTCAGGAACAGCCGCGGCGCGGCGTTGATCTCCTCGCTGTCGGCCAGCATCACGACGGCCCGCTCCGCGCGCCGCGCGACCGCGCGCGCGACGTGCGCGAGCGACGCACTGCGCGTGCCCGCGGGCAGGATGAACTCGGCCAGCCGCGGCAGCGCCGCGTTGTAGTGCGCCAGCGCGGCGTCGAGCGCGGCGACGGCGTCGTCCTTGAGCAGCTTGTAGCCGGGGATGGACAGCTCGCCGCCGAGGTTGAACAGCTCGTGCTGGATGGTCACGAGCAGCTCGCGCACGTCGTCGGGCAGCGGCTCGGCCAGCAGCACGCCGAGGTGCGAGTTGAGCTCGTCGACATCGCCCATCGCGGCGATGCGTCCGTGGCTCTTGGGCACGCGCGTGCCGTCGCCGAGTCCGGTCGTGCCGTCGTCGCCGGTGCGGGTCGCGATCTGTGAGAGTCGATTGGCCATGGGCGTGAGTGTAGGACTTCGCGTGCGGGCGTAGACTGGAAGCGCCGAGCCGCCACCGCCATGAACACCGCCGTCGACTTCACCCTCAACGTCCTGCCGCGACCCATGCCCGCCGCGATGAGCGAGGCCTTGCGCGCGCGCTTCGGCGAGCGTTTCGCCACCGCACTGGCCGTGCGCGAGCAGCACGGCCGCGACGAGTCGCCGTTCGACGCGCCGCCGCCGGAGGCCGTGGTCTTCTGCGAGAGCACCGAGGATGTCGCCTTCGTCGTCGCGGCCGCGGCCGAACACCGCGTGCCGGTGATCCCGTACGGCGCGGGCTCGTCGCTGGAAGGCCATCTGCTGGCGGTGCAGGGCGGCGTCAGCGTCGACGTCTCGCGCATGGCTCGCGTGCTGCGGCTCGATGCCGACGATCTCACCGTCACCGTGCAGGCCGGCGTCACGCGCATGCAGCTCAATCGCGAGATCAAGGACTCGGGGCTGTTCTTCCCGATCGACCCGGGCGCCGATGCGACGCTGGGCGGCATGTCGGCCACGCGGGCCTCGGGCACCAACGCCGTGCGCTACGGCACGATGCGCGAGAACGTGCTGGCGCTGACGGTGGTCACGGCCAGCGGCGAGGTGATCCGCACCGGCACGCGGGCGCGCAAGTCGAGTGCCGGCTACGACCTGACGCGGCTGATGGTGGGCAGCGAGGGCACGCTGGGCGTCATCACCGAGGTCACGCTGAAGCTGCACCCGCTGCCCGAGAGCGTGGCCGCGGCCGTCTGCTCGTTCGACGACGCCACGGCCGCCGTCGACACCGTGATCGCGATCATCCAGATGGGCGTGCCCATCGCCCGCTGCGAGCTGATGGACGCCAACGCCGTGATCGCCGTCAACCGGCACGACAAGCTGGGCCTGGCCGAGAAGCCGATGCTGCTGATGGAGTTCCACGGCAGCGAGGCGAGCGTCGCCGAGCAGGCCGGGACCGTGCAGGAACTCGCGGCGGAGCACGGCGGCACGGCGTTCCAGTGGGCGACGACGCCCGAGGAACGCACGCGGCTGTGGACGGCGCGCCACCACGCGTTCCTGTCCGGCCTGCAGCTGCGACCCGGCTGCCGTGCGGTCACCACGGACTGCTGCGTGCCCATCTCCGGCCTGGCCGACGCCGTGACGCAGGCCCTGGCCGAGGCCGAGGCGGCCGGCCTCCCGCACTTCATCGTTGGCCACGTCGGCGACGGCAACTTCCACGTGGCCTACCTGATCGACCCGGCGCTGCCCGAGGAGCGCGAGGCGGCCGAGCGGCTCAATCAGCAACTGGTGCAACGCGCGATCGCCGCCGGCGGCACCTGCACCGGCGAGCACGGCATCGGCCTGCACAAGCAGGGCTTCCTGGTCGACGAAGCCGGCGCCGGCGCGGTCGCGATGATGCGACAGATCAAGCAGGCGCTCGATCCGCACAACATCATGAATCCCGGCAAGATCTTCGCGCTCTGAACAGCGGCCATGCCCAGGCGCGTGATCGACCGTCGATTTGTCCGCTCATGGCGCCGGTTCGCCGCGCCGGCCTCGCTTGCCTGTGTCGCGTGGCTCGCCGGCTGCGCGACGGGGCGCACCGTCATCGACGTGCCGCCGCCGCCCGCGAGTGCCCGCGCGGCGGCGGTCGCCCAGATCCTGCGCATCCGCAACGTGTGCGACGACCGCGTCTTCGAGGACGTCCCGCGGCAGGCCGACGTCCCGTCATTGGGCGAGCCCGCCTCCGGCGCGTCGGCCGAAGTGCGCGCGCACGCGGTGGCTCGCGAGCGCAACGGCTACGGGCTGGCGCAGGGCGACGTCGTGCTGTCGGACCGGGCCGACCTGCGCGACGTCATGCGCGTCCAGGTCGCCGCGGCGCTGTCGCAGGCGGGCTATCGCGTCGAGGATGACCAGCCGTCGGCGCTGGACGTGGACGTGCACGTGCGCAAGTTCTGGCTCTGGTTGTAGCCTGGCCTGGTGGTGGGCGTGATCCGCTCGAGCGTCGTCGTCGACATCACGATCGGCGGCAGCCCGCCGGTCACGGTGTCGGCGCAGACCAGCCAGCCCGGGCAGATCTTCTCGCGGGATGCCTGGACGAACGCGGTGCAGGTGGCGCTGGAGGCCTGGCGCCGGCAGGCCGACGCGGACTTGCGCGCCGTGGCGCACTGAAGCGTCGTCAGTCCGCGGCGCTCAGGACGGGCGCCGGCGCAACAGGATCACGAGGCCGCCGAGGGCAAACAGCGCCGGCACCAGCGGCTGCGGCCTGGCGGGGGCCAGCGATGCCGGCAGCACCGGGCCAGGCTCGGTGGCGGCGTCCTGGAAGGCGAGGCCGCTCTCCGGCGCAGGCTGCAGCGGCGTCGCGGCCGGCATGGCGAATTCCGCGAGTTCGGCCGCGGAGATCGTGCCGTTGCCGTCGGCGTCGATCCCCTTCAGGTCGCAGGCGAGGTCCAGCGGCTGCCCCGGATGGCAGCGCGATTCGGCGGCTGGCGCGGCCGACTTCGTGGAGGCGACGATCCCGATCGCGCCCGTCGAGGCGACCGCGAGCACGGCCGTCGCGAGCATTGCAACCTTGAGCATCGGAACCTCCCTCCCATTGTCCAGCGCCGGACGTTACATCCAGAAACGCGCCGCGTCACGTGGGGAATCCTCGACAAAGGTCGATCTCATGGAAAACGAGCAGGCGGGCGTTCAGGCCTTGCTCGGCGACACCGACCAGCGGCGCGTGCTCTCGCCCCTGCCGTTGACGCTCTCCAGATGCACGTCGAAGCCCCACAGCCGCGCGACGTGCTTGAGCACCTCCTGCGAGCTGTCGTGCAGCGGCCGGTCGTTGTGCTGCGTGTGGCGCAGCGTCAGCGAGCGGTCGCCGCGCAGGTTCACGTTCCAGACCTGGATGTTGGGCTCGCGCGAACCCAGGTCGTACTGGCGCGACAGGGCCTCGCGCAGGGAGCGGTAGCCGTTCTCGTCGTGGATGGCGGCGATCTCGAGTTCGCTGTCCTTCTCGTCGTCGACGATCGCGAACAGGCGGAAGTCGCGCATCAGCTTGGGCGAGAGGTATTGGCCGATGAAGCTCTCGTCCTTGAAGTTGCGCATCGCGTGGTCCAGCGTCGGCAGCCAGGGCGTGCCGGCGAAGTCGGGGAACCACTGGCGATCCTCGTCGGTCGGGTTCTCGCAGATCCGCTTGATGTCGGTGTACATCGCGAAGCCCAGCGCGTACGGGTTGATGCCCGAGTAGTTGCGCGAGGTGACCGGCGGCTGCGCGACGACGTTGGTGTGCGACTTCAGCCACTCGATCATCATGCCGTCGGCAAGATACCCGTCGTCATACATCTGGTTGAGCAGCCGGTGGTGCCAGAACGTGGCCCAGCCCTCGTTCATCACCTGCGTCTGGCGCTGCGGATAGAAGTACTGCGCGATCTTGCGCACGATGCGCACGATCTCGCGCTGCCACGGCTCCAGCAGCGGCGCGTTCTTCTCGATGAAGTAAAGCAGGTTCTCCTGCGGCTCGCTCGGGAAGCGGCGCTCCGGCGCGGCACCGTCGTCGCTGGCGGCCTTGCGCGGCAGCGTGCGCCACAGGTCGTTGACCTGCAGCTGCGCGTAGGCCTCGCGATCGGCCCGCGCCGCCTGCTCCTGCGCGAGCGACAGCTTGCTCGGGCGCCGATAGCGGTCGACGCCGTGGTTCATCAGCGCGTGGCAGGAGTCGAGCAATTCCTCGACGGCGTCGAGCCCGTAGCGGCCCTCGCACTCGGCGACGTAGTTCTTCGAGTAGACGAGGTAGTCGATGATCGACGACGCGTCCGTCCACATCCGGAACAGGTAGTTGCCCTTGAAGAAGCTGTTGTGGCCGTAGGCCGCGTGCGCGATGACGAGCGCCTGCATCGCCATCGTGTTCTCCTCCATCAGGTAGGAGATGCACGGCTCGGAGTTGATGACGATCTCGTAGGCCAGGCCCATCTGGCCGCGCTTGTAGTTCTTCTCGGTGGCGATGAACTCCTTGCCGTAGCTCCAGTGACGGTAGTTCACCGGCATGCCGACGCTGGCGTAGGCGTCCATCATCTGCTCGGACGTGATGATCTCGAGCTGGTTCGGGTAGGTGTCGAGCCCGAAGCGCTGCGCGGTCGCGCGGATCACCTCGTGGTACTGCTCGATCATGTCGAAGGTCCAGTCGCTGGGCGAGGGCAGCGGCTGCGCCGGGCGCTCCTTCAGCGGCGCGAGCTCCAGCGGCGGCCCGGCACGGCGCCGGCCGCCATATTCGTCGGCGCTCGCATTGCGGCCGACCGCGCGACGGTTTTCCAGAAACGTCATGCCGCCTGCGCTCCTTCCTTGCGGAACAGCTCGCGGAACACGGGATAGATCTGCGAGGCCTCGATCGCCTTGCGCATCGCGAAGTGGGGCACCTCGCCGACGATGCGCTGGTACTCTTCCCACAGGTTCTGCTCGGGCTCGGCCACCTGCACGTAGGCGAAGTAGCGGCATTTGGGCAGGATCTTGTCCATCAGCAGCTCGCGGCAGCGGCCGCTGTCGTGGTGCCAGTTGTCGCCGTCGCTGGCCTGCGCGCCGTAGATGTTCCACTGGTCGGCGGGATAGCGCGCACGGATGATCTCGTCCATCAGCACCAGTGCGCTGGAGACCACCGTGCCGCCCGTCTCGGTGGCGTGGAAGAAGTTCTGTTCGTCGACCTCGGCCGCCTGCGTGTGGTGGCGGATGAAGACGACCTCGATCTTGTCGTAGTGCCGCGTCAGGAACAGGTACAGCAGGATGAAGAAGCGCTTGGCGAGATCCTTGCGCGACTCGTCCATCGAGCCCGACACGTCCATCACGCAGAACATGACGGCGCGCGTGGACGGCACCGGCACCCGCACGCGGTTGCGGAACTTCAGGTCCAGCGGATCGAGGAAGGGCACGCGCGCGATGTGGCCCTTCAGGAACTTGATGCGCTCGACGAGGTCGGCCTTCTGCTTGAGCGAGACCTCGTCGCGCGCGCCCTGCTCCTCCAGCAAGGCCAGCGCGGCCTCGGCCTCGCGCAGCTCGCCGCGACTGTCGGCGCTGAGCGCGATGCGCCGGCCGAGGGCGCCGCGCATCGAGCGCACGATGCTGAGGTTGCTGGGCGTGCCGTCGTTGACGAAGCCGGCGCGATGCGACTTGTACTCGGGGATCTCGGCGAGCTGCGTGCGAGTCAGGTTGGGCAATGCGAGGTCGTCGAAGAACGCCTGCATGAACTCTTCCTTGGTGAGGTGGAACACGAAGTCGTCCTCGCCCTCGCCGGAGTCGCTCGCCTGGCCGCTGCCCGAGCCGCCCCCGCCACCGCCGTCGGGCCGCTTGATGCGGTCGCCGGTGACGTACTCGCTGTTGCCCGGATGCACGGCCTCGCGCTTGCCGCCCTGGCCGTGGCCGAACACCGGCTGGCTCAGGTCGCGCTTGGGGATGTGGACGTCCTCGCCCTGCTCGAGGTCGCGGATGCCCCGTCCGTCGACCGCGCGGCGCACGGCCTCGCGGATCTGCGCCTTGTGGCGGCGCAGGAAGCGCTCGCGGTTGCCGACCGACTTGTTCTTGCCGGACAGCCGTCGATCGATGATCTGTTGCAGCATTTGGTGACGCGGTTGGCGCGGTGAGCGCCGCGGAGACGAGCGTTCCGCGGCGGACTGTTGCTAGGAAGACCGTTCGATCAGGAGCTCTTGCGAACGCGGAGATACCACTCGCAGAGCAGGCGCACCTGCTTCGGCGTGTAGCCCTTCTGCACCATCCGGTTGACGAAGTCCTCGTGCTTGCGGGCCTCGTCGGCGCTCGCCTTCGCGTTGAAACTGATGACCGGCAGCAGCTCTTCCGTGTTCGAGAACATCTTCTTCTCGATCACGACGCGCAGCTTCTCGTAGCTCGTCCACAGCGGGTTCTTGCCGTTGTTCTGCGCCCGGGCGCGCAGCACGAAGTTGACGATCTCGTTGCGAAAGTCCTTGGGGTTCGAGATGCCCGCGGGCTTCTCGATCTTCTCGAGCTCGGCATTCAGCGCGCTGCGATCGAACACCTCGCCGGTGTCGGTGTCGCGGTACTCCTGGTCCTGGATCCAGTAGTCGGCGTAGGTGACGTAGCGGTCGAAGATGTTCTGGCCGTACTCCGAATAGCTCTCGAGGTAGGCGGTCTGGATCTCCTTGCCGATGAACTCCGCATAGCGCGGCGCCAGGTTCTCCTTGATGAACGAGACGTACTTCTGCTCGGTCTCCGACGGGAACTGCTCGCGCTCGATCTGCTGCTCGAGCACGTACATCAGGTGCACCGGATTGGCGGCCACTTCCTGGCTGTCGAAGTTGAAGACCTTGGACAGGATCTTGTACGCGAAGCGCGTCGAGATGCCGCTCATGCCTTCGTCGACGCCGGCGTAGTCGCGGTACTCCTGGTAGCTCTTGGCGCGCGGGTCGGTGTCCTTCAGGTTCTCGCCATCGTAGATCTGCATCTTCGAATACAGCGACGAGTTCTCCGGCTCCTTCAGCCGCGTAAGCATCGCGAACTGCGCCATCATCTTGAGCGTGCCCGGCGCGCAGGTGGCGTCCGCCAGCGACGAGCCGCGGATGAGCTTCTCGTAGATCTTGACTTCCTCGCTGACGCGCAGGCAATACGGCACCTTGACGATGTAGATGCGGTCGAGGAAGGCCTCGTTGTTCTTGTTGTTGCGGAAGGTCTTCCACTCGCTCTCGTTGGAGTGGGCCAGCACGATGCCATCGAACGGGATCGCGCCGAAGCCTTCGGTGCCCTTGAAGTTGCCTTCCTGCGTGGCGGTGAGCAGCGGGTGCAGCACCTTGATCGGCGCCTTGAACATCTCGACGAACTCGAGCAGGCCCTGGTTGGCCAGGCACAGGCCGCCGGAGTAGCTGTAGGCGTCGGGATCGTCCTGCGCGAAGGTCTCGAGCTTGCGGATGTCGACCTTGCCCACCAGCGACGAGATGTCCTGGTTGTTCTCGTCACCCGGCTCGGTCTTGCTGATGCCCACCTGCTTGAGGATGGAGGGCATGCGCTTGACGACCTTGAACTTGCGGATGTCGCCGCCGAATTCCTCCAGGCGCTTGACCGCCCACGGCGACATGATGCGGTTGAGGTAGCGCCGCGGGATGCCGTATTCGCTCTCGAGGATCGCCCCGTCCTCGGTTGCGTTGAACAGCCCCAGCGGCGACTCGTTGACCGGCGAGCCCTTGATCGCATAGAACGGCACCTGCTCCATCAGCGCCTTCAGCCGCTCGGCGATGGAGCTCTTGCCGCCGCCCACGGGGCCCAGCAGGTAGAGGATCTGCTTCTTCTCTTCCAGCCCTTGCGCGGCGTGGCGGAAGTACGAGACGACCTGCTCGATCGCGTCCTCCATGCCGTAGAACTCGGCGAAGGCCGGATAGATCTTGATGACCTTGTTGGCGAACAGGCGCGACATGCGCGGGTCGTTGCGCGTGTCGATCGACTGCGGTTCGCCGATGGCCTTGAGCATGCGCTCCGGCGCCGTGGCATACGCCAGGGGGTTGCGCTTGCATTCCGCCAGGTACTCTTCGAGCGAGAGTTCTTCCTCGCGGGTTCGTTCGTAGCGGGCTGCGAACTGGCTGATCACGTCCATGACAAACCTCCGGGCTGAGTGACACTGCAAGCGCCGAACACGAGGTGAATCGAGTCGGGCCAGGCGCTTGCGTCTGGAATGTTTTGATGGAGTCCGGGCCAGACCGGAACGTTCTTGCGGGAAGTACGTACCGGTGAGTCAAGGCGCCATCAGAGCAGTCCGTTCAGCGGGGAAAGGGACGATGAACTCTCTCTGAATCCGTAGGTTACAGCGTGCGACGGTTTTGTGGTTGTCGATCAGGCGAATAAGGACTTGTTCCGGTTTTATCTTGTCCTTTCCCGGCCTACATTTCAACTCGCCTGTAGGATTCTTTCCACGCGTGCGCGGATTGACCCGCCCGCCAGCCCGTGTCGCCTGAACCGGGCGTGGCGAGGCCTTCGTCTTGTCGCGCACGACACCGCCTGCTCGGCTTGCCCGGGCCTTCGCGGCGTCCCGCCTCTTTCGGAGACACCGATGATTCGAACCGAGACGCGCCTGCGCCTCCTGTGGCTGACGCTCGCCTGCACGACCCTGGCCGCATGCGGCGGCGGTGGCGGCTCGACGACCGCGCCGCCGCCGCCCGCGCCGGCACCCGCACCGTCGGAGTCGGCCTACCTGCTGGCCGAGTTCGTCGCCACCGATTCCAACGGCCAGTTCGTGCGCGTCTGGGACCCCGCGCACCCGACGGTCGCGGTGCAGAACGTCAAGCTCGTGATGAGCAACGGCATCCAATGGGCGTCGTCGCATCTCGTCTTCGCCGATGCAACGACCTACAACGCCGGCACGCGCACGGTCACGACGCTGGGCCACGCGAAGGTGTTCTACGACAACGACGGCAAGCTCTTTTCGATCGACCTGCGCGGCGGCCAGTCGCATGCGCCGGTGCAGTTGTCGAGCGCGACCGACGTGTTCATGCCCGTGCGCGCCTACGCGATGGATGCCGGCGGCGACGACGCCTGGGTCGACGCCCAGGGCGGCAACCACGACTGGGCGATCCGCAGCTCGATGGTGGCCGCGACGGCGCCTGTCTTCGTCCGGCACGTCATCGCGCCGCTGCGCGATGCCGCCACCGGCCTGCCGCAATACTTCTTCGCCTCGCTGGGTGTCGACGGCACGCACCCGGTGCCGGCGACCTACGAGATCGCGGACGCCGCCACCTTCGGGCAGGTTCCCACGCCGCCCGTCGACGAGATGGCGGCGGCCGACGGCTGGATCGGCGCGGATCCGGGCCAGCAGGGCCTGGGTTACGTGGCCATCGACGGCCAGCTGCGCGAACTGCACTGGACCGCCGGCGGCGTGAGCGTGGATGCGAGCAGCCTGCGCGCGCTCGCGGGCAGCGGCACGTCCGCGACCACGTCCGACGCGCAGTCGCTCTACGTCGTCGACGGCACCACGCTGCTGTCGCTGGCCAACGGCACCGCGCGCACGGTCGGCAGCTTCACATTCGCACCGGCCACGTTGACGGACGCGGGCGGCTACGTGGCGGGCGTCGAGATCAGCGGCGCGACGGCGACCCAGCCCAAGTACCAGGTCGAGACCGTGAGCAAGACGAGCGGCGCCACCACGCTGGTCGAACCGGAGGCGACGACACTGCAGCTGCTGGCGGCGTCGTCCGACGGGCTGATCCTGTCCGGCACGGTGGAACAGCCGCAGGCCTTCGTGCTGGCCAGCGGCGACAACCTGGTGCGCACGACGCTCGGCTCGCAATGGGTGGGCGTGGTGCGCGCGGCCGGCGCGCGCGTCGACCAGCCTGCGGCGCCCGTGGCGCTGCTGTCCTGCGTGGCCGGCACGACGGGTTTCTGCGTGCCCGGCGCGCTGACGCAGCTGGACTTCTCCGGCACCGGCATCGCGCTCGGCAACGTCGCCGCGAGCGCGCCGATGCTGCGGGGCGATGCGATCGTGGGACTCGCATCGTCGCTGTCGGGCCAGACGCTGCTGAACTCGCCCGCAGGCTTCGGCGACGGCGAGACCGACCGCCGCGATGCGTGGCAATTCACGCCGGCCACGGCGGGCTCGCTGACCCGCGTGACCAGCAACCTGCCCTAGTCTTCCTCGGACAGGCCGAGGCGCTCGAGCAATCCGCTCAGCTCGTCATTCGAGCCGAACGAGATCGCGATCTCGCCCGAGTCGCCGTGGCGCGTCTTCTTGAGCATGCGGATCTCGACGACGGCGGCGAGCTTGTCGGCGAGCTGCTCCTCGAGGCGCGCCAGGTCTCCGCGCTTTTCCTTCTTGACGCGCAGCAGCGGCGTCTGCCGTCCGCTGCTCGCCTGGCTGCGCGCGACGAGCCTCTCGGCGTCGCGCACCGACATCTTCCTGGCGACGATCTCCGTCGCGTTGAGGATCTGCTGCGCCGGCTCCAGCGTGAGCAGCGCGCGCGCATGGCCCATGTCGAGGTCGCCTGCCATCAGCATCTGCTGCACCGGCGCCGCCAGATTGAGCAGGCGCAGCAGGTTGCTGGCCGCGCTGCGCGAGCGGCCGACGGACTGCGCCGCGACCTCGTGCGTCATGCCGAACTCGTCGACGAGGCGCTTCAGGCCCTGCGCCTCTTCCAGCGGATTCAGGTCCTCGCGCTGGATGTTCTCGATCAGCGCCATCACGGCGGCCGATTCGTCGGGCACCTCGCGCACCAGCACCGGCACCTCGTCGAGCCCGGCCAGCTTGGCGGCGCGGAAGCGGCGTTCGCCGGCGATGATCTCGTAGCGCTGCGCCTTCGCGCCCGCGCCCTCGAGCGGCCGCACCAGGATCGGCTGCATGATGCCCTGGCCGCGGATGCTCTCGGCCAGCTCGTACAGCGAGCCTTCGTCCATGCGCGTGCGCGGCTGGTACCTGCCGGCCTGCATCTGCGTGAGCTTCAGCGTGGTGGGCAGCGTCGGGCCGCCCGCGGGCGCCGGCGTCTCGTCGATCTTCGGGCCGAGCAGGGCTTCGAGGCCCATGCCGAGTCCCTTGGGTTTTTTGGTGACCATGAGGCGGATTGTCCCCGAGAAAAACAGCGGAGCTAGTTGCCGGCGGCAGGATTGCGCAGCAGATCGGCCAGCAGCTGTCGTCCTTCGGGCCAGTCGCCGAGGCCGGAATCGGCGTTCAGGTGGCCGCGCCCTCGCACCTCCAGCACCTGCGAGCCCCAGTCGATGGCCATGCCGCGCGCCCGGTCGAGCGCGCAGAACGGATCGTCCGTGCTGATGACGGCCAGCGACGGGAACGGCAGCCGCTGCCGGACGATGGGCGTGAACGAGTGCAGCACGCCGCGCACCTCGTCGCGCTCGACGTCGGGCGGGGCCACCAGCAGCGCGGCACGCACGCGGCCCGTCTTGCGCGAATGCGCGGCCCAGCCGGCGGTCAGCTGGCAGCCGAGGCTGTGCGCGACCAGCGCGACCTGCGGCGATTCCTCGCGGGCCTCGAGCTCGCCGATCGCCTCGTCCAGCCGCATCATCCAGTCGCCGCGCAGCGGGTGCATCCAGTCGCTCTGCTCGACCCGGACGTCGCTGTACAGCGCCTCCCAGCGGCTCTGCCAGTGGCGCGGACCGGAGTTCTGCCAGCCCGGCAGCACCAGCACGTGCAGGCGGGGCACTTCTGCGCGGCAGGGATCGTGTAATGTCATTGCCTTATGCTTCGCCTTGAATGACCGCTTCGCTGCGGCACATCGATTCTGCCGCGTCGGGCCCGACGGCCCCCGGCACCCGGAGATTTCAAGCCATGAGCACCGCCCCCAAGAAGTTCCGCGTCTACGTCGACGGCCAGGAAGGCACGACCGGATTGCGCATCCACGAGATGCTCGCCGCCCGCCCCGACCTCGAGCTGCTGCGCATCTCGCCCGAGCTGCGCAAGGACGACGCCGAGCGCGCGCGCCTGCTCAACGCCGCGGACGTCGCGTTCCTGTGCCTGCCCGACGAGGCCTCGCGCGCCGCCGCGAAGATGATCACCAACCCGGACACCTGCCTGATCGACGCCAGCACCGCGCACCGCACCGACCCGAGCTGGGTCTACGGCCTGCCCGAGCTCGCGCCCGGCCAGCGCGAGGCGCTGCGCACGGCCAAGCGCATCGCCAACCCGGGCTGCCACGCCACCGCGTTCATCCTGCTGATGCGACCGCTGGTCGACGCGGGGCTGGTCGCGGTCGACGCCAACGTCACGGCGACGTCCATCACCGGCTACTCGGGCGGCGGCAAGAAGATGATCGAGCAGTACCAGGGCTGGCATGCGCGCCAGATGGACGGCGAGCGCCAGGTCGACGCCGCGCTGAGCGCGCCGCGCCCGTACGCGCTGGGCCTCGCGCACAAGCACATCCCCGAGATGAAGACGTGCTCGAAGCTGACGCGCGCGCCGGTCTTCATGCCCATCGTGGGCAACTTCTACAAGGGCCTGGCGGTCAGCATCCCGTTCCACCTGAACCAGTTCGCCGCGGACACCGACGCCGCGAAGGTGCACGCCACGCTCGCCGAGCGCTACGCCGGCGAGCCGTTCGTCAACGTGATGCCGCTGTCCGATCCGGCGGTGATCGCCGAGGGCTCGTTCGACGTCCAGGCCTGCAACGACACGCAGCGCGCCGACCTGTTCGTCTTCGCCGGTGCCGGGCAGGTGCTGCTGATGGCGCGCATCGACAATCTCGGCAAGGGCGCGTCCGGCGCCGCGGTGCAGACGATGAACCTGCACCTCGGCCTGCCCGAGACCTTGAGCCTGCAGGACTGATGCGACCCGCCGCCACGGCCGCCTGCCCTCGCGCGCCAGCGTGGCGGCGCTGCTTTTGCGGAGCGGCCGTCGCATGACGAACGCGTCTGCCGAGACCCTGCGGGACTCGCGCGGACTGCGTCTGGGAACCGCGTCGCGCGCGGCCGCCGACCGCGCGGACGAGGCGCTGTGGCAGATGATGACCTTCGCCGACACGCCGCGTCTCGCGCTGCAGGCCGCGCGCGAGGCCGACGCCGGCTGGGCCCTGCCGCTGCTGCTCGACGCCGGCTTCCGGCTCGGCCTGAACCAGCCGGACGACCGCGCCGCCGCGCGCGAGCTGCTCGCGTCCGCGGGCGCGCTCGCGTCCCGCGCGACCGCGCGCGAGCGCGCGCACCTCGAGGCCTTGACGCGCCTGCAGGAAGGCCGCGTGGCGGCGGCGCTGCGCATCTGGGACGACCTGCTGCTGGAGCATCCGCGCGACGCGCTCGCGCTGCACTGGGCGCACCAGTGGGATCACGCGCGCGGCGATTCGGCCAGCATGCGGCTGCGCCCGGCCCGCGCCCTGCCGGAGTGGGACGACGCCGACCCGCTGTTCCCGTGCGTGCTGGGGCTTTACGCCTTCGGCCTCGCCGAAGGCCACCAGCTGGCGCTGGCCGAGGATCTCGGCCGGCGCGCGATCGCGCTCGCGCAGGAGCAGCGTGCCGACGCGCCGGCGCGCGTCCCGTGGGCCGTGCACGCCGTCACGCACGCGATGGAGATGCAGGGCCGCTTCGACGACGGCGCGATCTGGCTGCGCCAGCAGCAGGCCGGCTGGACCGACGGCACGCGCTTCGCGAGCCATCTGTGGTGGCATCTCGCGCTGTTCCGGCTGGAGGCGCTCGACGTCACCGGCGCGCTGCGCCTGATCGACACGCACCTGTCGGGCGCCGCGCTGACGCACGGCCTGCAGTGCGTGGACGCCGCGGCGCTGTACTGGCGACTGCGTGTGATGGACGTCGAGGTCGACGCGCTGTTCAAGGACCTGCTGCAGCGCTGGTCGCCCGAGCCCGAGCAGGCCGGCGTCCACGCGTTCACCGACTGGCACGTGGTGCTCGCGATGCTGGGCGCCGGCGAGCGCGCGCAGGCCGAGGGTTGGGTCGCGCGCTGCGCCGAGCGCGTGATGCGCGCCGAGGAAGGTGCGCGCAGCAACCACGCGGTCGCGCGCGACCTCGGCCTGCCGCTCATGCGCGCGCTGCTGGCGGCGGACCGCGGCGAGCACGACGCCGCCGTGCGCGGCCTCTACCTCGTGCACGAATCCGCGGCGCGGCTGGGCGGCAGCCACGTGCGGCGCGACCTCGTCGCCCAGACGCTGATGAACGTCGCCGCCGCCAGCAAGCTGCCGCACATCGGCCGCGCGCTGCTCAACGAACGCTGCCTGGCCAAGCCGGTGACGCCGCTGACCCGCCACTGGGCCGGCAAGCTGGGCGTGGCGATCGCCTGATCAGGCCCTGCGCCGTGTCGCGAGCAGGTTGACGGCCAGGCCGCCCATCACCAGCGCCGCGGCGCCGAGCTTCCACGGCGGCAGCCCTTCGTGCAGCGCCAGCGCGGAGGCCGTCATGCCGAACACCGGCACCAGCAGCGCGGTGGGCGTGACGGCCGACGGGCTGTGGCGCGCGAGCAGCCAGTTCCACACGCCGTAGCCGAACAGCGTGTTGCCGATCGCCTGCCACGCCACCGCGAGCCAGGCCACCCAGCCGGCGTGCGCCAGCGAGTCGGCGACGGGCTGCGTGCCGTTCTGCAGCAGCGCGATGAGCCACAGCGGCACCGCCGCGAACGGGCTCGACCAGACCATGAAGCCGAGCGCATCGACGCGTCCGGCCGCGCGCGCGATCAGGTTGCACAGCGACCACGCGACGGCCGCGCCGATGACCAGCGTCACGCCGAACGCCGTCACGCCGGCCTGGGTCGACACGTGCGAGGCGACGATCGCGAGCCCGCCGACGGCCAGCGCGAACGCGGGCCACTGCAGCATCTTCAGGCGGTCGCGATACAGCAGCGCCGACAGCCCGATGGTGAAGAACACCTGCGACTGGATCACCAGCGACGCGAGGCCAGGCGAGATGTCCGAGCGCATCGCCCAGAACAGCAGCCCGAACTGGCCGACGCCGATCAGCACGCCGAAGGCCGCCAGCTTGCTCCAGCTCATCGCCGGCTTCGGGATGAAGAAGATGAACGGCAGGAACGAGAAGGTGTAGCGCAGCGCCGCGAAGGTGTAGGGCGCGAAGGCATCGAGGCCCAGGCGGATGACGACGAAGTTCGTGCCCCAGATCGCGACGACGGCCAGGGCGAGCAGCAGGTGGGTCAGGGGCATGCGTGCAGTCTAGGTGCTGCGGCGTGACCCGCCGCCACGCAAGCCCTTTGCCGTCAGCCGACGAATCGGGCTAGGGGGACGAGGCCCGCGCCGGCCACTCTCGCCTCACCTGGCGCAGGAAGTCCGGCAGCGTGCGGCCGGGCTCGTCTCGGTAGACCTCGTCCAGCACGTCCAGCGTGCGCATGCGGTCGATGCGGAAGCTGCGGAACGCCGTGCGGTGCTCGCACCACGCGGCCAGCGTCCAGACGGCTTCCCAGTTGTAGCAGCCCAGCGGCCGCGCGATGCGCGAGGTGGCCGCGCCTTGGGCGTCCTCGTAGTCGAATCGGATGCGCCGGCGCATCGACGCTGCCTCGCGCAGCACGCCCAGCCGCTCGATGCTCACGGGGTCCTTGGCCCACGGCGCCGCGTACAAGGGCAGCGCCTCGGCCGCGGCGCGCGCCGCTGGCGGCAGCACGCCGATGATCTTGCCCAGCGCGTCCTCGGCGGCCAGCGCGAGCTCGCGATCGAGCCGGCTTTGCGCCAGCCGCACCGCGGCGACCAGCGCCTGCGCCTCGAGTGTCGTGAACATCAGCGGGGGCAGGTCGAAGCCGCCCGTGAGCCGGTAGCCGACGCCCGCCTCGCCGTCGATCGGCACGCCCTGCGCCTGCAGGTCGGCCACGTCGCGATAGACGGTGCGCGCGGAGACCTCGAGCTTCTCCGCGATCCACGCGGCGGTCGACAACCGCCGGCCCCGCAGCAGCTGCACGATTCGGAAGAGACGGTCGGCACGACGCATGGGCCGAGTGTAGGACGCTCAGGCCGCCATCGCGTGAAGGCCGATGCGGTTGCCCTCGGTGTCGGCGATGTGGGCGGTGAAGCCGTTGCCGTTCGGCAATTCCATCCTGGGCTGCAGGAGGCGCGCACCGAGTTCGCTGGCGCGCGAGAGCACGGCGTCCAGCGACGGACTGGCGTCGAGGTAGACCAGCGTGGCGTTCGCGCCGGACGCGGGCGCGGCGGCGTCCTGCTTGAGCATGCCGCCGACGCCCTGGCCGACCTCGTACGGAAAGATGGCCAGCGTCTGCGGGCCCGCCTGCTCGCGGCGCAGCGAGCGGGCCAGCAGCGTCTCGTAGAAGCGCTGCGCGCGGTCGATGTCGGCGACGGGGATCTCGAACCAGTTGAGGGCGTTGCGGGTCATGGCAGTCCTTTCGTTGAAGAGGCTGCCATGCTGCCCGGGCGCTGCTGACAACGTTCTGTCAGCAGGCTCGTCGACGGGTTCTCAGTTCTTGCGGCCCTTGGCCGGCGCGGCCGGCGTGTCGGCCACCACGGCGTAGGCGGTGCCGCGCACGGCGTCGAGGCGGTTCATCACCGCGTACATGTCGGCGGGCTTGGCGAAGAACTCCTGGAAGCCCTTGATGCCGGCGGCGGCCATGTCGGCCGGGACGTCGCGGTCGAAGCCCTGCACGAGGTTGTTCTTGGCGTCGGTCAGCACCTTGTACGACGCGAGGTCGAGCACCGTGCCCGCCACCGGCGCGAACTTGTTGGTGGGGAACGAGCCGAGGGACTTGGCGAGCTTGGCGTTGGCCGCGCTGCTGCCGGCGAACTTCAGGAAGCGGCGCGCGTCGGCCTTGTTCTTGGCGCGCGAGGCCACGTGGAAGGTGTCGGTCGGCGCGGCCTCGGAAGCGGCCTGGCCGCTGTCGATGGCCGGGAAGCGTTCGTAGTCGATCACCGGACGCACGATCTCGGGGAAGCTCGCGCTGACGACGGTGCCCATCAGGATCATGCCGGCACGGCCGCCGTACAGGTCGGCCTTGGCGGCGTGTTCGTCCACGGCCAGCGCGTTGGGGTCGAAGCACTTGGCGTCGATCAGCTGCTTCCACATCGCGAACGCGCGGCGCACGTTGCTCTCGTTGTACGACACCTTGCCATCGAGCAGCTGCTGGTGGTACTCGTAGCCGTTGGCGCGCATGTCGATGAAGTCGAACCACGCGGCCAGCGCCCAGCCGTCCTTGCCGTTGAGGGCGATCGGCGTGAAGCCGGCCTTGCGCAGCTTGGAGCAGGCCGCCAGGATCGCGCTGAGGTCGTGCGGCGCCTCGTGGATGCCGGCACGCTCGAGCACGTCGCGGCGCGTGAACAGGCCCCACGGGTAGTACTGGTAGGGCAGCGCGACCTGCTTGCCGCCGACCGTGATGGCCGAGCTGGGGAACGTGTTCCACCAGGTGTTGGCCTTCCACAGGTCGCTCAGGTCGTCGAGCTCGCCGCGTTGCGCCATCATGCGCATCTGGTCGCCGGCGAACCAGTTGAAGACGTCGGGCGCGTTGTCGGTGTCGAGCGACGCGGGCAGGGCCTTGCGGTACGTGGGCTGGTCCTGGATCGTCAGGTGGACGTCGACGTCGGGATTGGCCGTGTGGAAGTCGTTGACCAGTGTCTTGAAGGCCTCGCGCTGCGCGTTGTCCTCGGCACCGAAGTTGATGTTGAGGACCCCGGCGGACGCCGCGGTCGAGCCCAGTCCCAGGACCAACGCGGCCGCGATGGCCGCAATGCTGCGAATCGACTTCATGGTTTTTTCCCCTAACCCACCGACCGGCGGATTATGTGGGCCATGTTGACGGTGTTCCGATAGGGTCTGACCTATGTCTTCCGGGGTCCACGTGATGCATCTCACAGGGAGATGACTCTAAAAGCCGCGCAACGTCCGGCATTGCCGCGTTTTCCGGCCGCGAACCGTGAATGACTCAGCGTCCGCCGGTGACGTCGAGCGTCGCGCCCGTCATGTAGCCGGCGGCGTCCGACAGCAGGAACGCGACGGCCTGGGCGACCTCGTCGGCCGTGCCCAAGCGCTTCATCGGGATCGCGTCGACCGCCGCCTGCGCCCGCTGCAGCATGCCGCTGGCGGCGTGGATGTCTGTTGCGATGATGCCGGGACGCACGCCGTTGACGCGGATGCCCTCGTCGGCGACCTCGCGCGCGAGGCCCAGCGTGAGGTTGTCGATCGCCGCCTTGCTCGCGGCGTAGTCCACGTAGATGCCTGGCGAGCCCAGGCGTGCCGCGGCCGACGACAGGTTGACGATCACGCCGCCGCGTCCGCCGTGGCGCGTGCTCATGCGGCGCACGGCCTCGCGCGCGCACACGAACGCGCCGACGACGTTGACGTTGAACAGGCGCGCGATGCGCGCGGCGGACATCTCGTCCACGCGCGCGGCCACGTCGACGATGCCCGCGTTGTTGACGAGCCCGCCCAGCGGCCCGAGCTCGGCGTCGAGCCGCTGGAACATCGCCTCGATCTCGCCCTCGCGGGCCACGTCGGCCCGCAGCGCGCAGGCGCGCCGGCCGAGCGCGCGGACCTGTGCGGCGACCTGTTCGGCCGAGGCCTCGTCCCGGTGGAAGTTGACGCCGACATCCCAGCCGGCCTGCGCCGCGCGCAGCGCGCACGCGGCACCGATGCCGCGGCTGGCGCCGGTGATCAGCAGGACGCGGGGCGGCGAATCGGTCATCGCCGCATTAGACGCGAAGACGCCGCGCTCAGGGCAGCTTGGCCGCCAGCAGGTCGACGCGCTCGATCTTCGGCGCCTCGCTGAGCAGCTTGTCGGCGTTGGCCATCAGCGCGGCGGCGATCGGGCCGTTCAGGTGCGCCGAGCGGCCGGCCTCGTCCTGGAAGGCGTCGAAGACGCCGAACGTGGACGGGCCGAACTTGAGCGCGAACCAGGCGGTCGTGCCGGACTCGGCGTTGGCGAGCGGCAGCGCGCCGGCGAGGAAGTCGGCGACCGCGGCCTCCATGCCGGGCTTGGCTTCGAGGCGGACGAACAGGGCGAGCTTGACCATGATGCAGGTTCCTTCGGGGTGGGTTGGATTGAACGAGACCGCAGTGTGGGCGTCGCCAGGCTCGATAGCGAGTGGCGAGAACGACAACGTTGATATCATTCCAGCCATGCGAATCCACCTGCTCGTGCTCGACGGCGTGTTCGATCTCGGACTCGCCGCGTTGACCGACACGCTGACCACGGCCAACGAGCTTGCGCCGACCCTGCCCGACGCACCGCCGCCCGTCGTGTTGACGCTGGTGGGCGTGCGTCGCCGCGTGCGCACGGCGCAGGGCCTGGTCGTGCCGGTGAAGCCGGCCGACGCCGTGCCGGTGCCCGACATCGTGCTGGTGCCGGCGCTCGGCGCCAAGATGCCCGACGCGCTGGCGGCCCGGCTGGCGCTGCCTGACGTGCGCGACGCAGGCGCCGTGCTGCGGCGCTGGTCGCAAGGCGGCGCGTCCACCGGCGCCGCCTGCACCGGCACTTTCGTGCTGGCCGAGAGCGCGCTCCTGGACGGCCAGCGCGCCACGACCTCGTGGTGGCTGGCGCCGCTGTTCCGCCAGCGCTATCCGCGCGTCACGCTCGACGAGTCGCGCATGCTGGTCAACGCCGACGGCGTCACGACGGCGGGCGCGGCGCTGGCCCATCTCGACCTCGCGTTGGGCGTGGTGCGCAGCCGAAGCCCGGCGCTCGCGGCGCTGGCCGCGCGCTACCTGCTGGTCGAGGCGCGCGGATCGCAGGCCGAGTTCGTCATTCCCGACCACCTCGCGCACGCCGATCCCGTGGTCGAGCGCTTCGAGGCCTGGGCGCGCCAGAACCTGGCCAACGGCTTCTCGCTGGGCGAGGCCGCGCGCTCGGTCGGCGCCAGCGAGCGCACGCTGGCGCGCCGGCTGCGCGGCGTGCTGGGCAAGTCGCCGCTGTCGTACTTCCAGGACCTGCGCATCGAGCGGGCCGTGCACCTGCTGCGCACCGGCTCGGACAGCGTCGACCGCATCGCCGCCCAAATCGGCTACGCCGACGGCGTGACGCTGCGCACGCTGCTGCGGCGCAAGCTGGGCCGCGGCGTGCGCGAGCTGCGCGCGCGCAGCTGACTACTTCGACGTGGGCATCGCGAACTCGGCGCCCTTGCCGATCGACGCGGGCCAGCGCTGCATCACGCTCTTCTGCTTCGTGTAGAAGCGCACGCCCTCTTCGCCGTAGGCATGCATGTCGCCGAACAGGCTCTTCTTCCAGCCGCCGAAGCCATGCCAGGCCATGGGCACCGGGATCGGCACGTTGATGCCCACCATGCCGACCTGGATGCGGCGCGCGAACTCGCGGGCGATGTTGCCGTCGCTCGTGAAGCAGGCCACGCCGTTGCCGTACTCGTGGGCGTTGACGAGGTCGACGGCGGTGGTGAAGTCGTTGACGCGCACGCAGGCCAGCACCGGGCCGAAGATCTCTTCCTTGTAGATGCGCATCTGCGGCGTGACGTGGTCGAACAGCGTGCCGCCGGTGAAGAAGCCGTTCTCGTGGCCCGACACCTGGTGGCCGCGGCCGTCGACGAGCAGCTTCGCGCCTTCCTTGACGCCGAGGTCGATGTAGCCCTCGATGCGCTGCAGCGCCTCCTTTGTGACGACGGGGCCCATCTCGGCGGCCGGGTTCATGCCGTTGTCGATGACCAGCGTCTTCGCGCGCTCGGCCAGCTTGGGCAGCAGGCGGTCGGCGACGTCGCCCACCAGCACCGCCACCGAGATCGCCATGCAGCGCTCGCCGGCCGAGCCGTAGGCCGCGCCGACCAGCGCGTCGACGGCCTGCTCGATATCGGCGTCGGGCATCACGACCATGTGGTTCTTCGCGCCGCCCAGCGCCTGCACGCGCTTGCCGTGGTGCGCACCGGTCTCGTAGATGTATTGCGCGATCGGCGTCGAGCCGACGAAGGACACGGCCTTGACGTCGGCGTGCGTGAGCAAGGCGTCGACCACCGTCTTGTCGCCCTGCACGACGTTGAACACGCCGTCCGGCAGCCCGGCGCGTTGCAGCAGTTCGGCGATCAGCAGGCTGGGCGACGGGTCGCGCTCGCTGGGCTTGAGGATGAAGCAGTTGCCGCAGGCCAGCGCCACCGGGAACATCCAGCACGGCACCATGAACGGGAAGTTGAACGGCGTGACGCCGGCGACGACGCCGAGCGGCTGGCGCATCGTCCAGTTGTCGATGCCGGTGGACACCTGGTCCGTGAAGTCGCCCTTGAGCAGCTGCGGGATGCCGCAGGCGAACTCGACGACGTCGATGCCGCGCATCACCTCGCCCTGCGCGTCGGAGAAGACCTTGCCGTGCTCGGCGGTGATCATCGCGGCGAGCTGGTCGCGGTGCTCGTTGAGCAGCGCGAGAAAGGCGTTGAGCACGCGGGCCCGGCGGATCGGCGGCGTGTTGGCCCAGCCCTCGAACGCCTTGGTCGCGGCGGCGACGGCGGTGGCGACGTCGGCGGCCGTGCCCAGGTGCAGCTGGCGCGCGACGGCGCCGGTGGCCGGGTTGAAGACCGACTGCCTGCGCGCCTCCGCGTTGACGACGTGCTCGCCGCCGATGAAATGGCCGACGGGCGTGTGGGACGAGAAGGCGGGCGTGGACATGGCGGGCTCCTGGCTAATCGATGCCGAGTGACGAGTCTAGGCATTCGAGCCGCGTGCGGGAAGGCCTCGGGGCTGGATTCACTGTTCGTTTGGGTGAACAATGATCCGACCAAGATCGGAACAAAGAATGGATGCCCGCAAGATCGAATCGCTGTGGTCGCACGTGCACGGCCTGGGCGTGCTGCAGAGCGCCGGCAGCTTCACAGCCGCGGCGCAGCGCCTGGGGCTGAGCAAGGCCGCGATGAGCCAGCGCGTCGCCGAACTGGAGCGCGCCGCCGGCGTGCCGCTGGTGCGTCGCACGACGCGCAGCGTGCGGCTGACCGAGGCCGGCGAGCGGCTGGTCGAGGCCACGCGCGGCGCCTTCGCGCAGATCGAGCAGGGCTTCGCCGGCGTGCAGGATCTCGTCGGCGAGCCGCACGGCGTGCTGCGCGTCAGCGCGCCGGTCGCGCTCGGGCGCCAGCAGATCGTGCCGCGGCTGGCCGGCTTCCTGCGCGCCTATCCGCAGGTGCGCGTCGAGCTGGAGCTGTCGGACCGCCTCGTCGCGATGACGCAGGAGGGCTTCGACGTCGCGCTGCGCCACACGGCCGCACCACCCGACACCCACGTCGCCTGGCCGCTGTGCACGACGCGCAGCTGGCTCGTCGCCTCGCGCGCCTACCTGCGACGCGCGGGCGCGCCCGCGACGCCGGCCGACCTGGCGACGCACGACTGCCTGCACTACCTGCGCCCCGGCGACACGCCGACCTGGAGCTTCGAGCCGGATGCCGCGCTGAAATCGAGGAGCGGCCGCGTCAGCGTCGGCGTGCGCGGCGTCTTCGCGGCCAACAACAGCGAGGCCCTGCGCGAGGCCGCGCTCGCCGGCCTGGGCATCGCGCTGCTGCCGGATTTCAGCGCCCAGGCCGCGGTGCAGTCCGGCAAGCTGCAGCTGGTGCTGCCGCAATGGAAACCAGTCGGCGCCTTCGGCGAGCATCTCTATGCGATCCGGCCCTACAGCCCGGTGGTGCCGCGCGCGGTGCAGGCGTTCATCGGCTATTGGCGCGAGGCGCTGGCCGAGGGCTTCAGCGTCGACAAGCCCGCGCGCCCGCGCGCGTGACGCGCGAGGCGTGTAATGCGCCGTAATCGTCCCGACGCCGGCGCCGACCTACCATTCGAATCAACCCAGAGGAAACCCAGCATGACCGCACGACACACCTTCGCCCTGGCGCTCGCCGCCGCCGCCTTCGCACCGTCCTTCGCGTTCGCCTCGGACGACGCGCCCGCCAAGCCGACGGCGCATGCCGCGCCGGCCGACAACCTCGGCCAGGCCCGCGCGCAGATCGCGGCGCGCCAGTGGGGTCCGGCGCTCGACGAGCTGCGCCGCGTCAACGACACGGGCAGCGCCGACTGGAACAACCTCATGGGCTTCGTGCTGCGCAAGGGCAAGACGCCCGACCTGGCGGGCTCCGAGAAGTACTACGACGCGGCGCTGCGCATCGATCCGCACCATCGCAACACGCTCGAATACTCCGGCGAGCTCTGCCTGATGAAGGGCGACCTCGCCAAGGCCCAGGCGCGGCTGGCGGCGCTGACGTCCGAGTGCGGCGCCAGCTGCGAGCAGACCGGCGAGCTGAAGGCCGCCATCGACCGCTACAAGGCGGCCGGCAACAAGTACGTGTCGACCAGCTGGTAAGCCGTCGACGTCCGCCACCTGCCAAGGGAATCCGCCATGAAGACTCTCGTCGCTTCCGTCTTGTTCGGCGCCAGCCTGCTGGCCGCTTCCGCCCAGGCTGCCGAGGGCAGCGTGACGCTCAACGTCGCCACGGCGGATGGCGCGGGCGCCGCGGTCGGCACGGTGCGCCTCGTCGACACGCCGTACGGACTGGCGCTCTATCCCTCGCTGACCGGCCTGCCGCCGGGCCTGCACGGCTTCCACTTCCACGAGAACGGCAGCTGCGCGCCGGCCCAGAAGGACGGCGTGGCCGTGCCCGCGGGCGCGGCGGGCGGGCATTTCGACCCGCAAGGCGCCAAGCACCACGGCGAGCCCTGGGGCGACGGCCACCTGGGCGACCTGCCGCCGCTGTATGTCGGCGCCGACGGCATGGCCATGCAGCCGGTGCTCGCGCCGCGGCTCAAGCTCGCCGACGTGCAGCATCGTGCGCTGATGGTCCATGCCGGCGGCGACAACCACTCCGACCACCCCGCCGCGCTCGGCGGCGGCGGGGCCCGCATGGCCTGCGGCGTCGTCGGCGGCTGAGGCCGCTCAGTCGAGGACGCTGTCCTCGGGGCCGATGTGCACCGGCGGCGTCCACGCCGCGTCGCGCATCGACCGCTGCACCAGCTTGTCGACGCCCAGCAGCGAGGCGAAGATCGCCATGCGCACCGGTATGCCGTTGTCCGTCTGGCGGAAGATCGCCAGGCGCGGGTCGCCATCGAGGTCGGCGCTGAGGTCGTGCGAACCGGACCGGCTGTCGCGCGGCAGCGGATGCATCACGACGACGTCGGGCTTGCACACGCGGTCGACCAGCGCGCGGTTGATCTCGAACGCGGCGCCGTAGCCCTCGATCGACTCCTCGGCGAAGCGTTCCTTCTGGATGCGCGTGGCGTAGACGATGTCGGCGTCGGCCAGGCTCGCCAGCGAATCGCGCACCTCGACGACGTTGCCGTTGCGGCTGACGCGGTCGACGATGGACCCGGGCATCTCCAGCGACGGCGGCGCGATCAGCGTGAAGCGCACGCCTTTGTACAGCGCGAGCAGCTTGATCAGCGAGTGCACCGTGCGGCCGTACTTCAGGTCGCCGACCAGCGCGATGTGCGCGCCGTCCACGCGCTTGCCCAGGCGCGAGAACTCGCGCTGGATCGTGTAGAGATCGAGCAGCGCCTGCGTCGGATGCTCGCCGGGCCCGTCGCCGCCGTTGACCACCGGCACGTTGGTGGCGCGCGCGAACTCCGCCACCGCGCCCTGCTCGGGATGGCGCACGACGATGGCGTCGGCGTAGCCGGCGATCACGCGGCTGGTGTCGTGGATGGACTCGCCCTTGGCCATCGACGAGAACGTGAAGCCCGTGGTGTCGCACACCGAGCCGCCGAGGCGGCAGAACGCGGCACCGAAGCTGACGCGCGTGCGCGTGCTCGCCTCGAAGAACAGGTTGGCAAGTACCGCGCCCTCGAGCACCCGCGTGACCTTCTGGCGGCGCGCGATCGGCTGCATCACGTCGGCCAGGCGGAACAGGTCTTCGGCCGTCTCGCGGCTGAACTGGTCGACCGACAGAAGGTGGCGCAGGGGTGCCCCGGGTACCAATGGGTTGTCTGAAGGATATACGCTCTGCGTAGCGACTTCGACGCGCGGCGCGGCGTTCGCCAGGATCTCCTGCACGAAGCGCCGGGCGACTTCCGGCATCGCCCGGAATTCGTTCGACTCGTCGGGCAGCAGCCAGCTGTCGAGGGCGCGCCGGCGGCTGCCGATGCGATCCGCGAAGGCGTCGCGGGTCATGTCGAGGCGCCGCATGGCGTCTCGGAGGAGGACTTGTTGCGTGATCATGAGCCCGCATTTGAACTCAGAGCGTATATTTACGCAAGCCGTGTGCGTATATCAATCGCGGGCGGGCAAAAAAAACCCACCTCGAGGGTGGGTTTCAAGTCCTTCGCGAGAAGGACGTCGTTGGGACTGTGCGTGTTGGCCGACTCCGTCCCCTCCCAGAGCTCCTTGAATCGGTCAACACAACGGAATCCAATGTACGAGGCCGGTCGACGAAACGCATCCCTATTTCAGGGGGAGTGCCTCGTCCGGGCAACACCGAACTAGGCTCGGCGCGCACCGAAATAGTTCGCTGCCGTCGCGATCGCCGCGGCATCCTTCTCGATCGCGCCCGGCGCGCCGCCCAGGCCCCACAGCGGCGGCTGCCATTGCATCGCGAGGAATTCGGCGCACAGCTTCAGGCTGTCGAACATCGGTTGCGTCCTGGCGCGGTCGCCGCTGGTGGTGATCGCCCACACCCGCTTGTCGCGCATGCGGTCCTTGAACGCCAGGCCCTCGACGCGCATCCAGGCGCTCCAGTGATCGAGGTAGCGCTTGAGGCGGTTGGGGAAGCTGTACCAGTAGAGCGGTGTCACGAAGACGAGGTCGGTGGCGGCCAGGGTGGCGTCGAGCAGGCGCTGCGTATCGCCGCTGGGCATCGGATAGGTGCCCATGTCGTGGCGGCGATCCTCGAAGTCGGCCAGGTCGAGGCCGTTCAGGTGCAGCCAGGTGCTGGTCGCGCCGTCCGGCAGGTGGCGTGCGGCCTCGCGTGCGAGCCATTCGGTGTTGCCGACGGCGCCCGGCACGCGGGCGCTCGAAACGATGAAGAGGAAGTGGCGGTCGGTCATATCTGGGATGCCTTCGTGCTTCGCACTGCGGTATTCGCCCTTCGGGCGGCCGGGCGGGCTCATGCGCAATGATCCCATGGGGCGACAATCGCGCCATGAACCCGCCCGCCTCTCCCGCTTCGCCGCCGCCGCTGTCCGAAGCCGACATGAACCGCCTGCAGACGCTGCTGGACAAGATCCCCGAACCGCTCGAGCCGCTGGACATCAGCATGCTCGATGGCTACCTGTGCGGCGTGCTGCTGCAGCCCACCGCGGTGCCGGCGGGCGCCTGGATCAAGCACGTGTGGGACATCGACGGCCGCCCGCTCAACGACAAGTGGCCGGGCCTGCACGAGCTGCAGGGCCTGGTGCAGCGCCGCTACCGCGAGCTGATGACGGCGATCGCGGGCCGCCAGTGGTTCGACCCCTGGGTGTTCGAGCTCGACGACGAGGCCGAGCCGCTCGAATCCACGCTGCCCTGGGTGGCCGGCTTCTCGGCCGCGATGGAGCTGTTCCCGGCCTTGATGAACATGGATTCGCAGGATTCGCTGGAGCCGCTGGCCGTCCTCTACGCCGCGTTCGATCCGGACGACCTGGAAGACGCCGAGGCGCTGCTCGCCGAGATCGAGACGCTGGAGCCGCCTTCGAGCCTGGACGAGGCGATCGAGGACGTCGTGCAGAGCGTGATGCGCCTGGCCGACGTCAGCCGGCCGCTGCCGAAGGCGGTGACGACGCCGAAGCGCCCGCCGCCGAAGCGTGGCGGGCCGCCGGGCCGCGGCCGCTTCTGACGCCGCGGAGCCGCGCATGCCGACCTGGCTGGGCTACATCGTCTACTTCCTCGTGATCTTCGTCGCCATCGCGCCGCGGCAGGCGCTCGGGCCGGTGGCGGGCCTGGTGACGCGCTACGTCGGCGCGGGCGTCGTGGCGATGGTGTCGCTGGGCGTCGGCGCCTGGACGCTGGGGCGCGCCCAGTCCGATCGCGAGCACTGGATCGGGCTTGCCGAACTCGCGCTCGGCGTCGCGTGCGCCGCGTTGTGGCTCTACCGCCTGTTCAGGCCGGCGTACCGCGACCAGACGCCCGACAGCGCGTCGCTCGCCGACGATCGCTGACGCCGGGGGCGTCAGGCCCACGAGCGCGACGGCACCGGCACCAGCGGCCGTCGCGACGGCAGCGCGTCGCCGCAGAAGCCGTAGTCCAGCTGCGGACGGCGCCCGCTGATCAGCTCGGCCAGCGCGCGGCCCGAGCCGGCGCCGTGCGTCCAGCCGAGCGTGCCGTGGCCCGCGTTGAGCCACAGGTTCGAGATCCTGCTGCGGCCGATGTAGGGCAGGTTGTCCGGCGTGCTGGGGCGCAGGCCGGCCCAGAAGTTGGGCTGGCTCGTGTCGGCGACGCCCGGGAACAGCTGCTCGTAGCGCCGCACCAGCGCCTCGCAGCGCTTGCGCGAGGTCGCGCCGTCGATGGACGTGTCGTAGCCGGCCATCTCCGCGGTGCCCGCGATGCGGACGTGGTCGCCCAGGCGCGAGATCGCGATCTTGCGGGTGTCGTCCAGCAGGCTGACGACGCTCGCGTCCTCCGGGCGCTTCAGCCGCAGCGTCGCCGAGTAGCCCTTGGCCGGATAGATGTTGAGGTAGATCCCGAGCTGGCGCAGCAGCGGCGCCGTGAACGAGCCGGTGGCGGCGACGATCTGGTCGCCAGAGAGCCGGGTGTCGCGCAGCGTGACGCGATCGCGGATGCGTACCGCGGCGATCCTGTTGCCCGACTTCTCGAAGCCCAGCACGTCATGCTCGTGGAGGAATTTCGCGCCCCGCCGGGCGCACAGCGCCGCCAGCTTCTGCGTGAAGACGCGCGCGTCGCCCGACTCGTCGCTGGGCGTGTAGGTGCCGCCGTGGATGCCGCCGAAGGCCTTGAGCGCAGGCTCGACCGCCAGCACCTCGTCGCGACCCAGCACGCGGCGGTCGACGCCGTGGTCGCGCATCAGCGCTGCCGCCTTGACGCCGGACTCGTAGTCGGCCGCCGACGAGAAGAAGTGCAGGATGCCGCGCTGCAGGCGGTCGTATTCGATGCCGGTGGCCGCGACGACGGACTTCAGGGACTCGTGGCTGTAGCGCCCCAGCGCGACCAGCTGCTGCACGTTGCGCGCGAACGCGGCGTCGTTGCACTGACCCAGGAAGCTCAGCGCCCAGCGCCACTGGTGCGGGTCGAGGCGCGGACGGAACAGCAGCGGCGAGTCGTCCTGCAGCATCCATTTGGCCACCTTGAATGGCGCGCCGGCGTTGGCCCAGGGCTCGCAGAAGCACACCGAGATCTGGGCGCCGTTGGCGAAGCTGGTTTCGAGCGCGGCCTCGGGCTGGCGTTCGACGACGGTCACGTCGTGGCCTTCCTCCAGCAGGTACCAGGCGGTGGCGACGCCGATGATGCCGGCGCCCAGAACGATCACTTTCATCGGGAATCCTCGGTCGCGCGGCGACCGGGTGGCGCCGTCACGCTGGGGCGGAATTCTCGTCGAGCGAGCTCACTTCATGAAGCGGGATTAATTGAATTCCAAGTTAAGTAGCCGGGCTACTTGAGCGCCGATGCCGATTCGGGCAGGTGTCGACGGTCGACGGCGACCGGGCGCCGGGGTGCGCTGCAAAGGCTCGTTCGGCGCGCCTAGCTGGCGTTGACCTGAAGCTGCTTGGCCGCGCTCGATCCCGGCATCTGGGCCGATGGCCCGGCGCGGGTGGGCTCGGTGGGCAGCGGGATGTCGAGGCCCATCGCGCTGCTGGTGGCGCGGTAGCCGACCGAGCAGAAGACAGCCGCCTGGTCCGTGTTGGACAACCACACCGCACTGACGACGGCAGCGGTGACGGTGCCCCAGGTCAGGAATTGAAGCGGCATGGTGCGCATGGCGGCGGCTCCCAAGGGTGTCCGAGGGTGCGACGCTTGCACCCCTTGTCGACGCAATCAGCTTAAGCGCGATCCAAAGACCCTGCCATCGCCAATTGGAGGGAGTCGTGAGATTGGTACACCGCAACTGCCGGACTTACCACACACATTTCGATGTATCAAATCCGTTACGTTCCCACACACTGGCCTCACGGTTCCAACGCCATGGAGTGCCCGATGACCGATGCCAGACGCCCGACTTTCCTCCGCAATTTCGGCCGCGGCGCGCAGGCGCGACGCGCACCGGACCTGGCCGACATGGGCACGGCCTTCGCGCTCGACGAGGCCCTCGAGGCCGGCGACTACAGCACGCTCACGCCGGGCGAGACGCCCCCGCCCATCCGCGCCGCGGTGCCGGTCGCGCCCTGGCGCCTCTGGCTCGGACGCAAGCTGGGCTCCTGACGCTCAGACCTCGAACAGCTTGAGCGGCTCGAAGCCTTCGGCCTCGCCCTTCTTCTCCAGGCCACGCGCCTGGCACACCACGCGCGCGGCGTGCAGGCCGGCGCGCGGCACCAGGTAGTCGTGACGGCAGTGCAGGTGGCCGTGGATCCACAGGTCGGCTCGCGGGATCAGGTCGTCGTCGGCATTGCAGAAGCTCGCCGTCGTCGGCTGCGGGCCGAAGCGCGGATCGGCGCTGCGCAGGCTCGGCGCGAAATGCGTGATCGCGACCGTGCGGTCCCAGCGGCCTTGCGGCGACTCCTGCAGTGCGCGCTCCAGCCACGCGCGGCACGCCAGTCCCATCACGCGCACGGCATCGGCGTCGAACGGCTGGCCGTGGCGCGTCGCCCCCATCACGCGCTGGAAATACGAGCCGGCTCGCAGCGCCTTCGCGCGCCCGGCCTCGCCGAACAGGTCGAAATCGCTCCAGCGCACCGTGCCGAGAAAGCGGATGCGGCGGCCCTGCGCGTCGGCGATCACGGCGCTGTCGCGATGGAGCATGCGGATGCCCAGGGAGTCGCAGAAGGCGCGCAGCTCGATCGCGGCCTGGTCGACGTCGCGGCCGTCGAACTCGTGGTTGCCGGCCACGAAGACGACCGGCACCGGCCATGACGCGAAGCGGCGCAGGCCTTCCCAGTCGCGGTCGATGTCGCCGGCGAGGATCAGCAGCTCGGCGCCGGGCGCGGGCTGCGCATCGAAGCGCTCGGTTTCGAGGTGGAGGTCGGACAGGATCTGCAGGCGCATCGTGGGGCGAGGATACAGGCCTCGACTCGGAATGAAAAAGGCCGCCCGCAGGCGGCCTTCGTGCGGGCGCGCGTGACGCGCGCGGGCGAGGATCAGCCCAGCGCCGCCGCGATGCGGGCCTTCGTGGTCTTCAACTGCTCGGGCAGGTGGTAGGCGAGCGTCGTGAACAGCTCGTCGTGCATCGCCAGCTCCTGCTGCCAGGCGGCCTTGTCGACGCCGATCACGCTGTCGAACTGTGCGCGCGTGAAGTCCAGGCCGTTCCAGTTCAGGTCCTCGTAGCGCGGGCTGGTGCCGAACACGTTCTCCGTGCCCTGCGCCGTGCCGTCGATGCGGCCCAGCATCCACTCCATCACGCGCATGTTCTCGCCGTAGCCCGGCCAGACGAACTTGCCGTCGGCGCCCTTGCGGAACCAGTTGACGCAGAAGATGGCCGGCAGCTTCGCGCCCTTGGCTTCCAGCTTCTCGCCCATCGTGAGCCAGTGCTGGAAGTAGTCGCTCATGTTGTAGCCGGTGAACGGCAGCATCGCGAACGGGTCGCGGCGCACGACGCCCTGCTGGCCCGCGGCGGCGGCGGTGGTCTCGGAGCCCATGGTCGCGGCCATGTAGACGCCGTCGACCCAGTCGCGCGCCTCGGTCACCAGCGGCACCGTGGTGGAGCGGCGGCCGCCGAAGATGAACGCGTCGATCGCGACGCCCTTCGGGTCGTCCCAGGCCTCGTCGAGCGCCGGGTTGTTGGTGGCGGCCACCGTGAAGCGCGCGTTCGGATGCGCGGCCTTGGCGCCGGTCTCCTTGGCGATGGCCGGCGTCCAGTCCTTGCCCTGCCAGTCGATGCAATGCGCGGGCGCCTCGCCCATGCCTTCCCACCAGACGTCGCCGTCGTCGGTCAGGCCGACGTTGGTGAAGATGGCGTCCTTCGTGAGGCTGGCCATGCAGTTCGGGTTGGTCTGCTCGTTGGTGCCCGGCGCGACGCCGAAGTAGCCGGCCTCGGGGTTGATGGCCATCAGGCGGCCGTCGGCGCTGGGCTTGATCCAGGCGATGTCGTCGCCGATGGTGGTGACCTTCCAGCCCGGCATGCCGGCCGGCGGGATCAGCATCGCGAAGTTGGTCTTGCCGCAGGCGCTCGGGAATGCCGCCGCGATGTGGCGCTTGACGCCTTGCGGGTTGGTCACGCCCAGGATCAGCATGTGTTCGGCAAGCCAGCCCTCGTCGCGGCCCATGTTCGACGCGATGCGCAGCGCGAAGCACTTCTTGCCCAGCAGCGCGTTGCCGCCGTAACCCGAGCCGTAGCTCCAGATCTCGCGCGTCTCGGGGTAGTGGACGATGTACTTGGTCTTGTTGCACGGCCAGGCGACGTCCTTCTGGCCGGCTTCCAGCGGCGCGCCGACGGTGTGGACGCAGGGCACGAACTCGCCGTCGGTGCCCAGCACGTCGAGCGCGCCGCGGCCCATGCGCGTCATCAGGCGCATGTTGACGGCCACGTACGGGCTGTCGGACAGTTCGACGCCGATGTGCGAGATCGGCGAGCCCAGCGGGCCCATCGAGAACGGCACGACATACATCGTGCGCCCGCGCATCGAGCCGGCGAACAGCGCCGGCGTGCCGTCGGCCTGGCCGTTCTGCAGCAGCGCGCGCATCTTCTCGGGCGATTCCCAGTTGTTGGTCGGGCCCGCCGATTCCTTCTTCTCGCTGCAGATGAAGGTGCGGTCTTCGACGCGCGCGACGTCCGACGGATCGGAGCACGCGAGGTAGCTGTTGGCGCGCCTGGCCGGGTTCAGGCGCTTGAACGTGCCGGCCGAGACGAGTTGCTCGCACAGGCGGTCGTACTCGGCCTCGGTGCCGTCGCACCAGTAGACGTCGGCGGCCTGGGTCAGCGCGGCGATCTGCGCGACCCAGGAGACGAGGCGGTCATGCTTGACGTAGGACGGCACGTTCAAGCGCAGCCCTTCCATGGCGGGACGGTTCATGAGAAAGCTCCAATCACAAGGTTCAAAGACAAGATTGGGCGAACCTCGCTGCCACGGGCCGTTCCGTGACGCGGGGCTCGCCCAATCTCGCGGCGCACGCTTCGAACCGTACCTTCGTCGGGTGACTCGGCGAACGGGAGTTACACCGAGGAACCAGCCGAGGCCGCGGGTTTACCCGCCGAAAGCGGGGAAGCGGACGTCCTCGCCAGTGTAATTGGCTCGTAACCTGGACTGGCGACGACGTCATGCAAAACGGGAATGGTTTCATGCAGGACTTGGCGGCGCGCGGGTCGGCGCGCCGCCTGTTTCCCGCACGGCAAGCGGCGTACCGCTCAGGGTTCGACGACGACGTGCGGCGCGGCGCCCGACCAGTCCAGCATCAGGTAGCTGTTGGTGAGGTTCTTCGGCCGATAGACCGCGCCGCCATCGGCCCCCAGCTGCACCGGCACCTTGCCGGCCGCGAGGCGCTGCAGCACGCGCTGGCTCAGGCGCATGCCGGGCGGGAACTGGCGCGGGCCCGTCTTCATCTTCAACGCGCCGTCGGCCCAGGGTTGGTGCTGGATCGCCGTTGCGTCCGCGTCGCCGGCGGGCATGTGGTCGAACTGCGCGCCCACCGAGGCCATCTGGCGCGCCATCCACGCGAGGCCGCCGTTCGACAGCCCCGATTCCTTGAGCGGGTAGCCGCCGCCGACGTCGGCGTGCGCGCCGGGAAACAGCACCTGGACGACGCCGTCGCGCGCGTTCCACAGCGACGGCGTGAAGTCGACGCGCTGCTCGTCGACCGCCACGGCGTGGAAGCCATGGGCGACGCTCGCGTTCAGGATCGAGTCGCAGAACTGGAAGACGTCGACGCGCACGGCGGAGCCGTCCTTCTCCTCGATATCGGGGATGCCCAGCGCGCCGACGGTGTCCCACACGCCGACGGCCGTGATGCCGACGTTGCCCACGAACTGCAGCTTGGGTGCGGGATGCAGGCCGAGGTCGAAGCTGTCGCGCAGGTCGCTGACCACCTGCGACAAGTCCTGCAGAACGCTGCCCTTGCCCTGGTAGATCGCCTTCTTGTATTGCGTCCATGCTGCCAGGCCCGCGCTGTAGCTCTCCTCCGATCCGGCGTCGAGCTTCATCGCGGTCCAATCGAGCAGGCCCTGGTGGGTGACGAAGCCGGCCAGCGCGCGCGCGGTGTAGGCGCCACGGCTGAAGCCGAGCACGAACAGGTTGTCGCCCGGCACGTACACGCGCGAGAGGTACGTGTAGCCGCGGATGACGCGGGCGACGAGGCCGAGGCCGACCGCGCCTTCGACCGCATGCGCGAGCACGTTGCTGCTGTCGCCGACGCCGTGGATGTACTTGCCCACCTGGCTCGTCGCGGCGCCCCCGGTCGGGGCCAGCTCGAATTCCTTTTCGTTGTCGGTGGGGCCCAGCGCCGCCGATCCGCTGAGCGCCTCGAACAGCTTCTGCACGTTCGTCGGCGTCTGGTTGCCGTCCTTGTCCTTGCTGTTCGGCCCGTTCCACGTCCCGTCCAGGCACAGCACGATGTTCTTGCTCATGTCTCCGCTCCTTTGGATGCGCGCCCGGGAGACTGCAGCGGCCGGGCGGCCCGCGCATCATCAAGGCAGACGAGGCGCGCTCCCATCCCCAGAAGGAGCGGGCAGCCGCACCGTGGCCACCAGCCCGCGCTGCGGGTGGTTGTCGAGCCTCACGTCGCCGCCGTGCTCGCGCAGGATGCCGCGCGCGATGCCCAGGCCCAGGCCGCTGCCGTCGCGGCTGGCCTCGCGGCCGTGGGCCAGCCGCACGTAGGGCTCGAAGATCTCCTCGCGCGAGCTTTCGGGCAGGCCGGGGCCGTGGTCGCGGATCGTCAGCGTCACGCCGGCGTCATCCGCACTCGCCGCGATCTCGAGCTGCTGGCCGCCGTAGCGCAGGCCGTTGTCGATCAGGTTGCCGAGCGCGCGCTTGAGCGCCAGCGGCTTGGCGCGCACCGCCAGCGGCGGCACGGCGATCGCGATGCGGGCGCCCGCGGCGAGCGCGGGGTTGGTCAGGCGCTCGACGAGGCGGTCGAGGCGCACGTCGGACACGTTCTCGTGCACGGCGCTGTCCTTGACGCTCTGCAGCGCGCCCTTGACCATCACGTCGAGCTCGTCGAGATCCTCGTGGAAGTCGGCGCGCAGCACGTCGTCGTCCAGCAGCTCCGTGCGCAGCTTCAGGCGCGTGATCGGCGTCTTCAGGTCATGCGAGATGCTCGCGAACAGCCGCTCGCGGTCCTCGACGAAGCGCTGGATGCGCGCCTGCATGTCGTTGAACGCGCGCGCCGTGCGGCGCAGCTCGATGGTGCCGGCCTCGTCGGGAATGTGCGCCGGGTGCAGCGCGCTGCCGAAGGCCGCGGCCGCGTCGGTGATGCGCTGCAGCGGGCGCGTGACGGTGCGGGCGACGAACAGCACCAGCACAAGCACGGTCAGCAGCGTCGCCCCTTGCAGGAGCAGCCGATCGCGCGTCAGCGGATTGGCGCTGTCGAGGAAATACGGATCGGGCAGCGTCGCGGCCAGCAGCAGGCAGCCGCCCGGCTCGAGGTCGACCTGGATCACGAGGACGGGCGCGCGGCGCGGGCGCAGCAGCATCGGCGCGACGACCCAGTTCTCAGGCAGCTCGCGCAGAGAACGGCCGTCTCCGGTGACCGCCAGCGTCTCGGGCCAGGCCAGCGCGACGTCCGCCGCCAGTCCCGGCGGCAGCTCGCCCTGCAGCGTGCTGCGCACCTGGCCGATGACCGTGCGCGCGAGCAGCGAGTCCTCGATCGCCTGCACCGGCACATGCTGCTTGTTGACCGCGACGAAGAAGCGCGTGCCGCCCATCTGGCGCAGCTGGTCGATCAGCAGCGGGCGATACTGGCCGGGCAGGTCGCGCAGGAAGCGGATCGCGGCGGCGGCGCTGACGGCGGTCTGGCGCGCGGCGTCGCGGGCGTCCTTGCGCGCGGTGTCGCGCAGCTGCCAGGTCCAGATCGCGCTCCCGAGCAGCTGGCTCAGCAGCACGCCCACCACCATCACGCCCATGATGCGCCCGCGCAGCGTCGCGGGCAGCAGCCGGTCGATCCAGCCGTCATTCATGGCTGGCGACGACCTCGACCGAGAAGACGTAGCCGCTGTTGCGCACGGTCTTGATCAGCACCGGCTGCTTGCCGTCGTCGGCCAGGCGCTGGCGCAGGCGGCTGACCTGCACGTCCAGCGAGCGGTCGGCCGGGCCGAGGTCGCGCCCGCGCGTCTGCTCCATCAGTCGCGAGCGATCGAGGATCTCGCCGGCGTGCTCCGCGAAGATGCGCAGCAGGTCGAAGTCCATGCCGGTCAGCGCCACGATCTCGCCGTTGGCGTCCTTCAGCGTGCGCTCGAGGCGGTCGAGGCAGAAGCCCGCGAAGCGCATGTAGCGGCGCGCGTTGCCGTCGCCCGGGTTCGAGCGCCGGTGGATCGCCTTGATGCGCGCGAGCAGCTCGCGCGGGTTGTAGGGCTTGCCGATGTAGTCGTCGGCGCCCAGCTCGAGGCCGACGATGCGCTCGGTGTCGTCGGAGCTCGCGGTCAGCATGATGATGGGCACCTCCGAGCGCTCGCGCACCATGCGGCACAGCGCGAAGCCGTCGGTGTCGGGCAGCATCACGTCGAGGATCACCAGGCTCAGGTCGTCGCGGTAGCGCTCGAACTCCGCGCGGAAGCTCTCGCCGTCGTGCGCCAGCTGCACGACGTACTGCTGCTTCTCGAGGTATTGCTTGAGCAGCTGGCGGGTCTTCTGGTCGTCGTCGACGGCCAGGATGGTCTTCTTGCGCGCATTGGTCATTGCGCCGCTCCCCGCACGATCGCCAGCAGCTGCGCCTGCGCCTGCTGCGGCGTCATGCTGCGCGTTCGGATGAAGCGCTGCAGCACGCCGCCCATCGCGTCGCGCACCGACTCCACCGCCGCCATGCGATGCGCGATGCTCGGGAGCAGCGCGCTGCCGGGCCGCGCCAGCGTCTGCCACGAGTCGCGGGCGCAGACATCGAGCTGCGACGGATCGATGTCGGTGCGCACCGGCACCGAGCCCTTGGCCTGGTTGTAGGCCATCTGCGTGGCGGGCTGCGCGAGGATCTCGGCCATCTTCTCCTGCTCCGCGCGGTGCGCGTCGTGGCCCACGAGCATGGCCAGCGTGTCGATGCTGTAGAGGTGCATGCCGGCGGTCTGCGGGATCGCGACGCAGTCGAAGTCCAGGCCCGGCTGCTCGCCCCAGGCCTCGAGCTCGCCGCGCGCCCAGTCGCCCATGATCAGCATGCCCGCGGCGCCCGATTGCAGCCGGCGCGCCGACGCGGTCCACGGCTGCTCGGTGGTTGGCTCGTCGTCGAGGTCGCGCAGCCAGCGCAGGCGGTTCAGCGCCGCGACCACGCGCGCGTCCTGCCACGACGACCAGCCCTGCGGCGACGCCAGCTCCGAATACAGCGCCGGCCCGCCCTCGGACAGCAGCACCGTCTCGAACACGGTCGCGATCTGCCAGGCCTCGTCGCTCCACGCGAGCGGCGTGACGCGATGCGCGCGCATCGCCCTGGCGGCGGCGTCGATGTCGGCCCACGTGCGCGGCGGCGCGAGGCGCAGCTGCTCCCACACGTGGTGGTTGTAGAGCAGCGTGTTGATGCGATGCACGCCCAGCGGCGCGGCCATCACCTTGCCGTTGCGGCTGACGGTCTGCAGCACCACCGGGAACATCGCCTGGCGCCAGTGGCCGCGCTGCGCGACGTCGTCCAGCGGCCGCACGAGGCCAAGGTCGGCCCAGTCGGTCAGCGTGCGGCCGATGACCTGCGCGACGTCGGGCGCCGTGCCGGCCAGCACGCGGCCGGTCAACACCTTGATGGCCGCGCCGCCGCCACCGCCGGGGATCGCCTCGTCGTGCCAGCCGATGCCCTGGCTCGCGAGCTGCTGCACCAGGCGGTCGGCGGCCTGGCGTTCGCTGTCGGACGTCCACCAGTGCAGGACGTCGAGGGGTTGCGCGTGCGCGAGATTCATCGAGGCCGCCAGTATCAGTGCGGTCCACGCGCACGTGCGGCGCCGCGCGGCTGTCGAAAGCCTGCGCTTTGCAATGTTTTGTAAGCCCGGGACGATCGTTCGCATGGAGCCTGCGCGGGGCGGGTGAGCGTGGACGTAATGATGCGTAAGACGCCCGCCGTCGCAATGCTGGAAACCACCTTGCGGATCAAGCACTTGCGCCGCCTCGCGCGCTTCGCGGCGCGCGCTCGCGTTACGCGGGGCCCGATGCTAACTTGCGCCACCCTCCGCACGAAGGAAGCGCCCGATGAACGCCCTGCTCCGCACCACCGCCCTGGCCACACTCGCCCTGACCTGCATGGCCCGCGCCGACGCCGGCACGCTCGTGCTGGAGAGCTGGCGCACCGACGACAAGGCGCTGTGGGACACCGTGCTGCTGCCCGCGTTCACCAAGGCGCATCCGGGCATCACCGTGAAGTTCACGCCCACCGCGCCGCCGGAATACAACTCGGTCGTCGCGGCACGCCTGGCCTCGGGCAGCGCGGGCGACCTGATCACGTGCCGGCCGTTCGACGTCTCGCTGGACCTGTACAAGAAGGGCCATCTCGAGAAGCTCAACGGCAACCCGGCGCTGAACAACTTCCCCGACTCGGCCAAGGTCGCCTGGCAGACCGACGACGGCAAGGACACCTACTGCGTGCCGATGGCCTCGGTCATCCACGGCTTCTTCTACAACAAGAAGATCTTCGCTGAACTGGGCCTGAAGCCGCCGGCCACCGAGGCCGAGTTCTACGCGGATCTCGACAAGGTGAAGGCGTCCGGCAAATACGTTCCGATGTCGCTGGGCACCGCCGACCAGTGGGACACCAGCCAGGTCGTCTTCACCGGCATCGGCCCGAACTACTGGAAGGGCGAGGACGGCCGCAAGGCGCTGATCGCCGGCAAGGCGAAGTTCACCGACCCGCAGTTCGTGGCCGTCTGGCAGACGATGGCCAAGTGGCCGCCGTACCTCGCCAAGGGCTACCAGGCGCAGACCTACGGCGACTCGCAGACGCTGTTCGCGTCCGGCAAGGCCGCGATCATCCCCGCCGGCTCGTGGGACATCGCGTTCTATCAAAAGGAGGCCGGCCTGGACTTCGGCGCCTTCGCACCGCCGGTGCAAAAGGCCGGGGATCCGTGCTACATCTCCGACCACGCCGACATCGGCATGGGCATCAACACGGCCAGCAAGAACAAGGCGGACGCGAAGGTCTTCCTCGACTGGATCGCGTCGAAGGAATTCGCCGACCTCTACACCAACAAGGCGACCGGCTTCTTCTCGCTGTCGAAGTTCGGGGTCCAGGTGCAGAACCCGGTGGCGCAGCAGATGGTGGGCTGGCGGGCGCAGTGCAAGTCGACGATCCGCCTCAACGCGCAGATCATGAGTCGGGGCGAGCCGAGCATGGAGAACGAACTCTGGAACGTGAACTCGCAGGTGCTCAACGGCAAGCTCACGCCGCAGCAGGCGGCGGACCGCATCCAGTCGGGATTCGCGAAGTGGTACCACCCCGCGGCCTCGAAGTGAGGACGACGGTGTGAAGCAGAAGGCCGGCTGGCCGGCCCTGGTCTTCCTCGCGCCGGCGCTGGCCATCTACACCGCGTTCAGCGCGTGGCCGCTGATCGCCACGCTGCGCCTGAGCGTGTACGGCACCGACGACGTCGGCCACGTCAGCTTCATCGGCCTGGGCAACTTCCACAAGCTGCTGTTCGACGAGCACTGGTTCGGCGCGTTCCGCAACGCGCTGGTCAACAACGTCGAGTTCTTCGCGATCCACACGCTGGTGCAGAACCCGGTGGCGCTGCTGCTGGCGGCGCTGCTGTCGCTGCGCGGGGTGCACGGCGCGGCGGCGTATCGCACGGTGCTGTTCCTGCCGACGCTGCTGTCGGTGGTGATCATCGGCTTCACGTGGCAGCTGATCCTGTCGCCGCTGTGGGGCGTGGCCGAGAAGGCGCTGAACCTGGTCGGCCTCGGCGAGCACTTCGCGCCGTGGCTGGGCCAGGAGGACACCGCGCTGCCGACCGTGGCGTTGATCTCGGTGTGGCAGTTCGTCGGCGTGCCGCTGATGCTGATCTACGCGGCGCTGATCGCGATCCCCGAGGAGATCGTCGAGGCCGCGACCGTGGAAGGCGCGGGCCCGTGGCGCATCTTCTGGCGCATCCGGCTGCCGCTGATCCTGCCGACGCTGGGCCTGGTCAACATCCTCACCTTCGTCGGCAACTTCAACGCGTTCGACCTGATCTACGCGGTCAAGGGCGCGTTGGCCGGGCCCAACTTCGCCACCGACCTGCTGGGCACGCTGTTCTACCGCACCTTCTTCGGCTACCAGTCGGAGACGGGCAGCGCGACGATGGGCGCCGCGCTGGCCACGCTGATGTTCATGCTGATCCTGGCGGGCGTCGCGCTGTACTTCTTCGTCATCCAGCGGCGCCTGCAGCGCTTCGCGTCATGAGCCGCGCCGCGACTCCCGCGCGCCGTGCCGGCGCGATCGGCCGATCGGCGATGGTGCACCTCGTCCTCGGCGGCTATTGCCTGCTGGTGCTGGCGCCGATCGCGCTGGTGTTGCTGAACTCGTTCAAGACGCGCGCCGGCATCTTCGACGACCCGCTGGGCCTGCCGACCCACGCCACGCTGAGCCTCGCGGGCTACGGCAAGGTGCTGGGCGACGCGGCGATCGGCCACATGTTCGTCAACAGCCTCGTCGTGACCAGCGTGTCGCTCGTCGCCATCCTGCTGTTGGGCGCGATGGCGGCGTGGGCGCTGACCGAATATGGTTTCCTCGGAAACCGCCTGCTCGCGCTGTTCCTCGCCTTCGGGATCATGGTGCCGATCCGCCTCGGCTCGGTCGCGATCCTGCAGGAGATGGTGGCGCTGGACCTGGTCAACACGCTCACCGCGCTGGTGCTGGTCTACATCGCGCAGGGGCTGCCGCTGGCGGTGATGATCCTGTCGGAGTTCGTCGCGGCCGTGCCGCAGGAGCTGAAGGACGCCGCGCGCTGCGACGGCGTCGGCGAGTACCGCATCTTCTTCCAGGTCGTGCTGCCGCTGATCCGCCCGGCCGTGGCGACGGTGGCCGTCTTCACCATGGTGCCGATCTGGAACGACCTGTGGTTCCCGCTGATCCTCGCGCCGTCCGAGCAGACGCAGACCATCACGCTGGGCGTGCAGCAGTTCGTCGGCCAGTTCGCCACCGACTGGAACGCGGTGCTCGCCGCGCTGTCGCTGGCGGTGCTGCCCATCCTCGTGCTGTACGCCGTGTTCTCGCGCCAGCTCATTCGCGGCATCACCGCCGGCGCCGTCAAGTAGCGATCCCTCTCATGGCCCAGGTCCGACTCACCAACGTCTCCAAGAGCTACGGCAGCTCGCAGGTGCTGCACGGCATCGACCTGCACATTGCCGACGGCGAGCTGGTGGTGCTCGTCGGCCCCAGCGGCTGCGGCAAGTCGACGCTGCTGCGCATGATCTGCGGCCTCGAGCCCATCACCGCCGGCGAGCTGCGGATCGACGACCAGGTCGTCAACGATCTGCCGCCCGCCCGGCGCGGCATCGCGATGGTGTTCCAGAGCTACGCGCTGTACCCGCACATGACCGTGCGCGGCAACATGGCCTTCGGCCTGCAGATCGCCGGCGCCTCGCGCGCGGAGCGCGACGCGCGCATCCTCGCCGCGGCCAAGGCGCTGCACATCGACCACCTGCTCGATCGCCGGCCGCGCGAGCTCTCGGGCGGCCAGCGCCAGCGCGTGGCCATCGGCCGCGCGATCGTGCGCGAGCCGCGGCTGTTCCTGTTCGACGAGCCGCTGTCCAACCTCGACGCGGCACTGCGCGTGAAGACCCGCATCGAGCTCGCGCGCCTGCACCGCGAGCTCGCCGCGACGATGATCTACGTGACGCACGACCAGGTCGAGGCGATGACGCTGGGTGACCGCATCGTCGTCATGCACGAGGGCCGCATCCAGCAGGCCGGCTCGCCGCTGGAGCTCTACGAACACCCGGCCAACCGCTTCGTCGCGTCCTTCATCGGCTCGCCGACGATCAACCTGGTGCCCGCGACGACGCAGGCCTGCTCCGCCGCCGGCGCGCGCGTGGAGGTGCATGCGGGCTGCGTGGCCGACGTGCCCGTGGACGCCGCATCGCTCGCGCCCGGCCAGCGCGTCGAGATCGGCATCCGGCCGGAGCACCTGCGCGTGGCCGATGGCAATGCGCCCTCTGCGGACATCCGCTTCGGCGGCGAGATCACGCTGATCGAGCAGCTCGGCGAATCGCACCTGCTGTATGTGCGCTGCGCCGATGGCCTCGAGCTGGTTGCGCGTGCGTCGGGGCATACGCGGCTGCGGCTCGGCGACCGGATCGGGCTGGTGGCGGACCCGGCGGTGTTGCATGCGTTCGATGCGGAGGGACGGGCTTGCAAGCGGCGGACTGCGACGACGTGAATGCCTGCGCGCCGCGCGGTTGCCGGAGGGCCAGGGCCCTCTGGCTTCAGTCAGCTCGCCCGAACCCGCCGCCCCCCGGCGTCTCGACCACGAACACATCTCCCGGCTGCATCTGCGCCGAGCCGATATGGTCGAGCGCCTCGACCCGGCCGTCCGCGCGCACGACCGAGTTGCGGCCAACCTCGCCGGCCGATCCGCCGCCCATGCCGAACGCCCCATGGTGCCGGCCGTTGCTCAGGATGGACGCCGTCATCGCTTCGAGGAAGCGCACCTTGCGCGTGCCGCCGTCGCCGCCGCGCCACTTGCCCGCGCCGCCGGAGCCGGGGCGGATCTCGTAGCTGTCGACGCGCACCGGGAAGCGGAACTCGAGCACTTCGGGGTCGGTCAGGCGCGAGTTGGTCATGTGCGTCTGCACGACGCTGGTGCCCGCGAAGCCACCCGTGATGGCGCCGGTCTCGTCGATCAGCGCGCCCGCGCCCGAGCCGCCCGAGATCGTCTCGTAGTACTGGTGACGCTCGTTGCCGAAGGTGAAGTTGTTCATCGTGCACTGGCCGGCCGCCATCACGCCGAGGGCGCCATACAGCGCGTTGGTGATGCAGGTCGAGGTCTCGACGTTGCCGGCCACCACCGACGCCGGCGGATGCGGATTGAGCATGGAGCCGGGCGGGATGATCACGTCCAGCGGCTTCAGGCAGCCGGCGTTGAGCGGGATGTCGTCGTCGACCAGCGTGCGGAACACGTACAGCACCGCGGCCATGCACACGGCGGTGGGTGCGTTGAAGTTGTTGACCAGCTGCGGCGACGTGCCGGTAAAGTCGATCGTCGCGCGGCGATTCGGCGCATCGACGCGGATCGCGACGGCGATCTGCGCGCCGTTGTCCAGCGGCAGCGTGAACGCGCCGTCCTTCAGGCGCGTGATGACGCGGCGCACCGATTCCTCGGCGTTGTCCTGCACGTGGCCCATGTAGGCCAGCACGACATCGAGGCCGTACTGCGCGACCATCTTGCGCAGCTCCTGCACGCCCTTCTCGTTGGCCGCGATCTGCGCCTTCAGGTCGGCGATGTTCTGCGCGGGGTTGCGCGACGGGTACTCGCCGCTCTCGAGCAGCGCGATCATCTCGGCCTCGCGCAGGTGCCCGCGCTCGACGAGCTTGACGTTGTCGATCTGCACGCCCTCCTCGTCGATGCGCGTCGAGAACGGCGGCATCGAGCCGGGCGTGACGCCGCCGACGTCGGCGTGGTGGCCGCGCGAGGCGACGTAGAACAGGATGCGCTGGCCATGGTCCGCGGGGCGAGCGCTCGGCCGCTCCGGAGCAAGCCCCGCGCCCCGTTGGGGGGCTCCCGACGGTACTCCGGCGGGTGGGGGCTCACTGAACACCGGCGTGACGACCGTGATGTCGGGCAGGTGCGTGCCGCCGTGGTACGGGTCGTTGAGCACGTAGACGTCGCCCGGCTGCATGCTGCCAGCGTTGCGCGCCATCACCGTCTTGATCGACTCGCTCATCGAGCCGAGGTGCACCGGCATGTGTGGCGCGTTGGCGATCAGGTTGCCGCCGGTGTCGAACAGCGCGCACGAGAAGTCCAGGCGCTCCTTGATGTTGACCGAGTAGGCGGTGTTCTGCAGCTGCAGGCCCATCTGCTCGGCGATGTTCATGAAGGCGTTGTTGAACACCTCCAGCATCACCGGGTCGACGCTGGTGCCGATCGCCACCTTCTTCGCGCGCGGCGCGGTCCGTTGCAGCACGAGATGGTCGAGCTCGGTCACGCGTGCCCGCCAGCCGGGCTCGACGACGGTCGTCGCGTTCTTCTCCGCGATGATGGCCGGGCCGTCGACGAGATGCCCCGGGCGCAGAGTCTCGCGCACGACCAGCGCCGCGTCGTGCCATTGGCCCTCGGTGTACATGCGCACCGTCTCGGTGACGGGCGCCTGCGTCGGCTCGATGGCGGCGACGCGCGGCTCGGCCGGCGCGTCGCCGGCGGCGATGGCCTCGACCGAGACCGCCTCGACGATCAGCCCGCGACCCTCCATCAGGAAGGCATACCGCCGACGGTATGCCGCCTCGAAGCCCGCCGAGAGCGTCGCGACGCTGCCGTCGCCGAAGTCGACCACCAGCGCCGAGTCGGTGCCGGCGTAGCGCACGTGCGCGCGCCGCATCACGCGGAGTTCGCCCGAGCCCGCGCCCTGGCGGCGGATCTCGCTGCTGGCCTCGTCAGCCAACGCCTCGAGCCGCGCGCGGATCGCGGGCAACGCCGCGTCGGCCAGCGGCTGTTCGACCGCCGCCTCGCGCATCACGCCCTGGTCGGCCAGGCCCATGCCGTAGGCCGACAGCACGCCCGCGAGCGGATGCACGAACACGGTCGACATGCCGAGCGCGTCGGCCACCAGGCACGCATGCTGGCCGCCCGCGCCGCCGAAGCACTGCAGCGTGTAGCGCGTGACGTCGTAGCCGCGCGCCACCGAGATCTTCTTGATCGCGTTGGCCATGCTGGCGACGGCGATGTCGAGGAAGCCCTCGGCGAGCTCCTCCGGCGTGCGATCGTGGCCCGTGCGCGCGGCGACCTCGTCGGCCAGCGCGTTGAACTTGTCGACGACGACGTAGCGGCACAGCGACTCGTCGGCCGCCTTGCCGAACACCTTGGGGAACCACTCCGGCTGGATCTTGCCGAGCAGCACGTTCGCGTCGGTGACGGCCAGCGGGCCGCCGCGCCGGTAGCTCGCCGGGCCCGGGTTCGCGCCCGCGCTGTGCGGCCCCGCGCGCAGGCGCGCGCCGTCGAACGCGAGGATCGAGCCGCCGCCCGCGGCGACGGTGTGGATGCTCATCATCGGCGCGCGCATGCGCACGCCGGCCACCTGCGTCTCGAACGCGCGCTCGAACTCGCCGGCGAAGTGCGAGACGTCGGTCGACGTGCCGCCCATGTCGAAGCCGATCACGTGGCCGAACTCGGCCAGCTGCGCGGTGCGCACCATGCCGACGATGCCGCCGGCCGGCCCCGACAGGATGGCGTCCTTGCCCTGGAACGCGTGCGCGTCGGCCAGGCCGCCCGAGGACTGCATGAAGAACAGCTTGACGCCGGGCATCTCGCCGGCCACCTGCTCGACGTAGCGGCGCAGGATCGGCGACAGGTAGGCGTCGACGACGGTCGTGTCGCCACGGCTGACCAGCTTCATCAGCGGACTGGTCTCGTGCGAGGCGCTGACCTGGGTGAAGCCGACCTCGCGCGCGATGCGCGCGGCGGTGGCCTCGTGCTGCGTGAAGCGGTAGCCGTGCATGAACACGATCGCCACGCTGCGCAGGCCGGCGTCGAACGCGCGCTGCAGCTCGGCACGCAGCGCGCCGTCGTCCAGCGCGCGCAGCACCTCGCCCTGCGCGCTCACGCGCTCGTCGGCCTCGATGACCTGCGAGTACAGCAGCTCGGGCAGCTGGATGTGGCGATCGAACAGGCGCGGCCGGTCCTGGTAGGCGATGCGCAGCGCGTCGCGGAAGCCGCGCGTCGTCACCAGCAGCGTCTTCTCGCCCTTGCGCTCCAGCAGCGCGTTGGTGGCCACGGTCGTGCCCATCTTCACGCACTCGACGAGCTCGGGCGTGACCGGCTCGCCGGCTTGCAGGCCCAGCAGGTGGCGGATGCCGGCGACGGCCGCGTCGCGGTACTGCTCGGGGTTCTCCGACAGCAGCTTGTGCGTGACGAGGCTGCCGTCCGGCCGCTTGGCGACGATGTCGGTGAAGGTGCCTCCGCGGTCGATCCAGAACTGCCAGCGTGCTTGCGTCGTCATCGTCGTCATCCCTTCAAATCGGTCACGAACATCTTGCCAGGAGCGTGGGTGATGCACAGCGGCACGGCGCTGCGTTGCGCGACCCACTGGGCCGTCACGCCGCAGCCCCAGAACACGGGCACCTCGTCGGCCAGGATCTCGACGGCGTCGCCGTAGTCGGGGCGAGCCAGGTCGGCGATGCCCAGCGCCTGCGGGTTGCCGACATGCACCGGCACGCCGTGCGCATTCGGAAAGCGCGCGCAGATCTCGACGACCCGTGCGACGTCGCGGCTGCGGATCGGCCGCATGCTCACCACCATCTCGCCGGCGAAGCGGCCGGCCGGCGTGCAGGCGACGTCGGTGCGATACATCGCGACGTTGCGGCCTAGCTGCAGGTGGCGCAACGCGATCCCGGCGTCCTGCAGCGCGGATTCGAACGAGAAGCTGCAGCCGATCAGGAAGGCGACGAGGTCGGTGCGCCACAGCGCCGCGACGTCGGTGCGCTCCTCCGCCAGCTGGCCGTCGCGGTAGACGCGGTAGCCGGGCAGGTCGGTCGCGATGTCGGAGCCCGGCGCGGCGAGCGCCTCGCGCGCGCCGGCGGCGAGCACCTCGACCAGCGGGCAGGCCTGCGGGTTGCGCTGGCAGAACAGCAGGAAGTCGAAGGCGTCCGCCTGCGGCAGGATCGCCAGATTGGCCTGGATACGGCCAGGGGCATGCCCTGCGGTGGAACGATCGAAGGCACCGGTGCGGCAGGCTTGGCGCAGCGTGGCGGGATCGTCGTGGTGGATTGGCATGGACCCATTCTGGAAAGCCCGGCCGCGCCGCGCAAGCGCAAATTATTTCTCTGAACTCATCGAATCTTCTTCTGATTCGAGCGGCCGCGGGCGCGTGTCCTGGCGGGATCCACGCCGAAGCCGTCGATGAACTTCAGCGCGTCCTGGATGACGGCGGTGAGGGCGGACGATCCCGGATCGTAGCGGTAGCTCGCCTGCACCGGCAGCGCCGCCAGGGCCGTCTCGCAGGGCAGTACCGCGATCTCGTGGCGCTGCACCAGCGTCTGCGCGGCGATGGCGGGCAGCGTGGCGATCCCGAAGCCGCTCTCGATCAGCTGCACCATCGCCGGGATCGACGAGACCGTGTGCAGCCGCGGCGGCTCCAGGCCCGCGCTGCGAAGCTGCTCCAGCAGCGCGAGGTGCGGCTGCGAGCCGCGCTGGAAGGTCATCATCTCGTGCGAGACGATCTCCGCCAGCGTCCAGGGCGCACGGCGCTTCAGGGCCTTCGCGCCGACGAACACCATCTCCATCGTCGGCAGCGGGCGCGTGCGTATGTCGGGCGCCGACACCGACTGCGCCGCGAAGACGAGGTCCAGCGACCCGCGCTTGACGGCCTCGGCCAGCACCGGCGTGATCTCGACGGTGAGCTCCAGCTGCAGGTTGGCGTGCACGCTGCGCAGGTGCTGCAGCATCGGGATCAGCCAGGTGTGCAGCGCCGACTCGATCGCCCCGACGCGCAGCAGGTGCATGCCGGCGTCCTCGGTGCCGAGCTCGTCGCGCATCTGCCGATGCAGCGTCATCAGGCGCTCGGCGTAGCTCAGGAAGCGCAGGCCGGCGTTGGTCAGCGCGAACTGCTGGCGGTCGCGGCGGTCGATCAGCAGCACGCCCAGTTCTTCCTCCAGCGCGGAGACGCGGCTGGAGATCGCCGACTGCGTCATGAACAGCTTCTCGGCCGCCCGCGTCATGCTCTTGAGCGTGGCGACCCAGTAGAACGCTTCGACGAATCGCTGGTTCATGGGCGTCCGTTCGCGTCAGCCCTGCGCGAGCTGCTTCATCCGGGCCTTCAGCGCCTTGCGGCCGTCGGCGTTGGAGGCGCGCCAGGCCTGCAGCGCGAGCGCGAGGAACTGCTGCTCGCCGGGCGCGAGCCCGGCCGCCTCGCGCGCGGCGTCGAGCCAGCCGGCGGGCTTGCCGCAATGCTGCTCGATCTGGCGCGCGAGCTTGTCGCCGATCGGGCGCGAGGACTTGATCTGGCTCCACATGCTGGGCGAGATCTCGACGTGGGCCGCGAAGGCCTGCTCGAGGCCCTTGGGCGCGGTGCCGGTCGCGACGGCGCTTTCGGCGTAGGCCTGGAACAGCGCCAGCACGTTGCGGCGGCGGAAGACGGTGGGATCGGACACGTTGCGGGAGTCTGCCTGCGGAAAGCTCGGCCCCGATTGTCGCCGCCGCGCGCGCAATCGTAAAGACTATTTACTGTTCGGCACTCAATGCTCGCGGCCTGCCGTCTCGCGCACGTCCGTGCGTGTCAGCAGGGCCGAGCGCAAGGCGTGGCGGATGCCCTCGATCTGCGCCGACAGCGGCATGGACGGCGTGCCCGGCTTCGTCGCGACCTGGTCGGGCGTGTAGGGCACATGCACGAAGCCGCCGCGCGCGTGCGCCAGCGCGGGCGTGGTCGCCAGGCGGTGCATCAGCGCGTAGAAGACGTGGTTGCAGACGAAGGTGCCGGCGGTGTTGGACACCGCCGCCGCGCCGCCGGCCGCGCGCACGTCTCGCGCCATCGCCTTGATCGGCAGCGTCGAGAAATATGCCGCCGGGCCGCCGGCCACGATCGGGGCGTCGACCGGCTGGCGCCCCAGGTTGTCCGGGATGCGGGCGTCGTCGACGTTGATCGCGACGCGTTCGAGGGAGATCTCGGCGCGGCTGCCGGCCTGGCCCAGGCAGACGACGAGCTCGGGCGTGTGCGCAGCCAGCGCATCGTCGAGCGTGCGCACCGCGTCGCCGAACGCGCACGGCAGCCGCACCGCGCGCACCGTCCGGCCCTCGCACGTCCAGCCGTCGAGCGCGTGCGCGATCTCCCACGACGGGTTGGAGGACTCGCCGCCGAAGGGCTCGAAGCCGGTGAGCAGGATCGTCGTAGTCACGGTTTGGGCAGCAGGAAGTAGAGCAGGAAGATATTGAAGACCAGGACGGCCGTCGCCGTCGGCCATTGTGCGCGGATCACGCCGTTCTTGTCCGGCAGCTCCAGCAAGGCCGCGGGCACGATGTTGAAGTTCGCGGCCATCGGCGTCATCAGCGTGCCGCAGTAGCCGGAGAACATGCCGATCGCCGCCATCGCGGCCGGGTTGACGTGGAATGCGCCGACGAGCACCGGCACGCCGACGCCACCGGTCATCACCGGAAAGGCCGCGAAGCCGTTGCCCATGATGATGGTGAACAGCGCCATGCCGAGGCAGTAGACCGCGACGGCGACGAAGCGGATGTCCATCGCGATGTAGTGCGTCGTCAACCACGCGACGGCCTTGCCGACGCCGGCGTCCGAGAACACCAGGCCCAGCGTCGCCAGCAGCTGGGGGAGCACGACGGCCCAGCTGATCGCGTCGACGAGGCGGCGCGCCTCGCGCACGCCCTGCGCGGGCGTCTCGCGCGTGAGGGCGCACGCGAGCGCGAGCGCCACCAGGCTGGACATGCCGATCGCCGCCAGCGTCGGGTTGCCGGCGTCCAGCAGCGGGATGCCCGCGACCACGCCCTTGGTCGACGCCAGCGAGGCCGCGACAGCGACCGCGGGAATCGCCAGCGCCGGCAGGAACAGCCTGTTGGCGAGGCGGCGTGCGCGCTCGGCGTATTGCGCGACGGTCGGCGCGACATGAGATCCTGCGGCGACGCGGTGCAGCCCCGCGATGACGGCCATGGCGATGACGCCGCCGCCGACCCAGGCCGGCGGCAGCAGGTCGCCCACGAGGAACACGAGCGCGTAGAAGCCCCAGAAGAATGCGCTCGAGAATCGGCGCGGGTTCGTCCGGTCGACGGCCGTCATGGCGGCCACGCAGGCGATCAGGGCGCCGGCGAGGACGTAGAGATGGGCGAGCGAGAAGATCATGCCGCGCCTCCTTCCTTGGCCAGCACGGGCGCCTCGGGGGCGGGCGCGTCGCGCATCTCGCGCGCCAGCGCCGCGTCCAGGCGCCAGAGCCGGATCGCGTGGACGACGAAGGCCACCCCCGCCGTCGGCAAGCCCCAGAACGCGACCTTCAGCGGCTCGACCGCGATGCCGGCCTCCTTCAGGAACGTCGTGATCAGGACGACGGCGCCGAACGCGACGAAGATGTCCTCGCCGAAGAACAGCCCGACGTTGTCGGTGGCCGCGGCCAGCGCGCGCAGCCGGTAGCGGATGCGATCGGGCAGCTTGCCATGCCGGGCCTCGGCGGCGCCCTCGGTCATCGGCGCGATCAGCGGGCGCACCATCACCGCATGGCCGCCCAGGCCGGTCAGGCCGAGCGCGGCCGCGAGTTCGCGCACGGCGAGATAGACGATCAGCAGCTGGCCGGCCGTCGCGTTGCGGAATTTCTGGATCCAGCCCTGCGCGTGCTGGCGCAGGCCGTGGCGCTCGAGCAGGCCGATGGTGGCCAGCGGCAGCAGGATCGCCAACGTCAGGTTGCGAGTCTTCAGGAAGCCGGTGCCGATCGCCGTCAACGTCGCGACGACGCCGAAGCCCGCGGCGAACGCCGTGACGATGGCCGCGCCGATGACGACGATCATCGGGTTGAAGCGCAGCACGAAGCCCGCGATGATCACGGCCACGCCGATGAGCGGCCAGAGGGAGACGTCAGGTGCCATGGCGATTTCCTGGGTGAGAGGCCGGCCGTTCGAGCGCCCGCCGGCGCCGGCGGCCAGGGGGTGGATGGATTCTGGAAACGCAGCCAATGTCGCGCAAGCAAGAATTATTTCTTTCAGCGCATCGATTTTCCTTGTGGCCCGTGGATCCCGCGCAACGGTTCGTCGCCGACGCTTGCGCAAACAGTAAAGACTATTTACACTACGTCCCGTCGCTTGAAGAAGCGGCAATTGATTGCAACGGAATCGCCCACCGAGACCCTCATCGTGAACAACCGCCACGCCCATCGCAACGTCCAGGCCCTCGTCGGCGGCCGTGCGTTCGTGCGCGGTACGGCGATGTCCGGGCATGGCGGCTCCGAGGATCGCCCCGATCCGGGAGGCAGCCGCGTCTGATCGACGCGCTGCCGCACTCTGAATTCCAGAGGCCCGGATTCCGCAAAGGATCCGGGCCTTCTTGTTTGTCCTTCCACTTCGGGTGTGCCTTCGCACTCCGTCGCCGCTCGACTTCCGGGTGTATGCGGCGCGGGATGTGCGCCGCAGGACGCCTGCCTCGTGCAGCGAGACGCCGCATCCGACGGGATGGCTCGCGCGAGGGCACAGCCGAAGTGGAAGCCCTCAACGTCGCAACGCGGGTTCAGATCCCGCACACGACGCCGGCAACCCGAAGTCGCGCGTGCGCTCACGCCGCGCGATCCAAACCGGCCGCAACGATTGGGCGGCTCCGGAACCCGTCACCGGAATCCATTCGACATCTGCGAGCGGGTGGGAGTGGCCGTTAGCTCGGCGGGTCCAGTCCCCGGGCTGCGAGCCCGTCGACCTTGATTCAATCCCGACCGGCCACCCCCGAGTCGTTTGTACGTGAAGCGCCCGCGAAAGGCGGGCACGAAATGCAAGCATTGCATCAACGCGTCTTGCATATCCGGGGCACGGTCCGGGCGTGGATCTCGATGGACGTGCTCGGCGGGCCACGCTCTTCCTGCACGCAAGGGCGCCTGTGAAAACGCCAGCCGCCGCGACATGTCGCGAGGGCCGGCGCTTCGCGCCGAGGCGCGTCAGGATCAGGACGGCAGGAAGTCGATCGGATAGGTCGTGATCATCGTGTCGACATCCTCGGCCGCGAACTGCAGCGAGCGGAAGCGCGCGAGCAGCTTCTGTTCGAGCTCGGGGTTCTTCAGCTCGCTCGACACGAAGTGGCACGCCGTGACGCTGCCGTTCGGCGCGATCGTCAACTCGATGACGACCTTGCCCTGCAGCGACGCGTCCTCGCGCAGCGCGCGGTTGTAGATCGCGTACAGCGCGCCCTTGCTGCGTTCGAGCGTGAGGCGCACCTCTTCCAGCGAGCGCGAGGCCTTGCCGCTGCCGCCCTTGGTGACCGAGCCGCCGGACTTGCCGTAGCCCGCACCCGTGCCGTGGCCGCCCGTGCCCGAGATCTGGCCCCCCAGCCCCGGCCCGCCGCCGCCGCCGCCACCGGCCACGCCCGCGACCAGCGTCGTCGAGCGTCCGGCGAGACCGCCGCCGCCCGAGTCGCGGCTGAAGCCCGCGGTGTTGATGCCGCCGCTGCCTCCGGTGGCGTTGGACGTGATCATGTTGCGATCGGGCAGGCCCTGCTCCTTGCCGGCGCCCACACCGACGCCGACACCCGTGCCGACGCCCGCGCCCTTGTTGATGTTCTGGTTCAACTGCACGGCCAGCGGCGCGCCGTGCAGCTCGGGCGGCTGGTCCTTCAACGCGGCGAGCAGGCCGACGCCGGCCGCCTTGTTGCGCGCGGCCTCGCGGTCCTCGCCCGGCGGCTTGCCCGGGATCGGCTGGCGCGCCTCGACCACCGGCCGCTCGCGCGGCACCGGCTTGGTCGGCAGCGGCGCGGGCTCGCGCTTGTCGGCGGCGTCGGGCTTGGGCGGCTCGATCTTCTCCGCGGCCTTGGGCGGCGGCGGAGGCGGTGGCGGGGCCGGCTTGTCCAGCAGCAGCTGGGCGACGACCGGCGGCAGCGGCGCGGACGGCTCGCGCTCCGGCTCGCGCAGCGTGATGAAGCGCAGCGCGATGCCGAACACGATCACGAAGCCCATCAGCGCGAGGAACAGCTTGCGGAAGCGTTCCTCGTCGTCGTGCGCGAGCGCCCACGGCAGGGTCGACGTGCGGAATGAGATGGCGGTCATGCGAACGTCATCCCTTCTGGTTGACCGCGAACGACACGTTGGTGAAGTTCGCGATGGCCGCGGTGTACATCACCTTGCGCAGCAGTTGGTAGGGGATGTCCTTGTCGCCCATGATCGTCACCGAGTGCGCCTGGGCGGCGTCCTCGGCCAGCGCGACGGGTCGCGCCGAGACCAGGTCCAGCTCGGACTTCAGGCCCGGGATCAGGTCGTCCTTGGCATTGACGAGCGGCGGCACGTCGGCGACCTTGCGGCCCTCGACGGTGATCTCGGTGGCGTTGATCACCACCACCAGCGTCTGCTTCGGATCCTTCTTCGCGCTCGACTCCGGCAGGTGCACCGAGGCCGCGGGCAGCGTCTCGACGCCCGAGTTCGACAGCAGGAAGAAGATCAGGATGGTGAAGACGTCGATCAGCGACACGAGGTTCATGTCGAGCGAGTTGCCATGGCGGGCGTTGCGCGCGGCGCGCTTCTGGATCGGGGTGAGCTTCATCGCATGCCCCTCTCAGTGCCGCACCGGCGCGTCGCCGATGGAGATCGCCGGGAACAGGTCGACGTCCACGACCTCGGTGCCGCCGTTGGCCGTCTTGGCCGTGCGCATCGCGTCCATCACGTGGATCATCGTGTCGTACGGGATGTTGGGCTCGGGCAGGACCGACGCCGACGTGACGGCCGGGAACTTCTGCTTGACCTGCAGCATCACGGTGTTGAGCGACGTCGTGTCGGTGGCGCCGTCGGCGGTGTTGGGGATGCGCGAGATGAGTCCGCCGATCTTGTCGCCGACCTCGATGGCGTCATGGCGCACCACGACCTCCAGCTTGAGGTCGTTCTCCTTGAGGCCTTCGTAGTTCGCGGACTTCGCCGGCAGCGTCAGGTCGACCACCGCGATGCGCGAGAACACGGCCGTCGACAGCAGGAACGGCACCAGCACGACGATCAGGTTGATGAAGGCGCTGACCTCCAGCGCCTCCGAGCCCTTCTTCAGGCGACGTCTAGCAGCCATGGCGGCACCCCCGGTGTTGCGGATGGGTGGATCGGCTCATGTTCAGGCGGCCTTGTGTTCCGGAGCCAGGCGCTGGACGAGGTTCAGGAAGCTGATCTTGGCGGCCTCGAGGCCGTCGACGATGTCGGCGGTGCGGGCCTGCAGGAACGAGTGGATCAGCAGGAACGGGATCGCGACCATCAGCGCGAAGGCGGTGTTGTTCATCGCGATCGAGATCGACGCCGACAGCAGCGCCGCCTTCTCCGCCGGGTTGACCTGCGACACCGCGGTGAACGCGTGGATCAGGCCCGTGATGGTGCCCAGCAGGCCGACCAGCGTGATGACGTTGGCGAACACGGCGATGTAGTGCGTGCGCTTCTCCAGGCGGGGCACGATCTCCATCATGCCTTCCTCCATCGCGGCGTCGATGTCGTCGCGGCGGCGCGAGGACTGCAGGCGCGACAGGCCGTTGTGCACGATCTTGCCGATGGCCGAATCCGACGACGCGGTCAGGCCCAGCACTTCCTTCCACTGGCCGCCCTGCAGCAGCGGCAGCACCTTCGACCAGTCCTTGCGGTTGGCCACGCGGGCCTTCTGCAGGAACACGAAGCGTTCGATGGCGATCGCCAGGCCCGTGGCCATGATGGCCAGGCTCGGGAAGATGAACAGACCACAGTCCTGGAAGAACTTGATGATCGACTCAAAGGAATTCATGGAAATCTCCGGGGAACAGATTCGGGAACGTGAAACGAATGGATGCGAATTCAGTGCGCGACGGGCGCGGGGCTTGCCGGCGCCGCGACCGCGGCGGCGTGCTCCTGTTCGAGCTTGTCGTAGCGCACCTGGCGCCGGAAGACGTCGCGATCGACGGGCGCCAGCGCCTCGTCGACGACGCTCACCGGCGGCCGGCCGGCCAGGTCGCCCGGCAACGGCTTCTTCCAGGGAACGATGTAGAGCACCTTCGGCAATTCTCGGTTGCCGATGATCTTCGTGGGATCGATTTCGGCGCGATCCTGGCCAAAGGCAGGGGCGACAAGGCAACCGATCGTAAGCAGCGCCGCCAGGCGATGCGATGGGGTCATGACTTCTCCTTGGGCGCGTTCGCCGGAGCGGGCGCCGAAGCGGCCGGTGCGGCCGGCTTGGCCTGCCGATTCTTGACGTCGGCCACCCACTTGGCGACGACGGGGTCGCCCGCCGGCGTCAGCGCGAGATAGCGCGTGTAGAGCTCCAGCGCGTGCGCGCCGTCGCCGAGATACAGGTCGTCGAGCACGCCGAGGTTGAGCACCGCGGTGGCGTAGTTCGGGTCGAGCGCGATGGCGTGCTCGTAGGCGTCGCGCGCCTTCGTGAACTCGCCGCTGGCGCGGTACGCGAGGCCCAGCTGGTTCCAGGCGACGGCCAGGCCCGGCGCGAGCTCGGTGGCCTTCTCGAGTTCCTTGACGGCCTCGGGCAGGTGCCCCGCTTGTCGTGCGATCACGCCGAGATTGGCGTGCGGCCCGGCGAGCTCGGTGTTGGATTGCGTCAACGCGCGGAACATGCGCTCGGCGTCCGCGGCATGGCCGGCGCGCATCAGCGCCAGCGCGTCGTCGTAGGCGCGCTGCGTGGCCGGCGCGATCGGGCCGGTGGACGCGGGCTTCGGCCCTTCGGCAACGCTGGCCGCGGCCGACGGCGCGGATGCCGCGGGGCTCGCGGCAGGCGCGGACGCGCTCGCCGCAGCCGGGGCCGACGAACCCGGCATGCGGAACCCGATCGAGCCGCAACCGGCGAGCAGCGCGCCGACGGCGACGATTGCCAGCGCAAGCGGGAGACGTTCAGCGGATCGCATCGACGGTCGCCTCGCTGTGTTCGGTCTTGTTGTAGCGCGCCGGCTGCAGCGTCTTCAGCGCGTCGAAGCTCTTCTTGACCCACTCGTCGTAGATGCCCTGCGTCGTGCGGCTCGCGTTGATGCCGTGCAGCGCGATCGCCTTCTCGACATACGGATCGGCCTGTTCCTCCAGCAGCTCGTTGTACTGCTCGAGCTCCAGCTTGGACAGCTTCTTGGGCCGCTGCGACGTGGTCAGCGACTTGGCGAAGTCCTGGTACAGCGCCGCGACGCGGTACGTGGCGGCCGTGGTGACCTCGGCGACGCCGTAGTCGCTGGCCACCGCGTACGCCTTCAGGGCGTCCTGCATCTTCGCCTTCTTGAGGTTGAGGTTCTTGGCCAGCGGCTCGACCAGTGCCACCTTCTGGTAGGCCTCGAGCACCGGCTGCGCCGCATCGAGCGCGGCCATCGCGCCCAGCGTGCGGGTGCGGTTGGTGCGCGCCGCGCCGCCGTTCTGGTCGGCCACGAAGATCGCGTGCATCTGCGCGCTCTCGACGGCGGCGTTGCCGTCGATGTGCGCCAGCTGCGCGAGACGCCAGTGCGCCTCGACCGCCGGCTCCAGCGGACTCGGGTACTGCTTCAGGTAGCGGTCGTAGTCCTTGGCGGCGAGCGCGCGGTTGGCCGCGGCGTCGGCGGGGCGAGGCTTGCCGGCCTTGACGCTGTCCGGATCGCTCGCGGCCGCGCGTTCGTACAAGGTCGCGGCCTGCCACAGCGCCGCGCGCGCACGGGTCGCGCCCTCCGGCGTCGTGGTCGGCGCCAGCGCGATGCGCTCGTACTGCGCGGCGGCAGGCGCCCATTGCTGCTGCTCGCCGTAGGCCAGCGCCAGGCGGGCCGTCACTTCGGGTTGCAGCGGGCTCTTCGGATAGTGCTGGCGGAATCCTTCCAGCGTCTTCGTGGCGCCGGCCCAGTCCTTCAGGGCGATGAGGGACGCGGCGGCGTCGTATTCGGCGTTCTCGCGGATGGCCGATCCCGGCGCCGCGACGGCGACGCGCGCGAAGCTCTCGGCCGCCGCCTTGTTGTCGCCCGCGGTGCGCGCCTGCTCGCCCTGCTTGTAGATCGAGGCCGCGAGACGCTCGGTCAACTCGCCGCGCGCCGGATCGTTGGCCGGCGCGAGCGCCAGCACCTCGCCGTACGCCTTCTCGGCGCGGTCGAACTGGCCGGCCTCGAACGACGTGTGCGCGACCAGCGTCCATGCCACGCGCCGCTGCGCCGGCGTGGCCGGCGGCTGCAGCGCGAGCACCTGCTCGGCGACGCTTGCGGCGCGTTCGTTGTCATGCAGCTTGAACAGCGTGTCGGCGGCGTTGGTCAACACCGCCGGCGTGCGCGAGTCGGCCGGGAACGCGGCGGCGAAACGCAGCTCGCTGTCGACGCCCGCGCGCTGCATCGGCGCCAGCGCGTCGCCGCTCACGCCCTTCTGTTCGGCCGCGTGCGCGAGCAGCGCCGAGTAGCCGGCGTCGGCGCTGTGCGGATGCGTCGGATATTCATAGGCCGTCTTCTCGTATTCGACGGCCGAGGCCGCGAACTGGCCGCTCTCGTAGAGCACCTCGGCCAGCAGGAAGTTGTTCTCCGGCGCTTCGGGGTCGCTGCCGAACTCGGCCAGCCACGCGCGGTACCACTTCGCCGCCTCGACGTAGTCGGCCTGCGCCTTGGTCTTCTGCGCCTGCGAGTGATAGCGCTGCGCGAGTTCGGCCAACGCGGTCTTGACCAACGGCTGCGCGTGCTCCCAGCCCTCGGGATTGGCCTTGCGGAACTCGCCGTCCAGGCCGTATTGCGCGACGTAGTCCTTCTTGGCGGCCAGCGCCAGCTGGTCGAAGCCGGCGTCCTGGTCGATCGCGATCACCTGCGCCTGCATGGCCGGCGCCTGCGCGTCGAGCGGGTTCAGGCGCGCGAAGCCGGCGTAGGTATCGGCGGCGTCCTTCGGGCGCTCCTGCTTCAGGTACAGCTGGCCCAGCTGCTGGTAGACGCGGAACTCGTACGAGCGGCGGTCGTTGCTCGTGATGTAGGCGGGGATGGACTCCGCGCCCTTGAGGTTGGCCAGCGAGATGCCGATCACGCGCAGCGTGTCGTCGACCAGCTCCTTGTCGGCGCGCGTGAGCGCCTCGGACTTGTCGAGGTCGTCGTCCTTGATGCCGACGATCTTGCCATCGAGCGCGCCGAAGAACGAGCCGAGCGCCTCCTCGAGGTTGCCTTGCTTGAACCGGGACCAGCCCTGCATGTACAGCGCACGCTCGTGGAACGTGCCGAGCTTGTCGCCACCAAGCACCAGCGTGTACGCCTGCTCGGCCTTCGGATACTGCCGCAGCGTGAACAGCAGCTCGCCGCGGCGGAACTGGGCTTCGTCGCGGTAGCGCGTCTGCGGATACTTCGCGACCAGCAGGTCGAGCGTCGCCAGCGCCTCCTCGAGGTGGCCGCCCTGCTCCTGCGCGCGCGCGAGCTGGTAGATGACGCGGTCGTTGGTCGGGTCGTTCGGATACGTCTTGAGGTAGTCGCGGTATTGCGCGATGGCCGCCGTGTAGTCGGGCGTGCCGGACGGCGTCGGGTTGGCGGCGTTGGCGTTGTCGGCGCTGGCCATGGCCAGGTCGCCCAGGCGGCGCTGCGCCTCGGCGCGCTTGTCGGCCTCGGGTGTCACCGCGAGGAAGTTGCGGTAGGCCGCGATGGCCTTGTCCTCGTCGGCCGGGATGCCCGGATCCGGCTCGATGACGATCTCGCGCTTGGACAGCGACTGGATCGTCGGCGCGTTGTCGGGCGTGGCGCCGGGCTTGCTGCCGTGCCAGCCGAACATCGAGCAGGCACCGAGCGACTGCACGAGCAGCAGCACGGCCAGCGTGCGCGGGCGCGGAGCCAGGAGAAGACGCTCACGGCTTGTCCGCATGGTCGCCCTCCTTGGTCTCGGTCGCCCGGTCATACAACTGCGCGACCGCGAAGCGGGCCTGTGCGGTGTAGGCGGCCAGGCGCTCCTTCTGCGCCTTCAGTCCGGTGATGGCGATCTCCTGCAGCGCGGCCTGCTGCTCCGTCGACAGCGCCGTCACGCGCGGCGCGAGGATGTTCAGGCGCGCGTCGAGTTCGGCGATGCGGCGCGCGAAGGCCTCGAAGCGCGCGGGTTCGTCACGCTCGGCCTTGGCGAGCTGCTCGTCGTGCGCGCGGGCGTCGACCAGCGCGTCCTCGGTCTGCTGCTGGCCCTTCCTGGCCGTCCAGACGCGGGACGGATAGTCGTGCGCGAGCTGCCACGCGAGCGCGCCGGCGACGCGGCGCAGGCGGTCGTGCGCCTCGGCGAGCGCGGGATCGGCGTCGGGCGGCAGCTTGGCGAGCGTGTCGGTGACGCGTTGCAGGCGCTCCTGCAGCGCGCGCTCGTCGGCGTTGGCGAAGGCGACGCCGTCCTGCGCGTCCTGCGCCTGCTTCAGCGCCGCGGCGTTGGCGTCGCTGCGCTGCTGCAGCTGCGCGATGGTGTTGCCGCTCGCCTGCTGCTGCGCGCGGATTCGCGGCAGGCGGTCGGCGAAGGCCTGGCGGCGCGTGGCGAGCATGTCGCCGAAGACGCCGAGGTTGTCGTGCCAGTCGGCCAGGTTGTGCGTGAGGAACTGCAGGTCGCGGTAGTTCTTGAACGCTTCCTGGAACTCGTTGCCGGCGACGACGGGCGTCAGCAGGCGCGCGTGCGGCATCAGCGGCAGGTCGCGGAAGGTCTGGAACCAGCCCATGTCCTCGCCGGGATTGCGCGCCATCAGGCCCTCGACGAGCTTGCCCTCGCGGATGGCCGCGATGGTGGCGTCGATGTCGGCGTCCGCCGTCTGGAAGTTGACGATGGCGGTCTCGTAGCGCTTGAGCGCCTGCGCGTCGGCGTGCAGTTCGGCGTAGGCGTAGGGCACGGCCAGCTGCGCCTCGAGCACGGCGGGGTCGCTTTGATCGCGACCGGCCAGCTCGAGCCACGGCACCAGCGCTGCCTTGGGCTGGCTCAGCGCGTCCTCGGACCAGCCGAAGCCCAGCAGCGCGGGGTTGGACTCGATCCCCTCGAGGCGCACGCGCTGCAGGTACTTGCGCGCGTCCGCGGCCTGCCCGTCCTTCAGCGCGGCGAAGCCGAGCGCCACGTTGGCCTTGTCGCGCAGCGCGCGGCCTTCCTCGTCGGGCATCGGCTGCTGGCCGAGCGTGTCGAGGATCTTCGTGCCCTGCGCGACCTCGCCGCCGCGGATCAGCGCGACGCCCAGGTTGTAGCGCGCGAACAGGTCGTCGCCCTTGGGCCCGGCGATCGGAGTCAGGATCTTGCTGGCGCCGGCGTTGTCGCCGAGCGCCATCATCACGTTGGCCTGCAGCAGCCGGCGGTCGTCCTCCAGCGGCGCGGGCAGGCGATGCTCGATGCGTCCCAGCGCCTGCGACGCCTCGGGCATCAGCCCGCGCTGGTAGCGGATCTTGGCGAGGAAGTACCACGCGCGATCGCGCACCGACGGCGGCGCGCCGCGCGCCAGCAGCGCCTCGAACACCTCGGCTGCCTGCTTGTGCAGCCCGTACGACAGCAGCAGCCCGCCGCGCAGGATCTCGGCCTCGTCGGCGTGATGCTGCATGCGCTCGAAGTGCTGCGAGACCTCCAGCTTGGTGATCGCGGCGAAGTAGCGGCCCTGGTAGAACTCGAACAGCACGTCGCCGTAATGCGGATCCATCACCGGATGCCTGGGCGGATCGGCCGGCACCTTGTCGGGATCGTCGGCGGCGCGCGCGCCCGCCGTCGCCAGAACGCCGGCGACGAGAGCGGCGACCAGGCTCGGCCGCGGAAGAAAGCGCGAACGCAGGCGCATCGTCGTCACTGCCAGACTTTGACGTCGAATTCCGGCTGCAGCTTCTGCTGCACGTCCTTGATCTGCAGCTCGATGTACTTGGGCTCGGTCGCCTTGTCGAACTTGATCGTCGTGGCGCGCTTGTAGTCGCGGTCGTGCGGGCCCTTGCCGGTGAAGAAGGCGACGATCTCGTGGCTGCCGGCCTTCAGGTCGCCGAGATAGACGCGCTGCACGCCGCCGCGGTGCAGCGCCTGCACTTCCAGCGGCGTGTAGAGGTAAGTGGTGACGACCTTGTCGTCGAGCTTGATCTGCACCGAGTCGAGGTCGAACAGCAGGCCCACGTCCATCGACACGAACACGGCCACCTGCGTGTTGGCGGGGAACAGCAGCTCCTCTTCCAGCACCAGCAGGTCGCGGTTGAGGCGGATCACGTCGGCCTTGGTCTGCTGCACGCGGTCGTCGAGGCTGCCGGTGGGCGCGGGCTCGGCCGCGGCCGCGGCGCTGGCGGGGCTGTCCGGCGCGGGCGCGGCGGCGCTGGCCGCGGACTCGGGGGCCGGGGCGGCGGCTACGGGCGCCGTCGCGGTCGTGACGGCCGGCATCGCGGCGCCCACGTCGGCGGGCAGCGGCGCCGAGGCGGCGGCGGCCGGTGCGCCGGCCGCGAAGACCGGCGACAGCGCCGCGGCGGCGCACAGTCCGAGGGCGATCAACGCCGTGCGAGTCAGGTTCAGCATGCTGATCTTCCGAAATGTTTTCTTAGAACGTGGCCGACAGCACGGTGTTGAACACGCTCGCGTGGAACGAGTACGGCTTGCCGGTGTCGCCGACGGTGTAGTCGGCGTAATGGAAATCGATGAACTGGTACGAGCCGCTCAGCTTGACGTCGTACTTGCCCGGCACGCTGCGCAGCGTGTACGAGACGGTGGCCCCGGGCCCGAAGTCGTGCATCGTGCTGAGCTCGCGGTTGCGCGTGAAGTAGAGCGTCTGCTGCTGCGCGTTGTCGCTGTAGAACAGCGCGTGGTTCTGGCGGTAGTAGCGGACGTAGCTTTCCAGCAGCCAGCCCGGCGCGAGGTTGCGGTTGTAGCCGAGCTCCAGCGTGTGGCCGCGCACGCCCCAGGTGTCCCAGTAGTAGCGGTAGTCGAGCCGGATGGAGCGGCGGTTGCTGGCGCCGTCGGGCGTGATGTCGCCGGTGGTCGACAGCTTCAGCGCCTTGCTTTCGCGCGTGGTGGGGTCGTTCTCGTGGACGTAGGCGCCGAACACGCGCGCCAGCCGGTACGGGCTCTGCAGGTAGCCGTCGTCGTTGATCGACTCGAGGTTGGCCGAGGCCGTCCAGCGCGGCGTCAGGATCTGAGTCAGCCCCAGGCGGTACTGCCAGTGGTGCGCCGTGCCGACCCAGCCCGGCGTGCCGTGCTGGCCCACCTTGTCGTCGGCGTGGCTGTAGCCGAGCACCACGGTGGTCATGCCGCCGAACACGTCCTGCGTCAGGTCGAAGCTGAGCGTCGAGGCCTGGTAGTCGGGCTCGACGCTCTTCGAGCCGGAGACGTGGATCAGCGAGTCGCGCACCACGTAGTCGAGGCCGACCTCGCCCTGGTTGCGCGTCTCCTTGAACTTGCTGGCGGTGGTGACGACGTCGATCGACGCGTTGCTGACCGCGTCAACGTACCAGCTGCCCGACAGCGACACGCGATCGAGCATGCTCTTGCGCACCAGCACGGCCGGGCCCTGCGCGATCACGCCGCCGCCGTCGTACAGGTGGTACATCGTCTCGGCGCGGTCCTCCGGCAGGTCGACGGCCTGCACCGAGCTCGCGGCGATCGCGCCGCCGACCAGCCCGGCGACCTTGGCGGCGTTCTTAATTGCAGCCACAACCGCCCCCCTGCACGCCGGTGGCGCCGCGCGAGCCCTCGCGCACCGTGTAGACGTGGTCCTGCTGGCGCCCCGGCAGCTCGTTGAGCGAGGTCTTCATCACCGGATCGGCGAGGCGTTCGCGCTCGTACGGCTTGACCCAGGGCTCGATCGGCTTGATCGCGCAGCCGCTCGCGCCCGCGAGCACGCAGGCGGCGGCGACGATCGCGAGGGGACGAAGGCGGAACAGGGGCATCGTCATTCCTTCAGCAACCCGCGGATCTGCTGCTCGTAGTCGCCCTCCGTGCCCGCGCGATAGCCGCGGTGCAGGAAACGCATCTTGCCGTCGCGGTCGATCACGACGGTCGACGGCATCGTGTTCAGGTCGTAGAGCTTGCTGACCTTCTTGTCGGTGTCGAGCAGCACCGGGAAGCTGACGCCCAGCTTGGCGGCCGTGGCGAGCGCGGTGTGCGGGTCGTCGTCGACGTTGACGCCCAGCAGCACGAAGCCCGACTTGTGGTACTTCTGGTAGAGCGTGTCCAGGCGCGGCATCTCTTCGCGGCACGGACCGCACCACGTGGCCCAGAAGTTCACGAGCACGACCTGGCCACGCAGTTCGTCGAGCCGCACGTTGCGGCCATCGGCGCCGCGCAGCGTGAAGTCGGGCGCGACGGCATTGGCCAGGGGCGCCGCGGCGGTGGCCGCGAGGCAGGCGGTGGCGAGCACGGCGGCGAGGAGGGAGCGGATCATGCGCATTTGGAATTCACCTGGCTGGGATCGGACGGTGGAGACGGGCGTGTCGTCAGGGATATCGACGACTCGGGCCGTGCGATCAAGCCGGAGGCGGGTCAGCTTTGTCAGAAGAAGAACGCGAAGCCCAGCGTGAGCTCGGGGTTCTGCGTGGAGGAGCGCTTGCCGAGCAAGTCGAGCGTGTAGATGTGGTCGCGCACGTCGGCGCGCAGCGCGACCCAGTCGGCCAGGAACAGCTTGGCGCCGACGCCGAAGTTCCAGGTCTGCATGCGCTGCGAGTCGAAGGACGTGTTGCCGATGCCGCCGATCGCGTACATCGTCGACGCCTTCGCCCAGTTCTTGCCGATGAAGATCTCGCCCGGCAGGAAGTTCCAGCCGAGGGACAGGTCGTAGTACTTCAGCTTTTCCTGTTCGGCCGTGAAGATGCCGCCCGGCAGGATGTTGCGGAACTCCTTGTCGCTCACCTTGGTGCGGCCGTAGGTGGCCTCGACGAAGAAGTCCTCCGTGATGTCGTAGCCCAGGCGCACGCCGTAGACGCCGCTGGTGCCGAAGTTCTGCGACGAGTAGGTGCCGCCGAACAGGCCGATCTCGAAGTCGTTGGACGGGTACTTCGGCTTGTGCACGTCGCGCCGCTCGACGCCCGGGTTGATCACCTGGTCGTTGGTGTCCGCCGCGGGCGCGTCGGCCGCGCGCGCGTTGCCGTGCGCCAGCAGCGCGAGCACGCCGGCGGTGGCAAGCGTGGCCGCGGTCGCGCGCATCGCGAGCGACAAGGTGGACGGGCGTGCGGCGGTCTTGGAGCGGCTCTTGGCGGTCATGGGCGGCGCATCAGAAGAAGAAGGAGAGTCCGGCGGTGGCCGCGCGGTACTCGATCGAACGCTGGTCGGAGACGAACGCGGTGTAGATCGCGTAGTCGGCCCGGATCATGAAGCGGTCGGTGAGGTGGTAGCGCGCGCCGACGATGGCGTCGGCCAGGCGCGCGTTGGTCTGCTGGAACTGCACCAGGCTCTGGTTCGGGATGTTGTGGAAGCGCCCGATGCCGATGCCCGCGAACGGCGAGAAGCGCTGGTCGGACCAGGGCTCGGCCTGCAGGTTGACGTGCCACAGCGTCGTGCCCGAGAACACGCCCTGCACCTGGCCCAGCGTCGACTCGAAGCTCAGCGTGTCGGAGATGCGGTACGACAGCCAGAACTTGATCATCGGCTCCTGGTGGAAGCGGCCGTAGCCGGCGCCGAGCTCCACGCGGCGCGCCAGGTAGTCGTTGAAGGCGACGTCGCCGAACTGGTTCTCCAGGCCGTTCTCGGCCAGCGTGGTCTGCAGCTGCGCGCGCGTGACCCAGCCCACCTTGCCGGTGGCGGTGCGCACCTTGTACCAGTCGGTGTGGCGCAGCTGGATGGACACCCACTCGCCGCGCGCCGCGACGTAGAAGACCGGATAGCCGCGGCCCGCGAAGGTGTGCAGCTCGATGAACGGGTCGGTGACCTGCACGCGCTCCATCTTCTCGCCGCCGGGCACCGAATCGGGCGTCGGCACGGTGGGCGCCGAACCGGTGGTGACCGGCGCGGGGATCTCGACCGGCGCGGCGCCGGGCACCGGCACGAGCGCGGTGCGCGGCTTGTCGTCGACCGCGGAGGCAGCGTTGGCCGGCGCCGAGGCTGAGGCGACGGGTGCCGACGCCGCCGACGCCGGAGCGTCGACATCCGCCGCGCGCGCGACGCCGCATGCGAGCACGCACGCGAGCAACGCCACGGCGCGCTGCAGCGACAGGGACAAGGACGACACGGCGCGCACGCCGCCGACCGTGTGCACCCCTGGCGCTGCGCGCCGCCCCGCCGAGCGGGGGCCTTCGCCCTTCGGGCGGCCGCGCGGGCTCATTGCGTGTTGCACGTACCCGTCGCCGGATCCGCAGGAGTGAACATGCTGTAGCTGGAGGTGCTGAATTCGTCCTGGCCCTTGGGCACCGGATGGCTGATCCAGTAGTTGATCAGCTTGGCGTTCGGATCGTCCTGGCTTGCGAAGATGCGGCCGCCGCCGTGCAGCACGTTGAGGACGAGGGGCTTGTCGAACAGCCGGCTCTGCAGCGGGCTGCCGAAGATGGTCACGCCCTGGGCCGAGTAGAAGTTCTTGTACATGTCGGTGGCGCGGATCGCGGTGGCCGTGGCGGAGTCGGTCGCCGCGGCCGCGAGGTCGGCGTCGGCGACAGGCGTTGCCGCGACGATCACGCGCAGCGCGCCGCCGGTGCCGGTGTTGCTGTCATGGCAACCGGCGCCCGCGCAGGTGTTCGTCGAGGTGACGCCATTCTGCGTGATGGGCAGGTCCTTCAGGAAGATCGGGAAGATGCACTTCTCGAAATAAGGAAACGCCAGCGTCGCTCCGCCGGTGGTCGACGGGTTCGACACGTTGCCCGGATTGCTCAGCGGATCGCCGCCGCCGCCGCAGCCGGCGAGCAGGGCGGCCGCGATGGCGCCCTGGACGACGCCGGCGCTGACGCCGCGAGAAGGAAACATCTTCGAGATCAGCATCTTCATGGAGTCAGGCAGCCCGCTGCGATCCAGTTGGCGATGGTCGCATAGTTCGCGCTGTTCGCGGGCAGTACCGCAGTGGTCTGGCTGGTCGCGCCGTCCGGGTGCGGGATCGTCGACGGCCGGGCCAGCAGGTAGTCGACCGGCGGGTGGCAGGTGTCGGAGACCATGGTCATCGTCACGCCCCAGTCGCCGTCCGGATCGCCCGTGAGGACGAAGCGGTTGTTGGTGAACGACGTCGCGCCGGTGGGCTTGTTGTCGGAGCCGCGGGCCTGGTGGCAGCCGGCGCAGGTGCTCTCGAGGATCGGGTAGACCGAGGCGATGAACGAGTCCTCGTCCAGCGTGGGCACCATGCGGGTGCCGCTGGTCGGGTCGAACGGGTCGTTGTAGTACTTGCCGCCGGTGTCGATCCACTCGGCCAGCAGGCGCTTCTCGGCCGCGTTGAGCATCTTGGAGTGATCCGGCGCCGACGACGGCGGGTTCGGATGCGCGGCCTTGGCGGCGTCGTCCGACATCAGGCTCTGGCCCGACAGGATCTCCATCAGCCGGCTCTTGCGCGCCAGGCCGCCGGCCTCGCCTTCGCTCGCGGCGGTGTTCACCAGCGCATCGAGGCGCTGGATCATCGGCACGCCGTCGTCGAAGAAGATGATGGGGCGGCCGGACGAGTCGAGCTGCGGGTCGCCGATCATCAGGCGGTCGTACGACACCACGCGCCCGTCGCCGCCGATGGTGGCGCTCAGGTCGGTGTGGTCGGAGATGTTGTGGCAGGTCGTGCAGGTGTTGGCGCCGCGGTCGCGGTTCCACAGCGGCTGGATGTGCGTCGGGTAGTTGATGACGCCGTTGACGGGCACCGGCGTGACGAGGTCGTCGGCCGGGTTCGCGTTGCCGGTGAAGCGCAGCGCGACGGCCGGGCGGGCGGTGACGCCGGTCTTGGCGGTGTCGGCCCAGATGTCGGTGGAGACCATGTCGGGCTTGAGCATCGCGGCGGTCGGGTCGAGGCGGACGTGGGTGTCGGCCATCGTCTCGCCGGACTGGTGCGCGCTGGCCATCGAGGCCAGGATGCCGGCCGGCACCGTGTTGACGGTCGCGCCCGAGTTGATCGGCGCGCCGCGGCGCGGGCTGTGGCAGCCGTCGCAGGTGCGGCGTTCGCCCGGACGCACCTGGATCCAGTTGGTGTGCGTCTGCAGCGCGCGGCCTTGCGCGTCGATCACGGCCAGCGCGATCGGGGTGTCGGCCGGCACGTTGAGCTTGAACGAGCCATCAGGTTCGATCGGCGCGTAGCCGAGCACCTGCTGCGCCTCGAACTCGGTCTCGCCCAGCGAGCTGCGCATTTTCATCATGCTGGTGGGCGGCGCCACCGCGCGCACGGCGCGGATGAAGCGCGCCGGGGCGCAGTTGTAGGCGGCGTTGGCCGGGTCCTTCATCTTGTTGATGTCGGCGACCGTGGCGCGGGTGTCGTTGACGTCGACCGGCGTGGTCTGCGGGATCAGCGGCGCGGTGCAACCCGGGTTGGCGTCGGCGCCGGCCAGCATGCCTTCGCCCATGCGGCCCAGGCCGTCCGTGTCGTAGACGCTGCGCACGTCCAGCGTGCCCATGTGCTGCGAGGCCAGCGTGGTGTCCAGCGGCGCGGCGGCGACGGTCGTCGGCTCCGTGCGGGCCTGGATCGCGGCCACGTCCACGTACATGAAACCGGCCGGCGGCGTGGCCACGGGCAGCATCGACTGGTTGGCCGGATCGAACATGTAGACGGCGTACGGCGGCGGGACGTTGTCCTGCACCGGGTCGGCCTGCGTCTCGGCGATCGGACGATCCATGTCGGCCAGCAGCGCGAGTTCGGCGGCGGACAGCGTCGAGCAGGGCACGACGACGCCGTTCTTGGTCACCTCGCACGGGCGGTACGACACCAGCACGCGGTTCGTGCCGTCCCACAGCGGGTAGGGCCCGGTGATGCGGCCGAAGGTGGAGACGCCGCGGTCGAGGTTGATCGCCTTGTCGGTGGCCTGCACCTGGCCGCCCACCGCCGCGACGGACTTCTTCGCCGGCGTGTTCTGCTCGGAATAGTTGGCCGCGTCGATCAGCATCAGGGCGCCGCCTTCGTGCGTGCGCTGCAGCGGCATCAGGTCGGACGTGAGGAAGCCGGCGTACTTGCCGCTCGGATCCATGTCGCGCGGGTGCAGGAAGCTGTTGCCGTCGCTGTGCGAGCCGTACAGCACGAACATGTCGGTGCCGTCCGGGTTGACCGTGAACACCTTGAAGTGGTTGCGGCCGCCGACGTGGTCCCAGCGCGAGAACATGATCTGGCCGTTCGGGCGGATCACCGGGTTGCGGTCATGCGACTGGTTGAACGAGATCTGCGTGATGCCCGAGCCGTCCAGCGCCATCGTGTGCAGGTTGAACACCCGCTCGCGCTCGTACTCGTCGAGAGCGTAGTAGCTGTGGCCCAGCGCCTGGTTGGGCATGGACTCGGTCTGGCGGTTCGACGTGAACACGATGCCCTGGCCCGCGGGCAGGTAGACCGGGTGCATGTCGTCGTCGTTGGTGGAGGACGTGACGCGGCGGAAGGTGCCGCCGGTCAGGCCGCCCGTCGTCATGTCGTATTCCCAGATGTTCCAGTGGCCCGTGCAGGCCGCGACGCCGCCGACCTGCACCGCATTGGCGGTGGGGCAGCGCATCGAGAACAGGATCTTCTTGCCGTCCCAGGACACCTCGGGCGTGGCGACGTCGCCCTTGCCCATCGTGAACTGCGTCGTCATGTTGTGCTCGGGGGCGCTCGGCGACGACTTCTCGCGGATCATCAGGTCGCCGCCGGGGGCGGTCGGGCCGCCGTTGGTCGGGTTCAGGCCGATCGTGTTGACGCGCTTGGCGTACACGATGGGCACGTCGCCCTGCACGGTGACGGTGCTGGCGTCGGTCTTGGAACCGCCTCCGCAGGCGCTCAGCGACAGCACGCCGGCGGCGGCCAGTGCGCTCGCGCAGCCCAGCAGGGTGCGGGTCGAAAACAGGATCGGCTGTTTCATGGTGGGTCTCTTTCCTTCAAGTCTTCGTCGTCGTCCGCGTCAGCCGAGAAGGCCGGCGGAGTAGTGCAGCGCGCCTTGCGCATCCACGATCACCGCGTCGATGCCCAGGTGGGCGTCGACGAAGCGCAGTCCTTCCTCGACGCCCATCACGAAGACCGTCTTCGAGAAGGCCTCCGTGGTCAGGCCGTCGTCGGCGATGATGGTCACGCTGCGCACGCTGCTCGGGGAACGGCCGGTGCGCGGGTCGAGCAGATGGTGGCAGCGGACGCCGTCGCGCTCGAAGAAGCGCTCGTAGTCGCCCGAGGTCGAGATCGACACGTCTTCCAGCGGCAGCAGCGCCACCACGGCGCCTTCGCGGCGCGGGTCGCGGATCGCCACCGTCCACGGACGCTCGCCGCGCGAGCCCATGACGTGGCTGTCCCCGCCGGCGGCCACCATCGCGTGGCGGATGCCCAGGCGGCGCAGGATCAGGATCGCGTTGTCGACCGCGTGGCCCTTGGCGAAGCCGCCCAGGTCGATGCGCACGCCGCGGCGCGCGAAGCGCACGCTGCGCGTGGCGGCGTCGAGCTGCAGGTGGCGCCAGCCGATCAGCGGCAGCGCGTCGGCCAGCGCCGCGGCGTCGGGCGCGATGCCGGCGCGGTAGTCGTAGAGGTTGCCGGCGCTGGCGAAGGTGATGTCGAACGCGCCGCCGGACAGCTTGGAGAACGCCACCGCGCGCGACAGCAGGCCGAACATGCCTTCGCTGACCGCGACCGGCCCGTCGGCCGCGTTCGCGTTGACGATGGACAGCTCCGACGTCGCCTTGTGCGGGCTCATCGTCGCGTCGATGCGGTGCATCTCGGCCATCACGGCGCCGATCGCCACCTCGGCCGCGTCGCGGCTGGGCGCCTGCAGCTCGACCTCGATCGAGGTGCCCATGATGGCTTCCTCGCGCCGATACCAGCCCGCGCCGGATCCCTGGGCGGGAGTCGGCGACGGGGAGGCGCTGGTGGTGGCGGGCGAGTGGCTGCTCATGATTTTTGGATGGTCGCGAAGCTCGGCGGAGGCGACCCCTGAAATGGGGTGCCGGTGGGCATGCGGATTGCACACTCCTTCGCTTCGGGCGCATCTTCGCAGTGAAGACCTTCGACGAAGCGTGAAAAAGTGCCGTATTTTTGGACGCACTGTTTCGTCGTCCGGCTAATCAGTAACGAGATGTTCTGTTAGGCGGGACCCGGCCTCAGTTGTGTACAAACGCATCCGAAATCCCGCGCGACCGTGAGCTTCTGCACGAACCAGGACGAGCGTCGGAATGCCGGCCGGACATGAAAAACGGCGCCCGCGGGCGCCGTCGATCGAGCGGTCCGCAGACGCGGATCAGCGGTTGGCGGACGCCGCCGCCGACGCCGAACGCGCCTCCGCCAGCGCGCGCATCTCGTCGAGCTGGCCGCGCAGGTACTGGGCGATCGGATCGCCCGGCTGGGCCACCTTGATGGCCTGGTTCCAGGCGACCAATGCGGTGCGGAAGTCGCGCTGGCTCATCGCATAGCTGCCCTTGAGCGCCAGCGCCTTGACCTGGTTGGGGTTGATCGCCAGCGCGCGCTCGACCAGCTGGATCGGCTCGCCGTCCAGGCCGCCGTTGCCGGTGGCCGCGAGCAGGTCGGCGAGATCCGCCATGACGTCGGCATCGTTCGGTCGCAGCGCGGCGACGCGGCGGTAGTCGGCAACGGCCGCCGGTCCGTGATTGAGCATCACCTGCAGTTGCGCGGCCCGCATCCAGCCGTTCGGGTCGTCCGGGTGCTTCTCGGCGCGCTCCTGCAGCACGGCCAGCTGCGCCTCGGCCGCCGGCCCCGGGCCGGGCGGCGCGTCGGGCGTCACCGGCAGCAGGCGCGGCGACCCGATCCAGGCGTAGCCGCCGCCGGCGACGGCGACGACCAGCACGGCCAGCCCGATCGCCAGCCCGCGCGTGGGCCGCGCGACGGCCTCGGCCGCGGTGGCCGCGTCGGTCACGTGCGCGACCGCGGGGCCGCGCCAGACGAGGATGGCCACGGTGGCCACCAGCAGGAGAAGCGAAATCAGCGCGAACAGGATCATGCGAGGGTTCCAGGACGCGCCAGCGGATCGGCCGCGGGCTCGTCGTCGAGCATGGGCTCGGGTTCGAATTCGTCGTCGGCCAGCCGCGAGCGGCGGTGGATCACCAGCGCCAGAGCGGCCAGCGCGATCGCCAGCAGCGTGGCCGGCGCCAGCCACAGCACGGCCGTCGTCGCCTTCAGCGGCGGCCGGTAGAGCACGAAGTCGCCGTAGCGGTCGGTCATGTACTTGCGGATCTGCTCGGGCGTCTGGCCCTTCTGCAGCATCTCGCGCACTTCCTGGCGCAGATCCGCTGCCAGGTCAGCGTGGGAGTCGGCGATGGTCTGGTTCTGGCACACCAGGCAGCGCAGCTCGCCGGTGATCGCCAGCATGCGCGCCTCCAGCGCCGGGTCGGCGGCGGTGAGGCGGGCGGTGGGCGCCTCGAACTTCACGGTGGCGTCCGACGCGGCCGCGGACGGCGCCGAGGCGGGCGCATCGGCCGCGCGCGTCGGCAGTGCAAACGCGCAGGCCAGCAGTGCGGCGAGGCCGATTCGACGCGCGTCAGCCATTGAGCTTCCTTATCAGCGGCAGCACGGTGTTGTTGAGCACCTCGGGCGTCAACATGCCGATCTGCTTGAAACGCACCACGCCCTGCTTGTCGATGATGAAGGTTTCGGGCACCGCGTAAACGCCGAAGTCGATGCCGACGCGGCCCCTCTCGTCGAACATCGAGGCGTCATAGGGGTTGCCGCGCTCGGTCAGCCAGGCCTGGGCCGGCTCGCGCTGGTCCTTGTAGTCGAGCCCGTAGATCGGCAACGCCTTCAGCTTGGCGAACTCGACAAGATACGGGTGCTCGTCGCGGCAGGTCTCGCACCACGACGCCCACACGTTGAGCATCCACACCTTGCCCAGCATGTCGGCGCGACGGATCGTCGCTTCGGGCTTGTCCAGCTGCGTCAGCGCGAACTCCGGCGCGGGCTTGTCGATCAGCGGCGAGGGCACCTCGCGCGGATCGAGATACAGGCCCTTGTATAGAAAGCCGGCCAGGCCGACGAAGATCGCCAGCGGGATGATGAACTTCAACGCCTTCATGCGGATTCCCCGCTCGCGCCCAGCGGCCCGACCACCTGCACCGGCGGGCTCGGCGGCAGCAGCGGCCTGTCGGCGGTGCGCGTCTTCGGGCGGTAGCGGCGGTCGCTCACGGCGACGATCCCGCCCAGCGCCATCAGCAGGCAGCCGCCCCAGATCCAGTCGACGAAGGGCTTGACGTGCACGCGCCAGGTCCACGTGTTGGGCTGCACCATGTCGCCCAGCGACACGTACAGGTCGCGCGTGAGGCCCGGCTGGATCGCCGCCTCGGTCGTGGGCGTGCGCTGGATGCGGTAGACGCGCTTCTGCGGATGCAGCGTCGCCACGTCGTGGCCGTTGTGCGTGACGGGCATGTCGGCCTCGACGGCCTCGTAGTTGGGACCGTGCACGTCGTGCAGGTCGGCGAAGCGGAACTCGTAGCCGCCCACCGTGGCGCTCGAGCCGACGGCCATCGTCAGGTCTTCCTCGACCTCGTAGGTGCGCACCATGCTGACGCCGAACGCGAACACCGCGACGCCCAGGTGCGCCAGCCACATGCCCGTCAGCGAACGCGGCCACTGGCGCATGCGCGCGAACAGCGGCAACTGCGCACCGCCGTCGGAGCGCAGGCGTTCGACGGCGTCGACGACGATGGACGCCGTGATCCAGTAGGCCATCAGGAAGCCCAGCATCGCCATCAGCGACAGCTTGCCCGACAGCCACGCCGTCGCCAGCGCGCCCAGCACCGAGGCCAGCGCGGCCCAGCGCAGGCGATGGAACAGCGACGGCAGCGATGCCTCCTTCCAGCGCGCCAGCGGCCCGAGCGCCATCAGCAGCACGACGGGCACCATCAGCGGCAGGAAGACCGTCTCGAAGTAGGGCGCGCCCACCGAGATCTTGCCCATGCCCAGCGCGTCGAGCAGCAGCGGATAGAGCGTGCCCAGCAGCACCGAGGCGCACACGACCACGAACAGCATGTTGTTGCCGAGCAGCATGGACTCGCGCGACACCAGCGCGAAGCGCGCGCCCAGCCCGACCTTCGGCGCGCGCCAGGCATACAGCGCGAGCGAGCCGCCGATGACCAGCACGAGGAAGATCAGGATGAAGCGCCCGCGCGCCGGATCGGTGGCGAACGCGTGCACCGACGACAGCACGCCCGAGCGCACGATGAAGGTGCCCAGCAGCGACAGCGCGAACGCGAGCAGCGCCAGCAGCACCGTCCACGACTTGAACGCACCGCGCTTCTCGGTCACGGCCAGCGAATGGATCAACGCCGTGCCCGCGAGCCAGGGCATGAACGACGCGTTCTCCACCGGATCCCAGAACCACCAGCCGCCCCAGCCCAGCTCGTAGTACGCCCAGGCGCTGCCCAGCATGATGCCGATCGTCAGGCAGGACCACGCGGCGGTCGTCCACGGCCGCGTCCAGCGCGCCCACGTCGCGTCGAGCTTGCCCTCGATCAGCGCGGCCACGGCGAACGCGAACGCCACCGAGAAGCCGACGTAGCCCATGTAGAGCATCGGCGGATGCGCCACCATGCCGGGATCCTGCAGCAGCGGGTTCAGGTCGTTGCCGTCCAGCGGCACCGGCACGAGGCGGTCGAACGGGTTGGACGTCGTCAGCATGAACAGGATGAAGCCGATCGAGACCAGCCCCATGATGCCCAGCACGCGGGCGACGAAGGGCTGCGGCAGCTTCGTGCTCCACTGCGCGACGGCGAGCATCCACACGGCCAGCATCGCCAGCCACAGCAGCAGCGAGCCCTCGTGGCCGCCCCAGACGCCGGCGATGCGGTAGGGCAGCGGCAGCGTGCTGTTGGAGTTGCTCGCGACGTAGAGCACGGAGAAATCGTTGCGCACGAAGCACGCGACGAGGCAGAAGAACGCGGCCGCCACGAGCAGCCCGTGCGCGCGCGCCGCGGGACGCGCGAGCGCCATCCAGTCGGCGCGGCCGCGCGCCGCGCCGATCATCGGCAGCGTGCCCAGGATCAGCGCCACGGCCAGCGCGATCAGCAGCGCGACCTGGCCAATTTCCGGGATCATTGGTTCTTCTCCGCTTTCATCGAGCCGCCATGCGCGGCGGCCTGCTTCAACGCCGCCGCGGCCTCGGGCGGCATGTAGTTCTCGTCGTGCTTGGCGAGGACTTCCTTGGCCGTGAACACACCGTCCGGCCCCAGCTTGCCCTCGGCCACGACGCCCTTGCCTTCCTTGAACAGGTCCGGCAGCGTGCCGCGATAGTGCACCTGCATCGACTTGACGAGGTCGGTGACCGTGAAGACCACGTCGACGCCATCGCGCCTGACGCTGCCCGCCGTCACCATGCCGCCGATGCGGAACGGCCGGCCCTCGGGCGCCTCGTGCGCGGCGACCTGCGACGGCGAGTAGAAGAACACGAGGTTGGAATTGAAGGCGTTGAGCACGAGCGCGGTCGCGCCGCCGACGGCCACGAGGATGCCGACGATGATCGTCAGGCGCTTCTGGCGAGGGGTCACGGACGCTCCCGCGCCGCGCGCGCGGCCTCTTCGTCGGCCATGCGCTCGGCGATCGCGACGCGCGCCGCGCGGTGGCGCCAGCGCGCGAGCAGCGGCTCGGCCAGCATCAGCGCAGCCATCGTGCCGTACGCGCCCCACACGAAGCCGCCGCGGCCGCCCATGTCGAGGAATTCAGATAGCGAGTGCCATTGCATGGCTCATCCTTGATTGCTTTGGGCGACCAGCGCCCGCGCCCAGGCGGTGTCGCCCTCGCGCTCGAGCACGATCGCCCGCGCCCGCACGAACACGACGGCGAAAGCGTAGGCCCAGCAGGCGAGCGTCAGCAGCAGCATCGCGACGAGCATCGTCGAGGCCATGTGCTGCTCCTTGCCCATCGTCAGGCTCGATCCCTGGTGCAGCGTATTCCACCAGACGACCGAGAAGTAGATCACCGGCACGTTGACCACGCCGACGATGGCCAGCAGCGCGCCTGCCTTGTCGGCGCGCCGGGTGTCGTCGATCGCGGCGACCAGCGCCATGTAGCCGAGGTAGAGGAACAGCAGGATCAGCTCGGACGTGAGCCGCGCGTCCCACACCCACCAGGTGCCCCAGGTCGGCCGGCCCCACAGCGAGCCCGTCCACAGCGCCAGCACGGTGAACAGCGCGCCGGTGGGCGCGATCGCGCGGGCGAAGATGAAGGCCATGCGCGCGTTGAGGAACCAGCCCATCGCGGCCCAGAACGCCATCGCCACGTACAGCACCATCGACAGCCAGGCCGCCGGCACGTGGATGAAGATGATGCGGTAGACCTCGCCCTGCACCGCGTCGGTGGGCGCGACGAAGAAGCCCATCCACAGCCCGGCGACGGCGAACGCGGCCGCGACCAGTCCGCAGGCTGGCCCGAGCACGCCCGCGAGCCGGTAGAAATTGGCCGGCGACGCGAACGTGAACCAGGTCAGGCGCGGGCGGGCGAGGGCGGTGGCGGCGGGCGAGTTCACGGAGCGTATTGTCCCGTCGTCAGAGAAGCGTCGTGTTGCGAGATGTCATATCGCTGTCCTGCGTGCTTTATTCCACCGCGATGCGCAGCGCCGCCGCCGTGGCCGGCGGCGCGCCGACCAGGCAGGCGATCAGCAGCGCGCCCAGCAGCGACAGGTGCGGCGACGCCGACTGCCCCGCATCGACCGCCGCCGCCGCGCCGGCGCCGAAGATCAGCGCCGGAATGGCCAGCGGCAGCACGATCAGCACGATCAGCATGCCGGCCGAGCGCAAGCCCAGCGTCAGCGCGGCGCCGACCCCGCCCAGCAGGCTCAGGACCGGCGTCCCCAGCAACAGAGACACGAACAGCACCGGAAGTTCCTCGGCCGGCAGGCCCAGCAGCAATCCGAGCAGCGGCGCGGCGACCACCAGCGGCGCGCCGCTGATCGTCCAGTGCCCGGCGGCCTTGGCGGCGGCCACGGCCAGGCCGGCGTCCGGCGCGAGCAGCAACTGCTCCAGCGAGCCGTCGGCGTGGTCGGCGGCGTAGAGCGGCGGCATCGACAGCATGGCCGCCAGCAGCGCGCAGACCCAGACCACGCCCGGCGCGATCAGCCTGAGCACTTGCGGGTCGGGCCCGACGCCCAGCGGGAACAGGCTCGCCGCGACGAGGAAGAACGCGACCGGCAGCAGCGCCTCGGTGCGGCGGCGCCAGGCCAGGCGCAGGTCGCGCTGGTAGACGGCCAGGAACACGGCGCCGTTCACGCTGCGGCTCCCGCGTCGCGCGTCAGCAGGTCGAGATCGAGCACGCGGAAGCCCGCGCTGGCGGCCTCGACGTCGAGATGCAGGTGATGGCTGGTCAGCAGCACGCTGCCGCCACGGGCGCGATGCGCGGCCAGGAGCGCGTGCAGCGTGGCGGTGCCGGCGACGTCCAGCGCGTCGAAGGGCTCGTCCAGCACCCACAGCGCGGGCGCCGTCTCGAGCGCCAGCCGCGCCAGCGCGACGCGCCGGCGCAGGCCCTGCGACAGGCTGCGCGTGGGCGTGCGCTCGCGTCCGGCCAGGCCCAGGCGCGCCAGCGCGGCGCGGATCGCGGGCGCGCTCGGGTTTGCGTCATGAACGCGCCCGTGCACTCGGGCGAGGAAGGCCAGCGACTCGGCGGCGGTCAGGTCGTCCTTGAGCGCGTTCGTGTGGGCGATGTAGACGAGCTGGCGGTCGAAGCGTTCGTTGCGGCGCGTCGGCGCATCGCCCCACAGGATCTGGCCGCGTTCCGGCGCCGCGAGGCCGGCCACGAGGCGCAGCAGGCTGGTCTTGCCGCGGCCGTTGCCGCCGCGCAGCCACAGCAGCTCGCCGGCGCCCAGCGTCTCGTCCAGCCCGGAGAACAGGACGCGGTCGCCGCGCCGGCAGGCCACGTCCACCAGCCGCAGCGATGGCAGCGGCGACGACGAGGTCGTCGCGGCGGGCATGCCGGTCTGCGGGGAAGAAGTCATCGGGGGTCGGGGCGGGGCGAGGGGCGCGTCAGTATAGGAGTCGAGCTCGACATGAGCACCCTCGGGCGGCGCATGAGCCGCCCGATCAGGCGTGCCGGGCCTGCAGCGCGTGCAGCGCGTCCATCGCATCGGAGGCGCGGGCCGCCGGCACGAACAGGTGGTCGTGGTGCACGCCCGCGATCACGTTGCAGGAGATGCCGGCGTCGCCCAGCGCGCGGGCGAAGGCCGCCGTGAGGCCGACGGCGGCGAGGTCGGAATGCACGGTCAGCGTGATCCACGCGCTGCGGAACGCGACGGGCCAGCCGCGAGCGAGCGCCTCGGCCTCGGCGACGACGATGGTCAGGCCTTCGGCTTCGCGCACGGTGGCGACCGCCTCGGCGCCGTCGGCCGACGCGCCCGGCGGCAGCGCGCACCACGCCCACGTGCCGGCATGCAGCTCGGGCTGCATCGAGGCGAGCAGCAGGGCGAGGTCGGAGATCGGCGCGGACGTCATGGTGCCGCCATTGTCGCGGCGAAGCGCTGACAATGCGCCGATGACGACGATCGTGTCCAGCGTGAACGTGCCCGGGCCGGCGGACGCCTCCGGCGTGCAGCGCCTCGTGCCGGCCACCGGCGCGGTGGGCGTGGGCCTGGCCGGCTTCGCCGAACGCATGGCGTTGCACCCGGTGGGCGAGGATCCGGCGCTCGCCGACGAGCTCGCGCTGTCGCACGCGCTGTTCGCCTATCCGACGGCGCACGCGCCGGTCTGGCGCACGATGCGCGCGCAGGCCGGCGTCGCCGAGCCCGACGCGCCGCTGCCGCCGGGCTCGTTCGACGAGCACCTGGCGCTGGACGGCGTGCAGGAGTCGCAGCTGTGGGAGGGCGACCTGCTGCGCTTTCCCGATTGCACGCTGGTGGTGAGCGTGCCGCGCCTGCCCGACGCGCGCTTCAACGAGACGCTGGGTTTCGTGCACGCCGCCAAGATGGTGGCGCAATCGCGCTGGAGCGGCTTCTGGCTGTCGGTGCGCGTGCCCGGCACCATCGCGGCGGGCCAGGCCTTCGAGCTGATCCCGGGGCCGCGGGCGACGGGGGTCGTCGAGCTTTTTCGGGCGCGCACGGCGAAGATGCGCTGGTGAGACGACGCGGGCCCGCGCGGCCGGCCGCGTCGCGCGAGTTCCGCTCGATCAGGCCGGCAGCGCCGGATAGTCCGTGTAGCCCTCGGCGCCGCCGCCGTAGAAGGTCTTCTGATTCCACGGCGCCAGTTCCGCGTTCTCGCGCAGCCGGCGCGTCAGGTCGGGGTTGGAGATGAACGACTTGCCGAACGAGACCGCGTCGGCCTTGCCGGAAGCGACCGCGTCCAGCGCCATCTCGCGCGTGTAGCCGTTGTTGACGATCCAGGCGTTGGGCCAGAGCTTGCGCAGCGCGGCGAAGTCGAACGGCGCGAAATCGCGCGGGCCGCCGGTGCTGCCCTCGACGACCTCGATGAACGCGAAGCCGAGCTTGGCGAGTTCCTTGACGACGTGGCTGAACAGCGCGAACGGGTCGGAATCCTGGCCGATGTCGTTGGCCGGCGTGACCGGCGACAGGCGCAGTCCGACGCGGCCCGGGCCGATCTCGTCGCAGACCGCGGTCATCACCTCGATCAGGAAACGGGCGCGGTTCTCGATGGAGCCGCCGTAGCGGTCGCTGCGGTCGTTGCAGGAGTCGCGCAGGAACTGCTCGACGAGGTAGCCGTTGGCGCCGTGCACCTCGATGCCGTCGAAGCCGGCGTCGACGGCGTTGCGCGCGGCCTGGCGGAACTGCTCGACGACCCGGCCCACCTCCTCCGTGCTCAGCGCGCGCGGCGCCGAGACCTGCTCGAAGCCGGCGGGCGTGAAGGTCTTGGTGTTGGCAGGCCTGGCGGTGGCCGACACCGGCTGCTCGCCGGCGGGCAGCAGCGAGGTGTGCGAGATGCGGCCGACGTGCCAGATCTGGGCGACGATCTTGCCGCCCTTGCCGTGCACGGCGTCGGTCGCGAGCCTCCAGCCGGCGAGCTGCTCGGGGCTGTAGACGCCCGGGGTGTCGAGGTAGCCCTGGCCCAGCGGCCCGATCTGCGTGCCCTCCGAGATGATCAGCCCGGCGCCGCTCGCTGGGTCGGCGCGCTGCTCGTAGTACAGCGCGTTGAGCGCCTGCGGCGCGCGGCCGGCGGCGGCGCGGTCGCGCGTGAGCGGCGCCATGACGACGCGGTTGGCGAGGGCGATGTCGCCGAGCTGCAGGGGGTCGAAGAGGGAGGTCATGCGGCGCAGGTTAGCGGCGGACGCAAACGCCCGCCGGCGCAGGGAATTGGCGAGTCGTGTTAGCGCATTCAAATGGAAATAAGCAATCCGAACGCCCCTTTCGCGTGCATTGACAGGCGATTTGCGCGCCGGCGTGAATTTGGCCGCTTAAGCGCGGCTATTTCCCCTTTGTCAGGATTTCGCGACTCTCACAATCGGTCGATAGCTTCTGGGAGTTGCGGCGCGTTTCGCGCGCCGCGGACGCGACCCGGCTCGACCCCCTTTTCCACCCTTCCGTGAGGCGCCCATGTTCTCCATGCGCAACATTTCCGTCCGGTCCCGCTTCTACCTGGTGATGGCCCTGGTGGCGATCTCGCTGCTGGTGCAGGCCGGCTGGGGATGGGTGTCCGCCCAGTCCGGCGTCTCCACGGTCACCGTGCTGTTCGACCAGGCCGACGCCACCGCCCAACAGGTCGGCGCCTTGCGCGAGTCGATGGCCAGCGTACGGCGCTACCAGGCCGAGATGATCGCCACGGCCGTGTCAAACCCGACTGGCGTCGGCCCGTTGCACGATGCCTGGAAGAAGGAGATCGGTTCGCTCAACGCCGGCGGCGACGCGCTGGTCAAGGCGCACGCGGCCGACACCGCGCTGGTGGACCTGGTGGCCAAGCAGAAGAAGCTGCTGGCCGACGTCGTCGAGATCATCGATCCGATCGCGCAGCAGCTCACCGACGCCAAGATGGACGCCACCGCCGCGCTCGCCTACGCGGGGCAGGCCAACGAGAAGCTCGAGGCGGCCCAGGGCAACCTCACCGCGATCCTGAAGTCGCAGCAGGCCGGCCTGGCCGGCATCCGCGGCGAGATCGCGCAGAGCTCGATGATCGCGGCGATCGCCCGCGTCGCGCTGATCGGCCTGACGCTGGCCGTCTTCCTGCCGCTGATGTGGATCACGCTGCGCTCGATCTGCGGCCCGCTCGACCAGGCCGTGGCCGTCGCCACCCGCATCGCCAGCGGCGACCTCGCCAACCGGATCGTGGCCGAGGGCCAGGACGAGCCGGCCCGGCTGATCCGCGCGCTCGCGGACATGCAGACCTCGCTGCGCAACCTGGTCGGTCAGGTGCGCGAGTCGTCCGAGAGCATCGAGGTCGCCAGCTCCGAGGTCGCCAGCGGCAACGCCGACCTGTCGCAACGCACCGAGCTCGCGGCGAGCCACCTGCAGCGCACCGCCAGCTCGATGGACAGCCTGACGGTCACCGTGCGCCAGTCCACCGATTCCGCGCACACCGCCAACCAGCTGGCCACGTCGGCCGCCAGCGTCGCCGCGCGCGGCGGCCAGGTCGTGGCCCAGGTGGTGTCGACGATGGAAGACATCAACAGCAGCTCCAAGAAGATCGCCGACATCATCGGCGTGATCGACGGCATCGCGTTCCAGACCAACATCCTGGCGCTGAACGCCGCGGTCGAAGCGGCGCGTGCGGGCGAACAGGGCCGCGGCTTCGCGGTCGTCGCCGGCGAGGTGCGCAACCTGGCGCAGCGCTCGGCCGAGGCGGCCAAGGAGATCAAGGCGCTGATCGGCGCGTCGGTCGACCGCGTGGAATCGGGCTCGCGCCTGGTGCACGACGCCGGCACGACGATGACCGAGATCGTCGCCAGCGTGCAGCGCGTCACCGACATCATCGGCGAGATCAGCGCCGCGTCCACCGAGCAGAGCCAGGGCATCGTCGAGGTCAAGGGCGCGATCGGCGAGGTCGACCAGATGACGCAGCAGAACGCCGCGCTGGTCGAGGAAAGCGCCGCCGCCGCCGAATCGCTGAAGGAGCAGGCGACCAAGCTCGCCGCGGTGGTCTCGACCTTCCGCCTCGCCGAGGGCGACTCGACGCCGCGCGCCGCCGTCGCCAGTTTCGCCGCGCCGGCCCACAGCGCGTCCGCCGACCAGGCCATCGCCCGCGCCAAGATGCAGGCGGCGGCCCCGAAGCCTGCCGTGGTCAAGCCGGCGCCCGCGCCGGTGGCCCCGCCGGTGGCCGCCCCCGCGCCGGCACCCGCCGCCGCGCAGTCCGACAGCGATTGGGAAAGCTTCTGAGCGCGGCCTGAGCCGCCATGAAAAACGGGCGCCGCGGGCGCCCGTGGCCGTTGCCGGGTGCCGTCAGAAGGTGTAGCCGGCCTGGACCGCCGCGCCGGTGAGCGGCTCCAGCAGGTTCAGCAGCGAGCGCAGCGGCCCGTAGCGGTTGGCCACCTTGGTCGCGTAGCCGAAGAAGCGTGGCAGGTCGGCGCTGTAGTGCGGCTTGCCGTCACGGTGCTTCAGGCGGCAGAAGATGCCCAGGATCTTCAGGTGGCGCTGCAGGCCCATCCACTCGGTCTGGCGCCAGAACTCGCCGAAGTCGGGGTCGACCGGCAGGCCGGCGTGGCGCGCGTCCTGCCAGTAGCGCACGGCCCAGTCGAGCTCGTGCTCCTCGTCCCACGACAGGAACGCATCGCGCAGCAGCGAGGCCAGGTCGTAGCTGATGGGCCCGCGCACGGCGTCCTGGAAGTCCAGCACGCCCGGGTTCTGGGCGCAGACCATCAGGTTGCGCGGCATCCAGTCGCGGTGGACGGCCACCTGCGGCTGGGCGAGGGCCGAGTCGATCAGGCGCTGGCTGACGGTCTGCCAGGTCTCCTGTTCCTTGGGCGTCCAGACGACGCCGAACTCCCGGGCCACGCACCAGTCCGGAAACAGCTGCACCTCGCGCCGCAGCAGCGCATCGTCGTACGGCGGCAGCGTGCTGCAGTCGCCCTTGAGCTGCCACTGGATCAGCGCGCCGATGGCGTCGCGCATCAACGCATCGGCGCCGGCGAGGTCGGCCTGGCGCAGCGCGGCCAGGTATTGCGTGTCGCCGAGGTCGTCCAGCAGCAGGAAGCCCTGGTGGATGTCCTGCTCCAGCACGCGGGGGCCGTTCAGGCCGGCGCCGCGCACCAGGCCGCCGATGTGGACGAAGGCGGCGACGCTGTCCTCGGCCGCGGGCGAGTCCATCACGATGTAGCTGTGGCCGTCGGACCCGGTGACGCGGAAGTAGCGCCGCGAGCTGGCGTCGGCCGAGGCCAGGTGCAGCGTGGCGCGGTCGAGGCGGTGGCGCGGGGCGAGTTCGTCGAACCAGCGGCCGAAGGCGCGCTCGCGTTCGGCGTCGACCCAGGCGATGGAGAGGGAGTCGGTCATCGGGGAAAGTATCCAGCGCAAGGAGAGGGCGCGGCCGGGCACGGGCTGAGCTCGTGACTTCCGGGCAACGCGGCACGACAGGCCGACACAAGGCGGCGGCACTGTCGTGGATAATCGACATTCTAATAATCCCCCTGCGTCGCAAGCGGCTCGGGTTCCCGCAGGGCGGCGTCGATGCGTCGATGGGTTGTCCGCCGCGCGTGGGACCGGCTCGTCGTTTCGGCTCCAGGCGCTCACCGCCACCAGCTTTTCCTCCAGTTCGCGTGTTGCGTTCCCCCCTCCCGCGTCGCCGCCATCGTCCTCCGTCCGTACTGGCGCCGCTTGCCGTCGCGGCGGCGCTGTGCGCGTTCGCGGCCGCCGCGCCCGCGCAGACGCTCCCGCGCGTGCGCACGACGCCCGCGCCCGAGCCAGCCAAGCCGGCGTCCGGCGCCGACGGGGCGCCGCCGGTGGTCACGCTGACGGCCGACGAGGTCGTCAGCCACATCGGCAACGTCACCCAGGCCAGCGGCAAGGTGGTGGTGCAGCGCCTGGACATGACCCTGCGCGCCGACCTGCTGACCTACGACCAGCTCAGCGACACGGTGCACGCCCAGGGCAATGCGCGCATCGAGCGCGGCCTCGACTGGTTCATGGCCGATCGCGTCGACCTCGAGCTGACACGCGACGCCGGCACGCTGACCGGCACCCAGTACGAACTCGGCGCCCGCAAGGCCGGCGGCCATGCGCAGCGCATCGAGCTGATCGACCGCAACCGCTCGACGGCCTACAACGCCAACTACACGAGCTGCACCCGCGACGGCACCGGCGACCCCGACTGGATCATCAGCGGCGACAAGATCGACATCGACACGAGCACCAACGAGGGCAAGGCCCAGCACGCGGTGCTGCGCTTCCTGGGCGTGCCGATCCTGGCGGCGCCGTCGCTGACCTTCCCCGTCACCGCCGAGCGCAAGTCGGGCTGGCTGCCGCCCACGGGCGACCTGAGCACCCGCAGCGGCTTCTCGATCTCCGAGCCGTATTACTGGAACATCGAGCCCAACATCGACGCCACGCTGTCGGCCGGCGCCAGCACGCGGCGCGGCGCCGAGCTGGCCGGCGAGCTGCGCTACCTGCAGCCCAACGACCTGGGCCAGGTGACCGCCTACCTGCTGCCCGACGACTTCTCCGAGAACCACACCGGCATCGACACCACGCGCGGCGCGGTCGAATGGGCGCACGAGGGATCGCGCGGCGACTGGCTGACCTACAGCGCGCGCCTGCAACGCGTCTCCGACTCGGCCTACTGGGTGGATTTCCCGAACCAGATGCCGTCGCTGACCCAGCGCATGCTGCCCACCGACCTGTCAGGGACGCGCCGCTTCCTGCCGTTCGGCGATGCCGGCGAGATCGCCGCCTACGCGCGCGTCGAGCGCTTCCAGACGCTGCAGGAGCCGCCGAACCAGCGCGAGACGGACGGCCTGTCGGTGATCCCCGTGCCCTTCCAGCGCAGCCCGCAGATCGGCGTGCGTGGCAACCTCACGCTGGCGGATCAGCTGCGCTTCGACATGGAGGCCGAGGGCAACCGGTTCGACCTGTCCGACCGGCCGCAGGAGAACAACGCGATCGGCCGCATCAACGCGCTGTGTTCCGCCGGCAGCGCGAGTTGCCTCACGCCGCTCGACACGCGCGTGGGCGGCGCGCGGGCCCATTTCATCGCCTCAGTGTCGCGCAGCTTCTCGTCCGAATGGGGCCACTTCGAACCGCGGCTGGCGATCAACGGCACGACCTATCGCTCCGACGTCGCCGACGACGGCACGCGCGTCGAAGCCACGCGCTGGGTGCCGACCCTCAGCGGCGACAGCTCGTTCAGCTTCGAGCGCCAGACCGACCTGTTCGGGCGCGAGCTGGTGCAGACGCTCGAGCCGCGCTTCCTCTACGTGCTGACCCCGCGACGCAACCAGTTCGCCCTGCCGCTGTACGACACCGCGCCCAAGGACTTCAACGAGGTCTCGATCTACAGCACGAACGAGTTCACCGGCAACGACCGCATCTCGGACGAGAACCAGCTGACGGCAGGCGTGGCCACGCGCTACAACGACGCCGGCAACGGGCGCGAGCTGCTGCGCCTGGGCATCGCGCAGAAGTTCCTGTTCAGCAAGCAGTGGCTGACGACGTCCAACTTCCAGGACACCTCCGACCAGACGCCCCCGCCCTACACGCGCAAGCTGTCCGACCTGCTGCTTTACGGCTCGTCGTCCGCGATGGAGCACTGGAGTTTCGACGGCATCATCGAACTGGATCCGTTCCGCGCCACCGGCAGCGGCGCGACCGGCAGTTCGTCCGGCGATTCCGGCTCGAGTGCCGCGGACACCTCCGGCGGCAGCACGTCGACGTGGACGGTGCAACGCGCCGTCGTGAGTGCCCGCTTCCAGCCGGGGCCGTTCAAGACAGTGAGCCTGACCTATCGCTTCGCAAGCAGCAACAACGGCTCCAGCGGTGCCAGCCGGCAGTTCGAGGTCGGCGGCCAGTGGCCCGTCTATCACCAGCCGCCACGGGCCAACGGCTGCGGCGGCACGCTCTACGCGGTCGGGCGGGTCGACTACAGCGTGACCGACCGTCGCGCGACCTACGCCATCGGCGGCCTCGAATACGACGCGGGGTGCTGGATCGGCCGCGCCCTGGTCGAGCGCACGTCCACCGGCAGCCAGCAAAGCACCACCCATTTCGTGCTGCAACTGGAACTCAACGGCCTGTCGACGCTCGGACCCGGGTCGCTCACGCTCCTGAAGGACAATGTCCCCGGCTACCAGCCTTTGCGCAACGATGCCGGCGGCACGACCGCGAGCCCGAATTCACAATGAGAGATCGCTTGAAGCTCAATTTCCTGACCCTGGTCACCGCGACGTTCGCGCTCGGCGCCGCCGCCACCGGCTTCGCCCAAACCGCGCCGGCCGCCGCGCCCGCGGCGTCGATCCCCACCCCGTCGACCGCGGCACCGCTGCCCGACGTCAACAAGCCTTCGCTCGTCTCGCCGGTCGCCGCGTCCGGCGTGCGCCAGTTCGGTTCGCTGCCGCGCATCAAGGCGGCCGCGCGCTCGGCCGACTACATCGTCGCGGTCGTCAACACCGAATCGGTCACCAACAACGAGGTGACGGCGCGGTTCCAGAAGATGCAGCAGGAGAGCATCGAGCGCGGCGGCTCGCAGCCGTCGCCGGGCGAGCTGCGCAAGCAGGCGGTCGATGCGCTGGTCGAGGAGCGCGTGCTGGTGACCTACGCGCGCGACAACGGCGTCAAGGTGGACGACGGCGAAGTCGACCGCGCGATCGGCAACATCGCGTCGTCCAACAAGATGACGACCGACCAGCTGCGCGACCGGCTGCGCCAGCAGGGCGTCGACTACGGCACCTTCCGCTCGGGCATCAAGGACCAGATCACCATCGAGCGCATCCGCGAGCGCGAGGTCGTCAGCCACATCCGCGTGACCGACTCGGAGGTCAACGACTACGTCGCCAAGATGCGCGGCGGCCACGGGTCGTCGCAGCAGATCAACCTCGCGCAGATCCTGATCCCCGTGCCCGAGAAGGCCTCGCCCGCGGTCGAGGCCGAGCGCAAGGCGCGCGCGGAACAGGCGCTCGCGCGCGTGCGCAACGGCGAACCCTTCGACCAGGTGGCCCGCGAGATGTCCGAGGACAGCAACAAGGCCAAGGGCGGCGAGATGGGCTCGCGCCCGATCGACAAGTACCCCGACCTGTTCGCCGACGCCGTCGCCAACATCAAGGTCGGTGCCACCACCGACGTCTTCCGCAGCGGCGCGGGCTTCCACATCCTGAAGGTGATCTCGCGCGGCGAGGACTCCGGCATGACGGTGCAGCAGACCCGCGTGCGCCACATCGTGCTGCGCCCGTCGGCGCAGCTCAGCATCGACGCCGTCGAACGCCGCATCATCGATTTCCGCCAGCAGATCAGCAGCGGCGCCAAGACCTTCGAGGAACTGGCGCGCCAGTACTCGGAGGACGGCAGCGCCACGTCCGGCGGCGACCTCGGCTGGGCCTCGCCGGGCTCGTTCGTGCCCGAGTTCGAGGAGGCGATGAACAAGCTGCCGATCGACGGCCTGTCGGGCCCGGTGCGTTCGCGCTTCGGCGTCCACCTGATCCAGGTGCTGGATCGCCGCCAGACCACGATCGACCCGAAGCAGCTGCGCGAGCAGGCCACCAACGCGCTGAAGGAACAGAAGTTCGATCCCGCCTACGCGGAGTGGGTGGCCGACCTGCGCGCCAAGGCCTTCATCGAATATCGCGATCCGCCGGTCTGATCGAGCAACGATGGCGCACATCGCCCGCAAGCGCTTCGGCCAGCATTTCCTGACGGCCGTCGATGTCATCGATCGCATCATCAAGGCGATCGCGCCGCGGCCGGGCGAGCGTCTGGTCGAGATCGGCCCGGGCCTGGGCGCGATGACGATCCCGCTGCGCCAGCACTGCGACGCGCTGACGGTCATCGAGCTCGACCGCGACCTGGCCGAGCGCCTGCGCCGGCGCGGCGATCTCGACGTCGTCGAGTCGGATGTGCTGAAGGTGGACTTCGGCGCGATCGCCGAGCGCCTGGGCGGCCCGATCCGCGTCGTCGGCAACCTGCCGTACAACATCTCGTCGCCGATCCTGTTCCACCTGATGGACGCCGCGCCGCACGTGATCGACCAGGTCTTCATGCTGCAGAAGGAAGTGGTCGACCGCATGGCCGCGAGTCCAGGCAGCAAGGCCTTCGGCCGCCTGACCGTGATGCTGCAGTGGCGCTACGAGATCGAGCACCTGTTCGACGTGCCGCCCGAGGCCTTCGATCCGCCGCCGCGCGTCAATTCGGCCATCGTGCGCATGCGCCCGCGCGCGACGCCGGCACCGGTGTCGCAGGCGGTGCTGGGCAAGATCGTCAGCGTCGCCTTCTCGCAGCGGCGCAAGATGCTGCGCGCCACGCTCGGCAAGTGGCTGGCCGAGCACGGCTACACGGGCGAGTTCGACGGCACCCGGCGCGCCGAGCAGGTGCCGGTGGACGAATACATCGCGCTGGCGCAGGCGTTGCCGCCGTTGCCCGAACAGGCGTTGGCCGGCGCCGATCTCGGCGACGAGTAGGCCTGCAGCCGCCTCAGCCGCGCTCGACGCGGTGGCGGCCGGCGTGCTTGGCACGGTAGAGCGCCTGGTCGGCGGCGCGCAGCAGGCGCTCGACGTCATCGTCGCTCGCGCTGTCCAGCGCCACCGAGGCCACGCCGATGCTGATGGTGACGTGCGCAGCCACCGGCGAATCGCCGTGCGGCACCGCGGCCGCGTCGACCGCCGCCAGGCAGCGCTCGGCGACGATCGCGGCGTCGGCCCGCGATGTGTGCGGCAGGATCAGCGCGAACTCCGACGGCGATGGCGTCCATGGTCACCATCGTCAGCGTCAGCGCGCTCGGGACCAGGTTGAAGCCGATCGCCGGCGGCCAGAACGCCGACAGCGCGCAGTCGGCCACCAGGTTGCGATGCTCCGCGTCGCGCGGACGCTCGCTGCGCGAGCTCAGCACGTACGCGATGTGCGGCCACAGCAGCACATGCGCGAGCATGCAGCCCCAGAGCCATCCCGGGCCGCCGTGCTGGTGCAGCGCGGCGGCGATGCCGATCGAGCCGACGGCCAGTCCGATCGCACGCGGGACATGCACGCGCCGTGGCAGCCCGGCACCGACCAGGCGAGGCTCCGCGGCCGCGTCGAAGGCGGCGTGCGCGCGTTGTTCCGGGTGGGAGCTGTCCGCCATGTCCGGGGTATCGGCGCATCGCAGGCATTGCTGCAGCGCGACAGGGCTGCAAATCGCGAATGCGCCGGCCACCTTCCGTCCCGCCAATGAAAAAGGCTCCCGTGCGGGAGCCTTTGTCGGTGCAACGCGGCCTGGAGGATCAGGCGGCGTTGAGCCACATCGCCGTGTCGAACGCGCTGCTCATCAGCGGCATGTTCGTGCCGAACCCGGCGTTGGCGTTGGCTTTGCTGCCAGCCTTGGGGGCCGGCTTTTCGATGACTGGGGCCGCTTCTGCCGCCCGCTCCCATGACCCATTTTCTTGAGAGCGGGCTACTGAAAAGAATAGAAGCACCGGAAGGGTATCTTGCGTTCCCCCCAGAAGTCGGCGGCGTCGCGGAAGACGTCCAGCAGCTGCTCGCGCGACTCGCGATCGAAGCGGGCGTTGTCGGGCAGCTGTTCCAGCACGACGACGAAGCCGGGCTGCGAGCCCGACTTGTGCACGAGGTCGGTCATGCAGTCGTACAGGGCGTCCAGGTTCTTGCCGAAGTGCGCCGGGAACAGGAACGCCTCGGCAATGGCCTCGAGCACGTCCTGCTTGGACTGCGCGTTGGTCAGGTTCGCGTACAGAAAATGCTGTCCGGCACCTTGCGCTGCCTCGAGCAATTCGTCGACCCGATACGCCCGTATCGATTGAACGATGTTGGGACGGACGGTCTGCAAAAGCATGGTCACGTTCCTCTCAGAAATCACTTGAACATTCGTCTTCCGACGATCACTTCACGATCCGATGAAAACTGTTGTAGTGATCTTCGGTATAAAAACAAGCATCTGGTTCCGTCGGCTGGTTGCCGCCGCAGATGATTCGACGGGCACCGCGGTTGTGCGCTCCAGGCGTCGGCACGGTGTATTCGTGGTAGTAGCCGCGCGCCTGGCGCGGCAGGCGCTTCTCGTAGTTGCCGAACACCACGCCGTCCCGCGAAAACGGGAACGGGCCGCCGGAATGGATCAACTGATCGGTCTTGAGGGCTTGCGGGGGCAGGCTGGACAGCGAAACGTCGGCTCCGAGGCCGGCAGGCGCGGCTTGCGCGCCGAACGACACCGCGGCGGCCAAGGCCAGCACCAGCAAGGCGCCCTTCGATGTGCAGCGGGAGAACGACATCGCCGTGGCTCCAGCACGCGTGCCCTGGACGGTGGCCGCGTCGACGTTCTTCACGACGTCCTTCTCGTTGATCACCACTGCTAGACCTGTTCGTCCCGGCTGAAAGGCCGGCCCCTGGCTCCGGTGCGACGCTCGAAACATTGGCGTCGAATTCCGGAGCAACCCTGAAATTCCAATCCCGAATGGTACCGGAACCCCCTCGAAATCTCAAGTCTCGAGGTGGAGGAGACACCCTGATATGGGCTATGGGTGTGAGCGACCGCTTCCCGGATTAGCGCTTATTTCCTGGATCGCAGGCCGTTGTCGCTTCCCTGAAATTCCCTTCGGGAAGGCTTGCCCGACGCTGACTTCCGGGGCAGAAACAGCGCCTCGCGGCCGCGCGCAGCTCGACAATACCGCAATCGAAGCAGCGGAAAATGCAGCGGCCCGACATGGTTTCATGTCGTCATCGGCGCGAGCATAGCGGCTCGCGGCGTGGTCGCGAGGCTGTCCTACAACCGGCGCCCCGACGCCGCCAGCATCAACGGGCGGCGTTGGCGTCGGCCACCGTCAGCGCGGTCATGTTGATGATGCGGCGCACCGTGGTCGACGGCGTCAGCACGTGCACCGGCCGCGCCGCGCCCAGGAGCACCGGGCCGATCGCGATGCCGCCGCCGGCGGCCGTCTTCAGCAGGTTGTACGAGATGTTGGCCGCGTCGATGTTGGGCATCACCAGCAGGTTGGCCTCGCCGGTGAGCGTCGAATTGGGCATCAGTCTGGCGCGATATGCGGGGTCGAGCGCGGCGTCGCCGTGCATCTCGCCGTCCACCTCGAGCCACGGCGCCTGCTCGCGCAGCAGGGCCAGCGTGTCGCGCATCTTCTGCGCGCAGGGCTGGCTGCTGGAGCCGAAGCTGGAGTGCGACAGCAACGCGGCCTTGGGCACGATGCCCAGCCGCTTCATTTCCTCGGCGGCCATGATGGTGATCTCGGCCAGCTGCGCGGCGGTCGGGTCGACGTTGACGTGCGTGTCGACCAGGAACACCTGGCGGCCGGGCAGGATCAGCCCGTTCATCGCCGCGTAAACGTTGCAGCCCGGCCGCTTGCCGATCACCTGGTCGATGTAGAGCAGATGGTTGGCGGTCGAGCCCCAGGTGCCGCAGATCATGCCCGACACCTCGCCCTTGTGCAGCATCATCGCGCCGATCAGGGTGAGGCGGCGGCGCATCTCGATCTTGGCGAGCTGCGCGGTGACGCCCTTGCGCTCCGTCATGCGGTGGTAGGTCTGCCAGTAGTCGCGGAAGCGCTCGTCCTGCTCGGTGTTGACGACGTCGTAGTCGCGGCCTTCCTGCAGCCGCAGGCCGAACTTCTCGCAGCGCTGCGCGATGACTGCCGGGCGGCCGATCAGCACCGGGCGCGCGATGTTCTCGTCGACGATCACCTGCACCGCGCGCAGGATGCGTTCCTCCTCGCCCTCGGCGTAGGCCACGCGGCGATGCACGGCCACCTTGGCGAGCGCGAAGATCGGCTTCATCGCGGTGCCGGAGGCGTAGACGAAGGACTGCAGCTTCTCCTTGTACGCGACCATGTCGGTGATCGGCCGCGCGGCGACGCCCGAGTCGGCCGCGGCCTGCGCCACCGCCGGCGCGATCTTCATCATCAGGCGCGGGTCGAACGGCTTCGGGATCAGGTACTCGCGGCCGAAGCTGAGATCGGCGCCGGCGTACGCGGCGGCCACGACCTCGCTCTGCTCGGCCTGCGCGAGCTCGGCGATCGCGTGCACGGCCGCCACTTCCATCGCGTCGTTGATCGTCGTGGCGCCGGAGTCGAGCGCGCCGCGGAAGATGTACGGGAAGCACAGGACGTTGTTGACCTGGTTCGGATAGTCCGACCGCCCCGTGGCCATGATCGCGTCGTCGCGCACGGCCTGCACGTCCTCCGGCGCGATCTCGGGCGTCGGGTTGGCCAGCGCGAAGATGATCGGGTTGGCGTTCATCGTCGCGACCATCGCGGGCTTGAGCACGCCGCCGGCCGACAGGCCCAGGAACACGTCGGCGCCGACCATCACCTCGGCCAGCGTGCGCAGCGGCGTGTCCTGCGCGAATTCGGCCTTGTCCGGATCCATCAGCTCGACGCGACCCGTGTAGACGACGCCTGCCAGGTCGGTCACCCAGATGTTCCTGCGCGGCATGCCCAGCTTGAGCAGCAGGTTCAGGCAGGCGAGCGCCGCGGCGCCGGCGCCCGACACCACCAGCTTCACCTCGCCGATGGACTTGCCGCTGACCTTCAGCCCGTTCAGCAGCGCCGAGCCGACGACGATGGCCGTGCCGTGCTGGTCGTCGTGGAAGACGGGGATCTTCATGCGCTTGCGCAGCTCGCGCTCGACGTAGAAGCAGTCGGGTGCCTTGATGTCCTCGAGGTTGATGCCGCCGAAGGTGGGCTCGAGCGCGGCGATGCAGTCGACGAGCTTGTCGAGGTCGTTCTGCGCGATCTCGAGGTCGAACACGTCGATGCCGGCGAACTTCTTGAACAGGACGCCCTTGCCTTCCATCACCGGCTTGGACGCCAGCGGCCCGATGTTGCCCAGGCCCAGCACCGCGGTGCCGTTGGACACGACGGCCACCAAGTTGCCGCGCGCGGTGTAGCGGAACGCGTTGGCCGGATCGGCGACGATCTCCTCGCAGGCCGCGGCGACGCCGGGCGAATACGCGAGCGCCAGGTCGCGCTGGTTGATCAGCTGCTTGGTCGGCGTGACCGCGATCTTGCCCGGCGTGGGGAACTCGTGGTACTCGAGCGCGGCCTGGCGCAGCTCGGCGCGCTTGTCTTCTTGAGTGGTCATCGGCGATCCTGGTGGCGACTGCGTTGTCTCGGGCCTTCTCGGCGTACGCAGAGCGGGCGGCAATTGTAGGAGGGGGTCCCTAAAGGCAGACCGAATACATGAGTGGCCCGCTGCATCGGCATCGAGGCATGCGGCAGGTGAATACTTTCTGAGGTAGGCGCGGCCGCGTCAATCGCGGGTGTCCACATGCTGAACGGGCATCTTGCGCTTCGTGGGTGAAAATAGGCTGAATGGCCGTTGGTGAATTCGATCTCATCGCAAAGTACTTCGCCCGCCCCGTGCGGCGTGCCGTCCTGGGCGGCGGCGACGACTGCGCGCTGCTGCAGCCGACGCGCGGCATGCAGTGGGCGGTGTCGACCGACGCGCTCGTCGAGGGCCGGCACTTCCTCAGCACGGTGCCGCCGGACGCGCTGGGCCACAAGTCGCTGGCGGTCAACCTGTCCGACCTGGCCGCCTGCGGCGCGAAGCCGGTGGCGTTCACGCTGTCGCTGACGCTGCCGCGCGTCGACGAGGCCTTCCTCGCCGGCTTCGCCGAGGGCCTGTATGCGCTGGCCGACGCCCACGACATCGAGCTGGTCGGCGGCGACACCACCGCCGGCCCGCTCAACATCGGCATCACCGTGATGGGCGAGGTGCCGCCGGGCCAGGCGCTGCGGCGCGGCGGCGCGAAGCCGGGCGACGAGCTGTGGGTCAGCGGCCGGCTCGGCGACGCGCGCCTCGCGCTCGAGGCCTTCCGCGGACAGGTCAGCCTGCGCGGCGAGGCCTTCGAGGACGTGCGCCGCGCGATGGAGCGCCCGCAGCCGCGCGTGGCGCTGGGCCTGGCGCTGCGCGGCATCGCGAGCGCGGCGATCGATCTCAGCGACGGCCTCGTCGGCGACCTCGGGCACGTGCTGCGCGCGAGCGCGGTCGGCGCCACGCTGCGGCTGGCCGACATCCCGCACGGCGTGCACGTCGCGGCCTGCAGCGAGGCGCAGCGCCGCACCTGCCTGCTGGCCGGCGGCGACGACTACGAACTGCTCTTTGCAGCGCCCGCGTCCGCGCACGCGCGGGTGCGTGACGCCGGCGCGCGCGCGGGCGTGCCCGTGGCCTGCATCGGCACGCTGGACGCGGAGCCCGGCCTGCGCGTCGTCGACACCCACGGCGCGCCCGTCGCCCTGACCGAGCGCGCGTTCGACCACTTCATCTCGGGCTGATCCGGTGACCGGCGAATATCCGACCTTCACCCCGCGCCGCGCCACCTGGGGCTTCATGGGCCTGCATCCGCTGCGCCTGATCGCGCTCGGCTTCGGCAGCGGCCTGTCGCCGGTCGCGCCCGGCACCGCCGGCACGCTGGCGGGCTGGGCGCTCTACCTGCTGATCGACCGCTATGCGGCGCCCACGCCCCTGGCCTGGGCCGCGATCCTCGTGGCCGGCTTCTTCGTCGGCTGGTGGGCCTGCACGCACACCGCGCGCGCGATGGCGGTCGGCGACCCGAGCGCGGTGGTGTGGGACGAGATCATCGCGTTCTGGATCATCCTGTGGGTCGCGATGCCGGTGGGCTGGTTCGGCCAGCTGATCCTGTTCGGCCTGTTCCGGCTGTTCGACGCGGTCAAGCGCGGCCCGGTCGGCTGGGCCGACGCGTTGTTCAAGCCCAAGCGCGGCGCGCTGCCCGGCTGGCCGCAGGGCTTCGGCATCATCTTCGACGACCTGGTCGCAGCGGCGTGCGTGCTGGTGGTCTGGTTCGTCGGCCTGTGGGGATGGACGACATGGCAGACGCCGCATTGATCGCGTTCGACGACTCGCTGCTCGTTCGAGTCAACACGCTGGGCGACGCGCTGCGCGCCCGCGGCTGGCGCCTGGCTACCGCGGAGAGCTGCACCGGCGGCCTGCTCGCCGGCACCTGCACCGCGCCGGCCGGCGCCAGCGACTGGTTCGCCGCCGGCCTCGTCACCTACGCCAACGACGCCAAGAGCAGCCTGCTGGGCGTGCCCGACGCGTTGATCGCCGCGCACGGCGCCGTCAGTTCGGAGGTCGCCGATGCGATGGCGCGCGGCGCGCTGGCGCATGCGGGCGTGCAGCTCGCGCTGTCGGTCACCGGCATCGCCGGACCGGGCGGCGGCAGCTCGGCCAAGCCGGTCGGCACGGTCTGGCTGGGCCTCGCGTGGATGCACGCGCGCGAGACGCAGGAAGGACTGCCCGCCGGCGGCGAGGCGCCGCTCGTCGGCAGCCGCACCGAGCGCCTGACGCTCGACGGCGATCGCGCCGCGATCCGCGCGCAGACCGTGGCGATCGCGCTGGATCGCCTGATCGCCGCGGCGTCGTGAAGATCGCCTTCGACGTCCGCCTGGAAGGCGCCGAGCGCGCCGACTGGTGGCGCGCGTTGACCGATGCCCTGCCGGACGACGACTGGCTCGATCCCGCCGTCGAAGGCACGCAGTCGGCACGCTGGCGCGAGGCCGACATCGCCGTTGTCGCCAACCCGCTGCCCGGTCGACTCGCGGGCTGCACGCAGCTGAGGCTGATCCAGTCGCTGTGGGCGGGCGTCGACCGGCTGCTGGCCGATGCGACGTTGCCGGCGTCGGTGCCGATCGCGCGCATGGTCGACCCGATGATGAACCGCGCGATGGCCGAGACCGCGGCGTGGGCGGTGCTGTCGCTGCACCGGCGCGCGTTCGATTACGCCGCGCAGCAGCGCCAGACGCAATGGCGCCCGCTGCCGCAGAAGCGTGCCGACGAGGTCGCGGTGCTGGTGCTGGGCCTCGGCCAGATGGGCCGCACCACCGCGCTGCAGCTGGCGGCGCTGGGCTATCGCGTCAGCGGCTGGAGCGCGCGGGCGCAAGACGTGGCCGGCATCGCGACCAGCGCCGGCTGGGCGGCGCTTCCTGCAGCACTCGGCGCCGCCGACGTCGTCGTCAACCTGCTGCCGCTCACCGACGACACGCGCGGCCTGTTCGACCGCACGCGCCTCGCGCAGATGCGCCAGGGCGCGGGCCTCGTGAACCTGGCGCGCGGCGCGCACGTGGTGGAAAAGGACCTGCTGGTCGCGCTGAACTCGGGACAGCTCGCGCACGCCGTGCTGGACGTGTTCGACACCGAGCCGCTGCCGTCGACGCACGTCTTCTGGTTCCATCCGCGCGTGACGCTGTGGCCGCATGCCGCGGCGCAGACCGACCTGCGCAGCGCCGCGGCCGTCGTCGCGGTCAACGTCGAGGCCGTGCGGCGCGGCGAGACGGCGGCGCACCGGGTCGATCGATCGCGCGGATACTGAACGCGCCTCACGGCGCCGACGCGGCGGACGCCTCGGCCTGCTGCCGTTGCACCGCGCGCGCCATCTCCTGGTTGAGGCGGACGAACTTGCGCACGAACTCGTCGCAGACCGCCTTGCTCGCGCCGCACAGGATGGCGGTCGAGATCATCACCTGGCCATCGCGCTCGACGAGGCTGCGCTTGGCGACCGCGGGCCAGGCCGGATCGCCCTTGGGCGCGAACGTCCACATGGCCTTCTTCGCGTCGTCGTGCGCGACAACCCAGCCCTCGTGGGTCTCGAAGCGGACAGCGGGGTCGGCCCGCAGGGCTTCGAGCGCGGCACCGGGCGAGGCGTACTCGATGGGATTGCGCGGCGACTCGGGCAACGGCGCGCGTTGGGCCAGCGAGAGCGAGGCGGCGGCTCCCAGCAAGACGGCGCAGGCGAGTCGGAGCAGAGCGGGCATGGGCGCCTCGAGCGATGACGATGCGCCACGCTAACGCACGCGCGGCGGCCCAACAACCCGAGCTTGCGAGCGGTGCCTGCGCGCTCAGCGATGCCGCCAGACCTCGCGTCGGTGCGCCACGACCGGCAGTTCCTGCAGGCACTTGCCATCCCCGCGCCCTGTGTAGCCGCCTGTGGGATAGCAGACGATCACGCCGTTGGCGTCGATCAGCGGGTCGAGCTGGTCGCAGCAGCCCGCCTGCACGTAGTAGGCGACGCCGCTGCCGTAGGCCACTTCGAAGACCGCGCGCGGCGCGGCCGGACCGGTCTGCGCGTCGTAGTCGGCCAGGCGGATGCGCAGCCAGCCGGGCAGGCCCGCGACCTCGACCCGGTTGGAAGGCGAACTGCTGGCTCGATCGGAACCGTCGGGCGGCGCGAGCGGCGCGGCCTCGCCCCTCTCGATGCGGCTGGCGCAGCCGGCGAGCGACGCGATGACGACGGGCAGCAGGAACAACAAAGGCGAGCGCATGGGGGTCTCCTCGAGGCGCCGACGCCGGGGCAATCGCCGTGCGCGTCAGGTGCGCAGCACCAGCCCGGCCTGCGCGCCCTCGGGCCTGAGCGCCTGCAGCATCATCAGCACGAGGCGGCGCAGCGCGTCCCACGGTTCGGTGGGCCACTGCGGGTGGCGCAGGCCCTTGAGCACGCCGTCGCATTCGCTCGCGGCGCTGACCAGGCGCGCGGCCATCAGGCCGCTCAGGCGCGGCAGCGCGCGCTCGAACAGGCGTTCGCGCGCGCCCCAGATGCGCGCCTCGCGCAGGGCCATCGGCAGCGGCTTGCCGTCGGCCATCGCGTCCTGGATGCGCTTCATCGCGCGGATGTCGTCCGACAGCTTGTAGTGCACGAAGACCGCGGCCTCGCCCTCGGCCTGCAGGCCGTCGAGCATGCGCAGCGCGCGCGGCACCTGCACGGCCATCACGGCGTCGCACAGGTGCTGGACGTCGTGGCGGGCGACGTCGAGCACCGCGTCCTCGACCTGCGCGAACGTGATCTCGCCGGGCGGATGGAGCAGGCCCAGCTTCTGGATCTCCTGGTGCGCGGCCAGCAGGTTGCCCTCGACGCGGTCGGCCATGAAGGCCAGCGTCGCCTCGCCGGCGGCCCCGGCCTCCACGCGCTGGCCCTGCAGCGCGAAGCGCTTGGCGAGCCAGGCGGGCAATGCGTTGCGCTCGATCACGTCGGCGGCGATGCTGACGCCCGCGCCGTCCAGCGCGCCGAACCACGCGGCCTTCTGCTGCTGCCAGTCGAGCTTGGGCAGGTGCACCAGCAGCCGGCTGTCGGGGCCGGCCTGCGCGGCCAGTTCCTGCAGCGCCTCGCTGCCGTCCTTGCCGGGCTTGCCCGAGGGGATGCGGATCTCGATCAGCTGCTGGTCGGCGAACAGGCCCATGGACTGCGACGCGCCCAGCACGCCGCTCCAGTCGAAATGCGCGCCGCTGACGACGAAGACCTTGCGCTCACTCGCCCCCGCCGCGCGCACCGCGGCGCGGATCGCGTCGGCGGCCTCCTGCGCGCGCAGCGGCTCGTCGCCGTGCACCACGTAGACATCGCGCAGGCCGCGCGCGAGATGGTCGGCGAGTTGCTCGGGGCGGACTTGCATCTGCTTGCGCTCAGCGCCCCGCGGCCTGGGACGCGGCCCATTCGACGGCCGACACGGACGACGCCGCCGACGCCGGCGCCAGCGCTGCGGCGGCCGCGTGCGCGGCCTGCGCCTGCGCCGCCGGGCCCGTGGGCTTGCCCACCGCGGCCAGCACGCGCACCAGCTGGTAGGCCATGTCGGACTGCATGTCGCGGTAGAGCGCCTTCATCTCGCTGTCCTTCGCGAGCGCGTCCTTCTCGTCGAAGGTCATGTCGCGGAAGCGCTCGATGTTGGCCGGCGGCAGCAGCTCGATGCCCTTGGGGTCGAGCACGCGGTAGCGCAGCTTGACGTGCAGCTCCAGTTCGCGCACCTGGCCGAACGCGGTCGAGGCCTCGACCGTGGTCTTCTGCGTGTCCTCGAGCGCCTCGATCATCACCTGCGATTCGAGCACCGGCGCGATGCGCGCCGTCGACGGCAGCGCACGCCGGATCTCGTCGGCCATCGTCGAGCGGTCGGCGAAGCCGGACAACGCGATCCGCTCGTAGTTCAGCGACTGCGCGATGCGGCGGTGGAAGCCGCAGGCCGCGAGCGTGGCGGCCGCGGCGACCACCAGCGCGGCAAGGGCGAGGCGACGGGGCGTCATTGTCAGACGACGATGTTGACGAGACGGCCCGGCACGACGACGACCTTCCTGGCCGGCTTGCCTTCCATCCAGCGCACCGCCTCGGGCGAGGCCACCGCGATCGCCTCGATCGCGGCCTTGTCGGCGCTGGCCGGTACGAGCACGCTGCCGCGCGTCTTGCCCAGCACCTGCAGCACCAGCTCGATCTCGTCCTGCACCAGCGCGGACTCGTCGACCGCCGGCCAGCCGGCGTCGAGCAACTGCTTGCCCGTCGCGGCGTAGCCGAGATCCGTCCACAGCCCTTGCGTGATGTGCGGGCAGGCCGGATACAGCGCGCGCAGCAGCACCGAGAAGCCCTCGCGCAGCACCGCCGCACTGCCCGCGCCGCCATCCATCGCGAAGCCCTCGAGTGCATTGAGCAGCTTCATCGCGCCCGAGACGACGGTGTTGTACTGCATGCGCTCGTAGTCGTAGGTCACCTGCTTGAGCAGCACATGCACCTCGCGGCGCAGCGCCTTCGCGGGTGCACTCAGCTCGAGCCCGGCGACGCCGTCCGCCGCGGCCTTGACGGCCTCGCCGTGCTTCACGCCGAAGGCCCACACGCGCTTGAGGAAGCGGTGCGCGCCCTCGACGCCGGAATCGTTCCACTCCAGCGTCTGCTCGGGCGGCGACGCGAACATCACGAACAGGCGCGCGGTGTCGGCGCCGTAGCGGTCGATCAGGGCCTGTGGGTCGACGCCGTTGTTCTTGGACTTCGACATCGTGGTCATCTCGTAGCTGACCGGCGTGCCGTCCTTCAGCTTCGCGCTGACCACGTTGCCGTGGGCGTCGCGTTCGATGTCGAGGTCGTGTTCCCAGTAGTAGTTCTTGCCGGCGTCCTCGGGCTTGTGGAAGAACGCGCCCTTGAGCACCATGCCTTGCGTCAGCAGGTTCTTGAAGGGCTCGCTGAACTTGACGAGCTTCAGGTCGCGCATGACCTTGGTCCAGAACCGCGCGTACAGCAGGTGCAGGATCGCGTGCTCGATGCCGCCGATGTACTGGTCCATCGGCATCCAGTAGTCGGTGCCTCCGGCGACCATCCTGTCGTCGTTGGTCGGGTCGCAATAGCGCATGAAGTACCACGACGAATCGACGAACGTGTCCATCGTGTCCGTCTCGCGCTTCGCGGGCTTGCCGCACTTCGGGCAGCCGACGTTGAGGAAGGCGGCGTGCTTGTTGAGCGGATTGCCCGAGCCGTCCGGGATCAGGTCCTCCGGCAGCACGACCGGCAGGTCCTTCTCGGGCACCGGCACCACGCCGCAGTCGTCGCAGTGGATGATGGGGATCGGCGTGCCCCAGTAGCGCTGGCGGCTGACGCCCCAGTCGCGCAGGCGCCAGGTCGTCTTCTTCTCGCCGAGGTTGGCGGCGGACAGCAGTTCGGCCACGCGCGAGACGGCCTCCTTCATGCCGAAGCCGTCGAGCGCGCCCGACTCGATGCACACGCCGCGCTGCTTGTCGCCGTACCACTCCTGCCAGGCGTCGGTGGAGAAGGTCTCGCCGTTGACGCTGACGACCTGCTTGATCTCCAGGCCGTATTTCCTGGCGAACGCGAAATCGCGCTCGTCGTGCGCGGGAACCCCCATCACCGCGCCGTCGCCGTACGACATCAGCACGTAGTTGCCGACCCACACGGGAATCTGCGCGCCGGTGAGCGGGTGGATCACCATCAGCCCGGTGGGCAGGCCTTCCTTTTCCCTGGTGGCGAGTTCGGCTTCGGTGGTGCCGCCGGCCTTGGCCGCGGCGATGAACGCGTCGAGCGCCGGATTGCCCTTGGCCGCATGCGTTGCCAGCGGATGCTCGGGCGCGACGGCGCAGAACGTGACGCCCATGATGGTGTCGGCGCGCGTCGTGAACACGTAGAGCTTGCCGTCGCCGATCAGCGCGCCGGTGTCGTCGTGGATCGTGTGGGGGAAGGCGAATCGCACGCCCTCGCTCTTGCCGATCCAGTTCTCCTGCATCAGGCGCACGCGCTCGGGCCAGCCCGAGAGGTACTCCGGATCTTCAGGGTTCGTGACGGCCGACAGCAGCTCCTCGGCGTACTTCACGATGTTGAGGTAGTAGCCCGGGATCTCGCGCTTTTCGACCGGCGCGCCCGAGCGCCAGCCGTGGCCGTCGATCACCTGCTCGTTGGCGAGCACCGTCATGTCGACCGGATCCCAGTTGACGATCTGCGTGCGGCGCTCGCAGATGCCCGCCTCCAGCATCTTCAGGAACAGCCACTGGTTCCACTTGTAGTACTTCGGGTCGCAGGTAGCGACCTCGCGCGACCAGTCGATGGCCAGGCCCATCGCCTGCATCTGCTCCTTCATGTGGGCGATGTTGTCGTACGTCCACTTGGCCGGCGGCACCTTGTTCTTGATGGCCGCGTTCTCCGCGGGCAGGCCGAAGGCGTCCCAGCCCATGGGCATCAGCACGTTCATGCCCTTCATGCGCAGCTGGCGCGCGAGCATGTCGTTGATCGTGTAGTTGCGCACGTGGCCCATGTGCAGCTTGCCGCTGGGGTAGGGCAGCATCGAGCACGCATAGAACTTCGCGCGGCTCGCGTCTTCGCTCACGCGATAGGCATCGGTGGAGCGCCAGTGGGCCTGGGCGGCGGCCTCGACCTCGGAGGGGACGTACTTTTCGTTCATGCCCCGATTGTAGGAGGGGCGGGTGGCGGCCGCCCCGCGCGGGGACGCTACATTCGCGGCTCGTCGTTGTCGAGTCGGTGTGCCCTGCGACGGGAAGGCCTGCTCGCTGGGCGCATTCGACACGGGCTGCGAAGTCCGGAGCAGATGATTCGGGCATCACGAATCGTTACCGCGCCGCCATGGACGAGCAGCGCCCCGGACGCGATGATCTGCGCCTCACGAGGAGCGAGAACATGAAGACGTTGGGACACCGGGCCATGCGCGCGGCCTGCATCGCGGTGCTGACGCTTGCCGCGGGCGCCTGCCAGGCCGCGAGCGACCACGAGCGCAACGTCGGCGCGCAGGTGGAGCAGCTGTGCGACCCGCGCTCGCTGGCCACCCTCGGCCGCTTCGTGCATGTCGACAACTTCAGGGAACCGGCCCTCGGCCAGGAGCCCGATGCGACCGCGATGGTCGCCGCATCGGCCTGCCGCGCCGCGCCGGCGCACCACGGCCGGCTCGTCGCCGCGGCCTATCGCTCGGGCCACGACAACGACCTGCTGCTGGTGATCGCGGTCATCGACGGCGCGACGGGCCAGGTCGGCTCGAACTTCAAGGCCAATCTCGACAGCGATCCTGCCGTCAAGGTCGTCTCGGGCAGCCTGTGGCTGGACACCGCGGCCTACGATCTCGCGCCGGGCGTGCGCGCGTTCGGCCTCGACATCACCAGCGGCCTGCCGCGCGGCTGCGCCGCCGGCGGCTCGGGGGCGCGGCGCAGCCTGTTCGTGAGCCAGGGCCGCTTCATCCGTCCGGTGCTGCAGGACCTGCCCATGTCGGAATGGAACCTGATCCAGCGCGGCCGCTCGGCCTGCACCGACAGCAGCGCACCCGACCTGACCATCACCGAGAACTTCGCCGCCACGCTGGCCCCGGCGCCGACGTCCACGCGCGGCTACCGCGACCTGGCCGTCACCGGCCTGGCCACGCGCGACGACGGCAGCGTCGACGAACGTCCGCCCTTCCACGCGCTACTGAAGTGGGACGGGCGCGTCTACTCGCTCGTCGAGCAGCAGCAGGCCTGGACGATCTGGAAGCAATGATTCAAACGAGCACGGCCTCGGGCGGCGCGGCCTCGACGACGCGGTTGCGCCCGCGCTCCTTGGCCTCGTAGAGTGCGCCGTCGGCCCGCTTGTAGAGCATCGGCCAGTCGTGGTCGGTGTCGACGCGGTCGGTGATGCCGATGCTGATCGTGCAGCCGATCTCCTGCCCGCCCGCGGGGATGCGCAGCGCGGCGACGGCGCTGCGCAGTCGCTCCAGCACCACCCAGGCGCCGGGCGGCTGCGTGCCCAGCATCACGAGCGCGAACTCCTCGCCGCCGATGCGCGCGAGCAGGTCGCTCTTGCGGATGTGGCGCTGCAGCGTGGCCGCCACTTCGCGCAGGACGGCGTCGCCGATGTCGTGGCCGTGCTGGTCGTTGATGCGCTTGAAGAAGTCGATGTCGAGGATGGCCAGCGACAGCGGCACGTGCATGCGGCGCGCGCGCTCCATCTCGCGCACCATGCCGGACTCGAACTCGCGCCGGTTGTGCAGCCCGGTCAGCGCGTCGGTGCTGGCCTCGCGCTGCAGCCGGCTGTGGTACGCGAAGCTCTGCGCCGCAAGCCGCTCCAGCAGTGCGACCGCGGCCCAGACGAGCGCGACGACGGTCGCGAAGTGCGCGATCTCGTAGATCACGTCGGCTTCGTGAGGATGGCGCGGCAACACCAGCGGCACGCTGATCGCGGCCAGCACGATGTTGACCAGCGAATCGCTGGCGCGCGGCAGCGCGATCACACCGAAGAACATCACGATCAGCAGGCCCGGCATCTGCAGCGGGGAGTCGGCACCGAGCGCGACCGCGATGGCGACCTGCATCCCGTAGATCGCGCAGTACATCAGCAGCGCCTGCACGCGGAACGACAGTCCGCGCACGTGGCGCACGACGGCCAGCAGCAGCAGCACGATGACGCCGCCACCGAGCCGCACGCTGGCCGCCGGGCCGAGGTGGCCGGGGTCGCGCATCTGGTCCCAGCCGACGAAGCCGGCGATCATCAGCACCGCGGCGACGACGGTCGGCACGACCAGCGGATCGCGCACCTCGCCCTGCGCCCGGCGAAAGGCGACGAGTTCCTGCTCGCTCATGGCCGGCAGCGCGAAGATCGCACGGGCACCTGCGAAGAAGGAGGCGATGGCGTTCATGGATGAGATTGCCCCAGCATGTAGCGGGCCCGCGGGTAGCCGGACCGTTGCAGGGACATCGGCCGTCGACGGCCCGTCCTGAAGCGCGACGGCGCACCGCCGCAGCATCTCCGTGAACAGCGTCGCGCTACGGCGCCGGCTGCGCGGTGAAGCCGATGTGCGTCAGCCCGGCGTCCTGCACCAGGCCGATCAGCTCGGCGACGCGACCGTAGGGCACGCTCTTGTCCGCGCTCAGCAGCACGTCGGGCTGCGGCTGGCGCGCGGCGGTCTGCCGAAGCGTGCTCACCAGGACGTCGTGCGTGACGACGGCGTCGCCGACATGCACCTTGCCGTCCGGCGTGATGGCCAGCGCGAGCGCGGCGCCGCCGTCGTTGCTGCGGGCGGCCGCCACCTTGGGCAGATCCATCTTCAGGCTGGACGTCATCAGCGGCGCGGCGATCATGAAGATCACCAGCAGCACCAGCATCACGTCGATCAGCGGCGTCATGTTGATGTCGCTCATCGGCTGCGACGTCGGGCTGCGTTCGAGGCGACCGAAGGCCATGGCTCAGCGCGCCGCGGAATCGAGCTGCATCTCGCGCAGGTCGTGCGCGAAGCCCTCGAGCTCGGCCTCGCACGCGGCCACGCGCTTGCCGAACACGTTGTAGGCCAGCACGGCCGGGATCGCGACCGCGAGGCCGGCGGCGGTGAAGATCAGCGCCTCGCCGACGGGCCCGGCGATCTTGTCGATGGTCAGGCCGTTGCCCTCGGACATCCCGGCCAGCGCGTGGAAGATGCCCCAGACGGTGCCGAACAGGCCGATGAACGGCGCGGTCGACCCGGTGGACGCCAGCACCACCTGGCCGTACTGCAGCTGCGCGAGCCCGGCGTGCAGCGCGTCGCGCAGGCGGCGCGTCAGTTGCGAGGCGAGCGCCGGCTGCGTCTCCAGCGTGCCGGCGGCCGGTTGCAGCAGGGCGGCGTCGAGCAGCGGCAGCAGCACCGCCTCGCGGTCGGTGGCGACGAGCCGGCTGCGGCCCTCGGCGACGCTCGCGGCGCTCCAGAAGGCGGCCACGCCGCGCTGGATGTCGGCGTCGGCGCGCCGCAGCAGCCAGCCCTTCCACAGGATGATGACCCAGCTGCTGACCGACATCGCCAGCAGCAGCAATCCGACGGTGCGGCTGATGAAATCGCTTTGATTCCAGAAGCCGGCCAGGCCTTCCATCAGTTCAGTCCCAGGACGTCGTTCATGTCGTACAGGCCCGGGCCGCTCTGCGCGAGAAAGCGCGCGGCTCGCAGGCTTCCCTGCGCGTACGTGGCGCGGCTGGAGCTCTTGTGGGTGATCTCGATGCGCTCGCCGATGCCGGCGAACATCACCGTGTGATCTCCGATGATGTCGCCGCCGCGCACCGTCGCGAAGCCGATCGTACTGGGATCGCGCACGCCCGTGACGCCTTCGCGTCCGAACACCGCGTTATCGGCCAGTTTGCGCCCGAGAGCCTTGGCCACGGCCTCGCCCATCGCCAGCGCGGTGCCGCTGGGCGCGTCGATCTTGTTGCGGTGGTGGGCCTCGATGATCTCGATGTCATAGCCGTGCGAGAACGCCTTGGCGGCCTGTTCGAGCAGTCGCATCACCACGTTGACGCCCACGCTCATGTTGGGCGACATGAACACCGGCGTGCGTCGCGCCGCCGCACCGATCTCGGCCTTCTGCTCGGCGCTGAAGCCGGTGGTGCCGATGACCAGCGCCACGCCGCGGTCGGCGCAGGCCGCCAGGTGGCGCAGCGTGCCCTCGGGGCGCGTGAAGTCGATCAGCACCTGGCTGGTGGCGAGCGCGGCGTCGACGTCGTCGGTGATCGCGACGCCGGTCGCGCGGCCGAGGAAGGCGCCGCAATCCTGGCCCAGCTGCGGGTTGCCGGCGACGTCGAGCGCGCCGGCGAGCGCGCAGTCGGGCGCGTCGAGCACGGCCTCGATGAGCATGCGACCCATGCGACCCGAGGCGCCCGCAATCGCGATGCGCAGGGCGGACCCGGTCGTCGGCGCGGTCACGGCGCCGCGGGTTCCAGCGGCGGGTAGGCGCGGGTGGCGCCGGGCAGCACGACGGCGGACGCGGCCGGCGCGGCGATCGCGACGGGCGGCGGCAGCGCCGCGCGCTCGGCGTCGGTCAGTTCGAGCTTGGGCGTGGAGGTCGGCAGCTTCTTGCGGCTGATCGAGGCGACGAATTCGTCCTCGGACGGCAGCACGGGCGCGTCGATCTTGAGCACCGCGTCCTTCTCGAACACCACGGCGAACGCGCGCTGCTGGTCGTCGAAGCCCTGGCGCTTGAGCGTGAAGACGTAGTCCCAGCGGTCGGCGTGGAACGGGTCGGTGATCAGCGGCGAGCCGAGGATCTCCTTGACCTGCACCTTCGTCATGCCCGGCTTGACCTGCGTGATCTGCTCCGTCGTGACGACGTTGCCCTGGATCACGTCGGGCTTGTACGGCGAGACGAAGGCGATGAAGCCCTTGAGCGACGCCGGCTCGTTGAGACCCGAGGTGACGGATTCGACTGTCGAGCACCCGCCGAGGGCGAGAACGGCCAGCAGGCCGGACAGGACGGGGAAACGGGACAAAACCAAGGTGCGCATCGACGAGGCTCGAAACCACTGCCCAAACAGGGCAAAGGCTGGATATGATTGACCGATTCTAGTCTGCCCGCGCCTCGCGAAGCAGACCTTGGCAGCCCCTTAACATGACTCACGCTGAAGAACTCAAGAGCAGCGGCCTGAAGGCCACTTTGCCGCGCATCAAGATCCTCGAGGTCTTCCAGCAGTCCGTCGACCGCCACCTGACCGCGGAAGACGTCTACAAGACCCTTCTCAACGACGGGTCGGATATCGCGCTCGCCACCGTCTACCGGGTGCTGATGCAGTTCGAGCAAGCCGGAATTCTCGCACGCAGCCATTTCGAGTCCGGCAAATCGGTGTTCGAGCTCAACGAGGGCACGCACCACGACCACCTGCTGTGCCTGACCTGCGGCCGCGTCGAGGAGTTCTTCGATCCCGAGATCGAGGCGCGCCAGCGCGAGGTGGCGGCGTCGCGCGGCTTCGCGCTGCAGGAGCATGCGTTGTCGCTGTATGCGGTGTGCAAGCGCGAGAACTGCGAGCATCGGCCGGCGCCCAAGGTCAACCCGCGCCAGCATCACGGCTAGTCGCCGCCCTTGGCCATCGCGTCCTGGTGGCGCTTGACGAACTCCTGGTAGGTGTCGATCCCGCGCAGCTGCAGGATCGTGTTGCGCACGGCGGCCTCGACCAGCACGGCCAGGTTGCGGCCGGCGTCGACGGCGATCACCACCTTGCGCACCGGGATGCCCAGGATGTCGTCGTACAGCGGCTCGTACGGCAGGCGCTCGAACTCGCGCTCCATCGTCTCCTTGCGCACCAGGTGGACGATCAGCTTGAGCCGCATCTTCCGGCGCACGGCGGTCTCGCCGAAGATGGCCTTGATGTCGAGCAGGCCGATGCCGCGCACTTCCAGCAGGTTCATCAGCAGGTCGGGGCAGCGGCCTTCGAGCGTGGACTGCGAGACGCGGTACAGATCCACCGCGTCGTCGGCCACCAGGCCGTTGCCGCGCGAGATCAGCTCGAGGCCGAGTTCGCTCTTGCCGAGGCCGGATTCGCCGGTCAGCAGCACGCCCACGCCGAGGATGTCCATGAACACGCCATGCCGCGTGGTGCGGTCGGCGAACAGCTGGCTCAGGTACGAGCGCACCAGGTCGATCACGTGGCCGGCCGAGGCCGAGGTGACGAACAGCGGGATCTCGGCGCGGTCGCACAGCGCGACGAGCTGGTCGGGCGGGCGCTGGCCGTCGGCCACGATGAGGACGGGCGGCTCGAGCGTCACGATGCGCTGGATGCGGCGCGCCTGCACCTCGGCGTCGGCGTTCTCGAGGTACGCCACCTCGCGATGGCCGACCAGCTGCACGCGGTACGGGTGGATGTAGTTCAGGTAGCCGATCAGGTCGGCCGCCGAGCGCGCCTCGCGCACCGCGGCCTCGTCGAAGCGGCGCTCCGGGTGCGCATGCCCCGCGACCCATTCCCAGCGCAAGGCCGGTTGATGTTCTTCGAACAGCGCCTCCGCGCTGATGACGCGTGGCTTCATGCGTTCTTCAGTCCGCGAAGCGTGACTTCACGTCGGCGCGCGCGCGGCCGCTCCGGAGCAAGCCGGCGAGCCCCGTGGGGGCGGCGAGCGGCGCGAGCGGGGTCGTCATTTCAGGCGACCGACTTCAGCGGTTCCCAGTCGGAGATCAGTCGATGCAGCGTCGCGGCATCGACATCGCCCTTGAGGCGTTCGCGCAGCTCGCGATCCGACAGCATCTCGGCGATCTCGGACAGGATCTCGAGGTGGCGCTGCGTGGCGGCTTCCGGCACCAGCAGGAAGATCAGCAGGCCGACGGGCTCGTCGTCCGGCGCGTCGAACGGGATCGGCTGCTGCACGCGCAGCACGGCGGCGAGCGGATTCTTCAGGCCCTTGACGCGGCCGTGCGGCACGGCGACGCCGTGGCCCAGGCCGGTGGAACCGAGGCGCTCGCGGGCGAACAGGTTGTCGGTGACCGTCGCGCGCGCGATCGCGTGCTGGTTCTCGAACAGCACGCCGGCCTGTTCGAACACGCGCTTCTTGCTGGTGGCGTCCACGCCCACCTGGACGTTGGCAAGAGGAAGGATGGCAGCGAGACGGTTCATGAGCGTACCCGGCGGGTGAGCCGAGTTTCCGTGCGGCGCCCGGTGGTCCCCGGGCTGGAAAATCACCCGGACATCCGGGAATCGAACAGATGATTATAGGAACCGGAAAACCGTGTGCGCACGCGGCAAGTGCGCAGGCTGCACTGTAGTGCCGCAATTGCTGCGACGCAGCAACAATTTCACGATTTTCGGGGCCTGCAGGCTGATTCGGCTCGCGCGGCGAACTCTTGAGCCCACGCCGAAAAGACCCTGATCCAGCATAGCCCAAACGAACAAGGCGGCCGATGGGCCGCCTTGCGTGGATTGTGTCGGGATGTCCGTGCGATCAGGTCGGCAGCGGCATTTCCGGGGCGACCTGGCGCTTGCCGGTCGCGTGGTGATGATCCTGCAGGCGATCCTTGTGGCGAACCACCTGGCGATCGAGCTTGTCCATCAGCTGGTCGATGGCGGCATAGAGGTCTTCATGCGCCTGTTCGACGAAGATGTCCTTCCCCTTGCAATGGAGAGTGACTTCGGCTTTTTGTCGACGTTCCTTTTCCTTGAGGTTTTCCACGGTGAGCAACACGTTGACATCGACGACGGCGTCGAAATGGCGCGTGATCCTGTCGAGCTTGGTCAGGACGTATTCGCGCAAAGCCGGTGTCACTTCCAGATGATGGCCGCTGATCGTCAGATTCATCAGTGCCTCCTTTCAAAGTTGCGATAGACATGGCCCGGAGGATTGAATTCCGGGTCGACCGTGCCGGGCGGATCGGTCGACTGAGGCGCCTGGCACGAGCCCACTATGCGCGCCGACCTCCGGTTTGACCAGTCTCCACAAGCTCGAAAAACCGGGCTATATTCACGTTCTATGACGGGATGGTGACCAGCTCGTCCATGCGCAAATGTCTCCCGACGCCCGTCGGTCGAGCGCGCTCCGAAACGTCTTTCAATCCCGCTGCAACGTGAACTGGATGACGTCGGTATTGCCGCCGTCGAACGCCGCTTCGCAGTACGCCAGGTAGAAGTCCCACAGGTGCACGAAGCGCTGGTCGAAGCCCTGGCGGCGCACGTCGTCCAGGCGCGCCAGGAAGGCGTGGCGCCAGCGGCGCAGCGTCTCGGCGTAGTCGAGGCCGAACGCGAAGCGATCGACCAGGCGCAGCCCCGCGGCCTCGGCGTGCCGCGTGAACAGTGCAGCGGTCGGCAGCATGCCGCCCGGGAACACGTAGCGCTGGATGAAGTCCGACGAGTTCGCGTAGCGCTCGAACAGGTCCTCGCGGATCACGATGGCCTGCACGCAGGCCTTGCCGCCGGGCTTCAGCTGCCGCTGCAGAGTCTGGAAATACGCGTCCCAGTATTCGCGGCCCACGGCCTCGAACATCTCGATGGACACGATGGCGTCGAACGGGCCGTCGGGCACGTCGCGGTAGTCCTGCAGGCGCAGGTCGGCGTGAGGCGCGAGGCCCGCCTGCTCGAGGCGCGACTGCGCCCATGCGAGCTGCTCGGTGGACAGCGTCAGGCCGACGACGTCGATGCCGTCGCGCGCCGCGCTCTCCGCGACCGCGCCCCAGCCGCAGCCGATCTCCAGCAGCCGCTCGCCCGGCTGCACGCCGGTGGCGGCGATCGCGCGGCGCAGCTTGGCGGCCTGCGCCTGCGCGAGCGGCCGCGTGCGGTCGCCGTCGAACCAGGCGCTCGAATAGTTCATCGTCTCGTCGAGCCACAGCGCGTAGAACGCGTTGCCCAGGTCGTAGTGCGCGCTGATGTTGCGCCGGCTGCCGCGCCGCGTGTTGCGGTTCAGCGCGTGCTGGACGCGATGCAGCAGCGAGCCCCACCACGAGCCGTAGATCGCCTTGGCCATCACGTCGCGATTGGCCAGCAGCAGGCGCAGCAGGTCGGGCAGGTGCGGCGTCGTCCAGTCGCCGGCCATGTAGGCCTCGGCGAAGCCGATGTCGCCGGTGCGCATCGTCGCCGCGAAGACCGACCAGTCGTGCACGGTGAGCGTCGCCTGCAGATCGGGTCGCGTGGCGCCGCTCGCCTGGTGCGTCGCGCCGTCGGGCGTGTGCACGGTGAGCGCGCCGGCCCGCAGGCGCGGCAGCAGCGCCAGGGCGGCGCGGGCGGCGGCAGGCGCGCGCGCAGATTTCTCGCGGGCGCCGGCGTCGGTGGACGGCGGAAGCGTTCGGGAACTCATGCGCGATTCTGGGCCGAGGTGGCGTCGTCCGTTGTCGGTGAAAGCCGCGATGCGCCAGCTTCGCGCAAGCCTTCGACGACCGCCGCGCCGCGCGTGACGCGCGCCTGCGGCGGCGCCGGCTTGCCGACGATGGTCAGCTTCTTGAGCCACAGCTTCAGCGCATGCCAGTGGATGCGCGCCACGATGACGGCGGTCATCGCCGGCAGCGTCCACAGCGCGAAGCGCACTGCCCCGCGCGTCAGCGGCTCGATGCGGCCGGACACGCTCGTCAGCAGCAGCGGCGCGCCGTCGACGTGCAGCTCCACCCGCACCGCGGTGCGGCCGCACGCATCGCGCGCCGCGAGGTCGGTGCGCATGAAGCGGAACTGGTACTCGCCGCGCGTCTGGCAGAACGGCGAGACGTGGAACACCTTGGTCGCGGCCAGCGTCCGGCCGAAGCCGATGTCGTCGCCGGCCAGCAGGTAGCAATGGCGCTCGCCGAAGGTGTTGTTGACCTCGACGACGATGGCCGCCAGCGTCTGGTCGGCGCGGTGCGCGTACCAGAAGCTGACCGGCTTGAACGCGACGCCGAACATGCGCGGGATGCAGTGCAGCCAGACCTCGCCGTCGGCGTCGGCGATGCCCTCGCCGGCGAGCAGCTCGTCGAGCCAAGCGAGGCTGTCGCCGCGGCCGTCGCCGTGGTCGGCGTCGCGAAAGCCGAAGAGGGTGCGCCGATTGCGCGTGAGGACGGGGTCCGCCTCGCAGCGCAGCGAGCGCATCGGCAGCATCAGGAAGCACGTCGGATAGGCGAACCCGTGTTCCACCGGCGCGAGGCGCTTGTGGCGCACTTCGCCGAAGCCGATGCGCGCGCGTGCGGGCGTCACGCGGCCTCGCGCAGCGCGCGCGCGTCGGTGTCGCCGACCAGCGGCGCCGCCTGGCGCGCCAGGATCCGATCGGCCACCTGCTGACCCGACTTCAGGCCGTCCTCGTGGAAGCCGTAGCCCGTCCAGGCGCCGCAGAACCACACGTGCGACCGGCCCTGCAGTTCGGCCAGCCGGCCCTGCGCGGCGATGGCGGCGTTGTCGAACACCGGATGCGCGTACGAGATGCGGCGCAGCACGGTGCCCTCGCGCGGCTCGTGCAGCGGATTGAGCGACACGATCACCGGCTGCTTCCACGGCAGCGGCTGCAGCTGGTTGAGCAGGTAGTGCAGGCAGACGTTCTGGCCGTTGACGCCGGCGCTGACGTCGCGCTCGTAGTTCCACGCCGCCCACGCGGCGCGGCGGCGCGGCAGCAGGCGCTCGTCGGTGTGCAGCACGGCCTCGTTGTCCTGGTAGCCGATCGCGCCGAGCGTGCGGCGTTCGTCGGGGCTGGCGTCGGTGAGCATCGCGAGCGCCTGCGGTGCGTGCGCGGCCAGGACGACGTCGTCGAACCACTCGATGCCCTCGCGCGTGCGCACCGACACCCGCCCGCCGTGCGCCGCGCCGAAGCCGGCCTCGCGCGACAGGTCGCGCGCGATGCCCAGCACCGGCGTGGCCAGCCGCACCTCGCCGACGCGCGTCGCCAGCTTGGCGACATACTCGCGCGAGCCGCCGGTCACGGTGAACCATTGCGGACGCTCGCGCACCTGCAGCAGCCCGTGGTTGTGGCAGAAGCGAATCAGCGTGCCCACCGGGAAGCGCAGCATCTGCACCGTCGAACAGGACCAGATGCAGCCGATCATCGGCAGCAGGTAATCGTCGACGAAGGCGCCGCCGAAGCGGTGTTCGACGAGGAACTCGTCCAGCGGCTGCGCCAGTTCGGCATCGACACCGCGCCTGGCCAGCGCGGTCGCGAGCCGGTTGAAGCGCATCAGGTCGATCAGCATGCCGTGGAAGCGCGGACGCAGCAGGTTGCCGCGGTCGGCGAACACGGTGTTGAGGTTGGTGCCGCTCCATTCGAGCTGGCTGCCGTCGGGGCGCGGCGCCTGCACCGAGAACGTCATCTCGGACTTCGCGACCTCGACGCCCAGCTCGGCAAACAGCGCGATCAGGCGCGGATAGGTGCGTTCGTTAAAGACGAGAAAGCCGGTGTCGACGCCGTGCGTGACGTCGCCGTGCGGGCCGGGCAGCGTGACGTCGACCGTGTGGGCATGCCCCCCCAGCCGCGCATCTGCCTCGAAGACGGTGACCTCGCAATGCGGCGCGAGTCGGTGGGCGGCACCGAGTCCGGCGATGCCGGACCCGACAACCGCGATGCGCGGGCGGCTCACGAGAACCCTCCCACGCGACGTCCGCGGGCGGGCGTCGAGGGATAAATGTCGCTGCGCAGCGCCCCTGAGCGAACAAGGGAGGGAGGGAGGAGGAGAAGCGCTCGGGACGTTACGACGGTTGCCCGGCGAAGCTGCGCAGCGAGTAAACCGGCGGAGACGCCGCGCCTGGCGCGGTGGTGCGACGGCGCCGCAGCCCCCGCACAGTTGTTGAGACCGGATTCTGCGCCCGAAGTTCCTGTCGCGACAGCGTCAAGCACCTCGATTTGAGGGGGGATAGGTCGTCCGCTGCATGGGTTGCGCCGGAAACGCAGTATCGATTTGTCCTGGACAAACAGCGGATCTTGATTCGGCATAGCGGGGTAATGTGCCAACGAGTCCCCTGATTGTCCAGGACAAATGTCGATTTCTGCGTTCAAATAGCACACCGTCGAATCTCCTCCGCGGTCTGTTTGGACGAATGTGAATGTCGCGGCTCGCATGCCATGGTTACGTCTGTGCCTCCCTCTTCGGATTCATCGGTCGAGCTGCCCCAGCGCCGCATGGATGAGCCTCTGCTGTCGATCGCCGCCGTCGAGCGCGAGACCGGACTCGGCAAGGACACGCTGCGCGCCTGGGAACGCCGCTACGGCTTTCCGGTGCCGCGGCGCGACGCCGCCGGCGCGCGTGGCTACCCGCGCGCGCTGGTCGACCGCCTCGTGCTGATCCGGCGCGCGCTGCTGGCCGGACAGCGGCCCGGGCGCCTTCTCTCGATGCCGGACGCCGAACTCGACGCGCTGCTGGCCGGCCTCGCGCCCGCGCCGCGCGCGCGCGCGCCCGGGCCCGGCGAGGCGCCGCCGCTCGACATCGCCGAGGGCCTCGCCGCGCTGCGCGCTGGCGGCGCCGAGGCGCTGCGCCACTGGCTCACGCTGGGCCTGGCGCGCACGGGGTTGGCGTCGTTCGTCATCGACGGTGTCGCTCCGCTGACCGTGGCGATCGGCGAGGCCTGGGTCGACGGCCGCATCGCCGTCTACGAGGAGCATCTCTACAGCGAGGCCGTGCAGTCGGTGCTGCGCAGCGCGCTGGTGCCGTTCCAGGCCGGCCTCGAGCTGCGCGGGCCGCGCCTGCTCCTGACGACCGTGCCGGGCGAGGCCCACGGCCTGGGCCTGCTGATGGCCGAGGCGCTGATGACGCTGCAGGCCTGCCGCTGCCTGTCGCTGGGCACGCAGACGCCGCTGGCCGACATCGTCGCCGCCGCCCAGGCGCATCGCATCGACGTCGTCGCGCTGAGCTTCTCCGCGAGCCTCCCCGCCGCGCAGGCGCTGCCGGCGCTGGCCGAGCTGCGCGCCCGGCTGCCCGCGAGCGTGGAAATCTGGGCCGGCGGCGGCTCGCCGGCCCTGCGAGGCTTGCGGATTGCCGGCATCCGGGTCATGAGCCAGCTCGTAGACATCTCCGAGGCGGTTGCCGACTGGCGACACCTTTCCAGCCCGACGGCCGATTGACCGCATTTGCTGAGGGCTGTTCCGGCCGGCGACCGAGACTCATTCGGTATCCTCCGCGGTTTGTCGCACTAATCAACGCTGGTACCGTCTAAAATGGGGCCAGGAGGCTGACGTCAGCATGCTGTATCCCGAACTATTCAAACAACTCGAAGCCGTCCGTTGGGACATGGACAAGGACATCCCCTGGGACTCCTTCGACGCGTCGCAACTGACCGACGAGCAGGCCACCACGATCAAGATGAACGCGATCACCGAGTGGTCGGCATTGCCGGCCACCGAGATGTTCCTGCGCGACAACCGCGATGACAGCGACTTCTGCGCCTTCATGAGCGTCTGGTTCTTCGAGGAGCAGAAGCACTCGCTGGTGCTGATGGAGTACCTGCGCCGCTTCCGCCCCGAGCTGGTGCCGACCGAGGAGGAACTGCACGCAGTGCGCTTCGAGTTCGACCCGGCGCCGGCCCTCGAGACGCTGATGCTGCACTTCTGCGGCGAGATCCGCCTCAACCACTGGTATCGCCGCGCCGCGCAGTGGCACACCGAGCCGGTGATCAAGCACATCTACGAGACGCTCGCGCGCGACGAGGCCCGCCACGGCGGCGCCTACCTGCGCTACATGAAGAAGGCGCTGGCGCGCTTCGGCAACGAGGCCAAGGCCGCGTTCACGAAGGTGGGCGTGCTGATGGCCAGCGCGCGGCGCACGGCGCAGGCGCTGCATCCGACCAACCTGCACGTCAACGCCAACCTGTTCCCGCGCGACACGATCCAGAGCCGCGTGCCCGATCCGCAGTGGCTCGAGGGCTGGCTGGACAAGCAGATCCAGTTCGACGCCGTGTGGGAGAACAAGGTCGTCGAGCGCATCCTCCACAACATGAGCCTGCTGCTCGAACGCAGCTTCGTGTCGGTGCAGGAACTCAATCGCTATCGCAAGGAAGTGACGGCGCTGGTCGCGGCGCGCGTCGCCCCGCCGGCCGCGCCCGATCCGCAGGCGGCCTGATCTCCAGTGCTCTCTTCGCAAACGCCCGGTCCTTCGAGCCGGGCGTTTTGCTTGGTGCACCGGGGGTTTGTCCCGGGGCACCCGAGCGGTGCGGCGACCCGATTCGCGAGAGAGCGGAACCTATAATCGCGCGGCTTTTGTTTGACGACGCGAAGGTGCACGCAAGGGACGCACGCTTCGCATCGACGGTCCTTCCTGCAGCCCGCGCCCCGAGGAATCCATGAGCGAAGAGCAACATCACGAAGAAGAACACGAATCCGGCATCAAGACGCCGAAGCAGCTGATCACCGTGGTCGCCGCCGCGATCATCGTCCCCGTCATCGTGATCATCATGCTCACGCAGTTCGTGACGCTCGACAACAAGAAGTCTCCGGGCTCCGACGTCTTCGCCGCCTCCGCGGTCGCCGCGCGCATCGCGCCGGTCGCCAGCGACGCCGTGTTCGACGCCAGCGCCGTCGTCATCCCCAAGACCGGCCAGCAGGTGTTCGAGGCCCAGTGCACCACCTGCCACACCGCCGGCCTTCTCGGCGCGCCCAAGTTCGGCGACGCTGCCGCCTGGGGCCCGCGCGTGGCCAAGGGCTACGACGCGCTGCTGACCTCGGCGCTGCACGGCAAGGGCAACATGCCGGCGCAAGGCGGCGGCGACTTCAGCGACTACGAAGTCGGCCGCGCGGTCGTCTACATGGCCAACCATGGTGGCGGCAAGCTCGCCGAGCCCGCGGCGCCGGCCGCACCGGCCGCCTCGGCGGCGTCGGGCGCGGCTTCGGACGCGGCGCCTGCTTCGGCTGCGTCGAAGTAAGCCGCGCCGGCCCATTGAAAAAGCCGCCCGCGGGCGGCTTTTGCTTTGGCGCCGCGACTCAGGCCGGGTGTGCGGTCTCGCGCGGCGGATGCCCGTCCCACAGCGCGGCCGGGCTCAGGCAGAAGCCGAAGCGCGCGGGCATCGCGGCGAAGTCCAGCGGCTGCGGCGCCCACAGGCCGGCGTCGACGGCGTCGGCGGCGGCTTCCATGTCCTGCGTGTGCACGATCCCGAAGCCGGCATCGGTGGCCAGGAACAGCCGTCCCTGCTCGTCGACCCAGGCCGACTCCACCGCCGCCGCCTCGCCCGTGTGCGAGCGCACCTCCGGCGCCGCGCCGGCGTGCGCGATCAGGCGCCACACGTGCGGCGCCGCCTCCAGTTCGACGTAGACGCGCTGCGGGCCGTTCTGGAAGTACCACGCGCCCTCGGGCGTGCCTTCGTAGTTGCGCTCGATGAACTCGCGCAGCTGGCGATGCTCGATGCGACTGCCCTTGGCGAGCGGGAAGGCGCCGGCGGCCTGCGTGCGGTCGTCGCGCATGTACCAGTCGCCGCGGGCGTCGAGCGCCAGCCAGCCCGTGCAGGCCGGCACGTTGGGCCATTTCTTCAGTGCGGCGCGCACCATGTCGTCCATGCCGGCTCCTCGAGGTTCGTGTCGCCCGCCGCGGGCAGCTCAGTGATTGTGGCTCTTGAGCCAGCCGAACACCGAGGTGGGCATCTTCAGCATGTTGCCGGGCGGCAAGGCGCCGCCTGCGAAGCCGACGTGGCCGCCGTGCCGAGGCTGCCACAGCGTGACGTGCTCGCCGACTTCGGACTGCTTCGGCAGCGACTCCGCCGGGATGAACGGATCGTTGAGCGCGTTGAGCACCAGCGCGGGCACGCGGATGTCGCTCAGCCTGGGCTTGGCCGAGGCCCGCTTCCAGTAGTCCTCGGTGTCGCGGAAGCCGTGCAGCGGCGCGGTGAAGACGTTGTCGAACTCGTACAGGTTGCGCGCGGCGAGCAGCTTGCGCTCGTCGAACAGGCCCGGATGCTGGCGCAGCTTGGCGAGTGCCTTGGGCTTCATCGTGCCGAGGAACATGCGCGTGTAGGTGTAGAGCCCGAAGCCGCGGCCGATCGCGTGGCCGCCGGCGGCCAGGTCGACCGGCGAGCACACGGCCGCCACGGCGTGCACCTTCCGGGCGGCCTGCGTGCCCGACTCCTCGGCCCAGCGCAGCAGCATGTTGCCGCCGAGAGAGATGCCCACGGCCAGCACCGGCCCGCCGCGGCGTTCCGCCATGCGGTGCAGGATCCACTCGACCTCTTCGTAATCGCCCGAGTGATAGGCGCGCGGGGCCAGGTTGAGCTCGCCCGAGCAGCCGCGGAAGTGGGGCACCGCGTACGACCAGCCCTGGTCGCGCGCCAGGCAGGCGAAGGCCTTGGCGTAGCCGCTCCTGGACGAGCCCTCGAGGCCGTGGAACAGGATCAGCAGCGGGCGCGCGGCAGCGTCGGCGGCGCTGATGTCGGGCGGATCGACGAGGAAGTCGACGTCGATGAAATCGTCATCGGGCGTCGTCCAGCGTTCGCGCCGGAAGCGCGGCGCCTCGCCGGTGGTCGCGCGCGAGAACAGCGACGGCCAGATCGTTTGCAGGTGCCCGCCCGGCAGCCACCAAGGCGCGCGGTGCGAGAAGGTGCTGTGGGAAGACATGACGGCGGCCATCTGGATTGCTCGAGGATAGTGACTTGAGGGCGCTCGAGCAATCCATGTGCCCAACAGCATTCAGGGAAATGTCAGTGAAGGACGGAAGGCAGGTCGATGATCTCGGGGATCTCGTCCGGCGCGCCCGGGCTCGCGTGGTGGGCGACCATGCGCCAGCCCTGGCTCGTCTTCAGGTAGACGTTGGTCGCGACGATCCAGCCGGTCTGCGGCCCGTCGACGGTGACCACGTCGATGCGCTCGAGCACGCTGTGCACCGCGCAGCCCATCGCGTGCACCTGCTTGACGTGCTCGGGGTGCACCGCGATGTGGCCGCCCGCGAAGACGGACTCGAACGCGGCGCGCACGGCCTGCGGGCCGACCACGCGGGTGCCGCCGGGGTGCACGCAGACGATCTCGTCGTCGTCGGCCCAGACGGCCATCACGCGTTCCAGGTCGCCGTCGCGCAGGGCGTCGTAGAACTGGGCTTCGCAGTCCTCGGGCGAGGCGTGCAGCGCGGCCGCGCGGGCTTTCGGATGGGGCATGCGTCGGAGTCCTGCTCGGTTCAGTTGAACACCACGGTCTTGCGGCCGTTGCGAAGCACGCGATGTTCCACGTGCCAGCGCACGGCGCGCGCGAGGACGACGCATTCGACGTCGCGGCCGATGGCGGTGATGTCCTCGGGCGTCAGCGTGTGGTCGACGCGCTCGACGTCCTGCTCGATGATCGGGCCTTCGTCGAGGTCGGCCGTCACGTAGTGCGCGGTGGCGCCTATCAGCTTCACGCCGCGGTCGTGCGCCTGGTAGTACGGCTTCGCGCCCTTGAAGCTGGGCAGGAAGCTGTGGTGGATGTTGATGGCGCGGTTCTCGAGCACGCCGCACAGCTCGGGCGACAGGATCTGCATGTAGCGCGCGAGCACCACCAGGTCGACCGCTTCCTGGTCGACGATCGCCTGCACCGCCTGCTCCTGCTCGCGCTTGGCCTGCGCGCTGGCGCCCGGCGCGAGCGGCAGGTGGTGGAACGGCAGGCCGTAGCTCGCGGCCAGTTCGGCGAAGGCCGTGTGGTTGGAGACGATGGCCGGGATGTCGACGTCCAGCTGCCCCGAGTGCCAGCGAAACAGCAGGTCGTTCAGGCAGTGCCCGTGCTGGCTCACCATCAGCAGCACGCGCGGGCGGCGCGCCAGCGAATGCAGCTGCGAATCCATCTCGAACTGCTGCGTCACGTTGGACAGCATCCGGTTCAGCGTCGCGACGTCGGCCAGCTGCGGCGGCGCCTCGAAGTGCACGCGCATGAAGAAGCGGCCGGTGGCGCCGGGGCCGATCAGGTCGCCGAACTGCTGCGAGTCGATGATGTTGCAGCCGGCCTGGAACAGCAGCCCCGAGACGGCGTGCACGATGCCCTTGGTGTCGCGGCACGACAGCCGGAGGATGAATTCGCGCTCGCGCGTGATGTTTGCCTGCATTCGCCGCATTGTAAGTAGCCCTCGCCACTGCTGGGCACGTGGGTTGCCAAACTGGCCTTCGCCATCCGCACACTCACAAGAAGATCCCAGATGCCCCCCGTCCGTCCGCTGTTGTCCCGCGCCGCCAGCGCCTGCTCGTTCGCGCTGCTCGCGGCCTGCAGCTCGCTTCCCACGATCGCGCCGGACACCGCGGAGGCCGCGGGAACGGGCGGCGTGCGGATCGACGGCGCCCACGGCCCGCTGTCGCCCGACGCGCAGAAGCGCGTGCTCGCCCGCCTGCAGGCCGCGGGTCAGGACACCGACATCTTCCAGCGCCACCTCGCGTACGAGCAGGAGATCGTCGGCTCGCCGCTGTCCGCCGGCAACCGCGTCACGCTGCTGCAGGACGGCCCGTCCACCTACCAGGCGCTGTACGCCGCGATGGCCGGCGCGAAGAACTCCATCGACATGGAGAGCTACATCATCGAGGACGACGAGGTCGGTCGCCGCTTCGCCACCGAGCTCAAGGCGGCGGTCGCGCGCGGCGTGGTCGTCAACCTGGTCTACGACAGCGTCGGCTCGATCGACACGCCCAAGGCCTACTTCGAAGACCTCGCCGCGCACGGCGTCAACACGCTGCAGTTCAACCCGATCGATCCGCTCAAGGCGAAGGCCGGCTGGGACGTCAACTCGCGCGACCACCGCAAGCTCACGATCGTCGACGGCCGCACCGCCTTCGTCGGCGGCATCAACATCAGCAGCGTCTATTCGGGCGGCTCGTTCCGCCAGCACACGAAGTACGAACCGGGCCACGGCCAGAAGGTGCCCTGGCGCGACACCGACCTGCAGATCGACGGCCCCGTCGTCGCCGACTTCCAGAAGCTGTTCATGGACACCTGGGCACGCCAGAAGGGCAAGGCGATGGCGAGCGCGGACTACTTCCCGCAGGTCGAGCGCCAGGGCGACGTCGTCGTGCGCGCGATCGGCGGCACGTCCACCGAGCCCTACAGCCAGATCTACGCGACGCTGCTATCGGCGGTCCGCAGTTCGTCGACGTCGATCCTGCTGGCCAACGCCTACTTCGACCCCGACCCGCAGCTGATGGGCGCGATCAAGGATGCTGCCAAGCGCGGTGTCGACGTGCAGCTGCTGCTGCCCAGCGTCAGCGACACCTGGCTCGTGAGCGCCGCGGGCCGGCGCCACTACGGCGAGCTGCTGGAGGCCGGCGTGAAGATCTACGAGCGCCAGGGCGCGCTGCTGCATTCGAAGACCACGCTGATCGACGGCGTCTGGTGCGCGGTGGGGTCGACCAACCTGGACTGGCGCAGCTTCCTGCACAACGACGAGATCGACGCCATCGTGCTGAGCCCAGCGTTCGGCGACCAGATGCGCGCCGCGTTCGCCAACGACCTCGCGCAGTCGCAGCAGCTGACCTTGGACAAATGGCAGAGTCGCGGATTGTTCCCCCGGCTGCAGGAATGGAGCGCCGGGATGTGGGAGTATTGGCTATGAGTTTCGAACAACCCTTCACGCTCGCTCGGCGCGGTCATGCGGCGAACCGCCTTCTGCAGGCGACGCTCGTCGCCTGCGCGCTGTTGGCGGCGACGGGCGCCGCGCAGGCGCAGGACGCCGCGGCGCTTCACGCGAAGTTCGAATCGCTGCAGGACAAGCTCGCGCACAACGCCTACGGCCGCCCGCTGGTGCTGCAGTCGACGCAGGCCGGCGACCACCTCGAGGGCGAGGTCTACGCGCGCGTCGACCAGCCGTACCCGATGGTGCAGAAGGCGCTGCAGGGCACCGACAACTGGTGCGGCATCCTGATCCTGCACCTCAACGTGAAGATGTGCCACGCGCAGCCCGCGGGGCTGGACATGGCGCTGGGCCGCAAGTACGACCAGCCGGTCGACGATGCCTACAAGCTGCACTTCGACTACAAGCTCGCGAGCGACGGCCCCGACTACCTGAAGGCGGAGCTGACGTCCGGCGACGGCCCGCTGGGCACCAAGGACTACCGCATCGCCGTCGAGGCCGCGCCGCTCGACGCCGCCCACACGATGCTGCACATGAGCTACGCCTACGGCTTCGGCTTCACGGCGCGCGTGGCGTTGAACGCCTACCTGTCGACGGCCGGGGCGGACAAGGTCGGCTTCAGCGTTTCCGGCAAGGACGCCGACGGCAAGCCCACCTACGTCGGCGGCGTGCGCGGGCTGGTCGAGCGCAACACGATGCGCTACTACCTCGCGATCGACGACTACGTCGCCACGCCGGCGCCGTCGCAGCTCGAGCAACGCCTCAACACCTGGTTCGACGCGACCGAGCGATATCCGCGCCAGTTGCACGAGGTGGAGAAGAACGACTATCTGGTGATGAAGCGGGAAGAGGCCAAGCGCTGAGCGCGGCCGCATCCGCATGCAGCGCCTCGACGGACTCGCGGAGCGACGTCTCGGCACGGCAGGCGCTGGCGAGGACGCATGACAAGCTCAGCACGAGAAGGACGCGCACGGGCAAGGCCTCGCTTCGATCGAAGCGCGAAGCCTGCGCGGTGGCGCCAGAATGCGGTCATGGATCGCAACGCCCCGTCTCCCCGCTCGCGCCGATGCCGCGCGTCCGCCGCATGACCATCGCCCCCTACCTGCGCGAGATCGGCCGCGGCAAGGACGGCGCGCGTTCGCTCACGCGCGAGCAGTCGGCCGACCTGATGGCGCGCCTGCTCGATGGCGAGGTGGGCGACGTCGAGGCCGGCGCATTCGCGATCGCGATGCGCATCAAGGGCGAGACGCCCGAGGAGCTGGCCGGCTTCATGGACGCCGTCGCGCTGCGCCTGCTGCCGCTGCCCGCGCCGCCGGCGACGGGCGCCGTGGTGCTGCCGTCGTACAACGGCGCGCGCCGGCTGCCCAACCTCGTGCCGCTGCTCGCGCTGCAGCTCGCCCGCGAGGGGCTGCCGGTGCTGGTGCACGGCCTCGAGGAGGATCCCGGACGCGTCACGACGGCCGCGGTGTTCGAGGCGCTGGGCCTGCCGCCGGTGCGCGACGCCGCCGGCGTGGCCGCGCGCTGGGCAGCCGGCGCGCCGGCCTTCATCGCCACCGACGACCTGCATCCGTCGCTCGCGCGCGTGCTCGCGCTGCGGCGCCTGATCGGCCTGCGCAATCCGGCGCACTCGCTGGCCAAGCTGCTGCCGGCGCTCGGGCCGGCGCGCCAGGCGGTGCGCGTCGTCAACCACACGCATCCCGAATACGCGACCAGCCTCGGCGAGTTCCTCGCGCGCACGCGGGCGACGGCGCTGCTGATGCGCGGCACCGAAGGCGAGCCGGTGGCCGACGCGCGGCGCTGTCCGCGGCTGACGGCCTTTCTCGATGGCGTCGAGCAGCCGGCGCTGTCGGTGGAGGCGCAGGGCGGCTCGCTGGTGTCGGTGCCGGAGCTGCCGCCCGCGATCGACCCCGCGTCGACCGCGGCCTACATCGCGGACGTGATGTCCGGCGCCAGGCCGCTGCCCACGCCGATCGCCACGCAGATGATGGCCCTGCGCGCGCTGGCCGACGCCGCGCGCGACTGACGACGAGACTTCAGGCCGCCGGCAGGCTGACGCGGAAGATCGATCCGACGCCGAGCTTGCTCTGCACCGTGATGCGGCCGCCCATCAACTGCGTCAGCGATTGCGACAGCGCCAGGCCCAGCCCGGCGCCCGAGATGCCCGAGGCCTCGCGGCCGAGGCGGTTGAACGGCTGGAACAGGCGCGCGCGGTCGGCGGGACTGATGCCGTGGCCGGTGTCCTGCACCTCGATGTGCCACTCGTCGTCCGCGGGCTGGGCGCGCAGCGTCACGCTGCCGCCGGTGCGGTTGTACTTGACGGCGTTGCTCAGCAGGTTGGTCAGCACCTGGCGCAGGCGCGTCGGATCGGCGTGCACGACTGCCGCGTGCTCGGGGGCGGCGCCGGCGTCGGGATCCTCGCAGTGGACGCTGACGTGCGCGCTGTCGGCCTGCGCCCGGCACCAGGCGACACAGGACTCGAGCAGCGGCGCCAGCGCGACGTCCTGCAGGTGGATCGGCAGGTGCGCGGCCTCGGCCAGCGACAGGTCGAGCAGGTCGCCGATCATCGCGAGCAGGTGGTCGCCGGCCTCGTGGATCATGCGCACCTGGCGGCGCTGCGCGGGCATCGCGGCGAGCGCGGGGTCGGTGTCGAGCAACTGCGCGAAGCCCAGCACCGCATTCAGCGGCGTGCGCAGCTCGTGGCTGATGCGCGAGAGGAACATCGTCTTGGCGCTGTTGGCGGCCTCCGCGGCGAGGCGATCGCGCTGCGCCTGCTCGAGTTCGCGCAGCAGCGTGGCGTCGGTCTGCGTGCCGAACATGCGCGTCGGCCGGCCGCGTCGATCCCATTCGACGATGCGGCCGCGCTCCTCGATCCAGCGCCACTGGTCGTTGGCCGCGCGCGCCCGGTAGACCGCGCGATACATCGGCTCCTCGCCGCGAACGTGCGCGTCGAAGGCCTTGTCGACCGCCGCCTTGTCGTCGGGATGGATGACGCGATCCCAGTCGGCCTGCGTGTGGCCCAGCGTGTTCATCGGATAGCCGAGCAGGCGCTCGCCCTCGTCGATGTCGCCCAGCACGTCGGTGGACAGGTCCCACTCCCACACATACGTGCCGGCCTCGTGCATCGCGCGGCGTTGCAGCGCGAGCGAGCCGGGCAGCGCGTGGCCGGCGTGCTCGATCAGGCCGGCCAGCAGCGCGGCGGCGGTGTCGCGCGCCGGCATGAGGCGGTCGCCCCAGTCGTCGATGCCCAGGCCGTCGGGCAGCGGGACGCGCAGCTCGCCGACGACCGTGCCGGAGTGGCTGCAGGACCAGGCCGTCTCGGCCGCGCCGGGCGGCACGGACCCGCGCACGGGGGGGCGCGCGTGGATCGGCGGCATCGACAAGTCGCCGTCGGGCGGCTGCGGCCAGAGCCAGCGTTCGGCGCCGGTGAGCGACGCCAGCGCGCGCATCAGCGTCGCCAGTGCGTGCGCGTGGTCGCTGCGGCGCGCGTGATCCAGCAGCGCGGCGTAGGCCAGCGCGCGCACCTGGTCGAGCGTGGGCGCCGGCGAGGACATGCCGGCGTCCGGTCTCAGTGTCCGGCCGCGATCTTGACGCCAGCGGCGAGCTGGTAGGTCGTGCCGCAGTACGGGCAGCGGCCGCGGCCTTCGTGGCTCAGGTCGATGTAGACCTTGGGATGCGTGCTCCACAGCGGCATCTTCGGGTTCGGGCAGAAGACGACGCCGGGGCCTTGCAGGTCGCTGGCGGTGACTTCGACGACGGCGGACGATTTATCGGTCATGGGTGCTTGTTTCGATTTCGGGAGAGGATGCGCTCAGACCTTGGTCAGCCATTCGGCGTACTTCGGGTTGCGGCCGTTGACGATGTCGAAGAACGCGGTCTGGATCTTCTCGGTGATCGGGCCGCGCGAGCCGGCGCCGAGCTCGATGCGGTCGAGTTCGCGGATCGGCGTGACTTCGGCGGCGGTGCCGGTGAAGAAGGCCTCGTCGGCGATGTAGACCTCGTCGCGCGTGATGCGCTTCTCGACCAGCTTCAGGCCGAGATCCTGGCAGATCGCGAACACGGTGTTGCGCGTGATGCCGTTGAGCGCGCCGGCCGACAGGTCGGGCGTGTAGACGACGCCGTTCTTGATCACGAAGATGTTCTCGCCGGCGCCTTCCGACACGAAGCCGCTGGCGTCGAGCAGCAGCGCCTCGTCGTAGCCGTCGTCGACGGCCTCGGTGTTGGCGAGGATCGAGTTCGAGTAGTTGGACACCGCCTTGGCCTGCGTCATCGTGATGTTGACGTGGTGGCGCGTGTAGCTCGAGGTCTTGACGCGGATGCCGCGCTTGAGGCCTTCCTCGCCGAGATAGGCGCCCCAGGCCCAGGCCGCGACCATCAGGTGGATCGTGTTGCCCTTGGGGCTGACGCCCAGCTTCTCGGAGCCGATCCACGTGAGCGGGCGCAGGTAGCAGCTCTCGAGCTTGTTCTCGCGCACGACGTCGAGCTGGGCCTTCATCACCTCGTCCGGCGTGAACGGGATCTTCATGCGCAGGATCTTGGCCGAGTTGAACAGGCGCTCGGTGTGCTCGCGCAGGCGGAAGATCGCCGGGCCGTTGACCGTGTTGTAGGCGCGCACCCCTTCGAAGGCGCCGCAGCCGTAGTGCAGCGTGTGGGTCAGGACGTGGATCTTGGCGTCGCGCCACTCGACGAGCTTGCCGTCCATCCAGATCTTGCCGTCGCGATCGTCCATGCCCATGGGGTTGCCTCGAAGAGAGTGGGAAAACCCGAATTCTAAGGTCGTTGGGCCGATTCCCGCCACGCGCCATCCTGCAGAATTCCAGCCCAGATGACACCCGCCAACCACCAGCTCGATCATTCCAGCCACCGCGCGACGGCCCCGCTGCCCCTGCACCTGCTGGCCCACGACGTCGACATCGCGCTGAACGTGGGCGCGCTGTTCCGCCTCGCCGACGCGCTCGGCGTCGAGCATCTGCACCTGACGGGCTCGTCGCCGCTGCCGCCCGACCCGAAGATCCGCAAGACCTCGCGCTCGGCCGAGCGGCATGTCGCGTGGTCCAGCGCCGCCGACCCGCTGGGCGTCGTCGCGACGCTGAAGTCCGAGGGTTGGCGCATCCTCAGCCTGGAGCTGAGCACCGGCAGCATCCCGCTGCACGAGCTGGCGCTGGCGCCGGGCGACCGGGTCTGCCTGATCGTCGGCGCCGAGAACGCCGGCGTCTGCCAGGCGCTGCTCGACGTCTCCGACCTCACCGTGCACATCCCCATGCGCGGCCAGAACTCGTCGATGAACGTGGCCAGCGCGTGCGCGATCGCCACCTACGAGATCGCGCGCCAGCTGGCGCGCTGATCAGGCCGATTCGGTGCGGCCCATGAAGCCGCTGGCGAGCGCGTCGGCCCAGTCGCCGCGGCCGTTGGCCTGCGCGCGGGTGGCGGCGGATGTCCAGTCGTAGGGCGTGGTGCGCAGCTGCACGTGCCAGGCGCCGCGGCGATCGCGCTCGACCAGCGCCCAGCGGGCGTCCGGCGAGCCGTTCTCGATGACGTGCGGCAGCGGGTGGACGTCGTCGTAGGCCTGCAGGCCGACGCTGCCCGGATTGACGACCAGCGGCCCGCCCGGCAGCGACATCGTGCGCGGCACGTGCGTGTGGCCGCACAGGATCAGCGACGCGGCCAGGCCCGCACGCGTGCCGCCGGGCGGCGTCTCGGCGGCGCGCTCGCTCAGCTCGGTGGGCGTGGCGGCGCGCACGCCGCGTTGGCCGTCCAGGCCGCAGCCCGACGTGACGCTCTCCAAGAAATAGACCAGGTCGCTCGCCGGCGTGCCGTGGCACAGCAGCACCTCGTCGAGCAGCCACTGCGTGGCGGGCAACGCGCCCAGCCACGCGCGCTCGGGCGCCTGCAGCGCGCGCGCCGCATACGCGTCGGACGCGCCCATGCGCGCGACGTCGGCGCCCAGCGCCTGGCGCTCGTGGTTGCCGGCGATCGTGTGCCAGCGCCCGGGTTCGGCGGCCTCGCGCGCCATCAGCCACTGCACGGTCTCGAGCGGCCACAGCGGGCCGGACGCGATGTCGCCGAGGTTGACGACGTGCGTCACGGCGGCGCGCTCGATCTCGGCCCAGACGGCCTCGAGCGCGGGCAGGTTGCCGTGGATGTCGGAGACGATGGCGATGCGCGTGGACGTCATTTGGCGGGATCGCATGGCGGGTAAACATCGCTAGGATACGCACGGTCGGCACGCCCTGCGCGCCCTGACGGCCGTCCCACCGGAAACCGCATGCCCATCCTCGACATCCACACCCGCGTCGCCGCGTGCCTGCACATCGTGCTGGCCGTCCTGGGACTGTTGTTCCTGCTGGCGATGGCGGCGCTCGTCGGCGCCTTCGGGGCGCTCGGGCCGAATTACGGCATCGACCGCCAGATCGCCGACTGGGTCGGCGGCGTCGGCATCCTGCTCATCGCGCTGTTCGCGCTGCTGCCGGTGCTCGAGATCATCGGCGCGGTGCTGCTGCTGCGCGGCAACGACACCGGCCGCATCTTCACGATCGTCTTCAGCGTGCTGAGCCTGGTCAACATTCCGATCGGCACCGCGGTTGGCGCTTACTCGCTGTGGGCGTTGCTGCGCGCGAAGCCGCCGCTGCCGCCCGCGACGCAGGCCGCGCCGATGCCGGCCGGAATGCAACAGCCGTTCTGAGGGCGTGAATCTCCGGGTCGGCGGCGGTGTCGTCGTCGGCAACGGGTCGGCAGGGCAGCATCTTTGCGCCATCGCGACGCGACGCGACGCGACGCCGCACGGCCCAAGCCCACGCCGCCGCCGCGTGCCCGACGCGCGCGTTCAGAGCCCGCGCAACACCTCGATCGCCTCCTCGATTCGCTCCACCGCGTGGATCGTCAGCCCTTCGATGGGCTTCTTGGGCGCGTTCGCCTTGGGCACGATGGCCACCGAGAAGCCCAGCTTGGCGGCCTCCTTCAGCCGATCCTGGCCACGCGGCGCCGGCCGAACCTCGCCGGCCAGGCCCACTTCGCCGAACGCGAGGAAGCCGCGCGGCAGCGCGCGGTTGCGGATCGAGCTCTGGATCGCCAGCAGCACGGCCAGGTCGGCGGCCGGCTCGCTGATGCGCACGCCGCCCACGGCGTTGACGAACACGTCCTGGTCGCCGGTGGACACGCCCGCGTGCCGATGGAGCACCGCCAGCAGCATCGCGAGGCGGTCGCGCTCCAGGCCGACCGACAGGCGGCGCGGGCTGGGGCCGCCGGCGTCGACCAGCGCCTGGATCTCGACCAGCATCGGCCGCGTGCCCTCCAGCGTGACCAGCACGCAGCTGCCCGGCACCGGCTCGCCGTGCGTGGACAGGAAGATCGCACTCGGGTTGGCCACGCCCTTGAGTCCGCGCTCGGTCATCGCGAACACGCCGATCTCGTTGACCGCGCCGAAGCGGTTCTTGAACGCGCGCACCAGGCGGAAGCTGGAATGCGTGTCACCCTCGAAGTAGAGCACCGTGTCGACGATGTGCTCCAGCACGCGCGGTCCGGCCAGGTTGCCGTCCTTGGTGACGTGGCCCACCAGCACGATGGTGCAGCCGCCCGACTTGGCGGTGCGCGTGAGCTGCGCCGAGCATTCGCGCACCTGCGCCACCGAGCCGGGCGCCGACGTGAGCTGCTCGGAGTAAAGCGTCTGGATCGAGTCGATGACGCAGAACGCCGGCTGCTCGGCCTCGATCGTCGCGAGGATGCGCTCCAGGTTGATCTCGGCCAGCACGCGCACGTGCGCACCGGTGAGATCGAGGCGGCGCGAGCGCAGCGCCAGCTGCGCGCCGGACTCCTCACCGGTGACGTAGAGCACCTTCATCTGCGTGGCCAGCGCGTCGACCGCCTGCAGCAGCAGCGTGCTTTTGCCGATGCCCGGGTCGCCGCCGATCAGCACCACGCCGCCGGCGACGATGCCCCCGCCCAGGACGCGATCGAGCTCCTCGATGCCGGTGGGCGTGCGGGCGATCTCGCCGGCGTCGATGTCGGCCAGCGTGGCCACCGGCTGGCTGCGCGTCAGGGCCTGGAAGCGGTTCTTGCTGGCCGCGGCGCCGGTGGGCTCGCCGACGCCTTCCTCCAGCGTGTTCCATTCGTTGCAGTGCGGGCACCGGCCCAGCCACTTCGGATTGGTGCCGCCGCAGGCGGAGCAGGTGTAGACGGTCTTGGGAGCAGCCATGGGCCCATTGTCGCCTACTGTTCAAATCCACAGGTCGACAAATGCACGGTTTATCGACCGGCGGGCGCTCGGCGCCGTTGCTGGTCGACCCGCCGCCGTCAGGCACCGCGAGAATGCGCCTGCCTGTCAGCGAGCGCCAACGAAGCGCGTCAACTGAGCGAGACCCCAGCGGCGCGGGCTAGGATGGCGGGATGACATCCCCCGCCATCCGCCGCGCCGCGCCCGCCGACGTCGACGCCCTCGCCCCGCTGTTCGACGCCTACCGACGCTTCTACGAGCAACCCGGCGACATCGCGCTGGCCAGCGCCTACCTGCATGACCGGCTGGAGCGCGGCGAATCGGTGATCTTCGTCGCCGAGGCCGACGGACAGTTGCTTGGCTTCTGCCAGCTGTACCCGACGTGGTGCTCGGTGGCCGCGGCACGCATCTTCGTGCTGTACGACCTGTTCGTGGACGACGGCGTGCGCCGCTCCGGCGTCGGCCGCCAGCTGATGCTCGCGGCGCAGGCGTTCGGGCGCGACGCCGGCGCGGTGCGGCTGGACCTCGGCACGGCGCGCACCAACGTCCGCGCCCAGGCCTTGTACGAATCGCTGGGCTGGCAGCGCGACGACATCTACCTGACCTACAACCTGTCGCTCGAGAGCGACTGACGCGCGAACCTGGAAGCCCCATCACCACCTCGGACGGGCGACATTCGTTCATGATGTCGGCCCGCCCCGGAAACCAAGCATGACCCTCACCACCTGGATCACCTTCTTCCTCGCCTGCTGGGCGATCAGCCTGTCGCCCGGCCCGGGCGCCGTCGCCGCGATGACCGCGGGCTTGAACCACGGCTTCCGGCGCGGCTACTTCATGGTGCTCGGACTCGTGCTGGGCATCTGGACACAGGTCGTGATCGTCGCCGCCGGCCTCGGGGCGGTCATCGCGGCGTCCAACACCGTGTTCACCGTGCTGAAGTTCTGCGGCGCGGCCTACCTCGTGTGGATCGGCGTCTCGCAATGGCGCGCCAGCGACAAGCCCATGGTCGCCGAGTCCCGCGACGCGCCCGTGTTGAGTCGCGGGCAGCTGATCCTGCGCGGCTGGGCCATCAACGCCACCAATCCCAAGGCGGCGGTGTTCATGCTGGCCGTCGTGACCAACTTCATCGACCCGGCACGGCCGCTGCTGCCGCAATACGTCGTCATCGCGCTGTCGCTGTCGTTCACCGACCTGGTCGTGATGGCCGGCTACGTGGCGCTGGCTTCGCGCGTGCTGCGCGCACTCAACGAGCCGCACCACGTGCGCATCATGAACCGCTGCTTCGGCGGCATGTTCGTGGTCGCGGGGACGCTGCTCGCCACGTTCCGCCGCAGTGCCTGAAGCGGAGCGCGCGATGACCGCAGCCACCCTCGTCATCCTCACCGGCGCCTCGCGCGGCCTGGGCGAGGCGATGGCCGCGCACTACCTGGCCGGCGGCGCCTTCGTGCTGGGCCTGTCGCGCGGGCAGTCGGCCGCGTTGAAGGCGAGCGGGGCGGGCGGACTGGCGCAATGGCCGGTCGACCTGTCCGACCCGCTGCCGGTGGCCGGGCGCCTGGCCGCCTGGCTGGCCGATTTCGAACGCCGCGCCGCCGGCGCGCTGCCCGGGCGCTTGCGCGTGATCCACAACGCCGCGCTGCTGAGCGCGCCCGGCAACGTCGCCGAGGCGGATCCGGCCGATCTCGCGCGCAGCCTGCGCATCGGCATCGAGGCGCCGGTCGCGCTGACGGCCGCGTTCCTGCGCGCCACGGCGCACTGGGCCGCCTCCGATCGCCGCGTGCTGTTCGTGTCGTCCGGCTTGGGCCGCCGCCCGATGGCCGGCAGCGCCGCCTACTGCGCCCAGAAGGCGGGCCTCGACCACTTCGCGCGCGCCCTCGCGCTGGAAGAACAGGCGCGACCGCACGGCGCGCGCGTGGCCTCGGTCGCACCGGGCATCATCGACACCGACATGCAGAAGCAGCTGCGCGGCGCCGACCCGCAGCGCTTCCCGGAGGCCGCGAAGTTCGACGAGTTCCACCGCAGCGGATCGCTGGACAGCCCCGCCACCGCCGCCGCCAAGGTGATCGCGCTGCTGGAGCGCGACGACTACGGCAGCAATCCGGTGACCGACGTCCGCGGCTGATCAGGCCGTCACGCTGACCGGCACGCGCAGCGCCAGCGCGCACATCAGCTCGTAGCCGATGGTGCCGGCCGGCCTGGCGACCTCGTCGATCGGCAGCAGCGAGTCGGCGGGCCCGTGGCCCCACAGCGTCACCTCCGAGCCGATACCCGCCTTCGGGAGCGGGCCGAGGTCGACGGTGATCATGTCCATCGACACGCGGCCGACGATGCGCGTGCGCACGCCGTCGACCAGCACCGGCGTGCCGGTGGGCGCGTGGCGCGGGTAGCCGTCGGCGTAGCCGCAGGCCACCACGCCGATGCGCATCGGGGCCTCGGCGGTGAACGCGCTGCCGTAGCCGACGGTGTCGCCGGGCTGCAGCTGCTGCACGCCGATCAGCTTGCTGCGCAGCGTCATCGCGGGGCGCAGCTTCCAGTCGGCGATCGTGCGCGCCGGGTAGTCGGGCGCGCTGCCATAGCTCATGATGCCGGCGCGCACCCAGTCGCCGCCGACGCGCGGCGTCGTCGCGAGCGGGTCGGCGCCGTGGCGCAGCGTGGCGGCGCTGTTGGACAGCGTGCGCTCGCCGGCCATGTCGGCGGTCGTCGCCTCGAACACGGCGAGCTGGTGGGCGATGCCGCGGTCGCCGTCGGCGTCCGAGAAGTGCGTCATCAGCGAGATCTCGTCGACCTGCGGCAGCAGCTCCAGCCGCGCGCGCGCGCCGCGGAAGGCGGTCGGCGTGAAGCCGAGCCGGTTCATGCCGCTGTTCAACTTCAGGAAGACCCTGTGCGGCGTGTGGGTCTTGTGCTCGGCGAGCCAGTCGATCTGCTGCTCGCAATGCACCGCGTGCCACAGGTCCAGCCGCGAGCACAGCTCGAGGTCGCGCTGCTCGAAGCAGCCTTCCAGCATCAGGATCGGCCCGCGCCAGCCGAGATCGCGGACGCGCCGCGCCTCGTCGAAATCGAGCAGCGCGAAGCCGTCCGCTCCTCGGAGGCCGTCGAACGCCCGCTCGATGCCGTGCCCGTAGGCGTTGGCCTTGACGACGGCCCAGACGCGCGCGTCGGGCGCGGCCTCGCGGGCCCGTCCGATGTTGTGGGCCAGGGCGTCGACGTGGATCAGGGCTTCGATGGGACGGGGCATTTCCCGATTCTGCCAGCGGCTTCGCGCCGCATGAAACGGGCCTTCGTCACGGAGGCGACAGGTTGGCGCATGCTATAAAGCCGCTCGCCCTATGGAGAGATTTCCCAGGCGCGGGGCCTCCTGGGTGGCCTCGACGCCGACGATGCCGAACGAATGAAAAGAGGTTTCTACACCATCATGTCGGCGCAGTTCTTCAGCTCGCTGGCTGACAACGCCTTGTTCGTTGCCGCCATCGAGTTGTTGAAAGGCGCCGGCGCGGCGGAGTGGCAGCGCGCGGCACTCGTGCCGATGTTCGCGCTGTTCTACGTCGTGCTCGCGCCCATCGTGGGGGCGTTCGCCGACGCCGTGCCCAAGGGCAAGGTGATGTTCTATTCGAACGGCATCAAGGTGGTCGGCTGCCTGATGATGCTGTTCGGCGCCAACCCGCTGATCTCGTACGCGATCGTCGGCCTGGGCGCCGCGGCCTACTCGCCGGCCAAGTACGGCATCCTCACCGAGCTGCTGCCGACGTCGCAGCTGGTCAAGGCCAACGGCTGGATCGAGGGCCTGACCATCATGTCCATCATCCTGGGCGTGCTGCTGGGCGGCCAGCTGGTGGGCCCGAAGATCGCGCCGGTGCTGCTGGGCGTGCACCTGCCGTGGATCGACCTGGGCATCGACACGCCGGCCCAGGCCGCCATCGCCTGCATGGTGCTGCTGTACATCGTCGCGGCGCTGTTCAACCTGCGCATCCCGCGCACCGACACCGAGATGGAGCCACTGACGGGCGGCGTGTCCGACCTGGTGCGCGACTTCAGCCAGTGCAACGCGCGCCTGTGGGACGACAAGCTGGGCCAGATCTCGCTGGCCACGACGACGCTGTTCTGGGGCGTGTCCAAGAACCTGCAGTACGTGGTGCTGGCCTGGGCCGGCGTCGCGCTGAGCTATTCGACGACGCGCGCGTCGTCGCTGGTGGGCGTGGTGGCGATCGGGACGGCGGCCGGCGCGGTGCTGGCGTCCATGTCGACGCGGCTCGATCACGCGGTGCGCGTCATCGTGCTGGGCGTCGTGATGGGCCTGCTGGTGGCCACGATGAACACGATCCACACCGTGATGATCGCCGCGCCGTTCCTGATCGTGCTGGGCGCGCTGGGCGGCTACCTGGTGGTGCCGATGAACGCGCTGCTGCAGCATCGCGGCCACAACCTGATGGGCTCGGGGCGCTCGATCGCGGTGCAGAACTTCAACGAGCAGGCGGCCATCCTGGGGCTGGGCGCGTTCTACACCGGCATGACGCGCATCGGGGTGTCGGTCTACGGCTCCATCACGATCTTCGGGCTGTTCACGGCCATCGTCAGCCTGCTGGTGATGTACTGGCACTGGCGCAACCTGAAGAACCATCCGGAGGAGCTGCGCAACCTCCTGGACATCGCCCGCAGCGACAAGCATTGAACGTGACGACCGCCTCGCTTCCGCGGCCCCGCTCCGCGGGACCGGTGCTCGCCCTGATGGTCAACGCCTTCGTGTGGGGCGTGTCCTGGTGGCCGTTCCGCCACCTGCAGGCGATGGGCCTGCATCCGCTGTGGGCCACGGCACAGATCTACGTGCTGTCGGCGCTCGCGATCATCGCCTGGCGGCCGGGCTCGCTGCGCCAGCTGCTGCGCCATCGCGCGCTGTGGCTGATCTTCCTCGCGTCGGGCGCCACCAACGCCACGTTCAACTGGGCGGTGAGCATCGGCGACGTCGTGCGCGTCGTGCTGCTGTTCTACCTGATGCCGCTGTGGTCGCTGCTGCTGGCGCGCGTGATCCTGAAGGAGAGGCTCACCCCCAGCTCGGTCGCGCGCGTCGCGATGGCGCTGGCGGGCGCGGCGCTCGTGCTGTCGCACGGCGAACCGTCGGCCGGCGGTGCGGGCCACCGCGCGGCGATCTTGCCGGACGTGCTCGCGCTGCTGGGCGGCTTCGCGTTCGCGCTGAACAACGTGATGCTCAAGCGCGAGTCGGCGCAGCCCGAGGAAGGCCGCGCGCTGGCGATGTTCTTCGGCGGCGCGGTGGTGGCGGGCGTCACGGCGACGCTGCTGTCGACGGGCGGCGCCGCGGGCGTGGGCTGGCCGGTGGGGCTGGACCAGTGGCTGCTGCCTGGCCTGGGCCTCGCGATCGCCTTCATGATGTCCAACCTGTGCCTGCAGTACGGCGCGGCCCGGTTGTCGGCGGCCGTCACGGCGGTGGTCATGCCCTGCGAGGTGCTGTTCGCCGCGCTCACGTCCGTCTGGTGGGGCGGCGCGATGCTGCACCCCGCGGTGCTGGTCGGCGGCGCGCTGATCCTGGCCGCCACGCTCGCCAGCGTGCTCGAGAAACACTGAGGCCGGCGTCGCGCGCGCGACGCGCGCGGACGCGGCGAACGATCTACCATCCGCACCACATCTCCAGGAGCCTCCATGTCCGCCAAGACGCTTTACGACTTTTCCGCCACCTCGATCCAGGGCAAGCCCGCCGACTTCGGCGCCCAGCGCGGCAAGGTCTTCGTGATCGTCAACACGGCCAGCAAGTGCGGCTTCACGCCGCAGTTCGCCGGCCTGGAGAAGCTCGCCGCCGACTACAAGGCCCGCGGCCTGGAGGTCGTCGGCTTCCCGTGCAACCAGTTCCTGTCGCAGGACCCGGGCTCCAACGAGGAGATCGAGAGCTTCTGCCAGCTGAACTACGGCGTCTCGTTCCCGATGATGGCCAAGGTGGACGTCAACGGCGCCAGCGCCGACCCGCTTTGGAAGTGGCTCAAGTCCGAGAAGCCTGGCATGCTGGGCATCGAGGCGATCAAGTGGAACTTCACCAAGTTCCTGGTCGGCAAGGACGGCAAGGTGATCAAGCGCTTCGCGCCGAACGACGAGCCCGATTCGATGCGCGCGGACATCGAGGCCGCGCTCGCGGCCTGAGCCGTCGCGCGCGCCGGCGGGCGCATGGCCATGGTCGCTGGATGCATTACGAAGGCTCGGGTGCAGGGCTCGTCGATAATCGACGGTCGTCCCTCCAACCGAGCCCAAGCCCCATGTTCGAGCACATTGAACCGTTCGCCGGTGACCCGATCCTGTCGTTGAACGAGGATTTCCAGAAGGATCCGCGTCCCCACAAGATCAACCTGTCGATCGGCATCTACTTCGACGACGAGGGGCGCATCCCGGTGCTCGATTGCGTGAAGAAGGCCGAGGCGCAGCTGCTCGAGAAGAGCGGCGCCAAGCCCTACCTGCCGATCGAGGGCAACGCCGATTTCCGCCGCGCCGTGCAGACGCTGCTGTTCGGCGCCGGCTCGAAGGCCGTGGCCGACGGCCGCGTCGTCACGCTGCAGACGGTGGGCTCCAGCAGCGCGCTGAAGGTCGGCGCCGACTTCATCAAGCGCTGGTTCCCCGACTCCGGCGTGTGGGTCAGCGACCCGACCTGGGACAACCACCGCTCGATGTTCGAGGGCGCGGGCATCAAGGTGTCGACCTATCCGTACTACGACGCGGCCACCGGCGGCCTGAAGTTCGACGCGATGGTCGCGGCGCTGTCCGACCTGCCCGCGCGCAGCATCGTGCTGCTGCACGCCTGCTGCCACAACCCGACCGGCGTCGACCTGACGCCGGCGCAGTGGGAAGCGCTGATCCCCGTCCTGAAGTCGCGCCAGCTGCTGCCCTTCCTCGACATCGCGTATCAAGGCTACGGCGACGGCATCGACGAGGACGCGTTCGCGATCCGCGCGCTGGCCGACGCCGGCGTGCCGTTCTTCTGCGCCAATTCGTTCTCCAAGAGCATGAGCCTGTATGGCGAACGCGCCGGCGGCCTGAGCGTCTGCTGCCCGACGGCCGCGGAGGCGCAGCTCGCGCTGGGCCAGCTCAAGGCGACGGTGCGCCGCAACTACTCGAGCCCGTCCATCCATGCCGGCGGGGTCGTCGCCACGGTGCTGGACTCGCCGGTGCTGCACGAGTCCTGGGTCGCCGACGTCAACGCGATGCGCACGCGCATCAAGACGATGCGCAAGACGCTGCATGGCGTGCTCAGCGCCAAGGTGCCCGGCCGCAACTTCGACTACTTCCTGACGCAGCGCGGCATGTTCAGCTACACGGGCCTGTCCGCAGCCCAGGTCGATCGCCTGCGCGAGGAGTTCGGCGTCTACCTGATCCGCTCGGGCCGCATGTGCGTGGCGGGGCTGAACACGCGCAACGTCGAGGCGACGGCCAACGCGATCGCCGCGGTGCTTTGAGCCATCGAGCAATCGGGGGCTCGCTCACTCCTCCAGGAACTTCCAGGTGTCCGCGCCGTCGAACTTGCGGACACGCACGGAGGCGATGAGCTGGGGATCGAAGTTGCCGAGGTGGACACCGTGCCTGGCGCCGGCCACCGCCTCGACCGGCTCCCAGTGGGTCACGCAGCCGCAATGCCGGCAGCGGATCGTGCGCAGGGTCCGGTCGCCCTGGACGTAGTCCTCGGTCGAGTCGGGGTGGCCTTCGATCGCCACCGTTCCGAACTCGAAATAGACCCACGGCCCCCCGATCCTGCGGCAGAGCGAGCAGTTGCACGATGTCGCGACTTCCGGGGTCGACGGCAGCGTGAGGCGGACAGCGCCGCAGTGACATGCGCCTTGATGCATTTCGGGACTCGCAGTTGATCCAGGACCAGGACAGGCTATCCGAAAGCCGCCCGCCGTGGCCCCGAATTTTCCCGCCGACCTGCCTGGCGCTAGCGCCGCACCAGGGTCTGCCGCGCCGCCGCGTCGACCAGCAGCTGCCGCAGCCAGCGATGCGCCGGGTCGTCGTCCTTGCGCAGGTGCCACACCATCTCGACGTTGACCGACGACAGCGACAGCGGCAGCGGCTTCTGCACCAGCCGGTGCTCGACGCCCGTGGCCGGCAGGAACTGCTGCGGCAGCACGGTCAGCAGGTCGGAGCGCGCGACGACGCTGCCGGCGGTGGCGAACTGGTTGACGGTCAGCACGATGCGGCGCTGGCGGCCCAGCGCGGCCAGCGCCTCGTCGACGAAGCCGTGCGCGCGGCCCGAGAAGGTGACGAGCAGGTGGTGCGCCGCGACGAAGGTGTCCAGCGTCAGCTCCGCGGCGGCCAGCGGGTGGTCGCGCCGCATCACGCAGACGTATTCGGTCGCGTAGAGCTGGCGATGGTGCAGCGTGGCCTCGTCGCCCTGGGCGACGATGGCGGCGATCGCGTTCGGGAAGTAGCCGACGGCCAGGTCGGCATCGGCCTCCTCGACCAGCCGGCGCGGGTCGCGCGTGGTCAGCGGCAGCACGCGGATGTTGGCCAGCGCCCGCGCCGCCTCGATCGCCGAGACCACCTGCGGCAGCAGCATCGCGGCGGTGGCGTCGGCCATGGCGATGTTGAAGGTGGCGGCGTCACGGGTCGGGTCGAAGCTGGGCGGCGACAGCGCGGCCTGCAACTGGGCCAGCGCGGCGCGCACCTGCGGCCACAGCAGCTCGGCGCGCGCGGTGCCGCGCATGCCGTGCGCGGTGCGATGGAACAGCTCCTCGCCGACCGCCCCATGCAGCCGTTTCAGTGCGTGGCTGGCCGCCGGCTGGGTCATCGCGAGGCGTTCCGCGGCGCGCGTGAGGCTGCCTTCGGCCATCACGGCATCGAAGACGCGCAACAGGTTGAGGTCCAGCGTGCGGAAGTTCACGGAGAAGAGGGGTCACCGGAGATATGCACAGTATGCATATCTTGGATGCTCAACATTCATTGGAGCATCCAGGGGAAAACCCTTAAAGTTCCTCCATCGCCTCTTATCGAGAGGCCTCAGCAGGGGACATCACCATGACCGCCATCACTTCCGGTACCTACGGCCACAGCCCGCTCTTCGGCGGCTCGCTGCGCCAACTCGCCAATTCGTTGTTCTCGTCGCGCCCCGCCGCGAAGAAGTCGGCCGCCGCGCCGATCAGCGCGACCTCGGTCGCCAGTTCGTTCCGCGTCCGCGTTCGCGAAGCCAACGAAGTGCGCGACCTGGCGCGCAGCGTCGAGCTGCACTCCCCGGGCTTCGCCGCCGACCTGTACGCCGCCGCGTCGCGCCACGAAGGCTACGACGACTGAGCTTGACGCCGGCTCCTGAGGAGCCGGTGCATCGAGGCGATCTCGCTATCGCTTCTCGACGATCGTGGGCACCAGTTGCAGCGCCGTGCGGATGCGCTCCGCCGCGCCCTTGGCATCGTCCCGCGTCACGTAAGGCCCGGCCTGCAGCTTGTTGAGGCCGTGGTCGTTGAAGACCGCCAGCAGCGGCGCCAGCCAGGGCTGCTCGTCGATGAGCCGGCGCTGGAAGTCCAGCGCGCCGTCACGCTGCTTGAACGCGCCCAGCTGGAGCCACCAGCCGATACCTGCCGTGGTATCGGCGCGTCCGCGCTCGTCGGGCTTGTCCGGCGCGCGCGCTGTGGTGCTGGCCACGACCGTCTCGCTGACCGTCGTCACAGCACCGGGCACGGCCGAGGCCGAATCCGCCGCCGCGGCGGCCCCCAGGTCGACCCCCGGTGCAGGCGTCGCGCTCGGCGCGCCGACGGCCGTCGCCGGACGCAGCGGGTCGACGGCCGCCGCCACCACGTCGCCGGACGTCGGCGGCAGCGGCGTCGCCACCGACGATGCCGCCGCGGCGACCGGCTTCGCGCGCGAGGTCGCCAGCGGGCGATCGAGATCGCCGACGGCCACCACGGCCGGCTTGTCGGCCGCCATCGTCGCCGGCTTGCTGAGCGCGGCGCCGGTGCGGATGTCGTCCTGCGTGATGCGCGTGATCTCCACCGGCGTGACGCCGTTGAGCACGCCCAGCTTCAGCGCCGCGGTGTACGACAGGTCGATGACGCGGCCCGGCGAGAACGGCCCGCGGTCGTTCACGCGCACGATCACCTCCTTGCCGTTGGACGGGTTGCGCACGCGCGCGTAGCTCGGGATCGGCAGCGTCTTGTGCGCGGCGGTCATCGCGTACATGTTGTAGGCCTCGCCGCTCGCGGTGCGATGCCCGTGGAACTTCTTGCCGTACCAGGACGCCAGGCCCTTCTCGGTCAGCGCGCGGTCGTCGGTCAACGGCACGTAGGTGTGGCCGGCGATCTCGTACGGCTTGTTCGGGCCGCCCGGGCGCACGGGCTCGATTTGCGGGACGGCGTCCGGCACGGCCTCCAGGTTGGGCGGCGGATGGGCCTCGGGGCCGTCGCGATCGGCGTTGCCGGGCGGCAGGCGCGAGACGTTGCCCGGGCCGGCCGGCGGGGTCGGCGTCGTCTGGCAGGCGGCCAGCACGGCCAGCAGCACGGGGGCGATCGTGAGGCGCAGCGCGCGCAGCGGCAGGGTCGGCGGCGATGGACGGGCGCGAGTCAGCATTCGGCGCGAGCTTACACCGCGTGCCGCCTACGACTGTCTCAGATGGCAAGCGACCTGGTGACCCGGCGCGATCTCCTTCAGCGCCGGCCGCTCGACGTCGCACAAGCCCTTCTGCGCGATCGGGCAGCGCGTGTGGAACGCGCATCCGGCGGGCGGATCGAGCGGGCTGGGCACGTCGCCCTTGAGCACGATGCGCGCGCGCCGCACGCGCGGGTCGGGCACCGGCACCGACGACAGCAGTGCCTCGGTGTACGGATGGCGCGGCCGCGTGTAGAGGTCGTGCGACGACGCGATCTCGACGATGCGCCCGAGGTACATCACGGCGACGCGGTCGCTGATGTGGCGCACCACGGACAGGTCGTGCGCGATGAACAGGTAAGCGAGGCCCAGACGCTGTTGCAGATCTTGCAACAGGTTCACGACCTGGGCCTGGATCGAGACGTCCAGCGCCGACACCGCCTCGTCGCAGACGATCAGCCGCGGGTTCGTCGCGAGCGCGCGCGCGATGCCGATGCGCTGGCGCTGGCCGCCCGAGAACTCGTGCGGATAGCGGCGCGCGTGTTCGGCCTTGAGCCCGACCAAGCTCAGCAGCTCGGCCACGCGCGCGGCGCGCTCGCCCGCGTTGGCCGCGAGCTGGTGGATCACGAGCCCCTCGCCGACGATCGCGCCGACCGTCATGCGCGGGTTGAGGCTGGCGAACGGATCCTGGAAGATGATCTGCATGGCGCTGGCCAGCGTGCGCCGCGCGGGGCCTTTCAGCGTGCCGGTGTCGACATTGTCGAAACGCACCTCGCCCGAAGTCGGCTCGACGAGGCGCAGCACGCAGCGGCCGGTGGTGCTCTTGCCGCAGCCGGACTCGCCGACCAGCCCGAGCGTGGTGCCGGCGTCGAGGTCGAAGCTCACGCCCTCGACGGCGTGCACCTGGCCCGTCTGGCGCTGCAGCAGGCCGCCGCGCACGGGGAAGCGCTTGACGAGATCGCGCACGCTCAGCAGCGGCGGGCTCATTGCGGCGCCTCCTCGAGGATGCAGGCGACCCGATGCCCGGGCCCGACCTGGCGCAGCGCGGGCGTCGCCTGCGTGCACGCGTCCCGCGCGTACGCGCAACGCGGCGCGAAGCGGCAGCCGGGCGGCGGCTCGACCAGCGACGGTACGGTGCCGGGTATCGACACCAGCCGCGACCCGCGCGAGGCGTCGGCGTCGATGCGAGGGATCGAGCGGATCAGCCCCTGCGTGTACGGATGCCACGGCCGCTCGAAGACCTCGTCGACGCTGCCCTCCTCGATCACCTGCCCGGCGTACATCACCACGACGCGCTGCGCGACCTCCGCGACCACGCCCATCGCGTGCGTGATCAGCAGCACGGCCATGCCCAGGCGCTGCTTGAGCTCGTCGAGCAGGTCGAGGATCTGGGCCTGGATCGTGACGTCCAGCGCGGTGGTCGGCTCGTCGGCGATTAGCAGGCGCGGCTTGCAGGCGAGCGCCATCGCGATCATCACGCGCTGGCGCATGCCGCCCGAGAACTGGTGCGGGTAGTCGTGCACGCGGCGCGACGGCTGCGGGATGTGCACCAGCGCCAGCAGTTCGGCGGCGCGTTCCATCGCCGCGGCGCGCGACAGGCCCTCGTGCAGCCGCAGCCCCTCGCAGATCTGCTCGCCCACCGTGTAGACCGGGTTCAGCGCGGTCATCGGTTCCTGGAACACGACGCCGATCTCGCGCCCGCGCAGCTTCTGCATCTCGGCCGGCGGCAGCGGCACGAGGTCGCGGCCGTCCCACAGCACCTGGCCGGCGACGATGCGCCCCGGCGGCATCGGCACCAGCTTGAGCACCGACATCGCCGTGACCGACTTGCCCGAACCCGACTCGCCGACGAGGCATACGGTCTCGCCGCTGTTGACCGACAGGTCGACGCCGTCGACCGCATGCACCCAGCCGTCGTCGGTCTTGAAGTGGGTCTTGAGACCGCGGATCTCGAGCAGCGCCATCTCAGAGCACCCTGCGCGGATCGAGCGCATCGCGCAGTCCGTCGCCGACGAAGTTGATGGCCATCACGGTCAGGAAGATCGCGCCGCCGGGAAACAGCGCCCAGTGCGCGGCGATGTCCAGGTGATCCTTGCTGTCGAACAGCAGCCGGCCCCAGGTCGGGATGTCGGGCGGAAAGCCCAGGCCGAGGAACGACAGCGTCGACTCCGCGATGATGGCCGAGGCCACGTTGATGGTGCCCGCGACGATCACCGGGCCGAGCGCGTTGGGCAGGATGTGGCGCCAGACGACACGCGTCGTGGTCGCGCCCAGCGCCCGCGCGGCCTCGACGAACTCCTTCTCGCGCAACGAGAAGAACTGCGCCCGCACCAGCCGCGCCACCTGCATCCAGCCGAACAGGCCGATGACCAGCACGATCAGCACGAACACGCCGCCCTCGGGCCCGAACACGGCCTTCAGCGGCTCGCGGAACAGGTAGATCAGCAGCAACAGCAGCGGCAGTTGCGGAAGCGACAGGAACAGGTCGGTGAGCCACATCAGCGCGGCGTCGACCGGGCCGCGCGAGATGCCGGCCACGGCACCGATGGTCACGCCCACCAGCACCGCCATCCCCATCGCCGCGACGCCCACCGCCAGCGAGATGCGGCCGCCGTAGAGCATGCGCGCCAGCAGGTCCTGGCCGAGGTCGTCGGTGCCGAACGGATGCGCCGCCGACGGGCCCCGCGTCGTCGCCGAGAAGTCGATCGCGTCGATCGGCATGCGCCACGCGAACGGCCCCAGCACGACGGCGGCGACGAGCAGCGCCAGCACGCCCAGGCTGATGGTGGCCATGCGGTGCCGCCGGAAGCGCCGCCAGGCCTCGGCCCACGGCGAGACCGGCCTACCGGTAAGCGATGCGGGGATCGAGGAGGCCATACAGCAGGTCGGCGACGAGGTTGAAGAGGATGACGAGCACGGAGAACACGAAGGTCACGCCCATGATCACCGGCGTGTCGTTGCGCAGGATCGCGTCGATCAGCAGCGAGCCGATGCCCGGCACGCGAAAGATCTGCTCGGTGACGATCGCGCCGCCGAACACCGTGGGCATCTGCAGCGCGACCAGCGTGACGACGGGGATCAGCGCATTGCGCAGCACGTGGCGCGTGATGACGCGGCGCTCGGGCAGGCCCTTGGAGCGCGCGGTCGTCACGTGGTCGAGGCGGATCACGTCAAGCACCGCGGAGCGCACGTAGCGCGTCCAGCCGGCGCCCTGGAACAGGCCCAGCACCGTCACCGGCATGACGGCCTGGCGCACGTGCTCGGCGACGGCGCGCCAGCCGGTGGCCTCGACGTCGGCGCGGTAGACGAAGGGCAGCCAGTCCAGCTTGATCGAGAACAGCAGGATCAGCAGGATGCCGGTGAAGAACGTCGGCAGCGAGAAACCGGCCAGCGTGATGGTGCTGGCGATGCGGTCGAACCACGAGTACGGCTTGACGGCCGACAGCGTGCCCACGGGAATCGCGATGGCCAGCGCCAGCAGCTGCGACGTGCCGATCAGCCCCAGCGTGACCGGCACGCGCTGCCAGATCAGCGTCGTGACGTCGATGCGGCTGATGAACGAGAAGCCCCAGTCGCCGTGCAGCATCGCCCAGAGCCAGTGCAGGTAGCGCAGCGGCACCGGGTCGTCGAGCCCGAGGCTGGCGCGCAGGTGCACGCGCACCTCGGGCGGCACGTTGGAGTTGGTGGCGAGCTCGGCGAACGGGTCGCCCGGCGCCAGCGCCAGCACCGCGAACAGCACGACGCTGATCCCCAGCAGGCTGGGCAGCGCCAGCGCCAGGCGGCGCAGGATGAAGCCTCCCATGCCTCAGGCGGCCACTAGGTGCGGAACCAGTCGTGGATGCCCGACATGTCCAGGTCCCAGCCGGTGAGCGGCGCCGAGATCGACTTGCTCAGCGCCGTGACCTGCGCGCGCACCGCCACCGGCACGACGTAGCCGGCGTTGCAGGCCATGTCGTTCATCTGGATGAACAGCGCGGCGCGCTTGACCGGGTCGAGCTCGTTCTCCGACGCGCGAAACGCCTTGTCGTACTCCGGGCTGGACCAGCGGCACTTGTTCGCCAGCTGCCAGCCGTTGGACTTCTGGCAGATTTCCCACGACACCCATTGCTGCATCGTGCGATCGGGGTCGGTGCCGGCGCGGCTGTTGAGGAACATCTCGATGTCCGAGAAGAACTTGCCGTAGGTGTCCGGGTTGGTCAGGTCCGACGAGAAGAACACCGACGCCTGCACCGTCTTCAGCTCGATCTCGATGCCGGCCTTGCTGCAGGCCTGCTTGACGATGGCCTGCACCTTCTGGCGCACCGAGTTGATCGAAGTCTGGAAGACCAGCTTCAGGCGCTTGCCGTCCTTGGCGCGCACGCCGTCGGCGCCGCGCTTCCATCCGGCGGCGTCGAGCAGCGCGTTGGCCTTGTCGACGTTGAACTCGGCGACGATCGCCTTGCTGTTGTACTGCGCCGGGTTGTTGAGCGCGTTCGCCGTGGCCGCGGCGGCGCGGCCGTAGACGAAGTCCTCGATGCTCTTGCGATCGATCAACAGCCCGAACGCCTTGCGCACCGCCGGGTCCGAGAAGGCGAAGTGCTTCGACTTCACGCTGGCGCGCTCGCCGTCGACCTCGGCCCAGGGGTCGGCCGCGTTGAGGAAGATCGACTCGGGATTGCCGGACGGCTTGAACACGACGCGGCCCTTGCCGGAAGCCTCCATCGTCTTCAACACGTTGTCCTCGACCTGGATGTTCCAGGCGTAGTCGAACTCGCCGGTCTGCAGCACCGCGCGCGCGGCCGACGTGGCGTCGCCGCCGCCCTTCATCTCGATGGTGTCGAAGAACGGCCGGTTGGGCAGGTGGTAGTTCGGATTCAGCTCGCCGCGCACGAGGTCGCCCGGCGTGAAGGCGACGAACCTGTACGGGCCGGTGCCCACGGGCTTCTGGTTGGCCGGCGCCTCGCGCGACTTCGCGCCCACGTAGCCCGAGAACAGGTGCTTGGGGATCAGCCAGAGGTTGCAGCTGCGATCCCAGATGGGCGTCGGCTTGAGGAAGTTGATGCGCACCGTGTGGACGTCGATCTTCTCGACGCTCCTGACGTTCGCGTAGAAGCCGACGCTGAACGCCCCGCCGGCCGGATCCGTGGCGTACTGCCAGTTGAAGACGACGTCGTCGGCCGTGAACGGCTGGCCGTCGTGCCATTGCACGTTCTGCTTCAGCTTCCAGGTGGTGGACAGGCCGTCGGCCGCGATGCCGCCGTTGGCACGGGTCGGGATCTCGGCGGCCAGCACCGGCACCAGCGCGCCGTCGGCGTCGTAGCGTGCGAGCGACTCGTAGAACGGGCGCGAGCCTTCCTGGTCCTTGGTGCCGGTGGCGAAGTGCGGGTTGAGCAGCGTCGGGCCTTGCCACAGCAGCAGGCGCAGCGGGCCGCCGCCGCCGCGCTTGGTCGGCTTGTAGGGCGCCTCGATGCTGCTGCCCTGGGCGACGGCGACGTCGGCCAGCATGGCCGATGCCAGCGGCACGCCCACGCCCAGCGCCACCATGCGGGCGATGAAGTCGCGCCGCGCCAGCTTGCCGTCGCGCACCTGGTCGACCAGGTCGCGCAGTGTCGTTTCGTTCATGGAGCCTCCCGCCGTGTCCGGGCGTGTGTCGCCGGTGTAGGCCGGACTCTAGGGGAATGCCAACGGGCGCGAGTAAGGGTCTACGCGCAGCCCGCAGTCGGGGCGCACGAAGGCGGTGCGATGCACCAGCATGTCCACTGGTTCCTACCCGGTGCGCGAAGCTGTTCGAGGTGATCCAATGCCTGCGCGCCCGATGCGGGCGCGAGAGCGCCAGAGCGATGCCGTCGCGTCGAGGGAACCCCTGCATGCCGATCGATCTGCTTCGCCAGTCTGCGCGCCTGGGCGCGTGGGCCGTCCTCGGTGCGGGCCTGTGCGCCTCCGCGGCCGTCATCCCGCCCGGCACGCCGCTCGCGGCGAAGCAGGAGATGGTGCGCAACAACGGCGAGGAACCCGAGTCTCTCGACCCGGCGCTGACCGAGTCGACCGCCGCCGGCAACATCCTGCAGGACCTGTTCGAGGGCCTGACCGCCGTCGACGATCACGGCCGGGTCGTGGCCGGTGTGGCGCAGTCGTGGCAGCAGACCGACCCGGCCACCTGGGTCTTCAAGCTGCGCCGGGATGCTCGCTGGTCCAATGGCGAGCCGGTCACAGCGCAGGATTTCGTCTACGGCTGGCAGCGACTGGTCGACCCGAAGACCGCCGCGCCGCAGGGCGCGATCTACGGCGCCTATCTCCTCAACGGCCTTGCCATCACGCAGGGCAGGATGCCGGCGTCCGCGCTCGGCGTACGCGCGATCGACGCCGGCACGCTGGAGGTCAGGACCGCCGGCCCGCTGACCTTCCTGCCGATGCTGCTGGTCAGCCCGCCGTTCAGCCCGGTGCCGCGAGCGACCGTCGAGAAGTTCGGCCGCGACTGGACCAAGCCGGGCAACATGGTCAGCGACGGCGCCTACGTGCTGAAGGACTGGCAGGTCAACAGCAAGGTCGTCGTCGAGAAGAGCCCGAAGTACTGGGACGCCGCCAACGTCGCGCTCACGCGGGTGACCTACCTGGCCGTGGCGGACGGCAACGCCGACCTGAAGCTCTACCAGTCCGGCGAGGAGGACATGGTGCTGCGCCTGCCGCCTGGCACGTACGCCTCGCTCAAGGCCCAGTATCCGAAGGACATCCACACCAGCGTGCTGGTCGCGATGCGCTTCTACAGCCTGAACACCGCCGACCCCTTGCTCAGGGACGTCCGCGTGCGCAAGGCGCTGTCCATGGTGATCGATCGCGAGATCCTGGCCGGCAAGATCACGGCCGATGGCCAGACGGCGCTCTACGGCATGACCGTCAAGGGCAGCGAAGGCGTCGACCCGGTGCGCTACGACTGGGCCGACTGGCCGATGGACAGGCGCGTTGCCGAGGCCCGCAGGCTGCTCGCCGAGGCCGGCGTGAAGCCCGGCACGCGGCTGGGCTTCGTCTACAACACCAGCGAGTACTACAAGAAGATGGCGATCTTCACGGCCTCCGAGTGGAAGACCAAGCTGGGCCTCGACACCGGACTCGACGCCATGGAGCTGAAGGTGCTGATGCGCCGATCGCACGACGGCAACTTCCAGGTCGGCCGCAAGAACTGGACGCCCGGCTACGCCGACATCACCGGCTTCCTGCAGCTGGTGCAATGCGGCGCGGAGGAGAACGACAGCCGCAGCTGCAACCAGGCCGCCGACGACCTGATCCACCAGGCGAGCGCGCTGTCCGACCCCGCCAGGCGCAAGGCGCTGATGACGCAGGCGACGCGGCTCGAGATGGACGACTACCCGATGATCCCGCTGCTGCAGATGTCCGTCGCGCGGCTCGTCAAGCCGTGGATCGGCGGCTACGACGACGCCAACGACCAGGACGCGTTCCGCAGCAAGGATTTCTACGTGATCAGGCACTGATCCCGTGGCCCGGAACCTGCTTCTCGGGATTGACGAGCGACCCCTATACTTCACCGCGCCGTGTCCCCGTCATTCTTGGAGTCTTCCGCAATGAGCCCGCGTCGCCAGCCACCGCTCGCACGAGCCCTTCTTGTCCTGGCACTCGGCGCGATCGCCGTCGCGACGGCGACCGCCGCCACCATTCCCCCGGGCACGCAGCTGGCGGCCAAGCAGGAGATGGTGCGCAACAACGGCGCCGAGCCGGAGTCGCTCGATCCGGCCTACATCGAGTCGGTCAACGGCGCGGAGATCGAGCGCGACCTGTTCGAGGGCCTGACGTCCACCAACCATCACGGCGACGTCGTGCCCGGCGTGGCCGAATCGTGGAAGCAGGCCGACGCCACGACCTGGGTCTTCACGCTGCGCAAGACGGCGGTCTGGTCCAACGGCCAGCCCGTCACGGCCGACGACTTCGTCTATGCGTGGCGGCGCTTCCTCGATCCGAAGACCGCGTCCAAGATCGCGAGCACCTACGGCATCTACCTGCTCAACGGCCTCGACGTCGTCGGCGGCAAGAAGCCGGTGACCGAGCTCGGCGTGCGGGCGATCGACAAGGAGACGCTGGAGGTCAGGACCGCCGGGCCGGTGTCGTTCCTGCCGCAGGTCGTGTCGGTGGCGCAGTATTCGCCGCAGCCGAAGGCGACGATCGAGAAGTTCGGGCGCGACTGGACCAAGCCGGGCAACATCGTGGGCAACGGCGCCTTCGTGCTGAAGGACTGGTCGGTCAACAGCAAGGTCGTCATCGAGAAGAACCCGAAGTACTGGGACGCGGCCAACGTGCAGCTGACGCGGGTGACCTTCCTGTGCGTGGAGGACAACAACGCCGACCTGAAGCTGTACCAGTCCGGCGAGGAGGACTTCATGCAGCAGCTGGCGCCCGGCGCGTACACGGCGCTCAAGGCGCAGTACCCGGCCGAGATGCACAACGGGCCGATGCTGGGCATCCGCTACTACTCGCTGAACAACCTTGATCCGCTGCTCAAGGACATCCGCGTGCGCAAGGCGCTGTCGATGGTGATCGACCGCGACATCCTCGCGAGCAAGGTGACCGCCGACGGCCAGGCGCCGTTGTATGGCCTGGCGGTCAAGGGCCTGGCGGGCATCAGCCAGACCCGCTACGACTGGGCCGACTGGCCCATGGACAAGCGCGTCGCGGAGGCCAGGAAGCTGCTGGCCGACGCCGGCGTGAAGCCGGGCACGCACGTGAAGTTCACGTACAACAACAGCGACTATCACAAGAAGATGGCGATCTTCGCGGCCTCCGAGTGGAAGACCAAGCTGGGCCTCGAGACCGACATGGACAGCCTCGAGTTCAAGGTGCTGATCCGCAAGCGCCACGACGGCGACTACCAGATCGGCCGCAACGGCTGGATCGCCACCTTCAACGACGCGACGATCTTCCTGGCGCTGGTGCAGTGCGGCTCGGAGTCCAACGACGACAAGAACTGCAACCCCAAGGCCGACGAGCTGATCGTGCAGGGCAACCAGCAGACGGATCCGGCCAGGCGCGAGGCGTTGCTGACGCAGGCCGCCAAGCTCGTGATGGACGACTATCCGATGATCCCGCTGCTGCAGTACACGGTGCCCCGGCTGATCAAGCCCTGGATCGGCGGCTACGACGATACGAACGGCACGGATCGCTATCGCAGCAAGGACTTCTACATCGTGAAGCACTGAGGCGGGCGAACCCGACATGTGGGCCTACGTCGTCAGACGCCTCCTCGTCACGATCCCCACGGTGCTCGCCGTGGTGACGATCTGCTACCTGCTGCTGCACTTCACGCCGGGCGGCCCGTTCGACAGCGAGCGCAAGGTGTCCGACGCGGTGCTGGCCAACCTGCAGGCCAAGTACCACCTCGACATGCCGCTGTGGAAGCAGTACCTGTATTACCTGGACAGCCTGCTGCACGGCGATCTCGGGGCGTCGTTCCGCTACGCCGACTGGTCGGTCAACGACCTCGTCGCGCGGGCGCTGCCGGTGTCGCTGGCGATCGGCGGCACCGCGATGGTCATCGCGGTGGTCGTCGGCGTGGCGATCGGCATCGTCGCGGCGCTGCGCCAGAACAGCGCGGTCGACTACGCCGTCATGCTGGTCGGCAACGTGGGCAGCGTGCTGCCCTCATTCGTGCTCGGGCCGGTTCTGGTGCTCGTCTTCGCGATCGCGCTGCCGTGGCTGCCGTCGGGGGGCTGGGACGACTTCGCGCCGCGCTACATGATCCTGCCGATCGCGCTGCTCACGCTGATCAACATCTCCACGATCGGCCGCATCATGCGCGGCAGCCTGATCGAGGTGCTCAGCTCCAACTTCATCCGCACCGCGCGCGCCAAGGGCCTGCCGATGCGCGTGGTCGTGATGCGTCACGCGCTGCGGCCGGCGCTTCTGCCGGTCGTCTCGGTGATCGGGCCGCTGGCGATCGCGTCGATCACGTCGGCCATCGTCACCGAGTCCTGGTTCTCGATTCCCGGGCTGGGCAAGCTGATCGTCAACGGCGCCTCCGACCGCGACTACACGCTGGTGCTCGGGCTCGTCGTGCTGGTCACGGTGCTGGCGGTGTTCCTGAACCTGGTCGTCGACCTGATGTACGCCTGGCTCGACCCGAAGATCCGATATTGATGACTGCCGCTCTCACTCCCGTCGACATCGCCCCCGCCGGGCGCAGCCCGTGGCGAGACGCCCGCGTGCGCTTCCTGCGCAACCGCGCCGCGGTCGCCAGCGTCGTCGTGCTCTCGATCATCGCGCTGGCGTGCGTGTTCGGCCCGATGCTGCTGCCCAACGCGTTCGACTCCGTCGACTGGAACCTGATGAGCGCCGCGCCGACGCGCGCCGGCTGGCACCTGTTCGGCACCGACGAGCTCGGGCGCGACCTGCTGGTGCGCACGCTGATCGGCGGGCGCATCTCGCTGCTGGTGGGCGTGCTGGCGACGCTGGTGTCGGTGACGATCGGCGTCGTCTGGGGCGCCGTGGCGGGCTTCGCCGGCGGGCGTGTCGACAGCGTGATGATGCGCATCGTCGATATGGCCTACGCCGTGCCGTACCTGCTGATCGCCATCCTCGTGGTCACCGTGTTCGGGCGCGACATCCTGCTGGTGGTCGCGGCGATCGCGGCGTTCTCGTGGCTGGACATGGCGCGCGTGGTGCGCGGCCAGACGCTGTCGATCAAGTCGCGCGAGTTCGTCGAAGCCGCGCGCGCGATCGGCGTGCCCACGTGGCGCATCATCTTCCAGCACGTCGTGCCCAACCTGATGGGCGTGGTCGTGATCTACACGTCCATCGTCGTGCCGGGCGTGATCCTGAGCGAGTCGGTGCTGTCGTTCCTCGGTCTTGGCGTGCAGGAGCCGATGACCAGCTGGGGCGTGCTGATCCACGACGGCGCCGCCGTGATGTCGGCCACGCCGTGGATGCTGCTGTTCCCGGCCGCGGCGCTGTCGATCACGCTGTATTGCGCCAACTTCATCGGCGACGGCCTGCGCGACGCGCTCGACCCGAAGGAGCGCTGAGATGGCCGACACGACGCCCGTGCTGCAGGTCAGGGATCTCAGCGTCCAGTTCCGCACCAACGACGGCCCGGTCTACGCCGTCAACCACGTGGATTTCGAGCTGGGCCGCGGCCAGACGCTGGGGATCGTTGGCGAGTCGGGCTCGGGCAAGTCGCAGACGATGCTGGCGATGATGGGCCTGCTCGCGCGCAACGGCACGGCCAGCGGCGAGGTGCTGCACCACGGCCGCAACCTGCTGGGCCTGCCGGCCGCCGAACTCAACGCCGTGCGCGGCGACCGCATCGCGATGATCTTCCAGGATCCGATGACGTCGCTCAACCCGTACCTGAGCGTCGAGCGCCAGATGACCGAGGTGCTGGAACTGCACCGCGGGCTGGGCCGGCGCGAGGCGCGCGTGCGCGCGATCCAGGCGCTCGATGCGGTGAAGATCCCCGACGCGAAGCGCCGCATCGACTTCTACCCGCACGAGTTCTCCGGCGGCATGCGCCAGCGCGTGATGATCGCGATGGCGCTGCTGTGCGAGCCCGAGGTGCTGATCGCCGACGAGCCCACCACCGCGCTCGACGCCACCGTGCAGGCGCAGATCACGCAGCTGCTGCGCGAGCTGCAGCGCGACCACGGCACGGCCATCGTGATGATCACGCACGACCTGGGCGTCGTCGCCGGCCTGTGCGACGACGTGATGGTGATGTATGGCGGCCGCGTGATGGAGCACGCGTCGGCCGACGACATCTTCCACCGCCCGTCGCACCCGTACACGCGCGGCCTGCTGGCGGCGCTGCCACGGCTGGACACCACGGGCCCGCTCGCGAGCATCCCCGGCAATCCGCCCAACATGAACGCGCTGCCGCCGGGCTGCCCGTTCTCGGCGCGCTGCCGCTTCGTGGAGCAGCGCTGCGTCGCGACGATGCCGATGCTGCAGCAGCTCGCGCCGACGTCGCGCACGCTGCGCGCCTGCCATCGCCCGGTGGCCGATCTCGACGCGATGGAGGCCGCCGGTGTCTGAGCCGCTGCTGTCGGTGCGCGACCTCAAGGTGCACTTCAGGGTGCGCGACCGCAAGGCCTGGCCGTGGACGGCCGCCGCCACGCTCAAGGCCGTCGACGGCGTGTCCTTCGAACTGCGCGCCGGCGAGACGCTGGGCATCGTGGGCGAATCGGGCTGCGGCAAGTCGACGCTGGCGCGCGCCTGCCTCAACCTGATCCCGGCCACCGGCGGCGAGGTCGTGTGGGCGGGCAAGACGCTGCGGCCCGACGACCACGCCGCGTGGCTGGCGGCGCGGCGCGACATCCAGATCATCTTCCAGGACCCTCTGGCGTCGCTGAACCCGCGCATGACCGTCGCGCGCATCATCGGCGAGCCGCTGCGCGTCCACCGCCCCGAGCTGAGCGACGACGAGGTGCACGCGAAGGTCGCCGCGGTGATGGCCGAGGTGGGCCTGACGCCGCAGCAGATCAACCGCTACCCGCACGAGTTCTCCGGCGGCCAGTGCCAGCGCATCGGCATCGCGCGGGCGCTGGTGCTCGAGCCGAAGCTCATCATCTGCGACGAGCCGGTGTCGGCGCTCGACGTCTCGATCCGCGCGCAGATCGTCAACCTGCTGCAGGAGCTGCAACGCCGCAAGGGCCTGGCGTTGATCTTCATCGCGCACGACCTCGCGGTGGTCAAGCACATCAGCGACCGCGTGCTGGTGCTCTACATGGGCAAGGCGATGGAACTCGCCGAAAGCGACGCGCTGTACGCGCGGCCGGGGCACCCGTACACCGAGGCGCTGCTGTCGGCGATCCCGATCCCCGACCCGCGCATCGAGCGCAGCAAGGTGCTGCAGCTGCTGTCCGGCGACATGCCCTCGCCGATCGACCCGCCGTCGGGCTGCGTGTTCCGCACGCGTTGTCCGAAGGCGATCGCGGTCTGTGCGCAGGAGCGACCCGCGTTGCGGCAGCTCGATGCCGAGACGGCGGCGGCCTGCCTGCTCGCGGCGGAACGTGCGGATCGAACGTAGAAAAGCCCCGCCAATCACGGATCGGCGAGGCTTCGCATCTGGCGCGCCCGACACGGTTCGAACGTGCGACCCCTGCCTTCGGAGGGCAGTACTCTATCCAGCTGAGCTACGGGCACTGAAGGCGCAAGTTTAGCCGATCGTGGGCGCGGGCCCGTCACGCGGGCGCTTTAGACTGGCTCGATGACGCAACACTCCTGGCCCGCCATCGCGCTGGCGCGGGCCTGCGACGGCCCGCCGCGCATCCCGTTCGTGCTGATGGACGAGCGCGGCCCCGTGCTTGGGTCGGTGGCGATCCGCCACCTCGACGCGCTGCGCGAATGGCCCGACGCCTTCGAGCTGCTGGCGGCCGACGACGGCACGCCGAGGGCGCTCGCGCTGCGCCTGCCCGCGCACGCGCGTGACGCGCGCCTCGCGCAGGTCCATGCGCGGCTGCGCGCGGACGGGCTGATCGTCGCATGGCGCGACGAGCCCTATCCGCTGCGCGACCGCCGCGGCGGCGAGCACGGCAGGCTGGAGCGCGCCGCCACTCGCTTCTGGGGCATGCTGACGCTGGGCGCGCATTGCAACGGCTACGTGGCCGATGCGTCGGGCCGCCCGACGCATCTGTGGATCGCGCGGCGCTCGCTGACCAAGCCGACCGATCCCGGGCGGCTCGACAACCTGATCGGCGGCGGCGTGCCTGCGGGGCAGTCGCCGCGCGACGCCGTCGTGCGCGAAGGCTGGGAGGAGGCCGGGCTCGAGGCGCGGCAGATGGCCGGGCTCGCGACGGGCGGGCTGGTCGACCTCGAGTGCGACATCCCGGAAGGCCGCCAGCACGAACGCCTGCACGTGTTCGACCTCGCGCTGCCCGCTGGCCTCGTCCCGCGCAACATCGACGGCGAGGTCGCCGAGCATCGCCTGATGCCGGTGGCCGAGGCGCTCGCACGCGCGGCCGCCGGCGAGCTGACCACCGACGCGGCGCTCGCGACGCTGGACTTCGCGGTTCGTCACGGCCTGGTTGAACCGGCCCCGGGCGCGCGGGAATCCACTCCGGCGGTGCTGACGGCGGCGCAGCGACGGGCCTTCGAGGCGCTCCGACCCACGATCTCGGGGAGTTGTAAGGGCTTGAAGGGCTGAACTACCATTCAAAGCAACTGAAGTGCGGCGTCAATCGCACTCAACCGAACGGTGTCGCAACGCCCGGACACTGCCTTCACGATGCCACGCCGCATCCAACGCACGCCCCGCAACGCCATGAACCAGCCAGCCACCCGCTACTCGAGCACCGCCATCGCCCTCCACTGGCTGATGGCGCTGGCGATCGTCGGCAACTTCTGCCTGGGCTGGTACATGTCGGACCTGCACATGTCGCTGCTGCGGCTCAAGCTCTTCAACTATCACAAGTGGGCGGGCGTGACGATCCTGCTGCTGGCCACGCTGCGCCTGCTGTGGCGCCTGGCCAAGCGGCCGCCGGCCGACCTGCCGGCCCCGAAGTGGCAGCACGTCGCCGCGCACGTGACGCACTGGGCGCTGTATGCGCTGTTCTTCGCCGTGCCGCTGGTCGGCTGGGCCTACAGCTCGGCGTCGGGCTTCCCGATCGTGCTGTTCGGCGTGCTGCCGCTGCCCGACTTCGTCGCCAAGAACCACGAGCTGGCCGAGACGCTGAAGGGCCTGCACGGCACGCTCGCCTGGACGCTGATCACGCTGGTCGGCCTGCACATCGCGGCCGTCGGCAAGCACATGGTCATCGACCGCGACGGCCTGCTGCGTCGCATGATGCCCGGCCGCGCCTGAACTCCTTCGACTGAGAGAAACCACCATGCTCAAGATCCGCACCGCCGTCGTCCTCGCCGCCTCGCTTGCGCTCACGGGCGTCGCCTTCGCCCAGGCCAAGGTCGTTCCCGCGCAGAGCCAGATCACCTTCGCGATCAAGGAGATGGGCGTGCCCGTCGAAGGCAAGTTCGGCAAGTGGACGGCCGACATCGCGTTCGACCCGAAGCAGCCTGCGGCGGGCAAGGTCGCGTTCACGATCGTCACGGCCAGTGCGTCGTTCGGCGTCCCGGAGACCGATGCCGAGGTGCCCAAGCCCGAATGGTTCAATGTCGCCAAGTTCCCCAACGCGACCTTCGCATCGACCGCGATCACGGCCAAGGGCGGCGGCAAGTTCGACGTCGCCGGCAAGCTGACGGTCAAGGGCACGACCAAGGACGTCGTCGTGCCGATCGCGCTGACGCAGGCCGGCCCGACCACCACCGCCACCGGCGCGTTCACGATCAAGCGCAACGACTTCAAGGTCGGCGAAGGCGAGTGGAAGGACACCTCGCAGCTGGCCGACGACGTGTCGGTCAAGTTCAAGATCGCGCTGACGGGCGTCGCCCCGCTTTAATCGATTCCTCAAGCCCCGCACGGGGCGGCAGCCGGTGGCGCGGGTCAGCGCCGGGACGCTTTCATTCCTTTGTTCCTGACCCGCGGAGACCCTCCCATGAAAAAGCTTTCCCTGATCGTCGCCGCACTCGGCTTCTTCGCCGCCGCCGCCCACGCCGAACCGGCCACGTACTCGGTCGATCCCAGCCACACGTTCGCCTCGTGGGAGATCGCCCACTTCAACACGTCGACCAACCGCGGCCGCTTCAACAAGACGACCGGCAGCGTGACGCTGGACAAGGCCGCCAAGACCGGCTCGCTGGACGTCACGGTCGACACGACGTCGCTGGACACCGGCACCGCCGCCTTCACCAAGCACATCTCCAGCGACGAGATGCTCAACGTCGCGGCCTTCCCGGCGGCGCACCTGGTCGCCAGCAAGTTCGTCTTCAACGGCGACAAGGTCAGCGAGATCGACGGCAACCTGACGCTGATGGGCAAGACGAACCCGGTCGTGCTGAAGGCGACCAACTTCAACTGCTACATGAGCCCGATGGTCAAGCGCGAGGTCTGCGGCGGCGACTTCGACATGATGATCACGCGCAGCCAGTTCGGCGTGTCGTACGGCCTGAACTACGGCTTCCCCGACACCATGCGCGTCGTCATCCAAGTTGAAGCCGTCAAGCAGTGAGCCCCCGGTCGGCGGATCACCGCTGACAGCCCCCCGAGGGGGCGCGCGGCCTTGCTCCGGAGCGGCCGCGCGCGGCGGCCGCGCGCTTTCGCCCTGCGCCTGGCCGGCACGCACCGTGGCTTCATCGATGGTTGCACTTCTGTGCGCCTGCCCGGGATTCGCTCTCGCGCAGGCGCAATCCGTTTCCGGCCCGATCACCTACAGGCTCGACCCGAACCACACGTTCGCGACGTTCGAGGTGCGCCATTTCGGCACGTCGACGCTGCGCGGGCGCATCGGGCCGATCACGGGCGAGGTGATGGTCGACCGCGCGGCGAAGGCGGGCGACCTGCGGCTGCGCATTCCGGTCGCGAGCGTCGAGACCGGCATGGGCGTGCTCGATGCGCGGCTGAAGGCGCCCGACCTGCTCGCGACGGCCGAATACCCGGAAGCGTATTTCGTCGCGACGCGGTTCCAGTTCGACGCCGCCGGCGGCGTCAAGGAAGTGCGCGGCGAGTTCACGCTGCGCGGCGTCGGCGAGCCGCTGTCGCTGGTCGCGCGGTCCTTCGCGTGCCGGCACGACGAGATGCTCGAGCGCGACGTCTGCGGCGGCGATTTCGAGGCCGACCTGAAGCGCGGCCGCTTCGGCGCCACGCTGGGCGAGCCGTTCGTCAGCGACGACGTGCACCTGGTGATCCAGGTCGAGGCCATAGCCCCCTGACGCGCGGACGCAACGCCGCTGCCCGATAATCGGGCATGCGCCGCCGCGTGCGGCACGCATTCCACGAAAGCCTTGGCGATGACTCTCCCTGACGATTGGCGGCACGACCGCGAGATCGGCGTGCAACCCGGCACGACGCTGGACACCACGCGCGTCGACGACGTGCGCATCGGCGCCGTGCGCCCGCTCATCTCCCCGGCGCTGCTGCTGGACGACATGCCCGCGCCCGACAGCGCGGTGTCGCTGGTCGAACACGCGCGCGTCGAGCTGGCCAAGGTGCTCAGCGGCGCCGACGACCGGCTGATCGTCGTGGTCGGCCCGTGCTCGATCCACGACCACGACCAGGCGCTGGAGTACGCGCGCCACCTGAAGGTCGTCGCCGACGCGTTGAAGAACGAGCTGGTCGTCGTGATGCGCGTCTATTTCGAGAAGCCGCGCACCACCGTCGGCTGGAAGGGCTACATCAACGATCCACGCCTGGACGGCAGCTTCCGCATCAACGAGGGCCTGCGCAAGGCTCGCCAGCTTCTGCTGGACGTCGCCGAGATCGGCCTGCCGGCTGGCACCGAGTTCCTCGACCTGCTGAGCCCGCAATACATCGCCGACCTGGTGTCCTGGGGCGCGATCGGCGCGCGCACCACCGAGAGCCAGAGCCATCGCCAGCTGGCGTCGGGCCTGTCGTGCCCGGTCGGCTTCAAGAACGGCACCGACGGCGGCATCAAGGTGGCGGCCGACGCCATCCTGGCGGCCAACTCGTCGCACGCCTTCATGGGCATGACCAAGATGGGCCAGGCCGCGATCTTCGAGACGCGCGGCAACGCCGACTGCCACGTGATCCTGCGCGGCGGCAAGGCTCCGAACTACAAGGCGCCGGATGTCACCGCCGCCTGCGGCGCGCTGGCCGAACGCGGCCTGCGCGAGCAGGTGATGATCGACTTCTCGCACGCCAACTCCGAGAAGAAGCACATGCGCCAGATCGACGTCGGCGCCGACGTCGCCGGGCAGATCGCCGGCGGCGACCGCCGCATCACCGGGGTGATGATCGAGAGCCATCTGGCCGACGGCCGGCAGGACCTGAAGCCGGGCGTGACGCCGGCCTGGGGGGTGTCGATCACCGACGCGTGCATCAGCTGGGCCGACACCGAGCCGCTGCTGGTGCGCCTGGCCAAGGCGGTGCGCGAGCGCCGCGCGGGCGCGGCGTCGTGAGCGTCGATGCGCTCGCGGGTGCCGTGGAGCGCCAGGCGGAAGGCGTCCGCTACGTCGGGTTCTGGGCCCGCCTGGCCGCGGGCCTGCTCGACCTGATCCTGGTGCTGTTCGTCGTCATCCCGGTGCTGGTCTGGCTGTTCGGCGACGGCTGGACGGAAGGACGAGGCGTGGTCGGCTTCGTCGTCAACTGGGTGCCGCTGGGCGGCGCCATCATCGCGTTCTGGGTGATGAAGGGCGCGACGCCCGGCAAGATGGCGATCTCGGCGGTCGTGGTCGATGCGCAGACACACTCGCCCGTCGACTTCTGGCAGGCGCTCACGCGCTACGTTGGCTACTTCGTCTCCACCATCCCGCTGTTCGCCGGCCTGGCCTGGGTGGCGTTCGACGCGCGCAAGCAGGGCTGGCATGACAAGATGGCGCGCACGGTGGTGGTCTACCGCCCACGTTGAGCGAGGACGGCAGCGATGCAACGAGTGACCGGGATCGGCGGCGTCTTCTTCAAGGCGCGCGACGCCGACGTGCTGCGAGCCTGGTACAAGCGCCACCTGGGCCTGGACATCCAGGACTGGGGCGGCCTCGCCTTCCCGCCGGCACCCACGCAGCCCGCCGGGAGCAAGTCGCCGCTTGCCTCGCACACCACCTGGTGCATCTTCCCGGGCGACAGCGACTACTTCGGCGGCACGCGCGGCGCGGGCTTCATGGTGAACTACCGCGTCGCCGACCTCGACGCGCTGCTCGCCGTGCTCAAGCGCGAGGGCTGCGCCGTCGACGACAAGACCGAGGTCTCCGAGTACGGCAAGTTCGGCTGGGTGACCGACCCGGAAGGCAACCGCGTGGAGCTCTGGCAGCCGCCTTCCTAGCGCCGGTCAGACGCGTTCGACGACCAGCGCGATGCCCTGGCCCACGCCGATGCACATCGTGCACAGCGCGTAGCGGCCCCCGGTGGCATGCAGCTGGTTGACGGCCGTCGTCACCAGCCGCGCGCCGCTGGCGCCCAGCGGGTGGCCGAGAGCGATCGCGCCGCCGTTCGGATTGACGCGCGGGTCGTCGTCGGCCACGCCCAGCTGACGCAGAACGGCCAGGCCCTGCGCGGCGAAGGCCTCGTTCAGCTCGATGACGTCCATCTGCGAGATCGTCAGCCCCAGGCGCGCGAGCAGCTTCTTGGACGCCGGTGCCGGCCCGATGCCCATCACGCGGGGCGCGACGCCGGCCACGGCCATGCCCAGCACGCGGGCGCGCGGCGTGAGGCCGTGCGTCTTCGCGGCGCTGGCGCTGGCGAGCAGCAGGGCGCAGGCGCCGTCGTTGACGCCGGAGGCGTTGCCCGCGGTGATCGTGCCGTTCGGGCGCACGATGGGCTTGAGCTTCGCCAGCGCGTCGAGCGAGGTCTCGCGCGGGTGTTCGTCCCTGGCGACGACGAGGGCGTCGCCCTTCTTCTGCGGCACGCTGACCGGGGTGATCTCGGCGTCGAAGAAGCCGCGCTTCTGGGCCTCGACCGCGCGCAGCTGCGAGCGCAGCGCCATCGCGTCCTGGTCGGCGCGGTTGACGCCGAAGTCGTCGGCGACGTTCTCCGCCGTCTCGGGCATCGAATCGACGCCGTATTGGGCCTTCATCTGCGGGTTGACGAAGCGCCAGCCGATGGTCGTGTCGTAGATCGCGTTCTCGCGCGCGAAGGCCGAGGTCGCCTTGGGCATCACGAACGGCGCGCGGCTCATGCTCTCGACGCCGCCCGCCAGCAGCAGGCCGGCCTCGCCGGAACGGATCGCCTGGGCGGCGCTGCCGACGGCGTTCAGGCCCGAGCCGCACAGGCGGTTCAGCGTGACGCCGGGTACGTCCACGGGTATGCCCGCCAGCAGCGCGCTCATGCGGGCGACGTTGCGGTTGTCCTCGCCGGCCTGGTTGGCGCATCCGTACAGCACGTCGTCGATCGCCGCGGGGTCGAGTTCGGGATGGCGTGCGAGCAGCGCGCGGATTGGAATGGCCCCGAGATCGTCGGCGCGCACCGCCGACAGGGCGCCGCCGTAGCGGCCGAAGGGGGTGCGCAAGGCGTCGCAGATGAAGGCGTCGGTCATGGTGGGGTCGTCTCGCTGGCGTGGAATTTGTTCGCAGGAAGAACAATTATTCGAATAGTGGCTCCTGCCGTCAGGATTTTGCTCGTTTTCGGTGCGCTCCCGGTTTATATGGGATCTGTCCGCTCAAGTCGGGCAGGGGAATGGCCGATTCCAGCTGAGGAAAGAAACCGTTCGCGAGCCTGCGTGCGGTGAGGACAACTCCGAATGACGACCCCTATCCAAGCGAGCGCCTTGCGAATCGGCATGTTCGTTCATCTGAACGTCGGCTGGATGTCGCATCCGTTCCCGTTGTCAAGCTTCAAGCTGACCTCCAGCGAGCAGATCGAGACGATCCGCTCGCTCGGCCTGACGCGCCTGACGTGGAGCCCGGAGCGCAGCGACATCGAGGAGCCGGCCGTCGAGGCGTCCGCCGCCGCGGCGGGCGTGCCGCCGGTCGAGGAAGAGGCACCCAAGCCGCTCGACGCGCGCCAGCTGGCCAGGCTGGCGCTGCACGCGCAGATGGAGATCGCCCAGCGCTGCGAGCGCCAGTTCACCGAGGCGTGCCGCGACCTGCGGCGCGCCAACGACAAGGTGCTGACCGACCCCGCGCAGGCCAACGCCGACGCGCAGCAGCTCGCGCGTGCGATCCTGGACAAGATGCTGGTCGAGGGCGAGCCCTGCCTGCGCGTGCTCGGCGAGATGGCCAGCGACCGCCACGCCGCCCATTCGCTCAACGTCACCGTCGTCTCGCTGATGCTGGGCCGCCAGCTGTCGATACCCGCCAATGTATTGCTGGAACTGGGCGTCGGCGCGTTGATGCACGACATCGGCAAGGTGGCGCTGCCCGATCGCGTGCGCCTCGCGCGCGAGGATTTCAACGCCGGCGAGGCCGCGCTCTATCGCGACCACGTCGCCCAGGGCCTGATCCTGGGCCGCCGCATGGGGCTGTCGGCGGACGCGCAACTGGTCATCGCCCAGCACCACGAGCTGGCGGACGGCAGCGGCTTCCCGAGCGCGCTGATGCTGCCGCGGATGTCGCTGCCCGCGCGCATCGTGGCGCTGGTCAATCGCTACGACAACCTGTGCAACGCCGCGTCGCCGGCGCAGTCGATCACGCCGCACGAGGCCTTGTCGCGCCTGTTCGCGCAATGCCGTTCGAAGTTCGACGAGACGCTGCTGTCCGGCTTCATCAAGATGATGGGCATCTACCCGCCGGGTTCGGTGGTGCAGCTGAGCGACGACCGCTACGCGATGGTGATGACGGTCAACGCCGCGCACCCGCTCAAGCCGCGCGTGCTGGTCTACGACCCGGCCGTGGCGGCCGAGGACGCGATCCATCTCGACCTCGAGAAGACCCCGCAGCTGGGCATCCGCCGCAGCCTCAAGCCGGTGCAGCTGCCCACGCGCGCCGTCGACTACCTCAAGCCGCGCCAGCGCATCTCGTACTTCTTCGACGTCGAGAGCGCGCCGAAGGAAGACGCGCGGGAAGAGGCGGCGGCATGACCTCCACGCTGCCGCTCCTGACGCAGGTCGCGGCCAAGGAGTCGTTCAAGGGCCTGCTCGCGGGGGTCGCCGCGCTGGGCCACGCCGCGTGGATCGTCGACGCGGCGCAGGGCCACATCCTGGCCGCGAACGCCGAGGCCGAGGAACTGCTCGAGCGCAAGGACCTCGAGGGCCTGGACGCCGACGACGCCATCGCCGACCTCGAGGACATGGCCTACTGGGACGGTGTGCGCTGCGGCGTCGTGACCGTGCTCGAGAGCGACGCCGAGCTGCACCTGCCCAGCGGGCGCAGCGTGGCCGTCTCGCGCCGCATCGCGCCCGTCTGGCTCGCCGACGGAACGCCGCTGTTCCTCGTGCACGTGCGCGACCGCAGCCGCGAGCACCGCATCGAGGTCGAGCGCGAGACCGCGCTGGCCGAGCTGCGTGCCACGCTCGAGGCGACGGCCGACGCCATCCTCGTGACCGACCTTGCCGGCAACATCCGCGCGTTCAACCGCCGCTTCGCGCGCATGTGGTCGCTGCCCGACGCCGTGCTGCACGCGGGCGACGACCGCGCCGTGCACGACTGGGTGCGCATGAACGTGATGGACGTCGACGCCTACGACCGCCGGCTGGAGGACGTCTACGCGCACACGCTGTCCGAGGCGGTCGACCGGATCGGGCAGGTCAACGGCGCGATCATCGAGCGCCACGCGCAGCCGCAGTGGAGCCACGGCCGGCCGATCGGCCGCGTGTTCTCGTTCCGCGAGACCAATCCGCACCGCGCCGGCGCGCCGCGCGAGCCGGGCAACCTCGGCGTCGACCAGCTCACGCACTTGCCCAACCGCACCGGCTTCCTGGCGACGCTGGAGGACGCGCTGCGGGCGAGCCGCCAGAGCGCGGGCTTCGCCGTGCTGTGCATCGAGTTCAACCGCGACGCGCTGTTCGGCGAGGGCGGCGACAGCGCCGCCGGCGCGCGCCGGCTGTCCGAGCTGGCCGGCCATGTGCGCGGCGCGATGCGCCAGCCGCACCATTGCGCGCGCCTGGGCGGCAGCCGCTTCGGCGTGCTGATCGCCCACGCCAGCGAGGCCGCCGCCGAGGCCGCGGCGCGGCGGCTGATCGACCTGCAGGAGCGCGCCGACGGCGTGCCGGTGGCGATCGGCATCGGCACCTATCCGGGTGCCGGGCTGTCGGCCGACGAGGTGCTGCGCCACGTCGAGATCGCGATGCATCGCGCGCAACAGGCGAGCCGCTCGTCGTTCGCGGTGCACAAGTTCGGCTTCGAGTCCTGGCAGCGCAAGCGCGACCGCGTCGAGGCCGGCCTGCTGCGCGCCGCCGGCGAAGGGCGCTTCCGCCTCGCCGCGCAGCCGCGCTTCGACACCGCCAGCGGCCTGGCCGTCGCGCTCGAGGTGCACCTGCGCTGGCGCGACCGCGAGCTCGGCGAGGTGCCGGCGAGCCAGTTCATGGGCGTCGCCGAGGAGCGCGGGCTGGTCGGCGCGCTCGACGACTGGGTGCTGGAGCACGGCCTGCTGCAGCAGCGTCGCTGGCGCGCCGCGGGCCACGCGCTGCGCCTGAACATCAACGTCTCGGACTGGCAGCTGACGCAGCCGGGCTACGCGCGCCGCGTCGCCGCCGCGCTCGAGGCGGCCGGCTGCGCGCCGTCCGAGCTCGAGATCGACGTCGCCGAATCGGCGCTGGACACCGACCCCGACGCCGCGCTCGCGGCCGTGCGCTCGCTGGCGCGCCAGGGCGTGCGCGTGATGCTCGAAGGCTTCGGCGACGGCACCAGTTCGCTCGCCGTGCTGCAGCGCCTGCCGCTGGCCGGCGTCAAGCTGGACTCGGCGCTGTCGCAGGCCTGCGCCGGTGCGGGCGCCGAGGCGCGCTGGGTGCCGGCGCTGGTGCAGCTCGCGCACGCGATGCAGCTCGAGGTGCACGCCACCGGCGCCGACACCGAGCTGCAGTGCGCCGCGCTGATCGCGGCCGGCTGCGACGGCCTGCAGGGCCGGCGTCTGGGGACGTGGATGGAAGAGCGCGCGCTCGAGTCCTGGTTCAGCCTGCCGGCGTCGCAAAGAAGGCTCTAGGCATCCTGCATCTGGTCTTCGCCGCCCAGGTTGGGCGCGATGTCCTCTTCGAGATCGAGATCTTCGGCGGGCGCCTCGCCCTCGCGTGCGGGCGCGGGCGGCGGCTTGGGCGAGGGCGGAGGGGCGGGCGTGCTCATGGGAATCCTTTCTGCAACGCAGTCGACGGCTTCGATTCTGATCCTCGCACGCCCCCAGCGCCGCCTGGCGTAGGACAGGCACTACAGGGCGTCGGGACACCGGCCGGCAGCCAGCGGCGCGCTTTCGGCGCATTCTCGGGGCGTCCGTCCAAGCCATTCCGCGAAAGCGTCGTCCCATGTCCGTCTTTTCCGTCCGCAACGTGCTGCCCGTCGTCACCTCGGTGGTCGCCACGCTGTTCCTCGCCACCGCCGTGCCGCACGGCCTGGTGCCGGAGGCCGCGGCCGCGGAGTTGACGCCGGACGTCATCATCGGCGCCGAGGTGCAACGCTGCGAGGCGAGCGGACGCGACACCGACGCCTGCCTCGACGAGGCGGACGGCAAGGCCCTGGTGGAGCGGGCCGAATGGCTGGCGCGCGACGACAGCGCCTCTCGACGAGCGAGCCGCCGATGAATCCCCGGGGCGCCACCGCCGATGCCGCAGGCGCCGCCCTGCGAGTCCGGCCGCGCGGTGACGACGCGCCGGCGCGCGCGCTGGAGGTCTATGTCGTCGAGGACAACGTGATCGTCCTCGAGAGCCTGATCGCCGCGCTCGAGGAACTCGCGCCCGTGCGCGTGGTCGGCACCGCGTCCGACGAGAGCGTGGCCGTCGACTGGCTGCGCGCCGACGGCGAGCGCTGCGACCTGGTGATCATCGACATCTTCCTGCGCACCGGCTCCGGCCTGGGCGTGATCGCCGCCGCGCGCCAGAAGCGCCCCGGCGCGGCGCTGGTCGTCCTCAGCAACTATGCGACCGACGAGATGCAGGCGCGCTGCCTGGCCAGCGGTGCCGACCGCGTGTTCGACAAGTCGCGCGACATCGACCAGCTGGTCGCCTACTGCATCGCGCTGTGGTCGCGCGAACCGGGCGAACTGCCGCACTGATTCTTGCGTCGGCGGCGCGGTCTTGGCCCCGCGGTGCAGCCCGAGCGCGCATGCTGATTGCCCTGTAGTTCGCGTCCTACGGCTGTGACCGTGCCCGCCCGACAAGCAGGCGCGCCCCAGCCCTACCGGCAAGCGCAGGCCTGTCGCGCACACTGAAAACGTCTCTTCAGAGCTTTGGCCGCACCCCCGGCTGCAGCGACGAATCCAACCTATCCAGGAGCTCAAAACATGTCCGAAACCTCGCTGTCCAACGCCGCTTCCACGTCTTCCGATCACTTCAACCGCGCCGCTGCGTCGCTGAAGGCCGCCGAGCGCGATGCCCGCACCGCCATCGACAGCGCCGTCGACGGTCTGACCAGCGCCTATGGCGAAGCCAAGCCGGCGCTGTCGCGCTATGCCCAGCGCGCCCGCGACTACGCCAGCGACGGCTACGACGCTGCCCGCGAACGCGCCGCCGCGCTGAAGGATCGCGGCCAGCAGGCCGTCGAATCGACGCGTGGCTACGTGTCGGAAGAGCCGATCAAGTCGCTGCTGATCGCGGCGGCCGTCGGCGCTGCCGTCATCGCGCTGGTCGAAGTGGTGCGCATCCGCCGCAACCGCTGAACGTAACCCCTCGAAACGCTGGGTGGTTCACGTCGAACCGTCGAGCGGATCGTCGACAATCGCGGCCAGGGCTTCCCCGGCCGCTTTTTTTTGTGGAAGCGAACCATGATCTACAAGTTCAAGAGCAAGGCCACCGGCGACCTCATCATGACGCAGCCGGTCGGCGAGCGCGTGCTGTCGCTGATCGGCAAGCCCGCCACGCCGCAGGGCATCATCGACGTCGACCAGCTGGCCGCCGCGATGAGCGCGCTGGAGGCCGCGGTGGCGGCCGAGAGCCCGGCGCCCGCCGGCTCCGACGACACCGCGCCGAAGGGCGATCGCGTCAGCCTGCGCCAGCGCGTGTGGCCGATGGTGGAGATGATGAAGCGCGCGCTGGCCGAGAAACAGCCCATCACGTGGGGCGCATGACGTTGGAAAGAGTGTTCGAATGAGCCACGGGGAAGCGACGCGCCTGATCGCGGTGCGGCACGGCGAGACGGCCTGGAACGTCGAGGCCCGGCTGCAGGGCCAGCTGGACATCCCGCTCAACGAGCGCGGCCTCGAGCAGGCGCGCCGCACGGCCCACTGGCTCGCGGAGGATTGCCCCGACGTGGTCGTCAGCAGCGACCTCGCGCGCGCGCAGGCGACCGCGCAGGCCATCGCGAGCTTCAACCGAATTCCGCTGGAGCTAGACGCCGGCCTGCGCGAACGCAGCTTCGGCGGCTTCCAGGGCATGACGCACACCGAGGTGTCCGAACGCTGGCCCGAATTGTCCGCGCGCTGGAAGAGCCGCGACCCCGAGTTCGCGCCCGGGATGAACGGCGACGGCGAATCGCTGACCGCCTTCTACGCGCGCTGCATCGAGGCCACGCTGCGCATCGCCGAGCGCCACGAAGGCAAGACCGTGGTGTTGGTGGCGCACGGCGGCGTGATGGACTGCCTTTACCGCGCCGCCACCCGCGTGCCGCTCGACGCGCCGCGCATCTGGCAACTCGACAACGCGGCGATCAACCGGCTGCTGCACACGTCGTCCGGCCTGACGATGGTGGGCTGGAACGACACCAGCCACCTCGATCTCAACGCGCCGACGCTGGACGAATCGGCGGACAAGATGCCGGTGGCCGCGGCGCTGGCGGCGCGCACCGACTGACGCCGCCCTCGGCGCTCAGAATTCGGGCGGGACGCCGAAAAGGTCCGAGCCGTTGCGCGCGGGCGGCGCCAGCCCCAGGTGCCGATACGCCGCCACCGTCGCGATGCGTCCGCGCGGCGTGCGCTGCAGGTAGCCCTGCTGGATCAGGTAGGGCTCGATGACGTCCTCGATCGTGCCCGACTCCTCGCCGATGGCCGCGGCGACGTTGTCCAGGCCGACGGGGCCGCCGTCGAAGCGGTGCACGATGGCCTCGAGCAGCTTGCGGTCCATCACGTCGAAGCCTTGCGGATCGACGTCGAGCATCGCGAGCGCCAGGTTGGCCACCGGCACGGTGATGCGGCCCTGGGCCTTGACGTCGGCGTAGTCGCGCACGCGGCGCAACAGGCGGTTGGCAATGCGGGGCGTGCCGCGCGAACGGCGGGCGAGCTCGAAGGCGCCGTCCGGATCGATGGGCACGCCCAGCAGGCCGGCCGAGCGGGTGACGATGGCGGCGAGTTCGTCGGCGGTGTAGAACTCCAGCCGCGCGACGATGCCGAAGCGGTCGCGCAGCGGGTTGGTGAGCATGCCGGCGCGCGTGGTGGCGCCCACCAGCGTGAACGGCTGCAGGTCGAGCTTGATCGAGCGGGCGGCGGGGCCGTCGCCGATCATGATGTCGATCTGGAAGTCTTCCAGCGCCGGGTACAGGATCTCCTCGACGACCGGCGACAGGCGGTGGATCTCGTCGATGAACAGCACGTCGTTGCGCTCGAGGCCGGTCAGGATGGCCGCCAGATCCTTCGGCTTCTCCAGCACCGGGCCGGAGGTCTGGCGCAGGTTGACGCCCAGTTCGGCCGCGATGATGTGGGAGAGCGTGGTCTTGCCCAGGCCCGGCGGGCCGAACAGCAGCACGTGGTCGAGCGACTCCGCGCGCTTGCGGGCGGCGCCGATGAAGATGTCGAGCTGCTCGCGTGCCTTGACCTGGCCGACGTAGTCGTCCAGCCGCTTGGGGCGCAGCGCGCGTTCCATCGCCTCTTCGTTGGGCGACGTCGGATTGGCGCCGACGACGCGCGCGGGACGCGGATCGCGAGCACCGGCGCCGTTGAAATCGTCGGTCTGTATGGACATGCAGTGATTATCAGCGCTTAGTCGAGCCTGCGGCTACGATGACGAGCAATTGAATCGCTCCGGACGTCCTTGATGATGAAAATCGCCGCTTTTGCCGCCGTCGCCGTGTTCGCGACCGCCGCCGCCAACGCCCAGGTCACCGTCGACAAGCCCTGGGTGCGCAGCACCGTCGCCCAGCAGACGACGACGGCCGCCTACCTGACGATCACCTCGGCCAGGGGCGGCAAGCTGGTGTCCGCCAGCTCGCCGGTGGCCGCCGCGGTGGACGTGCACGAGATGAAGATGGACGGCGACCTGATGAAGATGCGTGCCGTCGACGCCGTGCCGCTGCCGGCGGGCCAGCCGGTGGAATTCAAGCCCAACGGGCTGCACGTGATGCTCACCGGCCTGAAGGCGCCGTTGAAGGCGGGCGACGTGGTGCCGATCAAGCTGGTCGTCGAGGACGCGAAGGGCAAGCGCGAGACGGTGGACGTGAAGGCCGTCGCGCGGCAGAACTGACGACTCCCGAAGGCGTGTCAGGCCATGGGGCGCTACGACAAGGCCTTCATCGCCAGCTTGATGCCGTCGCTGACCCCGACGTCCTTCGGCAGCCCCTTGATCGCCATCGCCGCTTCCTTCTCGTTGTAGCCGAGCGCGATCAGCGCCTGCACGATGTCGCCCTGCGCGTCGCTGGCGATCGCCGCGCCGCTGACGACGAGCTCCGGCCCGAGCTTGCCCTTGAGTTCGAGCAGCAGGCGCTCGGCGGTCTTCTTGCCGATGCCCGGCACCTTCTGCAGCCGGCCGCCTTCCTGGCGCGCGACGGCGCCGGCGAGGTCGGCTACCGACAGCCCCGACAGGATGCCGAGCGCGGTGCGCGGCCCGACGCCGGAGATCTTGATCAGCGTGCGGAAGGTCGCGCGCTCCTCCGGCGTGAGGAAGGCGAACAGCTGCTGCGCGTCCTCGCGCACGACGAAATGCGTCAGCAGGGTCACGCGTTCGCCGAGGCCCGGCAGGTTGCAGAACGTGCTCATCGGCACGTCGACCTCGTAGCCGACCCCCTGCACGTCCAGCAGAACCTGCGGGGGCGTTTTTTCCGCGACGATGCCCGTGAGACGACCGATCATGCGGCGATTATCGGTTGGACGGACAATCGCGCCTCGCTCCCTCCAACGCACCCACCCACGTGATCGTCCGCCGCGCCTTCTCCCCACCCGACAACGAACGCCTCGCGCACGTCTGCGGCGTCCTCGACGAGAACCTGCGCGCGATCGAGCAGGGGCTCAACGTCGTCATCACGCGGCGCCAGGAGCACTTCCGCGTCGAGGGCGGCAAGCTGCAGGCGCCGCGCGCGCTGGCGCTGATCGAGGCGCTGTACGAGCGCAGCGGCCGACCGATCGACGAGGAGCAGCTGCAGCTGATGCTCCACGACGCGCAGCGCGACGTGATCCAGGGCCACGCCAAGCCGGTGCCGCCGGCCGAGCCCGCCGCGGGCGGCGAGATCGTGCTGCACACGCGGCGCGCCAACCTGATCGGCCGCACGCCCAACCAGGTGCAGTACCTGCGCCAGATCCTGTCGCACGACATCACGATCGGCCTCGGCCCGGCCGGCACGGGCAAGACCTTTCTCGCGGTGGCGTGCGCGGTCGACGCCCTCGAGCGCGCGAGCGTGCAGCGCATCGTGCTGACGCGGCCGGCGGTCGAGGCCGGCGAGCGGCTCGGCTTCCTGCCGGGCGACCTGTCGCAGAAGGTCGACCCCTACCTGCGCCCGCTGTACGACGCGCTGCACGACCTGATGGGCTACGAGCGCGTGACCAAGGCCTTCGAGCGCGGTGCCATCGAGATCGCCCCGCTCGCATTCATGCGCGGGCGCACGCTCAACCACGCGTTCGTGATCCTCGACGAGGCGCAGAACGCCACGCCCGAGCAGATGAAGATGTTCCTGACGCGCATCGGCTTCGGCACCAAGGCGGTCGTCACCGGCGACCTGACGCAGGTCGACCTGCCGCGCGGCGCCCGCAGCGGGCTGGCCGACGCGTCGGAGATCCTGCGCGATGTCGCGGGCATCGCGGTGACGCGCTTCGGCGCGTCGGACGTCGTGCGCCATCCGCTGGTCGCGCGCATCGTCGAGGCCTACGAGGCGGCCTCGTCGCGCGGCGAGAACGGCGCGCCCGCCGAACGCCCCGAACGCGCCGCGCCCGCGCCGGCCACGTTCCAGGAAGGCCGGCGCAGCAGCCGCGGAGGACGTTCCTGATGGCCCGCACCCCCCTGCCCGACCTGCAACTGAGCCTGCAGTTCGCCGACGCCACGCACCGCGCGCTGCTGCCGCGCCACAAGGTCGCCCGCTGGATCCGCGCCGGGCTGGAACTGCCGGCGGCCATCACCGTGCGCATCGTCGGCGAGGACGAAGGCCGCACGCTCAACCGCGAATACCGCCACAAGGACTACGCGACCAACGTGCTGACCTTCGACTACGTGCAGGAGCCCGAGATCGAGGCCGACCTGGTGCTGTGCGCGCCGGTGGTCGAGCGCGAGGCGCGCGAGCAGGAGATCGACCTCGTGGCGCACTACGCACACCTGCTGGTGCACGGCACGCTGCACGCGCAGGGCTACGACCACGAGGTCGACGACGAGGCCGCGTGCATGGAGGCGCGGGAGACCGAGGTGCTGGCCGGGCTGGGCTTTCCCGATCCCTACGCCTGAGCCGGCACGCGCGGCAGCTGGGGCGCGTCCAGCCCGGCGAACGGGTCGGACCACGCCGGCAGCGCCTGCAGGCGTGCGTACCAGGCGACCACGGCCGGATAGTCGTCCAGAGGCATCCGCGCCGCGTCGTTGAAGGGCAGGAAGGCGGCCATGCGGAAGTCGGCATAGCTCAGGCCGCTGGCGAGCAGCCAGTCGCGCCTGCGCAGGTGCGCGTCGAGGATGGCGGCGCTCTCGTGGAACACGCCCAGGCCTTCGGCGACGAGCGCCTCGTCGATCGGCCCGATGCGGTAGCGCTGCTTCGTGCCGCGTTCGAAGTGGACGACGTCGCAGGCGCGCATGAAGTGGTCGCGCGCCCAGCTCACCCAGCGGATCATGTCGGGCAGTTCGCGCCCCGTGCGCCAGAATTCCGAGCCCGTGAGCTGCGAAAGCCGACACGCGATCGCGTCGGCCTCGAACAGCGCGCTGCCGTCGTCTTCCTCGAGGATGGGAATGCGCAACGACGGGTTCATCGACCGGTAGCGCTCGGCCTGGCCGGGCGCGAACGGCGCCGCGAAGACGAACGAGACCGGCGCGTCGAGGTGGCGCGCGACGGCCACTGCCAGCCGGGGATTGGGGTTGCGGGAGAAATGCAGCTTCATCGCGGTCCCCGCCACCGGTCGTTCAGCCTCGCTTGAGCACCCGCGCCGCTTCCAGCGCGAAGTAGGTCAGCACGCCGTCGGCGCCGGCGCGCCGGAACGCCAGCAGCGACTCCATCATCACGGCCTCGCCGTCCATCCAGCCGTTCATCGCGGCGCCCTTGAGCATCGAGTACTCGCCGCTGACCTGGTAGACGTAGGTCGGCATGCGGAACTCGTCCTTCACGCGGCGCACGATGTCCAGGTACGGCATGCCGGGCTTGACCATCACCATGTCGGCGCCTTCGGCGATGTCGAGCGCGACTTCGCGCAGGGCCTCGTCGGCGTTGGCCGGGTCCATCTGGTAGACCTTCTTGTTGCTCCTGCCCAGGTTCGCCGCCGATTGCACCGCGTCGCGGAACGGGCCGTAGAACGCGCTCGCGTACTTGGCGCTGTAGGCCATGATGCGCGTGTGCAGGTGGCCGTCGGCCTCCAGCATCGCGCGGATCGCGCCGATGCGGCCGTCCATCATGTCGCTGGGGGCGACGATGTCGACGCCGGCCTCGGCCTGCACGCGGGCCTGGCGGGTCAGCACGGCCACGGTGGTGTCGTTGACGATGTAGCCCGTCTCGTCGAGCAGGCCGTCCTGGCCGTGCGACGTGAACGGATCGAGCGCGACGTCGGTCATCACGCCCAGCTCGGGGAACTGCTTCTTCAGCGCGCGCACGGTGCGCGGGATGAGGCCGTCCGGGTTCAGCGCCTCGGCGCCGTCGGGCGTCTTCAGGTGCGGCTCGATGGCCGGGAACAGGGCCAGCGCGGGCACGCCCAGGCTGACGCATTGCTCGGCCACGCCCAGCAGCCGGTCGACCGTCAGGCGCTGCACGCCCGGCATGCTGGGGATGTCCTGCACCTGGTTGTGGCCGTCGATCACGAACACCGGCAGGATGAAGTTGCCGGCGCTCAGCCGGTGCTCGCGCATCAGCTCGCGGCTGAAGGCATCGCGGCGCATCCGGCGCGGGCGGCTGGCGGGAAATGGGGGCAGGTGCGACACAGTCGAATCAACCTTTTACTTCAAAAACACTGATCAGTCGTGCTGTTGACAGCAGTTTGCTGTCGCGCAAGGCGCATGATCTGCTACATTCCGTTTCGGACGATGTCCGTGAGGATATTGTCCCCTGCTTTTCCTCCCTGAGCAGGTGCCTTGCGTGATGACAGCGTCAAGGCTTTGCAGCCTCGGTCGTCCACCTCGTGGATACCGGGGCTCTTTCTTTTGGACCGCGCCGCGCGGTTCGTGCCAGGGACGCGCCGAGTCGGCCGACATAATGGCCGGATGATCGGACTTCTCCCCTGGGTCAAGGCCCTGCACATCGTCTTCGTCTCCAGCTGGTTCGCGGGGCTGTTCTACCTGCCGCGGATCTTCGTCAACCTGACCCAGGTGCCCAGCGACAGCCACGCCGAACGCGAGCGCCTGCTGCTGATGGCGCGCAAGCTGTACCGCTTCGCCAGCCTGCTGATGGTGGTCGCGATCGTCCTGGGAATCACGCTGGTCGCGCTCGAGCCGTTCGTGCTGCGCGGTCAGTACTGGCTGCACGCCAAGCTGCTGCTGGTGGTCGTGGCGATCGGCTACCACCACATGTGCCGCGGCATGCTGCGCAGCTTCGAGAAGCTCGAGAACCGCCGCCGCGAGCGCTGGTTCCGGGTGTTCAACGAGATGGCGGTGCTGCTGTTCGCGGCCATCGTCATCCTGGTCGTCGTCCGGCCGTTCTGAGCGGCGGCGCGGCCTTCAGGCGACTGCAGCGATGGCCCCGCCCCCCCGCGCCGCCGCGCGCATCCCGCGCCTGCCGGCCGGCGCGCCTGCGCGTCCGCGCGAGAGCTCCGCGCTGACGCTGGCCGTCGTCTTCACCGGACTGGTGATCTACGCGAGCCTGTATCCGTTCAGCGGCTGGTTCTGGCCGGCCGGGCAGCCGCTGTCGGCGCTGCTGGTGCTGCGCTGGCCGCGCTACCACGGCGGCTTCGACGACTGGTCCAACTTCGTGGGCTACATGCCGCTGGGCGCGCTCGTCTACGCCAGCGCGCTGCGGCTCGGGCGCCGGCCGGTCGTCGCCGGGCTGGTCGGCCTCGTCTTTCCGTCGGTGCTGTCGTGGGCGATGGAGTTCACGCAGCACTTCCTGCCGGGGCGCTATTCGTCGCTGATGGACTGGGCGCTCAACTCGCTGGGGGCCGCCGCCGGCCTGAGCCTGGCGGTCGCCATCCATTCAGCCGGCCTGGGCGTGCGCTGGTCGACGCTGCGCGAGAACTGGTTCGTGCCGCACAGCGGCGCGACGATCGCGCTGCTGGTGCTGTGGCCGGTGGGCTTCCTGTATCCGAGCACGATCCCCTTCGGCCAGGGCGTGTCGTGGGAACGCGTGCAGGAGGCCGCGTACGACCTGCTGAGCGACCACCCGCTGGCGCCCTGGTTCGGCTGGTTCTGGGCCAGCCTGGGCGAGAACACCGGCACGATGTCGCAGGCCGCCGAAGGCTTCGCGGTGGCGATCGGCCTGCTGGGCCCGTGCCTGCTGGCATTCTCGATCACGCGGCGAGGCTGGCGCCGCGCGCTGCTGGTGCCGGTCGCCGTGGCGGTGGGCCTGGCGGCCAACACGCTGTCGGCCGCGCTCAACTTCGGTCCGGTGCACGCGCTCGGCTGGGTGACGTCGACCGTGCCGATCGGACTGGCGCTCGGCGCGCTGCTGGCGCTGGCCTGCGTCTTCATCGGCGAGCGTCCGGCGGCCGCGCTGGGGCTGGTGGCGTTGTGCGTCAACGTCGCGCTGGTGGCGCAGGCGCCGTCCGATCCGTACTACGCCGAGAGCCTGCAGCAATGGGAGCAGGGCCGCTTCATCCATTTCCACGGACTCGCCCAGTGGGTCGGCTGGCTGTGGCCGTTCGCGGCCGGGGCCACGCTGTTCGGGCGCCTCGTGCGCAGCGACGGCGCAGGTCTGGCGTGACCCACCCGGCCCGCCCAGGGCCGCTTCGCGCAGCTCTGCCGTCCCGTCTTCCTACAATGCAGGCCATGTACTACAAGCACCAAATCTTCTTTTGCCTCAACGAGCGCAAGCCGGGCGAGGACAGCTGCGCGCTGGTCGGTGCCCAGGCCGGGTTCGACCACTGCAAGTCGCGCATCAAGTCCGCGGGCCTCGCCGGGCCGGGCGGCATCCGCGTGAACAAGGCGGGCTGCCTCGACCGCTGCGCCGGCGGCCCGGTGGCCGTCGTCTATCCGGACGAGACCTGGTACACGTACGTCGACAAGAGCGACATCGACGAGATCGTCGATTCGCACCTCGTCGGCGGCAAGCCTGTCGAACGCCTGCTGCTGCCGCCGGACGTCGGCCGCTGATCGATTTCCTGCCCCAGCCATGAACACCTTCACCAAGCGCGGCGAGATCGCCGGGCCGGCGGGCGCGTTGAGCGTCGCCGTCGACACCACCACCGACGTCCCCACGCGCGGACTCGCGGTCATCTGCCATCCGCATCCGCTGCAGGGCGGCACGATGGACAACAAGGTCGTCACGACCGTCGCGCGCGCGCTCGTCCAGCGCGGCTGGCGGGTGGTGCGCTTCGACTATCGCGGCGTCCGGCAATCCGCCGGCAGCTGGGACGAGGGCCGCGGCGAGGTCGACGACGCGCTCGCGGTGGTCGCCGCCCACCGTGTCGCCGGCGAGCCGCTGGTGCTGGGCGGGTTTTCCTTCGGCGGTTTCGTCGCGGCCAGCGCGGCCGCGCAGCTTGCGGAGGCCGACAAGCCTCGGAGCATGGTGCTCATCGCGCCGTCCACCGCCAAGCACGATGCCCCGCCGGTCATCGCGGACACCTTGCTGGTCCACGGCGAGGTCGACGACGTCGTCCCGCTGTCTGCCTCGATGGACTGGGCGCGTCCGCAGGCGCTGCCGGTGGTGGTCGTGCCGGGAGCCGGGCATTTCTTCCACGGCCAGCTCGTGCTGCTGAAGTCGCTGGTCTTCCGCCATTTTGCCGAGTGACGTCGGCGTTCCGATGAAAAGACTGTTCGCACTCGTGGCCCTGGCCACCGCCGGCATCGCGGCCTTCGGCCAGGCGCTGCCCGCCCCCGAGATCGCCGCGCGCGAGTACCTGCTGATCGACATGAACGCCGGCCAGGTGCTGGCCGAGCGCGCGGCCGACGCACCGGTCGATCCGGCGTCGCTCGCGACCCTGATGACGGCCTACGTCGTGTTCGTGCAGCTGAAGGAGCACAAGCTGTCGCTCGACCAGAAGCTGCCGGTGTCCGCGCGCGCGCTGGCCGAGCGCAAGGGCGGCGGGGCGTTGATGTATGTCGACGCGACGGCCACGCCCACGGTGGACGAACTGCTCCAAGGCCTGGTGGTCGACTCCGGCAGCGACGCCGCCGTGGCGCTCGCCGAAGGCGTGGGCGGCAGTGTCGACAACTTCGTCGCGATGATTAACCGCCAGGCCCAGGCCTGGAACCTGAAGAACACGACGTTCAGGAACGTCACCGGGCTGACCGAGGTCGGCCAGCGCAGCACGCCGCGCGACCTGGTGACGATCGCGCAGCACGTCATTCGCGACTTCCCCGAGTACTACCGCTACTACGCGCAGCGCGACTTCACGTTCGGCAACATCCACCAGGACAATCGCAACATCCTGCTGCGGCGCGACCCGAGCGTGGACGGCATGAAGACCGCCTACACCGAGGCCGCGGGCTACTGCCTGCTTGCGAGCGCGCAGCGCGACTTCCCGAACGGCAAGCGCCGCCTGGTCGCCCTGGTGATGGGCACGGGCGCCAAGGAGGCGCGCGCCGACGAGGCGCAGAAGCTGCTCAATTGGGGCTACACCGCGTTCGACGACATCCGTCTGGTCGAGGCCGGCAAGGCGGTGGGCGCGCCCGTGCCGGTCTGGAAGGGCAGGCAGGCCCAGGTCGCGCTCGGCAGCGCCGATGCCATCTACGTGGCGGTGCCCAAGGGCGAGGGCGATCACCTGAAGACGCAGATCGAGCGCACCGACCCGCTCGTGGCGCCGTTGACCAAGGGCCAGCGCGTCGGTTCGCTGAAGGTTGCGACGGCCGCGGGGGTGCCGATTGCCACGATTTCGCTGACCGTGCTCGAGGATGTGCCCCAGGCCGGGCTGTTCGGACGCGCATGGGATGCCATCCGGCTCTGGATCAAGTAGTCTTGTGACCTGAGCGAGGAACGCGTCGAACCGATGCCTCCCCTCGCGCGGGTTTCCAGTGCCGCCGCGCCGCGGCTCGCCCAGGAGCTTTCACCATGATCGCCTTGCCCGATTCGCTGTGCTACCTCGACGGAGAGTTCCTGCCGTTGAACCAGGCCAAGGTGTCGGTGATGGATCGCGGCTTCCTGCTCGGCGACGGCGCGTACGAGTCCATCCCCGTCTACGGCCGGCGGCTGTTCCGCTTCGACGACCACATGGCGCGCTTCGAGCGCAGCCTGGGCAAGCTGGACATCGAGGTCGACCTGGATCGCGAGACCTGGCTGGCGCGCCTGCGCAAGGTCGTCGAGGCCTTCCCGGCCGACGAGCAGCTGGCCTACCTGCAGGTGACGCGCGGCGTCGCGCCGCGCTCGCACCTGATGCCGGCCGGCCTGTCCCCCACCGTGTTCATCACCACGAGCGAGCGGACGCTGCCCACGCCGGCGCAGCGCGTGCAAGGGCTCGCCTGCGTCACGGCACGCGACTTCCGGTGGCAGCGCGCCGACATCAAGAGCACCTCGCTGCTGGGCAACGTGCTCGCACGCAAGATCTCCGCCGACCAGGACGCCGACGAGACGATCCTGCTGCGCGACGACGGCCCCGGCGGCCCGTGGCTCACCGAAGGCTCGCACAGCAATGTCTGGATCGTGCACGAAGGCGCGCTGCTCGGGCCCGCACCCGACGAACACGTGCTCGCCGGCGTGCGCATCGAGCTGCTGCGCGAGCTGTGCGAGGAGACCGGCATCGCGTTCAACCTGCGGCCGGTGAGCGAGGCCGACGTGCGCGCGGCCGACGAGGTGCTCCTGAGCTCCGCGTCCAAGGAAGTCATCGCGGTCACGCGCATCGACGGCGAACAGGTCGGCCACGGCGCATTGCGCGGTCGGCCGGGTCCGGTTTATGCCCGTCTGCACGAGGCTTACCAACGTGCGATCCAATCGCAATCCATCTGAACGAACCAGACCACCATGCACGAGATTCCTCCCGAACAGTCGCTGATCACCTACCCCAGCGCGTTCCCCATCAAGGTGATGGGCCCGCAGGCTGACGGTTTCGTCGAGGCGATCGTGCAGGTGGCCAAGCAGTTCGATCCGGATTTCGACCACACGACGGTGGAGACCAGACCCAGCAAGGGGGGTAATTACCTGGGCATCACGATCACGGTCACAGCCACCAGCCGTCCGCAGCTGGATGAGTTGTACCGGACATTGACCGCGCATCCGATGGTCAAGATCGTTCTGTGATGGACAGGTGGGGGAAGCGACTCTCAGAGGCTTCATGCATCTCACCAGAAACGAGACCGAAAAGTGCGTGATGGCACGCATCGTTCGGCAGAAAAAGCTACATCAGAAGAACTTCACGCTGAAGCAGTTCGGCACCTGGGCCAAGGCTGAAACCGCGGCCCGGAAGTGGGTCAAGGTGACTCTCGCCGAACTGCCGCCACCGATCGGCATGAAGAACCGGATGACCAGCCGCAACACCTCCGGCGTTGTCGGCGTGCGTCTGGTTCACGCGGTGCGCCGGCGCGAGGACAAGGAATATCCGGACTGGCGCTGGATCGCCTTCTGGCCCGGCTGCCCCAATTCGGGCGGCATCGGCTGGTCGGTGAACAAGTACGGCGACGAGCACGCCTTCGTGCTCGCATGCCTCGCGCGCAAGCTCGAGAGCGTCGATCGCGATGCCATCGACGCCGAGTTCGAGACGTTCAAGACCACGCGCGACTACAAGCGCTTGCTGAAGCTGAAGCAGATCACCCCGGCCTGAACGGCGGGAAGGCCGGTGCCTTAAAATCGGGCATGCGGCGCGCTCCTGCGCCTGCAGGAAAGTTCCCTGTCGATGACCATCGCGGCTGACCAAGGCCCACCCATCCCGCCTTTGCTGCGCCCGCTCGGCCGCGTGCCCTATGAACCGACCGTGGACGCCATGAAGGCGTTCACCGCGGGCCGCGGCCCCGAGACACCGGACGAGATCTGGATCGTCGAGCACCCGCCGGTGTTCACGCAGGGCCTCGCCGGCAAGTCCGAACACCTGCTCGATGCCGGCGACGTGCCGGTCGTCCAGACCAACCGCGGCGGCCAGGTGACGTACCACGGGCCCGGCCAGGTGGTCGCCTACCCGCTGGTCGACCTGCGGCGGCAGGGCATCTACGTCAAGGAATTCGTCTTCCGGCTCGAGGACGCCGTGCTGCGCACGCTGGCCGACTTCGACGTCACCGGGCACCGCGTGCCGGGCGCGCCGGGCATCTACGTGAAGCTGGCGGATCCGTTCGGGCACGCGGCGCTCGGCAACGACAGGCCGGCCTCGGATCCGTTCCAGGGTCTCGGAAAGATCGCGGCACTGGGCGTCAAAGTGAGCAATCACTGTACGTATCACGGCGTCGCACTCAACGTCGCGATGGATCTGCAACCCTTCGAGCGAATCAACCCGTGCGGTTATGCCGGGCTGAAAACCGTCGCCCTCGCTACACTGGGCGTCGTTGCCGACTGGGCAACGGTGGCCGACGTGCTGGGCCGCCACCTCGGCGCAAGGTTCACGCGCTGAGCTGAAAGGGGCGTTCCGCCGGCCCCGCCGCAGCCCATTTCCGAGCCTGACGCTCGATCCATCCCCGCACCGAATGTCCACCGAAGCCAACACCCCCGACGTCGCCACGCCCGCCTACGATGCCACGGCCAAGCAGAAGGCGCAGGCCAAGACGTCGCGCATCCCGATCAAGATCGTCCCGGCCGAGCAGTTGAAGAAGCCGGACTGGATCCGCGTGCGCGCCGCGCTGCCCAGCAGCCGCTTCTACGAGATCAAGCAGATCCTGCGCGAGCACAAGCTGCACACGGTGTGCGAGGAGGCGTCCTGCCCCAACATCGGCGAGTGCTTCGGCAAGGGCACGGCCACGTTCATGATCATGGGCGACAAATGCACGCGCCGCTGCCCGTTCTGCGACGTCGGCCACGGCCGGCCTGACCCGCTGGACGTCGACGAGCCCAAGAACCTCGCGCGCACGATCGCGGCGCTCAAGCTCAAGTACGTGGTCATCACCAGCGTCGACCGCGACGACCTGCGCGACGGCGGCGCCGGCCACTTCGTGGAGTGCATCCGCCAGATCCGCGAGATGTCGCCCGAGACGCGCATCGAGGTGCTGGTGCCCGACTTCCGCGGCCGCGACGACCGCGCCCTCGAAATCCTGAAGGCCGCGCCGCCCGACGTGATGAACCACAACCTCGAGACCGCGCCGCGCCTGTACAAGCAGGCGCGCCCGGGCAGCGACTACCAGTTCAGCCTGAACCTGCTCAAGAAGTTCAAGGCGATGCACCCGGACGTGCCGACCAAGAGCGGCATCATGGTGGGCCTGGGCGAGACCGACGAGGAGATCCTGCAGGTCATGGCCGACATGCGCGCCCACGACATCGACATGATCACGATCGGCCAGTACCTCGCGCCGTCGGGCCATCACCTGCCGGTGGCGCGCTACGTGCACCCGGACACGTTCAGGATGTTCGAGCAGAAGGCCATCGAGATGGGCTTCAGCCACGCCGCCGTCGGCGCGATGGTGCGCTCGAGCTACCACGCGGACAAGCAGGCCGAGCACGCCGGGCTGGACATGGGCCCCGCCAACTAGGCTGGCTTCAGCCTCCGCTCGAAGAACGCCAGGATCTCGTCGCGTGCGGCGAGCGTCGGCTGGCCCGCCTCGTCGATCAGGTGCACGGTGACGACGCTGTGCGCGCCCTTGATCACGTGCTCGAAGAACGGCGGCAGGTCGCGCGTGTTCGCTGAGTCGTCGGGCAGCACGCGGCCCTCGAAACGATCGCCGAGCGCCGCCGAATAGGCCGCGAAGCGTTGCGCCGTGCAGAAGCGGTCCCCGGCGAAGCGCCAGGCGCGCACGGTGAGGTCGTCGCGCTCCAGGCGCGCGCGGATCGCGGCGAGTTCCTGCGGGCCGCTTTCCACCGACGCCGCATCCTCCAGCGGCATCGAAGGCTGGCACAACACCGGCGCGAGCACCGCGGGCTCCAGCATCATCGTCAATGCGTAGTTGCCGGTGAAGCACATGCCGATCGCGCCGACGCCGGGGCCGCCGCACTCCGCATGCGCGATCCGTGCGAGGCCGCGCAGCCAATGCGTGATCGGGCTCGGCTGGTCGGCGGCCAGCTTGCGGAACTCGGCGCTGACGCAGGTGCGCCTGAAGGTGGCGACGGCCTCCTCGGCGTCGGGCAGCGCGCCGTCGCGGCCGAACAGCGACGGCATCCACACGGCGAAGCCGGCGTCGCGAACCCAGCGTGCGAATCGCGCCAGGTGCGGGCTGATGCCGGGCGTCTCGGGCATCACGATCACCGCCGGGCCGGCGCCGGCCACGTGCACGGTCCTGGCGATGCCGTCGACGTCGACGTGGCGCGGCGCGAAGTCCTCGAGCGGGTCGGGCTCGGTCAGCTTGCGTTGCAGGGAAATGGTCTGCGGCATGGGGTCTCCTGATTCGGGACTGGCATTGCACCTGTCGCGGCCCTAGACTGCGAGTGTCCGATCAGGCATTTATCGAGCGAAACAGGACATGCACGATTTCTCGATCCTCGTCTTGCCGGGAACCTACGCGAGCAGCGTGTCGGTGACGCTCGACATCCTCCAGGCCGCGGCCACGCTCGCGCCCCGCGCGAAGACGCCGCGCCCGACCTGGCGCGTGCTGTCGCCGGATGGCCAGGCCGTCGCCCTCAGCGCGGGCCTGCGGCTGGACGCGGCGCCGTTGCCCGCGAGGGCGCGCGTCGATTCGTCGACGTGGATCGTCCCGGGGCTCGGCACCGACAACCCCGGCGTGATCGAGCAGCGTCTCGCCCGGGACGACGCGCGTCGCGCGATCGCCGCGATCCGCCGCCACGCCGCTCGCGGCGGGGCCGTCGCGGCCTCGTGCTCGGCGGTGTTCCTGCTGCAGGCCGCCGGGCTGCTGGCGAACCGGCGCGCGACGACCTCGTGGTGGCTCGCGCCCGAACTGCGGCGCCTGGAGCCGGCCTGCATCGTCGACGCCGACCGCATGGTGTGCGCCGACGGCCCGGTCACGACGGCCGGTGCGGCGCTGGCGCAGTCCGACCTGATGCTGCACCTGCTGCGCGAGCGCTTCGGCATCGCGCTCGCGGATGCGGTGGGCAAGGTGCTGCTGATCGACGGCCGCCAGGCGCAGGCCCCGTTCGCAGTGCCGGCGATGATGGCCAACGGCAGCGAGCTGATCCGCCGGCTGACGCTGCGCATCGAGGCGGCGCTGCCGAATCCGCCGAGCGTCGCGGCGTTGGCCGGCGAGCTCGCGATGTCGCCGCGCACGCTCGCGCGTCACGTGCGCGCCGCGAGCGGGCGCGGGCCGCTGGCGCTGGTGCAGAGCGTGCGGCTCAATCGGGCACGGCAGCTGATCGAGTCGAGCCGGATGACGATCGCCCAGGTGGCCGAGAGCGTGGGCTACGAGGACGCCACCGCGCTGCGGCGCCTGATGCGCAAGGCGGCCGGCGCGGTGCCGAGCCGCTTCCGCGCGGCCTGGCCCACGACCTAACCCCGGCCGTCGAGCTCCGCGATGAGCGGCGCCAGCGCTTCGAAGTCGGTCTTGCCGACCCAGCGCTTGACGATCTCGCCGCGCTTGTTGATCAGCAGCGACGTCGGCGTGAACTGCACGTTGCCCAGCCTGCGTGCGACCTCGCCGGTGTTGTCGATGACCACGCCGAACGGCAGCGCGCGCGCCTGGGCGAAGTTGGAGACGAGTGCGGGCGGGTCGGTCTGCATCGCGACGGCCAGCGTCTCGAAGCCTTGCGGCGAGAAGCGGCGCCAGTTGGCGACCATCGCCGGCATCTCCTCGACGCAGGGCGCGCAGTCGGTCGCCCAGAAGTTCACCAGCACGACGTGGCCGCGCAGCGCCGCGAGTTCGGTCCGGCGGCCATCGAGCAGCGTGTACGAGACGGCGGGTGCCTGTTCGACGCGACTGCAACCCGATAGCATGGCAGCCACCAACGCCGCGGCGGGTGCGAGCAGGGCCAGGGCGCGATCAGACTTCATGGGGATCCACGATGCAACGACGTCAGTTTACGCCGGCCCTGGCCGCGCTCTTTCTCGCACGCGCGGCCTGCGTCGCGCTGCTGGGCGAGTCCGCGAAGGCGTTCGCGCTCGATGAAGGCACGGCGGCCTCGGGCGTGCGCGCGGCGCTCGAGCGCGGGGCGGACAGCGCCGTCTCCCTGCTCGGCAAGCCGGGCGGCTTCCTGGACAACCCGCAGGTCCGGATCCCGCTGCCCGGCGCCCTGAAGAGCGCGGCCTCCATGCTGCGCGCGCTCGGCCAGCAGCAACGCGTCGACGACCTGGTCAATTCGATGAACCGCGCCGCGGAGCAGGCCGTGCCGGCCGCCAAGCCGTTGCTGCTGAACGCGGTGCATGCGATGTCGGTGGAGGACGCGGTCAAGATCGTGCGCGGCGGCGACACCTCGGTCACCGATTTCTTCGCCGCCAAGACGCGCGCACCGCTGGGCGAGAAGTTCCTGCCCATCGTCACGGCCGAGACGGAGAAGGTGTCGCTGGCGGCCAAGTACAACGCCGTCGCGAGCAAGGGCTCGTCGTTCGGACTCGTCAAGCCGGAGGACGCCAACGTCGAACAATACGTCACGCGCAAGGCGCTCGACGGCCTGTTCCTGATGATCGGCCAGGAGGAAAAGAAGATCCGCGCCGACCCGATGGCCACCGGCAGCGCGATCCTCAAGTCGGTCTTCGGCGGGCATTGAGCCCGCGTGGCATCGCGCTCAGACCGTTCGCGAGAGTTCGTAGATCAGCGCCGAGGGCAGCGACTGCATCACGGCGTCGCGGCCGATGCGCGCGTGGTTGTCGGCGCTGTTCGTCGACAACTGCAGCGCGCCGCCTTCGGGTGCCACCTCGATGAACACGAACGTCGGCATGTCCATCGAGATGCCCAGGCGCAGCTTCTGGAACTTCTCGTTGGCCAGCACCGATTCGTAGATGATCGCGTGCGGCAGCGCCTCGCGGCAGAACTCCTCGGCCTCGTCGACGCTGCCGACGAAGTCGACCAGCAGCCCCATGTGGCGGATCGATTCCTTGATCAGCGAACGCATGTCGCGCGAACCCGCCACCACCAGCACGTGGCTGCCGGCCAGCGGCTTGGAGTTCTCGGACACGCCGAAGCCCTGGTCGATCTCGACGACGCTGACGCCCTCGATCTCGTCGTGCACGGTGCGCGGGAACTCGATCGTGAGCGTGGTCTCGCTGTCGGAGACGGTGCGGTCGAGCACCAGGCCCAGCGTCCACGAGATCTGCTGCACGAGGCGCCACGACATCGAGTCGAGCGACGGCAGCGGCGTGCCGACCGGGGTCAGGCGGTCGGAGGCATCCGAGCTCGAGTGCGAGAAGCGCGCGGACAGGCGGCCGTACGGCGGCCAGGCCTTGATCTCGATCTTGAATTCGAGATTCTTGCGCGCGAGATCGAGGCTCCAGTCGACGACGGCCTGCATCAGCGCGTACAGCAGCGTGGCGTCGGCGACGACCTCGGCCGGCTTCAGCGCCTGGCTGATCTCGATCTGGCGCGCGGTCGCCTCGCGGCCTCGCTGCAGCAGCACCTCGCGCAGCATCTGCGTGACGCTGATCTGCTCGGGCGTCTGGCGGATCCGGCCGGAGGCGAAGCGGGCGAGCTGCTGGCCGATCATGCCGGCGCGGCGGGCGCGTTCGATCTCCTCGCGCAGCATGCGCAGGCCGGCGCGGTCGATCTTGCCGGTGGTCGCGAGCACTGTGACGCGTTCGAGCGCCGCCGACAGCGGCAGTCCGACCTCGGTGCCGATCTGGCCGATGATCTCGCGCCAGTGGGCCTCGTCCGGCTCCGGCGGCTTGTCGTAGATCGGGTCGTTCATTGTCGATCGGCTCGATGCGAGTGTCATTGTCATGGGAACCCTCCGTCACACGTCACGCGCCGCTTCCGACGTTCAGGCCATTGTGCGCCTTGGTTGCACGGGTTACAAAGCGTATCAAATGCAACCGTGATGTCCGTCATATTGCCCAGCGAACGCCCGTCGGCCCATCCCCAAGGAGGGTGAGTCGGGGGCGCACGTGCTTCCATGAATGATGAACTGATGGATCCCAAAAAGCATTCGGATACACCCGTTGCCCGGCTTTCAAGTCGCAGCCCGTCGCGATTTGCCGTCTGCGCGGCCATGGTGGCGCTCGCCGGATGCAGCCCGACCTTCGATTGGCGCAGCGTCCCGCTGCCCGACACCCAACTTGTAACCGAACTGCCCTGCCGCCCGGGCCGTTTCCAGCGCGACGTGACGGTGGCCGGCGTGCCGCTGAAGCTGTTCATGCTGTCCTGCGAGGCCGGCGGCATCACGTATGGCGTCGCGACGGCCGACGTCGGCGATCCGGCGCGCGTCGACGCGGTGCTGCACGCCCTGCGCGAGAGCGCCGCGATGGCGATCCGGTCGGCCGATTCGCCGGCTGGCGCGTTGAACATGCCCGGGGTCACCCCGTTTTCAGGAAATTCCAGTGCGCACCTGCATGGCCGACGGCCGGATGGCCAGACGATCGACGAGGCGATCCGTGTCTTCGGGCGGGGCACGCGCGTCTACCAGGCCAGCGCCGTGGGACCCTCGCTGCCGGAGAGCGCCGTCAGGCCGTTCGAGGACGGCTTGCGCTTCGACCTGGAAAAAGTCGCACCTGACCCCACGTAGGCTTCAAGTTGGTGCGTTGCGCACAAGGAAGCGTGCAAATGCGCCACTAAATGCGGCGAGTTCCCCCGCATCCCGACTGCGCGTACTAGGTTTGCCGAGCTTCCAGGCCGATAATCTTTTGTTTGCGTCGTTTCAAGACGCTCGGATTTGAGTCCACGTGGCCGCTGTATTGCTGATCGCTCATGCCCCCCTCGCTTCGGCGTTGTTGTCCGTCGCGGGACACTGCTATGAGGAAAAGGGCCACCTGTTCGAGGCCATCGACGTCGAACCGACAATGTCCGCCGAAACGGTCGAGGCGCTTGCGCGCGCGGCGCTGGAGCGGCTCAACACCCGCGAGGTGCTGGTGCTGACCGACGTGTTCGGCGCCACGCCCTGCAACGTCGCGCAACGGCTGTCCGATGGCGTCAACGTCCGCGTGGTGGCCGGCGTCAATGTGCCGATGCTGTGGCGCTCGCTGTGCTATCTCGGCGAGCCGCTCGACGCGCTGGTCGCCCGCGCGGTGTCCGGCGCTTCCCAAGGCGTGATGCAGGTCGCCCAGACGCGGCCGCAAAACCAGACCCTTTCTCCCATCACGAATGATCCGAACAACGCTCGCCATCAGCAATAAGCTCGGCCTTCACGCCCGGGCATCGGCCAAACTCACGAAGCTCGCCAGCAGCTTCAAGTGCGAGGTGTTCATGGCCCGCAACGGGCGGCGCGTCAACGCCAAGAGCATCATGGGCATCATGATGCTGGCCGCCGGCCTCGGCGCCGAAGTCGAGCTCGAGACCGAGGGCGAGGACGAGCAGCAGGCCACCGACGCGATCACCGCGCTCGTCAACGACAAGTTCGGCGAAGGCCAGTAGACCGGCGCCTCGGGCGCTCGTCCGGGCGTTCAGCCCAGGAAATGGCGCCTGTAGCGGGCCGGGATGTCGGCCACGCGCGTCAGCATCGGCAGGTCGGCCGTGTTGAATTCCGGATCCCACGCCGGCGCGCCCAGCACCTTGGCGCCCATGCGCAGGTAGCCCTTGATCAGCGCCGGCGCTTCCACGTCCAGGCCCTGGTTCAGGTCGTCCACCGGCAGCGCCACGCGCGGACGCACCTGCCATTCGACCGGCGCGAGGTGCGTCTCGCGCAGGCTCGCCCACAGGCTTGCGGCGCAATGGCCGCCGTCGCGCATCGAGATGCTCGCGCAGCCGATCACCGTCTCCATGGCGTTGTGCTCCATGAACTGGGCCAGCGCGCCCCACAGCGCCAGGATGACGGTGCCGGAGCGGTGATCCCGGTGCACGCAACTGCGGCCGAGCTCGACCATGCGCTCGCGCAGCGGGCGCAGCTGCGTCAGGTCGAATTCGGTGTCGCTGTAGAAGCTGCCGGCGCGGCGGGCGGCGCTGGGCGTCAGCACGCGGTAGGTGCCGACGACCTCGCCGAGCTCGTCGTTCGCGGGCGCGGTGCGAACGATCAGGTGTTCGCAGAATTCGTCGAACAGGTCGATGTCGTGGCCGGCCGGAGCACCGGGGACGGGCGTCGGCTGCGCGCCCATCTCCTCGACGAAGACCTGGTGGCGCAGGCGCTGGGCGGCGCGGACGTCGTCGAGCTGGCGCGCCCACACGACCTGCAGTGTCGGGGCGACGTGCGAGCGCTGCGCGCGGCCGGCCGGGCGGTCGGGCCGGCGCAGGCTGTCGAGCTGGCCGCCGGCGGCCAGCCCGGGTGTGTTGACGAACTCGGTCATTCAAGTGGCTCCCAATATGGCGGCGATGGTCGCGACGTGCCGTGACGCGCCCATGAAGGCGTGGTGATACCCGTGTGACACCACGGCGCAATCGTCGAGTTGGCGCGGGGCAGCCGGCCGCCTTGCTGCTACATTGACCGTTCGAACCCGCCGGCTCGCCAGCCCGCGCCCGGCGAGCGGTTCGCGGAGGTTGTTCGTGAGCATTCAGGTGTTCGGTCTGCCGGTGTCGCGCGGGGTCGCGATCGGCCGTGCGGTGCTCGTCGCGTCGAGCCGGGTCGACGTCGCCCACTACTACGTCGAGGCCGCGATGATCGACGCCGAGGTGCGTCGCCTGGGCGCCGCGCGCGACCTGGTCGTGCAGGAACTCACCGCGCTGAAGGGCGACGTTCCCGAGGACGCGCACGACGAGCTGGTCGCGCTGCTCGACGTCCACCTGATGCTGCTGCAGGACGATTCGCTGTCGGAGGCGACGCGGCAGTGGATCGTCGAGCGCCACTACAACGCCGAATGGGCGCTGTCGTCGCAGCTGGAGGTGATCGCGCGCCAGTTCGACGAGATGGAGGACGAGTACCTGCGCGATCGGAAGGCCGACCTGGAGCAGGTGGTCGAGCGCGTCATCACCGCGCTGGGGCGTCTCGGCGGCGATTCGTTCGACAACCCGCCGCCCCAGGGCCAGCGCGACTTCGCCGGCGAAGACCCGCTCGTACTGGTGGCCAACGACATCGCCCCGGCGGACATGCTCAAATTCAGGCGCAGCGTGTTCACCGGCTTCGTGACCGACGTCGGCGGACGCAATTCGCACACGGCGATCGTCGCGCGCAGCATGGACATTCCGGCGGTGGTCGGCGCCCGTGAGGCGAGCCGCATCGTCACCCAGGACGACTGGATCATCATCGACGGCGACGCCGGCGTCGTGATCGTCAACCCATCTCCCATCGTGCTCGAGGAATACCGCTTCCGCCAGCGCCAGGTCGAGCTCGAGCGGGCGCGGCTGGACCGACTGCGCCACACGCCGGCCGTCACGCTGGACGGGCATCCGATCGAGCTGCTGGCCAACATCGAGCTGCCCAGCGACGCCCAGGCGGTGCTGGACGCCGGCGCCGTGGGCGTCGGCCTGTTCCGCAGCGAGTTCCTGTTCATGAACCGTGCCGGCCGCCTGCCGGGCGAGGAAGAGCAGTACGAGGCCTACAGCAAGGTGGTCAAGGCGCTGGCGGGCCTGCCAGTCACGATCCGCACGGTCGACATCGGCGCCGACAAGCAGTTGGACCGCACGCCACAGCAGATGGAGCGCGTCGACCACAACCTCAACCCGGCGCTCGGGCTGCGGGCGATTCGCTGGAGCTTGTCCGAGCCGGAGATGTTCGGCGAGCAGTTGCGCGCGATCCTGCGCGCGAGCGTGCACGGCAAGGTGCGGCTGCTGGTTCCGATGGTGGCGCAACTGCGCGAGGTGCGCTTGCTGATCGAGGCGATCGAGCGCGCCAAGGCGCAGCTGCGTGCGCGCGCGCAGGCCTACGTCGACGTGGCCATCGGCGCGATGATCGAGGTGCCCGCCGCGGCCCTGATGCTGCCGTCGTTGCTGAAGTACTTCGACTTCGTCTCGATCGGCACCAACGACCTGATCCAGTACACGCTGGCCATCGACCGCGCCGACGAGGCCGTCTCCCATCTCTACGACCCGTGGCATCCGGCGGTGCTGCGGCTGATCGCCCAGACCATCGCCAAGGCCCAGGAGCTGGGCAAGGAAGTCTCCGTGTGCGGCGAGATGGCCGGCGACCCGGCGTTCACCGAGCTGCTGCTGGGCATGGGCCTGCGTAGCTTCTCGATGCACCCCACGCAGGTGTCCTCCATCAAGAAGCGCATCCTGCGGGTGGACTCATCGGTGTGGAACAAGCATATCGACCTGATCTGCGAAGCGGACGATCCGCAGGTGACCTACGGGCGACTGCAGACGGCAGTGCCTGGGCACGTCGGAGGCTGAGCGCGGGGCGAAAGCGATTTTTCGCAAAGGGCTTGCGCAAGTCGAAACTGCTGACATAGAATCGCAGGCTTCGCTGATCACAAGTCAGCTCTGACCGCAGCGCGGTGGTGGGCCGGAAGGTTCCCATGCCAGGCCAGGGCGAGATGAAGATTGACGAAGGTCTGCAAAACAATGCTTGACGACGATTCGAAATCGGGCATAGAATGGCAGGCTTCGCTGGAAACAAATCGAACTTTGATTTGCAGCCAACGAAACGAAGCGCGAAAGTCTGACTGCTTGACAAGGTTTTAAAAGCAGATCATAATTCCGCTTCTGTGCTGATAACAGCACGACGACGCAAACAACGGTTTGCCTCGCAAGCTCTTTAAAAATCAA
>NZ_JAJLJH010000006.1 GCF_023231945.1 Scleromatobacter humisilvae
GGACAGTGAAACGCCTCTGCGCCGATGATAGTGCGGGTTCCCGTGTGAAAGTAGGACATTGTCAGGCTAATATCCCTGCAACCGCCCGAGCTAAATTCTTAGCTCGGGCGTCTTGCTTTTGGGGCCGCAGTATTGGGGCCGTGGCCGACGGGTAGCGCCACGCCGCCGGCGTCTTCGAGCGCTACTGATGTTGGATCTCCAGTCCGTTCGCGGTATCGCGGATGACGAAGCTGTGTCGGCCTGTCGGCAGATCCGGGCCGCCGACGTGATCCTCGGGCCAGCGCTCGATGCGCCTCCCGTGGAATCCCGCAGCGAAACCCATCATCGAGTAGCCTCGCTCGATGCGTCGATAGTCGGAGCACCGTCCCGCGGCGATGTCGCCAAACCGAGTGGCCTCGTAGGTTTCCACGTGGGTGAGGACGACGTCCGTCGCGTTGCAGAACCGGATGTCGACGGGCGTGTCGCGAGGCGGCACCACGACCAACGTCAGCGCGATGCCCAGACCCAGCAGCGTCGCAAGCGCCACGCCGTAGAAGGCGGGCAGCCGGAGAACTGGCTCGTCGACGTCATCCGCAGTCATCGAACCTCCGGTCTCGAGTCTGGCAAACGGGTCCGGACGCGGCTTTCGCCACGTCGCGTGCAACACCGCCCTCGATCGAAGTCTCGCGCGAGCTCAATTGAGCGTCAACAGCAGCGCCCCTTGGCGCGCCCACAGATCCGCCTCCTCGCGCAGCAGGTAGGCCGTGCGCGGATGTTCCTCCGCCCACTGGGCCGAGAACGACAGCCGCGCGCCACCGCCGGCGAGCCGGGTCAGGGCCAGCCCGCTTGCGTCGACCTCGCCCCGCGCGTGGCATTCGATCACGGCGAGCCGCAGGCAGAGGACCTGCCAGGCCGTCAGCTCGCGCGACAACCCCGCCTCGATCTTGCGCAGCCCGCCACGCTGCCCCAGCACCAGTTCGCCGAGGCGGCGTTGCTGGCTTTGCGAGAACCCGGGTGCGTCGACATGCGACACGATGTAGGAGCTGTGCCGGTGGTGGTCGTGGTGCGACACCATCAGGCCGACCTCGTGCAACGCGGCGGCCCAGCGCAGTTCCTTGTGCATCTCCGCGTCTCCCTTCGGCCACGCGCTTTCGAAGAAGCGTTGCGCGGTCTTCGCGACGCGCTCGGCCTGGTCGACGTCCACGTTGAAGCGGCGCTGCAGTTCGGCCACGGTCGCATCGCGCAGGTCGTGGCCGCTGGCCTGGTTGCCGGCGGCAAGACGCTCCGACAGGTCGACGATCACGCCCTGGCGCAGCGCGCCCTTGGCAGCGATCAGTTCCTCGATGCCGAACTGCGCGCAGATCGTGTAGAGGATCGCCAGGCCACCCGGGATCACTGCGCGACGCTCGGGCTTCATGCCGGGGATGTCCAGCTTGTCGATGTGACCCAGCTCGATGCATCGCTCGATCAGCCAGCGCAGGCCCTCGGCGGTAATGCGGCCGTCGGTCTTGCCGCTGGCGCGCAGGATGTCGGCAACGGCGCCGGCAGTGCCTGACGAGCCGAGCGCCTCGCGCCAGTGGCGGCGCGAGAACGGCACCAGGGCTTCCTCGAGCTCGGCGCCGGCGGCCACCTGCGCGGCGCGGAACGCGGCGCGTGTGTAGCGGCCGTCGGGGAAGTAGCGCATCGACAGGCTGACGCAGCCGACCTGGAACGACTCGGCCACGCGCGGCGCGGGCCCGTCGCCGAGGATCATCTCGGTGGAGCGGCCGCCGATGTCGATCACGAGCCGCGGCTTCCCCGACGGCTGCAGGAAGGCGACGCCCGTGTAGATCAGGCGCGCTTCCTCGCGGCCGGAGATGACTTCGATCGGATGCCCCAGCGCGGCCTCGGCACGCAGCAGGAACTGGTCTCGATTGCGCGCCTCGCGCAGCGTCTGCGTGGCCACGGCGCGGATCCGCATCGGCGCCGATGCCTTGAGCGTCTGCGCGAAGCTCGCGAGGCAGCGCAGCCCGCGCTCTGTGGCCTCCTCGGTCAGCATGCCGTCGACATCGAGGCCCGCGCCAAGGCGAACGGTCTCCTTCAGGTAGAGATGGCGGCGATAGCGTCCGTCCTGGACCTGCCCGATCTCGAGCCGGAAACTGTTGGAGCCCATGTCGACCGCGGCAAGCGGTCCGACAGCGGTTGGAGAGGTGACAGACATGCGCGCGATTGTGCCTGCCCGGCGCTGTCGAGAAGATGTCGGTGTGCGAGAAGCCTACAAGCGCAATTCCCAGAACTGGCCGACCAGATCCTTGCCGAAGCTGTGGTGCGACTCCTCGCGGACGAGCTCGAAGCCCGCCGCCTGGTAGATCCGGCGCGCGGCGACGAGGACGTCGTTGGTCCACAGCACCAGCTTGCGGTAGCCGCTGTCGCGTGCGAAGCGGATGCATTCGTCGACCAGCCGCGCGCCCAGGCCATGCCCGCGCGCCCAGGCCTCGACGAGCAGGATGCGCAGCTGCGCCGTCTCGTCGTCCTTGCGGACACAGAACACGCAGCCGGCGCGCTGGCCATCGACCTCGGCGACCCAGGCGCTTTCGCGCCCGGGCTGGTGCTTGTCGAGGTAGTCGGCGACGATGCGGGCCACCAGCGCCTCGAACGACTGCGTCCAGCCGTACTCGCGGGCGTAGACCTCGCCATGGCGCTGGACGACCCAGCCGGGGTCGCCCGGCCGCAGGCCACGCAGCACGACCACCGGCGACTTCGCCTGATCGTCGAGCGCGCGCATCACCGTGCGCATCGCCCCGGCCAGCGATTCCTGGACCGGCTCCGGCAACGGCGCGAGCAGCTCGCCGACCTGCCGGTTCGAGCGCTCGTCGAGCGTGCGATAGAGCTTTCTCCCGGCCGCGGTGAGCGACAGCGACTGGCGACGACCGTCGGTGGCCGACGCGGTCCGCTTGATCAGCCCCGCCGCGTCGAATTTCGCGAGCAGCCGGCTCAGGTAGCCGGAGTCCAGCGCCAACGTGGCACGCAGCGCCGCCATGTCGGTCGACGGCGCCTGAGCGAGCTCGAAGACGACGCGCGCCTCGGTCAGCGACCAGGCCGTCTCGAGCAGGCCTTCGTCGAGCGTGCCCAGGCGGCGCGTGTAGAAGCGCGAGAACTCGCGCACGGTGGCGACATGCGGGTGGGGTATGGTGGTCATCTGACTGAGTCTGCAAAAGTAGCTGACTCAGTCAGTTTAGTCCGATCGGGCCGGGCCCGCTACTTGACGACCAGCACGGGCACCTCGCAATGCACCAGCACGCGCGTCGTCTCGCTACCCAGCAGCAGCGCGCTGACGCCGCGCCGGCCATGCGAGGCCATCACGATCAGGTCGCACGACTGCGCCTTCGCGTGATCGACGATGGCCTCCCACGGATGGGGCGCCTCGACGGTGAAGGCCTGGCACTCGAGCCCGGCCTGGTCCGCCGCCGCGACCACTTCCTTGACGCGGTTCAGCGCGATGCGCTCCTGCGCGTCGTAGAACTCCTGCGGCGGGATCGGCTGCATCTCGGAGATGGCGCTGTACGGAAACGGCTCCTTCACCGTGATCGTGCTGAGCCGGGCACCGAGCGCCTTGGCCAGGGCGATTCCGCTGGCGACGGCCTTGGCGGTGATGGCCGTGCCGTCGGTCGGAATGAGGATGCTGCGGTACATGGCGGTCTCCGGTCGTTGCGACGAGGAAAGTGTGCGCCTTTCGCGCGCCGCCCGCACCCGGGGAATCAGCCGACGGCGACCGGGCGCCTCGGATCTGCCGACCACTCGCTCCACGAGCCTGGATAGAGCGCCGAGCCCGGCAGCCCCGCGGCCTCCATCGCGAGCAGGTTGTGGCAGGCCGTCACGCCCGAGCCGCACTGGTGCACGACCTGGGCCGGCGCCGCGCCGAAGGCCTCGAAGGCCGCGCGCAACTCCTGCGCCGGCTTGAATCGGCCGTCGGTGCCGAGGTTGTCCTTGAAGAAGCGGGAACGCGCGCCCGGGATGTGGCCGGCGCGCTTGTCCAGCGGCTCGACCTCGCCGCGGTAGCGTTCGCCGGCGCGCGCGTCGAGCAGCGTCACTCGGCCGAGCGACTTCTGCAGCGCGTCCGCGTCGACGCTGGCGACCAGGCTGTCGCCGAGCGGATAGGCGCCCGGCACGGCCACGGGCGTCGTCGCGCCGGACTCGACCGCGCCGCCCGCGGCCTTCCACGCGACGATGCCGCCGTCCAGCACGCTCACCGCGCGGTGCCCGGCCCACAGCAGCATCCACCAGGCGCGGGCCGCGTACATGCCGCCCTGCGCGTCGTAGACGACCACCGCGCGCGCGGGCGTCACGCCCAGGCGCGCGAGCGTCGCGGCCCAGTCGGCGCGCGCCGGCAGCGGATGGCGCCCATTGGTGCCGGTCTTCGGGCCGGCCAGGTCGCGGTCCAGGTGCGCGTAGACAGCGCCAGGCAGGTGGCCTTCGGCGAAGGCGCGCTCGCCGGCCCCGACGTCGGCGAGGTCGAAGCTGCAGTCGATGATCACCGGCGCGGCGCCGGCGGCAAGTGCCGCGAGCAGCTGCTCGGGCGAGACGAGGGGCGTGGGCAGGGTGGGTGCGGTCATCTCAGGTGTCCGGATGCGGTTGGATGGTGTCGGGGGCGGTGGAGGACAGCGTCGTCGCGCGCAGGCGCGCGGCCGCGAGGCCGGCGCCGACGATCAGCACCATGCCGCCGACCGCCATCCACGTCAATGGATCATGGAACAGCCAGATGCCGAAGACGAACGAGAACGCGATGCCCAGGTACTGCAGGCTGGCGTTGGACAGCGGCTTGCCGATCGCGTACGCGCGCGTCATCAGCACCTGCGCCGCGGTGGCGAACACGCCGGTCGCCGCGAGCAGCGCGAAACCCGGCAGGGTATGGCGCGCATGCCAGCCCTGCAACAGCGACATCGCGACCCCGGCCACGAAGCCGCCGATCGAGAAATAGAAGACGACGCGCAGCTCGGGCTCGCCGGCGCGCCCCAGCGTCGCGACCTGCAGATAGGCCAGCGCAGACAGCATGCCCGAGCCCAGGCCGATGACGCCCGGCACCATCTGGTCCTTGTCGATCGACGGCTGCAGCACGAGCGCCACGCCGGCGAAGCCAACCAGCACCGTGGCTACCAGCCGCGGGTCGACGCGCTGCGCGCCCAGTACCACGGCGCCGCCGATCAGGAACAGCGCCATCCACACCGAGGACATGTAGTTCAGCGTGACGGCCGTGGCCAGCGGCATGTGGCCGATCGCGTAGAACCACATCGTCAGCGACGTGACGCCGACCACGCTGCGCCAGGCGTGCATGGCCGGCACCCGCGTCTTGAGCGAGATGCCGCGGGCGCGGGCCACCAGCGCGATGCCGATCACGCCGATCAGGCCACGGTACATCACGATCTCGCCGGCGCCGTAAAGGTCGGACGCGTACTTCACGCACACGCCCATCGCGGCGAACAGGAACGTGGCGCAGATCATCAGCAGGGGAGCAGACATGGCGCCCATTGTCGCGTGGGGCGCCGCGCCCGCGGGCGCGCAGGGGCTCAGCGTGCCGGCTTCAGCGCCTGCCGATACCACTCGTGGAAGTGGCGCATGCCGTCCTCCATCGGGCTCTGGTATGGCCCGGCCTCGTCGTCGCCGCGCTCGAACAAGGCCTTGCGGCCGGCATCCATGCGCAGCGCGATCTCGTCGTCCTCGACGCAGGTCTCGAGGTAGGCCGCCTGTTCGGCCTCGACCAGCTCGCGCTCGAACGCGGCGATCTCCTCGGGATAGTAGAACTCGACGACGTTGGTGGTCTGCTGCGGCCCCTTGGGATACAGCGTCGAGACCACCAGCACGTGCGGATACCACTCCACCATGATGTTGGGGAAGTAGGTGAGCCAGATCGCGCCGTGGCGCGGCGGGCGGCCTTCGTTGAAGCGCAGCAGCGCGTCGTGCCACTTGCGGTAGGTGGCGCTGCCCGGGCGCGCGAGGCCGTCGGCGACGCCCACGGTCTGCACCGAGTAGTTGGCGCCGAATTCCCACTCGAGGTCGTCGCAGCTGACGAAGCTGCCCAGGCCGGGGTGGAACGGGCCGACGTGGTAGTCCTCGAGGTAGACCTCGATGAAGGTCTTCCAGTTGTAGTCGCACTGGTGCACGTGCACCTTGTCGAGGACGTAGCCCCTGAAATCGAGCTGGGCGCGCGGGCCGAGCTTCGCGAGGTCGGCGGCGATGTCACGGCCGTTGTCCTCGAACACGAGGCCGTTCCAGCAGCGCGTCCTGTAGCGATTGAGGTGCAGGCAGGGATCCTGCGCGAAGTGCGGGGCGCCCAGCAACTGGCCGTCGAGGCCGTACGTCCAGCGGTGCAGCGGGCAGACGATGTTGGACGCCGTCTGGCCGCGGCCCTTGAGCATCACGGCCTGGCGATGGCGGCAGACGTTGGACAGCAGCTCGACGCCGCCGTCGGGCGCGCGCACGAGCACGCGGCCCTCGCCTTCCTGCGGCAGTGCGTAGTAGTCGCCGATTTCGGGGATCGCCAGCTCGTGCGCGAGGTAGCGCGGTCCGTGCTGGAAGATGAGTTCCTGTTCGCGGCGGAACAGATCCTCGTCGAAATAGGTGGAAACGGAAAGTTGAGAGCGCGCGCGCTCCAGAGCTTCTAGCGTGATGCTCAGGTCCGACATGATCCCCAGGATCCTAAAAAACTATGTCACAACCCCCCACCCGGTGGCCCCGCGGGTGGATCTGTACGAATCGCTCGGCGGCCGCTGGCGCATGCGCCTCGTGCCCGGCGTGCCGAACCTAGCAGTTTAACCAATTGCGACAGATCGCTCCATCCATGTCCCCATTTTTCCGGACGAGTGCTGCAAAAACGTGCAGTCCGTTGCAATGAATACCCGGGTCGGGTGTCGAGATGACTACAATCCCGTTTTGCCCGAGCCCGTACCAATGGATCGCACCGAAGCATCGACCCCTGCCCCCGCCCCCGCGAGTTTCGAGGACGCCCAGGCAGAGTTGGATGAGTTGGTGAGAGCGATGGAAACGGGCCAGATGCCGCTCGACGGCCTGCTGAGCGCCTACAAGCGAGGCGCGCAGCTCCTGGAGTTCTGTCGCTCCAGGCTGGATGCCGTAGAAGAACAAGTGAAAGTCCTGGAGGAGGGCCAGTTGAAGCCCTGGACTCGACCATGAAGATTGACGATTTCTCGCACTGGGTGCTCGACCGCCAGCAGGATGTCGAGCGCGCCCTGGAGCGCTGGGTCTCCGACGAATCGCCCGCCGGCCTCGGCGCGGTGATGCGCTACGCCGTGCTCGACGGCGGCAAGCGGCTGCGCCCGTTGCTCGTGATGGCCGCGGCCGAGGCCGTGTCCGGCGACAGTGCCGCCGCGCTGCGCGCCGCCGTGGCCGTCGAACTGATCCACGCCTACTCGCTGGTGCACGACGACATGCCCTGCATGGACAACGACGTCCTGCGCCGCGGCAAGCCCACCGTGCACGTCAGGTACGGCGAGGCGCAGGCGATGCTCGCCGGCGACGCGATGCAGGCGCTGGCCTTCGAGGTGCTGACGCCCGACGAGGGCATGCCGCCCCAGCTGATGTCCACGCTCGTGCGCCTGCTCGCGCGCGCGTCGGGCCACGACGGCATGGCCGGCGGCCAGGCGATCGACCTCGCCAGCGTCGGCCGCAGCCTCGACGAGCAGTCGCTGCGCGACATGCATCGCCGCAAGACCGGCGTGCTGCTGCAGGCCAGCGTCATGATGGGCGCCGCCTGCGGCAACGCCGACGCCGCCGCGCTGGCCGCGCTGAGCGAATACGGCGCGGCCGTCGGCCTGGCCTTCCAGGTTGTCGACGACGTGCTCGACGTCACCCAGGACTCCGAAGTGCTGGGCAAGACGGCCGGCAAGGACATCGACCAGAACAAGCCGACGTTCGTGTCGCTGCTGGGCCTGGAATCCGCGCAGAGGTACGCGCACGACCTGCGCGACCAGGCGCACGCGGCCCTGGCGCGCAGCGGATTAGGGCAGGCTGCCTACCTCGCGTGCCTCGCGGACAAGATCGTCGAGCGCGACAATTGATGACCAAGCGCGCCCTGCCTTCCGGCGGGACGCGCGGCTTGCCGGGGACAACGAACGCCACATGACCAACAACCTCCTCGCGACCATCGCCAGCCCCGCGGACCTGCGACGCCTGTCGCGCGCCGACCTGCGCACGCTGTGCGACGAACTGCGGCAATACGTCCTTCACAGCGTCAGCAAGACCGGCGGCCATCTGTCGAGCAATCTCGGCACGGTCGAGCTCACCGTCGCGCTGCACTACGTCTTCAACACCCCGTATGACCGCATCGTGTGGGACGTGGGCCACCAGACGTACCCGCACAAGGTGCTGACGGGCCGGCGCGAGCAGATGGCGACGCTGCGCATGTATGGCGGCCTGGCGGGCTTTCCGAAGCGCGACGAGAGCGAGTACGACGCGTTCGGCACCGCGCACTCTTCGACGTCGATCTCGGCCGTGCTAGGCATGGCCCACGCGGCCAAGCTCAAGGGCGAGAACCGCAAGGCCGTGGCCGTCATCGGCGACGGCGCGATGACCGGCGGCATGGCCTTCGAGGCGATGAACAACGCGGGCGTGTCGATGGCCGACATGCTGGTGATCCTCAACGACAACGACATGTCGATCAGCCCGCCGGTGGGCGCGCTGAACCGCTACTTCGCCCGCCTGATGAGCGGCAAGTTCTATTCGAAGGCGCGCGAGGGCGCCAAGTCGGTGCTGAAGAACACGCCGCTGTACGAGTTCGCGCGCCGCTTCGAGGAGCACACCAAGGGCATGGTCGTGCCCGGCACGATCTTCGAGGAGTTCGGCCTCAACTACGTCGGGCCGATCGATGGCCACGACCTCGACTCGCTGATCCCCACGCTCGAGAACCTGCGCGACGCCAAGGGCCCGCAGTTCCTGCACGTGGTCACGCGCAAGGGCATGGGCTACAAGCTCGCCGAGGCCGATCCGGTCAACTACCACGGCCCCGGCAAGTTCGACGTCGCCGTCGGCCTGCAGAAGCCCGCCACGCCGCCCAAGCAGACCTTCGCCGAGGTGTTCGGCTCGTGGCTGTGCGACATGGCCGAGGCCGACAAGCGCCTGATCGGCATCACGCCCGCGATGTGCGGCGGCTCGGGCATGACCGAGTTCGAGAAGCGCTTCCCCGAGCGTTACCACGACGTCGGCATCGCCGAGCAGCACGCCGTCACCTTCGCCGCCGGCCTGGCGTGCGAGGGCCTGAAGCCGGTCGTCGCGATCTATTCGACGTTCCTGCAGCGCGGCTACGACCAGCTGATCCACGACGTCGCGCTGCAGAACCTGCCGGTCGTGTTCGCGCTCGACCGCGCTGGCATCGTCGGCGCCGACGGCCCGACGCATTGCGGCGCCTACGACATCGCCTTCATCCGCTGCGTCCCGAACATGAGCCTGCTGACGCCGGCCGACGAGCGCGAGACGCGCCGCGCGCTGAGCAGCGCGTTCGCGCAGGAGCATCCGGTGGGCGTGCGCTATCCACGCGGCGCCGGCGCGGGCGTCAAGCCCGAGGCCGATCTCGAGACGCTCGAATGGGGCAAGGGCGAGAAGCGCCGCGAAGGCCGCCGCATCGCACTGCTGGCCTTCGGCCCGTTGCTGTACCCGGCGCTGCAGGCGGCCGAGAAGCTCGACGCCACCGTCGTCAACATGCGCTTCGTCAAGCCGCTCGACGTGGAGCTGGTGCTCGAGATGGCGCGCACGCACGAGGCGCTGGTCACGCTCGAGGAGGGCAGCATCATGGGCGGCGCGGGCAGCGCGGTGCTGGAGGCGCTGGCCGCCGCCGGCGTGCAGGTGCCCCTGCTGCAACTGGGCCTGCCCGACCGCTACATCGAGCACGGCGACCCGGTGCGCCTGATGCACGAATGCGGGCTCGACGCCGAAGGCATCGAGCAGTCGGTGCGGCGCCGCTTCGGGCCGTCGCTGGCCGTGGTGCGCTCCACGTCGACGACCGCCGTCAACGGCTGAACGCGGGCGGGCCCGGCCCGCATGCGCGCGGGGCCGGCCTCCGCTAAAGTGGGTCATCGCCCTGCGGAGACCCTCATGCAACGACGTTCCGTTGTCCTTCTCGGTGCCACGACTCTGGCCGCGCCCGCGCTGCTGCGCGCCCAGGCGCTCGAGAAGCCCAAGCTGACGATCGCCGTCGGCGGCAAGAACCTGCTCTACTACCTGCCGCTGACGATCGCCGAGAGCCTGGGCTACTTCAAGGCCGAGGGCCTGGACGTCACCATCGTCGACTTCGCCGGCGGCTCCAAGGCCCTGCAGGCCGTCGTGGGCGGCAGCGCCGACGTGGTCTCGGGCGCGTTCGAGCACACGCTGATCATGCAGCCCAAGGGCATCCGGCTGCGCGCGTTCGCGCTGCAGGGCCGGGCGCCGCAGGTCGTGCTGGGCATCAATCCGAAGACGATGCCAGGCTTCAAGTCGGTGGCCGACCTGAAGGGCAAGAAGATCGGCGTGACGGCGCCGGGCTCGTCCACCAACGTGCTCGCGAACTTCGTGCTCGCCAAGGCCGGGCTCAAGCCGTCGGACGTCTCCATCATCGGCGTCGGTGCGGGCGCGGGGGCCGTCGCCGCGATGCGGTCGGGCCAGATCGACGCGATCAGCAACCTCGACCCGGTGATCACGCTGCTGCAGCGAAGCGGCGACCTCAAGATCGTCTCCGACACCCGCATCGTCGCCGAAGCCGACAAGGCCTTCGGCGGCCCGATGCCCGCCGGCTGCATGTACGCGCCGCAGTCCTTCATCGACAAGAACCCGGCGACGGTGCAGGCCATCGCCAACGCCATCGTGCGTGCGGACAAGTGGATCCAGGCCGCCGGCCCGGCCGACATCGTCAAGGCCGTGCCCGAGAGCTACCTGCTGGGCGACCGCGCGGTCTACATCGACGCGTTCCTCGCGAGCAAGGGCGCGCTGTCGGTCGACGGGGCGATCCCGCCCGAGGGCGCGGCCACCGCGTTGCGGGCGCTGCAGAGCGTCGACGATTCGCTCAAGGGCGGCAAGTTCGACCTCGCCGCCGTCTGGACGAACGAGTTCGTCAAGAAGGCGAACGCCGACCCGAAGATCAGGCGATGAGCGTTCCCGCGCTGTCCCTGGACGGCGTCAGCTGCACCTTCGTCGCGCGCGACGGCGACGCCGCGGGCTACACCGCGGTGCGCGACGTGTCGCTCGCGATCGAGGCCGGCGAGTTCGTCTCCGTCGTCGGGCCGACCGGCTGCGGCAAGAGCACGCTGCTGAACATGGCCGCCGGCCTGCTCGCGCCGAGCACGGGCGGCGTGCGCGTGTTCGGCGAGCCGCTCGCTGGCCTGAACCGGCGCGCGGGCTACATGTTCCAGGCCGAGAGCCTGATGCCGTGGCGCACGGCGCTCGGCAACGTCATGGCGGGCCTGTCGTTCCGCGGCGCGCGTGACGCGGACGCGCGCGCGCTCGCGAACGAATGGCTGCAGCGCGTGGGACTGGCCGCGTTCGCCGACCGCTATCCGCACCAGCTGTCGGGCGGCATGCGCAAGCGCGTGAGCCTGGCGCAGGTGCTGGTACTCGATCCCGACATCATCCTGATGGACGAACCGTTCTCCGCGCTGGACATCCAGACGCGGCAGCTGATGGAGAACGAAGTCCTCGCGCTGTGGGGCGCGAAGAAAAAGGCGGTGCTGTTCATCACGCACGACCTCGACGAGGCCATCGCGATGAGCGACCGCGTCGTGATCCTGTCGGCCGGCCCCGGCTCGCGCGTCGTCGGCGAGTTCCGCGTCGACCTCGAGCGTCCGCGCGACGTCGCCGAGGTGCGCACCACCCCAAGCTTCGTCGAACTGCACAAGGCAATCTGGGACGTGCTGCGCGAAGAGGTGCTGGCCGGCTACCAGCAACAGCTGGCCAAGGCCTGACGATCATGTGGCGCCACATCAAGCCCAGCCGCCGCACGCTGCGCGCGTGGCAGCTCGTCGTGCTGGTGCTGATCTTCGGGCTGTGGCACGTGCTGACCGTGCCGGGCCTGCTGCCGCACTTCCTGTTTTCCGACGACAACCAGGCCGCATTCTTCTTCGGCGAGCCGCTGAAGATCTTCGACCGCATCCGCCACTGGTTCTTCGTCGACGCCGACATCTACCGGCATCTGGGCATCACGCTGCTCGAGACGGTGCTCGCGTTCGCGATCGGCACCGCGCTGGGCCTGGCCACCGGCCTGTGGCTTGCGCTGAGCCCGCTGGCCGCGGCCATCCTCGATCCGTACATCAAGGCGATGAACGCGATGCCGCGCGTGATCCTCGCGCCGATCTTCGCGGTGTGGTTCGGCCTGGGCGTGGCGAGCAAGGTGGCGCTGGGCGTCACGCTCGTCTTCTTCATCGTGTTCTTCAACGTCTACCAGGGCGTCAAGGAAGTGAGCGCCGTGATCCTCGCGAGCGCTCGCATGCTGGGCGCGAGCCGGCGCCAGCTGCTGCGCCACGTCTACCTGCCGAGCGCCACCAGCTGGGTCTTCAGCTCGCTGCACACGTCGGTGGGCCTGGCCTTCGTCGGCGCGGTGGTGGGCGAGTACCTCGGCTCGTCGCAGGGCGTGGGCTACCTGATCCTGCAGGCCGAGGGCAGCTTCGACATCAACACCGTGATGGCCGGCATCCTGGTTCTGACCGTGTTCGCGCTGGTGCTCGACGCGATGGTCGGGCGCGTCGAGAAGGCGCTGATGAAATGGCAGCCGCAGGCCGGCGAGAGCGAGAAGCTGTAACGCGATGGAATTGGGGTGAACACCCGTCATGGCGCCGCGGCCGGACGCCGCTTCGATGGTAGGGTATCGGCCTCGACCGGCCGAGCCGGCACCATCGATTCCACAATGCCAGGGAGGCACGCATGAAACCCACCATTTCCACCCTCGTCGCCGCGTCCGCGCTCGCGCTGCTGTCCGCCTGCGGCGGCAGCGACGGCGGCGGCGCGACGTCGCAGCCCGTCGGTCCGGAAGGCCTGAGCATCACCAGCAGCAACCAGGCCGCGGTCACGCAGGCGACGGTCGCGGGCGGCCTGTCGGTGTCCAACGTCGAGACGGCGACCAACGCTGGCGGCGCGGCCGCCCAGCCCGGCAGCGTGAAGGCGAGCGCCCACTCGCTGGCGGCCGTCGTGCGCCGCGTGCTGGCCGCCGGCCCGCAACGTCGCGCCGCCATCGAGAGCGCCGCTGCGGCGCGTCCGCTGGCCGTTTCCAGCGACATCGCGCCCTGCGGCGTGAGCGGCACGCTGACGACCACCTTCAACGACGTCGACGGCAACGGCCAGATCTCCGCCGGCGACATCCTCACCATCCACTTCAACCAGTGCCGCGACTCGGCCACCTCGTTGTACAACGGCAGCGCCGTGATCACGATGGCCACGGTGCCGACCGCGGAGCAGATCACGGGCACGGCCGACTTCCAGAACCTGTCCGCGGTCGAGGGCGGCCTGACCTCCACGGTCGACGGCACGCTCAACATCTCCGAGACCGATTCCGACACCGCATCCAACGTCACGCTCACCGTCGGCGGCAACGGCCTGACGGAGACCATGGCCTCGAGCACCTACAACGACGTCGTGATGCTGGACTCGGGCGTGCGCATCACCGTCGACGAGGTGTTCGCCGCCCACCGCAGCCAGCTGACCTTCGACGGCCTGCTGCAGGCGCAGTCGGTGCCTGGCGGCGCCGTGACGCTGACGACGAAGTCGCCGTTCGTGCTGAACGACGGCGACGCCTTCCCGAGCGCCGGCGTGCTGCAGGTCAAGGGCGTGCACGGCACGCTGCTGATCACCGTGCTGAACGCGACGACCGTGCAGGTGCAGCTCGACGCCAACGACGACGGCGTCAACGAGAGCACCGCGTCGACGCCGTGGACGTCGCTGATCCCGCAGTGAGCGTCGCTCAGCGCCCGCGCGCCGCCTTCATCGCGGCCGCGGGCAGCGCCTTCATCACGATGACGGCGCACACGATGCTCGCGACGCCGATCGCGTAGAGCGCCGGCGTCGTGGAGCCGGTCGCATCCTTGATGCGTCCCACCATCACCGGGCTGACGATGCCGCCCAGCTGGCCCAGCGTGTTGATCAGCGCGATGCCGCCGGCCGCGCCGGCACCGGTCAGCAGGCGTGGCGGCAGCGCCCAGAACGCCGGGATCGAGGCGACGACGCCGCCGCCCATCACGGCCAGCGCGACGATCAGCAGGCCGGTCTGCTTGTCGAACAGGCCCGCCGCGAAGAAGCCCAGCGCCGCGGCCACCAGCAGCCCGGCGACGTACTTGCGCCGCTCGCCGCTGGCGTCCGACACGCGGCCGACGACCACCATCGCGACGGCGCCGAAGACGTAGGGCACGGCGGTCAGCAGGCCGATCGTGGTCGGGTTGGAGATGCCCGAGCTGCGGATCAGGTGCGGCGCCCAGAAGTTCAGGCCGTACGAACCGATCTGGATCAGGAAATAGACCAGGCCCAGCACCAGGAAGCCCGGCGTCCGGATCGCGCCCCACAGCGAGCCGCCCTTGGCGTGCGTGCCCGGCTCCTTGATCTGCGTCGCGAGATAGCTGCGTTCTGCGGCGCTGAGCCAGCCGGCGTCCTGCACGCGATCCTGGAAACGGCGCAGCACCAGCCAGCCCAGCGGCAGGCACGGCAGGCCGCCGATCAGGAACAGCCAGTGCCAGCCCGGTTGGCCGAGCACGCCGTTCATCTGGCCGAGGATCAGCCCGGAGATCGGCGCGCCGACCAGCCCCGACATCGCCGAGGCGAGGAACAGCAGCGCCGTCGCGCGGCCGCGGAAGCTTTCGGGGAACCACAGCGTCAGGTAATACAGCACGCCTGGCGCGAAACCCGCCTCCATCGCGCCGACGATGAAGCGCAGGCCGTAGAACTGCCACTCGCTGGTGACGAACACCATCGCCGACGTCGCGAGTCCCCACGAGATCATGATGCGCGCGATCCAGCGCCGCGCGCCGACGCGGTACAGCAGCAGGTTGCTGGGCACCTCGAAGATCACGTAGCCGATCACGAACAGGCTGGCGCCGAGGCCGTAGGCCGTGTCGCTGAGGCCCAGCGCGCCCTGCAGCTGGAACTTCGCGAAGCTGATGTTGATGCGGTCGAAGAACGCGAACAGGTAGCAGACCATGATCAGCGGCATGAGTCGCCACGCGACCTTGCGGATCAACGAATCGTGTTCGAGGCGGCTGACGTCGGGCTCGTGCGGCGCCGCCATCGCGGCCGTGGTGGAAATCGCAGGCATGAGTGTCTCCTGCCGGCCCGTTCTGCGCGGGCCGGTCTGGTGGTTGCGAAGGGAAAGGTGCGCTCAGCGCCGCGTCATGACGCGGGCAACGGATGCAGCGTGTCGCGCGTGCCGGCCATCAGCAGCGCGTTGGAAAGCGGGCGCTCGACCAGGTGCGGCACGCGCGCGGCCACGCGCAGCAGCCGCGCGAGATCGACGCCCGTCGTGTGGCCCATGCACTCGAACATGTGGACGAGCGTCTCGGTGTTGACGTTGCCCGACGCGCCCGGCGCATACGGGCAGCCGCCGAGGCCCCCGCACGACGCGTCGAAGCGCGTGGCGCCGGCCTCGAGCGCGGCCAGCGCGTTGGCGAGCGCCATGCCGCGCGTGTCGTGCAGGTGGATCGTCGTGGCGTCGATGGCGAGGACGCCGCGCAGGCGCTCCAGCAGCCGCCGCACGCCGGCCGGGTCGGCCATGCCGGTGGTGTCGCACAGCGTGACGCCCGCGGCACCGCCGGCGATCAGCGCGGTGGCGATGCGCGCGACCTCGTCGACCGCCACCTCGCCCTCGAACGGGCAGCCGAACGCGCACGACAGCGACACGTTGCACAGCAGGCCGCCATGCCCGGCCTCGCGCACGATCTCCAGCAGCTGCGCCAGCGACTGCGCCCGCCCCATGCGCAGGTTCGCGACGTTGTGCGACTCGCTGCACGACATCACGAGGTTGAGCTCGTCGACGCGGCTTTCGATCGCGCGCTCCATGCCGCGCAGGTTGGGCACCAGCGCGGTGTAGACGACGCCGGGCACGCGGCGGATCTCGCGCATCACGATCTCGGCGTCGGCCAGCGCGGGGATGGCGCGCGGCGACGTGAACGACGTCACCTCGATCTTCGCGAAGCCGCAGTCCGACAGCGCGTCGACGAAGGCGATCTTCTCGTGCGTCGGCACGAAGCGCTTCTCCATCTGCAGGCCGTCGCGCGGCGCGACCTCGTTGATGAACAGCCGTGTCATTCGATCACCCCGTCCTGGCGCAGCGCCGCGATGCGCTCGGGCGACAGGCCGGCCTGCGCCAGCACGTCGTCGGTGTGCTGGCCCAGCGTCGGTGCCGCGTGGCGCACGGCGCCGGGCGTGTCGGAGAGCTTGGGCACGATGCCTGGCGCGGCGATCGTGCCGCCGCTCATTGCCGGGATGCGCTCGATGTTGCCGCGCGCGGCGTAATGCTCGTCGGCGGCGATCTCGGCGATCGTATAGACGCGGCTTGCGGGCACGCCCGCGTCGCGCATGCGCGCGAGGACGTCGTCCAGCGTCAGCTGCACGGTCCACGCGCCGATCGCGGCGTCGAGTTCCGCGGCGCGCGCGGAGCGGCCGTCGTTGGCAGCGAGCGCCGGATCGTCGGCCAGGTCCTTGCGGCCGATCATCAGCATCAGCCGCTTGAAGATGCTGTCGCCGTTGCCGGCGATGAGCACAGCCTGGCCGTCGGCGCACGCATACGCGTTGGACGGCGTGATGCCCGGCAGCGCGCCGCCGGCGGGGCGGCGCACCTCGCCGAACACGTCGTACTCGGGCAGCAGGCTCTCGGACAGGTTGAACATCGCCTCGTACAGCGCGAGGTCGATGCGCTGGCCCTGGCCCCCGCGCGCGTCACGCGCGTACAGGGCCAGCATCACGCCCAGCGCGCCGTGGACACCCGCCACCGTATCGCCCAGCGACACGCCGCTGCGCACCGGCGTGCGGCCCGGCTCGGCGTTGAGGTAGCGCAGCCCGCTGAACGCCTCGGCCACCGCCGCGAAGCCGGGCTCGGACGCGCGCGGGCCGGTCTGGCCGAAGCCCGACAGGCTCAGCATGACCAGCCTCGGGTTGAGCGCGTGCAGCGTCTCCCAGCCGAGTCCCCAGGCTTCCATCGAGCCGGGCCGGAAGTTCTCGATGAGCACGTCGGCGTCGCGCACCAGCTCGCGCACCAGCGCCTGGCCCTCGGGCACGCGCAGGTCGATGCAGACCGACTCCTTGTTGCGCGACTGCGCGTCCCACCACACCGAGGTGCCGTCGCGCAGCTTGCGCCACTTGCGCAGCGCGTCGCCGGTCTTCGGCGGTTCGACCTTGATGACGCGCGCGCCGAAGTCCGCCAGCGTCTTTGCGGCGAACGGGCCCGCGATGAGCTGGCCGAGTTCGACGACCTTGATTCCTTCGAGTACCTGCATGGACGCCTGTCTCCGTAGCCTTGGACGGATTGTGGGCAGGCGCGGCCTCGGGCGGAAGGCAATCCTCGCCAAGCGAGGTTTCGCGAAGCGTGAAAGCGGCGGCGGGTAACTACCCGGATGCGCCACCCAACTCAGCGCGGGCTCAGGATCGCCGTGAGGAGGTCGGGGCGGCCCTCGATCCGTTCCAGAATCGGGTAGCGCAGGCCGCCGTGCCAGTCCAGGCGTGCGACGCGGTAGTCGTCGCCGTCCTTGAGCAGCAGCTCGATCGGCGCCTTGTCCTTGACCGCGGCGGTCACGGCATCCCTGAGCACGTCCGGCTTGTACGCCTTCAGGTTGACGGCCACGAGCGTCAGGCCGGGGCGCAGGCCGGCCTTGAACCCGACGCCGTTCCACTGCACGTCCTTGATCTCGCCGGCCTTGCCCATGTGCAGGCCCAGCGAATAGCGGAAGTCCGCGCCTTCGCGGACCGAATCGATCGCCTTCGCGTAGTCGCTCTGCTTGTCGGTCCAGCCCAGCCGCCAGCCCGCGCGCGCGAGGCCGTCGAGCGGTGCGTCCGGCCCGATGGTGTCGAGCTTGCCGCGCAGGAACGCGGCCCAGTCGAAGGGCTGCACCTTCTGCAGCGCGGCGACGACGTCGTCGAAGGTGTAGGTCAGCGGGGCGACGCGGCCGTCCTCGACGCCGAAGAAATCGTGTGCGAAGTCGTCCAGCGAGCGCCGGCCGTTCGACAGCTCGCGGATGCGCGTGTCGACGTCGAGCCAGACCAGCGCGCCCTCGTCGTAGTACTCCTCGAAGCGCTGCCAGGTGCCCCAGTCGATGGGCAGCCTGCGGCCGGTGATGATCTCGTCGTCGGTGGTGCTCTGCAGGCTGCGCCAGGTGCGGCCGGCGTCGGCGACCTGGCTCCAGGCGACGCGGCGCGCGAGGCGCTCGCGCATGTCGGCGATGGGAAACATGCCGGAGCGGACCGACAGCACGTCGCCCCAGTACTGCGTCTGGCCCTCGTACACCCACAGCAGGCTGTTGTGGCTGGCGGTGTTGAAGTCGGGCGCCCACAGGTCGGCCGGCCGGCGGAACTTGCCGTTCCAGGAATGGACGAACTCGTGCGGGATCACGTAGCGCTGGAACGAGGTCTTGTCCCATTCCTTGAAGTAGTTGTCCTTGACGCTGTTCTCGCTGGACTGGTGGTGCTCGAGGCCGAGGTCGTAGTCGACCTGGCCCAGCGACAGCAGCAGGTCGTAGTGCGCGAAGTGGCGGGCGCCGAACAGGCGGTCGGCCTGGCGCACGAGGTTGCGGTGCGCCTCGATCTGGTCGTCCTCGGACTCGAGCGCCGTCGCGTCGTCGGCGACCATGTCGAAGAACACGGGACGCGCGGCGCCGGGGTCGAGGTCGACGCGCTTGAAGTACTTGCCGGCGAAGACAGGCGAGTCGACCAGCGTCTCGAGCGACACGCGCTCGAAGTGCACCTCGTCGCCGCTGGCGGACGCCGCGCGCAGCGCCGTGCCGAACTGCCAGCCGGCGGGCAGCTTCAGGCTGGGGTCGACAGCGATGCGCGTCGCATAGTGGCCCGCGGGATAGAGCACGGCGCCCTGCCATTGCACGTCGAGCAGGTTGCGTCCGAGGAACGGATCGCTGCCGGTGGGCGCCATCGGCAGCAGTTGCTGGAATTCGAGGTCGAGGCGGGCGACGCCCGCGGGCACGTCGACGTTCAGCGCGTAGAAGTCGTCGGGGTCGCGCGTCCAGTCCAGCCACTTGCCGCCGGCCGCCATGCGCAGGCCCGCGAGGCGCTTCAGCTCGTTGGTGGGCGCGTGGTTGCCGGGAATCCACTGCGGATAGAGCAGCGTCAGCCGGCCGGGCTGCACGGGGATCGTCTCGCGGATCCGAAGGATCTTGTGATCGAGGTCGGTCGCGTCGACGGCGAGGCCGATCGCGCCAGGGTACGGCGTGTCCTGCGGCACGGGCGCCGCGACGGCCGCGAGGGGCGCCGCGAGCGCGAGCGCGAGGAACGGGGGATGGAGCTGCAAGACGGCCTCCTGGTGGCTGCGCGGACGTCGGCGACGCGCCGGCCCTGTCCTGCAGGACGCAATCCCTCGCCGGAACCGGACACCGGCCGATGCGAAAGGCGCTCAGCCCGGGGCCGAGCAGAGGTGGTCGATCAGCAGCCGCACCGGCCGCGGCACCGCGGTTGCGTCGCGCACGCCGATCAGCAGCTGCCGATGCACCCACGCGTCATCGAGCACGATGCGCTTCAGGTGCATCGAATGCAGGTGCGGCTGGATCGCCGCTTCCGGCAGCACGGCCACGCCCATGCCGTTGGCCACCATCAGGCACATCGCGTCGAAGCTGCGCACCTGGATGCGCACGCGCAGCCGGCGCCCGAGCAGCTCGGTCTCCTCGTGCAGGCGGCGCGACAGCGACGTCGCGCTGGAGAGGCAGACGAAGTCGTTGTCGACGACATCGGCGAAGCGCACCGACTTGCGCCGCTGCAACGCATGCCCGTTCGGCACGACCAGCACGAGGCGGTCGCGCCGGTAGTTCATCAGCGCCAGCCCGTGCGCCGCGGTGCGGTCGGCGAAGATGCCGAGGTCGGCGCGGCCATCCAGCACGGCCAGCACGACGTCGGAGCTGTTCTGCTCCTCGAGCTCGATGCGGATGCCGGGGTTGCCGGCCTGGAATGCGGCGAGCTCTCCGGGCAGGAACTGCGTGAGGGCGGAGGTGTTGGTCCACAACCGCACGACGCCCACCACGCCGGACGCGTAGTCCGACAGCTCCGCCGACAGGTGCTCGACCTCCTGCAGCACCGCGCGCGCCCGGTCGAACAGCACCTGGCCCGCCGCGGTGGTACGCACGCCGCGCGAGTGCCGCTCCAGCAGCGTGACGCCGACGGCGGCCTCGAGATCGGTGATGCGCTTGCTCGCCGCGCCGATCGCCAGATGGGCGAGGGCGGCGCCCTGGCTGATGCTGCCGGTTCGAACGACGAGCGTGAACAGCGACAGCGAAGTCAGGTCGAGGCGTTGGAGGTTCACGGCCCATTCTCGCGCGAGCGGGCCGGGCGCGCCCGGGTCGTCCCGGGCGAGAGAAGCATCAGGCCGCCAGCGCCTCACGCATGATCAGCGCGCCCTGGACCTTCACGACCATCGTCTCGCCGGCTTCGGTCAGGCGCAGCGAACCGCCGCTCCATTGCAGCCAGCGCAGCGAGATCAGCTGCTCGATGGTCTGCTCGGGGACGTCGCACGCGCGGCGGCGCATCAGCGCGTCCACGGTGGTGAGCAACGCCTGCTGCAAGGCGGGGGTGATCTTGGCGGCGATGTTGGCGGCAGTCATGTGCGTTCCTTGTGGGTTGACGCAACGATAGCGATGCCCCTGCGCGACCGCAGTCGGTGCCGGCAGCGTTCCGCTGTAGGACGGCACCGACTCGACCATTCACTCGCCGTCGCCTCGGCCTTCGCTTTCGCGCGCCGCGCGCATCGCCGCCTCCCACGTGCGCTTCGGCAGGTGCCCGCGCAGGCGCTCGATCAGCAGTTCCGCGATCTCCGCATTGATCTGGTGGCCCACCTGCGGCAGGACGTCGGCGGTGACGTCGGCGCCGATGGCCACGAGGTGCTCCGCGGCCTCCACGGTGAAGCCGTACGGGATCACCGGATCGGCCTTGCCGTGGAACATGTGCAGCGTGGTGGCGGGGTTGGGCGTCTCCGGCAGCAGCGCGAAGCGACCGGCGATCGAGACCACCCGGCCGGCGATCGCCGGTCGGTCGCGCGTCGATTCGAGCGCCATGATGCCGCCCTGCGAGAAGCCGATCAGCGCCACCGCGTCGAGGCCGACGCCCGCTTCCTCCTGCCAGCGGGCGACCGTCTCGACGAAGGCCGGCATCGCGGCCTCGACCCGCGCGACGCGGTTCTGCTCGTCGATGCCGTTCACCGAGAACCATTCGCGCCCCGCGCCGGACGCCGACGGCGCCGCGACGCTGACGATGAAGGCCTGCGGAAATTCCGCCGCCAGCACGTGGCCCAGCGGCGCCAGATCCTGCGCGTTGGCGCCCACGCCGTGGAACAGCAGCATCAGCTGCTGCGCGGGCCCGGCGGGGCGGGCGACGATGATGGAGTCGGACATGCGGGGCTCTCGTGCGCGAAGCGTGAACCCGTGATTGGATCACGCCGCCCGCGGCCGCGCTGCGCTCAGGTGATCCGTGCGCGCGCGTGACGCGCGGCCGCGAGCGCGCGCAGGCCCTGGAAGAACTGGCGGGCCATCTCGTGCGCCGCCAGCTCGATCAGCGGCGAGCCCAGCACGCCGATGACGCCCTCGATGGCGATGCTGATGTCGGCGTGCAGCGTGCTGGCCGCGCTGCCGGCGGGCACCAGCTGAAGCACCGCGCTGCCGGAGCCGCCGGTGCGTTCCGTGCGGGCCTCGAAGTGCAGCGTGCAGCGGCGCGGCGCCTGCGCGTCGCGCCGGTGCACGTAGACCGTCAGGTGGGAGGTCGTCAGTCCCATGGCCACCGCCATCTCGGCGACGAACTCGTCCGGCGCGATCTCCATCAGCGATTCGCAGCCCGGCAGCGCACGCCGCAGCAGGGCGACGTCGTTCAGCGCCGTCCAGGCTTCATCCAGCGGGACGGGAAGGGTGTGGCTTTCGCTGAGGCGCATGCGCCCAGCGTACGCGCGCTGCCGAGCCGCGTATGTCGGAGGAGCGGACGTTCAGACGCCAGTGGCCGCGAACTGCGCGTGGACGTCTTCGCACCAGGTCTCGAGATCCGCCTCGGTCATGCCCAGCGCGGCCAGCGCGATCGCGCCGCCCTTGCTCCATTCGATATGGCGGTTCAGGCCTTGATAGCGCTGGATGATGGTCTCGCAGACCAGCCCGAGGGCGACCAGCTCGCGCACCTGCGGCGGCATCGGGCCCATCCACGAGCTGTATTCGTGGTGCAGGCGCGTGGCCAGCACGGCCGTCTGCGAGACGCCCCAGGTGCGCGCCGTGAGCGCGCCCACCAGCGCGTGGTCGACGCCATGGATCGATTGCTCGAGCGCCGTGATGCTGCCTTCGTGCACGTTGCACTTCTCCAGCGTGGCGACGTAGCCGTTCTTGCCCGGGAAGCGCTGCAGGAGGATCGCGATGCCCAGCTCGACGAACAGGCCGTAGGTGTGGGCCAGCGCGGGCGGCACGACGCGGCGCGTGCGGGCCAGGTAGGTCATCGCGCGGGCGCGCTTGGCCGAGACGTCCCAGAAGCGGACGAAGCCCGGGCCCGTGGCGGGCAGCAGCTTGCGCAGCACGATCTCCGTGAAGATCGCCTGGCACTGCGCGAAACCCAGCAGCTGGAAGGCCTGGTCGACGGTGTCGGCGCGGCGGCTCAGGCCCATCAGCGGCGAATTGGCGTACTTGAGCAGCGCGGCGGACAGCGCGACGTCGGAGCCGGCGATGTCGGCCACGCGCTTGAGCGACGGATCGTCGCGCTCGAGCTCCTGCTGCAGGTCGACCAGCAACTGCGGACGCGCCGGGATGCCGATGTCGCGCACCAGCGCCTGGAGCGCCTTTCCGTCGAGGTCGGCGAGGGCGAGCAACTGGTCGCCGCCCATTTCGGGCAGCGCGGTGAGGGCGGAGGCATCCATGCGAGAAGGTTCCGTGTTGACTGATCCGTATCGGGCTTATCGGCCTTTCTGCGGAACAGTTGAGCGGGACGCGGTGCCCAAGTTGTTTCAAGCCGCGTCGGCGGCCCCGCGAATATGCGCCAGCGCGGCGGGGTCGTCCAGCGTGGTGAGGTCGCCCGGATCGCGGCCCTCGCAGATGGCCTGGATGGTGCGCCGCAGCAGCTTGCCGGAGCGCGTCTTCGGCAGGCCGCTGACGAAGCGCACGCGGGCCGGGCGCGCGACGGCGCCCAGCGTCTCGTCGACGCGCTTCATCACCTCGGCCTCCAGCGCCCGCGCCAGCTCGGGCGTGGCGACGCGCGCGGCGTCGCGCGGCACGGCGAAGGCCATGGCGACCTGGCCCTTGAGCGCGTCGGCCACGCCCACCACGGCCACCTCGGCGATGGCCGGGTGCCCGGAGATGCTCTCCTCGATCTCGCGCGTGCCCAGCCGGTGGCCGGCGCAGTTGATGACGTCGTCGGTGCGGCCGAGGATGAAGAAGTAGCCGTCCTCGTCGCGCACCGCCCAGTCGAAGGTCGAATAGACCTGCCGGCCGGGGATGCTGTGCCAGTAGGTCTGCACGAAGCGCTCGTCGTCGCCCCAGACCGTCTGCATGCAGCCGGGCGGCAGCGGGTAGCCGAGCGCTAGCACGCCCTTCTGGTTCGCGCCGGTCAGCTCCTCGCCGGTGTGTTCGTCGAGCAGCAGCGCGCGGTAGCCGAACACCGCCTTGCCGGGAGAGCCCAGGCGCGTCTTCGCGGGCTCGACGCCATTGAGCAGCGTCAGGATCGGCCAGCCGCTCTCGGTCTGCCAGTAGTTGTCGATGACGGGCTTGCCGATGCCGTCGCGGATCCATTCGGCGGTGGGCGCGTCCAGCGGCTCGCCGGCCAGGAACAGCCCGCGCAGCGACGACAGGTCGTGACGCTTCAGCAGCGCGGGATCCTGCTTCTTCAGCACGCGGATCGCCGTCGGCGACGAGAACATCACCGAGACCTTGTACTTCTCGACCAGCCGCCACCAGATGCCGCCGTCCGGTTGCCCGCCGAAGCCCTGGATCGGCAGGCCTTCCACCATGAGCGTCGTCATGCCGGCGATCAGCGGGCCGTAGACGATGTAGCTGTGGCCGACGACCCAGCCGATGTCGCTGGTGCAGAACCAGGTCTCGCCCGGATGGCCGTCGAAGATGGTCGGGATCGAGGCCGCGAGCGCGACGGCGTAGCCGCCGGTGTCGCGCTGCACGCCCTTGGGCTTGCCGGTCGTGCCCGAGGTGTAGAGCGTGTAGCTGGTGTGTGTCGCGTCGACCCACGCACACGGCACGCTCGCGTGCGCGTGACGCGCGCGCAGCGTCGACCACGCGACATCACGGCCCTCGACGACGGCGGCCGGCGCGAGCCCGCGATCGACCATCAAGACATGCGCCGGCTCGTGCGACGCGAGCGCGATGGCCTCGTCCAGCAGCGGCTTGTAGGCGATCACCTTGCCGCCGCGCGAGCCGGCGTCGGCGCTGACGATCACCGCCGGCCGCGCGTCGTCGATGCGCGCCGCGAGGCTCGTGCTGGCGAAGCCGCCGAACACGACCGAGTGGATCGCGCCCAGCCGCGCGCAGGCCAGCATCGCGAACGTGGCCTCGGGAATCATCGGCATGTACAGCAGCACGCGGTCGCCCTGGCGCACGCCAAGTTCCTGCAGCGCCGCGGCCATCGTCATGACCTCCTGCAGCAGTTGCGACGTCGTCCACGTGAGTTCCTGGTCGACCTCGGTCGACACCCACACCAGCGCGGCCCGGTCGGGATGCGTGGCGGCGTGGCGGTCGACCGCGTTGTGGCACAGGTTCGTCAGCCCGCCGGGAAACCACTGCACGAACGGCGGGTTCGAGGTGTCGCAGACGCGGTCGAACGGCTTGTGCCAATCGATGCGGCGCGCCTGCTCGGCCCAGAACGTTTCCGGATCGTCTAGCGACTGTTGGATGAACTCCGCGGCGGTCGTGGCCATGCTGTCTCCGGCTTTGCTGCGTGCAACCGGATGGTGCCACGAGACCGCCGCGGCTTCAGCGGGCGCGCTCGGCGATGTCGTCGGCCAGTCGGCGCGCGTGCGTCACCATCGGGCCATGCGCGACGCCTTCGTACTCGAGGTATTCCGCATCGGGCCTGAGCGCGAGCACGCGCTGGCCGCACAGCGCGGGCGGCGCGGAGACGTCGAGGTCGCCCTGGATGATGGTCAGCGGCACGTCGACCCGCGCGAGCTCGGCGCGGAAGTCCGATTGCACGACGACGGCCTGGTAGTCGACAATCGCGCGCCGCGAGCAGCCCTGCACCATGGCCGCCAGCCACGCGATCGTGCGATCCGGCGCGCCCGGCGCGAAGGGCTCGGCGTTCTCGGCAATCCATCCGTCGAGGTCCTCGCGCAGCTGCCGATTGACGGCCGCGAAGGCCTCGGGCGGCAGGCCGTCCGGATTCGTCACCGACAGCATCGGCGCGGGCAGCGTCGCGCCGACCAGGATCACGCGTGCGATGCGCGACGCGCCGCGGCGCGTGATCGCGCGCACCACCTCGCCGCCGGCCCCCGAGTGGGCGACGACCGTGCAGGCGCGCAGGTCCAGCGCGTCCATCACGTCGGCGAGGTCGTCGGCCAGCGTGTCGTAGTCCATCGGGCCCGGGTCGCTGGAGCGGCCGTGGCCGCGGCGGTCGTACGAGATGGCGCGCAAACCGGACTCCTCGAGCCGCAGCATCACGGTGGCCCAGAGGTCGGACGTCATGGCCCAGCCGGGCAGCAGCAGCACCGGCGCGCCGCGGCCCCAGTCGCGCACGAACAGGCGGGCGCCCGAGCGGGTGCGGATGAAGTCGTCGTCACGCATGGCCGACGCTCCCGTCGAGGAAGCCGATCACCTCGACGACGCGGCCGTCGTCGTCCAGCCGCGCGACATCGGTGCCGCTGGCCACCGGCGCGCCGCCGACCGCGCCCAGCGACCACGAGAAGCGCGCGAACGCACCGTGGCCGTCGGGCTCGCCGCGCGGCGTGAACTGGAGGCCGGGGAATTGCGCGCGCGCCGTCTCGATCATGCGGGCGATGCCGTCGTGGCCCTGGCCGGACATCAATGGATCGGCGTAGCGGCCCTGCGGGCTCCACAGCGCGGCGATCAGGGCCTGGCGGCGCGCCGTGTCGGCCTCGTTCCAGGTGGCGAGGTAGCGGTCGGCGATGGCATGCGGGGTGGTCATGGCGAAGTCCTTGGTTGGCATCGCGAAGCTGCGATGGACGCATGGTCGCGAGCGCCACGAGGCCAGTCCATTACCTCGCAGGTCATGGACGCGCGCCGCACCGGTGCTATCTTTTCGCCATGACTTCCATCGCTCTCCCACCGCAGGCCGGCGTCGGCGACCTGCTGCGCGAATGGCGCCAGCGGCGCCGTCTCAGCCAGCTCGAGCTTGCCGGCGAGGCCGACATCTCGACGCGCCACCTGAGCTTCGTCGAGAACGGCCGCTCGGTGCCCAGCCGCGGCATGCTGATGCGCCTGGCGGAGCGCCTCGACATGCCGCTGCGCGCGCGCAACGAGATGCTGCACGCGGCCGGCTTCGCGGCGCTGTATTCCGAGCGCGCGCTGGACGCGCCGGAGATGTCGGTCGCTCGCCGCACGGTCGACGCGGTGCTGAACGCGCACGCGCCGTTCCCGGCGCTGGCGGTCGATCGGCACTGGACGCTCGTGGCCAGCAACGCGGCGATCGCGCCGCTGCTGGCGGGCGTCTCGCCCGCGCTCCTGCAAGGCGAGGTCAACGTGCTGCGCCTGAGCCTGCATCCCGAAGGCCTCGCGCCGCGCATCGACAACCTGGCCGAATGGCGCGCCCACCTGCTCGCGCGCCTGCAGCAGCAGATCGACCGCTCGGGCGACGCGCAGCTCGTCGCGCTGCATGCGGAGCTCGCCGCCTATCCGACGCGCGCAGCGGACACGCCCGCGCACGACTTCGGCGGCATCGCCGTGCCGCTGCGCCTGCGCGTGCCGGGGTTGGACGTGCCGCTGTCGTTGATCAGCACGACGACGGTGTTCGGCACGCCGGTGGACGTGACCCTGTCCGAGCTTGCGCTGGAGTGCTTCTATCCGGCCGACGATCGCACGCGGGAGGCGTTGCAGCGCGCTGCATGACAGGGCGGCGGTCGCGCGGACGTCAGGCCGGATGACGCTGCGGCGGTCGCAGCCCTGCCGCCGTCAGCGGGTACTGGCGCAGGCGGTCTGTTCGGTGCCTGCGGCGCATGGCGCTTCGCCGGGAGGCGCAGCGCGATGTGGGCGGCTGGCGCTCGGAGATCTCGCGTCGTGGGGCGGGTGGGCGTTCCTGTTTCGCTCATGCGTCCGCGGTCGGCCGCAGGCCGTAGCCGACCGCGAACGCATGAGCGAGACGGCAAGCGCCGCCTCCCCGCGTCGCGCGGTCTCCGAACGCCACCTCGCCCCGCGCAACGCCACCCGGCGAGGCGCCCTGCGCCGCAGGCATCAAGGCATGGCTGCAGCCAAATCGGAGCGGCAATCTCGAAGGTGCTGCGCGCTTCAATGCGTCGGCGCGGCGTTGCGCTCGCTGCGCAGCGTGATCGCCGCCATCCCCCACGTCAGCACCGCCGCACCCGCGACACCCGCCAGCATCGGCCGCGCGGTGCCGTCGACGACCAGGCCCATCAGCGCCATGAAGATCGCGCCGCCGACCATCTCCATCGTGCCCATCAACGCGGACGCGGCGCCGGCGATGGCGCCGTGGTGCTCGAGGGCCATCACCGTCGTCGACGGAATGACGAGGCCCAGGAAGCCGAAGCCGATCATCAGCATGACGATCAGCGTGGCGAGGTGGTCGATGCCGGCGAGGTTGAGCGCCGAGCCGGCGCACATCGTCAGCGCGAAGCCGGCCACCGACACCGACACCACGCGCTTGAGACCGTAGCGATGGCCCAGCCGGCCCGCGAGCTGCGACGCGCCGATGAAGGACGCGGCGTTGACGGAGAACGCCAGGCCGTACTGGCGCGGCGTCAGCCCGTAGTGGTTGATCAGCACGAACGACGAGTTCGACAGGTAGATGAAGAACGAGGCGACGCCCAGCGAGACGACGCCGGCCAGGCCGAGGAAGTGCGGGTCGCGCAGCAGCGTCGCGAAGGCGCGGCCGGTGCTGGCGAAGCCGCTGGCGGCGCGCTCGGCGGCCGGGCGCGTTTCCTCCAGCGCGAAGCGGGCCAGCGCGAGGCCCAGCACGCCGAGCGTGCCCACCACCGCGAAGATCGCGGGCCAGCCGCCGGCGTCGATGACGACGCTGCCCATCACGGGCGCGAGGATGGGGCTGACGCTGAACACGAGCATCAGCAGCGACATCAGGCGCGCGGCCTCGGCGCCGGTGTGCAGGTCGCGCACGACGGCCAGCGTGATGACGTTGGGCGCGCCGCCGCCCAGGCCCTGCACGAAGCGGAACGCGATCAGCCAGCCGATGCTGGGCGAGAACGCGCAGCCCACGCTGCCGGCGATGAACAGGACGATGCCGACGTATAGCGGCGTCTTGCGGCCGAACATGTCCGAGGCCGGGCCATACAGCAACTGGCTCAGCGCGAAGGCCAGGAAGAACGTCATCAGGCTCAGCTGCACCTGGTGCACGTCGGCATGCAGCGCGCGGCCGATGGCGGGCAGCGCGGGCAGGTACATGTCGATCGCGAACGGGCCGATGGCCGACAGCAGGCCCAGCACGAGGGCCAGGCGCAGGAAGTTGTGTTTCATGGGAGGCGGCGTGCCGCGCAAAGCGAGCCGCGAAGTATAGGGAGCCCGGTGACAATGCCGTCCTGATGACCGCCAACCTGACCACGCTCGCCGACCTGCGCGCCGGCCGCCTCGCGGGTGCCACGCACCTCGACCTCCGGCACGGCGGCCTCGACGAATTCCCGCGCGAGATCTTCGCGCTGGCCGACACGCTGACGATGCTGGATCTTTCGAGCAACCGCCTGCGGGCGCTGCCCGACGACCTGCCGCGGCTGCACGCGCTGCGCACGCTGTTCTGCTCGAACAACCGCTTCGAGACGCTGCCGGCGTCTCTCGGCGCGTGTCCCGCGCTCGACCTCGTCGGCTTCAAGGCCAACGCGATCGCGCACGTGCCGGCATCGTCGTTGTCGCCGCGGCTGCGCTGGCTGATCCTGAGCGACAACCGCGTCGAGGCGATGCCCGGGACGCTGGGCGCGTGCCGCGGCCTGCGCAAGCTCGCGCTGGCCGGCAACCGGCTGACGGCGCTGCCGGTGGGCATCGCCAACTGCGAGGCGCTGGAGCTGATCCGCCTGTCGGCCAACGCGTTCGCCCGCATCGAGGACGCCTTGCCCGACGGCCTGCTCGCGCTCCCGCGCCTGAGCTGGCTCGCGGTTGCGGGCAATCCGTTCAACGTCGACCAGGAGACACGCGCGCTCGCGGCAACGCCCATCGCGCGGATCGACTGGAGCGAGCTGCAGCTCGGCGAGCTGCTAGGCGAGGGCGCGTCGGGCCACATCTGGTCGGCGCGCTGGCGTCCCGCGCAGGGCGAGGACCGGCTCGTGGCCGTCAAGCTGTTCAAGGGCGCGATGACCAGCGACGGCCTGCCGGGCAGCGAGATGGCCGCGTGCATCGCGGCCGACGTGCACGCGCACGTGATCGGCGTCGAGGGCCGCATCGCCGGCCATCCGCAGGACGCACAAGGCCTCGTGATGGGCCTGATCCCGCCGCGCTACCGCAGCCTCGCCGGCCCGCCGAGCCTGGCGAGCTGCACGCGCGACGTCTACGCACCCGGGCTGCGCTTCACGGGAGCGCACGCGCGCTCGATCGCGCGCGGCGCGCGGGACGCGCTCGTGCACCTGCACGCGCAGGGGCTGATGCACGGCGACTTCTACGCGCACAACCTGCTGGTCGACGACGACGCCCACGCGCTGCTGGGCGACTTCGGCGCCGCGTCCTTCCTGCCCGAGGACGACGATGCGCGCGCCGAGGCGTTGAGGCGCATCGATCGCCGCTCGCTCGGCGTGCTGGTCGACGAGCTCGCGCAGCGTTGCGACGATCCGGGCGCGCTGGCCGACCTGCGCCCCTAGAATCGCCGGCACGCACCGCGTCGAGTGCGTCAACAGGGAGACCGGATGCCGCGCTTGCGCTCGATGGGACGCCTGATCGCCTGGATCGTGCTGGCGATCCTCGCGCTCGCCGCGCTGCTGGCGGCCGCCGCGCTGTGGCAGGTGCATCGCAGCGTGCCGATGCTCGATGGCCAGGCGCACGTGGCGGGACTGCAGTCAGCCGTGACGATCGCGCGCGACGAGCGCGGCACCGCGGTCGTCAAGGGCGCGAACCGGCTCGACGTCGCACGCGGCCTCGGCTTCGTGCATGCGCAGGAGCGCTTCTTCGAGATGGACCTCACGCGCCGTTCGGCCGCGGGCGAGCTGTCGGCGCTGTTCGGGCCGGTGGCCCTCGAGCACGACAAGCAGCGCCGCCTGCATCGCCTGCGCGCGATGCTGGCCGCGCGGCTTTCGACGATGGATTCCGGCGAGCGAGCGCTGCTGCAGGCCTACGCCGATGGCGTCAACGCGGGCCTGGCGCAACTGGGCGCGAAGCCATGGCAATACCTGTTGCTGCGTGCCGAGCCGCAGCCCTGGCAACCGGTCGACTCGCTGCTGGTGATCGGCGAGATGTTCTGGATGCTGCAAGGCAACAGCGTCGATGAAGGTCTTGAGCGTGCCCAGTTGCGCGAGTGCATCGGCGGCGAGATGTTCGACTGGCTGGAGCCGCGCGGCGGCCACTGGGATGCGGCGCTCGATGGCTCCGTGCTGACGCCGGGCGCCGTGCCGGGCCCCGACATCATGGATCTGCGCCGCACACCCGCGACGCCGGTGCCCGCGAAGGACTCGCCCGTCGCGCGCAGCGACGCGCCCGCGTTCCTGGACGACGTCGGAGCGCTCGATCGCCACGAGCCCATGACAGGCAGCAACAACTGGGCCGTCGGCGGCACGCGCAGCGTGAGCGGCGACGCGATGCTCGCCAACGACATGCACCTGGGCCTGGGCGTGCCGGCGATCTGGTTTCGCGCGCAGTTCGAGATCGGCGGCGACGCGCCGATCCGTGCCGAGGGCGTGACGCTGCCCGGCGTGCCGGCGATGGTGGCGGGCTCGAACGGTCACGTGGCCTGGGGCTTCACCAATTCATATGGCCAGTGGTTCGACTGGGTCAAGGTGCCCGAGCGCCCGGATCCCGCGCAACTGACGCACCTGACCGAGACCATCGCCGTCAAGGGCGCTGCCGACGTCAAGCTGGACGTCGTTCAATTCGGCGGCCTGCCGGTGGTCGCGAAGCAGGGCGCCCAGTCGTATGCGCTGCATTGGGTGGCGGACTTCGGCGATGCGTACGGCTTGGCGCTGGACGACATGCTGAAGGCCGGCGACGTGAGATCCGCGCTGAGCGTCGCGGCGGCGTCCGGCATTCCCGAGCAGAACCTGCTCGTCGCGGACACCCACGGAGCCATTGCCTGGACCATCGCCGGGGCGCGCCTGAACACGCAGACGCCGACGTCGGCGAACTTCGGGCGCTTCGTCGATGCGGCCGCGCTCGGGCAATTGCATCGTCCGCAATTGACGCCGCCCGGCGCCGCCGTGCTGCCGATCGACGACGCGCCCGCCAACGACCAGTTGTGGACCGCGAACGCTCGAACCTACGAGCCGGAGGCGACGTCGCCGCCCGCGTTCGACACGACCATCGGCGACGGCGGCTACGACCTCGGCGCCCGCGCGCAGCAGATCCGCGACCGCCTGAAGGCGACGCCGCGGTTCGACGAGACGACGCTCGGCGCGATCCACTTCGACGACGAGGCGCTGTTCCTGCGCCCTTGGGCCGGCCGCATCGTGGCGATTGCCGCGAGCCCGACGTCGCGTCCCGAGATCACGAAGCTGCTCAACGACTGGAACGGCCGCGCCGATGCCGACCAGGCCGGCTATCGGCTCGTCAGCGAGGTGCGCAAGCGCGTGCTGGACGCGCTGTGGGCGGCCTGGAGCCAGCCGCTGGTCAAGGCCGGCCAATGTCCCGCACGCAAGTACGACTGGCACGCGCGCTTCGAATACGCGGCCGAGGAGGCGCTCGACAAGCAGCCCGCGCACCTGCTGCCGCGCGGCTTCGCGAGCTGGGACGCGTTCCTGCTCGCGCAGATCGACGCGACCGTGGCCGACATGACGCGCAGCGGCGCGCGTCCGCTCGCGCAGGCGACCTGGGGCGAGGCCAACCGCAGCCACGTCGGCCACGTGCTGTCGCGCGCGCTGCCGGTGCTGTCGCGCGTGCTGGACATGCCGTCGCTGCCGCAGTCGGGCGACCGCAACATGCCGCACGTGGCGGCGCCGGCGTTCGGGCAGTCGGAGCGTCTGGTCGTCGCGCCGGGCCACGAGGAGCGCGCGACGTTGAGCATGCCGGGCGGCCAGAGCGGCCATCCGATGTCGCCCTACTACGGCGCCGGCCACGCCGACTGGGTGGCCGGCCGGGCAACGCCACTGTTGGCCGGGCCGCCGCAGCATGTGTTGACTTTGTCACCCTGAGCACGCGCGCTTCGGGGCAAACCCGCGGCGCGCAGGGTCAAGTTCGGCGGGATGGGGCCGATACCTCCGGGAATCCCCCGCCTTCGCGGGCGGCCAGCCCCGAGAACCTTCCGTGCCCGCTTCGAAACCCGCAACGACGTCCGCGAAGAACAGCGTCCTGCCACAGGCCGAGTGGGCGACCTGGGGCCGCCTGGTCCAGGTCTACCAGGGCCGGGACACGGAGTCCGCCGAGATCCGCGCGCGCCTGGTGCAGTGGGTGACCTTCGTGTCGCCGTGGCTGATGGTGCTCAACATCATCAGCGCGGTGTCGCTCGCGCTGACGCTGCCGGTTCCCGTGGCGCCCTGGCTGCGCTGGTCGTGGTGCGGGCTCGTCTGCACGATGTGCGCGCTGGGCCTGGTCGGCTGGCTGCGCCATCGCCACAAGACGCCCACCCGCGTCAGCCCGCGGCTGGTGCGCAAGGCCACGATCCACGCCGGCGCGCTCGGCGTGCTGTGGGCGACGCTGCCGTGGGCGGTGTTCCCCGACGGCTCGCCGCTGGCGCAGGTGCTGATCGCCGGCGTGATGACGGGCATGGTCGCCGGCGGCGGCTTCGTGCTGACACCGCTTGCGCCCGCCGCGATCGCCTACACCGTCGTCATCGGCATCTCGACCAGCGTCGCGGCCGCCCGCATTCACGACCCCATTGCGGCGCTGCTGTCGGCGCTGATGGCCGGCTACACCGTCGTGAGCGTCGCCGCGGTGCTCCTGGGCGCGCGCCGCTCGGCGGGCGCTTTGCGCGCGGAGCGCGAGGCCGAGCGGCAGGGCCAGCTCGTCGCGCTCCTGCTGAAGGACTTCGAATCGCAGTCCGCCGACGTCATGTGGGAGACGGATGCCACCGGCCGCCTCGTGCGCATCACGCCCAAGCTGACGGCGCTGATGCGCCTCGACGAGGCCTCCAGCAGGCGTTCGCTGCTGGGCTGGTTCGAGCAGCAGGCCGCCGGCGCCGAGGCGCGCGACGCCGTCGCGCAGCTGCGCCAGGCCTTCGCCACGGGCCAGGCGTTCCGCCAGCGCGGCGTCCCGGTGGTCGTCGCCGGCTCGGCGCGACGCTGGTCGATCACCGCGCGTCCGCTGGTCGACGAGTCCGGCCAGGACCAGGGCTGGCGCGGCGTCATCACCGACATCACGCTGGAGCACGACGCGCAGTCGCGCATGCAGCAGCTGGCGCTGGTGGACTCGCTGACCGGCCTGGCCAACCGCACGCAGCTGCGCGACAAGCTGCAGCTCAAGCTCGCGTCGGCCGCGAGCAAGCCGGCCGCGCTGCTGTGCCTGAACATGGATCACTTCAAGCGCGTCAACGACATGTTCGGCCACGCGGCCGGCGACGTCGTGCTGCGCGAGACCGCGCGCCGGCTGCGCAAGCTGGTGCGGGCATCCGACGTCGTGGCGCGCGCCGGCGGCGACGAGTTCGCCGTGCTGCTGGACGACATCGCGAGCGAGGAGGACGCGCTGCGCTTCGGCCAGCGTGTGGTCGCCGAACTCGATCGCGGCTTCGCGAGCGACGCCGGCATCATCAACAGCGGGGCGAGCGTCGGCGTGGTGGCGATCCCTGCGCACGGCACCACGGTCGACGAGCTGCTCGCCAACGCGGACCTGGCGCTGGGCACCGCCAAGACCGGGGGCCGCGCGCGCGCCGAGATGTTCCGGCCCGACATGGGCGAGCGGCTGCGCCTGCGCATGACGATGGAGCGCGACCTGCGCCTGGCGGTGTCGCGCAAGGAGCTGCGCCTGCACTGGCAGCCGCAGGTCGACACCGCCGAATGGCGCATCAGCGGCTGCGAGGCGCTGCTGCGCTGGCAGCACGGCGAGCTGGGCCTGGTGCCGCCGATGAACTTCATTCCGATGGCCGAGGAGACCGGCCTGATCGTCGAGCTTGGCGCGTGGGTGCTGGACGAGGCCTGCCGCGTCGGCGCGCAGAAACTGCCGGGCCTGATGGTGGCGGTCAACGTGTCGCCGATCCAGGTGGTGCGCGACGACTTCGTCAACGTCGTGCGCAAGGCGCTGGCCGCCAGCGGCCTGCCGGCGCAGCGGCTCGAGATCGAGATCACCGAGTCGCTGTTCATCGACGCCTCGCCGAAGGCGCTGAAGAACCTCGAGACGCTGCGCCAGATGGGCGTGCGCGTCGCGCTCGACGACTTCGGCACCGGCTACTCGTCGCTCGCCTACCTGCGCCAGTTCCCGTTCGACACGCTCAAGATCGACCGCGCGTTCGTGCGCGAGCTGGTCACGCAGCACGACGCGCGCGCCATCGTGCGCAGCATCGTCGACCTGGCCAGCGCGCTGGGCATGAGCACCGTGGCCGAGGGCGTCGAGGAGCCCGCGCAGTACGAGCTGCTGCGGCGCGCGGGCTGCGCCGGCGTGCAGGGCTTCCTGATCGCGCGGCCGATGCTGATCGACCAGGTCGTCGAGATGATCGAGAGCTGGGCGATGCAGCGCGCGCCGAAGTCGGACTCCGTGCCCGACTCGATCTTCGCCCCGCTGGACGACACCGTGCCGGGCGAGCTGCGCTCGATCGACGGCGGCGTGATCCACTGACGATCAACGCACCGGCGACAGCTCCCACACCAGCACCTGGAAAGGCGCCAGGTGCACGCTGGCCGGCTGGCCCGCGGTGAAGGGCCGCGGCGATGCCTGCTCGTAGGCCGGCCGGGCGTTCCAGGTGCGCGCTTCCTGCCGGGGCAGCTCCAGCGCGGCTCCGATGTCCAGCGCGAAGTCCTGCGGCTGGTCGCTCGGGTTGCGCAGCGCGACGATCGCCGCGCCCGGGCTCCACGACGCCCAGCCGTAGACCTGCAGCCGCGCCGGATCGCCGCCGATCCAGTGGCTGTCGCGCAGCGTCGCGGCACGGTCGCGCGCCCACCTGGCGGCGGTGGCGAGATCGTCCCAGTTGCGTTCGGTGAGCAGGTCGGGCGAGACATACATCTCCTGCAGGCCGGTGCCGCTGGCGAAATACGAGCGCACTTCCGACCTGAAGTCGCCGGACGGATCGACGTTGAGTCCGCGCGCGCTGCGCGCGTAGACGATGCCGTGCAGCATCAGCGAGTTCAGCGGATAGAGCGGGCCGAGGCGCACGATGCCGCCATAGGTATCGGCGTCGCGGTAGGTGATCCAGCGCTGGCGATTGCTGCCGACGCCGGCGAACTCGTGATCCTCGCCGCCGCGCCAGATCGAGTCGGCGGTGCGCAGCCAGAACGGCGACGGCCAGGTGCCGGTCGTGAGATTGACGAACAGGTCGGGCTTGACCTGGCGCAGGTCGCCGATCAGCGCGATCGCGGCGGCGAAGTCGCTGTCGAACGCGCTGCCCGGCGTGACCTTGTCCGGACTGCCGGTGCCATCCAGCTTGAACTGGTTGATGCCGTAGTCCTTCAGCAGGCCCATCGTGGCATCGTGGAACAGCGCGTAGTACTTCGGGCCGGACAGCGCGAGGCCCTGGTCGTCGACCTCGAAGCCGCCGGCCTTCGCCGCGGCGAGGCGCTCCTGGCGCGGCGGGCCGTAGCCGCCCCACGGCGACAGCCACACGCCCGGCTCGGCGCCGACGCGCTCGGCGGCCTCGCGCACCGGCGTGAAGCCGTGCGGGAAGTGCTCGTTGAACTGCCACAGGTGCCGGTGGTCGTCCCAGCCGTCGTCGAACAGGAACGAGTCCATCTTCACGCCGCGTTCCTTCACGAGCTTGCGGCCGTAGGTGTCGATCACGTGGACGGCCTCCTGCTCGGAGTAGGGCGTGAAGTAGCCGATGTCGTACCAGGAGTTGTAGTGCAGGAAGGTGCGGAACGGCGTGGCGCGCTCGTTCTCGAGATAGGCCGTGAAGCCGCGCCGCAGCTGGCCGGGGGGCGCGGCGCCGAAGACGGCCGAATAGTCGACCGGCACGTGCGCGCGCAAGGGCAGCACGCGCCGCACGAACTGCAGCGCGTGCGCGCCGTCGATGCGCGTCTCGGCCATCGGGTGCTCGAAGCCGAAGAAGCGGTCGTCGGCGACCACGACGGAGCCCGTGGTGGTGCCCGCGGTCCAGGCCTTGTCGAGATCGAGGTCGAGCAGGGCGACCTGGGCGATGTCGAGGTCGGTGGCGGACTCGAAGCGCACCTCCTCGCGCACGTAGTCCGCGCCGTCGCGCAAGACCGCGCGCCAGGTCGCGCGCAGGCCCGTGCCCGCCTGGCTCAGGCTCGCGCGAAGCGCGACGCCGGCGTGGCGCTCCGCGGCGCGGGCGGCATCCGGGCGGCCTGCGACGACCTCGCAGACCGGTGCCGAGTCGAGCCGGAATTCGCCGGAGGCCGTGCGCTTCTTGTCGCGCGTGGTGACGGAGAACAGCTCGCCCTTCAAGGCATGCGGTGCCTTCGCGAAGCCGTTGTCGAACGCCGTCGGTGTCAGCGCGCCGTCATGCATGCCGAGCGCGAAGCGCAGCGCGATGTTGCGCAGCTCGGCCTCGCCGTCGGCCACGCCGCAGTGCGCGGCGCCGGGTTCCAGCGGCAGCCATGGCGCGGGCAGGGCGGGCGTCGCGGCGAACGCCGGCGCGAAGGTCAGCGCGAGCAGGGACGCGAAGAGGCGGACGGGCATGGAGGCTCCCGAGTCATCGATGTGGACGATTGTCGCCATCCGCCCCGCCGCTGACTGAGCGTCCGCGAGCTCGATTTCCGAACAAAAAAAGGCCGCTCGTCGAGCGGCCTTTTCATGCGAGGCGTCGCGAGACGCCGCGGTTCAACGCTCGCCGATCAGCTTGACCTGGCGCGGCGCGGCTGCCAAACGCGGCTTGCGTTGAGCCGATGGCGCGCTGCGCGCGCCCCGGCGATTCAACGCTCGCCGATCGGCTTGACCTGGCGCGGCGCGGCTGCCGAACTCGGCTTGCGTTGAGCCGATGGCGCGCTGCGCGCGCCCCGGCGATTCAACGCTCGCCGATCGGCTTGACCTGGCGCGGCGCGGCGCCCGAGAACAGCTGGCGCGGACGGCCGATCTTGTACTCGGGGTCGGCGATCATCTCGTTCAGCTGGGCGATCCAGCCCACCGTGCGCGCGAGCGCGAAGATGGCCGTGAACAGGCTGACCGGGATGCCGATCGCGCGCTGCACGATGCCCGAGTAGAAGTCGACGTTCGGGTAGAGCTTGCGGGCGACGAAGTAGTCGTCTTCCAGCGCGATCTTCTCGAGCGCCATCGCCAGCTTGAACAGCGGGTCGTTGTGCAGGCCGAGTTCGTTGAGCACCTCGTGGCAGGTCTCGCGCATCAGCTTGGCACGCGGGTCGTAGTTCTTGTAGACGCGGTGGCCGAAGCCCATCAGCTTGATGCCGGAGTTCTTGTCCTTGACCTGCGTGATGAACTCGCCGATCTTCTCGACGCCGCCGCGGCGCTGGATGTCTTCCAGCATGTTGAGCGCGGCCTCGTTGGCGCCGCCGTGGGCCGGACCCCACAGGCAGGCGACGCCGGCGGCGATGGCGGCGAACGGGTTGGTGCCCGACGAGCCGCACAGGCGCACCGTGGACGTCGACGCGTTCTGCTCGTGGTCGGCGTGCAGGATGAAGATGCGGTCCAGCGCGCGCTCGATCACCGGGCTCACGTGGAAGTCCTCGCACGGCGTGGCGAACATCATGCGCATGAAGTTGCCGGCGTAGCTGAGATCGTTCTTCGGGTAGATGAACGGCTGGCCGACCGAGTACTTGTAGGCCATCGACACCAGCGTCGGCATCTTGGCGATCAGGCGGATCGCGGCGATGTCGCGGTGCTCGGGGTTATTGATGTCCGTCGAGTCGTGATAGAAGGCCGACAGCGCGCCCACCAGGCCGGTCATGACCGCCATCGGATGCGCATCGCGACGGAAGCCGCGCAGGAAGAAGTGCATCTGCTCGTTGACCATCGTGTGGTGCGTCACGCGATTGACGAACTCGCTCTTCTGGTCGGAGTTGGGCAGCTCTCCGTACAGCAGCAGGTGGCAGGTCTCGAGGAAGTCGCAGTTCACCGCGAGCTGTTCGATCGGGTAGCCGCGGTACAGCAGCTCGCCCTTGTCGCCGTCGATGTAGGTGATCGCGGAATTGCAGGACGCGGTCGACAGGAAGCCCGGGTCATACGTGAACTTGCCGGTCTGGCCGTAGAGCTTGCGGATGTCGATCACTTCGGGACCGATGGTGCCCTTGTAGATCGGCAGCTCCATGCTGGGGCTGCCATCGGAGAACGACAGGGTCGCTTTGACGTCGGAGGGGGTCATTTAGAGTTTCCCTTTCTGGAGGACTGTGGCAGCAGGACGGCGCATCAGCGCCAGTACTTCGTTGACTTCAGGGGTGTCGAGCTCGCCATCGGGCTCGCGCCGGGCGAGCAGGAGGTCGAGCAGGTCGTTGTCGGGCAGGTCCATCAGCGGCTGCAAGCCCGCCACGTGGCGGATCGTCAACCCGTCACCCTGCTCGTTGAAGAAGCGCTCGATGAACAGGTCGTTCTCGAGCAGCCCGCGCTTGCACCGCCACTTCAGGCGGTTCAGCTCGGTCGGGTCGATGGCGGCGTCCATTGTGCGAAAAGTGACGATGCGTGATTAGAGGTGCGCGTCGGCTCGGAGTTCAGACCGCGCGGCGCACCATCATTTCCTTGATCTTGCCGATCGCCTTCGTCGGGTTCAGGCCCTTCGGGCAGACGTCGACGCAGTTCATGATCGTGTGGCAGCGGAACAGGCGGTACGGATCCTCGAGATTGTCCAGGCGCGCACCGGTGTCCTGGTCGCGGCTGTCGGCGATGAAGCGATAGGCCTGCAGCAGGCCGGCCGGGCCGACGAACTTGTCCGGGTTCCACCAGAAGCTGGGGCACGACGTGGAGCACGACGCGCACAGGATGCACTCGTACAGGCCATTGAGCTCGTCGCGCTCCTCGGGCGACTGCAGGCGCTCCTTCTCGGGCGGCGGCGTGTCGTTGACCAGGTACGGCTTGATCGAGTTGTACTGCTGGAAGAACTGCGTCATGTCGACGATCAGGTCGCGGATGACCGGCAGGCCGGGCAGCGGCTTGAGCACGATCGTCTGCGGCAGCGACAGCATGTTGGTCAGGCACGCGAGGCCGTTCTTGCCGTTGATGTTCATCGCGTCCGAGCCGCACACGCCCTCGCGGCACGAGCGGCGGTACGAGATCGTCGGGTCGATCGACTTCAGCTTGATCAGGGCGTCCAGCAGCATGCGTTCCGATCCGTCGAGCTCGATCTCGAGGGTCTGCATGTAGGGCTTGTCGTCCTTGTCCGGGTCATAGCGGTAGATCTGGAAGGTGCGCTTGGTCATGGCTTTTATCCTTGTGGCGTCAGAACGAACGCACGGCCAGGGGAATCGATTCCGTCGTCAGCGGCTTGAGCTTGACCGGCTTGTAGTCGAGGCTGTTGGTCGCGCTGTACCACAGCGTGTGCTTGAGCCAGTCGACGTCGTTGCGGCCCAGCGGGTTCCTGGGCGAATCGGCCGGTTCCTCGTAGTCGACGACCACGTGGGCGCCGCGGCATTCCTTGCGCGCGGCCGCGGAGACGATCGTGGCCTGGGCGACCTCGATCAGGTTCTCCACTTCCAGCGCCTCGATGCGCGCGGTGTTGAACACCTTGGACTTGTCGCCCAGCGTGATGTTGCCCACGCGCTCGCGCAGCGCCGCGATCTGCTTGACGCCTTCGTCGAGCAGCGCCTGCGTCCGGAACACGCCGGCGTGCTTCTGCATCGTCGAACGGATGTCGTTGGCAACCGTCTGCGCGTATTCGCCGCCGACGTTGTTCTCCAGGCGCGCCATGCGCGCCAGCGTGCGTTCGGCGGCGTTGGCCGGCAGCGGCTTGTTGGCCTTGGCCTTGAGGTCGGCAGCGACGATGTGGTTGCCCGCGGCGCGGCCGAACACCACCAGGTCCAGCAGCGAGTTGGTGCCCAGCCGGTTCGCGCCGTGCACGCTGACGCAGGAGCATTCGCCCACCGCGTACAGGCCGTTGATCACCGCGTTCGGATCGCCGTCCTTGGGCGCGACGACCTGGCCGTGGATGTTGGTCGGGATGCCGCCCATCTGGTAATGGATGGTCGGCACCACGGGGATCGGCTCCTTCGTGATGTCGACGTTGGCGAAGTTGTGGCCGATCTCCAGCACCGAGGGCAGGCGCTTCATGATCGTCTCGACGCCCAGGTGGGTCATGTCGAGGTGGATGTAGTCCTTGTTCGGACCGCAGCCGCGGCCTTCCTTGATCTCCTGGTCCATGCAGCGCGAGACGAAGTCGCGCGGCGCGAGATCCTTGTAGTGCGGGGCGTAGCGCTCCATGAAGCGCTCGCCGTCGGCGTTGCGCAGGATCGCGCCCTCGCCGCGGCAGCCTTCCGTCAGCAGCACGCCGGCGCCGGCGACGCCGGTCGGGTGGAACTGCCAGAACTCCATGTCTTCCAGCGGGATGCCCGCGCGCGCGGCCATGCCCAGGCCGTCGCCGGTGTTGATGAACGCGTTGGTCGACGCCTGGTAGATGCGGCCCGCGCCGCCGGTGGCCATCAGCACCACCTTGGCCTCGAGGATGTGCAGGTCGCCCGTCTCCATCTCGATGGCGGTGACGCCCACGACGTCGCCGTCGGCGTCCCGGATGAGATCCTGCGCCATCCACTCGACGAAGAACTGCGTGTGCGACTTGACGTTCTGCTGGTACAGCGTGTGCAGCAGCGCGTGGCCGGTGCGGTCGGCCGCGGCGCAGGCGCGCTGCACGGCCTTCTCGCCGTAGTTGGCGGTGTGGCCGCCGAACGGGCGCTGGTAGATCGTGCCGTCGGCGTTGCGGTCGAACGGCATGCCGAAGTGCTCGAGTTCGTAGACGACCTTGGGCGCCTCGCGGCACATGAACTCGATCGCGTCCTGGTCGCCGAGCCAGTCGGAGCCCTTGACGGTGTCGTAGAAGTGGAAGTGCCAGTTGTCCTCGCTCATGTTGCCGAGCGACGCGCCGATGCCGCCCTGGGCCGCGACGGTGTGCGAGCGCGTGGGGAACACCTTCGAGAGCACGGCGACGTTCAGGCCGGCGAGCGACAGCTGCAGCGAGGCGCGCATGCCCGAGCCGCCCGCGCCGACGATGACGACGTCGAACTTGCGCTTGGTGATTTTGTTGTCGACGGACATTCTCAGATTCTCCAGAGGACTTGCAGGGCCCAGCCGGCACAGCCGACGAGCCAGGCGATGGCGGCAACTTGCAGCACGAGGCGCGCGGCCATCTGCTTGACGTAGTCCATCAGGACGTCGCGCACGCCGACCCAGGCGTGCCACAGGATGGAGGCGATCATGACGAAGGTGAGCACCTTCATCCATTGCGGGGCGAAGATGCCGGCCCACTTGGCGTAGCTCATCTCGCCGGGCGTCAGGCACTCGATGACGATGATGACGGTGAACAGCGCCATCAGGCAGGCGGTGGCGCGCTGCACCAGCCAGTCGCGCAGGCCGTAGTGGGCGCCGACGACGACGCGCTTGGATCCGTAGTTGGTAGACATGGTTGTGCGTACTGTCAATAGCCGACGAACAGCTTGTAGGCGAACACCAGCGTCAGCAGCGCGGCGACGCCGATCGCGACGAGTGCGGACACGCGGCCGAATTCCTTGTCCACCGTGTGCGTGAAGTCCATGTACAGGTGGCGCACGCCGGCGCAGAAGTGCTGCAGGAAGCCCCAGATCAGCGCCAGCGCGGCGAGCTTGACGACGAAGGCCGGCACGAAGCCGATGCCGCCGATGAACGCGGTGCGGAACTGGTCGAACGTGACCTCGGACGACAGGCTGGTGTCGAACATCCAGATCACGAACGGCATCAGGATGATCAGGATCAGCCCGCTGACGCGGTGCAGGATGGACACCCAGCCGGCCGGCGGCAGCCGGTACTGGGTCGCATCGATCAGATGCATCGTCCCGGGTCGTTTCTTGATCGCCTTCGCGTCAGCCATGATGGTGCGTCCTTCTCGTTATGTCGTCTGGGCGGCGCCAACGGTGCGCCACCTGGTTGCCGGCGCCTGCACGCCGCGGTTCGCCGTCGCCTGAAGGCGGCGGGGACCGGTAAAACCCGCGAATTTTATGGCAATGCAACATGCGTTGCCCAAGTCGGGATTGGAATCCGCAGATCGTCGCTTTTCCCGCGAATGGCGGGTGGCCGAAGGGCTCGGAAGGAGTCGTCGCGACGCTGTCATGGTGCGGTCAGCTCAGCGTGTTGCGGTAATGGTGGCTGTCGGTGCGGTAGAGGCCGCGTCGCAGTTCGACCGGCCGGTCGCCGTACGTGAACGACAGGCGCTCCACCGACAGCAGCGGCGTGCCCTCGGGCACCGCCAGCACCTCGGCGGTCGAGGCGTCGGCCGCGACCGCGCGGATCTTTTCCTCGGCGCGGATCATGCGCACGCCGAACTCCGTCTCGAACATGTTGTACATCGGGCCGATGTAGCCGGTCAGGCGCTCGGCGGTGAGGCCCTTGAACATCAGGGCCGGCAGCCAGATCTCGTCGAGCACGACGGGGCGCTCGTCCTGGGCGAGCGTGCGGCGGATCAGGATCGCGCCCTCGGCGCCCTTCAGGTCGAGCGCGCGCGCGACGGGCGCGGGCGGGCGCATGCGCTTGCAGTCGATGAAGTGGCGCTCCATGCCCCGGGTCTTGCCATCGTCGGGCGCCAGGCGCAGGAAGCGGTACTGGATCTGCTCTTCCGCGTGCGTCGCGACGAAGGTGCCCTTGCCCTGGCGGCGCACCAGCAGGTTCTCGGTGGCGAGCTCGTCGATCGCCTTGCGCACCGTGCCCTGGCTGACGCGGTAGCGCGCGGCCAGGTCGGTCTCGGCGGGAATCGCCTCGCCCGGCTTCCATTCGCCTTCCTGCAGGCTGCGCGTGATCAGCAGCTTGATCTGCTGGTACAACGGGCTGAAGGCGGGGCCGGACGGATCCGAGGACATGGGCAGCGGCGGCAGGAGGGTTGGGCGGCCCGCAAGCGAAGGGCCGCCGCGATTGCAGCACAGCGCGGCGGCCGCCGTCCACCTTGTCTCGAGCATCCGACTTGGCTTGTCTTGTATAAGACATAAGATGATTGACCCTGTTCGGGTTTTTCCCTGGAGTCGCAGTAAACTTCGGCCCCAGCCCCGGGCTCGATCGCATGTCGGGTCGCCCGTGCCAGTTCTCGGATCGACGGCCTCGCCGCTGGTCCTTCATCGGTCCATCCTCTCGTCTCGGAGACATTTCCATGAGCAAGTCCCCCGTTCGCGTCGCCGTCACCGGCGCCGCTGGCCAGATCGGCTACGCCCTCCTGTTCCGCATCGCCTCGGGCGAGATGCTGGGCAAGGACCAGCCGGTCATCCTGCAACTGCTCGAGATCCCCGACGAAAAGGCCCAGAAGGCGCTCAAGGGCGTGATGATGGAACTCGACGACTGCGCCTTCCCGCTGCTGGCCGGCATGGAAGCGCACGGCGACCCGATGACCGCCTTCAAGGACGCCGACTACGCGCTGCTCGTCGGCGCCCGCCCGCGCGGCCCCGGCATGGAGCGCGCCGACCTGCTGGCCGCCAACGCCCAGATCTTCACGGCGCAAGGCAAGGCGCTGGACAAGGTCGCCTCGCGCAACGTCAAGGTGCTGGTCGTCGGCAACCCCGCCAACACCAACGCCTACATCGCGATGAAGAGCGCGCCCAGCCTGCCGCGCGAGAACTTCACCGCCATGCTGCGCCTGGACCACAACCGCGCCGCCAGCCAGATCGCCGCCAAGACCGGCACCAAGGTCGGCGACATCGAGAAGCTGACCGTGTGGGGCAACCACTCGCCCACCATGTACGCCGACTATCGCTTCGCGACGGTCAACGGCAAGGCCGTCAAGGACCTGATCAACGACCAGGTCTGGAACGCCGACACCTTCCTGCCGACCGTCGGCAAGCGCGGCGCCGCCATCATCGAGGCGCGCGGCCTGTCGTCGGCCGCCTCGGCCGCCAACGCCGCCATCGACCACATGCGCGACTGGGCCCTGGGCTCGAACGGCAAGTGGGTCACGATGGGCATCCCGTCGAACGGCGAATACGGCATTCCCAAGGACGTGATGTTCGGCTTCCCGGTCACCACCGAGAACGGCAAGTACAAGATCGTCGAAGGCCTGGCCATCGACGAGTTCAGCCAGGAGCGCATCAACAAGACGCTCAAGGAACTGCAGGACGAGCAAGCCGGCGTCGCCCACCTGCTGTGACATGACGACCCCAGTCCGCTGAGTACAGCGGACAGCCCCCAAGGGGCGCGCGGCCTTGCTCCGGAGCGGCCGAGCGCGGCGGCCGCGCAGCTTGCGCCCTTCGCTCGAAGGGCCAGCATGCGAAGAGGCCGCAGGCGAGCTATCCTGAACGCGCGGCATCGACCGCGCGTTTTTCATTCCAGGGAGACTCCGGCGATGCACACCACCGCGCCGCATCCGCGCGACGTCCTGTTCGAGGACGGCGATCCGACGACGTCGTTGCCGGTCTGCGACCACTACTCCGGCGTCGAGGCGCGCATGCGCAAGAGCCTGGAGCTGCAGGCCGAACTGGGGCCGGTGTTCGACGTCACGCTCGACGGCGAGGACGGCGCGCCCGCGGGCGGCGAGGTCGAGCAGGCGCACCTGATCGCCGAACTGGTGCAGTCGCCGGCCAACCGCTACGACCGCGTCGGCGCGCGCATCGTGCCGCGCGGCCATCCGGCATTCGAGAAGATGCTGGAGGTGCTGCTGCGCGACGCCGGCACGCGGCTCGCGTACCTGATGATCCCGAAGTCGCGCGACGCCGCCGACCTCGAGGCCGCCGTGCACGCCATCGACGTCGCCGCGCGCGCCGTCGGCCTCGCGCGCGAGGTGCCGCTGCACGCGCTGGTGGAGACGCACGGCGCGCTGCGCGACGTCGAGCTGATGGCGGCGCATCCGCGGCTGGAATCGCTGTCGTTCGGGCTGATGGACTTCGTCTCCGCGCATCGCGGCGCGATCCCGCAGTCGGCGATGAGCGCGGAAGGGCAGTTCGCGCATCCGCTGGTGGTGCGGGCCAAGCTGGCGATCGCGGCCGCGTGCCACGGACATTCGAAGACGCCGTCGCATTGCGTCGTGACCGAGTTCAAGGACGCGCGTGCGCTGCAGCGCGCGGCGGAGCGCGCGTGCCGCGAGTTCGGCTACACGCGCATGTGGAGCATCCACCCCGACCAGGTCGAGGTGATCGTCGACGCGTTCGCGCCGACGGCCGCGGAGGTCGACCTGGCCGTCGAGGTCGTCATGGCGGCCCAGGCTGCCGACTGGGGCCCGATCCGCCTGCGCCACAACGGCCGCGAGCACCTGCACGACCGCGCGAGCTATCGCTACTTCTGGCACGTGATCGAGCGCGCGCACCGCACGTCGGCAGGCGGCCATTCCCAACTGCCCGCTGAGGCGCGCGTGCGGTGGTTCGGTCATTGAAAGCGTGACGCAGTTGGCATCCCGAAGCCACGAAACAAGGCGTTGCACCTGAATGTGTAACTCGTGGGGGTGCTTGGCCGACAATTCGGTACCGTCCAAAACCGGAGAGCTCTCCTGATGTTCCGCACCCTGACTGCCGCCGCCGCCCTGGCCACGCTCACCCTGTCCTCCGCGTTTGCCCAGAGCGCCGCCACGCCGGCGGTCAATGCCAAGCCCAGCCCGGCCAAGACGGCCAGGAAGCCCGCCGGCAAGGCGGCCGCCGAGCCCGTCTCCGCCACCAACGACAACCTGAACGAGGGCCAGCTGTCGATGGCCGACCGCGTGATGACCGGCATCGCCGACTGCGAGTTCAAGGAGAAGGTCGACGTCGAGAAGATCCCGGGCCACAACGGCAACTTCAAGGTCGTCTACGACCACAAGACGTACATCATGGTGCCGGAAGAGACCACCACCGGCGCGATCCGCCTGGTCGACACGGCCGGCGCCGTCGTGTGGATCCAGATCCCGATGAAGTCGATGCTGATGAACCAGAAGGAACATCACCGCCTGGTCGACAACTGCCAGGAAGACGAGCAGCGCATCGCGGTGCAGTCGTCGCAGAAGGCCGGCGCCAACGCCGGCGCGCTCGCGCCCAGCGTCGCGTCGCCGGGCTCGATCGCCGCCGCGGGCGGCGTCGCGGCCAACAACGCCGCGGCCCTGGCCAACGGCTCGACGGTCACGCAGACCACCACCACGACGACCACGGTCAAGGTCATGCCGGCGGCACCGACCACCAACAGCGCCGCCGCGCCGTCGACGGCCGCGTCGGGCATGTGGAAGTGATCCTCGCGTCACGCGCGCGCTGACCCGCGCGCGCACGTGGAAACGCCGCCCGGCTTCGCAGCCGCGCGGCGTTCGTCCTTTGCGGCGGACGGCGTCAGTTGTTCGACGTCGCGCGCACCTCCTCGATCGTCGTCACGCCGGCCAGCACCTTCTCGATGCCGTCCTGGCGCAGCGTGCGCATGCCTTCGCCCATCGCGTGCTGCTGGATCTGCTCGGCGCGGCCGCCTTGCTGGATCAGGTGCCGCACGCCCTTGGTGACGGTCAGCAGCTCGTGCACGCCGGCGCGGCCCTTGACGCCCGTGTTGCCGCACTTGGCGCAGCCCGTGCCCTTGTAGAACATCAGGCGGCCGTCGACGGCGTAGCGACTCGTCCAGTCGGCCAGCGTGGCCTCGCGCGTCGGCGCCTGCGGGTGGTCGCCCCAGATGTGCAACGAATCGTTCAGCAGCTCCTCGATCTGTTCGTCGGTGGCGGGCGTCGAGGTCTTGCAGCCGCTGCAGATGCGGCGCACGAGACGCTGGGCCAGCACCGCGAGCAGCGCGTCGGCGAAGTTGAACGGATCCATGCCCATGTCGAGCAGCCGGGTGATGGTCTCGGGCGCGCTGTTGGTGTGCAGCGTCGACAGCACCAGATGGCCTGTCAGCGACGATTCGACCGCGATCTGCGCCGTCTCGTTGTCGCGGATTTCGCCCACCATGATCACGTCCGGATCGGCGCGCAGGAACGCGCGCAGCGCCTTCGCGAAGGTCCAGTCGATCTTCGGATTGACCTGCACCTGGCGCAGCCCGGCCTGCGTGATTTCGACCGGATCCTCGGCCGTCCAGATCTTGCGCTCGGGCGTGTTGATGAAGCTCAGCGCCGAGTGCAGCGTGGTCGTCTTGCCGGAGCCGGTCGGGCCGACGCACAGCACCATGCCGTACGGACGCTCGACCGCCTTCTTCAGGTGCGACAGGTTGTGCGGCGACATGCCCAGCGAATCGAGCGGCAGCGGCTTGGCCGACGCGAGGATACGCAGCACGGCGTCCTCGAGGCCGTTGGCCGTCGGGATCATCGCCACGCGCAGCTCGATCGGGCAGCTCGGCACGAAGCGCGCGAAGTTGATCTTGCCGTCCTGCGGGCGGCGGCGCTCGGAGATGTCGAGGTCGCACATGATCTTCAGCCGCGCGACCAGCGCCTGCCGATAGGTGTGCGGCAACTCGAGGTACGGGCGCAGCAGGCCGTCGACGCGGAAGCGCACCTTGACCTTCTCGCGGCCCGGGCGCGTCTCGATGTGGATGTCGGACACGCCCTGCGTGTGCGCCTCGACGATCATCGAGTTGATCAGCCGCACCAGCGAGCTGTCGGACTGTTCGACGGCATCGTCGCTGTCGTCGGAGAGCGCCTTGCCCATGTTGTCGCCGGGCAGCTCGAGCGCGGCCAGCAGCGAGTCGCTGCTCTGGCTCTCGGGCACCGGCACGGCGCTGAATTCCAGCGTCATCTCGTCGAGGCCGCCCTTGGCGTAGAGCAGCGGGATCTGTTCGAGCAGGTTGCCCGCGGCCGGCAGCACCGGCACGACCTTGGACTGCGTCAGGAACTCGGCCTCGTCGATGCGGTCGCGCCGGGACGGATCTTCCGTCGCGACGATCACCTTGCCGTTCATCAGGCCCAGCGGCAGCATCTCGAGCCGCTGCGCGGCGGCCACCGGCAGCTTGCGCAGCGCCTCGATGTCGATCGGGAAGGCCAGCACGTCGACCTGCGGATAGCCCATCTTGCGGGCCAGCGCGGTCTGCAGGTTGCTCCGCGTGATGAGGCCTTCGTTGACCAGCAGCTCGCCCAGCGGAACCTTGCGGTCCTTGCCCTGGTTGGTGAGCGCGGCGGCGAGCTGGCCCTCGGTGATGTAGCCGAGCGCGATCAGCGCCTCGCCGATGCGCACCATCGGCATGCGGCTCTGCGCCTCGATCGCGGCATGCAGCTGCTCGGGGGTCTTGACGTGGTCGCTGCGCAGCGCGTCGCCAGGGCGTTGCGGCTTGGGCTGCTGCTTCTCGGCCTCGGCCAGCGCCTCGGTGATCTGCGGCGGCGACGCGGTGGTCTGGAACACCAGCGGATCGAGCATCGGCAGCGATGGCGCGTCGTCAGGCAACTGCGCCCGCTTGATCTCCAGCGCCTCGCGCAGCTCCTCGCGCGAGATCACGCCGTGGTTGACCAGCAGCTCGCCCAGCGGCAGGTTGCGGTTGCGCGTCTGGCTGCGCAGCGCGCTGGCCAGGTTCTCGGGCGACAGGATCGTCAGCGAGATCAGCGCCTCGCCCAGGCGAAGCATCGGCGTGCGCGACTGCAGCTCCAACGCCTGCTGCAGCTGCGGCGGCGTGATCAGCTCGACCTCGACCAGCATCTCGCCCAGCTTCAGGTTGCGGATGCGTTGCTGCTCGGCGAGCGCGTCCCGCAGCTGCTGCGGCGACAGCGTGTGCTGGCTGACGAGCACTTCACCGAGGCGCGGTCCGAAGTCGACCCGGCGATAGGCGCTGCGCGGGTAGAACATGCGCTGCACCAGGCCGGACTCGCCGATCGGCGGGAACAGGAACAGTCCCTGATCGTTCTCGACGTGGCTGATGGTGCGGCCCGTGTGCGATTTGCCGTTGTTCAGCTGCACCTGGAATTCGGTGTCGCCCGGCACGCGGTCGGCCCAGCCGGGCGCGGCGTTGACGCCGTTGCTCGACGGCATCACGGGCTCGGTGAGCGTCAGGCGCTGGAACTGGCCGAAGCGCAGCTGCATCGGCGAGCGCGCCGGCGGCACGAAGACGGTGGCCAGGCCCGTGTTCGCGTCGAACTGCGCCAGGCGGGCATTGAAGCTCTTGTCGTTGAGGCCGAGGATCGCGCACGGCTCGCTGGTGCCCAGCGGCCACGCCGTTCCCGCGTTCGCGGCGGGCGGCATGGCCCACAGCGACGACTCGGCCGGGGCGCGATCCGCGGAGCGAAGCTCCGGGGCGTTCAGGGGAGGCAGCGATAGATCGGACATGGCATTTGCGCGCGTGCGCATCCACTCCCCATCGACATGTGGGGGCCTTGTCGATTCTGGAAGCGCGGCCCCGCTGCGAAGCCGCGAATAGAGCGGCCATCGGCCGCCAGTTCGGTGGCGCGGCCCCGCTCAGCCGCCGGAGCCGTCGTGCTCGTCGTGCTCCGCGTAGCGCTTCCACTGCGCCATGGCCCGGTTCATCAGCTTGACCTGCCCGGTGAAGCGCGTGCACATCAGGCAGATGCCCAGGTGGAAGCGCACCGCGACGCGCTCGACGACGCTCAGTGCCCGATTCTCGCGCTCGAGGATCAGGCGGGTGACTTCGCGGCAGTTGCGATAAAACAAGCTCATCGGGCAGTTGCGGGAGCGGCAGGGTGGGCATCGAACCAGCCGGCCTGCAGGCATTCGCGCAGGCGCAGGCGGGCACGGTGAAGCAGCACCCACAGGTTGGTCGTGGTGATGGTCAATTCCTTACACACCTCGTCCGACGACAGCTCCAGCCACTCGCGCGCCAGGAACACGCGCGCCTGCGTCGGCGGCAGCTTGTCCAGGCAGGTCTGCATCACGTCGACGAACTGGCGCTGGCGCAGCACGTCGTCCGGGTTGCCCCAGTCGGCCGGCATCTCGCGCCAGTGGCCGTCGGGGGCGAACAGCAGGTCGTCCAGGTCCTCGCTGTCGTCGCTGGTCAGCACCGTCGCCTCGCGCTTGTGGCGGCGCAGCTGGTCGATCACCTTGTGCTTGAGGATGCCCACCAGCCAGGTCTTCAGCTGCGACTGGCCGGCGAAGGACTGCGGCTTTTCCAGCGCGGCGACGACGGTCTCGGAGACGGCGTCCTCGGCCCACGCCTCGTTGCGCAGCTGCGTGCGCGCGAAGCGCAGCAGCTGCGGCTGGAGCGTCTCGAGTTGCTTCGCGAAATCGTTGGCCATGGCGGATGCGGGCGGCGCGCCGGAGGCGGCGCAGCGCGAGTATCGCCGAGGTCGGGGCCGCCTTGTCCCGCTCAGGCGGCGAGGGCGCCCCCGCCGGCATGTCCGACGGGCACGGCGGTCAGGCGGCGCGGGAGCCACCCGCTGCGCTCGCGTTCCAGCCAGGCCACCAGCTCGGCGGCCGGCAGCGCGCGCGTGAAGAGGTAGCCCTGCGCGACGAGGCAGCCGGCGCGGGCGAGCCACTCGCGCTGGCCGGGGGTCTCGACGCCCTCGGCCACCACCTGCAGTCCGAGCGCCTGGCCGATCCCGATCACCGCGTCGGCCAGCGCGCGGTCGCTGGCCTCCTGCTCGAGATCGGCGACGAAGCTCTTGTCCAGCTTCAGTTCGCTGACCGGCAGCCGCTTCAGGTAGCCGAGGCTGGAGTAGCCGGTGCCGAAATCGTCCACCGAGAGGCGCACGCCCATCTCGTGCAGCGTGCGCAGGTCGACGCGCGTGCGTTCGTCGTCGCTGAGCATCACGCGCTCGGTCACTTCCAGCATCAGCGCGCTCGGCTTGAGGCCGTGCAGCGACAGCAGCCGCTGCACCTGCGCCGGCACGTCGTCGGAATGGAAGCGCAGCGGCGAGACGTTGACCGACATGTTGGGCACCGGCACGCCATCGCGCTGCCAGGCCGCCAGCTGCGCGCACGCGGTCTCCAGCACCCAGGCGTCGATCGCGCCGATCAGGCCGCACTCCTCGGCGAGCGCGATGAAGCGGTCGGGCGGCACCGAGCCGAGCTGCGGGTCGTTCCAACGCACCAGCGCCTCGACGCCGGCGCAGCCGCTGCCGTCGAGATACATCTTGGGCTGGTAGTGCAGCGCCAGCCCGCCCGCGGCCAGCACCTGTCGCAGCGCGCTCTCCATCTGCATGCGCTGCGCCACGACGTCGTTCATCGTCGTCGTGAAGAAGCGCGACGCGCCGCGGCCGCCGCGCTTGACCTCGTACATCGCCATCTCGGCGTTCTTGACGAGCCGCTCCAGCTCTACGCCGTCCTGCGGGAACAGCGCGATGCCGATGCTGGTGGACACCTCGATCTGCATGCCCGCGATGCGCAGCGGCGCGGCCAGCGCCAGGCGCAGGCGCTCGGCGGCGTGCATGGCCTCGACCGGGCTGCAGCGCGGCAGCATCGCCGCGAACTCGTCGCCGCCCAGCCGCGCGACGGTGGCGTTCTCGCCGGTCTCGGCTTGCAGGCGCAGCGCCGTCTCGCGCAGCACTTCGTCGCCGGCGCTGTGGCCGAGGGAGTCGTTGGTGGTCTTGAAGCGGTCGATGTCGAACAGCAGCAGCGCGCCGGGCGCCTGCACGCGAACCGCCATCTGCAGCGTCTGGCGTGCGCGGTCGGTGAACAGGCGCCGGTTGGGCAGGCCCGTGAGCGGGTCGAAATACGCCAGCCGCTCGATCTCGGTGCGGTTGGCCTCGTGCTGCAGCGCGACCCGGCACAGCGGCACGCAGGCCTCGACCATGCGCCGGTGGAACGGCGGCGCCGCACCGGGCGTGCGGTAGTAGAGCGCGAAGGTGGCGACGACCTCGCCGTTGCCCGCGATGATGGGCGTCGACCAGCAGGCCGCCATCGGCAGGATGTGCAGCAGGTCGCGGTAGTCCGCCCACAGCGGGTCGGTGGCGATGTCGGTCACCTCGACCGCCTCGCGTCGCCAGGCCGCGGTGCCGCACGAGCCCGCGCGCGGGCCGATCGGCGCGCCGTGCAGCGCATCGACGTAGGCCGGCGGCAGGCTGGGGCCGGCGATCGGCGTGACGGTGCCGTTCTTCTCGACGAGCAGCACCGAGCACGCGACCTCGGGCGCGAGCGACTCCACGCGGCGGCACAGCAGGTCCAGCACGGAGCGCAGCGGTCGCCCGAGCGCGATCGATTCCAGCACCTCGCGCTGCAGGCCGTCGATGGCCTCGGCCTCGATGCGGTCGGCGATCGGGATCAGCAGCAGCGCCGTCAGCTCGCGGCCGCCCTCGATCACGGCGCGCGCGCGCACCTCGAGCACGTGCGGGCGGCCGTCGGACCCGCGCATGGTCAGGCGGGGCGGCACGCGGGTGTCGGCCGCGTGGCGGATCGTCTGCCAGTGGTCGGGCGTCAGGTCGTCGACCAGCGCCGCCAGCGGCCGGCCGGCGAGCGCCGCGGCGTCCGTGCGGGCCCAGCCCGCGAAGAAGTCGTTGGCGAGCACGATGCGCGCCTGCTCGTCGAGCCAGACGACGCCGAGGTCGATACCCCGAAACGTATCGAGCAGGAGCTGCGCCTCGAGGGCAGCGGTCGGTGCGGCAAGGTCGCTGGACAAGCACGGACTCCCGGGTTGGGAACGCGGTCTATGAGCGGGGCGTGGACGATTGTGCGAGCAGCGCCACGAGGTCGCAACGCCCCAATTGTGGGGAATTATCGACCGGGCGATTGAACCGGTCGCGCCCGAAACGGTACAAACTACGCACCCCTTTCCGACAAGGAGCGACTCTTCATGAACAAGTGCATCATCGCGACGTCCACGCTGGCCTCCGCGCTGGCCTTCGCCCTTGCCCCGGCGCACGCCGCCGACGCCAAGCCCGCGCAGGAGAAGTGCTTCGGCATCGCCAAGGCCGGCCAGAACGACTGCGCCTCGGCCGCCGGCTCCCATTCGTGCGCGGGCCAGGCCAAGGCGGACAACGACGCCAACGACTGGAAGTACGTCGCCAAGGGCAGCTGCGAGAAGATGGGCGGCTCGATCACTGCGGGCGCCAAGAAGTAGGCGGTTCGAGCCGTCACGGGTTGAACGTGACGATCACGTCGGGCGGCAGCGAGCCATCGGTGTCGCGCGGCAGCTTCTGAGTGCCGATCACCGCGCGCAGCACGGCGTCGTCGAAGGCGGCATTGCCGCTCGACTTGGTGATCTTCTGGCTCAGGATCGAACCGTCGACACCCAGCCGGATCTCGATGTCGGGCGAGCGCAGGCCGCTCATCGAGTCGGTGTAGACCAGGTGCTGCTTGATCAGCGCGGCCACCTTGCCCGCCCAGTTCGCCGAAGGCCCCGAATTGCGCGCGGCCGTGCCGGTCGCGGTCGCCGGCGCATCCATCTGGCCCATCATCCGCTTCAGGTTCTCGTCATGCAGCTTCTGCAGCGCCTTGGCGTCCAGCTTGGGCTGTGGCGGCGGTGGCGGCGGCGCGGGCTTGGGCGGCGCCGGCTTGGGTGGCGGGGGCGGCGGCGGAGGAGTCGGCTTGGGCGGCTTCTTCTCCTTGATCTGCTCGACGACGATGTCAGGCGGCTTGGGCGTCTCGACGGCCGGGGGCGGCGGCGTCTCCACCGCGGGCGGCGGAGGCGGCGTCTCCACCGGCGGCGGCGCCGCGGCCTCGGGTACCGCCGACCACAGCTCCGCCGTCGATTCCACCGCCACCTGCGAGCTGCGCCAATGCAGCCCCCACCAGAGCGCGCCGATCAGCGCCAGGTGCGCGGCGATCGAGATCGTCACGCCGGTGCTCCACTCCTCGGTCTGGGGCGGACGGTCAGTGGGGCGATGGCCGAAGATGCTGGTCATGCCGAGACTTGTCTAGCCAACTTGCTTCACGGCAAGCCCGACGCGTTGCACGCCCGCGCGCTGCAGCGTGTCCATCACCTTGACGACGCTCTCGTAGCGCACCGCCTTGTCCGCGGCGATCACGACGGGCACGTCGCTGCGCCCGCCCTGCAGCTCGTTGACGCGCGCGGCGAGCGCGGGGATCGTCGTCGGCTCGGGGTCGGCCTTGTCGATGCGGATCTTGATGCGCTCGTCGGTGCCGACGATCACCTCGATGACCGACGGCGGGCGCTGCTTGGCCTTGCCCATCGAGGGCAGGTCGACCACGCCGGTGGTGATCAGCGGCGCGCTGACCATGAAGATGATCAGCAGCACCAGCATGACGTCGATGAACGGCACCATGTTGATCTCGCTGATCGAGCGGCGGCCGCGGCCGCGTGAGACGACGCCTGGCATGGCGGTTTCTCTCAGGTTCTCAGCGCACGCCGGCCGCGCCCTGTTGCGGGGCGGCGGCGTTGCGTTGCAGGATGTTGGAGAACTCGTCGCTGAAGCTGTCGAGCGCGGTGGCGATGCGGTCGATGTCGCGCGCGAAGCGGTTGTAGGCGACGACGGCCGGGATCGCGGAGAACAGGCCGATCGCGGTGGCCACGAGCGCCTCGGCGATGCCCGGCGCCACGGTGGCCAGCGTCACCTGGGTCATGTTGGACAGGCCGACGAACGCGTTCATGATGCCCCACACCGTGCCGAACAGGCCCACGTACGGGCTGACCGAGCCGACCGAGGCAAGGAAGCCGAGGTTGCCTTCGATCGCGTCGAGCTCGCGCTGCAGGCTGGCCTTCATCGCGCGGCGCGCGCCATCGAGCTGCGTCGCGGTGTCGAGGCGGCGGTCGCGCAGCTTCATGAACTCGCGCATGCCGCTGGAGAACAGGCGCTCCAGCGGGCCCGTCTCGGCCTGGTTGGAGGTCTGGCTGTAGAGGTCGGTCAGGCTCTTGCCGGACCAGAAGTCCTGCTCGAAGGCCTCGTTGCGGCGCTTGATCTTGCCGAGCGATCCGAGCTTGGAGAAGATCAGGCCCCAGCTGAACAGCGACGTCAGCAGCAGCCCTGCGATGACGATCTTGACGACGATGCTGGCATGCAGCACCAGCTCGATGATGGAGAGATCCTGGTTCATTCAATCGCCTCGAAGATGGGGCTGGGGATGCGGTGGGGTTTCATGGTGGCGCGCGCGACGCAGCCGATGCGGATGTCGCCCTCGGCGAGCAGCCGGTCGCCGCACCAGGCCTGCTGGGCGATGCGCAGGCTGGCGCGTCCGCGCTCGCGCACGTCGACGGTGATGATCAGCTGGTCGTCCAGCCGCGCCGGCCGCAGGTAGCGCACCGTCGTCTCCTGCACGACGAACATGCAGCCGGTGGTGTCCACCATCTCCTGCTGGCTGTGACCGAGCGCGCGCAGCCACTCGGTGCGGGCGCGCTCGAAGAACTTCAGGTAGTTGGCGTAGAACACGATGCCGCCGGCATCGGTGTCCTCCCAGTACACCCGCACGGGGTGACGGAAATGCGGGGCCGGGGGGGAGGATTCTTCAGGTTTCATTGGGCGACGCGATGATACGGCACCGCACGAGGCCCTTGTTCCGCGCGCGGCCCGCACCGATGAGCAAATATCGGGCCGTTGCACGGCCCGTCGCCCCGACGAGCGCAGGTTCGACCAACGCGACGGCGCGAAGTTCGCTGCCGGCGCCGTTACCAGTTTTTACTGGCGCGATTTCAGGTAGACCGGGCCCCAGACCGGATGCCCGGCCTCGGCGTGGCTCAGCACGAAATTGGGATCGGCGGTGCGCGCGGCGCGGAACTCGGCCTCGCAGGCCGCGAGCCGGTTGCTGGTGCAGTAGACGAACGCCCGCAGCTTGTGCGCGGTGGCGACGTCGCGGTTGCTGCGCAGGCCCAGCTTCATTGCCTCGTTGGCCTGGCGTTCGACGGCCGGATAGTCGGCGTCGTCGTAGGCGCGCATCGCGCCCATCAGCGCGCGTTCGGCGGGGCGTTCAGTGAGGTCGGTCAGGCCCAGCGGCGCCTGTTGCTGCGGCGTCTCGCACGCGGTCAACGCGCCGAACACGGCCAGCGCGGCGAACGCCCGGGTGAGGCGGACAAGGCGGATCGAGGTGGTGATCATCACGGCGTTGGCGAGTGGTTGGGTCAGGGACCGAAGCGGTGGCGCAGCGTGACCGGGCTTTCGCCGTCGACGGTGACCGTCGTCGTGTAGGCCGGGAAGTCGGTGTTGCGCACCGTGATGGTGTGGTTGCCGGACGCCAAGGTCAAGCGTGTCAGCGGCGGCGAGATGCCCATGGGCTTGCCGTCGACCTCCACCTGGCCCCACGGACTCACCGCCAGCTGCACGACGCCCTCGGCGAGCACCGCGGAGATCGGCACGCCCTCGGTGACGGTGGCCACGGCCATGGCCTTGCGCCGGCGCGCGGCTTCGGCCTTGCTGACGACGGTCTTCCCGCCGGTGGCGTCGCTGGCGCCCGCTGCGGTGGTCGCGATGGCGGGAGCGGCGACAGCGGACGCGGGCGGCGCGGTGACGGCGTCAGGCGCTGCCGCACTTGCGCCGGCGGACTGCGTGGCGGCGGTCGACGCCGCAGCCGCGGCGGAAGCGGCCGCGGCGGCCTCCTCTGCGGCGGCGGCGGCCGCGGAGATCGTGACCGCCGACGGCGGCGCCTCCGCGACGCGGACCGCGGCGGGCGCGCTGGCGGCCGGCGGGATGGCCGCGACGTCCGGAGTCGCCCCGCCGAACTTCATCCAGGCCAGCCCGGCACCGAGCGCGATGATCGCGAGGCCCGCCAGCGGCAGTGCGAGGCGCGCCATGCGCTTGCCTGCCGGCTCGGCGGCCTGTCCGCGGGCGTCGTTGCGCAGCGCTCGCGCCTCGGCCGAGTCGACCCAGTGGCGCAGCTCCATCGACAGGTGGCGCGCCGACGGGTAGCGCTGGTCGGGGTCGTGCGCCATCGCGCGGCTCGCGATCACCGAGAGCCCCAGCGGGATCTTGGGCGACACGCGGTGCGGCGGCACGGCGTCGCCGGCCTTGACGGCCGACGTGATCTCCTCGAGCGAGCTGCCCTCGAACGGCTTCTTGCCCACCAGCAGTTCGTACAGCACGACGCCCAGGGAATAGACGTCGCTGCGGCGATCCACCGAGCGGCCGTCCATCTGCTCCGGCGCCAGGTAGTAGGGCGAGCCGGCCATCGCGCCTTCGAGCGCGGGCACGTCGCGGTGCGCGACGCGCGCAATGCCGAAGTCCAGCACCTTCGGGTGCATGCGGCCGGTCATGAAGATGTTGGCCGGCTTGACGTCGCAATGCACGACGCCCTTGCGATGCGCGTAGGCGAGCGCGTCGGCGACGCGGCGCACGACCTGCGCCGCCTCGATCGGGCCCGGGCGCACGCCTTGTTGCAGCAGGTGGCGCAGGTCCTGGCCTTGCAGCCGCTCCATGGCGATGTAGACGCCGGTGTCGGACGGCCCGGCGTCGAACACGGTGACGATGTGCGGGTGCGACAGGCCGGCGGCGGCGCGCGCCTCGTTCAGGAACAGCGCGTCGAGCGCCTCGCGGGCGGCCGGGTCGGCGTCGATGTGCAGGGTCTTGAGCGCCACTGTGCGCGACAGCAGCGGATCCCACGCGGCATAGACGGTGCCGAGCCCGCCCTTGCCCAGGATGGTCTTGAGCGCGTAGCGCCCGACATGGCCGATGCTTTCGCTCTCGACGATGGGCGCGGCGCCGGACAACACGGGTGCCGGCGGCGGCTGGAGGACGCCGTCGGGCGACTGCGCCTGGGCCATGCGCGCCGCCGCGGCGTCATCGACGACCGTCGTTTCGAAGCTCGAGTCGGTGGCGTCCACCGTCTCGGCGCGCCTGAAGAGATTCCATCGCATGGGCGGAAGTTAACCGATGGTGGCCAGGGAATATTGGCCGAATAAGGGGAAGATACCCTGCACGATGACACAAATGTCACCCGTCTGGCGATTGCATCACGCTTGTCGGCAGGGTTGAAAGGATCAACGGTCGAGTTCGCGAGCCAGCCGTCTGACGGTTTCCTGAAGTTGGGGCATCGCCGTCGCGAACGATAACCTGAAGTAGGTGCTCGCATGCGCGGGGCCGAAGTCCTTGCCGGGCGTCAGGGCGACGTGGGCGGTCTTCATCAGCTGCATCGCGAAATCCCAGCTGCTGCTGGCGAATCGGCTGCAATCGGCCCAGACGTAAAAGGCGCCGTCCGGCACGACCGGAACCTGAATCCCCAGTTTCTGCAGCGCCGGCACGATGAAATCGCGGCGCTCGCGAAACGCCGCGCGCCGGTGCTCGCATTCGGCCAGGCTGTCGGCGTCGAAACACGCGATCGCCGCATGCTGGGCGATCGAGCTGGCGCAGATGTAGAGGTTCTGCGCCAGGCGTTCCACCGGCTCGACCAGCGCCTCCGGCAGCACCAGCCAGCCCAGGCGCCAGCCGGTCATGCTGAAGTACTTGGAGAAGCTGTTGACCGAGACGATGTCGTCGCCGAGCGCCAGCGCGCAGCGCTCGAACGCCGGGTCGTAGCTCAGGCCCTGGTAGATCTCGTCGACGATGGCGATGCCGCCCTTTTCTCGCACGACCTCGACGATGCGCGCAAGCTCGTCTGGCGCGATCGACGTGCCGGTCGGGTTCGACGGCGTGGCCAGCAGCACGCCGCGCGTGTGCGGCGTCCAGTGCTCGCGCACGTGCGCCGCATCGAGCTGGAAGCGCGAGGCGGGCGTCGTCGGCACCAGGCGCGCGGTGGCGCCGGTGGCGGCCACGAAGTGGCGGTTGCACGGGTAGCTCGGGTCCGGCATCAGCACCTCGTCGCCAGCCTCGAACAGCGCCTGGCAGACGAGCTGCAGCCCCGCCGACGCGCCCGCCGTGACGACGATGCGGCGCGCCGGCACGTCCACGCCCCAGCGGGTCGCGTACCAGCGGCTGATGCGCTCCCGCAGCGCGGGCAGGCCGACGGCGTCGGTGTATTGCGTGCGTCCGGCGCGCAGGGCGACCTCGGCGGCGGCGATGACCGGCGCGGGCGCGGTGAAGTCCGGCTCGCCGATGTTCAGGTAGATCATCGGCTCGCCGCCGAGCGCCGGATCGCATTCCGGCGAGCGCGCGATCTCCTGCGCCACCTTGGCGCACTCCATCACGTAGAACGGGTCGATGTGGGCGAGGCGGCCGGCGAGCTTCATGCGTTCAACGGCCCTTGGCCTGCACCTCGACGGGCCGGAGGTCGCCGGCGGTCTTGTCGAGGACGCCGTTGACGTACTTGTGCCCGTCGGTGCCGCCGAAGCTCTTGGCGAGCTCGACTGCCTCGTTGATCGCGACCTTGTACGGGATGTCGAGGCAGTGCTTCAGCTCGTACGCGCCGATCATCAGCACGCCGTGTTCGACCGGCGACAGCTCGGTCGTCTTGCGGTCGACGAACTTGGCGAGCACGGCGTCGAGGTCGGCGGCCTCGGCGATGCAGCCGTGCAGCAGCGCGTCGAAGTGCGCGCGGTCGGCCTTGTCGAAGCCTTCCTGCTCGCGCATGTGGGCGTCGATCACGCCGGCGTCGGTGCCGGAGACCAGCCATTCGTACAGGCCCTGCAGCGCGATCTCGCGCGAGCGGCGGCGGGCGGACTTCGGCTTGGCGGGCTTCTCGGCGGGCTGGGCGTTCTTCTCGGGGGCGGCGTTCATAGCAGGTCGTCCATCAGGTTGGCCATCTCGACGGCGACGCGCGCGGCGTCGCGCGCCTTGTCCTCGACGCGGGCCAGCGCCTGGGCTTCGTTCTCGACGGTGAGGATCGCGTTGGCGATCGGCACCTGGTGGTCGAGCGACACGCGCGTGACGCCCGCGCCGCTCTCGTTGGACACCAGCTCGAAGTGGTAGGTCTCGCCGCGGATGATGCAGCCGATCGCGACGAGCGCGTCGTAGTCGTCCTGGTCGGCCATCGCCTTCAGTGCGATCGGCACCTCGAGGGCGCCGGGCACGGTGATGGTCGTGACGTGCTTGGGCTGCACGCCGAGCGCCAGCAGCTCGGCGTGGCAGACCTCGGCCATGCGCGAGGTGATCGCGTCGTTGAAGCGGGCGCGCACGATCCCGATGACGAGGTCGCGGCCGTCCAGATCGGTTGCGTTGCCTTGATCAGCAGCTTGCATCGGGGGACTCCAGGAAAAAAGAACGGATAAAGAACGAGGCCTTGTCGTCGGCGACGACGCGGCAGGAAACGGACGCGCGTCTTATGCGGCGTCGGCGGTCGTGATGAAACTGGAAACCTCGAGGCCGTAGCCGGTCATGCTGGGCATGCGGCGCGGCTGGCCCAGCAGCTGCATGCGCGTGACGCCCAGCTCGCGCAGGATCTGCGCGCCCACGCCGTAGGTGCGCAGGTCGACCGGCCGCTTCTCGACCGGCTCGCACGGATCGCCCTGCGGCATCAGCTGCGCGACGAGGTGGTCGGCCGGTTCGCCGCAATTGAGCAGCACGGCGACGCCCTGTCCGCGCTTCTCGATCGCGGCCAGCGCCTGCGGCAGCGGCCACGAGTGCTTGCCGCAGGACGAGTCGAGCAGGTCGATTGCGGAGAACGGCTCGTGCACGCGCACCGGCACCTCGTCGCCGGCCTTCCAGCTGCCCTTGACGAGCGCCATGTGCGCGCCGCCGGAGCGGTCGCGGAACAGGTGGCAGTCGAAGTTGCCGTACGGCGTGTTCAGCGCGCGCTTGCCGACGGCCGTGATCAGCGATTCGTGGCGGCTGCGATGATGGATCAGGTCGGCGATCGTGCCGATCAGCAGGCCGTGCTCCTTGGCGAAGATCTCGAGGTCCGGCAGGCGCGCCATCGTGCCGTCCTCGTTCATCACCTCGCAGATGACGGCCGAGGGCATCAGGCCGGCCATCGCGGCCATGTCGCAGCCGGCTTCGGTATGGCCGGCGCGCATCAGCACGCCGCCGTCCTGCGCCTGCAGCGGGAAGATGTGGCCGGGCTGCACGAGGTCGGACGGCTTCGCGCCGCGCGCGACGGCGGCCTGCACGGTACGCGCGCGGTCGGCGGCCGAGATGCCGGTGGTCACGCCCTCGGCGGCCTCGATGGACACCGTGAACGCGGTGCCGTGCGGCGAGCCGTTGCGCGACGCCATCGGCGGCAGGTGCAGGCGCTCGCACATCTCGCGCGTCATCGTCAGGCAGATCAGGCCGCGCGCATGGCGGGCCATGAAGTTGATCGCCTCGGGCGTGACGAATTCGGCCGCCAGGACCAGGTCGCCCTCGTTCTCGCGATCCTCCTCGTCGACAAGGATGATCATGCGGCCCGCGGCCAATTCGTTGACGAGTGCGGAAACAGGAGAGATGGGCATGCGGCGATTGTAGGCGGCGGACCAGGGTTTCCCAGGGGCAGGGCCTCTATACGCGTGGGCTTCGTGCAAGGATGCGCAGGTCGGCGCCGACTCTGGTGGCGTCGTGGAAATCGAACGCGAGTCCCTGGGCCAGCGATTCGAACGGGCCGAGGTCGGCCATCCCGCGACCCGCGCCCAGCAGCGTCGGCGCCAGGTACAGCAGCAGTTCGTCGACGCGGCCCGTTCGCAGCAGGGCGGCGTTGAGGCGCGCGCCGGCCTCGACGTGCACCTCGTTGATGTGGCGGTGGGCGAGATCGTCCAGCACGGTCTCGAGATCGAGCCGCCCGTCCGCGGCCGGCACGTCGACGATCTCGGCGCCGCGCGCCTCGAGCGCGGCACGCCGGCCGGCGTCGCGGGACGCCGTGAACAAAACAGGTGGCGAGGCGGCGTCGAACAGCCGCGCCGTGGGCGGCGTGTCCAGGCGCGCATCGACGACGCAGCGCAGCGGCTGCCTGGCCGTCTCCACGAGCCGCACGTCCAGCGACGGGTCGTCGGCCAGCACGGTTCCGATGCCCGTGAGCACCGCGCCCGCGCGCTTGCGGAACGCGTGGCCGTCCGCGCGCGCGTCCGCGCCGGTGATCCACTGGCTGGCGCCGTTGGGCAGCGCGGTGCGGCCGTCCAGCGACGCGGCGATCTTCATGCGCACCCACGGCCGGCCGCGTTCCATGCGCGAGAAGAAGCCGATGTTCAACTCGCGGGCGCGCAGCGCGACGTCGTCCGGCGCGCGACCGATGGCGATGCCGGCCGCGGCGATGCGCGCCGTGCCCTGGCCGTTGACGAGCGGGTTCGGGTCGCCGACGGCGATCTCGACCCGGCCGACGCCGGCCGCCACCAGCGCGTCGCAGCACGGCGGCGTGCGGCCGTGGTGGGCGCAGGGCTCGAGCGTCACGTAGACGGTGGCGCCGCGCACGTCGTGGCCACGGGCCTGGGCGTCGCGCAGCGCCATGACCTCCGCGTGCGGGCCGCCCGCGGCCTGCGTGTGGCCCTGGCCGAGGACGGTCGCGCCGTCGGCCGACACGATCAGGCAGCCGACGCGCGGGTTCGGATCGGACAGGCCGACCGCGTGCTCGGCCAGCGCCAGCGTCAAAAGCCAGGGTTTCATCGAGGATCGTCCGGTTGCCGCGCGCGCCTGCGCCGGTTTTCGGGACGGATGGCGGGCTGCGCCGTCCCGGGGGATGATTTTCCATGACGGCGACTGAACAATCGGCGGCTTGCCTTTCGAGACCGCGAAATGTCCATTCCGTCCCTTTGCCCGCGCCGCCGTCCGGCGCCCGGCTTCACCCTGATCGAGCTGGCCATCGTGCTCGCGATCGTCGCCATCCTTCTGCGCGTGGCGGCGCCGGGCATGTCGCGCAGCGTCGCCGCGCGGGCGCTGGCGGCGCAATCGTCCGAGTTCATGGCCGCATTGCGCTTCGCGCGCGCCACGGCGATGCAGCGCGGCATGGTCGTCACGATGTGCGCCAGCTTGCCGGGCGGCCCGCCGCTGGCCTGCCAGGGCCCGCACGCGGCCGACTGGCACAACGGCTGGATCGTGTTCGCCGACCGCGACCGCCACGGCACGCCCGACGCGAGCACGCCGCTGCTGCGCGTCCAGCAGGCCCTCCTGCGCAGCGGCGGTGTCGCGGGCACGCGCGGCAGCATCAGCTTCACGGCGGCGGGCTACAGCACCGACGCGGCGTCGCACTTCCTGTTCAGTCCGCCGGCGGAGGCCGCGCTCGACGCGCCGCCGGCCGTCATGGTCTGCGTGAGCAAGCAGGGCCGGCCGCGCCTGGCCGGCACGGGGGCGTGCGATTGAGCGCCGTGCATCCGGTGGCCGTGTCCGTCCGTCGTGAAGCGGCGCGACCGCCAGACCCGTTACATTCAGAATCGCCACGGCGTCCCTTGCCCGCGCCGGGCCGTTCCCGCCAACATGATCCGAACCCGTTCCGTTCCCGCGTCCGTCGCCTGCCCCAGCCGCCGCGCCATGGCCTCGCGCGTGGCGGGCGTGACGCTGATCGAGCTGATGATCACGCTGGCCGTCGCCGGCATCGCCATCGCGGTGGGCGTGCCTTCGTTCATGCGCACGCTGGCGCGCCATGCGATCGCGTCGCAGGCCGAGGAGCTGCAGGATGCCGTGCGCCTCGGACGCAACGAGGCGATGAAGCGCAGCGGGCCGGTCGTCCTGTGCCGCACCGACGCGGCCAACGCCAGCCATTGCGCGGGCAGCGGCGGCAGCTGGCAGACCTGGGTGCTGTTCACCGATCTCGCTCGCAGCGGCGCCTTCGTCGCCGGCGATGCGATCGTGCGCCAGCACGTCGACGTGTCTGGCCGGATGAGCGTCACCAGCAGCGCCGCGAGCATCCGCTTCGAGTCCACCGGCATCGCGCACTCGGACAACGGCGCGCCCGTCGTCTTCGTGTTCGCCCCCGCGGGCGCGGCGGCCGACTCGAGCGGCAGCAACCTCGCGTTGCAACGCCAGGTCTGCGTCAACCCGCGCGGCGAGGTCGTGGTGATCGCGGGCGGCGCGACGTGTCCATGACGCCGCGCCGCGCCCGATCCGCCCAGGCCGGCTTCTCTCTGGTCGAGGTGCTGGTGGCGATGTTCGTCGTCGCGATGGGCATCCTCGCGCTGGCAGGGCTGCTGCAGGCGTCCACGCGCTACTCGAAGATGAGCGAGCTGCGCTCCACCGCCACGCTGCTGGCCAACGACATCGCCGACCGCATCCGCGCCAATCCGATGGGCGGCGAGATCGGCACCGGCGGCTACGACATCACCGACAAGGCCTTCCCCAGTCCGCTCGCACCGCCGCATCCGCCCTGCACCAGCGAGGCGCCCTGCGGGCCGGTCGACCTGGCGAAGGTCGACCTGGCCGACTGGACGGCCCGCGTGCACGCGACGCTGCCCAAGGGCTCGACCTGGATCCAGTACCACGCCGGCACGCCGCCCGCGCCCGAGTACCTCGACGTCTGGGTCGGCTGGGCCGACCCGCTCACGCTGTCGCCGGGCATCTCCACCGACCACTCGGGCACCGAATGCCCGGACACCTGGAAGAAGATCGAGCCCTCGGTGCGTTGCGTCTACCTGCAGGTGACGCTGTGACGCGGCGCGCGTCCCCGCGTCGGCGGCTGGCTGCGGCCGGCTTCACGCTGATCGAGATGATGGTGGCGCTGGCGATCGGCCTGGCCGTCGTCGGCGCGCTGATCGCGGCCTACCTCGCGTCGTTCGCCAGCGGCCGGCACACCGACGCCATCGTGCAGATCACCGAGGACGCCGCGCTCGCGCTCAACGTGATGCGCCAGCAGGTCGCGCAGGCCGGCTTCAGCCAGCCGCACGGCGCGGGCGGCGCCGGCATGGTGCTGCACACGTTCCCGGCCATCGTCGGCTGCGAGGCGGCCGGCTTCGCCGACCTGAACGCCAACATCATGGCGGCCAACAACTGCAAGGTGAGCGAGTCTGATCCAGCCACGCCCGACGCGCTGGAAGTCGCCTTCGAAGGCAGCGTGCTGCCCGGCAAGGCGTCCAACGGCATCCTGGGCGGCAGCGGCGGCGCGCAGCCGCTCGACTGCCTCGGCAACTCGTTCGCCAAGACGCACGACGAGGCCACCGGCGACGACTACTGGCTCAACGACAGCAAGTTCTACGTCGCCGACGGCAGCCTCTATTGCCACGGCCCGGGCAACGCCGCCGGCGCGGCGCTGGTGCAGAACGTCGAGACGCTGCAGGTCACCTACGGCATGGCCTCGGCACCGGCCGGCGCGCCGGGCGCCGGGCAGGTCATCTACTACGGCAACGCACCGCCGCCGGGCTCGCCGCTGTGGGCCAACGTGGTCTCGGTCAAGCTGTGCGTGCAGGTGCGCAGCGCCACCAAGGTGCTGGACACGAAGTCGAGGGCCACGCTGGGCGGCTGGGTCGACTGCGGCAGCACGCAGCGCGCTGCCGCCGATGGCTACCTGCGCCGCACCTTCACCACCACCATCGTGTTGCAGAACAAGCTGCTGTGAGCCCGCGCCGTTCATCCTCCGCCCCGATCGCCGCGCGCGTCACGCCCGCGCGCGCGCAGGGCTTCTCGCTGATCATCGCCATGCTGATGCTGGCCGTGATCGGCCTGGCCTCGGCCGCGATCATGCGCAACGCCACCAGCGGCGACCAGGTGGCCAACAACAACCGGCTGCAGACGCAGGCCAACCAGTACGCGCAGCTCGCGCTGCGCTTCTGCGAATCCCAGCTGGCGCTGCCGGCGGCGTCGCGCAGTGTCGCGCTGCAGCCCGTGGCCTCGCCCGAGGCCTGGACGGCACAGGCCAACTGGGCGGTCAAGGGCAAGGCCCTGGCCCACACGCTCGTCCCAGCCGAGATCGGCAGCGCGGTGCAGCCCCGCGTCGCGCCGCAATGCCTGATGGAGGCGACGGCCGTGCCCAACCTCTACACCGTCACCGCGCGCGGCTTCAGCGCCGACTTCAAGGCCGACCCCAGCACCGGTTCGACCCGCAACGGCTCGGCCATCTGGCTGCAGGCCACGATCTACGCCGAGAGCGAGGCCGTGCCGGCCGACCCGGCGGCCGCGGTGGCCCCCGCGTCGACGGCCGGCGCGCTCACGGTGCGCCAGCGCGTCTGGCAGCAACTGCTGACGCCGCCGTTCTGACGCTGCCGTTGCGCCACCGACGCTCCTCATCCCGTCCGCGATGCGCCCGCGCTCGTCCCACGTCGTCACCCGCCAGGCGTCGCCTGGCTTCACGCTGATCGAACTGCTGGTCGCGATGGCCGCGCTGGCCATCCTGGCCGCGATCGCGTTGCCCGCGTTCTTCGAGCAGCTGGCCCGCGCACGGCGCAGCGATGTCCAGGCCGCGCTGCTCGAGGACGCCGCCTACATGCAGCACTACTACGCGTCGCACAACGCGTACTGGGACCAGCTGCCCCCGCAACTGCCGTTCGCGAGCACGCCGCGGCAGGGCGCCCCGAGCTATGCGATCACGGTCAGCGTACCGGCCGACGATCCGACCTCGTTCGTGTTGACGGCCACCCGCAGCGGCGCGATGTCGTCCGACGCCTGCGGCGACTTCACCTACGACAACCTGGGTCGGCGCGACCTGGCCGCCGGCACGTTCGCCGCCGGACGCAACGCCGCGAATTGCTGGCGGTGACCGGCGCGACCGACGAAAAACCCGGCGCGCGGCCGGGTTTGCAGGTTCAGATGTCCTTGATCAGCCGACTGAACTCGTCGACATCCTCGAAGCTTCGATAGACCGACGCGAAGCGCACGTAGGCCACCTTGTCGAGGCGCTTGAGTTCGCGCATCACCAGCTCGCCGACCCGCGTCGACGGCACTTCGCGCAGGCCGGTGCCGATCAGCTTGTCCTGGATGCGCTCGATCGCCGCGTCGATCTGCTCGATGCTCACCTGGCGCTTGCGCAGCGCGAGCGTCATCGAGCCGCGCAGCTTGGCGGGATCGAAGTCGACGCGCGCGCCGCTCTTCTTGACGATCGCCGGCAGCGCCATCTCGGCGCGCTCGTAGGTCGTGAAGCGCTTGTCGCACTTGAGGCAGCGGCGGCGCCGCCGGACGACGTCGCCCTCGTCCGATTCGCGGGTCTCGGCGACCTGCGTCTCGTCGTGACTGCAATAAGGGCAGCGCATGGGGCGACGCGTCGGATCAGCGGTAGACCGGGAAGTCGCGCGTCAGGGCCTCGACCTTGGCACGCACCGCGGCCAGGCGCGCCGCGTCCTGCGGGGCGTCCAGCACGTCGGCGATCAGGTGCGCCGTGGCGCGGGCCTGGTCTTCCTTGAAGCCGCGCGTGGTCATCGCCGGCGTGCCCAGGCGGATGCCGCTGGTGACCATCGGCTTTTCCGGGTCGTTCGGGATCGCGTTCTTGTTGCAGGTCATGTGCGCCTCGCCCAGGATGCGTTCGGCGTCCTTGCCGGTGATGCCCTTGGCGCGCAGGTCGACCAGCATCACGTGGCTCTCGGTGCGGCCCGAGACGATGCGCAGGCCGCGCTCGATCAGCGTCTTCGCGAGCACGTCTGCGTTCTTCACGACTTGCTGTTGATACGTCTTGAACTCGGGCGACAGCACCTCCTGGAACGCGATGGCCTTGCCGGCGATCACGTGCATCAGCGGGCCGCCCTGCAGGCCCGGGAAGATGGCGGAGTTGATCTGCTTGGCGAACGCATCCTTCATCAGGATGATGCCGCCGCGCGGGCCACGCAGGCTCTTGTGCGTGGTGGACGTGACGACGTCGGCGTGCGGCACCGGGTTCGGATAGACGCCCGCGGCGATCAGGCCGGCGTAGTGCGCCATGTCGACCATGAAATACGCGCCGATCTCCTTGGCGACCTTCGCGAAGCGCTCGAAGTCGATGCGCAGCGCGAACGCCGAGGCGCCCGCGATGATCAGCTTCGGCTTGTGCTCGCGCGCGGTGCGCTCCATCGCGTCGTAGTCGATGTCCTCGGCCGCGTTCAGGCCGTAGCTGACGACCTTGAACCACTTGCCGCTCATGTTGAGCGCCATGCCGTGGGTCAGGTGGCCGCCTTCGGCCAGGCTCATGCCCATGATGGTGTCGCCGGGCTGCAGCAGGCCCAGGAAGACGGCCTGGTTGGCCTGCGAGCCGGAGTTGGGCTGCACGTTGGCGTTCTCGGCGCCGAACAGCTGCTTGATGCGGTCGATGGCCAGCTGCTCGACGACGTCGACGTTCTCGCAGCCGCCGTAGTAGCGCTTGCCCGGGTAGCCTTCGGCGTACTTGTTGGTGAGCTGCGAGCCCTGCGCGGCCATCACGGCCGGCGAGCAGTAGTTCTCCGAGGCGATCAGCTCGATGTGCTGTTCCTGGCGCAGGTTCTCGGCCTGGATGGCGGCCCAGATGGCGGGGTCAACGTTGGCGATCGTCGATTGTTGGCGGTCGAACATGGAGATTCCTTGGATTGAAGGGCTTTGCGGGCGCGACGCCGGGCCTCGCTGGCGTCCGCCGGGTGCGCGCGGACGCGCGTCGGTGAGGGACTCCAGCGGTGCGCGAAAGTCGCGCTGCCCAGGCGAACGGCTGAAAAGGCGAGGGCGGGACGCTCATTCCCGATCACCTTTCGCGCTTCCCGGTGGTGGCCCACCTCGCAACCCGTCCGGAGCCCGGTGGCCGCAGCTCGGCCGGATCTCTCGGGACGCGTCCTGTCGCCAGTCGCGCGAGCCGCCAGTTTAACCGGCCCGCCGGCCGCGCGGCGAGCGGGGAGGATTGATTGACGCAATACGAAGCAAAACGGGCGCCTCGGCGCCCGTCGGGTCGATTCCGTGCAGCCGAGGCGGCGGCGCGGCGAAGGGTCGATCAGCGCACGGACGCCACGCGCTCGTGTTCCGGCCGCGCCTGCGCGTCCAGCTCGGGCGCGTCGGCATGGGCGGTCGATTCGCTGGCGGCCGGCGCGGCCGGGGCGACGACGGCCGCAGGCGCGACGACGGCCGGGGCCGGCGCGACCTTGGCGACGACCGGCACGATGGTCGGCGGCACGTTCTGGCCCGCCGCGACGCGCTTGAGCAGCTCCTGCTCGGCGATGACCTTGGCCGCGTAGCCGCCGTCGTCGTCGCCGGCACCGGCGCCGACGTAGAAGCGCAGGCCGTCGGACAGGCCGCCGGCCTTGGCGATGCATTCCTTGAGCACCAGCACGCCCACGCGCAGGTTGCTGACCGGGTCGAACGCCGCCAGGTGGCCGCCGTAGGACTCGTACTTGTCGCTGTGCACCTTGGTCATGACCTGCATCAGGCCCTGCGCGCCCACCGGGCTCTGCGCGAACGGATTGAAGCTCGACTCGATTGCCATCACCGACAGGATCAGCGTCGGCTCGATGCCGGTGCGCTGGCCGACCGTCCAGGATTCCTGCACCAGGCGGGCGACCGGCTCGGGCGCCACGTGGTAGCGGCGCACGATCCAGCGGGCCACGTTGGCCTGGGCGCGCGTCAGGTCGGCCAGGTCCGCCGTCGACGACGTGTTGACCGGCCCGCCGGTGGACGTCGGCTCCGTCTCGGCGACGGCCGCGAGGTCCTCGCCGCCGCTGCGCGCCAGGTGGCGCGCCTCGAGCCAGCCCCAGGCGCGCGCCTCGAGGCTGTCGCGCAGTTCGTCCTGGCTGCCCATGAACAGCGCGCCCGCGACGACTGCCAGTCCCACCATGGCCAGCATGCTGTGGCTCACATCGAGCAGGCCGTGGCCCACGTCGGTCAGGAACACGGTCACTGACTCTCGCCCGGTTGTCAGTGCGTTGCGCACGACGGCTTGGGGTTGAAGCATCTCTCTCCTTTCACAGCTCGGTGCCGACGGTCGGCGCACTCGGGGCGCACGGTCGCGGCGTTCTCGACGCTGGCGATAATGGATCGCTGCGATTCATGGCCGGTTTTGTCTGCGTCTAGCAGCCGGCGGCAGCCTTCAGGGCCCGGCCTCAGCGAGGAGGAGGGATAACCCTGGTGTGTAAATCTGCAGGGATTGTAGGAAGCCGCGAAATAACCCGTCAAGCATATAGACTTCTCGTTCCATAACCAAAAATTATGAAATACCGTGATTTGCGCGATTTCGCGGCCAATCTTGAGGGTTTTGGGGAGCTCAGACGTGTAACAGCGCCCGTGTCCCCCCACCTTGAAATGACCGCCCTGGCCGACCGCGTGCTCCGCCAGGAAGGCCCGGCGCTGCTGTTCGAAAACCCCACGGGGTATCGCGTTCCGGTGCTCGCCAACCTGTTCGGCACGCCCCACCGCGTGGCGCTGGGGATGGGCGCGGTGGACATCTCCGAGCTGCGCGGCATCGGCCAGCTGCTGGCCAACCTGCGCGAGCCGGAGCCGCCGAAGTCGGTCAAGGACGCCGGCAAGCTCTGGACGATGGGCAAGGCGCTGTGGGACATGAAGCCCGCGGTGTTGCGCAACGGACCCTGCCAGGAAGTGATCCAGGCGGCCGACGAGATCGACCTCGCGCAGTGGCCGATCCAGACCTGCTGGCCCGGCGACGTCGCCCCGCTGGTGACATGGGGCCTGGTCGTCACGCGCGGCCCGCGCAACGTGCCCAAGCCGCGGCTGCGCCAGAACCTGGGGATCTACCGGCAGCAGGTGATCGGCAAGCGCGAGCTGATCATGCGCTGGCTGACCCACCGCGGCGGCGCCCTCGATTTCCGCGAGTTCGCCCGCGCCAACCCCGGCAAGCCGTTCCCGCTGGTGTGCGCGCTGGGGGCCGATCCGGCGACGACGCTGGGCGCCGTCACGCCGGTGCCCGACACGCTGGGCGAGTACCAGTTCGCCGGCCTGCTGCGCGGCGGCCGCACCGAGCTCGTCGACACCCAGGCGGGCGAGGACGGCCTGATGCTGCAGGTGCCGGCGCGCGCCGAGATCGTGCTCGAAGGCCACATCCCCGTTGCCGCGCCCGGCTTCACCGGCGTCAGCGAACACGGCATCCCGTTGAAGGAGCAGGGCGGCTACCTGTACGCGCTGGAAGGTCCGTACGGCGACCACACCGGCTATTACAACGAGCGCGACTGGTTCCCCGTGTTCCGCCTCGATCGGCTGACGCACCGCAAGGATCCGATCTACCACTCGACCTACACCGGCAAGCCGCCCGACGAGCCGGCCGTCCTCGGCGTGGCGCTCAACGAGGTCTTCGTGCCGCTGCTGCAGAAGCAGTTTCCCGAGATCGTCGACTTCTACCTGCCGCCCGAGGGCTGCAGCTACCGCATGGCCGTCATCTCGATGAAGAAGGCCTACGCGGGCCACGCCAAGCGGCTGATGTTCGGGCTGTGGAGCGTGCTGCGCCAGTTCATGTACACGAAGTTCATCGTCGTCGTCGACGAGGACATCGACATCCGCGACTGGAACGAAGTGATCTGGGCCATCACCACGCGCATGGATCCCGTGCGCGACACCACGCTGGTCGACCACACGCCGATCGACTACCTCGACTTCGCCTCGCCGGTCAGCGGCCTGGGCGGCAAGATGGGCCTGGACGCGACCTCGAAGTGGCCCGGCGAGACGAGCCGCGAATGGGGGCGGCCGATCACGATGGCGGGCGCGCTCTCCAAGGATGTCGAGGCGCGGCTGGACGATGTCTTTGCCCACGTCATGAGCGCTGTCAAGGCCCGTTGAGGCTATCAGGACGCCGGACTCCTTCGTTCTGATTTCCTTGCGGCATCCGACTCGCGGGACTATCTTGGAACTGCCTCAAGCGAGGCACTCCCCTCTGCGCAGTCGATGCGCAATCGGAGCCCCGGGCGTTCTGCTCCGGAGCCCCATCGGTCGACGTTCAAGTCGTCCAGGAAGCCCCGATCACCTTCCAGTGCTCGGGGCTTCGTCATTCGTGGGCGCCCGGCGCCTCGCGACCAGCCCACCCAGGATCTCGTGCCACACGTTCCGCGTTCGTTGCAGGCCTGCGTCCGACGGCATCCAGTGCAGCAGCGGCAGGCCGGCACCGCCCGCCTGGCCCATCGTCGCAGGGATGATGCGCATCGGGGCCGACGCGCTCGCCGCCGCCGCGGCCGCGCGGAACTCGTGCAGCGCCCGTGGCATGTGGAAGCCGTGCGTGACCAGCACGATCTCGCGGATGCCCGCGGCCTGCAGCATCGCCACCGAGTTCACGGCGTTCTCGTGGGTGTCGCGCGAGTTGCTCTCGGTCCAGCGCAGTGGCGTGCCGAGTTCGGACTGGGCGATCTCGCTCGTGCGCGTCGCCTCGGGCGGATTGGACGCGCCGGGCGCGCCCCAGCCGCGTCCCCCCGACGCCAGGATCGGGATGCTGGTCTGATGGTTCAGCCAGACCGCGTATCGCAGGCGTTCGTAGGCGTCCTTGCCGAGATTGACGGCACCGTATTCGGGCGCCACCTGGTCGACGCCGCCGCCCAGCACGACGATGGCCAGCGGCTCGCCGGCAGCCTCGCGCGCCTTGAGTCCGGCGCGCGCGGTGGCATCGAGCGGGGTCGGCTCGTCCAGGCCGGCCGTCTCGAGCCACAGTGCGAAGCCCATGCAGGCCGTCAGCCAGATGCTCACGCACGAGATCACGATCAGCGCACGGCCCGTGCGCGGCCGCGCGCGCGCGATGGCCACGCCCGCGAGGGCGACGATGATGAACGGAGTCGGCGGCAGCAGCAATGCCGAGACGACGGGCTTGACGGCGCCCAGGCCGGTGGAGGTCAACCAGTCCGCGAACATGGCGTGCATTGTGGCGGGCGTGTCGCGTCGCGTGGAGGGCGCCGTCGTGGTCGCCTGGGCGAACCATGAATTAGGGGGTATGTCGCGACGGCGATCGAGCCGATCGCCAATTACCCGCCGGCGCGGTCGCATCCCTCGCGCAAATTGGCCGTCAAACTCGACCGGGAATATCGACCCGCGGGGATCCGGCTCGAGCTCGTGAATTCCGCCGCGCGATCAGGGCGCGAGCCGTTCGCGCGTCCACGCGCCGCCCTCGAGCCGATAGCGCAGGCGGTCGTGCAGGCGCGACTTGCGGCCCTGCCAGAACTCCCAGGCCTCGGGCTTGAGGCGGAAGCCGCCCCAGTGCGGCGGTCGCGGCGGATTCATCAGGAACTTCGCCGCGACCTTCGCCGCATTGGCCACGAGAACGCCGCGCGACTCGATCACCTCGCTCTGCGGCGATGCCCAGGCGCCGATGCGCGAATCGAGCGGGCGCGAGGCGAAATAGGCGTCGGATTCGGCCGCGTCCACGCGCTCGACACTGCCCTCGATGCGCACGACGCGCTCGAGCTGGACCCAATGGAACTGCAGCGCGGCGAACGGATGCAGCGCAAGCTCGCGGCCCTTGCGGCTGTCGTAGTTCGTGAACCAGACAATGCCGCGCGCATCGCATCCCTTGATGAGCACGATGCGCGTCGACGGGCGGCCATCGGCGCCCACGGTGGCCAGCGTCATCGCGTTCGGCTCGGGCACCTTTGCGGCGAAGGCCTCGCCCATCCAGGTCTCGAATTGACGCAGCGGATCGAGCGCCGATTCGGTTTCCTCGAGCTCGCCGCGCTCATAGCTCTTGCGTTGGTCCGACAAATTCGATGGATCATTCATTCGGATAGTTTAGGGGAACGCCTTAGGTAAACGTCCCACTGGAATAAAAGGGGTTTGGCAACGATTCTTGAGGCACATAACCATTCAATGCGCGGTCTGAAGGAAATTCCCGCGCCATGCGCCCATGAAAAATGAACCGGCCGTCGTCGTGCTGGCCGCTGGCGCAGGGAGCCGATATCGCGGGACGCGCCACAAGCTCAGCGAGCAGCTCGGCGGTGACAGCGTCCTCGTGCGCACCTTGCGCAATGCCATCGCCTCCGAGATGTCGGTCGTGCTCGTCATTTCCGAGGCCTTGATCGACGAGGCACAGGGCCTGGTCGCCCCCGAGGACATGGTCGTCGTCGACCCGCGTTCGCAAACGGGGTGGGGTATGGGCGACTCGATCGCGGCGGGCGTGTCCATCCACGCCAGCGCCACCGGCTGGCTGGTGTTGCCGGCCGACATGCCGCTCGTCAAGCCGAGCAGCCTGCGCGCCGTCGCCGACGCGCTCGACCAGCAGCCCATCGCGTTCGCGCAGCACCGCGGCCGGCGCGGGCATCCGGTGGGCTTCGGTGCCGAGTTGTTCTCCGAGCTCGTGATGCTCAAGGGCGACGAGGGCGCGCGCCGCCTGCTGGCGCGCTACCCGACGGCAGCCGTCGAACTCGACGACCCCGGCGTGCTGTTCGACATCGACACCGTCGACGACCTGGCCGTTGCGCAACGCCGCATCGACGGCCTGCCCACGATCGCGCGCTGAATCTGGGTAGCAGCGCGCCGCGGCGCAAGCGCGCAAACTACGCATCACGGGCGCACCGGTTGCCGCCCCTTCCGATCCACGCCGCGAACCCGACGCCGACAGTCCCTTGCCGCGTCGCTGGTTTGACCATGTAACGAAGTTACCTGATAATCAGACCATGAGTTACACCGCCACGCCCTCGCTGAACGCGACCGTCGCCGCCGTCACCGAACGCATCCGCCGCCGCAGCGCCGGCACGCGCGCCGACTACCTCGGCCACGTCGATGCCCTGCGCACGCGCGCACGCGGCGCGGAGCGCCTGGGCTGCGCCAACGTCGCGCACGCCTTCGCCGGCATGCCCGCCAACGACAAGCTGCGCGTCGTCGCCGAGCGTGCGCCGCACATCGGCATCGTCACGGCGTACAACGACATGCTGTCGGCGCACCAGCCCTACGAGGGCTACCCCGAGCAGATCCGGCGCGACGCCGCCGCGCTCGGCGCGACGGTGCAGGTCGCCGGCGGCGTGCCGGCGATGTGCGACGGCGTCACGCAGGGCGCGCCGGGCATGGAGCTGTCGCTGTTCTCGCGCGACACCATCGCCATGTCCACCGCCATCGCGCTGTCGCACGACGTCTTCGATGCCGTGCTGCTGCTGGGCATCTGCGACAAGATCGTGCCGGGGCTGCTGATCGGCGCGCTGCAGTTCGGCCACCTGCCATGCGTGTTCGTGCCGGCCGGGCCGATGTCGACGGGGCTGTCGAACAAGGAGAAGTCGAAGGTGCGCGAGAAGGCGGCCCAGGGCCTCGTCGGCCGCGCCGAGCTGCTGGAGGCCGAGAGCAAGGCCTATCACGGCCCGGGCACGTGCACGTTCTACGGCACCGCCAACTCCAACCAGATGCTGCTCGAGGCCATGGGCCTGCACGTGCCGGGCGCGGCCTTCGTGCACCCGCACGACGGCCTGCGCACGGCGCTCACGCGCGAGGCGGTGAGCACGGTGCTGTCGCTCACGCGCGAGCGCCGCGACGTGCCCATCGGCGTGCAGGTCGACGAGCGCTGCATCGTCAACGCGATGATCGCGCTGCTGGCCACCGGCGGCTCCACCAACCACCTGATCCACTGGGTGGCCGTGGCGCGCGCCGCGGGCATCCTGATCGACTGGTCGGACTTCGCGGAACTGTCGACGGTGATCCCGCTGCTGAGCCGCGTCTACCCGAACGGCAGCGCCGACGTGAACCAGTTCCAGGCCGCCGGCGGCCCCGGCTTCGTGCTGCGCGAGCTGCTGAAGGCCGGCCTCGCGCACGCCGACGTGGCCACGGTCGCCGAGCGCGGCATGGCGGCCTATGGCGAGATCCCGTCGCTGCAGGACGGCAAGCTCACGTGGACGCCGCTGCCCGACACGCCGATCGACGACAGCGTCGTGCGCACCGCGGTCGAGCCGTTCGGCGCCACCGGCGGCCTCAAGCTGCTCGAAGGCAACCTCGGGCGCTCCGTGATCAAGGTGTCGGCCGTGCCGGCGGACAAGCACATCATCGAAGCCCCGGCGATCGTGTTCGACGCCCAGGAAGACCTGCTGCACGCCTTCAAGGCGGGCACGCTGGAGAAGGACTTCATCGCCGTCGTGCGCTGGCAGGGCCCGCGCGCGAACGGCATGCCCGAATTGCACAAGCTGACGCCGCCGCTGGCGGTGCTGCAGGGCCGCGGCTTCAAGGTGGCGCTGGTGACCGACGGGCGCATGAGCGGCGCGTCGGGCAACGTGCCGGCCGCGATCCACGTGAGCCCCGAGGCGCTCGGCGGCGGCCCGCTGGCCAAGGTGCGCGACGGCGACGTCATCCGCCTGGACGCGGTCGCCGGCACGCTGCAGGTGCTGGTGCCCGAGGCCGAATGGGCGGCGCGTCCGCTGGCCGAGCGCAGCCAGTCGCTGGCCGAGTCGCACGGCGCCGGCTTCGGGCGCAACCTCTTCGCCGGCATGCGGCGCAACGTCAGCACCGCCGAAGAAGGCGCGTGCACCTGGCTTTGATGGAGCACCTATGACTTCCCAGAGACACCCCGTGAATCCGCTCGAGCTCGCCTCCTTCGGACCCGTGATCCCCGTCATCGTCGTCGACCGCGTCGAGGACGCCGTCCCGATGGCCAAGGCGCTGGTCGCCGGGGGCGTGCGCGTCCTCGAGGTGACGCTACGCACCGCGGCCGGCCTGCCGGCCATCGCGGCCATCGCGCGCGAGGTGCCGGACGCCATCGTCGGCGCCGGCACGGTGCGCGGCGGCGCGGACGTGCACGCCGCGCACGAGGCAGGCGCCCGCTTCATCGTCAGCCCGGGTTACACCAAGGCCGTTGGCGACGCGTGCAAGTCGCTGGGCGTCGCGCTGCTGCCGGGCGTGTCCACCGGCAGCGAGATCATGATGGCCGCCGACGACGGCTTCACCTTCCTCAAGCTGTTCCCGGCCACGGCCGTCGGCGGCATCCCGCTGCTGAAGGCCTTCTCCGGCCCGTTCGCCGACATCGCGTTCTGCCCGACGGGCGGCGTGACCGTCGAGACCGCGCCGCAGTTCCTCGCGCTGCCCAACGTGAAGGTGGTCGGCGGATCGTGGCTGACGCCGGCCGACGCCATGAAGAGCGGCGACTGGGCGCGGATCACCGAGCTGGCGAAGCAGGCGTCGGCGATTCGCTGACTCTTTGCCTGCGGCGCTTTTAGCCCGCCGCGATGCGTCTGGCGATCCGTTCGCGAATGTCCGCTGCGGCAGGGCGGCCCGGGGCTTGGAAACGCAGGCTCGCCTCAGCGACGCCGCCGGGCCAAGGCGCCGCAGGCGAACACATCCCGATCAAGGCGTCGTTACTTCGAGGCAGCGTCCCGCCGCCGCTGCTCGACCGCCTGCATCGCCTGCGCGAGCGCATCGGCTTCGGGCTGCCGATCCTGCGACGCGTCGGATTCGAGCCCCAGCACGACCCCCGTCCGATCCTCCGCCGAACGGTTCTGGCTCAGCTTGAACTTGCCCTCGACGCGCGTCACCTCGATCTCGATGCCGACGATGGCCTTGAGCATCGTGTCGATGTAATCGGCCGGCGCATCGGATACCTGCCAGGGTACCGCGCGCCCGCCCTCGTGGCGCTCGGTCAGGCGCGTGACGAAGGCGCGCAGCCATGCGGGATCCTCGATCGCGCGCAGCCTGCCGTGCACCTGCACCATCGCGTAGTTCCACGTCGGCACCGCCTTGCCGTGCTGGAACTTGCTTGGATACCAGTTCGGCGACACGTAGGCCTGCGGACCCTGGAACAGCAGCAGCACGGGCTGGCCATCGGCCTCGCGCCAGAGCGGATTGGCGCGCGCCACGTGGCCCGTCACGCGCCAGCCGGCGTCGGTGCGCGCTACCTCCAGCGGCAGGATGTCGGCCGCGAGTTCTGCGCCGCCTCGGATCAACGTCGCCAGCGGATGCGCCTGCATCAGCGCGAGCAGCGTGTCGGCGTTCTGTTCGACGAAGTGCGCGGGCTGGTACATGCTCAGGCCTGGACGGTGTAGTTGAGCGCGAGCCGGCCGCCGTCGACGTAGACGATCTCGCCGGTGACGTAGCTGGACGCATCGCTGAGCAGGAAGCCGACGACGTCGGCGATCTCCTCGGGCTCGCCCAGGCGCTTCATCGGCGTGCGGCCGAGGATGCGCTGGCGCGCGGCGTCGCTGGTGAGGACGGCGTCGCGCGCCAGGTCGGTGGCGATCGTGCCCGGCGCGACCGCGTTGACGCGCACGCCGTGGTCGACCAGGCCCAGCGACATCGCGCGCGTCAGCTGGTTGATGCCGCCCTTGCTGGCGTTGTAGCTCGCGATCGTGGCGATCGCCATCAGGCCGTTGACCGACGACATGTTGACAATCGCGCCGCGCTTCTGCGCCACCATCTGCTTCGCGACCGCCTGGCCGACCAGGAACGAGCCTTTCAGGTTGACGTTGATGACCGCGTCCCAGTCTTCCTCGGTGACGTCGAGGAATTCCGCGGCGCGGAAGATGCCGGCGTTGTTGACGAGGCCGTCGATGCGGCCGAACTCGCTGACCGTGGTGGCGGTGGCGGCGTCGACCTCGGCCTTCGAGGACACGTTGCAGCGGATGAAGCAGGCGTCCTGGCCCGCGGCGCGCAGTTCGGCGGCCAGCGCCTGGCCCGGCGCCTCGGCGACGTCCCACAGCGCGACGCGCGCGCCGTCGCGCGCGAGCCTGCGCGCGCACGCGGCACCGATGCCGTTGGCGGCCCCGGTGATGACGACGACACGGCCGCCGAGGCCGAAGGAAATGGTGGTGCTCATGGAGATTCTCTGGAATCGGAGACGGGAAAGTGGCGCGCCATGGCGGCGGACCGTCGATGCCAGCACTATACGGCGCGGCGTTCGTCGACAGGGCGAACCGGCGCCTGCGTCTCAGGCGTTGGCAGGGGTGGCGGAGGCGCGCGACGGCCGATCCAGCCACGCGATCAGGCCGGCGGCGTTGAGCGCGGCGTCGTCGCGCAGCAGCGCGGCGATCTGGTCGTCGGGCAGCGCGACACCGAACGCGCGCGCGCCGTCGCCGTACAGCGCCATCAGGCCCGACGTGATGGCCTGCAGGCGATCGGGCGCGTCACGGCGGGCGAGCGCCACGGCGACCGTCGCCTCGATCATCGCGAGCAGCCGCTCGGCGCAGTCGGCGACGCCGGTGATGCGGCTGTAGTGGGTCAGGAACATCTGCCGCGGCGACGGCGCCGTCAGCCGCGCGATCGACGCGCGCATGGCCTCGGGATCGAACTGCACCGGGGTGGTCGTCGGGAAGATGAAGGCGCGGCCGCCGACGTCGAACTCGGGGTAGGCCATGCCGAAGTTGTCGCCGGTGAACCAGCCCTGGCTGCGCGCGTCCCAGATGCAATGATGGTGCAGCGCGTGGCCCGGCGTGTGGGCGAACAGCAGCGGACGGCCGGCCAGCGAGATCGTCTCGCCGTCGGCGGTGACGCGCACGCGCTCGGCGGGCACCGGCACGAGGCTGCCGTACGCTTGCGCCATCTGCGCCGCACCATAGACGGCCAGCGCGCCCTGCCACAGGGCGGTCGGATCGATCATGTGGCGTGCGCCGCGCGGGTGCACGACCAGCTGCGCGCCGCGCAGCGCCTGCATCAGCTGGCCGACGCCGCCGGCGTGATCCAGGTGAACGTGCGTGGCGATGACGAAGTCGACCGCCGAACGCGGCAGGCCCAGCGCGTCGAGTGCGGCCAGCAGGCGCGGCACGGCGAAGGCGGTGCCGGTGTCGACGAATGCGGCGCGACCGCCGTCGGCCACCAGGTAGGCGGCGTCGAAGCGGTCGCGATGGAAGCCGGTGTCGATGGCCCAGAGGCCGTTGCCCAGCGGTTCCACGAACGAGGGCAGGGCGTCGGCCAAGGCGCGACTGCCTCCCGTTGCGGGCTTACTGGCCAGCGCCGAGGGCGATGTACGCGCGAGCGACGTCCACCGCGCCGTCCGTGCCCTGCACCGTGCGCAGTTGCTTGACCGCGGCGGCCTTGCCCTTGCCCGACTGCAGCATCGCCACGCCAAGGCGCAGCTTGGCGTCTTCCGGACGCTTCAGGCTGTCCTTGGCGATGCCTTGCTGGATCAGCTCGATGCCTTCGTCGTACTTGCCCATGGACGCGTACTCGGCGCCGATCGCGACCAGGTCGTCGCCGGTCTTGCCGGCCTTGGCGTCGGCGGCGCGCTTGGCCAGCGTGGCGGCGTTGTCGGCCGCCGTCTTGTTGACGAGGTCGCGCAGGCGCTGCTGGCGCGCGGCCTGGGCGCCGGTGCCCAGCACGCCGGCCGCGTAGCCCTTGTCCACCACCATCTTGGCTTCGGCGGGCAGCTGGGCCTGCAGCAGCAGCTGGGCCATTTCCAGGTAGTCGTCGGCGGACGTCAGGTTGCCCGACGCCAGGCGCAGGCGCAGCAGGTCGAGCGAGAAGCGCGACGAGAAGCCCGGCTTGCCCGGCAGGTCGGACAGGTAGATGCCGGCGTACTGCTTGTTGGTCGGGTAGTAGGTGACCAGCTGTTCCTTGACCTGCAGGTCGCCCACCTTGTTGCCGGTGTGGCGGTATGCATCGGCCAGGCGCAGGAGGTCGTCTTCCTCGGGGCGACGCCCGCCGGACACCGCGGCCTGGACCTTCGCCGCGTTGTCGCGCGCGATCTGGCCGTAGTCGCCGCTGGAGCCTTGCACGTAGTCCTGGATCTGGCGGACGCCGGCGCTGTTGTCGCCGTCGGCCTTGGCCTTCTCGACCCACTGCATCGCCTTGGCGTTGTTGTGCTGCTGCGCATAGATGCCGGCGATGGTCTCGGCCAGTTGGCCGGCCTCGCCGCTCGGCACCTTGCCGGTGGCGAATGCCGCCTCGAGCTGCTGCGCCGCCGCGCCGTTGTCGCCCATGCGCTGGTAGGCCGCGCCGCGGATGCGCGCGAGCATGTAGTTGTCGTCGGGGCCGGAACCCGTCACGCCGTTCAGCTTGGCCAGGGCTTCCTTGGCCTTGCCGGCGCGCACGAGGTCGCTGGCTTCCTTGAGCGGCTTGGCGACGGCGGCGGACACGGCATGGGCGGCCTGCAGTTGCAGGAGGCCGGCGGCCAGCAGCAAGGCGGCCAGGAGACGGTTGGTCTTCATGGGTTTTGCGAACCTGTAAGTGACACTCTGAATGGGAGAAGGCGCACTGCGAGCAGTGCGCCTTCCGAGGTGGTACGTCGTGTGATCAGTGCGTGAACTGTTCGTTCCCGACGATGCCGAACTTGGTGACGCCCAGGCGCTGCGCCTCGGCCATCACTTCGGCCACGTACTTGTACGGGGCCAGCTTGTTCGGGATCAGGTGAACTTCCGGCTGATTGGCCTGCTGGGTGATGCGGTAGAGATGGGTCTCCAGGTCCGCACGATCCTTGATCACTTCGTTGTTCCAGCCGATCTGGCCGTCGAAGTCGATGACGATCTCGACGACTTCGGGCTTGACGGCATCCGGCGGCGGCGTCGAATTGACCGGCATGTTCAGCTTCACTGCGTGCGTCTGGATCGGGATCGTGATGATCAGCATGATCAGCAGCACCAACATCACGTCGATCAACGGCGTGGTGTTGATGTCGACCATCACGTCGCCGTCTTCGCTGGCGCCTGCGCTCATTGCCATGTTGTTGGCTCCTTATTGGTTCGGCGGCGGCTCGGTGATGAAACCGACCTTCGCGATACCAGCACGCTGGCAGGCAAACACGACGCGACCGATGGACTCATACCGGGCGCCCTGGTCGCCGCGGATGTGCACTTCGGGTTGCGGCTTGATCTTGGCCTTCTCGGTGAGCAGGCTGACCAGCTCGTCGATGTCCTTGATCTGGTGCGTGTTCCAGTAGACGTCGCCGTCCTTGCTGACCGCCAGCAGGATGTTCTCCGGCTTGGTGACGGTGACGACGTTCTTTTCCTTGGGCAGCTCCAGCGTGATCGACTGCGTCACGACCGGGATCGTGATCAGGAAGATGATCAGCAGGACCAGCATCACGTCCACGAGGGGCGTCGTGTTGATGGTCGAGTTGACCTCTTCCTCGTCGCCGCTGCTGTCGCTACCGACGTTCATCGACATGAGGATTCCTTCGCGTTCAGGCGTTCAAACTTAAAACGCGAGTTCAGCGCTTGCCAGCCAGCAGGACGTTGTGCAGGTCGCCCGAGAAGGCACGAACCTTTTCCATCACCGACTTGTTGCGGCGAACCAGCCAGTTGTAGCCCATGACGGCAGGAACGGCGACGGCCAGGCCGATGGCGGTCATGATCAGCGCTTCACCGACGGGGCCCGCGACCTTGTCGATGGAGGCTTGGCCGGCGATACCGATCTGCGTCAGGGCGCCGTAGATACCCCAAACGGTACCGAACAGGCCGACGAACGGAGCGGTGGAGCCGACGGTGGCCAGGAAGGCCAGGCCGTCCGACAGGCGCGACTGGATGTTTTCGACGGCGCGCGAGACGCTCATCGAGATCCAGGTGTGGCGGTCGATCTGCTCGACCAGCGTGCCTTCATGGTGCTCGCTGGACTTCAGGCCGGATTCGGCGATGTAGCGGAAGGCCGAGCCTTCATCCAGCGTGTTGGTGCCGGCCTTGATCGAGCCCGCGGTCCAGAAGCCGTCGTTGACGCCGTTGGCGCTTTGGAACATCTTGCGCTGTTCCCAGTACTTCGTGAAGATGATGTACCAGCTGCCCATCGACATGATCAGCATGATGATCAGGTTGAACTTGGCGATCCAGCCGCCGTCGCGCCACAGCGCGCCCAGGCCGTAGGGGTTCTCGATCGTTTCCTTGCCGACGGCGGCCGGGGCGATCGGTGCCGCGCCGGTGTCGGCGGCGGCGGGAGCCGGCGTCGCCGAGGCGTCGGAAGCAGCGGCGGGGGCAGCCGGAGCTGCAGCCGTCGCGTCCGCCGGAGCCGATGCTTGCGCCAGAGCGGTGGTCGGAGCGGTGGCGACGGTCGCCAGCGCGAGGAGCGCGGCCGCAAAGGGAGTGCGCATCGAGTTCAGAAAGGACATGTTTCCTCCGGGGAGAATGGAACCGGCCTGCATGTCGGTCATGGCCGGGTATCACAGAAAAAAGGGGAAATTGAAGCGGGCCGTCCGGCCCGCCGGCTACTCAAGCTTCCAGGCGTAAGAAACTTCGACCTGGGTACCGACCGGGTGGCCCTCGCCGTCGATGCCTGGCTTGAAGGGGCACGTGGCCAATGCTGCCTTGGCGGCGTTGTCCAGCAGGCGATTCTCGCGCGACGAGCCGGACGAGCCGACCACGTCGGCCGCGGTGACCTTGCCGTTGGCGTCGACCGTGAAGCGCACGCGCGTCACGCCGGAGGCCTGGGCCCGCAGCGCGGCGGCCGGGTACTCCGGTTTGCACGACGGATCGTTGGCGTTGATGATGGCCGGGCGAGCCGTGATGGACGGCGGCGCGGGCGGGGTCGGCGTCGGGGCGACCGCCTCCACCTTGCGATCCGGAGCCGCGGGCGGCATCACGTTCGTCGTCTGGATCTGGTTCTGCACCGGAGGCGGCGGCACATCGACCGGCGGCGGCGGCACGTAGACCGGCGGCGGCGGCAGGTTCTTGGGCGGCGGCGGCAGATCCTTGGGGGGCGGCGGAGGCGGCGGCGGCGGGGCGTCGACGACCTTCGTCTCGGTGACCATGACCTTGTCGACGACCTTCTTGGCCAGGCCCGAAACGAGGGCATAGGCCAGCAGCACGTGCATGATGACAACGATGATCAAGCCGGTAGGGTGCTTCCCCGGATTGCGCTGCGATTCAGCAAAATTCACTCGAAATACCTCCAGACGACCCCTCGGGGCGCTGCATCTTTTCTCGCACACCACAGCGCGGCTGCGCTGCGAAGTCGCGAACTATAGCGTGATCCCGTACTTCGACCTTTACGGGTTTCCCTTAATTTTCGACACCTCTATCGCGTTTAAACCGCACCGAATTTTGTCTGGGCGCCGATTGGCAGTTGCTTGTGACAGGCAACCCGATCGAACGACCGTTCGTTTCGCTAGCACGGAACGGATGTACGGAATCGCAAACTTCATGCCAGATTGCACTAGGCCCGGAGGCAAGAAGCGTTCCGCCCGTAGCCAGACTACGCGCCGGCATGTTCGTGTGAACACCTGCCCATCATCGGCAAGTCAATCACCTCGTCAAGGTATTGTCACCTGAACCGGATTGTGACTTTGGCGCTCGGATTTGGGAAACGCCCGCACATCTCACGCCGATCCCGGGCTGCGGGCGTGAACTCCCCGCCGCGGGCCCCTGCGTGATCTTTTGCGCGAAACGCGTCTTCGCCTGGCCACAAGCCACCCTTCGGTGGGATGCGCAGTGCCTCCAAAAGGCGCACATTGGAAGCACGGGATCCCGTTGCGCGAAAGGAGCCGATCATGGACGCACTGACGCTGGTGCTGCTGGCCTTGCTGGTGCTGGCCGCGCGGACGTTCCATTGGCGGCACCAGTTCGCCGCCTGGGAGCCGCTGTGGCGCTTCCGTTCGGGCCCGGTCACCGTCGAACTGCGCCGCCATGCCGACCTGGCCAGGCTGGAGCACGACTCTCTCGAATACCCGCAACCGCGCGAGTTCCGCATCATCACGATGCGCCTCGGCGCCATTCCGTTGTGGTCGCAGCGGGCCAGCGTGTGCCTGCCCATGGAAGCGGATGCGCGCATCGGCGCCATTGCCGCTGGCGAGTTCGACCACCTGTTCGACGCGCATTTCCGGCGCGGCTGGACACATCGGCCGGCGCGCCTGGCCGCGCGCGCCCACTGAGCGCGCGCGTCGCTCCCGGTTGAAGGACGCCCGCGCGGCGAGCGTTGGCGGATACTGACCAGCCATGTCGCTGCGCGCCGCCGCCTCCGCCGTCCTCGCCAGCACGCTGGCCTGCGCCTGCGTGATCGTGCCGGTGACGACGGCCGACTACGACCCCGACTGCCGGATCGTCACGCACCACATGGAACTGCAGGCGGTCCAGGTCGCCGAGATCAATCACTGCAGCAACCAGGGCTGCGGCGTGATGGTGATCGCCGCGCTGGGCGTGACCGCCGCCAGCGCGATCGTTTCCGGCTCGATCGTCGTCATCGGCAACATGGCGTATTGGGCCGAGCGCCGGGTCGGGTGCGTCGCGCCGCCCCCCGCCGCGGGCTGATGCGCCGGCGGTCGCTGTGCGCCCTGGCCGCGGCCGGCATCGCGCTGGCCGGCTGCGCCTTCTTCGAGCCGTTCGAGGCGGCACGGCCGATCGGCCCCTGCGGATTCGACGCCGCCAGCCTGCAGTTCGACGGCGACGCCCTGGCGCAGGCGCGCTGCCTCCTGCGGCCGGTCGCCGCCGGCGGCGTGCTGTCGCCGGCCCCCGCCGTGCTGCCCGACTCGCTGGCCGCGCTGATCGGCCAGCCCGTGGGCGACCTGAAGCCGCAACTTCGCCGCTACCTTGCCGCGCGCCACATCGCCGACGCGGCCATCGGCGGCTCGCTGGACGCACCGCTCTCGCGCGCCCGCGACGACGATCCCGCCTCGCCCGCCGCGCGCTACCTCGTGCTGCACGACACCAGCACGCCCTGGCTCGGCGACGCCACGACCTTCCCGCCCGACGACGATCCCGCGCTGAACGCGCTCGCGCGCTTCGACGGCCCGGACGCCGTCGCGCACGTGTTCGTCAACCGGCGCGGCGAGACGCTGCTGGGCCACGATTTCGGCATCCCCTGGCGCGCGACCCAGCTCGAGACGCGGCGCGTCGGCGTCGCCGCGCGCGGGCTGTTCCTGCACGTCGAGCTGGCGCAGCCGCGCCGGCGCGACCCGGCGGGCAGCGCGCGCAACGACCGGATCGCGCCGCTGCCCGGCTTCACGGACGCGCAGTACGCGCGGGCCGCGCTGCTGTATGCGGCCGCGAGCGCGCGCCGCGGCGACTGGCTGATCCCGGCGTTCCATGCCGCGCTCGACGAGGGCATCGCCGGCGCGCACGACGATCCGCAGCACTTCGAGATCGCGCGCTTCGCGGCCGCGCTCGAGCGCCTGCGCGACACGCTCGCGCGCTGACCTGCGCGCGCGCTCGACGGCGCCCGGGCCTTTACAAGACTCCAACAATTTTCAGCTCGCGCTCAGTCGCCGACTGTCATCGCGCCACCGTCGCGTGGCGTTGAAAAAGTCACACGTCCGGGCGGTGCGTCGAGCGGCCGAGCACGCGCTCCAGCGCGTCTCGACAGGTGCGCGCCTTGCCCGCCAAGCCTGACCTTCGAGGAGACTCCAACATGCGGCGAATCACATCCTGGATCGCGCTGGGCGCGGCGACCACCGGCCTGCTGGCGGGCTGCGGCGACGGATACGATGACGGGTATTGGAACAACGGCCCCGGCGGCAACGAGCTGATCAGCTATGTCGGCACCACGGGCGTCTTCGCGGCCTGGGCCGACTCGGCCACCGGCTACTACGCGGCGGCCGACATCGGCAGCTATGCCGGCAAACGCCAGTCGCTGCACGGCAGCATCGACTTCATGACCGGCCAGGACCTGATGCAGCCGGCCGGCGTCGAGATCTACAAGACCAGCGACGGCCACATCCGCGCAATCGACCTGGCGTCCTTCGACCAGCCGCACAGCCGGCAGATCTCCAGCGAGACGGCCGCCACGGTCGACGACACCTGCTCGCTCACCGGCACGCAGGTGGCCGGCGCCCACACCGACTACGCCGGCGTGTACTTCGCGGCCGACCTGCAGAACCCGGTCAACTCCGCCTACTTCTACCGCCTGCCGGGCCTCGACGGCGCATGCAACACGGCCGACGACGTCGTGCACATGGTGCGCACGGGCATGTCGTCGACCGACGCGCCGATCACCGTCACGGCGATGCCCATCGCGACCGTGCACTCGGCCACCGGCAGCATCACCGGCTTCGTGATCAAGAGCGGCGCGACGCTCGCGCTGGTGGACAACAACTTCGCCAACCCGGTGACGCTGGGGACCTTCGCGAGCCCGGTGGGAGTGGCCGTCGCGCTGCCGGTCGGCACGACGCAGGGCTACCCGACCGCGCAGCTGTTCCTCGTCGACGGCAACATCGTGCGCGTGAACTACGCGAGCGCGGCGACGTCGGCGCCGCTGTTCACGATCCCCGCCTGGACACCGACCAGCAACGGCGCGCTGTTCGCCGCGTCGCCCACCGCGCTCTACGTGGCGGTCAACACGGCGGCCGCGGGCGGCACGCCGGAGTCGGCCAGCATCTACTCGATTCCCGCCGACGGCTCGTCCGTGGCCGCTCCGATCGACACCGAGACCGCGCACATCGACAGCCTCGTCTTCCCCGTAGCCGGCACCAACGTCGTCTGGGGCGAGGCCGCGCCCACCTACACGATCCGCGCAATGGCGCAGTCCGGCGGCAGCCCGTTCACGGTCGTCAGCAGCACGGTCAGCGGCGGCACGTTCAACGCGACCGCGACGGCCGTCTACTACACGACCTGGGCCAGCGTCACCGATTCGAGCGCCAAGACGGTCACGCGCACCAATACATCCAGCGGTATCAGCGGACTCGACGGCAGCGTGATCCAGGCGCCGCTCGCCAACTCCACGTTCGCCATCGGCGGCGAGCAGCAGCCCTGGCCGGACGACACCACGACCACCGCCACGCCGTTCGAGACGATGATCCAGATCCAGAACCTGTCGCCGGTGACGGCGTCCGATCCGGCCAACGGCTACACGTACACGGTCGACGGCGTCAGCGGCGGCACGCTGGTCGCGATCCCGACCAGCACCAACGTGCCGGGCGCGACGATCGGCACGCTGTCGACCAGCCACACGATGTGGCTGACGGGCACTTTCCGCGACGCCGGCCACACCGGCTTCATCGAAGGCACCAACGTCGCGTCCACGGCGAATCCGTCGACGCGCGCGCTCTACCTGCTCAACACGCACCAGTCGGACACGCTGATCCGGATCACGCCGAACCTGTAGCGCTCAGGCGGCCAGGAACTTCTCGAACTCCGCCGCCGGCACCGCCGGCGACCAGTGGAAGCCCTGGCCCTGCTGGCAGCCGAGATCGCCGAGCAGGGCCAGCGTGGCGCCGTCCTCGACGCCCTCGGCCACGGTGAACAGGTTCAGGCTCGCGGCCATCTGCACGATCGCGCGCACGATGGCCTGGTCCTGCACGTCGTCGGTCAGGCGGCGCACGAAGGTCTGGTCGATCTTCAGGCGTTCGACCTCGAAGCGCTTCAGGTAGGCGAGGTTGGAATAGCCGGTGCCGAAGTCGTCGATCGCGAAGCGCACGCCCAGGCGGCGCAGGCTCGCGAGGCTTTCGATGAGCGACAGCGAGTCCTGGATCAGCAGCGACTCGGTGAGCTCGAGCTCGAGGTTCCCGCTCGGCAGGCCGGACTCGGCGAGCGCCTGTGCCACCGAGGTCTCGACGCTGCCGCGCTTGAACTGCACCGGCGACACGTTGACCGAGATCGTCAGGTCCGTCCAGCCGGCCGCGCGCCAGCGCTGGGCCTGCGTGCAGGCCTCCTGCAGCACCCAGTCGCCGATCGGGACGATCAGCCCCGAGCGCTCCGCCAGCGGGATGAAGCGGGCCGGCGAGATCTGGCCGAGCTCGGCATGGCGCCAGCGGATCAGCGCCTCGGCGCCGATCAGGCGGCCGGTGCGCAAGTCGAACTGCGGCTGGTACGACAGCGTGAAGTCGCGATGCGCGAGCGCCGCGCGCATCGCCGACAGCAGCTCGACGTGCTCGACGACGCTCGCGTTCATCTCGGTGTCCCAGAAGCGGAACGCATTGCGGCCCGACTCCTTGGCGCGGTACATCGCGATGTCGGCCTTCTTCAGCAGGCTGTCGAAGTCGTCGCCGTCGGCCGGGAACATCGTGATGCCCAGCGAGCAGCCCGAGAAGATCTCCATGCCGATGACGTCGAACGGCGCCATCAGGCCCGTGACGACCTTGTTGGCGATCTCGGCGACGGCGGCGCCGTCGCTGACCTCGGGCACCAGCAGCAGGAACTCGTCGCCGCCCAGCCGCGCCACCGTGTCGGCGTGGCGCAGCAGCGTCGCCAGGCGGTCGCTGACCTGCTTGAGCAGCGCATCGCCCGAGCCATGGCCCAGCGTGTCGTTGACGTTCTTGAAGTTGTCGAGGTCGAGGTAGAGCATCGCCACGCTGTGCTCGCCGCGGCGAGCGGCCGCGGCGGCCTGCTCGAAGCGATCGCGCGCGAGGCTGCGGTTGGGCAGGCCGGTGAGGGCGTCGTGCGTGGCCATCATCTGCATGCGCTCCTGCGCCGCGGCCATCTGCACGTTCTGTGCGTGGACGGCGTCGAGCGCGGCGTGCATGTCGCTGGCCATCAGCCAGGCGATGACGCAGGTCACGAACAGGACGGCCACGATGTCGACGAAGGTGTTGATCGACAGCGGCGCCAGCGTGTTGACGTGCCAGCCCTGGAGATTGGCGACCAGGACGACGGCGATCAACACCACCATCGTGGCGAACAGCGCGAAGTACAGGCGGCGCGTGGCCATCATCGCGGCCAGCACGAGCAGGCAGGGGAACGCGAGCAGCGCGCTGTCGCGGAGGCCGCCGTTCTGCCACAGGAGCAGGCCGACCATCGCCATCAGCGAGACCAGCATCAACCCGACGGCGGCTTCACGGCGACCGGCGCGCACGAGGCCCAGCACGGCGCCGAGCGCGGCGAGTCCGGCGAACAGCGGCGGCAGGTTGCGCCATTGCGCGGACAGGAAGTCGGGAATCGACGAGGCGGCGATCGCCGCTGCCGCGGCCCAGGTCGCCTGCACGAGGCGCCGGTCGCGCAGGGCACGCGACGCGCTCAGGCCCGGGGGTATCGGCTGCTCGCGGGAAACAGTCACCGGTTGGAACCTCTTCGACGTCTGACGCCGATATTCTTTGCCCGGGCGGAGGGATCCGGGCATCGCATGCGACGCCGAGTGTTGCACGACTCCCGCGCGCCCTCAGCCGCGCGGCGTCGAAGGTCGCGAAAATCCGGTGTTTGTTGGCATCAGATCGTCAGAGCATCAGCGACAACCCGTAGGTCAGCGCCAGCCCGGTGACCGAGATGACGGTCTCCATGATCGACCATGTCTTGATGGTCTGGCCCACCGTCATCCCGAAGTACTCCTTGACGAGCCAGAACCCGGCGTCGTTGACGTGCGAGAAGAACAACGAGCCCGCGCCCACCGACAACACGACCAGCGACAGCTGCGCCGGCGCCAGCCCCGCCGCGAGCGGTGCGACGATACCCGCGGCGGTAACTGTGGCGACGGTGGCCGAGCCCGTCGCCAGGCGGATCAGCACCGCGACGATCCAGCCCAGGAGCAGCGTCGACAGGCCGGCCGCGAGCGCGATCTTGGCGATCGCCGCGCCGGTGCCGCCGTCGACCAGCGACTGCTTGAAGCCGCCGCCGGCGCCCACGATCAGCATCACGCCGACCACCGGCATCAGGCTGGCGCCGATCTTCTTGCCCAGCACCGCGGGCGTGAAGCCGACCGCGGTGCCGAAGGTGACCATCGCGAGCAGCACGGCGGCCAGCAGCGCGAACACCGGGTCGCCGACGAAGTCGAGCACCGGCTTCGCGGGCGAGGACTTGTCCAGCCCGATGTCGGCGCCGGCCTTGGCGATCATCAGCACGAGGGGGAACAGCAGCGTGGCCATGATGGCGCCGAACGAGGGGCTGTGCGTCGGTTCGACGTCATGGTCGGCCTTGGCCGCCTTGTCGCCGCCCTGCGTGACGGCCAGCCCCGCGCCGGCCGCGCCGATCGGCACGAGCTTCGCGGCGACGATCCCGTAGAGCGGGCCGGCGATCGCGACCGCGGGGACGGCCACCAGCAGCCCCAGCGCCAGCGTGATGCCGACGTTCGCGTGCAGGATCGCGATCGCCGCCAGCGGCCCCGGATGCGGCGGGATGAAGCCGTGCAGCACCGACAGTCCCGCCAGCGCCGGAATGCCCAGCCGCATCGCCGGCCCCTGCGAGCGGTGAACCGCCAGCATCACGACGGGGATCAGCAGCACCAGGCCGATCTCGAAGAACATCGGGATGCCGATGATGGCCGCGATCAGCGCCATCTTCCACGGCAGCGTGGCCGGCTTGCCGCGCAGCAGCGTGTCGACCACCTTGTCGGCGCCGCCCGAGTCGGCCAGCAGCTTGCCCACCATCGCGCCGAGCGCGATCAGCACGCCGACGTAGCCCAGCACGCCGCCGACGCCGGTCTCGTACGACGCCGTCACCTTGCCCAGCGGGATGCCGGAGCCGGCGCCGACGAACAGCGCGCCCACGGTCAGCGCGAGGAAGGCGTGCAGCTTGAGCCAGACGATCAGCACCACGATGATCGCGATGCCGATCGCGGCGACGACCAGCACCTGCGTGTCGTGGGCGTCGAGGACGGGGGTGGTCATGGCAGCTCCTCGCGTTCAGGCCGGCAGGCCCAGGGCGTCGGCGATGTCGGTGGCGATGGCCGCGGGCGGCTCGCCGATCTCGACGCGGATCGCCGGTTCGTCGGCGGCGGGCTCTTCCAGCGTCGCGAACTGGCTGTCCAGCAGCGACGTCGGCATGAAGTGGCCGTGGCGGCCGGCCAGGCGCGAGGCGATCAGCTCGCGCGAGCCGTGCAGGTAGACGAACTCGACGCCCTGGCCGCGCCGGTCGATCAGCGCGCGGTAGGAGCGCTTGAGCGCCGAGCAGGTGATCACGCCGCACTCGCCGGCGTCGAGCCGCGCATCGACCCAGTCGGCCACCTTCGCGAGCCAGGGCGCGCGGTCGGCGTCGTCCAGCGGATGGCCGGCGGCCATCTTGTCGACGTTGGCCTGCGGGTGCAGCGCGTCGCCTTCCTCGAACGCCCAGTGCAGGCGCTCGGCCAGGATCTGGGCGACGGTGGTCTTGCCGCAGCCCGAGACGCCCATCAGGACGAGGACGGCGGGCAGCGCGAGGTTCTTGGCGGGCGCGGTCATGGGTCTCCGGATCTGTCGTCGGCCCGTTGCGGGCGACGCAGAGCATACGTCCGGATGGCGAGCCGCGCTCGCGCGGCTCAGTTTCGCGGTGCGTGCGCGAGCGCGACGATGTCCTTGACCTCGAGCACGCGCTTCGGCGAACCGGCGACCGCGGCGTTGATCATCGCCTGGCCGACTTCCTGCAAGGTGCAGAACGCCGCCGGCCACAGCGCGCGGCCGACCGGGTAGATCCACGCGAGCGCGTGGTACCAGCCCTTGAGGTTCTTCTGCCCGGGCGTCGCGCGCATCATCCCGGGGCGGAACATCACGCCGCGCGGGAACAGCCGCAGCAGCTCGTTCTCGGTGGCGCCCTTGACGCGCGCCCACATCGTCTTGCCGTGCTCGGTGGAATCGGTGCCGGCGCCGGTGACGTAGCAGAACGTTGTCTGCGGATTCAGGCGCGCCAGCGTGCGGCCCATGTTGACGGTGAGGTCGTAGGTGACGCGCTTGTACTCGGCCTCGCTCATGCCCAGCGACGACACGCCCAGGCAGAAGAAGCACGCGTCGTAGCCGGCGAGCTGCGACTGGATCGGCGAGAGGTCGGAGAAGTCCGAGTGGACGAGCTCGACCAGCTTCGGGTGCACGACGCCCGAGGGCTTGCGGTTGATGACCAGCACGCGCGAGACGCGCGCGTCGGCCACGCATTCGAGCAGGACGCCTTCGCCGACCATGCCGGTGGCGCCCGTGATGATGACGGAGATGCTCATGGCCTGCTCAGGCGGCCTGCGCGGCGGCGTCGGCTGCAGTCGCATGCTCGACTGCCTGCCACCAGCGCTCGCCCGCCTGCGGCTGCGCGAGCGACAGGCGTTCGCCCATCGCCGGCGTCGCGAGCGGCACCCCGCGCGCCTGCGCCAGCGCGAGGATGCGGTCGAAGGGCTCGTGCCAGGCGTGCATCGCGAGGTCGAAGGTGCCGTTGTGCAGCGGCATCAGCCAGTGGCCGCGCAGGTCGAGGTGCGCCTGCAGCGTCTGCTCGGGTTGCATGTGGACGTCGGGCCATTGGGCATCATAGGCGCCCGTCTCCATGAACGTGACGTCGAACGGGCCGAAGCGCTCGCCGATGGTCCTGAAGTCGGCGTGGTAGCCGGTGTCGCCGCTGAAGAACACCCGCAGGTCTCCGGCCAGGATCACCCACGAGGCCCACAGCGTCGAGTTGCCGTCGGACAGGCCGCGCCCCGAGAAGTGCTGCGCGGGCGTGGCGACGAGACGGACGCCGGCGAGCGACGTCTGCTGCCACCAGTCGAGCTGGCGCACCTTGGCGGCCGGCACGCCCCAGGCGATCAGGCGGTCGCCGACGCCCAGCGGGGTGATGAACGTCTCCACCTTGGGCGCGAGCTCGAGCACGGCGGCGTGGTCGAGGTGGTCGTAGTGGTCGTGCGACAGGATCACGCCCTTGATGGGCGGCAGGTCGGCGATCGAGATCGGCGGCGCGTGGAAGCGCTTCGGGCCGGCCCATTGCACTGGCGACGCGCGCTCGGAGAACACCGGGTCGGTCAGCCAGAACTCGCCGGCCAGCTTCAGCAGCAGCGTCGAATGGCCGAGGCGGAACAGGCTCGCGTCCGGCGCGGCGGCGAGCGTGGCCGCGTCCAGCGCCTGCACCGGGATCGGCGCGCGCGGCACGGTCGTCCGCGGCTTCTGCGTCAGCACGCGCCAGGCGATGGAGAACGTCTTGCCCAGCCCGGGTCGTTCGCGCGGGGCGACGTTGCGGAACTTGCCGTCGCGGCGCTGCGGCGACGGGATGGCTTCGGTGGTGGGCACTTGGCGGTCGCGCGAGGAAAGGCAGGTCATGGCAGGGTCACTTTCGCTGTCACATTCGGTGCGGCTGGTAAGAAATCAGAAAGTAAACTGCACCGTGTAGTTTTCAGTGTAGGGCCGATCCGCCAAAAAGTAAACTGCCTGGTGTAAAATTTCGTCATGACAGAGACCACGCGCCTCACCGATCGCAAGCGCGACGCCATCGTCCAGGCGGCGATCGTCGAGTTCCGCGCCAACGGCTTCGAGGCGACAAGCGTCGACAAGGTGGCCGCGCGCGCCGAGGTCTCCAAGCGCACGCTCTACAACCACTTCCCGAGCAAGGACGAGCTGTTCGCGGCGATCCTGCACGTGCTGTGGGAGAGCAGCGCGAGCGAGCTGCAGCGCGCCTACGAGCCGGCGCGCCCCGTGCGCGACCAGCTGCTGGAGCTGCTGCAAGGAAAGCTCGCGATGCTGGGCGACGACAACTTCCTCGCGCTCGCGCGCGTCGCGATCGCCGCCGGCCTGCATTCGCCCGAACGCGCGCAGGAGATGGTGGCGCGGATCGGCGAGAAGGACGGCGGCATGCTCGACTGGATGCGCGCCGCGCAGAAGCACGGCGCGCTGAAGGCGGGCGATGCGGCCCAGGCCGTCAAGCAGCTCGAGAGCCTGGTCAAGGGCGTCGCGTTCTGGCCGCAGGTGGCGATGGGCCAGCCGCGGCTCACGGCCGCCGCGCAGAAGAAGCTGGCGGCGGCGACGGTCGACCTGTTCCTCGCCTACTACGCCGCCTGACCGCTCACGGCTTGCGCACGATGCGCGGTTCGCCCAGCGCGGGCAGGCTCGGGTCGTACGGCGCGTCGGGCGCCAGCGTCGAGGCCATGTAGGCCCTCAGGGCGTCGATGTCCTGCGCGCCGCCGAGGCGCCCGGTGCCGGCCGTCAACGTCGAGAAGCTGTCGCCGCCGGCGGCCAGGAAGTTGTTGACGGTGACGCGCCACGCGCGTGCCGGCTCCAGCACGACGCCGTCCTTGACGATCGCCACCGCCGGGCCCGTGGCCACGGGCGGCGTCGCGGTGACGTCGGTCGGCGTGAACGTGACATCGACGATCTTCGCGCACGCCGGCGCGCCGGCGCTCCACGCCACGCGCAGGCCGTTGGACGGCTGCAGCGGCCGGTCGACCACCTGCCCGCCGCAGCCGGTGAACTGCTGTTCGAGCAGCGCCTTCAGCTGCGCGGACGTGAGCGTCATCGTGACGAGGCTGTTGCCGAACGGCTGGACCGTGAACGCCGCGCCGTACGTGAGCGCGAACGGCGCCGTCGCGCCCGCGGGCGGCACGAAGCCGGGCGAGCGCACGCCGTCGTTGTTCATGAACGCGATCTGCGCGCCGCCGAGCGCGGGCGGCTGCGTGGCGCGCAGCTGGGTGTCGGCGATCAGGCTGCCGGCGGGCTCCTCGCCGGCGTCGTTGGCGATGGCCGGCAACGCGGTCGCGAGCCGCCCGACGACGCCGTCGGCCAGTGGCGCCGCGAGCGTCGCGTAGCCCTGCACGATGTCGCGCACGGCCGGTGACATGTCGATCGCCTTGACGATGTCCGGGTCGCCGCGATCGACCAGCCGGTTGGTCGGCGACACCGCAAGCACGCGGTGCGTCTTGGGATCGAGCGTCACGTCGATATCGGTCAGCACGCGGCCGAACGCGTTGGCGCTGGTCACCGGCACGAGGCGGCCCGTCCTGTTGGGCAGCCCCGTCGCGCGCGCCGAGCCCACGGCGTTGGCCGAGCAGTTGTAGGCGGCGTGCGTGTGGGCGCTGATGACGAGGTCGACGGCGTCGTCGAGGCGGCGCACGATCTCGCCGATGTCGGACTCGCGGCCGTCGGCGCCATGCAGCGCGGCGTCGCATCCATTGATGTCGCTCGCGCCGCTCGCGGGCTGCGTGCCGCCCTGGTGCACCAGCACGACGATCGCGCCCACGCCCTGCGCGCGCAGCTGCGGCACGAGGGCGTTGACGGTGTCGGCCTCGTCGCGGAACTCGAGCCCGGCCACGCCGGTGGGCGAGACGATGCCCGGCGTGCCGCGCAAGGTCATGCCGATGAAGGCGACGGGGATGCCGTCGAACGACTTGATGCCGTAGGCCGGCAGGAGCGTGCGGCCGGTGGCCGTCTCGACCACGTTGGCCGCCAGCCACTGGAAGTGCGCGCCGTCGAACGTGCCCGGCGCGGCCGAGCCCAGGCCCTTGCAGCTGTTCGGGTCGGGCATGCCCTGCGTGAGCTTGCAGCCGCCGTGCTGCAGGCGCTTGAGCGCATCGGCGCCCTTGTCGAACTCGTGGTTGCCGACGGACGTGAAGTCGACGCCGACGTGGTTGAGAACCTCCACCGTGGGCTCGTCGAAGAACAGCGCCGACACCAGCGGCGACGCGCCCACCAGGTCGCCGCCGGCGACCACCACGTTGCGCGGGTTCTGCGCCTTCAGCCGCGCGACGTAGGCGGCCAGCGCATCGGCACCGCCGACGGCCGGGCGCTGCGAGGCCTGCGTGCTGGTGCCGAGCTTGCCCGGCGACTGCAGGTTGCCGTGGAAGTCGTTGAACGCGACGATCTTGACGGTGAGGGGGGCCGGCGGCGGCGGCGTGGCGCAGCCGGCGAGCGTCGTGGCCAGCAGCGCGGCCGCGAGAGGGAGGAAGGACGTCTTCATCCGGTCATTTTGCGATGCGATGGTGACCGCCGTGTGGCCTTGTTCGTACACCGCGCGCCCAGGACGGGGCGCAGTCGCTACCATTGGCTGGAGGAGACCCATCGACACGTGCGCCACCGGGCAGCAGACCCGCGCATCGTGGCCCGCGAGATCCATGGACAGCTCGGACAGCAGCGCCGCTCGCATGACCCCGGCCCGGGCCGACGCGGCGGCGCGCGCGCAGCCGACGGTGCTGGGGTTGGGCGTGCGCTTCGTGATGGTGGCCGCGGGCTACTACCTGACCGCCCGCCTCGGCCTGCTGATCCCCTACGTCGGCACGCACATCTCGCTCGTGTGGCTGCCCACCGGCATCGCGGTGGCGGCGTTCCGGCGCTGGGGCGCGGGGATGACGCTCGCGGTGTACGTCGGCGCTGTCGCGGCCAACGCGTCCGTCGGCGGCCCGCTGTGGGTCTCGCTGCTGGTGGGCGTGGGCAACACGGCGGGCACCGCGCTGGCGGCCTGGCTGCTGCGGCGTGGGGGCTTCGACGACCGCCTGCTGCGCCGGCGCGACGTCACCGTCCTCCTCGGTGCGGTGGCGCTGGGCATGTGCGTCACGTCGCTCAATGGCGTCGCCTGGCTGCGCGTGGCCGGCGCGCCCGAGTCGGCGCACTTCGGGCAGGCCTGGCTCGCCTGGTTCGTGGGCGACTCGGTGGGCGCGCTGCTGGCGGGCGTGCCGCTGATCGCCTGGAGCCGCGACGACGCCGCCAAGGCCTTCCTCGGGCGCGCCGGCGTGGGCAACATGGCGTTGCAGGCGATCGTCCTGGCCTGCGGGCTGGCGATCTTCGCGGGCGCTCTCGACAAGGACTCGGCGCTCGTCTTCCCGCTGCTCGCGCTGCCGACCCTCGTGCTGGCGCTGCTGGCGATGCGCGGCGGGGTCGTGGCGTCGTCCACCGGCGTGCTGGTGCTGGCGATGGCGGCGGCCTGGGGCACCGCGCGCGGTCTCGGGCCGTTCGCGCTGCGCGACGCGAGTTCGGGCTCGCTCGCGTTGTGGAGCTACGTCACGGCGCAGGCCTGCACCAGCCTGCTGATCAGCGGCATCGGCATGGCGCTGCAATCGAGCCGGCGCCAGTTCGCGGCCTTCCTGCAGAACACGCCCGACGGCATCCTGGTGATCGACGAACAGGGCACGCTGCTGCATGCCAACGCCGCCTTTGCCGCGATGACGGGACTGGACGCCGACGCGCTGCCCGGACACCGCGCGAGCGAGGTGCTGCTCGGCGACGCCCGCGCCGTCGAGGCGCTGATCGCCGACGGCGCCGCGCCCGCCGTCACCGAGCTGACGCTGCCGCGCGCCGGTCGCGAGCCCTTGCATATCGAATGCGCGGTCGCCCGCTACCAGAAGGCGAGCGGACACTGGCAGACGCACGTCATCCTGCGCGACGTCACGCAGGCCAGGCGCGCGCAGGCCCGGCTCGAGACCAGCGAGGCGCGCCTCAAGGCCGTCAGCGACCACGTGCCGGCGCTGTTCGCCTATGTCGACCGCAGCCAGACCTACCGCTTCGCCAACGCGCACTTCGTGCAGGTCATGGGCGTCGCGCCGGACCAGGTGATCGGCCGCACGATGCGCGACTTCCTGGGCGAGTCCGCGCACGACGAACTGCGGCCGCACATCGAGGGCGCGCTGCGCGGCGAACGCCAGAAGTTCGAGCGCACCGGCTGGAAGCAGAACGCGCAGACGCACTTCCTCGCCGAATACGTGCCCGACCGCCGCGCCGACGGCAGCGTCGACGGCTTCTTCCTGATGGTGCTCGACATCACCGACCGCCACCGCGCGGAGCTCGCGCTGGCGCGCAGCGAGGCGCTGGTCCGCACGATCGCCAACCAGATGCCGGGACTGATCTCGCGCATGGATCGCGACTACCGCTACACCTTCGCCAATGCCTACTACGAGCGCTGGTTCGCGCTGGGGGAGTCGCCGGTGGGCAGGACCATCGCCGAGGTGTTCGGCGACGCGGTGTTCGACCGGGTGCGCGGACGCATCGACGAGGCGCTGGCCGGCCGCGATGTCCGGTTCGACTTCAGCAACACGATGAATCCGCCGGACGCGCCCGCCTACATGGAGGTGCACTACGTGCCCGATCGCGACGAGCAGGGCCGCGTGACCGGCGTCTTCAGCCTGGTGACCGACCGCAGCGAGTCGCAGCGCGCGCGCGAGCGCATCGAGGCCAGCGAGCGCCAGCTGCGCGCGGTGACGGACAACCTGCCGATGCTCGTCACCTACGTCGACGCCGAGGAGCGGCTGCGTTTCATGAACGGAACCTTCCACGAGTGGCTGGGCGTGGACCTGGCGAAGTCGGTCGGGCGGCCCCTGGTCGACGTGGTCGGCGCGGAGCACTACGAATCGCGGCGCGAGCACCTGCGCGCGGCGCTGGCCGGCAAGCGCGTCGAGTTCGAGGTCGTCTCGCAGACGCTGTCGGGCCCGCGCAACCTGCAGACGGTCTACATCCCGGACGCGCGTCCCGACGGCAAGGTGCACGGCATCTTCACGCTCAGCACCGACGTGACGGCGTTGAAGAACGTGCAGCAGGAACTGCAGCGGCTGGCGCGCATCGACACGCTCACCGGCCTCGCGAACCGGCGCCAGTTCGACGAGCTGCTGGAGCAGGCGCTGGCGCGCTATCGGCGCACGCAGCGCCCGCTGGCGCTGATCTTCCTGGACATCGACCACTTCAAGGCGATCAACGACGGCCATGGCCACGGCGTCGGCGACACGGTGCTCAAGGAGTTCGCGGCGCGGCTGCTGCAGAGCCTGCGCGAGACCGACGTGGCGGCGCGGCTGTCCGGCGACGAGTTCGTCGTCATCCTCGACGGGCTGGCCGCGCGCGACGAGGCCGTCGCCGTCGCCAACAAGCTGCTGCTGGCGATCCGCGTGCCGATGACCGTCGGCGACAGGACGCTGGACGTGACCGTCAGCATGGGCCTGGCCTACCTGGACGGCTCGGTCGAGGTCGATGCCAAGGCGCTGATGGTGCGCGCCGACCGCGCGCTGTACCGCGCCAAGGACGGCGGCCGCGATGCGCTGGGCCTGGCGGAAGACTAGTCCGACGCCTCGCGCCGGATCAGCGAGAGGATCTTCGCCTGCGGCGCGGCGTCCGCCCCCGCGTCGCCACGCAGCGCGCTCGGCGCGCCCTTGGGCAGCGTCAGCGAGACGGTGGTGCCCGCGCCGGCCGCGCTCTCGAGCGTCGCGTTGCCGCCCGACTGCTTGACGAAGCCGTAGACGGTCGACAGGCCCAGCCCCGTTCCCTTGCCGGCCGGCTTGGTCGTGAAGAACGGCTCCCAGGCGCGCGCCAGCACCTCGGGGGTCATGCCGGTGCCGGTATCGACGAAGTCGATGCGCACGCAGTCGGCGACGCTGCCGTCGTCGCGCGCGGCCTGCGCGTTCGCGGTGACGATGCGCAGCACGCCGCCATCGGGCATCGCGTCGCGCGCGTTCATGATCAGGTTGAGGATTGCCGAGTCGAGTTCGTTGGCGTCGGTCACGATCGGCCAGAGCTCGGGCGCGAGCGCCAGCTCCAGCGTCATCAGGCCGACCGCGCCGCGCGTCATCTCGGCGATGTCGCTGATGCGGGCGTTGAGGTCGACCGTCTCGAAGTGCAGGGGCTGGCGCTTGGCGAAGGTGAGCAGCTGGCGCGTCAGCTTGGTGCCGCGCGCGGTGGCCCGCAGCGCCGATTCGGCGCGCTGGCGCGAGAAGTCGTCGGGCGCGCGTCGACGGATCAGCTCGAGCTCGTTGGTGAGCAGCTGCAGGATGTTGCCGAAATCGTGCGCCACGCCGCCGGTCAGCTGGCCCAGGCCCTCGAGCTTCTGGCCCTGCAGCATCGCGCGCTCCGCGCGTTGTCGCGCGGCCAGTTCCACCGTCAGCGCCGACGCGCTCTGCGCGGCCGCGCGCGCGATCTCGTGGATGTGGTGCTGGTAGGCCATCAGCAGCGTGGCCGCGGACGCGAGCGCCTCGAAGCGGCCGACGTACCAGCCCACGCTGTTGCGATAGCCGCCCAGCATCGTGACGAGGTTGTCGAACACCAGCGCCACCAGCGACACCACCAGCCACAGCGACAGCACGGTGCCGCCGCGCGTCACGGCCCACACCGCGGCCGCCGCCGCCGCGCTGAGCAGCGTGACGAAGGGCGCGACGCCGGTGGTGGTGATCAGCGAGAAGTCGGCGCCGTGATTGAGCACCGGCAGGTCGTCATGGAAGTGCGTGACGAGCAGCAGCACCCCGAAGAACGCGAAGGCGGCGCCGGAGAACGTCAGCGTCGACGTCGTGCGCCGCGCGTCGGCGTCGGGCGCGCCGCCCGGGAAGCGCTTGTGCACGCCCGCGAACAGCAGCGCGAACAGCGGCGGGCCGAGGTGCCACCACATCCACAGGTGGATCGTCGTCTGGTCGCCGCCGATCAGCCGCGCCGGCCCGACCATGCCCGGTGCCGACAGCAGCTGCGCGACCAGGATCAGCGCCGTCCACAGGGCGCCGGCAGCCAGCACGAGCGTCGACGGCCGGCCACCGTGCCGGTAGTCGCCGAACAGCAGCCAGGCCGTCAGCGCGTAGCAGAACGCGGTGATCGTCTGGTAGGCCGGGAAGAAGGCCGGCACATTGGGCCAGGCCGTGGACGCGAACGGCGCGAACAGGGCCGTGATCGCGGCGAAGGCCAGGCAGACGAGCAGGGCGGCATGTCGATGCGCAGGGGTCGCGGGTGCTTCGGTCAGCGTGATTCCGGCATCGGGCATGCGGCACTCGGGGGTAGGGCTTGCCGCATCCTACGCTGCCAGGCAGCCGCCGGGCGGCAATGCCCGACCGCCGTCGTGGCCGTCACCCGTTTGCGGTAGGCCTCGGCCTGGCCCCGGGCTATTCGGCCAGCTTGAACACCCGGACGGCCTCGGCGAGATTGGCCGCCTGCGTGCGCAGGCTCTCGGCGGCCGCGGCGCTTTCCTCCACCAGCGCGGCGTTCTGCTGCGTCACCTGATCGAGCTGGGCGACGGCGTCGCCCACCTGGCCGATGCCGATGGACTGCTCGCCCGCGCCGCTCGAGATCTCCGTGATCAGCGAGCTCACGCGCTTCACCTGCGCGACGATGTCGGCCATCGACGTGCCGGCGATGTCGACCTGGCGCGCGCCGGCCTCCACCTTCTCGACGCTTGCGACGATCAGCGACTTGATCTGCCTGGCGGCTTCAGCCGAGCGGCTCGCCAGGCTGCGCACCTCGCTGGCGACGACCGCGAAGCCGCGGCCCTGCTCGCCGGCGCGCGCCGCTTCCACGGCCGCATTCAGCGCCAGGATGTTGGTCTGGAACGCGATGCCGTCGATGACGCCGATGATGTCGGCGATCTTCCTGGACGATGCGGCGATGTCCTGCATCGTGTCGACGACGGTGCCCACCACCTCGCCGCCCTTGACCGCCGCGGCCGACGCGCCCGCGGCCAGCGCGCTCGCGTGGCCGGCGGTCTCGGCGCTGGTCCGGACGGTGCCCGAGAGCTGCTCCATCGACGCCGCGGTCTGCTGCAGGTTGCTCGCCTGCTCCTCGGTGCGCTGGCTCAGGTCGGCGTTGCCGGTGGCGATCTGCGCCGAGCCGGTGGCGATCGACTCGCTGCTCGCGCGCACCTGGCCGACGATCTGCGCGAGGCTGTCGTTCATCCGCGAGAGCGCCCGCAGCAGCTGCGCGGTCTCGTCCTCGCCGCGCACCACGATGCGCGAGCTGAGGTCGCCGGCGGCCACCGTGGCGGCGACTTCGACGGCGCGGCCGATCGGGCCGGTGATCGAGCGCGTGATCGTCACGGCCGCGAAGCTGCCGAGCGCGAGCGCCGCGACGACCATGGCGATCAGCGTCAGCTTCGCATTGGCGTAGGTCTCGCTGGACGCCCTGGTCTCGTTGTCCGACAAGTGCACGTTGTAGTCCCACCAGTCCTGCACGGCGGCGTCGATGCTGGCGAAGGCCTTGGCCGACGCCCCGTTCATCATCGCGGCGGCCTGGGTCAGCTTGGCCGGATCGGTGCTGGTCTGCTCCGACAGCGGACGCAGTTGCTCCCAGACGGCGTAGTACGACACGAGCGCGGCGCGCACCTTGTCGAGGCGGCGCTTGTCCTCGGCGTCGGAGACATCGTCCTTCTCGTACTTGTCGAGCAGGTCGGCGGTCGTCTTGCGGAAGCCGACGATCAGCGCCTGCTCCTTGTCCATCTCCGCCTTGTCCGCCGACAGGATGTGGCGGAACTCGGCGCGGCGTTCCGACGACAGCGCGAGGCTGACCTGGTGCTGCGCCGCGAACGACGGCACGAGGTCGGTGGCGTATTCGGCGGTGTTGGCCGCGAGCTTGCCCATCTGCCAGGCCGCGACGCCGGCCATGATCGCGAGCAGGCTCAGCACGAGGCCGAACGCCAATGCCAGTCGCGGCCCGATCCTGAGTTTGCTGAACATGTACTGCCTGCGGAGTGTTGGTGATGCAGGCCTGGACTTCGACGTGTCCCGGCGCGACATGAGGGTCGATTCAGCGAGCGGTCAGCGCGCGTTCAGCGACGAAACCCTGGCGACAGCTCGATGAAAGGGCGGTTGTGCGCCGCTCGCGTCGCCGGCCTGGGAATGTTGATTGCTGCCGCGCCGTCGCTTGCATTCAAAGGAGACTCGTATGGCAACGTATGGCAAGAAGGCCGGCGACAAGGTCGAGGCCGCGATGGACGAACGCAAGAAGGGCACGCTCAAGAGCGGCCGATCGGGCAAGACGGTGACGAGCCGCAAGCAGGCGATCGCGATCGGGTTGTCGGAGGCGCGCAAGGAAGGCGCCAAGGTGCCCGCGAAGAAGGCGCCTGCCAGGAAGGCCGCCGCCAGGAAGGCACCGGCCAAGAAGGCACCGGCCAGGAAGGCTCCTGCGAAAAGGACTGTGGCGAAGAAAGCGCCTGCCAAGAAGGCCGCCGCCAGGAAGGCGCCCGCAAGAAAGGCTGCGGCCAGGAAGGCGCCTGCCAGGAAGCCCGCGGGCAAGACGACGAAGTCGTCCTGACGCGGCTCAGGATCGGCCCACCAGGTCCGCGACCAGCAGCACCAGTTCCGCGACGTCGAAGGGCTTGGACAGGTGCGCCTGGAAGCCCGCGACCAGCGAACGCTTGCGATCCTCGGCGCGGGCGAACGCGGTCAGCGCGAGCGCGGGGATGCGCGAGTCGCGCGGCTCGTTCGCCCGCAGCGTGCGCATCATCTGGTAGCCGTCCATGCCCGGCATGCCGACGTCGCTGACGATGACGGTGGGCCGCGAGCCGCGCAGGGCGGCGAGCGCGGCGGCGGCGGAGTCGAAGGACGCCACGACCGCGCCCTGGTCCGCAAGCACGCGCGTCAGCAGCTCGCGTGCGTCGGGTTCGTCGTCGATCACGAACGCGTGCACGCCGTCGAGCCGGGGCAGCACGACGCCGTCCGGCTCGTTCGCCTCGGTTGTCGGATGCGTGCGCTCGCGTTCCGTCTCGACCTGCATGATCGACAGCGGCAGCTCGACGAAGAACGTCGAGCCCTGTCCCTCGCCGGGACTCGCCGCGCGGATGATGCCGCCGTGCAGTTCCACCAGCTGCCGGCAGATCGCCAGGCCGAGGCCGAGGCCGCCATGCGTGCGCGTGGTCGAGCTGTCGCGTTGCGAGAAGCGGTCGAACACCTGGCCGATGAAACTCTCGGGGATGCCCATGCCGTTGTCGGCCACGCTCAGCTCGATGTGGGAGTTCACGCGCTGCAGCAGCACCTGGACCTGGCCGCCCTTGGGCGTGAACTTGATCGCGTTGGTCAGCAGGTTCCAGATGACCTGCTGCAGGCGCCCCGCGTCGCCGTTGACCATCATGCGCGACGGATCGAGCAGGCTGCGCAGCTTGATGTTCTTGGCCGCGGCCGTCGGCGTGGCGGAATCGACGGCGGCCTGCACGATGTCCAGCATCGAGACCTGCTGCAGGTCGAGCCGCATCTTGCCCGTCATGATGCGGCTCAGGTCGAGCAGGTCGTCGATCAGCTGCACCTGCGCGCGCGCATTGCGGTCGATGACCTCGATGGCGCGGCGTTGATCCTCGGGGCTGGTGCCGAGTCCCTTGAGCAGGATCTGCGTCCATCCGAGGATCGAGCTGAGCGGCGTGCGCAGCTCGTGCGACAGCGTGGCGAGGAATTCGTCCTTGATGCGCGTGGCCCGCTGCGCCGCCATGCGGGCGTTGCGTTCGGCGTCGAGGATCTCCTCGCGCTGCTGGTTCGCGGTCTCGATGGCCTCGACGCGCTTGCTCTGCGTCATGTCGCGCGTGAGCTTGGCGAAGCCGATCAGGCGCCCCGACTCGTCGCGCATCGCCGTGATCGTGACGTTGGCCCAGAAGGCGGTGCCGTCCTTGCGCAGGCGCCAGCCGGTGTCCACGAAGCGGCCGGTCTCGGCGGCCACGCGCAGTTCGTGCTCGGGCCAGCCGCTGTCCTTGGCGTCCTGCGGGTAGAAGATCGAGAAGTGCTGGCCGATGATCTCGTCGACGCCGTAGCCCTTGATCCGCTGCGCGCCCACGTTCCAGGTCGCGACGCGGCCGTTGACGTCCAGCATGAAGATCGCGTAGTCCTCCACGCCCTCGACCATCAGCCGGAAGCGCTCCTCGCTCTGGCGCAACTCTTCCTCGTGGTGGCGCCGCTGCGTGAGGTCGCGCGTGACCTTGGCGTAGCCGACCAGCTCGCCGGATCCGTCGCGCATCGCCGTGATGACGACGTTGGCCCAGAACAGCGATCCGTCCTTGCGCACGCGCCAGCCCTCGTCCTCGAACGAGCCCTCGCGGGCCGCGACCTCCAGCTCCTCGGCCGGCAGCCCGCGCGCCAGCGCCTCGGGCGGATAGAAGCGCGAGAAATGGCTGCCGATGATCTCGTCGGCGCGATAGCCCTTGAAGCGCTCCGCGCCGGCGTTCCAGGTCAGCACGTGCCCCTGCTTGTCCAGCATGAAGATCGCGTAGTCGCGCACGCTCTCGACCAGCAGGCGAAAGCGCTCCTCGCTGCGGATCAGATCGTCGCCCGCGAGCGGGGGCCTGGTGTCAAGAGTCATTGCGCATCGCCTTCGAAGCTCCCGGACTGTTCGCCAACGTCGGCATCCGGGGCGCCGATTCGAGCGGACAGGACATCTTGGGACGCTTCCCGCTCAACGGGATGTGAGGGCGGGCGGCGCTTGCGGAGCGCGTGGCGATGGATCATCGAGGTTCGCCAGCAATAAGCGCTCCCGCCCCGCCGGCGCCGGCCGAGGCATGATGTTTGCCGCGCGCTCCCCCGGTCATCCAACCATCCTTGGGGAGTTCCTGACATGCAGACGTGCACGCCCGACCGGCCATCCCTCTCGAGGCCGGCACGGCCGCCGCTCATCGTGTTCTCGCACGTGCGCTGGAGCTTCGTCCACCAGCGCCCGCAGCACTTGCTGACGCGGCTGGCAGCCTGGTTCGACGTCCACGTCGTCGAGGAGCCCGTGTTTGCCGACGCCGAACCCGCGCTGATGAGCGCGACTCACCAGAACGGCGTCGAGGTGCTGACGCCGCGCACCAAGGAGTTCGCGTCAGGCTTCCACGATTCGCAGCTGGCCGCGCTGCGGCCGCTGATCGCCGATTTCATGGCCTCGCGCGGGCTGCAGGAGCCGCTCGTGTGGCTGACCACGCCGCTGGCGTTGCCGCTGGTGGCCGACCTCGAGCCGCGCGCCGTCGTCTACGACTGCATGGACGACGTCGCCTCGCCGCGCGTCGCGTTGCCCGGGCTCGCCGCGCGCGACAAGGCGCTGATGGCGCTCGCCGACATCGTCCTGACCGGCGGCCCGTCGCTGCACGAGTCGCGCCAGGGCCAGCATTCCAACCTGCACTGCCTGCCCGGCGCCGTCGACGCCGCGCACTTCGCGCCGGAGCATCTCGACGGCGACGACGTCGAGAGCAGCGTCGCCGCCGAACTGCATCGCGGCATGCCGCGTCCGCGCCTGGGCTTCTTCGGCGTGGTCGACGAGCGCCTCGATGCCGAGCTCGTCGCCGCGATCGCCGACCGGCGACCCGGCTGGCAGGTCGTGATCGTCGGCCCGGTCGTCGGGCGCGATCCGGCGGCGCTGCCGCGGCGTCCCAACCTGCGCTGGGCCGGCCTGCAGCGCCACGAGGCCTTGCCGCACCTCATGTCGCACTGGGACGTCTGCCTGCTGCCGTTCGCGCGCAGCGAGGCGACGCGCCTGCTCCACCCGTCGCAGACGCTCGAATACCTGGCCGGCGGCAAGCCCGTGGTGGGCACACCCGTGCCCGACCTCGTCTCGCTGCATGCCGACGTGGTGCGCATCGCCGAAGATGCTGACGGCTTCGTCGCCGCCATCGACGACCTGCTGGCCGAGCCGGCTCCGGCCCGTGCCGAATGGCGCGCGCGCGCCCGGGCGCTGGTCGATGCGCGCTCGTGGGACCGCAACGCGGACATCGTCGCGGCCATGCTGCTCGAGTTCGCGCCGTCGGCTCCTGCCTTGCCGACCGTGCTGCACGAGCCGCTCGCCGGTTCGACGCCGCTCGTCACGACGCAGGACGATCCGGCGGCGATCGCGCTGCCGGTCGAGCGCGTCGAGCACCCGGCACCGTCGTTGCCGATGTGAGGCGTCGGCGCGCCGCCTCAGCCGGGCGCGTCGCGCCAGTACGCCCGCAGGCCGTCGACCAGGAACGCGATCGCGCGCGTGCGCGCCGGGGTCGTCGTGCCCGACTCGCTGAGGTCGCCCATTTCGTCGGCGCTCGTGACGGCCGCATACAGCGCGCCGCTGGCGACGAACCAGGCGCCGCGCAGGGCATCCTCGTCCAGCGCGGGGTGCGCGCGGGCGAAGGCCTGCACGACCAGCGACTCCGAGCAGTTGAGGTTGCGCCGCAGTTCGGCGTCGACCTCGTTGTCGCCCGACAGCTTGAGCATCAGCGTCAGGTATTGCCGTCCCTCGCGGGTCGCGTAGAGGTCGAACTCGTAGTTCGCCCACAGCGCGACGAATGCCTCGAACTGGAACGTCGCGGCCGGCGCGAGCAGGGCCTTCAGCCGGGCGAGGCGGATCTGGCAGTTCTCGTGCTGGCCCTTGATGACCGCCTCGAGCAGCATGGCCTTGCTGCCGAAATGATGATCGAGCAGCGTCAGCGAGCAGCCGGCATCCTTGGCGATGTCGCGCAGGCTGCTCGCGCGATAGCCGTGCGAGGCGAACGCGCGCGCGGCGGCGTCGAGGATGCGGGCGCGGCGGCTGGCGGTGGTGTGGATGGGGGCGTCGACGATCATGCTCCGGAAGGCTGCGTCACGATAGGCCGGCCGCGCTGAGCGTCTGTTCAGCGCGGCTTGGCTTGTCCTTCCTGAGCAATCCCGATGCCGACCTCAGCTCTGCCGCTTGCGCAGGTACATCTGCTGGTCGGCGTGGCGGATCAGCGTCTCGACGTCCTGCCCGTCCTCCGGATAGAGCGCGTAGCCGATCGCCGCGCCGAGCCTGGGCTGCGTGCCGTCGCTGGGCAGCATTCCCAGCGGGTGGGCCATGAGCTCGGCCAGCGTCGCGCTGACGCGCTCGGCGTCCTCGCGCCGGTCGACCGAATCGAGCATCACGAGGAACTCGTCGCCCGCGTAGCGCGCCACGATGTCGTTGGCGCGCACCGCGCCGGCCAGGCGGCGCGCGAGCTCCTGCAGCACCGCGTCGCCGACGTCGTGTCCGTACGCATCGTTGACCAGCTTGAAGTTGTTGATGTCGACGAACAGCAGCACGATCGGCCGCGGGTCGCCGCGCCGGCGCTGCTGCACGATGCGATCCTCGACGTGGCGGATCAGCGCGTCGCGATTGGCCAGGCCGGTCAGCGGATCGGTCAGCAGGCGTTTCTGCATCTCGGAGAAGCTGCGCGCCAGGTCGCCGAGTTCGTCCTTGCGCGTCGACTCGGTCATGGGCACGGTGCTGCCTTCGCCGACGCGGCGCGCCGCGCTGGCGAGCCGGCGCAGCTCGAGGGTGACGGTGGCCAGCACCAGCATGCCGGTGAGCATCACGACGATCGCGGCGACCGCAGCCAGCAGCACGGTGCGGCGGAAGTTGTCGATGATGCCGTGCAGGAAGTCCGTGCGCGGCACGGCCACCATGATGAGCCAGTCCAGGCCCGCGTCGTCGGTCAGGCGCGCGTAGCCGACCTGCACCGGCGCGCCGTCGGCGCCGTTGAACACGGTGGTGTGCGGCAGGTTGTCGGCGGACGCGTCGGCCAGGCCGCGCACGGCGGCGTAGGTGGCCGCGACCAGCTTGTCCGTGCTCTGCGCGGCATTGAGGCGCACGTTGGTGCCGTCGGGCAGCGCCTTCATGTGCGCGCCGCGCGAGACGCCGATCAGGTTGCCGTCCTTCTCCATCACCATCGCGACCGCGTTGGGGCTGAGGTCGAGGCGCTGCAGGAATTCGGTGACCTGGCGCAGCGACAGGTCGGTCGCGACCACGCCCGCGAAGGCGCCGTTGCGGTCCGTCACGCGGCGCGCGCGCGTGGCGACGAGCTGCTGCAGCTTGAAGTCGATGTAGATCGACGTCCACGTCTGCAGCGTGCTGGCCGCGCCGGCCTTGTACCAGGGCCGGTCGCGCGGCTCGAAGACGCGCTGCTCGGTCTGCGGCGCGCCGAGGTCGCCCAGGATGCCGCTGTAGTGGTAGAGATCGCGCGGGCCCGCGCCGGTGGTGCGCAGGCGCAGCTCGGCGTCCGATTCCGACGAGCGCCACAGCCCGATGAAGCGGCCCTGGCGATCGCCGTAGTAGGCGTAGTTGTTCGGGTCGCGGTGCACCGAGGTCGCCAGCCAGAAGCGCTCGCGCAGCGCGGGCAGTTCGTCGGCGATGGACTGCGGCGCCGGGATGCCCTTGGGGAACGCGACCTCCAGCACCGCGCCGGAGCCCGCGACGTGGCGTTCCACGGCCTGTTCGATGCGGTGCACGGTTTCCGTGAGCAACTGCCCGGACAGGTTGTCGACCGCGTCGCGGCCGGCGGCGTACGACAGCACGCCGATCACGATGGCCGTGCCCAGGATCAGCAGCACATACGGCAGGGTCAGCAAGGCCCGCAAGGGCAGCCGCGACAGGAGTCTCATCGGTCGTTCCGTTCTTTTTCTCACGGCGGGCGGCGACATGGGCGCGCCCTGGTGCCCGGGCCCTCCGGCACCGGTGACCCGATTTTGCGCGCAAGCCGGGGCGGCCGGGCCGTCCGCCGCGCGCAATGCGGCACGCCGGCGTCGGAACCGCGCAACGGCCGCGCGCGATTTGTCGCGCGATTCGTGCGGAGATGCGCGCTCGTCCTACACGCGGCGGGTCCCCGCGCGCCGTACATTGAGCTCGTCGACACGCCGCACCGCGGCGCCCGACACCGGGAAGCCCGCTCCAGGAATGGACAGCGGGCTTTCTTCTTTTCAGCGTGCGCGACTCGCCCGCGCCGCGCGCCAGTTGGTCGCCGCGCCCGCCGCGAGCAGCACGCATGTGCCGAGGAACACCCAGCGCATGCCCAGGTGCCCGCCGATCACGCCGCCGACCAGCGGCCCGGTGACCTGCCCGACGTACTGCGACGACGTCGACCAGCCCAGCAGCGTGCCAGTCGCGCGCGCCGGCGCGCTGTGGCGGATCAGGCTCGTGACGCAGGGCAGCAGCCCGCCGAGCGCCAGTCCCATCAGGAAGCGCAGCGCGATCAGCTGCCAAGCCGCGGTGACGAAGGCCTGCGGGACCAGCAGCAGCGCCGACGCCACGAGCCCGCCGGTCAGCACGTTCCAGTGCCCGACGCGGTCGGCCAGCCGGCCCAGCCACGAGGCCGACAGGATGCTGCCCAGCGCGCAGGCCGACATCACCACGCCCGACACCAGCGTCACGCGGCGCGCGTCATCCACCAGCTGCTGCACGTAGACCGTGATGATCGGCTCGATGGACATCACCGCGAACATCAACAGCATGCCGGTGGCCAGCATCGCGACGACCCGCCGTTTGTCGGTCACCAGCGACCACGCGCCGGGCGGCTTGCCGGACGACGCGGCGCGCGTCGGGCGCTCCTCGCGAATGAGGAAGGTCGTCGCGAGGAAGATCACGAAGATCAGCGCGCCCGCGAGCCAGAAGGTCGCGCGGATGCCGATCAGCGGCGGCAGCGCGCCGCCGACCAGCGGGCCGGCGAGGTTGCCCGCCATGATCCCCGAAGCCAGCACGCCCAGCGCCCAGCCGGTGCGGTGCCTGGGCGTCTGCGTCGCGACCAGCACGTTCGACCCCGATGCGTAGCCGCCCAGCAGGCCCGCCAGCAGCCGCAGCGCGACGAGCTGCCACACACTGGTGGCCATGCCGATCAGCGACATCGCCACCGCCATGCCCAGGCTCGCGCGGATCAGCATCAGCTTGCGGCCGTAGCGGTCGGCGAGCCGTCCCCACAACGGCGCGCACAGGGCCGCCGTGAAGAAGGTGGCGCCGTACGCGAGGCCCGACCACTCGACGATCGCGGCCGGATCGTGCACGCCCAGCTGCTCGACGTACAACGGCAGGAACGGCAGCAGCAGCGTCATCGCGACGATCGTCGAGAACGAGCCCGCGACGCACACGGCCAGGTTCCAGCGCCAGTGGGGGGAGGCGCCGTCGGCGTCGTCGGAGCCGCGCAGGGTGGCTGAGGTCATGCGTCGATTGTCGGCAGTTCGCGGCGCGGGCCGCACTGCGTTCCTTTGCAAGACGACGCCCATGCTTCGCAGCCGGCGAACCCTGGTCCGAGCGTGACGGCGCTTCTCAGCGCGCGTCGTCCCTCGCCTCCGCGAGGCCACGTGCGGCGGCCGGTTGCGGCGGCGCATCGTCGGCCGGCGGCCGGATCAGCGCCTCGATCTGCGCGGCCTGCGCGGCGACGCGCGCGGCCTCGAGCAGCGTGCGGCGCGCGCGCGGCAGCAGGTGCGGCACGGCCGACAGCACGCGTTCGTCCTCGTCGGCGGGCCACGCGGCCGGCGCCGGCTCGATCGTGCCGGCGGCGAGCAACGCGTCGACCTCGCGCGACACGCGCGCGACGGCCGCGGCGAACGCCGGCGTCGGATGCTCGCGGGCATGCATGGCCAGGCTCAGCCGCAGGTTGGACAGCTGCGCCATCAGCGCGTAGGCGGCGGCGAGCCAGGCGGTCAGCTGCGGGATCGGCACGCGCACGTCGGCCGGCTCTGCGAGGCTGCGCGAGCGCGTGGCGGCGAGCGTGCGGATGCAGTCGTAGGCACGCTGGCGCGCGAATCGCGGCAGGCCCGCGCTGTCGTCGCGCAGCGCGGTGGCTTCCGCGGCGTACGCGCGCAGCGCGACGATCGCCTGGCGCAGCGCGGCGCCCACGTTCCGGCGCTCCCAGATCGGCAGCGCGTAGGTCGCGGCCCACCCGAGCAGCGCGCCGGCCACGGTGTCGGCGAAGCGCTCCAGGGTGCTGAAGCCGCTGTCCGGCACGGCCAGGTGGGCCTGCAGCAGCGCCATCACCGCCGCCGCGGCGGCCGTCACCGAATAGCGCACGCCGAAGTAGGCGTGCGCGATGCCGGAGGCGACCAGGAAGCAGGCCGAGATGAATGTCGTCGACGTGCCGGCCGTCGTCAGCACCAGCACCGCGACGCAGCCGGCGAGCGTGCCCAGCACGCGGGCGTTGCGGCGCATCAGCGTCAGCGCGAGGTTGCCCTGCATCACGGCGAGGATGGTCAGAACGATCCATTGCGGATGCGGCGCCCAGGGCAGCGCGCGCGTCAACGCGTAGGCGGCGGTGGCCGTCGCGCAGGTGCGCAGCGCGTGGCGCAGGACGGGCGCGTCGGCGTGCAGGTTGGCCGTCACCGCGGCCAGCCGCCATTCGTCCGGCGTGATGTAGCGGCGCAGGTCGCTGCGCGCGCACGGCAGGTCGGCGCGGCCGTCGCCTTCGAGCAGGCGCTGCAGCGAGCGCAGCATGGCGAGCTTGTTCTCGAGCAGGTGGTTGACGCCGGCGACGGCGGCGCAGGGGTCGGTGCGCGCCGAGTCCTCGAGCTGGTCGAGCAGGCCGTGGATGGCCTGCTCGATGGCCGGATCGACGACGGGCCCGCCGCCGGCGCGCAGATGGCCGGCGATCACCTGCAGCGCCTCGGCGATCTGCTCGACGACGCGGCCCGTCAGTTCGGCCTGGCGGCGCGTCGCGAACTGCGTGGGCGAGGGGCCGACCTCCAGCCGGCTCGCCAGCGCCAGGTCGCGCAGGTCGATCAGGTGCAGCAGGATCGCCGTCTCGCGCCGGGCCTGCGGGCCCTCGTCGTTGGCGAAGACGAGGTCGCGTGCGGCCTGCAGGCGATCGGCGAAGGCGGCCTCCGCGTCGAGGACGCCGGATTGCCAGGCCATGTCCTCGGGATGGCCGATCTGGCGCGCGATGGCCGTCAGCAGCGCGCCCAGGTCCTGCGCGCTGGCCGCGAGCGCGACGTGGCGCCAGGTCGGCTGCAGCAGGCGCGCCGTCGCGACCGCCCAGATCCAGTAGCCCACCGAGCCGGCCAGGCCCCAGGCAAAGCGCTCCCACGTCAGGGGCTGCGAGGCGGGCAACGACATCGCGAACACCAGCGCCAGCCCGGCCGCGAACGAGACGGTGCCGGCCTTGGCGCCCCACGACTGGATCAGCATCGCGCCGAAGACGACCAGCGCCACCGCGGGAATCAGCCAAGCCTCGTGCGGCCGCACCAGGAGGAACAGCGTGCCCGAGGCCGTGCTCGCGATGACGGCCGCCAGCACGCGGCGCGCGACGCGGTCGGTGGTCGCCACGACATCGGCCAGGCTGGCGCACACCGCCGTGGCGATCGCGGCCTGCGCGCCGGCCGCCAGGCCGATCGAGCACTGCACCAGCGCGAGCCCGAGCGTCACGGCGATGCCGTTGACGACCCAGCCCGGCAGATGGCGGACGGCGATGGACGATGTCACGGGGCGCGGGCCGGAAGCGGACGAGCAGGCAATGTACGGCGCCCGCGGCGACGCTGGCAAGCGCGGCGGGAATGGCCGTTGCCGCGTTTGCCGACGGGCGACGGGCGCCCGCGTTCGCCGACCGGCGAGCCCATTCAACCGAAGGAGCCATCATGAACACGAAGCAGCAAGGCCAGGGCGGCGACAAGTCGCCGTCCACCGGCAAGGATGCGGGACAGCAGAGCCAGTCCGGCAGGCAGGACCAGCACGGCGGCCGCGAGGCCGAGCAGCGCAAGGACTTCGACAAGCTGATGTCGGAATCCGACCAGAAACTGCGCGACTCGACGATGCAGCAGGGCGGCGGCGACGCGAAGGGCAGCGGCAAGCAGAGCCGCTGAACGTTCTCGCGGCGAGTGAAGGTGGCGGGCGGTCGGCCTGCCACCCACCCCGATCTCGTTCCTCGCCCGCGCGATGTCGTCAGTAGACGAAGGGCACGAGGCGCTTCGTCCGCCCCGCATAGTCGGCGTAGCGACTGCCCAGCGCCGCCGTGAGCGCCGCCTCCTCGACCGCGATGCGATGCAGGAAGGCCAGCGCGATCGGCGTGACGAGCACGACCAGCGAAAGCAGGTTGCCGCTGCACAGGCCCAGGCCCGCATACGCCATCAGCGCGCCCGTGTACGACGGATGCCGGATCCGCCGGTAAGGCCCGCTGTCGATGACGCGGTGGTCGTCGGCGACGGCGACGTCGAACGTGAACAGGCGCCCGAGATAGCGAATCGAGTACCAGCGCAGGCAGAGGCCGGCGACGAACAGCACCAGGCCTGCCCAATGGAGGGCGGCCACCGCCCCCGGGCCCACGCCCAGCAGCGCTTCGAAGCCGGCCTGCGGCACGCGGCGCTTCGCCGCCCAGGCCAGTCCGGCGCTGACGAGGATGATGGCGATGAGCAGCCGCAGCGAGCCGCGGTCGGCCTGGCGCGACACGTCGCCCGACAGCCGGCTGCGCATCAGCCAGATCTCGCCCGCCAGCATGAAGGCGAACAGCATCGGCGGGGTCGGAAGAGGCAGGGTCATGGGACAGGGAACTCCAGGTTCGGCTACAGGCGATAGAACCAGTCGGCCTCGTCGTGCCTGGCGTCCTGGGCGATGCGGGTGGGCGTGCGGCCGCTGATCTCCTTGCAGTCGCGCACGAGATGCGACTGGTCGGCATAGCCGGCCTCGACCGCGTGCGCGGCCCAGTCGATGGTTTCGCCGCGGGCCAGCGACTCGCGCGCCTGGCGCAGGCTGCGCTCGCTGCGCCACAGCCGCGACAGCGTCGGCACGCTCATGCCGCCTTCGCGTTGCGCCCGGCGCTGCACCTGCCTCGGGCCGACGCCCAGCAGGCGGCTCGCGACGCGCAGGCCGACGTTGACCCCCATGCGCCGCAGCCGCATCCACGGCGTCGTGCCCAGCGCCGTCGCATGCGTGGCCAGGAAGGCCTCGACGAGGCGGCAGCGCTCGTCGTGGTCGCCCGCCTCGGCCACGGCCTGCACCAGGCGCAGCGCGTGATCCGGCAGGACCCGCGAGGCGTCGACGAGCGCATCCTGGATCGTCGCGAGGTCGACCCCGAACAGCGCATGGAACGCGTCCGGATGGAACGCGGCGCAGAAGCTGTGGCGCTCGCCCAGGTTGCGCGACACGCAGGGCCGGCTCTGGCAGCCGTGCACGTAGTGCCGCGGCAGCAGTTGGCTGCGCGCGTCGTTGCCGTGCTCGATCAGCTCGACTTCGCCTTCCAGCATCCAGGTGATGCAGCAATAGGGGTTGGCCGGGAAGCGATTGAGCTGCTCGTGCGCGGCGAGCGCGCAGCCGCGCGTGTCGCGCACGATGAACATGCACAGGTGCTCGCTCCAGCGCGCCGCGGGCGGCCACATGCGGGAGATCGGTCGACGAGCCTGTTGAGTTGCCATGGGCCGATTCTGCCGAATCGCGCGCAGCGGCTCTTGAACGATCACGACATCGTCGCGGCGTGCCGACTCAAGAGCAGCCGCCGATCGACCGATATCCACCGGTCGCCCCGACCTTCGCCGAGGCGGCGGACCTCAACCATTCATCGCCCCGAACATGAGCCCGTCGTTCTTCCGCAACCTGCCCATCCAACGCAAGCTGATCGCCAGCATGGCGCTGTGCCTGGTGGCCTTCGTCGCCATCTCCAGCGTGCTGAGCACCTGGCTCATCGGCGCGTCCGTGCGCGAACGCACCGCCGGCGAGGAGCTGCCCGCCATCGTCGGCCAGGTCGCCGCCGACGTGCAGCGCCGCATCGAGGTGCCGCTGGACGCCGCGCGCTCGATCGCGCTCGACCCGTACGTGCAGGCCTGGGAGGACCAGGCACTGGCCGACACCGGCACCGACGCGTGGAAGACGCTGGCCCAGCACCAGAAGACGCTGCAGCACGCGGCCTCGGTGTTCTGGGTCTCCAAGGAAACCGGCCACTACTTCACCGACGCCGGCCTCGAGCGCGAGATCGGCCCCAACGACGGCTGGTTCAGGGACTTCCTCGCCAGCGGCAAGCCCGAGACGATGCAGATCGACCGCGACGGCGCGAGCGGACGCTACATGCTGTTCATCGACGTGCGCGCGCAGACGCCGGCCGGCAAGCTGGCCGTGGCCGGCATCGGCCTCGGCGTCGACGCGCTGGCGAAGTCGGTCGGCGCCTACCGCATCGGCCAGACGGGCCACGTGTTCCTGGTGCGCGGCAACGGCGCGATCATGATGCATGGCGACGCCTCTCTGGTCGACGGCCGCCACTTCTTCAAGGACATGCCCGGCATCGGCGACGCGCTGTCGCAGCAGCTGCTGGGCGGCAAGGACTTCGCGCAGGCGCGCGTGGAAGCCGGCGGCGATGCGCGCTTCGTCGCGTCGGCCTACATTCCCCAGCTCGACGCCTACGTCATCGCCGAGGTGCCCGAGTCCGAGCTGCTGGGCCCGGTCAACCGCGCGATCCGCATCGCGACGCTGATCGCGGTGGTCGTCGGCGGCCTGTTCGCGCTCGGGGTCATCGCCATCGTCAGCCGCGCCATCGCCAGCCCGGTGCGGCGCGCGGCGACGCTGCTGGGCGAGATCGCCGACGGCCAGGGCGACCTGACGCGGCGCATGACGGTGGAGTCGACCGACGAGATCGGCCAGCTCGCGCTCGCGTTCAATCGCTTCGTCGCCTCGCTGTCGGAGATCGTGCGCCAGGTTCGCGCCAGCGGCGAATCGATCGCGACCGGCTCGTCCGAGATCGCGCACGGCAACCACGACCTGAGCCAGCGCACCGAGGAACAGGCGAGCAACCTGCAGCAGACCGCGGCCTCGATGGAGGAGCTGACGCACACCGTGCGCCAGAACGCGGACAACGCGCGCTCGGCGGCGCAGATCGTCGCGGGCGCGTCCGACTCCGCGGCGCATGGCGGCGACGTCGTGCGCCAGGTCGTCGCCACGATGGCGCACATCACCGACAGCTCGCGCAAGATCGCCGACATCGTCGGCGTCGTCGACGGCATCGCGTTCCAGACCAACATCCTGGCGCTCAACGCCGCCGTCGAGGCCGCGCGTGCCAGCGAACAGGGGCGCGGCTTCGCGGTCGTCGCGGCCGAGGTGCGCTCGCTGGCCCAGCGCAGCGCGACCGCCGCGCGCGAGATCAAGGCCCTGATCGCGCGCAGCGTCGAGGACGTCGAGGGCGGCGCCGCGCAGGTCTCGCAGGCCGGCCAGGCGATGGACGACATCGTCGCGCAGGTCGGCCGCGTCAACACGCTGGTCGGCGAGATCGCGTCGGCGAGCCACGAGCAGTCGCAAGGCATCGGGCAGGTCGGCGACGCCGTCGCGCAGCTCGACCAGGTGACGCAGCAGAACGCGGCGCTGGTCGAGGAATCCGCCGCGGCGGCCGAGAGCCTGAAGGTGCAGGCCGCGCGGCTCGCCGAGCTGATGGGCGCGTTCACGATCGCCGACTGAGCGCCGTCAGGCGATCAGCACGGCGCGGAAGTCGTTGACGTTGGTGCGCGTCGGGCCGGTGACGATGGAGTCGCCCAGCGCCTCGAAGAAGGTGTGCGCGTCGTTGTCGTCCAGGCGCTCGCGCGCGCGCAGGCCCAGCGCGTGTGCGCGGGCCAGCGTGTCGGGCGTCACGATGGCGCCGGCGATGTCCTCCTGGCCGTCGACGCCGTCGGTGTCGCCGGCGAGCGCATAGACGCCGTCGCGGCGATCGAGCGCGAGCGCGAGCGACAGCAGGAACTCCACGTTGCGGCCGCCGCGGCCCTGGCCGCGCACGGTCACCGTGGTCTCGCCGCCCGAGACGAGCACGCAGGGCGCCGCGAACGGCTGGCCGCGCGCGGCCGCCTGCAGCGCGATGCCGCCCATCACCTTGGCGACGTCGCGCGCCTCGCCCTCGATGGCGTCGCCGAGGATGTGCGCGGCGACGCCGGCCTCGCGCGCGACGGCGGCGGCGGCCTCGAGCGCGGCCTGCGGCGTCGCGATCATGCGGACCTCCGCGCGCGCCAGCCGATGGTCGCCGGGCTTGACCGATTCGCCGCGGCCGCTCTCGAGCAAGGCCATCGCCGACGCGGGCAGCGCCATGCGATGGCGGCGCACGATGTCCAGCGCGTCCTGGCACGTCGTCGGATCGGCGACGGTCGGGCCCGAGGCGATGTCCAGCGGCTGGTCGCCGGGCACGTCGGACATCGCCAGCGCGATGACGCGCGCCGGATGGCACGCGGCCGCCAGCCGCCCGCCCTTGATCGCGGAGAGATGGCGCCGCACGCAGTTCATCTCGGAGATCGTCGCGCCGCTCGCGAGCATCGCGCGGTTGACGGCCTGCTTGTCCTCGAGCGTGAGGCCCGGCAGCGGCAACGGCAGCAGCGCGGAGCCGCCGCCCGAGATCAGGCACAGCACGATGTCCTCGGGACGCAGGTGCTGCACGGTCTCGAGCATGCGCTGCGCTGCATGCAGGCCGGCCTCGTCGGGCACGGGATGCGCGGCCTCGACGATCTCGATGCGCTCGCACGGCGCGCCGTAGCCGTAGCGCGTCACCACGAGGCCGGACAGCGGCCCGTCCCAGTTCTGTTCGACCGCCTGCGCCATCGCGGCCGAGGCCTTGCCGGCGCCGATCACGACGAGCCGGCCCGTGCCGAGCTCCTCGCGCGTGGGCAGGTGCGGCGGCACGCAGCGCGCGGGCTGCGCGCTGGCGACGGCGGCGTCGAACATGCGCCGCAGCAGCGCGGTCTCGCCCGTCATCACGCCGCCTGGCCGATCTCGAAGTTGGCGAGCTTCTCCAGCGCGCGCACCATGGCCGAGTGATCCCAAGACTCGCCGCCGTGCGCGACGCAGGCGTTGAACAGCTCCTGCGCCGTCGCGGTGTTGGGCAGCGACACGCCCAGCGCGCGCGCGCTCGCCAGCGCGAGGTTCAGGTCCTTCTGGTGCAGCCCGATGCGGAAGCCCGGATCGAACGTGCGCTTGATCATGCGCTCGCCATGCACCTCGAGGATGCGGCTGGCCGCGAAGCCGCCCATCAGCGCCTGCCGCACCTTGGCCGGGTCCGCGCCCGCGCGCGCCGCGAACAGCAGCGCTTCGCCGACGGCCTCGATGTTGAGCGCGACGATGATCTGGTTGGCGACCTTGGCGGTCTGGCCGTCGCCGTTGCCGCCGACCCGCGTGATGTTCCTGCCCATGCACTCGAACAGCGGCTTGACGCGTTCGAACGTCGCCTCGGGGCCGCCGACCATGATGGACAGCGTCGCGTTCCTTGCGCCCAACTCGCCGCCGGATACGGGCGCGTCGAGGTAGTCGCAGCCGATCTCGTTGATGCGTCTGGCGAACAGCTTGGTCGCGATCGGCGAGATCGAGCTCATGTCGACGACGACCTTGCCCTTGCTCAGTCCGGCCGCGACGCCGGTCTCGTCGAACAGCACCTTCTCGACGTCCGGCGTGTCCGGCACCATGACGAAGATGATGTCCGCGCGTTCGGCCACGCCGCGCGCGGTGACGCACTGCGTCGCGCGCGTCGAGGCGATGGCCTCGGGCACGTGGCGCAGCGTGTGCACGAACAGCTGGTAGCCGGCGTCGATGAGGTGCACGCACATGGGCGTGCCCATGATGCCGAGGCCGATGAAGCCGATCTTGGGAAGGGGTTGGGTCATGGGTGTTGTCTCTCGTTCGTGAAAGGGTGCCGGCTCACTTGGCCAGCTGTTCGATCCAGCCCAGGCCGAGCTCGGTCGAGACCGCGGGCTTGTACTCGCAGCCGATCCAGCCGGCATAGCCGCTGCGGGCGAGGTGTCCGAACAGGAAGGGGAAGTTGATCTCGCCGCTGCCCGGCTCGTTGCGGCCGGGGTTGTCGGCGATCTGCACGTGGGCGATGCGCTTGACGTGCCGGCGCAGCGTCTCGGCCAGCTCGCCCTCGGTGCGTTGGGCGTGGTAGATGTCGTACTGCAGGAACAGGTTGTCGCCGCCGACTTCCTCGATCAGCGCCAGCGCCTGGTCGGTGCGGCTCAGGTAGAAGCCGGGGATATCGTATTGATTGATCGGCTCGACCAGCAGGCGGATGTCCTCGGCCTTGAGGCGCTGCGCGGCGTGGTGCAGGTTCTCGACCAGCGTCGCCCGCAATACGTCGTCGGGTATGCCGGACGGCCGCTTGCCGACCAGGCAGTTGAGCTGCGGCACGCCCAGGGCCTTCGCGTATTCGACGGCAAGCTCGACGCCCTCGCGGAATTCGCTCGCGCGATCCGGGTGGCAGGCGATGCCGCGCTCGCCGGCGTCCCAGTCGCCCGCGGGCAGGTTGTGCAGCACGAGCTGCAGGTCGAACTGCTCCAGGCGTGCGCGGATGTCCCTGGCCTGGAACGCGTACGGGAACAGGAACTCGACGCCGCGAAAGCCCGCGCGGGCGGCGCGTTCGAAGCGGTCGAGGAACGGGAACTCCGTGAAGAGCATCGTGAGGTTGGCGGCGAAGCGGGGCATGGTGTGTCCGTGTGTCGTTGATGTTGTTGCGATCAATCCAGCAGTCCGGCGGCGACGAGCCCTTCCTTGCCTTGCGGGTGGCGGCAGTCGACCTCCTCGAATTCGTTGATCTTGTCGATCTCCGTGCCCATCGCGATGTTGGTGACCTTCTCGAGGATGACCTCCACCACCACCGGCACGCGGTACTCGCGCGCCATCTGCTGCGCCTGCGCGAGCGCGTCGCGGATCTGCTCGGGGTCGGTCACGCGCAGCGACTTGCAGCCCAGGCCCGAGATGACCTGCTGGTGGTCGACGCCGTAGCCGCGCAGCTCGCCGTCGGACTCGGGCATGTTCTGGTTCTCGAACGCGAGCTGCACGCAGAAGTCCATGTCGAAGTTGCGCTGCGCCTGGCGGATCAGGCCGAGGTAGCTGTTGTTCACGAGCACCTGCACGTAGGGCAGGCGGAACTGCGCGCCGACCGCGAGTTCCTCGACGAGGAACTGGAAGTCGTAGTCGCCGGACAGGCCGACCACCGTGCGCGTCGGATCCGCCGCGACCACGCCCAGCGCCGCGGGAATCGTCCAGCCCAGCGGCCCGGCTTGCCCGCAGTTGATCCATTGCCGCGGCCCGAACACGTTGATGAACTGGGCGCCGGCGATCTGGCTCAGGCCGATCGTCGAGACGTAGATCGTGTCGCGCGGAAAGACGGCGTTCATCTCCTCGTAGACGCGCATCGGCTTGATGGGCACCTGCGTGTAGTGGCTCTTGCGAAGCATCAGCCGTTTGCGCTCGGCGCAGCGGAAGGCCCAGTCGCTGCGATCCTTCAGCCGGCCGGCGGCCGCGCGCTCCTTCGCGACCTCCACGAACAGCTCGAGCGCGGCCTTGGCGTCGCTGACGATGCCGAAGTCCGGGTCGAACACGCGGCCGATCTGCGTCGGCTCGATGTCCACGTGCACGAACTTGCGGCCCTGGGTGTAGACGTCGACCGAACCCGTGTGGCGATTGGCCCAGCGGTTGCCGATGCCCAGCACGAAGTCGCTCGCGAGCATCGTGGCGTTGCCGTAGCGGTGGCTGGTCTGAAGGCCGCACATGCCGGCCATCAGCGGGTGGTCGTCGGGGATCGTGCCCCAGCCCATCAGCGTCGGGATCACGGGCACGCCGGTGATCTCCGCGAACTCCTGCAGCAGCGCGCTGGCGTCCGCGTTGATGATGCCGCCGCCGGCGACGATCAGCGGCTTGTCGGCGGCGTCCAGCATGTCCAGCGCCTTCTCGACCTGCCTGCGCGTGGCCGCGGGCTTGTAGACGGGCAGCGGCTCGTAGGTGTCGATGTCGAACTCGATCTCGGCCATCTGCACGTCGAAGGGCAGGTCGATCAGCACCGGTCCGGGGCGACCGGAACGCATCAGGTGGAAGGCCTGCTGGAACACGCGCGGCACCAGCGCAGGCTCGCGCACGGTGACGGCCCACTTGGTGACGGGCTTGGCGATGGACTCGATGTCGACGGCCTGGAAGTCCTCCTTGTAGAGCCGCGCGCGCGGCGCCTGGCCGGTGATGCACAGGATGGGGATCGAGTCCGCGCTGGCCGAATAGAGGCCGGTGATCATGTCGGTGCCGGCCGGGCCGCTGGTGCCGATGCACACGCCGATGTTGCCGGCGCGGGCGCGCGTGTAGCCCTCGGCCATGTGCGATGCGCCTTCCACGTGGCGCGCCAGGATGTGCGCGATCGACTGCCGTTCGCGCATCTGCGCATACAGCGGGTTGATCGCCGCGCCCGGCACGCCGAACGCCTGCGTCACGCCCTCGCGCTCCATCACGAGCACTGCCGCCATCGCGGCCTTCATCTTCGCCATCGTCGTCTCCGTCGCCATTGGTGTTGGACGAATGGTCGGCGACGACGCGCTTGCACTGAAGACCGTTGACAAGCATGACGCTTATTCCACAATGGAATGCATGGATCGTCTCCAGGCCGTCAGGCTCTTTGTCCGCGTCGTCGAGCTCGGCTCCTTCAGCAAGGCCGCGGCGGAGCTGGGCATCGGCCAGCCGGCCGTCACCAAGCAGGTGGCGCGCATGGAGGCGCAGCTCGGCGCGCGCCTGCTGCATCGGTCGACGCACGGCGTGACGGCCACCGAGATCGGCGCGCTGTATTACGAGAAGTGCCGCGTGATCGCGCACCACGTCGACGAGGCCGACTCCGTCGCCGCGCTGATGCAGTCGCAGATGCGCGGCGCGATGCGCATCAGCACCTCGGTCGCGTTCGGGCGCCGCGTGCTGGGGCCGCTGCTGATGCAGTTCATGCGCGCCAATCCCGACCTGCAGGTCGATCTCGGCGTCGACGACCGCTACGTCGACATGATCGAGCAGGGCGTGGACGTCGCGATCCGCATGGGCCGCCTCGCGGACTCGTCGCTGGGTGCGCGCTACCTCGGCCTCAACCCGTGGGTGCTGGTGGCCTCGCCGGCCTTCCTGCGCGGGCGCGCGATGCCTTTGCGGCCGCAGGATCTCGCGTCGCGCGACTGCCTGATCTACAGCACGGTGCAGGGCGACGCGCGCTGGCACTTCGCGGGCGCGAGCGGGCAGCCGGAGTCGGTGGCCGTGCGCGGGCCGTTGCGGTCGAACAGCCTGTCGATCCTGCTGGAGGCGGCGATCGATGGCATGGGCGTGACCGCGCTGCCGCGCTACGTGGCGCATGGCGCGCTCTCGCAAGGCAGCGTCGTGCCGCTGCTCGAGGCGTGGTCGCTGCCCGTCCAGGAGATCCACGCCGTCTATCCATCACCCCGCATGCTGCCGCTGAAGGTCTCCGGCCTCGTCGCGTGGCTGCAGGCGCGCTTCGAGGGCGAGTGGTGGACTCGCCTCGACGCGCCCGCTCAGTCCGGGGACTTGAGCAGGTCGTAGAGCGTGCGCGCGACGACCTTGGTCGCCTTGCGCAGGTCGTCCAGCACGATGTGCTCGTCGGCCCGCTTCGCGTTCGACTCCAGCACCGTGCGCGGCCCCGCGCCGTAGATCACCGCGGGGATGCCGCGTTCGCTGAACAGTCGCGCGTCGGTGTAGAGCGGCGTGCCGCAGGCCTCGACCGGTTCGCCGAACAACTCGGTCGCGTGCGTGCACAACGCGTCGACCAGCGGCGCGTTGCCCGGCAGCGGCTGCATCGCGTGCGCGAGCAGCAGGCGCTTGATGTCGACGCTGATGCCGGCTTGTCCGGATGCGGCGCGCTCGATCAGCGCGCGCAACGCGGCCTCGACGGCCACCGGATCCTCTTCGGGAATCATGCGCCGGTCGACCTTGAGCACCACCTTGCCCGGCACGACGTTGGTGTTGGTGCCACCCGCGATCTGGCCGACGTTGATGTAGCCGTGGTTGATGCCGCGCACCGCGCTGCGGCGCGTCCTCAGCACGGTGTTCTCCTCGTACAGCGCGGTGAGGATGCGGTTGGCGGCCTGCAGCGCGTCGACCGCGGTCTCGGGCACGGCGGCGTGGCCCATCTTGCCGTGCACGGTGATCTCCAGCTGCAGGCAGCCGTTGTGCGCGGTCACGACCTGGTAGCTGAAGCCGGCGGCGATCTCGAGGTCGGGCTTCGTGATGCCGCGTTCGAGCAGCCAGCCCGGGCCCAACTCGCCGCCGAATTCCTCGTCGTAGGTGAACAGCAGGTCGACGCCGCCGGCCAGCGGCAGGCCCAGCGACTCGAGCGCGCGTACGGCGAACGTGAAGGTCGTGAAGTCGCACTTGCTGACGGCGGCGGCACGTCCATAGAGGCGGCCGTCGACGATCTCGCCGCCGTACGGGTCATGCGTCCAGCCCTCGCCGGGCGGCACGACGTCGCCGTGCGCGTTCAACGCGACGACGCGGCCGGCGCCATATCGGCGCTGCACGACGAGGTTGATGATGGACTGCAGGCCGTGCTCCTGCGCGGCCGGCGTCGGGATCTCGTACGCATCGGCCTCGAAGCCGAAGGCCTGGAGCAATTCCTGAGTGCGCAAGGCGTGCGGCGCGTTGTTGCCGGGTGGGGTATCGGTCGGAACGCGGACGAGTTCCTGCAGCAGGCGCGTCTGTTCGTCGAAGTGGGCATCGACCCACTGGTCGAGGCGGTCGTAGGGGCGGGCGGTCATCGGATCTCCGAGGCGAGTTGTTCGAGGAGGGTCTGGAAGGCGCGCACGGCGAGGTCGATGTCGTGCGCGGTGCTGGATTCCAGCGGGTTGTGGCTGATGCCGGCGTTCTCGCCGCGCACGAAGAGCATGGCCTGCGGCAGCAGCGCATGCATCTTCATGGCGTCGTGGCCGGCGCCGCTGGGCATGCGATGGACGGGCAGGCCCAGCGATTCGACGGCGCGCTCCCAGCGCTGCTGCCACGCGGGCGCGCTCGGGGCGGCGGACGCCCGCATGGTCTCCTGCAGGCGATACGAGACGCCGCGGCGTTCGCACAGCGCCTTCAGTTGCGCGAGGACGTCCGACGAGCAGGCGTCGCGCACCGCATCGGTGGGCGCGCGCACGTCGAGGCTGAACTTGCAGCGTCCCGGCACGACGTTGATCGAGCCGTTGGGCACCTCCAGCATGCCGACGGTGCCGACCAGGTGAGGCTGCGACTGGGCGCGCTTCTCGACGAGCAGCGCGAGCTCGGCGACGGCGGTGGCCGCGTCGCGACGGCGATCCATCGGCGTGGTGCCCGCATGGCTCGCGAGTCCGACGACCTCGCCGACGTGGCGCACGCTGCCGTTGATGGATGTGACGACGCCCAGCGGCAGGTCGAGCTCGTTGAGCACCGGACCCTGCTCGATGTGCACCTCGATGAAGCCGAGATAGCGCGAGATCTCGCGCTTCAGCGACGGGATGTCCTCGGCGCGCAGGCCGGCCGCCACCATGGCGTCGCGCATGCGCACGCCGTTGGCGTCGGCCTGGTCGAGCCAGCGTTCGTCGAAGTGGCCGGTGAGCGCGCCCGAGCCGAGGAACACGGCCTCGTAGCGCTGGCCCTCCTCCTCGGCGAAGCCGATCACCTCGATGCCGAACGGCAGGCGCTCGCCGCGTCGCTTCAGCTCGCGCACGCAGGCCATCGGCACGAGGATGCCCAGGCGGCCGTCGTACTTGCCGCCGTTGCGCACGGTGTCGTAGTGGCTGCCGGTGATCAGGCGCTTCGCGGACGCGTCGCTGCCGCCGTAGACGCCGACGACGTTGCCGACCGCGTCGATCGTCACGTCGTCGAAGCCGCACTCGCCGCGCATCCAGTCCGCCAGTTGCGCGGCGGTCGCGCGGTGCGCGTCGGTGAGGTAGGTGACCGTGAGCTCGCCGCGTGCCGCGTACTCGGGCTCGCTGAAGCGCGCGAGCGATTCGGCCCAGTCCCACACGAGGTTGCCCTGCGTCGGCTCGACGCCGAACTTGTCGTCGAGGCGGATCTCGGCGATGCGGTGGATGTTGCGCAGCGCCTCGTCGAACTCGAAGTCGGGATGGTGGGACGCGCGTCGCTCGAAGGCCGCGATGATCTGCTGCTTCGAGAGCCCGACGCCGCGCGGACCGCGCACCGCCAGGATGAACGGGAAGCCGAACTTCCTGTTGTAGGCGGCGTTGAGTTCGTTGATGCGCGCGAACTCCTCGGGCGTGCAGGCGGTGAGGCCGGCCTTGCCCTGCTCGTTCGTGCTCTCGGCGGTGAGCGTCTTTGCCACCATCGCCTTGCCCGCGAGTTCCGGGTGGGCGCGGATCAGCCCGAGCTGCGCCTCGCGCCCGCCCGCGCGTGTCGCGCGCACGAGCGCGTGCTTCAGCGTCGCGAGGCTGGCGAAGGGACGCGCGTCCCACGCCGCCTCGGCGATCCAGGGCGAGTGCTCGTAGGTGCCGTCGAGCAGCGTGGTGAATCCGGCGCGCGTGGCGGCGTTCAGTCGTTCGAGCGTGAGGGGGAAATTCGAGGACACGGTCACTCCCAGACGAAGGCGGTGTTGGCATCGAAGGGATGCACCTGCTTCCAGTGCCGCGCGATGTCGATGCGGCGCGCGATCCACACGCGCTCGTGGCGCTGCACGTGATCGAGGAAGCGCTGCAGCGCGCGCATGCGGCCGGGTCGGCCGAGCAGGCGGCAGTGCATGCCGATGCTCATCATCGACGGGCGCTCGTCGCCCTCGGCGTAGTGCACGTCGAAGGCGTCGCGCAGGTATTCGAAGAATTCGTTGCCGTGGCTGAAGCCCTGCGGCAGCGCGAAGCGCATGTCGTTGGCGTCCAGCGTGTAGGGCACGACCAGGTGCGGCGCGAGCGCGCCGTCGGTACGCCGCACCTGCAGCCAGAAGGGCAGGTCGTCGCCGTAGTAGTCGCTGTCGTACTCGAAGCCGCCGGCGTCGGCCACCAGGCGGCGCGTGTTGGGGCTGTCGCGGCCGGTGTACCAACCGAGCGGCGGCTGGCCGGTCAGCTGGCGGATCGCCTCGATGCCCGCGGCCATGTGCGCGCGCTCGGTCTCCTCGTCGACCTGCTGGTAGTTGATCCAGCGCCAGCCGTGGCAGGCGATCTCGTGGCCCAGCTCGACGAACGCGGCGGCGACCTCCGGGCTGCGTTGCAGCGCCATGCCCACGCCGAAGATCGTCAGCGGCAGGCCGCGCTTCTCGAACTCGCGCAGGAGGCGCCAGACGCCCGCGCGCGAGCCGTATTCGTAGATGGACTCCATGCTGAGATGGCGCGCGGCGAACGCCGGCGGATTGGCCATCTCGGACAGGAACTGCTCGCTGCCCGCGTCCCCGTGCAGCACGCTGTTCTCGCCGCCCTCCTCGTAGTTGAGGACGAACTGCACCGCGACGCGCGCGTTGCCGGGCCACCGCGCAGGCGGCGGATTGCGGCCGTGGCCGCGCAGGTCGCGCGGATACGGGGTGGGGGATGTCGTGTTCGTCATGGCTCAGTGTTTCGGTCGAAGCACGCTGGCGAGGTCGGGCGTGCGCGGGTCGAGTCGAAGGTTGCGTTCGACGGCCTCGATGTGCTGCTCCATCAGGCGCGCGGCGGTGCGGGCGTCGCGCTTGGCGAGCGCGTCGACGATGCCGACGTGTTCGTCCTGCGAATGCTCCGCCGAGTGGCTGGACTGGTACATCAGCGCGATCAGCTGCGAGCGCGAGAGCAGGTCGGCGATCAGCTCGGCCAGCACCTCGTTGCCCAGCTGGCGCGCGAGCACCACGTGGAAGTCGGCCAGCAGGCGCGTGCGGCCCGAGACGTCGCTGCGCACCACCGCCTGGCGCTCGTCGCGCAGGTGCAGGCGCAGCTGGTCGACCTGCTTGTCGGTGATCTGCGCGGCGAGCTGGCGGATCATGCCGGCCTCGACCAGCCGGCGCACCTGGAACACCTGGCGCGCCTCGTCGATGCTGGGCGTGGCGACGAACGCGCCGCGCGCCGGCTCCAGCGTGACGAGGCGATCGCGGCTCAACTGGTTCAGCGCCTGGCGCACGACGGTGCGAGAGACCTCGAAGATGTCGGCGATCTGCTGCTCCACGAGCTTGGTGCCCGGCATCAGCCTGCGCTCGACGATCGCGGTGGTGATGGCGTCGACGATGTCGTCGGTGACGCCGGCCGCGCCACGCTGGGTGTGGGCGGCGGCGACCAGCTGCAACTGCGCCGCGGGCTTCTTGGCCATGGATGCGATCGATTCGGTGGTTGGATTCAAAAAGTGTATACAGTCTGCGCAGCCACTGCAAGACCTCGTCGAGCCGGTATACGGTTGAAAAGATCAGGACAAGCGCGCAACAGCTGGATGAAAAGGGTTATCCCGCGTTTGCATTGGTGCCGATAACTGTATACAGTTGATCCAGGTCGCAGCGGGTGCGGCCGCATCCTGCGGGGGCGGTCGTCGAACACGTGACCTCCCAGCCTCACAGAACCCGCCGTGGTGAGGGGATCCTGCAGCGCCCGCCTTGGTCGGACGCTCGCACCCCTCACTGGATACTCGGATGGGTACGTACCTCCTGGACTGGGCCAACCTGCTGCTGCGTTGCGCCCACGTCGTCACCGCGATCGCCTGGATCGGCGCCTCGTTCTACTTCGTCCTGCTGGACAACAGCCTGGCCAAGCCCGACAGCGACGAACTGCAAGGCAAGGGCGTCGACGGCGAGATGTGGGCCGTGCACGGCGGCGGCTTCTATCACTCCAACAAGTACATGGTGGCGCCGCGCTGGCGTCCGCTGCCCGAGAACCTGCACTGGTCGTACTGGGAGAGCTATTCGACCTGGCTGACCGGCTTCGGGCTGTTGACGGTGCTCTACCTGTTCAACGCCGGCAGCTTCCTGATCGACCGCAACGTGCACGCGTGGGAGCCGAGCGCGGCCATCGCGGCGGTGCTCACGTTCCTGTTCGTGTTCTGGGTGCTCTACGACACGATCTGCCGCACGCTGGGCCGCGGCAAGCACGGTGACCTGCAGGTCGGCGTGCTCGTCTTCTCGCTGGTGGTGTTCGCGGCGTGGGCCGCCTGCCACCTGTTCGCGGGCCGCGCGGCCTTCCTGCTGGTGGGCGCGATGATGGCCACGGCCATGACGGCCAACGTGTTCTTCTGGATCATCCCCGGACAGCGCAAGGTGGTCGCGCAGCTGCGCGCCGGCCAGGAGCCCGACCGCATCCACGGCATCCGCGGCAAGCAGCGCAGCGTCCACAACACCTACTTCACGCTGCCGGTGATCTTCGCGATGCTGTCCAACCATTACGGCTGGCTGTATCAAGGCGCGAACAACTGGCTGGTGCTGGTGTCGGTGATGCTCGCCGCCGCGCTGATCCGCCACAGCTTCGTGTCGCGCCACAAGGCACACGTGCTGGGGCAGCGCACGCCGTGGGAGCACGCGATCGTCGGCGTCGCGCTGGTGCTGAGCGTGGTGGCGTGGCGCATGCCGGGCCCGCCGTCCGTCGCGCCCATCGTCGCGACGGCGAGCGCGCCGGCGCCCGCCGCGTCGTCGGCCTCGGCCGCGGTGGACTCCGGCCCGAAGCCGGGCACGTTTGCGAGCGTCAAGTCCGTGCTCGACCAGCGCTGCGTGCTGTGCCACAACGCGCAGGTGCAGAACAAGGGCATCGAGCTCGATCGCCCCGAACTGATCAAGCAGCACTCGCAGGAGGTCTTCCAGCAGGCCGTGCTGCTCAAGCAGATGCCGCTGAACAACGCGACCAGCATCACCGATCCCGAGCGCGAGCTGATCCGCCGCTGGTACGACGCGGGCGCGCCCGTGCAGTGACGCGCGCGCCACCCTTTTCCTCAACGACGCCTGGAATCCACGATGACCACTCTTCACCGCCTGTGTGCGCTCGCGACCGCCTGCGCCTGCCTGCCCGCCGCCGCGCAATGGAGCGACACCTCCATCGGCGTTCGTTACGGCGCGAAGTTCCGCGAGCCCTATGAAGCCAGCGACATCAAGAAGACGATCGTCGACCTGCAGCACGCGAGCGGCTACGCGTACGGCGCGAACTTCTTCAACGTCGACATGTTGATGTCCGACCGCAACGACCCCGCGAGCCCGGGATCGAACACGGGCGCGCAGGAGGCCTACGTCGTCTACCGCAACTTCCTCGACGCCGGCAAGGTGCTGCACAAGGATTTTGCCGCCGGCCCGATCCGCGGCTGGGGACTGACCGGCGGCTTCGACTGGAACACCAAGAACGACGCGGGCTACAACTCGCGCAAGCGCATGTGGGTGCTGGGCCCGACGCTGTCGTTCGACGTGCCGGGCTTCCTCGATGTGGGCATCCACGAGCTGTGGGAGAGCAACGCGCCGTACAGCGACTACACGCAGACGGGCGTGGCGCGCTACCACTACAAGGCGCACCCGATGCTGGCGACGTCGTGGAGCATTCCGATCGCCTCGCTGCCCCTCGCGTTCGAAGGCTACGCGAACTTCATCGCCTCCAAGGGCAAGGACGAATTCGGCGCACAGACCGCGCCCGAGACGCACTTCGACGCGCAGCTGATGTGGAGCGCCGGCGCGCTCGTCGGCGCCAAGCCGCAGACCTGGCGCTTCGGCGTCGAGTACGAATACTGGAAGAACAAGTTCGGCAACAGCTGGCACGGCCCCGCGGGCCATGGCGCATTCGCCGAGACGCCGATGGTGCGCGCCGAGTACCACTTCTGAGGAGCACGCGATGGGACATCTCAGCACGCACGTCCTCGACACCGCGCATGGCCGCCCCGCCGCCGGCATGCAGGTGACCCTGCAGCGCGTGGACGTCGACGGTCGCGCGCAGACCGTCAAGTCGGTCACGCTCAACGCCGACGGCCGCAACGACGGCGGCCCGCTGCTCGATGCGGCCGCGATGGCTGTGGGCCGTTGGCGTCTCCTGTTCGAGGTCGCGCCGTATTTCCGCGCGCTCGGCGTCCTGTTGCCCGAGCCGGCTTTCGTCGATACGGTGCAGCTGGACTTCGGCATCGCCGACGCCGCCGGCCACTACCACGTGCCGCTGCTGGTGAGCCCGTTCAGCTACAGCACGTACCGCGGCTCTTGAGCCGGGATTCGCGATGCATCGGCGCCAGCATCGCTGCCGCCGGCTCGACCGGCGGCCGCTGCAATTGCAGCAGCTGCGCCACCACCGCGATCGCGATGACCTCGGGCTCCTTGCCTTCGATGCCGGGAACGCCGATCGGGCAAGTCATGCGCGCCAGGGTTTCGGTGCGAATGCCGCGCTCCTCGTAGCGATGGAAGAAGCGCGCGCGCTTGGTCTTCGAGCCGATCATGCCGAGGTAGCCGAAGTCGCCGCGCCGCAGGATCGCCTCGGCGATGCGCATGTCGAGGTCGTGGCGGTGCGTCAGCACGAGGTAGCAGGCGCCGGCCGGCGCGACATCCACCTCGCCCTCCACCTGGTCGACGCAGACGCGCTCGATGTGCGCCGGCAGCGGCTCGTCGACGGGGAACTCGCTCTCGCGCTCGTCGATCCACTGCACCTCGCACGGAATGCCGGCGAGCAGCCGCACGATGGCGCGGCCGACGTGGCCCGCGCCGTACAACTGCAGGAAGAAGCGGGGCGTCGGCCGCGGCCAGGCTTGCGCGGTGCGTGCGTCCAGCCGCAGGAAACGCAGCGTGACCGCGCCGCCGCAGCACTGGCCCAGCGCGGGCCCGAGCGGGTAGTGGCGGTCGACGGGTTCGAAGCCCGGCACGTTGGCGAGCAGCGTGCGCGCATTCTCGATGGCCATCAACTCGAGGTGTCCTCCGCCGATGGTGCCCACCGCCTGCTTGGCCGACACCAGCATGCGCGTGCCCGCCTCGCGCGGCACCGAGCCCGCGGTCTTCAGTACCTCGATGACGACGCCCGGGTCACCGGCGCCGAGCCAGCGTGCCGCGGTGTCGTGCAGATCGGCGCTCATGACGCGTCCTTCTCCGCGACGCCACTCAGCACCGCGTCGACGGCGTCGAGGATGGCCTCGCTGGTGGCCGGCGCACGCAGCGGAGGATCGACGCGATGATCGCCCGCCGCCGATACAGCATCCCGTATCGCCAGGAACACGGAGAACGGCAGCAGCAGCGGCGGCTCGCCGACCGCCTTGCTGCGGTGGATCGAGTCCTCGGCGTTCTCGTTGTCGAACAGGTTGACGTTGAACACCGGCGGGCAGTCGTTGGCCGTCGGGATCTTGTACGTGCTCGGCGCGTGCGTCATCAGCAGGCCCGTCTTCGGGTGCCAGACCAGTTCCTCCATCGTCAGCCAGCCCATGCCCTGGATGAACGCGCCCTCGACCTGGCCGATGTCGACCGCCGGGTTCAGCGAGCGGCCGGCGTCGTGCAGCACGTCGGCGCGCAGCAGCTTCCATTCGCCGGTCAGCGTGTCGATCACGACCTCGCTCAGCGCGGCGCCGTACGCGTAGTAGAAGAACGGCCGGCCCTGCAGCTTGACGCGATCCCAGTGCAGGCCGGGCGTCGCGTAGAAGCCGTCCGACCACAGCTGCACGCGGTCCTCGTAGGCCGCGCGCGTCAGCTCGGGAAACGGGATCTGCTGCCCGTTGACGTGCACCAGGTCGTTGGCGAAGCGCACGTCCGCGGCCTCCCCGCCGTGGCGTTGCGCGGCGAACGCGGCGAGGCGCTCCTTGATCTGGCGCGCTGCGTCCTGCGCGGCCTTGCCGTTCAGGTCGGCACCGGTCGAGGCGGCAGTGGCGGACGTGTTGGCGACCTTGGTCGTGTCGGTGGCGGTGGCGCGCACGGTCTCGAAACTCACGCCGAGTTCGTGCGCGACCACCTGCGCCACCTTGGTGTTGAGGCCCTGGCCCATCTCGGTGCCGCCGTGGTTGGCCAGCATCGTGCCGTCCGCGTACACGTGCACCAGCGCGCCGGCCTGGTTGAAGTGCTTGACGTTGAACGAGATGCCGAACTTGACCGGCGTCAGCGCCATGCCTTTCTTCAGCACCGGGCTGGTCGCGTTGAAGGCGTCGATCGCGACGCGGCGCGCCTCGTAGTCGCCGCGCGTGGCCAGTTCGTCGGTCAGCTTGCGGATGACGTTGTCGGTCACGCGCTGCAGGTAGGGCGTGACGTCGCGCTCGCCGATGCCGTAGAAGTTGGCGCGCCGCACCTCGAGCGCATCCTTGCCGAGCGCGCGGGCGATCGAGTCCATCAGGACCTCGCTGGCGAACGCGCCCTGTGGGCCGCCGAAGCCGCGGAACGCGGTGTTGCTCTGCGTGTTGGTCTTGGCCGAGTAGCCGTGGATGGCCACGTCCGGCATCCAGTAGGCGTTGTCGAAGTGGCACAGCGCACGCGTCATCACCGGGCCCGACAGGTCCGTGGAGAAGCCGGCGTTGGAGACCATGTCGATGTCGCAGCCCAGCACGCGGCCCTCGTCGTCGAAGCCGACCTCGTAGCGGTAGTCGAAGCCGTGCCGGCGGCCGGTGATCATGAAGTCGTCGTCGCGATCGGGCCGCAGCTTGACCGGGCGATCGAGCTTGCGCGCGGCTACCGCGGCGATGCACGCGAAGATGCCGGATTGCGACTCCTTGCCGCCGAAGCCGCCGCCCATGCGCCGGCATTCGACGTGCACGTGGTGCGAATGCACATGCAGCGCATGCGCGACGAGATGCTGCATTTCGCTGGGATGCTGCGTCGAGCAGTAGACGTGCATGCCGTCGTTCTCGGTGGGGATCGCGTACGAGATCTGGCCCTCGAGATAGAACTGTTCCTGCCCGCCGAGCTGGATCGTGCCCTCGAGCCGATGCGGCGCGCGCGCGATGCCGGCCTGCGCATCGCCGCGCACCAGGTGCATCGGCGGCAGCACGTAGCTCTGCGCGGCATGCGCCTCGGCCGCCGTGACGTGCGCGGGCAGCGGTTCGATCTCCAGCACGTGCCTCGCCTGCGCGGCCGCGCGGCGCGCGAGGTCGCGATCGGTCGCGATCACCGCGAACACCGGCTGGCCGAGGAACTGCACCTTGCCGTCGGCCAGGATCGGGTCGTCGTGCACGATGGCGCCGCAGTCGTTGGTGCCGGGGATGTCCGCGGCGACGATGACGTCGACCACGCCGGGCAGCGCGCGGATCTTCTCGATCGCGAAGGACTTGATGAGCCCGTGCGCCGCCGGCGACAGGCCGAGTGCCGCATGCAGCGTGCCCGCGAGTTCGGGCATGTCGTCGATGTAGGTGGCCTGTCCGGCCACGTGCAGGTGCGCCGACTCGTGCTTGCGGCTGATGCCCACGCGCGCGCCGTCGCGCAGGCGCTCGGCCTCGGCGATCTCGTCGACGCGGGCGCGCGCGTTGCGCCGGTAGTCGGCCCATGCGAGGCCGGGTTCGAGCAGGAAGGCTTCCGCTTGCTTGTTCATGCGCGCTCCTCAGGCCGCCGGCGCCGCGTGCGGCAGGATGTTGAAGACGCTCAGGTGGCGCGCGGGCAGCGGCTCGTCGGGTCGCGTTTCCAGCCAGAAGCGGCGCAGCAGGTTGCGCGAGACGCGTTGGCGATAGGACGTCGTCGCGCGCAGGTCGGTCAGCGGCGCGAAGTCCTTCTCGATCGCGCGCATCGCGACGTCGAGCGTGGCCTCGTTCCAGGGCTGGCCGATGACCGCGGCTTCCGCGTTGGCAGCGCGCTTGACGATCGCCGCCATGCCGCCGAACGCGAAGCGCGCGGCGCGCACGATGCCGTCCTCCAGCTCGACGGCCAGGCCCGTGGCGACGGCCGAGATGTCGCAGTCGAAGCGCTTGGACAGCTTGTACGCACGCACGCGCGTCGCCGCGCCCGGCAGCGTCACGTCCAGCGCCTCGATGAATTCGCCGGGCTGCATCGCGTTCTTCATGTAGTCGAGGTAGAAGTCCTCGAGCCGCAGCGTGCGCTGCGTCGCGCCGCGTCGCAGGACGACGTCGGTGCCGAGGGCCATCAGCACCGGCGCGCTGTCGCCGATGGGCGAGCCGTTGGCGATGCTGCCGCCGAGCGTGCCGGCGTTGCGCACCGGCAGCGACGAGAAGCGCAGCCACATGTCGTGCAGCGCGGGCACGTGCGCGGTGAGCGTGGCCCAGGCGTCTTCCAGGGTGGCCGCGGCGCCGATGCGCAGCACGTCTCCGCGGCGTTCGATGCGGCGCAGCGCGTCGACGTTGCCGATGTAGAGGATGTCGCCGAGGTCGCGGAACTGCTTGTTGACCCACAGGCCGATGTCGGTGGAGCCGGCGAGCAGGCGCGCCTTCGGGTGCTGCTCGCGCAGCGCGGCGAACTCGTCGAGGCCGCGCGGGCCCCAGAAGCGGTCGCGGCGCTCGACACCGTCGACGCGCACGGCCGGGTTCGCGCCCTCGTAGGCCAGGCCGTGGCCGTCGTCGAGCGAACGCAGCGCGGCGACGACGGGCTGCGTGTCCAGGCGCGCAGGGGGCAGGTCGAACATGCGCTGGCCGGCGTCGAGGATGGGTCTGTAGCCGGTGCAGCGGCACAGGTTGCCGGACAGGTCGTCGGCAAGCTGCTGGCGCGTCGGCCGCGTGCCGGCCTCGCAGTGGCGCTCGTAGGTCGTGGCCAGCGACATCGCGAAGCCCGGCGTGCAGAAGCCGCATTGCGAACCGTGGCAGTCGACCAGCGCCTGCTGCACCGGATGCAGTTCGCCGCCGCCGATTCGACGCAGGTCTTCCACCGTCAGCAGCGCCTTGCCGTCGAGCGTGGGCAGGAACTGGATGCAGGCGTTGACGGTGCGCAGCGACAGCCCGCCGACGATCGTCGCGTCCGCCGACGCCGTGCCGACCTCCTGCGCGCGTTCGGCCAGCTCGGCCACGATGACGGTGCAGGCGCCGCAGTCGCCCTCGTTGCAGCCTTCCTTCGTGCCGCTGCAGTGCGCGTCCTCGCGCAGCCAGTTGAGCACCGTGCGCGTGGGCGCCGCATCGGTGACCTCGACGACCGCGCCGACGCGGTGGTGATAGAAGCGGATGGGCCGGGTCTGCATGGCGGTCGAGCGTTTGTGCTGATGGGAACGGCCCAGAAGTTAACCCCGCGCGGGCCAGGGTCGTATGCCTGCGCAGACATTCCATCCATTGGAGGCCAGATATGACCGAACGCGCCGCTTTCGACAAGATCGAGCTCTACCTGGTGAGGGTGTTCCATACCGTGATCACGGAAAGAAGTATTTCCCGGGCCGCCATGCGGCTGCAGACGACGCAACCGACGGTGAGCGTGCAGCTGAAGCGTCTGCGCGCGCTGACGGGCGATGCGCTGCTCGTGCGGGCGGGCCACGAGATGGTGCCCACGCCGGCCGCGCTCGCGCTGATGGCGCCGGCCGCCGACATCCTGCGCAGCGCTCAGTTGATGTTCGGTGCGCAGTCCCGCGGCCTCGATTTCGACCCCGCGACCTCGAAGCTCACCTTCCGCGTCGCCGCCAGCGACTGGCTCGACCCGCTGGTGCTGCCCGAGCTCGTCGGCCGCATCAAGTCGCAGGCGCCCGGCGTCAGCCTGGAGATCCTGCCGCTGACGGGCGACTACGACTACCGCGCCCGCCTGGCGCACGCCGATGTCGACCTGGTGCTGGGCAACTGGCTCAAGCCGCCGGAGGAGCTGCACATCGGCCAGCTGTTCTCGGACGAGGCCGTCTGCCTCGTCGCCGCCGATCATTCCGCCGTGCGCAACCCGCGCTGGTGGACGGCCGAGCGCTACCTCGAGAGCGAGCACGTCGCGCCGATGCCGCTGCACGCCGGCGCCCGCGGCATCATCGACGACCACCTCGCCGCCGAGGGCCTCGCGCGCAACGTCTCGGTGCGCACGCCGCACTTCGCGCTCGCGCCGATGATGGTGGCGCGCTCGCGGCTGGTGCTGACGACGGGCCGCCAGTTCTGCAGCCGCTGGGTCGACACGCTGCCCGTGCGCATCGTGCGCAGCCCGATCCGATTCCCGACGCTCAACTACTACCAGCTGTGGCACGAGCTGAGCCACCACTCCAGCGCCGGACGCTGGTTGCGCGAGCAGGTGCGCGACGTCGCGCGCACGCTTGCCCGAACCCGATGACCTCGACCCCCATGACGACCGATACCCCCTCCCGCATCGCCCTGCGCGGCGACCTGCTCGACTTCACCGCCGACCCCGGCTTCGCCGCGCCCGCCGGCGCGCCGGGCGTGCGCTTCCGCCCCGGCCACTGGCTGCTCGTCGCCGACGGCCGCATCGCCGGCGTGCAGGCGGACGCGCCCGACGCCAGCTGGCAGCGCGTCGACCACGCCGGCAAGCTGCTGCTGCCCGGCTTCATCGACACGCACGTGCACAGCCCGCAGCTGGACGTGATCGCCTCCTACGGCACCGAGCTGCTGGAATGGCTCAACACGTACACGTTCCCCGCCGAGCGCCGCTTCGCCGATCCCGAGGTCGCCGTCGCCGGCGCCGAGCGCTTCCTCGACGGGCTGCTGGCCCACGGCACGACGTCGGCCGTCGTCTTCCCGACCGTGCACAAGCACTCGGCCGATGCCTTGTTCGCAGGCGCCGAGCGCCGCGGCATGCGAATCATCGCCGGCAAGATCCTGATGGACCGCCACGCGCCCGACGGCCTGCGCGACGACGTGCGCCAGGCCGAGCGCGACTGCGTCGACCTGATCCAGCGCTGGCACGGCCGCGCGCGTCTCGCGTACGCGCTGACGGTGCGCTTCGCCCCGACGAGCACGTCCGCGCAGATGCAGATGGCCGCGGCGCTGATCGAGGCGCATCCCGGCACCTACATGCAGACGCACGTCGCCGAGAACAAGGACGAAGTGCGCTGGGTCGCCGAGCTGTTTCCCGAGGCGCGCAGCTACCTCGACGTCTACCATCGCCACCGACTGCTCAACGAGCGCTCGGTGCTGGCGCACGGCGTGTGGCTGGACGACACCGACCGCGTGCTGCTGCGCGAGACCGGCGCGCAGATCGCGCACAGCCCCAGCTCCAACCTGTTCCTGGGCAGCGGCCTGTTCGACTGGCTCGGCGCCGAAGGGCAGGGCGCGCACGTGTCGATGGCCAGCGACGTCGGCGGCGGCACCAGCCTGTCGATGATCCGAACGCTGGCCGACGCCTACAAGATCCAGGCCCTGCGCGGCGTCAAGCTGACGGCCTGGAAGGCGCTCTACAGCGCCACGCGGGGAGCGGCGCGCGCGCTGCACCTCGACGACGAGATCGGCAGCTTCGACGTCGGCCGGCACGCCGACGTCGCGGTCTGGGATTGGGCGCACACGCCCGTGATGCAGCATCGCGTCGACCTGGCGCAGGACCTGCACGAGAAACTGTTCGCCTGGATGACCCTGGGCGACGAACGATTGCTGGAGGCGGCCTACGTGGCCGGTGTGCCGAGGTACCACCGCCGGCCCTGACGCACGCCCGGCAAGACGCGACTTTTCGAACCCGCAGGCCAGCGCGCGCCAGACGCGCCCCCGCGCATCCAACCACAGCGATGCAGGAGACAACATGCACACCGCAACCCAGAACGCGGCCGCCGCGCGCGAGCCCGCGCTCACGGCAGCCAATACACCCTCGAACGCAAGGTCGTCCTTGCTGGATCGCATCTTCCAGCTGCGAAGGCACGGCACCACCGTCAACACCGAGCTGCTGGCCGGCCTCACGACCTTCCTGACGATGGCCTACATCATCTTCGTCAACCCGACCATCCTCGGGGACGCGGGGATGCCCAAGGGCGCGGTCTTCGTCGCCACCTGCCTGATCGCGGCGCTCGGCACGCTGATCATGGCGCTCTACGCGAACTACCCGATCGCGCTGGCGCCCGGCATGGGCCTGAACGCGTACTTCGCGTATGTCGTCGTGCTGGGCATGGGGCTGAAGTGGCAGGTCGCGCTCGGCGCGGTCTTCATCTCGGGCTGCCTGTTCCTGCTGGTGACGCTGTTCAAGCTGCGCAAGCTGATCATCCACGGCATCCCGCAGTCGCTGCGCATCGGCATCACGGTGGGCATCGGCATGTTCCTGGCGATCATCGCGCTCAAGAGCGCGGGCATCGTCGCGCCGTCCAAGGCCACGTACGTCACGTTGGGCGACCTGCACCAGCCGTCGGTGCTGCTGTCGGTGCTGGGCTTCTTCACGATCGTCGTGCTGGACCGGCTGGGCGTGCGCGGCGCGATCCTGATCGGCATCCTCGCGGTCACGGTGCTGTCGTTCTTCTTCGCGGGCAACCGCTTCGAAGGCGTCGTCGCCATGCCGCCGTCGATCCTGCCGACCTTCCTGCAGCTCGACATCAAGGGCGCGCTGGGCGTGGGCGTGTTCAACGTGATCCTCGTGTTCTTCCTGGTGGAACTGTTCGACGCCACCGGCACGCTGCTGGCGGTGGTGCGGCGCGCGGGACTGCTCAGCGACGACCGCATGGATCGCATGAACAAGGCGCTGCTGGCCGACAGCTGCGCCATCTTCGCGGGCTCGCTGCTCGGGACGTCCAGCACCACGGCCTACGTCGAGAGCGCGTCGGGCGTGCAGGCCGGCGGCCGCACCGGGCTGACCGCGGTCGCGGTGGCGTTGCTGTTCCTCGCCTGCCTGTTCATCTCGCCGCTGGCCGGCGCGGTGCCGGCCTACGCGACCGCCCCGGCGCTGCTCTACGTCGCCAGCCTGATGCTGCGCGACCTCGTGGAACTGGACTGGGACGAGACCACCGACGCCGTCCCCGCCGTCGTGACCGCGCTCGCGATGCCGCTGACGTACTCGATCGCCAACGGCCTGGCCTTCGGCTTCATCACCTACGCGGTGCTGAAGCTGTTCACGGGGCAGTGGCGCGCGGTGCACCCGATGTCGTGGCTCATCGGGGCCGTGTTCCTGTTCAAGTTCGTCTACGTCGGCGGGCACTAGTCAGTGCGCGGCGACCTGGGGCAGCACGGCCCCGCCGTCGCCGCTCTCGGGCTCGACCCAGTGCTTGACCAGCAGCGCCGCGGCCGCGACCAGCCCGGGAATCGCGACGATGCTGAAGATGCCGACGAAGCCGACGTCGCGGCGCGAGAGTTCGGCGACGAGGAACGAGCCCGCGATGCCGCCGAAGCGGCCGAAGCCCAGCATCCACGACACGCCGGTGGCGCGGCCGGCGGTCGGATAGAACGCGGCGGCCAGCGCCGGCAACGACGACTGCGCCGTGTTCATGAAGGCGCCCGCGAGAAACACCAGCACCACGAGCGCGCCCACGTTGCCGGCAGCCTGCCCGACGGCGTAGACGAGCGCCGCCGTCGCCGCGAAGCCCAGCGCGATGATCTTGTTGGCGTTGAAGCGATCCATCAGCCAGCCGAACAGGATCGCGCCGCAGCCGCCCAGCGGGAACAGCGCGGAGATCAGCGTGGCCGAGCGCGGCTCGACGCCCGCGTCCTTGAACAGGATGGGCATCCAGTTGATCAACGCGTAGAAGATGACCAGGCCCATGAAGTACGCGATCCACAGCATCACCGAGCCGACGAGGTAGCGCGACGACAGCACGATCCCGATGCCGCCCTGGCCCGCGGCCGACGGCCGCGACTCGCTGAGGACGAAGCCCGTGGCGCGCATGGCGGTCTCAGAGATGCGCGCGAGCGCCGCGCGGATCCGCTCGACCGGCTGCGCGCGCGCGACCATGTAGCGAACCGACTCCGGCAGCAGCGCCAGCATCGCGACGCCCAGCACCAGCGGCGCGACGCCGCCCAGCAGCAGCACGCTGCGCCAGCCGAACTGCGGGATCATCCACGCCGCGAGGAAGCCACCGAACGCGGCGCCGAGCGGGAAGCCGCAGAACATCGCGTTGGTGAGCGTGGCGCGCATCCGGTCGGGGCAATACTCGCTCATCAGCGTGACGGCGTTGGGCATCGCCGCGCCGAGCCCGAGGCCGGTGACGAAGCGCAGCACGACCAGTTGCGACAGCGAACCGGCGAACGACGATGCCGCGCAGGCCAGGCCGAACAGCAGCACCGCCGCCACCAGCACGCGCTTGCGGCCGACGCGGTCGGCCAGCGGGCCCGACGACAGCGCGCCGGCCGCGAGCCCGAACAGCGCCGCGCTCAACACCGGCCCCAGCGCGGGCCGCGCCAGTCCCCACTCCTTCAGCAGCGACGGCGCGATGAAGCCGATCGCGGCGGTGTCGAAGCCGTCGAGCAGCACGATCAGGAAGCACAGCCAGAAGATCGCCCACTGGAAGCCCGAGAAGCGGTGCTCGTTGAGGAAGGTCTGGACGTTGACGGTCTGCGTGTCGGGCATGGTTGTCTCCTCGCCTCGTTTCGGAAACGCGGGGTCGTTCGTGCGACCTCTCGCGCCGCGGTCGTTCAGGACTGCTTCTGCAGGAAGGCCGCGACGACGCGGCGGAACTCGTCGGGCGTCTCGAGCACGCTCAGGTGCGACGCGTCCTCGATGACGTGCAGCGTCGCGCCGGGAATGCGGGCGGCGATCGCCTCGCCCATCGCGGGCGGGGCGCCGGCGTCGCGGGCGCCGGCGATCACCAGCGTCGGGCAGCGCACCTGCGCGAGGCGATCGAGCCAGTCGACGCCGGCCACCGCGTGGCAGCTCGCCGCGTAGCCGGCGGCGTCGTCGCGCAGCAGCCGCTGGCGGATGGCGTCGGTGGCGGCGGGCTCGGCCGCGCGGAAGTCGGCGTGCAGGTAGCGCTCGACGACCATCTCGGCGACCGCCGCCATGCCGCGCTCGTTCACCGTGGCGATGCGCTGCGCCCAGTTCGCCGCGGCGGCCTCGGGATATTGCGACGTCGTGTTCGCCAGCACCAGCCGGCCCACCAGCTCCGGATGGTGGATCGCCAGGCCCTGGCCCACCATCGCGCCCATCGACAGCCCGACCCACGTGACCGGCCCGCGGCCCCATTCGCGGATGACGCGCGCGGCGTCGTCGACGAGGTCGTCCATCGCGTACGGTCCGGCCGGACTCCCGGAGCCGCCGTGGCCGCGGTGGTCGTAGCGCAGTACCTGGTGGGGTACGCCGGCGCCGCCGGCCGCGAGGTGCGCGGCGTAGTCGTCCCACATCGCCGAGTCCAGGCCCAGCGCGTGGCTCAGCACGATGGGCGCGCCGTCGCCCTGCAGCGTGACGCGCAGCTGCGGCGCGCTGAACGTGTGGTGCGTGGCGACGCGCACGCCGGCGGACAGCCGCTCGGGCGGCGGCAGCAGGCCTTCGTGGCGCAGGATGTCCTGCGTCAGCTTGAACGCCGTGTTGGCCGCGGGCACGCCGCAGTAGATCGCGCCCTGCATCAGCGTCTCCTGGATCTTGGCGAGCGGCACGCCCGCGCGGATCGCCGCGCCGCAGTGCAGCTCGAACTCCTCCCAGCGCGCGAGGCCCATCGTCATGCCCAGCACCAGCAGCCGGCGCGTGGTGTGGTCGAGGCCGGGGCGGCCCCAGATGTCGTTCCAGGCATAGCGCGTGATCAGCGCCTGGAAGTCGGCGTTGAACGCGTTGGCGTTGTCCAGCGACTTGTCGACCCAGGCGTCGCCGAGCACGGCGCGCCGGTTCTTCACGCCGCGGTCGAAGTCGTCTTCGCGATCCATGGGGTCGTCCTCAAAGATGGGTTTGCCACGGCGGATCGCGGCGGAGTTCTTCGGCATGCGCGGCGAGCGCGGCCAGTTGTGGCGCCGCGAGCGCGCTCGCGTGGCGCGCGGGCGCGTCGGCGTCGAACAGCGCGGCCAGCTCCGCGGCGGGGAGGCGGGCGCGCAGCCGCTCGTCGCGGGCGAGCGCCATCAGCGCGGTGTCGCGCAGGTGTCCGCCGGAGGACACCGCCTCCTTCGACAGGCCCTCGACCCAGTGATGTGCGTCGGACTTGCCGATCTCGCGCGCCGCCCGCATCGCCAGCGCCTCGGCGAAGACCAGCCCCTGCAGCGCGTCGATGTTGCGGCGCATGCGATCGGGAAAGACCTGCAGGCCGTCGGCGGCCAGCGTCAGCGCGGCGAGCGCGCCATGCACGCTGGCCAGCAGGCCGCCGAACTCGGCGAGCTCCGCCTGCCAGTTGCCCAGCCCGCGCTCGTGTTCCTGCGGCATCGCGGCGAGCAGCGCGGCCACGCGCTGCGGCGTGCGCACCGCGGCGGCCAGCGCCGTCATCGCGGCGACGGGATTGCGCTTGTGCGGCATCGCCGACGAGCCGCCGCGCCCGCCGCCCGAGGGCTCCGCCAGCTCGCCGACCTCGCCCTGCGCCATCAGCGAGATGTCCCTGGCGATCTTGCCCAGCGACCCCGCGAGCACGCCCAGCTCGCAGCCGAGCGAGACGAGCTCGTCGCGCTGCGTGTGCCAGGCCGCGGGCGGCAGGCGCAGATCGAGCGACGCGGCCATCGTGGCCGCGACCGCATCGCCGTGCTCGCCCATCGCCGCGCGCGTGCCGACGGCGCCGCCCAGTTGCAACTGCAGCGCCGCGGCGCCGGCTTGGCGGATGCGTGACTGTGCACGCACCAGCGGCGCGATCCAGCCGGCCAGCTTGAAGCCGAGGCTGATGACCTGCGCCGGCTGCATCAGCGTGCGGCCCAGCATCGGCGCGTCGCCGTGCGCGTCGGCGAGCTTCAACAGCGCTGGAATCAGCACGGACAGGTCGCGATCGACGAGCGCCAGCGCGCGGCGCGCCACCAGCACCTGCGCGGTGTCCAGCACGTCCTGCGTCGTGCCGCCCCAGTGCACGACCAGCGCCGCCTCCGCATCGATCTTCGCGACCGCCGCCGTCAAGGCCTTGACCAGCGGGATCGCGATCGTGCCGACACGCCCGCCCTCGACGACGATCGCGTCGACGTCGAAGCGGCTCGCGTCGCACGCGGCGGCGATGGCCTCGGCCGCGCCGGCGGGGATCGCGCCCGCGCCCGCCTGCGCCCGCGCGAGGGCCGCCTCGAAGTCCAGCATCGCCTGCACGAACGCGCGTTCGTCCAGCACCCGCACGACCTCGGGCGAGGCCAGGAAGCGATCGAAGATCATCGGTCGATTGTGCCGCGCATCAGACGTCGAAGAACACGGTCTCGGCATCGCCCTGCAGGTGGATGTCGAACTTGTAGACCGTGGCGCCGCCGCGCTGCTCGCGCTTGCCGACCAGCGTCTTGCGGCGCACCTCCCACTCCACCAGGTTCAGCACCGGATCGGCCGCGTTGGCCTTGGCCTCGTCGTCGAAATACATGCGCGTGTGCAGGCCGATGTTGATGCCGCGCGCGACGATCCACAGGTTGACGTGCGGCGCCATGAGCACGCCATGGCGCCCGACGACGGGGCCGGGCTTGATCGTCTCGAACGACCAGGTGCCGGTGTCGAAGTCGCTGCACGCGCGTCCCCAGCCACGGAACGCCGGATCGACGGACTTGCCGGCCTGCCTGTCGCCGGGATGCGCGTAGCGGCCCTGCGCGTTGGCCTGCCAGAGTTCGAGCAGCACGTCGCGCACCGGCGTGCCGGAACCGTCGAACACGCGGCCCTCGATCGTGATGCGCTCGCCCTGGGTCTCGGGCGTGGTCAGCACGGGGCCGAAGTTGTTCTCGAAGATGTCGAAGCCGGCGGCCTTGGGCGCGAGGCCGATGTGCACGTACGGGCCGGCGGTCTGCGAGGCGGTCTCGCGCAGCAGCGGGGTCATCACTGTTCTCCTTGCAGGACGTTCTCGAACCAGGTGGCGCGCTGGCCGCGCAGCACGATGTCGAAGCGGAAGGCGCGGCTGTCCAGCGGCACCGTGGCGCCCATGTCCAGCTGCGCGATCAGGCCGCGGATCTGCTCCTCGTCGGGAATCGTGCGGATGATGGGGCAGGTCGCGATCAGCGGGTCGCCCTCGAAGTACATCTGCGTGATCAGCCGCTGCGCCCAGCCGTTGCCGGACAGGCCGAAGTGGATGTGCGCCGGCCGCCAGTCGTTGATGCGGTTGCGCCACGGATACGGCCCCGGCTTGATGGTGCGGAAGACGTAGTGGCCGTGCTCGTCGGTCAGCACGCGGCCGCAGCCGCCGAAGTTCGGGTCGAGCGCGCCGAGGTACTGGTCCTTCTTGTGGCGATAGCGTCCGCTGGCGTTGGCCTGCCAGACCTCGACCAGCGCGTTCTTCACCGGACGCCCCAGCTGGTCGCGCACGTAGCCGTGCACGATGGTGCGCTCGCCGACGGGCAGGCCGGACTTGGCGTAGTTGCGGATCAGGTCGCCGTCCAGCGGGCCCAGCTCGTCGGCCGAGAAGCTGGGCGCGGTGACCTCGGACAGCGTCTGCCCCAGCGAGATCAGCGAATTGCGCGGGCTGCGCAGCGCGCTCGTCTTGTAGCCTGGCGCGTAGGCCGGCGGATGCGCGGTCGGGTCGCGCATCAGGTATTCGTCGTCCGGGCGCGCGGGCGGGACCTGCAGCGGGGTCGTGTCGGTCATCGCGTGTCCTTCAGGCGTGGGCGGCGAATTCCGCCTGCAGTTGCGTGGCGGTGCGGCTCTCGGGCTGCGGCGCGAGGTGCAGCAGCGCGCGCGCTTCCTGCGGCGTGGCGACACGGCGGCCGTGCTCCTCGCACATCTGGGCGATGCGCGCGACCAGCGCCGCGTTCGACGGCGCGAGCGTGTCGCGGTCGAGGCGCACGTTGTCCTCGAGGCCCGTGCGGCAATTCCCGCCCAGCTCGAGCGACCACTTCGCCAGCGTGAACTGGTCGCGGCCGATGCCGGCGCCGGTCCAGGTCGCGTCGGGCGCGAGGCGGTTGAGCGTCTTCACGTAGAACTCGAACACCTCGCGGTCGACCGGCATCGCATTCTTGATGCCCATCACGAACTGGATGTGCAGCGGCCCGGCGATCTTGCCGGCCTTCTGCATCGCGACCGCCTGGAAGATCATCGACAGGTCGAAGGCCTCGATCTCGGGCTTGATGTCGTAGGCCAGCATCTCGCTGGCCAGCCAGTCGACCAGGTCGGGCGAATTGTCGTAGACGCGGGTCGGGAAGTTGACCGAGCCCGACGCCAGCGAGGCCATGTCGGGCCGCAGGTGCAGCATGCCGCCGCGCTCGCGCCCGGCGCCGGAGCGGCCGCCGGTCGACACCTGCGTGATGATCAGCGGGCAGTGCTTGCGGATGCCGTCCAGCACCGTCGCGAAGCGCTCGGGCGCCGAGGTCGGCGTCTCGTCGTCGTTGCGCACGTGCAGGTGCACCAGCGTCGCGCCGGCCTCGTAGGCGGCGTGCGTCGACTCGACCTGTTCGGAGACGGTCACGGGTACCGCAGGGTTGTCCTTCTTGCGCGGCAGGGAGCCGGTGATCGCGACGGAGATGATGCAGGGGGTCGTCATGTCGAAAGTCTCCTTCAGTGAATCAGTGCGGCCGCCGTGGCGCGCGTGGGCAGGTCCATGGGCAGCCCGACGTAGTTCTCGGCGAGCGCGGTGGATGCGGCGGGCGAGCCCACCAGGTAGTCGAGCTCGGCGTGCTGCATGCGGTGGTCGAACTCGCCCGTGCCCGGGAACTGGTGCATCAGCGAGGTGAACCACCACGAGAAGCGCTCGGCCTTCCAGATGCGGCGCAGGCAGCGTTCCGAATAGGCGTCGATGCCGTCGTCGCTGCGTTCGAGGTAGTGGTCGCGCATCGCGTCCGCGAGGAAGCCGACGTCCGAGGCCGCGAGGTTGAGCCCCTTCGCGCCGGTGGGCGGCACGATGTGGGCCGCGTCGCCGGCGAGGAACAGGCGGCCGAAGCGCATCGGCTCGGCGACGAAGCTGCGCAGCGGCGCGATGCTCTTCTCGATCGAGGCGCCCGTCGTCACGCGGTCGGCGACGTCGGCCGGCAGGCGGCGCCGCAGCTCGTTCCAGAATGCCGTGTCCGACCAGCGCTCGATGCGGTCGTCAGCCGGAACCTGCAGGTAGTAACGGCTCAGCGTGCGGCTGCGCTGGCTGCACAGGGCGAAGCCGCGCGCGTGGTTGGCGTAGACGAGCTCGTGGCGCGCCGGCGGCACCTGGGCCAGCAGGCCGAGCCAGCCGAACGGGTAGACCTTTTCGTGCGTGGCGATCGCCCCCGCGGGCACGCTCGCGCGCGAGACGCCGTGGAAGCCGTCGCAGCCGGCGATGAAGTCGCAGCGCAGTTCGTGCTGGACGCCGCCGTGGCGCCAGCGCACCAGCGGCGCGTCGCTGTCGAAGCCGTGCAGCGACACGTCCTGCGCCTCGTAGACCGTCGTGCGGCCGACCGCGGCGCGCCGTTCCATCAGGTCGCGCGTGACCTCGGTCTGGCCGTAGACGGTGACGCTGCGGCCCGTCAGGCGGGCGAAGTCGATGCGATGCAGGCGGCCGTCGAACGCGAGCTCGGTGCCGTCGTGGCGCAGACCCTCGCGGCGCAGCCGCTCGCCGACGCCGGCCTGTTCCAGCAGCTGGACGGTGGTCTGCTCGAGCACGCCGGCGCGGATGCGCGACAGCACGTAGTCGGCGCTGCGCTGCTCGAGGATCACGTTGTCGATGCCGGCTTCGTGCAGCAGCTGGCCGAGCAGCAGGCCGGCCGGGCCGGCGCCGATGATCGCGACCTGCGTCCGGCTCGATGGCGGCGATGTCGAAGGCGAGCTTCCCATCGTTGTCTCCGTTCTTGAATTCCTGCTTCGCAGCGTAGGGGCGGCGGGCGATCTCCTCAATGGACAGAACGGGCGAACGATTGAACAATCGGAACATTGCCCGGCGGCTCGCATGCGGCCTGCCGAGGCGAAGGCGCCCTCGATTTACAAATCCGAACTCTACTCCCGTGGCCCAGAACCTGCCAACCTACCTGCTCTACGCCGAGGACGCCGGGCTGCCGCCGTCCGACGTGATGCACGCGGAGTCGATCGCCGAGCGCAGCAGCCTGCACTCGTGGGAGATCCGGCCGCATCGCCACGAGGCGCTGTTCCAGGTCTTCCACGTCCAGAGCGGCACCGCCGAGATCGTGCTCGACGGCCGCCAGCACCGGTTGCGCGGCCCCGGCGTCATCACGATCACCGCGCTGGCCGTCCACGGCTTTCGCTGGACCAGCGACGTGCGCGGCACCGTGTTCACGATCCTCGAGTCGCACATCCGCCAGCTGCTCGCGCACGAGGACGGCCTGCGCGACGCCGTCCTGCAGACGCGCTGCGAGCCGATCCCGGCGGCGCACCGGCGCGGCGTGCTGCAGGCGGTCGCCTCGCTGGCCACCGAACATGCGCAGCATGCGCCCTGGCGCACGAGCGCCGTCGATGCCGCGATGACGCAGCTGTTCGTGACGCTGGGCCGAGCGCTGCCGTCGGCGCTGGCCAGGGAGGCGGGCGTCGGCGACCGCGCCGTCGGCCATGTGCAGCGGCTGCGCACGCTGGTCGACGAGCGGTTCCGCGAGCAGCCCACGCTGGGCCAGTTCGCGGCCGAGCTCGGCATCACGACGACGCAGCTCAATCGCGCCTGCCGCGCGGTGCTGGGCCATCCCGCGCTGGCCGTGCTGCACGCGCGCATCTGCCTCGAGGCCCAGCGCGAACTGGCCTACACGACGCTGAGCGTCAAGCACATCGCCTACAAGCTGGGCTTCACCGACGCCGGCTACTTCACGCGCTTCTTCGAGCGCGAGACGGGCGCGACGCCGTCGGCCTGGCGCGCCCAGGCGGTGGCGCGCCAGTAGCGCCTAGTGCTCCATCGACGCGTCTTCGAGCGCGGCGAGGCCGCGCGCCTGCTCGCGCTCGCGTGCCGACAGCCAGGTGCAGGCCGCCCCCGCGAGCGTGATGACGGCGATGCCCGCCAGCGCGAGCGCGTCCGGCACGTGCGCGAAGACGAGCCATCCCAGCAGCGTGCTGAACGCGACCTGCGCGTACAGCAGCGGCGTCAGCGTGGCGATGCCCGCCTTCGCGTAGCCGACGATCAGCATCCAGTGGCCGGCGGTGCTGAACACGCACACCAGCGCGAGCAGCGCCCAGGTCGTCCACGAGCCCAGCGACGTCCAGAAGAACGGCAGCACCAGCGTGGCCGCCAGCGCGCCGGTGCAGCCGGTCAGGAACTGCATGGTGCCGACGTCCTCTGTGCGCGACAGCCGGCTCGTCACGAGGTGGAAGCCGGTGTTGAGCGCCAGTGCGAGCAGCGCCATCAGCAGGCCCCACGACAGCATCGTCGCGCCCGGCCTGGCCACCAGCAGCGCGCCGCAGAAAGCCGCGGCGATCAGGCCCCAGCGCGCGGGCGACACGCGCTCGTGCAGGAACGTCGCGCCGACCAGCGTCATCAGCAGTGGCGTCAGCATGACGATGGCGGTGAGCTCGCCCACGGGCATCGCGCGCAGCGCGAGGTTGGTGCACACGCTGGTCGACAGGATCAGCAGCCCGCGCAGCGCGTGCAGCCAGGGGTGGCGCGTGCGCAGCAGCGCGCGGCCGCGGCTGGGCCATTGGGTCAGCGCGGTGGCCGAGGCCTGCGTCGCGTAGCGGAACCACACCAGCATCATCACCGGCATCGCGCCGATCGCCTTGGAGGCGGTGTCCAGGCCGGAAAAGCAGGCGACCGCGCCGAGCACAAACAGCACGCCCAGCCAGCGGGCGTCGACGGCGGGGCGGGCAGGGGGCTTGGGCGGCAGGCGCAGGGCGTGGGTCGGAGTCATGCGGGATGGAGGAGCGCAGTCCGCAAGATAGGCGAATCGATCCATGTCGTCTACGATGCAAGGCCAATGGTCGACATGTCGAAACGCAATGGAGGTCGGATGGCCGTCGAAGACGATGCCCGCGTCGGCGAGCTCGACGTCAAGTGGCTGCGCCTGTTCGAGCAGATCCTCGAGACCCGCAGCGTCACCCGCTCGGCCGAGGCGCTGGGCCAGAGCCAGCCGACGGTCAGCATCTGGCTGGGCAAGCTGCGCCAGCGGCTGGGCGATCCGCTGTTCGTGCGCACCGCCGGCGGCATGCTGCCCACGCCGCGCGCCCAGGCGCTCGCCGCGCCGGTGCGCGAGGCCCTGCGCGCGCTGCGCGAGATCGCCGAGCCGCCCGCCGCGTTCGACCCGGGGACCAGCACGCGGCCCTGGCGCATCTGCATGACCGACGCGAGCCACGCGACGCTGTTGCCGCGCCTGCTCGCGACGCTGCGCGCGCACGCGCCGCGCGCGCCCGTGACCGCGGTGCGCATCGACGACGAGACCGCGGCGGCGCTCCAGTCCGGCGCGGCCGACATCGCCGTCGGCAATGTTCCCGGGCTGGACACCGGCTTCTACCAGCAGGCGTTGTTCAAGCAGGACTGGATCTGCCTGGCCCGTCCGGGCAACGCGCGCATCGGCGCGACGCTGACGCTGCGCACGTACCGCGAGGCCGAGCACGTGGTCACGGCGGCCGGCGCCGGCATCGCCGATCTCGAGGGCGCGCTGGCACGCGCGCGCGTCGAGCGCCGCGTGATGCTGACGCTGCCGGGCTTCCTCGGGCTGGCCGCGATCGTGTCCGCGTCCGATCTCGTCGCGACGCTGCCGCGCCAGATCGGCGAGCTGCTGGCGCGCAACGCCGGATTGCGCGTGCTCGCCTGCCCGGCGCCCTTGCCGTCGTTCACCGTCAAGCAGCATTGGCACGCGCGCTTCCACCAGGATCCGGCCAACCGCTGGCTGCGCGAGCAGGTGGCGGCGCTGCTGACGAGCGACGCGAAGCCGCGCGTCAGATCACCTCGCGCAACACCTTGACGACGTCCTGCAGCGCGGGCAGCAGCTGCGTCAGCGCGGCCTCCTCGGGATAGCGCTGCAGCTGGAAGGTCATGCTGACCGCGCCCACGCAATGGCCATGGCGGTCGAACAGCGCCGCGGCGATGCCGCCCAGGCCGACGTCGATGTACTGGTTGACGTACGAGTAGCCGAGCTGCCTGGCCGCGGAGACCTTGTCGCGGAACGCGGCCAGCTCGGTGATGGTGTCGGCGGTGAAGCGGCTGAAGTCGTGCGCGGCAATCCAGGCGTCGAGCTTCGGGCGATCGAGCGTCGCCAGGATCGCGAAGCCGGGCGAGACCACGTGCGCCGGGGTGCGCGCGCCCGGGTGGAAGCCGATCGACACGACGCGCGGCGAGTTGCTGCGCTCGAGGTAGACGATCTCGTGGCCGTCGAGCACGCTCAGGTTGGCCGTCTCGCCCGTCTGCATCGACAGCCGCTGCAGGAACGGACGCACCAGCCGCGGCAGGCGCGCGGCCTCCAGGTAGCTCTGGCCGAGACGCAGGATGGACGGCAGCAGCCAGTAGTGCTTGCCGTCGGTGTCGGCGTAGCCGTAGTGCACCAGGCTCACGAGGTAGCGGCGCGCGGCGGTGCGCGTCAGGCCGGACAGCACGCCGGCCTCGGTGGCCGTCAGGCGCGGGTGGTCGTCCGAGAACAGCTCGATGATGCGCAGGCCCTTGCCCAGGCCCTCGATCAACAGCGAGCGGTCGATGTCCTTGCTGGCCGGCATGCTCAGGTGAAACCCTAGGAATGAACCATCATCGATCAACTGCGATCGATGATCGATCGTCTGGCCGCGACTGCCTATGGGAAAAAACCCGCGCGCTGCCTACATTCGGATCCAGAGACGGAGAGCACGCTCATCCGCCCGAGGCCCACACGAATGGAGACAAGCATGACGACCCAGGATCAGCACAGCCGGGAACAGACGCGCAAGGCGACCGCCAGCGGATGGATCGGCTCGGCACTCGAGTACTACGACTTCTTCATCTACGCGACCGCGGCGTCGCTGATCTTCCCGCAGATATTCTTTCCCAAGGGCAACGCCACCGCGGCGATCGTCGCGTCGCTGGCGACGTACGGGGTGGGGTATGTGGCGCGGCCGATCGGCGCGTTCTTCCTGGGCCACCTGGGCGACACCCACGGCCGCAAGCGCGTGCTGCTGATCTGCATGTTCGTGATGGGCTTCTCGACGATCGCCGTCGGCCTGCTGCCCACCTACGAGCAGGTCGGCCTGCTGGCCCCGCTGCTGCTGGTGGTGCTGCGGCTGATCCAGGGCTTCGCGGTGGCGGGCGAGATCTCGGGCGCCAGCTCGATGATCCTGGAGCACGCGCCCTTCGGACGGCGCGGCTTCTTCGCGAGCTTCACGCTGCAGGGCGTGCAGGCCGGCCAGATCCTGGCGGCCGCGGTCTTCCTGCCGCTGGCGCACTACATGCCGGAGGAGCAGTTCAATGCCTGGGGCTGGCGCGTGCCGTTCATCCTCAGCTTCGCGGTGATCGCGGTGGCGTTCGTCATCCGTCGCGAGGTCGAGGAGACGCCCGCGTTCGCGGCCGAGGCCCAGCGCGGCGACGTGCCGCGCGCGCCGGTCATCGAGGCCGTCAAGTACCACTGGGCCGACATGCTGCGCGTGATCTGCTGCTCGCTGATGAACGTGATCGCCGTCGTGGCCACGGTGTTCGGCGCGGCGTATGCGGTGCAGCCGGCCTACGGCATCGGCTTCAGCAAGTCGGTCTACCTCTGGATCCCGGTGCTGGGCAACATCATCGCGGTGCTGGTGATCCCGTTCGTCGGCAACCTCTCGGACAGGATCGGCCGCCGTCCGCCCATCATCTTCGGCGCGCTCGGCGCGGGGCTGCTGTCGTTCGGCTACCTGTACGCGATCAGCATCCACAGCGTGCCGCTGGCCATCGGGATGTCGCTGCTGATGTGGGGCGTCGTCTACCAGGGCTACAACGCGGTGTTCCCGAGCTTCTACCCGGAGCTGTTCCCGACCCGGGCGCGCGTGTCCGCGATGGCGATCTCGCAGAACATCGGCACGATGATCACCGCGATGCTGCCGGCCCTGTTCGCCGCCGTGGCGCCTCCGGGATCGAGCAACATCCCGCTGACGATCGGCGGCTTGACGCTGGTCACCACGCTGATCGCCGCGATCTCCGCCTGGAGCGCCCGCGAGACCTACCGCATGCCGCTGAAGGCGCTCGGCGAGCGCGGCGCGTCGCCCACGCCGAAGAGCGAATACGACCAGCAGCGCGAGGTCGTGATCTCGCAGTCGCGCTGGCGCAAGGCGGCCTGAACGCGTCCGTCCACTTCCGGAGCCATCCATGATCAGCGGCAAGACCACCCTCATCGCCCACATCGGCTTTCCCACCGAGAGCTTCAAGGCGCCGATGATCTACAACCCGTGGTTCGACAAGCACGGCATCGATGCGGCCGTCATCCCGATGGGCGTGCGCCCCGAGGACTTCGCGACGAGCCTGAAGGCGATCTTCCGCATGTCCAACGTGCGCGGCGCGCTCGTGACGATGCCGCACAAGGTGGTGGCCAACTCGCTGGTCGACGAGATCACGCCGACCGCGCGCATCGCCGGCGCCTCCAACGCGATCCTGCTGCGCCCGGACGGCACGCTGCTGGGCGACCAGTTCGACGGCGCCGGCTTCGTGCGCGGCATCGAGCGCAAGGGCCTGCGGCTCGCGGGCAAGCGGGTGCTGGTGTCGGGCAACGGCGGCGTGGGCTCGGCCATCGCGGCGTCGCTCGCGGCGGCGGGCGTCGCGCAGATGGCGCTCTACGACGGCCACGTGGCCTCGTCGCAGGCGCTCGCCGCGCGCCTGCGCGAGCACTACCCGCAGCTCGAGATCGGCACCGGTTCCAACGATCCGGCCGGCTTCGACCTGATCGTCAACGCCACGCCGCTGGGCATGAAGGAGGGCGACCCGCTGCCCTTCGACATGTCCCGCGTCGCGCCCACGACCTTCGTCGGCGAGGTCGTGATGAAGCAGGAGATGACGCCGCTGCTGCTGGCCGCGCAGGCCCGCGGCTGCCCGTTCCAGCTCGGCACCGACATGCTGTTCGAGATGATCCCGGCCTACCTCGAGTTCTTCGGCTTCGGCACCGCCACGCCGGAGGAACTGCGCGAGGTCGCGCAACTGCGCTACTGAACACAAGACAAGACCATCGGCCTTCGAGGTGCGAGGAGACAAGCCATGACGAGAATCCTGGTGCTGCATGGCATCAACCTGGACATGTTCGGCAAGCGCGACCCGGCGACGTACGGCAGCGCCACGCTGGCCGAGATCGACGAGCGCCTGCGCGCGCTCGGCCGCGAGCTGGACGTGGACGTGACCTGCTTCCACAGCAACATCGAAGGCGTGCTGTGCGAGCGCATCCACCAGGCGTTCAGGGACGCGGTCGACGCCGTCGTCATCAACGCCGGCGCGTGGACCCACTACAGCATCGGCATCCGCGACGCGCTGGCGATCCTGAAGGCGCCGGTCGTCGAGGTGCACATGTCCAACGTGCATGCGCGCGAGGAATTCCGCCACAGGTCGGTGTTCGCCGAGATCGTGCGCGGACAGATCTGCGGCTTCGGCATCGACAGCTATTTGTTGGGACTGCGCGCGGCGGCCTCCGCGGCGCGCCAGGCCTAGGTTTCCGGATTCAAGCAACACGCGCCGGGCGCGAAAGTGCCCCGGACAAGCCGCTGCATGGCGGCCTCGATTTCCCGTCCCACTAAAACCACCACCAGGAGACATTCGATGACCCCCAGCACCACGTCGTTCCGCTTGAACCAGGTCGCGGCCGCGCTCGTCGCGGCGGGCCTGTTCGCCGCCGCAGGCAGCGCGCGCGCCGACCAGCTCGCCGACCTGCAGGCCGCGCTCGCGAAGCTGCAGGCGCAGGTCGCCGAACTCCAGGCGCAGCGCGACGCCGACCAGCAGAAGGCCGCGGCGGCCGCGGCGGCGGCGCCCCCGCCGGCGCCGGCCGTGGTCGTCAACCCGCCGCCGGCCATCCCCTCGGCCACCGACATCGGCAACGCCTCGGCGCTGGTGCCCGTGCCGCGCCTGCTGCAGATCAAGACCAACGGCGGCAGCTTCATGGTCTACGGCGACGTCGACGAGTACGTCAACCACATGCACAGCAGCAGCGGCGCCAAGATCAACGCGCTGCAGGACGGCGCGCTGCTGCGCAGCCGGCTGGGCTTCACCGGCTCGAAGGACTTCGGCTCCGGCTACGGCGCCGCCTTCACGCTGGAGACGGGCCTGAACGCCACCAACGGCACCCAGGCCGACCAGCCCAACGCCGGCACGACCGGCCTGACCACCAGCGGCCGCCTGTTCGACCGCCAGGCCTGGGCCGGCCTGACCAACACGTCCTTGGGCGAGTTCCGCGTGGGCCGCCAGAACACCGACATCCAGGCCACCGGCAACTACATCGACTACACCGAGCGCAACCTGGGCTCGGTGGTCAACTCGTTCGGCGTGCCCTCGCGCTACGACGGCGACTTCGCGTATCTCTCGCCGCGCATCGCCGGGGTGCAGGTGGTGGCGCACTACGCCATCGGCGGCGGCGGCCAGCAGAACACGAGCACGTTCAACCAAGGCGTGATGCAGCTGCGCGCCGACTACGTCAACGGCCCGATCCGCGTCGCCTACTCGGGGCTGCTGGCCAAGGAGCCCAAGGGCACGGTCAACGGCGCCGAGGTCTACTACCACAGCGCGTATGCGAACTACGACTACGGCATGGGCACGATCTACGCGGTGTTCATCCGCTCGAACAACGGCGGCGGCGCGCTCAACAACACCGGCGGCAACGAGGTGGGCAACATCCCCAGCGTGGTCAACGGCAGCAATGCCACGGTGCACACGCCCTACGACATCTACCAGGTCTCGGCCGACTACCGGGTGAGCTCGACGCTGCGCGTGGGCGGCCTGTACGGCAAGATCCGCGACACGGTCAACTCCAGCGGCAGCGCCACGGGCTGGTCGGTGGGTGCGTACTGGCAGGCGTTCTCCAACTTCACGCTCTACGGCCTGATCGACGAGATGGACAACGACACGACCGGCTCGTTCGGGCTGGCGGGATCGGCCGGCCTGACCAAGAACTTCTCGGGCGCCAACCTCACCGGCCAGCGCATCACGGGCGTGCAGCTGGGCGGCCTGCTGCGCTTCTGATCGGTGGCCATGGCTGAAACTGTCCTACCATCGACCTCATCCCGACCCGAGGAGCTATCGATGACGTCTCCCGCACTCGACCGCGAACTCGCCACCGAGGCCAGCGACCCGATCGGACTCGATGGCATCGAGTTCATCGAATACACCACCCCGCGCCCGCAGGCGCTGGGCCAGGTGCTGGAGATGATGGGCTTCCGGCCGATCGCGCGCCACCGCTCGCGCGAGGTGACGCTGTATCGCCAGGGCGAGATGAACATCGTCGTCAACGCGAGCTCGCCGGCGCCGGTGGACAGCGAGGGCGAACTCGACGAGGCGCCGAAGATCGCCGCCATCGCGCTGCGCGTGCGCGACGCCGCGGCGGCCTATCGCCACGTGCTCGATCTCGGCGCGTGGGGCGTGCCGACGAAGGTGGAGGTGATGGAGCTCAACATCCCGGCGATCCACGGCGTCGGCGGCTCGCGCATCTACTTCGTCGACCGCTACCGCGAGTTCTCGATCTACGACGTCGACTTCACCGCCATCCCGACCGTCGACCAGAAGCCGCCGGCGCTCGCCGACATGCACTGGTTCGGCATCGTCCAGTACATCGGCAACGACCGCATGCAGGACTGGACGGCGTTCTACTCGATGCTGTTCGGCTTCGCCGTGCTGCCCGACGACCAGCGCTTCGGCGTGATGCCCAAGGGCCGCGTGCTCGTCGGACCGGGCAGCGCGCGCAGCCGCTTCTACGTGCAGCTGATCGAGCCCGAGCCGGGCATCCTCGACGCCAAGGGCACCGAGTGGATCGCGCGCATCGGGCTCGGCACGCCCGACCCGCGCGCCTGCGTGGCGGCGCTGCGCGAGCGCGGCATGGCCTTCGCGGAGACGCCGCACGTGCACTCGGACGAGCGCGGCGCGCTGACGCGCACGCAGCTGGGCAGCGTCGTCTTCGAGCTGGTGCGCGACGCGGCGCGCTGATCTTCACGGAGCCCTCTCATGACGCAAACCACCGGCCGCATCGACGACTTCGGCATGGACACGATCTCGCTGGCCGGCCCGCTGCCGCAGAAGCTGCAGGCCATCCGCGAGGCCGGCTTCACGCAGGTGATGCTGTCGGCGCGCGATCTCGTCGGCCACGAGGGCGGGCTGGACGCGGCGATCGCCGCCGTGCGCGCGAGCGGCCTGCGCGTCACCGGCTTCCAGGTGCTGCGCGACTTCGAAGGGCTCAGCGGCCAGATGCACGACTACAAGGTCGACATCGCCAAGTCCATGCTCGATCTGTGCGCGGCGGTCGGGGCCAAGGTGCTGCTCGTTTGTTCGTCGACGTCGGCGCACGCGAGCGGCGACCGCGACCTCATCGCGCGCGACCTGCGCAAGCTCGCGATGCTGGCGCTGCCGTACGGCATCCGCATCGCGTTCGAGGCCTTGTCGTGGGGCCGCTCGATCGAGCAGTTCCCGGACGCGTGGGACGTCATCTGCCGCGCCGACATGCCCAACCTCGGCCTGGGCCTGGACTCGTTCCACCTGCTCGCGACGCGCACGCCGCTGACCGAGCTGCAGTGGCTGGATCCGCAGCGCATCTTCCTCGTGCAGCTGGCGGACTTCATGTGGCAGGAGATCCGCTCCGTCGAGGAACGCATCTCGACCGCGCGCCACTTCCGCGTGTTCCCGGGCGAGGGCGCGCACAGCGCGGATGTCGCCACGCTGGTGGCGACGCTGCATGCGCAGGGCTACCGGGGCGACTTCAGCTTCGAGGTCTTCAACGACGATTACCAGCAGATCGCGCCGGCCGTCGTCGCGCGGCGCGCGCGCCAGGCGGCGAACTGGCTGGGCGAGGACATCCTGCGCCGCTCGGTGCCGCTGCCGGGCCTGATGCGGCTGCGCGAGGCGTCCGCGCGAGGCTGATCGCGCGCACGCCCCTGTCGTCGATCAGGCGACGTTGAGGCTGTCGAAGCCCAGCGTCGACGAGTTGGACGCGGTCTCGTCGAACGTGCCGTGGATGGACGCCATCATCGCGCTGTCCAGCGACAGCTCCATGTAGCGGTAGCTCGTCCTGATCGCCTGGCGGACATGGGCGATCTCGCGCGCGCTCGGGGCGTGGCCCAGCAGCGTCGCGACGATGTCGAGCGCCTCCCACGGATGCGTGTCGTCGTACTCGGCGTGCACCTTCAGCCAGCGCATCGCCGGCACGCGCACGTCGTCGGGCAGCGACCTGGCGTAGGTGTCCTGCGAGCACACGACGCACGACCATTCGCCGGTGGCGCCTTCGACGGCGTAGTTGGTGGCCGCGACGGCGACCGCGAGGTCGGCGCGGTCGCACACGTACCAGCACCAGTGCGCGAGGGCCTCGAGCTCCTCGATGTCCGAGCCCGTGCGCAGGTCGTTCAGCGTCAGGCCGGCCGCGCTGGACCAGGTCGCCCAGTGCTCCGCGTGCTTCTGCTCGACGCGGATGTTCTGGATCAGGTAGCGGCGCGCCATGTCCACGCCGGGGCCGTCGCCGTAGCCGGCCTTCTTGAGGTTCATGGCCATGAAGCGCGGGAACTGCTCGATCGTGGGCCAGATGCCTACCAGGAAGCGCTGCAGCGTCGGCAGCGGCAGCTTGGCGTCGCGCATCAGCGCGAACAATTCGTGATCGACCACGCGGCGCTTGTGCGGCGTCGTCTCGTGGACGACGCGTTGCAGCCAGACCGGATAGCTGCCGATGCTCTTGAGGTCACCGGTGCGGCGAAATGCGTTTGACATGGATCTCCTAGCGTGCACGTTGATGGACAGGCTCGCTCGAGTCCGCCGTCCCTGTCGGCGGCGCGAGCCTCGGGCCGGGTCGTCGCGTCCCCTGTGATCGCGACGGTCCGGATTTCAGGCGAAGGCGTCCTGGCAGTGCGCGTCCAGCACCGCCAGCACCTCCTCGAAATTGATCGGCTTGGTCAGGTAGCTCTCGAAGCCGCTGGCCATGGCCGCGCGGATCTGCTCGGGCAACGCGTCGGCCGACAGCGCGACGAGCCGCACTTCCCGCGTCGCGCGATCGCGGCGCAGCTCGCGCGCGAGCTCGATGCCGGTCATGTCGCCGAGGTTCATGTCGACCAGCATCAGGTCCGGCGGATCCAGGCGGGCGCTCGCCAGCGCGCTCGCGCCGCTGCTCGCCACGCGCAGAGATACCCCCTGGCGCATGCCAACGAGCTGGCGCACCAGCTCCGCGTTGACCTCGTCGTCTTCCGCATACAGCACGGAGAGCGCCGCAGTCTGCCGCGCCGTCGACCGCCCCGCGCACGCCGTGTCGCAGGGTGCGGCGGGCGCATTCGCGATGCCCAGCTTCAGGCTCGCGCACGTCCCGACGCCGAAGGTGCTGCTGACGCTCAGCGTGCCGCCCATCATCTCCGCGAGCTGGCGCGACAGCACGAGGCCGATGCCGGTGCCCTCGACCGCCGACGTCTCGGCGCCGAGCCGGTTGAACGGCTGGAACAGGCTGGCCAGGCGATCCGAGGGGATACCAATGCCGGTATCGGTGATCAGGATCTCGCACTCGAAGCGGCTGCGCTTCCACGTCAGTGCGACGCGGCCGCCCGGCCGGTTGTATTTCACGGCATTGCTCAGCAGGTTGACCAGCACCTGCCGCAGCCGCACCGGATCCGCCTTGACCCAGACCTCGCCCGGCGGCATGGCGCGGACATCGCCGCGCGGGCCCGGTTCGGACTCGGGCAGTTCGGTCGCCAGGAAGACCTCGATGCCCGCCTTCGTGACCAGCGGCGACACCATCGTCGCGGCCTCCTCGATGGCACGCGGCAGGTGCACCGCCTCCGACGAGACGGACATCTCGCCGGACTCGATGCGCGACAGGTCGAGCACGTCGTTGACGAGCGCGAGCAGGTGGCCGCCGGCGTTCTCGATGTGCTGGACGCGCTCGAGCTGCTGCGTCGACAGCGGCTTGACGGTGTCCAGCCGCAGCAGCGTCGAGAAGCCGATGACGGCGTTGAGCGGCGTGCGCAGCTCGTGGCTCATGCGCGAGAGGAAATCCGTCTTCGCCTTGTCCGAGGCCTCGAGCGCCTCGTGGGCACGCCGCTCGGCGTCGGCCACGATGCGCACGGTGATGTCGCGCAGCACGATGGTCGTCAATACCCCCTGGGCCATCTGCAGCCGCGACAACGAGGCCTCGATCGGGAAGGCGCGGCCGTCGCGCTTGCGGCCCGTCAGGGCGTGGAGCGACCCCGTCCCCGGCGCGGCCTTGGGCGCGTCGCCCGCCAGAGGCAGTTGCTCGATGAAGCGATCGATGGAGCTGCCCATCGCCTCGCCCGCCGCGACGCCGAACATCGCCTCGGCGGCCTCGTTGAACAGGATGATCCGGCGATGCTCGTCGACGCTGACCACGCCCTCGGTGACCGCGTGCATCAGGCGCTCCATCCGCAGCTCGGACGCGGCCTGCAGGCGGATGCTCCGGCGCACGAAGACGAGTCCCGAGATCATCAGCAGCACGGCGATGCAGGTGTTGAGCGCGAGCAGCAGCTCCTGCGTGGTGCGCGACGCCTCGCCGAGCTGGGCCGAGAACGCGCTGGTGAGGAGGGTCAGGCGATCGTTCAGGACGGGCGACTGCGCCAGCATGGCCTCGACCGCCGGCGCCTGCGAATCGCCGGCCTGTATGCGCTCATGGGCCTTGCCGACGAGCGTGCGCAACTGCGCGATCGTGCGGTCGCCTTCCGTCCAGGTCGCGATCGTCCTCGACATGAACGGGACGTGCTGGAACCAGCGGAACATCCGGATCAGGCCGTCGATGTCGTCGGGGTGGTTGCCGCCGGCCAGGAATCCTTGCCGGGCGGCCGCGATGTCGGGCTCGTCGCGTTGAAGGGCCTCGCGCGCGGCGCGGTCGCCCAGCGGAATGGCCAGCGCCGACATGAAGCGCTGGTAGTCGAGCTCCTGGCGCTTGCCGGCGTATTCCAGCAGGAAGATCTGCGCGTCCTTCTGCGACTTCGAGTACAGGCTCTCGCCGGCCACGTAGGCCCGCACGGTCGACAGCAACTGGATGCTGATCGCGGCCACCGAGGCCTGCAGCACCGTCATCGCGACGAACACGGCGACGATCGGCCAGTACCGGGGCAGGCTGGGTATCGAACGGATCTTGTTGACGCTCATCAGGAGGAGGACACACACCGTCGACGCGTCACTTGACAGCTCGTTCAGGAGACGCGTCGTATCGGCTCACGACTGGGGGATTGCCGCCTCTTGGACGACCGAATCGAGCTGTCGGAATCGTGACGGAGTCCACGTGACTTGGGAAGTCGTGAACGGCCTCGCAGACTGTGGGGAAATCTGGACGTGTGCTCGACGGGCCGCGTCGGCATGGTCGCGCTCGCATCGTCGTGTGCGATCAGCGCGCGCACGAGGGGCCGCAGCAGGGGATGCTTTCCCGCTGCCGATCGGACATGGACAGAACAATGGATTACTTGTCCGTCATCGTACAACGAACGTCGGTCTGCTCTCGGCCATCCGCCCCGCTGGGCGCTCAGCGAGGCTCGGTCTGCGAGCGGCGGCGGCGTTCGCGGCTGTTGGCCAGGTGGGTGCGCATGGCCGCGCGCGCGCCCTCGGCGTCCTGGCTGGCGATCGCGTCGAAGATGCTCTCGTGCTCGCCGTTGACGCGGCGCAGGTATTCGCGGCGCTCGTCGGTCATCGCCTGCGCCGGCTCGAGGCGGGCGCGGGGGATGATGCGGCTGCCGAGCGTGGTCATCAGGTCGGCGAAGTGGTCGTTCTGCGTGGCACGCGCCACTTCCTGGTGGAACAGGAAGTCGGCGGCGACCGCATCGCTGCCATGCTCCAACGCAAGAGCGAGCGCGTCGAGCGCCTTGCGCATGGCCGCCAGGTTGGCCTCCGTGCGGCGTTGCGCGGCCAGCGCGGCCGCCTCGGTCTCGAGGCCGATGCGCAACTCGAGCACGGCCACGACGTCCTGCAGCGTCGCGTACTGTTCGCGGCTGATCTTGAAGCCGGCGTCGTCGCCGAGCCCGAGCACGAAGGTGCCGATGCCGTGGCGGGTCTCGACCAGGCCCGAGGCCTGGAGCTTGGACAGGGCTTCGCGCACCACGGTGCGGCTGACCTCGAACTCCGCCATGATCGCGGCCTCGGTCGGCATCTTGATGCCGACGGGCAGGCGGCCATCCCGGATACGTTCGCTGAGCGAGGACACGAGCTCGAGCGCCAGCGAGCGGGGTCGGCGGCGTGCTTCTGCTGTACTCATGACTTGGGATTTACACCGATCATCCGCCGCGCGGAAAGCAGAGAGTTCATAATCTCGTTGTACGACAACCGACGACAGACTGCAAGCAAATTACGTGGGAACTGTACCAACATTGCGCCCGCCGAGCCGCGGACGCGAGAGGTGCGCCGGCCCGCGAACGGTTCCGACAGGACAGCGATGACAGACACCCCCGGCCGACCGCCGCTCACCATCCGCATGCACGCCGCCGACAACGTGGCCATCGTCGCCAACGACGGCGGACTGTCCCCGGGCACCGTGTTGCCCGCGGGCGTGCCCGGCGCCGGCGTCACGCTGCGCGACAAGGTGCCGCAAGGCCACAAGGTCGCGCTGGTCGACCTCGCCGAGGGCGCGGCCATCCTGCGCTACAACGTGCCCATCGGCTACGCGTTGAAGCCGATCCCTGCCGGAAGCTGGGTGCACGAGCGGCTGATCCGGATGCCCGCCGCGCGCGAGCTCGAAGGCCTGCCGATGGCCTCCGTCGAGGCGGCGCCCGTCGAAGCGCTGGCGGGCTACACGTTCGAGGGCTATCGCAACGCCGATGGTTCGGTCGGCACGCGCAACATCCTGGCGATCACGACGACCGTGCAGTGCGTGGCCGGCGTCGTCGCGGTGGCCGTCGCGCGCATCAAGGCGGAGCTGCTGCCGCTGTATCCGCACGTCGACGACGTCGTCGGCCTCGAGCACACGTACGGCTGCGGCGTGGCCATTGACGCGCCCGGTGCCGAGATCCCGATCCGCACGCTGCGCAACATCTCGCTGAACCCGAACTTCGGCGGCGAGGTGATGGTGGTGAGCCTGGGTTGCGAGAAGCTGCAGCCGGATCGCCTGCTGCCGCCCGGCAGCTTCCCGATCGCCGACGAGCGCGATGCCGCGCTGGGGCCCGAGACGGTATGCCTGCAGGCCGACAGCCATGTGGGCTTCATGTCCATGATCGAGGACATCGTCGCCAGCGCCGGGCCGCACCTCGCGCGCCTGGACGCGCGCCGGCGCGAGACCGTGCCGGCCAGCGAGCTGGTCGTCGGCGTCCAGTGCGGCGGCAGCGATGCGTTCTCGGGCGTCACCGCGAATCCGGCCGTCGGCTTCTGCGCGGACCTGCTGGTGCGCGCGGGCGCGACCATCATGTTCAGCGAGAACACGGAGGTGCGCGACGCCGTCGACCAGCTCACCAGCCGCGCGGCGACGCCGGCCGTCGCCGAGGCGATCGTGCGCGAGCTCGGTTGGTACGACCGCTACCTGGATCGCGGCCGCGTCGACCGCGCCGCCAACACGACGCCCGGCAACAAGGCCGGCGGGCTGTCCAACATCGCGGAAAAGGCGATGGGCTCCATCGTCAAGAGCGGCTCGTCGGCGATCTCGCACGTGCTGTCGCCGGGCGAGAAGCTGCGCCGCGACCAGCGCGGGCTCGTCTATGCGGCCACGCCGGCCAGCGACTTCATCTGCGGCACGCTGCAGCTGGCCGCGGGCATGAACCTGCATGTGTTCACGACGGGGCGCGGCACGCCCTACGGCCTCGCGCAATGCCCGGTGGTCAAGGTGGCGACGCGCAGCGACCTGGCGCGGCGCTGGAACGACCTGATGGACGTCAACGCGGGCCGCATCGCCGACGGCGAGGCGACGATCGCCGACATGGGCTGGGAGCTGTTCCACCTGCTGCTGTCGGTGGCCAGCGGAAAGAAGACCTGGGCCGAGCACTGGAAGCTGCACAACGCGCTGGTGCTGTTCAATCCGGCGCCGGTGACCTGAACCGGGCCGGCTCAGAACACCGGATGGCCCGTGATGGCGGCCGGCAGCCAGGTGGAGAACGACGGCACGTAGGTCACGAGGTTGATCGCCACCCAGATCGCCAGGTAGTACGGCCAGGCGGTGCGCGTGGCCTGGCCCATCGAGATCTCGCCGATCGCGCAGCCGACGAACTGCACGGTGCCCACCGGCGGGTGCACGAGGCCCAGTGCGCAGTTGAGCAGCAGCATCATCCCGAACTGCACCGGGCCGACGCCCATCTGGATGGCCAGCGGCAGGAACAGCGGCGTCGTGATCAGGATGTGCGCGGCCATGTCGAGGAACATGCCGAGGATGATCTGGATGATGTTGATGTACAGCAGCATCAGCCACGGATGGTGCGTGGCGCCCAGCAACAGGTCGTTGATGCTCTCGGGGATCTCGAGGTAGGCCATCTGCCAGCGCAGCATGTTGGACACGCCGATCAGCAGCAGGATCACGCCGGTCGTGCGCGCCGCCTTGCCGAGCGCGTGCCACAGCTTCTGGCGCGTCAGCGAGCGGTAGACGACGGTGGTGAGCAGCAGCGACCACGTCACCGCGATCGCCGCGGCCTCGGTGGCGGTGGTGACGCCGCCCATCACGCAGGCCAGGATGATGACGATGATGGCCAGGCCCGGCAGCGACGCGATGCCGGTGCGCGCGACCGTGCCCCAGCCCGGGAACATGCGGATCATCGAGCTGCCGTCCTCGCGCTTCGGATAGCCGCAGCGCACCGCCTGCCAGTACGCGGCCACCAGCATGCACACCATGATCCAGAACACCGGCACCAGGCCGGCGAACATCAGGTCGCCGATCGACACGCCCTTGATCGTGTTGCCCGCGATCTCGCCCGCGGCGGCCTGCGCCGCGAACGCGTAGATGATCATGTTGTGCGAGGTGGGCATCAGCGCGCCGGCCAGCGACGCGTGCGTGGTGACGTTGACGGCGTAGTCGGCGCCGTAGCCCTCGCGCTTCATCAGCGGGATCATCACGCCGCCCATCGCGGAGGTGTCGGCCACCGGCGAGCCCGAGACGCCGCCGAACAGCGTCGACGCGAGCACGTTGGCGAGGCCGAGCCCGCCGCGCACGTGGCCCGTGAGGCTGCGCGCGAAGTTCATGATGCGGTCGGCCACGCCGCCATGCAGCATCAGCTCGCCCGAGAAGATGAAGAACGGGATCGCGAGGAACGAGAACACGTTCATGCCCGAGACCATCATCTGCACGGCCGTGGCGATGGGCAGGCCTTCGGAGAAGAACGCGGCGAGGCAGGCGAGGCCGATGGCGAAGGCCACCGGCACGCCCAGCAGCAGCAGGACGACGAACGTGGAGCAGAGCAGGGTCAGGGCCATGGCGTTCGGGTCACTCTTCGTCTTCGGGCTCGGGCATGCGCCGCAGCATGCGATCGATCGAGAACAGCGCGATGAGCGCGCCGGCGACGATCAGCGGCAGGTAGCGCCACGCCTCGGAGATCCCCAGCGTGGGGATCTGGTTGTCGTGCGTGGACTTCGCCATCTCCCAGGCGCCGTACAGGATCACCAGCGAGAACGTCAGCGTCGACAGCGCCACCAGCCGCGCGATCCAGTGCCGAACGACCGGCGGGAAGCGGTTGACGACGGAGTCCAGGCCGATGTGGCCGGCGTCGTGCGCCACCGCGGCGGCGCCGAACATCGACACCGAGATCACCAGCAGCAGCGCCAGCTGCTCGACGTAGGGCGGCGCGTCGTTGAACACGTAGCGCATCACCACGCCGTACAGCACGACCATGCCCAGGCCCGCCAGGCACAGGCGCGCGATCACGAGCACGACGGCGGTGAGGCGGGCGTTGAGGTGGGCGAGCCAGGTCATGTCGGTTCCGGTGCGGCGCGGGCCCTGCGGCCTACTTGGCGTTGACGATCTCGGTGACCACGCTGCGGATCTCCGGCGTGGACATGTACTTGTCCCACACCGGCTTCTCGGCGTCCATGAAACCCTTGCGGTCGATCTCCGAGGCCGGGATGATCTTCGCGCCGGCCTTGAGCACCGAGGCGCGGGCCGCGGTCTCCTTGGCCACCCACAGCGTCTGGTAGTAGGGCACCGATTCCTTGGCCGACTTGCGGATCGCGGCCTGCTCGTCGGGGCTCAGCGTGTCCCACACCTTCTTGGAGAAAACCAGCACCTCGGGCGACATCACGTGCTGCGTCTCGGAGAACACCGGCGCCGACTCGTAGTGCTTCATCTCGTCGTAGGACGGGATGTTGTTCTCGGCGGCGTCGAGCAGGCCCGTCTTCAAGCCCGTGTAGACCTCCGCGAACGGCATCGGCGTGGGCGACGCGCCGACCGCGGTGATCAGGTTGACCCACAGGTCGGACGGCTGCACGCGCACCTTCAGGCCCTTCATGTCGGCCACGCTGCGAATCGGCTTCTTGGCGTACATCGAGCGCGCGCCGCTCTCGTACAGCGCCAGGCCGATGAAGCCGGCCTTCTCGAACGCGGCCAGCACCTTGTCGCCCTGTGGGCCATACATGGTCTTGCGGAAGTGGTCCATGTCGCGGAACAGGAAGGGCAGCGACGGGATCATCGACTCGGGCACGATGCCGTGGAAGGCCGCGCTGTTGACGCGCACCATGTCGAGCGCGCCGATCTTGACCTGTTCGACCGTGTCCTTCTCGGAGCCGAGCGCGCCGTCGGCGAAGACCTTGATCTTGTCCTTGCCGCCGGTGTTCTTCGACAGCTGGTCGCCCATGTACTTCACGGCCAGCGTGGTGGGGTAGTCCTTGACGTGGATGTCGGCGGAGCGGAACTCGCGCGCGTGCGCGGCCGTGCCCGCGAGCGCGACGGCGGCGGCCAGCGCCAGCGAGCGGAACGAGAAGATCTTGCGTGAGGTCATCGTGGTCTCCGGTTGTCGTCTTGTGTGCTTGTCGTGGTCAGCGCGGTGGCTGGAAGGGCGTCTCGGCCAGGCCCTGCGTGCCGGGGCGCAGCGCGAACACCTCGCCGGCCAGCGCGATGTCGTCGCCCTGCGGATTCGCCGGCTGGATGGAGGTGACGTAGAGCGTGTCGAGTGCGTCGCCGCCGAAGCTGCACATCGAGGGCTTGCTGACCGGCACCTCGAGGACGCGGTCGACGCGGCCGTCTGGCGTGAAGCGCAGCACGCGGCCGCCGTCGTTGGCGCAGATCCAGTAGCCGCCGTCGACGTCGATCGCCGCGCCGTCGGGGCGGCCGGGCTGGTCGTGCAGGTCGGCGACGAGGCGATGCGGGCCCACCGTGCCGTCCTCGGCCAGCGGCGCGTGCCAGATGCATTGCGACAGCGGATGGCTGTCGCTCCACCAGACGCCGCGGCCGTCGGGGTCGAACGCGAGGCCGTTGGGCGTGTACATGCGGGCGATCGGCAGCTCGTGCAGCACCTCGGCGTCGAGCCTGTGCATGCGGCCGGCCGCGACGTTGGCCGCCATGTCGCGCACCATCGTGCCGACCCAGAAGCGGCCGGTGCGGTCGCAGCGGCCGTCGTTGAAGCGCATGTCGGGGCGCTCGTGGCGCGCGGTCGCGAGCGTGGCCAGCGTGAACGCGCCATCGAGGCCGAGCGCGGCATGCACGATGCGCGTCTCGAGCGCGGCGACGAGGCCGCCGTCGGCGTGCAGCGCGAGGCAGGCCACGCGTTCCGGCAGCGTCCACGACTGCAGCTCGCCGCCGATCAGGCGCCGGATGGCGCGAGCCTCGATGTCGACCCAGTAAAGCGCACGTTCCGCCGCGTGCCACAGCGGGCTCTCGCCGACGCGGTCGCGGTGGCCCGGGCGCACGCGTTCCGCGCGCGAGGAGGTCATCGCGCGGGCCCCTGCTTCACGAAGGCGCCGCCCTGGTAGATGACGGCGGGGTCGGCCGGATCGCCCGGCGGCGTGTCGCGCTCGATCTGCGCGGCGAACGGCGCGGAGCTGTCGCGCGGCACGTAGCCGATGTGGGCGGCGCTCGCGTTGTCCCACCAGACCTGCGGATTGGCGCTGACGCCGCAGATCGTGGTGTGGCCCACGTCCTTCGCAGTCAGCGCGGCCAGCACCAGGCGCTCCAGGTCGTCGAAGCTCATCCAGGTGTGCAGCATGCGGCGATCGCGCGGCGTGGCGAACGACGAGCCGATGCGCAGGCTCACCGTCTCGATGCCGTGGCGGTCGAAGTACAGCTGCGCGACGTCCTCGCCGAAGGCCTTGGACAGTCCGTAGAAGCCGTCAGGCTTCGGTGGCGCGTTGGCGGGGATCACCTCGTCCTGGCGGTAGAAGCCGGTGACGTGGTTGGAGCTGGCGAACACCACGCGCTTCACGCCTTGCTTGCGCGCGGCCTCGTACAGGTTGTAGGTGCCGACGATGTTGGCCGGCAGGATCGCCGCCCACGGTTGTTCGGTGGACACGCCGCCCAGGTGGACGACCGCGTCGACGCCGTGCAGCAGCGCCAGCATCGCATCCGCGTCGGCCAGGTCGGCGGGCCGCGTTTCCTCCCGCGGCGCGGCATCGCCGAGCGGCGCGACGTCCGACAGCCGCAGGATCTCGCAATGGGCCGGCAGGCGACGACGCAGCTCGCGCCCGAGCCCGCCGGCGGCGCCGGTCAGCAGCAGGCGGTGGAACTTGGCGGCGGGGGCGGTCGAGGCCATGGCAGTCGTCTTGTCTCGGTTGCAAGCTCTTTGGCCTGTCATATGTTGTCGTACAACTTGGATAACTGTAGGGGCGGATGTTCGGCCACGATACAGGGATTACACCGAGGCTCTGCGCTCGCGGGCGCGGCGCCCGGCGGCCTGGCGCGGGTGTGCGGGCTTTCCCGAGGTTTCCTGTCGCGTCATTGTTATACGATGACTGACAACAAAGGATCGCATATTGATCCGACAGCGGAGGCCTCGCGACGGCCCTCGACACCGCGGAGACAAACACGAATGACCCCAGAAGAGCTCAAGTCCGTGCTGCAGGCCGGCTTGCTGTCGTTCCCCCTGACCGACTTCGACGCCGACCTGCGCTTCGCACCGGGCTCCTATGCGGCGCGCCTGGAATGGCTGCAGCCCTATGGCGCCTCGGTGCTGTTCGCCGCCGGCGGCACCGGCGAATTCTTCTCGCTGGAGCCGCGCGAGTTCTCCGACGTGGTCCGCGTGGCGCTGGACACCTGCCGCGGCCGCACGCCCATCGTGGCGGGCGCCGGCGGCGGCACGACCCTGGCGATCCAGTACGCGCAGGAGGCCGAGCGCCTGGGCGCGCAAGGCGTCCTGCTGCTGCCGCACTACCTCACCGAGGCCAGCCAGGCCGGGCTCGTGGCGCATGTGGAGGCGGTCTGCCGCAGCGTGAGGATCGGCGTGATCGTCTACAACCGCGGCGCCTGCCGCCTCGCTCCGGCGTCGCTGCAGGTGCTCGCGCAGCGCTGCCCCAACCTCGTGGGCTTCAAGGACGGCGTGGGCGACATCGAGAAGTTCGTGGCCGTGCGCCAGACGCTGGGCGACCGCTTCGCCTACCTCGGCGGCCTGCCCACGGCGGAGGTGTTCGCCGGTGCGTACAAGGCGATGGGCTGCCCGGTCTACTCGTCGGCCGTCTTCAACTTCGCGCCGCGCATGGCCATGGATTTCTACCAGGCGCACGCGGCCGGCGACGTCGCCGCCTGCGACGCGCTGATCCGCAGCTTCTTCCTGCCCTACGTCGCGCTGCGCAATCGCGGCGAGGGCTACGCGGTGTCCATCGTGAAGGCGGGCGCGACGATCGTCGGGCATTCGGCCGGACCCGTGCGACCGCCGCTTTCCGACCTGCAGCCCGACGAGTTCGAACAGTTGCGCGCGTTGATCTCGACGCTCGGCCCCCAGTAGACGAACGACTTGCCAGAGTGCGCGGCCGAGGCGTCGCGCGGGGCGACCACGCCCGTTCCAACCGTGTTCGACAACCACCCACAGACCGCACCAGGTCACGAGGAGACATTCGATGAGTCACCAGAAACTTGCGTTCCGCATGAACCCGGTCGTTGCCTTGCTCATGTCGGCCGGCCTGCTGGTCGCGACGACGGGCGCGCGCGCCGACCAGCTCGCCGACCTGCAGGCCGCGCTCGCGAAGCTGCAGGCCCAGGTCGCCGAACTCCAGGCGCAGCGCGACGCTGACCAGCAGAAGGCCGCGGCGGCCGCGGCGGCGGCGCCCCCGCCGGCGCCGGCCGTGGTCGTCAACCCGCCGCCGGCCATCCCCGCGGCCACCGACATCGGCAACGCCTCCGCGCTCGTGCCCGTGCCGCGCCTGCTGCAGATCAAGACCAACGGCGGCAGTTTCATGGTCTACGGCGACGTCGACGAGTACGTCAACCACATGCACAGCAGCAGCGGCGCCAAGATCAACGCGCTGCAGGACGGCGCGCTGCTGCGCAGCCGGCTGGGCTTCACCGGCTCGAAGGACTTCGGCTCCGGCTACGGCGCCGCCTTCACGCTGGAGACGGGCCTGAACGCCACCAACGGCACCCAGGCCGACCAGCCCAACGCCGGCACGACCGGCCTGACCACCAGCGGCCGCCTGTTCGACCGCCAGGCCTGGGCCGGCCTGACCAACACGTCCTTGGGCGAGTTCCGCGTGGGCCGCCAGAACACCGACATCCAGGCCACCGGCAACTACATCGACTACACCGAGCGCAACCTGGGCTCGGTGGTCAACTCGTTCGGCGTGCCCTCGCGCTACGACGGCGACTTCGCGTATCTCTCGCCGCGCATCGCCGGGGTGCAGGTGGTGGCGCACTACGCCATCGGCGGCGGCGGCCAGCAGAACACGAGCACGTTCAACCAAGGCGTGATGCAGCTGCGCGCCGACTACGTCAACGGCCCGATCCGCGTCGCCTACTCGGGGCTGCTGGCCAAGGAGCCCAAGGGCACGGTCAACGGCGCCGAGGTCTACTACCACAGCGCGTATGCGAACTACGACTACGGCATGGGCACGATCTACGCGGTGTTCATCCGCTCGAACAACGGCGGCGGCGCGCTCAACAACACCGGCGGCAACGAGGTGGGCAACATCCCCAGCGTGGTCAACGGCAGCAATGCCACGGTGCACACGCCCTACGACATCTACCAGGTCTCGGCCGACTACCGGGTGAGCTCGACGCTGCGCGTGGGCGGCCTGTACGGCAAGATCCGCGACACGGTCAACTCCAGCGGCAGCGCCACGGGCTGGTCGGTGGGTGCGTACTGGCAGGCGTTCTCCAACTTCACGCTCTACGGCCTGATCGACGAGATGGACAACGACACGACCGGCTCGTTCGGGCTGGCGGGATCGGCCGGCCTGACCAAGAACTTCTCGGGCGCCAACCTCACCGGCCAGCGCATCACGGGCGTGCAGCTGGGCGGCCTGCTGCGCTTCTGATCGTCCCGGCGCCGCCCGCGCAAACGCCGACCCGGCCGGGTCGGCGTTTTTCATTGTGGGCGGCCCACAAGAAACACGGGCGCTGCCACGATGAGTGGGAGCGCCCGCGGGTCTGGTCGAGACCTGGCTACATCACGTAGGGAGGTCCCTCTCGGACCAAGAGAATGAAGACATATCACCTCCTTTCGCAGCTACCTGGGATGCCCAGCGTAACGCAAGATGTCGATCGGGGTGCGAACGCGGGTCTTGTGGGTCAACGGCCGCCGTCCGAAGGCGCCGCCTTCGCGCAGCCTCGGATGTTCATCGCCGCCAGGCAGACCTGCAGCACGACCAGCGCCCACGCGGCCGCGTGACACCCCCAGGCGATCCACAACGCATTGCTGGCGAGAAAGATCCAGAAGCCCAGCTTGCGTCGCCGTGCGTTCGTCGAGCCGACGAGCCACGACGCGGCGACGGTCACGACCATGGCCGGCCATTGCAGGGCGTCGAGGAGGGCGGGGTTGTCGACCATGGATGCGGTGGAGGGATGACGCGGCAAGGCAAGCCCCGTTCCCCGGCGCCCGGCTCGCGGGCGACAAGACGCTCGTTCGGGATTGCGCCTTGCCAGCGATGTCTCGTGCACAAGCGCCGCGTCCGCGCCCGCCTTGGCTCGCGCCTCCCTCCACTCTTCACTGGCCACCATGGACACCGACATCAACACCAACTCGCCGACCGCCGCCCAGCCGACGGCCGCACCCGTCACCCCGTTTCCGTCCGCGAAGCAGGACAGCCCCGAGCCGGCCACGGATGCCGCCAAGGAGGCGGCTGACACGCTGCTGGGCCGCGTGACCCAGAGCGCCCACGACGTGATCGACGGACTCTCGGCCAGGGTGTCGGGCGTCACCTCCGGTGCGCAGGACAAGGTCGACCAGGCCCTGCAGGCGCGCGACGAATGGACGACCGCCGCGCGCGACGCGGTCCGCGATCACCCGCTGCTCTTCATCGGTGGCGCGCTGCTCGTCGGCGCCGCGCTGAACGCGCTGATGTCGTCGCGACGCGACCGCTGACCCTTCCCGCCCATGCCCAGGCTGCAGATGCACGCGAGTGCAGGCGCAGCCTTTGACTCATCTGGAGGCCTCATGGCCAATTCGAAGAACACTTCGGCGCCCGTCTCGTCCGGCCTGGGCTCCGCCGCCAGCACGATCGGCGGCCCGGCGTCCGGCATCAGCGCCGACCCGGCCATGGCCGGCAACGGGCCGTCGATCGGCGCCCTGGCAGGCAAGGCCGCGGGCACGCAGGCGATCGCCGCCGCGATGCCGGCGAACGCGCTCAAGCAGCATGACCACGGGCTGGACGCCGGCCATGCGCCCGTCGAGGGCGAGTCCGTCAAGCCGCCCGTGGCCGCGCTCGGCGCGAGCACGCTCAGCGAGGTCGCCGACTCCGCCAAGGTCGGCGCGGGGGGTGCGGCTCCCGGCCTGAACGCGACCACCGATTCGCTCGACAGCGCGCGCGTCGACTCCACAGGCCAGGCGATGACGACCAACCAGGGCGTGCTGGTCGCCGACAACCAGAACTCGCTCAAGGCCGGGCTGCGCGGGCCCACGCTGCTGGAAGACTTCGTCCTGCGCGAGAAGATCAGCCACTTCGACCACGAGCGCATCCCGGAGCGCGTCGTGCACGCACGCGGATCGGCGGCCCACGGCTACTTCGAGTGCGACGTCGCGCTCGGCGACATCACCAAGGCGACGCCGTTCGCGCAGGCGGGCAAGCGCACGCCGGTGTTCGTGCGCTTCTCGACGGTGGCGGGCGAGCGCGGCTCGACCGACACCGCGCGCGACGTGCGCGGCTTCGCCGTCAAGTTCTACACCGACGAAGGCAACTGGGACCTTGTCGGCAACAACATCCCCGTCTTCTTCATCCAGGACGCGATGAAGTTCCCCGACCTCATCCACGCGGCCAAGCCCGAGCCGCACCACGGCATGCCGCAGGCGGGCACGGCGCACGACACCTTCTGGGACTTCGTCTCGCTGTCGCCCGAGACCGCGCACATGCTGATGTGGGCGATGTCGGATCGCGCGATCCCGCGCAGCTACCGCATGATGCAGGGATTCGGCGTGCACACCTTCCGCCTGGTCGACGCGAAGGGCGAGTCGCGCTTCTGCAAGTTCCACTGGACGCCGTCGGCCGGCACGCACTCGCTCGTGTGGGACGAGGCCGTCAAGATCTCCGGCTGCGATCCGGACTTCCACCGGCGCGACCTGTGGGAGGCCATCGAGTCCGGCAACTATCCGGAGTGGACGCTGGGCCTGCAGGTCTTCACCGAGGCGCAGGCCGCGGCGTTCAATTTCGACGTGCTCGACCCGACGAAGCTGGTTCCGGAGGAACTGGTGCCGGTGCGTCCCGTCGGCCGCATGGTGCTCGACCGCAACCCCGACAACTTCTTCGCCGAGACCGAGCAGGTCGCCTTCTGCACCGCGCACGTGGTGCCCGGCATCGACTTCACGAACGACCCGCTGCTGCAGGGCCGCATCCATTCCTACGTCGACACCCAGATCACCCGATTGGGCGGCATGAACTTCCACGAATTGCCGATCAACGCACCGCTGGTCGAGGTGCACAACAACCAGCGCGACGGCATCCACCGGCGCGCGATCCCGCGCGGGCGCGTCGCGTACGAGCCCAACTCGCTGGGCGGCGGCTGCCCGTTCCAGGCCGGCGCGCGCGGCTTCGTCCCGTTCCCCGAGCCCGTCGCCGAGGACAAGGTGCGCGGCAAGCCCGAGAAGTTCGCCGACCACTTCTCGCAGGCGACGCTGTTCTTCGACAGCCAGTCGGACGTCGAGAAGAACCACATCGTCGCGGCCTTCCGCTTCGAGCTCACCCGCGTGCAGACGCCGGCGATCCGCCAGCGCGTCGTGTCCCTGCTGCGCAATGTCGACGAGACGCTGGCCGCGCGCGTGGCCGACGGCCTCGGCATGCAGCTGCCGCCCGCGCAGGCGCGCGCGCTCGAGCCGCCGGTCAAGTCGGAGGTCGACGCCTCCGCGCCGCTGTCGCTGTTCAACTTCCCGGGGCTGGGCGACGTCACCGGCCGGCGCATCGCAATGCTCGTTGCGGACGGTGCCCGAGCCGACGCGATGCAGCAGGTCTACGACCGCCTCATCGACGCCGGCGCCGCGCCGCGCTACCTCGGAACGAAGCTGGGCCGCGTCGCGTCGTCGACGGGCGCGCCCATCGAGATCGAGGCGACGCTGGAGACGATGCCGTCGCCGCTGTGGGATGCGGTCGTGGTCGATGCCTCGGCGGACGCGCTGGTCAAGGTCGGGCCGGCCGTCGAGTTCATCAAGGAACAGTTCCGCCACTGCAAGACGATCTTCGTGCTGGGCGGGTCCATCGCGCTGCTGGCGGCTGCAGCGATCGAGCCGACGCCCGACGATGCCGGCTTCATCGACCTGGCGGCCGGCGAGGCCGTCACCGGCGCGGCCATCGATCGCTTCATCAAGGCCGTGGGGCGCCACAAGCACTACGAGCGCGAGCGCGACCCGTCGCCGGTCTGACGCGGGCCGGCGGCAGGGCGCGCGGGTCCTTCCAGCGCCCTGCCGCCAATGGTGCGCGTCAGATGAGGTCGTCGCCGTAGTACTCGCGGATCCCGCGCGTGTACTGGTCGTCGTAGGCGGGACGGGCGTCGCTCGAATAGCGCGGGGCCTCGCTCAGCTGCTCCTTCTCGAGCGGCACGACGTAGCCTTCCTTGTCGGCGTCGTACTTCAACATCGACCAGGGCAGCGGATAACGGTCGGCGCCCATGCCCAGGATGCCGCCGAACTCGAGCACGGCATAGCGGACCGCACCGGAGCGCTTGTCGATGACGAGGTGGTCGATCGATCCCAGGGAGTCGCCGGCGGGATTGAAGACGTCGGTGCCGGCGACGCGGTCGGACGTGATGACGGCGCTGGGGAGAGTCGTGGCTTGCTGCATGGCGGATCCTTGGGAGATGCGAGCGCGGCGGAGTGCCGCGCCCATCGACCGCCGTCCAGCATCCCGCGTTCCCAGCTCGAACGCTCACCCGCCGTCAGTCGAGGCTCGACGGCCCGGCCTCGCCCGGACGCTCCGCGGTCTTCCCGCGCAGCCTGAAGGTGCGGCTGCCGCTCAGCGTCTCGAATTCCCCATCGACGCCGGTGGGCCGCAGGCGCTCGCCGGTGGCCAGGCTGTACGCCGGCGCGGTCTGCCCGTTGGGCAGCGTGACGTTCCTGAGAACGATGATGCATGCCTCGCCGCGCTGGCCGATGGCTTCGTATTTCTCGATCTCCATGCCGCGCATTGTGCTGCGTCGATATTGTCGAGCACGGCATCGGAGCCTCGCCGCGGTATGTCGATTGCCGACCGCTGGCCTCCACCCCGTCCACCTCAAGGCCCGCCGTGACCAACCGCGCCCACCAGATCTTCAAGCCCAGGTTCCGGTTCGGCCTGGGCGGCGTGCCGCTCGGCAACGAGTTCGGCAAGCACACCGACGACGACGCCCAGGCGACGCTGGAGACCGCGTGGGCCGTGGGCGTGCGCTACTTCGACGTCGCCCCCTGGTACGGCCTCGGGCTGGCGGAGCGGCGCTTCGGCCACTTCCTCCACAACCAGCCGCGCGACGAGTACGTGCTCTCGTCCAAGGTCGGCAAGCTGTTCAAGGCCTCGAAGGACAACGGGCACGCGAAGATGTTCCCGTTCTCCGATTCGCCCAACGACCTGGTGATCGACTACACGGCCGACGGCGTGCGCCGTTCGATCGAGGACAGCCTGCAGCGCCTGGGCGTGTCGCACCTCGACGTCGCCTTCGTGCACGACCTGTCGCCCGACTTCGCCTGGTTTCCGGACGGCTGGGAGGCGCAGTACGCGATCGCGCGCAAGGGCGCGTTCCCGGCGCTGTCGAAGATGCGCGACGAGGGCATCATCCGCGCCTGGGGCGTGGGCGTGAATACGCCGATGGCCATCCTCCAGGTGATCGAGGATGCCGATCCCGATGTCTGCCTGTGCGCGCGCCAGTACTCGCTGGTCGACCACGCCAACGCGCTGCATGAGGTGTTTCCCGCGGTGCACGCGAAGAACGTGTCGCTGGTGATCGGCTCGTCGCTGAATGCGGGCTTCATCTCGGGCAGTCCGCGCTACAACTACGGCAAGGACAACTTCAGGATCCCGCCGGACGTGCTCCTGAAGCGCGAGCAGCTGCGCGCCGTCGCGGCGCACCACGGCGTCGACCTGCGCACCGCGGCGCTGCAATTCTCGGCCGCCGCGCCGGGAGCGGTGGCGCTCGTGGTCGGCGCCGGCAGCAGCCGGCAGATCCAGGAGAACTGGAATTCGATGCACGCGACGATTCCGGCCGGGTTCTGGGCCGAGCTCAAGCACGAGGAGCTCATCGACCGACAGGCGCCCACCCCGGCGGCCTGAGGGACCGGCTCGCCTGCCCGCCGCCGCGGGGGGCCCCCCGGATCGTCACTCGGGCGCGCCCACAAGCCGACCGGCGCTGAAAAGCCGCTGTTCGTCGCAATGGCAGCGCATACGGCACCCCGTGTTGCTAGATTTGCAATCATCAGGCCGCAAGGGCCGATGAGGCAGGCCGCTATCGCGCCGGTCGTCCCCATCGCCTGCGCGAATCATGACGGCGTGGGATCCCGCGCCGTGGAGCACCTTGGAGCCAACCACCCGCTGCCAGCGTCCAGTTCCGACCATCGAACCCTCGCTGCCAGGCAAATCGCGCGACCCTCGCTGTCTACATCGTCGACCAGATGCATCTGCAACTAGACAACCATGGCCCCAAGCACGAACAGCTTGCGCGATCCCTGCGGCAGGCGATTCGCAGCGGCCAGTTCCAGTCGGGCAGCAAGCTTCCGTCGACCCGAATGCTGTCCGAGAACCTCGGGCTGTCGCGCAACACGGTGCTGCGCGCGTACGAGCAGCTGCGCATCGAACGGCTGGGCGTGATGCGCGAGGGCTCGGGCACCTACGTCAGCGACGTCCCGTTGCCGCATGGCCCCGTCATGCAGCCCAGGCGCGTCGAGGCGCAGTCCGCGTACGCAGCGCGACTGCGCGACCTTCCGCCGTTGACTCTCGGGGGGGCCGGGCCGGCGCTGCGCTACGACCTCCAGTACGGCGCGCCGCTGGTCAACACGAAGCTCGTCAGCGCGTGGAGCTCGGCCCTGGCGACGGCGGCTGCGCGGACGAACACGGGCTATCCGCATCCTCAGGGGTTGCCGGAGCTGCGCGAATCCATCTCCCGATTCCTCGCGACCTGGCGAGGGGTCGCCGCGGATCCTCGCGACATCGTCATCGTCAGCGGAACGCAGCAGGCCCTCTCCCTGGTGTCGCGGATTCTGCTCGACCCGGGTGCGACGGCGGCCATGGAGGATCCGTACTACGAGCTGGCCTCGCATTGCCTGCGCGCCCACGGTGCCGACGTGGTGGGCGTGCGCACGGACGAGGACGGCCTGGTCGTCGACGAGCTGCCGTCCTGCGCCCGTTTGGTGCACGTGACGCCATCCCATCAGTTCCCATCCGGAAGAACGATGTCGCTGAGCCGCCGGCAGCAACTGCTGAGGTTCGCCGAGGAGCACTCGAGCTGGATCTTCGAGGACGACTACGACGGCGAACTGAGCTACAGCGCCCGGCCGATCCCGGCGCTTCGATCGCTGGACACCGGCGACCGGGTCGTCTATGTCGGCAGCTTCTCCAAGATGATGTTCCCCTCGCTGCGCCTGGCCTACGTCGTCTGCCCGGCCGGCCTGCGCAAGGATCTCGTCCGCGCAAAGATGCTGGAAGACATGGGCTGTCCGGCGATCGAGCAGGCCGCGATGCACCTGCTGTTCAGCCGCGGCTCCTTCGACCGGCATCTCCGCGCCACGGTCCTCGAGCTCAGGCGGCGGCGCTCCGCGCTGTTTGCCGGGCTGGAGCGCCACGCCGCGGGGCGGATCCAGGCGGACGACTCGCGGCTGGGCATGCATGTCATCGGCTGGCTCCCGGATTTCGACACGCCGCGGCTGGATCGCCTCATGGAGTCGGCACGACAGCAAGGCCTGGGGCTGCATCCCATCCATCCGTACTACCGGGAGCCGCCGCCCCGGCTCGGCCTGCTGCTCGGCTTCGCCGGCCTGTTTCCGAGGCAGATCGACGCGGCCACGAAGATCCTCGGCGACTGCCTGCAAGCTCTTCCGTGACTAGACATCCCTCGCACTGCCTAGACAAGCCTAGGGGAGACAGCAAGTGATACCTTCGACTTGGAAAAATGCGGTTCCTTTTGGTACCGGATCGCGCTCTAAAGTGACTGCAATGGCGCCACTCGGGACTGCGAGCGACGATTGCCGCGGCGGTGGGCCTGGAGCAAGCTTCGATGTTCGCCAACGTCATTCAGCGTGAGCCCCTTTCCGCGCGTCTCGCCGACGCTCGCGAGGCGCGCGAGGGCGTGCTGATACGCGTGCTCTCGGTGGGAGACGATCCCCTGGTCCATGAAGGCATTCGCGCGCTGCTCGGCGCCGAACGCGACATGGAGCTGGTGGGCGAAGTCGGCAGCGAGGAGTTCGACTCCATCCACTTCATGGGCCTGCTGCCCGCGGTGGTGCTGATGGGCACGGACGTCTCTTGCCATGGGGCAATCGCGCGGTTGCACGCCTTCGATCCGTCCGCACGCGTCATCGTCATCGCCTCGAGATGCGGGGACGTCCGTACCCGCCGCGCGATCGACGCCGGCGCGCATGGCTGCCTCCTGTCGTCCAACGTGCGGGGGGCACTGGCCCAGGCCATCCGCGCGGTGGCGTCGGGCCGACGCTTCATCGACGGCGACTCCGCCGTCCAGCTGATGCAGAGCCGGGCCGAGGAAGACCTGAAGGCGCGCGAGATCCAGGTGCTCGAACTGGTCGCCGCGGGCAAGGCGAACAAGGAGATCGCGTTCGAGCTCTCCACGACCGAGGGCACCGTGAAGAACTACGTCAAGAGGATCCTCGGCAAGCTGCACGCGTCCGATCGGACCCACGCCGTGGTCATCGGCATCGCGCGCGGGATCATCGAGATCCGCGCAACGTCGGCCTGACTCCGATCAGGGCGTGCAGGCCAGCGTGACGGCCTGCACCGGCGGGCCGTACGCGCCGTTCGTGGCGACGGCCACCCAGTGACGCGTCGCACCCGGCTCGGGCGTCGTGCGGGACGCGAACCGCAGCGTCGCCGGCTCCGCGCCGGCCAGGTTCCACGGCAGCAGCTCGCGAACGACGCTGTCCTGGCGCAAGGTCGCGCCGCGGTTCTCGCCGCCGTCCACGTGCGTCTGCATGCCGTCGTCGACCACGGCCACGTAGCCCTCGAGCTCCGCCGGCGCGCCCGCGCGGGGCGCCAGCGTCAGCGCGAGGCCGGTGGGGTCCTGGGCCAGCGTCATGTCGACCGTGGCGGGCGTCCTCGCCTGCAGCGTCGAGGCGGGGATCCGGCTCCAGCCGGGCTCGTCGCGGCCGTCCACCACGACTTGCGGCGTGTACGCGAAACGTGCGCCGCTGCTGCGCAGCGCCGCGTTCTGGCGGCGCGTGAACTTCGGTTGGGCGAAGCGGTCCTTCCAATCGCGGCTGTCCCAATAGTCCACGTGGAAGGCGAGGGGGACGACGTCGGTGCGCCCCTTCAGCGTGCCCAGCCAACGGTCGGCGGGCGGGCACGAGTCGCAGCCTTCGGAGGTGTAGAGCTCGACCACCACCGGCACGGTGGGGCCCGATCGCGCGCTGCAGGAAGGGGCCGCGGCGACGCCTGCTGGGGAGGGCAGCAAGGCGAGGGCGAACAGCGTCGAGGCGACGCCGCGGCGGGAGGATCGCGTCAGGACTCGCATGGTTTCACGGACGCTGGATCGAGAAAAAAAAGAGGCGGCTCACAGATGCCGCCTCTATCAAGATCAAGATTCCTCTCGATCAACCTTTGGGGTCAGAACTTGTAGGTCGCAGAGCCGTAGACGAAGCGGCCGTGCGGGTCGTAGTAGGTCGGGTCGTAGCCCGTCTGGAAGTAGGTGCCGTTGGTGGTGACGCGGGGCGGCTGGCGGTCGAACATGTTCTTCAGGCCGAGGCGGAAGCTCAGGTTCTTCAGGCCGCTGTACTCGCCTTGCAGGTCGTACGTCGCGAAGGCGCCGACGCGGCGGCCCGTGCTGCAGACCGAGGGCGGGGCATCGGGCGCCGTGTAGTCGCGCGGATCGCAATCGTCGATCGCGGGCGGCGCGTCCTTGTAGCTCGACTGGTAGTTCTGCGTCAGCGCCAGGCCGTAGCCGCCGTACTTCCAGTTCGCCGTCAGCGCGTGCTTCCAGCGGAAGATCATCCCGCCGTTGGTGACCGCGTTGATGGCGGAGTCCGCCGTGTCGGTCGTCCGCCCGACGCTGTGCTGCACCGTGCCGTCGATGGTCGTCAGGTCGTATTTCTGGATCCACGTGCCGGCCAGTTCGGCGCCGAACTGACCCACCGGCGTGCGGAAGCCGTTCCACTTCACGTCGATGTCGACCCCCGCCGTGACGACACCGCCGCTGTTGACGTTCTTGGTGACGATGTTGGTGATGTTGCCGGAGCTGTCGCGCGACACCAGCGGCACGTAGACCGGGTTGCCCGCGGCCGCCAGGTTCACGACCGTCTGGGCATCGAGGGCGATGATCGCGTGGTCGACGCGCACATGGTAGTAGTCGGCGCTGGCCGACAGGCCCTTGACCGGCTCCACGATCGTGCCCAGCGAGAACTGCTTCGACTTCTCCGGAACCAGCTGCGGGTTGCCGCCGACTTCCTGGTTGAACTGGCCCGGCACGCCGGTGACCGGATCGGTGAAGATGGACGTCGTGGCGGGCGCGAGCGGCGTGAACAGCTCGGGCAGCGAGGGCTCGCGGAAGCCCGTGCCGACGGAGCCGCGGAACGCGACCTGGTCGATCGGCAGGAACTTGAGGCTGAACTTCGGGTTGGTGGACGAGGCGTTCGGGTAGTGGTCGTTGCGAACCGACAGGTCGGCTTCCAGCATCTTCAGGAACGGCGCATCGAGTTCGCCATAGATCGAATGCGAGTTGCGCGACGCGGAGAACGGCAGCACCGCGGCGCCGTAGCCGGAGACGTCGCCGCTCTGGTAGGCCGCGCTTGGCCGCAGGTCGAGGGCTTCCTTGCGGAACGACACGCCGGCGGCGAACGCCAGCGCGCCGCCCGGCAGCTTCATCAGGTCGTGCGTGACCTTGAGGTCGATCGCGTCGGTCGTCAGCGACGACTTGATGATGTTGCCGTTGTAGTTGGTCGCCATGATCTGCGCGGCCAGCGCCGGCGACTGCTGCGCCGCGAACGGATCGAAGGCGTTGTTGCCGCTCAGCAGTTCGACCAGCTGCGTCTGGTTCTGGTAGCCGCGCTGGGTCGATTCCGACACCACGCTCTCGTTGCGGCTGTAAGAAGCGTCGTAGTCCCAGTCCTTGAGCGTGCCGTTCAGCCCGGTGGCGAAGTGGTACAGCGTCGAATTGTCCGTATGGATGCGGCCGCCGCCGTCCACCGCGCGGTAGCTGACCGCGACCGGATCACCCGGGGCAACAATGGGCTTTTGGGGCGACGTGGGATTCGCTGCGTTGTACGCGGCGTTCTGCGCATTGACCGCATTGATATAGGCCGTCGGATAGTACGGACTGTTGGCGTTGATCAGGATGTCCGGATTGATTCCGAGCTTGTGGAACAGCGGATCGGTCGCCAGGAAGGAGGCGCTGTACGGCGACGACTGCTCGCTGATGGTGGTCTTCGCATTCGATGCGAACACTTCCGCGAACCACTCGTTGTCGTCGTTGATGCGGCCACGCAAGGTGCCCGAGACGTTGACGCGCGTGACGTCCGGCGTCAGCGGCACCAGCGGCGACGGGTTGTAGCGGCAGGTGTTGAGGTTGACGTCGAACGACATGCCGTTCGCCGTGCAGTTGTTGGCCGTGCTGCTGGGACTGGTCGGGCCCAGGATGTTGCCGATGCCGCTGCCGTCCGCATAGAGCGCCTTGCCCTGGTTCAGGGTGGTCAGCATGTTCGGATCGAAGGTGCGGATCGCCCCCGTGGCCGTCGCGCTGATGTCGAACAGGCCGTCGTCGCTCCACGAACGCTTCGCGTAGTTGCGCTGGTAGCCCTGGATGGCCGAGTCGTGCGCGACGTCGAGCGAGAACAGCGCCGCGACATGATCCTTGTCGATGTCGCCGAAGCCCGCGACCATGCCGACCTTGCCGCTCTTGCCGCCGCCGGCGGTCGTCGGCTTGCCGTAGTAGGCGGTCATCTCGACGCCGTGGAAGTCCTTGCGCAGGATGAAGTTGATGACGCCGGCGACGGCATCGGAGCCGTACACGCCCGACGCGCCGTCCTTCAGCACTTCGACGCGATCGATGGCGGACAGCGGGATCGAGTTGATGTCGACGGCCGTCCCGTCCGTCGCGTAGTTCGCGATGCGCCGGCCGTTCACCAGCACCAGCGTGCGCTGCGAGCCGAGGCCGCGCAGGCTCGCGGTGGCTTCGCCGTAGGTCGACTGGCCGGCGTTCTGCTGGGAGGTCATGCCGCCGGCGGTGGAGTTCGCGGAGATGTTCTGCAGCAGTTGTTCGGTGTTCGTGACGCCAAGCGTCTCGATCTGTTCACGGGTCACGGTCTGCACCGGCAGGGCGGTCTCGGCGTCGACTCTCTTGATCGACGAGCCGGTGATTTCGACGCGCTGCACTGAGGTCGCCGTGTCCTGCGCCTGCGCCAGGGAAGGAGTCACCGAAGCAAGCGCACCGAACGCAGAGAGGATGCAATAGCAGAGAGTGGTTCTCTGAAAGGTAGTTGTCTTCATTGGATGATGGTGTGTGAGTGAGCTGGTTTCGGTGACTCGTGACGACCGTCTGCCAGCGAATGGCCTGGATCGGGCCGCTACCCGCGTCGATGTCGCCCGCCCAGCGAACGACGACCCTGTGACATGCACCTCGCGGTGCTGGCTCGTCCTTCGCTGCCGGCAAGCCGCGCAGCCCAGCATCCCGCCAGGAACGAGGCGCTGTGTTGCTTGGCGCTATCAGCGCAGCGAAACAAATTTATCGAGCCGACACGGCCGCGCAAAGTCTCGGAGGAGAGGGGCGTCGAGTCTCTTTAGGCATCGACGGCCGAACGCTCAGGGGCTTCGCGAAGGCCTGCTCGACAGCAACGGACAGCGAGTCGCGTGGTTTGAACCTGGCCATTCAGGTAAGGCACAGAAATGTCTTCCGTTGTCTCCCTAGCTTCGCTCTGTTACGCACTGTTGCGGCTCGTCACAATCCCGCCAGGGTTCGACGCGGGCAAACGATCCGGCGCCGGATAACAAAACGGAGCACGCACATGCCGATGACTCGCAACCCGTTCGCGCGGACGTCCCTGGCGCTGGCCGCCTTCCTGGTGATGTCGGCTGCGCCGACCCACTCGGCGTTCGCGGGCGCCAGTTGTACCTGGGTGCCGGCCTCCGGAGACTGGTCCAACGCCGGCAACTGGTCCTGCGGCCTGGTGCCGACCGGCCCCGCGCAGGACAACGCCTCCATCTCCGTGGGCAAGACCGTGACGGTGTCGAGCGCCCAGTCGATCTTCGGGCTGACGAATGCGGGTGGCATCGACGTCGACGCGTTCACGCTGACCTTGCAGAGCGGCGGCAGCACCACCAATTCGGGCACGATCAACGTGGGGACGGTGTCGGTGACCGCCTCGCTGCAGGCGTTCAACGACATCGCCAACACGGGCGGCGTCATCAAGCTCGCCAACGGCAGCTTCCTCAACCAGTTCTCGAGCGCGATCACCGGCGGCACCATCAACACGACGGGCACCGGCGCGCTCATGGTGTTCAGCAGCAACAACAACGCGCTCAGCGGCGTCACGGTCAACGGCCTGGTCGACATGAGCGCGAATGTGAATTCGCGCGAGCGGGTCTCGAACGGATTGACGCTCAACGGCACGATCAACATCGCCAATGGCGGCCTCCTGAGCCTGGACAGCACCGGCACGCCCAACCAGACCATCGCCGGCACCGGCACCGTCAACCTGAACGATGCTGGCGCGCATCTGTCCGTCGAGGGCAACGGCACGACGACGCTCGGCGCCGGCATCACGGTGCAGGGGCAGGGCAACATCGGCACCGCGACGTTCGTCGGCGGCACGAACACGCTCGTCAACAACGGCCACATCGTCGCCAACGTCAACGCCGGCACGCTGACGATCGCGCCGCCGGGCAACAGCGGCAGCGTCATCAACAACGGCACGCTGTCGGCAACCAGTGGCGGCACGCTGGCGCTGCAGGCGACCGTCGCCAACGGCGGCACGATCTCGGCGCTGAACGGCAGCGTCGTCGAGCAGGACGGCATCCGGGTCACGGGAGGCGCCATCACGACTTCGGGCTCGGGCGTGTTCCGCGCGGCCAGCAACGGCAACAACTACCTCGACGGCGTCGGCGTGACCGGCACGCTGGACATGGCCACGCTGGCCAACTCGCGCGAGCACATCGTCAACGGCCTGACCCTCAACGGCAACGTCAACATCGCCAACGGCGGCATCCTGAGCCTGGACAGCGTCGGCACCACCGGCGGCGCGCAGACGATCTCGGGCACCGCCAGCATCAACCTCAACGACGCGGCCGCGATACTGTCCGTCGAAGGCAACGGCAGCACGACGCTCGGCTCGGGCATCACGGTGCACGGCCAGGGCAACATCGGCCGCGCGGTGTTCGTCGGCGGCAACAACACCTTCACCAGCAACGGGCTGATCTCGTCGGACGTGAACGGCGGCACGCTGGAGATCACCGCGCCGGGCAACAGCGGCAGCTTCGTCAACAACGGCACGCTGCAGGCGATCAACGGCGGCACGCTCACGCTGTCGACCAACATCGTGGCCAATCCCGGCAGCCAGATCATCTCCGGCACGGGCAGCACCGTGCTGCAGAACGGCGTGACGATCAACGGCACGTTCACGTCGAGTGGCGGCGGCCTGTTCACGGCGTCGAGCAGCAACAACAACATCCTCAACGCCGTCACGTTCAGCGGCAACCTGGACGCGTCGTCGCTCACCAACGCGCGCGAGCGCATCGGCAACAACCTCACGCTCAACGGCGCGGTCAACATCGCCAACGGCGGCCTCGTCAGCCTCGACAGCACGATCGCCACCGACAACGCGATCAGCGGACATGCGACGTTCAACCTCAACGACCCCAGCGCCCTGCTGTCGGTCGAAGGCACCGGCACGACCACGCTGGGCGCCAACGTGATCGTTCGCGGCCAGGGCACGTTCGCCCAGGCCGTGTTCGTCGGCGGCAACAACACGCTGACCAACAACGGCCTGGTCTCGGCCGACGTGGCGGGCGGAACGCTCACCATCCGGCCGCCGGGCAACTCGGGCACCTTCATCAACAACGGGACGCTGCAGGCGGTCGGCGGCGGCATCCTGAACTTGTCGACCAGCGTCGATGCCAACGCCGGCAGCCAGATCCTGGCCGCCAACGGCAGCCAGGTCGTGCAGACCGGCGTGACGCTCAACGGCGCCATCAACACGATGGGCACGGGCGTGCTGACGGTCACCAGCAACGGCAACAACGTCCTCGACGCGGTGACCCTCAACGGGACGCTGGACGCCGCGTCGATGGTCAACTCACGCGAGCGCATCGTCAACGGCCTGACGATCAACGGCGTCGTCAACATCGCCAACGGCGGCATCGTGTCGCTGGACAGCGTCAACACCACCGGTGGCGCGCAGACCATCTCGGGCACGGCCTCCTTCAACCTGAACAGTCCCGACGCGCGCCTGTCCATCGAAGGCACCGGCAGCACGACGCTCGGCTCCGGCATCGTCGTCCACGGGCAGGGCAACGTCGGCACGGCCGTGTTCGTCGGCGGCGCCAATACCCTGATCAACCACGGGCGCATCTCGGCCGACGCGTCCGGCGGCACGCTGACCTTCGGGACGCCCGGCAACTCGGGCATCCTGCAGAACGAGGCGCTCGTCGACGCGCGCAACGGCGGCACGCTGATGCTGTCGACGAACGTCGCCAACGCGGGCGGCACCCTTGCCGCGCAGACGGGCAGCACCGTCGTCCAGAACGGCGTCACGATCACCGGCGGCACGCTGTCGACGGCCGGCACCGGCGCGATCGTCGTCACCAGCAGCAACGCCAACATCCTGGACGGCGTGACGATCGCCGGCCTGGTCGACATGTCGACCTCGGTCAACTCGCGCGAGCGCGTGATCGACGGCGCCACGCTCAACGGCGCGATCAACATCGCCAACGGCGGCATCCTGAGCCTGGACAGCACCAGCGTGCCCAACCAGACGATCAATGGCACGGGCAGCATCAACCTGAACGACCCCGGCGCCCGCCTCACGATCGAAGGCACCGGGACGACGACGATCGCCAGCGGCGTCACGCTGCGCGGCCAGGGCAACCTCGGGGCCGCTGTATCCGTCGGCGGCAACAACACGCTGACCAACAACGGCCTCATCCTCGCCGACGTCGCCGGCGGCACGCTGACCATCGCGCAGCCCGCCAACAGCGGCGCGCTCGTGGGCAGCGGCACGCTGCAGGCCAACGGCGGCACGCTGGCGCTGGCCACCAACGGCGACATCACGCAGGGCAAGCTGGTGATCGGCGCGGCGGGCTCGGCGGTGACGCTGGACGGCCACAACGTCATCATCACCAGCGACTACACCAACGCGCAGTCCGGCTCGGGCAACGCGTTCGACCGCCACGCGGCCGTGACGGGCGCCGGTTCGATCGTCGCGGGCGGCAACGCGGCGCAGGCGATCACGGGCGCCGGCATCACCAACGGCAGCACGACGAACGCCACGCTCACCCTCGGCAACGTGCGTGTCGGCGCCAACACCGTCGACTACCGGATCGCCAACACCGGCACGAGCGGCCCGACGCTGCGCGGCGCGATCCAGACCAGCGTCAACGGCGCCAACATCACCGATTCCCGCCTCAGCGGCGCGGGCGTGACGGCGGCCAACTACAACACCGGCGGCCCCGGCGCCAACACGGGCGACCTGGGCGTGACCTTCACGGTGACCAGCGCCGGCACGCTGGCGCCGCTCACCGGCCAGGCCATCAACCTGCGCAGCAACTTCGACAACATCGCCGACCAGAAGCTCAACATCGTGCTGGCCAGCGGCGCCGCCGCCTACCAGGCCGCGGCCGGCCAGATCCAGACGCCGTCGCTGAACTTCGGCACGGTCCAGGTCGGGCAGACGGTGAGCCAGGGCCTGGTCATCCGCAACACCGCCAGCGGCGCGGCCGGCTTCGTCGAGGACCTGAACGCCGCCTTCGGCGCCAGCAACGGCACCGGCGCGTCGCTGATCACGGGCACCGGCAGCCTCAACGGCATCCTCGCCGGCACCAGCAGCACCTCGGCCAACGGCGCGATGACCGTGACCGTCAACACCGCGGCGGCGGGCACCGTCAACGGCAGCATCACGGTCGACTACACGACGGCCGGCAAGGTCAACGGCGTCAGCAACGGGCTGGGAACGGCCTCCGTCGGCAGCGAGAACTACGGCGTCGCTGGCACGATCCAGGCGATCGCCACGGTCGTCAACGCGGCCAGCCCGGTCGTCAACACGCCCGCGATCGCGCTCGGCGCGCATCGCGTCGGCGACGCCGCACCGTCGGCCTTCGTCAGCATCACGAACCAGGCGACGACCGCGCCGCAGGCGGCGCTCGACGCCACCCTCACCAGCGGCGGCGCGCCCGTCACCGCCTCGGGCAGCGTCAACCTGCTGGCGCCCGGCGCGACGAGTGCCAGCCAGCTCGTGGTCGGCCTGAGCACGGCGAACGCGGGCGACTTCACGGGCGCGAACGCGAAGTCGGCGACGCTCAACCTGGTCTCGGACGCCGCCAACATCGGCGGCTGCGGCAACAGCTGCCAGATGACGCTGGCGAGCCAGCAGGTCGCGGTGACCGGCAAGGTCTATTCGCCGGCCGCGGCGCAGGTCAACACCACGACGGTCGACTTCGGCGTCGTGCACACGGGCGACGTCATCGCCGCACGCGGCATCTCCGTCACCAACTCGGGCCCGACCAGCGCGCTGAGCGACGTGCTGCGCGGCTCGCTGGGCAACGCAGGCGGGGCCTTCACGACGGGCGGGTCGTTCGCCTCGCTGGCCGCGCAATCCACCGACGCGACGAGCCTCACGGCCAGCCTGGATACGACGAGCTCGGGCGTGTTCCTCGGCAGCGCCACCGCGACGTTCGCCAGCCACGACGCCGACCTGGCCGACCTCCCGCTGGGATCGAGCGTGATCGCGCTGAAGGGCACGGTCGACAACTACGCGAAGGTGGCGCTCGAGCAGGCCGGCGGGCCCGTCACGCTGACGCAGGCGGGCAACGTCTACACGCTGGACTTCGGCACGCTCGCCCAGGGCAGCGCCGGCCTCGACGACACGCTGGCCGTCCTCAACAGCGCGACCGGTCTGGCCGATCTGCTGAGCGGCTCGTTCACGCCGTCCGGCAGCGCGCCGGGCTTCGACCTGAGCGGGTTCGGCGCGTTCTCGGGCCTGGGCGCGGGCGAAGCCAAGGGCGGTCTGACCGTGGACTTCGACACCGGCACGGTCGGCAGCTTCGAGGACACGATCACGCTGCACGCGACCGGCAGCAACGCCAGCGGCTACAGCGCGGCGCTCGACGACGTGACGCTGGTGCTCGAGGGCCAGGTCACCGGCCCGACGACGACCCCCGTGCCCGAGCCCGGCATGACGGCCTTGCTGCTCGCGGGCCTGGGCGTCCTGTTCGGCCTGCGCCGCCGGCGCGGCGCCGAGGCGGAGCGCTGAATGATCGACGACCTCGCGAACGCACCCGCAGCCACTAGAATCGCGCGAGCCGTGATGCCGGCTCCTCCCTCGACTTCCCACAGGACGGCGATGCTATCGAAGTGGCAACACAACTTGCTGGTCGGACTGGGGGCGCTGGCGCTGCTGCTGGTGATCGCGAATGGCGTGCTCTTCACGCAGAACCGCGCCGCGCAGGCCTCGCTGAATCGCCGCCAGGCGTTCGTGCAACAGACGGTGCCGCTCGAGGGCCTGTATAACGAGATCGTCAAGACGCTCGCGCAGATGGGCGTCAAGGACAACGACCGCCAGGTGCTCAACATGCTGGCCGCGCAGGGCCTGACCATCACCGTCAACGCGCCTGCCGCGGCGCCTGCGGCCGTGGCGCCGAGCGCACCCGCCGGAAAGGGCACGAAGTGATGGAACGCGACCAGCCGCGCGCGACCGCCCAACCTGCGCCGCGCCAGTACAGCTCGTTCTTGCCCCAATTGCTGACGGGGCTGACGCTGGTCGTCTGGCTGGGCCTGCAGGCCTTCCAGCAGGTCGGCGAACGCCAGCAACTCGCATCGCTCGACGCCGCGATCGCACCGCAGGAGCAGGGCGCGCAGAAGGTGCGCAACTCGCTCGAGGCCATCGCCACCGCGACGGCCAAGCTCGCGAGCGAGGGCAACGCGAACGCGCAGATCGTCGTCGACCAGCTGAAGAAGCGTGGCGTGACGATCAACACGCCGGCGCAATAGGCCGGCGCGGCCGGCATCGCAACGCGGCCGCCTGATCGGCGCCGCAATCGTCAGCGGTGATGGCAGCGCAGGGAAACCTGCATCCGACCTTCCCGCTCGTGGCGAGGCGGGCGTCCGTGATGCGTCTGCGGATGTCGGCGATCCGGCTGGCGTCCCGCTCCGCTGAGTCAGCGGCGGCGATCGTCGAACGGCGCGAACACGTCGGCCACCCAGTCGACGAAGAGCCGGATCTTGGCGCTGAGGTGTCGGTTGCTCGCGTAGACAACGTGAAAGGGCTGGCGCGGCCGACTCCAGTCGTCGAGCACGGTACGCAGATTCCCGCGCTCCACGTGAGGCGCGGCCATGAACTTGAACACCTGCCCGACGCCCACGCCGGCCAGGAGCGCGCTCAGGTGGCCGGTGCTCTCGTTGACCGCCACTTCCATCCGGCCGCGCACCTGCAGGCGCTCGTCGCCCTTCTGGAACTCGAGTGGGAACGCACGGCCGGTGAGCGACGAGAAGTATCCGACGATCGCATGCCCGGGTACGCGCTCGCCGGCCTTGCTCTCGGGAGCCGGCGTCTCGAGATCGGAGGGATGACGCGGGACGCCACGCGCCCGCAGGTAGCGCGGACTCGCGCACGTCACCCAGTCCATGTCCGCGATGCGCCGCGCCACGAGCGAGGATTCGGAGAGTTCGCCGCCACGGATCGCGCAGTCGACGCCTTCGCCGACCAGGTCGATGGGACGGTCGCTGACCCCGAGATCGACGTGCAGTTCGGGATGGCGGGCCCGGAATGCCGGGAGCGCGGGAATCAGGATCATGTTCGCCAGGACCGATCCGACGTCGACGCGGATGCGCCCGCGAGGCTGGGCCCGGGCGCGTGCCGCGCCTTCGTCCATCTCGTCGAGCTCGCCGATCAGGCGGGCCGCCTGCTCGTAGTAGGCCGCGCCTTCCGGAGTCACGTTGACGCGACGGGTCGTGCGGTGAAGCAACTTCGTGCCCAGGTGCTGCTCCAGGTCCTGCACGAGCTTGGTGACGGTCGGACGCGGGATGTTCATCGAATCGGCCGCTCTCGAGAAGGCGCCTGACTCGGCGATCCGAACGAAGACGCGCAAGGCGAGAAGTTGATCCATGGGCGCAGGCGAAAGAAGGTTCAGGACGACTGATTATTCATGTCCATGAAATAAGAAGTCAATGATTGCCGCTTTATTCACCATCGTGAATTCAATAAGCTTCGCTCACCCTTTCAACAACTGGAGCACGTCATGGGCAACAAACTCACCGGCAGGATCGCCGTCGTGACCGGCGGTACCACGGGCATCGGCCTCGCGGCCGCCAAGGCCTTCGCGCACGAAGGCGCGACGGTCTACATCACGGGCCGCCGCCAGGCCGAACTCGATGCGGCCGTCGCGGCCATCGGACCGAACGCCACCGGCGTGCAGGCCGACTCGACCCGACTCGCAGACCTGGATCGCCTGTACGAGCTCGTTCGCGCGCGGCACGGCCGCATCGACGTGCTCTACGCGAACGCCGGCGGGGGCGAGATGCTGCCCCTCGGCCAGATCACCGAGAAGCATGTCGACGAGACCTTCGCCCGCAACGTCAAGGGCGTCGTGTTCACGGTGCAGAAGGCCCTTCCGCTGCTCGAGGGCTCGCCGCGCGGCGCATCCGTGATCCTCGCCGGATCGACGGCCGGCGTGTCCGGCACGGCGAACTTCAGCATCTACAGCGCCAGCAAGGCCGCGGTTCGCAACCTCGCGCGCAGCTGGATGCTGGACCTGAAGGGGCGCGCGATCCGGGTCAACACGCTGTCCCCGGGGCCGATCCACACGCCGGGGCTGGTCGAGCTGGCCGGCTCCGACCCGGTGCAGCAACAGGGCCTCCTCGACGGCCTGACCTCGATGGTCCCGATCGGCCGCATCGGCCAGCCGGACGACGTCGCCAAGGCGGCCGTCTTCCTCGCCTCCGACGACTCGGCGTTCGTGACCGGCATCGAGCTGTTCGTCGACGGCGGCATGGCACAGGTCTGAATCACCGGCATCGCCGACATCATCCAACCAGGAACCTCATCATGAAGACCGCTCTTGAATTGCTGCAGTCCTATCAGGACAACATCCAGTCGCCGGGCGTTGCCGCGGCGCTCTTCGCCGAAGATGGCGATACGTCTCTCGCTGGCGTCGGTTCCATGTGTGCTCAGTCCCACGGATCAACAGGCCACGCTTCTCGATCTTGATCCGGCACGTGTGCAGCTGCACGATTGGTTCGGTTCGGCCATCGAGTGGCATCAGCAGGCAGACCATCGACGATTTGCCGTGTGGCTGGTCTTCGTACCGCAGCTCGCCGATCATTGGCACAGCTTCGCGCAGGACATCGCGGGGCAGCTTGTGGCCCATGTAGCGGAGACGGAGAGCTTTGACCAACATGGCGCGACCTGTATGGGCATACAGTGTAGCTCGTCCGGAACGCTAGAATGCGTTCATGACCGCTGACATCACCAGCTCCGACTGCATGTTTGATGACTTACAGCTCTTTCGACAGATCGCGAGGCAGTCGCGACCTGTTCAGTTCACCGTCTCAGACAACATCGTAAAGCTTGCAGTTCAGATGTTGCGAGGGATGCCGCCGATGCCGGTGGAGCCCCACATTCTGTTTGCGTGGAAGGGATTTGCGAAGGCCTTGCAGGCGTTTAAAGCATGCGTGCTGCTGTGTGAGGCGGGCGCAATCGGTGAGGCTTCGGCGATGGCTCGAATTACAGCTGAGTGCACGATCGTCGGTACTGCGCTGGCACGTGAAAAGCTGACGCTCGCAGCGTTTCTCGAGGCTAACGACAAGCATTGGAAGCCGCTGGCGGAGCAAGTCTCCGAATTGATCACTTCGCCACTGCTCTCCGAGAAGGGCAAGAAAGGCTTCAATCAAGCTCAGCTTGACGTGGACAAGTTCAAGCAAGCCTACCCGGACAAGGGCCCCAATTCTTTCAGGGTGGAACAGTTAGCTCGCGAGGTGGATTTATCTGACCTCTATCTCGTGGGGATTCGGTTTCCGTCTGGTGACGGGGCTCATGCGACGAAGGACTCGTTCAACGCCCACACTGATCCGCTAGGCATTGCTCAGCTCACACTCGGACCGACAACGGTTGGTCTGAAGCGAACCATGATGATCGCAAACCTAGTCGGTTCCTTCATGCTCCGCTTCGCGGCAGAAGACTTGGGAATGACAAATTTCAAAGAAGTTGCCGAACGGGCGATGGAGGCATCAACGGTTTCCGAACCGTGACCACTGACGCTCGTAAATGTCATCACGACATCGAGCGTTTCCCGACTGTCATCAAAAATGACATCAACGAAAAAACCGGCACTTGGCCGGTTTTCAAGAATCAACTAACTCGTTGACTTACTGCGTCTTTTTGGTGGAGACGAGGAGGATCGAACTCCTGACCTTCGCATTGCGAACGCGACGCTCTCCCAGCTGAGCTACGCCCCCATCAGCCCACAACTATAGCAGAGGTTTTCAGCTTCGAAACGTGTCGGAATTTGGGGCGCCCGTCAGGCGGTGGCCGGCGTCGGCCGGGCGGGCTCGCCGGGGCGGGCGCAATAGCGGGCGACGTAGTCGGCGTGCGGCGGCAACTGCGCCACGGTGCGTTCGACGCGGCCGCGGATTTCCTCGAGGAAGCGGTTGAGCTCCACGTCGTCCATCAGGTCGGCGATGTGGTGGTGCTGCTGCGGCGTGATGCCCTGGCCGAGCATCACCTGGATCCACGAGTTCTCCGCGAACAGCTCGTTGGGCATGCGGAAGACGCGGCCGCTCTCGCGGAACATGTCGATGCGATGCTGCAGCGACGCGGGCACGTCCATCGTGCGGCAATCGTCCCAGAAGGGGCTGTCGGCGCGGTTGGTGACCTTGTAGTGCAGGATGATGAAGTCGCGGATGTGCTGCATCTCGTTGCGCGTCTGCTGGTTGTATTCGTCGATGTCGACCTGGCGCACGCCCTCGTTCGGGAAGCACTGCAGCAGGCGGATGACGCCGCGCTGGATCAGGTGGATGCTGGTCGACTCGAGCGGCTCGAGGAAGCCGCTGGACAGCCCGATCGCCACGCAGTTGCGCTCCCACACGGTCTCGCGCTGGCAGGGCTTGAACGGGATCACGCGCGGCCTGGTCAGCACCTCGCCCTGGATGTTGCCCATCAACGCGGCCAGCGCCTCGTCGTCGCCGACGTGCCGGCTGCTGTAGACGATGCCGTTGCCCACGCGGTGCTGCAGCGGGATCTGCCACTGCCAGCCGAACGGATGCGCGATCGAGCGCACGTACGGGATCGGGGGCTGGACGGACTGCGTCTGCAGCGCCACGGCGCGGTCGCAGGGCAGCCAGTGGCTCCAGTCCTGCAGCTCGATGCCCAGCGTGTCGCCGATGAGCAGGCCGCGCATGCCCGTGCAGTCGATGAAGAGGTCGCCTTCCAGCAGCGAGCCGTCGGCGAGCCGGAGCGCGGCGATGTCGCCGTCGGCGTGGCGCAGCACCTCGGCGATCTTGCCTTCGATGCGCTGCACGCCGTGGCGCTCGCTGTGCTTGCGCAGGAACTTCGCGTACAGCGAGGCGTCGAGGTGGAACGCGTAGTTGAGGCCGTTGCGCGGCAGGTGCGCGAAGCGGTTCTCCTCCGCGGCGCGCAGCTCCAGGCAGTACTCGCCGTAGCGGCGCGCGAGCTTGCGCTCGCGGCCCTTGAGCCAGAAGTGCTGGAAGCCGGCCGTCCAGTGATCGGTGCCCGTCATGCCGAAGCTGTGGATGTAGTCCTGGCCGACGTCGCGCCAGCCCTCGAACCTGATCCCGAGCTTGAACACCGCCTGCGTCTCGGCCATGAACTCCTGCTCGTTGATGCCGGCGAGTTCGTGGAAGGTCAGCAGCGTCGGGATCGTGGCCTCGCCCACGCCCACGGTGCCGATCTCGTCGGACTCCACCAGCCGGATGTCGAGGCCCTTGCCCAGCGTCTTGCCCAGGCAGGCGGCCGTCATCCAGCCTGCGGTCCCGCCGCCGGCGATGATGACGCGGCGCACGGGTTGGCGAGTACGGTCAGGGGTATCTGCGGTCATGGCGGCCTCAGCGTTTGAATCGGTTGATCAGCGCCTGGCGCAGGTGGCGCGCGCCGCTCTCGGTCAGCGGCGCCAGCGCGCTGCGCGCGTGCGGCGGGATGTGGGCGGCGGTGGATTCGTCGGCCCGGAACACGTAGTGGTCGAACACGCCGCGCCAGATCTCGCGCTGCACGGGCGGCAGGTCGCGCATCGTCAGCAGCGCGGCCATCAGCGCGCCGATGGGCGAGTCCATGTACTCGGGCGACTGGCGCCACCAGTAGTTGATCAGCACGTTGAACGGCGTCAGCGACTCGACGTGGTGCCACCACATGCTCGGAATGAAGACGGCGTCGCCCGGCTCGAGCTCGACGACCTGCGCGTGCGCCAGCGCCTGCGCGAAGCGCGGGAAGCGCTCGAGGTCGGGGTTGGCGAAATCCACGAGGCTGACTGCCTGCCCGGCGGGGGTGACGTCCAGCGGGCCGACATACAGGTTGGCGAGTTGCTCGGGCGGGAACAGCGTGAAGCGGCGCCGGCCCGCGACGACGCAGGCGAGGTTGTCGGGCAGGTCGAAGTGCGCGGCGATGCGGCTGCGGTTGCCGAACCAGATGCTGGCGAGCGGATCGCGATCGCCGAACGGCAGGTCGTTGGCCGCGCGGAACGTGGGCAGGCAGGTGTCGACGGTGGTCGAGCCCACGTAGACGGCCGGCGCCTTCGGGTCGTCGGCCATCTTCAGCAGGGCGTCCAGCACGACATCCAGCGGCGCCAGCTCGCGGCCGAAGTTCATGCCGGTGAGCGAATCGTTGTAGAAGAAGCGGCCCTGCGTCTCGGGCGGCGCGAGCAGCATGCCCACGCGTTCGCCGCGCCAGGTGCTCTTGAGGTAGGCCATCGCGTCGGCGGTCGAGCGACGCGCGGCCTGCACCATCGGCCAGCCGGCGACGAGGCCGCGCTGCACCCAGGGCTGCGTGTCGCGCAGGCGCGCGTCGGACATCGCGTCCGCCACGGGCCCGGTGAGTTCGCGGATCGGTGTCATGCCAGGGTCCGCTTCAGTCGCCTGTCATGGCGCTCGACCAGGTCGCGCAGGTGCGCGGTCGACGCGAGCACCATGTAGATCGCCTCGAGATGGCCCGCGGCGTGCAGCTCGGCCAGCGCCGGCGCGCCGAGCGCGGCCAGGCGCTCCTCGTGGATCGCGTGGAAGCCGGCGAGGCGGTTGTGCGAGCCGTCGGCGGCCTCGACGTCCATCACGAAGGATTCGAGCAGCTCGTGGCGCAGCAGGGCAGCGACGAAGGCCGGCATGGTCTCGACGCCGTGGTGGATCGCCGCGAGCACCGAGTTGACGCGCTCGAGGTAGTCGGTGGTGGCGCCGTGCGGCAGGTACGCCGCTTCGCCTTCGCCGTGGCCGATGCGCGGGCTGTCCATGTCGACGTGGATCATCAGCTGCTCGCCGGCGCGGCCGATCATGAACGGGCCGCGCTGGAACGCGAGCGGGATGTAGGCGGCGTCCCAGCCATGGGCCTCGAGGAACAGGTTCTCGCCCGAGCGCAGGCCCAGCAGCGCGACGGGTTGCATGCCGGGGCCGTTGTCGGCCGGCTGGAACACGATCGGGTAGTACGCCTGCGCGCTGCGGAACTCGGACACGAAGACCGGCGAGGTCATCTGGTCGTCGCCCCACGCCGCGCCGCGTGTGGTGACGATGCGCAGGTCACGATGGGTGATGTTGTCGAGCTGGACGGGGTTCATGAGGACTCTCTGGATCAAGCGCGCGGCATGCCGTGCGCGCGGATGTGGGCTATCAGCGAACGCTGCAGCGGCAGCGCGCCGAGCATGCGCCGCGCGAGGTGGGCGGTCTCGCGGAAGTAGGGTTCGGCGGCGTCGCCCACGCTCGCGTGGCGCGCGCGCGTGGAGGGCTCGGGCACGAAGCCCATGCCCAGCAACACGTACTGGTAGCTCGCGGCGGGAAAGACCTCCTCCACGCGGGCGAAGTCGTTTCGATAGGGCGCGCGATGGCGCCACAGCGCAAGCAGCTCGGCGAGGCGATCGGGCAACGATGCGCGGTCGCGGTGGTCGCGCCAGTAGCCGGTGTCGTCGCGCCGGCTCAGCACGTAGTGCAGCTTGAGGAAGTCGACGACGCGTTCCCATCGATAGGTGAATGCATCGTTGAAGCGGCGCTCGACCAACGCCATCTCGTCGCGCGTGGCCGGCATCTCGTTGCTGATCATCGCGGCCGACATCTCGACCAACGCCAGCGCCGACGCCTCCAGCGGTTCGACGAAGCCCGCCGACAGGCCGACCGCGACGCAGTTGCGATGCCAGAAGCGCTCACGCCAGCCCGGCTCGAACGCGATCCGGCGCGGCGCCGCCAGCTCGCCCTGGGCGCCCGTGCGCGACGCGTGCGCGCGCAGCTGGCGCTCGGCCTCGTCGTGCGACACGTGCGCGCTCGAATAGACCAGCCCGACGCCGCGCCGCGTCGGCAGGCCGATGTCCCAGGTCCAGCCGGCCGGCTGCGCGGTGGCGATCGTCTCGCACGCAATGGGCGCATCGGGCGTCGCGTAGGGCACCTGCAGCGCAAGCGCCGTGTCGTTGAACAGCAGGTGCCTGCACGAACGCATGCTGATGCCGAAGTGTTGGCCGATCAGCACCGACGCCATGCCCGAGCAGTCGATGAACAGGTCGCCCTCGATGTCGCCGTGGGCGCGCGTGCGCAGCGCGGCGATGTCGCCGTCGTCGTGCGACAGCACCTGCGTGACGTCGTCGGCAATGTGGCGCACGTGCAGGTTCGCGACCGCGTGCGAGCGCAGCTGCAGGCCGAACTTGACGGCGTCGAAGTGGTAGCCGTAGTTGGCGACTGCCGCGTACTCGGGCGTCGCGGCCTGCTTCGGCGCATGTCCCGCCGCGCACACGTGCGGCTGCGCGCTGACGACCTCGGCGAACGGCCGGTCGCCGTGGCGCTGCAGCCAGCCGGCCACGAGGTCGACGTCGCCGAAGCCCAGCGGCAGCGTGAACGGGTGGCGGTAGTGGTCGCCGTCGGACGCGCTCGCGCCGCGCATCCAGCCCTGGAAGTGCGAGCCCTGCTTGAAGGACGCATCGCATTCGCGGAACAGCACGGTCTCGCTGAGGCCGATACGGCGCAGCGTATCGCGCATCGACGGCCACGTGCCTTCGCCGACGCCGATGGCCGGCACGTTCGGGGACTCGATCAGCGTGACGGCCAGCCCGCCCGGCTCGCCCGCATGGTGCTCGCGCGCGAGCAGGGCGGCGGTCAGCCAGCCGGCGGAGCCGCCTCCGAGGATCACGACGTGTCGCACGTCATCATGGCTACGCATCATCATCTGCCGGTCATCATGCCGGTCTGAAGGAAAAACGCCACCCGGCGATTCCCAGGGGAAACGGCGGATGGCGCGGCAGCGCGCGGCGCTGGCCGCGCTCGCAGGGTCAGAACTTGTAGCGTGCGCCGAGCATGTAGCGGCGCCCCGTCTGCAGAACGGAGACGAGCTCCTCCTTCGTGCGCTCGTGCTGGCGGAGGACGCCGTCGGTGAGGTTGATGCCGTCCAGCGTGAGCGAGAAGTGGTCGTTGATGTTCCAGCCCAGCGTGGCGTCGATCTGGTGGTAGGCCTCGGTGTAGATCGGGTTGTTGAAGCCGCCGCCGTCGATCACGCCCGCGAGGAACTGGCCGCGCCAGTTGTAGGCGACCCGCGCGTTGTAGTGCGCGTCCTCGTAGTAGGCGACGACGTTGGCCGTGTTGCTCAGGCCCTGCAGGCCGTATTGCTGCGCGGTGCTGTTGTTGTCGTAGCGCAGGCCCGAGATGACGACCGTGTAGTTCGCCGCCACGCCGAAGCCGTAGGCGAGTTCGGACTGGACGTTGAACTCGAAGCCGTGCAGGCTGTCGAACGACGCGTTGACCGGCGTGTTGATCTTGAAGTTCGTGATCGGATCGCCGCTGACGCCCGCGATGGTGCCGTTGGGATTGCCCGGGCCCGGCACGGTGACGCCCGGCTTGCCCGCGTAGTTCGCGAAGATGTAGTTGCGGATGCAGGTCGTGTCGGTGGACGCGCAGCCGTTGGCGAGCGCCGCGTTCCAGTAAGCGCCGCCGACCGGCGTGTTCAGGTTGAACGGCGTCGTCGTGACCGTGGACTGGCCGACGAAGTTGCTGACGTTCTTGTGGAAGAAGCCGATCGAGGCGTAGCTCGCCTTGCTGTAATACCACTCGAGCGAGGCGTCCAGGTTGTGCGAGCGCATCGGCTTCAGGTTCGGGTTGCCCTGCGAACCGGTGCCGCCGTCCACGCGCACGAGCTGATCGATCGACTGCCCGCCCTGGATGTCGGTCCAGCTCGGACGCGCGAGGGTGTCGCCGTAGCTCAGGCGCAGCTTGACGTCCTTGCGCAGGTCGGCGTCGAAGTCGACGCTGGGCAGCAGGTAGTGGTAACTGCCCTTGAGCGACGTGAAGCCCTGGCCGCCGTAGGTGACGTCGAACTCGTTCTGCGACACCCAGTTGATGCCGGTGCCCGTCGGCACCGATGCCGTCGAGAGGACGTCGGTCTTCTCGTAGCGCAGGCCGGCCGACAGGTTCATCGGCATCCTCCAGAGCTCCCAGTCGCGGTTGTATTGACCGTAGAGGCTGGTCGTCGTTTCCTTCGTGCGGCGGTCGATGCTGCCCGGGCCGTCGAAGTTCGACGAGGCCAGGTAGTTCGCCGGGTTGCCGACGCTGGCGGCGATGTTGCGCACCTGGTCGAAGTTGAACGTGTACCAGTTGTTGAACAGCGCCGGGTCGTTGCTGCCGCTTATCTGGCTGAAGTAGTTGCGCAGCGTGTTGAGGTGCCAGACGCTGTCGGGGTAGTCGGCCGCGCTGGTCGCGCCGCCCCAGGTGTCCTGCTGCACGTTGGCGTAGGCGCTGCGGTTGGACACGCGCTGCAGGTTCAGGCCGAAGTCCACCGAGGACTGGTCGGTCGCCTCCCACGAGCTCTTGAGCTGCAGCTGGTTGACGGTCGACTTCATGTAGCCGTTGCGGAACGACGAGCCCGTCACGAGCTGCTTCGAGGCGTCGACGGAGGTGTCGGCCAGGCTCATCACCGGGAAGTCGTGCGAGAAGTCCACCGTCGTCGAGCCGCGGTTGAAGCTGGCGGTGCCGAGGTCGGAGTTCGTGCCGTAGGGGCTGTCGTTGCCGGAGACCGAGTTCGACGTGTGCGCGTCGGCCTCGAGCTTGAACTTCGGCGTGACCTTCCACAGCGCGTTCAGGCCGACCGAGCGCAGCGTCGTCTTGACGCCATACTTGCCGCCGCCCATCGCGACGTCCTGCAGGCCGGGGCTGGGCTTGCCGTCCGTGCCGAGGAAGCGGGGATCGTTGTAGAACTCGGTGTAGGTCAGCGGCGCGGAGATCGGGCCGCTGGTCCAGCTGCTGGCCGACGGGCCGAAGCTGAACCACGACGAGATGTCGCTGCGCTTGGTGTCGAGCGTGTTCTGGGCGAACGTGGTGTCCAGCGTGCCGGTGAACGTCGACACCGGTTGCCACTGCAGCGTCAACTGGCCGTTGACGCGCTCGCGGCGGATGCCGTTGACCGCGTAGTCGATGTTCTGCGGGGTCGAATAGATGCCGTTGCCGGTCGGACGGTTGGTGATCAGCGAACTCGATTGCGGAATGCCGCCCCAGCAGTTGGAGCCGTCCTGGCTGTCCTGGCAGGTGTGCCAGCCGCTGGTCACGCCGGCGGTGTTGTAGCCGCCGTCGCGCAGCTGGTAGCTGCCGGTGATCGCCACGCCGACGGTGTGGCCGGCGAAGGTGTCGCTGTAGATGCCGGAGACTTCCGGCGTCACGGGCGCGCGGCGATCGTCGTTGGGCAGGCGCTTGTCGGCCTCGTCGACATCCGCCTTGACGCCGATGCTGGCGATGCGCTGGTAGCTGTCCAGGGGGCGCGCCGTGCGGATGTTGATCGTGGCACCGATGCCGCCCGCGGGCTTGCTGGCCTGGCTGGTCTTCCACACTTCCAGCGACGAGATCGATTCCGAGGCCAGGTTGGCGAAGTCGAACGCGCGCGAGCCGGACGCCGCCGTGTCCAGGATCGTCGTCGCCGGCATCTGGCGCCCGTTCAACAGGATCATGTTGTAGTCGGGCCCGAAGCCGCGCACCGTGATCTTGGAACCTTCGCCGGCGACGCGGTCGATCGCGACGCCGCTGATGCGCTGCATCGCCTCGGCCAGGTTGGTGTCGGGGAACTTGCCCACGTCCTCCGCGGTGATGCCGTCGACGATGCCGTGCGCGTCGCGCTTCAGGGCGAGCGAGGTCTCGAGGCTGGCTCGGATGCCGGTGACGGTGACGCTCTGCACGTCGGAGCGATCGGCGGCGCTGGCGGCCGAGGCCGGCGCCGCGGCCGACGCGGCCCCCTGGGCGTGTGCCACCGTGACCCCGGCGAGCAACAGGCCGCAGGCCGAGGCGAGGCGGGTTCGCCGGAACGACGGCGCGTGGTTGATCTTCATTGACTTGTCTCCGATTGTTTTGGTGAGCCGAGTCGCCGTTGGGGAACGTGCGCCCAATTCCTGCCCGTCATTGACCGTGGGTATTGAAAGCGCTTTCAGAGGTTGGCATGCATCCCCCTGAAAGCGGTTTCAAATGTAAGGCGTTTGTCCCCGGCGTGATCTAGGGAACTCCCGCATATGGTCGCGCTTCGACTTGTCCGGGCAACGTTTCTTCAAGAATGCCGGGTTTGTCCCAGGGCAGCGACGTTGCGCGAAGGCGATTCGAGCGGAGCGCGCGCGGGATTCGTGGCATCGCGGTTGACACAAGCGTGCGGGAACGACGGCCTTGCCGATGCGGCCGATCTGCAAAAGGAAGAGTCGGTTCGGCGGTTGAGCGCGGCTAAAACAGAAAGCGCTTTCATAGTGAACTGGACATGACAGCGCTTGCCTCGGCAGCGAGCGCGCACTTGGTCTAGGATGAGCCCCCTTCGTCGCCAACCGCCGAGTGCAGGAGCCCGCCGTGACCCTCGCCACCCCGCCGCGCACCTCGCGCCTCGACCCGACCTGGCTGGACGCCGAGTACAACCAGCGCGCGCGCCACCCGGAGCACGTCGAGATCGGCGCGCGCTGGCAGACGGCGTCGGCGCTGGTGCAGCGCCTCGAGTCGTGGCGTGGCGACGTGCGCTACGGGCCCGGCGACAACGACACGCTGGACATCTACCCGACCCCGCGCGCCAACGCGCCGGTGCTCGTCTTCATCCACGGCGGCTTCTGGCGCACGTCCGACAAGTCGCTGCACGGTTTTCTCGCGCCCTCGTTCACGGTCGACGGGGCGATGGTGGTGGTGCCCAACTATGCGCTGTGTCCTGCGGTCAGCATCGAGCACATCGCGCTGCAGCTGGCCCGCTGCCTGGCCTGGGTGCACCGCCATGCGGCGCTGTACGGCGGCGACGCGTCGCGCATCGTCGTCGCGGGCCATTCGGCCGGCGGCCACCTCGCCTCGATGATGCTGAGCTGCCGCTGGAAGGACGTCGACGCGTCGCTGCCGGCGCAACTCGTGAGCGGCGCGCTGGCGATCTCGGGCCTGTTCGACCTCGAGCCGCTGCGCCACGCGCCGTTCCTGAAGGACGACATCCAGTTGACCGCCGCGAGCGTCAAGCGACTCAGCCCGGCGTTCTTCCCGCGTCCGCGCAAGCCGCTGGTGACGGCCGTGGGCGGCGACGAGACGGCGGAGCTCAAGCGCCAGACCGCGCTGATCCGCGACCAGTGGGGCCCGACGAGCGTGCCGGTGTGCGAGACGATCCCGAACACCAACCACTTCACGATCCTGCACAACCTGGCCGACCCGAACGGGCGGCTGCATCGCCACGCGCTGGCGCTGCTCGGGATCAGGAAGTAGGCGTCAGGCCTGCGCGGCCTCGTCGTCCTTGGCCTGCCCCGTCGCGCAGCCCTTGCACGGCCCGCAGCTGCCGCAGCCACCGGCGTTGGCGGCGGCGTCCAGCGCCTTGATCTCGATGCGCCGGGCCGTCTCCGGGGACGCGCCCGTCGCGCGCGCGAGCGTGCCCGACTGCGCGGCCAGCTTGTGGCGCAACGCGGCCGGCGCGAGCTTCCACACGCTGTAGCCGGCGGCGCCGAGCACGATCAGGAGGGCGATGAGCGTCTGGATCACGTTTCAGGCTCCGAAGAAGTAGCGCACGCCGTAAAACGTGAGTCCGGCCGCGACGTACGCAAGCGCGAACAGGTAGCTCGCCATGATGATGGGCTGGCGCCAGCCGCCGGTCTCGCGCTTCGTGACCGACAGCGTGGCCACGCACTGCGGCGCGAACACGTACCAGGCCAGCAGCGCGCAGGCGGTGGGCAGCGACCAGGTGTGCTGGATCAGCGGCGACAGCTGCTCGGCGACGGCGTCGCCCGACGCCGACAACGCATAGACGGTGCCGAGCGCGCCCACCGCGACCTCGCGCGCGGCCAGGCCCGGCACCAGCGCGATCGCGATCTGCCAGTTGAAGCCGATCGGCGCGAAGACGTACTCCAGCAGGTGGCCGAGGCGTCCGGCCAGGCTGTATTCGATCGCCGGCCCCGTGGCGCCCGCCGGTGGGCCCGGGAACGTGGACAGGAACCACAGCACGATCATCAGCGACAGGATGATGGTGCCCACGCGCGTGATGAAGATGCGCGCGCGCTCCCACAGGCCGATCGCCAGGTTGCGCGCGTTGGGCCAGCGGTAGGCCGGCAGCTCCATCATCAGCGTGTGGTGCGCCGGGCCCGAACGGCGGCCGAGGCGCTGCAGTACCCACGCCACGCCCATCGCGCTGACGATGCCGGCCAAGTAGAGCACGAACAGCACCAGGCCCTGCAGGTTGACACCCAGGGCGAGCGTGCGCGCCGGGATGAACGCGCCGATCAGCAGCGCGTAGACGGGCAGCCGCGCCGAGCACGTCATCAGCGGCGCGATGAGGATGGTCGACAGCCGGTCGCGCGGATCGGCGATGGTGCGCGTGGCCATGATGCCGGGGATCGCGCACGCGAAGCTCGAGAGCAGCGGGATGAAGCTGCGGCCGGTCAGGCCCACGCCGGCCATCACGCGATCGAGCAGGAAGGCCGCGCGCGGCAGGTAGCCGGAGTCTTCGAGCGCCAGGATGAACAGGAACAGGATCAGGATCTGCGGCAGGAACACGATCACGCTGCCGGCGCCGGCGATCACGCCGTCGACGATGAGGCTGCGCAACATGCCCTCCGGCATGAACCGGGCGACGAGCTGGCCGGTCTGGTCCATCAGCGCCTGGATGTGGTCCATCGGCCACTTGGCCCAGCTGAACACCGCCTGGAACATCAGGAACAGCACGACGGCGAGGATGGCCATGCCCCACACCGGGTGCAGCAGCACGCGGTCGAGGCGGTCGTCGACGTGCGTGCTGACGGCGGGCTCCGTGAGCGTTGCGTCCAGCAGGCGGTGCACCTCGTGGTGGTCGCGCATGACGGCGTCGATCGCGGCCTGGCCCACGTGGCCGTGCGGCGGCTCGGCGTCGCGGTGTACGCCCGGGCCCGACGCGGGCGCGTTCGCGGGCTCGTGCGCGCGCGCGAGCCACGCATCGATCGTGGCCATCAGCGATGCCGCGCCGCCGGTCCGGACGGCGACGGTCTCGACCACCGGCACGCCGAGTTCGGCCTCGAGCTTCTTCACGTCGACGTGGATGCCGCGCTTGCGGGCGACGTCGGCCAGGTTCAGCGCGACCAGCATCGGGCGGCCCAGGCGGCGCGCCTCGATCACGATGCGCAGCGTCAGGCGCAGGTTGGTGGCGTCGGTCACGCACACGAGCAGGTCGGGCGGCGCCTCGCCGGCGCGCTTGCCGTTGACGACGTCGCGCGTGACGGTCTCGTCGGCGCTGGTGGCGTTGAGGCTGTAGGCGCCGGGCAGGTCGAGCACGTGCACCTGCTTGCCCGAGGGCAGCGTCAACAGGCCTTCCTTGCGTTCGACGGTGACGCCCGCGTAGTTCGCGACCTTCTGGCGGCTGCCGGTCAGCAGGTTGAACAGCGCGGTCTTGCCGCAGTTCGGATTGCCCAGCAGCGCGATGCGCCGGTTGTCGAGGGCGGCCGCGGTCATGACAACCCCCGGATCGATAGGTACATCGATCCGCCCCCCGAGGGGGCCCGGGCTTGCTCCGGAGCGGCCGAGCGCAGCGCCCGGGGAAGAATGGCTGTCGCATTCATGATTGCTTGTCCACCCACACCCAGACGCACGACGCTTCGTTGCGCCGCAGTGCGAAGGTGCTGACGCCGCCGCGTCCGCCCACGCGCACGCCGATCGGGTCGTCGCCCGGCTGGCCGAAGGCGATGACGCGCAGCGTCGCGCCCTGAACGAAGCCGATCTCGATCAGGCGCAGCGCCATGCGCTCGTCCGCCGGATCGAGCGCGCCGTCCGCGCCCGGCGCGTGCACGCGCACGCCGGCGACGGTGCCCGTGGCGTTGCGCGACAGGGTGGTCAGCCGCACCATCGTCCGCGTCTCGGCGTCCGGCGTGACGATGCCGCGCTCGCGCGCCGGGGGCGCGACCTGAGCGGCGTCCAGCGACACCGGGTCGCCGAAGCGGGCTAGCACTTGACCGGGCATGGAGGCTGTTTCTCGGATCGAGGTCTAAAGGAGAACTATTCTCATTCATTGTAGGCGCCCCGACGACCCCTGTCATTCGGAGAGATGAATCCGCCCTGAATCGTTTGCGGCTATCGGCCCGATAGCTTCTATCGAAAACATGGGAAACATAGATTTGCCATAGTGCCTGCCCGGGTCGGGAGGCCGGTCACCCAGGGCCGGCCTCTCTATCGCGACGATAGCTATTGACGATGCATGTTTGATAGTCAATGACTTATCATTGATCCCATCGCAGCACTCACCAACCAACGAGGAAACAAGATGTTCCTGATCAATACCCAGATCCAGCCGTTCAAGACCGAAGCCTTCCACAACGGCAAGTTCGTCCCCGTCAGCGACGAGACGCTGAAGGGCAAGTGGTCCGTCCTGATCTTCATGCCGGCCGCCTTCACCTTCAACTGCCCGACGGAAGTGGAAGACGCCGCCGACAACTACGCCGAGTTCCAGAAGCTCGGCGCCGAGGTCTACATCGTCACGACCGACACGCACTTCTCGCACAAGGTGTGGCACGAGACCTCGCCGGCCGTCGGCAAGGCGAAGTTCCCGCTGGTCGGCGACCCGACGCACACGCTGACCAACGCCTTCGGCGTGCACATCCCGGAAGAAGGCCTGGCGCTGCGCGGCACCTTCATCATCAATCCGGAAGGCGTCATCAAGACGGCCGAGATCCACAGCAACGAGATCGCGCGCGACGTGAAGGAGACGCTGCGCAAGCTCAAGGCCGCGCAATACACCGCCGCGCACCCGGGCGAAGTCTGCCCGGCCAAGTGGAACGACGGCGCGTCGACGATCACCCCGTCGCTCGACCTCGTGGGCAAGATCTAACTTTTCATTGAGTCGGAAGGAGTTTCACATGCTCGACACCAACCTGAAGGCGCAGCTCAAGGCCTACCTCGAGCGCGTGAAGCTGCCTTTCGTGATCACCGCCTCGCTGGGCGACGGCAAGTCCTCGCAGGAGATGCACGAGTTCCTGCAGGACATCGTCGGCCTGACCGACAAGATCACGCTGAAGACCGACGGCACGGACGCGCGCCGGCCGTCGTTCACGCTGGCACGGCCCGGCGAGGAGGAGCGGATCCGCTTCGCCGCCATCCCGATGGGCCACGAATTCACGTCGCTGGTGCTCGCGCTGCTGCAGGTCGGCGGCCACCCGCCCAAGATCGAGCAGGAGCTGATCGACCAGATCAAGGGCCTCGAAGGCGAGCTGCGCTTCGAGACCTACATGAGCCTCACGTGCCACAACTGCCCGGACGTCGTCCAGGCGTTGAACCTGCTGGCCGTGCTCAACCCGCGCATCCAGAGCGTCGTCATCGACGGCGGCCTGTTCCAGCAGGAGGTCGAGGAGCGCCAGGTGCTGGCGGTGCCGATGGTCTATCTCAACGGCCAGCATTTCGGCCAGGGCCGGATGGAAGTCGACGAGATCGTCAAGAAGCTCGACTCCGGCTCGGCCGCGCGCGACGCCGCCAAGCTGGGCACGAAGGACGCGTTCGACGTGCTGATCGTCGGCGGCGGCCCCGCGGGCGCGGCCGCGGCCGTGTACGCGGCGCGCAAGGGCATCCGCACCGGCCTGCTGGCCGAGCGCATGGGCGGCCAGACCATGGACACCATGAGCATCGAGAACTTCATCTCGGTGCTCGAGACCGACGGCCCGAAGTTCGCGGCGGCGCTGGAGCAGCACGCCAAGCGCTACGAGGTCGACATCATGAACCTGCAGCGCGCCACGGCCCTGCAACCCGCGGGCGCCGACGGCCTCGTGGGCGTGACGCTGGACAACGGCGCGACGCTCCGGAGCAAGACCGTGATCGTGTCGACCGGTGCGCGCTGGCGCGAGGTCGACGTGCCGGGCGAGCAGGAATACAAGAACAAGGGCGTGGCCTATTGCCCGCACTGCGACGGCCCGCTGTTCAAGGGCAAGCGCGTCGCAGTGATCGGCGGCGGCAACTCCGGCGTCGAGGCCGCGATCGACCTGGCCGGCATCGTCGGCCACGTCACGCTGCTGGAATTCGGCGCGGAACTGCGTGCCGACGCGGTGCTGGTCAACAAGCTCAGGAGCCTGAAGAACGTCGTGATCCACACGCAGGCGCAGACCACCGAGATCACCGGCGCCGACGGCAAGGTCAACGGCCTGACCTACACCGACCGCTCGAACGGCGAGAGCCGGCATGTGGAGCTCGAGGGCGTGTTCGTGCAGATCGGCCTGGTGCCGAACTCCGAGTGGCTCAAGGGCACGATGGAGCTGACGAAGCACGGCGAGATCGTCGTCGACGCGAAGGGCCAGACGTCGGTGCCCGGCGTGTTCGCGGCCGGCGACGTGACGACGGTGCCGTTCAAGCAGATCATCATCGCCACCGGCGACGGCGCGAAGGCGGCCCTCGGCGCGTTCGACCACCTGATCCGCCAGGCCGTGCCGGCCTGAGATCGCCGCGACGGCGCCTCAGTGCGCCCGCGGGTGGCCGGTGTCCTCGTCGGGCAGGCCGGCGAGGTCGAAGGCGCGGCGGCCGACGATGCGGTCATGGGCCACTTCCATGAACCAGACGCCGTCGTCCTGCAGTCGCGCCCCCATGTCGGCCGTGGCTTCGTCTCCGATTCCTTCGGGGATGCCGGACTCGAACCACGCGCCGGTGTGGGTCGCATCGCGCACGCACAGCCGCTGCGGCCGATGCACCTGCGTCCACTCGTTGGCGACGATGAAGCGCTCGTTGGCGAACATGATGTCGATCGGGCGGTCGGCCTCGCGCTCGCCGAAGCGCTCGCGAATCCAATGGCGACCGCCGTCGTCGCTGCGGGAAACGCCGACGTCGAGGCCCGTGCCTTGGACCTCCTCGCGCCGCGGGATGTGTTCCTCGCCCTGGACGTAGACCTTGCCGCCGGGGCCTGCGCGCAGCAGCCCGTCCTTCATCGGCAGTGTGAACGCCGTCCAGTGGCGACCGCCGTCTTCGCTGCGGAAGAAGCGCTTGTCACGCAAGGCGACGTAGAGGGCCGATGGCGAGGCGACGACCAGGTAGTCCGCGTCGCCAGGCATCTTGCCGGGGGATTGCCAGGTCGATCCGCGGTCGGTGCTGACCAGCAGTTGGGCGTGCGCGCCATAGGCGTAGAGATGGGCGTGGCTGTTCGCCACCGGGATCTGCGCCTGTACGGCGTCCCAGTGCCGGCCGCCGTCCGTCGATCGCATCATGCGCCGGGATCGCCAGTCGCCGATCAGGATGAACCAGCCCTGATCGCCGCCATTGAAGGCCTGCACCTGCGTGTGTTGCGGCAGGTCGAGCGCCTTGGTCCAACGCCTGTCGCCGGGTCCGCGCCGATACAGGCCGTCGAACGCGCTGCTCACCAGTGCATCGCCGACGCGATCGCGCGCCAGCAAGGCGAACGGGAATGCCTTGGGCGGCGGCGGAGGCGGTGTCAAGGCCTGCACCGCCTGAGCGCCGGCGAGCAGGGCGGCCGCGATCAGGGCGGCAAGACGAGGTTGCAAGCGGAGTCGCATGGGACGGTCGGGCCGGGTGAGCATGGCCGTTGAACGGCCCTGCACGCGAAACGGGGTGAATGCGACTCGACGTCCGCGCGCGGTCAGGCGATGTAGTCGTTGACCAGGTTCTCCCACGCCTCCTGCCGCCCCGACACCGGCCGCTCGTCGACGTTGCGCTGCAGCGCGTGCGCCGCGACGTCGTCCAGCGACATCTGCGGCGACAGCAGCTTCTTGCCGACCTCGCCGTCCCAGCCCGCGTAGCGCGAGGCCAGCTCGCGCGCGGGGCGGCCGTCCGTGATCATGCGTTCGGCTACGAGCAGCGCGCGGGCGCACAGGTCCATCGCGCCGACGTGGCCGTGGAACAGGTCCTCGGCGTCGATGGACTGACGCCGCACCTTCGCGTCGAAGTTGAGGCCGCCGTGCGTCAGCCCGCCGCCCTGCAGCACGTGGAACAGCGCGAGCGCGGTGTCAGGCAGGCTGTTGGGGAACTGGTCGGTATCCCAGCCGCATTGCATGTCGCCGCGGTTCATGTCCAGCGAGCCGAAGAGGCCGAGTGCGACCGCGGTGGCGATCTCGTGCTCGAAGCTGTGGCCGGACAACGTCGCGTGGTTGGCCTCGATGTTGACCTTGACCTCGTTCTCCAGCCCGTACTGGCGCAGGAAGCCGTGCACGGTGGCGACGTCGTAGTCGTACTGGTGCTTGGTCGGCTCGCGCGGCTTGGGCTCGATGAGCACGTAGCCGGGCAGGCCGATCTTGTGCTTGTGCTCCACGGCCATCTGCAGGAAGCGGCCGTATTGCCTCGACTCGCGCGCGAGGTCGGTGTTGAGCAGCGTCTCGTAGCCTTCGCGGCCGCCCCACAGCACGTAGTTCTCGCCGCCCAGGCGCTTCGTCGCGTCCATCGCCTCCTTGACCTGCAGCGCCGCGAGCGCGTAGATCTCGGGGTTCGGATTCGTCGCCGCGCCGCTCATGAAGCGGCGATGGCTGAACAGGTTGGCCGTGCCCCACAGCAGCTTGATGCCCGTGGACGACTGCTTCTCGCCCATGAGGTCGACGATGCGGCGGAAGTTCTCCACGCTCTCGCGCGGCGTCGCGCCCTCGGGGGCGACGTCGCGGTCGTGGAAGCAGTAGAACGGCGCGCCGAGCTTGGCGAAGAACTCGAAGGCGGCGTCGAGCTTGGCCTTGGCCGCTTCCATCGGATCGGCGATGCGATGCCACGGCCGCTCGAAGGTGCCGTCGTAGCCGAACGGGTCGAACCCGTTCCAGCAGAAGCTGTGCCAGTAGCAGACGGCGAAGCGCAGGTGCTCCTCCATGCGCTTGCCCAGCACGAGGCGATCCTTGTCGTACCACTTGAAGGCGAGGGCCTCGGTCGCTTGCGGGCCGGCGTAGCGGATCTTGTCGATCCCGGCGAAGTAGTCGGTCATGTCGGTGTCTCCTGGAGGGAAGGAAATCAGGCGCGCGGCGCGAGCTCGCGGGTGGCGCGATAGAGCGCGCGGAAGCCTTCGAGGCGGGGCCTCAGCGCGGCGTGGCGGTCGGCGCGCGGCTGGAAGAGGGCGCGCGGCGTCGGCGCGCGGCAGACGTCGCGCTCGTCGCGACCGAGCGCGAGCCACGCGAGACGCGCCGCGCCCATCGCGCCGCCGGCCTCGGCGCCGGCGACGGTCTGCAACTCGATGCCGAGCGTGTTGGCCAGCAGCTGCGCCCAGTGCGCGCTGCGCGCGCCGCCGCCCACCAGCGTCAGGCGATGCACTTCGGTGCCCGCGTCGCGCAGGGCCTGCAGGCCGTCGGCCAGGCCGAAGCCGACGCCTTCGATGACGGCGTGGCCGAGGCGCGCGGCGTCGGTCTCGTTGTCCATGCCGAAGAACACGCCCGTCGCGTGCGGATCGTTGTGCGGCGTGCGTTCGCCGGACAGGTAGGGCAGGAACAGCGGCGCGCGATCGCGCTCGGCGTCGCTCAAGGCCTCGACGCGTTCGAGCAGCGCGGCCTCGCTGGAAAAGCCGGTGAGCCGCGTGACCCACTGCAGGCCGTTGGCGGCCGACAGCATCACGCTCATCTGGTGCCAGCGCCCGGGCAGCGCGTGGCAGAACGCGTGCACGGCCGAGTCCGGGTTGGGCCGATAGCGGTCGGTGACGACGAACAGCACGCCGCTCGTTCCCAGCGACAGGAAGCCCTCGCCCGGCTGCACCGCGCCGATGCCCACCGCGCTGGCCGCGTTGTCGCCGCCGCCGCCGGCCACCGGCAGGCCTTCGGGAAGGCCGAGCGCGAGCGCGGCGTCGCGCTGCAGCGTGCCCGAGACGGCCGAGCCCTCGATCACCGCCGGCATCTGCGCCAGCGTCATGCCGCTCGCCTGCAGCAGCTGCGGCGACCACGCGCGGCGGCCGACGTCCAGCCACAGCGTGCCGGCGGCGTCGGACATGTCGCTGACCGCCGTGGCCGTCAGGCGCCAGCGCAGCCAGTCCTTGGGCAGCAGCACCTGGCCGATGCGGCGGAAGAGTTCGGGCTCGTGCTCGGCGACCCACAGCAGCTTGGGCGCCGTGAAGCCCGGCATCGCGAGATTGCCGGCGATCTGCGGCAGCGACGGCAGCCGCCGCATCAGCTCGTCGCACTGCGCCGAACTGCGCGTGTCGTTCCACAGGATCGCGGGCCGCAGCACCCGGCGCTCCTCGTCGACCAGCACCGCGCCGTGCATCTGGCCCGACAGGCCGATCGCCTGCACGCGCGCCCACGCGTCCGCGTGACGCTCGCGCAGCTCGCGCGCCGCGAGCACGAGCGCGTCCCACCAGTCGTGCGGATCCTGCTCGGCCCAGTGCGGATGCGGCCGCGAGACCGTGAGCGGCGAGCCCGCGCTCGCCACCAGCGCGCCGGTCTCGTCGACCAGCGCGAGCTTCAACTCGGACGTGCCGAGGTCGATACCCAAGGCTGTATTCATGCCGCCGCCTTGTCCGGCTGCGAGCGGTGGCATTGCTCGACGCGCGTGACGGGCTTGCCACCGATGATCATGCCCAGCACCTCGTCCTCGGTGAGGTCGGCCGTGCGATAGGTGCCGATGACGCGGCCGTTCTTCATCACGGCCAGGCGGTCGGCCAGCGCGAAGACGTCGGGCATGTCGTGCGAGATCAGGAACACGCCGACGCCGCGCGCCTTCAGGCGCCGCACGAGGTCGTGCACCATGCGCGTCTCCTCCGGCCCGAGCGCGGCGCAGGGCTCGTCCATGATCAGGATGCGGGCCTTGAAGTACAACGCGCGCGAGATCGCCACCACCTGGCGCTGGCCGCCGGACAGCGAGCGCACCGGCTCGCGGATGTTGCGGAAGTTCGGATTGAGCTGCGCGAACACGTCGCGCGCCGCGGCTTCCATCGCGTAGTCGTCCATCGTGCGCCAGCGCGTCATCAGCTCGCGGCCGAGGAACAGGTTGGCGACGGCGTCGAGGTTGTCGGCCAGCGCCAGCGTCTGGTGGATGGTCTCGATGCCCAGCGCCTGCGAGTCGGCCGGGTTGGCGATGTGGACGACGCCGCCATCGATGCGGATCTCGCCGCGATCGATCGGATAGGCGCCTGCCAGCATCTTCATCAGCGTGGACTTGCCCGCGCCGTTGTGGCCCAGCACGGCGACGACCTCGCCGGCATCGAGCGCGAGGTTGACGTCCGAGACCGCGTGCACGCCGCCGAAGGCCTTGTGCATGCCGACGATGTCGACCAGGGGTGCATCGCTCATGCCATGCGCTCCCCGGTCCAGCGCCGATACAGCACGTCGAACGCCACCGCCACGATCAGCACCTGGCCGATGATGATCATGCGTTGGCCGATGCCCACGTCCATCAGCAGCAGGCCGCTGTCGAGGAACTGGATGATCAGCGCGCCGAGTACCGAACCCAGTACCGTACCGCTGCCGCCTGACAGGCTCACGCCGCCGATCACCGCCGCGGCGATCACGTACAGCTCCATGCCGGTGCCCATCGAGTTGGTGCCGGCGTTCAGGCGCGAGACCGCGACGACGGCGGCGATCGTGATCGTCACCGACAGCAGCAGGAACAGCTGCAGCGTGACGCGCCGCACCGGGATGCCGACCAGCCGCGCCGCCTCTGGGTTGCCGCCGATCGCGTAGACGTAGCGGCCGAAGCGCGTGCGCCGCACGATGAAGGCGACGACGATGACGACCGCGCCCCAGATCACCACCGGCGCCGGGATGCCCTGGCCGGCCGGCTTGCCGGGCAGCTGGTACGCGCACATCGCCGCGGTGAAGGCCGCGAGCAGCACGAGCAGGCCCGTGGTGAATGCGATGTCCGCCGCGAGCGGGCGCAGCGGAAAGCCGTGGCGCGCCTTCGCGCGGCGCGTCTGCACGGTGCCCCAGCAAAGCAGCACCGCGAGCACGGCGGCGAGCGTCCAGCTGCCGCCGATGCCCAGCGCGCCGTCGAGGCCGCCGCCGAACCACAGGAAGACCGGATCGGTGACCGGCTGGGTCTTGCCGTTGGCCACGATGAAGGCCGCGCCGCGGAACGACATCAGGCCGCCCAGCGTGACGACGAAGGACGGTACGCCGAGGTAGGCGGTGAGCCCGCCCTGGTAGGCGCCGACGAGCAGCGCGGCGGCGAGGCCGGCCAGGCAGGCGGTTGCCCAGTGCCAGCCGGCGGTGTATTGAAGATATGCGACGAGCACGCCGACGAAGCCGACCACCGAGCCGACCGACAGGTCGATGTGGCGCGCGACGATCACCAGCGAGATCGCGGTGGCGACGATGCCGACGACGGCCGTCTGCTGGGCGATGTTGTACAGGTTTTCCGGCGTGAGGAACTGGCCGGTGAGCACGTGGAAGGTCGCGGCCATGACCGCGAGCACGACGGCCATCAGGCCGAGGCGCAGGTCCAGCGCGCTGAGTTGGAGCGATTCCATGAGGGCAGGGGTGTGGCCGCCGCGCGCGCGTCACGCGCGCGCGACGGCGCGGGGCTTACTTGCAGGCGGCCGGTGCCTTGGCGGCGTCGACGCCGCGGCACAGGTTGTCCTTCGTGATCCAGCCGGCCTTGACGACGGTCTCGAGATTGGCGCGGCTGATGGGCACCGGCTTGAGGAACTTGGCGTCCATCTGCACCTTGTGCTCGCCGCCGCTCCACTTGGTCGTGCCCGGCACCGGCTTGCCGCTCGCCAGGTCGACCGCCGCGTCGGCCGCTTCGCGTCCGAGGTCGCGCGCGTCCTTCCACACCGACACCGTCTGCGTGCCCAGTGCCACGCGGTTCAGCGCGGCCTGGTCGCCGTCCTGGCCCGACACCGGCACGCCCGAGATGCCGCGCGCCGACAGCGCCGCGACGACGCCGCCGGCCGTGCCGTCGTTGGAGGCCACCACCGCGTCGACCTTGTTGCCGTTGCGCGTGAGGATCTGCTCCATGTTCTTCTGCGCCACCTCGGGCTTCCAGCCTTCGGTGTATTCCTCGCCGACGATCTTGATCGCGCCGCTCTTGATCGCGGCGTCCAGCACCTCCTGCTGGCCTTCGCGCAGGAAGTCCGCGTTCGGATCGGTGGGCGAGCCCTTGATCATCACGTAGTTGCCGCGCGGCTTGACCGAGAACACGCCGCGCGCCTGCATGCGGCCGACTTCCTTGTTGTCGAAGGTGATGTAGTAGACGCCGGGCTGCTCGATCAGGCGGTCGTAGGCGATCACCGGGATGTTGCGCTGCTTGGCCTTGGCCAGCGCGGGCACGATCGCATCCTTGTCCATCGCCAGCACGATCAGCGCCTTCGCGCCCTTGGCGATCAGGCCGTCGACGTCGGCCAGCTGCTTCTCGGGCGAGCCGCCGGCGTCGGCGCTGACGTAGGTGGCGCCGTGCTTGGCGAGTTCGGCCTTGATGGCGGCCTCATCGGTCTTCCAGCGCTCTTCCTGGAAGTTGGACCAGCTGACGCCGACCACCAGTTGAGCGTGCGCCGCGGCGCTCGCAAGGAGCCCGGCGGTCAAGAGAGCGTGCTTGAAATTCATGGCTTGTCTCCGGTTGTTGTGTGCATCGGCCCGCCCTTCGTGGAGAGCGCGGCGCAAGATTACTTCGTTCGAGCATCGAACTAATTACTTGTTTTCCCCAATGCGACGGCGCCCGCGCGCGCCTAGTCTCGGGACGCGCCGACGCCTGGACGTCTGGTCGGCGCACAGGCCGGACAATGCGCGCCTGCCAACCGGAGAACCCGCCGATGACCCGTCCCCCGATCACGGGCGACCAACGCTTCGTCAAGTCGATCAACCGCAACGTGCTGCTGCGCCTGCTGCTGGACGAGCCCGCGCAGTCGCGCGCGGGGCTGGCCGAGCGCAGCGGCCTGACGAAGTCCACCGTGAGCCTGCTGGTCAAGGAACTGATCGACGAGGGCTGGCTGGCCGAGGACGGCGTGGCGGTCACCGGTTCCCTGGGCCGGCGGCCGACGCCGCTGCACATCGACGGCCGCGGGCTGGCGCTGATCGGCGCGGACATCGGCATCGACTCGATCCGCGTCGTCAGCACCTCGCTGCAGGGCCAGGTGATCGAGTCGATGGCCGTGCCGCTGCGCGATCGCGCGCCGGACATTGCCTGCCATCAGATGGTCGAACTGGTGACGGCGGAGTCCGCGCGCGTGACGCGCGCGGGTGCGCGGCTGCTGGGCGTGGGCGTCGGGCTGCCGGGGGCGGTCGACACCGCGCACGGCGTCATCGAGTTCGCGCCCAACCTCGGCTGGCGCAACGTCGAGGTGGGCCAGCGCCTCGCGCGCGAGCTGCGCGCCGGCGGGCTCGCGCAGGTGCCGGTCTACTGCCAGAACGAGGCCGACCTGGCCGCCATCGGCGAGACGGCGTTCGGCAGCCGGCCGATCGACGACCCGCTGGTCTACGTCAGCTGCAGCGTGGGCGTCGGCGCGGGCATCGTCCTGAACGGGGCGCTGTTCACCGGCGCGACGGGCGCGGCCGGCGAGATCGGCCACACGATCCTGCATGTCGACGGGTTGCCGTGTTCGTGCGGCCGCCGCGGCTGCGCCGAGGCCTACGTCGGCCTGAAAGCGGTGGCGCAGGCCGCAGGGATGCTGCGCCACGGCGAGGTCGACCGCGCCGGACTGGCCGCCGAGCTCGCCAAGCCGCGCGCGCACCGCACACGCAACGCCTTCGTCGCCGCCGGCGATGCGCTGGGCGTGCTGCTGCAGAACGTGTGGACGACGTTCAACCCCAAGGCCATCGTGCTGGGCGGCGAGGCCGTCACCCTGGGCGGCGGCCACTTCCTCGACGCGGCCGTCGAGCGCCTGGCGCGCTTCGGCGGCGACGCGGGCATCGCGCCGCCGGCCATCCGCGTCGCGAAGTACGGCGACCTCGCGACCGCCGTCGGCGGCGCCGCGTTCGCGCTGCACGCGCTGCTGCGGCCCGTCGGGCACGACAGCGGCGCGCTGCGCATCAGGCCGGCCTGACTCGAGGACGCGCTACCTGGCCGTGGTGTTGGAGCACAGCAGGCTGGCGAACAGCGTGTCCTTGGCCGTCGGCACGTACGGCGCCGCGAGCACGTTCGATGCGGACGCGTTGGCGATCAGCGTCGGCGCCTCGGACGGCAGCAGGAAGCGCTGCTGCACGGCCACGTTGGCGGCGCGCGTCACGGCGCAGACGAAGCCGGCGTGCGTGCCGTAGCGCTCCTCGAGCGATGGACGCGGGTCGTCGGCCGCGACGCGGTTGGCGCGCGTGTCCCAGAACGGCCACCAGCCGCCGCTGTTGCCCGCGCCCGCGAAGACCTGGCCGACGCTGCCCGGGCCGTTGCTGGCGTTCGGGCCGTACCAGCCGGTGGTCGCGAGATTCCAGCCGACGTAGGTGCCCAGCGGCGCCTCGCCCAGCACCGTCTTCATGCTGGTGGTGCTCTCGTTGCCGTCAGAGTTCACCTTCACCGCGTAGCCGGGCAGCACCGCCTTGATGACGGGCGGCTGGATCGACGGGATGCCGCTTTCCTGGTCGTAGTTCTCGCCGGGTCCGAAATCGTAGACGAACGGACGCCAGGCCTGGTCGCCATGGAAGGTCAGGCGGGGCACCGTGGTGCTGAAGTTCGGGAACCCCTCGGCCGCGGCGTTGTTGGGGACGAGCTCGCCGCGCGCGACGGTCGGATAGGCGCTCGGCGGCATCGGCGTGCCGTGCAGGATCAGCTGGAGCAAGGCGTAGTTCAACGCGTTGTTCGTGTGCGCCGCAGGGATCGGGCTGGTGGGCAGCGACTGGCCCGTCGGCGTGGCGATGGCCGCCGGCGACGTCCACGTGAAGTCCGCCGAGCCGCCGCCGTGGGTACCCCCTGGGGTGTAGTAGCGATGGACGTTGGCGGGCAGCGGGATGTCCTCGACGCACGTGAAGCCGCACAGGCTCGCATGGAACTTCTCGGAATGCAGCTCGGCCGACGCGAAAGTCTCGAGGATCTCCGGACACGTGTTGTCCAGCGTGCAGCGATCCAGCATGCCGTCGGCCGGAAGGCCGCGGGCCAGGTTGGGGTAGTCGGCCCACCAGACCGGCGCCTCGTCGCCGCCCATGTACAGATACATCAGGTTGTTCGGCTGGCCCCAGCGGATGTTCATCACCATCATGCGGCCGTCGACCTGCGGCCACGCGCCGTCGAAGACCTTGCGGCCGTCCTCGTCCTTGTTGAAGCCCCAGAAGATGAAGCCGTGCAGGAACGCGGCCGACTGCGAGCCGCCGACGGTCGAGGCCTTGGTGATCGTGCCCGAGAGCGGGTTCGCGCCACCGCCCGGCGCGGCGGTGCCGTAGCGCAGGAACGATCCGAGGTCGCGGAACGCGGCGAAGCCGACGCCCAGCACCAGCGGATTCTTCGCGGTGTAGCTCATCTCGTAGAGGAGGCTCGGATCGAACGTGCCGCTCTTCAGGCAGATCCAGTTGGGGTTGGGCGTGCCGGGCCAGCCGCCGGGGCAATAGGCCCAGGCCCACTGGTCGCCCGCGATCGGCGTCTTCGGGCCGGTGACGCCGGTGAAGGTCTGCGAGGACACGGTCCAGAACTGGGCCTGGCGGGTGTCCGCGCTGGCAGGCTGGTAGGGCACGAAGGCCGGGCCCTGGATGACCAGCTGCGCGGTGCTCGTCGGCGTCGATCCGACGGCCAGGCCGCAGCCGTTCGTGCCGGTGCAGACGTGGCCGTAGACCGCGCCGGTGACCGGCGGCTCCCCCGCGCCGTTGGTGGCGACCGGCACCTGGACGACGAAGGCCGCCAGCGTCTTGAGGCCGCCCGCGGCCGCGACGTCGGGCACCTGCGCGCCCGTCAGGACACCCGTGGAGGTATTCAGGCTGCCGTACGGTCCGGAGTCGAGGTCGAAGCATGGATAGGCCTTGGCCGTCGCGGGCGAGCATTGCGCCAGCAGGTCGCCCTGCCAGCCGCTCTGCACATAGGTGACGCCTTGCAGCAGCGCCGTCGTCGTGATCGAGTTGCCGCCGCGGTTGGGCACCGACTGGATCATCAGGCCGTTGCGCTGCGCCGGATCGGTCGGCGTGACGATCTGGAAGTTGGCGACATAGCCCACCTTGCCGTCGGCGTTCTTCGGCGCGAGGTTGATGTCGGTGATGAGGCCGTTCGGGCCGCCGGGGTCGATCTCGCCGAACTGCCGGCCCACGTAGACCGTGTAGCTGGTCGAAGCGCCGGGCGTCGCGGTGCCCATGGTGATCGGCTTGAGGCTGATCGTGGCCGTCTGGTCGATGACGATCCGCTGGACGCCGGCGTGGCTCGGCGCACTCCATCCGATCGCGGCGACGAGGCCGAGCGCGGATGCGAGTCGGGCGAGCGGCCTGTGTGTTCTTGCGCGCATGTCCATGTCTCCTGGTGTGATGGACCGGGTCGAGGATGGGCGCCGCAACCGGGATGGCGTGCGGGGCCTCGCGTTCCGGTCCGGAAAGCGGGTTGGTTCGCAGGGGCGCCGGCGTCTCCTGACGCGCGACGAGACGCTCAGCGGGCCGGTCGCCTGCGACCGAACGCCAGGCCCAGCAGGCCCGCGCCCATCAGGACGAGGCTGGCGGGCTCGGGGACGGACGTCACCTGGACGGCGTCCACGGAAATGAAGCCGGTGTCGTCCTGGAACTGGAGCTGCAGGATCGTGTCGGCCGTGGTGGCGCTGGCGTCGAAGGTGAACGTCTGGTTGCCCGCGGCCGGCGGGTTCGCCAGGCTCAGCAGCGTCTGGCCGCCGAAGTCCACTTCGACGGCGCCCGGCGTGCCGCCGTCGCTGTTCAGGACGAAGCTGATCGCGTATTCGCCGCCCGCCGTCGTCGCGATGTGCTGCGCGATGCCGCCCAGCGATCCGACCGGCCCGAAGAAGGCCTGGCAATCGCCTTCGGGCGCGCCGCCGCAGCCCACGGCGCCGTAGCCGGTGTTGCCGACCTCCGTCCATTGGCTCAGGTCGCCGGTTTCGAAACCGCCGTTCTGGACGAGATTGGTGGCGAATGCGTGCGCGGGCAGGCCGGCGAGCCCGGCGAGCGCGAGCACGCTGGCCAGCCGCAGGAAAAGTGACTGTTTCATGAGGGACCTCGTTGTCGGACAGGACTGCAATGACCGAAGCGACGCGGCTTGCCGCCGCGCGACGTCATCGGGTCAACGTCGTCGACGAGGCCAGGGCTGCGGCAGGCGTCCGGTCGCGGCGCTGCTCGTCTCGAGTCGCCTGACGTCGGTGTTCATGTCGTCGCCTCCTGGCGGGATCCGAGCGTCAGCCAGATCTCGGGCAGGCCCTCGAACTTGCCGACCGCCGTGCCCGCCGTCTCGGGAAAGAACATGCCCGTGTACGAACCCGTCGTCACCCAGAGATCCTCGCCGAAGGTGCCTCCGTGCGACGTGACGTGGTTGACGAGCCAGGGCAGCAGTCGACGCGGATCGCCCGCCGGATTGCGGGGACTGGCGACGAGCACGCTGCGGCCGTTGAAGTCGAAGCGCGCCGCCGGCTGCTCGAACGGATACCCCGGGTCGTACGGGACGCCTTCGGCGACGCACAGCGCGCCGTGGTTCTGCAGATCCGCGAGCTGCAGCAGCGGCGCCACCCTGGGCCATCCGGCGAAGCGGCTCGAGACCGCCTCGATGGCGGTGGCCATCGTCGCGATGGCCTCGAGCACCTCGTCGTCCGGATAGGGCGTCGTCGCGGGCGCGAAGGAACGGCCCAGCCTGAAGGCGATCTCGAGCTCCAGGCCGAGCACGCCGTAGTTCGTGCGCTGGAGCGTGGCGGGACTCTGCTGGAACGCATCCGAGGGCAGCGCCGAGCCCTGGATCGGGCCGTCGGCGGACTTGGCGCCGACCTTCCACGCGACGACCCGGCTGCCGCGCAGCGCGATGCTGCGAAGCTGCACCGCGTAGGCGTCCGCGGCCGCGCGCGGCTCGAGCGCGCCGTCGGGGCTGGCGATGGCCCACCCGCCGCGCCGTGCCTCGAAGAGCAGGCGGGCGAGGGCGTCCGGGGACGAATCGGGGTTCATCGCGTCGCGTTCACGAGGCCTGCGGCCTGGCGTCGCCCAGCGGGGTCGGCGTCGTGTTGAACTTCGCCTCCGGATGCATGCGGAAGGCCAGCACCACGCCCGCGGCCATCAGCAGCATGCTGCCGACGAAAGGAAGCTCCCAGCTGCCGAACTTGTCGATCAGCATCCCCGACAGCACCGGGCTGATGATCGCGGCCAGCGCCGAGCCCGTGTTCATCATCCCGCTGGCGGTGCCGGAGAACTCGGGCGCGATGTCCATCGGAACGGCCCACATCGGTCCGATCGTCATCTCCGCGAAGAAGAAGCCGGACGACAGGCAGGCCAGCGAGACGTACAGGTTGTGCATCCACAGCAGGGGCAGCAGCGAGAGCAGCGTCAGCATCATGCAGACGGCCACCATCACGCTGCGCGCCTTGTGCAGGCTGCCGGTGCGCGTCAGGATGCGGTCGGTGACGAGGCCGCCCAGCGTGTCGCCGATCACGCCCGCGAAGAACACGCTGGAGGCGAACAGCGCCGACTTCTTCAGGTCCAGGCTGTAGCTGTGCAGGAAGTACTGCGGGATCCAGCTCAGGAACAGCCACAGCGTCCAGCCGTAGCAGAAGTAGACGATGGTGACCGGCGCCATGCGCCTGAACAGCAGGCCCCACGGCACCGCGGCGCCCTTGGGCTTGGGCGGCGGCAGGACGGTGGTTTCCTCGGCCGTGATGCGCGGATGGTCCTTGGGGAACTCCGTGAACGTCGCGGCCCAGAGGGCAACCCAGGCGAGGCTGATCGCGCCGCAGACGTAGAAGGATTCGCGCCAGCCGTAGCTGGCCATGATGGCCACGACGACCGCCGGCGCGACGGCGTTGCCGATGCGCGCCGCGGCGTGGGTGATGCCTTGCGCGAAGCCGCGTTTCTCGCGCGCGACCCAGCGCGACATCGCGGCCGTCGATGCCGGAAACGTCGCGCCCTCGCCGAGCCCCAGCAGCAATCGCGCGAGCAGCATCGACATCAGGCCGCCGGCCAGGCCGGTCAATATCGTCGCCACCGCCCACAGCGCGCCGCAGGCGATGAGCGTGCGCCTCGCGCCGAAGCGGTCGCTGACCCAGCCGCCGATGATCTGGAAGATCAGGTAGGGGTAGGCGAACGCCGAGAACACGAGGCCGATCTGCGTCTTCGTCAGGCCGAATTCCTTGCCGAAGCCGTCCGCGGCGGTGCTGACGTTGACGCGATCCAGGTACGTGATGAAGTACATCGCGCACAGCAGCAACAGGACGACGTTGCTGGCTCGAAAGAATCTTTTCACTGCGTTGTCTCCTGGGTCGTACACGGCTCTCTGGCCGATGTCTGGGACGCGTTCGATGTTCGATGGCGCGCGACGAATCGCGGTCAGGCGGCTTCTTTCTTCAACGTGTCGGGGGCGGCGTGGCTCGAGAAGAAATCCATCGCCTTCTGCACGCCGCTGCCAACGAGCTTGACGCCCGACAGCTTCAGTCCCATCTCGCAGCCGGCGATCGTCGCGAGCAAGGTCAGGTCGTTGCTGTCGCCCAGGTGGCCGATGCGGAACATCCGCCCCTTGAGCTTGCCCAGGCCGGTGCCCAGCGACATGTCGAAGCGCTGGTGGATCAGGCGGCGCACCGCGTCGGCGTCGACGCCCGGCGGCGTGATGACGCCGGTCAGCACCGGCGAGTAGACGGCCGGGTCCGCGCACTGGATGGGCAGCCCCCAGGCCGTCACCGCCGACCGCACGCCCTCGGCCCAGCGCGCGTGGCGCGCGAAGACGTTGTCCAGGCCTTCGCCCAGCAGCATGTCGAGCGACTCGCTCAGGCCGTACAGCAGGTTGGTGTTGGGCGTGTACGGCCAGTAGCCGTCCTTGTTCATGTCGACGATCTCGTCCCAGGCCCAGAACGACTTGGGCAATCCCGCGGTCTTCGAGGCTTCGAGCGCGCGCGGGGACAGCGCATTGAAGCTGATGCCCGGCGGCAGCATCAGGCCCTTCTGCGAGCCGCTCACCGTCACGTCGACGCCCCAGGCGTCGTGCTCGAACGGCGCGCTGGCCAGCCCGGAGATGGAATCGACGACGAGCAGCGCCGGATGGCGCGCCGCGTCGATGGCCTTGCGCACGGCGGCGATGTCGGACGTCACGCCGGTCGAGGTCTCGTTGTGGACGACGCAGACGGCCTTGATACGGTGCTGGGTATCCTGGCGCAGGCGCGCCTCGATCATGTCGGCCTGGATGCCGCGGCGCCAGCCGGGCGCGGCGGGCAGGTGCTCGTCGCTGCCTTCGTAGCTCAGCACCTCCGTCGACAGGCCCAGGCGGTCGGCCATCTTCTTCCACAGCGAGGCGAAGTGGCCGGTCTCGAACATCAGCACGTGGTCGCCCGCGCTCAGCGTGTTCGTCAAGGCCGCCTCCCACGCGCCGGTGCCCGAGGCGGGGTAGATGGCCACGGGATGTTTCGTCCTGAAGATCTGCCCGATGCCGGCCAGCACCTTGCGTCCCAGCGTGCCGAACTCGGGCCCGCGATGGTCGATCGTCGGCAGGCTCATCGCGCGCAGGATGCGATCGGGCACCGGGCTGGGCCCGGGGATCTGCAGGAAGTGGCGGCCGGTCGGATGGACGTCGAGGGTGAGCATGAAAAATCCTTTCGCCGCGATATTTGCATGCAAAACGCAAAATGACTTGATGGAAAACCCTAGTGCTTAGACTGTAAAGGCTGCGTCTCTTTGAATGCAGAATGCGATCACAGGATTGAGGATCCAATGGCCGAAATTATCGAGATCTCGCGAATCGCGCTGCATGACCAGGTGGTCGCGCGCCTGCGGACGATGCTGGTCGAAGGACGCATCGCGCCCGGCGCCAAGCTCAACGAACGCACGCTGAGCGAGCAGTTGCGCGTCTCGCGCACGCCGCTGCGCGAGGCCATCAAGCTGCTGGCGGCCGAAGGGCTGGTCGACCTGCTGCCCAATCGCGGCGCGATCGCCGTCAAGCTGACGGAGACGGATGTGCTCAACACCTTCGAGGTGCTCGCCGAGCTGGAAGGCATGTCCGGCGAGCTCGCGGCCAAGCGCATCTCCGATGAGAAGCTCAGCGAGTTCCGCGCGCTGCACTACGAGATGCTGGCATGCTTCGAGCGCCAGGACCTGTCGGGCTACTACCGGCTCAACGCGATGATCCACACGCTCATCAACGAGGCCGCCGGCAACCCCGTGCTGGTGAGCACCTACAAGTCGATCAACGCCCGCGTGCAGTCGCTGCGCTTCCGCACCAACCAGAACGCGGCCAAGTGGAAGCGCGCGATCAAGGAGCACGACGTGATGCTCGAGGCCATGACGGCGCGCGACTCGGCCGGGATGCGGCAGATCCTCGTGCAGCATCTCGACAACAAGCGTGACAGCGTGCTCGCGCTCATGCGCGCGGGCGACATCTACCCCCTGGCCAACCTCGGGGCGTAGCCGCGCATGCTGATCGACCCCGCCGAGAAGCTGGACGCACGCGCCGGCGCCCCGCTCGGCACGGTCCTGCCGCCCAACGACACCTGCGAGCTGCTCGCACGCCGCCTGGCGGCCGAGACGCAAGGCGGGGTGCTGTTCGATGCGCCGTCGCGCGGCCGCTATGCCACCGATGCGTCGATCTACCAGATCATGCCGGTGGGCGTGTTCGTGCCGCGAAGCGCGGACGACATCACGACCGCGCTGGCCGTCGCGCGCGAGCTGAAGGTGCCGGTGCTGGCGCGCGGCGGCGGCACCAGCCAGTGCGGCCAGACCACGGGTGCCGCGCTGGTCATCGACACCAGCAAGCACTTCCGCAACGTCGTCGACATCGACGCGGCGGCCCGCACGGCGACGGTCGAGCCGGGCATCGTGCTCGACCACCTCAACGCGCGCCTGAAGCCGCATGGGCTGTGGTTTCCGGTGGACGTGTCCACCAGCGCGCAGGCCACGCTGGGCGGCATGGCCGGCAACAACTCCTGCGGCTCGCGCTCCATCGCCTACGGCAACATGGTGCACAACGTGCTCGGCGCGCGCGCGTGGCTGTCCGACGGCGCGGAGCTGGACTTCGGCCCGGTCGGCACGGCCAGCGGGCGCGTCGCGCGCATCGGCGAGTTCGTGCACCGGCTCGCGCGCCGGCATCGCGACGCCATCGCCGAACGCTGGCCCAAGGTGATGCGCCGCGTCGGCGGCTACAACCTCGACATCTTCGACAACCAGAGCGAACGCCCCTACACCGCGGACGGCAGCGTCAACCTCGCGCACCTGCTGGTCGGCTCGGAGGGCACGCTCGCGTTCACGAAGACGCTGACGCTGCAACTCGCCGAGTTGCCGCGCGCCAAGGTGCTGGGCATCGTCAACTTCGCCAGCTTCCACGCGGCGATGGACGCCGCGCAGCACATCGTCACGCTGGGACCGTCGGCGGTCGAACTGGTCGATCGCACGATGATCGAGCTCGCGCTCGGCAACCCGGCGTTCCGCGCGACGATGGAGACGGCGCTCATCGGCCGGCCCGCGGCCATCCTGCTGGTCGAATTCTCCGGCGACGACAAGGCCGCGCTGCTGCCCTGGCTCGCGCGGCTGGACGAGCTGATGGGCGACCTCGGCCTGCCCGGCAGCGTCGTGCGCATGAGCGACGACCCGCCGCAGAAGAACCTGTGGGAGGTGCGCAAGGCCGGCCTCAACATCATGATGAGCCTCAAGGGCGACGGCAAGCCGGTGAGCTTCATCGAGGACTGCGCCGTCCCGCTCGATCGCCTGGCCGAATACACCGACGCGCTGACCGAGGTCTTCGCGCGCCACGGCAGCCGCGGCACCTGGTACGCGCACGCGTCGGTCGGCACGCTGCACGTGCGGCCGATCCTGGACATGCGCGTCGCCGGCCCGCAAGGCGGCGCTGCGAAGATGCGCGCGATCGCTGAAGAGGCTTCCGGGCTGGTGCGCAAGTTCAAGGGCGCCTTCAGCGGCGAGCATGGCGACGGCCTGTGCCGCGGCGAATGGATCGAATGGCAGTTCGGCCCGGCGCTCAACGACGCCTTCCGCGCGATCAAGGCCGAGCTCGATCCGCTGAACCTGTTCAATCCGGGCAAGATCGTCGACCCGCCGCGCATGGACGACGGCGCGCTGTTCCGCTTCGCGCCGCCCGATACCCCGTCACCGTATCGACGCATCCCGCTGGTGCCGGTGCTCGACTGGTCGGCGTGGAACGTGCAAGCCGATCCGGTCACCGAGGTCACGACGCCTCCGGGCACCGGCGGCGACGTCACCGGCGGCTTCGCCAAGGCCGTCGAGATGTGCAACAACAACGGCCACTGCCGCAAGTTCGACGCCGGCACGATGTGCCCGAGCTACCGCGTCACGCGCGACGAGCAGCACCTCACGCGCGGCCGCGCCAACACGCTGCGGCTGGCGATCTCGGGGCAGCTCGGCCCGGATGCCTTCACGAGCCAGGCGATGCGCGACACGATGGACCTGTGCGTGGGCTGCAAGGGCTGCCGCCGCGAATGTCCGACGGGCGTCGACATGGCGCGGATGAAGATCGAGTTCCTCGCGCACTACACGGCGCGGCATGGGCTGTCGCTGAAGGACCGGTTGATCGCGCGCCTGCCCGACTACGCGCACGCCGCGAGCCGCGTCCCCTGGCTGGCCAACCTGCGCAACACGCTGCCCGGCGCGGCCTGGCTGGGCGAGAAGCTGCTGGGGCTGTCCGCAAGGCGGTCGTTGCCGACCTGGCGCGCCGACACCTTCTGGCGCAGCCGCGATCCGGCGCTGTTCTCGTCGCGCGACGAGACGCTGGCCGCCGTGCAGGCGGGCGGCCGCGCCGCGGTGCTGTTCGTCGACACCTTCAACGGCATCTTCGAGAGCGAGAACGCCCACGCCGCGGCGCGCGTGCTCAAGGCCGCCGGCTACACGCTGCACACGGTCGACAAGGGCGGCGGCCACCACTGCTGCGGCCGCACGTTCCTCGCGAGCGGCCAGGTCGCGCAGGCCAGGCAGAAAGTGGAGGCGTTGATCGACGCCTTGCTGCCGTTCGCGCAACGCGGCGTCGCCATCGTCGGCCTCGAGCCGTCGTGCCTGCTCACGCTGCGCGACGAGGCGCTCGCGATGGGGCTCGGCGACAAGGCGGTGACGGTCTCGGGGCAAGCGCTGCTGTTCGAGGAGTTCGTGGCGCGCGAGGCGAAGGCGGGGCGCTTCGCGGTCAGGCTGAGGCCGGCCGGCCAACCGGTTCTTCTGCACGGTCATTGCCACCAGAAGGCCTTCGCCGCGGTCACGCCGATCCTGGACGTGTTGCGACTGATCCCGGACGCGAAGCCCGAGCTGATCGACAGCAGCTGCTGCGGCATGGCCGGCAGCTTCGGCTACGAGGCCGCGCATTTCGACGTCTCGATGGCGATGGCCGAGGGCAGCCTGCTGCCCAGGGTGCGGGCGACGCCGGACGCCATCGTCGTGGCCGACGGCACCAGCTGCCGCCACCAGATCGCCGACGGCGCGCGGCGCGAGGCGATCCACGTGGCCAGCCTGCTGGATCGGCTGCTGATTGGCTAGGCTGTCGCGGGCGCCGCCCGCTGTCGCCGCATCCACAGGAAGCCGTCCGCGCTGTAGATCGCCAGCGCCGCCCAGATCAGCACGAAGCCGACGAGCCGCGTGCCCTGCAGCGGCTCGCCGAAGAAGGTGACGCCCAGCAGGAACTGGATCGTCGGCGACAGGTACTGCAGCGTGCCGAGCGTGGCCAGCGTGATGCGGCGCGCGCCGGCGGCGAACAGCAGCAGCGGGATCGCGGTCAGCGGGCCGGCGAACAGCAGCCAGCCGATGGTGGCGCCGTCCATGCCCGCGAACAGGCCGGGCAGGCCGCCGTGCGGCGCCGACATCACCGCCAGCACGACGAGCGCCACCGGCGCGAGCACGGCGGTCTCGACGGCCAGGCCCTCGAGCGCGCCGAGCGCGGCCGTCTTGCGCAGCAGGCCGTAGCTGCCGAACGAGGCGGCCAGGCCCAGCGCGATCCAGGGCGGGCGGCCCAGCGTCAGCGTCAGCCACAGCACGCCGCAGGCGGCCACGCCGACCGCCAGCCATTGCAGCCGCCGCGGCCGTTCCTTCAGCACCCAGGTGCCCAGCAGCACGTTGACCAGCGGCGTGACGAAGTAGCCCAGGCTGGCCTCGACCACGTGGCCGTGGTTGACGGCCCAGACGTAGAGAAGCCAGTTGGCGCTGAGCAGCAGCGCGCTCAGCACGAACTGCGCGACCAGCCGCGGCCGGCGCACGACGCCCGGCACCCACTGCAGCCGCCGCAGCGCGACCAGCGCGCCCCACACGAACACGAACGACCACAGCGAGCGGTGCATCACGATCTCGAACGCGTCGACGCGCGCGAGGGCGTGGAAGTAGATCGGGAACAGGCCCCAGACGATGTAGGCGAGGGCGGCGTAGACGAGACCGGACATGAGGGACGTGGTGACCGGAGGCGGTCTCCGGGTTCGCGCCATTATCGAAGCCCGGCGGCGGGGGTATCTTTCGACGATGGCCGAACCGTTGCAATTCCTCTACCGCATCGTCCCCACGCGCGCGGACATGCTCGTCACCGGCCTCACCGAGCACGAGATGCAGGTCATGGCGACCCATTTCGCGCACCTGCAGAAGCTGGCCGCCGACGGCGTGGTGCTGATGGCGGGCCGCACGCTCGTCGCCGGCCCCGAGACCTTCGGCATCGTCGTCTTCCTGGCGTCGTCGCTGGCCGAGGCCGAGGCGGTGATGCGCAGCGACCCGGCGATCGCGCAGGGCCTGATGCACTGCGAGCTGTTCCCGTACCGGGTGGCGGTCTGGGCGGACGCCTTCAGGCTGAACACCTGACGGCGCGAAACCTTCGCGGCAAAGCGAGCACGAGTTCGCGGTTTCGTTGTTGCTGGCGCACGATTTCCGCCTTTAGGGGGATTGTTGTGTGCGCGCACTCCCTGAAAAATCCCTGTCATCAACGCTGCTCATGATTCACAGCGTTCAGGGAGAACAGCCATGCCGCAAACGTACAACGTCGGATCCCGGTCTCGTTTCGTGAACTTCGTCGCCTGGATGTTCATCCTGCTGGCGGCCTTCGCGTGCGAATGGGCGGTCATCCAGAACGCGACCAAGCCGTGGGCCTCGCTCGCGGTCGATCCGTCCACGCTGCCGGGCCTCACCGGCTGGCTGGTGCGCCATGCCGCGTGGGTGTTCTCGGCGGCGATCGCGCTGTCGCTGGCCACGGTCGTGTGCGCCATCGGCCTGTTGCGCCGGATCGAATGGGCGCGCCGCGTCTTCATCGGCCTGCTGATCGTCGCGATCGGCGTCGACCTCGCCGGCCTGTGGCTGCAGCAGGAATTCGTGCGCCTGCTGGTCGACTCCGCGCTGCGCCAGGCGACGCTGACGCAGCCCGCAGCCGAGCTCTTCGGCGGCGCCGTGACGATGGCCCGCGTGCTCGCCGGCTTCCTCACGCTGGTGGCCAGCGCCGCGCTGGTGGGCATCATTCGCCGGCTGATGTCGCCGTCGGTGCGGCAGGAATTCGCCTGAGGCGCCTCGCGCGCTCCTGACCGACGGCCGCGCTTGCGGCCGTCGTCGTTTCCGGGCGGCGAATCACTCCGCCGGCGCTGCCTGGCGGAAGGCCTCCAGGAACTCGTCGGACGACACCCGGTCGGCCAGGGCGCGCAGGGCCGCCGCCGCGTCCGCACCCAGCGCCGCCTCGACGCGCGCGTTCGCGTCGGCCCAGTGCGCCGCCCCCGCCTCGAGCCGTTGCATGCCGGCATCGGTCAGCGCGGCGCGCTTGGTGCGGCCGTCCGACGGGTCGGGCTGCAGCACCACCAGCCCGTCGCGCACGAGCGGGCGCATCGCGTGCGTGAGGGCCGAGATCTGGATGGCCAGGCGCGCGGCCAGGTCCTGCAGCGTCGGCGCCAGGCCCGCGTTGGCGGCGCCCAGGCGCGCGATCTCCACCATCAGCGCGAACTGCGTCGACTTCAGGCCCGCCTTGTTCAGCGCGTCGTCGTAGAGGTTGCCGAGCCGGCGAGCCGCGAGCCGGAGCGACGTGTTGTTGCAGGGCGGGGCCTCGAAGGCGTTGATCGTCGCCGTCGCCTCGTTGCTGCCGGCTTTCTTTCGGGTGACCACCTGCGTCGCTCCGGTCGGGTGCATGTCCTTGCGGAATGCGGGGTTGATTGCGATGTCGACCCGATTATCCCACGGCCGGCCATAAACTTGTGCCCTCAACCAAATAACTTGAGTGCTCAAGTTAAAACCCAAGGAACGCATCATGTCAGCTTCTTCCAAGACCGCCGTCGTCACGGGCGCCTCCTCCGGCATCGGTGCGGTCTATGCCGAGCGCCTGGCCGCGCGCGGCTTTGACCTCATCCTCGTCGCGCGCCGCGCCGACCGCCTGAATGCGCTGGCCGACAAGCTGTCCACGACCCACGGCCGCAAGGTGCAGGTGGTGGTCGCCGACCTCGCGCAGGAAGGCGATCTCGCCCGCGTCGAGGACGTGCTCAGGCGCGACGAGAGCGTGCGCCTGCTGGTCAACAACGCCGGCATCGCTCGCTTCCGGCCGTTCGCGCAGTCGACCATCGAGGACTCGGGCTCGCAGATCGCGCTCAATATCACGGCGCTGACGCGCCTGGCGCTGGCCGTCCTGCCCGGCTTCGTCGCCCGCAACGAGGGCACGCTGATCAACGTCGCGTCGATCCTGGCCGTGCATGCGCTGCCGGTCAGCACCGTCTACAGCGCCACGAAGGCGTACGTGCTGCAGTTCAGCCGCGGCCTCCAGCAGGAACTGGCCACGACCGGCGTGAAGGTGCAGGCCGTCCTGCCGGCGGCGACCGAGACCGAGATCTGGTCGGACGACTCCGGCGTGCCGTTGTCCGCGCTCGCCAAGGGCACCGTGATGAGCGCGGGCGACCTGGTCGACGCCGCACTGGCCGGCCTCGACCAGGGCGAGGCGGTCACGTGGCCTTCGGTCGGCGACGTGGGCCTGTGGAACACGTTCGACGCGGCGCGCGTGGCGCTCGTCGGGGCGACGCAGACCGGCACGCCGGCCGCGCGCTACACGAAGGCTTGAGCCTGATCGGGGCGTGATCGACGGCCGCTTTCGAGCGGCCGTCGTCGCGTCAGCCCATGTTGCCGTCGACGTAGAACCATCGCCCGCCTTCGCGCACGAAGCGGCTCGTCTCGTGCAGCCGCTCCGCCTTGCCGCCCAGCTTGCTGCGCGCGACGAATTCGACGATCGCGTGGTCGGCGTCCTGCGGGACGTGGCGGCGCACGTCCAGGCCCAGCCAGCGCAGGCCGTCGGGCAAGGGCTCGATGAGGGCGGGGCGGGTGGACGGGTGCCAGGTGTCGCGCAGGTAGCCGAGCAGGCCGCCGGCGAAGGCGCTGTAACGCGAGCGCATCAGGTCTTCGGCGGTGGGCGCCTGCAGCGCCTCGGGGCCCGCGTGCCAGCGTCCGCAGCAGCGTTCGTAGGCGAGCTTGCGGCCGCAGGGGCAGGGCGCGGACGGGGCGATGGTCATGCGTGAATTGTGCCGCGCCGCCCGGCTGAAAATTCCTTGATCGGGGGCCGAAAGGTCCGATAGACTGTATGCAAATACAGTACTGCGGGAGGGCCTCGGACGACCGGAACTGCCGGGCAAGACCGGCCGTGTCGCGAAGCCTTCCCGCTGCCTTGACGTGAACCTTCGCTCACCCGGTCACCCGCGATGTCCTCGCCTTCTTCCCTGCTGCCGCTGGAGCATCTGCATCCGGCGTTGTGGCGCGCGCACCAGCTGGGGCGCGGCCGGGAGGCGGTGCACGCGAGCGGCTATGCCGCACTCGACGCCGAGCTGCCGGGCGGCGGCTGGCCGCAGCGGGCCGTCACCGAGCTGCTGCTGACGAACGCCGGCTGGGGCGAGATCCGGCTGCTCGCGCCGGTGCTCGCGCGCGTGGGCGCGGCCGGGCGCGGCGTGCTGCTGCTGGGTCCGCCGGCCGAGCCGTGCGCCGAGGCGCTGGCGCAGCTGGGGCTGGATCTGGCGCGCTGCGTCGTGATCCGCGGCGACGACCTGTTGTGGCCGTTGGAGCAGGCGCTGCGCAGCGGCCAGGTGGGCGCGGTCGTCGCCTGGGCGCCGCCAGGCCTGAAGGGCGAGGCCTTGCGCCGGCTGCAGCTGGCCGCGCAGTCGCACGAGGGCCCGGCCTTCGTCGTGCGCCCGGCCAGCGTGGCCACGCAACCGAGTCCGGCGCCGCTGCGGCTGGCGCTGTCCGGCGCGGGGCCCGACGCGATGGCCGTGCGCCTGCTCAAGCGGCGCGGCCCGGCGCTGGACCAGCCGGTGCTGCTCGCGCTGCCGCCCGTGCTCTCGCGCGCCGCGCGCCAGCGGGCGCTCACGCCGCGGCGCACGCGTGCGACCGCGGCGGCCTGGTCGGCCATCGCATGAAGGTGGCGCGCGATGTTGTGGATCGGCGTTCACCTGCCGGCGTTGTCGCTGGAATCCTTCGTTGCCACGCTGGCGCCGGAGCGGCCGGCTGACGCGCCGTCCGACGACGACTTCGACGAGGTCGACCTCGTCGGCCCCGTCGCGCTGCTCGACCACCATCGCATCGTCGACGCCAACGCCGCGGCGCGCGAGTGCGGCGTGAAGCCGGGCCAGAAGCGCGCCACCGCGCTCGGGCTGGCGCCGCACACGCGGCTGGGCGAGGCCGACCCGGCGCGCGACGAGGCCGCGCTGATGGCCGTGGCCCACGTGTTGATGGGCTTCACGCCGGCGGTCTCGCTGGGCATCGCCCACGTGGTGCTGGCCGAGGTGCAGGCCAGCCTGCGCTACTTCGGCGGCCTGGCGCGGCTGCTGCAGCGGCTGCGCGCCGACCTCGCGCCGCTGGGCCACGAGGTCCGCATCGCCTGCGCGCCCACGGCGCAGGGCGCGCAGTGGATGGCCATGGGCCGCGACTTCAGCGACGCAATCGCCCCGCCCCTGGCCAACAGCAAGGCCGACTGGCGCGCGCGCGTCGGCGCCGTGCCCGTCGTCCGCATGGCCGCGGCCGCGCCGCACCGGGCCGCGCTCGAGGCGCTGGGCCTGGCCTGCGCCGCCGACCTCTGGAAGCAGCCGCGCGCCGGACTCACGCGCCGCTTCGGCGGCGAGCTGCTGGCCGACATCGACCGGGCACTGGGCGACATCCCCGACCCGCGCACCGCGCTGCAGCCCGCGCCCACCTTCGACAGCCGGCTCGAGCTGTTCATGCGCGCCGACGACAGCGCCGCGCTGCTCACCGGCGCCGCCGTGCTGCTGAATCGCCTCACGGCCTGGGCCACCGCGCACCACGGCCTCGTCGGCGGCTTCGAGCTGCGCCTGCATCACGAGAGCCACCGCCGCATGCGCGACGATCCCGCCTCGCGCCGCACCGTGCTGCAGATCGGCCTCGGCGAGCCGGTGGCCGACACCGCGCACCTGCATTCGCTGCTGCGCGAACGCCTGCAGCGCCTGCCGCTGGCCGCGTCCGTGATCGAGCTGAGCCTGCACTGCCACTCGATCTCGCCCGGCGCGCCCCCCAACACCGAGCTGTTCCCGTCGGCCGCGAGCGTCGGCGAGGGCTGGCAGCGGCTGCTCGAGCGCTTCGAGGCCCGGCTCGGCGCGCACAACATCCAGCGCCTGCAGCCGGTGGCCGACCACCGCCCCGAGCTCGCCACCGCCGTGCGCCAGGGCGGCGCGGCCTTGCCGGCGCGCGCGCATACGCAGGGCGTGCCGCTGAACCTGGCCACGCCGTCCGGCCCCGAGGCCGCGGCCTCGGGCGACCCGGCCCACTGGCCGCGCCTCAAGCGCCCCGTCTGGCTGCTGCGCGAGCCGCAGCCGCTGCGCGACGAAGGCGGCACGCCGCTGCTGTCGGGCCGGCCGCTGTGGCTGGTCGCCGGCCCGGAACGCATCGAGTCCGGCTGGTGGGACGGCGGCTATGCGGCGCGCGACTACTTCGTCGCGCAGGACGACGACGGGGCGCTGCTGTGGGTCTACCGCTTCCGGCACGCGCCGGAGGTGGGCGACGTGGGCTGGTACCTGCAGGGGCGGTTCGGATAGGCGGTGGCGAAGAAGCCGATTCGCGGGTCTTCCCGGGGTTGGCGCGGCTGAAGTTTCACAAGGCCGTCATTCCGGTTTCCTAGAGTCGGCGCACCTCGCGAAGCTCCCGAGGCAACGACAACAAACAGAGGATGACCATGACGCACCTTCCCGCCGGGCGCGCCCCGTTGCTGGCGCTCGCCCTCGCCGCACTGGCGCCCGTCGCCCATGCCCAGGACACCACGCCCGTCGTGCTCACGTTCTCCACCGTGGGCGACTCGCGCCAGGATCCGAACACCTACGACCAGGCGAGCGTCGGCCCGGCGCTGACCGGCCAGGACGCGATCTGGCTGCAGAACACCAAGGCGTTCACGCGCATCCTGCGCACGATCCAGTCGCAGAAGTCGACGATGCTGTTCTTCAACGGCGACATGATCAACGGCTACGGCTGGGCCAACTACGGCTACACGTCCAACGCCACGCAGAGCGCGATCTCGGGCCCGGTCGCGCCGGCGACCACGGCCGACATCGTCGGCTCCGACCTGATGAAGAACTATCGCCAGTACGCGTTCTGGCGCGGCCTGGTCGCGCCGCTGCCCGAGACCGGCACCTACGTGTTCCCGGTGCCCGGCAACCACGAGACCGAGTGCAAGGCCTGTCCGAAGAACAGCGACGGCCAGACGCAGTCCAAGGTCGAGAACGAGCAGTCCTACGCCGCCAACATGGGCGACCTGATCATCGACACGCCGCGCTTCACGAGCGTGCTCGGCGCCGCGCCGGCCAACGTCAACTTCGGCCCGGCCGCCGGCGTCGGCCCCGACGCGCTGGCGACCGACCAGAGCAAGCTGTCGTACTCGTTCGACTACCTCGGTTTCCACTTCGCCGTGATCAACACCGACCCGGTCGGCGCGGAGACCTCGGCGCCGGCCGCCTGGCTGGCCGCCGACCTCGCCGCCGCGCAGGGGCGCGGCGCCAAGCGCTTCTTCGTCTTCGGCCACAAGCCGGCGTTCACCTACGCCTACGCGCCGGGCGTGGTGGGCAAGGGCCTGGACGCGACGGCGACGACGACGGCCAGGCGCGACGCCTTCTGGAACGTGATCGAGGAATACCACGCCACCTACTTCAGCGGCCACATGCACACCTACAACATCTCGCAGCCCAAGGGCGGCGCGTACCAGGTGATCGTGGGCGCCGGCGGCTCGCCGTTCGACCCCAGCGCCGCGCAGGCCGCCGCCGGCGTGCTCGCGCATCCGGCCACCGACCGCGACTACGCCTGGGCCACCGTGAAGGTGCACGCCGACGGCGGCGTCGACATCCTCGGCTACGGCTTCAGTTCCACGTTCGGCCCGACGCAGCTGATCGGCCAGTACTTCATCGCCCCGTGAGCCGCGCCATGATCAAGACCTTCCTGACCACCGCGGCGCTGCTGGCCGCCACCCAGTTCGCGCAAGCGGCCAGCGTCGTCGACACCGGCGCGCCCAACGGCTCCGCCGTCGGCGCGATCGCGTTCGACAGCGTCGACTGGACCGCCGCCAAGGTGAGCTTCGCGCAGGCCGCCGACATCGGCGCCATCCAGGGCCACATCCTGGGCGGCGCGACGGGCGAGACCTTCGACATCTCGCTGCTCGCCAACGATGGCGCGCAGGGCCCGGGCACGCTGCTGTACACGACCACCGCCACCTTCGGCAGCGACGGCTGGAACGGCGCGTCGGGCCTCGCCGGCTGGACGGTCGCGGCCGGCAGCTACTGGGTCGAGTTCGAGATCCAGGGCGCCGACACGCTGGGCTCCGGCAGCATCACCGGCGCGCTGCTCGATCTCGGCGCGCCGAATCCGGTGGCCCTGACCGCGTCGACCAGCAACAGCGGCTTCAGCTACGGCGACGACGCGCTGTCGATCGGCCTGCGCGTCGACACGGTCTCGTCGGTGCCCGAGCCCGCGATCGCGCTGCAGATGCTGGCCGGCGCGATGTTGCTGCTGACCTCGGCGGGGCTGGTGCGTCGCCGTCGCTGAGTCGATGATGCGTGATTCCCTGCGCGCCCGACGCGCGCTGAACCGGTTCGCGATCGGCCTGGCGGCCGTCGCGAGCCTGGTCGCGGGCGCGCGCCTCGCGCAGGCCTGCTCGGGCGCCGCGCCGGAGCCCACGGGCACCGAGACGCATTTCCCGCTGATGTACGGCGATCGCCCGACCGTGGCGCAACTGAGCGACCTCGGCCGGCGCATCTTCATGGATCCGGCGTACTCGGCGTCCGGCAAGCAGTCCTGCGCGACCTGCCACGACCCCACCAAGGCCTTCGGTCCGCCGAACGCCCGCGCGGTGCAGCTGGGCGGCCCGAACATGGACAGGCTCGGCTTCCGCAACACGCCCTCGCTGCGCTACGCGCACGCGCCGATCGCGTTCACGCAGCACTTCATGGAGTCCGAGGTCACGCTGGGCACCGACGACCAGGGCCCCACCGGCGGGCGCACCTGGGACGGCCGCGTCGACACCGCGCACGACCAGGCCCTGATGCCGCTGATGGACGCCAACGAGATGGCCAACGCCGACGGTGCGGCCGTGGTCAAGCGGCTGCGCACCACGTCCTATGCCGACGAGTTCCGCAGCGTGCTGAGCGCGCCGGGCGAGAACGTGTTCGACGATCCGGACTCGACGCTCGTCTGGGTCACGGTGGCGCTCGAGACCTACGAACAGACCTCGCCCGACTTCCATCCGTTCGACAGCAAGTTCGACGCGTGGCTGGACGACAAGGCCGCGCTGAGCCCGGCCGAGGCGCGCGGCATGGCGCTGTTCAACGACATGAAGAAGGGCAACTGCGCCAGCTGCCATCCGAGCACGCGCAAGGCCTCGACCAACCGCCCGCCGATCTTCACCGACTTCGGCTTCGTCGCGCTGGCCGTGCCGCGCAACGCCGAGCTGCCGGCCAATCGCGACCCGACGTTCTTCGACCTCGGCCTGTGCGGCCCGCTGCGCACCGACCTCGCGACCCATCCCGAATACTGCGGCCTGTTCCGCACGCCATCGCTGCGCAACGTCGCGCTGCGCAAGCGCTTCTTCCACAACGGCGCGATCCGTTCGCTGCGCGACGCCGTCGCGTTCTACGCCACGCGCGACACCGACCCGAAGCGCTGGTACGCGCGCCGCGACGGCAAGAGCGGCTACGACGACCTGCCCGCGCGCTACTGGCCCAACGTCTCGCACGAGGTGCCCTTCGCGCCGCTGCCCGGCGGCCGGCCGCGGCTGGACGATCGCGAGATCGACGACATCGTCGCCTTCCTGCGCACCTTGACCGACGGCTACAAGCCGCTCGCGACGTCGACGCGGACCGCCTCCTCGCGCTAGTCGCGCGCTCAGGGCAGCGCGTAAGCCCGCAGCCAGCGATGCCCGTCGGCGCCGGTGGCCTCGACCAGCACCAGCCGCTTGTTCGCCAGCACCCACGCGCGCCCATCGGTGGCGTTGCTCATGTCGATCTGCGCGAACTCGCGCTGCAGCGCCAGGTTGACGACGTGCAGCTGCGAGTCGTCGGCGACGACCGCGATCGCGCCGTCGATCGCGGGTTGCGCGCGCGGCGCGGTCTCCGAGTTGTCCAGGCGCGGCGCGATCGACGCGCCGCTCCACCACACCAGGCGCGCCATGCCCGGCAGCGGACCGCAGGTCATGCCGCGCTGCGAGCCGAACGGGCCGGCGCGCCAGTCGTAGCCGATGGCCAGCGGCGTGCCGCGGGCGTCGTGGCAGGGCGTGGGCACAGGGTCGGAGTCGAGGTCGCCGCCGCCTTCCTCGACCGCGGACTCGGACGTCCTGGACGCATGCAGGCGCTTGCCGTTGCCGTCGTAGTCGACGACGAGAAGGTCCTGCCGATTGCCTCCCGCGTCGAGATCGACCGCGGTGCTGGGCGATGCGAGCCAGATGACTCGCACGGCATCCGCCGGCTGCGGCTGGGCGAAGCTGGCGGTCCAGCCAGGGTGGCGCTCGACGACGCGGCGCCTTGTCGGATCGGTGGCCGCGGCCAACGGGCGCCAGGTCAGCGTGTCGCCGCCGGCGTTGAGGAAGCCATTGCCCGCGGGCGTGACGATGCTGCACACGGTCTTCGTGCGCGGCGTCGGCAGGCCGTCGCCGGTCCGGCCGGTCAGCGGATCGAGCTTCGCGACGTGCGTGGCCAGGTCCAGCCACAGGCCGCCGTCGGCCGACTTGAACATCGACATCGTGGCCGCCGGCGAAAACGCGTTGCAGTCCTTCAACTCGGAGGACGCCGCGGCCTGCGCATCGGCGCTCAGGTCGCGCGACCACAGCGGCTTGAGCGCATGCTCGGAACGCGCCATCGCGCGCGCGCCGGGCGTCTCGCCGCCTTCCTTGCAGACGTCGCGCTCCCAGGCCCTGGCCGGATCGCGCGCGGCGGCCGTGGCGGCGTCGGGCAGCCTGACCGTCAGCACCTGTTCGTCGTCGGGCACGACCGGCCAGCCGGCGATCAGCTCGCCGGTCTCGGGCTCGCGCGGCTGCGACGCGAGCGCGAGCAGCGTGGCGCCGTCGGGCGTCGCGACGAGGCCCGCCAGCGCGTACTTCGACGTCACGCGCTCCAGTTGCCGGCCGCTGGCCAGGTCCTGCACGACCAGCACCGAGCGCGCGCCCGTCGCCAGCTCGGCGGCGTCGTGGGCCGCATCCAGCGGACGCGCCGATGCGAACCAGCGGCCGTAGGGATCGACCACGAAGGCCGCGCCCACGTCGTCGCCGATCGCCGCGCGCGTGCGCGGCGCGCTGCCGCAGGCGCCCGGCGCGAGCTGGACGAGATCGAGCGGCAGCGGCACCGGCGTCTCGCCCGGCTTCGCGCTGCGCTGCGCGCGGTCGCGGCGCCGCTCATCGACGTAGAACAGTGCCCCGGTCTGCGGCGAGAAGCCGACCTGCATCGCGGTGGCAGCGACGAGCGGCGTGCCGTCGATCTCGATGTCGTTGACGAGCGTCTTGCGCGCCAGGTCCCACACGGAAAAGCCCAGGCTGCTCGGTTGCGCGGGGGCTTCCCAGCGCTCGCCCATCGTGGCGCTCGCGATCAACAGGCGGGCGTCGTGGTCGACGAACTGCAGCCGCAGCACATGGCCCTGGACGGCCGGCAACGAGGCGACGACGCGGTTGGTGGCGGCGTCGACGACGGCGTCGGTGGTCGCCACCAGCCGGCCATCGGAGGAGATCGCCACTGGCCTGATGAACGCGCGGTCGCCGCAGTTCGCCGGCAGCTGCGGCGTCCAGCCGGCGGCCTCCGGCCCGATCGCGTCGCCCTCGGCGTTCACGACCCACGGGCGCCACGCCAGCTTGGGCGCGTCGGCCGCGAAGTCGACGAGGCCGATGCACTGGTGGTCGGTGGACAGCGCCACCTTCGAGCCGTCGTTCGACGCGGACAGCACGCGCACGCCGTGCGGCAGTTGGAGCGTCGACTCGCGCGACGGATCGGCCAGGCTCGCGCGGTGCAGCACGTCGTGCGAGTCGACATGCAGGCGCCAGGCGCCGTCGCCCGACAGCGCGAGCGGTGCGCGCGCGCCCTCGGCTTCCAGCAGGGCGCCGTCCTGCCCGGTGAAGCCCGAGGCGAGGGCGTGCGAAGAGGCCAGGACGGCCAGGCCGGCGGCGACGATGGCGCGGATGCGATGCAGGTACACGAGCGTGTTCTTCGAGAGATGCGGTGCGCGTGACGATAGCAACGCCGCGCCCGCATCGCGCGGAAGGTTCGCTCACATCGCGGTGAGTCTTTGGGCGCCGCCTTCGAGCGACGCCGCGGCGTTCAGCGGCCGTCGCGGACCAGGATCACGCCGTAGTCGTTCCACTCGGTCTGGCGATACATGCCCGGCTCCGAGCCCATGCCCTCCGAGCCCTTGTTGAAGCGCGCGTACCAGGCGCTGGCGCCCGACGAGTGCGAGCTCGTCCAGAACGGCGGCGTGCTGATGGCGATGCGCGGGAAGACGGTGTTGTCGATCGCCGGCGAGATGCCCTTGTCGACCTTGTCCGGATCGATCAGCGTGGCCATCTCCTTCTCGGTCGGCACGCGCCAGGTGCTGTCGCCGGTGCGTTGCGCGACGTCCCACTTGTAGCCGGGCTCGCCGCCTTCGCAGCCGCTGCCCGTGTAGGTCTGGCCGACCTGGCAGCGCTTCCAGGTCAGGTTCGTGGCGGCGTCGTAGGCCTCGCCACCGTGCACCTCGAACGTGTGCGCCACGGCCTTGTGCTTGTGCTGCCAGATCTTCCAGCCGCCGAAGGCCACCGCGACGACCACGAGCAGTTTGATGAGCGTTCCCATGAGTTTTCCTCCCTGTTTGAAGATAGAGCGGCCGTCGACGGCCGCGTGGCCGAGACTCTAGCGTGGCTCGGCGGCGCCGGCGCACCCGGACCTGCAGCGGGAACGCGCGCGCCGTGAAAGATGCCGCAGGCGGCGTGGGTCGGGGTCTCTAGAAGCGCGCGGAAAGTCAAACTAATCGGCATCCGGTTCGTCCCGCTGGATACGGTGTGACGTACCCCGAAATGGGTATGCGCCGCTGACGCTTCCCCCATTGACGCCCCGGCCCGCGAAAACGAACACTGGCGCACCCCACCCTCCCTGGAGATCCGTGATGAGCTTCGATACCCGCAAGCAATGCGTCGCGTTCGCCGCCGCCGTCCTGTCGGCCGCCGCCGTGCCGACCGCCTTCGCGCAGACCGCCACGCCCGACGTCGCCACCGTCAGCGCCGAGGCCCTGATGCAGGAGAACTGGCGCGAGACCATCGCGCGCACCGCGGTGCCGCACGAGGGCTGCTTCGAAGCCGAATTCCCGAACGCGGTGTGGGTCGAGGCCAGGTGCACGGTCGCGCCGGACAAGGTCTACGTGCCGCACCGCAGCGGCGGCCCGCAGACCGTGGGCAACGGCGTCGACTACGCCGCCACCGTCACCAACCTGATGTCCGCCGCCGTCGGCACCTTCCCCACGGTGACCGGCGTCACCAGCGAGAAGGACGGCAGCTCCAACGTCTACTCGATCCAGCTCAACTCCAACTTCATGTCGACGGCCGCGTGCAACGGACACTCCGGCTGCCTCGCCTGGGAGCAGTTCGTGTATTCGTCGTCGGAGACCGCGGCCTTCATGCAGTACTGGCTGATCGACTACGGCAACAGCTGCCCGAGCGGCTGGAACGCGTACCAGGGCAGCTGCTACAAGAACAGCGCCGCGGTGACGGTGCCCAAGGAGCCCATCACGTCGCTGGCGACGCTGAAGCTGTCGGGCACGGCGGTCAACGGCGGCAACGACACGCTCGTGTTCACGGCGGGCAGCAAGGCCTACAGCACCACCGGCCGGGACAGCGTGACCTACCTGGCCACCGCCTGGAAGCAGGCCGAGTTCAACATCATCGGCGACGGCGGCGGCTCCAAGGCCACGTTCAACTCGGGCTCGTCGGTGACGGTGAAGGTGGCGGTCACGCACGGCTCGACCACCGCGCCGACCTGCGCCTCCAACGCCGGCACCACGGGCGAGACCAACAACCTGACCCTGCGCAGCTGCTCGGGCGTGTCCGGCGCGACGCCGTACATCCAATTCGTCGAATCGAACTGAGTTCGTGGCGCCCTCTCGGTGACCGACACGGTCCGGCCGACCCCTCCTGAGGCCGGGCCCGTCGTCGCCGAGAGGGCAGTCACCCTCGCCGCGCCCGCGACAGCGAAGCGCGGCGTTGTCGTTTCTGGAGCACCGTACCCGCGCCGTAACCTGCGGCGCTAGACTGCGCGCGTTCATTGCCGCTCCAGGACGCCGCCGTGTATTTCCAGAAGATCCGCCACCCGTCGAACTTCCGCTTCGCCACCGGCCACGCCGGCGAGTCGCTCCAGCTCGGCGACGCCGCGCCGCTGCGCCCGTGCGTGCGCGACCTCGGCGAGGACGTGTTCCACGTCGAGCTGCGCGACGACGCGCGCTGGCCGCTCGATCCGCGCCTGCTGCGCATGCACGACGACGCGTTCGCGGGCGCGTCCACGCATCGTCTCGGCTTCGACGCCGACGGCACGCTGCTGCTCGAGGACGCGCAGGGCGCGCGCGTGCTCGCGGGCGTCCCGCGCGCGGGCGTGGGCGTGTGCGGCAAGGCCTGGCTCGTGCAACTGGCGCGCGGCGAGGGCATGCGCTTCTACGGCCAGGGCGAGAAGCTCACCGGTCTCGAGAAGACGGGCAAGCGCACCAAGTTCTGGAACCTCGACGTCTGGGGCGACCACCCGATGCCCGTCATCATCGACGGCGCGGCCGATCCGCAGTACGCCGCGATCCCGTACCTGTTGATCCGCGACGGCGCGCGCTGGATCGGCGTGCTGGTCGACCATCCCGGCAACGTCTTCATGGACACGGGCTCCAACTGGTTCTTCAGCGGCAAGGACGACCTCGGCGCGCCGCCCAGCCTGTGGTTCGGCGCGGACGAGGGCGTGCCGGCGTTCTACGTGATCGCGGGCGACAGCATGGCCTCGGTCACGCGCCGGCTGCAGCGCCTGGTGGGCGTCACGCCGCTGCCGCCGCTGTGGTCGCTGGGCCATCACCAATGCCGCTGGGGGTATGGCGGCACGCGCGACCTGCAGTGGCTGGACGCGTCCTTCGACGAGCACGAGTTCCCCAACGACGGCCTGTGGCTGGACATCGACTACATGGACGACTACAAGGTCTTCACGACCAGTCCGGCGCAGTTCGGCGACCGCGCGAGCGAGTTGCGCGCGCTTGCCGACAAGGGCCGCCGCGTCGTGCCCATCCTCGACCCCGGCGTCAAGGTCGTCGACGGCTACGAGGTCGCCGAGAGCGGCACGAAGGCCGGCATCTTCTGCAAGAACCCGGAAGGGCAGCCCTACGTCGGCTTCGTCTGGCCGGGCCGCACCTGGTTCCCCGACTACTCGCTGCCCGAGGGCCGCGCCTGGTGGGCGGGCTACGCGCGCCAGTTCCGCGACTGGGGTTTCGGCGCCGCGTGGATCGACATGAACGACCCGAGCACCGGCGCCGCCGAGGTCGACGACATGCGCTTCCAGCACGGGAAGTGGGACCACTGGACGTACCACAACCTGTATGCGACCGGCATGGCGCAGGCGACCTGGGAAGGCTTCAAGGCGGCCAAGCCGGACGAGCGGCCCTTCATCCTGTCGCGCAGCGCGGCCACCGGATCGAGCCGCTGGACGGCGCTGTGGACCGGCGACAACTGGAGCAACTGGCACCACCTGCGCCTGGCCATCCCGTGCACGCTCAACCTCGCGCTGTCGGGACTGCCGTTCAACGGCCCTGACGTGCCCGGCTTCGGCGGCCACGCCGACGCGGAGCTGGCGATCGCCTGGTACAAGGCCGGCGCGCTGTTCCCGTTCCTGCGCAACCACTCGGTCAAGGGCTCGGTGGCGCAGGAGCCGTGGCAGTTCGGGCCGCAGGCGCTGCAGGTCATCCGCCACTTCGTGCGGCTGCGCTACAAGCTGCTGCCGTATCTCTACCAGCTGTGGATCGCCCAGGCGCGCGAGGGCACCGCCGTGATGCGCCCGCTGTTCCACGATTTCGACAACGCCGACGGCCTGGAGCTCGACCGCATCGACGACCAGTTCATGGTCGGTCAAGCCATCATGCAGGCACCGCTGCTGCACCAGGGTCAGCAGCAGCGCACCGTGGCGCTGCCCGGCACGGGCCGCTGGATGGACGCGTGCAGCGGCCGCTTCGTCGCCGCGGGCCGCAGCATCCACGTGCGCAGCGACGCGGCGTCGACGCCGCTGTACGTGCGCGAGGGACAGTTGCTGGCCATGCAGCCCGGCGAGCGCACGACGCAGGCCAACGACCTGTCCGACATCGAGCTGCACGCGATCCTCGGCGCGGGTTGCGCCGACGAAGCGGTGCTGGACTACGCGTTCGACGACGGCCTCACCGATGGCCACCAACGCGGCGAGCGCGGCGTGGTGCGCTTTCGCGCGACGCGCGCGGGCGATGCGCTCGCGCTGCGGGTCGAGGTGCTGCAGGCCTGGCGGCCGCTGCGCGTGCGCGTGGTCGGCTACGACGGCGCGACCTCCGCGGTCGTCGAGCTGCCGGCGGGCGACGTCGCCCAGGCCTTGCAGGCCGACACCTGGATCTTCGCCGGCCAGCCGCTGGCGATCGCGCGCGGCGCGGTCGTCACGGTCTGAGCGTCAGGCGACGCGAACGGCGGCGGCCTGCGCGAACAGCGAGTCGGCCACCGGCGGCTGGGCCTGGGCGACGACGGCCGTGAACAGGGCCAGCGTCGTGATGGCGGAGGCGAAGGCGGCGACGAGGCGTTGGGTGCGGGTGGTGTTCATGGCGGTCTCCTGGATGGGGTGGGCGTCGGGTCGGATCAGGCGAGGCGGACGGTGCCGGCCTGCGCGAACAGCGAGTCGGCCACCGGCGGCTGGGCCTGGGCGACGACGGCGGTGAACAGCGCCAGCGTCGTGACGGCGGAGGCGAAGGCGGCGACGAGGCGTTGGGTGCGGGTAGTGGCGATCATGGTCGGCTCCTGGTGAGGTTTGGGAAACACGTTGTCGATGGATGAACTGTGTTCCTCGCACCCCCGCCGCGTCCTGCAGCGTCCTGAAAGCGGTCTGAAACGTTCTGAAGGCGGCCCGCCGGTTTCGCTTGACATGCAGGTAAATGCCTGCATATAGTCCGTGCAGTCCAAGGGCTGCATGAACGACTCCGACCTCCTCTTCAAGGCGATCGCCGACCCTAGCCGGCGCAAGCTGCTGGACGTGCTGCACGAGCACGACGGCCGCACGCTCGGCGAGCTGTGCGAGCACCTGGCGATGGCGCGTCAATCGGTCACGCAGCACCTCGGCCTGCTGGAGGCGGCCAACCTGGTGACCACGCAACGGCGCGGCCGCGAGAAGCTGCACTTTCTCAATCCGGTGCCGCTGCACGACATCTACGAGCGGTGGATCCGGAAATTCGAGGTGCCGCGCCTGAAGGCGTTGCACGGCCTCAAACAACGCCTGGAAAGCGAAGAGCCATGAACAAGACCGAATTCGTCTATGTCACCTTCATCCGCACCACGCCCGAGCGGCTGTGGACGGCGCTGACCGACCGCGAGTTCACCGCGAAGTACTGGTTCGGCGCGTCGTGCGAAAGCGCGTGGACGGCCGGATCGCCATGGGCGCTGAGGTACGCCGACGGCCGCCTCGCGGACTCGGGCGAGATCCTCGAGTCCGACCCGCCGCGGCGCCTGGTCATCAAGTGGCGCAACGAGTGGAACCCGGCGTTCAAGGCCGAGGGCGACGCGCTGTGCACGATGACGCTGGAGCCGGTGGCGGACGTCGAGGTGCCGGTGGTCAAGCTGAGCATCACGCACAGCATCGAACGCGCCGACTCCGCCTTCATCGGCGCGGTGTCGGGCGGCTGGCCGCGCATCCTGTCCAACCTCAAGTCGCTGGTCGAGACCGGCGAGATCCTGATGAAGCCGGCCGCGCACGCGGCCTGAAAGAGAAAGCGGCGCCGGTCACCGGGTGACGGGCGCCGCCGCGCGCGCGGGACGCGCCCGCGCGCGAGGATGGACGAGGTCAGGCCTTGGTCAGCAGGTCCGCCACTTCGGCGAACGAGGCTTCGTAGCCGGGGAACTGCTTGGCGCCGTCGGCCATGTACTGCTCCTTGGTGATCTTGTTCTTGTAGAGCGCCTCGCACTCGTTGAAGAACCACTCGCGGTCGCTCGTGGTGGCGAGCGGGATGCTCTTGTAGTTCGGGTCGGCCTTCACATGGGCGATGACCGACTGCATCTTGTTGTCGAACGCGCTGGCCATCGACGCGGTGGTGGTCAGCAGGCCGGCGGCCAGCACGGCCGCGACGGCGATGGCGGTGGTGGCGCGCTGCGCCTTGCTCTGGAACTTGCTCATGGGGATCTCCGATTTCGAGTGAGGTGAGCCCGCGCGACCGGCCGTCCGCGACAGGCAATGTATGTCCGACTCGTACGCTGGTTAGGTCGTCGAGTGGTATCCGGCGGCACGCACGTCTGCATTTCCGCTGACGAGAAGTCTAGGACGGACCCACCGGCGAGTCACTGCAGTTCATCGCTCCAAAGTCGCAGTTCGTCGCAAGGCCTGGAATGGCGACGAGGGCGTTTCGCGAAGCCAGCCTTCGCGGCTTCAGGCGTCGTCGTCGCGGCCGAAGTCGAACGCCTGCGCGAATGCGCGCGCGAACTCGGCCGTGCCGGTCAGCGTGAGCGTCACCGCGTGCCAGCCGCCGTCCTCGTCGACGACCTGCAGGTCGTGATCCCATTCGCCACCCTCGTCGGCGGGGCCGTGGGTGTGCGGGAAGGCATCCCAGGCCCAGTCCAGCACCTGCTGCGCCTCGGCCAGCGCCGCGGCGTGGTGCCGGGCGGACGTGGAGGCGAGGGCCTCGATCGTGAAGACGCCCTCGTCGTTGTCGCTGAGGTCGACGGTGAGGATGGCGAGCGTCGTCATGCCGCGGGCGCCGTCGGCGCGATCTCGTCCCGCGCCCGCCCCGCGCTACCGAAGACCTCGTCGAGCGTCGCGTTGAACACGTGGAAGTCCAGCGGCTTGGTCCAGTAGTCGTCGAAGCCGGCGTCGAGCGCGCGCTGGATGTCGGCGGGGATCGCGTTGGCCGACAGCGCGATCACGCGCAGCGCCGCGGTGGCCGGATCGGCGCGCAGGCGTGCGAGCACCTCGAGGCCGTCGATGTCGGGCAGCTGCATGTCGACCAGCGTCAGCCCGGGCAGCGTCTGCGCCGCGCGCGCGACGCCGCTGGCGCCGTCGGGCATGCTGTCGAACTCGATGCCGCGGTGCCGGCGCACCAGCTCGCTGACGATCATCACGTTGACGGCGTTGTCCTCGATGTAGAGCAGGCGGCGCGACGGCAGCGCGAGCGGCCCGGAGTCGGCGGCGGCGTCCAGCACCACCTCGAACACGCTGCCCACGCCGCGCGCGCTGTGCACGGCGATGCGTCCGCCCATGCCTTCGACCAGCGCCTTGACGATGGTCAGGCCGATGCCGGTCCCCTCGATGCCGTCGCGCTCGGCCCCGGCGCGGTTGAACGGCTCGAACGCATGCGTCTGCTGCTCGGGCGTCATGCCCACGCCGTCGTCCGACACGCGGATCAGCACGCGGCCGGCCTCGGGCGTCACCTCGAGCCGCACGCTGCCGCCGGGCCGGTTGTACTTGATCGCGTTCGTCAGCAGGTTGACCAGCACCTGCTTCAGACGCGTGGCGTCGGCGCGCACGTGCAGCGGGCTGGGCGGCGCCACGATCGTCACGCCGTGCTGGATCGCAAGGCCCTCGACCAGCGGCAGCGTCTGCTCGATGAGGCTGGCCAGCAGCACCGGCTGCAGCACCACGTCGCGTGCGGGGCCGTCCAGGCGCGACAGCTCCAGCACGTTGTTGATCAGCGTCAGCAGGTGCTCGCCGGCCGAGTGGATGTGCTCCAGGCGCGCCTGGCGGGTGGCCGCGGCCTCGGCGCTGCAGTCGTTCGCGCAGTCGTCGGCCAGCAGCAGCCGCGTGAAGCCCAGCACCGCGTTCATCGGCGTGCGCAGCTCGTGGCTCATGCGCGCGAGCAGCTCGGACTTGGCCTGGCTCTCGCGCAGCACCAGCTCGCGCTCGTGGCGCGCGGCGGCGGCCTCGTGGGCCTCGGTGATGTCCCAGTTCACGCCCAGGCGCAGCCGCGTGCGCCCGCGTTCGTCGCGCACCGGCAGCGAGCGCGAGGCGAGCCAGCGCACCTGGCCGTCGGCGCGCAGGATGCGGAATTCGTAGTACGCCGCGCGGTCGTCGACGCGCGCGCTCTGGATCTGGTCGTTGACGTAGGCGCGGTCGTCGGGATGCACCCACGCCGTCATCTCCTCGAAGCTGGGGGGCGTCGATCGCGGCGCATGGCCGCGCAGCACGAACATCTCGTCGTCCCAGCGCGTGACGCCGGCGTCGCTGTCCCACTCCCAGATGCCGATGCCGGCCGCGCGCGTGGCCAGCGCGCTGCGCTCCGTGGCCTGGCGCAACGCGGCCAGCGCGAGCTCGCGCTCGGTGACGTCGATGGCGACGCCCGAGGCCCGGTACGGGCTGCCCTCGGGCTCGATCCGCGCCCGCGACACGACGTGGCGCACCTGGCCGTCGGCATGCAGGACGCGGTGCGCGATCTCCAGCGGCGCGTCGGGCTGCGCGATCCATTGGCGCACCTCGAGGTTGACGCGCTCGCGGTCGTCGGGATGCACGTAGCGATCGACCCATTCGCCGAACCCCGGGCCGGGCTGGCCTGGCGGCACGCCGGCCATGGCGTACATCTGCGCGTTCCATTCGGCGCTGCTGTCGTCGCGCAGCACGCGCCACACGCCGATGCCCGACGTCGCGGTGACGTCGTCGAGCCGGCGCGCCAGCTCGTCGGTGCGCTGCAGGCGTTCCATCTGCTCGGTGATGTCGAGCGCGACGCCGCTCAGCGCGACCGGCGTGCCGAAGCCGTCGCGCTGCGTGATGCGGCGCGTGAAGATGTGGTGCCACTGGCCGTCGCGGCCGAGGTAGCGGGCCTGCATGTCCTCGGGCTGCGTCGCGCGCAGCGCGCGCTCGTGCGTGGCGAGCACCTCCGGCAGGTCGTCGGGATGGATGCGCTGGCGCATCTCGGCGATCGGCACGCCCTCGGGACGCGCCTCCATGCCCATCACCTGCGCGGCGCGGCCGTTGAGGAAGACGCGTTGCGTCACCAGGTCGTGGCGCCACATCGAGACGTCGGCCAGCTCGGTCGCCAACTGCAGCTGCGCGCTGGCCTCGTCGACCGACGACGCAAGCTCGAAGGTCTCGGTGTCGTCCATCACGAGGCCCACGACGTGATCGGGCTGGCCGCCGGCGTCCGGGAACACCTGCCAGTGCGCCTGCACGCGGCGCAGCGCGCCGGTGTCGGTGAACAGTCGGTAGCGGTGCGAGTACGTGCCGGGCGCGGACATCGACTCCGTGAGCGCCTGGAACAGCCGATCCTGCGGCACGCTGGACTGCGCGACCTGTGCGATCGACGGCGTGCCGCGGCGCGGGTCGATGCCGAAGAAGCGGAACATGTGCGGATCCCAGCGGCCCTCCTGCGTGCGCACGTTGCGCTCCCACAGGCCGATGCGCGCGTGCGTCTGCACGAAGTCCAGCAGCGCGACCAGGCGGCGGATCTCGGCGTCCTGGTCGGCTTCGACGTCGCGCGGGATCAGCGTCAGCAGGCGCTGGCCGCCGGCGATGGGGTCGACCTGCGCGTCGCAGGCCAGCGGCACGCCGTCCTGGCGCAGCAGGCGGCGCCGCGCCAGCTCGCCCGCCGGCGGCAGCCACGGCGGGGCCGCGGCGTCGAGCAGGGGTTCGATGGCGCTGCCCACCGCCTGCGCCGCGGCGAAGCCGGTGAGGCGCTCGAACGCCGGGTTGACCCAGGCGACGACGCCGTCGCACGCGATCGCCGCGAGCGCCACCGGCGCCACGCGCGCCCACGCGTGGAGCGCGTCGACGGCATCGTCCGGCCCGGACGCCGCCGCCGCGACGTTCGATCTGGAGAAGCCCTCGGGTGCGGACATGGGGTGGCTTTGGAGCGATGGAACGGGCCCAGTCTACCGCCGGGCCTCCGCTGCGCGGAATCCGCGGCAGGCGCGAGAATGGGACCACGCTGGCCCAGCTTTCCGCGCCGGCGACGCCGTTGCCAGCGTCTTTACGTGTCCTTACGACTCCCACACACCGCACGCCCATGTCCGATCCGAACGCCCTGATCCCGCCGCCGCTGACGCCCGCGGGCGATGTCGATGCCGCTCTCGCGGCCACCGGCTTCGCCGTCGTCGGGCCGCAGGACGTCGCCACGCTGGTCGGCATGCCGCTGGCCGCGCTCGACGCCTGGCTGCCGTACTGGGACAGGCTGCCGCCCGACGCCTACCTGCTCGATGGCGGCAAGTACCGCCAGCGCCGCCATGGCGCCTTTGTCGTCGACGGCGACGAGGTGACCGCCGCGCCGCCGCGTCCGCACTGGCAGCCGGTCGACTACAACGCGCTGCACGGCGGCATCGAGCGCCACTTCGAGCAGATCGAAGCCGGCCTGGCCGGCGACCCGGCCTGGCGTCGGCTGCTGGTGGCGCTGGCCGCGCGCGCGTCGGCGCTGCGGGGCGCGCAGCGCTGGTTCGTCGAGGCGCATCCTTTCCGCATCGACACGGCCAACGGCATCGGCCGGCCGACGCCCGAAGGCGCGCATCGCGACGGCGTCGACCTGGTCGGCGTGACGCTGGTCGCGCGCCACGGCATCAAGGGCGGCGAGACGCGCGTGTTCCAGGCGGCGGCGAGCGCGGGCCTGCGCTTCACGCTGTCCGACCCGTGGACGACGGTGCTGCTCGACGATGCGCGCGTCATCCACGAGACGACGCCGATCCAGCCCCTGAAGACCGGCGAGCCCGGCTGGCGCGACACGCTGGTGCTGACGTTCCGCGCCGACGGTTTCCAGGGGCCCAAATAGGCGGCGCCTCCGAGGCCGCGGCGAACTGACGCGGCGCACGCCGTGGGGTCATCCGCTCCGTGGGGTCACATTCCGTGGGGTCATTCCGTGGGGTCAGGTCTTGCCTTTTGCCTGTACGCTGGGGTCAGGTCTTGCCTTTTGCCTCGCCTGACATAGGCGCAAGGCGCGACGCTTCGCGCACGGGAACGAGTGTTGGCGACTTGGAAATTGCACGCCGAATGTTTGCTGACGCCCGGTGAAATGGAGGCAAAAGGCAAGACCTGACCCCACGCCCGGGGCAAAAGGCAAGACCTGACCCCAACCCGCGTGACCCCACGCCCGGGGCAAAAGGCAAGACCTGACCCCAACCCGATGACCCCGACCCGAGGTTTGACCCCAACCGGAGGTTCAGCTGGTTGACTCCCGGGCCCGAAATGCAAAAAAGGCCCCGAGGCGATGGACGCCCCGGGGCCGCTCGAAAAGCCTCGAGGCCGTTCAGCTCGAGGCTCGCTCAACAGGCGGCCTGGCTGGGCCGATCCACCGAGTACGAGTCAAATCCCTGATCGGATTCGGCCGAATGGCCGCGCGGCGGCGGGCACGCCACAATGTTCGACCACATCGACATTGGGGAGCCCATGACCGATTCCACCGCCTCCGCCGACAAGACCGCCGGCGACAAGCCCAAGCAGGCGCAACGCGACGCGGTCGAGCGCCTGCTGCGCGCCGCCCCGATGCGCAGCACCGGGACGATCAAGCTGGGCGGCAGGAAGCTGGACTACAAGGTCGAGGGCGCGTTCATCCCCGTGGTCGACGCCTCGCAGACCGACAAGCGCGGCGAGCCCGAGGCGGCCGTGTTCACCACGGCCTACCAGCTCGAGCGCAAGTCAGGCGAGGGCAAGCCGCGTCCCGTCTGCTTCGCGTTCAACGGCGGCCCGGGGTCGGCGTCGATCTGGCTGCAGCTGGGCGCGCTCGGGCCGAAGCGCCTGCGCATCGGCAACGACGGCTCGATGCTGCCGCCGCCCTACGAAGTCGAGGACAACCCGCTCAGCTGGTTCGAGCACTTCGACCTCGTCTTCGTCGACCCGCCGCACACCGGCTACTCCATCACCGCGAGCGACGACGCGCGCAAGAAGCTGCTGTCTGTCGACGGCGACGTCGCCTGCCTGACCGACGTGATGCGCCAGTGGCTGTCGCGCCACCAGCGCTGGACCTCGCCGATCTACGTCGCCGGCGAGAGCTACGGCACGACGCGCGGCGCGGCGATCGCCGACAAGCTCGCGGAGCAAGGCGTGTCGCTGGCGGGGCTGATCCTGATCTCGTGCGCGATGGACCTGCAATCCATCGTCTTCGAGGCGCGCAACGACCTGCCGTACGCGCTGTACCTGCCGGCGTATGCGGGCGTGGCGCAGTACCACGGCTGCCTCAAGGGGCCGCAGTCCAAGTCGCCGGAGGCCGCGCGCGCGCTCGCCACCGAGTTCGTCGACGCCGACTACCTGCGCGTGCTGCACCGCGGCGCGCGCGCCACGCACGACGAACGCGCCAAGGCGGCCAAGCGGATGAGCGAACTCACCGGGCTGTCGCCGACGCTCATCGAGCATCGCAACCTGCGCATCTCCGACAACACGTTCTTCACCGAGCTGCTGCGCGATCGCGGCCAGATCGTCGGCCGCCTCGAGGCGCGCGTCGCCGGGCCGATGGGCCTGACGCGCACGCACGAGTGGGACTTCGATCCGGGCATGGAATCGCTGGTCGGCCCGTACACGATGGCCGGCATGGGCTACTTCATCGGCACGCTCGGCTTCGACCCGGCGTGGCCGTACGAGGTGCTGTCCATGGAAACCAACAAGCACTGGAACTGGAGCCGCGGCGACAACCAGGGCAACTCGTTCTGCTGCACCAGCCCCGACCTGTCGCGCGCGCTGCGGCGCAATCCGCACCTCAAGGTGCTCGTGGCCAGCGGGCACTACGACCTGGGCACGCCGTCCACCGCGAGCGACTGGTCGCTGGCGCAGCTGGACATCCCCTCCGAAGTGCGCCAGCGCGTCACGCACAAGTACTACGACGCGGGCCACATGATGTACACGCGCGACGAGGACCTGTCCAAGTTGAAGAAGGACCTGGCCGCCTGGCTGGCCTGAGCGGGGCGCATTCGTCGGCGCAGCGGACAATGCGTCGATGAAACCCCCGAAAAGATTGCAGCCCCTCGTCGACGAAGGGCTGATCGACACCGTCGTGCGCCAGCTCATGAGCGGCAAGGAGGCGATGGTGTTCGTCGTGCGCTCGGGCGGCGAGACGCTGTGCGCCAAGGTCTACAAGGAGGCGACGCAGCGCAGCTTCCGCCAGGCCGTCGACTACACCGAGAACCGCAAGGTCAAGAACTCGCGCCAGGCGCGCGCGATGGCCAAGGGCACGAAGTTCGGCCGCGAGAAGCAGGAGGAGGCCTGGCAGAACGCCGAGGTCGACGCGCTCTACCGCCTCGCGGGCGCGGGCGTGCGCGTGCCCAGGCCGGTCAACTTCCACGACGGCGTGCTGCTGATGGAGCTCGTGACCGACGCCGACGGCGACGCCGCGCCGCGCCTGAACGACTGCGAGTTCACGCCCGAGGACGCGCGCCGCCACCACGCGACGCTGGTCACGGAGGCCGTGCGCATGCTCGCCGCGGGCGTCGTGCACGGCGACCTGTCCGAGTTCAACATCCTGCTGGCCGAGGACGGCCCGGTCATCATCGACCTGCCCCAGGCCGTCGACGCCGCCGGCAACAACCACGCGGAGCGCATGCTGATGCGCGACGTCGGGAACCTCGCCGCCTTCTTCGGCCGCTTCGCGCCGGAGCTGCGCAAGAGCGAGTACGGCGCGGAGATCTGGTCGCTGTACGTGGCGGGCTCGCTGACCGTGGACACGCCGCTGACGGGCCGCTACGAGCACAAGCAGGGCGCCGTCGACCTGCGCGCCGTGATGCGCGAGATCGAGGACACGCGCGAGGAAGAGAACGAGCGCCTGCGGCGGATGGCGGGCGGCTGATCCGTCAGTGCGCGCCGCTCACCTGCGTGACGGCATGCGTCGCGAGGTCGATCGCCCAGACCCGCTTGCGCTCGTCCGTCGCCAGCAGCGCGTGGCCGGACTTGTCCAGCGCCAGCTCCTTGACGTAGACCTCCTGCGCGTCCTGCTCCTCGGCTGCGTCGTATTCGATCTTGTACAGCTGGACGGACCACAGGATCTTGTCGCTCTTCTCGTCGACGGCGGCGATCACCCCGCCGCTCTGCGTGAAGCCGTGATCCTTGGCCCGGCGCATCTGCTCGTAGCGGATGCCCTTGACGACGACGGGCTTGGCGGCGGGCGCGCGGCGCTTGGCGGATTCCATGGAGTGTTCCTTTGTCGGTGCGGGCTCGGCGAGCGACTCGCTGGCCTGGAGGGAGGGCGTGGTGGCCACGCAGCCGGCGACGGCCAGCGCGGCGAATGCGGACAGCCGGACGGAAGCCGTCACGACAGCGCTTCCTTGACCGCGGACTTCGGCACTGCGCCGAGCACGTCGCCGCAGAAATAGGCCCAGCTGTCGGCGTTGATCAACGCCGTCGCGGGCGGGAAGGACGCGCTGGGCCTGAGGCCTTCGTAGTCGTAGCGCTTGTCCTCCGTCGCCACGAGCTTGTGGCTCAGCTCGTGCACGATGGTGAGCGCGCACAGCCACAGCTTGGGAATGTTGCCCAGCTTGTTGCGCTTGCCCGTCTTGAGGAACAGCTGGTAGATGTAGATGACCGGCATGGCGTCGCGGCCGTTGACGGACGCGTAGGTGGAATCGTAGTCCCCGCTGGTGCGCAGCTTCGGGCGGTCGGAGAAGATGATCTTGCCGGAATTGCAGGCCGCCGTGATCTTCCTGAAGCCGGCCTGCAGCGCGGTGCGCACGCTCGCCACGTCCGCATCCGCCGCGCCTTCCAGCAGGAACCAGCGGCGGATGGCGGCATCGACGGCGGTGGACTTGCCGCCCAGCTTGACCTCGGTGTCCGCGCTCCACTTGCGCGCCAGCTGCAGCGCGTCCGACATCATCTTGCGATTCGACGCGCCGAAGACCTCCTCGTTCTGCGCGAGGAGCGCCGGCAGGTCGACGGCGCTCTTGCCGTCGAACAGCTCGAAGTCCCATTCGCCGTAGCTCTTGGGCTGGTCGACGACCCAGATGCTCTGGTTGCCCTTCTTGGCGACCATGTAGAAGTGCTTCATCTGCTTGACGAGCGCGGCACGATCCTGGAAATCGGGCTTGGCGGCCTGGCTCGCGCGGACGATCTCGTTGCCCGCGGCCTTCGCGGCCGAGCCGCCGGCCTTCTTCGCCGCGGCGACCAGGCGACCCCGCAGGTCGTCCAGCACCGCGCACTTGCTCGGTGTCGGGCCATCGGGCAGCAGCAACTCGCGCAGGCCCGATTCGACGCCCGCCCAGTCGGCATGCAACTGGGGTGTCTTGAGCATCTCGACGCTCTTCTCGTAGACCTCGCTGAACACGTTCATGGACCAATCCTCGTCGTGCAGATGAATCGGAAATTCTAGGGAGCGGCAGCGACGCGGTCTCTCCCCAGGTCGCCGTCGATCCGGCCCAGTAACCCCCGCGACACCCCGCTCGCGCGCGCCTTCGTAGAATGCGCTCGTCCGTTCACATGACGGACGCGTTCTCAGGGCGGGGCGAAATTCCCCACCGGCGGTATCCGTGATTCGTCGCGGGAGCCCGCGAGCGCCTTCGCGTCCCTTCGAGCGAAGGGTCAGCAGACCTGGTGCGATGCCAGGGCCGACGGTCACAGTCCGGATGAAAGAGAAACGCGACAGTGTGAGCTGCTGCATGCCTGCGCGAAGCGGGACATGCAGCCGCTGCGTTATCGCGCGCCCTGATTCTGGCAACCCGCTCACTCGAGAGAGAACCATGAATCAGATGACTACCACGCATCTTTCCGCCGTCGCCGGCGCGAGCCATCCGGCCCGCATCGCGGTGATCTGCGCCACCTGGCATTCGGACATCGTCGACAAGGCCAAGCAGTCCTTGCTCGCCGAGCTGCACCGAAGTCCGACACCGCCGGGCCAGGTCGAGCAATTCGAGGTGCCCGGCGCCTTCGAGATCCCGTTGCTGGCGCAGAAGCTCGCGCGTTCGGGGCGCTACGACGCCATCGTCGCCTGCGGCCTCGTCGTCAACGGCGGCATCTACCGCCACGAGTTCGTCGCCGCGGCCGTGATCGACGCGCTGATGCGCGTGCAGCTCGACACCGACGTGCCGGTGATGTCCGCGGTGCTGACGCCGCGCGACTTCCACGAGCACGAGGAGCACCAGCGCTTCTTCAGCGAGCACTTCGTCAAGAAGGGCGTCGAGGTGGCGCGGGCCTGCATCGAGACGATCGCCGGCCTGCGGCGCGTCGACATGGCGCTGGCGCGCTGACGTTCAGCGCAGCGACTGCATGAATGCGTCGACCTGCGTCGTGTAGTCCGACGCGGCGCCCAGCGTCGCGTTGATCTGCATGTGCGACAGGTCCTCGCGCAGCACGCGCACCTGGCCGCCCAGGCCATTCGCCTTCGCCGCGAAGCGATCGGCCTGGCCGCAGGATTCGCGCCGGCGCGACGAGCACACGGCCAGCATCGGCGCCGTCGCTCGCGCGAGCTGTGCAATCGGCGACACGGCCGTCCATCGCGCCGGGTCGGTGCCGAACGCGCGGTCGTAGAGGCCGAGGTGGCGGTGTTCCATGATGACGGGCACATCGAGCGCGGCGCTGTCCAGCAGCACGGCGCCGCGCCACGGCTGCGGCTTCGCGGCAGTGGGGGCGCCGGCGGCGACCAGCGCCACCAAATGCGCGCCCGCCGAGTGGCCCATCAGGATGAAGCGCGCCGGGTCGCCGCCCCATGACGCGGCGCGCGATTGCGCGGACGCGATCGCGGCGGCGACGTCCTCGGCCTGCTGCGCGACGGGCGTCGGCAGCATGCGGTAGTTGGCGGAGATCACGACATAGCCCTGGCCGACCCAATGGGCCACCTTGGGCTCCAGCACACGGGCGTTGGCCTTGTCGCCGCGCGCCCAGCCGCCGCCGTGGACGAAGAAGACCACCGGCGCGGCACCGGCGGCGGGCCGGGTCGGCACGAAGACGTCGAAGCGCTGCGCCGGATCGGGGCCGTATGCGACGTCGGCGACGATGCGCGCGCCCGCCGGTGCGCTGCGCGCGGCCTGGTCGGAGTCGGTGCCGTCGTCGAGGCTCTCGGCCAGGCGCTCGCGCAGGCGTTCGAAACGATGCGGCGCGGGCGTGGTCGGGTCGGACTGCGCGGACGCGGGCGACGTGTCGAGCAGGGCGAGCAATGCGGCGAGGATGGTCAGGCAACGCAGGCGGGTCATGGCGAGTTCCTTGGCATGGCCGGGATGATCGCATCGCGCCGCGCCGCCGGTGCGGCGGCGACATGTCGTTGCGTGACAGTGCTGCAACGTGCCTGCGGCGACGTCGGCTCAGCCGGTCGCGCGCGGCAGCGTCAGCACGATCCTCACGCCGCCCGGCACGTTCTCCGCGGCCACCGTGCCGCCCATCTTGGCCATGTAGGTCTTGACGACGAACAGGCCCTGGCCGCGCTGCGGCGAGTGGGCGTCGAGGGCTTCGCCCGCTTGCGCGCCCGAGACGCCGTACTCGAAGATCTTGTCGATCAGCGCGGGCGGGATGGCGTCGCCCTCGTTGTGGAGTTCGACCGTCGCGCGCGCCTCGTCCGCGCGCAGGCGCAGCGTGATCGGCGAGCCCGCGCGGCGATGGCGTTGCGCGTTCTGCAGCACGTGCGTGACGACGTCTTCCAGCGGGTATTCGTCGGCGCGCACGACCACCGCCTCGCCGGGCCCGTCGTAGCGCACGTCGACGATGCCGGCGTGCGGCGCGTTGGCGGCGACCTCGGCGAGGAAGGCGTCGAGGTCGAGCGTCGCGAGCTGCAGCGTCGTCGACTCGAAGGCCTCGCTGGGCGACGCGCTGCCGTACAGCACGCGGATCGCCTGCTGCATGCGCAGGATGTAGCGCCGGCTCGCGTCGTCGGGCGCGCCGTGCAGCGCGATCAGCGACTGCAGCGGCGACATGATCTCGTGCCCCACGGCCATCCACTGGTCCTTCTCGCGCTCGGCGCGCAGCCGCTCGCGCTGCATGCTCTCGTCGACGCGCTGCAGCAGCTCGGCGAGGTTGCTCGCCAGCACGCCGAGTTCATCCGGACTGCGCAGGTCGGCGATGTCCAGCGTCGACCAGGGGGCCGCCTTGTCGTCCGCCACCACCGCGGCCGTGACCGCGCGCGAGCGCTTGGACAGCATCGTGATGCGGCGGATGATGGTCCACTCGATCGCGCCCCAGGCGAGCGCCAGCGCCAGCAGCATCGCGACGACGAACCACGACACCCGCGTCGCCACCAGCGCCAGCGCGCGGTTGGCGCTGCGCTCGTCGCCGAAGCCGTGCAGCTCGTAGCTGCCGGCGGCGGTGCGGATGGTCTCGGTGGCCTCGATCGGCACGTCCTCGTCCTCGATCGGCAGCCGGCGCAGCAGGCCGCGCACGGCGTAGCCGAGGAAGTCGTTGACGGCCTGCGGCACCCAGCTCGACGTCGGCGGCGTGACCGGCGCCGCGCCCTTGATCGTCGCCAGCGGCGCGGCGCTCTTGCCATCGAGCTTGCGCAGCTGCAGCGTCTCGCCGGGCAGCAGCTGCGCGCTGAGGTCGGCCAGCGAGAACGGCGGCGTCGCGCCGGGCCGGGCGCTGTCGAACAGCGGCGCGGCGTCGCCGGGGGCGAGCCATTGCACGCGAACGTCGATGCGGTTCATGTCGGCCGGCGGCCAGACCGGGTGCGCCGACGCCACCACGTCGTCGTGCAGGATCTCCACGGGCAGCCGCACCGAGAAGAACGCGCGCCGCGCGCAAGTGTCGATCACCGTGCCGCCGTCCACGCACGGGCCGCTTTGCCACAGCCAGCCGCGGAAGTCGCGCACCGGGCGCGGCAGCACACGGCCGTCGGCGTCCTCGGCGAAGCCGGTCAGGCGCCCGCGGATCACGTTGACGGCGGTGGCCGGCTCCGGCTCGAAGGGCGCGATCCAGGCGAAGCGGCGGCCGCGCAGCGAGACGTCCACGCGCAGGCGGCTGGACAGCGCCAGGTCGTGCTCGCCCGCCTCGTGCGCCACCGGCGGCGGGCTGGGCGCATGCCCCACCACGTAGACGAAGCCGCCCGCGTAAGGATTGCTGCCGATGGCCACGCAGAGCGCGGCGTCGTCCGGGTACTGGCGTGCGCAGCCCGCCATCTCGACGGCCTGTTCGACCTTGTTGTGGTCGTCGAAGTCCAGCGCCGAAAAGGGCAGCACCAGCGGGTGCACGCTGCCCGCGGACGACGACGCGGCCGGATTCAGCAGCGCCAGCTGCCCGGCCGGATGCCGCAGCTGCGCGGCCACTTGGCCCATCGTCTTGGCGAAGCCCTGGCGATAGTTGCGATGGCTCAGCTCCTTCTCGTCCTGCAGCACCGACAGCGCGATCGCGACCGTGGCCAGCGCAAGCAGCAGGAACACGCCGCGGAAGAACAGCCGCAGGCGGAAGAACGCGATGCCGGGCCAGCGCCAGGCGGCGATGCGGGCGCGCCAGGTCACTTCTGCGCTGTCGCCAGCCAGCGGAAGCCGCGCATCGGCACGCTCTCGATGCCCTCGAACTCCGGCTCGATGTCGCGGAAGGCCTCGCGGATCGTGCTGATGTGCTTGCGCACGTTGTCGCGGTTGCGGCCCGTCTTGACGACCTGGAACAGCTCGTCGTACGACACCACCTCGCCGCGCCGCGCGTGCAGCGCCGCGAGGATGCGCTGCGCGGTCAGCGGCAGGTTCACGCGGTGGCCGCGCCACAGCACGGCCCCCTGGCCCAGCGGGTCGATGCTCAGCTCCTGGTCGACGGCCGTCGTCGCGCCGGTCTTCGCGGCGGGGCGATCCTTCGAGGCGCGCAGCATCTCCAGCACCGTGTCGATGAAGTCGGCCTCCTCGAAGGTCGTCTTCTGCAGGTAGTCCCAGGCGTCGAGCGCCTTCATGATGCTGCGGTAGATCGTGGCCGGCATCGCCGAGACGACCAGGACCGGCGTGCCGTGCTGCTTGTTGATCGCGTTGATCAGCGCGACGCCGGCGTGCCGCTCGCGCCCGAGTTCGATGTCCATCACGACGAGGTCGTAGCGCTCGCGCGCGATCGCGGCCTCGGCCTCGTCGCGGCTGAACCACTGGTCGACGACGAGGCCCGGGCGCGCCGACAGGATCCAGCCCTTGAGCTGGTCGCTCGTCGGCGGGTCGTCTTCGATGATCGCGACGCGGGTGGCGGTGTTCGACACGGGGCAGGCCTTTCGGTGGACGGATGCCACGTCCGGCATCCGGGGTCGATTATCCGGCGGCCCCGGCGGGCGGGGCGTGAGTGTTTGCTCCGGCTTCCGGAGCGCACCCGGCGTCCGCGTGAACGCAACGTGGCCGCGGCGTCGTTGAACGCTCGGTGGGGGCTCGAAAGAATGGGCTCACACATCGAGGAGAACCTTGTGACCGACAACGACCTGCATCCCGACCACCCCTTCAACGGCGACGAGCTGCCGCGCCCGAGCCCGCTCGAGCGCTTCGCCGACCGCCTGCCGCGCGTTCGCGTGCTGTCGCTGACGGCCTGCGCCGTGGCCGCGGCCGCCGCGTGGGGGCTGTGGACGCATCCACCGCTGCGCAACGTCCCCGACGGCGAGATCGGCGTGCGCATGAACCGCTTCAGCGGCAACGCCAGCGTCGTGCGCGCCGGCACCGTGTTCGTCGTCCCGGGCCTGCACGACCTGCGCGTCTATGACCTGCACGAGCAGACCTTCCATCCCGCCGACAGCGCGTCCGCCAACGGCAGCGCGCCGTTCCAGTCGGTCGAGGGCCTGTCGCTGGGCGTCGACGTCTCCGCGCACTACGCGCTCGACCCGGCGCGCGTCGCGACGATCGCGCGCGACCTGCCGGCCGACGTCGGCGGCCAGGTCGTCGCGCCGGCCGTGCGCGGCGTGATCTACCGCGTGTTCACGCGCTACACGGTGCGCGAGATCTTCTCGTCCAAGCGCGCCGAGATCCAGCAGATCATCGAGAGCGAGCTGCGCCCGAAGCTGGCCGCCGACGGCATCGTGCTGCGCGACGTGCAGATCGGCCAGGTCGACCTGCCGGCCGACTACAAGAAGGGCATGGAGTCGCTGCTCGCCGAGGAACTCGCGAGCGAGAAGATGCGCTTCACGCTCGAATTGAAGGACAAGGAGGTCAAGCAGGCGGCGCTCGAGGCCGAGGCCGACAAGGTCAAGCGCGAGAAGGCCGCCGAGGCGGCCGGCCAGGAGCAGATCATCGCGGCCAAGGCGCAGGAAGAGGCGATGGCCCACGTGCTGCCGTTCAAGCAGAAGCAGATCCAGCAGCGCCAGCTCGAGGCCGAGGCCGAGAAGGCGTCGCGCATCAAGACGGCCGAGGGCACCGCCGAGGCGCGCCGCATCGAGGCCGCCGGCGAGGCCGACTCGCGCAACAAGCTGGCCGACGCGGAGGTCTATCGGCTGGAGAAGGTCGGCAAGTCGACGAGCGAGCAGATGGCGCGCGAGGGCGACCTGATCACGCGCCATCCCCTGCTGATCCAGAAGACCATGGCCGACAAGCTGTCCGACAAGATCCAGGTGATCATCGCGCCCCCGCCGGCCGATGGCGGCTTCATTGGCTCGACGCTGCTGGGCAACGCCCGCAACGCGACGACGACGACCGCGAAGGCGGCCGACGCCGACGCCTCGCAGGAGAACGCGCAATGAACACGCACGACCGCATCCGCGTCGCGCACCGCATGACGCGCCGCAACCACGAGTTCGGCCATCCGCAGGGCGACGCGAAGTCGTGGCGCACCCTGCTCGTGTGCCTGCTGGCGACGGCCTGCGCGGTGTCCTGCGTGATGTTCGTGCCGGCCGCGCAGGCCGCGGGCACCACGCGCGCCGTGCCGGCCGCCACGATCGCGCCGGTGGTCGCGAAGGCGCCGCCCGCGACGCCGGCGCCGCGCTACGCGCTCGTCACGCAGGACGCCGTGCCGCTGCGCAGCGGCGCGAAGAGCGGTGGCACGCCGCTGGCGTTGCTGACGCAGGGCGAGCTGCTGGAGCTGCGCGGCGAGCGCCTGGACTACCTGCAGGTCTACGACCTCGCGCGCGAGCGCGGCGGCTACGTGCGCGCGAACGCGGTGCGCGCGCTCACGCTCGCGCCCGAGGAGGCACCCGAGCTGCTGTCGCTGGTGCGCTTCCTGCGCGATCGCAGCGGCTCCGAGTCGCTCGGGCTGGGCCTGGCCGCCGCCTACCTGAAGGCCGCGCCGGCCGGCTCGATCGACGCGGAGGTCTTCGACGCGATGGGCACCATGGCCGAGCGCCTCGCCTGGCGCGCCAACGTGTCGGCCACCAACGCCGCCAACGCGCCGGTGCGCCCGGGCGAGCCGAGCATCGCCGCGCAGCTCGAGGTGGCGGCCGATCTGGGCGTGCACTTCGCGAGCCTCGAGCGCGACGGCCATGTCTGGCTGTGCTACGACGGCGACGCTTTCCGCCACGCACTGGCGTTGTCGCCCAGCCCTGAGCAGGCGGCCCGCGCGGCGCTCGCGCTGACGCGCCACGACTGCATCGCCGACATGACGCCGCCGCTGCAGCGCTGGCAGGTCGACCAGGCGCGTGCCGAGCTGCTGGCGCGCGTGCCGACGGCCGGCTTGCCGCCGTACCTGCGCAACCGCATCCGCATGCGCCAGGCCGGCGTGTGGGCGGCGCTGGCGTTCGAGGACAGCCGCCGCCTCGCCGTCGAGGCCGGCGCACCCACCAACGGCCTGCCCGCGGTCGGCGCCAACGACGTGCTCTCCGCCGGCAACCAGGCGCTGGAGGCGCTGGCCGGCGTCGACAAGAACGAAGTGGCCGACGACGACCAGTCGACCTGGACCGACGCCGCGATGCGAGTCGGCGCCTCGCGCTGGGCCGCCGAGCCGGTGTTCGCGCCGGCCGCGACCGGCCTGCACGTCGCGACGCAGGCCGGCCAGCCGGGCGAGACCTGCGTGCTGCTGCTCGATGCAAGGCATGGCGCCGACCATCCGCTGGCTCGCCGTTGCACGTTCGGCACCGTGTGGACGGCCTCGGCGCGCGCGAACGCCAATTCGACCGCGCTGACGCTGGCCGTGCAGCCGCTGGCCACCTGGCGCGAGCTGTGGATGTTCCGCGCGACGCCCGCCGGCTGGACGCTGCAGGTGCTGCCGCCGTCGACCGAAGCCAGCGGCGTCGGCTACGTCGAATTCGCCGGCTGGGTGCCGGGCACGGGCCAGGTGCTGGCGGCGCGCGAGGTGCGCGTTTCCGCGCGCAACAACAAGCCCGCGCGCACCTACGAGCTGCTCGATGGCCAGACGCTCGCGACGCAGAAGACGGCCGACGCGCCGTCCTCGCTGAAGGCGTTCAACCGTTTCCAGGATCCGGCCTGGAAGCGCGTGACGGTCAGTCTTCGCTGATCGGCGTGTACTTCACCTCGTTGCCGATCGCGAAGAAGTGCCCGCCGGCGATGTGGTGCAGCGAACGCAGCGAGTCGTCGACGCCGTCGAAGTGCCAGCGGCCGTCGCGGAACACGCGGTCGTCGGCCCAGGCCGCGACGACCTCGCCGAGGAACAGGTCGTAGGCCTGCTCGATGTGCGGCTCGGGCAGGCGCCTGCATTCCAGCCAGGCGATGCAGCCGTCGACCAGCGGCGCGCCGGTGGCGGGGCCGGGCTCGGCGGAGGCGAGGGCGGCCGTGAACTTCTCGCCGTCGCGGCCGCTGAAGCTGCCGACATGGTCGGTGAGCGCCGCGATCGCCACCGAGGGCACCCCGAGCACGAAAGTGCCGCCGGCCTCGATCAGCGTGCGGGTGAAGGTCTGCTTGTCGAGGACGACGGCGACCTTGGGCGGCGTGAAATCGAGCGGCATCGACCAGGCCGCCGCCATCACGTTGCGGCGGCCGTCGTGCTCGGCGCTCACGAGCACCGTCGGGCCGTGGTTGAGGAGTCGGGTGCAGCGATCGAGCGGGACGGGTTGGCGCATGCGGCGATTCTCGCCTGACCGATGTTGACGGAATTTGAATGGGGCCTTCGAGTCCGCTGCACGGATGGGGGAGGAGCCGCGGCGAAGATGACGTGTCCGCGCCGCATCGACGTCGCCTTCACCGACCAACCTCCCAGGATCCAGACATGACCCAAGCCCTCAACGACGCCGCCCTGAAGCAGCTGTTCCTCGACGCCCGCACCTTCAACAAGTTCCAGCCGCGCCCCATCGACGACGCGACGCTGCACTCGCTGGTCGACCTGATGAAGTGGGGCCCGACCTCGATGAACTCGCAGCCGGGCCGCATCGTCTTCGTGCGCAGCGCCGAGGCCAAGGAAAAGCTCAAGGGCGCGCTGATGGGCGGCAACGTCGACAAGACGATGGTCGCGCCGGTCACGGCGATCGTCGCCTACGACACCGAGTTCCACGAGCACCTGCCCACGCAGTTCCCGGCGATGCCGGGCGCGCGCGACATGTTCCACGGCAACGCGCCGTTCATCGAGAACACGGCTTTTCGCAACAGCACCTTGCAGGGCGCCTACCTGATCATCGCCGCCCGCGCGCTGGGCATCGACTCGGGCGCGATGAGCGGTTTCAACAACGCCGCCGTCGACGCCGCCTTCTTCCCGGACGGCAAGTGGAAGTCCAACTTCCTGATCAACCTGGGTTACGGCGACGCCACCGGCAACTGGCCGCGCGGCCCGCGCCTGCCGTTCCACACGATGGCGCGCATCGACTGACGCCCCGCGTTCGCCGACATCGGGAGGGCCGCCGCGTGCGGCCCTTTTGCGTCGGGGGGCCCCCCGATTCACCAGCCGGACCGTTGCGCAACACGGCACTTTCACACGTCCGATGTAGCCATTGGCGAGCTTCTCCCGCTACATTCACCCGTCCCCTCGATGGGAAGAAAAATGGTGACGGCTGGGAGGCCGCTTGAACGACGTCGCACGACTTTTCCTCGAGACCTACGCGCGTGGCGGCGAGGCGGATGGCGGCTGGAAGTTCGGCAAGGCCTTGCTGCAGGCGCAGCTGGACTACTCGGAAGAGAGCCTGGAACGCATCGACCTGCTGCTCAAGGCGATCCGCGACCGGACCCGGCCGGTGCACGAGGCGTTCATCGCCGATCCCGCCGGGCGCAACTTCCTCTCGCTGCTGGCCTTCTACCTGATGGCCGTGCTCTCGCGCCGCACCGGCGCCGAGATCGAGTGGCACGACACCCGTTCGGCCCAGAAGGCCACCGCCGACTGGGCCAGCATCGCCGACACCCCGTTCACGCGCCTGGTGGCGCTGGCGCCCGACCAGGGCCTGCTGTTCCTGCCGCTGGTCTGGCTGCACGACCGCCTGTTCGGGCTGGGGCTGGGGCAATACGACAAGGCGTCCGACTACCTGCTCAGCGTCGCCAACGAGCTCGAATACGACCTGCCGATGGCCTGGTGGAACGCGGCGCGCCTGGTGGGCGTCACGGCCTCGACGATGATGGCCGCCGTGGCCGAGGGCCGGCCCGCGCTGCCGCAGATCGCCTGGCACCACCCGCGCGGCCAGCGCACCAACATCGTCACGCTGCCCTACGAAGGCGAGGACGCCGCCGCGCGCGGCGAGGCGGCGCTGGCCGACAACCGCGAGGGCGCGGCCTGGAAGACCTTCGTCTACAACACATGGATCAATGCGTCGGGCGCGCGCGTGCCGGCGATCTCGGTGACCGTGCAGACCTATGGGCCGTCGCCGTTGCGGCTGCGCATGGCCTTCCGCTACCGTCCCGCCGCCGACGGCCGCCCGCTCGCGATCCTCGACCCGTCGGTGTGGGAGTTCAACGTGCCGGAGGAGACCTTCCTGCGCCTGAATGCCGCCGTCAAGCGGGGCGCCCAGGGCGTGCGATGGCCGGCGGGCAAGTCCTGGCTCGACCACTACGAAGGCCGGCGCGACGTGCCCTCGCTGCTGCCGGCCGCCGTGCACGTGCCGCCGTCGTATGCGACCGGCGAGCAGATGCGCATCGGCGACGCCGTGCTGACCGACGGCGGGCTGCTGCCGGGCCGGGTCGTGCAGTTGGTGCCGGGCTCCGACGGCCACATGGCCTGCGTCTTCAAGGACGCGCGCGGCCAACGGCGCACCGCCACGGCCACGCAGGTGCGCGAGGGCGTGCTGTTCGTCTCGCGCAGCCCGGCCGACCACCTGCAGGAGTGCGTCTCCTGGCTGGAGCAGCGGATCAAGCAGGCGCCGCGTGGGCGCGCCGATCCGAACGCGCTGACGAGCCCCGCGCACGCCTGCGTCGCGCTCGCCGGACTGCTGTGGCAAGGCCTGGGCGTCGCGAAGAACCCGGCGACCGCCCGGCAGCTCTGGCAGGCCGCGGCCGACGCCGGCAATGCCGCCGCCGAACTCGCGCTGGCAGCGATCCATCTCGAGGGCGACACGGTCAGGCAGGATGTCGCCAAGGGCCTGCAGCTGCTGCGCAGCGCGGTCGCCAAGGGCCACGCGCCGGCGCTCGCGCGCCTGGGCCAGGAGTTCGAGACGGGCCTGCGCGTGCCGGGCGACACCGCGCAGGCCGTGAGCCTGCTCACGCGCGCGTCGGAGGCCGGCAACGCCCATGGCACGTATCGGCTGGCCTGGATGCACCGCATCGGCAAGGGCGTCCGGCACGACATGGCGCGCTGCATCGCGCTGATCACGCAGGCCGCGGGCGGCGGCTACGCGCAGGCGCAGTACGAGCTGGCGATGCATTGCAGCACCGGCGACGGCGTGCCGCACGACGACGAGCGCGCCGTCTGGTGGCTTGAGCGCGCGGTGCAGAACGACCACGGCGAGGCGATGATCATGCTCGCCGGCAAGTACGAACGCGGCCGCGGCGTGCCGCAGGATCTCGCCAAGGCCGTGACGCTGTATCGCCAGGCCGCCGACAAGAAGATCCCGGCTGCCTGGTACCACCTCGGCCAGATGACCGCCGACGGCCGCGGCCTCGAGCGCGACCTGCGCGAGGCGATGCGCCTGATGACGCTGGCCGCGCACGACGGCGTCGGCGACGCGAAGGAACAGCTCGAGGACCTCGAGCTGGCGATGACGCGCGAGAACCGCGGCTAGGCGAACGTCCCCGACGTCGTCGCAGTCGCCCGGACTTCAACGGGAGGACGATGCATGAAGCTGATCAATCGAGCCAGTTCCTGCGTGCTGTTCGCGCTGCCCTTCGTGGCCTTCGGCCTGGGCGCGCGACCGCTGCACGGGCTGCCGGGCCGCGAGATCATCGGCCTCGTCGTCTTCGTCCTGGCGCTGGCATGTGCCTGGCGGCTGGCCGGCCCCGCGCTCGCCAACGGCGCCTCGCCATCGCGCACGCTCGCCGCATCCGGCGGGTTGCTGCTTGCGCCGTGGGTGCTGATCGCGCTGCTGTGGACGGGCCTGGGCGCGCCGTTCCAGGCCAGCACGCTGGAGAACCAGCATCGCTACGCCTTGCTGATGGTCGATGCGCTGCTGGTGGGCGGCGGGTTCATGACGCTGCGCGACGCGTTGCGCGAGCGCGGCGAACGCTTCTGGAGCGCGCTCGGATTCGCGGCGGCCGTTCCTGCCGGCCTGCTCTACCTGGCCTGCATCGCCATCACGTTCGCGCAGGCGACGCAGGTGCTCGGCGGCGACCACACGCCCGTTCCACCGCTCTTCAGCCACCTCTACGACGTTCTGGAGTTCTTCGCCTGCTGCCTCACGTACCTTGCGACGGCGCTGATGTCGACCGCCATGGCCGCGACGGCGTTGCAGCGGCGGCTGGGCGCGCGCATCGTCGCCGTGCTGTGCCTGTTGATCCTCGTGCTGCTGGTCCTGGGCGGCATCGAGTACCCGACCATCTCGGGACAGACCGCGCCCTGGTACACGCAGCCGGCCGTCATCGTGCGCATCCCCGCGATCCCGTGGGTGCTGCCCGGCCTGCTCGGCGTCGTGCTCCTGCGGGCCGCGGGCCGGACGGAGTGAGGCGTCAGGCGGCCATCGCCTGCTTGGCCTCGACCTCGCCGTGGCGCACCACGTAGAGACCGGGCATCGGTTCGCGCGTCAGGCGTTCCACCAGCGTCTCGGCGAGCGGCGCGTCCACCAGCGCTGCGAAGCGCCCCCAGCGACGCATCACCACGTCGTCGCCCCAGGCGGTGGCGAGCGCGTCGCGCATCTCGGCCTTGGCCGATCCGTGGCCCTGGCGCAGCGCCTGCGCGAGCAGCGAGTTGAAGAACAGGTTGAACTCGTTGCGCAGCGCGACCGGCAGCGATTCGGCGATGCCCCGCGCGCGCTGGCCCCAGCCGGCGACAGCCAGCTGCAGCGTCAGCACGGCCTGCAGCTCCTGGATCGGGTTGACGAGGCGGATGCGGTTGGGCGGCAGCACGTGCAGCGGGATGCGCGCGGCCTCGTCGTGCGGCAGCGGCGTGGCGAGCGACTTCAGCGCCACGATGCGGCGCCAGTGGCGCAGCGGCAGGCCGTCGACGAGGATCTCGGGCTCGGCCTCGGCGCGCGCCAGGCAGTCCCTGGCCATCGCCCAGTCGATCGTCGTCCAGCGCTCGGCGATCGTCGGGCTCAGCAGCACGAGGTTGCCGGCGACCCAGCCGCGCTGCAGGTCGATGGGCACCACGCAGGCGTCGTCCTGCAGCGCGCGGCCGGTGACCGGGCAGTGCGTCGCGACTTCCAGCGAGCGCAGCACCTGCGGCGTGATCTGGTGGTCGTCGAAGGCCTCGCCGCGCTGCCAGGCCGCCAGGCGCAGCGCGAGCCAGCGCGTGACCGCCAGCGTCGCCGGACGCGTGCGTCGCGCCATCGCGCGGCGGCCGCGCTCCCAGCCTTCGCGGATCGGATGGCCCGGCCACAGGCAGGGCGCCGGCGGCACCATGCCATAGCGCGCGAACTCGAAGCCGATCGCGTCGCCGGGATCGACGTCGTTGGCCGGCGCGACGTCACGAACCGGCGCCTTCGCGGCAACGAGGCGCGTTGCGGCGATGTCGGCGCGCTTGCCCTTGGGGGCGAAGTTGAAGGTGGCCTGGTTCATGGTGACGTCCTCGTTCTGATCGGAGAGTGAGGGCAGTTTGCGATCTCACAAGCTCACACGATGAGCTAGGGCAAAATAGGGGCCCATGGACAGGACAGAACGTTTCTACCGGATCGAATTGCTGATCAAGCGGCAGGCCGGCGTCAGCTTCGACCAGCTGCTTTCCGAGCTCGAGGTGTCGCCCGCGACGCTCAAGCGCGACCTGCAATACCTGCGCGACCGCATGGACGCGCCCATCGTCTACGCCCGGGACGAGAACGTCTATCGCTTCGCCGATGCCGCGGCCGCCGCGGTCGACGGCGGGACGTCCACGCGCGCGGTCGTCGCCAAGAAGCACGAGCTGCCCGGCGTCTGGTTCAGCGAAAAGGAACTTCACGCACTCTTGACGATGCATCAACTGATCGCCGGCCTCGACGACGGCGGCGTGCTGGGCCGCCACCTGCAGCCGCTGCTGGACAAGCTGCACGGCATGCTGGGCGCCAGCGGCGACGAGGCGCAGGCGCTGATGCGCCGCGTGCGCATCGTCAACCCGGCCAAGCGCGCCGTCACGAGCCGCTGGTTCGAGGAGGCCGTCAGCGCGGTGCTGAGCCGGCGGCGGCTCCTGATCAGCTACTACACGCGCAGCAAGCGCAGCGAATCCGAGCGCGTGCTGTCGCCGCAGCGGCTGCTGCACTACCGCAACACGTGGTACCTCGACGCGTGGTGCCACGCGAGCGAGGGCCTGCGCCGCTTCGCGCTCGATGCGGTGCGATCGGCCAAGGTGCTGGACGAGCCGGCACGCGAACTGCCGATGCCGGAGGTCGAAAAGGCGCTCGACCAGGGCTACGGCATCTTCGGCGGCGCGCAGCTGCGCTGGGCCACGCTGCACTTCAGCGCCCAGGCCGCGCAGTGGGTCGCGCAGGAGGAATGGCATCCGCAGCAGCAGCTGAAGCCCCAGGCCGATGGCTCGCTGCGCATGCGCATCCCGTATTCCGATTCCACCGAGCTCGTGATGGACGTGCTGCGCCACGGCCCCAACGTGCAGGTGCTGTCGCCGCCGGAACTCGTCGCCGAGGTTCGCGATCAACTGCAGGCGACGCTGGCGTCGTATGCGGAGAACGAAGCGGCATGAACAAGGCCTTCACCAAGGAATCCGACAGCGAGGACGACGACGACGGCCCGTCGCTGCCCGCGCTGCCGGCCGGCGGCAAGAACTACATCACGCCGCAGGGCCACGACCGCCTGCGCGCCGAACTGCTGCAGCTGATCGACGAGGAGCGGCCGAAGATCGTCGAGATCGTGCACTGGGCCGCGTCCAACGGCGACCGCAGCGAGAACGGCGACTACATCTATGGCAAGAAGCGGCTGCGCGAGATCGACCGCCGCATCCGCTTCCTGATCAAGCGGCTCGACATCGCCGTCGTCGCCGACCCCTCCGCGCACCACGGCAGCGACCAGGTCTTCTTCGGCGCCACCGTCACCTACGCCAACGACGACGGCGACGAGCGCACCGTCACGATCAAGGGCATCGACGAGGTCGATTCGCTACAGGGCGAGGTCAGCTGGGTGTCGCCGATCGCGCGTACGCTGCTGAAGGCGCGCGAAGGCGACACGCTGCAGCTCGTGACGCCGGTGGGCGTCGAGACGATCGAGGTGATCTCGGTGAGCTATCCCGCGCCCGCCGCGCAATGAACTGAATTTCCTGAGACTGCAACGAATGAAGGCTTCCTCCCTGATCGCGGGCGCGATCCTCGCGGCTTGCGCGCTGCTCGCGCCCGTCTCGCAGGCCGCGCCGTCGGACGCGCCCGCCAAGGCCATTCCCATGTATGGCGTCCAGGTCGTGCGCACCACGCCGCACGACATCAACGCCTTCACCGAAGGCTTCTTCTTCCTCAACGGCTATTTCTACGAAAGCACGGGCCTGGACGGCCATTCGACCGTGCGCAAGGTCAAGCCCGAGACGGGCCAGGTGGTGCAGCGCGCGAACCTGCCGCCCGAGATGTTCGGCGAGGGCATCGCGCCCTGGCACGGCCGGCTGGTCGGCCTCACCTGGAAGAGCCAGGTCGGCTACGTGCTCGACCTCGACAGCTTCAACACCCTGGGCAAGTTCGGCTATCCGGGCGAGGGCTGGGGCTTGACGCACAACGACACCGAAATCGTGATGAGCGACGGCACCGCCGACATCCGCTTCCTCAATCCGGACACGCTGATCGAGACGCACCGCATCCACGTCACCGCGCAAGGCAAGCCGGTCGACCAGCTCAACGAGCTCGAGTGGGTCGAGGGTGAGATCTACGCGAACATCTGGCAGACCGACCGCATCGCGCGCATCGATCCCAAGACCGGCGAGGTCGTCGGATGGATCGACTGCAAGGGCCTGCTGGCGATGAAGGACTACATCCCCGAGCACACGGACGTGCTCAACGGCATCGCCTACGACGCCGCCACCAAGCGGCTGTGGCTCACCGGCAAGTTCTGGCCCAAGGTGTTCGAGGTCAGGCTCGTCAAGCGCTGATCCTGCGTCCGCGGCCTCGGTGCCGCCCTTCGTGCCCACCATTTCACCGCTCGTCACCGGCTCCGGGCTTTCCGCCTTGCGCGGATCCGGCACCTGGACGACAGTCCCGCATCCTTTTCCCGCAGAGCATTGCAACGTGTCCGCTATCGCCCCCCATACCGCCCAACCGTACTCGAAAGACGAGTTCTCGCGTGACGACACCGCGTTCCTCGGCCACCCCGCGGGGCTCGGCTGGCTGTCGTTCTGCGAGCTCTGGGAGCGGTTCTCGTACTACGGGATGCAGATCCTGCTGGGCCTGTACCTCACCAAGTACCTGTTCCTGCCCGAGCACATCGGCAGCGTGATGGGCATCAACGTGGTGCGCGTGGCCGTCGAGGCCGTCACCGGGCCGCGCACGCCGCTGCAGCTGGGCCTGTTCATCTCCGGGCTGTATGCAGGCCTGGTCTACCTGACCCCGATCTTCGGCGGCCTGATCGCCGACCGCCTGCTGGGCCGCACCAAGACCATCGTCATGGGCGCCAGCCTGATGGCGCTGGGCCACTTCCTGATGGCGTTCGAGTCCAGCTTCCTGTTGGCGATCGCCTGCCTGCTCGTCGGCGTGGGCTGCTTCAAGGGCAACATCGCGGCGCAGGTCGGCGCGTTGTACGCACCCGGCGACAAGCGCAATGCGACGGCGTTCCAGATCTTCCTGATGTCGGTGCAGATCGCCGTCATCGGCGCGCCGCTGGTGTGCGGCACGCTCGGCGAGAAAGTCGGCTTCCACTGGGGCTTCGGCGCCGCAGGCGTGGGCATGCTGATCGGCCTGGTGACCTACCTCGTCGGCCGCGGCTGGCTGCCGCCCGAGCCCAAGCTCGAGAAGGGCCACGCCACCGTCGAACAGCCGCCGCTGACGCGCACCGAGTGGGGCCGCCTGTGGCTGCTGATCGGCCTGCTGCCGCTGCTGATGCTGTCCATCGTCGGCAACCAGCAGTTCAACATCGGCTTCACCGTCTGGTCGGACAAGCACATGGACCTGATGATGTTCGGCTGGCAGGTGCCGGTCACATGGCTGCAGGGCGTCGACGCCTTCGTCAGCAGCGGCACGATGCTGATGTCGATCGCGTTCTGGAGCTGGTACAGCAAGCGCCGCAACGAGCCCGACGAGCTGATGAAGATGGCCATCGGCTCGATGATCGCGGCCGGCGGCCCGGCGCTGATGGCCATCGCCGGCCAGATCGTCGACACCACGCACGGCAAGGTCGGCCCGATCTGGACGCTGGCCTACACTGTCGTCAACGACATCGGCTTCGCCAACGTGCTGGCCGTGGGCCTGGCGCTGTATTCGCGCGTCGCGCCCCGGCAGATCGTCGGACTTGTGATCGGCATCTACTACCTGCACCTGTTCGTCGCCAACACCTTCGTCGGCTGGCTGGGCGGCTTCATGGACATCATGTCCAACCGCGATTTCTGGGCGCTGCACGCGCTGCTCGTCGTTGCGGCCGGCGTGCTGCTGCTCGTCGCGCGTGCGATGTTCGGGCGCCTGCTGTCGGCCGAGACGATGAACGCGGAGCGCGACGCGGCGGGCTGACGCGCGCAGGCGTGTCGCTTGCTGCCACGGGATGGTCGAAACGTCCCGGAAGGCCACGCCATGCCTACGCTGCCGCGCTCCATGCACGCCCTGTTGATCCGCCGCTTCGGTGGCCCCGAGGTGGTCGAGTACGCCGAGATCCCGGTGCCCGTGCCGCGCGATGGCGAGCTGCTGCTCAAGGTCGAGGCCGCCAGCCTGAATCCGGTCGACTGGAAGATCCGCAGCGGCAAGTACCCGGCCGTGACCGAGGCGATGTTGCCCTTCGTGCTCGGCCGCGATCTCAGCGCCACGGTGGTCAGCTCGAACGACGCCGAGCTGGTGCCTGGCACGCTGGTGCATGGCCTGATGGCCACCGAGCACGGCAGCTTCGCGCAGTACGTCGTCGCCAGCGCGAGCGAGCTCGCGCCGGTGCCCGCGATGCTGGACCGCATCGTCGCCGCCGCCGTCCCGCTGGCCGGACTCACCGCATGGCAGGGGCTGTTCGACCACGGCGGCCTGCGGGCCGGCCAGCGCGTGCTGATCCACGCCGGCGCCGGCGGGGTCGGCCACATGGCCGTGCAGTTCGCGAAGGCGCGCGGCGCGACGGTGATCGCGACCGCCTCGACCGACGATGTCGAGTTCGTGCGCGGCCTCGGCGCCGACCAGGTCATCGACTACAAGAAGCAGCGCTTCGACGACCACGTGCGCGATCTCGACCTCGTCTACGACCTCATCGGCGGCGAAACGCAGGAGCGCTCGTGGCCGCTGCTGAAGAAGGGCGGCACGCTGGTCTGCACCGTGGCCGAGCCGCCGCAGGACAAGGCGCAGGCACACGGCGTGAAGGCGATGCGCTACACGGCGCAGCCCCGTGGCGACCAGCTGCGCGAGATCGACGCGCTGATCCAGGCGGGCAAGGTCAAGCCGCACCTGGCGCGCAAGTACGCGTTCGGCGATGCGAAGGAGGCGCTGCGCACGCTCGAGGGCGGCCACACGACGGGCAAGCTGGTGTTCGACATGACCGGCGCGATCGCCGACGTGCCGAACCCGATCTACAAGCCGGGCGACTAGGGCCTGTTCACACTAATAACGTGCCCGCGTGACCATCAGAAAGCCCGCCTTCAAGGCGCGAACGCGCAGGCGTGGTGGGCCCACTCCAAGCGTTCGCAACGCCGAAG
>NZ_JAJLJH010000007.1 GCF_023231945.1 Scleromatobacter humisilvae
TACGCGGACTACAACAAGGCCGCGGCGCAGGACACCGCCAACAACTACAACTTCCCGGCCAACAAGACGAGTGCCGTGTCGTACGGCGCGCAGCTGGAAATCTGGTTCTGACGGGTTACTTGGCGGCCTTGAGCCAGGGCACCAGCGCGCAGGCCACCACCAGGCCGGCGTAGGTGATCATGCGGCCGTCGTGGCCCGTGATCGCCAGCCCGGCCACCAGCACCGCCAGCCCGGCCGCGCTCGCCTGCCACGCGAGCGTGAACCAGGGGGTGCGCGCCAGGCCACGGCGCCAGAACAGCTTGCACAGCGCGGCCGTGAGCGCGCCCACGCCGACGGCGGGCAGCACGAAGTTGGCGAGGTGCCAGAACAGGTCCAGGGCGTCCAAGGGGCGGGATTTGCGTCAGATCAAGGAAGGGGACGCCGCGCGGAAGACCATCTGTCACCGCCCGGCAGCGCCCTAATTTTATAATGCGCGCATGTCTGTGTTCGCGTTGGGCCTCAACCACCAGACCGCGCCCCTCGACCTGCGCGGGCGCTTCGCGTTTCCGCTCGAGCAGCTGTCGCCGGCGCTGAAGGCGCTCGTCGGGCAGTTCGAGCGTCCTGGCGCGGCTGGCCTCGGGGTCGGCGCGCCGGAAGTGGCGCTGCTGTCGACCTGCAACCGCACCGAGCTGTACGTCGCCTTCCCGGGGCAGGACTCGTCGCTGGTGCGTCCGGCCGCCGACTGGCTGGCGGCCCAGGGCGGCGTCACCGGCGCCCAGTTGCTCGACCACAGCTACGTGCTGGAGAACCGCGAGGCCGCGCGCCACATCTTCCGCGTCGCCTCGGGCCTCGATTCGATGGTGCTGGGCGAGCCGCAGATCCTCGGCCAGATGAAACAGGCCGTGCGCGAGGCCGACCAGGCCGGCACGCTGGGCACGACGCTGCACCAGCTGTTCCAGCGCTCGTTCTCGGTGGCCAAGGAAGTGCGCACGTCGACAGAGATCGGCGCGCACTCGATCAGCATGGCCGCGGCCGCGGTGCGCCAGGCCACGCAGCTGTTCGGCGACCTCGACAAGCTGAGCGTGCTGTTCGTCGGCGCCGGCGAGATGATCGAGCTGGTCGCCACGCATTTCGCGGCACGCACGCCCAAGGTCATGGCCGTCGCCAACCGCACGCTGGAGCGCGGCGAGAAGCTCGCCGTGCGCCTGGGCGCGCAGGCGCTGCGCCTGGCCGACGTGCCGACGCGGCTGCACGAGTTCGACATCGTCGTCTCCTGCACCGCCAGCACGCTGCCCATCATCGGGCTCGGCGCCGTCGAACGCGCGCTGAAGACGCGCAAGCGCCGTCCGATGTTCATGCTCGACCTCGCCGTGCCGCGCGACATCGAGCCCGAGGTGGCGCAGCAGCGCGACGTCTATCTCTACACGGTCGACGACCTGTCCGAGCTCGTGCGCAGCGCCGGCGCCAAGCGCCAGGCGGCCGTCGAGCAGGCCGAGGCCATCATCGACGCCGGCGTGCTGGGCTTCTCGCACTGGCTCGACCAGCGCGCCACCGTGCCGCTGATCCAGGCGCTGACCCGCCAGGCCGACGACTGGCGCAGCGCCGAGCTGCAGCGCGCCCACAAGGCGCTGGCCAAGGGCGAGCCGGTCGACGCGGTGCTCGAGGCGATGAGCCGCGCGCTCACGCAGAAGATGCTGCACGGTGCCCTCGCCGAGCTGCGCACCAGCGAGGGCGAGCAGCGCCATCGGGTGACGGACGCGGTCACGCGCCTGTTCCTGCGCCAGTCGCCGCGCGATCCGGCCGATCCGGGCCTGTAGCGACGCGAAGCCGTTCGGGCGTCGCCGACGACGCCACGCTTCGGGCCTGCGCCGCGCAGGTCGTCCCGCTCGCTCCCCGACTTCGATCCGCCCATGAAAGACACCCTCCGCCAACAGTTCGAACGCCTGGGCATGCGCCTGCAGGAACTCGACGCGCGCCTGGCCGATCCGGCGTCCACCGCCGACATGAACAAGTTCCGCGAGCTGTCCCGCGAGCAGGCCGAGGCGTCGGAGATCGTCGAGCTCTACCGCCGCTTCACGCAGCGCGAGGCCGATCGCGCCACCGCCCAGGAGATGCTGGACGCCGGCGACGACGATGCCGACATGACGGCGATGGCGCGCGAGGAGGTCGCCGCCTGCGACGCCGACCTCGAGTCGCTGGACGCCGCGCTGCAGGCCACGCTGCTGCCGCGCGATCCGGACGACGCGCGCCCCGCGTTCATCGAGATCCGCGCCGGCACCGGCGGCGAGGAGTCGGCGCTGTTCGCGGCCGACCTGCTGCGCATGTACCTGCGCTACGCCGAGCGCCAGGGCTGGCGCAGCGAGATCATGAGCGAGAGCCAGTCGGACCTCGGCGGCTTCAAGGAAGTCGTCGTGCGGCTGGAGAACCCGTCCGGCGGACGCGGCCTGGCCGCCGCCACCGACGGCGTCTACGGCCAGCTGCGCTTCGAGTCCGGCGGCCACCGCGTGCAGCGCGTGCCCGCCACCGAGACGCAGGGCCGCATCCACACCAGCGCCTGCACCGTCGCCGTGCTCGCCGAGCCCGACGCGGCCGCCGAGGTCACGCTGAACCCGTCCGAGTTGCGCATCGACACCTTCCGCGCCAGCGGCGCCGGCGGCCAGCACATCAACAAGACCGACAGCGCGGTGCGCATCACCCACCTGCCAACGGGCATCGTCGCCGAATGCCAGGACGACCGCTCGCAGCACCGCAACAAGGCCAAGGCGATGCAGGTGCTGCTCGCCCGCCTGCAGGATCGCGAGCGCGCGGAACGCGAGGCGCGCGACGCCGCCGAGCGCAAGAGCCTGATCGGCTCGGGCGACCGCTCCGACCGCATCCGCACCTACAACTTCCCGCAGGGCCGGCTGACGGACCATCGCATCAACCTGACGCTCTACAAGCTGGGCGCGGTGATGGAAGGCGACCTCGGCGAGGTCGTGGGCGCGCTGCGCGCGGCGCGCGCGCAGGAGCAGCTGGCGGCGCTGGAGTCGGGCGCTTGATCACCGTCGACGCCGCCTTGCGCGACGCGCGCTCGCGCGGCGTCGAGCGACTCGATGCGCACCTGCTGCTGTCGCACGTGCTCGGGCAGTCGCGCGCCTGGCTGCTGGCGCATGGCGGCGACGCGCTCTCCAGCGATCAGGCCGCGGCCTTCGACGGGCTGGTCGCCCGCCGCGCGGCGGGCGAGCCGTTCGCCTACCTGGTCGGCGAACGCGAATTCCACGGGCTGACGCTGGCCGTGAGCGATGCCGTGCTGGTGCCGCGGCCCGACACCGAGACGCTGGTCGACTGGGCGCTCGAACTCCTGCGCGGCAAGTTGCGCGACGTCGACGCGCCAACGGTGCTGGACCTGGGCACCGGCAGCGGCGCGATCGCGCTGGCCCTGAAGAACGCCGCTCCGCGCGCACGCGTGTGGGCGGGCGAGCGCAGCGGCGGCGCGCTGGCGGTGGCGCGCGAGAATGCGCAACGATTGTCACTGGACGTGCATTTCGCCCACGGCGACTGGTGGGACGCGCTCGCCGGCGAGCCGGAAGCGCCGGCCTTCGACCTGGTGGTCAGCAACCCCCCCTACATCGCCGCGGACGATCCGCATCTGGCGGCGCTCACGCACGAGCCGCTCTCCGCACTGGTGGCCGGCGACGAGGGCCTGGCCGACATCCGGCGCATCGCCCAGGGCGCGTCCGGCCGGCTGCGCGCGGGCGGCTGGCTGCTGTTCGAGCACGGCTGGGAGCAGGGAGCGGCGGTGCAGGCGATCCTGCAACGATCCGGCTTCGGCGAGGTATCCACGCGGGTGGACATCGAGGGCCGCGCGCGCTGCACGGGCGGGCGGCTGGTCGGCTGATCCTCTCTTTGTACGGCGTCAAGCTGACGCACGCAAGCGTTGAATCCCCGTTATCGTGACGACGTCTCTGCAAAGTCACAGGAGGTAATGAGACTGGGAAAAGCTCACTGTTTGCCGATATCACCAACACGGCAATAGGCGTAGCATCGATTTTCTGGAGTCTGGTTTTTTGCCCTCCGGGCATTTCTGGAGCCGACCATGGGACATGCAACTTCGACAGGGCGCCCCGCGCGCGCCAGCCACCGGGTCGCCGCGACGGCGATCCTCGCGCTGTTGACGATGGGTGCCCACGCGCAGGGTTCGGTCCTGCGTTCCCAGGAGGGCGCGTACCAGCAACACACTGCGGCTGAGTATGCGCTCACAAGCAATCGTTCGACGAACGGCAGCCTGCGCGTCTTCGGCGACTACTACTTCTTCGACGCGGCCCAGGGCAACATGGGTCCGACCCTCGGCAACCTGGTCGGCGGCCTGCGCGCCAGCACGGGCGTGGTCGGGCTGTCCCAGCCGTTGTCGTTGTACGACGCGCGCCCCGACCCGCTGCAGAGCCTGCCCTACTTCGGCCTCGGCTACAGCCACCTCTGGTTCAACAGCCAGCTGAGCCTGAACGCCGACTTCGGCCTGGCCTCGCAGGCCCATGGCCACGGCCTGTTCAACAGCCCGAGCAGCCTGGACGACGCCAACGGCTCGCTGCACTGGGCGCCGGTGATGGCGGTCAACGTCCGCTACTCGTTCTGACGCACCTTCCCGGGGCGGCCCGGGAAGCCTTTTGGCTGCGCGACCCGTCCGTTTGGCTTATAAACGGCACATCCGCGCGCGTGCGCGCCTCTTCCTCATTGCACTGCCATGTCCGACGTCCAGCAACGCATCGATGACCTCGTGAAGAACAACCACATCGTGTTGTTCATGAAGGGCACCGCCCAGTTTCCGCAATGCGGCTTCTCGGGCCGCGCCATCCAGATCCTGAAGGCCTGCGGCGTGACCGACCTGAAGACGGTCAACGTGCTCGAGGACGGCGAGGTGCGCCAGGGCATCAAGGAATACGCCAACTGGCCGACGATCCCGCAGCTGTACGTCAACGGCGAGTTCGTCGGCGGCTCCGACATCCTGATGGAGATGTACGAGGCGGGCGAGCTGCAGCCGCTGCTGGCCGCCTGAGTTGAGCGCGGCCCCGGCGATCATCGTCGGCATCACGGGTGCCTCGGGCGCAGCATACGGCGTGCGCCTGCTGGAACGCCTGGGCGAGCTGGGCGCCGACACGCACCTGGTCGTCACCCCGTCCGGCGTGATCAACGTGCACCACGAGCTCGGGCTGTCGCGCGACGAGCTCGCCGCCAAGGCGACGCATGCCTGGCCGGTCGGCGACATCGGCGCCTGCATCGCCAGCGGCAGCTTCGGCGCGCAGGCGATGGTCGTGGCGCCGTGCACGATGAAGTCGCTCGCCGCCATTGCCCACGGCTTCGGCGACAACCTGCTCACGCGCGCCGCCGACGTCATGCTCAAGGAACGCCGCCGCCTCGTGCTGATGGTGCGCGAGACGCCGTTCAACCTCGCCCACCTGCGCAACATGACCGCCGTCACCGAGATGGGCGGCGTCGTGTTCCCGCCGCTGCCGGCGTTCTACAACAAGCCGCAGTCGATCGCGGAGATGGTCGACGACACCGTCGAGCGCGTCATCGAGCTGCTGGGCGTGACCGGCGCGACGCCACGGCGCTGGAACGGCCTCTAGCGCGGCGCCGGCGCCGACGCCGCCACCGCCCGCGGATCCGTCCACTCCCAGCGCTTGCGCGCGCCCAGCACCATGTTCGGATACGCCGCCTGCCCGCGGCTGCCGTTGTAGCGGCCCAGCGCCATGAACAGGTCGCCGTGCTCGGCATCGAGGTAATGGCGCAGGATCACGCAGCCGAAGCGCAGGTTGACCTGCATCACGAACAGGCGCGCGGCGTCGCCGTCGCCGATCTGGCGCGTCCAGAACGGCATCACCTGGGTGTAGCCGCGCGCGCCGACGCTGCTGATCGCGTACTTGCGAAAGCCGCTCTCGGCCTGGATCAGCCCGAGCACCAGCGCCGGCTCCAGGCCCGCGCGCCTGCTCTCGTAGAAGACCGTCTGCAGGAACTCGATGCGCTCGTGGCCGTCGCTCTTGTTCTTCTTGAGCCGCTCGCTCATCGCGCCCAGCCAGCGCAGGTAGGCCAGGCGCTGGTCGATGTTGTCGAAGTGCAGCTCGGGCGGCGGCGCGCTGCCGGCGATGGCGGCGCTCAGCGCCGTCCGCACGGCGTCGGCGAGCGGCTCCTCGACCTGCGCCCCCGCGTGCGCGCGCGTCACGCACGCGAGCGCGAGCGCGCCGGCGACGAGGCCCGCGACGGCGCCGCGTCGAACCGGCGGCCGCAAGCTCATGCCGCCAGGCGGGCTCGCACGTCGGCCACGATGTCGGGCAGCGCCACGGTGCTGGCCTTTTCTTCGCGACGGCCCTGCACCTCGAGCTGGCCTTCCTTGAGGCCGCGGTCGGAGATGACGACGCGCACCGGGATGCCGATCAGCTCCCAGTCGGCGAACATTGCGCCCGGACGTTCGCCGCGGTCGTCCAGCATGACGTCCACGCCGACGGCCGCGAGCTCGTCGTGCAGCTTGTCGGCCGCCGCCTTGACCTCGGCGTTGCGGTCGTAGCCGATCGGGCAGATCACCACCGTGAACGGCGCCAGCGCGACCGGCCAGATGATGCCGCGGGCGTCGTTGTTCTGCTCGATGGCGGCCGCCGCGATGCGGGTGACGCCGATGCCGTAGCAGCCCATCTCGAACGGCTGCGGCTTGCCCGTCTCGTCGAGGAAGGTCGCGTTCATCGACTTGGAGTACTTGGTGCCGAGGTAGAACACATGGCCCACCTCGATGCCGCGGTCGATCGCGAGCACGCCCTGGCCGTCCGGCGACGGATCGCCGGCGACGACGTTGCGGATGTCGGCGACGGCGTCGGGCTCGGGGAAGTCGCGGCCCCAGTTCGCGCCGGTCAGGTGGAAGTCGAGCTCGTTGGCGCCGACGACGAAGTCGCTCATGTTGGCGACGGTGCGGTCGGAGACGACCTTGACCGGCTTCTTCAGCCCGATCGGGCCGAGATAGCCCGGCTTGCAGCCGAAGTGATCCTCGATCTCGCCGACCGTCGCGAAGCGGAAGCCGTCCTTCAGGCCGGCGATCTTGCCGACCTTGACCTCGTTCATGTCGTGGTCGCCGCGCAGCAGCAGCAGCCAGACCGTCGTCTTCTTGACGTCGCCCTTGTCGTCCAGCTCGTCGGTGGCGAGCACCAGCGACTTCACCGTGCGATCCAGCGGCAGGCCCAGCAGCGTGGCGACGTCGGCGCAGGTGCTCTTGCCGGGCGTCGGCGTCTTCGTCAGCGCTTCCTTGGCGGCGCCGCGGGCGGCGATCAGCGCGACGGCTTCCGCCAGCTCGATGTTGGCGGCGTAGTCGGAGCCGGTGCTGTAGATCAGCGCGTCCTCGCCGGTATCGGCGATGACCTGGAACTCCTCCGACAGGTCGCCGCCGATCGCGCCGGAGTCGGCCGCGACGGCGCGGTACTTCAGGCCGAAGCGATCGAAGATCGCCCGGTACGCGACGCGCATGACGTCGTAGCTGGCCTTGGCGGCCGCCTGGTCGCGGTCGAAGGAATACGCGTCCTTCATCGTGAACTCGCGGCCGCGCATGATGCCGAAGCGCGGGCGGCGCTCGTCGCGGAACTTGGTCTGGATCTGGTAGAAATTCTTCGGCAGCTGCTTGTAGCTGCGCAGCTCCTGGCGCGCGATGTCGGTGATCGCCTCCTCCGAGGTGGGCTGCATCACGAAGTCGCGGTCGTGGCGATCCTTCAGGCGCAGCAGCTCCGGGCCCATCTTGCTGAAACGGCCGCTTTCTTCCCACAGCTCCGCCGGTTGCACGACCGGCATCGTGAGCTCGACCGCGCCAGCGCGGTTCATTTCCTCGCGCACGATGTTCTCGACCTTGCGGATCACCCGCAGGCCCATCGGCATGTAGTTGTAGATGCCGGCGCCGAGTTTCTTGATCATGCCCGCGCGGGTCATGAGCTTGTGGCTGGTCACTTCCGCGTCGGCGGGGGCTTCCTTGAGCGTGGAAACGAAGAACTGGGATGCTTTCATGGGCGCAAGGTTACCGGGTTGTCATCAAGGAATCACGGATCGCATGCGGAAAAACGCGAACTCGTGTTTTGTGTACCGCCGGTGCAATAATGTCGACAGTTAAAGAATCGGGGTCAGATTATGCTCGACCGAGAGGGCTTCAGGCCCAACGTCGGCATTGTGCTGCTCAACTCGCGCAACCAGGTGTTCTGGGGAAAGCGTCTTCGAACGCATTCCTGGCAATTCCCGCAAGGGGGCATCAAATACGGCGAGTCGCCCGAGCAGGCGATGTTCCGCGAGCTCCACGAGGAAGTGGGGTTGCTGCCCGACCATGTGAAGATCCTGGCGCGCACCCGCGACTGGCTGCGCTATGAGGTGCCCGAGCACTACATCCGCAAGGATGCCCGCGGGCACTACCGCGGCCAGAAACAGATCTGGTTCCTGCTCAAGCTGATGGGCCGCGACTCGGACATGAACCTGCGCGCCACCGACCACCCCGAGTTCGACGCCTGGCGCTGGAACGACTACTGGGTGCCGCTGGACGTGGTCATCGAGTTCAAGCGCGGCGTCTACCAGCTGGCGCTGACCGAGCTCGCGCGTTTCCTGCCCAAGACCAACTATCACAACCGCTACCTGCGCGGCGGGCCGCGCGGCCCGCGCGACGACCACGATCCGCCGAGCGACCTGCCGCCGGACGCGGCGGACGGCGCGGACGGTCGGCTCGATCAGCGGCCGCCCGCCGACGATCTCGCGATCCGCTGAGCGCGGGCGTCAGCCCAGCACGAGGTTGTCGCGATGCACCAGCTCGGGCTCGTTCGCGTAGCCCAGCGCCGCCTCGATCTGCGATGACGGCTTGCGCGCGATGAGGCGAGCCTCGGCCGACGAATAGTTGGCCAGGCCGCGCGCCACCATGCGGCCGTCGAGCGCGCGCACGGCGATCACGTCGCCGCGATGGAACTCGCCCTCGACCTCGCGCACGCCGATCGGCAGCAGGCTCTTGCCCTCGTCGCGCAGCTTGATCGCCGCGCCGTCGTCGACCACCACCGCGCCGCGCAGCTGCAGGTGGTCGACCATCCAGCGCTTGCGCGCCGCGACCTTGGCCGTCTGCGCCACCAGCAGCGTGCCGATCGGCTCGCCGGCGGCCAGGCGCAGCAGCACGTCGGTCTCGCGTCCCCAGGCGATCACGGTGCTGGTGCCGGAGCCGGCCGCCCGCCTGGCCGCCAGGATCTTGGTGAGCATGCCGCCGCGCCCGATGGCCGAACCGGCGCCGCCGGCCATGCGCTCGAGCTCGGGGTCGCCCGCGCGGGCGCGCGCGACGAAGGTCGCGTCGGGATTCCTGCGCGGGTCGGCCGTGTAGAGGCCGGGCTGGTCGGTGAGGATCACGTAGGCGTCGGCGTCGACGAGATTGGCCACCAACGCGCCGAGGGTGTCGTTGTCGCCGAACTTGATCTCGTCGGTGACGACGGTGTCGTTCTCGTTGATGACCGGGATCACCTTGAGGCCCAGCAGCGTCACCAGCGTGGAGCGCGCGTTGAGGTAGCGCTCGCGGTCGGCCAGGTCGGCGTGCGTCAGCAGCACCTGCGCGCTGCCGAAGCCGTGCTCGCGCAGCTTGCTCTCGTACATCTGGGCCAGGCCCATCTGGCCGACGGCCGCGGCGGCCTGCAGCTCGTGCAGTTCCTTCGGACGCGCCGTCCAGCCTAGCCGCTTCATGCCTTCGGCGATCGCGCCGGACGACACCATCACGATCTCGCGTCCCGCCTGGCCGAGCGCGGCCATCTGGCGGCACCAGTTGCCGATGGCCTCGGCATCGACGCCGCGCCCTTCGTTGGTGACCAGGCTGGAGCCGACCTTGACGACGATGCGGCGCGCGTTGCGCAGCTCGTCGTTGATGCTCAGGTCAGCACCTTCGCTCATGCGGCTCGCGTGCGACGCCGGGTGGAAACGACGCGCGCCGTGCTGTCGGCCTCGAGCTCGGGCTCCGGCTCGATCGGCGCGAAGCGCGGATCGAGCGGCTCGTCGTTGTCGGCCTTCGCGGCCTTGGCGACGACCTTCCGGGCGCCGCGCACCGGGCGCACCGGCTCGTCGACGACCGGCGCGACGTTCGGCTTGTCGGCCTCGAAGCGCGGATCGACTTCCGGCGCCGGCTGCTCGACCTGCGCGTGCACATGCTCCCAGATCGCGTGCAGCAGCGGCTGCAGGCCCTCGCGCGCGAGCGCGGAGACCTCGAAGACCGGGCCCTTCCACTTCAGGCGCTTGACGATGTCCTTGCAGCGGGCGGCGCGGTCTTCCTCCGGCACCATGTCCAGCTTGTTGAGGACGAGCCAGCGCGGCTTGGCGGCGAGCTCGGGGTCGTACTTCTCGAGTTCCCTGGCCAGCGCCTTCGCTTCCTTGACCGGATCGACGCTGTCGCCGACCGGCGCGGCGTCGATCACGTGCAGCAGCAGGCGGGTGCGCTGCAGGTGGCGCAGGAACTGGTGGCCGAGACCCGCGCCCTCGGCGGCGCCTTCGATCAGGCCGGGGATGTCGGCGACGACGAAGCTCTTTTCCGGCGCGACGCGAACCACGCCAAGGTTCGGGTGCAGCGTGGTGAACGGGTAGTCGGCGATCTTCGGGCGCGCGTTCGAGATCGCGGTGATCAACGTGGACTTGCCGGCGTTGGGCATGCCCAGCAGGCCGACGTCGGCCAGCACGCGCAGTTCCAGGCGCACCTTCTTCTGCTCGCCGGGCCAGCCGGGCGTCTTCTGGCGCGGGGCGCGGTTGGTGCTGGTCTTGTAGTGCAGGTTGCCGAAGCCGCCGTCGCCGCCCTTGCAGAGCAGCACCGGGACGTCGGGCTCGATGAGCTCGGCCAGGATCTGGTCGGTCTCGAAATCCTTGACCATCGTGCCGACGGGCACGCGCAGGACGATGTCCTCCGCGGCCGCGCCGAACTGGTCGGAGCCGCGGCCGGCCTCGCCGTTGCGCGCCTCGTGGCGGCGGGCGTAGCGGTAGTCGATCAGCGTGTTCAGGTTGCGGTCGCCCACGAACCAGACGCTGCCGCCCTCGCCGCCGTTGCCGCCGTTGGGGCCGCCGAAGGGGATGCACTTCTCACGACGGAAGCTCATGCAGCCTGCGCCACCGTTGCCGGCGGCGATATCGATTACGGCTTCATCAACGAATTTCATGGGAGGTACTTCCTTGCGGCGACGCCGGCTTCATTGGAACAATAAACGAGAAAGCCCCGGCATGCCGGGGCTTCGCAAACCGTTCGGAGGCCAGCGCTGCGATTTACAGCGGGGTCACGAACACGGTCTGGCGGTTCAGGCTGCCCTTGGTGGCAAACGAGATCTTGCCGTCGACCAGCGCAAACAGCGTGTGGTCGCGGCCCATGCCGACGTTCTCGCCGGCGTGGAACTTGGTGCCGCGTTGGCGAACGATGATGGAACCGGCCGAGACCGTTTCACCGCCGTAGCGCTTCACGCCGAGCATCTTCGGTTGGGAGTCGCGGCCGTTCCGGGTGGAACCGCCGCCTTTTTTCTGTGCCATGGTGCATTAGCTCCTGTGCAATGAGTTCGGGCGAATCGACGCTTACGCGTTGATGGCCGAGATCTCGAGTTCGGTGAAGTGCTGGCGATGGCCGCCATGCTTCTGGTAGTGCTTGCGACGGCGCATCTTGAAGATGCGAACCTTGTCGTGACGACCTTGGGCAACCACGGTAGCCTTCACGCTTGCACCCGCGACCAGGGGCGCGCCGACCGTCAGTTCCGCGCCGTTTCCGACAGCGAGAACCTGGTCCAACACGATTTCCTGGCCAACGTCCGCAGCAATCTGTTCTACCTTAATCTTTTCGCCGGCAGCAACCTTGTATTGCTTGCCACCGGTTTTTACGACCGCGTACATATATGACCTTTCTGTTGACTTCATCGCCGCACGATGGCCCTGGCCGGCGCTGCCTGCCTCCCGGACGACGCGGTCGAAACTTGCATTTCGAGGGGGTCGCCCTGGCCAGGAAAGCTCCACATGTGGTCATGCGGTAACACCTGGCCCAGACACGCTTGGACCGCCATCGGTCGGCGAAGCCCTCCATCATATCATCGTGCGAGCGAAACGTCAAAGCGATGAGCGGAGGCGGGCTGCGGGGCGCCCAGCCTTCCTATAATGACCCATTCCCCCTTCCGCGAACCGACGTGAACGCCCCCCTGACCCACGCGCCCCTGCCCGCCGATCCGATGGCTGCCGAGATGCAGGCCGTCGACGACGTGATCCGCCGCCGGCTGACGTCCGAAGTCGCGCTCGTCGACCAGATCGCGAACTACATCGTCGGCGCCGGCGGCAAGCGGATCCGGCCGCGGCTGGTGCTGCTGTTCTCGCGCGCGCTCTCGTTCACCGGCAGCAGCCGCTTCGAACTGGCGGCGATCATCGAGTTCATCCACACGGCAACGCTGCTGCACGACGACGTCGTCGACGAGTCGGCGCTGCGCCGCGGCCGCGCCACCGCCAACGCGCTGTTCGGCAACGCCGCCAGCGTGCTGGTGGGCGACTTCCTCTATTCGCGCGCCTTCCAGCTGATGGTGGAAGTGGGCCGCATGCGCGTGCTGGACGTGCTGGCCGATGCCACCAACGTCATCGCCGAAGGCGAAGTCCTGCAGCTGATGAACATGCACGACGCCGACCTGGCCGTCGAGGACTACCTGCGCGTGATCCGCTACAAGACGGCCAAGCTGTTCGAGGCGAGCGCCCGGCTCGGCGCCGTGATCGCCGACGCGCCGCGCGAGATCGAGGACGCCTGCGCCAACTTCGGCCGCTCGCTGGGCACCGCGTTCCAGCTGATCGACGACCTGCTCGACTACGAAGGCGATCCTGCCGCGTTGGGAAAGAACGTCGGCGACGACCTGCGCGAGGGCAAGCCGACGCTGCCGCTGCTGTTCGCGATGTCGCACGGCACGCCCGAGGAAAGCGCGCTGATCCGTCACGCGATCGAGCAGGGCGAGGTCGAGCGGCTGGGCGAGATCGTGCAGATCGTGCGCCGCACCGGCGCCATCGACGCGACGCGCGAGGCCGCACGCCGCGAGGCCGACCACGCGCGCGAACAGCTCGCGGCACTGCCCGATTCCGAGGCGAAGGCGCTGCTGCTGGAGCTGTGCCTGAAGTCGGTGGAACGCTCTTCCTGAGGCCTCTCGCCACGCCGGCTCTTGTCGGCGCTCCAAAAATTGTGCGAGAATGCTTAGCTCAGCGAAACGCAGCACCGAAAGCAGTGTGGCGGATCGAACGATACGTCCGAAAGGGCGGTCCGCAAGGACAACGTCAGAGGCTTAGCAGCTTCGCTGAAACATCGGGGTGTAGCTTAGCCTGGTAGAGCGCTACGTTCGGGACGTAGAGGCCGGAGGTTCGAATCCTCTCACCCCGACCAGATTCTTTCCCTGGAGTTCAGGGACTTGCAAAAAGCCGCGGAGACGCGGCTTTTTGCATTTCTGGCCACCGGCCCCGATTCGGTGTCAAGCCGCGCACCCTCATCGGCCTTCGCTTGCGCCGGTACGTGCCCGGCGTGAACGCTCGCACGAGCGCCGACGCCGATCGCGCGGCCGCCGCGACCCGCTGCATGCGACGCGCTGACCAACGCCAGCGGCGCGACCCGTGGCGTCATCGATCCGCGCCCGCCGCCGATCGCACGAACCATCAAGCACCGACTCGAGGACGTCGCTCGCGACGCCGATCCGCGTGCGCGCGCTTTATCAACTCTTTATGCGCGCCTCATCGAATTTGGTTATTTCTTTACGCCCTCGCAAATAGAGTTTTGGCTGCACCAGAACCCAGCCTGCGTGGGCATTCGAGCGGAGCCACAAGCGACGCCCGGCCGCGCGGGCACTTGCCGCGATCAGCGGAACTGAAAGAGAAGGTATACCCATGGACAGCATCAAGAAGTCGATGCTTTCGAAAGCAGGCGTTCTCGCGAACGCCATCTTGCTGACTTCCTGCCTTGTCGCGGCCACGCCATCCTGGGCCGCTCGCGACGCCGGTCAGATGATCGCGCAGGACAAGGCCAATCGGGACGTCATTGCGCGCCGCCAGGCCGCGCTGGCCGCCGCTGCCAGCGCCCCCGCCGCGGAGCCGGCGAGCGAGGTCCTCCCGCTGGATCACGGGCCGCGTGCAACCACCACGCCCTGGCTGAACGCCCAGTACAGGCTGCGCGCCCGCCAAGCAGCGAGCGCCGCCGTGGCGGCGGCCACGCAATGAGCGCACGGAACAAGCAAGCGCGCAACGATCACCCACGAACGACAACCTCAATGAACATCGCCTCGATCCGAACCCCCCTGGGTATGCGCGCCAAGCTGCCGCATGCCGCCATCGCCACCGCGATCGCCTCCCTTGTCGCGGCGATTCCCGCCCATGCGGCCGACTCGGCGGACGCCAAGGCCACGCCTGCAGCCTGCGATCCCTACAAGACCTACGCGTGTCTCGACCAGTATCTCGGCGACGGCTTCCTCGGACGTCTCGCGAACTACTACGCGCTCGAATGGGGCCAGGGCGCCGCGCCGTCCGATCCGAAAGCGCCGCCCGCGCGCCGCGACGACTTCCCCCCGGCCGCCCAGTCGACGCCGCCGATGCCGTTCACCGAATGGCCGTACGGCGGCACGACGTCGCTGGGCGTCACGCGTCCCGCATCGGTCGACAGCCCGCTGATGGCCGCCCTGGCCAACACGTCCCTCGGCAAGTGGATGGGCGACAACAACCTGCAGGTCTACGGGTGGCTCAACGCCGGTGCCAACCTCAGCACCAGCAAGACCAAGCCGGGCGGCAACGCGCCCGCCGCGTACGACTACACGCCGAACACGGCGCAGTTCGACCAGGCCGTCGTCTACCTGGAACGCCTGCCCGACACGGTGCAGAAGGATCACATCGACTGGGGCATGCGCATCTCCACCATCTACGGCGCGGACTATCGCTACACCACGGCCTACGGCCTGCTGAGCAACCAGCTGCTGCGCGAGAACAAGGCCAACGGCGTCGACTTCCCGATGCTCTACGGCGAGGTGTTCTTCCCGCAGGTCGCCGAAGGCTTGATGGTGCGCGCGGGCCGCTTCATCTCGGTGCCGGACATCGAGGCGCAGCTGGCGCCCAACAACTACATGTACAGCCACTCGATGTCGTACTCGTTCGACAACTTCACCAACACCGGCGTGCTGGGCTCGTTGGCGGTCACGAAGAACTGGACGGCGCAGCTCGGGGTCGTCGCGGGCACGGAGTCGACCCTGGGCCATCTCGGCAAGCACGAGGACAACCCGTATCCGAACGTGCCGGGTTCCGTCTCCGGCCAGCCGGGCTACAACCCGCTCTATCCGGGCAGCACGTTCAAGGCCGACCCGGGCGCGATGCCCTCGCTCACCGCATGCGCGCGCTACGACGCCGACGACGGCAAGACCGACGTCAACGTCTGCGCCGACGGCATCAACAAGGGCACGTACGGCTACAACAACCTGCAGTGGTACGGGCTGACCTTCTATCACTCGTTCAACGACAAGTGGCACATCTCGGCAGAGGCGTATCACCTGTTCCAGAAGAACGTCCCGAACGCGCTCAACAGCGACGTCCAGACGATCTACGCCAACGGCGGCTCGCCGTTCTCGTCGAAGTTCATGCCGTTCAACGCGCCCGACCTCGCCCAATGCAGCAACAGCGCCGCGCTGACCTGCACGGCCGGGGTGACCGGCGTCGTGAGCTACATCAACTACTCGCCGGACGCGCTGAACAACTTCTCGATCCGGCCGGAGTTCTACCGCGACCTGCAAGGCCAGCGCACCGGCACGCGCGCGACCTACAAGAACCTGGCGCTGGGCTGGCAGCACTGGTTCTCGCCGCAGATCGAGATCCGCCCCGAGATCGCCTACTACCACTCGAGCGCGCTGTCGTTCAACGGCAGTGCGAACTACGGCATCGCTCCCAACCGCCGCACCGAGACGGTCATTTCCGGCGACGTGATCTTCCATTTCTGAAGCGAAGGCGACGCGCGCCTCGCACCCGCGAGGCGCGCGACTTGCCACCACGATGCCGCGGCTGCGGGCAACCACGGCCAGCGCGGCAGGAGATTCCGACATGCATCCAAGATCCGAGTTTCGCAAGCGCGTGGCGACCATGCCCGTCAGCGGCGAAGACGATCCGCACCTCGCGCGCTGGCTGCAACCCGAAAGCGTCCTCTGCGACGTCGACGTGCAGGACGCGACGGCGCTGTTCGACCTCGCCTCGAAGGAGATCGCGCGCCGGCACGGCCTCGAGCCGGCGCCGATCGCACGCGCACTGGCGCGCCGGGAGCAGACTGGGTCGACGTCGCTGGGCAACGGCTTCGCCATCCCGCATGCCCGCATCTCCGGCATCGCCGAGCCGCTCACGCTGCTGATCCGGCTGGACGAGGGCATCGCGTTCGACGCGCCGGACGGCATCCCCGTCGAACTCTTCCTGTTCATCATGGTGCCGCTCGCCGACCAGCATGCCCACCTGCAATTGCTCGCCGCGATCGCGCACGTGTTCTCGAATCGCGAGTTCCGGCGCGCGTTCGACGTTGCGACGGATGGCCCGGCGATGAGCGGGCTCCTGAGGGCAGGCATCGCAGGCATCGCTCGATAGCGCGCGACGGGCTGGGGCGCCACGTCGGCATTGATGAATTCTTGTTGAACCGGCGCCCAATCTTTGCGGCATTTTTATGGCGAGTCCGCTCAAATGATGAACGCCGCCGCTCGCTCGAATCCATGCTCGCAGCACTTCTCCGTGATCTCACGTCCAGTCACAGGGCCTGGGCGTTCGCCTCGCTCTGGCTTCTTTCGTTGACCATCATCGACGTGCAGACCGGCGGCGCGTACCGTTCGACGATCCTCTTCGCGATTCCGGTTGCGCTGGTGTCATGGAACGACTGGCGGCTGGGATTCCTGTTCGCCGCGCTCTCGGTGCTCTGCGCAAAGTTTGGCGACGCCATGCCCGAGCCGGGATCGGAAGGCCCGCTCTGGCTCGACGGGATGCTGGCGTTCATGAAATTGAGCATCGACGCCATCGTCGTGCACGCCTGGGGGCGGCGCCACAGAAAGCGTGCAGCGCAAAGCACCGACCCCCGCGATCTCACGAGCGACAGTCGCGACTGAGCGCGATCACGGCACGAATCGATAGCCCACGCCTGCTTCCGTGAGCAGGTGCTGCGGCTGCGACGGGTCGGTCTCCACCTTCTTTCGCAACTGACCCATGTAGACGCGCAGGTACGGCGTGTCCTCGCCATGGCTGGCCCCCCAGACGGCATGCAGCAACTGACGGTGTGTACGGACGCAGTTGGGATAGCTCGCCAGGTGCACCAGCAGGCGGTACTGGATCGGCGTGAGGTGCACCGGCTGGCCCGCCTTCTCGACTGATCGATGCACCAGGTCGATCCTGACGTCGCCGAATTCGATGGCGGCGGCACCGTCGGCACCCGTGCGCGAACGCCGGCGCAGCTGCGCGCGCACGCGCGCCAGCAACTCCCTCGCGCCGAATGGCTTGACGAGATAGTCGTCGGCGCCCGCATCGAGGGCGGCGATCTTGTCGTCTTCGGTCGTGCGAGCGGAGAGTACCAGGACGGGCATGTCTGACCAGGCCCTCAAGTCCCTGAGCAGGTCGACGCCGTCGCCGTCGGGCAGCCCGAGGTCGAGGACCACCAGGTCGACACGGCGCGTGCCGGCCTCGATCAGTCCCCGCTGGACGCCATCCGCCTCGACGACGTCGAAGCCCTCGGCGGCCAGCGACATGCGGACGAATCGCCGGATGTCGGCTTCGTCCTCGACGACCAGCACCCTTTGAACCGCCTCACTCATGCGGGCCATCGCCGCTCCCTTCCAGGCTCTCCAGATGCTCGAGGCCCTCGAGGCTCGGCGGCTCGCCGCGCGGGAGCTCGATGATGAAACGCGCACCGCCCAGCGGCCTGGTCTCGCCGTGGATCTTTCCGCCATGCGCCTCGACGATCGCCCGACAGATCGCCAGCCCAAGCCCCACGCCCGGTGTCGCGCTCTCCTTGCGCCCGCGCTCGAACATGTCGAAGATCGTGGACTCCTTGCCCTTGGGCAGGCCGGGCCCGACATCCTCGACCGTGATGACGACCTGGTCGCCGACGGCCTGGGCCCGGATGTCCACCGGCGTGCCCGGCCCGGTGTACTTCGCCGCGTTCTCGAGCAGGTTGCAGAGCACGCGTTCGAACAGCACCGCATCGATGTTGACCAGCGGCAGGTCTTCCGCCAGCGCGACCTTCACGCGCTGCGGCTCGAGCACGCTGCCCATGGCCTTCAAGGCGGTGCCGATCACCTCCTCGAGCGGCTGCCATTGGCGATTGAGCTGCACCGGGCCGGATTGCAGCCTGGCCATGTCGAGCATGTTGGTCACGAGCGAATTCATCCGCATCGCGGCGTCCATGATGCGACGGGCCGTCCCGAGCTCGGCGGAGTCCGGCGCCATGTCCATCATCGTGAGCGACTCCGCCATGCCGACCAGCGCCGCCAGCGGCGTTCGCAGGTCGTGCGAGATCGCGGCGAGCAACGAATTGCGCAGGCGCTCGGACTCCATCTGCACGGTGACCGTCTGCGCGACGTCCACGTAGTGCACCCGCTCGAGCGAGATGGCAAGCAAGGACGCGCATGTGTCGAGCAGGCGGCGCTGCTCCGGCCCGGCCAGGCGCTCCGGATGGGCCGCCCCGATCGCCAGCACGCCGCGCATGCGCATCGGCGCCTTGAGCGGCATGTAGAGCAAGGGCGCAGCCGCCAGCGTGTTGGTGCCATGCCCCGCGCCTTCGTCGTGGTCGAACGCCCATTGCGCGACGCCCACGTCCAGCCCGGCAGGCTGTCCTTCGGAATGCACGGCGCCGTGCAGCCGATCCTCGAGGTCCGGGATCATCAGCGCGGCGGGCGCCCCGAATTCCGATTTCATGAAGCGCGCGCCGATCTCCGCGATCTGCTCGGGCATGAGGGCGCCCGACAGATCCCGCGACATCGCATACATGGCCCGCACGCGCTCCTCGCGCGAGCGCGCGACCCGCGCCTGGAACTTCAGGCCCGCGGTGAGCTGGCCGATGACGAGCGCGACGACCAGCATGACGGCGAAGGTCAGCAGGTACTGTGCGTCGCTGACGCTGAAGCTGAAGCGCGGCGGCACGTAGAAGAAGTCGAACATGCCCACGGTCAGCAGCGATGCCAGCACCGCTGGGCCACGGCCGAAACGGATGGCCACCCCCACCACGGACAAGAGGAAGACCATCACGATGTTGGCGCCGTCCAGCATCGGTGTCAGCGGGGCCACGGCGAGCGTGACCGCGCAGCAGATGGCCACGCTCCACGCGTAGCCGGCCCACTGAACCGGATCCTTCTGGTGCACGCTGGTCTCGCGCGACCCGGCCTCGCGCGCGCCGCCATCACGCCGGGGCAGCGCCACCTGCAGCAGGTCGAGGTCGTCCGCCAGCTTGCCCACCGCGTCGGCCAGGCGCGGTTTCCAGGGGCGGCGCACGCGGGCGGAGTCGCGTCCCAGCACCACGCGGGGCAGGTTGTGTTCGTGCGCGTAGCGGACGATCGTGGCGGGCAGGTCGCTGCCGCTCAGCGCCGCGGTGATGGCACCGTTGTCCTCGGCCGACTTCAGCAGTTGCAGGATGCGCTGCCGTGCCGCGTCCGGCAGGCGCTGCAGCGCGGGCGTCTCGACGTAGATGCAGTGCCACGGCACGCCGAGCTGCGCGGCCAGGCGCGCGGTCGTGCGAACCAGCTTCTCCGAGCGATCGTCGGGACCGACGCACAGCAGGATGGATTCGCGCGTCTGCCAGACCGGCGCCGCCTGCAGATTGCGCCGGTATTGCAGCATCTCGCTGTCGACGCGATCCGCCGTGCGCCGCAGCGCCAGCTCGCGCAGCGCGATGAGGTTGCCCTTGCGGAAGAAGTTGCGGACCGCCCGCTCCGCCTGCTGCGGCAGGTAGACCTTGCCTTCCTTCAGGCGCAGCAGCAGGTCGTCCGGCGGCAGGTCGACGATCACCACTTCGTCGGTCTCGTCGAATACCCGGTCAGGCACCGTCTCCCAGACGCGGATGCCCGTGATGCCGGTGACGATGTCGTTCAGGCTTTCCAGGTGCTGGACATTCATCGCCGACCAGACGTCGATCCCGGCATCCAGCAGTTCCTCGACGTCCTGCCAGCGCTTCGCATGGCGGGACCCTTGCACGTTCGAGTGGGCAAGTTCGTCGACGAGAACCAGCTGCGGGTGGCGCCCCAGCACGCCGTCGAGGTCGAACTCGCGCAGCACGCGGTCGCGATAGCGGACTTCCTTCAGCTCCATCCGCGGCAGCCCCGCGACCAGCGCCTCGGTCTCCGCACGGCCATGCGTCTCGATGACGCCGATGATGACGTCGACGCCCTGCTGCTGCTGGACGCGCGCGGCCGACAGCATTGCGAACGTCTTGCCGACGCCCGCCGATGCGCCGAAGAAGAGCTTGAGCTTGCCTCGACGGGCCTGGATCTCCTCGTCCTTGATCTTGGCAAGCAGGCGATCGGGATCGGGGCGGCTGTCCGTCATCGGGGCTTTCCATTCGGCATCCGGCTGCCGATTCTTGCGCAGTCTCAGGACGCGTTGGTGTGCTGGAGCTCGAGATTCATGTCCAGCACGTTCACGCGCGGTTCGCCGAGCAGGCCGAACAGGCGGCCCTCGGTGTGCTTGATGATGATGTCTTCGACCGTGGAGGTCGAGAGCCCGCGCAGGCGCGCGATGCGAGGCGCCTGGTACTGCGCCGCGGCGACGCTGATCTCGGGATCGAGGCCGCTCGCGGACGTGGTCACCAGGTCGACCGGCACCGCGGCCTTGTTGCCCGGATCCGCGGCGCGCAGCGCTTCCACGCGACCCTTGATGGCGTCGGTGAGCGCCGGGTTGAGCGGCCCCAGGTTCGAGCCGCCCGAGCCCTGGCCGTTGTAGGCCATCGGCGTCGTGGCGGACGGCCGACCCCAGAAGTACTTCGGATCGCTGAAGTTCTGGCCGATGAGCGACGAGCCCACCGTCCTGCCGTTCTGGATGACCAGGCTGCCGCCGGCCTGGTGCGGGAACGCCGCCTTGGCCACGCCCGTCACCGCCAGCGGGTAGACGACGCCGGTCACGACGGTCAGCGCGACGAACAGGCTGATGGCGGGACGAATCAATGTTTTCATGGGGTACTCCGGTTCAGACGAGGCCGACGAGGCTCAGCACCAGGTCGATCAGCTTGATGCCGACGAACGGCACGATCACGCCGCCGAGGCCGTAGATCGCCAGGTTGCGGCGCAGCAGCAGCGCCGCGCCGACCGCGCGGTACTTCACGCCCTTGAGCGCCAGCGGGATCAGGAAGATGATGACGAGCGCGTTGAAGATCACCGCCGACAGCACCGCCGACGACGGACTCGCGAGGCGCATCACGTTGAGCGCCGCGAGCTGCGGGTAGGTCGTGACGAAAGCGGCCGGGATGATGGCGAAATACTTCGCGACGTCGTTGGCGATCGAGAACGTCGTCAGCGAGCCGCGCGTCATCAGCATCTGCTTGCCGGTCTCCACCACCTCGATCAGCTTGGTCGGGTTCGAGTCGAGGTCGACCATGTTGCCGGCCTCCTTGGCCGCCTGCGTGCCCGAGTTCATCGCCACCGCGACATCGGCCTGTGCGAGCGCGGGCGCGTCGTTGGTGCCGTCGCCGGTCATCGCCACCAGCCGGCCCTGCGCCTGGTAGTCGCGGATCAGCGTCAGCTTCTGCTCGGGCGTGGCCTCGGCGAGGAAGTCGTCGACGCCCGCCTCGGCGGCGATCGCGGCCGCCGTGAGCTTGTTGTCGCCGGTCACCATCACCGTCTTGATGCCCATGCGGCGCAGCTCGGCGAAGCGCTCCTTGATGCCGCCCTTGATGATGTCCTTCAGCTCGATCACGCCCATCACGCGCGTGCCGTCCGCGACGACCAGCGGCGTGCTGCCGCGGCGCGAGACGTTGTCGATGGTGGTGACCAGGTCCGCCGGGAAGCTGCCGCCGAGCGCCTCGACGTGCTTGCGGATGGCCGACGCCGCGCCCTTGCGGATCTGGCGCGGCGCGCCTTCGCCGGCCCCGGGCAGGTCGACGCCGCTCATGCGGGTCTGCGCCGTGAAGTGCACGAAGTGCGCGCCCAGCGACTGGATGTCGCGCTCGCGGATGTTGAACTTCTGCTTGGCCAGCACGACGATGCTGCGGCCCTCGGGCGTCTCGTCGGCCAGCGACGCGAGCTGCGCGATGTCGGCGAGGTCGGCCTCCTTGACGCCCTGCGCCACGAGGAAGCTCGACGCCTGGCGGTTGCCGAGCGTGATCGTGCCGGTCTTGTCCATCAGCAGCACGTCGACGTCGCCGGCGGCTTCCACGGCGCGGCCCGACGTTGCGATGACGTTGGCCTGCATCATGCGGCTCATGCCCGCCACGCCGATGGCCGACAGCAGGCCGGCGATGGTGGTCGGGATCAGGCACACCAGCAGCGCGATCAGCACCGTGACCGTCACCGGCGAGCCGGCCTTGGCCGCCTCGACGCTGAACAGCGAGAACGGCAGCAGCGTGACGGTGACGCCCAGGAACACGATGGTCAGCGCGACCAGCAGGATGGTCAGCGCGATCTCGTTGGGCGTCTTCTGGCGCTTGGCGCTCTCGACCATCGCGATCATGCGGTCGACGAAGGTCTCGCCCGGGTTCGTCGTCACGCGCACCACGATCCAGTCGGACAGCACGCGCGTGCCGCCGGTGACGGCCGAGAAGTCGCCGCCGGACTCGCGGATCACCGGCGCGGACTCGCCGGTGATCGCGCTCTCGTCGACCGAGGCAACGCCTTCGATGACCTCGCCGTCCGCGGGCACCACATCGCCGGCGATCACGTAGACCGTGTCGCCCTTGCGCAGGTTCTGCGACTCGATCGGCAGCCACTTCGCGGTGGAGACCGGCTGCTCCAGCTTCTTGGCCCAGGTCTCCTTCTTCAGGCTGCGCAGCGAGGCCGCCTGGGCCTTGCTGCGGCCTTCGGCGAGCGCCTCGGCGAAGTTGGCGAACAGCACCGTGAACCACAGCCACAGGGCGATCGCCAGGATGAACGAGGCCGACGCCTCGCCCTTGCCCGTGACGGCCTGGACGAAGAGCCCGCTGGTGATGATGCTGCCGACGTAGACGACGAACATCACCGGGTTGCGCCACTGGACACGCGGATCCAGCTTGAGGAACGAGTCCCGGATCGCCGGCTTGACCAGCTTGGGATCGAACAACGTAAAGGTAGTGCGAGTCATGTTTGAGCTCACTTCCAGAGCACGAGGTGCTCGATCACGGGGCCGAGCGCCAGCGCCGGAACGTAGTTCAGCAGGCCCACGAGCAGCACCACGCCGATCAGCAGCGAGATGAACAGCGCGCCGTGCGTGGGCATCGTGCCCTCCGTGGCGGCGATGCGCTTCTTGGCGGCCATCGACCCGGCGATCGCCAGCACGGGCACGATCACGCCGAAGCGGCCGAACCACATCGCGATGGCCAGCATGATGTTGTAGAACGGCGTGTTGGCCGAGATGCCGCCGAAGGCGCTGCCGTTGTTGTTGGCCGCGGACGTGAAGGCGTACAGGATCTCGGAGTAGCCATGCGCGCCCGGGTTGGCGATGCCGGCCTTGCCCGCGTCGGTCATGACCGCGATGGCCGTTCCCGCCAGCACCAGCAGCGGCGTGACGAGGATGGCGATGGACGTCATCTTCATCTCGTAGGACTCGATCTTCTTGCCGAGGTATTCCGGCGTGCGGCCGATCATCAGTCCGGCGATGAACACCGCGAGGATCGCGAAGATCAGCATGCCGTAGAGACCGGTGCCCACGCCGCCGAACACGACCTCGCCCAGTTGCATGTTCACGAGCGGAACCATGCCGCCGAGCGGCGTGAACGAGTCGTGCCACGAATTGATGGCACCGCAGGACGCATCGGTCGTGATGGTGGCGAACAGGCCCGATTCGGCGATGCCGAAGCGCGTCTCCTTGCCTTCCATGTTGCCGCCCGGCTGCGTCGCCGTCATGGACTGGTCGACGCCCAGCGCGGCGAACTGCGGGTTGCCCTGCTGCTCGAACGTCATTGCCGCGACCGCCCCGACCGCGAACAGCACGAACATGGCGATGTAGATCGTCCAGCCCTGGCGCCTGTCGGACACCATGCTGCCGAACGCGAAGCACAGGCCGCCCGGGATCAGGAAGATCACGAGCATCTGCACGAAGTTCGTCAGCGCGGTCGGATTCTCGTACGGATGCGCGGAGTTGGCGTTGAAGAAGCCGCCGCCATTGGTGCCGAGCATCTTGATCGCCTCCTGCGAAGCGACAGGACCCATGGCGATGGTCTGGTGGTCGGAGGACTTGTCTTCCATCACCGGCGCGCCCTTGGCGTCCTTCAGCGGCTGGCCGTCGGTACCCAGCCTGGGCTCCTGCCACTTGTTGACCTCGACCGTCTGCACATCCTTGTAGGCGTCGAAGTTCTGCACGACGCCTTGCTGCACGAAGAAGATGGCCAGCACGAACGAGATGGGCAGCAGGATCCACATCGTCACGCGTGTCAGGTCGACCCATGCGTTGCCGATGCCCTTGATCGAGTGGCGCGCGAAGCCGCGGATCAGCGCGATCACGACGGCAATGCCGGTGGCCGCCGAGAAGAAGTTCTGCACGGCCAGCGCGAGCATCTGCGTGAGGTAGCTCATCGCCTGCTCGCCGCTGTAGCCCTGCCAGTTCGTGTTGGTCACGAAGCTGATGGCCGTGTTGAACGACGAGTCCGGCGAGATGTTGGCCATCGCCTGCGGGTTCAGCGGCAGCCAGACCTGCAGGCGTTGCAGCGCGTAGACCGCGAGCACGCCCAGGCCGTTGAACAGCAGGATGGCCAGCGCGTACTGCAGCCAGCCCATGTCGACGTCGGCCTTGACGCCGCAGACGCGGTAGAGGCCCGTCTCGATCCGGGCCAGCAGCCCGAACTTTCCTTCCATCACGTTGGCGATGTAGCGCCCCGTGGGAATGGCCAGCGCCAACAGCACGACGCTGTAGGCCGCCAGCAGAATCCATGAATGGCTGGTCACGAGAACTTCTCCGGTTGCAGCAACGCGATGACGAGATAGACCAGCAGGCCCACCGACACCACCCCACCCAGAACGTAGAGCCAGGTCATTTCTTTCCCCCGGCGAGCAACGCGCAACCACGCGCCATTCCGGCGATCAGCAGCCAGAAGACGACAGCGAGCACGACATAAACGACATCCATGGGACGCCCTCCTGAACAAGACAGGAGGACTGTAGAAATTCGCGCGTCAAGATGTCGGTAAATTTCCGGCCTCGCGCATAAAGATCGCGTAAATGGAAACGGCTCCATTCGACCGGGCGCCCATTGCGATTTCTCTATGCCCGAGCCCCGAAACTACACGCAATCTTTAGGGCGGCCTTGATCAAATCGAGCCTGGCTTCACTTCGGCGCAGCAGCCCATCGAGATGATCGATTTCGCAATACGTCGCCTGCGGTCGGGCGATTCCCTCGAGGAACTGACACGGCTTCTTCATCGCGCGTTCAACGAGCTGGCGCTACGCGGCCTCGATTGCCAGTGCGCCAGCCAATCCGTCGCGCGGACGCGCGAGCGGGTCGAACGAGGCGAATGTTTCATCGCGGTCAGCGGCGCCCAGGTCATCGGCACCGTCACGCTCGAGAGCGTGGATCGCCACTCCAGCATCCCGACCTACCGCGACCCGGGGACCGCCAGCGTGCATCAACTGGCCGTCGACCCGGCGAGGCAAGGCGCGGGCGTCGGACGCGCCTTGATCGCGCACGCCACGGCCTGGGCGCGAGCGCGACGCCATGGCCGCCTTGCGCTGGACACGCCCGAGGGCGCCGTGCGCCAGCTGGCGTGGTATTTCGATCGCGGCTTCGACATCGTCGAGACGGCCCATGTCCCGGGCCGCCGTTACGCGAGCGTGGTCCTCGCGAAGCCACTCGCGCCGGGCGCCGGGATCGCAGGCGCGGCCTCGGCGAGCCCTTGAGCTTGGGCGAGGCCGCGGCCAGCGCCTGCGGCACGGTCTCGGGGCCGCCCCGGGTCCACCGGCACGCGCCTGGCAGGTAGACGATCCTTTCGCAACTCTCCGCCATCAGCGTGATCTTGTCGGCTGCCTGCGCCGGGGGAACGAAGCCAGCATGGCGCCCAGCGAAAGGCGTGGCAGCGCTTTGTCTCTGGTGGTCATGGTCCGTCGTCCTGTCGTGAGTGAGTCTTGTCGGTGATCTGGGAGGAAGGTCAGGCCGCGCGCCTGACAGCAGGGTGAATGAACCCTGAAGGGCAAATAATCCGGGACGGACGGTGCGAGCCCATGCAGATGCCCCGCGGGACGGGATCGACAAGCGCGCGGAGCTGGATTTGCTTGCGGTCGCCAGATCTCGAGAATCGGGGCCGGATGAAACCCCGTCCGTGGCGGATCTCCCTCAGGAAACAAATACCCTGGCAGCCCGCGGCTCGCTGCGGATATTCGGGCAGGCGACGCGATCCTCGGCACGGGTGGCGCCACGCGGGCGGTGCTCGGGTTGGCCGTCGCCGGGGGTCGATGGCGGGCAGATTCCGCAGCCGGCCGTGATATCCTGCGGCCTGACCAGATCATGAAGCGACGCCGACTCGGGTCGGCGACCGCCTCCGCGCGGAGCTTCATGCGCCGGCACCACCAGACAAAGGAGCCCTCGGGCTCCTTTTGTCGTTTCAACCGTCGAGTTACGTTCTGAATCCAATTTCATTGGATTCCGCGAATTAACTGACGATTCAAGAAGCTTTTGACGCTGGCGAGAAACGAGCGGGTTATCGTAGGCTTATCGCGATTTACTTCACCTTTTTCATCGGCGATGATCGCCTTCTGGCGCCGTCGCGCGCTCTCCACACCCCTGCGGCTCCTCGACGATGGCAGTTGACACTTTCCTCGACGCACCACAAACCAACCTCTCGGGGGTGGCACGCATTCTCGTGCGCGCGGGTCGCATCGAAGCCAAGGCCGCCGAGGATCTGACCAAGGCGGCGCACGACAAGCGCAGCTCCTTCGTGGCGCAGCTCATCGAATCCAACACGATGAAGCCGCTGGCGCTGGCGCATGCGCTGTCGACGGCGCTGGCCGTGCCGCTGCTGGACCTGGACGCGGTCGATCCGAAGCTGCTGCCGCAAGGCATCGTCGACGCCAAGCTGGTCTCGCAATACCGCATCTTCCCGCTCGGCAAGCGGGGCGGCCGCCTGTTCATCGCCTGCGCCGACCCGACCGACCAGGAAGCCGTCGAACGCATCAAGTTCGCCACCCAGCTCGCGCCCGAGTGGATCGTCGTCGAATACGACAAGCTGATGCGCCTGGTGACCAACCAGGAGACCACGACCACGCAGTCGATGGAGGCGCTGGTCTCGTCCGACTTCGAGTTCGAGGTCACCGACGAGGATCCGGCCTCCAAGGAAGAAAAGGCCGACGTCTCGAGCGAAGTCGAGGACGCGCCGGTCGTCAAGTTCCTGCACAAGATGCTGATCGACGCGATCAACCTGCGTGCGTCCGACCTGCACTTCGAGCCCTACGAATTCAACTACCGCGTGCGCTTCCGCGTCGACGGCGAACTGCGCGAGATCACGCAGCCGCCGGTCGCCATCAAGGAAAAGCTGGCCTCGCGCATCAAGGTCATCTCGCGGCTCGACATCTCCGAGAAGCGCGTCCCGCAGGACGGCCGGATGAAGCTGAAGTTCGGCTCCAAGACGATCGACTTCCGGGTCAGCACGCTGCCCACGCTGTACGGCGAGAAGATCGTGATCCGTATTCTCGACCCGTCCAGCGCCCGGCTGGGCATCGAGGCGCTGGGCTACGAGGCGCCCGAGAAGGAACGCCTGCTCTCGGCCATCGTGCGGCCGTACGGCATGGTGCTGGTCACCGGCCCGACCGGTAGCGGCAAGACGGTGTCGCTGTACACGTGCCTGAACATGCTGAACCAGCCGGGCGTGAACATCTCGACCGTCGAGGATCCGGCCGAAATCAACATGCCGGGCGTCAACCAGGTCAACGTCAACGACAAGGCGGGGCTGAACTTCGCCGCCGCGCTCAAGTCCTTCCTGCGCCAGGATCCGGACGTCATCATGGTCGGCGAGATCCGCGACCTCGAGACCGCCGACATCGCCATCAAGGCCGCGCAGACGGGCCACATGGTGCTGTCCACGCTGCACACGAACGACGCACCCACCACGCTCACGCGCCTGCAGAACATGGGCGTCGCGCCGTTCAACATCGCGTCGTCGATCCTGCTGATCACCGCCCAGCGCCTGGTGCGCCGGCTGTGCGAGAGCTGCAAGGTGCCGGCCGACTACCCGCGCCCATCGCTGCTGCGCGCCGGCTACACCGAGGAACAGCTGGACGACACCTGGCGCCCCTACCGCGCGGTGGGCTGCAGCAATTGCAACAACGGCTATCGCGGCCGGGTCGGCATCTACCAGGTGATGCCCATCACCGACGAGATGCAGCAGGTGATCCTGAAGCAGGGCAACGCCACCGACATCGCCAAGTGCGCGGCCAGGGACAACGTCCGCACGCTGCGCGAATCCGGGCTGGTGAAGGTCAAGATCGGCGTGACGACGCTCGAGGAAGTCATTTCCGCCACGAACGAATGAGTCGCTTACAAGTCGAACTCACACCACGCCTTCTCCAAGGCAGAATCGCGCAACCATGCCCGACAGGGCGGTTGGAGGACTGATGGCTACTGCAATGGCGGCGAAGAGCGCCCCGGATTTCATCTTCGAGTGGGAGGGCAAGGACCGCAGCGGCAAGCTCGTGCGCGGCGAATTGCGCGCGGGCGGCGAAGCGGCGGTCAGTGCCAGCATGCGCCGCCAGGGCATCATGGTCACGAAGGTGAAGAAGCGCCGGCTGAGCGGCGGCAAGTCCATCAAGCAGAAGGACATCGCCATCTTCACGCGCCAGCTGTCCACGATGATGAAGGCCGGCGTGCCGCTGCTGCAGGCGTTCGACATCGTCGGCCGCGGCTCCACGAATCCGCGCATGACGCGCCTGCTCAACGAGATCCGAGGCGATGTCGAGACCGGCACCAGCCTGTCCTCCGCATTCCGCAAGCACCCGCAATACTTCGACGCGCTGTACTGCAACCTGGTCGAGGCCGGCGAGGCCGGCGGTATCCTGGAAGAGCTGCTGGCCCGCCTGGCGCTGTACCAGGAAAAGACCATCGCGATCAAGCAGAAGGTCAAGTCCGCGCTGATCTACCCGACGTCCGTCATCGTCGTCGCGTTCGGCGTGCTGTCGGTCATCATGATCTTCGTGATCCCGTCGTTCAAGGAAGTGTTCACCTCCTTCGGCGCCGAATTGCCCGCGCCCACGCTGGTCGTGATGGCGATGAGCGACTACTTCATCCACTACTGGTGGCTGATCTTCGGCGTGATCTTCGGCGGCGGCTACATGTTCATCCAGACATGGAAGCGCTCCGAGAAGATGCAGTTCTTCATGGACCGCGCGCTGCTGAAGGCGCCCATCTTCGGCGACCTGGTGATGAAGTCGGTCGTGGCGCGCTGGACGCGCACGCTGTCGACGATGTTCGCCGCCGGCGTGCCGCTGGTCGAGGCGCTCGACTCCGTCGGCGGCACCTCCGGCAACCTCGTCTTCGCGCAGGCCACGCAGCAGATCCAGCGCGACGTCGCGGCCGGCTCGGCGCTGACCACCGCGATGACCAGCGCCAACGTGTTCCCGACGATGGTGCTGCAGATGTCGGCGATCGGCGAGGAGTCCGGCGCGCTCGACGACATGCTGGCGCGCGCCGCCGAGTTCTACGAAGAGGAAGTGGACGAGATGGTCAAGGGCCTGTCCACGCTGATGGAGCCGATCATCATCGTCGTGCTGGGCACGCTGATCGGCGGCATCGTCGTGTCGATGTACCTGCCCATCTTCAAGATCGGCCAAGTGGTCTGAGCGTTGGACGCGATCCTCTCCGACCCGTGGGTGCTCTGCGGGTCGCCCGTCGCCCTCGGCATCCTCGGTCTGCTGATCGGCAGCTTCCTCAACGTCGTGGTGTATCGCAAGCCGATCATCATGATGCGCGAGTGGCTGCTCGACACCGGCGGCATGCTGGGCGAGGGCGAAGTCTGGAAGACGGTCTTCGGCAAGCCGCAGCCGGCTGAGTTGACCGAGGCCGGCAGGACGATCGACGCGCACCTCGAGGTGCTGACGCCGCTCGGCCTGGCCACGCCGCGCTCGCGCTGCGGCGCCTGCGGACACCCGATCCGCTGGTACGAGAACATCCCGATCGTGAGCTGGATCGCGCTGCGCGCGAAGTGCTCGGCCTGCGGCACGCCGATCTCCGTGCGCTACCCGCTCGTCGAAGCCGCCACCGGCGCGCTGTTCGCGCTGGCGGCGTGGAAGTTCGGGCCGCATCCGGCGACGCTCGCGTGGTGCGCGGCGCTCGCGCTGCTGGCCTCGATGGCGCTGATCGACCTCGACACCAAGTACCTGCCCGACGACCTCAACTACCCGCTGCTGTGGCTCGGCCTGGTCGCGGCCGCGCTCGACTGGACGATCCCGCTGCATACCGCCGTGTGGGGCGCGGTCGCCGGCTTCCTCCCGCTGTGGCTGATCTCCAAGGGCTACGGCCTGCTGCGCGGCGTCGACGGCATGGGCGGCGGCGACCTCAAGCTGCTGGCGGCTCTCGGCGTCTGGCTCGGCTGGCATGCCATCCTGCCGATCATCCTGCTGTCGTCCATCGTCGGCCTGCTCGTCAACCTGCCCGTGATGCTGCTGTCGGGGCATGGGCGCGACCATCGCTATCCGTTCGGGCCGTTCCTGATCGGCGCCGGGCTGATCGTGATCTTCACCGGCGCCGACACCCTGCTCGCATGGGCGAACATCGTTCTCCCGGACTGACGCCCGGCCTGAGGATCGGCCTGACCGGTGGCATCGGCTCCGGCAAGAGCACGGTCGCGCGACGCCTCGCCGCGCTCGGCGCCCTGGTGGTCGACACCGACGCCGTCGCCCACGCGCTGACCGCGCCCGGCGGCGCCGCGGTTCTCGCGATCGCCGCCGCGTTCGGCCCGGACATGATCGCCGCCGACGGTGCGATGGACCGCGCGCGGATGCGCGCCCTCGTCTTCGGGCAGCCGGCGCAGCGCCAGCGCCTCGAGGCCATCCTGCATCCGATGATCGGAGAGGCCACGCGCGCGCAGGCGTCCCGCGCACGCGCGGGACAGGCCATCGTCTTCGACGTGCCGCTGCTGACCGAATCGGGCACCTGGCGTGCGCGCGTGGATCGCGTGCTGGTCGTCGACTGCGCCGAGGCCACGCAGGTCGCGCGTGTCGTGCAGCGCTCCGGCTGGACCGCCGACGCGGTCGAACGCACGATCGCCCAGCAGGCCTCGCGCGCGCAGCGGCGCGCCATCGCCGACGCGGTGATCGTCAACGAAGACCTCGAATTGGCGCAGTTGGACGCCGAAGTCGACGCGCTGTGGGGCCACTGGGTCGCCAAATGATGCGCGCCACTGTCGCGTTCTTGTAGGACAAAGCTGCAGATTGCGCGCACGAACACCTTTGGGGGAGCGAAGGTCGTAACGCGTGTGAAACAATCGCGTTCACTGCCGAACCAGAGAACGCCTTGGTCCTATACGAATATCCGTTCAACGAAGGCATCCGCACGATGCTTCGCCTCGAACACCTGTTCGACCGCATGGCCGGCCTGATCGCCCGCGACGACCCGGTCGACCACCACTACGCGCTGGCCTCGATGTTCGAGATCATGGACGTCGCCGCGCGCGCCGACCTCAAGTCCGATGTGCTCAAGGAGCTGGATCGCCACAAGCAGCAGCTGATGAGCTATCGCGGCAACCCGGCCATCTCGGAGGCCGTGCTCGACGACGTCATCACGCGCATCGACGTGGCGTTCAAGGATCTCAACGAATCGCCCGGCAAGGCCGGCCAGGCGCTGACGGCCAACGAGTGGCTGATGAGCATCCGCAGCCGCATCGGCATCCCGGGCGGCACCTGCGCGTTCGACCTGCCCGCCTACTACGCGTGGCAGCAGCACCCGGCCGAGCAGCGCCGCGCCGACCTCGTGCGCTGGACGGATACCCTGGCGCCGCTGTCGATCTCGCTGCACCTGCTGCTGGGCCTGCTGCGCGAATCCGGCGTGCCGCACAAGGTGGTGGCCAACGGCGGCCAGTACCAGCAGAGCCTGCCCACGGCGCGCACCTACCACCTGCTGCGCGTCAAGCTGCCGCTGGAGGCCGACCTGGTGCCGGAGATCAGCGGCCACCGGTTGATGGTATCGATCCGCCTGATGAAGGCCGACGCCGAGGGCCGGCTGAGGCCCGTGACCGAGGACTGCGCGTTCGAACTGGCGCTCTGCGCCTGAGACCCTGGCAAGAGACGAAGACATGAGTGCGTCCGCAATTCCCCCCGGCCTTCAAGGGCCCGAGCGCGACATCACCTGCCCGGCCTGTCGCAAGCCCTGCAAGTACGGCCCGTCGAACGAGGCACGCCCGTTCTGCAGCCTGCGCTGCCGCAACGGCGACTTCGGCGCCTGGGCGACCGAGAGCTACCGCGTGCCGGCGGCGCCGGATCCGACGGCGGAACAGGATTCGGAAGGCGACTAGGCATCGGCGCGACGGGCGGTCGCCGAACGCGCCCGGCCGCTGCTGTTAGGCGTCGACGCCCAGCCACTCCCGCAACACCTCCGCCGTGTGCTCGCCCAGCATCGGCGGCCCGCGGTCATAGGCCACCGGCGAGGCCGACATCCGGATCGGATTGGCCACGCCCGGCACCGTGCCCGCCATCGTGTGTGGCAGGGTGATGCGCAGGCCGCGCGCGATCACCTGGGGGTCGGCGAAGACCTCGTCGAGCCGGTTGATCGGCCCGCAGGGCACGCCGGCCGATTCGAGCGCGACGATCCACTCGTGCGTCGTGCGCATCACGGTCGCCTGGCGCAGCAGCGGGATCAGCTCGGCGCGGTGCTTCACGCGGGCCGCGTTGGTCGCGAAGCGCTCGTCGCGCGACCACTCGGACTTGCCCGCGACCTCGCAGAACTTCCCGAACTGGCCGTCGTTGCCGACCGCAAGGATCATGTCGCCGTCGGCGGTCGGGAAATCCTGGTACGGCACGATGTTCGGGTGCGCGTTGCCCATGCGGCGCGGGGTCATCCCGCCGATCAGATGGTTGGCGGTCTGGTTGGCCAGGCAGGCGACCTGCACGTCCAGCAGCGCGAGGTCGATGTGCTGGCCCTCGCCGGTGCGGTCGCGGTGCGCGAGCGCGGCCAGCACGCCGACCGTCGCATACAGGCCGGTGAGGATGTCGGTCAGCGCGACGCCCACCTTCTGCGGGCCGGCGCCCTCTTCACCGTCGGCGCGGCCGGTGACGCTCATCAGCCCGCCCATGCCCTGGATCAGGAAGTCGTAGCCGGCGCGCTGGGCGTACGGGCCCGTCTGGCCGAAGCCGGTGATCGAGCAGTAGACGAGGCCGGGCTTCATCTTCAACAGGGTGGCGTGGTCGAGCCCGTATTGCTCGAGCCCGCCGACCTTGAAGTTCTCGAGGACGACGTCGGCCTCCATCGCAAGCCGCTTGACCAGCGCCTGGCCCTCGGGGTCGGCGATGTCGATGGTGACCGAGCGCTTGTTGCGGTTGGCGCAGAAGTAGTACGCGGCGTCGCGCGTCTGCTCGCCGGCCGCGTCCTTCAGCCACGGCGGGCCCCACGAACGCGTGTCGTCGCCGGCGCCGGGGCGCTCGACCTTGACGACGTCGGCACCCAGATCGGCCAGCAGTTGACCGCACCACGGGCCCGCGAGCACGCGCGACAGGTCGAGAACCTTGACGCCTTGCAGCGCGCGCGGCGACGTCGTCATGTCAGAAGGCCGCGATGCCGGTCATCGCACGGCCGAGGATCAGCGCGTGGATGTCGTGCGTGCCTTCGTAGGTGTTGACCACCTCGAGGTTGACCAGGTGGCGCGCGATGCCGAACTCGTCGGAGATGCCGTTGCCGCCCAGCATGTCGCGCGCGACGCGCGCGATGTCCAGCGACTTGCCGCAGGAGTTGCGCTTCATGATCGACGTGATCTCCACCGCGGCCGTGCCCTCGTCCTTCATGCGGCCCAGGCGCAGGCAGCCTTGCAGGCCCAGCGTGATCTCGGTCTGCATGTCGGCCAGCTTCTTCTGCACCAGCTGGTTGGCGGCGAGCGGCTTGCCGAATTGCTTGCGATCGAGCGTGTACTGGCGCGCGGTGTGCCAGCAGTCTTCCGCGGCGCCGAGCGCTCCCCAGGCGATGCCGTAGCGCGCCGAATTCAGGCAGGTGAACGGGCCCTTCAGGCCGCGCACGTCGGGGAAGGCGTTCTCTTCGGGGCAGAAGACGTCGTCCATCACGATCTCGCCGGTGATGGACGCGCGCAGGCCCACCTTGCCGTGGATCGCGGGCGCCGACAGGCCCTTCCAGCCCTTCTCCAGCACGAACCCGCGGATCGCGCCCTCGTCGTCCTTGGCCCAGACCACGAAGACATCGGCGACCGGCGAGTTGGTGATCCACATCTTGGCGCCGGTCAGCGAGTAGCCGCCATCGACCTTGCGCGCGCGCGTGACCATGCTGCCCGGGTCGGAGCCGTGGTTCGGCTCGGTCAGGCCGAAGCAGCCGATCCACTCGCCGGTGGCCAGCCTGGGCAGGTACTTCTGTTTCGTCGCCTCGTTGCCGAATTCGTTGATGGGCACCATCACCAGCGAGCTCTGCACGCTCATCATCGAGCGGTAGCCGGAGTCGACCCGCTCGACCTCGCGCGCGATCAGACCGTAGCTGACGTAGTTCAGGCCGGCGCCGCCGTACTGCTCGGGGATGGTCGGGCCCAGCAGGCCCAGTGCGCCCATCTCCGGGAAGATCGAGCTGTCCATCTTCTCGTGGCGGAAGGCCTCGAGCACGCGGGGCTTGAGCTTGTCCTGGCAGTAGGCGCGCGCCGAATCGACCACCATGCGCTCGTCGTCGGTCAGCTGTTCGGACAGCAGCAGCGGGTCATCCCAGTGGAAGCTGGCGCGGTTGGAGGTCATGGCGGGAGTCCTTGGACAGGCAATTGGAAGCGATGACGGGATGCGTCTTTCGCACGAATACGGCACTATAGGCGGCCGGATCGACCCGAACAACCGCTTTATCCGCACCGACCTGTGCACAATACGCACTCCGTATGAGACGCAAGCTCCCTTCCACCAGCGCGCTCGAGGCCTTCGAGGCCGCCGCGCGCCACCAGAGCTTCACCAAGGCCGCCGAGGAGCTGTCGGTGACGCAGAGCGCCGTCTGCCGCCAGATCGGCGCGCTGGAGACCTTCCTCGATGTCCGGCTGTTCCGCCGCACTCGCCGCGGCGTCATGCTGACCGAGGCCGGGCTGGACTACAGCCGCAGCGTGAGCGCCCGCCTCGACGAGGTCGAGCGGGACACGCTCGAGCTGATGGCGCGCGGCGGCCGCGGCAGCTCGCTGGAGCTGGCCGTCGTGCCCACCTTCGGCACGCGCTGGCTGTTGCCGCGCCTGCCGGCGTTCCAGCGCGCGCATCCGCACGTCGTCGTGCACCTGAGCTCGCGCACGCGGCCGTTCCTGTTCTCCGACACCCCGTTCGACGCCGCGATCCACGCCGGCGAGACCGGCTCCGCCGCCTGGCCCGGCACCGAGACGCGCTTCCTGATGACGGAGTCGCTGATCGCCGTCGCCAGTCCCGCCCTGGCCGCCGAACGCCCGCGCACCGCGGCCGACTGGGCCAGGCTGCCGCTGCTGCAGCAGTCGACCCGGCCGTATGCCTGGCGCCAGTTCTTCGACGGCCTGGGCCTGGTCGTGCCGCAGGCGATGGCCGGGCCGCGCATGGAGCTGTTCTCCATGCTCACCGAGGCCGCCGTGCACGGCATGGGCGTGGCGTTGGCGCCGCCGTTCTTCGTGCAGGAGGAGCTGGCGCAGGGGCGGCTGGTCGACATCGCGCCGCGGCCGGTGGGCGGACAGCGTGCCTATTCGCTGATCTACCCGGAGCACAAGGCCGAGTTGCCGGCGTTGCAGGCCTTCGCGGCGTGGTTGCAGGCCCAGGCCGCAGCCTAATTCCTAATCCGATTGAGCTTATCGGTTCGGCGAGGAAGGCCGCTCTGCGACAATAGCGGGTTTCCCCCGACCTGCCGACATCCGACCATGAGTGCCTTCAACGAAGAGCGCGTGCTGAGCGTGCATCACTGGACCGACCGCCTGTTCAGCTTCACCACCACGCGTGACGCCTCGCTGCGGTTCTCGAACGGGCACTTCACGATGATCGGCCTGCGCAAGGAGGACGGCAAGCCGCTGCTGCGCGCCTACTCGATCGCGAGCGCGAACTACGAGGAGCACCTCGAGTTCCTGTCGATCAAGGTGCCCGACGGCCCGCTCACTTCGCGCCTGCAGCACATCCAGGTCGGCGACACCATCATCGTCGGCCGCAAGCCCACCGGCACGCTGCTGATCGACTACCTGCTGCCGGCCAAGCGGCTCTACCTGCTGTCCACCGGCACCGGCGTCGCGCCGTTCCTCAGCATCATCCGCGACCCCGAGACCTACGAGCGCTTCGAGCAGGTCATCCTCGTGCACGGCACGCGCCAGGTCAACGAGCTGGCGTACCACGACTTCATCGACGAGCACCTGCCCAAGCACGAACTGCTGGGCGAGATCCTCAGCGGCAAGCTGCTGTATTACCCGACGGTCACGCGCGAGGCGTTCCGCAACACCGGCCGTGTCACCACGCTGCTGGAAAACGGTAAGCTCGCCGCCGACCTCGGCCTGCCGCCGCTGAACCCGGCCGAAGACCGCGTGATGATCTGCGGCAGCCCCGAGATGCTGCGCGACCTCAAGGCCATGATGGAAGCGCGCGGCTTCAACGAAGGCAACACGACGAAGCCGGGCGACTACGTCATCGAGCGCGCGTTCGTCGAACAGTAAGCGTCGCGCTGCGACGAAGAGGCGATTTCGAGGGCTGGGCGCCGGCGGTGCCCGGCCCTCGATGCGTTAAGCTTCTCGTTTCCCCGCGCAGGCCGCGTGCCGGCCCATCCGTTCGCCCATGTCGTTGCAAGCCCTTCGCCGCTGGATCGCGCGGCACCCGCTGTCGTGGGTGCTGGGCCTGGCGTTGGCGCTCGGCGGCGCGCAGTTCGCGGCCGCGGCGCACGAATACACGCACGTGGCCAGCGCCGCCGCGTCGTCGCACGACGACTCGCATGCGAACGCGACGCACGACTGCCCCACCTGCCTGCTCGCGGCCGCGCTCGGTGGTGCCGCGCCGGCACCTGCGGCCATCGTCCTGATCGCCCCGCGGGCCGACGCGCCCGCCCCGGCACGGATCGAGCGCGACTTCGCGCCGCGCGTCGTGGTGCCGTACGCGTCGCGCGCGCCGCCGGCGCCAGCCGTCACCGCCTGACGCCTGAACGCCGTTCGCCGCCTCGCGCGCGACGGTCGCATCGAACCCGCCCGGTTCGCTCACCCTGCACCCCGGCGCGCCGCCGCCACCGGCCGCGCGCCACGACGACTCCCCTGCCCGCCCGCGCGTCACGCGCGAGCGCGCGCGCGAGTCGGGAGATCCGTCCATGTCCGTCCACCCCCACGCCGCCGGCCGCGCGCCGGCGCCGTCCTTTCGACCGATCCGCCTCGTCGCCGCGCTCGCGCTGGCCGTGGGCCTGCAAAGCGCGGCGCTGGCCTCGCCGGCGAGCGACATCGCCGACCTGAAGAAGGCGCTCGCGGCGATGAAGTCCGACTACGACAAGCGCATCGGCGCGCTCGAGTCGCAGCTGCACGACACCCAGGCCGAGCTTGCCAAGGCCCGGTCCGCGAACGCCGCGGCGCCGGTGGCGACAGCGTCCGCGCCCGCGCCCGCGACCGCCGTCGCCGAAGGCCCCGCTTCGGTCGCCCCGATCGCGCCGCCGGCGACGGTGGCGGTCGACACGAGCGTCGCCGCGCCCACGGCCGAAGCCAGCGGCGGTGCGACCGCCTTCAACCCGCAGATCTCGCTGATCCTGTCGGGCACCTACGCGCACACCTCGCAGGATCCCGGCCAGGCGCGCATCACCGGCTTCGCGCTTCCGCCGGGCGCCGAGATCGGCGTCGGCTCGCGCGGCTTCTCGCTTGCCGAGTCCGAGCTCGCGCTGGCCGCCAACATCGATCCCTGGCTGGCCGGCAACATCAACCTGTCGATCACCGGCGACGACACCATCTCGGCCGAAGAGGCGTTCATCACGACGACCGCGCTGCCCAACGGCTTCGTGCTGAAGGCCGGCCGCTTCTTCTCGGGCATAGGCTACCTCAACAGCCAGCACAGCCACACCTGGGACTTCGTCGACAACCCGATCGCCTATCAAGCGATGCTGGGCACGCAGTACGCCGACGACGGCGTGCAGCTGCACTGGCTCGCGCCCACCGACCAGTACATGGAGTTCGGCCTCGAGGCCGGCCGGGGCCGCAGCTTCCCGGGCGACAACGCCAGCCGCAACGCGGCCGGCATGACGGCGTTCACCTTCCACACCGGCGGCGACATCGGCGACAGCATCTCGTGGCGCGGCGGCCTGTCGTTCCTGCAGACGCAGTCCAACGGCCAGACGCTGCTGTTCACCAACGCCGACGACCTCGGCGCCGCCGCCGGCTTCACCGGCCGCACGCGCGTGGCCATCGCCGACGGCGTCATGAAATGGGCGCCCAACGGCAACGCCACGCACACCTACTTCAAGCTGCAGGGCGAATACATCCAGAGCCGCCGCAGCGGCGACCTCTCGGGGCTGCCCGGCGTCGGGGAGAACTCGCTGCGCGAGATCCAGTCCGGCGGCTACATCCAGGGCGTCTACCAGTTCATGCCGATGTGGCGCGTGGGCCTGCGCACCGAGCGCCTCGATCCGGGCCACGCGAACTTCGGCGAGGCCGGCTTCCTCGGGCTCGCCGGCAACGGCTACCACCCGACCAAGAACTCGATCATGGTGGACTTCAGCGAGAGCGAGTTCGCCCGCTTCCGCCTGCAGTTCGCGCAGGACCGCACCCGCCAGGGCTTCGTCGACAACCAATTCCTGCTGCAGTACCAGACCGCGCTCGGCGCGCACGGTGCGCACGCGTACTGATCACCGCCTTCGAAGGAACGACCTCATGACCCCGTCTCTCAAGACCGCCGCAATGGCGGCGTTCGCACTGTCCGCCGCGCTCGCGCTGCCCGCCCACGCCGCCGTCAAGGTACTCGCCTGCGAACCCGAATGGGGCGCGCTGACGCAGGAGATCGGCGGCGACCTCGTCGACGTCGGCGTCGCCACCACCGCGATGCAGGATCCCCACCAGGTGCAGGCCAAGCCCAGCCTGATCTCGCGTGCGCGCAACGCCGACATGGTGGTGTGCACCGGCGCCGAACTCGAGATCGGCTGGCTGCCGGTGCTGCTGCAGCAGTCCGGCAACCCGCGGCTGCAGCCGGGCCAGCCGGGCAACTTCGCGGCCGCCGACTTCGTGCGCAAGCTCGACGTGCCCAAGCAGGTCGACCGCAACCAGGGCGACGTGCACCCGGACGGCAACCCGCACATCCAGACCGACCCGCGCAACATCGCGCTGGTGGCGACGGCCCTGACGGCGCGCCTCGCGCTGGTCGACCCCGCGCATGCGGCGCAGTACCAGCAGCGCGGCGCCGCGTTCTCGCAGAAGTGGCAGGCCAACCTGCAGCGCTGGGCCGCGCAGGCCAAGCCGCTGCGCGGCGTCGCGATCGCCGCGCACCACAAGGCCTACGCGTACATGGAGGACTGGCTGGGCCTGGCCGAGGTCGCGGTGCTCGAGCCGAAGCCGGGCGTCGAGCCGAGCGCGTCGCACCTCGAGGAAGTGCTGGAGACGCTGAAGACGCGTCCCGCGAAGATGGTCATCTACTCGGCCTACCAGGATCCCAAGCCCGACGAATGGCTCAGCGAGCACGCCCACATCCCCGCCGTGAAGATCGCGTTCACGGTCGGCGGCACCGACGGTGCCAAGGACCTGACCGGCCTGTTCGACGACACCGTCGCGCGCCTGCTGGCAGCGCTGAAGTGACGGAGCGATCGCGATGAACTGGAGCGCTCTCGACACCGGCATCCTCGGCCCGGCGCTGGTCGCCGGCCTGCTCGTCCTCATGACCCACGTCGCGCTCGGCGCGCGCGTCCTCGACAAGGGCATCGTCTTCATCGACCTGGCCATCGCGCAGATCGCCGGCCTGGGCGTGATCGGCGCCGACGCGCTGGGCCTGCCCGAGGGCGGCATCGCGGTGCAGGCCGCGGCGGTCACGGCGGCGCTGGCCGGCGCGTTGCTGCTGACGTGGACCGAGAAGATGTGGCCCGAGATCCAGGAGGCCCTCATCGGCGTGATGTTCGTGCTGGCGTCGTGCGCGGGCATCCTGATGCTGTCCAACAACCCGCACGGCGGCGAGCACCTGAAGGACCTGCTGGTCGGCCAGATCCTGTGGGTCGGCAAGACGCAGATCCTGTGGCTGGCGCTGGTGACCGTGGTGCTCGGTCTCGCGATGTTGACGGGGCTGGTCGAGCGGCTCGGGCGCTTCGGCTTCTATGCGACGTTCGCGATCGCGGTGACGGCGTCGGTGCAACTGGTCGGCGTCTATCTCGTCTTCACGAGCCTGATCGTTCCTGCGTTGGCGACGCGGGGCATGACGGGCCGTGCGCGGTTCATCGCGGGCTATGGCGTCGGCGCGGTGGGCTATGCGCTGGGTCTGGCGGTGTCGGCGTTGCTCGATCTGCCTTCGGGCGCCGTGATCGTGTGGGTGCTGGCGGCGACGGCGGTGGTGTTCGCCTTCGCCAAGGGACGCTTCGTGGCGGTCGCGCCGTCGAGGGCGCAGGCGCACGGCTGATCCGCGCGGCTCGCAAGGAAAAAGCCGGTCACCGCGAGGTGGGCCGGCTTTTTCTTCGTCGGAAGCGGCTCAGATGTGCTGGCTCGCAGCCGTCGTCACGCCCAATTTCTCGAACAGCGCGCGATCCTTCTCGACGTCAGGATTTCCCGTGGTCAACAGCTTCTCGCCATAGAACACCGAGTTCGCACCAGCCAGGAAGCACAAGGCCTGCACCGCCTCGCTCATCTGCTGGCGGCCCGCCGACAGGCGAACGCGCGCAAGAGGCATCGTGATGCGAGCGACAGCGATCGTGCGGACGAATTCCAGCGGATCGAGCGGCTTCTCTTCGGCCATCGGCGTGCCCTCGACACGCACCAGCTCGTTGATCGGCACCGACTCCGGATACGGATCGAGGTTGGCCAGCTGGGCCACGAGCCCCGCGCGCTCGCGCCGGCTCTCGCCCATGCCGACGATGCCGCCGCTGCACACGTTGATGCCCGCGCCGCGCACGTGCCCCAGCGTGTTCAGGCGATCCTGGTAGTCGCGCGTGGTGATCACGCGGCCATAGGCTTCGGGCGCGGTGTCGAGGTTGTGGTTGTAGTAGTCGAGGCCGGCGTCCTTGAGCGACTGCGCCTGTGGCTCGGTCAGCATGCCCAGCGTGCAGCAGGCCTCGAGACCCAGCGACTTCACCTCGCGCACGATGGCCGAGACGGCCTCGATGTCGCGGTCCTTCGGCGCGCGCCACGCGGCGCCCATGCAGAAGCGCGTGGCGCCGTGTTCCTTGGCCGTGCGGGCGGCGGCGGCGACGGCGGCGACGTCCATCAGCTTGGTCGCGTCCACGCCGGTGTCGTAGTGCACCGACTGCGGGCAGTAGCCGCAGTCCTCGGGGCAGCCGCCGGTCTTGATCGACAGCAGCGTCGCCAGCTCGACCTGGTTGGGCGCGAAGTGCTCGCGGTGCACGGTCTGCGCGCGCAGGATCAGGTCGTTGAACGGCAGGTCGAACAGGGCTTCGACGGCATCGACGCTCCAGCGCTCGGTGTGCGCGTGGCCGCAGGACGTGTCGACCGGCGTCGCGTCGCGGCGCTGGATGTGGATGGGGGAGACGGATGCGTTCATCCGCGAATTTTGCCCTACCCGATTGACCCGCCGGCCCGGTCGGGTTCCCGCTACGTCGACCGCCCGCCGGCGCCGCTAGAGTGTGGCCCTCCAATCGACCAACAGGACGACCGACATGCAGAAGCGCCTCGCGCGGGCCGACGTGCCCGTGGACATGACCTGGGACCTGCGCGAGCTGTTCGCCGACGAGTCTGCCTGGGAGGCGGAGTTCGCCGCGCTGGACGCCGCGCTGGCCGAGGTCGCGCCGTTCCGGGGCCGGCTGGGCGAGTCCGGCGCCACGCTGGCGCGCTGCCTGGACACCGTCGAGCAGTTGCAGGCCCGCCTGATGCGCGTCAGCACCTTCGCCTACCTGCGCAATGCCCAGGACGGCACCGATCCCGCCTACCAGGCCGCCTCCGCGCGCGTGGGCGCGCTCGCGGCGCGACTGGGTGCGAGCGTCTCGTTCGTCGACTCCGAGATCCTGGCGCTGCCCGACGACACCCTCGGCCGCTTCCTCGCGGAGGAATCCGCGCTGGCGCCGCATCGCGTGTCGCTGGAACGGCTGGTCGAGACGAAGCCGCACCGCCTGGGCGCCGAGACCGAAGGCGCGCTGGCCGCGCTCGGCGAGGTGCTGGGTGCGCCCTACGCGATCTACCAGCGTTCCAAGGCCAGCGACATCCAGTTCGCGCCCTTCGTCGACGCACAGGGCGCGCAGCACCCGAACTCGTTCAGCCTGTACGAGACGAGCTACGAGGCGAATGCGGACACGAGCGTGCGCCGCGGCGCCTGGCAGTCCTTCAGCGCCGGCCTGAAGGCGTACAACAACACCTACGCCGCGACGATCGCCACCGAGGTGAAGAAGAACGTCGCGATCGCGCGCCTGCGCGGCTACCGCAGCACGGAGGACTACCTGCTGCAGTCGCACCAGGTGCCGCACGGGCTGTACACGAACATCCTGGAGATCATCCGCGCCGAGCTGGCGCCGCACATGCAGCGCTACCAGCGCCTGCGCCGCCGCGTGCTGGGCCTGGACAAGGTGCTGCACTGCGACCTGCGCGCGCCGCTGGACGCCGGCTTCGAGCCGCCCATCTCGTACGAGCAGGCCTGCGACACGCTGCTCGCCTCGATGGAGCCGATGGGCGCGGAGTACGTGGACTTCGTGCGCACCGCGCTCACGCAGCGCTGGGTGGATCGCGCGGACAACGTCGGCAAGTCCACCGGCGCGTTCTGCTCGTCGCCGTACGGCGTCCACCCCTACATCCTGATCACCTGGGCCGGCACGACGCGCAGCATGTTCACGCTCGCGCACGAGCTGGGGCACGCGGGGCACTTCGGGCTGGCGATGAAGCACCAGCGCTTCGTCAACACGCGGCCGGCCATGCCGTTCGTCGAGGCGCCGTCGATCATGCACGAGATGCTGCTCGCCCGGCACATCCTGGCCGGCAGCGACGACCAGCGCACACGGCGCAGCGTCATCATGCAGCTGCTGGGCACCTACCATCACAACTTCGTCACGCACCTGCTGGAGGCCGAGCTGCAGCACCGCGTGTATGCCCTGGCAGAAGCCGGCCAGGCCGTGACGGCGACGCTGCTGAACCGCACCAAGGGCGAGGTGCTGCAGGGCTTCTGGGGCGACGCGGTGGAGATCGACGACGGCGCGCGCATGACCTGGATGCGCCAGCCGCACTACTACATGGGCCTGTACCCGTACACGTATTCGGTGGGCCTGGTGGCCGCCACCGCGATGGGACAGCGCGTGGCGCAGGAAGGCTCGCCGGCCGTGCAGCGCTGGCTGCAGGTGCTGCGCGCCGGCGGCACCCTGAAGCCGCTGGAGCTGATGCAGCTCGCCGGTGTCGACATGTCGACGCCGCAGCCCATCCACGACGCCGTGGCGTACGTCGGATCGTTGATCGACGAGCTGGAAAAGAGCTTCTAGAGATCGATCTCGAGGTTGTCGATCAGCCGCGTCTTGCCCAGGCGCGACGCGGCCAGCGCGACCAGCGGCGTCTTCGCGGCGAAGTCGTCGGCGGTGGGCGGCAGCAGGTCGGTGCGACGGCGCACGGTGAGGTAGTCGGTCTGCCAGCCGCGCGCGTCCAGCTCGGCCACCTGCTTCGCCTCGACGGCGCCGACGTCGCGCGCGCCCTCGCGCAGCGCGGCCGCGATCGCGCGCAGCGCGCGCGCGAGCGCGGTGGCCTCGGCGCGTTCGTCCTGGCTGAGGTAGCCGTTGCGCGACGACAGCGCCAGGCCGTCGCTGGCGCGGATGGTCGGCGCGCCGATCACTTCGGTGGGCAGCGCGAACTGGCGCGCCATCGCCTTGATCACCATCAGCTGCTGGTAGTCCTTCTGGCCGAACACGGCCACGGCCGGCTGCACGCACTGGAACAGCTTCATCACCACCGTGCACACGCCGGTGAAGAAGCCGGGACGGAACTCGCCCTCCAGCAGGTCGGCGATAGATGCCGGCGGCGTCAGCTTGAAGGTCTGCGGCTCGGGGTAGAGCTCGCGCTCGCTGGGCGCGAAGACGATGTCGCAGCCGGCCGACTCGAGCAGCTGGCAGTCGCGCTCGAGCGTGCGCGGGTACTGGTCGAAGTCCTCGTGCGGCAGGAACTGCAGGCGGTTGACGAAGATCGTCGCAACCACCGGAAAGCCGTGCAGCGCGGCCTCGCGCACCAGCGCCAGGTGGCCTTCGTGCAGGTTGCCCATCGTCGGCACGAGCGCCGTCTTCGTCGAGCCGGCGAGCACGGCGCGCAGGTCGGCGATGGTGTGGATGACTTGCATGGCGCGCTCAGTAGGTGTGGACGTCGGCCTGCGGGAAGCTGCCGTCCTTGACCGCCGCGACATAGCGACCGATCGCCGCGGCGATGGAGCCGCCTTCGGCCATGAAGTTGCGCACGAAGCGCGGCTTGCGGCCGGAGCCCAGGCCCAGCATGTCGTGCAGCACCAGCACCTGGCCCGAGGTGCCGCCGCCGGCGCCGATGCCGATGGTCATCAGCTCGGGGTTGTCGTTCGTGATCTCGGTGGCCAGCGCCGCGGGCACCATCTCGAACACCATCATCGCGGCGCCGGCCTCGGCCAGCTCGCGCGCCTCGCGGCGCAGCGCGGCGCCCGAGTCGGCGTCCTTGCCCTGCACGCGGTAGCCGCCGATGGCGTGCACGCGCTGCGGCGTCAGGCCCAGGTGCGCGCAGACGGGGATGCCGCGCGCGACTAGGTGCGACACGATCTCGGCCGTCCAGCCGCCGCCTTCGATCTTGACCATGCGGGCGCCCGCGCGCATCAGCGTGACCGCCGAATCGAGCGCCACGCCCTTGCCGTTCTCGTAGCTGCCGAACGGCATGTCGGCGATCAGCCAGGCCGCGGGCTGCACGCGCGCCACGCACTCGGTGTGGTACGCCATGTCGGCCAGCGTCACCGGCAGCGTGCTGGTGCGGCCCTGCAGCACGTTGCCGAGCGAATCGCCCACCAGCAACGTGTCGACGCCGGCCTCGTCGAGCACCTGCGCGAACGTGGCGTCGTAGCAGGTGAGCATGGCGATCTTCTCCCCGCGGGCGCGCATCTCGCGCAGCTTGGGCAAGGTGATGGCGGTGCGGGCGGTGTTTGCAGCGGGGCTGGAATGAGCGCTCATGGCGAGGTCTTGGACGGCGGCGCTCACCGGCGTCCCGGCATGGGACGCCGACGCGGCGCGAGGCGGCATTGTGCCTATCTCCGCGCCGCCAGGTGCGGCGGCGCGCGCCTGTTGGGGAAAAGACCCTAATAGCCGCGGTCTGGCGCCGCTTCGGTCCGGGCCAGTTCCTCGAAGGCGCCGGCGAGCGTCGGATGCCTGAAACGGAAGCCCGTCGCGAGCGCGGCCCCGGGCACGACGTTCTGGCCCTCCAGCAGCAGCTCCGACATCTCGCCCAGCACCCACCGAATCGGCGCGCCCGGCATGCGCAGGCGGACGCGCCGTCCGAACGACGCGGCCATCGCGCGCGCGAACGCGGCCTGCGACAGCGTCTCCGGCGCGACGGCGTTCACGGGGCCGGACAACGCCGGCTCGGCGATCGCATGGCGGATCAGGGCGACGGCGTCGTCGAGATGGATCCAGGGCGCGGGCTGCCTGCCCGAGCCCAGCACGGCGCCCAAGCCGAAGCGCGACGACAGCGCGAGCATCGGATACGCCCCGTCGCCGCGGCCCAGCACCACGCCGAAGCGCATCCGCACGACTCGCACGCCGAGCGCCTCGGCGCGGCGCGCCTCGTGCTCGATGGCGACGCACAGGTCCGACTGGAACTGCCCGGGCCGCGGCGGGCTCTGTTCGTCGAGGGGCTCGAACGAGGCCCCGGGCGACGCGCCGTAGAAGCCCACCGCGGACGCGCTGACCAGCAGGCGCGGCCGCTGCTCCAGCCGGCGCATCAGCTCGACGATGCCCGCGGTGACGTCGACGCGGCTGGCCAGCAGCAACGCGCGTCGCGCGGCCGTCCACGGCATGCCGAGCACGCGCGCGCCCGCCAGGTTGACGACGGCGTCGATCCGCGTCTCGGCCGGAATCGCATCGAGCCGGTCGACCACCCAGACATCCGGCCCGAACTCGGCACGCGCCTGGGACGCGTCGCGCGCCAGCGCGATCACGCGCGCGCCGTCGCGGCGCAACTGCGCCACCAGCGCGCGGCCGATGAAGCCCGTCGCGCCGGTCACGAGGACGGCGGGGACGATGAGATGGCCGGGCTGCGTCACGCCGCATTCTGGCCGCACCGCACGCCCACGCGCGCCGGAGGGCGAAGCGAGGCGGCCCAGCCGGCGCACGGCCAGGGCGTCGCGCGCGCTCCACGCGAACACGCCGGCCGCGAAGACGGTCATCGCCCACGACGCGGGCCCCTGCGGCGTCCACGCGAACCCGGTCGGCAACGCCGCCCACGCAAGCAGGTGCGGCGCGAACGCGGCCAGGAACAGCCCGTAGACCACGGCCAGCAGCGTGTGCAGCACGCGTTCGGACGGCGGCAGCTTGCGGCTGCGATCCTCCTCGAGAAAGTCGACCAGCGTGAGCACGATCTCGACGAGCAGCACCGCGCCCAGCACCAGCGCGAGGGCGCCATGCCACTGCGTCCAGCCCAGCGCCAGGAACACGCCGCCGTAGATCGCCTCGCGCGCCGAGTGCAGCATCAGCTCGCGCCGCGCCGACGCGCGCGCCGGCAGCCTGGCGACCAGCTCGTGATGCCAGATGGTGTCGAACGCGCCGGCGAGCACCTGCACGGCCAGCAGGACGAAGACGGCGCTCATTGCGCGGCTCCTTCGGCGTCGGCGACCGGGTCGACGAACACGCCCGATTGATGGAAGGTGTGTCCCCACAGCGGGTGCACCATGTCGAGGTCGAAGCGGAACAGGCCGTCGCCGAGGTCGGTGTGCGTCACGCGGCAGGTGCCGGGCGTCAGCAGCGCGGGCACGGGAATGCGCAGGCGGCCCAGCATCAGCGTGAAGCGGCGGCTCTCGAAGACGAGCGCGCCGCGCTCCTCGAACACGTCCAGCGCCATGCTCAGGCCGCCGTCGGTGCGCTCCACCAGGCCGCCGTCGGCGGCCAGCTGCTTCGTCGAGCGCACGACATGCGGCGCGCGCGGGCCGGCCGTGTGGAAGCTGCGCTCCCAGACCATGCCGCCGCGGCCGTCGTCGAACACGCGCACCGAGGTCGGCACGGCGTCCGACGTCACGCCGGACAGCGGGCTGCCGAACAGCCGCGACAGCGCCGCGAACACGCGGCCCACCGGCGAGCAGCGCAGCTCCATGCGGCCGACGTAGGTGGCGGCGCCGTGGTCGACACCGAAGCGGCGGCGCACGGCGGGAGGCAGGCGCGCCCAGGCGCCGGGGCCGACGAGGGCGGGCAGGTCGAGCGCGCGCACCGTGGCGGGAGCGCTCAGCGGGGTGGTCAGCGAAGAGGTCATGAGGGGTCTCGTCTCGGGATCGGATGAACCGCTCATCGCGAAATCCGGGCCAGCCCGCGGGGCCGTCGCAAGTCGTTGATTTCATTGAACTTTGTGTTTGACCCTGCATACTTGGGATACAGTCCGGCAACCGCCTGTCGTCAACCTCGTTGACACCCCATGCTGATCCACCTCACCCTCGCCTTCGCGCTGTTCGAGACGCTGGCCCTGGCCGGCGTGCTGCTCGCCTGGGCCGACCGCGTGGCCGGCGCGCGCCTGCTGGCCGCCTTCCTCGCGGGCATCGCGGTGTGGATCGTCGGCAACGAGCTGCCCAACTGGTTCGGGCCGCACATGGAGCGCGCGTCGATGGCGCTGCTGGCGACGGCACCGTTCACGTCGGCGTTCTTCTTCCACTTCGTCGTCGTCTTCTGCGGCGTGCGCCTGGGCCGCCGCACGATCGCCGCGGGCTACGTGCTGGGCGTGGTGTCGACGCTGGCGTCCGAGTGCCTGCTGCCGGCCTACCTCGTGCACAACCGCTACATCGGCTGGATCGCGCTGCCGTACGCGGCCGGCTGGATCGCCAGCACCGCGTGGGTGGTCCTCGGCGGCGCGGGCATCGCGGTGCTGCTGACATCGATGCTGCGCGCGCAACGGCCGGCGTTCAGCCAGATCGCCGCGGTCGCGGCGTCGTGCCTGTGGGGCTTCGTGTGCCTGACGGGCTACGGCATGGCAGTGCTCGACCTGCCGTGCTATCCGTTCCCGCTGCTGGGCCTGCCGCTGTATCCGGTGATCCTCGTCTACGGCATCCTGCGCTACGGCGTGTTCGTGGCCAACGCGTGGGCGCGGCGCGCGCTGGTGTGGACGTTGCTCCTCGCGCTGGGCGCGGCGATCGTCGCGCTGACGCCGCTGCTGCCCTTCGAATCGCGCTGGGTCGGCGGGCTGGCCGTGGCCGCGAGCTGCCTCGCGCTGAACGGGCCGATCCGCGGCTTCGCCGAGCGCCTGGTCTACCCGGGAGGCACGGTGAGCGCGGGCGACCTGCAGGCCTGGCGCGTCGCGCTGCAATCGGCCGAGACCGCCGACGTCCTCGCGCAGCAGGCCTCCGCGGTGTTGAGCCGCCGCATCGGCACGCGGGTGGCCGTGACGATCGGCGGGCAGCCGACCGTCGACACCGCCGTCCCCCGCCTCTCGACCACGCGCGGCCCGGAGGCCTGGACGACCGAGCTCGCCGGCTGGGACGCCGCGCCACCCGGCCCGCGCCACGTCGCCGAGTTGTTCGGATCGGTGGTCGCCGAGGCCGCGGCACGCGTCGAGCAGACGCAGCAGATCGCCGCGCGCGAACGCGAGCGCCAGCTGCAGGCGCGCCTCGCGGAACTCGGCTCGCTCGCCGCGACCGTGGCGCACGACATCCGCAACCCGCTCAACATCATCGCGATGGCCGTCGCGGGCACGCCCCCGGACACGCGGCGCGAGGTCGCCGACCAGGTGGCGCGCATCGCCAACCTCACGAAGGACCTGCTCGACTACGCCAAGCCGTGGAAGCTCGCGCCCACGCCGCTCGACCTCGCGGCCCAGGTGCGCCGCGCGGCGATGCGGCTGCCGGACGTGAGCCTGGGCGACGGCCTGGCCGGCGAACTTCCCATTGAAGCGGACGCGCGGCGCGTCGAGCAGGCGCTGACCAACCTGTTCGAGAACGCGCGGGTCGCCGTCGCGGACGTGGGCGACGACGCGCGCGCGGGCCACGTGCACGTCGATGCCGAGTCGGTGCCCGGCGCGCTGCTGCTGCACGTCTGCGACAACGGCCCCGGCGTGCCCGACGAGATCCGCGCGCGGCTGTTCGAGCCCTTCGCGTCGCGCAGCCCCGGCGGCACGGGGCTGGGCCTGGCGATCGTCGCCCGCATCATGGCCGCGCACGGCGGCAGCGTGGCGCTGACCGAACGCGCGCCGTGGCGCACCTGCTTCACCCTGACGTTTCCGACCGCATCATGAGCGACACCCCCGAAACCGGCCGCGTGCTGCTCGTCGACGACGAGCCGGCCTTCCAGCGCCTGGGCGGCTCGTTCCTGCGCGATCTCGGCCATGCGGTGACCGTGGCCGGCGACGGCGAGCAGGCGCTGGCATCGTTCGAGCGCCAGCGGCCCGAGCTGGTGCTGCTCGACCTGGCGATGCCGCCGCACATGGACCCCGAGATCGGCCTCGAGATGATCCCGCGCTTTCCTGGCGTGCCGGTCGTCGTGCTCACCGGCCACGGCGAGCACGAGCTCGCGCTGCGCGCCACCGAGCTGGGCGCGTGGGACTTCCTCACCAAGCCGATCGACCCCGACATGCTGCGCTTCGTCGTCGCCCGCGCGCTGCGCAAGGCGCGGCTCGACGGCGAGCTCGCGACGCTGCGGGCCGCGACTGCCGTCGACGACCTCGGCCTCGTCGGCCAGGCGCCGGCGATAACGCAGCTGCGCGGCATGGTGCGCCGAGTCGCGCAGACCTCTGTCAGCGTGCTGGTGCTGGGCCCGACCGGCACCGGCAAGGAGCTGGTGGCGCGCGCGCTGCACGGCTGCAGCACGCGAAGCGCGGGGCCGTTCGTCGCGATCCACTGCGGCGCGCTGTCGGCCGAGCTGCTGGAGAGCGAGCTGTTCGGCCACATGAAGGGCAGCTTCACCGGCGCCTACCGCGACCAGCCGGGCCTGGTCGAGGCCGCGCACGGCGGCACGCTGTTCCTCGACGAGGTCGGCGAGATGCCCGCGGCGATGCAGGTCAAGCTGTTGCGCTTCCTGCAGGAAGGCACCTTCGTGCCGGTGGGCGGGCGCGTGCAGAAGCGCGCGGAGGCGCGCGTGGTCGCCGCGACGCACCGCGACCTCGAGGCCATGGTGCGCGAGGGCACGTTCCGCGAGGACCTGTTCTATCGCCTCAAGGGCGTGGTGCTGCGCACGCCGGCGCTGTCCGAGCGCCCCGCCGACGTGCCGCTGCTCGCGACGCGCTTCCTGCATCGCGTCGCCCCGCGCACCGGCTTCACGGCCGGTGCGCTGGCGTGGCTGACGTCGCGCGAGTGGCCCGGCAACGTGCGCGAGCTGAAGGCGGTCGTCGAGTCGGCCGGCGCGCTGATCCTGCCCGGCCAGCACGAGGTCGACGCCGACCTGCTGCGGCTGTCCAGCGGCGACACCAGCGACGACGCCGCGCCCGTTGCCGGCCACCTCGATCCGTCGGCCGGCCCGCTCGACGCGGCGCTCAACGAACTCGAGCTGCGCCTGGTGCGCGACGCGATGGCCGCGGCCGGCGGCAACCAGTCGGAGGCGGCACGGCGGCTGGGCGTGTCGCGGGTCGGCCTGATCAAGAAGCTGACGCGGCTCGGGCTCCGCTGAACGTCCTGGTTAGCTCAAGCGAGCGCCTTGGCCAGGATCGGCAGGCTGATGTCCATGCGGTAGTCGACCGCGCTGTGGTCGTCGGCGAACTCCTCGTAGACATGCGCCACGTCCATGTCGAGCAGCCGCTTGTGCATGCGTCTCGCGCCATAGACCAGGTTGTATTGGTCGACGTCGCCGCAATCGATGTAGAGCGCCTTCAGCGCCGCCAGTCCGCGGCCGTGCTGTTCGACGAGGGTCAATGGATCCCAGGCCATCCAGTTCGCCCAGCGCTCGGGGATCAGCTCGCAGGTGTCGAGCGTCACCGGCAGGCGCACGCCGCAGGGTGCCGACGGATCCGGATCGAAGCTCGCGGCCTGGGCCAGCATCATGAGGATGTGCACGTCGCTGTCCTTGGTCTTCTTCGCCTGCCAGAAGGCGTCGACCCAGGCGCCGATCGCGGGCTCCTTGGCGAGCGCGCGCAGCACCGGGACGAACTCGTGCCGATAGAGCAGCTCGAAGCCCATGTCGCCGGAGTGCACGGCCGCCGCGCTCCAGAAGTCCGGATGCAGCAGCGCATGCACCATCGCGCCGTAGCCGCCGCTGGACTTGCCGAACAGGCCTCGCCGGCCCGCGCCGCCGCAGCCGAACGAGGTCTCGACCAGCGGCACCGCCTCGGCGAGCAGGAAATCGTCCCAGCGGCCCATCGCCACCGAGTTCACGTACTGGTTGCCGCCGAGCCGCGTGAAGCAGTCCGGGAAGGCCACGACGACGGGCGGCATCTCGCCGCTCGCGATCAGGCGATCCAGGCGCTCGGGGACGTTCTCGCCGAAATTCTTCCAGTTGGTGTGCGCCGGACCGCCGGCGGTGAATCCCACGATGTCGACCAGCAGCGGCAGGCCGCGGCCGTCATGCCCGGCCGGGATGTAGACGTCGATGACGCGCAGCGTCGGGTCGCCGAGCAGGTTGCCGGCGAGCACCTGGCTGTCGACGGCCAGGCGATGGACGGTACCGGCCGGAACGTTGGGGCTTCTGCGCATCTCGACTCCTGCATTGACGGACGAGCCGGGATTGTCGCGCGTCTAGAACGAGATGACGGCTGCCGCGACGAGCACGATGTGCGCGATGACGCCGAGGAAGAACCAGAACAGGAACGAGCGCTGCATCAGCTTGCCGACGAGTCCGACCACGAAGGCGAAGCCCAGCATCTTGAATATCGAGATCCAGCCCTTGCGCAGGATCTCCTTGTCGCTGGGGTGCTCGCTCGCCGCCGAGGCCGCCGCGCCGATCGGCCTGGCCTGCGCCTCGTAGGCCTTGGCGACCCGGTCGAACGCGACCTTCGCGTTCGGATCCACGGCCGAGATGTCGGTCACCTCGGTGGCGTTCGGCCCGCAGGTCTCGACCTGCTGCCGGAGCTGGCCGTGGACGTTCTTGCACCAGCGCAACGGCACCAGCGCTGCATTGTCCGCGATGGCGTGCGATGACAGGCAGGCGCTCACCAGGGCGAGGGTCGCGGAGAGCTTCTTCATGGAAGGGTCGCAAGCAAGCGAGTGTTGAACGGCAGGATTGCCGCCGGCCACAGCTTGCCAGGGACCCGCGCGCGTCCTCGCGTCGCGCGAACGCCGGGCGTGCAGGATTCACGCCGTTCGGGACTTCAGGATCCCGCGCCGACCGCGAACCGCGCGGCGAGGAAGTCCACCAGCGCCCGCACGCGGTTCGGCACGAAGCGGCCGCTGGGCAGCAGCGCGTGCAGCGGATAGGGCTCGGTCTGCCACTCGGTCAGCAACGCCACGAGCGCGCCGCTGTCGAGATCGCGCCGCTGGTCGATCTCGGACTTCAGGATGACGCCCATCCCCGCGATCGCCCACTCGCGCGCCAGCGAGGCGTCGTCGACGCTGCGGTCGCCGTCGACGCGCACCTCCGTCCATTGGCCGTCGCGACAGAAGCGCCACAGGCGATGGCGGCGGCCGCCGCGGTCGAAGGTGATGCAGTTGTGCCGCAGCAGGTCCTGCGGCGTCCGCGGCGTGCCGTGGCGGCGCAGGTAGTCGGGCGACGCGCTGCAGATGGGACTCGAGTTCGCGAGCGTGCGCGCGACCAGGCGCGAGTCGGCCAGCGTGCCGTAGCGGATCGCGACGTCGACCTCGTCGCGCATCACGTCGAGCACGCGGTCGGCCACCGACAGCTGCAGTTGCAGGCCGGGGTGCGCGGCCATGAACTCGTCGAAGATCGGCAACAGCAGGTTGCGCGTGAGGTCGGACGGCGCGGCGACGCGCACGGTGCCCACCAGCGTCGCGCGGTCCGCGGCGGCCTGCGACTCGCCCTCGTCCAGCAGCTCGAAGGCGCGCACCGCGTAGTCCAGCAGGATCTGGCCCTGCGGCGTCAGGCGCATCGCGCGCGTGGAGCGTTCGAACAGGCGCGTCCCGAGCTGGGCCTCCAGCCGTTTCAGCGTCGCGCTGGCGGCCGCCGGCGTCATGCCCAGCGTGCGCGCGGCCGCGGTGAGCGTGCCGCCGCGCGCGGTGTGCACGAGGACGTGCAGGTCGCCGAGATTTTCAATCTTCATTTGATACTGATACCAATCCTGGCCATCTTATCAATCCCGGCTTGCGCTCGTACGATGCCGCCATCGACAACAGGAACCCGCCATGAAAGCCATCGGATACCGCCAGAACCTGCCCGTGGACCAACCCCACGCCCTCGAGGACCTCGAGCTGCCCGCGCCGCAGCCCGGCGCGCGCGACCTGCTCGTGCGCGTCAAGGCCGTCTCGGTCAACCCGGTCGACACCAAGGTGCGCCGGAACACCGCGCCGCCGGCCGGCCAGGCCAAGGTGCTGGGCTGGGACGCCGTGGGCATCGTCGAGGCCATCGGCGCCGACGTGACCGGCTTCAAGGCCGGCGACCGGGTCTTCTACGCCGGCTCGATCACCCGGCCGGGCGCGAACAGCGAGCTGCACGTCGTCGACGAACGCATCGCCGCGCGCGCGCCGGCGTCGCTGGAAGACGCCCAGGCCGCCGCGCTGCCGCTCACCGCCATCACCGCGTGGGAGCTGCTGTTCGATCGCCTGCGCGTGCCGCAGGGCGGCGGGGCGGGGCAGTCGCTGCTGATCGTCGGCGGGGCCGGCGGCGTCGGCTCGATCCTGATCCAGCTCGCGCGCCAACTGACGCAGCTGAAGGTGATCGCGACGGCCTCGCGGCCCGAGACCCAGGCCTGGTGCCGGGAGCTCGGCGCGCACGCCGTCATCGACCACTCGCAGCCGCTCGCGCAGGCCCTCAAGGACGGCGGCCACGACGCGGTCGACTTCGTCGCCGCGCTGACGCAGACCGGCCAGCACTACGCGCAGATCATCGAGAGCCTGAAGCCTCAGGGCGCGATCGGCGTCATCGACGACATGGCCGGCGTCGACGTGATGGCGCTCAAGTCCAAGGCGCTGTCGCTGCACTGGGAGCTGATGTTCACGCGCTCGATGTTCGGCACGCCGGACATGGACGAGCAGGGCAAGCTGCTGGCGCAGGTCGCGCAACTGGTCGACGCCGGCCGCATCCGCACCACCGCGGGCACGCACTGCGGCACGATCAACGCGGCCAACCTGCTGAAGGCGCACGCGTTCATCGAGAGCGGCAAGGCGCAGGGCAAGGTCGTGCTGGAGGGCTTCTGAGCATGGACGCGACCTACGCCACCGCGTCGATCAACCGCGACGCCGCGCAGGCGCTGATCGAGGCCGCGCGCGCCGCGTCGCGCGACCTCGGCATCCGGGTGACCATCGCCGTGACCGACGCGGGCGGCCACCTTGCGGCGCTCGCGCGTGACGACGGCGCGCCCTTCCTCACCGTCGACGTCGCGATCGACAAGGCCTGGACGGCCACGTCGTTCGGACTGCCGACGCACGTCTGGAGCGACGTCATCGCCAACCCGCAGGTGGCGCAGCTCGCGCATCGCCCGCGGCTGGTGGCGGTCGGCGGCGGCGTGCCCATCGTCAGCGGCGGACGCGTCGTCGGCGGCATCGGCATCTCGGGCGGCAACGCGCAGCAGGATCGGGACGCGGCCGAGATCGCGTTGAAGGCGCTCGGCTTCGAGCTCGCGTCCTGAGGTGCGCCCCCGCGCGGGCGTCACGCGCGCGCGGGGGCGACGCTCAGGCTGGCTTCGTCGACGGCCACAGCCGCACGACGAGCGCCGAGATCGCGCCGCCCGCGGCCAGCAGCATCACGCCTGGCCAGCCCCAGCGCGCCAGCGCCAGGCTGCCCAGCGCCGCGCCGCTGGACATGCCGATGAACATGCCGGTGAACAGCAGCGCGTTGAGGCGGCTGCGCGCGCCCGGGTCGATGCCGTAGACGATGGTCTGGTGCGAGATCAGCGTCGCCTGCACGCCGAGGTCGAAGCCGACCGCGCCCAGGCCGATCACCCAAAGCTGCGCGTTCAGCGGCAGCAGTCCGCCCGCGGCCATCGCCAGGAACGAGACCGCGGCCAGGCTGGTGCCCAGGCGCGTGACGAGCTCGGGGCCGCGCGTGTCGGCCAGGCGTCCGGCCACGGGCGCGGCGAGCGCACCGGCCGCGCCGGCCAGGCCGAACGCGCCGGCCGCGGCGCTGCCCAGGTGCCAGGCCGACGAATGCAGCATCACCGCCAGCGTCGACCAGAACGCGCTGAAGCCGACGGCCAGCAGGCCTTGCGCGAGCGCTGCGCGCCGCAACGCGCCGTGGCGCTTCCACAGCTGCGCCGACGAGCCCAGCAGCGCCGCGTAGTGCAGGTGCGTGGTCGGCCGGAAGCGCGGCAGCGCGCGTGCGGCCACGGCCGCGAACGCCGCGATGCTCACGGCCGCGGCGACGAACATCGAGCGCCAGCCGAAGTGCGACGCCACGAAGCCGCTCACCACGCGCGACAGCAGGATGCCCATCAACAGGCCCGTCATCACGGTGCCGACGATCTTGCCGCGCTGCGCCTCCGGTGCCAGCGTGGCGGCGGCGGGAACGATGTCCTGCGCCATCGTCGCGGCGAGGCCGACGGCCAGGCTCGCGAGCAGCAGCAGCCCGATCGCCGACGACGCCCCCGCGGCCAGCAGCGCCACGACCAGCGCGGCCGCCTTCACGAGGATGATGCGGCGCCGATCGAAGCGGTCGCCCAGCGGCGCGAGGAAGAAGATGCCGGCGGCGTAGCCCAGTTGCGTGAGCGTGGGCACCAGGCCGACCTGGCGCGCGGAGGCGCCGATGTCGGCGCCCAGCTCGCCCAGCATCGGCTGGCTGTAGTAGAGCGCCGCGACCGACAGGCCGGCGCCGGCCGCCAGCAGTCCGACCAGCGGCAGGGTCAGCGGGTGGCTCGCCGGAGTGTCTTGCATATGCGCGGTATGAATGGTGGACATGAGGAAGGTGTTCGTCGAATCGGGGAATGCCTGGATTCTGGCGACGCATCGCCCACGCGGGTAGACGCGCAAGGGGAACAATTGATATACGCTCGACGCATGACCAAGCCCAGCGCCACCGCCGACCGCTTCGAGCTGATGGAGACCTTCGTGCGCATCGTCGATGCCGGCAACCTGTCGGCCGCCGCCACGCAGCTGGGCACCACGCAGCCCACCGTCAGCCGCCGCCTGCAGGCGCTCGAGCGCTCGCTGGGCGTGCGCCTGCTGCGCCGGTCGACCCACTCGATGACGCTCACCGAGGATGGCCAGCGCTGCCTCGAGCGCGCTCGCGAGCTGATCGCCAACTGGCACGCGTTCGAGGCCGACCTGCGCGGCGCCGGCGACGAGCCCGAGGGCACGCTGCGTGTCATCGCGCCGCACGCGTTCGGCCAGCAGCAGCTGGTGGGGCCGCTGGCCGACTATCTCGCGCGCCATCCGCGCGTCAATGTCGAGTGGCTGCTGCACGACCGCCGGCCCGACTTCATCGCCGAAGGCATCGACTGCGCGATCCAGGTCGGCGACATCGACGACCAGTCCGTCGTGGCCATCCGTCTCGCCGAGGTGCCGCGCATCGTCGTCGCCGCGCCCGCGCTGGCCGCACGATTGCCCGCGACGCAGGCGCCGGACGACCTCGCCCGGCTGCCGTGGCTGGCGATGCGGCCGTACTACCGCACCGAGGTCGCGCTGTCGGCCATCGACGGCGGCGCGCAGGCGCGCTTCCCGATCGCGCCGCGCATGAGCACCGACAGCCTCTACGCGCTGCGCACGGCGGCCGTGACTGGCGTGGGCGTGGCAATCGCCTCGGCGTGGCTCGTCGCCGACGACATCGCGCAGGGCCGGCTGGTGCACCTCGCGCCGCAGTGGCGCGCCGCGCCGCTGCCGGTGTATCTCGTCTATCCGCAGGCGCGCTTCTATCCGGCGCGGCTGCGGCGCTTCCTGGACGTGATACGCGCCGGTGCCGTCGCCGCGTTCACGCCGCAGATGCGGGTGGGCTGACGGTTCGTCGCCCGGATTTGCAGTTGGCGCCGTGGTCGGCGCGACTCGTCGCAACCTGGTTTGCGAGGCGTTGGTGGACTCCTAAAGTTCATTCATCGGATCACGAAAACGCATCCGAGCCAGCGCAACCAGACAACTCAGGAGCCCATCATGACCAAGACCACCCCCCAAGCCGCCGCCCTCGTCCTTTCCGTCCTCATGGCCCTGGCGACCGTCGCCGGCATGAACGGCATCGCGACCAAGCAATATGCGGCCGCGGACAGTCTGGCGATGGCACCCTACGGCCTGACGCACGTTGCCGTGCAGCACGTGACGATCGTCGGGCATCGCGCGAACGCGTAACCCTCCAGCGCGCGGACAGCGCGCCTCCTGCTCCTTCGAAGCCTCGCCTTGTGCGGGGCTTTTTTTGTTCTCCGATCTGGCTTGTGTCTCGTCGCTGTTGGATGCCTGCGGCGCTGTGGCCAGCCGCTTGGCGCGGCTGGCGTTCCTTGGGGGGCGTGTCGCGGGCGGCAGGGCGGGCAGGGGCGGGGCTCGCGGCCACATGCGACGCTGAATCCGCGCCTGGACGGCGGGATTCGGCGGGCGTGCGCCAAAAATTGCCCTTGTAGGACGCCAGGGAGGTTCACTCGGAGCGCGCCACGCAACGCGCACATGCCCGCCACGCCGTGCAACGGGCCGCGCGCCCCGCCCCTGCCCACCCCGCCGCTGCTGCTTTGTTTTTTTGGGAACGATAAGCATGCCTCGGCCCATCGAGGGCCTCGGCAGCCCCGGCGCCACTCGAACGCTGCGGATTCGACGCTCACTTGCCAGCACGCGGCCGCTGCGCGTCCGCGAAGGCAACCACCGCCACGCGCGAAGCGCTGTTCGCGCGCCAAGCTGCACTTCGCAGAGTTCGGCCGGCACGAGGTGGTCGAGCCCCTCGATGGGGCGAGACCCGCTTTCTCCCCCCATCCGCCCTGCCGCCAGCGACGATGCCCCCACCCGCCGGCCGCGCAGCGGACGGCAAGCGCCGCAGGCAAACACAGCATCCGCTCCAACGATGCAAGTCGAACCCACCAACGGTCCATCGCGCAAATTTGCGTTCCGCACCGCCATCGTCGCGCCCCATTGCAACCCGCTTTGAAGCGAAGACACAAGCTCCGATAGTGAACACATCGGAACACGAACCGCGCTTCCGAAAAGATCAACCACCAGACACCTCCAGGAGCCCATCATGACCAAGACCACGACCCAAGCCGCCGCCCTCGCCCTCGCCGCCTTCATGACCCTGGCCACCGTCGCCGGCATGAACGGCATCGCGACGAAGCAGTACGCGGCCGCGGACAGTCTGGCGATGGCGCCCTACGGCCTGACGCACGTTGCCGTGCAGCACGTGACCATCGTCGGCCATCGCGCCAACGCCTGAACGCCGGCGCGCCACCAGCGCGCCCTCCGCTCCTTCGAAGCTCCGCCCCGGCGGGGCTTTTTTTGTTTCCGGACGACATGCCACCGGGGGCGAAAGGTCGACGCCAGGACGCGTCCGCACCGACGCTGGCATCATGGCGGCATGAAGAAAATCCTGCTGTCCCTCGCCCTCTCGCTGTCCGCCGGCCTGGCCGTCGCGGCCGATCGTCCGTACGACGAGCAAGCCGACGCCAAGGCCCAGATCGCGACCGCGCTGCACGACGCCGCGGCCGCCAAGGAGCCGGTGCTGCTGATCTTCGGCGCGAACTGGTGCCCCGACTGCCGCGCCCTCGACCACTCGCTCAAGACCGGCCGCAACGCCGAGCTGATGGGCAAGTTCAAGGTCGTGAAGGTGGACGTCGGCCACTTCGACCACAACGTCGACGTGAGCACGGCCTACGGCAACGCGACGAAGAAGGGCATCCCGTCGGCGGTGATCGTGTCGCCCGACAACAAGATCCTGTTCATGACCAAGGCCGGCGAACTCGCCGACGCGCGCAGCATGAGCGACGACGGGATCTACGAGTTCTTCACCAAGGCCGAGGCCGCGTCGCGGCAGCAGTGAGACCTACCCGGCCTTCCAGCGCCGCAGCGTCAACGCATTCGCAACGACGCTGACGCTGCTGAACGCCATTGCCGCGCCCGCGACCATCGGGCTCAGCAGCCCCGCGGCGGCCAGGCCGATGCCCGCGACGTTGTACGCGAAGGCCCAGAACAGGTTCTGGCGGATCTTGGCGACGCAGCGGCGCGAGATGTCGAGCGCGTCGGCCACCAAGCGCGGGTCGCTGCGCATCAGCGTGATGCCGGCGGCCTCCATCGCGACGTCGGTGCCCGACGCCATCGCGATGCCCACGTCGGCCGCGGCGAGGGCGGGCGCATCGTTGAGGCCGTCGCCGACCATCGCGACGCGCACGGCCCGCTTCCTCGCACGCGGGCCATCGGCCGACGACAGCGAACGCAGCGACGCCAGCAGCGAGGCCTTCTCGCCCGGCAGCACCTCGGCGTGCACCTCGGCGATGCCCAGCAGGTGCGCGACGCCTTCGGCACTGGCGCGGCCGTCGCCGCTGATCATCACCGTGCGCACGCCTTCGGCGCGCAGGCGCTGCACGGCGTCGATCGCGCCGTCGCGCAGGCGATCGCCGAACGCGACCAGGCCCAGCAGCTCGGGCGTGGCGTGGGTGACGTCGGCCAGCCACGACACCGTCCGACCCAGCGCCTGCAGCTCGGCGGCGCGCGCGGCCAGCGGCTCGAGGTCGACGCCCAGCTCCACCATCCAGCGGGCGCTGCCCAGGCGCAGCTCGCGCTCCTGCGCGGCGAGGTCGGTCTCGTGCTCGGCGTCGAGCGCAAAGCCCGTGCCGGGCGACAGCCCCGCGCTTTGGCGCGCGCTCATGATCGCGCTGGCAGCGATCGCCTCGGCCAGGCGCGCCTCGGCGGTCGAGCGCGGATCGGCGGTCGAGCGCGGATCGGCGGGCACGCGCACGAGCGCCGACACGCCCTTGCCCGGCACCGCGCGATGCGCGCTCGCCGCGGGCACGCGCGCGTTGGTGCCGTGCGCCATGTCGAGCACGGCCCGCGCGAGCGGGTGGTTGCTGCCGCCCTGCACCGCCGCGGTCAGCGCCAGCAGGCGCGCGGCATCGCCGTCCGCGGCCACGCAGGCGACCAGCATCGGCCGGCCTTCGGTGAGGGTGCCGGTCTTGTCGAACGCGACCACCGAGACGTCGTGCGCGATCTCCAGCGCCTCGGCGTCCTTGATCAGGATGCCGTGGCGCGCGGCGACGCCGGTGCCGGCCATCAACGCGGTCGGCGTGGCCAGGCCGAGCGCGCAGGGGCAGGCGATGACGAGCACGGCGACGGCGTCGAGCAGCGCGCGCTGCCAGTCGCCGCTGCCCAGGCCCCAGCCGAGCAGCGTCAACAACGCGACGCCGCACACGACCGGCACGAACACCGCGCTGACCCGATCGACCAGCCGCTGGATCGGCGCCTTCTTCTCCTGGGCGGATTCGACGAGCCGCACGATGCGCGCGAGCGTCGACTCCGCGCCAACGGCCGTGACCCGCACCAGCAGCAGCCCTTCGCCGTTGATCGCGCCACCGGTGACGCGCTCGCCCGGCCCGCGCGCGACGGGCAGGCTCTCGCCGGTGACCAGCGACTCGTCGACGTGGCTGTCGCCCTCCACGACCAGGCCATCGGCGGCGAAGCGCTCGCCGGGGCGCACCACCAGCAGGTCGCCGGCGCGCAGCTGGGCGACCGCGATGTCGCTGTCGACGCCGTCGCGGCGCACGCGCGCGGTGGGCGGCTGCAACGCCTGCAGCGCGCGCAGCGCCTGGGTCGTCTGGCGCTTGGCGCGCGACTCGAGCTGCTTGCCCAGCAGCACCAGCGTGATGACGACCGCGCCGGCTTCGAAATAGAGGTGGCCGGTGGCCATGCCGGGCATGCGGGCCGCCGCCCACCATTCGTAGAGGCTCAGGCCGTAGGCGGCCGAGGTGCCGAGTGCGACCAGCACGTCCATGTTGGCGCCGCCGCCGCGCAGCGCGCGCCACGCGCCGGCGTAGAAGCGCGCGCCGAACCAGAACTGCACCGGCGTCGCGAGCAGGAACTGCAGCCACGCCGGCCAGGCCCAGTCCAGCCCGACGAGCGCGCCGGCCATCGGCAACAGCAAGGGCACGGACAACGCGGCGGCGACGATCACCGGCCGCCACGCCTGCGCCTCGGAGGGCGGCGGCGGCGCGGGCTGCTCGGGCGCGCGCGCCGCGTAGCCTGCCTTGCGCACGGCCGCCTCGAGGCCGTCGAACGCCAGCGGCGCCTCGGCACGCACGCTGGCGATCTCGGTGGCCATGTTGACGCTGGCCTCGGCGACGCCCGGCACCGCGCGCAACGCCCGCTCCACGCGGCCGGCGCAGGCCGCGCAACTCATCCCGTCGACCGGAAAGGACCAGTCGCTGCGGGCGGCAAGGGCGGGCGAGGCGGGCAGGCGGGACATCAGCAAGGATTGAATCCGAAGAAGCAGGCAGTGTCGACGGTCTGCCTGTAACGATCTGCGCGGATTGAAAAAGCCCCACGCAAATGGGCATATGCGGGCGGATCCAGGTTCTGCAAACCCGCACGCGACCTGGGGCCGCGGGCGCTCGCTTCGCCGCACCGGCGCCAGCCGCGCGACACTGTGGCTTCACCCGTTTCCAGGAGAACACCATGACCGAATTCCTCGTCGAAGGCATGAGCTGCGGACACTGCGTCAACATGGTCACCGAGGCGATCCATACGCTCGATCCGGCTGCCACCGTCGACGTGAATCTGGGCACCAAGCTCGTGCGCGTGGTCTCCGACGTCGACCGCTTCCTGCTGTCGCAAGCCCTGATCGACGCCGGCTACGACCCCGTGCCGGTCGGCCTGCAACTGCCCGACCACATCTGACGGAGTGCCCACATGCCCCTGGTGACGCTCACCGTCCGGCGCGGCAAGGATGCCGCCTTCAAGTCGGCCGTGCTCAACGCCGTGCACAACGCGCTGGTCGCTTCCGGCGTGCCGCAGGCCGACCGCTTCCACCGCGTGCTCGAACTCTCGCCCGACGACTTCCGCTTCGACGCCAGCTATCCCGATCTCGCCAACCCGCGCACCGAAGACTTCGTGCTGATCGAGGTGCTGCTGTCGACCGGCCGCAGCGTGAAGGTCAAGCGCAAGATCGTCGCCGACCTAATCGACGCGCTGCGCCAGTCGCCCGGGCTCGACCCGGACAACGTGATGCTGGTCTTCAAGGAGACCTTGTGGGAGAACTGGTCGTTCGCGGGCGGCCGCTTCATCCACGTGTAACCGCACGAACGACAGCGCCCGGACATGCACTGGATGTCCGGGCGCTGGCGTCCGTCTTCAGAGTTGATGCGACCGACGAATCGATCGCGAGAACCGGGCTGGCGAAGTCGCGCCGCACTGGGGCGCGGGCTCCGATGGAGCGTGCCGACCGCCTGGGTCAGCGATCGATCGCCTTCTTGATCGCGTTGCCGACGTTGTTCTTCACGTCGCCGACCGTCGACTGCACCTTGCCCGCGGCCTGGTCGGCCTGGCCTTCGGCGGTCAGGCGCTCGTTGCCGACGAGCTTGCCCGCAGCCTCCTTGACGTTGCCCTTGACGGTTTCGGCGCGGCCGTTGACTTGGTCCTTGTTCATGGTCGTTCTCCGTTGAGTGATGGGGGCTGAACGCCGTCGGATGTTGTTCGAGTTCTGCGTCCGATGGCGTTCGGCATGGAGAAACTATCCCACCGCCGCGGGCCGCGCCGTGTCGGAGCGCGGTCGCAAGTCGTGTAGGACAAGCGACGTCCCGCATGACGGCGCCGTCTGGCCTTTCAGCGTTCCTTCGCGATGCCCCGGTAGAGCAGGAAGGTCGCGACAAGGCCGCAGGCCGCGGCCCCGCTCATCCACCAGCCCGGCGCCGCGTGGTCGCCCGTCGCCTTGATGAGCCACGTCGACACCAGCGGCGTGAAGCCGCCGAAGATGGCCGTCGCGAGCGCGTACGCGAGCGAGAAGCCGACCGTGCGCACGTGCGGCGGCATCACCTCGGTGAGCGCGACCACCGCCGCGCCGTTGTAGCTCGCGTAGAGCACCGACAGCCACAGCTCGGTCACCAGCATGTGGCTGAACGACGGCGCCGCCACCAGCCAGGCCAGCACCGGGTAGGCGGTCAGCAGCGTCAGCACCGTGAACGTCACCAGCAGCGGCCAGCGGCCGACGCGGTCGGACAGCGCGCCCATCACCGGCAGCAGGATGAAGTTTGACAGGCCGACGCAGAACGTGACGATGAGCGCATCGGTGGCGTCGAGCTTGAGCACCGACTTGCCGAAGGTCGGCGTGTAGACGGTGATCAGGTAGAACGACACCGTCGTCATCACCACCATCATCATCCCGGCGCCGATCAGCGGCCAGTTGCGCGCGATCGCGTGCAGGCTCTCGCGGAAGGTCGGCCGCACCTTGCGTGCGAGGAATTCCTCGGTCTCGAGCAGCGAGCGCCGGATGTAGAACACGAACGGCAGGATCATGCAGCCGACGAAGAACGGGATGCGCCAGCCCCAGTCGTCCACCACCGAGGGCGCGAGCCACGCGTTGACCGCATAGCCCAGCGCCGCGGCCATCATGATCGCGGCCTGCTGGCTGGCGGACTGCCAGCTGACATAGAAGCCCTTGTGGCCCGGCGTCGACATCTCGGCCAGGTAGACCGACACGCCGCCCAGCTCGACGCCCGCCGAGAAGCCCTGGATCAGCCGGCCGATGACGACGAGCACCGGCGCCAGCAGCCCGATCGTCGCGTAGCTCGGCACGCAGGCGATCAGCACCGTGCCGCAGGCCATCAGCCCGAGCGTGAGGATCAGCCCGCGCCGGCGGCCGATGCGGTCGATGTAGGCGCCCAGCACGATCGCGCCCAGCGGCCGCATCAGGAAGCCGGCGCCGAACGTGAGGAAGGTCAGCAGCAGCGACACGTAGCCGCTCTTGACCGGGAAGAACGCCTTCGAGATGTCGCTGGCGTAGATGCCGTACAGGAAGAAGTCGAACATCTCCAGGAAGTTGCCGCTGGTCACGCGCAGCACCGTGGCGATCTTCGAGGGTGCGGTGCTGGCGTGGCTCATCGGGATTCCTGGTTCAGAGGAACAGCACGTTGCTGCCCGGCTCGGGATCGGCGGCCTTGTCGGCGAAGCCGTTGAAGAAGAACACGATGTCGTCGCCCTCGTCGCCCGTCAGCCGGCCGACGACCTTGCTCCAGGTCATCAGCGCGACGTGGGCCGCCGGCTCGCCGACCACGAGGATGGGCTGCTCGCCCTCCTCGTGCCAGAAGTACTCGCCGCCGAACGCGCGCCGCCCGACCTCCAGCACGTAGCAACCGAGCTGCTGCACGAGTCCGGTGACGACGGCCTCGTCGAGATCGGCGACATAGGCCGACACCTCCACCAGCATCTCGTCGACGGCCGCGAGGCTGGCGACGGAGAAGTCCAGCCGGCCTCCGGCGCGCGACTGCAGCGAGGCGACGGCGCGCCCGGCGGCGGAGGTGACTTCGTCGAGGATGGCGTTCATGGCGCCCTGCCGGTTCATGCGAGCACCGGCCCGGCCGCGTCCGCGGTGCAGCCGCGCATGAGGGTCGCGTTGCGCACACGCAGGGAAATGAATTTCATGGGGTCTCGGGCAAGTGATGCGGGCATTCTGCAACGTCGACGCGGTGCGGGTGGTTCAAGGGGTTTGAGACGACTGGCAGACCAGTTGCTCGTTCAGCTCGCAATTCAGGTCCACATGCGGCGGCGCGGGCCGCCAATAGCCTCGGTACCAGACCCGTTCCCCTCCGCCCGCCTGCACGCCGAGAATCTCGTAGGTCGCCGAATCCATGATCAGGAAAAGGCTGACGCGGCCATGGCGCTCGAAATGGAAGCGCCCCTGGGCGTCCGTCGTCGTCGACGCGACCTGGTCGCAGCGGCGCGGCGAGAACGCGCGGCCGTATTCCGGCAGTCCCTGGCACGCCGTGATCATCACGCCCGCGCGAGGAGTGCCTGCCGTGGCGAGGACACCATCGACCTCCGGCTGCGTGAGTTCGTAATGCGGGAAAGGCACGCAGCCCGCAAGACCTGCGGCCAGCATCAGCAGCAGAAAAGTTGCGGCGCGCATCCATCACTCCAGGATGAAGCGCCGCAGCTCGGCGAACGCCGCATCGGCATCGTCGCGCCACGCGCCGTGGCCCACGTTCGGGAACGCGCGGTACTGCATCCACTGCGGCGGCAGCGCGGCGGCGATGTCGCGCGCGTCGGCCACCGGGCACACGGGGTCGGCCTCGCCCACCATCACCAGCACCGGGCAGCGCGCGTTGGCGAGGCCGGGCAGCAGGTTCATCGTGCGCTGCTCGCCGGAGGCCGACGCGAACAGGATGTCGAAGTTGTGGATCGTGCGCGCGGCGCCGTGCGGATCCTGCGGCGTCGTGTTGTAGAGATGGCGGCAGTGCACGCCGTAGTCGTCCCAGGTCTCGGCATTCGGATCGCTCCAGAAGCGCTTGCTGGACTCGCCCGCCGCCGGGCCGCCGAGCTGCGCGAACATCGCGTCCTTGCGCTCGCGCATCATGTGCGGCGAGGTGCTGGACAGGATCACCTTGGACGGATGATCGGGATGCCGCGCGAGGTAGCGCTGCGCCACGAAGCCGCCGAAGGACTGGCCGAGCACGATGGGCTTGACGATGCCCAGCGCGTCGCACAGGCGCACGACGTCGTCGGCGAAGGTGTCCAGCGTCCACTCCTCGGGTGGCCGGCGGTCGCTGCGGCCGTGGCCGCGGTGGTCGTAGTAGATGACCTGCGCGAGGTCGGCGAGGCGGCCGAAGAACGGGCGGAACGCGGAGTGGTCGAAGCCGGGGCCGCCGTGCAGCAGCAGCAGCGTCGGCTTCTCGCGCAGCGCCGGGCCGTCGGGCACGAACTGGGTGCCCTCGACGTCGAAGTAGAGGCGGACACCCGGTTCGATCTCGACGCGCATGCTGCGATTCCTTTGGCGAATCTGCAAGCATAGCCCGCCGAGGCCGCGCTACCGTTCAGGCATTCGCCTCGAGCCAGTCGCACGCGATGTGCGCCAGCGAGCGCACGCCCAGCACGAGGGCCCGCTCGTCGGCGAAGAAGCGCGGCGAGTGGTTCGAGTACGCGTCCTTCGGGTCGACCTCCGGCGGCGTGACGCCGACGAAGTAGAACAGGCCCGGGATGAGGCGCTGGAAGAACGAGAAGTCCTCCGCGCCCGTCACCTTCGGGATGAGCTCCAGCCGGCCCGCGCCGGCGACGCGCGCGAGCGTCGGCGCCATCGCCTCGGTCAGCGCCGGGTCGTTGATGGTCACCGGGTAGTTCTTGTTGATGCACACCGTGCAGCCCGCGCGCGAGCCACGCGACACCGCCTCGGCCAGCGTCGTGACGCGCTCGTGGATCTCGTCGCGCATCTCCTCGTCGAACGCGCGGATCGTGCCGCGCATCTCGACGCTGTCCGGGATGATGTTCTCGCGCACGCCGCCGCGGATCATGCCGATGGTGACGACCGCGGGCTCGCGCGCGATGTCGGTGCCGCGGCTGATCACCGTCTGCAGGCCCAGCACCACCTGAGCGGCCGTCACGATCGGGTCGACGCCCAGCCAGGGCGCGGCGCCGTGCGTCTGCTTGCCGTGCACGCTGATCTTCAACTTGTCCGAGCTCGCCATCGTCGGGCCGGGCCGGTAGCCGATCGTGCCGAGCGCCAGGCGCGAGGTCACGTGCAGCCCGAAGATCGCGCGCGGCACCGGGTTCTCGAGCGCGCCCTCGGCGATCATCAGCTCGGCGCCGCCCTGCTCGCCTTCGGGCGGCATCTCCTCGGCCGGCTGGAAGATGAACTTGACACTGCCGCGCAGCGTCGAGCGCAGTCCCGCCAGCACCGTGGCGACGCCCAGCAGGATCGCGACGTGGCAGTCGTGGCCGCAGGCGTGCATCACGCCGACTTCGTCGCCGTTCCACGTCGCGCGCACCTTCGACGCGAACGGGACGTCGACCTCCTCGGTCACCGGCAAGGCGTCCATGTCGGCGCGCAGCGCGACGACCGGCCCGGGCAGCGCGCCCTTCAGCAGCCCGACGACGCCCGTGTGGGCCACGCCCGCGCGCACTGCGTCGAAGCCGAGCGACTCGAGATGCGCCGCCACGAGGCCCGCCGTGCGGAACTCGCGGTTGCCCAGCTCGGGATTCGCGTGCAGGTCGCGCCGCCAGGCGATGACCTGCGACTCGACGGCCGCGGCCGCGCGGTCGATCTCGGCGGCAAGCGAACTGGAACTGACCTGGGCATCCGGCATCTGCGTCTCCATGCGGTGGGTGCCGCGATCGTAAGGCTAGTCGTCGCCGTCCATGTCGCCGTGGCCGTGGCCGTGCGTGGTCACGGGCATCGCGCCGCCGTCGACGCCGTCGAAGAAGAACGGCGCGCGCGGACGGTTGCGCGGCGCGATCTCGTCCATCCGCGGCAGCGAGTACAGGCGGCCGTTCTGCATCACGTCGACGATGCGGTCGGACTGGCGGATGTCGGTGGTCGGGTCGCCGTCGATGACGACGAGGTCGGCCAGCTTGCCCACCTCCAGCGAGCCGATGTCCTTGTCCATGCCGAGATAGTGCGCGCCGTTGATCGTCGAATTGCGCAGCGCCTCCATCGGCGTCATGCCACCCTTGACCTGCATCCACATGTCCCAGTGCGCGCCGAGGCCCTCGCGCTGGCCGTGCGCGCCCAGGTTCTCGCGCACGCCGGCGTGCAGCAGCTCGGTGGCGGTCTTCGCGACGCGGATGACGTTGTAGTCCTCCTCGGGCGCGATCTCGCGGCGCACCGAACGCTCCTCGAGCACCGTGCGCGGCACGAAGTTCCTGAGGATCGGATGCTTCCAGACCTCGGTCATCGCGTAGTAGTAGTGCTCGCCGTCGAGGCCGCCGTAGGCCACGTTGTAGGTCGGCGTGTAGCCCACCTCGGTCTGGCCCCAGAGCTGCTTGACGTCGTCGTACGCGTTCTCGACCGGGATCGCGTGCTCGACGCCGGTGTGGCCGTCGACCACCATCGTCATGTTCAGCTCGAACAGCGAACCGCCCTCGGGCACCACCATCATGCCCGTCTCGCGCGCGGCCTCGAGCACTTCCTGGCGCTGGTCGCGGCGCGGCTGGTTGTAGCTCTTGACGCTGATCGCGCCCAGCGCCTTCTGGCGCTTGAGCGCGTTGAGCGCGTCGGCCAGGCTGTCGATGGGCTGAGTGATCGGCGCCTTCGCGCCGTACAGGATCGTGCCGGTCGAGAAGATGCGCGGGCCGGTGACGATGCCCGCGCGCTGCATCTCGGACGCGCTGAAGACCTCGGCCGAATCGTTGGACGGGTCGTGCAGCGTCGTCACGCCGAAGGCCAGCGAGCCGTAGTTGATCCAGCTGGTCTGCGGGATGATGCCGTCGACGCCCATGCCGCCGTGCCAGTGCACGTCGACGATGCCGGGGATGATGGTCTTGCCGTGCGCATCGATGTGCTTCGCCCCCGCGGGCACCAGCACGCTCGCGCTGGGGCCGACCGCCGCGATGCGGTTGCCGTCGACGACGATGGTGCCGTCGGCGATGACCTCGTCGCCCTTCATCGTGACGATGCGCGCGCCGCTGATCGCGATGATGCCCGACGGGGTATCCGACGGCTCGCTGAAGCCGACGCGCACGCCGTCGGCATCGGCCTTGGGCAGCTCCTTGGGCGCGCCGGGCACGAACGCGAACGCGTTGCGCAGCTCGCTGGTGAACAGGCGGTCGCCGAGGCCGAAGTGAATCTTGGAGCTGTCGCCCGACCAGCTCAGGTACAGGCCGGCGTCGACATCGAGCTGGCGCACCGGCAGCGCATCCATCTTCGCGCCGACGGCGATCGGCTTCGACGCCATCGGCATCGGCGTGACGTAGGCGTGGTTGCGCTCCTGGAACGCGAGCCAGTGGCCGTCCGGCGAGATGGCGTAGCCGCTGACGAACTCGCTGGTGGCGACCTCGGTCTCCTTGCGCGTGTCGAGATCGATGCGCACCAGCTTGCTGAACCAGTCGACTTCCTTGGCCACGTTGGCGCGCGTGACATAGACGGCGTCGCCGGTCGCGCCGAACTGCGGCGCCGCGCCGTCCTTGGCCAGGCGCTCGGGCTTGCCCTTGCCGTCGGCCGCGACGCGGTAGACGCCGGTCTCGATGCCGTGCCACGGCGAGGTCAGGTAGCCGCCGCGGCCCTTGACGTAGACCACGGTGCGGCCATCGGGCGAGAACTGCGGCTCGGTGTATTGGCCGGGCTCGGGCGTCAGCGTGGTCTCGGCGCCGCCGGTGGCCGCGATGCGGCGCACCGAGCCGAGGTCCTTGTCGCTCCAGGTCGTGAAGACGATCTCGCGGCCGTCGCGCGAGAAGCGCGGATAGAACTCGAAGTGCTGCGTCTGCGACGTCAGGCGATGCGGCTTGCCGTCGGGCAGGTCCTTCACGTAGAGATAGCCGAGCGCCGAGTAGACGACGCGATCGCCCTTGGGCGACACGTTCATCCAGCGCAGCTGCTTCACGTCGAACGAGGCCGGCGCGACGGCCGTGGGCACGCGCTGCGCGGTGCGGATCTCGCGCGTGTCCTTCACATGGAACGGGATCTCCACTGCGTCGCGCCTGGCCGGATCGACGCGCCACAGCTTGCCCTGCGCCCACACGACGATGGACTTGCTGTCCGGCGTCCACGCGAAGCCCGGATAGACGCCCTGCACCGACCACGACTCCTGCATGTCGCGCTCGAGATGGCCCCACACGGGCGTCTCGACGCCGGTGGCCAGGTCCTTCAGGAACAGCGTGCTCTGGTTGCGCACGCGGCGCACGAAGGCCAGTTGCCTGCCGTCGGGCGACGGCTGCGGCCGCACCGCGCCGCCCTGGCCGGTGACGAAGGGCTCGATGCTGCCGTCATGCAGGTCGATGCGCTGGATGTCGAAGATCTCCTTGTTGGAGTCCTTGTTGTATTCGAACGAGCTGCCGCGCGTGGTGTCCTGCGAGAAGTAGACGTAGCGGCCGTCGGGCGAGAATGCCGGCTCGCCGAGGTCCTTCTGCCAGTTCGGCTTCTCGTTGAGCTGCACGCCCTTGCCGGCGCCGCTCGCGTGGTACAGCCAGATCTCGCCGGCACCGAGCGAGCGCGTGCCGGTGAAGTGCTTGCGCGCCGCGATGTACTGGCCGTCGGGCGACCAGGTCGGCGTGTACAGCAGGCGGAAGTCTTCCCGGGTGACGGCCTTGGCGTCGCTGCCGTCGGCGTTCATCACCCAGACGTTGTCGCCGCCGCCCGCGTCGCTGATGTAGGCGATGCGCTTGCCGTCCGGCGACCAGCGCGCCTGCATCTCCCACGCGATCGAGTGCGTCAGTGGCGTCGCCTCGCCGCCGGCGATCGGCAGCGTGTAGAGGTCGCCCAGCAGGTCGAACACGAGGCGCTGGCCGTCGGGGCTGACGTCCACCGACATCCACGTGCCGGTGCGGGTGTCGATGCTGACCGTGGCCGGCGTGCCGGGCGGATGGTTGACGTCCCACTTGGGCTTGGGCGGCGCCGAGGCGGCGTCCGCCGGGGCGTCGGCCGCAGCCGCGTTGAGGGAAACGAGGGCGGCGGCGGCCAGCAGCGACAGGCTGCGGCGCGAAACGGGAGAGTGCATCGGATGAGCGGCGGGGTTCGGGTGCCCGCGAGCATAGCCGGGCTGCCAAACCCCAGGACGTCGGTCAATCCCTTTGAACCGTCGCTCGTCGCATCCGGTTCAGTGCTTGAACCGGCACGGACGGTTCCAGAGCTGCTCGCAGTGGTGCGTGCGGCAGAAGACGCTGTGCGTGATCGCGCCGCGTGCGCAGCCGGGCCTGCGACAGGGCACCTCGTCCCGTTCTGCGCCCAGCGAATCGTAGAAGGCTCGCTCGGAGCGCTCCGTGGCCGCGTCGGCCTCGGCCGCGCGGGCAGCAACGATCTCGGGCGGAAACGCGCCCGCGGCCCAGGACTGGTTCGCCACCCCGTCCCGTCCCTCGGCGGCGAACGCGAGCCACAGCGCCAGGCCCTGCTCCCGCGTCACGCCCGGCAAATGGAACACGTTCTCGAACTCGGGATCGCTGAGGCGCGCGAAGCCGTCCTCGTCGAGCGCCAGCGTCCAGCCCGAGGCCTCGTGCGTCATCCAGGCGTCCGGGTGCTCCGCGTCCCGCTCGTCCAGCTCCGCGATGATCTCGCGCAGGCGGTCGACCGTCGGCTCGACGTCGTCGCCGCCCCAGCGCGTCACGACGACGCAGCCAAGCACGCGCGGCGCCTCCTCCGTCCGGCCAAGCAGGCGGCCCATGAAGCGGCCGAACGCGCCGTCGCTCATGGCCGGCCTCAGGCCGTCAGCAGATTGCCCTGCCGCAACGCCTCGCGCCCAGCCACGCGCAGCACGCTGGTGCCCGCGGGCACGAAGCGGCGCGTCTCGCGGGCGTAGAACACGCCGTCGACCGGGCTCAGCAGCGGCGTGACCTGGCCCGTCATCGGCTCGACGAGATCGGCCAGCCGCTCGCCCGCCGCCACGCTCGCGCCGACGTCGCGCAGGTAGACGACCACCCCGCCGTGCGGCGCGCTCACCGGCATCGAGCCGGCCAGCGGCGTCGCCGCGCAGCGCGCCGGCGGCAGTTCGGCCGGGGCGCCGGCGATCACGCCCTGCCAGGCGAGGTAGTCGATCAGGGCCTGGGCGTCGCGCCCGGCGGACTCGTGCGAGACGTCCGCCTCGCCGCGCAGTTCGACGGTGACGGCCACGCAGGCGCTCGGGATCGGCGTGTCGCTGCCGAAGCGCGCGGCCAGGCGCGGCCAGATCGTCGAGCAGGCCTCGTCGAACGGATGGTCGCCCGACACCTCGGCCAGCAGCGCCGTCTCGCAGCCGAGGAAGCGCGCCAGCGGCTCGACCTGCGGCCACACCGACGTCTCGGTGTACAGGTGCATCACGGCCTCGCTGTCGCAGTGCAGGTCGAGGACGATGTCGGCGTCGATGCTGAGCGACAGCAGCGTGCGGCGCAGGCTCTCCAGCGCGCTGCGTTCTGGCAGCGCGGCGGCGGCCTCGCGCAGCGCATCGCGGATCAGCGCGACGTTGTGCGTGGCGTCGAACGTGAGCTGGCCGTCGACCTGCTTGACGACCGCGTCGAACAGGTCGGCGTAGTGGCGGTTGAAGTTCTCGCCGCTGGCCAGGTCGAAGCGGCCCTCGACCGCCTGCAGCAGGCGCTGCGTCAGGCCGATCGGGTTGGCCACCGGCACCAGCACGACCTCGCCGAGGATGCGGCCCTCGGCCTCCAGCGCGGCCAGCCGCGCGCGCAGGTGGTGCGCGACCAGCAGGCCGGGGATCTCGTCGGCGTGCAGCGCGGCCTGCAGCGTGGCCTTCGGGCCCTTGCCCGGCGTGCCGAAATGCAGGCTCTGCAGCTCGATCGAGACGCCGGGCGTGTTGCGCGTCAGCGCGTGGTGGACGGTCTTCATGATGCTCGCCGGTTCGTTCGTTCCGGCGAGGTTACCTCACGCCCGCACCGGCTCGGTCTGGTTGACCAGGCGCAGCAGCGTGATCTCCGACGGCGCGAAGAAGCGCTTGGGCGGCCCCCAGTAGCCGGTGCCGCGGCTGACGTAGACCAGCATGTCCTTGACGCGGTGAAGGCCGTGCGTGAACGGCTGCTGGAAGCGCACGAAGAAGTTCCAGGGCAGGAACTGGCCGCCGTGGGTGTGGCCGGAGATCTGCAGGTCGAAGCCCGCGGACACCGCCGCCGTCGCGCTGCGCGGCTGGTGCGCGAGCAGCACCTTGACGGCCGCGCGCGGCGCGCCGGTGACGGCCAATGCGACGTCGCTGCGGTGGCTGGTGTCGTAGCTGGCCGCGGAGAAGTCGGTGACGCCGGCCAGCACGATGGGCGCGTGGCGATGCAGCAGGATCACGTGCTCGTTGATCAGCACGCGCACGCCCAGCGTGGGCAGGTATTTGAGCCAGGGCTGGACGCCCGAGTAGTACTCGTGGTTGCCGGTGACGAAGAAGGTGCCGTGGCGCGAACGCAGGCCCGCCAGCGGCGCGACGTGACGCGACAGCTCGTAGACGTTGCCGTCGACCAGGTCGCCGGTGATGGCGACGACGTCGACGTCGAGCTTGTTGATCGTGGCGACCACGTACTTCATCGCCGGACGCTTGATGGTCGGGCCGATGTGCATGTCCGAGATCTGCGCGATCTTGAAGCCGTGCAGCGCGGCGGGCAGGTCCTTCAGGGGCACGTCCACCGTCTTGACCCGCGGCGGCTTGCGCGCGTTGTAGAGGCCGACCAGCGTGAGCAGCGAGGCCAGCGCCAGCACGCCCACGGCGCTCAGATCCAGCCAGTGCCCGGGCACCCGCGGCAGGCCGACGAGGCCGGCCAGCAGCAGCGCCAGCTCGACCGCGTCGCGCATCACGGTCAGCACGAACAGGGACGAGAACAGCCCCATCGTCGTCAGGCTGGCCCAGGCGAGCAGGTCGCTGCGGCGCACTTCCTGCGGCGTGCGCTTGCCCTTGCGGCGGCGCAGCCCCAGCGGCACCAGGCCGGCCGACACCGCCAGCAGCACGCCGAGAAGCCACGCCGACGGCGCGCCGGCCGACGCCACGACGCCCGGAAGCAGGCGCAGCGCCACGTAGGCGTGCACCACGACCGACAGTACCCACAACCCGTTCATCAATCCCTCGACAGCACCCGCGGCGCCGGAAAGCCAATCGTCCCACATCGGGACGACGGTTCCGTTCGCAAGCCGCATGCCCGACGGTAACGAGTCTTTACCTGGGCATGTCGACCGCGGTCAGGTTGTCGTCGGAGTTGCGGTCGATGCGCTTGTTGTAGGGATCGACGCCGGCCCACATCGGCCGCGAGTCGACCTCGACCGTGATCGGCGTGCCGGGCGCGCGCGTCGCGAGGTGGTCGCTCCAGAACGGCGAGATCCAGCGGTGCGTGCCCGCGTCCACGGCCTGGCCCGCCTCCGCGGGCAGCACGCCGTGCCGGATCGGCACCTGGATCAGCCGCAGCTCGTTGGACGCATCGAAGCCCCGGCTGCCCGGCTTGGCCGAGAACACGCCGATCTCGACGTTCTCGTCCATCGGCACCTCGCTCTCCTTGCCGACGCCGTCGACCTGGAACTTGCGCGCCTCGACGTTGAACTTCAGCTCGTACTTGCCGCTGGGCAGCTTCGTGGCCGTGGCGTCGCTGGCCTTGAGGTCTAGCAGCGTGATCTTCTCGAACAGGTCGCCGATGGTCTGCTCGCCGGCCGGGCCGGCCTCGGCGCGCAGCACGCGCAGGAAGTCGGTGGTGTTCGGGTACGGCGCGCCCTTGAACGCGACCTGCGCCAGCAGCTTGCGCATCGCGCGGTTGACGACGTCCTCGCCGAGCGCCTCCTTGGCCCAGTACATCGCCACCGAGCCCTTGCGGTAGTAGATGTAGTCCTGGTCCTCGACGCGGTCCAGCGGCAGCTCCTCGATCGGCTGGCCGCCGCGCGAGCGCAGGTAGCGATCGAGCTCGTACTTCAGGAAGCGGCGCACCTGCTCCTTGCCGTAGTGCTGCTCCATCACGAGCAGCGCGGAGTACTGCGCGAAGGTCTCCGACAGCATCGCGGCGCCTTGCTGGTTGGCCGGCAGCAGCTGGTGGCCCCACCACTGGTGGCCGATCTCGTGCGCGGTGACGTAGGTGGCGACGTCGATCCGGGTCGGATCCGTCCAGTGCTGGATGAAGCCGATGTCCTCGGAGAACGGGATCGTGTTGGCGAACGATTCGGCGAACGCCGCGTAGGCCGGGAACTCGATGATGCGCGCCTGCCGGAACTGGTACGGCGAGAACTGCTGGCTGAACAGCGCCAGCGACTCGCTCATCGCCTTGAGCATGCGGTCGACGTTGAACTCGTGGCCCGGCGCGTAGTACACGGCCAGCGCGACGTCGTGCGCGGGCTGGCCGGCCTGCGCCGGCGCGCGCCAGGTGGCCGACTTGACGGCATAGCGGCCCGACTGGATCGAGAACAGCTGGTTGATCGGCGCATCGCTCCTGAAGCGCACCGTCCGGCGCGCGTGCGGATCGGCGACGAGGCCGGTGTCGCTGATCGTCTGGCCCGGCGCGATCGGGGTCTGGTCGCCGTCGGTGGTGATCGTGATGTCGGAGTTGACCCAGTCGCTGTCGTGCGCGATCACGTTGAACTGCCGCGCCGAGTCGTCCTCCAGCTTGGGCGGGCGCAGCTCGGGCGGCAGGCCGTAGTTGCGGCGCTTGGCGCGATCCTGCAGCAGGCCCACGCGCACGAAGCCGATGGCCGGCGCGATCTCGAGGTTGCTGACGAACGTGCCGTTGGGCACCACCGACGTCAGCGGCCGGCCGTTGGTGAAGCCGCGCTGCTCCAGCGTGGTCGTGAAGCCGAGGGTGCGCGTCTCGCCGGGCTGCAGCGGCGTGGCGAGCTTGTAGATGCGGTAGTGCAGGCGCGGGTAGTCCGTCTGCACCGTGGCGCCGGGCATGTCGATCGAGTCCAGCCGCAGGTTCTGCGCCCACTGCAGGTGCAGCACGGGGACCGCCTGCGGGCTGCGGTTGACCAGCGTGTAGGTGCCGTGCGTGACGGCGCGCGCCTCGCGCGGGAACAGGTCGACGGCGAGCGTCACGTCGGCCACGCGCGGCTGCACCACGTTCTCGAACGGCAGCAGCGTCTTCTCGACGTCGGCCGCCAGCTTGTCCTGCTCGGGCTGGGTGACGTACTCGTTGAGGACGTTGGTGTTGTAGAAGATCCAGGCGCCGGAGCCGATCCAGACCGCCGCCGCGCCCGCGAGCGTGACGCCCGCGCGCCCGCGCAGGTGGTGGCGCGCCTGGCGCAGGCGCGGACGCAGCGCCACCGTCACGCCACGGCGCCACAGCGCGTGGGCGATCACCAGCAGCATCGCGGCGAACGCGGCCCAGTAGACCTGCAGCCACGCCTGGCCGATCCAGAACCGGCCCATGCCGTTCATGTCGGACAGCGGCACCGGCGGCGTGCCGGCGTACGAGTACAGGTTGTGCTCGAAGCCGAACGTGGACAGCACGCTGGCGGCCACGATGTAGACCAGCATCACCCCCCAGCCGATGTACTTGTGCGGCACCAGCACCTGGATGAAGACGGCCAGCACCGCCAGCATCACCGCGACGACCGACGCCGGCCACACGAACCACGCCAGGTAGCCGCCGATCTCGAAGCGGAAATAGCCGTGCAGCGCCTGGAACACGATGGCCGCCAGCGTGGCGATCAGCACGCTCGACACCAGCACCGCCACGATGGCCACGATCTTGGGCAGCAGGTGCGTCCAGTCGGGCGCGGCGGTGGCGTCGATGATCTCGTGCATGCGGCGGTCGCGGTCGCGCCAGACCAGCTCGCCCGCGTAGAAGATCGCCAGGATGATGGGCAGCAGCGAGAACGTGTTGAGCAGCGTCTGGGCCATCAGCCGCGTGACGGGATACGACGGGCTGCCCAGGATCTCGCCGCCGAAGAACAGGTTGATGCCGGTCAGCAGCAGGCCGATCGCGATCAGCACGTAGTAGGCCGGGCTGCGGAAGACGAAGGCCATGTCCACCCTGGCCAGCTCCAGCAGCTGCGTGCAGGCGGTGGCGCGCGTGGCCGCCGGGATCTCCGGCAACGCGGCGGCGCTCTTGCGGCTGGCGGCCGCGAGCAGCTCGCGCACGCCCGCCGGGTTGTTCTCGCCGAGCGCGGCCAGTTCGTCCTGGTGCCTCAGCGCGGCCCGCTGCGCGCGCGACAGCTTCGCCGGCCTGGCGGGCTGGGCCGCGTCGGCGACGTCGGCGGCGGGCTGCTCGAAGCGCGTCTCGAAGCCGAAGCGGCGGTAGGCGACGGCGAACACGACGGCCGCCAGCGTGGCCCACAGCAGCCGGTTCGTCAGCAGCACGCCGGCGAGCGGCGGCAGGAAAGTGTTGCGCTCGTAGGTGTTCCAGTACTTGGTCGCGTACAGCAGCGTGGTGTAGCCGAACGGATCGAGGATGGCCGCCACGTGTTCCCAGACCGGGTCGTTGCGCCCCGCGCCGCGCACCGCGAAGAACAGCCCGCACAGCGCCACCGCGCAGACGCTGCTCCACAACATCGAGCGCGTCGCCGTGGCGATCGCGAAGAAGATGGCCGCCGTGATCAGCAGCATCGGCAACTGCACGGCGAACAGCGAATAGAGATAGTCGCCGGGATGCACCGGCCCGAACTTCTCGAAGTCGACCCAGGGCGCGAGCGATCCCAGCAACGCGCCCAGCGGCATCATCGCGATCACCAGGAACGCCGCGCCGCACGCGCCGGCGAAGCGGCCGACAAGGTAGTCCGCCTTGCTGACGGAGGTCGAGCGGATGATGGGCGCGAAGCCCGTCTCGTCGTCGCGCACGACCACGTTGGCCACGATCGCCACCGTCGCGAAGACCGAGAACGCGCCCATGAACGCCAGCAGGTGCAGCACGGCGAACGGCGCGTTCTTGTGCACGTTGCCGATGCTGCCGAACTGCACGCTGTCGCTGGCCACGGCACAGAACGCCAGCAGGAACAGGATCACCGAAGCCACCCAGAAGACCGGGCTCCTGACCTGGTAGCGCCATTCGAAGGCGGCGATTTTTCCGAACATGGGCAGCGGGTCTACGAGTCGTTCAGTGCGCGGCGACGTCGCGCGACGCCTCGTTGGTGGATTGGCCGCCGGCCTTGCGGCGCGCGTGCAGCGTCGCGAAATAGACCTCCGCGAGGCCGGCGCTCACCGGCTCGAAGCGCGGGTCGGGCGCCGCGTCCGACAGCACGTGGATCACCGTGCGGCCGCCGCGCAGGCGCGTCGCGATCAGCGCGAACTGCTTGCGCAGGCCGGGCAGCTCGTCGGGCTCGACGGCGCGCGTCCAGACCTTGCCCTTCAGCCCGTCGATCAGCGCGCCCGGCGTGCCGGCGCTGACGATGCGGCCGTCCACGAGGATAGCCATGCGCGAGCACAGGTCGGCGACGTCCTCGACGATGTGCGTCGACAGGATCACGACCTTGGTCTCGCCGACCTCGGCCAGCAGGTTGTTGAAGCGGTTGCGCTCCTCGGGGTCGAGGCCGGCGGTGGGCTCGTCGACGATCATCAGCGTCGGGTTGCCGATCATGGCCTGCGCGATGCCGAAGCGCTGGCGCATGCCGCCCGAGAAGCCGGCGATGGCCTTCTTGCGCACGTCCCACAGGTTGACCTGGTTGAGCAGCGCCTCCACCGTCTCGCGGCGCGGCCCGGCGGCGACCAGTCCCTTGAGCACGGCGAGGTGGTCGAGCATCTCGTAGGCCGACACCCGCGGGTAGACGCCGAAGTCCTGCGGCAGGTAGCCCAGCTTCGCGCGCAGCCGCTGCGGCTCGGCCAGCACGTCGATGTCGGCGAAGCGGATCGCCCCCGAGGTCGGCACCTGCAGCGTCGCCAGGCAGCGCATCAGCGTCGACTTGCCGGCGCCGTTGGGCCCGAGCAGGCCGTAGAGCCCCGGCGGGATCTCCAGCGACACGCCGTCGAGCGCGCGGGTGCCGTTCGGGTAGACGTGGGTGAGCGAGGCGATCGACAGCATGACGGGGGCTCCGTGCGGAATTCGGCAGTATCCAGGCTTGCACTCTAACGGCAGGCCGTCGCCGGCCCCAGCGCCGTGCGACGAACCGGCGCTTCGCGGGGACAGGCCGTCAGGACCGGCGTCAGCGCGACGGAGCCAGCAGCGCGGCGATCTCGCCGTTGCCGCCCGCCTGCGCGGCCGCGCGCGGGGTCAGGCCGGCCGAATCGGCGTGTGCGGGATCGGCGCCGGCGGCGACCAGGATCCGGACGGCGCCGACCTGCTGCGCCAGCACCGCGTGCAGCAGCGCGGTGCGGCCGGAGGCGTCGGGCGCGTCGACGCGCGCGGCCGGTTCCGCCAGCAGCGCCTTCAACGCGTCGACGTCGCCGCGGTCGGCGGCCGCGTGCAAGGTCGACGCCGACGGCGCCATGACGCGCTTCATCGTCGAGCCGACGATCTCCGCGCGCTGCGCGCCTGCGTCCGCCGCGGCGACGCGCGCCTCGTCCACGGGCGCCGCCTTGGCGAGCGATCCCACCGGGACGCGGCGCGGCACCACCGACGGCGGCATCGGCGGCATCGTGGCCAGCGGCGGCGGCGCGGCGGCGGCGGTGATCGTCACGGTCGACGGGGCCTTCGTGGGAGGCGCCTCGGGCGCCGTCGCCACCGGCGCGGCCGGTGCCGCGTTCGGCGCGACGTCCCGCGGCGGCGAGACGGCGGCAGGGGCCGGCGTCCGGCGCGCGTCGGCACGGGCCTCGGGGGCCGGCGCCTCTCGCGACGATCGATAGGACGGGGCCGCCTGCGCGACGACCAGGTCACGATCCCTCTCGCGCGCCGCCGGCTTCGCGCTCGCGGCCTGCGCGACCCGCGTCGCGTCGACGGGGTCTTCGACGACCGGTGGCGGCATGTACGGCACCGACGCGGCGGCCAGCGCCGGCACAGGGAGCTCCCTGGGCGGCGTCGAGGTTGGCGGCGCCGCGAGTTCGAGCGCGGCGGTCGCGACCTGCACCCCACCGTCGACGTGGCGGTTGGCGTCGAAGCGCCACACGCCCAGCACCACGAGCAGCGCGGCGCAGACGGCCGCGCCGGAGCGGATGCGCCACGACGACAGGTTGACGGCCATCGCGCGCCCGCGGGCGACCGCGGCCACGGGCGGCGCGACCGGCGTCAGCGCGACCTCGTCGATGGCGGTGCGCGTCCGCGCCTGCGCCGCCACTTCGCGCGCGGCCGCCAGCACGTTGGCGCGCACCGACGCCGACGGGCCGCGGCCGTCGTTGGCGAGCGCGTGCGCCCGCGCGTAGGCCGCGTCGAGGTCGTCGTCCATGTCGGGGCGGTCCGGAATGTCGGCGCTCATGTCGGCCTCCAGCCGGCCAGCAGCGTGCGCAGCTTCGCCTTGGCATAGCGCAGCCGCGTCTTGGCCGTCTCGGCGCCGACGCCGGTGGCGCTCGCCACTTCGTCGACGCTCAGTCCGCCCTCGGCCTGCAGCACGAAGGCCTCGCGCTGCGGCTCGGGCAGCTGGGCCAGCGCGTCGAGGAAGGCCTGGGCCTGCTCGCGCGACTCGATGCGCGCCAGCGGCCCGTCGGACGCGTCGGCCGCGACGCGGTCGACCCAGCGTTCGCCGTCGTCCTCGGCCTCGGTACCGGCCAGCGGCGCGTCGATCGACAGCATCGCGTTGGACTGCGCGCGCAGGTGGTCGATGACGCGGCTGCGGGCCACGGTGAACAGCCAGGTGGTGAAGCGCGCGGTGGCGACGTAGCGCGGCGCAGCGCGCGCGACGCTGATCCAGGTCTCCTGCAGCACGTCGTCGGCCGCCCCCTCGTGCTGCGCGCCGAGGCGATGGCGGATGAAGCGCCAGGTGGCCCGCTCGTGGCGGTCGTAAAGGCGGGTGAAGGCGGCGGCGTCGCCGCCGGCGAAGGCATGCATCAGGAATTCGTCGCTGTCGGCGGCCGGCAAGACGGCATCGGCCGGCACCCGCTCGTCGCCCGCCTCGCGTGCGAACGCGAGGGTAGTGTCGGGATGGGGTTGGGCCTGCACGGGCCACGATGCTAACCCGTGTGTGTCGATGCCAGGCCAGCGGATCGGCGCCAGCTCCAAGAGCGTCAGCGCCGCGGCGGATCCGGCACGTAGCCGGGCGACGGATCGGCCGGGAACGGGCGCGGCGACGTCGTGGCCACGTGCGGCGGCGGCACGATGCCGGCGGCCACGAGGTTGTCGAGGCTGTCGTAGCGGATCGCCACGGTCTGCTCGGGCTGCGCGGTCGCGCGATCGAAGGTGGTCGTGCGCGCCACCGAGGTCTCGCGCTCGCCGTGACCCGTGCCCAGCCGCTCCGAGGGCTGCGGCGCCGCGCGCATGGCGGGCGCGGCCGAGCGGGCGACCTCGCCGGCCGCGTCGCGCGCGTCGCCCGGCTCCTGCGCGGCCTTGGCCATGCCGTCGATGCGCGGCCGCGGCATGACCGGCGGCGCCGCCGACAGCGCGACCTGCGGCGCCTCGCGGAACACGGCCACGCCGATCACGCCGACGTCGTTCGGGCGGCCGGTGCGGGCGGCGTAGGAGTCCGGCAGCGCCGTGAACTCGAAGGCCGCGACCTCGCTGTCGCTCTTGCGCCAGCCGGTGATCTCGGCGCGTTGCCACGGCTCCAGCACGTAGCCGCGCTGGCCGACGCCGGCGGTCTCGCCGGAGATCACGTTGACGCCGTCGATCGCCACCACCGCCAGCACGCGCTGGCCGGTGGTGTTGGCCAGGCGCACCGCGTAGCGCGCGCCGGGCCGGCCGGCGACGACCGGGCGGCCATGGTCGCGCCAGACGTGCAGCACCTGGCCATCGTCGCGATCGACGACGTCGACCTGCACGAGACGCGAGTCGGCGCAGGCCGGCAGGCCCACCGTGGCGAGCAGGGCGGCGAGCGCACCGCTGGCCAGCAGGCCGCGGCGCCGGAGGGGAAGGTTCGTGGTCGAGTTCATCGCCGGTTCCTTTTCGAGGAGGATGGCGGTTGAACGGACGCAGCGCGAAAACGGGGTGAGTCTCCTTCAGCGCCGACGACGGGGCGCGGGCGGATCCGGCAGCTGGAGCAGGCCCGCGACCATGCGCCGCACCAGCGCGCCGGCGTCCAGGCGGGCGAGCCGGCGGGCGTCCGCGGCCGGGACCGGCAGGCCGCCGAACGCACCGTCGATCGCGAGGTTGGCCGCGCCGTGCGACAGGCTCCAGCCGGCCAGCGCGAGCTCGAGCCCGCGCTCGGGCGCGTGGCGCGTGGCGGCGTCCAGCAGCACCGTGAACGCCCGCTCGGCCGCGCGCTGCAGCCCGGGATGCGCGGCCTTGCGCGCAAGCATCGGCCCGAACATCAGGCGGAACTGGGCCGGATGGGCGAGCGCCTCGCGGACGTAGGCCTCGCCGATGTCCAGCAGCGCCCGTGCAGCGTCCCGGCCGCCGCCGGCGGCGGCGAGCGCGTCGCCGAGGCGGTCGAAGGCGAGCTCGGCGACGCCGGCCATCAGCTCGTCGCGATTGGCGAAGTGGTGGTACGGCGCCGCGTGCGAGACGTCCGCCGCGCGCGCGAGCTCGCGCAGCGTCAGCGTCTCGGCGCCCTGCTCGTCCAGCCAGCGCGCGGCGGCCGCGAGCAGCGAGGCGCGCAGGTCGCCGTGGTGGTACGGCTTCGGTTCGGGCTTGCGGGAACGCGGCTTGGCGATGGCGGGCATGGCACATCTTGACACGAGCAGGATCGAGTCGCACGATGCGTCAATCTTGACACTGTCAAGTTAAAGTCCCGGGAGCCCGTCATGTACCACGCCATCGTCCGCCGCAAGCTGCGCCGCGCCTTCGCCGACATCAACGCCGGCCGCTACGACGGCATCGTCGCGCAGTTCGCGCCGCAGCATCGCCACGCGATGCCGGGCCGGCACGCGCTGGCCGGCGAGCGGCACGGCGTGGCGTCGACCGCGCTCTGGTACGCGCGGCTGCAGCGGCTGCTGCCCGGCCTCGCGTTCGACGTGCGCAGCATCGTCGTCGGCGGCATGCCGTGGCGGACGACGGCGGCGGTCGCCTGGGACGACCGCTTCGCGCTGCCGGACGGCACGACCGGCTCCAACACCGGCGTGCACGAGTTCGAGCTGCGCTGGGGCCGCGTCCATTCGCTGGTGATCCACTGCGACTCGCAGCGCCTGCAGCACTATTGCGACCGTCTCGTCGAGTGCGGCGTGGCCGAGGCCGGCGCCGAGCCCATCACCGACGTGCGCTAGCGCGCGAAGGCTTGCTGCCTAGGCGCGAAGGGTCACTGTCCGAGGGTTTCCATGTGGTTACGGAACGCTGGCAAGATTCCTTCCCCCGGCAGATCGCCGGGCCGAAGGAGACTCCATGGAAAAGAACACCGCCGCCCTGTCGCCCGCCGAAGAGGCGCTGCGCGACGCCGCCCTCGAGTACCACCGCAGCCCGGTGCGCGGCAAGATCGCGGTCACGCCGACCAAGCCCCTGTCCAACCAGCGCGACCTGTCGCTGGCCTACTCGCCCGGCGTCGCCTATGCCTGCCTGGCCATCGAGCAGGATCCGGCGCTGGCGCACGACTTCACCGCGCGCGGCAACCTGGTCGGCGTGGTCACCAACGGAACGGCCGTCCTGGGCCTGGGCGACATCGGCCCGCTGGCCGGCAAGCCGGTGATGGAGGGCAAGGGCTGCCTGTTCCAGAAGTTCGCCGGCATCGACGTGTTCGACATCGAGCTGGCCGAGCGCGACCCCGACAAGCTGGTCGACATCATCGCCGCGCTGGAGCCGACGCTGGGCGGCGTGAACCTCGAGGACATCAAGGCGCCCGAGTGCTTCTACATCGAGAAGAAGCTGCGCGAGCGCATGAACATCCCCGTCTTCCACGACGACCAGCACGGCACGGCCATCATCTCGACCTCGGCGCTGATCAACGGCCTGGAGCTGGTGGGCAAGAAGATCGGCGAGGTCAAGATCGCGGTGTCGGGCGCCGGCGCCGCGGCCATCGCCTGCCTGGACCTGATGGTGCAGCTGGGCGTCACCGCTGCCAACATCACCGTCTGCGACTCCAAGGGCGTGATCCACGACCGCCGCGAGGACAAGCTCGACGAGTCGAAGAAGCGCTACCAGAAGGTCACCGCGATGCGCACGCTGGCCGACGCCATGGAAGGCGCGGACGTCGTGCTCGGGTGCTCGGCGGCCGGCGCGATCAGTGCCGACATGGTCAAGTCGATGGCGGCCAGGCCCATCATCCTGGCGCTGGCCAACCCCGAGCCGGAGATCCGGCCCGAGCTCGCGAAGTCGGTGCGGCCGGACTGCATCATCGCCACCGGACGCTCGGACTATCCGAACCAGGTCAACAACGTCCTGTGCTTCCCGTACATCTTCCGCGGCGCGCTGGATTGCGGCGCCACGCGCATCACGGAGGCGATGAAGGTCGCCTGCGTGCAGGAGATCGCCGACCTCGCGAAGGCCGAGATCTCGGGCGAGGTCGCCGCCGCATATCCGGGCCGCGAGCTGCGCTTCGGGCCCGACTACCTGATCCCGACGCCGTTCGACTCGCGGCTGATCCTGCGCATCGCGCCGGCGGTGGCGAAGGCCGCCGAGGCCTCCGGCGTCGCGACGCGCCCGATCAAGGACATCGACGCCTACGTGCAGTCGCTGGACCGCTTCGTCTCGCACACCGGCATGCTGATGCGGCCGCTGTTCAGCGCGGCCCGCCAGGCGCCCAAGCGCGTCGTCTACGCCGAGGGCGAGGACGAGCGCGTGCTGCGCGCGGTGCAGATCGCGCTCGACGAGCGGCTCGTCAAGCCCATCCTCGTCGGCCGCCCGGCGGTCATCGCGAGCCGCATCGAGCGCGCCGGCCTGCGCCTGCAGGCGGGCCGGGACTTCGAGATCGTCAACCCCGAGGACGACACGCGCTTCCGCCAGTACTGGGAGACCTATCACCGCCTCAACGCGCGCGACGGCGTCACGCCCGACATGGCCAAGGCGACCGTGCGGCGCTCCAACACGACGATCGCGGCGCTGATGGTGCACCTGGGCGACGCCGATTCCATGCTGTGCGGCCTGGTCGGGCGCTTCGACCGCCACTTCGGGCACCTGCGCGAGGTCGTCAGCCAGCGCCCGGGCACGCACTGCTTCGCCACCGTCAACGCGCTGCTGCTGGACAAGCACACGCTGTTCATCGCCGACACCTCCGTCAACGACGACCCGAGCGCGGAGCAGCTCGCCGACATCGCGGCGATGACGGTCGAACAGGTGCGCAGCTTCGGCCTCGTGCCGCAGGTGGCCTTCCTGTCGCACTCGATGTTCGGCAGCAGCACGCGGCCGTCGGCGAAGAAGATGCGCGCCGCGCGCGACCTGTTCGTGGCGCGCATGCCGGACGTGTCGGCCGACGGCGAGCTGCAGGGCGACGCGGCCTTCAGCGAGGAGCTGCGCGAGGCGCTGCTGCCCGACTCCACGCTCAAGGGCGCGGCCAACGTGCTGATCTGCCCGAACCTGGACGCCGCGAACATCCTGTTCAACGTGCTGAAGATGACCGGCGGCCACGGCGTCACGATCGGCCCGATCCTGCTCGGCGCCGACGCGCCGGTGCACGTGCTGACGCCATCGTCGACGGTCCGCCGCATCGTCAACATGACGGCGCTGGCGGTGGCCCACGCGGGCGATCGCGCGGGCACCGCCAACGCCTGACATTCTATTTCCGCGATATACCCTGAACAGGGTATTGCGGCACCTTCAATACCCCGAATTGGGTATGTGCGCGGCCTCCGGGCCGCGTTTTTCGTTGTACCGCTCCAGGTTATTTGCTTATTTGGATTCGGGAACCTCGTCTAATCCCGGACAGGGCTTTCCCGAACCCCATTACTGAATTGATTTAATGCTGAAGCAATTGCGGAGCAGGGCTCGAATTAATCGAATGTTAATCGCCCTGGTAACAATTCGCGAGCTCTGGAAACAAGTCCGCCGCACGACCCAGCCACGAGGAAGAGTACGCGCCAACTTCCCATTGGCGCACGGTCGAGGTGCGGGATATGCACCGTTTTCCCCCTCGGGGTTCCCCCCGATACCGCCGATATTGCGCGGGAACAGAATCAGCGCCTGCATCGACGACCTCCCCCCGAACTGGATAACCCCAATCGGTGATCGCGATGCTTCCACGAGCGTCACCGACAAAATCGTATTGCCGCTCACATAGCAAAAATTCACGTCAACGAATTGCGTGAACTGACCCATCGATTAGGAGAAGAGTTCCATGAAGAATCAAGGACAAGCTTCGAGTCGGCAGGCGCCTCCGGGCGGAGCCGACAAGATGAAGGTGCTTTCGGCCCTGATGGCCAGCGTCTTCGCCCTCTCGGCTCACGCCGCGACGTCCGAAGCGTGGGTCGCCACGAGCACCAAGGCCCACGATCCCCGCGCCGCCGTGCACGTCGCCCCGCTGCGCGCCGGCGAGCAAGTCCCCGTCGTCGTTTCCCTGAAGCTGCGCAACAAGGCCGACCTGGACGCTTTCACCGCCAAGCTGATGGCCGGCGCCCCCGGCGTCCGCCCGCTGACCTCGGCCGAGTTCATGGCCAAGTACGCCCCGACCGCCGCGCAAGCGCAAGCCGTCGTCGCCTACCTGCGTGCCCAGGGCTTCAGCAACATCGAAGTCGCCCCGAACAACCTGCTGGTCAGCGCCACCGCCACGGCCGGCGCGCTCCGCACGGCGTTCAAGGCCGACCTGCACGAGTACAACGTCAATGGCCGTCGCGCCTACGCCAACGTCACCGACGCGCTGGTTCCGGAAAGCCTGTCGAGCACGGTCAACGCCGTGGTCGGCCTGCAGACCGTGCACACGATGCACACGCACGCCCAGCGCAAGCTGTCGACGGACGCCGTGACCCCGCAAGCCGTCAGCGGCGTCAGCATCCCGAACTTCGCGTCCATCTACGGCGCGTCGTCGCTGCCGAGCGCCACCACCGGCACCATCGGCATCATCACCGCCGGCTCGCTGACGCAGACCATCACCGACCTGAAGAGCTTCGCGTCCAGCGCCGGCTACCCGGTTCCCAACGTCACGAAGACGGTCGTCGGCACCGCCGGCACCAGCACGTCGGGCACCGACGAATGGAACATGGACTCGCAGAGCTCGCTCGCCGCCGCCGGCGGCACGATCTCGTCGATGATCCTGTACAACGTCACCGACCTGAACGACTCCAGCCTGACCAACGGCTACAACAAGGCCGTCACGGACAACAAGGCCCGCGCGATCAACGTCTCGCTGGGCGGTTGCGAGAACGACGAAGGCTCGGTCGAGTCGACGCAGGACGCGATCTTCCAGTCCGCCGTGGCCCAGGGCCAGATGTTCTCGGTCTCGTCCGGCGACTCCGGCGCCTACGAATGCGGCGCGACCGGCGGCAAGGCACAGAGCTACCCCGCCGTCTCGCCGTATGTCATGGCCATCGGCGGCACCACGCTGTCGAGCTCGGGCGGCACCTGGCAAAGCGAAACGGTGTGGTCCTGCACCAGCGCCTCCAGCTGCCAGCAGTCGTCCTCCGGCGGCGCCGGCGGCGGCCCCTCGCTGACGGAAAAGGCGCCCAGCTGGCAGACCGCCGCTGGCGTGCTCGGCACCTCCACGATGCGCGGCGTGCCCGACATCTCGTTCGACGCCTCGCCCAACTCCGGCGCGCTGGTGCTGATCAACGGCTCGCAGACCCAGATCGGCGGCACCTCGCTGGCCGCTCCGCTGTGGGCCGGCTTCTGGACGCGCATCCAGGCCGCGCACGGCAACACGCTGCCCTTCCCGGCGCAGACGCTGTACCAGGGCGCCGCGACGCATCCGACCTGGTTCCACGACGTGACCTCGGGCAACCAGGGCTACGCCGCCGCCACGGGCTGGGACTACGCGTCGGGCTACGGCTCGGTGCAGATCGCCAACTTCTCGAGCGCCTTCAGCACGACGCCGCCCCCGCCCCCGCCGCCGCCGCCGAGCGGCCCGGCCGCCAACTTCACCGACACGGTCTCCGGCCTGACGGTGTCGTTCGTGGACACGTCGACCGACAGCAGCGGCACGATCACGTCGCGCAGCTGGAACTTCGGTGACGGCTCGACGTCGACCGCACAGAACCCGTCGCACACGTACGCGTCCGCCAACTCGTACACCGTGACCGAAACCGTGACGGACAGCAACAGCCAGTCGAACGCGCACTCGGCGACGGTCACCGTCACGACGACGCCCCCGCCCCCGCCGCCGCCGCCGCCGAGCGTCGTCGTCAACGGCGGCTTCGAAGGCTCCGCGTCCCCGTGGACGGTGAGCTCGGGTGTCTGGTGCACGAACTCCACGTGCTCCGGCGAGACGGCGCACGCCGGCACGGGCTTCCTGTGGCTGGACGGCTACGGCTCGACCCACACCGACACCGCGTCGCAGTCGATCACGATCCCTGCCGGCAAGACGTCCGCCACGCTGACGTTCTACCTGCACATCGACACGGCCGAGACGACCAAGACGACGGCGTACGACACGCTGACCGTTGGCGTGACCAGCGGCAGCACGACGACGACGGTGGGGACGTACTCGAACCTCAACGCCGCCACCGGCTACGTGCAGAAGACGATCAGCCTGAATGCCTACATCGGCAAGACGGTGACGCTGAAGTTCACGGGCAAGGAAGACAGCTCGGCGCAGACCTCGTTCGTCATCGACGACGTGGCCGTGACGACGAACTGACCACTCCGGAAAGCCGGACGCGATCTTCGGGGTCGCATCCGGCACGCCACAGGGCCGATCGGGCAACCGATCGGCCCTTTTTGCTTGTCGCGCCTCGTCGGAAGAGGCGCGTTCGCGGCGATCCGCGCGACTTGGCTAGACAAGGCTAGGCACCGCGACCGGCTTGCCTAGACAGGCCTGGCCCGCATCGGCACTGTTTCGGCGGCTCGAGACGCGCCGCAGTCGCGCAAGACCCTCGGCCGATCCCGGGTTCATGGACGACATTGGTGCGCATCGGTCACGCTGCGTTGGCTGCGTGGGTCGCACGCGACACCGTTCGCGCGACATGGGCACGCCGATGCGTTGGCAGGCGCTCACTCCATGCGCGCCGGAAAGCCACGGTCGACGGGATTACCCGGCGGGACGTCCGTCAATCCGCATGCCCGCCGCCACGCCGCGGGATCGCGTCTGTAACAGGCCGGCCGTCAGCCGGCGCGCCGCACGTTGGACGCGATGCCTTGCGAGATGCGGGCCAGCAGCGGCTGCGGCAGGTCGTGGCCCATGCCTTCGATGAAGTCGCCCAGCGCGCCGGGGATGCGCCGCACCAGGTCGTGGCCGTTCTCCACCGGCACCAGCGGGTCGAGGATCCCGTGGATCACCTGGGTCGGCGCCTGGATGCGGCCCAGCATGGGCGTGCGGTCGCCGTCGGCGGCGATAGCCAGCAACTGGCGCGCGGAGCCCTGCGGACGCTGCGCGCGGGCGATGCTGGCGGCGACGCGCTCGCGCATGTCCGCCGGCGAGAGCCGGTAGTCGGGGCTGCCGATCGCGGTGAAGACCTTGATCGAATGCGCGATCAGCGTCTCGTGCTCGCGATTGGCCGGCTGCGACAGCAGCGCGCGGCGCGCCGCGCCCGTCGGGCCGGGCAGGCGGCGCGACCCGCTGGTGGTCATGATCAGCGCGACGCTGGCGACGCGCCCGGGCCAGGCCGCCGCGATGTGCTGGCAGATCATGCCGCCCAGCGACGCGCCGACGATGTGGGCGCGCGCGACACCGAGTGCGTCCAGCACGCCGACGGCATCGGCGGCCATGTCCTTGAGCGCGTACGGCGAGCGCACCGGCAGGCGCAGGAAGTGGCGCAGCGCGTTCAGCGGGATGCTGGGCACGCCGACGTGGTCGAAGCCTTCGCTCAGGCCGGCGTCGCGGTTGTCGAAGCGCACGACGCGAAAGCCTTGCGCCAGCAGCAGCGCGACGAGCTCGTCGGGCCAGCCCGTGAGCTGCATGCCGAGCCCCATCACCAGCAGCACCACCGGCGCGTCGCGCGGACCTTGGTCGTCCACCTCGATCATCAGGCCGTTGGCGCGGACCTTCATGTCTTCAGCAGCCGGTCTTGAAGAAGAAGCGACGCAGGCCGCTCGTGTCGAACGGGCGCCAACGCTTCGGGTCCTGCGCGAGGCGGTCGGCGATGGCCATCATCGAGAGCGGGTTCAGGCCCAGGCCGATGTGGCTGGCATGCACCTCGATGTTCTCCGCCAGCGCGCCCGGCGGGTTCAGGCTGCATTGCCAGGCGACGATGCCGTCGGTACGGGAGTAGATCGACGTCGTGGGCACGGGCGGCGCCAGGCGCAGCGCGGCCTGCATCGCGGCGTCAGGCTCGGGATGGCCGCTCACTTTCTCGAACAGCCACCACGCGTTGGTGGCCTGCGGCGGCCCCGCGAACGGCGAGCCGAGCGTGATCACGCAGCGGACCATCTCGGGCATCTCCTTGGCGAGCTCGCGCGCATAGACGCCGCCGAGGCTCCAGCCGACCAGGCTGATCTTCTTGCCATCGAGCTCGAACAGCGAGCGCACGCGCGCGCGCAACGCGTCGAGCACGCCCGCGCGCGGCCCCAGGTTGAGGCCCTGCTCCCACGGCGACGCCTGGTAGCCGCGATCCTTCAGGAAGGTGCGCATCGGCAGCGTGGTGAGGTCGTTGGCGGCCAGGCCCGGCAGCACCAGCACGCGATGGCCGTCGCCGGCCGGCAGCTTGCGCAGCCACGGCGTGCCCAGGATGCTGGCGGCGAATTCCCAGGGCGCGCGGCCTTCGAGCGCGAGCAGCAGCGCGCCCGGCGCGGAGATCCCGGCGGACACGCTGTCGGCCGGCGGCTTGACCTCGGGCATGTCGACGTCGATCACGACATCGGAACGGGAACGGCGGGACGCGGAACGCGGAGGCATGTGGGAAGTCGTCGAGATCATCGGTAGCGTCAATGGTAGCGGGGCAAGGTCAGGCGGCGTGCCACCAGTCGATCACGCCCTGGCCGGCGGCGCGCCCGGTGGCCAGGCAGGCGGTGAGCAGGTAGCCGCCCGTGGGCGCCTCCCAGTCGAGCATCTCGCCGGCAACAAACAGGCCCGGCTGCGCGCGGACCATCAGGCGCGCATCCAGCGCCTCGAAGCGGACGCCGCCGGCGCTGGAGATGGCCTCGTCGATCGGACGCGGCGCGGCGAGCAGCAGCGGTAGCGCCTTGATGAAGCCGGCCAGCACGTCGGGGTCGTTCAGCTGCGCGGGCGACAGCAGTTCGTGCAGCAGGCCCATCTTCACGCCCTGCAGGTGCAGCCGGCTCTTCAGGTGCGTCGACAGGCTGCGCGTGCCGCGCGGGCGCCGCGTCTCGGCGCGCACCTGGTCAAGCGTGTGCTGCGGCAGCAGGTCCAGCGTCAACGTCGCGTGGCCCTGCGCGGCGATGGCGTCGCGCAGGCCGGCCGAGAACGCGTAGACCAGGCTGCCCTCGATGCCGGTCTGCGTGACGACGAACTCGCCCTGCTGCCGATGCACCACGCCTTGCGAATCGGCCGCCGTGATCGCGACCGGCTTGACCGGCTCGCCGGCGAAGCGCTCGCGCAGGTGCGCGCTCCAGCCGGCGCGATCCGGGCCGGTGGGCGCGACATCGAAGCCGCAGTTGCTCGCGCGCAGCGGCGCGATGTCGACGCCGCGCGCCGCGAGCAGCGGCACCCAGGCGCCGTCGGAGCCGAGGCGCGACCAGCTCGCGCCGCCGAGCGCGAGCACCGTGGCGTCCGCTGCAAACGCCAGTTCGCCGTCGGCGTGCTCGAAGCGCAGCGTCGTGCCGTCGCCGGCCCAGCCCAGCCAGCGGTGGCGCATGTGGAACTGCACCGGCGGCCGGCCATCGGCGCCAACGCGCAGGCGATGCAGCCAGGCGCGCAGCAGCGGCGCGGCCTTCATGTCGGTGGGGAACACGCGGCCCGAGGTGCCGACGAACGTCTTGATGCCGAGCGCAAGCGCCCATGCCCGCACGGCGTCGGGGCCGAAGGCGTCGAGGTGCGGCGCCAGCGCGGGCGCGCGCTGCGCGTAGCGCGCGAGGAAGCCGGGCATCGCCTCGGAGTGCGTCAGGTTCAGGCCACCGATGCCGGCCAGCAGGAACTTGCGGCCCACCGACGGCATCGCGTCGAACACCTGCACCTGCGCGCCGTGCGACTGCAGCACGTCGGCCGCCATCAGGCCGGCCGGGCCCGCGCCGATCACCGCGACCGTCCTCGTCATGCCTGCGCCACCAGGAAGCGCCGTTCCCACGCGCCGATCTCGGCGAGCCAGCTCTCGTGCTCGACATCCTTGACCGCCGCATAGGCGCGCACGAAACGCTCGCCGAACAACCTGCGCGCGACATCGTCCCCCGTGAAGGCTTGCAGCGCGGCGGGCAAGGTCCTCGGCAACGTGTGCGCGGACTCGTACGCGCTGTCGTTCATCGCATCGGTGGGCGGCAGCGCGCGCTCGATGCCGTCGAGGCCGGCGGCCAGCGTCGCGGCGATCACGAGATACGGATTGGCGTCGGCGCCGGCCACGCGGTTCTCGACGCGGCGCGCGGCCGCGCCGCTGCGCGGAATGCGCAGGCCCGCGGTGCGGTTGTCGTAGCCCCAGTGGAAGTTGACCGGCGCCTGGCTGCCCTTGACGAAGCGCCGATAGGAATTCACGAACGGCGCGAACAGCAGCATCAGGCTCGGCAGGTTGGCCTGCAGGCCCGCGATGTACTGGCGGAACAGGGCGCTCTCGCCGCCGTCGGCGTTGCTGAACACGTTGCGGCCGTCGGCGTCGACCAGGCTCTGGTGCAGGTGCATCGAGCTGCCCGGCTGGTGCGCGATGGGCTTGGCCATGAAGACGGCGTTCATGCCGTGCTTCAACGCGATCTCCTTGGCCGCGACCTTGAAGAGGAAGGCCTGGTCGGCGACGACCAGCGGGTCGTCGTGCAGCAGGTTGATCTCGAACTGCGTCAGGCCGACCTCGTGGATCCACGTGTCGGCGCGGATGCCGAGGGCCTGCAGCGCGGCGCGGAACTCGTCCCAGAACGCGGCATGCTCGTTGAGGGTGTCGAGGCTGAAGGCCGACTGGCCGGCCTCGACGCGGCCGCCGCGCATCGGCGGCGCGCGCAGCGGCTGCGAAGGATCGTCGCAAGGCGCGGTCAGGTAGAACTCGATCTCGGGCGCGACGACAGGGCGCAGCCCGTGGCGCTCGTAGCGCGCCATCACGTCGCGCAGGATGGTGCGCGGCGCGAACTGGCACAACTCGCCGGTGAGCTCGTGGCAGTCGTGGATGGCCAGCGCGCGCGGCACGCTGGCCCAGGGCACGGCCCGGACCGTGGCGTAGTCGGGCACCAGCAGGACGTCCGGGTCCTGGTCGGGAAAGATCGGGTCGTACGAGTAGTCGCCCGTCACGCACTGCATCGGGATCGCCTGCGCGATGCGCAGTTCGGCGCCGCGCGCGAACGCGTCGGCGGGCATCAGCTTGCCGCGCGGGTGGCCGGACACGTCGGGGAAGACGCATTCGACGTCCGAGACGCCCTGGGCGGCGAAATCGGCCGCCAGGTGCGCGGGAGGGGTGTGGCTCATGCCGCCATTAGATCAGGCCCGACCCGCGAATGCCCGCCTTCAGCGCGCCGCAACACGAACCCGATAAGCTGCGGGATCCGACACGCGCTGGAGTGCCATGCCGCTGACCCGTCCCCCGTTCGACACCATCGCCCTCGTGCTGCAAGGCGGCGGCGCGCTCGGCGCCTACCAGGCCGGCGTGATGGAGGGCCTGGCCACGGCCGGCATCGAGCCCGACTGGGTGGCCGGCATCTCGATCGGCGCGATCAACGCGGCGATCATCGCCGGCAACGAGCCCGCGGACCGCGTCGCGAAGCTGCGCGATTTCTGGAACACGGTGTCGCGTCCGGCCGCCTATCCGGACGCGATGGCCTTCATGGACGCGCTCGTGGAGCCAGTGGACGACTGGCGGCGCGAGATCTGGAACAGCTGGAACGCGTGGCGCGCGCTCACGGAGGGCCAGCGCGGCTTCTTCACGCCGCGCCCCACGACCGCGTTCCTCGGGCCGCAGCCGCCGAACGCCGCCAGCTTCTACGACACCGCCCCGCTGAAGGCGACGCTGGAGCGCCTGGTCGACTTCGACCGCATCAACGCGGGCGTCACGCGGCTGACGGTGTCGGCGGTCAACGTCGAGACCGGCAACTTCGAGGCGTTCGACAACCAGCACGGCCGCTGGCGCAAGCGCATCCGCGCCGAGCACATCATGGCCTCGGGCGCGCTGCCGCCCGGCTTTCCCGCGGTCGCCATCGAGGAGCCGGGGCCGATCGAGGCCTCGCGCGCAAGCGGCGCGCCGCGCCCCGTGCATTACTACTGGGACGGCGGGCTGGTCTCCAACACGCCGCTCACGCAGGTGCTGGACGACCATCCTCGGCGCGACACGCTGGCCTTCCAGATCGACCTGTGGAGCGCGCGCGGCAAGGTGCCCACCAACGTGATCGACGCGCAGGAGCGCGTCAAGGACATCCAGTTCTCGAGCCGCACGCGCGCCATCACCAACATGCAGGCGCAGGAACAGCGCCAGCGCCGCATGCTGCGCGAGCTGCTCGAGCAGATCCCGCAGGAAGTCCGCGAGAAGAGCCCGGCCTGCCGCGCCGCCGCGCACCAGGCCACGGCGCGCAGCGTCAGCGTGATCCAGCTGATCTACCAGGACAAGGAGTGGGACGGCCTGTCCAAGGACTACGAATTCGGCGCCGTCACGATGCGCAGCCACTGGGAAAGCGGCCTGACGGACATCAACGCCACGCTCGAACATCCGCACTGGCTCGAGCGGCCGGAGGGCGACGACCCGTTCGTCACGCACGACATCCACCGCCAGCGCCGCCGCCAGGACTAACATCGGCGCCATCTTGTTGAAGGAGTGACCCGCATGAGCTCGATCAAGATCCTCGTCGCGCAAGGCGGCGGCCCGACCGCCGTCATCAACCAGTCGCTGGTGGGCGTGGTGCTCGAGGCGCGGCGCTTCGCGCAGGTCGAGCGCGTCTACGGCGCGTTGCACGGCGTGCGCGGCATCGTCGACGAGGAACTGGTCGACCTGACGCAGGAGACGCTGCACAACCTCGAGCAGGTGGCGCGCACGCCCGCGTCCGCGCTCGGCTCGACGCGCGACAAGCCCGACCTCGCGTACTGCCAGCGCATCCTGGCCGTGCTGCAGGCGCACGGGATCGGCCATTTCTTCTACATCGGCGGCAACGACTCGTCGGACACCGTGCGCATCGTCGCCGACGAGGCGCGCAAGGCCGGCCATCCGCTGCGCTGCGTGCACATCCCCAAGACGATCGACAACGACCTCGTCGGCAACGACCACACCCCCGGCTACCCGTCGGCCGCGCGCTTCGTCGCGCAGGCCTTCGCGGGCGCCAACCTCGACAACGCCGCGCTGCCGGGCGTCTACCTCGGCGTGGTGATGGGCCGCCACGCCGGCTTCCTCACCGCGGCCGCCGCGCTGGCGCGCCGCTTTCCGGGCGACGGCCCGCATCTCGTCTACCTGCCCGAGCGCACGTTCTCGATCGAGCGCTTCCTCGCCGACGTCAAGGCGACGTACGAGAAGCACGGCCGCTGCGTGATCGCCGTCTCCGAAGGCATCCACGACGAGAGCGGCGCGACCATCGCCGAGAAGCTCGCGAAGAGCGTCGAGCGCGACGCGCATGGCAACGTGCAGCTCTCGGGCACCGGCGCGCTGGCCGACCTGCTGTGCGACGAGATCAAGGACAAGCTCAAGATCAAACGCGTGCGCGGCGACACCTTCGGCTACCTGCAGCGCTCGTTCCTCGGCTGCGTCTCCGGCGTCGACCAGCACGAGGCGCGCGAGGTCGGCGAGAAGGCCGTGCAATACGCGATGTGGGGCGACGTCGACGGCTCCGTCGCGATCCGCCGCAGCGGCGACTACGCGATCGACATCGTGCTGCAGCCGCTCGAGGCCGTCGCCGGAAAGACGCGCACGATGGAAGATGAGCTGATCGCGCCCGCCGGCAACGACGTCACGCCGGCGTTCTTCGACTACCTGCGCCCGCTGCTGGGCACCGACATGCCCGAGGCCGGACGCCTGCGCGCGCCGGCGGTGGCCAAGGTGCTCAAGCGTTGACAGTCAGCGACGAGCGGATCGTCGCGACGATCTTCGAGCTGCTGGACCGGCGCGCGGCCGGCGCCACGATCTGCCCGTCCGACGCGGCGCGCGCGCTCGCGAGCGACGAATCGCAGTGGCGCGCGCTGATGCCCGAGGTGCGCCGCGTGGCAGCGTCGCTCGTCGCCGCCGGGTCGCTGCGTGTCAGCGCGCATGGCGAGGACGTGGACGCGCTTCAGGCGCGCGGGCCGATCCGCCTCGGCAGGCCTCTCAGTCGAGGTTGAACCGCATGAACGCGCTCGGCGGCCCCTCGGCGCCGGGCAGGTAGGCCCACAGCGCGCGCAGCAGGTCGCCCTCGCCCGCCGGCTTGGAGACGAAGCCGTTCATGCCCGCCGCGTGCGCCTGCGCGCGCTCGGCGTCGAGCACCGCGGCCGTCAGCGCGATGATGGGCAGGTGGGCCGTGTGCGGCTGCGCGCGCAGCTGGCGTGTCGCCTCGATGCCGTCGACCTCGGGCATGTGCAGGTCCATCAGGATCGCGTGCACGCTCGTGGACTCGCGCGACGCGTGCTCGATGGCCTCGCTGCCGTTGGTGGCCTCGATGACCTCGGCGCCGAGCCGCGTGAGCATCGCGCCGACGATGAGCCGGTTGACCGGATTGTCCTCGGCCAGCAGCACGCGCATGCCGTGCAGCGGCTGCTGCGGCGTGTCGTCCAGCGGGCTCGCGATGGTGCTGAAGTCCTCCTCGTCGGCGGTGATCAGCGGCAGCTCGACCCAGGCGCAGCTGCCGGTGCGGCCGTCGCTGTCGAGGCCGACGTTGCCGCCCATCAGCGTGGCGAGCTCGCGGCAGATCGACAGGCCCAGGCCGCTGCCGCCGAAGCGCCGCGTGGTGGAGCTGTCGGCCTGCGTGAACGGCTGGAACAGCGTGGCGCGCAGCTCGGGGCTGACGCCGATGCCGGTGTCGCTGATCTCGATGCGCGCGATCTCCGGCGTGCGCCGGAACAGGTGCACGTGGATGCGGCCGCGGTCGGTGAACTTCAGCGCGTTGGACAGGTAGTTCGACAGGATCTGCCGCACCCGCACCGGGTCGCCCATCACCTCGCGCGGCGTGTCGAGCGCCACGTGGCAGCTCATCTCGAGCCCGCGCTCCTGGCCGATCGGCGAGAACGTGCGGAACGCGCTCCAGACGACCGCGTGCAGGTCGTACGGGATCTGCTCGACCTGCAGGTGGCCGGCCTCGATCTTGGACAGGTCCAGCACGTCCGAGACGATGCCGTTGAGCAGCTCCGCCGCGTCAACCAGGTGGGCGAGGTAGGCGTTGCGGCGCGGCGTCGGCAGCGACGCGTCCTGCAGCAGCCGCGCCAGGCCCAGCACGCCGCTGAGCGGCGTGCGGATCTCGTGGCTCATCGTCGCGAGGAAGCTGCTCTTGGCGCGGCTGGCGGCCTCGGCGTCGCGCTGCGCGTCGGCCAGCTCCAGCTCCGCGCGGCGGCGGTCGGTGATGTCCTCGACGACCCAGATGGTGCCGGTCTCCTGGCGCCGCTTCGGATCGACCGCGCGGCCGCGCATGCGCAGCAGCAGCTTGGTGCCGTCGGCGCGCGGGACGCGGCGCTCGATGTCGATCGTGTCGCCGGCCACCTGCGAGGATTCGTACGTGGCCACGAACTCCTTGAACTTGTCGCGGTCGCGGAACAGCACTTCGGTGGGCTTGCCCACCAGCGAGCCCAGCGGCAGGCCCAGCATGCGCTCGAGCTGCGGGTTGACGCGCTCGAGTCGGTGGTTGCGCACCAGGCACACGCCGACGACCGCGTTGTCGAGGATGGCGTCGCCCTCCTGCTTCGCGCGCTCGGTCTCGGTGACGTCGCGCGTGGTCATCACGGTCACCGGCTCGCCGTCCCAGTCGAACGTGGCCGCGGTGATCAGCACGAAATGCTGCGCGCCGTCGGCCGACCAGGCCACCGAGCGGAAATCGCGCACCCAGCCCTGCGCCGCGAGTGCGCGCCCGAGTGCCAGCATCGGCTCCTCGTCGCGCCAGAAGCCCAGCTCGTAGCCGTTGCGGCCCATGACCTTTGCTTCGTCGAGGCCGACGAACGCCAGGAACGCCGGATTGGCGAGCAGCACGCGGCCGTCGCGCATGCTGGCCACGCAGACGGCGTCGGGGCTGAGGCGGAACAGGCGATCGAGCATCGTCTGCGAGCGCTGCAGCTCGCGCTGCGCGAGCACCTCGGCCGTCGCGTTGCGGCTGACGCCCCACCAGCCCAGGTGGCGGCCGGTGGGGTCGAAGATCGGCTCGCCGCTGCCGCTGATGAACAGCTCCTTGCCGTCGGCGGTGACGAAATGGATGACGCGGTCGCGATAGGGCCGGCGTGCCTTCAGGTCCGCCAGCAGCAGCTCGGACTGCGCATCCTTGACGAAGGTCGGGCCACCGGGCTTGGCCAGCTGCATGAACTCCGCGACCTTGTGCGGCGTGTGCATCTCGAAGGACGGCGACAGGTAGGTCATGTGGCCGCGGTGGTCCATCTCCCACGTGAAGTCGCTGCCCAGGCCCAGCAGCCGGCTCATGCGGCGCTCCTGGTCGCGCGCGCGCAGCACGGTGGCCAGGAGCTGGCGCCGCACGATCCACGCGGTGACCAGCGCGGCCACGATCAGCACCGCGAACGACAGCGCGCGCGACTCCTGGTGCAGCTGCGCGTCGGCCGCGGCCGCGGAAATGAGGCCGCGGTTCTCGGCGATCTCGAGACCGGCGATCAGCAACGCGGTGGCCACGCCCATCGCGGCGGCCGTCGCCATGTTGACGAGGATGCCGGCGATCGCCACCAGCAGCACGGCGCCGCCCAGCACGATGGCATGCGTGCCGAGCCCGGAATACCATGCGTGGAACATGAGCGCCGCGAGCGCCAGGGCCAGCGACAGCGTGGCGGAGGCCCGGTTCCAGCCTGCGCGCGACAACGCCAGGGCGCCGAGGCCGCTGGCGACCAGGCCGCTTCCGAGCAAGGCCCGCGACGTCCCGAGCAGGCCCAACGGCCCATAGAGGCGCAGCACCAGCACCTGCGACAGCAACAGGACACCCGCAAGCAGGATCAGGATGCTCAACGCCCGCACCGACAGTGCGGCGTGCGGATCCTCCTGCTGGCGCCCGACGGCCAGCGACTCCTCGTGAACGCGCGCGGGCGATAGCGCCGGCGCGGCCGCCTGGGCAGGTGGCGTGGCGCCAGATGTCCCCAGCTTCATCTTCTTCTCGTTTCCCCTCGGATCGAAGACAGAGGATTGCAGCGAGGCGGGGGCGTGTCAATGCCGCGCCGATCGGATCTGGCTATTTTAGGCGGCGCGGTCTCGTAACAGAGCCGAAACCGGCGCGTGAAGCGCGCTCAGGTCGCGGCGGGAACGCTCTCGGGCAGGTCCGCAGACGCCGGTTCGCCCGGCGCACCAAGAACAAGCGGCGGATTCGCGGCGCGCGCGGCGACGGCCCAGGCGTGGAAGTCGTCGGCGCCCAGCGGACGGCTGAACAGGTAGCCCTGCGCGCCGTCGCAGCCCAGGGTCTTGAGCTGGGCTGCCACCGATTCCGTCTCGACGCCCTCGGCGACCACCTTCAGGCCCATGTGGTGGGCCATGCCGATCGTCGAACGAACGATGTTGAGGTCGTTGTCGTCGAGATCGAGGTTCATCACGAACGAGCGGTCGATCTTGAGCTCCTGCACCGGCAGCTTCTTCAGGTAGGCCAGCGACGAATAGCCGGTGCCGAAGTCGTCGATCGACAGCTGCACGCCCATCTCGTGCAGCGCGTTCAGCGACGCCAGCGCATGCGCCGGATCTTCCATGATCGCGCTCTCGGTGACCTCGAGGCACAGGTGGCGCGCGGCCACGCCTTCTGCGAGCAGTTGCGCGCGCACGAGGGCGGGGAGATCCTGCTGCACGAGGTCGCGCGTCGACACGTTGATGTTGAGCGACATCTCCAGCCCGGCGGCGCGCCACGCCGCGAGCTGCGCCAGCCCGCGCGCGAGCACCCAGCGCGTGATGGACTTGATGCAGCCAGTCTGTTCCGCGAACGGGATGAACTGGTCGGGCGGCACGAAGCCGCGCGTCGGATGGCGCCAGCGGATCAGCACCTCGGCCGACAGGCAGCTGCGGTCGGCGAGCGAGATCTTGGGCTGGTACTGCAGGTAGAACTGGTTCTCGTCGACGGCGCGGCGCAGGTCGGACAGCAGGCTCAGGCCGTGCTCGGTGGTGCGCACCATCTTCTGCGTGAAGGCCGCATAGCCGGAGCTGGTCTGCTTGGCGACGTACATCGCCGAGTCGGCATGCGCCATCAGCTCGGTCGGGTTGGCGCCGTCGTCCGGGAAGGTGGCGATGCCGATCGAGCCGCTGACGTCCACCGTCTGGCCTTCGATCGTCACCGGCGTGTCGAGCGCCGTCAGCAGCTGGCGCGCGAGCAGCGCGGCGCCTTCGCGGCCCTGGGCCGGCAGCAGGACGGCGAATTCGTCGCCGCCGATGCGGGCGACGGTGTCGGTGGTGCGGCGCAGCTCGCGCGTCAGGCGGCCGGCGACCTGGTTCAGCAGCTCGTCGCCCACCGGGTGGCCCAGCACGTCGTTGACGTTCTTGAAGCGGTCGAGGTCGATCAGCAGCACGGACATCGCATGCCCCGTGCGGGTCGCCGTGCCGACGGCCTGGTCGAGGCGGTCGTTGAACAGCGTGCGGTTGGCCAGGCCCGTCAGCGGATCGCGGAAGGCGAGGTCGACGATGCGCGCCTCGCGTTGCGCCAGGCTGTTGCGCATCTCGCCGAGCGCGGTGATCAGGCGCCCGACCTCGTCGCGGCCGGCCGCGGGCATCGGGCTGTCGAGCTTGCCGTCCGCGATCTCGCGCGCCAGCGCCACGGTCAGCGCGAGCGGCCGGGTGATCGAGCGCGTGATCATCACCGCGCACATCAGCGCAACGACGACCGCCAGGCCCGACAGCTCCAGCACGTATTCGCGGCTGCGCGCCTGCTGCATGCGGATGCTGGAGATCGTGGCGTTGGCCTGCGCCGACTTGACGGCCACCAGCGCGTCGAGCGCGTTGAGCATGTCGTTGAGCGCGGGCAGCGTCTCCTTGATCATGATCGGGCGCGCGGCGCCCATGTCGAGCTCGACTTCCTCGACGGTGTGCTGGAACGCGGCCTCGAAGCGGCCGCGCGTGGAGATCAGGCGCTCGACGACGACGGCGTCCTCGACCGCGTGCGCATCGGCCAGCAGTTGCGACAGCGCGTTCTTCTGCTCGGCGAATTCGGTGTCGATCAGCGCGTAGACCGGGACGCGGTCGGAGCGGGCGTCCAGCAGGAACAGCGTGTGCAGGTGCTGCGCGCCGGCCTGCGCGGCCTTCTCGGCCTGGCGCGCCAGCAGCACCTGGCGCAGGCTGGATTCGGCCACGACGCGGCTGGATTCGCCCACCAGCTCCGCCTGCTTGAGCACCAGCGCCACCACCCCCGCCAGCAGCGCGAGCAGCAGGCCGAACGCGAGCGCGAGCCGCACCGCGATCGGAGCGCTGCGGGCGATCCGGTTCGGCGTGTTCGACAGGTCGTCGGCAATGGCCATGGAGGTGGAAGTGACTGGTTGTCAGGGAGGCGTCAGGAGGTTATCGACCGCCGGGCCCGCGAAATTGAGGCATGGCCGAGCTTCCCGACCGCGACACTTCTCACGATCCGCGGACTTCAGGTGGCCGGCCCGCACGCCGATAGACCCCGGATGGACGCCCAGCTCGATCTCCTGCACGCCGGCGCCGCCAACGACACGGGCGACGGCACGCCGTCCGGATTCGGTGGGAGCCGCCTCGCGCCCGCCCCGCGCGCGCCCGCGCCGTCCGCGGCCGGCGGTCCGCGCCTGGGCGAGCTGCTCGGTTCGCTGAGCCACGCCCTCGACCTGACGGAGGGCCAGCCCGCCGGACACTGCATGCGCAGCTGCTGGATCGGCCAGCAGCTCGGCCGCGCGATCGGCCTGAACACCGTCCAGATGCGCGAGCTCTACTATGCGACGCTCTTGAAGGATTCCGGCTGCAGCAGCAACGCCGCACGCCTGTGCCAGCTGTTCCTCACCGATGACCTGTCGTTCAAACGCGATCGCAAGACGGCCGGCCTGGGCCTGCCCGGCCTGATGAACTTCGTCATCCGGCACACCGGCGTCAAGGCCGGCCTCGCCGAACGCTTGCGCGCCATCGCCCACGCGGTGCAGAACGGCGGCGACATCGAACGAGAACTCGTCGAGACGCGCTGCTCTCGCGGCGCGCAGATCGCCCGCCAGCTTCGCTTCAGCGAGGACGTGGCCGACGCCATCCAGGGCCTGGACGAGCACTGGGAGGGCAGCGGCCAGCCGCAGGGGCTGCAGGGCGAGGAGATCCCGCTGTACTCGCGCATCGCGCTGCTGGCGCAGGTGGTGGACGTGTTCCACGCCAGCGTGGGCCCGCAGCGCACGCGCGAGCAGGTGGCGCGCCGCAGCGGCCGCTGGTTCGACCCGCGCATCGCCGACGCCTTCGCCGTGCTCGCGCGCGACCCGGCGTTCTGGCGCCAGCTGGCCTCCGACGACCTCGAGCAGCGCGTGCTCGAGATGGAGCCGGCGCAGGAGCCGCAGCCGGTGGGCGACGACTATCTCGACGACATCGCATTGGCCTTCGGCCAGATCGTCGACGCCAAGAGCCCGTTCACGGCCGGCCACAGCGCGCGCGTCGCGCTGATCACCAACCAGCTCGCCGAGCAGCTCGGATTCGGCGCGCCCGAACGCCGCTGGCTGCGCCGCGGGGCGCTGCTGCACGACGTCGGCAAGCTGGGCGTGAGCAACCAGATCCTCGACAAGCCTGGCCAGCTCGATCCCCGGGAGTGGGCCGCGGTGCAGCGCCACGCGGTCCACACCGAGCAGATCCTCGGGCGCATCGGCGCGTTCGGCGTGCTCGCGCGCGTCGCGGGCGCGCACCACGAGAAGCTGGACGGCAGCGGCTACCCGCGCGGCCTCGACGCGCGCCACATCCGCCTCGAGACGCGCATCATCACGGCGGCCGACATCTTCGACGCCCTCACCGCCGACCGCCCGTACCGCCCCGCGATGGCCACCGCGCAGGCGCTGCAGGTGATGCGCGACGGCATCGGCACCTCCATCGACGCCGACTGCTTCGCGGCGCTCGAGCGCTCGCTCGCCACGTTGGGCGAGTTCAGCGCGTTCGATGGCCTCTGAGGCCCAGCAACGCTAGCGGCCGACGGTCCCGACTTGCGGCACGGCGTCGGTGCCGCTCCTGCGCGCCGGCTGCAGCGTGTCGAACCGATCCGCCTGGCTGCCTTGCATCAGGCGGGCCGCCTCGTCGACCTGGCCGGCCGCGAGGCCGCGGTCGGCGTCCATCGGCACGGCGTCTGTTGCGGTGGCTGCGAGCGTCGGTGCCATCGGCAGCGACGCCCGCGCCGCCGGCACGCCCTCCTCGTGCGCGGCGGCCCTGACGACCGCCGCCGAACCCCCGCCCGACTGGCCCAGCAACCAGCCCGTGGCGCCGAACGCCACGGCAGTCGTGGCCGTCCAGATCCACTGTCGAATCGTCGTCTTGCCCATGCGCGCACCCCTCATCCATCCGTTGGGATGAAGGTTACGCAGCGGATCGCGCCGTTCCATCCCCCAAAGGGACGGAGCTCCCACATTTCAAACGACCGCTGACTTTCTAACAGTCGCTTGAGTCGGACACCGGCGAATGCGAGCCCGCGGCGCACCGCCCCAGGCCCGGGAATGCGAGTCGCGAAGCAAGGCGCCGTCGACTAGAGTGCGGCATTCCTTCATCGAAGCACCTCGCATGCCATCCCTCTTCCGCACCGTCCTCGCCGCCACCGCCCTTGTCGCCCTGCTTGCCGGCTGCGACAGCATGGGCCCGTCGCTCAAGGACAGCGCCTACGCGATGGAACGCTCGCGCGCGGGCCTGGTGCGCAAGGAGATCTCGCTGCCTGACGGCACGCACGTCGTCTACCTCGAGGGCGGCAGCGGCGCGCCGCTGGTGCTGGTGCACGGCTTCGGCGCCGACAAGGACAACTTCACGCGCGTCGCGCGCTACCTGACGCCGCACTACCGCGTGATCGTGCCGGACCTCGTCGGCTTCGGCGAGTCGTCGCACCGTACCGACATCGACTACCACTACGCCGCGCAGGCCCAGCGCCTGCACGACTTCACGCAGGCGCTCGGCTTGTCGCGCTTCGACCTCGGCGGCAACTCGATGGGCGGCGGCATCTCGATGAGCCTGGCCGCGCAGCATCCGCAGGAGGTGGCCAGCCTGTGGCTGCTCGATTGCGCCGGCATCGCCGCGGCGCCGCCCAGCGAGCTCGCGAAGATCGTCACGACGACCGACACCAACCCGCTGTTCATCACCAGGGAGAGCGATTTCCCCGCGTTCCTGAAGTTCGTCATGAGCGATCCTCCGTACATCCCCGGCTCGGTGATGAACGTGATGGCGCGCGAGCGCATGGCCAACCAGCCGCTCGAGCGCCAGGTGTTCGCGCAGATCGCCACCGACTCGGTCGACGCGTCCGTCAAGGGCCTGGCCACGCCCACGCTGATCGTGTGGGGCGACGAGGATCGCGCGCTGTCGGTCGGAACGGTGCCCGTGCTGAAGACGCTGCTGCCGAACGCGCAGGCCGTCGTCATGCCGCACGTCGGCCACGCGCCGATGATCGAGCGGCCGCAGCTGGCCGCGGAAGACTACCTGCACTTCCGCGGCCAGCTCGCCACCCGCTAGGGTCTGTTCACAGGTGGCGCGTCGCGTCGAGCGCCGCGGCGAGCTTCCAGGCCTCCATCAGGCGCTCGCGTTCGCCCAGGTGCGGCGGGGCACCGATGTCCTTCAGCGTCGCCTCGTCGAGGTGGCCCAGCCCGGTGTCGATCCAGGCCTGGTCGACCAGCTCGCGCGTGACCACGGAGCGGCTGAAGAAGCGGACGAATGCCTCCAGGAAACGGCTCGCGGCCGGGGTGCTGACGGTCGGGGTGATGGTGCAGGTGGTCATGGTTCTTCTCCTTGTCGACTTCGGTGTTGGTCAGAATAGGAGCACTCCGCTTGCTCGTCCATCGACTATTCCTGGCGAATTTGGTAAGCTAATCTGACCATGTCGCGCATCCCGCTCAACTTCCTGCCGACCTTCGTCGCCGTCGCCAGGCTGCCGACGCTGCGCGCCGCCGCCGAGTCGCTGCACCTGACGCACAGCGCGGTCAGCCAGCAACTCGGCGAACTGGAGAGCCGCCTGGGCTTTCCGCTGTTCGACCGCCGCGGCCGCCGCGTGCACCTGAACGCCGCGGGCCAGGCGCTGCTGCGCCAGGTCGAGCCGGCGCTCGCGCAGGTCGACGACGGCGTCCAGGCGGCCGCGGCCGCGGCCAAGGGCGCCGCGCAGGGAGTCCGCTTGACGATGCTGCCGTCGTTCGCGCAGCGCTGGTTCCTGCCGCGACTGGGGCTGTGGCGCGAGCGCCATCCCGGCATCCCGCTCGAGATCGAGGCCTCCGCCAACATCATCGACTTGCAGCGCGACGGCTTCCATGCGGCGATCCGCACCGGTCCCGGGCCATGGCCGGGACTGGTCGTCGAGCGCCTGTACGAGACGCCGACGCCGTTCATCGCGGTCGCGGCCATGCAGGTCGCGCTCCGTCTGCGCGCGGGCAAGCCGGCGGATCTGGCGCGCGAGCCGCTGCTGGGCGACAGCGAGGTGTGGGAGAAGTGGTTCGCCGGCGCGGGCGTGCGCACGCGCGTGACGCCCGTGGCGTCGTTCAACGACGTCGGCCTGATGCTGCAGGCCACCGAGCAGGGCCTGGGCCTGGCCGTGGTGCGCGAGCTGCTGGCCGCCGACGCGCTGCGCGACGGCCGCCTGGCGCGGCTGTTCGATGTGTCGGTGGTGCTGGAGGGCGTGCAGCCCTACAGCCTCGTCTACCCGACGGCGCTGGCGGACTGGCCGCCGCTGATCGCGCTACGCGACTGGGTGCGCCACGAGTTCGACCACTCGCTGGCGCTGCTGCGCACTATCGAGCGCTGACGTTGACGCGCCGCGTGGCGACGGTGGTGTCGGGCTTGGGTTCGGCGAACATCGCCTGCACCGGACCGTCTTCCGGCAGCACGTAGACGGTGCCGCGGACGTTGCCGAGCGTCGGCAGCACGACCGACCAGAAGAAGGTCTCCGGCACGACCACGCAGCCCAGTGACAGCCGCTTGTTGTTCGGATCCTCGGTAGCAAGGCTGGCATCGCGCTTCTCCTGCGAGATGCCGGGACGCACGCGGTGGATCGCGATGCCGGTGTCGTAGTCGACCCAGACCACCGGTTCGCCGTGCAGGTTCCTGCCGGGGACCGATTCGAAGCGGCCGGCCGGCGTCTTGCGCTCGTCCGGCAGCAGGCGCGACGGATCCTTCGCGCCGGCACCGGGCACCGGGATGTCACCGCGCGACTGGCCGAGGAGGGTGGACGATGCGCCCAGGAGCTTGCCGCCGGCGCCGAACACGAAGATGCGCGCCGCCTTCTTGTCAACGATCACGAAAGGGCGTCCGTGGTCGTCCCCCTTCTCGTGGATCCAGTGCTCGACGTAGCGCGCGTCGTCGGACGCCTCGACCGTCTGCAGCGCGGACAGGGACTCGCCTTGGCGAGTGGTCGGGTCGGTGAGCGCGAATGCCGTGGAGGAGATCCACGCGACCGATGCGGCGACTGCCAGCTTGCCCCAGAAATTCATCGTGACGTTCCCGATTCTCACTTTGACGGACACAGCGAAAAGTGCTGCGCTCGGGCACGATTTCGAGCCCTTGTCCTACATTCTGAGGGCGAATCTTAAGGGCAATATGAAGGGTTTGCGGCAACAAAGACCGGCATTTACACGGATCTACTCGGCCGCAAATGACCGGATCTCGCAGCAATTCGACGGCAACTTCCCGCCGCCGTCGAGCAGCAAAGGCGCATGGACGCGCGCTTTCAGAGCTCCGTGCGGAGCGCCCAGACTTCCGGAAACAGCACCGTGTCGAGCATCTTGCGCAGGTAGCTGACGCCACCCGTGCCGCCGGTGCCGCGCTTGAAGCCGATGATGCGTTGCACCGTCGTCACGTGGCGGAACCGCCAGAGGCGGAAGGTGTCCTCCAGGTCGGTCAGCTCCTCGCCGAGCTGGTAAAGATCCCAGTGATGGTTCGGATCGCGGTAGACGACCAGCCAGGCATCGCGCACGGCGTCGCTCTCGGCGTAGGGCTGCGTCCAGTCGCGCTCCAGGTGCGACGCCGGGATGGGGATGCCGCGGCGCGCCAGCAGGCGCAGGCTCTCGTCATACAGCGAGGGCGCTCGCCAGGCCTGCTCCACCTGGGCGAGCAGGTCGGGCCGGTGCGCGTGCGGCTTGAGCATCGCCGCGTTCTTGTTGCCCATCGTGAACTCGATGCAACGGTACTGGTAGCTCTGGAAGCCGCTGCTGGCCGACAGGTACGGGCGGATCGCCGAGTACTCGGGCGGCGTCATCGTGGCCAGCACGTCCCACGCGTGCACCAGCTGCTCCATGATGCGGCTGACTCGGGCCAGCATCTTGAACGCGCTGCCCAGCTCGTCGCCGGCGATGGCCGCGACGGCCGCGCGCAGTTCGTGCAGCATCAGCTTCATCCACAGCTCGGATGTCTGGTGCTGCACGATGAACAGCATCTCGTTGTGGTCGGGCGACAGCGGATGCTGCGCGGTGAGCACCTGGTCGAGATGGAGGTAGTCGCCGTAGCTCATGTCCGACTTGAAGTCGAGCTGCGCGCCCTCCTCGGCGACGACGCGTTCGCCGCGCGCCTCGGGTTGCGCGGGCGCGGCGGCGGCGCCGTGGCCCATCGGGCAGCCGCCCGCGGCGGTGTCTTCGTTCTGGCTCATGGCTCGATTGTCCGACGTCAGGTCACGGCGGAACGCTTGTTGAAGCGGGCCTCGCGATATTCCTCGCGCTGCATCACCTGCACCAGGTGGTCGACGGCGTCGAAGACGTCGACGAAGCGCAGGTACAGCGGCGTGAAGCCGAAGCGCAGGATGTCGGGCAGCGCCGGGCCGTGGGCGTCGGCGGCGGTGCCGGCGCGGAAGTCGCCGATCACGCCGCGCGCGATCAGCGCCTGCATGATCGCGTAGCCGTGGCTTGCGCCGTCGGCGCTCGCGTGGGTCAGGCTGACCTGGCTCCCGCGCACGCGCGCGTCACGCGGGCTCGCGCAGGCAAAGCCGATCGGCGCGCAGCGTTCGTCGACCAGCGCGACGAACAACTCCGTCAACGCGATCGACTTGTCGCGGATCGCCGCCATGCCGCCGAGCGCGTCGGCGGCGCGCAGCGTGTCGACGCCGCATTCGAGCGCCGTCAGCGACAGCACCGCCGGCGTGCCGCACAGGAAGCGGGCGATGCCGGCCGCCGGCTCGTAGTGCGGCCGGAACGTGAACGGCGCGGCATGGCCCATCCAGCCGGACAGCGGTTGCCAGAATCGGCCGGCGTGCCGCGGATGCGCCCACACGAAGGCCGGCGCGCCGGGGCCGCCGTTGAGGAACTTGTAGCCGCAGCCGATCGCGAAGTCGGCGCCCGCGCCATTCAGGTCGACCGGCAAGGCGCCGGCGCTGTGCGCGAGATCCCACACCGTCAACGCGCCCGCGGCGTGCGCCAGCGCGGTCATCGAGGCCATGTCGTGCAGCGCGCCGGTGCGGTAGTTGACCTGGGTCAGCATCATGATCGCGACGTCGCCGCCGCGTCCGCCGGACAACCGCTCGATGAGAGCCGGCGGCTCCAGCAGCTCCAGCGTCCAGCCGAGATCGCGGCACAGGCCCTCGGCGATGTAGAGGTCGGTTGGGAAGTTCTGGCGCTCGCTGACGATGACCCGTCGCGCGGACGAATCCGCCTTGACGATGCGCGAGGCCGCGCTGAGCACCTTGAACAGGTTGACCGAGGTCGAATCCGCCGCGACGCACTCGCCCGGCTTCGCGCCGACCAACGCGCCGATGCGGTCGCCGACGCGCTGCGGCAGCGTGATCCAGCCGGCGTCGTTCCAGCTGCGGATCAGGCCGTCGCCCCACTCCTGACGCACCGCGTCGGCCACGCGCGCGGGCGTCGCGCGGGGCAGCGCGCCCAGCGAGTTGCCGTCGACATAGATCACGCCTTCTGGCAGCATGAACTGGTCGCGCAGCGGCGCCAGCGCGTCCGCGGCGTCGCGCCGCGCGCAGTCGTCTCTCGAGATCATGGGGTCACTCCTGAAGGCGCGTCTTGCGGCATGGGAAGCAATTAGTTTAGTATTAAACTATTTACACCTCAAGCAATTTCCGCCACACTGCGCGGAACGCATTCCAGGATAGCCGAGGACAGCATGCGCATCGTCTGCATCGGCGGCGGCCCCGCCGGCCTCACGTTCGCCCTCCTGATGAAGAAGCTCGATCCGGGCCACGACATCACGGTGGTCGAGCGCAACCGCCCGTACGACACCTTCGGCTGGGGCGTCGTGTTCTCCGACGCCACGATGGCGCACCTGCGCCGCTGGGACGAGGAGACGGCCGGCGCGATCGAGGCCGCGTTCGCGCACTGGGACGACATCGTCCTCGAGTTCAAGGGCCGATCCATCCGCTCCGGCGGACACGGCTTCGTCGGCATCGGCCGCAAGCGGCTGCTCAACATCCTGCAGTCGCGCTGCGAGTCGCTGGGCGTCAAGCTGGAGTTCGACCGCGAGGTGCGCGACGACGCGGAGTTCCCCGACGCCGACCTGGTCGTCGCCAGCGACGGCATCAACTCGGTGGTGCGCCAGAAATACGCGGACGTCTTCAAGCCCGACATCGTGACCCGCCCGAACCGTTTCATCTGGCTCGGCACGAAGAAGCTCTACGACGCGTTCACCTTCGTCTTCGAACGCACGGAACACGGCTGGTTCCAGGCACACGTCTACAAGTTCGACGCGGAGACCTCGACCTTCATCGTCGAGTGCCCGGAGCACGTGTGGCTCGCGCACGGCCTGGACAAGCTCGACGCCGACGCCTCGGTCGCTTTCTGCGAGCAGGTGTTCGCGCGCCACCTGCAGGGCGCCAGGCTGATGACGAACGCGCGCCACCTGCGCGGCTCGGCCTGGCTCAACTTCCAGCGCATCAAGTGCGAACAGTGGTGGGTCGGCGCCGACCAACGCGAGAGCGGCCACGCGCCGATCGTGCTGATGGGCGACGCCGTGCACACCGCGCACTTCGCGATCGGCTCCGGCACCAAGCTCGCGCTCGAGGACGCGATCGAGCTCGCAAACCAGTTCAGGCTGGCCGGCGATACGTCGCCGTCGGCGCTGCCCGCGCTGCTGGATCGCTATCAGGCCATCCGCGCCGTCGAGGTGCTGCGGCTCCAGAACGCGGCGTGGAACGCGATGGAATGGTTCGAAGTCTGCGGCACGCGCTACTGCGATCCGCTGCCGCCCGAGCAGTTCATGTATTCGTTGCTGACGCGCAGCCAGCGCATCAGCCACGAGAACCTGCGCCTGCGCGACGCCGGCTGGCTGGAGGGCTACGAGCGCTGGTTCGCCAGGCACGACGCGGCCACACCGCCGATGTTCACGCCCTACACGCTGCGCTCCATCACGCTGAAGAATCGGGTGATCGTCTCGCCGATGGCGCAGTACTCGGCCATCGACGGCGTCGTCGGCGACTACCACCTGGTGCACCTGGGCGCCCGCGCGATGGGCGGCGCGGCGCTGGTGATGGCCGAGATGACCTGCGTCAGCGCCGATGCCCGCATCACCAAGGGCTGCCCAGGCCTCTACACCGACGCGCAGGGCGACGCGTGGGCGCGCATCGTCGACTGGGTGCACACGCACAGCGACGCGCACATCGGCATGCAGTTGGGGCACGCCGGCGCGAAAGGCGCGACGCACCTCGGCTGGGAGGGCATCGACCAGCCGCTGGACTCCGGCGGCTGGCCGCTGGTCTCGGCGTCGGCGCAGCAATACCTGCCCGGCGTCAGCGACTGGTCGCGCGCGATGACGCGCGCCGACATGGATCGCACGCTGCACGACTTCGTCGCCTGCACGCGCCGCGCGGCCAACGCAGGGTTCGATTGGTTGGAGCTGCACTGCGCGCACGGCTACCTGCTGTCGTCGTTCATCTCGCCACTCACGAACCATCGCGAGGACGCCTACGGGGGCTCGCTGGAGAACCGGTTGCGCTATCCGCTCGAGGTCTTTGCGGCGGTGCGCGCGGCCTGGCCGTCGCAGCTGCCGATGTCGGTGCGCATCTCGACGCACGACTGGGTCGAGGGCGGCATCACGCCGGCCGACGCGGTGGAGATCGCGCGTGCGTTCAAGGCTGCGGGCGCCGACATGATCGATTGCTCGTCCGGCCAGGTCAGCAAGGACGAGAAGCCGATCTACGGCCGCATGTTCCAGACGCCGTTCGCCGACCGCGTGCGCAACGAGGCCGGCATCGCGACGATCGCCGTCGGCGCGATCAGCGAGGCCGACCACGTCAACAGCATCATCGCGGCCGGCCGCGCCGACCTGTGCGCCGTCGCGCGACCGCATCTCGCGAACCCGGCATGGACGCTGACCGAGGCCGCGCGCATCGGCTGGAAGCAGGTCGACTGGCCGGCACCTTACCGCTCGGCCAAGCCACAGCTCGAGGCGGCGTTCGATCGCGCACGGGCGACGGGGAGCAACGCATGAGCAACGAGATCCGCAATGGCGACCAGAGCGAGGCCGTCGCCGCGATCGGCGCCATCGAGCTGCCGGCCAAGGCCGTCGAACTCGGCCCCGGCCCGCTGCCCAATGCCTCGGTGCCGCTCTCGCTGCGCCCGACGCCGCGCCGCGTGCTGGTGACCGGCGCGACGCGCGGCATCGGCGCGGCCATCGCGCAGGCCCTCGCGGGCGCGGGCTGGCACGTCACGCTCGCGGGACGCGCGCGCGCGGCACTCGAGGAAGTGCGCGTGACCTTGCCGATCGCCGAGGGCGTCACGCACGACTGCGTCGAGCTCGACGTCACCGACGCCGCCAGCGTCACGCGCGCGTTCGCCGAGGTGCACGCGAAGGGCGGCGCGCTGCAGGCGCTGGTCAACAACGCCGGCGCGGTCGAGACGGGCCCGCTGTCGCGCCTGCCGTTCGATACCTGGAACCGCATGCTGTCGGTCAACCTCACCGGCGTGTTCCTGTGCACGCAGGCCGCGCTGGCGCCGATGATCGCGGCGCGCGCAGGCCGCATCGTCAACATCGCGAGCACCGCCGGCCAGAAGGGCTACGCCTACTGCACGGCGTATGCCGCGGCCAAGCATGGCGTGCTCGGTCTGACGCGCTCGCTGGCACTCGAGGTCGCGCCGCAGGGCATCGCCGTCAACGCCGTGTGCCCGGGCTACACCGACACCGCCATCGTGCGCGACGGCGTCGCCCGCATCGTGGCGGCCACCGGCCGCGACGAGGCCGACGCGATGGCGACGTTCTCGAACGCGAGTCCGCTGCAGCGGCTGGTCGAGCCCGCCGAGGTCGCCGCCACCGTGCTGTGGCTGTGCGCCGATGCGCCGGCCGCGCTCACCGGCCAGGCGATGTCGGTCAGCGGCGGCGAGGTGATGAATTGAAAGGCAAGTCCATGAAGGCGGACACCCGCGACCCGCGCAGCACCAACCGGCTCGACGAGCTGCTGGGCGACTCCGAGATCGGCCACGAGGGCCGCGCCGCGACGACCAACCACGCCGCCGTCAAGACCTGGCTGCGGCTGCTGTCGTGCACCACGCAGATCGAGACCGAGATCCGCCGCCGGCTGCGCACGCACTTCGACATGACGCTGCCGCGCTTCGACTACCTCGCGCAACTGCACCGCTTCCACAAGGAGCAGCCCGAGGGCCTGCGCATGAACGCGCTGTCGCGCTACCTGATGGTGACCGGCGGCAACGTCACGAGCCTGACCGACGAGCTCGAGAAGAGCGGCTACGTCACGCGCCAGGTCGATGCGGAAGACCGGCGCTCGTTCCGCATCGCGCTGACGCTGCGCGGCCGGCGCGCCTTCGAGCGCGTCGCGGAGGAACACGAGCGCTGGGTCATCGAGCTGCTCGAAGGCCTGGACACCGACGAAGGCGCGCAGCTGCACGCGCTGCTGGGGCACCTGCGGCTGTCGCTGACGCGGCGGCTGCAGGACGACAAGACCCGCTGAAGGAACGAGACATGGCACCCGACACCACTCCCACGATCAACGCCGCGCTGATGGCCGGCAACCGCCGCCCGTTGGCCGGCTACCGCGCGACGCATTTCCTGTGGGCGTGCAGCGACGGCGTCGCGCGCATCACGCTAAACCGGCCCGAGCGCAAGAATCCGCTGAGCTTCGAGAGCTACGCCGAGCTGCGCGACCTGTTCGTCGCGCTGCGCCACGCGCACGACGTGCGCGCCATCGTCATCGCCGGCGCGGGCGGCAACTTCTGCTCCGGCGGCGACGTGCACGAGATCATCGGCCCGCTGATCGCCCTGCCGGCGCCCGAGCTGCTGATGTTCACGCGCATGACGGGCGACCTCGTCAAGGCGATGCGCCATTGCCCGCAGCCCATCGTCGCGGCGGTCGACGGCGTGTGCGCCGGCGCCGGCGCGATCCTCGCGATGGCCAGCGACCTGCGCTACGGCACCGCGCGCTCGAAGACGGCTTTCCTGTTTGCGCGCGTCGGCCTGGCCGGCTGCGACATGGGCGCCTGCGCGATGCTGCCGCGCATCGTCGGCCAGGGCCGCGCCGCCGAGTGGATCTACTCGGGCCGCTCGGTCGAGGGCGCCGAGGCCGAGCGCTGGGGTTTCTTCAACCGCCTCGTCGAGCCCGACGCGCTGGTTGCCGAGGCCACCGCGTTCGCGCGCCAGCTCGCCGACGGGCCGGCCTTCGCGCACTCGCTGACGAAATCGATGCTGCATCAGGAGTGGGCGATGGACATCGACACCGCGATCGAGGCCGAAGCCCAGGCGCAGGCGCTGTGCATGCTCACCGAGGACTTCGGCCACGCGTACCGCGCGTTCGCGGCGAAGACGAAGCCGGTGTTCGAGGGCCGCTGACATGAGCGCCATCGCCGAAGCCCTGGAGTGGCCGTTCTTCGATGACGGCCACCGCGACCTGCACGCGCGACTGGCCGCGGACCTCGCCGCCGGCGGCTTCCCGCACGAGCTGTCGCCGCAGGCGTCGCGCGACGAGGTCGATGCCCACTGCCGCGCCTGGGTTCGCGCGCTGGGCGAACGCGGGTGGCTCAGGCTCGCGGTCGGCGGCACGGCCCATGGCGGCGCGAGCGACGCGCTGGACACGCGCACGCTGTGCATCCTGCGCGAGACGCTCGCCGCGCACGACGGCCTGGCCGACTTCGCGTTCGCGATGCAGGGCCTGGGCAGCGGCGCGATCACGCTGGACGGCACGCCCGAACTGAAGCAGCACTACCTGCCGAGCGTGGCCCGCGGCGAGGCGATCGCGGCCTTCGCGCTGTCGGAGCCCGAGGCCGGCTCGGACGTCGCGGCGATGTCGACCACCGCGCGCCGCGATGGCGCCCACTGGGTGCTGGACGGCGAGAAGACGTGGATCTCGAACGGCGGCATCGCCGACTTCTACGTCGTGTTCGCGCGCCAGGTCGAGCCTGGCTCGGTGCCCGAGGCGCGCGGCACGAAGTCCATCGCCGCGTTCGTCGTCGACGCCGACGCGCCGGGCCTGCGCATCGCCGAGCGCCTCGACGTGATGGCGCCGCACCCGCTGGCACGCCTCGCGTTCGAGGGCTGCCGCATCCCCGCGTCGCACTGCCTGGCCGAGGCCGGCGCCGGCTTCAAGCTGGCGATGCGCACGCTGGACGTGTTCCGCACCTCGGTGGCCGCCGCCGCGCTCGGCTTCGCGCGCCGCGCCCTGGCCGAAGGCCTCGCGCGCGCGACGACGCGCTCGATGTTCGGCCAGAAGCTCGTCGACCTGCAACTGACGCAGGCGAAGCTGGCGGACATGGCGCTGACCGTCGACGCCGCCGCGCTGCTCACCTACCGCGCCGCCTGGCGCCGCGACCAGGGCCACGTCGTCACGCGCGAGGCCGCGATGGCCAAGCTCGCGGCCACCGAGGGCGCGCAGCGCGTCATCGACGCCGCGCTTCAGCTGTGGGGCGGCGCGGGCGTGCAGAGCGGCCAGGTCGTCGAGCGCCTGTACCGCGACATCCGCGCGCTGCGCATCTACGAAGGCGCGAGCGAGGTGCAACAACTCATCATCGCCCGGGAGCTGCTGAAGTGACCATCCCTTCGCGCGGCCGCACGGCCCATGTCGACACCTTCACGCGCGACCACCTGCCGCCGCTCGCGCAGCAGCCGGTCTACCTGTTCGACCTCCCCGAGCTGCAGTTCCCGCCGCAGCTCAACTGCGCGGTCGAACTGCTGGACAAGGCGATCGACCGCGGCTGGGGCGAGCGTCCCTGCATCCTCGGCCCGGACCTGCGCTGGACTTACGCCGAGCTGCAGCGCAAGGCCGACGCGATCGCGCACGTGCTGGCCGACGAGATGGGCGTGCGGCCCGGCCAGCGCGTGCTGCTGCGCGCGCCCAACAACGCGATGCTGGCGGCATGCTGGTTCGGCGTGATGAAGACCGGCGCGGTGGCCGTGGCGACGATGCCGCTGCTGCGCGCGAAGGAGTTGAAGCAGGTCGTGGCGAAGGCGCAGGTCACGCACGCGCTGTGCGACCTGTCGCTCGCCGAGGAACTGCAGCTGGCGCAGCCGCACTGTCCGACGCTGACGCAGGTTCGCCTGTTCAACGACGCGTCGCCGGACGGCCTCGAGGCCGCGATGGCGCGTCACACGCGGCCATTCATGGCGGTCGACACCGCGGCCGACGACACCTGCCTGCTCGCCTTCACGTCCGGCACCACCGGCGAGCCGAAGGCGACGATGCACTTCCACCAGGACGTGATGGCGATCTGCCTGTGCTGGCCGAAGCACGTGCTGCGCGCCAACGCCGACGACGTCTTCATCGGCAGCCCGCCGCTGGGCTTCACGTTCGGGCTCGGCGGGCTGCTGCTGTTTCCGCTGTCCATCGGCGCGAGCACGGTGCTGCTGGAGAAGGCGACGCCGCCGGTGCTGCTCGAGGCAATCCCGCAATACCGGGCCACCGTCCTGTTCACGGCGCCCACGACGTACCGCGCGATCGCCGAGCAGGCGCGCGAGCGCAGGCTGTCGGTCGCGCTCGGCGGCACGCTGCGCAAGTGCGTGTCGGCCGGCGAGGCGCTGCCCGCGGCCACGCGCGTGCAATGGAAGGACGCGACGGGCATCGAGGCGATCGACGGCATCGGCTCCACCGAGATGCTGCACATCTTCATCTCGGCCGACGAGACGCACGCGCGCGCCGGCGCCACCGGCACGCCGGTGCCCGGCTACCAGGCCTGCATCCTCGACCCCGACGGCCACCCGCTGCCGCGCGGCGCCGTCGGGCGGCTGGCGGTGCGCGGCCCGACCGGCTGCCGCTACCTCGACGACCCGCGCCAGGCGCAGTACGTGCACGACGGCTGGAACGTCACGGGCGATGCCTATTGCGTCGACGAGGACGGCTACTACCGCTACCAGGCGCGCACCGACGACATGATCATCTCGGCCGGCTACAACATCGCCGCGCCCGAAGTCGAGACCGTGCTGCTGGAACACGCGGCCGTCGCCGAGTGCGCGGTCATCGGCGTGCCCGACGACGAGCGCGGCCAGATCGTCAAGGCCTTCGTCGTGCTGCGCGCCGGCCACGCGCCCGACGCGGCCACCGTCAATCTGCTGCAGGACTACGTCAAGCGCGCGGTGGCGCCGTACAAGTACCCGCGGGCGATCGAGTTCGTCGCCGACCTGCCGCGCACGGCCACCGGCAAGCTGCAGCGCTTCCGCCTGAAGACGGCGCCATGATGGCCGACAACGAAACAGGGAGCCCGCAATGAAGTCCGTCCTCCAACCCGAAGGCTGGCCGCGCCCGCGCGGCTACGCGAATGGCGTTTCCGCCCAGGGCCGCCAGGTGTTCGTGGCCGGCATGGTCGGCTGGAACGCCGCGTCCGAGTTCGACAGCGACGACCTGGTCGACCAGGTGCGCCAGGCGCTGGCCAACGTCAAGGCCGTGCTGGCCGAGGCGGGCGCGCGACCCGAGCACATGGTGCGCATGACCTGGTACGTCGTCGACCGCGCCGACTACCTCGCGCGCGGCCGCGACATCGGCGCCGCCTACCGCGAGGTGATGGGCCAGCACTACGACGTCGCGATGAGCGCGGTCGAGGTCAGCGCGCTGATGGAGGCGCGCGCGAAGGTCGAGATCGAGGTGACGGCGGTGGTGCCGCAGGCGCTTTGACGCGCCGTCGACATCGCGGGCGGTAGGCGGCACGAGCTGGAAAGTCCCCCTGGGAGCGCTCCCAGGTAGGAATCGACCCAGGATGCCACGGCGCGCGCCGAGTGGCATCGTCGCAGCTGGCAACCACCACACAGGGAGTCCAGCATGACGCTCACCGTCGACCAGGCCGCCGGCAAGATCCACCAGCTCGTCGGCGACGAGGGCTTCCTCGGCACGAGCCGCAACGACAACATGCAGTCAGTGCGCAAGCTGCTCGGGCAGTTCGGCCCCGCCGACGAGGACAAGATCGTCGCCAAGCTGAGCGACGCCGACCTGAAGAAGCTCGCCGGCAACGTCAACCACGGCGGCATCTTCGGCGCCCAGGGCCTGGATGGCGGCGAGAAGAAGGATCTGTTCAACGGCCTCGCACGAGGTCTCGACGGCAAGCAGCTGGGTCGCGTCGCGGCAGCGTTCTCCGACCGCTCGGACGTCACGGCCCTCGGCGACTCCGTCGCCAGCTTCGCATCGTCGCAGGCCAAGATCGATTTTGTGAAGTCGCTGGCACCGGCCGCCACCAGCGGCGACACGAAGTTCGACACGAGCTGGGGCACGTCCTCGATCCAGACCGGCGACAAGGAGGCCATCGCGATCTCCCACGTGCTGTCCAGCATGAAGAACGACCCGGCCGGCTTCGCGACCGCGGTGAAGTCGCTCGACGCCGATCAGTTGCAGGCCGTCGTCAAGGCGGGCGAGGGGCAGACTGTCATCACCACGTCCTCGATGACGGACGGCGGCCTCGGCGCGGCCAGCGCGACGACGACGTCCACCTTCGACACCGCGGGCCTGCAGTCGCTCCTCGGCGCGGCGTCGGCGTGCAACGACCCGATCGCCAAGGCGCGCGTGTTCGAAGCGGGCACGAAGGCGCTCGACGACATCCACGGCGCCGACACCCTGCTCACGCCCAGCCCCGGCGCGAAGGACTCAGCGAAGGCGGTCGCGGGCGGCCTCACGAAGCTGATGAACTCCGACACGCGCGGCATCGTGAACCGCCTGGACACCGACGACCCGTTCGGCCATGCGCTCACGACCTACCTGAAGCAGCAACTCGGCGACGACCCCAAGGCGAGCAACCCGGCGATCGGGCGGCAGGTCGCGATGCTGCAGGGCGCAGGCACCGGCAAGACCGCCGACCAGTTCTACAACACGGCCGAAGTCGGCTCCAACGGCGACCACTTCTACCGCAACGCGCAGAACCTCGGCTACTATGCCGGCGCCATGCAAGCTGCGATCGGAAAGCTCAAGGCCGATGCGAAGACCCAGGGGGACATCCTCTCGAACGTCTTCAGCACCGCCATTTCCGTGGGCACCGCTGCGATGCCGGGGCTGTCGGTGGCCGCCAAGGTCGGCGCGCAGGCCTTCAGCGGACTGACCAAGGAAGCGGTGCGCGAGATCGTCGGTGGCGTCTCCGCCGACGACGGCAGCCTGTCGAACGCGCTGATGGACCTGGCCGTGCCGCACGCGCCCGGCCAGCTCGACCGCACGCGCGGCCCGGCCGATCCGTTCTTCCTGAGCGCATCCAACGCGGTGTCGGGAGCCAACCCCTGATGCGTCGCGCGGCGGCGTGCTCGTTCCTGCTGCTCGCGCTCGCGGCGTGCGCGCGCGGCGACACGCCCGCGCTGCGCGGCATCGCCCCCGCGGGCGCCGAGCGCCTCGAGGAGCGCGGCAGCTGGGACGTCGCCGTCTCCCAGATCAGCATCGGGCTGGTCGCCGACCTGCGCCGCCAGCCGCACGACGACATCGACAGCCAGCGCTGGAAGATGCCGGCGAGCGTCGGCTTCGATCAGGCCTGCGCCGACCTGCAGCGCGCGCTGGGTGCCAGCTGGCGGCCGCTCGAGCCGGCGAGGCTGCCGCAGCGCGGCGTCGACGCACGCCGCTGCGGCTGGCGCGAGCCGGCGCTGTTCGGACACGACCGCGTCTTCGTGCTGGCCTGGGACGAAGTCCCGGTGCGACTCGCGGCGAACGCCGATCCGGTGCGCCTGGCGGTGACCGTCTTCACGCGCGGCGACTGACCGGCTGGTCGTCCGCCGGCGACTCCTGCGCTCAGGACGCCGGCGCGTACTGCGCGTACTGCGCCGCGTAGGGCACGCGCTCCTGCTTGCCGATCGTCGCGGTGCCGCAACCCGTCTCGGGCGCCACGCCGCCCACCGTCGCCACGCGCTGGATCGCGGTGACCTTGGCGAACAGGCCCGGCGTGCCGGTGCTGTGCGTCTCCAGCATCAGCCACGGGATGGCGTGCGGGTTGGGCGCGTCGGCCTTGGCCTTGACCGCGCCAACCACCTTGCTGCCGTCGTTCGCCTCCCAGGTGGGGCCGGCGTAGTGATGGCCCAGCAGCGTGCCGTTCGAGTCCTTCAGCGTGGCCTCCGGCGCGACGAACACCCACGCCGGGAAGCTCGCGTCGGCCGTCTTGCGGCATTCGTAGATCTGGACGCCGTCGGCCCACAGCGTGCGCACCAGCACCTGCTTGCCGGGCACGTCCAGGCTGCCGGGAATCACCACCGTGGGCGGCGTCGGCTTCGGGGCGGAAGCGGCACAGGCGGCCAGCAGCGCGGCGGCGGCGAACGGGGCGAGGCGGAAGGCGCGGGTCATCATCATGCGGGGCTCTTTCGGGAAGGGATCAGAACGAGATCTCGTAGCGCTGGCCACGGAAGTTCAGGACGGCGGACTTGAGGCGGATCTGCTCGAGCACGGTGTCGGCCGCGGGCTTGTCGCCCTCGTGGAAGACCTGGCCGTTGAGGATCACCATGCGCGCGGACGGCGTCTCGGAGTAGATCGCGCCGCCGACCGCCAGGTGCGGCAACTGCGCGCGAACGTCGGGCGGCAGCGTGTTGATGTTGGCGACCGCTGTGTTCTTCGCGGCGGCCGGCGCGGGGTCGACGGCGGCGCCGTAGTGCTCCACCGGCGGCTGAGTGGGCATCGGCGAAGTCGTTGGCGCGACGGCCGACTGGCGCTGGTCGGCGCGCGGCTGCAGTGTGGCGACGCGGCCGGCGGCGGCGCGCTCGGCCAGTGTGTCGCGCGCGTCACGCGTCTGCGCGCGCGCCGTGGCCGGCGGCGGATAGGCCGCGGGCGGTCGCACGTCGGCCGCGGGCGGCGCGGGATTGCCTCGGCCCAACGGCGGCTCGATCGGACGCGCGCCCGGATCGATCGCGCCCGGCTGCGCCGGCGCGAGTTCGCCTTGTGCCGGCTGCACGGGCGCGTTGTCGCGCGACGCCAGCGCCATCTCGGGCGCCGGCATCAGGCGCGCATCGGGCGCCGGCTTCGCGTTCCAGGGCGCCCACAGCAGCACCGCCACGCCGCCTGCCAGCAGCACGCCGGCGATGCCCGCGGCCCAGGCCAGCGGCGCGTAGTTGCGCGCGGCCGGTTCGGCGTCGGCGGGCACGCCCTGCGCGTGCAGGCCCGGCACCACGCCGCGGGAGCGCTCGGCATCGGCTCGTCGAAGCGCATCGAGGATGTAGGACATGCGCGATTACTTTCGTTGGGCAAGGGCAGGCGACGAGGCCGCTGACACCGCGGGCGGCGTGCCGGCGAGCCAGGGTTCGGCGACGCCGCTGGCGCGGTTGATCTGCATCAGCGTCGTCGGGCCGGCGACGCCGTCGGGCGTCAGGCCCTGCGCCTGCTGGAACGCGGCGACGCGTGCGCGCAGCGCGTTGTCGAAGACGTGGTCGGGCGCCGGCGCCGAGGCGCCCTGCTGTTCGGCAAGCTGCGCGCCCACGGCGTCGACGAGCGCGCCCTGCGAGCCCATCGACAGCGGCACCGAATAGCCGGGCGGCACGCGCCAGAACGTGATGAAGTCGCCGCGCCACGCGGTGGTCAGCAGCGACAGCGGCACCTGCAGCGGCGCCTTGCCCACCACCAGCGTGGCGTCGTCGTGGCCCAGGCCGGCCAGGACGACGTAGACCTGGCGATCCTGGCCGTCGCGCAGCGCGAGCACGCTGGGACGCGCCAGCAGGCGCAGCAGCGCGAGGCCGCCGTGCGCGCGGAAGCAGCGCACCTCCTGCTCCGCGGCGAGCGCGCACGGGTCGCCGTCGCCCAGCTGCAGCGCCCACTCGGGCGCGAGCGTGCGCAGCGCGTCGTGCTCGTCGTGCGGCGCGCGCGCGAGCAGCGCCTCGAGGTCCTCGATGGAGCGCAGGCGCGGCGTCACCGCGGCGGCGGCGGAGGCCGTCGGCAACGTCGAGGCCACGGCCGTCGGCGGCTTCGGATGCGCGGCGGATGCGGCGCTGGCCGCCGACGCCGCCACGCGTGCCGGGGCCTTGTCGTGGCTGCCCCACTGCACCGCGGCCATCGCCGCCGCGGCGCCCACCAGCACGCCGCCGGCCACGGCCAGCGGCCACCAGCGCGCCCGCGTGGATTTCGGCTTCTCGCCGCCGGGGCCGAACACTTCCAGCGCGGCCTTGTCGACGATCGCACGGTCGACGCGCGCCTTGCCCGACGCGTACGCGCCCAGCAGCGTGCGGTCGCACAGCAGGTTGATGCGACGCGGCACGCCGCGCGTGAGCTGGTGGATGCGGCGCAACGCGGCGCCGTCGAACGGCAGCGCCGCCTTCAGGCCGGCCACCGCGAGGCGGTGCGCGATGTACTGCGCAGTCTCCTTCTCGGACAGCGCATCGAGGTGGTAGCGCGCGATCACCCGCTGCGCGAGCTGCTCGAGCTCGGGGCGCGCCAGCATGCCGCGCAGCTCCGGCTGGCCGATCAGCACGATCTGCAGCAGCTTGCGCTCGCTGGTCTCGAGGTTGGTCAGCAGCCGCAACTGCTCCAGCACGTCGGACGACAGGTTCTGCGCCTCGTCGATGATCAGCACGTTGTTCTGGCCGACCGCGTGCGTGCGAAGCAGGTATTCGTTCAGGCCGTCGACGTAGTCCTTGACCGTCGGCGGCGTGCCGGCCGCCGTCAACGCCGGAAACTTGATGCCGAACTCGTGGCACACGGTGGTCAGCAACTCCAGCGCCGACAGCTTCGGATTGAAGATGTAGGCAACGTTGCAGCGTGCCGGGATCTGTTCGAGGAAGCAGCGGCAAACGGTCGTCTTGCCCGCGCCGATCTCGCCCGTGAGCAGCACGAAGCCGCCGCCGCCCTGCACGCCGTACAACAGATGCGCCAGCGCCTCCCGATGGCGCTCGCTCATGAAGAGGTAGCGCGGATCGGGCGCGATCGAGAAGGGCTTCTGCTTGAGGCCGAAGAAGGGCACGTACATGGGGCGCAAGCATACTTCGGCGCGGTGAAGCTGCCGCGCAGGCGCGGTGCAGGCTTTCCCCACGGGGGCTCAGGGACCGATCGAGGCGCGCCATCCCGGCGCGGCGGTGGCTCAGCGGTGGCCTGGCTCCGCCTCGGACAGCGCCGGCTCGGCGACCGCCGACGGCGCACCGACATCAAGCGCGGCGATCCGGCGTTCGATCTCGGCGAACCAGGCCTCGTCCATGTCGCGGTCGCCGTAGACGCTCGCCAGCAAGCGATCCGCCAGCCGCACGCGGTCGTCGCGCGACAGCTTCATCGCTTCGGCTTCGAGGTCGGTCAGGGGCAGGGACATGGCAGGCATCCGGGCAGTCGGTCCCACAAGACTAGCGCCGGAGCGGGCGCAGCGCGAAACGCCGATGCCCGCATTCCGGCAGGAATTGGCACGCCGCGTGAATCAGTTCGAGGTGCGGAACCGACCGACCGCCTCGACCAGCCGCGACGACTGGTCGCTCAGCGACGTCGCCGCCGCCGAGGCCTCTTCCACCAGCGCCGCGTTCTGCGACGTCATCTGGTCGATCTGGTTGACGGCGTTGTTGACCTCGCCGATGCCGCCGGTCTGCTGTTGCGTGGCCTCGACGATGCGCGCCATCAGCGAGCTCACCGAGCGCACCGACTCGACGACCTGCGAGATCGTGCGGCCGGCGTCGTCGACGCGGTGGGCGCCGGTCTCGACGTCCTCGGTGGACTTCTGGATCAGCTGGCGGATGTCGCGCGCGGCCTCGCTGCTGCGCTGCGCCAGCGTGCGTACCTCGCTCGCCACCACCGCGAAGCCGCGGCCCTGCTCGCCCGCGCGGGCGGCCTCGACCGCCGCGTTCAGCGCGAGGATGTTGGTCTGGAACGCAATCGAGTCGATCACGCCGATGATCTCGCCGATGCGCTTGCTCGAGGCCGTGATGCCGCCCATGGTCTCGATGACCTCGTGCACCTTGTTGCCGCCCTCGGCGGCCAGCGCGGCCGCCTCCTGGGCGATGCGGTTGGCCTCGCGCGCCGATTCGGCGTTGGCCATCGTCGACGAATGCAGCTGCTGGATCGAGCTGGCCGATTGCTGGATCGAGCTGGCCTGGCTCTCGGTGCGCGACGACAGGTCGGCATTGCCGGTGGCGATCTCCTGCGCGGCCGTCTTGACTTCCGAGCTGGCCTGCTTGACCTCCTGGATGATGCCGCGCAGCGACTCGGTGAAGTCGTTGAACGCGCGGGCGATCTGGCCGACCTCGTCGTTGTGGGCAACCGCGATGCGCGTGGTCAGGTCGCCGCTGCCGCTGGCCACGCTGACCATCGCGTTGCGCACCTTGCGCAGCGGCTCGAACCAGCTGCGCAGCACGGTCGTGAAGATCAGGCCGGCCACGATCACGATCAACAGCGCCGCGCCGCCGATCGACGTCATCAGCGTGCCGAGGCCCGCCATCGCGGCCGACTTGTCGTACGCGACGGCGAGGCGCCAGTCGGTGCCGGGGATCGCCTCGGCGCGCACCAGCATGTCGCGCGTGCCGTCGTTGGCCTCGACGATCGCGTTGTCGGGCGCGGATGCCACCGCCGCCATGCCCGGCTGGGCCTCGCCCAGCGTCTTCAGCGAAAGATCGGCGTTGGGGTGGATCAGCACGCGGCCCTGCTTGTCGAGCACGAACGTGTACGAGTTCTCGCTGGGCTTGACGGCGTTGACCATCCTGGCGACTTCGTCCAGCGGCTTGTTGGCGCCGATCACGCCCAGCAGCTTGCCGTCGACATTGACGGGGATCGCGAAGGTGACGGTCATCTCGTTGGACGACGCGTTGCGATAGGGCTCCGTGACGACGGGCTTGCCGCTCGCGGCCGCGGCCTTGTACCAGGGACGGCTGGTCGGATCGTAGCCATCGGGCATCTTCTGCTGCGGCACCTGCACGAAGCGCTTGTCGGCGTCGTAGCCCATGTAGACGGTGCGGAAGCCACCGCTGGCCAGCGCTTGCGCGAGCGCGGTGCGCAGGGCCTGGTCGTCGGCCGCGGGCGCCGGCGCGGAGGCCGCGTCGGACGGCGCCGGGGCGGCTTCGGCGGCGGGCGCGGGTGCGGGCGTCGGCGTGGGCGCGGCCTTCGCAACGGCCTCGACCTTGGCGGGTGCCGGCGCGGCCGGCTTCTTGTTGATGGCGGCCATCGCGGCGGCGGCCGCAGCGGCGGCGCCCCCGTTGGCGGCCGGGGCAGGCGCGGCGGCGGGCGCCGGTGCCGGCGCGGGCGCCGCGTGGGTCAGGGCAGCCATCGCGGCCATCGCCGCGGCGGCGGCGGCGTCGGGCTTGGGATCGTCCTTGGCGGGGCCGGCGCGGGTGGGTGTCTTCATCGCGAGGCTGATGACGTCGGCGCCACGCGTCGCCGGCGTCGCGGCCGGGAAGCGACGCTTCTTGGCGAAGCCCGCGTGCGTGGCCTCGCCCATCGCCTTGGTGATTGCATCGGGTGCGGCCGCCGCGGTCACGCTGGCGCCGGTGCGCAGATTGGCGGCCACCCATTCGCCGATGCGCATCGAGGCGGCGTCGCCGACGACGGCCAGCTTCTCCTGCGCCTGCGCCTGCAGCGACTGGCGCGCGAGCAGCGTCGCGACCGTGCCGAGCACGCCCGCGCTGACGAGGACGGCCACGACGCCGGTGACGGCGAGGCGGTTGACGAGGCTGACGGGCGGGGTCTGCGGAGAATGCATGGGGCGGACTTTCGGCGTGATGGACGAGCGTGCGCGGACGGGCACGTCGAGTCGGGATATCTTGATTCCCAGTTCCGCCGGCCAAGCGCGGAAAAGAGCCCGATTTCCCGCGATTCCTGGCTCAGCCGCGCGAAACGGCCCGAAATGGGCCGATGTGGCGCGCCCGCCGCCACGACGGCCGGGCTTGGTGTCAAATCGCCGCTTTGGTTCCCGCCCCACGCGCACCGCCCATGGACCTCGATCCCCTCGAAATGGTCGCCGAGCCCTCCGGCTTCGGCGACGACGACCCCACGCCGCCGGCGGAGCACAGGAAGCGCGCCCGCCTGAACGCCGCGGTCGCGATCACCGTCGCCCTGCTGGCCACGTTCATGGGCATCTGCAAGATCAAGGACGACAACATCTGCCAGGCGATGCAGCAGGCCCAGGCCGACAAGATCGACCACTGGGGCTACTACCAGGCTCGCAACCTGCGTCAGGAAGTCGCCGAGGCCCAGGCCACGCAGCTGCGGCTGCAGCAACCCTCGGCGCCCACCGCGGCGCAGGAGGGCTATGCGCAGGCCATCGCGAAGTACGACGCGATGGCCAAGGATCAGGCGCAGAAGAAGCAGGACGTGATGGCGCAGGCCAACGCCGACCAGAAGAACTACGACGCGCTGAACTACCGCGACGACCAGTTCGACCTGTCGGACGCGCTGCTGGCGATCGCGATCTCGATGCTGGCCGTCTCGTCGCTGACGCAGCTGCTGTGGCTGTACCTGCTGAGCCTGGTGCCGGCCGGATTCGGCGTGCTGATGGGCGTGGCGGGGCTGGTCGGACTGCACATCCATCCGGACAGGCTGTCGGCGCTGCTGAGCTGATGGACAAGACCGCGAGGCCTGCGGGCAAAGCTTGCGATGGCATCATCGTCGCAAGCTCCAAAGGACTCGCATGAAACTGTTTCGCTACGGCCCGCGGGGCCACGAACGGCCCGGACTGGTCGACCCCGACGGCGCGCTGCGGGACCTGAGCGCGCAGATCGGCGACATCTGCGCCGCCGATCTCGCGCCGTCGCGGCTGGATCGCCTGCGCTCGATCGAGATCGACACGCTGCCCGTCATCGCGCCGGGCACGCGGCTGTCCGTGCCCTGGCATGGCATGTCCAAGTTCGTCTGCGTCGGCCTCAACTACAAGGATCATGCGGCCGAAGCGAAGATGGCGCTGCCCACGGAGCCCATCCTGTTCATGAAGACGGCCAACGCCCTGACCGGGCCGAACGACCCGGTCGTGCTGCCGCGGGATTCCGTCAAGGGCGACTGGGAGGTCGAGCTGGGCGTCGTGATCGGCACCCGCGCGCGCTACGTGTCGGAGGCCGACGCGCTGTCGCACGTGGCGGGCTACTGCGTCGTCAACGACGTCTCCGAGCGCGCCTTCCAGCTGGAGCGCGGCGGCACCTGGGACAAGGGCAAGTGCTGCGACACCTTCGGCCCGGTCGGCCCGTGGCTGGTCACGGCCGACGAGGTGCCCGACCCGCAGAAGCTGGGGCTGTGGCTCGAGGTCGGTGGCGAGCGCATGCAGGACGGCAGGACATCCGACATGGTGTTCGGCGTCGCGCAGCTGGTGAGCTACGTCAGCCGCTTCATGACGCTGGAGCCGGGCGACCTCATCGCCACCGGCACGCCGGCGGGCGTCGGCATGGGCCGCGGCCGCTTCCTCAAGCCGGGCGACACGATGCGGCTGGGCATCACGGGGCTGGGCGAGCAGTCGACCACGGTGCACGCGTGGGACGCGGCGTTGATCGACCACGCCCACGGTGCCCACGCGGCGCATTGATAGACTGGCGCCATGCGACGTTTCCTGCGGCTGTTGACGCTCTGGCTGATCGCGCTGGCGCTGCCCATCCAGGGCGCGGCGGCGGCGGCCGCCATGCCGGGCCACGCAAACGCGCCGCACACGATGACGATGCCCGATGGCACGACGATGGACGCGGCCGACATGCCGTGCCACGCCCACGCCATCGACAAGGCCGGCTGCGGCGCGTGCTGCGGGCCGATCGTCACGCAGCAGGCGATGCTCGCGGTCGCGCCCGTCGCCACGCGCTGGGCCGTCGTCCATCGCGACGCGGCCGACGCCGCCTCGCCGCTGTTCCTCACCGGCGGCACCGAGCGGCCGCCCCGATTCTTCCTCGCCTGACCGACGCGACCGCGTCGCGCGCCCGCGCGTGACGCGAGCGCCCGCGCCTTCGCGCGCGGGCCGCTTCCAGGACGAGGATCCCATGACATCGACAAGACCCATTGCCCGCGTGGCGCTGGCCACCGCCGCGCTCGCGCTCGCCGGCTGTGCCGCGACGAAGATCGACGACAACATCGCCGCAGCACATGCCGAAGTGACCGCCCGCGGCGGCCCCGACTTCGCGTGGCTCACGACCGACGCCGCACAAGCCCAGGCCCGCGACGACGTCGCCCACGCGTTGACCCGGCCGCTGTCCGAAGACGCCGCCGTGCGCATCGCGCTGTCGCACAGCCCCGCGCTGCAGGCGCTGCTGTTCGACCGCGCCGCGGCATCGGCCGACGCCACGCAGTCGGCGCGGCTGCCCAACCCGGTGTTCGCGTTCGAGCGCCTTGCCAGCGGCGGCTCGCCGAACCAGATCGAGCTGACGCGCGCGCTGAGCGTGTCCTTGCTCGACGTGCTGCTGCTGCCGGCGCGCGCCGCCCGGGCCGACGATGCGCAGCGGCGCCTGCGGCTGCAGCTGGCCGTCGACGTGCTGCGCGCGGCCGACGCGGCGCGCCGGGCCTGGGTCGACGCCGTCGCCGCGGACGAGGCCATGCGCTACGCCGAACAGGTGGGCGACACCGCGCAGGCCGCGGGCGAGCTCGCGCGCCGAATGGAGTCGGCGGGCAACTTCAGCGCGCTGCAACGCGCCCGCGAAGAGGCCTTCCTCGGGAGCGCGCTGGTCGATCTCGCGCAGGCCCGGCGCGCGCAACGCGGCGCGCGCGAGACGCTCGTGCGCGCGCTGGGGCTGGATTCGAACGAGGCCGCCGCGCTCAGGCTGCCCGAGCACCTGCCGGATCTGCCGGCGGCGCTGCCGTCCGGCGACGCGGCGGATCAAGCGGCGCTCAATGGCCGCCTCGACCTGCGCCTCGCGCGAGCGCGTCTCGACGAACTCGCCCATGCGCAAGGCCTGGCCCGCGTCGCCGGCACGGTCAACGGCCTGGACGTCGGCGCCGAGCGCCGCGAGCGGACCGGCCTGCCGCGCGAGCACGGCCTCACGCTGTCGGTGCCGCTGCCGCTGTTCGACACCGGCGACGCGGGCCGCGCCGCCGCGAACGCACGCTACGACGCGGCGCTCGCGCGCGCGTCGGCGCTCGCCGTCGCCGCGGCCTCGCAACTGCGCGCGGCCGACGCCGAGCGGCGCGACGCCCACGCGCTCGCGCTGCAGTTCCGCGACCGCCTCGTGCCGCTGCAAGCCACCATCGTCGGCGAGAACCTGCTGCGCTACAACGGCATGCTCGCGAGCACCTTCGACCTGCTCGCCGACGCGCGCGAGCAGGCCCGCGTCGTGCAGCAGGCGATCGCCGCGCAGCGCGACTTCTGGCTGGCCGACGCCGCGTTCCAGGCCGCGGCGCTGGGCCTGTCCGACACCCCCATCGACATCGCGGAGGCGCGATGACTGCCGCCAACCGCCGCGGCTTCCTGCTGCGCTCCGCCGGCGTCACGCTGGCCGCCACCGCCGTCTCGCGCGCCGCGCTCGCCGGCCTGCCCGAGCTCGCGTCGCACGACTCCGCCGACACCGCCCCGCCGCTCGCGCCGGCCAGCGGACCGCACTACAACCCGGTCGTCACGCTCAACGGCTGGACGCTGCCCTGGCGCATGAACGGCGGCGTGAAGGAATTCCACCTCGTCGCCGAGCCCGTCGTGCGCGAGATGGCGCCCGGCTTCACCGCGCACCTGTGGGGCTACAACGGCCAGTCGCCGGGGCCGACGATCGAGGTCGTCGAAGGCGACAAGGTGCGCCTGTTCGTCACGAACCGGCTGCCCGAGCGCACCGGCATGCACTGGCACGGCCAGCGCCTGCCCAATGGCATGGACGGGGTCACCGGCCTCACGCAGGCCGCCATCGAGCCGGGCAAAACCTTCGTCTACGAGTTCGTCGCGCGCCGGCCCGGCACGTTCATGTACCACCCGCATGCCGACGAGATGGTGCAGATGGCCATGGGCATGATGGGCTTCTGGGTGACGCATCCCCGTCTTCACGATTCCTCGCCGCATCCGGCCATCGCGCAAGTCGATCGCGACTACGTCTTCCTGCTCAACTCGTACGACGTCACGCCCGGCGCCAGCGTGCCCAAGACGTCGACGATGACCGACTTCAACCTGTGGTCGTGGAACAGCCGCATCTTCCCGGGCATCGCGCCGCTGGTCGCGCGCCAGCACGAGCGCGTGCGCATCCGCGTGGGCAATCTCTCGATGACCAACCACCCGATCCACCTGCATGGCCACGAGATGCAGGTCACCGGCACCGACGGCGGCCCGACGCCGCCGGCCTCGCGCTGGCCCGAGGTGACGGTGGACATCGCGGTCGGCCAGATGCGGCAGATGGAGTTCGTCGCCGATGCCGAGGGCGACTGGTCGTTGCACTGCCACAAGGCGCACCACACGATGAACGCGATGGGCCACGACCTGCCCAACATGATCGGCGTCGACCAGCGCGACGTCGTCGACCGCATCCGCGCGCTGGTGCCCGGCTACATGGCCATGGGCGGCAACGGCATGGGCGACATGTCCGGCATGGCGATGATGCCGCGTCCGCCCAACACCGCGCCGATGATGGGCGGCGACGGCCCGTTCGGGTCGCTCGAGATGGGCGGCATGTTCAGCGTCGTCAAGGTGCGGCGCGACCAGCCGGCCGGCGACTACCGCGACCCGGGCTGGTTCCAGCATCCGCCGGGCACGTCGGCCTACGAGTGGACGGGCGAACCGCCGCCTGCCGCGTCGCATGCCGCCCACAATCCCGTGAATGATGTCGAGGTGCATGCGAAGAAGCCGGACATGGGCGGCATGCCCATGGAACACTGATGCCGGATCGACAACGACTGCTTCCAGGAGCCTTCATGAACACCCCGCTGCGCCTCGCGCTCGCGACCCTCGCCGCCACGCTCAGCCCGCTCGCCTCCGCGCACGCCACGATGGTCGACTCGTTTCCCGCCAAGGGCCAGGTGCTGACGGCCTCGCCGTCGGAGATCCACATCACGTTCAACGAGCACGTCGAGGCGCGCTACTGCCGCATCAAGCTGCGCAGCGGCGACGGCAAGAACTTCGATGCCGATCGCCCCGCCGCGGACAAGACCAACCCGAACGCGATCATCGCGGCGGTGCCGGTGCTCAAGCCCGGCACCTACCGCACCGTGTGGACGGCCGTGGGCAGCGACGGCCACAAGACGCACGGCGACTTCTCGTTCACGATCTCCAGATAGGCGCCGCGCATGGATGACGCGACGCTCGCCGCGCTGCGCACGGCCGCGAGCGCGCTTTTCGACATCGGCTTCGCCGCGATGGCCGGTGCGCTGGCGACGCCCGCGCTGCTGCGCGACGCGTCGTCGGCCTGGGCCACGCGCTGCTCGTGGCGTTGCCGCACGCTGTTCGCCGCGGGCGGCACGGTGGCCCTGGCGGCCAGCCTGGCCTGGATGTGGGTCGAGGCGATCTCGATGGCCGAGTCGCCGCCGCTGGCGGCCCTGATGGACATCGGCGGCATCGTAGCCGGCACCGGCTTCGGCCGCGCCTGGGCCGTCGCCACGGTCGGACTGGCGGCCAGCCTCGCGTTGACAAGCGCGTGTCGCTTGCGGGCGATGCCGTTGCGCACGCTGGCGCTGGTGCTGGTCGTCGTGGCCGTGGCGCATGCGAGCGCGGGGCACGCCGGCGCCAACGGCATCGGCTGGCTCGTGCCGGCGACGACGGTGCACCTGCTGGCCACCGGCCTGTGGGCCGGCAGCGTCTTCGCCGCGGCGCTGGTGGTGCTGCGCGGGCGGCCCGACGCGATCGACGTGGTTCGCCACGCCCGGGGCCTGTCGTCGACGGCCACCGCGGCGCTCGCGGGCGTCGCGGCCACTGGCGTCGCCATCGCCTGGCACGGCCTCGACGGCTCGGCCGCCGCGCTGGCGCCGGCGAGCGGGTCGTCCTGGGGCTTCGCGCTCGACGTGAAGCTCGCGCTCGTCGCAATCGCCGCGGCGCTCGGCGCCTTCAATCGATTCGCGGTGATGCCGGCGCTGCCCGCGTCGTGGCCGCGCTTCGCGCACGTTCTGCGCGTCGAGGCCGGGGTGCTGCTGGCCGCGCTCGTGGCGGCCGCGGTGCTGGCCAACGGCGAGCCGCCGGTGGTCTGATCAGGCCGCGTCGTCGCCCGCCGGCTGCGTCACGGCGCGCTTGAGTTCGTCGACGGTATAGCCCTGCTTCAGCAAGGCGTCGCGCAGCCAGGCCGGGTGTTCGCCCTGGCCGTCCCAGGTCTCGCCGCTGACCGGATGGCGATAGCGGATCGGCAGCGCGCCGGGCGCCGGCGCCGGCGGGGCCGGCGGCAGCGGGCCGCGCAGTTCCTGCGGGCTGATGTTCCAGAATTCGACGAGCTTGCGCACGGTGCGCAGCGCCGCGAGCTTCTCGGGGGGATAGTCGTCGTCGTCGAGTTTCATCGGCCGGAGGCTGCAAGCCCTGGAATGCGGCGACCCGGCTTCGCGCGCAGCGCGGCCGGTCGCCGAGAGGCAATGGTAGCGCCCCTGCGTGACGACGACCCCGACGCAACGGCGCCGGCCCATGCCGATCGTGAAATAGACTGCGGGGTCGCACTCTCGCGGCGCCTCGCCGCCGTCCCGCATGAGACAAGCCGCCGTCCGCTCCTCGATCGCGCTGGCCGCCATGGCGACGGCCAGCCTCGTCGCCCTGGCCGCGACGCCCGCGCCGCCCCGCGCCGCGACATCGGCTGCGCCCGCTGCGTCGGCCGCTTCGGCGGCCGCCGTGGCGCCGCTGGCGGACGCCTGCCCCGCGCAGCTGGCGGTCAAGCAGACGGTGTCGGACGCGATCGCCGGCTGGACGCCGCTGAACCAGCAGGCCAGCTATCCGTTCGTGCGCGTGGCGTTCTACCCCGGGCCGCCCGCCGACAGCACGCTCATCGTGCCGACGCAGGAATACAAGGGCCAGGCCGGCCTGCACGACAGCTGGGACCTGCCGCACCGCGCCGGCGGCTACTGGATGACCTGCTCGTACGGCAACACCACGGCCAGCGTGGCGCGCAAGCTGCCGGACGACACCGACTACTGCCGCGCCGACTACGACGGCCGCTTCATCACGCTGGTCGTCAAGCACTGGGCGTGCGGCGTCAAGCGCACGATGGCGCCGCCCGCGTGGGTGCGGCCGCCGGTTCGCAGCAATGCGAAGCCGGCGCCGAAGCCGGCGATCAAACGCGTCGAGTGAACGCCAGCGCCAGGGCCTGGTCGCGGCCGATGGGTGCGAGCTCGGGCAGCGGCACGCGGCCGACCTCGCCCAGCATCTCCTTGAGCTCGGCGCCCTGCAGCACCTCGCAGGTGAGCAGCGCCTGCGCCATCGCGTCGAGGCGGGCGCGCTGCGCCGTCAGCAGCGTGCGGCACGTCGCCTGCGCCTGTTCGAGCAGCACGCGCGCCTCGCGCAGCACGGCGGCCTGGATGTCCGGCCCGAGCAGTTCCTTCGGGATGCCGCCGACGCTGAGCAGGCCGAAGGTCTCCGAGAAGCCGAGCGAGCCCACCATCTCGATGGCCAGCTCGGACGCGCGCTTCAGGTCGTCGGAGGCGCCGCTGGAAACGCTGTCGAGCACCAGCAGCTCGGCCTCGCGGCCGCCCAGCATCATCGCGAGCCGGCTCACCAGCTCGTTCTGCTTGTAGAGCGGATCCTCGGTGTCGCGCGTCATGTAGGTGACGCCCAGCGCCTGGCCGCGCGGCTCGATGGTGACGCGCTCGACCAGGCCCGCGCCGGTCCAGTGGCCAATCATCGCGTGGCCGGCCTCGTGGTAGGCGAGGCGCACGCGCGTGCCTTCGGTCAGCAGGTCCTTGACCGGCGAGATCTCGCCGCCCAGCAGCTGCGTCTCGATGGCGCGCAGCACGTGATCGGAGGTGACCGTCGCGGCGCCCTTCTCGGCGGCGCTGGAGGCGGCCTTGTTGACGATGTTGGCGATGTCGGCCGGGGTCAGTCCGGGCGTCATGCGCGCGAGCGCGGCGGTGTCGGCCGAGCCGTCGGAGGTCACCTTGTTCAGGTAGAGGTCGAACAGCTTCGCGCGCTCGGGCAGCGTGGGCTTGGCCAGGCGCACCAGCATGTCGAAGCGGCCGGGGCGGCGCATCGCCTCGTCGATGTTGTTCTCGTGGTTGGTGGCGGCGACGACGACGACGTTGTCCATCGCCTCGAAGCCGTCCATCTCCACCAGCACGCGGTTGATGATGCGGTTCATCTCGGACTCGGCGCCGCCGCCCTCGTTGCCGCGCGAGCGCTTGCCGATGCCGTCGACCTCGTCGATGAACAGCACGCAGGGCGCGTTCTTGCGCGCCAGCTTGAACAGCGCCTTGACCTTGGCGACGCCCGCGCCGTAGAACGTGGCGGTGAAGTACGAGCCGTCGACGGCGATGAAGTTGGCCTTGCTCTCGCCGGCCAGCGCCTTGGCGAGCAGCGTCTTGCCGGTGCCCGGCGGGCCCACGAGCAGCACGCCGCGCGGCGCCGCGGCGCCCAGCTTCACATACGACGACGGGTCGGTCATGAAGGCCTTGACGCGGTTGAGCGCGGCCTTGGCCTCGTCGTTGCCGATGGCGTCGTCGAACTTGATCTCGGGTCGCTCCGACAGCGTCGACGCCGAGCCGCCCGCGCCGGTCTGCAGGCGCATCAGCACGAAGAAGCCGATGCCCATGGTGGCGATGATGATCAGCGGCGAGACGATGGTGCCCAGCAGGTCCAGCAGGTGCTGGCTCTTGGTGCGCGGGTCGACGTCCACGCCCACCAGCGCGAAGCCCTGCGCGGCGCCGCGTTCGGCGAGCTTGTCCAGCGCGGTACCGGCGCAGCCAAGCACGGTGCAGCCCGGCACCGCGACGCTGGCCTTCGCGCCGTTCTTGAGCGTGTAGAGCACCAGGCCGGGATGGCCGTTGGCCAGCGCGACGGTGGCGACCTGGCCGGCGTCGACCGACTTGATGAGCTCGGACACGTTGCGCTGGTTCGATAGCCAGGCGTCGGGCTCCTTCTCGAACTGCAGCATCTCGGGGCTCTTGCGCGCATCGGTCTCGCGCGCCGCCTCCTGCGCCAGCAGCGTGAAGCCGACGGCGACCAGGATCACCGAGAGCACGGCGACGGGGACTCGGGAGTTGGCGCGCAGGCGCTTGAACAGTTTCTTCAGGGCGGTCATGTGGCAGGCCTTGCGGCAAAAGCGATCCGCGACATCGTCGATGCCGTGCCTCCATTGGAGCGCGGGTCGCTTCAAAGTTCCAGTGAAAAAGCGCCTGCACGACCCCTCAGATCGATGTGGAAAACCACGCGTGGAAGTTTCTACTGGACAACGCCTGCGCCAACGTTTCGCCGGTTTGCCGGGTTGATGGACGGGGTGCGACGAAAAGTCACACGCAACCGGCCCGTCGGGACTACATTCGTCGGCAACGTCCACGCAGGACGCCCCACACACGACACAGGAGAGCGCCATGGGATTGCTGGATTCAATCGTCGGACAGGTCTCGGGCGCGCTGGAAGGCAGCGTCCCGGGCGGGCAGGTGCATCCGGGGCTGATGGACGTCGTGTCCCAGCTGATGACGCAGGGCGGCGGCATGCAGGGGCTCGTCAACCAGTTCGAGCAGCAGGGCCTCGGCCATGTCGTCGCGTCGTGGATCGGCAATGGCGAGAACCTGGCGATCACGCCGGACCAGGTGCAGTCGGTGCTCGGCGAGCCGCACATCGCGGCCGTCGCCGCCAAGCTGGGCCTGTCGCCCGCGGACGTCACCAACCAGCTCGCCGGCCTGCTGCCGCACGCGGTGGACTCGGTGACGCCGGCCGGCGCGGTGCCGCAGGGCAACCTGCTCAGCGAAGCGCTCGACGCGTTCACCGCGCTGCGCCGCTAGCCTCGCGTCAGCCGAACTTCGCCGCGAGGTCGACGCTGTCGCGCCGGCCCACGGCGTCGGCATGGCGCGCGAGCCAGCGGGTCGCGGCCTCGCGCCCGAGCAGGTGCAGCGTCTCGAAGAACTTGGCGCTGACGGCCAGCCGCGTCTCGCCGGCCAGGTTTTCGAGCGCCGGCCCCGCCTCGACCAGGTGGAAGCGGTGCTCGGGCGGATCGCCGCCCAGGGTCCGCGGCAGCCAGCGGTGCCAGGCACGATGCACGCGCGGCACGCGTTCCGCGCGCTCGTGCGCGAGGGCCTGCATCTCGCGCCGGAAGGCCGCGGTGAACGCGATCTCGGCGACGCGCGCATGCAGCGCGCGCGCGGTGTCGGTGGGCTGCGCCGGCGGCCATTCGAGCGGCGACAGCAGCACCAGCAGCGTGTCGGCCGCGCGGCCGCCGCGCAGCAACGGGAACACGGCGGGATTGCCGGCGTAGCCGCCGTCCCAGTAGGTCTGGCCGTCGATGCGCGGCGCGTGGAACACGGTGGGCAGGCAGCCCGAGGCCAGCAGCGCGTCGATGCTCAGCTCGCGGGCATCGAACATCCGCAGGCGCCCCGAATCGGCGTGCGTCGCGGCGACGAACAGGCGGAACGGGCAGCCGCGGCGCAGGCGCTCGAAGTCGACCTGCTCGGCCAGCAGCGTGCGCAGCGGATTGACGTCCAGCGGATTGAACTGCGCCGGCGTGACGTAGTGCGCCCAGGCCATCCACATCTTGACCATCGGCGTCAGGTGCACGCCACCGTCGACGTCCTGGCGCGTGACACCGGGCGGCATCGTGTCGCCGAGCGCCGTCCAGAACCGGCGCAGCGCGGCTCGCGCGCCGTCGCGGCCGCCGTCCATCCAGCCTTGCGCCATCACCACGGCGTTCATCGCGCCGGCGCTGGTGCCGCTGAGGCCGTCGAAGGCGAAGCGGCCGTCCTCCAGCAACGCATCGAGCACGCCCCAGGTGAAGGCGCCGTGCGCGCCGCCGCCTTGCAGCGCGAGATTCAGGCGCGGTGCGGACATCGTCGGCGATCTTGTTTGTGCATTGCAGCATCTTCGTCGAACGCCGCGTGCCCGCGGTTTTGTTCGGGTATTTGCGTGACTTGTGCCGCGAACGCCGCGTTGCGCAACACTTCGCTGGAGAACCCTGAATGGAAAACCCTTATAACTGAGCCCGATTCTTGCTGGGGTCTTACATCTGATACGCTGCGCCCCGCGTTGGTGCAATCAAAACAATGGGAACGTCGATGTTCGTCTCCTTCGTCCGGAACGCTCTTGGTCCGGCGATCGTCACCAGTCTGGCCGCGGCCAGCGTGCATGCTCAACCCGGCGGAGCGCCCGCAACCCAGGTGATGGGATGGGTGCCGGCCTACGGCATCGACGCCTCGATCAAGGCGATCACCGCGACGCCCGCCATCGGCCAGGCGATGACGCGCATCGGCCTGCAGTTCTGGAATCCGAGCGCGGACGGCCGCAGCGTCGTCCTCGCGCCGGTCGACGCCACCGGCAAGCCGGTCAACGCCGCCAGCGTGCACCAGCTCACGCACTGGGCGCGCAGCCACGGCGTGCAGCCGCTGCTGACGGTCTACAACAACTCGCAGGTGATCAACCGCTGGGACTGGCAGTGGGCGCATCGCGCGTTCGCGGAGCATCCCGAGGAATTCACCGCGGCGCTCGTCGCGGCTGTCGACAAGTGGGAGCTCGATGGCGTCGACCTCGACCTCGAAGGCGAAGGCGACCTCGCCGCCGACCGCGCCGCCTACGCGGCCTTCGTGCACCAGCTGTCCGCGGCGCTCAGGGCCAAGGGCAAGCTGCTGACCGTCGACAGCTTCCACAGCCCGTGCGACAACGCGCCCAACATGCGCTGGTGGAGCGACTGGGTGGGCGACGTCGCCACCATCCACAGCATGGGCTACGCGGACCTGTACGAAGGCAGCAAGGCGACCTTCACGCCCGAGGGGCGACCGGTCTGCGAGAACGGCGCCGCGTTGTTCCGCTACAGCTGGCAGCTCGATTACGGCATCAAGGCCGGCTACCGGCGCGACCAGATCGTTCTGGGCATGCCCACCTGGGTCGACGGCTGGGGCTCGGGCGGCTTCGGCCCGGGCGTCGTCGACCACCTGCGCGAGGTGCGCGCGCTGGGCGGCGGCGTCGGGCTGTGGGACATGCAACTCGCCGCGGCCGCCTGGGCGCGGCCGGCCACGTGGGACGCGGTGCAGGCCCTGCGCCGGCCCGGCACCGCGCTGGCGCATCGCCTGCCCGTCGGCGAGCGCGGCGCGCCGCGGTCGATGGGCTCGGCCACGATGACCGTGTCCGAACGCGGCGAGACGCGCTTCCGCACGACGCCTGCGCTGGCGCGCTGAGCCCGCGCCGAAAACGACGACGGCGCCCCGCGAGGCGCCGTCTTCGTTTCAGCCGGAAGCCGGATCAGCGACGATCGTGGTCGTGGCCGTGGTCGTCGTGGCGATCGTCATGACGGTCGTCGTGGCGGTCGTCGTGGCGGTCGTCGTGGCGGTCGTCATGACGCTCGTCGCGGCGCTCCTCATGGCGCTCCATGTGGCGGTCGTAGTCATGCTCATGGCCACGCTCCCAGCCGCCGTGCTCGCGATCCCAGTGGTCGAAGCGGTGGTCGTGGGGGTAGTGCTGCACGTAGCGGTCGTGCACCCATTGCTCCTTGACGAAGTACACCGGCTGGCCGCAGGCGCCGTAGGCACCGCAGTGATGGCGCCAGTCGCGCTGGTAGGCCTCGGGCACGTACAGGTAGATCGGGCGCTGCTGGACGGCGTACGCCGACGGCGCGATCACCACGGGCTGCTCGTAGACCACCGGGGGCGGCACGAAGGCCGGGCCCGGGGCGCCGATGTCGACGCGGCCGTAGACGCCCGGCACGTTGATGTTGAGGCCGACGCCCACGGAAACCTGGGCCTGGGCGGCGCCGGCGGCGATGGCCACCAGGGCGGCAACGGCGATGTGGATCTTCTTCATGATTTGTCTTCCTGTGTCGGCTCGGGAGTGAGGATCAACTGCTGCAGCCACCTGAACGGGCGCTGAAGCGCGAGCTTGCCACTAGAACGGCATGCGCGGCCGGGCCGTTGACGGTGACAAGGTAATCGATCTTTACAAAGCGCTCGCGACGAACGGCGCAGCCAGAGGACGAGCGCGTCGCCGGCGCCCTGGAAACGGACGTATTTGGCGGGCGCTCCAAGGCCGGAGTTGGTCATTTCGCGGGTTTGTGGGAGAATGCCGGGTTCGACCCCTCACAGCTTTAAAGACCGGATCCAATCATGGGCAACAAGATCGTTACCGAAGCCGACCGCAAGGCCACCCCGCGTCCGGCGCTGCCGATCGGCGTGACCGCCACCACCGGCAAGGGCCAGAAGCGCAGCCTCGAGCGCGGCGCCCACACCCGCAGCAAGAAGAATCCGGGCAAGCGCGCCCGCCAAGGCTGATCGGTCGCCGGCTTCGTGCCGGCTGCCATTCGGCATTCGCGCCCTGCGCGCGTGCCCGCCCCACTTCGCCGCACCGGCGTGACCAGGAGCCTTCGGGCTCCTTTGTTCGTTCCGCCGCACCATGCTTCGCATCACTGAACTGCGCCTGCCGCTCGATCATCGCGAGGACGCCTTGCATCCGGCGATCCTCGCGCGCCTGGGCCTGCGTGATGCGGAGCTGGCGTCGTTCAGCATCTTCAAGCGCAGCTACGACGCGCGCAAGAAGACGGCCATCGTGCTGATCTACACCGTCGACTGCGAACTCGCGGTCGACGAATCGGCCGTGCTCGCGCGCTTCGCGGGCGACGCACACGTGCGCGCGACGCCGGACACCAACTACAAGTTCGTCGGCCGTGCCGCCGACGGCTTCTTCGAAGGCGCGAGCGCGCGCCAGCGCCCGGTCGTCGTCGGCTTCGGGCCCTGCGGCATCTTCGCGGCGCTGATCCTCGCGCAGATGGGCCTGCGTCCCATCGTGCTCGAACGCGGCAAGCCCGTGCGCGAACGCACCAAGGACACCTGGGGCCTGTGGCGCCAGGGCAAGCTCGATCCGGAGTCGAACGTGCAGTTCGGCGAGGGCGGCGCCGGCACCTTCTCGGACGGCAAGCTGTGGAGCCAGATCAGCGACCCGCGCCACCTCACGCGCAAGGTGCTGGCGGAGTTCGTCAAGGCCGGCGCGCCCGACGAAATCCTCTACGTCGCCAAGCCGCACATCGGCACCTTCCGCCTGGTCAGCATGGTGGAGAAGATGCGGGCGGACATCGTGGCCCTCGGCGGCGAGATCCGCTTCGAGCAACGCGTCGTCGACGTGCTCATCGACGGCAAGGGCGACCAGAAGCAGGTCCGCGGCCTGACGCTCGCGTCCGGCGAGCAACTGCGCAGCGACCACGTCGTGCTTGCGCTCGGCCACAGCGCGCGCGACACCTTCGCGATGCTGCACGAGCGCGGCGTGCGCATGGACGCCAAGCCCTTCTCGATCGGCTACCGCATCGAGCACCCGCAGGGCCTGATCGACCGCGCGCGCTTCGGCCCCAACGCAGGCAACGAGATCCTGGGCGCGGCCGACTACAAGCTGGTGCACCACGCGAGCAACGGCCGCTCGGTCTACAGCTTCTGCATGTGCCCGGGCGGCACCGTCGTCGCCGCGACGTCGGAAGAGAACCGCGTCGTCACCAACGGCATGAGCCAGTACTCGCGAAACGAGCGCAACGCCAACGCCGGCATCGTCGTGGGCATCGACCCGCAGGACTATCGCCAGGACGGCAAGCGCGACGGCATCGTCAACCCGCTGGACGGCATCGCGTTCCAGCGCTTCTGGGAATCGCGCGCCTACGAGCTGGGCGGCGGCGGCTACCTGGCGCCCGGCGCGCTGGTGGGCGACTTCGTCAAGCGCCAGCGCTCGAGCGCCTTCGGCGACGTGCAGCCCTCGTACAAGCCCGGCGTGCACCTGACCGACCTGCAGGAAAAGGGCCGCGGCAGCCTGCCCGAATACGCGCTGGATGCGATCCGGGAAGCGCTGCCGGCCTTCGAGCGCCAGATCAAGGGCTTCTCGCTGCCCGACGCGGTGCTCACCGGCGTCGAGACGCGCACGTCGTCGCCGCTGCGCATCCCGCGCGGCAAGGACTACCAGAGCCTCAACGTGCGCGGCCTGTACCCGGCCGGCGAAGGCGCGGGCTACGCCGGCGGCATCATGTCGGCCGGCGTCGACGGCATCGAAGTGGCCGAGGCGCTGGGCGCCGCAATCCTGGCGTCCTGACCCGGCTGCGTCGGTCACCACGACGGTGACCTTCAGCGAACACGTGCCCTTCACGGCGCCGGCCCAGGCCAGCGCGCCCGTCCTGCCCGGCGTCATGCCGCCCGGCTGGCCCCACATCGCACCGCCACCGCGCTCGGCCCATGGCCTTCCTGCGCGACCGCGCGAACCCGCACGCTACGTCGGCGCCGCGCAAACGGATGCATGCCAGCGCCCGTCGAACGGTTAACGACGCGTCTGCATCCGGAAGCATTTCGCGCCACGTAACGACTCCTGCCAGCACGCGCTTTCGAGATCGCATCCGCCGACTCGACCACGGTGCTCAGCAACACGGTCTTCATCACAAGCACCAGGAGAGACGACATGCGATCTGTTAGCCCCCATCTGCCGCGCGCCACGCCCATCGTGGCCGCCGCCCTGCTCGCCATCGCCGGCAGCGCGTTCGCGTCGAGCCACCGCGAGGCGCCGTTCATCTCGACGTCGCCCAAGGTCGACGCGTCCGACTTCTACATGTTCAACAGCTACGAGACGGGCCGCAGCGGCTTCGTCACGCTGGTGGCGAACTACCAGCCGATGCAGGACGGCTTCGACGGCCCGAACTACCACGCGATGGACGCGAACGCGCTGTACGAGATCCACATCGACAACGTCGGCGACGCCAAGGAACACCTGACGTTCCAGTTCCGCTTCCAGAACAACTTCACCGCGCTGAACCAGACCGTCGGCGGCACCGCCGTCGACCAGGCGCCGCTGCAGAACGGCGCGGTCAGCGTCCCGCACGACCCGCACCTGCAGGTCAACGAGACCTACACGCTGACGATGGTCACCGGCGACCGCCGCACCGGCACCGTCGCCGCGATCAAGAACGCGGACACCAACGCGACGACCTTCGACAAGCCGGTCGACAACATCGGCGAGAAGACGATCGCCGACTACGCGGCCTACGCCGCGGCGCACGTCTACAACATCGCGATCCCGGGCTGCGCGACGAACGGCAAGGTCTTCGTCGGCGCGCGCCAGGATCCGTTCGCGGTCAACCTCGGCGTGATCTTCGACATGGTCGACGCGCCCGTCGCGGTGCTGACCAACGCCGCCGACTACAACGCGACCCCGCGCGGCTCGCTGTACTACAAGAACGTCACGGCCCTCGAGCTCGAGATCCCCGCGACCTGCCTCGGCGCGACGACCGCGGCGCCGGTGATCGGCGGCTGGACGACGGCCTCGCTGCGCCAGACGCGCGTGCTCGACCCGAACCCGAAGGCCGGCTACCAGACGACCGACCGCAACGGCGGCGCGTGGACGCAGGTGTCGCGCCTGGGCATGCCGCTCGTCAACGAGCTGATCGTCGGCTTGAAGGACAAGGATGCCTGGAACAGCTCGAAGCCGAGCGGCGACGCGTACTTCCTGAACTACGTCACCAACCCGTCCTATCCGAAGCTGCTCGAGAGCTACCTCGGCGCGCCGGGCATCTCGCCGACCAACATCCCGCGCAACGACCTGGTCACGACCTTCCTGACCGGCATCCAGGGCGTCAACCAGCTCGCCACGGTCACGCCGTCGGAGATGCTGCGCCTGAACACGGCCATCGCGGCCGTGCCGTTCGCGTCGCAGAACCGCCTGGGCATCGTCGGCAACATCCTGGCCGGCGGCAGCGACAACGCGGGCTACCCGAACGGCCGCCGCCCGAAGGACGACGTCGTCGACATCACGCTGGTCGCGGCGATGGGCGGACTGTGCGTGGCCAACGGCACCGGCGACACGTACCACTTCGGCAGCGCCTGCAACCCGTCGGCGGTCCCGCTCGGCTCGACGGTGTTCAACCTCAACGACACCGTCGACCAGGCCGCGCAACCCTTCCTGCCGGGCTTTCCGTACCTCAACACGCCGATCCCGGGCACGGGCGCGCGCGCCGAAGCCATCCCGGCGCCGACCGCCGCCGCGGCCGCCGCCAGGCACGGCGACGGCTCGAAGTAAGCAACGAGGCAAACGACATGACCATCTCCACTTGCCCACCGCCGGAAGGCGGTTCGTCGGCGGGCCGCACGGCCACGCTGATCGGCGTCAGCGCGCTGGCCAGCCTGTTCCTCGCCGCTTGCGGCGGCGACGACAACAGCCCGCCCCCGCCGCCACCGCCGCCGCCCGCGGCGATCACCCAGGTGCCGGCCTCGGCCGCGGCCAACGACGCGGCGCTCGAGTCGTTCGCGTTCAACCTGCCGCAGACCGACAACACCGAGCCGCTGACGCTGGACCTCGTGCCGACGCTGCCGACCAGCGAGACCGAGTCCCCCATCGCGACCCCGTGATGACCCGCGCCACCGCCCCGCTGCTCGCCCTGGCGTTGTCGCTGGGCGCGGTGGCGCCCTCCTTCGCGGCCGAGGAATCGGCCCTCCAATTCCCGATGCAGGACGGCGCCATCGTCGAACACCTGCCGACCCACGTGGGCGACGCGGCGCAGCGCCGCGCCGCGATCGCCGCCGAGCGCGCGCAGCGCGCCCAGCTTCAGGAACATCCCAACGAACTGGGCCTCGCGCTGAAGGCCGCCGACGACGCCCTGGCGCGCGGCCGCCTGCACGGCGACCCGCGCGAGCTGGGCGTGGCCCAGGCCGCGCTGGCGCCGTGGTGGGGCCGTGCCGACGCGCCGCCGCAGGTGCGGCTCGTCCAGGCCACCGTCCTGCAGAGCCAGCACTTCTTCAAGGACGCGCTGGTCGAACTCGACGCCGTCCTCGCGACACCCGGCGTCTCGCTGCCCGTGCGTGCCCAGGCCGAACTGACGCGCGCCGGCGTGCACCAGGTGCTGGGCCACTTTGCCGAGGCCGAGGCCGGCTGCCGCCGCCTGGCCGGCGCCGACTACTTCGCACTCGGCTCGGGCATCCGCCTCAACGCGCTCGCATGCATCGCCGAGCTCTCGAGCCTGCAGGGGCACGCGGACGCCGCCGCCGCGACGCTCGCGCGCCTCGCGGGCGCGCCCGACCCCGGCAGCGCCTCCACCGTCGCGGGCGATCCCGCGCCCGGATGGCTGAACCTGATGCGCGCCGAGCTCGCGCAGCGGCGCGGCGATCCGGCGGCCGGCCCGCTGTTCGCGGCGGCGCTCAAGGCCAATCCCGATGTCTACACGCAGTGCGCCTACGCCGACTGGCTGCTCGACCAGCATCGCCCGGCCGAGGTCGTCGCACTGCTGAAGGACAACACGGCCGCCGACCCGGTGCTGCTGCGCATCGCGCTCGCCTACAAGCAGCTGCACGGCAAGAACAGTCCGCTGGCGCGCGACGCCGCCGCCCTGCTGGGCGAGCGCTACGACGCGGCCCTGCTGCGCGGCGACAAGAGCCACGGCCGCGAACAGTCGCGCTACGAGCTCGAGCTGCGCGGCGACACGCGGGCCGCGCTAGTCTTCGCGAAGTCCAACTGGATGGTGCAGCACGAGCCGGCCGACGAGGTCGTGCTCGCCCGCGCCGCCCATGCCTCGCATCGCGACGATGCCGCGGCGCCGCTGTGGCAGTTCCTGCGCGACACCGGCGGGCGCGACGCGCGCCTCGCGGCCGGCGGCCCCGCCGCCGCGCCCTTCCTGCCGGCGACGACCCAGACCGTGTCCCGGAGCGACCAATGAAAAGCGCCTGCCTCGCCGCACTGCTCGTCGCCCTCGCGCCGTTCGCGCAGGCCCACAAGGCCAGCGATGCCTACGTCACGCTGCACGTGGACGGCGCGACCGTCGCCGCCCGCATCGACATCGCGCTGCGCGACCTCGACCGCGACCTCGACCTCGACACCAACGCCGACGACCAGCTCAGCTGGAAGGAGGTGCGCACCCGCTGGGCCGACATCGCCGCGCTGGCGCGCAACGACATCCGCCTGAGCGCCGACGGCGCGCGCTGCACGCCCGACGCGGCGTCGACACCCGTCACCGACGCCAACACGCCCGCGCTGACCGAGCACAGCGACGGCACCTACGCCGTGCTGCGCACGCAGTGGCATTGCGCGGCGCCGGTGCAGGCGCTGAGCGTCGAGTACGAGCTGTTCGCGAAGACGGACCCGACGCATCGCGGGATCGCGCGCGTGTCGCGCGCGGACGCGGACGCAGGGACGCCGCAGCTGGCGGTGCTGAGCCCGGGCAACGGCTGGCATCGCTTCAAGCTGCCGCCGCTGCCCACGGCGCCGGCCGCGTCCGGCACCAGCGCCGATTTCGTCGAGACACCCGCGCCCGTGCCTGTGCCGGCCGCCGCGCCGAAGGCACAGCCGGACGCCAACGCCGACACGGCATCCGCCGACGATGCGCCCGCCTCGTCGTTCTTCGGCTTCGTCCGCGAGGGCGTCCACCACATCCTGATCGGCTACGACCACATCCTGTTCCTGCTGTCGCTGCTGCTGCCGGCGGTGTGGATCCGCAGCGCGGTGACCGACCCGCGCACGGGCGTGACGCGCACGCGCTGGGTGCCGTCCGCCAACCTGCGGCTGGCGCTGGCCAATGTGCTCAAGGTCGTCACCGCGTTCACGGTGGCGCACTCGATCACGCTCGCGCTGTCGGTGCTCGATGTCGTCGATCCGCCATCGCGCTGGGTCGAATCCATCATCGCCGCGAGCGTCGTGCTGGCCGCGCTGAACAACATCTGGCCGCTGATCAGCGAGGCGCGCTGGAAGCTGACCTTCGTGTTCGGCCTCGTGCATGGCTTCGGCTTCGCATCCGCGCTGAAGGACGCCGGCCTCGCCAAGGGCGCGCTCGCCGGGCCGCTGGTCGGCTTCAACGTGGGCGTCGAGATCGGCCAGCTGTGCATCGTGGCGCTCGTGCTGCCGGTCGCGTGGTCGCTGCGCGGCACGCGCACCTACCGCGGCGCGTTCGCGGGCGGCTCGCTCCTGATCGCCGGCGTCGCGGGCCTGTGGCTGGTGCAGCGCGCGTTCGACCTGAGCCTCATCGCGGGATAGGATCGCGGCTCCGTCTGGCACATCGCGCCCGCGAGCGCGACAGGAGCTTCGCATGTATACCTTGTTCGGATTCAAGGGCTCGGGATCGGCCGCGGTCGAGTGCGCACTCGAGATGACCGGCGCGGACTACCGCATCGTCGAGGCCGCGTCGTGGGAGCACAACGACGCCCTCGCCGAGCTGGAGCGCGTCAACCCGCTCAAGCAGATCCCGACGCTGCTGCTGGAGGATGGCACGGTGCTGACCGAAAGCGCCGCGATCCTGATGCACCTGGGCTTCGCGTTCCCGCAATCGGGCCTGCTCAGCGAGACGCCGGGCGAGCGCGACCTCGTGCTGCGCGGGCTCGTCTACATCGCGGCGAACTGCTACTCGTGCATCAGCGTGATCGACTACCCGGAGCGCTATACGAGCGCGACCGACGACGCCGCGCGCCAGGCCGTCAAGGCCGGCGCGACCGATCGCCTGCACCAGCACTGGGACATCTTCGCCGACCTCTACCCGGTGGCCGACGAGCGCTTCATCGCCGGCGAGCAGCCCGGCGCGCTGGACCTGCTGGCGGCGGTCGTGTCGAAGTGGTCGGGCACGCGCAAGCACGTGAAGACCTCGCGGCCGGCCTTCTCGGCGCTGCTGGAGCGCATCGAGTCGCACCCGGCGGTGGCGCTGGTCTTCGGGCGGCACTGGCAGACGCTGGCGCAGATGCCCACGGGCGCCTGACATCCCATTGCAGCGGAATGCGGCGAGAATGCCGCATCGCCACTCGGACATGCCGGCCTCATGAGATTTCTCCTCGCACTGGGCCTGATGCTGGCCTGTCCGCTCGCCAGCCTCGCGGCGGCCAACGCCGCTACCGACCCGTCGACGCCGGTGCGCCGCCTCCAGGCCTTGATGGGCCTCGACGCCACCGGCTGGACGCTGACCCAGGAGACCCCGACGGCGCTCGCGTGGGCGACGCCCGACCACCTGATCGTGCAGCTGGGCGCCAGCGATCGCGACCTGGTGCGCGATGCCTACTTCACCGAGCAAGTCGCGGCGCAGGATCACTACCGGAGCTGGATCGCGAAGCACCATGGCGGCCTGGTGGAGATGCAGCTCCACAACGAAAGCGCCACGCCGTACGACATCGCGACGATCAAGTACAAGGTGGGCGACGCCGATCCGCATACCGCGGGCATCGCCAACATCTACATGATCCACACGTCGGTGCTGCTGCCGAAGAACGTCGGCTTGCTCGCCATCGCCGCGCGCGAGAGCGAGCCGGTCGGGACGCGCGAGGCCGCCGTCGCCGGCGCCCTCGCGAAGGAAGGCCGAGGCCAGCCCCAGCCGATGGGGCTGCACGATCCGTACGATGCCCGCTTCGACGCGACCGCGACCTACCTCGATTCGGATGCCCGCCGCTGGGACAGCCTCGCACCCACGCACGTGCTGTCGCGAGAACGCGCGCTGATGACGCAGTTGCTGGCGAAGTCGAAGCTGCCGGGGATCTCGCTATCGGTCGCCGCCGACCTGCCGGCGGCCAACGCGATCGCCGCGGCGCACTGAGCTCGACGTCCGGCAGGCACCGGACAGCGCAATCAGGCCAGCAGGCCCATCTCGACGCCCGGCGCCAGGTGCAGGCGGCTGGCAAGGCCAGCGCGCAGCTCGAGCACGGTGCGGGCCTCGGGACAGCTCGACATGCGCCAGGGCTTCATGCCGGCGACGATCTTGGTGACGACGCCGTCGGCGCTGAGGAACACGACGTCGACCGGCTGGTCGAAGCCGAAGGTGTTGACCGAGCTGCAGCGCTTGACCCACACGCCGCACGACTTCTTCAGTTCGCGCGCGCCCGCCAGGCCGAGGAACCGGCTGCGCCACTGACCCGTCGTGCGCACGGGAACGCGGGACCGCGTGCCGGGTACCTTGAGGTCGATGGTTTCTGACATGGCTGCTGCTTCCTCTGCGACTTTCTTATGCGGGACCGGCTTCGCGGCGTGAACCGGACCCGTCCTTGAAAGCCGTAGCTTACCTGTCGAGCGTGGAAAAAATCACGTCGCCTGGGGTAAACGACGAGACCGGAGACACACCGTTACGTGTGCGCAGTGACAAGGTGCATCGGCGTTTGACAACAGGTAATCTTTGAGCGGATTCGGTGCATGAACGCCCCCTTGGCAACACCAGGAACCCCGGCATGGCCCTGCAGCTCTTCTTCCACCCGTTCTCGTCGTATTCGCAGAAGGCGCTGATCGCGCTGCACGAGAACGGCACCGCGTTCGCGCCGCGCGTGTTGTCGCCGGACGATCCCGCGACGGGCGCCGACTTCGCAGCGCGCTCGCCGTTCGGGCGCTTTCCGATCCTGGTCGACGGCGAGCGCACGATCCTCGAGGCGACGGCGATCATCGAGTACCTGGAGGCGATGCATCCGGGCGCGGTGCGGCTGATCCCGTCCGATCCGCTGGCGGCGATCGACGTCCGGATGATGGATCGCATGTTCGACAACTACGTGTCGACGCCCCAGCAGCGCGTGGTCTACGACGCGCTGCGCGCACCCGAGGCGCGCGACGCGCAAGGCGTGGCCGAAGCGCGCGGGATGCTGGAGACGGCCTACGCGTGGCTCGACAAGCGGATGGCCGATCGCGAATGGGCCGCGGCCGACACCTTCAGCCTGGCCGACTGCGCCGCCGCGCCGTCGCTGTTCTACGCCGACTGGACGCATCCGATCGATGCGCGCTTCGAGAACCTGACCGCGTATCGCCGGCGCCTGCTGGCGCGGCCATCGTTCGCGCGCGCGGTCGACGCGGCACGGCCGTTCAGGCCGTATTTCCCGCTCGGCGCGCCCGACAAGGACTAGCCGATCCCGGGGCCGCGACAAGGCCCCGCCTGCCGCACTTCCAGTGTATCGCGGCCCCGGGGGCTTGCGGCAAGCCCCGTCCCTCGCCGTAGCATCGCGGCCGCCGTCGAGGTCGATGGCGAGATCGGGAGAACGACAGGATGGAACATGCGGTGGTGATCGCCGGCGCCGGTCCAACGGGACTGATGCTGGCCGGCGAGCTGGCGTTGGCGGGCGTCGACGTCGCGGTCGTCGAGCGGCGCGTCGACCAGCAACTGGCGGGCACGCGCGCCCGCGGCCTGCATGCGCGCAGCATCGAGCTGCTGGACCAGCGCGGCCTTGCCGAACGCTTCATCGCGCAGGGCCGCATGGCGCCGCGCGCGCAGTTCGGCGGCATGCCGCTGCACATCGGCGACCTGCCGACCCGCCATGCCTGCGTGCTGGCGCTGGAGCAGCAGCACGTCGAGCGCCTCCTCGCCGACTGGATCGCCGGGCTGGGCGTGCCCGTTCTCCGCGGCCGCGAGGTGACGGGATTCGCGCAGGACGATGACGGCGTCGACATCCACCTGGCGGCAGGCGGCCCGCTGCGGGCCCGCTATCTCGTCGGCTGCGACGGCGGCCGCAGCCGGGTCCGCAAGGCCGCCGGCATCGAGTTTCCGGGATGGGACGCGACGACCAGCAGCCTGATCGCCGAAGCGGCGATGGCCGGCGAGCCGCCCTGGGGCATCCGCCGCGACGCGATCGGCCTGCACGCCATCAGCCGGATCGAGGGCAGCGGACGGGTGCAGGTCATGGTGGCCGAACAGTGCGCCGACGCCACCGGCGAGCCCACGCTGCGCGAGCTCGCCGACGCGCTCGTGGCCGCCTACGGCACCGACTTCGGCATCCACGCGCCGTCCTCGATCTCGCGCTTCGGCGACACGACCCGTCAGGCCGCGACCTATCGCGACCGCCGCGTGCTGCTGGCCGGCGACGCCGCGCACGTGCATGCGCCCGACGGCGGCCAGGGCCTCGACCTCGGGTTGCAGGACGCGGTCAACCTGGGCTGGAAACTGGCGCAGGTCGTCCTCGGAACATCGCCGGAAAGCCTGCTCGACACCTACCACGCCGAGCGCCATCCGGCCGGCGCGCGCATGCTGCGCAAGACGATGGCGCTGGTCGCGCTGCGCCGGCCCGACGATCGCAGCGCCGCGCTGCGCGAGGCCTTCGCCGAACTGCTGGCCAACGACGACGCGCGCCGCGGATTCGCGGCCTCGATGTGCGGGCTCGACATCCGCCACGACCTCGGCGACGGCCATCCGCTGCTCGGCCGCCGCATGCCGGATCGCGACCTCGTCACGGCCGACGGCCCCACCCGCGTGTTCCAGCTGCTGCACGCCGCTCGCCCCGTGTTGCTGAACTTCGGGCCACCCGGCAGCCTGCCCATCGCCGGCCAGAGCGACCGCGTGCGTCGTGTCGACGCGACTTCGGCAGGCCCCTGGGAACTGCCGTCGATCGGAACGGTGGACGCGCCCGGCGGGGTGCTGATCCGGCCCGACGGCCACGCGGCCTGGGTCGGCGGCGCGGATCTTCGCGGACTCGACGACGCGCTGGCGACGTGGTGCGGCGCGCGCTAGTCGCGCTCGCGTTCCCAGAACACGCCGTCCTCGGTGATCATCGCGTCCAGCGGCATGTCGTGCGGCTCGGCCTCCAGCCACGGCACATACCCGTGGCTGTATCCGATGCCCACCGTGTACGGACGCGGCGTCAGCGCCGCCAGCGTGCGGTCGTAGAAGCCGCCGCCGTAGCCCAGACGCACGCCGTCGTCGCCGAAGCCCACGCAGGGCACCAACAGCAGCTCGGGCTCGAACTTGTCGGTGCCCTTGGGCTTGGGGATGCCGTAGGCGTCGTCCTCCATCGGGCAGCCGGGGTACCAGACGTGGAAGTCGAGCTGCTTGGTGTCGCGGTCGATCACGGGCAGGCCGATCAGCCGATAGGGCTCGCCCTCGGTCCAGCGGAACAGCGCGGGCATGGCGTCGAACTCGCCCTTGATCGGCCAGTACGCGCCGATGGACGTCTCCGGCCGCGTGACCAGCCACACGCGCAGCACCTCCTGCATGTGCACCGAGCGCTGGTGGCGGTCGGTCATCGCGAGCCGCTCGGCCTTCAACTGGCGGCGCAGCGTGGGCTTGTCGCGGGCGGGCTCGAGCGAGAACTTCCAGGGCGGCGTTGTCATGGGTCGATTGTGGAGGCCGGCGTGGCATCGTGCAAATCCGCCCCTTAAACTGCGGCCCATGAACGATTCGGGATTCGTCAGCCACTGCCTGGAGCTGCTGTCGCCGCTGGGGCGCACGTCGTCGCGCCGCATGTTCGGCGGCCATGCGCTCTACATCGACGACCTGTGCATGGCGTTGATCATCCAGGACACGCTCTACCTGAAGACGGACGACGCGAGCCGCCCGCTGTTCGAGCGCGCCGGCTGCCGGCCGTTCACCTACGCGGGCAAGCGCGACGAGGTGCACGTGATGAGCTACTACACGGCGCCGGAGGAGGCGATGGAGTCGCCGGCCGAGATGACGCCGTGGGCGCGCCGCGCGCTGGGCGCCGCGGTGGCGGCGCGCGCGAAGGCGCCGAAGAAGAAGGCCGCGGCCGCGAAGGCGCCCGCCAGCAAGGTCGCGGCGAAGAAGGTCGTCGCCAGGAAGGCGCCGGCCAGGAAGGCCGTGGCCAGCAAGCCGGCGGCGAAGAAGACTGCCAAGCCATGAACCTCGGCCGCCAGCGCCCGCTGGTCCTCGACCACCTGCGCAGCTTCGAGGCGGTGGCGCGGCGCGCCGGCTTCGGCGCCGCGGCCGAGGAGCTGCACGTCACGCAGTCGGCCGTCAGCCGCCAGATCAAGAGCCTGGAGGACGAGCTCGGCGCGCCGCTGTTCACGCGCGGCACGCGCCGCGTCGAGCTGACGCAGGCCGGCCAGCTGCTGCTGCGCGCGATCACGCCCGCGCTCGGCCGCATCGACAGCGCCGTGCGCCAGATCCGCCAGCTGCGCGGCCGCGCGCAGGTGAGCCTGTCGACGTTCCCGTCGTTCGCGTCGCTGTGGCTGCTGCCGCGCCTGCCCACCTTCGAGAAGGGCCAGCCCGCCATCGACATCCGCATCTCCGCCACCGACCGCCTGCTCGAGCTGGACGACCCCGACCACGACCTGGTGCTGCGCCAGATCCGCCCCGAGGACGCCCCGCCCGGCGCGATCCGCCTGTTCGGGGAAGTCTGCACGCCGGTGATCGGCGCCAGCCTGGCCGACGCGATCGCGCGCGGGGCCGCGCCCCCGCTGAAGTCGCCGAAGGATCTCGTCGACTGCACGCTGATCGAGATGGACGACGACCGCGCCAGCTCGGACGTGCTGGGCTGGCCGTTCTGGCTGCAGCAGCGCGGCCTGTCGCAGCTGGAACCGCGGCGCTGGATCAGCGTCAACTTCACGCACCAGCAGGTGCAGACGGCCCTCGCCGGCCAGGGCGTCGCCCTCGCCCGCCTGCCCCTGATCCACGAGGCGCTCGAACGCGGCGACCTGATCGAGCCCTTCGGCCGCGAGGGCCGCATGACCTCGCCATGGGCCTACTGGCAGATCAGCCTCAACAGCGCGCGGCCGCGGCCGGAGCTCGAGAGCTTCGTCGCGTGGCTGCACGAGGCGGCGCATGAGACGCGGGTGGCGATCGGGGAAGAAGGCTGAGCCTTTCGGGTGCGCGCTGCGCGCTTGCCCGTTCGCGATCCGTCGAAGCCTTCGAGATCGTCGGCCGAGGCCTTCGAAGCACGCCAATTGCGCGGCGAACCGGCGACAACGGGTCGCCGAAAGGGCAATTCCCCGATCGTCCAGGCGACGCCGAGTCGCCAAGAGGCTTCGATGCCTCGCGAACAGGCAATCTTCCCGTCCGGACACGGAATTTTCTCCCTCGCCGCAGCAATGGGGTCTGCGAGTGCGGGATCGATGCCGCTTCGGGCGGCAACTTGCCTGCTCCGGGGAGGAATTGGGCGTCCCGCAGTGTCAACTTCGGGGCGCAGGACGGCGCGCGGGAGCGCCAGCCAGGCAACACCGCGTCACGACCGCGCATCCCGTCGCATCGGCGAGGGGCTGATGGGCGGATGTCGACCCATCTGTGACATTCGAAGTGCGAATCTCGACGCCCGAAGGCGGTCGCTCAACCGCCGCTGAACCGCTTCTCGTACGCAGCGAGGTGCGCCGGAAATAGTTCGCTGTACACCAGGTAGGGTATGCCCAGTACCGTTGCCTCGACGTAGGGCTCATCACCCGGGTCTGCGTGATCTGAGTCGTCCAAGACACCGACCCCGGCGCAAGGTATCCACTCGCCGGCCGGAGTCTTCACCTTCAAAGCGAGCGCCGACTGGTCCGCGTGATTCGTCCGACACTCATGCCGGATCAGTTGATAGCCTTCGGTCGGGATGAACTTGCCAAACGCGACGCCCATGGGTGGATCGCCGAGTTCTAGTTCGGAATGCCCGACAAGGGTGTCGCCTGCGAAAACCGCAAAACTCATAACCACCTCGAACATGGGAAGCATTCAGCTAGGTATCCCGTCCGGCTGGAAGCTGTCGTTCCCCAAGGCCCGCTCATGGCCGATCTCGGTCCATCACGACGCCGCGCGCGAGTCGCTCTATTTCGACAAGACGACGTGCATCGCCCGCGCCGACGCGACATGCTCCGTGCACTTGAAGCCCAGCGCCGTCAGGTCGATGCCCGCCAGCAAGGCCTCGCCCTGTCCGAGCAGCGTGGGCGACAGCGCGAGGTGCAGTTCGTCGACCAGCCCGGCCTGCAGGTATTGACGCACGGTCTGCACGCCGCCGCCGATGCGGACGTCGCGGTCGCCGGCAGCCTTCTTCGCGGCGTCCAGCGCGGCATGGATGCCCTCGGTGACGAAGTGGAAGGTCGTGCCGCCCTGCATCTCGATGGGGCCACGCGCGTGGTGCGTCAGCACGAAGGTTGGCACGCGGTACGGCGGCTCGTCGCCCCACCAGCCCTTCCACGAGTCGTCGGGCCAGGGGCCGCGGACGGGGCCGAACATGTTGCGTCCGAGGATCCACGCGCCGACGTTGGCGAAGCTCCGCACCGCGAAGTCGTCGTCGATGCCGGTCTCCCCGTCGCCGCCGCCGTGCATCTGCTGGAAGGTGCGCGTCGGGAAGAACCAGTTCATCAGCGACGGGCCGCCGACGCCCAGCGGGTCGTCGATGCTTTGCCGCGGGCCGGCGCTGAAGCCGTCGATGGACAGGCCCAGGCAGGCCACCTTGACTTTGGACATGAGGCGTCTCCGTTCAGGTCGAGTCGGGATGATGCCTCGTGATGCGGCATCCCGCATCGGAACCGTCACCGACGGTTCGCGCCGAGCTCAGGTGAGCAGGCCCAACGCCATCTCGATCTGCTCGGTCGGGCTGCGCTTGAAGCCCGAGCGCGTGAAGCGCTGCAGGCGGCCGACGGCCAGCGCGGTCAGCGCGGAGGCGCGGCCGTTGGCGTCGACGGTGGGCGTCTGCGAGCCCGCGTGCTCGGCGGCGGCGCGCAGGCACTGGCGCAGCTGCGACTCGATCTTGTCGAAGAACTGGTTCATGCGCGCGGACAGGCGCTCGTTCTCGAACACCAGCGCGTCGCCGACCATCACGCGCGCCATGCCGGGGTTCTTCTCGCCGAACTGCAGCAGCATGAAGACGATGCGGCGGGCCTGCAGCGCCGGATCGGCGTCGCGTTCGGTGATCTGGTTGATCAGCGTGAAGATGCTCTGCTCGATGAACTCGATGAGCCCCTCGAACATCTGCGCCTTGCTGGCGAAATGGCGGTACAGCGCGGCCTCGCTGACCGACAGCTTGGCGGCCAGCGCGGCGGTGGTGATGCGGTCGGCGCCCGGCTCTTCGAGCATGGCGGCCAGCGTCTGCAGGATCTGCACGCGGCGTTCGCCGGGCTTCGGGCGCTTGCGCGCGGGCGCGGCGCCGTCAGGGGCGTTGGCGGATTCGGAGGCCGCGTCGGCACGGGCCTCGGGGGCCTCGTCCTCGTCGTTGACGTCCCGACCTGCTTGCGGTGATTGCATCGTGATCTCGGGCGCCGAGGCGCCGGAACCGGCAACGGCAGAAAAGGCGGTGGGAAGGTCTGGCATTGCTGTCAGCTGCCGAAGTGAGCAGGTCTGAACCTATTTTTGCACAGCACTGCCGCGCTGCCGCGTGCAGGTAAACACCAAGCAAAGTTTCCGTGAAGACCGCACACGGCGACGCCCGGATCGCCCGTGACAGGCGTGTGTCATTCGGGTTTGCACCAAGCCCGGCGGCCGGGCTCCCGGTGCGGCTCAGCCCAGGCTGCGCAAGGACTGGACGATGCGCACGCCGCTCGGATGCACGCTCCAGCGCCGCACCCGCGGACCGGCGTGCGCGCCGCGGCGGGCGAAGCGCTGCATCCACACCGGCTGCATGCCGACGCGGCGGGCGGCCAGCACGTTGTCCAGCGAGTCCTCCACCAGCACGCAGCGCGACGGATGCACGCCCAGACGCGCGGCGACCTGGCGCAGCATGCGGCGGTCGGGCTTGGGGCGCCAGTGGCCGAACATGCGCATGTCCTCGATGGACAGCACCTCGTCGAACAGCTGCACGATGCCGAGTGCACCCAGCACGCGCATCGCGTAGGCGCGCGGGGCGTTGGTGAGCACGATGCGGCGCCCGCGCAGGCGCGCGATCGCGGCCAGGTCGTGGCGGTGGCCGGTCACGCGCTGCTCCAGGCCGGGGAAGCGGTGCGTCTCGTGCAGGAAGTGCGCGGGGCTGACGTCGTGGTGGCGCACCAGGCCCAGCATCGTCGAGCCGTAGCGGCGCCAGTAGCGGTCCCGCAGCAGGTCGGCCTCGGCGGGCGTGACGCCCAGCGTGTCGACGACGTAGCTGCGCATCGTGTCGTTCATCTGCGCGAAGACCCAGGCGCCGGCGTCGTGCAGCGTGTTGTCGAGGTCGAACAGCCAGACGCGTCGAGTCACGAGGCTGCCCTCCGCCGGACGGCGGCGGTCCGGGCTGCCTTCGGAGCGGCCGGGCGTCCGCTCACGACGCCTCCCCTTTCGACAGGCCCCAGATGCCGCCCATCAACAGCAGCGCGCCCAGCCATTGCGCGGCGTGCAGGTGCTCGCCGAGGAAGGCCGCGGCGAGCAGCACCGCCGTCAACGGCTCGACCAGCGTGGCCACCGTCAGCGCCGTCGGGCTCAGCCGCGCGGCGCCCCAGCTGAAGGCGAGCAAGGCCAGCGCCGCGGTCACCATGCCGAGATACAGCAGCCAGGCCTCGGGCGTGGCCTCGTGCGGCAGCTGCAGCGGCCAGACCAGTCCGGACAGGCCCATCACCGCGGTGGCCGCGAGCGTCAGTGCGGTCGTCGCGGTGCCCGCGCCCCACTTCCGCGAGATCGCGGGACTCACCAGCGTGAAGCCCGCATACAGCAGCGCCGATCCGACCGACGCCGCGACGCCCCAGACCCAGTCGTCGACCGTCGCCCCCGGCCGCGCGCCGCCTTCCGCGCCGCCCCCGACGATCAGCAGCACCGTGCCCGCCAACGAGGCCGCGAGGATCGCCAGCAACGCGAGGCTCGCGCGCTGGCGCCCGCGCGCGAGCGCCCAGGCCGTCACGAACACCGGCGGCAGGCACAGCGCGATCAGCGTCGGGATGGCCGCGCCGATGTGGGCGATGCCGATGAACCACAGCAGCACGTATGACGCCATCACCGCGCCGGCGCCCAGCAGCGGCGCGCCCTCGCGCGCCAGCCGGCGCCACGGCATCGAACGACCGAACACGAGCAGCAGCGAGGCCGCGCCCAGCACGAAGCGCCAGAACGAGATGCTTTGCGGGTGGTAGCCGTGGCGCGCGACGAGCAGGTTCACGACCAGCGAGCCGGTGCCCCACAGGAACGCCGCGCCGCAAGCGGCGCCGAGACGCGCCCTTGTTGCTGTGTTGATCGAAGTGACCACGCGGGCCGTGCGACGGGCCGCTCCCTAGGAGGCCCGCGCTCCCCTCGGGGGAGTGGACGGCGTAGCCGCCGGACGAGGGGCCGTCATCTCGCGCGGATCATCGTCCCGTAGGCTTGATCCGTCAGGATTTCAAGCAGCATCGCGTGCGGCACGCGGCCGTCGATGATGTGCACGGCGTTGACGCCCGAGCGCGCGGCGTCGAGTGCGGACGCGATCTTGGGCAGCATGCCGCCGGAGATCGTGCCGTCGGCGAACAGATCGTCGATCTGGCGCGCGCTGAGGTCGGTCAGCAGCTTGCCCTGCTTGTCCAGCACGCCGGGCGTGTTGGTGAGCAGCACCAGCTTCTCGGCACCCAGCACCTCGGCCAGCTTGCCGGCGACGACGTCGGCGTTGATGTTGTAGCTGACGTTGCCCTCGCCGAAGCCGATGGGGCTGACGACCGGGATGAACTGGTCGTCCTGCAGCGCCTTGACCACCGCCGGGTCGATCGAGACGATGTCGCCCACCTGGCCGACGTCGTGCTCGATCTCGGGGTTGTCCTTGTCCTGCATCTTGAGCTTGCGCGCGCGGATCATGCCGCCGTCGAAGCCGGTGAGGCCGACGGCCTTGCCGCCGGCGGAGTTGATCAGGCCCACGATGTCCTGCTGCACCTCGCCGCCCAGCACCCACTCGACGACGTCCATCGTCTCCTGGTCGGTGACGCGCATGCCCTGGATGAACGTGCCCTTCTTGCCGAGCTTGGACAGCGCCGAGTCGATCTGCGGGCCGCCGCCGTGCACCACCACCGGGTTCAGGCCGACCAGCTTGAGCAGCACGACGTCTTCCGCGAAGTCCTGCTGCAGCGCCGGCTCGGTCATCGCGTTGCCGCCGTACTTGATGATGATCGTCTTGCCGTGGAACTTGCGGATGTAGGGCAGCGCCTGCGACAGGATCTCGGCCTTGTCGCGCGGCGCGATGTGCGAGAGATCGACCGGCGCGTGCGTCGGGTCGGCGGAGCTGGAGGCGGTGGGCGTGGTCATGGCCCGATTCTAGGGACCTTGCGCGACGGATGCATGTCGCCGAATGGTCGATTTTCGGCGGGTCCGCCGCGTGCCCGACAGCAAGGCGCTGTATTCCGGCAACCCGGCCTGCGCGTTATAGGGATACCAAGGACAATCGCCATCATGAAACGCCTCCTCGCCACCGTCGCCCTGCTCGCCGTCTCGCTCGCCGCTTCCGCCCAGGCCCTGGTGGCGGGCGAAGTCAAGAAGATCGACAAGCCGGCCGGCCGCATCACGCTCAAGCACGCCGAGATCAAGGTCTACGACATGCCCGGCATGACCGGCGCGTACAAGGTGCAGGATCCCGCCATGCTGGACAAGGTGCAGGTGGGCGATCGGGTGCAGTTCAGCCTCGATCGCATCAACTCGGTCTACACCATCACGAAAATAGAGCCCCTCGGTCGCTAGCGCTCCCTGCCCCCGAGGGGTCGTCCGCGAGCGGCCCGGCAGAGCCGGATCCGCCGCTCCCTTGACCTTCGGGCCACCGCTCGAGCGGCAGCGCCGGGAACGTTCGGCGCCGATCAATCAGAAGTGGATGCCCTTCATCATCTGCTGCATCGCCACCGCCTCGGCCGACAGCTTGGGCTTGCCGCCCTTGTCGCCGGACGCGGCCGACGAGTCGGGGAACATGCGGAATGTCGTGTTGCTGACGATCTGCGCGACGCGCGGCACGAACGCGTGCAGCACCTCGCCGAACACCCCCAGGCGCGTGGCGATGCGCACCGGCTTCTCGACGCAGGCCGACGCGATCATGTCGGCGGCCTCCTCGGGCGACAGCGTGGGCACGTTGTTGTAGATCTTGGTCGGCGCGATCATCGGCGTGCGCACCAGCGGCATGTTGATCGTCGTGAACGTGATGCCCACGTCGGCGAACTCACTCGACGCGCAGCGCGTCCACGCGTCCAGCGCGGCCTTGCTGGCGACGTAGGCCGAGAAGCGCGGCGCGTTGGTGAGCACGCCGATCGAGCTGATGTTGACGACGTGGCCCTTCTTCTTGGCCACCATGCCGGGCAGCAGGCCCATCGTCACGCGGATGCAGCCGAAGTAGTTCAGCTGCATCGTGCGCTCGAAGTCGTGGAAGCGGTCGTAGCTGGCCTCGATGGCGCGGCGGATCGAGCGGCCGGCATTGTTGATCAGGAAGTCGACGCCGCCCAGCGTCTCGTTGAGCCAGCCGATGAAGGCCTGCGTGGGCGCGTCGTCGGCGATGTCGACGGCGTAGGTGTGCACCTGCGCGTCGGCGCGGCCGCCGTTCTTCGCGAACTCGAGGATCTCCTTCTTCGCCTCGGCGAGCTTGTCCTCGTCGCGCGCGCAGATCACCGTGATCGCGCCCGCTTCGGCGAACTTGCACGCCGCGGCCAGGCCGATGCCCGATGAGCCGCCGGTGACCAGCACCACCTTGCCGGCGACCGTGCCCTTGAGGCTGTGGTCGATCTTGAGCGCCGGGTCGAGGTGGCGTTCCCAGTAGTCCCACAGCCGCCACGCGTAGTCCTTCAGCGGCGGGCAGGCGATGCCCGAGCCCTTGAGCGCCTTCTGCGCGTCGCGGTCGTCGAAGCGCGTCGGGTAGTTGACGAAGGTGAGCATGTCCTCGGGCAGGCCGAGATCCTTCATCACCGCGTTGCGAACGCGGCGCACGGGGGCGAGCGCCATCATGCTCTTCTTCACGCCGCGCGGGATGAAGCCCAGCAGCGCCGCGTTGACGAACACGTTCATCTTCGGCGCGTGCGCGGCCTTGGAGAAGATGGCCAGCACGTCGCCCACGCGCAGGCCTTCCGGGTCGACCAGGTGGAAGCACTGGCCGCTGCCCTCGAGCCTGGAGTGGCTGATGTGGTCGAGCGCGGCGACGACGAAGTCGACCGGCACGATGTTGATGCGTCCGCCCTCCAGCCCGATGGACGGCATCCACGGCGGCAGGATCTGGCGCATGCGCTGGATCAGCTTGAAGAAGTAGTACGGGCCATCGATCTTGTCCATCTCGCCGGTGGTCGAATCGCCGACGACCATCGCCGGGCGGTAGACCGTCCACGGCACCTTGCACTCGGTGCGCACGATCTTCTCCGACTCGTGCTTGGTGGCGAAGTACGGATGGTCGAGGTTCTCTGCCTCGTCGAACATGTCCTCGCGGAACACGCCTTCGTACAGGCCGGCGGCGGCGATCGACGACACGTGGTTGAAGCGCCCGGCGTCGATCGCCTTGGCGAATTCGACGGCGTTGCGCGTGCCCTCGACGTTGACCGCGACCTGCGATTCCTCGTCGGCCGACAGGTCGTAGACCGCGGCCAGGTGGTACATCTGGTCGATGGTGCCCTTGAGCGCCTTGACCTGGTCGGCCGCGACGCCCAGCTTCTTGCCGGTGAGGTCGCCCATCACCGGAATCGCGCGGCCCTTGGGCGCGCCCCAGTACGCGAGCAGGTCGGGCACCTTGGACTCGGAGCCGGGCCGCAGCAGGAAGTACACCGTCGAACCGCGGCGGGCCAGCAGGGCCTTGACGAGTCGCTTGCCGATGAAGCCGGTGGCCCCGGTCACGAAATACTGCATTCGGTGTCTCCTCTGATTTGGAACGGCTTCCAGCCGATTGGACGGCGTCTCGCGCCGATTGTGGGACATGGCCGAGCAGCGGCGCACGCGTGTTTGTCCGATGCAACGGCCGGCTCGGGCCGGGGCTTGACGCGGATAGAGCGGCTACCCTACGCAATTAGGTTTCGCGCTCCAGCGGCTGTCTCTATATTCCAGTCTCGACCACGTGGTGGTCATCTGCACGAACCTCCATTCAGGCAACAACAAGGATCACGTCATGGTCAAGAAGCTCTCCAAGATCGCCGCCAAGAAGGCCGCCTCCCCCGCCGGCCTGCTGGACAGCCAGCTCGCCAACTCCGTCAAGGATTCCGCCCAGCAGATCTGGCTGGCCGGCATGGGCGCGTTCGCCAAGGCCCAGGCCGAAGGCGGCAAGGTGTTCGACGCGCTGGTCAAGGAAGGCGTCAGCCTGCAGCGCAAGACGCAGGCCGTGGCCGAAGAGAAGCTGGGCGACGTCACCGGCAAGATGAGCTCGATGGCCTCCGAAGTCACCAGCAAGGCCGGCGCCTCGTGGGACAAGCTCGAGAACATCTTCGAGGAACGCACCGCCAAGGCCCTCGGCAAGCTGGGCGTGCCCACCGCCAAGGACGTGGCCGAGCTGCAGCGCCAGGTCGCCGAGCTGAGCGCCGCCGTCGCCAAGCTGGCGAAGTCGCCCAAGGCCGCGCCGGTCAAGGCCGCCGCCAAGGTGCCGGCCAGGAAGGCCGCTGCCAAGCCGGCCGCCAAGGCCCCGGCGAAGAAGGCCGCCGCCAAGCGCGCCCCGGCCAGGAAGGCCGCAGCGGACGCCACGACCACGGCCTGAGCGCCCGCCATCGCCGGCCGCGGCTCGTCCGCGGCCTCTGCGTCTTCTCGAAGGCGCCAGCGTCGCCGCTGGCGCCTTTGTCATTTGTGCAGCGACTTCGCCGGCGTTAACATCCCGCCGCAAGACGGGAGGGGACGGCGATGAACATCCTGCTGTGGGGGCTGCAGGCGCTCGGTGCGTTGATGTACGGCGCGTCGGGCTTGATGAAGGTCTTCATGTTCGACAAGGTCAGCGCGGACGTCCGATCCTTCGGCGCGCTGCCGCGCGACGTCTGGATGGCGCTGGGCGTGCTCGAACTGTTCTGCACGATCGGCCTGATCGTGCCGGGCGCGCTGCACTGGCAGCCCGCGCTCACGATCGTCGCCGCCGCGGCCCTGGCGCTCGAGAGCCTCGTGTTCATCTGGGTGCACCAGCAGTATCGCGAGGTCGGGCCGACCATCATGAGCAGCGCGCTGGGCGTCGTGATGGGGTTCGTCGCGGCCGGACGGGTGGCGCTGGAGCCGATCGTCTGAGCGGATCGGCGCCAGGCCAGCACCTGCGCCCTGGCCTTCAGCCCAGGTAGCGCTTCTCGAGGTGCGCCTTGAAGTGCGCCGGATTCAGCGTCTCGCCCGACGCCCGCACGGCGAGCTCGTCGGTCGTCCAGCGGCTGCCCTGCAGCCAGATGTTCTCGCGCAGCCAGTCGAAGACCGGCGCGAGGTTGCCGGCGGAGATCTGCGCATCGAGATCGGGCATCTGGCGGCGCATCGTGGCGAACCACTGCGCCGCGTACATCGCGCCCAGCGAATAGCACGCGAAGTAGCCGAACAGGCCCTCGGGCCAGTGGACGTCCTGCATCGGGCCGTCGCGGAAGTTGCCGCGCGTGTCGACGCCCAGCAGCGTCATCATCTGCTCGTCCCACAGCGCGGGGATGTCGTCGACCTCGTAGCGGCCCTCGATCAGGCCGCGCTCGATCTCGTAGCGCATGATGACGTGCGCCGGATAGGTGACCTCGTCGGCGTCGACGCGGATGAAGCCGGGCTGCACGCGCGTGAGCAGGCGCTGCAGGTTGGCGGTGGCCAGCGCCGGCTGGTCGCCGAAGGCGTCGCGGATCAGCGGCGCGATGTTGCCCAGGAAGCCGGGGTGGCAGCCCACCTGCATCTCGAACGCCAGGCTCTGGCTCTCGTGAAGGGCCATCGAGCGCGCCTCGGCCACCGGCTGGCCCAGCAGCTCGCGCGGCAGGTTCTGCTCGTAGCGACCGTGGCCCGTCTCGTGGATGGTGCCCATCAGGCTCTGCACGAACTCGTCGTCGCGGAAGCGCGTGGTCAGGCGCACGTCCTCGGGCACGCCGCCCGAGAACGGGTGCGAGCTGACGTCCAGCCGGCCGCCGTCGAAGTCGAACTGCAGCACGCGCATCACGCGCTCGCACAGCGCGCGCTGCGCGGCGCGGTCGAACGGGCCCTGGGGCGCGAGCGTGGTCTCGCTCGCCTGCCTGGCCGTGATGCGCGAGATCATTCCCGGCAGCCACTGCTTGACCTCGCCGAAGATGCGGTCGATCGTCGCGCCGCGCATGCCGGGCTCGAAGCGGTCGATCAGCGCGTCGTACGGCGACAGGCCGCTCCTGTCGGCGAGATGGCGCGCCTCCTCGCGGCCGACCTCCAGCACCGACTTCAGGTTGGCCGCGAAGCCGGCCCAGTCGTTGGCCTTGCGCTGCGTGCGCCACGCGTACTCGCAGCGCGATGTGGCGAGCGCGCGGCGCTCCACCAGTTCGGCGGGCAGCGCGTTGGCGGCGAACCAGTTGCGCTCGATCTCGCGCAGGTTGGCGCGCTGCGCGTCGCTGAGCGCCTCGTCCTTCGCGCGCGCCAGGTGATCCTTCAGCGCCGGATCGGTGCGCATGCCGTGCGTCAGCATCGCGATCTCGGCGAGCGCCTGGCCGCGCGCGGTGTTGCCCTTGGGCGGCATGTTGGCGGCCTGGTCCCAGCTCGCCATGCTTTGCAGGTGCCCGAGGCGATAAAGGCGCAGCCAGGTGGCGGTGAGCGCGTCGTAGGACGGCGTGGCGGTCGTTGTCATTCTCGTTCCCTGAGGTCGAAAGCCGATGCTTGCTGCGGACATTCTCGCCGCGGTCAGGATGCTCGCCGCCTCCCCATTTGCCCGGTATCCCCCTCACGGGTGACGGCTCAGGCGGGGACGTGGATGCCGTGCCGTTCGAGCCACGGCCGCAGCACCGGCGCGAACCACAGCAGCGCGGTCGTGTAGACCAGGTAGCGCAGGAACTTGCCGATCGCCATGTAGCCGACGCAGGGCCAGAACGGCAGTTGCAGCCAGCCGGCGACGGCGCACAGCGGATCGCCGACCACCGGCAGCCAGCTGAGCAGGCAGGCGCGCGTGCCGTAGCGCTCGAGCAGCGAGCGCGCGCGCCGGCTGGCCGGGCCGGGTGGTTTTCTGTGGGCGAGGCCCTCGTAGGCGCGCTCGGCGCCGTAACCGGTGGCCCAGCTGATCGCGCCGCCGATGGTGTTGCCGATGGTCGCGACGAGGATGGCCCACCACATCAGCGACGGATTGAGCAGCACCAGCCCGGCCAGCGCGGGCTCGGAGCCGAGCGGCAGCAGCGTGGCCGACACCAGCGACACGACGAACAGCGTCAGCAGTCCGTACTGCGGCAGCGAGAGCCAGGCGATGACGCCGGCGAACCATTGATCCATGCGATCGCATTGTGCGCGAGCGCCGTCCGCCGGCCGCCCGGGCGTGCGGATTCGCACGCGCCCGGCGTGTCCACGCGACGGACGCGCGGGCGCGATCCCGGTATACTTCTGCCTCGTTTTGCAGCACCCGTGCCGTGCCCGACGCCGCTCGACAGCAGGCCCGCTGCCCCACCGCTTCCCCCGACACCCACCCCATGCACATTGGCGCGATCGAGCTGCCGAATGCCTTGTTCGTCGCCCCCATGGCCGGGGTGACGGATCGGCCATTCCGCATGTTGTGCAAGCGGCTGGGCGCGGGCTACGCAGTCAGCGAGATGGTGACGTCGCGCAAGGATCTCTGGCACACGCTCAAGACGTCGCGCCGCGCCAACCACGACGGCGAGACGGCGCCGATCTCGGTGCAGATCGCCGGCACCGACGCGCAGATGATGGCCGACGCCGCGCGCTACAACATCGACCGCGGCGCCCAGATCATCGACATCAACATGGGCTGCCCGGCCAAGAAGGTCTGCAACAAGTGGGCCGGCTCGGCGCTGATGCAGGACGAGCCGCTGGCGCTCGAGATCGTCGAGGCCGTGGTCGCCGCGTGCGCGCCGGCCGACGTGCCCGTCACGCTGAAGATGCGCACCGGCTGGTGCGACACCGAGCGCAACGCGCTGCGCATCGCGCGCGCGGCCGAGAGCGCCGGCGTCGCGATGGTCACCGTGCACGGCCGCACGCGCGAGCAGGGCTACAAGGGCTTCGCCGAGTACGACACCATCGCCGCCGTCAAGGCCGCGCTGCGCATCCCGGTCGTGGCCAACGGGGACATCGACTCGCCCGCCAAGGCCGCCGCGGTGCTGGCGCACACCAGGGCCGATGCGCTGATGGTCGGACGCGCGGCGCAGGGTCGTCCGTGGATCTTCCGCGAGATCGATCACTATCTGGCGACGGGCGAGCTGCTCGCGCCGCCGGCCACGCGCGACGTCGCGCGCTGGCTCACCGAACATCTGCACGACCACTACGGCCTCTACGGCGAGGAGCTGGGCGTGCGGACGGCCCGCAAGCACATTGGCTGGGCCGTCCACGCGCTACCGGGGGGTTCCGAGTTCCGCGCGGTGATGAACACGCATGCCGACTGCAGGACGCAGATGGCCGGCGTGATGGACTACTTCGACCAGTTGGCCGATCGCTACAAGCTGTGGCCCGCTGCGAACGAAGAGCTGCTTGAACAAGAAGCGTAGAAAAAGACTGCCAAGAGCATGAGCAAAAAACAGATCGAAGCCTGCGTCCGGGAGACGCTGGAACAGTATTTCAAGGACCTGCACGGCGTCGAGCCCCACTCGATGCACGAGATGTTCCTCAGCACGGTGGAAAAGCCGTTGCTCGACGTCGTGCTTCGTCACGCCGACGGCAACCAGAGCAAGGCCGCCGAGTGGCTGGGCATCAACCGCAACACCTTGCGCCGCAAGCTGCTCGAGCACAAGCTCGTCGACCAGTGACCGCGCGCTGACGCCCGCCGCCCCTCAAGAATTTATTTTTCCAAGAACGCACCATGTCCCTCACCGCCCTGCTCTCCGTGTCCGACAAGACCGGCATCGTCGACTTCGCACGCACGCTGCATGAAAGCGGCGTCAAGCTGCTGTCCACCGGCGGCACGGCCAAGCTGCTGGCCGAGAATGGGCTGCCCGTGACCGAGGTCTCGGAGATCACCGGCTTTCCCGAGATGCTCGACGGCCGCGTGAAGACGCTGCACCCGCGCGTGCACGGCGGCCTGCTGGCGCGCCGCGACGTGCCCGAGCACATGGCCGCGCTCAAGGAACACGGCATCGGCACGATCGACCTGCTGATCATCAACCTGTACCCGTTCGCCAAGGCCACCGCGAATCCGAATTGCACGCTGGAGGACGCGATCGAGAACATCGACATCGGCGGCCCCGCGATGCTGCGCGCCGCGGCCAAGAACTGGCAGGACGTCGCCGTCGTCATCGATCCGTCCGACTACCCGCAGGTCATCGCCGAACTGAAGTCTGCAGACGGCCTGCAGAAGAAGACCAAGTTCGCGCTCGCCAAGAAGGTGTTCGCGCACACGGCTGCCTACGACGGCATGATCACCAACTACCTGACGGCGCTGGAAGACGGCGCCGAGGGCCACGGCCACGCCGTGCCCAGGCGCGGCGACTGGCCCGCCACCTTCACGCTCCAGCTCACCAAGGTGCAGGACATGCGCTACGGCGAGAACCCGCACCAGGGCGCCGCGTTCTACCGCGACGCGCAGCCCGCGCCGGGCACGCTGGCCGGCTGGCACCAGCTGCAGGGCAAGGAGCTGTCGTTCAACAACATCGCCGACTCCGACGCCGCGTGGGAGTGCGTCAAGACCTTCGACGTGCCGGCCTGCGTGATCGTCAAGCACGCCAACCCGTGCGGCGTGGCGATCGGCGCGACCGTCGCCGAGGCCTACGGCAAGGCCTTCAAGACCGACCCGACCTCGGCCTTCGGCGGCATCATCGCCTTCAACCGCACGCTGGACGGCGCGGCCGCCGAGGCCGTCGTGCGCCAGTTCGTCGAGGTCGTGATCGCGCCGTCGGTCACGCCCGAGGCGCGCACCATCTTCGCGGCCAAGCAGAACGTGCGGGTGCTCGAGGTCGCGCTGCCGGAAGGCGCGCACGCGATGAACGCGGTCGACATGAAGCGCGTCGGCGGCGGCGTGCTGCTGCAGTCCTCGGACGCGCGCAACGTCGCGCCGTCGGAGCTGAAGATCGTCACCAAGGTGCAGCCGACGGCGCAGCAGATGACCGACCTGATGTTCGCGTGGAAGGTCGCCAAGTTCGTCAAGAGCAACGCCATCGTGTTCTGCGCCAACGGCATGACGATGGGCGTGGGCGCGGGCCAGATGAGCCGCATCGACTCGGCGCGCATCGCCGGCATCAAGGCGGGCAACGCCGGTCTCACGCTCAAGGGCACGGCCGTCGCCAGCGACGCCTTCTTCCCGTTCCGCGACGGCCTGGACGTCGTCTGCGACGCCGGCGCCACCTGCGTCATCCAGCCGGGCGGCTCCATGCGCGACGAGGAAGTGATCCACGCCGCCGACGAACGCGGCATCGCGATGGTGCTGACGGGCACGCGCCACTTCCGCCACTGATCGCGACCGACCCGCGACGACAGGCCCGCCACGCGCGGGCCTTTTTCATGGCGGCTACTGGAACGTCTTGAAGAAGTCGCGCGCAGCGACGCCACAGGCCGCCTGCGCCAGGAAGTGGTAGTTGTCGGTGCTCGACGGATCGCCGCCGGCGGCGATCACGGCGTTGCGCGCCGAGACGAAGGCTGCCTTGGCGGCCGTCCACGGGTCGCCCGCGGTGGCTGCGCTGTCGACGTCCAGCGGCGCGAGCAGGCTCGAGCCCGCGCCGTGGTTCTGGAAGTAGGCGTAGGTGAGGGTCGTGTTCGCGAAATCCACTTCGGTGTCGCCGTGGCCGCCGCACATCAGCAGCGGCACGGTGGGGGCGAAGGTGCGCAGGTCGTTCCTGTGCCAGGCCTTGCGCACCGGGTTGGCCGGCGTGCAGGCCAGCGGTTCGGTGGTCGACGTGGCCGGGCAGGGATTGGCGGCGGCGTCGGCGATCGCCGCCTGCAGGAACGAGGTCTTGATCAGGCTCTGGTCCGGCGCCCCGAACAAGGCCTGCCGGGCCGGGCTCAGCGCCGCGACGCCGGGCTCGTCGTTGGCCAGCAGGAAGGCCGGCAACCTGCCTTGCGCGACCAGCGTCGCGGCGGGCGTGTCGTTGGGCCCGATGGTCTCCATGGTCGGTGCGTAGCCGGCCGGATAGATCTCCGTCGGCGATTGGTAGAGATCGCCGTCGGCCTTCTGCCAGGCGGTGAACTGCATCGCGTACTTGAGGATGTCGTCGGGGACGACGTCGCTGATGCTCAGGAGTGCGCCCGGCGTGCCGACCAGGGCCTCGTAGCCCATGCTCTCGGCGTAGTTGCCGCTGCTCGGCGCCGCCGCCGTCACCGCGATGCCGGCCTGCTGCATCGCGCGCAGCGTGGCCATCGTGACGTAGCCGCCCTCGGAATGTCCCGTGAGGAACAGCTTGCCGTTGTCCGTCACCGGATGCTGCAGCTTGGCGAACGACTTGCGGGCCGCGGCCAGCGCGTCGATCATGTCCTTGGACTCCTGGTCGGCGATGTGGTGCGAGTGGTAGTTCAGCGTGGAGGTGTCGTAGCCGGCGTAGTTCGGCGCGATCACGATCCAGCCCTGCGCCACGAACAGCGCCGCGATCTCGATGCTCGTGACGCCGTAGGGCGCCTGCGGCGTGAGGGCGGTCATGTCGACGCCGTGGACCTCCGAGCTGCCGTGCGCGTACATCATGAGCGGCCGGCTGCCGGTGCACGCGGGGTCGCTGCCCGTGGGCACCATCAGCGCGCCCGACGCGGTCGTCTTCTCGCCCGCGGCGCCCACCGTCGCGTACTCGAAGTGGTGCACGTCGATGCCGCACCTGGGCGCGCCGGCGACACCGGCCAGCTGCGTGCCGAGGACGCCGAACGTCGCCACCTGGGCGGTCACGCCGGACGTGTCGAGCGAGAGCACGCGCGGTGGCGGGTTGACGATCAGCGAGCCGCGCACGCCGGAGTTGTCCGTCACCGGCGGCGCGGCCGAGGCGGTGGACGACGAGTCGCCGCCGCATCCACTCAGGTTGGTGGTCAGGAGCGCCGCGACGATCGCGGTCAGGGCACGTGTCAGGGTCATGGTCTTCCAGCGGGTCAGGGTCGCGCCAATCGCGACGTCGGCCGATTCTGGAAGTCGGCCCTGCTGGCCGCATGTGCCGAAAGATAGACGGCTATTCGTACAGCGTGCCGATCGCCATCGGCGGCGTGCGCGGGATCAGCTGGCCCTTCGCGGGCAGGTCGGCGAAGCGATAGACGACGACGCTGTAGAGACCCATCGAGCCGTCCTCGAACGGCGTGAGCTCGGCCGGCAGCAGCGCGCGGGTCGAACCATCGGCGCCATGGAAGTCGACCGCCGCCGCCGCGTCGCCGCGCGGATAGACGAACTTCACGCCGGCGCACTTCTTGAAGAACAGGCGCGCGCGATAGCCCGAGGCGCGCTGCGCGTCGATCAGCTGCTCGCAGGCCTCGCGCAAGGTCGCGGCCTCGTAGACGCCATCGGCGCGCGGCTTGATCGTGTAGCGGCCGGCGAAGTAATAAAGTCCCTTGGGACGGTTCAGGCGGATCACCGCGTCCTCGTCGTAGGCCTCCTTGAGCTGCGGGATGTCGGCCAGGCCCATCGCGTCGACGGGGATCTCCAGCCGCGTCTTCGCGCCGGAGATGCTGAGCCGCAGCCCCGACAGCGGCGCATCGGGCGCGACCGGGCGCACCTGCATCTGCGCCTGGATCAGCGGACGCGTGCGCGTGAAGCGCTCGAAGAACGCGGCGGCACCGTACGCGCGGCGATAGCTGCCCCACTCGGGATCGAGCGCGCCCTGGACCTGCACCTCCTGCGACGCCGCGGCCTCGGGCGCCGGGGCAGCCGCCTGCAACGGCGGCAGTCCGGCCAGCGCCAGCGCGGCACCCGCCATCAGCTTCCCGACTGTGTTCGATCCCATGCCTGGCGCGTGTCCCGTTCGATTGGCGTGGCGGCGATTCTAGGGACGGCCCGGAAGCGCGCCAGCGGCTTTGTACCCATGACTTCCGGCACATCCGTCACGCAAGACCGCGCCCCTACAATCGCCTGCCCGCAACGGGATCCACCAGCAACGAGGCGCATGCCGAACCGGTTCCGCAACAATCCCATCGCCTCGATCGGTCTCGCCTGCTGCGCGGTGCTGAGCGTGTTCACGATCCTGGTGCTCTGGATGAACGGGCCCACCGGCGACGAGATGAACGCGCCGATCGGCGTGGCGATCGCGGCCGTCGCGCGGCATTTCACCGCGGCGCCGTCGTTCCAGAACGCCGGCTCGGATCGCGCGGATCTCGTCGCCACGCTGCACCTCGCCGTCGACATCCCGCTGCTGCTCGCGTTCGTCGCGCTGTTCTGGCGCGCCACCTTCAGCCCGGCGCGGCTCTCGCGCCCCGCGCTCGCGGCGCTGCTGCTCGCGCAGCTCGCGATCGGCGTCCTCGTCGATTCGACCTTCCTGTTCCTGCTGGCCGCCGAACTCGCGCTCGTCGTGCCGCTGCGCAGCGCGTTGAAATGGCTCGCGCTGCAGATCGCGCTGACGCTGCTGGTGCGCCTGTTCACCGGCTGGTTCGAGGGCGAGCACGACTCCGAGATCGTGCGCCGCATGCTGGGCCTGGGCGTGGAGATCGGCTTCTACTTCCTGGCCTTCGGCATGGCCTGCATCGCCGTGCTCGAGCAGCGCGCGCGCACGCGGCTGTCAGCCGCCAACGCCGAATTGAACGCGATGCAGGCCATGCTCGGCGACACGGTGCGCGCCTCGGAGCGCCTGCGCATCGCGCGCGACCTGCACGACCACGTCGGCCATCACCTGACCGCGCTCAACCTGCACCTCGACCTCGCGCAGCGCCAGGCCGACGGCCGCGTGCGCGAGCTGGTGGACATCTCGCGCGAGTTGTCGCAGGCGCTGCTGGCCGAAGTGCGGCGCGTGGTCGTGCACGAGCGCGACGACCGCCCCATCGCGCTGGCACAGGCGCTCGCCACGCTGTGCGCGGGCGTGCCGCGCCCGGCGGTGCGGCTGACGCTCGAGGAGCCGCTGGCCATCGCGTCGCCGTCGACCGCGCACACGATCTTCCGCTGCGTGCAGGAGGGCCTGAGCAACGCGATCCGGCACGCCGATGCGACGCTGGTCGAGGTCTCGGTGCAATGCGGTGTCGACGAGATCGTGGTGCGCGTCAGCGACGACGGCAGCGGCCTGCGCGGCCGGCCCGAGGGCAGCGGACTGCGCGGCATGCGCGAGCGGCTCGCGTCGGCCAACGGCACGCTCGTCGCGGCCGACCGCTCGCCGCGCGGCTTCGCGCTCGAGGCGCGGCTGCCATCGGCCGGAGCGGCGCGATGATCCGCGTCGTGCTGGTCGACGACCAGACCCTCGTGCGCAGCGGCATCCGCGGACTGCTCGACCTGACGCCCGACATCCGCGTCGTCGCCGAGGCCGCCGACGGCGTCGAGGCCGTGGCCGCGATCGCGCAGTCGCAACCCGACGCCGTGCTGCTGGACGTGCGCATGCCCACCTGCTCGGGCGTCGACCTGCTGCGCCGCCACGGCGCCACGCTGCCGCCCACGATCATGCTGACGACCTTCGACGACGACGAGGCCCTGTTCGACTGCATGCGGCTCGGCGCGCGCGGCTTCCTGCTGAAGGACATCTCGCTGGAGCGCCTGGCCGACGGCCTCCGCCGCGTCGTCGCGGGCCAGACGCTGTTCCGCCCCGGGCTCACGGAGCGCACGCGCTCGTCGTTCGAACACGCCGCGCCCGCCGACCGCGCGCCCGACGCGCACGAGCTGCTGACGGCACGCGAGACCGAGGTGCTCGCGCTCATCGCGGGCGGCTTCAACAACGCCGAGATCGCGCTCGCGCTGGGCCCCAGCGAAGGCACGATCAAGAACCACGTCTCCAGCATCCTGTCCAAGCTGGGGGTACGCGACCGCGTCAAGGCGGTGCTGCGCGGGCTCGAGCTGGGGTGCATCTGACGATGCGTTTCCGCGCCGCGCCGGTCGCCCTCGCGTTGCTCGTCGCGGCCGCGTCCGTGCGGGCCCAGAGCACCATGATGATGATGCCCGAAGGGTCGAAGGACCTCTACGTCGGCGTCGTGCTGGCCGATGTCGCGGCCAGCGAGGGCAGCAGCGCGCGCCGCCTGGTCGCGGTGCCGACCGCGTCGGGCCTGTGGAGCAACGGCGTGTTCGCGCGCATCGGCGCGGTCGGCTGGGACGCCACCGACGACCCGACGATGGACTACGGCCCGATCGTCACCTACGGCATCCGCTCGAAGCGTTCGGACGATGCCGGGCACGAGAGCAGCCTGGACATCGAGGGCGGCGGGTTCTGGAACTTCATGTTCACGCGTGAAGTCCAGTTCGGCTCGCAGCTGCTGTACGGCGGCGGCGCCGACGGCCAGGGGCTGCAGCTCAGGCTGGGCGCCGACGTCTCGTACCGGCTGGGCTCGCACGACTCGCTGACGCTGAGCCCCGGCGTCACGCTGGCCGACGGCAGCTTCATGCGCTCGACCTACGGCATCACCGCGGCGCAGGCGAAGCTCGACGGCGTGCCGGCCTACGACGCGAAGGCCGGCGTGCGCAACGTGCACCTGGACATCGACTGGAACTCCGAGCTGAGCACCAAGTTCACGCTCGACACCGGCGTCTCGCTCAGCCGGCTGGCGGGTAGTGCGGCGCACAGCCCGCTCATCGCGCGGCGCGACGACGCCACGCTGTTCCTCGCGCTGACCTACCACCTCTGAGCGCGGGAATGCACCGGATTGCACGCGACGTGCATCCGCGTGACGATGCGCCCCATGACGTCCCTTCGCCTCGTGCTGTGTGCCGCGCTCGCGTGGCCGGCGATCCTGCCCGCGGCCGACGCCGACTGGCACGCGCTCAACCACCAGGCCGCGCTGCAGGCCAAGGCGCATGACTACGCCGGCCTGCACGACACGTTGACCCAGCTCGCGCCGGCGATGCCCGGCAGCCCGACCGTCGTCTACAACCTGGCGGCCAGCGCCGCCAGGCTGGGCCAGGCCGACGAGTCGCTCGCGGCTCTGGCGCGGCTGGCCGATGCGGGGCTGTCGTACGACGTCGCGGCCGACGACGACTTCGCGGCACTCGCCGACCGCGCCGAATTCGGCGCGCTGCGCGAGCGCTTCGCGCACAACCGGCAGGCGATCGGCACATCCACGCGGCTGCTGGCGCTGGCCGGCGCCGACACGCTGCCCGAGTCGCTCGCGTGGGACGCGCGGACGAAGCGTCTGTTCGTCAGCGACGTGCGGCATTGCGAGATCCGCGTCGTCGGCGATCCGGCGCACGCGCCGTCGCCAGATCGCCGCTTCGCGCGGCTGCCGGCCTCGGTGTTCGCGCTGGGCATCGACGCGAAGCGCCAGCGCCTGTGGGCCAGCATCGCGACGGTGGCGCAGGCCGCCGGCTGCGGCGAAGGCTCGCCCGCCGCGGAGCGCACCGCGCTTCTGGCGCTGGACCTGCGCACGGGCCGCATGCTGCAACGCGTCGAGGCCGGCCTGCCCGGCGTGCTGGGCGACATGCTGGTGGCCGACGACGGCACGGTCTACATCACCGAGAGCGTGCACGGCGCCGTGCTGCGGCTGAGCCCCGGCGCGCGCGCGTTCGAGCGCCTGGACGTGCCCGGCGACTTCGTCTCGCCGCAGACGCCCGCGCTGTCCGCCGACGGCCGCACGCTGCTCGTGCCCGACTACGCGCGCGGCCTCGCGACGCTCGCGCTCGACGGCTGCCCGTGCGCGGCGCGCTGGCCCGCGAACGGCGCGGGCGTGTTCACGGCGGGCATCGACGGCCTGGTGCGCGACGGCACGACGCTCATCGCGGTGCAGAACGGCACGCTGCCGCCGCGCATCGTCCGCCTCTCCGACGACCTGCAGCGCCAGCAAGTGCTCGAGTCGGGCACGCCCGGGTTCGGCGAGCCGACGCACGCCCTCGTCGTCGGACGCTCGCTGTGGTTCATCGCCGACGTCGGCTGGGATCGCTTCGAGGAGTCCGGCAAGCGCAAGGCGGACGCGCCGCCGTCGCATGCCGAGCTGCGCGCGATCGCGCTGCCCTGATTGCCGACGTCAATTGCGTTCAAGACCGCCGCCGGGCGCCGCGCTACGCTGAGGACTTCGCATGAACGACCCCGCCGCCATCCACCTGCGCACCGTCGCGCCCGGCCTCGAACGCCTGGAGCGCGCGGGCTGGCTGCCGCGCCATCGCCATCGCGACGCCTATGCGCTGATCGCGGTCGACGGCGTCTTCGAGCAGGTGAGCTACGCGGGCCGCGTGCTCGCGCGACCCGGCGACCTGCTGGTGCAACCGACGCTCGACTGCCACGCGAACCGCAGCCTGAGCGCGCACGTGCGCGTGCTGCGCCTGCCCTGGCGCTTCGAGCCGGGCACGGGCGGCGTGCATGCGTTGCGCGACCTCGACGCCGTGGTGCGCGCGGCGCAGCGCGGTCCGGACGAGGCGCTCGCCTTGATCGAACGCGAGCTTGCAGGCCGGGCACCGCGTGCCGCGCGCCACGACGATTGGGAAGACGAGCTCGCCCGACAGATCGTCGACGGCCGCGTCAGCGAGTTGCGCGATTGGGCGCGGGCGAACGCGCTCGCGCCGGAGACCGTGTCGCGCGGCTTCGGCCGCCGCTTCGGCGTGACGCCATCGCGCTTCCGCCTCGAATGGCGCACGCGCGCCGCCTGCCTGCGCCTCGCGTCACGCGCGGGCGCGCTGCGCGACATCGCCGCCGAGACCGGCTTCGCCGACCAGGCGCACATGTCGCGCTGCGTGCTGGAGATGACCGGCGCGACGCCCGGCCGCTGGCGCGCCGCCTCGCGAGGACATCCATGATCCGACCCATCGCGCTGGCCTTGCTGGCCTGCCTGTCGACGCCCGTCGCCGCCGCGGAAAGCGCCGCCGAGACCGAGCAGGCGCTCAAGGCCGCCACGCAGCAACTGCTGGACGCGATCGCGCCCGGCGAGGTCGCGGTGTGGGATCGCTGGCTCGATCCGGCCGTGCTGCAGGTCGACGAGAACGACGTCGTGCGCGGCAAGGCCGAGATCCTGAAGGAGCTGCAGCCGCTGCCCAAGGGCCTTGTCGGCCACCTGAAGATCGCCGAGTTCCGCCTGGCGCTGGCCGGCGATGTGGCCGTCGTCACGCACGAGGACGCCGAGGACCTGGACTACTTCGGCCAGATGCTGCTCAGCCGCTTCCGCATGACCGATACCTGGCACCGTACCTCGCAAGGCTGGCGCCTGCTCGGCTCGCAGGTGTTGGCGGTGCACCAGGATCCGCCGGCGGCGCCGCTGGACGCCGCGACGCTGTGCGGCTACGCCGGACGCTACGTGCTGACGCCGGAGATCTCGGTGGCCGCGCGCTGCGAAGGCGACCATCTCGTGTTCGTGCGCGCGGGCCGCCCCGATCGCGTCTTCCGCCCGGAGTTGAAGGACCAGTTCTTCGAGCCGGGCCAGCCGCGCACGCGCCGCCTGTTCCAGCGCGACGCCGGCGGCGCGATCACGGGCTTTGTCGATCGGCGAGAAGAGCGCGATATCCGCTGGACGCGGGCGCCCTGACCGGCGTCGCCGCCTTCGGCGCGAGGCCGAACAGCGGCCGCATCCAGCCCACGCGGCGCACGATCTCGAAGCTCGCGAAGCAGATCGCCACCGTCGCGGCGACCAGCAGCGGGCCTTCGACCAGCGGACGCAACCCGAGCGGCTTCATGAAGTGCGCGAGCAGCACGATGGCCGTCTGGTGCACGATGTAGAACGGAAAGATCGCCTCGGTCAGGTAGCGCCGCGCGCGCGAGTCGGCCGGGTTCCACTGGCGCGCGAAGCCGAGCGCGGCCACGATGGCGCACCACTGGTCGAGCGAATAGAAGACGCGCTGGGCCTGGCGCAGCCAGTCCAGCGACTGGAGTTCGTCGTAGCGGACGTTCCAGGTCTCGACGACGGCATAGCCGGCCAGCGCCAGCGCGAGCGCGATCCAGCGCTGGCGGCGGATCTCCTCCCACACGCCGGTCTCGCGCGCCAGCAGCAGGCCCAGCGCGAAGACGCTGAAGTACTGGGCGTGCATGTACCAGTCGTCGACCAGCATGTGGGTGTCGGGGAAGCGCGCCACCAGCGCGATGCGCAGGGCCGCGAGCCACGCCACCGGCAGCGCGATCAGCCAGGGCCCGCGCAGGCGCTTCGCGACGGCCGCGCCCAGGCGGTCGATGTGGCGCTGCGGGATCGCCCACCAGGCGAGGGCCGCCGCCATCGTGTAGCACCACAGGTAGGCGACGAACCACAGGTGGTTGTACGTCGGGATGCGCAGGCAGTCCTCGCGGCAGAAGCCGCCGTAGCCGCTCGCGTACAGCGACATGAAGTGCAGATACCCGTCGTGGTACCCGACCGCCTCGGTCACCTCGGCCCAGGATTGCGGCGGCACGATCAGCCACACGCCGACCGCCAGCGGGATCAGCAGGCGTTGGGTGCGCGAGCGAACGAAGCCGGTCGACGACTTCGCGTGCAGGAACGCGGTCGCACAGCCGGAGACGAAGAACAGCAGGCTCAGCCGCCATGGCGAGCTGAGCATCATCAGCGGCTCGATCGTGTGCGAGGCGAACGGCGACTTCACGTGCCAGCCCCAGGTTACGTAGTACATGCCCACGTGGAAGAAGATCAGAACGCCGAAGGCGAGGATGCGCACCCAGTCGAGGTCGATGCGGCGGTCGGAGGAAGCCATGATGCGCGTCGCGAAGTGGAGATGCGGCCATCGTGTCCGCGGCCGGCGCGGCGCGCGAGCGGTTTGGGGCGAGCCGCACCTCGCGCGGGGCGAGCGGCGCGCTTCAGCGCTTCAGCGCCGCGAGCCACTCGTCGCGATAGCGGCGCGACAGCCGGATCGTCCGTCCCGACGCGAGCCGCAGCTGCGCGTCGCCGCTGCCCAACGGCTCCAGCGCGAGCACGCGCGCAGGCTGGACGGCGCACGAGCGATGCACGCGCACGAAGCGGCGGGCCGCGGGGTGCGCGAGGAAGGCCGCGAGCGTGGTGCGATCGAGCCAGGTGGCCGTCGCGGACTGCAGCTCGATGTAGTTGTCGGCCGCGCTGACGCATTCGATGTCGGCCAGCGGCACCCGCCGCATCTCGCCGCGGTCGGCGACAAGCCAGTGGTCGGCGACCGGCTGCAGCGTGTGCAGGGCGGTCGTCAGGCGCTGGCGTTGTTGCGCGCGCTCGGGCGGCGCGAGGCGCTCGCGCAGGCGTGCGACGCACGCGGCCAGGCGCTCGCGCGTGAACGGCTTGAGGAGATAGTCGACGGCGTTCAGCTCGAAAGCCTGCACGGCGTACTCGTCGTAGGCGGTCGTGAATGCGACGAGCACGTGCGGCGGCAGCGCGGCGGCGACCTCCAGGCCGCTGCGTCCGGGCATCTGGATGTCCAGCAGCACCGCGTCGACGGCCTCGGGCTGCGCCTGCACGACCGCCAGCGCCGCGGCGCCGTCGGCGGCCTCGGCGACGATGCGCACGCCGGCATCGTCGGCCAGGAAGCGGCGCAGCTTGGAGAGCGCCGGGGCCTCGTCGTCGACCAGCAGCAGGTTCATGCGGGCGCCCTCGCGCGCGCGGGCAGCGTGACGCGCACGCGCGTGCGGCCGTCCTCGCGTTGCAGCGCGATACCCGCGGCGTCGCCGTGCAGCGTCGCGAGGCGGGCGCGGGCGTTGGCCAGGCCGGTGCCGCCGGATTGCTCGGTCAGCGGAGCGTCGCCGGTGTCGACGATGTCGATGCGCAACTGGCCGTCGACCACGTCGGCCGAGACCGCCACGTCCGCACCCGCCGTGCTGCGCGCCACGCCGTGCTTGACGGCGTTCTCGACCGGCGCCATCAGCAGCAGCGTCGGGACGATGCAGCGCGCGGCGGCCTCGGAGATCTCGATGCGCGAGCGCAGCCGCTCGCCGAAGCGCTGCCGCATGATCGACAGGAACGGTTCGACCCAGCGCATCTCCTGCGCCAGCGTGTGCTCGGCGACGTTGGCCGCGCTGATGGACTGGCGCAGCAGGTCGGCCAGCTCGGCGAGGATGCGGTCGGCGCGCTCGACGTCCTCGTGCATCACCGACGAGATCAGGTTGAGCGTGTTGAACAGGAAGTGCGGCTGGATCTGCTCCTGCAGCCGCGCGAGCCGCGCCTCCGCCAGGTGCGCGTTGAGGCGCTCGACCTCCGCGGCCTGGCGCTGCTCGCGCCGGAACGATCGCCAGCCCATCGACAGGCCCAGCACCAGCGTGTACGTGACGACGTCCTTGGCGCTCTCGTAGCCGAGCACCGAATCGAGGCTGCCGGGGTCGTAGTGGAGGCCGGCCAGCGCATAGACCGCATACCGGATGCCGTACATGAGCGCCGAGTGCGCCGCCGAGAACACCACCAACCCGGCGAGGTAGGCCGCGATGCGTGCGGCCATGCCCACGTGCCGCGAGAGCAGGGCGTCGTTGAGGCGGTAGACCGCGAGCGCGAGGATGCCGGCGGTCACGCTGCCCGATATCTCCCAGAGGAAGGGCTCCCACGGATACGGGCCGCCGCCGCGCACGTAGTGCTGCCACTCCGCGAGCGAGAAGAACAGGCCGACGCCCAGCCAGAAGGCGGCGTAGGCCAGCCAGGGCAGCAGGCGCGAGGCGGATCTCATGCCCGTATTTGACGACGGAATCGGCCCGCGCAGTCCATCTACACTGGCGCCCATGAACAAAGCCGACGCAATGGGCTTCGTGCTGGCGGCCGTCGCGCGGCTGATCACCGGCGCGCAAGGCCACTGGAAGGGCGTCCCGCCGAAGGCGGAACAGCGCATCTATTTCGCCAACCACCAGAGCCATCTCGACTGGGTGCTCGTCTGGGCCACGCTTCCCGCCGACCTGCGCGCGCAGACCCGCCCGATCGCCGCCGCCGACTACTGGACGAAGACGCCCCTGAAGCACTGGATCACGCGCGAGGTGTTCCGCGCGGTGTACGTGGATCGCGAGCGCAAGGAGGGCGGCGGCGATCCGCTCGCGCCGCTGATCGCCGCGCTCGAACAGGGCGACTCGCTGGTGATCTTCCCGGAAGGCACGCGCGGCAACACCGGGATGCCGCAGGACTTCAAGAGCGGCATCTTCCGGCTCGCGCGGCAGTTCCCCGGCGTGCAGCTGATCCCGTGCTGGATCGACAACGTGCAGCGCGTGATGCCCAAGGGCGAAGTGGTGCCGGTGCCCATCCTGTGCACCGTCACGTTCGGCGCGCCGTGCAACCTCGCGGCCGACGAACCGAAGGCCACGTTCCTGAAGCGCGCGCGCGACGCCGTGATCGCGCTGAAGCCGGGCGGTGCCGCATGAGCGACGCACGGCCGCCCGAAGGCGATCGCCCCGCAGCCGCAAGGCGGAGGGCATTCCGATGAAGTACCTGCAATCGCTCACCGCGACTCAGCAGATCGGCCTGCTGTTCCTGATCCTGTTCGGCGGGCTGCTGCTGGTGTCCGCCGGCGCGGTCTTCGTCGCGATGCGCGACAAGTCCGAGCAGAACGACCACGGCCTGACGAAGTTCGCCGCCGACCTGCGCGCCACGTGGGTCGGCGCGCTCGTGTTCTGGCTCGCATGGGTGTCGGGCGCGGCCGGCGCGACGATCCTGTTCGCGCTGTTCTCGTTCCTGGCACTGCGCGAATTCGTCACGCTCATGCAGACACGACGCGCCGACCACCGCAGCCTGCTGCTGGCGTTCTTCGTCGTGCTGCCGGTGCAGTACGTGCTCGCGGGCAGCCGCAGTTTCGACCTGTTCACGGTGTTCATCCCGGTCTACGTGTTCCTCGCGATTCCCGTGCTGAGCGCGCTCGGCGGCGATCCGCTGCGCTTCCTGGAGCGCAACGCGAAGATCCAGTGGGGCGTGATGGTGTGCGTGTTCGGCCTGTCGCACGCGCCGGCGCTGCTGCTGCTGGACTTCCCGCGCGCGCACGACCGCGGCGCGTTCCTCGTGTTCTTCCTGGTCGTCGTCACGGTGGCTGCGCAGATGCTGGAGCGCTTCATCAGCGAACACATGCGGCGGCGTCCGGTGGCGAGGCACATCGACCGCGACTTCGGCCTGCGCGCCTGGGCGCTCGCGTGCCTGGGCGCGGCCGTCGTCGGCGGGCTGCTGTTCTGGATCACGCCGTTCAAGCTGCCCCAGGCGATGGTGATGGCGCTGATCGCCGCCGCCGCGGGCACGCTGGGCGAGTTCGTGATGACGGCCCTCAAGCGCGACGCGGGCGTCAACTACTGGGGCAACTCGGGCCAGGTGACGGGCGCGGTCGGGCTGCTCGACCGCGTCGCGCCGCTGTGCTTCGCGGCGCCCGTCTTCTTCCATTCGGTGCGCTGGTACTTCCAGCTCAGGTCATGATCCGCATCCTTGGCATCGACCCCGGACTGCGCACGACGGGCTTCGGCGTGATCGAGTGCGACGGCCCGAAGCTGCACTACGTCGCCAGCGGCACGATCAGCACGACGAAGCACGAGCTCGGCGACCTGCCGGGCCGCATCAAGGTGCTGTTCGAGGGCGTGCGCGAGGTCGTGCAGCGCTACGCGCCGCAGCAGGCCGCGATGGAGATCGTGTTCGTCAACGTCAACCCGCAGAGCACGCTGCTGCTGGGCCAGGCGCGCGGCGCGGCGATGGCGGCGCTCGTGTCGGCCGACCTGCCCGTGTCGGAATACACCGCCGTGCAGATGAAGAAGGGCGTCGTCGGCCACGGCCAGGCGAAGAAGGAACAGGTGCAGGAGATGGTTGCGCGCCTGCTCGCGCTGCCGGGCCTGCCGGGCAAGGACGCCGCCGACGCGCTCGGGCTGGCGATCATGCACGCCCACGCGGGCCACACCATGGCCGCGCTGGCCGCCGCCACCCCCCTGTCTCGCAGGCAGCACGCGCAATACCGCGGCGGTCGTACATACTGACGCCCGGACCCCTTTTTCCCCGAGACCCCATGGCCGACGCAACTCCCTACTTCGGAATCGCCCCCTTCGTGCTGGGCATGAGCCGCGACCTCGTGCGCGCCGCCGCCGGCAAGCCCGACTCGGTCGAGACGTCCAGCGACGACGACGGCGGCGCCGTCGAGACCTGGTTCTACCAGGGCGGTGAGATCGAGCTCGAGTTCGAGGCCGTCCCCGACTCCAAGCTCGAGTCGATCACCGCCTGGTCGGCCGACACCACCGTCAACGGCGTGGCCATCATCGGCTGCGAACTCGCCGACCTCCCGCGCCTGGCGCGAGAGGCCGACATCCACGACCTCGAGTTCACCGACGACTTCGCCGAGTCCGGCCAGTGCTTCCAGAGCGAGCAGCACGGGCTCATGTTCTGGGTCGCCAAGGGCAAGGTCGTCAACCTGACGATCTTCCCGCGCTTCGACGACAGCGGCGAGGAGCCGCAGTGGCCCGCGGGCGACGAATGAGGGCGCTCGCGCTGGCCGCGGCCATCGGCGCGGCGCTCGCCGGATGCACCTTGTGGCCGGTCGCGCCGCCGCAGCTGCCCGCGCCGGTGGCCGTGCACGTCAGCCAGCGAGGCAGCACCGCGGAGCGCGACTTCGCAGCCGACAGCGAAGAGGCACGCCGCCTGAAGGCCTGGGTCGACGCCAATCACGACGGCTGGATGCCGCTGCTGTACACGCCGATGATGGGTGACGCGCTGCATGTCGACGCGGGCAGCCTCCATCTGGAGTTCTACGGCAACACCGTGCTGCTGTCGTTGCCTGAAGGCGGCTTCAACACGAAGTCGGTCGCGCCGTCGGACTACGCGTTCCTGCGCCCCTAGGTGCGTTCCTGCAAGCGCGATCGCGGCCGCATGCATTAAGCTCGCCCGCGATGTCGCATCCACCCGCCCGCACCGATCTCGCCTGCCGCAACTGCGGCGCGCAGGCCCCGTCGAAGTTCTGCCCCGACTGCGGGCAGGAGACGACGCTGCATCCGCCCACGCTGGGCGAGTTCCTGCACGAGTTCGTCGGCCACTACGTGGCGCTCGAGGGCGAGCTGTGGCGCACGCTATGGGTGCTGCTGCGCCGGCCGGGCCGGCTCACGCGCGAATACCTCGACGGCCGCCGCCGCCGCTACGTGCTGCCGCTGCGGCTGTATCTGACGGCCAGCTTCCTGTTCTTCCTCGTCCTCAAGCTGACGGCCGGCAGCCTCGCGCCCGATACGCACGTGCTGGTCGGCCAGCGCCAGGTGACGCTGGCGCAGTTCAAGGCGGAGGCCGCGGCCGAGGCGGCAGCCAAGGCCTCCGGCGCCACGCCGGCCACCCACCATGGTCCGATGGAGCGCGCGCATCCGAACTGCGGCGGCGCCAGCCAGCCGGCCTGCGGCCGCATCGTCGGCATCCTCGATCGCGGCCTCGCGGAATTGCAGGAGCATCCGCAGGAGTCGATGGAGCACATGCGCACCCACTTCCTCGGCTGGGCGCCGTACGCGATCTTCGTGCTGCTGCCGGCCTTCGCGGGCCTCATGCAGCTGGCCTATCTCGGCCGCCGCATGACCTATGGCGAGCACTTCGTGTTCAGCCTGCACCTGCACGCGTTCTGGTTCCTCGCGTTGCTGGTGATCGCGCTGCTGCCCGACAGCGTGTCCGGGATCGTGTGGCTCGCCGTGCCGGCCTACGGCACCTGGGCGATGCGGGAGACCTACGGCGGGCGCTGGCTGCCCACCGTGCTGCGGGCCGTGCTGGTCAGCGTGATCTACGGCGTCGTCCTGGGCGTTGCGCTGCTGGCGCTGGGCACGGCACTGCTCGCGTCCGCCTGAGCCTTCCCTCGGCAATCGCGCATCGGCGCTGATACGTCTTGCTTTCGTTTCACCTGTCAGATATTATTGACACGTGAAATCGAAGAACGCGATTCCTGACGGCGACCGGCTGCTGGCGATGCTGGCGGCGCTCTCCAGTCCGCACCGCCTGCGCATCGTCGCGGCGCTGCAGGCGGGCGGGCGCAACTACGTGAGCCAGATGGCGCGCGAGCTGGGCATCAGCCGGCCGCTGCTGCACCTGCACCTGCAGAAGCTGGAGGACGCCGGCCTCGTCACCAGCCAGCTGGAACTCTCGGCGGACGGCAAGGCGCTCAACTACTTCGAGGTCGTCGATTTCACGATCGAACTCTCGCCGGCCGCCATCGCGCAGGCCGCCGCGTCCCTGACGAACCCCACCGACAACTAGAGGTGTGCCCATGTCCGAAAGCGTCTACTTCCTCACCCTCTGCCTGCCGCTGGGCACGATCCTGATCGTCTTCGGCATGCGCTACTTCGCGCTCGTGCAGCAGGCGCGCGCGCAGGCCGCCGGCAACGTCGACGGCAACGCGGCGCTGCAGACGATCTCCGCGTCGCTGGCCGACATCCAGGCGCGCCTGTCCGCCATCGAGAAGATCCTGAAGGCGGTGGAATGATGCGCGCCGCAACGCCCCTGGCGCCGCACGACGTGCCGACCTGGCGCCTGCACGCGCTGCGCGCGATGTATCTGCTGATCGTCGTCGGGCTGGGCTGCGTCGTCTGGCCCGGCTTCTTCAACCGCACGCATCCGTGGGTGCTGATGAACGGCGTCGTCTCGTGCATGCTGGTGGCGTTCTCGCTGCTGGCGCTGGTGGGCCTGCGACATCCGTTGCGCATGCTGCCGATCCTGCTGTGGGAGCTGACGTGGAAGACCGTGTGGCTGGCCGTCATCGCCGCGCCGCTGGCGCTGCAGGGCCGGATGGACGAGGCGACGATGGGGACGGTCGTCGAGTGTTCGCTGGTGGTGCTGGTCGCGCTGGTCATCCCCTGGCGCCACGTCTTCGAGCACTACGTGCGCGGGCGCGGCGAGCGCTGGAACGGCGCGCGATGAGCGACAACAAGCGCCAGGCGCGCATCGCCGGCCTGCTGTACCTGCTCGTGGCGGTCACCGCGCCCGTCGGGCTGATGGTCGTGCCGGCAAAGCTGGTCATTGCCGGCGACGCCGCGGCCACCGCCGCGCTGATCCACGGCCACGACGCGCTGCTGCGCCTGGGCATGGCCAGCGAGCTGTTCCACCAGGCCGTCGAGGTCTTCATGGTGCTGGTGCTCTACAACCTGTTCAAGCCCGTCAGCAAGGTGCTGGCGCAGCAGATGCTGGTGCTCGGGCTGATCCCGATCCCGATGGTGTTCCTCAACGTGCTGGGCGACGTCGCGGCCGCCACGTTCGCGAGCCCGCCCGCGTACCTCGCGGTGCTGGGCAAGCCGCAGCTCGACGCGCTGGCGCTGCTGCTCATGCACCTGCACGCGCAGGGGCTGCAGCTGGCCGCCGTCTTCTGGGGCCTGTGGCTGCTGCCGTTCGGCCTGCTGGCGATCCGCTGCGGCTTCATCCCGAAGGTGTTCGGCGGGCTGGTGATCGCCTCCGGCCTGGGCTACCTGCTGGGCTCCTTCACCGCACTGATCGCGCCGCAGCTCGCCGACAGCCTGGCCACGCCCGTCTTCGTGCTCGAGCTCGGCGAGCCGATGATGATCCTGTGGCTCGCGCTGGCCGGGGCCACGCGCGGGCAGGCGCCCGCGCGCGCGGGGACGCCGGCGCGCGCGGCGGCGTGACCGCGGCTGTGCCGCCCTGACGGCACGAGCCCCCCAATTCGAAGTCCCCTGCGCGCCGAAATATCGCGCTGTCGCGTTGAACCAAGTCCGCCGCACGCCCACATTCACATGCGGACGGACCCGGCCAGGAACCTCCTTGCGCGGTCGTATCCCGACGGGCCACAGCGTGCGTCCACGCGTATTCCAAACAGGAGATTCCATGAGAACCAATCCAGTCTCGCTCAGTGCCATCGTCCTCGCGATGGGGATGGCCGGGGCCGCCATGCCGGGCCATGCGGTGGAAGTGTCGGTCCGCAACCTGGTGACGGACGACCAGGCCGCCAATCCCGCCCAGATCACCGACCCCGGCCTGGTCAACGCCTGGGGCATCTCGTATTCGTCGACCAGCCCGTTCTGGGTCTCGTCGAACGGCGGCGGCACGTCGACGCTCTACAGGGTCGACCCGGCGACCCAGGCCACCACGAAGGTCGCGCTGACGGTGACGATCCCCGGCGCCGGCAACGTCACCGGCCAGGTCTTCAACGGCGGCGGCGCCAGCCAGTTCAACGGCGACAACTTCCTGTTCGTCAGCGAGGACGGCACCGTCTCCGGCTGGCGCGGCAGTCTCGGCACGACCGCCGAGACGCTCGCCACCACGGCCGGCATCCTGAAGGGCGCGGCGATCGCGTCCGTGGGCGGCAACAACTACCTCTACGCCGCCGACTTCGGAAGGGGTTCGATCGACGTCATCCGGGGCAACGCCGGCGCGGCGCCCCTGACGGGCTCGTTCACCGATGCCGCGCTGCCGTCGGGCTACTCGCCGTTCAACATCCAGGCGCTCGGCGGTTCGCTGTTCGTGACGTATGCAGAGCGTGTGGGCAGCGACACCGACGAGACCGCCGGCGCCGGGCTCGGCGTGGTCGACCGCTACGATCTCCAGGGCAACCTGATCGGACGCGTCGCCACCGGCGGCGCGCTGAACGCGCCGTGGGGCCTGGCGATCGCGCCCAGCTCGTTCGGCGCGCTGGCGGGTTCGCTGCTGGTCGGCAACTTCGGCGACGGCCGCATCAGCGCGTACAACCTGACGACCGATTCGTTCATGGGCCAGCTGGACGGCAGCGACGGCAATCCGCTGTCCATCGACGGGCTCTGGGGCCTGAGCGTGGGCAACGACGGCGGCGCCGGCAGCAGCCAGTCGCTGTATTTCACGGCCGGGCCCAGCGACGAATCGCACGGCCTGTTCGGCGTGATGCAGGCCGTGCCCGAGCCCGGCAGCCTCGCGATGCTCGTCAGCGGCCTGCTGCTGCTGGGACGGGGCTTGACGAGGCGCGCGGGTCGGGCCTGACAGGCCGGCGCGGCGGTCAGGACGCGGGCGCCGCCGCCTCCGTCCAGCCGCCGCCGAGTGCGCGGTAGACGGCGATGCGGTTCTGCAGCAACGCCAGCTTGGCCTGCACCAGCAGCTGCTGCGACGTGAACAGCGAGCGCTGCGCGTCGAGCAGGTCCAGCGAGCTGGCCACGCCGTTGGTGTAGAGCAGGTTGGACAGCTTGAAGCGCTCGGCCTCGGCGTCGGTCTCGGCCTGCTGCGCGGCGAGCTGGTCGACCAGCGTGGCGCGGCCGGCGAGCGCGTCGGCGACGTCGCGGAATGCCGACTGCACGGCCTTCTCGTACTGCGCCGTCGCGATGTCGCGCTGCGCCTCGCTCACGCGCAGGTTGTTGCGGTTGCGGCCGGCGTCGAAGATCGGCAGCGTGACCTGCGGGATGAACGTCCACGCCGAGTGGTCGAACAGGCCGCTCAGCTTCGTGCTGGCCGTGCCGTAGCTGCCGGTGAGCGTGATCGTCGGGAAGAACGCGGCGCGCGCGGCGCCGATGTCGGCATTGGCGGCGATCAGCTGCTGCTCGGCCTGCAGCACGTCGGGCCGCTTGAGCAGCACGTCGGACGACAGGTCGGTGGGCACGTCGGGCAGCGCCATCTTGTCCCACGCCGGCGCGGCCGGCAGCTGCGCCGGCAAGGGCTGGCCGATCAGCAGCACCAGCGCGTCCTCGTCGAGCGCGCGCTGGCGCTTCGCGCTGACATACGCGACGCGGGCCGTCTCGACCAGCGACTTGTTCAGCTGCAGGTCGATGCTGGAGGCGACGCCGTTGTCGAAGCGCAGCTGGTAGAGCTTGAGCGTGTCGGTGCGCGTCCTGAGCGTCTGCTCCGCCACCTCCAGCAGCGCCTGGTCGCCGGCCATCGCGTAGTAGGCGTTGGCCACCGAGGCGATCAGCGAGATCTGCGCCGCCTTGCGCGCCTCGGTCGTGGCCGACAGCTGCGCCAGCGCGGCGTCGGTCAGCGAGCGCACGCGGCCCCACAGGTCGAGCTCGTAGCCGGCGACGGCCAGGCCGACGGTGTCGATGGTCTGGATGCCGGTCTCGCGCGTGTGCGTGCCCTGCACGTTGACGGTGGGGAACTCGCTCGCGCGCGTCAGGCCCACCTGGGCGCGCGCGACCTCGATGTTGAGGACGGAGACGCGCAGGTCGCGGTTGTTGGCCAGCGCGGTCGCGATCAGCTGCGCCAGTCGCGCGTCCTGGAAGTAGGCCTGCCACGGCTGCGCCGCGGGCGCGACGCCGGTGGTGGGCGCCGCCGCCGAGGCGGCCGCGGACGGGAAAGACGCCGCCACGGGCGCGGCGGGGCGCTCGTAGTGCGGGGCCATGGTGCTGCAGGCCGCCAGCAGGCAGGCCGCCGCGGCGATGGCGATCGGTTTGAGCAGGAGAGTCTTCATCGCATCAATGCTTGAACGAGCGCGAGTGCGCGACGTCGAAGTCGTGCTGCCGCTTGCTGCCCTTGAAGAAGCTGCGTACGAGCACGAAGAACAGCGGCACGAACACCACGCCGACGATGGTGGCCGTGGCCATGCCGCCCATCACGCCGGTACCGATCGCGCGCTGGCTGGCCGAGCCGGCGCCGGTCGAGATCGCCAGCGGCAGCACACCCAGCATGAAGGCGAGCGAGGTCATGATGATGGGGCGGAAGCGCAACCGGATCGCCTCGAGCGCCGCCTCAACGACCGGCTTGCCGGTGGCCTGCAGGTCCTTGGCGAACTCGATGATCAGCACCGCGTTCTTCGCCGACAGGCCGATGATGGTGATCAGGCCGACCTTGAAGTAGACGTCGTTGGCGAAGCCGCGCGACCACGCGCCCAGCAGCGCGCCCAGCACGCCGATGGGCACGACCAGCAGCACGGCCATCGGGATCGACCAGCTCTCGTACAGCGCGGCCAGGCACAGGAACACGGCCAGCAGCGAGAATGCGAGCAGGATCGGCGCAGTCGAGCCCGAGAGCTTCTCCTCGCGCGACTGGCCCGTCCACTCGTAGCCGATGCCCGCAGGCAGCTGCGCGGCGAGCTTCTCCATCTCGTCCATCGCCTCGCCGGTGCTGTGGCCGGGCGAGGCGTCGCCGGCGATCCGCATCGCGGGATAGCCGTTGTAGCGGATGCTCTGCACCGGCCCGGTGACCCAGCGCACGCTGGCGAAGGCCGACATCGGCACCGCCTGGCCGTTGGTGTTGATCACGTTGACGCGCAGCAGCTCTTCCGGCTGCATGCGCGATTCCTGGTCGGCCTGCACCACCACGCGCTGCAGGCGGCCGGCGTTGGGGAAGTCGTTGACGTAGTTGGAGCCGAAGCCGGTCGAGATCGCCGAGTTGATGGCGGCGAAGCTCACGCCCTGGCTGGCGGCCTTCTCGCGGTCGATGCTCAGCTCGAGCTGCGACGCGTCCTCGAGGCCGTCGGGCCGGATGCCCGCCAGCAGCGGATCCTTGGACGCCATGCCCAGCAGCTGGTTGCGCGCGGCCAGCAGCGCGTCGTGGCCCAGGCCACCGCGATCCTGCAGGCGGAAGCTGAAGCCGGACGCCGTGCCAAGCTCGGGAATCGGCGGCGGACTGAGCGGGAAGATGAACGCGTCGCGCACCTTGGAGAGCGCGCCGAACGCGCGGCCCGCCAGGGCCTGCGCCGAATGCTGGGCGCCCTTGCGGTCGTCCCAGGGCTTGAGCGGCACGAAGGCCAGCGCCGCGTTCTGCCCCGAGCCCGAGAAGCTGAAGCCCAGCACGGTGACCATGTCCTGCACTTCCGGCTGCGCGAGCATGTAGCCTTCGACCTGCTTCATGACCTCGAGCGTGCGGTTGCGCGTCGCGCCCGGCGGCAGCTGGATGTTGACGATCAGGTAGCCCTGGTCCTCGCCCGGCAGGAACGACGCCGGCAGCTTGAAGAAGAACAGCACCACCGCGCCGACGATGGCCGCGAACGCCACCAGCATCACGCGGCGCCCGACGCGGCTCAGCGCGCGCGTGACCATGTTCTCGTAGCCGTGCGAGACCTTGTCGAAGTTGCGGTTGAACAGGCCGAAGAAGCCGCCCTTGGCGTGATGGTGGCCGGCCTCGACGGGCCTGAGCAGCATGCCGCACAGCGCCGGCGTCAGCGACAGCGCCATGAAGGCCGAGAAGCCGATCGACGCGACCATCACCGACGAGAACTGGCGATAGATGTTGCCCACCGAGCCGGCGAAGAACGCGAGCGGCACGAAGACGGACACCAGCACCACCGTCACGCCGACGATCGCGCCCTGGATCTGGCTCATCGCCTTGCGCGTGGCCTCCAGCGGCGGCAGGCCCTCGGTGCTCATGATGCGCTCGACGTTCTCGACGACCACGATCGCGTCGTCCACCACGATGCCGATCACCAGCACCATGCCGAACATCGTCAGCACGTTGATCGAGTAGCCGAGCGCCAGCAGCACCGCGAACGTGCCCAGCAGCGCGACGGGCACGACGATGGTCGGGATCAGCGTGTAGCGCCAGTCCTGCAGGAACACGAACATCACGATGAACACGAGCACCACGGCCTCGACCAGCGTCTCGACGACCTGGCGGATCGAGATCTTGATGAAGCGCGAGCTGTCGTACGGGATGCTGTACTTCATGCCCTCGGGGAAGTACTTCGACAGCTGCCCCATCCGCACCTTGATCGCCTCGGCCGTGGCCAGCGCATTGCCGGTGGGCGACAGCTGCACGCCGATGCCGGTCGACGGATGGCCGTTCAGGCGCGCCGAGGTCGCATAGGTCTGCGCGCCGAGCTCGAGGCGCGCGACGTCGCGCAGCCGCACCGACGAGCCGTCCGGATTGGCGCGCAGCACGATCGCGCCGAACTGCTCGATGGACGTCAGCTGGCCCTGCACGACCACCGTGGCGGTGATGCCCTGCTGCAGCACGTTGGGGATGTCGCCGAGCGAACCCGCCGAGACCTGGGCGTTCTGCTGCGCGATGGCCGTGTTGACCGTGTCCATCGACATCTTGTAGCCGACCAGCTTGGCCGGATCGACCCACACGCGCATCGCGCGTTCGGTGCCGAACAGCTGCGCCTGGCCGACGCCCGGGATGCGCTGGATTTCCGGCAGCACGTTGCGCGACGCGTAGTCGCCGAGCGCGATCGGGTCGTAGGCCGGGTTGTCGGAGGACAGGATCGTGAACAGCAGGAAGTTCGAGCGCGCCTTGTCGACGCGCACGCCCTGCTGCGTCACCGCCGACGGCAGCCGCGGCGCGGCGCGCGACAGGCGGTTCTGCACGTCGACCTGCGCGAGGTCGGGGCTCGTGCCCGGCTCGAAGCTGATCGTGATGGTGCCGGTGCCGTTGGACTGGCTGACCGACTCCATGTAGATCATGCCCGGCGAGCCGTTCATTTCCTGCTCGATGACGCTGATGACCGCCTCGTCCATCGTCTTGGCCGACGCGCCCGGGTAGGTGGCGGTCAGGACGATGGTGGGCGGGGCGACCGGCGGGTACTGCGCGATCGGCAGCTGCGTGATCGCCACCGCGCCGAAGACGAGGAAGAACAGCGCGAGGACGATCGCGAAGATCGGACGTTCGATGAAGAACTTGGCCATGGAATGCGTCCGGTCAGCGGCTGGCCGCCGAAGCGGCGACCGGCGCGGCCGTCGTCGGCGCGCTCGGGGTCCACGGCACCGGCTTGACGCTGCCGCCCGGGCGGATCTTCTGGAAGCCGTCGACCACCACCAGTTCGCCCGGCTTCAGGCCGTCCAGCACGATCCAGTTGCCGTTCTCGGTGCCGCCGAGCTTGACGACGCGCACGGACGGCTTGCCGTCGGCGCCGACCACCAGCACGGTGTCGTTCTGCGTCGTGCGCTGCACGGCCTGCTGCGGCAGCAGCACGGCCGACGAGACCTGCTGCTGCGCGATGCGGCCGCGCACGTACATGCCGGGCATCAGCGCGCCGTCGGGATTGGGCACCTTGGCGCGCACGTTGACCTGGCCCGAGGTCTGGTCGACGCTGAGGTCGGAGAACAGCAGCTTGCCGGCCTGCGGCATCTCGGTGCCGTCGTCGAGCGCGATGCGCACGGGAATCGTCACGCCGAGCGCCTTGGCCGAGCCGCTGGCAAACGCCTTGCGCAGCTTGACGATGTCCGAGACCGGCTGCGCGAAGTTCACGTAGACCTGGTCGACCTGCTGGATCAGCGCCATCTGCGTGGCCTCGGTGGACGTGACCAGCGCGCCCTCGGTGACCAGCGCCTGGCCGATGCGGCCGCTGATGGGCGCGGTGACGGTGGCGTAGTCGAGGTTCAGCTGCGCCGTCTGCACCGCGGCCTTGGCGGAGGCGACGTCGGCCGAGGCCTGCGCGGCCGACGACGTCGCGTTGACGAAGTCCTGCTGGCTGATGGCGTTGGCCTCGCGCAGCGGCTTGTAGCGATTGAGCAGGCCGGTGGCCTGCAGCTCGTTGGCCTGGGCCTTGGCGAGCGCGGCCCTGGCGCTGTCGATGGCGGCCTTGTAGGGCGCCGGGTCGATCTGGAACAGCACCTGGCCTTCCTTGACGTCGGTGCCCTCGACGAACAGGCGCTTCTGCACGATGCCGGTCACGCGCGCGCGCACCTGCGCGACGCGCAGGGCCTCGACGCGGCCGGGCAGCTCGGTGGGCACGTCCAGCGTCTTTGGCGCCACGGTGACGACGCCCACTTCCGGCGCCGGCGGCGGGCCGGACGGCGGCGCCTTGTCGCCGCACGCCGCCAGCGTGAGCGCGGCGGCGAGGACGGCGGCGGCGTGAGGCAGGCGCGAGGCGCGGTGGGCCAGGAAATGAGGCATGCGGCTTTTCTCTTCGAAGCGTTGGGCGGCGGGAGCCCGCCAGTGAATGCGGATGGCGCGGAGGCCGCGGCGCACGCGAGGCGTGGTGCGGGCAGGTCGGCGCGCGAGTGGCGGCGCGACTCGGGCAGGCGGCATCCGGGCGCACGGGTGCCGCTCGCGATCCCGAGCGGCAAAATGATAAGCTAGTTTACGTTATCCCGCGGCGTGCTCGGGATTGCGCGCGGTTCAGAAGCGCTTGAACGCGCGCAGCGCCGTTCGGTACAGCGCGAAGTGCCAGCCCCGCAGCCAGGCGTCCAGCCTCGCCCGCATCGGCGCCTCGACACGCTCGCTGGCCTCGAGCACCTCGTGCCAGCGCCCCGCGCGCCGCAGCTCGACCGCGCGCTTCGGCCCGGGGATCGCGGCGCGGCCGGCCACGCCGATGCGCTCGGCACAGATGGCGCGCAGCACGCCCGACAGCGTCGCGAAGCCGGTGGTGTGGCACGGCGCGGCGGCGCTGTCGCCGGTGCGCGGGAAGTGGATCAGCGCGAAAGCCCGGCGGTCGACGACCAGGTAGCCGGCGTCCAGCCGCACCGCCGGCTCGACGTGCGCGCGCGCATCGACCACCAGCGGCAGGTTCACCACGCGCAGGCCGGTGGCCTTCAGGCAGGACTGCAGACAGCGGCGGACGATGAAGGAGCGCAGGGACATGGCGCCGGGCGGCGTGGCGACGGAAGCCCGATTCTCGCCTGCGGCCGGCCGCGGCCGGTCTCCGCTTGTTACCAGGCCGGCGCGAGCTCCGCGAAACCGGCCGGCGCCTTGCGCTCGTCGTCGAAGGTGACCGTCTCGTAGGCGGTCGGATCGGCCAGCAGCGTGCGCAGCAGCTGGTTGTTCAACGCGTGGCCGCTCTTGTAGGCGGTGTAGCTCGCCAGCAGCGGGTGGCCGACGACGAACAGGTCGCCGATGGCGTCGAGGATCTTGTGCTTGACGAACTCGTCGTCGTAGCGCAGCCCGTCGGCGTTGAGCACGCGCGAGTCGTCGACGACGATCGCGTTGTCCATGCTGCCGCCCATCGTCAGGCCGCGCGAGCGCATCAGGTCGAGGTCCTTCGTGAAGCCGAAGGTGCGGGCACGCGCGATGTCGCTCTTGTACTTGCCGCTGCCCATCTCGAAGCTCACCTGCTGGCCGGTCGCGTCGACCGCCGGGTGGTTGAACTCGATCTCGAAGGTGAGCTTGTAGCCGTGGTACGGCTCCAGCCGCGCCCACGCCAGCGAGGCGCCCTCGCCGCGGCGCACCTCGACGGGCTTGAGCACCTTCAGGAAGCGCTTGGGCGCGTCCTGCAGCACGATGCCCGCGCTCTGCAGCAGGAACACGAAGCTGGCCGACGAGCCGTCGAGGATGGGCACCTCGTCGGCGGTCATGTCGATGACGAGGTTGTCGATGCCCAGGCCGGCGCAGGCCGACATCAGGTGCTCGATCGTCTGCACCTTCGGGCCGCCCGGGTCGCCGCCGGACGAGATGGTCGAGTTCATCCGCGTGTCGGACACCGAGCCCGCGTTGGCGGGGATGTCCACCGGCTGCGGCAGGTCGACGCGGCGGAACACGATGCCGGTGTCGGGCGCCGCGGGACGCAGCGTCATCTCCACCTTCTGGCCGCTGTGCAGGCCCACGCCGACGGCGCGGGTGATGGACTTGAGCGTGCGTTGCTGGAGCATCGGGCGATTGTAAGGACTGCGATGCGCCCCTTCGGCGCGATGGGCCAACAGTCCGTTCATCGCGGCCATGCAGAAAATCAATCGGAGCCGCGCGAACCGCCGCGGCATGACTTCCGGCACATGCGCCGGCCGGGCCGCGCCCGCACCATGGGACCGTCCCACCAGCGCCGCGAGGCCCGGATCCCCATGATGCCTTCACGCCGCAGTCTCCCGTCCATCGTCGCAGCCGGTCTCCTCGCCCTGTTGGCGGCCTGCGGCGGCAACGACAACGACGGGGTCAACATCGGCCCCGGGGCCAGGACCGAGGTGACGCCCGACCCGAACGACCAGTGGACGCTCGTGGCACCGGCCAGCGTCGGCATGGACGCCGCCACGCTCATGCACGGGCCGGCATCGGTCCCCGCGAACAGCGGCGTCTCCTCGATGCTGGTGATGCGCCATGGCCAGCCGGTCTTCGAGCAGTACTGGAACGGCTTCGACAAGGACACGCTGCACGACCTGCGCTCCGCCACCAAGAGCATCACCTCGCTGCTGGTGGGCATCGCGATCGACCAGCACGATCTCGGCGGCGTCGACGACACGATCTCCCGCTGGCTCGGCGCCGACTACCCCGGCGCGCCCGTGCTCTCGCGCGGCCTCGTGCTCGAGAACCTGCTGACGATGCGCAGCGGCCTGGCCTGCAACGACTGGGACGGCAACTCGCCCGGCTTCGAGAACACCATGTACGCGCACCAGGACTGGGTCGCGTTCTGGCTGGGCCTGCCGTCCACGAGCCCGCCCGACGCCGTCACCAGCTACTGCACCGGCAACCCGGTGGCGCTGGGCCACATCCTCGCCAACGCGACGCACCAGCCGGTCACCGCCTTCGCGCAGGCCCGGCTGCTCGGCCCGCTGGGCATCACCAGCGCCGTCTGGAACACGTACGACAACGACACGCAGACCGACACCGGCGGCCACATGCACATGCGACCGCGCGACATGGCAAAGATCGGCCAGCTCGCGCTGCAGCGCGGCCAGTGGAACGGCGTGCAGCTGGTGTCCAGCGCCTGGATGGACGTCTCGACGAGCAACATCACCCAGTTCGACAGCGAACCGAACGATGGCTACGGCTACCTGTGGTGGCACGGCAGCGAGTCGTGGCGGGGGCAGACGCTGGACATGTTCTATGCCGACGGCTCCGGCGGCCAATACATCTTCGTGGTGCCGCAACTCGATCTCGTGGCGGTGTTCACGGGCGAGAACTACGCCAACGACGGCCCGCAGCTGCTGCCGTTCACCATTTTGCAGAGCGACATCGTCGCCGCCGTCACCGCGCCTTGATCACGGCGGCCCGAACAACACCTTCAGGCGCGAGCGCGCGCCGCGCGCCGCGAGGAAGGCGCGGCCCATCGCGATCCATTCGTTGAACGCGATGCGGATCGGGTTGTTGCTCAGCACCGGCCTGGTCAGGCCGTAGCGGATCTCGATGTCCGGCCGCAGCGCGACGAAGGTGCCGAACAGGCGGTCGAACACGATCAGCGAGCTGCCGTAGTTGCAGTCCAGGTATTCCGGATTGCTCGCGTGGTGCACGCGGTGGTGCGTCGGCGTGTTGAGCACCCACTCGAGCGGGCCGAGGCGCGGCAGCCAGTCCGCGTGGATCCAGAACTGGTAGAACAGCCCCGCCGCCACCAAGCCGTACACGGCCTGCGGCGCGAAGCCCAGCCACACCAGCGGCGCGAAGAACGCGACCGCGCCGCCGAGGCGCCCGGTCCAGCCCAGGCGGATGGCCGAGGCCAGCATCAGCTGGTTGGACGAGTGGTGCACCGAGTGCGTGGCCCAGAACCAGCGCACGCGGTGCGTGAGCCTGTGGTGCCAGTAGTAGGCGAACTCGACGAGCAGGTACAGGCCCAGCCAGGCCGCGGCGGAATCCATGCGGATGGTCGCGAGCCGGTGCGTCCAGGCGAGCGCCGGCAGCGGCGCCGCGAGCGTCAGCCCCAGCAGGTCGACGCCGCGCCGCACGACGGCGTCGCCCAGCGACGCGGCCACGCCGCGGAAGTCCGTCGGCCGATGCCAGACGTAGCGGCGCAGCAGCGCCTCCGCGATGACGACGAGCAGCAACATCAGTGTCAGGATGCCGAGGGTGCGGCCCAGGTGGTGCGGGCCGGCGAAGAGGAAGTCGGGCATGGCGGCGGCGCGCGGCGGGCGATCAGTGCGTCACGACGATCGTGCCGGTCTGGCCCTGCGGGCCGGTCACCGTGGTGGTCGAGCCGGTGGGCGTGCGCTGGGTGTCGCGCGTGGTCGTCGTTCCGTTGACGTGCGTGATCGTGGCGTCGGCCTGCCCGGGCGTGCGGTTGACCTGGCGCACGCGGGTGCCGCCGTTCGGGCCGGTGGTGGTGTCGGTGACGTGGCCGTCGCCCCGCTGCACGGTGCGCGTGGCGCTGGCGCCGTCGGGGCCGGTGATCGTGGCGTGGCGCGTTCCGGCCTGGGCGGCGCCGGCGGCGAGGACGAGGGCGGCGAGGGCGATGAGGCTTCGGTTCATGGCGGACTCCTTGGAGGTTGACGTCGAGGATGTGCCTTGCAGTGGCCTCCATTCAACGATCGTGCGACCGCGCCGCCGCCCACGCGCCGCGACGAAATGCGACAGCGCTGAAACATCTCGCGCGCGTGCGTGACGCGCCCCTACACTTCGTTCGATGACTTCGAAGCCGCTGATCCTGATCGTCGACGACGATGCCGAGCTCTCGGGCATGGTCGTCGAGCTGCTCCAGCGCGAGGGCTGGGCCACGCATGCGGTGTTGACCGGCGGCGACGGCGAGCGCGACCTCGCCGCCCTGCACCCCGAGCTCGTGCTGCTGGACGTGATGCTGCCCGACGCCAACGGCTACGACCTGTGCCGGCGCTGGCGCGCGCTGCATCCGGGCCTGGGCATCGTGATGCTGACCGCGCGCGGCGACCCGCTCGATCGCGTGCTGGGGCTGGAGATCGGCGCGGACGACTACCTGCCCAAGCCCTTCGAGTCGCGCGAGCTGGTGGCCCGCGTGCGTGCGCTGCTGCGCCGCGCCGCGCCCGGCCGCGCCGAGTCGCCGCTGCTGCGGTTCGAGGGCCTCGTCATCGACCTGCTGCGGCGCGAGGTGCGCGTGGGCGAGCAGGCGCTGGCCTTGACCAGCGTGGAGTTCAAGCTGCTCGTCGCCCTGGCGCGCGCGCCCGGGACGGCGCTCTCGCGCGAGGCGCTCAGCGACGCGGTGCAGGCGGGCAGCTACCGGCCGCAGGACCGCACCGTCGACGTGCAGGTCGCGCGCCTGCGCCGCAAGCTGCAGGAGGTGCGACCGGGCGCCGACTGGATCGACACGGTGCGCGGCGAGGGCTACGTCTTCGTCCCGCGCTGACCGTGGCCGCGCCCACCCTCTTTCGCCGCCTGGTCGTCGCGCAGACGATCGGCTCGCTCGCGCTCGTGCTGGTGTTCGGCGCCGCGTTCTACGCCGAGCGCAATCGCACCGTCGCGCGGCTCACCGCGGAACGCTGGGCGCCCGCGTTGCGCGCGGCGGCGGGCTTCGGCGGCAGCGTGCCGGCGACGCCGACGCCGCTCGAGGTGCGCGTCAGCGAGACCCGCCCCGCCGGCGCCGTCCCGTCGAGCCGCTGGGCGCCGCGCATCGTCACGCTGCGTGCGACGCTGCGCGAGGACGGCGTGCCCGCCGGCGACGTCGTGTTCACGCACGGCGTGCCGCACCCGGTGACCTGGATCGAGGTGGCGGGCCCGGACGGCCGCACGCGCTGGCTGGGCCTGCAGGACGACGTCGTCGAGTCCTACGTCTTCCGGCGATTGTTCATCGCGCTGGCGCTGGGCCTGGCCGTGGTGAGCGCCGCGAGCTGGGCGCTGGCGCGTCGCCTCACGCGGCCGCTCGAGGCCTTGCGGCGCCGCATCGAGTCGCATGACGCCAAGGCCGCGCCAACCATCTCCGCCGACGGCGCGCCCACGCTGGAGATCGCCGCCATCGAGACCGCCTGGGTCGCGCTCGCCGACCGGCTCGCGCGCCAGGAGAGCGAGCGCGCGTTGCTGCTGGGCGGCGTGTCGCACGACCTGCGCAGCCCGCTCTCGCGCATCCGCATGGCCGCGGAGCTGCTGCCCGACACTGCCGAAGTCGCCACGCGCCGCGCCGCCATCGTGCGCAACGTCGACGTGGCCGACCGCCTCATCGCGAGCTTCCTCGACTACGTGCGCGCCACCGAGCTGCCGCTGGCGGCGACGGTGGACATCGCGGCCGTCGCGCGCCAGCTGCTCGAGACGCGCGGCGAGCCCGCGGCCACGCTCGCGCTGGCCGCGCCCGCGCGGCTGGACGTGCCGCGCACGCACGAGCTGCTGCTCGAGCGCCTGCTCGCCAACCTGGTCGACAACGCGATGCGCCATGGCCAGCCGCCGGTGTTGATCCGCCTCGCCGGCGATGGCCGTGACGTCGTCGTCGATGTCGAGGACCACGGCCCCGGCATCGCCCCTGAGGCCCAGGCACGGATGACGCAGGCGTTCGCGCGCGGCGACGCCAGCCGCGCCACGCCGGGCACCGGCCTGGGGCTGGCGATCGTGCAACAGATCGTACGGCGCATGGGCGGCACGCTGTCGTTCGAGCGCGTCGAGGGGGCGCCGTGCGTGCGCGTGCGGCTGCCCGCGCGCTGAGGCGCCGCGCCGATACAGCCTGTTTCAGCGGCATGACAGGCTTGTCGCATAACTTCATGCGCCGTCGGCCGCGGACGGCTCGCCTGGCCCCAGACTGCGCCCAGGGGTCGAAGCCTTCGCCCCGGCCCATTCTTCGAGGACATCGCCCATGACCACGCCATCGCAGACTCCCCGCTTCCCGCTGCAACGCCTCGCCGTGGCCTCCGCCCTCGCCTGCGGCGCGCTGCTGGCCGCCTGCGGCGGCGGCGGCGACACCCCGCCAACGTCGACGCCGACCGGCCTGTCGCAGCCCGACGCCACCGCCGATTCGGCCAACGCCACGTCCACCGGCGAGGGCACGGCGTCGGCGCTCGACTCGGTCATCGACACGACGTCGTCGCTCGCGGCGGCGGTCCAGCAGCCGGCCGCCACGACGACATCGGCGCGGATGCAGGTGCTGTCCGCCAGGCCGTCTTCGAACCCGTCCGATCCGCCATTCACCAACGTCACGGTCGACTGCGCCGGCGGCGGCACGGCCACGCTGAGCATCACCGGCGGCACGCTGGCCAGCGAGGCCAACGGCCAGCTCGACGCGGGCGAGCACTACAGCGTGACGTACGCGCAATGCACGGGCCACGCCGGCTGGGCGCAATTGAACGGCAGCGTCGAGATGGACGTCACCGCGGCCGACCACACGACCTCGCCCGCGACGCTGGCCGTCGGCATCACGGTCACCAACCTCGCGCTGAGCCTGCCGTCCGGCAACGCCACGCTCAACGGCACCGCCACCGCGTCGCGCAGCGTCGCCACCAGCAACGGCACGACCACGACGACCTCGCACGTGACGGTGCCGAGCGCGACGCTGGCCACCGCGTTCAACGCGCGCAGCGGCACGTTCACGCTGTCGGACCTCGATGCGACGCGCACGCTGACCTCCGTGGCGGGCGTCACGAGCGCGTCGACCTACAGCGGCCACCACACGCTGTCGGGCACCGCCAACGGCCGCACGTTCTCGCTCAACGTCTCGACCACCGGCAACGTCAACTACGACGCCACCGGCGCGCTGGTCTCCGGCGCCTGGACGGTGGTCCGGCCCAACGCCACCATCGCGACGACGGTGGCCAACGGCGTCGTGATCATGACCGTGGACGACGGCAACGACGGCACGATCGACCACACGTGGACGTTCAGCGCCGCGCAGCTGAACGCCGCCGCGGGCTAGTTCACAGCCCGAGCATGTCGCGCCGGATGAAGTGGATGCAGCGGTCGACGCGCGCGGCCAGCTCGGTCTTGATCAGCATCGCGTTCTGGTCGGTGAAGTCGGCGTAGGCGGTGCTCTCGTGCTCGCTGCCGTCGGGCGCCTGCAGGCAGCCGCCCTCGGCGATCACCGCCTGCGTCCTCGCGTCGATCAGCCGCGCCCGCGCGACGTAGGTCACCGAGTAGGCGGCGCCGCGCACCGGTACCCGACCCAGGCCCCAGGACACGGTCGCCACCGTCAGCACGTAGCGCGATCCGGCGGGCGCCGCGGCCACGATGGCCTCCGGCTCGTCGTGCGGCGTCGCGCCGCGTGCCGGCAGGATGCTGGCGCCGTGGCGGCCGGCCAGCAGGTCGGCCAGCGTCGTGGCGATGTCGCCGGCCGGGTCGCCGATGTTCGCGGCCTTGCGCAGGTGCTCGCCCTGTGCGGCCATCAGCGGGATGCCCACCGGCCCGAGCGGGACGTCGCGCTCGCGCATCACGCCGAACGTCGAGGGGCCCTGGATCACGATGCCGACCTCCTGGCCGCGCAGGGTCGCGGCCAGCGTGTCGGGCAGCCGGGCAGGCTCGATGGTGGTGCAGCCGGCCAGCAGCGAAGCCAGCACCGCGACGCAGGCGCGCAGGGTCTTCATGGACGATTCCTCGGGATCAGACGTCGCCCGACTCCGTCTGCCGCGTGTCGTAGCGGCTGACGCCGCTCAGCTCGCGCTGCACGTCGTTGACCATGTACGCGAGGAAGGCGATCAGGCCCACATACAGCAGGCCGTATTCCCAGCGCACGCGCGGGCTGACCTCGAAGTAGCGCTGGTTGTCGGGATGGTTCTTGTCGAAGCGCAGCGCGGCCATCACGTGCGGGAAGGCCAGGATCGCGACGAGCAGCAGGATCATGCTGAAGTGGAACCATAGCAGCGCGCCGATGATGGGCACGCCCAGCAGCCAGATGCGCGGCGACAGCACCGCCGTGATGCGTCCGCCGTCCAGCGGCGGCAGCGGGATCATGTTGATCAGGTTGAGCAGGAACCCGGTGTACGACACCGCCAGCAGCCAGTTGGGGCCGTCGTTGCGCCCCAGGAAGTACGCGCCGATCGCGGCCACGGTGCCGATCATCGGGCCGGCCAGCGCGATGTAGGCATCGGTCTCGGCGTCGTGGGGCCGATCCTTCAGCTCGGTCCAGGCGCCGACGAAGGGAATGAACGTCGGCAGGCCGACGGCAAGGCCGCGCTGGCGCGCCGCCATGAAGTGCCCCATCTCGTGAACGAACAGCATCGCCACGATGCCCACCGCATAGCGCCAGCCGAACACGATCGCGTACACGCCGACCGCGATCAGCATCGTGCCGACGGTGCCGAAGAGCTTGCCGAACTTCAGGCCGGCGAGCAGCAGGAGAAAGATGCGGGACATCGTCGCAATCGGAATGAGGATCAGGCCGGGCGGCGGCCCGTGTCGGCGGACGCGGCGTCGTCGCCGAGGTCGACGTCGACCGCGGGGCGCGCGCTGCCGGGCGCGTCGGCCACGGTGTGGACGAAGGGCGGCACGGGCGTGCGGCGCTGCTTGCGACGCCAGAAGATGAAGGCGACCGCCGCCAGCAGGACCACGGCCAGCAAGATGGCCTTCATCGACTGCGCCGCGAAGGCCTGCGCCGCCGGGATGAAGCCCAGGCGCGGCTGCGTGATGCCCACGATCAGCGTCGAGAGCCCGTAGGCGGCCGTGCGATCGGTCTTCGCGTCGAAGTCCGCGTAGCGCTTGCCGGCGTTGAATTCCAGCGCCGCGAGCTGTTGTTCCGCGACGGGCTTCAACGCGGGCAGGTCCGACAGCGCCGTGACCAGGTTCATCATGAGATAGCCGTCACGGCCGAGCGCGTACGTGTTGTAGTTGACGAGCCGCGGTGCGTCGTCCTTCGCGCCCGCGACGCGCGAGCTCAGCGCCCACGCGAGGCGATGCGTCGCGCCGTCGTAGCGTGGCGGCTCGCTCCAGCCCGTCACCTCCATCGCCGGCACGCCGGCCTTCTCGCGCTCGCGGTTCTGCTCGTCGGTGCCGGTCTCGAGGCTGCGCAGCATCTCGTCGGCGTTCCAGGTGCGGGCGTCGTCGTCCTTGATGTAGCCGGTGGCCTGGAAGCGCACCGGCATGAACCAGCTCGCCTTCGGGTCGCGCGGCAGGATCAGGCCGGGCATGTCGGGGTTGCTGCCCGGGTTGCCGAACAGATCCAGCAGCCGGTCGGCCTGCGGCTGCGGCACGAAAATCTCGCCCGCCGGGACGTGCAGCACGGCCTGGTCGAGCAGCGCGACGTCCGCCGGGCCCTTCACGGCCACACGGCCGACCTCGTCCCACAGGCGCGCCTGCTCCGCCTGCGTCGGCACTGCGACGGCCGCGCCGACCGCGCAGGCCAGCCCCATCGCCGCGAGGGTCCGCGCGATCATGTCATCCCACTGCCGCATTCCGGCCTCCTGCCTGCGTCGAGTCGACGCACCTCCGCCGCCCACGCGTCGATGCGCGTTCGGGCGGTGTGTGCGAACCGTCCGGCGCCACCACGGCGCCGGCTGGTCCAAGACTCCCTCAATCCGCCTGCTTGCGCAAGAAGGCCGGAATCTCGATTTCATCCATGCCGTGCGAGCTCAGCGCCTCGACCTTGGCCGCGGCATGCTGGCGATGGCGCCAGACGCTGGGCGTGCCCAGGTGGCCGTAGTCCGGATTGGTCGGCATCGCCGGCGCGGGCTGGCCGGCATGCGCCTGCGCCGCGCCCATCATCGGCGCGTTGTTCATGGTCTGCGGCATCTGCGGCATCTGGTTGCCCATGATCGGCAGGTTGTCGGTGCCGGTGCGCAGCGCCTGCGTGGTCTGGATCACCGTCAGCGGCGCCTGGGCGCGGCGCGACTGCGACAGGCCCGTGGCGATCACCGTGACGCGCAGCTGGTCGCCCAGCGTCTCGTCGTAGGCGGTGCCGAAGATCACGTGCGCTTCTTCCGCGGCGTAGCGGCGGATGGTGTTCATCGCCAGCTTGCTCTCCGACAGCTTGAACGTCGAACGAGACGCCGCGATCAGCACCAGCACGCCCTTGGCGCCGGACAGGTCGATGCCTTCGAGCAGCGGGCAGGCCACGGCCGCGTCGGCGGCCTTGGTCGCGCGATCCGGGCCGGTGGCGATGGCGGTGCCCATCATCGCCTTGCCGGGCTCGCTCATCACGGTCTTGACGTCCTCGAAGTCGACGTTGACGAGGCCCGGGATGTGGATGATGTCCGAGATGCCGCCGACGGCGTTCTTCAGCACGTCGTTGGCGTACGCGAAGGCCTGGTCCTGCGTGACGTCGTCGCCCAGCACTTCCAGCAGCTTCTCGTTGAGCACCACGATCAGCGAGTCGACGTTCGCTTCCAGTTCCTGCACGCCGGCGTCGGCCGACTTCATGCGGCGATTGCCCTCGAACTCGAACGGCTTGGTGACGACGCCCACGGTCAGGATGCCCATCTCCTTGGCCACGCGCGCGATCACCGGCGCGGCGCCGGTGCCCGTGCCGCCGCCCATGCCGGCCGTGATGAACAGCATGTTGGCGCCCGAGATCGCGGCCTTGATCTCCTCCACCGCTTCCTCGGCCGCGGCGCGGCCGACTTCGGGCTTGCCGCCCGCGCCCAGGCCCTTGCCACCCAGCTGGATGATCTGGGTCGCACCCGAACGGTTCAGCGCCTGCGCGTCCGTGTTCGCGCAGACGAACTCGACGCCCTGGACGCCCTCGTTGAGCATGTGTTCGACGGCGTTGCCGCCACCGCCACCGACGCCAATCACCTTGATCTGCGTGCCCTGATCAAACGGTTCGATCATCTCGATTGCCATGATGTGCCTTCCTTCCTATTAACCTGTTGCAGTTGCCTGTGCTTCAAACCCGTACCTCTAGACCCAAAGAGCTGCGACTCGATCGCGTCGTGCGCGCCGGGCCTTATGCGGATGACGCCTCTTCGGCGAGCGCCGGGCCGCCCCAAGCTCGCCGGCCCCCCTCGGGGGGAGGGCCGGGCGCAGCCCGGACCAGGGGGCTCACCATCTCTCGTCATCTCAGAAATTCCCCATGAACCAGTCCTTCGCCTTGCCGAAGAACGTCTGCATCGATCCCGCCTGCGCCGCGGCCTTGTGCCCGCGGCTGTGCGCGACGCGCGCTTCCTCCAGCAGGCCCATGACGGTCGCCGAACGCGGGTTGGCGACCATGTCGAACAGCGCGCCCGAATAGGTCGGCAGACCCTTGCGGACGGGCTTGAGGAAGATGTCCTCGCCGAGTTCCACCATGCCCGGCATCACCGCGGTGCCGCCGGTCAGGACGATGCCGGAGGACAGCAGCTCCTCGCAGCCCGACTCGCGAATGACCTGGTGCACCAGCGAGAAGATCTCCTCGACGCGCGGCTCGATCACGCCCGCCAGCGCCTGCCGCGAGAGCATGCGGGGTGCCCGGTCGCCGAGGCCCGGCACTTCCACCTGCTCGGTGGCGTCGGCGAGCAGTTGCTTGGCGACGCCGTATTCGACCTTGATCTCCTCGGCGTCCTTCGTGGGCGTGCGCAGCGCCATCGCGATGTCGCTCGTGATCAGGTCGCCGGCGATCGGGATCACCGCGGTGTGGCGGATCGAGCCGCCCGTGAAGATCGCGACGTCGGTGGTGCCGGCGCCGATGTCCACCAGCGCGACGCCGAGATCCATCTCGTCCTGCGTCAGCACCGCCTGGCTCGACGCGCTCGGGTTCAGCACGAGCTGGTCGACCTCGAGCCCACAGCGGCGCACGCACTTGACGATGTTCTCGGCCGCGCTCTGCGCGCCGGTGACGATGTGCACGCGCACCTCGAGCCGGCTGCCGCTCATGCCGATCGGCTCCTTGACCTCGTGACCGTCGATCACGAATTCCTGCGGCTCGACCAGCAGCACGCGCTGGTCGTTGGGGATGTTGATCGCCTTGGCCGTCTCCACGACGCGGGCCATGTCGGTGGGCGTGACCTCGCGGTTGTCGCGCACGATCACCATGCCCGTCGAATTCTGGCCGCGGATGTGGCTGCCGGTGATGCCGGTGTAGACGCGCGAGATCTTGCAGTCGGCCATCATCTCGGCCTCCTTCAAGGCCTGCTGGATGGACTGCACCGTGGCGTCGATGTTGACCACGACCCCGCGCTTCAGGCCATGCGTCGGCGCGACGCCCAGGCCCGCGAGCCGCAGCTCGCCGCCCGGCAGTATCTCGGCGACGACGGCCATCACTTTCGCGGTGCCGATGTCCAGGCCGACGACGAGATCCTTGTATTCCTTGGCCATTGCTGTGTCGATTCCTATTGCTTGCCAGAGGCCTGTTGCGGCTGCTTCGCGTCAGCGTTCACCGACAGTCCCTTCAACTTCACGGCGTAACCTTCTGCATGCCGCAGATCCGCGCTCTCCAGCGGCGCGTTGAACTTGTGAAGCAGCTGCGGCAGCGTGCGGATGAAGCGCGTCGTGCGCTCCACCACCTCGTCGGGCGTGCCGCGACCGAGCTCGATCGCCGCGCCGTCGTCGAGCTCCACCTTCCAGCTGCCGCGGCCCGACAGCCGCAGCGTCGTCACTTCGGTGTCCATGCTGGCGAACATCGGCTGCAGGCGGCGGTACATGTCCAGCACCTGCGCCGACGTGCCGTCGGGGCCCGCGAACTGCGGCAGGCTGTCGTCCTCGACGTCGCCGACGTTGGCCTCGAAGACCTCGCCGTGGCTGTTGACCATCTTGTCGCTGCTCTCGTCGCCTTCCCACAGCGCGACGGGCTGGTGCTCCTCGAGCGAGACGACCAGCTGGTTCGGCCACACGCGTCGCACCACGGCGTGGCGCACCCACGGCACCTGCTCGAAGGCCGCGCGCGTGTGCGCCAGGTCCATCGTGAAGAAGTTGCCCGCGAGGTGCGGCATCGCGTTGGCGCGCACGGTGGTCACGCTGTTGCGCTGCAGGTCGCCCTCGAGGCGCACGTCGGCGAACTGGAACTGCGGCCGGCGCGCCGCCCAGCCGAGCGCCGCGGCCACCAGCGCCACCAGCGCCAGCGTGAAGACGATCGCGGCGATCGCATTCATCAGGCGCACGTCCACCGGCAGCGCGCTGGCGGGCGCGGCGGTGGCGGTGGCGGGTTGGCGCAGCAGCATGGTCCTACGCCGTCGGTTGTTCGTTCTTCGCGGGCTTGCCGCCGCGGCCGACCGGGTCGAGCGCGGCGGTGGCGATCAGGTGTGCGCACAGCGCCTCGTACGACAGTCCCACCGCGCGCGCGGCCATCGGCACCAGCGAGTGGCTGGTCATGCCCGGCGAGGTGTTCATCTCGATGAGGAAGGGCTTGCGGTCGTGGCCGCGGATGATCAGGTCGGCGCGGCTCCAGCTGCGGCAGCCGAGCGCGCGATAGGCCGCGACGGCCAGACGCTGCACGGCCTTCTCCTCGGCCTCGGGCAGGCCGCTCGGGCAGTGGTACTTCACGACGTCGGTGAAGTACTTGTTCTGCAGGTCGTACTTGCCTTCTGGCGCGACGATGCGAACGACCGGCAGCGCCATCGTGTCCCAGCCCTCGCCGACGACGGCCACCGTCACCTCGTCGCCGTCGATGAACTCCTCGCACAGCACATCGACGTCGTAGCCCGCGGCCAGGTCGACGGCCTCCTGCATCTGCGACCAGCTGCGCACCTTGGTCACGCCCACCGACGAGCCCTCGTGCGGCGGCTTGACGATCAGCGGCAGCCCGAGTTCGTCGGGCACCTTGCTGATGTACTTGTCGACCTGCTCCTCGCGGCTCAGCACGCGGCCGCGCGGCGTGGGCAGCACTTCGGCGCGCCAGACCCGCTTGGTCATGACCTTGTCCATCGCGATCGCGCAGGCCATCGGCCCCGGGCCCGTGTACGGGATGCCCATCAGCTCCAGCGCGCCCTGCACGCAGCCGTCCTCGCCGAGGCGGCCGTGCAGCGCGATGAAGCACCGCGCGAAGCCCTCGCGCTTGAGGTCGTCCAGCGGGCGCTCGGCCGGGTCGAACGCGTGCGCGTCGAAGCCTTGCGACTTCAACGCCGCCAGCACGCCCGTGCCCGACAGCAGCGAGATCTCGCGTTCGGCCGACGTGCCGCCCATCAGCACGGCGACCTTGCCGAGCCTGCTCGCTTCGTTGGGGGTCAATGACATGAAGTTCATTGCGCGCCTCCGTTCAGTGGCTGTGCCTTGATGTCGACGACGCGTTGCGGCACCGCCGCGATCGAGCCGGCGCCCATCGAGATGACGACGTCGCCGTCGCGCGCATGGTCGACGATGGCCGCCGCGAGATCGCCGACGTCGTCGACGAACACCGGATCGACCTTGCCCGCCACGCGCAACGCGCGCGCCAGCGAGCGGCCGTCCGCCGCGACGATCGGCGCCTCGCCGGCCGAATACACCTCGGTCAGCAGGATCGAGTCGGCCTGGCCCATCACCTTGACGAAGTCCTCGAAGCAGTCGCGCGTGCGCGTGAAGCGGTGCGGCTGGAACGCGAGCACCAGGCGACGGCGCGGGAATGCGCCGCGCGCGGCGGCAATGACCGCGGCCATCTCGACCGGATGGTGCCCGTAGTCGTCGATCAGCATGAAGGTGCCGCCGCCCTTGTCGGCATCGACCGGCTGCTGGCCGTAGCTCTGGAAGCGCCGGCCGACGCCGGTGAAGCTCTCGAGCGCGCGCGCGATCGCGGCGTCGGGCAGCTCCAGCTCGGTGGCCACGGCGATGGTGGCCAGCGCGTTGCGCACGTTGTGCTCGCCCGGCAGGTTCAGCGTGATCTCGAGGTCGGGCATCTGCACGCCGTTGCGGCGCTGGCACGTGAAGCGCATCTGGCCGCCCTCCAGTGCCTGCACGTTGACGGCGCGCACCTGCACGTCCTCGTTCATGCCGTAGGTGATCACCGGACGCGAGATCATCGGGATGATGGAGCGCACGCCGGGATCGTCGCCGCAGACCACCGCCGAGCCATAGAACGGCATGCGGTGCAGGAACTCGACGAACGCGGCCTTCAGGCGCGCGAAGTCGTGGCCGTAGGTGTCCATGTGGTCGGCGTCGATGTTCGTCACCACCGACAGGATCGGCATCAGGTTCAGGAACGACGCGTCGGACTCGTCGGCCTCGACCACGATGTACTCGCCCGAGCCGAGGCGCGAGTTGGCGCCGGCGCTGTTGAGGCGACCGCCGATGACGAAGGTCGGATCGACGCCGGCCTCGGCGAGCACGCTGGTGACCAGCGACGTCGTCGTCGTCTTGCCGTGCGTGCCCGCGATCGCGATGCCCTTCTTCAGGCGCATCAGCTCGGCCAGCATCACCGCGCGCGGCACCACCGGGATGCGGCGCGAACGCGCAGCGATCACCTCGGGGTTGTCGCCCTTGACCGCGGTCGACGTGACCACCGCCTGCGCGTCGGCGATGTTGGCCGCGTCGTGGCCGACGTGGATGCGGATGCCGAGATCGGCCAGGCGGCGCGAGGTCGCGCTGTCGGACTGGTCGGAGCCGGACACGGCGTAGCCGAGGTTGTGCAGGATCTCGGCGATGCCCGACATGCCCGCGCCACCGACGCCGACGAAGTGGATCTTCTTGACTGCGTGTTTCATGCCACGAGCCTTTCTAGTTCGTCGGCGACGCGAGCCGCCGCCTGCGGGCGCGCCAGCGCGCGCGCGCGTTCGGCCATCGCGAGCAGGTTCGTGCGCGTCGCGCCGCGCAGTTCCGCGGCCAGCCGTTCGGGCGTCAGCTCGGTCTGCGCAAGGTGCCGCGCGGCGCCGCGCTCGGCCATGTACTCGGCGTTGTCGCGTTGATGGGAGGTCGTGCTGATCACCAGCGGCACCAGGATGCTGGCGACGCCGGCCGCGCACAGCTCGCTGACCGTGATCGCGCCGGCGCGGCAGACGATCAGGTCGCACTCGGCAAGGCGGCGCGCCATGTCGTCGATGAACGGAATGACTTCCGCCTCGATGCCGCGCGCGTGGTACTCGGCCTGCACCGACGCCCAGTTCCTCTCGCCCGTCTGGTGCGTGACGCGCGGACGCTCGTTCTTCGGGATCAGCTTCAGCGCCAGCGGCAGCGTCTCGTTGAGCACCTTGGCGCCCAGGCTGCCGCCGACCAGCAGCACGCGCAGCGGCCCGGCGCGGTTGGCGAAGCGCTCGGCCGGCGGCGCGATCGCCTCGATCTCGGCGCGCACCGGATTGCCCGTGACCAGCGCCTTGGGCGTCTTGCGCGCGTCGTCGCCGTCGAAGCCGAACGCGATGCGGTCGCACGAAGACAGCAGCGACTTGTTGGACAGCAGCAGCGCCGCGTCGGCGTTGACCAGCACCAGCGGCTTCTTCAAGCGGCGCGCGACCTTGCCGCCCGGCACGCAGACATAGCCGCCCATGCCCAGCACCGCCGACGCGTTGCGCGTGCGCAGGATGTGCTTGCAGGCGCCGAACGCCGACACCAGCTGCCACAGGCCCTTGAAGGTGCCGAGCAGGCCCTTGCCGCGCACGCCGGCGAAGTTGATCGTGTCCAGCGGGATGCCGGACGGCGGCACGAGGCGGTTCTCCATGCCCGTTCGGGTCCCGAGCCAGCTGACCGTCCAGCCGCGCGCCAGCACCTCGCGGGCGACCGCGAGTCCCGGCATCACGTGGCCGCCGGTGCCCGCGGCCATCACGACGAGATGGCGTGGCGCGCGCGTGGCGAGTTCGCCGCTCATGTGCGCCCTCCCCGCATCAGCGCGCGGCTTTCCATGTCGACGCGCAGCACCAGCGCCAGCGCGACGAGGTTGAGCACCACGCCCGAGCCGCCGTAGCTCAGCAGCGGCAGCGTCAGGCCCTTGGTGGGCAGCACGCCCAGGTTGACGCCGAAGTTGATGAACGACTGCGCGCCCATCCACAGGCCCACGCCCTGGCACATCAGGCCCGCGAACACGCGATCGAGCGCGATGGCTTGGCGGCCGATGATGAACAGGCGCCGCGTCAGCCAGAAGAACGCCGTGACGACGATGAACACGCCGACAAAGCCCAGTTCCTCGCCGATCACCGCCAGCAGGAAGTCGGTGTGCGCCTCGGGCAGGTAGTGCAGCTTCTCGATCGAGTTGCCCAGGCCCTGGCCGAAGATCTCGCCATGGCCGAAGGCGATCAGCGAGTGCGTCAGCTGGTAGGCCTTGCCCTGGGCGTAGGTCGGGTTCCACGGATCGAGGTACGCGAAGATGCGCTGGCGGCGGAACTCGCTGAACACGATCATCAGCGTGAACGCGCCCAGCAGCACCGCCACGCTGAGCAGGAACATGCGGCCGTTGACGCCGCCGAGGAACAGCACGCCCAGCGCGATGGCGGCGATGACCATGAACGCGCCCATGTCCGGCTCGGCCAGCAGCAGCACGCCGATCAGGCCCAGCGCGACGGCCATCGGCCACACCGCCTTGACGAAGTTCTCCTTGACGTCCATCTTGCGGACCATGTAGCTGGCGGCGTACATGCACATGGCCAGCTTGGCGATCTCGCTGGGCTGGAAGCCGACGCCCGCCGTCGCGATCCAGCGCCGCGAGCCGTTGACGACCTTGCCCACGTGCGGCACGAGCACCAGCGCCAGGAACACCATCGCGAGCGCGAACAGCCACGGCGCCCACTTCTCCCACACCGAGATGGGGATCTGCGTGGTGGCGAACGCGAAGACGAGCCCGATGGCGATGAACACCGCTTGCCGGCTGAGGAAGTGCGTCGGCGAATACAGCGCGAAGCGCGGGCTGTCCGGCAACGCGACCGACGCCGAATAGACCATCACGAGCCCGAAGGCCAGCAGCGCGCACGTCACCCAGATCAACGCGGAATCGACGCCCATCACGCGCGCCGGCCGGCCCGCGTCGACCCAGTCGCGGATCGGCACGCGCTCGTCGCCCGACGCGGCCTCGCGGCGCTTGCGGAACCACTCGGCCGGACGGAAGCCCGGCCACTCGGGCACGTGCTGCTTGATGGCGGCGAAGACACTCATGCGAGCACCTCGCCGGCGTCATCCGCGATCGCGCGTACCGCCGCGACGAACACGTCCGCGCGATGCTTGTAGTCGCGGAACATGTCCAGGCTCGCGCAGGCCGGGCTCAGCAGCACGGCGTCGGAACCCTCGGCCTGCTTGTGCGCCCAGCGCGTGGCCTCTTCGAGCGTCGCGTGGCGTTCGAAGCGCACGCCGGCCGCCTGCAGCACGGCCTCGAGGCCTTCGGCGTCCTTGCCGATCGTCGCGGCCGCGCGCGCGTGGCGGCGCAGCGGCTCGGCCAGCGGCGCGAAGTCCTGGCCCTTGCCGTCGCCGCCGAGGATGACGACGAGCTTGCTCGGCGCGCGATCCTGCCCGAGGCCGTTCAGCGCGGCGACGGTCGCGCCGACGTTGGTGCCCTTCGAGTCGTCGAAGAACTCGACCGCGCCGATCATGCCGATCGGCTCGACGCGGTGCGGCTCGCCGCGGTACTCGCGCAGCCCGTGCAGCATCGGCGCGAGCGGGATGCCCACCGACGACGCGAGCGCCAGCGACGCCAGCGCATTGGACGCGTTGTGGCGGCCGCGGATGCGCAGCGCGTCGGCCGGCATCAGGCGCTGGATCACGAGGTCGTCCTCGTCGCCGGCCTTGCGCTTGATCGTCGGATCGAGCTCCATCGCGCGCACCAGCCACGCCATGCCGCCCTCGTCGACCAGGCCGAAGTCGCCCGGCGCGCGCGGCGCGTCGAGGCCGAAGCGCACGACGCGGCGCGACACCAGCTTCGCGCGCTCGCCGCGGCGCGTCGGCTTGATCGTGACCGGCGGCGGGATCATCGCCTCGACCGCGGCGTCGTCGCGGTTGATCACCATGACGGTGTCGGGCATCGCGTCGGTGCCGAAGATGCGCGCCTTCGCCGCGGCATACGCGGCCATCGTGCCGTGCCAGTCGAGATGGTCCTGCGTGACGTTGAGGACGGTCGCGGCGCTCGGGTTGAAGTCCTGCACCTCGTCCAGCTGGAAGCTCGAGAGCTCCAGCACCCACACCTGCGGCAGGTGGCTGAAGACCGGATCGGCCGGCGGCGGCGGGATCAGCGCGATGGCGGGCGCATCGTCGTCGGGCAGCCTGGCGGCCTCCTGGACTTCGGCGACCTCGTCGGCGAGCTGCTCGTCGGCGTGCCGTTCGTCGACGTCGTCGGCCAGTTGCGCCGGCACGTCGCTGCCATCGAGCGCCGAGAGTTCGCGCAGCTCGTCGGCGTCGTCGGTCTCGACGAGCTCGGCGTCGATCGCGTCCTCGGGCTCGACGGGCATCTCCAGCGCGGCGTCCGGATTCGCCTTGGCCGCCGCCTTCGCGGCCTTGGCCTCGGCACGCGCAGCCTTCGCGGCGGCGGCGTCCGCCTTGGCCTGGGCCTTCGCCTGCGCCTCGGCCTCCTTCGCGGCCGCGGCGGCGGCCAGCTCGGCGTCGAGCCGGGCCTGCTTCTCGGCGGCCACGCGCGCGGCCTCCTGGTCGATCGCGTCCTGCGCAGCCTTCGCGGCGGCCTCCTCGGCGTCGATCAACGCCTGCGCGGCGGCCTGCTCCGCGGCCTCGACGTCGGCCACCGCCTGCGCGGCGATCGCGGCGGCGAGGGTGTCCAGCATCGTCGGGCCGATGTTGCCGGCCACGGCCACGCTGCGGCCGGCGCGCTCGACGAGCTGGCCGGTCAGCGACGTCGTCGTCGTCTTGCCGTTGGTGCCGGTGATCGCGAGGATCTTCGGCACGTAGCCGCGCTCGGCCTTCAGCTGCGCGAGCGCCTGCGAAAAGAGGTCGAGCTCGCCGCGCACCGGCACGTTGGCCAGCTTGGCGGCCTGCAGCAGCGGCGCGAGGCGCGCGTCGCTCGGGCTCAGGCCCGGGCTCTTGTAGACGCGGGCGATGCCGTCCAGCGATCCGGCGGACAGCTCGCCCGAGAACAACGCGCTGCCCGCCACCTCGGCCGCCAGCGCCGCGGCCTGCGGCGGATTCTCACGCGAGTCCCACACGCGAACGCGCGCGCCCTGGCCCGCGCACCAGCGCGCCATGGCCAGACCCGAGGCACCCAGCCCCAGGATCAGCACGTTCTTTTCGGAGAGATCGCTCACTTGTCTTTCACTCGAATCAACGCAGCTTCAAACTCGCCAGCCCCACCAGGCACAGCAGCATCGTGACGATCCAGAAGCGGATCACGACCTGCGTCTCGGTCCAGCCGGACTTCTCGAAATGGTGGTGCAGCGGCGCCATCTTCAGGATGCGGCGGCCTTCGCCGTACTTGCGCTTCGTGTACTTGAACCAGCTCACCTGCGCCATCACCGACAGCGCCTCGGCGACGAACACGCCGCCCATGATCCCGAGCACGATCTCCTGGCGCGTGATCACGGCGATCGTGCCGAGCGCGCCGCCCAGCGACAGCGCGCCGACGTCACCCATGAACACCTGCGCCGGATGCGCGTTGAACCAAAGGAACGCGAGCCCCGCGCCCGCGATCGCGGAGCAGAAGATCAGCAGCTCGCCCGCGCCCGGGATGTACGGGAACAGCAGGTACTTGGAGTACACCGCGTTGCCGACCACGTACGCGAACAGACCCAGCGCGCCGGCGACGAGCACCACCGGCATGATGGCCAGGCCGTCGAGCCCGTCGGTCAGGTTGACCGCGTTGCTGGCGCCGACGATCACGAAGTAGGTCATCGCGATGAAGCCGAATACCCCGAGGGGGTAGCTCACCGTCTTGAAGAACGGCAGCATCAGGTCGGCCTTGGGCGGCAGGTCGTTGGCGAAGCCGCTCTGCACCCAGCGCACGAACAGCTCCAGCACGCGCAGGTTGGATGTCTCCGACACGCTGAAGGCCAGGTACAGCGCGGCGACCAGGCCGATCAGGGACTGCCAGACGAACTTCTCGCGCGACGGCATGCCTTCGGGATTCTTCTTCACGACCTTGCGCCAGTCATCCGACCAGCCGATCGCCCCGAAGCCGAAGGTCACCAGCATCACGATCCAGACGAAGCGGTTGCTCCAGTCGCTCCACAGCAGCGTGGCGATGGCGATGCCGATCAGCACCAGCACGCCACCCATCGTCGGCGTGCCGCGCTTGACCATGTGCGACTGCACGCCGTACTCGCGGATCGGTTGCCCGATCTTCAATTCCGTCAGACGGCGGATGACCCACGGGCCGAAGAACAGCCCGATCAGCAGCGCCGTCATCGCGGCCATCACCGCGCGGAACGTGTGGTACTGGAACACGCGCAGGAAGCCGAAGCTCTGCGGGTAGTGCTCCTGCAGCCAGGAGGCGAGGCTAAGCAGCATGGTCGGCCCCCTTGTCGTCGTGCGCGATCAGCAGCGCGACCACGCGCTCCATGCCCATGAAGCGCGAGCCCTTGGCGAGCACCGACGCGAACGCCGGCTCGGCGGCGGACGAATCGCCGAGGGCCGCGAGCAGCGCGGGGGTATCCGCGAAGTGGCGTGCGCCCGCGCCGTAGGCCTGCGCGGCATGCGTGCACAGCGTGCCGGCGCACCAGAAGTTGTCGATGCCGCGCTGCGCAGCAAAGGCACCGATCTCCTCGTGGAACGCCGGCCCCTGGTCGCCAACCTCGCCCATGTCGCCCAGCAGCAGCCAGCGCGGCGCGGGCAGCCCGGCGAGGACGTCGATGGCGGCGCGCACCGAGTCCGGGTTCGCGTTGTAGGTGTCGTCGACCAGCGGGATCGTCTTGCCACCGCGACGCAGCGACTTCAGCTGCGAGCGGCCCTTGACCGGCGCGAAGGCCTCGAGGCCGCGCACGACGTCGGCCAGCGCGATGCCCGCGCCCAGCGTCGCGGCGGTCGCGGCCAGCGCGTTGCGCACGTTGTGGCGGCCGGCCACGCGCAGCACCAGGCGCACCTGGCCCTCGGGCGTGGTCATCTCCACGTGCCACTCGGTGTCGACCCAGCGCGCGCGGGCCGAGATCTCGCAGCGGGGCCACGCACCGTCCGACTCGTCGGCGAGCGAGAAGCGCAGGCAGCGGCGGCCGGCGGCCTGCGCCTGCCAGACGTCGGCGTAGTCGTCGTCGCACGGGAACACGGCGACGCCATCGGCGGGCAGCGCCTCGATCGCCGCGCCGTTCTCGCGCGCCACGGCCTCGACCGTGCCCATGAACTCCTGGTGCTCGCGCTGCGCGTTGTTGACGAGCGCGACCGTCGGCTGCGCGATCGCGGCTAGCACGGCGATCTCGCCCGGGTGGTTCATGCCCAGCTCGATGACCGCGGCGCGGTGCGCCGCACGCAGCTGCAACACCGTCAACGGCACGCCGATGTGGTTGTTGAGATTGCCCGCGGTCGCATGCGCGGCGTCGCCGTGCGCGGCGCGCAGGATGGACGCGATCATCTGCGTCACGGTGGTCTTGCCGTTGCTGCCCGTGACCGCGATCACCGGGCCGTCGAAACGCCGGCGCCAGCCCGTCGCGAGCTGCTGCAGCGCGAGCAGCGAGTCGGTCACGACGAGTCCGTCGAGCCCCGCCTCCGCGACGCCATGCGTGCCGATCGCCGCGACCGCGCCCGCGGCGCGCGCCTGCGGCAGGAAGTCGTGCGCGTCGAAGCGCTCGCCCTTCAGCGCGACGAACAGGTCGCCCGCGCGCAGCGTGCGCGTGTCCGTGTGCACGCGCTCGAACGCGCGCGCGCCGTCGCCGACGAGTGCCGCCCCGGGCACCAACGCGACCGCGTCCGCGAGCGTCATGAAGGTCGTCATGCGGCAAGGCCCCGCTTCTTCAGGCCGGCCAGCGCCTCGTCGACATCCGAGAACGGATGGCGCACGCCCAGGACCTCTTGATAGTCCTCGTGGCCCTTGCCCGCGATCAGCACGACGTCGCTCGCGCCCGCATCGGCGAGCACCTTCGCGATGGCCTCGCGGCGGTCGACGATCTTGACGACCGGGTTGCCGTCGAACGCGCCGGCCGCGATCTGGTCGACGATCTTCTGCGGATCCTCGCCGCGCGGGTTGTCGCTGGTGACGACGGCCTGGTCGGCCAGGCGCGCGGCGATCTCGCCCATCAGCGGACGCTTGGTCGCGTCGCGGTCGCCGCCGCAGCCGAACACGCAGACCAGCTTGCCGCCGCGCGCGTCGGCGAGCGGCCGCAGCGCGGCGATGACCTTCTCGAGCGCATCGGGCGTGTGCGCGTAGTCGACCACCACTTCCGGCTGGCCGACCGCGCCCGCCGCGACGCGCTGCATGCGCCCCGGCACCGGCGTGACGAGCCCGGCCACGCGCGCGGCATCGACCATCATCACGCCCTGCGCACGCAGTCCGCCGATCACGGCCAGCAGGTTGTGCACGTTGTAGTCGCCGATCAGCGTGGTCGTGACCGGCTCGCGGCGCGCACGGCCACCGACGGCCACGTCCTCCACCAGCGTGAAGGCCAGGCCGCCATCGCGATAGCCGATCTCGTCGGCGATCAGGCGCGCGCCCGAGTCGGCGCGCGTCGAATACGTCCACGAGTCGATCTGGCCGCGGCGCAGCTCGTCGGCCAGCAGCGCGCCGGCGTCGTCGTCGATGTTGATCACCGCGGACTTCAGGCCCACCCAGCCGAACAACAGGCGCTTGGCGGCCCAGTAGTTGTCCATGCTGCCGTGGTAGTCGAGGTGGTCGCGCGTGAAGTTCGTGAACAGCGCCACTTCGATGCGCGTGCCGGCGAGGCGCTGTTCGACGATGCCGATCGAGCTGGCCTCGATCGCGCACGCGGCGAAGCCGTCGTCGGCCATGCGGCGGAACGCGGCCTGCAGCAGGACGGGGTCGGGCGTCGTCAGGCCGGTGGCCTTGATGGTCCAGTCCTGCGTCGAATCGCCCGTCGCGACAGGCATCGGCAGCGGCGGCACGCCCACGCCCAGCGTGCCGATGAAGCCCGCCCGCTTGCCCAGCAGGTTCAGCGTCTGCGCCGTCCACCACGCGGTCGACGTCTTGCCGTTGGTGCCGGTCGTGGCCACGACCTTGAGCACCTGGCTGGGCTCGTCGAAGAACGCCGCGGCGATCTGGCCGGTGGCGGCCTTCATGTTCTTCAGCGTCGCGATGCGCGCGTCCTCGAAGCCGAACGGGTCGACTTCCTTCTCCTCGACGAGGCACGTGGACGCGCCCGCCGCGAGCGCGCTCGCGACGAACGCGCGGCCGTCGTTGGCGTAGCCCGGCCAGGCGATGAAGCCGTCGTCGGGCTGGATGGCGCGGCTGTCGGTGCGCAGCGTGCCGGTGACCCAGGACTTGAGCCAGCGGGCCGCGGCGGCGGGGGATTTCAGGCGCGTGAGTGGCATGTCAGCGCCGCCCGGCCGCCCGAAGGCGCTGAGCGCCCCCGCGGGGGGCAGCGAATGGAGTGAGCGTGGGGGTCATCAATTTTCCGGTGTCTGGACGACGTTGGCCTGCGTGATCTGCGTGCGCACGTCGAGGTCGGGGGCGACGCCCAGCAGCGGCAGCGTCTGCGACACCACCTGGCTGAACACCGGCGCGGCGACGTCGCCGCCGAAGTGCAGGCCGGCCCCGGGCTCGTCGATCATCACGGCGACGACGATGCGCGGGTGCGAGATCGGCGCCAGGCCGACGAACCACGGGCGGTACTTGTTCTGCGCGTAGCCGTGGCCCTCGGCCTTGTACGCGGTGCCGGACTTGCCGCCCACGCTGTAGCCCATCGTGCGCGCCTTGGGCGCGGTGCCGCCCGGCGACGTCACCATCGACAGCATGGTCAGCAGTTCCTTGACCGTCTCCGGCTTGAACACGCGCGGGCCCGGGCCGGGCGCGGCCTGGCGCAGCATCGACACGTTCTCCAGCACGCCGTCGTTGGCGAACACCGTGTAGGCGCGCGCCAGCTGGAACAGCGAGGCCGACAGCCCGTAGCCGTAGGCCATCGTCGCCTGCTCGATCGGGCGCCAGGTCTTGTACGGACGCAGGCGGCCGGTGACGACGCCGGGGAAGTTGATCTGCGGCTTCTGGCCCAGGCCGATCGACGAGAACTTCTCCCACTGCTCCTTGGGCGTGAGCTTCATCGCCAGCCGCGCGGCGCCGATGTTGCTGGACTTCTGGATCACCTGCTGCACGGTGAGGATGCCGTTGGGCTCGGCATCCTTGGGCGCGAAGCCGCCGACCACCAGCGAGCCGGGCGTCGCGTCGACCAGCGAGAACGGCGTGACCAGGCCCTTCTCGAGCGCCGTGCCGATGATGAACGGCTTCATCGTCGAGCCGGGCTCGAAGACGTCGGTCAGCGCGCGGTTGCGCAGCTGCGCGCCCGACAGGTGATGCCGGTCGCCCGGGTTGTAGCTCGGGTAGTTCGCGAGCGCGAGCACCTCGCCGGTCTGCGTGTCGATGACGACGACGCTGCCGCCCTTGGCCTTCTGCGCGATGACCTGGTCGCGCACGCGCTGGTACGCGAAGAACTGCACCTTCGAATCGATCGCGAGCTCGATGTCCTCGCCGTTGATCGGGCGCTGCGGGTCGCCGATGTTCTCGACGATGTTGCCCAGGCGATCCTTGACCACCTCGCGCGAGCCGTCGCGGCCCTGCAGCTGCTGCTGGTACGCGAGCTCGATGCCTTCCTGGCCCTTGTCCTCGTCGCCGGTGAAGCCCACCACGTGCGCCGCGGCCTCGCCTTCCGGATAGCGGCGGCGGAACTCGCTGACCTGGTGGATGCCCTTCAGGTCCAGCTGCTTGACGGCCGCGCCGACGCCGTCGTCGACCTGGCGCTTGAGCCACACGAAGTTCGGGTTGCCATCGAGGCGGTCGTTGAGCTCGCCGACCGTCATGCCCAGCGCCTGCGCGAGCTGCTTCTTCTCGCCGGCGTCGGCGTCGACGTCCTTGGGGATCGCCCAGATCGACGGCGTCGGCACGCTCGTGGCCAGCAGCAGGCCGTTGCGGTCGACGATGCGCCCGCGGCTCGCGGGCATCTCGAGCGTGTGCGCGTAGCGCGCCTCGCCCTGCTTCAGGTAGAAGTTGGTGGCGATGATCTGGATGTAGGCGGCGCGGCCGATCAGGATCAGCGAGCCCACGCCCACGAGCACGACCAGGAAGCGGCTGCGCCACAGCGGCGTCTTCGACGCCAGCAGCGGGCTGTTGGCGTACGTGACGTTGCTCACCGCGCGGGCGCGCGACGGCTGCTGCGTCTTCCGGTTCGGCTTGTTCGGCTTGTTCATCGCGACGCTCCCGAATCGGGGGCGCTGGCCGGGGTCGGCGGCATCGTGAGCGGCGCCGACATCGGCGCCGCCGCGAGGCCGGCATCGACCACGTACTGCGTGTTGGCCGGCGTCGCGGCGCGCATGCCGAGCTTGGTGCGCGCGGTGCTCTCGACGCGCAGGTGCGTCGCCTGCGCCTGGCGCTCGGCCTCGAGGCGGCGGCGGTCGGACTCGAGCTGGCGCTCCGCGCCGTGCGCGTTCTCGATCTCGGCGAACAGGCGGCGCGATTCGTAGCTGATGCGCACGAGATAGAGCCCGCTGACGATCAGCGCGATCGCGAGCAGGACGTTGAGGCGCACCATGAGCGAGTTGCTAGACATGGAATGCCTCCGCGCTTCGCGCTGCGGTGCGCGCGTCTTCGGGCGGCCGGGCGACGCGCATCACAACCTCTCCGCCACGCGCAGGATCGCCGAGCGCGCGCGACCGTTGGTCAGCACTTCGGTCGGGCCCGGCTTGATGCGCCCCAACGCGGCCAATCGCAGCGAGGAGGACGGCGGCGCCATCGGCGCGCGCCGATCGATCTCGTCCTTGCTTTCGCGGGCGATGAAGGTCTTGACGATGCGGTCTTCCAGCGAATGGAAGCTGATCACGCACAGGCGGCCACCGGCGTCGAGCAGGTCGAGCGAACTCTTCAGAACCTGTTCGAGCTCCTCGAGTTCGGCATTGACGAAAATCCGAAGAGCCTGAAAGGTGCGTGTGGCGGGATCCTGGTTCGGCTCGCGGGTCTTGACCGTACGAGCCACGACGGCGGACAGCTCGCGAGTGGTTCGCACGGGAGCGCCGCTTTCGCGGACAGCAACAAGCGCCTTTGCAATCGACACAGCAAACCGTTCTTCCCCGTAGTCACGAATCACCTCTGCAATGTGACGCTCGTCGGCGCGAGCGAGAAAGTCGGCCGCGGTCTCGCCGCGGGTCGTGTCCATGCGCATGTCCAGCGGGCCGTCGAAACGGAAGCTGAAGCCGCGCTCGGGGGTGTCGATCTGCGGCGACGAGACGCCCAGATCCAGCAGCAGGCCGGCGATCTTGCCGATGCCGCGCTCGGCGAGCGCCGCGGGCAGCTGCGCGAAGCTCGCGTGCACGATCTCGAAGCGCGGGTCGGCGATGGCATCCGGCCCCGTCTTCGCAGCCTCGACGGCCACCGGGTCGCGATCGATGCCGATCACGCGCGCACCGGCCCCGAGCCGCGACAGCAGCTCGCGCGTGTGCCCGCCGCGGCCGAAGGTGCCGTCGACATAGATGCCGTCCGGGTTCGTCACGAGCGCGTCGATCGCTTCGTGGAGCAGGACGGTGGTGTGCAACCCCGAGTGTTCCACGATGATCAGAAGGTAAGGAGCTCGTCCAGCGCGCCCGTCGCCTGCTGCTCTTGCACCAGACGTGCTTCGTTGGCGGCGTAGACCGGCGTGTTCCAGAGTTCGAAGTGACTGCCCATGCCCAGCAGCGTCACATCCTTGTCGAGTCCGGCCCACGTGCGAAGTTCCGGACGGACCAGGAAGCGGAAGGTGGCATCCCACTCGACGTCGTCGGCATGGCCGAGGAACACGCGCTTGATGCCGACCTGCGAGAACGGCAGCTGGGCGACTTTCTCGCGAAAGGTTTCCCAGTTCGGGCGCGGAAACACCATGAGGCACCCGTGCGGATGCTTGGTGACGGTGAGGCGGCCGGCACACAATGTCTGGAGGTCGTCGCGATAACGCGCCGGCATGGAGACTCGCCCCTTGCCATCCAGCGTCAGCGCCGACGGACCTTCAAAAATCAGAGATGCCACAACCCACCACAAAAGTGCACTTTGATGCACTTTAACGAATCACTCAGGGTGGGTCAACGCGTCGCGCGCCGAAAAAATCAATCAAATCAAGCACTTAGACCACGTTCTGCAAGCGAATGTCGTTCTAAATGAAGGACTTGCGCGTGGCTATGAAAGTGAAGTGTTAGCTGACTTCACCGGGCCTAGTTCGTGGGGGATTTCCCTCATTGCGGCCATGGCCGAGCAAAATTCGGCGAAATGTCGCTGAGGCCGAGTTGGATGGGGCAACTCGCCAGAGCCCGATTCTGGGTTGGCACTAGCTCACCAAGTGAGCCTGCCGGGCCAAAGAAAACGCCCCGGCTGCCGCACCGACAGTCGCCCTCGCGATCACCCGCGCCGTGCCACTGCACGTGACGCGGGCTGTCGACACTGCTGTCCAGTAGCAAAACAATCCCACGAGCAAGGGGCCGGCGCGGCGGAAGCCCCGCTTGCGCTGTCGAGCTCACCCTGCCAGATTTGTAACGCCCGTTACAAGAAGGAGGCGCGCCGGACAGGTCCGGCACAGGGAGAGGACAGTCTCGAAGCATTCGCCCCGCCGAGATCGGCCGAGTCGCCGGCTTTCCGCAGGGGTGGAACAACCATCACTCAACACTGCGGAATCAACATGGCTCAAAAGATGATCAAGGCTGCGGCGCTCGCTGGATTCGCGCTGGCCGCCGCCAGTACGGCCTTTGCCACCCCCATCAGCTACACGGAGGTCGGCGACGCCGGCGACATCGTCACCGGCACGGTGCAGACGGTCACCGGCGCCGCCGGCAGCACGGTCACGTCCATCAACGGCGCCCTGACCGCGAACGGGGGGGGCATCACCGATGGGGATGCCTACAAGATCTACATCAGCTCGCCGTCCGCCTTCTCGGCCTCGACGACCGGCTTCACGCCGGGCGTGAACTCCTTCGATTCGGAGCTGTTCCTCTTCAACCTGAACGGCACCGGCATCGTCATGAACGACGACGACCCGGGCGGCAGCGGCTCGCAATCCTCGATCACGGCCGGCAACGCCTTCACTGCCGGGCTCTCCGCCGGCTACTACTACCTGCTGATCACCGGCTCGGGCATGGACCCGAGCAGCGCCGGCAGCCTGATCTTCCCGAGCTGGACGGATGGCTCCGATGCGACCGGCGTGTACGGGCCCAAGGCCGGCGCAGGGGCGATCACCGGCTTTGGCGGAAGCAGCAACGAAGGCGGCGCCTATTCGATCGCGCTGAAAGGCGTGGGCATCGCCCCGGCCGTCGGCACCGTGCCCGAGCCCGGCACGCTGTGGCTGGGCCTGACGGCCGGCCTGACCTTGCTCGCCGCGGTCCGCCGCCGTGCCGGCAAGCCCGACGCGCAGTGAATTTGCGAATGCTCAGAGTTCAACCGGAGATCGCCACATGACTTCCAAGAAACTTCTCGTCCTGACCCCGCTGGCCGCCGCGCTGGCCGCCGCTGCCGTGTCCGCGCAGGCCCTCGGCGCGCCGGCCGCCGCCATCTCGGCCCCGAAGGCCCTTCCAGAGAACATGGCCTTCGGCCTGCGCGACCTCGTGGAGGCCTATCAGGCGCCGACCCAGAACGCCGCCACCGCCGAGGCGAGGGCGACCACGCCGCACGCCAGCTTCCGCGCGAAGGCGGCCGACATGAAGCGCGCGCGCGTCGATGACGCCGATCGCGTCCTCGTGGACGTCTACCTCGACGGCTCGGTCACGATCGACCAGGCGGTCAAGGACTACCAGGCGCTGGGCGCCACCGTCGTCGCCCGGCTGGACTGGTATCACCAGGGCGCGCTGTCGCTGTGGGTGCCGGTGAGCCAGGCCTCCACCCTCGCCGCCAAGCGCGGCGTCGGGTCCGTGCAGCTGAGCGTCAAGCCCCGCCATCACATCGGCGTTGCAACCTCGCAAGGCGCGGTCGTGCTGAAGACGGAGGGCCTCAACGCGAGCGGCTACCTGGGCGCGGGCATCACGGTCGGTGCGATTTCCGACAGCTTCGACAAGCTCAAGACCACCGGGACGGGCACCAGCAACGCGCCGCTGTTCCCCAACGTCAAGTACGCCCAGGACCAGGTCAGCGGCGACCTGCCGGGGCCGAACAATCCGAACGGCTACACGACCCCCGTCAACGTCATCAAGGACTACACGAGCAGCACCGGCGTCGAGGACGAGGGCCGCGCGATGCTGCAGATCGTGCACGACCTGGTGCCGGCGGCGCACCTCGCGTTCTACACGGCCGACGTGTCCGAGGTCGACTTCGCGGCGGGCATCGTCGCGCTGCAGGCGGCCGGCTGCCAGGTCATCGTCGACGACGTGGGCTACTACGACGAGCCGATGTTCTCCGACGGCCCGGTCGCCAAGGCCGTCGACAAGGTCAACGCGCTGGGCGCGAACTATTTCTCCTCGGCCGGCAACGACGACAGCTCCGGCTACACGGCCACCTACAACCCGGTGGCCAACAGCGCCACGTCACAAGCCACCCTCCTCGCGCAGGGCGTGAACTACAGCGGCCTGACCGCGGCGGAGAAGGGCGCCATCGTCTCGTTCCACAGCTTCGGCACCAACCCGGACGGCACGCCGATCCTGGTGCAGAACATCCGCATCCCGGGCACCAACGCGGACGCCACCGGCGTCCTCGCGTTCCAGTGGGACGATCCGTACAACCTCACCGTCGGCGGCGTCAAGCAGGTCACCACGGACTACGACATCCTCGTCTTCAGCGCCGCGGGGGCCATCCAGTCCTCCCGCAGCGGCCAGACCAACAACATCAGCACGAACACGCCGATCGAGCTGCCGGGCACTGCGCTGAATCCCGCCACGTCGTACAAGATCGTCATCGCCAAGACCAACCGGTCCTCGGGCGTCGGCGCCGGCGTGACGCCGGACCTCGCAACGCACATCCGCTACACGATCGAGACGGACGACACGCCGGCGCGCGGCGACTTCCTCACGATCAGCAACCCCGAAACCCACGGCCACCCCGACGCCGCGGGCGCCACCGGCGTGGCGGCCTATCGCTACGACGTCTCGCCGGTCGCGGACATCCACGATCCGACGCACAAGATCTATCCGGTCGTCGAGCAGTTCTCCTCGAACGGCCCGGTCGTCAAGTACTTCGACACGAACGACCAGCGCCTGGCCGTTCCCATCACGCGCAAGCAGCCGCTGCTGGCGGCCGTCAACGGCACGGACACGACCTTCTTCCCGCCGGTGGGCGTGACCGGCAACACGCCGCCTGCCGCGCCTGGCCCGGGCAACCCGAGCCCGAACGACTTCGACGGCAACGGCTGGCCGAACTTCTTCGGAACCAGCGCCGCGGCGCCGCACGCCGCCGGCGTGGCCGCCCTGCTGCTGAGCGCCGCCCAGGCCAACGGCATCACGCTGGCGCCGGCCGACGTGCGCAATCTGCTGACCAGCACCACGCAGGGCAACTCGGACCAGACGCCCAACTACACGTCGGCCACGGCCGGTCCCGTCGTGGTGGGCGCCAGCGGCTGGGCGCGCACGGACAACAACTTCTTCCGCGTGGCCTACAACGGCGCGGCCGGTTCGACGCTCAACACGCTGACGATCGACCTGTCCAACGTCGGCATCCACTTCGACCAGACCACGGCGATCCCGACCGACACGACGACCACGGCCACGGCCACGGGCGTCGTCGTCAGCGCGTTCAACGGCGCGACCGCACCGCCCGCGGGCGGCCTCAAGCCCAGCGTCACGAGCTTCACGGTGACCAACGGCGCCAGCGGCACCTCGTCGGTCCTGACGGTCAACTTCGCGAACTTCCTGCCAGGCGCCACGCTGGACTTCGGCATCGGCCGACGCAACGACGGCACCAACATCTTCGGCCAGCTTGCCGATCCGATCGGCGGAAGCCCGCAGATCGGGACGACCGGCGCGACGATCTCTGCGACGACGAGCGCCAGCACGTACAACGGCAGCTTCGTCAACACGTTCGGCAAGAAGTGGAACTACAAGACCGGCTACGGCCTGATCGACGCGCAGGCCGCGCTGAACCTGCTGCTGGGCCACTGAGCCCCACACGGCGACCGCGGCCGCAAGCCGCGGTTCGCCGGGCAAAGAAATGGGGGCGGCTCCCACCGCCCCCCAAGGACAATCTCGCAACGACGCCGGCAGGCGGGCGCAACGAGAAAGGCAAGGCTCACAGCTTGGCGCTGAATTCGATCTGGAACCTGCGCGGATCGGTGACCGACGCCGTGTAGGGCACGCCGACGGCCGCGGACAGGTTGCTCAGGCCCGTCACGTAGCGCTTGTCGAACAGGTTGTTGACGATCAGCGCGACGCCCCATCGGTCGGCCGGCGCCGACCAGCCCAGGCGCGTGTCGACGCGGTCGTGCGCCTCGCCGACGCGGTACGTGGGCGTCGACAGGCAGCTGCCCTGCGTCGCCGAATCGGCGTTGCAGCGGGTGGCGCCGATGTGGCTGCCCTGCAGCGTCCAGTCGGCCTTTCCGCCGGCGAGCGCCAGCGTCACGTCGAGGCCCGCGGCCAGCGACAGCATCGGCGTGCCGTAGGGCTGGCCCGTCAGGTCGTTGCCGACCGGGTTGGTCTGGCCCTTGTACTTCTGGTCGATCCACTCGCCGTTGGCGAACAGGCGCAGCGGCGCGGCGACCTGCCAGTTCAGCTCGCCGTCCACGCCCGTGGCCTCGACGTTGCTGACCGTGATCTCGTAGTGGCCCACGCCGCCATCGGTGGGCTGCACGAAGGTGATGGCCTGCAGGTTCTTGAACAGGTAGTGGAACAGCGAGGCGCTGTAGGTGATGCCGGCTTCCGCGACGCGGCCCTTGGCGCCCAGCTCGTAGCTGGTGATCGTCTCCGGATCGAAGCGGCCGTTGTTGGCCTGCGTGCTGACCGAGTTGAAGCCGCCTGCCTGGTAGCCGCGCGTCACCGAGCCGTAGACCATGGTGTCGGGCGTGAGCTGGTGATCGATCACGAGGCGCGGGCTGGTGTTGTGCCAGGTCTTGCTCGAGTACACCGGCGCCGCCATCCACTCGGGATTGGTGAACTCGATGTTGGTGCCCTGCAGGCCCTGCACCAGACCGCTCAGGCCGTCGGCCGTGGGCTGGTCGATCGCGCCGGCGGCGACGAGCGCGTTGAAGAAGTCGGGCGACAGCACGCCCAGCTGCGCATCCAGGCCCGGCGCCGAGCGCAGCGGGCTGTACCAGCTGAACTTCTTCGTGTCCTGCGTGAAGCGCACGCCGGTGGTCACGTTCGTGCGGTCGCCGACGTGCCAGATCACGTCGGCCATCAGCGCCTCGGAGTGCGCGGCCAGCGTGTTGTGCATGCCTTCCTCCCAGCTCTGGCCCAGCAGGTCGAAGCCGGGCACACCGGCCTCCGCGGCGATGCCGTTCAGCAGGCCCAGCGGCGGCCCGGGCAACGGCGACTGGCCGGCCGCGATCAATTGCTGGTCGACCAGTTGCTCCAGCACCGGATCGAGCGTCGTGGTGTTGGTGTTGACCCGGCTCAGCTGCGCCGAGTGCTCGGTCGAGAAACTCGCGCCGACGAGCCAGTCGGCCATCCTGCTCTTGCCGTTGAGGCGGAACTCCTGCTCGAAGGTCGAGCTCTTCTCGAAGTTGCCCGTCGACAGATACGTGGCGGGGTTGTCGGTGCCGTCGTTGTCCTCCACGTTGACCGAGTTGAAGTGGCGCCAGCCGGTGGTCGACGTGAACGTCATCCTGTCGCCGAGCTCGTGCTCGATGCGAAGGTTCAGGCCGTTGAACAGGCGCGACTCGACGCCGCCGATGGCATCGTTGCGCAGCTGCTCGTGGCGCGGATCGATGTAGGTGATGACCGAGCGATCCTCGTTGAACGAGCCGGCGGCCCAGATCGGGCGCGGGCGCTCGTTCAGGTCCTCGTGCTCCCAGGTCAGGACGACGCTGGTGTCGTCGGACGGCGACCAGCGCGCGCCCATGCGCGTGCCCCACGTGTGCGCCTGGGGGTTCTTGCGGCCGTCGGTGGCGTTGGTGGCCCAGCCATCGCTCTTCTCGCCGACCGCCGAGATGCGCAGGTCGAAGTCCTCGCTCAGCGCGCGGTTCAACACGCCCTCGGCGTGCACGGTGCCGTAGTTGCCGGCGCGCACGAGGCCCGAGGCCAGGTTCTGGCCGTCCGGGTCGTTGGTGACGATGGAGATCGCGCCGCCCGCGCTGTTGCGGCCGAACAGCGTGCCCTGCGGGCCCTTGAGCACCTCGACGCGCTTGACGTCGTTGAAGTTCAGCAGCGCGCCGCCGGTCTTGCCGGTGTAGACGCCGTTGACGTAGACGCCAACCGGCGCGTCGGTGCCGATGCCGAAGTCGCCGTTGCCCAGGCCGCGCAGCGAGTAGCTGGGCTGCGTGGGTTGGCTGGCGTCGATCGCCAGGCCCGGCACGAAGTCGGCGACCTGCGCAAGGTTGACGGCGCCGACCTTGGCGATCTGTTCCGGCCCGAGCAGCTGGATCGCAATGGGCACCTTCTGGACTTCCTGCTTGCGGCCTTGCGCGGTGACGGTGACCGTCTGGACGTCGTCGGCCGGCGCCGACGCCGCGGCGTCGGGCGCGGCCGCCTGCGCGTGCGCGCCCGCGCTCGCGAGCGCGGTGATGGCCAGGGCGATGGAGCTCAGGTGGCGGACGGGAAGTCGTTGCATGTCAGTCCTTCAGGGGAACGTCGTTCTGGCAATGTCCGGGCATCGCGGCGATCCAGTCGCGGATCAGCTGCACGCCTTCCTGGTGCACGGTGCTGCGGCCCAGCTCGGGCATCATCACGCCGCCTTCCGTGCTCGCGAGCCGGAACGGCAGGATGGAGTCGTCGGGCTTGCCCGGCACGATGTCGTGGATACGGTCACCCGTACCCTTGCCGGCGGCCACCGAGGGCTTGCAGAGGCCGAGAGACCAATCGGCGGGGCCGAGCGCGTCGAGCCGCAGCGAGGTGTTGCTCGCGGTGCCGCCCGTCTGGTGGCAGTGCGCGCAGTTGACGTCGAGGTAGCTGCGCGCGCGGTCGGCGAGCGGCGCCTGCGCGTCGTGCCAGTCGGCCGCACGCGGCAGGTCGCCCGCGGGCACCCCCGTGAGGAAGCCGGCGCGCACCCATCGCGCTATCTGGTTCTGCGGGCCGTCCGCGTAGGCCAGCGTGCGGTTCAGGTTGCGCGCCTTCGGCCCCAGCGGCGTGAACGCGCCGTTCCTGAGGTTGGTGACGTGGCACGAGGCGCACTGGTTCTCGTTGGGAACGACGTAGGTGAACTTCTCGCCGTGGCCCTGCGCGTCGACCAGCTCCAGCGCCTTCTCGTCGCCGGTGCGCTGCAGCTGGGCCTCGCTCTGCTCGGCGTTCCACACGTAGGGCAGCACCGTCCAGCCGTCGGCGCGCCGCACCAGCAGGCGCGTCTCGACCAGCCGCACGCGCGACAGATCCAGCCCCGCGGCGGGCGCACCCGGTTCGGCGTCGTAGGTCCTGAGGACGGCGTCGCCGGAGGCGCGCGGATAGTAGAAGGTCTTGGACAGGATGGTGCCGACCGGGAAGTCGAAGGCCTGCTCCGCGCTGTATGTCGCCGGTACCCCTGCCGGCATCCACACGGTGCGCAGCTTGTGCGCGTAGTCGCTGAACAGCGGCGTGACGAGGTCGTACGGCAGCACGCCGGCGTTGGGCGCGAGGCGGCCGCCGGACACGTTGAGCACGTGCCAGTCGGACAGGTGCTCGGGCCGGCCGTCCGCGATGAAGCTCACCGGCGCCGGCGCGCGCGAGCAAGCCGCGAGCGCGGCGAGCATGACGGCGACGAGGGCGAGGCGCAGGCGCATCGGACGGGATCAGGCTGCGGCGGCGGAAGCGGCCACGCCGACCGGCGGCACCAGCGTGACCGGCGACAGCGGCGTCAGCTTGCAACGCAGCGCGTCGGTCACCACCTTCGGATCCTTGTACTTGTGCGGCCCGTCGGCGTTGAGCACGCCCGAGGCGGTCGCGTCGACGCACAGGCGCTCCTCGGCGACGTCGGCGCGCGCGGGGTCGACGTAGCCGTCCCACAGCACGTCGGGGAAGTGCCCGTTGAGGCCGAACATCGCCGTCTTCAGCACCTTCAGGTCCATGCCGTCGGGCGAGTCGCCGCCGCCAGCGAAGCGGTTGTCGTGCACGGCGATGCCGCGCGGGTACGGGTCGTAGCCCGGCTGGACGCCCTTCGTCGTGGCATACCCGGTGGAGTAGTAGCTGGAGATGATGACGTTGGCCGTCGCGTTGTTGGTGACGTCGTTGTCGAAGATCTCCACCAGCGAGTTCGAGTTGACGACCACGCCCGAGCCGGCCGGCACGCTGGCGACCGCCGTGCCCTTGGCGCCGAAGTTGCCGGTGTTGTTGGCGTCGACCTTGTTGTGGAACACGCGCGTGCTGTGCCCCGGCTGCGACAGGTTGGGCATGTTGAAGACGAGGATGCCGCCGGTGTTGCCGGTGGCCACGTTGTCGTGCACGTCGGCGTCTATCGTGTTCTCGATCTCGATGCCCGCCACGTTCTGCTCGGCGCGGCATCCGCGCACGACGACGTTCCGCGATTGCCCGACGTAGATGCCGGCGTCGGCGGCGCCGAACGACTGCGAGTTCTCGATCAGCACGTTCTTCGTCTTGACCGGATACAGGCCGTAGGCGCCGTTGCTGGTCTTGGGGCCGTCCGTCCAGCGCACGCGCACGTCGCGGATCGTGATGTTCTCGCCGCTGTTGATCTTGAGCGCGTCGCCCTTGGTGTCCTCGATCGTCAGGCCCTCGATGCGGAAGTCGCTCGCCTGCGCCAGCAGGCCTTCGGGCCCGGCGACCTGGTTGCGGAACGACAGGATGGTCTTGTCCATGCCCGCGCCGTGGATCGTGACGCCGTTGACGCGCAGCGACAGCCCGCGGTCGAGATGCCAGCGGCCCGCCGGGATCTCGACGACCGTGCCCGGCTTGGCGTCCAGCAGCTGGCCCTGCAGCTTCTTGCCGAAGTCGACGTCCACCGGCAGGTCGCCGGCGCGCGTGTTCGGGTCCGACGCGGGTTTGCTGCAGGCGGCCAGCGCGCCGGCAACGGCGACGACGAGAGCGAGCAGGCGATGGGACGTGCGGAGCGGATGCATGGCGAGGCCTCGCTGATGCGACAGGTCAAAAGATAGCAATGGCTACCGTTGATGGCGTTGGTGCTTTCCCTGTACTGGAGAAAGCAAACCGGGAACACCATAGTCATGGCTACTGTATTGGCCGCCCGTGCCATTGCCTACACGGTGGATACACTGCCCCCCGCCCGACCCACCCTCGACCCCTTCATGCCGCGCAAATCCAAGGCCTCCGACGACGCGCCGCCACCCGCAGCCAGCGGCGTGGAGCTGGACCGCAAGCGCGACCCGACGCAGACGCGCGCGCTGGAGACCTGCGAGCGCATCCTCGACGCCGCAGCCAACCTGCTGGGCGAGGTCGGCATCGAGCGGCTGTCCACCAACCTGATCTGCGAGCGCGCCGGCCTGTCGCCGCCGGCGCTCTACCGCTACTACCCGAACAAGTACGCGGTGCTCGCGGAGCTCGGCGTGCGCCTCATGATGAGCCAGAACGAGCTGCTCGAGAAATGGGCGACGCCGGCAACGATGCGGCTTCCGGCCGCGAAGTTCGAGCAGCGCATCCGGGAGCTGTTCCTCGACACGCTGGCGATGACGCGCCAGGCGATCGCCGGCGAGTGGATCACGCGCGCACTGCGCGCGGTGCCGTCGCTGGCGCCGGTGCGCATCGAGTCGCACGAGCACGTCACCGGCCTGGTGGTGGCCGCGTTCGCGTCCGCGTATCCCGGCGTGCCGGAGGCGCGCGTGCGTCTCGTGTCGCGGCTCGGGATCGAGGTGATGTATTCGGCGCAGGAGCTGCTGGTCGACGACGCGACGCTGGACGCCGACGAGGTCGCCGCCGTGATGTCGCACATGGTGGCGACCCAGGTGCTGCAGCTGCGCAAGGAACGCTAGCCGACCAGCATGGCCTCGTAGGCGCGTTCGAGCGCCGCGCAGCAGGCCGGCGTGTCGAACAGCGGCGCGGTCGTGCGCGCGCGGGCGAGACGCTCGCGCACGTGCGCGAGGCGCGCCTGGTCGCGCGCGAGCTCGATGGCGCGCGACTCGAACGCGGCGACGTCGTCCACCAGCAGTTCGTCGGCCACGCCCAGCGCGTGCAGCAGGCTCGCGCCGACGCGGCCCGGGAAGCTCGTGCCGCGGCACGACAGCACCGGCAGCCCGGCCCACAGCGCGTCGCTGGCGGTGGTGTGCGCGTTGTAGGGCAGTGTGTCGAGGAACAGGTCGGCGCAGGCGTGGCGGGCGAGGTGGTCATCGAGACGGATGCGCGGCGCGAAATGAAGCCGCCCGGCCGCGATGCCGTGCGACGACGCGGCCTCGCGCAGGTTGCGCGTGGCCGCGTCGTTGTCCTGCAGCAGCCACAGCACGCTGCCGTCGACCGCGGCGAGGATGCGCATCCACGACGCGAAGGTCTCGGGCGTGATCTTGTACGTGTTGTTGAAGCACGCGAACACGACGGCGTCGTCGGGCAGCCCCTGCTCGGCGCGCGTGGTCGGCGCGCCGATCGCCCGCTGGCGGTCGTTGGGCTGGTAGCTGTGGGGCAGGCGGACCACGCGCTCGACGTAGGCGCCCTCCTCGCCGGCCGGGATCGTCTGCGCATCGGCGACGATGACGTCCAGGTACGGCGCGCCCAGCGTGCCCGGAAAACCGAGGTAGTTGACCTGCACCGGCGCCGGCCGGCGCGCGAACACGCCGGTGCGGCCGAGGCCGAACCAGCCGTTGAGGTTGACCAGGATGTCGATGCGGCGATCGGCGACGGCGCGCGCGGCCTCGTCGTCGGGCAGCGCCGCGATGCTGACGACCTCGTCGAACGCAGAGTTCATGCGGCGGCGCACGGTGCTGCCGTCGTCCCAGCCGTTGTCGAACGCGACGATCTCGAAGCGCTGGCGGTCGTGCAACTCGAACAGCTCCACCGCGAGGATGGACGTGGCCTGGTTGCGGAACTCACCGGCGAGGTAGCCGACCCGGATCCTCGCGTTGCCCAGGCGCTGTCCCGGCGCGACGAGCGCGGCCTGCGGCGGGAACTGGTCGGCCGCGAACAGCTCCGCGCAGCGTCGAAGCCACATCGGATCGGCGGCGATGGCCTGGTAGGCGAAGGGCTCGATCACGGCCCGGCCGTGTTCGACGCCGGCGTGCACCTGCGCGACGAGCGCGTCGAGGCCGCGCCAGTCGCAGGCCATCATCTGCGCGTGGACGCGCTTGCCGAGCGCATACGGATACGCGGTATCGAGCGCCAGCACGCGCTCGAACGCGAGCGCGGCCTCGTCGTAGCGCTTCAACGCCAGCAGCGCGTTGCCGCGATTGCAGGCGACGCCGGCGACGCCGGGCGTCGCGGCCAGCACGGTGTCGAAGTCGGCGATGGCGTCCTCGTGGCGGCGCAGTTCGTGCAAGGCGTTGCCGCGCTGCAGGCGTGCGTCCAGCCGCGTCGGGGCGATCTCGAGGCAGCGCGTGAACGCCGGCACCGCGTCGCCCCAGCGGCGCAGCGCGAACAGCGCGCCGCCGCGGCCCTCGTGCGCGCTGGCGTGTTGCGGATCGATGCGAAGCGCCGCATCGAAATCGGCCAGCGCCGCGGCCGCATCCTTCAACGCGAGGCGCGCGGTGCCCCGGCCGGCGATGGCCTGCGCGTAGGTCGGCGCGAGCGCGACGGCGCGCTCGTAGGCGGCCAGCGCCTCGTCCTGGCGCCCGAGATCCTGCAGCACGCGGGCGCGGTTGTTGTGCGCCTGGGCAATGTCGGCGCGGGCGGCGATCACCGCGTCGTAGGCGGCCAGCGCCTGCACGAGCCGGCCGGCCGCGTGCAGCGCGTTGCCGCGGTTGTAGGCGGCCTCGACGTAATCGGGCCTCACGCTCAGCGCACGGTCGAACGACGCGATGGCCTCCTCGTGCCGGCCCAGCGCACTGAGCGTGTTGCCGCGGTTGTTCAGCGCCTCGAGCATGCCGGGCCGCAGTGCCAGCGCGCGTTCCAGGCTCTGCAGCGCCTCGTCGTGGCGGCCCAGCACGTGCAGCACGTAGCCGAGGTTGCCGTGCACGACGGCATCGTGCGGGTCGACGGCGAGCGCCTGGCCGATCAGGTCGGCGGCGATCTGGGGATGGCCCACCTGGAACGCCAGCATGCCCAGCGAGTGCAGCGCGTCGACATGCCGCGGCTCGCGGCGCAGCACCTCGCGGTAGACGCGCTCGGCCTCGCCGGCGCGGCCGGCGTGCTGGAGCGCCTGCGCCTGCGCCATCAGGTGATCCAGCGCGGGCACCGCGCCGAAGGCGGGCGGCCGCAGGAAGACGGGCGGGCTGACGGGTTTCTTGGCCATGCCGCATTGTGGCCGGCCGCGCCGGCGCGCGGCCTCAGCGCGGCTTCAGGGCCGTCGCCAGGTCGCCGACGGCGTCGAGCACGCCCTGCACGCCGTGCATCGCCTTCGCATCCTTCAACGCGCCGGCCTCGTCGAACGCCTCGCCCGCCTTGCCGAGCGCGAACTGCTGCGGCACGACGATCATCTGGAACGCGCCGCCGAGGTATTGGCGCAGCAGGTTCATCGAGCGGAGGCCGCCGAGCGGGCCGGGCGAGGCCGACAGCAGCGCGGCCGCCTTGTTGGCCGTGGCCTCCTTGCCGCCGCCGCCCGGCGCGCTCGCCGAGATGCGCGACAACCAGTCGAAGGCGTTGAGCACCAGCGGCGTCGGGAAGGCGTTGTATTCGGGCGTGACGAGCAGCAGGGCATCGTGCGCGAGCAGCGCGTCGCGCAGCTGCAGCGCGGCCGGCGGCACGCCCGGGCCGTATTCGATGTCGCCGTCGTAGATCGGCAGCGCGAGCGCGCGCAGGTCGAGCTCGGTGACCTCGCAGCCGTCGCGCCGCGCGGCGGCCGCCGCCACACGGGCGAGGCTGCGGTTGTAGGAGCCGGCGCGCTCGCTGCCGGCGATGATCAACAGGCGGATCGGTTTCATGAGGGCGAGGATACCCCTCGCGCGCTCAGTTCGACTCCTTGATCAGCCGCCCGTCGGCCTGCTGGATCGGCCGCGCGTTCATCGGGTACAGCCGCGAGAAGATCGCGACCTGGTCCATCGAGATCGACACGGGCTGCTTCATCACCATCCACAGGACGCCCTCGCTGCACGGCGGCGTCGTCAGCGAACCCATGTAGGTGTAGTAGCGCTTGTCGTCGGGGAGCAGTTGCGAGACGTCGATGCGCGTGCCCGCGCGCACCTCGTCGCCCTTTTCCAGCGGCAGGTTGTTCCACACCGTCTGCACGATGGACTGCGCGCTGCCGCGATCGAGCAGCACGGCGACGACCGCGATGTGGCCGTCGACGTCCTTGTGCACCAGGTGCGCGACCATGTCGTACTGGCGGCCGTTGATGCGCTCCTCGGACGGACGATGGAAGTGGAACTGCACCAGCTCGTAGCGCTTGCCGGTGATCGTGATCGAGTTGCCGGGCTCGACGTTGACCTGCACCGTGTGGCCGTTGTCGATCACGGAGAACCCGCTGGGTCGGTAGTCGAACTTGATCGGCTCGAGGTCGACGGCAATGCCGCCGCGGATGTCGATCGGGCTCTGGCGCTGGCCGGTCGCGCACTTGCTGAACTCGGGGCGCATCCTGCCCCAGGCGTCGGGGCCCTGGTCGCCGCCGTAGTCCCAGTGCGTGGGCAGCAGCGACTGGCCGGCGTTGGCGGCGATGTCGAGGTTGGCGTCGCCGGCGACGGCCGACGCCGCGCGCCTGGGCTTGCGCGCGGCCGCGACGGCGGTCGCGCTGGGGCGCACCGCGGTGACGACGTTCTCGCCGCTCTCGCCGCGGTTGGACACCTGCATCGCGAACTTGCCGCCGGCCGCCTGCCGCGCGCCCAGCTTGGCCGCGAGCTTCTCGCGCAGGATGTCCATGTCGCTGAGGCCGGACGCGCTCGCCCCCGCCTTCGCGACCTCGGCCTTGCCCGGCCTGGCCTCGGCGGCCTTGTCCTCGCCCTTCTTGCCCGCGGCCTTTTCCTCGGCATCCTTCTGCGCCGACGGATGCGACGCGCTGCCGCGCCACTCGGCGCCGTTGGCCGCGCCCGGCTTCTTCTCGATCGGCCGGCCGCCGATGGCGGTCGCCTCGGGCGCGCCCGTCTCGCCGCGGCCCACGTCCATCTTGAAGCCGGGCGAGGTCGGGCCGAGCTGGGCGACGACCAGGCCGGCCACCGGCTCGGCGGCCAGCGCCGGGCCGGCCGCGGCGGCTTGCAGGACGGCGGCGGCGACGAGGGATTGCAGGAAACGAGGCGACATGAGGGCTCCGCACGGACGGTGTGCCCCCTTGAGATCGGCCGGATCCGCCGAAAATTGAGCGGAGCTTGCGTGACAGCGCGCGCTGTTACGCCTGTTCGCCGGCCAGGACGCCCTTGCGCACGAAGAACCACGCCACGATGCCGATGCACGACATCAGCAGCGACGCCAGCGCCAGGTGCAGCGTGGAATGCATCACGAGCGGCGAGATCACGCCGGCGACGAACGCGTTGGCGACGCTGCCGATGCAGGCCTGCAGCGACGACGCCATGCCGCGCCGCAGGGGCGCCTGGTCCAGCACCAGCAGCGTGACCACGGGCACCATCAGCGCCCAGCCGAACGAGAACACGCCGATCGGCGGGATCGCCCACCAGGCCTGCGCCGTGAACAGCGCGTTCAGCAGCAGGTTGATCGTCGCGATCGTGAACATGATCGTGAAGCCGATGCGGATCTGCCGCCCCTTGGTCATCTTGCCGGCCAGCTTGCCCGACAGGAACGCGCCGCCCATGATCCCGCCGATCGTGAACAGGAACAGGAAGAAGAAGTGCGTGGGCGGCAGGTGCAGCAGGTCGCCGAGGAAGACGGGCGCCGACAGGATGTACAGGAACATGCCGTTGAACGGCACGCCCGAGGCCAGCGCCAGCGCGAGGAACCGCGGGCTCGAGACCATCTCCCAGTAACCCTTGAGCAGGTGCGCCGGATGGAAGGGCTGCGCCTGCGTGGCGTGCAGCGTCTCGGGCAACAGGCGCCAGCTGAGTGTCCACATCACGACGCCGACGAAGGTCAGGAAGACGAATACCGAGTGCCAGCCGAAGTGCACCAGCAGCAGGCCGCCGACGATGGGCGCGACGGCCGGCGCGACGCCGAAGTAGATCGTCACCTGCGACATCACGCGCTGCGCCTCGTCGGGCGGGAACATGTCGCGGATGATCGCGCGCCCCACCACCATGCTGGCGCCCGAGCTCATGCCCTGCACGAGCCGGAAGAAGATCAGGTGGCCCACCGTCTGCGACAGCGCGCAGCCCAGCGACGACAACGTGAAGACGGCGATGCCCCACAGCACCACGGGCCGGCGGCCGAAGCTGTCGGCCAGCGCGCCGTGGAAAAGGTTCATCACGGCAAAGCCGAACAGGTAGGCCGACAGCGTCTGCTGCATCTGCACGGGCGTCGCGTCGAGCGAGCGCGCGATGCCCGAGAACGCCGGGATGTACGTGTCGATGGAGAACGCGCCCAGCATGCCCAGGCAGGCGAGCAGCGCCGCGAGCGCCGAGCGGGGTCGGCGCCAGAGCGTGGCGGCGTCAGGATTCATGGATCAGGATGCGGCTCGTTGGCGGCCCGCCGTCGAGAGCGTGCCGCGCTGGAATTAATGTGAGGCGAGCCGATAGGCCGGATTCTGTGCGTCGCACGAGCCCTTGCGAGCCTGTGCGCCGTGACCGCCATTCGTCTGGGCCGGCTGTCGCCAGCACGGCTCGATGCCATCTACCCGCGGACTCCCCGGGCCAGGTCGACGTCCGCCTACTTGATGTTGCTGCGCGCAGAGATTGCCCGTTTCACCCGAACTGAATCGGCTCGTCTCTGTTGCTCTGATCCTCGCCTTCGCGCCTTTCGGCCCTCGGCGGGCAGCCGTTAGCTGCTGCGTTGCCCTGTGCAGTCCGGACCTTCCTCCAGTACAGCCTTTCGGCCGGTGTACCAGCGGCGGTCTGGCTCGCCTCACGGCTCGATTGTCCCATGCGGCGCGTCGCCGAGCGGCACGCGGGGGCAAGCGGGCCGCTCGAAGTGGTTGTCCCACTCGGTGCGATCCACGAGCGCGAAGCCGCGACGTTCGTAGAAGCGGTTGGCCGCGCTTTCGCGCAGCGCCGTCACGCGCACGCGCAGGCCGCGCGCGTCGGCGTCGGCGAGCACGTCGGCCATCACCTCCGCGCCGACGCCGCGCCCCTGGGCCGCCGGCGCGACGTAGAGATGATCGAGCAGCAGGCCGTCGCCCTGCGGCCGCACGACGACGAAGCCCACACGCTGGCCGTCGACCACGATGTGACGCGTCCAGGCCGCGTCGAAACCCGCCACGAAGCGGCCGCGTGCACGTTGCGGATCGAAGCGGCCGAGCCGCTCCAGGCTTTCGCGCATCGCGGCGATGCGCATCGCGACCAGCGCCTCGGCGTCGTCCGCGACCGCCGGCTCGAAGGCGACGGCGACGGCGCTCAAGCCTGCTTCCAGCCCAGCGTCTCGCCACCGCGCAGCGGCTTGAGCAGCGCGTCGCCGAACGGCACGCTGGCGGGCAGCTCGTAGCTCTCGCGACGCAGCGTCACGGTGCCGGTGTTGCGCGGCAGGCCGTAGAAGTCGGGGCCATGGTGGCTCGCGAAGCCCTCGAGCTTGTCGAGCGCGCCGGCGGCGTCGAAGGCCTCGGCGTAGAGTTCCAGCGCGGACAGCGCCGTGAAGCAGCCAGCGCCGCACACCGAGGCCTCCTTCATCACCGACGCGTGCGGCGCGCTGTCGGTGCCGAGGAAGAACTTGTCGCTGCCCGACGTCGCCGCGGCCACCAGCGCCTGGCGATGCACCTCGCGCTTGAGCACGGGCAGGCAGTAGTAGTGCGGACGCAGCCCGCCCATGAAGATCGCGTTGCGGTTATAGAGCAGGTGGTGCGCGGTGATGGTCGCCGCGGTGAACGCGTTGGACTCGGCGACGTACTGCGCGGCTTCCTTGGTGGTGATGTGCTCGAACACCACCTTCAGCTCGGGCAGGTCGCGCCGCAGCGGCTCGAACACGTCGTCGATGAACACGGCCTCGCGGTCGAACAGGTCGATGTCGGGGCTGGTGACCTCGCCGTGCACCAGCAGCTTGATGCCTTCGCGCTGCATCGCCTCCAGCGTCCTGTAGGTCTTGCGCAGGTCGGTGACGCCGGCGTCGGAGTTGGTCGTCGCGCCTGCGGGATAGAGCTTGACGGCGACGATGCCGGCGTCCTTCGCGCGCTTGATCTCGTCGGGCGGCAGGTTGTCGGTCAGGTACAGCGTCATCAGCGGCTCGAACGTGCTGCCCTCGGGCAGCGCGGCCAGGATGCGTTCGCGATACGCCACGGCCTGTGCGGTCGTCGTGATTGGCGGGCGCAGGTTGGGCATGATGATCGCGCGGCCGAACTGGCGCGCCGTGTAGGGCACCACGGCCGCCATCGCGGCGCCGTCGCGGATGTGGAGGTGCCAGTCGTCGGGCGTCTGGATGGAGAGTTCGTTGAGCGTCGTCATGGCGACGATTTTCGCACCGTCCACTGTTCGGGCAATATGCCGGGATGAGCATCCCGACCTTCCGCATCGCCGACCCCGTGGCCGACCGGGCCGCGCTGATCGAGCTCAACGTCGCGCACGTCGCCTGGGTCTTCTCCGAGATCCAGAAGCAGTGGGGCCTGACGGCGCGCGACATCCTGGGCGCCGAGCCCGCCGACTACGTGCCCACCATCATCGACAAGGTCTGCGGCGACTCCCCGCCGCGCGGCGTGTTCTACCTCGTCGAACGGGACGGACAGGCGCTGGCCATGGGCGGCCTGCGGCACAGCGAGGACGGCATCGCCGAGCTGAAGCGCGTCTTCGTGCGCCCGTCGGGCCGCGGCCGCCGCCTGGGCGAGGCGATCACCCTGCGCCTGATCGCCGACGCGCGCGCCTTCGGCTATCGCCACGTGCGGCTGGACACCCTGCCCTTCATGCACACCGCGCAGGCGCTCTACGAATCGCTGGGTTTCGTCGACTGCGCGCCCTACCCGATCGAGATGCCGGAGGCGTTCCGGTCGCACATCCGCTACATGGCCCTGGCGCTTTGAAACGTGGGGGACGTCGCTTGAATCCGGCGTGAATCCGGGCGCGTAATCGGGACGCCGGCGTGCGCCAAATCCGCCGGGCAACTCGAAGGAGACATCCATGAACGACGCGCTCACCTTGATCCAGACCGCCTACGGCTGCTTCGGCCGCGGCGACATCCCTGCCCTGCTCGCGCTGACGACGCCCGACGTCGACTGGCAGTTCCACGGCGACCACGACGCCGGCTACACCGGCCGCGTCAGCGGGCACGCGCAGGTGGGCGAGTGGTTCGGCGAGGTCGCGCGCCTGGACGACATCCAGGCCTTCGAGCCGCGCGAGTTCCTCGCCGGCGCCGACCACGTCACCGTCATCGGCCACGAACGCACGATCGCGCGCGCCACCGGCCGCGTGTTCGAGACGCCGTGGGTGCACGTCTGGCAACTGCGCGACGGCCGCATCGCGCGCTTCACCGGCTTCTTCGACACCCAGGCCGCCGCCGAGGCCCGGCGATGAGCCGCCGCTTCGTCCACGTCACGCCCTGGAAACCCGAGGGTGCGATGCGCAGCGGCGGCGAGGGACTGGCGCGCCACCCGGCGACATTGCCGGCGCGACTCGCGCCCGCACACTGAAACGCCGGACGTTTCCGGCGCTGGCGTTCGGCTGTCTCGAGCGAAGCTCAAGGGAGCGGTCGATCCGGCTCTGCCGGTCGACTCGCGGCCGGCCCCCTCGGGGGCAGGGAGCGCCAGCGACCGTGGGGGTTCAATGTTGAAGGATCTTCGAGAGGAATTCCTTGGCCCGCGGCGAGCGCGCCTCGGGCTTGCCGAAGAAGTCGGCGCTGGAGCAGTCCTCGACGATCTTGCCGGCATCCATGAAGATCACCTTGTTGCTGACGCGCTTGGCGAAGCCCATCTCGTGCGTCACGCACATCATGGTCATGCCTTCGTGAGCCAGGCCCACCATCACGTCCAGCACCTCGCCGACCATCTCGGGGTCGAGCGCGGACGTCGGCTCGTCGAACAGCATCACGATCGGATCCATCGACAGCGCGCGGGCGATCGCCACGCGCTGCTGCTGGCCGCCGGACAGCTGGCCGGGGAACTTGTCCTTGTGCGCGGACAGGCCCACGCGATCGAGCATCTTCATGCCGCGCTTGAGCGACTCGTCCTTGCTGCGACCCAGCACCTTGATCTGCGCCAGCGTCAGGTTGTCGGTGATCGACAGGTGCGGGAACAGCTCGAAATGCTGGAACACCATGCCCACGCGCGAGCGCAGCTTGGGCAGGTTGGTCTTCTTGTCGGTGATGGACGTGCCGTCGACGACGATGTCGCCCTGCTGGATCGGCTCGAGCGCGTTGACCGTCTTGATCAGCGTCGACTTGCCCGAGCCCGACGGGCCGCAGACGACGACGACGTCGCCCTTGTTGATCGTCGTCGTGCAGTCCGTCAGCACCTGGAAGCTGCCGTACCACTTGGAGATGTTCTTGATGTCGATCATGGGGTCGCTCTCAACGGATGATCTGGATCTTTGCCTGCAGGCGACGCACCAGCATCGACAGGCTGAAGGAGATGACGAAGTAGCCCACCGCGGCCAGCAGGTACATCTCGGCCGGGCGGTTGAACAGGTTGCCGACCGTCTGGAAGCCCTTGAGCCAGTCGGACGCGCCGATGGCGTAGACCAGCGAGGTGTCCTGGAACAGCACCACGGTCTGCGTGAGCAGCACGGGCAGCATGTTGCGGAAGGCCTGTGGCAGCACGACCAGGCGCATGCACTGCGCATAGGTCATGCCCACCGCGTAGCCGGCATAGCTCTGGCCGCGCGGCACCGACTGGATGCCGGCGCGCATGATCTCCGAATAGTAGGCCGCCTCGAAGAACGTGAAGGTGATGACCGCCGCGAACTCCGGCCGATGGTTCTCGCCGAAGCTGCCCGCGATCATCGAATAGAAGGACTGCGGGATCAGCAGGTAGAACCACAGGATCACCATCACCAGCGGGATCGACCGCAGCAGGTCGACATAGACCGTGGCGACGCGCTGCATCCAGCGCACCGACGACAGCCGCATCAGCGCGATCAGCGTGCCCAGCGCCGTGCCGCCGATTGCCGCGACGGCCGTCAGCTGCACCGAGTACTCGAACGTCGAGAGCAGGTTGGACCGGATGACGTCCGACGTGAGGAACGAGAAATCGAGATTGAGCGCCACTTACTTGCCCCCCATCGCGGTGCTGAGGCGGGTGCGCCGCTCGATGAAGACCGCCAGGCGATTGATCGCGAGCGCGGAGATCACGTAGAAGACGGTCGCCACGAAATACATCGTCCCGTGGGCGGAGGTCTGCTCGCCGGCCTGGATCGAGGTCCAGATCAGCTCGGGCACGCTGATGGCGTAGGCAACCGACGAGTTCTTGATGATGTTCATCGACTCCGACGTCAGCGTCGGCAGCACCACCCGCAGGCCGACCGGCAACAGCACGTAGCGGTAGGTCTGCGCCAGCGTCAGGCCCATCGCGAGGCCGGCGTAGCGCTGGCCCTTCGGAATGGTGGCGATGCCCGCCTTGACCTGCTGCGCGACGCGCGCCGAGGTAAACAGGCCCAGCCCGACGCAGGCGAGCGTCGCGTACGACACCGCCTTCAACGACGGGAAGATCTCGGGCAGGACGAAGGCCCAGATGAACAGCTGCACCAGCACCGGCACGTTGCGGAACAGCTCCGTCCACGCCTCGCCGAACAGCACGGCGGCCCTGTTCGGCAGCGTGCGCATGACGCCGATCACCAGCCCGACCGCGAGCGCGATCACCAGCGCCACCAGCGCCACGAGGAGCGTCCAGCCCCAGCCGTGGATCATCCACTGCAGGTAGGTCATGTCGCCCTTGCCCGGGGCGAAGCAGGACGGGTAGACCGTCGGCTCGTCGATGCTCGTGCACATCAACGTCGCGCTGTCCTTGATCTGAGCCAGCAAGTTGCTCACCCTCGACTCCTCGTTGGCCGGACTCGCTTCGATGCGGCCCCGCTGCGGCCGGACTGGGTCCGGCCCTCTGAATTGTGCAGCGTGCGGGCCCGTCGCCGGGTCCGCACGCGATCATGCTCTCGAACGCGGCCGCCGCGCGCGTCACGCGCGCGTGGCGGCCGGCGCCATCACTTCTTGGCGGCCAGTTGCTCGGTGGTCATGTTGTTCGGATTGGCCCAGGCGGCCTTGGTGTACTCCGACGCCGGCAGGCCGACCTTGGTGTTGGTCGGCGGGATCGCCTGCATGAACCACTTGTCGTACAGCTTGGCCATCTCGCCGGACTTCTCCATGCCGTCGATGGTCTTGTTGACCGCGGCCAGGAAGGCCGGGTCGTCCTTGCGCACCATGATCGCGATCGGCTCGACCGACAGGGCCGGGCCGACGGTGTGGTAGTCGGCCGGGGTCTTGGACTTGGAGGCCAGGCCCATGACGATCTGGCCGTCCATCACGAACGCGTCGGCGCGGCCGCTCTCGAGCAGTTGGAAGCTGTCGGCGTGGTCCTTGCCGAACACTTCCTTGAAGTCGAGGCCGGTGGCGCGCTCGTTCTTGCGCAGCAGCTGCACGGAGGTGGTGCCGGTGGTGGTGGCCACGCTCTTGCCGTTCAGGTCCTTGATGTCCTTGATGCCCGAGTTGACCTTGGTCAGGATGCGCACTTCCTCGACATAGGCGGTGTGCGCGAAGGCGACGTCCTTGGCACGCTGCTCGTTGTTGGTGGTGGAGCCGCACTCGATGTCGACGGTGCCGTTCTGCACCAGCGGGATGCGGTTGGCCGAGGTCACTTCGGTGTACTTGACTTCGATCTTCTTGCCCATCGACTTGCCGATGTCGTCGATCACGCGCTGGCACAGCTCGACGTGGAAGCCCGTGTACTTGCCCTCGCCGAGGGTGTACGACAGCGCGCCGGACGAACCGCGCACGCCCATCACCACGGCGCCCGTGTCCTTGATCTTCTTCAGCGTGTCGGTGGTCTGCGCCTGGGCGGCAACGGCCGCGGCAAGCAGCGTGGCGACCAAAAGGGACTTCTTCATGTGAGCTCCTGGATTATTCGAAAGAGACGGGTTGCAGGTCGTTGGCGCGCGGCCAATCATGGAAAAGGGGCCCGTGACGTGCAAGGGTCGACCTTGCGCCGGGCTTAACCGAGTCTAGGTTCTCTGGGCGGGCGGCACCGTTCGTGAAAGCACGTACCGGGCCACACCATTGTGGTGCTACTAGTTCGCCACGGCGTCCGAAGGATACTTCCACGAATCGCGCAGCAGGTAGCTCATGGGCAGGTTCATCGTCACGTTCCTGGGCGGGATCGGCGCCATGAACCAGCGGTTGTAGATCTTCTCGCCCTCGCCGGAGCGGATCAGGTGGCGCATCTCGTCGTCGACCACCTTCTTGAAGGCCGCGTCGTCCTTGCTCAGCATGATGGCCAGCGGCTCGATCGTGATGAACTTGCCCACCACCTTGAACTGCGACGGCACCGGCGACTCGGCGATCAGGCCGTAGAGCTGGACGTCGTCCATCGCGAAGCCGTCGGCGCTCTTGTTGGCGAGCATCGCCATCGCCTCGGCGTTGTCCTTCACCGGCTTGACGTCGATGCCCAGCAGCCGGTCCTTGTTGGCCTGGTCGACCGACTTGAACGGCGTGGAGCCGGCCGTCGACACCAGCACGTGGTGCTCGAACTGGTTCAGTTCGGCAATGGGGCTGTCGGCGCGCACCGCGAAACGCGTGCCGGTGATGTAGTGCGGGATCGTGAACGCGACCTTCTGGCGGCGTTCCGCATTGTTGGTCGTGGCGCCGCATTCCAGGTCGGCCTTGCCGCTGGCGATGGTGTCGATGCGGTTGGCCGTCGTGATCGGCACGTAGGCGATCTCGATGGTCTTCAGGCCCAGGTGCTTGCGCACGGCCTCGGCGACATCCTTGCACAGGTCGATCGCGTAGCCGACCGGCTTCTTGTTGGCGTCGTAGTACGAGAACGGCACCGAGGACTCGCGATGCGCAAGCACGATCTTTCCGGTGCTGCGGATGCGGTCGAGGACGGGGTGCGGCTCCGCGTCGACCGCCTGCGAGGCGGACGCGGCGGCGGCGTCGGCCCTGGACTTCGCCTGCGCCGGCGACGCGACGACCAGCGCCGCGGCCAGCGCGGGGATCAGCAGGACGGCAGCGGCTTCAGGGATCGCGCGGGAGGCGCTGTTGTGCAAGAAAAGATGCATGGTCGCGGACTTTATGCGGCACCGTCGAGCGGTGCCAATGCCTTTTGAGGGCCGCATCATGCATCATTTGCATCACCCCATAAGGGTTATTACTAGAAATTTGCGCTAGCGGCGTGAACTCCAGCATGCGACGACCGTCGCCGTGCCGCAAGTCCCTTCCGCCACGGTTTCAACCCTGGCGCAGGAATTCCCACAGCGCCTGCGCGCCGGCCTTCGGATGGCGCGCCAGCTCGGGCCGCTCGCGGTAGATCCGCACCTCCATCGTGACGTCGTACGGATGGTTGCTGTCGTCGTGCAACGGCGCGGCCGACACGAGCCGGCGCGCCCGCAGCTCCTTCTTGACCGAGCTGGAGGGCAGGAACGCGATGCCGTGGCCTTCCAGCGCCATCGCCTTCAGGCCCTCGGCCATGTCGGTCTCGTAGACGGTGTCGAGATGCGGCAGCACCGGCGTGGACTTCAGGATCTGGTCGACCAGGCGCGCCATGTAGGCGCCCGACGCGTAGCCGAGGAAGGGGATGCGCGCGGTGCCGGTCGTCGCGAGACGGAACAGCGGCTGGCCGTCCGCGCCGGCCTTCGCGTAGGGCGCCAGCGTCTCCTGGCCCAGGCTCAGCATCTCGTAGCGGTCGGGGCTCAGCTGCAGCGGCTGCGACGCGTGGTGGTAGGCCACCAGCAGGTCGCAGCTGCCCTCGGTCAGGCGCATGACGGCGTCGTGCACGTTGAGCGCGATCAGCCGGCTCTTCATCTCGCCGAAGCGCTTGCGCAGGTCCATCACCCAGGCCGGGAAGAACGTGAACGCCAGCGTGTGCGGCACGGCGAACTCGATCATGTCGGCGCCGCCGGCCTGCAGCCCGCGCATCATGTTGCGCGTGGCCTGCAGGCTACCCAGCACCTCGAGCGCCTGGCCGTGGAAGGTCTCGCCCGCGGGCGTCAGCCGCGTCGGGTAGGACGAGCGATCGACGAGGTCGAGCCCGGCCCAGGCCTCCAGCGCCTGGATGCGGCGCGAGAACGCCGGCTGCGTGACGTGGCGCAGCTGCGCGGAACGCGAGAAGCTGCGCGTCTCGGCCAGGCTGACGAAGTCTTCAAGCCACTTGGTTTCCACGAACCTAGTTTAGCGCCGGCTCGAACGCGGAGTCGCCCAGCGTGGGCGAGTCCGGCGCGTCGGTCGCGGCCGCGGTGTCGCCGTGCGTCTGCTGCAGGCGCCACATGTGCGCGTAGCGGCCGTCGAGTGCCAGCAACTCGGGGTGCGTGCCGCGCTCGACGACGCGGCCCTCGGCCATCACGAGGATCTGCGCGGCGTTGACCACCGTCGACAGCCGGTGCGCGATGACCAGCGTCGTGCGCCCCTGCGCGGCCTGCGCGAGCTCGCCCTGGATCGCGCGCTCGTTGGCCGAGTCGAGCGCGGACGTCGCCTCGTCGAAGATCATCAGCGGCGGATTCTTCAGCAGCGTGCGCGCGATCGCCACGCGCTGCTTCTCGCCACCCGACAGCTTGAGCCCGCGTTCGCCCACCATCGTCTCGTAGCCCTTGGGCGTCGCGGCGATGAAGTCGTGGATGTGCGCCGCGCGGGCCGCGCCTTCGACCTCGGCCTGCGACGCGCCCGGCCGGCCGTAGGCGATGTTGTAGGCCACGGTGTCGTTGAACAGCACGGTGTCCTGCGGCACGATGCCGATCGCCTTGCGCAGGCTGTTCTGCGTCAGCTGCCGCAGGTCCTGGCCGTCGATGGTGATCGCGCCGCCGGTGACGTCGTAGAAGCGATAGAGCAGCCGCGCCAGCGTGCTCTTGCCCGCGCCGCTGGGGCCGACGACGGCCACCGTCTTGCCGGCCGGGATCTCGAAGCTGACGTCGTGCAGGATCGGCCGCGCCGCGTCATACGCGAAGCTCACGTGCTCGAAGCGCACCGCGCCGCCGGCCACGTGCAGCACCGTCGCATCCGGCGCGTCGGCGATCTCGCGGTCCTTCTCGAGCAGCGCGAACATGCGCTCCAGGTCGGTCAGGCCCTGCTTGACCTCGCGATACAGCACGCCCAGGAAGTTCAGCGGCACGTACAGCTGGATCAGCAGCGCATTGACCATCACGAAGTCGCCGAGCGTCATCGAGTGCGAGATGACGCCGCCGGTGGCGCGCCACAGCAGCGCCACGAGGCTGCCGGCGATGATCAGCTGCTGGCCGGTGTTGAGCATCGACAGCGTCGCCTGCGACTTCATCTGCGCCGCGCGGAACGCCTCGAGGCCCGTCTCGTAGCGCGCCGACTCGAACTGCTCGTTGTTGAAGTACTTGACCGTCTCGAAGTTGATCAGCGCGTCGATCGCCTTCGTGTTGGCCTTCGAGTCGAGCTCGTTGACGGCCTTGCGGTACTTGGTGCGCCACTCCGTGATCGAGATCGTGAACGTGCCGTACAGCAGCAGCGCGGCCAGCGTGATCCACACGTAGCCGAGATTGAACTTGTGGCCCAGCAGCACCAGCACGAACGTGAGCTCGACCAGCGTCGGGATGATCGTGTAGAGCGAGTACGACACCAGTGTCTGCACGGCCCTCGTGCCGCGTTCGATGTCGCGCGTCAGGCCGCCGGTCTGGCGCTCGAGGTGGAAGCGCAGCGACAGCGCGTTGAGGTGCTCGAAGGTCTCCAGCGCGACGCGCTTGGACGCGCCGAAGGTGGCGCGCGCGAAGACGATCTCGCGCAGCTCGGTGAACAGCGTCATCGCCAGGCGCAGGCCGGCGTAGGCCAGCAGCAGCCCGAGCGGCACGACCAGCAGCGCGCGCGGGTCGGTGGTGGTGATGTTGAGCGCGTCGACCAGGCGCTTGAGCAGCAGCGGCACGCTGACGCTGGCCACCTTGGCGCCGATCAGGAATGCCAGCGCGATCGCCATGCGCACGCGGTATTCCCAGAAGTACGGCATCAGCCGCTTCAGGGTCTGCCAGTCGCTGCGCGGCTCGGTGGCGGGCGCGGCGTCGCGGGCGGCGGAAGGCGGATTCGGGTGCATGGGACGACGCAGATGGGGACGACCGACACGATAACAAGCAACGCGCGGGCGGCAAGACGAACGGCGGGCCCAGCCAGAACACAGGGTAAACCCTTTCAAGCACAATCGAGGTCGAGCACGAACGACGAAAGATGCCCCCATGACCCATGCCGAGATGCAAGCCGCCACGCAGGCGCCCGCCACGCTGCCCTCCGACAAGGAGCTGGTCATGCGCGTGATGCCGATGCCGGCGGACTCGAACATGAACGGCGACATCTTCGGCGGCTGGATCATGGCGCAGGTCGACATCGCCGGCTCCGTGCTCCCCGCGCGCCTGTCGCGCGGCCGCGTGACCACCGTCGCGGTCAACCAGTTCATCTTCAAGCAGCCGGTGTCCATCGGCGACCTGCTGAGCTTCTACGCGACGGTCGAGCGCATCGGCAACACGTCGATCACGGTGCGCGTGGAGGTCTACGCCGAACGCAACCCGGCCGACGTGCAGGTGGTCAAGGTGACCGAGGCCAACCTGACCTACGTCGCGATCGACCGCGACGGCAAGCCGCGGCAGATTCCGCGCTGACCCTTCAACCAATGGCCTCGGCCACCTGCCGGCCCCACTGCCGGTAGCCCAGCAGGCCCGGATGGAAGCCGTCGCGCGCCATCCAGCCTTCGGCCGTCAGGTCGTCCTTGCCAGTGGTGCGCGGCGCTTCGGGCAGCGGCAGGTGCAGGCGGGCCGCCTGGCCCTCGAGATGGCGCACCAGCGCCTGGTCGAGGTGCGCGGCGTCGCGACCCAGCACCCAGCGCAGCGGCTGCGGCAACAGCGGGAAGCGGCCCATCGGCGGCAGGCCGCAGTGCCAGGTGTGCGTGACCTGCGCCCGCGTGGCGGCGAGCGCGTGGATCTCGTCGAGCGCCGCCAGGAACCGCACCGGCCGCGTCTGGCCGACGACGTCGTTGACGCCGAGCGCCGTGACCAGCAGGTCGGCCCGCGCGAGCGTCGCGCCCGCGAGCGCGCGCGCCGCGTCGCCCGCCGTGTGGCCGCTCGTGGCCACCAGTTGCCAGCCGACCGCCGCGCCGGTGCGCTCGGCCAGCGCCTGCGCCAGCTGGCCGGCGAAAGCCTCGTCCTGCGTGCCGACGCCCACGCCGGCGGCCGACGAGTCGCCGACGATCAGCACGCGCAACGCGACCTGCCCGGCGCCCGCCACGCCATGCCGTTCGCCGGCGGCCTCGGGCAACTTGAGCGCGGAGGCGCGCACGCTCCGGCCTTGCGCGATCAGCAGCGGCAGCAGCGCGAGCTTGGCCGCGAGCGTCGCGGGCCGGAACGGCACGGCCAGCGGCGCGGCGATGACCTCGTCGTCCTCGGGCTCGAGCGTCAGTTCCGAGGTCATCGCACCGCAGCGGTCAGAACTTGGAGAAGTCCGGCTTGCGCTTCTGGAAGAAGGCCTGGAACGCCTCCATCGCCTCGGGGCTGCGCAGCCGCTTGCCGAAGATCTCGCCCTCGACTTCGATCGTCTCCTTGACCAGCGCCCGCTGTCCGCGGCGCATCAGCGCCTTGCTCTCGCGCACCGCGCCGGGCGGCAGCGCGTTGAAGCGCTCGGCCATGCGGCGCGCGTGGTTGACGACCTCGGCGGCCGGCAGCACCGCGTTGGCGATGCCCAGTTCCACCGCGGTCTCGCCGTTGAAGGGCTCGCCCAGCAGCAGCAGTTCGGTGGCCTTCGCGTGGCCCACGCGTTGCGGGATCAGCAGGCTGGACGCGTACTCCGGCACCAGGCCCAGCGTGACGAACGGCATCGCGAGACGCGCCTCGTCGCTGACGTAGACGAGGTCGCAGTGCAGCAGCATCGTCGTGCCGATGCCGATCGCCCCGCCGGTGACGGCCGCGACCACCGGCTTGCCGCATTCGGACAGCGTCTTCATGAACTGGAACACCGGCGAGTCCTCGCCCGCGGGCGGACGCTGCATGAAGTCCTCGAGGTCGTTGCCCGAGGTGAAGATGCCCGGCTGGCCGGTGATCAGGATCGCGCGGATGGAGGCGTCGGCCTCGGCCGCGACGATGGCCTCGGACATCGCCGTGTACATCGCCTGCGTCAGCGCGTTCTTCTTCTCGGGGCGCGCGATCTCGATCACGGCGACGCCGTTCGTGTTGACGGTGCGGATGGTCATGACTGAACCTCTTTCGATCTGGTCTGGATTGTCCGCCAATGCAGGGCGCGGACGTGAAAACGGCGGCAGGGCCGACGAACCGCGGGGTGCGATCCGGTGACTTCCTGCCGCCGTCGGTGAGCCGTCGATCAGACGCGCTCGAAAATTCCGGCTGCGCCCTGGCCGGTGCCGACGCACATGGTGACCATGCCGTACTTCAGGTTGTTGCGGCGCAGGGCATGGACGACGGTGGCCGAGCGGATGGCGCCGGTCGCGCCCAGCGGGTGGCCGAGGGCGATCGCGCCGCCCATCGGGTTCACCTTGGTGGCGTCGAGGCCGACGGTGTTGATCACGGCCAGCGCCTGCGCGGCGAAGGCCTCGTTCAGCTCGATCCAGTCCAGCTGCGAGATGTTCAGCCCGGCGGACTTGAGCGCGGCCGGGATCGCCTCGATCGGGCCGATGCCCATGATCTCGGGCGGCACGCCCTTGGACGCGAAGCTCACGAAGCGCGCCAGCGGCGTCAGGCCGAACTGCTTGAGCGCCTTCTCGCTGCACAGGATCAGGCAGCCGGCGCCGTCGCTGGTCTGCGAGCTGTTGCCGGCGGTGACGCTGCCCTTGTTCGCGAACACGGGCTTGAGCTTGGCCAGGCCTTCGATCGACGTGTCGGGGCGCGGCCCCTCGTCGGTATCGACCATGCGGCTGGTGACCGCGATCTCGCCCGTGGCCAGGTCCGGCGTGCGGGTGAAGACCTCGACCGGCGTGATCTCGTCCTTGAACTGGCCGTCGGCGATCGCCTTGATCGCCTTCTGGTGCGAGGCCAGCGCGAACGCGTCCTGGTCCTCGCGCGACACCTTCCACTGGTTGGCGACCTTCTCCGCTGTCAGGCCCATGCCGTAGGCGATGCCGATGTTCTCGTCCTTGTCGAACACGTGCGGGTTGAACGAGGGCTTGTTGCCGCTCATCGGCACCATGCTCATGCTCTCGGCGCCGGCGGCGATCATCACGTCGGCCTCGCCGACGCGGATGCGGTCGGCCGCCATCTGCACCGCCGACAGGCCGGACGCGCAGAAGCGGTTGACGGTGATACCGCCGACCGTATTGGGCAGGCCGGCCAGCAGCACGCTGGTGCGCGCGAAGTTCAGGCCTTGCTCGCCCTCGGGCATCGCGCAGCCGACGATCGCGTCCTCGATCGCCTTCGGGTCGAGCGTCGGCACCTGGGCCAGCGCGGCCTGGATGACGGCGACCAGCAGGTCGTCGGGACGCGTGTTGCGGAACATCCCGCGGCCGGACTTGCCGATCGGCGCGCGGGTGGCGGCGACGATGTAGGCGTCGGAGATTTGCTTGCTCATGTTGGTCTTTCCTGAATTCGGTGGCTGAAGCGCCGGCGGTTACGGGCGCAATCCAAGCGGCCGCCGCGGAACCGGCTTTGCCGGGCCGCTGGGGGCGACCCCCGGGGGGAGGCGCCGCAGGCGCTTCGGGGGGAGCATTAGTTCCGAACCGGCTTGCCGGTCTGGAGCATGCCCATGATTCGCTCCTGGGTCTTCGGGTTCTCGAGCAGGCCGCAGAAGTGCTTGCGCTCGAGCGCCATCAGGTATTCCTCGGTCACCAGCGTGCCGGCGTCGACTTCGCCGCCGCAGCAGACGTCGGCGATCAGGCTGCCGATGTAGAAGTCGTGCTGGCTGATGAAGCCGCCGTCGCGCATCGCGACCAGCGAGGCCTTGATCGTGGCGATTCCCGAACGGCCGGCCACCGGGATCAGGCGCTTGACCGGCGGGCGATACCCCGTCTCGTACATCGCCTTGGCCTGCGCCGAGGCCACGTACAGCAGTTCGTCCTTGTGCGGGACGACGATGTCGGAGTCCAGCAGGTAGCCGATCTTGCGCGACTCGAGCGCGCTGGTGCCCACCGTGGCCGAGGCCGCGGCGACGACGCCGTCCTTCAGGAAGGCCAGCAGGTCGGTGCCCGGCGCCTTCGCGGCGGCTTCGGCCGCGCGACGCGCGACGTAGGTCAGGCCGCCTCCGCCCGGGATCAGGCCGACGCCGACTTCGACGAGGCCCATGTAGCTTTCCATCGCGGCGACGCGCGCCGACGAATACACGGCCAGCTCGCAGCCGCCGCCGAGCGCGATGCCGCGGATCGCCGAGACGACCGGCACGGTCGAATAGCGCAGGCGCAGCATCATGTCCTGCAGCTTCTTCTCTTCCGGCGCGATGCCCTTGGCGCCCATCTTCATGAACACGGGCATCAGCGCCTCGAGGTTGGCGCCGGCGGAGAACATCTCGTCCGGCGACCATATCACCAGGCCCTTGTACTTCTGCTCGGCGATCTCGACGGCCTTCAGCAGGCCCTCGGTGACCGTCGGCGAGATCAGGTGCAGCTTGGCAGTGATGCTGGCGATCAGCACGTCGCCGTCCAGCGTCCAGACGCGGACTTCGTCGTTCTTGAATTCCTCGGTGCCCGACTTCAGCGCGCTCGCGCCGCCGGCGCCCAGCACGGTTTCGGGGAAGGGCTGGCGCTTGTAGACGTCCAGCGTCGACACCGGCAGGTACTTGGCTTGCGCGGCGCTCCACGAGCCTTCCGGCGTGTGCACGCCTTCGCGGCCGTCGAACACCCAGTCGGGCAGCGCCACCGGCGAGAGCGTCTTGCCCGCGGCGATGTCTTCCTTGATCCACTCGGCGACCTGCTTCCAGCCGGCGTCCTGCCACAGCTCGAACGGGCCCTGCTTGGAACCGAAGCCCCAGCGCATCGCGAAGTCGATCTCGCGCGCGGAGTCGGCGATGTCCTTCAGGTGCACGGCGGCGTAGTGGAACGAGTCGCGCAGGATCGCCCACAGGAACTGCGCCTGCGGATTGGTCGATTCGCGCAGCAGCTTCAGGCGCTCGGCCGCGGGCTTCTTCAGGATGCGGTCGACGATGGAGTCGGCCTTGGCGCCGCCGGCGACGTAGGTGCCGCTCGCGGGATCGAGGCGCTGGATCTCCTTGCCGACCTTCTTGTAGAAACCGGCGCCGGTCTTCTGGCCCAGCGCGCCCTGCTCGATCAGGCGGCCGACGACGGCCGGCGTCGCGTAGCTCGAATAGAACGGATCGTCCTTGAGGTTGTCCTGCAGCGTCTTGATGACATGGGCCATCGTGTCGAGGCCGACGACGTCCGCGGTGCGGAAGGTGCCCGAGCTCGCGCGGCCCAGCTTCTTGCCGGTCAGGTCGTCGACGAGGTCGTACGACAGGCCGAACTTCTCGGCCTCGATGATCGTGGCCAGCATGCCGGCGATGCCGACGCGGTTGGCGACGAAGTTGGGCGTGTCCTTCGCGCGCACGATGCCCTTGCCGAGCGCCGTGGTGACGAAGCTTTCCAGCTGGTCGAGGATCTGCGGCTGCGTCGTCGGCGTGGGGATCAGCTCCACCAGGCTCATGTAGCGCGGCGGGTTGAAGAAGTGGATGCCGCAGAAGCGCGGCTTGATCTCCTCGGGCAGCACTTCGGACAGCTTGGTGATCGACAGGCCGGACGTGTTGGACGCGACGATCGCGTGCGGCGCGATGAACGGCGCGACCTTGGTGTAGAGGTCCAGCTTCCAGTCCATGCGCTCGGCGATGGCCTCGATGATCAGGTCGCAGTCGCGCAGCAGCTCGAGGTTGTCCTCGTAATTGGCCTGCTGGATCAGCGCGGCGTCGTCAGCCACGCCCAGCGGCGCGGGCTTCAACTTCTTGAGGCCGTCGACGGCCTTCGTGACGATCCCGTTCTTGGGGCCGGACTTGGCGGGCAGGTCGAACAGCACGACCGGCACCTTGACGTTGACCAGATGGGCGGCGATCTGCGCGCCCATCACGCCGGCGCCGAGCACGGCCACCTTGCGAACTTGGAATCGACTCACTTTGTTTCTCTCCAGGGGTGAACGGGGCGACCGGCAGCGCACCCGCTGCCCGGCCCCGGTTGCTGCTTGCGCTTATTCGGCGCGGATCCAGGTCTGCGTGCGACCGAACATCGGCGAGCCGATGTAGCCGCGCACGTCCAACTTCTTGCCGCCGTCGGTGGGCTTGAGGATCAGCTTGTAGCTGCTGCCCTTGGCCGGATCGAGGATCATGCCGCCGGTCCACTTCTCGGGCTCTTCCGCGTCCTGCTTCGCGCCGCTGATGATGACCATGCCGACGATCGGCTTGTCCTTGCGGTCGTCGTCGCACTTCGAGCAGACCTCGTTGGCCTTGGCGGGATCGGTGATGTGCTCGACCTTGCCGGTCAGCACGCCGCCGACGCTGGTGATGCGGACCGTCGACTTCTCGGTCTTGCCGTCGTCGTCGATCGTCCGCCACAGGCCCACCGGCGTGTTCTGCGCCATCGCGAGGACGCTGGCGGTGGCGAGAACGAATGCAACTGCTGCTTTTTTCAAGGGGGTCTCCTAGGTTTGTTGAAACGGCCGGGGCCGTGGACCAATGATCGCTCTGAACGTGGCGATTTCGTGTCCGACAGGCGACGGAGCCGCCTGCGGGATGTACCTAGTCCTGGGACGCGATCAGAACAGCGCCTCGTCCATCTCCATCAGCGGCTTCAGGCCGGCGCGGCAGGTGCGGATCAGGCCGGCCGTCTCGGGCAGCAGCTTGGCGAAGTAGAAGCGCGCGGTCGTCAGCTTGGCCTTGTAGAAGGCGTCGCCGGTGTTCTGCTTCTCGAGCGCGACCTTGGCCATGCGCGCGAAGAAGTAGGCGAACACGAGGTGGCCGCAGACACGCAGGTAGTCCACCGCGGCGGCGCCGACTTCGTCCGGGTTCTGGAAGGCCTTCATGCCGATCTCGGTCGTCAGCTTCGTGACCTTGTCGCCGAGCTCCGCCAGCGGGTTCACGAATTCCTGCATCGCCTCGCTGATGCCCTCTTCCTCGACGAACTCGGCGATCTTCTTGCCGAAGCGCTTGAGCTTGGCGCCGTTGTCGCCCAGCACCTTGCGGCCCAGCAGGTCCAGCGACTGGATCGTGTTGGTGCCTTCGTAGATCATGTTGATGCGCGCGTCGCGCACGTACTGCTCCATGCCCCACTCATGGATGAAGCCGTGGCCGCCGTAGACCTGCATGCAGTGCGACGTCGCGATCCAGCCGTTGTCGGTCATGAAGGCCTTGACGATGGGCGTGAGCAGCGCGACTTCGTCGGCGCATTCCTTGCGGACGTCGGCGTCGGGGTGGTGCAGTTCCTTGTCGATCAGCAGCGCCGTGTGGATGGCCAGCGCGCGGCCGCCTTCGGCGTAGGCGCGAGCGGTCATCAGCATCTTGCGGACGTCGGGGTGCACGATGATCGGGTCGGCCGGCTTGTCCGGCGCCTTCGGGCCCGACAGCGCGCGCATCTGCAGGCGATCCTTGGCGTAGGCAACGGCGTTCTGGTACGCGACCTCGGTCAGGCCCAGCGACTGCATGCCCACGCCCAGGCGCGCCGCGTTCATCATCACGAACATCGCGTTGAGGCCCTTGTTGGGCTCGCCCACCATCGTGCCGACGGCGCCCTCGAGCACCATCTGGCAGGTCGAGTTGGCGTGGATGCCCATCTTGTGCTCGAGGCCGGCGCAGAAGATCGGGTTGCGCTCGGCGAGCGAGCCGTCGGCGTTGACCTTGTACTTCGGCACGACGAACAGCGAGATGCCCTTGGAGCCTGCGGGCGCATCCGGCAGGCGCGCGAGCACCAGGTGCAGGATGTTGGAGACCATGTCGTGCTCGCCGGCCGAGATGAAGATCTTGGCGCCGGTGATCCTGTAGGTGCCGTCGGCCTGCGGCTCGGCCTTGGTGCGCAGCAGGCCGAGGTCCGTGCCGCAGTGCGGCTCGGTCAGGCACATCGTGCCCGTCCACTCGCCCGACGTCAGCTTGGGCAGGAACATCTTCTTCTGCTCGGGCGTGCCGTGCGCGTGCAGCGCCTCGTACGCGCCGTGCGACAGGCCGGGATACATCGTCCACGCCTGGTTGCCGCTGTTGAGCATCTCGTAGAAGCACTGGTTCAGCGAGATCGGCAGGCCCTGGCCGCCGTATTCCGGATCGGCCGACAGCGAGGGCCAGCCGCCTTCGACGTAGGTCTTGTACGCCTCCTTGAAGCCCTTGGGCGGCGTCACCTCGTGCGTCGTCTTGTCCAGCGTGCAGCCCTCGGCGTCGCCGCTCAGGTTGATCGGGAAGATCACTTCCGACGCGAACTTCCCGCCTTCCTCCAGCACCGCGTTGAAGGTGTCGACGTCGATGTCCGCGTGCTGCGGCATGACCTTCAGCTCGTCGACGACGTTCAGCACTTCATGCAACACGAATTGCATGTCGCGAAGCGGCGGGTTGTATTGAGGCATGTCGGAGCTCCTGGAACGGGTCGGAATGGAAAGCGAAAGGGGAACGATCAGCGGCGCGGCGGGCGCGCTTCCTTCGATCGGGACGGGCCGGCGTCCGACGCGGGGTCGGGCGCGGAAAGCGAATGGGCGAGCAGGCGCTCGAAGCCGAGGCGCGCGCGCTCGACGCTGCCGGGGTTTCGCAGGAAGCGCGCGTCGTGGTGCAGTGCGAGGATCAGCCCGTGGATCTCGAACATCAGCTGCTCGGGCGAGGTGCCGTCGGTGAGGTGGCCCTCGTCGATGGCCAGCTGGATCGAGCGCGTGAGCGCGTCCTGCCAAGTCTGCACCATGGTGGCCAGCGCGTCGCGCACCGGGCCGGGCCTGTCGTCGAACTCGACGGCGCCGCTGATGTAGATGCAGCCCGAGTCGATCTCGAACGAGACGCGGCGCACCCAGCGCTCGAACATCGCGCGCAGGCGCGGCAGGCCGCGCGGCTCGCGGATGGCGGGAAGAAAGACCTCTTCCTCGAACTTGACGTGATAGTCTCGAATGACCGAGATCTGCAGTTCCTCGCGCGAGCCGAAGTGGGCGAAGACGCCCGACTTGCTCATGCCCGTCACCTCGGCCAGCAGGCCGATGGACAGGCCCTCGAGCCCCTTATTGGCGGCCAGGCCCAGCGCCGCCTCGATGATCGTGGCGCGCGTCTGCAGGCCCTTTTGCAAGGGGCGAGGCGGGCGGCGAAGAGCGGTAGCGTCGTTCACGGGGATCTGCCGGGTCGAACCGGAGTGCGTTGAGTGCCTGCCGAACTCTTCGACATCCGGGGTCGCCGGCTGAACGAAGAAATCGAACGGTCGTGCTATTTTGCATAGGACCGGCCCCCGCGCCAATGCCGTCACACACTTTTTTTAGTGTCCGAATCCTAGAAAGACCGGGCGCCGGTCACGAAATGGACACCGATTAGCACGATCGTTCGATTTCCATAGTGGTTAACGCTGAAGCGATGACATCCGCGTGACGCGAACGGCGCCGGATGGCGCCTCCGCAACGCTGTGGCTCCGCCCAGGTTGAGGTTTCATCCAGTAGTTGTATGCTCCGGGTTGAAGGAGCGCCGTGGAAATGGATGTTCTGCAGCTGGACGTGTCGGGAAGGCCGCAAGCCTGGATGACGGTCAAGGAGGCCGCGATCCTCTATGCCTGCGACGCCGTCGCCTGGACGCTGGGCGATCCCTTCCACACGATGCGCGGCGGCGTGCAGCGCTCCACCGGCCGGCAGTCGCGCATCGAGGTGCATTCCATCATCGCCGTGCGGGGCTCGATCCCGTCGCGCGCCTGGCGCCAGACGCCCGCGCTCACCAACGGCAAGCTGTTCGCGCGCGACCGCCATGTCTGCGCGTACTGCGGCGGCTGCTTCGCCGGCGACGAGCTCACGCGCGAGCACATCATCCCGGTGTCGCGGCGCGGCCTCGACACCTGGATGAACTGCATCACCGCCTGCCGCTCGTGCAACGGCCGCAAGGGCAACCGCATGCCCGAGGAGGCGCACATGACCCTGATGTACCTGCCCTACGTGCCCAGCCTGCACGAGGACATGATCCTGCGCGGGCGCCGCATCCTGGCCGACCAGATGGAGTTCCTGCTGGCCAGCGTGCCCCGCAGCAGCCGGCTGCACGCGTGAGGGTCTGAACGCGCCCTGTCGGGCTCACATTTCTTTACTCATTGTCGCCACCTCGGGCAATTGGATTGCTGCAGAGTGGAGGCACATGACGAGTGTCAACGGCCGGCGATTGGCCGGCGTTGGTCCGACGTCTCCTGGAGAAAGATCATGTTCAAGCAATTCGCCCTCGTTGCGACCGTCGCCGGCGCTGTGTCGCTCACCGGTTGCGCGGTGGCTCCGGCCAACTCTGTCAGCGCCTATGACGCGCAGCGCATGTCGACCGTCGTCGACGCCACGGTGCTGTCGGTGACCCCTGTGACGATCCAGGGGCGCGACACCGGCGTGGGCACCGTCAGCGGCGCGGTCATCGGCGGGATTGCCGGCTCCAATGTCGGCGGCCCGCGCACGGGCGGCATCGTCGGCATCGCCGGCGCGGTCGTCGGCGGACTGGTCGGCAACGCCGTCGAGCGCGACGCCTCGCAACGCCAGGGCGTCCAGATCCTCGTCCAGCTGAAGAACGGCGACCGCCGCTCCGTGGTGCAGGCGGCCGGCCCCGAGGTCTTCGCCGCGGGCGAGCCCGTGATCATGGTGACGACGGGCGGGCGCACGCGCGTGATGCCGGCTCCGCCGGTCACCACCGGCAGCACCGCGCCGACGGCGTACCCGACGGCGTATCCGGTGCCTGCGCAGCAGTAAGCGCCGGCGTGCGCGAGGCGTCTTCGACGGCGCCTCACGCCATGAGCCACTGACTCTCCAAGATGCGGGCACCGGCTCGCATTTTCTTTTGGCAGTCCCGAAAGACGCGAGGCCCGCGGGAGATGAAAAGTGCCTCACAAGATCGTCGTGACGCTGCACGGGATCCGCACGCGCGGACAGTGGCAGAAGCAGATCACGCCCTACCTCGCCCGCCACGGGCTCATTCCGTACCACCTCGACTACGGCTTCTTCGGCGTGCTGTCGTTCATGCTGCCGTGGACGCGCGCGAACCGCGTGCAGTGGCTGCGCGGCGAGCTGCGCGACCTGATGGACCGCACCGGGGCCCGGCGCGTCAGCCTGATCGCCCACAGCTTCGGCACCTGGCTCGCGCTGGAGGTGCTCGAGGCCGAGAACGGCAACATCCGCTTCGACCGCGTCGTGCTGACCGGCAGCATCGTGCGGCGCGATTTCCCGTGGGGTTCGACGCTCCTGCGCAAGCGCTGGATCCAGGCGCTGCGCAACGAGCGCGCCACCGGCGACTGGGTGGTGCGCGCCGCGGAGCTGTTCTCGCGCCTGGCCGGCCAGGTCGCGCCGCGCGCGGGCGCGAGCGGCGCCCTCGGCTTCAACACCGCGTGCCCCGGCGTGCACGACCGCCACATCGCCGGCGGCCACAGCGAGGTGCTCAACATCGCCAACTACGACAAATGGGCGCGCTTCATCGCCTACCCGCGCCTGCCCGACGACCACCTGCGCCGCGTGCGCATGCTGGTGCAGCAGATCCGCGCGCTGGCGGCGTCGCGGCTCGGCGTCGACGTCGACCTGGTGCGCGCGAACATCTTCGTGCCCAACGCCAGCGCGCTGCGCATGATCCCGGGCGCGTGGGACAACATGACGTGGGCGCCCGAGCACGACATCGAGCTCGAGCTCGATCACGGGAGCACCGGGCGCGCGTTCACCGACGGCACGCCGTTCTCGATCCGCCGCCTCGGCGCGAGCTGGACGGCCGGCGTGCTGCCCGGCGCGGAGCAGGCCAAGCTCAACCCGCGGCTGCAGTGGGTGCTGTCGCTGCCGATCGGCCGGCTCGTCACGCGCAAGGACCTCACGGTGGCGCAGGACGTCATCGGCGTGCTCAACCTCGACGGCCTCGACAGCGTCCCGCCCTTGCTGCAGACTCCGGGCGATCCGACGCTGAAGACCCTCGTCTTCACGCTGTGGGCCTCGACGGAGAAAATCCGCGAATCGCTGGCCCTGGCCAACACCGGAGAACCGCTGCATGACGATTGAGCGCCACGCGACCCTTCCCGCCACCACCGAGCGGCACGACGAGATCGTGCAGTTCGTGTTCCGCTCGGCCGTGCAGACCGGCCTGCTGCAGCGCGCCCGCGCGATGCTGGACGCGGCGCCCAAGGAGCTTGCCGAGTCCTTCGAGCAGGCGGTGCGCGCGGCGGGGCTCGCATCCTGAGCGCCGCGCCCGTCACCGCGGCCGACCTGGCCGATCTCGTGGAACGCGCCCGCGCGGTGCTGCCCAACGCGCACGCGCCCTACTCCGACTTCCGCGTCGCCGCGGCCGTGCTCGACGACGAGGGCCGCGTGCACCTGGGCGTCAACGTCGAGAACGCGTCGTACGGGCTGACCAATTGCGCCGAGCGCGTCGCGATCGGCGTCGCGATCGCGGCCGGCGCGAAACGCATCCGCGCCGTCGCCGTCACGGCCGCGAAGCTGCATCCGATCGCACCGTGCGGCGCCTGCCGCCAGGTGATCCGCGAGTTCGCCGACGCCGACGCGCCCGTGGCCAGCGACGCGCTCGATGGCAGCCTGGTCGTCACGACCGCCGGCGAACTGCTGCCCGGCGCGTTCCTGAGCCTCGTGCAGGGCGAGCAGCGATAGCTAGGGCCTGTTCACACTAATAACGTGCCCGCGCCGGTGTCCTGCGAGGCGCCAGGCTAGGCGGAGGCGACGCGGCGGGCTGGGCGCCCGCAAGGAGATCCATCAGAAAGCCCGCCTTCGGCGTTGCGAACGCTTGGAGTGGGCCCACCACGCCTGCGCGTTCGCGCCTTGAAGGCGGGCTTTCTGATGGTCACGCGGGCACGTTATTAGTGTGAACAGGCCCTAGAGCTTTTCCGCGAGTTGCCTGACCAGCCGGGCGGCCGGGATCGCGCGGCAGCCGCTCACGTCCTGGCCTGCCCACATCGACGAGAAGTCGCCGCGACCGGCCTGCTCGGCGGCCGCGCGCAGCGGGGCGAGTGCGTTGACGGCGGTCGGGAACGCCGGCGCCAGCGCGCTGATCGGGCCGAGCTCGCGCATCAGCCGGTTGACGATGCCGCGCGCCGGGCGGCCGGTGAACAGGTTGGTCAGCGCGGTGTCGCGCGCCGCATCGCTCTGCAACGCGGCGCGGTGCACGGCGCTGGTCGTGGCCTCGTCGCACAGCAGGAAGGCCGTGCCGACCTGTGCCGCGCTCGCGCCCATGCGCAGCGCCATGGCGACGCCGTCGGCGTCGACGATGCCGCCGGCGGCGATCACCGGCACGCGCACCGCCTCCAGGATGCCCGTCAGCAGCGGCAGCATCCGCAGTTGCCCGCTCAGGTCGACGGGCTGGCCTTCCGGCAGGAACACGCCGCGATGGCCGCCGGCCTCGACGCCCTGCGCGATGATCGCGTCGACCCCGTGCGCCGCCAGCCAGCGCGCCTCGGCCACCGTCGTCGCCGACGACCACACCTGCGCGCCCGCGCGCCGCACGCGCTCGAGCAGCGGCGCGGGCGGCAGGCCGAAGTGGAAGCTGACGACGGCGGGCCGCAGCTCCTCGACGACCGCGGCGGCCGCATCGTCGAACGGCAGCCGGCCCGGGCCGTTCTGGATCGCCGAGGGCGAGACGCCCAGCTCGTCGAAGTACGGCCGCAGCGCCTCGCGCCACGCGGCCTCGCGCGCGGGGTCGGGCTTCGGCACCGCGTGGCAGAAGAAGTTGAGGTTGACCGGCATCCCGCCGAGCTTGCGCATCTCGCCGACGGCGTCGCGCAGCGCCTGGGGCGTCATGGCCGCGCCCGGCAGCGACCCCAGGGCGCCCGCGCCGGAGACGGCCGCGGCCATCGCGCCGCCCTGCACGCCGGCCATCGGCGCCTGGATGAGTGGCAGCTCGAGGCCCAGGCGAGCGGTGAACGAACGGGCGGCGTCGGTCATGGTCATGGGCGCATGTTGTCACTCATCGACTGTCCCGTTCTGCTGTCGGGGCATGGTCGTTGCCGTGCAAGACCCACCTCGCCGCTGCAAGACGGCGGATATCGATCAACAACTTTCGGAGTCCCCATGAAATCCAGATCGCTGACCCTGCTCTCCACCGCCACGCTCGCGCTCGCCATGTCCCTCGGGGCGCACGCCGCCGACGCCGGCAAGCTGTCCGGCCAAGACAAGTCCTTCCTGAAGGACGCCGCCGAGGGCGGCAACGCCGAGGTCGAGGGCAGCAAGGTCGCGCTCGACAAGTCGGGCAGTGCCGACGTCAAGACCTTCGCGCAGATGATGGTGGACGACCACGGCAAGGCCGGCACCGAGCTCAAGGGCCTGGCCGACCAGAAGGGCGTGAAGGTGTCCGACACGCCGTCGATGACCAAGAAGACCGAGATCAAGCTGCTGTCCGAGCGCAAGGGCTCGAGCTTCGACCAGCACTACGCCGACTCGATCGGCGTCAAGGCGCACCAGGACACGATCAAGCTGTTCCAGAAGGAAGTCGACAAGGGCAGCGACGCCGACGTCAAGGCCTGGGCCTCGAAGACGCTGCCGACGCTGCAGCACCACCTCGAAGCCGCGCAGGCGCTGAAGGCCAAGACGGACGCCGAGCCGAAGTCCTGATCCCCAGGCCGGGCCCGCTCGCGGGCTCGGCGCTTGCTGGTTCGAATCAACGCTTCAGACCCTCGGGACACGACCATGAGACAGATCGTCGTCGGCACCTTCGACCAGCAGGACTCCGCACGCGCCGCCATCGCCGCGCTCGCCAACGATCGCTTCGATCCGCGGCGCGTGCATGCCATCGAGACGCGCACGCCCGCGCTCGACGACGAACCCGAGCCGCCGCCGCCCATCGTCGACGACAGCGTCGTCGACCACCTGCGCAACTTCTTCGCCGGCCTGTTCGGGGTCGGCCACGACGTGACGGCCTACGCCGCGGCGATGCGCCGCGGAGGCGCCGTGGTGCGCGTCGACGTCGACGACCAGCCGCAGGCCGTGCGCGCGGAGCTGGCGTTCGTCAAGGCAGGCGCCATCGACATCACGCGGCGCACCAGCCACTAGGTGTGAACCGTCAACAGGTGGTCCCTCAAAGTGCTGAGCCTGGAGATGGGCGGCACGCCGCCGATGCCGCTATGAGGACGATGGCAGTTGTAGTGGTGCTGCCAGCTGGCGA
>NZ_JAJLJH010000008.1 GCF_023231945.1 Scleromatobacter humisilvae
TTGATTTTTAAAGAGCTTGCGAGGCAAACCGTTGTTTGCGTCGTCGTGCTGTTATCAGCACAGAAGCGGAATTATGATCTGCTTTTAAAACCTTGTCAAGCAGTCAGACTTCGCTTCGTTTTCGCTGACTGCTTATCGGCTTTTGCGCTGGTCGCTTTAGCGATCAAATTCAAAAGCTGATTTGTTATCAGCGAAGCCTTAGATTCTATGCTTGATTTAAAACCACCGTCAAGCTTTATTTTCAGGCTTCTTCGCTGACCTTTCGGTCGCCGATCGCTGCGCTCGAGGAGCCTTCCGGCTCACCCGCTGCGTCGCGGTCGGTGCTGACTTGTGATCAGCGAAGCCCACGATTATGCAGCAAGCTTTGCGGGCAGTGCAAGCCCCCTTCGCAACTTTTTCAAGAGAGCGGCCGCCGGTCGCGCCTGCTTCTATAGGGAGGAGCCCGCCCTACAGGCCTTCCGCGGTACGCACCGCGATGATCTGCACCTCGGCCCGGCCTTCGCGCGGCCGGTGACGCAGCCACCAGACGCTGCCCTTCTTGATCGTCCAGGGATCGCCGAAGCGCGCCGACTCGCCCGCCATCAGATAGGCGGCCACGCGACCCAGGGTCGGCTGGTGGCCGACGACCAGCACGGCCTCGCGCGAGTCGGGCCAGCGGGTGGCGGCCAGCAGGCCCTCGACGTCACCGTCCGGGCCCAGCGCGGGGGTCTTCTTCACGCGTCGGCCCAGCGCCGCCACCGTCTGCTGGCAGCGCAGCGCCGGGCTGGTCAGCACCCGCGCCGAGTCGGGCAGGAACTGGTTGAGCCAGTCGGCCACGCGGCGCGCCTGGCGCTCGCCCTTGGGGCTCAGCGGCCGCTCCAGGTCGGCGACCGGGTCCGCGAGATGGTCGCCGGCTTCGGCGTGTCGCCACAGGATCAGATCCATTTCCTTCGCTCCAGGGACAAGTTGACTACTTGCTGCGGAAGCGGGCCATCAAGGCCTGCTGCGCGCTCACGCCATCGCTGCCGATGCGTTCGTACTTGCCATTGGACTGCAGCAACCATGCATCCCGTGTGTCATGCAGGTAGGGCACCAGGCATTCGTCGATCACCCGCTGGCGCATCGCCGGGTCGCGGATCGGCCACGCCAGCTCGATGCGGCGCAGCATGTTGCGCACCATCCAGTCGGCGCTGGAGAGGAACAGCGCCTCGTCGTCGTCGGACTCGCCCCAGCGCAGGTAGACGATGCGCGAGTGCTCCAGGAAGCGCCCGACGACCGAGCGCACGCGGATGTTGTTGGTCAGGCCTTCGATGCCGGGCGGCAACGAACAGGCGCCGCGCACGATCAGGTCGATGCTCGCGCCGGCCTGCCCGGCCTCGACCAGCGCATCGATCAGCGCACCGTCGGTCAGCGCGTTGACCTTGACGACGATGCGCGCCGGCTTGCCCGCGCGCGCCGCGTCGCGCACCTGCGCGATGTGCGCGATGAGGCGCTTGTGCAGCACGAACGGCGCGGTCATCAGGTGGCGCGGCGGCTTCATGCGCGTCAGGCTGGCGATCTGCTGGAAGATCTGGTCGGCGTCGGAGGTGATGCCGTCGTCGGCACTGAGATAGCCGACGTCGGTGTACAAGCGCGCCGTCTTCGGGTTGTAGTTGCCGGTGGACAGGTGCACGTAGCGGCGCAGCCGCGGGCCACGCGGCGTCGCTTCGCGCCGCGTCACCAGCAGCAGCTTGGCGTGCGTCTTCAGGCCCACGATGCCGTAGACCACCTGCGCGCCGACCGCCTCGAGGCGCTCGGCCCAGTTGATGTTGGCCTCCTCGTCGAAGCGCGCCTTCAGCTCCACGACCGCCATCACCTCCTTGCCGCGCCGCGCCGCCTCGATCAGCAGGTCCATCAGCACCGACTTCTCGCCGGTGCGGTAGATCGTCTGCTTGATGGCCAGCACGTCGGGATCCTGCACCGCCTCGCGCAGGAACGCCACCACCGGCTCGAAGCTCTCGAACGGATGGTGCAGCAGCACGTCGTTCTCGCGCAGGCGCTCGAACATGGAGCTGGTGCGCGGCAGCCGGCCCAGCGGCCACGACGCCTCGTAGGGCGCGAAGCGCAGCACCGGCCCATGCTGCGGATCGGTGGCCTGGTCGATCAGCTCGTTCAGGCGCACCAGGTTGACCGGCCCGTTGACTCGGTGCAGCGCCGCCTCGGGCAGGTCGAACTGCGCCAGCAGCAGTCGCCACAGCGCCTCGGGGCACGTGTTGACGACCTCGAGGCGGATCGCACGCCCGTAGTGGCGCGTCGTCAGGCCGCGCCGCAGCGCCTGGCGCAGGTTGCGGACGTCGTCCTCGTCGACTTCGAGCTCGGAGTCGCGCGTGACGCGGAATTGCGAGAACGACTCGACGATCCGTCCGGGAAACAGCTCGGCCAGGTGCGCCCGGATCACGCTGGAAAGCAGCACGAAGTGCTGTTCGCCCTTCGGGCAGCAGTTCTCGGGCAGCTTGATGACGCGCGGCAGGACGCGCGGCACCTTGACGATGGCGATCGTGTTCTCGCGTCCGAACGCGTTGCGGCCGCCCAGTTGCACGATGAAGTTCAGCGACTTGTTGGCGACCTGCGGGAACGGATGCGCGGGATCGAGCCCGACCGGCACCAGCAATGGCCGGACTTCGCGCTCGAAGAAGCGAGCCACCCATTCGCGCTGGGCCTGCGTGCGCTCGGCATGGTTGACGACGCGGATGCCGTGCAGTCCGAGCGAAGGCATCACCTGTTCGTTGAAGACGGCGTACTGCTCGTCGATCAAGGCATGCGCCTCGACGGAGATGACCGTCAGCTCGCGCAGCGCGTCGCCGGCGCCGGGCATGCGCGCGGCTTCCAGCGCGTCCGCGAAGCGCACCTCGAAGAACTCGTCGAGGTTGGACGAGACGATCGTGACGTAGCGCAGCCGCTCCAGCAGCGGCACGTCGGCGCGCAGGGCCTGGGCGAGCACGCGCCGGTTGAATTCGAGGATGGATCGCTCGCGATTGAGCAGGGGAACCCGCAAGGCGGGGGCAGACGGAATGACGTCGGACATCGCCTCAGTTTATGAATGTTTGATGACAAGATCACGACAAGGGTCCGTGGTTACCCGCGGAACCACCCCGAGGGTACCGTCTTTCACCGCGATCCTGCGTGACAGCCCCGCTTCATCCGCGGCAGGCTCAATGCGCCGACTCGACACCCACCAGTTCGGCGCCGAGCGAGCCGCGAAGCAGTTGCAGCGTCACCGGGCCGCCCTCCGTCGCCTGCTTCCACACCGCCTCGTCGACGCATTCGTCATATGGCCGCGGCACGGCGCCGCCATCGGCCGACGCGCTCGCCACCACCAGCCGGAAGCGGCAGTCGGCGTCCGACGTCTCGGCCACGCGGTGCGACACGACGCCGGGCTCGGTGCGCGGCACGCCCGCCAGCGACGTCAGCGTCGCGGGGATCGCCTGCGACACCAGCAGCCACGCGAGGATCGTCGCCGCCACCATCGCGAAGCCCATGAACAGCGCCTTGCCGCCGCGGTCGAACTCGCGGGCCTCGTCGACGCGCGAGCGCGCCTGCGCCACCAGCCGCGTGAACGCGCCGCCGATCAGCAGGGCCACGACCGGCGCCGCGACGCGCAGCAGGTGCGCCGGCTGGAACCCGGGATGCACCGCGAGTCCCCAGGCGACCCACAGCGCCGCGACGACCAGCGCCGCGACCAGCGCCCTGCCGCCGACCGCGAAGCCGCCGTCGCCCCCATCGGCCATCAATGCGCCTCGTCCCAGTTCGGCCCGACGCCCACCTCGGCGATCAGCGGCACCGACAGCTGCGCCACGCCCGCCATCAGCCGCGGGACTTCGGACCGGACCCACTCGACCTCGGCCTCGGGCACCTCGAAGACGAGTTCGTCGTGCACCTGCATCACCATGCGCGTGGCCTTGCCCTCGTCGTCGAGCGCCTTCTGCACCGCCAGCATCGCCAGCTTGATCAGGTCGGCGGCCGTGCCCTGCATCGGCGCGTTGATGGCCTGGCGCTCGGCGCCGGCGCGCAGCGGACCGCTGCCGCCGTTGATCTCCGGCAACGAGATGCGGCGCCCGAACAGCGTCTCGACATAGCCCTTCTCGGCGGCGCTCGCCTTGGTCTCGTCCATGTAGCGCCGCACGCCCGCGAAGCGCGCGAAGTAGCGGTCGATGTAGTCCTTGGCCGCCTTCTGCTCGATGCCGAGAGACTGCGACAACCCGAACGCGCCCATGCCGTAGATCAGCCCGAAGTTGATCGTCTTGGCGTAGCGGCGCTGCTCGCTGGTGACCTCCTCGGACGCCAGATTGAACACCTCGGCGGCGGTCGCGCGGTGCACGTCCATGCCGTCGTTGAACGCGCGCAGCAGGCCCGGATCCTGGCTGATGTGGGCCATCAGCCGCAGCTCGATCTGCGAGTAGTCCGCCGACACGATCACGTGCCCCGGCGGCGCGACGAAGGCCTCGCGCACGCGCCGGCCCTCGGCCGTGCGGATCGGGATGTTCTGCAGGTTGGGGTCGTTGCTGGCCAAGCGCCCCGTGATCGCCACGGCCTGCGCGTAGTGCGTGTGCACGCGGCCGGTGTCGGGGTTGATCATCTGCGGCAGCTTGTCGGTGTACGTGCCCTTGAGCTTGGACAGCCCGCGGTGCTCCAGCAGCTTGGCCGGCAGCGGGTAGTCGAGCGCCAGCTTCTCGAGCACGCTTTCGTCCGTCGACGGCGCGCCGGAGGCCGTCTTCTTGGCGACGGGCAGCCCCAGCTTGCCGAACAGGATCTCGCCGATCTGCTTGGGCGAGCCGAGGTTGAACGGCTGGCCGGCGATCTCGTAGGCCTCGTTCTCGAGCGCCATCATGCGTTCGGCCAGCACGCGCGACTGCTCGGCCAGGCGGGCCGGGTCGATCAGCACGCCGTGGCGCTCGACGCGCCCGAGCGCCGCGCTCGTCGGCATCTCGATGGACTCGTAGACGAACTTCATGCCCGGATTGGCGGCCAGGCGGGGGTACAGCACCTGGTGCACCTGCAGCGTCATCTCGCTGTCCTCGCCCGAGTACAACGACGCGCGCTCGATGTCGACCTGCGAGAACGGGATCTGCTTGGCGCCCTTGCCACACAGGTCCTCGTAGTCGAGGCCCTTGCGCTCGAGATGGCGCTGCGCGAGGCTGGACAGGCCGTGCGGCCGATGCGCCTCCAGCACGTAGCTCTCGAGCAGCGTGTCGTGCGCCCAGCCCTGCACCGTGACGCCGATGTTGGCGAACACGTGATGGTCGTACTTGATGTGCTGGCCGACCTTCTTCGCGGCCGGGTTCTCGAGCCAGGGCCGCAGGCGCGCGATCACCTCGTCGAACGGCAGTTGGTCGGGCGCGCCGGCGTAGTCATGGCGCAGCGGGACGTAGGCCGCCTTGCCGGGCTCGACCGCGAACGAGATGCCGACGATGCGCGCGCGCATCGCGTCGAGCGAGTCGGTCTCGGTGTCGAGCGCCGACAACTCCGCGGCCTGCAGCTTCGCGATCCAGGCGTCGAGCTGCTCGAACGTGAAGATGGTGTCGTACTGGCGCGCCAGCTCCTGCGCCGGCGCGGCGGGCGCGTCAGCCTCGTGGTCGTCGAACAGCCCGGGGTTGGCGACGACCGGCTTCGGGGGCGCGGTCACGCCCAGCTGCTTCTCGATCTCGTCGCGCCAGCCGCGAAAGCCGTAGCGCTGGTAGAACTCGAGCAGGTTCCGGTGATCGACGGGGCGCAGCGCCAGCGCGTCCAGCGCCGGCCAGTTCTCGACGTGCGGCGCCATGTCGTGGTCGGTGACCACCGTGACGAGCTTGCGCCCCATCGGCAGCCAGTCGAGCGCCTGGCGCAGGTTCTCGCCGACGGCGCCCTTGATCGTGTGCGCGTTTGCGATGATGGCGTCGAGCGAGCCGTGCTCCTGCAGCCACTTGACGGCCGTCTTCGGACCGACCTTGTTGACGCCCGGCACGTTGTCGACGGTGTCGCCGATCAGCGCGAGGTAGTCGATGATCTGGTGCGGCGGCACGCCGAACTTGGCCAGCACGCCGGCCACGTCCAGCGTCTCGTTGCTCATCGTGTTGATCAGCGTGACGTGCTCGTTGACCAGTTGGGCCAGGTCCTTGTCGCCGGTGGAGATGACCGTCTTCCAGCCGGCCGCGGTGGCGGCGCGCGCGAGCGTGCCGATCGCGTCGTCGGCCTCGATGCCGGGCACCATGACGATCGGCCAGCCCAGCATCGCGACCACCGCGTGGATCGGCTCGATCTGCGCCGACAGGTCCTCCGGCATCGACGACCGGTTGGCCTTGTATTCGGGGTACCACTCGTCGCGGAAGGTCTTGCCCTTGGCATCGAAGACGCAGGCGGCGTAGTCGGCGCCGATCTGGTCGCGCAGCAGCTTCATCATCGCCACCATGCCGCGGATCGCCCCGGTGGGCTCGCCGCCGGGGCCGCGCAGGTCGGGCATTGCGTGATAGGCGCGGTAGAGATAGCTGGAGCCATCCACCAGAAGGAGGGTTTTCTCGGTCATTCCGCCATTGTGCCGGGCGCCGGGCGTCGGCGCGCTCGACAACGAGGCTTCGAAACGCGCGAAGCTCCGCGCAAGCGCCAGCGCTTAGAATCACCACATGACTGCCCGCTCCCTGCCGCCCTTCGTTTTCGCCACGCTGCTGGCGCTCGCCGGCGCGTCCGCCGTCGCGCAGCACGGCCCCGCGCCTGCTCCGAAGGCGGCGCCGGCGCCCGCGCCCGCGCCGAAGGCGTCCGTCGACCCGGAAACCGGCGCGCTGGTCGACGAGGCCCCGCCCGTGCCCACCAAGGACGCGAAGATCGAGCACCTGGTGACCGAGGATTCGCAGGTCAAGATCGACGAGACCCGCGTGCGCGGCGTCACCACCAAGATCGTCGTGCACTCGAAGGTCACCGGCGGCAGCTACGAGATCCAGCCGCGCGATCCGAGCAAGCCGCGCTGGGAAGATGCCGGCGCGGGCATGCGCACGTTCTCCTGGGGTTTCTGAGGCCGTGTCCGGCACGCCGACCGCGGCCGCGCCGCGTGACTCCGCCGCCGCCCGCCTGAGCTCCTGATGGCCGTCTACACCGAAGTCGACGTCGAGACGGCGGCCGCGCTGCTGCGCACGCTGGACGCCGGCACGCTCACGGCGATGGAAGGCTGCGCCGGCGGCATCGAGAACACGAACTACTTCGTGCATTCGGACAAGGGCGACTGGGTGCTGACGGTGTTCGAGCGCCTGGGCTTCGAGCAGCTGCCGTTCTACCTGGGCCTGATGCAGCACCTCGCGCGCAAGGGCCTGCCCGTGCCCGAGCCGCGCACCGACGCGTCGGGCAACTTCCTGCACTCGATCGCCGGCAAGCCGGCGTCGCTGGTCAACCTGCTGCCCGGCGAGAGCATCGATCGTCCGATGCTCGCGCACTGCTCGCTGCTGGGCGTCACGCTGGCGCACATGCACACCGCCGCGCTCGACTTCCCGGCGCAGCAGCCCAACCTGCGCGGCCTCGACTGGTGGGCGACGACGGTGCCGATCGTCCAGCCGCACGTCGGCGAGGCGCTGGCCCAGCGCCTGGCCGAGGAGCTCGATTTCCAGCAGCGCTTCCATGCCGCCGCCAGCACGCAGTCGCTGCCGCGCGGGCCGGTGCACGCCGACCTGTTCCGCGACAACGCGCTGTTCGACGGCGCGCCGGATTCGCCGCGGTTGTCCGGCGTGTTCGACTTCTACTTCGCCGGCGTCGACCACCACGTCTACGACCTGGCGGTGTGCGTCAACGACTGGTGCGTCGACCTCGACACCGGCCGCCTCGAGCCCGAGCACGCCCAGGCGCTGCTGCGCGCGTATCACGTGCACCGCCCGATGAGCCCGGCCGAACTCCGCGCGCTGCCCGGCATGCGGCGCGCCGCCGCGCTGCGCTTCTGGCTGTCGCGCCTGGCCGACTGGTACCTGCCGCGCGAGGCCGCGCTGCTCAAGCCCAAGGATCCGACGCACTTCGAGCGGGTGCTCGTCGACTGCGTCGACAACCCCTGGCACCCCGAGCTCTGAGCGCGATGCGAAGCCCACCCGCATCCGTCAAGATCCGGCTGCGGAGCCTCCCCCCCTCCGCCGGACTGCAGTGGATCCGCCGCGGCTTCGGCCTGTTCTGGCGCCGCCCGCTCGGCTTCATCGGCCTGTGGCTGTTCTTCACGCTGTGCCTGTTCGTCGTCATGGTGATGGCGATCGCCGTCAGCCCGCTGGCGATGCTGGCGATCGCCGCCTTCCTGCCGCTGGTGACCGTCGGCTACATGCAGGCGGCGTCGGACGTGCTCGACGACCTGAAGCTGCGGCCCGGCGTATTTCGGGCGCCGTTCGCGGGCACGCCGCAGGCGGCCCGGGGCATGCTGGCAATCATGGCGGTCTATGTCGCGGCCATCGCGCTGCTGGCGATCTTCGCCGACGCGATGGACGGCGGCGAGACGCGACGATGGCTGCACGTGGTGATGACGCCACCGCCAGCGGGACAGCCGCCGGCGATGCCCACGCCGAGCGAGGCGAGCGTGGCGTCGATGCGCTTCGTGATGCTGGGGCTGACCCTGGTCTCGATTCCGCTCTGGTACGCGCCGGCCCTGGTGCACTGGGGCCGCCAGGGCGCGGCGCAGGCGCTGTTTTCCAGCGTGGTCGCGCTCTGGCGCACCAAGGGCGCATTCCTCACGTTCATGGCCGGCTGGTTCCTGGTGGGAATCGCTTTCGACGCGCTGGTGCAACTGCTGGCGGCCGCCTTCGGCTTCGAGGCGATCTCGCTGGCCGCGCTCACCGGGCAGATGATGCTGAGCATCGTCTACTTCCTGTCGATGTGGTTCGGCTTCGTCGACACCTTCGAGATCACCGCGCCGGTTCCCTATCGCACGGTGATGGCGGGCAACGACTCCGCGGCGTCCTGACTTCCCTTCGACGAGGGGCGACAAGGCCCGCGGTTTCGGCTCCAATCCGGGCATGTACACGCGCCGCATCCGCTTCGATCGCGTCTTCGACGTGCGCGACGTCACGTTGCGCAACGGCGTCACCACGCAGTTCGGCTTCGAGGCCGATGGCAGGACGGTCCGCGATGCGCGCATCAAGGGCCGGCACGAGATCCCGCAAGGCGTCGAGCTGACGGTGGTGCTTCCGCGCGAGGGCGGGTGGTCGTGGCTGGTGGGGTGGGTCGACCACTCGACCGGCCGCATGGTGTGCGACAAGCCGTCGTCGTGGATCCTGGTCACCGCGGTGTTCGCGATCCTCGCGGCCGGCCAGTGCTTCCTCACCTGGCTGACACTGCGCCACCCGCAGCCGGACCAGGGTTCCACCGTCTGGGTGCTGGGCGCGATGTGCGTCTTCCTCCTGGCGGTGTTCGCCGCGATCATCCGGCAGGCCGGCCTCGTGCTGCAGGCGCACCGGTTCCTGTCCGCAACGCAGGCCTCGGTCAGGCCCGCAACGCCGCGGGCGCCCTAGCGGCTCAGGTCGTGCCTGCCGCAGACCCCGGCAGCCGCTTCGCCATCGCGACGTAGCCGAACGACTGGCCGTCGATCACGAACATGTCCGGCGTGCCGCCCTGCATCTGGAAGCCCTGGCCGCGATAGAGCGCGACGGCGGGCTCGTTGGCCGACAGCACGCGCAGGTCGATCCAGCGCAGGCCCTGCTCGCCCGCCCACTGCGTCGCGTGCGCGAGCAGGCGGCGCGCGAGGCCGAGGCGGCGATGGTCTCGATCGACGCCCATCCCGAGCAGGCAGCGGTGCGCGGTGCCCGGCTCCGGATGCGCGCGCAGGTCGACGTGGCCGACCACGCGCCCGCGCGCGTCACGCGCGACCCACGCGCGACGCCATCCCGGCATGCCGACCGCCGCGACGCAGCCGTCGCGGAACGACTGCGTCTTGTCCGCCGGAAAGCGCGACTCGCCGCGCGGCATCGGCATGAAGTACTGGCCGTCGCGGCCGTTGTCGGACAGGTGGTCGTCGAGGTAGCGGAACAGCACGTCGAAGCCCGCGTCGTCGACCGGCTCGATGCGGATGGCGGAGGCCTCGACGGCCGGCTCGCGGCCCAGCCATTGCGCCCAGGCCAGCGCCGACCAGCCGCCCGCCGGCTGCATCGGCGACGGGGGCGGCAACGGCGTGCGCGGCCGCAGCGGACGCTTGGGATGCAGCGGCAGCTTCGGGTTCATCGGCCGCACCGGCTTCATGCCCGTCGCGGGCCGCGACCCGGCGAGCCAGGCCACCGCGCGGCCGTCCGCATCCTGGAACGTGCCGTCGCTCAACGGCCCGAGCCAGCGCCCGCCGCGCGCGAACACGTGGTCGCGTTCGTGGAAGGCGACCCAGTCGTTGTCGAGGTCGAACAGGTGGCTGCCGTCGAAGAAGGCGACGAGGCGGACGTTGGCGTCGAAGACGGGCGTCATCAGTCCACGGGCGTCAGCTTGGCCACCGACAACGCCAGCCACTTCATCCCGTGCCGGCCGAAGTTGACCTGCGCGCGCGCCTCCTCGCCGGCGCCTTCCAGCGTCACGATCACGCCCTCGCCGAACTTGTTGTGGAAGACGGACTGGCCCTGGCGCAGCTGCTGGCCGCTGCTGCTCGTCGCCGAGCGGCTGTCCTGCATGGCCTTGGGCACCGGCGACGATTCGACGCGCCCCGCGCCGATCATCGAGCCCAGCCCCGTGCCGCGTTCCCAGGCCGACTTGTACTCGCGCGCATAGCCCGAGCCGAAGGCCTGGTTGCGCGGCGTGAGCCAGCGCACGTTGGCCTCGGGCAGTTCCTCGACGAAGCGGCTCTTGACGTTGTAGCGCGTCTGGCCGTGCAGCAGCCGCGTCTGGCTGAAGCTCAAGTACAGGCGCTTGCGGGCGCGCGTGATCGCCACGTACATCAGGCGGCGCTCCTCCTCGAGGCCGTCGTTGGACTGCAGCGAGTTCTCGTGCGGGAACAGGCCTTCCTCGAGGCCGGTGATGAACACCGAGTCGAACTCCAGGCCCTTGGCCGAGTGGATGGTCATCAGCTGGATGGCGTCCTGGCCGGCCTGGGCCTGGTTGTCGCCGGCCTCCAGCGACGCGTGCGTGAGGAAGGCCGCCAGCGGCGACATGATCTCGCCGGTCTCGGCGTCGGGCGTGACGGGCGCGTCCAGCTGGATGCCGGGGACGTCGCGCGACGTGTTGCGCGAGGCCAGCGTGCCGGGCGACAGCTCGTCGACCGGCAGCGCCACCGCGTCGCGGCCGAAGCCCTCCTGCGTGACGAAGGCCTCGGCGGCGTTCATCAGTTCTTCCAGGTTCTCGACGCGGTCGGCGCCTTCCTTGTCGGCGCGGTAGAAGTCGATCAGGCCCGTCTCGGCCAGCATGTGCTCGATGATGTCGCGCAACGTCAGGCCGCGCGTGGCCTGCTGCATGCGTTCGATCAGGCCGGTGAACTGCGCGAGGTTGCTGCCGCCCTTGCCCGCCACGCTGCCCACGCTCTGGAACAGGCTGCGGCCGGTCTGGCGCGCCGAGTCCTGCAGCAGCTCGATCGTGCGCGCGCCGATGCCGCGCGTGGGGAAGTTGACGACGCGCAGGAAGCTCGTGTCGTCGTTCGGGTTCTCGATCAGCCGCAGGTACGACAGCGCGTGCTTGACTTCCGCGCGCTCGAAGAAGCGCAGCCCGCCATACACCCGGTAGGGTATGCCGGCATTGAACAGCGCCGACTCGATCACGCGCGACTGCGCGTTGCTGCGGTAGAGCACCGCGATCTCCGAGCGCGCCGTGCCCGAGCGGTGCAGCTGCTGCGCCTCCTCGAGGAACCACTGCGCCTCGGCGAAGTCGCTGGTCGACTCGAAGATGCGCACCGGCTCGCCCGGGCCCTGGTCGGTGCGCAGGTTCTTGCCGAGCCGCTTGGAGTTGCGGTCGATGAGGTGGTTCGCCGCATCGAGGATGTTGCCGAAGCTGCGGTAGTTCTGCTCCAGCTTGATGACCTTGTCGACGTGGAACTCGCGCTCGAAGTCGGCCATGTTGCCCACCAGCGCGCCGCGGAAGCCGTAGATGCTCTGGTCGTCGTCGCCCACCGCGAACACCGCGCCGTGGGGGCCCGCGAACATCTTCAGCCACGCGTACTGCAGGCGATTGGTGTCCTGGAACTCGTCGACCAGGATGTGCTGGAAGCGGTGCCGGTAGTGCTCGCGCAGCGCCTCGTTGTCGCGCATCAGCTCGTAGGCGCGCAGCAGCAGCTCGGCGAAGTCGACCACGCCCTCGCGCAGGCACTGGTCCTCGTAGGCCTTGTAGATCTCGGCCAGCTTCTGCGTCTGGCCGTCGTGGATCTCGACGTCCTTGGCGCGCAGCCCGTCCTCCTTCGCGCCGGCGATGAACCAGCTCACCTGCTTGGGCACGAAGCGCTCCTCGTCGAGCTGCATCGCCTTGATGATGCGCTTGACGGCCGACAGCGAATCGGCCGTGTCGAGGATCTGGAAGCCCTGCGGCAGCCCGGCCAGCTTCCAGTGCGCGCGCAGGAAGCGGTTGCACAGGCCGTGGAAGGTGCCGATCCACATGCCGCGCACGTTGATCGGCAGCATCGCCGACAGCCGCGCCTGCATCTCCTTGGACGCCTTGTTGGTGAACGTGACGGCCATCAGCCCGCCGGGCGAGACCTGCCCGGTCTGCAGCAGCCAGGCGATGCGCGTGGTGAGCACGCGCGTCTTGCCCGAGCCCGCGCCGGCCAGGATGAGCGCCGGGCGCGCTGGCAGCGTCACGGCCGCCAGTTGCTCGGCGTTCAGGCCGCGCAGCAACCGGTCGGTCGTCGGGGCTTCGGGATCGGCGTCAGAATGCTGGATATGCATCCACCTATTCTAGTTTCGCGGACTCGCCCGCCCAGGTTTCTTTCCCTGGTGGCATTCGGGGTGGGCGCCATGGCGTCGACGCTGGCGCTCGCCGCGGCCAAGCCGCCGCCGGGCGTCGCGGCCAACTGCCCCGTCCACGCCAGCGCGGTGGTGGAACATTTCATGGGTGCCGACTGCATGGACTGCTGGAAGGCGACGCCGCCCGCGCCCGGCGCGGGCCCGGTCGGCGACAGCGAATGGTCCATGGACTGGATCGCCCCGGCCGCCGACGACGCCCCGATGGCGCCCGGGGCACTGCCCGAGGCCGCCGACCGCCTCGCGCGCATCGGCCCCGGCCTGCCCGCGCTGCTGGCCGCGCCGCCGTCCGCCTTCGACGCCACCACCGTGCTCGACGCGCCGTCCGCGAAGCGCCGGTTCTTCGTGCACTCGAGCCTGCCGCACAACGGCTACATGGGCGTGCAGATGCATGCGACGGGCGTCTGGCCCGAAGGCAGCACCGGCTGGATCGCGCTGGTCGAGCTGATCCCGGTGGGCGTGCGCGACACGCCGATCCCGCGCCGCCTGGTGCGCGTGCTGGTCGGCCCGCTGAAGCTGCCGGCCGGCCCGGGCGCCAGCAACGCCGTCGCGCCGCTGTACGGACTGCGCTGGCCGGAGAACGCACACGCCGACCAGCTGGTGGCCACGGCCTGGATCGAGGACGCCGGCGGCCGCATCACCCAGATCGCCACCGACCGCTGCGCCGACCCGAAGTAACCCGCTACTACCGAGACCTCTCATGGAAATCTTCGACTACGACAACATCCTGCTGCTGCCACGCAAGTGCGTCGTCGAGAGCCGCAGCGAGTGCGACACCTCGATCGAGTTCGGCCCGCAGCGCTTCAAGCTGCCGGTGGTGCCGGCCAACATGAAGACGGTGCTGGACGTGCCGATCGCCGAGTTCCTCGCGAGCAACGGCTACTTCTACGTGATGCACCGCTTCGACCTCGACACCGTCGCCTTCGCGAAGACCATGCGCGACAAGGGCCTGCCGGTGTCGATCAGCGCGGGCGTCAAGGCCGAGGACTACGCCGTCGTCGACCGGCTGGCGCAGAGCGGCGTCGGCGCCGACTACGTCACCATCGACATCGCGCACGGCCACGCCGAGAGCGTCAAGAAGATGATCGCCCACCTGAAGCACAAGCTGCCGAACGCGTTCGTCATCGCCGGCAACGTCGGCACGCCGGAGGCGGTGATCGACCTCGAGAACTGGGGCGCGGACGCGACCAAGATCGGCGTCGGCCCCGGCAAGGTCTGCATCACGCGGCTCAAGACCGGCTTCGGCACTGGCGGCTGGCAGCTGTCGGCGCTCAAGTGGTGCGCGCGCGTGGCGACCAAGCCCATCATCGCGGACGGCGGCATCCGCCACAACGGCGACATCGCCAAGAGCCTGCGCTTCGGCGCGACGATGGTGATGATCGGCTCGCTGTTCGCCGGCCACGAGGAAAGCCCGGGCCAGACGGTGGAGGTCGACGGCAAGCTGTACAAGGAGTACTACGGCAGCGCGTCCGACTTCAACAAGGGCGAGTACCGCCACGTCGAGGGCAAGCGCATCCTCGAGCCGATCAAGGGCCGGCTCGCCGACACGCTGCGCGAGATGCAGGAAGACCTGCAGAGCTCGATCTCGTACGCCGGCGGGCGCTGCGCGACGGACATCCGCAAGGTCAACTACGTGGTGCTGGGCGGCGAGAACGCGGGCGAGCATTTGTTCATGTGAGATCGGGGCGATCCCGAGTCGGCGCGGCCGCGTCCTGCGCTAGCATCCCCCGCTGATTTCAACGAGGGAGCAAAAGGACGTGGACGACATCGCGCAATCCAACAATCGCTTCGCGCCGCCGCGCACCAACGTCGAGGACATCGACGCCAGCGACGGGCCGCAACTGGCCACGCGCGGCCAGCGCTTCGCGGGCGCGCTGATCGACGGCTTGTTCGCGCTCGCCTTGTCCCTGGCCATCATGCTGCCCATGTACGGTCTCTCGTACGCCCGGATGATGGGACAGAGCAAGCTGTCGGTGCTGCCGGGCCTGGTCGGCTACCTCGGCATCTTCTACGTGGTCCAGGGCTGGTTCATCTACCAGCGCAGCCAGTCGCTGGGCAAGATGGCCATGGGCGTGCGCATCGTGCGCACCGACGGCGGCCCCGCCAGCTTCGGCCGCGCCTTCGGCCTGCGGCTGTTCCTGTTCGGGCTGGCCGGCTTCGTCCCGTTCATCGGGCCGTTCTTCGGGTTCATCGACTGCCTCTTCATCTTCGGCGCGCCCCGCCGCTGCCTGCACGACTACGTCGCTGACACCATCGTGGTGACGGCGACGTCCTCCCAGGCCGGCGCGGCCATGCCTGCACGAACCTGAACACCGCGCCGGATCGCGGGTTCCCTCCGGCGAGACCCTGACGGGCGGCGCCTCGCGGGCCGGTTAGCATCGGCCACGATTCGCAAGGACCACAGGGAGCCCGCCATGTCAGACCTCATCGACAACAACCGCTTCGCGCCGCCCAAGGCCGAACTCGTCGAGCCGGCCAGCCTGGCCGAAGGCCCGGTGCTCGCGGGCCGCGGCCTGCGCTTCGTCGCGGTGCTCCTGGACGGACTGCTGATGTCGCTGATCGCGTATCCGCTGTTCTTCGTGTTCGGCGGCTCCAGCATGTTCATGCATCCGGATGCGGCGGCGATGCAGGATCCGTTCGCGATGATGCGTGCGATGTTCGTGGCGATGGTGCCGGGCTACATCGTCGTCGTCATCATCCAGGCGTGGTGCCTGCACGCGTACGGCGGCACGCTGGCCAAGAAGATCATGGGCCTGCGCATCGTGCGCACCGACGGCAGCCGCGCCGGCTTCGTGCGCCTGTTCTTCGGCCGCGGGGCCGCGGCCGTCCTGCCGTCGTGCATTCCGCTGCTGGGCAGCCTGTGGGCGCTGGTCGACTCGCTGCTGATCTTCCGCGAGTCGCGCCAGTGCCTGCACGACCAGATCGCCGACACCCTCGTCGTCACCGCGGCGTCGTCGCAGGGCGCCAGCCTCGAGGCGACGCGCGCGCGCTGAATCCGCTCGCTCCACGGCGCCGTCGGCGCCATCGAGATCAACAGGGAGGAGCCATGAACGAAGTCACCGCGCACAACCCGTTCGCGCCGCCGCGCGCCGTGGTGGAGGACAGGCCCGACGTGGCGTCCGCGCAGGTGCCGGCCACGCGCGGCTCGCGCCTGGCGGCCGCGCTGATCGACGGCGTGGCGGTCGGTGGCGTCGTCGCCATCATCGGCATCGTCGCCGCGATCGCCATTCCGGCCTACGCCAGCTACCAGCGGCGCGCCGGCGGCGATCCGACGCAGACGGGCCCGGCCCTGGTCCTCGTCGGCGGCCTGGCTTTCCTGGCCATCGTGGGCGTGTTCGCGTGGAATGCCACGCTGGTCTACCGCTACGGCCAGACGATCGGCAAGCGGGCGATGGGCATCCGCGTCGTGCGCACGGACGGCACGCGGGTCGCGTTCGGCCGCTTCGTCTTCCTGCGCTGGCTTCCGATGTTCGTCCTCGGCATAATTCCCTGGATCGGCTACGTCACCGGCCTGGTCGACTCGCTGCTGATCTTCCGCGACACGCGCCAGTGCCTGCACGACAACATCGCCGACACGATCGTCGTCACCGCCGCGTCGGCGCCGCACGCCACGCTGGCGGGCTCCGGCGCCCGCTGACCGAAGACGGCGGCGGCGTGACTTCGGTCACTCCCTCTTCAGAGGGATCCCCGGGCTGATCCGGCCGACGCCGCGTTACCATGCGCGGATTCCACCAGGCACGCCACGACGTCGCCGGATTCCAAGGGTCAGAAAGAGGGAGCTCGGACGATGTCCGCAATCGCAGCACAGAACCGTTTCGCGCCGCCGCGCGCGGATGTCGAGCTCCAGGCCGACGTCGAGGCCGGGCTGGTGGAGGCCGGCCGCGGCGCGCGCCTGCTGGCGGTCCTGATCGACAGTGTTCCGACGATCATCCTCACGCTGGGCATCGTCGCCGCGGTCGCCATTCCCGCCTACGAGCGCTACAAGCAGGAGCACACGCCCGGCATCGATCCGCCGGCGCTCGGCAGCGGGCACCACATGACCGGCACGTGGGCGCTGCTGGCCGGCATCGCGCTGCTGGCCTACGCCATCTACAGCATCGTGCTCGTCTACCGCTACGGCCAGACCTTCGGCAAGCGCATGATGAACATCCGCGTGGTGCGCGTCGACGGCGGCCGCGTCACGTTCGGGCGCTTCGTCTTCCTGCGCTGGCTGCCGCTGGCCGTGGTGGGAATGATCCCCTTCATCGGCGGCATCGTCGCGCTGGTCGACCCGCTGCTGATCTTCCGCGAGTCGAGCCGCTGCCTGCACGACGACATCGCCGACACCCGCGTGGTCACCGCCGCGTCCTCGGTCGATGCCACGCTGAACGGCGACGCGAAGTACGCCAGCGCGACCCTGCGCACGATCGACTTCTGACCCCCGCCGGGCACGCGCGCGCTCCTTGACGCTCGACACCACGCTCCTCGCCGAGACGCCCGAGGGCATCGCCATCCTGCTGCGTCCCGCGGGCGCCGTGCCGCGCGCGCTCGCCTATGGGCTGGACATCTTCATCCGCTTCGTCGTGTGGTCGATCGCGGCGGCCATCCTCGGCGGGTTCAAGGGCGTGGGCGTCGGCGTGATGCTGATCGTGTTCTTCGCACTCGAGTGGATCTACCCGATCGCCTTCGAGCTGCTGCCCGGCGCGGCGACGCCCGGCAAGCGCGCGCTCGGGCTGCAGGTGATGATGGACACCGGCCTGCCCGTCACGCCGTCCGCGGCGGTCACGCGCAACCTGCTGCGCGTGGCCGACTTCATGCCCGTCGCCTACGCCTTCGCGCTGCTGGCCATGCTGCTGCGGCGCGACTTCAAGCGGCTGGGCGACATCGTCGCCGGCACGCTGGTCGTGCATGCCGACAAGGTGCGGCTGGCCGGCGCGCTGCCGCCGGCCGAGCCGCTCGCGCCGCGCGTGCCGCTGACGCGCGCGCAACAGGTCGCGATCCTGCACCTGGCCGGACGCGCGCGCCGGCTGACCGGCGAGCGCGTCGACGAGCTCGCCGCGCTCGCCGAGAACGCGCTGCCGCCCGCCAACTACGCGCCCGGCGGCTCGAGTCCGGCACCGATCCGTCCGGGGCCGCGCCTGATCGCCGTCGCGCAGTGGCTGATGGGGCAGCGTTGATGTCCATGACCCCGCGCCAGTTCGAATCGCGCTACGAGCCGTCCTGGGTCGAGCTCGAACGCGGCCTGGCCGCGCTGGACAGTGGCAAGGGCGGCGAGAAGAAGCCGCGCAAGCTCAAGGCCGGCGAGTTCCCGACCGACAGCACGCCGCCGCCGACTGCGGCGCGCGTCGCGCAGCTCTATCGGCAGTGCTGCGAACACCTGGCGCTGGCGCGCGAGCGCGCCTATCCGCCGCACCTGGTCGACCGCCTGGAGGCGCTCACGGCGCGCGCGCACCAGCGCATCTACCGGCGCCACGACTTCGGTCTCGGCGCGCTGCGCGACCTGGTGCTCTACGACGCGCCGGCCGCGGTGCGCGCGCTGCGCTGGCACCTGCTGGTCGTCGTGCTCGTGTTCGTGCTGCCCATCCTCGTGGTGGGCGTGGCGACCTGGGTCGACCCGCACTTCGTGCTGACCGTGGTCGACGCGCAGCAGGTGCGCATGTTCGACGGCATGTACGGCGAGCAGGCCGGCGAGCACCTGGGGCGCACCTCGGGCGACGACTGGCAGATGTTCGGCTTCTACATCATGCACAACGTCGGCATCTCGTTCCAGTGCTTCGCCGCCGGCCTCATGCTGGGCATCGGCAGCCTCGTGATGGTCGGCTACAACGGTCTGCTGTTCGGCGCGATCGCGGGCTTTCTCGTGACGCGCGGCGACAGCGAGCGCTTCTTCTCGTTCGTCGTCACGCATTCGGCGTTCGAGCTCACGGCCATCGTCCTGTCGGGCGCGGCCGGACTGAAGCTGGGCCACGCCGTGCTCGCGCCCGGGCGCCTCACGCGCACGCAGGCGCTGATGCGCGCGGCGCGCGAGACCTCGCCGGTGGTGTTCTGCTTCTTCGTGATGCTGATCATCGCGGCCGCGCTCGAGGCCTTCTGGTCGTCGGCCGGCTGGATCGCGCCCGGCGTCAAGTACGCGGTCGGCGGCTGCTGCTGGGCGCTGGTCTTCGCCTACCTCGGGCTGCAGGGCCGCGGCCACGCCGGAGGCGACGCGCGATGAAGGCCGAGCAGCTCCAGCTCGCGCTGCGCCCGCGTCCGGCCTACGAGGCCGTCGACCTCGGCGTGGGCATGACCCAGCGCAGCTGGCGCTCGTTGCGGCGCGCCTTCCTGCCGCTGGCGCTGCTGCTGGTCGTCGCCTGCGGCGCGACGGTCGAGATCGCGCCGTGGCTGCCGTCGACGCTGCTGTGGTGGTTCAAGCCCTGGCTCGATCGCACGCTGCTGCACATCTACGCGCGCCAGGCCTTCGGCGAGGAGACGAGCTTCAACGACGCCTGGGAGGCGCGCCGCAGCGCGCCGTGGCTGACCATGCTGCAGTGGCTGACACTCTGGCGCCTGTCGTTCTGGCGCGCGTACTCGATGCCGGTGGCGCAGCTCGAAGGCCAGACCGGCGCGGCGCGGCGCCAGCGCGTCAAGGCCATCCTGCGCAGCCACCGCGGCGCGGCGACGATGGCGCAGGCCACGTTCAGCTGGATCGAGTTCTTCCTGGTGCTGGGCCTGCTGTCGGCGATCCCGTGGATGACGCCGGGCCTGCGCAACTGGGACGCCGTGCGCTGGCTCACCGGCGAGAGCCTCGCGGCCACCGGCGTGCTGTATGCGGCGCACGCCGCGGCCGTGCTTTTCGTCGAGCCGTTCTTCGTCGCCTCGGGCTTCGCGATGTACCTCAATCGCCGGGTCGAGCTCGAGGCCTGGGATGTCGAACAGGACCTGCGCCATGCGTTCGCCGCGCGCTGACGTCTCGCGCATCGTCCTCGCGGCGGCCTGCGCGTTCGGCGGCGAGGCGAGCGCGTTCGCCCAGGATGCCGTCGATGCGCCGGTGGCGGCGTCGGCGCCCGCCGCGGACGCCTCGGCCCCGGCCGACCCGCGCGCGGCGCGCATCGAGTCGGCCGTCGACAAGCTGCGTGCCGACCCGCTGCTCTCTGGCAAGCACAAGGAGCACCGGCTGCGCTGGAAGGACGACGCGAAGGAGGAGCCGCCGCCCAGGCCGGGCGACGGCTCGTGGCTCTTCGAGTGGATGCGGTCGTTCGCGCGCTTCATCAACGACATGGGCCGCTTCCTGCTGTGGGGCATCGTGCTCGTGCTGGTGGCGCTGGCGCTGGTCAGCGTGCGCCACGTGGTGCAGCTGCGCGCGTTCCGCCGCGCGAAGGCCGCGCAGGCCGTCAGCCACGTGCGCGACCTCGACGTGCGTCCGGAAAGCCTGCCCGACGACGTCGGCGCCGCCGCCTGGGCGTTGTGGCAGTCCGGGCAGGTGCCGGCGGCGCTGTCGCTGCTGTATCGCGGCGCGCTGTCGCGCATGATCCACCGCTTCCAGGTGCCCATCACCGCGTCCGCCACCGAGGGCGAATGCCTGGAGCTCGCGCGCGGCCGGCTCGAGGCGACGGCGCTGCGCTACGTCACGCAGGTCGTGCGCGCGTGGGAGGCCAACATCTACGGCGGGCGCACGCTGTCGCTCGCGATGGGCGAGGCGCTGTGCACGGGCTTCGGCCAGCGCCTGGACACGAGCGCGCCGATCGGCGCGGAGAGCGGGTCATGAAGGGCGCCGCGCTGATCCGCACGCTGGTGGGCCTGCTCGTGCTGGCGCTGCTGGGCTGGGTGGTCTGGCACACGCGCTGGGAGGAGATCGAGGTCGACGACCCGGCGCGCGGGGCGGCCGCGAGCGACGAGGTCTACTCGCTGCGCCACGTGCTCGAAGGCGCGGGCGCGACGCTGGAGACGCGCACCGCGCTCGAGCCGATGCCGCCAGCCGGCGCGACGCTGCTGCTCGAATCGACCGTCTGGGACATCTTCCCCGAGCGCGACGCACGCCTGAAGGCCTGGGTCGAGAACGGCGGCCACCTGGTCGTGACGCGGTGGAAGTTCGACGGCGACGTCCTGCGCTGGGTGCCGCTGTCGTTCGCGCGGCCGCAGCGCCATCCGGCCGCGAAGGCGCAGGACGACGCCGCGTCCGACGCCGAGGACACGAACGAGACCGACGACGACGAGGACGCCCCGGCCACACGCCGGAAGCCGCGCCCGAACGCCCAGCAGAAGAAGCTGGCCAGGCTGTTCGATCCCAAGACGCCATGGGACCGTTGCGCGGACTTCGAGGAGACGGACGCCACCCCCGAGCCCGCGTTCGAGCCGGGCCGCGTCTATCACGGCTGCACCTGGGCGGGGCCGCTGCGCACGCTCAACCACGTCGCGCCGACCTGGCAGCTCACCGGCGCCAAGGGCACGCTCGCGATGCGCGTGGCGATCGGCCGCGGCGACGTCACCGGCCTCACCGCGCCGCTCGTCACGCACAACATGGGCCTGCTGCACGGCGACAACGCGTTGATCGCCGCGGCGGTGCTGCAGGCCGCGCCGGGCCGCGTCGTCTGGATCGTCGGCGACGAGGCGCGCGAGCCGCTGCTGGGCTGGATGTGGCACGAGGCGCGCACGCCGTCGCTGCTGGCCCTGGCCGCCATCGCGCTCGCGCTGTGGCGCCTGATGCTGCGCTTCGGCCCGCGCGAGGCCTTGCCGCCGCAGGCACGCCGTTCGATGGGCGAGCAGGTGCGCGGCACCGGCCACTTCATCGCTGGCTCCGACCCGCGCGCGCTGCACGCGGCCACCCGCCAGGCCTTCGACGCGGCGGCGCGCCGGCGCGTCGAGGGCTGGGCCGAACTGGACGACGACGCGCGCATCGAGGCGCTGGCCGCCACGCTGCAGCCCGCGCAGGCGATCGACCGGGCGGCGCTGCGCGCGGCCATGCACATCGGCGGCGGCGCGGCGCCGGCCCAGATCCTGGCGGCGACCGCCGTCCTCGAGCAGGCCCGGCGCGCGCTGCTGCGCGCCCCCGCGGCCCCGCTCGTCTAACCGACTACTTCACTGGACATCACCATGGCCATCGACTCCAAGGAACTCGAATTCATCGTCGCGGCGCTCGGCAAGCTGCGCACGGAGGTCGGCCGCGCCGTCGTCGGCCAGCAGGAGGTGATCGACCAGACGCTCATTGCCTTCGTCGCCTCCGGCCACATCCTCTACGAAGGCCTGCCGGGCCTGGGCAAGACGCTGCTGGCGCGCGCGCTGGCGCAGGCGATGTCGCTGCAGTTCTCGCGCGTGCAGTTCACGCCCGACCTGATGCCGTCCGACCTCACCGGCCACGCCGTGCTCGAGCCCGGTACGGACGGGGGTATCGGGCGGCTGCGCCTGCGCAAGGGGCCGGTCTTCACCAACCTGCTGCTGGGCGACGAGATCAACCGCGCGCCGGCCAAGACGCAGAGCGCGCTGCTGGAGGTCATGCAGGAGCGCCAGGTCACGCTGGAAGGCCAGACCGTCTCGTTGCCGCGCCCGTTCATGGTGCTGGCCACGCAGAACCCGATCGACTCCGAAGGCACCTATCCGCTGCCCGAGGCGCAGCGCGACCGCTTCCTGTTCAAGATCGACATCGGCTTCCCGACGCAGTCCGAGGAGGTCGACGTGGTCAAGGCCGCCACCGGCCACCAGGTCGGCGACGCGCTGCCGCTGGACAAGGTGCAGCGCTGCCTGACCGAGGCCGACGTCTCGCGCCTGCAGCAGTGCGTCAGCTCGGTGCTGATCGACGATCGCGTGGTGGACTACGCGGTGCGCCTGACGCGCGCCACGCGCGGGGCCGTCGGCCTGGGCAACGGCGCGGGCTCGCGCGGCGCGATCGCGCTCGTGCGCGCCGCGCGCGCGGCGGCGCTGATCGCCGGCCGCGACTACGCCACGCCCGACGACGTCAAGCGCCAGGTGCTGCCGGCGCTGCGCCATCGCGTGGTGCTGTCGCCGGACGCGCAACTCGAGGGCCGCGCCGTCGATGACGTGCTGCGCGAGATCGCCACGCGCGTCGACGCGCCGCGGCTGTAAGGAAGCGAGCGCGTGCCACGCCTGCTGATGCCCACGCGGCGCACGGTGATCGCGCTGGCCGCGATCGCCACCGGCGCCGCCATCGCGCTGCTGGTGGCCAAGGCGCGCGACCTGGGCGCGACGCCGATCGCACCGGTCGCGGGCGGCCTGGCGGCCGGGCTGGCCCTGCTGTTCCTGGCCGACGCCGCATTCGCCGCGTGGCAGCTGCGCCGCCATCCGATCCTGTTCGAGCGCCAGATGCCCAGTGCGTTCGCGCTCGGCCAGCCGCACGGCCTGGTCGTCACGCTGTCGCACGAGGGCACGCGCCCGTGGAAGCTCGAGCTGTTCGACCACGTGCCCGCCACCATGACGCAGCGGCTGTTGCCGGCATCCGTCGTGCTGCCGGCCGCAAGCAGGCTGGACGTGCGCTACGAGATCACGCCGACGCAGCGCGGCAAGGTCGTCTTCGAGCCGGCCGCGATCCGCGTGCGCTCGCGGCTGGGGCTGGCCGACCTGCAGCTGCGCATCGGCGCGGCGCAGTCGGTGCAGGTCTATCCGAACTTCGCCGCGCTGTCGCGCTACGCCTGGCTCGCGGGCGACCGGCGGCTCGCCGAGATCGGCATCAAGAGCTACATCGCGCGCGGCGCCGGCACCGACTTCAAGCAGCTCGGCGAATACGTGCCCGGCATGCCCACGCGCCACATCGACTGGAACGCGTCGATGCGGCATCGCCGGCCGGTGGTGCGCGAGTACCAGGACGACCGCGACCAGGCCGTGATGTTCCTGCTCGATTGCGGCCGGCGGATGAGGGCGGACGAACGCTCCGGCCACGACGGCAGCCACTTCGACCAGGCGCTCAACGCCGCGATGCTGCTGGCCTACGTCGCGCTGAAGGACGGCGACGCCGTCGGCGCGATGACCTTCGGCCACGACGCCTCGCAGCAGCGCCACTTCGCGCCGGCCAAGGGCATGGCGGCGCTGAATTCGCTGGTCGCGCGGCTGCACGACATCGAGCCGAGCCCGACCCACTCCGACTATCTCGCCGCCGCGCGCGACCTGATGCTGCGCGTGCGCCGCCGTTCGCTCGTCGTCGTGCTCACGAACTTCCGCGACGAGGACTGCGAGGAGCTCGAGGACGCGCTCAAGCTGATGCGCACGCGCCACCTCGTGCTGCTCGCGAGCCTGAAGGAAGGCGTCGTCGCCGAGATCGCGTCGCAGCCGATGGACGACCACCAGGCCATCGTCGACGTCGCCGCCGCGCACTGGTTCCAGAACGCGCGGGCCGAGGCGTTCCGGCGACTGTCCGGCAAGAACCAGCTGCTGGTCGACGTCGAGCCTTCGATGCTGGCGGCGACGCTGGTCAATCGCTATCACGCGGTCAAGCGGGCGCGGCTGCTGTGAAGTCCTGCCTGGCCTTGCTCGCCGCGAGCGCGTGCCTGCGAGCGGCGGCGATGCCGCCGTGCCCGGTCGACGGCTTCTACCCCGCGACGAATCCGCGGCTCTACATCGAGGCGGCCGTGGCGGATCCGAAGCCGACGATCGGCCGCAACGACGAGGAACTCTGGTTCGACTTCATCGAGGTCGACGGCCGCTCCGAACCGGGCTGGCAGCCGGTCTACGACGTCGCCTTGCTTCGCGGCGACCAGGGCCGCTTCCGCATCGCGCTGCTTCGTGCGAAGAGCAGCGCGCAGTTGAACGGCCCGGGGCCAGGTGTCGTGGATTCGCGCGACCTGCCGCCCGCCCTGGCCGAGCGCATCCACCGCGGCGTGACGCCCATCCTGGCACGCACCCACTATCCGGCGGAACTGGTCGACAAGAAACGCGGCGCGGGCCGCACCGCCTGCACCGACGGCTCGTGGATCTACGCGACCGTCTCGGCGCTCGACGGCCAGTTCGACGAGCTGGTCGGCGAGGCGCGGCCCGGATCGAAGGACTCCGACGCGGGCGCCGTCCTCGCGTTGGGCCAGGCGTTGCGCGACTACGCGCTGCACCGCATCGACGAGGACGCTCTTGAAGCGCCTCTCAAACTTGTCGAGTCACATGCCCGACCCGACAACGAACACGAACGATGACCGACCAGCTCACCCTCCACGTCGACGCCCAATACGCCAGCCCGTATGCGATGTCCGCCTTCGTCGCGCTGAGCGTCAAGCAACTGCCCTTCGAACTGCGCACCGTCGACCTCTCGGCCGCCGCGAACCACGCGCCGGAATACGCCGGCCTGTCGATGACGCGCCGCGTTCCGACGCTGGTGCATGGCGAGTTCGCGCTGTCGGAGTCGTCGGCCATCGACGAATACATCGAGGACGTGTTTCCCGGCGCTCCGCTGTATCCGCGGGATCCGAGACAGAAGGCCCGCGCGCGCCAGGTGCAGGCCTGGCTGCGCAGCGACCTGATGCCCATCCGCATGGAGCGCTCGACGGAGGTCGTGTTCCACGGCGCGAAGGCGCCCGCGCTGTCGGCCGCGGGCGAGGCGGCGGCGAGCAAGCTGTTCGCGGCGGTCGAGGCGCTGCTGCCCGCCGGCAACGCGCACCTGTTCGACGACTGGTGCATCGCCGATGCCGACCTGGCGCTGATGCTCAATCGACTGGTGATGCACGGCGACGCGGTGCCTGCGCGGCTGGCCGAGTACGCGACGCGGCAGTGGACGCATCCCGCCGTGTGCCGATGGGCCGGTTTCGAGAGGCCGCGGCTCTAAGCGCAAACCCGGACGCCGCCTACAATCGGGCTCAGAAATCACTGCTGAGCCCGCCAATGTCCGAACTCGCCAAGTCCTTCGAACCCGCTGCCATCGAGGCCCGTTGGGCGCCGCTGTGGGAACAGGCCGGCGTCTACGAACCCACGCTCGATCCCGCGAAGCAGTCGTTCTCGATCCAGCTGCCGCCGCCCAACGTCACGGGCACGCTGCACATGGGCCACGCGTTCAACCAGACCATCATGGACTCGTTGACGCGCTACCACCGCATGCGCGGCTTCAACACGCTGTGGGTGCCGGGCACCGACCACGCGGGCATCGCCACGCAGATCGTCGTCGAGCGCCAGCTGCAGGACTTGGGGCTCTCGCGCCAGGAGCTGGGCCGCAAGAACTTCGTCGCGCGAGTGTGGGACTGGAAGCAGGAGTCCGGCTCGACGATCACCCGCCAGATGCGCCGCATGGGCGATTCGGTGAGCTGGAAGCACGAGTACTTCACGATGGACGAAGGGCTGTCGAAGACGGTCACCGAGACGTTCGTGCGCCTGTTCGACGAGGGCCTGATCTACCGTGGCCGCCGCCTGGTGCACTGGGATCCGGTGCTGAAGTCCGCGGTGTCCGACCTCGAGGTCGACAGCAAGGAGGAAGACGGCTTCCTGTGGTTCGTGCGCTACCCGCTGGCCGACGGCTCGGGCGACCTCACGGTGGCGACGACGCGTCCCGAGACCATGCTGGGCGACGTCGCGCTGATGGTGAATCCCGGCGACGAGCGCTACACCGCGCTGGTCGGCAAGGAAGTGATCCTGCCGCTGGTGGGCAAGAAGATCCCGGTGATCGCCGACGACTACGTCGACCGCGAGTTCGGCACGGGCGTCGTGAAGGTCACGCCCGCGCACGACGCCAACGACTACGCCGTCGGCCTGCGCCACGACCTGCCCATCATCGGCGTGCTCGCGCTCGACGCGACGATCAACGACAACGCGCCCGAGCCCTACCGCGGCCTCGACCGCTTCGTCGCGCGCAAGCGCATCGTGTCAGACCTCGACGCGCAGGGCTTCCTCGTCGAGACGCGCAAGCACAAGCTGATGGTGCCGCGCTGCGAGCGCACGGGCCAGGTCATCGAGCCGATGCTGACCAACCAGTGGTACGTGGCGATGACCAAGCCGGGCGCGGACGGCACGTCCATCGCCGGCAAGGCCATCAAGGCCGTGGCATCGGGCGAGGTCAAGTTCTACCCCGAGCAATGGGTCAACACCTACAACCACTGGATGAACGACATCCAGGACTGGTGCATCTCGCGCCAGCTGTGGTGGGGCCACCAGATCCCGGCCTGGTATGCGGACGATGGCCAGATCTTCGTCGCGCGCAGCGACGAGGAAGCCGCGCAGAAGGCCGCCGCGGCCGGCTACACCGGCAAGCTGGTGCGCGACGAGGACGTGCTCGACACCTGGTATTCGTCGGCGCTGGTGCCGTTCTCCACGCTGGGCTGGCCCGGCAAGACGCTCGAACAGGACCTGTTCCTGCCGTCGTCGGTGCTCGTGACCGGCTACGACATCATCTTCTTCTGGGTCGCCCGGATGATCATGATGACCACGCACTTCACCGGCAAGGTGCCGTTCCGCGACGTCTACATCCACGGCCTGGTGCGCGATGCGCAGGGCCAGAAGATGTCCAAGTCCGAGGGCAACGTGCTGGACCCGGTCGACCTCATCGACGGCATCGCGCTCGATCCGCTGCTGGACAAGCGCGTGATCGGCCTGCGCCGGCCCGAGACCGCGCCGCGCGTGCGCGAGAACACGAAGAAGGAATTCCCCGAAGGCATCCCGGCCTACGGCGCCGACGCGCTGCGCTTCACGTTCGCCGCGCTGGCCACCCTCGGCCGCAACATCGCGTTCGACTCCAAGCGCTGCGAGGGCTACCGCAACTTCTGCAACAAGCTCTGGAACGCGACCAAGTTCGTGCTGATGAACTGCGAGGGCCAGGACTGCGGCCTCCTCGAGGGCGACAAGACCGAATGCCCCCCGGGGTACAACTCGTTCAGCCAGGCCGACCGCTGGATCACCAGCGAGCTGCAGCGCGCCGAGGCCGCCGTCGCGCAGGGATTCGCCGAGTACCGCCTCGACAACGTCGCCAACGCGATCTACCAGTTCGTGTGGACGGAGTACTGCGACTGGTATCTCGAGATCGCCAAGGCGCAGCTGGCCGAGGCCAAGGCCGCGGGCAACGAGGCCGCCGCGCGCGGCACGCGACGCACGCTGGTCCGCACGCTGGAGACGGTGCTGCGCCTGATGCATCCGGTCACGCCCTTCGTCACCGCGGAGCTGTGGGAGACCGTCGCCCCGATCGCCGGCCGCGCGCCCGCCGCCGGCCAGACCATCGCGACCGCGCCCTACCCCGTTGCGCAGCTGGAACGCGTCGACGAGGCGGCCTGCGCCTGGGTCGCGCGCTTCAAGGCGCTGGTGCTCGCCACCCGCAGCGTGGCCAAGCAGATGAACATCGCCGAGAACAAGCGTCCGCCGCTGCTGACGCATGGCGACGCCGAGTTCGTCGCGCAGGCCGCGCCGCTGCTCAAGGCGCTGGCCAAGGTCGGCGACGTGCAGGTCATCGCCGACGAGGCGGCGTTCGTGGACGCGACCAAGCTGCTGCCGGTGGCGGTCGAGGGCAACGTCCGCCTGGCGCTGCACGTCGAGATCGACGTCGGTGCCGAGCGCGAGCGTCTCGACAAGGAGATCGCGCGCCTGGACAACGAGATCGAGAAGGCGCACAAGCAGCTGGGTAACGAGAACTTCGTCTCGCGCGCGAAGCCCGAGGTCGTCGAGCAGATGCGCACGCGCCTGGCGGGCTTCGTCGAGACGGTGGCGCGGATGAAGGCGCAGCGGGAACAGCTGGGCGGCTGATGGCCCCGGCCTGCAGCGGGCAGGCGGCACGTGCCCGCTCAAGGCAGCGGTTCGCGCCAGGGCATCTCGATGAAGGACGTCACGCGCTCGGCGGAGAGTTCGTCGTCGGCGATCCTGCCGCCCTGCTCGAACTGCACGAGGTGCGAGTTGCCGGCCAGGTACTGGCGGGCACCGTCGTCGGGCGGATCGTCGTCGGGCCGCGTCCAGTGGCCCATCAGCGCGATCGGGGACGCCGGCAGCAACTGCGCAAGATCACCTGCTTCCCGGACGTGCGCGTCCGGCAACTCCGGCGGCGCGGCATCGGGCAGGTGCAGCAGGCCGCGGCCCAGCCGGGCGTCGGCCTGCACGCGCTCGCGGATCCGGATCGTCGGCCGCTTGCGCGGCGCCCCTGCATGCCAGCCACGCGCCAAGCGCGAACGCCGCAGGCGGCCGGGCGCCGAGGCCGGCGGCGCGTGCCTTCGAACGCCGGACCGGCTCAGCGCCGACGCATGAAGTGGATGTACTCGCCGCCGTCCTGCGACTGCTCCAGCAACTCGTTGCCCGTCTGCCGTGCGAACGCCTGGAAGTCGCGCGTGGAGCTCGGGTCGGTGGCGACCACCTTGAGCACCTCGCCCGTCTGCATCTCGGCCAGCGCCTTCTTGGCCTTCAGGATGGGCAGCGGGCAGTTGAGGCCGCGCGTATCGATTTCCTTGTGGGCTTGCATGGGCTTGACCTCGTGAGCGTGATTCATTCTATGACGCGTCCGGCTCGGCAGCCCTTTGCGCGGCGCGCTCCTCGAAGCTCATGAACTTCGGCTCGATGCCCTTGCCGCGCAGCCACTCGGCCACCGCGTAGCCGGTGCCGGCCGGCCAGCAGACGATGTCGGCTGGCGCGAACAGCTTGTACTCGGCGAGCTCGGGCGACAGCGTCACCTCGCCATGCGCCACCACGTGGTACGCGATGATGACCTGGTTCATGCGCTGGAAGTCCCACACGCCGATCAGCTTGACCGATTCGACGGTCAGCGCGGTCTCTTCCAGCACCTCGCGCGCGACGCCCTCTTCCGGCGTCTCGCCGGCCTCCATGAAGCCAGTGATCAGCGCGAACATGCGGCCGGCCCAGGCCGCGTTGCGCGCGAGCAGCACCTTGCCGTCGCGGTCGGAGCACTCGACGACGGCCGCGAGCACCGGCGTCGGGTTGTTCCAGTGGGTGAAGCCGCAGTGCGCGCAGCGCAGCCGCTCCTTCGGGCCGCCGTCCTCGTCCTGCGTGATGAACGCGAGCGCATTGGCGCACTGCGGGCAATAGCGCCATGCGGTGCCGCTCATGCGGGAAACACTCCGGTCGACAGGTAGCGGTCGCCGCGGTCGCAGACCACGAACACGATGGTCGCGTTCTCCAGCCGCTGCGCGACCTGCAGCGCGGCCCAGCACGCGCCGGCTGCCGAGATGCCGCCGAACAGGCCTTCCTCGCGCGCGAGTCGGCGCGCCATGTCCTCGGCGTCGTCCTGGCGCACGAGGATCAGCTCGTCGACGCGCGACGGCTCGTAGATCTTCGGCTGGTAGGCCTCGGGCCACTTGCGGATGCCCGGGATGCGCGAGCCCTCGGCCGGCTGCGCGCCCAGGATGCGGATCGCCGGGTTCTTCTCCTTGAGGAAGCGCGACACGCCGGTGATCGTGCCCGTCGTGCCCATCGCACTGACGAAGTGCGTGATCTGGCCATCGGTGTCGTGCCAGATCTCCGGGCCGGTGGTCTCGTAGTGCACGCGCGGGTTGTCGGGGTTGGCGAACTGGTCGAGGACGAGGCCCTTGCCGTCGGCCTGCATCTGCAGCGCGAGGTCGCGCGCGTATTCCATGCCGCCGGACTTGGGCGTCAGGATCAGCTCGGCGCCATAGGCCTTCATCGTCTGCACGCGCTCGATCGACAGGTCCTCCGGCATGATCAGCACCATGCGGTAGCCCTTGATCGCCGCGGCCATCGCCAGCGCGATGCCGGTGTTGCCCGACGTCGCCTCGATCAGCGTGTCGCCCGGCTTGATCTGCCCGCGCTGCTCGGCACCGCGGATCATCGAGATCGCGGGACGGTCCTTCACGGAGCCGGCCGGGTTGTTGCCCTCGAGCTTGCCCAGCACCACGTTGCCGCGCGCCGCGATCTCCGCGCCGATCACGCGCTGCAGCCGCACCAGCGGCGTGTGGCCGATGGCTTCTTCGAGGGTCATGTACGTCGGCATGGAAGCGATGTTTCCAGGAAAGGAAGCTGGACGGGACAGGCCCGATTGTCGCAGCGCACCACAAAGCCCGCCTTCGCCATGTGATAATCCGCCCCCTGCGCAGGCTTTCGTCGCCTGCCGCAACCCCTGCCTCGGTGGCGTAATCGGTAGCCGCGACGGACTCAAAATCCGTTCTCGAAAGGGGTGTCGGTTCGAGTCCGACCCGAGGCACCAGGGCCCTCCCGTTCGCGCTCGGCAGCAACGGTCGATGCGGGCCAGGCGCGCGTTGCGCCCATGCTGGCTCGCGCGGCGATATCGTTTCAGATGTCTCGATGACGAACGATGTTCCGGGACGGATCCAGGCGTCCAGGTATCTGTACCTGGACCAGATCTCGGAACTCTCCGACAATGAATTGCGGATCGTCTTCGCCGAAGCGGTCGCCGCAGGCCCCGCGGATCCCGCGACGCTCGCCGGGGATCCGGCTCTTGAGAAACTGCTTCCGGCGCGCGCGCGATCGTGCGAGTCGAGGGATCCGGCGTCTTCCAGCTGCACTGGACAACCTGCGTCGCCTACCCGGTCCGCAACGAGAGCTTCGTCTCGACGGACCGCGACGAGGAATTCCAGGGCCGGATGCTCGTGAAGTACAGCCGTTCGCGCTATCTGGATTTCGTCGCGTCCGCGACCTTCGCGGACGGCGACCACCCCGGGCCGCTGCAACACTGGGGGTTGATCTGCCTGAACCACGTCGTGGACGTCGTGTCGTCCGAGGCGCCGTCCGTCGCCTTGCGAACTGCGAACTGAGGCCGCCGTCTCTCGCCGCGATCGCTCAGCCGCCGCCCGGTGCCGGCCTCGCCGACGGCAGCCGCGTGTAGGCACGGGGCAGGCGGCCGAGCGGGCCGGCGCCCTCGGCGAGCACCGCACCCAGGTCGCTGGTGTCGCTCTCCGCAAGCGTCGCATTGAAATACCAGCCGATGTGCAACGCGCCGCGCGTCGACTCGTGATAGCCGGCTTCGACCGTCCAGTCGCCGGGATAGTTCAGCTGGCCGGAACGGGCGTCGAACAGCGAGTAGTCCGGGTCGACGTCGTAGTAGTGGGACTGGACGAAGACCTTGGAGACGAACCAGCGGCCCGGCGGCACGCGCACGACCGTGGGTCGCGCGGTCGACACCGCGACAGCGAGGTTGACCGGCGCCTGGCCGAAGGGCGGCGCGCTGGTCAGCCAGGCCAGGAATTCCGGCTTGTCGGACACCGACACGTGCACCATGTACCACGTGTCGTCGAGCGGACCCGAGCGGCTCGCGACGTGCGGCACGACGACGACGTAGGCGGCAGCCGGATCGATCGCCTCGTCGGCAGCGGCCACGTGCGCTCGCGGCGCCTGTTCGAAGTCCAGCACGGGCGGCTTCGTCGCGCAGCCGGCCACGGCGACGCAGAGCGCGAGCGCCGCGCGAGATGCAAGACTGCTGGCCAAGGCGATTCCTCCCGATCCGTCCGATCGCACCCTCTTCGTCGGGGCGCGTGGCCGGCATGCTAGCAGGCAAGGCGTGCCCGATGGCGAGCCTCTCCAGGAGGGTCGCGGAACAACCGCACGCGACGTCGAGATGCGCGGGCACCGCGGGAACGCGGCGGGCGGCGCCATGGCACACTGGGCGCTCACTGCCTCGTCCCGCCATGCCCTTGCAACTGCCGCCGCCCGTCACTCGTGCCCTGCTGATCGCCTGCAGCGTCCTGATGTTCCTGGGCGCCGCGATCCGCCCGCTGGGCGCGCTCGAACTGCAGTGGCTGGCGCAGTTCCCGGTGATGTCGGGCTTCTGGCCCTGGCAGGTGGTCACCTATCCGCTGGTGCACCTCGACGGCCTGTCCTGGTTCTTCAACATGCTGATGCTCTACTTCTTCGGCAGCCGGCTGGAGGAGATCTGGGGCACGCGGCGCTACATCCAGTTCCTGCTGGCCTGCACCGTGGCGGCTGCCATCGTGTATGCGTTGCTCACCTTGGTCATCGGCACCTTTGTGCCGCTGACGACCACGGCGAGCATCACGTTCGGCATGCTGGTCGCCTTCGGGATCCTGTTCCCGAACCAGCGCATCATGTTGTACTTCGTGGCCGAGGTGACCATGCGCACCGCCGTGTGGGTGTTCATCGGGCTGGCGGTCATCATGATGATCGGGCAGATGTTCAACGGCACAGGCGCCTGGATCAGCCAGGTCGCGCAGCTCGGCGGCGCGCTCGGCGGCTACCTGATGATCCTGTACTGGCGCTGGCGCCCGCCCTCGTTCAAGCGCAAGAAGCCGCCGACGCACATCCGGCGCGTGCACTGAGCGTCAGTCCGCGAGTCCTTCGCGGATCGTGGGGCGCGAAAGCCGCAGGCGCAGCTCGCGCTTCATGCGCTCGTTGGACAACCGGCGCGACTCGTTGAGGAAGCTCCACTGCGCGGCGCTGAAGTGCTCGCCCGCCTGCGCGCGCGTCACGCGCGCGGGGCGCGCGAGGCCGCTGAGGTCGGCGACGAGGTCGTAGTAGTCGCCGGTCTTCATGTCGGAGTCGTCGCAGACCTGCACGACGCGCTGCGGCTTGCCGCGCCACAGCGCCGCGATGCAGGCGCGCGCGAGGTCGTCGGCGTGGATGTGGTTGGTGTAGCCGTCGTCCGCGGCCGCCAGCACCGGCGTGCCGCGCCGCACGCGCTCGCGCGGATCGCCGCCCTCGCGGTCCATCGCGTAGATGCCGGGGATGCGCAGCGTCGTCACGCGCGCGCCCGTCGCGCGGCCCCAGGCGCGCAGGCGCGACTCGGCATCGACGCGGCGGCGCGCCCGATCGGTCGTCGGGTTGAGAGGGCGCGTCTCGGTCACCCGCTCGCCTCGGCAGTCGCCGTAGACGCCGGTCGTGCTCGCATAGACGACGCGCGCGGGACGCGAGCGCAGGCTCAGGGCGCCCAGCAGCGCGCGCAGTCGGGGGTCGGTGTGGCCGGACGTCGGCGGCGGCGCGAGATAAAGCACGGCATCGGCCAGGCCGGCGAGCCGGCTCAGCGCGGCGGGGTCGTCGAGATCGCCCAGCAGCGGTGTCACGCCGGCCGCGCGCAGCGCGTCGCGGCGCGCCGGCGACGAGGTCAGCGCGAACACGCGCAGCCGCCCGCCCAGCGCACGCACGACGCGCAGGCCGACATCGCCGCAACCGACGATCAACAGGGAGGATCGCTTCGCCATCAGGCCTGCATTGTCAGCGCTCGGCGCGCACCACCAGCGCGAGCCCGGCCAGGATCAGCGCGATGCCGGCCAGTCCGCTGGCGCGCAGCGGCTCGCCCAGCACCAGCACGGCCAGCGCGAACGCGGTCAGCGGCTCGCCCAAGGCCAGCGCGACGCCGGTGGCGGCCGAGATGAAGCGCAGCGCGCTGCTGAACAAGAGGTAGGCCACGCCCGTCGCCATGACGCCCAGCCAGGCGACGACCAGCCAGCCGCGGCCGCCCGTGGCGAGGAGGTCGACGCCGCCCGACGGCGCGATCAACCATGCCGCGGGCAACGCAATGACCGCGGCGGTGCCGAACACCCACAGGCTGGCGCGCGCGGGCGAGGCGTGGGTCGCCAACGACTTCGCAGTCAGCGTGTAGACCGCGTACGAGAAGCCGGCGCTGAGGCACAGCGCGAGGCCGGTGAGGTCGGCACTGGCGACGCCACCGTTGCCGAGCGCGATCGCCGCGCCGCCGCCGATCGCCAGGCCCGTGCCCAGCCACCACAGCGCCACCGGCGGCCGGCGCGTGACCAGCGCCTGCAGCGCGCCGGCGAACAGCGGCCCGCTGCCGATCGCGATCGTCGTGCCCACCGCAACGCCCGCCAGCCGCACGCCGGCGAAGAACGCCAGGTTGTAGGCCGCGATGGCCGTGCCGGCCAGCAGCTGCCGGCGCCACAGCCCGGGCACGCGCGGGCGCGCGGCGCGGCCGCGCTCGGTGGCGCCGACCAGCAGCGCGAAGAACACGGCGGCGATCGCGAGCCGCAGCCCGCCGATCCAATAGGACGACAGGCGCGCGCCGGCGAAGTGTTGCGACGTGCCGGTCGTGCCCCACAGCACGGCGGCCGACAGTGCCAGGACGATGCCCGGCCAGGACGAGGTCTTCATGCGTCCATCGTGGCGCGCCGGCGCGAGGCTTTTGTCGAGAGACTCTCGACTTCAGTCGTGGCGCAGCGAACGCGCGCCGACTTCCCGGTCGCGCCGCAGCGCGTGCGCCAGCGCGCTGGCCGACGCGTAGCCGACGCGCGCGGCGACGGCCTCCAGCGTCAGGCCGCGACGCAGCAGGCGCTGCGCCTCGTCCAGCCGCAGCGTGCGCAGCCAGGCCTGCGGCGACAGGCCCGTCAGCTCCAGCATCCGCGCGTGGAAGCGCTGCGTGCTCAGGCTGCAGCGCGCGGCCATGCGCGCGGTCGTCCAGCCCTCGTGCAGCGCGCCGGCGAGCGTGGCACGCAGGCCGTCGAGCGCGATGCCGCGGCGCACGCCGACGCGCGGCGCCTGCAGGATCGCAGCCAGCAGGCGGTCGGCGCGGCCGGCCGCGGCCAGCTGGCGCACGCCCGGCGTCACCACGAAGCGCCGCGAGCGATCGAGGCCGACATCCGGCGCGACGTCGATGACGACCATGCGCAGGTCGGGCGAGGCCGCGTAGGCATGCGTGCAGCCGGCCGGGATCACGAGGCCGCAGGAGTTGTCCGCGAAGTCGGTCGATGGGCCCACCTCGAGGTCCATACGGCCACGCCAGGCGAACAGCACCTGCGCGTAGTCGTGCGAGTGCACGGTCTGCTCGCCACTGTACGAACGCACGCTCAGCAGCGGTTCGAGGGGCACGGCGTGGTCGGACATGTCGCAAGTCTAGAGCGAGTCGCGGCCGGCGCGGGATAATCCGCCATTCGGTGCCGCCGGGCACCCATCGCGATATTCGGCCTTCGCCGCCGCCAGCCCATGACCTTCACCGTCACCCTCCATCCCGCCGAGCGGGCCTTCGACGTCGCGCGCGACGAGACCATCCTGTCGGCCGCGATCCGCGCCGGCGTCGGCCTGCCCTACGGCTGCCGCGATGGCGCCTGCGGTTCGTGCAAGAGCAAGCTCAAGGACGGCCGCGTCATCCACGGCGCGCACCAGCCCAAGGCGCTGTCGGAGGCCGAAGAGGCCGCCGGCCTGATCCTCACCTGCTGCGCCACGCCGCAGACCGACTGCGTCGTCGAGGCGCGCATGGTGGTGGGCGCCGGCGAATACCCGATCAGCAAGATGCCCGGCCGCGTGCTGAGCATGGCGCGTCCGAGCGACGACGTCGCCATCGTGCGCGTGCAGTTGCCGGCGACGCAGCCGTTCCGCTACCGCGCCGGGCAGTACGTCGAGTTCATCCTGCGCGACGGCGCGCGCCGCAGCTACTCGATGGCCAACGCGCCGCACAACCTCGGCACGCCGGCGTCCATCGAGCTGCACCTGCGCCACATGCCCGGCGGCAAGTTCACCGACCACGTCTTCACCGCGATGAAGGAGAAGGACATCCTGCGCATGGAAGGCCCGTTCGGCAGCTTCTTCCTGCGCGAGGAGAGCGACAAGCCCATCGTGCTGCTCGCCTCGGGCACCGGCTTCGCGCCGATCAAGGCGCTGATCGAGCAGCTGCACCACCTGGGCAGCATCCGCCCGGTGCGGCTTTATTGGGGCGCGCGCCGCCCGGCCGATCTCTACCTGAACGACTGGCTCACCGAGGCCAAGGCGCTGCTGCCGCAGCTGGAATACGTGCCCGTCGTCTCGGATGCCACGGCCGAGGACGCCTGGACGGGCCGCACCGGCTTCGTCCACCAGGCCGTGATGGCGGACTTCCCCGACCTCTCGGGCCACCAGGTCTACGCCTGCGGCGCGCCCATCGTGATCGAGTCGGCCCAGCGCGATTTCGTCGCGCGGTGCGGCCTGCCCGACGACGAGTTCTACGCCGACAGCTTCACCTCGGAAGCGGACAAGCACGGCGCCTGAGCGCCGCTCGATACGGCTGCCGATGCTTGTCTCCGCCAAGGACGTCCTGCTCGCGCTGTTGATCGGCGCGGAGGTCTTCGCCATCGCGGCGCTGTGGCCGCTGTCGGAATGGGCGGCCGTCGCGCGCCGGCGCACGGGGCTGGTCGTCGCGCTGCTCGTGATCGCGGCCTGCGTCGGGTTGACGACGCTGGGCTTCCTGCCGGTGTCGGTCGACTTGATCGGCGGGCGCCAGGCCCTCGGCCGCGCGATCGGCTGGCTGCCGCTGCCCCTGTTCATCGGCCTGCCCAACGCCGTGTGCGTGGCGTCGGCGCAGTCGCTCGCGCGCGCGGGGGCGTCCGCGCGTCACGCGCGCGCGACGGCGCTCGTCGTGGCCGTGCTGGCGCTGGGGATCGAACCGTTCGCGACGCTGGCGGCCGGCTGCGGACTCGCCGGCACCTGCGTCTGAGCGCGGATCAGAACGCGGCGATCAGGCTGGCCACGTCGGGGCGGCCCAGTCCGGTCGCGTCGTTGTAGCCCCCCGCGGCGGCACAGAGCGAGCAGAAGCCACCGCTGAGGTCGTTCGATCCCGACGCGATGCCCACCAGCGCCGGCGTGGCGCCCTGCCCCAGTCGCGGCTGGTACAGCAGGCCGTTGAAGCCGCCCGGCGTCGTGCGCACCAGCGCGGCCAGCGACGAGCCCTTGCCGGCCAGGTTCTGCGCCATCAACGCGCTGATGCCGGCCCACAGCGGCGTCGCGGCGCTGGTGCCGCCGGCCATCACCCACTGCTGTTCGCGGTAGGTCGCGAAGGCGCTGTGCTGGAAGTCGGCCACGGCGGCGACGTCGGGCACGGTGCGCACGTTGCCGTTGGCCGCGATGGCGATGGACCCGATCGCGGCCGATTGCCAGCCAGGCATCAGCTCGCTCGGGTTCGGGCCGCCGCCCGAGTATTGCCACGCCGACTCGTTGCCGACGCCCGCCGCGCCCGCGACGGCGGTGATGGTGGTGCCGCCGACTGCGGTGACGTAGGGCGACGCCGCCGGATAGCGCGCGGCGTTCGAGAAGCCGTCGTCGCCGGTGGACGCGAACACCGCGATGCCGTTGGCCTGCAGGGCCGCGAAGCGCGCGTCCTGTTCCGCCGCGTGCGAGGCCCACGTGTTGCCGCTGAAGCTCATGCTGATGGCCGTCACGCCGGGCAGCGCCGCCGCATAGTCGACGGCCGCCATCAAGTCCGCCTCGGAACGGCTGGCGGCCGTGACGAGCACGATGGTCGCCCCGGGCGCGATGGCGTGGGCCATCTGCGTGTCGAGCGCGATCTCGCCGCTCCAGCCGTCATCGGGCGCGGCCACGCCGTTGGACAGGTCCACGTGCCGGAAGCACGGGTTGGCGGCGTTGCACTGGGGCAGGCCGTAGGTCTGGCTGAACACGTTCAGGTCGGCCTGGGCGACGTCGTAGAGCGCCGGGGCATCGACGATGGCGATCGTCTGGCCGGTGCCGTCCAGCCCTGCCGGAATGTCGTAGTGCGCGCGCAGGTCGGCCGGCGTGAGCGCGCCGTCGATGCCGTGCCCCCCGATGCCGAACAGGTCGACCGTGGCGCCGACCTCCGCGGCGGACCCCGCGAGCGAGCCGGGGGCCGCGCCGGTGATGACGCCCGCCTGCACGCTGCTGACGGCGGCCTGGTTCAGCGAGACCGCGTAGTCCACCACCGAGCCGTCGGCCTGACGATAGTGGAACGGGGCGCCGTCCTTCTCCAGCAGGCCGGCGTACACGTTGCCATTGAGTTCGTAGTAGACGCGGTAGGCCGGCGTGATGGATTGCTCCAGCGGCAGAGGCGCGTTCGCGACCCACATGCGGACGCCCGCGACCTGCGCGATCCGGCCGTCGGCCAGGAGGTCGTGCTCGTAGGGCTTGAGCGTCTGGAGCGGCAGGGTCGCCGGGAAGACCTGCTCCAGCGTCGCGCCCGTCGCGCACGGCGTGGGCTGGTTGCCGGTGGTCGTCGTGGGTGTCGTGTCGTTCGGGCAGTCCTGGGCGATCACCACGTCGCCGACGCGCACGCCGTGCTGGCGGACATAGGCCGAGCCGGCCTGCCAGGTCGCGTTGGCGGCGAAGTTGTTGAAGGCGATCCAGTCCTCGATCGGCACGCTGGCCAGCAGTTCCTCGGGCGAGCCGCCCACGGCGCCGGACAGCGGCACGACCGCGAACTGGCTGAACTGCGCGGAGGTCAGCACCGTGGCGCCGTCGCTCGCGAGGTAGTCGACACGCACGCCGTCGCCGACGTAGCTCACGCGCCGGATGGCGTCGAGCGGAGCGACCACCACGGCGCCCGCGGACAGGTAGCGCGTGGGCGCGAAAGTTCGCGTGTCCAGCGCCGTGTCGAGCGTCGTCGCATGCCCGGTCTGGATCTGCGCGCCGCCGCGGGCCGGCGACTGCGGCAGCAGGCCGTTGGACACCGCGGAAAGGTAGTGGGTGCCGGGCACCAGGTTGCCGCCGCCGGGCGGCAGCTTCCACAGCAGCGAGAACTGCCCGCCCTGCAGGTTCACGCTCTCGAAGGTCTGCTGGTCGGCACTCAGTGTCGGCTGGACGGGCGGATTGGAACTGCCTCCTCCGCCGCCGCCGCCGCTGCACGCACTCAAACCCGCCGCCAGCACGCCGGCGACGGCCATCTTCTGGATCTGCATCACTCCCTCTCCCCGATTCTTTTTTGGCTCGAGCCGCGCGCATCATAGCCAACGCGCGCCCGCAGGCCGGCCCGGGCCTCAGTCCGACGGGCTGCCCACGCGCGCCCAGGTGTTGAGCACGCAACGGCCGATGTCGCCGCGGAAGCGGATGATCCTGTCGCGCCCGCGCAGCCGGATCGGCAAGCTCCGTCCAGCCGCTCTTGACGGCCAGCATCTCGTGGTCGCCAGCCACGCGAACGGAAACGCGAACGGGATCAGCGCCTCGAGGTGTCGCGGCAAGCGCGCTCCATGGCGGTGGTCGCGAGCCTCACTCGCCGAGGTAGGCCGCGCGCACCTTCGGGTCGTTGAGCAGCATGTCGGCCGCGCCGTCCATCGTGACCTCGCCCGACTCCATCACATAGCCGCGGTCGGCGATGGACAGCGCCCGGCTGGCGTTCTGCTCCACCAGCAGCACCGTCGTGCCCTGCTTGTGGATGGACTCGATCACCTCGAAGATCTTGTCGACCATGATCGGCGACAGGCCCATCGACGGTTCGTCCAGCAGCAGCACCTTCGGACGCGCCATCAGCGCGCGGCCCATCGCGAGCATCTGCTGCTCGCCGCCGGACATCGTGCCGGCGAGCTGCGTGGCGCGTTCCTTCAGGCGCGGGAACGTCGTGAAGACCTTGTCGATGTCGGCCTGCACCTCGTCGTCCTTGCGCACGTGCGCGCCCATCAGCAGGTTCTCGGTGATGGTCATGCGCGTGAACGTGCCGCGGCCCTCGGGCACCATCACCAGGCCCTGCTTGACGAGGTTCCACGCGCCCTGGCCGGCGATGGACTTGCCGAGGAACTTGATGTCGCCGGCGGCGATCGGCTGGATGCCGGTGACGGCCTTCAGCGTGGTCGTCTTGCCGGCGCCGTTGGCCCCGATCAGGCTGACCAGCTCGCCTTCGGTGACCTTGAAGTTGACGCCCTTGACGGCCTGGATGCCGCCGTAGGCGACGCGCAAATTCTCGACTTCCAACAGGATGTTTGCCATTTGCTTGGGCTCCCTCAATGCGGCTTGTGGCCGGCGCCGAGGTAAGCCTCGATCACCTTCTCGTTGCCCTGCACTTCGGCAGGCGTGCCTTCGGCGATCTGCTTGCCGTAGTCCAGCACCGTCACGCGGTCGCACAGGCCCATCACCAGCTTGACGTCGTGCTCGATCAGCAGGATGGTGCGGCCGTCCTTGCGGATGCGGTCGATCAGCTCGCGCAGCACGACCTTTTCGGTGGCGTTCATGCCGGCGGCGGGTTCGTCGAGCGCGATCAGCTTCGGATCGGTGGCCAGCGCGCGTGCAATCTCGAGCCGGCGCTGGTCGCCGTAGGACAGCGTGCGCGCCTTGTAGTCGGTGAAGCGGCCGATGCCGACGTAGTCGAGCAGCTCCTGCGAGCGCGCGCGGATCGCGGCCTCCTCGGCCTTGAACTTCGGCGTGCGGAACACCGCGCCGATCAGGCCGGAGTGGGTGCGCACGTGGCGTCCGACCATCACGTTCTCGATGGCCGTCATCTCGGCGAACAGGCGGATGTTCTGGAACGTTCGCGCGATGCCGGTCTTGGCGACCTCGTGCACCGCGGTGGGCTGGTACGGCGCGCCGCCCAGCATGAAGCTGCCGGCGTCGGGCGTGTACAGGCCGGTGATGACGTTGAAGAAGGTGGTCTTGCCGGCGCCGTTGGGGCCGATCAGGCCGTAGACCTGGCCGGCGTTGATCGTGATGCCGACGTCCGACAGCGCCTGGAGGCCGCCGAAGCGCTTGGACACGCCATTGACCTGGAGAACCGCGTTGCTCATGTGTGATGCCCTCTTGTTCTTACTTGACGGGAACGGGCACGGGCGCCGCCTTGCCGTGCTCGGGCGACGGCCACAGGCCGCGCGGACGCGAGAGCATCACGCCGATCATCGCCAGCGCGATCAGCAGCTGGCGCAGGATCGACGCGTCGAGGCGGCCACCCGTGGCCTCCTGCAGCGGGCCGGCCACGTAGCGCAGCACCTCCGGCAGCGCCGACAGCAGCAGCGCGCCGAGCAGCACGCCCGGGATGTGGCCGATGCCGCCCACCACGACCATCGCGACGATCATCACCGACTCCGCCAGCGAGAACGACTCCGGCGACACGAAGCCCTGGAACGCGCCGAACATCACGCCCGAGACGCCGCCGAACGTGGCGCCCATGCCGAACGCGAGCAGCTTGAGGTTGCGCGTGTTGATGCCCATCGCCTTGGCAGCGATCTCGTCCTCGCGGATCGCCATCCACGCGCGGCCGATGCGCGAGCGCTCGAGGCGGTAGCAGATCAGCACCGCGAAGATCACCAGCGCGATGAACAGGTAGTAGTACATCGTCACCGAGTGGAACTCGATGCCGAACAGCGTGTGGTCCTTGCCCAGGTCGGCCCCGAAGATGTGGATCGAGTCGATCGTGTCGATGCCCTTCGGGCCGTTGGTGATGTTGACCGGCGCGTCGAGGTTGTTCAGGAACACGCGGATGATCTCGCCGAAGCCCAGCGTGACGATGGCCAGGTAGTCGCCGCGCAGCCGCAGCGTGGGTGCGCCCAGCAGCACGCCGAACGTGCCCGCGACCAGCGCCCCGAGCGGGATGACGAGCCAGACCGAGGCGTGCAGCCCGTGCTGGAACGTGTTCTTGAACCAGTCGAAGGTGTCGGTCAGGTGCGGCGAGGCGAGCAGGCCGAACATGTAGGCGCCGACCGCGTAGAACGCGACGTAGCCGAGGTCCAGCAGGCCGGCGTAGCCGACGACGATGTTCAGGCCGAGGGCCAGCATCATGTACAGCAGCGCGGAGTCGAGGATGCGGACCCAGCCGTTGCCGAAGTACTGCGCGAACAGCGGCAGGATCAGCAGCGCGATCGCACCGGCCACGAAGAGGGCGAACTTGTTCTTCATCATGTGGGTTCTCCGGGGGTCAGGCGCGATCGGCCACGCGTTCGCCGAGCAGGCCCTTCGGGCGCAGCGTGAGCACGAGGATCAGCACGATGAAGGCGAAGATGTCCTGGTAGTTGGAGCCCAGCACGCCGCCGGTGACGTCGCCGATGTAGCCCGAGCCGAGCGACTCGATGATGCCCAGCAGGATGCCGCCCACCATCGCGCCGGCCAGGTTGCCGATGCCGCCGAAGACGGCCGCCGTGAAGGCCTTCAGGCCGGGCAGGAAGCCCATCGTGTGCTGCACCGAGCCGTAGTTGGACGCCCACATCACGCCGGCCAGCGCGGCCAGCGCGGCGCCGATCACGAAGGTGGCGGAGATGACGTTGTCCGGCCGCACGCCCATCAGCGCGGCGACGCGCGGGTTCTCCGCGGTGGCGCGCATCGCGCGGCCCAGCCGGGTCTTGTTGACCAGCCACATCAGGCCGCCCAGCGTGATCGCGGTGACCACGATGATGGCAATCTGCGTGAAGTTGGTGACGGCCCCGCCGACGAAGATCGGATCGCGCGGCAGCAGCGTCGGGTACATCTTGTAGTTCGGCTTCCAGATGATCATGGCCAGCGTCTGCAGCAGCAGGCTCATGCCCATCGCGGTGATCAGCGGCGCCAGGCGAGGCGCGTTGCGCAGCGGCCGGTAGGCGATCTTCTCGATGGTGAAGTTCAGCACCGAGCAGACGACCACTGCGCACAGCAGCGCGATCAGCAGCAGCAGCCATCCGGGCATGCCCATCGGCCCCAGCCAGACGGTCACCGACCAGCTGGTGAGTGCGCCCACCATCAACACCTCGCCGTGGGCGAAGTTGATCAGGTTGACGATGCCGTAAACCATCGTGTAGCCGAGTGCCACGAGCGCATACATGCTCCCGAGCACCAGCCCGTTGATCATCTGCTGCAGAAAGATATCCATCAGGGGGTCTCCTGGTCTTGAACGCCGCGCCCCACCGCGATGGGGCGCAACTCCTGGGCCCCAGCATCGGGAAGCTGGAAGCCGGCCGCCACGGGCAATACCCGCATGCGGCACGTGCAGGCGTTGCAAGAACCCGGCCACCCGCGCGCCGTGTGGCACGCCGATGACAGAAGTCTCAGACCCCTGCGCGTTGGCGGATTCTAGGAGCGCCCTGCCGTGAGAGCGGACGGACTTACCCGCGAGAAACCGAACGAGCCACTATTCGCCGGGTCGATGCGCGAGCTTTGTTCGTTGCGGGGGACGATTCGCGCCATCCGGCCGAGATTTGCTCGCCGCCCCTTCGTGGCCGCGGCCGGGGGCCGGGGTGACACTGTCTTCAAGTTGAAGCGATGCGAGTCGCGAAAGTATCGACGGCGTGCAACAGCGTATCGATGCACGCGCATCGTCCCGTACGCCTGGTCGCCACGGCGCGCCTTGCGACGGTGCGCCGGCACCGGCAAGGTGCCCCCGCCTCACTCCTTGGCGTCGTCGTCCAGCGCGCGCAGCGCGGCCAGCTTCTCGCCGATCCTGATCTCCATGCCGCGCGGCGCCGGGTGGTACCAGCGCTGGGGCTCGACGTCGTCGGGAAACCAGCTCTCCCCGGCGGCGTAGGCGTTCGGCTCGTCGTGCGCGTAGCGATATTCCTTGCCGTAGCCCATCTGCTTCATCAGCTTGCTGGGCGCGTTGCGCAAATGGATCGGCACGGCGCGCGTGCCGTCCGTGCGGACGAACTCCTTGGCCTGCTTCCATGCCAGGTAGGACGCGTTCGACTTCGGCGCCGCCGCCAGGTACGTGGTGGCTTGCGCCAGCGCCAGCTCGCATTCGGGCAGGCCCAGGCGGTCGACGGCCTCGGCCGCATTCATGGCCAGTTGCAACGCGCGCGGGTCGGCGTTGCCGATGTCCTCGCTGGCGATGGCGATCATGCGGCGGGTGACCTGGCGCGGGTCGACGCCGCCGTCCATCATGCGGGCGAGCCAGTAGAGCGCCGCGTCGGGCTGCGAGCCGCGCACGGACTTGTGGAACGCCGAGATCTGCTCGTAGTACGAATCGCCGCTCTTGTCGGCGCGCCGCAGCGACGGGCTGGTCGCGGAGGCCGCGAAGGCCGCATCGACGGTGGCCAGGCCCGCGCCGGCCGCGGCGTTGCTCACCTGCTCCAGCAGGTTCAGGAAGCGCCGCCCGTCGCCGTCGGCGTAGCCGCCCAGCAGCGCGAGCGCGTCCGTGTCGACCGTGACCGCCGGCAGGTGCTGGCGCGCGCGTTCGTAGAGCTCGTTGAAGTCGTCCTGCGACAGCGGCTGCAGGTTGTAGACCTGCGCCCGCGACAGCAGCGCGTTGGTCACCTGCATGCCCGGGTGCTCGGTCGTCCCGCCGATCAGCGTCAGCAGGCCGGACTCGACGTGCGGCAGCAGCGCGTCCTGCTGCGTCTTGTTGAACGAGTGGATCTCGTCGACGAAGACGACCGTGGAGCGACCTTCGCGGTCGAGCGCCTCCTGGGCGTCGTCGATGGCGGCGCGGATGTCCTTGATGCCGGCCAGCACCGCCGAGATCGCGATGAAGTGGCTGTTGGTCACCTTGGCCGCCAGCCGGCCCAGCGTCGTCTTGCCCACCCCCGGCGGCCCCCACAGGATGAACGAATGCAGCTTGCGGGACTCGAACGCGAGCCGCAGCGGCTTGCCCGGCCCGAGCAGGTGGCGCTGGCCGACGACGTCGTCCAGCGTCTGCGGGCGCATCTGCTCGGCCAGCGGCGGCACGGGTTTGGTGGAGAAGAGGTCGGCCATGGTTTGTCGTCGATCCTACAGCGGCCGCGGGCCCCGGCTCGGCCGCACGCGGCGCTGCGGAGCGTGTGCTATTCCTGAATTGGCGGGGTCGCGGCGGTCTTTTCGGGCATTCGGCGGGCCGCGGCGGCTTCACACTGCATGGCATCGACGCGACCCGGCTGCCTGCCTGGGTCTAGAGACAAGTCCCGTAGCCAGGAGCCATTCCGCCCATGAGCGCCATCAACGCCACCGAAAACCGCAACGTCGCGCAAGCGGCCTCCTCGGCCGTGCACGGCGCGCCGCGCGAATACCTGTCCTTCAAGCTCGGCGCCGAGGAATACGGCATCGACATCCTGAAGGTGCAGGAGATCCGCGGCTACGAGAACCCGACCCGCATCGCCAACGCTGCCCACTTCATCAAGGGCGTCGTCAACCTGCGCGGCGTGATCGTGCCGATCGTCGACATGCGCCTGCGCTTCGGCCTGTCGGACGTCCAGTACAACAGCTTCACCGTCGTCATCATCCTGAACATCGCCAGCCGCACGGTCGGCATGGTGGTGGACTCGGTGTCGGACGTGCTCGAGCTCGGCGGCGACGCCATCAAGCCGGCCCCGGAATTCAACGGCGCCATCGAGGCGGCCTACATTACCGGCCTGGGCACGATCAAGAGCGGCGATGCCGAGCGCATGCTGATCCTGATGGACATCGAACAGATGATGACCGCCCCCGACATGGGCCTCATGGACGAACCGATGATGCACTGACGTGCTGATCCGGGGCGAAGGAACGGCGCGTCCTCACCGCGCCTGGACTCCGGACAATTTCCTCGAAGGGTTCGAAGGCCGCTGCGGGCAACCGCCGCGGCCGTTTTCTTGGGCGGCGCGAGCCTATTGCTCCGCGACGTCCGCCCCCTTCGGCGGCACGAAGACGAACGTGTCCGCCGGCAGCTTCGCATTCGCCTCGAACGCGCTGAACACGATCATCGACTTCTGGCCGAAGCTGTCGTCGATCTCGAGTTGCGCCAGCGCGTGGTTGCGGAAGCCCACCTTCAGGGCGCGCACCGTGCCCTCGGCCTGCTTCGGCGTGGCGAGCACCCAGTCGAGGCCGTCCTTCGACGGCTGGTCGGCCAGCGTGAAGACCCTATCGATGTCGTTGGACACGATCAGCGCGGCCGGCGTGTTGGCCAGCGCGTCGCCGGTCTTGCGCGACGAGGCCTGGTTCAGGTCGGGGTCGTAGATCCACACCTTGGTGCCGTCGCCGACGACCGTCTGCGCATACGGCTTCTCGTAGACGAAGCGGAAGCGGTTGGGACGCTCGAACGCGAAGCTGCCGTTGGACACCTTCTGCTTGCCGTTGGGCGACAGCACGGTCTGCGTGAACGTCGATTTGCCGGACTTCACGTTCCTGACGAAGTCGCGCAGCTCGTCGGTGGCGGTGGCATGTGCGGCAATGCAGGCCAGCGAGAGCGCCGCCACGGTCACGGCACGCAGGGACTTCGGAAATGCGGTCATCGTCATTCGTCTCGTTTGGGAACCAGGATCTCGCGGTTGCCGCTGCCCGACATGCTGGACACCAGCCCCGACTGCTCCATCTGCTCGAGCAGCCGCGCCGCGCGGTTGTAGCCGATGCGCAGGTGGCGCTGCACCAGCGAGATCGACGCCCGCTTGTTCTGCAGCACCACCGCCACCGCCTGGTCATACAACGGATCAGCCTCCGCATCGGCTGACCCGCCGCCCTCGCCGGCCGCGAGATCCTCGTCCATCACGCCGCCCTCGAGGATGCCCTCGATGTAGTTCGCGGGCGCCTGCGACTTCAGGTACTCGACCACGCGATGCACCTCGTCGTCGCTGACGAAGGCGCCGTGCACGCGCTGCGGCACGCCGCCGCCGGGCGTCAGGTAGAGCATGTCGCCCTGGCCCAGCAGCGCCTCGGCGCCCATCTGGTCGAGGATGGTGCGGCTGTCGATCTTGCTGGACACCTGGAACGACAGGCGCGTCGGGATGTTGGCCTTGATCAGGCCGGTGATCACGTCGACGCTGGGCCGCTGCGTGGCGAGCACCAGGTGGATGCCCGCGGCGCGCGCCTTCTGCGCCAGGCGGGCGATCAGCTCTTCCACCTTCTTGCCGACCACCATCATCAGGTCGGCCAGCTCGTCGATCACGACGACGATGAAGGGCAGCCGTTCCTGCGGCTCGGGCGACTCGGGCGTCAGGCTGAACGGGTTCGGAAGAAGCTCGCCGCGCTCCTTCGCATCGTCGATCTTCTTGTTGTAGCCGGCCAGGTTGCGCACGCCCATCTTGGACATGAGCTTGTAGCGCCGCTCCATCTCGTTGACGCACCAGCTGAGCGCGTTGCCGGCCTGCTTCATGTCGGTGACGACGGGGCACAGCAGGTGCGGGATGTCCTCGTAGACGCTCATCTCGAGCATCTTCGGGTCGATCAGGATCAGGCGGACGTCCTTGCCCTCGGCCTTGTACAGCAGCGACAGGATCATCGCGTTGATGCCCACTGACTTGCCCGAGCCGGTGGTGCCGGCCACGAGGCAGTGCGGCATCTTCGCGAGGTCGGCCACGACCGGGTTGCCGACGATGTCCTTGCCCAGCGCGATGGTCAGCATCGAGCCGGCCTCGTTGTAGACGTTGGAGCCGAGGATCTCCGACAGCTTGATCATCTGGCGCCGCGCGTTGGGCAGCTCCAGCGCCATCGTCGTCTTGCCGGGGATCGTCTCCACCACGCGGATGCTGACGAGACTCAGCGAACGCGCCAGATCCTTGGCGAGGTTGACGATCTGCGAGCCCTTGACGCCGGTGGCCGGCTCGATCTCGTAGCGTGTGATGACCGGGCCCGGCGCGGCGGCGACCACGCGCACCTCGACGCCGAAGTCGCCCAGCTTCTTCTCGATCATGCGGCTGGTCATCTCCAGCGACTCGGGCGTGACCGTCTGCTCGATGCGCGTGGGCGCGGCGTCGAGCAGGTCGACCTGCGGCAGCTTGTTGTCGTGCAGCTCGACGAACAGCGGCTTCTGGCGCTCGCGCGCGACGCGCTTGGACTCGACCACCTGCACGATCTCGGGCTCGATCACGATGGGCGCGTGCAGCACGTCCTCGATGCGGATCTCGTCGGCCTGCTGCTCGCGTTCGCGCAGCGCCATCTCGCCGATGCGTTCGTCCTCGGCGCGCTCGCGCGCGACCGCGCGGTGCACGCGCCGGCCGTCGATCCAGCCGCCGATGCCGTCGGCCAGGCGCACCCACGAGAAGCGCAGCGCCCCGGACATGCCCAGCGTGAGCAGCGCGATCCACAGCACCCCCGAGCCGACGAAGCCCAGCCAGTGCATCGACAGCGGGCCCAGGAAATAGCCGAGGATGCCGCCCGAGTGGCCGCCGGGCATGCTGGCCTCGCGCGTGTAGAGCCGCGTCCATTCGAGCGCCGTGCTGGCGCACAGCAGGGCGACGAGGCCGGCCCAGAAGCGCAGGCGCGGCCAGCGCGGCTCGGGGACGTCGTCGTCGACGCCCGCGAGCGCGCGCGACCCGCGCGCGAGGTTGCGCAAGGCCTGCAGCAGGCCGACCAGCGGCAGCCACGACACCGATGCGCCGAGCGCCAGCAGCAGGATGTCCGACAGCATCGCGCCCGGACGGCCGAGCAGGTTCAGCACCGGGCCGCCGTCGCCGGAGGTCGTGAAACCCGGGTCGCTCAGGTGATGCGTGGCGAGCGACAGCGCGATCGCGGCCCAGACGACGACGCCGACCAGGGCCGCGATGCGTTGCTTCCACACCGAGCGCGGCACGGGCGGTGCGGCTTCGGTGGTCGTGCGCGAGAACGCCGAGAACTTCGGAAGTGCGAGACTCAAATCAGATCACTTTCCCGGCGCCAAGGCCGGTCAACTCTTTCGGTTCTGGATCTTCAGCGATCCGTCTTCCTGGGTCTCGATGATGCCGCGTTCTTCCAGATCCTTCATCACGCGGCTGACCATCTCGCGCGACGCGCCGACGATCTTGGCCATGTCCTGGCGCGAGACCTTGGACTTGATGACCTTCTCGCCTTCGACGTCCTCGGCCATGTCCAGCAGCGTGCGGGCGACGCGGCCGTAGACATCGAGCAGCGCGAGCGATTCGATCTGGCGGTCGGCGCTGCGCAGGCGCGTGACCAGGCCGCGCATGATCGCGTACGACAGGCTCGAATTCTCGGGCAGGCAGCGCGCGAACTCGGCGCGGCCCAGGATCAGCACGTCGCACTGCAGCTCGCAGCGCACCGTGGCGGAGTGGGGTTCGTTGTCGATCAGGCTCATCTCGCCGACGTAGTCGCCGGCATTGAGCACCGCCAGGATCACTTCGCGACCGCGGGGATCGGAGGTGGTGACGCGCGCCCGGCCACTGAGCAGGATGAAGAGCGCATTGCTCTTCTTGCCCTGCTCGACGACCAGCTCGCCGCGCCGGAAGCGGCGCTTGACGACGCCATCCGCCACCACACGTGCCTGATCGGTCGTCAGCATCGAGAACAGCGGAACGCGTCGGATCAGGTCCAGATTCGAGAGCATCGACATTCAAAAACCTTTCGCAAATCCCTTGGGACGATGAGCCCTGCACCGCATGCCGGCGGCGGGTACCTGCCGGCATCCCTACAATCACGGATGCAGTTTGTCGTGTGACATTGTGCCGTCCATTTCGCAATTTCCGAGCCCGCACCCGTAATGAGTAACTCTGAGAACACCTCCAACCACGCACAGGTGCTGATTCTGGGCTCCGGCCCGGCCGGGTATACCGCCGCTCTGTATGCGGCCCGCGCCAACCTCAAGCCGATGCTGATCACCGGCCTGGCCCAGGGCGGGCAGCTGATGACCACCACCGAGGTGGACAACTGGCCGGCGGACGTCGCCGGCGTGCAGGGCCCCGACCTGATGGCGCGTTTCCTCGCGCACGCCGAACGTTTCGATACAAGGATCGTGTTCGACCACATCAACAAGGTCGACTTCAGCAAGCGCCCGTTCACGCTGGTCGGCGATTCCGGCACCTACACCTGCGACGCGCTGATCCTGGCCACCGGCGCCTCGGCCAAATACCTGGGGCTGCCCTCCGAGGAGGCGTTCATGGGCCGCGGCGTCAGCGGCTGCGCCACCTGCGACGGCTTCTTCTATCGCGGCGAGGAAGTCTGCGTGGTCGGCGGCGGCAACACGGCCGTCGAGGAGGCGCTGTACCTGTCCAACATCGCCAAGAAGGTTCACCTGATCCACCGCCGCAACAAGTTCCGCGCCGAGGCGGTGATGATCGACAAGCTGATGCACAAGGCCCAGGAAGGCAAGATCCAGCTGCATCTGGACCAGACCCTCGACGAGGTGCTGGGCGACCAGACCGGCGTCACGGGCGTGCGCACGCGGTCGGTCGAGGGCGATGCCACCGCGGAGATCGCGGTCAAGGGCTGCTTCATCGCCATCGGCCACCACCCGAACACGACGATCTTCGAGGGCCAGCTGGACATGAAGGACGGCTACATCCGCACGAAGACCGGCCTGGACGGCTTCGCGACGATGACCAGCGTCGACGGCATCTTCGCCGCCGGCGACGTGCAGGATCACGTCTACCGCCAGGCGATCACCTCGGCCGGCACGGGCTGCATGGCGGCGCTGGATGCGCAGCGCTACCTGGAATCGCTGAGCTGAAACGCGAAATCTTGGCGCTCCCGGGATTTTCAGCGTAGAATCCCGGGTTCCCTTGGAGTCATGCCGCCCTATTGGCGTAAGTGCATGCTCTCCAGCCGAAGTGCGTTGTTGCGCTTCGTTCCAATTGAGGAGAGCTTCATGGCTCGTGTCTGTCAAGTGACGGGTAAGCACCCGATGACGGGAAACAATGTTTCCCACGCCAACAACCGTACGAAGCGCCGCTTCCTGCCGAACCTGCAGAGCCGCCGCATCTGGGTCGAGAGCGAGAACCGCTTCATCCGCCTGCGTATTTCGACGGCCGCGCTGCGTCTGATCGACAAGAACGGCATCGACGCCGTCCTCGCCGACCTGCGCGCCAAGGGCGCTCTTTAATCATCACTGGAGAGATACACCATGGCAGCCAAGGGTGGACGCGAAAAGATCAAGCTGGAGTCGACCGCGGGTACGGGTCACTTCTACACCACGAACAAGAACAAGAAGACGACGCCTGAAAAGCTCGAATTCATGAAGTTCGATCCGAAGGCGCGCAAGCACGTCCTGTACAAGGAAATCAAGCTGCGCTGATCGGATGGAAGCCGCGGCGCCGCCGCGTTTTCCTGGTCGAAGAAAGCCGCCTCCGGGCGGCTTTTGCATTTCCGGGCAGAAATCCCCGTCCCGCGGCGTGCGCTGGCCATCCTGCCGACGCCGGCCTGAAACATCCGCCTGCACCTGACACCGCACGACACCGCGCTGGGCGCGCCAACTGCCGCGCCGCGCGTTTCCCCTTCGGAGTCGCCTCGTGAAGTCACGCTTTCCCGCCCGCCGCGCCGCCCTGTGCGCGGCCGCCATTTCGCCGCTGCTGGCGCACGCCCAGGTCACCCAGAAGCCCGACGGCCAGTGGCGCTCGCTGTTCACCGCCGGTGCCAGCGTCGCCAACGGCAACTCCGACGCCAAGAGCGCCTCGGTGGGCGCCGACGTCATCAAGCTGACGACATCCGACAAGTGGGAATTCAACGCCGCCGGGCAGTACGCGCGCAGCGCCGGTGCGACCACGGCCGACCGGCAGACGTTCACCGGCCTGTACAACCAGGACATCACCCCGACGTGGTACGGCTTCGGCCAACTCGATCTCGTGCGCGACATCCCGAGCGACATCTCGTCGCGCGTCACGCCCAGCACCGGCGTGGGCTATCACGTCGTGAAGAGGCCCGACCAGACCTTCGACGTCTCCGCCGGCCTGGCCTACACCTGGGATCGCTACCGTGCGCCGCAGGTCGTCCACGACGAGCTGCGCAGCCGCTACGATCACGCCGAGCTGCTGCTGGCCGAGGAGTCGAACAACAAGCTCAGCGACACCACGTCGTTCAAGCAGAAGCTCACGATCTACCCGAGCGTCAGCCAGGGCGACGGGGTTCGCACGGTGTTCGACGCGGGCCTGTCGGTGGCGATGACCAAGCAGCTGGCCCTGACCGCGACGCTGTCCCACCGCTACGACAGCCAGCCCGGCGACGGCCTGAAGAAGAACGACACGCTGTTCGTCACCGGCGTCTCGCTGCGCTTCGATTGAGCATGAAAAAGGCCGCCTCGGCGGGCGGCCTTCTCGTCGCCAGGCTCGGCGAACGCCTTACTTGAGCGCCTTGTAGCGCACGCGCTTCGGACGCGCGCCTTCCTCGCCCAGGCGCTTCTTCTTGTCGGCTTCGTACTCCTGGTAGTTGCCGTCGAAGAACACCCACTGCGAATCGCCTTCGCAGGCGAGGATGTGGGTGGCGATGCGGTCGAGGAACCAGCGGTCGTGGCTGATGACCATGATCGAGCCGGCGAACTCCAGCAGCGCGTCTTCCAGCGCACGCAGCGTCTCGACGTCGAGGTCGTTGGACGGCTCGTCGAGCATCAGGACGTTGCCGCCCTGGATCAGCGTCTTGGCCAGGTGCAGGCGGCCGCGTTCGCCGCCGGACAGGTTGCCCACGAGCTTCTGCTGGTCGTTGCCCTTGAAGTTGAAGCGGCCGATGTACGCGCGGCTGGGCATCACGAACTTGCCCACCGTCAGGTTGTCCAGGCCGCCGGAGACGTCCTGCCACACGGTCTTCGCATCCTCGAGGTCGTCGCGGGTCTGGTCGACGAAGGCCATCTTCACGGTCTTGCCGATGGCCACCGTGCCCGAGTCCGGCTGCTCCTTGCCGGAGATCATGCGGAACAGCGTCGACTTGCCGGCGCCGTTCGGGCCGATGATGCCGACGATGGCGCCCGCGGGCACCTTGAAGCTGAGGTTGTCGATCAGCTGGCGATCGCCGAAGCCCTTGCTGACGTTGGTGAACTCGATGACCTCATGGCCCAGGCGGTCGGCCACGGGGATGAAGATCTCGTTGGTCTCGTTGCGCTTCTGGTAGTCGAAGTCCGACAGTTCCTCGAAGCGCGCCATCCGGGCCTTGCTCTTGGCCTGGCGACCCTTCGGGTTCGAGCGCACCCACTCGAGTTCCTTCTTCATCGCCTTGGTGCGCGCGTCCTCGGTCTTCTGCTCCTGCTCGAGGCGCTGCTCCTTCTGCAGCAGCCACTCGGAGTAGTTGCCCTTGTAAGGCAGGCCGCGCCCGCGGTCCAGTTCGAGGATCCACTCGGCGGCGTTGTCGAGGAAGTAGCGATCGTGGGTGATGGCCACGACGGTGCCGCTGAAGCGCTGCAGGAACTGCTCCAGCCAGTCGACCGACTCGGCGTCCAGGTGGTTGGTGGGTTCGTCGAGCAGCAGCATGTCGGGCTTGGACAGCAGCAGGCGGCACAGCGCGACGCGGCGCTTCTCGCCGCCGGACAGGTTGCCGACGACCGCCTCCCACGCCGGCAGGCGCAGCGCGTCCGCGGCGATCTCGAGCTGGTGCTCGACGTTGTCGGAGCCGGCCGACGAGATGATGGCCTCGAGCTCGGCCTGTTCTGCGGCGAGCTTGTCGAAGTCGGCGTCTTCCAGGCCGTATTCGACGTAGACCTCGTCCAGGCGCTTCTTGGCGGCCAGCACGCCGCCCATGCCCTCCTCGACGGACTCGCGCACCGTCTGCTCGGGGTTGAGCTGCGGCTCCTGCGGCAGGTAGCCGATGTTGAGGCCGGGCATCGGCGTGGCCTCGCCTTCGAATTCCTTGTCGACGCCGGCCATGATCTTGAGCAGCGTGGACTTGCCCGAGCCGTTCAGGCCGAGCACGCCGATCTTGGCGCCGGGGAAGAAGCTCAGGGACACGCCCTTGAGGATCTCTCGCTTCGGCGGAACGATCTTGCCGAGGCGATTCATCGTGAAAACGTACTGTGCCATCTGGGTGACCTGCGAAAGAGATGCGAAAGAGGTGCGAAGCCACGCGTGCCGGCGGACCTCGGAAATGGACGCGGCCCGGACATTCGCGTGGCGCGAACGAGCCGGGCCGGGGGCGGAGCTGATCCGTGTCAGTCCACCGAACCAGGGATTTTACTTGCTCGGGCGGATCACGAGGTAATTTGCGGAATCGCCGCGGCGCACCAGCACCGCGATGGCCTTGGTCTTGTCCAGCTTGGCCACCGTCGCGGCGAACTGCTTGGCGGACGTCACCTGCACGTTGCCGATCTGCAGGATGACGTCGCCCTCCTGCAGGCCCGCGCGTGCGCCCGCTCCTTCGGCGCTGTCCACCCGCACGCCGCCCTTGATATGCAGGCGCGCGCGATCGGCGTCGGCGAGGTCGGTGACCTTCAGGCCCAGCGTGGCCTTGGTGTTGCTGGTCACGTCCGGCACCGCGTCGGCCAGCGTCGGCGGCGTCTCGGGCCCGAAGTCGATCACGTCGGCCGTCATCTCCCGCGACTTGCCGTCGTGGAACACCTGCAGCTTGACCTTGTCGCCGGGCTTGACCATGCCCACCAGGCGCGGCAGGTCGGAGAAGCGCTCCACCGTCTTGCCCTGCACCTGGGTGATGATGTCGCCCGCCTCGATGCCGGCCTTCTCGGCCGGCAGGCCGGCCTGCACGCCCTCGACCAGCGCGCCGATCGGCTTGCCCAGGCCCAGCGTCTCCGCGACCTGCTTGGACACCGGCCCGATCTGCACGCCGATGCGCCCGCGCGTGACGTGCCCGCTCGCGCGCAGCTGGTCGGACACGCGGATCGCCTCGTCGATCGGGATGGCCAGCGAGATGCCGGCGCTGGTGCCCGACGGGCTGAGGATCTGCGAGTTGATGCCCACGACCTCGCCGCGCATGTTGATCAGCGGGCCGCCCGAGTTGCCCGGGTTGATCGCGACGTCGGTCTGCAGCAGCTGCAGGTAGTCGCCGGTCTCGCGCTGCTTGGCGCTGACGATGCCGGCGGTGACCGTGCTCTCGAGGCCGAACGGCGAGCCGATGGCGATCACCCATTCGCCGACCTTGAGCCGGTCGACGCTGCCGATCCTGACGAAGGGCAGGCCCGCGGCCTCGATCTTGAGCAGCGCGACGTCGGTGCGCTGGTCGCTGCCGATGATCTTGGCCTTGAACTCGCGCTTGTCGGTCAGCGTGACGGTGACCTCGTCGGCACCCTCGACCACGTGCGCGTTGGTCATCACGTAGCCGTCGGGCGACAGCATGAAGCCCGAGCCGATGTAGCCCTGCTCCGGCTGGTCCTCGTCGTCCGGCAGCTCGTTGCCGCCGGGAGGCGCATTGCGGCCGCCGCGGCCGCCGTGGCGGCGGATGTATTCCTCGATCAGCTGCTGCATCTGCGCCTGCAGCGAGGTGTCCGGGCCGGCCGCCTTCGGCTTGATGTTGGTGCGGATGTTGACGACCGCCGGGCCCACCGTCTCGACCAGGCCGGTGAAGTCGGGCAGGCCGCGGATGGCGGTGTCGGGCGCCTGCACGGGCACGGGCGCCGGCGTGGCTTCGGCCCGGGACGTCAGCGGGAGCGCGGCTCCGAGCACGGTGGCAAGCGCCAGCGCGGCGGAGATGGCTTGGGGGACGTGGGGCTTGGACATCGAGCGATGGCTCCGGAACAGGGGTTCGGTATTGTGGACGCGCGCCTGGTGCATGGCGCGTCCACGGATTCTCACTGTTTGCGTTCCAGGGCGCGGACGAACTGGTCGAGCGCGGCGGGCGGGACGTCGCCGACGGCGGTCAGCCACATGTCGTTGACGCGTCGCGTGAGCGTGTGCGTCGCGCCGATCACCGTCAAGCCCTCGCTGCGATGGCGCTGCGGCTGGAACGGCTCGATGAACAGCGACACGTGCGTGATGCCGTCCGACCAGATGGCCTGCAGCACCTTGGCCTGCACGCCCGTCTCGCCGGGCATGTCGAGCGCGCGGCGCACGCAGTCGAGCGCCTGGAAACCGGGCGGCAGCATCGCCGACTGCATGACCCAGCCCTCGTCCGCGAGCTTCGTGTGCAGGATCGCCGGCTTGACGACGTGGTAGCCGTCGGCGCGATGCAGTTCGGCATAGACCGCGGCCGCATCGGGCTTGACGCCGATGTTGACGTCGGAAAAGCCCGAGGACTCCAGCGTGCGGCCGGCCACCTGCACGTCCACGCGCAGCAGCAGGCCCGTGGCGTGGTCGGCCCAGATCACGTGGTCGAAACGGCTGTCGTCGCGCGCCTTCAGCAGCAGTCGGTCGGCGTCGTGGCCGGCGATGCGCTCCATGGGCTGGACGTGCAGCTCGTAGAAATCGGGGATGTGCTTCTCGCTGCCGCTCACCAGCGACGGGAACGACGCGCGCGGGTCGACCGGCTCGATCACCGCGACCCGATAGCGCGGCCACAGCGTGCGCACCTCGTCGTTGACGCGCAGCATCGAGCGCGGCTCGCCATCGAGCGCGTCGATGCGCTCCAGCGTGTTCTTGCCTTCGCAATAGTGGCCGACGCGCGTGCTGACGACGCTGGTGCCGGTGCTGTTGACCATCGTGCCGACGTAGCTGCTGCGCGCGGCGGCATCGTGGATGCGAACGAGCCAGCCGCGCAGGTCGCCGGCGCTCTCGCCGCTGGCCGCGGACTGCGGCGGCGCCGGAGGCTTCTGCGACTGCGCGCGCGCCGTCCCCGCGCTGAGGGCGGCGGCGCATACCAGCGCGCCGGAGAACCGCGACACGCGCGCCAGCGTCGCGCGCGCGGGCGCGACGCGCACGCGCGGGAGCGCGGGCAGGCGCAGGCCCGTGGACAGCACCCGCTCCATCACCGCGCGGGCTGCACCAGGGACGCGTTGCGGATGTCGCTGCCGGGCATCTGGAACGGCCCGCTCATCCCCGACTGGCGATGCGCCGCGAGGTAGGGCGCGAGCTGGTCGGCCGCAGCCTTGCTCTGTGCCGCCGCCACCGCGACCGCGTCCTTGCCCGGCGAGCTCGCGGCCACGCCGGTGTTGTCGATCGACGTCGCCGAGGCCAGGATCGGCCCGGAGGCCCCGACAGCGGCCACGTTCGCGCCGCCCCCGTGGCCGAAGGGACGCACGATGTTGAGGCCGCCGATCACCACCAGGAAGCCCGCGGCCATCGCCACCGGCCCTTGCCAGCGACCGCGCGAACGCGTGGCCGCGGTGACGGCATTCACGGCAGCGGGCATCGCCGCCGGCTCGGCCTCGACGCGCGGCTGCGGCGCCAGCACAACCGGTTCGTCGGCCAGGCGGGCCCGCAAGGCGACGAGGAAGGCCTCGTCGGCGGCCGGCTCGGCGGCCAGGTCGTCGCTGCGCAGCACGTCGCCGATCAGCTGGTAGGCGTGCCACGACGCGCGTGCATCGGCATCGTCGCGCCAGGCCTGGAAGGCGCGGGTGGCTTCGCTGTCGGTGGCGTCGCCATCGGCCAGGGCCGACAGGATGCGGCGGTTGGACTCGGAACGATCGCTATCAGGCTGTGACATTCAAACCTCGCAACGGGTCATCGGTTCGCCGGGTGGCAGTCTGGAGTGGAAAACAATTCATGGCGTCGTTCTGTTCTGCGTAGTGCGCACTCACCATCGATTACCGTCGCGCGTGTCCAGCAACGGCCGCAACCGCTCGGCAATGGCCTCGCGGGCGCGGAAGATGCGTGAACGCACGGTACCGATCGGGCAGTTCATCACGTCCGAGATCTCTTCGTAGCTGAGGCCCTCGATCTCGCGCAGCGTGATGGCCTGGCGCAGATCTTCCGACAACGCGGCAATGGCCGCGTTCACCGTCGCGGCGATTTCCTTGCTGGCGAGCAGCGCCTCGGGCGTCTCGCCGTCGGTTGGTTCCATTCCGCCGCGGTAAGTTTCATCCTCGTCGTCGTTGCCCTGGATCGACGTGTAGGTCATCACGGGATCGCGCTTCATGTCGACCAACGCCTTCTTGGCGGTGTTGACGGCGATCCGGTAGAGCCAGGTGTAGAACGCGCTCTCGGCGCGGAACTGCGGCAACGCGCGGTAGGCGCGGATGAAGGTCTCCTGGGCGATGTCGGCCACCAGGTCGACGTCGCGCACCATGCGGCCGATCAGCCGTTCGATGCGGCGCTGGTACTTGACGACCAGCATCTCGAAGGCGCGCACGTCGCCCTGCTTGACGCGCTCGACCAGCGCGGCGTCCGGATCCGGGTTGAGCATCGTCATGGACGTGCATCCCCGCGGCCGGCGCGCCAGTTCCACAGCGCGCCGCGCAGCGCCGCCCAGCGGGCGAGATCCAGCCCGGCCGTCAGCGGCAGCCAGGTGGCGGAGCCCATGCCCGCGTACGGCAGGAAGCGGACGAGCATCCAGGGGCCGAGGTCCAGCATCAGGGCGGCGTCACCACGCTGGTCGGGACGGCCCGCGTCGCCGGCGAGCACCCAGTCGTGGCCATCCCAACGGAGCGTGCGCCCACCTGCCGTCGAGCGGCGACGGGCCAGCCAGAAGGCCGCGACCGCCATCGCCGCGCCCCAGATCGCGATCAGCGCCTGGCCGCGCGGATCGGCCAGCGCCTCGAGCAGCACGTCGGGCTGCGGGCTGCCCCAATGCGCCGCGAAATACGGCAGCCCCCAGGCAAGCGGAACCGCGACCGACGCGCCGACCAGCAACGACAGGGCCGCGCGCCAGGCACGGCCGAACGCGCTCGTGAACTCGACGGGGGGCGGCGCGCGCATGGCTCGCCGGGATGGGACGGCGTTCAGACCTTGCGGAACACCAGGGTTCCGTTGGTACCGCCGAAGCCGAAGTTGTTCTTGACCGCGACGTCGATCTTCATCTTGCGTGCCGTGTTCGGGACGTAGTCGAGATCGCACTCGGGATCGGGATTGACCAGGTTGATGGTCGGCGGCGCGAGCTGGTCGCGCAGCGAGAGCACCGTGAACACCGACTCGATGCCGCCCGCGCCGCCCAGCAGGTGGCCGGTCATCGACTTGGTGGAGCTGATGGCCAGCTTCTTCGCGTGGTCGCCGAACGCCTTCTTGATGGCGTTGGTCTCGTTCAGGTCGCCCAGCGGCGTGGACGTGCCGTGCGCGTTGAGGTAGTCGACCTGGTCGGCGTTGATGCCGGCGTTGGTCAGCGCCGCGCGCATGGAGCGGTTGGGGCCGTCGACGTTGGGCGCGGTCATGTGGTACGCGTCGCCGCTCATGCCGAAGCCCGCGAGCTCGGCGTAGATCGTGGCGCCGCGTGCCTTGGCATGTTCGTATTCCTCGAGCACGAGCGCGCCCGCGCCCTCGCCGAGGACGAAGCCGTCGCGCTCCTTGTCCCACGGCCGCGAGGCGGCGGCGGGATCGTCGTTGCGCGTGGACAGCGCGCGCGCCGACGCGAAGCCGCCGATGCCCAGCGGCGACACGGTGGATTCCGCGCCGCCGGCGATCATCACGTCGGCATCGCCATATTCGATCATCCGACCGGCCATGCCGATCGAATGCAGGCCCGTCGTGCAGGCCGTCACCAGCCCGAGATTGGGGCCGCGGTAGCCGCAGTAGATCGACACGTGGCCCGAGATCATGTTGATGATCGAGGCCGGCACGAAGAACGGCGAGATGCGGCGCGGGCCGCGGTTCGCGTATTCGGTCTGCGTGTGTTCGATTTCCGGCAGGCCGCCGATGCCGGCGCCCATCAGGACGCCGATGCGGTCGCCTTCCTGTTCGGAAAGCTGGTCGCCGGTCTTCAGACCCGCGTCCTTGATCGCCTGCAACGCCGCCGCCACGCCGAAATGGATGAACGTATCCATGTGGCGGGCGTCCTTGCCGGGGATGTAGTCCTCGACATTGAAGCCCTTCACTTCACCCGCGAAATGGCAGGCAAAGGCGCTGGCATCGAACTTGGTGACCGTGGCGATCCCGGACTTGCCGGCCACGATGTTGGCCCATCCCTCTGCAACCGTGTTGCCCACGGGGCAGACCAGACCCAGTCCGGTGACGACGACGCGACGACGACTCATAGCTGCTTATGCCTTGGCGTGCGCCTTGGCGTAGTCGATGGCGAGTTGCACCGTGGTGATCTTCTCGGCTTCTTCGTCGGGGATCTCGATGCTGAATTCGTCTTCCAGCGCCATCACCAGTTCGACGGTGTCGAGCGAGTCCGCGCCCAGGTCGGCCACGAAGGCCTTGTCGTTGGCCACGTCGGCCTCGGGAACGCCGAGTTGTTCGGCAATGATTTTCTTGACTCGTGCTTCGATGTCGCTCATGACACTCCTCCGGGAGGTTTGCGTAAAAACGGGCGGATTCTACTTGCCCAGATAACCAGACGGCCGAACCGGCCTTGCGGCCGATACGGCAATCCGCTCAATTCATGTACATGCCGCCGTTGACGTGCAGCTCCGTACCGGTGATGTAGCCGGCCTCGCGCGAGGCCAGGAACGCCACCGCCTGCGCGATCTCCTCGGGCTTGCCGAGGCGGTTCAGCGGGATCTGTTGCAGCAGCGCGGCCTTCTGGGCCTCGGGCAGCGTGTCGGTCATGTCGGTCTCGATGAAACCCGGCGCGACGCAGTTGACGGTGATGTTGCGGCTGCCCAGCTCGCGCGCCAGCGCGCGCGTCATGCCCGCGACGCCGGCCTTGGCCGCGGCGTAGTTGGCCTGGCCGGGATTGCCGCTGGCGCCCACGACCGACGTGATGTTGATGATGCGGCCGAACTTCTGCTTCATCATCGGGCGCATGACTTCGCGCGCCATGCGGAAGACGGACTTCAGGTTGGTGTCGAGCACCGCGTCCCAGTCGGCGTCCTTCAGGCGCATGGCCAGGTTGTCGCGCGTGATGCCTGCATTGTTGACGAGCACGTGCACGCCGCCGTATTCCTTGACGATGCCGTCGACGAGCGCCGTGACGCCCGCGCCGTCGTTGACGTCCAGCTTCACGCCCTTGCAGCCGGAATGCCCGGCCAGCGCCTCGGTGATCGCCTGCGCGCCAGCGTCGCTGGTGGCGGTGCCGATGACGCGGAAGCCGCGCGTCGCGAGCTCCTGCGCGATGGCGCGGCCGATGCCGCGCGAGGCGCCGGTGACCAGCGCCGTCTGCACGTTGCCGTCGTTGAGATCGCTCATTTCGAAACCTCCGTGCTGCGCACTTCGGTCAATTCGCCCTTTGGGCGGCCGTGCGTGCTCATGCCAGCACCCCCTTCATCGCGGCCAGCGACGCCGGGTCGTGGATGCCGCCCGTGACCAGCTCCGCGTCGATGCGCTTGACCATGCCGGACAGCGCCGTGCCCGGGCCGCATTCGATGACGTGCGTCGTGCCCCGCGCCTTCAGCGACTGGACGACCTCGACCCAGCGCACCGCGCCCGCGGCCTGGCGCACCAGCGCGTCGCGGATCGCGGCGGCGTCGGCCGGCGTGGCGACGTCGACGTTGTTGACGACCGGAATCGCCGGCGCGTGCAGCGTGACCTTTTCCAGCGCGGCCTTCAAACGCTCGGCCGCCGGCTTCATCAGGCTGGAGTGGAACGGAGCCGACACGGCCAGCAGCAGCGCGCGCTTCGCGCCCGCGGCCTTGAGCATCTCGCAGGCCTTGTCCACGCCGGCCTTGGTGCCGGCGATGACGGTCTGCTTCGGGTCGTTGAAGTTGACGGCCTCGACGACCTCGCCGCTCGCCGCCGCGGCGGCCTGGCAGCCGTCGCGCACAGCCTGGGCGTCGAGACCGAGGATGGCGGCCATCGCGCCGACGCCCACGGGCACGGCGTCCTGCATGGCCTGCGCGCGCAGCCGCACCAGCGGCAGCGCGTCGGCCAGCGTCAGCACGCCGGCGGCCACCAGCGCGGTGTACTCGCCCAGCGAGTGGCCCGCGACCGCGGCCGGCGTCGCGCCGCCTTCGGCGCACCAGGCGCGATAGGCCGCGATGCCGGCGGTCAGCATGACAGGCTGCGTGTTGGTGGTGAGGTCCAGCTGTTCCTTGGGGCCGTCGTGGATCAGGCGACCCACGTCCTCGCCGAGCGCCGCGGAGGCCTCCTTCAGCGTCGAAAGAACGGCCGGGTGGTCGCCCCAGGCGTCGAGCATGCCGACGCTCTGCGAGCCTTGGCCGGGGAAGACGAATGCGAATGCGGTCATGGGATCGGAAATCTTGTTGTTCTCGTCAATGGCGAGGCGGCAAACGCCGCGCCGCCTGTCTCTGGGAGTGGCCTGCGACTCAGTAATCGACCAGCGCTGCACCCCATGTGAAGCCGCCGCCGACGCCTTCAAGCAGCAATCGCTGTCCGCGCTGGATCTGGCCCGAGCGGATCGCGACATCGAGCGCCAGCGGAATCGAGGCGGCCGAGGTGTTGCCGTGCTCGTCGACCGTCACCACCACGCGGTCCGCGGGCAACTTCAGCTTGCGGGCCGTGCTCTGCATGATACGGATGTTCGCCTGGTGCGGCACGAGCCAATCGACGTCGGAAGTGGTGCGTCCGGCCAGCTCGAGCACTTCGTTGGCGACATCGCCCAGCACGCCCACCGCCAGCTTGAACACGGCCGGGCCGTCCATCTTGAGCAGCGGGTCGCCGAAGACCTTGCCGCCGTTGACGGTGCCCGGCGTGCACAGGATCTCGAGGTGGCGGCCGTCCGCATGCAGCTTGGTGGCGACGACGCCCGGCGTGTCGCTCGCCTCGAGCAGGACCGCGCCGGCGCCGTCGCCGAACAGCACGCAGGTGGTGCGGTCGTCGAAGTCGAGCAGGCGCGAGAACACTTCCGAGCCGATCACGAGCGCACAGTTGGCGCTGCCGGCCTTGACCATCGCGTCGGCCACGCTCAGCGCATAGATGAAGCCCGAGCACACGGCCTGGACATCGAACGCCGCGCAGCCGAACACGCCCAGCTTGCGCTGCACGATGCTGGCCGTGGACGGGAAGACCATGTCCGGCGTGGACGTGGCGACGATGATCAGGTCGACGTCCGCCGCCGTGCGGCCGGCCGCCTCCAGCGCGCGCAGCGCCGCGGCGGTGGCGAGGTCGCTTGCGTTGACGTCGTCGCCCACGAAGTGGCGGGCGCGGATGCCGGTGCGTTCGACGATCCAGTCGTCGGAGGTCTCGACGCCGCGGCGGGCGAGCATGTCGACGAGGTCGTTGTTCGTCAGGCGCAGCGGCGGCAGGTCGCTGCCGGTGCCGGCGATGCGGGAATGGCGGGGCGCGTTAATTTGAGAGTACTCCCCAGCACGAGCACGCACGAAGGCGCCTTCCGGCGGACGGACGGGCGCTCATGCGGCTTGCGGAACCGATTCGCCGCCGGTGGGCGGCAAGGCTTGCATGGTGTCGACGATGGCATCGTGGACGCCATCGAGAAGACGGTTGCGGGCGGCGTCGTGGGCGCGGATCAGCGCCTGGCCGAACGAGAACGCATCGGCGCCACCGTGGCTCTTGAAGACCAGGCCCTTCAGGCCCAGCAGCGCGGCACCGTTGTAGCGGCGCGGGTCGACGCGCGACTGGAAGCGGCGCAGCACGGGCATCGCCAGCAGCGCGGCGAGCTTGGTGAAGACGCTGCGCTCGAACTCCTGGCGGATCATGGCCTTCATCATCTTGGCCACGCCCTCGTTGCTCTTGAGCGCGACATTGCCGACGAAGCCGTCGCAGACCACGACGTCCGCCGTGCCCTTGAAGATGTCGTCGCCCTCGACGTTGCCGAAGTAGTTCAGATGGCCCTGCGACGCGACCGTGCGCAGCAGCTCGCCCGCGCGCTTGATCACCTCGCTGCCCTTGATCACTTCCTCGCCGATGTTGAGCAGGCCGACGACCGGCTCGGCGCGGCCCTCGGTGGCCGTCACCAGCGCGCCGCCCATCACGGCGAACTGCAGCAGGTGCTCGGCCGTGCAGTCGACGTTGGCGCCGAGGTCGAGCACGCAGGTGTATTGATCCTTCATGTTGGGCATGAAGGCGGCGATCGCGGGGCGGTCGATGCCGTCCATCGTCTTGAGCAGGTAGCGCGACACGGCCATCAGCGCGCCGGTGTTGCCGGCCGAGACGCAGACATCGGCGGCGACGTTGCCGGCCTCGTTGGCCTTGAGCTGCTCGATGGCCACCCGCATCGACGAATCGCGCTTGCGGCGCAGCGCCGTCTCGACCGTGTCGTCCATCGTGACCACCTGGCTCGCCGTGATCAGCGTGCAGCGCTGCCAGTCGGTGGCAGGCGCCAGCGCTCCCGGGCTGCCGACCAGCAGCAGCTCGGCCTCGGCATGGCTGTCGAGGAACGCCTTGCAGGCCGGCAGCGTCACGGACGGACCATGGTCGCCGCCCATGCAGTCCACCGCCAGGCGAACGCGCGTTCGGGGTGTCAGGGGTACAGGATGAATCACAGTCGGGATCGGTCGGGCCGATCTAATTCCAGCAATCCAGGACCATAGCAGAGGCTCATGTCGAGTGGCCAGATGACAACCCGAATGACCCCGTTGCGCATCGGAAACAGCAAAGCCGCGTCATTGCGCCCAGGGGCAGATGACGCTGGCAAGCGGCGGGCCGGCGAGAGGATCGGGCGCGGACGGGGCCGCGCCGCGGTGGCCGCGACGAATCGCGGCCGGCAGCCAGATCAGGCGTCGGCCTTGGTCTTCAGGACCTTGCGGCCACGGTAGAAGCCGGTCGGGCTGATGTGGTGGCGCAGGTGCACTTCGCCGGTGGTGGCTTCGATCGCCGTGCCCGGGGTGGTCAGCGCGTTGTGCGAACGGTGCATGCCGCGCTTGGAGGGCGACTTCTTGTTTTGCTGGACAGCCATTTCGATACTCCTGGGAACGCCGCTGACGCCAGCGGCCGTTCTGTGAACCCATGCCCTTGCTGCGGATCCGAACACTGCAAACGAATGCAGCTGCCGGGCAAAGATTGGGGAAAGCCTGCGATCATAGCGCATTCGGCGCGATTCGCCAAGCGCCGGCGACACGCAGCCGGAGGGGCGGAGACCCCTCCGCCAACTCCGCGCCGCTTACTTCAGGCCGGCCGCGTCGCGCAGGGCCTGCACCTTGTCGGTGCGCTCCCACGAGAACTCCGGCTCCTCGCGGCCGAAGTGGCCGTAGGCGGCGGTCTTCTGGTAGATCGGACGCAGCAGGTCCAGCATCTGGATGATGCCCTTGGGGCGCAGGTCGAACAGCTCGTTCACCAGCTCGGCGATCTTGTCGTCGGGGATGACGCCGGTGCCCTCAGTGTAGACCGTCACGTTCATGGGCTTGGCCACGCCGATCGCGTACGCCACCTGGATCTGGCACTGGCGCGCCAGTCCGGCCTTGACGATGTTCTTGGCCACGTAGCGCGCGGCGTAGGCGGCGGAACGGTCGACCTTGGTCGGATCCTTGCCCGAGAACGCGCCGCCGCCGTGCGGGCAGGCGCCGCCGTAGGTGTCGACGATGATCTTGCGCCCGGTCAGGCCGCAGTCGCCCTGCGGGCCGCCGATGACGAAGCGGCCGGTCGGGTTGACCAGGAAGCGCGTCTCCTTGAGCCATTCCTTCGGCAGCACCGGCTTGATGATCTCCTCGACCACGGCCTCGATGAACTCCGGCTTCATCTTCGCGCCGTCGCTCATCTCGGGCGAGTGCTGGCTCGACAGCACGACCGTGTCGATCGAGTGCGGCTTGCCGTCGACGTAGCGCATCGTGACCTGGCTCTTGGCGTCCGGGCGCAGGAACGGCAGGCGGCCGTCCTTGCGCAGCTGGGCCTGGCGCTCGACGAGGCGGTGCGCGTAGTAGATCGGCGCGGGCATCAGCTCGGGGGTTTCATCGCAGGCGTAGCCGAACATCAGGCCCTGGTCGCCGGCGCCGAGGTTCAGGTAGTCGTCGCTCGCGCGGTCGACGCCCTGGGCGATGTCGTTGCTCTGCTTGTCGTAGGCGACGAGGACCGCGCAGCCCTTGTAGTCGATGCCGTACTCGGTGTTGTCGTAGCCGATGCGCTTGATGGTGTCGCGCGCGACCTGGATGTAGTCGACGTTGGCCTGCGTGGTGATCTCGCCGGCGAGGACGACCAGGCCCGTGTTGCACAGCGTCTCGGCCGCCACGCGCGAGAGCGGATCCTGCTCGAAGATCGCATCGAGGATCGCGTCCGAGATCTGGTCGGCTACCTTGTCCGGGTGACCTTCCGAAACGGATTCGGAGGTGAAGAGAAAGTCGTTCGCCACGTGTCAAAGCTCCAGATGCGCGAGTTCGAGGAAATCGCGTTCGGCCGTCTTTGCGCGTACTGCCCGGCGAACGCTTTAGTGGAATTTATGGATCGCCCCACAAGTTGTTCAGTTAACCCGGCGATCTCTCCATTGTACGGGAGCCCGTTTGGTCAGGACATGAATAAGGATTGGACATCCCGGGCAGTTCAGACGATGTCGGGGCCGCCGTCGCCGTCCTTGTCCTTGCGCAACAGCGCCAGGCTGGCGAACGGGTTGGCCTCTTCCTCGACGATCTCGACGTCGCCGAACTGCATGGGGACGGCTTCCGGGCAGACGTCGTGGCGCGGCACGAGCGGCAGCGCCAGCAGCATCTCGTCCTCCACCAGGTCGCGCAGGTTGAGCGTCCTGGGCAGCGCGAGGATCTCGTCCTCCGACTCGTCGTCGAGCGCGGCGGCGGTGTCCTCGTCGGCCACGAAGCGGAAATGGCGGTCGACGTGCACCGCCTCGTCCAGCGGCAGCAGGCAGCGCTGGCATTGCAGGATGACGTCGGCGCCGGCCAGCAGGTGCAGCCAGATCTGGTCCTCGCCGCCCACGGTACGCGTCGAGCCGACGGCGTGCCAGCGCACGCGGCGGCCCAGGTCGCTCGCGGAACGCGGCGGCAGTCCGGGTGCGTCGGCCTTCGCCTTGATCGGCGAGCCGGCGTCGAGCGGGCACTCGCTGTCGGCCAGCCGCGGCAGCTCGGCGATGGCCCAGTCGCCCTCGGCTTCCTGCGCGTCGGCGGCGAAGTTGGCGACGTGCAGTCGCAGCGGATCAAGGGCGGGCGAGGTCATGAAACGATTCTAGACCTGCGTCGCAGGCGACAATTCGCCCGTGCCCCAAGAACCCGAGTTGATCCTGGCCTCCACCTCGCGCTATCGCCGCGAGCTGCTCGAACGCCTGCGCCTGCCGTTCCGCGCGCTGTCGCCCGAGACCGACGAGACCCCGCTGCCCGGCGAGACGCCGCCCGCCCTCGCCGAGCGCCTCGCGCTCGCCAAGGCGCGCGCGCTCGGCGCCCGCTTCCCCGATGCCGTCGTGATCGGCGCCGACCAGGTGGCCGACGTCGACGGCGTGGCGATCGGCAAGCCCGGCGACCACGCGCGCGCCGTCGAACAGCTGCGCGCGATGAGCGGCCGCACGATCGTCTTCCAGACCGCGCTGGCCGTCGTGCGCGAGGCGACCGGCTTCGCCGAGGTGCGTCGCGTGCCGGTGCCGGTGCGCTTTCGCACGCTGGCCGACGCCGAGATCGAGTTCTACCTGCGCACCGAGCAGCCCTACGACTGCGCCGGCAGCGCCAAGTGCGAGACGCTGGGCATCGCGCTGCTCGAGGCGATCGAGTCCGACGATCCCACCGCGCTGATCGGCCTGCCCCTGATCACGACCTGCACCCTGCTGCGCGCCGCGGGGCTCGACCCGCTGCGCGCCCGCCCTCCTTTCCCGAACGGATCCACGACATGACCCACGCCCCCGGCCGCCTCCTGCTGATGCCCAACGCGCTCGATCTCGGCGCGCAGGAGGTGCCGCTGACCGACGTCCTCGCTGGCGGCGTGATCGCCCAGGCCAGCAGGCTGCTGCACTGGGTCGTCGAGGACGCCCGCAGCGCGCGTGCCTTCCTCAATCGCGTCAACAAGGTCGCCCCGCTCGCACAGCCGCTGCAGCAGACGCTGATCTCCGAGCTGCCGCGCGCCCCCAAGGGCGCCCAGCGCACGGTGCCCGGCAAGCCGCCCAAGCTGGAGGTCGCCAAGGCCTCGGCGTGGGAGCTTCTGCTCGCGCCCGCGCTGGCCGGCGCCGACATCGGCCTGCTCAGCGAAGCCGGCCTGCCCGGCGTGGCCGACCCCGGCGCGCTGCTGGTGGCCGCCGCGCACGAGCTCGGCATCCCGGTCGTCGCGCTAAGCGGCCCGAGCTCGATCACGCTGGCGATCGCGGCCAGCGGCCTCAACGGCCAGAGCTTCGTCTTCCACGGCTACCTCCAGACCGACGTCAACCCGCGCCGCGCGCGGCTGCGCGAGCTCGAGGCGACGTCGAAGCGCCTGCAGCAGACGCAGGTCTTCATCGAGACCCCGTACCGCAACGCCGTGATGCTGGAGGCCGCGCTCGAAGTGCTGCAGCCGACCACGCGGCTGGCGATCAGCTGCGGGCTGACGCTGCCGGACGGCTGGTCGCTGTGCAGGACGGCGGCGCAGTGGAAGGCCGCCAAGGTCGAACTGCCCGATCGCGTGCCGGCGGTGTTCAGCCTGCTGGGTTGACGCGCCCGAGGACTAAAATCAGGCTCCTCCCCAAGGGCTTCCATGCGCAACCCGATGTCCGACGAGACGACCGGCTCCCAGGCCCGCGACCAGGACGAATGACGATTCGCCGCCTCCTGGAAGCCCGCCTGCCGTTCGCCGCCGATCCCCGCCTGCTGCGGGTCCTCGCCACCGCCGGCGCCAGCTACGTCGGCCGCTTCGGTGCTGGCATCGTCGTCCTCGTCACCGTGCCGATGGCGCGCGCCTCCTTGCCGCCCGAGCTGTTCGGCGTCTGGATGATGCTCACTGCGCTGCTGGGCTTCTTCTCGTTCGCCGACCTGGGCATCGGCAACGGCGTGCTCAATGGCGTCACGCGCGCCCGCGCGGCCGACGACGCGCAGGCGCTGCGGCGCGTGCTCGGCTCCGGCTACGCCTGCGCGCTGGCTTCGGGCGTGCTGCTGCTGCTGGCCTGGTGCACGTGGGTCGCGCTGGCGACCTCGCCGGTGTCGGTCGCGGGACGGATCTCACCGGCCAACGCGCCGCCGGTGCTGGCCGCGCTCAGCACGTTCGCGCTGCTGATCGCCGTCAACATCCCGGCGAGCCTGGTGCAGAAGGCCCAGCTGGGCTCGCAGCAGGGCCACTGGATCGGCATCACGCAGTTCGCGAGCGCGCTCGTGGCGCTGGTGGCGGTGCCGCTGATCCTGCATGCGCGGGGGCCGCTGTACCTGCTGATCCTGGCGACGCTGGGCGCGCAGACGCTGGGCAATCTCGCGAGCAGCGCGTGGTGGCTGCGCCGCAACCGCATCTTCGCCGGCGCGTCCGCGCGCGATCTCGTCGACGCGCCGACCCTGCGCGGCCTGCTGCACGTCGGCGGCCAGTTCTTCGCGCTGCAGATCGCGGTGGCGTTCGCGTTCCAGTCGGACGCCATCGTCATCACCCAGCGCCTCGGCCAGGCGCCCTACGGCGACTTCGCCGTCGTGCAGAAGCTGTTCCTGTTCGTCTCGATGCTGCTGAACTCGGCGCTGCTCGGGCTGTGGCCCGCGTTCGGCGACGCCATCGCCCGCGACGACCTCGCCTGGGCCAAGCGCGTGCTGGTGCGCAGCCTGCTGGTGGCGGCGTCGTTCGCCTCGGCCGCGTCGCTGGCGCTGGTGCTGTCCATCGGCTGGATCACCACGCACTGGCTCAGGACGTCGTTCGCGCCACCGCTATCCTTGTGCGTCGCGCTGGCCACCTGGACCGTCATCGAGGCGATGGGCTCGGTGAGCGGCGTCTTCATGAACGGCGCCAATCTCGTGCGCATCCAGGTGGTCGTCGCGCTCCTGATGGCGGCAGTCGCATTCGGGGGCAAGTGGATGCTGGTGAGCGTCCTCGGCCCGACCGGCAGCGTCCTCGCGACCATCGCCGCCTACTGCATGATCGCGATACCCGGACAGTTCTTCGTCTACCGCACCGTCTTTGCCGCACGGAAGTGAGCCCATGACCGACACCCGCATCCCCATCTACCAGCCCGACCTGAGCGGCAACGAGAAGGCCTACGTCAACGAGTGCCTGGACACCTCGTGGATCTCGTCGCGCGGCCGCTTCGTCAAGGAGTTCGAGGACAGGTTCGCCGGCTTCGTCGGCGCGACGCATTCGGCCTCGGTCTGCAACGGCACCGTGGCCATGCACCTGTGCCTGATGGCGCTGGGCATCGGGCCCGGCGACGAGGTGATCGTGCCGACGCTGACCTACGTCGCGTCGGTCAACGCCATCGCCTACACGGGCGCCACGCCGGTCTTCGTCGACTCGACACGCTCGACCTGGCAGATCGACCCCGACGACGTGCGGCGCCACGTCACGCCGCGCACCCGCGCCATCATGCCCGTGCACCTCTACGGCCAGGCCTGCGACATGGACGCGCTGCTGGCCATCGCCAACGAGCACCGCCTGTTCGTCGTCGAGGACTGCGCCGAGGCGATCGGCACGACCTACAAGGGCCGCCACGTCGGCACCTTCGGCGACATCGCCGGCTTCAGCTTCTTCGGCAACAAGACGGTCACGACCGGCGAAGGCGGCATGGTCGTGAGCAACGACAAGACGCTGATCGAGCGCGCGCGCCACCTCAAGGGACAGGGCCTGGCCGCGCATCGCGAGTACTGGCACGACGTGGTGGGCTACAACTACCGCATGACCAACATCGAGGCCGCCATCGGGCTGGCCCAGCTGGAGCGCGCGGACGAGTTCATCGCCGCCAAGCGCGCGCTCGCGGCGCAGTACGTCGACCAGCTCGCCGGGCTGCCCGTCGAGTTCCAGGGCGAGACCGCCGACACCGAGCACAGCTGGTGGATGTTCTCCATCCTCGTGGAGCGCCCCGACCAGCGCGACGCGCTGCGCGCCCACCTCACGCAGGCTGGCATCGAGACACGTCCGCTGTTCTATCCGGTGCACACGATGCCGATGTACGCGCACAACTACCGCAAGCACCGCGTGGCCGAGGAACTGGCCTGGCGCGGCATCAACCTTCCGAGCTGGCCGGGGCTCCAGCCCGAGCAGGTGCGCCGCATCACGTCGTCGATCGCCGCGTTCTACAAGACCGACGGCCGATGAGGAAGGTCGGGATCCTGGCGCAAGGCTTCGTCGACTGGGGCGGCGGCGTCGATTTCCTGCGCGGGATCAGCACCAGCCTGCACTTCGCCGACCCGCAGCTCGAACAGCACGTGCTGCTGCCGTTGCGCGGCCCGCGCGTGGTGCTGGAGGCCGTGCGGGAGCGCGTCAAGCGGCTCGTTGGCCGACCGACGCATGCCGCGCACCGACCCGGGCGGGCGCACGTGGAGCGCACGTTCGCCGAGACCGGCGCCCGCATTCACGCGATCGATCTGGGGCCGGCCGCGCTGGCCGGCGCGGTGCGGCGACTCGGCCTGGACGCCCTGCTGCCGGCGATCGCGCCGTTGCCGGACGACCTCGGCGCGCCCTGGGTCGGCTACCTGTTCGACTTCCAGCACAAGCACCTGCCGCACTTCTTCCCGGACGCCGAACGCGCCCATCGCGACGCGGCGTTCGCGCGCATGCTGGATGCGGCCGGGGCGCTGATCGTCAACGCGCAGGACGTCGCCAACGACGTCCGCCGCTTCTACCCCGACGCCCGCGCGCGGCTGTTCGCGCTGCCGTTCAACGCGGCGCCCGGGGCCGACTGGTTCGACCAGGATCCCGCGACCGTCGCGCGGCGCCACGGCGTGCCGGGGCCCTACTTCATCGTCTGCAACCAGTTCTGGAAGCACAAGGATCACGAGACCGCGTTCAAGGCCTTCGCCGCGCTCGCCGCGCGCCATCCGGCGCTGTCGCTGGTGTGCACCGGCGCGACGAACGACTACCGCTATCCCGGCCACTTCGAGGAGTTGATGGCCTATGCGCGGCGCGAGGGGGTCGCCGACCGCATCCACGTCCTCGGCCTGATCTCCAAGCTCGACCAGGTCGCCCTGATCCGCGGCGCCATCGCGCTGCTGCAGCCGACGCTGTTCGAGGGCGGCCCGGGCGGCGGAGCCGTCTCCGACGCCGTCTCGGTCGGCACGCGCTCCATCGTCTCCGACATCGCCGTCAACCGCGAGCTGCGCGAACCGACGGTGAGCTGGTTCGAGGCGTCCAACCCCGAGGCCCTGGCCGCGCGCATGGACGAGGCGATCGCCACCGACGACGGCGCCCGCGCCGACCCGGCAGAACTGTTCCGACAGGGCGAGGCGCGCCGCGTCCAGTGCGGACGAAGGATGCTGGAGGCGATCGAGTTCGCGGCCAGCCTGCGCGCGTCGCGATCGAGGGGCCTGCCGTGACCCGCAGCGAGATCCCGACGACACGGACGGGCGGATGGCGCCACGCGCCGGACGCGGGCCGCCAAGCCGTCGACGACCCCGCGCATCCGCTGGTCACGGTGCTCACGGTCGTGCGCAACGGCGCGGCGACCCTGGAAGCCTGCCTGCGCAGCGTCATGGCGCAGACCTGGCCGAACGTCGAGCACGTGATCGTCGACGGCGGATCGACCGATGGCACGGTCGCCGTCCTCGAACGCTTCGACCGTGACATCGCCTGCTGGATCAGCGAGCCCGACGGCGGCATCTACGACGCCCTCAACAAGGGCCTGCGGCTGGCTCGCGGCGCGTCGTACGTGGTGCTGGGCTGCGACGACTGCCTGCTGCCGGGCGGCGTCGAGGCGCTGGCGCGGCAGGCCGACGGCGTGGACGTCGTGTTCGGCCGCGTCCGCTTCGACTCGCCGCGGCACGGCGAGATGCTCATTCGCAATCATTCAGCGGGCACCCTGATCCGGCTGGACGCGCACCGCCGGCTGGGCTGGTACGACGCCAGCTACCGCATCGCCGCCGACACCAAGTTCCTGATGGCGGCCCGGCGCGCGGGCGTCACGCGCGAGATCGACGACGTCGTCGGCGTGTTCACCGTCGGCGGCGCCTCCGGCGACTACCGCGCCAACGTCCTCGAACACGCGCGGGCGATGCGCGAGTCGGGCGCCTGGAGCGCGTGGCGCAGCGTGCTCTGGCGCGCGCCGCGGCTGGTGCTCGCGGCCTTGCGCGGGTAGCCGGAACATGTCGGCCACCAGCAACATCGCCGACGTCGCGGTCGTCATCCCGGTCTTCAACTCGGGGGCGGACGCCCTCGGCGCGATCCGCTCGGTGCAGGCCCAGACGGTGCCGGTGCGCGAGATCGTGGTCGTCGACGACGGCTCGACCGACGGCAGCGCCGCGGCCATCGCCGCGGCCGTCGAGGACGGCAACCCGCCGGTGCGCATCGTCCGCATCCCCAACGGCGGCGCGGCGAGCGCCAGGAACGCGGGAATCCGGCAGACGAGCACGCAGTATCTCGCCTTCCTCGATTCCGACGACCGCTGGCTGCCGGACAAGCTCGCCAGGCAGCTGTCCATTCTCGACACCCGGCCCGAGGTCGGCCTGGTCGGAACCCGGACGACGATGAAATCGACGCTGGTCGATCGCAGAATCGACGCGCTGGGCCCGGAAATGCGGATCACCGCCCGGGCGCAGCTTTTCAAGAATTTCTTCCAGACGTCCACGGTACTCGTGCGGCGCAGCGTGCTGGATGCGGTCGGACTGTTTCCCGCCGGCCAGAGATATGCGGAGGAAGGTGATCTTTTCCTGCGGATCGCCGCCCATTCGCCGTGCATCCTGCTCAACGAGGCGTTAGTGGACTACGCTGGCGGCAAGGGCGGCTTCGGCGTCGCCGGTTTGAGTTCCAATATATGGCGGATGGAGCGCGGCGAGCTCGCCAATATCCACCGCGCCTGGCGCCGCGCCGATTGCACGCTGCCCGTGTATCTGCTCGCCACCGTTTTTTCCCTCCTCAAGTTCATGCGGCGTGTCCTGCTTCGCCACTTGCCCGCGAATGCCTGATCAAATGCTCGAATTGCGACGGATTTCTTCTCACAGGACCACCTTCCCTTGAAAATCGTCATTACCGGCGGACTGGGCTTCATCGGCCAACATCTCGCGACCCGGCTGATCGCGGCGGGTCATGACGTCCTGCTCGTCGATTCCCTGATCGCGCAGATCCATGGCGACATCCCTTCGGTGTCCGTGCCAGAGGGCGCGCGCGTCGTGCGCCTCGACACCAGCCTGCTGCCCGAGCACCCCGAGCTGATCGACGGCAGCGACGCCGTCTTCCACCTCGCCGCCGAGACGGGCACGGCCCAGTCCATGTACCGCATCGCCCACTACACCGGCGTGAACTGCGGCGGCACGGCCGCCCTGCTGGAGGCGATCGCGAAGTGTTCGAAGCGCCCGCGCCACGTGGTGCTGGCGTCCAGCCGCAGCGTCTACGGCGAGGGCGCCTACGTGCGCCCCGACGCGCCGACGCAGCTGCTGCAGCCCGCGGCGCGCGCGCCCGAGGCGCTGGCGGCGGGTGACTGGGAACCGCGCGACGCCAGCGGCGTGGCGCTCGTCGCCGTGCCGACGCCCGAATCCCTGCCGTTCGCCCCCGGCTCGATCTACGCGGCGACCAAGGCCGCGCAGGAACTGCTGATCAACTCCACCGCCACGGCACTCGGCTTCCGGTCGACCGTCTTCCGCTTCCAGAACGTCTACGGCGAAGGCCAGTCGTTGCAGAATCCCTACACCGGGATCATCACGATCTTCTTCAACCGCGCCCGCCAGGGCCTGGACATCCCGCTGTACGAGGACGGCCTGGAGTCGCGCGACTTCGTGCACGTCTCCGACATCGCCGCCGCGCTGCATGCCTCGCTGTCGACGGACCTGCCGCCCGGCGCCGTCATCAACCTCGGCGCGGGCCAGCCGACGTCGGTGCGCACGTTGGCGTCCAGTCTCCTGCAGGCAGCGGGCATCGACGTGCCGGTGCGCGTCACCGGCCAGTTCCGCGTCGGCGACATCCGCCACTGCCACGCCGACCTGGGCCTGGCCCGGCGCCTGATGGGCTTCGAGCCCCAGGTCACGCTGGACGAGGGCCTGCGCCGCTTCTGCGCCTGGGGCGTGGGCCAGCCGGTGCACGAGGATCGATCGGCCGCGGCGACCGCCGAGCTTCGCAGCAAGGGCCTGACGAAGTGACCTTCGCGCTCAGGCAGACCCTCGACGCCGACTGGGCGCGGCTCGCGCAACTGAGCGGCCAGCCGCAGGCCGGGCGGCGCTGGGTCCACCACTTCTCGCCGCGCTTCGCGCCCGTCAGCCTGATTCGTCACGCCCACGCGCTGCACTGCGCCGGCTGGGGCCGCCTGGCCAAGCTGGTGCAACTGGCCAACTTCGTCGTCTTCGGCCTCGAGGTGCCGGCGGCACTGGCCATCGGGCCCGGGCTGGTGATCGCGCACACGCAGGGCACCGTGCTCGGCGCGGCGGCCATCGGCAGCGACGTCACGATCTTCCACCAGGTCACGCTCGGCGCGGCCGCGATCGACGTCGCCTTCACGCCGGCGTTGCGGCCGTCGGTCGAGGACGGCGTGACGCTCAGCGTCGGCGCCAAGGTGCTCGGCGGCGTGCGGCTCGGGCGGGGCTGCGTCGTCGGCGCGAACGCGGTCGTGCTCGCCGACGTGCCCGCCGGCAGCCTGGCCGTGGGCGTCCCGGCGCGGATCGTCGCGCGGGACGAGCCCGCGCAAGCGGCATGACCATGTCGCCCCGCAACGGCCGCGCGCTGCTGATCGCCCCGCGCTTCTTCGGCTACGAACGCGACATCCGCGAGCAGCTCGAACGCGACGGCTGGCAGGTCGACATGCTGCCGGATCGCCCGTTCGACACCGCCGCGCTCAAGGCCTTCACGCGCGTCCTGCCGACCTTCACCGCGCCCGCCGCGAACCGCTTCTATGCGAAATCGCTGGAGAAGCTGGCGCCGGCGCGCTACGACCTGATCCTGGTCATCCAGGGCGAATGCATCTTCGAGCCGACGCTGCGCATGCTGCGCGCCGAGTTCCCGGCGGCGCGGCTGGTCTTCTACACCTGGGACTCCGTCTCCAACAAGCCGCGCTCGAAGAAGCAGCTGCCGCTGTACGACGAGTGCTTCAGCTTCGACGAGCTGGACGCCGCCAGCTGCAACATCCATTTCCGGCCGCTGTTCTTCACGCCCGGCTTCGAGCGCACGGCGCCGCCGTCGTTCGACTACGACGTCAGCTTCGTGGGCACCATCCATTCGGATCGCTACCGCATCGTGCGGCGCATCTCGAAGCAGCTCGCGGATCCGTCGCGCGCGTTCTGGTACCTGTACCTGCAGGCGCCCTGGATGTACAGCGCGCGCCGGTATTTCACCAACACCGTCGACGGCGCGCCGCGTTCCGAGTTCCGCTTCGAGCCGCTGGCGCGCTCCGCGGTGCAGGACATCTTCCTGCGCTCGCGCGCGACGCTCGACATCGAGCATCCCGACCAGCGCGGCCTGACGATGCGCACGATCGAGGCGCTCGGCAGCCAGACCAAGCTCATCACCACCAACGCCACCGTCAGCGCCTACGACTTCTACGACCGCCACAACATCGCGATCGTCGACCGCCGCAAGCCGCGGCTGCCGACGGGCTTCCTGACGACGCCTTTCCGCCCCGTGCCCGAGGCCATCCACCAGCGCTATCGGCTGGAGACCTGGGTGCGCGAGGTGTGCGGCTCGTGAGGGATTCCCACGGCCCGATAATGACCCGCATGGCCGACATCGCCGAGATCGCCGACATCGCGGGCCACGTCCCGAGCCGCATCCTCGGCAACGAGGAGCTGGCGGCGCTCTATCCGGCCTGGCCGGCCGACAAGATCCTCGACAAGACCGGCATCCGCACGCGCCACATCGCCGCCGACGACGAGACGGCCGGCGACCTCGCGCTGGCCGCGGCGCGCCAGCTGTTCGCCCAGGGCAAGGTGCGCGCGGAGGACGTCGACTTCATCATCCTGTGCACGCAGGCGCCCGACTACATCCTGCCCACCACCGCCTGCGTCCTGCAGCACGCGCTGGGCATCTCGACGCGCGCCGGCGCGCTTGACGTCAACCTCGGCTGCTCGGGCTTCGTCTACGGGCTGTCGCTGGCCAACGGCCTGATCGAGACGGGCGCCGCGAAGTGCGTGCTGCTGCTGACGGCCGACACGTACTCGAAATACATCCATCCGCTGGACAAGAGCGTTCGCACGCTGTTCGGCGACGGCGCCGCCGCCACGGCGGTCGTTCGCGCGGAGCGCCCGGCGCCCGCGATCGGCCCGTTCGTCTTCGGCACCGACGGCAGCGGCGCGCAGCACCTGATCGTGCCCGCCGGCGGCTTCCGGCGGCCGCGCGACGCGCAGACCGGCGCCGAGGAGCGCGACGCCTCCGACAACGTCCGCTCCGCCGAGCACCTGTACATGAACGGCGCGGAGGTCATGACCTTCACGCTGCGCGAGGTGCCGCGCACCGCGAAGGCGCTGCTGGAAAAGGCCGCGCTCGCCGCGGACAGCATCGACTACTTCGTGCTGCACCAGGCCAACCGCTTCATGCTGGAAGCGCTGCGAAAAAAATTGAACGTTTCCGCCGAACGTGTTCCGATCTGCATGGAAGACGTCGGCAACACCGTCTCGTCGACCATCCCGCTGGCCCTCGTCGCCATGCGCCGCGACGGACTGCTCGATTCGCCGAAGCGCCTGATGCTGATCGGCTTCGGCGTCGGCCTGTCGTGGGCCGCCTGTATCCTGACCATCTAGACCCAACTCACCTATGACCACGTTCTACGAGGGCCTCGCGGAAATCCTGGAAGTCGACACCGACGCGGTGACGCCGGAGCTCCCGCTCGCCAGCGCCAACGCCGACTGGGATTCGCTGGCCGTGGTGTCCACCATCGCGCTGATCGACGACTGCTACAACGTGATGGTCGACGGCAAGGCGCTGGTGGCCTGCGGGACGGTCGCCGACATCGAGGCCCTGATCGATGCAGCCCGCCAGCGCAACGCCTGAGCCCGCGCCGGCCGTCGGCCGCGAGGCGACGACCACGGGCGGACGCATCGCCGGCGTCGTCACGTGCGTGCCCGCGGACGTGCGGCGCAACGCCGACTTCTTCGCCACCTTCGGCGAGGACTCGGTGGCCGACGTCGTCAAGATGATCGGCGTGCAGAGCCGCCGCCAGGCCGCGGCCGACGTCACCACGCGCGACCTGTGCCGCCTCGCGGCGCAACGCCTGCTGGCCGGCCTCGAGTGGGCGCCCGAGAGCATCGACGCGCTGATCTTCGTGTCGCAGACGCCCGACTTCCGCCTCCCCGCCACGGCTTGCGCGCTGCAGGCCGATCTCGGCATCGGCACGTCCTGCATCGCGTTCGACGTCAACCTCGGCTGCTCGGCCTATCCGTACGCGTTGTGGCTGGGCATGAGCATGCTGCAGACCGGCGCGGCCCGCCGCGTGCTGCTGGCCGTCGGCGACACCGTCAGCAAGATCGTCGACCCCAACGACCGCGCCACGGCGCTGCTGTTCGGCGACGCCGGCACGGCCACGGCGCTCGAGCTCGACGCCGAGGCCCGCCCCGCGCACTTCGTGCTGGGCAGCGACGGCAAGGGCGCGACCAACCTCATCGTGCCGACGGGCGGCTTCCGCGACCACGGCGCGAGCGGCGACCCGCGCCTGGACGGCCGCTCGACCGACTCGCTCTACATGGACGGCGGCGAGATCTTCAACTTCACGCTGCGCGCCGTGCCGCCGCTGGTCGCGCGCACGAAGGCGCTCGGCGAGGCCGACGGCAAGGCGCACGACTTCTTCCTGTTCCACCAGGCCAACCAGTTCATGCTCAAGCACCTGGTCAAGAAGGCGAAGCTGCCGCCCGAGCAGGCGCCGCTGAACATCGAGGAATTCGGCAACACGAGTTCGGCGTCGATCCCGCTGCTGATGACCACGCGCTTGCGCGACGCCCTCGCGTCGTCGCGCCAGCGCCTGGGCCTGTTCGGCTTCGGCGTCGGCTATTCGTGGGCCTCGGCGTCGCTCGACGTCGGCCCGCTGCGCGTCGTGGAGAACATCGAGGCATGACGACCTTCGCAACGGACTACCTCGCCGGCCGGCGCTTCCTGGTCACCGGCGCCTCGTCGGGCATCGGGCGCGCCACCGCCGCCCTGCTCGCCGAATGCGGCGCCGGCATCACGGCGTCCGGGCGCGACGAAGAGCGCCTGGCCGCGGCCGTCGCGCAACTGCCCGGGCAGGGCCACCTCACCCGGCCGCAGGCCTTCGACAAGGCGGACGAAGCCGCGGCCTGGATGAAGACGCTTATCGACGAGCATGGCGCCTTCGACGGCGTCTTCCACGCCGCCGGCGTCGAGCTGGTGCGGCCCGTGCGACTGACGAAGCAGGCCCAGCTCGACGAGGTCTTCGGCGGCGCGGTGTTCGCCGCGGCCGGACTCGCCCGCGCCGCGGCGCAGAAGGGCGCGCTCAAGGACGGCGGCTCGCTCGTCTTCATGTCCTCGGTCGCGGGCTCGGCGGGCCAGTCCGGCATGAGCGCCTATTCGGCCGCCAAGGCCGCGGTCGACGGCATGGTGCGCTCGCTGGCCTGCGAGTTCGCGCCGCGCCACATCCGCGTCAACGCCATCGCCGCGGGCGCGGTGCGCACGCCGATGCACGATCGCTTGACGAAGGGCGCGGCGGACGACACCGTCGACACCTACCGCAACCATCACCTCCTGGGCTTCGGCGAGCCGCAGGACATCGCCAACGCCGCCGCGTTCCTGCTCGGCCCCGCGGGCCGCTGGATCACCGGCACCACCTGGGTCGTCGACGGAGGGTATCTCTGCAAATGACTACGCCATTCATCACACTCGTCGGCGCCGGCGGCTTCGGCCGCGAGCTGATCAACTGGTGCGAGGACGCGGCGCGCGCCTCCGGCACCCCGCGCGTGACCGGCTTCCTCGACGCCGACGCCAGCCCCCTGGACGGCTTCGGCTACGGGCTGCAATACCGCGGCACCGACGCCGACTACGCGCCGCGCGAGGGCGAGCTGCTGCTCGTCTCGATCGGCGATCCGCTCGTCAAGCAGCGCGCGGTGGCGTCGCTGCGCGCGCGCGGGGCGCGCTTCGCCAGCGTCGTCCATCCGACCAGCGTCATTGCCCGCTCGGCCCGGCTCGGCGAGGGCGTCGTGGTCTGCCCGCTGGCGATGGTGTCGGCCGACGCGCGCATCGGCGACTTCGTCGCCATCAACGCGATGTGCAGCATCGGCCACGACGTCGAGCTGGGCGACTTCAGCACCCTCAGCGCGCACGTCGACATCACCGGGCACGTGAAGGTCGGCGAGTGCTGCTTCTTCGGCAGCGGCGCGCGGGCGCTGCCCGGCGTGCGCATCGGCGAGCGCGCGCGCATCGGCGCCGGGGCCGTGGTCATGCGCCACGTGCAGCCCGAGGCCACGATGTACGCCGCGCCGGCGAAGAAGCTGTGACGGATCTCGACGCCTCGCTCGTGCGAGGCTGGTGGCACCTGCTCTGCCACCGCCGCGAGCTGCCCGCGCCGGGCGACTATCTCCGCTTCGAGACCGTCGTCGGCGACATCGCCGTGTTCAACGACGGCCGCGACCTGATCGCCTTCGACAACCGCTGCCCGCACCGCGGCGCGCGCCTCTACGACGGCGCCTCGGGCAACCGGCCCGCGAGCTGCAGGTACCACGGCTGGACGCATGCCAACGGCGTCATGATCATCCCGCAGCGCGAGAAGTTCGACGGCTGCGACCTGACGACGGCGCGGCTGAACCAATATCGCACCGACTGGTGCGGCGACTTCCTGTTCGTCGGCATCGCGCCGCAGGCCGCGCTGGCCGAGCAGCTCGGCGAGGCCGCGGGCGTGCTGGAGAACATCTCCTTCAACATCGACGCATGCGTCGACGTCAACCGCTACGACTACGAGTGCCGCTGGCCGCTGGCCATCGAGAACGCGCTGGAGCCGCACCACATCTCGCTGGTGCACCCCGAGACGCTCGCGACGCTGGAGCTGCAGGACGGCGAGAACCGCTTCCTGGGCGTCAACTCCGTGTGGGAGGCGCCGGTGGGCAACGCGCGGCTGCGGCGCCGGCTCGAGAGCCTGCGGCGATTCTTCCGCATCGACCACGGCTACGAGGGCTACTTCAGCCTGTACCTGTTCCCGTTCACCATGCTGTCGTCGACGTACGGCTACTCGTACTCGCTGCAGCACTTCTTCCCGGCACCCGCGCCGGACACGCCGCGCCGCACGAGCTTCAGCAGCCGGCTGCTGACGGTGCCGGCCGTCGACGAGCGAGCCGCGAGCATGCTGCGGACGTTCATCGACTCGACCGTGCAGGTCAACCGCCGCGTGTTCGAGGAAGACCACGAGGTCTGCAAACGGCTGCCGGCGGATTCGTGGAGCACGGCGCCGCTGCGCTATCCGAGCGTCGACGAGATCAAGATCTCGCACTTCCGCGAGTCATGCCGCCAGCATCTGGCGGCGCAGGCGCCCGAAGCGAGCGCCTGATCCAGCCGCTTCAGGCCTTGGTGCCGCCGCCCAGCAGCGCGGCGACCTTGCGCTTGGAGCGAATGTTGGCCGACAGCGCGGCGCGGCCGACCGGCGCGACGGGCGTGGCCATTTCCCACTCCGGCTTGTCGGCCGACGTGCTGCTCGCCTCGTAGGGCTTGTCGAAGAACGGATCGCGGTTCTTCTGCGGCGTCGGCGCGCGCGGGGGCGCGACCGGACGCACGAACGTGGGCGACGACTCGCGGCGCGGCTCGTCGTCGAACTCGCGGCGCGGCGGGCGGCGCGGACGCTCGTCGGCGACCTCCAGCGGCTCGAGCTCGATCTTCTTGTGGATCAGCTTCTCGATGTCCGAGATGTTGCGGGCGTCGTCGCGCGTGACCAGCGTGACGGCCAGGCCCGATGCGCCGGCGCGGCCGGTGCGGCCGATGCGGTGGACGTAGTCCTCGGCATTGAACGGCACGTCGAAGTTGAAGACCGCGGGCAGGTCGGCGATGTCGAGGCCGCGGGCGGCGACGTCCGTGCATACCAGGATGTCGACTTCGCCCTTCTTGAACGCGGCCAGCGCCTTCAGGCGTTCGTCCTGCGACTTGTCGCCGTGCAGCGCCGAGGTGCGCAGGCCGTCGCGCTCGAACGAACGCGCCAGGCGGGCGGCGCCCAGCTTGGAATTGACGAACACGAGCGCCTGCACGATGCCGCGCTCCTTGAGGATCTGGCGCACCGCGCCGCGCTTGTCGTCGTCGGTGACGCTGTAGAAACGCTGTTCGACGGTGGACGCGGTGGCGTTGGCGCGCGCCACTTCCACGGTGACCGGATCCTGCAGGTAGCTGTTGGCCAGGCGCTTGATCTCGGGCGAGAACGTGGCCGAGAACAGCAGCGTCTGGCGCTGCTTGGGCAGGTAGCTGAGGATGCGCTGCAGGTCGGGCAGGAAGCCGATGTCGAGCATGCGGTCGGCCTCGTCGAGCACGACGTACTCGACCTGGTTCAGCACGCAGTTCTTGGCCTCGATGTGGTCGAGCAGCCGGCCCGGCGTGGCGATCAGCACCTCGACGCCGCCCTTGAGCTCGAGCGTCTGCGGCTTCATGTCGATGCCGCCGAAGACGACGGCCACGCGCAGGTTGGAGTGCTTGGCGTAGGCCTTGATGTTGTTGGCGACCTGGTCGGCCAGCTCGCGCGTGGGCGCCAGCACGAGCGCGCGCACGGGGTGGCGCGCGGGCGAGACGCTGGCCGTCTCGTGGCGCATCATCTTCTGCAGCAGCGGGATCGAGAACGCGGCCGTCTTGCCGGTGCCGGTCTGCGCGGCGCCCATCACGTCGCGGCCCTGCAGCACCAGCGGAATCGCCTTCGCCTGGATCGGCGTCATGAAGGCGTAGCCCTGGTCGGCGACGGCCCGGATCAGCTTTGCGTCAAGTGGGAGGGTGTCGAAACGGGCCGGCGCGGGAGCGACTGGTTGATCGTTGGCGGGGTCCGTTTGAGCCGGGACCTGGGCTTGGGATGCTTCTATCATGAACCGCCATTATCGCTTGTACCGATGAATCGCGCATGACGTTGCCCGCGGACGCCTCGAAAAGGCCCGCGCAACGCGGCTTTGGCGCCGCAATTGCCGCCAAGTCAGTCGATCTTGGCCAACATGCTGCGCACCACCTCCGCGCCGGACAGCCGGGCCTCCCAACCGAGCACCGCCCTGGCCTTGGCCGGGTTGGCGCGGCTGACCTGGATGTCCGTGGGACGAAACAGCTTCTCGTCCTGCACGACATGCTGGCGCCAGTCGAGCGAGAAGTGCCCGAACGCCGCCGCCACGAACGCCTCCAGCGTGAAGGTGTGGCCGGTGGCGATGACGAAGTCCTGCGGCGTGTCCTGCTGCAGCATCAGCCACATCGCCTCGACGTACTCGGGCGCCCAGCCCCAGTCGCGCGCGATGTCGAGCCGGCCCAGGCGCAGCGTCTCGCCGCTGCCCGCCGCAATGCGCCGGGCGGCGGAGACGATCTTCTGCGTCACGTAGCGCTCGGGCCGCAACACGGACTCGTGGTTGAACAGGATCCCGTTGCACGCGAACAGCTGGTACGCCTCGCGGTAGTTGTCCAGCAGCCAGAACACCGAGGCCTTGGCCACGGCGTACGGGCTGCGCGGGTGGAACGGCGTCGTCTCGTCGGCGGCGACGCCCTCGGTGTCGCCGAAGCTCTCGCTGGAGCCCGCCTGGTAGATGCGGGCCTGCTTGTCCAGCATGCGGCAGGCCTCGAGCACGTTGAGCATGCCCATCGTGATGCTCTGGATCGTCTCGGCGGGCTGCTCGAACGACAGCCCGACCGACGACTGCGCCGCCAGGTGGTAGATCTCGTCCGGCTGGCTCCGGCGCAGCGCCACCAGCACGCTGCGGAAGTCCTCCGGCACCATGCTGATGCAGCGCACGCGTTCGCGGATGCCCAGGTGCTGCAGGTTGGCGAACGACGCGCCCTGGGCGTCGCGCGACGTGCCCCAGACCTGGTAGCCCTTTTCGAGCAGCAGCCGCGCCAGCAGGCTGCCGTCCTGTCCGCTCACGCCGGTGATCAGTGCAGTTTTCATGGTCGGGAATGGCAGGCCTGTGTCACGTGTCCTGCGGAGGTTGGGTTCGCCGCAAGTATCCTCTGCGAGCGACTCCGCGTCCGGCGCGCAACCTCGAGCAGCTAGAATTCGCGGCTCCAAGAGTTTCGACGCATGCCAGAGGCGTGACCCTGCAGGCGCCCGTGACAATCGTCCGATCCAACCACGGCGAAGCCCGTTCCATGTCGATGACACGTTTTATGGCGGCCGCGCCGCTTCCGCAGCGCAGGTTCGGCGCGCTGCTGGTGAGTTCGATCTGTCTGGCCGTCGCCATCGGCGCCTGTCCGACCGCCGCGCAGGCCCAGTTCAGCGGCAACACGTCGAACGACGTGACGTCACCGTCCAGCACCGACGTTTCCCGCGTCAACAACCCTGCCCCGGCCGCCACCGACAGCCCCGATGCGGTGCAGCGCCTGCGCCAGCCGGCCCCCGCCACCTACGGCCCGCGCGACGGGCAGCCCGAGCCGCGCCTCGTGCTCCCCGCGGAGCCGTACAAGCCGGGCGAATTCGAGCAATACGTGCAGCAGCTCGTGGTCGCGCAGGGCTCGGGCACGCCGCAGGACGTGCGGCGCTTCGGCGCGAACCTGGTGACCGACGACGCCATCGCCTCGGCGACGCAGGATCCGCTGCCTTCCGTGCCCGGCGACTACATCATCCGTCCGGGTGACGAGATCGCGCTGACGATCTGGGGCACGGTCGACGCAGACCTGCGCCTGACGGTCGACCGCGCCGGCCGGATCTCGGTGCCTCGCGTCGGCACGATCAGCGTCGCCGGCCTGCGCAATGCCGACCTGGCCGACGCGATCAGCCGCCGCACCGCCCAGACGTTCAAGAACTTCCAGCTCACCGCCACGCTGGGCCAGGTGCGCGCGATCCGCGTCTTCGTCAGCGGCTACGTGCAGCGCCCAGGCAGCGTCACCGTCAACGGCCTGTCGTCGGTGCTGCACGCCCTCATGCGCGCGGGCGGCCCGTCGGTGGCGGGCAGCTTCCGCGACATCCACCTGCGTCGCGCGGGCCACGAGGTGGCCGTGTTCGACCTCTACGACCTCCTGCTCAAGGGCGATCGCAACACCGACCAGCTGGTGCAGCCGGACGACATCATCTTCGTCGGCCCGGTGGGAACGCAGGTCGCGGTGCTGGGCAGCGTCAACCAGCAGGCGATCTATGAACTGAAGCCCGGGCAGACGCTGGACGACGTGCTGGCGATGGCCGGCGGCTTCAGCGCCGTGGCCGATCGCACGCGCGTCGCCGTCGAGCGACTCGCCGACCGCACCAACGGCCACGTCGCGCAGTTCGCGCTGCCCGCCCAGGGCGGCACGGTGCTCGGCACCGGCGACGTGATCCGCGCGTTCAGCACCGTCACCTCGACGCTGTCGCTCGGTTCGCAGAACGAGCGCATCCACGTCGACGGCGAAGTCATGCATCCTGGCGACTACATCCTGCCGCCGGGCAGCCGCGTCGCCGACGCGCTGCGCGCCGCCGGCGGCATGACGGCCGCGGCATACCCCTACGGCACCGAGCTGACCCGCGACAGCGTCCGCCAGACGCAGCAGGCGAACTACGACCGGGCGCTGCGCGACCTCGAGACCGACATGTCGCGGACGCAGGCGAGCCAACGCGCGACCTCCGCCGAGGAGTTGAACGCACAGAGCGCCTCGGCGACTGCCAACAACCGCCTGCTCGAACGCCTGCGCCAGGTCCGGCCGACGGGGCGCGTCGTGCTCCAGATGCCGCCCGACGCGACGTCGCTGCCCGACCTGCCGCTGGAGAACGGCGACTCGATCTCGATCCCGCCGCGCGGTTCCTCGGTGGGCGTCTTCGGCAGCGTCTTCAACACGGGCAGCTTCGTCTTCGAACCCGGCCACACGACGACACAGTACCTCGCCCTCGCCGGCGGCCCGACCCGCGGCGCGGACAAGAACAGCATCTTCATGATCCGCGCCAACGGATCGGTCGTCAGCGCGCAGCAGGGCGCGTCGTTCTGGCGCTCGGGCAACTCCCTGGCCGAGACGGTGGTGGAGCCCGGGGACACCTTGTTCGTGCCCGAGCAGCTCAACAAGTCGACCTTCGTCCAGGACGCCAAGGACTGGACGCAGATCCTGTACCAGTTCGGCCTGGGCCTGGCGGGCATCAAGACGTTGGGACTGTGATGGCGGACCACGACCAGTCCCTGCCCGAGGGCGAATCGGAGCTGAGCCTGCAGGAATTCCTCAGGCCGATCAGCCAGCGCTGGCGCATGCTGCTCGCGGCGCCCTTTGTCTTCGGCGCGATCGGTGCCGGCGTCAGCTACCTGATCACCCCGGTGTTCGAATCGCACACGACCTTCCTGCCGCCGCAGCAGCAACAGAGCAGCGCGGCGGCCGCCCTGGCGTCGCTGGGTTCGCTGACCGGACTGGCGACGGGCGGCGGCATCAAGAGTCCGGTCGACGAGTACATCGGCCTGATGCAGAGCGAGACGGTGCAGGACCGGATCATCGACCGGTTCAAGCTGATGCAGGTCTACGAGCTCAAGTACCGCGACCAGACGCGCGTCGCGCTCGCGCACCGCTCCAAGATCGCTGCCGACAAGAAGAGCGGGATGATCACCGTCCAGGTCGAGGACACCGATCCCCAGCGCGCCGCGGAGATGGCCAACCAGTACGTGCAGGAACTGCGTGCGATGACGTCGACGTTGGCGGTCTCCGAAGCCCAGCAGCGCCGGGTCTTCTTCGAGAACCAGCTGCAGGCCACCAAGGTGCGGCTGGTCGCCGCCCAGACGGCCCTGCAGGCGAGCGGCTTCGACGCCGGCGCCATCAAGGCGGAGCCTCACGCGACCGCCGAGGCCTACGCGAAGGCCCGTGCGGACCTGGCCTCGGCGCAGGTCCGGCTCGAGACGATGCGCGGGTCGATGGCGGACACGTCCCCCCAGGTCATGCAGCTGTCGATCACCGTGGCCGCGCTGCAGCGTCAAGTGGACTCGCTGGAACGCAGTGGGGCCGACGCGTCCGGCAGCAGTCCCGACTACATCGGCAAGTACCGCGAATTCAAGTACCAGGAGACGCTGTTCGACTTGATGGCCAAGCAGTACGAGCTGGCACGCGCGGACGAGAGCCGTGAAGGCGCGCTGATCCAGGTCGTCGATCCCGCGCGCCCGGCCGAGCGCCGGATCTGGCCCAAGCGCGCGCTCATCACGCTCGGTGCCGCGATCGGCGGCACGCTGCTGCTGGGGCTGATCATCGCCCTCGCCGCGCGCCTGCGCCCCGCCAAACCGTGATCGCGCGCTGACCGGCCGCGCAGCGCGCCGGGACCGTCGTCGCCGGCGCGCGTCGGCGGCGCGGGCTCACGGCGTCGTCGGCGTCGGCGCGAAACGCAGCCCGTCCATGTCCGCGGCCGAAGCGCGCACGGTCAGCTGCTTCTGGGTCGGGAAGTACAGCGGGTTGGCCATCAGCGTCAGCGTCAGGCCGTCGGCACCCGATGAATTGACCAGGATCTCGGTCACGCCGATGTCGGAGGTGTCGTTGAAGTAGAAGTACTGCAGCCGGTCATGGATGCTGGGGTCGGTGGCGGCGGTGTCCAGGCCGCCCAGGGCAGCCAGGCCATGCCAGGGGTCGACGGCGCCCGAGGCGTCCAGCGTGCGGCCGAACAACTGCACGTTGCCCGCGCCTTCGATGCCCAGCAGCAGCAGCGGCAGCCGCAGCATGCCGGTGTAGCCCGGCGGCACCCACAGCTTCATGGTGGACATGGGCACCTCGCTCCCCGGTTCGACGGAGTCCATCGCCACGTCGGTGGCGGAGTCGACCTCGAGATAACCGCCTGCGGGAAGCTGCACGGTGTTGTCCAGGGGCTCCGGCTCCGTGGACATGTAGGCGGTGCCGAGGTAGTTGTTGCCGGTCGACGCGAAGATGCCCGCGACCTTGGCCGAATAGGCCCACGAACTGAGGGGCAGCAGCGGCGTCTGCGGGTGCGTGATCAGCGACGGATCCTGCGCCAGCTCCGCCACCCCGACGATCTGGCCGTGGCGATCGGTGTAGTAGGCCTCCAGGTAGGGGTCGAAGACCTGCCAGTGGCCGTCGACCATCACTTCCACCGTGACGTGGCCCGTCAAGGCATATACGCGGGCCTGGTAGCCCATCGCGGTCCAGATCCGGTACAGCACCGCGGACTGTGCCTCGCAGTAGCTGGATCCGAGGGAGCGCAGCCAGAGGTCCGGCTGGAACTGGAAGGCGCTGATGGCCAGTTGCTGCGTGTTGCGCTTGTGGGCGACCAGGTAGCGCCAGGCCTTGCGATAAAGGGGTTCGCCGGAATACGCCACCGGCATGGCCACGATCTGCTGGATGATGCCGGACAAGTCCGCCATGTCCTGGCCGTTGAGCGCGAGGTGCACCGTCTTGTCCGTGCTGGCGTCGTTGACCAGCCGCATGCTGGCCGCCGCGGTCCCGTCGACGGTCACGCTGCCCTGGAGCGCATTGACGATCGTGCCCGTGGACGTGAGCGCCACGCTCGCCCTGGTGCTGACGGGGGCGTCCGCGCTGCCGCCGGTGTCGGGGCCGGCCGCCAGCGCGACGAGATCCTGCGCCTTCGCCGCCGGGGCCTGCGCCAGTTGGTACTGCGCCATCACGAGGTCGGAGCCCAGCGACAGTTCCTGGCCCGTCGCGCCGACGGCCTGCAGCGCGACCGTCTGCGTGGGGAATTCGCTCTTCTGGATCTGCAGCGCGAGGAAGGACAGGCCTTGGCTGCGCGCACCGTCGATGGCCACCGCCAGCTTGCCGGCGTCCGGCGTCTGGACGTTGGCCTCTTGCCGCAGCCTGTCGGCCTGTGTCGCGGCCCACGCCGGGTCCGAGATGGCGGCCGAGAACGCGCACAGCTGCGACAGCGTGTCGCCGTGCCTGTCCATCACGCTGGACCAGCCGGTGAAATCCACCTTGGGGCCGACGCCGAGCCTGCGCGCGGCCTGCATGTAGGCGGAGGCGGCATTCAGGAGCCAGTCGTGATCCGGAGCGGGCAGCGTGGCGGTTCCGGTCAGGTACTGCGCATCCAGCGGCGCCGCGAGGGCCGGACAGTTCGTGGCCAGCAGGTTCTTGATGTCGCTGGCAGCATCGGTACTGGACACGCCGCCGACCATCAACTGGTCGTACCAGGTGGTCAGGGGCGTCACCTCGAGCTGCGCGATCGTCGACACGTTGCCCAGTCGCGCCGAATAGACCGGCTGCACGCGGTCGGGAGAGGTCGTGTACAGCGCCTCGATGCGCGAACCCATCAGCTGCCTGCTGAACTGGAAGCTGCCATCGGCCGCAGTGGGGCTGGAGCGTTGCAGTTCCCTGCCGGACTGGCCGTACTCGATCAGGACCAGGCCGCTCGCCGCGGGATAGACACGGCCGTTGGTGACGAGCGGTTGTTCGGCGGGGGAGCCATCGCCGCCGCTTCCGCCGCCGCCGCAGCTTGCAAGCGCTCCGGCCATCAGGATCGGAGCAGTGAATCGAAAAAGCATCGTGCGGATTCGCGAGGCCCGGAATGCAGCGGTGTTTGCAGGAATCACGTTCAGGATGACAGTTTGATGAACCTCCAAGTCTACTGAACGGATGAGCAGGAATGCATTCGGAAGTGCCCCGCTTTTTGCGTCCAAATGCTCGATTGGGTCACTGCCGCCACGAGGGTGGACGAGCCCGCAACATCCGTTCACGCATGTGTCGGTTCGGTGATCGAGCCGCGGTCCCTATAATGCTCGTTCACAGCATGAACAGACTCACCCACCTTCAAGCCGGCGCCTCCGACGAACTGGAGCTGGCCGCCATGCGCCAGGTGTCGGCCGAGCCGGTCGGCTCGCAGCGCGAGCTGGCGGCGCGTCTGGGCATCAGCGTGGGCAAGACCAATTTCCTGCTGCAGGCGCTGCTGCGCAAAGGGCTCGTGAAGGTCGAGAACTTTCGCCGCAGCGATCACAAGATCGGCTATCTCTATCTGCTGACGCCGTCGGGAATCGCGGAGAAGGCGCGGCTCACCCGAGCGTTCATCGCGCGCAAGGAAGCCGACTACGCCCACCTGCACCAGCAGATCGCCGCGCTGAAGGCCGAACTGGCGCGTGGGCCTGCGTCCACCGGCGACAGTGCCGACGCCGTGCCTCCGCACGCGCCCTGATCCGTCCGCCCCGGCCGCGACCGGCCGCACCCGACTTTCCACCGATTGCATCGCCCATGTCACCTCCCGCACCCATGACCGATCGAGACGTCGCCGCGACGATAGACCCGCAGGCCGTCATCGATCCCCACGCCGTGATCGAGAACGGCTGCGTCGTGGGCGCCCGCTGCATCGTGCGCAGCGGCGCCCACCTGGGTGCCGGCGCCTGGCTGGACTCGGACGTCGTGGTCGGCCCCAACGCGACGCTGGAGGCCGCCGGCACCGACTTCGACACGTCGCGCGTGCGCGTGCACTCCGGCGTGCGCATCGGCGCCAACGCGACGATCTGCGCCGGCGCGACGCTGGCCGACCGCTGCGAGATCCGGCCCGGCGCGGTGGTGACGCGCTCGGTGCCGTCCTGCGCCATCGTCGAGGGCAACCCGGCCACGATCATCGGCTACGTCGATACCGAGTTCGACAACCTGCCCCGCTCGACGACGGCGGGGCGGCGCGCGGCCTCCGTGGAACAGACGCCGGTCAAGGGCGTCACCGTGCATCGGTTTCCCATCCATCCCGACCTGCGCGGCAACCTCACCGTCGGCGAGTTCGACCGCCAGGTGCCGTTCACGCCGCTGCGCTTCTTCATGGTGTTCGGCGTGCCCAGCCGCGAGATCCGCGGCGAGCATGCGCACCTGGCATGCCATCAGTTCCTGATCTGCGTCGAGGGCAGCTGCGCGCTCGTCGCCGACGACGGCAACAAGCGCTTCGAAGTGCTCCTGGACGATCCGAGCCTGGGCGTGTACCTGCCGCCGATGACCTGGGGCATCCAGTACAAGTACAGCGCCGACGCCAAGCTGCTCGTCTTCGCGTCGCATCACTACGACAGCGCCGACTACATCCGCGACTACCGGCAATACCTCCAGCTCGTCGCCCGCCGCGACGGCGCGGGCACGACATCCACCACGGCGCAGGAGCTGCCATGATCCACCCGACCGCCCTCATCTCGCCCAAGGCCCGACTCGGCCGGGAAGTCAGCGTGGGGCCGTTCACGGTCATCCACGACAACGTGGAGCTCGGCGACCGTTGCTCGATCGGCTCGCACTGCGAGATCGGCCACCCCGCGCCGCGCGCGGAGGGTCGCCCGCTGGTGATCGGCAACGACAGCCTGATCCGCTCGCACAGCGTCTTCTACGAAGGCTCGACCTTCGGCCCCGGCCTGACCACGGGGCATCGCGTCACGGTGCGCGAAGGCACGCAGGCCGGCATCAACTTCCAGATCGGCACGCTGTGCGACATCCAGGGCACCTGCACGGTCGGCGACTACACGCGCTTCCACAGCAACGTCCACATCGGGCAGCACTCGACCATCGGCAACTACGTGTGGATCTTTCCGTACGTCGTCCTGACCAATGACCCGCATCCGCCGAGCTCCGTCATGCGGGGCGTCACGCTGGAGGACTTCGTCGCGGTCGCCACGATGTCGATCGTGCTGCCGGGCGTCACCGTCCGCCGCGGCGCGCTCGTCGGCGCGCACAGCTCGGTGAGCCGCGACGTCGACGCCGACACCGTCGTCGCCGGCGCGCCCGCCAAGTTCGTCTGCCCGACGGAGCAGATCAAGCTGCGCGACGGCTCGGGCCGTCCCGCATATCCATGGCGCCGCCACTTCACGCGTGGCTATCCCGACGACGTGGTCGCCCGATGGCTGGCCGAGTTCGGCGAGGGCCGGCAGGCGGCAAGCAACCCGGAGCACGATTGATGATCCCGTTCCTTGACCTCAAGGCCGTCAACCAGGCGCATCGCGCCGACCTCGTGGCCGCCTTCGAGCGCGTCCTCGACTCCGGCTGGTACATCATGGGCAACGAGCTCACGCGCTTCGAAGCCGAGTACGCCGACTACTGCGGCGCGCGCGAATGCGTCGGCGTCGCCAACGGGCTCGACGCGCTGACGCTGTCGCTGCGTGCGCTCGGCGTCGGGCCGGGCGACGAGGTGATCGTGCCGTCGAACACGTACATCGCCACGTGGCTGGCCGTCAGCCACGTCGGCGCGACGCCGGTTCCGGTCGAGCCGGACGACCGCACCGCCAACGTCGACCCCGCCCGCCTGGAAGCGGCGCTGACGCCGCGCACGCGCGTCATCATGCCGGTGCACCTCTACGGCCAGCCGGTCGAACTCGCCCCGCTGCTGGCGTTCGCGCGCAAGCACGGCCTGAAGGTGGTGGAGGACGGCGCGCAGGCGCACGGTGCCCGCTACAAGGGCGAGCGCCTGGGCGCGCACGGCGACATCGTCACGTGGAGCTTCTATCCCGGCAAGAACCTCGGCGCGCTCGGCGACGGCGGCGCGATCACCACCAACGACGCGGCGCTTGCCGCATCGATCCGCGAGCTGCGCAACTACGGCTCCAAGGCGAAGTACCACAACGACGTGATCGGCTACAACTCGCGTCTCGACGAGCTGCAGGCCGCGCTGCTGCGCGCGAAGCTGCCGGCCCTCGATGCCGAGAACCGCCAGCGCTCGCTGATCGCCGAACGCTATCTGCAGGCGCTGGCGGGCACGAGCCTTCAGCTGCCCGAGGTCCATCCCGATTGCGAATCGGCGTGGCACCTGTTCGTCGTGCGCCACCCGCAGCGCGACGCGCTTGCGCGCCTGCTGGCCGAGCGCGGCATCGGCACGGTCATCCACTATCCGATTGCGCCGCACCTGCAGCCCGCCTATGCCCCGCTGGGCATCGCCGCGGGCACGCTGCCGATCTCCGAGCGGCTGCATCGCGAGGTGATCAGCCTGCCGATCTCGCCCGTCATGAGCCTGCAGCAGGCCGACGAGGTCGCCGCCGGAGTCCGCGCCGCGCTCGAATCGTTGGCCGGCGCATGACGCTCGTCGGCACGACGCTGCTGAACGGCATCGCCGTCCTCGCGCGCCTGTTCACCGGACTCGCCCTCAACAAGGTGCTCGCGGTCATGGTCGGCCCCACCGGCTATGGCGTCATCGGCCAGTTCCAGAGCTTCGCCGGCATGATCGTCGCGCTCGCCAGCGCGCCAGTGACCAACGGCGTCGTGAAGTACACGGCGGAGTTCGGCGGCCAGCCGGAACGCCGGGCGGCCGTGTGGCGCACGGCCGCCACGCTGGGCCTGATGCTGTCGCTGGGCCTGGCCGTCCTGATGGTGTGCTTCCAGCGCCCGCTCGCCGCCTGGTCGATCGCGGATGCGGATCGCTCCTATCTCGTCGTGATCCTGGCCTGCGCGCTGGCCTTCATGGTGCTCAATGCGCTGCTGCTGGCGATCCTCAACGGGTTGAAGCAGGTGCGCGCGCTGGTCGTGGCCAACATCGCCGGCAGCGTGATCAGCGCGCTCACGGCGATCGGCCTGGTTACCTGGCAGGGATTGAACGGCGCGTTGGCCGCGCTGGCAGTCAGCCAGTCAGTGGCCTTCGTGGTGACGCTGTTCATCTTCCGCCGCCAGGTCGGTGCCTCGCTGCGCAGCATGGTCGGGCGGCTGGATCCGCAACTGGCCCGCGGCCTGGGCCGCTTCGCCATCATGGGGCTGACCAGCGCCATCGTCGTGCCCATCGCGCAGATGGTGATGCGCGATCACCTGGCGCGCACCCTCGGCTGGTCCACCGCCGGACTGTGGCAGGCCTTGTGGAAGATCAGCGAGACGCACCTGCTGCTGCTGACGTCGACGCTGTCGGTCTACTTCCTGCCGCGCTTCGCCGAGATCCAGGACGCCGGCGAGCTGCGCCGCGAGCTGAAGCGCGGACTGGCCTTCGTCATCCCGCTGGTGCTGTGCACGTCGGGCCTGCTGTTCTTCGGGCGCAACCAGATCGTCAGGCTGATGCTCAGCGACCGCTTCCTGCCGATGCTGGACGCGTTCGGCCCGCAGCTGCTGGGAGACATCCTCAAGGTCGTCAGCCTGGTGCCGGCCTACACGATGCTGAGCCACGGACAGACGCGCGTCTACGTGGTCACCGAGATCCTGTTCTCCGCGGTGCTGGCCGGGCTGACGGTGTGGTTCTCGCAGACGATGGGCCTGCGCGGCGCCGCGCTCGGCTACGCGGCCACCTACGCGCTCTACGGCATCACCATGTGGTTCGTGCTGCGACGGCTGCTGGCGCGGCTGGGCAGCAAGCCCGCCCCCGACCTCGCGATCGCCGCCGAGGCCGCCCCATCATGAGAATCCTGATCCCGATCACGAACTTCGGCCACGGCGGCGGCGCCCGCGTGCTGTCGCGCCTGGCCAGCGCCTGGACGGCCGCGGGGCATCCGACCGACTTCCTGGTCGACGCGCGGTCGCCGCTGCCCTATTTCCCGACCGACGCCGGCATCCGCCGGTTCGACAGCAACGGCCTGGTCGATGGGCCGCCCCCCGAAGGCGCCGCGTTCGCGTCCTCGGGCAACGCGCTGTCCATCTATCGCGGGATGCATCGCGGCCTGAACGCCATCGGCGGTTCGTACGACGTCATCCTCGCCAATCATTCGCTGACCGCCTGGCCCGTGCGCTTCGCGAGCACCGGCGCCGCGCGCAAGTTCTACTACGTCCAGGCCTATGAGCCGGAGATGTTCCAGCTGGACCCGGGCTGGAAGTCGGCCGTGCTGCGCCATTTCTCCGAGTGGAGCTACCGCCTCGCGCTGACCCAGATCGCCAACTCGCCGATCTACGTCGACCACGCGTCGATCCGCGCTCGCACGTGGATTCCGCCGGGCCTCGATGTCTCGGTGTTCCATCGCCGGTCGACGATGCCCTCGTTCCGGCAGGACGACTCGCCCGTCGTGATCGGCACCATCGGCCGCAGCGAGGCCACCAAGGGCACGATCCACGTCATCGAGGCCTTCGAGCGCCTGCATGCGATGAACCCGCGCTTCAGGCTGCGCGTCGCGTTCGGCAACCTGCCCGAGGGTTGGTCGCATCCCGGCCTCGAGGTCGTCGTGCCGCGCGGCGACGACCAGCTCGCCGCGTACTACCGCTCCGTCGACATCCTCGCCGCGCCAGGCACCGTGCAGCTCGGCGCCTGCCACTATCCGGTGCTCGAGGCGATGGCGTCGGGTACGCCGGTCGTCACGACGGGCTACCTGCCGGCCTCGCCCGAGAACAGCTGGCTGGTGCCGGTGCGTGACAGCGAGGCCGTCGCCAAGGCCATCCTGGACGTGGTCGCCACGCCCGAAGCGGTGTTGGCCAGGCGCCTCGATCTCGCGCACGCGGCCGTCCAGCGCTTCTCGTGGGAGCAGGTCTCGCAGGATTTCCTGCAGCAGTTCGCCGCCGCGCCGGCGCCGCGCTGAAGCGCATCCGATTCCGCGCCCGCCATGATCCTGCTCCTGCTCGTCGCCGTCTCGCTCGCCGCGACGCTGCTCGCGCGGCTGGCGCCGCGCTGGGACGGCGCGCTGGCATGGCTGGTCGGCGCCGTGCTCGCGGCTTGCGCGGGCCTGTTCACGCAGGGATTCGACCACGAGGAATACGTCGCCACCATCGAGACGACGCGGCAGTTGTCCGACGAGCCGCTGGCGCTGCAGCTGTTCTCGGCGAAGGACCCGGTCTTCCTGTTCATCATCGACCTGGCGGGGCTCGTGACGGACAACGTGCAGCTGGTCTTCGCGATCGTGGCCGCGCTGGCGGTCTCGACGAAGGTGCTCGCGACGGCGGCGCTGCCGAAGAAGCGCACGGCGTTCATGGCGCTCTATGCCGTCTTCGTCGCGCCGGGACTCGAGTTCGCGGCCATCCGCGCGGGCCTCGCGATCGGACTGATCATGCTGGGCTACCTGGCGGTCCGGCGCGTGCGATGGCGCGCGCTGTGGATCTCGCTGGGCCTGGCCAGCCACATGTCGGTGCTGTTCGTGGTCGCGGGCCGCATCTGGCCGCGCTGGTGGCGCGCCATCCTCATCGGCCTGGTCGTCCTCGTGCCCATCGCGTTGCCGGCATTGCTGTCCTTCGTCGAGGAAGACGCGCGCTACATCCAGTACCTGGACAACCGCGGCACGCCGCTCGCGTTCATCATGCCGGGCGCGACGCTGCTGTCGCTGCTGCTGCTGTCCAGGAGCCTGCGGGGACGCCTGCCGGCGCACCATGCGGTGCTGTCGAAGGACAGCCTGACCGCGTCGTATTTCGTCGTGGCGATGTCCCTCATCCTGACCTTGCCCGTCGTTACCGCGGCCACGCGCGTGATGGAGCTGGCCTGGGTCTTCATGCTGCTGCAGTTCCTCGCGCGCGACCGCATGATGCACCGGCGGGTGCTGGCGTTCCAGGCCGCATCGTGGTGCATGATGATCGGCGTCCTGTCGCTGTCGAACATCCTGCGCGGGCTTTGGGCGGTATTGCTGTGACCGCTTCCATCGACCGAGACGTTCCGATGGCCCGCCCCGCGCAAGCAACCTGGACCGCCGCCATGCCAAACCGCTCCCGGACGCGTTCCCGGCGCAACATCCTCGGCCTCGCCGCCGCCGCATGGGCGTTACCGAACCTGGCCGCGATGGCGGCTGATGAAGGCGCCGCGGACGCCGGCCATGTCTCTGCGCTGGCCTACGGTGCCGATCCCCAGGGCCTGCAGGACAGCACGAAGGCGCTGAACGCCGCCCTGGCCGACACGATGCTGAACGGCAGGCCGTCCAACGCAGGCCGGGTGCTGCGGATCCCCAAGGGCGTCTACGTCGTCTCGGGCACGCTGAAGATCGGAAGCGGCCATCGTCTCGTCTTCGAGCCGGGGGTGCGCATCGACGCGACCCGCCTGCCGTCGGAGGAGACCAGCCTGTTCGTGGCGGCGGGCCAGTCGGACATCGAGCTGGCGGGCAACGGCGCCGAACTGATCGGCAGCGCCGCGCACGCGCGCCATGGCGTCGAGGGCAGCCAGACCGGGATCCTGATCTACGGCAGCAGCAACGTGGTGGTGCGCGACTTCCGGCTTCGCGGCTTCGCGACGGACGGCTTGTGCGTCGGCGGCGAGTCGTCAGGCAACCGTCCGTCGCGCAACGTGCGCATCGAGAACTGCGAAGTCCGCGAATGCCGCCGCAATGCGTTGTCCATCGTCGGTTGCGACGGCTGCGTCGTCGTCGGCGGCCTGTTCGCCGCCAGCGCCGGTGCGCCCCATGGGCCGTGGGCGGGCATCGACGTCGAGCCGAACGAGAACCAGCAGGCGATCGGCGTCAAGCTCGTGAACGTGCGCACGCAGGACAACGCGGGGCCGGGACTGCTGTTCGTGCCGGGCGCGTCCTCGGTGCGCAAGGACGCGCGCTTCGACGTGGAAGTGGTCGGCGGCGAAAGCCACGGCGACGGCTCGCTGGACGACTACCCGGCCGTCCGCTTCGCATGCGGCGGCCTCATGGCCAATCCCGTCGCGGGTCAGGTCGCGCTGCGCAAGTTCCAGGTCGTCTCGCCGAAGTCGAGCGGCGTGGGGTTCACCAACTGGGACGCGGACAAGGCGCCGCTGGCCCTGCTCGAGGACGTGTCGGTGCTCGACCCCGACGGCACCGGGAACGCCCGCTCGAACGCGGCGCGCACCGGCTTCGTCATCTACTGCGACCATCGCCAGGCCGTGCAGGCGCTCGGCAACATCCGCCTGGTCCGATGCCGGGCCGAGGACCGCCGCAAGGACGCGCGCATGGTTCGCGGCGGCATCCTGGCGGTGGATCCCGGCAAGTCGGTGCGCAAGGTCGCGGTTGTCGACTTCTCTGTGAAGAATGCGCTTTCGACACTGAAATACGACTTCAGCACGCTCGCGAGCGAGGTGCCGGGAGGCCTCGCCGATGCGAGCGTCGAGTACACGAAGCAGGCCGCCGTCGACATGGACACGGACGCGTCGCTGCACGAGATGGGCGGCCGCAGCCTCCGGGCCACGCGCTCCGGCCTGCACTTCCTGTTGCCGCAGGCCGCCAACTGCCGGGGCTTGGCCATGATCGTGTCCGCGGCCGACGCCGTCCAGGGCACGACCATCGCGACCGAGGGCGGCGACCACATCCGTCCCGCGAGAGGCGCGGAGGGCAGGCAACTGATCCTCGCGCCGGGCCGGCTCGTCACGCTGAAGTCGGACGGCGGCTCGGCGTGGGTGGAGCAATAGCGCCGCCGCAACGACCTCTCGCAACGCCTCACGCACGTCCGATCGGGCCGTCGGCCCCGGCTTCCAGCATCGCCTCCGCTAAAATTCGACCTCGCTCATTGATGCCCACATGAAGATTGCTGCGCTGACCCAGGGACAGAGCATTCCCTCGGCACGATTCCGCATCCGCCAATTGATCGCGCCCCTGCAGGCAGCCGGCATCCAGATCGACGAACTGGTCGGACGGCCGGGCGCGTATCCGCCGCCGGGCACGGCGGCCCGACTGGGTTGGGCCGCGGCCGCCCTGGGCGACGCCGCGCGCCGCGCGTGGCGCTCGCGGCGCTACGACGCCTCCATCGTGCAGCGCGAACTGATCTCGACCCTGCCCAGCCTCGAATCCTGGGCCGGCCGGCCCATGGTGGCCGACATCGACGACGCGATCTGGCTGAACCGCGGCGGCCACGCCGCCGACAGTCTCGCCAAGGCCGCCGACCACATCGTGGTGGGCAACGACTACCTGGCCGAGCACTTCGCGCGCTACGGCAAGCCGGTGTCCGTCATCGCCACCGCGGTCGACGTGCAGCGCTTCCGTCCCGTCCCGCGGGACCCGGCCGCGCCGCGCGTGATCGGCTGGTCCGGCACCTGGGGCGGCTATCTGTACTTCGAGCCCTTGCAGGATGCGCTGGCCGCGCTGCTGCGCCGCCACCCGGACTGGCGGCTGCGTTTCGTCTCCGATCGCCCGGCCACGCTGGACCGCCTGCCGCCAGGGCAGGTCGAATACCGCTCGTGGAGTCCCGACACCGAAGCCGCGCTGACGGCCGACATGGACATCGGCCTCATGCCGCTGGACGACAGCCTGTGGTCGCTGGGCAAGTGCAGCTACAAGATGCTGCTCTACATGGCTTGCGGCGTGCCCGTCGTGGCGACGGATCTCGGGATGAACCGGGACGTCCTCGCGATGCGCGAAGTGGGCCTGGGCGTGCGCACGCAGCAGGACTGGGTCGACGCGCTCGAGCGGCTGATCGGCGACGATGCGCTGCGCCAGCGCATGGGCCGGCAGGGCCGCGAGCTCGTCGTCGAGCGCTTCAGCCTGGAGACGATCGCCCACCAGTGGCGCCAGGTTCTGGCGACGCTGCCAACGCCCTGATCCGGATACCCATGACCGTACCCCTCTTCATCGATCGCCGAAAGTCCGGCCTGCGCGTGCGCGACGTGTTCTTCGCCGAGCACGCGCGGCAGTTGCCGCCGGGCAAGGTCGACCTGCTGTATTTCCTGCAGTCGCCCGTGGCCGCGCCGCGGTCGACGGACTTCTACACCTCGCTGATCGACCTGCGCCAGGACGAGGAGGCCCTGCTCGAAGGCATCAACAAGGGCGTCCGCTACGAGATCCGCCGCGCGCGCGACAAGGACGGCCTGCAAGCCAGCTTCTGCGTGCCCGACCAGGCTCGGCTGGACACCTTCTTCGCGTTCTACGACGCCTTCGCCGCGTCGCGCGAGCTGACCCTGGCGAACCGCGACAAGCTCCTGGCCCTGCGCGCCGCCGGCGCGCTGCAGCTCGCCTGGATCGCCGATCCGGGCGCCGCCGACGCGGGCTGGCTCTGCGCCCATGCCTACATCGTCGATGGGCGACGCACGCGCCTCTACCACTCGGCCAGCCCGGTCGGCGAAGCGGCCACGGCCGACCGCCAGCGCATCGGCCGCGCCAACAAGCTGCTGCACTGGCAGGCGCTGCAGCACTTCAAGGCCGCGGGCGTGGCTTGCTACGACATGGGCGGCATCTCGATGGGCGAGGCGCTCAAGGCGATCGACGACTTCAAGCGCAGCTTCGGCGGCGAGCTGGTCAAGGAGTTCAACCGCATCGAGGCCGCGAGCCTGCGCGGGCGACTGGCGCTGGCGCTGCTGGCGATGAAGGATCGCCTGCGCGGCTCCGGCGGGACGGCGGCCGAATGAAGCAGCCCTTGGCGCGACCGCTGCTGCACGTCATCGCCGGCCTCAGCCCCGGCGGGGCGGAGAATTTCCTGCTCAAGCTGCTGCAGCGCGACGAGGTGCTGCGCGCCCATTCCGCCATCCTCAGCGTGCGTCCGCAGGACGACCTGCTGCCGAAGTTCCTGGCGCTCGGCATCCCGGTCGAACGACAGCCGCTGCAGGCCGACTGGCGGCTGCCGCTGCGGCTGTGGCGCATCCACCGCCGCATCCACGCGCCCGGCACGCGCCTGGTGCAGAGCTGGCTCTACCTGGCTGACAGCATCGCCAGCCTCAGCGCCCAGGTGCTCGGGCGGCTGCCACTGGCCTGGGGCATCCGCAGCAGCCATGGCGCGCGCGGCAAGCGCCTGACCGGGCTGCTGGCGCAGCGGCTCAATCCGTGGCTGTCGCGGCGCTACGTGCAGCGCATCGTCTGCTGCGGCGAACGCGCGCGCGAGGCCCACGCCGCGCTGGGCTACGCCCCGGACAAGCTGTGCGTCATCCCCAACGGCTACGACACCCGCAGCCAGCGCCGCGACGCCGCCGCGGGTGCCGCGCTGCGCGCGCAACTGGGCATCGCGCCCGGCGCGCCCGTCGTCGGCATGGCGGCGCGCATCGACACCTTCAAGGATCACGACACCCTGCTCGCCGCCGCCGCGCTGCTGATCGAAGAGATGCCCGGCCTGCGCCTGCTGCTGTGCGGCAAGGGCACCGACGGCGAGACGCTGCGCCGGCGCGCGCAGTCCCTCGGACTGGGCGACCACCTCATCGGCCTGGGGGTGCGCCACGACATGACGGCCGTGTATTCGGCCCTCGACGCGCACGTGCTCTCGAGCTTCACCGAAGGCTTTCCCAACGTCGTCGCCGAGGCCGCGCTGCACGGCTGCGTCAGCTTCAGCACGCCGGTCGGCGAGGCGCCGGAGATGCTGGGCGACCCGCGCTGGCTCGTTCCGGTCGGCGACGCCCCTGCGATGGCGCGCGCGCTCGCCGATTGCCTGCGCCAGTCGCCGCAGCAGCGCGCGGCCTGGGCTGACGCGCAACGGCAGCGCATCGAGCAACATTACGAGCTCGAACGGGTGGCGGCCCTGTATCGCCAGACCTACAACCAGCTGGTCCCCGGCCTGCTCCCCACGGAATCCGCCTGATGAGCCGCTTCATCGTCCGCTTCGACGACATCTGCCCCGGCATGGACTGGTCGCGCTTCGCGCCGTTCGAGGCCTTCTTCGCGGCCCATCCGCGCATCAAGCCCCTGCTGGGCGTCGTGCCGGACAACCGCGACCCCAAGCTCGACGTCCAGCCTCGCGTGGCCGACTTCTGGGCCCGCGTGCGAAGCTGGCGCGACCAGGGCTGGACCATCGCCCAGCACGGCTACACCCACGTCTACAGCCGGCCCGGCGGCGGCCTGCTGGGCATCGGCAGCAAGAGCGAATTCACGGGGTTGCCGCTCGCCGAGCAACAGCGCATGCTCGCCGCCGGCCAGGCCATCCTGCAGGCCGAAGGCGTGTGGCAGCCCTACTTCATGGCGCCGTCGCACAGCTTCGACCTCGACACGCTGCGCGCCCTGCGGGCCCTCGGCTTCAAGGGCGTGACCGACGGCTTCGGCGTCTATCCTTACGAGGTCGAGGGCCTGACCCTGGTGCCGCAACTGCTGGCGACCCCGCGACACCTCGGCTTCGGCCTCTACACGATCTGCCTGCACACCAACGAGATGAACCCGCAACGCACCGACGCCATGCTGCGCTTCATGGCGGACCACGAACACGCGTTCATCGGCTTCGAGGAGGCGCTGGCGCGCCGCGCACCCGCCGGCCTGGGCGCCCCGCTGCGGGCCGTGACCCAGGCCGCACTGCACGCCGCACGTCGGCGGAGGCACTGACATGTGCGGCATCGCGGGACTCTGGCAACTCGATTGCCAGCTGGGCGACGATCAAGGTCGGGCGCGCGTCAAGGCGATGACCGACGCGATCTCGTATCGCGGCCCGGACGGCGAAGGCCTCTGGTCGGCGCCCGAGCGCGGCATCTACCTCGGCCACCGTCGGCTGGCCATCGTCGACCTGTCGCCGGCGGGCGCGCAGCCCATGGCGTCGGCCGGCGGGCGCTACGTCACCGTCTTCAACGGCGAGATCTACAACCACGTCGAACTGCGCAAGGCGCTGGATGCCGAGGCCCCGCCCGCCTGGCGAGGCCACTCCGACACCGAGACCATGCTCTACGGCTTCGAGCGCTGGGGCATTCCCGCGACGCTCGAGCGCGCGGTGGGCATGTTCGCGCTGGCGGTGTGGGATCGGGAGGGCGACTGCCTCTGGCTGGCCCGCGACCGCCTCGGCGAGAAGCCGCTGTACGTGACGCAACGCGGCCAGGCGGTGGCCTGGGCGTCGGAGCTCGGCGCGTTGCGCGCGGGCGGGATGCTGCGCGGCGACATCGACCCCGAGGCGCTGGCCTCGCTGCTGCAGCATGGCTACGTCGCCGAGGGCCGCAGCATCGAGGCCGGCGTGAGCCAGCTGCCGCCGGGCCACTGGCTGCGCATCGCACGCGACGGTACGCGCACGCAGCAGGCCTACTGGCGCCCGTTCGAGGCGGCCGAAGGCCCCGCGCTGGGCGATGCCGAGGCGCTGGACGAACTGGAGCGCCTGCTGCGGCAGTCGATCGGCCTGCAGCTCATGGCCGACGTGCCCGTGGGCGCCTTCCTGTCGGGCGGCGTGGACTCGTCGCTGATCGCCGCGCTCGGGCAGAAGCTGTGCGACGGCGGGCTCACCACCTTCACGATCGGGTTCGACGAGGCCGCCTACAACGAGGCCCCGCAGGCGGCCGCCGTGGCGCGCCATCTCGGCACCCGGCATCGCGAGGTGACCGTGCGCGGCGCCGACGCGCTGGCCCTGGTGCCGCGCCTGTCCACGATGTACGGCGAACCCTTCGCCGACCCCTCGGCCCTGCCGACCGCGCTGCTGATGCGCGCCGCGCGCCAGGAGGTGACGGTGGCCCTGTCAGGCGATGCCGGCGACGAGCTCTTCGGCGGCTACGGCCGCTACCTGCAATACCCCAGCACCTATGCCGCCACGCGGCGCGTCCCCGCGTCGCTGCGACGGCGGCTGCCCGGCTGGCTGGGCGACAACGGACTGGTCGACGCGGTGGGCCGCACGGTCGGCCGGCCGCAACTGGGCGACCGTGTCCACAAGGGCCTGCCGCTGCTCGCCAGCCGGGACTTCCCGGAATTCGCGCAGGGCTTCGCGGCGCTGTGGCGCGATCCGGCCGAACTGATGCGCACGCCGGCGCCGAGGCGTCCGCGCGGCTACGGCGCGCTGCCCGGCGCGACGGATGCGCTGCAGCAGGCCGAGGCCATGAGCCGACACGACCTCACCGGCTACCTGCCTGACGACATCCTCGTCAAGGTCGATCGCGCGGCGATGGCCGCCAGCCTCGAGACGCGCACGCCGCTGCTCGATCACCGCATCGTCGATTTCGCGTTCCGGCGCCCGATGCAGCAGAAGATCCGCGCGGGCCGCGGCAAATGGCTGCTGCGCGAACTGCTGCAGCGTCACGTGCCGCTGGCCCTCGTCGACCGTCCCAAGCAGGGCTTCAGCGCCCCCATCGGCCCGTGGCTGCGCGGCGAGCTGCGCGAGTGGGCCGGCGACCTGCTGCAGACGTCGCTCCTGCAACGCCAGGGCCTGCTGCACGCCGAGCCCGTGCAACGGTGCTGGAACGAACACCTCGCCGGCCACCGGGACTGGTCGCGCCGCCTCTGGCCGGTGCTCATGCTCCAGCAATGGCTGGCCGACCGGGACGCGTCGCGCGCCCGCCCTGAACCCGGAGCGCCGACCTCTTGAAGATCGCCATCGTCGCCAACACCGCCTGGTACCTGTACAACTTCCGGTTGAACCTGGCCAGGGCGCTTCGTACCCATGGCCATGAGCTCGTCTTCATCAGCCCGGCCGATCCTTATGCGGCCAAGCTGCAGGAGGCCGGCTTCGCGCACCGCCACTGGCCGCTGTCGGGCACGGGCACCAACCCCGTCAGCGAGATCCGCAGCGTCATGGCCCTGCGCCGCCAGTTCCACGCCGAGAAGCTGGACGCCGTGTTGAGCTACACGCCCAAGGGCAACATCTACAGCGGCGCGGCCCTGTTCGGGCGGCCCAGCGTGCTGCTGCCCAACATCTCCGGCCTCGGCGCGGTGTTCAGCGCCGGCGGGCCGCTGGCCGCGCTGGTGCGCGGGCTCTACCGGCTCGTCATCTCGCGGCGCGCGGCCCACGTGTTCTTCCAGAACGAGGACGACATGGCGCAGTTCATCGCGGCCGGCATCATCGAGCCGGACCGCGCGGAGCGGCTCATGGGTTCCGGCGTCGACCTGCAGCGCTTCGCGTTGCGTCCGCTGCCGTCGGCGACCCGCGGCGAGGTGACGTTCCTGCTCGTCGCGCGCCTGATTCCCGAAAAAGGCATCCCCGAATACGTCGAGGCCGCGCGGGCGTTGCGGGTGCAGGGATCGCGCGCCCGCTTCCAGCTGCTCGGCGCGGCGGACGAAGGGCGCGGCCTGAGCCTGGCCCAGATCCGCGCCTGGCAGGACGAGGGCCTCGTCGACTACCTGGGCACCTCCGACGACGTCCCCACGGTGATGGCGCAGGCGGACTGCCTGGTGCTGCCGTCGTACTACCGCGAAGGCGTGCCGCGCTCGCTGATCGAAGGCGCCGCGATGGGACGCCCCGTCATCACCACCGACACGCCGGGCTGCCGCGACGTCGTCGATCCCGGCGTCACCGGTTGGCTGTGCCAACCCCGGAGCGCGGAATCGCTGCGCCAGGCCATGCAGGAGTTCCTCGACATGCCCGCGGCGCAGCGCAGCGCGATGGGCGCCCGGGCGCGCGAACGCGCGGTGCGGCTGTTCGACGAATCCGCCATCATCGACCGCTACACCAGCGCCCTGCTTCATCACGCCCGGGATGCCCGGCGCGGCGCCTGAGGCCGGCCGTCAGGCCCGGGGCCGGAACCGCTCGACGTACCAGGGCAAGGCCAGGCGGATGCCATCGCGCAGGGCCTGGCTCGGAACGTAGCCGAGCAGGCGCGCGGCCTTGGAGACGTCGGCCTGCGAATGGCGCACGTCGCCCGCGCGGAAGTCACGGTGCACGGCCTGCACGCCCGCGTCGACGCCTTGCGCGGACAGCCCGTCGCGCAACAAGGCGAAGAGCAGGTTGAGCGTGGTGCGGTCGCCGACGGCCACGTTGTAGACCTGGTTGACGGCCTCCTTCTCCGGCGTCGTGGCCGCCAGCAGGTTCGCCTGCACGGCGTTGGCCACGTAGCAGAAGTCGCGGCTGGTCTCGCCGTCGCCGTTGATGAACACCGTCTCGCCGGCGAGCAGCGCCGCGGCCCACTTCGGGATCACCGCGGCGTACGCGCCCGCCGGATCCTGGCGCGCGCCGAACACGTTGAAGTAGCGCAGGCCGATGCTCTGGAAGCCGTAGCTGCGCGCGAACACGTCGGCGTAGAGCTCGTTGACGTACTTGGTCACCGCGTACGGCGACAGCGGCTTGCCGATCACGTCCTCCACCTTGGGCAGGCCCGGGTGGTCGCCGTAGGTGCTGCTGCTGGCCGCGTAGACGAAGCGCGACACGCCGGCATCGCGGGCGGCCACCAGCATGTTCAGGAAGCCGGTGATGTTGGCCGCGTTGGTCGAGATCGGGTCGGCCAGGCTGCGCGGCACGCTGCCGAGCGCGGCCTGGTGCAGCACGTGGTCGACGCCGGCGCAGGCCGCCTGGCAATCCGCGAGTTCGCGGATGTCGCCCTCGATGAAGCGGAAGCGCGCCCACTGCGACGCGTCGACCAGCGTGCGCACCTCGTCCAGGTTGCGCTGGTGGCCGGTCGCGAAATTGTCCAGGCCCACCACGCGCTGGTCGAGCCGGAGCAAGGTCTCGAGCAGGTTGCTTCCGATGAAGCCGGCGACGCCGGTCACCAGCCACGTGCGCGGCTGGGCGCGCAGCGTCGCCTGCAGCGTCTCGAAAGCAGTCGGAGTTGCGTTGGAAACCATGTGCGCCTCGCCCTTGTTCAAAGTCGACCGTCGGCGACGCCGAAGGGCAGCAGGCCCTTGACGTCGAAGATCACGGCGCCGGGAATGCCCAGCGCCTGGATGCCCTGCGCGCCCATCGCATGGAACTCGCGGTGGCCCACCGCGACGACCACCGCGGCGTAGCGGCCCGGCTGCGGCGCGTCCTTCAGGCAGGCGAGGCCGTACTCGTGCATGGCCTCGTCCGTGTCGATCCACGGGTCGTAGACGTCGACCTCGGTGTTGTAGCCGCGCAGCGTCTTGACGATGTCGACCACCTTCGTGTTGCGCACGTCAGGGCAATTCTCCTTGAACGTCAGGCCCAGCACCAGGACACGGCTGCCCAGGACGGGAATGTTCTTCTTGAGCATCAGCTTGACGGTCTCGTCGGCCACGTGGGCCGCCATGCTGTCGTTGATGCGGCGCCCGGCCAGGATGACCTCGGGGTGGTAGCCCACTTCCTGCGCCTTGTGCGTGAGGTAGTAGGGGTCGACGCCGATGCAGTGGCCGCCGACCAGGCCCGGGCGGAACGGCAGGAAGTTCCACTTCGTGCCCGCGGCCTGCAGCACCTCCAGCGTGTCGATGCCCAGCTTGCGGAAGATCAGGCACAGCTCGTTCATCAGCGCGATGTTCAGGTCGCGCTGCGTGTTCTCGATCACCTTCGCGGCCTCGGCCACCTTGATGCTGCTGGCCTTGTGCGTGCCGGCCGTGATGATCTGCGCGTACAGGCCGTCCACCGCGGTGGCGACCTCGGGCGTGCTGCCGCTCGTCACCTTCCTGATGGTCGGCAGGCGATGCTCCTTGTCGCCCGGGTTGATGCGCTCGGGGCTGTAGCCGCAGAAGAAGTCGACGTTGAACTTCAGGCCGCTGGTCTTCTCGAGGATGGGCACGCAGACCTCCTCGGTCGCGCCGGGATAGACGGTCGATTCGTAGACCACGATGTCGCCCTTCTTCAAGGCCTGTCCCACGGTCTCGCTCGCCTTGACGAGCGGGGTCAGGTCGGGACGGTTGGCCTGGTCGACGGGCGTCGGCACGGTCACGATGAAGACCTGGCAGGACTTCAGATCCGCGCGGTCGTGGCTGAACGCCAGCTGCGAGGCGGCGGCCAGTTCCTCGGCGTCGGTCTCGAGCGTGTGGTCGGTGCCGCCGCGCAGCTCCGCGATCCGGGTCTGGTTGATGTCGAAGCCCAGCACCGGACGGCGCTTGCCGAATTCGACGGCCAGGGGCAGGCCCACGTAGCCGAGGCCGATGATGGCGACTCTTGCGCTGGTGATATCCATGTCTTGTCTTGTGTGGAAGAGGAGTGGGTGGGACGCCGCCGGAGAAAGCGCGCGGCTCAATGCGTCGGCGGCTGGAATTCGGGAACGAGGCGGCGCAGGTGCGTGCGGATCGCCTCGTCCTCCGCGTAGCGCAAGGCCTCGAAGGCGGTGAGCCACGCATCCACGCTCTCGTCGTCGGAGCCGCGCTCGCGCAGGCGGGCGATGCGCAGGCGCGCGATCGGCGTGGCGATCGTGGTGTCGGAATCGGCGAGCATCTCCTCGAACAGCTTCTCGCCCGGGCGCAGGCCCGAGAACACGATGGGGATGTCCTCCGGGGCGTGTCCGCTCAGCCGGATCAGCTGCTGCGCGAGGTCGACGATGCGCACCGGCTCGCCCATGTCCAGCACCAGCACCTGGCCGCTCGTGCCGATCGCGGCGGCCTGCAGCACCAGGCGCGCGGCCTCGGGGATCGTCATGAAGTAGCGGATGATGTCGGGATGCGTGATGGTGATCGGGCCGCCGCGCGCGATCTGCTCCTTGAACTTCGGGATCACGCTGCCCGACGAGCCCAGCACGTTGCCGAAGCGCACCGCCATGAAGCGCGTGGCCGGCCAGGCCGGCACGAGCGCCGAGATCACGATCTCCGCGGCCCGCTTGGTCGCGCCCATCACGTTGGTCGGGTTGACGGCCTTGTCGGTGCTGATGAGGACGAAGCGCTCGACGCCGGCCTCGGCGGACGCCAGCGCCGCGTTGTAGCTGCCCAGCGTGTTGTTGCGCATCGCCGCCCAGGCGTTGTGCTCCTCCATCAAGGGCACGTGCTTGTAGGCCGCGGCATGGAACACGACGGCCGGACGCGTGGCGCGCAGGATGTTGCGCAGGTTGTCCAGGTCCTTCACGTCGCCGACCAGGCGCAGCAGCGGGAGCTCGGGAAAGCGCTGGCTCAGCTCCTGCTCGATCGTGTACAGGTTGAACTCCGACAGCTCCACCAGCACCAGCCGCGCGGGCTTGTAGCGCGCGACCTGGCGGCACAGTTCCGCGCCGATGCTGCCGCCGCCACCGGTGATCAGCACCGTCTTGCCGTGCAGCACCATGTCGATGCCCTGCTCGTCGAGCTGCACGGTCTCGCGCCCGAGCAAGTCCTCCGGCTCGATGTCGCGCACGCGCTCGGCGCTGCCCGTGCCCAGGCGCAGCTCGTCGGCCGACGGCACGGTCAGCACCGGCAGGCCGGCGGAACTGGCCAGCTCGAACGCGCGCCGGCGCTGGCGCGCCGCGGCGCCCGGCAGCGCGATGATCAGGTGCGTGGCCGCGCCCAGCACGGCGCGGTCGCTGACCGCCTCCAGCGGCCCCAGCACCGGAACGCCGGAGATGCGCGCGCCCTGCTTGGCCGGATCGTCGTCGAGCATGCCCATCACGATCCAGCCCTGCTGGTGGATGCCCGCCATCAGCCGCTTGGCGGCCTGCCCCGCGCCGAGGATCAGCGCGCGCCGCACCTCCTTGTCGCCGCCGGTGATCTGCGCACGCGAGTGCTCGTAGAGCATGCGATAGCCCACGCGCACCATGCACACGGACATCAGCGTGACCAGCGGATGCAGCGCCAGCACCGAGCGCGGCACCCCATACAGCTGCAGGCCCATCACCGTGGCCGCGCAGGCCACGCCCGCGCCGAGGCAGGCCCAGGTGAGGCGCTTGACTTCGCCGAAGCCCGAGAAGCGCCACATGCTCTGCGGCACGCGCAGGATCCAGAACAGCGTCAGGTACGCGGCGATGATGCCCAGCATCACCCAGAAGTCGTACCAGGGCCGCGCGTCGAACCAGCGGTCGAAGCCGATGCGGAACAGGTAGGTGACGTTCCACGCGAACGCGATCAGCAGCCCGTCCACCACCAGCGAGAGCGGCTCGCGATGCGGCCGCAGCCGCGCGAGGAAGTGGTCCAGGCGATGCCAGACGGTGGGCGGAGTGGGCTTCGAGGGCGGATTCACGGGCGTGCGACGACGGGCGGCGGGATCAGCGGAAGAGAAGGACGCCGACGCTGCGCCCGATCACGGCGAGGTCGGTCCACAGCGAGGCGTGGTCGGCGTAGTCGGCGGCCAGCGCGAGCTTGCGCGGCAGGATCACGTCCATGTATTCGCGCTCGGGGTCGGCCGCCTGCGCGAGCAGCGTCGCCTCGTCGCGGAACTTCAGCGACGCCGGATCGGTGATGCCCGGGCGCACGGCGAGCACGCGCTCGCGCAGGTCGGCGGGCCAGCGCTCGACGTAGCGCGGCACGTCGGGCCGCGGGCCGACGAGGCTCATGTCGCCGGCCAGCACGTCGAAGAACTGCGGCAGCTCGTCGAGCCGGTTGGCGCGCAGCACGCGTCCCACGCGCGTGACGCGCGCGTCCGCGCCCACCGTCAGCTGCGGGCCGCGCTGTTCGGCGTCCACCGTCATCGTGCGGAACTTGTGGATGCGGAACACCTTGCCGTGCCGGCCCACGCGCTCCTGGCGGAAGAACACCGGGCCGGGCGAATCCAGCCGGATCCACGCGGCCACCGCCAGCATCGGCAGGCCGAAGACCAGCAGGCCGAGCAGCGCCGACACGACGTCGAACAGGCGCTTGAACATGCTGGCCGCGAGCGGGATCAACCCGCGAGCGCGCTGCGCACCGCGTCGCACACGCGCGCGACGTCGGCATCGGTCATGCGCGTGTACAGCGGCAGGCTCACCATGCGCTCGAACGCGCGCTGGCTGTGCGGGAACTGCTGCGGCGTGAGCGAGTAGCGGTCGCGCCAGTACGGCTGCAGGTGCAGCGGGATGTAGTGCACGCTGACGCCGATGCCCTGCGCGAACAGGCGCTCGATGAAGACGTCGCGCGAGACCTTGGCCTCGTCCGTCAGCCGCACGACATAGAGATGCCACGAGTGCTGGCCGTCGCGCGGCGCGCGCGGCGGCAGGATCAGCGGCAGGCCGGCGAGGCCGGCGTCGAGCGCGTCGGCCAGCTCCACGCGGCGCTTCTGGAAGCCGTCGATGCGCTTGAGCTGCTGCAGGCCCAGCGCGGCCGCGATGTCGGTCAGGTTGTACTTGAAGCCGGGCGCGACGATCTCGTAGTACCAGCTCGGCACGGTGGCCGTGAAGCGGTCGAAGGCGTCACGGCTCATGCCGTGCAGGCGCATCACCTTCATGCGCCGCGCGAGTTCGGGATGGCGCGTGACGATCATGCCGCCCTCGCCCGTGGTCATCGTCTTGTTGGCGTAGAAGCTGAAGACGGTGATGTCGGAATCGAGCGTGCCGACCAGCTGGCCCGCGCTGAACGTGGGCAGCGCGTGCGCCGCGTCCTCGACCACCTTCAGGCCATGCCTGTTCGCGATCGCGAGGATGGCCGGCATGTCGGCGGCGAGGCCGGCGTAGTGCACCGGGATGATGGCCTTGGTGCGCGGCGTGATCGCCTCCTCGATGGCCCAGGGCGCGATGCACAGCGTGTCGGGGTCGACGTCCACCAGCACCACGTCGGCGCCCAGGTAGCGCACGACTTCCGCGGTGGCGGTGAAGGTGTGCGTGGTGGTGATCACCTCGTCGCCAGGGCCGATGCCCAGCGCCTCGAGCGCCAGGTGCAGGCCGGCCGTGGCGGAGTTCACCGCGATGGACTCGAGCGACGCGTCGCCCAGGAATTCGGTGAACGCCGTCTCGAAGCGCTTGGCCTTCGGGCCGGTGGTGACCCAGCCGGACTTCAGCGTGTCGACGACTTCGGCGATCTCCTCGTCGCCGATCTCGGGCAGGGCAAATGGGAGGAAGGGTCTGGATGCTTCGTTCATGGGGCCCGATTGTCGGTCATCGGGAAGCCTGCACGGCAGTGGGCACCGGCCGGAACCTCCCGGCGGCGCAACGCTTCACGACTTGTTGAAGGATTCGGCCGGCGGCGCGGACTCGCGGCGCGCGCCCATCCACTTCGGCGAACGGAACCTGGCGATGCGCCAGTAGACGTCCAGGTAGGCCAGGACGAACACCGCCAGGCTCAGCGCGAGCGCCGGCGTGTTGCCCCACCAGATCGTCGCCGGGACGACGGCCACGGCGTTGAGCAGCCACAGGTACGGCGAGGTGCCGGAATTGCCGCGCGTCGATCCCCGCACGCCCGACTCGTCGACCGGCCCGCGCTTGAGGCGGCGGTAGATCAGCGTGTGCAGGTGGCTGCCATCGGGCTGCGTCATCGAGCGCTGGTGGATGAAGCGCCGGCGATACATCGTGAACAGCGTCTCGAAGACCGGATACGCCACGAGCAGCAGCGGCGCGACCATCGATACCTGCGGATGGCGCGTCGTCAGCAGGATGCCCAGCTCCGCGACGATGAAGCCGAGCAGGTAGGCGCCGCCGTCGCCGAGGAAGACCAGCCCGCGCGGATAGTTCCAGAGGAAGAAGCCCAGCGTCGCGCCGGCCGTGGCGAGCGCGACGCTGAAGACCAGCTCGTCGCCGACGCGCCATGCGATGTAGGCGAGCGAGAGGTTCATCATCATCGTGCAGCCCGAGGCGAGGCCGTTCATGCCGTCGACGATGTTGACCGAGTTGGAGACGCCGGTGACCGCGAAGACGGCGCCGACCGCCCCCAGCCACAGCAGGCCGTTGGACATGAGCATGTCGTCGAACGCCTGCCAGCCCGTGTGTGTGAACTTGCCGCCGAGCAGCAGCACGCCCAGCAGGCCCGACAGCGCCAGCGCCACCATGCGGCGCCGCGGCGAGATCGACTTGGTGAAGTCCTCCCAGATGCCCGATCCGAAGGCCGGCACCATGCAGGCCAGCATCAGCAGGATCCCCGAACCCAGCGCGCCATGCATCCAGGCGGCCGCCGCCAGCCCGCCGCAGACGCCCGCCAGGATGCCGATGCCGCCCACGCGCGGGACGGCCTTGACGTGCATCTTCTGCGGACCGGAGAGGTCGTGGTCGTCGAACCAGTGCGCGAGGCGCTCCGCCTGGGTGACGACAAAAAGCATTGCGACCGACGAGCAGACGAGCGCAACCATGAGAATCCAGATCATTACGGGATTCTACGGTGTTCGAATTTGGGGCACGGCATACCCGTATCCCTCTTTGGAGGGGGCGGAGCGCGCCGGGACAGCCACTCGCCGGGTCGGAATGCCCCGAACCGGTGCGCTCACTTCAGGGCATCGAGAAACCGCTTCGCCAGGACCGGATAGGTGTGGCGCGCCAGCACGAACGCGCGCCCGCGCTCGCCCATCACGGCACGCGCGGCGGGCGCCAGCTGGGCCAGCTTGAGCAGGCCGTCGGCGACGGCACGGGCGTCCTGCGGCGCGACGGTGACGCCACAGCCCGCCTCGGCTACCGGGTCGTTGCCCGCCTCCACGGAGTGCAGCACGGCGCGTCCGGCCATCATGTAGTCCATCAGCTTGTTGGGTGCGATGCCGAAGCGGTAGATCGGCACGCGCTGCCAGCCGATGTAGGCGATGTCGACCTGCGCCAGCATCGCGGGCACCTGCAGCTTCGGGATCGGCGCGAGCATCCGGACGTTGGTCAGGCCCTCGTTGCGCACGCGATCCTTCAAATGCGCGCGCAGGTGGCCGTCGCCCACCAGCACGAAGCGCAGCTTGCGGCCGGCCGGGTCGTCGCGCAGCAACGCGGCCGCGTCGAGCAGCGTGTCGAGCGCGTTGGGCTCGCCCATCGAGCCGGCGTAGCCGACCACCGTCTCGCCGACCGTGCGCGCCGTCGCCAGCGTGCCGGCGACGTCCTCGCGCAACGGCTGGGGCTTCGCGGCCCAGTCGTCGGGCGAGATGCCGTTGGGCACGATCGCGAGCTTGTCGAGATCCAGCCCGCGCGAGGCCATGTAGGTGTGCACCACCGGCAGCATCGAGACGACGACATCCGCGTCGCGGTACGCATCCGACTCGGCCTTGAAGCACAGGCGCGCGAACGGATGCTTCGGCGACATCCCGGACAGCTCGATTGGCGACAGCGGCCACAGGTCGTGCACCTCGAACACCAGCTTGGCCTTCGCCTTTCGCGCCATGCGGCGCGCGACCCAGATGTCCATCGGATACGTGCTGGACGCGATCACGACGTCGGGCTTCACGTCGCGCACGATGCGGGCGGTGTCGCGCCACACCTGGCCCAGGAACTCCCAGATGTTGCGCACGCGGCCCAGGCCGTTGCCCTGGTAGCCGCGGGTCGGATACCAGCGGTAGGCGATGCCGTCGACCGTCTCGCCCTTCGGCTTGTCGCCGACCTCGGGCTGGCGCGCGCGAACGTGCGAATACGAGGCCGCGAGCATCTGCACGCGATGCCCGCTGCGCACCCACTCGCGCGCCAGGTAGTACGGCCGGAACTCCATGCCGAGCGCGGGCGTGCCGGCGTAGTGGTTGATGTAGACGATGTTCATGGCTTGGCAGACGACGTGATTTTCTCCAGCCGCGCGACGAAGGCGTCGACGCTGGGGCCGAACAGCGCGTTGGCGCCGACCCAGTCGCGGTTGGCGACGGCGATGGACGCGGCCTCGGCCGCGAGGCGCTCGAGCGCGGCGGGCGACAGCGCGGCCTGGGCGTCGGGCAGGATCAGCCCGTTGGCGCCGTCGCGAACCAGCTCGCGGTTGGCCGGCAGGTCGGACAGCAGCGGGATGCAGCCGTGCGCCATCGCCTCCAGCACCGACACCGAGACCGAGTCGCTCCGCGGCACGCTCAGGTACCAGCGGGCGCGGGCGTAGAACGCGGACTGCGTCGCGGCGTCGAGGCGGCCGACGAAGTCGATGCGGTCGGCCAGCCCCAGCGCCGCGGCCTGCTGGCGCAACGCGTCGCCCCGCGAACCGCTGTTGGCGACGACGAGGCGCGCGTCGGGCCATGTCGACGCGACGCCCGCGAACAGCGTCAGCACGCGTTGCGGGTCGTAGATGTCTTCCAGGCCGCGGTTGGCGAAGAACAGCCGCGGCTCCTTGGCGGACGGCGCGGCCGGCAACGCGTCGAGGCCGAACGGGAAGGTCATCACCTCGTGCGCGCCCAGCTCGCGCATGCGCTGCGCCATGTGCGCGGAGTCGCTGGTGCAGAGCGCGGCGTCGCGCAGCACGCGCGACGTGAGCCAGCGTAGTACCACGCTACTACGGGGCGCGACGAGGATGTCCGAGCCCCAGGCCGACGCCGCGAGCCGCGCGCGCACGCCGAGCTTGCGCGCGAGCCATGCAAGCGTGCCGTGCGAGCTCAGGTAATGCGCGTTGATCCAGTCGGCGTCGACGCCGCGCAGCCAGCGCGCCAGCGTCGGCAGCGTCTTCAATAGCGCGACGTTGCCGCCCTCGAACTTCGTCGCGTGGCCGAGCAGCAGCGTGCGCTCCGGCGCGACCAGCGCCGCCAGCGCCGGCGCCAGCCCGCGGCTGGACGCGACGAACAGCTCCACGCGCGGCGCCAGCGCCCGCGCCCATTTCAGCAGGTGCGGACTCTCGCCGTCGCCGAACAGCACGACGCGCAACGGTTTCACCGCGGCCCTTCCAGGTCGATGGGCGCCGGCGCGACGGCCCACGCGTCGTACAGCACCTGCAGCTCGGGAAAGCGCACGAGCGCGCGCTCGTCGGCACGCCGGCTGTCGCCCACCACGCGCGCGGGGCGGCCTTCGAGGATCGCGAAGTCGGGGAAGGTGCCGCGCACGAAGCTGCCCGCGCACACGAGCGTGCCGCGGCCGATGCGCGTGTTGGCCTCGATCAGGCAGTGCGGGCCGACGAAGCTGTAGGCGCCGATGTGGATCGGGCCGGAGATCCAGCCCGGGCGCTCGCCGCCGTCGGGCACCGGGAACGTGACATACGCGGGGCCCAACAGCCGCTGCGAGCGGTGCGAGCTGTGCGTGACAATCGCCGAGTGGCTGGTGATCTGCACGCCCTCCTCGATCGTGATGCCGCCGCTGGCCTCGATGAAGTTGAACGCGCCGATGAAGACGTTGTCGCCGAGCTTCAGCTTGTCCTCGTGCTCGATCACGCTGGCGCTCGAGATGCGCGTGTGCGGCAGCAGCCGCCCGCCCTGCGCCTCGCCGAAGACGGGCTGCCAGATCCAGCGCCGCAGCCACTTGCGGCGCAGGCGATTCAACGTGGTGCGCATCGTCATGCGTGTTCCTCCCGGGTCAGCGGCCAGGTGGCCAGGCGCACGAAGTAGACGCCGAAATAAAGCGTCATCGCGATCGACACGCCCCAGCCGGCGCCTGGCAGGCCGCCGAGCTTCAGGCCCGCGGCCAGCGCCGCGACGAAGGCGACCTGCCCGACCAGCGCGAGCCGCAGGGCCCAGGCCTGCGCGCCCCAAGCGAGCGTGACGACGGCCAGCGGGGCGGCCACGAAGTGCACGCCGATGTAGAGCCCCAGCGTGCGCGCGAGCTCGCCGGCGCCGCGCCACTGCGGCCCGAACAGGCGCTCGAAGGCCCACGGCGCGAAGGCCCACAGCAGCAGCACCAGCGGCGCCGCGATGGCGGCCAGGCCGGCCATCACGCGCCGCACGGCCGCGCGTCCCTCGCGCGTGACGCGCAGGGGCGCGTGCGCGTCGGCGTCGTGGTCGACCGACGCGCCATGCGCGGCCAGCTGCGGATACAGCGCCTGCGACACCGCGCCGCCCACGAGCGTCGCTGGCGCCTTCAGGTAGCGCAGCGACAAGCCCCAGAAGCCGGCCGCCACCGGGCCTTGCCAGGCGGCGATCATCGCGATCGACACCGTGTCCTGCAGCGCGCCCATGAAGGCATGCGGCGTGTTGAGCAGCGGGAAGTCGCGAAAGCGCCGCGCGAGTTCTCGCCAGCGTTGCGGCGACGGTCGCACAGCGTCGTTCACGGGCAGGCGCAGCACCGCGGCCGCGGCGGCGGCGGCGGCGATCGGCGCGACGATCAGGCCCTGCACGCCGGCGCCCAGCAGCGCCGCGCCGGCCTGCGCGAGCGACGCGCCGCCGTACTGCACGACGCGCGCGATCGCGAGTGCGCGGTACGCCTGCGCGCGCGTGGCCCACAGCGTCGCCAGCGACAGCCACCCCAGCACCGCGACGGCCACCGGCAGCCAGGCCGTCCAGCCATGCGCCGACCACGCGAGCCACGCGGCCGCGCCCAGCGCGCTGGCCAGCGTCACGCCCCCGAGCACGCGCAGGCACAGCGCGCGCAGGGCCGCGGCGTCGACGGCGTCGCCCACCAACGGCAATGCGAACTCGTAGCGCGCGCAGGCGACGACGGCGAGGTTGGCCGAGACGGCCGCGAACAGGTGGTAGACGCCGAACTGCTCCGGCGAATAAAGCCGCGTCAGCCACGGGCCCAGCAGCAGCGGCAGCGCCTGCGCGATGGCGCCGCCGGCCACCAGCGTCAGCACGGCGCGCAGCAAGCCGCCGTGTCGCGATGACGGCGCCGTCACGGCAAGGTCACTGCGCGCGGACGCCGACGGCGGCGCTCAGCGCGGCGACCACGCGGTCGAGGTCGGCATCGGACAGGTCGGCGCTCATCGGCAGGCTCATCACTTCCTCGGCGGCGGCCAGGCTGTTGGGGCAGCTGTCGCGGTCGCCGTACTTCTCGTAGGCCGGCTGGCGATGCAGCGGCCGGGGATAGTGCACCGCGGTCGGCACGCCGGCCTCCGCCAGCACCGCCTGCACGTGCGCGCGGTTGGCGACGCGCACCGTGTACTGGCCCCAGACGCTGTCGCGATCCGGACGCACCGTCAGCGTCGTCAGGTTCAGCGCGGCGAGGCGCCGGTGGTACTCGGCGCCGATCTCGTGGCGGCGCCGCAGCTCCCAGTCGAGGCGGCCGAGCTTGGCCAGGACGATCGCGCACTGCAGCGTGTCCATGCGGCCGCCCACACCCACCCGGGTATGCGTGTAGCGCGCGCTCTGGCCGTGCACGCGGATCTCGCGCGCGGCCTGGGCCAGCGCGTCGTCGCTGGTGAAGATGGCGCCGCCGTCGCCGTAGCAACCCAGCGGCTTGCTCGGGAAGAAGCTGGTGCAGCCGAAGGTCGACAGGTTGTTGCTGCGCCGGCCCTTGTAGCTCGCGCCATAGCTCTGCGCCGCGTCCTCGATCACCGGGATGCCGTGGCGCGCGCCGATCGCGTTGATCTCGTCCATGTCGGCGCACTGGCCGTACAGGCTCACCGGCATGATGGCCCGGGTGCGCGGCGTGATCGCGGCTTCGATCTTTCCGGCGTCGATGTTGCAGGTGTCGGGCTCGATGTCGACCCACACCGGCACGCCGCCCAGCAGCACGATCGTCTCGGCGGTGGCCGCGAACGTGAACGGCGTGGTGATGACCTCGTCGCCCGGCTTCAGATCGAGCGCCATCATCGCGATCAGCAGCGCCTCGGTGCCGCTGGCGACGGTGATGCAGTGCTTCGCGCCGGTGTGCGCGGCCAGTGCGGTCTCGAGTTCCTTGACCTCGGGGCCCATGATGTACTGGCCGTGGTCGAGCACCTTCTGCATGCGGACGGCGATCTCGTCGCGCAGCACGGCGTACTGGGCCTTGAGGTCGATGAACTCGATCTTCTTCTGCGGCGGGAGGGGTGCGTTCATGGCGCTCTTTTCCTTGAATTCAAATCAGTGCCAGCACGCGGCCATCGAGTCGATAACGATCGCTGCTGTTCGGGCAGGCGGCTTCGCCCTGCCCTTCGAGCGGCAGTTCCAGGCGTTCGCCGAACCGGCTCATCCAGCCGATCTGGCGCGCGGGCACGCCCACCACCAGCGCGAAGTCCGGCACGTCCTTCTGCACGACGGCGCCGGCACCGACGAAGGCGTGGCGGCCGACGGTGATGCCGCACACGAGCGTGGAGTTGGCGCCCAGCGTCGCGCCCTGGCGCACCAGCGTGCGGCGGTACTCGTTCTTGCGCACGACCGCCGCGCGCGGGTTGTAGACGTTGGTGAACACCATGCTCGGCCCGCAGAACACGTCGTCCTCCAGCGTGACGGCGTCATACACCGACACGTTGTTCTGGATCTTGACGTTGTTGCCGATCGCCACGTCGTTGCCGACGAACACGTTCTGGCCGAACGAGCAGCCCGCGCCGATGCGCGCGCCGCCGCTGATGTGCACCCAGTGCCAGACGCGGCAGTTGTCGCCGAGGACGGCGCCGTCGTCGACGATGGCCGTCGGATGGATGGTCGTCGGCATCAGTATTCGAGCGGAAGGTTGACGCGGCGGCCGTCGCGCGACGAGAGGTACATCGCGATCAGCAGCTCCAGCGACTTCAGGCCCTCGCGGCCGTCCGTCTCGGGCATCGCCTCGCCGCGCAGCGTGTTGATGACGTTGTCGTAGTAAAGCGGGTGGCCGAAGCCGTAGACCGAGGTCGTCTGGTAGCTGGCCTGTTCGACCTCGGCATCCATCTCGTGCTTGTCCGCGAAGTCCCAGTGCTTGATCTCGTTGACGGCCAGGCCGCCGACGCGCACCGAGCCCTTCTCGCCGAGGATGGTGATCGAGCCTTCCATGTTCTTCGGGTACGTGAGCATCGTCACGTTGATCGTGCCCATCGCGCCGTTGCGCCACTTCAGCGCGGCGACGCCGGTGTCCTCGACCTCGATGTTGCGCGCCAGCGTGCCGGTGTAGGCCATCACGCTCTCGACCGGGCCGCCGATCCAGTCCAGCAGGTCGACGTAGTGGCTCGCCTGGTTCATGAAGGCGCCGCCGTCGAACTCCCACGTGCCGCGCCACGAGGCCGAGTCGTAGTACTCCTGCGGCCGCGTCCAGAAGACGTTGACGTTGACCATGTAGATGCGCCCGAAGCGCCCGAGCTCCATCGCCTTCTTCAGCAGCTGCAGCGTCTTGTTGCGGCGGTTCTGCTTGACGACGAACAGGTGCACGCCCGCCTCGTCGCAGGCGCGCACCATCGCGAGGCCGTCCTGCCAGCGCGTGGCCATGGGCTTCTCCGTCATCACGTCGAAGCCGGCGCGCGCCACCTGGATCACCTGCTGCGAGTGCAGGCCGCTGGGCGTGGTGATGATCACGCAGTCGGGCGTCTCGGCGGCGAGCATCGCCTCCAGGCTCGGGTAGCCGCGGGCGCCGGTGCGCTCCACGGCGGCCGCCAGCTTGGCCGGGTCGGTGTCGACCACCGCGATCATCTCGGCGCGCTCGGCATGCACCTTGACCGACTCCATGTGGTTGGCCGCGATGCGCCCGCAGCCCACGAGCGCGAAGCGCACCTTGCGGTCGGTGACGGGAGCGTGGGTCTGGGGACGGAGGCTGTGCGGGGACATGGGCGTCGTGAAGAGGCAGCGCGCGCGGCGTGCGCGCTCGCGCCCGCGCGTGACGCGGGCTGGTGGGCAAACGGGGGCAATCCGTGATTTTAGGTCAGTCGCGCTCCCGGCCGGGCTTCCACGTAAAATCGCGGGTTCTCCCTGGCAGCCCGCGCTGCCTCCTTCCTTTCCCGCACCGAAATTCCTCGCATGGACACCACCTCGCCCACCCCGCCGCTCGACGAGAACAAGCTGATTGCGGAGCGTCGCGAGAAACTGGCCGCGATCCGCGCCCAGGAGGGCGTGGCGTTCCCGAACGACTTCAAGCCGGCCAATCGCGCGGCCGACCTCATCGCGAAGTACGGCCAGCTCACCAACGAGGAACTGGAGCCGCAGGAGATCGCCGTCAGCGTCGGCGGCCGCATGATGCTCAAGCGCACGATGGGCAAGGCCGCGTTCTGCTCGCTGCAGGACGCCACCGGCCGCATCCAGCTGCGCGTGGCGATCGACAACGTCGGCGAGGAGGTCTACAGCCAGTTCAAGCACTGGGACCTCGGCGACATCCTCGCCGCCGAGGGCACGCTGTTCATCACCAAGACCGGCGAGCTCACGATCAAGGTCACGACGCTGCGCCTGCTGACCAAGTCGCTGCGCCCGCTGCCCGACAAGTTCCACGGCGTTTCCGACCAGGAAGTGAAATACCGCCAGCGGTATGTCGACCTGATCACCGACGAGGAGGCCCGCAAGCGCTTTCGCGCCCGCAGCGCGGCGCTCGGCGAGATCCGCGCCTTCATGGTGGCCAACGGCTTCATGGAAGTCGAGACGCCGATGCTGCACCCGATCCCCGGCGGCGCCAACGCGAAGCCCTTCGTCACGCATCACAACGCGCTCGACCAGGCGATGTACCTGCGCATCGCGCCGGAGCTCTACCTGAAGCGCCTGATCGTCGGCGGCTTCGAGCGCGTGTTCGAGATCAATCGCAGCTTCCGCAACGAAGGCATCTCGGTTCGGCACAACCCCGAATTCACGATGATGGAGTTCTACGCGGCGTACTGGAACCACCACGACCTGATGGACTTCACCGAGCAGGTGCTGCGCCACGCCGCGGTCGCCGCCACCGGCTCCGCCGCGCTGACCTACGCCGGCAGGGAAGTGCACCTGGACAAGCCCTTCGCCCGCCTGACGGTTCGCGACTCGCTGGTCGAGCACTGCGGCCTGACGCTCGCGCAGACCGAGGACAAGGACCTGCTGCGCGCCCGCATCCTGGCCGCGCACGAGAAGGCGCCGGCGCACTGGACGCTCGCCGAGCTGCAGTTCGGCCTGTTCGAGGCCGAGGTCGAGGCCAAGCTGTGGCAGCCGACCTTCATCATTGACTACCCGGTCGAGGTGAGCCCGCTGGCGCGCGCGTCCGACACCAACCCGGCCATCACCGAGCGCTTCGAACTGTTCATCACCGGCCGCGAATACGCCAACGGGTTCTCCGAGCTGAACGACGCCGAGGACCAGGCCGCCCGCTTCCAGGCCCAGGTCGCCAACAAGGACGCCGGCGACGAGGAGGCGATGTTCTACGACGCCGACTTCATCCGCGCGCTCGAATACGGCATGCCCCCGACCGGCGGCTGCGGCATCGGCATCGACCGCCTGATGATGCTGCTGACCGACAGCGCCAGCATCCGCGACGTGATCCTGTTCCCGGCGCTGCGGCATGAGGGCTGAGCCTGCTCATCCGATCGGTTAGCGATCCTCGCAAACCGATCAAGAAAATTTACCGACCGGCGATTGACCGCCGCCGGACCTGCGGATAGTGTTGGTCCTCACATCCCGCCCGGAGGTCTGCCGTGTCCACACGACTGCAGGAACTCGACGAGATCGAGGCGAGCATCTGGAGCGAGCTCGAGCAATGCGTGGCTCAGCGGCCGCGCGCCGAGCGCGGCGAGCCGGACGCCGACGAGCCGCCGCACGAGTGGCGCGTGGCCGTGCTGGCCACCGTCGACGACGGGCAGGCCGACGCGCGCAGCCTCGTGCTGCGAGAGGTGGACGCGGCCGAGCGCCGCCTGGTCTTCTACACCGACGCGCGCTCGCCCAAGGTGCGCCAGATCGAGCAGTCGCCGCAGGGCACGCTGATCTTCTACAGCCGCAAGCTGGGCCAGCAGCTGCGCATGCAGGTGCGGCTGCACGTCCAGACCACCGGGCTGGCCGTCTCGTCGCGCTGGGCCAGGCTGCAGACCTCCGCCGGCGCGCGCGACTACCTGGCCGTCGCCGCCCCGGGCCGTCCGCTCGATGCGCCGCTGTCCGACCTGGGCGTGCGCGGCCACTTCGCGATGATCGAGGCAATGGCGGAGACGGTCGACTGGGTGGAGTTGCATCCCGAGGGCCATCGACGCGCCTTGCTCGGCGGCCACGCGTCGCGCTGGCTGCAGCCCTAGCCACGCTGCAGGCTCGCGTCCATGCCACTGCTTTTCTCGTACGGGACGCTGCAACAGGACGACGTCCAGCGCGCCACCTTCGGCCGCCTGCTGACCGGGCAGCCCGATACCCTGCCGGGGTACTTGCAGGAGATGCACGAGATCGACGATCCGGAGGTCGTCGCCACCAGCGGCAAGACGCACCACCCGATCGTCCGGCCGGGCGGCGATGCGGCGGATCGGGTCGCGGGAACCGTGTTCGAGATCAGCGACGCCGAGCTGGCGCAGGCCGACGTCTACGAGGTGGCAGCCTACCGCCGCGTTCCGGTGACGCTCGAATCGGGCCGGCAGGCCTGGGTCTACATCGACGCCCGCTTCGCGCCGTCCCCGCCGTAGATCCCGGCGTACGGGTTTTCTCCGGCGACCGATACGAGCCGTTACGCGAAGCATGTCGCTCGAAAGGGCATGATCGCGGCATGCGTCTTCCGGGTTTCCTGCAGAGTGGCCAAGCGCGGGCCGCTCGCCTCCTCGTCGTCACTGCCGTCCTCGCCACGCTGCTCTCCGGCTGCGGCCTGTTCCGGCCCGCGCCGCCCCCGCCGGCGCCGGCGCCGCACCGTGTCGAGCCGGCCAACGACACCGGCCTGCCCGCCTCGGCGGCGCGCGCGCTGAGCCTGCGCTTCCCGTACATGCACCCGATCGGCCACGGCGCCGGCCACCTGCAGGTGGACGACGCGGACGACCTGGCCGTCGTGCTGGCCCCGATCGGGCAATCGCATGACGCCATCGTCGCCGTGCTGGTGACGGGCGCCGGCGGCGACTACCGCGTCGCGACGTCCAGCAAGGTGGTCGCGCCCGGCTGCGAGCCCTGCACGACCACGGTGGACATCGCGCACCACCTGTTGTCGGTGCACGTGATGCGGCCGTCGGATCCGGACTTCGAGCGCGTCACCTACCAGTTCGGCTACCGCGACACCGACGACGCGCTGCGCCTGGTCGGCGTCACCGCGGCGCAGCCGGCCGGCGACGACCCGATCGCGCACGGCTACGCGATCAGCACCAACCTGGTCAACGGCAGCAAGGTCGACACGCTCGACCCGACGCAGAGCGACCCGGCGCGCCGGCGCGAGCTCCGCTCCAGCGTGTCGCTGCGGCCGGCGATCGCGTTCGACGCCTTCGCCTTCACGCCGCAGGCGCTGGGGCCGGAACTGCAGCGCCGGCCGGCGTCGGCGTTCGAGCCGGCGGAGTCGCTGCCCGCCTCGGCCGCGGCGCTGCTGCATGCGCGCTTTGCGGGCGCGACGGTGCAGTCGCACAGCGCCGGCGTGCTGCGCGGGGACGGCCCGCGCGACATCGCGGCCGTGCTCGCGCCTCCGCCCGGCGCCGACGGCGACCCCGTGCTCGCGCTGCTGCTCGCGCAGGCCGACGGCAGCTTCCGGCTGGGCGCGACGAGCGGCCCGCTGACCCACAACTGCCGCGCCTGCGAGGTGCAGGTGCTCATCGCGCACAAGGCACTGGTCGTGCAGACCACGGCCAACGACAGCTCGGGCACGCACGTCGTCGGCTACCAGTTCATGGCGACCGCCAAGGCCGGCGCGCTGCGCCTGGTCGGCGTGCGCACGGTGCTTGCGAGCCACGACAGCGCGGGCGACAGCCGCCGCTACGTCAACACCGCCAACCTCGTCACCGGCGACAAGCTCGACGTGGTCGAGGAGGTCGCGCACGGCCATCGCAACCGCGTCGAGCACGCGAGCAAGATCGTCGCCCGGCCGCCGATCCTGCTGGCAGGCTTCGCGTTCGATCCGTCCAAGCTCGACGCGGAAACCCGGCGGGACTTCGCGCCGTGATCAGCGGTTCTTGAACTCGGGCTTGCGCTTCTCGAGGAACGCGCCCATGCCTTCGCGCTGGTCCTCGGTGCCGAACAGCGAATGGAACAGGCGGCGCTCGTAGGCGATGCCGTCGGTCAGGCCCGTCTCGAACGAGCGGTTGACGGCGTCCTTGGCCATCATCACGCTGGGCATGCCCAGGCCGCACAGCTGCTCGGCGACGGCGAGCGCCTCGGTCATCAGCTGGTCGGCCGGCACGACGCGCGAGACCAGGCCCGAGCGCTCGGCCTCGGCGGCGTCCATCATGCGGCCGGTGAGCACCATGTCCATCGCCTTGGCCTTGCCGATGGCGCGCGGCAGGCGCTGCGTGCCGCCGGCGCCGGGCACGATGCCCAGCTTGATCTCGGGCTGGCCGAACTTCGCGGTGTCGGCGGCGATCAGCATGTCGCACATCATCGCCACCTCGCAGCCGCCGCCCAGCGCGAAGCCGGCCACCGCGGCGATCACGGGCTTGCGCACCTGGCGCATCGTCTCCCAGTTGCGCGAGATGTGGCCCTTCTTGAAGGCGTCCATGTAGTCGTACTTGGCCATGATCGAGATGTCGGCCCCGGCCGCGAACGCGCGCTCGTTGCCGGTGACGACGATCGCGCCGATGCCGTCGTCGGCGTCGAAGGCGAGCAGCGCGGCGCCGAGCTCGTCCATCAGCTGGTCGCTGAGCGCGTTCATCTGCTTGGGGCGGTTCAGGCGGATCACGCCGGTCTTGAGCGGGCCGGCGCCGACGGTCTCGGTGAGGATGGTTTCGTAGGTCATGATGGTCTCCTTGAAGTTCTCGGGTTCAGCGCTCGCCCACGGGCGGCGGCGGCGGGAAGGCCTGCACTTTCGGCGGCGGCGGCGCGGGCCGTTCGCCGGCCGCCTGCATCGGCAGGTCGTCGAGCGCCAGCAGCGCCCACGTATGGTCGTCGACCTTGACGAGGATCTGCACGGGCAGGTACTGCAGCGACGGCGCCGTCCAGATGTCGAAAGGATATTCGTTCGGCCGCCGCGGGCCGTCGAGCAGGGGCTTGAGGTGCACGGCGTCGATCGCGCCGAACGCGAGGTCCAGGTGCTCCGTGCCCAGCACCTGGTAGTGCCAGCGCCGGAGGTTGTTGGGCAGCGCGAGCGGTATCTGCACGACATGGCCCGGCGTCAGCCACTCCGGGTGGTTGTAGAACATCCAGACGAACTGCACGAACTGGCTCGCGCCGTCCTGCGTCTGCGGCAGCTTGATGACGCGGTTGCCGTTGTTGAGCGTCACGTCGCTGTCGCCGAACTCGATGTGGCGCGTGCGCGGCGTCGCGAACAGGAAGCTGAACGACTCGTCGTAGTGCTGCGGGCTGAGGCCGTCGGGGCCCAGCGTGCCGTTGCTGTACATGTGCTGGTCGATCAGCGGCGAGATGTGGACGTTGAAGTCCACCTCGTAGCGCGAGCCCTCGCGCCGCCATTCGACGGTCGACTTGCCGTAGATGTGCACGCCTTCGCCGCGCTCGCCGGTCAGCGTGTAGGTCAGCCGCGTGGCCGGCGGCCAGTCGAAGGGCGGGCGCCCGGGGCCGGCCACCGCCGCGGCGGAGGCCGCCTCGCTGGCCGACGCCGCGGCGGCGGCAGCCTGCGCGGCACGCCGCATCGCGTCCTGGATCGCCGCGCGCTGCATCTGGGCGCGCTGGAGCATGTCCGGCTCGGCCGATCCGGCGGCGTCCGGTAGGGCCTCGGTCGATGCCGTGGCGACCGCGCTCGCAGGCGGCTGTGCCGGCTCCGGCGCGCTCGCGGGCACCGGCGCCGAGCTCGCGCGCGCGACGCGTGACGCGCGCGGGCGCGGGGCCGGCGGCGTCGGTGCGGGCGCCGTCGCGGGCGGCGGCGCCGTCGGCTGCACGCGCTTCGAGAACGTCACCTCGATGGCCTTGGGCCGCTTCGACGTGTTCCAGCCGATGACGCCGGACAGCACGCGCAGTCCGAACAGCGCATGCACGAGCAGCACCGCGACGATCAACGCGAACCAGGCGGCGCGGCGCCGCCTGGACTCGCGCCACGGCGACCGCACGCTACTTGCCCAGCCAGCCGTTGCGACGTGCGAGGGTCGCCGCGTTCGGCGAGGCGCTCAGCTTCAGGCTGCGCGACGCGGCGTCATTGCGGCGCTCGCTGAGGCGGTCGGCCACACGCAGCGTGCGCACGCGCTGCTGGCGCACGACCAGCAGCTCGAACGCCGCGCCGGTGCGGATCCACGACAGCGCGTCGTCCAGCCGTCGCACGCGCCAGCCGTCGACGGCCAGGATCTCGTCGCCGGCCGACAGCCCCGCCGCCGCGCCGGCGCCCCCCGCCAGCACGTGCTTGACCTGGATGCCCGTGACCGGGCCTTCGGCGACGCGGATGCCCAGCTCGAAGGCCAGCGTCAACGTCTCGACCTCGGGCTCGACGCCCACGCGCGCGAGCGCCGGCAGCACGTCGAGCTCGCCGCGCTGGTGCACCCAGTCGCGCAGCTCCGCGGCGACGGCCTTGCCGCCGAGGCGGGCCACCGTCTTCAGGATCAGCTCCTCGGTGACGCCGCCACCGGGTGCGTCGCGCCACAGCGCGCGCATCACGTCGTCCAGCGTCGCCTTGCCGCCGGCGCGCAGCGCGAGGTCGAGGCGCAGCGCCACCAGCGAACCCTTGGTGTAGTAGCTGATGGTCGAATTCGGCGTGTTCTCGTCGGTGCGGTAGTACTTGACCCAGGCGTCGAAGCTCGCCTCGGCCACGCTCTGCACGTGCTGCCCCGGGGCCTGGCGCACGCCGTTCATCGCGCGACCCACCAGCTTGACGTAGCGCGCCGGGTCGATCAGCCCGGCGCGCAGCAGGAACAGGTCGTCGTAGTAGGACGTGAAGCCTTCGAAGAACCACAGCAGCTCGGTGTAGTTCTCCTGCGAGAAGTCGTAGGGCAGGAACTCGGCCGGCTTCAGGCGCTTGACGTTCCAGGTGTGGAAGTACTCGTGGCTGATCAGCCCCAGCAGCGTGACGTAGCCGTCGCTGGTGCCGGCCACGCCCAGGCGCGGCAGGTCCTTGCGGGCAGCGATCAGCGCGGTGCTCGCGCGATGCTCGAGGCCGCCGTAGCCGTCCTCGGTCGCGTAAAGCATGAACACGTAGCGCGCGAACGGCGGCTTGTCGCCGCCGTGCCAGAAGCGGATCTCCTCGTCGCAGATGCGCTTGGTGTCGGCCAGCAGGCGCGCACCGTCGAACTGCGGCCAGGCGCCGCTGACGACGAACTCGTGCACCACGCCGCCCGACGTGAACGAGCCGCGCCAGAACGGCCCGAGTTCGAACGGGTGGTCGGCGAGCTCGTCGTAGTCGGCGGACTCGAAGACCTGCGTGCGCGCCGGCTTCGACTTCGCGCCCTTGGCGGCCGCGTCGACGCGTGCCATGGCCGTCGCGACGTCCCAGCCCGCGGGCAGCCGGGCCAGCTCGACGCGATGCGGTTCGTCGGTGCGGCCCTCGACTGCCAGGCACAGGCTGGTGGTGTTGAAGAAGCCGCGGTCGTCGCTGAGCCAGGCCGTGCGCACCGAGGGATCGAACGCGTAGGCGAAGTACGTGACGACCAGGGCGCCGCGGCCCGAGGTCTCGACGCTCCACCGATCCTTGGCCAGCTGCACCAGCGGCCGCGGCTGCGAACCCTGGCGCGCCTCCAGCCGGCTGAGGTGGCGCGCGAACTCGCGGATCATGTAGCTGCCCGGGATCCATGCGGGCAGGCTCAGTTGCTGCCGGGGCGCCGGGTCGGCGATGGTCAGGGTGACCTTGAACTGGTGGGTCGCCAGGTCGGCGACCTCGATTCGGTAGTGAATCATCGTGGCGGGAAGGCCGGGCGTGCCGGCGTTGGACGCGGGAGGCTGCGGACCATCGTGGCCGCAGCGCGACTCGGGCTCAGCCCTTCTTCGAAGCGGCGGCGACCTCGTCGAGCCGCCTGGTCAGGTGATCGAGATCGGCATTGCCGGCGAACTTCGAACCGTCGTCGAAGATGATGGCCGGCGTGTAGTTCAGGTGGTAGCGGGTGGCGAGATCGAGGTTGCGCTCCAGCGCCTTGACATCGCACGAGCCCATCGGCCGCGGCGGCATCACGCCGTCCAGCATCCAGGTCCGCCAGACCTGCGCGTTGTTCTTCGAGCACCAGATCGCGCGCGCCTTGACCACCGAATCGTCGCCCAGGATCGGGATCAGGAAGGTGTAGATCGTCACGTTCTTCAGCGCCGCGAAGTTCTTCTCGGCGTCCTTGCAGAAGTGGCAGTTCGGATCCTCGAACACGATCATGCGGCGCGCGCCGGTGCCCTGCTTGAACACGAGCGCGTCGCCGTACGGCAGCTTGGGCAGGTCGGCGGCCATGATCTTCGCGAGCCGCTGCTCGGTGACGTCGACCTTCTTGCCGGCGTCGACGATGTGGCCGTCGATGTGGTCGGGCGACGGATAGATCTGGTAGACGCCCTGGTCGTCGGAATAGACGATGTCCTTGCCGATGCGCAGCTCGTAGAGGCCGGCGATGGGCGTCTTCGTGATCTCGTCGATCGCCGGGCCGTTCGGATGCTGCTGGTTCCAGGTCTTGCGGATGGCGGCGTCGTCCGACCAGGCGGCCGCGCAGGCGAGCGCCAACAGGCCGGCGAGGAAGGTGCGCAATGCGCGGGCGGTCGTGTTCATGGAGGTCTCGGTTGGCAAGCTCACGAGCCGAGGGCGCGCGAGACGAGGAATCGCTTCAGGGGACTGAGCTGGTCGACCAGCGACAGGCCGTGGTTGCGCAGCTCGCGCAGGCCGGGCGCCGGGGCGGAGAAGAGTTGCCACAGGCCGTCGACGGCGCCGGCCATCGCGCGGACCGGCCAGAGCCGCGCCCGCGCGTAGCGGCGCAGCAGCGCCTCGTCGCCCAGCGCGCGCCAGGATTCGCGCTCGGCGATGACCTTGGCCAGCGCGGCGACGTCGGCCAGGCCGAGGTTCAGGCCCTGGCCGGCCAGCGGATGGATGACGTGGGCGGCGTCGCCGACCAGCGCCCAGCCGGGGCCGACGATCTCGCCGGCGCTGGCCTGCATCAGCGGCCAGGTCGCGCGCGGGCCCTGCACCTTCAACGTGCCCGCGGCGCCGTTCGTCGCGGCGTTCAGTGCGTCGTCGAAATCCGCATCGCTCGCCTGCACGAGCCGCTCGGCCTCGGCCTGCGGCATCGACCAGACGATGCCGTACGAACACTCCGGCCGCGGGCGATCGAACGGCAGCAATGCCAGGACGTCGGGCGCGCGGAACCACTGGCGCGCGACGCCGGCGTGGGCGACGTCGGACACGACGCGGGCCGCCAGCGCGCTGTGGCCATACGAATGCCGTTCGAAGCGCACGCCCAACTTGTCGCGCGCGGCCGCGGCCTTGCCTTCGGCGATCACCGTGAGCGCGGCCTTCGCGCCGGCGTCGACCGTCGAGACCGCCGGCGCGAAGCGGATCGCCGTCTCGAGCACCTGCTCCAGCTCGGCGGCGTCGACGATCCAGGCCAGCGCCGGCACCGTCTGCTGCCAGGCCGAGAACGCGAGCGACCCCTCGGCGTCGCCGGCGATGCGCATGTCGTAGACGGCGGTGCGGGCGTCCGGCGCCATGCCGTCCCACACCTTGAGCTCGCGCAGCAGGTCGACCGAGGCGGCGTTGAGCGCATAGGCGCGCACGTCGGCCCGCTGCTCGCCGCCGGCGGGCGCCGCGGGTCGGGCGTCGATGCCGATCGCCAGGCCCTGGCGGGCCAGCTTCAGGGCCAGCGCGCGGCCGACGATGCCGCTGCCGTGGATTCGTACGTCGATCTTGGACATTCCGCATTGTAGGGAGAGGAACGTGAACCCGCTCCGAAGCGGGGACACCGTCTAAAATGCCCGGTTTCCCCCTCTCCGAACGCCCGATTCCCGTCGCGGCACAGAAAGAACGCGCCATGAGCCTCAAGTGCGGCATCGTCGGCCTGCCCAACGTCGGCAAGTCCACCCTGTTCAATGCCCTGACCAAGGCCGGCATCGCCGCCGAGAACTATCCCTTCTGCACGATCGAGCCCAACGTGGGCATCGTCGAGCTGCCCGACGCGCGCCTGCAGGTGCTGTCGGACATCGTCTCCGCGCAGAAGATCGTGCCGGCGATCGTCGAGTTCGTCGACATCGCGGGCCTCGTGGCCGGCGCGTCCAAGGGCGAGGGCCTGGGCAACCAGTTCCTGTCGCACATCCGCGAGACCGACGCGATCGTCAACGTCGTGCGCTGCTTCGAGGACGACAACGTCATCCACGTCAACGGCAAGGTCGACCCGATCTCCGACATCGAGGTGATCCAGACCGAGCTGTGCCTGGCCGACCTGGCGAGCGTGGAAAAGCAGATCCACCGCACCAACAAGCTGGGCCGCGCGGGCGACAAGGAAGCGGTCAAGCTGAGCGCCATCCTCGAGCGCTGCCGCGCCGCGCTCGACCAGGCGCAGCCGGTGCGCAGCCTGGAGTTCACGAAGGACGAGATGGTCATCGTCAAGTCGCTGTTCCTGATCACCGCCAAGCCGGCGATGTTCGTGGGCAACGTGTCGGACAACGGCTTCGAGAACAACCCGTACCTCGATCGCCTGCGCGAGTTCGCGGCGAAGCAGAAGGCGCCGGTCGTGGCGATCTGCGCCAAGACCGAGGCCGAGCTGGCCGACATGGACGCCGCCGACGCCGAGATGTTCCTGGCCGAGATGGGCCAGACCGAGCCGGGCCTGAACCGCCTGATCCGCGCGGCGTTCACGCTGCTGGGCCTGCAGACCTACTTCACCGCGGGCGTCAAGGAAGTGCGCGCCTGGACGGTGGCCGTCGGCGCCACGGCGCCGCAGGCCGCGGGCGTGATCCACACCGACTTCGAGAAGGGCTTCATCCGCGCCCAGACGATCGCCTACGACGACTACGTCGCCTTCAAGGGCGAGCAGGGCGCCAAGGATGCCGGCAAGATGCGCGCGGAAGGCAAGGAGTACGTCGTCAAGGACGGCGACGTGCTCAACTTCCTCTTCAGCAGCTGAAGCGCCTGCCTGCCCGAACGAAGCCCGCCGCCCGGCGGGCTTTTTCGTTGGCGGCCCTCAGCGCGTGAACTTGCCGTCCGAGCCGATGATGGACAGGTCGGTGTAGTCCAGGCCCGTGTGGCTCGTCGGGCTGAACGAGACTTCCAGGCCGCCGATGTCGTAGTGGTGCAGCGTCTCCAGCGCGGCGCGCAGCTTCTCGCGCGTCGGGTTCTTGCCGGCGCGGCGCAGGCCCTCGACCAGCACCTTGGCGCCGGCGAAGCCTTCCAGCATGGCGGGCGTCACCTTGTCGTCGCCGGTGGCCGCCTTCTGCAGCTGGCGCGCCTCCTTGACCATGGGCGAGGCGAGCGAGCGTTCGTACGGGAACACCTGCGTGACGATGGTGCCCGTGGCGTTGTCGCCGAGCGCCTTGATGAAGCCGTCGGACGCGTTGTTGGACAGCGTGACGATCTGCGCATGCGAACCCGTGGCACGAATGGCCTTGACGCCGTTGACCACCGCGCTGCCGGAGCCGAGGAACAGGATCGCCTGCGGATTGAGCGTCGTGACCGCGTGCTGGATCCTGGTGAAGTCCGGCTTCTCGCGGTCGTAGCTCTCGGTGAACAGCGGCGCGCCGTTGACCTGCGCGAACGCGTCGAGCGCGCCCTTGACCGCATCGGAGCCGAACGAGTCGTTGACCTGCACGATGCCGATGTGCGCGAGGCCGACCAGGCTCAGGTGGCGGATCGCCCGGTTGGCCTCGTGCTGGTAGCTGGCGCGCACGTTGAACACCCACGGGTTCACGGGCTTGTGCAGCGCCATGGCGCCGGTGGACGGCGCGATCAGCGGCACGCCGAATTCCGATAGCAGCGGCAGGATGGCCTGGTTGTGCGGCGTGCCGCGCGTCAGGAACAGCGCCAGCACCTTCTTGTCGACGATCAGCGTGCGCGCGTTGGCCGCGGCGTTGGCCGGCTCGAACTTGTCGTCCATCGAGACGAGCGTGATCGGCTCGCCGTTGATGCCGCCGCCGGCGTTGACGTGGTCGATCCAGAGCTTGGCGCCCGCCGCCGTCTCCTTGACGCCGGAGGCGACGGGGCCGCTGAAGTCGGCGGTCTGGCCGATCAGGACGTCGGCATGCGACAACGTGCTGGCGATCAACGCGATCGCTGCAAGGCCTTTCGGCCAGAAACGGTTCACTGCATGTCTCCCCGCCCGGCGAAAGCCGGTACCAGGGGGAGTATGCGCGAACCGGCTCCGGCGCGCGAGCGTCAGGCGACGGCGACCGAGCTCAGCGAGATGCCGGCCAGCATCTGCTGGAAGCGGCTCGGGGCCGTGCCGCGGACGGCGGCGGCCTGGCGGCACTGGCTGGCGCCGGCGTTCGCACGCACCCGCAGCGACGCGGCGCCGCGGATGGCGCTGACGGTCACGACGTCGCGCGAGTCGATCAGGTAGGACTCGCCGGCGCCCAGCACCACGTCGTTGCGGTCGCCATCCACCGTCACCCAGACGAAGCCCTGGGTCACTTCCAGGCGCGAATCGCAGGCGTCGCGCAGGCGGGCGACTTCGTCGTCGGCCAGGTTCAGTTGAGCGCGTTGGGCGTTGAGCAGCATGATCGTTCTCCGGTTCTAAGGTCGTCTCCCTATTCCGCAACCGCATCCGTCTCCGCTCATTCGGAGGAGATTGCCTGTCGCTTCAGGGTAGGAGAATCATCGGGCTTTCCCGGATAAGAATCCAACGTTCAATTGGCATCACGTCCATTCCGAAAGCGCATGGATGAACCGTCTTGGTGCGTGGGCCTTTATGCGTTTTTTACGCCCGCGCGGCGACACTGCACTCCCCTGTTCGCCAGGCATCGACTCTTTTCCATGGATACAGCACATCGCCGGCAAGCCCTCCTGCCGCTCACCCTCGGCGCCATCGGCGTCGTCTACGGCGACATCGGCACGAGTCCGCTGTACACGATGTCGACCATCTTCGGCCCGGAGGGGGGCGTTCCGCTGGACGCCAGGCACCTCGCCGGCGCGGCGTCGACGATCTTCTGGGCGCTGATGCTGGTCGTCACGCTCAAGTACGTGATCCTGATCCTGCGCGCCGACAACCGCGGCGAGGGCGGCATCATGGCGCTCACCGCATTGGCGACGCAGGCCGCCGGCGGCACGGCCCGGCGGCGCGCGTTCCTGCTGTTGCTGGGACTGTTCGGCGCCGCGCTGTTCTACGGGGACAGCGTGATCACGCCGGCGATGTCGGTGGTGAGCGCGGTCGAGGGGCTTGAGGTCGTCGAGCCCGGCCTGAAGCGCTTCGTGCTGCCGATCGCCGTCGGCGTGCTGATCGGGCTGTTCCTCATGCAGCGCAAGGGCACCGCGGTCGTCGGCAAGCTGTTCGGGCCGATCATCGTGCTGTGGTTCCTCCTGCTGGCCGGCACCGGCATCCAGCAGATCAGCGCCTACCCCGCGATCCTGCAGGCCTTCAATCCGCTGCTCGCGCTGCATTTCCTCGTCGAACGCGGCCCGCTCGTGTTCGCGGCCGTGGGGGCGATCGTGCTGGCGCTGACCGGCGCCGAGGCGCTCTACGCCGACATGGGTCATTTCGGCAGCAAGCCGATCCAGCTCGCCTGGCTGGGGCTGGTGCTGCCCGCGTTGACGCTGAACTACCTGGGCCAGGCGGCGCTGCTGATCCGCGATCCGAAGGCGCTGGACAACCCGTTCTTCCACCTTTTCCCGCAGGGCTGGCTGCTTCCCATCGTGGTCCTCGCGACCATGGCCACCGTGATCGCCTCGCAGGCCGTGATCTCCGGTGCGTTCTCGATGACGCGCCAGGCGATCCAGCTGGGATTCCTGCCGCGCATGCAGGTCATCTACACCTCGGCCAGGGAGGCCGGCCAGATCTACCTGCCGCGCGTCAACTGGATCCTGCTGTTCGCCGTGATCATGGCGGCCCTCGGATTCGGCAGTTCCGCGGCGATGGCGTCGGCCTACGGCATCGCCGTGACGGTGACGATGCTGATCACGACGATGCTGACGTTCTTCGTCGTGCGAAACCTGTGGGGACTGCCGCGCTGGCTGGCATGGTCGGGCACGGGCGTCTTCTTCGCGTTCGACCTGCTGCTGGTCACGTCGTGCTCGATCAAGTTCGTGCAGGGCGGCTGGTTCCCCATCGTGCTGGGCCTGGCGATCTTCACGGTGATGTCCACGTGGAAGCGCGGCCGTGAGCTGCTGATCGACTCGATCCGCCAGGACGACCCCGAGCTGCTGCCGTTCATCCAGTCGCTGGCCGAGCACGTCGAACAGCGTGCGCCGCGCACGGCCGTCTTCATGGTGGCCAACCCCGACACCGTGCCGCAGGCGTTGATGCACAACCTCAAGCACAACTGCGTGCTGCACGAGCAGAACGTGATCCTGTCGGTGATCTTCCACGAGCGCGCGTACGTCGAGGGCGACGAGGTCGTCGTCGTCACGCCGCTGGCCGAGGGCTTCTGGCGCGTGGGCATCAACTACGGCTTCATGAACCTGCCCGACATCCCCGAGGCGCTGAAGATCTGCGAATCGCACGGCATCGACCTCGAGCCGATGCGCACCAGCTACTTCGTCAGCCGCGAGACGGTCGTGCCCACGCGCGGCGACGGCATGTGGCAGTGGCGCGAACGCCTGTTCGCGGCGATGTCGCGCAACGCGGGCAGCGTCGTCGAGTTCTTCAAGATCCCCAACAACGCGGTGATCGAGCTGGGCACGCGCGTGCAGATCTGAGCGTGGCTGGATGGCCGTCCAGCCCACATGGCCGGCCGAATCGAGACATTCGTCGCGAACGGCGGCCGCCCGTTCGGTGGATGCCCTGTCCTGCCGCGCTCAATGAGATCCGGGCAACGGTCGATATATGAACCATGCCCTTCCAGAAAAGTACCGCGGCCATGGACATGCGTCGCGTCCTGACGTGCGCGCTGCTGGCGTCCGCGGTCTCGTCCGCCGGGGCCGATCCGGCCGCCTACGTCTTCACGCCGTACAACGACGCCGGCAAGTGGCAGCTCGCGTACGGCCTGGGCACCGAGCACGACCGCGACGGCTCGCGCGAGACGCAGCAGACGCTGGCCATCGGCGGCGCGCCCACCGCGCGCTGGTACACCTCGGTCTACGCGGCCTGGGCCGCGGACGACGGCGGCCGCTTCCAGACCGATGAATGGTCGTGGACCAACCACCTGCAGGTGACCACGCCCGGCGCCGGCCCGGTCGACGTCGGCCTGCTGTGCGAACTCTCGCGCCCGCACGACCGCGACGAGGGCCGCCTCGGCGTCAGCTGCGGCCCGACGCTGCAGATGGACACCGACGATCTGCAGGTCAACGTCAATCCGCTGCTGGGCAAGCACATCGGCGCCGAGGAGCCCGAGAAGCTCGCGCTCGGCTACCAGTGGCAGGTCAAGGGCATGGTCGCGCAGGGCGTCGAGCTGGGTGCGCAGGGCTTCGGCTCGTTCGGCACGTGGAACCACTGGTCGCCGGCGTCCGGACAGCAGCACAGCGTCGGCCCCGCGATCTTCCTCAAGACCAACGCGTTCGGCGGCCCGATCCGCGTCGACGCGGCGTGGCTGTTCGGCATCGGCGACGGCTCGCCGCGCAACACGATCCGGCTGCGCCTCGAGCACGAGTTCTGATCGGGGTCAGTGCAGCAGGTGCAGGCTGTCGGTCTCGCCGGCCGCGCGGCGCATGCCCCAGCTCGTCGACCAGGCCGAGAACTCGCCGACCGGCATCGGGCGGCCCATGTGATAGCCCTGCGCCTGGTCGCACTTGAGCTCGCGCAGCAGGTTCCACGCCTCGGCGGTCTCGACGCCCTCGGCGACGACGGTAATGCCCAGGTTGTGCGCCAGGTCGATCGTCGAGCGCACGATCATCTCGTCGTCGCGGTCGCTCTGCATGTTGCGCACGAAGGACTGGTCGATCTTGAGTTCGTCGACGGGCAGGCGCTTGAGGTAGGCCAGCGACGAGTAGCCGGTGCCGAAGTCGTCGATCGACAACTTGAAGCCCATCGCGTTCAGCGCGTCCAGCGTGGCGAGCGCGCGCTGCGGGTCGTCCATGATCGCGCTCTCGGTGATCTCGAGGCAGAACGCCGCGGCCGGCACGCCGTGCCTGACCAGCAGCGCGCCGAACTTCTGCGGCAGGTCCATGTCCAGCAGGTCGCGCGTGGACAGGTTGACCGACAGCCGCAGCTGCAGCCCCTCGTCGGCGAGCGTCTGCCAGTGGCGCGCGGCCTCCTCGAACACCCACATCGTCAGGTGGCGGATGAAGCCGGTCTGCTCGGCGAACGGGATGAACTGGACCGGCGGCACGAGGCCGCGCTGCGGATGCTGCCAACGCACCAGCGCCTCGGCGCCGACGACGGCGCGGTCCTCCAGCGCCAGCTTGGGCTGCAGGTACAGGCGCAGCTCGTTGCGGTCGACGGCCTGGCGCAGCTCGGAGATCAGCGTCAGCGTCTGCGCGCTGGTGGCGTCGATCGACGGGTCGTAGGTCGCGGGGCCGTTGCCGCGCTGCTTGGCGGCATGCATCGCCATCTCGGCGCGCACCAGCAGCGCGTCGGCGGTGTCGGCATGCTGCGGCCAGCACGCCACGCCGATGCTCGCGCCGATGTCGACCTTGTGCTCGCCCAGCGTCAGCGGCTGCTCCAGCGCCTGCTCGATGCGCAGGGCGACGGCGTGCGCCTGTGCCGCATCGGCCCGGCGCAGCAGGACGCCGAACTCGTCGCCGCTCAGGCGCGCGACGACGTCGCCGTCGCGCGCAAGCGCGCGGCCGAGGCGTTCGGCGACCGACACCAGCACCTGGTCGCCGACGCCGTAGCCCAGCACGTCGTTGACGTGCTTGAAGCGCGTCAGGTCCAGCATCAGCACGGCCACCGACGTCTCGATGCCGTGTGCCAGCAGCGCGTCGCCCGCATCGCGGATCGCCGTGCCCGCCAGCTCGCGGAAGCGCGCGCGGTTGGGCAGCGCGGTGAGCCCGTCCCAGTAGGCCAGCCGCAGGATCTGCGCCTGGTTCTCGGCGATGCTCACGCGCATGCGCTCGAACGAGTGCGACAGCGCGCCGATCTCGTCCTCGCGGTTGAGCCCGCGCATCGGCGTCGCGTAGTCGCCGGCGCCCAGGCGCTCGGCGGCGTCGGCGAGGCCGCGCAGCGGCGTGGTCACGCGGCGCGCGGTCAGCACGCTGCCGATCGCGAAGACGCCGATGGCCGTCAGCGTGATGAGGATCAGCCGCCATTGCAGGTCGGCCGGCAGCCGCACGGCGTCGCCCACCGACAGCGAGATCAGCGCGAGCACGCCCGCGGACAGGCTGTGGTCGGCGCTGAGCGGCACGGCGTGCACGCCGAGCTCGTCGCCCTGGGTCGGCACCGAAACCATCGTGTCGCCCGGCGCGCCGGCACCCCACGCGCTCTCGGCGAGATCGATGGCGCTGGACTTCGTCAACGCCGTCATGCTGACCGCCCAGGGCTCGCGCCCGGTGGCGCGCGACAGCAGCGTCAGGTCGAGGCCGGACAGGCGCTTCATGTCGGTCTTGAGCGCGTCGTCCAGCGGGAACGCGATCAGGATCCAGCCGATCAGGCGCGGCGCCTTCACCGGCACCAGCACGGCCTGGTAGGGCTGGCCGCCGACCAGCATGATCTCGCTGGCCGAGCTGGCCGGGTTCTGCGACTTGAGGTGCGCGGCGACCGGCGCGATGTCGGTGCCGCTGCGGGCGGACGCGCGGTGCAGCACCGTGCCGTCAAGCCCCAGGTAGCCGACCTCCGTCGCACCGACGCGGCGGCGCAGGTTGTCCAGCGCCGAGACGATGGTGTTCTCGTCGCCCTCGAACAGCGTCGTGCGGAAGCCGAAGTCGGCGGCCGTCACCTCGGCCACGTCGGACACCGCGTGCACCCGGCGCTCGAGCAGCGTCTGCAGCAGCTGTTCGCCCTCGACCAGGCGAGCCGGCAGCTCGCTGTGCGCGTGGCGCGACAGACTGATGCGCAGCGAGGCGAAGCTGACGAGCTGCACCGCCAGCAGCAGCGCCAGGAACAGCCCGATGATGCGGGCGCCGAGGGATTTCCGCCAGGAGCGGTCCTGCGCGTTCACTTGATCAATCCACCCGTGCCCAGCCTGATGCGCTGCTCGACGTCGCCGGCCGCCACGGTCAGCGGCAGCAGCTGCGGCGGCGTCGTCTCGGCCAGCGAGGAATGCCACACGTGCATCTGGTAGTTGCCGGGCGGCACGTCGAGCACCCTGGCGGCGCCGGAGGCCGCGCTGCGGGCCCACAGCGGCGTGTCGGTGACGACGACCCACGCGATCATGCCGTCGTGGATGTTGCAGCCGAGCACGGCGACGCCAGGCTTGTCGAACACGATCGGCGTGTGCGGCACGCCGGCATAGAGCTTGATCTGGAAGGTCTTGGCCGCGGAGTAGGAATAGACGTGGTGCTTGACGGTGTCCTGGTTCGGGAACAGCACGGGCGTGCCCACGGTCACGACCGTCACGGCCGGGTGGAACTCGAGATCCTTCTGGGCGATCTGGGCCCCGGCCATCGGCTTGACCGGCAGCGGCGCGCCCACCGGCTCCAGCATCACCACCGCATCGGCGAGCGCGTGGCCGGCCGGATCCGTCACGACGATGCTCACGCCGGCGGCCTGCGCGACAGCGGCGGACGACAGGGCAACGATCAACGCGAGACGGGCGAACATTGGCAGCGGTTCCAGGGTTGCGCACGCCGGCCGCGTCCGGGCGACGCGAGGCGGAGTCGTGCTGCCAGGGTATCGGCAGAAGCGGTCGCGCGCTGAAGCGCCTGGTGACGCGTGGACACCCGCGCGCGAAATCCGTCACGCCGCGCGGCGGTCCGTGTCGCCCCGGTGCCGGCGGATCAGGCCAGCTCGAGCGCGGAAATCCGGCGCCGGCCGGCGTCCTTGGACGCGTAGAGCGCCTGGTCGGCGCGGCGGAACACCAGGTCGAGATCCATGCGCGGATCGGCCATGAACGTGACGATCCCGGCCGAGAAGCCCACGCGCGTGAGCTCGTGCTCGCCGCTCCTGAACACGCGCGCGCCCAGCCGTTCCTGCAGCTCCTCGACGCGCTCGTGCGCGGCGATGTCGTCGGTGTCGGCCATCACGACGCAGAACTCCTCGCCGCCGTAGCGGCAGCACAGGTCGTGCGCGCGGAAGGCGTCGCGCACCAGGTCGGCGAAGCCCTCGAGCACGAGGTCGCCCATCTGGTGGCCGTAGGCGTCGTTGACCTTCTTGAAGTGGTCGAGGTCGATCAGGATCACGACGATGCGGTCGCCGCGGCGCGAGGCCATCGACACCAACCCCGGCAGCGCCTCGCCGAGATAGCGCCGGTTGTAGAGGCCGGTCAACGCATCGCGGTTGGCGAGCTCGCGCAGCGATTCCTGCAGCCGCTCGACCTCGCGCAGCCGCTGCTCCAGCAGCTGGTTCTTCTGCGCGATGGCCGCCTCGGCATTCTCGGCGAGGGTGCGCTCGCGGCGCGCGTGCTCGATCTCCATGCGCGCCAGGTGCGTCTGGTGGTCGACGTGCAGGTCGATGTGGCGCACCTCGGCCGACTTCTTGGCGAGGTCGTTGCGCATCGACACGACCTGGCACTGCAGCTCGTAGGCGCGCTGGTAGTTGCCGACCTGCGCCTGCAGCCGCGCCGTCAGGTCGAGGCAGGCCTGCACGCCCAGCTTGTGCGTGTTGCGCGGGATCTGGCGGCAGCCGGCCTCGCCGACCTGCGCCGCCGACGGGATGTCGCCCTGCTCGGCCAGCAGCAGCGCGCGCACGTAGGCCACGTGCACCAGCACGCCGGGCTCGGAGCCGGCGTCGGCGTGGGCGGCGGCGTCCTCCAGCAGCGCCGCGGCGCCGGCGGCGTCGCCCAGCTTCAGCCGGGCCTCCGCCGCGACCAGCAGCGCGCCGGCGAGGAACAGCGGCGAGGCGAGCTCCGCGCGCGCGTCGAGCGCCGCCTGCAGCACGGCGTCGGCGCGCCGGACCTCGTTCTTGGCCAGCAGGCACTGCGCCCAGGCGCGCGCCGCGCCGAGCTTGCGCGGCGTCAGCGGCAGCGGCTGGTAGAGGCGCCAGGCCTCCTGCAGGTAGGTGGAGGCGAGGTCGACGTTGCCCACCAGCAGGTGGCTGTGGCCGATGTTCATCTGCACGTTGGCGATCAGCCCCGCCGGCGCGTCGGCGCTCGCGACCAGCCGGTTCAGCGCGCGGTAGGTGCGCTCGGGCTCCTGCGCCCAGCCCAGCATGTAGCCGCGGAAATGGCCGGCCATCAGCTCCATCCAGCTCAGCTCGATCGGGTCGAGATGGGCCTCGGCCTCCTCGCGGATCGCCTCGACGTCGCCCATGCCGTCGTCCGGATTCGTGCGCAGCGTCGCGAGGAACACCTCCAGCAGGTCGACCAGCAGCGACTCCACGCGCCAGCCGTGCGCACGCGCCTCGGCCGTGGCCGCGAGCATCGGCGAGCCGAGCGCCTCGCGGTCGCCGAAGCGCGCCTGGTGGTGCATCCTGACGATGCGCAGCCGCAGCTGCGTGCGCTCCAGGCCGCCGGCGCTCGCGCGCGCCCAGGCCTCGTCCCAGAGGCGCATCGCGCGATCGGGCTCGTCGGGCAACAGGCGCAGCGCGGTCAGCGCCAGGTGGTCGATTTCGGCGGCGGACATGGCGGGCAGCGCGGGTTCAATGATCCTTCGCGCGGCCCAGGAACAGCACCGGCACGATGACCGGCGCGAGCGGCGCCCAGTAGATCAGCTGCACGCCGTCGGCGGCCATGCGGATCGGCGTGGCCGCCTCGTCGACGGCGTTGTCGGCGGTGCTGGCATCGATCGTGATGTCGATGGTGGTGGGCTTGTTCAGCTTGTCATGCGGGCCGCGCAGCGCGTAGGTCCAGCCCGTGAAGCGCTGGCCCTTGAGGATGCCGCCGGCGGCCATCACGCCGTCCGGCCCGGCAACGAGGCCGACCTCGCTCGCCTGCGCCCGGGCCGCGGGCGAGGCGTCCGGGACCAGCGTCAGCAGCCAGTCGCCGGTGACGATGCCGCGCTGGTCGATGTGGAAGGTGGTGAACGTGGCTGTCAGCTGCGGATGCACCGGCGAGCGCAACGCCTTCACCAGCACCTCGGGCGCGGTGAAGATGTAGTGGTGGCCGCTGCCGATCGCGGCGATGCGCTTGTCGTCGCCCGACACCAGCACCGACGAGATCGTCTCGGTGTAGTGCTGTTCCCGAGCGGGCGCCGGTGCCGATTCGCGGGCGGGGCTCGCGCAACCGGACAGCACGAAGGCCGCGCCGGCCATCGCCGCGAGGGCGAGACGTCGAACTGCAATCACCTTGGACACTCCCTGACCGGCGCCGCGCCGGAACCCGCAATTATCGGTGCACCGATGAGCTGTCTCTAGGGGGAATGACTCAGGGAACGAACCTATAGCCGACACCGAGCTCGGTGATCAGGTGCTGCGGCTGCGACGGGTCGGCCTCCAGCTTCGCGCGCAGGTGGCCCATGTAGATGCGCACGTAGTGCGTGTCCTGTGAATGGGACGGCCCCCATACGGCGCGAAGGAGTTGCGGGTGAGTGAGCACTCGGTTCGGATGCGAGGCCAGGTGCGTCAGCAGGCGGTATTCGATGGGCGTCAGGTGCAGCGCGGCGCCGGCGCGTTCCACCGTGCGGTGCGCCAGGTCGATGCGCACGTCGCCGAACTCCAGCACGCTGGCGGCCTCGGCGCTCGCGCGCGGGTGCCGGCGCAGCTGGGCGCGCACGCGGGCGAGCAGCTCGCCGGTGCCGAAGGGCTTGACGAGGTAGTCGTCGGCGCCGGCATCGAGCGCGGCGATCTTGTCGGCCTCCATCGTGCGCGCCGACAGCACGATGATCGGGATCTCCGACCACGCGCGCAGCCCGCGGATGAAGTCGATGCCGTCGCCGTCCGGCAGCCCGAGATCGAGCACCACGAGGTCCGGCCGCCGCGTGCCGGCCTCGATCAGCCCGCGCTGCACGCCGTCGGCCTCGGCGACCTCCAGCGACTCGGCCTGCAGCGACAGCCGGATGAAGCGGCGGATCTCGGCCTCGTCCTCGACGACCAGCACCCGGCCCGGGGTCTCGCTCGCGCTCATTGCTTCACGTCCATGCCGGCATTGTCGACGTCGTCGGCCGGCTCGTCGATGCGCGGGGGCTCTCCGCGCGGCAACGTGAAGGCGAAGCGCGCGCCGCCCTCCGGCCGCGTCTCGCCCCTGATCGTGCCGCCATGCGCGGCGACGATGGCGCGGCAGATCGCCAGCCCCAGCCCGACGCCCGGGGTCGCGCTCTCGCGGCGGCCGCGCTCGAACTTCTCGAACATCAAGGCCTCGCGGCCGGGCGGCAGGCCCGGGCCCTCGTCGGCCACCCACACCTGCACCACGTCACCCGCTGTCGCCGCGCCCACGCTGACCGCGCTGCCGGCGGGCGTGTACTTGGCGGCGTTCTCCAGCAGGTTGGCCAGCACGCGCTCGATCAGCACGGCGTCGAAACGCAGCAGCGGCAGCCCGGGCGGCAGCGCGACGCGGATCGGATGGCGGCCGGCGAACAGCGCGCCGAGGCTGCGCAGCGCGCTGCCGACCACCTCCTCGAGCGGCTGCCACTGCAGGTTCAGCGCGATGCGGCCCGACTCGAGGCGGGCCATGTCCAGCAGGTTGCTGACCAGCGCGTTCATGCGCACGGCGGCCTCGCGCAGCGACTGCGCGATCTCGGCCTGCGCCGGCGCGAGCGCGGGCGGCGTGAGCTGCAGCGAATCGGCCATGCCGGCGAGCGCCGCCAGCGGCGTGCGCAGGTCGTGCGAGATCGCGCCCAGCAGCGCGTTGCGCAGCCGCTCGGTCTCCACCTGCACCGTCGTGTGCTGCGCGACGTCGACATAGTGGATGCGCTCCAGCGCGATCGCCAGCAGCGAGGCGAAGGTGTCGAGCAGCCGGCGCTGCTCCGGCAGTTCCAGCCGCCGCGGATCGCGCAGGGCCAGCGCGACGACGCCGCGCACGCGCATGGGCGCCTTGAGCGGCACGTAGCGCATCGCGCTGGCGGGCGCGGTCGCGGTGCCCTGCCCCGCGGCCTCGGCGTGGGCGAGCGTCCAGTGCGCGAGCCCGGCATCGACGCCGCTCGCCTCGGGCACGACGAGGCCGTCGTTGCCATCGAGCAGCAGGAAGACCGCGCGCGCCTCGAACTCGGCCTGCAGCATGCGCGTGCCGATCTCGACGATCTGCCCCGGCATCAGCGCGGCGGCGAGATCGCGCGACAGCTCGTACAGCGCCCGCACGCGACCCTCGCGCAGCGTGGCCACGCGGGCCTGCGCGGTGAGGCCGGCCGTCAGCTGGCCGACCACCAGCGCCACGATCAGCATCACCACGAAGGTGACGAGATACTGCACGTCCGCCACCACGAACGTGAAGCGCGGCGCGACGTCGAAGAAGTCGAACGCGGCGACGCTGACGAAGGCCGCGAGCACCGCCGGGCCGCGGCCGTAGCGCAGTGCCGAGAACACCACCGCCAGCAGAAGCAGCATGACGACGCTGGACGGCTCCAGAACGTGCAGCAGCGGCGCGGTGCCGAGGACGACGGCCGCGCACACCGCGACGCTTTTCGCATACGCCCGCCAGTCGCGCGCGCGACCCGCGTCGTCGCCCGCGAGCAGGTCGTCGGGATCGGGGTGGCGGTCGTTCATGGACGCCACTGTATCGGGCGCCAGGCCGCCTGGCTCAGTGGCGCAGGTCGAGCAGCGAGCGGATCTGCTGCAACAGGTTCAGCGGCCGCAGCGGCTTGCCGCAATGCAGGTCGAAGCCCGCGGCCAGCGCCTGGTCGCGATCCTGCGTGCGTGTGAACGAGGTCAGCGCGATCGCCGGCAGGCGCGGGCGCCGAGTCGGCTGCGTGGCCTCCTGGTGGCGGACTTCGCGGATCAGGTCGTAGCCGTCCTGGCCGGCCATGCCGATGTCGCTGATCAGCGCGTCGAAGGCGCGCGCCGACAGCAGTTGCAGCGCCGACGACACGTCGTGGGCCATGTGCACGACGGCACCCCGGTCGCTCAGAATGATGCGCAGCATCGCGCTCGCCTCGGGATCGTCGTCGACCACCAGCAGCTGCACGCCGTCGAGCGACGCCGGCGACATGTCGAGCGCCTCGCTGCCGTGGCTGGAATCGGGGTAGTCGGGATTGTCGGCGTGCACGGGATCGGCCGGCAGCCAGACCTCGAAGGTCGCGCCGCGCCCGACCCCGGCGCTCGCCGCCGACACCGTGCCGCCGTGCGCCTCCACCAGCTGCTTGACGATGGACAGCCCCAGCCCGAGCCCGCCGCGCTGGCGGTTGCTCGCGGCGTCGCTCTGCGCGAAGCGGTCGAACACGAAGGGCAGGAACTCGGGCGCGATGCCCTGGCCCTCGTCGGCCACGCGGATGCGCAGGCCACGCTCGTCCTGTTCGAGCGCGACGACGATGCGGCCGCCCGGCGGCGAGAACTTGATCGCGTTGCTCAGCAGGTTCCAGATCACCTGCTGCAGCCGCGACGCGTCGACGCGGATCGGCCGGTACGGCGGGCTCGCCTGCACGTCGATGACCGGGCCGCCGCCGTCGGCCGGCCGCATCGCGTTGACCGAGGCGACGATCTCGTCGACCGGATCGATCGTCACGAAGGTCAGCGGCAGCTTGCCGAGGTTCAGGCGCGACATGTCCAGCAGGTCGGAGATCATGCGCGCCTGCGTCGTGCCGTTGCGCTCGATGGCGGCCAGCCCGCGCATCGTCTCGGCGGAGCCGCCGCGCTGGCGCAGCACGTGGGTCCAGCTCATGATCGCGTTCAGCGGCGTGCGCAGCTCGTGCGAGAGCACCGCGATGAAGTCGTCCTTCATGCGGCTCACCTGCTCGGCCTCGCTGCGCGCGATGCGCTCGCGATCGAGCAGCTGCTGGCGCTGGTGCTCGAGCGCGACGCGCTGCGAGACATCGGTGGCGATGGCCATCGTCACGCCCGGCTCGATGTGCGGCGAGAAGCTCCACTCGACGTAGATCAGCGAGCCGTCGGGCCGCTGCATCGGCAGCTCGAGCGAGCTCGAGGGCGCGTCCGCGGCCACCGAGGAACTGACGATCTTGTGCGCCCATTCGCGCGGCGCGAATTCGCTCAGCGCATGGCCGATCACCTCGCCATCGCCGCGCGCCATCATCTTCAGCATCGCCGGATTGGCGTCGACCAGGCGGCCCTGGTCGTCGAGCAGCGCGATGCCGGCCTGCGCCTGCGCGTAGATCGCGCGGAACTTGGACTCGCTGCGCCGCATCGCCTCCTCGGCCACGCGCGTGCGCACCAGCGCCTGCACGGTGGCCACGAGCACGGCGGGCTCGACCGGGCGCGTGAGATAGGCATCGGCGCCGGAATCGAGGCCGCGCACCTTGTCCTCGTCGGTGACGTAGGCCGCGGTCAGGTGCAGCACGGGCAGGCGCGCGGTGCCGGGGCGCGAGCGCAGCATCGCGCACAGGTCGAAGCCGTCGATGTCGGGCAGGTGGACGTCCAGCACGACGGCGGAGATCGAATTGTCGGCGGCGGCCAGGCCATCGGCGCCGGTGGCCGCCTCGCGCGTGCGGAAGCCCGCGCTGCGCAGCTGGCGCGCCGTCGCATAGCGCGTGGCCGGGTTGTCGTCGATGATCAGCAGCTCGTGCTCGGATCGATCGATCGGCCGGAATTCGGGCTTCGCGTCAGTCATTCGCCAGGCGTTTCCTCGAGGGCGGCGTCGCTTGCGGACGGCAGGTGCAGCGGAATGGTGACGAAGAAGGTCGAGCCGCTGCCCAGTTCGCTGGTCAATCCTACCTTGCCGCCCAGCAGTTCGGCGAGCTGGCGGCTCAACGACAGACCGAGCCCGGTGCCGCGCAGCCGCTTCTGGATCGGCGAGTCGACCTGCGTGAAGTCGCGGAACATCGCCGCGTGGAACTTCGGGTCGATGCCGATGCCGTTGTCGGCGACGGCGAACGTGATCGTCTCGTCGCTGTTCTGCGTCGCGGACACGCGCACCTCGCCCTTGACGGTGAACTTCAGCGCGTTGGAGATGAAGTTGCGCAGGATCTGCGACAGCATCTTGTTGTCGGTGTAGAGCCGCGACGAGCGCTGCGGCTCCTCGAAGACCAGCGACACGTCGGGATTGGTCAGCACCGGCCGGAACATGCCGCGCAGCGCGGAGAACAGGTCCACCATCTCGAACCACGCCGGCGAGATGTCGACGCGGCCGGCCTCCACCTTGGCGAGGTCGAGCAGGTCGTTGACCATCTCGGCGAACTCCTCGGCCGTCGACTCGATGAAGCGCACCTGCTTTTCCTGCTCGGGCGTCAGCGGGCCGTCGACGCGATCCAGCAGCAGCCGGGCCAGGCTGCGCAGCGCCGAGATCGGGGTGCGGAACTCATGGCTCATGTAGGCCAGGAAGCGGCTCTTCAGGTCGGTGGCGCGCTGCAGTTGCTGCGCCTGGGTGTCGAGCTCGGCATACAGCGCGACGACGCCCCGGTTGGTCTCGTCGAGCTCGATCTGCATCGCCTCGATCTGCTCGGTCAGCTCGGCGATGCGGGCGTTCGCTGCGGATTCGTCTTGCGCCATCTCAGCCTCGTTTCAGGACGACGATGGTGACATCGTCATGGCCGCGCGTGAAGTCGCGCAGCAGCCAGCCGGCGATGACGGCCGGGTCGCATTGCAGCAGGCCGCCCACGTCCTTCAGAGTCCAGCGCGTGATCAGCCCGTCGGAGTGCAGCACGACGATCGAATGGTCCGGCCAGGAATAGCTGACGTCCTGCAGCTTGCGGATCGCCAGGCCCAGCGTGCCGTGCTGCGACATCAGAGAGCGATCCTCGATGCCCGAGATCATGCGGCCGCTGATGTTGCCGGCCCCCGCGTAGACGACGGTGCCGGCGTTGGCATCGAGCTCGACGATGGAGACCGCCGCGCCCCGCGTCGAACGCAGCGCCGGATGCGCGCGCTCGAGCACGGTGGCCGGCGAGCCGCGCAGCGTGCCGAAGGCCTTCAGCGCCTCGGCCGCCGCCTCGGCCGCGACCGGTCCGTGGCCCAGGCCGTCGGCGACGATCACCGTCGCCTTGCCGTCGCCGTCGATGCGGACGTCCCAGGCATCGCCGCTGATCACCTCGCCGGGCGCGGCCAGGCAGATCCCCGCGTGCGCGAAACGCGCGCGAAAAGATGGCGAAGCCGGCGTGCCGGGCGATGGCACCCAGGTGCGCGAGAGGATGGCGGTGCCCTTGCCCGGGCTCGAGAACACCGAGAAGTCGGTCGACAGCCGCTGAACCGCGCCGAGGCCGGTGCCGGGCGTGCCGCCGCTCGAGTAGCCGTCGCGCAGGCAGCGCGCGACGTCGGCCATGCCCGGGCCGCTGTCGATGGCGATCACCTCCAGCTGGCAGCCCTCGTCGCTCCTGCGGCAGCCGATCAGCAGGCGGCCCTTCTGCGCGTGGCGCCAGAGGTTGTTGCCGAGCTCGGTGACGACGATCGCGACGCGGCCGCGCACGGTCTCGTCGAGGTCATGGTCGGTGGCGAGCCGGTTCGCCGCGCGGCGCGCCTCTCCGACCTGCGACTGCTCGGAGACCGGGACGTCGATGTGCGGGATCACGCGCTACTTCCAGCGCGTGACGGTGACGCAGGTGCCCTCGCCGACGACCGTGCGGATCTCGAACTCGTTGACGAGCCGCTTGCTGCCCGACAGGCCCACGCCCATGCCGGAGCCCGAGGTCCAGCCGTCGGTCAGCGCGAGGTCGACGTCGGGGATGCCGGGGCCCTTGTCCTCGAACCACAGCCGGAGGCCGGTCTTGATGCCTTGCGAGACGATCTCCCAGCGCATCTCGCCGCCGCCGCCATAGACGACGGTGTTGCGCGAGAGCTCGCTGGCCGCGGTGATCATCTTGGTCTGGTCGACCAGCGTCAGCTTGATCTGCTGCGTCAGCTTGCGCACCATCTGGCGGCTCATGACGATGTCGCGCTCGCCGAGCAGCGGCATCGAACCGGTGGTGGGTTCAGTCGTCAATTTGGTTCCGATCGTCCGCGGCCAGCAGGGCCATGCCGCGTTCGACGTTGAGGGCGGTGCGCACGCCTTCGAGCGACAGCCCGAGTTCCACGAGCGTGATGGCCACGGCAGGCTGCATGCCCACCACCACCGTCGTGGCGTCGAGCACGCTGGCGATGCCCGAGATGCCGGCCAGCATGCGGCCGACGAACGAGTCGACGATCTCGAGCGCCGAGATGTCGATCAGCACGCCGTGGGCGCCCGTCTTCTCGATCTGGGCGGAGAGGTCGTCCTGCAGCGCGAGCGCCACCTGGTCCTGCAGGTCGACCTGGATGGTCACCAGCAGCACCTTGCCCATCTTGAGGATAGGAATGCGTTCCATGGCGCGGGCTCAGGCCTTGTTGCGCGAGATCGTCCAGCCCGCCTTCTTCATCGCCAGCGACAACGCATCGGCCAGGGACGCCTTGGTGGTGATGCCCTGCAGGTCGATGCCCAGGTGCACGATGGTCTGCGCGATCTGCGGGCGGATGCCGCTGATGATGCAGTCGGCGCCCATCAGGCGGATCGCCGTGACAGTCTTGAGCAAATGCTGCGCCACCAGCGTGTCGACGGTCGGCACGCCGGTGATGTCGATGATCGCGAGCTCGGAGCCGGTCTCGACGATGCGCGTCAGCAGCGACTCCATCACCAGCTGCGTGCGGCTCGAATCCAGCGTGCCGATCATCGGCACCGCCAGCACGCCTTCCCACAGCTTGACGACCGGCGTCGACAGCTCGAGCAGCTCCTGCTGCTGGCGATTGATGACTTCCTCGCGCGTGCGCTGGTAGGTGGTCACCGTGAACTGGGCCAGCTTGTCGACCAGCGTCGAGGCCGTCCAGGCGGCGTCGAACGCGACCTTGGGATCGCCGGCCAGCAGCTTCTGCAGGCCCGTGAACAGCGGCTTCTTGATGGCCATGACGAACTGGCTGGTATCGCCCGCCGACGCGCCCTGGGCGGCGCGCGACTGCGACAACGCGGCCAGCACCGAGCGCGTGCGGGCCCAGGCGGGGCCATCGGCCTGCGTCAGGTCGGCGTCCGACGTGACGGCGTCCTGCAGCGCGCCCAGCAGCTCGCGGGCGTCGTGCTGCGCGGTCGACGAACTGGCGCCGCCGCTGCCGGACACTTCGTCCAGCCAGGATTTCAGGAACTCGTCGGGCGCTGCCCGCAGCACCTGGTCGAAAGCCGTGTTCTCTTGTTTCATGCGGTAACCCCTTGAAGGTGGAGCAGCGTAACTCAACATGAGGATCGAGTCGCGTAGGACAGGGTAGCGACCGGCGGCTGAACAGTCGTCTGGCGGGCAACCCATCCTTGTATCAGAGTCCAGGTGCGCGCTTTGCCCGAGCAAGTCGAAATATTTTCATAGCGAGCGATACGCAACAACAACGAATGTGAGCGTTCGCTACCCTGAAAAGGCCTACCTCATGGACGATCTTGGGATCCACGCACTCGACGGAGGGGATCAGCACTCCCTTGACGAGAGTGCTAATATTCGCGGAACCGAACGATCGAATCCCGATCAGACTGAGCACATGACCACTACCGCAACCAACGCACTGTCCGTCCGTGATCCGTGGAGTCTGGTTCCCCCGCTGGGCAACCTCGACGCCTACATCTCGTCCATCAACCGCCTGCCCCTGCTCACGCAGGAGGAAGAGACGCGCCTGGCGACCCAGCTGCGCGAGCATGACGACCTGAAGGCCGCCAGCGCGCTCGTGATGTCGCACCTGCGTCTCGTCGTGTCCGTCTCCCGCAATTATCTTGGCTACGGCCTGCCGCACGGCGACCTGATCCAGGAAGGCAACATCGGCCTGATGAAGGCCGTCAAGCGCTTCGACCCGACCCAGGGCGTGCGTCTCGTCAGCTACGCGATGCACTGGATCAAGGCCGAGATCCACGAGTACATCCTGAAGAACTGGCGCATGGTCAAGGTCGCGACGACCAAGTCCCAGCGCAAGCTGTTCTTCAACCTGCGCTCGATGAAGTCCAGGCTCAAGGAAGAAGCCGCCGACACCGACGTCCACCGCAACACGCTGACCCGCGACCAGGTCGAGCGCGTCGCGCGCGACCTCAACGTCAAGCCGGAAGAAGTCCTCGAGATGGAGACGCGCATGTCCGGCGGCGACGTCGCGATGGAGTCCCAGAACGACGACGGCGAGGAAGCCTACGCGCCGATCGCCTACCTGGCCGACGACCGCGACGAGCCCACCCGCGTCATCGAGAACGCCGCGCACGACCGCCTGGCCGGCGTCGGCATCGGCGAGGCGCTGGAGACGCTCGATCCGCGCAGCCGCCGCATCGTCGAGGAGCGCTACCTGAAGGTCAACGACGACTCGTCCGGCGGCATGACGCTGCACGAGCTGGCGGCCGAATACGGCGTCAGCGCCGAGCGCATCCGCCAGATCGAGGTCGCCGCGCTGAAGAAGATGCGCAAGACCCTGGAACCGCAGCGCGTGTAAACGCCCTGCCTCCTCAAGAAGCGGACGCCTCGGCGTCCGTTTTTTTTGGCGCCGCTGTCCGTTCGCGGCGCGCTCGCGCATCTATGCTCAGGTGCGGCGCGGTGCTGCACCCTGAGCGCCGCGATGGCGCAGGAGACCTTCATGGAATTCGTCCTCACCTTCCACCAGCCCGCCGAAGTCTTCGAGGTCAACGACGACCCCGTGCGCGGCGTCGCCCCGATGCAGGCCTGGAAGCTCTACATGGAAGCGATGGCCGCGGCCGGCGTGCTGCGCGGCGCGAAACGGCTGGAGCACGACGGCGGCACCGCGGTCAGCGTGCGCAACGGCAAGCGCCACGTGCAGGACGGCCCGTTCGCCGACACCAAGGAGCTGCTGGGCGGCTATGCGCTGATCGAGGTCGACTCGCTCGACGAGGCGCTCAAGTGGGCCGAGCGCTGCCCTGGCTCGGCCGTGGGCACGACCTTCGCGTGGCCCGTGCGCCCGATGCCCGAGCCGAAGTGATCGACGCCGCGGCGGCAGCCGAGACCGCCGCGCGGCGCAGCTACGGCCGGCTGCTCGCGTGGCTGGCCTGGCAATGGCGCGACGTCGCGGCCGCCGAGGACGCGCTGGCCGAGGCCTTCGCCAGCGCGCTGGCCCGCTGGCCGCGCGACGGCGTGCCGGCGTCGCCCGAAGCCTGGCTGCTGACCGCCGCGCGCCGCCAGCTGCTGGTCGCCGCGCGCCGACAGCGCCTGGCCGACGACCCGACGCTGACGGTGCTGTGGCCGGACGAGCACGCCCCCGCGCCCGAGGCGACCGCGCTGCCCGACACGCGGCTGCGCCTGATGTTCGTCTGCGCCCACCCGGCGATCGACGCCGGCGTGCACAGCGCGCTGATGCTGCAGACCGTGCTGGGCCTGGACGCCGCCCGCATCGCCAGCGCCTTCCTCGTCAAGCCGGAGGCGATGACCAAGCGCCTGGTGCGCGCCAAGTCCAGGATCCGCGCCACCGGCCTGCGCTTCGAGGAGCCCGAGCCGCGCGAGCTGCCGGAGCGCCTCGCGTCCGTGCTGGAGGCGATCTACGGCGCCTACACGCTGCACTGGGGCCAGGTCGACGATGCCGTGGCGGGCGAGCTCGCCGCCGAGGCGATGTTCCTCGCCGAACTCGTCGCGGCCCACCTGCCCGACGAGCCCGAGGCGCTGGGGCTGCTCGCGCTGCTGTCGCTGTGCGAGGCACGGCGTCCGGCGCGCAGCGAGGTCTTCCAGCCGCTGCACGAACAGGACGCGCGGCGCTGGGACGCCGCGCTCATCGCCCGCGCCAACGACGCCTTGCTGCGCGCGGCGTCCCATCGCTCGACGGGCCCGTACCAGCTCGAGGCCGCGATCCAGGCGGCGCACGTGCACGGCCGAATCGAGGGCGAGGTGCCGTGGGAAGGCATCGCCGGACTCTACGAACAGCTGCTGGCCATCGCGCCGACGGTCGGCGCGCGCATCGCGCACGCGGTCGCGGTCGCGCACGCGCGTGACGCGCGCGCGGGGCTGCGGCTGCTCGACGACATCGAGGCAGAACGCGTCGCGTCGCACCAGCCTTGGTGGGCGGCGCGGGCGCACCTGCTGGCGATGGACGGGGCGCACGCCGATGCGGCGGCGGCCTACGGGCGCGCGCTGGCCTTGACCGTCGAGCCGCGCCTGCGCGACTGGCTCGCTGCGCGCCTGGCCGAACAGTCGGCCGCGCGCTGACTCAGGTCGCCTTCTCGGCGAGCAGCGCCTGCAGGTCGGCCGTCAGCAGCGTCGGATCCAGGCTCTGCGACGCGAACAGCCGGATGCGGCCCTGCGGGTCGAAGATGTAGGTGCCCGCGGTGTGGTCGATCGTGTAGCTGTCGGCCGTCTTGCCCGGCACCTTCTCGACCACCAGCTTGAAGTCCTTGATGATCGCCTGCGTCTGCGCTTCGTCGCCGCGCAGCGCCAGGAAGTCGGGGCGGAAGTTGGTGACGTAGTTCTTCAGCAGCGCGGGCGTGTCGCGCGACGGGTCGACCGTGATGAAGACGACCTGCACCCGCTTCGCATCGGGGCCCAGCGTCTTGAGGATGCCGCTCAGCTCGGCCATCGTCGTCGGGCAGGCGTCGGGGCATTGCGTGTAGCCGAAGAAGACGACCGTCACCTTGCCCGCGAAATCGGCCAGCGTGCGCGGCTTGCCGTCGAAGTCGGGCAGGCTGAAGCCGTGCGCGTAGCTGGCGCCGGTCAGGTCGATGGCGTTGAAGTGGTGCGGCGGGGCGGCGCGGTCGCAGCCGGCGAGGGCCAGCGCGCCGACGGCGGCCAGCGAGAGAAGGAATCGGCGGGTCGTCATCAGCGGATGTAGTGGTCGATCAGCAGCGCCGCGAACAGCAGCGACAGGTACAGGATCGAGAAGCGGAACGTGCGGCGCGCCAGCTCGTCGCTGTAGTGGCGCCAGAGCCTGAACGCGTAGGCGCAGAACAGGAAGCCCAGCACCACGGCGCAGGCGAGGTAGAACCAGCCGCTGAGGCCGCTGACGAAGGGCAGCAGCGTGCCCGCGAACAGCACCAGCGTGTAGAGGAACACGTGCAGCTTGGTGAAGTCGGGACCGTGCGTGACGGGCAGCATCGGCAGTCCGGCCTTGCGGTAGTCCTCGGTGCGGTAAAGCGCCAGCGCCCAGAAGTGCGGCGGCGTCCACAGGAAGATGATCAGGCACAGCAGCCAGGCGTCGGCGTCGGCGCTGCCGGTCATCGCGGCCCAGCCCAGCACGGGCGGCATCGCGCCCGAGGCGCCGCCGATGACGATGTTCTGCGGCGTCATCGGCTTGAGGATCAGCGTGTAGATCACGGCGTAGCCGATGAAGGTGGCCAGCGTCAGCCACAGCGTGATCGCGTTGACCCAGGTCAGCAGCACGGCCGCGCCGATCGCGCACAGCACCATCGAGAACAACAGCGCCTGCGTGTTCGTCAGCTCGCCCTTGGCGGTCGGGCGCCAGGCGGTGCGCGTCATGCGCTTGTCGATCTGCTGCTCGACCAGGCAGTTGAACGCGGCGGCCGCGGCCGCCACGAGCCAGATGCCCGCGGTGGCGGCCAGCGTGGGCACCAGCGGCGGCCAGCCCGGCACGGCCAGGAACATGCCGATCACCGCGCAGAACACGATGAGCTGCACGACGCGCGGCTTGGTGAGCGCGTAGTACTGGCGCCAGCGCGACGGCTGCGCCGACGCGGGCGAGGGAACGGGGACAGCGGAGCTCATGACGAGAGGACTCGATTTCTGGAATTCAGGGCGGCGGCGGCCTCGAAGCCGATGCAGATCACCAGCGCCGCGGCCCCGGCAGTGTGCGCCAGCGCGGCCACCAGCGGCCAGCCGAGCACGACGTTGGACAGCCCGGTCGCCAATTGGATCACCACCAGGCCGCCGATGATGACAGCTCGCCGCCGCGCCGCCTCGCCGCGGCGCCAAAGCCGTGCGACGAGCCAGCCCATCGCGGCGGCGAACACGAGCGCGAACAGCCGGTGCGTCCATTGGATCGCCACCAGCGCGGTCATGGCGATCGGCGCGCCGTCGGCCCGCTTGCCCAGCTCGCGCGCGAACGTGAAACCTTCCGACCAGTTCATCGCCGGCCACCACTGGCCGTTGCATTGCGGAAAGCCGGTGCAGGCGAGCACGGCGTAGTTGGTCGAGACCCAGCCGCCGAGCGCGAGCTGCAGCAGCAGCGCGAGCGCGGCCAGGGCCAGCGCCCAGCGGTCGCGCGCGCCGCGCGGCGCGTCGCCCGCGCGCGCGGGCGCCTGCAGCGACAGCAGCGCGAGCAGTCCCATGCCGCCCAGCAGGTGCCCGGTGACGATCGCCGGATAGAGCTTCCACGTGACCGTCAGCGCGCCGAACACGCCCTGCGCGATGACCCACGCGAGCGTCACGCCCGCGAGCGCCCCCGCGCGCGCGTCACGCGCGTGCGCGGCGGCCGCGAGCATCAGGATGATCAGCGTACCGAGCGCCATCGCGAAGTAGCGGTGGATCATCTCGATCCACGCCTTGCGCTCGCTGACCGGCCCCTCGGGCGCGAGCGCCTGCGCCTGCGCGATGTCCTGCGATGCAGCCACCGGGCTCGCGGTCGCATAGCAGCCCGGCCAGTCCGGACAGCCCAGCCCCGAGTCGCTCAGCCGCGTGTAGGCGCCGAACACGACGAGGTCGAAGCACAGGAACAGCGTCAGCACCGCGAGCGCGGCGACGCGCTGCGTGCGCGACTTCCGGCGCAGCCCGCCGCGCCACCACGCGATCATCAGCACGACCGACACGATGGCCAGCGCGATCAGCGCGAGGCCGGTCAGCGATGTCCAGTCATACGCCACGCCGGAAGTCACGGCGTGTCCTTGGCGCGGTTCCACCACGCCGATGCGCGCAACAGCTTGTCGACGTCCTTCTTCAGCTTGACCGGATCCGGATTGGCCGGCGTGCGCATCATCCAGTTGCCCAGCGGGTCGACGATGTAGAGCGACTCCTCGAGCTGGTGATGAGCCTCGGGCTCGAGCCAGCCCGCGAGCGCGGACCGCTCGACGCGGTAGGTCGCCACGGCCGGCGGTGCCGCGACGGCCGCGGCGAGCGCCGGCTCGACCGCCTCGGAGCTGTCGACGAGCCAGACCTTCTGGATGCGGTCGCGCTCCGCGCCCATCATCTCGCGCAGCTGGCGCTGCAGGAACAGGTTGCTCTCGCACAGCTTGCCGCAGCCCGCCGGCGCCACGACGATCATCAGCCACTGCCCCTTCAACGTGGTCAGCGGCACCGAGTGGCCGTTCATGTCCTGCGCGGGCACGGCGTCCAGCGACGGCAGCGGGCGCTGCGGCTCGATCAGCGTCGCGTAGTTGGTGCGGCCGCCCGGACGGATCACGTAATAGGTGAAGTACGACGCGATCACCGGCAGCGCGCACGCGAACAGGATCACCAGCATCGTGATGCGGCCGCGCCGGCTCTGCGCGGCCGAGTAGTCGCGCATCGGCGCCGGCGTGTCGTGCAGCGTGAAGGTCAGGGATTCCGGGCCGGTGGCCTTGGGGTCGTCGGACGGAGTCGGTTTCATCGGGAAGCGTTGTCGTCGACGCGGTCGTCGAGCGGGGATTCGGAATCGGCCGGCGCCAGCCTGCGCGGACGGATGAACTGCAGCCACACGTACAAGCCGAGGAACGCGATGCTCATCGCGAACCATTGCACCGCGTAGCCGTAGTTGGTGGTGACGCTGACCCCGCCGGTGGGCGGCGGCCAGTCGCGGCGCAGGCCGTCGTGCGCATTGTCGGCAGTGGCGTCCTCGACGACCGTCTCCGGACGCAGGGCCAGGCCGCTCTCCGCCGCGAGCGCCTCCAGCTCGATATTCTGCCGCACCGGGCCGCCGGCGCCATGGCCGATGTCGATCCAGTGCGAGGGCCACGGCGCGACGTGGCCATGAAGCTTCACGGTTCCGATGGGCATGGCCACCGGCGGCGCCTTCATCGGGTCGGCGTCGTCGCGCGCGATCCAGCCGCGCTGCACGACGACCGCGCCGCCGTCCGGCAGCCGCAGCGGCGTCATCACGTAGAAGCCCGAGCGCTCGTCCATCGTGCGGTTCATCAGGTACACGGTGTGCGCCGCGTCCCATTCGCCCGTCACGTCGATGTGGCGCTGCCACTGCTGCTGAGCCGTCGCCGGGTCGCGCGCGAGCTCGCCGGCGGCGAGCGCGGGCATCGCGCCGCGCTCGGCGATCATGGCCTCGTTGGCCAGCTTGGTGTGGGCCCGCGACAGCTGCCAGACGCCGAAGCGCGCCGTCAGCAAGGCGCAGCCGAGGGCGACGACAAACCAGACGACACGCGAACGCGTCGACCCCGCGCCACGGCGCCGCTCGCCGTCGGGAGGGGAGGAACCCGCGGACGCTGCCGCGGGGTCGGTGGAATAATCGTTCTTCATGAAAATCGTGATCGTCGCGTTCCTGGTGCTCGTGCTGGCCGCGCTCGCGGGCGCCGGCTTCTTCATGCTGCGCCGCGGGCCCGACGACGGCTCGGCGGACAAGCGCATGGCCCGCACGCTGGCGGTTCGCGTCGGATTGTCGGTCACGCTGTTCCTGCTGATCCTCCTGGCCTGGAGTCTCGGCTGGATCCACCCGTCCGGCATCCCCGTCGGCACCTGAAGTTCGATGCGGCGAGCGTCGCGCGGTTCCACTTCAAGCGACAACGCCGCCCGAAGTTCGAGGCGGCGTTGCTGCTTTCAGGCGGCGAGCTCGATGCTCGCCTCGTCCGTCAAAGCCAATACACCACGACGTAGAGGCCCAGCCAGACGACGTCGACGAAGTGCCAGTACCAGGCCGCGCCCTCGAAGCCGAAGTGGCGCTGCGGCGTGAAGTGGCCCTTCTGGATGCGCAGCGTGATGAAGAACAGCATCAGCATGCCGACGAACACGTGGAAGCCGTGGAAGCCGGTGAGCATGAAGAAGGTCGAGCCGTAGATGCCCGAGGACAGCTTCAGGTTCATCTCGGTATAGGCCTCGTGGTATTCGTAGGCCTGGCAGCAGATGAAGCTCAGGCCCAGCGCCACGGTGATCCACATCCACAGGATCGCCTTCGAGCGATGGTCGGCGATCAGCGCGTGGTGCGCGATCGTCAGCGTGACGCCCGAGGTCAGCAGGATGGCCGTGTTGAAGGTCGGGATCGGCCACGGGCCCATCGTGCGGAACGGGGCGATGGTGTCGGCCGGCGAGCCGGTGATGCCGGCCTGCGCGCTGGGCCAGATCGCGTGGAAGTCGGGCCACAGCAACTGGTGGTCGAGGTTGCCCAGCATCGGCAGCGCGATCGAGCGGGCCCAGAACAGCGCGCCGAAGAACGACGCGAAGAACATCACCTCCGAGAAGATGAACCAGCTCATGCTCCACCGGAAGGACACATCGACGTGATCGGAGTACAGCCCGCCCTCGCTTTCGCCGATGGCCGTGGTGAACCATTGCGCCAACGTGGCCAGCCACACGACGACGCCGGTGAGCACGCACCACGAGCCCCATTCGTGTCCGTTGACCCACTGGCTGCCGCCGATGATCATCAGGAACAGGCCGATCGCCACGCACACCGGATAACGGGACGGCGCGGGGATGAAGTAATGCGGGGTGGTTCCGTGGGGAGTCGCGGCGGCGGACATGGTTTCAGTTCTCCAGACTCAGTGACTTGTAGCGAAGCCGATGACGAAATGCACCAGCACCACCAGGAAGACGACGAAGACCGCGGCGCCGATGACGGCGGCGATCACCACGTGGATCGGGTTCAGGTTCTTGACGTCCTGCTCGTGATCGGCGGACTTGCGGATGCCGAAGAAGGACCAGGCCACGGCGCGCAACGTCTGGCCGAAACGCGCCTTGCGGGCGGTCGGCGACGGCTCGTCGCGCGGGTCGGTGGGCGCGGTCATGACGAGCTCAGACATGCGGCTTGGCTTCGAGCTGGCCGACCGGCGCCGGCGGCGTCGTGCCGCCGACCTCGAAGAAGGTGTAAGACAGCGTGATCGTCTTGACGTCCCTGGGCAGCTTGTCGTCGACGTAGAAGACCACGGGCCAGGTCTTGGACTCGCCCGGCGCCAGCGTGTGCTGCGTGAAGCAGAAGCATTCCACCTTCGTGAAGTGCGACTGCGCGACGCCCGGCGCGTAGCTCGGGATCGCCTGCGCCGTCATCGTTCGCGACTGCGTGTTCCTGAACTCGTACATCACGGTCGTCATCTCGCCCGGATGCACGGTGACGGCGTTCTGCGCCGGGTGGAATTCCCACGGGCCCCCGTGCACGTTGGCGTCGAATTCCACCGTGACGCTGCGAGTCAGGTCGACCTGCGAGTTGATCGGCGCGCTCTTCTCACCGGGCGCCGCGCCGAGGTCGGTGCGCGCGATCACGTTGATGTTCAGCGCTTCGCAGATCGACTTGTACAGCGGCACCATGGCGTAGGCGAAGCCGCCCATGACGAAGACGACCAGCGTCAGCTTGAAGAGCATGTCGCGGTTGAGCCGCTTCTGCTTCTTCTTGCGCCGCGAGTCGCGCTCGTCGTTGAGGTCGTCGCTCATAGTCCGAACAGCATGGCCTTGGCGAAGAAGCCCAGGCCGAATGCCAGCGCCACCGTGAACAGCACGATGCCCAGGCGCGCGTTCTTGCGGCGTTGCTCGGGAGACTGAGCCATGGGAACCTGCGCGGCGGGCTTCAACCGATGACCTTGGTGGCCGTGCGATCGAGCTTGGGCGGCGTTTCGTAGGTGTGCCACGGCGCCGGCGACGGCACTTCCCACTCGAGGCCCTCGGCGCCTTCCCACGGACGCTGCGGCGCCGGCTCGCCCTTGCCGCGCATCCCAGGGACGACGACGAACAGCAGGAAGTAGACCTGCGTCAGGCCGAAGCCCAGCGCGCCGATGGAGGCGACGGCGTTGAAGTCGGCGAACTGCATCGGGTAGTCGGCCACGCGGCGCGGCATGCCGGCCAGGCCCAGGAAGTGCATCGGGAAGAAGGTGATGTTGAAGAACACCAGCGACGACCAGAAGTGGAACTTGCCGCGCGTCTCGCTGTACATCACGCCCGTCCACTTCGGCGCCCAGTAGTAGTAGCCGGAGAACATGCCGAACAGCGAGCCGGCCACGAGCACGTAGTGGAAGTGCGCGACGACGTAGTAGGTGTCCTGCAGCTGGATGTCGATCGGCGCCATCGAGCAGATCAGGCCCGTGAAGCCGCCCATCGTGAACACGAAGATGAAGCCGACGGCCCACAGCATCGGGGCCTCGAAGGTCATCGAGCCGCGCCACATCGTGGCCAGCCAGTTGAAGACCTTCACGCCCGTGGGCACGGAGATCAGCATCGTGGCATACATGAAGAACAGCTGGCCGGTGACCGGCATGCCCGTCGTGTACATGTGGTGCGCCCACACGATGAACGACAGGATGGCGATCGACGACGTCGCGTAGACCATCGACGTGTAGCCGAACAGGCGCTTGCGCGAGAACGCCGGCACGACCTGGCTGACGATGCCGAAGGCCGGCAGGATCATGATGTAGACCTCGGGGTGACCGAAGAACCAGAACACGTGCTGGTACATCACCGGGTCGCCGCCGCCGGCCGGGTTGAAGAAGCTGGTGTGGAAGTGGCGGTCGGTCAGCGTCATCGTGATGGCGCCGGCGAGCACGGGCATCACGGCGATCAGCAGGTAGGCCGTGATCAGCCAGGTCCAGACGAACATCGGCATCTTCATCAGCGTCATGCCCGGGGCGCGCATGTTGAGGATGGTGACGATGATGTTGATCGAGCCCATGATGGAGCTGGCGCCCATCAGGTGCATCGCGAAGATGCCGCCGTCCATCGACGGGCCCATCTGCAGCGTCAGCGGCGCGTAGAGCGTCCAGCCCGCGGCGGGCGCGCCGCCGGGCAGGAAGAACGAGCCCACGAGCATCAGCGCCGCCGGGATCAGCAGCCAGAAGCTGAGGTTGTTCATGCGCGCGAACGCCATGTCGGCCGCGCCGATCTGCATCGGGATCATCCAGTTCGCGAAGCCGACGAACGCCGGCATGATCGCGCCGAACACCATGATCAGGCCGTGCATCGTGGTGAACTGGTTGAACAGCTCGGGGTTGAAGAACTGCAGGCCGGGCTGGAACAGCTCGAGGCGGATCAGCAGTGCCAGCGTGCCGCCCACGAGGAACATCGTGAACGCGAACAGCAGGTACAGCGTGCCGATGTCCTTGTGGTTGGTCGCGAACACCCAGCGGCGCCAGCCCACCGGGTGGCCGTGCGCGTGGTCATGATCGTGATCGTGGCCGTGGTCGATCGGATGGGGCAGAACAGCACTCATGAGAGGAAATCCTTCAGCGAACGCTTGAGTCGGTCGATGGCGTGATCGAACGGCGGCTTACTTGGCTTCGGCAGCCACCACGTCGGACGGCTCGACGAGCTGGCCCGTGTGGTTGCTCCACGAGTTCTTCGTGTACGTGATCGCGGCGGCGATGTCGGTCTCCGACAGCTTGCCCTGCCACGCCGGCATGGCGCCGTTCAGGCGGCCGTGCAGCACGGTGAGGATCTGCGCGTTCTTGTCGGCATCGAGCACCGTGGGCGACTTGTCCAGCGGCTTGACCGGGCCGGCGCCCGTGCCGTCCGGCTTGTGGCAGACGGCGCAGTTGGCGAGGTAGACCTTCTCGCCGCGGGCCATCAGCGGGGCCATCTCCCAGACCTTCTTCGGATCGTCGGCCGCGGCGGCCAGCGCCTTCTTCTGCTTGTCGACCCAGGCCGTGTAGTCGGCGGCGGACAGCACGTCGACGCGGATCGGCATGAACGCATGCTCCTTGCCGCACAGCTCCGAGCACATGCCGTAGTAGGTGCCGACCTTGTCGGCCAGGAACCAGGTGTCGCGCACGAAGCCGGGGATCGCGTCCTGCTTGACGCCGAAGGCCGGCACGCTCCACGAGTGGATCACGTCGTCGGCGGTGGTGATGACGCGCACCTTCTTGTTGACGGGCACCACCAGCGGGTTGTCGACCTTGAGCAGGTAGTCGTTGCCGGCCGGCTGTCCTTCCTCGGACAGGTTGCGCTGCGCGGTGTCGAGCGTGGAGATGAAGGCCAGGCCCTCGCCCTCGCCCTTGACGTAGTCGTAGCCCCACTTCCACTGGTAGCCCGTGGCCTTGATCGTGAGGTCGGCGCCCGTCGTGTCCTTCATCGCGACGACGGTGCGCGTCGCGAACGCGCCCATCAGGATGACGATGATGAACGGCACCACCGTCCAGGCGATCTCGACCGCGGTGCTTTCGTGGAAGTTGGCCGCCTTGTGGCCCACGCTCTTGCGATGCTTGATGATCGAATAGAACATGAAGCCGAACACGACCACGAAGATGATCGTGCAGACGATGAGCATCCAATAGTGCAGTTCCTTCTGCTGGCGCGCGATCTCGGTGACGGCGGGCTGGAAGTCGAGGCCCAGCACCTTGGGGCCGCCGGGAAGGTCGGTCACCGATTTGTCACCGAAGGCCAGCGCCGCGCTGGTGGTCGCCAATGCGGACAGCGCCAGGGCGGCGTGCGCCGCGCGGTGTCCCAGCTTGCGAATCGTCATCATCGTCGTCACGTAGTTCGATCCTTCTTGTCGGGCCTGGGCCTATGCGTGGCCCGAGTTCGGCTTGATCAGAGGTCGCGTGCAAGCCCCTTCCGGAAGGGCGCGCACAGGAGAGGTGCACTTCAGACACAAGACCCAATCGATTCTAGGGCCTGTTCATGCCAAAAAAGTGCCTGGGGGACTCAGCGTAAGCCCTGCCCCACGCCTCGGTTCAACGAGGTTGACGGCCTCGGCTCAGCATGGCCTTCATGTCGTCGAGGCCCACCTGCGTCTGCTCGGACAGCTTCGCGCGCGGCCCCGGCTTGAACGCGTGGCCATAGACGATCTCGAACTCGAGCACCACGCGGCCCTGCGCGTCGACGTGCGCGCCGAGCGCCGCGAGCAGGCGGTCGCGCCAGCGCGGCGTGCGCAGGCCCGCGAAGCGCGCGGCGTCGTTGTTCGCGCCGAGGCTGCGCAATTCCTCCAGCGCGGCCTGCGGGCTGCTCCAGGTCAGCCGCAGCGTCTCCTGGTCCATGACGGGATCGGCGAAGCCGGCCTCGACCAGCATGTCGCCGAGGTCGTGCATGTCGGTCCAGGGCGCATACGGCGTGCCCCATCCGTGGGTGCGATAGAGGTCGCGCAGGGCGACCAGCGTGCCGGGGCCCAGCGTCGTGAACATCAGGAAGCCGTCGACCACCAGCGCGCGCTGCCACTCGCGCATCAGCGTGGGAGCGTCTTGCGCCCAGTGCAGGCTCATGTTCGACCAGACGAGCTGCGCCTGCGCCGGCGGCACCGCCGACTGCGCGATCGCGCGCGGGCCGCTCGCGCCCAGGCCAAGCCAGCGCCGCCACGCGGGCGTCGCGGCGATCGTGGCCGAGCCGGCCGGCGCGGACGCCGTCGCAGCCTCCGGCCGCAGCACGCCGGTGACCGTCGCCTTCGGATAGGCCTGCGCCAGCTGCGCCGCGCCGGCGCCCAGTTCGCTCCACCAGTCGAACACGTGGTGCGGCACCTGCTTGACGATGGACAGCCGCTCGGCCAGCCGGCGCGCGATCTCCCCGTGCAGCCACGGCGGCGCCGACTGCGCGGCGAGCCGGGCCCACGCGCGGTCCAGCGCGCGCGGATCGAGGCGTTCCGGGCGGGATTCGACGATGGGTGACGCAGCCATGCGGCAGTATATTGAGCCGATGACTTCGCGGCCCGACCCCTCCGCCATGGCCGCAGGCGGCGCCGGGCCAAGCGCGCCCCGCTTGACGAACGCCCGCAACCTGCTGGCCCGCTGGCGCGCCGCGGCCGGCGGCCGCTGCCTGGTGTGCCGCGGCTGGTGCGACGGCGGGCTGTGCCGCCACTGCGACGCGCGCTTCGCGTTCGCCCGCGAGCGCTGCGACGGCTGCGGGCTGCCGTTCGTGGTCCCGCCGACGGATGGCGACAACGCGCGCTGCGTCCGCTGCCGCCTGGCGCCGCCGCCGTGGTCGCGCGTGGTGACCGGCGTCGACTACGGCTATCCGTGGGATCGCCCGCTCGCCGACCTCAAGTTCCACCAGCGCCTCGAACCCGCGGACGCGCTGCTGCGGCCGCTGCTGGCACGGCTGGACGACCTACGCGGCAGCGACGTGCGCGTCGCCTGCGTGCCGCTGTCGCGCGAACGCCTGCGCGAACGCGGCTACAACCAGTCGTGGGAGCTCGCGCGCCGCCTCGCCCGCGCGCTGTCGCTCGACGCGCGCGCCGACGCGCTGTTTCGCGTGCGCGACACCGGCCACCAGCTGGGCCTGCACCGGTCGGAGCGCGCGAGGAACCTGCAGGGCGCCTTCGTCGTCACGCCGCGCCACGCGGCCTGGGTGCGCGGCGCGCGCATCGCGCTGGTCGACGACGTGCTCACCACCGGCGCCACCGCGCAGGCAGCCACGCGCACGCTGCGCGCGGCGGGCGCCCGCGAGGTGCACGTGTGGGTGGTCGCGCGCACGCCGGAGTCCTGAGCCAGCGGACAATGTGGCCATGTTCAAGATCGTCCTCGTCCATCCCGAGATCCCGCCCAACACCGGCAACGTGATCCGCCTCGCGGCCAACACCGGCTGCGAGCTGCACCTGATCGAGCCGCTGGGCTTCTCGATGGAGGACAAGCTGCTGCGCCGCGCCGGCCTCGACTATCACGAGTTCGCCGACGTCCGCCGCCACGCGCGCTGGGAGGACTACGCCGCCACCGTCGACCCGTCGCGCTGCTTCGCGTTCTCCACGCGCGGCACCGGCACGCTGGCGAGCGTCGACTGGAAGGCCGGCGACAGCCTGGTCTTCGGCAGCGAATCGGCCGGACTGCCGCCCGCGCTGCGCGAGCAGTTTCCGCCTGAGCGACTGGTTCGCCTGCCGCTGCTGCCGGGCCAGCGCAGCCTCAACCTGAGCAACGCCGTGGCGGTGGCGGTGTTCGAGGCGTGGCGCGTCAACGGCTACGCCGGAAGCGTGTAGGGCGGGTTAGCCGCAGGCGTAACCCGCCCTACAGCCCCTCGTCGCGGGAATCGCGCCGCATCAGCGACGACACCGCGTCCCGCGCCGCGATGCGCCGGTGGATCACGGCCGACACCATGTCGGCGATCGGCATCGCCACGCCGTTGTCGTGCGCGAGCCGCGTGACGGTCTCGGCGCAGTAGACGCCTTCGGCCACGTGGCCCAGGCGTTCGAGGATGTCCTTCAGCGCCAGGCCCTGCGCCAGCATCAGCCCGACCTTGCGATTGCGCGACAGGTCGCCGGTGGCGGTGAGCACCAGGTCGCCGAGGCCGGACAGGCCCATGAAGGTGTCGGCATGCGCGCCCAGCGCGACACCCAGCCGCGTCATCTCGGCCAGCCCGCGCGTGATCAGCGCGGCGCGCGCGTTGAGGCCCAGGTTCAGGCCATCGGCGATGCCGGTGGCGATGGCGAGCACGTTCTTGACGGCACCGCCCACTTCCACGCCGACGACGTCGGTCGAGCGATAGATACGCAGCGTCTCGCTGTGGAACGCGTTGACAGCGAGGTCGCACAAGGCCGGGTCGCCGCTGGCGGCGACGAGCGCCGTCGGGCTGCCGCCGGCCACTTCCTGCGCGAAGCTGGGGCCCGACAGCACGCCCACCGACGCCCGCGGGAGCACGCTGGCCGCGATCTGGTGGCCCAGCGATCCGGTGGCGGATTCGACACCCTTGCAGAGCCAGAACACGCAGGCGTGGCCCGGCAGCGCGGCCAGCCGCTCGCGCAGCGAGGCCATCGGCGTCGCGACGATCACCAGGCCGCCCTCGGCATGCGCGAGCGCCGCGGCGTGGTCGGACGTGACGGCCAACTGGTCCGGCCACACGGCGTGCGGCAGGTAGCGCGCGTTGCGGCGCTCGGCCGCCATCTGCTGCGCCTGCGCGGCGTCGCGCGCCCACAGCAGCACGCGATGGCGCCGCGCCGCGGCGATCGCGAGGGCGGTGCCCCAGGCACCGGCGCCAATGACGGAGATGCGCATGGGAGCGGGTCTCGGCAGGAAGACGGATCAATCGGCACGGAGCAGGCCCCGTGCCGGGTCGACCTCAGTTCGGTGCGCCGTTGGCCGACGCGGCCTGCGCGAGCTGGGCCTGCTGCTGCGCCTCGAACATCGCCTGGAAGTTGACTTCGGCCAGCAGGATCGGCGGGAAGCCGGCGCGCGTGCAGACGTCGGAGACGATGGCGCGCAGGTACGGGTAGAGCATCTGCGGGCAGACGACGCCCAGGATGCCCTGCTGCTGCTCGGCCGGCACGTTGCGGATCTCGAAGATGCCGGCCTGCTTGGCCTCGACCAGGAACAGCACGCGCTCGCCGACCTTGGTCGTGACCGTGGCGGTGACCGTGACCTCGAACAGGCTCTGGGCGACGGCCTCGGCCGACATGCTCAGCTGGATGTCGACCGCCGGCTGCGTCTGCTCGAGCAGCACCTGCGGCGAGTTCGGTTGCTCGAGCGACAGATCCTTCAGGTAGATGCGCTGGATCTGGAAAACGGGGGATTGGTCTTGTTCAGCCATGGATGTCTCGAAAAAAACGAAGCCCGCAAACCGGGACGGTGCGGGCTGCAGCGCGCATTATGTCGCAGGGCTCGTGACGAGCCGGTGAGGAATAGTCCTCAGCCGTTGAGCAGCGGAACCAGGCCGCCTTTCTGGTCGAGCGCGATCAGGTCGTCGCAGCCGCCCACCCACGTCTCGCCGATGAAGATCTGCGGCACCGTGCGGCGGCCCGTCCTGGCGATCATCTCGTCGCGCTGCGACGGGTTCAGGTCGACTCGGATCTCGTCGATCGCCTCGACGCCGCGCTGCTTGAGCAACTGCTTCGCGCGGATGCAGTACGGGCAGACCTGGGTGGTGAACATGCGGACCGGATTCATGGGGACGTGCGCCTCGGCGATCGAGGAAGAACTGCTGATGTGCCCGATTTTCGCGCAGCGCGTTCAACCTTGCATGGCCAGGTGACAAGTCCGTGGCGATCCGCGTGACGGAATCGCGCGGTTGAGCGGGTCAAGTCGGCGCGGCCGAGGTCTCGATGGGCATGTTCGCGGCCTTCCAGGCGGTCAACCCGCCGGCCAGCACGACCGGCTTGGCATAGCCCTTGGCCTCCAGCGCCTTGGCCGCCTTCGCGGCGCGCTTGCCGCTCGCGCACACCAGGACGACCGGCAGCGTCTTGTTCTTCGGCAGCTCGGGCGCGACCTCGAGGCGGCCGATCGGGATGTTCCTCGAGCCGACGATGTGGCCGGCGGCGAACTCGCCCGGCTCGCTGACGTCGATCACGCTGGCCTTCTCGCGATTCATCAGGCGCACCGCCTCGGTCGGCGAGACGCCCGCGTTGCGCGCCCCGTTGATCGTCGGCCACAGCAGCAGGCCGCCGGCGACGAGGACGGCCAGGATCAGGAGCCAGACGGTGGGATCGGAAAAGAAGGTCACGGGTCGCCGTTCGCAGGAGGTTCGGGGGAAAGACGCGATTATAGAATTCACCGCTCATCCGACACGACTGAATGCGCCACACGGCGCGAGGCCTTCATCCATGTACAAGCTCGTCCTGATCCGCCACGGCGAATCCACCTGGAACCTCGAGAACCGCTTCACCGGCTGGACCGATGTCGAGCTCACCGCCACGGGCGTCGCGCAGGCGCGCACCGCGGGCGAGCTGCTGAAGGAAGCCGGCTACGAGTTCGACGTCGCCTACACCTCGGTGCTCAAGCGCGCGATCTGGACGCTGTGGCACTGCCTGGACACGATGGACCGCACCTGGCTGCCCATCGTCAACGACTGGCGGCTGAACGAACGTCACTACGGCGGCCTGCAGGGCCTGAACAAGGCCGACATGGCCAAGGAGTACGGCGACGAGCAGGTGCTGATCTGGCGCCGCAGCTACGACACGCCGCCGCCCGCGCTCGAGGCCGACGACCCGCGCGGCCAGCGCCACGACCTGCGCTACGCCAGGCTCGACCCGGCGCAGATCCCGCTCACCGAATGCCTGAAGGACACCGTCGCCCGCGTGCTGCCGTGCTGGAACGAGGTGCTGGCGCCGGCGATCAGGTCGGGCCAGCGCATCGTCGTCGCCGCGCACGGCAACTCGATCCGCGCGCTGGTGAAGTACCTCGACAACATCGGCGACGCCGACATCGTGGGCGTCAACATCCCCAACGGCATCCCGCTGGTCTACGAGCTCGACGCCGACCTCAAGCCGATCAAGAGCTACTACCTCGGCGACGCCGAGGCCGCCGCCAGGGCCGCCGCGGCCGTCGCCGCGCAAGGCAAGAAGGCCTGAGCCGGAGGCTGCGGTGCACGCCATCACCCTGCAGCTGATCTACGACGGCAAGGGCCCGGCCCTCTGGACGCCCGCGCCCGGCGCCTTCGGCCTGCAGGACAAGGCCGGCGCGCTGCACGTGGGCAAGGCGGCCGCGGCCGGCGCCGTCGTCTTCGACTTCACGCTGCAGGTGAAGTCGCTGGACTCGGAGATCGCCGTGCTGACTGGCGACTTCGCGCACGGCAGCCCCGCCGAGCGCTTCCTCTACCTCGGCTGGGCCAATACCGCCGGGGGTTTCGCGCAGCGGCTCAAGCTGCCGCTGTTCAACATCACGTCGGCCCAGGTTCGCGAGGCGCTCGCGAAGGGGACGCCGCTGATGGCGACGCTGGTCGACCATCATCCGAAGGCCACGTCCACCGGCGCCAACATCGGCGGCGCGCGGGCCGTCGACTGGACACTCGCTTAGTCCACGGCCCCTAGCTTGACCTGAACCGCACGCGCATCGCGCGGCATCCACGCGGATCCAGCACGCGACGGGCCCTCGGCATCGAACCCGCGCGCGCCCTCGCGTCGATGCCACGGATTCAGGAGGCCCGATGAAATCGTCCATCGCCACGACACTGGCACTGCTGTCACTCGTTGGTTGCGGCGGCGGAGAGCCGCAGTCCGACATGCCGCGCCCGGAGATCGGCATGTCGACCACCGCGCACATCGAGTCCGGCAAGGGCGGCGGAGGCGGCGGCGCACCGGCGCCCGCACCAGCTCCAGCGCCGACTCCTGCGCCGGCTCCGGCGCCTGCGCCCAGTCCCGCGGCACCGGCGCCCGCGCCCGCCGCGGTCAAGCTGCCGCCGCCGATGTCGACCGACGCCGCGGCCTGGGCCTTCAGCAACCTCGGCAGCGTGGTGGGCACCGGATCGACGACCGACATCGACTTCGGCCGCATCCAGAACATGACGCCCGGCGGCATCGCCGTCGGCGCCAGCCGCAGCGCCACCGAGCTGATCTACAACACCAGCAAGAAGGTGCCGCTGACCGTCACGCAGATCCAGATCACCGGCGCGAACCCGGGCGACTTCGTCATCTCGCCGCAGACGATCAGCGCCGCCGCGGCGACCGTGCTGCCCGCGAACAGGGACGCCGTCGAGGCGATCCAGATCACGTTCAGGCCGACGGCCGAGGGCGTGCGAACGGCCAACGTCGTCTTCACCTCCGTGGCCGGCGTCGTGCAGATCGCGCTGACCGGCACGGGCCTGCCGACGCGGCCGGTGCTGGGGACGCCGGAGGATCCGCTCGTCTTCCTGCCTCAATCGGCGCCGGCCACGTTCGTGCTGCAGAACACCGGCGGCGTGACGCTGGTGCTCAACTCGATCAGCATAGGCGGCGCCAACCCGGCCGCATTCCAGATCACGCCTGCCAACTCCGGCTTCAGCAACTGCTTCGCAGGTATTCCGATCGCGCCGCTGTCGTTCTGCTACGTCGGCGTGGGCGTAGCGCCGGGAGCGACGCCCCCGGCCAACGCGACGTTCGTGGTGAAGTCCAACGACCCGGTGCGGCCGGAGCTGGATGTGCCCTTGGTGCTGGCTACGCAGCCTTGAAGCGGGCGATCGCTCGATCGGCGCCACGGGCGGCGCTGATCGAGCGGTCTCTCTTGCCGCACCGCGTCAGCGACCGATGGGAATGAAGCCCAGATTGTGGTCCGCCGAAGCGGCGATCATCAGCAGACCGTCCGGCGAGAACATCACCGCGCCCACTCCGTTGCCCGTGATGTTTGCGATGTTGTAGTAGCTGCCCAGCGTGGTGCCGCTGGCCGAATAGAGAATGATGTCCGGGCCGGTCGCCATATAGCTGAATGCAGCGAATGCGCAGGCGACGCGGCCATCCCATGTGGTCGCGATCGAGCTCGCTCCAACCACGGCGCCCGGCAACTGCGCGATCGGCGACAGATCGACCGGCGACAGCTTCTCGCAGCCGATGTTGCCGCTTGCATAAAGCGCCGAACCGTCTCCAGTCACGGCGAGCGCGCCCTTGAAGTCGACGCTGTAGGGCCCTGCCTGGGACCAAAGGATCGTGCCCCCGGAAACCGCCGAATAGTCGACGTTCGTCGGCATGGTCAGCGACGGCGAATAGCCAGGCGTGGCGTAGACGTGGTTGCCGTCGTCCGTGGCCGTCATCCGTCCCAGGATGCCGACTTGGCCGATCGGGCTCACATCCCCGACGAAGCGCCCTTCGACATACGCCTTGCCTTGGTACATGCCGTCATTGACGAGCAGCACGTCGACGCCGTTCGGTCGAATGGCCGCCAGGCTGCTCGGATGGCCCAGATAGCCGGTGACGGGCCACGTGTCCGTGACGGCCAAAGTATCCAGATTGATGGCCTTGACCGAGGCAGCCAGGAAGTCGAGTACGAACAGGCGGCTTCCATCTGGCGACGCGGCCAGGTCCGTCAGGTACTGCCCGACATTCGGCACAGTACCCACCAGTCTCGCGGTGTAGGCGTTGTAGATGGACACCGTCGAGCTTCCATCGACGACATAGACCAACGGGCGGACGCGATCGGCGACCATCGCCTTGACGCTGACTCCGCCGATCATGGTGGTCGAGGCAAGCCCGCTCGGGTCCTTCCAGAGACCGACCCGGATCTTCGCCGGCGCGACACCGGCGACCGGACTGGAAACCGTGACGACGGCAAGGCTGGTCGCGCCGTCCGGCAGCGCGGAGGGATCGGCGGTCAGCACGAGCGAAGCCTGGCTGGCGCCCGTCGCGCCGGCGGCCGTCGCCGACAACCATGCGCTGTCCGAGCTCGCCGTCCAGGCAATGTTGCCGCCGAAATTGTCCCGCATCGTGATCGTGCGCGTCAGCACGGTTCCGGTCGGCGAACTCGCCAGGCCGATACCCCACGTCGACGGCAGCAGGCGGCGTTGATCCAGGTTCAGGTTGACCGTGACGGGCGCCGTGACGGTGTCGCCGTTGACGGCCGCCGAGTAGGTGACGACGGCGCTGGTCGAACCCGCGCTGGCCGCGGCGGCGACGGGCGCGGCCGACAGCGTCGTGCCTGCCTGGTTCACGACGCCGGATTTCGTCGTCGACAGCCAGGCCGGCGCTCCGCTCGCCGTCCACGGGAAGGCATTCGCGCCCGTGTTCAGCGCAAGGGAGAGCGACTGCGCCGACAGGTCGCGTCCGAGCGAGCCGCCGAGCGTGATCGTCGGCACCGACGTGGACAGCGTGGGTGTCACGAGCGTCAGGCTCGACGCGAAGGAGGTACCCGTCACGTTGGTGTTCGTGCCATCGCCGAGTTGCAGGTTCGCCGTGTAGCTGCCGCTCGCGAGCGAGCCGATGCCCGGATCCGGCTGCAACGTCGCGGTGCCCGGCGTCGCGTTGCCCGAGGCCGTCACCGACATCCACGACGCATCGGACGACAGCGTCCACGCGCTCGAGGCCCCGGTGTCGACATCGAACGCGACGTCCTGCGACGCGATGGGTGCACCATTGACGGCGTTGAAGCTCGGGACGCCGCCGACCAGCTGGAAGGCCGCCGGGAGCACGTGCAGCGTGAACGGGATCTTGACCGACTGGCCGTCGTTCGACGCGATCGTCACGCTGTCGGTGTAGTCGCCGGCGTCGAGCGCGGCAGTCGTCTTGTAGCGCACCGTCAGCGCCGCGGCGCCGCTGCCGGCGGCAGAGTCGAGGGACAGCCAGCTCGCACCGGCCGCGGCCGTCCAGTTCAGTCCGTCGCCGCTCACCTGGATCTGCACGACGTCGCCGTCGCTGGCGCCCCAGTGCACCGTGGACGCCGTCGACGAGACGGGAGTCGCCTGCAACGGCGACGGCTCCACGTCGACGTCGAACGGGAGCGCGGCCGGAGTTGCCGTGTATGGCGTGTGGCACGCGGCATCCTTGCACAGCGTAACGGCGATCTGGCCGGTGTGATGGCCGGTCGCGAGCGACGGCAGGCTGTGAAGCGTGATGCCGTAGTGCGTGGCGTCGATGGCGGCGAGCGACCAGTCGGTCGAGAAGACCGCGTCAGCGCCCGCGACCTGCACATACAGGGTGCCCGTGATCGAGCTCGCATTCGCGACGATGGCGGTCACCGTTCCGGTGCCGACCTGGCCGAACTGCACGTTCTCCGCATAGCTGGCCTGCGCAAAGCTCAGCGTCGGCGGGGGCGGCGGCGGCGCGGAATCACCGCCGCCACCGCCGCCACCGCCGCCGCAGCCCCCCAGCAGCGAGCTCGCACCAAGACCGACGGCCAGCCAAAGGCCCGCGACGACGTTCCGCATTGTTTCCTCCCTCGTTTCACATGTCGCGCCGTTATCGGCGACGCTTCGACGACCACTCTTTGCCGGTGGTCATGTTCTGTCTTCACGCACACCTGTAAGGGCATGTGTCTGCATTCTTGCATCGACCTTGCGGCCCGAAAGGCATCGACCTGTCTTCAAACTGAAGACGAACTTCTCGCTGTCCGCACGGTCGCCATCGCGGCAACCCTCCGCACGAAGCTCAGCACTCGCTCCGACGCCTCGTCCGCCCGCGTCGCGACGGACATCACCAGCAGCGCGTCCTTGCCCTCCAGCGCCACGTAGTGCACGCCCTCGATGCGCACCGCCTCGAGCGGCGCGGGCAGCACCGCGATGCCCAGGCCCGCGGCCACGAGGCCGATCTGCGTCGTCGCTTCGCGCGCCTCCTGCGCGATGCGCGGCTCGAAGCCGGCCTGCGCGGCCAGGCGCTTGAGCAGCGGGCCGGTGCCGGTGCCGGCGTCGCCGGGAAAGCCGATGAAGGCCTCGTCGCGGCACTCGGCGATGGCCACCGACTTGCGGCGCGCGAAGCGGTGCCCGGCCGGCACGACCAGCCGCAGCGGATCGCGCCGCAGCAGCCGCAGCGAGATGCCCTCGGGCACGCCTTCGTTGTAGCGCACCAGGCCGACGTCGAGCTCGCCGCGACGCAGGCTGTCGAACTGCAGCTGCGAATGCATCTCGCGCAGGTTCAGCGCGACGTCGGGGTGGCTGCGGCGGTGGTCGGCGACGACGTCGCGCAGCACCTTGGTCAGCGGCAGCGTCGACGAGAAGCCGATGCGCAGCAGGCCGACCTCGCCGCGCGCCACGCGCTGCAGTTCCTGGGGCAGCGCCTGCGTCCCCGCGAGCAGCGACCGCGCGCGCTCGAGCAGGGCGTGGCCGGCATCGGTCAGCGCCACGGAGCGGCGCGTGCGCGCGAACAGCTGCACGCCGAGTTCGTCCTCCAGCGCGCGGATCTGCTGGCTCAGCGGCGGCTGGGCCATGTTCAGGCGCAGTGCGGCGCGCGTGAAGTGCAGTTCCTCCGCGACGGCGACGAAATAGCGCAGGTGACGCAGCTCCATTGAGTCTTCAGACGTCTCAGTTGTTCATGAATCATATATTGGACTGACTAAATACGAATCCTTAAGCTTCCGCCATGTCCGCGATTCCTGCCCATCTCCCGTCGAGCCCGTCGTCGCGCGCGAGCGAGGCGCTGCCGCCGCCGCTGGAGGCCGGAAGTGCCGCGCACCGCTCGGCCAAGTGGGCGCTGTTCGTCGGCGGCTTCGCGGTGTTCGCGATGTTCTACGGGCCGCAGCCGCTGCTGTCGCTGTTCGGCGCGGCGTTCGACCTCACGCCGGCGCAGGCGAGTGGCGTGCTGTCGGCGACGGCCGGCGCAATGGCGCTGGGACTGATCCCGGCGGGCTTCCTGGCGCAGCGCTTCGGGCCGAAGCCGGTGATGCTGTCGGCCATCGTGCTGGGCGCGCTGTGCAGCCTGCTGTGCGCGGTGGCGACCAGCTATCCGGCGCTGATCGCGCTGCGCGCGCTGCTGGGCCTGAGCTTGGCCGGGCTGCCGGCGGTGGCGTCGGCGTGGCTCGCCGAGGAGATGGATCCGAAGGCGCTGGGCCAGGCCGTCGGGCTGATCATCGCGGGCAACGCGGCGGGCGGGATGTCGAGCCGCCTCGTGTGCGGCGTGCTGGCCGACCTCGTGGGCTGGCGCGTCGCGTTCGCCGGCCTGGGGGCGCTGGGAGCGATCGCCGCGTTCGAGTTCTGGCGCAGCCTGCCGCCCTCGCGCCGCCATCGCCCGCGTCCGCTGCACCCGCGCCACGCGCTGGCCGACCTGCGCAGCGTGTTCACCGAGCGCGGGCTGGTGCCGTTGTTCGGCCTCGCGCTGCTGCTGATGGGCAGCTTCGTCAGCTTCTACAACTACCTCGGCTTCCGCTTCGGCCAGGCGCCGTTCGCGCTGTCGCACGCGGCAATCGGCGCGATCTTCCTGCTCTACGTCGTGGGCATGTTCTCGTCGCCGTGGGCGGGACGGCAGGCCGATCGCCTCGGCTCGTCGCGCGTGCTCGCGGCCATGCTGGCGCTGTGCGCGGCCGGACTCGCGCTGACCCTGGCCTCGGCGCTGCCGGTGATCATCGTCGGCGTTGCGCTGTTCACGTTCGGCTTCTTCGCCGCGCACTCGGTGGCGAGCAGTTGGGTCGGGCGACTTGCGTTGCGCTCGAAGGCGCTCGCGTCGGCGGTCTATCTCACCGCGTACTACCTCGGCGCAAGTTCGATGGGCTGGCTCGGCGGCCACGCGTGGCAGGCCGGCGCCTGGCCGGGCGTGCTGGGCTTTCTCGCGTTGCTGTGGGTCGGCTGCGTGGCGATCGCCGTGTGGATGGCGCGACTGCCCGCGCAGGCGCCCATCCGCGCGCGTGCGGCCGATGCGGACGTCGCGAGCCAGTTCTGACGCCATGGCCACGCTTCGATCAAGCCCCTTCGCGCTGTCGCTGCTGTGCGCGCTTGCGGGCTGCGAGGACGCCGGCGACCCGTGGCACGACCTGGTCTCCAATCACGTCACGACCACCGGCCACGTGAGCCGCGTCGATTGCGCCGACCGCGACGCCGTCTCGGTCGCGTTCCAGGCAGGTTCGCGCACCTACGTCGCCCGGTCCGTCGACGGCGCGATCGATTGCAGCACGGCCCGGGTCGGCGACCCCATGCTCGTGTTCTACGCCCCGCAGGATCCTGACATCAGCACCCTTTTGCCGCCGGCCGAGGCCTACGGGCGTGGGCACCGGTGGACGTCCGCTGGCGACGCCTGGCTCGCGCTGGCCGGCGCGGCGGCGATCGCGTTGTCGATCGTCGCGAAGGTGCGAGCGACGGGTCGGCGCGTCGCCTAGTGCGTCGTCGGCCCGGTGCCCGACTCGTTGCCCGAGCGCGTCTGCGGATCGAGGCCCGTGTCGGGCGATTCCTTGGCCTGGCGCTGGCCGGTGCCGGGCTCGATCAGCTCCTCGATGATGAGGCGGCCGAACTTCTGCGCGCGGTCGGCGTTGTAGCGCGCGACGATGTCCGCGGCGCGACGCGCCGCCTCGTCCTCCGGCGCCAGCACCGACACGAACGGGTGCCCTTCCTCGGCCAGGTCGCGCTGCTGCTTGACGAGGTTGAGCTCCTGGCCGATCGAGGCCAGCACGCCGGCGTTGGCGATGTCGCGTTCGGCGCGCTCGCGCACCTCCTCGGCAGGGTAGAACGCCACGTTCGGGAAGCCGGCCTGCTTCAGCGCCTCGACGGCCGAGCGCGCGTCGCGTTCGGTGGGAAACGAGGCGAGCACGTGGCCGACCGGCTTGAACACGCCGTAGGCCGTCTGGGAGTTGCTGTCGTTCATGATGGTTGCCCTTTCGTTGCTGGAAGGGCAAGGCACGTACCGCCGCGCTGCAACACGGCGCCCGCGCTCGTCAGCCCGCGGCGATGCGCTGGCGCAACTCGTCCGCGACGCGGTCGTGCAGCTGTTGAGCGAGCGCGCGACGGTCGGGCTCGCCAACCGGCTCGGCCGGCAGGAAGCTCACCTCGACGACCAGCCCGCGCGCCCGGCAGACCTTCATCAGGCTTTCGACCAGCGTCGTGTCCCCGGTGTATTGCGCCGCGATGCTCACCGCGTGGCCGGGCTCGCTGTAGCGCAGCACGACCGGCTGCACCACGGTGGCGGTGGTGATGGCGGCCTGCAGCAGGTTGGCGTGGAACGGCAGCACCGCGTCGCCGGCGCCGGTCGTGCCCTCGGGGAAGACGGCGACGGCGTCGCCCTGGCGCAGCGCGTCGGCGATCTCGTGCACCACGCGCATCGCGTCGCGCTTGCGTTCGCGCTCGATGAACAGCGTGCCGCCGGCGCGCGCCAGCCGGCCCAGCAAGGGCCAGTGCGCAATGGCCGACTTCGACACGAAGCGGGCCTGCGGCGCGCTCGCGTGCAGCGCGGGGATGTCCAGCCAGGACACGTGATTGGCCACCATCAGCACCGCGCCCGGATGCGCGCTGCCCGACACGCGCACCTCCACGCCGAGGCAGCGCAGCATGCGCACGCTCCAGCGCTGCACGATCGCGCGACGGCCGGCTACATCGCGCCGCGGCATCACCAGGCCCGCGAGCCACAGCCCGCGCGCCACCATGCCGACGACGCACAGGATGCGCCAGATCGCGACGAGCGTCCTCAAGCGGTGGTCGATTCCGACGTTGACGCGGCGCTGTAGGCCAGCGTGCCCGCCACGAGCGTGTGCCGCACGCGGCCCGGCATGCGCGTGCCGCTGGTCGCGGCGTCGAACGGCGTGTGCTTGCCGCGGCTGCGCAGCGTCTCGGGCGTCACCTGCCATTCGGCGTTCGCATCGAACACGCAGATGTCGGCGACGCCGCCTTCGACCAGCCGCCCCGCGCTCTGGCCCAGCGAGCCCAGCGCCTCGCCCAGCACGCGCACGGGCTCGCTGGTCACGCGCGCGAGCGCCTGCGCGAGCGTCAGCCTCGACTCGTTGCCCCATTTCAGCGCGAGGCTCAGCAGCAGCTCGAGGCCGGTCGCGCCGGGCACGGCCTCGCCGAACGGCAGCATCTTGTCGTCATTGCCGATGGGCGTGTGGTCGGACACGAGCGCGTCGATGGTGCCGTCGGCCAGGCCGGCGCGCAGCGCGTCGCGGTCCTTGCCCTGGCGCAGCGGCGGCGTCAGGCGCATGTCGGCGTTGAAGTAGCCGATGTCGACGTCGGTCAGGTGCAGCGAGTTGATGCTGACGTCCGCCGTCACCGGCAGGCCCTCGGCCTTGGCGCGGCGCACCAGCTCGACGCCGGCCGCGCTCGAGAGGCGGCAGAAGTGGACGCGCGCGCCCGTCTGGCGCACCAGCTCGAGGATGGTGTGCAGCGCGATCGTCTCGGCGGCGACGGGCACGCCCGACAGGCCCAGCCGCGTCGCCACGGCGCCGCTCGCCGCCACGCCGCCGCTCAGCGACGCGTCCTGAGGCCGCAGCCACACGGCGTAGCCGCGCGTGCTGGCGTAGAGCATCGCGCGCGACAGCGTGAGGTTGTCCTTCATCGGGTGCTCGGCCTGCGAGAAGCCGACGCAGCCGGCCTCGGTGAGGTCGACCATCTCGGTGAGCTCGGCGCCCTGCAGGCGCTGCGTCAGCGCGCCCAGCGGGAACAGGCGGCAGCGGCTCAGCTTGCGCGCGCGGAACTTCAGCATGTCGACAAGACCCGGCTCGTCGAGCGGCGGATCCATGTCGGGCGGGCAGACCAGGCTCGTCACGCCGCCGGCGGCCGCAGCCTCCAGTTCGCTTTCCAGCGCGCCGGGGCCCGGCTCCTTCAGGCGCGCGGCGAGGTCGACCAGGCCCGGCGCGACGACGCAGCCGTCGGCCTCGATGGTGCGCTCGGGCGTGAAGTCGGACGGCACGTTGCCGATGGCGACGATGCGGCCGGCGGCGATGGCGACGTCGGCGGCCTCGTCGCGGCCGCTCGCGGGGTCGACGACGCGACCGTTGCGGATCAGGATCTTCATGCGTCGTTCCCGGCAAGAATGGACATCACGGCCATGCGCACGGCGATGCCGAACGTGACCTGCGGCAGGATGACGCTGTGCGGGCCGTCGGCCACGCGCGAGTCGATCTCCACGCCGCGATTGATCGGGCCCGGGTGCATCACGATCGCGTCCGGCTTGGCGAGCGCAAGGATCTCCTCGGTCAGGCCGTAGCTCTTGAAGTACTCGCCCGCGCTGGGCAGCATCGCGCCGCTCATGCGCTCGTTCTGCAGCCGCAGCATGATGATGACGTCGGCGTCCTTCACGCCCTCGCGCATGTCGTGGCAGACGCGCACGCCCATCTCGCGCAGGTCGCCCGGCACCAGCGTCTTCGGGCCGACGGCGCGGATCTCGGGCACGCCCAGCGTGGTGAGCGCGTGGATGTCGGAGCGCGCGACGCGCGAGTGCACGATGTCGCCGACGATGGCCACCGTCAGCTCGTTGAACGACTTCTTGTAGTGCCGGATCGTGTACATGTCCAGCAGGCCCTGCGTCGGGTGCGCGTGGCGGCCGTCGCCGGCGTTGACCACGTGCACGTGCGGCGCGCAGTGCTTGGCGATCAGGTACGGCGCGCCCGACTCGCTGTGGCGCACGACGAACATGTCCGCGTGCATCGCCGACAGGTTGGCGATGGTGTCCAGCAGGCTCTCGCCCTTGGAGGCCGACGACTTCGCGATGTCGAGGTTGATCACGTCGGCGGACAGCCGCTTGGCCGCGATCTCGAACGTGGTGCGCGTGCGCGTCGAGTTCTCGAAGAACAGGTTGAACACGCTCTTGCCGCGCAGCAGCGGGACTTTCTTGACGTCCCGATCGTTGACCGAAAGAAATGTTCCGGCGGTGTCCAGGATCTGCGTCAGGATGGCGCGCGGCAGGCCCTCGATGGACAGCAGGTGGATCAGCTCGCCGTGGGCGTTGAGCTGCGGATTTCGTCGCGCGAGCATCAGGTGGTCTCCTTGACGGCGAAGGTGAAGCGGCCGTCGCTCTCGCGCGCGAGCGACAGGCGCTGGTTGGCGGGCAGCGTGAGCTTGGCGGCGGCGAAGACGGGCGCGATCGGCAGCTCGCGGCCGCCGCGGTCGACCATCACCGCCAGCTCCACCGAGGCCGGCCGGCCGTAGTCGAACAGCTCGTTGACCACCGCGCGGATCGTGCGGCCGCTGGCGAGCACGTCGTCGATGAGCAGGATGCGCGCGCCGTCGATCTCGAACGGCAGCTCGGTGGTCGCCTCGACGCCGCCGAGCCCGCGCTCGCCGAAGTCGTCGCGGTGCAACGTGCTGGAGATCGTGCCGACGGGGCGGCCCGTCTTCAGGTCGGCGTTCAGGCGCTGCGCCAGCCAGGCGCCGCCCGACCAGATGCCCACGAGCACGGTGTCGGGCGTCATCAGCCGGCCGACGCCCGCGCGGAGCTCGCCGTACAGCTGCTCCGCATCCAGCAGGAGGTTTGTCATTCGTTTTCTCTGAAGAACTGTTCGAGGATCAGTGCCGCCGCGGCCGAGTCCGCGTCGCGCGCGCCGGCCGACTCCACATCGACGGTGGTGTAGCGCTCGTCGACCTCGTGCACCGGCAGCCGGAAGCGCCCGTGGAGCTGGCGCCCGAACTTGCGGGCGCGGACGGTATTGTCGTGCTCGGCGCCGTCCGGATGGAAGGGCACGCCGATCACCAGGGCATCGGGCGACCATTCCTTGATCAGCGCCTCGATGGCCTTGAAGCGGGCATCGCCTTCGAGCGCGAGCGTGCGCAGCGGCTGCGTCAGCTTCATCAGCGTGTTGCCGGTGGCGACGCCGACGCGCTTCGTGCCGTAGTCGAAAGCCAGGAACGAACGGACAGCGCGGCTTCCGCTCGCGGCGGGCGCCTGCTCCGTCATGCGTGCCCGGCCTCTTGGCTCAGCATGCGCGGGTCGATCCCCAGCAGGGCGAGCGCGCGTTCGTAGCGCTTCTCGATCGGCGTGTCGAAGATGATCTCGGGCGCGGCGTCGACGTTGAGCCAGCCGTTGCGGCCCAGTTCGTCCTCCAGCTGGCCGGTGGCCCAGCCGCTGTAGCCGAGCGTGACCAGCACGCGGCGCGGGCCGTTGCCCACGGCCATGGCCTCGAGCACGTCCTTGCTGGTGGTCATCTCGAGGCCGCCGGGCACCGACAACGTCGAGTTGTACTGGGTCGAGCCCTCCATGCGCTCGTGCAGCACGAAGCCGCGCTCGGTCTGCACCGGGCCGCCGTAGAACACGGGCTGCTCGGCGAGGTCGTCGCTGCTGAGCGTGAGGTCGACCTTCTCGAACAGGTTGCGCAGGCGGATGTCCACCGGCTTGTTGATCATCAGCCCGAGCGCGCCCTTCTCGCTGTGCTCGCACAGGTAGACGACGGCGCCCGCGAACGCCTCGTCCACCATCCCGGGCATCGCGATGAGGAACTGGTTGGTCAGGTTGATCGGTTCGGAGGCCATTGCGGCGATTTTAGGACAGCCCCGGGCCACAATCGCCCGCCATGGAGATCTCACACGGCAAACGCGCGCTGGTCTGGTTCAGGCGCGACCTGCGCGTCGCCGACCACCCCGCCCTCGCGCACGCGCTGCGCACGTCGGAGGCCGTCTGGTGCGCCTTCGTGCTCGACAAGGCCATCCTGGCCGGCCTGCCGCCCGACGACCGCCGCGTCGCGTTCATTCGTGCCAGCCTGGTCGACCTGGACGAGCAGATCGCCGCGCTGTCCGGCGGCCGCGCCCGGCTGATCGTGCGTCACGCCGACGCCGCCGACGAGATCCCGCGGCTGGCCGCGGAACTCGACGTGGAGGCCGTCCATTTCCACCGCGACGACGAACCCGCCGCGCGCGCGCGGGACGCCCGCGTGTACGAGCAGCTGCGCGCGGACGGGCGCGCGATGCACGGCTTCAAGGATCACGTGATCTTCGAGCGCCGGGAGATCCTCACCGGCGCCGGCACGCCCTACGGCGTCTTCACGCCCTACAAGAACGCGTGGCTGAAGGCGCTGCATGCGCGGCCCGAGCTGCTGGGTGATTGCGGCAGCGACGTCGACGGCCGTGCGCTCGCAGCGGCACCGCGCGGCCCGTGGAAGGATGGCGCGGCCGTTCCGGCGCTCGAGGAGTTCGGCTTCTCGCATCGGGCGACAACGCCGCAGGACGACCCTGGCCTCCGGCCGGGGGCGACCGGTGGCGAGGCCTTGCTCGACGAGTTCGTCGACCGCATCGACGACTACGACGCCACGCGCGACTTCCCCGCGACGCCCGGCCCCAGCCACCTCGGCATCCACCTGCGCTTCGGCACGCTGTCGCTGCGCCGGCTGGTCACGCTCGCGAGCCAGCGCGTCGAGGGCGGCAGCCGCGGCGCGCAGACCTGGCTGTCCGAACTGGTCTGGCGCGACTTCTACCACCAGGTGCTGTTCCACCATCCGCACGTCGTCGGCCACGCATATCGCGCCGACTGCGACGCGATACGCTGGGAGCAGGGTGAGCACGCCGACGCGCACTTCGCCGCCTGGTGCGAGGGCCGCACCGGCTATCCGCTGGTCGACGCCGGCATGCGCCAGATCAACGCCACCGGCTACATGCACAACCGGCTGCGCATGATCACGGCCAGCTTCCTGACCAAGGATCTCGGCGTGTCGTGGCAGCGCGGCGAGGCCTACTTCGCGCGGCACCTCAACGACTTCGAGCTGGCCTCCAACAACGGCGGCTGGCAGTGGGCCGCGTCGACGGGCTGCGATGCGCAGCCGTGGTTCCGCATCTTCAACCCGGTGACGCAGAGCGAGCGCTTCGACCCGCAGGGCGCCTTCATCCGGCGCTGGGTGCCGGAGCTCGCGAAGCTCCACGGCAAGGCGATCCACGCGCCGTGGACGGCCAAGCCGGCCGAACTCGCCGCGGTGGGGCTGGCGCTGGGGCGCGACTATCCGCAGCCCATCGTCGACCACGACGTCGCGCGCGAGAAGACGCTGGCGCGCTTCGGCTCGCGCGGCAGCGGCTCGCCGGTCATTTCCGCGGGCGATTGAGCTCGTCGCCCTCGAACCAGATCGCGTCGCGGCTCGGCGTCGCGACGAACGGCCGGCGTTCGACGACGCCGTTGTCGTAATCCAGCTCGATGTTGTAGCCATCGAGCTTGTACGTGCCAGAGCGGCTGGACACCGGGCGTCCTCCGGGGCGACTGCGCGAGGTCGCGAAGTTGCCGCCGCCCATGTTGGAGGTCGTGCCGTTGTCGTCGCTGTGGATCGCGCCGCCCACCGTGGCGCCGCCAGTGGCGCTGCCGACGACGCTGCGGTTGGCGCTCTTGAGGAAATGGCCGTCGCGGCTGAACTGCACCGACCAGTTCGACTGCGACACTGAATACATCGTCGAATAAGCCGAGAAGCCCCGATACTCGCCGTCCAGCATCTCGCCCGGGCGCGCCGGCTGGCGCAAGGAGCTGGCGTCCAGTACGCAGTTGTACTGGTTGGGCCAGGCCAGGCGATAGGACGTGCCCTCGCGCTTCCAGCGGCCCCACAGGTCGGGCTCGCCCTTCTTCGCGGCGGCAACGTCGATGTCGCCGAACTGCACCGGCGGCAGCCCGTCCCGGAAGCTGCCGTCCTTGAGCAAGAGGTAGAAGTAGGTGTGGACCTGCATCGTCATGCCGGCCTGCTCGTTGCGCCAGAACATGAGCACGGCCTCGATCTGGGACGGCTTGACGCCGGTGCCGGGCTGGGCGGTCTCGAACGCATAGTCGCGCCTGGGCGGCTGCGCGGCCGCGGACGCCGCCACCGCCGCTGGCACCGCGGCGGTCGCCGGCGGCGCCGAATCGCGGCAGGCATTGGTGACGACGGCGAACGCCGCATCGACGACGGCCTTGCGGGTGGATGCATCGTCGGGAAACACCATCTCCGCGAACAGGACGCGGTGGTCGGCACGCTGGCAGCCGACGCGCACCAGCGCCAGGCGCGCGCCGGCGCCGTCGCGCCCGGCCGCCATCGCGACATGCAACGTCGGCAGCGGCGCCGGCGAGCTGGCGCTGAACTTCTGGGCCAGCACGCCCTGCATCGGCCGCGCGATGCGCGCATCGAACCAGGCGTCGAAGCTGGCGGGCGCCGTCTCGACGGCGAACAGGCGCAGCTCGGCATGATGGCCGCCGTGCTCGAACTCGTAGAGCTGCACGTCGCTGGCGGCGTGCGTCGTCCAGCCGTCGGGCGCGGGCGGCGCCGCGTGTGCGAGGGTGCTGCAGGCGAGCAACGCCGCGGCGACGAAGAGAGGACGTTGGAACGGGGTCGTCTGCAGGCTCATCGGACGCGTGGGCTGTTTGAACAGCGCGCACTGTCGTCGAGGCCGGTGGGTGTTGACTACCCCACGATGCAGGGATGGAAGTCGGCGAAGCGCCGGTCAGAGCGGCCGTCGCCGGTCGGGCGCTGCGACGCCCGCGCGGTCAGAACAGCTCGACGTCGCTGACGCGCGTGCCGTCCTCGATGATGCCCTTGCGCATCAGCTCGGCGTGGTTGCTCACCTGGTCGCGGCCGTTGTGCTTGGCGTGGTACACGGCGCGGTCGGCGCGCTCGAAGGCGGCGGCGGGGGTGTCGCCGACCTCGATGGCCGTGAAGCCGACGCTGACGGTGATCTTGCCGGCCTGCGGGAACGGATACTCGCCGACGACGTGGCGGAAGCGCTCGAACGCGGCGGCGGCGTCGCCCTCGTCGTTGCACAGCAGCAGCACGACGAACTCCTCGCCCCCGAAGCGATAGAGCTGGTCGGAGAAGCGAAACGCGCCGCGCATGATGCGCGACAGCAGCAGCAGCACTTCGTCGCCGATCAGGTGGCCGAAGCGGTCGTTGACGGTCTTGAAGTGGTCGATGTCGACCACGCCCAGCCAGTAGCGCGAGCCCGATGCATGGCGGCGCTCGCCCTCGTCGAGCTTGGCGTCAAGCAGCGGCAGCGACGACACCTTGTAGAAGCTGTCGTCGAAGATCTTGCGATTGAGCAGGCCCGTCAGCGTGTCGCGCTCGCTGTAGTCGAGCAGCGTCTGCACGTTGCGGTAGATGCGCAGCACGCCGAACACCAGGCGGCGCGACTTGGTGCCGATGCCGCGGGTGTTCTGGATCTCGATGACGCCGACGGCGCCGGTGTCGGACATCACCGGGAACAGCGTCGTGATGATGCCGTCGACCCGCGTCTCGATGATCTTGCCGGTGGTCAGGCACTCGAGCCAGGTCGGGCGCTCGACGGCGCGCGGCAGCGAATCCAGGTCGACCCAGGCCGGGTCGGCGGTGGCCGCCGGCGAATCCGCCAGCAGGGCCGCACGCGTCAGCCAGCGCTCCTCGCCCTGGTCACCCACCAGCCGGTAGACGGCCACACGCTGGGGCGCGAGGAAATCGCGCATGGCGTGCGCCAGGCTGACGTCGAGCGTGTCGCGGTCGCGCAGCCCGGTCAGCGAGGCAAGGTGATCAATGATTTCCGACATGGATTTTTGGAGCGGTGATCCCTGTTATCGGTCGAGTATCTCCCCGACTGAAATACGGAATTCGCGAGGCCCCCCGGCGAATATGCCGGAATTGTTCACGGATTCTCAGGCAGGCATCGTCTTCGCGACATTCTCCTGGATCAGTCCAATCAGTTGCTCCTCATCATACGGCTTGCCGAGATAGTGGTCGGCACCGAGCTGGATGGCCAGGTCGCGATGCTTCTGCGCGATGCGCGACGTGATCATGATCACCGGCAGGCCCTGCCAGCGCGGATCGTGGCGCACGTTGCGCAGCAGGTCGAAGCCGTCCATGCGCGGCATTTCGATGTCGGTCAGCATGACGGCCGGACGCTCGACCTCGAGCTGCTCCAGCGCATCGAGGCCGTCCTTGGCCACGGTGACGCGGAAACCTTCGCGGGTCAGCAGGCGCTGCGTGACGCGGCGCACGGTCAGCGAATCGTCGACCACCAGCACCAGCGGCGCCTTGGCTTCCTGGACTTCCTCGACCACCACCGGCACGTGCGGCGCGCCGGCCTCCGCTGTCGGACGCTGGCCGTACACGGCCGCGAGCGCCACCGGGTTGTAGATGGGCACGACCTCGCCGGTGGCCAGCAGCGACATGCCTGCCAGGCCCGGCAGGCGCGCCAGCTGCGGCCCCAGGTTCTTGACGACCACTTCCTGGTTGCCCACGACCTGGTCGACGTGCAGCGCGACGCGTTGTTCGGCGCTTCGCACCAGCACGATGGAGGTGGTCTTGCCGGCCAGCACGCCGTGCGGCGTGGACTGCAGCAGCGCGCCGAGCCAGAAGAACGGCACGTCGTTGGCGCCGTCGCGGAACACGCCGCTCAAATAGGCTTGTTCGACGTCGGCGTTGGGGGTGCGGCGCACCACCTCCACCAGCGAGGCCGGCATGGCGACGGTGAGGTCGCCACAGCGCAGCTGCACGACGCGCGTGACGGCCGTGGTCAGCGGCAGCAACAGCGTGAAGGCCGTGCCGCGGCCCGCGGCCGAGGCGGTCTCGATGCGGCCGCCGAGCGCCGTGATGTCGGTGCGCACGGCGTCCATGCCGACGCCGCGGCCGGCCAGTTCCGTCACCTCGTCCGTGGTGGTGAAGCCCGGCGTGAAGATCAGGTTGGCCAGCTCGGCGTCGGTCGGGGTCGCGTCGGGCGCGATCAGGCCGTTCTGGCGCCCGCGCGCCTCGATGCGCTGCAGGTTCAGGCCCGAGCCGTCGTCGCGGATCTGGATCCGCACCTCGTTGCCTTGCTGCGCCAGCGTGACGTCGATCGTGCCGACCGGATCCTTGTCCTGCGCGCGGCGCGCGTCCGGCGACTCGATGCCGTGCACGACGGCGTTGCGCAGCAAGTGCTCGAACGCGCCGGCCATGCGGTCCAGCACGCTTCGATCCAGCTCGATGGACGAGCCCTCGACGTTCAGGCGCACCTGCACCGAGGTTTCCTTGGCGGCCTGGCGAACGACACGATAGAGACGTTCCGACAGCGCGTCGAACGGCACCATGCGAGCGCGCAGCAGGTCTTCCGACAGCGCGCGCGTCAGGCGCGCCTGCGCGGCCATCTCGTCTTCGGCCGACTGCACCGTCTGGGTGATGCTTCGCTGCACCGTGGCCACGTCGTTGACCGACTCGGCCATCATGCGCGTCAGTTCCTGGAAGCGCGTGAAGCGGTCCATCTCGAGCGGGTCGAACTCGACCGACGAGCTCTTGCTCGCCTCGAGGCGCGACGCGATCTGCGTGTCGGCCTGCAGCTCGATGTCGCGCAGCTGGCGGCGCAGGCGATCCAGGTTTTCCGTCAGTTCGCGCAGCGACGCGCGCATCTGCGTGACGTCGCTCTCGAGACGCGAACGCGTGATCGAGACTTCGCCGGCCTGGTTGACCAGGCGGTCCAGCAGCGGCGCCTTGACGCGCACCGTGGCGGTGGCCGGATTGCCGGTGGCCGCCTCGACGACGCGCTGCACGCGCGACGGGTTGGTGGCGCTGAAGCGCGCCCAGTCGATGGTCGCGGGCGCGGCATCGGACAGCGCCTTGGGCACGAACTGGCGGATGGTCGACTCGGGCGCGGCCTCGACCGGCGCGGCCGGCACTTCCGGCACGGCGACTTCCGCCGCGGGCACCGGTTGCTCGGCGACGGGCTCGGCCACGACGGGCGCTTCCGCCACCGGCGCGGGCGCCGGGGCAGCGACCGGCTCGGGCGCGCGCGGCGCCTTCTGCAGGCGCTGGAATTCCTCGTCGAGCGCATCGACGCCGGTGTGCAGCATCGCCATCGTCGGCGGGTTGACCGAGCGACCGCCCACGCGTTCCTCGAACGCCGACTCCAGGCGGTGCGCCAGCTCGCCCAGTCGCATCGCGCCGGCGAGGCGGGCGCTGCCCTTGAGCGTGTGCAGCGCGCGCAGCGCCCCGAAGGCCTCGGACTGCATCTCCGGCGACTCTTCCCATGCCCGCAGGTGCGAGGCCAGCGACGGCAGCAATTCCTGCGCCTCTTCCGAGAAGATCTCGAACAGCTCGGGGTCGATCGCGTCCTGCGCGTCCAGGTCCTGCGCGAAGCCCGTGCCCTCGTCCTGCGGCTCGGCCACTTCGTGGCGCTGGCCCGGTTCGGCGCGGACGCTGTCGTCCAGCACGCTGAACTTGACGGCACCGAGGCCGGATTCGGGGATCGCGGCATGCGCCACCGGCGCGACCTCGGCGACGGGCTCCGCCGGCGCGACGGCCGCGTCGGCGGCGGCGTTGAGCGCCTCGAATTCGTCGGCGCCGATCTCGGTGTCGGGCGAATCGATGACGTCCGCCGCGGCGATCGGCAGCTCGGCGAAATGATGCTCCTCGGCCGGCGCGGCAGCCGCGTGCGCAGCCGCTTCGGCGGCAGCCACGGCGTCCGCGGCGGCCTTGGCTTCGGCGGCGGCCTGCGCGTCGGCAGCGGCTTGCGCGTCCGCCGCGGCCTTCGCCTCGGCGGCAGCCTCGGCTTCGGCGGCGGCGCGGGCTTGCGCAGCGGCCTCGGCTTCGGCAGCGGCCTGGGCCTGCGCCGCGGCCTGTTCGGCGGCGGCGGCCTCGGCGGCAGCCTGCGCGGCGGCCTCGGCCTCGCGGGCGCGCTGGACGCTCTCGTCGTGCGTGGCCTGCGCGACCTGGGCCTGCAGCGAGGCCTGGAAGGCATCGAAGCGGGCCAGCAGCGGCGCGGCGGGCGACTGCAGGAAGCCCGCGGCGAACTGGTGCAGCAGGCGGCGGATCTCTTCGGCGACGTCGTTGTACAGGCGCGCTTCGTCCGGCGTCACCAGGCGCGACTGCGAGACCTCGAGCGCGTGCTCCAGGCGGCGCGCGAGCGACGACAGATCGGAATGGCCCACGGTGGCCGAGTTGCCAGCCAGCGAATGCGCCAGCGACACGGCCTCCTCGCCGACCGCGCGCGGCAGCTCGAGCACCCACTCGGCCAGCGACGTGCACAGGCGGCGCGACTGCTCGTCGGCCTCGTTGAGGAAGATGTTGAACAGGCCCAGGCCGATGCGCAGCGGGCCGATGACCTTGTAGTTCTCGGCCTCGTCGGCCGGCAGCTGGTCGCCGACGGTCAGCGTGTCGAACGCGTGCGTGCCCGTGGCGGGCGGCTGCGCGACGGCGGCGTCGTTGGCGGCCGGCTCGGCGGTGCGCTCGGACGGCAGCAGGTCGAACGCGGTGTCGTCGAGCGCGGCCGGCACGGTGTCGGGGCCGGTGTCATGGTGCTCGGATTCGGGCGCCTCGGCGCGCATGTCGCCGCGCTTCTCGATGACCGTGCTGTCGGCGGACTTGTCCAGATCGCCGAGGTCGAACTCGAAGTTCGGCGCGGCATATTCCGGCGTGTGGTCCATCGGCTGCACGACCGTGCGCTCTTCCATGAGCTCGGTCGTCGGATGCGACGTGTCGGGCGCGTCCGACGGCAGGTCGAGCGTGAACGCCGGCTCGTGAGGCGCCTGCGCGGGCTTATCCGCCGCAGCCGTCAGTTCGCCCGGACCGGTGACTTCGAAGTCGTCGAGGATCTCGGTATCGCCGGCCTCCTCGGGTGCCGGTTCGAACGCGTCCTCGGGCGACGGCTTGTGCGGCGTCGGCGCAAGCACCGCCGTCGCGTCGGCAACGAACGGCTTGGCCTGGACCGGCTCGGCATCGGGATCGACGCCGTCGCGCAGCGCGTTGGCCGCGGCGACGATGGGCGCGCTGTGGAAGCCGGTGGCGTTCCTGGCGGCAAGCGCCTTGACCCAGCCCTCGAGCTCGTCGAGCACGTTCAGCGAGAACGTGCGCAGCTCCGGGCTGGCCTCGATCACGTGATCGGCCAGGCGCGCGTTGTACAACTGCTCGCAGGCCCAGGCGGCTTCGCCGAAGTCCTTCAGGCCGACCATGCGCGAGCTGCCCTTGAGCGTGTGGAACGCGCGGCGGACGGTGGAGATCGATTCGAAGTGCTGCGGGTCCTCGGCGAGCTTGCCGAGGCTCTCGCGGGCGCCGGCGATGACTTCCTCGGCCTCCTCGAAGAAGACCTCGAGCATCTCGTCGTCCTCGGCCGTGGCCGTGTCGGAGACGACGGCGGCCGGCGCGACCGTCGGCGCCGGCGGCGGAGGCGGGGCGGCGAAATCGGTCATCGCCTGCGCGAGTTCCTGGCGCACCTCGGTGGCGCCGGACTCGTCGCTGCGCGCGAGCGCCTTGCTCGCGGCGCGGGCGGCGTCGGCGATGCTCTTCTCGTCGGACGCGACGGCCTGGTGGGCCAGCTCGTCGAGCTTGTGGATGATGTCGGCCTTGGACGCGGCGTCGTCGCCCGCGGCCGCGGCCAGCTGCTGCACCTGCTCCATCAGCTCGCTCTCGCCGGCGGCCGGCGCGTCGGGCTCGGACGGCACGATCTCGTCGGTGCGTCCCATGACGGTCTCGAGGCGACCGGAGTCGGCGTCGAACCTGAACAGCGACTTGGCCAGCTGCGGCTGCACGCCCAGCAGGTCGATCAGGAAGCCCAGCGCGCCGACGTTGGCGGCGAGGCGGCCGACGGCCTGCTCGGACAGCGCGCGCTCCGTCGGCGCGTTAGGGGCGTCGTCATGAGACTGCGCCAGCACGGCGTCGACCTCGTCGCGCATGCGCACGACGGCGTGGCCGGCCTGGTCGAGGCCCAGCACGGACAGCACTCCGCGCATGGCCGACAGCTTGGCCGGCACGGGAACGAGCGTCTCGCGGTCGGCCGGGTTGCGGCTGAACTTGTCGAGCTGGCTTTCGACGTCGGCCAGCGACGAGCGCAGCTCCTGCACCACGCTGCCCATCGTCTGGCGATCGGACGCGCGGCGATACAGGTCTTCCATCCACGGCTCGATCGGGCCGGGCTGCCGGCCCTGGCGCGCGAGGTCGATGCGCTCGGCGAGCTGGTGGATGCGGGTGCCGAACGAGGCGTCGGCGATGTCGGCGTCGTCGAGTGCGGCGTCCAGGCACAGCAGGCTCGTCGCGACTTCCATCGCCAGGTTCGGCGACGGCACGGACGAGCCGTCGGCCACCTGCGTGACGGCGGCGTCGAGCGCACGCGCCATGTGCTCGCCCTCGGGATGCAGCTTGCGCACCGAGTCGGCCACCAGCGTGGCCTGTTCGCGCAGGCTGGCGGCGAGGCCGGACTGGCCCGCGGTCGCCTGCGACCACGATTCCTTCAGCGCTTCGACGCGGCGGCGTGCGAGCGGGATCAGCGCCGGGTCGTACCGGCCGAGCGCTTCCTGTTCGTAGTCGATCGGTTGCTGCGCACCCAGCTTGAACGCCTTGCGCACGGCCACCAGGCGCGGCGCCTTGGCGTCGTCGCCGGGCAGTGCGCGGGCGCAGAAGAACAGCAGATCCTGCGTGAGGCGGTCGGAGACGTCGGCCTGGCCGCGCTCGGCCAGGCGCACCTGTGCCAGCAGGCGCGAGGTCAGGCGCTTGCTGTAGACGTCGGCCGACAGGCGGCCCTGCGCCTGCGCCTCGAAGAAGGCGGCGGCCACGGACCACAGGCCCGACAGCTTGCCGCTGGCGCCGGCGGCGAGGCCGGCGAACAGCTGGCTCATCTGCGTGGCGGCGGGGCCCACCGGCCCGCGCAGCAGCGCGAGCATGCACTGCTCCATGCGGCCACGGGTATCCGCGTCGGGCTTGAGCGCCATCACGTGCGTGCCGGCCGAAGCCTTGACGAGCGCCGGCGCGGCGTCGTTCAGCGACGTGGACTGCGAGTCGCCCTGCCAGAGGTCGGCCGGATGGATGCGGTCGGCGCCTGCGAGCGTCTGCACTTCGCGGTATTGCGGGAACAGCGCGAGCGGCGACACGTCCTTGCCGGACAGGCGGCGGCGCAGGAAGTCGAGCAGCGCGAACGACGAGCGTTCGATCGTGGTGGCGGTGTTGGCGTCGAGCTGGCGCACCTTCTGCATCAGCCGCACGACGGCCTGCTCGCTGGCGCGCAGCATGCGGGCGCCTTCGACCTGGCCGACCATGTCGAGCGCCCCGGCGCTCTGATGGAACAACGCGCGGGCCTGCTGCATCGCCGCCGAAGCGGTGCCGTCGATCTCGGTGCCCTGCGGCGCGGCCTCGGTCTCGCGCACCTGGCGCCGCAGCGCCTTGTGGGCGTTGTCGAGGGTACGGCGAAGCTCGTCGGCCACCCAGGCCAAGGTGCTCAGGTCTGCAGGCACTGCGTGCGCTGTTTGTTCACTCAACGTCATCTCCAGCGCGCCGCCTCGTCGAGGCGTGCACGCAAGGGGGTCTCAACCGTTCGACGAGATCGTCGAACGGTCAGCCGATCTTGAATCGGGAAACGGACTGGCGCAATTCTTCGGCCGTACGAGAAAGCTCGCGAACGATCTGCGCGGTCGAACGCGTACCGTCGCCGGTCTGTTCCGTCACCGCGAAGATGTGCTGGATGTTGGAGGCCACGACGTTCGCCGACTGCGCCTCGCTCTGCGCCTGCGCCGAGATGTTCTCGACGAGCGCCGACAGTTCGCGCGTCACACGGTCGATGTCGACCAGCGCCGCACCGGCCGCGTCGGACAGCTGCGCCCCCTGCACCACACCCTGCGTGGAACGCTCCATGGCGGCCACGGCATCGCCGGTGTCGGTCTGAATGGCCTTCACCAGCGCCGCGATCTGGCGCGTCGCGTCGCCGGAGCGTTCGGCCAGCCGCTGCACTTCTTCCGCAACGACCGAGAAGCCGCGACCCGCATCGCCGGCCGAGGCGGCCTGGATGGCGGCGTTCAGGGCCAGCACGTTCGTCTGTTCCGTAATGTCGGAAATCAGCTCGGTGATTTCGCCGATCTCCTGCGACGATTCGCCCAGGCGCTTGATCCGCTTCGAGGTTTCCTGGATCTGGTCGCGGATCGAGTTCATGCCCTCGATGGCGTCCTGCACCGCGCGGCGGCCGGTCTGCGTCACGTTCAGCGACTGCTGGGCGGCTGCCACGGTTTCCTGGGCGCGTTGCGACACGTCGTTGATTCGGCCGGCCATCTGCAGCACGGACTCGCCGGTCTCGCGGATCTCGTGCAGCTGTTCGGTCGAGGCCGCGAGCAGCTCGGTCGACGTCTGTTCGACCTGGCCGGTGGTGTCCGTCACCCGGTTGGCGGTGCCCTGCACCTGCGCCACCAGCGTGCGAAGTTCTTCCACGGTGTAGTTGACCGAGTCGGCGATGGCGCCGGTGATGTCCTCGGTAACGGTGGCCTGCTGCGTCAAGTCGCCCTCGGCGACCGACTGCAGTTCGTTCATCAGGCGGAGAATGGCGGCCTGGTTGGCGTCGTTGACGCGCTGCGCTTCGCGCTGGCGCGATTCCGATTCCGTCCGTTGCGCTTCGGCGGCCGTCGCGCGCTGGCGCTGGCTGGCCACGAACAGTCGCAGGATGCCGAACACGCCGATGACCAGCAGCACCAGCGACACCAGCAGTGCCGCGATGTAGCCGACCGACAGCGTACCGACGCTGGCCAGGCGGTTCTGCACGCCTTCGAGGCCCTTTCGCAGCGGCTCGCTGTCGCCCACGATCTGCGCCTGCGCTTCACGCGCGGCCACCAGGCCCTGCAGGTTGGCCAGAATCGCGCTGGACTGGCTGCGCGTCTGCTCGTACTGCTGGATCAGCTGCTCGAGGCGCTCGCGCGTGGCGGGCTCCTTCGTGCCGGGCAGCCGCAGGTCGGCGTTGCCTTGCAGCAGGCCGTCGGCGATCTCGCGGAAGGTGTTCAAGTCCTTGCCGAGCAGGAACACGGCTTCTGGCGACACGCCTTCGTAGGTCAGGAACTCGTTCGCGCTCTTGCCGATCCGCTGCGTCAACATCACGAGCTGGCCGACGGCGGAGATCTCGGCCGCCGAGGCGCCGCCCTGCAGCTTCAGGGACGACACGGTCTCGGCCGTCTCCAACAGGTCGGAAGACTGGCGGTTGATGGTGCGCAGCGCCTGTCCCACCTGGGTCAGGGTCTTCTGCTGCGCCAGCACGATCTGCGAGTTCTTCTCGGCGCGGTCGACCAGCGTCATCAGCGGGGCGACGGTGTCCTGCACGCCGGCCGGAACCGCGCTCACCAGGTCGTTGCCGGTGTGCAGGCCGCGCACGTTGTTGGCCAGCACGGTGCCGCTTTCCTTGACTTCCGGGAAGGCCGCGGGGCTGCCGATCATGGCCTGCGAGACCGACTTGGCCAGGCGCTGCGACTGCATCAGCGCGGCGCCGGTGGCCTCCACCTGCTGCGAGTGGGCGTTGGCCGCGCTGAAGGCGAAGTAGCCGGAGGCGAGCAGGCCGACGATGCCGATGGCCGTCAGCGTGAACACGAAGCGCTGCTGGTAGCTCACCGAGCGGCGGCCGATCAGCGGCAGGCCGGTGTTGTCCTCGTCGACCGGCGCGGGCTCGGCCTGCGCGGGCTCGGCATCGAGCAGGCGCGTGGGCGCGGCGTCGGCGTGGTCGGGCACCAGCGTCGACGCGTTCATCGTCGCCGTGTCGACGCCTTCGAGCGGCAGGTCGATGGACAGGTTGTTCTCGGAGTGCACGACGCCGTGGTCGTCGTCCTGGCCCGGGCCGGCGCCGTCGAGCGGGAAGGCCGAGTGGCCCATCGCGTGGACGTCGAGATCCAGCGTCGGCACCGCGCCGCCGGTGGACAGCGCGTGCGTCTCGTGATCCTGGTGGCCCAGGCCGGGGCCGTCGTCCGAGTCGTGCAGCGACTGTCGGTGCGAATCGACCGGATCGCCGAGATCGACGTCCGCCAGCGCGACCTCGCGCGCGTGCGCGCCGGCCTCCGAAGCGACGGGAGGATAGACGTTCTCGAGGCCGCCCTCGGTGTGGGCGCCGTGCTGCTTCAGCACGTTGCCATTGCTTTGGTCTGACAAGTTCATCTCGCCCTCTTCACGCTAGATTTCAAATCCCAACTAATCCCGAACGGCCGTCCGACGCACTTGGGTGCCTTGGCGCCGTTGGCACGGCGCGTCGTCGCGACCGGACCCTCTTCAGCTCATGACATCCAGGAACGCGCCGTCCACGGCCAGCGCCCCCAGATCGATCTCCTGCCAGGACGCGCCGAGCGCGTCCTTCCAGCGGCCGGCCGCGAATGCGGGCCGGGCGCCGACGCTCTCGGCCGGCTCGGCCTCGCGCGTCAATTGTTCTTCGCCGCGCAGGCCCGCCAGGCGGTCGACTCGGAGCGCGGCATTGACCTGCAGCGACGGCGCCAGCATCACGAGCTGGCCGTCGAGCGCCGCCGGGTCGTTGGCCTTGGGCGCGCGCAGGCCCAGGAAGGCTGCCAGGTCGATGACGGTGTACAGGTCGCCGCGAAGCTGCGCCACCCCGGTCATCCAGGGCTTGGCGTGCGGCAGCTTCAGGAGCGCGCGCAGCGGGAAGATCTCGCCCGCCTGGGCCAGCGGCAGCAGCAGTCCGACGCCGGCGCATTCGACGGCGAGCCAGCCTCGCGCACGCGGCTGCGTCTTGGCGGCCTGCAGGCGGCTCGCCAGCCGGGTTTGCAGTTCGCGCAGGGCATCTTTATTGGCCATGGAGGGGTGCGTGCGAGGTGGTCGAGTTCAGGCCGACGGGGTCAGCCGAGGCTTTTGATCTTGGCCATCAGGTCGTCGGTGTCGACCGGCTTGACGACGTAATCGCGCGCGCCCTGGCGCAGGCCCCAGACGCGGTCGGTCTCCTGGCCCTTGCTGGTGCACATGATCACCGGCACGTCGGAGTAGCGCGGATCGCGCGTGATCGAGCGGGTCAGCTGGTAGCCGTTGGTTCCGGGCATCACGACGTCCATCAGGATCAGGTCGGGCTTGCCTTCCGCCAGGCGCTTCATCGCGTCTTCGCCATTCTCGGCCGTGCGAACGGTGAAACCGCGCTTGGCGAGCAGGTCGGAGAGATAAGCCAATTCGGTCTTCGAATCATCGACCAGGAGAATGTGCTGGATCGGCATGGTATGTCCTTGAAACGCGCCTGGGTTGCGCTTTTGGCCCGTTTATCCGGCCGCTTGTCGCGGCCCGCGATATTCGGGAGAGAAACTCTTGCTTACTGTTCGCTGGAAAGCTTCGCCGGGTGGTATTGGGCCACCGCGCGCAGGAGCTGTTCCTTCGTGAAAGGCTTGGTCAGGTAATCCTCGGAGCCGACCATCCGGCCGCGAGCCTTGTCGAACACGCCATCCTTGGACGACAGCATGATCACCGGCACCGCCGTGAAGCGCGGATTGCGCTTGATGATCGCGCAGGTCTGGTAGCCGTCGAGCCGCGGCATCAGGATGTCGCAGAAGATCAGGTCGGGCGTGTGGTCGTTGACCTTGGCAAGCGCGTCGAAACCGTCTTCGGCCAGCACCACTTCGTGCCCGCCCTGGCGCAGGAAGATCTCGGCGCTGCGCCGGATGGTGTTGCTGTCGTCGATGACGAGCACGCGTACCGCGGGCTGCGCCGGTGCGGCGGAGGGGGCCGGCGTGGCATCAGCCATTGAAGCTCTCGTTCAGAACATGCGCCATCGTGGGTTCTTCCATCAGATGCGGACCATCTCGAAGTCTTCCTTGCGTGCACCGCATTCCGGACACGTCCAGTTCATCGGAACCGCGGCCCAGGGGGTACCCGGCAGCAAACCAGTTTCCGCATCCCCGGCAGCTTCGTCGTAGATCCAGCCGCAGATCAGGCACATCCAGGTTTGAGGTTCGTTCACAGTCGTTCGCGTTCAGGGTCACTACAATCGTCTGGATTGTAGCCACGGCCCCGAGCGGTTAACGACGCGCTAAGGGCCAAACTAATCACATTTTCCGGGCAAGCTTCACGGCTTGCCCCCCACCGGACATGGCAATGGACCTCCCTCCCGGCGCGGAAACGCCCGACGAAAACGCTGAAGAAGCCAGTGCTCCGGCCTGTATCCTGACTTTCAACGCCAGCGATGCCAGCGGCGCCGGAGGCATCGCGGGCGACGTCTCGACCATCGCGGCGATGGGTGCCCATGCCCTGCCCGTGGTCACCGCGCTGCTGATGCGCGACACCGCCGAGGTCTTCGACCAGCACGTCATCGACGCCGACGCCGTGGTCGAGCAGGCCCGCTGCATCCTCGAGGACATCACCGTCTCCGGCATCAAGGTGGGCTTCCTCGGCAATACCGACAACGTCAGCGCGGTGGCCGAGGTGCTGTCCGACTATCCCGACGTGCCGGTCGTGTCCTATCTGCCGGGGCTGTCGTTCATGGAGGACGACGACCAGAACACCTACCTCGACGCGTTCCGCGAGCTGATCCTGCCGGCCACCGAGGTGCTGATCGGCAACCACAAGACGCTGACCGACTTCCTGCTGCCCGACTGGGATTCCGACCGCCCGGCCTCGCCGCGCGAGCTGGCCGTCGCCGCGGCCGAGCACGGCACGCGCTTCGTGCTGGTCACCGGCGTGATGCTGCCGGCCAAGGGCGCGGGCCAGTTCATCGACAACGTGCTGGCGTCGCCGCAGGGCGCGCTCACGGGCGAGAAGTTCGAGATGTTCGAGGCGACCTTCGTCGGCGCCGGCGACACGCTGTCGGCCGCGATGGCCGCGCTGCTGGGCGCCGCGGCCGAGCTGCAGGCGGCCGTGGGCGAGGCGCTGCAGTTCCTCGACCAGAGCCTGGACGCCGGGTTCCGCCCCGGCATGGGCGGCGTCGTGCCCGACCGCTTCTTCTGGGCGCTGCCGCCCGGCGAGGAGGAGGAAGGCGACGAGACGATCGAGGAGGCGCTGTCGGACGACGCGACCGAGGTGGGAGGCTCGCGCAGTGTCCACTAATGAGCAGCTGTTCGACCGCGCCCAGAAGGTCATCCCCGGCGGCGTGAACTCGCCCGTGCGCGCGTTCCGTGCCGTTGGCGGCACGCCACGCTTCATCGCCCGCGGCGAAGGCGCCTGGATCGTCGACGCCGAAGGCAGGCGCTACGTCGACTACATCGGATCGTGGGGGCCGATGATCCTTGGCCACGGCCATCCGGCCGTGCTCGAGGCCGTGCTGAAGGCCGCACGCGACGGCTTCAGCTTCGGCGCACCGACCGAGCGCGAGGTCGAGCTGGCCGAGGAGATCATCCGCCACGTGCCCAGCGTCGAGCAGGTGCGCCTGGTCAGCTCGGGCACCGAGGCCTGCATGAGCGCGATCCGCCTGGCACGTGCCGCCACCGGACGTTCGCGCCTGATCAAGTTCGAGGGCTGCTATCACGGCCACGCCGACGCGCTGCTGGTCAAGGCCGGCTCCGGCCTGGCCACGTTCGGCCATCCGACCTCGGCCGGCGTGCCGCCCGAGGTCGTGCAGCACACGACGGTGCTCGACTTCAACAACATCCAGCAACTCGAGGAGGCCTTCGCGGCCTACGGCGACGAGCTGGCCTGCGTGATCATCGAGCCGATCGCCGGCAACATGAACTTCGTGCGCACGAGCGAATCCTTCATGGCGTGGCTGCGCGAGCTCTGCTACAAGCACGGCGCGCTGCTGATCATGGACGAGGTGATGACGGGCTTCCGCGTCGCGCTCGGCGGCGCGCAAAGCCTTTATGCGCAGCGGATGCAGGGCTTCGTGCCCGACATCAGCGTATTCGGCAAGGTCATCGGCGGCGGCATGCCGCTGGCCGCGTTCGGCGCGTCGCGCACGATCATGGCGCAGCTTGCGCCGCTGGGCCCGGCCTACCAGGCAGGCACGCTGTCGGGCAACCCCGTCGCCACGGCCTGCGGCCTGGCCACGCTGCACGAGATCGCCAAGCCCGGCTTCCACGAGGCGCTTGGCGAGCGCACGCGCGAGCTGGTCGACGGGCTGAAGGCCGAGGCCGACGCCGCGGGCATCCCGCTGGCGGTCGACAGCGAGGGCGGCCTGTTCGGCTTCTTCTTCGCCGACGCGCTGCCGCACGACTACGCCAGCGCCGTCGCGGTCGACAAGGAGCGCTTCAACCGCTTCTTCCACGCGATGCTGGACGCGGGCGTGTACTTTGCGCCGGCGTTGTACGAGGCGGGCTTCGTCAGCGCCGCCCACGGCCAAGCCGAGATCGAACACACCTTGAAGGCCGCTCGTGCCGCTTTCACGGCATTGCGAACCTGACATCCGTGGCTTCCGTAAAACCGACCGAATACAACGGGCACCCGGCGGTGGCGCTGCAGTCGTCCGACGGCGCGCGCGCCACGATCCTGCTGCACGGCGGCCATCTCGTCAGCTGGGTGCCGGCCGGCGGCCAGGAGCAGCTCTACGTCTCGCCCACCAGCGAATACGGCGAGGGCCAGGCCGTGCGCGGCGGCGTGCCGGTGATCTTCCCGCAGTTCTCCAGCCGCGGCACGCTGCCTCGCCACGGCCTGCTGCGCACGCGCGGCTGGCAGCTGGTGGAGATGCCGTCGCACGGCAAGCACGCCCAGGCGGTGCTGCGCTTCGTCGCCGACGACCGAACGCGCGCGCTGTGGCCGCACGAGTTCGAGGCCGAGATCACCGTCAGCCTGATCGGCCAGCAGCTCGACATCGAGTTCGCCGTCACCAACACCGGCGACGCCGGCTTCGAGTTCGCCGTGGCGCTGCACAGCTACCTGCGCACCAATGACGTGCTCAAGGCCCAGCTCGAGGGACTGCAGGGCGTCAAGTACGAGGACAACACCACCGGCCAGTGGCAGCAGCAATGGGGCGACGTCACCCAGGTGGTCGGCGAGGTCGACCGTCTGTACCACGACGCCCCGAGCCCGCTGACGCTGCGCGAGCTGGGCCGCAAGGTCTCGATCGCGCAGAGCGGGTTCACCGACGTCGTCGTCTGGAACCCGGGCCCGGTCAAGGCCGCGCAGCTGGACGACCTGCCCGACGACGACTGGCAGAAGATGCTGTGCGTCGAAGCGGCGCGGGTCATCGATCCCGTCACGCTTTCGCCCGGCGACGAGTGGGCCGGCATGCAGACTTTCATCGCCGGCTAGCCGAGAATATCCACGTGCCGGGGCGGTCCAGCCGCCCGCCGGCCGACATCCTGGAGGCTGGGCGCGAAACGTGCATGGCCTCGCGGGACCGAACAAGAACGATTCCGTCATGCACATCCACATCCTCGGCATCTGCGGCACCTTCATGGGAGGTCTCGCCGCGCTGGCGCGCGAGGCCGGCCACAAGGTGACCGGCTGCGACGCCAACGTCTACCCGCCGATGAGCGACCAGCTGCGCGCCCTCGGCATCGAGCTGATCGACGGCTACGGCACCGACCAGGTGGCGCTGGCGCCGGACCTGTTTGTGATCGGCAACGCCGTCTCGCGCGGCAATCCGCTGATGGAGGCCATCCTCGACGACGGCCTGCCCTACGCCAGCGGCCCGCAGTGGCTGGCCGAGCACGTGCTCGAAGGCCGGCACGTGCTGGCGGTGGCCGGCACGCACGGCAAGACGACGACGACGGCGATGCTGGCGTGGATCCTCGACCAGGCCGGGCTCGAGCCCGGCTTCCTGGTCGGCGGCGTGCCGCGCAACTTCGGCGTCTCGGCACGCCTGGGCAAGGTGCGCGGCGACGGCGGCGCACGCACGCCGTTCGTCATCGAGGCCGACGAGTACGACACGGCGTTCTTCGACAAGCGCAGCAAGTTCGTCCACTACCACCCGCGCACCGCGGTGCTGAACAACCTCGAGTTCGACCACGCGGACATCTTCCCCGACCTGGCCGCCATCGAGACGCAGTTCCACCACCTCGTGCGCACGATGCCGTCGCGCGGACGCCTCGTCGTCAACGCGCGCGAGGAATCGCTGCAGCGCGTGCTCGATCGCGGCTGCTGGAGCGAGGTGCAGCGCTTCGGCGCGCGCAAGGAAGAGCCCGGCGCGCTGCGGGCGCGCGGCGAGCCGCATGCGTTCGACGTGCTGCGCGGCTCGATGAAGATCGCGCGCGTCGAGTGGCACCTGCTGGGCGAGCACAACCAGATGAACGCGCTGGCCGCGATCGCCGCCGCCGAACACGTGGGCGTCGCGCCGGCCACGGCGGCCGCGGCGCTGGCGTCGTTCGAGAACGTCGCGCGCCGGCTCGAGCTCAAGGGCGAGGTCAACGGCATCCGTGTCTACGACGACTTCGCGCACCACCCCACCGCGATCCGCACCACCATCGACGGCCTGCGCCGCAAGGTCGGCGCGCAGCGCATCCTGGCCGTGTTCGAGCCGCGCTCCAACACGATGAAGCAGGGCGCGATGAAGGCGCAGCTGCCGTGGGCGCTCGAGGAGGCGGACCTGTCGTTCTGCCACTCCGGCGGGCTGTCGTGGGACGCCGCCGAGGCGCTGGCGCCGATGGGCAAGCAGGCCGTCGTGTGCGACACCATCGGCGCGCTGGTGGCCGCCGTGGCGCGCGCGGCCAAGCCGGGCGACCACATCCTGTGCATGAGCAACGGCGGCTTCGGCGGCGTGCACGCCAAGCTGCTGGCCGCGCTGGAAGCACCGCATACGTGACCTCCGCCGCGTGCTGACCCACCTGCTGTACCTGCACGGCTTCCGCTCGTCGCCGCAATCGGCCAAGGCGCGCTGGATGGCCGACTGGGTCGCGGTGCACCGGCCCGATCTCGTGTGGGCCTGCCCGCAGTTGCCGCCGTCGCCGGCCGCGGCGCTGGACGACATCCACGCGATCACCGCCGGCTGGCCCGCGGCCACGACCGGCGTCATCGGCAGTTCGCTGGGCGGCTTCTACGCGACGGTCTTCGCGCAGTCGCGGGGCTGCCGCGCCGTGCTGGTCAATCCGGCCGTCGATCCCGCGCGCGACCTCGCGGCCCACATCGGCCGCCAGACGATGTACCACTCGGCCGGCGAGAGCTTCGACTTCCGCGCCGAGTACGTCGACGAGCTGCGCGCCATGGCGCCGCCGGAGCCGCTCGCGCATCCGGAGACCATCCTGGCCATCGTCGCGAAGGGCGACGAGGTGCTCGACTGGCGCGAGATGACCGCCCGCTACGCCCGCGGCCGGTTGAAGCTGATCGCCGGCAGCGACCACGGGCTGACGGATTTCGAGTCGCACGTGCCCGATCTGCTGCGCCACCTGCAGCTCTGAAGAGCACGCACCCGACCGGGTCGCGGCGACATCGATCAGGTGTCCGACACCCCCTTTTCGGGGAGCGTAAACCCTGGGCCGCCGTGATACCGTCCAGTTGCTCGAGGGCAACTCTGCCGGATGCGTCGCAACGCGTGTCCCGTGGTCCCGAAGCATCGAACAATCAGATCCATCCAAGGGGTTTTCCATGAAGAAGTTTGCAGCAGCCGTCTCGCTGGCTGTCGTCGCGGGCGCGGCCAGCGCCAGCGGCATCACCTACCAGACCGGTGCCGGTTTCGAAGCCGGCCTGGCCGACTCGGCCGCCTACCAGAGCGCCGTCAGCGGCCTCGTCGGCGCCCCGGTCGCGCTCGCCAGCTTCGACAACGCCAGCTTCGCCCTGAGCAACTCGGCCTTCGAAGCGACGATCAAGTTCGACGTCACCTCGCCGGAGACCTTCGACTTCCGCGCGGGCGTCGACCTGGGCGGCGGCGGCACGCTGGTGTTGGACGGCACGGCGCTGGACACCAAGAGCAACAACATGTGGTGGAACTACAGCTACTCGGACGCCAGCCAGTTCCTGGCCGGCAGCGCCAATCTGTCCGTCGGCGTCCACACGCTGACGATCTACGGCTTCGAGGACTGCTGCTCGGGCAACATGCAAGTCCAGTTCAGCACCGACGGCACGAAGTACACGTCCTTCGGCGCGACCGACGGCCTGCCGGCGATCCCGGAAGCGCAGAGCTTCGCGATGCTGCTCGCGGGCCTGGGCCTGGTCGCCACGCTGGCGCGTCGCCGCTCGAACACGCAAGCCTGAGCCTTTCGCGCTCGATCGATCGACGGGAGCCTCGGCTCCCGTTTTTCATGGGCGCGCGCCTTTCGCGGCGCCTTCGGCATCGAGCGGGACGCGCGAATCCTGCCGTTCGGCGTAACAGCCGCAACGCCCGTCGCATTCCGTCCTCGGGCGGGCGGGCGCCCGGCCGAACTCGGCGACAATCGCCGGGTGAATTACGCTCTCTTCGATGACTCCGGGAAGTTCCTCGCCGGACGGGTGATGTCCGAGGCGGACAGCTCGATCCAGGTCGAACTCGACTCCGGCAAGCGTGTGAAGGTCAAGGCCTCGCACGTCCTCCTTCGCTTCGACAAGCCCCTGCCCGCCGAACTGATCGCGCAGGGCCAGGCGCTCGCGGGCGAGATCGACCTCGACCTCGCCTGGGAGTTCGCCAGCGAGGGCGAATTCGGCTTCGCCGACCTGGCGCGCGACTACTTCGACAAGTCCGCCGGCCCGGTGCAGCAGGCCGCCGCGCTGTTCCGCCTGTTCGACGCGCCGCACTATTTCCGCCGCATGGCCAAGGGCGTCTTCCGCAAGGCGCCGGAGGAGACGGTCAAGGCCGCGCTTCTGGGCATCGAACGCAAGCGCCTGCAGGCGCTGCAGATCCAGGAATGGGCCAGGGAGCTCGTCGCCGGCCAGACGCCGCAGCCGATCCGCGACCAGCTCTACAAGATCCTGTTCCGCCCCGACAAGAACGCCGCCGAATACAAGGCCGTCGTCGAGGCCTCGAAGCAGGCGCAACGCTCGCCCCTGGACCTGCTGAAGGCCGCGGGCGCCATCTCGAGCCCGTACCAGTTCCACTGGCGCCGCTTCCTGTTCGAGGAGCTGGGCAAGGGCACCGGCTTCCCGCCGCTGGAGGCGCCGGCCATCAAGGACGACCTGCCGCGCGCCGACGTCGCCGCGTTCTCGATCGACGATTCGCAGACCACCGAGATCGACGACGCGCTGTCCGTGCGCGGCCTGGGCTCGGGGACGGTCGTCTTCGGCGTGCACATCGCCGCGCCGGGCCTGGCGATCCTGCCGGACTCGGCGATCGACAAGGTCGCGCGCGACCGCCTGTCCACCGTCTACATGCCGGGCTGGAAGATCACGATGCTGCCCGACAGCATCGTCGAGAAGTACACGCTGGCCGAAGGACGCGACTGCCCGGCGCTGAGCCTGTACGTCACGTTCGACGAGGCGACGCTGGAGATCAAGTCCAGCGAGACGAAGCTGGAGCTCGTGCCCATCGTCGCCAATCTGCGCCACGACAAGCTCGACGCCTTCGTCACCGAGGCGTCGCTGCTGGGCGAGGCGCCGGCCGACTATCCGTTCGCCACCGAGCTCGCCTTCACGTTCCGCCTCGCGCGCCACCTGAAGGCGCTGCGCGAGATCGTGCGCGGCAAGCCGGAGAACTTCAACCGGCCCGACTACAACTTCCGCCTCGAGACCGCCGACGGCACGTCGCCGACGACGGAGCCCAAGGGCGACGAGAAGGTCACGATCAGCGAGCGCCGGCGCGGCGCGCCGCTCGATCTCATCGTCTCCGAGGCGATGATCCTGGCCAACAGCACGTGGGGCGGCTGGATCGCCGAGATGGGCGTGCCGGGCATCTACCGCAGCCAGGCGAGCCTCGCGCCGGGCGTCAAGGTGCGCATGGGCGTGCGCCCCGCGCCGCATGCCGGCATGGGCGTGGCGCAATACACCTGGGCCACGTCGCCGCTGCGGCGCTACGTCGACCTCGTCAACCAGTGGCAGATCATCGCGTGCGTGCGCAACGGGCGCATGGCGCCGCTGTCGGCGCACTTCAAGCCCAAGGACGCGACGCTGTTCTCGATCATCTCCGGCTTCGACACCGCCTACGCCGCCTACAACGGCTTCCAGACGGGCATCGAGCGCTTCTGGACGCTGCGCTGGCTGCAGCAGAACGAGGTCACCGAGCTCGACGCCGCGGTACTGAAGGACGGCCTGGTGCGCGCCGACACGCTGCCGCTCGTGTTCAAGGCCGCCGGCTGCGACGGCCTCGCGCGCGGGACGCACGTGCGCGTGCGTGTCGACGGCGTCGACCTGCTCACGCTGGACCTGCACGCCCGTCTCATCGCCAAGCTCGATGACGAGACGACCGATGCCGGCGCCACCTCCGAGGAGGCCGACGACGTCGAAGAGGTCAGCGCCGGCCCGCTGACGCTGGCCATCGACGTCAACGAAGAGACGCCGCCCGCAGAAGGCGCGGCCACGCCGGCCTGAACCCGCCCCGCATGGACAAGAACTTCAAGCCTCCGAAGCCGCGCGAGATGTTCGCGCAGGAACCGTTGTCGGTCCGTCTCCGCGCCTGGCGGCCGAGCGTGATGCAGCTGGCGCTGGCGATCTCCGTGTCGCTGCATGCCGCGGTGCTGGGCGTGCGCTTCGTCGATCCGGAGGACTTCAACCGCGTGTTCCAGGACACGCCGCTGGAGGTCGTCCTCGTCAACGCGCGCTCGACCGAGGCGCCGACCAAGGCGCAGGCCATCGCGCAGGCCAACCTCGCCGGTGGCGGCGAGGCCGAGGTCGGCATCGCCACGTCGCCGCTGCCGCCGTCGCCGAGCGAGCTGGTCGGCGACGACCAATCGGACTCCTCCAAGGCGATCCAGCAGCAGCAGCAGGAACAGCAGCAGCTGCTGTCGCAGATCCGGCGCGACATCGCCGCGATGCCGGTGCCCGATCCGCGCAAGACCTCGATGACCCAGTCCGAGCGCCAGACCGAGGAGCTGCGCCAGCAGAAGCTGCGGCTGCTCGCGGTGATCGAGAAGCGGATCAACGAGGAGAACGCGCGTCCGCGCCGCCGCTACATCAGCCCGGCCACGCGCGAAGAGGTCTACGCGATCTACTACGACAAGCTGCGCCACCGGATCGAGGACAAGGGCACCGCCAACTTCCCGACGCTCAACGGCCACAAGCTGTACGGCGAGCTGACGGTCAACCTCACGATCGACGCGCGCGGACGCATCGTCGAGTCCGAGATCATCCATAGCTCCAGCTCGCGCTTCCTCGACCAGCGCGCGCTGGCCATCGCCAATGCGGCGGCGCCGTTCGGCAACTTCAGCGACGACATGAAGCAGAAGGCCGACCAGATCGTCGTGACCTCGCGCTTCCGCTTCACGAAGGCCGAGGGCATGCAGGCCACGATGACCAACAACGGAGGCTGATTCTTGAGCGCCGCCGCGAACCCCGTCCGTCTCGCCGTCGTCGGCAATCCCGTCTCGCACAGCCGCTCGCCGCAGATCCATGCGCGCTTTGCCGCGGCGTCCGGCCACGCGGTGGACTACACGCGCATCGAAGCGCCGCTGGACGGCTTCGTCGCCACGCTGCGCGCGTTCGCCGACGCCGGCGCACGCGGCTGCAACGTCACCGTGCCGTTCAAGGGCGAGGCCTTCGCGGCCTGCGCGCGCCTGAGCGAGCGCGCGCGCCGCGCGCAGGCCGTCAACACGATCGTGTTCGACGGCGAGGGCTGGCTCGGCGACAACACCGACGGCGCCGGCCTGGTGCGCGATATCGAACTCAACGCCGGCGTCGGGTTGCGCGGCAGGCGCGTGCTGGTGCTGGGCGCCGGCGGCGCCGCGGCCGGTGCGCTCGATCCGCTGCTGGCCACGCGGCCGGCGGCGCTGGTCGTCGCCAACCGCACGCTCGCCAAGGGGCAGGCGCTGGTCGAACGCTTCGCCGCCAGTGCCGCGCGGCTCGACGTACCGCTGTCAGCCGCCGCGCTCGAGACCCCCGGCGCCGGCTTCGACGTGCTGATCAACGCCACCGCCGCCAGCCTGCAGGCGACAGTGCCGCCGCTGCCGGCCGGCACGCTCAAGCCCGGCGCGCTGGCGCTGGACATGATGTACGGCGCCGCCGCCCTGCCCTTCCTGCGCTGGGCGCGCGCGCAAGGCGCGGTCGCGCGCGACGGCCTGGGCATGCTGGTCGAGCAGGCCGCCGAGGCCTACTTCGTCTGGATGGGCGTGCGCCCGAGCACGTTCCAGGTGCTCACCGAGCTGCGCCGCGAGGTCGACGCCCAGGCCGCGAAGGCCGGAGCCTCCGCTTGAACGCCGGTGTGCGCGGCGTCGGCCGGCTGTTCGGCATGCTGGCCGTCGCGGTGCTGGCGCTGCAGCTGTTCTTCCTGCTGCGCATCGCGCTGATGCTCGTCGTCGCGCCCGAGTCGACGTCGTTCCAGCGCAGCGAGATCTGGCGCATCGCCGTCGAGAAGCACCAGCTGCCGTGGGCACAGGAAAGCGTGCCGGGCAACCGCATCTCCGACAACCTGCGCCGCGCCGTCATCGCGAGCGAGGACGCCGGCTTCGTCGATCACCACGGCGTCGAGTGGGGTGCGGTCGAGAAGGCCTGGAACAAGAACGAGAAGGCCGAGGCGCGGGTCGAGGCGCAGCAGAGTCGCACGTCGACGCGGCGCGGCGCCGATGGCAAGCCGCGCGTGGTCACGCCCAAGGTCGTCGGCGGCTCGACGATCTCGCAGCAGCTCGCCAAGAACCTGTTCCTCTCGGGCGAGCGCAACATCCTGCGCAAGGGCCAGGAGCTGGTCATCACCTACATGCTCGAGATCGTGCTGGGCAAGCAGCGCATCCTCACGACCTACCTGAACAGCGTCGAGTGGGGCGAGGGCGTGTTCGGCGCGCAGGCCGCGTCCGAGCACTACTTCCGCACCAGCGCGGCGACGCTCGGACCCGCGCAGGCGGCACGGCTGGCGGTGATGCTGCCGGCACCCAAGAAGTTCGAGAGGTCGCCGGCGTCGCCGTATGTGCTGGGGCGGTCGGCCACCATCGTTGCCCGCATGGGCGGCGTGGACCTGCCATAGTCGCGAGTTGACTGGCCCGCGACGGGCCGCTGACATCGCCATGGAACTGGATCGAGAACAACAGGAAGTCGCCCAGGCCGCCGCCCGGATGATCGTCGAGGACGGCCTGGACTACGCCAGCGCCCGCCGCAAGGCGCTGCAGGAACACGGCGACGGCGGTCGGCGCCTGCGCGATGCGCCCAGCAACGAGGCCATCGAGGACGAAGTCCGCGCCCACATCGCGATCTTCTGCGCCGATACGCAGCCCGTCGAACTGCGCGCGCTGCGCGAGGCGGCGCTGCGCTGGATGCTGCGGCTGGCCGAATTCCGGCCCTACGTGGGCGGGGCGGTCTGGCGCGGGACGGCGACGCGGCAGTCCATCGTCCGCATCGACCTGTATTGCGACGACACCAAGGCGCCGGAGATCGCGCTGCTGAACAAGGGCGTCGAGTACGAGACCGTCAGCGAGCCCCTCGGCCGCGGCGAGCACTCGCTGACGCTGGTGCTGGCCGAGCGCAGTGCCGCGCTGGACGACTGGATCACGATCCACCTGAACGTGCTCGACCTGGACGACCTGCGCGGCGCGCTCAAGCCCGATGCCCGCGGCCACACCTGGCGCGGCGACGCCACCGCGCTGCAACGACTGCTGGAAGAAGAACGCGCATGAGTGCATTGACACGCCGCGAATGGGTCGCGGGCCTGGGGCTCGGCACCGCGGCGCTCGGCTTCGGCGCCTGGATGCGCCACCGCCAGGCGCCGGTCGAGATGGGCGACACCACCGCGGCCGCCGCCTCCGCGGCGGGCATCGCGCTCCCGCCGCTGACGCCGATTCCGTCGCCCATCCACACGACCGACGGCCGCACGCTGAGCAACGCCGACATCGGCGGCCGCTTCGTCGTGCTCAATTTCTGGGCGCCCTGGTGCCCGCCGTGCGTGCGCGAGATGCCCGACATCGACGGTTTCGCGCGTTCCGAGGCGGGCAGGAACGCGCTGGTGATCGGCCTGGCGATCGATGAGCAGCCGGCCATCGACAAGTTCCTCGCGGCGCATCCCGTCTCTTATCCGATCTCCATCCTCGGGTATGCGGGACTTGCCTGGGCGAGGCGCCTCAGCAATGATCCCAATGTCGCCCTGCCATTCACGGCCGTGTTCGATCGCTCGCAGCAACTCGCCCAGCACAAGTTCGGCGCGACCAACGCGGCCGAACTGGCCGACTGGGTGCACCCTTCCTGATCGAACTCGCAGCATCCGGCGCGCCGGTTGCCCCGCTGCAGTGTCCCGGAGCGTCGATCTGCGCTCATCCGCGTTGCCAATCGCGACAAGAGTTGTCAAGCACTCTTTTTAGGGTAAATTCTCGCTTAGTGGCGTGAACAGTACTCAACAAAGCGTAAAGTTCGCTTCTTTCGAATTGACACGTCCGGCTCTTACGCCGCCCTGCGCACCGCATGAACGTCCTCGTGCTTCACGGCCCCAACCTGAACCTGCTCGGAACTCGCGAGCCGGCGGTGTATGGAAGCGCCACGTTGCCGGACATTGACCGCGAGTTGACGCAGATCGCGAAAGAAGCCGGATCCAGCCTGCAGACCTTGCAGAGCAACCATGAAGGCGTACTGATCGACCGCGTCCACGCGGCGCGAACGGACGGCACGGACTTCATCGTGATCAATCCCGGCGGCTTCACGCACACCAGCGTGGCGCTGCGCGACGCCTTCGCGGCGGTGTCCATCCCGTTCGTCGAGGTCCACTTGTCGAACATCCATCGCCGCGAGCCGTTCCGGCACCATTCCTATTTTTCCGACCTCGCCGAAGGCGTGATCTGCGGGCTCGGCGCCCAGGGCTATTCCCTGGCGCTGAAGTTCGCCCTGGCGCGCGCACCCGCACGCAGCTAGCTCAGCCCATTCGGCCCGGCGCCACCCGCGCCGCCAACAAGCCTTTCTATCCAGGAGACCGTTCCATCATGGACATGCGCAAGCTCAAGACCTTGGTCGACCTCGTTTCGGAGTCCAACATCTCCGAACTCGAAATTACCGAAGCCGAAGGCAAGGTCCGCATCGTCAAGGCCGGCTACGGCGTCCCGACGACGATGATGATGCAGCCCGCGGGCCAGATGATGATGGCGCCGCAGCAGCAAGCCGCGCCCGCCGGCGAGGCCGCGCCCGCCGCCGCCCCGGCGGCCGAGCCCGTCGCCGCGCCGACCGGCCACGTCGTCAAGTCGCCGATGGTGGGCACGTTCTACCGCTCGGCCAGCCCGGGCTCCAAGCCGTTCGCGGAAGTCGGCGCGGCCATCAAGGAAGGCGATCCGATCTGCATCGTCGAGGCGATGAAGATCATGAACGAGATCGAGGCCGACATGTCCGGCACGGTCAGCAAGATCCTGGTCGAGAACGGCCAGGCCGTCGAGTTCGGTCAACCGCTGTTCATCATCGAATAAGCGGACCAGCGCCATGTTCAAGAAGATCCTGATCGCGAATCGGGGGGAAATCGCCCTCCGGATTCAGCGAGCCTGTCGCGAGATGGGCATCCAGTCCGTCGTCGTCTACTCCGAGGCCGACCGCGACGCCAAGTACGTCAAGCTCGCCGACGAGGCCGTGTGCATCGGCCCGGCGTCCTCGCTGCAGAGCTACCTCAACATGCCGGCGATCATCTCGACGGCCGAGGTGACCGACGCCGAGGCGATCCATCCGGGCTACGGCTTCCTGTCCGAGAACGCGGACTTCGCCGAGCGCGTCGAGAAGAGCGGCTTCACGTTCATCGGTCCGACGCCCGAGTCGATCCGCATCATGGGCGACAAGGTGTCGGCCAAGCAGGCGATGATCAAGGCCGGCGTGCCCTGCGTGCCGGGCTCCGAAGGCGTGCTGCCCGACGATCCGAAGGAACTGATTCGCATCGCGCGCGCGGTCGGCTACCCGGTGATCATCAAGGCGGCGGGCGGTGGCGGCGGGCGCGGCATGCGCGTCGTGCACACCGAGGCGGCGCTCGTCAACGCGGTGCAGATGACCCGCAGCGAGGCCGGCGCGGCGTTCAACAATCCGAACGTCTACATGGAGAAGTTCCTCGAGCATCCGAGGCACATCGAGATCCAGATCCTGGCCGACCAGCACAAGAACGCGGTGTGGCTGGGCGAGCGCGACTGCTCGATGCAGCGCCGCCACCAGAAGATCCTCGAGGAAGCGCCGGCGCCGGGCATCCCGCGCCGCGTGATCGAGAAGATCGGCGAGCGCTGCGCCGCCGCCTGCAAGCGCATCGGCTACCGTGGCGCCGGCACCTTCGAGTTCCTCTACGAGAACGGCGAGTTCTACTTCATCGAGATGAACACGCGCGTGCAGGTGGAGCACCCGGTCACCGAGCTGGTGACGGGCATCGACATCGTGCAGATGCAGATCAAGGTCGCGGCAAACGAGGCGCTGCCGTTCACGCAGCGCCAGATCCAGATGCGCGGCCACTCGATCGAGTGCCGCATCAACGCCGAGGATCCGTACAAGTTCACGCCGTCGCCGGGTCGCATCACGATGTGGCATCCGCCGGGCGGCCCGGGCGTGCGCGTCGACTCGCACATCTACACGAACTACTACGTGCCGCCGAACTACGACTCGATGATCGGCAAGATCATCGTGCACGGCGACACGCGCGACCAGGCGCTCGCGCGCATGCGCGTGGCGCTGTCCGAGACGGTGGTCGAAGGCATCCAGACCAACATCCCGCTGCACCGCGAGCTGATGGTGGACGCCAAGTTCATCGAGGGCGGCACCAGCATCCACTATCTCGAAGGCTGGCTGGCCCAGCACCAGCGCTAATGTTCGAGCTGGTGCTGCAGGCGCCCGAGTCGCTGGTCGAGTCGGTCTCCGATGCGTTGATGGAAGAGCTCGACGCGCTGTCGGTCTCGGTGGAGGACTCCGACGCCGACACCGACGCCGAGAAGGCGCTGTTCGGCGAGCCCGGCATGCCCGCGCCCAGCGCCGGTTGGCAGCGCTCGACCCTGAAGGCGCTGTTCGAGTCCGAGGCCGCCGCGAGCGAGGCGGCGACGCTGCTGCTCGCGCAGGACTGGGCCACGCAGCCCGGCGCCAGCGTCAGCATGACCGCACTGCACGAGGTCGCGGAGCAGGACTGGGTGCGCCTGACGCAATCGCAGTTCGACCCGGTGGAGATCACGCCGACGTTCTGGATCGTGCCGACCTGGCACGAGCCGCCCGCGGCCGCGACGCGCCTGATCCGCCTCGACCCGGGGATGGCCTTCGGCACCGGCACGCATCCGACCACGCGCATGTGCCTGGGCTGGATCGCCGCGCACGAGGCCGACATCCGCGGCCGCCGCGTGCTCGATTACGGCTGCGGCTCGGGCATCCTCGCGATCGGTGCCGCGCTGCATGGCGGCGCGCCGATCGACGCGGTCGACATCGACCCGGCCGCGATCGCCACGACGGCCCAGAACGCGGCCGACAACGGCGTGACGCTGCGCTCCGGCGCGCCGGACATGGCGTCGGGCGAGTACCCGCTGGTGCTGGCCAACATCCTCGCCACGCCGCTGAAGATGCTGGCCCCGCTGCTGTGCGGCCACGTCGCACAGGGCGGGCATCTCGTGCTGGCCGGCATCCTCGATCGCCAGGCCGACGAGCTCAAGGCCGCGTACGCGCCGTGGATCGCGCTCGAGGTGAGCAACACGGTCGATGGCTGGATCCTGATGACGGGGCGCAAGCCGGGTTGAACGGCGACCGCCGCAGGCGGGCATCGTGCAGCCCCGGGGCGCAAGCCGGGTTGAACGGCGACCGCCGCAGGCGGGCATCGTGCAACCCCGGCAGAGCCGGCCTGACGTGTCGTTACGGCACGTGACGACTTGGTACCCCATGGGGTATCGCGTCATGGTTCTTCCAGCCCGGAATCTCCCTCGTCGCATCGTATGATTGAGGCATGAGCCTCGCCACCCGCTGCCCCGCCTGCGGCACGATCTTCCGTGTCGTGCAGGACCAGCTCAAGGTCTCGGAAGGCTGGGTGCGCTGCGGCCAGTGCCACGAGGTCTTCCACGGCATCGAGGCGCTGTTCGATCTCGACAGCGATCCCGCCATCGCGGCCCGCCGCGCCGCCGCACGCCCGCCGGCCGCGCCGCCGCCGACGCGCGTCTTCGCCGAGCAGCGCGCGAACGCGCCCATCCCGGCGCCGGTCTCGACGCCGCCGTCTCCGATCGCGATTCCCGCGCGGCCGTCGGCGACCGTCCCGCCCGCCGCACCACGCACCGTGCCGGCCACGCCGTCGGCCTTCGGCAGCTCCGGCTTCCCGCCGGCGCCGCCGCCCATCCGCCCCGGCTACACCGGCTTCACGCCCGCGGCGCGGCCGATGCAGCCGCCGCCTCCTCCACCACCCGCGCCGTTGCCGCCGCCGGCGCCCACGCCGATCCAGCCGGTGGCCACGCGCGGCACGATCGCGCCGCGCTTCGCGGCACGTCTCGCGGAGGAGGCCGCCGCGCGCGGGCAGGCGCCGGCACCGACGCCCATCCCCGCCGCCTTCGCGCCGACCGCGCCGGTCGAGCTCGACGCCCTGCCCGCGCTCGAGCCCGCGCCCGAGCCTGCGCGCGCACAGACGCCGCTCGTCACGCCCATCCCCGAGCCGTCGCCCGCGCCGAGCGCCGCGGAGCTGGCCTCCGAGTTCGCCGCCCCGGCGCCGCAAGCCCTGGCGCCCGAGCCGATCTCCGAGCCGGCGCCCGCCGCGTCACCCGAGGTCGCGCCCGTTCCCGAGGACGCGGTGCCGCTCAGCCGGCCGGTCGACGATGACGAGGCGCGCGCCGGCCCGCCGACGCTCGCGTCCATGCTGCCGGAGGACGCCGGCGAGTGGCCGCCCAAGCGCACGAAGAGGCGCGCCGCCGAGCCGGCGTCCGCGTCGACCGAGGTCGCGCTCGTCGACAAGACCAAGGATCCGCGCTTCCTGCGCGAGGCCCGCAGCGGCGCGCGCTGGCGCCGGCCGTGGGTGCGCGCGGCGCTGAGCGTTGCCTTGCTGCTGCTGATCGTCGCCGCGGCCGGCCAGGTGGCCTGGCCGATGCGCGACACGCTCGCCGCGCGCTGGCCCGTCACGCGCCCCGCGTGGGACTGGCTGTGCGAGCAGGCCGAGTGCCGCATCGAGGCGCCGCGCGCGATCGCGAGCCTGGCGCTGGACGGCAGCTCGCTGACGCGCACCGACACCGAACACGTGCTGCTGTTCTCCGCCGACCTGCACAACCGCGCCGACCACGAAGTGCGCGTGCCGTCGTTCGACGTCACGTTCATGGACCTGAACGGCGAGATCGTCGCGCGCAAGGTGCTCACGCCGGAGCAGATCGGCATCCACCAGGCGTCGCTGCCGGCCGAGGGCGAGCTGCACGTGCACGCGCGGCTGCAGGTCGGCACGCTGCCGGCCAGCGGCTTCCAGGCCGACCTGTTCTATCCCTGACCTCGTCCTTTACCGGACTTTCGAAAGCATCCCATGGCCAGCCTCGTCTGCGGTTCACTCGCGTTCGACACGATCACCGTCTTTCCGGGCAAGTTCGCCGACCAGATCCTGCCCGAGCAGTTGCATATCCTGAACGTGTCGTTCCTGGTGCCGACGCTGCGGCGCGAGTTCGGCGGCTGCGCCGGCAACATCGCCTACACGCTCAAGCTGCTGGGCGGCGAGCCGGTGGTGCTGGCCGCGCTCGGCAACGACGGCGCGAGCTACCTCGATCACCTCAAGAAGCTGGGCGTCTCGAGCGACAGCGTCTACGTCGCGGCCGACAACTACACGGCGCAGGCCATCATCATCACCGACGCCGCCAACAACCAGATCACCGCGTTCCACCCGGGCGCGATGATGCAGGCGCACGAGGCGGGCCTGCCCGCGCGCGGCGACATCAAGCTGGCCATCATCGGCCCCGACGGCCGCGACGCGATGATCCGCCGCGCCGGCGACCTGGCCGCTGCGAAGATTCCGTTCGTGTTCGACCCGGGCCAGGGCCTGCCGATGTTCGACGGCGACGACCTGCGCGCGTTCATCGCGCAGGCGACGTGGGTCACAGTCAACGACTACGAGGCCAAGATGCTCAGCGACCGCACCGGCCTGAGCCTGGCGGAGCTGTCGACCTCGCACCTGAAGGGCGTGATCGTGACGCTCGGCGACCAGGGCTGCGAGGTGTGGGAGCAAGGCGTGCGCACGCACGTGCCGGGCGTGGCCGCGACCGAGGTGATCGACCCGACCGGCTGCGGCGATGCCTTCCGCGGCGCGCTGCTGTATGGGCTGGAACTCGGCTGGCCGTTGATCGATTGCGTCAGGCTGGGCAACAGGATCGGTGCCGTGAAGATCGCGTATCGCGGCGGGCAGAACCACCCGGTCGACAAGGCGGCGCTGGGCGTCTGAGGCCTAGTTGCCGGCGTCGCTCAGTACCGCGCTGAGCCAGGCCGCGGCGACGTCGTGCGACACGGCGATCGCCACCTGCTTGCGTCGGCTCGACTCGCCGCGCAGCACTTCGACATCGCGCTTGGCAACGCCCAACGACCTGGCGAGCCACGCGATCAGCGCCTCGTTCGCGCGGCCGTCGATGGGCGGCGCCGCGAGCCGCACGCGCAACGCGCCGTCGTGCAGGCGGTCGACTTCGGTGCGCCTGGCGTTGGGCACGACGCTCAGTTGGAGCAGCACGCCGTTGCCGTGGACGGACAGGCAGGAGGACTCCGTCTTTGCCGGCATGGGCGCTCAGTTCGTCCTGGCATCGATGCGCTTGACCAGGTCGTAGACGGCCTGCTGGATCGAGTTCTTTCTGTCCGAATAGAACAGGTCGACGCGCTGCAGAGCGGCCTCGCCCGTCAGATGCAGCAACTGGGGCCGCAGCCGGCGCCATTCGGCGCGCAGAGCCATGTCGCCACCGTTGACAAGTCTCTGCGCGTGCGCCAAGTCGTCGGCGAGTTGCATCAACTCTGCGGCTCCTTCGGGGTCGCTCTGCCGTCTCGCGGTCGCGTGTAGCCTCAGGGCCTGCTCCAGATCCATCAACCTGTGAGGATACGTGCGGCTGCGCGCGGCTTTGAGCCCGACGAACACGACAATGCCTGCGGCAACGAGCAACAACAGTTCCATGTCGATTCACCCTTTCGACGGCCAACCGGACAGCCTCGAACCGAGCGCGAATCCACGACAGGCCAGCGCTTCTCGAACGGCAATGACGGCATCGACGTCCAGGATCGAGGCCTTGATGAGGTCGGCTTCCAGCATTTGTACGAGGTCTCCGACGCGCCGAATACCTGCGGCGTTCAGGGACTGCAGGGTGGGGCCGGCGAATCCGCTCCGGGAAACAAGTGCTCGATGTCCACATCGGCTTGGTCACTCGATATCCCGCTGAATGCAACCAGAAAGAGCCGCGCGCCAACAATGGCCCACGCCGCCTCGTAGCCGCGGATATTGTCGCTCGCCAAGCCCACGATTTCCGGCAGGCCACTCCACCCGGACAACGGATCGTCTGCAAGAAGATGCCTCAGCCCCGCATGGAAGATGTCGTCGAGTACTTGATCGGTCATGCGCTTTTCGCGATGTTCGGATTGCGTCAACCAAGAAAAAGCCCGGCCGAGGCCGGGCTTCCAGTCAAGCGAGAACGCTGTCCTTAGGGCTTGTTGCCCGTGGGGAACGGCCAGGCGGCTGCCGGGCTCAGAGCGGTCTTCGCAGCCGGCGCAGGAGCCGGAGCAGGCGCAGCGGGCGCCGCGGGCGCCGCCTTTTTCGCAGCGGCCTTCTTCGCAGGCGCCTTGGCAGCAGCCTTCTTCGCAGGCGCCTTGGCGGCGGCCTTCTTCGCAGGCGCAGCCTTCTTCGCAGGCGCCTTCTTGGCGGCGGCCTTCTTCGCAGGCGCCTTCTTCGCAGCGGCCTTCTTGGCGACCGGCTTCTTCGCAGCCGGCTTCTTGGCCGCGGCCTTCTTCGCCGGTGCCGCCTTCTTGGCCGGAGCCTTCTTGGCGACAGCCTTCTTGGCCGGAGCGGCCTTCTTCGCCGGCGCCGCCTTCTTGGCCGGAGCCTTCTTGGCCGCAGCCTTCTTCGCCGGAGCCGCCTTCTTGGCCGGAGCCTTCTTTGCCGGAGCCGCCTTCTTCGCGACCGGTTTCTTCGCAGTTGCCATTTCAATCTCCTTGATCAAGTTGCATGAAACGCCGCCCCAAAAACCGGTGCGGCATTCATCGCCCGCTTGCCTTGCCCACCGCACGAGGCAGCAGGTGGTTTGCATGACGATGAACTGGGTTGCAGTGCCAGCGAATCGCATCTGACGGCGATTCTTCTGGCTCCGCGGATCTTGATCTCTCTACAACGCCCTTGAAACCGATCGCGCCCGCCGAATGCGGGCCACGGAACGGTCAGTCCCAGGACAGTGCGCCACCGGATTGGTACTCGATGACGCGGGTTTCAAAAAAGTTGCGTTCCTTCTTCAGGTCGATCATTTCGCTCATCCACGGGAACGGGTTTTCCTCGTTCGGGAAGAGCGCCTCCAGGCCGATCTGCTGTGCACGCCGATTGGCGATGTAGCGCAGGTAGCCCTTGAACATCGACGCGTTGAGACCGAGCACGCCGCGCGGCATCGTGTCTTCCGCGTAGCGGTATTCGAGCTCGACGGCCTTCATGAACAGGCCCTTGATCTCGTTCTTGAACTCGGCCGTCCACAGGTGCGGATTCTCGAGCTTGACCTGGTTGATCAGGTCGATGCCGAAGTTGCAGTGCATCGACTCGTCGCGCAGGATGTACTGGTACTGCTCGGCGGCGCCGGTCATCTTGTTCTGGCGGCCCAGCGACAGGATCTGCGTGAAGCCGACGTAGAAGAACATGCCTTCCATCAGGCACGCGAACACGATCAGGCTGCGCAGCAGCGTCTGGTCGTTCTCCGGCGTGCCAGTGTGGAAGTTCGGATCCATGATCGCTTCGATGAACGGGATCAGGAACTGGTCCTTGTCACGGATCGAGGCGACTTCGTTGTACGCGTTGAAGATCTCGCTCTCGTCGAGACCGAGCGACTCGACGATGTACTGGTACGCGTGCGTGTGGATCGCTTCCTCGAAGGCCTGGCGCAGCAGGAACTGGCGGCACTCGGGGGCAGTGATGTGGCGGTACGTGCCGAGGACGATGTTGTTGGCGGCCAGCGAATCGGCCGTCACGAAGAAGCCGAGGTTGCGCTTGATGATGCGGCGCTCGTCTTCGGTCAGACCGTTCGGGTCCTTCCAAAGCGCGATGTCGCGCGACATGTTGACCTCTTGCGGCATCCAGTGGTTCGCGCACGTGGCGAGGTACTTCTCCCACGCCCACTTGTACTTGAACGGCACCAGCTGGTTGACGTCGGTCTGGCCGTTGATGATGCGCTTCTCGGCGGCCGTGACGCGACGCGCGGACTTCGTCGCGTGCGTCGCGGCGATGGAGATCGCGGGCGAGACTTGCGGCTCGGAGTGCGGCACGGCGCGAGAGTCGACGGCTTGCGTGAGCACCGGCGCGGACTGCACATCGCGAAGCGACGGAGAGGCCATCCGTCCATCGTTGTTGAACGCGGTGGACGTCGTCGGCAGAGAACTTTGTGGAGACCGGAGGTCGTCTTCCCAGACCAGCATGTGTGTGCTTCCTATGCTCTGAATTATCGGAGTGTTGTGTTGAAACACCAAGCACTTATTGACAGCGAGCCGCTCTCGTTGTTGCGGCTTCGCATCGAAGAAGCGTCGTTCGACTCATGTGCTTCGCAGCATTTCGCGTGATCGCGATCGCCCTCGTCACGCATCCGCGGCGCGCTCGAATCGCGAGCGCGTGCAGGTACGTGAGTGAGGTATCGCATGAGTCGTGTGTGCGTTGCGGCTCGAGGTCCATCGCGTGCCGCGGCGCGCGATGGACTCGTTGTCGCGAAGCCTTATTGGCAGGCCTCGCAGGTCGGGTCGTCGACGCCGCAGAACTTGATGTCGGTGGCCGGTGTTTCACTGAGCATGGCTTGTGCCTGGGCCGCGGCGACGTCCATCGCGGACAGGCCGCCGGACGTCGAACCGGACGACACCGAGTTGAGCTGCTTGCGGTCGACCGTGCTCTTCTCGGCGTGCGTCGCGCCCATCGTGCGCAGGTAGTACGTCGTCTTCAGGCCGCGCAGCCACGCCAGCTTGTAGGTCTCGTCGAGCTTCTTGCCCGACGCGCCCGACAGGTAGATGTTGAGCGACTGCGCCTGGTCGATCCACTTCTGGCGGCGCGCGCCGGCTTCGACCAGCCACGTCGCGTCGACCTCGAACGCCGTCGCGTACAGCGCCTTCAGTTCCTCGGGCACGCGGTCGACCGCGCGCAGCGAGCCGTTGTAGTGCTTGAGGTCCATCAGCATCACGGAGTCCCACAGGCCCAGGCGCTTCAGGTCGCGCACCAGGTACTCGTTGACCACCGTGAACTCGCCCGACAGGTTGGACTTGACCGACAGGTTGCCGAAGGCCGGCTCGATCGACGCGTCCACGCCGATGATGTTGGAGATCGTCGCGGTCGGCGCGATGGCCACGCAGTTGGAGTTGCGCATGCCGTGCTGGGCGATCTTGGCGCGCAGCGCGTCCCAGTCCAGCGTCGTCGAGCGATCCACTTCGACGTAGCCGCCGCGGTGCTTGGCCAGCAGGTCGATCGAGTCGATCGGCAGGATGCCCTTGTCCCACAGCGAACCCTTGAACGACGAGTAGCGGCCACGTTCGGCCGCGAGCTCGGTCGACGCGGAGTACGCGTAGTAGCACACCGCTTCCATCGAGCGATCGGCAAATTCGACGGCAGCCTGGCTCGCGTACGGCGTGCGCAGCTGGTACAGGCAATCCTGGAAGCCCATGATGCCGAGGCCGACCGGGCGATGGCGCAGGTTGGAGTCGCGCGCCTTCTTGACCGCGTAGTAATTGATGTCGATCACGTTGTCGAGCATGCGCATCGCGGTGCGCACGGTCTTCTGCAGCTTCGAGTGGTCGATCACCATCGTGCCGTCGGCCGTGGCGACCAGGTGCTGCGCGAGGTTGACCGAGCCGAGGTTGCAGACGGCGATCTCCGTCTCGCTGGTGTTGAGCGTGATCTCGGTGCACAGGTTGGAGGAGTGCACCACGCCCACGTGCTGCTGCGGCGAGCGCACGTTGCAGGCGTCCTTGAACGTGATCCAGGGATGGCCGGTCTCGAACAGCATCGACAGCATGCGGCGCCACAGGTCCTTGGCCGGGATGCGCTTGAACAGCTTCAGCTCGCCGCGGTCGGCCTTGGCCTCGTAGGCGGTGTAGGCGGCTTCGAACTCGAGGCCCACCAGGTCGTGCAGGTCGGGGCAGGTGGACGGCGAGAACAGCGTCCAGTCGCCGCCTTCCATCACGCGGCGCATGAACAGGTCGGGGATCCAGTTCGCCGTGTTCATGTCGTGCGTGCGGCGGCGGTCGTCGCCGGTGTTCTTGCGCAGCTCGAGGAACTCCTCGATGTCCAGGTGCCACGTCTCGAGGTACGCGCAGACCGCGCCCTTGCGCTTGCCGCCCTGGTTGACGGCGACCGCCGTGTCGTTGACCACCTTGAGGAAGGGCACGACGCCCTGGCTCTTGCCGTTGGTGCCCTTGATATAGGAGCCGAGCGCGCGGACGTTGGTCCAGTCGTTGCCCAGGCCGCCGGCGAACTTCGACAGCAGCGCGTTCTCCTTCAGCGCCTCGTAGATGCCGTCGAGATCGTCGGCGACGGTCGTCAGGTAGCAGCTGGACAACTGCGAGCGGCGCGTGCCGGCGTTGAACAGCGTGGGCGTGCTGGACATGAAGTCGAACGTCGACAGCACGTTGTAGAACTCGATCGCGCGGGCCTCGCGGTCGATCTCGCCCAGCGACAGGCCCATGGCCACGCGCATGAAGAACGCCTGCGGCAGCTCGATGCGCTCGTCGTTGTCGTGCAGGAAGTAGCGGTCGTAGAGCGTCTGCAGGCCGAGATAGTCGAACTGCATGTCGCGCGACGCGTCGAGCGCGGCGCCCAGCTTGGCGAGGTCGAACTGCTGCAGCTTCTCGTCCAGCAGCTCGGCCTTGACGCCGCGCTTGATGAACTTGGGGAAGTACTCGGCGTAGCGCTCGCCCATCTGCTCCTGCGAGACTTCTTCCTTCAGGATCTCGCGGCGGATCGTGTGCATCAGCAGGCGCGCGGTGGCGCGCGTGTAGCCGGGCTCCTTCTCGATCAGCGTGCGCGAGGCCAGGATCGCGGCCTTGTAGACCTCGTCCATCGGCACGCCGTCGTACAGGTTGCGGCGCGTCTCGGCGAACACCGGCTCGGCGGTGACGTCCGGGCCGAGGTTGGCGCAGGCCGCGACGATCAGCGAGTGCAGGTGGGCCACGTCCAGCGGCACGCGCTCGCCGTTCTCGGTGACGAACAGCTCGGGCTCGGCGACCTTGACTTCGGACACGCCGGCCTTGACGCGATCCTGCGCGCGGCGCTCGCGATACAGCACGTAGGCGCGCGCCACTTCATGATGGCTCCCGCGCATCAGGCCGAGCTCGACCTGGTCCTGGATGTCCTCGATGTGGAAGGTGCCGCCCGCCGGCCGCGAACGCAGCAGCGCGCGCACGACGCTCTCGGTCAGGCCGTCGACGGTCTCGCGGACGCTGGCCGAGGCCGCGCCCTGCGTGCCGTGAACGGCCAGGAAGGCCTTCATCAGCGCAACGGCGATCTTGCTCGGCTCGAACGAGACGACCGCGCCGTTGCGGCGCAGGATCTGGTAGCCCTGGTAGGCGTTGTGGGAGCCGGCGACCGTCTGGGTCGGCGCGACACGCGCGACGGTGCTGCTCTCGTTGATGGCGGATGCGATTCCTTGCATGGCGACCCCTCTATCTGAATTGTCTGAAACGAAAACCTGTGGATGACTTGTGCGTACCGTGTGCGCAACCTCGGTTTTCAACACACAAAGCTTCGCCCAGACTCGCTCGAGGCGAGCTTGCTGGACGACGTTTGGTGTGGGACTACCCGCTCGGCGCGGCCGAGGACTGCGCTCTGCATCGTGGCGAACACCGGCAGGTGCCGGCAGCGTCCTCGCAGAGTGCGTCAACGGAGGTAGTCATTGAGGTTTGTACAACCGGTTAGACCGATGAATGACTTTACCACCCGGGGCAAGTGAACGCTATACGTAGCGTTAAAAAACCTCTAAGGCACTACCCGTAGTGTCACCGGACGATTGACGAAATCTTGATGACAAGGCCGCGGACAGGCCTCGCGCCGAACCCGCGCCGTTGCGGGACCGGCTCGCGCAGACCCGCATGGATGCTTGCGCGGACACGCATCACGCGCCGCGAGACCGCATGGATCCGCGCTCGCTGCAGCGCAGCGTCAGGCCTGTCGCGGCTTGGCGGCGGGGATGCGTTGCGCGTCCCATTGCAGGCGCGCCGCGAGATCCGTCCAATCGAAGCCCGGGCCCGGATCGATCTTGCGTCCGGGCGCCACGTGCTCGTGCCCGACGACGTGACGGATCGCACGGACAGCGTCGATCGCCGGCAACAGTTTCTCGAGCGCGGCGTATTGAGCCGGCTCGAAGGTGTCGCCTTCGAGACCCTCGAGCTCGACGCCGATCGACCAGTCGTTGGCCGCCTCGCGCTCCTCCCAGCTCGAACGCCCGGCATGCCACGCGCGCTCGTCGATGGAGACGAACTGCAGCACGCTGCCGTCGCGCCGGACGACGAAATGGGCGGAGACCTCGAGCCCGCGGATCGTCTCGTAATAAGGATGCGCCGACCAGTCCAGCGTGTTCGTGAACAGCCGCCGGATGCCGTCGCCGCCATACTCGCCCGGCGGCAGGCTGATCGAATGCAGCACGACGGTGTCGACGCGCGCGCCGGCCGGCCGCGCGCTGAAGTTGGGCGACGGCACGCGCGTGGCGCCGCGCCACCAGCCCGCCTCCCAGGCGTCGGTCATGTCAGGGGTCGGACGACTCGGACTCGGTGATGCCGAGCCGCGCCATCCGGTAGCGCATCTGCCGCAGCGACAGCCCGAGGCTGGCGCCGGCGGCGGTGCGATTGAAGTTCTGGCGTTCGAGCGCGCGCACGAGGATCACGCGCTCGACCTCGTCGAGATAGCGCACGAGGTCGTCGGGCACCGGCTCCTCGGCGGCCGGCGTCGCGGGGCCGGCCGGCGGCGCCGCGCCCATCGCCTCGGCCACGGTCGGCCCGGCGGCATCCTCGACGACGACCGCGGCGATCGCGCTCGCCTCCGGATCGCGCACCGCGGACGCGCCGGCGAGCAAGGCCTCGGGCAGCGCGAGGTCGGCGCCGGTGATGGCCTCGCCGTCGCTCAGCGCGACCGCGCGGTGCAGCAGGTTCTCGAGCTCGCGCACGTTGCCCGGGAAGGCGTAGCGCGCAAGCAGCGCGCGCGCGTCGGGCGTCAGGCGCGCGGGCGTCACGCCGACGTCGCGCGCGAGGCGCGCGAGCAGCGCGTCGGCGATCGCCGGCAGGTCGACCAGGCGATCGCGCAGCGGCGGCACCTTGATGTCGATCACGTTGAGCCGGTAGAACAGGTCCTGCCGGAAGCGGCCGGCCTGCACCTCGGCGGCCAGGTCCTTGTGGGTGGCGCTGACGATGCGCACGTTCATGGTCTGCTCGGACGTGCCGCCGACCGCGCGCACCGCGCGTTCCTGGATCGCCCGCAGCAGCTTGGACTGCATGGCGAACGGCAGGTCGCCGATCTCGTCGAGGAACAGCGTGCCGCCGTTGGCCGCCTGGAAGAAGCCGTCGCGGTCGGCGTTCGCGCCGGTGAACGCGCCCTTGCGCACGCCGAAGAACTCGGACTCGAGCAGCGTCTCCGGAATCGCGCCGCAGTTGACCGCCACGAAGGGCTGGCCGGCGCGTGCGCTGACGTCGTGGATCGCGCGCGCGACGAGTTCCTTGCCGGTGCCCGACTCGCCCTGCACCAGCACCGGCGCCATGCTGCGTGCCACCTTCTCGACCAGGCTGCGCACCTGCGCCATCGCCTCGGAATTGCCGACCAGCCGGCGCAGCGGATCGCCACGGCCGTCGGCCGGCGCGGCGTCGGCGGCGGGCGGCGGCGTCGCGCGCGAGCGGCCCATCGCCGAGGCCACGACCGCGCGGAACTGGCGCAGGTCGACCGGCTTGGTGAGGTAGTCGAACGCGCCGGCCTTCAGTGCGGTGACCGCGTTCTCGGGCGAGCCGTAGGCCGTGACGACGATCACCTTCTCGGGCCGCCCGCTCTTTTCCAGCCACTGCAGCAGGTCCAGGCCGGTGCCGTCGGGCAGGCGCATGTCGCTGATCACCGCGCGGAACACGCGCGACTGCAGCACCTCGCGCGCCTGCGCGACGCTCGAGGCCGTCTCGACTTCGAGGCCCTCGCGCAGCAGCGTCAACTCATAGAGAGTCAGCAGGTCGGGCTCGTCGTCGACCACCAGCACGCTGCTGGCCTGGACGGCGCTCGTCCCGGTTGGAGTGGCACTCGCAGTGGCGGTCATAGACAGACCTCCGGCCTGCGGCCTGCGGTGCGAGCTCCCTTCGGAGCGGCCGTGCGTACGCTCATAGCACCAAACGTCCTTCAGCCGAAGTCAGCGACTCACGCGGCATCATCACCTCGAACACATTGCAATGGCGCTCGTCGTGGCGCCGGAAATCGATGCGGGCGCCGTGACGCTCGCAGAGTTCGCGACAAATGTACAGCCCGAGGCCTGTCCCACGACTGCGTGTGGAATGGAAGGGCTCGAACAGGTAGGGCTCGACGTCCTGCGGGATCGGGGGCCCGTCGCTGGCCACCGACATCCGCGCCCACGCGCCGTCCTCGCTGGGCTCGAGCGAGACGCGCACGCCGCCCGGCCGCGGGCTGGCGTGGCGGATCGCGTTGTCCAGCAGGTTGACCAGCACGCGGCGCAGGTGGTCGGAGTCGAAGACCACGCCCACCGGCGCCGGCGGCAGCAGCACCTGGAGCCGGCTCGCGCTGCCGAGGATCAGGCCCACCGTGCGCGCCCATTCGCTGCAGATGCTGGCGATCTCGGCGGTCACGTCCAGCGTGCGCGAGGGCGCGAGCGAGCCCGGCGCCGCCTCCATGACGTCGTCGACGATGCGTCGCAGGCGGTCGATGTTGTCCGTCATGATGCGGATCAGGCGCCGCTGGTCGGGGCGCAGCTCGTCTTCCTCCAGCAGTGCGTTGGCCTGCGAGATCGCCGCGAGCGGGTTGCGGATCTCGTGCGCCACGCCGGCCGAGATGCGGCCCATCGCGGCCAGCCGTTCCTGGCGCAGGCGCGCTTGCACGGCGCGCAGCTCCTCGATGAACAGCACGCACAGCGGCTCGTCGGCGGGCGCGGTGTCGTTGCCGTCGGAACGGCTGCGCGTGAAGCGCGCGCGGATGTGCAGCGCCCGGCGCGAGCCGTCCTCCAGCTGGATGTTGAGATCCATCGGCGCCGACGGCCAGTTGCCGCGCGCGAAGGCCTGGTCGACCTCGTCGGCCAGCACCAGCCAGCCGGGATGCAGCCGCAGCGAGAACGGCGGCGACGGGCAGCGCGCGGCCTGCGCCACCAGCAGCCGGCGCGCCGACGGATTGGCGGCGCGCACGCGCAACTGGCGGTCGATCACGAGCACGCCGTCGGCCATGTCCTCGATGACGAGGCGGCTCAGCTGGGCCTGCTGGCGCGCGCGCTCGCGGCTGTCGCGCGCGGTGCGCTCCTCGTGCGCGAGCCGCATCGACAGCTCGCCCGACAACAGCGCCACCACGAACAGCCCGATGCCGCTCAGGCCGGCCTGCGACATCAGCGCCGCGGAGTCCGGCACCGAGCCCGCGACGCGCCCGGCCGCGGCCAGCAGCATCAGCGCCACGCCCGCCGCGGTCGCCAGCGCCGGCAGCCGCGGCGTGAGGATGCCGGCCATCAGCACGGGCAGCACGAGCAGCGCGGTGAAGTTGAGGTTGGAGGTCGGGTCGATCCAGTGGATCGCGCCGAACACGAGCAGGTCGACGCCGATCGTCATCCACCACTGCCAGCGCGCCGACTGCAACGCCTTGAAGACGCGCAGCTGGTCGGTGAGCCACCAGATGAAGGCCTGCACGACGTAGGCCGCGCACAGGATCAGCGGGGGCGTGAGGTAGCGCGCGGTCAGCGCGCCCATCAGCGAGATCGCCAGCACCAGCGCGACGCCGAGTGCGGCGCGGGCCGCGACGTAGGTGCCGAAGATGCGGCGCAGCGCATGGCCGGCCAGCGGCCGCAGCACCGGACGGTTGGCGTTCCAGCGGCTGCCGTCGGCCGCGGCGGCCTCGTCGGCCTGGCCCTCGAGCGCGCTGAACCACGATTCCTCGGGCAGGCCCGCGTTGGCGCCTTCGCGCGACTGCGCGGCGCGACGTTCCCTGCGCTGGCGGCTACCCCACATGGACGGCCTCCGTCCCGCTCACGGCAGGATCACTCGACACGCGGGCCCGCATCGCGATGCGCGGTGCAGCAGTAGACGAGCGCGCCGTCGCGCACGGCCTCGGACGCCGGGAAGTGCAGGCCGCAGGCCGCGCAGTCGACCATCGCCTCGGGCGGCGCGACGGGATTCGCGGCCGCGGCCCGCGGCGGCGCAGCGACCTTGCGGCGCGGCCGCAGCAGCCACCAGACCACGAAGCCCACGATCGCCCACAGCAGAACGCGTCCCACCATCAGCCACCCAGCCCGGTCGGCGCGCGCTGCAGCACGACCTCGAACACGAAGCGCGAGCCGACATAGGCCAGCAGCATCAGCACCGCCCCGGCGTAGACCCAGCGCGTGGCCTGCCGGCCGCGCCAGCCGCGCGTGCGGCGCCCCACGATCAGCGCCGCGAACGTGGCCCAGCTGGCCAGCGACAGCACCGTCTTGTGGTCGCCCCAGCGCCAGTGCCCCATCGTGAGCAGGCCGATGACGATGGCCAGCGTCAGCACGACGAAGCCGGCCTCGACGAACAGGAACGTGAGCCGCTCCAGCGACAGCAGCGGCATGCCCAGCAGCCCCGCGCCGCCCTTCTGGCGCATCTGGCTCTCGGCGCGATCGAGCATGGCCGCGTGCACCACCGCCACGCCGAACAGCGCGTAGGCGGCGATGCCCAGCGTCCAGTGCAGCGGCGCGTAGACCGAGTACGAGACGATCACCACGTCGCCCGGAAACGCCAGCGCCAGCAGCACGCTCGCCGCGCCGATCGCCGCGAAGATGCGTCGCAGCCCGGCGATCGGCACCAGCCGCGACTCGGTGAAGTGCACGGTCAGCACGAGCCAGGCCGTGAGCGACAGCACCGGCGCGAAGCCCCAGCGGATACCTTGCCCCGCATCGGCTTCGAGACCGAACGACGCCGCGATGGACAGCCCGTGCAGCACCAGGGCGAGGACCTGCGCGCGCGTGCCCCACGGCGGGCGCGAGAACGCCGACAGGACGTAGGCCGCGACGGCGGCCCAGGCCAGCGCGTGGATAGGAGCGGAAGTTAGAATCACCCTCGCAGTTTACTGGGGCGCGCCGCGCTCATCCTTGCTGCCCCACGCACCCATGGCTTCAGCACTCACCGACCGCCTGTCCCGCCTCGTCAAGACGATGCGCGGCCAGGCCCGCATCACCGAATCCAACGTCCAGGACATGCTGCGCGAAGTGCGCATGGCCCTGCTGGAGGCCGACGTCGCGCTGCCCGTCGTGCGCGACTTCATCGCGCGGGTCAAGGACAAGGCGCTGGGCCAGGAGGTCGTCGCCTCGCTGACGCCGGGCCAGGTGCTCGTCAGCATCGTGCAGAAGGAACTCGCCGCGACCATGGGCGAGGGCGTCTCCGACATCAACCTCGCCGTGCAGCCGCCCGCCGTCATCCTGATGGCCGGCCTGCAGGGCGCCGGCAAGACGACCACCACCGCCAAGCTCGCCAAGTACCTGATCGAGAAGCGCAAGAAGAAGGTGCTGACGGTCTCGGGCGACGTCTACCGCCCCGCTGCCATCGAGCAGCTGAAGACGGTCACGAAGCAGGCCGGCGCCGAGTGGTTCCCGTCCACGCCCGACCAGAAGCCGCACGACATCGCCGCCGCCGCCATCGACTACGCGAGGAAGCACTACTTCGACGTGCTGCTGGTCGACACCGCCGGCCGCCTCGCGATCGACGAGCTGCTGATGGCCGAGATCAAGGACCTGCACGCGCTGCTGCATCCGGTCGAGACGCTGTTCGTCGTCGACGCGATGCAGGGCCAGGATGCGATCAACACCGCCAAGGCGTTCAAGGAAGCGCTGCCGCTGACCGGCGTCGTGCTGACCAAGCTCGACGGCGACTCGCGCGGCGGCGCGGCGCTGTCGGTGCGCCAGGTCACGGGCGCGCCGATCAAGTTCGCGGGCGTGTCCGAGAAGATCGACGGCCTCGAGGTGTTCGACGCCGACCGCCACGCCGGCCGCGTGCTGGGCATGGGCGACATCGTCGCGCTGGTCGAGGGCGTCACCAAGGGGCTCGATGTCGAGGCCGCGCAGAAGCTCGCCGAGAAGATGCGCTCGGGCACCGACTTCGACCTGAACGACTTCCTCGCGCAGCTGAGCCAGATGAAGAAGATGGGCGGCCTCGCCGGCCTGATGGACAACCTACCCGCCGAGATGACCGCCAAGGCCGGCAAGCCCGACATGGACAAGGCCGAGCGCGACATGCGCCGCATGGAAGGCATCATCAACTCGATGACGCCGCTGGAGCGCCGCAAGCCCGACCTGCTCAAGGCCAAGCGCAAGTTCCGCATCGCCAAGGGCGCCGGCGTGCAGGTGCAGGACGTCAATCGCCTTCTCAATCAATATGAGCAGATGCGCGACATGATGAAGAAGATGAAGGGCGGCGGCCTGATGAAGATGATGAAGCAGATGGGCGGCCTGAAAGGCATGAAGGGCATGATGGGCGGCGGCGGAATGCCCAGGATGTGACCGTCGCGATCGGCGGGCGCATCACGCCCGCGCGACCTTCGGTTCAATCCGGGTCGCCAGCAGGATTCAGCTCGACGGGCTACGATCGCGGCCTCGTTCAAACGAAACGTCGTTGGAGACTCACATGCTTCGTCGCCTGACCCCGCTGCTCCCCACGGCCGCCCTGCTGGGCCTGACCGCCACTGCCCACGCCGCGCTCAAGCCCGGCGACGCCGCGCCGCTGTTCACCACCGACGCGGCCGTCGGCGGCAAGCAGATGCCGCTCGTGCTGGCCGACGCGCTCAAGAAGGGCCCGGTCGTCCTGTACTTCTTCCCGAAGTCGTTCACCAGCGGCTGCACGCTCGAGGCGCACCTGTTCGCCGAGGCCACGGACAAGTTCGCCGCGCTCGGCACCACCGTCGTCGGCGTCTCGCACGACGACATCGCCACGCAGCTCAAGTTCTCCAAGGAAGAGTGCCGCGACAAGTTCGCCGTGGCCGCCGACCCGCAGTCGGCCATCATCAAGTCCTACGACGCCAAGATGGCCGTGATGCCCTACTCCGACCGCATCTCGTACGTGATCACGCCGGACGACAAGATCCTCTACACGTACTCGAGCCTGGATCCGGCCGACCACGTGAAGAACACGATGAAGGCCGTCGAGGACTGGCGCACCACGCACAAGCAGTGAACGAAAACGGGGCCCGCGGGCCCCGTTCTTCATGCTGCGCTCGATGTCAGTTGAGCAGCGCGCTCGCGAACTCCCGCGCATTGAACGTCTGCAGGTCCTCGAGCTTCTCGCCCACGCCGATGAAGTAGACCGGGATCACCTTCTTGCCCGACTGCGCCGCGCGGTCGCGCGACCACAGCGCGATGGCTGCGAGCACGCCGCCCTTGGCGGTGCCGTCGAGCTTGGTGACGATCAGGCCGGTCAGGTCGAGCGCGGCGTCGAAGGACTTGACCTGCTCCAGCGCGTTCTGGCCCGTGTTGCCGTCGATCACGAGCAGCACCTCGTGCGGCGCCGTGCCGTCCGCCTTGGTGATCACGCGCTTGATCTTCCGGAGCTCTTCCATCAGGTGCAGCTGCGTCGGCAGGCGGCCCGCCGTGTCCGCGATGACGACGTCGCAGCCGCGCGCCTTGCCGGCCTTGACCGCGTCGAAGGTGACGGATGCCGGATCGCCGCCCTCCTGGCTGACGATCTCGACCTGGTTGCGGTCGGCCCAGACCTCGAGCTGCTCGCGCGCCGCGGCGCGGAAGGTGTCGGCCGCGGCCAGCAGCACCTTGCACTTCGCCTCGGCCAGGTGCTTCGTCAGCTTGCCGATGCTGGTCGTCTTGCCGGCGCCGTTGACGCCCGCCACCATGATCACCGTGGGCTGGTGCTCGCCCACCATCAGCGCGCGCTCCAGCGGAGCGAGCAGGTCGACGATCGCGTCGGCCAGCAGCGCCTTCACCTGCGACGGCTCGGTCGAGCCGGCCGCCTTCACGCGCTGCTTCAGGTCCTTCAGCAGGTGCTCGGTCGCGCGCACGCCGGCGTCGGCCATCAGCAGCGCGGACTCGAGCTCCTCGTACAGCTCGTCGTCGATGCGCGCGCCGGTGAACACCTGCGCGATGCCCGAGCCGGTGCGCGCCAGGCCCTTGCGCAGGCGCTGGAACCACGCCTCGCGCGGAGCCTCGGCGACGGGCTCGGGCGCCGGGGCGGGAGCCGCGACGGGCGCGGGCGGCGTCGGTTCGGGCGCGCCGGTGAAGACGCGCTTGAGGAAATCGAGCGGCGCGGACGCCGGCTCCGGCGCGACCACCGGTGCGGCCGCGGGCGCCGGCACGCTGACGCTCACGGGCGGCTGGACTTCCGGTCGCGTCGGCGCGGCCACGGGCGCCGGCGCCGCCACGGGCGCGACCGCCGGCGGCTCGGCCACCGGCATCACGTCCGGCATGCGCTGCGTCTCCCACGGGGAGCCGGAGTCGGTTTTCTTGCGGAAGAAGCTGAACATGGAAAATCGATCTCGGAAGGCGGCCCGGCGGACGCTCAATGGTCGGGGCAGACGGGCACGATGCAAGACCAAATGGTCTTTTTCGCCATTGTGCCGGCAACCCCTTCCCTATCGGCCAAAAAGTTGCATATAATGGCAGGCTTGGCGCTTTAGCTCAGCCGGTTAGAGCGACGGAATCATAATCCGCAGGTCCGGGGTTCGAATCCCTGAAGCGCCACCAAACCCCGAAAGCCCGCAGTGCGAACGCCCTGCGGGCTTTTCCTTTGGCGGCGTCGCTGCCGGGCCTACTGCACGAGCCCCAGCCGGGCCGCCAGTGCGTAGGCCCGCAATTCGTCGTCCGACGGATCGAGGCCCGACAGCAACGCATCGATCGCCACGGCCATGGCCTTCTGACCATCCAGGTGGCGCAAGCTGTGGCCGATGCCGTGCAGCGCCGAGACCTGCACGGCGCGCCAGGGCATGCCCAGCAACTCGAGCAGCAACGCCGACATCGCGTCGCGCCATTCGGGCAACTCGCGCGCCAGGTAGAACGTCGGCCAGACGTCGAACCACATGTAGCAGGTGGTGCCGAGGCGGCCGCCCGCGCCCGAGCCGATCCGGGCGCGCACGTTGGCCAGGCGCGGGCCGAAGCAGTCGCGCCACAGGCCGGGCATCGCGCGCATCATGCGCATGGCCTCGTCGATCGGCACCGACGGGTCGATGGCGGCATAGGGCACGTCGCTCCGGCCGTTGTCCATGAGGTAGCCCAGGCCCATGCCCACCTGCTCGTCATCGAACGCCGCGAGATGGCTGCCGGCGTTGCCGAACAGGACCGCCTGGAAGCGCGTCCATTCCAGCGACGATGCCTCGAAGGGAAGATGGTCGGCGTCCCAGCACCACTCCAGATGCTGTTCGCGCGGAACGGGGTGGTCGAACACGGAGCGCAGCATGGCGTCGTAGCGCTGGGGATCGAGTCCGACCTCCGCCGCCGTCCAGGTGGTGCTCGCCTGCGCCTGGCGCCGCTGCGACGCACGCGTTCGCTTCTTCGTCATGACGCGGATTGTGAGCGCTCGACGGGGCACCCCGCTTGCCTTCGGAGGGGCTTGGCCTTCGCCCTCGCGCGCGCGACGCGCGGGGGCACCGACGCCAGCCACCGCAAGGAGCCCGCCCATGGTTGAACAGGACAACGGATGCCATCTGCCGATCAGGCGCCGCGAGCTGCTGCTCGCCAGCGCGTCGTCGGCGGTGGCCGCGACCGGGGCCGCGCACGCGGCGCCCCCGGGCAGGACACCGGCCGCGGCGAAGCCCGGCGTGCCGACCGCGCAGGTCACGCTGGATGTCAACGGCAAGTCGCACACGCTGACGCTGGACACCCGCACCACGCTGCTCGACACCTTGCGCGAGCACCTGCAGCTGACCGGCACGAAGAAGGGTTGCGACCACGGGCAGTGCGGCGCGTGCACGGTCATCGTCGATGGCCGCCGCATCAACTCGTGCCTCACGCTGGCCGTCATGCATCCGGGCGCGCAGGTGACGACCATCGAGGGCCTGGGCACGCCCGACCACATGCATCCGCTGCAGGCCGCCTTCGTCAAGCACGACGGATACCAATGCGGGTACTGCACGCCGGGCCAGATCTGCTCGGCGGTCGCCATGCTCGACGAGGTGCGGCAAGGCATCCCGAGCCACGTCACGACCGACCTCACCGTCAAGCCGCTGCTGTCGGTCGATGAGCTGCGCGAACGCATGAGCGGCAACATCTGCCGCTGCGGCGCGTACTCCAACATCGTCGAGGCCATCACCGAAGCGAGCGGAGGTGCGGCATGAAACCGTTCACGTACGAACGCGCGACGACGCCCGCCGAGGCGGCCGCGGCCGTCGCGAAGCAGCCGGGCGCGAAGTTCATCGCCGGCGGCACCAACCTGCTGGACCTGATGAAGCTGCAGATCGAGACGCCGCCGCACCTGGTCGACGTCAACGCGCTGGGCCTGGACAAGATCGAGCCGGGGCCCGACGGCGGCCTGCGCATCGGCGCGCTGGTGCGCAACACCGACCTCGCAGCCGACGAGCGCGTGCGCCGCGACTACGCGGTGCTGTCTCGCGCGCTGCTGGCGGGCGCGTCGGGCCAACTGCGCAACAAGGCGACCACCGCGGGCAACCTGCTGCAGCGCACGCGCTGCCCCTACTTCTACGACACCAACCAGGCCTGCAACAAGCGCCACCCGGGCAGCGGCTGCAGCGCCGTCGGCGGCTACAGCCGGCAGCTCGCGGTGATCGGCACGAGCCCGGCCTGCATCGCCACGCATCCCAGCGACATGGCCGTGGCGATGCGCGTGCTGGACGCGTCGGTCGAGACGGTGCGCCCCGACGGCCGCACGCGCACGATCCCGATCGCCGACTTCCACAAGCTGCCCGAGGGCCATCCCGAGATCGAGACCGCGCTGGAGCCAGGCGAGCTGATCACCGCGGTGAGCCTGCCGAAGCCGATGGGCGGCGTGCACATCTACCGCAAGGTGCGCGACCGCGCGTCGTACGCGTTCGCGCTGGTGTCGGTCGCGGCCATCGTGCGCAAGGACGGCACGGGCCGCGTCGCGCTCGGCGGCGTCGCCGCCAAGCCGTGGCGCGACGAGTCGGCCGAAGCGCAGATGCCGCACGGCGCCAAGGCCGTGACCGACAAGTTGCTGGCCGGCGCGCAGCCGACCGCCGAGAACGCCTTCAAGCTGCCGCTGGCCGAGCGCACGCTCGCGGCGGCGCTGTCGCAAGCGAGGGCCGCCGCATGAAGTTCGATACCCCTGCCACCACCAACCCGATCGACCAGTTGCGCATCGTCGGCAAGCCGACGCAGCGCATCGACGGCGGCCTCAAGACCACCGGCAGCGCGCCGTACGCCTACGAGCGCCACGACGCGGTGAAGAACGCGGCCTACGGCGTGATCGTCGGCAGCGCCATCGCCAAGGGCCGCATCGTCGCGATGGACCAGGCCGCCGCGCGGGCCGCGCCGGGCGTGCTGGCGATCGTCACGTCGCGTAATGCCGGCAAGCTCGGCAAGGGCGACAAGAACACCGCCAGGCTGCTCGGCGGCCCGGAGATCGAGCACTACCACCAGGCCGTGGCCATCGTGGTCGCCGAAACCTTCGAGCAGGCGCGCGACGCCGCGATGCTGCTCAAGATCCAGTACGAGAAGGACGACGGCCACTTTGACCTCGCCGCCGAGAAGGACGGCGCGCCATTGACCAGGCAGACCGAGCTCACCGGCCCGCCCGTCAGCAAGGTCGGCGATTTCGACGCCGCGTTCGCCGCCGCGCCGGTGCAGCTCGACGCCACCTACACGACGCCCGACCACTCGCACTCGATGATGGAGCCGCACGCGTCGATCGCGTCCTGGCACGGCGACCACCTGACGCTGTGGACGTCCAACCAGATGATCGCGTGGGGCGTCGGCGACGTCGCCAAGACGCTCGGCATCCCGAAGAAGAACGTGCGCCTGGTGTCGCCCTTCATCGGCGGCGGCTTCGGCGGCAAGCTGTTCGTGCGCGCCGACGCGGTGATGGCCGCACTCGGCGCGAAGGCCGTCGGCCGGCCGGTGAAGGTGGCGCTGGCCAGGCCGATGATCCCCAACAACACGACGCACCGCCCGGCGACGATCCAGCGCATCCGCATCGGCACGACGAAGGACGGCGTCATCACGGCGATCGGCCACGAGAGCTGGTCGGGCGACCTGAAGGGCGGTGGCCCGGAGACCGCGGTCGGGCAGACGCGGCTGCTGTATGCGGGCGCGAACCGGCTGACCTCGATGCGGCTCGCCGAGCTGGACCTGCCCGAAGGCAACGCGATGCGCGCGCCGGGCGAGGCGTCGGGACTGATGGCGCTGGAGATCGCGATCGACGAGGCGGCGGAGAAGGCCGGCATCGACCCGGTGGAGTTCCGCGTGCGCAACGACACGCAGGTCGACCCCGAGAAGCCCGGCCGCCCGTTCTCGCAGCGGCAGCTGGTGCAGTGCCTGCGGCTCGGCGCCGAGCGCTTCGGCTGGAACCGGCGCAATCCGAAGCCGGGACAGGTGCGCGACGGCCAGTGGCTCATCGGCCACGGCATGGCCGCGGCGTTCCGCAACAACCTGCTGATGAAGTCCAAGGCGCGCGTGAAGCTCGATCGCCACGGCGTCATCACCGTCGAGACCGACATGACCGACATCGGCACCGGCAGCTACACGATCATCGCGCAGACGGCGGCGGAGACGATGGGGGTCACCCTGGACACGGTCGTGGTGAAGCTGGGCGATTCCGACTTCCCGGTGTCCGCGGGCTCGGGCGGCCAGTTCGGCGCGAACAACTCCACCTCGGGCGTCTATGCGGCGTGCATGAAGCTGCGTGACATGGTGGCGAAGCAAGCCGGCATCGCGAGTGCCGACGCGCGTTTCGCCGACGGCAACGTCAGCGACGGCGAGCACGCCATGTCGCTCGCCAAGGCGGCGCAGGCCGCGGGCCCCGACGGCCTCGTCGCCGAGGACGGCATCGAGTACGGCAAGCTGGACAAGACCTACCAGCAGTCGACGTTCGGTGGCCACTTCGTCGAGGTGGCGGTCGACGCCGCGACCGGCGAGATCCGCGTGCGCCGGATGCTGGCCGTGTGCGCCGCGGGCCGCATCCTCAACCCGCTGTCGGCGCGCAGCCAGGTGATCGGCGCGATGACGATGGGCGTGGGTGCGGCGCTGATGGAGGAACTGGTCGTCGACAAGCGCCCCGGCTTCGGCTTCTTCGTCAACCACGACCTCGCGGGCTACGAGGTGCCGGTGCACGCCGACATCCCGTACCAGGACGTGATCTTCCTCGACGAGACCGACCCGATCTCGTCGCCGATGAAGGCCAAGGGCGTCGGCGAGCTGGGCCTGTGCGGCGTGGCCGCGGCCGTCGCCAACGCGGTCTACAACGCGACCGGCGCGCGCGTGCGCCAGTATCCGATCACGCTGGACAAGTTCCTCGACAGGCTGCCGCAGGTGGCGTGACCGGCTCGGCGGCCGGCCTGGCGGATACGGGGACATCGACCCGTCGAAGGCCAGATCGATGGGGTCAGATCGATGGGGTCCGGATCGATGGGGTCAGGTCTTGCCTTTTGCCTGCACGGGGCGGCCTCCGCGCTATGAAACAGAACGCCCGATCGATGGGGTCAGGTCTTGCCTTTTGCCTCGCGAAAGGCGGCATTCGAGGTGAAGCGGCTGGCGAGAGGCAAAAGGCAAGACCTGACCCCAGAGCAATTCAAGCCGGTTCGTCGACCCTCACGTCAGGCGGAGACGACGTCTTCCGGGCAAAAGGCAAGACCTGACCCCAGCGTTGGTGACCCCAGCGTTGTTGCGCGACTCCGAGCGTTGCGTCACCGTGCCCAGCACGACGCGCTCGTCGCGCGTGCCAAGCGGCCACCTGCCCTGCACTGCAGATCCACGCTGTCCATCGAGCCCACGTTCGGTCAGACACGCCGGCAGCAAGCCGCGTTCCTTCTTGTCGGCGCAGTCCCACAACGTGTCGAGTCGCCCGCCTAGCCTCGCGCGACCGTGGGCATCCGATGATTCGCTCCATCAACTCTTCTTCAACGGGACGACCACCATGCTTCGCTGGGCCCTCATCTTCGCCATCATCGCCATCGTCGCCGGCCTGCTCGGCTTCACCGGCATCGCGGCCGGCGCCGCGGCCGTCGCCAAGACCATCTTCTTCGTCTTCCTCGGGCTGGTCGTCGTGTTCATCCTGCTTGGCGTGACCATCGCCAAGAAGCTGTAGGAACTCACGTGGCCAAGATCCTCTTCGTCGACGATTCCCGCGACAACGCCGACTCGCTGGCGACCTTCTTCAAGTTGCTCGGGCACGAGACGGAGGTCGCCTACGACGGCGACACCGCCGTCGAACTGACCTCGAAGTTCACGCCCGACATCGCCTTCATCGACATCCAGATGCCGATGCTGGACGGCTTCGACACGGCCAAGGAATTCCGCTCGCGCCTGGGCGACAAGCCCGTGCTGATCGCCCTCACGGGCCAGGAGTGGGCCAAGACCGGCGACGAGGCCGGGCGGGCCGGCTTCGACGGTTTCCTGCAGAAGCCGGCGCAGGCCTCCGCGCTGGCCAAGCTGGTGGACTCGCTCGCGCCCTGAACGCGCGGCTCAGCCGCCATCCAGCGCCTGGTTGACCGCTTCGACGAAGCTCGCGCTCTCCACCGGCTTCGTCCGCATCCGGACGCCCGCCGGCAGTCCGGCCCGACACCACGACGATGGCCAGCGGCCGCACGTCGCCCTGCGCGTAGAGATGGCGGATCAGTCGGCGGCCGCGGGGTGGGCATCGGCCGGGTTTAGCGACGACGCGCCGGCGCACGCACGGCTTTCGCGCGGCGCGGACTCACCGAATCAAGGGAGCCTGGGCCGTCGCGCGGCGGCGCTGGTGGACGTCCAGCTGGATGAACGCGGCCGACACCAGCGGCGTCTCGATGCCCGCGCGCCGCGCCCGCGCGCGCAGGTCGCCGAGGATCTGGTCGGCCTCGACGCGCTCGCCGCCGACCAGGTCGCGGTACATCGACGACGTCATCGGCGAGCCCGGCGCCGCCACCACGCCGAGGATGAAATCGAGCGCCGGCTGGCTCGGCGCGAAACCGGCGGCGGTCGCGACCGCCGCAGCCTCGGCCAGGAATGCACGCACGAAATCGACGCCGCCGTCGGTGGCGGCGATCTCTCCGACGTTGCCGCGCGCCAGCGTGCAGATGCCGCCCAGCGTCGACAGCAGGATCCACTTGTTCCACAGGTCCTGCGCGATGTGCGTGCTCAGCTGCGCGTCGAAGCCGGCGTCGCTCATGAACGCGTGCAGCGCTTCGATGCGCGCCGTGCTGCGGCCATCGAGCTCGCCGTAGACCAGCTCGTGCAGCGGCGCGAGGTGCACGATGCGGCCCTCCTTGTCCAGTGTCGTCGACACCCGGCACACGCCGCCGACCACGCGCTCGGCGCCGAAGCGGGCCTGCAGGTCGTCGATGTGCTTCATGCCGTTGAGGACGGGCAGGATCATCGTCTCGGGGCCGACCGCGGCGGCGAAGTCCTCGATCGCGGCGGGCAGGCCGAAGGCCTTGACGGTGACGAGCACGATGTCGAACGGCTCGTCGATCTCGCCGGCCAGCAGCAGACGGGGCTCGACGCTGAAGTTGCCGCGCGGGCTCAGCACCTGCAACCCCCGCTCGCGCAGCGCGGCCGCGCGCGCGGGGCGCACGAGGAAGGTGACGTCGCGTCCGGCCTGCGTCAGGCGGGCGCCGAAATAGCCGCCGGTCGAGCCGGCGCCGACGATCAGGATCTTCATGCTCGCACCCCTCGTTGCGCGTTCGCGGCAGTATGGGACAACGCGGCGCTTGCTGCCGGGCACGCTCGGAATGACCCGATGGCGACGTGTGGCGCGCTCGCGTGACAATGCGCGCTTCGCCTCTCGCAAAACCCGAGCCCGCTTGTCCAACTTCCTGCGCCTGTCGTTCCGGCAGACCCTGCTCGCCGCCTTCCTGCTGATCGCCGGCCTGCTCGCCGCCGCGTCGCTGGGCGGCCTGTTCACGCTCGAGCGCGTGATGGCGCAGAGCCGCGTCGCCACGGCCAGCGCCCTGCTGCTGACCGCCGACGCGCGCCAGCTCGCCGAGCTGCGCGTGGCGATGGAGCGCAGCGCGCGCCAGTACATCGTGCTGGACGATCCGTCGCTGCTGCGCGGCTTCACGCAGGCCGGCGACGACGCGACCCGGCTGCTCGGCGAGATGGGACGCCACGACCTGCCGCAGCAGCTCTCGACGCAGTGGCTCGCCCAGATCCAGCCGATCAAGGACGAGCTGGGCGGCCCGAAGGCGTCGATCCAGCAGCGCGAGGACGCGCTCGACCAGAGCTTCCGCACGCTGGATCGCCTCAACGCCCAGATCGCCGAGGCCGTGCGCCGGCTTGACGACGAGCGCAGCGCCGCGCTGCAGGCGCAGCTCGAGGCCGGCCGCGCGTCGGTGGGCACGCAGGTGCTGGGCGCCATCGTGCTCGCGGCGATGCTGGCGCTGGCCTTCGGCGTCTGGCTCACGCGGCCGCTCAAGCGGCTGGAGCGCGCGATCGCCGGCCTCGGCGAGAACCGCATGGACGCGCCCGTCGACATCCGCGGCCCGAGCGACCTGCGCTCGCTCGGCCGCCGCCTCGAGTGGCTGCGGCTGCGGCTGAAGGAACTCGACGAGGACAAGGCGCGCTTCCTGCGCTACACCTCGCACGAGCTGAAGACGCCGCTGGCCGCGCTGCGCGAGGGCGTGGCGCTGCTGGAGGACGGCGTCGCCGGCCCGATGACCGCCGACCAGCGCGAGATCGCGCGCATCCTCGGCCACAACACCGCCACGCTGCAGAACCAGATCGAGGCGCTGCTGCGCTTCAACGCGGCTGCCTTCGAGGCGCGCCGCCTCAACCGCAGCGAGACCGACCTGCGCACGCTGCTGCACGGCCTGGTCGAGGAGCAGCGGCTTCAGTGGCAGGCGCGCCACCTGACGATCGAGTTGAACGGCGAGGCGCCGGTGCTGGCGGTCGACGCGGACAAGCTGTCGGCGGCGCTCGGCAACTTGTTGTCCAATTCGATACGCTTCAGCCCCGTCGCCGGGAAGCTGTTCCTCACGCTGTCGTCATCGCCCGGAAAGGTGCGCATCGACCTGCAGGACCAGGGCCCCGGCGTCGCGCCGGCCGACCGCGAGCGCATCTTCGAGCCTTTCTTCCGCGGCGAAGTGCAGCCCGACGGCGCGGTGCGCGGCACCGGCATCGGGCTGTCGATCGTGCGCGAATACATCCAGGCCCATGGCGGCCGCGTCGACCTGTTGTCCGACGGGCCCGGTGCCCATTTTCGAATCGAGCTTCCTCATGTCAGCGATTGAAGTCCCCTCCAAGCCGACACGTGCGGGCCTGGCCGCCGCCTTCGCGGCACTGGCGCTCGCCGGCTGCGTCACGCCCAAGCCGCCGCCGCCGCCGCCGCCGCCACCGGTCGTCGTCGCCCCCGTCGTCAAGTGCGAGCCCGCGCGCGACGCGCAGGACCTCGCCGCGCGCCACCTGCTGGCCACCACCGATCGCCTCAGCGCGCTCAACACCGCCGACCTGACGGCCGAGGCGTCGCGACCGCTCGAGGGCGCGTCCATCGAACAGCAGATGGATCAGGCGCTCGCGATGAGCATGACGCACAACCCGGGCGATCTCGCGCGCGCCCAGGGCGTCATCGACCAGGTGCTGCACAACAACACGCCGCAGGCCGACCCATGGCGCTCGCTCGCGCGCCTGCTGGCCTATCGCCTGACCGAGCAGAAGCGCGCCGAGGACGTCGCCGAGCGCAGCGCCCAGCAGCTGCGCGACGCGCAGCGCGACAACCAGCGCAAGCTCGACGACGCCAACGCCAAGCTCGAGGCGCTGAAGGCGATCGAGCGCAGCCTCAACACGCGGCAGTCGCCGCCGGCGTCGTCGCCCAAGCCCTGAGATGATGGCCATCGTCAGCACGCATTCGCGGGCCGTGCGCCGGGCCGCCCCAAGGAGGCCCGCGGTCCCCTCGGGGGACGGAGCGCTGTACCCGGCGCGGGAGGGGTCGTCATGACTGGTGCCCACATCCTCGTCGTCGACGACGATCCCGACCTGCTGCGGCTGCTGTCGATGCGGCTGACGGGCGCGGGTTATCGCGTCACGGGCACGGCGTCGGCCGAGGAGGCGCTCGTCAAGCTCGCGATGGAGCGGCCGCAGCTGGTGCTCAGCGACGTGCAGCTGCCCGGCAAGGACGGGCTCGCGCTGTTCGACGCGATCCGGGCCCAGCACCCGTCGCTGCCGGTGATCCTGCTGACGGCGCACGGCACGATCCCCGACGCCGTCGAGGCCACCTCGCGCGGCGTCTTCACCTACCTGACCAAGCCGTTCGACGGCAAGGCCCTGCTCGACGTCATCGCCAACGCGATCGCGATGGAGGGCGCGGCCGACACGGCGTCCGACGGCGGCGAGGTCGAGGCCTGGCGCGCGGAGATCGTCAGCCGTTCCAACCGCATGGCCGAGGTGCTGGCCGAGGCCAAGCTCGTCGCCGCGTCGGACGCGAGCGTGCTGATCCGCGGCGAGAGCGGCAGCGGCAAGGAGCTGGTCGCGCAGGCGATCCACCGCGCGAGCCCGCGCTCGGGGCATCCGTTCGTGGCCGTCAATTGCGGCGCCATTCCCGAGAACCTGCTCGAGTCGGAGCTGTTCGGCCACGTCAAGGGCGCGTTCACCGGCGCGGTCGCCAACCACCCGGGCCTGTTCCAGGCGGCCAACGGCGGCACGCTGTTCCTCGACGAGATCGGCGACATGCCGGTGGCGCTGCAGGTCAAGCTGCTGCGCGTGCTGCAGGAGCGCATGGTGCGTCCGGTGGGTGCGAGCCACGCGGTGCCGGTCGACGTGCGCATCCTGTCGGCGACGCACCGCGACCTCGACCTCGCGATCATCGACGGCAGCTTCCGCAAGGATCTGTACTACCGGCTCAACGTGGTCTCGCTGTCGCTGCCCACGCTGGCCGAGCGGCGCGAGGACATCCCGCTGCTGGCCGCGCACTTCCTGGCGCGCCTCGCGCTGAAGTACGGCCGCAAGGTCAACGGCTTCGCGCCGGACGCGATGAAGGCGCTGACGACGGCGTCCTGGCCCGGCAACGTGCGCCAGCTGCACAACGTCGTCGAGCAGGTGACCGCGCTGGCCACCACGCCGCTGGTGCCGCTCGCGCTGGTGCAGCGCGCGCTGCGCGTGCCCAGCGTGGAGGTACTCAGCTACACCGAGGCGCGGACACGCTTCGAGCGCGACTACCTCGTCGGCCTGCTCAAGATCACCGACGGCAACGTGGCCGACGCCGCGCGCCTGGCCGATCGCAACCGCACCGAGTTCTACCGGCTGATGCAGAAGCATGGCCTGACCCCGGGGTTGTTCAGGAGCGACGGCTCTGTCGCCGAATAGCGACAACTGAAATCCTTTCAAAATCAACAACTTGGGCGATTGTGCAGTGCACACGTCGCCTCAGCCCGACGGTTTTCGTGGATTTTCGACAGCCGAACGACAGCTTGCCGGGGCACCCCCTTCCAAGTGATTGATTCACATAGCTTTTTCATGTTGGCACGTGCATTGCGAATGAAGGACAGCAACCCTGCTTTTCCTCCGTTCGCCAGATGCACATCCCGGGTCGTCGAAACCGCCCTTTCTCCTCTGTAGCCCTGCATTCCCTGCTCGTCAGTGCGGCCCTCGCGCTCACGAGCCTGCAGGCGTGCGCGGCGCTGTTTGACGACGTCGGCGCACGTGCTCGACAGCTGGCCGAAGCGCCCTTCGTCGCGCAGCCCAGGCCGGCTGCCCCGAACGCCGCCGACAAGCTGACCTACGACCAGTACCGCGACATCCGCTTCCGCCCCGACCACTCGCTGTGGCGCGACCAGAAGCTGCCGTTCGAGGTGCAGTTCTTCCACCCGGGCTTCGTCAACACCGAGACGGTCAGGATCAACGAAGTGGCGGCCGACGGCGCGTCGCGCCCGATCGCGTTCGACACCGCCGACTTCGACTACGGCCACAACAAGCCACCGTCGAAGGCGCTGGCGTCGGGCTACGCGGGCTTTCGCGTCCACTTCCCGATCAACAACGCGACCCACAAGGACGAGGTGATCGTCTTCCAGGGCGCCAGCTACTTCCGCGCGATCGGCAAGGACCAGCGCTACGGGCTGTCGGCGCGCGGCCTGGCGGTCGACACGGTCGGCGCCGGCGCCGAGGAGTTCCCGCGCTTCACCGAGTTCTGGCTCGAGAAGCCGGCCGCCGACGCGAAGTCGCTGACCATCACGGCGCTGCTCGACTCGAAGAGCGTGACGGGCGTCTATCGCTTCGTCGTCACGCCCGGCCAAGACACGGTCGTCGACGTTCAGTCGCGGCTCTATCTGCGCAAGAACGTGGCGACGCTGGGCATCGCGCCGCTGACCAGCATGTTCTTCTCGGGCGAGAACCAGCCGCAGCCCGGCGACTTCCGCCCCGAGGTGCACGACTCCGACGGCCTGATGGTGCAGTCGGGCACCGGCGAATGGCTGTGGCGTCCGCTGAGCAATCCGAAGCGCATCCTGACGACCTCGTTCGCGATGCCGTCGTCGGTCAAGGGCTTCGGCCTGATGCAGCGCGACCGCGCCTACACGAGCTACGAGGACGACGAGGCGCGCTACGAGCTGCGCCCGAGCGCGTGGATCACGCCGGTCGGCGACTGGGGCCCCGGCCGCGTCGAACTCGTCCAGCTCAACACCGTCGACGAGACCAACGACAACATCGTCGCCTACTGGGTGCCCTCGAAGCTGCCCGCCGCCGGCGAGCCGCTGGATCTCGCGTACCGCATGCGCTGGCAAGGCAACGAGCAGCAGCACCCGCCGGGCGCGTGGGTGACGCAGTCGCGCAGCGGCCGCAGCTTCGCGTCGCTCGGCAAGGGCGAGGAGCAGGTGATCGTCGACTTCGCCGGGCCGTCGCTCGCCGCGCTGCCGGCCGACGCGGCCGTCAAGGCGGTGGTGACCGGCGTCGCCAACGTCGACGTCGTCTCCACCAACTGCTACCGCAACGAGGCCAACGGCACGTGGCGCCTCGCGATCCGATTCAAGCAGCGCAACGCCGACGAGCCCGTCGAGCTGCGCGCCTTTCTTCAGCATGGCAACGACATCCTGAGCGAAACATGGACACACGTCATACCTCCCCGATGAAAAACTCCGCCCGTGCTTCGACCATGCCGACGATCGTGCGCAGCCCGATGCTGCCGCGCGCGTGGAGCGGCTTCTGGAACGGCGTGCTGGGTCGCGCCGAATGCGTCGTGACGCCCGAAGCCGCCGCGCTGGAGGCGAAGCCGCTCGCGTGGGAAAGCGCGGTGCGCGTGCGCCGCCGCGTGCTGCTGGCGCTGATCCTCGTGGCCACCGCGTTCGCCGCCTGGGTGCTCGCGAGCGGCCAGCAGGAGCTGCAGCATCCGATCCTGCAAGGCCTGCAGATCGGCCTGTTCGCGCTGCTGTTCGCGTGGGTCGCGGCCGGCTGCTTCACGGCGCTGATGGGGTTCTTCGTGCTGGTGCGCGGGGACAGGCATGCGATCTCCGCGGCCGACGCCGGCGACGCGCCGCTGCCGGCCGACGGCCGCACCGCGCTGATCATGCCGATCTGCCACGAGGACGTCGCCACCGTCTTCGCCGGCCTGCGCGCCACCGCGGCGTCGCTGGAGCGCAGCGGCGCGCTGCACGCGTTCGACATCTTCGTGCTGTCCGACAGCAAGGACGAGGCCGTGATCGCCGAGGAACGCGCCGCCTTCGCCGACCTGCGCGACTCGCTCGCCGGCCGCGGCAACGTGTTCTACCGCGTGCGCCGCGTGCGCACCAAGAAGAAGGCGGGCAACGTGTCCGACTTCTGCCGCCGCTGGGGCGCCAACTACAAGTACATGGTCGTGATGGACGCCGACTCCGTCATGAGCGGCGACTGCCTGCAGACGCTGGTGCGCCTGATGGAGAAGCACCCGACCGCGGGCATCCTGCAGACCGCGCCGCAGGCCGTCGGCCACGCGACGCTGCATGCGCGCGCGCAGCAGTTCGCGGCCCGCGTGACGGGCAACCTGTTCACCGTCGGCATGCAGTTCTGGCAGCTGGGCGAGGCGCACTACTTCGGCCACAACGCGATCATCCGCGTCAAGCCGTTCATGGAGCACTGCGGCCTCGCGCCGCTGCAAGGCAAGGGCGCGTTCTCGGGCCACATCCTGTCGCACGACTTCGTCGAGGCCGCGCTGATGCGCCGCGCCGGCTTCCACGTGTGGCTGGTGGCCGATCTCGTCGGCAGCTACGAGCAGCAGCCGCCGCACCTGCTGGCCGAGCTGCAGCGCGACCGCCGCTGGTGCCAGGGCAACCTGCAGAACGCCCGCCTGATCGCCGAGCCGGGCCTGCACGCCGTGCACCGCGGCATGCTGGCCACCGGCGCGATGGCCTACGTGTCGGCGCCGCTGTGGCTGCTGTACGTGGTGCTGGGCGCGCTGCTGTGGCTGGTCGGCGGCAACGTGCTGTTCACGCCCGAAGGCACGCTGGCGATCGGCATCCCGGGCCTGTGGGCCGGCACGCTGACGATGCTGGTGCTGCCGCGCCTGCTGGGCGTGGCCGCCGTGTTCATGCGCCGCGAGACCGGCCGCTTCGGCGGCGGCGCGAAGCTGGTGCAGAGCGCGTTCCTCGAGGCCGCGCTGGCGATGCTGCTGGCGCCGCTGCGCATGGTCGCGCACACGCTGTTCGTGGTCGGCGCGATGACGGGCTGGAAGCTGGAATGGAAGTCGCCCCCGCGCGAGGCCAACGACGTCGCCTGGAGCGAGGCCGCGCAGCGCTTCGCGCCCGTGAGCCTGGTCGTGGCGGCCATCGCCGCCGCGATGAGCCTGGCCGGCTCGTCGGCCGTGCTGTGGATGATGCCGGTGGGCCTGCCGCTGGTGCTGGCCGTGCCGTTCACGGTGCTCACCGGCAGCACCTCGCTGGGCGAGCGCGTGCGCCGCGCGCGCCTGCTGCTGGTGCCCGAGGAATCGTCGTCGCCGACCGTGCTGCGCCAGGCCTGGAGCTTCGCCAAGATGAGCCCGGCGGCGCTGCGCCGCCTCGTCACGGCCTGAGACAGACGTCACGCTCCCGTCGACGGCGCGTGCGCCTTCGGCCCGTACAATGTGACCCTCGCGGCGCCTCCGGGCGCCGCTCTTGCGGGTGCCTGCCAACGCCGGTGCCCATGTCCTCCACAGCCCCTGGATCTACACCATGAACCGCTGTGTTTCGCTCTCCCTCGCGCTGGCCCTCGCCGCGCTCGCACCGGCCATCGCGTCGGCGCAGGTGCTCGGGCCCGTCGAGTCGCCGCAGGCCGCGGCGAGTGCCGCGCAGGCCAACCAGGCTGCGCAGGCGGCCGCGCTGGCCGCCGCGCAAGCCGCGCAGTCGGACGGCCAGGCGCTGCGCCGCAACTTCCCGCAGAAGGCATTGCGCGGCACCATCCTGTTCGGCACGCCGCCGTACATCCAGTTGAACGGCAACGTCACGCAGATGGCCACGGCCTACCGCGTCCACGGCTACAACAACCTGCTCGTGATGTCGACCCAGCTGGTCGGCGTGAAGGCGAGCGTCGACTTCACGCTCGACGTCGCCGGCCAGGTCTACGAGGTGTGGATCCTCACGCCCGCCGAGGCCGCGAAGCAGCCCTGGCCGGAGACGCCGGCCGACGCCGCCGCGTGGACCTTCGACCCGATCGCGCAGACCTGGACCAAGCCCTGAGTCGCGTCGCGCCGTGACGGCGCGCGCGTCCCTTCCCCGATTTCACCGGCCTCGCGACGAGGCCACGCGCGCCCGCCCGCGCAAGGAGCACCCCATGACTCATCCTTCGGCAAATTTCCTGCGGCCCGTGCGCCGGGCCGCCCCAAGGAGGCCCGCAGTCCCCTCGGGGGACGGAGCGCTGTACTCGGCGCGGGAGGGGCTCCAATGACCAAGAAGGTCTTCATTCGTACGTTCGGCTGCCAGATGAACGAGTACGACTCGGACAAGATGGCCGACGTGCTGCAGGCCGCCGACGGCTACGAGAAGACGGACGACGTCGAGCAGGCCGACCTCGTCCTGTACAACAGCTGCTCGGTGCGCGAGAAGGCCGCCGAGAAGATGTTCTCCGACCTCGGCCGCATCAAGCACCTGAAGGCCAAGGGCGTGCTGATCGGCGTGGGCGGCTGCGTGGCGAGCCAGGAAGGCGCGGCCATCGTCGAGCGCGCGCCCTACGTCGACCTCGTGTTCGGCCCGCAGACGCTGCACCGGCTGCCCAAGATGATCGCCGACCGCCGCGCGTTCTCGAAGGCGCAGGTCGACATCAGCTTCCCCGAGATCGAGAAGTTCGACCACCTGCCGCCGGCGCGCGTCGAGGGCGCGAGCGCGTTCGTGTCGGTGATGGAAGGCTGCTCCAAGTACTGCACCTACTGCGTGGTGCCGTACACGCGCGGCGAGGAGGTCTCGCGGCCGTTCGACGACGTGCTGACCGAGGTCGCCGGCCTCGCCGACCAGGGTCTCAAGGAGATCACGCTGCTCGGACAGAACGTCAACGCCTACCGCGGCAAGATGGGCGACACCGACGAATTCGCCGACTTCGCGCTGCTGCTCGAGACGATCGCCGAGTTCCCCAGCATCGAGCGCATCCGCTTCACGACCAGCCACCCGAAGGAATTCGGGCAGCGGCTGATCGACGTGTATGGCCGCGTGCCCAAGCTCGTCAACCACCTGCACCTGCCCGTTCAGCACGGCTCCGATCGCATCCTGTCGGCAATGAAGCGCGGCTACACGGCGCTCGAGTACAAGAGCACGATCCGCAAGCTGCGCGCGGTGCGGCCCGACATCCGGCTGTCGACCGACTTCATCGTCGGCTTCCCGGGCGAGGAGGACGAGGACTTCGACAAGCTGATGAAGCTGGTCGACGACGTCGGCTTCGACGCGTCCTTCAGCTTCATCTACAGCCCGCGCCCGGGCACGCCGGCCGCGAACCTGCTCGACCCGACGGCCTCGTCGGTCAAGCTCAAGCGCCTGCAGCACCTGCAGGCCGTGCTCGAGGCCAACGTGCTGCGCTTCTCGGAAGCCATGGTGGGACAGGTGCACAAGATCCTCGTCGAGGGCCGAAGCCGCAAGAGCGCCGACGACCTGATGGGCCGCACCGAGTGCAACCGCATCGTCAACTTCCCGGCCGGCCCGAACGGTGCGCGGCTGGTGGGCCAGCTGATCGACGTCAACATCACGGCGGCGTATCCGCATTCGCTGCGGGCCGAGATCGTGACGACGGACTCGATGGCCGCGGCCTGAGGTCGCGCGCGCCTAGGTGATTCCACCAGGGCCCGTGACGAATCTGGCAGTCGGAGGGCTGCCGAGCAGCGTTTTCGATGCACGCGAAGGCTTGGATTCAAGCACCGCACGGGCGATTGACGCTATCCTGGGCCGCTCGATTGGGAAAAGGAGCGCGCAGGATGAATGCGATTGTCCGGATGCTCGCCGTCTATGCAGGGTTGTCCCTGCTGTTGTGCGCGATGACCCGCATGGAGTGGTCGCCGCTTCAACCCAACGGCTTCGGCCAATGGCTCGCGCTGTTCCTGCTGATCTTTCCCGCCGCCGCGGCCGCCGAGTTCCTCGGCGAACGCCTGCTGGGCAAGCAGGCGCCGGCCGATTTCGAGGAAAGCAAGAGCCACAGCGATTGTTCGTGGACGCGCATCGTCGCCAGCGTGGCGGTGGTGCTGGTCACCGTGGGCGTCGTGATCGGCGCGGCCTGGTGGCTGTCGCATCCGGCGGCCAGTTGCGACGATTCGATCGTCTGTATCCGCTAGACCCTGAAGCTGTCCCGCAGCAGCGGATAGAGCGCGCGGAACCGCGCGTAGCGTGACATCAACGCCGCGCGGCGTTCGGGCTGCGGCTGGAACGACTCGATCACCGCCTGCTTCGCGCAGACCTCCTCCAGCCTGCCGCCATCGGCCAGCCACGCGAGTCGCGCGGCGCCCAGCGCGCCGCCGGCCTCGCCGCCATCGCGCTTGGTCAACGGGCGATCGAGCAGCGTCGCCAGCAGGCGGCCCCAGGTCGCGCTGCGGGCGCCGCCGCCGACCAGATCCAGCGATCGCGCCAATGCGCGCGTGGGCTCGTCCAGCGTCTGCCAGCCATCGAGCAGGCCGAACGACACGCCCTCGATGACCGCGTAGCCCAGCGCCGCGGCGCCGTGCTCGTGCGTCAGGCCGAACAGCACGCCCTGCGCCTGCGCGTCGTTGTGCGGCGTGCGCTCGCCGGCGAGGTAGGGCAGGAACAGCGGTGCCTGGTCCAGTGACCGCTCGTCGAGCGCCTCGACCTCGGCCAGCAGCTCGGCCTCGTCGCGGCGGTCGGTCAGCTGCGTGACCCAGCGCAGCGCGCTCGCGGCCGACAGCATCACGCTCATCTGGTGCCAGGCATGCGGCAGCGCGTGGCAGAACGCGTGCACGGCCGACTGCGGCGCGGGCAGGAAGCGATCGCTGCACAGGAAGATCACGCCCGAGGTGCCGAGCGAGACGAAGCCGTCGCCGGGCGCGATCGCCCCCATGCCGACCGCGCTCGCGGCGTTGTCGCCCCCGCCGCCGGCGATGACGATGCCGGCGTTCAGGCCGAAGCGTTCGGCGACGTCGCGCTTGAGGCGACCGGCCGGCGCACTGCCTTCGACGAGCGCAGGCATCTGCGCGCGCGTCAGGCCGCAGGCGGCGAGCAGCTCGTCGGACCACTCGCGCGCAGCCACGTCCAGCCACAGCGTGCCCGACGCGTCCGAGCAGTCGGTGAAGAACTCGCCGCTCAGCTTCCAGCGCAGCCAGTCCTTGGGCAGCAGCACCTTGGCGACCTTGGCGAAGATCTGCGGCTGGTGGTCGTGCACCCACAGCAGCTTGGGCGCCGTGAAGCCGGGCATCGCGAGGTTGCCGGCGATCTGCGCCAGCCGCGGCACGCGCTCGGCGAGCTCGGCGCACTGCGGCTCGCTGCGGCCGTCGTTCCACAGGATCGCGGGCCGCAGCACGTCGCCCGCCGCATCGAGCAGCACCGCGCCGTGCATCTGGCCCGACAGCCCGATCGCGCGCACCGCGCGCATCGCGCTCGCGTGCGTGCGCGCGAGCTCGGTCAGCGCAATGCCCAGCGCACGCCACCAGTCCGCGGGCGACTGCTCGCTCCACTGCGGATGCGGCCGCGAGACCTCCAGAGGCGCGCTCTGCTGCGCGACGATGCGGCCGTCCTCGGCCAGCAGCACGGCCTTCAGCGCGGACGTGCCGAGGTCGATGCCAAGGTACATGTTCAATGCGTCTCGATGCCGAAGCGCGAGGCCGACTGGCGACGGAAGTCCGTCGGCGTCATGCCCTTGATCTCGAGGAAGCGGCGGTTGAAGTTGGCGACGTTGTTGAAGCCGACCTCGTAGCAGATCGTCGTCACGTAGCGGTCGGTGTCCATCAGCAGCTGGCAGGCCTTGCTGATGCGCATGCGGTTGACGAAGTCGGTGAAGGTGTTGCCCGTCGCGCGGCGGAAGAAGCGCGAGAAGCGGCTCTCGGGCATGCGGAAGCGCTCGCAGACCTCGGCCATCGACAGCGGCTCGCCGCAGTGCTCGCTGATGTAGCTCACGACCGCGTTGACCTGCGCCATCGACTCGTCGTCCTCCGCGCACTGCAGCTGCACGCTGGAGAGCAGACGGAAGTCCTTGCAGCGCGCGAGCATGCCCATGAACTCGCAGAAGCCCGCGATGCGCGCCAGGCCGCGGCTCGAGGCGACGCGCTCGAAGTGCGCCTGCGCCATCTCGGACACGCCGAAGAACTCGATGCCGTACTTGGCCTGTTCCAGCAGCGGCAGGATCTCCTTGAACTCGGGAAACAGCTCGCAGGCCTGCTCGATGGGCTCGTGCGCGAACTGGATCACGCGGTCGCGCAGCGCGACGCCGCCGGGCGGCGCGTCGCTGGAGATCCAGTTGTGCGGCACGCGCGGCCCGGTCAGCACGAGGTGGCCGGGCTGGAAGTGGCCGATGTAGTCGCCGACGAAGACCTTGCCCGAGGTCTGCATGATCAGGTGCAGCTCGTACTCGTCGTGGTGATGCCAGCGGATCAGCGGCGACGGGATGCCGTGCGCCAGGCAGCGCAGGAAGCCGCAGCCTTCGGGCGGGTCGTAGCCGAGGATGGGGTCGCGCAGGTGATCGTGTTCGATCTCCGGCGCGCGGACACGGGGAGCGGTATGCATGGCGGCCTCGTCGTCTCGTCGAGCTTATTATTAATGCAACATTAACTCATTGCGGCGTCGCCGAGGATCCCATGGAGATCCATGCGCGCCGCCGCGATGGCGTCCTTCAGCTGGGGATTGCCCGCCAGTTCGCCCCACAGCGAGGCGTCGGCGACGAACTCGGCCAGCGGGTCGATCGCCTCGCAGATCGCATGCGCGCGCTCCGGCACCATCGCCTGGTCCTGGTACTGGAACGGCAGCCGGCCCAGGTGCCAGCGCTGCAGGAAGCTCAGGAACAGCGCGGGCAGGCGCGCCACCGACGCGATGCTCTCGCCGCGCGCCAGGCGCTCGCGGATCGTCGGCAGGATGAAGCCCGGGATCTTGGCGAAGCCGTCGGCGGCGACGCGCTGGTTGGTGTCGGCGATCGCCGGGTTCGAGAAGCGGTCGAGCACGACGTCGCGATACGTCGGCAGGTCGACCGGGCTCGCCTCGCCGGGCTGCGTCAGGCACGGGATCACGTCGTTGGTGACGTAGTCGGCCGCGATGTTGCGGATGCTCGGCTCGAGCGTTCCTTCGTGGATGAACGTCAGCCCGCGCAGCGCGCCGGCCCAGGCGATCGCACTGTGGCTCGCGTTGAGGATGCGGATCTTGGCTTCCTCGTAGGGCTGCACGTCGCCGGTCATCTCGACGCCGACCTTCTCCCACTCGGGTCGGCCCGCGGCGAAGCGATCCTCGATCACCCACTGGATGAAGGACTCGGCCATCAGCGGCGCCTGGTCGTCCCAGCCGGCCTCCTTCGCGACGCGCGCCTTCATGTCGGCCGCCGGACGCGGCGTGATGCGGTCGACCATCGCGTTCGGGCAGGTCGTGTTCGCCTCCATCCATGCGAGCAGGCCAGCATCGCCCGACGCGGTGACGAAGGCGCGCAGGTTCTTGCGGAAGTGGTCGCCGTTGTGGCGCAGGTTGTCGCAGTTCATGAATGTCAGCGCGCCCGCGTTCGCGGCGCGGCGCGCGCGCAGGATCGCCGCGGCGATGCCGTAGATCGTCGCCTTCGTCGCGCCGGCGAGATCGCTGACGACCTCCGGATGCTTCAGGTCCAGCTCGCCCTGGTGATCGAGCGCGTAGCCCGCCTCGGTGACCGTGAACGACACGATGCGCGTCGCCGGATCGGCGCCGAGCTCGAGCACGCGCGCGAGCGACGGCTCGTACGCGATGACCTCGGTGATCGAGGTGATCTTCTCGAGCTTGCGCTCGCCGTGCGGCGACACCGTCTCGAGCGTGTACGCGCCGCCCTGGTGCTGCAGCGCCGCGATGGTGTCGGCCATGTCCGGCCGCACGTTGGCGCCGGCGCATTGCCAGCGTGTGTCGCCGGACTGCATCAGGTGGTGCATGTAGACCGCCTGGTGCGCGCGATGGAACGAGCCGAGGCCCAGGTGCAGCAGGCGCAGGCGCCCGTCGGTCGGGGAAGTCATGGTGCGGAACTCTCGGCGAAATTCAGTGGGCGGCCGCGATGAGCTTGCCGCTCGCGTCGAACCAGTGCAGGTGGCCGAGCTCGACGTCGACGCCGACGTTGTCGCCCGCCACGAGCGTCGTGCGCGCGTTCTGGCGCAGCACGATCTGCGCCCCGCGGGGCGTGTGCAGGTAGACGAGCGTCTCGGCGCCGAGCGCCTCGACGAGCTCGACCTGCGCCGCGATCTGGCCCTGGCCGGGCTCGGTCAGGCGCAGATCTTCGGGCCGGATGCCGACGAAGGCCGCGCTGGCGACGCTAACGCTGGCCGGCGGCAGCTCCGCGCGCTCGACGACGTTCATCTGCGGCGTGCCGATGAACTGCGCGACGAAGCGGTTGGCGGGCTTGTCGTAGAGCGTCAGCGGCGAGCCGACCTGCTCGATCGCGCCGTCGCGCAGCACGACCACCTGGTCGGCCAGCGTCATCGCCTCGACCTGGTCGTGCGTCACGTAGATCGTCGTCGCGCCGAGCTCGCGGTGCAGCTTGGCGATCTCCACGCGCGTCTGGCCGCGCAGCGCGGCGTCGAGGTTGGACAGCGGCTCGTCGAAGAGGAAGATCTTCGGCTCGCGCACGATCGCGCGCCCGATCGCCACGCGCTGGCGCTGGCCGCCCGAAAGCTCGCGCGGCAGGCGATGCAGGTATTGGCCGAGGTTGAGGATCTCGGCGGCGCGGTCGACCTTCTTCTTGATCACCGCCGGGTCGGCCTTGGCGAGCCGCAGCGAGAAGCTCATGTTGTCGGCGACGCTCATGTGCGGATAGAGCGCGTAGCTCTGGAACACCATCGCGAGGTCGCGCTGCGCCGACGGCAGTCGCGTGATGTCGCGGCCGTCCAGCGAGATGCTGCCTTCGGTGAGCGTCTCCAGGCCCGCGATCAGGCGCAGCAGCGTGGACTTGCCGCAGCCCGAGGGTCCGACGAACACGGTGAACTGGCCGCGCGAGATCGACAGGTCGACGCCCTTGATCGTGCGCACCTCGCCGAACTGCTTCACGACGCCCTTGAGTTGGAGGAATGTCATCTCGAATCCTTACTTGACGGCACCGAAGGTGAGGCCCTGCACGAGCTGCTTCTGGCTGAACCAGCCGAACACGACGATCGGCGCGATGGCCAGCACCGAGGCCGCGGACAGCTTGGACCAGAACAGGCCTTCCGGACTGGAATACGACGCGATCAGCGCGGCCAGCGTGCCGGCGTTCGCGGCCGTGAGGTTGAGCGACCAGAACGCCTCGTTCCACGCCAGCACCAGGCACAGCAGGCCGGTGGACGCGATGCCGCCCATGGCCAGCGGCAGGATCACGTGGCGGAACTCGGAGGCGAGCGTCGCGCCGTCCATGCGCGCGGCCTCGAGGATCTCGGGCGGGATGTCCTTGAAGTGCGAGTACAGCATCCACACCATGAGCGGCAGGTTGCTGAGCATGAACACGACGATCAGCGCGAACTTGGTGTCCAGCGTGTGCGTGCCCTGCGCCAATACGTAGACCGGTACCAGCGCGCCGACGGCCGGCATCATCTTCGTCGACAGCATCCACATCAGGATGTCCTTGGTGCGCCTGGTCGGGAAGAACGCCATCGAATACGCGGCGGGTGCCGCGATGAGCAGGCCGACGACGGTCGACACGACGCTGGTGATCAGCGAGTTCTTCGCGTACAGCAGGTAGTCGCTGCGCTCCTGCACGTGCGTGAAGTTGTCCAGCGTCGGCGTGAAGATCCAGACCGACGGCACGGCGATCGCCTGCAGCTCGGTCTTGAACGACGTCACCAGCATGAACAGGATCGGGAAGAAGATCAGCAGCGCGACGAGCCAGGCCGCGACGCTGCGGATCGCGAGGGCGATTCTCTGGCCGCCGGGTGTAGTGAAGTCCATGATCACCGCTCCATGTTCTTGCCGACGAGGCGGATGAGGAAGGCCGCGGCGATGTTGGCCAGCACCACCGCGAACAGCGCGCCAGCCGAGGCCACGCCGACGTCGAAGCCCAGCAGCGCCTGCTTGAAGATCAGGTAGGCGATGTTGGTGGACGCGTCGCCGGGTCCGCCGCCGGTGGTCGTCGAGATCTCGGCGAAGACCGACAGCAGGAAGATCATCTCGATCATCACGACCACCGCGATCGAACGCCCGAGATGCGGCAGCACGAGGAAGCGGAACTGCTGGAACCAGGTCGCGCCGTCCATGCGCGCGGCCTCCAGCTGCTCGCGGTTCATGCCCTGCAGCGAGGTGATGAAGATCAGGATCGCGAACGGCAGCCATTGCCAGGCCACCATGATGATCACCGACAGCAGCGGCCAGTCGCTGAGCCAGTCGATCGGCGTCAGCCCGAACGCGCGCCACACCTGCGCCAGCACGCCGTAGATCGGATTCATCATCATGTGCTTCCAAAGGAGCGCATTGACGGTGGGCATCACGAAGAACGGCGAGATCAGCAGCACGCGCACCACGCCCTGGCCAGGGAACGGCTCGTTGACCAGCAGCGCGATCAGCACGCCCAGCACCACCGTGATCACGATGACGCTGCCAAGCAGCAGCAGCGTGTTGACGATGGCCGTGCCGAACGACGGGTCGGTGACGAAGAAGCGGAAGTTCTCGAGCCCGATGAACGCGTGCTCGCCGGGTTCCATCAGGTTGTAGCGGATGACCGAGAAGTACAGGGTCATCGCCAGCGGCACGATCATCCAGAGGAAGAGCGAGCCGACGGCGGGCGCAAGCAGCAGCCGGGCGATTGATCTCATGGGAGTCTTTCGGACACGTTGCGGGGTATCCGGCAAAGGCGCGGCCGGCGACGTGCCGCGCACGCCGCCATGCCGCTCATCAGGCGGTCACTTCAGGCGGCCGCTCTTCTTCAGCTCGCGCTCCGCGGCGAGCTGCGAGGCCTTGAGCGCCGCGTCGACCGTCTCCTTGCCCGCGAGTGCCGCGCTCATCTGCTGGCCCACCGTGACGCCGATCGACTGGAACTCGGGGATCGCCGCGAACTGCACGCCGGTGTACGGGCTCTTGGGCAGCGTCGAATCGTTCGGGTTCGCGCTCGCGATGGCCTTTTCCTCGGCCGGCGCGAACTTGGCGGCGGCGAGGAACTGCGCGTTGGCGTAGGTCGACTTGCGCGTGCCGGTCGGCACGTGGGCCCAGCCCTCCTCCTTGGCGACCAGCTCGATGTAGGCCTTGGACGTCGCCCAGTTCACGAACTTCTGCGCCGCGGCCGAATTCTTCGTGCTCACCGGCACCGCCAGCGCCCACGCCCACAGCCAGTTCGCGCCCTTGGCGGTCGCCTGCTGCGGCGCCTGCGCGAAGGCCACCTTGTCGGCCACCTTGCTCTGCTTCGGGTCGGTGATGAACGACGCCGCGATGGTCGCGTCGTCCCACATCGCGCACTTGCCTTCGTTGTACAGCGCGAGGATCTCGTTGAAGCTGTTGGCCGACGAGCCGGGCGGGCCGTACTTCTTCAACAGGTCGACGTAGAACGTGATCGCGTCATGCCAGGGCTTGGAGTCGAGCTGCGGCTTCCACGACATGTCGAACCACTGGCCGCCGTACGAGTTGACCAGCGTCGTGAGGAAGGCCATGTTGTCGCCCCAGCCCGGCTTGCCGCGCAGGCAGATGCCGTAGATGCCGGCCTTGGGGTCGTTCATCTTGGCCGCGGCGTCGCGCACCTGGTCCCAGGTCGGGCGCTCGGCGAACGTGATGCCGGCCTTCTGCGCGAGGTCGCTGCGGTACATCAGCATCGAGCTCTCGCCGTAGAACGGCGCCGCGTACAGCTTGCCGTCGGCCGACAGGCCGCTGCGGATGGCGGGCAGCAGGTCGTCGACGTCGTAGCTGGCGTCGGGCTTGATTTCCTGCAGCCAGCCCTTCTTGCCCCAGATCGGGGTCTCGTACATGCCGATCGTCATCACGTCGAACTGGCCGCCCTGCGTGGTGATGTCGGTGGTCATGCGCTGGCGCAGCACGCCCTCTTCCAGCGTCACCCACTTCACATGGATGTCCGGGTTGGCCTGCTCGAAGTAGTGCGTGAGCTTCTGCATCTCGATCATGTGGCCGTTGTTCACGGTGGCCACGACGATGTCGGTCGCGTTCGCCGCCAGCGGGGCGGACACGGCCAGAGACACGGCCAGGCTCAGGCCCAGCACGGGAAGAGAGTTGCGCGTCATTTTGTCTCCTGTATTTTCGTGAGGCGCCGTCGATCTGCGGCACGGCCCAGTGTCGGCATTCCGGCAAGACCCGAGTGGTACCTCGGTCGCGAATGCCGATACTTTCTTGCACGAAAACTTGAGGGTTTTCCTGTAGATCGTCGATACCCACCGTGCATGCTGCGCCGCAGCGAGCGATGCATTCGGCAACAAAGTATTGAAGCAGGCCGCGCCTCGCGCATTCGTTCACGCGGGCGCGGGATGGGAAAACCCAGGCACCCGCGTGCAAGAAGGTATCGGGATCGGCTCGTCGAGTAGCAGCGCCGCGCCGCGCTCCTTCCTACGCTGTCGGCACCGTGCGGCGCTCGAGCGAGCGCGCGCGCGGCGCCCACCGACAAACACAGGAGACACCATGCATACCCCGACACCGTATCGGATCGCCACCCTCGCCGCGGCCTGCGGCGCGCTGATGGCCGCGACCGCGGCGCAGGCCGTCGACTGGACCGGCTACATGCGCGGCGGCCCCGCGGCCACCAGCGTCTCTGGCAAGTCGCGCCAGTGCTACGGCATCGGCGAGTTCAAGTACCGCCTCGGCAACGAGTGCGACTTCTACGGCGAGTTCCAGCTCGCCCAGGCCATG
>NZ_JAJLJH010000009.1 GCF_023231945.1 Scleromatobacter humisilvae
TTATGGCTGTTCATCCGGGCTCCGGTTCTTGGCAGATTGGGTGTTTGGCGACTTCCAGTCTCTCAAACCCAACCCGGATGAACACCGGATACAACCTATTGAAGCATCACAACTAGCCGGCTGGCCGCCGCGGGTTCCCGCCGTGATCAGCGCGTCGTGCCGCTGGCGGCCTTCGTGGGCGCCTTGCCCACGCCGCTGGACGCGGTGGTCGGCGCCTTGGGCGCCGGTGTCGAGGTCGACGTGGACCCCGAGTTGTCGACCTTGCCGATGGTGCCGCCGGCCTTCTGCGACGACCAGGCGGCCGTCACGGCCAGGCCGGCCAGGAGCGCGACGAGCCCGCGCGCGCCGTGGCGGCGTGCGCGATGAAGTCTGCTTTCGGTGAGATGTCCCATGGTGTGCTTCCTGTGTCGAGCGGGGCGACGGACGCCGCCCGTGCTCAACGTTGTATCCAGCTGATGGCGCGCGGCCCCGCCCCGCCCGTGATGGTGGGCGGGTTCGGCGTCGGCGTCGACCCGCCGCCGGAACCCGGCGGCAGCGCGATGCCGCCCTTGATGGCCGTGATGCTCGGCGTGAACGCCGGCCCGGCGCCGACGTACAGGTCTGCGGTCACCAGCACCGAGTTGACCGTCAGGATCGTTGACGGGAACGTGCCATCGGCAAGATTGAACAGGTCGTAGTAGCCCGTGCCAGAGGTGCAGGCGGTGCCGGGCACGTAGACGGGCACCAGCAGGCCGGGGCCGATCTGGATCGGCAGGTCGGAGACCACCGAGGACGTGGTCATCGTGGTCACCGTGGTCGAGGTGGCCCAGGCGCCGGAGCTGTAGACGTAACCCTGCGTCGGCGTCGATGCCCAGAGCGGCGCCCAGCCCGTCGCGGTGATGCCGAACACCGTCACCTGGGACGAGTTCTCGACGTAGAGATACGGAATGCCGCTGACCTCGACATAGCCGACGTACAGCACGTTCGTCAGCGTGCTGCCCGACGACGGCGTGACGGTGGTGCCCACGGTGGTCAGCGACGCGATGTCGGTGCTGGCGACGCCCGTCAGATTCAGGAATCGCACCGTGCCGTCGGCACCGCCGATCCACAGGCGGTTGGACGTCGAATCGAGCGAGATGACACTGCTGACCTTGATGCCGGTGAGCACGGCCGACGAGGCCGCCGCCGTCGACGTCACGTCGCGTTCGTACAGCGTGCTCGTGCTGCCCGACGTCACCACGTAGACCTCGTAGGCGATGTTGCCGATGTATGCGATGACCGCGGGTTGCCGCAGGGGCGTCGAGCCCGTGGCACCGGCCAGGTCGCCCGACGAAGTCCCGCCGGTCACCACCGAGTCGTAGACGACCGTCGAGGGCGCACCCGACGAGTCGAGCGACACCGAGAAGTGCTCGGCGCCGGACTGGAAGCTGCCGACGATGTAGGTTCCCCAGGCGCCACCGCTGTTCATGGCGTCGACGACCCCGAAGCTGCCGTCCGTCGCGCCCGAGGACGCGAAGGTGGCGTAGTTCTGCATCTTGGCCAGGATGTTGCGGCTGGTCCAGCCCCACTGCAGCAGGCCGGTGGAGGCGTTGATCGAGTAGAGGAAGCCGTCCGAATTCGTGAACAGCACCGACGGCGTGCGCCCGGACAGGCTGCGCGCGTAGGCCGCGTAGGTGGAATAGCGCTCCGTCAGCAGCGCCGAGACCGGCGGGCCCATGAAGTCGCCGGTGTCCTGCGTGCTGAAGACGCCGAGCGGCCAGCCCGACTGGCGACCTGCCAGGTACGAACACCCCGTCGGGCCGCCCGAATAGGACGGGTCGACGGTGTAGGAGACGATGGTGGCCACGTCGGGCACGCAGGTGGTCGTGGTCAGGTTGAACGCGGCGGCGTCCACCGCGCTGAGCGCCACGACGCTGCCAGTGGTGCTGGTCGATTTCAGGGCCGTGCCGCGCAGCGTCGTCGACATGTGGGTCGAATCGCCGGCGTCCCAGGTCGCGGTGGGCGTGACGACACCATTGGCGTCCACCGGGAAGGCCTGCACGTGGCCGGCGCCCGGGTTGGCGATCGAGGTCAGCTCATATTCGGACGAGGTGCCGCCGGCCACCGAGATCGGTGCCACCGGCGCCGCCACGGCGCTCGAACGGTAGATGATGTCCACCACGCTCAGGAACGCGGTGCTCAGCGAGGCGGAGTCGGTGGCCGCGTAGGCCGTCGTCGTGCCGCCGGCGATCGCCATGGCCTTGAGCAGCGCCGCCGCTGCCGGATTGTTGGTGGAGTCCACGCCGGCGCCCAGGCCGATCACGAAGGTCTTGATGCCCGCGGTGTTCAGGGCCTTGATGGCGGTGATGGCGTCGGTGACGGCCTGCGAGTTGGACGACGCGAACGAGCCGTCGGTGTTGTAGCTCGCCGTCAGGCTGTAGGCCGTCGCGGTGGTGGTGCCCAGCGGGGGCCACGCGTTGCCATTCGAATCCAGCGTGGGCAGGCCGTCCGTCAGCAGCACGACGAACTGCGTCTGGCAGCTGACCGTGCTCAGCCCGGCCAGGTAGGACTTGGCGCCGTTCATGAGCGCGTAGATCGCCGACTGTCCGGCCGAGGATTTGATCTCCTTGGTGGACGTGTCGTTGGTCTCGGGCTGCAGGGCCGCCGTGAACGCGGAGCTCGTCGGGTCGGTGGACATGGCCACCAGCGCCGAGCCCGTCGTGGCGGACTGGGACGCGCCGTAGCCAAACCCGCGCTGGCTGTACATCACCTGGTTCGAGAACGGGACGTAGCCGGCGTTGGTCGGCGTCGTGGCCCACGAGCCGATATTCGGCGCGGTGGAACCGTAGCTCTCCGAATAGCAGCCGAGGCAGGTGTTGTAGGTGGACAGCGAATACGACGTATACGGATTGGCCGGGCTGGCGCCGCCGTAGGTGACGAAGTCGGCGCGGATGTTCCCGCCGACGTACAGCACGTCGTTGATCAGCGGATCGTCGCTGCTGGCGCCGATCGTCATGTACTGGTTGCCGGACAGCGCGCCGGTGGAATACAGGCCGTCGATGGCGGAGCACGACGAGTTGACGTTGGACGACGACGAGCTGTAGTTGTAGCAGGGGTTGGCGACCGTGCGCGACGTGCCCGAGGACGATGCGGTATTGGTGAACGTGAACGGCCCGGAGGCCGGGCTCATGTAATACACCCAGGTGTTGTACAGGTTCACGCCGCTCGTCTTGTACGTGTACAGGCCGAAGTTGAGCGAAGTCCCGTAGCTGCTCAGCACGTTCGCGATGGCCGCCTTGGTGAAGTTCATGCGGCTCGGACCGTTGTCGCACTGGTCGCCGCTGGGGCAACTGTACTGGCCCAGCGTCACCGGGCCCGTGACCGTGTACGGCGCCAAGCCGCCGCTGCCCGTGTTCAACGGGGGGGTGTAGCCGCTGGGAACGGTGAAGTTGGTCGGCGAACTGGAGTTCGACAGCGACGAGTAGCCCGACGAGAGGCTTCCGCTGCCCACCATGATGGCGCCGGAGGTGGTGCCGTCCATGGACTCCGAGTTGGTGATGGCCAGCAACACCTGCGGCGCGGACGACGGGGCCCCCGCGGCGATAGCATTCACGCCAGACAACAGCGCCGTGCCGACACCGCAGAGCCAGAGCTTGCGAAAGCCGTTGGATCGGATCATTGTGTGCATAGCCGGTAGACCATCTCGATGTTGTTGGAGGTGACGCCGTTCGCTTCCTTGATATGGACGAAGACGTCGTAGTACGTGGCGGTCAGGCTGTAGCGCTGCCCGGGCACGCCAAGCTGGCAAGCGTTCTGGTCGTAGCGGCCGGTCGGCTGCACGACCACCAGCGCCGTGTATCCCAGCGCCGTGCCGTTGATGGCCGGCGTGAGGCTGCCGCAGCGCAGGGTGTTGTCGCTGTTGCCGAGGCAGCTGTCCCAGTAGGTGCTGGAGGTGTCGGTGGGCGCCTTGGTGCCGCCGGGCACCATGCGCATCCAGGGCTGCGTATAGGCGCTGACTTCCAGCGTCTGGCCCGACGCCGCCGCCAGCACCAGGCCCTCGACCTGGCGCATCGCGACGTCGGACACCTGCACGTTGCGCTGGCGCTGCAGCGTGTTGCCGCCCATCAGCGTGGACACGATGTTGTCGCGCATCGACACCACCAGGCCCAGCAGACAGACGAGCAGGAACACCATCACGACGAGCAGGATGTCGCCGCGCTGGCGTCGCGCGGAGCGCGGGAGCGGGCGCATGCCGCGTCCGCCCGGGCGTCGGGTCAGTACTTCCATAGCCAGTTCCGGTAGCCCACTTCGGTGGTGTTGACGATGTAGCGATGCTTGGAGGCCGGCACGCTGAGAGACGTGAACCAGGCGCTCGATACCGGCCCGATCGGGATGGTGGTCGGGCCGGTCACACCCGCGTTGTCGACGTTGGGGTCGTCGTTGATCGTGCGGGTGACGAGCGCGACCCGCACGCTGCGCACGGAGCTCCAGTGCTTGCTGCTGGTGACGGTCGCACTTTCCTCGTAGGCGGTCACGGCGCCGGTGAGGCCGGGATCGACGCCGAAGCTCACGCGCAGCGAGACGACGCCCGCGGCGATCGGCTGCGGCGCGGTGACGACCGTGTCGTCGGCCAGGCTGTAGACGGCGCGCATCAGCACGGGGAACGAGCCGCTGCCGTCGATGTAGTAGACGGCAAACTGCTGGGTCGACGTCGCCGCCGTGCCGATGTCCGTCACCCACGAATTGAAGATGCCGACATTGGTCAGCGCCGTCGAGAAGCCGGCGTTGGCCATGGGCGTCACGAAGCCGCTGTAGCCGCCCGAGGGCATGATGGTGCCCCCGGAGCTCGTCAACGTGGTGGACGTGAACGAGCTGATGGGCACCCGCAGGCAAGGCAGCGCACCACCGAGCGGGGTCTGCATGATGGCCGTATCGCCGGCCGTGAAGCCCGTGGTGGGCTTCGTCGGCGCGATGCCGGTGCTCAGCGGGTTGGCGCCGGTCGCCGTATCGCCGCGAAAGACGGTGTTGTCGGGCTTGGTGAACTGGGTCGTCCCGGACGGCGCCATCGTGACGAGCACGTCCGTCTGCACGGCCGACACGGCACCCGCCGGGTAGTTCAGCGTGATCGACGGGGCGAACTTCATCTTGCTGCCCGACACCGCCGACACCGCATCCACCGGATGGTGCGCGAAGTAGCCCGGGCCACCGGAGTTGTAGGTGACCAGCGCCTCGCAGGTGTGCATCAGGTTGCCGAACAGGAAGCCCGAGCCGGTGATGTCGTGCGTGATCAGGTCCATCGCCGCGCGCGCCTGCGTGTCGCGCGTGCCGGTGTCGGCGATGCGCACGCTCTGCGACGCCGTCTTGGTCTGCATCTTCAGGATGGCCACGGCCAGCAGCAGCGACAGCAGCAAGGCGACCATCAGCTCCACCAGCGTGAAGCCGGCGACCGCGCGGCGCGGGGCGCGTCGCGAACGGAGAATCGGGGGCGTGTTCATAGGCCGAGCTGGTAGTAGAAGACCTGGGTACGGGTCGTCGTCTTGGAGGACGCCCACGTCAGCGTGAGCGTGATCGCGCACGCCGACGCGCTGCACGCCGCGCCGGTGACGGGATCCTTCCAGGTCTCGATCTTGGCCGTCCCCGACGGCAGGCCGTTGGAGCTCGTGTCGGTCAGGCTGTAGAGCCAGGGCTGCAGCGCGGCGGGGGCGCTCGTGATGTTGGCCGACGTGAACGTCACGGCCGTGCCGCCGCTGAGCAGCGCGGAGCTGGTGACGATGCTGGGGTTGGCCTGCACCACGCCCCAGAAGCCGTTGCTGATCGTGGCGGTCGTCGCGACGATCTGGTTCTGCGTCGCGCCGCCTGTCACGTTGCCGAGCGAGCGCAGGATCGCAAGCAGGCCGAAGCCGAACAGGAAGATCGCGATCAGCACCGTGATCAGCGTGAAGCCACGCTGGCCGCGCCTCGCGCGCCGGGACTTGAAAGGATGCCGGTTCACGAATCCACCCCCGTCGTCGCGTGCGTCTCGATGACCGAGCCCGAATACAGGATCTGCAAGCGGTAGCTCGTGGTCGTGCCGGTCAGCACCAGCGTGCCGCTGCTGGCCGTGCTGCTGAGAAAACCCTGGGGCGTGAACGTGAAGGTCGTCGGCAAGGTCGGCACGCCGGCCGTGGCGGCGGGCGCGCAGGACATCGCGGTCGGCGTCGTCGCCATCGTGTGCGCCGCGTTGACGTTGCCGGAGACCTTCGTGGTCCACGAGCAGTCGGCGTTGATCGTCAGCGTCACGGTGGGCGTGCCCGAAGCCAGCGACGCGTCGAGCGATTTCTGGTCGGCCGCGCCCGCGGCGCCGCGCGCCCAGGTGATGTCCTGCACCAGCTGCTGCTTGACGCGGCGCTCGTTGGCCTGCGCCGACGCCTTGCCGAAATACGGCGCAGCCAGCGTGACCAACAGAGCCGCGATGGTCAGCGTCACCATCAGCTCGATCACCGAGAAGCCGCGTTGGCCCGTTCGACTGCTCATCTCGTCCTCACTGGCAGGAGCCGGAACGGCTGCTGACCCAGCACGTCGTGCTCGTGGGCCAGCCCGACGGCGCCGCCGTGGTGGCGCGAGTGCCCTGGGAGTTGATGCTGAACGTGAAGCCGGTCACCACCGAAGTGGAACCCGTCGCCAGCAGCGTGTAGTCGGTGGCGGAAGGCGAGCTCACCGAGTAGGTGAAATTCTGCGAGACACAGGACGCGATGGGGCCGCTGACGTACGTGCGGGAGTCCTGGTAGTACTGGCCGTAGCTCACGGAGCAGGCCGACAGCTGGTTGAACGCCTCCGTCAGCTTGCCGCGCTTGACGTAGTCCTTGTAGGCCGGCAACGCGACCATGGTCAGGATGCCGACGATCGCGACCGCGATCATCAGCTCGATCAAGGTGAAGCCGCCGCTGCGAGCGGGAGACCGAACCGGGGTGCGCAGGATGGCCCTGTCCATGGGAACTGCCCTTTCTACAAGATGCGGCGAGTATCCGGCCGGGCGCGGACGCCCCGCCGCCCAACCGGACGACTGGTCGAATTTGTAGATCGAACGGCACGCCCCCCGGGGCGGGGGCGGCGTCAGTGGACGCTGGGCGTCGCGCCGGGCTGGCTCGTGGGCGGCGCGAACAGGGCGCCGACGTCCACCGCGTCGAAGCGGTACTGCGTGCCGCAGAAGTCGCAGCCGATCTCGATGTCCTTGCGCTCGGCCAGGATGGCTTCGGCCTCGTCGCGGCCCAGGTTCCTGAGCATGTTGCGCACGCGGTCGGCCGAGCAGCTGCAGGCGAACCTCGGCACCTGCGGCTCGAACACGCGCAGCGGCTCTTCCCAGAACAGGCGGTGCAGGATCGTGGGCGTGTCCAGCGTCAACAGCTCGTCGGCGGTCAGCGTCGACGCGAAGTGGGCGATGCGGGTGAACGCCTCCTCGTCGACCTCGGCCCGGGCCGCGCCCGCGAGGTTGCCGGCGCCCTCGATGGGCAGGCGCTGGATCAGCAGGCCGCACGCGGCCTCGCCGTTGGCGGCCAGCACGATGCGCGTCTCGAGCTGCTCGGACTGGCGCATGTAGTGCTCCAGCATGGTCGCGACGTCGCCCACCGGGCCGCCGTCGGGCGCCTCGAGCGGCACGACGCCCTGGTAGGGCTGCTGGCCGGGCTGGCGGTCGCTCGGGTCGAGCGTGATCGCGCAGCGGCCCTCGCCGTGCCGGTTGACCAGGTCGCCGAAGCGCGCATCGGGCGCGATGTCGCCCTGCACCTTGGCGGTCACGCGAAAGCGCAGGTCGGACATCGATTCGGCCACCGCCAGCTTGACCGGCCCGTCGCCATGCACCTGAAGGATCAGCGCGCCGTTGAACTTGAGGTTGGCCTGCATCAGCGTGGCGGCCGCGGCCATCTGGCCCAGCATGTCGCGCACCGCGGGCGACCAGTCGCCGCTGGCGGAACGGCGCCGCAGCACCTCCTGCCAGCTGTCGGTCAGGCGGACGATCATGCCGCGCACGGGCATGCCGTCGAAGATGAATTTCTGAAGCTCGCTCATTTGCTCAGGCGCCCTTCCCCGTCGCGGGCACGTCGATGCGCACGACCTCGTCGCGGTGCCGCGCCGCGTTGGCCACGTAGTGCGCCGCGCTCATGCGCAGGCCCTCGACCTGCTCGTCGGTGAGCGTGCGGATGGCGCGCGCCGGGCTGCCGACGATCAGCGAGTTGTCCGCAAACTGCTTGCCCTCGGTCACCAGCGAGCCCGCGCCCACGATGCAGTTGCGGCCGATCTTCGCGCCGTTCATGACGATGGACTGGATGCCGACCAGCGTGTTGTCGCCCACGGTGCAGCCGTGCAGCATCACCTGGTGGCCGATCGTGACGTCGGCGCCCAGCGTCAGCGGCGAGCCCATGTCGGTGTGCAGCACGCTGCCGTCCTGGATGTTGGTGCGCTCGCCGACGGTGATCCACTCGTTGTCGCCGCGCAGCACCGCGCCGTACCAGACGTTGGCGCCGGCGCCGAGCTCGACGCGTCCGACGACGGTGGCGGATTCGGCCACCCAGGCGTCGGGCGCCACGCGCGGGGATTCGTCGCCGATTCGGTACAGGGCCATGCAGTTCTCCGGGAATGAGGGCGTGATTTTACGGATCGGGACGGCCGCACGCGCGGCCACGGGCAATGTGCCCGCGGTCCCGATTCGAGCAAATGGGGGCGATCAGCCCAGTCTCAACAGCTCTTCCTCGCTGAAACCGGCCGCGCGCCGGGCCTCCAGGTTGAACGGCCCGCGCAGCCGCGGCGCGCCGTGCCGCTCGGCCAGCGCCGCGTAGGTGGCGATCGGGTCCAGCCCGCGTTGCGCGCACAGGACGCCGTACCAGTGGTTGCCGATCGCCACGTGGCCGATCTCGTCGCGCAGGATGATGTCCAGGATCTCGGCGCCGCGCCGGTCGCCCACGCTGACGAGCTTGTTGCGGATGGGCGGCGACGCGTCGAGCCCGCGCGCCTCGAGCGTGCGCGGCACCAGCGCGATGCGCGCGAGGATGTCGTGCTTCGTCTTCTCGGCCATGTCCCACAGCGCGTTGTGAGCCGGGAAGTCGCCGTAGGCGTGGCCCAGCTCGACGAGCCGGTCGCTCAGCAGGCCGAAGTGCAAGGCCTCCTCGCGCGCGACCCGGGCCCAGTCCAGATAGAACTGCCCGGGCATGCCCGCGAAGCGCCAGGTGAGGTCGGCGGCCAGGTTGATCGCGTTGAACTCGATGTGGGCCAGCGCGTGCATCAGCGCGGCGACGCCATCGGGCGACTTCACCGAGCGCTGCTTGATCTCGGTGTGCGGCACCAGCGCCGGACGCGCCGGCCGTCCGGGGATGCCGGCGGGCTCGGCGATCGCCTCGTCGGCACCGATGCCGTCGAACGTCTCGAGCTCGCGCGCGAGCGCGGCCTTTCGCCAGGGGTCGGAGGCCAGCAGGACCTCCAGGGAACGTTGTCGGAGCGTGCGCACCCCCACATGGTACGTGGCGGCACGGGCGCCATCGTGGTGCGCGTGCGCACCAGGATGGCCGCGCGAATGAAAAAGGCGCGAGGGCATCGCTGCCGTCGCGCCGAACGATCAGGAGACGAAGGGGTCGCTCAGAACTCGTAGTTCGCGGTCATGCCGATGGTGCGCGGGCGCAGGTAGTAGGCCTCGGAGACGCTCTGCACATTGGGGTGCTGGATCTCCACGTGGTTGTTGTTCAGGTTCTTCACGAAGGCCGTCACTTCCCACTTGTCCCAGTTGACGCCGGCGCTCGCGTCGGCGGTGAAGTAGGACGCGCGCAGGTGGTCCGGATCGACGCGCACGAAAGTGCCGTGGCTGCTGCCCGTCCACTGGACATTGCCGCGGACGAACGCGTTCATGGCGTCGGTGAGCGCCCAGTGGTAGTCGCCGCCCAGGCTCGCGCTGGCGCGCGGCACGCCTTCGACCCAGTCGCCCTTGCGGACGTTCAAGCCGCCGGCGTCAGGGTTGCCGTCGGGGATCGTGCCGAACGCCGAGTAGGCGTTGTCGAAGGTGGCGTGGGTGACGCCGATCGACGTCGACATCGTCAGCGACGGCGTGACGCGTGCCTTCAGCTCCATCTCGAGGCCGTAGCTGGTGGCGTTGCCGACGTTGGTCTCGTAGTCGAAGCCGGCGTCGCTCAGGTTGATGTCCTGCTGGATGTTCTTCCACTTCAGCAGGAACGCGGCGAGGTTGAGCGTCATGCGGTGGTCGGCCAGGTCCATCTTGCTGCCAAGCTCGTAGCTCCACAGGCTGTCCGGCGCGAACGACGCGGGAACCGGGCCGGTCAGGCCCAGCTTGGCCTGGTTGGCCTCGACCTTGGGAGTATCGGGCACCGGCCGATTGGCGCCGCCGAGCCGGAAGCCCTTGGACGCGTTCGCGTACAGCGAGACGTCGGGCGCGACTTCCCAGTTCAGCTTGAGGCTGGGCGTCGTCGCGTTCCATCCCGCGTCGACCGGGGCCTGCCCGCCGTAGCCGGGCGTCGACGGATCCGGGCCGTCGTAGAGATACGGCAGCGCCTCGCGCGTGAACTTCTGCGTGGCGTGCAGCCGGCGCAGGCCGCCGGTCAGGGCCAGTTGCGGCGAGAAGTGCCAGGTCAGCTCGCCGAACACGGACTCCTGCTTGTCCTTGTAATGGCGGACGCTGTAGTACGAATCGTCGATCGAGAGCATCCCGGGGAAGCCGCCGAACACGTTCGGGTCGAGCGGATCCAGGCCCAGGCTCGTGAAGACGGCCTGCGCGCCGAGGACGGGCTCGTTGTCGTAGACCGAGGTCTTGGCATCCTGCGCGTAGGCGCCGGCGATCCACGTGATCGGGTTGCCGCCCTTCGGGTCGTAGTCCTTGGAGGTCAGGCGCAGTTCCAGCGAGGTCTGGTCGATCCGGTTGTTCAACTGCACCTGCGACGGCAGGGCACCGAGCTTGTTGTACAGGTCAAGCTGCGAGCCCGTCAGGCTGCCGGGATCGTCCGCACCCGTGACGCTGGTGGCCAGGTTGTTGATCAGCGTGCCGTCCTGGATCCGGTTGAAGCGCCGCTTGTAGCCGCTCAGCACGCCCGTGAAGCTGGCGAAGCCGAGGTCGCCGTCCACCGTCACGCTGGGCACGCTGAGCAGGTCGTGGCCCGGCTCGCGCACCGTCTTGCTCGTCTCGTAGCGCGGCAGCGAGCTGTAGGTGGCGTCGATGTCGGCGGTGTTGGTCTGCTGCTGGAACAGCGCGGGCGTGACGCTCCAGCCGGCGCCGAGATCGGCCCGCAGGGCGAGCTTCACGACGGTGTAGTCGTCGTGGTTGATGTCCTTGGCGATCTTGTTGCCCGACCCGTCGACCTGGTCGATGTAGCCGCTCTCGTGGCCATGCTCGACGCCGATGCGCAACCCGAGCCGGTTGCTGATGATGGGCAGGTTCAGCACGCCCTGGGCCTCGTAGTTCACGCCGCCTTTCTCGGTGAACGACAGCGTCTCCGTCGTCGAGCCCGAGAAGAACTTCAGGTCCGGCCGCTTGCTGATGAACTTGATCGTGCCGCCCAGCGAGCTCGCGCCGTACAGCGTGCCCTGCGGCCCGCGCAGGATCTCGGCGTCCTGCAGGTCGAAGAAACGCGGCTCGGCAGTGCCCTGGCTGTAGAGGTTGCGCGTGGTCAGCGAGACGTCGTCGAGGTAGACGCTGACCGTCGCCGCGCCGGCCTGCGAGCTGACGCCGCGGATCTCCACGGTGCCCAGGCCCGGGCCGCCCTGCGACGAGAACGAGATGTTGGGGATGTTGCGCGTCAGGTCCTCGACCGTCGTGATCTGCTGCGCCTGCAACTGCTCGCCCGACAGCGCGGACACGGCCATCGGCACGTCGCGGATGTCTTCCTTGCGCTTCTGGGCCGTGATGATGACGGTCGCGATGCCGCCACTGGGCGTCGATGCGGCGGGACTGGCGGCGGTGGCGGCGGCCTGGGCGAGCGCCGTCATGGGCGCGAGGCAGGCGAGGCCGGAGGCGACTCCGGCGGCGATCACGATCTTCTTCTTGGACATCTGGTCCCTTCTCTGGTCGGTGGTGAAGCGGTGGCTCGGGGCGCATTCGTCGCGCCGCGCGGCATCCGCAGGACATCGCAAGAACCATTCCAGTGTCGATACGGAAAGCCGGCCTGCGACGAGCGCCGTCGATTCTCTGCCTTTCGAACGCCGTCATCGACCTCCGCGACACCCGGCGTCTCCGAACCCCAACGCTCCGGGTCGCCACCCTGTGACGCGGCCGACTATGTTGATACGATCCGCGCTTTCGCGACGACTGCCTCGCCCCATGGATGCCGCAGCGCAGGCCGCTGCCGTACCAACCCAGACCCACTCGATGACCCCGCCGATCCTCTCGACCGACCCAGCAGCCGTCTCCCGGAAACTTCGTCATCAAGAGGCCAGGGCATGATCGAGACGCTGGGCCGCAAGCTGCTTCGGATCAAGCCGCCGGAGGAAGTCGCCACCCACGCGGACGGCAAGGCGCTCGAGCGCTCGCTGGGCATCTTCTCGCTGGCCATGATCGGCGTCGGCGCGACGATCGGCACGGGGATCTTCTTCACGATGGCCGAGGCGGTGCCCAAGGCCGGGCCGTCCGTCATCCTGTCGTTCCTGATCGCGGCGGTCACCGCGGGCCTGACGGCGCTGTGCTACGCGGAACTGTCGTTCCGCATCCCGGCCTCGGGCTCGTCGTACTCGTTCGCCTACGCGTCGCTGGGCGAGTTCGCCGCCTTCACGATGGCCGCCTGCCTGTTGCTGGAATACGGGCTCGCGGCCAGCGCCACGGCGATCGGCTGGTCGGACTATCTCAACAACTTCCTCGTCAACGCCACCGGCTGGCAGGTGCCCGCGTCGCTGCATTCGCCGATGATCGTCTCGGGCACGAACGGCGTGGAATTCCATCCGGGGCAGTTCAACCTGCCGCCGGTCATCCTGGTCGTGCTGTGCGTGCTGCTGCTGATCAAGGGCACGACGGAATCGGCGGCCGTCAACACGACGATGGTGCTGATCAAGCTGGCGATCCTGCTGTTCTTCGCAGTCGTCGCGATCCACGGCTTCGACGCGAAGAACTTCCATCCCTTCTTCAATCCGGACAACAGCAAGGGCTTCGCGGGCATGGCGGGCGTCACCGGCGCGGCCGGCACCGTGTTCTTCTCGTTCATCGGCCTCGACACGGTCGCCACGGCCGGCGCCGAAGTCCGCAACCCGAAGCGCAGCGTGCCGATCGCGATCCTGGCCGCGCTCGTCATCGTGACCGTCTTCTACATGCTCGTCGCGGTGACCGCCGTGGGCGCCCAGCCGGCGGCCAAGTTCACCGGCCAGGAAGCCGGGCTGGCCGTGATCCTGCAGGACGTCACGGGCAAGGCCTGGCCGGCGCTCGTGTTGTCGGCGGGGGCGGTGATCTCGGTCTTCAGCGTCACGCTGGTGACGATCTATGGCCAGACGCGGATCCTGTACACGATCAGCCGCGACGGACTGATCCCCAAGGTGTTCCACCGCGTCAACGCGCGCACGCGCACGCCCATCGCCAACACGCTGATCGTCGGCACGGGCGTTGCCATCGTGGCGGCCCTGGTCGATTCCAACTTTCTCTGGGACATGGTCAGCATGGGCACGTTGACGGCCTTCATCGTCGTCTCGATCGCCGTGCCGGTGATGCGCCACAAGGGCGGCGACGTGCCGGCGCACGGCGGCTTCCGGGTGCCGTTCGGACCCTACGTCGTGCCGCTGCTCAGCATCCTCTCGTGCCTGTTCATCATGAAGGACCTGTCGGCGATGACCTTCCGGATCTTCTTCATCTGGATGGCGGCCGCGCTGTTCGTCTACTTCGCCTACGGCCTGCGCCATTCGCGGCTGAACGCCGCTCGCCGCGACTAGCGCCCGTTCACAGGTCGCCGATGAAGTAGCGCTTCAGGCCGGCCAGGATCATCTCCACGGCGACGGCGGTCAGGACGAGCCCCATCAGCTTCTCGACGGCCGCTACCATCTGGTCGCCGAGCACGCGGCGGATGCGGTCGGCCGCCAGCAGCACCACGCCGCTGATGGCCAGCGCGGCGGTCAGCGCGCCGATCCAGGTGACCATGTGCTCGGGCTGGCGCGAGGCCAGCAGCAGCACCGTGGCCATCGCCGACGGGCCGGCCAGCAGCGGCACGGCCAGCGGGAAGATGAAAGGCTCGCGCTCGCCGACGTCGGCCCCGTAGGCGCCCTCCCCGCCGAAGATCATGCGGATCGCGATGATGATCAGGATCACCCCGCCGGCCACCTCCAGCGAGCGCTCCGACAGCCGCATCAGCGTCAGGAAGCCCTGCCCCGACACCATGAAGACGACCAGCACGGCGAACGCGATCAGCACCTCGCGCAGCGCCACGAAGGTGCGGCGCTCCGGCTTCACCGCGCCGAGGATGGAGATGAAGATCGGCAGGCTGCCGAACGGATCCAGCACCAGCAGCAGCAGGATGAGCGCGGAGAGAAAGGTGTGGTCCATGGGGGCGGGATTGTGTCAGAAGCCCGGCCCGGCGATCGCCGGAAATGGCCGACCCTCGCGATCCTGGCCGCCGGGTTTGCCAAGGAATAAGGACGAGTGTATTATTCGCCCATGCCCAAGCCCTCCCACCGCGAAAAGCTGCTGCACGTCGGCATGCAGGTCGTCCACGAACGCGGGTTCGGGGGCGCCAGCGTGCGCGACATCGTCCAGGCCGCGGGGGTGCCGCAGGGCTCGTTCACCAACCACTTCACGTCGAAGGAGGCCTTCGGCCTCGAGGTGATCGGCCTCTACTTCGAGAACGCCGTCGAGCTGATGCGCCGCACGCTGCGCAACGACGAGCTGGCGCCGCTGCAGCGGCTGCGCGCCTACATCGACTACGGCAGCGACACCGGCAGCGCGGAGAGCACGAAGAACGGCTGCCTGTTCGGCAACTTCACCGCCGAGGCCAACGACTGCGGCGAGGCGATCCGGCTGCGCGTGGTCGAGGCCTTCGCCGAGGTGCAGGCGGCCATCGCCTACTGCCTGCGCGCCGCGGTCAAGGCCGGCGAGATCGCGCCGTCCACCGACTGCGACGAGGTCGCCGCGTTCATCGTCGCGTCGCTGCAGGGCGCGCGGCTGCTGGCCAAGGCGCAGCGCAGCCCGCTGCCGGTCGAGCGCTTCAAGGAAGTGCTGTTCTCCAGCGTGCTCAAGCGGATCGGCCAGGCGGCCTCCGCGTCCTGAGCGGCCTGCGCGGTTCGATCGGCAACCGAATGCGGACAGGCGTATTTTTATGTTGACTCGATTAATACGGCCGTACATACTGAATCATCCTACGAAGGACTGCCCATGACTGCCCCCGTCGTCCTCATCACCGGCGCCCTCGCCGGCATCGGCCGCGCCACGGCGCTGGCCTTCGCGCGCCAGGGCGCACGCCTGGTCGTCTCCGGCCGGCGCGACGACGCCGGCCAGGCGCTCGCCGGCGAACTGCGCGAGCTGGGCGTCGAGGCGGAGTTCATCCGCGCCGACGTCCGCGACGAGGCCGAGGTCGAGGCGCTGGTCGCCGGCACCCTCGCCCGCTTCGGCTGGCTGGATGTCGCCGTGAACAACGCCGGCACCGAGGGCACGCTGACGCCGCTGACCGACCTGACCACCGACAGCTACGCCGCCGTCTTCGACACCAACGTGCTCGGCACCGTGCTGAGCCTCAAGCACGAGCTGCGTGCGATGCGCGGGCAAGGCCGCGGCGCGATCGTCAACCTGTCGTCGACCATGGGCCACCGCGGCGCGGCCAACGCGGCGCTCTACGTCGCCAGCAAGCACGCGGTCGAGGGCCTCACGAAGACGGCCGCGCTCGAGGGCGCGCCGCTGGGCATCCGGGTCAACGCCGTCGCGCCGGGGCCGGTCGAGACCGAGATGCTCGCCCGGCTGACAGGCGGCGGCGAGCGCAAGGCCGCGCTCGTCGCCGGCGTGCCGATGAAGCGCGCCGGCACGCCCGCGGAGATCTCGCAGGCCATCGTCTGGCTCGCGTCCGACCACGCCACGTTCCTCACCGGCCAGGTGATCGACGTCAACGGCGGCAAGACCGCCTTCTGAACCGGAGAACCCGCATGACCACGACCAGGACCATCAAGATCCCCGGCCCCGACCATCCGATCACGATCACGCCAACGCCGAAGCGCGTCGTCGTGACCGTCGGCGGGCGCGTCGTCGCCGACAGCCGGGCCGCGCTGACGTTGCAGGAGGCCGCGTATCCGGCCGTCCAGTACCTGCCGCGCGCCGACGTCGACATGTCGCTGCTCGAACGCACCGCGCACGCCACGTACTGTCCGTACAAGGGCGACTGCGCGTACTACAGCGTCCCCGCCGGCGGCGAGCGCGCGGCCAATGCCGTCTGGACGTACGAACACCCCTACGACGCCGTCGCGGCCATCCGCGACCACGTGGCGTTCTATCCCGATCGCGTCGACGCGATCGAGTTGCGCGACTGAGTTCGCGTCCGCGGCGGGGCCGACCTCGCGCCCCGCCCTTCTTTTCGGGCGTTCTCTTGAGTTCACCTAATACGTCCGTACGTAGTTTAAGCCGACGATCCCTCACTCCACCAGGAACCACCATGACTGCCTCCCGCACCAACGCCCCCGTCGTCCTCGTCACCGGCGCGCTCGCCGGCATCGGCCGCGCCACCGCGCTCGCGTTCGCGCGCGACGGCGCCCGCCTCGTCGTCTCCGGCCGCAACCAGGAAGCCGGCGACGCCCTCGCCGCCGAGCTGCGCGCGCTCGGCGCCGACGCGCTGTTCCTGCGGGCCGACGTCCGCAACGAGGCCGAGGTGCGCAGCCTCGTCGACCAGACCGTCGAACGCTTCGGCCGCCTCGACGCCGCCGTCAACAATGCCGGCACCGAAGGCCAGCCGGGCCCGGTCGTCGACCAGACCGCCGAGACCTACGCCGCCACTTTCGACACCAACGTGCTGGGCGTGCTGCTGAGCATGAAGCATGAGCTGCGCGTGATGCAGGCGCAGGGCGCGGGCAGCATCGTCAACGTGTCGTCGGCCTACGGCAAGATCGGCGCGGCCGGCGCCTCGGTCTACGTCGCCAGCAAGCATGCGGTCGAAGGGCTGACGAAGTCGGCGGCGCTCGAAGTGGCGACCACCGGCATCCGCATCAACGCGGTCGCGCCGGGGCCGATCGTCACCGGCATGCTCGACCGCTTCACCGGCGGCGACGCCGGCAAGGCCTGGATGACCGAGCAGGTGCCCGCCAAGCGGCTGGGACACGTCGACGAGGTCGCCGCCGCCATCGTGTTCGTGGCGACCGGCAAGGCCACCTACATGACGGGCCAGTCCATCTCGGTGGACGGCGGCATCACGGCCTGAGGCCCAGGCCGCCCGGCTTCATCGGCAGGCCGGGGGCCGACTTGAGCGGGTGAAACGGGGACCGTTCGGCCGTCATTCGGCCATCGAAAAACGGGGCGATCGGCACATTGGAACTTCCACGATGGAAGAGTCCGATGCACTGCCGATCCACCCCACTCCAGACCCTCGCCCTCGCCTGCGCGCTGCTGTTCGCCGGCGCGTCGCAAGCGGCACCGAAGCCCCTCAGCGATGCCGAGATGAGCGCCGTGCGCGGCGCCGACGGCTCGATCCTCGCCGGCGTGCAGACGCCGTCGTCGAACGCGCAGAACCCGTTCGCCAACGGGCTCAGCGCCGCGTTCTCGAGCAGCACCGGCGCCACCCTGCTCACGCCGTCGGAGTTCTCCGCCGCGCTTGCGGGCGTGGGCCTGACGCCCTCGATGCTGAGCGACTACGCGGGCCAGACGGTCTCGCAGACGGTCGTCGACGCCAAGCCCGTGACCTTCAGCTTCAACATCTCCGACGTCCTGCAATCGACCACCGGGCTGCAGTACAACAGCGGCCCCTCGATGGGCACGATCACGCTGAAGGACTTCGACGCGCGCGGCACGACGATCTGGGTCTGGCACCACAACTGACGTCCGCTCACCCGCGCGGGTGATGCTTCGCGTGCAGCTGCCGCAGGCGCTCGCGCGCGACGTGCGTGTAGATCGTGGTCGTCGAGATGTCCGCGTGGCCCAGCAGCAGCTGCACGGCGCGCAGGTCGGCGCCATGGTTCAGCAGGTGCGTGGCGAACGCGTGGCGCAGCGTGTGCGGCGAGATCGGGTTGCGGATGCCCGCGGCCAGCGCGTACTTCTTGACGAGGTTCCAGAACATCTGGCGCGACATCGCCGCTGCGCGCACCGTCACGAACAGCGCGTCGCTGCGCCGGCCTTCGAGCAGCTCGGGCCGTGCCGTCGCGAGCCACGATTCGAGCCAGCGCCGCGCCTCGTCGCCGAACGGCACCAGGCGCTCCTTCGAGCCCTTGCCCATCACGCGCACGACGCCGTCGGCCAGGCTCAGGTTGACCAGCTTCAACTCGACCAGCTCGCTCACGCGCAGGCCGCTCGCGTACATCAGCTCCAGCATCGCGCGGTCGCGCGCGCCCAGCGGCGTGTCGACGATGGGCGCGGCCAGCAGCGCGTCGACCTGGGCCTCGCTGAGCGTCTTGGGCACACGCATCGCCTGGCGCGCGGGGCGCAGCTTGAGCGTCGGATCCTCGGTGAGGAGGCGCTCGCGCAGCCCCCAGCGATAGAAACGCCTGAACACCGCGAGGCGCCGGTTCGCGCTGGTGGCCTTGCTGCCCGCGTGGCGCGCGAGCATGTAGCCTTGCACGTCGATGGCGCGCGATTGCACGATGTCGCGCGCCTCGGCGTCCGACAGCCACGCCGCGAACAGCGTCAGGTCGCGCCGATAGGCCGCGAGCGAGTTCTTCGCGAGGCCGTCCTCCAGCCACAGGCCGTCGAGGAAGCGGTCGATCACGCCCTGGCTGCGCTGCATCGCCGCCGCGTCGCCGACCGGCCTGGCCGATTTCTTCGCGGCAACCAATTCAGCTCGCGAGGCCCAGCATGCCGGCCTTCATCCGCGCGTCCACCGGCTGGTCGCCAACGAAGATGCCCAGCAGCGCGGCGTAGAGATCGGCCCCCGGCACCGGCGCGCCGAAGGGCTTGCCGTTGACGGTCATCGTCAGGCCGACGGCGGGCGCGTAGTCGAGATTGACGATGTCGCCCTTCCTGACGTTGCCGACGCTGCGCAGCGTGCGGTCGAAGGCGGCGATGCGATCGCCCATCGCGGCGACCTGGCCGGCCGGCGTGCGCCTGGCGATGCCGCCGGTGAAGGCCTTGGCGAACTCGTCGGAGGGGCCGTCCATCAGCAGGCGCACCTGCAGGCGCTTGGGCCCGCTTTCGGCGAGGACTTCAGGCCCGGTGGCGGCGTGCGTCGGCAGGTACAGGCCCGCGACGTAGACCTTGTAGATGAACGCCGCGCGCAGGCCGACACCGTTGAGCTGCAGCGGCGTGCCGGCGACGCGGGCGTCGGCCGGGAAGGTCTGGTCTTCGAGCGTGATCGGCGTCGCGGCCTCGGCGGCATTCGCGCCGGGCAGGAACGCCAGCGCGACCAGCGCGATCAGCGCGACGCCCAGCAGGCCCTGGCCGATGGCGCGGGCGCCGGCGAACGCGCGGCGCGCGGGACGGCGCCATGGATCGTGAATCATCAACCCTCCTCGCGGGCTTCGCGACGCGACGCCTCAATCGTTCAACGCGCCAGCGACCGGCGCGGACGACAACGCCCACTGTATGTGCTCCGCGAGCAGCGTGCTCGCGTCGGCCAGGCGCGCGCGCAACGCAGCCTCGATTTGTTCACGCGGCTCGCCCGCATGCAGCGCGTTGCCCAGCGCCACGGCGATGTTCCGCTGCCAGCGCGCATGGCCGATGCGTCGGATCGGCGAGCCCTCGGTGCGGCGCAGGAACTCGTCCTCGCTCCACGAGAACAGGTCCAGGAGCGTCGGGTGCACGAGGTCGGCGCGCTCTGCAAAGTCCGGTAAAGACGTGCGGCGCGCGAACTTGTTCCACGGGCAGACGACCTGGCAGTCGTCGCAGCCGTAGATGCGGTTGCCCATCGCGCGGCGGAATTCCACGGGGATCGGGTCGTCGCTCTCGATCGACAGGTACGAGATGCAGCGGCGCGCATCGAGACGCTCCGGCGCGACGATCGCCTGCGTCGGGCAGATGTCGATGCAGGCCGTGCAGCGGCCGCAGTGCGGCTCGGCGGCGGCGGTCAGCGGCAGCGCAATGTCGACGAAGATCTCGCCGAGGAAGAACATCGAGCCCGCGTCGCGCGCGAGCGTCAGCGTGTGCTTGCCGCGCCAGCCCAGGCCCGAGCGCGTGGCCAGTTCGACCTCCAGCACCGGCGCCGAATCGGTGAAGCAGCGATGGCCCAGCGGGCCGATCTCGTCCGCCAGCCTGTCGGCCAGCTTCTGCAGCCGGTTGCGCAGCACCTTGTGATAGTCGCGGCCCCGCGCATACATCGAGATGACGGCCTCGCCGGGCCGCGTCAGCCGCGCCTCTTCCTGCGCCTGCCAATCGTCGCCGCGCGACTCGGGCAGGTAGTCCATGCGCGCCGTGACGATGCGCAGCGCGCCGGGCTGCAGTTCGGCCGGGCGCGCCCGCTTCATGCCGTGCGCCGCCATGTAGCCCATGCTGCCGTGGAAGCCGGCCTCGAGCCAGGCGCGCAGGCCGTCCTCGGCCTCCGTGCCGAGATCCACCTCGGCCACCCCGATCTGTGAGAATCCCAACTCGCGCGCCCAGCCTTCGAGACGGCGCAATAGAGCGACCTTCCCGGGATCCTCCCCGACCTCATGACGCAGCTGCAACATCCGCCGATTCTAGGAACATCGCAGGCCAGCTGGGCCGACGAGCCCGCGTGCGCGCGTGACGCGGGCGCGCTCGCCATCGCGTCCGCGCTGCGCGACGCCTTCGTCGAGCTCGAGGGCCCGCTGGGCGCCGGCAAGACGACCTTCGTGCGCCACCTGCTGCACGCGATGGGCGTCGAGGGCCGCATCAAGAGCCCGACGTATGCGGTCGTCGAGACCTACGAGCTCGACCACGTCGCGATCTCGCACTTCGACTTCTACCGCTTCGACGACCCGCAGGAATGGGAGGACGCCGGCCTGCGCGAGCTGTTCGGCGCGCCCGGCCTGAAGCTGGTCGAGTGGGCCGAGAAAGCCGAGCCGCTGCTGCCCGTGCCCGACCTGCGCGTGACCATCACGCCACACGACGAGACGATTCGACGCGTCCGATACGACGCGATGACCCCCAAGGGCCTGCTTCTGATCGACAATCTGGGTTCATGAAGCGTAGAGACTTGCTGCGCGGCGGCAGCCTCGTGTTGTGCCTGGGCGCCACCGACCTGGTGTTCGGCGCCAGCATCGTCGCCGTCCGCGTCTGGCCCGCGGCCGACTACACGCGCGTCACCATCGAGTCCGACCAGCCGCTGGCCGCGCACAACTTCCTGGCCGAGAACCCGAACCGGCTCGTCGTCGACATCGACAACCTCGAGCTGAGCCCCGCCCTGCGCGACCTCGTCGGCAAGGTGCGCGCGGATGACCCGTTCATCGCCGGCGTGCGCGTCGGCCAGAACCAGCCGCGCGTCGTGCGGCTGGTGCTCGACCTGAAGCAGGCCGTCGCGCCGCAGCAGTTCACGCTCGCACCGGTCGCCGCGTACCAGCACCGGCTGGTGTTCGACCTGTATCCGGTCAAGCAGCAGGATCCGGTGCTGGCGCTGCTGCGCGGCAAGGAGCAGTCCGAGCAACGGGCCGCGCAGGAAGTGCAGGACGCCCTCGGCGAGTTCATCGGCAAGATCCCGGCGGGCGCCAGCGCGCCCTCGCTGGCCGGCACCGACATCGCGACCATCCCGACGCCACTGCCCGCCTCCGCGCCGCGCGTGGCCGAGGTGAACCCCGCGACGCACGGCGGCACGGGCATCGACACCTCGTCGATGGAGATGCAGGCGCCCTTCGCGTCGCGTCCGCTCACGCCCGAGGAAAAGCGCAAGGTCGACCGCCTGCTGGTCATCGCGATCGACCCGGGCCACGGCGGCGAGGACCCCGGCGCGATCGGCCCGACCGGCCTGAAGGAAAAGGACGTCGTGCTGGCCATCGCGATGCAGCTGCGCGAGCGCCTCAACGCCAAGCCCGGCGTGCGCGTGCTGATGACGCGCGACTCCGACTTCTTCGTGCCGCTGGGCGAGCGCGTCAAGAAGGCCGAGCGCGTGCAGGCCGACCTGTTCGTCTCGATCCACGCCGACGCGTTCTTCACGCCCGACGCGCGTGGCGCCTCGGTCTTCGCGCTGAGCCAGGGCGGCGCCTCGAGCGCGGCCGCGCGCTGGATGGCCAACCGCGAGAACCAGTCCGACTCGGTCGGCGGCGTCAGCGTCAAGGTCAAGGACGCCCAGGTGATGCGCGCGCTGCTCGACATGAGCACCACCGCGCAGATCAAGGACAGCCTGCGCGTCGGCGGCGAGGTGCTGAGCCGCATCGGCAAGGTCGGCAAGCTGCACCGCGGCGAGGTCGAACAGGCCAGCTTCGCGGTGCTGAAGGCGCCTGCGATCCCGTCCATCCTCGTCGAGACGGCGTTCATCTCGAACCCGCAGGAAGAGGACAAGCTGCGCGACGCCGACTACCGCACCAAGCTGGTCGAGGCGCTGTTCACGGGGATCGATCGCTACTTCGCGAAGAACCCGCCGATCGCGCGGCATCGCGACCTGTAGCGATCCGCGGGCGCCGCGCTTGCCATTGCGCCGCATCGATCTCCACGGAAAGCGACGCGATGCGGCTCAAGGCGATGTGCGACATCGAGGTCTCGGCGCCTCAGGACTGCCCCACCGTCGCCATGCTGCGACCGAGCAGCGGACTCGCGCAGTGGCTCGCCAGCGAGGCCTACTTCTTCGAGCCCCACGTCCCGTCGACCGAGTACGTCGATTCGTTCGGCAACCTCTGCCAGCGCTTCGTCGTGCCGCAGGGCCGGATGCGCATCCGCGTCGACGTCGTCGTCGACACCGAGGCCACGATCGCGGTCGATCCGAACGCGCCCGCAACGCCGGTCGACCAGGTGCCGGACGCCGCGCTGCAGTTCCTGCTGCAAAGCCGCTACTGTCCCAGCGACAAGATGGAGCAGCGCGCCCGCGAGCTCGTGGCGGGCGTCGCGCCGGGCTACGCGCAGGTCGAGGCGATCCGGGCATGGATCCATGGCAATCTCGACTACCGCTACGGCGTGAGCGATGCCGCGACGGACGCACTCGACACGCTGGCCCGCGGCGCCGGCGTCTGCCGCGACTTCGCGCACGTGGGCATCGGCCTTTGCAGGGCCCTGCAGATCCCGGCGCGCATGGTGGTGGGCTACCTGCACGAGCTCGACCCGATGGACATGCACGCCTGGTTCGAGGCGTTCGTCGGCGGCCGCTGGTACACGTTCGACGCCACGCAGGACGCGCCGCGCGGCGGCCGCATCGTCGTGGCCTACGGGCGCGATGCGGCGGACGTGGCGTTCCTGTCCAACTACGGCGACCTGACCACGGAGCGGCTCACGGTGCGCGTGGAGTTGCACGCGGATCCGGCGCCGCCGCCCCTGGCCGCGCCATGACCCGCGTCAATGCGCCGCCAGGGGTTGCTGCTGCGTCCGGTTCGCAGCCTCCGGCCGGCCCGCGTTGAAGAACAGGTTCAGCAGCACCGCGGAGATCGAGGTCAGCAGGATGCCGGACTCGAGCAGCGGATGCAGGCTGTGCGGCATCTGCTGCATCCAGCGCGGCGCCACCAGCGGGATCAGGCCGAAGCCGATGGCCAGTGCGACGATGTAGAGGTTGTAGCGGTTGCTCTTGTAGTCCACCGTCGCGAGGATGCGGATGCCCGTCGCGGCCACCATGCCGAACATCACGAGGCCGGCGCCGCCCAGCACGAACTGGGGGATCGCCTCGATGAGGGCGGCCATCTTGGGCAGCATGCCCAGCACGATCATGATGCCGCCGCCGACGACGCAGACCCAGCGGCTCTTCACGCCGGTCACCGCCACCAGGCCCACGTTCTGCGAGAAGCTCGTGTGCGGGAAGGTGTTGAGCATGCCGCCGATCACGGTGCCCAGGCCGTCGACGCGCAGCCCGGCCGCCAGGTCGGCCTGGCCGATGGTCTTGCCGGTGATGTCGCCCAGCGCCAGGAACATGCCGGTGGACTCGATCATCACGACGATCATCACGACCGTGAACGTGGCGATGGCGACGAGGTCGAAGGTGGGCATGCCGAAGGCGAACGGCGTGACGACGTCGAACCACGGCGCCGAGGCCACCTTGGCGAAGCTCATCTTGCCCATCGCGATGGCGACCACGCAGCCCATCACGATGCCCAGCAGCACCGAGATGTTGGCGAGGAAGCCGGTGAAGAAGCGCACCAGCAGCAGGATGAACATCAGCACCGCGCCGGACACGGCCATGTTGTCGAGCGCGCCGTAGGCCGGGTTGTCGTTCATCGGCACGGGGCCGGGCAACTGCAGCCGGGTGAACTTCGGAAGGTACTTGCGCAGGCCGGAAGCCGCCGGGGCGGAGGCCGCGGCCGCTTCGGCCGCCGCGGCTCGCGCGGGCTCCGGCGCGGCCGCGGTGGCGTCGGCATGGACACCCGAGGCCGCGGCGGCCGCCGCGGCGACGGCGGCGTCCAGCTGGGCCTTCTCGACCATCTGCACCAACTGCGGCACATCGGTGAACTGCGCCACGTTGGACGGCCCGCCGACGGCCCAGCCCACGCCCACGCGCATCAGGCTGATGCCGATGATCGCGATGGTCGTGCCGGTGACGACCGGCGGGAAGAAGCGCAGCAGCCGGCTCATCAACGGCGCGATGAGGATGGCCATCAGGCCCGCGCCGATGCCGGCGCCGAAGATGGCCCGCGCGCCGTCCAGGCCGGGCACGCCGTTGGCGATCGCCACCATCGGGCCGACCGCCGCGAAGGTCACGCCCATCATGACGGGCAGCTTGATGCCGAACCAGCGGTTCAGGCCGAAGGACTGGATCAGCGTGACGAGCCCGCAGCACAGCAGGTCGGCGGAAATGAGCATCGCCACTTGCTCGGGCGCCAGCTTGAGGGCGCGGCCGACGATCAGCGGCACCGCGATCGCCCCGGCATACATCACCAGGACGTGCTGCAGCCCCAGCGCGGCCAGGCGTGCGGCCGGGAGCCGCTCGTCGAAGGGTTGAACGGCGGCAGCGGGGGTTGCCGAGCGGTCACGAAGCGGTGCGTCCATCGCGTCCTCCAGAGTGGCAGAGGGCGCAGGCCTTCGGGCCATGCACCCTCCCCTCACCACAGCGGGCTCTGTAAGGAGTGGACGTCGCGACTGCCGGCCAGGGCACGGGGCCCGGCGCGGCAGGCTCCGCGGCGACGTGTCAAAACTGTATACAGTCTGATTCGAGCTTTGTATACGTGATAACCCCATCGTCGTCCGGCCGAGCGAGCCGGCGCCGCCTATGCCGCCTGCGTCTTCTTGCGCAGCACCCCGAACAGCGCCAGCACGCCCGGGATGATGATCATCGACAGGAAGATCCACTGCAGGTGCGTCTTCACCCACGGCAGGTTGCCGATGCCCCAGCCCAGCAGCGTCACGCTGCCGATCCACAGCGCGGCGCCGGTGACGTCGTAGAGCGTGAAGCGGCGCCGCGTCATCATCGTGACGCCCGCGACGAAGGGCGCGAACGTGCGCACGAAGGGCATGAAGCGGCCGGCGATCAGGGCGACGCCGCCGTACTTTTCGTAGAAGGCATGCGCCTTGTCGAAGCCGTCCTTGCTGAACCAGCGCGAGTTCTCCCAATGGAAGACGCGCGGGCCGAACCAGCGGCCGATCGTGTAGTTGGTCTGGTTGCCCAGCACCGCGGCGGCGAACATCACGCCGAGCGCCATCGTGATGTCGAGGAGGCCGGTCGCCGCGGTGGCGCCGACGACGAACAGCAGCGAGTCCCCGGGCAGGAAGGGCATCACGACGACGCCGGTCTCGATGAAGATGACCGCGAAGAGCACGGCGTACACCCACAGGCCGTTGGCCGCGACGAAGGCCGCCAGGTACTGGTCGGCGTGAAGAAGATGCTGAAACAAGGGGATCATGGAGTCCATGGGCGGCGATTATCGACCGGGGTTCCTACAATACGGGGATGACTGTCCAGATAGCGCCGTCCGAGCGCCGCACGATCCGTGAACTACCCGACGAACTGGTCAGCCAGATCGCCGCGGGCGAAGTGGTCGAGCGCCCGGCCTCCGTGGTGCGCGAACTGGTCGACAACGCGCTCGACGCCGGTTCCACGCAGATCGGCGTCCGCCTCGTGGCAGGCGGCGTGCGCGCCATCCTGATCGAGGACGACGGCGGCGGCATCGAGGCCTCCGAGCTGCCGCTCGCGCTCAAGCGCCACGCCACCAGCAAGATCCGCTCGCTCGACGACCTCGAGTCCGTCACGACGATGGGTTTCCGCGGCGAGGCGCTGGCGGCGATCGCGTCGGTGTCGGAGCTGGCGCTGGTCAGCCGCACGCCCGCGGCCGGCCACGCGCAGCGGCTGGACGCGCGTTCCGGCGAGCTGTCGCCCGCCGCCCGCGCGCAGGGCACCACCGTCGAAGTGCGCGAACTGTTCTTCAGCACGCCGGCGCGCCGCAAGTTCCTGAAGTCCGATTCCACCGAGCTGGCGCACTGCATCGAGGCCGTGCGGCGCCATGCGCTCGTGCGGCCAATGGTGGGCTTTGCCGTGTGGCACGAGGGCAAGCTGGTCGAGCAATGGCGCGCCAGCGACGAGTCGCAGCGCATCAAGGACGTGCTGGGCGAGGAATTCATCGACAACAGCCGCCCGCTCGAGGCCGAGATCGGCCCGATCGCCATCCGCGGCCGCGTCGGCCTGCCCGCCGCGGCGCGCACGCGCAGCGATCACCAGTACGTCTACGTCAACGGCCGCTACGTGCGCGACCGCCTGATCGCGCACGCGCTGCGCAGCGCCTACGAGGACGTGCTGCACGGCCAGAAGCAGCCGGCCTACGTGCTGTTCATCGAGATCGATCCGGCGCGCGTCGACGTCAACGTGCATCCGACCAAGATCGAGGTGCGCTTCCGCGACTCGGGGGCGATCCACCAGGCGGTCAAGCGCGCGGTGGAGGACGTGCTCGCGCCGTCGGGCGCCACCGCCCCCGGCACGGGCGTGGTCGGCACCTCGTTCGGCACGCCCGGCGGCTTTGCGGCCGCGGCCGCCGCGGCTGTCGAGCGCATCAACGGCACCGGCAGCGCCACGACGCCCGGCTGGAACGCCGCCGGCCTCGCGCCCGCGCGCCCGTGGGCGCTCGCGAGCGACACGCGCGATCCGCTCGCGGGGGCGACGACGGCGTCGCTGTTCGCACGCGCCTTCGGCGACTCGAGTGCGCCGGCGGTCGTCGCCGGCGGCGTGCTCGATTCCGGCGGCACCGCGGTGCTCGAGGCCCGCGAATCGGCGCCCTCCTGGGTGCGTCCACAGGGCAACGACGAAGCCGTCGCCGCCGTCGCCAAGGCCGATGCCAGCGACTGGCCGCTGGGCCGCGCGATCGCGCAGATCCAGGGCGTCTACGTGCTGGCCGAGAACGCGCAGGGGCTGGTCGTCGTCGACATGCATGCCGCGCACGAGCGCATCGTCTACGAACGCCTGAAGGCCGGCGCCGCCACGCACGACATGCCCACGCAGGCGCTGCTGATCCCCGCCACCTTCGCCGCCACGCCGGCCGAGCATGCGCTGGTCGAGACGCACGCCGAGACGCTGCGCACGCTCGGTCTCGACGTCTCGACGATGGGCCCGACCACGCTGGCCGTGCGCAGCCTGCCCGCCGCGCTGCTGCAGGCCGACCCGGTCGACCTCGTGCGCTCGGTGCTGGCCGATCTCGCCGAGGTCGACGCCAGCAGCCTGGTGCAGCGCGCCCGCGACGACGTCCTCGCCTCGATGGCCTGCCACGGCGCGGTGCGCGCCAACCGCCGCCTCACGCTCGAGGAGATGAACGGCCTGCTGCGCCAGATGGAGGCGACCGAGCGCTCCGACCAATGCAACCATGGCCGCCCGACGTGGCGCCAGGTGACGATGAAGGAACTCGACGCGCTGTTCCTGCGCGGCCGCTGATTCCTCTGCCTTTGCTTGCCGATTCCTCTTTTCCGGCTGACCCCGACATGACCGATTCCTCTTCACCGCCGCCGGAACCTCCGAACAAGCCGCCCGCGCCGCCGCGCCGCATTCCGCGCGCCGAGGCCACGCCGCCCGAGCCCGAGGGCCGCGACAAGCCGCACGTCGGCCAGCGCGTGATGGAGCAGCGACCGCACGAGCGCAAGCCCACCGAGCACGCCGCCGCGCGTGGCAAGAAGCCCGACCTGCGCGACCTGCCGCCGCCGCGGCGCGACACGCCCAGCAACGTCTGGCGCGCCGACCCGCCGCCGGCTTCGCCGCGCGACCGGCGCGACGGTCCGAGGCGGGCCTACGGCGACGCGCCGCGTCCGGATCGCCCCGGCGAGCGCCGCACCAGCCCCGGCCCGTGGCAGGAGCGCGGTCCGCGGCCCGGGTTCGTCGACTCGCGCCCGCCCGAGTTCCCGGCACCGCGCGAGTCGTCCCGCAAGGACGACCGCCACGCCGGCGGCCCGCCGCGCCAGGATCGCCGGCGCGACGATCGCCATCCGACGGGCCACGGCAACGATCGCGGCGGGCCGATCGACGAGCGCGCCGTCTTCGGCGACCGCGATCGCCCGCGCTATCCGCAAGGCCCCAACGAGCGTCCGCGTTCCGACGCCCCGCGCGAGGATCACCGGCGCTTCGCGGGCGATCGTCCGCGTCCGCCGCAGGGCGATCGTCGTCCGCCCGGCCCGAACGATCGCCCGCCGCCGCGCCGGCGCGACGACTTCGAGCGCGAGGCCGCCGCACAACCCCGTCCGCCGCAGCAGCCGCCATTCGACCCGAATGCGCCGCGGCGCGAGGACCAGCGCCTGTCCAAGGTGCTCGCCGAACGCGGCATCGCGTCGCGGCGCGAGGCCGACGACTGGATCGACGCCGGCTGGGTGAAGGTCGACGGCGTGCCCGCCGTGCTCGGCGCCCGCGTGTTCCCGCACCAGACCATCGAGATCGACGAGGCCGCGCGCACGCAGCAGGCGCACCGCGTGACCATCCTGCTGCACAAGCCCATCGGCTACGTCAGCGGCCAGGCCGAGGACGGCTACGAGCCCGCGGTGGTGCTGGTGACGCAGGCCAACCACTGGCCGGAGGATCCGTCGCGCGAGCGCTGGCACTTCGGCCACGCGCGCGGCCTCGCGCCCGCCGGACGGCTCGACATCGACTCCACCGGCCTGCTTGTGCTCACGCAGGATGGCCGCATCGCGCGCCATCTGATCGGCGACGACTCCGACGTCGAGAAGGAATACCTGGTGCGCGTCGAATACCCGCGCGGCGGCCAGTTCCCCGACACGGACCTCGACCGTCTGCGCCACGGCCTGTGGCTGGACGGCCGCGAACTGCGCCCGGCCAAGGTCAGCTGGGCCAACGAGGACCAGCTGCGCTTCGTCCTGCGCGAGGGCCGCAAGCGCCAGATCCGCCGCATGTGCGAGGCCGTCGGCCTGGTCGTCACCGGCCTGAAGCGCGTGCGCATCGGCAGCGTGGTGCTGGGCAAGCTGCCGCCGGGCCAGTGGCGCTACCTGCGCGACGACGAACGGTTCTGACGTGGACTCGGGCCTGAAGTGGCTGGGCCTCGCCGGCCCGACCGCGTCCGGCAAGACCGCGCTGGCGCTCGCGCTGGCGCGGCGCTGGCCGGTGGAGGTCGTCAGCGTCGACTCGGCGCTGGTCTACCGCGGCATGGACATCGGCACCGCCAAGCCCAGCGCCGCGGAGCAGGCCGCCGCGCCGCACCACCTGCTCGACATCCTCTCTCCGGCGCAGTCGTACTCCGCCGCCCAGTTCGTCGCCGACGCGCGTCGCCTGATCGACGAGATCCGTTCGCGCGGCCGCTGGCCCCTGCTGGTCGGCGGCACGATGATGTATTTCAAGGCGCTCATCGACGGCATCGACGAGATGCCCGCCGCCGACCCGGAGATCCGCGCCGCGATCGACGCCGAGGCCGCGCAGCTCGGCTGGCCCGCGATGCATGCGCGGCTCGCCGAGGTCGACCCGGCGACCGCAGCGAGGCTCAAGCCCAACGACTCGCAGCGCATCCAGCGTGCGTTGGAGGTCTGGCGCGCAAGCGGCACGCCGCTGTCGACGCTGCACCTGCGCGCGCGCCGCGCGGCGCCGCCCGCCGATGGCGCGCTGATCGCGCTCGAACCCGCGTCCCGCGCGTGGCTGCACGCGCGCATCGCGCAGCGTTTCGATGCGATGCTGGCATCCGGTTTTCTCGACGAAGTGCGCCGGCTGCGGGCGGATCCGGGGCTGCACCTCGACCTGCCTTCGACGCGCTGCGTCGGCTATCGGCAGGCCTGGGAGGCGCTGGATCGCGCCGATCCGCCGGATCTCGTCGACATCCGCGAGCGCGGCGTCGCGGCGACGCGGCAGCTGGCCAAGCGGCAGATCACGTGGCTGCGGAGCATGGCCCATCGGCGGGTGGTCGAGGCGGACGCGGCGGAGGTCGAGGCGCGGCTCGTCACGCTCGTCGAATCGCTGATCGGGCCCGCCGGCACGGCACCAGATTGAAAAAACCGCTGCAACCCTTTCGGACGGCAACGGCTTCGGCGTGGACGGACGCACCTGTCAAGTCGACACGCGCTCCCCGTTCTTGCGCGGCTTGATCGGCCCGGTGCGGACGCAGTTGCGGCCCGCCTCCTTGGCGGCCTCCAGCGCCTGCTCGGCCTCGTGCACCATGGTGTCGACGCTCAGCTGGCCTTGATGGACGGTGGCCACGCCGATGCTGACCGTGGCCACGACGTGCGTCTGCTGCCAGGTGTAGGGCGCCGAGGCCACCTGCTGGCGGATGCGCTCGGCGGCGTCCAGCGCGCCCAGCGGGTCGGTGTTGGGGAGGAAGACGGCGAGTTCGGCGCCGCCGAAACGGGCCAGCAGGTCGGGCTGGCGCAGCGTCGTGCCCACACGCTTGGTGACCTCCAGCAACAGCGCGTCGCCGCACAGCTGGCCCAGGTGTTCGTTGATGCGTCGCAGGTGGTCGGCGTCGATCAGCAGCAGCGCGCCGTCGTCGCCATAGCGGCGGCAGCGGGCGAATTCGCGTTCCACGAGTTCGAGGAAGTGGCGGCGGTTGGACAGGCCGGTGAGGTGGTCGTCGACCGCATGAAGTACCTGGCTGGCGCGCGTGTCGGCCACGATTCGCGCGAGGCGGATCACCATGCCCGCCAGCACCAGCCCGGCCAGCGCGAAGAACAGGGCGACGCTCAGCGCGACCAGCCCGGCGCGGCCGCCGGCCAGCAGCCCCATGCCGGTGGCGGCGGCAACGCTGCCGATCGCGATCGCGATCGCCGCGCCCGCCCAGAATCGCGTGCTGCGCCGCTCGAGCACCTTCACGAGCCCGCTCAAGGTCGAAGAATCGATTTCAGCCGTCACCCATCCACCTCAAGAAAAACCTGCCGGCGCCGACTCGCACGCGGGCAATTCCAGCGCCCGGCTCCGGGCCGCGGGCTCCTGGCCGCTTCCCCAAGCCGGAAGGCGGCGTTCAGACCTTATCGGCCGCGCCCGCCCGCCAATGAGCCGATTCCTAGTTGATTGTGCGGCAGAGCCCGCAGCGGCGACAGTCCTGCGCGCCCATATGTCACGTAAATGGTGAATCTCCTTATTCTGCAACGACCGCGCGACGACAGAAGTTCGGCCCGGGCCGCTGTCGAGCAGAAGCCGGTCACGTATGCTTGGCGCCGAATGAACGCCCCTCCGTCCGCCGACCCGGCCCCCTTGCTCACCGTCTCCGGCCTCGCCAAGCGCTACGGCGACGCCTTCATCTTCAGCGACGTCTCGCTCGTCATGGCCCGCGGCGAGCTCGTGGCGCTTCTGGGCGAGTCGGGCGTCGGCAAGTCGACGCTGCTCAACTGCGTGGCCGGACTCGACACCGCCGACGCCGGCAGTGTCACCCTGGCCGGCCGCGACGTGCTGGGCCTGTCCGAGCCCGAGGCCGCCCGGCTGCGCCGCGAGGACCTGGGGTTCGTGTTCCAGGCCTTCCACGTGTTGCCGCACCTGAGCGTGGCCGACAACGTCGGGTTGCCGCTGCAGCTTCTGGGCCGCCCGCGCGGCGACCGTGTCGACCGCATGCTGGCGGCCGTCGGCCTCGGGGGCCTCGGCGACCGCGCCCCGCGCCAACTGTCGGGCGGACAACTGCAGCGCGTGGCCATTGCCCGCGCCCTGGTTCACGAGCCGGCGCTGGTGCTGGCCGACGAGCCCACCGGCAACCTCGACCCGCGCAGCGCCGGGCTGGTGATGGACGTCCTCGTCGACGCCGCCCGCCGCACCGGCGGCGGCGTGCTGATGGTTACCCACTCGCCGCCGGCCGCGGCGCGCTGCGACCGCGTGCTGGAACTGACGGCCCAGGGCGTGCGGCTGCCGGTGTCGAGCTAGGCCCGCTCGGCCGAACTTGCCGTCGCGCACCGCTCGGCCCGAGGCGAACCGTTAGACACAGCGGCTGAGCGTGACTGGCACGCCGTTGAGCACCGACGTCCCCGACAACGGGTCACGCAGTTGGTCGTCCAGCAGGTCGTTGAGGTTGGCACCCGGTCGCTGCGCTGCGACGCCCAGACGCGCGCCGGCCTGGTCGTGGCCCCAACCGTGCGGAACGCTGACGACGCCCGGCATCATCTCGTCGGACAGCGTTACCGGCAATTCGATCGCGCGCCCCGCCGTGCCATGCAGGCGCACGCGGTCACCGGCCTGCACGCCGTGGCGCGCCGCATCCGCCGGATTCAGCAGCGCCGTGCAACGCTCCGGGCCCTTGGCCAGCGTCGGCAGGTTGTGCATCCAGCTGTTGTTGGAGCGGACGTCGCGCCGGCCGACGACCACCAGGTCGGGCGGCGGCTCAAGCAATACGGCATCGACTGCAGCAAGCTCGGCCGCCACCGGCATCGGCCACAGTTCGATGCGGCCGCTCGGCGTGCGCAGGATCTCGGGCAGGCGCGGCTGCAGCGCGCCGAGATCGACACCATGCGGCGCGGCCTTCAGCGCGTCCAGGCTGAGCCCGCCCGGCTTCTGGCCAAAGCGATCGCCGTGCGGGCCGGCGCGCAGCGCGAGATCGAGCAGGCGTTCCGGGCCGGGCGCGCTGCCGAGCGCCTTCAGCATCGCGGCCTGCAACTCGTCGGGCACGCCCGCGGCTTGGCGGCGCAGGTCGTCGGCGAGCAGCCGGTCGTCGAACGCGGCGAGGTCGAAGTCCGGGAGATCGGCGCCAGGCTCGCCGCGCAGCAGCGCAGCGATGCGCAGCAAGGACTGCCACTCGCTCTGCGCGTCCGGCCGCGCCGGCAACACCGGCGGGCTGTAGCGCGCATGGTTGCGGCACGACAGCTGCGGGAAGCTGACGTCGTAGTGCGGCTCCTCGAAGCTCGACAGGCCAGGCAGGATCACGTCGGCGTGCTGCGTGGTCTCGTTCAGGTAGATGTCGACGCTGACCATGAAATCGAGGCGGCGCAGCGCCTGCGCGATGCGCGCGCCGTTGGGCGCCGACAGCACCGGGTTGCTGGCCACCGAGATCAGCGCCTTGATCTGGCCGGGGCCGCCGGTCTCGATCTCCTCGGCCAGGCAACTGGTGGGATATTCGCCCAGCACCTCGGGCGCGCCCGAGACGCGGCTGCGCGTGCGCCCGGTGGCCATGCCGCGGCCGACACCCGGCTTGCCCTGCGTATTGGCGGCGAACGCGGCCGCGTTGGGGAACATCACGCCGCCTTCGCGGTCGAGGTGGCCGGTCAGGATGTTGAGGGCGTCGATCAGCACCGAGTTGAGCGTTCCGAAGCGCTGCGTGCTCGAGCCGATGCGCGAGTAGACCGCCGCGCGTGGCGAAGCGGCGAGGCGGCGCACGAGCGCGCGCTGCGTCTCGGCCGGCACGCCGCAACGCGCGGCCATGCGCGCGGGCGTGTAGGTCGCGACCGCGGCCTGCAGGGCCTCGATGCCGCTGTCGCCGACGGACAGGAATTCTCCGAGGCGACCGGGCTGCGCGAGCGCCTGGTCGAACACCGCGTGCAGCATCCCCAGCAAGAGGAAGACATCGGTGCCTGGCCGGATGAAGTGGTGCTCGTCGGCAATCGCGGCCGTCTCGGTGCGTCGCGGGTCGATCACCACCAGATGGCCTCCGCGGGCACGCATCGCCTTCGCGCGGCCACGGAAGTCGGGCACGGTCCACATGCTGCCGTTGCTGGCCATCGGATTGGCGCCCAGCATCAGCAGGAAGTCGCAGTGGTCGATGTCGGGCACCGGCACCGTCAGCGGATGGCCGTACATCCAGCCGCTCGCCAGTTGGCGCGGCATCTGGTCGAGCGTCGAGGCACTGAACACGTTGCGCGAGCCGGCGGCGCGCAGCAGGCGCTGCACATACAGGCCCAGCCCCAGCCGATGCACGTTCGGATTGCCCAGCGTGAACGCGAGCGCGTCGCGGCCATGCACGGCCAGCAGCGGCGGAAGGCGGCGCGCGATCTCGGCATGGGCCTCGTTCCAGCTCGCCTCGACGAAGCGACCGTCGCGCTTGATCAAGGGGTGGCGCAGGCGATCGGGGTCGTCCTCCAGATCCTTCAGCGCGACCGCCTTCGGACACACATAGCCGTGGCTGAAGACGTCCTGCTCGTCGCCGCGGATCGCGATCACGCGGGCGTGAGCGCCCGTGCCCGACACCGTCAGGCTCAGGCCGCAGCACGCCTCGCACAGCGGACAGATGCGCTGGACGACGCGCGTGGGCGATGCGCTGCCGGCATGTTCGGAGGCGGCGCCGGTGGAGGATGTGGCAAGCGTCATGGATGTCTCGGTCGTTGTCTTGTCATGCTGCCGCAAAGGATACGGCGACTCGCTCGATGATGGTGGCCTCGCGGCGTCGTGGCTGCCACTTCGGCGACAAATGCGACCAGATGCGCAGCACGGGTCATTTCGCCCCGAAACCCGTCGATCCGCGCCGGGCGAGCCTTTTGATTGATGGCAGGATGTCGCTGTCTCCCTCATCGAATCGTCCGTGTCCCCTGCCCTGACTTCCTCGCCGCCGCGCCCGTCATCGTTCTCGATGGCAGCGCTCCACCTGCAATTGTTGTGGGCGGAATGGCGACATCATCCGTGGCGACAGGCCGCGGCGGTCATGGCCGTCGCGCTGGGCGTCGCACTGGCGTTCGCGGTGCAACTGATCAACGCGTCGGCGCTGTCGGAGTTCGAGACCGCGGTGCACGCAGCCAGCGGCGCGCCCGATTTCAGCGTGCGTCCGCGTGACGGCCTGCTGTCCGAAGACCTGTACGCGCGCGTCGCGATGACGCCGGGCGTGGCGCGAGCGAGTCCGGTGATCGACCTCGCCGTCGGCCTTCGCGGCCGCGACGGGCAATCGCATCCCGCCCGCCTGCTGGGCCTTGATGCACTGGTGGCACCGTGGATCTCGCCGGGCTGGCTCGCGCAGCCCGAGGCCTCGTCCGCGTCGAGCACGGCCGGCGCGCAGGCCTCACCGGTCGCGCCGCTGTCGGCACTCGATCCCGATCTCGTGTTCGTCAATGCGTCGGCGCGCGCGCAACTGGGCACGGCAGACCACGTCACGCTGCGGGTCGACGGCCGCGAGCAGAGCTTCGCGATCGGCGGCCGCATCGCCGCCGACGGGCCGCCCCTGCTGGTGATGGACATTGCCGGCGCGCAGACGCATTTCGATCGCGTCGGTTCGCTGTCGCGTGTCGACGTGCGATTGGCGCCCGGTGCGCGCCAGGAGGCCGTGATGGGGGCGCTCGACGCCGGCCCGGACGTGCGCGCCGCCGCGCCCGACGAGGCGGCGCTGCGCATGGCGCGCCTGTCGCAGTCCTACCGTGTCAACCTCAGCGTGCTGTCGCTGGTGGCGCTGTTCACCGGCGGCTTCCTCGTGTTCTCGGTGCAGTCGCTGGCGGTCGCCAAGCGCATCCCGCAGCTCGCGCTGCTGGGCGTGCTGGGCATGAGCGGACGCCAGCGCCGCACGCTCGTCTGGGCCGACAGCCTGACGGTGGGCGCGGTCGGCGGTCTCGCGGGTCTCGCGCTCGGCACGGCGCTGGCCGCCGCGGCGCTGCGCGCGCTGGGCGGCGACCTGGGCAGCGGCACCTTGGGCGCCAGCACGCCGCATCTGCAGTGGAACGTGCTGGCGGCGCTCGCGTATTTCACGCTCGGCGTCGCGTCGGCCTTCGCCGGCGGCTGGTGGCCTGCTCGTGCAGCGCAAGGTCTCGCGCCCGCGCAAAGCCTCAAAGGTCTCAGCACCGCCAGCGGCAGCGACTGGCCTGTCGGGTACGGGCTCGGACTGATCGCGCTCGCGGTCGCGCTGGCGCTCGTCCCGCCCTGGCGCGCGATCCCCTGGGGCGCCTATGCCTGCGTCGGCGTGCTGCTGCTGGGCGGGATCAGCCTGGTGCCGCAGGTCGTCGCGCTGCTGTTGAAGGGCTTTCGAGGCGCCCGCAATCCGGTCGCGGCGCTCGCGGTCGCGCGTGCCGTCGACCAGCGCCACGCCGCGACCGCTGCGGTCGCCGGCGTCGTGGCCAGCCTGAGCCTGGTGGTGGCGCTCACGGTGATGGTCGCGAGCTTTCGCGACTCGCTGATCGTCTGGCTGGATGACGTGCTGCCCGCCGATGTCTACGTGCGGGCGCCACCCGGCGCCAGCGAAGGGCCGGTGTTCCTGCCGGCTGCGGTGCTGGCCGCGGCCTCGGGCCCGGGCGTGCGGCAGATACGCGCCGAGCGCCTGGTCACCATCACGCTCGCACCCGATCAACCCGACGCGACGCTGCTCGTGCGCGACCTGCCGACGGGCAACGCCGCGCCGGCGCTCCCGTGGATCGTCGCACCCGATGCGACACCGCCTCCGCCGGCGGACTCCGGCGTGCTGTCGGTCTATCCGAGCGAGGTGCTGGCGGCGCTGCAGCACTTGAAGAAGGGCGACATCATGGAGGTGCCGCTGCCGCCGCGCGCGCCCGCCACGGGCGCCAAGGCACGCACGACCGCCGCACGCGCCGTCGTGCGCGGAATCTGGCGCGACTATGCCCGCCAGCAAGGCGCGTTGCTGATGGCGCGCGCCGACTGGCTGCGCCTGACCGGCGACGAGCGCGTCAGCGGCCTCGCCGTGTGGCTGGTCGATCGCGACGCCAAGGAGTCGTCCGCGACAGACGGCCGCACCGCGGTCGTCGCGCGCCTGAAGGCGGCCGTCCCGGCCGACTCACCCATCGAGATCGCCACCTCCGGCGAGCTGCGCGACTACTCGCTGCGCATCTTCGACCGCAGCTTCGCCGTCACGCGCTGGCTGCAGGGCGTCGCGCTGGCGATCGGCCTGGCGGGCATCGCGGCCAGCTTCTCGGCGCAGGTGCTCGCGCGTCGGCGCGAGTTCGGCACGCTGCAGCACCTGGGCTTCACGCGACGCCAGGTGCTGACGCTCGTGGCGTCCGAAGGCGCGTTGTGGAGCGCCGTCGGCGCCGCGCTGGGCCTGGCGCTCGGACTCGCGGTCAGCGTGGTGCTGGTGAAGGTCGTCAACCCACAGAGCTTCCACTGGACCATGCAAATGAGCGTGCCCCCCGGCACCCTGCTGACGCTGGGCCTGGGCGTGATCTTCGCGGGCGCGTTGACCGCGTGGGGCAGCGGTCATGCCGCCGCCGGCCGCGACGTCATACGTGCGGTGAAGGAGGACTGGTAAGAAGACCTTGATTCGTCGCCGATGCAGAATTCCTGCCCATCGCGCTGTCGTGCTCGAGCCTCGTTTCAAGTTCCATTGCCCAGAGTTCCTGCGCGCGCGAAGCGCACCGCCGGACAACTGAGAGGCCTGGACTTGACGCGGTCGACCCGGTACGCGCATCGACCGCAGCGACATGCGCGAACCACCCGCACTCATTGAGTTCGGACTGCATTGCTCCTGAGACCACGACCAAGGCGACCGCTCACCAGAACCCCGCTCGGCATGCTGCGATGACCCCACCACTGCAGTCGCGATTCGACCCTCCTTTTGCGAACTCGCGCCACCGCGTTCCCACGTTTCGAGGAACGACCCTCCTGCTCGACAGACTAGGGATGGCCCTCGCCCGACGGGGCGCCGCAGACTCTGAAGACTGACGATCAATACGTCAGGGAGGTATGGCGGTGTCCTGCACTCGATGGGCAATCTACTCGCACGCCGGTCTCGAGAGTTGTGCGGACAGCCTCCTGTCACTCGGCGAGGGCGGCGAAGGATTCACCGTCGAACGCGTCGTTTGCGACCCCGACTCGATTGGCGCGGGCATCTGCGGACTGGTCGTCGTCACTGACGCATCGCATCTGGATGCCACGCTGCACGTCCTGGACACCATGCGACGCCGCCATCCGGAGTGCGCGAGTGTCTGCGCGGCCCCCGACCTGGACATGGCAGCGCTCAGCGCCCTGGTGCGCGCGGGCGTGCGCGACTTCGTCTGCCTGCCCACGAGCGCGCCCGAGTTGTTCGTGCGCCTGTCGCGCGCGGCCGGGCCGCTCGAGGAACCCGCCTGCGAAGCGATGCATCCGGCGTCCGACATCGAGATCCGCGGCTTCGTGCATGTGAGCGCGGCCTGCGCGTTGGTGGCGGCGCAGTTGCCCGTGATGGCGCGCTGCCAGGCCAACGTGCTCATCTCCGGCGAGACGGGCACCGGCAAGGAGGTCTGCGCGCAGGCGGTGCACTACCTGTCGGCGCGCGCGGCGCAGCCCTGGGTCGCCGTCAACTGCGCGGCGATCCCCGCCGAACTGGTCGAGAACGAGTTGTTCGGCCACGCGAAGGGCGCGTACACCGCCGCACACGCTGCGCAGGCCGGAATCGTTCGCGAGGCCGCGGGCGGCACGTTGTTCCTCGACGAGGTCGACTGCCTGCCGCTCGCCGCACAGGCGAAGCTGCTGCGGCTGCTGCAGGAGCGCGAGTTCCGTCCAGTCGGCTCGCAGGCGGCGCTGCGCGCGGACGTGCGCGTGATCGCGGCCAGCAACAGCGACTTGCGCCAGCTCGCGCGCGACGGCCGCTTCCGGCAGGACCTGTTCTTCAGGCTCAACGTACTCAACGTCCGGCTGCCGGCGCTGCGCGAGCGCCGCGAGGACATCCCGGTGCTGGCGCTTCATTTCCTGCGCGAGTTCAGCCATGAATTCGCGCGGCCAATCCCGGGACTGTCGCCCACCGCGCTGCGCAAGCTGCTGTCTCATGCGTGGCCGGGCAACGTGCGCGAGCTGCGCCACACGATAGAACGCGCAGTGCTGCTCGCGCCGGGACCGGTGCTGCGCGCCGAGGACCTCGACATCGACGATGGCGGCGCCGCCGCACCCGTCGCCGGCGACGAATCCTTCCAGGTTGCAAAGTCGCGCGTCGTGGACAGCTTCGAGCGCGACTACATCGAGCAGGCCCTTCTGCTGCATCGCGGCAACGTCACGCATGCGGCGCTGGCAGCGAAGAAGGACCGGCGTGCGTTCTTCGAGTTGATCCGCAAGCACCGGATCGAGCCCGAGCGTTTCCGCCAGCGCGCGGCCTGACCGGCCCGCAGGCCGCTGGCGTGCCGCCACCGCGGCGCCATTTCCATCCTATCCCGATGCCGCTTCGCATCCATCGCGCGACGCGCATGGGCGCGCTCGCGCGCGATCCGGCCAGGACTATTTCAGCCGGGTACACGGACATTTCCGCCCTGACGTCCGACGCTCGCGGCGCGGGGCCATCGCGCACGACCTCCCTCTCCTTGGCCAGACGAAATCATCCTGCCTCGCCAACCTGAGATGTCGGCGAATCAAGCACTTGGCAGACGCCGGCGACTGGCACGGTCGTTGCAAACAGTCCTGGCACACCAGTCGAAGCGCGATGGGAAAGTCCCTCGAAATCCATGAGGTCGTTCGGGCGCTGGCTTGCTACCTGCGCCTCAACCCGCATGCGTCGGATACGACCGAAGGCATCCGCCTCTGGTGGTTTGACATGGAGTCCGAAGTGCCGATGGATCTCTTGCTGCCCGCTCTTGCCTGGATGGTCGAACACCGCATCGTCGAGCCGGTGGCGGCCCTCGACGGCCACCTGCGCTACCGCCGGACCGCGAGCGACCTGCAGATCGACGCGCTCCTGCAGGGCCACCCCGGCGCCTGAAGCCATGGCCACCTATCGCGCCATCGCCGCCGTCAGCAGTGCCCTCGAGGGCATGATCCGCGACCAGTATCCGCGCGACGAGTTCGACGCCGGCGTCCAGGTGAGCCTCTACCAGACGCGCGACTTCGAGGCGCCGATGGACAACGGCTTCTCGGTGTTCCTGTTCCACGTCGGCGTCAATCCGACGATGCGCAACCTCGCGCTGCGCCGCAGGCCGGACGGCCGGCGCGTGCGGCCCTCGCTGCCGCTGGACCTGCACTACATGATCTCGACCTGGGCAACCGACGTCCAGATGCAGCACCGCATGCTGGGCTGGGTGATGCGCATGCTGGAGGACAACAGCGTGCTCAGCGCCGGCCACCTGAACCACTACCTCGCGCAGGGCGATGCGTTCGCCGACAACGAGGGCCTCGAGGTGGTGTGCGAGCCGCTGTCGCTCGCCGACTACCTCACGCTGTGGGATCGCCTGCGTCCGCGCCTGCCGGTGTCGGCCACGTACCGCATCCGCGCGGTGATGCTGGACTCGGAGCAGTCGGTCGACGAAGGTCCGCGCGTTCAGTCCATCCTCGTGGATGGAGAGGGAGGCCCGGCATGAGCGCCGTCGTGTCGCAGCGCCTCGGGTCGTTCCAGCGCAACACCCCGCTGGGCATCCGTTTCTGGGATCTCGCGGGCGGCACGTCCATCGTCGAGGGGCTGGATGTCCAGGTCTTTCCCGCGGCCAATCCGCTCGCGCGCCGACAGCTGCGACGCAACGCCAACGACGTCTACGCCGCCATCGACGTTGCCGGCCAGCGCAAGTTCGAACAGGTCGTCGCCTCGCCCCGCGACCTGCCGTGGTGGCAGGGCCCGACTTCGCCATCGCCGGCCTACCGGGTCGAGGTCAATGATCCGCTGGGCCGCTTCCTGCCCATGGGCTTCGACGTCGACTTGCCGCAGCCGGGCCTGCTCGACGTGTCCTCGCTCGTGCCGGTCAGCGCGCCCGCGCTGCCGCTCTGGCCCGACGACAACGTCGCCTCGCCGACGACGCTCGCCGCCAAGGTGCCGCTGTTCTCCACGCCCAGCCGCGCCGTCCCGTCGCCGCTCGCCGTCGTCTACGCCCAGATGCGCGTGCAGGGCACGCTCGAGATCCCGGCATGGACGCTGCTGGGCGCCAGCATCGACGGCCGGCTGCGCGGCCTCGGCCTCGCCGACACGCAGGGCCGCGTCGCGGTGATGTTCCCCTACCCGAATCCGCCCGCCCAGCCGCTGACCTCGCCTTCGGTGGCGCAGTTCGACTTCCGCTGGACCGTCACGCTGCAGGCCTGGCGTGCCGCCACCCTCGCCGCCCCCGACCTCGCCGACATCCTCGGCCAGCTCGCGTCTCCGTGTCCTGTCGTCGACGCCGTCAGCGGAACGCCGACGCCGCGTCGTCTCGAGTACCGCATTCCGATGACGGCCCGCACCGAGGCGCAGCCGCCCACGGACGCGTCGTTCCTGTTGCTGTCCGCGTGATGCGCGCTCTTCGTCCCCGAGCCCCCCGAGTCCAGGAGAAAGCAGATGCCTGAATACCTCGCACCCGGCGTATTCGTCGAGGAAGTCTCTTTTCAAACGAAGTCCATCGAGGGGGTCGGCACCACGACGACCGGCTTCGTCGGGCCGACCCGGTACGGCCCGCTCGACATCGAGCCGGACATCATCACGAGCCTCGTGGAGTTCGAGCGGACCTACGGCGGCCGCGAGCAGCTGGTGTACTCGGGCGAGCCGATGGACAACTACATGTGGCACGCCGTGCGCTCGTTCTTCGAGGAAGGCGGCACGCGCCTGTACATCAGCCGCGTGTACACGCCGCCCGACAGCGACAGCTCGCTGCCGGGACACGCCGCCGGCTTCTTCGACACGAGCCCGTCGCCGCTGACCATCTATTCGCGCTTTCCCGGCGCCGCCGGCGACGCGCGCGTGACGCTGACGCTCAAGGCGGGCCAGAACGTGCTGGTCAACGACGGCGGCACGCCGGCCGTGCGCTCGATGCTCCCGCGCGATGTGGTGTGGCTGCGGAGCAAGGGCGGGGCCCCGACGTCGCCGCCGGTGGCCACGTCGCCGCCAACCGCGCCGAGCGCCGGTTTCTACCTCGCGCTGTATGACCCGTCGTCCGACAGCTGGCGCTTCTCCAGCACGGGCGACGACTTCGCCACTGCCGGCGTGCACCTGTCGGACCTGCTGCCCGCCCACTGGGAGCTGCGCATCGTGACGACGACGGTCAACGTCGATCCGCTCGCCAGCAGCACCGGCGAGTTCGTCGTGGCCGACCTGCCGCTCGATCCGATGCACCAGCGCGGCGGCAGCCCGGATTCGCTTTTCGCCTATTTCGCGGAGCAGCCCGCCAACCAGTCGCGGGCGCGCACGCTGCCGCTCCTGCTGCTCGACGCCGAGGTCGCCGCGCTGGGCACCGGCCTGGACGTCCTGAATTCGCTGCTCGCCGCCGCGCCCGGCGTGCGGACGGCGCTGACGGATCCCGCGAGCTCCGCCGCCGCGCGCGGCCTGTGGATGGTGATGTCCGGCGGCAGCGATGGCCAGCGTCCGGAGGCCGACGAGTACGAGGGCCAGGTCGATCCCGTCACCGATCGCAAGACCGGCCTGATGCAGTTCGAGGACCTGGACGACATCGCGATCGTCGCCGCGCCGGGCTCGACCTTCGGCTATGAGGACGCGTCCTACCAACCGACCGCCCAGACCATCATCCATCTGCTGATCGACCACTGCGAGCGCATGCGCTACCGCATCGCGGTGATCGACAGCGGCAACGACCAGGCGATCGCCGACGTGCGCGCCATGCGCGCGCAGCTCGACTCCAGCTATGCCGCGCTCTACTACCCGTGGATACGAATCCTCGACCCGCTGTCGCAGCAGGAGATCTACGTCCCGCCGTCGGGCTCGGTGTGCGGCATCTATGCGCGCAACGACATCAACCGGGCGGTCTACAAGGCGCCCGCCAACGAGGTCGTCAACCTCGCGCTCGGCTTCGAGCGCTTCCTGAACAAGGCGCAGCAGGAGGTGCTCAACCCCGAGGGCATCAATTGCTTCCGATACTTCGAGGGCCGCGGCATGCGGCTATGGGGCGCACGCACGATCAGCTCCGACCCCGAGTGGAAGTACGTCAACCTGCGGCGCTACTTCGCCTTCCTCGAGCACTCGATCGACAAGGGCACGCAGTGGGCGGTGTTCGAACCCAACGGGCCGCTGCTGTGGGCCAACCTGCGGCGCGCCGTGCAGGAGTTCCTGTTGGGGCAGTTCCAGAACGGCGCGCTGCTGGGCGACAAGCCCGAGCAGGCGTATTTCGTGCGCTGCGACCGCTCGACGATGTCGCAGGACGACCTCGACAACGGCCGCCTCGTCTGCCTGGTCGGCGTCGCCGCGCTGAAGCCCGCCGAGTTCGTGATCTTCCGCATCGGCCAGTGGACCGCCGACAGCACCAACTGACCCCCATCCGCCAGGAGCACTCATGGCCACACTGACTCCCCGCGCCCCGTATGCAGCGTTCAACTTTCTCGTCGACCTCGGTGACAACGTGACCGAAGGCCTGCAGGCCGGCTTCCAGGAAGTCACCGGCATCGGCATGGAGGTGACGGTCGCGGAATACCGCAATGGCAACCACAAGGAAAACAGCGTCATGAAGGTGACGACGCTGAACAAGATGACCGACGTCACCTTGAAGCGCGGCGTCATCGGCTCGCTGAACCTGTACCAGTGGCTCGACCAGATCCGCAACGGCGACCCCGACGCGCTGCGCACGGTCTACGTGCACCTGCAGAACGAGGATCACACCGACACCGTGATGACCTGGAAGCTGCTGCGCGCGCGCATCATCAAGCACACCAGCGGCCCGTTCAACGCCAAGGGCACGGACGTGGCGATGGAAGAGATGGTGCTCGCGTACGAGCGGCTCGAGATGGAGTGAGGCGATGTCCGCTCCGCGCCGCCTGCCCGGCATCTCCATGACCGTCGCGCCGCCGCCGCCCGTGGCGGCGCTGCCGCGCATGGACGTGGCGGCCTTCGTCGGCTTCGCGTCGACCGGGCCGCTGCACCTGCCGGTGGCGGTCGAGAGCCCGGCGGAGTATGCGGCGGTGTTCGGTGGCGACGCGCCGCTCGCCTGGGATGTGCAGACCAACGCGCCGGTGCTCGCCTGCCTCGGCGCGGCGGTGCGCCTGTTCTTCGCCAACGGCGGCGCGCGCTGCTGGGTCACGCGCGTGGCGCGCAACGCGGCGCTGGAGGCGGCGGCCGGCCGATCGGCGCTGCCCGCGGCGCCGCTGGCCACGTCGAACCGGTTCGCGATCCCGGGCGTGCTGGCACTGCCGGCGGCCGGCGGCGCGTGCGTCGCCGCCGACGCGATCGCGCGCTGCGAAGGCTCGTGGTCGGACGCGGTGCGCCTCGACACGGCGCTGCAGCGCACCGGCTTCCTCCTCGACGACTGGCAGGCCGCCGACTCGCCGGCCAGCCACTTCACGTTCACCACGCTGCAGCCGCTGGCCGCCGGCGACCTGCTGGAACTCGGCGACGACGCGAGCACCTGCGCCTATGCGCTCGTCGAGCGCACCCGGGCCGCGGTGCTCGCCGGCGGGCCGCTGGAGGTCGCCGTGCACCTGTGCGCGGCCTTCGAGCTCGAACAGGCCGCGACGTCGCCGTCGCCGAGCGCCGCGACCGCGGAGATCGCGGGACTGCTGGGCGCCGGCCCCGCGCTGTGGCTGGACGCGGGAACGCTGCAACTGGGCCTGCCGGTCAGCGACCAGCTCGCGCCCGGCCAGTGGGTCCGCGTCGTCGATGCGGCCGGCGTCGCGTGGCTGCGCATCGACGAGATCGATCGCTCACCGGCCTTCGAGGGCAGCCCGCCGGCGAGCAGCACGACCGCCGTCCTGGCCACGGTGCTGGGCCCGGTGTGGCGCGAGCTGGGTGCGCTGCTGCCGCCCGCGATCGCCCATCCGACGCGTGCGCAGCGCCTGGCGCTGGACCTGCGCGCGACAGCCGCCGACGGCAGCGACCAGCGCCTGCCCGGGCTCGCGCTCTCGCCCGCCGCGAGCGGCAGCTTCTGGGAGCAGCAGGACGACGCCAGCTGGTTCCTGCCGCCCGACGACGCGAGCGGCGTGGCGCGGACGCTGGCGCCGCGCTTCCCGATCGCGCCCGACTCCGCCGCGGCGCCGCCGCTGGCCTGGCTGCCGCTGGGCGTGCAGCCACTGTTCGGCGCGGGCGTGGGCGCCCTGCCCGCCGCCGGCACGGCGCTCGAGCGCGACGGGCTGTCGCTGTTCGCGTCCGACCTGTTCATCGATCCGGCGCTGGCCGCCGACGCCGTCGACGACCTCGCGGACCATGCCGAGCTCGTGCGCATCATCTCGCCGCAGCGGCGGCCGCTGCTGGGCATGCACGCGATGCTGGGCGTCGATGTCGGCGGCCTCTACAACGAGGCGTCGCTGCTCGCGCTGCCGGATGCGATCCACCTGGGCTGGCGGCGGCGCGCCATCGATGCGACGCCGCCGCTCGCGCCCGATGCCGTGCCCGCGCCGCCGCAATGGGCGCGACATCGCGGCGCCTGCGTCGCGGTGGGCGACTTGCCCGAACTGGCCGGCCCCGACTTCGGCAACTTCATCGACAGCGACACGCGCCGCCTCGCGACGCCGACGCTCACGGGCCCGGCGGGCGAGGTGCGCCCCGGCAGCTACCGCCTGGCGTGGAGCGACAGCGAGCCCGGCGCCGACTACGTGCTGACGCAGGCCGGCTCGGCGGACTTCGGCGACGAGGCCGAGATCTTCCGCGGCGCCGGCACGCAGGCCGTCGTCTCGCTGCAGCGCGACGGCGTCTACCACTACCGCGTGCTGGCCGAGCACGGCGACGACCGCAGCGCGCCGTCCGACCCGGTCACCGTGCTCGTGCGCGCCGAGGACTGGGAACAGCTCGACGCCGACGTCGCGAGCGTGGCCACCGAGCCGCACTGGCTGGCGATCCACCGCGCGGCGCTGCGCCTGGCCGCGGCCGGCGGCGACCTGCTCGCGGTGCTGGCGATGCCGCGCCACTTCCGCACGGCGCAGGCCCTGCGCTACGCCCAGCGGCTGCGCGGCGTGCAGCAGCCGCCGGCGGTGGTCGACGCACTGGCATTCACGGCCCGCGAGGCGCGCGCGCTGAGCTACGGCGCGCTGTACTTTCCATGGCTGCAGTGCGCGAGCGCCGACACCGCCGGCGCGATCGTCATCGTGCCGCCGGACGGCGTGGCCACGGGCATCCTCGCGGCGCGCGCGGCCGGGCGCGGCGCCTGGATCGCCGCCGCCAACGAGCCGATGAGCCAGGTCGTCGCGCTGACGCCGCTCGTCGCCGATCGCGACCGCCAGGCCTTGCAGGACGCGCAGATCAACCTGCTGCGCGACGATCCGCGCGGCTTCTTCACGCTGTCGGCCGACACGCTGTCGCAGGACGACGCGACCACGCCGATCAACGTGCGCCGCCTGCTGATCCTGCTGCGCCGGATCGCGCTGCAGCGCGGCGCCACCTGGGTCTTCGAGCCCAACGGGCCGGCGCTGCGGCGCGCGGTGCAGCGCGGCTTCGGCGAGCTGATGAAGCTGCTGTTCGACCGCGGCGCGTTCGCGGGCGCGACGCCCGAGCAGTCGTTCCAGGTGGTCACCGACGATTCGCTCAACACGCCCGAGGACGTCGACGCCGGCCGCTTCATCGTCGAACTGCGCGTCGCGCCGTCGCTGCCGATGCGCTTCATCGCCGTGCGGCTCGCGCAGAGCGGCGGGCAGGCCCGCGTCGCCGAGGAGACCTCATGACCGACGTGCAGGCGCATCCGTTCTCCACCTTCAACTTCGCGGTCGAGATCGCGCTCGCAGGCGACGCGCGTCCGCTGGTCGACGCGGCGTTCTCCGACTGCGACGGCCTCGAGATGACGCAGGAAGTGAAGACGATCCGCGAGGGCGGCAGCAACGATCGCCAGATCCGCCTGCCCGGCCCGGTGGCCTTCGGCCAGTTGACGCTCAAGCGCGGCATGACCGCCGACTTCGGCCTGTGGGACTGGTTCAACCGCAGCATCGCCGACCCGACGCTGCGCGCGAGCGCCGAGATCGTGCTGCTCGCGCAGGACGGCCGCACCATGCGCGCGCGCTTCCAGCTCACGCGCTGCCTGCCGGTCAAGATCAAGGCGCCGGCGCTGTCGGCCCGCGACGGCGCGATCGCCATCGAGGAGCTGCAGGTCGCCTACGAGACCCTGAAGCTCGGGCCGCTGGGAGCGTTCGCATGACCGCCGGCCTCGTGCACGCGAAGCTGATCCAGCTGGCGGACGACCTGTCCGGCCCGCTCGACAAGGGCGCGACGGCCGACGTCCAGTTCAATCCCGAGACGCTCAAGATCACGTACGCCAACCAGATCGTGCAGCCCAAGGGCGGCGACCAGGCCGCCGGCACGCCGGGTCGCCAGTTCGTCGGCGAGGGCACGACCAAGCTCGCGCTGCAGCTGTGGTTCGACGTCACGGCGATGGAGACCAACCCCGTCGACGACGTGCGCCGCCTGACGCAGCCAGTCATCTTCTTCATGACGCCGCAGAAGAACTCGACGCCCAAGTCCGCGGACGAGAAGGACAAGCTCGTCCCGCCTCCCGTGCGCTTCCAGTGGGGCTCGTTCATCTTTGACGGCGTCGTCGACGGCATCGAGCAGTCGCTCGAGTTCTTCTCGCCCGACGGCAAGCCGCTGCGCGCCAGCATCGGCCTGACGCTGTCGCAGCAGAAGATCCTCGCGCAGAAGCTGCCCGACAACGGCGTCGCGAGCAAGCCCGGGCAGAACCCGCTGACCAGCGCGCGCCAGGGCGACACGCTGCAGGCGATGGCCGGACGCGCCGGCATCGACTCGTGGCAGTCGGTCGCCTCGGCCAACGGCATCGAGGATCCGCTGCGCATGGCCCCCGGCGCGCTGGTCGATCTCGGCGCGGCGCTCGGCACGCCGACGTCGCCGGTCAGCGCGGTGATCAGCCCGCCGGCCGTCGTCGTGCGCGTCAACGCCGGAGCCAGCCTCGGCGGCTCAGTCTCCATTGGATGAAGGGAACCCGTCGCATGGCCGTCGTCATCAACGATTTCGAAGTCCTGCCCGAGGCCGCGCCCGCCGCGCGCCAGGACGCCGCCGCGTCGGGTCACGCGAGCGACCAGCCGCCGCCGCCCGAGCCTCGTGTCGTGCAGGAGGCGCTGCGCGCGCTGCACGAGCAGGCCTTGCGGACCTGGGCCCACTGAAAGCGTCGCCATGGCCGCACTCGCCAACTTCCCGCTGCGCGTCTCGCGTCCGGCCGTCCTCGTCGACGGCCAGCGCAACGCGACGCTCACCAGCGCGATGCTGGAGCTGTCGGTGGCCGAGTCGGCCGACGGCCTCGCGCGCTGCGAGCTGCTGCTGGGGAACTGGGGCGGTCCGTCGGGCCTGGGCTTCCAGTACTTCGGCCGCGACGTGATCGACTTCGGCAAGCGCCTGTCGATCGCGCTCGGCGACGACACGCTGTTCGACGGCCGGGTCACGGCCATCACGGGCATCTTCCCGGACGGCGGACCGCCGCAGGTCCGCATCAGCGCCGAGGACCGGCTGCAGGACCTGCGCATGACGCGCCGCACCCGCAGCTTCGCCAACGCGTCGCTGTCCGACGTGCTGCAGCAGGTGGCGCGCGACCACGGGCTGACGGCCGACGTCTCGCTGCAGGGCGCGACCTATGCGCTGCTCGCGCAAGTCAACCAGAGCGACCTCGCGTTCGCGCGCGACCTCGCGCGCCGCGAGGACGCGCAGGTCTGGGTCGAGGGCTCGACGCTGAAGGCCGCGCAGCGCACGCAGCGCAACGGCGGCGGCGTCACGCTGGCCTGGGCCGGCACCCTGCGCGAGTTCCACGTCGGCGCCGACCTCACGCACCAGCGCACCGCGCTCGTGGCCACGGGCTGGGACGTCTCCGGCAAGCAGGCCGCCAGCAACCGCGCCGACGCCAGCGCCGTCTCGTCGGAACTGAAGGGCGGCGTCGGCGGCGCCGACACGCTGAAAAACGCGTTCGGCGAGCGCGTCGACACCCTCGCCCACGGCCTGCCCGCCTCTGCCGCGGAGGCGCGCGTGCTGGCCGAGGCGAGCTTCCGCCATCTCGCGCGGCGCTTCGTGGTCGGGCGGGGCGTCGCCGAGACGCAGGCCGCGCTGCGTGTCGGCGCCACGCTCACGCTGGCCGGCCTCGGGCCGCTGTTCAACGGCGACTACACGGCCACGGACGTCTGCATCCGCTTCGACAACCGCCAGGGCCTGCGCACCGAATTCGGCTGCGACCGCCCGTTCATCGGACGCCCCTGACGGCGCCAACCCACCATGCACATGCACGACCTTCCCCCGATGGAGCAGCAGTTCCAGGAGCGCGTGCCCGGCGGCTGGGGCGGGCGCTGGTACGGCGTGTGCGTGGGCCTGGTGACGGACATCCGCGACCCCGACAACCAGGGCCGCGTGAAGGTCACGCTGCCCTGGTCGCCCGACGCCAGCAGCCAGCGCTACGAAGGCTGGGCGCGCCTGGCGACGCTGTTCGGCGGCAACAACCGTGGCAGCTGGTTCGTGCCCGACGTCGACGACGAGGTGCTGCTGGCCTTCGAGCACGGCGATCCCCGTCGACCGTATGTGGTCGGCGGCCTCTGGAACGGCCGCGACGGCGCGCCGGAGAAGATGGACGGCGCCGGCAAGAACTACAAGAAGGTGCTGTGCTCGCGCAACGGCGTCAAGGTGACGCTGGACGACAACGATGGCCAGGAGCAGCTGAAACTCGAGACGCCCGGTGGCCAGAGCGTGACGCTCAAGGACGGCCCCGGCGCGCTGGAGGTGATCGACAGCAACGGCAACTCGATCAAGCTGGGCGCGAGCGGCATCACGATCACCGCGTCGGCCAAGGTCACGGTCAGCGCGAGCCAGGTCGCGGTCAGCGCGTCGATGGTCACGGTCGATGCGGGCATGTCGCGCTTCTCGGGCGTGGTGCAGGCCGACACGGTGATCTGCAACAGCATCATCAGCGCCTCGTACACGCCGGGCGCCGGCAACATCTGGTGAGGGGACGACGATGCATCCGATCGCCTGGACCTCGCCGCAGCCGCTGTGGACGCCGCTCGCCAGCGCCGACGCGCCGGCGCTGCTGCGCTTCGCGAGCGACGACTTCATGGAGCAGCTGCTCGGCTCGATGGCGCGCGATCCGGCCGAGATCGCGCAGCGCATCGCGCGCTGGGAGACCTGGCGCGAGCCCGCCGCCGACGGCACCGACACCGCCACGCGCGTGCCGCTGCCGGCGGTGTCGCAGGCGGGACTGCGCGGCGCCATCGCCCGCGTGCGCAAGGGCGCGGCCCTGCCCGTTCGCACCGCGCCGGCCGACGCGCGCCCGCTCAAGCTCTACCAGGCCGCGCACCAGCGCTACTACATCGCGGCGGCCAGCCTGGTGTGTCGCCAGCACGGGCTGCCCGACCGCTCGGTGGTGCCCGGCGGCGCGGAGCAGGTGTCGCTCGTGATGCGCCGGCTGATGCCCGATCCGTCGTCATCGGCGACCACGCCGCCGCTGGTCGAGTTCGCCTACGTCAAGGACGCGCAGGGCGCGCGCTGGCAGCGCTGCGGCGCGGACCCGTCGGTGCTGGTGGCCGACGAGGATCGCGTGCCGACGTTCGCGCTGTCCTTCAGCGACGACTCGGGCCTGCGCCGCGCGCTGTGGGCCGCGCTGGTGCCGGTGGGCCGGCGCGAGGAATATCTCGGCGCGCGCGTCGATCCGTCGGTCGCGTCGTCCTTCGCGGAGGGCCAGCGCCAGTCGCTGGTGCCTGCCGCACCGGCCGCCACGACGTCGGCCGACTCCGTGCAGGCGCGCATGGTGCAGTTCCAGCTCGATGTCGCCGAGCCGTGGAAGACGCTGATCCGCTCCAGCGTCAAGCTGGCCAAGGACATGGCCGGCACGCAGAAGATCGGCTCGGACTCCGAGCCATCGGACCAGCAGCAGGCGCGCGCGTTCAACCACAACCTCGCGCAGGCCGGCGCGTCGTGGCTGATCCTGCTGGACTTCGCGAACCACCTCTCGACCCAGATGCCCGACCTGTGGAACGTCGTGCTGGCCAACGGCACCGGCCGGGCGGCGTTGTCGGCGCCGCGCCAGGGCCTGTACGACTGGCTGGGGACGGCCGCGATGTCCACCGGCCTGCGCCAGGGCCTGTACGTGCCCGGCACGACCAACGACGTCAAGCCGCCCTGGGCGAGCCTGCGCGACGCGCTCGTGGGCATCGCGAAGGCCGGCGTCGGCGACGCGCTGGAGGCGCAGACCGTGGCGTACAACGCCGCGACCGCCTCGGCCGCCGGCTGGCCAGCCAATCACTTCGCGCTGGCCGGGCTCACCAGCGCGTTCGTCGCCGACGGCCCGTTCACCGCGCTGACGTCGCTGGCGTCCAGCCCGATGCCCGTGCCGGTGCCGTCCGATCCGGTCATCGGCCCGGCGTTCTTCGTGCCGCAGGCGCAGTGGGTCGACCTGCTGACCGCGCAGTTCGCACGCGCGCTCGACCCGACTCCGCCCGTCGGCGGCCCGCCGCTGCCGTTCGCCGCGCAGGTGGCCAAGGCCGCGGCGGCGAACCCGGGCGACTTCCTCGACGGCGGCTGGTTCGTGGTGCGCCACGTCTACCTCAACGCCGACTGCGGGCCACTGCATCCGCCGGTGCTGTCGGCCCCGAGCGCGCGCTTCAAGGTCGCCAGCTTCTTCGACGCCGACGCGCCCGCGCGCCCGATCCGCATCTCGCTGCCGATCGACACGAGCCCGGCCGGCCTGCGCAAGTTCAACCGCAACACGGCCTTCGTGCTGTCGGACATGCTCTGCGGCCAGGTGCAGCGCGCCAAGGGGCTGGGCTTCATCGACCTCGTGCTGTCGGTGCTGCCGTGGCCGCTGCACAAGGATCTCGACGTCGGCGAGGGCGGCCCGTGCCAGTCCGGCGGCATCAACATCGGGATGATCTGCTCGCTGTCGATCCCCATCATCACCATCTGCGCGCTGATCCTGCTGATGATCATCATCTCGCTGCTGGATCTCATCTTCCACTGGCTGCCCTACTTCATCCTGTGCTTCCCGGTGCCGGGGCTCAAGGGCAAGAAGGGAGCGTCGTCGTGAGCGTCTTCGGCCAGAGCCTGTCCTTTCCGCCGCGCGTGGGCGCGGACGGCCGCTTCGTGTGGTCCAGCGGCGAGGACAACATCCGCGAGGCGATCGCGCTGATCCTGAAGACGGAGCCCGGCGAGCGCGTGGGCGTGCCCGACTTCGGCGCCGGCCTCGCGCGCTTCCTGTTCGAGCCGAACAACGTGGCCACGCGCGCGAGCGTGCGCGACGCCATGATGCGCGCGCTGGTGCGCTGGGAACCGCGCATCGCGCTCGAGTCGGTGGAGGTGGATGCGGATCCCGGCGACGCGCAGTCCGCCATCGCCACCATCACCTATCGCCTCGTGGCGACCGACGCGCGCGAGCGCATCGGCGTGTCCGTCGCGCTCGGCGCCACCTGACGAGAGCCGCCATGCCGCTCACGCCGCCCCCCATCGACGACCGCCGCTTCGCGCAGCTGGTGCAGGACACGCTCAACCGGGCGCAGTCGTACACGCCCGAGTGGACCAACTTCAACCAGAGCGACCCCGGCGTCACGCTGGTGCAGCTGTTCGCGTTCCTGACCGAGAACCTGCTGTATCGCGCCAACCTGATGCCCGAGCGCAACCGCATCAAGTTCCTGCAGATGCTGCGCGTGCCGCTGACGTCGGCGTCTGCGGCGCAGGGCCTGGTCGCGATCACCAACGACCGCGGGCCGATGCAGGCGCAGCTGGTGGCCGAGGACTTCGAGCTGCGCGCCGGCGCGGTGCCGTTCCGCACGCAGATGGGCGTCGAGGTGCTGCCGCTGGAGGCGCGCGTCGTGTTCAAGCGCACACTGCCGGCGCCGAGCGCGGCGCTGCTCGACTACTACCGGCTTCTCTACGCGAGCTACCAGACCGACTTCCCCACCGACGTCCAGCTGTACGAGACCGTCGCGCTGGACGGCAGCGTCGTCGAGAGCGTCGACCTGAACCAGGACACGCCGGACCGCTCGCTGTGGATCGCGCTGCTGGCACGCGCGGGCGACGTCGACACCAGCGCCGCCGACCCGCTCAAGGCGGCGCGCGACCTGATCGGCGGCCGCACGCTGTCGCTGGGCGTGGTGCCGGCGCTCGACGACGTTGGCGTCCAGATCGAACCCGGCGGGCCGCCGCAGGCGTCGACGCTGCTGACCTTCGAAGTGCCCAGCGTCGCGGCCGACGGCAGCCTCTCGCGCGACGCCGACGACCGGCCTGCGCCGGCCTACCGCCAGCTCGCGCCCGCCACCGATGCCGACGTGCTGGCCGAACCCGGCGTCGTTCAGCTGCAGCTGCCGGCGTCCGCCGATCTCGCGGTGTGGGATGGCGTCGACGCGCTCGAGGGCGGCGTCGGCGACCTGCCTCCCGTGCTCGACGACCTCGCGCTCGCCGCGCGCACGGTGACGTGGCTGCGCATGCGCATCACCGGCGCCGCGCAGGCGCGCATCCGCTGGGCCGGCCTCAACGCGACCTGGGTGCGCCAGATCGAGCACACGGTCGCCGAGCCGCTGGCCGACGGCGACGGCACGCCCGGCCAGGTGCGCACGCTGGCGCACGCGCCGATCCTGGACGGCTCGGTCACGGTGACCGCGCGCGTGGGCACCGCGGCGCCGACCACCTGGACGCAGATCGACGACCTCGCCGCGGCCGCGCCGGAGGTGCCGGTGAGCGATCCGCGCGCGACCACGCTCGCGCTGCCCGCGGCGTCGGCGGCGCCCAGCTACGTGTTCGAGCTCGACGCCGAGGCCGGCGCGCTGACCTTCGGCGACGGCTTCAACGGCTGGCGCCTGCCGGCCGGCGCGAAGGTGTTCGCGAATTCGGACACCTGCTCGGGCGCGGCGGGCAACGTGCAGCCCGGCGCGATCAACTCGGCGCCGCTGCTCGGCTCGGGCTTCAGCGTGACCAACCCGGTGCAGACCTGGGGCGGCGCCGATTCGGAGACCGCCGACGACGGCGACAAGCAGGTGCGGCGCTACCTGCAGCATCGCGACCGCCTCGTCAGCGCGGAGGACTTCGCGACCATCGCCTATCGCGCCCCGGGCGTGCAGATCGGCCGCATCGAGATGCTGCCCGCGTTCCATCCCGACTTCGCGCCGGCGGAGCCCGGCGGCGCGCCGGGCGTGGTGACGCTGATGGCCATCCCGGCCTTCGACCCCGGCCAGCCCGACGCCCCGCGCGCCGATCGCCTGTTCCTCAACACGCTGTGCGTCTACCTCGACCCGCGCCGCCTCGTCACGACCGAGCTGCTGCTGCGCGGGCCGGACTACGTCGGCATCTGGATCTCGGTGGGTGTGGACGTCGCCGCGGGCCTGTCGATCGCCGCCGTGGTCGACGCCGCCAAGACCCGGTTGCAGGCCTTCCTCGCGCCGATCGGTCCGGCCGGCGGCGCGCCCGACGACACGCCGCTTTTCGCGCCGCCCGGCAGCGTCCACCCCGCGCGCGGCTGGCCGTTGCGCACCGCCGTCTCCAGCCGCGTGCTGCTGGCCGAGGTCGCGCGCGTCGCGGGCGTGACGGCCGTCGCCGACGTGCTGCTCGCCCAGGACGGCCAGGCAGCGAGCGACAGCGTGGCCATGACCGGCCTGCAGCTGCCGCGCCTGCTGGGCATCTCGGTGGTGGCGGGCGATCCGGTGCCGATCGATGCCGTGCGCGGCGTGGCGAGCGCCACGGCCACCACCACGACGACGCAGCTGCTGCCCGTCCCCATCGTGCCGGAGAACTGCTGATGAACGTCAACGGCGCGAGCTTCCACCTCCTGCTGGGACGCAGCGACTGGGCGCGCTGCCTCGACGGCGACGATGCCGCGGCGCTGCCGCTGTCGGCGTGGTGGTCGGGGGCGGCCGGCAGTCCGGCGCTGGAAGCGACGATGGCGCCCGCCACCCTGCCGCGCTGGGATGACGTGAGCAACGAGATCACGCTCGCGCCACAGGCCATCGCGCTGCCCCAGACGCCCGGCGAAGCGCCGCTGACGCTGGACGCGCGCCGCAGCGCCGCCGCCGACCGCAACGGCAACATCTATCGCGTCAGCGACGACCGGAGCGCGCTGCTGGTCACCTCGGTGGGCTCCGGCGTGGAGTCGGCGTTCTGGCCGGCCACGCCGTCCGACTGCGCGCCGCGGCGTGCGCGCGCGGAACTCGATTTCGACGCCAGCGCCGTGCCGGCGGCGTCCGTGGCCGACGTGTTCCTCGCGCTGGCGACGACCTGCGACGACGCGCTGGTCGTCGCGTTCGCGCGTGGCGCGGCGCGCGGCCTGATGTGCTTCGACCTCGTGGCGGGCGGATCGCCGGTCGAGACGTTGTGGCCCGCCTCGATCGCGTTCGATGCGTTCGCGCTCTGCGCGCGCGAGTGCGGCGGCGTCTGGGCGCTGGATCTCGTGCGCCAACGCCTGTGGGAGTTCGACCGCGCGCTCGGCGCGGTGCGGCCGGGGCAGGCGCTCGCGCCGGTCGCCGCGGCGCAGGTGGACGACTTCCAGCCGCTCGCCGGGCCCGCGCGCGGCCGTCCGGCGCTCGACTTCCCGGCCGGCCTCGACCTGCTCGCCGCACCGATCGACGCGGTCCGCGCGATCGCGCTGGTGCCGCTGGACGATGCCGTGCTGCTGCTCGATCGCGACGACGCCAACGCCCGCTCGCGGCTGCTCCGCGTGCGGCGCGACGGCGCGACCTGGTCGTGCGATGCCTCGCAATGGCTGGACGTCGTGCGGTCCGGCAGCGCCAGTCCCGCCGTGCCGGCGCCGAACCTGCCCGCGCTCGCGCACGACATGACCTGGGCGAGCGTCGCCCGCCTGTACGAGGCCGACCGGGCCGCGCTGCTGATCGCCACGACGATCGGCAACCAGGCGCATCCGTTCGAGATCGTCGCGAGCGAGCCGGGCCTCGTGCTGCAGGCGCCGGCCGAACTCTACCCGCTGCGCCGCTTCGGCGGCCGCGCGCTGCTGGCCGTGCAGGGCGAGGCGTTCTACGACTGCGGCCCGGCCACGCCGCGCTGGACGCGCATCGTTCAGCAGCCGCGCCAGCGTTTCGCGACGCTCGCCGAGTTCGTGACACCGGTGTTCGACAGCGCCGAGCTGGGCACGACCTGGGACAAGCTGTTCCTCGACGCCGCCGTGCCGTCCGACAGCCGCATCGAGATCGACAGCCGCGCCGGCGACGACTGCGACGGCCTCGACGGCCTCGAGCCGCGGCAGGTCGTCGGCCGCTGGACGCCCGAGCCGCCGCTGCAACTGCGCACGACGGGCCCGGAGCTGCCGTGGCTGCGCCGCGACGCCGCGCGCGCGACGCGCAAGTCGGCGGGCGCGGGCACCTGGGAGCTGCTGCTGCAGGCCGCGCAGGGACGCTACCTGCAGCTGCGCCTGCGCTTCGTCAGCATCAATGGCGGCGGCACGCCGCGCGTGCGCGCCTTGCGTGCGTGGGAGCCGCGCTTCTCGTACACGCAACGCTTCCTGCCGGCGGTCTATCGCGAGGATCCGGTGCAGGGCGGCTTCCTCGAGCGCTGGCTGGCCAACCTCGAGGGCACGTTCACGCAGGTCGAGGATCGCATCGCCACGCTGCAGCGCCTGTTCGACGCCCGCACCGTGCCGTACGATGCCCTGCCCTGGCTCGCGCAATGGTTCGACCTCGCGCTCGATCCGGCGTGGGACGAGCGCCGCCACCGCCTGCTGGTGCAGCGGGCGATGGACTTCTTCCGCTGGCGCGGCACCGTGCATGGCCTGCGCATCGCGCTGTCGCTGGCCTTCGACCCGTGCTTCGACCCCGCCATGTTCGACGGCCCCGGCGCCGACGACGACGATGCCGGGCGGATCCGCATCGTCGAGGCGTTCCAGTCGCGCCTGGCGCCGGGCGCGCCGGCGATGGCGGCCGATCCGGGCGCCAGCGATGGGCTTCGATCCGTCGTCCAGGGCGCGCTGTGGACGCCGGACGAGGGCAACGGCGGCCTGGTCGACCGCTTCGCGCGATCGCAGGGCCGCACGGCGACGGCCAACGAGGAGCTGGCGCCGTTCTCGCTGGTGCCGCCCGCCGATGCGACGGTGGCGCAGGCGTGGGCCGCGTTCTGCCAGTCGGCGCTGGGCTTCGTGCCGGCGCAAGGCGCGGCCGAGCGCGTGCGCTGGCAGTGCTTCGTGGCCGCGCGCTACGCGAATCAGGTTGACGCGCTGAGTGGCGCCTGGGGTCGCAACGTCGCGGGCTTCGCCGCGATCGCGCTGCCGACCGACTGGCCCGCGGGCGCGATCGAGCAGGCCGACTGGCAGGCGTTCTGCGCGCAGAGCCAGTCGGTGCGCGAGCGCGTGCTGTGGGCCGACTTCCTCGCGCGCCGCTACCGCCGCATCGACCGCCTGCAGGCCGCGCATCGCACGAGCTGGCCCGGTTTCGACCTCGTGCCGATTCCCGACGTGCTGCCGCCGACGGCCGCCGCGCAGGCCGACTGGCTGCAGTTCGAGCGCCAGGTGCTGGCGATGGTGCGCAGCGCGCATCGCTTCTCGGTGCTGCTGCCCCTGGACAGCGTGCAGGCCGACCCGGGCGAGCTGGGCACGTGGCTGGGCCTGGCGAGCCGCATCGTCGACCTGGAAAAGCCCGCGCACACGACGTTCGACGTGCGCTTCTACTGGGCGTTCAACCGCGTGGGCGAGGCGCGGCTGGGCCTGGACACGCAGCTGGGCGCCGGCAGCCGCGCGCCCGAGCTGATTCCGGACGCCGTTGTGGGCGCGGCCTACCTTGGCGCGAGCTTCGTCGGCGGCGCGCGCCGCCACGCCGGCGGCGACCGGCTGTCGATCGAGGGCTGACCCGCGCGGTCATCAGGAGCCAACCATGGGATGCTGCAACCAACCTGTCTCGAGCCTCGGTGGCCTGCCGCTCGACCCGACCCAGTACGTCAACTACACGCGCGGCATGGTGCTGGGTGTCGACGACTTCCAGCAGGAACACGCCTGGCTCGCCGGACGCGACCAGTGGCTCGCGCGCGACGCGGTCGGCTACGGCACCGTGAGCGGCCTGCAGGTCTACGCGGAGGCCGACGGCAGCGCCGGCATGCGGCTGCACGTCTCGCCCGGGGCCGCGCTGCTGCCCAGCGGCAAGCTGGTGTGCGTGGGCGCCGACCAGTGCGCCGTCATCAACCAGTGGCTCGCGAAGGCCGCGCATGCCGCGCTGGTCAACGCGCTGCTGACCGGCGGCTCGCCGCCGGTGTCGCCGCCCACCTCGCCGCCGTCGTCGTCGCCGCCCGCCGTGACCGCGGGCAGCATCACGCTGCACCTCACGCTGTGCTACGCCGACTGCACGACGCGGCCGGTGCCGATTCCGGGCGCGCCGTGCCGGTCGGAGGACGAGCTGATGCAGCCGTCGCGCGTGGCCGACGACTTCCGCCTCGACCTGCTCGGCGCGCCGCCCGCGCAGGTCGAGGAGGACGCGCTGCGCGACTTCGTGCTCTGGCTGCGCAGCAACGTCGCCTTCTCGACGACCAGCCCGCCCGTGACGCCCGACGAGGCGGCCTGGCTCGCCGCGCTGCGGATCGCGGTGCAGCCCTGGCTGCAGGCGGCCGCGGCGTCGCCGCCGGTGTCGCCACCGCCCTCGGTGAGCACGCTGGGCGACTACCTGTTCGACCTGTCGCCGCCTGGCGTCGATATCGCGCCCAGCCAGTGGCCGGACTTCCTGCGCGTCGCGCTGCGCTTCTGGGTCACCGAGCTGCGGCCGCTGTGGGCCGCGATGCGCTGCCAGGTCGCGCAGGCGCCGGATCTCGATTGCGTGCTGCTCGCGAGCGTGACGTTCGACGTCGCGTGGATCGGCGGATCGCCGCAGGGCGCGTGGCAGATCGCGGGCAGTCCGGTCGCGCTGCAGATCGACGAGAGCCGGCGGCCCGTGCTCGCGAACGTCCGCCTGCTGCAGGAATGGAGCCTGTACGACGGCGCACCCGCCAGCGCGGAGCCCTATGCGCCCGGCGTTGCGATCGTCGCCGTGACCGACGGCGGCACCGGCCTGGGCAGCGCGCCCGGCGACGGGCAGATCCTGGTCGGCGACGCCGGCGGCTACGCCGTCGCCAGCCTGGCGGGCACCGCGGACGAGGTGATCGTCACGCAGGCCGCGGGCAGCATCGTGCTGTCGGGGCCGCAGCCGCTCGCGCCCGCGAGCGTGCCGCAGTTCGCGGGCCTGTCCACCACCGGTGCCGTGCAGGTCGCGCTGGCGGCGACCAACGCCGACCTCGCGCTCGACGCCACGCACCATGTCGTGCTGTGCAGCGGCGGCCCGACGGTCACGCTGCCCAAGTGCGGCGCCGGCAACCGCGGCCGCGTCTACGTCGTGCGCGCCGTCGACGCGGACGCCAAGCTGGCGGTCGACGCGGCCGACACGCTGAGCGGCCCCACGACGAACGCGGCGACCGTCAAGAAGGCCACCACGACGACGCTGCTGTCGGACGGCGGCACCACGTGGCACGTGCTGGCCACCGCGCCCTGAGGCCCATCATGAACGCCAACGATCTCCTGCAACTGCAGCAACCCGTCACCGACGGCGCGATCCGCTCGGTGAACTTCTTCAACGGACGACTGCTGGCGGCCAAGGATCTCGCGCGCGAGCAGGACGCCCGCGACACCGCCGACGCGCGCCTCGGGCTGGCGCTCGGCGAAGGCGTCGCGTGGGGCCTGGACGTCGTGCGCGACACCAGCGTGTCGGGCGCGACCGGCGCCGTCGTTCGCATCGCCGCGGGCCTGGCCGTCAACCGCGCCGGGCAGACGCTCTACCTCGCGCAGGACACCAGCGTGGCGCTGCAGCGCCAGTTCGACGGCGGCACCGACGCGTCCTGCACCTGCACCTTCACGAACTGCACGCCGCTGGTCGGCGGCACCTACGTCGCGGGCGCCGGCCTGTACCTGCTGACACTGGCCCCGAGTGCCACCACCGAAGGGCGCGCGGCCAGCAACGGCCTCGATCCGCTGAACGTGCGCTGCGCGATCGACGTCAACGTCGAGGCCGTGCAGTTCCGCCTGCTGCAGCTCGACGCGCAACTGCTCGCGGGACTCGACCTCGGCGCCGCGACGCTGCGCAACGACATCGCCTACCGCGCCTTCGGCCAGGGCATCCAGCCGGCCTGGTTCGCATCGCTGTTCGACGCCCCGCCGCGCGCCGACGACCTGCTCGAGGCGCTGCGCAAGACGCGCCTCGGCGACGCGGAGGTGCCACTCGCGCTGCTGTCGTTCAAGGGAACGTCGACACTCGACTTCATCGACGCCTGGGCCGTCCGGCGTCCGTTGCACCAGTCCGGGACGGACGCGTTCTCCGGCCTCGCGCAATCGCGCCGGCTGGCGGTCGGCCATGCGATGTTCATGCAGTTCCAGCGGCAGGTGGCCGACCTCGCCAGCCCGCGCGTGCTGCCCGCCTCGGCGACGGCGCAAGGCCTGTGCCGCTACCTGCCGCCGGTGGGCATCATCCCCATCGCCGAGGAGACCGGCGGCACCGACCAGCAGGCGCTCGCGTTCTTCGCCGGCATGACGGTGCGCGGCCCGGCCTTCATCAACGCGGCCAGGCTGGAGGGACTCGTGCGCGAGAGCCTGGCCTATCCGCCCATCGACACCCAGTCGGGCGAGTTCGTCTGGCTCTACCGCGTGCGCGAGAACCGCGAGGCGATCGACTTCGCCGGCAGCTCGGGCAGCCTGCCGCGCTCCTACGTCGTGTTCTCGTCCGGCCAGATGCCTTATCGCGCGGACGCGCGCTACGACGGGGCCTACTGGAACTACGCCAACTACGCGCTGGCGCGCTGACCTGCTTCGAATCGTCAAGGAGCCTTCATGGCCAACTCCATCACCACGGGCAACATCGTCGTTCCGCTGCAGGCGATCCTCGATCAGCTGCAGGGCAAGCTCAGCACCGCCGACCTCAACAGCCTGACCACGACCTTGATCGGCGCGCGTTCGCCGACCGTCAGGCCGGGCGACCTGATCACGGCGGACTTCATGAACTCGATCCTCACCGAGATCGCGCAGATCGAGGTGCGGCTGACCAACCTGGAGGCGGGTTCGTCGACGACGGTGCCGACCCAGGTGACGCTGATCCGCATCGACGGCACCCCGCCGTTTCGAGTGGGAGATCGCGTCACCGCGGTGGGATCGGGATTCAGCACGCCAGGGTCGCGCAATGGCGTGAAGATCGATGCGGTCTCCGTCCAGCCCGTCGACGGGGTCAGCACGGCGACCGCGCTGGTCTTCGATCTGCCCGACCCCGGCCTGAACGGCATCGCCCGCACCGTCACGCTGAGCGTCTCCAACGTCGACGGCAGTTCCGCGTCCCTCAGCTTCGTCCTGCAGCCGCCGTCGGTGGTTCCTTCGGGCCAACTCTCGCTGCAGTACCTGACGCCGCCGGGCGGAGCGGCGTTGACCGCCGGCAAGTACCGCTTCACGTTCAAGATGTCGGCCGACGTCACCCAGAGCGCGGCCGTGCAGATCGGGGCGCAATCGAGCGCCGCCGACTGGACCGCGACGCTCATCGACCCGACCAGCGGGGGCCCGCTTGCCAACCCGGTCAAGCTCGACCGCGCGAACGGCACGCATTTCGAGACCACGTTCCTGGTGGAGCTGACGGTCCCTGCCGCCGGATCGGGCGCCAGCAACCTGACGCTCTCGGCCGTCGAGACGACACCGGGCACCAAGGTCAATCCTGCGCCGACGCTGCCCTACTCGTTGACCTTCGGCGGCCCGATCCCCGAGCCGGAAAACCGGGTCGCGCTCACGCTGCTCGGGGGCGGCGCCAACGTGACGCTGGACGGCGGCACCGAAGTCCTGAAGGTCGGGCAGGCGGGGCTGCTCAATTTCCGCGTCGACATCAGCAACCTGAACGTCGCGGCGGGCACGTTCACCAACATGGCGCTCAACGCGTCACTGAGCGGTGGCGATGCAGCGTCGTGGACCGCCGATCCGCTGACGCAGTCGGGCGTGCTGGTCAACGGCCCCAGCGGGTTCACGACGACCGGGCTGACAGTCCACCCGCCTTCGACGGCGTCCAGCACGGGACTGCTGTTCACGATCACCGGCGCCCCTGCCGGCCAGCCCGCCGTGAATGCGAGCTTCCTCGTTCCGCTGCGTGCGGGTTGAGCACTTTCCATCCAGGGAGTCATGCCATGAGTCTCAAGACATTCCTTCAGCGACATCTTTTCGCAGCGATCGTCGGCGTGGCCTCGGCCCTGCAGGCCGGTGCGTGCCATGCCCAGCTCGACGACATCTTCGTGCCGGCGATCGGCGACGTCCTGGGCCATCTCCCGACCATCGACGGCGTGCCGACGGAGTCGGGATGGAACAACGCGGGTGAAGTCGGACTGTCCGAGGTGACCGGCGCGGGACGGGCCGGCTTCCTGCGCTACGGCATCGCCAACCAGGCGTTGTACCTCGCGGTGGACTACGACAATCCAGCTTTCACGATCGATCCGGCCGTAACGACGCTCGTGCTCGTCATTTCACCCGAGCCGTCCAACCCGCAGAACGACATCCGCCTGCACATCACAGGCTTCGGAGCGGTCGGGGCGTCTTCGGCGGCCAGCAGCGTGCCCACCGTGCAGATCTGGCACGGCAGCACCCACTGGAACCAGGTCCAGACCAACACCTCGGGCAACCCGGCCTGCCCGGCGATCGCCGACTATGGCGCGTGGGCCAACTGCAGCACGCCGCTGGCGCTCGACGTCTCGGGAGTGACCGCCGCCAACCAGGACTGCACGCTCCCCAGCGCAGGGCCGTCCGCGGCGCAGTACGTGATCAACGTCGTCGGAAAACACATTTCGTTCGAGGCCCGCATCCCCTTCAACGACGGCGGAAACTTCTGCAGGTTCCTTCCCTCGATGAGCACCACGTTCGGCTTCTACGCCGACCTGGTCAACATCGAGACGACGGGCACCACCTCGCACTTCTTCGAGGACGCGTTCCCGGTCGCCAGCGTGATGAACGCCGGCGCAGCGGGCGTGCAGATCACGCAGGCCACGCCCGACAAGGCGCATTGGGCCAATGCGTCGTTCTTCATGCGGCCGGAATGCGTCGGCGTCGACATCGTCCAGGCGGGTGTCTCGCAGGATCCGGTGAGCGGCTTCGGCAACACCACCACTGCGTTGCACGTGAGCCAGACGACGCAAGCTCAGTGCGACAGCCTGGCGAACGACTATTTGTGGAGCGGCACGCAGAGCGCGCCGACCGGCACCCGCAGCGCCGACAACTACTATCGCGCGCAGTTGACCAACAAGACGGCGGCCGACATTGCGGCGCACACGCTCTCGACGCAATTCAGCATCGCGCCCTGGGGCCTGGGCAGCCCGGACGAATGGGACGCGATCGGCCGTCGATACGATCCGGACGCCTCCGCCACGCCGAACGACAACATCGATGTCACCAGCCTCAATGCCGGTGCCCTGTCCGCCGCCCAGTCGCTCGTGCAGCAGACCGACTGGCGCCTGAGCTACAAGGAGTCCTGCGAATACTCGCTGACCGGCTTGACCGGCTTCCTGGGGCACCACTGCGTCCAGGCCGCCATCCAGTCCACCGACCCCGCGTTGAAGTTCCTGCACAGGAGCATCCAGTTCAACAACAACGTGCTGCAGGCATCGCATGCCACGACCAGCGCACACGTCGGCACCCGAGGCTACGGACCACCGCCGGCGGGCGAGACCAGGCACAAGGTGATCCTGGCGCTCGACCAGCAGGCGTCGCAACTTTCGCCCGACGGCAACTGGAGTCTGCGCATGCCGCCGAAGGCGAACGCATCCAGTCGCGCGAGCACCTTCGCGAACTTCCCGCCCCTCGCGCTGGGGAGCCGCGTCACGCAGGAGCTGGATGTCGTGGCGCGCGGCTATCTCGAGACCGGCGACGTGCTGATCATCGACAACAAGAAGTACCGGCGCGCGCGCTATGCCGGCGCGTTCACGATGCAGGTAGGCCACGACGGTCCCATCGACGGATGGGCGCTCGACATGACTCCCAAGAGCTGCCCGGGCGGCGGCAACGGCTGCGTGAGAAGGACGCCCACGGGCTACGAGCTGAGCATTCCCGAGAACGAGTCGGTCGACCTGGACACCGTCGTCGACGCGATCGAGCCCGGCGGAGGCGGCAACGGTGGCGCCAACGGCCCCTGGGCCGCCTGGCTCGGCCTCGGCGCCACGATCCCCCACGGCAGCTTCTCCAACGCCCACGACGGCGGCTTCGCCGGCACGCTGGGGCTGGAATACGCGATCAACCCGCAGCTGTCGGTGGAGGCCACGCTCGCGGCGCATCACTTCGACGGCAAGGGCGGCGCCGACGCCATCGACGTGACAGCGTTCGGCGTCGACGCGAAGTACTACGTCACGCCGGCGCCGCTGCGCTGGTTCGTCGACGGCGGCATCGGCATCTACGCCTTCGATCCGGGCAGCACGCGCTTCGGCGGCACGATCGGCGGCGGCGTGCAGGTTGGGCTGGGCCACGGCTGGGCGATCGAGGGGCGCTACAACCTGCAGTCGGTCACCAGCAATGCGCCCGACACGACCTGGTCGACGCTGCAGGTCGCCGTCCGCAAGGCCTTCTGAGGCGGCCATGGGCGTGCCGTCCGACGGGGCCGCGCTGCGTCGCGTGACGCTGCGGGCGCCCGTGCGCGATCCGCTGCTGGCCCGCCAGCGGCTGGAGCGCGCGCTCGGGTCGCTGGACTGGGCGCCGCCGGGCCTGCCGTGGCGCGCCCTGCTGCTGGTGCGCCGCCTGGTGGCGACGGGCCAGCGCACGCCGGCGCTGGGCCGCAGCATCGCCGAATCCCTGCGCGCGCAGGCCCGCGAGGCACGGCGTCCGTGGGTGGACGGCACGGCGGCTGGCGGCGGCGCCGTCTGGTTCGCCGACGACGACGAGCTGGCGGCCTGCCTGCTGCGCGAGTGGCTGCGCGGGCGCGCGCAGGAGCCGTGGTGGTGCCGCGCGGCGCTCGGCGACGAGCCGCTCTCGCGCTGGCTCGCGCGGCGCGTGACGGGCCACGGCGACCGCCTGGTCCCCGTGATCGCGCAACTGGCCTCGATCGGACTGGCCGCGGCGTGGATCGCGCGCCTGGACGACGCGACGGCCGACGCCGCGGTTCGCGCGATCGCGCGCGACCACGCCGCGCCGGCGGTCGCCTCGGCATTGGATGGCGCGACGGGTCGCAACGCGACATCGCCGATACACCACCCCTGTATGCGCGCGAGTGCTGTGGCTGCGACGGTCCACCGCGTCGTCACCGCGGTGCCGGAGTTGAACACCCCGCCGCCGACGCCGGCAGGGGCGCGCCTGATGGTCGTCGCGCTCGTCGCGGCGCGCGATCCCGTCCTGCTCAGGAGCGACGGCTTCGCGCAGGTCGTGCGTGATGGGCGGACCGCCGTGTCGCCCAGGTCGGCGGCGTCGCTCGTCGAGACCGGGCGGGGACGTGTCGATCTCGTCGACGAGGAGCCAGGTACCGACCAAAGCGCCGAGCTCGCGCCGCGGCCCTGCGGCCCGCCGTCGAAACTGCGAGGCGCGGATGCCTCCGCGATCGACTCGATTCCGCGCGGCGCGCCGACAGCGCTTCGGCAGCCCACACGCGACTTGTCCGCACGTGTCTCGGACGCGATTGACGACCTGGCAAATGCACCGCCGAGCCACCACGACGCCGTGATGCCGCCGTCGTCACGTCCGCCGGTGCGCGAGCCGGACGCACACCTGCGCGAGCGGCGGCGCGGGCAACGCACCGCGCCGCCGACCGGTCACGACATGCGCGACGCGGGCGACACCGCGCCGGCGTCCTCGCTCCACCGCGCCGAGACGGCGGTCGCGAGCCCGCGCCCACGGACCCTCGCCGCCCTGCCCGACGCAAGGCCGACCGCCACTTCATTCGGCGGCCTGTTCTACCTGCTCAACGCCGCGATCGGCCTCGGTCTGTACGGCGACTTCACGGCGCCCGCCCAGCACGGCATCGCGCTGTCGCCCTGGAGGCTGCTCGCGATCGCGGGCGATGCCTGGTTCGGCGACGAGTTCGCGCGCGATGCGCTCGCGCCCTGGCTGGCGCGCATGGGCGGTGCCGAGCCCCCCGTCGCGCGACCCCGGGCGTGGGCCGTCCCCGACGCTGCCCTGCAGCCCTGGGGCCACCCGAGCGTGGTGCGCTACCGCGCGACGGCGCGTCGCCTGCGCCTGCTTCATCCGGCGGGCTTCGTGCTGTTCGACGTGCCGCGCTCCGGTGCGGCGCCGGCCGCGCAGGCCGCGGCGCTGTGCCGCGAACGCGTCCTGCTCGCGTCCGCCAGCGTGTGCATCGACCGACACGCGCCGCGCCCGACGGGCGATCGCTGGCAGCGTTGGCTGCTGCCGCTGATGCAGGCCCGGCTGGCGCGTGCGCTGGGCGTCGCCGACGACCAGGCGCCGATCGACCAGGTGTGCCGCAGCGAGGCGCGGGTGTCCTCCCGGCCGACATGGGTCGACGTGACGTTCTCGCTGGCCGCGCTCCCGCTGGCGATCCGGCTGGCCGGTCTCGACCGCGACCCGGGCTGGATCCCGGCCGCGGGGCGCGACGTGCGCTTCCACTTCGAGTGAGCCGCCATGAACGCCCCCCTGCGCGCACTGCAGCCCGACGCCGGCGACGGCCTGCGCGGCGACCATCCCTTCGCGGGCCTCGCATTCCACGCCGCGCAGCACCTGCGGCTGGCGCTGTTCGGCGTCATCGCGCGCATCGTCGAGGCCTGCGCGGACGGCGACCTGGACGCGACGCTCGCCGCGCACCCGTTCCTGGTCGACTACCTCGTCGAGCTCGACGAACGCGCGGGCCTCGGCGACGAACTGGCCCTGCGCTGGCGCCTCGTGCTCGCCGAATGGGAGGCGCAGGCCTTGCAGGCCGGCGTCCACCTGCCGCTGGCGGCCCTGCGCCGCGCGGGCGCCGGGGCGCTCGAGATCGAGCTGCTGCTGGCCGCCGGCCTCGTCGAGGAGGATGCGCGCTTCGGCGACGTCTTCGGACGCCTGCAGGACGGCGGCCGCCGTCCCACGCTCGGACTGATGACCGCCTGGTGGCGCGACGACGGCAGCGGCGAGGATCGCGTCGACGACGTGCGTGCGGCCGCGACCCGGCTCGTCGACGGCGGCCTGCTGCGCGTGACGACGCCGGAGGCGCCGCGCGCCGACTGGGCGTTCGCAGCCACCCTGCCGGTCTGGGACGCGCTGCGCGGCGACGCCCCCGCGCTGCCCTGGCTGCAGCATCGCGCCTGCGCGGGCGCAACGCCGCTCGCGGCCTACATCGTGCCCGACGCGCGCGCGGCGCAGCTGGTGTCGGACGGCCTACAGGCCTTGCTGCGCGAGCGCCCTGCGCCGACGCTGCTGCTGCGCGGCCCGCTGCACAACGGCCGCAAGACGCTCGCCGGCGCGCTCGCGGCGGCGCAGGGCCGCGACTTGCTGGTGGCGCGCGGCGCGGTGTGGGAGGACGACGCGCGCTGGCAGCTTCTCGGCGCGCTGGCCTGCGTCACCGGCGCGGTGCCGGTCGTCGAGGCCGGGCTCGCGGCCGGCGAAAACCGCGTGCTGCCCCCGCTGCCATGGTGCGACGCCCCGCTGCTGGTCGTGACGGGCCGGCACGGCGCCTGGACGCGCCAGGACGACGCGCCCACGATCGCGCTGCACCTGCCCTTGCCCGACGAGGACGCGCGCCGCCGCCACTGGCGCGAAGCAATCCCCGAGGCGATCGCGGCGGCCAGCATCGATGCCGCCGCGACGATGCGGCTGTCGGGCGGCCATGTGCGGCGCCTCGCGCGCGGCGCGGCCGACCTCGCGCGCCTGGACGGCCGGCGCGAGATCCGCGAGGACGACGTGCGCGAGGCGCGGCGCGCCCTGCCCGCGGGCCGTCTCGAGATGCTGGCGACGCGGCTCGAGGCCAAGGGCGGCCTCGCCGACCTCGAGGTCGACGACCTGACGCGCGGCGAACTGCTGTCGTTCGCGGCGCGCTGCCGCTGGCGCGAACAGCTCGCCTGCGCCATCACGGGCGCGCCGGCGGCCGGCCTCGGCGTGCGCGCGCTGTTCGCCGGCCCCAGCGGCGTCGGCAAGACGCTGGCAGCGCGGCTGCTCGCGGCGGAGCTGGGCAAGCCGCTGTTCCGCATCGACCTCGCCGCGACCGTCGACAAGTTCCTGGGCGAGACCGAGAAGCGCCTCGACCAGGCGCTCGACGCCGCCGAGGAGCTCGACGTCGTGCTGCTGTTCGACGAGGGCGACGCCCTGATGGCCCGCCGCACGGACGTCGGCTCGTCCAACGATCGCCACGCCAACCTGGAGACGAACTTCCTGCTGCAGCGCCTGGACCAGTTCGAGGGCATCCTGGTCGTCACCAGCAACGCGCCCGATCGCATCGACGGCGCCTTCTCGCGCCGCATGGACGCGGTGCTGCATTTCCGCCTGCCCGACGAGCGCCAGCGCTATCGCCTGCTGCGGCGGCATCTGCCGGCCACGTCGCTGGTCGACGACGCCTGGATGCAGGACACCGCGCGCCGCTGCGCGCTGTCCGGCGGCCAGTGGGCCAACGTGGCGCTGCACGCGCGCCTGCTGGCGCTGCAGGATGGCGCGGAGGTTGCCACGCGGCACCTGCACGACGCGCTGGTGCGCGAATACCGCAAGACGGGCGCCGCCTGCCCGGCCCGGCCATGGCTGGGGTGACGCACGCGCGCCAGCCGCGGCCGGTCGAGACGGTGCGCATCGCGGCGTCGGCGCGCGCACAGGCGCAGGCGCAGGGCCAGGCGAGGCCGGCGCCGTCGTTCGCCGACCCGCGTGCGAGCACCTTGCTGACGTCGCGCAACGTCGCATCGACGCCCGCCGGCGACAAGCGCGTCTTCCGCAGTCGCGACGGCAAGAACATCGAGCTGCCCGACGACATGAGCTACGAGCAGGCCGCGCAGCTCGAGCGCGACGCGCTGTCGGCGCAGGCCCATCTCGGCAAGGGCCCGCCGCCGCAGCCCGTGCCCGAGGTGCGCAAGCCGGCCGACAAGAAGCCGAAGAAGAACGCCGGCAAGGGCGAGCGCCCGAAGCACGGGCCGGGCGGCAAGGGCGGCGCCGCGCCGCGCACGGCGCGCGTGACCGCGCGCGTCGACGTTCCGGGCGGCAAGGTGGCGCAATACCTGGTGGGCAAGGCGCGTCCCGTGTTCGCGCGCGGGGCCGCGGCGCTGGGCGTGCTGAGCCGCCACGAACAGACGCACGAGAACGCGGCGCAGAAGGTGCACGAGGCCGAGAAGGCCGTCGTCATCCCGCCCAGCGAGGGGCAGTCGCGCGGCAACGCGGTGCAGGTGGACGCGGTCAAGGCCAGGCCGGAGCCCCGCATCGATCCGTCCAAGGGCGACAGCACGCTGCAGGCCTCGCTGCAGGAGAACGTGCCGCGCACGATCGAGGACGTCGACAACTTCAAGCGCGACATGAAGGCACAGCACACGGGCGCCGACGTGCTGCAGTCCATGCAGGTCGACAAGAACGCGGTCGTCGGCACGTTCTCGGAGATGGAGCACACGCCTCAACCGGTGCCGCCCGAGCACGCGCCCGAGGCGCTGCCGGCGCCCGAGTCGGCACCCGGCACCGGCAACATGAACCTGGGCCGCGACGCCATCGCGCCGCTGCAGCCCGAGCACACCGACATGTCGACGTTCTCGCGCGAGGCCGACGGCAAGCTGAAGGAGGAAGGCGTCACGCAGGAGCAGCTCGACATGGTCGACAGCGGCGACCTCGCGACGGCCAACGCCGACAAGAAGAAGCTCGACCGCGACGTGCGCGCCGCGCCGGGCGAGATGGGCAAGCAGGTGCAGCAGGAGGCCAAGCGCGTCGACACCGAGCTCGCCAACGAGGAGCGCGAGCAGCGCGGCAAGATCGTCGCGCATCGCAAGCAGGGCCTGGGCGTAGCGTCGCAGAAGCAGAAGCACGCCAAGTCGGCGCTCGAGAAGAAGCGCGACGAGGTCGCCGCGCACATCAACGGCGTCTACACGCGCGCCCAGGCGAAGGTGAAGTCCCGGCTCGACGCGCTGGAGCAGTCGTCGATGAAGCGCTTCGACGACGGCAACGAGCGCGCCTCGCGCGTGTTCGAGGACACGGTCAAGCGCGAGATCGAGGCGTTCAAGGACGACCGCTACGACGGCTGGTTCGGCTGGGCGCGCCGCGCCAAGGACTGGCTGCTGGGCATGGACGACCTGCCCGGCGTCAAGGCGATCTTCGACCGCAACCGCGCGACCTTCGTCTCGACGATCGACCACCTCGTGGCCGACATCACCGCCGACAACCAGCGCACCATCGCCGAGTGCCGCGAGGAACTGGCCCGCGCCCGCACCGAGATCGCCGACTACGTCGCCAAGCTGGGCCCCAGCCTGCGCGACATCGGCAAGGCCACGGCCAACGACGTCAACGGCAAGCTCGAGCAGCTCGACGGCTTCATCCGCAAGCGCGAGGAGGACCTCCAGCAGAAGCTCGCCGACAAGCAACAGGCCGCCATCAAGGCGATCGACGACAAGATCGAGAAGATGAAGGACGCGATGTCGGGCGCGCTGTCCAAGCTGGGCAAGCTGCTGCTGTGGGCCGCCAAGAAGTTCTTCACCTGGGCGCTGCAGCAGTTCGGCTACTCGCTGTCGGAGATCGAGGGGATCATCAGCAAGGGCGCCGCGGTGCTCAAGGCGATCTTCACCAAGCCCATCGTGTTCGTGAAGAACCTGATGGCGGCCGCGATCCAGGGCTTCAGGCAGTTCGGCGCGAACTTCCTCAAGCATCTCAAGGACGCGCTGTTCGAGTGGCTCACCGGCGCCATCGAAGGGCTGGTGCTGCCGTCGACGTGGGACTTCAAGGGCATCATCGGCGTGGCCCTGCAGATGATCGGCGTCTCGTACGCCAACGTTCGCAGGCACATGGTCGCCGTGATGGGCGAGACGGTGGTCGTCGGCCTCGAGAAGTCGTTCAAGCTGGTCAAGACGCTGGTCACCGAGGGCCCGATGGCCGCGTGGGAGCAGCTGCAGGAGATGGCCGCCGAGATGCGCGACGCGTTCGTGCAGGCGCTCAAGGACTTCATCCGCGACAAGATCATCATGGCCGCCATCGAGTGGGTCGTCGGCATCTTCGTGCCCGGCGCCGGCATCGTGAAGGCAGTGATCGGCATCTACGACACGGTCGTCTTCTTCGTCCAGAAGGCCAAGGACATCATCGAGATGGTCGGGCGCTTCCTCGGCTCGATCGGCGAGATCGCCGCGGGCAACATCGGCGCGGCGGCCGACGCGATGGAGGCCGGCCTGGCGCGCGGCCTCGTGCTGGTCATCAACTTCCTGGCCAGGCTGCTGCGGCTCAACGGCATCACCGACAAGATCCGCAAGGGCATCGAGAAGATCCGCGCGAAGGTCGACTCGACGATCGAGAAGGTGGTCAAGTGGATCTGGGAGAAGGCGAAGGCGGTGTTCGGCAACATCAAGGCCGGCGTCAAGGCCTTCATCGGCTGGTGGAAGCAGGAGGCGAAGTTCACCGCCGACGGCGAGTCGCACCGGCTGTTCTTCTCCGGCGATGCCAAGAGCGCCCAGCTCAAGGTGGCCAGCACCGAAAAGAGCCTTGACGATTTCCTGTCCGACAACAAGCCGGCGACGAAGGCGAGCGCAAAGACCAAGGCCGCGCACAAGGCGGTGACCAAGGCCAACAACGAGATCAAGACGCTGCGCGGCCAGCGCAAGCCGCCGACGCCGGACGGCCGCGACCCGGTCGTGGACCAGAAGATCGAGGACAACTTCAAGCTCATCGCCGACAACCTGCCCCTGCTGATGTCCGGCGACAAGTGGGGCTCCGAGACGAACCCGGCGACGATCGTCTATCCGAAGAAGTCGGCCTCGATCTACCGGACCCTCTATCTGGGGCCGCGGGTGAGCGGACGCCTGAAGCAGTCGCTGCTGAAGGATGCGATGGGCCACAAGCGGGCCAAGGTCGCGGCGGGATTCGATCCGAAGGAGGAGATCCCCGCGCATGGCAACGCACTCAACGCATGGCTGGACAAGGGCGGTGTCGTCAAGGCGTACAAGCCCTTCGAGAGCCACCCCTGGCCGGACGGCGGCAGCTACGGCGGATCGTCCACGCTCGGTGTCGCGGCGCAGTTCCTGACGCAGGCCGGAACGAGCTTCGACTACGACCAGGGCGGCACGCCCGGTGGCAAGAAGCTCAACGATGCCCTCAAGAAGTTCGGCTATTTCGGCAGGGTCGACGGCGGCGAGGATTCGGACGGCGACCACATCCTCGAGGCCCAGCTGATCGGCAAGGCGAAGGCCGACCAGATCCCCAACATGTGGCCGCTCGACAAGGGCGAGAACCGCCATGGCTTGTCGCTGGAGAAGAACTGCGAGACGACGGTCGAGGGCCGCAGCGACCTGAAGTTCAAGGGCATCGGAAATGCCGCGAGGTCCAAGGACGCCAAGCGCGAGAAGCGCTCGCAGGGCCTGCGCGTCATGATCAAGGGCACGGAGAACAGCCAATGAGCGACCGCTCCTTGGACGCCTTCGCCGGCAGCCAGCCCGGCTCGACCATCGTCGTCTGCGGCTGCGGCCCCTCGCTGAACGACCTCCCCGACCCGCGCGCGCTGCTCACCATCGGCGTCAACGACGTCGGCCGCCTGTTCGATCCGACGTGGCTGGTGGTGGTCAATCCGCCGAACCAGTTCACCGCGGACCGCTTCCGCCACGTGCAGGCGTCGCGGGCGCAGGCGCTGTTCACGCAGCTCGATCTCGGGCCGGTGCAGCCGCCGGTGGTGCGCTTCAAGCTTGGCAGGTTCGGCGGCACCGAGGACGCCGGCACCGACACGCTGCACTACACGCAGAACTCGCCCTATGTCGCGGTGTGCCTGGCCGCGCTGATGGGCGCGCGGCGCATCGGGCTGATCGGCGTCGACTTCGTGGACGACCACTTCTTCGCGCGCACCGGCCGGCATGCGCTGGCGCCGCGGCTGCGCGAGATCGACGAGCAGTACGGCCGGCTCGCCGCCGCGCTGCGGGGGCGCGGCGTCGAGCTCGTCAACATGAGCGCGCGCAGCCGCCTGCAGTCGCTGGCGCGCGTCGGCGCGGATTGGGCGACGCGGCACGAGGACGCCGCCGCGGCCCCGAATGCGAGCGGCGAGCCGCGCCTGCGCATCGTCTCGTACGCCACCACGCCCGTGGCCGGCGTGCCCGCGATCCTGGCCCGCTGCATCGCGCACGCGACGCCGCATGCCGCGCGCTGCGTCTGGGCCGCCGACGGCTACGGCAACGGCGTCGTGTTCGACGGCGACGTCAACTGGGGCCGCGCGCCGGCGCAGGCGACGGCCCTGCTGGCGGAGGCCGACGTCGTCATCGTGCACAACGGCAAGGTCGACCCGTCGCACCAGCGCCTGCTCGCCGGCAAGCGCGTGGTGACGATGGCGCACAACTACGGCTGGAACGTCGACATGCAGTTCGTGCGCCAGGGCCAGCCGGGCGTCGTCGTGGGCCAGTACCAGGCCACGCTGCCGGAGTTCGTCGGCTGGCACGTGGTGCCCAACCCCCTGCCGTTGTGGGAACCGGGCTTCTCGCCGGAAGCCAAGGGCGACGGCATCGTCATCGCGTACACGCCGTCCGGCAAGCACGAGCGCTACCCGGCCGGCCATCGACTGTTCTGGCACGCGAAGGGCTACGACACGACGATGCGCGCGCTCGACCGCCTCGCCGGCCGGCCCGGCGTGAGCGTGCTCTCCACGCGCCAGGGCGAGGTGAGCCACGCGCAGTCGCTCGCGATGAAGCGCGCGGCGCACATCGTGATCGACGAGTGCGCCACCGGCAGCTACCACCGCAACAGCCTCGAGGGACTTGCCGCGGGCTGCGTGGTCGTCAACGGACTCGGCCTGCTGCCGGGCGTCGAACACGCGCTCGCGCGCTGCGCGCCGGGCGCGCCACCCGCGCCCTTCGTGCGATGCGGGCTGGCCGCGCTGCCCGCCACGCTGGCGGCTCTCGTCGACCAGGGCCCGCAGGCGCTGCAGGCCGCAGGCGCGCTCAACCGCGCCTGGATGGAGCGTCACTGGCAGTTCGGCGACCAATGGGCCGCGTCCTGGCGCGCGGCCTGCCGGCCAGCGACACGGCCCGCGGCGCTGCCCGCCCCATCCGCCGCGCGCGCGATCGCGCGCCAACCCGCACGGCCGGCCGTCGTGCGCCTCGCGAAAGGAACTGCGATGACGACCGACAACAGCGCGGCGGAGAGCGTCTCCGTGGTGATCCCGCACGGCGGCCGCGAGCGCCTGCCGCATCTCGCGGCGGTGCTGGCGACGCTGCGACAGCGCGCGGGCATCGCGGAAGTGATCGTCGTCGAACTGGGGCCGGTGCCGCTGGTGGCCGACCTCGCGCGCCGCTGGCAGGTCGCGCACCTGTTCGTCCGCCACGACGGCGCCTTCGAACGCGCACGCGCGCTCAACGCGGCGCTGCCGGTCACCCGTGGCCGCCTGTTGCTGTGGCTGGACAACGACCTGCTGCCGCCACCCGATTTCGTGCCGCGCGCCGCGCAGGAGCTGCGGGCGCGCGGCCTCGACGTGCTGCTGCCGTACACGGCGGTGCGCTACCTGCGCGAGCCCGACTCGGCGGCCGTGATGCGCGGCGCGGCCGATCCGCAGCAATGCGTCCCGCGCAACGTGATGGCCTCGGCCACGTCGGCCTCCGGCGGCGCGTGCCTGGTGCGGCGCGAGTTCCTCGAGCGCCACGGCGGCCTCGTCGAGGGCTTCCGCGGCTGGGGCGGCGAGGACAACGCCTGGGTCCACAAGGCCTCGCTGCTCGGACGCTTCGCGCGCACCTCGCGCAGGGACCAGCACCTGGTCCACCTGCACCACGCGCGCTCCAACGGCACCGAGACGGGCAGCGCGGCGGCGGCCAACCCGCACTACGCCGCCAACGTCGCCCTGATGCAGCGGGTGTGCGCCACGCGGGACGCCGCGCGGTTCGCGCGCGACTTCCCGGCCACGCCGCCGGCCCCCGGCGAACTTGCGCGCTTCGATGCGGTGCCCGACCCGTCGACCTCCGCCGACCCGCCGGTCTGGACATACTGGGAAGGCCCGCTGCCGGACTGGATCGCCGACTGCCAGGCCTCCATCGTCGCCGCCGCGCCCCACGCGCGCGTGCTCACGCCGGAGAGCTTCGACCTCCTGTGGGACGCCGATCGCGACATCGACCTCTCGCGACTGCAGCCCGCGCACCGCGCCGACTTCATCCGCGCCTTCTTGCTGCAGCGCCACGGCGGGCTGTGGGTGGACGCCGATTGCCTCGTGATGCAGCCGCTGCAGCCGGTGCTCGCGCTCGTGGCCGGGCATGACTTCGTCGGGCACCGCGAGCGCTCGGGGCTGGCGTCGAACGGCTTCATCGGCGCGCGCCGCGGCAGCCGCATCGCCGCGCGCTTCTACGACCGCGTGAGCCAGCGCCTGCGGCAGCCGGACCCGCTGGGCTGGACGTCCATCGGCTCGGAGCCGCTGAACGCCGTGCTGGCCGAACAGCCGCAGGACTGGCACGAGCTGCCGTGCGAGCGCGTGCAGCCCGTGTGCTGGAGCACGCCGGAGAAGTTCTTCGTCCGCGCCGACGCGCAGGCGCATCGCCGCGCCTTCGACGAGAGCGCGCTGTGCTACATGCTGTCCAACACGTCGATCAAGCGCCATCAGGCGGCGCATCCGGGCGCGCGGCTCGACGCCGCCGACACGTTCTTCTCGTACGTGCGCGGGCGTTCGATGCGCCCGTCGACCGCGCCGCCGCAGGACAACGCGTATGCCCGCACCTTCGCCGCGCACGCCGCGATCTATGCGCGCCATCGGCTGGAATCGGCCTCCGGGCCCGGGTCGACGCTGGCGCAGACGGGCGAGCTGCGCGAACGCCTGCCGCTCGCGCTGCAGCATCTGGGCATCGAGTCGCTGCTGGACGCGCCGTGCGGCGACTTCAACTGGATGCGCCACGTGGCGACCGGCGTGGCGAGCTATGTCGGCGTCGATGTCGACGCGCGGACGGTCGCCGAGCTGCAACGCGCGCACGGTTCGCCGCGGCGCCGCTTCGTCGCCTGCGACGTCACGCGCGACGCCCTGCCGCGCGCCGACGCCATCTTCTGCCGCGACCTGCTGCCGCACCTGTCCTTCGCCGAGATCGCGCAGGTGCTCGCGAATTTCCGCCGCAGCGGAGCCACCTGGCTGCTGACCACGACCTTCACGGGACCGCGGCCCAACGTCGACACCTCCGACTGCAACTGGCGCACGCTGAACCTGGCGCTCGCGCCCTTCGGCTTCCCCGCGCCCACGCTGCTGCTGGACGAGCGCTGCAGCGAGGTCGGCGGCGCCTATCGCGACAAGAGCATCGCGGCCTGGCGGCTCGACGAGTTGCCCATCTGGTCGCCCGTCGAATGCGAACTGGCGTCCATGGCCGAAGGCGCCGTCGTCGACCACCCTGCCTGACAGGAGAGAATGGGCGCGAGACCGCCCATGCGCCGACGCCCCTTCCTCACGAGCCTGCCGCTCGCCCTGCTTGCCGCGCGCACCGGCGCCGCGGTGCCGGACGCCGCACCGCTGGGCGTGACGCACCGCGCGCTGCGCTTTCCGGCGGATCACGGCGCGCATCCCGACACGCACATCGAGTGGTGGTACGTGACGGGCTGGCTCGGCGCGGGCGCGGGCCAGGCCGGCGCGCCGAAGCCCGAGTTCGGCTTCCAGGTCACCTTCTTCCGCACCCGGACCGGACTCGCCGAGACCTCGGCCAGCCGATTCGCCGCGCGCCAGTTGGTGTTCGCGCACGTCGCCCTGACCGACCTCGCGGCCGGCGCCCACGGCGGCGGCCTGATGCACGACCAGCGCGCCGCCCGCGAGGGCCTTGGCCTCGTGCAGACGCCGGCGGCGGCCGGATCGCAGGTCGTGCAGTTGCGCGACTGGTCGCTGCAACGTCCCACGGCGGCCACGCCGGACGCCGCCACCGCCCTGCGCATCGCCGTGCGCAGCGATCGCTTCGCGCTCACCCTCGACCTCGCCGGCACGCAGCCCATCCTCCTCCAGGGCGACGCCGGTTATTCGCAGAAGGGCCCCGATCCGCGACAGGCCAGCCACTACTACAGCGAACCGCAGCTGGCGGTGCGTGGACGCGTCGAGCGCGCGGGCGCGCCCGTGCGTGACGTCCGCGGGCGTGCGTGGCTCGACCACGAATGGAGCAACGAGCTGCTGCCCTCCGAGGCCGTCGGCTGGGACTGGGTCGGCTTCAACCTTCTCGACGGCGCCGCGCTGATGGCCTTCCGCCTGCGCCGCGCCGACGGCAGCGCGCTGTGGGCCGGGGGCTCGCTGCGCGACGCGGCCGGCAGGCTGCGCGTGTTCGGCGCGGGCGACGTGCGCTTCGAGCCGCTGCGACGATGGACGAGCCCGCGCACGCAGGCCGCCTACCCCGTCGAGTGGACGCTGGCGACGCCCGCAGGACGCTGGCGCGTGGTCACGTTGCAGGACGACCAGGAACTCGACAGTCGCGATTCCACGGGCTCGGTCTACTGGGAAGGCATCTCGGCGCTGCACGACGACGCCGGGAGCGTCGCCGGCTACGGCTATCTCGAATTGACGGGCTACTCCGGCAAATTGCGCCTGTAGCGACGCGGGGCTATTCGCGACACGGCACACTGCCGGGGACGGCGCGTGTCGCGCGCGCCGGCACGCCATGGGCACAGGCGTTGCCGCGACGGGATCCACTTTGCAGGAGAACCCATGAAAGCGCAGGACAACTCGACCGATCCGCAACACATCTACCGCCAGCTCAAGCTGGGCCTCGGCCACGAACTGGTCAACGACGGCAACGTCTTCGAACTGATGGCCCTGGCGCAGAAGGATGGCAACCAGTTGCTGGCGACCGAGCTGCGCGAATGGCAGGCCCCTTGCAGCGACTCCAACGACGGCCCGCGGCCGACGATGGTGCCCACGCGCGGCTTCAACAAGGACAACGCGAAACATTGACCGCCGAGGCGGGCGATGCCGAAGCCGGCATCCGCCGGCCGGAAAGCGTCGTGCATCGGTGGCCGCGTCGGGTGTGCGGCGAGACCATGAACAGCTCCCTGTCGTCGACTTGCGCGGCCCTGTCGGCCCGCGCCGCAGACCGTCGCACGCCCGTGGCGGCGCGTCGATCGCGGGCGTAATCTGCAGCCATCGATCAACGCCTTCCCCTCACAGGAGCACACCATGTCAGACAGCGACGAACTCGGCAAGCTGGCCGACCTCCATCAACGCGGCGTCCTCTCGGACGACGAGTTCGCGCGCGCCAAGGCGCGCGTCCTCAACGGCATGCCGTCGTCGGCCCGCACGAGCCCGCCGGTCAGCGCGCTGAACCAGTTCCGCCGCAGCCTCAGCGACCGCTGGCTGGGCGGCGTCTGCGGCGGCATTGCGCAGGCGACGGGCGTGCCGTCGTGGGTCTGGCGCCTGGTCTTCACGTTCGGGATCGTCTTCGCCGGCTGCGGCCTTGCGCTGTACGTCCTGCTGTGGATCCTGGTGCCGCAGGAACAGCTGTACCTGCCGGCCCCCAGCGACACGATGCACGCGGGCTGAGTGCCTGTGCGCAGGCCCCGCGCGGCGCCCGCGTCGCGTGGGACACTCGCGCCAAGGAGAGCTCCCACGATGATCCAGATCCGCGACATCGACCACCTCGTGCTGCGCGTGGTCGACCTGCCCGCCATGCTGCGCTTCTATTGCGACGGCCTGGGCTGCCGCATCGAGCGGCGCCAGGACGAGATCGGCCTGATCCAGCTGCGCGCGGGCCGCTCGATGCTGGATCTTGTCCCGGTCGACGGCAAGCTGGGCCGCGCCGGCGGCGCGGCGCCCGGCCGCGAGGGCCGCAACCTCGACCACCTGTGCTTTCGCGTCGACCCCTTCGACGAGCCGGCGCTGCGCGCGCATCTCGCATCGCTGGACATCGCCGCCGGCCCCACCGAACCGCGCTACGGCGCCGAAGGCGAAGGGCCGTCGATCTACCTGAGCGATCCGGAGGGCAACGTCGTCGAGCTGAAGGGGCCGCCCTTCGCGTGAGCGAGCGTGTCGCATCGACGGCGACACGCCTCCGGGAGGAGCATGGCGCACAGGCATTGCCGTCATGCGATCCGCACCGTCCAGCTCCCGAGCCCCCGCGGCGTCCCGGCCCGCGCGCCGCTGGCGTGCGCCGATGCGCAGGAGCACGCCCGTGCCGCGGCGCCGGCCGGGCTCGGCGCCGGCCGTCCTGCGCGGCATCGGCGCGCCGACGCTGGTGGCGGGCTGGATCGCCGCGGCCGTCGTGCTGGGCCAGGCGTCGACGACACCCGACGCGGATGCCGTGGAGTACCAGATCGTCGAGGGCCACGTCTTTCCGATCACGCTGGCGCAATCCCGCCGCGAGCGGCAGTTCGTGCAACGCATGGACGGCGACATGGGCCTGTGGTTCGCGGAATTCGACGTCGGCCTCCGATCGATGCTGAGGCCGCCGCGGCTGGCCTGGACGCTGCTGGTCCTGTCCACGGCCATCGGCGTGGCCTGTCTCCACCTGGCGAAGCTGAGTGCCGAGGACACCGACGACTGAGCGCCGGCCTCGAACAGGAACAGCGGTTGCCGCAGCCGCTCATGGGCCGCGGCAGTTCGCGGCGCGCATCGACGGGAACCAACATGTCCGCAAGGTCGAGGACGGCCGCGGCGGCCTGCGCCGCCATCGCTGCTGCCGCGTGCGCGCACGCCACGTCGAACCTGCCGCCGCGCGACGCGGCACGCCCGGTCGCGGCGAGCGCGCCGCAGCAGGCGGCGTCGCATGCCAGGCCCCGGCTCGACCTCAGCGGACGCACGCGCGTCGGCAAGGCCTCGTTCTACGCGGGCAAGTTCAACGGCCGCAAGATGGCCGACGGCAGCCGCATGGATCCGCGCGACGACAGCGCCGCCAGCAAGACGCTGCCGCTGGGCACCACCGCGAAGGTCACCAACCTCGAGACCGGCGAGAGCGCCGTCGTGACGATCCGCGATCGCGGGCCGCACGTGAAGGGCCGCATCGTCGACCTGACGCCCGCGACTGCCGAGAAGGTGGGCCTCGATCGACACGAAGGCGTGTCGAAGGTCGCGGTCACGCCGATCAGCGTGCCGCCGTCCGACCAGCACGTGACGACCCCTGACACGGTGCCGGACGCGCCCGCCGCGGCCTCCGTCGCGGCCGGACATCGCCGATCGGATCGCGTCTTGAAAGCCAACCGATAGATGTAAATTTGCGTGTCCCCTGCGCACCGACTCCGGTGCTCGAGCGTTGACTCCCCAGGTGCCATGACAATGGCGCGTCCAGCCCGCACGGCCGGGGCGAATCCCTGAGGATCACAGCACATGACGACACCAAGAAACCAGGCCGTCCCGCGCCTGGCCGCGTTGGCCGCCGCGCTCGGCGCCGCCGCTCTCCTGTCCGCCTGCGTCGTCGAGGCGCCCCCGCGCTACGTCCAGGCGCCGCCCCGTCCCGCGCCGGTCTACCAGCAACCCGCGCCGGACTACGTGCCGGAGAACGACCCGGTGGTCAGCGTCTACGTCGATCCGCCGCTCGAGCAGCCCGCGCCGATCGCCGTGCAGTGGGCGCCGCCGCCGATGCTGGTGGAAGTGCCGCCGCCGCAGCCCTATCCCGACGCGGTCTGGACCGGCGGCTACTGGGCATGGGAAGGCCGCTGGTTCTGGTCGGCGGGCCGCTGGGCGCCGCCGCCGCGCCCGAGCTTCGTGTGGGTGCAGCCGTACTACGAGCACCGCGCCGACGTCGTCGTGTTCGTGCCCGGCTTCTGGTGCGCGCCCGAGCGCCACTTCGTGCCGCCGCCCCCGGGGCTGAGCATCTCTGTCGCGATCGTCGCGCCGGGCGTGCGCATGGGTCACCCGCCGATGGGCCCGCAAGGCGTGTTCGTGCCGCCGCCGCCAGGCTCGCGCGCCGGCATCATCGTGCCCGCGCCGCTGGGCACGCCGCCGGCGGTCGTCGTGAGCGCGCCGGCCGTCGTCAACGTGGGCATGCGCGTGCATGGCAACGTGGACGTCAACAGCCACAACACGGTCAACAACGTCACCAACGTCACGAATGTGACCAACGTGACGATCGAGGCCCCCGCCGGCGCCACGGCCAACGGCCAGGCGTTCCAGAACTCGGTGCCCGCGCGCGCCCACCTGGCGGCCGGCCTGGCTCCGGCGGGCCGTCCCGCGGCGCCGCAGCCGACGTCGCAGCAGGCGATCCCGACCTACCAGTCCGGCCGTCCGCCGATGGCCCTGCCCGCGGGCCAGCCCGTGCGCACCGAGCGCAACGATCGCTTCAACGTGCAGAACGGCGCGCATTCGGGCGTCCCGCAGGCACCGGCCCAGGCGCCGGCGATGCAAGGCCAGCAACCGGCGCGTCCTGTCCCGGGCCGCGAGTTCGAACCGCCGCCGCGCACGCCCGCGACCATCAACGGCCAGCCGCCGCAGTACCCGGGCCAGCAGCCGCAAGGACAGCCGGGCCAGCAAGGCCAGCCATGGCAACAGCACCCGGGCAACGGCCAGCCGCCGCAAACTCCGAACCCGCAGCCGCAGGCCCCGCAAGGCCAGCCATGGCAGCAGCACCCGGGCAACGGCCAGCCGCCGCAAGGCCAGGTGCAGCAGCCGACTCCGCAGCCGGGCCAGCCGCAGCCGGTCAACCCGCAGGATCCGCGTCACCGTGGCGGCAACCCGCAAGGGCAGCCGCCCGCCGCGCAACCCGGCGCGCAACCCGCGGCGCAGGGCCAGCAGCCGCCGCAGGCCAAGGGCAAGGAAGCCAAGGAGCCGAAGGAAAAGGACGAGCGCAAGAAGACCGAGCACGAGCATCCGGCAGATCGCGAGAAGAACAACGGCGAGCGCGATCGCTGATCGGCTCGCGCCGTTCGACAGGGAGGCACCGCGGTGCCTCTTTTTTTCGACCCGCTACTGCGCGGCGACCACCTCGTCGAGGAGGAAGCCGAGTTCATCGGCCGCCCGGTCGACGGCATCGCCCAGGTTCGGATGATTTCCGCTCGATCCATCGGTTAGAAAGAGAATGGCCCGGCCATGCGGATCGGCCTGCTGCAGGCGCGCCGCCATCTCGCGAGACTGCGCGCCATCCACGCCGGCGCGCAGCAGCACTGCCGGATAGTCGACCCCGTCGCGCACCGCCTGCAGCGGCGAGCCGGCGAGCAGCGCGTCGAAGCGTGCACGATCCCCGACGTCGTCTTCGCTGTCCGGGGCGCGCCCGGCGCGAAGGAGGTCGAAGCGTCCGTCGACGCCGACCAGCGCGCGAAACAGCGCGGGCCGCCGCGCCATCGCCGCAGCGGCCGCGAGCGCGCCGTCGCCGCGCGTGTCGACGCCCAGCAGCGACGCCTGCGTGTAGCCGAGCGCGAAGAGCCGCTCGGCCGCGGCGATGAAGTCGTCGAGCCCGTCCTGGCTGCCGGCGCGCAGCGTGGCTCGGGCGACGACGCCGCCGCGATCGAGCCAGACGCGGCGCGCGGGGTCGAACTCGGGCGTCGCGCCGGCGATCGTCAACAAGACCGGGTTGTGGCCGTCCAGCCGCGTGCCCTTGCGGCGCAGGATGGACAGCGGCACCGGCGTGCCGTCGCGCGAGGTGGCGAGTTCGCGCACGACCTCGCTGTCGCCGAAGCTGGCGTCCGAACTCGCCACCAGCGAGGTTCGCCGGGCGCGGCCGGCGCTCACGCGCAGCCACAGCGGCGGCTCGAGCTCGCTCACGACCTGCGCGACCACCTCGCCGCGGCCGGTGCGCGCCAGCGCCGCGACGCCGCTCGTCGCCGGCAGCGCCACCACCGAGCTGCGCCGGCTGCGCAGGTCGATCGTGCGCAGGCGCGCCACGCCGCCCTCGCCTTCGACCACGTAAAGCGTGCCGCCGGACACCGCGAAGCGCTGCACGGCGCCTTGCTGCGGAACGGCGACGCCGGCAAGCTTGTCCCACGCAATCGTCTTCGTCGCGGCCAGCGGCAGGCGCAGCAGCTTGCCGCGCGGCGCGTTGGCGACGGACAGCACCCAGATCGTGTCGTCGTCGCCGAACAGCGCGTCGCGCACGCCGTCGGATCCGGACGCGAGCCGGCGCCAGCCGCCCGCGTCGGCCGACTTCAGGAACAGCGAGGCCTCGCCGCCGCGCACATCCTCCACCAGCGCGAGCACGTGGCGGCCGTCGCGCGTGCTCTCGAGGCGGATGCGCGCGCGGGGCGGCAGTCCGTCGGAGAGCTCCACGCGATCCTGCGACGCCGGGGATCCGATGGCGTGGAAGACAACCTGGGGCGTGCCCGCAGCCGAAGTCCGGAAGCAGAACAAGCCGGCGTCGCCCGCGCTCCAGGCCGCGTCGCCGACCGCATCGGGCGATACAGCATGCGGTATCTCGTCGGCCAGCAGGCGCCCGCTGGCGACATCGAGGATGCGCAGCGTCACGCCATCGCCGGACGACAGCCCGAGCGCCACCTTGCGCCCGTCCGACGATGGCCGGAAGAACGCGATCGCGAGCGCGCCGTCCGGCGCGGCCTTGGCGGGATCGAACACGACGCGCTCGCTGCCGGCGTCGTCCAGCGACTTCAACGCCACCAGCACCGGACGCCGCTGCGGCGACGCGGCCTTCAGCGCGAAGACGACGCCGCCGCGCTCGGCCAGCGACGAGTAGACGTTGGCCGTCGACCCGGCCAGCGACTGCAAACGCTGGCGCAGCGCGGCGCGCACGGGCATGGCGTCCAGATGGCGCCGGGCATAAGCGTTCTCGGCCGCGATCCAGGCGCGGGTGGCGGGGTCGTGCGCGTCGTCCAGCCACGCGAAGTCGTCGCTGACCGTCACGCCGAAATAGTCCCGCGTCCGCGTGCGCGCGGCGGCGAACGGATAGCCGCTCGCCACCGAGGCCGCCGGTGCCGGCGCCTCGGGGGCCGCGGGCTTCGCGGTGGCAACGAGGTGCCTGCTCGCGCAACCCGCGACACCGAGCAGGCAAAGGACTGCGGCCACCCACGCGAGCGCGGACGGGCGGTGCAAGGCTGGCGGCAGGTTCACGGGCGGGCTTCCATCGGCTGATCGAACAGGCCGCCATGTTAGGCGGCGCGCGGCAGGGGCATCGACAGCCGGCGCGGCCGGTCCCGGCGTGATATCGCCTTGATCTCCTTCAGGACGTCGTCATGACCAGCAGCCACCCCGTGCGCAACGCGTACACCCCGGCGCGAGGCCCTCGCGCGGCGCGGGCGCAAGCCGAAGCTGCTGCCGACCGGCGGCAACGATCCGGCCGACAGGGCCCGGCCTCCTAGAATCGCCGCAAACCCACGGGGAGCGACGATTGGCCTACGACTACAGCTCGGACAACAAGCGGCTCGAACTGCCCAACCCGTTCCGGGTCGAGAACAGCTTCCTGTTCGCCTGCGCCGCGATCACGCTGCTGGGCGGCCTCGTCGGCCTGCTGTGGGCGCGCGAGGCGATCCAGGCGCACTCGACGCGGCTGGGCGTCGCGCCGCTGCTGGTGGGCGTGGCGCTGCTCGCGGCGGGGCTGTCGTTCGCGGTGATCGCCGCGCGCCGGCTGCGCTTCTTCTTCGGCCGCGGACGGCCGCGCTCGCTGGCGCCCGAGGTCGCGATCGGCGCGACGGGCAACTCGGCGCGCGCCGACTTCTACAAGGCCACGCTGCGCCAGGGCGGCCTCGAATACCCGGAGCCGCAGGGCGCGCTCAACGGCCTGCTTTACCACGCGGTGCCGCGGCTGATCACGGCGCCCGTCGTCGTGCAGGAGCTCGCGCAGCGCCACTTCTTCAACGCGCTGTCCTTCCTCGTCACGCTGGCCAGCTTCCTGTTCGCGTGGGGCCTGTTCGGCACGGAGGAGTCGCGGCCGCTGATCTCCATCGTCTACTTCGTGTTCGGCGCGGTGGTGCTGCTGCGGCCGCTGGTCAGCGGCAGCCAGGCGCAGCTCGGCACGGGCGCGCTGATCGCGCTGGTCGTGGCGGCCATCGTCGGGCCCGTCGCGGCCAACCTGCTCGGCACGGCGCTGCCGTCGGTGCGCTATTCGATGACGGGCCAAGCCACGTTCCTGCTCGTGTGCGCGTTGGTGGCGGTCGTGCTGATCCTGTGCGCGCTGCACGCCCAGCTCGACGCCTCGCCGCAGACCGAGCGCAGCTGCGAGCAGCGCACGCTGTCGATGAACGGGCCGCCGGCGTCGCTGGTCACCGAGCTCGATCGGACGCTGCAGAACCAGTGGGTCGAGAAGATCCCCAACCGCCGCTACACGCGCATCGAGCCGGTGACGCACGGCGCGGCCGGCTCGGGCCAGTTCGCGGGCGAGCTGCTGGAGGAGACGCAGCCCATGCCGATGCCCGGCACCGCGGCGGTGACGCTGAACAGCGCGCTGCGGGGGCCGCGCCACAGCTGGCTCGTGATGCTCGATTTCTACGCCGCGCTGCTGACCGTCTTCGGCGTCGTCTGCGCGCTCGCCTACGTGCACGGCTTCGATCCGTCGCGCGTCCTCGTCGACGGCTGGGGCAACACGGCAACCGTCGGCTACGCCGCGGTGTGCCTGGCGATCGCGGCATTCTGCTTCCAGTCCGCCGGCGCGATCTGGGGCCGCTTCAACTTCGAGTCGGAGCTGGTGTGGGTGGAGTTGCAGGGCACCTGGCAGTCGTCGCGCATCGGCACCGGCAACCAGTTGAACAGCCGCCTGCAGACCGAGAACGATGTCGTGCGCGTGGAGGCCATGACGTTGCGCATCTGGCGCGCGCGCGTCGAGTCGGTGGTGTTCGGCAAGGATGGCGCGCGCCAGGTCACGGCGATGTACGCGACCTCGCAGGAGGCGTCGCGCCTGGCCGACGATCTCGAGGCCTTCGCCGCGCGCCAGAGCGTGTTCGTCGCGCCGCGCGCGCCCGAGGACCGGCACCGCATCGACGCGCTGCAGGCCACCGAGGCCCTGCTCGGCGGACAAGCGCCCGCGCGCGCGGACGCCCTCGCGGGCGCGCCCGACGCGCCGCGCGTCGCGGGCGCGCCCGCGCGACGCTTCTGCACGGCCTGCGGCACACCGGCGAGCGCGGACGCCAGGTTCTGCAGCGCGTGCGGCACGGCCTTGCCGCCGCAGCCCGCCGGGGCCTGACGCGATGGCCTGAACGGGCGATGTCCGGTTCGGCCGCCCCGCTGCGTCCGGGCAGGCGAGGGGAAATCGAGGCGACGCCGCCGCCCGCCCTTCGCCGACGGAGATCGCCATGCACCACCCTGCTTCCCGCCACGTCGTCACCACGTTCGCGCTGCTGCTGCTGGCCGCGCTGTCCGGCTGCGGAGGCGGCGACGCGCAGGACGCGCCGAAGAACGGCTTCGAGCCGATCACCTGCAGCGCCCAGCCCAGCCCGTGCGCCTAGCGCTCGGGCGCGGCGATCGATCCAGGGATGGCGGTCGGGCAGGATTTCCGCTGCAATGGCGATCCATCCAGAGGCGGGAGCCCTTGCCATGCAGACTCTCACGGCGCTCATCCGTCAGGCCCAGGAAGGCGCGCAGGACGCCCGCGACCAGCTGTTCGCCGCCGCCTACGACGAGCTTCGCAAGCTCGCCCGGGCCCGGTTGCGCGATGGCGGACGCAACACCGTCCTCGACACGACCTCGCTGGTGCACGAGTCCTACCTCAAGTTCATGCAGGGCGGCCAGCTGCGCGCCGACGACCGCAAGGCATTCTTCGCGTACTCGTCGCGCATCATGCGCTCGGTCATCATCGACACCGTGCGCGAACGCCGCGCCGAGCGCCGCGGCGGCAACCTGCGGGAGGTCACGCTCAACACCGAGGTCGGCGACGGCCTGCCCTCCGGCTCCGACGAGATCCTTCGCGTGCACGACGCGCTGCTGGCCCTCGAGCAGGCCGAGCCGCGGCTGGCGCGCGTCGTGGAGATGCGCTATTTCGGCGGCTACTCCGAAGCCGAGATCGCCGAGGCGCTCGAACTGACGGATCGCACCGTCCGCCGCGACTGGGAGAAGGCGCGGCTGCTGCTGATGGCGATGCTGAAGTCGTGACGGCGGTGGTCGCGCCGGTGCCCTCGCCCTGCTGACGCGGCCGCGCGCTCAGTGCGGCACGACGGCCGGCGCGAGTTCGTCGACGTCCGGCGTGTCCTGGCTGGAAATCAGCCGACGCAGGAACGGGATCAGCAACGCCAGCACGATGCCCACGCCCACGGTGGCCCAGCCGAGGCGGCCGAACAGCATCGCGTAGAACGGGTTGGTGAGCTGCGGGGCCGCGTCCTGCGCGGTGGGGATCGACTTCGACAGCTCGCCCGCGAAGATCGACGCCAGGCCGGTCAGCAGCATCCACGCGCCCATCATCACGCCCTGGTACTGGCGCGGCGCGAGCTTGCCGATCATCGCGTAGCCCACCGGCGAGATCAGCAGTTCGGCGATGGTCTGCATCACGTAGAACAGCGCGATCCAGAGGAACGACGAGCGCCCCGCCGTGTCGGCCAGGCCGATGCCCAGCGGCAGGAACAGGAAGCCCGCGCCCATGATCACCAGCGAGGCCGAGAACTGCATCGGGATGTCGATGCGCCAGCCGCGCGCGCGCAGCGACGAGAACAGCGCCGCGAGCAGCGGGCCGCCGATGACGATCACCACGGTGTTGATGTTCTGCACCCACTGCGGCGAGATCGTGATGCCTAGCACCACGGGGTCGACGTTGCGGTCGTAGAACAGCGTCAGGCCGTTGGTCTGGATCTGGTACAGCGACCAGAAGACGAGCGAGCCGCAGGCCAGCACCAGGTAGGCGCCCATGTTGCGCCGCTCGAAGCGGATCGGATGGCGCGCCGCCACCCAGCCGATGGCCATGAACACCAATGCGCACACGACCTCGACGAACACCGTCGTGGAATCGGGATGCTGCAGCAGGTACCACACGATGGGCACCAGGCCGACCAGGATCGCGATGCCGGCGATGCCGCGCGTGCGGAACTGCTGCGCGCTGGCGGTCGACAGCGGCGTGTTGCGATCGGTCAGCAGGCGCCAGCACAGGAAGGCAAGCACGATGGCGACGAAGTTGCCGACCGTGGCGAACGTGAACATCGCGCCCCAGCGGCCGGATTCGTAGAAGTAGCCCGCCACGCTGATGCCGATGAAGAACCCGAGGTTCATGCCGGCGTAGTTCCACAGGAACGCGCCTTCGCGGCGCGGATCGTCCGGCGTGAAGCGCTGCGTCAGCATCATGTTGATGCACGTCACGTTCAGGCCGCTGCCGGTGAGGAACAGCGCGAGGCCCCAGTAGAGCATCGCGACGCTGCCGCTGGCGATGCAGGCGCAGCCAAGCACCTGCAGCGCCATGCCGCCGACGAACAGGTTGCGGTTGCTCATGAAGCGCCCGCCCAGGTAGCCGCCGAACAGGTGCAGGCCGTAGTTGAACGCGCCGAACAGGCTCATCAGCGACTGCGCCGGCTTGTCGGCGAAGTGCAGCTGCTTGGTGGCGTACAGCACCAGCGACGTCTGCAGGACGGCGAAACCCAGCGTCGAGAACATCTGGATGAAGAACAGGGCGGCCGAGCCTTCGGGGATCTTGTCCAGCCGGGCTTTCAGGGAAGACATGGGACTGCTTTCGACGGGAGGGAGCCGCGCGGGCCGTCGCGGCCGGCGGGGAAGCGTCAAATGATAGCCGGCGCATGTTTCCGGGCCGGCAGGTCAATCCCCTAGACAAGCTGAGGAAGTTGACGTTCCGCGCGGCTTTTGTTAAAAACTAAATGGTTACGCAACCAAATGGTTATCAACATGACCGACGATCCCCTGAGCCTGGCCTTCGGCGCCCTCGCCGACCCCACGCGTCGCGCGATCCTCGTCCGGCTGGCCGCCGGCGAGGCCAGCGTCGCCACGATCGCCGAGCCTTTCGCGATGAGTTCGCCAGCGATCTCGAAGCACCTGAAAGTCCTGGAGCGCGCGGGCCTGGTCGAGGTCGGCCGCAGCGCGCAGTCACGTCCGCGACGGCTGGTGGCGAAGCCGCTGGCCGAGGCCACCGAGTGGCTGGCGCACTACCGCCCGTTCTGGGAGTCGACGCTCGATCACCTCGATGACTACGTCCGCGAGCTCAAGGCCGAGCGCGGGACGACGCCCACCCCGGCCCGCAAACGCACGCGCTGAGCGCGGAGGAACGACCATGAATCCCGACGACCTGTCCCTGACCATCGTGCGCACGCTGGACGCCCCGCCTGAGCTCGTGTTCGAGTGCTGGACGAGCGCCGAACACGCGCGGCGCTGGTGGTATCCGCGCCAGGGTGGCAAGGACTTCGCCTGCGTCTCGTTCGCGATGGACTTCCGCGCCGGCGGCGACTACCGCTACTGCATCCGCTCGCCCGACGGCCAGGACACCTGGGCGCACGGCACGTTCCGCGAGATCGACGCCAACCGCCGCCTCGTCTTCACGTTCCAGTGGGAGTGGGCGCCGGAGCCGTCGGACGAGACGCTGATCACGGTCACGTTCGAGCCGCACGGCAAGGCCGGCACGAAGCTCACGTTCACGCAGGCGCCGTTCGCGTCCGAGCAGATGCGCGACGGCCACGAGGCCGGCTGGGGCGCGGTGCTCGACCGCCTGGCCGAAGCTGTCGCACGCGGAGCAACTCGATGATCCGCACCTTCAACGGCTCGTGCCACTGCGGCGCCGTGCGCTTGCGCTGCGACATCGACCTCGCGCAGCCCACCAGCCGCTGCAACTGCTCGATGTGCACGAAGACGCGCCTGTGGAAGACGATGGCGCAGCCGGGCAGCTTCGCGTTCGTGCAGGGCGAGGACGCGGTCGCCGCCTATCGCTTCGGCGGCCACCGGGTCGAGCACCGCTTCTGCATGCGCTGCGGCGTCAAGCTGGGGGGCCACGGCGCCAAGGGCGAGCACTTCCCGCAGGACTTCGACGTCGTCAGCATCGCCTGCCTCGACGACATGTCTGACGACGTCAAGGCGGGCCTGCGCGTCGAGTACCAGGACGGCCGGCACGACGATTGGGCGCACGCACCCGTGCCGGTGCCGCCACTCTAGAAGACGCGCACGGCGACGTCGCGGCCACGCGTCGCCTCGTTGCCGGAGAAATCCTTCGCGACGATGCGCAGCGTGTAGTCGCCCGGCGGCAGCGGCGCGTCGCCCTCGGCGCGGCCGACGCGGTAGCGGAAATGCGTCTCGCTGCTGCCCTGCACGGTGATGCCGCTCATGTCGGCGTAGACATCCTTCACGCGCTCGTCGCCCGGCAGCCGGGCGAACTCGATGGCCGTGCGCGCCTGCTCGAAGCCGGGCACGGGCGTGCCGTCGGCGCGCAGCCACTGAACCCCCAGGCTGTATAGCCCGAGGCGGCGGCGCGGCAGGTTGCCGTCGACCTGGTCCCAGGCGTCGACCACCAGCTCGACGTTCCCGCGCGGCACCAGCAGGCGGCCTGCGTCGCGCTTCACGAAGCGCGTGCCGGCCGCGTCGCGGATCTCGATCGAGCCGATCGACGGCGCCACGGTGTCGACGAAGCCGTGCAGCCCCAGCGCCAGCGGATTGAGGCCATGGCCCGACACGCCCATCCACAGGTGCACGTGCGCCATCTGGTTGATCGTGCCCAGCACGTCGCCCACCGCGAAGCGCGCGCCGCGCCGCACGCGCATGCGGGCGAGCTTGCCGGCCTCGTCGTGCACCGGCACGAAGCGCGCCGGGTCGATCGCCGCGCCGTGCGCGCCGCGGCCCACGTGCATGTGCACGTAGGCCAGCGGGCCGATCGACAGGCCCTCGTTGATCTGCCCGAACCCGTAGGTCGCGAGCGGGTTGGACACCTTGCCCGCCACGATCGCCACCACCTCCTGGCCGACGTCGCCGCGCACGTCGAGGCCGTCGTGGAAGTGGTCGCGCGACTCGCCCTTGCCGTCGCCCCGGTCCTCGCCGATCGTGCCCACCACCTCGTGCCAGGCGAGCTGCGGCCGCACCGGCCAGCGGCCGCCGGCGTCGGGCAGCGGACGGTCGGGCGCCGGCCCGATCGCGCCGTCGACGCGCGTGGCCGCAGCGTCGCCCGCGGGCGTCAGCAGGTGCAGCCGGGACGACGCCGCGTCGGCCACCAGCAGCCGCCGCTGCAGCCCGACCGCGAGGCCTGTCGGCCGCACGAGGCCGGGCTCGTCGAGGCCGAACAGCGCGTGCGGCGTGCCGTCGGCGGCGATCTCCGACAGCCCGCCCGCCAGCGTGCCGACGACCAGCGCGCCGTCCTTCGCCTGCGCCAGCGACACCGGCCGGTGCAAGGCCTTCTCGAACGCCTTGCCCGGCAGGCCGCGCGCCACGGTGGTGACGTTGCCGGCCGCGTCGATCGCGCGCAACGCGTCGTTGCGCGTGTCGGCCACGAGGAGGCGGCCCGTCCTGTCGACCAGCACCGCGCACGGCGTGTCGAAGCGCGCCTGCGCGCCCGGGCCGTCGGCATCGCCGAACGTCGCGCCGCCGGCCAGCGTCGTGACCGTGCCGTCGGGCGCGATCGCGCGGATGCGGTCGTTGTAGGCATCGGCCACGATCACGCGGCCGGCGGCGTCCACCGCCAGGCCCATCGGGCCGTCGAACTGCGCCTGCGCGCCGGGGCCGTCGCGATATCCCGGCTTGCCGTTGCCGGCCAGCGTCGTCACGACGCCGTCGGGCGTCACCTTGCGGATCGCGTGGTTGCCGGTATCGGCGACGTAGAGGTTGCCGGTGGCATCCAGCGCCAGGCCGGAGGGCGTGTCGAAGCGCGCGGCGGCGCCCTGCCCGTCCTGGAAGCCTTCGACGCCGCCGGCCAGCGTGGCCACGCTGCCGTCGGGGCGCAGCATGCGGATGCGGTCGTTGTCGCCGCCGTCGCTGATGTAGAGCGTGCCGTGCGGATCGAGCGCCAGGCCGTACGGATCGGCGAACCGGGCCTGCGCGGCGGCGCCGTCGCGCCAGCCGACGCGGCCGTCGCCCGCAAGCGGCTGCACGTGCGTGGGCCAGTCGTGCGACGGCGGCGCGGGCGCGGCAGGACTCGGCGATGTGGCGGGCGCGCCCAGGTGGCGCACGGCGATCCAGGCCGCGACGCCGATGGCCGCGAGCGCGCCGCCCAGGGCCATTCGGCGGTTCGTGTTGTTCTTGCGTCGCTTCACGCGTGTCGTCCGGATCTGCAGGGCCGCGCATGGTACCTGCCCGGCCGCGCATTCCCCTGCGCCCCGGCCCGTCATCGCCGGCGACTTAAGCTTCGGGCCTCGCCGGCTGCAGCCCGGCACGCTCAAACCGACAACTTCAGGAGATCTCGATGGGAACCATGGTCAGCTTCAAGCGCCCGGACGGCCAGGAACTGAAAGGCTATCTCGCCGAGCCGGCGCAGCCGAACGGCGCGCCGGCGGTGGTGGTGATCCAGGAGTGGTGGGGCCTCAACGACCAGATCCGCGGCGTGGCCGACCGCCTGGCCAACGCCGGCTACCTGGCGCTGGTGCCCGACCTCTACCGCGGCAAGAGCACGGTCGAGAAGGAGGAGGCGCACCACCTGATGACGGGCCTGGACTTCGGCGACGCCGCCACGCAGGACGTGCGCGGCGCCGTCCAGTTCCTGAAGACGCGCGCGTCCAGGGTCGGCTGCGTGGGCTTCTGCATGGGCGGCGCGCTGACGCTGCTGGCGGCCGTCAACGTGCCCGAGCTCGACGCCGCCGTCACGTGGTACGGCTGCCCGCCGCTCGAGTACATCGACGCGACGAAGATCAGGATCCCGCTGCAAGGCCATTGGGCAACCCAGGACGAGTTCTTCCCGATCTCGCAGGTCGAGGGCCTCACCGCAAGGCTCAAGGAAGCCGGCGTCGCCTTCGACTTCCACCAGTACCTCGCCCACCACGCCTTCGGCAACGAGCAGGCCGTCGGCACCGGCCGCATCGCCGAGACGCATTACGACCCGGTGTGGGCGCAGCAGGCCTGGGATCGGACGTTCACGTTCTTCGGCCAGCGGCTGCGCTGACCGGCGACGACGTCACGACAGGCGGAACACCTCGACGACCTCGGACAGCCGCTTCGCCTGGTCCTTCAGGCTCTCAGCGGCGGCCGCCGACTCCTCGACGAGCGCCGCGTTCTGCTGCGTCATCTGGTCGAGCTGCGCGACGGCGCCGTTGACCTGGCCGATGCCGCTGGACTGCTGGCTCGCGGCGTTGGTGATCTCGCCGATGATGTCGGACACGTGGCGCACGCTGGTGACGATGTCCTTCATCGTCGCCCCGGCCTGCGTGACCAGCGCCGAGCCCGACTCGACGCGCTCGACCGAGGCGCCGATCAGCGCCTTGATCTCCTTGGCCGCGTCGGCCGAGCGCTTGGCCAGGCTGCGCACTTCCGTGGCCACGACGGCGAAGCCGCGGCCCTGCTCGCCGGCGCGCGCCGCTTCCACGGCGGCGTTCAGGGCGAGGATGTTGGTCTGGAAGGCGATGCCATCGATGACGCCGATGATGTCGCCGATGCGCTTGGAGCTGGCGTTGATGTCGGCCATCGTCGAGACGACCTGCTCGACCACCTCGCCGCCGCGGGCCGCCGCGCCGGAGGCCGACGACGCCAGCTCGTTGGCCTTGGAGGCGGAGTCGGCGGTCTGCGAGACCGTGCCGGTGAGTTCTTCCATCGACGCCGCGGTCTGCTGCAGGTTGGAGGCGGTCTGCTCGGTGCGCGCGGACAGGTCGTGGTTGCCCGCGGCGATCTGGCCGGAGGCCGTGGCGATCGACTCCGTCGTGTGGCGCACCTGCGAGACCGTGTTGCGCAGCGACGCGATCATCAAGGCCAGCGTGTCCAGCAGGCTGCCCGGCACCGGCTCGCGCACCATGGTGGCGAGGTTGCCCTGCGCCACCTGCTTCATCGCGATGACGGCTTCCTGCGGGTCGCCGCCGATCTGGCGCAGCACGCTGCGTCCGATGGCGAAGCCCAGCCCGCCGATGACGACGAACACGCAGGCCGCGATGCCCAGCGTCTCGAACAGCGCGGTGCGCACGGCCGCGTCGACGTCGTCCATGTAGACGCCCGAGCCGACGACCCAGCCCCATTCCTTCAGGCTGGTGACGTACTGCAGCTTGGGCACCGGCACGGTGCTGCCCGGGCGCGGGAACTCGCCGTTGACGAAGGCCGTGCCGTCGGGGCTCGTGTTGGCCGAGGTGATCAGCTCCTCGATGGTGTCGACGCCCTTGGAGTTGCGCACCTTGCCCAGCATGTTGGTGCCGTCCCACTCCGTCTTGAACGGGTGCATCACGCCTTCGAACTTGTTCGAGAAGATGTAGACGTAGTCCTTGGCGATGTCGCCGTAGCGGATCCCGCGCAGGGCATCCATCGCCTGCTTCTTCGCGTCGGCCTCCGGCAGCTTGCCGGCCGCGGCCAGCGCCTGGTAGGACGCCGCGATGCTGCGGGCGGTTCGCACCGCGGTGACCAGCTGCGACGTGCGGCCATCGATGATGCTGGCGCGCAGCTTGACGAACGACACGGCCGTGAAGATGAACAGCCCCGCCAGGGACACGGCGATGAGCGTGGCTATCTTCTTCTTGAAACTGAGAGATTCGAGCATGTCTGGTCCGGTGGAAGCGACGATGGAGGCGACGGAACGCGGGTGCCGTCGTCCCCCATATCGGCCTTCCGCGCGGCCAAGTTGAGCGCAGGGACATTCGCCCCGGCGCCCTGCGCCCTCCTCAGCGCTTCTCGATCAGGTGCTTCGCGAAGAAACGCGCCACGCGCTCGCGCGACAGGTAGGCCTGCGCCACGTCCGGCGTGATGACGACGGTCGGCAGGACACCCGTTCGGAAGTAGCTGCCCTCGTCCGCGAAGGGATCGAGCGCGGTCTCGGGCACCATCAGGCGATCCCACGCGTGGGTCGCGCCGATGTACTGGTTGACCGACACGACGTTGCCGTTGGACGGGTTGACCGAGGCCGCCAGAGCGACGCAATGGGCCGTCCCGTTGTCATAGCTGTCCTTGCTGCCGATCTGGATCAGCACCGGCGCCCCGGTCAGGTGCAGGAACTGCGTGCCCTTCTGGGCCGGCGGATTGAGCGCCGGGATGGACGTGTCGTTCGCGCCCCAGCAGACGGGATAGTTGGCGACGTGGGCCGCGAACTTGCGGCCGCCGCCGAATTCGCCGGAATAGAGCTGTTCCGCGGCCGCCAGGCTCACGACGCCGCCCCACGAGAAGCCGAGCACGCCGATGCGGTCGGGATCGATGTCGGGGCGCGCGGCCAGGAAGGCGAGCGCGTTGAAGGCGTCGGGGTACGTGAGGATGGGCGCGGCGGGGCGGTCGGCGATGCCGGTGACGCCGCGCGCCTGCCACATGTCGATCTGCAGCGTCGCGATGCCTTCGGCGTTGAGCGCGCGTTCGTAGAAGTCGCCGCGCGAGTCGACGCCGCTGGAGCCGTGCAGGATCACCACGGCCGGCATCTTGCGCGAATGCCTGCCCGTCTCGCAGCGCCAGGGCGCGACCAGCGCCGCCGGCAGGCTCAGCTTGCCTTCGATCGTCAGCGTCGCGTTTGCGGGCGAGGTCGCGGCGAGGTTGGGCGACGGGTACGTGATGAAGGAGATCGAGGGCTGGTCGACGGCACCACGACACCCGTCGTCGGCACTGGCGACCGACGACAGGAGGGCGAGGCACGCGCTGGCGAGGACTCGAAGCGACGATCCGATGTTCATGGCGAACTCCCTGGCAGATTCAAGCGGGCGCTCGCAGGAGCGGCACGGCGGTCGTCCTGCGATCGACGGGGTGTCGGCGATACCCCCTCAGGGTTGCTCGACCGGGCGGAGTGTCGCCAATTTACGCGCCAGCGGGCCGGTGCCCACGCGGCCCTCAGGGCGATGCCGTCGCCGCCATCTCCAGGAACCGCACCTGCGGATCGAGCGCCAGCGCGCGCGTGGCCGCGCGCGTCTCCTCGATCGACAGCGGCACCAGCAACTCGATCTGCCCGCCGATGCTGGTGCCGATCGCCAGGCCGTCGCGATACAGCACGCGCGAGCCGGCGACGCGCGGCACCTTGGGGCCGGCGAGCACGGTGCCCAGCAGGTTGGCCGGATCGGACGCCGACAGGCACACCATCGCCTCGTCGGGCGGCTGGCGGCGCACGGCACGCATCGTCGCGATGGCGTCGGGCAGCGCGAACTGCTCGCCCGTCACGCCAGCGATGAAGCGGCCGCCGCGGATCTCGCCGCGCGCCTCGAGCCGGCGATAGACGCGCACCAGCTCGCGCCACGGCGGCAGCCAGGCGGCCTCGCGCTCGAGCAGCTGGAAGCACACGACGCCGTAGCGGCGCAGCAGCGTGCGCGCGACGTGCTCGATGGCCTCGGCCGCGACCTTGCCGTCGGCGCTCGGATGCGGCGCGCGGATCACGTTCCAGCGCCCGGCATCCTCGATGCCGAACAGCGCGACGCGCCGGCGCGAGCGCGAGACGGCCGTGGCGCGCTTGGCCGCCGGCACCAGCAGCGCGCGCAGGCCGGCGTAGCTGTCGCAGTTGGCGCGGCCGCGCACCACGAGTTCGGCGAGCGCGTCCTCCAGCTCGGCGCGCAGCAGGCGCGCACCGTCGGCGATCTCGTCGAAGAAGGACGCGCCGTTGGCCTCGAGGACATCGAACACGCGTTGCGCGCGCCCGCCCAGCGCCTCGTCGTCCGCGGCGGCAGAGGCCAGGCGCGACCAGGTCGGCGCCGCGCGCCGCGGCAGCAGCAGGATCGGCGTCGTGCGCAGCGACGAACGGCCGCCGCCCTGCGTGCCGCTGGCCAGCGGGCGCAGGCGCGTCCACATCGTGCGGCCCGAGGTGCAGAGATCGTCCAGCCACGACGACGCGTAGTCCCGGACGCGCGCGGGCAGCACCTCGGCCTCCCACAGCGACGCCGGCGCCTCGAAGCCCTCGAGCTGCGCCAGCACCGCAGGCAAGGCCTCGGGCCCGCTGACGCGCGTCGACGTCGCGACATGCTGCCACTCGAACAGGAAGCGCACGAAGTCGCGCGGCTCGACGGGCTCGATCTCGCGCCGCAGCCGCTTCAACGTGTAGCGATGGATGCGCGCGAGCAGGTGGCGCTCGCACCACTCGACGTCGGCCAGGTTCGGCGTGACGTGGCCCTGGAACACGCTGCCCTCGGCCTGCAGCGCCGCCAGCGCGAACTCGATCTCCGCGCGAGGCAGGCCCAGCTGCGCGACGAGCTCGTCGACGGTGACCGGGCCGAGGCCGCCCAGCCGGGCGCGCAGCAGCTCGCGCAACGCTTCCTCGGGCGTGGCCAAGCCGGCTTCGTAGCCTTGCGGCGAGGCGATGTCCGGCCGCAGCGCCGCGCGCGGATAGAGCTGGCGCATCGGCGCGAGGCGCTCCGCCGCGACCCACAGAATAATTTCCTCGGAAACCATCCGCGTCGCGCGGCCGCTCTTCGCGAGCATCGCCAGCGCCGTTTCCCAATGGTCGTTGGCCCGCGCCTCGGACTCGGTGATCGCGCCCAGCGTCATCAAGGCCTCGTGCACCTCGTCGGCGCTGCGGGCGCGCGGCCAGGCCTCCTCGCGCACGCCGGCGATGGCGTCGGCGTCGAGGGCGCCCATCTCGTCGACGCTACTCGCATCGCCGAAGCGGCGGTTCTGCACGGCCTGCGTGCGGCGCTCCTCGATCGGCGCGTCGTCGAGATAGGCATACGGCCGTGCGTTGAGCGCCTCGGCCGCGAGCGGCGACGGCGCCGGCAGGTCGCGCGCGATCACCTCGATCGCGCCGGACTCGATGCCGCGCAGCACGTCCAGCCAGCCGTCGGAATCCATCGCCTCGTGCAGGCAGTCGTGCATGGTCTGCGCGACCAGCGGATGGTCGGGCACGTCGCGATCGCCGCCGATGTTCTCGGCGCAGGCCACCTGGTCGGGGAACACGGCGGCCAGCAGGTCTTCCGATTTCATGCGCTGCAGCTGCGGCGCCACCTTGCGGCCGCCGACGAAGCGCGGCAGCGCCAGCGCGGTCGTCGCGTTCCAGCGCCAGCGCACGGCGAACAGCGGCGCGTCGAGCAGGGCCTGGATCAGCACGTCCATCGCCGTGGCCGAGCGCAGGTAGCGCGCCACCTCGTCCAGCGGGAAGCTGTGGCTGGTCGACAGCGACAGCACGATCGCGTCCTCGGTCGCGGCGGCCTGCAGCTCGAAGTTGAACTGGCGGCAGAAGCGCTTGCGCAGCGCCAGGCCCCACGCGCGGTTCAGCCGGCTGCCGAACGGCGAATGGATCACCAGCTGCATGCCGCCGGACTGGTCGAAGAAGCGCTCCATCACGATGCGCGTCTGCGTCGGCAGCGCGCCCAGCACCGCTTGCGCGCTCGCGAGGTGGTCGACGATCTGGCGCGCGGCCTCGGCGTCGATGGCGTTCGCCGTCTGTTCGACCAGCGTCGCGATCGCGGCCGTCGTGCCATCGCGCCTCACGTGCTCGCCGACCTCCGCGCGCAGCCGCGACACCGCGAACGACAGCTCGTCGCTGCGCCCCGGCGCCTCGCCGAGCCAGAACGGGATGTTGGGCGGCGCACCCTTGGCGTCCTCGACGCGCACGCGCCCCGGCTCGACCTTCAGGATACGGTAGCTGGTATTGCCCAACTGGAAGATGTCGCCGGCCAGGCTCTCGACGGCGAAGTCCTCGTTGACGGTGCCGATGCGGTCGGCCTGCGGCTCCAGCATGACGGTGTAGTCGCCGGTCTCCGGGATCGTGCCGCCCGAGGTCAGCGCCGTCATGCGCGCGCCGCGGCGCTCGCGCAACTGGTGGTGCACGGCGTCGCGATGCAGGTACGAGCCGCGCGGGCCCTGGCGCGTGGTGTAGCCGTCGGCCAGCATGCGCAGCACGGCGTCGAAGCGCTCGCGCGGCAGCGACGCGTACGGCCACGCGCGGCACATCAGCGCGTAGAGCGCATCCTCGTCCCAGTCGCGGCACGCGGTCTCGGCGACGATCTGCTGCGCGAGCACGTCCAGCGGCTGCGGCGGCACGTGCAGCGTGTCGAGCTCGCCGCGCCGGATGGCGTCGAGCAGCGCCGCGCACTCGACCAGCTCGTCGCGCGACTGCGGGAACAGCCGCGCCTTCGGCGTGCCGCCCACCGCGTGGCCGGCGCGGCCGGCGCGCTGCAGGAACGCGGCGATCGACCTGGGCGAGCCGAGCTGGCAGACGAGGTCGACATCGCCGATGTCCAGCCCCAGCTCCAGCGACGCCGTCGCCACGAGCACCTTCAGCTCGCCGCGCTTGAGCCGCTGTTCGGCATCGAGACGAAGCTCGCGCGACAGGCTGCCGTGGTGCGCGGCGACGGCCTCCTTGCCCAGCAGGTCGGCCAGGTGGCGCGCCGCGCGCTCGGCCATGCGGCGCGTGTTGACGAAGACCAGCGTCGTGCGATGCGTGGCGACGAGCTGCACGATGCGCTCGTAGACCTGCTCCCACTGGTCGTTGGACATCACCGCCGCCAGCGGCGTCGGCGGGACCTCGAGCGCCAGGTCGCGCTGCTTCTTGTAGCCGATGTCGACGATCTCGCACTGCGCGACACCCTCGACGACGCTGCCGGCGCCGACGAGGAAGCGCGCTACTTCGGCGATCGGCTTCTGCGTCGCCGACAGCCCGATGCGCACGACGTGGCGCGGCTGCGCGCGCGGCGCGACGGCCTTCGGGTCGGGCACGACGCCGTCCTCGTCCGGCGCCGGGTCGCACGGCGGCTCGTCCACGATCATCTGCAGCCGCTCCAGCGACAGCGCGAGATGGCTGCCGCGCTTGTTGGCGGCCAGCGCGTGGATCTCGTCGACGATCACGCTGCGCACGGTCGACAACATGCGCCGGCCCGACAACGAGCCCAGCAGCACGTAGAGGGACTCCGGCGTCGTCACGAGGATGTGCGGCGGCCGCCGCATCGCCTGCTGGCGCTCGCGCTGCGGCGTGTCGCCGGTGCGCACGGCGGTGCGGATCTCGACGTCGGGCAGGCCCAGCGCGGCCAGCTCGGCGCGGATGCCCGCCAGCGGCTCGTCGAGGTTGGCGCGGATGTCGTTGGACAACGCCTTCAACGGGGAGACGTAGACGACGGCGGTCTCGTCCGGCAGGTCGCCCGCGACGCCGCGGCGCACCAGGTCGTCGAGCGCGGCGAGGAAGGCCGTCAGCGTCTTGCCCGAGCCGGTGGGCGCGGCCACCAGCGTGTCGCGACCCGCGCGGATGTGCGGCCACGCCGCGACCTGCGCGGGCGTGGGCGTGCCGAAACGGCGCTCGAACCAGCGCGCGACGGCGGGGTGGAAGTCTTGCAGGGCGGACATGGCGACCCGGACAGATGGCGTCCGGATCGTCATTCTCAAGCCTTCGGGGCTCAGCTGACGATCGTGTGACTGTTCGACACGCCAGTGGGGTCGGTCGCGGGCACGAAATCCGCCCCGCTCTGGCAACATCGCCCGCACTCAACAACGACGACGAGACAAGCCATGCACAACAAGCAACTTCTTCCGGTCGGCATTGCAACGTTGATCGCCGCCGGCCTGCTCGGCTGCGCCAGCGAGAAGCCGCCGGTGATGGTGCCCGTCACCACGACGAGCTCGTCGACGGCCACCTCGACCGTCTCGACGCCGCCGCTCGCCCCGCTGTCGCGCGCCCAGATCGAGGCCATCGTCAACAGCCCCGACCGCAGCGCCGCCGATCGCACCAACGACATCCGCCGCCATCCCGTCGACATGCTCATGTTCGTGGGCGCCAAGCCCGGCTGGACGGCGCTGGACGTCAGCACCGGCGGTGGCTACACGACCGAGCTGCTGGCCCGCGTGATCGGCCCCAGCGGCCTCGTGTGGGCGCAGAGCCGCCCGCGCAATCCGGCCGCCGCCGCCGCCAGGCCGGCCGCGCCGGAGGGCGGCGCGCCGGCCCCGATGCCCGCGGTCGCGCCCGCGCCGCGTTCCACGGCCGACGTGCTGGCCGACCGCAGTGCCGAGATGAAGGCGGCTGGCGTCGCAGCCGCGCCCATCGCCTATGCCGCGCTGCCCTTCGACAACCCGGTGCCGCCCGAGGCCATCGGCAAGCTCGACCTCGTGACGCTGATGTTCAACTATCACGACCTCGGCTGGATCGGCACCGACCGCCCGGCGATGAACCGCGCGATCTTCAACGCGCTCAAGCCGGGCGGCTATTTCGTGATCGCCGACCATGCGGGCCGGCCCGGCACGGGCATCTCGGAGTCCGGCTCGCTGCATCGGATCGAGGAGTCGTTCCTGCGCTCGGAAGTCGAGGCCGCCGGCTTCCGGCTCGCCGCCGAGGGCGATTTCCTGCGCAACCCGAACGACCCGCGCGACCAGAACACGCCGAACCCGCCGCAGCCCAAAGACGAGTTCGTGCTGAAGTTCGTCAAGCCGTGACGGGCGAAGGCGCGGTGCACGCCAGGCACCCGCGCCTAACTCTCGGCTAAGAATCGTGACCTACCTTCGAGGGTTGTGACGATTCGAACGACCTCCCGATGACGGGCCCCACGAGTGCATCGCCGGCCGACCTGGTCGAGCATCCGGCCCATGGCTGAGGCCCCGTTGCACCAGATGACGCTGCGTCCCGCCGACCCCGCCGACTGGCCGGCCATCGCCGCATTGACGCAGGGCTGCTGCCCGCGGACGACCGACGTGCCCGAACGGCTGGAGACCTGGCTGCTCGGCGAAGCCGGCGCCGAGGTGGTCGGCGCCGTCGAGCTCGAACCGGTCGGCGACATCGGCTTTCTGCGCTGCGTCGCCGTCGACCGCAGGCACCGGAGCGCCGGCCTGGGCAAGGAGCTCGCTGCCGCGGTCGAGTCGTTCGCGCGCTCCAAGGGCATGAACGAGCTGTGCCTGCTGACCACGGCCGCGGTCCCGTTCTTCGCCGCTCGCGGCTATCGCGTGGACAACCGCGCCGACGCGCCCGCCGCCGTCCAGGCCACTCCGGCATTCCAGGCGGGCAACCCGGACACCGCGGTGTTCATGACCCTGCGCCTGGACGGCCGCGCGAACCACGCCGCGCACATCCGCTCGGCCACCGGCGAGGACGCCAACGCGATCCTCGACATCTACGGCCCGATCGTGCGCCACACGGCGCTGTCGTCCGAGACCGAGCCGCCCTCCGTCGACGAGATGCGCGCCCGCATCGAACGGGCGCTGCCGGAATTGCCCTGGCTCGTGTCGCACGACGAACGCGGCACGGTCAGCGGCTACGCCTTCGCCAGCCGGCATCGCGAACGGGCGGCCTACCGCTGGACCGTCGACACCTCGATCTGCGTGCGCCAGGGTTGCCGGGAGCAGGGCATCGGCCGCCGGCTGGGGGACGAACTGCTGAAACAGCTGGTCCAGCGAGGCTACCGCCAGGCGTTCGCCCGCGTCGTGCTGCCCAACGAGGCGAGCATCCGCCTGCATCGGGCGCTCGGGTTCGAATCCGTCGGCGTCTTCAAGAGTGCCGCCTTCAAGAACGGCGCCTGGCGCGACGTGAGCTGGTGGCAGCGCCAGCTCCAGGACCTCCCGCCGCAGCCGGCCGAGCCCGTGCCTTCCCCGCAAGCGGGCCCGGCAGCACCGAACACGCGTCCAGCAGGGGCGTGAGCCCGCCCGCGGGTGCCGACTGTCGGCCGGCGACAACTCGGCAGTAACTGAAGCACACTCGCGATTCAGTGCATCACTTCACGCTGGGCGCCCGCCGTGCTCCGGGCGAGACCGAACCGACAGGTGCCGCCTTCATACTGGCGAGCGAAACCATGCCCCTCGTGCCCAGCCACAACTCCTTCCCTCAGCGCAGCGCGCGCGGCTTCACGTTGATCGAGCTCATGCTGATCGTCCTGATCATGGGCGTGCTCGCCACGGTCGCCCTGCCGTTCTACAAGGGCTACCAGGAGCGGGTGCGCGTGCACCAGGCGGTGCTGGACATCACCGCGATGTCGGCCGCCGTGAACAACTACTGGATCGACAACCGCGGCTATCCGTCGTCGCTGTCGGACGTGGGCCTCGCCGGCAAGCTGGATCCGTGGGGCAATCCTTACGTCTACTACAACATCGACGCCAACGGCAAGGGCGGCGCGCGCAAGGACCACGCGCTCAATCCATTGAACACGGACTTCGACATCTACAGCTCGGGCGCGGACGGCCAGTCGAAGCCGCAGATCACCCAGAAGCTGAGCCTCGACGACGTCATCCGCGCGAGCAACGGCGGCTACATCGGGCTCGCCTCGGCGTTCTGATGTCGACCAAGCCGCTCCTCGCCTGGCACTGGCTGCGACGCCGGCTCGCCTGGCGCCTGTGCCTGCTGTTCGTGGCCGGCGCCCTGCTGCCGGTGGCCTTGTCGGACTGGCTGGTCATCACCGTGATGGACGGCGTGGCCAGCAAGCTCGACGGCGATCACCGCACGCAGGCCGTGCGCGCCGCCAGCCGCCAGGTGCTGGATCGCATCAAGCTTGGCGAGAGGGTGCTGCAATCGCTGGCGCAAGCCGGCAGCGTCGGCAGCGCGCCGGCGGGCTCGCCCTTGGCCCACGTCGGCTGCGTCGCGCCGGGCGAGACCGCCGCGGCGATCGCCGGCGATGCGGCGACGGTCGCGCAATGGCGAGCGCTGGACGCCCGCGCGCCGGCGCCGGATCATGCGCGCGTCGCGCTGGGCGCCGAGTCGCCGGTGCGCATCTTCGTCGCCGCGACGGCGTCCGACGGCCGCCTCTGCGTGGCCACGCTCGCCGAGGACTTTCTCTGGGAACCGCTGCGCAACAGCGGCGACGACGCCGCCTGGAGCGTGCGCGACCCGCAGGGCGACATCCTGGCCCAGGTGCGCGGCGCCGATGCCGAAGGCGCCGGCGAGCGCACCGACGAATGGCGGACCTACACCGCCCGGCTCTTCCTGGGCGGCGACGGTGTCGACCAGGAATGGACGTTCGCGCAATCGGCGCCGGCGCCGCGCGTGGACTGGCATCACCAGCCCGTGACGGCCTGGCTGGCGACCGTCGCGATCGCGACCCTGCTGATCGTCGGCCTGGTCGGACAAAGCCGGATCCGGCGTGCGCTGGCGCCGCTGGAACGCCTCACCGCCGGCACGCAGCGGCTGGCGCGCGGCGAGTCGAGGACGCGCGTCGAGGTGCGCGGCGACGACGAGATCGGCTCGCTGGCACTCGCCTTCAACGACATGGCCGCCAAGCTCGAGGAGCGCGCGGCGCTGCTGGAGCACCGCGCGGCGCACGACGATCTCACCGGGCTGGTCAACCGCTTCGGCCTGATGCGGATCCTCGAGTCGCTGCTTCGCCTGGACGGCGGCCGCGGCGAACTGGCCGTGCTGTTCATCGACCTGGACTTCTTCAAGGACGTCAACGACCGCCACGGCCACGCGGTTGGCGACCAGGTGCTGTGCCTCGCGGCGCGGCGGCTGACGGAAGTCGACGAGAACCTGGTCGTCGCGCGCAAAGGCGGCGACGAGTTCGTCGTGATCGTGCGCGGCTCCGCCGCCGAACCGCGCGCACGCGGCGTCGCGAGCGACATCCTGGCCACGCTGGCGCAGCCCTACGTGCTGCGGGACAGCAGCCACGTCTGCGGCGCCAGCATCGGCATCGCCCTGTGCCCGGCGCATGCGGACGCGGCCGAGGAGCTGCTGCGCTGCGCCGACATCGCGCTCTACGAATCGAAGCGCGCCGGCCGCGGCCGCTTCACCGTGTTCGATCCGGCGCTGGACGCCGGGATCCGGCGCCGCCACGACACGCTGGCCGCCCTGCGGCTCGGATTGGAGCGCCGGGAACTCGTCGTGCACTACCAGCCCCGGATCGATGCGCGCAGCGGCCGGATCGAATCCGCCGAGGCACTGGCCCGCTGGCAGCGCCCGGGCCACGGCCTCGTGCCGCCGAACGACTTCATCGAGCTGGCCGAGGCCTCGGGCCTCATCGCGGCCCTCGGCGAGGCGGTGCTCGACCAGGCGATGTCGCAGATGGCGCGCTGGACGCAGGCCGGCCTGCCGCTGAAGCGCGTCTCGGTCAACGTCTCGCCGCGCCAGTTCGAGAGCGGCGCCCTGCCCGACCAGGTGCGTGGCGCGCTGCGGCGGCACGCCGTCGATCCGTCCTGCCTGGAGCTCGAGGTGACCGAGAGCGTGCTCAGCGGCGACGTCACGCAGGTCACGCGGCAGCTCGACGGCCTGCGAGCGCTGGGCGTGACGGTGGCGATGGACGACTTCGGCACCGGCTACTCGTCGATGGCCTTGCTGCGCAGCCTGCCCATCGACGTCATGAAGATCGACCGCACCTTCGTGCGGGACCTGGAGACCGACCCGAACGCCGTGGCGATCGCGCACGCCATCGTCGCGCTGGGGCGATCGCTTTCGCTGCGCCTGGTGGCCGAGGGGATCGAGACGCCCGGCCAGGCCAGGCTGCTGCGCGAGATGGCTTGCGACGAGTTCCAGGGCTACCTGTTCGGCAAGCCGATGGCGGCGCCGGAGTTCGAGGCGCTGTTCACGGCCACCGAGCGCGGCTGAGCAGCGCCGCGCCGGGTTGCTCGCGTGGGCAGCGATGCCCCCTCAGGACTGGATGAAGGCCAGCAGGTCGGCGTTGATCACGTCCGCATGCGTCGTCGGCATGCCGTGCGGGAAGCCCGGGTAGGTCTTCAGCGTTCCCTGCCTCAGCAGCTTGACGGAGAGCGCGCCGGTGGCCTCGAACGGGCAGATCTGGTCGTCGAGTCCGTGCATGACCAGCACCGGGACATTGATGGCCTTCAGGTCGTCGTAGAACGGCGTCTCGGACAGCACCCGCACGCACTCGAAGTGCGCCTGCGCGCTGCCCATCATGCCCTGCCGCCACCAGTTCTCGCGGATGCCTTCGGAAACGACCGCCCCAGGCCGGTTGAAGCCGTAGAACGGGATGGTGATGTCCTTGTAGAACTGGGCCCGGTTCTCGGCGGTGCCCTTGCGGATGCCGTCGATCACCTCCATCGGAACGCCTTCGGGGTGCTCCGCCGTCTTCATGAACAGCGGCGGGATCGCGCTGATCAGCACCGCCTTCGAGGCGCGCCCGTCCGAGAACTTCGCCACGTAGCGAGCCACCTCGCCGCCGCCGGTCGAGTGGCCGATGTGGATCGCGTTCGTCAGCTCGAGCGCGGTGACCACGGCGGCGGCGTCGCTGGCGTAGGTGTCCATGTCGTGGCCCTTCGACGTCTGGGTCGAACGTCCGTGGCCGCGGCGATCGTGGGCGATGACGCGGTAGCCCTTGTTGACGAAGAACATCATCTGCGAGTCCCAGTCGTCCGCCGACAGCGGCCAGCCGTGGTGGAAGAACAGCGGCTGGCCGCTGCCCCAATCCTTGTAGAAGATCTGCGTGCCGTCCTTGGTCTTGACGAAGCTCATGGCTGCTCCTTGATGAACTGGAGTTGAGGAACACGCGCCCTTCGATGCGCCGCAGGACTGCGAGCCGCCGGCAGGGACACGGGGCACCGACGATGCGCCTTTTCCCGCGCGAGAGGCGCATCTCCGGGAGGCGTCCAGGGTCTCGCGAGCCCTGTCGCGCTCCGGCGCGATTCAGCCGGCGCTGGCGAACGCCGCGTCCATCATCGCCTGCGTGCCGCGGGAGAATTCCAGCGGACAGGGATAGGCCGCGCCGTCGAGCACCGCACGGTTGAACGCCGCGGCCTGGAGCTCGTAGTGGTTCACGGCCGGCCAGCGCTCGGTGTTGGTCGACGTGCCGCGGTGCAGCTCGAGCCGCGCCTCGCCGAAGACGCGCGCATTGAACGGCACGGGCAGGCGCAGCACGCCCTCGTCGCCGTGGAACGTGATCTCCTGGCGCGGATGCATCCGGATCGACGTGAAGTTGACGTAGTCGGCATCGCCGAACTTCGCGCTGATCGCGGCGTACACGTCCACGCCGTCCTCCCACTGGATGCGGGCCCGCACGTCGGTGCCTTCCAGGCCGGTGGCGAAACGGGCGCCGCCCAGGACGTAGACGCCGATGTCGCGCAGGCAGCCGCCGCCCATGTCGGCCCGGTTGCGGATGTTGCCGGGATCGCGGTTGTTGAACGAGAACGCGCCGTCGATGCGCCACAGCTTGCCGACCGCGCCGTCGGCCAGCAGCTGGCGCGCGCGCTGCCATTGCGGATGATGGACGATCATGAAGGCCTCGGCCGCCACGACGCCCGCCGCGTCGCGCGCGGCGATCAACCGGTCGAAGTCGCCGGCCTGCATCGCCATCGGCTTCTCGCACAGCACGTGCTTGCCGGCCTGCATGGCCTTGAGGCTCCATTCGACATGCAGCCCGTTCGGCAGCGGGATGTAGACGGCGTCGATCGCGGGATCGGCCAGCAGCGCGTCGAAGCTGTCATGCACGCGCAGGCCCGGCGCGAAGGCACGGAACGCGTCGGCCTTGGCCGGGTCCGACGTCGCCAGCGCCGCGACATGGCCGCCTGGCGCCAGCGTCAGCGCCGGCCCCATGAACTCGCGCGCGAACTTCGCGGCGCCCAGGATTCCCCAACGCACTTCCGACATGACCCGCGCCTCCCCGAACCGCTCGATCGGGCAGGATACCCTGGGGCATGCGGGCGCGCGGGCCTCGCGGCAAGAGCCCCTGGATCGCGCTAGTTGCTCGCGCCCGACGCCGGCAGCGGCGGCATCGACATGAAGCGGTCGACGCGCTTGTTGGCCTTGTTGTCGACCAGGAGCTTCCACATGCCGGAGGCGTCGTAGATCTGCTGCGCCTCGACGCGGCACTGCTTGACCATCGCGGCGTGGCGATCGGCCGGCCAGTCCTTCTGCTCGGCGCTGGCGGCCTTGAGCATCTCGCCGCCGCGCGGGTCGCGCAGGCCCTTCAGGTAGGCCTCGCCAACGTAGGCGAAGCCCAGCCTGGTGATGTCGAACAGCGCGGGACGCACGGTCTTGTCGCCGGCGCGGGCGCGGCCGACCAGCGCGTACTGGTCGACCTGCATCGCCGCGGCGCATTCGGAGGCGCGGTGGTAGAACGCCTCGTCCTGGGCGTCGTCGGCCCGCGCGGGCGAGGCCAGGCCGGCCAGCAGGGTCAGCGCCGTGGCGGCGATCGTGAGTCGGTGAGCGAGAAGCATCGGCGCATTGTGGCGGGAGTGGACGGGCTGCGCAGCAAGGCGCATGCCTCCTCAACGCAGCAGCGTCCACTTCTGATGACTGGCCGACGACGCCACGGTCTTCTCGATGAAGCGCACGCCACGCACGCCGTCCCCGATGCGCGGGTACTCGGCCTCCTGCGTCGTCGCCGCGCGACCGTGCGCCTCGCGCATCCGCAGGTCGGTCGCGACGCCCTGGTAAAGATTCGCGAAGGCCTCGATGAAGCCCTCCGGATGGCCCGGCGGCAGGCGGCAGGCGCGCCGCGCGGCTTCGCTGAGGCCGGGCGAATTGCGCGTCAGCGTGCGGCGCGGGCCATCGACCGGCGCGTGGATCAGCAGGTTGGGCTCCTCCTGGCGCCAGTCCAGCAGGCCGCGCTCGCCGATCACGCGCAGGCGCAGGTCGTTCTCGTGGCCGGCGGCGATCTGCGAGGCCGACATCACGCCGCGCGCGCCGCCGACGAAGCGCAGCAGCAGGCCGGCGTCGTCGTCGAGCCTGCGGCCCGCGCCGAAGGCGGTCAGGTCGGCGCACAGGCTCTCCATCTCGAGGCCGGTGACGGTCGCGACGAGGTTCTCCGCGTGCGAGCCGATGTCGGCCATGGCGCCGGCCGGGCCGCCGCGCGCCGGGTCCTTGCGCCATTCCGACTGCTTGTTGTCCGAGGACTCCAGCGCGCCCGCGAGCCAGCCCTGGTGATACTCGACGACCACCTTGCGCACCGCGCCGATCGCGCCGGCGCTTACCAGCTCGCGCGCCTCGCGCACCATCGGATAGCCGGTGTAGTTGTAGGTCACCGCGAACAGCGTGCCGCGCGCGGCGACGAGCGCGGCGAGATCCTCCGCCTGCGCCGTCGTGTGCACGAGCGGCTTGTCGCAGACGACGTGGAAGCCGGCGTCGACGAAGGCCCGCGCCGGCTCGTAGTGCAGGTGGTTGGGCGTGACGAGCACGACGATGTCCGCGCGCTGATCCCCGGGACGCGAGGTCTCGTCGGCCAGCAGCTCCTGCCACGTGCCGTGGTTGCGGTCGTCGGCCAGGCCGATGTCGCGGCCGGACTCGCGCGAGCGCTGCGGCGTCGACGACAGCGCGCCCGCCACCATCTCGTACTGGCCGTCGAGCGCCATCGCCGCGCGATGCACCGCGCCGATGAAGGCATCGCGCCCGCCGCCGACCATCGCGTAGCGCAGGCGGCGGGTCATCGCGCGCTCCCCGCCATGCCGCCCTGCTTCGATTTGTCAAAGACCGCGTCGAACGCGCCCTTTGCCGGCTCGAAGTCCAGCCGCCGGCAGAACGCGGCGCTCTCCGTCGCGCCGTGCACGCGATCCATGCGGCTGTCCTCCCATTCGACGGACAACGGGCCGGCGTAGCCGACGTCGTTCAACGCGACGATCAGCGACTCGAAGTCGATCATGCCGCGGCCGACGCTGCGGAAATCCCATGTGCGGCGCGCGTCGCCGAAGCTGGTGTGGCCGCCGAAGGTGCCCACTGTGCCGTCGCCCTTGCCCCACCACACGTCCTTCATGTGGGCGTTGAAGATTCGCTCGCCGAACTGGCGGATGAAGCGGATGTAGTCGACGCCCTGGTAGCCGAGATGGCTGGGGTCGAAGTTGAAGCCGAAGCGGCGATGGCCGCCGACCGCGGCGATCGCGCGTTCGGCGCTGGCGATGTCGAAGGCGATCTCGGTCGGATGCACCTCGAGTGCGAAGTCGACGCCGACCTCGTCGAAGACGTCCAGGATCGGCAGGAAGCGATTCGCGAAGTCGGCGAAGCCGGCGTCCCAGAACGCCTGCGTCGTCGGCGGGAACGCGTAGATCGCGTGCCAGATCGACGAGCCCGTGAAGCCCGTCACCGTCTTCACGCCGAAGGCCGCGGCGGCGCGCGCGGTGTCCTGCAGCTCGCGCGCGGCGCGCCGGCGCACGCCTTCCGGATCGCCGTCGCCCCACACGCGCGCCGGCAGGATGGACTCGTGGCGCTCGTCGATGCGGTCGCACACGGCCTGGCCGACCAGGTGGTTGCCGATCGCGAAGCACTGCAGGCCGTGCCCGTCCAGCAACGCGCGCTTGTCGCGCACATAGGCCGGCGAAGCGAGCGCCTGCGCGACGTCGAAGTGGTCGCCCCAGCACGCCAGCTCCAGGCCGTCGTAGCCCATCTTCCTGGCGAGCGGGGCCAGTTCGGCCAACGGAAGGTCGGCCCACTGGCCGGTGAAGAGCGTGATGGGGCGTGCCATGGCGAACCTCCGGTCAGAACGGACTGTCGGGGAAGTAGAAGTCCTTCGCGTTCGCCTTGGTGATCAGCACCGACGGGATGATCGTCTTGGCCGGCAGCTTCTCGCCCTTCAGGCGCGCCTCGGCCGTCATCTTGATCGCGTCGTAGATGAACTTCGGCGAGTACGACACGTTGGCCTGGATGCGCGGGTCGGTGCCGTCCTTGAGCGTCTTGATCATGCCCTTGGCGCCGGCGCCGCCGAACACGAGCTTGATGTCGGTGCGCTTGGCCTGGTCGATGGCCTTGAGCACGCCGACGGCCATGTCGTCGTCGGCCGCCCACACCGCGTCGATGTGCTTGAAGCGGGTGAGGAAGTCCTGCATGGTCTTGAACGCGTCGTCGCGGTTCCAGTTCGCGTACTTGGCGTCCAGCAGGTGGATGTCGGGGTAGTTCTTCATCACGCTGTTGAAGGCGTCCATGCGCTCGGTGTCCAGCGTCGTGGCGATGCCGCGCAGCGCGACGATGTCGCCCTTGCCGTTCAGCGCCTTGGCGATGTATTCCGCAGGCACCTTGCCGAACGCGGTGTTGTCGCCGGCGACGTAGGCGTCCTGGCCGCTCTCGTCGGTCAGGCCGCGGTCGACCACCGTCACGTAGACGCCCTTGCTGTGCACCTGCTCCACCGGCTTGGTCAGTGCGGCCGACTCGTGCGGGAAGATCACCAGCGCGTTGATCTTGTTGGCCGTCACCAGGTCCTGCAACTGGTTGGCCTGCTCGCCGGCGTTGGCCGACGTCTTCACCGTCACCTTGAGGTCGGGATATTTCTTCTCGAGCTCCTTCTTGGCCTCGTTGGCCCACCAGACGATGCCGCCGGTGAAGCCGTGGTCGGCCGACGGGATGGCCACGCCGAGGTTGACCTTGTCGGCCGCGAACGCGCCGGACGGCGCGGCCATCGCCACGGTGGCCGCGGCAAGAGCGAGGACGAGTCTGCGTTGGATCGGTTTCATGCGAGTCTCCTGGTTTTATGGAACGAACGACTGCGGCCTCGGCCGCGATGGAACCCTGCCTATTTCTTGCGCCGCTGCATGAACGCCACGACGATGATCGCCCCGCCCTGCACCGCCGCGTTCAGGTACACGCTGATGATGCTGGTGAGGTTGAGGATGTTGCTGATGACGGACAGCAGGATCGCGCCGATGACCGTGCCGGTGATGCTGCCCGCGCCGCCCTTGAGCGCGGTGCCGCCGACGATCACCGCGGCGATCGCCTCCAGCTCCCACAGCAGCCCGGTGGTCGGCGAGGCCGAGCCCAGGCGCGGCACGTACAGCAGCGTCGCGACGCCCACGCAGGCGCCCAGCAGCACGTAGGTCATCATCTTGGTGAAGTCGACATCGACCGCGGCGTAGCGCGCCACCTGCTCGTTGGAGCCGATCGCCTGCACGTAGCGACCGTAAGCGGTGCGGTTGAGGATCGCCGCGCCGAGCAAGGCCACGACGAGGAACACCCATACCGGCACCGGTATGCCCAGCACGGCGGCGTAGTAGACCGGCGCGTAGGCGTCGGCGAGATCGTTGTCGAGCGTGATGGCGCCGCCGTCCGACAGCCAGGTCAACGTCGCGCGGAAGATGCCGAGCGTGCCCAGCGTCACGATGAAGGGCTCGATGCGCCCGCGCGTGATCAGCAGCCCGTGCGCGAGACCGAACACCGCGCCCAGCAGCACGGCGAAGACGGCGCCCAGCACCACGGCGAGCCACGGCGCGACGTGGTGCGCGCCGAGCGCGTTCATCAGCAGGATGACGCCGCCGGCGATCAGCGCCGCCATCGAGCCCACCGACAGGTCGATGCCGCCGCTGATGATGACGAAGCACATGCCCACCGCGATGATGCCGATGAACGCCGTGCGCGTGAGCACGTTCATCGCGTTGTCGATGGTCGCGAAGTCGTGGTTCAGCACGAAGCCGGCGAGGCACAGCGCGAGCAGGCCGACGACCGGGCCGACCCCGTGCAGGCGCGCCCACGCGTGACGCGCCCGCGCGCCGGCGCTCGCGGCGGCTTCAGTGGAGTCCGGTGGCGTGGGCAATGAGGGCCTCTTCGGTGAGTTGGTCCGCGGCCAGCGTGGCCTGCAGCCTGCCGGCGCGCATCACGGCGATGCGGTGGCAGATGCCGATCAGCTCGATCAGCTCGGACGAGATGACGATGACGGCCTTGCCTTCGCGCGCCAGCCGCTGGATCAGGAAGTAGATGTCGCGCTTGGCGCCGACGTCGACGCCGCGCGTGGGCTCGTCCAGCACGATGACGCGCGGCGCCGGATGCAGCACCTTCGCGAGCGCGAGCTTCTGCTGGTTGCCGCCGGACAGCGACGACGCCGGGATGTCCAGCGAGCCCGTGCGGATGCCGAACTCGTCGACCGCCGTCTTCAACGCGGCGCGCTCCGCGGACGGATGCAGCCACGGGGTCGCGTAGCGCCGCAGCGCCATCAGCGTCAGGTTCTCGGCCAGGCCGAAGCGCACGTGCAGGCCCTTGCCCTTGCGATCCTCGCTGAGGTAGGTGAGCCCCAGCGCCGCGGCCTCGCGCGGGCTGCGGATGCGCGCCGCGCGGCCGGCGATCTCCAGCGACGCCACGTCGTGCCGCCGCAGTCCCAGCAGGCCCTCGAACATCTCGGTGCGGCCCGCGCCCACGAGCCCGGCGAAGCCGAGGATCTCGCCCGGCGCGACGTCGAAGTCGACCGCGTGCGCCCAGCCGGGCACGCTCAGGCCGCGCACGCGCAGCAGCGGCGCGGCGTCGGGCCGCGCGTCCTTGGCGGGATAGAGGTCGCTCAGCTCGCGGCCCACCATCAGGTTGGCCATCTGCCGGCGCGTGAGCTCGCTCGTGCGCTCGCGCGCGACGAAGCGGCCGTCGCGCATCACCACCACCTCGTCCGTGATGCGTTCGATCTCGTCGAGCTTGTGCGAGATGTAGACGACGGTCACGCCCTCGGCCTTCAGCTGCGCGATCAGCGCGAACAGGCGCTCGGTCTCGCCGGGCGTGAGCGTCGCGGTGGGCTCGTCCATCACCAGCACGCGCGCGTCGCGCTGCAGCGCCTTGGCGATCTCGACCAGCTGCTTCTCGGCGACGATCAGCTGGCGCACCGGCGTGTCGGGGCTGGCGTTCAGGCCGACCAGCTTCAGCACGCGCGCGGTCTCGGCGCGCATCGCGGCGTCGTCCAGCCACCAGCCGCGCGTGCGCTCGTGGCCGAGGAAGACGTTCTGCGCGATCGTGAGGTCTTCGGCCAGCGCGAACTCCTGGTGGATCATCACGATGCCGCGCGCCTCGGCCGCGCGCGGGCCATCGAACTTCACCGGCACGCCGTCGAGGCGCACGTCGCCGCACGTGGCCGGCTCGTAGCCCGAGAGGATCTTCATCAGCGTGCTCTTGCCGGCGCCGTTCTCGCCCAGCAGGCCGACGACGCGGCCAGGCGCGAGCTCGAAGCTGACGCCGTGCAGCACCTGTACCGAGCCGAACGCCTTGACGACGCCGTCGAAGCTCACGCTGACCCGGCGGTGGTCGGTCACAAGGCGACCCTCCGCCTGGCGGCTGCGGTGCGAGCTCCCTTCGGAGCGGCCGTGCGTACGCTCATGCGAGCACCTTCGCGCGGCCGCGCAGCGTTTCCTGCAGCGCGAGCACGCCCGCCCCGATCAGCCCGGCCTGGTCGCCCAGCGGCGTGTAGCCGACCTCGAGGTGCCGCGTCGACAGCGCCAGCGAGCGCTGGTACACGCACTGGCGCAGCGACGCGAGGAACAGCGGCCCGATGCGCGTGAGCCCGCCGCCGACGAACACGTGCGACGGGTTGAAGAAGTTGACGACCGAGGCCAGCATCTGGCCGATCTGCGTGCCTGCCCGCTGCACGATCTGGTTAGCGGTGGCGTCGCCCGCGCGGCTCGCGTTGCCGACGTCCTCGGGCGTCAGCATGCCGTTGGCGGCGAGGCGCTCGGCCAGCATCGCGCTCTGCCCGGCCTGCGCCGCGGACGTCGCCTCGCGCGCGATCGCCGGGCCGCCGGCCATCGTCTCGACGCAGCCGACGTTGCCGCAATGGCAGCGCGGCCCGGCCGGATCGACGCAGATGTGGCCGACGTCGCCCGCCGAGCCGTTCGCGCCGCGATAGACCTCGCCATGGCAGACGACACCACAGCCGATGCCCGTGCCGACCTTCAGCACGAGGAAGTTGGGCAGCTCGCGCTTGAGGCGCCAGAGTTCGGCCAGTGCCATCAGGTTGACGTCGTTGTCGACCCAGACCGGCGCCTCGTACTCGGCACGCAGGTCGTCGCGGATCGAGAAGCTGTCCCACTGCGGCATCAGCGGCGGCTCGACGAGCTGGCCCGTCGCGAAGTCCACCGGCCCGGGCACGCCCATGCCGATGGCCAGCACGTCGCGCGGCTTGAGCTTGCGGGCGGCGAGGACCTCGCGCATCAGCGCGCGGATGCGCGACAACACGAGACCTGGCCCGAGGCGCACGTCGATCGCCTCGCCGTGGCGCGCCAACACCTGCAGGTCCAGCGACAGGACGGCCACCTCGATGCTGGTCGCGCCCAGGTCGGCGCACAGCAGCACGCCCAACGCGGGATGCAGGCACAGGGTCTCGGCGCGACGACCGCCGGACGACTCGCGCTGCCCCGCGCGATCGAGCCAGCCCTGCTCCAGCATGCCGGCGATGACCGCGTTGGCATGCGTGCGCGAGAACGCGAGCCGCTGCGACAGGGCCTCGCGTGACGGCCCGTGCAGCCAGAAGACGCCCTCGAGCACGCTCAGTTCGTTCGTGGACAGCTGGGCCCATCGACTCATTCGGCTTGTCTCCATCCGTTCACGACCTCTTCGGGTCGATGGCGCGAATGTAGAGCGGCCACTTCGGCCGCACAAGAGTCGACTTCGACCTATTAAAGGCCGAAGTGGGTTTCCAGGAATCGGAAGTCCGGGTTTTGGAGGCGCCGGGGCGCCCCGCGCGTGCTCAGGTGCGCTTGCGCGCCCGCACGGCGACGATCCCGGCCAGGGCCAGGCCCATCATCGCCCACGACCCCGGCTCAGGCACCGAGTTCGCGAAGACAGCGTTGAGCGAGCCCGACTCCGTCACCGTTCCGCCGACAGTGACCGGAAAGCCTTCGAACTGGCCCGATTGCAGGCTCAGGTCGTAGAACGGAGACGGGCCGACGAAGAAGGTCGATCCGGCGGCCGTCAACGCGAAGGAGTCCTGCTGCCCGAACGAACCGCACAGGTTGGGCGCCGTGCAATTTTCCGAGCCGTTGCCCATCATGGCGGCCCCGGTGGCCAGCGTCGTGAGCGTGTCGCCGTTGGCAGCGATCGTGTACGAGCCGCCGGGCGAGGCCGGTGCCACGAACGAGGCGGCGGCGCCGTCGTCGTAGGTCAGGGTCAGGCTGCCACCCGGCGTCAGGGCGAACGTGGTGACCCCGCCGGACGTGCTGTAGGTGCCCGTGGCGTTCAGGATGGCCAGCAGCCCGTAGTTCACACCCAGGCCGGTCTGGCCGCCGTTCAGGCTGGTCGACAGCGCCGGGTCGGTGTCGTCGTGGTTGAAGCCCTGCGCGACGAAGTCGAGCGTGACGACGAAGGTGGTGGCGGAGGTGAAGGTCAGCTGCTCGTGGTACTGGCCGCTGATGTCGTTCGCCGTGAACGTGCCCAGCTTGCCGCCGCCGCCGAGCGCGGAAGTGTCGACCGTGAAGTCGGGGTAGACGGACGTCGCGGATGCCAGGCCAGAGACGACGGCCAGCGCCGCGGCGATCACCGAACGGGCAAAGGGAAACGATTTCATGATTTTGACTCCTCCTGGGCTACCACGGCGGGCAGCGGACGCGAACCCACGGCCGAGCAACAACACGTCGTCCGTGAAGAATGTCGCAATCATTACCGCAATTGGTGTCGCAAACCTGTCGTTCGCTCGTCCCCATGTGGCAAGAATCCCAGCGCGGAAGGTTCGACCAGGCGAAGCGGCCGACCCATGCGGGGTAGCCGCTCATCAATGAATTAGGGGGGTCCGCGGCGTAGAAGCCGACCGATCGCGGCCTCGTCCATCCCGATGCCGCGCAGGATCTCCGCGCCATGCTCCCCGCGCCCGGGCACGCCTCGGGGCGTGGCCGACGGCGTCGCCGAGAAGCGCGGCGCCGGCGCCGCCTGCAGCAGGCCGTCCAGATCGGCATAGACCTCGCGCGCGGCCAGGTGCGGGTGCGCGAGGGCCTCGCGCGGCGTCAGCACCGGCGCGAAGCAGGCGTCGCTGCCTTCGAGCAGCGCCGTCCAGTGCGCGCGCGGCTGCGTCGCGAACAGCGCGGCCAGCCGCTCGCGCAAGGCGGGCCAGCGGCGCGGGTCGTAGGCGTCGCGGAAGTCCGGGTCGTCGGCGAGGCCCAGCTTGGCGAACAACAGCGTGTTGAACTGCGGCTCCACAGCACCGACGCTGACGAACAGGCCGTCCGCGCAGGCGTAGCTGCCGTACCAGTGCGGGCCGTCGAGCAGGCCGCGGCCGCGCTCGAACGGCTGCTGGCCGGCGGCGTGCACGGACAGCAGCAGGTTCATCAGGTTGGCCGTGCCGTCGACGATGGCCGCGTCGACGACCTGGCCGACGCCCGTGCTGCGCGCCGACAGCAGCGCCGCGAGCACGCCCATCGCGAGATACAGCGCGCCGCCGCCGAGGTCGCCCACCAGCGTCGGCGGCGCCATCGGCGGTGCGCCCGGCGCACCCGAGAACCACAGCGCGCCGGACAGCGCGATGTAGTTGATGTCGTGCCCCGCTGCCTGCGCCAGCGGGCCGTCCTGGCCCCAGCCGGTCATGCGGCCGTAGACAAGCCGTGGATTGCGCGCGAGGCACGCGTCCGGGCCGAGGCCCAGGCGCTCCATCACGCCGGGCCGCATGCCTTCGATCAGCGCGTCGGCGCCATCGACCAGGCGCAGCAGCGCGTCCACTGCGGCCGCGTCCTTCAGGTCGAGCGCGATCGAGCGCTTGCCGCGATTGACGATGGCGTGCTTCCCGAGCGACAACGGGTCGCCGCCCTTGCCGCCGCCGCGTTCGACGAGCACGACGTCGGCGCCCATGTCGGCCAGCAGCATGCCGCAGAACGGCGCCGGGCCGAGGGCGGCGATCTCGATGACGCGAAGTCCGGACAGCACGCCCATTGCCGTGGCCTCAGGTCTTCGATTGGCGCGCGAGTGGCGCCCAGTGCAGCACGCCGAACAGCATCGCCAGCAGCACGCTCATCCCCATCGAGCCGCGGTAGCGATGCAGGAACCTGAACGCGTAGAGCAGTTCGAGCGCGTGCACGCCCAGCAAGGCGATGGTGACGATGGCCGCGATGGACGCAAGCGGCCCGTGGATCAGGCCGACCAGCGCGGCGAGGCCCAGCGCGTAGGCGACGAGGCAGGCGATCTTCATGGCGAGGGACATCCATTACTCCGAAGTGGGACGTGCGATCAGTCGGCGCGCGGTGTCGGCCAGCGCGTCAGGCTGCAGGGATTCGAGCTCGAGCCGGCTGGCGGCGTCGCCCGGCCCGAACTCGCGTGTCGTCGAGCGCAGGTAGGCCGGGTCGTAGTGCTGCGTCATCAGGCGTTCGAACAGCTCGTCGACACGGCCCGCGTCGGCGAGCGCCTGCCAGCGAGCCAGCTCCTCGCCGCCGACCAGCGGCTTGAGCGGCGCGAGCCGGGCGACCATCGCGCGCGGATCGGCCGCGAAGTGCGCGTAGTCCTCGCGGCACAGGCGCACGCGTTCGGCCATGGGCACGCTCAGGTGGAGCGTCGGCGCGCGTCGCATCGCGGCGGTGAGTTCCTCGGGCACCAGCAGCCGGCCGACCTTCCTGCTCTCGGCCTCGATCCACACCGGCCGGGCGGGATCGAAGCGGCGCAGCACGTCCAGCACGAGGCTGTCGAAGGTCTTCTGCGTGGGCTGCGGCTGGCCCGGCACGTCGCCCAGCAGCGAGCCCTTGTGGACGGCCAGGCCTTCGAGATCGAGCACCTGCTCGCCCTGGTGCGCGAGCTCCTGCAGCAGGCGCGTCTTGCCGCAGTTGGTCGGGCCGCACAGCACCCTGTACTGAAACCGCTGCGGCAGCGCGGCGAGCGACTCGCGCACCCAGGCGCGATAGCGCTTCCAGCCGCCGGGCACGACGTCGACCTGGAAGCCGATCAGCCGCAGGTTGCTCGCCCACAGCGCGCTGCGCTTGCCGCCGCGAAAGCAGTAGACAAGGAAGCGATCGCTCGGCTTGTAGCGCGAGATCAGGTCGGCCGTGTGGCGCGCCAGGTTGCGGAACGAATGCTGCGCGCCGATCAGGTAGGCCGCGTGCTGGTCCGTCTTGTACTGGATGCCGACCTCGGCGAACTCGGCGTCGTCGACCACCGGCAGGTTGACCGCGCCGGGTACGTGATCCTCGGCATATTCGTGCGGCGAGCGGGCGTCGATGATCAGCGCGTACTGGTCGAACGGCAGCGGGGCCAGCGACGAAGTGTCGACCGGCGGGGATTCGTTCGCGGGATGCATGGCGGACATTGTGCGTTCAATGCGCCTGCGCGCTGAGCGACCGGCGCGCCCAGCCGCTCAGCGCGTCGTCGCCCAGCACGAGCAGGGTCATCGCGACCAGCACGGTCGCGGCCTGCGCCTGCTGGAACAGCGACAGGTGGAAGTACAGCAACTGCCCCAGCCCGCCCGCGCCGACGAAGCCCAGGATCGTGGCCATGCGGATGTTCATCTCCCAGCGATACAGCACGTAGCCCAGGCACTGCGGCGCGATCAGCGGCAGCGTGCCGTGGACGAAGCGCGCGACCGCGCCGGCGCCGAGGTCGCGCAGCGCGGTCTCCGGCAGCGGCGACGCGTTCTCCAGGCTCTCGGCGAACAGCCGTCCCAGCACGCCCGTGGTGTGCAGGGCCAGCGCGAGCGTGCCCGCGAACGGGCCGAGCCCCGCGGCCAGCACCATCAGCGCGGCCCACACGAGCTCGGGCACGCTGCGCAGGCCGTTGAGCAGCGAACGCGCGAGCCACTTGGGCACCGCGCCGAAGCGTCCCGCGGCGGGCAGCGCAAGCACGCCGCCGACGATCGTCGGAATGAGCGTGCCCAGCAACGAGACCGCCAGCGTCTGCAGCGACGCGGCGCCGACCTGGCGCAGGAACGCGGGCGAGACGTCCGGCGGGAAGAACTCGACGACGAAGCGCGCCATGCGTCCCCGCGCCTCGGCCTCGAACAGGCCGCCGAAGTCCACCGCGAGGTAGCGGAAGCTCGCGACGACCGCGATGGCGATCGCGGCCACGCAGGCGAGGCCGGCGAGGCCGTGGCCGCGCTGCGCCGTCATGCCAGCACCTTGCGCAGCAGCGCGCTGATCGCGTCGGCCAGCATCACGAGGGCCAGGAAGACCAGCGAGATGCTGCTGACCTGGCCCGGCGCAAAGCCCTTCACCGCGAGATCGACCAGCTGCCCCAGGCCGCCGGCGCCGACGAAGCCCATCACGACGGCGGCGCGGATCGCGCACTCCCAGCGATAGACCGTGTACGACACCAGTTCCTCGGCCGCCAGCGGCAGCAGCCCGAAGCACAGCGCCGCGACGCGTCCGCTGCCGGCCTGCAGCAACGCACGCGCGGGCCGCACGTCCGCGGACTCGAGGATCTCGGCGTAGACCTTGGCCAGCATGCCGCCGTAGGTGATCGCCAGCGCCAGCACGCCCGCGGCCGGCCCGAGGCCCGAGGCGCGCACGAACAGCAGCGCCCACACGATCTCGGGGATCGAGCGCAGCAGCACCATCAGCGTTCGCACGCCCTGGCGCAGCGCGCGCCCGCGCCAGCGTCCGCTCGCCGGGCCGATGGCGGCGATCGACAGCGAGCGCGTCGCGACGAAGGCCAGCGGCAGCGCGACCACGAACGCGAGCGCGACACCCGCGGTGGCGATGGCCAGCGTCTGCAGCGTCGCGGCCAGCAGCTCGTGCAGGAACTCGGCGTCGATCGCGGGCGGCAGGAAGCCGCGGACGAAGTTGCCCATCACGCGGGCGTTGGCAGGATCGAAGAGCACGGCCGGATGGAACTCCGCCAGCCGCGCCAAGGGCCACAGCAGGACCAGGGCTGTGATGGCCCACGCCAGGCGGCGGCCGGCCAGCGGATCGCGCGTCGCCGCGGCCACGTTCATGCCGAGCCCAGCGGCAGCGTGAAGTGCGGCAGCGACTCGACCGGCCGCTCGGGCTCGGCCGCCACCTCGTCCGCGTACAGCGTCGCCAGACGTTCGGGCGTGACCTCGGCCGCTGGCAGGTCGAACATCACGACGCCCTCGCGCACGCCGACGATGCGCGGAAACCAGCGCAGCGCCAGCTCCACCGCGTGCAGCGACGCGACGAACGTGGCGCCCGCCGCGGTGCTGTAGCCGACCAGCTCGCGCAGCACGGCGTCGGCGGTCGTGTTGTCCAACGCAGAGACCGGTTCGTCGGCCAGCAGCAGCGACGGCGACTGGTACAAGGTGCGCGCGACGGCCACGCGCTGCAGCTGGCCGCCGGACAGCTGGTCGCAGCGGTCGAACAGGCGCTCGGCCAGCCCCACGCGCGCGAGCGCGTCACGCGCGCCCGCGGCGTCGACCGGCAGCAGCCACGAGCGCAGCGCGCGGCCCAGGCCCCACTGGCCGAGACGGCCGGCCAGCACCGCGCTCACCACGCGCAGCCGCGGCGGGATCGGAGGCGCCTGGTGCACGAAGCCGATGCGCGCGCGCAGCGCTCTCAGCGCGCGCGCCGCGAGCGTCCAAGGCTGGGCATCGAGCAGCGTCACGCGGCCCTCGGTCGGCCGCAGCGCCGCGCCCGCCACGCGCAGCAGCGTCGTCTTGCCGGCGCCCGAGGGCCCGATCAGCGCGACGCGCTCGCCCGCGGCCACGTGCAGGTCGACCGCCGCGAGGGCGCGCCGGCCGTTGGCGTGCACGACGCCGACCTGGTCCAGGCGCAGGCTCATCGGCCCTTACTTGATGAGGCCGGCCGACTTGCCGGCCGCCTCGATGCCGTCGTAGTTCGACACCTTGGTCGGGATGAACCTCGACGCGCGCTGCAGGTCGAGGATCTCCTTGTCGGCCGGCTTCGAAGGATCGAGCGCGAGGAAGGCGTCGGTCAGCTTCTTCGTGAGCGCCGGGTCGAGGCCGGGGCGCACCGTCCAGTTGTAGTCGAAGAACGGCGGCGTCGTGGCGAGCACGCGCACCTTGGCCGCATTGGGGTTCTTCGCCTCGACCAGCTTGTCCATCACGGACGCGTTGAGGGCGCCCGCCTCGGCACGGCCCGACGCGACGAAGGCGACGGTGGCGTCGTGCGCGCCCGAGAACGCGACCGTCTTGAAGTCGCGTTCCGGCACGATGCCCTGCTGCTCCAGGAAATGGCGCGGCATCAGGCTGCCCGACGTGGACGAGGGCGCGCCGAAGACGAAGGTGTGGCCCTTCAGGTCGCCGACGGTCTTGATCGGGCTGTCGATCGGCACGATGAACCTGGACGTGAACTTCTCGTCCTCGGCGCGCTGCACGATGGGCACGGCCTGCCCCTCGGTGCGCAGCTTCGCCTGCACGAAGGTGAAGCCGCCCAGCCACGCGAGGTCGATCTTCTTCGACGCCAGGCCCTCGACGACGGCGGCGTAGTCGGTCACCGGCGTGAACTGCACGTCCATGCCCGTCTTCGCCTTCAGGTACTCGCCCAGCGGCTTGAACTTGCGCTGCAGCTCGCTCGGCGCCTCATCGGGGATCGCGGAGACGCGCAGCACGTTGGCCTGGGCATGCACGGCGGGCGCGCCCAGCAGCGAGACGCCGGCCAACGACAGCGCGGCGAGCGACTGCAGCAACGAACGGCGTTGGCGCGAGGACGGGGAAACGTTCGGCAGGTTCATGGCGATCCGGTGAGAATGGGTGCCGGTGGCGACTCGCCGCCGGTGCAACCCCGCATTTTGCCCGTTCGAACCGCGACCGCCGACCATGACCGCTGCCCCGCCCGCCCCGCTCCGTCTCACCAGCTTCTCGCACGGCGGCGGCTGCGGCTGCAAGATCGCGCCGGGCGTGCTGTCCGACATCCTCAAATCCAGCGCGCCCGGTTTCCTGCCGCCGCAGCTGATGGTGGGCATCGAGACGGCCGACGACGCCGCGGTGTGGAAGCTCAACGACTCGCAGGCGCTCATCGCGACGACCGACTTCTTCATGCCCATCGTCGACGATCCGTTCGACTTCGGACGCATTGCCGCGACCAACGCGATCAGCGACGTCTACGCGATGGGCGGCACGCCGATCATGGCGCTGGCCATCGTCGCGATGCCGATCGCGCAGCTGCCGGTCGACGTGATCGGCCGCGTGCTCGCCGGCGGCAACGCCGTCTGCGCCGAGGCCGGGATCCCGATCGCGGGCGGCCACACGATCGACTCGGTCGAGCCGATCTACGGGCTCGTCGTGATGGGCCTGGTGCATCCCGACCGCGTCCGCCGCAACTCCGACGCGCGCGCCGGCGACGTGCTGGTGCTGGGCAAGCCGCTGGGCGTCGGCGTGCTGTCCGCCGCGCTGAAGAAGGGCCGGCTCGACGACGCCGGCTACGCGCGCCTGATCGCGACCACCACGCGCCTGAACAAGCCGGGCGCGAAGCTGGCCGAACTGGACGGCGTCCACGCGATCACCGACGTCACCGGCTTCGGCCTCGCGGGCCACACGCTCGAGATGGCGCGCGGCGCGGGACTGCGGGCGCGGGTCGACTGGTCGGCCGTGCCGTTGATCGACGGCGTCGAGGCGCTGGCGCGCGAGGGCTTCGTCACCGGGGCGTCGGGCCGCAACTGGGCGGGCTATGGCGCCGAGGTGCAACTGGGCGCGGCGCTGCCGCCGCACGCGCGCGACCTGCTGACCGACCCGCAGACCTCGGGCGGCCTGCTCGTGTCGTGCAGTCCCGCCGCGCTCGACGACGTGCTGGCCTGCCTGCGCGACGGCGGCTTCGGCGACGCCGCCGTGATCGGCCGCATGCTGGACGGCGCGCCGGGGCTGCAGGTCGAGGCCTGAGCGCGCCCCTGCGCCGGTAACATTTGCGCACAAACACGGGCGGACCGTGCGAAAGCACCGGTGCGATGCTCGAAGGACGCGATCGCGTGACGAAAGAATCGGGTCGGGCAGACACGGCTCGGCACTGTCACCATCGCGACAACGACCACCATGAGCAGGGACCGCCTCTTGCGACGCCGCGCACGCGTCGCCCGACCACGCAACGCGCTGCGGCGCACGGCCACGGCCGCCGCATGGCTGCTGGCCCTGGCCACGGCATCGGCCTCGGAACTGGCGACGGCCGTCGATCGCCTGGTCGTGCAGGGCTACGAGGATCCGCAAGGCGCCCGGGCCGGGCTGCAGGCGCTGCAGGCCGCGACGACGCCGGCCACGCCCGACGACACGCGTGCCCTGCTGGTCGGCTTCGGCCTCGTGGCCGCCGACAGCTACCTGCCCAAGGAGACCGCCGCGGCGGCCCAGGCCTTGCGCGCGCTGGCCGCGACCGCCGGCCCCATCGCCGAGGCGGACGCCCACCTGGTCAACGCCGACCTCGAATTCGGCGGGCGGCAGGAGGAGAACGGCAACGTCGAGGCGCGCGCCGCGGTCGCCGGTTATTCGCCGTACTGCGACTCGAAGGATCCCGCGCTGGCCGCGCAGTGCGACCGCTTCAACTGGTTCTACGCGCTGCTGTTCGCGGCCTACGGCGCGCAGGGCGAGCGCAACACGGCGGCCGCCGGGATCTACCTGCACATGGCGCTGGACGCCGCGGTGCAGTCGGGCAGCCGGCGGCTCGAGACCAAGGCCACCGCGATCCTCGCCTCGCTGGCGCAGGACGACAAGGACGCCGAGCTGGCCGAACGCCTCATCGCGCGGGCCCATGAACTCGCCGAGGCGGAGGCCGACCCGGCGCTCAAGGCCTACGTCATGTCGTTCACGGGCGACGTCCTCGACAGCCGCGAGCAGTACGAGGCCGCGCGCGCCGCCTACCGCGACGCCATGACGATCGCCCAGGCCGCCGGGCTGCAGCGCCGCGCGACGCAGTACGCGATATCGCTCGGCGCCGAGGAGCTTCGCCTCGACCATCCCACCGAGACGCTGGCCGCGCTGGACCGCGCCAAGCCCTTCCTCGCGACGCACAACGAGCCCGCGCTGGAACGCGAGCGCCTGCGCGACGAGACGCTCGCGCTGCTGGCGCTGGGGCGCGTCGCCGAGGCCAAGGCGAAGCTGGCCGAGGTGCTGGCGCGCTACGACAGCGAGACCGGCCCGAACGCGCGCATCGGCGTGCTGCGCGACCTCGGCCCCGCCCTGGCCCACGCGGGCGACCGCGCCGGCGCGCTGGAGCTCTACACGCGCGAGCAACGCCTGCTGCAGGCGCGCAACGACACGCGCTACGACCGCGACATGCAGGACGTCCAGAAGCTGATCAAGGACGAGAACGAACGCCTGCAGGCGCAGCGCGCGGCCCGCTGGAGCGGCGCCGCGGTCGCGGGCGTGCTGCTGGCGCTGGTCATCGGCTTCGTCGCCCGCCGCCAGATCGCGCGCAACCGCCAGCTCGCGAGCCGCAACGACGCGCTGCGGCTGCAGGTCGAGCACGATCCGCTGACTGGCCTGGCCAATCGCGCGCACCTGCAGGCGCGCGTGGCCGCGGCCGGCGCGCCGTTCGAGGGCGCGCTGTTCCTGATCGACGCCGACCACTTCAAGGCCATCAACGACCGCTACGGCCACGCGGCCGGCGACAGCGTGCTCGTCGCGATCGCGCGCCGCCTCGAGGCCGTGCTGCGCGAGCGCGACGTGGTCGTGCGCTGGGGCGGCGAGGAATTCCTGGTGATGGTCGAGGCGATGCCCGTCGCCGAGGCGGTCGTGCTGGCGCAGCGCCTGATGCACGCGTTCGTCGACAGCCCGGTGGTCGCGGACGGCCAGGAGATCGCGATCTCCGCGTCGATCGGCTTCGCCGTCTTCCCGCTGCACGGCACCCCGCCCGGCCTCGCGTTCGACGCCGCCTTCGCGCTCGTCGACGCCGCGATGTACCACTCGAAGAATCAGGGCCGCGACTGCGCCACGTGCATCCGGTCGCTCGATCCGGTGCTGCCGCTGGACATCTCGTCGCTGCCCGCCACGCTGGCGCAGGCCGCCGCCGACGGCCGCGCGATCCTCGACGTGCATCGGCCCGCGGAGACGGCTTCGCCGACCTGAATTCCGGAGGAGCGATGTCGATGGCGTCCGGATCCGGGGTCGCGTCGACGCCATGAGAAAGGGCCGCGAGTGCGGCCCTTGTCGTGGGTGCAGGCGCTCAGTGCGCCCCGCCGGCGTCCACGGACGGTCCGCCCCCGCCGGCGATCTTCGGCGGGCGCCTCGTGAACCAGATCGTGACGATCAGGAACAGGAACGTGATGGCCGAGCCGATGAAGACGTCGTCGGCGGCCCAGGTGAAGGCCTGGACGTCGACCAGCCGGTTGATGCTCGCGTACGCGCCGTTGCCCGCGATGCCGGCCTGGTTCAGCAACGTCGTCGCGCCGTTGAGCGCGTTGCCGTTCAGGCCCATCTGTTCGACCAGCCGCGCATGGTGCAGCGTGGCGCGGTTGTCCCACAGCGTCGTCGCGATCGACGTGCCCATCGCGCCGAACATGATCCGCACGAAGTTCGACAGGCCGGCGGCCGCGGGGATGCGTTCCGGCGGCAGGCCGGCCAGCGTCAGCGTCGTCAGCGGGATGAAGAAGAACGCCATCGCGCCGCCCTGGATCAGCGTCGGCAGCAGGATGGTGACGAAGTCGGTGTCGGACGTGAAGTTCGACCGCATCCACAGCACCAGCGAGAACAGGACGAACGCGCCGGTGGCCATCCAGCGCGGATCCCATTTCGCGACGTTGCGGCCGACGATGGGCGTCAGCAGGATCGCGAGCACGCCCACCGGCGCGAGCGCCATGCCTGCGTCGGTGGCGGTGTAGCCCATGTACTGCTGCAGCCACAGCGGCAGCAGCACGACGTTGCCGAAGAACAGGCCATAGGCGATGGCCAGCGTGGCCGCGCCGAACAGGAAGTTGCGTCGCGCGAAGAGCCGGATGTCGACCACCGGGTGGTCGTCGGTCAGCTCCCACGCGATGAACACCGCGAGCGCGATGACGACGATGACGGCCAGCGTGACGATGGTAGAGGAGTTGAACCAGTCCAGCTCCTTGCCCTTGTCCAGCATGATCTGCAGCGAGCCGACCCACAGCACGAGCATGGCCAGGCCGACGCCGTCGATGGGACGCTTGACGATGGGTGTCTCGCGCTTGTTGTAGATGCTCCACGTCACGCCCGCGGCGAAGATGCCGACGGGGATGTTGATGTAGAAGATCCAGGGCCACGTCCAGTTGTCCGTGATGTAGCCGCCCAGCAAGGGCCCGGCCACGGGCGCGACCAGCGTCGTCACGCCCCACAGCGCCAGCGCGGTGCCGGCCTTCGCGGGGGGATACGTCGACAGCAGCAGCGTCTGCGACAGCGGGATCATCGGCCCCGCGACGAAGCCCTGCAGCACGCGGAAGGCGATCAGCAGCTCGATCGACGGCGCCAGGCCGCACAGGATGGACGCGATCACGAACAGGATCACGCTCATCGTGAACAGGCGCACCGCGCCGAAGCGCTGCGTCAGCCAGCCGGTCAGCGGCACCGAGATCGCGTTGGCGACGCCGAAGCTCGTGATGACCCACGTGCCCTGCGAGATGCTCACGCCCAGGTCGCCCGAGATCGACGGCAGCGACACGTTGGCGATCGACGAGTCGAGCACGTTCATGAAGGTCGCCAGCGACAGCGACAACGTGCCCATCACGAGCGCCCCGCCCTTCAGGGGCGCGCGCGCCGCTGGTGCGGGAGAGCTCATGATTGCTTGTGGTGATGGTGCCTGGTTGCAGAAGCGACCTTGACCGACGAGGCCGCCGCCGTCGGCGCGGAGGCCGCCACCGGCGCGTCCTGCACCTTGATGCGGCCGCCGCCGTTGGCCGCGACGATGCGCGCGACTTCGGCGTCGGCGTCGTGCTGCAGCGAGTCGAACACGGTCGTCGAGGCGATGGCGCCCTGCGCCTGCGTGCGCGGCGTGTCGGACACCGAGCGGCCGCTCTCGTCGGCCACGTTGACGCTGACGTTCATCGACAGGCCCACGCGCAGGGGGTTTTGCGCGATCTCCTTCGGATCGAGCGAGATCCGCACCGGCACCCGCTGCACGACCTTGATCCAGTTGCCGGTGGCGTTCTGCGCCGGCAGCAGCGAGAACGCCGCGCCGGTGCCCGCGCCCAGGCCCTCGACCTTGCCGTGGAAGACCACGTGCTTGCCGTAGACGTCGGCCTCGAGCGTGGCGGGCTGGCCGATGCGCAGGCGCTCGAGCTGGCCTTCCTTGAAGTTGGCGTCGACCCAGGCGTTGTCCAGCGTGACGACCGACATCAGCGGCACGCCGGCCTGCACGCGCTGGCCGACCTGCACGCTGCGGCGCGCGACGGTGCCGCTGACGGGCGCGGGCACGTCGGCGCGCTGCACCGCGAGCCAGGCCTCGCGCACCTTGGCGGCGGCGCGCTGCACGTTCGGGTGCTCGGCGACGCTGGTGCCTTCGGTCTGCGTCTGGTTGGAGCTGAGCTGTTCCCTGGCGGCGTCGAGCGCGGACTTGGCCGCCGTGTACGCGCTCTTGGCCGAGGCCAGCGTGTCGGTCGCGTGGCTGAATTCTTCCTTGCCGACGGCGCCGCTCTGCACCAGCGGCTGGCGGCGCGTGACGTCGTCCTGCGCCTTGTCGAGATCGGCCTTCGCGCGCGTCGCGTCGGCGGCGCGGGCGTCGATCTGCGCCTGCAGCGTGGAGTTGTTGGCGAACAGGATGCGCGTCTCGCGCACCGTCGACGCGAGCGCGGCCTCGGCCTGGTCCAGCGCGACGCGCGCGTCGGCCGGATCGAGCTTGACCAGCAGCTGGCCGGCCTTGACGAAGTCGGTGTCGTCGGCGTTGATGGCCGTGACCGTGCCGCCGGCCTGCGCCGTGATCTGCACGACGTTGGCCTGCACGTAGGCGTTGTCGGTGGACTCGGAGTGGCGGCCCGTCATCCAGTAGTAGATGCCGTAGCCGCCGCCGATCACCAGCACGGCCACCGCGATCGCGGTCAGCGCGGTGCGGCGCTTGGGGTTGCCGGCCGGCGGCGTGGTGACGGGGGCGGCGTTGTCGTTGGCAGGTGCGTTCATGATCTTAGGCGGGCGTGAGGTTGTCGTTCTTGGCGGTCGTCGTCGGTGCGGACGCGGCGGCGGCCGGTGGTGTGGCGAGGGTGCCGGCGGTCCAGCCGCCGCCCAGGGCCTTCATCAGCTGGGCCTGGACGTCCAGCGCGCGGTATTCGAGGTCGACCTCGAGGCGGCGCTCGGACAGCATCTGCGTCTCGGCGTTGAGCACGATCAGCGCGTTGCCCAGGCCCTGGCCATAGCGCGACTGCGAGAAGTCGTAGCTGGCCGTCGAGGCCTCGAGCGCCTGGCGCTGCAGCGCGAGCTGGCGGCCGATGGAGGCCGCCGAGGTCGAGGCGTCGGCCGCCTCGCGCACGGCGTCGATCACCTGCTGGTTGTAGGCCTGGATCGCGGCGTCGCGGTCGGCGTTCTTGCCCTTCAACTGCGCGCGCAGCGTGCCGCCCTCGAAGATCGGCAGGTGGATCGCCGGGCCGAACGACCAGTTCTTGCTCGGGAGCTGCAGCAGCTTGTCGAGGTGGATCGCGTCCAGCCCGATGGCCGCCGAGAAGTTGATGTCCGGGTAGAACTGCGCACGCTGCGACGCCACTTCCTGGCCGGCCGCCTCGACGCGCGCCAGCGCGGCGGCGACGTCCGGACGGCGCGCGACCAGGTCGGCACCCAGCACCGGCGGTTGCGGCGAGACGTGCAGCTGGTCCAGCGTCGGCGCAAGCGTGGCGGTCGCATCCATCGGCTGCGCCGTGAGCGCGGCCAGCATGTGGCGCGTCAGGCCGATCTGCTCGTCGAGCGATTCGATCTGCGCGAGGGTGTCGGGCAACGCGCCCTCGCCCTGCTTCTGCTCGACGACGGTGTCGAGGCCCGCGCCCACGCGCTGCTTGATCAGCGTCAGCATCTGCGAGCGCTGGTCGTAGGTGCGCTGCGCGACGACGCGCTGGCTCTCGAGGCGCGCCAGCGAGAAATAGGTGCGCACGACCTGCGCCGCGAGCTGCTGCGCGGCGACGTTGGCGTCGGCCCTGGCGGCGCGCGCCTGGCCCAGCGCCGCGTCGAGCTCGTGCCGCGTGCGGCCGAACACGTCGGCGTCCCACGTGAGGCCCAGGCCGAGGTCGGACTGGTTGACGACGCTGCCGCCGTACGGCGGCGGGAAGATGCCGTTGCGCGAGAGCAGCTCGCGCGTGACGGAGCCGCTCGCCTGCACCTGCGGCAGCTCGGTGCCGTGCACGGCTTCGGCCACCGCCTGCGCGCGCGTCACGCGCGCCTGCGCGGCCGCGAGGTTGGGCGAGCCTTCGAGGGCCTTGGCCACGAGCGCGTCGAGCTGGGCGTCGCCGAACTGCTTCCACCATTGCGCGTCGACGGCGGTCGTCTGCTGGTCGGCCGGCAGGCCCATCGAGACGGCGGTCCGCTGCACGGCAGGCGCGCTCTGGTGGCCGAAGTCGGCGCAGCCGGCCAGCATCAGCACGGCGGCCGACGCCACGGCCAGCGCGACGGTGCCGGCGGAGAGCATGCGCGGCATGTCGAGGTCGAGGACGCGGTGCTGCGTCTGCTTGGCGACGCGCGAATCGCGCTGCGCCGGTTCACCGGTCTGCGGCGCCGCGCCGGCGCGACGGGGGCATTCTTGTTGTTGGTTGGCGGGCATGGGAGTCTTTCAGTCTGGGGTCGCTGAATTGTTGGCAGTGGCGGCGCGCAACGCGTCGCCATTGGCGCGCATGCGCTTGAGCATGCTCAGCAGCGCGCGCCACTCTTCCTTCGAGAAGCCGGCCAGGTGCAGGTTGAGCACCTCGGCGAGCACGGCGGGGACGACCGCCGCCACCTCGCGGCCGGCGTCGGTCAGTTCCAGGTTCACCACGCGCCGGTCCTCGCTCGAGCGCACGCGCGCGACCAGGCCCTTGGCCTCGAGGCGGTCCAGCGCGCGCGTCATCGCGCCCGGGTCGCTCTGCAGCGTGCGCGCCAGCTCGGCCACGGTCTGGCATTCGCCGTGGGCCAGCTTGAACAGCGGCACCCACTGGGCGTGCGTGAGATCGTGGTCGACCAGGCGGCGGTCGACCTGGTTCGTGATGGAGGCCATGACGCCCTTCATCACCGAGCCGACGCTCTCTTCCGTGGTGTAGGCCTCGGCGGAGTAGAAGTCGGCCCGCACGAGGGGATCGTTGGTGGATGACATGGGATGCGAATATACTTGCTTAGGCAGTCAATGCATCGACAATGATTGAATAGGCTTTTATTGTGTGGGGGAATACCCTTTGTCACGCCGGAAAAAGCCGCAGGTCAGAGCCACCCCGTAGACTGAACACCCATGACTACAGCTTCCGAACGCGCGAAGGCGGCGACTCCGCGCTCGCTGTCAGGCCTCCTCCCGTTCCTGCGCCCCTACCGTTGGCGCATCGTCGCGGCGATCGTGTTCCTGGTGGCCGCGTCGCTGACGACGCTGGCGTTCCCGGTCGCGCTGCGCAAGCTGATCGACGGCGGCCTGGGCGCGTCGTCCGCCGCCGGCGCCGGCTCGGCAGCCGCCAACGGCGAGCGCGTGATGGCGCTGCGCGACCACTTCCTCGCGCTGTTCGGCGTCGGCGTCGCGCTGGGCGTGTTCTCGGCGCTGCGCTTCTATTCGGTCACCTGGCTGGGCGAGCGCATCACGGCCGACCTGCGCAGTGCCGTCTACCGCCACGTCGTCCGGCAGAGCCCGGCCTTCTTCGAGACCAACGCCACCGGCGAGGTGCTGTCGCGCCTGACCACCGACACCACGCTGGTGCAGCAGGTCGTCGGCTCCAGCCTGTCGATGGGCCTGCGCAACGGCGTGATGGGCGTCGGCGCGATGGTGATGCTGATCGTCACCAACCCGTACGTGATGACGCAGGTCCTGGGGATCCTGATCCTCGTCGTCGCGCCGACCATGGTGTTCGGCCGCCGGGTGCGCAAGCTCAGCCGTGCCAGCCAGGATCGCGTCGCCGACTCCAGCGCGATCGCCGCCGAGGTGCTCAACGCGATTCCCGTCGTGCAGAGCTACACGCAGGAGGCGCGCGAGGCGGCGCGTTTCGAGGTGTCCACCGAGAACGCGTTCGACACGGCCAAGCGGCGCACGCGCATGCGCTCGTTCCTGGTCGCCTTCATCATCAGCGCGACCTTCGGCGCGTTGCTGTGGGGCCTTTATCAAGGCACGCAGGCGGTGCTTGGCGGCAAGATCACCGCGGGGCATCTCGGCGAGACGGTGGTCTACGTGATGCTGCTGGTCAGCAGCGTGGCGGTGCTGTCCGAAGTCTACGGCGACCTGCTGCGCGCCGCCGGCGCGACCGAGCGGCTGATGGAGCTGCTCGCCGCCGTGTCGCCGGTGACCGATCCCGCATCGCCGAAGCCGCTGCCGCCCACGCGCGCGGGCTCGGCGGTCGAACTCAGCCACGTGCAGTTCCACTACCCGTCGCGTCCGCTGCACGCGGCGCTCAGCGACTACACGCTGCGCGTGAGGCCGGGCGAGACCGTCGCGCTCGTGGGTCCCAGCGGCGCCGGCAAGAGCACGGTGTTCCAGCTGCTGCTGCGCTTCTACGACACCGGCGCCGGCGCCGTGATGGTGGACGGCGTCGACGTGCGCGCCACCGCGCTGCACGAGCTGCGCTCGCGCATCGGCATCGTGCCGCAGGACTCGACCGTGTTCTCGGCCAACGCGCTGGAGAACATCCGCTACGGACGGCCCGACGCCAGCGACGACGAGGTCAAGGCCGCGGCCCGCGCCGCCTTCGCCGAGGAGTTCATCCTGCGCCTGCCCGAGGGCTACGAGACCTTCCTCGGCGAGCGCGGCGTGCGCCTGTCCGGCGGCCAGCGCCAGCGCATCGCGATCGCGCGCGCGATGCTGAAGAATCCGCCGCTGCTGCTGCTCGACGAGGCCACCAGCGCGCTCGATGCCGAGAGCGAACGGATGGTTCAGGCGGCGCTCGAGGCCGCGATGGCCGACCGCACCACGCTGGTCATCGCGCACCGCCTGGCCACCGTCCAGAAGGCCGACCGCATCATCGTGATGGAACAAGGCCGCATCATCGAAGAGGGAAACCATCAGGAATTGATGCAGCGCGACGGCCTCTACGCCAAACTTGCCAGAATGCAGTTCCACACCGCTCCGCTCGATCCCTTCGCCGAGACGGCCGAATCGCAGGAAGCCTGATCTCACCCCGCCTGACGAATGACGACCCCACCCGAAGACGTCGACGCCTTGTTCGACGCGCCCGCTGCGCCGCCCGCGCCCGTCTTGCCGACCAATCCGATCCTCGGCGGCGCGCCATCGGCGGACGGCCGCAAGGAGCACCGGGTCAAGGTGTCCTGGCCGGCGCGCGTGCAGTTGCCCAGCGGGAAGGTGATCGAGCTGCGCGTGCGGGACTTGTCGGAAAGCGGCGTCGGCCTGCTGACCGAATTTCACATTCCGCCCAGCACGGTGCTGAATTTCGTCGTCGGCGTTCCCGGCCTGCACGAGCCGACGAAGATCACGCCCGTGACGGGCACGATCAAGACGACCTACGTCGTCGTGCAGGGCCGCGACCTGTGCTGCGGCGGCATGTGGGTGTCGCTGCCGGCCGAAGGCCGCGACATCCTCGACAAGTGGATCCGCCGCCTGCGCAAGTAGCCGCGGCGCGCAATGAAGAAGGCCGCCCGTGGGCGGCCTTTCTCGTTCAGGGCGCGTACAACGCCGCGCAGTGCCCGGGCTGCGCCGGGTTCCGCGCGATCGCCGCGCCCTTGGCCACGCACTGGCTCGCCGGCAGCGGCGCGCGCGTCTCGACATGCGCCACCAGCGCGTCGAAGGCCTCGTGCGCATGCGGCTCGATCAGCGCGAGCTGCGGGAACGTGTCCTGGAAGGTCTCGATGTGGTTGCCGTTCTGCACTTCGTAGAGCCGGTACGGCGCGTCGCGCTCGTCGTGGCGCGGCCCCTCGTCGCGCGACTGCGCCGACGCCACCTTGCGCGCATAGGCGCGTGCGTGGTGGTCGATCGGCAGCAGGCCGTCCATCGTGCCGGCCACCGTGACCAGCGGCCGCTGGATGCGCCCGGTCGTCTCGAACGCGGCGAGGTTGGCGCCGACATCGGACGCCGACAGCCGCGCCACGTAGTTGTAGGTGCCGGTGCCCGCGCCGTAGGTGTCGTAGGTCGGGTCGAGGCGCTTCTGCCACTGGCACTGCGTCACTTCCCAGAACTGGCCCCAGTAGCTCGTCCACAGCGACTGCGTCGGGCTGTTGACGATGTCGGGCGGATAGCCGGCCGCGCGGATGTTCTTCGCGGCGGTGCTGTTCGGGTCGAGCCCGCCGGCGGTGTAGTCGGGGAAGTTGAGCACGCCGGCCGGCAGGTCGGTCAGCAGGTTCGGCGCGTGCGGGTCGACGAAGGTGCCTTCCCAGTCGACGCCGCCGTCGAACAGCTCCGGCGCGGTCTCCATCGCGCGGCGCACCTGGTAGCCGCCGTTGGACGTGCCCACGGCGTAGGTGAAGCGCGGCAGGCGCCCGTAGTTGGAGACCAGGCCCTGGCGCGCGAGCTGCGCCGCCTTGAGCATGGTTTCCGTCCAGCGCGTGAACTGCTGGTTGGGGCCGTTGTCGAAGAAGTTGACGAACACCGGCGACACCGGATTGAGCCGGCACGCGAGCGGATCGGTCGCCGCCGACAGCTGCAGGTTGAGCACGCCCTTGTTCTGCGACGCGTACGCATAGCCCTTCTGCAGGACGTAGTCGCTCCACGCGAAGTCGCCGTTGAACTCGCTGCGCGTGCCCGACGCGCCGGCGACCACGAGGCGGCCGTTCCAGTCCTTGGGCAGGCGCAGGAGGAAGCGCGCCTGGCCGGTCGGGTCGGACGCGATGCGGGCATCGAGCTGCAGTCCCGGCACGACCTTGGTGATCGGATCGCGCTTGCCCGCGCTCGGCGCGATCGTCGCGCGGTCGGTCTGCGGCGTGAACGCGAACGGCGGCAGGCCGGCGATCGAATCGTTGGCCGGCGTGGTGGCGGGGTTGGTGGTGGTGAGGTCGGCACTGTCGACGCAGGTCGCATCGGCAAGCGCCGAGCCGAACTGCCGCAGCAGGTGGTCGCAGGCCGTGGAGGCACTGGCGGCGAGAGGCGTCAAACAGGCGAGCGCCAACAAGGGCGCCCGACGGCGCAGCGAGGTCGTCATCGGTCAGTCTCCTTTGGTTTTGCGGCAGGCGCCGCTCTCATGGCCCGCGAAGACTACTGCCGCACCGTGGCCGGCGCAATCGCACGAAGGCACCGTGCGTCAATTCACCTAAGTGGAATCCCGACTCCGTCGACGCGCCTCAGAACGTCGGCGGCGGCCCGGCCTTGCGGCTGTAGGCGGCGGTGCCGGTCGCACCCAGCACGCCGCCCACCACCAGCACGTAGCACAGCGACATCGTCGCCGCCACGCCATGCACGGCGACGAGCCCGGCCCCGGCCAGGACCAGCCCGACCGCGGCCAGCAGCGCCAGCGCCAGCAGCGGCGTCGCGACGAAGCGCGTGGCGGTGCCGCGCAGCGGGTCGAGGTCGCTGACGACCAGCAGGAACCAGCCCGCGATCGTCAGCAGCGGAAACAGGATCCACAGCGACAGCCCCGGCTCGGCCGCCACCAGCCCGAACGGCGCGGCGGCGAGTAGCGCGCCGGCGAGGATGCCCAATGCGGCGAGGAGGCCGCCTGCGAGTGCGATCATGGTGTTGGTCTCCCGAAGCTCAGACAGTGAGCATAGGTGCGGGCCGGCGATCGGGCAAGATCGATGACCCGACCTGCCTGGCCGGACGGAACTGCGCTGACGGCCTCCGAAGACGCCCGTTCCCGCGCGACCGCGAAACGTCGTCTGCGCCACCGCGTCCCGATGAGGTGGCGCTAGTGGCTAATCCTTATGCAATTCTGCGACTGTCGACAGGCCGCCTCGAAGCCTATATTCGGCCGACTCGCGCAGCGCTCGCGTTCCTGGTTTCCCATCGATAGAACCCGGCCCACACGGGTTTCCGGAGGGTGGAAGTTTCATCGACCAACCCCAGGAGACAAACCCATGAACCCGAAGAACTCGCGCGCGTTCGCGCTCGCGGCGCTGGCGTCGCTCGCCGGCCTCGGCGCGCAGGCGGCCACGTCGCTGCCGGCGCTCAACGTCGACAAGACGGCCATCAGCGTGTCCGGCCTGTCGTCCGGCGCCTTCATGGCCAACCAGCTCGGCTACGCGTACGCGTCCACCTTCATGGGCGTGGGCGTCTTCGCCGGCGGCCCATACATGTGCGCGGGCCACAGCAACTACACGGCCTGCATGTACAACGCGACGATCAGCAGCGGCCAGCTGAGCACGATGCAGACCGACCTCACCAACTGGAGCGGCAACAAGAACGACGCGCTGTCCAACGTCGCGCGCCAGAAGGTCTTCCTGTGGGTGGGCAGCAGCGACACCACCGTCGGCCCGAACCCGATGGCGGCCGTGAAGACGCAGTACGGCAACAACGGCGTGACGGCCGCCAACCTCAGCTTCAACGAGCTCTCCGGCGCCGCGCACACCTTCCCCACCGACTTCGCGGGCTCGGGCGACAACGCCTGCGGGACCGCCGCGTCGCCCTACATCAGCAACTGCAGCTACGACGGCGCGGGCGCGATGCTCAAGCAGTTCTACGGCACGCTCGCCGCCCGCAACAACGCGCCGGCGTCGGCCAACTACATCCAGTTCGACCAGACGCCCTACACCGCGGGCAACCCGGGCATGGCGTCCACCGGCTGGATCTACGTGCCAGCCGACTGCGCGTCCGGCACGCAGTGCAAGCTGCACGTCGCGCTGCACGGCTGCCTGCAGAACTACGCAACGGTCGGCGCCGACTTCATCCAGAACACGGGCTACACGCGCTGGGCCGACACCAACCACATCATCGTGCTGTTCCCGCAGACCCAGGTCGACAACACCAGCCGCGCCACGTCCGCCAGCGGCTCGCTGCCCAATCCGAACGGCTGCTGGGACTGGATCGGCTGGTACGGCACCAGCTTTGCGCAGAAGGCCGGCGTGCAGGCCACCGCGATCAAGGCGATGGTCGACCACGTCGCCTCCGGCACGGGCAGCGGCGGCGGTGGTGGCGGTGGCGGCGGCGCGCTGCCCGCGCCCACCGGCGTCGGGACTTCCGGCGCGACGAGCAGCTCGATGGTCGTCGCCTGGGGCGCGGTCAGCGGCGCGAGCGGCTACAACGTCTACCGCAACGGCGGCAAGGTCAACCCGGCCACGGTCAGCGCGACGAGCTACACCGACACCGGCCTCGCGCCGGCCACGACCTACTCGTGGACGGTCACCGACCTGAACAGCTCGGGCGTCGAGAGCGCCCCGTCGACCGCCGCCAGCGGCACCACGACCGGCACGGCGCCCACCTGCACCACCGCCAGCAACTATGCGCACGTGCAGGCCGGACGCGCGCACCAGTCGGGCGGCTACGCGTACGCCAACGGCTCCAACCAGAACATGGGCCTGTGGAACCTCTTCGTCACGACGACGCTCAAGATGACCGGGCCCAACTACTACGTGATCGGCACCTGCCCTTGAGCGCCGGCGGCGCGGCGACTCAGCCCCGCCGCGCCGCGTCGATCCTGGCGACGTCGATCTTCTGCATCGTCATCATCGCCTCGAACGCGCGCTTGGCGGCGGCGCGGTCGGGTCCGGACATCGCCTCGGTCAGCGTGCGCGGCGTGATCTGCCACGACAGGCCCCACTTGTCCTCGCACCAGCCGCAGTCCTTCTCCTTGCCGCCGTTGCCCACGATCGCGTTCCACAGGCGGTCGGTCTCGGCCTGGTCGTCGGTCGCGATCTGGAACGAGAACGCCTCGCTGTGCTTGAACATCGGGCCGCCGTTCAGGCCGATGCAGGGGATGCCGCAGACGACGAAGTCGACCACCAGCACCTGGCCTTCCTTGCCCGACGGAAAGTCGCCGGGCGCGCGATGCACGGCACCGACGCTGCTGTCGGGAAAGGTCTTCGCGTAGAACTGCGCGGCACCGAGGGCGTCGTTGTCATACCAGACACAGATCGTGTTCTTCGGGATCATGAAGGCGCTCCGAGATTGAAGGATGCGCGCATCCTACGCGCGCGATCTCGCGGCGCGACTCCGGGATTTCACGTCGAGCGCAGCAGCGCTATCTCGCGCCCAGGCCCAGCAGTTCGCGCGCTCGAGCAGGCGAGGCGATGGGTCGCCCCGCGCGCTGCGCGCACGCCGCCAGCGCCTCGATCATCGCGCCGTTGCCGCTCGCGCGCTCGCCGCCCGGCAGGTAGAAGCTGTCCTCGAGGCCGGTGCGCAGCATGCCGCCGAGCTCGGCCGTCTTCTGGTGCACCGGCCAGATCTCCTCGCGGCCGATCAGCGTCGCCTGCCACACCGCGCCCGGTGCGATCCAGCGCGGCAGCAGCGCCAGCAGGTCGGCGTCGCAGGGCATGCCCGACGCCACGCCCATCACCAGGTTGTACTCGGGCGTGCCCATGGTCGGCTTGAACATGCCCGACTTCAGGTACATGCCGACGGAGCGCACGATGCCCACGTCGAAGCACTCGAACTCCGGATGTGCGCCCGCGGCCTCCATGGCGTCGAGGAACTGCTGCACCTTGGCCACGGGGTTGTCGAACACCATCGGCGGCCAGGCCCAGCGGCCGTCCGAGCGCAGCTTGAGGTAGTTGAGGCTGCCGGCGTTGCAGGCGGCGATCTCGGGCTTCACGCGCGCGATGCAGGCCACGGGGCCGCTGATGTCCTTGCCGATGACGCCGGTCGTCAGGTTGATGATCACGCCCGGGCACGCCGCGCGGATCGCGTCGCAGACCTCGGCCGCGACCTCCGGATCCCACGACGGCAGGTGGCCCTGCCCGTCCTCCTGCCGGCGGATGTGCACGTGCATGATGGAAGCGCCCGCGTTGAACGCGTCGCGCGCCTCGGCGGCCATCTGCGCGGCGGTGACGGGCACCGGGTGCTGCGCCGGATCGGTCAGCACGCCGGTCAGCGCGCAGGTCAGGATCGCTTCGTTCATGTCGTCTCCCTGGCGTCGAGATCGAGCTCGACCAGCACCGCGCCCGAGGCCACCGTGTCGCGCGGCACGACGCGCACCGCGCTGACGACGCCGTCGGCCGCGGCGTTGAGCCACATCTCCATCTTCATTGCCTCGACGCAGACAAGCGGCTGTCCCGCGACCACGCGCTGTCCGACCTCGACGGCCAACTGCGCGACGACGCCCGCGACCGGCGCACGCGCCACGCGCGCCGCGGTGCTCGCGTCGGGCTGCGGGAACGGCGACGGCTCCTCGAACACGTGCACCGCGGCGTCGCGCGCGAGGTGCACGCGCCGGCCGTCGTCGACGAGCAGGCACTGGCGCCGCACGCCGTCGATGTCGACCGCGCGCCAGCCGTCGGCATCGGGCGCGTGCAGCACGACGTCGACGTCGCGCCCGCCCTCGCTCACGCGCGTGCCCGCGACCGCCAGCGCGCGCGTCACGCCCGCGCAGGCGAGCGTGATGCGGCGCGAGGCGACGCTCAGTGCGACCGGCCCGCTGGTCGGTGCGTCGCCCGGCGCGCGCATGCGCAGCGCGGCGACGATGGCCCAGTCCGCGTCGTCGGGCACGGGCGCCACGTTGATCGCCTCGCCCTGCGCGGCCCAGTCGTCGAGCCGCCTTGTCGTGACGGCGCCGGCGACGAATTCGGGATGCCGCAGCAGGTCGCACAGGTAGCGGCCGTTGGTGCGCAGGCCCAGCAACGGCACGGCCTCCAGCGCGGCGCCGAGGCGGCGCAGCGCGTCGGCGCGGTCGCGGCCGTGCACGATCAGCTTGGCCACCATCGCGTCGTAGAACGGCGAGACGGCGCCGCCTTCGGCGATGCCGTCGTCGATGCGTGCGCCCTCGCGTGACGCGCGCGCGGGACGCCAATGGGCGATGCGGCCCGCCTGCGGCGCGAAGTGCTCGTACGGATCCTCGGCATACAGGCGCGCCTCGACGGCGTGGCCGGCCCAGCGGATCTCGTCCTGGCGCAGCGGCAAGGGCTCGCCCGCGGCGACTCGCAGCTGCCACTCGACGAGATCGAGGCCGGTCACGCACTCGGTGACGGGATGCTCGACCTGCAGCCGCGTGTTCATCTCGAGGAAGAAATGGCGGCGCTGCGCGTCGACGATGAACTCGATCGTGCCCGCGCCGACGTAGCCCACCGCCTTCGCCGCGGCCACCGCATCGCGCCCCATCGCCTCGCGCATCGCGGCGTCGACGAAGGGCGACGGCGACTCCTCGATCACCTTCTGGCGCCGCCGCTGCGCGCTGCAGTCGCGCTCGCCGAGATGGACGACGTTGCCGCGCGTGTCGGCGAACACCTGGATCTCGATGTGGCGGCCGTCGGTGACGAGGCGTTCCAGCATCAGCGTGCCGTCGCCGAACGCCGACGCCGCCTCGCGCCGCGCGCCGGCCAGCGCATCGGCGAGTTCGTTCTGCGCATGCACGAGCCGCATGCCGCGGCCGCCGCCGCCGGCCACGGCCTTCACCAGCAGCGGATACCCCAGCACGTTGGCCTGCTCGGTCAACGCCGCATCGGACTGGTCGTCGCCGAGATAGCCCGGCACGCAGGGGACGCCCGCCGCGAGCATGCGTCGCTTCGCGCCCGCCTTGTCGCCCATCGCGGCGATCGCCGACGCGGGCGGCCCGATGAAGACGAGTCCGGCATCGGCACAGGCCTGCGCGAAGTCGGCGCGTTCGGACAGGAAGCCGTAGCCCGGATGCACCGCATCGGCGCCGGTGCGCTTGCAGGCATCGAGGATCGCGTCGACTCGGAGGTAGGACTCCGTCGCCGTCTGGCCGTCCAACGCCACGGCCTCGTCGGCCAGCGCGACGTGCGGCGACGCGGCATCGGGCTCGCTGAACACGGCGACCGTTCGATAGCCCATCGCGCGCGCCGTGCGGATCACACGACACGCGATCTCGCCGCGGTTGGCGACCAGGATCTTGTTCATTGCGGCGCCCACGACGGCGAACGCTTCTGCAGGAAGGCCGTCATGCCCTCGACGCCCTCGGGCCCACGCGCGGCCCGCGCGAACAGGCGCGCGGCATCCTCGATCAGGTCGGCCGCGGGCGTGTGCAGCGCCTGCGCCATCAAGGCCTTGGTCGCGGCGATCGCGCCAGGCGCGCAGCGCAGCACCTGCGCGAGCGTCGCGGCCAGCGCGGCGTCGAGCGCGGCGCCGTCCTCATGCACCTCGTGCACCAGGCCGATCGCCAGCGCCTGCGCGGCGTCGAGCCTGCTGCCTGTCACCGCGAGGCGGCGCGCCTGCGACCCGCCGACCCGCTCGACGAGAAAGGCCGCGATCTGCGCGGGAACGATGCCCAGCGAGGTCTCGGGCAGCCGCAGCTGCGCGCCCTGCCCGGCCAGCGCGACGTCGACGACGCAGGCCAGCCCCAGGCCGCCGCCCATCACCGTGCCTTCGAGCACCGCGATGGTCGCGAGGCCCGTGCGCGCGAACGCGCCGCACAGCTGGCCGAAACGCGCATTGACGGCGGCGATGGCGTCGCTGTCGCCGGCGAGCTCGCGCTGGCGGGCCTGCGCCATGTCCTGCAGGTCGGCCCCGGCGCAGAAGTGTCCGCCGGCGCCGCGCAGCACGATCGCGCGCACGTCGCCCGAGGCTTCCGCATCTGCCAGCACCGCACGCAGCTCGTCGACCATCCGCAGCGACATTGCGTTGCGCTGCGCCGGCCGGTTCAGCGTCACGTGCAGCACGCCGCCCCGCGACGCGACTGCGAGCGTCGCGTCGTCCATCAATGGCCACCCTTCGGCAGCGTGCCCTCGAGCTTGCAGATGATGCCCAGCATCACCTCGTCGGCGCCGCCGCCGATCGAGATCAGGCGCGAGTCGCGGTAGGCCTGCGAGATCGGGTTGTCGCGCGTGAAGCCCATGCCGCCCCAGAACTGCAGGCAGCTGTCGGCGACCTCGCGGCTCAGGCGCCCGCACTTGAGCTTGGCCATCGACGCCAGCTTGGTGACGTCCTTGCCCGACACGTATTGCTCGCAGCAGTCGTAGGTCAGCGCGCGCAGCGCGGCCACCTCGGTGCGCAGTTCGGCGAGGCGGAAGTGCACCACCTGGTTGTCGAGGATGCTCTTGCCGAAGGCCTTGCGCTCGCGCGTGTACTCGATGGTCAGGTCGATCAGGCGGTCGAGGCTGCGCAGCGACGAGGCCGCGCCCCACATGCGCTCCTCCTGGAACTGCATCATCTGGAACGCGAAGCCCATGCCCTCCTGGCCGATCAGGTAGCGCTGCGGCACGCGCACGCCGTCGAAGAACAGCAGCGCGGTGTCGGACGAGTCCATGCCGATCTTGTGGATCTTCTGCTTGGTGATCCCGGGCAGGTTCATCGGCACGATGATCAAGCTCTTGTTCTTGTGCGCCTGGCCGTCGGACGTGTTGGCCAGCAGGCAGCACCAGTCGGCCTGCAGTCCGTTGGTGATCCACATCTTGCTGCCGTCGATGATGTAGTCGTCGCCGTGCTTGCGCGCGGTGGTCTTGACGGCCGCGACGTCCGAGCCGCCGCCCGGCTCGCTCACGCCCAGGCAGCCGACGACGTCGCCCGCGATCGACGGCACCAGGAACTCGCGGCGCAGCTCGTCGGAGCCGAAGCGGGCCAGCGCGGGCGTGCACATGTCGGTGTGCACGCCGATGGACATCGGCACCCCGCCGCAGCCGCAGTTGCCGAGCGCCTCGGCCATCACCATCGAGTAGCTGAAGTCCAGGCCGGCGCCGCCGAATTCCTCGGGGTATTTCAGTCCGAGCAGGCCGAGGCCGCCCAGCTTCTTCATCACCTCATGCGCCGGGTATTGCTCGTCGGCCTCCCACTTCGGCACGAAGGGGTTCAGCTCCTTCTCGACGAAGCGGGTGACGGTCTCGGACAGGGCCTTGTGTTCGGTCGTGAATTTCATGGTTGTCTCGTTGATGTCTTCTAGAAGCGCGCGACGCCGAACGCGTTCGGGCGCAAGGTGCGCGCATCGGCCTCGCGCGCGAGCGCCAGCGCGAGCGAGAGCACGCGGCGCGTGTCGCGCGGGGCGACGATGCCGTCGTCCCACAGCCGCGCGGTGCCGAACAGCACATGGGATTCGCGGTCGATGCGGTCGCGCAACTGCTTGCCCATCGCGGCCAGCGCCTCGTCATCGACCGGCGCCCCGGCGCGCGCGAGCTTCGCGGCGCCGACGATCTCCATCACCTTGCCGGCCTGCGCGCCGCCCATCACCGCGGTGCGCGCGTTGGGCCAGCTGAAGATGAAGCGCGGGTCGAAGCCGCGGCCGCACATGCCGTAGTTGCCGGCGCCGAACGAGCCGCCGATCACGAACGTGAACTTCGGGACGCGCGCGTTGGCGACCGCCTGGATCATCTTCGCGCCATGCTTGATCGCGCCGCCGCGCTCGGCGGCCGAGCCGACCATGTAGCCGGTGGTGTTCTGCAGGAACACGAGCGGCGTGCCGGTCTGGTCGCACAGCTGGATGAACTGCGCGGCCTTGTTGGCGCCGTTCGGCTGGATCGGGCCCATGTTGCCGAGGATGCCCACGGCCTGGCCGTCGACGCGCGCGTGGCCGCACAGCGTGTCGGCGCCGAAGCCGGGCTTGAACTCGAGGAAGTCGGAGCCGTCGACCAGGCGGGCGATGACCTCGCGCACGTCGTAGGGCTCGCGCTCGTCGGCGGGCACGATGCCCATCAGCTCTTCGGCGTCGTAGAGCGGCTCGACGCACTGGTTGGCCGGCGGCGCGGCGTCCCACTGCAGCTTGTCGACCAGCTCGCGCGCGATCGCGATCGCGTGGGCGTCGTTCTCGCCGAGGTACTCGCCCAGGCCGGTGACCTCGGCATGCGTCTGCGCGCCGCCGAGTTCGTCGTCGGTGGCGTCCTCGCCGATCGCCGCCTTCACCAGCGGCGGGCCGGCCAGGTAGATGCTGGAGCGGCCGCGCACCAGCACGACGTAGTCGGACAACCCCGGGAGGTAGGCGCCGCCGGCGGTCGACGAACCGTGCACGACGGCGATCTGCGGGATGCCCGCCGCCGACAGCCGCGCCTGGTTGGCGAAGCTGCGTCCGCCCTCGACGAACATCTCGCTCTGGTACATCAGGTTGGCGCCGCCGGACTCGACGAGGTAGACGAGCGGCAGCCTGTTCTCGAGCGCGACCTGCTGCGCACGCAACGCCTTGCGCAGGCCCATCGGCGAGACGGTGCCGCCCTTCAACGCGCTGTCGCTGGCCGAGATCACCACGCGCTTGCCCGCCACCAGCCCGATGCCGACGATGGAGCCGCCGCCCTGCACGCTCTTCCTGCCGTCGTCGTCATGCATGCCGAGTCCGGCCAGCGGCGACAGCTCGAGGAATCCGCTGCCGCGATCGAGCAGCTGAGCGACGCGCTCGCGCGGCAGCAGCTGGCCGCGTTGCTCGAACTTGTCGCGCTTGCTGGCGCTCTCGGCAATGACCTGCTGTTCGAGCTTGCGCACTTCGGCCAGCTTCCCGGCCATGCACGACGCATTCGCGACGAACGCCGCGGACCTCGGATCGATCTTGCTGACGATCGCGGGCATCAGGCGGCGTCCGGCTTGTCTTGCTGCAGGACTTCCGGCGTGACCGCGCGATGGAAGCCGTCGAACGGCACCGACCGGTCGTGGTCGACCGACGGGAACAGCGGCGAGCCCAGCGACGCGCCGCCGTCGATCTGCAGCGTGACGCCCGTGATGAACGACGCCGCCGGCGACAGCAGGAACACGATGGCCGCGCTGACCTCGGCCTCGAGGCCCAGCCGGCGCAGCGGCACGTGGCGCTTGAGCTTGGGAATCATGGCCTTCATCGCGCCGCCGTACGTGTCCATGCCGCTGGAGGCGATCCAGCCCGGCGCGACCGCGTTGACGCGCACGCCGGACGACGCCCATTCGAACGACGCCGTCATCGTGAGATTGCTCATGCCCGCGCGCGCCGCGCCCGAGTGCGCCATGCCGGGCATGCCGTTGCGGAAGTCGGCCGTCATGTTGACGATGGCGCCGCCGTGCTGCTGGAAGCTCTGCAGGAACAGCTCGCGCATCATCAGGAAGCCGCCGGTCAGGTTGTTGGCGACCACGGCCTCGAAGCCGCGCTTGCTGATGGCCATCATCGGCGCGGGGAACTGGCCGCCGGCGTTGTTGACCAGGCCGTGCACCACGCCCTCGCTCGCGACGACGTCGGCGACGTTGGTCTTGACGGCCTCGTCGTCGCGGATGTCGAACGCGCGCCAGGCGCACTGGCCGCCGTCCTCGCGGATCTCGGCGGCCACGCGCTCGAGCTTGTCGGCGCTGCGCCCACTGATGACAACGTTAGCGCCGAGCGCCGCCAGCTCGTGCGCGACGGCCCGGCCGATGCCCGAGCCGCCGCCGGTGACCCAGATGCGCCGGCCCGCGAACAGCCCCGTGGCGAACACGCTGCGGTAGCGCGAAGAAGGGATGGCGGCGTCGTTCGGATCCGGAGAAGCTGTCGTCATGAAAACGCGTTTCTTTGCAGCGAAGCGATGTGCGTGCCGCATTAGGCTTCAGGGTGACGTTAACGTCAACCTCATCCCGCGTCGGGAATTACACTGATGGCTTCGTCACGTCCAGGGCATAGCATGGCCGCGATCGTCTGGCACGCCCTCCGGGGCCGACGCACGCCATCCCCAACCCAATTCCCCTCAGGACTTCCCATGGACATCGAGACCGCCACCGAACAACTGCGCGCCAAGGTCGGCGAGGACTGCGGCCTCGGCGCCGTGCTGAAGTTCGACTGCGGCGCCGACGGCGCGATCGTGATCGACGCCACCAAGGTGCCCAACACGGTGTCCAACGACGCGTCCATCGTGGCCGACTGCACCGTCGCGCTCGCCCTGGCCACGCTCGGCGACCTGCTCGCCGGCGAGCTCGAGCCCACCACCGGCTTCATGATGGGCAAGTTCAAGGTGTCGGGCGACATGAGCGTCGCGCTCAAGCTGCAACGCATTCTCTGAGACCGCCGTGGACCGCCCGGCCCGCCACGCCACGCGCCCGCAGACCGCGGACGAGGTCGTCGCCGACCATCGCAGCGACGACGCCGGCCAGCTGTTCGGCATCGCGGAGCTGTGCCAGGAGTTCGGCATCTCGCCGCGCGCGCTGCGCTTCTACGAGGACAAGGGCCTGCTCTCGCCGCGGCGCGTCAACGGCACGCGCGTGTACACGCGGCGCGACCGCGCGCGGCTGCAGCTGATCCTGCGCGCCAAGGCCATCGGCTCGTCGCTCGCCGAGATCAAGCACTACCTCGACCTGTACGGCACGCACGGCGAGGGCCGCACGGTGCAGATGAAGTACGTGCTGGACAAGACGACCAAGGCCATCGCCGAACTCGAGCAGAAGCGCGCGCACATCGACGCGTCGCTGGCCGAGCTGCGAATCATCAACGCCACGGTCAAGCGTGGCCTGGGAAAGTGACATGACCACCCCCACGCTCCCTCCGGTCGCTGCCCCCCGAGGGGGCGCTCGGTTCGGCTCGGATGTGATCCTCGCTTCCCGAGAGCTTGGTCGGGCCTGCGGCCGGCAAACCCTAGAAATGTGAGACGCAACACCATGTCAGACGCACTGATCTACGACCACGTCCGCACCCCGCGCGGCAAGGGCAAGAAGGACGGCAGCCTGCACCAGGCGACGCCGGTGTGGCTGCTGCGCGGGCTGCTGCAGTCGCTGCAGCAGCGACTGGATCTCGACACCGCGCTCGTCGACGACGTCGTGCTCGGCTGCGTCACGCCGGTGGGCGAGCAAGGCGCCGACATCGCGCGCACGGCGGTGCTCGACGCCGGCTGGGCCGAGTCCGTCGCCGGCGTCACGCTGTCGCGCTTCTGCGCGTCGGGCCTGGAGGCCGTCAACCTGGCCGCGGCCAAGGTGGCGAGCGGCTTTGAGGACTTCGTCGTCGCTGGCGGCATCGAATCGATGAGCCGCTGGACGATGGGCTCGGACGGCGGCGCGTGGTTCATGGATCCGCGCATCAACCAGGGCATCGCGTTCATCCCGCAAGGCATCAGCGCCGACCTGATCGCGATGCTCGAAGGCTTCACGCGCCACGATCTCGACACGTATGCGCTGCAGTCGCATCAGCGGGCCGCGGCGGCTCGGGCGGCAGGGCATTTCAAGAAGTCCGTCGTGCCCGTGCACGACATCGCCGGCCTGCTGCTGCTGGCCGAGGACGAGACGATCCGCGCCAACGCCACGCTCGAGGCGATGGCCAGGCTCGAACCGTCGTTCGCGGCGATGGGCGCGATGGGCTTCGACGCCACCGCGCTGCGCAAGTACACGACGGTCGAGAAGATCACGCACGTGCACCACGCGGGCAACGCGTCGGGCATCGTCGATGGCGCCGCGCTGATGCTGATCGGCTCGGCCGAAGCGGGCGCGCGGGCCGGGCTGCGGGCGCGGGCGCGCATCCGCAGCGTCGCGGTGATCGGCTCCGAGCCCACCATCATGCTGACCGGCCCGACGCCGGCGTGCCGCAAGGCGCTCGCCAAGGCCGGCCTGCAGGCGTCCGACATCGACCTGTGGGAGATCAACGAGGCCTTCGCCGCGGTGCCCATGAAGACGGCGCGCGACCTCGGCGTGTCGCTGGATCGCGTCAACGTCAACGGCGGCGCGATCGCGATGGGCCATCCGCTCGGCGCGACCGGCTGCATCATCCTCGGCACGCTGCTCGACGAACTCGAACGCCGCGACCAAGCGCTCGGCTGCGCCACGCTGTGCGTCGGCGGCGGCATGGGCATCGCGACGATCATCGAGAGGATCTGAAATGAGTGAAGCACTTCTCGTGAGCGTCTGCGCCGACGGCATCGCCACCGCCACGATCAACTCCCCGGGCCGTTCGATGAACGTGCTCAACGACGACCTCGCCGTGCCGCTCGCGGCACTGGTCGAGCGCCTGGCGACCGACGCCTCGATCAAGGGCCTCGTCCTCGCGTCCAGCAAGAAGGACTTCCTCGCCGGCGCCGACGTCGACCGCCTGCGCGCGCTGGAGACGGCGCAGCAGGCCTTCGACGAATCGATGCGCTTCAAGAAGCTGCTGCGCGCGATGGAGCTGGGCGGCAAGCCCGTGGTCGCGGCGATCAACGGCAAGTGCCTGGGCGGCGGGCTGGAGATCGCGCTGGCCTGCCATCACCGCATCGTGCTCGACGACGGCAGGGCGCGCCTGGGCCTGCCAGAAGTCAAGCTGGGCCTGCTGCCCGGCGGCGGCGGCACGCAACGCCTGCCGCGGCTCGTCGGCATGCAGCAGGCGCTGCAGTGGATGGGCGAAGGCTCGGACGTGCGCGCTTCGCAGGCGTTGAAGTCGGGCCTGGTCGGCGAACTGGCGTCTTCGGCGGACGAGCTGCACGCGAAGGCGCGCGCATGGATCCTCGCGAACCCGTCGCCCAAGCAACCGTGGGACACGCCGAAGTTCCGCTATCCCGGCGGCGACTCGCGCAGTCCCGCGGCGGCGCAGCTGTTCTCGATCGCGCCGTCCATGGTGTCGGCCAAGAGCCAGGGCAATTATCCCGCGATCACGCACATCCTGTCGTGCGTGTTCGAGGGCGGCGTCGTCGGCTTCGACGCGGCGCTCGAGATCGAGTCGCGCTACTTCGCGGCCTGCGTGGTGTCGCCCGAATCGCGCAACATGATCGGCACGCTCTGGTACCAGCTGCAGGCGATCGAGAAAGGCGCGTCGCGGCCCGCCGGCTTCGAGCCGCGGCTCGTCAAGCGCCTGGGCATCCTCGGCGCCGGCATGATGGGCGCGGGCATCGCCTACGTCGCGGCCAGGGCGGGGATCGAGGTCAAGCTGCTCGACACCTCGCCCGACAACGCCGTGCGCGGCCGCCTCTATTCGCAGGACTTGCTGGACAAGGCCGTGCGCAAGGGCCAGACGACGCCCGAGCAGCGCGACGCGACGCTCGCGCGCATCACGCCGACCGTGCAGTTCGAGGATCTCGCCGGCTGCGACCTCGTCGTCGAGGCCGTGTTCGAGGATCGCTCGATCAAGGCGGACGTGACGCGCCGCGCCGAGGCCCAGCTCGCGCACGAGGCGGTGTTCGCGTCCAACACGTCCACGCTGCCGATCACCAGCCTCGCGCAGGCCAGCGTGCGCCCCACGCAGTTCATCGGCCTGCACTTCTTCTCGCCGGTCGACAAGATGCCGCTGGTCGAGATCATCATGGGCAGGCAGACCGACGACGCGACGCTCGCGCTCGCGTTCGACTTCGTGCGCCAGATCGGCAAGACGCCCATCGTCGTCAACGACTCGCGCGGCTTCTACACGAGCCGCGTGTTCGCGACCTACGTGATGGAAGGCCTGGCGATGCTCAAGGAAGGCGTGCACCCGCGCCACATCGAGGCCGCGGGCCTGCAGGCCGGCATGCCGATGCCGCCGCTGGCGCTGCAGGACGAGGTCTCGCTGACGCTGGCGCTGCACGTGGCCGACCAGACCCGCAAGGATCTCGCCGCCGAGGGCAAGGCCTACGTCGAGCACCCCGGCGAATCGGTGCTGCGCCAGATGTGCGAGCTGGGCCGCATCGGCCGCAAGGCCAACCTCGGCTTCTACGACTGGACGGACGCCGGCCGCAGCCTGTGGCCCGGCCTGGCCGAGATGTTCCCCGTCGCCGCGCAGCAGCCGACCCAGCGGGAACTGATCGACCGCCTCATGTTCGTGCAAGCCAACGAGGCCGCGCGCTGTGTCGAGGAAGGCGTGCTGCGCTCGGTGGCCGACGCCAACATCGGCTCGATCTTCGGCTGGGGCTTCGCGCCGTTCCATGGCGGGGCGCTGCAGTTCGTCAACGCGATGGGGGCGCGGAAATTCGTGGCGCGTGCGCGCGAGCTGGCGCGGGCGCACGGGGCGCGCTTCGAGCCGGCGCATGTGGTGGTGAACCTGGCGGAGAGGGATGGCGTCTTCGAGGATTGAAGCGCCGCGCCAATCGTACCGGCGGGGGTCGCGGCCCTAGCCCGCCTCGACCCGGTTGCGCCCGCCGCGCTTGGCGCGGTATAGCGCGACGTCCGCGCGCGCCACGAGGCTCTCGACATCCTCGCCGTCCGCCAGCTGGGCCACGCCGAAACTCGCGGTGCGGTGGCCGACGCCCTTGAAGTCGTGCGCGGCGATGCGTTCGCGCAGGTGCTGCGCCAGCGCGCGTACGCCGACGACATCGGTATCGCGGCAGACCACGAGGAACTCTTCGCCGCCCCAGCGGCCGACCTCGTCGGTGCGCCGCGAGCTCGCCTTCAGCAGTTCGCCGATCGTCGTCAACACCCGGTCGCCCGCGAGGTGGCCATGTTGGTCGTTGACGGACTTGAAGTGATCCAGGTCGAGCAGGATCACCGACACCGGCGCGCCGCTGCGCGCGTTTCGCGCGGCCTCGTCTGCCAGCACCTGGTCGAGGCGCAGCCGGTTCGACAGGCCTGTCAGCGTGTCCGATACCGACAGTTGCTCCAGCTGCGCGTTCTTTCGCACCAGTTGCGCCTGCGCATCGGCGTTCGCAAGCGCGATCGCGCCATACGCGCACAGCGTGCGGAAGATCGCGAGCTCGCGCTCCGCATAGGCGCGCGGACGGTCCGCGCCGATGCTCATCACGCCCAGCAGGCGGTCGGCGTCCGACAGCGGCGCGCACATGACGCTGCGCGAGTGCCCGGTGCCGCCGACCCCTGCGGCCTCGCCGCCATCGGCATCCGGCTCGCCGCCCGTCATGAGCTCGCGCCGCTCGCGCGCGCAGCGTGCGGCCGGGCGCCGCGGGTCGTCGACTGCGATCCGGTGCGGCGGCAGCGGCGCGCCGGCCTCCACGCCGAAGATCATGACCAGCTCGCGTCCGTCCGCCGACACGCGGTGGATCACCAGCGACGTCGCGTCGAGCAGCGCGCGCACGTGCAGGTCGAGCGCCGCGAGGATCGCCGACGGTTCGAGGTTGCGCGTGATCTCTCGGCCGATCGTGCCGAGGCGTTCCAGCGTCTCCAGCCGCTCGGCCTGCGCGCGCGCCAGGCTGCGCTGGTGCTCGGCTTCCGCCTGGGCGCGCTCGGTCTCGTGCGTCACCTGCATCGCCACGGCGCGGTTGCGCGCCTCCTGGCTGCGCGAGGTCTCGCGCGACACGCCCGCCCGCTGGCTGAAGGCATACGCCTGGACGTAGTCGCCCAGGCGGGCGTATTCGCGGGCGATGGCGTCGAGCAGTTCTCCGGGCACCGTGAAGCGAGCGATGCCGTCGGCCAGCGCGAGCGCGCGCAGCAGAACGTGCAGCGCGACGCTCGGTGCCTCGACCCCGGGCGGCGCCGGCAGCGCGCGATCGACATCGAGCGCGTGCACGTCGGCCATCACGCGCAGCGCGGCGACCTGCAGGTTGGGCGCGCCCTCGCCGTGCCGCAACGCCGCCTCGGCCGCCGCCAGCGCCTGCGCCGGCTGGCCGAGCGCGAGCAGCGCCCTCGCCTGCCCGCACCGGGCATGCGACTGCAGGTCGGATTGCCGCAACGCATCCGCGCGTTCCACGAGCCCACGCGCGACGGCGAGCGCGTCCGCGAAATGGGTCGCCGCGAGCTCCACCTCCACCAGTTGCCACATCGCATAGGCGTGGTTGCGCGAAGCCGCGAGCGGCGCCATCAGCTCGAGCGCTTCCTGCAGCATCTCCCGGCTGGCATCGAGGCGGTCAAGCAGCCGCAGCGTGTGAGCGGTCTGCAGCAGCGCCACGCCCATGGCGCCCGGGCCGCCCGCGGAACGCGCCAGCTCCAGTCCGCGCTGCATCCAGTCGAGCGCGGCCGGATAGTCGTTGAGATGGTTCAGCGAATCGCCGGTGTTCGTTGCCGCGATCACCGCGCGCCGCGGCTGCCCGCTCGCGAGCGCCAGCGTGTAGGCGCGCGCGAAGTGGCGGATCGCCGGCACGAAATCGCTCGCATGGTGCGCGCATACCGCCCGGAAATCCTCGACCCAGCAGGCCGCCGCCACCGACAGTCCGTCCCGTCCTGCGGCGAAGCGCGCGCCCCAGCGCGCGTGCGCGGCCGACGAATCGCGGAACGCCGCAAAATAGGCCTGCGCGGCCTCCGCGATGTCCACGCGCGACGCGTCCAACCCGCGTGCTGCCTCCGCCATCGCCTGCAACTCGGCGTCCTTCCCCGGCCAGTCGCCGCGGTCGATCGCGAGCATCGCGCGCATCCAATGCGCATCGGCACGGCCGCGCGCGTCAGCAACGGCATCGAAGGACTGCAGCGCATCGTGCGCCCGGCTCGCCGCGGCATCGAGACGGCCCGCGAGCCAGTCGGCCTCGGCGCAGACCAGTTGCAGGCGGGCGGCGTGGCCCCGGCGGGCGTCCGCCGGCCAGCCGCCGAACCGCGCCTCGGCGTCGTCGGCCAGCACCAGCGCGCGCGCCGGATTGCGCTGGCGCAACTGCCACGCGAGCGCGACAAATGCCTCAGGCGACGCGTCGCCACCCGCCACCATGAGTTCGAGCGCCATCAGCGCGTCGTCGTCGACGAGGAACTCCAGGCTCGCCAGGTCAGGCGACTGTTCCTCGAGCCGGCGTGTCGACACGCTTGCGGCCGAGAGGGCATTCCGCTCCGCGTCGCGCACTATTTCAGCTCCCCCGCTCCACGCCGCGCGAATCCGCACGGCGGCAGCCGACGCGCATGCGGTGGCCCCGGTGCCCGGGATGCGGCACGCGGACATGTCCGCTCGCGACGGCGAGCTGGGAGGGGGCAATCGGCATGGACCGACTGTAAACGTGCCGTACGACTCGCCGTGAACATCCGTTCACCGCCGGCCGGGTTCGCGTGCAAAAGTGCTTCAGGCGACCGCCGGCGGCCGCTCCAGCAACTGCCTGAGCGCGGCCAGCGCCGCGCCGATCTCCGCCGGCTCGCGCATCGCCTTGCGCGCCGCGCCGATGGCCTTGCGCACGGCGCCCGGCGTCTCCCGACGCTCGACCAACGTCACGACGCCGGACCGACACGCCAGCAGCGCATCGATCCACTCCACCGGCTGCAGCGGCTGCCAGCGGCGCAGCGCCAGGTGCCGCGCCCGGAACGACGGCCGCAGCTGCTCGACGCGCTTCATCGCTGCGATGACGCCGTCCGCGCGCCGCTCGGCGACCTGCGGATCCAGCGCGTCCGACATCGCCGCCAGCGCCTCGGCGATGCGCTTGCGCAGCACGTCCGTCGACCGGATCGGGTAGACCCACCACGCGGCCGCGAGGCCGATGGCCGCGCCGACCAGGATCTCGAACAGGCGCTGCCACAACAGCGGAGGCGCCGCGGCCGGCTGCAGGGACTGCAGCAACGCGAGCGCCAGCGTGACGAACAGCGCCCACCAGCCGTAGCCCGCGGGGCGCAGCCAGACGCCCAGGAACACGCTGGCCAGGATCAGCGCGGCGGCCCCCGGCCCGTCGACGACCGCGCCCGTGAACAGCATCGCCACGACGGTGCCGCCCGCGGCGCCGAGCACGCGCAGCGCGCTCTTGTAGACGACGTCCTGCCGCCCGCGGTTGCCGCTGTTGACGATGAAGGCCGTCAGAACCACCCAGCTCCAGTGCGACGGGAAGACGAGATAGCCGGCCGCGAAGGACGCCGCGAGCGCGACGGCCATCTGCAGCGCCATGCGCGTGTGCGGCGACGCGCGCATCGCGCCGGGGCCTTCCGCGCGCGCAGGCCCGGCATCGACGGGATCCTGCGGCGCCAGCCAGCCCAGCCGGCGACCCAGGGCCTGCGCGAGCATCACCCACGCCAACGCCACCAGCGCCACGGCCACCGGCACGAGCAGCGGCGGCAGGCGGCCCGATTCGTTGCGCGGCAGGTGCGGCACGACGAGGATCGTCACCAGCGGCAGCGCGATCAGCGAGCCCACGCGCAGCGCGCGCGCGCCGTAGCGCCGCATCCAGATCGAGAGCGCCATGCCCGCGACGAACACCGACGCGCCCGCCCACGGCGCGTGGCGCAGCAAGGCACCGACGCCGACGCTCGCGAGCGCCACCAGCGGCAGCGCGAGCAGCGCCTCGAGCGCGCCGCGGCGCTCGCCGGCCAGGTGGCTGCGCGCGAGCGACAGCGACAGCACCGCGCCGAGGATCGCCGGCGCGGCGCCAGGCTCGATCCAGTGCACGCCGGCCAGCGTGCCCAGCATCGCGAGCAAGGTCAGCGCGGCTTCGCGCAGCGAGCGGATCAGGACTTCGGACACCCACGCACCTGTTCAAAAAATGGACGCCGACGCGACGCGGCGCCCCGATTCTCGCCGTGAACTGACGCCGGTCTTACACCGCGCGTGGCCATAGGCGGCCGACCTCCTATTTGCACCGACATGGCTCTCGGGGTTTGCACGAGTCTGCGGGGATTACGTAGGCGCAAATCGTTACGGCGACCTCACAATCTCTTCCACATTCAACTTGCCTTCAACGATGGAGGCAAGGCAACAAGGGCACGCGCCCAAACGGAGACAGACCCATGAAGCTCGCAACCCGCGTCACCGCCATTGCATTGGCCTGCACGGCCGCCACCGCATTCGCGGCCGACCCGATCAAGATCGGCGTCGACGGCCCGTTCACCGGCGGCTCGTCCTCGATGGGTGTCAGCATGCGCGACGGCGTGCGCCTGGCCACCGACGAGATCAACAAGGCCGGCGGCGTGCTGGGCCGCCAGATCCAGCTCGTCGAGCGCGACGACGAGGCCAAGAACGAACGCGGCGTGCAGATCGCGCAGGAGCTGATCAGCAAGGAGAAGGTGGTCGCGGTCGTCGGCTACATCAACACCGGCGTGGGCCTGGCCTCGGAGCGCTTCTTCCAGGACGCCAAGATCCCCGTGATGAACAACGTGGCGACGGGTTCGATCCTGACGCACCAGTTCGACAGCCAGCCGGAGAACTACATCTTCCGCAACGCGGCGCACGATTCCATCCAGGCACCGATGATCGTCGACGAGGCCATCACGCACCGCGGCTTCAAGAAGCCGGCGATCATGGCCGACTCCACCAACTACGGCCAGCTCGGTCGCAAGGACCTGGTCAAGGCGCTCGAGGCCAAGGGCGTCAAGCCGGTCACCGAGGAGAAGTTCAACATCGGTGACGTCGACATGACCGCGCAGCTGCTCAAGGCCAAGGAGGCCGGCGCCGACGTGGTGCTGACCTACGGCATCGGCCCCGAGCTCGCGCAGATCGCCAACGGCATGACCAAGCTGGGCTGGAAGGTGCCCATCGTCGGCAGCTGGACGCTGTCGATGGCCAACTACATCGACAACGCCGGCCCCGGCGGCGAAGGCGCGCGCATGCCGCAGACCTTCGTGCAGGAGCCCACGACGCCCAAGCGCCAGTCGTTCATCATCAGCTACCTGAAGACGTTCAATCCGAAGAACGCCCGCATGGATTCGCCGGTGTCGGCTGCGCAGGGCTACGACTCGGTCTACCTGCTGGCCGCCGCGATCAAGCAGGCCGGCTCCACCGACGGCCCGAAGATCAAGGCCGCGCTGGAAGACCTGAAGACGCCGGTCGACGGCGTGGTGACGACCTACAACCACCCGTTCACCAAGACCGACCACGAGGCCATCACCGCCAACATCCCGGTGTTCGGCGAGGTCAAGGGCAACCGCGTCGTGTACGCATACGCCGACGACTTCAAGAAGGCCTCGCAGGTGCAGCTGAAGGACACCAGCGCCAAGGTGGGCGCGAAGAAGTAAGCTGCGTGCAGCACGCCGGCGCCGCCGCGGACAGCGCGTCCCGGCGGCGTCTTTCTTTCGATTCCGAGACCCTGGGCCACGCATGCAGATCCTGACCCAACTCGTCTTCAGCGGCATCGCCCTGGGGATGATCTACGCGGTGATCGCGTTCGGCTACCAGCTGACCTTCGCGACCTCCGACACGCTCAACTTCGGCCAGGGCGAGGCGCTGATGCTGGGCGCGCTCGTCGGCCTCACGCTGGTGGGCATGGGCGTCAACTACTGGCTGATGATCCCCATCGTGTGCGTGTTCGGCGCGATCCAGGGCGCGGTCGTCGAGCGCATCGGCGTGCGGCCCGCGATCAAGATCAAGAGCGAGTTCGGCTGGATCATGTCGACGATCGCACTCGGCATCATCTTCCGCAACGTGGCGGAGAACGTCTGGGGCCGCGACATGCGCCCGTTCCCGTCGCCGCTGCCCGAGGCGCCGCTGCACTTCCTGGGCGCCAACGTGCGGCCGATGGAGATCCTGGTGGCCGTCGGCGCGGTGCTGATGATGGCCGCGGTGGAGCTGTTCAACCGCAAGACGATCTGGGGCAAGGCCGTCGTGGCCACCTTCAACGACCGCGAGGCGGCGCGCCTGATGGGCATCAACACGAGCCTGGTCATCACGTTCTCGTACGCGCTGTCGTCGATCAGCGCCGCGCTCGCGGGCGTGCTGATCGCGCCGCTGACGCTGGCCGGGCCCAACATGGCGGCGCAGCTCGGGCTCAAGGCCTTCGCGGTGGCCATCATCGGCGGCTTGACCAGCGGCATGGGCATCATCGTGGGCGGCATCATCCTGGGTGTCGCCGAGAAGCTGACCGGCTTCTACATCTCCACCGGCTACAGCGACGTGCCCGGGCTCGTGCTGCTGCTGATCGTGCTCGCCGTCCGCCCTGCCGGCCTGTTCGGCAAGACGGCCATCAAGAAGGTATGAGCGACGCCCGGCCGCCCGAAGGCGCTCGCACCGAAGGCCACCGGCCGAAGGCAATCCCAATGCTCGCCACTCCATGATGAAGTCCCGCCCTCTTCTTTTCGCGGCGATCGGCCTCGCGCTGCTCGTCCTCTTCCCCGTCGTCGTCGACAACGCGTACTACATCCACCTGGTCGAGACGATCTCGATCTACGCGATCCTGCTGTTCGGCCTCGACATCGTCGTGGGCTACACGGGCCAGGTGTCGCTGGGCCACGCCGGGCTGTTCGGCATCGGTGCGTACGCGTGCGGCGTCATGATCACCAACTTCCCGGCCACGCCGTTCCTCGTGGTCACCGCCATCGCGATCGCCGTGACGGCGCTGTTCGGCGCGGTGCTGGCGCTGCCCGCGCTGCGCGTGACGGGCCCGTACCTGGCGATGGTCACGCTGGCGTTCGGCACCATCATCCAGATCCTGATCAACGAGATGGATTTCCTGACCAACGGGCCGATGGGCATCACCCTGACCAAGCCCCAGCTGGTCGGCCACCAGCTGAGCGAGCGCGAGTTCTTCTGGGTGGTCGCGTTCCTGCTCGTGGCCGCGCTGCTGGTGGTGCACCGCATCCTGCGCTCGCACCTCGGGCGCGCGTTCGAGGCGCTGCGCGGCAGCCCCGTCGCGTCGGACTGCATGGGCGTCTCGGTGTACCGCTACAAGGTCTACGCGTTCGTCGTCAGCGCCGGCCTGGCCGGCCTCGCGGGCTCGCTCTACGCCTGCTCGGAGCAATACATCTCGCCCAATACCTACAACTTCGAGCTGACGGTGCTGTTCCTGCTGGCCATCATCATGGGCGGCCGCAAGACGCGCTCCGGCGCGCTGCTGGGCGCGGCCATCATCGTGATGCTGCCCAAGCTGCTGGACGACATCGTGCTGTTCCGCTACGTGGCGTGCACGTTCGCGGCGCTGGTGCTGGTCGGCGGCGGCATCTTCGTCGCCAAGGGCAAGTCGACCTGGCAGCGCGTGGCGGTGCCGGCGGTCGGCACCGTGGCGCTGGCGGCGGTGTCGTTCAAGCTGGAGAACATCGGCGACTGGCGGCTCGCGATCTTCGGCCTGATCACGCTGCTGGTCGTCTACTACCTGCAGGACGGCATCGTCGGCTTCGCCCGCCAGACGCTGGGCTGGCACGGCCACGGCGCGAGCGACGCGCTGGCCGCCGCGGCGCTGCCGGCCCCGGCGGGGGCGGTGTCGACGTCGGTGGTCGGCACGGCCACGCCGGCGACGCAGGATCTCGTCGCGGCCGACAAGGTGCTGATGCAGTTCGGCGGCCTCAAGGCGCTCAACGACGTCGACCTGCACGTCTCGCGCGGCACCATCCACGGCCTGATCGGCCCCAACGGCTCGGGCAAGAGCACGATGATGAACGTGCTCACCGGCATCTACGTGCCCACCGAGGGGGCGATCGCGTTCAAGGGGCAGTCCATCGTCGGCCGGACGTCCGCGCGCATCGCGCTGGCGGGCATCGCGCGAACGTTCCAGAACGTGCAGCTGTTCGGCGAGATGACGGCGCTGCAGAACGTGCTCGTCGGCCTGCACCACACCTACCGCAGCAACCTGCTCGACGTCGCGCTGCACCTGCCGCGCTTCGTGCGCGAGGAACGCACGGCGAGCGCGCGCGCGTACGCACTGCTGAAGTTCGTCGGCCTTGAGTCGCTCGCCGGCGAGGAGGCGCGCAACCTGCCGTACGGCAAGCAGCGCCTGCTGGAGATCGCGCGCGCCCTCGCGCTCAACCCCGAGCTGCTGCTGCTCGACGAGCCCGCGGCCGGCCTGACGGCGCCCGACATCAAGGACCTGGTCGTCATCATCCGCAAGATCCGCGAGCACGGCATCACCCTGGTGCTGATCGAGCACCACATGGACGTCGTGATGTCGGTGTGCGACATCGTCACCGTGCTGGACTTCGGCCAGAAGATCGCCGAAGGCACGCCCGCGGCGGTGCAGGCCAACCCGCAGGTCATCAAGGCCTACCTCGGCGGCGAGCTCGACGCCTCCGCCGCCCACTGAGTCTCCACACCATGCTCTCGATCAAGAACCTGCACGCCGGCTACGGCAAGGTCGAAGTCCTGCACGGCATCTCGCTGGAGGTGCCCAAGGGCAAGGTCGTCACCCTCATCGGCAGCAACGGCGCGGGCAAGACGACGACGATGCGCGCGATCTCCGGCATGATCGCGCCGCGCGAAGGCCAGGTGATGCTGGGCGACGTCGACATCACCGGCCGCGACTCGCACCGCATCGCCCGCCTGGGCCTCGCGCACTCGCCCGAAGGCCGGCGCGTGTTCGCGACGATGTCGGTCGACGACAACCTGCTGCTGGGCGCGTTCCCGCGCTTCACCGGCGCACGCGCCAGGGGCGACGTCGCCGCCGACGTCGAGCGCGCGATGGAATACTTCCCGCGCCTGAAGGAACGCCGCGCGCAACTGGCGGGCACGCTGTCGGGCGGCGAGCAGCAGATGCTCGCGATGGCGCGCGCGATGATGATGAACCCGGAGGTCGTGCTGCTCGACGAGCCCTCGATGGGCCTGGCACCCATCCTGGTCGACGAGGTGTTCCGCATCATCTCGCGGCTGCGCGCCGAGGGCGTGACGATGCTGCTCGTCGAGCAGTTCGCGGCGGCGGCGCTCAACGTGTCGGACTATGGATACGTGCTGGAGAACGGGCGGATCGCGGTGCACGGCCCTGCCGACAAGTTGAAGAACGATCCGGCGGTGCAGGCGGCTTATCTGGGCGGCGGGCACTGAGGCTCGAGTCGTCGCCTGCGGCGCCTTGGCCCGCGCCACGGTGCGGGCGCATCAAGCGACGCTCAAACCTGCCCGACCACCTTCTGCCGCGCAAAGCGCCACGTGTGCCGCCCCGAGCGCTTCGCTTCGTACAGCGCCAGGTCCGCCGACTTGTACAACTCGTCCTGCGTCGTCCCGTCGATCGGAAACAGCGCCACGCCGATGCTGGGACTGGTGCGCATCTCGTGGCCCTCGTGCAGGATCGGCCGTTCGAAGGCCTCCTGGATGCGATGGCACGCGATGTCGACCGCGCTCGGGATGGCCGTGTCGGCCAGCAGGATCGCGAACTCGTCGCCGCCCAGGCGGGCGACCACGTCGGCCTTGCGCGCGATGTTGCGCAGGCGTCGCGCGGTCTCCACCAGCACCGCGTCGCCGGCATCGTGGCCCAGCGTGTCGTTGACCTGCTTGAAGTGGTCGAGGTCGATCAGCAGCAGCGCGAAGCCGCCGTCCGTGCGCTCGCAGGCGGCGATCATGCGGCGGCAGTAGTCGCCGAACATGCGGCGGTTCGGCAGCGACGTCAGCGCGTCGCTGTAGGCCAGTTCCTCGAGCTGGTGCTGCAGCTGAGTCAGCTCGTGCGTGCGTTGCTCCACCAGGCGCTCCAGCTCCTGGCTGCGCTTCTGCACGTAGCGCACGCGCACCGCGACGACGGCGGCGACCGCCAGCAGCGCGCCCAGGATCTTGAGCAGGTCGAACCACCAGGTCTGGTACCAGGCCGGCTGGATCTCGACGTCGACCTCCAGCGGATGCGCCGTCCACGCGCCGTCGCGGCTGGCCGCCTTCATGTGCAGCGTGTAGTGGGCCGGCGGCAGGTTGGTGTAGCTGGCCGAGCGGTGCGTCGTGTCGACCTCGCGCCAGGTCTTGTCATACCCCTCGAGGTAATAGGCGTAGCGGTTGCGCTCGGGCGCGGTGAAGTCCAGCAGCGAGAACTCCACCGAGAAGCCGCCGGCATCGGCCGGCACCGTGAGATGCTTGCGCGTGCCCTGGTCCGCCAGCGCGGCCGGCTTGCCGCCGACCTCGACGTCGGTGACGACGATCGGCGCCGAATACTCGCGTCGCGTCAGGCGCTCCGGGCGGATCACGGTCAGCCCGCCCAGGCCGCCGAAGAAGACCTCGCCCGTCGGCCCGACCGCGCCCGAGTTGACCCAATAGGTTGAGATCGCCGCGCCGTCGGCCGGATGCAGCACGCGCAGCGCGTAGTTGCTCGGGTCGATGACGACGATGCCGTCGTCGGTGCTGACCCAGACGTGGCCGGTCGAGTCCATCAGCAGCGCGTCGATGTTCTCGCTGGTCAGGCCGTCTTCCTTGCCGATGTGGTGGAAGAAGGCGCGGCCGCTGGCGTCGCGCCGCTCGAGGATCTGGATGCCCGCGTTGTTGCCGACCCAGAGCCGGCCCGCGCGGTCGGTCAGCAGGCTGTTGATGACGGCCGAGGCCAGGCTGGTCGGATCGTTGGCCGCCGGCAGGATGCGGTCGACCGGCTTGCCGGGGCGCACCAGGTTCAGGCCGTTGTTGGTCGCGGCCCAGACGCCGCCGTCCGGACCTGGCGCGATGGCCGTCACTTCGGAATCGGTCAGCTCGCTGGTGGGCACGGCCTGCGTCATCGCGTGCTTCGGCGAGTCCAGGTCCATGTGCCAGAGGCCATCGCCGCGGCCGCCGACCCACAGCGTCGAGCCCGACAGCATCAGCGCCGTCACGGCCTTGACCGAGCCGCGCTCGGGCAGCGGCACCGAGCGGATCTGGCGGCCGCCGGGCGCGACCGTGAACAGGCCGTCCAGCGAGCCAATCCAGCGCGTGCCGTCGTCGGCGTGCACCATCGCCCTCACGTTGTTCAGCGCTGGCCCGCCCGACGTGTCGCCGTTGCTGCCCAGGACCGCGCTCATCTTCTGCTCTGCCGGATCGATGATCTCGATGCCGCTCTTCTGGCCCAGCGTGACCACGCCGCGGGCGTCGGCGTCGACCGCGAAGACGTAGGGGTCGGTCCAGCTCGAGCCATCGGACGAGAACAGCGACAGGATCGCGTCCTGCTGCGGTCGCGTGCGGCTCAGGCCGGTGGTCGAGGCCACCCACATCTCGCCGCCGCGGTCGCGGTGCAGGCCCCAGATCCAGTTGGCCTGCAGGTTGCTCGGCACGCTGCGGTCGCGCTCGACGCGGCGCGCCAGCAGCGAGGAGATGTCGGCGATCACCAGTCCGTGCGACTGCGTGCCGATCCAGACCTCGCCCTTGCCGGTCTCCGCGAACGAGGTGACGCTGTCGGTCAGCAGCGCGGCGTCGCTCGCGCCCGCCGGCTGCAGGCGCGAGATCTTGCCCGTGAGGGGATCGTGGACGAACACGCCATGCTGGCTGGTGCCGATCCAGACCTGGCCGTGCAGGTCCTCGTAGAGCGAGTCCACGGTCGTGCCGTCGGCCAGGCCCGGCAGGTCGACGCGCTTGCCCGGCCGTCCGTCTGGGTATCGCTGCACCACGCCCGAGGCCGAACCGACCCAGACCGCGCCGGTGTGGTCCTGCAGCACGGCGGTGACGCTGGCGTCGGGCAGCGCCTCGGGCGACCGGGAACCGTGCGGCCAGGCGTCCTCGACCGCGCCGGTGGCGCGCACGTGCATCAGCCCGGTGGTGCTCGCGGCCCACATGCCGCCTTCGGTGTCCGGCGCCAGCCGCACCACCGTCGAGCCGCCGAAGCGCGTGAACCAGTTCTGCGCGGTCTCGAAGCGGGCCAGGCCGCCGCCGTCCATGCCGACCCAGACGCGGCCCAGGCTGTCGTGCGCGATCGTGCGCACGAAGCTCACCGGCAGGCCGTGCGGGTCGTCCGGCCGCGCCGGGTAGACGCGGAAGCGGTAGCCGTCCCAGCGCGCGACGCCGTCCTGGGTGCTCGCCCACAGGTAGCCTTGCGCGTCCTCGGTGACGCCGGTGGCGATGGCATGCGGCAGGCCGTCGTGCTGGCCGAGGTGTTCGAACACGGTGTTGGCCATGCCGACCCAGCCGATGCTGGCGGCCGCGGCCGACGCCGCCACGGGCGCCGAGGCGGTGCTCGCCGCCGGCGCGGAGGCCGGCGTGCCCGAGCGAGCCGGCAGCGCGAGCGCGGCCAGCGCGAGCCCGCAGGCGAGCGCGAGGCCGACGCCGGGGGGCACGCATGCGCGTTCGACCTGATCGCTAGCCCACCGACTCACTCTTTCGCACTCCTGGCTGCTGTCCGGTTGCGTGTCGCCCGAACTGGCGGGCCCCTGAACCACTGTGCAGTCGCGCGGGCGACGGCTCGGTGCGCGCCGAGGCGCATCCACCCATTGTCGGCCGCCCGCCCGTCAACTGAAGGCGTTCGGCGGCGATCGGGGAAATTCCGGACAGCCGGGGCGGACGGGCGCGTGGCGTGGTCAAGCGAGAAGCATAAGCCCCGCGGCGTCCGCCGCCCCGGGCCCGTCGTCGCCGAGGAACATCGCTTCGAGGCATGCGTCACGCCGCCGATGGAATCGACCGCCCCGGCGGGCTCACTGTCGCGCGGCGGGCGGCTCCGGGTCCCCGAACGGATCGTCCAGGCGCGGCCAGTAGTCCAGCGGGCGGACGCGGTAGTCGAGCGCCGCGAAGTCCAGCGACAGCGCGCCGGGCGTCGACACGTAGAGCACCTCGGACGCGAGCGGCGAGAACTGCGCGTGGAAATGCTGCGTGGACTTGACCACGACGGCGCGCTTGTCCGCCAGCGTGATGCCGATGCCGGTGAATGCGTCGGTGCCGTAGACCTGGCTGCGCAGCGACGCGAGCAGCAGGTGCACGCCGTTGGCCGCCTCGACCCAGACGCACGCGCCCAGCGACTCGCGGCCGCCCATGGCACTCTGGCCGTGCTCGTCCTTGACCGCGCGCACGGTGACGCGCACGTCCACCGGGTCGCCCGAGCTCGGACCGCACTTGCCGCCGACGCGCAGGTCCACCACCGAGCCGACGCCGGCATCGCGGCAGATCCGGATCGCGCCGAGATCCCAGAACGCGCCGATCGCGACATCGCCGATGCCGCGCTCCAGGATCGCACGCAGGATGAACGTGCTGTCGCCGGGTGCGCCGCCGCCGGGGTTGTCGGCGACGTCGCCGATGACCACCGGGCCGCCCGTGGCGCGCTCGACACGATCGAGCGCCGCCTCGACGTGGAGATGCGGCGCGCGCGTCTGCTCGCGCAGGTTCCAGAACTCCGTGGCCAGTTGCCCGGCGAGCGCGCGCGCCTTCGCCTCGTCGCCGTCGGCGATCACCCACAGCCTGGCGCCGCCGTCGGCCACGTCGGCCCAGGGAAATCCGTGGCCCAGCGACACCGACAGCACGCCGTCGCGGCCCTCGAAGGACTGCATGCGCTCGACGAAGCCCCGCATCGGCTCGCGCGTGGTGTGCCAGAGGCCGACCATGCGGCAGTCGACCACCGCCGTGACCGGCCGGATGCGGCCGGCGACGGTGTCCTGCAGCAGCTTCCAGAGTTCGATGGCGCGCGCCTCGACGTCGACGTGCGGGTACTCCTTGAAGCAGATGATGAGGTCGGCCGAGCGCCGCATCTGCTCGGTGAAATGGCAGTGCAGGTCGAGTTCGACGCCGATGGGAACGCCGGGCCCGACGACCTCGCGCAGGCGGGCGAGCAGGTCGCCCTCGCAGTCGTCGCAGCCCGCCGCGACCATCGCGCCGTGCAGCATCAGCTGCACCGCGTCGACCGGCAGCGCGGCGCGCAGGTCGGCGACGATCTCGTCGCGCAGGGCCTCGTGGACCTCGCGCACCGTGCGGCCCGCGGGCTGCGCGAAGGCGCACAGGCTCTCGACCACCTCATGGCCGTCCTTCTCCATCATGTCGCGCATCATCCTGAGGATGGCGCCCGACTGTTCCGGGTCGCGTGCGCTGGCGTCGCCGTGGAAGATGCCGTACTGCTCGAAGCCGCCCAGGCCGGTCGGGAACGCGCAGAACGTGTTGGTCTCGGTGACCAGCTGGGCGATGAAGACGCGCATCTCAGGCCCGCGCGCGGGCCGCGCGCAGCGCCGCGACGAAGGACAGCGTGCCCAGCACGCTCGTGGCCAGGCCGACCACGGTCAGCGAGAGCGCGATGTCGGCACGCCCGTCGCCCGCGTGCGCGCCGAAGCTCACCAGCAGCGGCGCGATGCCGTAGGCCGTCATGCCGATGGCCGCCACCAGCACGCCGATGAAGGTGCCGCGCAACTCGTTGGGCAGCACCACCATCACCGACGAGATGGCCGCGATGCTGACCCACGCGCCGCAGGTCAGGAACAGCCCCATGGCCCAGGCGAACATCGCGACATTGGGCATCACCGGATAGAACGCCGCGGGAATCGACAGCGCCGCGCCCAGCAACGCCCCGAGCAATGCGCCGGCTCGGCCGCCGCGGCGCTGGCCCCAGTCGGCCATCCAGCCGCCCAGGATCGCGCCCAGCACGTTGGCGACGAGGTTGAGCAGGCCCAGCCAGGCGCCGAAGTCCTCCGGCTTCTGGTGGAAGTTGCGCGTGAGCACCGGCACCGCCCAGATCGTGGCGGCGGCGTCGGCCATGCCCACCGTGACCATGCCGCCGGCCAGCGGCAGCAGGAAGCCGCGATAGGACGCCAGCTCGCGCCACGCCGCGCGCAAGTTGCCGCTCGCCGCGGTGCCGAGCTCGCGGCGGACGGGTTCGCGCAGGAACAGCAGCGGCACGGTCGCGGCCACCACGCCGGCCGCGGCCGCCAGCAGCACCAGGCGCCACGCCGCCAGCGTCGACACGAGGCCGCTCGCCGCGAGTTCGGCCGGCAGCCACTTCAGCAACGGGCCGGCGATCGCGTAGCCGAGGCTGCCGCCGAGCGCCTGTCCGATGGACACGAGCGTCACCATGCGGCCGCGCTCGGAGGCCTCGGTCAGGTCCGCCACCAGCGACAGCGCGGTCGGCTGCGCCGCGATCACCGCCGCGCCGACCAGCATGCGCGCGGCGAAGGCCGTCGCGAAGCCGGGCGCGAAGGCCATCATGGCGCTGCCGATCGCGCAGGCCAGCGCCAGCACGACGAGCAGGCGCGAGCGATGGGTGCGGTCGACCAGTCGGCCGAGCGGGATCGACAGCAGCGTCGTCGGCAGCGCGATGGACATGCCTTGCAGCAGCGCAACGTGGTTGTCGTCGAGCCCGAGGTCGGCCCTGACCAGCTCCTGCATCGGACTGAGCACGTAGCGCGCGGCGGAGCCGGAGAGCACGGCCAGCGTCACCAGCAGGATGGCCGCATGGCGCCCGCCCACGCGGGGCGCGGCGATCACTGCCGTCGCGCTCACGTCAGAACGACGTCGACAGCGTCGCGCCGATGGTGCGCGGCTGCGCCACCGTGGCGTGCAGCGGGCTGCCGAACGCGACGAGCGCGGAGTCGGCGCCGAGGATCGCGCGCTTGTCGAACACGTTGCGAACGTAGAGCCCGATGTCGACCTTGCCGAGCGTCACGCCGCCCTGCAGGTCGGCCAGCGTGTAGGCGGGCATCTTGAAGTTCGGCTGCGACGATTCGGCGCTGTCGAAGCCCGAGTTGCGCTCGCCGACGTAGCGCACGCTGACGCCCGCGTAGGCCGGACGCTCGGCCAGCGCGAAGTTGCCGGTGGTGCCCAGCGTGCCGGAGAAGCGCGCGGAGTTCGGCAGCCGCGAGCCCGACGGGCCCAGCGCGGGCGCGTCCTCGGTCAGCTTGGCGTCGATCGTCGACAGGCTCGCGTCCAGCGACCAGGCCGGCGTCACGTGGTAGCGCGCGAACAGCTCGGCGCCGGTGACGCGGGCACGGCCGGCGTTGACGATCACCGTCCCGGAGCCGATTGCCAGCGGCTGCTGGATGCCCTTCCACTCGACGTCGTACAGCGCGGTCTCGATGGACAGGCGCTTGTCCAGCAGGTCGCCCTTGTAGCCGAGCTCGTAGCTCCAGAGCGAATCCGACTTGAAGCTCAGCGGCGAGCCCGGGATGATGTTGCCGCTGGCGTCGAGCGCGGGCGGATTCGGGCCGCCCGGGCGATAGCCGCTCGCTGCGCGGAAATAGACGTTGCTGACCGACGTGAGCGCGTAGCGCACCGTCGCCAGGTAGGTCTTGGACGTCTCGGCCGAGCCGCCCGGCGGTCCGGCGACGCCGTTGGTGACGACGTCGTAGGCCTGGCGATTGCGCGCGACGCGCAGGCCGCCGGTCAGCGACCAGTCCTTGGCCATGTTCCAGGTGACGTCGCCGTAGGCCGCCAGTTCCTTGTAGGTGGACGGCTGCGAGTCGGTGACGACGTCGATCTCGGAGCCGTCCGACTCCAGGTTGCCGGCCAGCAGCTGCGAGTTCCGGCCGACCTCGCTGTCGAAATACAGGCCGCCCAGCCACTCGAGCGCCCCGGGCGCCGAGGTGAGGCGGAACTCCTGCGTGTGCTTGCGCACGCCCGGCGAGCTGTCCAGCCGCGAATCGGTGACCGGCGCGCCGACCGCGCCGGTCAGCGGGCCGTCGTAGAACGAGGCGTCGAGCCGGTTGCGCGACTTCTCCTGCTGCGCCGACGTCACCGAGTTGATGCGCGCCCAGCCCATGTCGTACTCGATGTCCGCAGACACCAGCCCGATGTTGACGAGATACGGTTCGCGAAGGTCGAGCTGGCGCTTGAGGTCGCCCTCGGTGGGCCGGCCTGTCGCGAGGTCGTAGTCGACGATGCTGCTGCCGCGCTGGTTGATCGTCTGGTCGACGGCGGTCAGCCGCACATGCAGCTTCGAGGTGGGCTCGACCAGCAGCGAGAGGCGCCTGCCGCTGGTGTCGCCGCGGTCGATGTTCTTGCCGCCCGCCGGGCCGACGGCGTCGACGTAGCCGCCCTGGTGCTCATGGAACAGCGCCACGCGCATGGCCGCGACGCCTTCCTTGAGCGGCACGTTGATCACGCCGCTCTCGACGCTGCTCACGCCGCCGCTCTTGATCGCGCTCGCGCCCAGCGTCAGCTTGCCGGACAACTCCGTCGTGTCCGGCTCGTTGGTCACGTACTTCAGCAGGCCGCCCATCGCGCCGGCGCCGTAAAGCGTGCCCTGCGGGCCGCGCAGCACCTCGATGTGGTTGAGGTCGAGCAGCGACATGTCGAGCGCCATCGTCGAGCCCGCGGCGAACGCGCTGCTCGAGCCGAAGGCCACGTCGTCGACGTAGATGCCGACCGTCGCGATGGTCTGGTCGCCGGTGGTGACGCCGCGGATGCTGACCTGGCCGAGGCCGGGGCCGTTGGTGGTCTTGACGTCCACGCCCGGCAGGCCGCCGACGTAGTCCGCGAGCGAGGCCGCGCCGGCGCGCTCGAGATCCTGGGCGGGCAGCGCGTTGACCTGCACCGGCACGTCGCGCGCGGGTTCGCGCCGTCGGCTGGCGGTGACGGTCACGACCTGCGTGTCCGACTGCGCCGCCTGCGACGCGGCGGCGCTTGGCGGCGCCACGGCCTGCGCCCGCGCCGACAGGCTCATCGACGCCAGCACGGCGGACACGAGGGCCGCGCCGACGGCCGGCGCGTGCGAGGGGTGGGTTCTGCTCATCGAACGGCTCCGTGCGGTCATCTTGGGGCTCCAGCTCACTTGATTTATACGAAGTAGAAACTAAAGTTCCAAATCAGACAAGCGATGTCTTGTAGGTGGAAACGATCAGCGGAGATCGCCCGAACCTTCACGGCGCGGCCGTAAAAGTCGCTGCAGCGCAGGCGGGATGAGCAGCAGGAAGCGATCCGGCCAAGAGGCGCATCGCCTTGTCGAGTCGGCAGGTGATCGGTGCGGGATCAGGTCAAACCCTGAAATCAAATTTTCCCTATTGGAAACTTTTTCTATTTCGCTGACACTTCATCGCATGCAAAGCCGACCTTCCCGCCCACCGATGCCCGCCACGCCCGAGGAGCGCCAGCCATGAACGACTACACGCCGCTGGTCTGGGACAACCACGCCTGCCTGCCGCTGCGCCCGCACGACCTGGCCTTCCTGCCCGAACTGGAACGCCACCGCGCGGCCGGCACGCACGTCGTGATGGTCAACGTCGGCTACGGCCAGGACGGCATCGAGCAGCACGTGCGCATGCTCGCCACCTTCCGCGCCTGGATCGCCGCGCATGCCGACCGCTTTCGCCTGATCGAGTCCGTCGACGACATCTCGCGCGCCCGCGCCGCGGGCCAGCTGGCGATCGGCTTCGACATCGAGGGCGCCAACGCGATCGACGACCAGCTGAGCCTGGTCGGCCTGTACCGCGACCTCGGCGTGCGCTGGATGCTGCTGGCCTACAACCGCAACAACCGCGCCGCCGGCGGCTGCCAGGACGAGGACGCGGGCCTGACCGACTTCGGCCGCCGCCTGCTGGAGGAACTGGCCGCGCAGGGCGTCGTCGCCTGCTGCTCGCATACGGGGTACCGTACCGCGCGGGAGGCCATCGACGCGTCGCCGACGCCCGTCATCTTCTCGCACTCGAACCCGCGCGCGCTGGCCGACCACCCGCGCAACATCCCCGACGACCTCATCGTGGCCTGCGCGGCGCGCGGCGGCGTGATCGGCATCAACGGCATCGGCCTGTTCCTGGGCGACAACGACGCCTCGCCCGCGCGCATGGCGCGCGCGGCCGCCTACGTCGCCGACCTGGTCGGGCCGCAGCACGTGGGCATCGGCCTCGACTTCATGCACGACAGCAGCGAGATCGACGCGACCATCGCCGCGCATCCCGAGCAGTTCCCGCCCGAGCTGGGCTACGGCACCGGCATGGCCTTCATGGCGCCGGAAGGCATCCCCGAGGTCGCGCGCGAGCTGCGGGCGCTCGGGATGTCCGCGGACGACGTCGCCTGCGTCCTCGGCGGCAACTGGCTGCGCATCGCGCGCCAGGTCTGGAAGCGGTGAACGCGCCACGCTCCATGAATCCGAAGAGCTTCGACTTCATCGTCATCGGCGCCGGCATCGCGGGCGCCTCCATGGCCGCCCACCTCGCGCAGCGCGGCCGCGTGCTGCTGCTCGAGGGCGAGGACCAGCCCGGCTACCACACGACGGGCCGCTCGGCGGCCCTGTTCTCCACCATCTACGGCAACGCCCCGGTGCGCGCGCTGAGCCGCGCCAGCCGCGATTTCCTGTTCCAGCCGCCGCCCGGATTCTCGGACGTCCCGCTGGTGCATCCGCGCCCGACGCTGTTCTTCGCGCGGCCCGATCAACTCGCCTTGCTGGACGAGCTGCGCGCCGACGCGGACGTGCGCGCCGGCACGCGCCTGCTCGATGCCGCCGAGGCCTGGCAGCTGCTGCCCGTGTTCCGGCCCGGCTTCCTGGGCGGCGGCATGATCGAGGACGCCTCGGCCGACATGGACGTGCACGCCATGCACCAGGGCTACCTGCGCGGCGCGCGGCGCCTCGGGGCCGAGCTGGTCACGGCACGCCCGGTGCTGGCCATGACGCGCGACGCCGGCCTGTGGCGCGTGCAGGTCGCCGATGGCCACTACGAGGCGCCGATCGTCGTCAACGCCGCCGGCGCCTGGGGGGACCTCGTCGCGCGCGCCGCGGGCGTCGCGCCGGTCGGCCTGCGCCCGCTGCGCCGCACGGCGATGGTCATCGACGCGCCCGACGGCCTGCAGCCGAACGACTGGCCCGCCGCGATCGCCGCCGACGAGAGCTTCTACTTCCGGCCCGAGGCGGGACGGCTGCTGCTGTCGCCGGCCGACGAGACGCCCAGCGAGCCCTGCGACGCACAGCCCGACGAGTGGGACGTCGCCGTCGCGGTCGATCACTTCGAGCGCGCGATCGGCCGGCCCGTCGCGCGCGTGCTGCGGCGCTGGGCCGGGCTGCGCGTGTTCACCGACGACCGCTCGCCCGTCGCCGGCTTCGCGCCCGACGCGCCGGGCTTCTTCTGGTTCGTCGGCCAGGGCGGCTACGGCATCCAGATGGCCGAGGGCCTCGCGCGCGCAGGCGCCGCGCTGGCCTGCGGCGAAGCCCTGCCCGCCACGCTCGTCGCCCACGGCGTGAACCCGGACGACCTCTCGCCCGCGCGCGCCTCGCTGCGCGCCGCCGACCCATCCTCATCCTCCAACTCGTGAGACCGACCATGCATTCCTTGCGCCACATCGTTGTCTGCGCCGCGCTCGCCGGCGCGGGCGTCCTCGGCCACGCGGCCGACGCGCCGCTCTCGCCCGTCGCGCCCAAGCCCGGGGCGACCGAGGCGCCGAAGGCGGCCGTCGCCGCGTCGACCGGCCAGCTGCCCGCGGGCACGATCACGACGGCCCAGGCCCTGACCAGGGAGGATCTCGAGTCCTGGCTCGACGGCCTGATCCCGTCCGCGCTGGTGACCGCGCGCACGCCGGGCGCGGTCGTCTCGATCGTCAAGGACGGCCAGGTGCTGCTCGAGAAGGGCTACGGCTGGGCCGATGCCGAGAAGCACATCCCGGTCGATCCCAAGTCGACGCTGTTCCGCCCGGGCTCGACCTCGAAGCTGTTCACGTGGACGGCTGTGATGCAGCAGGTGGAGCTCGGCAAGCTGGACCTCGACACCGACGTCAACCAGTACCTCGACTTCAAGGTGCCGGTGCGCAACGGCCATCCGCTGACGCTGCGCCACATCATGACGCAGACCAGCGGCTTCGAGGAGGTCATCAAGGATCTCGTCGCGTTCGACACGGCGTCGCCGCCGCTGCGCGACGTGCTCGTGTCCAACATGCCGCCGCTGCGCGCCGATCCGGGCACGACAGCGGGCTACTCGAACTACGCCACCGCGCTGGCCGGCTACATCGTGCAGCGCGTCTCGGGCGAGCCCTACGAGGACTACATCGAGCACCACATCTTCCAGCCGCTGGGCATGGCGCACTCGTCGTTCCGCCAGCCGCTGCCGGCCGCGCTCGCGCCGCTGATGGCGCAGGGCTACATGGAGACGGGGCAGCCAGGCCACGGCTTCGAGGTCGTGAACCTGCCACCCGCGGGCAGCCTGAGCTCCACCGCCGACGACATGTCGCGCTTCATGATCGCGCACCTGCAGGACGGCACGCTCGGCGACGCTCGCATCCTGCAGGCCGCGACCGCTCAGAAGATGCACACGACGCCGACGCGCCTGTTCCCCGACCTCAACGGCATCGCGCTCGGCTTCTACCAGCAGGACATCAACGGCCACCGCGTGATCGCGCACGGCGGCGACCTGAACTACTTCCACAGCGACCTCGCGCTGTTCATCGACGACCACGTCGGCCTGTTCATCTCGGTCAACGCGCCGGGCAAGGAAGGCATGGGCGAGATGCTGCGCGTGCGGCTGTTCAACAGCTTCGCCGACCGCTACTTCCCCAAGCCGGAGACGCCGGCGCCCATCGACAAGGCGACCCGGCAGGCGCACGCCGCGATGATCGCCGGCACCTGGGTCAACACGCGGCGCGCGGACTCGACCTTCCTCAAGCTGGTCGACCTGCTGTCGCCGACGCACGTCACCGCCAACCCGGACGGCTCGATCACGAGCAAGACGTTGCTGGACCCGCAGACCTTCGTCGAGACCGCGCCCTTCCTCTGGAGCGAGGTGGACGGCCACGACAAGCTGCAGGCCCGCGTGCAGGACGGCAAGGTCGTCGCCTGGGCCACGGACTCGCTGGCCTTCGCGTGGAGCTACCAGTCGCCTGGCGGCCTCGCCGCGGCCGGACTGCAGCAGGCGGCCTGCGGCCTCGCGCTGTTCATCGTCGTGCTGGCCGCCGCGACGTGGCCGATCGCCGCCGTCGTCCGGCGTCGCCTGAAGACGCCGCGCGCCGAGAGCCCGGCGCTGCGCCTGGCGCGTCGACTCGCGGATGCCAGCGCCTTCGCGCTGCTCGCGGCCGTCGTCGCCTGGGTCGCGTTCTTCGCGGCGGTCATCTCGACCACATTCACCGGGCTCGATCCGCTGCTGCACCTCGCGCAGGTGATCGCCATCCTCGGCTTCGCGGGCGGCACGCTGGCCAACGTCTGGCTGCTGGTCGTGCAACTGCGCGAACACAAGCGCGCCGGCACGCTCGCGTGGACGGCGGTGCGCGTGATCGCCTTCGCCTACCTGCTGGCCGTGGCCTTCGGCTACAACCTGCTGAGCCTCAGCGGCCACTACTGATCCGGGCGGGACGCGCATGTCGACCTCGATCGCCGCCACCACCCCGATGGCCGACGCGACGCCGCGCCGCGGCCATCCGCCGGGGCTGGCCGTCCTCTTCCTGACGGAGATGTGGGAGAAGTTCTCCTTCTTCGGCATGCGCGCGCTGCAGGTCTACTACATGACCAAGCAGCTGCACTTCTCGCAGGGCTCGGCCTCGCTGATCTACGGCGCGTACGCGGCCGGCGTGTACCTGACGCCGATCGCCGGGGGCGTGATCTCCGACCGCTGGCTGGGCCGGCACCGCGCGATCGTGATCGGCTCGCTGATCATGGCGCTGGGCCACTTCATGATGGCCAGCGAGGTGCTGTTCTTTCCCGCGATGATCACCATCGCGATCGGCAACGGCCTGTTCCTGCCCAACCTGCCCAGCCAGGTCGCCGCGCTGTATGCGGACGACGACCCGCGCCGCGCGAGCGCCTACAACCTCTACTACATGGGCATCAACCTCGGCGCCTTCCTCGCGCCGCTGGTGTGCGGCACGCTCGGCGAGGTGTACGGATGGCACTGGGGCTTCGGTGCCGCGGGCGTCGGGATGTGCCTGGGCCTCGCGATCTACCTGGCCGGTGGACGCTGGCTGCCCAAGGAGGGGCCGCGCGCCGCGCGCAAGGTGGAGGCCGTGCCGAACGACGACGCCGCGACGCGCGTGGGCCTGCTCGTCGCGATCGGCCTCGCGGTCGTCGTCTACCGCATGGCCTACGAGCAGACCGGCAACACCTTGGCGGTGTGGGTCGACACCAGCGTCGACCGCCATCTCGGCGGCTGGACGATGCCGGCGACCTGGATCCAGTCGCTCAACCCGATGTTCGTGTTCGCGATCACGCCGCTGCTGGTCGCGCTCTGGCAGCGGCGCGAGGCCCGTCGCGGCGCCGCGCGGCCGCTGGGGCGCATGGCCATCGGCGCGTTCGTGTCGGCGCTGTCGTGGCTCGCGCTCGCGGCCATCGCGCACGTGGACATGGCCCGCCACGCGCCCACCAGCGTCGGCTGGGTGACCGCGTTCTTCGTGCTGTTCACGCTGGCCGAGCTCTACATCCTGCCGGTGGGGCTCGGCCTGTTCGCGAGCCTCGCGCCCGCCCGCTTCCGCGCGACGACGATCGCGGCGTGGTTCCTCGCGGCCTTCGCCGGCAACCTGCTCTCGGGGGTGCTGGGCACCGCGTGGGAGCACCTCGCGCCCGACGCCTTCTTCGCGCTGACCGGCGGCGTCGCGGCGATCGCGGGCGCGCTGCTCTGGGCCGTCGGCCGCTTCGCCGCGAAGCGGCCCTGAACCGCCATGATCGACCACACCACCCGCCATTCGACCGCGCCCGCGCCGCGGCACGACGACTCGCCCGGCGCGCGCATCCGCGCGCTGCGCCTGGCCCAGGGCCTGACGCTCGCGCAGGTCAGCGCACGCATCGGGCTCGCGGTCTCGACCCTGTCCAAGCTCGAGAAGGGCGCGATCTCGCTGTCCTACGACAAGCTGCTGCTGATCAGCGAGGGACTGGGGCTGGACATGGCCAGCCTCGTCGACCCGAAGCCGCAGCAGCCGCGCGTGCCGGGCCTCACGTCGGGCCGCCGCGTGCTGCAGCGCGCCGGGGAGGGCCAGGTCGTCGAGACCGGCAGCTATCGCCAGACCTACCTGGCCACCGAGCTGCTGAACAAGAAGATGACGCCCATCTTCGTGGAGATCCGCGCCCGCACGCTGGACGAGTTCGTCGCCGAGTTCGGCGGGCTGATCCGCCATCCGGGCGAGGAGTTCAGCTACGTGCTCGAAGGCGAGCTCGAGTTCCACAGCGAGCTCTACGCGCCCGTGCGCCTGCGCGCGGGCGACTCGATCTACTTCGACAGCGAGATGGGCCACGCCTACCTCAAGGCCTCGGCGGGACGCTGCCGCCTGCTTTGCAGCTGCGCGCCGCGCGGGCCCGACGACGCGGTCGACGCGCATGTCTTCGTCAACATCGCGGGCGGCCGCCACAGCGTGGAACCGCTGGCGGCCGACGCGTCCATCGCCACCCGGAGAAAAGCATGAGTGAAACCACGAAGACCGGCGTCGACGCGCTCGACGAGCTGTTCGCGGCGGTCAACCGCAGCGACGCGCCGGGCCTGGTCGTCGGCGTCGCGCAGCACGGCCGGCCGGTCTACCGGCGCGGCTTCGGCCTCGCCAGCATCGAGCTGGGCGTGGCCAACACCGCCTGGACGCGCATGCGCATCGGCTCGACCAGCAAGCACTTCACCTGCCTGGCCGCGCTGCTGCTGGCGGAGGACGGCAAGCTCGACATCGACGCCGGCGTGCGCACCTACGTGCCCGAGCTGCCGCTGCTGGAGGGCGAGCCGACGCTGCGCCAGTTGATGAACCACTCGGGCGGCCATCGCTGCTATCTCGACGTCGGCTTCCTCAGCGACGCGATGGCGATCAAGCCGACAGGCGTCGCGCTCAGGACGCAGGTCCGGCAAGGCGACGTCAACTTCGCACCCGGCGACAAGACGCTCTACAACAACGGCGGCTACCACCTGCTGTCGCTGATCGTCGAGCGCGTCAGCGGCATGCCGTTCGAGCAGTTCCTCGAAGAGCGCATCTTCAGGCCGCTGGGCATGGTCGACACGAAGTCGGTGCCCAGCGATTTCGAGATCCACCGCAACATGGCCACGCTGCACGTCGCGCAGCCGGACGGCCGCTGGCGCCGCGGCATCTTCCCGACCGAGGAGGTGCGCGGCGAGGGCGCGATGATCTCCACCATCGACGACATGCTGCGCTGGCTCGCCCACCTGCGCGGGCCGCACACGGTGGGCAGCGACCACACGTGGAAGCAGATGACCACGCCCGTGCGCCTGAACAACGGCAGCACGGTGCCGTACGCGCTGGGCCTGATGGTGCACGGCTACCGCGGCGTGCGCGTCGTGCACCACGCCGGCGGCGTCATCGGGGGCACGTGCCAGATGCTGACGGTGCCGGATCACGCGCTGGACATCATCATCATGACCAACGGCGCGGTCGTCAGCGCGGTCGAACTCGCCAACCGCATCGTCGACACGATGCTCGGCGACGAGGTGCTGGCGGCGCGCGAGGAACGCGCCTCGATCGACCGCTTCAAGAGCGTGCTGGGCAAGCGCTACCACGCGCCGTCCACCGGCCTGCTCGCGGGTTTCGGCGACGCCGGCGGCAAGCTCGGGATCTGCCTGATGAACAACCCGCCGGTGCCGCTGCGCGACGAGGGCGACACGCTGCGCCTGGGCTTCGAGGACATCGCGATGGGCCCGTTCACGCTGCGCACGGCCGACATCGCCGACCGCGACCCGCCGCCCACGCTCGAGATCACCGAGTCCGGCCACGTGCTGCGCCTGGAGCTGCTGCCCGACGCCGCGCCCGCGGACGCGGTCGCGCCGCTGGCGGGCCGTTATCGCGCCGCCGATCTCGGCGCCGACGCCCTCATCCTGCAGGAAGGTGAGGCCTGGAAGCTGCGGATCTTCGGCCAGTACGCGGTCAACGAGCTGGCGCTGGAGGCGCTGTCGGCGGACGTGGTGGCGCTGTCGCATGCGGTGCATCCGCAGCTGCGCGCCGCGCTGTCCGTGGACCGCCGCGACGGCGTGGTGACCGGCTTTCGCGTCGACTCCGGCCGCACGCGCGGCATGCGTTTCGAGCGTATCGGCGACTGAGGCGCGCCCCGGGCGGACAAGGATTCTCCGAACGGGAGAACCGTTTCGGCCTCTGCTAGAGTCTGCCGCATGAAAGCCAATGGTCAGACCTCGCCCGCCGATGCCGGCTCGCCCGGCGCGACGATCCGCGCGCTGCGCCTGGGCAAAGGGCTCACGCTCGCCCAGGTGAGCGAACGCACGGGCCTGGCGGTGTCGACGCTGTCCAAGCTGGAGATCGGCTCGGTCTCGCTGTCCTACGACAAGCTGATGCTGATCAGCAAGGGCCTGGGCGTGGACATGGCCAGCCTCGTCGACCCCAAGCCGCAGACCGCGCGCGGCAGCGGCCTGGCCGCGGGCCGCCGCGCGGTGCAGCGCGCCGGCGACGGGCAACTGGTGGAGACGCACAGCTACCGCCAGACCTACCTGGCCACCGAGCTCCTGAACAAGAAGATGACGCCGATGTTCGTGGAGATCCGCGCGCGCACGATGGCGGAGTTCAACGAGGAGTTCGGCGGCCTCATCCGCCATCCCGGCGAGGAGTTCACGTTCGTCGTCGAGGGCGAGCTCGACTTCCACAGCGAGCTCTACGCGCCCGTGCGCCTGCGCGCCGGCGACTCGATCTACTTCGACAGCGAGATGGGGCACGCGTACCTGAAGGCGTCCGAGGGCCCGTGCCGCCTCGTTTGCAGCTGCGCGCCGCGCGGCGAGGACGACGAGCGGCTGGCGGACATGTTCGTCAAGGTGTCGGCCCGCAACGAGCAGGACGCGGCGGCCGCCGCCAAGCCGCGCGCCGGCCGCAAGGCGGCGGCCAAGCACGCGCGCTGACGCGGCGCCGGCGCAGGGGCAACGCCCGCGCCGTTAAAATCGGCGGATGACTCGTCCCGTCCGCTCGCAATACGAAGATTTCATGCGCCTGGTGCGCAACCAGGGCCGCTTCAAGGCCGACCGCACCGGCACCGGCACGACGAGCGTGTTCGGCCACCAGATGCGCTTCGACCTGTCCGAGGGCTTCCCGCTGGTGACCACGAAGAAGGTGCACCTGAAGTCCATCATCCTCGAGCTGCTGTGGTTCCTGCGCGGCGATTCGAACGTCAAGTGGCTGCAGGAGCGCGGCTGCACGATCTGGGACGAATGGGCCCGCGAGGACGGCGACCTCGGCCCGGTCTACGGCGTGCAATGGCGCTCGTGGCCGACGCCCGACGGCGGCCACATCGACCAGATCGCCCAGGTCGTGCAGCAGCTCAAGACCAACCCCGACTCGCGCCGCATCATCGTCAGCGCCTGGAACGTGGCCGACCTGGGCAAGATGGCGCTGATGCCCTGCCACGCGTTCTTCCAGTTCTACGTGGCGCCGCCCGAGACGCCGGGCGGCCGCGGCAAGCTGTCGTGCCAGCTCTACCAGCGCAGCGCCGACATCTTCCTGGGCGTGCCCTTCAACATCGCCAGCTACGCGCTGCTGACGCACATGTTCGCGCAGCAATGCGACCTCGACGTCGGCGACTTCATCTGGACCGGCGGCGACTGCCACCTTTACGCGAACCACGCCGAGCAGGTCGACACCCAGCTCGCCCGCACGCCGTTCCCGTATCCGACGCTGCACATCAAGCGCAAGCCCGCGTCCATCCTCGAGTATGAATTCGACGATTTCGCGGTGGAGGACTACCAGCACCACCCGGCGATCAAGGCGCCGGTGGCGGTATGAAGGTCACGCTGATCGCAGCGGTGGCGCGCAACGGCGTCATCGGGCACGGCAACGAGCTGCTGTGGAAGCTGCCGGAGGACATGGCGTTCTTCAAGCGCACCACGCTCGGCAACCCCGTCATCATGGGCCGCAAGACCTGGGACTCGATCCCCAAGCGCTTCCGGCCGCTGCCGGGCCGCTCCAACATCGTCGTCACGCGCCAGGCCGGCTGGCAGGCCGACGGCGCGCTGGTGGCGCACGGCTTCGAGGAGGCGCTGGAGCTGGCGCTCGAGTCGGTGGCCACCAATCCGCACGGCCTGCGCGCGTTCGTGATCGGCGGTGCCGAGCTCTACGCGCTCGCGCTGCCGCACGCCGACGAACTCGTGCTGACCGAGATCGACCGCGACTTCGACGGCGACGCGCGCTTCCCGACCTGGCCGCGCGAGCACTTCGTCGAGACCGGCCGCGAGCGCCACCACGCCGACGCGCCGAACGACTTCGACTTCGCGTTCGTCACCTACCGCCGCACGCACGCGGCGCGCTGAGCGCCGTCGTCACTGCGGCTGCAGGCCGCCGCCGCACAGGAAGCCCTGGGCGTGGTCGAGGTCGCAGCCGACGGCGCTGCCGTCCGGGGCGGCGAAGCGCCGGCGGGCGTCGTACCAGTTGGCAGGGCTCTTGCGAACGAGCCGCAGGATCGGCGCCCAGTCCTCGCGCGGCAGCCAGGGGCCCAGCGTGCTCGTGACACTGGCTTCCTCGTCGCCCAGCGCCCGCGACAGCTGCACCGGATCCGCGAACAGCAGCGCGATGCGGCGGCGCTTCTCGTCCAGCGGCAGGTCGGCCTTGGCGAGCGCCTGGATCTCGGCCGCGGTCCACCATGGCGGGATACCGGTCGCCAGCAGTGCGCGAAGCTGCGCATTGTCATGCGCGACCAGCGCGGCCTCGTAGGCTGCGCGGCGCTCCGCGCCGATGGCGTCGACCAGTTCGCGCACCGAGACCGCCTTGCCCTGGCGCAAGCGCTCGAGCGTCGGGACGCCCTCGGCAGGCGGCGCGTCGACGGGATCCAGGCCGCGGCATTCCACGTCCGAGCGATCGTCCGGCTGCTCGCATTGCCGGCGCAGCAGCTTGTCGAGCAGGTCGACGTCCGCGCTCGACACCAGCGCCGGCCCCTTCGCGCCGGCCTGCCATTCGTAGGCACGCGGGAGTCCGTGGAACAGGTTGCATGTCGCGCCGCTCTGGCCGGTGTCGAACAGGTAGGCCTTGCCGGTCTCGAGATCGCGCACCTTGCCCAGCGTGAAGCCCGACCCGCGCGTGCCGCCGGCGAGCGCGATCTTCTGGATGCCGTCGCGGCCCAAGGCCCAGATCTCGCCGTCGTCCGGAAGGTCCGCGCAGCGCGGCGCATTCGACTCGCGAGACGGGCCTTCGTCGAAATCGTCGGTGACGTTCGGATATTCGGGGTAGATGTCGCCACCGACGAGGAGGCCGCAGTCGCGGGTTCCGGGCAGTTCGACCAGCTGCGCGCTGGTCGGCAAGACGCCGTCGCCCACCGGCCCCGACTTGACCAACGCATTCAACCAGCGCTCGCCGCGAACGAGCCCGCAGTCCGGTCCGACGGAGACCAGGCGCGGCTCGACCGCCCGCGCCGGCGTGAAGGCCTGCACCATCGCGGCCAGTGCCGGCACCATCGGTTCGTCCTCGCTGGCCGTGCGCAGGCCGTAGGCCGGCGCAGTGACGCCTTGCGCGCGCAGGAAGGCCAGCTTGGCGGCGGTGTCGGGCTGCTCGCTGCCGTAGGGACAAGCCTCGCGCCAGTGGTCGACGCGCCAGCCCGCCAGCACCAGGCCCGCCGCCTGCTCGCGCGCATCGGCGAAGTAGCGCTGGAAGTCCGGCCACAGCGCCTCGAGCTGCGGCAGGTCGACCATCGCGAGCAGGCAGCCCGTGACCTCGGCCTCGTGATTGGCATAGCCGCTGGCGAACAGGCCTGGCCACAGCGCGGGCGGGATGTTGCCGGCGACATCGCGCGCCCTGTCCTTGTCGTAGCTGAGCGGGCGGTCGAGGCGGCGCCAGAGCGCGGGCCAGGCGAGCGCCGCATTCGTGTATTCGATGCGCGGCTCCTGGCCATAGGTCGCGAAAGTCGCGCGGGCGAGAGCATCCGCGATGACCTGCGCGTGGCGGCGCACGAGGTCGTCCGGCAGCCGATCCAGCGCGTCCTGCAGCCCGCCCTCGGTCTTGTGCGTGAGGAAGACCAGCGAATCGAATTCGTAGCCGTCCTTGAAGAGGGACGCGAACTCCTCCTGGCTGAGCGCGGACGACCAGCGCTGCCATTCCTGCGCGGCGGCCGCGCCGGCCTTCGCGTCGCCATACCTCATGGGACTGTCCAGGCGCCGCATCAAGGCGACGGACTGCTCGATCCGGGTCGTCGGCCCCGGCGCCGACGCGACCGGTGCCGGGGCCGCAGCCGCGGGCCTGCGCGCAGGCGCGGCCGGCGGCGTCGGCTTCAGCCCGTATTGCCCTTCCAGCACCTTGACCAGCGCCGCGCGCTGGTACTTGCGCGCGAGGTCGTCGGCGTTCTCGTCGTCCTTGGACACCACTTTCTTCGTGCCGGCCCCGTTGCGCAGCAGCCAGATCGCGGTGCGATCCTTGCCGGCCCGGATCGCATGCGCCAGCAGCGTGCCGCCGTGGCGCATGGCATTGAAATTGGCGCCGTCCTTCTTCAGGTCCTTCAACTGCTCGATCAGGTCGGCCTCGTCCCTGGCCGCCTCCTGCGAGACGATCCAGCCGCCCTCCTTCGGCTGCGCGCCGGGCATGGCCAGCAGGATGCCGAAGGCGTCGTCGGTGGCAGTCGTCGATTCGGCGCCGGCGCCGGCCGCCGAGGAGAGCAGCGCCAACGCCAGGGCCGCGCGGCAAGTCCGGGCCAGCAAGGCATGCAGGAGGTTCATTCGGATCCGGTTCGGTGGATGGCCCGGCGATGTTATCGATGCCCCGCCGCGCGCCATCCCGGCCGGCCCGTCCAGCGTCCCCGGACCGCGAAATAGTTCTGTTCCGGCCGGATGTAACTGACAAAACGGACAGCCGACCAGAACGAAAGGGGATCCCCGAAAGATGAGGGTCGCTTCACGTCTTGTCACTATGATCGCGGGCTTGACTGCCTCGGGAATAGCGCTTCCATGAACTTGATCCAGCTCGCGCTGAAACGGCCCTACACGTTCATCGTCATGGCGATGCTGATCGTGCTCGCGACGCCGTTCGCGCTGCTGAAGATGCCGACGGACATCCTGCCCGAGATCAACATCCCGGTCATCTCGATCGTCTGGAACTACACGGGCATGTCGGCCCAGGAGATGGGCCAGCGCATCACGTCGCAGAACGAGCGCAGCCTGACGACGACGGTGTCCGACATCGAGCACATCGAGTCGCAGACGCTGTCGGGCATCGCGGTCATCAAGATCTTCTTCCAGCCCAACGCCAACATCCAGACGGCGATCGCCCAGGTCGCGGCCATCGAGCAGACGCAGATCAAGCAGCTGCCGCCGGGCATCACGCCGCCGCTGATCATCAAGTACTCGGCGTCCAGCATCCCGGTGGTGCAGCTGGGCCTGTCGAGCGGCACGCTGCCCGAGCAGTCCGTGTTCGACGCGGCCGTCAACATCCTGCGGCCGCAGCTGGTCAACATCCCCGGCGTCGCGATCCCGTATCCGTACGGCGGCAAGAGCAAGCTGGTGTCGATCGACCTCGACACCAACGCGATGCAGGCGCGCGGCCTGTCGCCGGCCGACGTCGTCACGGCGCTGAACGTGCAGAACCTGATCCTGCCGTCCGGCACCGCCAAGTTCGGGCCGACCGAGTACACGGTCAAGCTGAACGGCTCGACCGACACCATCGCCGCGCTCAACGACCTGCCGATCCGCACCGTCAACGGCGCCACCACCACCATCGGCGACGTCGGCTTCGTGCGCGACGGCTTCTCGCCGCAGACCAACATCGTGCGCCAGGACGGCCAGCGCGGCGTGCTGCTGTCGGTGCTGAAGAACGGCGGCGCGTCGACGCTGGACATCATGTCCAACCTGCGCGCGCTGCTGCCCACGGCCGCGGCGCAGATGCCCAAGGAGATCTCGGTCAAGACGCTGTTCGACCAGTCGGTCTTCGTCAAGGCCGCGGTCGCCGGCGTCGTGACCGAAGCGCTGATCGCCGCCGGCCTGACCGCCGCGCTGGTGCTGCTGTTCCTGGGCAACTGGCGCTCAACGCTGGTGATCGCGCTGACGATCCCGCTGTCCATCCTGACCTCGGTGATCATCCTGCAGCTGCTCGGCGAGACGCTCAACCTCATGACGCTGGGCGGCCTGGCGCTGTCGGTGGGCGTGCTGGTCGACCAGGCCATCGTCACGATCGAGAACATCGAGCGCCACCTGCACCTGGGCACCGAGTTGAACGAGGCCATCATCGTCGGCGCGGGCGAGATCGGCGTGCCGGCCTTCGTGTCGACCGTGTGCATCTGCATCGTGTTCGTGCCGATGTTCTTCCTGTCCGGCGTCGCGCGCTTCCTGTTCGTGCCGATGGCCGAGGCCGTCGTGTTCGCGATGGCCGCGTCCTACCTGCTGTCGCGGACGCTGGTGCCCACGCTCGTGATGCTGCTGATGCGGGGCCAGCACCATGGCACGCCGCCGGAGGGCACCCGGCCCAACCTGATGAAGCGCCTGAACGTGGCCTTCGACCGCCGCTTCGAGCAGGTGCGCGGCGGCTACACGATGGCGCTGTCGGTGCTGCTCTCGCACCGGCGCAACTTCTCGCTCGGCTTCATGGCGTTCTGCCTGCTGTCCTGCGGCCTGTTCTTCGCGCTCGGCCGCGACTTCTTCCCGGCCGTCGACGGCGGCCAGATCCGCCTGCATTTCCGCATGCCCACCGGCACGCGCATCGAGGAGACGGCGCGCTCGGCCGACGAGATCGAGGCGCAGATCCGCCAGCTCGTGCCGGCCGACCAGCTCGCGACGGTGCTGGACAACCTCGGCGTGCCCAACTCCGGCATCAACCTGTCGTACAGCAACGCCGGCACGATCGGCACGCTGGACGGCGAGATCCAGATCGCGCTGACCACGGATCACAAGCCGACGGCGGACTTCGTCGCGATGCTGCGCCGCGAGTTGCCGAAGCGCTTCCCCGGCATCGAGTTCTTCTTCCAGCCGGCCGACATCGTCACGCAGATCCTGAACTTCGGCCTGCCGGCGGCCATCGACGTGCAGTTCACCGGCAACGACGTCGTCGCCAACGCCGCGCTCGCCGCGACCCTGAACAAGCAGATCGAGCAGATTCCCGGCGCCGTCGACAGCCACGTGCACCAGCGCAACGACCTGCCCGCCATCAACCTCGACATGGACCGCGCGCGGCTGCAGCAGGTCGGCCTGAGCGCGACCAACGTCGGCCAGAACGTGCTGGTGGCGCTGTCGGGCAGCTCGCAGGTCGCGCCGGCGTTCTGGCTCAATCCGCAGAACGGCATCGTCTACAACATCGCGGTGCAGACGCCCCAGTACAACATCGACTCGCTCGACTCGCTGCTGGCCACGCCGGTGGGTCTCGGCAACGGCGTCGGCGCCACCACCACCGGCACCACGCAGCTGCTCGGCAACCTCGTCAAGGTGAATCCGGCGGTGCAGCAGGCCGTCTCGTCGCGCTACAACATCCAGCCGGCGATCGACGTCTTCGTCAGCGTGCAGGGCACCGACCTGGCCAACGTGGCCAAGCAGGTGACGCAGCTGGTGGACGCGACGCGCGCCAAGCTGCCCCGCGGCAGCGCGGTCGTCGTGCGCGGGCAGGTGCAGACGATGCAGGCGTCGTTCCTCGGCCTGATCGTCGGCCTCGCGATGGCCATCGTGCTGGTCTACCTGCTCGTGGTCGTCAATTTCCAGTCCTGGATCGACGCGCTGATCATCATCGCCGCCCTGCCCGCCGCGCTGGCCGGCATCGCGTGGATGCTGTTCATCACCGGCACGACGCTGAGCGTGCCGGCGCTGACCGGCGCGATCATGACGATGGGCGTCGCCACGGCCAACTCCATCCTGATGATCTCGTTCGCGCGCCAGCGCCGCGAGGAAGGCGTGCCGGTGCTGGCGTCCGCGCTCGAGGCCGGCGCGACCCGGCTGCGTCCCGTGATGATGACCGCGCTGGCGATGATCATCGGCATGATGCCCATGGCCCTCGGCCTGGGCGAAGGCGCCGAGCAGAACGCGCCGCTCGGACGCGCCGTCATCGGCGGCCTGCTGTTCGCCACCGTGTCCACCCTCCTCTTCGTGCCGGTGGTCTTCGCCGGCGTGCACCGCCGGCTCGAGGCGCGCCACCGGCGCCGCCCGGACCACGCGCCGGCGGCGCCCCACGTTCCCCATCCGCAGGAGACCTGACCATGACTGAGCAGCGACATGCCGGCCTCGGCATCCACGCCGCCGCCGGCGACGACGAACACCATCACCTGCAGCGCCGCAAGGTCGTGCGCGGCCTGAAGATCGTCACCATCGCCGTGTTGGTGCTGCTGGGCGTGGGCGCCGCGCGCACCGTGCTGAGCCGCGCGGCCAACGGCAGGGATCTCGACGCCAGCGTCGCCGAGCACACCGCGATCTACGTCAAGACGGCGCTGCCCCAACCCGCGGGCGCGGGCCGCACCGTGGCGCTGCCCGGCACGCTGCAGGGCGCCGTGCAGGCGCCGATCGCGGCGCGCGCGGCGGGCTACGTCAAGAGCTGGACCAAGGACATCGGCAGCCGTGTCGAGAAAGGCGACGTGCTCGCCGAGCTCGAGGCGCCGGAGCTCGACCAGCAGGTCTCGCAGGCCAGGGCCGTGCGCGACCAGACGGCCTCGACCGTCGCCCTCGCGCAGACCACCGTCGACCGCTGGGACGCGCTGCGCAAGAAGGACGTCGTCGCGCAGCAGGACCTCGACGAGCGCCGCGCCGCGCTGGTGCAGGCCAAGGCCAACCTCGCGGCCGCCGACGCCAACCTGCAGCGCCTGTCGCAGCTCGAGGCGTTCAAGCACGTGACCGCGCCGTTCGCCGGCATCGTCACCAAGCGCAACATCGACGTCGGCGACCTGATCGACGGCAGCGGCAAGCCGCTGTTCCTGCTGTCGCAGACCGATCCGCTGCGCGTCTACATCAGCGTGCCGCAGTCCTACGCCAACCTCGTCAAGACCGGGCAGGCCGTCACCGTGACGCAGGCCGAGCTGCGCGACCAGCAGTTCAAGGGCCAGGTCACCCGCACGTCGGGCTCGATCGACGCCGGCACGCGCACGATGCAGGTCGAGGTGTCGCTGGCGAACAAGGACGGCGCGCTGCTGCCCGGCGCCTACGTGCAGGTCGCGCTGCCGCTGACGGCCAGCGCCTCGCTCTCGATCCCCAGCAACACGCTGCTGTTCCGCGGCGAGGGCACGCGCGTGGCGGTGATCGACGGCCAGGGCAAGGTCAAGCTCCACGCCGTCACGCTGGGCCGCAACAACGGCACCACCGTCGAAGTCACGAGCGGCCTGCAGCAGACCGACCGCCTGGTGCTGAACCCGCCCGACTCGCTGGTGGACGGCGACGTCGTCACCACGCAGCCGCCCGCGACGGCGAAGGCCCCGGCGTGAAGACGTCGTTCCGCCTCACGCTGCTCGCGGCGGCGCTCGCGGTCGCGGGCTGCGCCGTCGGCCCCGACTACAAGCGCCCGACGCCCGACCTGCCCGTGGCCTGGAAGCTGGAGGCGCCCTGGCGCACCGGCGCGCCCGCCGACGCCGCCGACAAGGGCGACTGGTGGAAGGCCTTCGGCGACGCGCAGCTCGATGCGCTCGAGACGCGTGCGATGGCCGACAGCCCCACGCTCGCGATCGCGGCCGCGCGTCTCGCGCAGGCGCGCGCGACCGTCACCGCCACGTCGGCCGGCCTGTTCCCGTCGCTGAGCCTGGCGTCGCACGACCAGCGCTTCCGCATCTCGGCCAACCGCCCGCTCGCGAACTACGCGTCGCCGAACTTCTCGACGGTGCAGAACGACTTCCCGCTGGGCCTGAGCGTCAACTACGAGGTCGACCTGGCCGGGCGTGTCTCGCGCAGCGTCGAGGGTGCGAAGGCGTCGGCGGAGCAGTCGGCGGCCGACCTTGCGAACACGCGGCTGGTCGTCAGCGCGGAGCTGGCGTCGGACTGGTACAACCTCGTCACGCTGGACGCCTCGCTGGACGTGCTCGATCGCTCGATCGCGCTGCAGCGCAAGGCACTCGGCTTCGTCAACCAGCGCCACGACCTCGGCGCCGGCACCGGCCTCGAGGTCGCGCAGCAGCAGGCCCTGCTGGACTCGACGCTGACCCAGGTCGACGTGCAGAAGCGCCAGCGCGCGCAGTTCGAGCACGCGATCGCCGCGCTGATCGGCGCGCCCGCGCCCACGTTCAGCCTGCCGCCGGTCAAGCGCGACCTGCGGCCGCCGCCGATACCCGTGGGTGTACCGTCCGACCTGCTGCAGCGCCGGCCCGACGTCGCGTCCGCCGAGCGCGCGATGGCCGCGGCCAACGCGCAGATCGGCGTCGCGACGGCGGCGTTCTATCCCAGCATCTTCCTGCAACCGAGCATCGGCGAGGAGAGCCGCGCGCTCAGCACGCTGTTCAACGCGCCCAGCCTGGTCTGGGCTATCGGGGTCTCGGCCACGCAGACCCTGTTCGACGCCGGACGCACGCGCGCCAACGTCGACTTCGCCAAGGCCGGCTACGACGCCACGGTCGCCACCTATCGCCGCACGCTGCTGACCGCGATGCAGGAGGTCGAGGACGGCATCACGGGCGTCGCCTCGCTCGATCGCGCCACCGCGCAGGCCCAGGTGGCCGTCGCGTCGGCACAGCGCGTTCTGGACATGGCCGACGCGCGCTACGAAGGCGGCGTGGCGACCTATCTCGACGTGATCACGGCGCAGCAGTCGCTGCTGACCGTGCAGCTGCAGGCCGCGCAGCTCGCGGGCCAGCGGCAGATCGTGGCGACGGCGCTCGTCAAGGCGCTGGGCGGCGGCTGGAGCGGCGGCGGGGCCTGAGCGAACTAGTTCGGCTCCTTCAGCCGGACCTTCATGCGACGTATGACGTATCGCTCCTCGCCTTTCTGATCCGAATCCCACCAGTCGAACGCCATGTAGCCATTCGACACCTTGAACGTCGGGGCCATCAGTGCGCCCAGGTGCCCAGGCAGTGCATCGGGCTCCTTGAAACTGATCGTGTAGACCCTCTCGCCTGTCGGCAGATACTTGGAGAGGATGACGCTGCTTTTCGGCGGAACGTAATTGCCGAGCCACAAGGCGTCCCGCTCGCAGATGCGGATGCTGGGAAACGGCGCTCGCTTCAGGCCTGAGAGATCCTTGATGAATACTTCGGCGGCAGAGCCTTCGTATTCCGGTTTGATGAACTCGTCGCAGCGGCTTTCGCGTTCCGCGTCCCACGCAACCTTCGCCCACCCGCCGCTGCTCAAGACCAGCTCCGGGCGGAGTTCCGTGGATTCGAGAACTTCCAACGCGACACTTTGCGCGGGAAGTCGTTCAAGCAGGCTTTCCACCTTCGGCTGAGGCACATGACAGCCATCCTTGAAATGACGGTGCCTCTCTGCTTCCTTGTTCGCGAAATTCCAGGAAGCGAAGTCGCGCGGGACAGTCGTGGCGAAATAGCCGTTCGACATTCTTTCCATCCGTAAATTCGCTTCGGCGATCTCGGCCACGCCTTGCCAGTGATCGCGCATCTGTCCAAGCTCGTTGTCGCCGCCGGACAAGTTGGCCTTGGTCAGCGCCGCCGGCATCGACGCCGGCTGGATCTGTCGCCATGTCGACCCGACCTGTTCATATTTCAGGAACACGAATGGAATCTCCGGGCAGCCAAAACTCTTCATGTCCGAAAAGCTGCTGTTCTGCAAGATCACCAGATAGGGAACGCCATCGACGAAATCGAGCATGACAGGGACCATTTCGTAGGGCCCTTTCCAGTGCAATTCGGACTGGGTTCCCGGTACGACTGCGCTCAGTTCATGAAAGTGCGGCAGCTTCTGGAGGGCTTGATCGAGCGGGCCATCGCCATAACTCGATCTGACGAGCCTCGTCACCTCCAGTGTGCTGCCGTCATGGAGCTGCGCCACGTCGACCCACTCCTTCGACTCGCCGGGCGAGCAAGCCGCGCACGAGAGGGCGAGCGAAGTGGCAAGAAGACGAGCAGCGCATTGGCGCGAAAATGAATCGAGCATCTGGGTCGGCAAAGTAGGGAACTGGCTTCAGGCGCATTGTCGCGCTCGGCGCGCATGCGCGTTTAACCCGGTCCGACCCGCGGGACGCCTCGACTAGAGTGCTCCACAACATCCGCGAACACACGACGAGGACTCCATGACCACCTGGATCTATCTGCCCGTCCCCACGCAGGAAATGCGGGACTTCGCGAGCGGCCTCCAGCTCGGCGGCCAGTACACGCTCAGCAACCACTTCGTCTCGGGCAAGGGCAAGGCTGTCTCGCGCTTCTTCGGCGGATGCCTGGACGGCGTCTCGCCCTGGGACACGCTGCTGCTGATCTGCCATGGCGCCACCGGCGGCTCGCGCTTCACCGGCGCGCAGCGCGCGGACGGCCTGAAGAAGTATTCGCCCGAGGAACTGGCCGTCGTCATCCGCAAGGAAGGCCTGACCAAGGCGTTCATCGACCTGAAGCTGCTGGTGTGCGGCGGCGGGCTGCGCACCGCCAAGGGCGACGATCCGTTCGCGCAGCGCACCTGCGAGGCGCTCAAGGGCGACGGCTACAGCCAGATCCGCGTGACGGGCTATCTCGGCGACGTCTCCACCACCGGCGGCAAGATCACCGTGCTGCGCGACGGCGAGCAAGGCGGCAAGTACTACGACGGCAACGTGCCCGGCTCGTACAAGGTCTACCGGTAGGCGCGCCTCGACGCGCGAGCGACGGCAGGCGCGTCGACAGCGCCGGCAGCGTCGCTGAGCCGCCGACCAGCCGCTGGTCGTGCGCGTACGCCGCGGCGGATCCATCGACCTCGACGGTCCAGTCGCGCGCGAATCGCGTCTTCAGCGCCATGACGATCTCGTCGAAGCGCCAGGCCTCGGCGGCGTTCGAATCGAGATGCACGGTGCCCGCCTGGCGCGTCGTCAACAGGGCCAGCAGCGCCTCGCAGGTGTCGGCCATGAAGCTGCAGGCGGGCGTCCAGCGCGAACTCGCGACGATGCGGCCGTCGCGCGCCTGCCAGCGATCAAGCTCGGCGAGCATGTTGTTGCCGACGGCGCGTTCATCGATCTGCCAGCCCAGGCGCGCGATCGCCGCGGCAGGACACGCGCGGCGGATCGCGTCCTCGCAGGCGATCTTGCCGCGGCCGTAGTCGTCGCGCGCCGTGCGGGCATCGGCGACGTCGTGCGGGCCGTCGGGGTCGTGGTCGAACACCATCGCGGTGCTCGTGAACAGCAACGGGATGCCGTGCTCGTGCGCATGCCCGGCCAGCAGCCCGGCCCAGACGACGTTGCCGATGGCCAGGTGAGCGATGGCGTCGGGACGCGCCTGCGCCAGCCACGCACGCGCCTGCACGCCGTCGTCGGCGGGAACGGCGTGGCGATCCCAGCCGAGGATCCGCCATCCCGCCGCTTCGGCCAGATGCGCAAGATGCGGCGCGAGGGTGCCGGTCAGGCCGGTGACCAGCAGTCGCATGCCTAGCGGCCCTGGACGTCCAGCACCTGCGCGCGCCGGCGCGACAGCTCCGACGCGCACTTGCGCAGCGCCGTGATCTCCTCGGCCGTCCAGCGCCGCGGCGCGTCGTGCACGCACGAGATCATTCCCCAGGTCTTCTCGTCGAGGTAGAACGCCGCGACGATCATCGTCACGCCCCGCGTCGGCTGCAGGTAGGTGCGGAAGATCTCGCGCAGGATCGGATCGGTGGCGGCGTCGGGGCAGACGTAGCAGCCGTTGTCATGCAGTTGCCTGAAGAACTCGCCGGTGGTCTCGCGCAGTTCCAGCGGCTCCGCCAGCACGCGCGCGGCGCGCCCGTCGTAGCCGGTGATGCGGCGCATCGCGCGTTGCCCGACCGGCCCCGACACGTTCCAGAAGTTCACACGGGCGCAGGCCAGGGTCTGCTGGATCGCGCGGGCGACCGCGGTGGCGGCGTCGGTCTCGGTCATGCGTCCGAGGTCGACGGCCAGCGAGTGGTCGCGCATCAGGTGATGGAAATTGAACGTCGGCTTCACGCGGGCACCGTTGGGAGGCCCGTGATTTTCGCTCAACGCCAGGCGGCGTGCGTTCGGGCTTTGCGCGAGCCTTGCATCGCGGGTCGCGAATTCAGCGACGCGCCATCAGCGCCTGCACCTCGCCGTAGGTGGCCGGCGTCGCGCTCGCCGTGTCGATGCGCCCGGTGGCGACGAACTCGCGCATCATCGCCAGCACGTGGCCGTGCATCGCCTCCGAGATCGCGGAGCCCGCGCTGAAGCGGCGCACGCCCAGCGACTGCAGGCGGCCGGCGTCGGGCAGGCCCGTCCAGGCGAGGACGTTGAGCGGCATGTCGGTGCCGGCGACGAGCGCGGCGATCTCGTCGGCGTCGGTGACGCCCGGTGCGAACAGCCCGTTCGCGCCCGCGGCACGGTAGCGCGCGGCGCGCGCGAGCGTCTCGCCGACGCGCTGGCCGGCCGGCGCGAGCGCGCGCAGCCAGGTGTCGATGCGCGCGTTGATGAACAGGTCGACGCCCGCCGACGTCGCCGCGGCGCGGGCGGCGGCGATCTTGGCGCACAGTAGCGCCGGATCCTTGCTGCCGTCCTCGATGTTGATGCCGACGGCGCCGGCCTCGAGCACCGCCGTCACGAGCTCGCCGACGCGAGCGGGCTCGTCCGAGTAGCCGCCCTCGATGTCGATGGTCACCGGCAGCCCGGTGGCGCCGGCGACGGCGCGCACCGTCTGCAGCAGCAGCTCGACCGGCAGCAGGTCGCCGTCGGGCCAGCCGTGGGCCCAGGCGACGGCGGCGCTGCTGGTGGCGATCGCGCGCGCGCCCGCCGCGTGCGCGAGGCGCGCGCTGCCGGCGTCCCAGGCGTTGGGCAAGCGCAGCAGGCCGTCGGCGTGCAGCGCGTGGAAACGGGTGGCCAGCGTGGCGAGTTCGGACTTCATGCGCTCTCCTGCGAGGAATGTCGGGGTGGCGCGCATCGTCGCATGCCTGCGAACGACCTGCCCGCCATATCCGGACCTGTCCATGCCGAGATTTCCCGACAAGACCCCATGCTCAAGTTTGGCGGCGCGCACTCCGATACGACATGAAGCTGGGTTCTCCTGGCTCGAATCCAGCGCATGCAGTACGGAGACACATCGAACATGTCCGCAACCAAGACAATGAAGGTCGCCACCAAGCTAGCCCTGAGCTATGGCGTGCTGGTCGGCCTCATCGCGCTCGTGGCCGCCGTGTGCGCGTTTCGCTTCCAGGCGATCGACGCGCGCATCGCCAACATCGTCGATGAACGCTACTACCGCGTGCAGAAGATCACCGCGATCGCCGACAGCGCGAACGCCCAGGCCCGCTTCATCCGCAACGCCGTGATCGCCGCCAAGGATCCCGAGCAGTCGGCGGACGCCTTCAAGAACCTGGCGCTCAACGCCCGGGCCACCGACGACGGCATCGCCGAGTTCGACAAGCACGTGGACCTGGCCAAGGGCCGCGAGCTGGTCGACGCGATGATGGCCGCGCGCGCCTCGTTCTACAAGGATCGCGACGAGGTCATTCGCCTGGTCAAGGCCGGCCAATACGACGACGCCTCGCACGCGCTGCTGATCACGATGCGCCCGTCGCAGCGCGCGTTCTTCGCCGCGATCGGCGAGATCACGAAGCTGAACACGGCCATCATGAACAAGGAAGGCCAGGCCGCCCGCGAGGACGGCCACGACGCGATCGTGCTGACGCTGATCCTCGCCGGCCTGGCCGTCGTCGCCGCCAGCGCGATGGCCGTCACCATCACGCGCGGCCTCGTGCGCCAGCTCGGTGCCGAGCCCGGCGAGGTCGTCTCCATCGCCAGCGCGATCGCCGACGGCAACCTCGCCGTCACGATCCGCACGCGCGCCGGCGACACGGGCAGCATCCTCGTGGCGATGCAGCGCATGCGCGAACGCCTCGCCGAAGTCGTGGGGCAGGTGCGCCTGTCGAGCGACGCGATCGCCACCGGCTCGGTCGAGATCGCCAGCGGCAACGCCGACCTGAGCCAGCGCACCGAGGCGCAGGCCGGCAACCTGCAGCAGACGGCCGCCTCGATGGAGCAGCTCACCGGCAGCGTGCGCTCCAGCGCCGAGACCGCCGGCGTGGCCAACCAGCTCGCCAGCGAGGCCTCGGCCGCCGCCAGCCGCGGCGGCGTCGCGGTCAACCGCGTCGTCGAGACGATGAACGAGATCGCCGTGTCGTCCAAGCGGATCGGCGACATCATCGGCGTCATCGACGGCATCGCGTTCCAGACCAACATCCTCGCCCTCAACGCCGCGGTCGAGGCCGCGCGCGCCGGCGAGCAGGGCCGCGGCTTCGCGGTCGTCGCGGGCGAGGTGCGCTCGCTGGCGCAACGCTCGGGCGAGGCGGCCAAGGAGATCAAGAGCCTGATCGGCGCGAGCGTCGAGAAGGTGGACATCGGCGCGCGCCAGGTCGACGAGGCCGGCGCGTCGATGAACGACATCGTCGCGCAGGTGCAGCGCGTGGGCCAGCTGATTGGCGAGATCTCGAGCGCCACGGTGCGGCAGTCGGGCGGCATCGGCGAGATCGGCGACGCGGTCGGCGCGCTGGACCAGACCACGCAGCAGAACGCGGCCCTCGTCGAACAGAGCGCCGCGGCGGCCGAGAGCCTGAGCCAGCAGGCCGCGCGGCTGACGCAGATCGTCAGCGTCTTCCGCCTCTGAGGACTTTTCCGGGACGGACACGGTTCTTCGCTACCATCGCCGGCTACGGCGCCGCCTGCAAGGGGCGGCGCGTCTCCCCCGATCAGCGAAAGAACAGTCCATGACCTCAGGATTCCACGTCCACGGCCCCCACGATCACGAGGTCGAGCACGCCGTCGAACACGGCGCGCGCGGCATGACCGGCCAGCTCGCGGTGATCACGGCGCTGCTCGCGACGATCGGCGCCATCTTCTCGTACCTGGGCGGCGCCACGCAGGCCGACGCCGGGCTGGCGAAGAACAACGCCGCGATCCGCACGACCGAGGCGTCCGACCAGTGGAACTTCTACCAGGCCAAGAACGCGCGCCAATCCATCGCCGAGGTCGCGCTGGACATCGTGCCGGCCGAACGCCGCGACGCGTACGCGAAGAACATCGAGAAGTACAAGGCCGACAAGGAGCCCATCATGGCCAAGGCCAAGGAGCTCGAGGAAGAGGCGAAGAAGTTCGAGGAGGAGTCCGAGCACCTGATGCACCAGCACCACCGCTGGGCCGAGGCGACGACGGTGATCCAGGTCTCGATCGCGCTGGCCGCCATCGCGCTGCTGACGCGGCGCCGCTGGCTCGAATGGGGCACGCTGGGGGTGGCCGGCGTGGGCATCGCGATCGGCATCGCGGCGTTCCTGAAAGTTTGACTCCATGAAGGTCTGCATCTACGGCGCGGGCGCGATCGGCCTGCTGATCGGCGCGCGGCTCGCGGCCACGGGCAAGCACGACGTGAGCGCCGTCGCGCGCGGCATGACGCTCGCCGCGTTGAACGAGCACGGGCTGCGCGTCGACGGCTTCGCCGGCCCGATCTCGGGCCCCGTGCGCGCGAGCGCCGACCCGGCCGCACTCGGCGTGCAGGACGTCGTCGTGATCGCCGTCAAGGCGCCGGGGCTCGCCGATGTCGCGCGCCGCATCGCGCCGCTGCTGGGCCCGCACACGCTGGTCGTGCCGGCGATGAATGGCGTGCCGTGGTGGTTCTGCCAGGGGCTGTCCGGACCGGCCGCGGGACTCGCGTTGAAGAGCGTCGATCCGGACGGCGGCATCGCCGCGCACCTGCCGATCGACAACGTGATCGGCTGCGTGGTGCACGCCGCCGCGTCGGTCAGCGAGCCCGGAAAGGCGTGGAACCAGATGGGTCGCGGCCTGGTCATCGGCGAGCCGCGCGGCGGCGTGTCGGAGCGCGTCGCCGCGCTGAAGACGGTGCTGGACGAGGCCGGCTTCGAGACCATCGCCAGCGAGATGATCCAGCGCGACATCTGGTACAAGCTGTGGGGCAACATGACCACCAACCCGATCAGCGCCATCACCGGCGCGACGACCGACCGGGTCATCGGCGACGAGCTGGTGCGCCAGCTCACCAGCGACGCGATGCTCGAATCCGGCCGCATCGGCGAGCGGCTCGGCTTCGCGATCACGCAGACGCCCGCCGAGCGCCACGCCATCACGCGCAAGCTGGGCGCGTTCAAGACCTCGATGCTGCAGGACGCCGAGGCCGGCCGTGCGATCGAGCTGGACAGCCTGGTCGGCGCGGTGCGCGAGCTGGGCCAGCACGTGGGCGTGGCCACGCCGCTGATCGACGCGATCTTCGGGCTGGCGCGGGTGTTCGGGCAGGTGCACGGGTTGTATCCGGAGGCGCGCTGAAGGCGGCCGGATCGGCGGGCACTTGACACCAACCTACTAGTTGGTAGACTGCACGCCATGGGTTCCGAACTTTCCCCCAAGGCCGCCGAGATCGCCGCCTGCGCGCGCTCGCTGATCGCGCTGCGCGGCTACAACGGCTTCAGCTACGCCGACATCGCCGAGGCCGTCGGCATCACCAAGGCCAGCATCCACCACCACTTCCCGAGCAAGGCGGAGTTGGTGCGCAGCGTCGTCGCCGCGTATCGCGCGGAGGCCGCCGCGGGCCTGGCCGAGCTCGCGGCGAAGGTGCCCGATCCCGCCGCCCGTCTGCAGGCATGGACGCTGTTCTGGCAGGACTGCATCCGCGAACGCACGCTGCCGTTCTGCATCTGCGCAATGCTGGCCACCGAGATGCCGGCGATCCCCGACGAGGTCGGTGCCGAGGTGCGCGGCCATTTCGACGACCTCTCGCAATGGCTCGCAGCCACGCTGGCGGACGGCAAGCGCGCCGGCAAGTTCGCGCTGCACGGCACGCCGGCCGTCGAGGCGTCGGGCTTCATGGCGGCGATCCACGGCGCGATGGTCTCGGCCCGCGCCTACGATGACCCCGCCGTCTTCACGTCGATCTCGCAAGGGCTCCTGGCGCGCCTGGCGGCGCGTCACTGAGCCCGGCTTTTTTTGCAAGATCGACCTACCAACCAGTAGATAGCCACACGGCAACAGTCCGATCTTCACGCAACTGCACTGATTCTTTTCACGAAAGCCCGAACGAGGCGCCGCTTTCCGGGCATCCACCTTTCCGAGCGCCTCAACCCGTTTCGCGGCCGCGTGCCGCCCACCCTGGAGATTCAAATGCGATCGAGCAAGACCTTCCAATTCGCCGCCCTGGCGCTGGCCACTTCACTCGCGACGCTCGCCGCGTCGCCCTCGGCGCTCGCCGCCGACGGCGTGCGCGTGCGCGGCACCGTCGTCAGCGTCTCGGCCGACACGCTGCTGGTGAAATCGCGCGACGGCGACAACGTGTCCGTCAAGCTCAATGCCGGCTGGAAGGCCGGCGGCATCGCCAAGGCGACGCTGGCCGACATCAAGCCCGGCGACTTCGTCGGCATCGCCTCGCTGCCCAACGCCAAGGGCGGCGACGGTGCGCTGGAGGTGCTGATCTTCCCGCCGTCGATGCGCGGCACCGGCGAGGGCAGCTACGGCTGGGACCTGAAGCCCAACAGCACGATGACCAACGGCGCGGTGTCGGAGGCGGTGCAGTCCGTCGACGGCACGACCGTCAACGTCGTCTACCACGGCCAGTCCAAGAAGATCGTCGTCACGCCGGCCACGCCCATCGTCACCTTCGCGCCGGCGGTCAACGCCGACGTCAAGCCGGGCGCCGCGGTGTTCGTGCCGGCCGATCGCGCCGACGACGGCAAGCTGAGCACCGGCCGGGTCGTGGTCGGCAAGGACGGCCTCGTCCCGCCGATGTGATCCGTGTCAGCCTCGCGGTGTAAGGTTTGCCTGCGCCGCGCGACCAACGGCAGACACGAACACAAGGCCAGACATGACCATCGCCAGGATGCCCTCGGGCACCGTCCCTCGCAGCGAGCCCGCGCCGCGGCAGCTCGTGCCGCGCCATTCGCTGCTGGTGCGCCTGACGCACTGGATCAACGTCTTCTGCTTCTCGCTGCTGCTGATGACGGGCGCGCAGATCTTCAACGCGCACCCCCGGCTGTATTGGGGCGAGTACGGCGCGGACAACGACCACGCGTGGCTGTCCCTCGACGCGCTCAACACCAGCACGGGCGTGCGCGGCGTCACGCACCTGGGCTCGCTGACCATCGAGACGACCGGGCTGCTCGGCGTCTCGAAGGAGGACGGCAACCCGGCCGCGCGCGGCTTCCCGTCCTGGCTGACGATCCCGTCGTACCAGGACCTGGCCGCCGGCCGGCGCTGGCACTTCTTCTTCGCGTGGCTGTTCGCGATCAACGGCGCGGTCTACCTGATCGGTGGACTCGTGTCGCGGCACTTCAGGCGCGACCTGCTGACGACCAAGGCCGAACTCGCGCCGGCGAATCTCGCGCACGAGATCGTCGACCACGCCAAGCTCAACTTCCCCAAGGGCGAGGCCGCGCGCCGCTACAACGTGCTGCAGAAGCTGACCTACATGGGCGTCGCGTTCGTGCTGCTGCCGCTGATGGTGCTGACCGGCCTGACGATGTCGCCGGGCATGGACTCGGCGTTCCACATCCTGCTGGACATCTTCGGCGGCCGCCCGTCCGCGCGCTCGCTGCACTTCATCTGCGCGTCGCTGCTCGTCGCGTTCGTCGTCGTGCACGTGGTGATGGTGCTGGTGTCGGGCGTCTGGAACAACCTGCGCTCGATGATCACGGGCAAGTACGCGATCGACGTCGAGGGAGACGCGCAATGAACCCGAACGTCAAGTTCAAGGCGGACCGGATGACGCCGTTCCAGGCGCGCCGCAAGTGGCTGACGGCCTTCGCCGCCGGCGCCGGATCGCTGGCGCTCGCCGGCTGCGACCGCGCCGTCAACAACCCGCGCATCGACGCGACGCTGCGCAGCGCCGAGAAGCTCACGCTGGCGAGCCAGCGGCTGATCCTCGAGCACCAGCCGCTCGCCAAGGAATACGGCGAGCGCGACCTGTCGCCGGTGTTCCGTTCCAACGGCACCTCGATGCCGCAGAGCAAGGAATACGCGCGCCTGCTGCAGGGCCAGTTCGTCGACTGGCGGCTGCAGGTCGACGGCCTGGTGCAGCGTCCGCAGTCGCTCTCGCTGGCCCAGCTGAAGGCGATGCGCAATCGCACGCAGATCACGCGCCACGACTGCGTCGAGGGCTGGAGCGCGATCGGCAAGTGGCAGGGCGTGCCGCTGTCGCAGGTGCTCGACCTGGCCGGCCTGAAGCCGGGCGCGCGTTACGTGATCTTCCATTGCGCCGACAACCTCGGCGAAACGGCCGACGACAGCGGCCTCTACTACGAGAGCATCGACCTGCTCGACGCCTACCACCCGCAGACCCTCCTCGCCTACGGCATGAACGGCAAGGACCTGCCCGTCGCGCACGGCGCGCCGCTGCGCCTGCGCATCGAGCGCCAGCTCGGCTACAAGCAGGCCAAGTACGTCAACCGCATCGAGGTTGCCGACGCCTACTCGCACCTGAACGGCGGCAAGGGCGGCTTCTGGGAGGATCGCGGCTACGAGTGGTACGCGGGGATCTGAGCGACCTCGGCGAACATCGGGTACGCTTGCAGCGCCCTACGCGTGGAGCCCGACATGACCGCCTCCGACCAGCCTGTCCGCCAGGCACTCGCCGCCTACCAGGCCGCCGTCCTCGCCAAGGACGTCGACGCCTTCGTCGCGATCTACGCCGACGACGCGCGCATCTTCGAGCTGTGGGGCACGTGGGAACACGACATCGCCTCCTGGCGCGAGATGGCCCAGGGGTGGTTCGCGTTCCTCGGCGACCAGCGCTCGGTCGTCGAGGCGCACGACGTGCGCACGCAGGTCTCGGGCGACATGGCGCTGCTGACCGCCTCGTTGACCTATCACGCGGTCGACGCGGCCGGCCAGGAACTGCGCTCGCTCGACAACCGCCTCAGCTGGGTGCTGCGCGAGCGCGGCGGCCGCTGGCTGGTGGTGCACGAGCACACCTCGGTGCCGCTCGCGCACGACGGCGGCAAGGGCATCCTCAAACGGCCGGCCACGGCGTGACCGCCCGCCCGTAGGTCTCGGCGAACTCCGGGATCATGCGCCGCACCTTGCCGCTGGCGATCTCGACGCAGACGAAGTGCGTCGCGCCGCGGAACAGCGTCGCGCCGTCGGACTCGCGCACGAACTGGTAGCGCCGATGGGTCGACAGCCGGTCGAGCCCGACGATCCACGTCGCCAGCAGCACGCGGTCGCCCAGCAGCGCGGGCGCGACGTAGTCCAGCTCGTGGCGCTTGACCACCATGCCGTGCCCCAGGCGCGTGTAGTCCTCCTGGCGCATGCCCAGCGAGTCGGAATGCGACCAGGCGACGTTCTCCAGCCACTGCAGGTAGTGCACGTTGTTGACGTGCTGCATCAGGTCGATGTGCGCGGTGGTGACGTCCACGGCCAGCACGTGCGGATGCGGCGCGTCCCACGCCGGCCGATTCGAAGGGTCGCTCATCCAGCCAGTTTATCGGCCCTGTCGCCCGCGCTGCGGGTCGCTGCCGACGAGCGGCGCGGCCTTCGGCGGAAAGACGGCCACGAGGTGTTGCTGGCCAAGCCCGGAAAGCACTGGGCCGATGGCGGCTGCCTGCACCTCGGGCAGATGGCAGTCGTCGATGCCAAGGTGCTGGAACAGCCCGTGGCCAACGCCGTGGCGCACGTGAAGACGACGCACGGCGAGGCTCGCTGCGCGAGACTCGTGCGACAATCTGCCTTCGACAACCGCGAAAAACGGCGCACTCTCCAGGCTGCCGCGCACACGCCGCTTCGCATCTCCCGCGAAGCCGGCCAGCGTTTCCCCCGACTCCCGTCGGACCTCTTCGAACTGCCGCGCATCGCCGTGCAGTTCGCGGACATCGGAACGCGCCATGACCTCCTCCCATCCTTCTCCCGTCGCCGGGAAGCCCCGCATCGCCATCGTCGGTGCCGGCCTCGGCGGGCTGACGCTCGCACGCGTGCTGCATGTCAACGGCATCGCCGCGACGATCCTCGAAGCCGAGGCCTCGCCCGACGCGCGCGCGCAGGGCGGCCTGCTGGACATCCACGACGACACCGGACAGCTCGGGTTGAAGGCCGCCCGCCTGCACGACCAGTTCCTCGCGCTCGCGCTTCCAGGCGAGGATGCCAAGCGAGTCGTCGACCGGCACGGCAGCGTGCTGCTCGACAAGCCTGGATCGGGCAACCCGGCCCGGCCCGAGGTCGATCGCGGCGCGCTGCGTCGCCTGTTGATGGCCTCGCTGCCCGCCGGCACCATCCGATGGGGCTGCAAGCTCGCGCGCGCCAGGCGGCTCGCCGACGGGCAGCACCGGTTGACCTTCGCCGACGGCTCGGAGACGACCACGGACCTGCTGGTCGGCGCCGACGGGGCCTGGTCGCGGGTGCGTCCGCTCCTGTCCGGCGCGACGCCTTCCTACGTCGGCACGCTATTCGTCGAGAACACGCTGATCGACGGCGATCGGCGATACAGCGCCAGCGCGGCGGCGATCGGCAGCGGCACGCTGATGGCGGTCGAGCCGGGCCAGGGCATCCTGTCGCATCGCTACGCCGACGGCACCCTGCACACCTACGTCGCGCTGAACAAGGCGGAAGACTGGATCGCCGCCATCGACTTCGGCCAGCCGGCGGCCGCCCTGCGTCGACTGGCCGACGAATTCCAGGGGTGGGCGCCCGCGCTCCGCGCGCTGGTCACCGACAGCGACACGGTCCCCGTCGTCAGGCTCATCCATGCGCTGCCGGTCGACCATCGGTGGAGTCGCGTCGCGGGCGCCACGCTGGTCGGGGACGCGGCGCACCTGATGTCGCCGTTCGCCGGCGAGGGCGCCAATCTCGCGATCCAGGACGGCGCCGAACTGGGCCTGGCCTTGCGCGACCATCCCGGCGACATCGAGGCCGCGCTGGCCGCCTACGAGCAGGCGATGTTTCGGCGCAGCGCGCGCGTCGCCGAGCAGACGGCGCGCAACCATCAGCGCTTCTTCGGCGCCGATGCGCCGCGCAGCGTGGCGGCGCTGTTCGCCGGGCACCAGGCTCGGGCCCGAAGCGCTACGGCGCCGCGCCCGCTTCCTTGACGACGAAGTCGCCCGCGCGCCCGCCCGGCGCCACGCTCCAGCCCTTGTTCAACGTCAGGTGCCAGCCCGGACCCTGCGCGCGATCGGCCGAGGTGCCGGCCGCAACGGCGGCCACCGACATCTGCTTGTCCAGCAACGCGCCCTGCTCCACCGACAGCACGCCCCAGTCGGCGCTCAGCGTCATCGTCGGATAGACGACACCCGCCGCGCCCAGCGCCTCCAGCGTCGTCGGGTTGAACTGGTAGCTCGCGTGGTGCCCGGCCAGCGGCAGGCGCAGCACCGGCCCGTCGACCAGCCTCGCCTTCAGCTCGGCCAGGTGCGCCTGCCTGGCCTGGTCGCGCGCGAGCTCGCGCGGGCGCAGCGTGTCGTCGTAGTCGGCCTCGCGCGCCTTCGCGCTGGCGGCCGGCGGCTCGGGCAGCTTCAGTGCGGACTGCAGCATCTCGTCGAGGCCGGATGGGTTGCCGGCCTTCATCGCGGCGGCCAGCTTGTCGCGCCAGGCAGGGTCGGCCTGATCGAGCAGCAGGCCCCACGCCGGCCCGGTGGCGTAGGCGAACGAGCGCACGAAGGTCGGCACCATGATGAAGGTCTCGAGGTCGCGCAACGCATAGGCGGTGCGCTCGGCGGATGTCGGCAGCCCGACGCGCACGCCGGTGTATTCGGCCACGCCCTCGTTGAGCTCGAGAGCGCGCTCCTCGGCGCGGGCGTCGGGAAAGAGGCGGTAGCGCTCGTGGCGGAACAGCAGCGCGTCCGAGATCGCGTCGCGGCGCGCGCCCGCGTCCGGCGCGGTGAGCGCGCGTGCCAGCGCGTGCCATTCGAGCTGCAGCAGGATGCGGCCGTCCAGCGTGTCCAGGTGCAGGTTGCCGCCGTCGCGCTGCACCATGCCCAGCTCGAGCTGCGCGCGATGGAACAGCTCGTGCGACAGCGTCACGTGGCGATGGGCGACGTCGTCGGGCAGCGGCCAGAGCAGCTCCGTCCAGCGCCTGCCTTCCCACTCGATGGGCGTGTTGGCGATGACCAGGTCCGGCGGCAGCATGCCGGCGAACACGGGCCCCAGTGGCTTGAGCGTGCCTTGCGGGTCGGGCTGGTTGGCGACGGCCGTGTTGTCCGTCCAGTCGACCAGCAGGATGGGCCCGCACAGCGAGTGGTGCCACAGCGCGCCGCCGTCTTGGCCGCACAGCTGCGCGGCCTCGCGGAACAGGGCCTGCGCCCGGACGGGATCGACCGCGGCGGCGGCCGGCGCCGTCGCCAGCGCGGCCACCAGGGCCAGCAACACGGGAGCGCGCAAGGACATCGATCACCTCTGCGAAAGCCAGTGGACGGCGCATTGTGCGCGAGCCGGCGTCCGGTAAGGCCGTGGAAAGCACGCACGCGCGAGCATGGGCGCCTGAACTCCCGCGATACCCCGATGTCCAACGTCCTGTTCCTCGCGTCGCCGTCGCACGGCCACGTCAACCCCACCCTCGGCCTCGTCGATGCGCTGGTCCGGCGCGGCGAGCGCGTCACCTACTTCGCGTCCGAGCCGTTCCGCGAGCGCGTCGAGGCCACCGGCGCCACGTTCAAGGCCTACGCGCACGACCTCGACCTGTTCAAGGGCCCGCCCGCGCCGGGCCAGCGCTCGGCGATGCTGGACGTGTTCGCGCGCGGCGCCGACTCGATCGCCGACGTCTTCGCGCAGACCCAGTACCGCCGCTTCGACTACCTCGTGCACTCCGCGCCGTTCCCGTTCGCCAGGCCGGTCGCGCGGCTGCTGGAACTGCCGACCGTCGCTTCGCACGCCGTGTTCGCCGGCCTGCAGCCGTTCTTCGAGCGCGACAAGCCGTCCGCGCACCCGATGCTCGCGCCGAACCCCGAGCGCGACGCGGTCATGGCGCGCGCCGCGTCCGACATCGGCCGGCGCTTCGGCATCGCGCTGTCCACCGACTTCCGCGACTGGATCTTCAACCCGGGCGACCTCAACCTCGTCTACACCTCGCGCCTGTTCGCAGGCGAGCTGCCGTACTTCGACGACTCGACCCGCTTCGTCGGTCCGCCGGTGCACGCACGCCAGGAGACGCACGACTTCCCGCTCGAGCGCATCGAAGGCAAGCGGGTGCTCTACATCTCGCTGGGCACCGTGTTCGGCGACCGCAGCCCCGCGCTCTACGACGCCTTCATCCCGGCGTTCGCGCGCTGGGACGGCGTCGTCGTGATGGCGGCCTGCGGCGTCGACACCGCCCGCTGGCGCCTGCCCGCCAACTTCATCGTGCGGCCGTACGTGCCGCAAGGCGAGATCCTCAAGCACGCCAGCGCCGCGATCACGCACGCCGGCATGAACAGCATCAGCGACCTCCTCGCCGCCGAGGTGCCCTTCGTCTGCCTGCCGATGGGCGCCGACCAGCCCGCGCTCGCGTCACGCGCGCGCGAGCTGGGCGCGACGCTGGTGCTCGATCACGCGACGGCGACCGCCGGGCAGCTCGCGGACGCCGTCGAGCGCGTGACGACGGAGCCATCGTTCCGCGAGGCGATCCACGTCATCGCCGAATCCTTCCGGGCGGCGGGCGGCTATCCGCGGGCGGCGGACGAGGTGTTCGCGTTCAAGAAGGCGCGCGGGATCGCGTGAGGCGCACGGCAACCCGGGTTCAGTGGAGAATCGCAGCCTGCAACTCTGCGCCCCGCCCATGAAACTCGCCACCTGGAACGTCAACTCCCTCGGCATCCGCCTGCCCCACCTGCTCGCCTGGCTGGCGCAGACGCAGCCCGACGCCGTCGTGCTGCAGGAGACCAAGCTGGTCGACGAGAAGTTTCCGCATGCGGAGCTGAAGGAGGCCGGCTGGCATGCCGAGTTCTTCGGGCAGAAGACGTACAACGGCGTGGCGCTGATCTCGAAGCTGCCGGCCACCGACATCGTGCGCAACATCCCCGGCCACGCCGACGAGCAGGCGCGCGTGATCGCAGGGACGATCGGCGACGTGCGCATCGTCGGCGGCTACTTCCCGAACGGGCAGGCGCCGGGCAGCGACAAGTTCGCCTACAAGATGGGCTGGCTCGCGGCGCTCAAGGACTGGCTCGCGGCGGAGCTGGCGGCGCATCCGAAGCTGGTGCTGATGGGCGACTTCAACATCGCGCCGGAGGACCGCGACGTGCACGACCCGGTGCTCTGGTACGGCCAGATCCATTGCACGCCCGAGGAACGCGGGCACTTCCAGGCGCTGGTCGGACTCGGCCTGCACGACGCGTTCCGCCTCCTGGATCAGCCGCCCAAGTCATGGAGCTGGTGGGACTACCGCAACCTCGCGTTCCGCAAGAACCAGGGCCTGCGCATCGACCACATCCTGGTGAGCGAGCCGCTGCGCGCGGGCGTCAGGTCATGCACGATCGACAAGGCGCAGCGCAAGCTCGAGCGGCCCAGCGATCACGCGCCGGTGATCGTCGAGATCGACTCCTGAGCATCGGCAGGCGCCCGCTTCGCGGGCCACAGCGCGATCGCGTTGCCGAGGATCGCGAGCGCGATGCCGGCCACCGTCAGGCCCGTCCACAGGAAGTTCTCCAGCACGCCCGACACCACCAGCGCGACCAGCGGCGTCAGCACGCCGACGTAGCCCGCCTTGGCCGCGCCCACGCGATGCACCAGCGCGTAGTACGCACCGAACGCGAGGATGGATCCGAACATCGCCAGGTAGACCAGCGAGCCGACGAAGCCCGGGCGCCATGACCAGCCCCACGGCGTGCCGGTGACCAGTGCGTGCACCAGCGCCCCGGCCGATCCCCAGGCCATCGCCCAGGCCAGCGGGCCCCAGCCGCGGACGCCGTGCCGGTGGTAGCCCGACGCGGCGATGGTGGACAGGCTGGACAGCAGCACCGACACCATCGTCAGCACGATGCCCCGCAGCGTCTGCGCGGACGCCGCCAGCCGCGTGAACTCGTGCCAGAAGATCAGCACGACGCCCGCGATGCCCGCCAGGCCACCGAGCGCGACGCGGGCCGACATCGGCGTGCGCAGGAACACGCGGGCGAGCGCGAGCCCGAACAGCGGCGACGCCGCGTAGCCCACCGCCACGACGCCGCTGGCCACGAAGCGCTCGGCCTCGTAGACGCAGACGTAGCTGGCGTAGAAGCCGGCCAGGCCCTGCGCGAGGATCAGCGCCTGGACACGCGCCGGGAAGCGAAGCGGGATGCGGCGCAGCCCGCAGGCCGCGAACAGCACCGCGGCGGCCAGCCCGAAGCGCAGCGCGACGCCGACGGACGGGGCGAGGACGTCGATCTGGGCGGTGATGGCGAACCAGGTGGTGCCCCAGATCAGGATGCAGATGGCGTAGAGGGCGGTCGTGGGCATGGGGCCGCGCAGTGTGCCACGAGCGGCGGCGCCGTCGAGCAGGAACCCTCTTTTGGTGATTGCCGGGCCGCGAGGCGAGGCACAGAATCGATTCACCCCTCGGCGGTCCCTCCCAACGACGTCCATGAACGCCCTTGCCGCGCTCATTCCCGCCGACGTGCCCATCAGCGCGACGGCGATGGCGGCGTTCGTGCTGGCGACGCTGGCGATCGTGTTCGTCGCGCTGGCCCGGCGCGATCGCGAACCCGGGCTGGCGTGGCTGTCCGCGGGCTTCGGCCTGGCCGCCTTCTGGTACGCGTTCGAGGCCGGGCAGCCGCCCGCCGACGCGCTGCTGGACACGCCCGGCGAACGCTTCTGGGCCGGCGTGCTGATCGTCGCCACGGTGGCCATCAGCCTCGGGGTCATCGGCTACCTGGGCGACGGCCGCCGGCGCGGGCGCGCGTGGTGGCTGCTGCTCGGGCCGTCGCTGCTGGTGCTGGTGCCGCTCGCGCTCGGCGTCGACGTGCCGCGGCTCGTCGCCAACCTGTCCACGATGATCTGCTACATCGGACTGGCCGCCCTCGCCTTGCGCCGGTCGCGCGACGAGCCCGGCGCCGGCCATGTGCTGCTGGGCCTGACGCTGCTGGCGGTGCCGGCCACCTTCGTCGCGCTGGGGGTCCTGCACGCCGTCCCCGGACACTACCGCGTGCTGGGCGTGATGCCGATGCTGTTCTTCGGCACGACGCTGCTGACGGTGAGCCTGCTGCGCCGGCGCCGCGCGCTGGAGGCCGAGGTCGCGCGGCGTGCGACAGCGGAGCAGGCGCTGCAGGACGCCAACCAGACGCTGGAGGCCACGGTGCAGGCGCGCACGCAGTCGCTGCGCGAGCTCGTCTCCAACCTCGAGGGCTTCAACCGCAGCGTGTCGCACGACCTGCGCGGCCCGCTGGGGGGCATCGCCGGCCTCGCGCGCCTGGCCAGCGACGCGCTGGCCAGCGGCGACCTCGACATGGTGCACCGCTCGCTGGCCGCGATCTCGTCGCAGGCCGACACGTCCACCAAGCTGATCAGCGCGCTGCTGCAGCTGGCGCGCGTCGGCGACGCCCGGATCGCGCCGCGCGCCGTGGCGCTCGAGGCGCTGACGCGCGACGTGATCGCCCAGCTGCAACTGGCCCCGGGCGACGCCGCGAAGGCGCAATGGATCGTCGGCAAGCTGCCCGACGTGCAGGCCGACGCCGACCTGCTGCGGCCGGTGCTGGTCAACCTGATCACCAACGCGCTGAAGTTCTCCCGCGAGGCCCATCCGCCGATCGTGCGCATCGAGGCCAGCGTCGACGACGGCGAGGTGACCGTGCACGTGCGCGACAACGGCGTCGGCTTCGACGCCGCGGCGGCCGGCCAGCTGTTCGAGCCCTTCATGCGGCTGCACGGCCGCAAGTTCGAGGGCCACGGCATCGGCCTGAGCATCGTGCGGCGCGCGGTGGAGCGCCAGGGCGGCCGCGTGTGGGCCGAGGCCGAGCCCGACCACGGCGCGGCGTTCCACTTCACGCTGCCGAAGGCGGCGTGAAGCGGCGTCGTCTGAAGATCAGCCTCCGCGCGACTCGACGACCTTGAGCGCCGCGCGCGCCTGGTCGATGGACTCGCGATTGAGCTCGCGCGACGACGCCGTGCCCACGCGCGCGTTGTGCACCACGCCTTCGAGCAGCGGACGGGCCTGGGCGTCGCGCCCGAGGCTGGCGAGGAAGATGCCGTAGGCGGCCTGCGTCTCGGTGGTGTTGTGCACGTGGCTCGCGTGATCGAAGGCCGCCAGCGCGCGCGTCTCGTCGACCTGCGTCAGCGCCTGCGCGAGCCACAGCGCGGCGTCGCTGCCGGCGTCGCGCGGCGAGTCGGCCAGCAGCGCCTCGAGCGTCGCGGCGGCGGCGGCGTGGCGGCCTGCGAGCAGCTGCGCGCGCGCCAGGCCGCGGCGGAACTTCACGTCCTTCGCGTACGGACCGCTGGCGCAGGCCTGGAACTCCTGCACCGCCTCGTCATAGTCGCCGCGCGCCAGCAGCGCCTCGGCCAGGCGCGAGCGGTTGTCGACCGTGGGCGTGCGCTCGAACCCGAGACGCGCCTCGCGCAGCTCGCGGTTCGGGTCGACGATGGACTTGACGACGCGCGCGCCCTTGCGCGCCACGCCTGAATGCCGGACCTCGGGCAGGTACTCGGCGAAGAAGTAGACCAGGCTTCCGAGCAGCGGGAAGATGAGCAGGATCATGATCCAGTACATCTGGCGCCCGGTGCGCACGGCGTGCACCGCGAAGAAGATCGCGACTGCGTAGTTCAGGATCAACAGGATCGACACAGATTCCCTCTGCTGCTTTCAGAGGTGAAATTGTAGGCGGACGAGGCATCGCCCACGCGCACGCGTCCCGCGGGCGCGTGGGAAACGCCTCAATCGTCGAGTCCCAGCTCCTGGATCTTGCGCGTGATGGTGTTGCGCCCGATGCCCAGCTTCTGCGCGGCCTCGATGCGCCGGCCGCGCGTCAGCGCCAGCGCGGTTCGGATCAGCTGCCCTTCGAACTGGCGGCTCAGCTGCTCCCACACGTCCGGCGAGCCGGCATCGAGCAGCGTGCGCGCCGCGAGCTCGAGGTCGCCCAGCCAGGTGCTGCCGCCGGGCACGCCGGCCAGGTGCACCGCGGGCAGCACCGACGCGGCGGACGTGCCGTCGACCGCCGGCACGTAGGTCCCGCCCAGTCCCTCGCCCGGCCGCGCGGACGCGGTGTCGCTGGACGACGGCCGCTGGAACGCGCTGCGCGGCGCCACCAGCTCGGGCGGCAGGTCCTTGCTCTCGATGACCTGCGCCGGCGCCATCACGGTCAACCAGTGGCAGATGTTCTCGAGCTGGCGCACGTTGCCGGGGAAGTCGAAGCCCTTCATGGCCTCGAGCGCCTCGTCGGTGATGCGCTTGGGCTCGACGCCCAGCTCCTTGGCGCTCTTCTGCAGGAAGAAGCGCGCCAGCGCCGGCACGTCCTCGGCGCGCTCGCGCAGCGGCGGCAGGCGCAGGCGGATCACGTTGAGGCGGTGGAACAGGTCTTCGCGGAAGGCCCCCTGGCGCACCCGCTCCTCGAGGTTCTGGTGCGTCGCGGCGATCACGCGCACGTTGGCCTTGATCGGCTGGTGGCCGCCCACGCGGTAGAACTGGCCGTCGCTGAGCACGCGCAGCAGGCGCGTCTGCAGGTCGAACGGCATGTCGCCGATCTCGTCGAGGAACAGCGTGCCGCCGTCGGCCTGCTCGAAGCGGCCGCGGCGCATCGTCTGCGCGCCGGTGAAGGCGCCGCGCTCGTGGCCGAACAGCTCGGATTCCAGCAGGTCCTTCGGGATCGCCGCGGTGTTGATCGCGACGAACGCGCCGTTGGTGCCCTGGTCGCCGCGCGGGCTGTGGCGATGCAGCGCGCGCGCGACGAGCTCCTTGCCGGAACCCGACTCGCCCGTGATCAGCACCGTCACGTTGCTCTGCGACAGCCGGCCGATCGCGCGGAAGACGTCCTGCATCGCGGGCGCCTGGCCGAGGATCTCGGGCACCGGCGCGTTGCGCTCGTCGAGCACCTCCTCGCGCAGGCTCTCTTCCAGCGCGCGGCGGATCAGCTCGACGGCCTTGGCGAGGTCGAACGGCTTGGGCAGGTACTCGAAGGCGCCGCCCTGGAACGACGAGACGGCGCTGTCGAGGTCGGAGTACGCCGTCATGATGATGACGGGCAGGCCCGGCAGGCGCTCCTTGACCTTGGCCAGCAGGTCGAGGCCGGAGCCGCCCGGCATGCGGATGTCCGAGACGAGCACCTGCGGTTCGTCGGTCTCGAGCGCGGTCAGGACGTCGCGCGTGGTGGCGAAGCTGCGCACCGGCAGCTGTTCGCGGGCCAGCGCCTTCTCGAGCACGAAGCGGATGGATGGGTCGTCGTCAACGATCCAGATGGGTTTCATGCGTTTGCGCGCTGCAGGCTAATGCAGAGGAATCAGGATCTTGAAAACCGTGCATCCTGGAACGCTGTCGCATTCGATCGTGCCCAGATGCTGCTGCACGAACGTCTGCGCCAGCGTCAAGCCCAGGCCCGACCCGCCTTCCCGCCCCGACACCAGCGGATAGAAGATCTGATCGCGAATGGACTCGGGGACGCCCGGGCCGTTGTCCTGGATATGCAATTCCAATGCCAGTCGGTAGCGCTGCTTGCCGATCGTCTCCTGGCGCGCGATCCGCGTGCGCAGGACGATGCGCGCCGACCCCTGCTCGATCTGCTCGGCAAGCGCCTGCGTCGCGTTGTGCACGATGTTGAGCACCGCCTGGATCATCTGCTCGCGGTCGCCGCGGAACTCGGGGATCGAGGTGTCGTAGTCGCGTTCGACGACCAACCCACGGGGGTATTCGGCCAGCACCAGCGAGCGGATGCGCTCGAGCACCTCGTGGATGTTGAGCTCGGCGACCACCTGCGCCTTGCGGTGCGGTGCCAGCAGCCGGTCGACCAGCACCTGCAGCCGGTCGGCCTCGTGGATGATGACCTGCGTGTACTCGCCCAGCTCGGCCTGGTCGATCTCGAGCTCCAGCAGCTGCGCCGCGCCGCGGATGCCGCCCAGCGGGTTCTTGATCTCGTGCGCCAGGTTGCGGATCAGCTCCTTGGTGACCTGCGCCTGGCCGAGCGCGCGCTCCTCGCGATCCTGGCGCGTCTGCTGCTCGATCTCGATCATCTCGACGAACACGCGCCCGCCGTGCAGGTCGTGCTGGCTGACGATGACGTGCACCGGCAGCGTCGCGGTGGACGACACCGACGAGCGCTTGAGCGAGCCGTCGAAGCGGCGCGCGGAGAACTCGTTGCGCGACACCGCCGCGATGGCCTCCGACAGCGCCGCCGTCTCGCGGAACCAGTCGTAGATGCTGCCGCGGGTGAGCTTGCGGCGCGCGACGCCGACCACGGCCTCCAGCACCGAATTGGCGAACACGCACTTGCCGTCGGGCTCGACGACGGCCACCAGCGTGGCGAGGTGGTCGAACGCGGTGTAGTCGATGCCGCCGACCCGATGCGCGCCGGCGTCGATGCCTTCGGGGGCTGCGTCCGGCGCGACGTCCGACGGGGCGGCGGGCGGCGGCGCGCGGCGCGGGGCCATCACTGCGTCTTCGACAGCTCGCGGGTGATCGCGGTGATGTCGGACTCGGTGCGCGCGATCTGCGCCTTCAGGTCGGCCGTGCGGTCGAGGTATTTCTGGAAGTTCTTCTCGTCGCCGCGGCGCTCGGGCTGGCCGTTGTTGTATTCCTTCTGCAGCGCGTCGAGCTGGGCCTGGGCCTTGATCAGCTCGTCCTGCAGGATCTTGCGCGCATCGGAATCGCGCGCCTTCTGCTCCTGCGCGTCGACGCGGCTGGCCGCCGAGCCGGGCGCGGCGGCCGGGCGCAGCTTGGGCGCGGGGATCGTCGTGGGCTGCTGCGCCTCGAGCGCCTTGCAGCCCTTGGCGTCCGCCTCCTTGGGCGTGATCGTGTTGGTGAACACGTTGTCGGGACAGCGGTAGTAGATGTCCCCGGCCTGCGCGCCGCCGCAGGCGACGGCCAGCAGCGCGGCGCCAAGCGCCGAGGAGAGACGGGAAGCGGATGCGGGTGCCACGTTCATCTTTTCATTGTGGCGCAAAACGGTGCGCCTGATGGTGAGCCAACGTGTCTGCGCCCCTGCCGGACGACAGCGCCGCGCCGACGGCCGCGTAAAGGCAAAAAAAAGCGGCCCGTCGCGGGGCCGCTTCTTTGGGTACGCAGAACGAAGGGCGCAAGCTCGGCGGACGCCGCGCTCGGCCGCTCCGGAGCAAGGCCGCCGCCCCCTCGGGGGGTGGGCGCCGTACTCGGCGACCGGGGGCCGTCTTACAACGAGTAGTACATGTCGAACTCGACCGGGTGGGTCGTCATGCGCATGCGCTGGACGTCCTGCATCTTCAGTTCGATGTAGGCGTCGATGTACGCATCGGTGAAGACGCCGCCCTTGGTCAGGAACGCGCGGTCGCTGTCGAGGTTGTCGAGCGCCTGCTCGAGGCTGGAGCAGACGGTCGGGATCTTCGCGTCTTCTTCCGGCGGCAGGTGGTACAGATCCTTGGTGGCGGCTTCGCCCGGATGGATCTTGTTCTCGACGCCGTCGAGGCCGGCCATCAGCAGCGCCGAGAAGCCCAGGTACGGGTTCATCATCGGATCCGGGAAACGCGCCTCGACGCGGCGGCCCTTCGGATTGGCGACGAACGGGATGCGGATCGAGGCCGAGCGGTTGCGCGAGCTGTAGGCCAGCTTGACCGGGGCTTCGTAGCCCGGCACCAGGCGCTTGTAGCTGTTGGTCGTCGGGTTCGTGATCGCGTTCAGGGCACGGGCGTGCTTGATGATGCCGCCGATGTAGAACAGCGCGAATTCCGACAGGCCGGCATAGCCGTCGCCGGCGAACAGGTTCTTGCCGTCCTTCCAGACCGACTGGTGCACGTGCATGCCCGAGCCGTTGTCGCCGACGATGGGCTTCGGCATGAACGTGGCCGTCTTGCCGTAGGCGAAAGCGACGTTGTGGACGATGTATTTCTGCAGCTGGACCCAGTCCGCGCGCTGCAGCAGCGTCGAGAACTTGGTGCCGATCTCCATCTGGCCGGCGTTCGCCACCTCGTGGTGATGGACCTCGACGGGGATGCCCATCTGCTCGAGGATCAGCGACATCTCCGAGCGCATGTCCTGGCCGGCGTCGACCGGCGGCACCGGGAAGTAGCCGCCCTTGACGGACGGGCGATAGCCCTTGTTGCCGTGCTCGTAGTTCTTGCCCGTGTTCCAGGCGGCTTCCTCGGCTTCGATCTCGACCGAGCAGCCCTTCATGCTGACGTCCCAGCGGATCGAGTCGAAGATGAAGAACTCGGGCTCCGGGCCGAAGTAGGCGGTGTCGCCGTGGCCGGAGGCGTTCATGTAGGCCTCGGCGCGCTTGGCCAGCGAGCGCGGGTCGCGCTCGTAGGGCTTGCCGTCGCTCGGCTCGACCACGTCGCAGGTCAGGATCAGCGTCGGCTCTTCGAAGAACGGATCGATGTTGGCCGTGTTCGGGTCGGGCATCAGCTGCATGTCCGACGCCTCGATGCCCTTCCAGCCGGCGATCGACGAACCGTCGAACGCGTGGCCGGAGACGAACTTGTCTTCGTCGAAGTGAGAGACAGGCACGGACACGTGTTGTTCCTTGCCACGGGTATCGGTGAAACGGAAGTCAACGAACTTGACTTCGTTTTCCTGCACCAACTTCATCACGTCGGCGACGGTCTTGGACATCAACGGGCTCCTAAATTTGTTTGGCAAGCTACCGGGCCGGCACACCAGGGGTCGGCCATCTGAACGGTCTGCGAGGGGTGGAAAGCAGGTTCCATGCCGCGCGAGGCGGCGAGGAATCCCGGGGAACTGGACTGCCGGGCAGCGCGCAGGCGCGCACCGCCATTGTGCATTCCATCTGGCGCACCGAAACAAGGCATCGTACGCACCATTTCAGGACGGGTCTATCTCGATCGCACCGGCGGCCGCGGCGCCCTCGCGCAGCGCGGCCATCGCCAGCTCGACCTGGGCCGGATCCGCACCCTTGACGCCGATCTCGATGTGCGGTCCGAACGTCGGGTGGTCGACGCTGGGCAGGCTGAACGAGCGCACGCCGGCGAACGCGGCCTCGACGCGCTCGAAGACGGGAATCAGCGCCGACTCGTTCGTGCCCCGCACGCGGACGGCGCGCAGCGCGTGCGCGCGGGTCTGGTCGGCGTAGCGGTTGTCCAGCAGCCAGTCCAGCATCGGGTGCGCCATCACCGGGAAGCCGGGCATGAAGTGCAGGTGGCCGACGCTGAAGCCCGGGATGCGGTTGTACGGGTTCGGGATCAGGGTCGCGCCGGCCGGGAACACGCCCATGTTCAGGCGCCGCTGGTGGTCGGGGCCGGCCGTGTCGTAGGCCAGCCCCTTCTCGGCGGCCATGTCGCGGCCGCGCTGGGTGATCAGCACCTCGGCCTCGGGATGCAGCGCGAGCGGCAGGCCCAGCGCCTGCGCGGCGCACTGGCGGGTGTGGTCGTCGGGCGTCGCGCCGATGCCGCCGAACGAGAACACGGTGTCGCCCGAGGCGGCCGCGGCGCGGATCTCGGCCACGATGCGCGCGGGTTCGTCCCCGAGGTAGTGCGCCCAGGACAACGCGAGCCCGCGCGATTCGAGCGCGCCGATGACGCGGGCGAGGTGCTTGTCCTCGCGCCGGCCGGACAGGATCTCGTCGCCGATGATCAATGCGCCGAAGTTCATGGTTCCAGGGGCCTCGAATCCTCGTAGCCGAAGCGCTCGTGCGGCGGCACCTCTTCGACCAGTTGCAGGTCGGACGACGGCACCACCGCCGGCTGCACCGCGCGCATCGCGGACTCGGCGTCGCGCAGCGTGGCCAGCACGCCCAGGCCGTAGTGCGTGAACCAGAGCGCCGAGAACGTGAAGATCATCGTGTAGAGCCAGATCACGCCCACCATGATGAAGGGCGCGAAGATGATCAGCTGCATGCTGAGCGTCCAGATCATCGACGGCACGCCGCACAGGAAGCCGCAGACGATGCCCATGATCAGCAGCGGCCAGCGGTGCGCGCGCAGGATCGCCTCGCGCTCCGGCTGCGACGCGTGCTCGGCGAGCGCGTCGAAGCCCATCACCTTGGCGGTCAGCCAGCCCCAGATCAGCGGCGGCAGCACCAGCGCCAGCCCGGGCACGAGCCAGAACGGCAGCGTGATCATCACCATCAGCAGCGCGCCCACCGTCCAGGCCAGCGACGCGAAGATGCCCAGCCACCACGATCCGCCGTGGCGACGCTCCAGCGCCGGGAAGCGCCGGCGCGCGACCAGCGTGACGATGGCCGGCGTGATCCACAGGCCGACCAGCACCAGCGTCATCGCCACCACCACGGGGATGGTCAGCGCGATCACGATCAGCGCGGCGACGCCGGTGCGGAAGTTCGCGCCCAGCATCGACGACATCCATTCGAGCATCGAGTTGACCAGCGACCAGTGCTCCAGCGTCGCGCGCACCGAGGCGATCGCCGACTCCCAGAACAGGTAGCCCGCGGCGAGCGTGACCGCGCCGGCCACCAGCAGCGGCAGCAGCGACAGCGCAATGACCCTGGGGTGCAGGCAGTAGGCGACCGCGCGCCAGAACGAGCCGAACAGCGATTTCATCGAAGCGTGAGCGTAAACGAGCGAGGTGCGACCAATGTGAATTTCAACTGGCGCTCAATCGTCGTCGCCGGACAGCAGGCTGCCCAGTCCGCCGAGGATGCCGCCGGTCGCCAGGCCGCCGACCACGCCCAGTCCGCTGCTGCTGCCGGCGCGGTCGCTGCTGCCGCCGTTCTGCGGCGCGGCGGCGAACACCCGGCTGGCCAGGCGCGAGAACGGCAGGCTCTGGATCCACACGGTGCCCGGGCCCGTCACCTTGGCGAAGAACAGGCCCTCGCCGCCGAACAGCGCGGTCTTGATGCCGCCCACGTACTGGATCTCGAAGTTGACCGTCTGCGTGAACGCCACCAGGCAGCCGTGGTCGATCAGCAGCGTCTCGCCGGGCTGCAGCTCGCGCTTCTCGACGGTGCCGCCGGCGTGCACGAAGGCCATGCCGTCGCCGTCCAGGCGCTGCATGACGAAGCCGTCGCCGCCGAAGAAGCCCACGCCCAGTCGCTGCTGGAACGCGATGCCCAGCGACACGCCGCGCGCCGCGCACAGGAACGACTGCTTCTGGCAGATCAGCGACCCGCCCACCGTGCGCAGGTCGATCGCGAGGATCTTGCCCGGCACCGGCGTGGCGAAGGCGACGCGGCGCTTCTGGCCGGACTGGTTCATGAACACGGTGGTGAACACGTTGGCGCCGCTGATCAGCCGCTTGCCCGCGCCCACCAGCGCGCCCCACAGGCCGGAGTTCTGCTGCGAGCCGTCGCCGAAGACGGTGTCGAGCACGATGCCGTTTTCCATGAACATCATCGAGCCGGCCTCGCCGACCGCCGCCTCGCCCGGGTCGAGCTCGACCTCGACGAACTGCATCTCCGCGCCCTTGATCTCGTAGTCGACCACGTCCATCGCCATTTCTGTTCCCTCGGTTGCCGGCTCGTGCCGGATCGGCATTCTCCGTCAAGCCGGACTCGCCCGGCCCCTAACACGCCAACATTGGATAAAGCCATGAGACGGACGCATTTGCCGCGGCGTTATCCTCCCCGCACCGTCAACCACGAGCGGCCCCGGCCACAAGCCATCGGCCGCCACCACGAGACATGACCACACCCGTCCAGACCCAGGCCGCGAAGCCCGCCCGCCCCGCCGTGCTCGACCTCATCGGCAACACGCCGATGGTCGAGATCACGCAGTTCGACACCGGCTGCTGCCAGCTGTTCCTCAAGCTCGAGTCGCAGAACCCGGGCGGCTCGATCAAGGACCGCATCGGCCTGGCGATGATCGAGACCGCCGAGCGCGACGGCCGCCTGAAGCCGGGCGGCACGGTGCTGGAGGCGACGGCCGGCAACACGGGCCTGGGGCTGGCGCTGGTGGCGCGCGCCAAGGGCTACCGCGTGGTGCTGGTGGTGCCGGACAAGATGTCGTCCGAGAAGGTGCTGCACCTGAAGGCGCTGGGCGCCGAGGTGCACACGACGCGCTCCGACGTCGCCAAGGGCCATCCCGAGTATTACCAGGACATGGCCGCGCGCCTGGCGCGCGAGATGGGCGACGACGCGTTCTACATCGACCAGTTCAACAACCCCGCCAACCCGCTCGCGCACGAGACGGGCACCGCGCCCGAGATCTGGCAGCAGCTGGGCCATCGCGTCGACGCCATCGTCTGCGGCGTCGGCTCCGGCGGCACGCTCACCGGCCTGAAGCGCTACTTCGAGCGCGTCTCGCCCGAGACCGAGTTCGTGCTGGCCGACCCCAAGGGCTCCGTGCTGTGCGACTACATCGCCACCGGCAAGTTCGGCGCGGCGGGCTCGTGGGCCGTCGAAGGCATCGGCGAGGACTTCATCCCCGCCATCGCCGACCTGAGCAACGTGCACACCGGCTACACCATCGACGACGAGGAGAGCTTCCGCACCGCGCGCGAGCTGCTCAAGCGCGAGGGCATCCTGGCGGGCTCGTCGACCGGCACGCTGCTGGCCGCGGCGCTACGCCATTGCCGCGCGCAGACCACGCCGAAGCGCGTCATGACCTTCGTCTGCGACACCGGCACGCGCTACCTGTCCAAGGTCTACAACGACAGCTGGATGTTCGACCAGGGCCTGCTGCCGCGCCCGAGCGTCGGCGACCTGCGCGACCTGATCTCGCGCCGCGCGGTCGACGAGGCCGTCATCAGCGTGACGCCCGACGACACGCTGCTGACCGCGTTCCAGCGCATGCGCGCGGCCGACATCTCGCAGGTGCCGGTGCTGCAGGACGGCAAGCTGGCCGGGCTGCTGGACGAGTCCGACCTGCTGCTGCACGTCAGCGGCGACTCCGAGCGCTTCCGCCAGCCGGTGCGCCAGGCGATGAACCGCCAGCTGCGCACGCTGCGCCCCGACGCCGGCCTGCAGGCGCTGATCACGACCCTGCAGGAGGGTTGGGTCGCGGTCGTCGCCGACGCGGACGGCTTTTATGGTCTGATCACACGCTTCGACCTGTTGAACTACCTCCGCAAGACTCTGGCCTGAACATCATGAGCAACGACACCCCGAAGCACGGCTTCGACACCCGCGTCATCCACGGCGGCCAGCATCCGGATCCGTCGACCGGCGCGATCATGCCGCCGATCTTCCAGACCTCGACCTACGTGCAGTCCAGCCCCGGCGTGCACAAGGGCTACGAGTATTCGCGCAGCCAGAACCCGACGCGCGAGGCGCTGCAGCGCTGCGTGGCCGACCTCGAGGGCGGCCTGCAGGGCTATGCGTTCGCGTCGGGCCTGGCGGCGATGTCCACCGTGCTCGAACTGCTGGACGCCGGCGCGCACATCGTCGCCAGCGACGACCTCTACGGCGGCTCGTTCCGCCTGTTCGAGCGCGTGCGCAAGCGCTCGATGGGGCTGCAGGTCAGCTTCATCGACATGACCGACCCGCAGGCCGTGCGCGCGGCGATCCGGCCCGACACGAAGATGCTGTGGGTGGAGACGCCGTCGAATCCGCTGCTCAAGCTGATCGACCTCGCCGCCGTCGCGAAGATCGCGCGGGACGCCAACCTGATCGCGGTGGCCGACAACACCTTCGCGAGCCCGTGGGGCCAGAACCCGCTGGCGCTCGGCTTCGACATCGTCGTGCACTCGACGACCAAGTACCTCAACGGCCACTCGGACGTCGTCGGCGGGGTCGCGATCATCGGCAACGAGCCGCGCCAGGCCGCATGGGCCGAGCAGCTCGCGTTCCTGCATAACGCGGTCGGCGCCATCGCGGGGCCGTTCGACTCGTTCCTCGCGCTGCGCGGCATCAAGACGCTGGCGATCCGCATGGAGCGTCACAACCAGAGCGCGCTGGCGCTGGCGCAGTGGCTGGAGGCGCATCCGAAGGTGGCGCGCGTGCACTATCCCGGCCTGGAGAGCCACCCGCAGTACGCGCTCGCGAAGCGCCAGATGCGCGGCGGCGGCGGCATGATCTCGATCGATCTCAAGAGCGATCTCGCCGGCTCGCGCCGCTTCCTCGAGAAGGTGCACCTGTTCGCGCTGGCCGAGAGCCTCGGCGGCGTCGAGAGCCTGATCGAGCACCCGGCGATCATGACGCACGCGTCGATCCCGGCGGCGCAGCGCGCGGCACTCGGCATCAACGACACGCTGATCCGGCTGTCGGTGGGCATCGAGGCGCTGGACGACCTCAAGGCCGACCTCGAAGCAGGCTTCGCCCAGGTCTGAGCGGCCGAGTCTTTCGCCAAAAGCGCGTCCTCGAACGCGCTTTTTTTGCGCCCGCGCATCCCGCATACTCGTCGCCTCGCACCAAGGATGCCGACGATGAACCTCTCCCGCTCCAAGCTGTCCCTCGCGCTGGCCGGCGCGCTCGCCCTGCTCGCCTCGACCGCGCACGCCGCGCCCGATCCGGCGGCCACGCACCGCTTCGAACAGGTCGTGCACGACTTCTACGAGCACTACCTCGCCACGCACCCGGAAGAAGCCACGCAGCTCGGCGACCATCGCTTCGACCGCAAGTCCGGCGACTCGTCGGCCGCCGGTGTCGCGGCCGATCGCCGGCTCTATCGCAAGACGCTGGACGTGATCCAGGCGATCCCGGCGTCGAGCCTGCCGCCCGACGACGCCGTCGACCGCGAGATCCTCGAGAACGACCTGCGCGCGCGCCTGTACGACATCGAGGTGCTGAAGACCTACACGTGGCAGGTGACGGACTATTCCGCGACCGAAGGCGTCTACGTGCTGCTCGCGCGCGACTTCGCGCCGATCAAGCATCGCCTGGCCGACGCCAACCTGCGGCTGCAGGCCATCCCGAAGCTGGTCGCCGCGGCGAAGCAGAACCTGCAGCGCCCGCCGCGCGTGTTCACGGAGACGGCGATCGCGCAGAACAAGGGCGCCATCTCGTTCCTGCAGGACGACATCGACGACTTCATCAAGCAGGCGCCCGCGATGGAGGCCCAGCTCGCGCCGGCGCGCGCCCGCGCGATCGCGGCGCTGAAGGACTACGGCACGTGGCTCGAGAAGACGCTGCTGCCGCGCTCCGACGGCGACTTCCGCTTCGGCAAGGAGCACTTCGACCAGCGCCTGAAGTTCTCGCTCGACTCCGACCTGTCCGCCGACGAGATCCTGCGCCGCGCCGAGGCCGACCTGCTGGTCACGCAGAAGCAGATGGAGGACACGGCCCTGCCGCTGTACAAGCGCTGGTTCCCGGACAAGCCGACCGACGGCGTCGACGGCCACGCGATCGTGCGCGCGGTGCTGGACAAGATCGCCGAGACGCATCCGAACAACGACACCATCGTCGCCGAGGCGCGCGGCGACCTCGACAAGGCCACCGCCTTCGTGCGCGAGCACAAGCTGGTGACGGTGCCGGATCGGCCGATCAAGGTCATCGTGATGCCCGAGTTCCAGCGCGGCGCGGCCGTCGCGTTCTGCGACTGGGCGGGGCCGCTGGACAAGGACGGCATCACGTTCTACGCGATCTCGCCGACGCCGGCCGACTGGTCGCCGCAGCGCGTCGAGTCGCAGTACCGCGAGGACAACAGCGCCGAGCTGCGCGACATCACCGCCCACGAGGCGATGCCCGGCCACTACCTGCAGGGCGCGCACGCGAGCCAGGTGCACTTCCCGACGCTGGTGCGCGCGATGACCTACAGCGGCACCTTCGTCGAGGGCTGGGCCGTCTACGCCGAGCAGTTCATGGCCGAGGCCGGCTGGGGCGGCGACGAGACGCGCATGGAGCAGCTCAAGGTGCGCCTGCGCACCGACACCAACGCCATCATCGACCAGAAGATCCACACCGCCGGGATGACCGAGGACCAGGCCAAGCGCCTGATGATGGAGACGGGCTACCAGGAAGAAGGCGAGGCCGCGGGCAAGTGGCGGCGTGCCGAGATGTCGGCCGGGCAGCTGTCGACCTATTTCGTCGGCGTGCAGGAACAGCTCGCGCTGGCGCACGACCTGCAGGCGAAGATGGGCGGCGACATGCTGGCCGTGCGCGACCGCATGCTGTCGCACGGCTCCATCGCGACCAAATACGTGCGCGAGCTCGAAGGCCTGCCGCCGGCGGACACGGCGCTGACGGCCAAGTAGAAGGCGGGCCCGGGCGCCGCGCTCGGCCGCTCCGGAGCAAGCCCGGGCGGCCCCCTCGGGGGGCTGCGAGCCAAGGCGAGCGGGGGTCGTCGTCTACTCGATCGCGTAGACCTTCGAGTCGGCGCTGCCGATGTAGACGGTGCCCTGCGCGACCAGCGGTGTCGAGTAGAACGAGCCGACCCCCTGCTGGCGGCGCGCCCCGTCGGCGGTGGCGTCACCCGTCGACGACGGGAACAGCATCGCCGAATCGAAGCGGCCGTCGGCGGCGAGCGCCCAGCCGAGGTTGGCGCGCGCGGCCTCGGTGCGGAACTCCCACAGCACGCGGCCGTCGACACGGTCGCGCGCCTGCAGCGTGCCGTTGAGCACGCCCACCAGCACTGTGTCGCCGGCGACGGTCGGCGAGCCGAACACGTAGGCCAGCGTCGAGGCGGCCGGCTGCGCGGGCTTGCCGGTGACGGCGTCGACCACGTGGTACTGCGCGGTGTCGGCGGTCGCGAAGTAGATGCGGCCGCCGGCGACCGCGGGCGAGCTGTTGACCCAGCTGCCGGCCGTGTCGATGTTCCATTTCTCGGCGCCGGTGTGCAGGTCGATCGCGTAGAGGTGCGCGTCGCGGCAGCCGACGTAGACGATGCCATGGACGATGGCCGCCGACGACTGGAAGCCCTGCTGGTTGTGGATCAGCGGATCGACGCCAGCCTGGAACGCCCAGCGCTGCGCGCCGGTCTGTGCGTCGAGTGCGTAGAGCTTGCCGTCCCAGCTGCCGATCACGACCAGGCCGTCGGCATAGGCCGGCGACGCATGCACCACGTCACCGGTGGCGAACTTCCACGCCAGCGCGCCGCTGGCCGCGTCGACCGCGTACACGTGGCCGTCGCTGCTGCCGAAGACGACCTTGCCGCCCACGACCAGCGGGCTCGAGAGGAAGACGTCGTACATGTCGGCGAAGGTCTGCGTGCGCGGCTGCATGCCGTGCAGCCCGCGCGCCTCGAAGCGGCGCTCGCCTTCGGTCGCGAACTTCCAGAGGACTTCGCCGGTGCGCACGTCGAGCGCGTAGAGCCGGCCGTCGTAGCTGAGCGCGAACAGCCGGTCGCCGTCCAGCGCCGGCGTCGACGGCACCGGGCCGCCGGTGCGCGCCATCCAGCGCTGGCGGCCGGTGGCGGCGTCGACGGCGTAGACGTTGCCGTCGTCGCTGCCGAAGTACAGCGTGCCGTCGCGCCACACCGGCGACGAGACGACGCGCGCGCCCGTCGTGAACGTCCACTTGACGCGATGGAACTCGCGCGGCGCCTGCTCGGTGCTCGCGCCATGGTGGGCGGCGTCGCCGCGGAACATCGCCTGGGATTGCACCGCGGCGGGCAGCAGCGCGACCAGCGCGGACAGGGCCAGCGAGCAGGAGGAGCGCGCGATCATGATGCCTTCTCCCCGCTGGCTTGGCGATGCAGCACGATGGGCGCCTCGAAGCCGCCGAGCAGGACCGAGCCGGCTATCGTGCCGTCCGCGGCGGCGAAGCGTCCTTCGATGCGCAGGTCCGCCGCGCTGGCGCCCAGCGTGACGAACTCGCGGCCCTCGATGACGCGATCCATCTCCAGCGTCGTCGTGCGCTTGCCGACGACGACCAGCTGGCCGCCACCGCCGCCGTCGGGGCGGTTGGCCAGCGTCAGCGTGACCTCGCGCGCATAGCCGCCCATTTCGTAGCGGCCCGTCCAGCGGCCGGCCAGCGCCGCGCTGATCACGCTGTTGGGCGCGACGCGATCGACCTGCGCCGCGCCGCTGCGCCGCAGCGTCAACGTCGTGCGGTTGCCGGCGAGCTCGAAGCTGCCGGCGAGCGAGCCGTCCGGCTGGCAGGCGAGCGCCACCTTCGGGTTCGCGCCGCCGCCGCCGGCGAACGCCGCGGCGAGCCCGAAGTGGACGTCGCAGCCGTCGACACCGAGCTCGGACAGCGGCGCGCCCTTCACGCCGCGATCGGGCAGGACGACCGAGCCCTGCCACTGGCCGCGCCCGTCGCGGTCGAGGTCGACGATCAGGCGCAGCGGGCTGCCGGGGATGTCGACCGCGCCTTCCCAGCGTCCCGACGCATCGGGCGTGGCGATCGCATTGAGGGCAGACAGCGCGCAGGCGCCGGCCAGCAGGTGGAACAGGATTCGCACGATGCCTCCGCAATCGACGGGATGCGGCCAATATAGGCAGCACCCGCGCCGCGGGGCGTGCATTGCGACGAACGGCCGAAAAGAGGCCGCGAGCAGCGGTCAGTAATTGGCGACGGCGCGCACCGCGCTGGCCGGCTTGTCGAGGTCGGCCAGCAGCTCCGGCCCGACGATCGAGAACGGCGACGAGCCGTACGACAGCAGGCGGTCGTGGAAGTCGCGCAGCGAGCCCTTGTCGCCCACGCGGTGCTGGTACTCGGCCAGCAGCTGCTCGAGCTGCAGGCGGCCGACCGTGTAGGCCAGCACGTAGCCCGGGCGCAGCGCGTAGCCCGCCACGGCGGCCTCGGACGCCGACTTGGTGAAGCCCGACTGCTCCTCGAAGAACTTCGCGGCCTGCGCCAGCGTCCATTCGCCGCTGGCCAGCTTGACGTCGACCACCACGCGCGCGCCGCGCACGCGTTCCCAGCGCGCGGTGAACAGGCGCGCGTCGAGGTCGTCGCCGTACAGGCCGAGGCGCACGAACATCTCCTCGCCGTAGAACGCCCAGCCCTCGGCGAACACGCCCGAGTACTGGATCTTGCGGATGTAGTCGGAATGCCGGCGCGCGATGGACAACTGCAGGAAGTGGCCCGGCATCGCCTCGTGCGCGGCGGTCGACAGGATGCGGTCGCGGTCGAAGTCCTCGTTCATGTCGAGGCGGCTGGCGGCGTCCTTGAGCGACTCCGGCGGCGTGATGAAGTAGTAGCCGTTGCCCGACTTCGCGAACAGCCGCGGCGAATCCATCGACGCGCCCGGCGACACTGGCTGCAGGAACTTGGGCGTCTCCACGACGTCGATCGCGCCGAGCCACTGCGGCAGCGTGACGACATCGTGGTCGACGACGAACTTCGTCAGCTGGGCGATCCGCTCGCGGTAGTAGCCGATCAGCGCCGAGCCGTCGGGCGCCATGCCGCCGCCGCTCTCGGCGCCGAACGCGACCTTGCGATCGGCCGCCAGCGACTTCAGCCAGGCCTCCTCGGCCCAGCCGTGGGCCAGCTCGTCGCGCGCCATGCCCTCGACATCCTTGGACGTGAACGGCAGCAGTTGCTCGCGCTGCAGCATCTGGTCGTAGGCGGCCTTGCCCATCGCGAAGTTCTCGGGCCACGCGTCGACGTGCGCCTTGATGAAGGCGTCGCTCCTGGCGAGCGTCGCCAGCAGCGCGTCGCGTGCGGCCGTGAAGCGCTGCAGCGTCGCGGGATCGTTCGCGAGCTGTTCCTTGGCGGCGTCGGTGAGCGCGCCGCCGATGAAGTCCGGCGCGCCGGCGATCTGCTTGCTGCCGGCCGTGCCGAACAGCTTGCCCGGATGCGTCACCAGCTTCTGGCCCGCCTCGATGTAGGCGGGGCTCTTCTCCATGCGGGAGGCGATGTCCACCCAGGCCTGGTGCAGGTCGGCGGACGTCGCGTCGTCGCGGCCGGGGATCGGCAGGTGCAGGAACTGCGTGTAGAGCGCCCCGACCACGGCGAGCGCCGGGCCGGCGTAGTCCTTGCGGTCGGTCTGGCGGACCAGCAGGCCGTCCAGCTCCTCGTCGAGCTGCGCGTGCAGCAGCTTCGCGTCGTCGGCGTCGACCAGCGAGATGGACGGCCCCGCGGCCGACTTGATCGCGTCGATCTGCGCGGCCCAGCCCTTCAGGCGCGCGAGGTGCGCGGCGCGCGTTGCCTCGCTGGGGATGGCGAGGTCGCCGTCCATGCCGGGGATGCCCAGGTAGGTGGCCTGCATCGGGTTCTCGCGCGAGGTGGTCTGCACGATCTCCTGCGCCAGCGTGGTCAGGCGCTCGTGCGTCGAAGGCGCGGCGAACGCGTTGGCGGCGAGCAGGCTGGCCAGCAGGAGGGTGAGCGGCGACTTGGTCATGGCGGGATTTGCGCTTCGGCGGACGGGTTCGAGGTCGAGCATGTTACGTCCGGCTCGCGCGACGATGTCTGGACTTGTCTAGGCGAGCGCCTTTTCCAGGGTTTTCACCAGCAACGACAACGCTTCGACCGCCGGGGCCGGCGTCGCGAGGTATTGCGCCTGCACGATGGCGCCGTCGATGGCGAGCGCGAGCGCGCGGGCCGCGCGCGCGCGGCCGGGCGCGGGCTTCATCAGCCGCGTGACGGCGGCGGTCATCTCCTGCTTGTGGCGCCGCGTGACGTCCAGCACCGCGGCCAGCGCCGGCGCGAGTTCGCCGACGCTGTTGAGGAAGGCACAGCCGCGGAAGTCGTCGCTCGCGAACCACTCGGACAGGGTTGGCGCGATGGCCGCCGGCGTGCCGCCGTGGCGCGCGAGCGCGGCGACGAACCAGGCCATCCAGCGCTCGTGGCGGACGTCGAGGAAGGCGAGGACCAGCTCGTCCTTGCTTGCGAACTGGCGGTAGAACGTGAGCTTGGCGACGCCCGACTCGGCGATGACGCGATCGATGCCGGTGGCGCGCACGCCCTCGCGATAGAACAGGTCGTGCGCGGCGCGAAGAATGCGCTCGCGCGGCGTCGCGACGATGGGCCCGGTGGTCATGGACTCATTGTAGACAGACTTGTCTACCTGGCCTAGACTGCCGCAGGTAGACGAACCTGTCTACATTCCCATCGAACGGAGAAACCATGGACACCAAGCCGCCGCTGCCGCCCTTCACCCGCGAATCCGCCGTGCTGAAGGTGCGCCTCGCCGAGGACGCCTGGAACTCGCGCGACCCGGCGCGCGTCGCGCAGGTCTACACCGAGGACACGCGCTGGCGCAACCGCGCCGAGTTCCCGGCCGGGCGCCAGCAGGTGCGCGAGTTCCTGCAGCGCAAGTGGGCGCGCGAGCTCGACTACCGGCTCATCAAGGAGCTCTGGGCGCACGACGCCAACCGCATCGCGGTGCGCTTCGCCTACGAGTTCCGCGACGACTCCGGCCACTGGTTCCGCTCGTACGGCAACGAGAACTGGGAGTTCGACGAGCACGGCTTCATGACGAGGCGCTTCGCGAGCATCAACGACCTGCCCATCGCCGAGGGCGACCGCCAGTTCCATTGGCCGCTGGGGCGGCGTCCGGACGATCATCCCGGCCTGAGCGACCTCGGTCTCTGAAAGCGTTGTGCGCCGCCGCATTTGACCCTGCCGGCGTATCGCGCGCGGCCGCGGGCCAACATCCGCATCCCTGAACTCGCTCGAGGACACGCCATGCCCATCTTTCGCTCGAATTCGATCGTTGCTGCCGTCCTGCTGGCGGGCACGCTCGGCATGGGCAGCGCCCTTGCCCAGGATCTCAGGCTCACCGGTGCCGAGGAAACGCCGCCGAACACCAGCACCGCCGTCGGCACCGGCAGCATCAGGATCGACGCCGACGGCAACGTCAGCGGCACCATCTCGACGCCCACGATTCAAGGCAGGGCGGCCCACATCCACACGGGCGCGCCGGGCACGGCCGGGCCGCCGATCATCACGCTCAGCGGCGGCGATCCCGGCACGTGGACCGTCCCCGCGGGCGCCAAGCTGACGCCCGAACAGATGGCGGCGTGGAAAGCCGGCAACCTCTATGTCAACGTGCACACCGCCGAGCATCCCGGCGGCGAGGTCCGCGCGCAGCTGAAGCCCTGATCAGGCCCCGAGCGCGGCGATCACGCCCATCGCCGCGGCGGGCGCGCGCTCCTTGGCGCCGTTGATCATGAACATGAACACGTCGCGCGAGGCACTCGCCGGCGCGCCCGCGTCGCCCGCGACCAGCGGCAGCCCCGACGGCTCGCCGCCGCCGGCCCACACCTTCGCGCAGGCCGCGAACGAGGCCAGCACCTCGGGGGCGTAGCCGGTGGGCACGTCGGACTGCGCGTTCATCAGCCGCAGGTAGACGAAGTCCGCCGTCAGGTTGGCGAACGACGGGAACTTGGGCGAGTCGGTGAACACGACCGCCATGCGGTACTTGCGCGCCAGCGCCAGGAACTCGGGCACCATGAAGCTGTCGTTGCGCACGTCGAGCACGTGACGCAGCTTGCGGCCCTCGACGTCCTCGGGCAGCAGCTTGAGGAAGGCCTCGAAGTCCACCGGGTCGAACTTCTTGGAGTCGGCGAACTGCCACAGCAGCGGCCCCAGCTTGTGCTCCAGCCGCGCCAGGCCGCTGTTGACGAAGCGCCCGATCGATTCCCCGGCCTCGGCCAGCACGCGCCGGTTGGTGGCGAAGCGGTTGGCCTTGAGCGAGAACATGAAGTCGTCGGGGGTCTCCGCGAACCAGCGCTCGAAGGACTTGGCCGTCATCGTGCTGTAGTAGGTGCCGTTGACCTCGATCGCCGTGACCTGCCGGCTCGCATGCGACAGCTCGCGCGCGGCAGGCAGCTTGGGCGGATAGAAGGTCTCGCGCCAGGGCTCGTACGTCCAGCCGCCGATGCCAACTCGGATTCGGGTCATGTGCTGCGCTCCTCGAAGGGGACTGCGTTTTTACCCCATCCGCGCGGCGCCTGCGCTCACCGTCTGTAGTCCAGCTGCCAGAGCAGCTTCCAGGTCCTGCCGCCGTCGGTGGTGCCTTCCCAGTCCCAGGTGAAGCCGTCCTTGCGGATGTCGTGGAAGATCATGCGCTGGCCCTTGACCTGGTCGCCGACGGGCACCAGCGCGGTGGAGAACAGCCGCTTGTCGCCGTCGGCGCTGGCCGTCAGCGCGAAGAAGCCGCCCTGGTTGTCGGCCCAGGCCTGGTGCCAGAGCCCGGCCGGGTCGCGCACGCTCAGCGAGCGGCCCTTGAGCAAGGGCGCCAGGTCGGCCGGATCCTGCTCGAACTGCTCCTCGATGACGTGGCCGTCGAGGATGCGCGACACGTGGTTGCGCGCCTTGCCGACGCTGCCGTCGGCGTTCTTCCAGCTGACCTGCCAATCGCCGACCCAGAAGTCGAACATGTCGGCGGCCTGGGGAACCGGGGCCGGGGCGGCGGAGGTGGTTTGCATCGTGAGCGCCAGCAACAGGGACAGGACGAGGAACCGCATGGGATACCTCCCGCATGGGGCAAGGCCTCCGTTGTAGTCCGACGCGGCGTCCGGCGCCGCGGCGTTGCGACCAACGACGGTGGCGTGGGGTCCGGCGACGGTCCGCTAGTGCAAGGTCGCGAGGAACTGCTGCAGCTCGGGCGTGCGCGGCGCGCCGAAGATCTCGTCCGGCGGCCCGATCTCGTGGATGCGGCCGGCGTGCATGAAGACGACGCGGTCGCTCACCTTGCGCGCGAAGTTCATCTCGTGCGTGACCATCAGCAGCGTCATGCCCTCCTCGGCCAGGCTCTCGACGACCTTGAGCACCTCGCCCACCAGCTCGGGATCGAGCGCTGAGGTGATCTCGTCGCACAGCATCACGCTGGGCTGCATCGCGAGCGCGCGGGCGATGGCCACGCGCTGCTGCTGGCCGCCCGACAGCTGGTCGGGCCAGGCGTCGAACTTCTCGGCCAGGCCCACGCGCGCGAGCAGCCTGCGCGCCGTCTCGTCGTTGGCCTGCGGCTGCGCCTTCTTCACCAGCGTGGGCGCCAGCATCACGTTGCGGCCGACGCTCAGATGCGGGAACAGGTTGAAGTTCTGGAAGATCATGCCCACGTGCTGGCGCAGCTCGCGCATCGCCTTCGCGTCGCCGTGCTTCAGCGGCTGGCCGTCGACGTGCAGCGTCCCTTCCTGGAATTCCTCGAGCCCGTTGATGCAGCGAAGCAGCGTGCTCTTGCCCGAGCCGCTCTTGCCGATGATGGCGATCACCTCGCCGCGCCTGACGTCGAGGTCGACGCCCTTGAGCACCTCGTTCGTGCCGTAGCGCTTGCGCAGCTGCTTGATGTCGACGATGGAAAAGCTGGCATCAGCGGTCACGGCGCATCCTTCTTTCGAGTCTCTTGCTGCAGGCGGAAACGGGCCAGCACAGCGCGAAGTACATCAGCGCCACGCAGGCATAGACGGTGAACGGCCGGAAGGTCGCGTTGGTGATCATCGTGCCGGTCTTGGTGAGCTCGATGAAGCCGATGATGGACGCCAGCGCCGTGCCCTTGATCACCTGCACGAGGAAGCCGACCGTGGGCGCGACCGCGATGCGCAGCGCCTGCGGCGCGACGACGTAGCGCAGCTTCTCGCCGAAGCTCAGCGCGAGGCTGTCGGCGGCCTCCCATTGCCCGCGCGGGATCGCATCGACGCAGCCGCGCCAGATCTCGGTGAGGTAGGCGCTCGCATAGAGCGTCAACGCGACGCTGGCGGCGAACCACGCCGACACGTTGATGCCGAACAGCCCGAGGCCGAAGTAGGCGAGGAACAGCTGGATCAGCAGCGGCGTGCCCTGGAACACGTGCACGTAGGTCGATACGGCGGTGGGTACGCCGGGCCAGCGGCGCAGCCGGGCGGTCAGCAGCGCGAGGCCGACCAGGCCGCCGCCGGCGAACGCGATCAGCGACAGCACCACCGTCCAGCGCGCGGCGAGCAGCAGGTTCCACAGGATCTGCCCGACCGAGAACTCGACCATCTCAGCGCCCCGTCGGCGCGATGCGCCCGAAGATCCAGCGCGGGCCGGCCCACACCAGCGCCTGGCGCAGCAGCACGGCCATCGCGAGGTACATCGCCGCCGCGACGAAGTTGGCCTCGAACGAGCGGAAGTTGCGGCTCATGATCAGGTTCGTGTAGTAGCTCAGCTCCTGCGCGGCGATCTGGCCGCACACCGCCGAGCCCAGCATCACGATGACGATCTGGCTGACCATCGCCGGCCAGACGCGGCCGAGCGCCGGCGGCAGCACCACGCGCAGGAACACCTGGCGCTCGCTCATCGCGAGGCTGCGCGCCGCCTCGAGCTGTCCGCGCGGCGTGCTCTCGATGCCGGCGCGCACGATCTCGGCGGCGTAGGCGCCGAGGTTGAGCGTCATCGCGATGATGGACGCCGTCTCCGACGACAGCCTCAGGCCCAGGCTGGGCAGCCCGAAGAAGATGAAGAACAGCTGCACGATGAACGGCGTGTTGCGGATCAGCTCGACGTAGGCCGCCGCGAGCGCGCGCACGGGCGCGGGGCCGTGCGTGCGCGCCCGCGCGCAGGCGATGCCCAGTGCGACGCCCAGCACCGCGGCAACGGCGGTCAGGCCCAGCGTGAAGGCGGCACCGCGCAGCAGCAGCGGCCAGTCGACGAGGACGGCCGCGAAGTCGAGCTGGATCATCGTCGTTCGCCTGCGGCCGTCAGTTGGGCAGGTCGCCGCCCGGGCGGCCCAGCCACTTCATGCACAGCCGGTCGATCTCGCCGCTGGACCTGGCCGCCGCGATGATGTCGTTGACCTTCTGGCGCAGCTTGTCGTCGCCCTTGGCCACGCCGATGAAGTTGGGCGAGTCCTTGAGCAGCAGCTTGTACTCGGTGCCCAGCGCCGGGTTGCGCGCCATCATGTTGCCGGCCACCGACGCGCCGGTCGCGATCACCTGCACCTGGCCCGAGACGAACGCCGACACGGTGGCGTTGTTGTCCTCGAAGCGCTTGATGTCCGCGCCCTGCGGCGCGATCTTCGACAGCTCGAGATCCTCGATCGCGCCGCGCGTCACGCCGATCGTCTTGCCGGCGAGGTCGGCCGGCGACTTGATCGACACCGACTTCGCCGCGAACACCGCCTGGAAGAACGGCGAGTACGCGGCGGTGAAGTCGATCACCTTCTCGCGCTCCGGGTTCTTGCCCAGCGTGGAGATGACGAGGTCGGCCTTGTGCGTCTGCAGGTACGGGATGCGGTTCGCGCTGGTCACGGGCACCAGCTCGACGGCCACGCCCAGCCTGGCGGCGATCAGCCGGGCCATGTCGACGTCCAGGCCCTGCGGCGCCATGTCGGTGCCGACGAAGCCGTAGGGCGGGAAGTCGGTCGGGATCGCGATCGTGATGGACTTCTTCGCCATCACCGCGTCGAGGGCGCTGTCGGCCCGTGCGGTCGTGGACAACAGCAGGCCGGCCGACAGCGCCAGCGCGAGGAAGGGACGTCGTTGCAGAGTCATTCAGTTCTCCTTGTGACGCCGTTGCGGCGCACGCGTGTCGGTCGGGGTGGGCGGGATCAGGTCGGTGAACAGGCGCCGTGGGCGCCGCGTGGTGGGCTGGGTCGTCGCATGCACGTGCGCCTGCAGTGCCTGGCGCAGCGGATCCAGCGGATCGGCCTGCGGCGCCGGCGAGCCCAGCGCCGCCGCGACCGCGACGATGTGCGCGCGCATCAGCTCGGCCGCGCCGGCGGCGTCGCCCTGCTCCAGCGCCGCGACGATCGCGACGTGCTCGTCGCACGACAGCGCGGCGTCGTGGGTCGACTGGAACAGCGTCGCGACGAGCGTGGTGCGCGCCGTCAGGTCGCGCAGGATGTCGGCCAGCAGCGGGCCGCTGACGCACTCGGCCAGGCACACGTGGAAGTCGCCCAGCAGGCTGCTGCGCTCGCCCGGATCGCTGCCCGCGATCGCGGCCCGCTCCGCCTTGTAGTGCGCCTTCAGCCGGGCGAGCTTGCTCCTCGGCAGCGGCCCGTCCAGCGAGTTGAGCATGCCCGTCTCGATCGCGATGCGTGCCGAGAAGGCCTCGGTGGCGTCCGCCCGCGAGGGCTGCACCACGAACCAGCCGCGCCGGCTGCTCACCTCGACCATGCCGCGCGCCGACAGCCGCGCCATCGCCTCGCGCACCAGCGTGCGGCTGACGCCGAAGACGTCCGCCAGTTCCTGCTCGCCCAGCCGCTGGCCGGGCGCGACGCGTCCGGCCAGGATGGCCTCGACGACGCGGTCCGCGATCTGCGGCGCGCTCGAACGCGAGGGAACGGATGTGGTGCTCAAGATGCGCTCATTTGGAGCCCCAGGCCCCGTTGCCGTGCGAAAGCGGCGGTTACGAGGCTTGGATGCGTGGGTTGCATACAAGCATCGCAAGCCGCGTGCCAAATGTCGAGGCCGTGACGAATGCCACGAATGAGCCGGAAACCTGCCGTTTCTCGCCAGACCGGGATTCCCGCCTTCCGCCAGACTGGGCAGCTTCTCCCGCGACCGCCCTGGACATGAACCGCAGATACGCCTACCGCGACTACGAGATCCTTGTTTCGGCCCAGCCTGCCGGCAGCGCGCCGGGATGGCGCCCCGAGATCTGCGTCATCGCCCCGGACGACCACTGGCAGTTCGTGCCCACGCATGACTCGCTGGTCGCCAACGATCCGCAGTATTGCCTCGAGATCGGCCGCCGCTGCGCCGAAAGCGCGATCCAGAGCATGGATGTCCAGCGCGAACTGGCGCAGTACGAAGGCCTCTGGCACTGAACCCGCGCTCGCGATACAAAGGCGCCTGCACATCGTGCGAGGCGCCTTTTTTCATCGGCGGCGTAGATCAGTCGCCGACTTCCGCCTCCTGGCAGCGCACCTTGTCCGACCAGTCCAGCACGCCCAGCGGCTGGCGGATGAACTGGGCCTGCGCGACGTCCACCTCCCAGTAGGCCAGCGGCGCCTTGACCCCGGGACGACGCAGCCCGACCCCGATCGACAACGGCGTGGCCGAGCCCGTATCCGGCACCGTGCACTGCAGCAGGTTGCTGACCTGCGCATGCGGCGGCAAGGCGACGACGTCGACCATGCGGCAGGTGTTGCGGCGCGTGTCCAGCAGGAAGGCGAAGTCCGCGCCGAGATGCCGCCGCACCAGCACGACGCTGCCGTTGTAGATGATCGGCAACTCGCCTGCCACCGGCACGAAGCCGGCCGACTGCGGCACGTCCTCGCCCGGCGCACAGGCCTTCCCGCGCAGCGCGCGCGCGTCCGCGAGCGAGCCCGCGTCGACGGCGAACGCTTGCGTCTCGGCCGCCGCGGCGGGGCTCGGCGTGTGCGGCGGACCGTCGGGCACCTTGTTCGGCGGAGTCCTGGCCGACACGTTCGGTGCGGCAGGCGACGCGCTGGCGGCCACGGCGCCCGCACCGCCGGCCAGGCGCCGGCTGCGCGCCACCAGCACCGCGTCCCACAGCGCGTAGGCCTGCGCGATGCAGGCGGCGTCCGGGCACGGATCGCGCACCTCGCGCAGCCACTGCGCTTCCTCCCGCTGCAAGGCCGGCGCCTCGCCGCCGGACTGGGCCAGCAGCGCGCGGTAGTGGGCGGCCAACTGGCGGTCGAGCGCCGACAGTTCGGGCGAGGCGCAGATGGTCTTGTTGACGTGGGAGGTGACGCGGGCGCAGTCGAAGCTGGGGCCGTCGGCGGCGTGGGCCAGCGAGGCGAAGGTGCAGGCCAGGAAGGCGACGCTTGCGCGCGCGGAGGCGCGTACGGTCTGAATGTCGAAACTCATGGGGATGCACCGTAGCCGATGGCGAACGGGGCCGCAATCGTGTCGATTCCGGACGAGCGCCGCGGCGCCGCCGCGCTCGCCGTGTCATGCCGCGTAATGGATCGCTCCGCTCCTTCCTCGCATCATTCAGTCCATGCCAGGTCGGGATCGCGGAACGCGGATCGAGCTGGCAACGGCGGCACCGGATCGAACAGGGCCGCGAGAGTCCTAATCGGGGCGCCATGCTGATGACGTCGGCGTGTCAACGAAATTTCAGGAGCACAAAATGGCAATGGACATGTTCATCAAGATCGGCTCGCTCAAGGGCGAATCCGTCGACAAGACGCATGCGGGCGAAATCGACGTCCTGGCCTGGAGCTGGGGCATGTCGAA
>NZ_JAJLJH010000010.1 GCF_023231945.1 Scleromatobacter humisilvae
GCCCCCCCCTCCCGTGGGGGGGGGGGCCCCGCCCCCGCCCCCCGGGGGGGCCGGCCCCCCCCCCCCCGCCCCCGCCCCCGCGCGGGCGCCGGGGCGCGGGTGGCCCCGCGCCGCGGGGGGGCGGGCGCCCCGCGACGCGCTCGCCGCACTGGCGGCCGTGGCCGCGCGCTCGGCCGCCGTGGGCGCGCTCGCGCCGCTGGCGGCCTCGAACGCGGCGACGGCGCTGGCCGCTCCGGCGAGGTTGTCGGCGCCTTCCAGCGGCGTGCCCACCGAATCGTCGGCGCTCGGCGCGTGGTTGGTGCCCAGGCGGATGTTGGTGGCCTGCGCGACCGGCACGCCCGGCTCGAGCGGCGGCCCGCCCGCGTTGCCGCCCTGCACGGCGGCGATGTCCTTGTCGGTCGGGTAGATGCCCTTGATCCAGTAGTCCAGCACCCGGCGCGCGATCGGCGCGGCGGAGTCGGCGCCCCAGCCGGCGTTCTCCAGCACCATGGCCACGGCGATCGTCGGGTGGTCGGCGGGCGCGAACGCGATGAACAGCGCGTTGTCGCGCAGATGCTCGGCGAGCTTGGACGCGCTGTATTTCTCGTTGGCCTTGATGCCCACGACCTGCGCCGTGCCGGTCTTGCCGCCCGACAGGTAGCCCGCGCCCGCGAACGCCTTGGCGCCGGTGCCTTCCCTGTTGACGCCCACCATCGCGTTGCGGATCACGTCGACGAACTCGGGCTTGAGCGCCAGCGGCGTCAGCGGCTCGGGCGCGACGGGGCGGCGCGCGCCGGAGACGACGTCGACGATGTCGCGCACCAGGTGCGGCGTGTGGCGCTGGCCGCCGGTCGACAGCGTGGCCAGCGCGTTGGCCAGCTGCGTGATGGTGAAGCTGTTGTAGCCCTGGCCGATGCCCAGCGAGATCGTCTCGCCGGCGTACCAGCGCTGCTGCTCGGCCCGCTTGTAGGCCTTGCGCTTCCACTCGGTGGACGGCAGCACGCCGCGCAGCTCGCCCTCGATGTCGATGCCGGTGGCCTGCCCGAAGCCGAACGGCTGCATGAAGCCGGCGATCGAGTCGACGCCCAGGTCGTTGGCCAGCATGAAGTAGTAGACGTCGCACGAGATGACGATCGAGCGGTACATGTCGACGAAGCCGTGGCCCTCGGGCTTGTCGTCGCGGAACGTGTGGTTGCCGAACGTGAAGTGGCCGGGATCCTGCATGCCCCACTGCGGCGTGCGCTTGCCCAGCGTCAGCGCGGCCAGCGCCATGTAGGGCTTGTACGTGGAGCCCGGCGCGTAGGTGCCGCGGATCGCGCGATTGAGCAGCGGCTTGTCGATCGACTCGTTGAGATCCTTCCAGTTGTCCGCGTCGATGCCGTCGACGAACAGGTTAGGGTCGAACGTCGGCTTGGAGACGAACGCGAGCACCTCCCCGTTGCGCGGATCGATGGCCACCAGCGCGCCGCGGCGGTCGCCGTACAGGTCCTCGACCATCGCCTGCAGCTTGATGTCGATCGACAGCTGCAGCGTGTTGCCCGGCGTGGCCGGCTTGCTCGCGAGCTGGCGCACGGCGCGGCCGCCGGCCGAGGTCTCGATCTGCTCGAAACCGGTGGTGCCGTGCAGCTCGGACTCGTAGCTCTGCTCCAGCCCCAGCTTGCCGATGTATTCGGTGCCGCGGTAGTTGGCCTGGTCCTCGTCCGACCAGTCGTCGATGATCTTCTGCTTTTCTTCCTGGTTGATGCGGCCGATGTAGCCCACGAGGTGGCTCGCGAGCTCGCCGTGCGGATAGTTGCGGAACAGCCGCGCCTTGATCTCGACGCCCGGGAAGCGGAAGCGCTGCGCGACGAAGCGCGCCACCTCCTCGTCGGTCAGCTTGGTGCGGATCGGCACCGACTCGAAGCTCTTGCCCTCGGCGGCGAGGCGCGCGAAGCGCTTGCGGTCGCGCGGCGTCACCTCGATCACCTTGGCGATCTCGTCGATCGTGGCCTCCAGGTCGGACACCTTGGACGGCGTGATCTCGAGCGTGTAGGCCGGATAGTTGGTGGCCATCACGACGCCGTTGCGGTCGACGATCAACCCGCGGTTGGGCACGATGGGCACGACGCCGATGCGATTGGCCTCGGCCTGCGCCTGCAGGTCGTCGTGACGCACCACCTGCAGCACGAACCAGCGGAACACGAGCACGCCGAAGCACAGCAGCACGAACGCCGCCGCGGCGATCGTGCGCGCGCGGAAGCGATCGAGTTCGACCTCGATGTTCCTCAGCTCGGTCAAGGATTTCATGCCCCCACGCTCGCTGGCGCTCGCTGCCCCCCGAGGGGGCGCTCCGCGAGCGGCCCGGCAAAGCCGGCTCCGCCGCTCCCTCGAACTTCCAATTGAAGCGCGCGAGCGGCAGCGCCGGTGGGGTTCCTTGCGGACATCGCAGCTTTCGGCAACCGGTGGTGGCTCACAGGGGGCGGTTCTCGTCGCGGTCAGGCGCGCGGCGCTGCGGGGCGAGCAGCAGCCACGACACCACGGGCCACAGCAGCGCCTCGAACAGCGGCGCCAGCAGCATCGTCCAGCCGGGGAAGCTGCCGCTGGACAGCAGCCGCACGACCAGCGACACCGCGTGCGCCACGATGAACACCGGCAGGATCTGCAGCGCCTGCTCCGCCAGGCTGAACCAGTTCAGGCGGCGGTGCATCGTGATCGCGAGGTAGCTCAGCAGCGTGTACGCCTGCGCGTGCTGGCCCAGCACGGCGCCCTGGTGCACGTCCATCAGCAGGCCGAAGAAGAAGGCGGCGCCGATGCCGACGCGGCGCGGCTGGTGCACGTTCCAGAACACGAGGACGAGCGCGAGCATGTCCGGCATGGCCGCGATGCGGCCCAGCGGCATCATGTTGAACAGCAGTGCCGCGAACAGCGAGAACCAGAGGAACAGGGGGTTGACCGGCAGCAGGAGCTGATCGGCGCCGCGCGGCATGATCACTTCTTGGTCCCCTTGATCGCCTTCTGGCCCTTGGGCGTGGGCTCGGGCTCGGGCGCCGGCCGCGCGGGCAGCTGCATGGCCATCGGCTCGAGCACCAGCACGTGGCGCACGCCGTCGGCCGACGCGGTGGGCACGAGCGCGATGCGCGCGAAGGACGAATCGGCGCGCGGATCCACCTTCACGACCTTGGCCACGTCCAGGCCCGGCGGGTAGATGCCGTCGACGCCGCTGGTCTGCAGCAGGTCGCCCACGTGCACGTCGGCGTTGCCGGCCATGAAGCGCAGCTCGAGTGCCGCGCCGTCGGCGCCGAACGCCGCGCTGCGCTGGTGGGTGCGCGTGTTGAGCACGGGGATCGCGGCCTCCTTGTCGATCAGCAGCGTCACCTCCGACGACAGCGGATAGACGCGCGTGACCTGGCCCAGCACGCCGGCCTCGTCGATCACCGGCGCGCCCGGCACGACGCCCTGGGACGCGCCGCGGTCGATGAAGATCTTGCGCGAGAACGGATCGCTCGCCTCGTAGAGCACCTCGGCCGCCTGCGACTTCACCGCCAGCGCCGGCTTCAGGTCGACCAACGCGCGCAGCCGCGTGTTCTCGGCCAGCAGCGTGTCGACGCGCGCGGCCTTGGCCGACTGCGTGGTGAGCGCGAGCTGGGCCTTGGCGAGGTCGGCCTGCGCCTGGTGCAGGCCGCCCACGTACTCGCCGCCACTGTGCGTGAGCTGCACCGGCACCTCGAGCACGCGCTCCACCGGCAGCAGCAGCATCGCCAGGCCCGCGCGCAGCGGACGCGTGACCGCGAAGCGGGTGTCGGCCGCCATCAGGAACAGCGCCACCGCGGAGAACACCGCCAGGCGCGTCAGTGCGGACGGGCCCTGGTGGAAGAACGGCGGTGGACGGCGGTCCAGGGTACCGAGCGGCATGGGGTACTCAGCGCGCCGTGGCGTTCAAGCCGCGGCGGGGGACGAAAGGAAAGGCGTTGGTGTCAGACGAATTATCGCAAGGCAGAGTTCCATGCCTCGTGCGGGAATGCCCCGCCATGAACGGGTGCCCGCTTGCAACGCTCAGTCCGAGGTGAAGATCGCGCCCAGGCGCTCCATGCGCTCCAGCGCCATGCCACAGCCGCGCACGACGCAGGTCAGCGGATCCTCGGCCACCAGCACCGGCAGGCCGGTCTCCTCGGCCAGCAGGCGGTCCAGGTCGCGCAGCAGCGCGCCGCCGCCGGTGAGCATCATGCCGCGCTCGGCGATGTCGGCGCCCAGTTCGGGCGGCGTCTGCTCGAGCGCATTCTTGACGGCGGAGACGATCTGGTTGAGCGGGTCTGTCAGCGCCTCCAGCACCTCGTTGGACGAGATCGTGAAGCTGCGCGGCACGCCTTCGGACAGGTTGCGGCCCTTGACCTCCATCTCGCGGACTTCGGATCCGGGGAAGGCCGAGCCGATGCCCATCTTGATGTTCTCGGCCGTCTGCTCGCCGATCAACATGCCGTAGTTGCGGCGGATGTAGTTGATGATGGCTTCGTCGAACTTGTCGCCGCCCACGCGCACGCTGCCCTTGTAGACGACGCCGCCCAGCGAGATGACGCCGACTTCCGTCGTGCCGCCGCCGATGTCGACCACCATCGAGCCCGACGCCTCGGACACCGGCAAACCGGCGCCGATCGCCGCGGCCATTGGCTCCTCGATCAGGTAGACCGCGCTGGCGCCGGCGGCCTCGGCCGCGTCCTTGATGGCGCGGCGCTCGACCTGGGTGGAGCCGCAGGGCACGCAGATGATGATGCGCGGGCTCGGCGTGAGCAGGCTGCGCGGGTGCACCATCTTGATGAACTGCTTGATCATCTGCTCGGTGACCACGAAGTCGGCGATCACGCCGTCCTTCATCGGGCGGATGGCCTCGATGTTGCCCGGCACCTTGCCCAGCATGGCCTTGGCTTCCTTGCCGACGGCCTGGATGATCTTCTTGCCGTGCGGCCCGCCCTCATGGCGGATCGAGACGACGGAGGGCTCGTCGAGGACGATGCCCTTGCCCCGGACGTAGATCAGCGTGTTGGCGGTTCCGAGGTCGATCGCGAGATCGGTGGAGAAGTAGCGGCGCAGGGAAGAGAACATTGGCGGGTGGGGTGCGGGTCGGCGGCTTGCGGCGGTCTTCGCGAGGGCGTCAATCAGGCCATCTGGATGGGTGTGACTTCGGAACCTGGGGCGGGGGCTTCGAGCCCGGGCCGGGGGTGCCGAACCTGCAAGTGAGTTGGTCGCTGAAGGCGCCGCAAGGCGCATGAATGGGGTGGTTCGGTGGCCCTGCCGGCCTGGATTCAGGTCATGAATCAGGTCGTGCACGATGCCTCGAATTAACCGAGGATAATACCGCAAGCGCACCTGATGAGCCTGTACTCAGGTCGTAACTTTTTTAGGTTCGCAGCGCGCGGCGGCCGTCGCGCCCCGCTGCTCCCAGCCGGAATTTCCCATGCCCTTGACTCCCGAAGACGTCAGCCGCATCGCGCATCTCGCGCGACTGGAGCTGTCGCCCGCCGAGGGATCTGCGATGCAGACCCAGTTGAACGACTTCTTCAAGATCGTCGAGCAGATGAGCGCCGTCGACACCTCCGGCCTCGAGCCGCTGCACACGCCGCTGTCGGCGATCGGCGATGTCGAGCTGCGCCTGCGGCCCGACGCCGTCACCGAGACCAACGATCGCGCGGCCAACATGGCCAACGCGCCCGCGGCCGAGGAAGGCCTGTTCCTGGTTCCGAAGGTGATCGAATGAGCGCCGAGCTGCATACCCTCGGCGTCGCCGAGCTCGGCCGCGCGCTGGCCGCGAAGACCGCCTCCAGCGTCGAGGCGACGACGGCGCTGCTCGCCCGCGCCAAGGCCGACACGCACGGCGCCTTCCTGGTCGTCAACGAGGAGGCCGCGCTCGCGGCCGCGAAAGCCGCCGACGCGAAGCGTGCGTCCGGCGCACAGGGCGCGGACCATCCGCTGCTGGGCGTGCCGCTCGCGCACAAGGACATCTTCGTCACGCGCGAGTCCGCGACCACCGCCGGCTCGAAGATGCTCGAGGGCTACAGGAGCCCGTTCGACGCCACGGTGGTCGCGCGCCTGAACGCGGCGGGCACGGTGTCGCTCGGCAAGCTCAACTGCGACGAGTTCGCGATGGGTTCGGCCAACGAGAACTCGGCCTACGGCAACGTGCGCAACCCCTGGGACGTCACGCGCGTGCCGGGCGGCTCGTCGGGCGGCACAGCCGCGGCGGTCGCGGCGCAGCTGGTGCCCGCGGCCACCGGCACCGACACCGGCGGATCGATCCGCCAGCCCGCCAGCTTCACCGGCACCACGGGCATCAAGCCGACCTACGGCGTGTGCTCTCGCTTCGGCATGATCGCGTTCGCGTCCAGCCTCGACCAGGCCGGCACGATCGCGCATTCGGCCGAGGACTGCGCGCTGTTGCTGTCGGCGATGAGCGGCTTCGACGAGCGCGACGCCACCAGCGTGCAGCGCCCGCCGCAGGACTTCCACGCGCAGATGCTGCAGGCGCGCGACGGCGCGACCGCGGCCCAACCGTTGAAGGGCCTGCGCATCGGCCTGCCCAAGGAGTTCTTCCCCGCCGCGCTCGCCGCCGACGTCAGCGGCCGCGTGCGCGAGGCGCTCGCGCAGATGGAGAAGCTGGGCGCGACGCTGGTCGACGTCTCGCTGCCGCGCACCGAGCTGTCGATCCCCGTGTACTACATCATCGCGCCGGCCGAGGCGAGCTCGAACCTGAGCCGCTTCGACGGCGTGCGCTACGGCCATCGCGCCGCCCAGTACGGCGACCTGATGGACATGTACAAGAAGTCGCGCTCCGAGGCCTTCGGCCCGGAGGTCAAGCGCCGGATCATGATCGGCACCTACGTGCTGAGCCACGGCTACTACGACGCCTACTACCTGCAGGCGCAGAAGCTGCGCCGCATGATCGCCGACGACTTCCAGGCCTGCTTCAAGCAGTGCGACCTGATCGCCGGCCCGGTGGCGCCGACGGTGGCGTGGAAGCTCGGCGAACAGGGCGACGATCCGGTCAAGGCCTACCTCGCCGACATCTTCACGCTGCCCGGCTCGCTCGCCGGCCTGCCCGGCATGAGCGTGCCGGCCGGCCTCGGCGAAGGCGGCATGCCGGTCGGCCTGCAGCTGCTGGGCAACTACTTCGCCGAAGGCACGCTGCTGCACGCGGCGCACGCGCTGCAGATGGCCACCGACTTCCACCAGCAACGCCCGAAGGCCTGATCAACGCCCGCCGATGAACGACCGCGCCAATCCCCTCGCCCTGCTGCCGAAGGCCATCGGCCGGCGAGCGCTCGGCCGCTCCGGAGCGAGCCGGCCTGAGCCCCTCGGGGGCGGGGAGCGGAGCGAGCCAGGTCGTCATGACGTGCGCGGCGGCGTGGTCGCGGGCGATTGCCTCGACGTGCTGCGCTCCATGCCGGCCGAACGCGTCGACCTGATCGTTACCTCCCCACCGTATGCCGACCAGCGCGCATCGACCTACGGCGGCGTCACGCCGGACGACTACGTCGCGTGGTTCCTGCCGCGCGCCGAGCAGTTCGCGCGCGTGCTCAAGCCCACCGGCTCGCTGGTGATCAACATCAAGGAAAAGGTGGTCGACGGCGAGCGCCATACCTACGTCCTCGAGCTGATCCTCGCGATGAAGAAGCAGGGCTGGCTGTGGACGGAGGAGTATGTCTGGCACAAGCGCAACTGCTTTCCCGGCAAGTGGCCCAACCGCTTCCGCGACGCGTGGGAGCGCTGCCTGCACTTCACGCGCGAGAAGCGCTTCAAGATGAACCAGGACGCCGTGATGGTGCCCATGGGCGACTGGGCGACGACGCGCCTGAGGACGCTCGGCGCCAACGACGTCGTGCGCCACGACTCGCGCGTGGGCAACGCCTTCGGCAAGAACATCGCCAACTGGCAGGGCCGCGATCGCGCCTACCCCACCAACGTGCTGCACCTGGCCACCGAGTGCGGCAACAAGGGCCACAGCGCCGCGTTCCCGCACGCGTTGCCGCGCTGGTTCATCGAGCTGTTCACCGACCCGGGCGACACCGTGCTGGACCCGTTCGCCGGCTCCGGCACCACGCTCGCCGCGGCGCTCGAACTCGGGCGCAACGCGATCGGCATTGAACTCGCGCCCGCGTACGTCACGCGTTGCCGGCAGACGCTGGCCACCGCGCACGAGGCCGCGCAGGCGCTCGCGCGTGCGGCGGCCGTCACTGAACAAGAACTCATCTCTCCGCGTCGTGGCACGGCCACGGCCAAAGTTTCCAAGGACAGCGTCCCACTATGAGCACCCTCATTCGCGGCTACGAAGTCGTGATCGGCTTCGAGACCCACACGCAACTGTCGACGGTCAGCAAGATCTTCTCGGGTGCGTCGACGCATTTCGGCGCGGAGCCGAACACGCAGGCCTCGGCCGTCGACCTGGCGCTGCCCGGCACGCTGCCCGTGCTGAACCGCGGCGCCGTCGAACGCGCGATCCGCCTCGGCCTCGCGCTCAATGCGACGATCGCGCCGCTATCGATCTTCGCGCGCAAGAACTATTTCTATCCCGACCTGCCCAAGGGCTACCAGATCAGCCAGTACGAGATCCCCGTCGTGCAGGGCGGCACGGTGCCGTTCATGCACGACGGCGAGCTGCGCACGCTGCGCCTGACGCGCGCGCACCTCGAGGAGGACGCCGGCAAGTCGGTGCACGAGGGCCACGCCAACATGTCGGGCATCGACCTGAACCGCGCCGGCACGCCGCTGCTGGAGATCGTCACCGAGCCCGACATGCGCTCGTCGACCGAGGCCGTCGACTACGCGAAGGCGCTGCACGCGCTGGTGCAGTGGCTGGACATCTGCGACGGCAACATGCAGGAAGGCTCGTTCCGCTGCGACGCCAACGTGTCGGTGCGCCGCCCCGGCCAGCCCTTCGGCACGCGCCGCGAGATCAAGAACCTCAACAGCTTCCGCCACCTGCAGCAGGCGATCGACTACGAGATCAACTGGCAGATCAGCGAGCTGGAGGACGGCCGCCCCATCGTGCAGGCCACCGTGCTGTTCGACCCCGACACCGGCGAGACCCGCATGATGCGCACCAAGGAAGACGCGCAGGACTACCGCTACTTCCCCGACCCCGACCTGCCGCCGCTGGTGATCTCGCGCGAGTGGGTGGAGAAGGTGCGCGCCGAGATGCCCGAGCTGCCGCGCGCGATGGCCGAGCGCTTCGTCAAGGCCGACGGCCTGGCCGAATACGACGCGGCGATGATGACGCAGTCGCTCGCGTTCGCCCGCTTCTACGAGGCCGCGCGCGACGCCGGCGCGCCGGCCAAGCTGGTCGCCAACTGGACGATGGGCGAGATCGCGCGCCGCCTCAACAACGACAACCTGACCATCGTCGAGAGCCCGGTCGACGCCGCGCTGCTGGCCGCGCTGATCAAGCGCATCCAGGACGGCACGATCTCCAACAACGCCGCGCGCCAGGTGTTCGACGCGCTGTGGACGCGCGAGAAGGGCACGGCCGGCAACGTCGACGCCCTGATCGACACGCTGGGCCTCCGGCAGATGAACGACTCGAGCGAGCTCGAGGCCATCATCGACGGCGTGCTCGCGGCCAACCAGAAGTCGGTCGAGGAATTCCGCGGCGGCAAGGACAAGGCCTTCCAGGCGCTCGTCGGCCAGGCGATGAAGGCCAGCAAGGGCAAGGCCAACCCGGCGCAGGTCAACGAGATGCTGAAGAAGAAGCTGGGCGTCTGAGGTCGCTCAGGCCGCGCCGGGCACCAGGCTCGGCAGCGGCGTCGCACCGTCGCGCCCGTAGTGGCGCGGCGCGACGCCCATCACGCGCTTGAACGCGGTGCTGAACGCGCTCTCCGATTCGTAGCCGAGTGCGGGCGCCAGCCGCGAGATCGGCTCGCCCGAGTTGGCGAGCCTGTCGGCCGCGAGGATCATGCGCCAGCGCGTCAGGTAGTCCATCGGCGACGCGCCGACGACGCGCTTGAACTTCAGCGCGAAGCTCGAGCGCGACATGGCCGCGCGTTCCGCCAGCGACGCGATCGTCCAGCGCCTGCCAGGCTCGGCGTGCATCGCGGTCATCGCCGCGCTCATCTGGCGGTCGGCGAGCGCGAACAGCCAGCCGACGCCCGGCCGGGACTCGTCCTTCAGGTGCAGCCGCAACGCCTGCACCAGCAGCATCGTGGCGAGCTGCTGCGCGATGATCTCGCCGCCGGGCTGCGGCTCGCGCAGCTCCAGCATCAGCCGCTCGACCGACCAGCGCATCGCCGCCTTGTCCGACTCCGAGCGCAGGTGCACGATGGGCGGCAGCGAGGCGAGCAGGATCTCGGCGTGGCGCCCCCCGAACGCGAAATGGCCGCCGATGCTGGAGCAGCTGCCGCCGCCGTTGAGGACACGCGTGCGGCCCATCAGCGGCAGGCGCAACAGCTCGTAGCCGTCGACCGCCGGCAGCGACAGGTCGCTCGCGAGCTTGAACGGCCGCCCGTGCGGCAGCAGGTAGCAGTCGCCGGCGCTGACGCGGATCGGCTCGGGCTCGCCCTCCATCGCCAGCCAGCAGCCGCCGGAAATGATGGCCTGGAACTTGATGCCCTCGTGCTTGCCGAACGAGATCGACCAGTCGCCGCCGTGATCGACACCGCCGGACATGAAGCTGCGCGGCCGCAGCAGCGAGAGGACGTCGGACAGCGGATCCATGGTCGGCCTGGACGAATGCGAAGAAATCGCGGATCGAGAAGCATGGATTGTATCGATCGAGGCTCCTAAAGTGCCTCCCAGCCACCCAAGGAGCAACCCATGCGAGTCTTCCTCACCGGCGCCACCGGATTCATCGGCAGCGCCCTCATTCCCGAACTGCTGCGGCACGGCCACCAGGTGCTGGGCCTGGCGCGATCGGACGACGGCGCGCGGGCCCTGCGCGCGCTGGGCGCGGAGGCGCTGCGCGGCGACCTCGAGGACCAGGCCGCGCTGCGCCGCGGCGCCGGGCAAGCCGACGGCGTCGTCCACTGCGGCTTCATCCACGACTTCACGAAGTTCGCCGAGAACTGCGCGATCGACCGCCGCGCCATCGAGACCTTCGGCGAGGTGCTGGCCGGCAGCACGCGACCGCTCGTCGTGACCGCAGGCATTCCGGCACTGCCCGGCAAGGTCACCACCGAGGCCGACGCGGTGCCGACCGACCACCCGATGCCGCGCGTGTCCGAGCAGGCCGCGCTGGCGCTGGCCGAGCGCGGCGTGCACGCGGCGGTCGTCCGCTTGCCGCAGGTGCACGACCGCGACAAGTCCGGCCTGATCCCTTACTTCATCGCGGTCGCGAGGCAGAAGGGTGTGTCGGCCTATGTCGACGAAGGCTTGAATCGCTTCGCCGCCGCGCACCGGCTGTCGACGCCGTCGCTCTATCGCCTCGCGCTGGAGAAGGGCACGGCGGGTTCGCGCTTCCACGCGGTCGAGGAGGAAGGCATCACGATGAAGGCGATCGCCGAGGCCATCGGGCGCGGGCTGAAGGTACCGGTGATCTCCGTGCCGGCCGGCGAGGCCATGGCGCACTTCGGCACGATGGGACACTTCGCCACCCTCAGCAACCCGGCATCGAGCGCGCTCACCCGGCAGCGCCTCGGCTGGAACCCTGGCACGCATCCCGGCCTGATCGACGACCTCGATCACTCGACCGCGTACGCGGCCTGAGCCGGGCTCAGAGCGGCGCGCCGCTGGCCGCGTTGATGGCCCGGCGCGCCTCGGCCTGGAAACCGACCGGGTCGTTGATGCCGACCAGGCGCAGGTCCTCGCTGCCGGTGCCGCGGATCGTCAGCGTGCCGTAGCCGCTCATGCGTTGCCACAGGCTCTGGTCGACGTCGAGGCTTTCGACGCGATTGAGCATCACCGTCGACGTGTGGCGGCTCACGAGGCCGGTCTGCAGCACGAGGTAGCGCGGCGTCAGCTTGACGAGCATGGCGCCCCGGCGCAGCAGCGCGCTGCCGACGAACCACACGAACATCAGGCCGCCGAAGCCCGCGACGGCGTAGCCGGCCTGGTCCTGGCGCAGCAGGCCCCAGCCCGCGAGCGCGAGGCCGATCAGGCCCAGGAACACGCGCGGCCAGAGCGCCCACCACGACATGCGCGCCTCGCGCAGGACCGTCTCGCCGGTGGACGGATCGTTCGATTGCAGCGTCATGTCAGTTGGCCTTCTGCTGCGGCGCGTCGCCCGGCAGCGCGTCGGAGTAGAGGAAGCATTGCAGCGTCTCGTCGCCACGCGTGAACGTCATCGTGCGCTCCTTGGTGACGACGTTGATCGCGTCCTTCTTGTTGACGTAGCGCGCTTCGCGGCCGCCGGGCACGCGCCGCACCGTCCAGTCGTGGCCCTCGAAGTGCAGCTGGCCCTCGCGCGGCGTCAGCTCGGCGGTCAGCAGGCGGCGACCGGTGCACTGGTAGCTCACGGTCATGGCCTGCGCGCCGACGGCGGCGAGGGCCAGCGTGGCCAGCATCGCCATCCGGATGGCGCGAAGCGAACAAACGGGGCGATAGGTCATGGCGGCCCTCTTTGTCAGGCGTCGATGCCGTAGCGGGCACGGTAGGCGGCGACGGCGTCCTTGCTGGCCGCCAGCGCCGGGTCGCCGGTGGTGGCGAGCAGCTGCATCAGGTCGGCCAGCGTCGCGATCGCGATCACCTGCAGCCCCAGCGTCTGCTCCACGTACTGCACGCCCGAGCGGCGATCCTCGCCGTCGTCGCGCGCGCGTTCCTGCCGGTCCATCGTGATGGCCACGCCCACCGGCTCGGCGCCGGCGGCGCGGATCAGGTCCGCGGCCTCGCGCTTGGAGGCGCCGTCGGTGATGACGTCGTCGATGATCATCACGCGGCCCTTGACCGCCGCGCCGACCAGCGTGCCGCCCTCGCCGTGCGCCTTGGCCTCCTTGCGGTTGTACGCATAGCCGACGTTCTTGCCGTGCTTCGCGAGCCCGATGGCCACCGCCGCGGCCAGCGTGATGCCCTTGTAGGCCGGGCCGAACAGCATGTCGAACTCGACGCCCGACGCGAGCAGCCGACGTGCATAGAATTCGCCCAGGCGCATGAGCTTCATGCCGTCGTCGAAGAACCCGGTGTTGAAGAAGTAGGGCGACTTGCGTCCTGCCTTCGTCGTGAAATCACCGAACCGAAGAACACCGGCCTCCACCGAGAACTGGACGAATTCCTGCGCGAGCAGGTCGTTGGTGGGCGCAGCAGCAGTCATGGAGGTAGCCTTGGGATTTCGCCTGGTGACATTGAACCTGAACGGGATCCGTTCGGCCCACAACAAGGGTTTCCTGGCGTGGGCGGAGACGATGAAGGCCGATTGTATGGGCGTGCAGGAGGTCAAGGCGCAGCACGAGCACGTGCACGAGACCTTCGACACCCTCGACGGCATGGCCGGCCGCTTCCACTACGCCGTCAAGAAGGGCTACTCGGGCGTCGGCCTCTACAGCCGCGTCGCGCCCACCGAGGTCGTGACCGGCTTCGGCGACGCCCAGTTCGACGAGGAGGGCCGCTACGTCGAGTTCCGCTTCGACAAGCCGTCCGACGGCCTGAAGCACCCGTTCGACAAGCTGAGCATCATCAGCTGCTACTTCCCGAGCGGCTCGTCCGGCGAGGAACGCCAGGCCGCCAAGTTCCGCTTCCTCGACCTGATCTACCCGCACCTGATGGCGCTCAAGGGCCAGCGCGAGTTCATCCTCGTGGGCGACATCAACATCGCGCACAAGCCCATCGACCTGAAGAACTGGAAGGGCAACCAGAAGAACTCCGGCTTCCTGCCCGAGGAACGCGAGTGGATGACGAAGCTGCTGACCGACGGCGGCCTGGTCGACGTGTTCCGCGCCTTGAACGACAAGGAGGAGCAGTACACGTGGTGGAGCAACCGCGGCCAGGCCTGGGCGAAGAACGTGGGCTGGCGCCTCGACTACCACCTCGCCACGCCGGGCGTCGCGGCGCTGGCGCGCAAGGAGCACATCCACATCGACTCGCGCTTCAGCGACCATGCGCCGTTGACGATCGACTACGACTTCACGCTGTAGCCGCCTCACTCGACCCGTTCGACCCACTGCGCGCGAGACGGCCCCGGCTCGAACGGCTCCGCGAAGTACTGCGTCTCGCGGGTCACGCGGTCGCCGTCGAATTCCATGATGCTGACGACGCGGAAGGGCCGCTCGCCGTAGCGCATCTCGAGTTCGCTGACCCAGAGCCCGCCCGTGCCGAGCACGCGCCGCACCGTGAAGCGCTTGGCGTCGGGCTGCGCCATGCGCGAGGCCTGGATGTGCCCGCGGCCGCGGATGCGCTCGCCCGACTGCGGGTACTCGAGCATGGCGTGCTCGTCGTAGATCTCGTGCTCCGCCGCGAAATCGTCGGCGTCGGAGGCCGCCCAATGCCGCTGCAAGGCGGCGCGGATGTCATCGTCGTGCATCGGAGGCCTCCGTCGCGGGGATGGCCTCCAGTGTGCACCGCTTGTCGATGTGCCGGGTCAGGCCTTGAGCGCCGCGACGTCGAGCACCGCCTGCGCGAACTCGCGCGGCGCCTCCTGCGGCAGGTCGTGGCCGATGCCGCCCGTGATCACGCGGTAGTTGTACGGCCCCGTGAACTTCGCGCGGAACGCCGCGTCGCCCGTGAAGTGCGGCGCGCCGTTGGCGTCGCCCTCGAGCACGATCGTCGGCACCGCGATCGCCGGGCCGGCGGCGAGGCGGCGTTCGAGCTCGTCGTAACGCGCCTCGCCTTCGGCCAGGCTCTGGCGCCAGCGGTAGTTGTGGATCACGACGTCGACGTGGTCGGGGTTGTCGAACGACGCCGCGCTGCGGTCGAACTCGGCGTCGCTGAAGGCCCACTTCGGCGAAGCCGTCCTCCAGATCAGCTTGTTGAAGTCGTGCCGGTTCTTTTCGTAGCCGGCCCGGCCGTGCTCCGTCGCGAAGTAGAACTGATACCACCAGGCGTATTCGGCCGCCGGGGGCAGCGGCGCCCTGATCGCCTCGCGGTTGTTGATCAGGTAGCCGCTGACCGACACCAGCCCGACGACGCGCTCGGGGAACATCGCCGCGATGATGTCGGCCGTGCGCGCGCCCCAGTCGAACGCGCCGAAGACGGCCTTGCGGATCTGAAGCGCATCCATCAGCGCGAGGATGTCGAGCGCCACCGCGGCCTGCTGGCCGTTGCGCATCGTCGCCGCCGACAGGAAGCGCGTCGTGCCGTGCCCGCGCAGGTGCGGCACGATGACTCGATATCCCGCCGCGGCGAGGCGCGGCGCGACGTCGGCGAAGCTGTGGATGTCGTACGGCCAGCCGTGCAGCAGGATCGCGACGGGGCCGTCCGCGGGCCCCAGCTCCGCGTAGCCGACGTTCAGCAGGCCGGCATCGACCTGGCGCAGCGGCCCGAAGCCGGCCAGCGTGCCTGTCGGTGACGGCGCGGCCTGCGCCAGGGCCGTCGCGGGAAGCGCGAGCTGTGCCGCCGCGACGCCGAGGCCGAGGGCGGCGGTGCCGAGGAAGAGGCGGCGCGTGGGCTGGGGCAGCGGGGTCATGGCGGAACTCCTTGAAGCGATGACCGCATGGTGCGCCCGCGGACACGATCGAACAAGAGCAACTAAGATCACGCTTCGTTGCCTTGCGGGCAACGCCAACCTGACGGGGCACGAGATGCGCGAGATCAACCAGCAACGCCTGCGCTACTTCCGCGAAGTGCTCGCGCACGGCACGATCCGCGGCGCCGCCGACGCGCTCAACACGGCGCCGTCCGTGATCACGCGCCAGATCCGCCTGCTGGAGGACGAGCTCGACACGCGCCTGTTCGAGCGCGAGCCGCGCGGCGTGCGGCCGACCGAGGCCGCGGCGCACCTGCTCGAGTTCTGGCGCGACTACCGCGCGCACCAGGAGCAGCTCGAAGATCGCCTGCAGTCCCTGCGCGGCCTGCGGTCGGGCCAGGTGCGGCTGGCGATCAGCGAGGGCTTCGTCGACGTGCTGGTCGACCAGGTGCTGGCCGCGTTCTGCGCCAAGTTCCCCGGGCTCGACATCGCCGTCGACACGCTGTCGGCCGACGCCCTCGTGCGCGACGTCGCCGAAGGCCGCGCGCACATCGGCCTCGCGTACAACCCGCCGCCGCACGCCGCCATCGAGCGGCGCGCGAGCTGCCGCCAGCCCGTCGTGCTGATGGCGCGGCCGGATCATCCGCTCGTCGCGCGGGGCACACCGGCCAGGGTCGCCGACCTGCTCGCGCAGCCACTCGCGCTGATGCCGGGCTCGTTCGGCATCGGGCAGGCGGTCGACATGCTGGCGCACGCCGAGGGCGTCGACATCCGCCCCGCGCTCACCACCAACTCGCTGTCCGCGCTCAAGCGCATCGCGGCCACGGGCAACTTCGTCGCGCTGATCGGCGAGTTCGCGGCGCATCGCGAGGTCGCCGCCGGCGAGCTGGCGGTCGTGCCGGTCGACCACGCGCTGTTCCGCAACATCCATGCCCGCGTGCTGGTGCGCGCCGGCCGTCCGCTGGCGGCGGCGCCGAGCGAGTTGCTGGCGTGGATCCTGCGCGAGATGACGATGTTCAAGGCCGCGCGCAAGCCCCGCGCGCGCTGACGCTCGTCAGTTTCTGCGTGATCCTGAACGCGCCGACGAGGCCCCCGGCGCTGATGGCGATCGGGATCGCGAGCGGCCAGGACGGCTGCAGGATCAGCACGACGTCCGCGATCGCCAGCACGCCGAACGCGCCCGCCCAGACGACGGCGACGAGGCGGTTGAGCCGCAGGAACGCCGGCGTGTCCGCGCGCTCGGGCGTCACGCGGGCGCGCGCGATCGCCAGCGTGAACGGACGCCCCACGGCTGCGCCGGCCAGCACCAGCAGCATCAGGCTGCCGTCGACGACCAGCCGCACAAGGCCGACCGACCACGCGACGTCCGTCACGAGCGAGGCGCAAACCGCGAGCGCGCCGAACAGCAGCGCGGTGCCGGCCTCCAGCTCGTTGACCTCGCGCGCGCCGCGCAGCCGCCCGCGCACGAGCAGCGCGACGGCCACCGCGCAGCCGGCGCACAGTGCGGGCACGACGCCCAGCAGGTGTTCGCCGACGAGGAAGGCGACGAACGGCGAGAACGCGAGCAGCCAAGCCATGATCAGCGGCCTGCGGCGAAGACGTCGTCCATCCAGGCCGTGCACTCCTGCGCGAGGCGCAGGCGGTTGGCGACCTGCACGTGGCCGTCGGCGCCGCTGGCCGCGTCCAGCAGCACGAAGCGCTTGTTCGTCGAACGGATGCCCGCGTGCCACGCGTGCGCCTGCGCGGCGAACACCGGCGAGTCGCCGCTGCCGAGGATCGACAGGAAGGGCACGCTGACGCGCGACGGATCGGCCTTCATGCCGGCGGTGCGCGCGACGAGCTCGTCGAGGTTGGCCGCGCCGACCTTCCAGAACATCGTCTCGCGGCTGCGCAACGTGGCGGCCGTGGGCGGTTTCGCGCCGGGACGCGCGGCCGCGGCCAGGCCGGCCTGCACGGACAGCGCGAACAGCTGCGCCGGCTCGGGGAACGGCGTGCTGGCCATCACGGTGGCGAAGCGCGTGTCGTGACCCGCGGCGCGGGCGACGAAATAGCCGCCCAGGCTCAGGCCCAGCAGCGCGAGGCGACCGGGCCGCGCGCAGAATCGTTCGACGAGCAGGTCGGTCACCGCGGCGATCGGCTTCTCGGCCTCGACCGGCCAGTGCAGCCCTTGCGCCGCCGTGTTGCCCTGGCCGGGCAGGTCGGCGATCGCCACCGAGAAGCCGCGCTCGAGCAGGTTGCGGCCGACGGTCAGGAACAGGTCCTCGAAGCACGTGTCGGCGCCGCCGATCACCAGCACCACCGGCGCGTCGCGGTCGGCGTTCTGCAGGAACACGCCGGGCAGCGACGCGCCTTCCCATGGCACCTGGAAGAAGGTCGCGGGCAGCTGCAGCTCGTCCATCGCCCTGGCAAACGCGCGCTGGTGCTTCGCGTAGCTGGCGCCGAACGCCGCGCCGCGCGGCGACGCGAACTGCCACGACGAGCGATACGCCGCGAATGCCTTCAGGCGCGCCTCGCCGGCGTTGCGCCGCGCGCCGCGCGCGAGCCAGTCGTCGGCCTCGGCGTCCAGCAGCTCGCCCTGCGCGGCGAAGGCGCGCACCCAGCTGTCGCCGTCGCCGTCGACGATCCGCGAGGCGACGTGGAACGCCTGCCCGACATCGAGCCCGCCGGCGGGCCCCCAGCCGAGCGCGGCGACGAAGAACAGATCCATGTCCTCGTCGTCGAAGCGGTACTTCATGGCGAGGCGTTGGGCGGGCTTGGCGGCAGGGGCTTGTTGCATGGCTTCCTCTTGCAATATCGAGTCAGTGATGAAATCATATGAGTAAAGCTCATGTTCTGAAACTCACGTTCCACAGGCCTCGCAATGGCTCAAAAAGCATCGAAGAATCAACAGGTTGCGCGTCGCCAGCCGCGCCAGGAGCGGGCGCTGGAAAAGGTGGGGCTCATGTTGGAGGCCGCGACGCGCATCCTCGACAAGCAGGGCCTGGCGGGCCTGACCACCAACCGCGTCGCCGAGGTCGCGGGCGTCAGCATCGGCACCGTCTACCAATACTTCAACGACAAGTCCGAGCTGCTGGACGCGCTCGCCGAGCGCGAGGTGCAGGCGTTGTCGGACGCGGTGCTGGCCGCGTTGACCGGCCCCGCGCCGACCGAGGCCGGCGGCCGCGTGCGCGCCGTGGTGCGCGCGGTGCTGCAGGCCTACGGCGGCCGCACCGGCGTGCACAGGCTGCTGGTCGAGCACCTGCTCGCCACGCGCGGCGCGACACCGTTGCCCGGCATGCGTGAGGCGGTCGTCCAGATGATGAGCCAGGACGGCATCGTCGGCTTCGACCAACGCGTGCGCGCGCTCGCGCCGGCCGACGCGTTCGTGCTGACGCACTCGGTGGGCGGTGTCGTGCGCGCGCTGCTCGCCGCGCCGGACCGCTTCGACGGCGCGCAGCGCGAAGCGATCGAGGACGCTCTGGTGCGGCTGGTCGTGACGGTGATGGATCGCGACGACACGGCCGCTGCGCGGGACCGACGCGCAGCAGCCGTCGAGATGCCGTGATCAGATCGACGCGGCGTGCACGCGATTGCGCGCGTGGTCGACCTTGGCGCGCATGGCCTCGTCGGACGCGGCGATCATCAATGCCCGCAAGGTCCCGCCCGCGCCGCCGCTCGCCACGCCCACGGTGACGGTCATCACCGATGCCGTCTTCGATCCGGCATGGTCGATCGCCAGGGCCTGCACGCAGGCGCGCAGCCGCTCCGCCGCGACGCGCGACTCTTCATGCCCCGCCCCGGCCAGCACGACGACCAGTTCCTCGCCGCCCTTGCGAAACACCAGGTCCGCGTCGCGCGAGCATCCGCGGACGGCCGCGGCAACGCGGCGCAGCGCCTCGTCGCCGGCGGCGTCGCCATGCAGGTGGTTGTAGTCGCCGAAATGGTCGATGTCGATGAAGGCGACCGCCGCCGCGGCGAAGCGCGGATCCGATCCGTCGACGACGACGTCGAGCACCTCGTCGAGCGCGAGGCGGTTGCGCAGGCCGGTCAACGCGTCGGTGCGCGCGTCGTCGCGCAACGCTCGATTGCGCTCCTGGAGCTCCACGATGATCGAGGCAAGTTCGCGCCGGGCGGTCACGATCTTGCGCGTGTCGTCGTCGAACACGACGGCGCCATCGCGGCCTCGCGCCTTCGCGGCGTACATGGCGACATCCACCGCCTTCAGGAGCTCGTCGTTCGTGGGCGCCGGAAAGGTCGCGAGGCCGACAGACATCGTCAGGTTCTCGACGGCGTGTTGACCGCAGACGATGGGCGCGCGCAACAGCTCCGCGCAACGGACGATCCTGCGCCGCGCCTCGGCCATGTCCACCCCCGGCAGCAGCACGAAGAACTCGTCGCCCCCGACCCGCGCTGCCCAGGCGGGACTGCCGAATTCGGCTCGAAGCCGATCGGCGACGGCCTGAAGGACCTCGTCGCCCGTCGCGTGCCCGTGGCGATCGTTGATCTGCTTGAAATGATCGACATCGATCATCGCCGCCACGCCGGTGACGCCTGCGGCGCGCGCTTCCCGAAGACGCTCCCCCATCACGTGGCGGTTCGGCAGCCCGGTGAGTCCATCGACGAATGCGCGCCGCACGCGTTCGTCATCGAACGATTCGCGTCGTCCAAACAGCCTCGCCCACAACCTGTCCAGCATTCCGTTGCCTCCCCGCCGCGATTGTCGCCGCAGGCCCGAAAGCGCGCCGCACGCGATCCCGGAGACGCCGTGAGGTTCGCCTGGGCCTGTCGGCCGCGCTTCAAGGACTAAACTCGATCGCCCAGGAGGCCCGATGTCCCTGCTTCGCCGCCAGTTCCTCTCGCTGTTCGCCAGCACGTCGACGCTCGCCATGCGCACCGCCCAAGCCGATTCGCCGCCGCCCGCCATGCCGCACGTGCCCTGGTCGCGCCAGGCCGCGATCTACGAGCTCAACGTCCGCCAGCACACGGCCGACGGCACGCTGAAGGCTGCGGCGGCCGACCTGCCGCGCCTCAAGGGCATGGGCGTCGACATCGTCTGGCTGATGCCGATCCAGCCGATCGGCGTCGTGAATCGCAAGGGCACGCTGGGCAGCTACTACTCGATCCGCGACTACGTGGCCGTCAACCCGGAATTCGGCACGCTGGCCGACGCGCGCGCGTTCGTGCAGGCGGCGCACGCGCAGGGCATGAGGGTCATCCTCGACTGGGTGGCCAACCACACGGCGTTCGACCATCCATGGACGCGCGATCACAAGGACTGGTACAAGCTCGACGCGCACGGCGAGATCTTCCCCGTCACGTTCAACGCGGGCTCGCCGAACGAGGAGCACTGGTCGGACGTCACCGCGCTGAACTACGACGCGCCCGCGCTGCGCGACGCGATGATCGCGGCGATGCAGTTCTGGCTGCGCGAGACCGATCTCGACGGCTTCCGATGCGACGTCGCGAGCCTGGTGCCGACGCCGTTCTGGGAGCGCGCGCGGCGCGAGCTCGACGCGGTCAAGCCGATGTTCATGCTGGCCGAGTCCGACGCCGTCGACCTGCATCGCAGCGCGTTCGACATGACCTACAGCTGGGACCTGGCGCGACTGTTCCACGAGATCGGCCAGGGCAAGGCCGGCGCCGCGGAGCTGCGCGCATGGGCCGCGAAGGAGCCGCACGGCTTCCCGCCCTCGGCCTACCGCATGCGCTTCACGACCAACCACGACTTCAACTCGTGGAACGGCACCGACGCCGAGCTCTATGGCGACAACTACTTGCCGCTGGCGGTCCTCACGTTCACGCTGCCCGGCATGCCGCTGATCTACGGCGGCCAGGAGGCGCGGCTGACGAAGCGCCTCGAGTTCTTCGAGAAGGACGCCGTCGACTGGAAGACGCGCGAGCTGCAGCCGTTCTACACGCGGCTGCTCGCGTTGAAGCACGCGCATCCGGCGCTGGCCAACGGCCAGTACGGCGGCGCGATGACGATGCTCGATGTCGGCAACGAGCGGCTGTTCGCGTTCAGGCGCGCGCTCGGCGCGGACAGCGTCAGCGTCGTCGTCAACGTGACCGCGTCGGAACAGGCGCTGCGCCTGGGCGCCGACGACCGCAAGCTGCCGGCGCACGGCTGGCTGGTCGAACCGGCATGAGCACGGTCGCGCCGATCGACGTGCGCGAGCTCGACCTCGACGCGTATCGCCGGCGCATCGGCTTCGCGGGCGCGCTCGCGCCAACGCGCGATTGCCTCGAGCGCCTGATCCTCGATCACGCCACCGCGATCCCGTTCGACAACATCGAGGTGCTCGCGCGCCGCGTGCCCAGGCTCGACGTCGCCGGCCTTCAGGACAAGATGGTGCGCCAGCGCCGCGGCGGCTACTGCTTCGAGCAGAACACGCTGTTCCGCGCCGTGCTGCAGGCCGTCGGCTTCGACGTGCAACCGATGGAGGCGCGCATTCGCTCGGGCGTCGCGGCCGACGTGGTGACGGCGCGCACGCATCTGGCCACGCGCGTCGTGCTCGATGGCGTCGCGCACATGGTGGACGTCGGCTGCAGCACCGTCGCCCCGCTCGCGCCGCTGGTGCTCGCCCGCCGCGACACGCAGGCCGCGGGCAGCGGCTTCTACCGCTTCGTCGATGTCGGCGACGAGCTGCTGCTGCAGACGCTGGCCGCGGGCGTCTGGACCGACTGCTACCAGCTGATGCCCACCGCGCCGCACGCGATCGATGGCGAGATGGGCAACTGGTTCGTCGCGACGCATCCGAAGTCGATGCTGGCCCACAACCTGCTGCTGGGCCGCGCGATCGAGGGCGGCCGCCTGCGCCTGTTCAACCGGCGGCTGTCGGCGTTCCAGCCGCAGCACGCCGCACCGGTCGAACGCGAGCTGCACGCGCGTGCGGAGTTCGCCGACGTGCTCGCCGACGGCTTCGGCCTGGACGTCGCGTCGGCCGATCTCGACGCGGTGATGGCGGCCCTCGACAAGCTGCCGGCGTGACGCGATGGAGCTCGTCGAGCGCGACGCCGCCCTGCTGACGTTCGAGCGCCAGCTCGCGGCGGCGCGGCTGGGCGGCGGCCACGTGCTGCTGGTCAGCGGCGAGGCCGGCATCGGCAAGACGACGCTGCTCAAGGCCTTTGCCGAACGGCGCGGCGACGCGGCGTTGTGGTGGGGCGCGTGCGACTCGCTCGAGACGCCGCATCCGCTCGCGCCGCTGCACGACATCGCCCGCGGCACCGACGCCGCCTTCCGCGCGCTGCTGCAGCCGGGCCAGGCGCGCGCCGAGCTGTTCGAGGCGGTGCTGACGACGCTGCAGCGCAGCCGGCAGCCGGTGCTCGCCGTCTTCGAGGACGTGCACTGGGCCGACGACGCCACGCTGGACCTGCTGAAGTTCCTCGGCCGCCGCATCGACCGCGTGCCCTGCCTGCTGGTGCTGTCGTGGCGCGACGACGAGGTGTCGGCGGCGCATCCGCTGCGCCGCCTGCTGGGCGAACTGTCGTCCAGCCTGGTCACGCGGCTCGCGCTGGAGCCGTTGTCGCCCGCCGCCGTCGCGCGGCTCGCGAGCGCGGCGATGCGATCGGCCAGCGGCCTGCATGCGCTCACGCGCGGCAACCCGTTGTTCGTGAGCGAACTGCTGCGACACGGTGCCGACGGCGTGCCGCATGGCGTGCAGGACCTGGTGCTCGCGCGTTTCGCGCGTCTCGGTGCGGAGGCGCAAGCCGTCGTGCGGCTGGCGTCGACCGTGCCCACGCGCATCGAGGGCGCCCTGATCGAAGCGCTGCTGGCGCCGCCCGCGGCGGTGCTCGACGAGTGCCTGAACTGCGGCCTGCTCAACGCGGCCGACGATAGCTATTTCTTCCGCCACGAACTGGTGCGCGTGGCGATCGAGGCGTCGCTGTCGCCGCCGGTCGCGCGCGCGCTGCACGCCGACGTGCTGCGCGCGCTCGAGCGGCCGGGCCACGCCGCCGTCTCGCTCGCGCGGCGCGTGCATCACGCCGTGCGCGCGGGCGACGCGCGCGCGGTGGCCAGGCTCGCGCCGGAGGCGGCCGCCCAGGCGCTGCAGCGCGGCGCGCACGCCGAGGCGGCGGCGCACTACCGCACCGCGCTGGAACATGGCGAGCCGGGCGACGCCGTCGGCGACTGGCTCGCCGCCTGCGCACGCGAGTGCCGTCTCACGAACCGGCTCGACGACGCGATCGCCGCGCACGGCCAGCTGTCCGACTGGCATCGGACCCATCCCGACCCGCGCCGCGAGGCCGTCAACCTGAGCGGGCTCGCGCTGGCCCAGGTGCTCGCGCTGCGCAACGCCGAGGCCGACGCGGCCAGCCTGCGCGCCATCGCGATGCTGGAGGCACTGCCGCCCGGGCCCGAGCTGGCTCGCGCCTACCGCGTCGAGGCGCAGCTGCGCATGCTCAATCGCGATTGCGAGGCGGCCGTCGCATGGGCCGGCAAGGCCATCACGCTGGCCGAGCGCTTCGGCGAGCGCGAGATCCTCGCCGAGGCGGTCGGCACGCTGGGCACCGCGACGCTGTTCCTCGACTACGACGCCGGCTGCGCGCACCTGCAGCGCGCGCTCGGTCTCGCGCTGGCGGACGGCCTGCACGGCCTGGCCGCGAACACGCACAGCAACCTCGGCTCCGGCTCGGGCGAGGTCTGGCGGCTGCGCGAGGCGCAAGAGCACCTGAAAGCCGCGATTGCGTTCTCGCAGCAGCACGAGATCGACTTCTACCGCCAGTATTCCGTCGCCTGGCTGGCGCTGTGCGAACTGCACCTGGGCCAGTGGGACGACGCGCGCGAGCACGCGCTCGACATCGTCGCGCAGGCCGCGTCGCCCAGCACCAGCCGCGTGATGGCGCTGGCCGCGCTGGGCCGGCTGCAGGCGCGCCGCGGCGAGCCCGAGGCCGCGGCGACGCTGGCCGCCGCGCTCGAGCTGGCCCTGGCCAGCGGCACGCTGCAACGCGTCGCGCCCGTGCGCTGCGCGCGCGCGGAGGCCGCCTGGCTGCGCGGCGACATGGCGGGCGTGGTCGCCGAGGCCCGATCCGCGCTGGCCCAGGCCCAGGCGCATCGCCATCCGTGGTTCAGCGGCGAGCTGGCCCAGTGGCTGCGCCGCGCGGGCGTCCCGGTCGACGTTCCCGCCGCCTGCGCCGAGCCGCACGCGCTGCTGATGCGCGGCCAGTGGCGCGCGGCCGCCGACGCCTGGGCCGCGATCGGCGCGCCATTCGAGCAGGCGCTGGCGCTGTCCGAAGGCGACGACGCGGCGCGCCTCGAGGCCCTTGCGATGCTGGACGACCTCGGCGCCCAGGCCGCCGCGGACCCGCTGCGCAAGTCGCTGCGCGTCGCCGGCGTGCGCGGCATCCCGCGCGGCGCCCGCGCCTCGACGCAGACCAATCCGCACCAGCTCACCGACCGCGAGCGCGAGGTGCTCGAGCTGCTGTGCGGCGGACTGCGCAACTCCGAGATCGCCGAGCGCCTGTGCCGCTCGGTGCGCACGGTCGACCACCACGTCGCGGCATCCTTCGCGAAGCTGGGCGTCAACACGCGCGCCGAGGCCATCGCCGTCGCGGAGCGCACCGGCATCGCCCCCAAGAATAGGTAGCCGCGGCGCGCAATCTGGGCAGGCTCGCCGTTGCCGCGTCAAGTGCGGCGGCGTAGTCTCGATGCCACGGTCAAGACCGACCGCACCCATCAACCCAGGAGTCCGCCATGCCCCGCTTCCTCGTCGAACGCACCTTCCCCGATGGCCTGCACATCCCCGTCGACGCGCAGGGCGCGGACGTCTGCATGAGCGTCGTCGGCACCAACGCGAAGAGCGGCGTCACGTGGGTCCATTCGTACGTGACGCAGGACCTGAAGAAGACGTTCTGCATCTACGACGCGCCCACGCCCGACGCGATCCGCGAGACCGCCCGCAACAACAACCTGCCGATCGACTCGATCACGGCGGTGAGCGTGCTGGATCCGTACTTCTATCGCGGATGAGACATCGGTCGGGCGACTACTTCGTCGCGCTGCCCGCGCGGCGCGCGGCCAGGTAGCGCGCGACGTCGTCGAAGCTCACGCGGCCCGCATGCGCGGTGTCGATCGCGTCGAAGTGGTTGGCGATCCAGCCGAAGCCGCCGGCCTGCGCCTCCGCGCGCGACAGCGTGCCGCGGTGCGCGGTGTCGGCCGCGTCGAAGCTGGCGTGCAGGTGGGCCAGGGCGTCGGAATCCAGTGCCGCGCCGACCGACGCCGGACGGACGCGTCCCTCGGCCTGCGCCGCCTGCTGCGCGGCCGCCGGCGGCCTGCCGGGATCGAGGAAGGGCCCGGCCTGCGCGGACGCGGCGGCGAGCAGCGCGAGGATGGCGAGGACGTTGCGCATCAGGGAGCTCCCGTCGCCGAGGCGTAGAACGCGGCCAGCTCGGCCTTCATCAACGGGCGCGAGCCGTCGTCGAGGTAGGTCATGTGGCCGCCCGGATGGAAATGCAGCGTGACCGGCGCGCCCGTGCCCAGGCGCGCGACGTCCAGCTCGGTCTGGTGGAACGGCGTGATCAGGTCGTGCTCGCCGCCGATGAACAACACCTTCAGCGACGGATCGAGCAGGAGGGCGCTGCTCAGGTCGGGCACGACGTCGGGCAGCGCGTGGCTGCCGTGCGCGAAGTTCCAGTCGTTGATGGTGGCGTCGTTCGACACCAGGTAGGTCGACGGATTCGTGTAGCCGAGCGTCGGCAGCAAGGACTTGATCGCGGACACGAAGCCGGGCGCGACGAAGGTGTCCGAAGGCTCGTCGTCGGCGTCGAGCGGGGAGCCCACCGCCGCCGACACCCGGCCGTCGTACACGCCCAGCGTGGTGCCGGCGATCAGGTGGTGGCGGAAGGTGTCGTAGTCCATGTCGAACTGCGTGTCCCACTGCGCCGTTGGCAGGCCGGTGAAGGCGACGAGCGCCGCGATGTGGCCGGCGGGCGGCAGCGTGGCGCTCGCGAGCCAGGTGGCGGCGTCGGGCGCGTAGGTGGAGTCGGCGTAGCTGCGGACGGTGGCGAGGTCGGCCTGCAGGTCGGCGGTCGCGCCCGTCGCCAGGTGGTACCACTCGCCGACCGCGGCATAACTCGGGAGGAAGCCCGCGCAGTTGACGGTGGGCTTGCCGCCCACCACCGAGCAGTTGCTGTTGTAGTCGACGATGGAGGACTGTTCGACCACGCCGTTGACGCGCCGCCCGGCGGTCTCGAGCAGGCGCGCGAGCACCGGCACGCGCGTGGTGCCGTACGACTCGCCGTACAGGAACAGCGGCGAGGCCGTGCGGCCGTTGACCGCGAGCCAGCGCTGGACGAAGTCGCGCAGCACGCCGGCGTCGGCGTCGACGCCCCAGTAGGTCTGGTTGGTGTGCGGCGCGATCGCCTCCGACAGCCCGGTGCCGACCGCGTCGACGAACACGAGGTCGGTCGTGTCGATCAGGCTGTCCGCGTTGTCGACGTACGGGAAGGGCACGGTCTGCGTGGTGGCCGGCACGCCGGTGACCAGGCGCTTGGGCGCGAACGAGCCCAGGTGCAGCCAGATCGTGGCCGAGCCCGGTCCGCCGTTGAAGAAGAACGTGACGGGCCGCGTCGCCGCCGCGGCGCCGTCGGCCGTGTAGGCGACGTAGAAGATCGAGGCCTCGGGCGCCTGGCTCGTCGCATCCAGCGCCGACAGGTGGCCCACGGTCGCGGTGTAGGCGATGGCCGTGCCGTCGAGCGTCAGCGAGGCGTGCGTCGTGGCGGTGGTCTCGTTGGGGGACGACAGCGACGCCGACGCGGTCCCCGAGTACTGGTTCGGATCGAGGAACGGGTTCGTGACGGGGCCGCTGCCACCGCTGCCACCGCCACCACCGCCGCAGGCCGCGAGCGCGGCGAACAGCGCGAGCGCGGCCACGCCGCGGGCGTCTCGCAGGACGGACTGGATCGTGGACATCGATTCCTTTCGCACCCGCCGCGGTGTCGTCGAGCTGCCACCGCGGCCTTCGCTTGGTCGTGGAACCATTGTGGCGCATCGCGGCGAACGCTCCGGGACGGCGCGGTTCCGCCCGCTTTTCCGGCCTCCGCCGTCATGCCGGCTGACTATGCTCGATGGCTTCGCCCCAACTTCTCCGGAGCCGCCCGATGACCTTCGCCCTCGCCCGCCCCTGGCTCGTCGCCGCCCTCGCCGTCGCCGGCCTGTCCGTCGCGGGCCCCGCCGCGGCCGTCGAGGCCTACGTGGCCACCGGCTTCCCGTACGCGCTGGTGGGCATCGCCCAGCCGATCAACAGCGCGTTCGCCGTGCGCGCGGACTTCGGCTCGATCGCCCATCACAACTACAGCGGCACGACCGCCGACAACGACTTCAAGGGCAACATCGACTACAAGCGCGGCGCGCTGCTGGGCGACTGGTTCGTCCTGAACGGAGGCTTTCGCCTCAGCGCCGGCGCCACCTTCAACCAGGCCAAGGCGACGATGACGGCGTCCTCGCACGACGGCAAGATCTCTCTCGGCGGCGTGCAGTACGACGCGCCCTCGTCGCTTTACTACGTGCAGTCCGACCTGTCGTTCCCGAAGGCCGCGCCCTACCTCGGGCTGGGCTGGGGACACCACCAGAGCACGCCGGGCCTGTCGTTCAACCTCGACCTCGGCGCGTCCATCGGCACCGCCAAGGCGACGCCGCTGAAGGCCTCGCCGGCACTGGCCAGCGAGCTGGCGCTCGACTCGCAGGGCGCGAGCGACCTGCAGCAGGAGAACCGCGACTTCCAGGACGAGGTCCACAAGTTCAAGGCGATCCCGCAGCTGACGATCGGCCTCGGCTACCGCTTCTGAGCGGCCTCGCGCGCGAGCCGCGCGTCGAGTTCCTCCGCGAGCGCCTTCATCACGTGGCGCGCGCTCGACTCGTTGGTGGCGCAGACCACGTCGTGGACGTCGCACGCGCGCACCAGGGCGTTGATGTCGGGCTCGTGCGGCTGCGGCGTCATCGGGTCGCGCAGGAAGATCACCGCGTCGACCCGGCCTTCGGCCAGGCGCGCGCCGATCTGCAGGTCGCCGCCCAGCGGGCCGCTCAGAAGCCGCTCCACCTCGATGCCGGCCTCGGCGATCAGGCGCGAGCCCGTGGTGCCGGTGGCCATCACGTGGCAACGCGATAGAAACGGCGCGAAGTCCCGCGCCAGCGTGACCATCAGGTCCTTCTTGGCGTCGTGCGCGATCAGGGCGATGTGCATCGCGCGATCATAAGCACCGCGGGTTACGGCGTCCCATCAATCGCATGCCCCATCACGAGGCGTGGAATCGCCGGACGCGGCCGCCACTCGCAACAAAACGTATACGGCACAAACGACAAAGCGTGGGTCGAGCCCACGCTTTGCGGTAGCGTTTGCAGCAAACCAGGCCGGCGAGCCCGCGGGTCGCGGGCCGCCGGGCCGGGATCAGCTCAGGGACGAGTCGCCCTTGGGCGAGGTGTTGGCGGCGTTCGCGGCGTTGCGCGACGCGTTGTTGGCGTGGCGCTTGGAGCCGGCCGCACGCGCCTCTTCCGACGTGAACTGGTGCGCATTGCCGCTGGCATGCGCCGCGCGGCCACCCTGGCTGGCGATCTCGCGCTGGCGCTCGCGATCCATGCCGGCGAAACCGCGACCGCCGCTCGGCTGGCCACCCTGCTGGCCTTGTGCGCCAGCCTGGTTTTGCTGGTCATGACGGCCGGTTTGATCGTGTTGGGAAGTCATTGCTGGTACTCCGAAAGGTTTGGTCCGCCGCCCCATGCGACAGGATTTATCGGACCCGTTAGCGCCAGGAGCACCCAGGTCACGCCCGACAGGGGCAACGCACATACCTCCCCCGGGCACTTCCCCCTAAGGTCGAGCTGCAAACCCGCTTGAAATGGACGCAACGCACCATCGCGGCGCATTTCTCGCGACACCGCGCGGTGCCGGCCACACACTCGCGAAGCGGCCGTCTTTGCCGAAAATCAGCCGGCCAGCGGCGGCCCGAAGCGCACGTCGGGCTTGGGCGCGCGGGCGTAGAGCCCCTGCACGCGCGGGATGTTGGCCGCGATCACGCGCAGCCGGTCCGGATTGGACGGATGATCCGACAGGAAGGCGGGCGGCGCGCCGCGGCTGGCCGCTTCCATCTTGCGCCACAGCGAGATCGCCGCCTGCGGCTGGTAGCCCGCGCGCGCCGCGAGCTCCAGGCCGATCAGGTCGGCCTCGGTCTCGTCGTCGCGGCTGTACTTGAGCGACAGCAACTGCCCGCCCATGCCAGCCACCTGGCGGCTCGCGTTGCTCCATCCGAACAGGCCCGCCAGCAGCGCGATCGTGCCCTGCGTGGCCACTTGCTTGCCGATCTGCGCGCGGCCGTGCTCGCGCAGCGCGTGGGTCATCTCGTGGCCCATCACCATCGCGACCTCGTCGTCGGACAGCTGCAGCTTGCTCAGGATGCCCCAGTAGAACGCGATCTTGCCGCCCGGCATGCAGAACGCGTTGACCTGCGGCGAGTTGATCAGGTTGACCTCCCACTGCCAGCCGATCGCGCGCTCGTTCCACATGCCGGCGAACGGCCGCAGGCGCGTCGAGATCATCACGAGCCGGCGCAGCTGCACGTTCTCGGGCGTGGCCAGGCGATGTTCGGCGCGCGCCTGCGCCAGCATGTCGCGATAGCCACGCGCGGCCTCGGCCTCGATCTGGGCGGCCGGCACCAGCGACTCGAAGTTCGAGCGCGGGCCGACCTGCACGCCCTCGCGCTGCGCCAGGGCGGCCGTGGCGGGCAGCACCAGCAGCGCGCCGGCGGCGGCCGTCGTGAGCAGCCGGCGGCGGCCGGCGTCGATGGGGGGAGGCGTGTTCAAGGTCGGAGGGGACGGTTCGCTCTCGCAGATGACTGCGATCCCGCGCGATTCAAGAGGTTCAGCGGCGCGCGTCCAGCGCGTCGATCGGTTTCCACAAGGCCTTGAGCCACACCAGGGACGGCACGCCCATCGCGATGGCCACCAGGAAGAACGCCGGCCAGCCGATCGCCTCGGCCAGCACGCCCGCCAGCGGGCCGATCCAGACGCGGCCGACCGACTGGAACGCCGACAGCAGCGCGAACTGCGTGGCGCTGAAGCGCTGGTTGGTCAGGCTCATGAGGAACGCGAGGAAGGCCGCGGTGCCCATGCCGCTGGCCAGGTTCTCACTGGCCACTGCCATCAGCAGGCCGCCGTCCACCAGCGTCGGATGCACCAGCTTGACGAAGCCGAAGTCGAACGCGGGGATCGTCAACCCCGGCAGCTGGCCCTTGCCGTGCACCGCGAGCCACCAGAACGCGAGGCTGCTGGACATCTGCAGCAGCCCGAACAGCAGCAGCGACCACACCAGCCGCAGCCGCAGCATGATCAGGCCGCCCAGCAGCGCGCCGAACACCGTCAGCAGCAGGCCGATCAGCTTGTTGACGACGCCGACCTCCGCCGGCCCGAACGCCATGCCCTTGAGCAGGAAGGGCGTGAGCAGCGACAGCTGGAACGCGTCGGTCAGCTTGTAGAACACGATGAAGCCGAGAAAGCTCCAGGCGCGCGGCTGGCTGAAGTAGGACTCGAGGCCGGACAGCAGCGTCTCGAAGCGGGCACGCCGGGCCGCGAAGCCGGCCAGCGGCAGCGTCACCGCGAGCCCGAGCAGCAGCGCGAGCAGGTCGATCCACTTGGCCTGCAGCGAGCCCTTGGCCACGGCGTCGCCGAACCAGGGCGACAGCAGCCAGCCGGCGATCGCGCCGCCGAAGCGCTGCGTCAGCCAGACGCCCACGCCCACGGCCACCAGCACCGCGAGGAAGCCGACGAGGTCCTGCCGGATCGGCCCGCGCGACGCGTCGCGCACGCGCGCGGGCGGTTGCGCGAGGCGCGGCAGCGCCAACGCGGAGAAGACGGCGAGCCCGGCCATGATCGCTGCCATCAGCCGGTAGACGGCGGGCCAGGTCATGCCGATGCCGTCGACGCTGTCCGTCCAGATCAGGGCGACGCCGCCGGACAGGATCATCGCGAGGCGATAGCCCATCACCGCCAGCGACGCGCCGATGCCGCGCTCGCGCGCGGGCAGCAGGTCGACGCGGTAAGCATCGACGACGATGTCCTGCGACGCGCTGACGAACGCTACGCCCACGCCGAGTGCGGCGAACAGCGGCAGCGCGACTTTCGGCGAGATGTCGGCCAGCACGAACAGCGCGAGCGCCAGCAGCGCCTGCGTGAAGACGATCCAGCCGCGCCGGCGTCCGAGCAGCGGCAGGTCGACGCGATCCATCAGCGGCGCCCACAGGAACTTGAACGTGTACGGGATGCCGATCAGCGTGAGGAAGCCGATCGCCGCGAAGTCGAGCCCGTCCATCGTGAGCCAGGCCTGCATCGCCAGGCCGGTCAGCGCGAGCGGCAGGCCGGAGGCGAAGCCGAGCACGAGGACGGCAAAGGCGCGGTGGAGCGCGGCCAGCGGGCTCGCGCCGGTCGGTTCGGGGGCGGTCATCGGGCTATTGTCGTCGGAGCGGTCCGCAGGTCGCGGCGACGTTCAATGCGCCGCCACCTTGGCGGCGAGCTGGCGCTGCTCCACGTCGACGGCGTCGGCTTCGTCGTACGTCGCCGGGCAGACGGCGGCCGCCTCCTCGAGCAGGTGGCCCGCGGCCCCGTCCTGGCCGCGGGCCAGGCGCAGTTCCGCGCTGTAGTAGTCCGCTTCGCATCGCTGGCCCTTGCGCAGCCGGTCGGTCGGCGCGGCGTCCGCTTCGGCCAGCGCAGCCTCGAGCGTCGATTGGCCCTGCATGAGCGTGACCAGCGTGTCGACCCACGCATGCGGTGCGTGCGCCGGCACGAGCCGGGCGAGCTCGGCGCCCGCGGCTGCCTCATCCGCCGGACGCGCCCGCATTCGCACGACGAACAGCCGGAGCGAGGCGTAGGGGCTGGCGCCCGGCTCGACGGCTCGCTCGCGATAGGCGTCGACCAGTTGCGCGAACGGGCCGTCGTCCCGCTGCAGGCGCGCGAGCCTGACTGCTATCAGAAAGTCGGGGTCGATGGCCAGCGCGCGCTTGTACTCGCTGATGGCACCGGCGATGTCGTGCTTGTGCTCGAGGACGTCGGCGAGCGTGCTGTGCCCGTCGGCGATGCTGGCTTTCGAGACGCTGGTCTCGATGGCCCGGTTCGCGTCGGCGAAGGCCTGGTCCAGTTGGCCCAGCGACACTTCCGCGCCCGCTCGCCAGTTCCATCCGGCCGAATAGTCCGGCGCCAAGCGCACCACGGCATCGAACTGCGCCCGCGCACGCTCGAACTCGTGTACCTCGATCAGCATCTGGCCGTATTGCAGATGCGTGGGCACGTCGTCCGGCGCGAACTGCAGCGCGCGGTCGAAGTCCTTCTCCGCGCGGTCGTACTGGCGCTGCTCCTGGTAGATCGTCGCTCGCCGGAAATAGCCGATGCCCTGCGTGGGATCGAGTTGCAATGCGCGGTCCAGATCGGCCAGCGCGGCCGCCACCTGACCGTGATCGGCGTGGTATCGCGCCCAGCCACGATCGAACAAGGCGTCGGAGTCCGTGGGGTCGATGTCGAGCGCCTCGCTGGCCGCAACGATCGCCTCGGCCGGCCGCCGCACCTGGATCAGCGCCCCGGCACGAATGACCAGCGCGATCTCGCGCAATCGGCGATCGAACGTGGAATCGGCGAGCAAAGGTTCGCTGTCCGCGAGCATCGCGGGAAAGTCCGCCAGCTGATCGTCCGCCTGCAGGCGCAGGAAGCGCGCGCCGATGGCCGTGGGATGCCCTGCCAGGATGACATCCAGGCGCCGGCGCTTTTCGTCCAGCGACTGGCCGTTGAAATCCTTCAGTTCCTCCGCGCTCATGCCGGTGTCCCCCAAGGGCACCCGATCGTCCGCAGGATCCGGCTGCCCGGCCTGCAGGTCGGCGGCCCCAGACGGGCCGCTCGCGGCCAGCACCGCGGCCAGCAGCCAGGCTCCCCAAGCCGAAGTGCGGCGAGTTCTCATGATGTCCTCCCGAGACGGATCGTCGTCCGACCAGGCATTGTCGTCGTCGCGATCGCCGCACGTTCCTTATGCGTTTCATACGCGACCGCGCCAACACTGGAGGCCAACCAACCGCAAAGAAATCGAGGTTCGACCATGTTTCCCGTCATCGCTCTCATCCTGGTCGCGCTGCTGTCCGGCCTGCGCATCGCGCAGGAGTACCAGCGCGGCGTCATCCTGCGCCTCGGCCGCTACGTCGGCCTGCGCGGGCCCGGCCTGTACTGGATCATTCCCTTCGGCATCGAGCGCGCGACGACGATCGACGTCCGCACGCTGACCGTCTCGGCCGAGCAGCAGGAGACCATCACGCGCGACAGCGTCACGATCAAGGTCAACGCCGTGCTGTGGTACCGCATCGTCGACGCGGCGCGCTCGGTGATCGAGGTCGCGGACGCGCACGCCGCCGTCTACCAGCTCGCGCTGACCGGCCTGCGCAACATCATCGGCCAGCACGACCTCGACGAAGTGCTGCAGCAGCGCGACAAGATCAACGAGTTGCTTCGCGACAGCATCGCCGCCTCCACCGAAGTCTGGGGACTCGAGGTCCAGCGCTTCGAGATGAAGGACGTCGAGCTCCCCGCCGCGATGCAGCAGGTGATGGCGATGCAGGCCGAGGCGATCCGCGAGAAGCGCGCGCGCCTGATCAAGGCGGAAGCCGAGTCCGAGGCATCGATCAAGCTGTCCGCGGCCGCCGCGCAGATGATGCAGAACCCGGCGGCGCTGGAGCTGCGGCGCATGCAGATGATCTCCGAGGTCGGTGCGGAGAACAACAGCACCACCGTGCTGATGATTCCGTCGGACTTCGTGTCGCTGGCGCAGACGTTGAACCAGGTGCTCGGCCAGCAGGGGCGGGGCTCGACGTCGGCTGCAGCCTGATCGCCAGCCCGATCGGACGGTGAATCGTCGCGGCGTCCTGCGCGCGATCAGCCGGCCGAGTCTCGTGCGCTCAGTGCGACGGCGACTGCGCGGCGAGCCGCTGCCGCTCCGCGGCCACTGCCTGAGCCTCGATGTACGTCGAAGGGCAGACCGAGTGCGCCTCCTCGAGCAGGCCGCTCGCCGCCTCGCGCTGCCCGTGCAACAGCAGTCGTTCCGCGGCGAAGTAGTCGGCCTCGCATCGGTGCCCTGCCCGCAGGCGGTCCGTGTCCGCCGCATCGGCCTCGACCAGCGTCGCGGCCAGCGTGGTTCGTCCCAGCACCAGGTCGACCAACGTGTCACCCCACTCGTGCGGCTGATGCGGCGTGGCCAGCGATGCGAGTTCGGCGGTCGCCGCGGCTTCGGCGGCGGGATCGACATGCACTTGCAGGATGAACAGATAGAGCAGCGTGTACGGATTGGAATCCGGCCACGTCACCTGCCCGCGGAATGTCTGGATGGCTTGCGGCAGTTGGCCGGAAAACCATTGCATTTGTCCCACGCTTTTTGCGATCCTGTGATCGTCGGTGAACGCCAGCACGCTCTGGAATTCGCGGGCTGCACCGGCGAAGTCCGACTTCTTCCATAGTGCCGTCGCCAGGTACGAGTGCGCGTTGGCCAGGTCGCTGTCGGTGCCGCCCAACGCCATGGCCTCGCGGGCGTCGGCCACCACGTCGTCGAAGCGCTTGAGCACGAGGTGCGCGTGCTCGCGCCCGACCCACGCTGACGGATCGCCCGGCCGCAGGCGCAGGGCGACCTCGAACTGGGCCAGCGCGGCCTCGGGGGCACCGCGCTCGATCAACAGCACGCCATATTCCCGCCGTGCGGGCTCGTCCTCCGGCACGAGTTGCACGGCCCGCTCGTAGTCCTGGGCGGCGCGATCCAGGGCGCCGCGCGACGCCAGAACGACCGCGCGCCGGTAGCGTCCGACGCCCTCGTCGGGCTCGAGCTGCAACGCGCGGTCCAGGTCCGCGAGGGCGTCGTCCGTCCGGTCTTGATCCACCTGGTAGCGCGCCCAGCCGCGCGCGAACCAGGCATTCGAATCCGTTGGGACGATCTCGATCGCCTGGCTGGCCAGCGGGATCGCCTCAGCCGCTCGCTGCGCCTGGATCAAGGCCTCGGCACGCGTGACCAGCACGATCTTGCGCAGCCGACGGTCGATCGCGGAATCCGCCAGGACAAGCTCGCTGTCCGCGAGCATGCCCGGAAAATCCGCCAAAGCGTCGTCCGCCTGCAAGCGCAGAAAGCGCACGCCGGTGGCCTGGGGCCGCAGCGCCAGGATGGCGTCGGCGCGTCGGCGGCGTTCGGCGGGAGGCTGGCGCTGGAACTCGTCGAGTTCGTCCGGCCGCATGCCGGTGTCGTCCAGGACCACGACATCGGCGCGCAGAGCCGGCACCCCGGCCTGCAGGTCGACGGCCCACGACGATCCGCTCGCGGCCAGCAGCGCCACCAGCAGCCAGGCTCTCCAGGCCCATGCGTGGCGAGTCTTCATGATGTCCTCCCGAGGCGGATCGTCGTCCGCCCGATTGTTGTCAGCGCCATGCGCGCGACGGCCATGTTGCCAGACGCGCGCGTCGCCGCAAGGCGCTGCGCCGGCGCGCGCCACCGGGAAAGCCGCCTGTGCGCGCCGCGCGACCGCTGCTAGCCTGATCGACCATGCGGCGCATCCGCCGCAAGGATGGCCGCCATGCTCAAGTCGATCCTCGTCGTCGTCGGCAGCTACATGCTGTCGATCGTCCTCGTGTTGTGCAGCGATCCGCTGCTGTCGGCGCTCTTCCCCGGCGACTTCGTGCACGGCCGGGTGCCGTCGCAGACAGCGCTCCTGGCCAGCACGGCGCTGTTCATCGCCATCTCGATCCTGTGCGCCTGGCTCTGCGCCCGCTTCGCGCCCGCGCCAAAGTCCCGCCATGTGCTGGCGTTCATGATCCTGGGCGAGCTCCTGGGCATCGCCTCGACGATCCCGAACTGGAACACCGGCTGGCCGCACTGGTACTGGTTGTCGTGGCTCCTGTCGTGGCCGCTGAGCTGCTTCGTGGGGCTCAGGATCGAGCAGCGTCGAGGTCGCTGAGGTGGGCGGCCTGTGCATGCGAATGCCGCCGACGATCGAGGCGCGACGTCGAGAGAGGCCGGGTAGATTGCAGGACCTTCTGTCCGGCCGACTGGAGACGATATGAGGCCTAACGCGTCGAACAATACTGCGGCAGTCACAGGCATCGGCGCGACGACAGCCGGCTACCTGCTTGGCCCGCTTGCCGACCGACACGACGCGTCCGGCAGCGTTTGCCTCTGCGTCCTGGTGCTGATGATCGCGGTGCCCGCCTACTACTTCGTATTCGGCGTCAAGAAGGAGGACATGGAGGGAAACTGGATGTTCGAGCCGTCGCTGATCAAGCGCATTGCCTTGTTCCTTGCAGGAGCCATCGCAATGGCGTTCGTGCTCTCGCTCGCGCACCTGCTTCCATGACTGTGGCTAACCATCGGATGGCAGATCCCGGTAGGGCGGGTTGGCCGAAGGCGTAACCCGCCCTGCAAGTACCGCTTGGCGGCAGCCGATTCACACGGGCCGATTGCCGCAACGGGTCGCCAGCCGCCGATCGCGACGCGGGAAGCGGTCGCCTCGCCACCCTCCCGGACCCAACGGCCAAGCCGCTCTCGCCGCCGCGCCGGGATGACCGGTTCAAACGAACGCCAATCGCCCCGCACGCCACTTCGGCGCCGACCTCGGCCGCTGCAGCGTCCTCGCTCCGATCCGCGAAAGTGCCCCTCGGAGCGCGAAAGTTGGTTCTCGGACGGGATCGATGCCCCAAAAAGGTACGGCGATGGCGCTCGGAGCTCCGTCGACGCCTCCTCGAGCAGGAAATTTCCCGCTCGGACAGGGCGCAGCGGGGCCGTCAGCAGCCGGCGTGGGTGCCACGCCAGGGAATTCCGCCCCGAGAACCTGCCGTCACTGCGTCGCCGGCCGCCTTGCCGCGTCGATGTCGAGGAACCGCCAGTACCCGTTGACGAAGGGGTTGGCCGGATAGCCCTCCAGCCACGGCTGCGTCAGCACCAGCCGCACGCGGTGCAGGTGCGTCTTCATCGGCATGTAGGCGAGCAGCAGCTTCTGCGCCTGCGCGATCGCGGCCTGGCGCTCGGGGCCGTCGGGCAGTTCCTGGACGCGGCGGAAGTCGGCGTTGTACTCGGGCAGGTCGAAGCGCGACCAGTTGCCCTCGCCCTTGCTCGGGCCGTAGGCCAGCGCGAGCAGGTCTTCGGGGTCGGGCTCGTCGGAGGAGCCGCCCAGCGTCCACATCTGCAGCTTGCCGGCGCGCGCCTGCTTCATCTGCTCGGGCCAGGGCCGGCGCTCGAAGACGATGCGGATGCCGATCGCCTCCATCTTCTTCTGCCACAGCTCGTTCAACTGGCGCGACGAGGTGTCCGGCTGCGTGGCCATGTGCAGCACCAGCGCGCCGCCGTTCGGGCGCTCGCGGTAGCCGTCGCCGTTGACGTCGACGTAGCCGTACAGATCGAGCAGCGCCCGCGCGCGCACCGGGTCGTAGTCGCTCATGTTGGTGCGCAGCGACGGGTCGTAGCCGGCGACGAGCGGCGCGACCAGCCCCTGCGCGGGAATCGCCAGCGGCTTGCGCAGCAGGCGGATCTCCTCGGCGTTGTCGTAGCCAAGCGCAATCGCGCGGCGCAGCGCCACGCGCTCGGGCGTGTAGCCGCCGACGACCGGGTCGTCCATGTTGAAGTACGTGTAGGTCACGTCGGGCTGCGACACCAGGTGCAGCCGCATGCCGCGCTTCGCGAGGTTGGGCGCGAGGCGCCCGCCGGGCGCGGCGTCGGGGGCGAACTCATAAGGCACCAACGTGAGATCGAACGCGCCGCCGACGTAGGCGAGCCACGAGGGCTGCGGCTCCTCGATGATGGACACCTCCACGCGGTCGATCATCGGCTCGCGCCGTCCGTGCAGCCGCGCGGCGGTGGCCTGGCCGTCGGCGTCGCCGGCGTCGGGCTGCTCGTCGTAGAACTCGTCGCGAAAGCGCGGGTTGCGTTCCAGCGCGATGAACGACGAGCGCCGCCACTGCACCAGCCGGTACGGGCCGGTGCCCACCGGGTGCTCCATGATCGCGTCGCCGTAGGTCTCGGCCACCTCGCGCGCGATCGCGCCGGCGTAGATCGACTCGGCGAGCTTGAGCGGGAAGCGCGGGCTCGGATGGCCGAAGCGGATGCGCAGCGTGTAGCGGTCGACCACCGCCAGGCCCTCGACCGGCGAGTCGTAATCGAACGGCTGGTCGCGGCTCAGCGCGCGCTCGCGCAGCGCCTGCAGGCCGAGGATGTCGTCGGCCAGCAGGTCGGCATAGGCCACGCTGTGCAGGCGCGGGTCGAAGTGGCGCCGCAGCGAGTAGGCGTAGTCGGCAGCGGTCAGCTCGCGGACGCGGCCGTGGAAGGCGGGGTCGTCGGCGAAGAAGATGCCGGGGCGGATCTTCAGCGTGAGCTCGCGGAAGTCGGCCGACATCTGCGGCAGCGCCGCCGCCGTGGCCACGCGCAGGCGGGCCGGGCGCGCCAGCAGGTCGTAGCGCAGGGGCGGCTCGATGATGTTGTCGATGATCTCGCGCGAGTAGGCGTCGGGCGTCTGCGCCGGGTCGAACCCGGTCTCGGCGCGCTCCAGCGAATAGCGCAACACCTTGTGCGGCGCGGGCGCCTGGGCGAACGCGGACGCGGCGGCCAGGCCCCCGGCAAGCGCAACGGCGGCGAGCGGCCAGCAACGACGGATCGACGAGCGCACGGGCGACACGAAGCCTTGTGGTGAAGTTGACGCTGCCGGGAAAACGCACTGGATCCAGGCGACTGCGGAGTCTACAACCCCTAAACTCGCGACTTCCGCGGTTCGTCCCACCGATGTTCGCCTACCTCCTCCGACGGCTCTGGCAGATGATCCCCACGCTCCTGGGCGTGGTGCTGCTCGTCTTCTTCCTGTTCCGAAAGTTCGGCATGGATCCGGCGCAGACGCTCGCCGGCCTCGACGCGACGCCGCGCCAGATCGCGGAGATCCGCCAGCAGCTCGGGCTGGGCGAGCCGTGGTGGGTGCAGTTGTGGCTGTTCGTCAAGGGTATCGTCACCTTCGACTGGGGCCGCAGCTGGGCGACCAACGAGACCATCGCGCACCTGATGGCCACGCGGCTGCCGGCCACGCTCACGGTGACGATCCCGATCCTCGTCCTCGACACGCTGATCGCGATCCCGATCGCACTCGGCGTGGCCTACGCGCGCGGCTCGCTGACCGACCGCGCGATCATGGTGGGCACGACGGTGGCGCTGTCGATCTCGTTCCTCGTCTACGTGATCGTCGGCCAGTACGTGTTCGGCTTCCAGCTCGGGTGGTTCCCGGTGCAGGGCTGGAGCGACAGCACCTGGACCAACCTCGGCGTCTACGCGCCGCTGCCGGTGCTGCTCGCGGTGCTGGTGGGGCTGTCGCCGCAGACGCGCCTGTACCGCAGCTACTTCCTCGACGAGCTGGGCCACGACTACGTGCGCACCGCGCGCGCCAAGGGCCTGACCGAGCCGGCCGTGCTGTTCCGCCACGTGCTGCGCAACGCGCTGATCCCCATCCTCACCAACGTCGGCCTCGCGCTGCCGGGCGTGCTGATCGGCTCGTTCCTGATCGAGGTCTATTTCTCGATCCCCGGCATCGGCCGCGAGGTGCTGCTGGCCGTCAATCGCAGCGACTATCCGGTGATCCAGGCCGTGACGATCTACGTGGCGATGCTGACGATGCTGGCCAATCTCGCCGTCGACCTGTCGTATCGCGCGGTCGATCCGCGGGTCGTGCTGCGATGAGTGGCACCGACACGCCAGACTTCGCGCCGACGCTGATCCCGGTGCTGGCCGAGCCGCTGCCGGCGCGCCGCGCCGACGGCGTCTGGCGCTCGGCCTGGCGGCGCTTCCGGCGCGACGGCGTGGGCGTCGTGTCGCTGGCGATCGTCGTCGCGTACGCGTTGTTGATCGCCTGCACCGGCAGCGGGCTGGTCGCGCGCCACTGGCAGGACGAGGTCGGCGTGCCCGACGCCCGGCCGACGTTCCTGGGACCCGGCGTGCCCGAGCAGCCCGTCGTCGCGCTGCCCGCGACGGCCGCCTCGTCGGCCCGGGTCGACATCGCCGACGTCGACCCGCTCGCGCCGCGCTACCGCGAGTGGGACGCGCGCGCCGCGAAGGATCACGCGCAGGCGCGGCCGCTCGCCGCGACGCTGCCGTTCGGCGGCGACCGGCTCGGGCGCGACGTGCTGGCCAAGGCGCTCAAGGGCACGCAGATCTCGGTGTCGGTGGGCGTGCTCGCGGCCATCGTGGCCACGCTGATCGGCGCGTCGCTGGGCGCGATCGCGGGCTTCTTCGGCGGGCGCGTCGGCGACCTCGTCGAGTGGGTCTACAACGTGCTGACCGCGGTGCCGGAGATCCTGCTGTTCTTCGCCTTCGCGGCGGTGTTCGGGCGCGGCATCTCGACGCTGGTGCTGATCATGGGCCTGACCGGCTGGACCGGCCAGTACCGCCAGGTGCGCGCCGAGTTCATCAAGCATTCGCGGCGCGAATACGTGCTCGCGGCGGAGGCGATCGGCGCCGGCGCCGGCGCGCGCATGTTCCGCCACATCCTGCCCAACGTGAGCCACGTGATCCTGGCGCGCATGTCGCTGCTGGTCGTCAACTTCATCAAGGCCGAGGTGATCCTGTCCTACCTCGGGCTGGGCGTGAGGACCGACCAGGTGAGCTGGGGCACGATGCTGGCCGAGTCGCAGAGCGAGCTGATCCTGGGCCACTGGTGGCAGCTGGCGGCCGCGACGATCGCGATGGCGGTGTTCGTCACGGCCTTCTCGCTGATGGCGGACGCGTGGCGCGATGCCCTGGATCCTCGCTTGCGAGGCATGCGATGACGGCGCCGCTGCTGAAGGTCGAGAACCTGCAGGTCGCGTTCCGCCTGCACGACGCCGATGGACGCGCGCATCGCGTCGAGGCGGTCGGGCGCGGCGAGCAGGGCGTCAGCTTCGAGGTGCCAGTCGACACCACCGTCGCCATCGTCGGCGAGTCGGGCTCCGGCAAGAGCGTCACCGCGATGGCGCTGGTGCAGCTGCTGCCGCGCAACGCCGAGTGCTCGGGCCGCGTGCTGTGGCGCGGCGACGACCTGCTGCGGGCCCCGCGCGCGCACATGCAGCGCCTGCGCGGGCACGAGATCGCCTGCGTGTTCCAGGATCCGATGTCGTCGCTCAACCCGGTGCTGACGATCGGCGAGCAGATCGCCGAGCCGCTGCGCAAGCACCTGTTGATGAGTCGGCCCGCGGCGCGCCGGCGCGCACAGGAGCTGCTGGCCGAGGTCGGCATCGCGGAGCCGCAGCGCAGGCTCGATGCCTATCCGCACCAGCTCTCGGGCGGCCAGCAGCAGCGCGTGATGATCGCGATGGCGCTGGCCTGCGAGCCGCAGCTGCTGATCGCCGACGAGCCCACCACGGCGCTCGACGTCACCATCCAGCGCCAGCTCCTCGAGCTGCTCGCGCGCCTGCAGGCGCAGCGCGGGCTGGCGATGCTGTTCATCAGCCACGACCTCTCGCTGGTCGGCGAAGTGGCGCAGCAGATCGTCGTGATGCGCCAGGGCACGGTGCGCGAGCGCGGCTCGGTCGGCGAGCTGTTCAACTCGCCCAAGGACGCCTACACGAAGGCGTTGCTAGCCTGCCGGCCGCGGCTGGACGAGCGCCCGCGAAGGCTCACGGTCATCGACGACGTGCTGGCGGAGGCCGAGATCGCGACGCCTGTGCGCGGCGTCGACGTCGACCTGAACCCGCGCCGCGCCGACGACGACGACCCGGTGGTGCTGCAGGTCGACGGCCTGTCCAAGAGCTTCTGGCTGCGCAGCGGGCTCGTCGGCCGCGGCGAGTTCAAGGCGGTGCAGGACGTGCGCTTCACGCTGCGCCGCGGCCACACGCTGGGCGTGGTGGGCGAATCGGGTTCGGGCAAGACGACGATGGGCCTGACGCTGCTGCGGCTGCACGACGTGGCCAGCGGCCCGCTGTCCGGCCGCGTGCTGTTCCACGGCCACGACCTGCTCGCGCTCGCGCCGGCCGACCGGCTCGCGATGCGGCGCCGCATCCAGATCGTGTTCCAGAACCCGTACGAATCGCTCAACCCGCGCTTCACGATCGGCCAGACGCTGGTCGAGCCGATGACGATCCACGGCATCGGCATCGACGGCCCCGCGCGCGAACGCAAGGCCCGCGACTGGCTGGTGCGCGTGGGGCTGGACGTCGACGCGATGCACAAGTACCCGCACGAGTTCTCCGGCGGCCAGCGCCAGCGCATCGCCATCGCGCGCGCCCTCACGCTGTCGCCCGACGTGCTGGTGCTGGACGAGGCCGTCGCGGCGCTGGACGTGTCCGTGCAGGCGCAGGTGCTCAACCTGCTGAAGGACCTGCAGGACGAACTGGGCCTCGCCTACGTCTTCATCAGCCACGACCTCGCCGTGGTGCGCTTCATGGCCGACGACGTGATGGTGATGAAGGACGGCCGCGTCGTCGAGCACCGGCGCACCGAGACGCTGCTGGCGCATCCGCAGGAGGACTACACGCGGCGCCTGATCGGCGCGGTCGCGCAGGGGCCGGCGACGTCGGTGCGGGCGGCCCCGGAGGCTATTGCGCCGCGACCGTGAACGACCACGTGGTCAGCGCCAGCGCCTGGCCGCCGCTGATCGTCGCGTGCAGCGTCACCGTGTAGGTGCCGGCGGCCAGCGGGCTGACGGGGACGAGCACCGCGAAGTCGGACGCGAGTTCCGCGTCGGCCGACACCCCGCTGCCGCTGACGCCCGGGCCCGCGATCACGATGCTGGGCAAGGTCGTGCCGGCCGCGTTGGCGATGGCCCACTGGGTGATCGCGACCGTGCCGCCCGCGACCACGTCCTGGTTGCGGAAGCCGACGACCACCGGCGTGCCCGCGGTCGCATTGGGCAGCAGCGCCGTCGACACGCGCGGGCTCTCGTTGGACACGTGGAAGGTACCGTGCGCGACGGTGGCGCCGCTGTACGGATAGGCGACAATCGCGCCCGACGGCGGGATCTGCTTCGAGCCGCCGCCGTTCAGCGGCGAGGCCATGTCGATCGTGCACATGCCCGCCGCGGCACCGCTGCCGAAGCCGAAGCCGACGTCGGTGACGCGGCTCAGCATCGAGGCGGCGTGGTAGACGGTGTCGAGCAGGTCGCCGACGCAATCGCTGCTGGCCGACGACGAGCCGATGTCGCCGATCACCTCGGTGGCGTACGAGTAGTCGTAGCCCGCGTTCTGCATGCGCACGAACGGGTTGGCGCCGCTGAAGTCGGCCAGGCCGGACGTCTCGTCGTGCGCCGAGTCGGCGCTGTTGTAGCCGTTGACGGTCAGGTAGTTCGCGTGGTCCAGCGCGGAGGTGTCGAGCGCCGTCGACTGCGCCAGCAGGCCGGCACCGGCGCCCTGGCGCACGGCGTTGAGCTGGTTGAAGGCGGCGAGCCGGCGCGCATCGGTGTAGGTGGCGGCGGCCACGCTGGTCTGCAGCGTGCCGTTGGTGCCGACCGCCGGCGCCTGGGTCGGCGGGGCCGGCGCGGGCGGCGGCGGGGCGGGCGAATCGCCGCCGCCGCCCCCACCGCAGGCAACGAGAGTGGAGGCCGCGGCCAGGGCGAACAGGACTTTGAGTGAATGCATCGACGACGACAAGCAGGGGGATGAGCGGGCGCACGCATGCGGGCGCCGCGCTGCCGGCCTGCATTTTCGCCGCTCGACAGGCCCGTCCCGTCACATTTACTCGACGTTTCCATTTCGCGTGCATGCGCCGCGTGCCAACAATGTCCGATCGATGGAACTGTTGCACCACGGTCGAGTCCACCGTCGACTTCCCGCAAAACCGAATGGAGACCGAGACATGAAGAACTGGCTGGCCGAGAACAAGGGCTTCATCGTGTTCGTGCTGTGCCTGGGCGTGTTCCGCACGGCCGTCGCCGACTGGAACCCGATCCCGTCCGGCTCCATGCGGCCCACGCTGCTCGAAGGCGACGTCGTCTTCGTCAACCGGCTCGCCTACAACGTCAAGCTGCCGTTCACCGACATCGTCGTCGCGCCGCTGGGCGATCCGCAGCGCGGGGACATCGTCACCTTCTCGTCGCCGCGCGACGGCACGCGGCTGATCAAGCGCATCGTCGGCGTGCCGGGCGACCGCATCGAGATGCATGGCGACAAGCTCACCGTCAACGGCGTCGTCGCCCGCTACGACGCCACCTGGGCCGCGCCCGACCCGGTCGCGCCGGGCCGCACGCTGGAGTCGGTGCACGCCACCGAGCACCTGGCCGGCAGCGAGCGCGCCGTGCAGTTCCTGCCGCAGGTGCGCGCGCGGCGCGACATGGCGCCGCTGACGGTGCCGCCCGGCCACTACTTCATGCTGGGCGACAATCGCGACAACAGCGAGGACTCGCGCTACATCGGCGTCGTGCCCCGCGAGCTGCTGATCGGCAAGGCCAACCACATCGTGGTGTCGGCCGACATCCTCGATCACTGGCACCCGCGGCTGGACCGCGTCGGCAAGTCGCTCGATTGAACCTTCCCAACCCGCGTCCCCACGTCCTGGTCGTCGCCGTCGGCACCGCCGGCGACCTTTATCCGTTCCTGCGCATCGCGACGGCGCTGCGCTCGCGCGGTCATCGCGTCACGCTGCTGGCGCCGCCGGTGCATGCCGACGTCGTGGCGCGCGCCGGGCTGCCGTTCCGGCCGCTGGGCACCGTCGAGGCGTTCCACGCGGCGATGGACCATCCCGACGTCTGGCACCCGAGCAAGGGCTTTCGCGTGCTGTGGGAGAGCATGCGCGGCAACGAGGACCTGCTGCCCGACATCGTCGCGACGCTGCCGGCCGACGAGCCCGTCGTCATGCTCGCCCATCCGCTCGCGCTGCTCGGCGCCGCGCTGGCGCGGGCGCGCCGGCCGGGTCTGCGCATCGTCGCCGCGTGGCTGGCGCCGGCCAACCTGCGCACGGTGCACGATCCGATGACCTTCGGGCCACTGCCCATGCCGCGCTGGGTGCCGCTCGCCTGGCGACGCTGGCTGTGGCGGCGCGTCGACGCCGGCGTCGTCGATCCGGTGACCGTGGCCGACGTCAACGCGATGCACGCCCGCTACGGCCTGGCGCCGATCCGCCATTTCATCGAGCACCTGCAGGGCGTCTCCGACGCCCACCTGACGCTGTTCCCGCCCTGGTTCACGCCGACGGCGCCGGACTGGCCGCGGCCGCTGTCCGAGGGCGTGTTCGCGCTCCATGACCCGCACGTCGAGGCCGCGCTGCCGCCCGAACTCGAACAGTTCCTGGACGACGGCAGCGCGCCGTTGATCCTCACGCCCGGCAGCGGCAACCGCCAGGCGGATCGCTGGCTCGCGCGCGCCGTGCAAGCCGCGCAGCGAGTGGGCCGGCGCGCCGTGCTGCTGACGCCGCATCGCGCGCAGGTGCCCGCCGCGCTGCCGCGCGACATGCTGTGGCTGCCGTACGTGGCGCTGCGCACGCTGCTGCCGCGCAGCGCGGCGCTGGTGCACCACGGCGGCATCGGCACCACCGCCGAGGCGCTGCGCGCCGGCGTGCCGCAGGTCATCGTGCCGCTGGCGTACGACCAGTTCGACAACGCCGCCCGCGTGGTGGCGCTGGGCGCCGGGGCGAAGGTCGCGGGCGGCGCCGCCGGGGCGCGTCCGCGCGCGCTCGCGGCCGCGCTGTGCCGCTTGCTGGCGTCGGAGGCGATCCGCGCCGGCTGCGCCCGCGCCGCGGCGCGCTGCGCGGCGGACGCGGCACACGACCTGGGCGCCCAGGTCGAGCGGCTGCTCGAACTCGCGCCGCCGGCGGCATAAAGCCGCATTTCGGCGCTGCGCGCGCCGCAAGCGCGAATTGTTTGGGGAATCCTCGGCTCCGGACCGGATCGTCGAGGCTCAATCGCGCCCAGAATCCTCCGATAAACACTCCGATGCCCCTTCAAAACCTTCGCCGGAGCGGCCGCGGCCGCCTCCCGCCACTGGCTGTCCACGCCGCGCCACGTCGCGCGTCGGGCATCGCCATGGCCGCGGCGGCGGGCATCCTGCTGGCCCTGCAACTGCTGCTGGCGCGGCCCGCCCGGGCCGATGCCGCGTCGGCCCCGGCCCAGCCGTCCGCCGCGCTGCCGGCCGACGAACTCGGCCGCCTGCAATTCGTCGGCCGCGCACAGCCCGAGATCGCCACGGTGGAGCTGCTGCGCTACGCCTCCACGCTGCGCGTCGACGATCCCCGCTATCTCGAGACGCTGCTGGAGGTGGGCTCCGAGTACGTCGGACTGAACCGCAGCGAGCAGGTCGAGCAGATCGCCGCCCGCATCGAGGCCTTGTCCGAGCGCGTGCCGCTGGCCCGGCCGTCGGCCATGCTGCTGCGCGGCCAGTGGATGCAGTCGCACGGCGAGGTCAGCAAGGCCGAGCGCCAGATCATCGAGGCCTCGGCGCTGCTGCCGGCCAGTCCGCCGGACTACCTGCGGCTGCGCTTGTTGATGAGCTCCGCCTTCGTGAAGAACCGCGGCGGCCACTACGACGAGGCCATGATGCGCTACAACCAGGCGCTCAAGCTGGCCGACCAGACCGGGCCGATGTGGCGCCGGATCGACCTGCGCACGCTGATCGCCGGCGTGCTGTTCGACGCCGGCCAGACCGACAAGGCCGCCGAGCTCGCGCGCGAGCAGATGCGGCTGGCGACCGACTCGGCCGACGAATACGGCATCTCCGCGGCCTACACCACGCGCGCCATCCAGGGCAGCCGCGGAGAGGACTCCGGCACCGTGCTGGCCGACTGGCGCGCTGCCCTCGAACACGCGCGCCGCGGCGGCAACCGGCACCAGATCGCCGTCGGCATGGCCAACATCGCCGACTACTACCTCACGCACGGCGACTTCCGGACCGCCTACGACCTGTCGCAGCGGGCGCTGCCGCCGGCCCTCGAGGCCAACGACCTGCCCGCGCAGAGCGTGGCGCTCGCCAACACCGGCCTGGCGCTGATCGGCATGAAGCGCAAGGACGAGGGCCTGCCGATGGTGCGCGAGTCCGCCAGCATCGACGAGCGCTCGGGCACGGCGACGAACCTGTCCGACTCGCAGTTCGAGCTGGGCGGCTACCTGGAGCGCGCCGGCTATCTCGACGACGCGCTGGTCGCCTACCACCAGTACCGCCAGATGTCCGACGAGCTCAACCAGCAGGATCGCCAGCGCGCGCTGATCGAGCTGCAGGAGAGCTTCGCCAACGAGAGCCGCCAGCACGAGCTGGACATGCTCTCGCGCGAAGGCAAGCTGAAGGACGAGGAGATCCGCCACCACGAGCTGCAGATCAAGCAGTGGACGGCCGCGGGCGTCGCCTGCCTGCTGCTGCTGGCCGTCGTGGCCGTGCTCGCGCGCCGGCTGCGCGTGCGCAACCAGATGCTGTCGGTCAGCAACGAGCAGCTGCGCCTGCAGGCCGAGATCGACCCGCTCACCGGCCTGTCGAACCGCCATCACCTGCAGACCGTGATGGCCGAGCGCCCGGGCCGCGGCCTCGAGGGCACGCTGTATCTGCTCGACGTCGACCACTTCAAGCAGATCAACGACCAGTGCGGCCACGCCGGCGGCGACACCGTGCTGGTGGAGATCGCGCGCCGGCTGCGCCACGTGCTGCGCGACGACGACCTGGTCGTGCGCTGGGGTGGCGAGGAATTCCTGGTGCTGGTGCGCCCGCTGCCGCAGCTCGAGGCCGAAGCGCTCGCGCAGCGCCTGCTGTGCGCGCTCGCCGACGCCCCGGTGCTTCACGAAGGCCGGCCGGTGCCGGTGTCGGCATCGATCGGCTTCGGGCTGTTCCCGCTGCGCACGTCCACGCCGCAGGCCGACCTCGACGTCAACTGGGAGCGCGCGATCTCGCTGGTCGACACCGCGATGTACATGGCCAAGGCGCACGGCCGCAACGGCGCCTGCAGCATCCTGCGGGTCGACGCCGCGAACACGGGCGACGTCGAGGAGATCATCGCGCAGCTGGAGAAATCGGTGCGCGACGGGCGCGTCGAGCTGCGCTTCCAGCACGGGCCCGCGGTGCGCGGCGCGCTGACGACGATCCCGCGCGCGCCCGAGCCCCGGCATGCGCCGGCGACGGGCGCGGAGGTGGCGTCGTGATGCGCGCGCGCGGCGTCGTGCTGGCCGTCGTCCTCGCGTTCGGCGCGAGCGCCGCGTGCGCGGCCGGCCCGGCGCGCGCCGATGCGAGCGGGCTGGTCGAGCTGATCGACAACCTCGTGCGCCGCGGCGACGAGACGCCGCAGACCGCGATCGACTCCATCACCGAGCTGTCCAGCACGGACGCCGCGGGCTCGCCGCTGCTGCGCCGCACCGCGATCGCCAGCGTCGGCATCGTCGAGGCGCGCAACGGCCTCAACGCCGAGGCGATGCAGCAGGTCGCGGCGCTGGGGGCGCTCGGCAGGTCCGACCCGCTGGCGGAGGCCGACGCCCACCTGGTGCGCGCCGAGATCGAGGTCAACGGCGGCCACAACGAGGCCTCGTACCAGCAGGCGCGCGCGGCCCTCTCCACCTTCGCCGAGCTGTGCGCGCCCAACGCGAGACCGGCCAGCGACTGCGACTATCGCGAATGGTGGCGCGCGCTGGATCTCGCGCAGCGCGGCGCCGCCGACCAGGGCAACTCCGTCGTGGCGGCGTCCTACGCACAGACCATGGTCGACGTCGCTCACCGCGCGGGCGACCGTCCGCGCGAGGCGATCTCGCTGGGCATCGGCGCGCTGCAGGCGGAGGCCAACGCCGATTCGGTCACCGCGAACCGGCTGATGGCGCAGGCGCAGCACGTCGCGCGGATGGACGGCTCTCCCTGGGTCCAGGTGCGCGTGGCGGTGCTCGGCGGCCTGCTGCACTTCAGGCGCCAGCAGCCCGAGGCCGTGCAGCGCGACTACGAGGCCGCACTCGTCGCCGCCAACGCCGCCGGACTGAAGCGCCCGGCGATGCTGCTGCGCGCCAACCTGGCCGACGCCTACATCCACGAGGGCCGTCCAGCCGACGCCCTCGCCGCGATCGACCTCGCGCTGCCGGTGGCCAAGCAGCACCGCGACTTCCGCACCGAGCGCCTGCTGCTGCACAACGCCACGCTGGCCAAGCTGGCGCTGCACCGCGTCGCCGAGGCGAAGGTCGAGATGGCCCACGTGCTGGAGCTGTGGCAGAAGGACACCGGCCCCGGCCAGCGCCAGGAGGCCTTGCGCGAGTTCAGCGACGCGCTCGCCAAGGCGGGCGACACCGCCGGCGCGATCGACCTGTTCCACAAGGAAGATGCGCTGTCCAAGGAGATCCGCGCCGCCAACAAGGCCGCGGCCGAGGCGGAGCTGCGCGCGCGCTACGACCAGGATTCGCAGAAGCGCCGCATCGAGCTGCTGGGGCGCGACAACCTGCTGAAGTCGGCCGAGCTGGCCAACCAGTCGCTCACGCGCCGGCTGTGGATGTTCGCCGGCGCCGCGCTGGTGCTGCTGGGCGTGCTGGCGCTGATGATGTATCGCCGCATGCGCGAGCTCAATCGCACGCTGGTCAAGCACGAGGCGCTGCTGCGCGCGCACAGCGAGCGCGACGCGCTGACGGGCCTGGCCAACCGGCGCCAGTTCCGCGAGGTGATGCGCGTGCGCGGCGGCGAGCGGGCCTTCAAGGGCGCGCTGCTGATGGTGGACGTCGACCACTTCAAGCGCGTCAACGACCACTACGGCCACGCCGCGGGCGACCGCGTGCTGGTGGAGGTCGCGCGCCGGCTCAGCGCCGCGATGCGCGGCGACGACCTGGTGGCGCGCTGGGGCGGCGAGGAGTTCCTCGTGTTCGCGCCCAACGTCGACGGCGCCGAGCTCGACCTGCTCGCCGAGCGAGTGCGCCTGGCGATGAACCAGGCGCCGGTGATGCTGGACAACGGCACGGCCATCGAGACGACCGTGTCGATCGGCTACGCCGCCTTCCCGCTGCCGGCCAGCCACGTGCAGGTCACGTGGGAGCAGGCGGTCAACCTGGCCGACCTGTCGCTCTACACCGCCAAGAACCAGGGCCGCAACTGCGCCGTCGGCATCGTCCGCACCACGGCGGTCAGCAGCGAGGCGCTGCGCGAGGTCGAGGCCGACATCGCGCAGGCGCGCCACGACGGCCGCGTCACGCTGCGCGTGTCACCTGAGCCCCCGGCCGCCGACGGCGGCCACCCCCCGAGAGGGGCCGGCCTTGCTCCGGAGCGGCCGAGCGCGGCGGCCGGGAGCTTGCGCCCTTCGCTGGACCTGACCTGAGGAGCCAGGCAGCGTTCGGGCGGCAGGGATAATCGCCCACCTATGTCGAATGCCGATCTCCCTTCCCACTGCGACGTCCTCGTGGTCGGCGCCGGTCCCGCCGGCGCTGCCTGCGCCCTGTGGCTCGCGCGCGCCGGCGTCGATGTCGTGCTCGTCGATCAACACGATTTCCCGCGCGACAAGGTCTGCGGCGACGGCCTGATCCCCGATGCCCACCACGCGCTGCGGCGCCTGGGCGTGTACGACGAGGTGATGGCCGCGGCCGAGGCCTCGCGCCACGTGGCCTGCATCGGCCCGCGCGGCGGACGCATCGACGTCCCCGGCACCGTGGCCGTGCTGCCGCGGCGCGAGCTGGACGACATCGTCTGCCGCGCCGCCGTGCGCGCTGGCGCGAAGCTGCGCACGCCGTGGCGCTTCGAGGCGGCGGTCGTCGAGGGCGACGTGGTCGTCGGCGCGCGGCTGAAGCAGGGCGACGTCGTTCGCGAGACGCGCGCGCGCTGGGTCGTGCTGGCCACCGGCGCCGTGCCGCAGGCGCTGCAGGCGGCCGACATGTGCAAGCGCCGCACGCCCAGCGGCATCGCGCTGCGCGGCTACGTGAAGAACGACGCGATGGTCGGCAGGATCAAGGCGCTCGAGGTGGTCTGGCACAAGAGCCTGACCCCGGGCTATGGCTGGATCTTCCCGGCACCCGGCGGCCGCTTCAACATCGGCGTGGGCATCGCGCACAGCCATCCCGCGCGCGACGGCGAGCCCGCGAAGATGAAGGACGTCAACCTGCGCAAGGTCTTCGAGGCCTTCTGCGCCCACTACGAGCCGGCGCGCGAGCTGATGCGCACCGGCACGCTCGAGGGCGACCTCAAGGGCGCGCCGCTGCGCTGCTCGCTGGCCGGCGCGCGCTACAGCCGGCCCGGGCTGCTGGTCACCGGCGAGGCCGCGGGTAGCACGTACTCGTTCACCGGCGAGGGCATCGGCAAGGCCTACGAGACGGGCCTGCTCGCCGCCGAGACGCTGCTGGCCGCGCCCGGCGGCGTGCCGGCGGGCACGGCCGACGACGTACGCACGCGCTATGAGGCCGCGCTCGCCGCGCTGCAGCCGCGCTTCGATCTCTACGAACGCGCCAACCGCGTCAACGCCCATCCCTGGCTGGCCGACCTGCTGATCTGGCGCGCCCGGAAGAGCGAACGCCTGCTGCGCCGCATGGCGGGCGTGCTGGAGGAGACCAGCAATCCCGGCAACCTGGTGAGCGTGCGCGGCATCGTGCGAGTGTTGTTTCCGGGCGCCTGACGGCACGCAGCGAGGATCGACACGCGCCATCCGAATTTGGCGGCGCGTATGCTTGGGGCATGTGTCAACTGCTCGGCATGAACGCCAACACGCCGACCGACGCGATGTTCAGCTTCACGGGGCTGGCCACGCGGGCGGACGAGCACAAGGACGGCTTCGGCATCGCCTTCTTCGAGGATCGCGGCCTGCGGCTGTTCGTCGACCAGCACAGCGCGCGCCATTCGCCGGTGGCGGAGCTGGTCAAGGGCTACCCGATCCGCTCGGACAACATCGTCGCCCACATCCGCAAGGCCACGCAGGGCCGCATCGCGCTGGAGAACACGCATCCGTTCATGCGCGAGCTGTGGGGCCGCTACTGGGTCTTCGCGCACAACGGCGACCTGAAGGACTTCCGCCCGCGCCTGCACGCCACCTTCCGCCCGGTGGGCGAGACCGACAGCGAGCACGCGTTCTGCTGGCTGATGCAGGAGATCGCCAAGGCCCATGCGGGCATGCCGGCGATCGAGGAGCTGTCCAACACGCTGTCCGAGCTGCTGCCGCAGCTGCATCGCCACGGCACGTTCAACATGCTGCTGTCCAACGGGCAGGCGCTGTGGGCGCACTGCTCCACGAACCTGCACTACGTCGTGCGCGAGCACCCGTTCGGCGCGCCGGTGCTGGCCGACAAGGACGTGATGGTCGACTTCGCCGCCCACACCGGCCCGGGCGACCGCGTCGCCATCGTCGCCACCGAGCCGCTGACGCGCAACGAGCCCTGGCAGGCGATGCGCGCCGGGCAGCTGATGACGTTCACCTGCGGCGAGGTCGCGACGCGGCAGTGCGCGGAGATGGCACGCTAGGAATGCCTCCCGGCAGGCGACAGGTCCGGCACCGCGAGCAAGGTCGGTGCCGGCGGGAGTGCGTCGGCCTGGAAACGGCGGCTGCCCGGAGGCTTGCGGGCGCGGGGAGTCTTGATCGTGACGGCCGCCAGCGACTCGTTGCGGTCGCCTGGCGCCTCCGGCTTGATCGACTAATATTTGCCGCCAGGAAACAACGGGAATGGTGCATGTCGATCATCGGAAAGCTCAGGTCCTTGCCGCGCATCCTGCGGCATACCCAGAAGCGCGTGGACGACAACGCGCTGCTGCTGGGCCGACTCGCGAGCGACATGGTGCGTTCGAAGAAGAACCTCCACGAGGCGGAGTTCCGCGTGTTCTCCCAGTTCGGCGACGACGGCATCATCCAGTGGCTCGTGCACAACCTCGAGTTTCCCGACAAGACGTTTGTCGAGTTCGGTGTGGAGGACTATCTCGAGTCCAACACCCGCTTCCTGCTGGTCAACAACAACTGGTCAGGGCTGGCGATGGATGGCTCGGCGGCCAACATCGAGCGAATCAAGTCGTCGGACTACTTCTGGCGCCACAGCCTGCGCGCGGAGGTGGCGTTCATCGACGCCGAGAATGTCGACCGGTTCCTGCCGGCTGAGCCCATCGGGATCCTGCACATCGACATCGACGGCATGGACTACTGGGTGTGGAAGGCGACCACCAGCGCTCCGGTCGTATGCATCATCGAGTTCAACAGCGTCTTCGGAAGCGAGCGGGCGATCACCGTGCCGTACGATCCCGCCTTCCAGCGCGGCAAGGCGCATCACTCGTTTCTGTACGGGGGCGCGTCGCTGCTTGCCTTGTGTGACCTGGCCGCGCAGAAGGGCTACGCCTTCATCGGCTGCAACAGCGCAGGGAACAACGCGTACTTCGTGCGTCGCGACAAGCTGAACGACACCGTGCGAGAGACGACTGCGGAGGCGGGGTTCGTGGAATCGAAGTTCCGCGAGAGCCGGGACGGCGCGGGTCGCCTGAACTACCTCGAGGGCACCCAGCGTCTGGAAGCCATCCGCGGGCTGCCGGTCTACAACGTTCGGACTGGCCACGTCGAGCCGCTCTGACACCGTGAGCGACGACGGAACACCCCTCCGCGCTTCGAATCGAGTTCCGCACCTCATCCCGCGACAGCCTCGCCGAAGATGAGAACCATTCGCATTAAAATGGGGCTCAACCTCCGGATCCCCATGACTAGGCATCGCTGGCTCTCCCTTCCTTCCGGCGCGAACGCGCTCGCGGGCACGCTGCTCGCGGCCGCCGTGCCGGCCAGCGTCTGCGCGGCCACCTACGGCACCGCCGACGACGTCGCCCATCGCGCGTTCAAGTCGGCGACGGCCTTCGCCGACGTGCTGGTCGCGCCCTCGCCCGAGGACGCCGCCGCGCTGGCCGCGCCCGGTGCCGCGCCGCACGGCGCGATGCGCACGATCGAGGCGCGCCAGGGGGACGCGGTGCTGGGCCGCGTGCTGGTCGACTCGGTCGTCGGCAAGTTCGAGCAGATCGACTACGCCGTCGCGCTCGATGCGAGCGGCAAGGTGCTGGCCGTCGAGATCCTGGCCTACCGCGAGGGCCACGGCGGCGAGGTGCGCATGCCCGGCTGGCGCAACCAGTTCGTGGGCAAGACGGCGGCCGATCCGCTGCGCATCGGCTCGGACATCGCCAACATCAGCGGCGCCACGCTCAGCTGCACGCACGTCACCGAGGGCGTGCATCGCCTGGTTGCCTGGGCCGCCAGGCATCCGATCGGCGTGAAGGCCGCGGCGTGACGCGCTCGAAGGCGGCCACGCCGTGATGCGCCGGCAGGCGCGGCCGCTGCTGGGCACGCTGGTGGAGGTGCGCGCGCAGGGCGCGAGCGCCACGGCCTTCGACGTCGCCGCCGACGCCGCCTTCGACGCCATCGCCCAGGTGCATGCGCGCATGAGCTTCCACGAGGCCGGCAGCGACGTGCGCCGCATCGCACGCGCGCGCGCCGGCGAACGCGTCGCGCTGCATCCGCACACCGTCGCCGTGCTCAAGAGCGCGCTGCGCTGGGCACGTCTCAGCGACGGCGCGTTCGACGCCGGCTGCGCGCCGCAGGCGGTGGCGCGCGGCTGGCTGCCGGAGCCCGACGACGCCACGCCGCCCGGCGAGGTCGCGTTCGAGGACGCGCTGGAGGTCGACGGCCACGACGTGCTCGTGCACGCGCCCGTCTGGCTCGACTTCGGCGGCATCGCCAAGGGCTACGCGGTCGATCTGGCCGTGGCCAGGCTGCGCCGCGCCGGCGTGCACAGCGGCGTCGTCAACGCCGGCGGCGACCTGCGCGTGTTCGGCACGCTCGAGGAGACCGTGCTGGTGCGCTCGCCGTTCGACGCCTCCGAGCTGTGGCCCGTGGCCGCGCTGCGCGACTCGGCGTGCGCGACCAGCGCCAGCGGCCAGGTCGCGCGCCGCGAGGTGGAGGCCGGCGACGCGCCGGCGCCGCGCTCGGTGACGGTGCTCGCACCGACCGCCTGCGCCGCCGATGCGCTGACCAAGATCGTCTGGCAAGAGGGCGAGCGCGCGGGCACCTTGCTGCGCCGCGCCCGCGCGCGCGCGCTCGTCGTGCGCGCGGACGGCAGCGTGTGGCAGGGGTGACGGCATGAACCTCGACGACGACGCCCCCCTCGTCGCCCACGGCCAGGGCCGGCGCGCGCGGCACGCACTGGTCTGGGGCTGCGTCCTGCTGATGGCGACGGGCGTCGCCTGGCTGCTCGGCCACGACGTCTGGCTTCAACAGACACCGTTCGGCCCGCAGCCGCATCCGATGGTGGCCTGGCTGCTGCGCGCGCACGGCGCGATCGCCTGGTGCACGACGCTGGTGGGCGGCGTCGTCTGGCAGGTGCACGTGCGCCCGGCGTGGCGCGCGGTGCGACGCCGCCGTCGAGCGCACCGGCGCCGCGTCGGCTCGGCGCGCGCCATCCGCCACGGCCGCGCGCGCACCGTCAGCGGCGTGGCGATGGTGGGCGCGCTGGCCGTGCTGCTCGGCTCGGCCATCGGCCTGCAGTACGCGCCGGAAGAGGCGCACGCGTGGCTGTCGGTGACGCACTGGGTGCTGGGCCTCGCGCTGGCCATCGCGTTGCTGTGGCACTGGATTGCCCGGCTACGCCACTGAGGCCGCCCGGCGGAGAATGCAGCGATCCACGTCAACGTCCGCGCCATGACCGCTTCCGACCTGCCGACACCCGACTTCAGCCGCTTCCCGCGCCACGCCGACCTGACGGCCCTGTTGCAAGCCTACGCGGCCGCGCGCCCCGACGTCGTCGAACTGCGCTCGATCGGCAGGAGCCACGAAGGGCGCGACATCTGGCTGCTGGTGCTGACGCGCAGGTCCACCGGCGCCGACACGACCAAGCCCGCGTTCTGGATCGACGGCAACATCCACGCCGCCGAACTCACCGCGTGCACCGCGGCGCTCTACTACCTGCACCACGTGCTGTCCAACGAGGCGACCGACACGCGCCTGGCGCACCTGCTCGACACCCGCGTCGTCTACCTCGTGCCGCGCCTGAATCCCGACGGCGCCGAACTCGCGCTGGCCGACGTGCCGCGCTTCATCCGTTCGTCCACGCGCGGCTACCCGTTCGACGAGGAGCCCCCCGACGGCATGACGATGGAGGACGTCGACGGCGACGGCCGCGTGCTCTACATGCGCATCGCCGATCCGCACGGCACGTACAGGAAGCATCCGCAGGAGCCGCGCCTGATGGTCGCGCGCGAGCCGGGCGAGATCGGCGGCGAGTATTTCCGCGTCATCCCCGAAGGCACGATCAAGGCCTGGGACGGCGTGAACGTGCGCGTCAACCGCGACCGCGAGGGACTGGACCTGAACCGCAACTTCCCGTCGCTGTGGCGCCAGGAGTTCGAGCAGGTCGGCGCCGGCCCGTATCCGACCAGCGAGCCCGAGGTGCGCACGATGGTGGACTTCTGCGTCGCGCATCCCAACATCGGCGCGGCGGTCAGCTTCCACACGCACAGCGGCGTGATCCTGCGGCCGATGGGCACGACGTCCGACGACGACATGACACCGGAGGATCTCTGGATGATCAAGCGCCTGTCGGACATCGGCGCGAACCTCACGGGGTATCCGGCCATCAGTGGCTTCCACGACTTCAAGTACCACCCGAAGGAAGTCATCACCGGTACGCAGGACTGGCTCTACGAGCACCAGGGCGCGCTGTGCTGGACGGTCGAGATCTGGGCGCCGAACAAGGAAGCCGGCATCGACAAGTACGACTGGATCCACTGGTACCGCGACCATCCGCCCGAGGACGACCTGAAGCTGCTGAAGTGGAGCGACGAGCAGTGCGGCGGCAAGGCGCACGTCGACTGGAAGCCCTTCGTTCATCCGCAGCTGGGCCCGGTCGAGATCGGCGGCTGGGATCGCATGAACTTCTGGCGCAACCCGCCGCCGCAGCTGCGAGAGCGCGAGGCCGCGCGCTTTCCGGCCTGGCTGACGCAGCTCGCCTTGTCGCTGCCGAAACTCGAGATCCTGCAGGCGACCTGCGAGCCCGTCGGCCACTCCGGCGACGGTGACACCTGGCGCGTGCGACTGGCGGTCGGCAACGCGGGATACCTGCCGGCGTATGTGACGCATCGGGCGAAGGAGCGCCAGGTCGTGCGCGGCACCGTCTTCGAGATCGCGCTGCCTGAGGGCGCGACGCTGGTCAGCGGCAAGGCGCGCGAGGTCGGCGCGCATCTCGAGGGCCACGCGCCGCGCAGCTCGCTTCAGGCCTTCCTGCCCGATCGCGACGTCACCGCCGACCGCGCCCTGCAGGAATGGATCGTGCGCGGCACCAAGGGCGGCGTCGTCACCGTGGACGCGCGCGCCGATCGCGCCGGCGCGGTGCGCGCATCGATCACGCTGGGCTGAGCGCGCGCCGCGCGACAATGTCGCCGCGGCCCGCCGCCGCCCCCATCACTTCCCGGAAAGAAGTCCCGCCATGTTGATGTTCCTCGTCGTTGTCCTGATCGTCCTGCTGGTGACGGTCGTCCCCGTGATGATCGCCGCGCGCATCGTCGGCGCGCGCCGCACCGGGTTCTGGGCGAGCCTGCTGGCCATCATCGTGTCGTCGCTGATCGTGGGCGTGGCCGTGCACATGTTCCGCAACAGCGGCCTGCTCGCCTTCTTCGTGGCGCCGCTCGGGTTCATGCTGATCCTCGACACCACCTACCTGCGCGGGCTGCTGATGGTGATCCTGCAGTACCTGTTCGCCGGCCTGATCGCCGTGATCCTGCTGTTCACCGCGCTCGGCTCGGCGCTGCACGTCAAGGAGATGATGCGCCACGTGCCGATCGACACGGGGCCGGTTCAATCCGTCTGACGCGGCGCGCGGCTCAGTGCGTCGCCGCGGCGGCGTGCGAGTCGCGCACGTTCTTCTGGATCGCGATCGTCGCGAACAGCGCCAGCAGGAAGGCCATGCCGTAGAAGCCCTTTTCGGACAGCGCGAGCTTGGCGTTGTAGAGGCCGATCGCCATCAGCGTGATCGTGACCGCCATCGAGAACCAGCACAGTGCCGTGTACAGGCCGGTGACGGGCACGCCCTCGAGCTTGTCGCGCACGGTCTTCTGCAGGGACACCGCGGCGAACAGGCCGTACAGAAGCAACGTGAGGTAGTAGCCCTTCTCGTTCAACTGCATGTCGGTGTTCCACAGGCCGAACAGGTAGGCGCCGGCGCCGGCCAGCAGGGCCGTCCAGGAGGCGCCGACGAAGGCGGCGGTCGGCTTGTGCGGGTTCGTGTTCATGCTGGTTCTCCCTCAAGAAACGTTGGTCTGGAATCGCCGGGCGCTTGGGCGCCTCGGCGTGGGCGCATTCTCGCCGCGCGCCGGGCCGCCGTTCCACCCTCCGAGGCGGGATTGCGTGAAGTAGCGCATGGCGCCCCTTGAAGGCGCTGCCCTCGCGCTATTCGCCCGGGTATCGCAGGCCGAACTGCGCGCGCATCGTGTCCATCCAGCCGACCAGCGCCACCGTTTCGTCCAGCGGCATGACGGGACTCTCGGCGAGGCCGGCGCGCAGGCAGCGGTGCACTTCCTCGACCTGGGCCACGTAGCGGTTGCCGCGCCAGGGCCTGTCGATGCCCTCGACCGGTGTCTCCTCCCACGGGCGCGTGCCGCGCGCGACCCGAAGCTGCTGCGCGGCATAGAACGGCGGCGCGACGTCGATGCGGCCATCGGTGCCCAGCACCGTGGCATGGCACGCGGTGGTCGTGCGCAGCGAGCACATGCCCTGGCTCAGCGCGCCGCCCGCGTGACGCATGTTGAAGACGGTGTGGATGTCGACGCCGGTCGGCCCGAGCACCGCGTCGGCCTGCGCGGCGACGATGTCGCCCAGCACGAAGGCCGCGAAGTTCAGCGGATAGATGCCGATGTCCAGCAGCCCGCCGCCACCCAGCTCGGGGGCGAGCGCGCGATGGCTCGCCGGCAGGCCGGCGGCCGAGAAGCCGAAGTCCGCCGACACCGCCACCGGCTCGCCGATCGCGCCATCCGCGACGAGCCGCCTGAGTTCGACCATCGCCGGCACGTAGCGCATCCACATCGCCTCCATCAGGAAGGCGTCGTGCCGGCGCGCGAGCGCGACGGCCGCTTCGGCCTCGCCCCGGTTCAGCGTGAACGGCTTCTCGCACAGCACCGCCTTGCCGGCGGCCAGCGCCAGGCGCATCGAGTCGATGTGATCCGGGTGCGGCGTGCCGATGTAGACGACGTCGACGTCGGGATCGTCCACCAGCGCCCGGTAGCTGCCGTGCGCGCGCACGGGCTCGTGGATGGTCTCGTGCTGGCGCGGCTGGGCGATGAACGCCCGCGCCTTGCCCACGTCGCGCGAGCCGACGGCCACGAGCCGCGCCTCCGGCACGTGCGACAGCGCGCGCGCCAGCTGGTCGGAGATGCCGCCGGCGCCGATCAGGCCCCAGCCGATGCGCGGTCGCGCGGAAGTCGTCAGTGCTTGCATCGGGCGAGTGTAGTCATCCGGGATGACGACATCACCGCTCCGCGCCCGCCTCGGCCTGCGTCAGCACGTGCACCAAGGTCTGCCGCAGTCGATCCGCGTCGATCGGCTTGGTGAGGAAGTCGTTCATGCCCGCGGCCATCGCGTCCTCGCGTTCGGAGACGAGCGCCGCCGCCGTCAGCGCCACGATGGGCAGCGTGTTGCGGTCGTAGCGCTGGCGCAGGCGGCGCGTGACCTCGTGGCCGCTCATGCCGGGCATCTGGACGTCCATCAGCACGATGTCGAACGGGTCGCCTGCGTGCCAGGCCTCGTCGATCGCGTGAAGCGCGGCGGCGCCGTCGCTGGCCTGGTCGACGATCGCGCCCCAGCGTTCCAGCAGCGCCACGGCGATCATCATGTTGACGGGGTTGTCCTCGACCATCAACACCCGCGTGCCCTGCAGCGCGTCGAGGCCGGACGTGCTCTCGTGCTCCTCGAGCTGCTGCGCGGTGACCGCCGGCAGGGGCAGGTCGACCCAGAACGCGCTGCCCTTGCCCGGCTCGCTGTTGACGCCGACGGTGCCGTCCATCAGCTTGGCGAGCTCGCTGCAGATCGACAGCCCCAGGCCCGTGCCGCCGACCTTGCGCGTGATCGAGTTGTCGACCTGGCTGAACGGCAGGAACAGCATCGAGAGCGCGGCGCCGTCCATGCCCGCGCCGGTGTCGATCACCTCGAAGCGCAGCCGGTGGCCGGCGCCGCGCTGCACGTTGAGCAGGATGCTGCCGGCGGTGGTGAACTTCAGCGCGTTGGTCAGGTAGTTGGTCAGCACCTGGCGCAGGCGCATCGGGTCGCCCTGCACGTGCTGCGGCACGTCGTCGTCGATGCTCACGTAGAGCGTCAGGCCCTTGGTGTCGGCGAGCGCGCCATAGGCCTGCTTGAGCGTGCCGATCAGCGCGCGCAGGTCGAACGCGACGCGGTCGACGATGAGCTTGCCGGCCTCGATCTTGGACAGGTCGAGGATGTCCGACAGGATCGCCGACAGCGTGTCCGCCGACTCGCAGATCTGCTCGATGTACTGCAGCCGCCGGCGGTCGTCGACCTCGGGCGTGCGCGCCAGCTGCGCCAGGCCCACCAGCGCGTTGAGCGGCGTGCGGATCTCGTGGCTGGTGTTGGCCAGGAAGGCGCTCTTGGCGCGGTTGGCGGCCTCCGCCGCGTCGCGCGCGCGGGCCAGCGCCTGCTCGACGAGCCGGCGCTCGGTGACGTCCTCGGCCAGCCAGATCGTGCCGCTGGCCGGCTGCGCCGGATCGAGCGCCTTGGCGAGCAGGCGGCCGGTGAAGGTCGCGCCGTCGCGGCGCATCATCGGCACCTCGAAGTCGACCTGCTCGCCGCGCGACAGCGCCGGGCCGACCTCGTCGCTCATCCAGTTGAACGCGTCGTCCGACGGCCACAGCACGCGCTGCTGCTGGTTCTGCAGCGCGCCGCGCGGCCAGCCGAACATCTCGTCGAAGCGCGCGTTGGTCATCACGATGCGGCGGTCGCGCGTGAAGGAGATGCCCACCAGCGCGTTCTCGAGGATCGCCTCGCGCTCGCGCCGCGCCTGCTCGGTGGCGGTGACGTCGCGCGCGCTGGTCATCTGGTAGTCGATGTCGTCGATCGTGAAGCGTGCGGCCGACACCAGCATCGAGACGCGGCGCCGGTCGCGCGTGGTCATCGTTGCGGGGAAGTTCTGCACGGCCTCGTGCTGGTCGAGCATGCGGTAGATGCGATCGCGCTGCGTCGCGTCGGCCCACAGCCCGAGCTCGCTGGGCGTGCGGCCGATGACCTCCTCGGCGCGGTAGCCGGTGGTCGCGAGGAAGGTCGGGTTGACCATCGCGTAGCGGCCGCTCGCGAACTCGGTCAGCGTGATCCAGTCGGGGCTGGTGGAGACGAGGTGCGACAGCAGCGTCTCGCTTCGGCGCACCAGATCTTCCGCGGCGCGGCGCTCGGTGTCGTCGGTGATGATGGACAGCGTCGCGGCCTCGCCGTCGACGTCCACGCGCACGCTGCTCACACGCACGGTGAGCAGGCGGTCGGCGCCGGGCATCAGCGTGAACTCGGTCTCGGGCAGGCCCTCGCCGATGGCCAGGCCGTCCAGCCGCTGCACGTGCTCGCGCGCGCGTTCGCGCGACGGGCCGTCCTCGAACAGCGGCAACAGGTCCTGGCCCAGCAGCGCGCGCAGGTCGACGAAACCGAACAGCGCGACACCCGCGGGGTTGGCATCGAGCACCCGGCCTTCGCGATGCAGCACCAGCGGCGTCGGAATGCGGCGGAACAGGTCCTGGTAGCGCGTCTCGGTCGACCACAAGGCCTGGCGCGCCTTGACGTCCTGCGTGATGTCGCGCAGCACGCCCCAGTAGCCCGCGAACTTGCTCGCCTCGTTGGTGCGCGGCTCGGCACTCAGCGTGAAGTGGCGCACCCGGCCCGAGACGTCGGCCCAGCGCAGCGGGACGTCACGCATCGGCAGGCGCGCGGCCAGCTCCGAGCGGAAGGCCTCCAGCACCTGGCTGTCGAACATCACGCCGCGCGTCTCCCACAGCAGCTTGCCCATGCCCGCGTCGACGCCGTGGCGGCGCAGGCCGACGAAGTTGCGCAACTCCTCCTTGGCGCTGAAGCGGATCAGGCGGCCGTTGCCGTCCATCTCCCAGTACGCGTCGGCGGCAACGGCCAGCAGGCCGAGGAAGCGGCGCTCGCGCTCGTCGGCGCTGCGCAGCGTGCGATCGAGCGTGCGCCCGAGCAGCTCGCCGCCGCCGAGCGCGATGCCCAGCACCAGCGCGTGCGTCAGCAGCGGCCGCACGAGGTTGAGCGGCGAGACGGTGAGCGGCGCGATGCCGGCCGAGGACAGCCAGTCGAACGCCATCGCCACCGCGAGCAGCACCAGCATGCCGACGCCGATCGCCGCCGCGAGGATGCCGGCGCGCAGCCCGCCGATCACCGTGAACAGGCACAGGAAGACGCCGACGACGGCCAGCGCCGGCGACATCAGTCCCTCGCCCGCGACCGCCGCGGCCACGCCCGACAGCCCGATCGCCGCGCCGATCACGAAAGGGAGCGCACGCCCCTGCACGCCCGTTCCGGCGTCGCGCCGCAGCGCGAAGGCCACGCCGCCGAGGCCGAGGAACGCGGTGGTCAGCGACAGCCGCGCCACCCAGTCGAGCGGATGGCCGAACCCCAGGAACATCAGGGCCGACGCGAACGCGACCGCGGCCGTCGCGGCCAGCAGGTGGCGCGTCAGCGACTGGCGCAGGCGATGCCTGGCCTCCTTGTTCGGCGTTGGTTCGGCCATGTCGGTGTTCTTATGGCGACCCTTTCTCGGCTCGCCCCCCAGACCCCTAGTTTGACTCGAATTCTCGAGTTCCATCCGTTACCGGATGAACTTGGCTGGAAAAACACCTGCTCGGCGCCCGGCCATCGCCGGGCCGGGCATCCGGCGAACCCGGCCTCAGCGGACCGCGGCGATCGCGGCGTTGAGCGCCGCGCGGGTCGAGAGCGCCGCCTGGCGCGCCGCGGCGGCGAAGTCGTCGCCCGCTCCGGCGTACAGGATGGCGCGCGACGAGCTCACGATGATCGGCCCGTTCGCTCGCCAGCCCGCCTTGACCGTCGCCTCGATGTCGCCGCCCTGCGCGCCGATGCCCGGGATCAGCAGCGGCAGCGTCGGCGCGAGCTCGCGCACGCGGGCGAGTTCGGCCGGGAACGTGGCCCCGACCACCAGCGCCAACTGGCCGTTCCTGTTCCAGCTGCCCGCCGCCAGCTTCGCGATGTGCTCGAACAGCTTGTCACCGTTGGCCAGCACCTGCGCCTGCAGGTCGGAGCCGCCGGGGTTGGAGGTGCGGCACAGCAGGATCAGGCCCTTGCCGTCGTGCTTCATGTACGGCTCGATCGAGTCGAAGCCCATGAACGGCGACAGCGTCACCGCGTCCGCCTGGTAGCGCACGAAAGCCTCGCGGGCGTATTGCTCCGCGGTCGCGCCGATGTCGCCGCGCTTGGCATCGAGGATCACCGGGACGCCCGGCGCGACGCGGCGGATGTAGGCCATCAGCTCCTCGAGCTGGTCCTCGGCGCGCTGCGCGGCGAAGTAGGCGATCTGCGGCTTGTAGGCCGAGACGACGTCCTTGGTGGCGTCGACGATGCGCGCGCAGAAGTCGAACACCTTGCCCGCGTCGCCCTTCCACGCGCCGGGAAACTTCGCCGGTTCGGGGTCGAGCCCGACGCACAGCGTGGAGTCGTTGCGCAGCGAGGCGGCTTGCAGGGTGTCGGTGAATCGCATCGTCGGTGTCCTTTGTGTTGTTGTGGGTCGGTCGAAAAAAAGCGGCCCGAAGGCCGCGTCTCAGAGCTTGATCTTGGCGGCCAGTTGAGAGCCGAGACCGGTGTAGCTGCCCGGCGTCATCGCCAGCAGCCTGGTTTTGTCGGCCTCGGGCAGGTCCAGTGCGTTGACGAAGCCCAGGATCAGCTCGCGCGTCATCGGCTGGCCGCGCGTGAACTTCTTCAACTGGTCGTACGGGTCGGGCAGGCCGTGGCGGCGCATCACGGTCTGGATCGGCTCGGCCAGCACTTCCCAAGACGAATCGAGGTCTTCGGCCAGGCGCGTTTCGTTGAGTTCGAGCTTGTCGAGGCCGCGCGTGAGGCTGTCGTAGGCCAGCACCGAGTAGCCGATCGACACGCCCATGTTGCGCAGCACCGTCGAATCGGTCAGGTCGCGCTGCCAGCGGCTCACCGGCAGCTTCTGCGACATGTGCGTCAGCATCGCGTTGGCCATGCCGAGGTTGCCCTCGGCGTTCTCGAAGTCGATCGGGTTGACCTTGTGCGGCATCGTCGACGAGCCGACCTCGCCCGGCTTGGTCTTCTGCTTGAAGTAGCCCAGGCTGACGTAGCCCCAGACATCGCGCGCCCAGTCGACCAGGATCGTGTTCAGGCGCACGGTGGCGTCGAACAGTTCGGCCATGTAGTCGTGCGGCTCGATCTGGATCGTGTACGGATTGAGCTTCAGGCCCAGGCGCTCCTCGACGACCTTGCGCGAGAACTCTTCCCAGTCGGCTTCCGGGTACGCGGAGACGTGTGCGTTGTAGTTGCCCACCGCGCCGTTCATCTTGGCCAGCAGCACCACGTCGGCGATGCGCGCGCGGGCGTGCGTCAGGCGCGCGAGCACGTTGGCCACTTCCTTGCCCACGGTGGTCGGGCTGGCCGTCTGGCCGTGCGTGCGCGAGAGCATCGGCACCGCCGCGAAGCGGTGCGCCATCGCCTGCATGCGCGTGAGGATGCCGTCGATCGCCGGCAGGATCACCTGCTCGCGCGCGGCCTTCAGCATCAGCGCGTGGCTGGTGTTGTTGATGTCCTCGCTGGTGCAGGCGAAGTGGATGAACTCCAGCTTGTCGGCCAGCTCGGGCACGTGGCCGATGCGCTGGCGCAGCCAGTATTCGACGGCCTTGACGTCGTGGTTCGTTTCCTTCTCGATGTCCTTGATCGCCTGCGCGTCGGCTTCGGAGAAACGCACCACCAGCGAGCGCAGCAGGCCCTTGGCGGACTCCGGCAGCACGGGGAACTCGGCGAAGCCGGCTTCCGACAGCGCGATGAACCACTCCACCTCGACCTGCACGCGGCGGTGCATCAGGCCGTACTCGGACAGCAACGGGCGCAGCGCGGCCAGCTTGGGGGCGTATCGGCCGTCGAGCGGCGACAGGGCGGTGAGGGCGGAATGCGGCATAGGGGCTCGGGCTGGGACTCGCGCGGACGGAGTCGGATTCTTGGATTCGGCGGCGAACGCGGCGTGGAGGGGCGCCGTCGGAACCGCAAAACCCACTGATTTTACGGGGCATGGCCCGCCGGGGCTAGGGGCAACCCGGATGCGGATGCCAATTTCGGGCGCCGGAGAGTCCAAATCCCGCACGCGTCGCCGCATTGACGTGTCCCGGCGTCCCTCGCACAATCACGCCCCTTTCGCCCTCGAATCCCCGTTTCCATGCCGGCCAACGCTTCTTCCGACCCCGCCCAGGCCGACCCCCACGACTACTGCGCCATCGATTTCGGCACCTCCAACTCGGCCGTGGCCGTCCCCGCAGGCGCCGGCATGGAACTCGTGCCGCTCGAGCCCAAGCACGGCGAGCGCGGCCGGACGATGCCGACGGCCGTGTTCTACGTCGCCGAGGGCAAGGACCTGCACACGCTGCCCAAGCTCTACGGCCGCGCCGCGGTCGCCGCCTATGTCGACGGCACCGACGGCCGCCTGATGCGCTCGATGAAGAGCGTGCTCGGCTCGGCGCTGATGGAGCAGCACACCGACATCGGCGCCGGCCGCTCGGTCGCGTTCGGCGACGTCATCGCCAGCTACCTGCTGCACCTGAAGCGCGCCGCGCAGGCGCACGCCGGGCGCGAGATCGAGCGCGTGGTGCTGGGCCGGCCCGTCTTCTTCGTCGACGACGACCCCGAGCGCGACGCCGCGGCCCAGGCCTCGCTGGAAGACGCCGCGCGCGCGGTCGGCTTCAGCGAGGTGCGCTTCCAGTACGAGCCGATCGCCGCCGCCTTCCACTACGAGGAGCAGGTGACGCGCGAGCAGACGGTGATCGTGGCCGACATCGGCGGCGGCACATCCGACTTCTCGGTCGTGCGCGTCGGGCCCGAGCGGCGCACGCGCGTCGACCGCCGCGCCGACATCCTCGCCAGCCACGGCGTGCACTCGGCCGGCACCGACTTCGACCGCCACGTCGAGCTCGCGCGCATCCTCCCCGCGCTCGGCTTCGGCGCATACGGCCCGCCGCGCAAGGGCCGCGAGCCGCTCGAGGTGCCCAGCCGCATCTACTTCGACCTCGCCACCTGGCACCTGATCAACACCGTCTACCGGCCGCAGCGCGTCATGGAGATCGCGGCGATGCGCGACGACTACGCCGACCCGCGCCACCACGCGCGCCTGATGACGACGCTGCGCGACCGCCTCGGCCACGCGCTGGCCGGCCTGGCCGAGGACGCGAAGATCGCGGTGGCGCAGGGCGGCACGCACGAGATCGACCTGTTCGAGATCGAGCGCGACCTGGTCGTCAGCGTGAGCGAGGACGAGGCCGTCGCGGCGATCTCGCACGACCTCGAGCGCATCGTGCAGACCGCGCGCGACACCGCTCGCCTGGCCGGCCTGAAGGCGGACGACATCGACGCGCTTTACTTCACCGGCGGCTCGACCGGCCTGCGCCTGCTGGCCGACCGCCTCGCCGCGGCCTTCCCGAACGCGCAGGCGGTGCACGGCGACCGCTTCGCCAGCGTCGCCACCGGCCTCGGGCTGGAGGCACGCCGGCACTTCGCGGCGGCCTGAGGGTCCGGCCTGCTGTCGTGTTGCGCCAGGCAGACAGGCGCCCCCCAATTCAAGGGTTTCGCGCGAACGCAATGGTGGCTTCGCCGGCGGCGCGCTCCGGGCGTCAGCGCGGCAGCGGGCCAGGATTGGCGGGCTCCCGCACGCGTCCGGGCCGTCGCAAATCCCCCGCAAGGGCGGCCTCGGCGCACGGCTTTTGCCGGGTCGCTTCTATAGAATGAACGTCATTCCAAGCTCCCTGCCCACATGAAACTCATCGGATCTCTCACCAGCCCCTACGTTCGCAAGGTGCGTGTCGTGCTGGCGGAGAAGAAGCTCGACTACAACTTCGTGCTCGAGGACGTCTGGGGCAGCGACGCGATCCTGGCCGCGAATCCGCTGGGCAAGGTGCCCGTGCTCGTGATGGAAGGCGCGGAAGCCGTGTTCGACTCGCGCGTCATCGTCGAATACGTCGACACGCTGTCGCCGGTGGGCAAGCTGATCCCGGGTTCGGGCCGCGAGCGCGTCGAAGTGCGCACGTGGGAGGCGCTGGCCGACGGCATCCTCGACGCCGCCGTCGCCGCGCGCCTGGAAGCCACGTGGGCCGGCCGCGGCGCGGGCGAGCGCAGCCAGGCCTGGATCGATCGCCAGCAGGTGCGCATCGCCGCGGCGCTGAAATCCATCAGCCAGGGCCTGGGCGACAAGGCGTATTGCGTCGGCACGCACTTCACGCTCGCCGACATCGCCGTCGGCTGCGCGCTGGGCTACCTCGACTTCCGCTTTCCGGACAACACCTGGCGCACCGACTATCCCAACATCGTGCGCCTGGCCGACAAGCTGGCCGCGCGCCAGAGCTTCATCGACACGGCGCCGCCGGCGGCCTGAGGCGGGCGACGCCCCAACGACAAAGCGGCCCGCGGGCCGCTTTTTTCGTGGCGTCGCGGCTCAGAGCGCGAGGTCGACCGCGTCGCTCTCGGCCACTGTCGGCAGCGCCACCTTCAGGCCCTCGGGGCACACGGTCGCGGGGCCCGGCGCGAAGGTGTCGGCGCGCGCGATCGGCCAGTAGATCTTGTAGACGTTGTGCGGCCAGTCGCACTCGCCGCGCGCGGCCGCCATCAACGCGCCCGGCGCGATGAACTCGAGGTGGTTGGCGAGCAGCTTGACCTTGTCGCCGGCGACGCGCCGCACGATGTGGTTGGCGGTGATCTGGTTCGGGTGCTTCAGCCCCGCCGCCTGCACCAGCTCCTTGAGCGCCTCCAGCGTGTGCAGGTGGAAGTTGTGCACGCGCTCGATCTTCGAGGGCACCACGAGCGCCTTCTGGCGCTGCGGATCCTGCGTGGCGACCCCCGTGGGGCAATGGTCGGTGTGGCAGCTCTGCGACTGGATGCAGCCGAGCGCGAACATGAAGCCGCGCGCCGAATTGCACCAGTTGGCGCCGAGCGCCATCATGCGCGCGATGTCGAACGCGCTGACGACCTTGCCGGCGCAGCCGATCTTGATCTTGTCGCGCAGGTTCAGGCCGACCAGCGTGTTGTGCACCAGCAGCAGGCCTTCCTGCAGCGGCGCGCCGACGTGGTCGGTGAACTCCAGCGGCGCGGCGCCGGTGCCGCCCTCGCCGCCGTCGACCACGATGAAGTCCGGCAGCAGGCCCGTCTCGAGCATCGCCTTGGCGATCGCGAACCATTCCCACGGATGGCCGACGCAGAACTTGAAGCCGACGGGCTTGCCGCCCGAGAGCTCGCGCAGCCGGGCGATGAACTGCAGCATCTCGATGGGCGTCGAGAAGGCGCTGTGGCTGGCCGGCGAGATGCAGTCGACGCCCCGCTCGACGCCGCGCGCGTCGGCGATCTCCTGCGTGACCTTCGGCCCCGGCAGCACGCCGCCGTGCCCGGGCTTGGCGCCCTGGCTCAGCTTGATCTCGATCATCTTGACCTGCGGCTCGGTGGCGTGCTTGGTGAACAGCTCCGCGTTGAACGTGCCGTCCGGATTGCGGCAGCCGAAGTAGCCCGAGGCCACCTCCCAGATCAGGTCGCCCCCCTGCGCGCGGTGGTGCACGCTGATCGAGCCCTCGCCGGTGTCGTGTGCGAAGTTGCCGCGCAGCGCCCCGCCGTTCAGCGCGCGGATCGCCGCGCCGCTGAGCGCGCCGAAGCTCATCGCGCTGATGTTGAAGATGCTGAGGCTGTAGGGCTGGGCGCAGTCCGGGCCGACCGTCACGCGGAAATCGTGCGAGGCGACGCGCGTGGGCTGCAGCGAGTGGTTGATCCACTCGTAGCCCTCGGCCTGGACGTCCAGCTGCGTGCCCAGCGGGCGCTTGTCGGGATCGCCCTTGGCGCGCTGGTAGACGAGCGAACGCTGCTGGCGCGAGAACGGCGCGGCCTCGTTGTCGCCCTCGATGAAGTACTGGCGCATCTCCGGCCGGATGAACTCGAACAGGAAGCGCATGTGCCCGATGACCGGGTAGTTGCGCAGGATCGAATGGCGGCGCTGACGGACGTCGCGCAGGCCGACGATCACGCCGACCAGGCCCAGCACGGCCCACTCCCAGCCGGCGTGCACGACGACCTGCGTGAACGCGCCGATCAGCATCACGACGGCGCAGGCGATCCACGTGATGTAGCGGATCGGGAAGAAGCGATCGAGCGACAGAAGCCAGATGGGCATGGGATGTCTCGGGTGTTTTTCGATGGGGCTCGCCCGCGGGAAGAGCCCGATCTCGTCATCATCGGCACCTTCGCCGCCGAACTTGATGACGGCTCGCACGCGGCGCCCGCGGCCGCTTCCGCGCAATGTACTGCCGCTCGGCAGGGGCTGTCCCGGTGACTTCCCTCGACCGCGGCGCTCGTCGGGTCACTCGACGCCGGACTGCTCCGAGTGCCACGCGCCCCAGATCAGGCTGATGCCGACGCCCGCGTCCTGCTTGCTGCGCACCAGCGGGCTGTCCTCGTTGGCCGCGCCGCGCACCGTCTCGACCTGCGCGAAGTACTGCAGCCGCAGCGTCGGGCTGATCTTGTGGCGCAGGCTGGCGTTCAGGCGGGTGGCGATCAGGCCGCCGCGGGCGTCGTAGGCCGGCCGCCCGGCCGTGGCGTAGGGCGCGTCGACGCCGTAGTAAAGATGGTTGAGCGAGCGGTCGCCGAACAGCGCGCCGGCCGACACCACCAGCGCGAAACTGCTGCCTGTCCACGCGGTGTGGGACAGGCGCGGCTCGAAGGTCCAGCCGCGGTGGGCGAAGCTGTCGCTGACGTCGAACACGGCGCGCACGGGGAGCTCCAGCTGCGTCAGGTGCGGATCGCGCTTCGCCTCGACCAGGTCGCCGAGGTTGATCTTCAGCGCCGGCCCGATCTCGATCAGCGTGCCGATGGCCGGCATGCCCTCGCGCGCGCGCACCTTGTTCGCCGACGAGCCGAACGCGCCCGAGCCGCTGACGTCCCACTCGAAGCGCGGCGTGCGCAACGCGCGCACGCCGATGCCGTTGCCGTCGGCCCGGATCAGCGAGCCGCGGTAGATGCCGAACGGCAGCACGCGAACGCGCGCGATGTCCTGGTCGGAGCCCGGATATGCCGGCTGGTACGCGGCGATGCCGACGAGGCCCAGCTCCCACAGGGGCAGCGGCTCCTTGGGCTTGACCGGATCGGCGGTGACGACGGCGGCATCGGCGGCGGTGTCCTGGGCGTGCGCGCCGGCGCAAAGGCAGGCCGCGAGCGTCGCGGCGACGAGCAGGGAGTGGGAATTTCGGAGCAAGGCAGTTCCTCGGGTCGGCGGACAAACGCCGGCTCGGGCGTCGGAAAGGGCCGGGCCACTATACTTAGCGCACAGCGCCGATTTGATTTCCGGCTTGCGGGCGCTTTATAAATTTCGCTAAAGAGGGGCGCCCCGTCCGGTGTCCATGCGTCGCGCATTGCCGGTTTCGTCATTGAAGGGTGCCGAGATGGTTTCCGTCGGCCGGATCGAGCCGCAGGCGATGCACTTCGCCGAACCGCTGCCGCTCACGAGCGGCAAGCAGCTGAACGACTACACGCTGGTCTACGAGACCTACGGCACGCTCAACGCCGCGCGCGACAACGCCGTGCTCGTGTGCCACGCGCTCAACGCAAGCCACCACGTGGCGGGCGTCTCGCCGCAGGGCGACACCGGCTGGTGGGACAACCTCGTGGGCCCCGGCAAGCCGCTGGACACGAACCGCTTCTTCGTCATCGGCATCAACAACCCGGGCTCGTGCTTCGGCTCGACCGGGCCGACGCACGTCAACCCGGATCCGGCTGCCAACGGACGCGTCTACGGCGCCGACTTTCCCGTCGTGACGGTGGAGGACTGGGTCGACGCGCAGGCCCGGCTCATCGAGCGGCTGGGCATCGCCCGGCTCGCCGCGGTGCTGGGCGGCAGCCTCGGCGGCATGCAGGCGCTCGCGTGGACGCTGCGCTACCCAGAGCGCGTCGCGCACTGCGTGGCAGTGGCGACCGCGCCCAAGCTGTCGGCGCAGAACATCGCGTTCAACGAGGTCGCGCGCCGCGCCATCGTCACCGATCCCGACTTCCACGGCGGCCACTACACCGAGGCCGGCACGATCCCCAAGCGCGGCCTGCGCGTGGCCCGCATGATCGGCCACATCACCTACCTGTCGGACGATTCGATGGAGGCCAAGTTCGGCCGCGCGACGCGTTCCGAGAGCCCCGTCGACGGCGCGCGCCACAACTATTCGACGCAGGACATCGAGTTCCAGGTCGAGAGCTACCTGCGCTACCAGGGCGACAAGTTCAGCGAGTACTTCGACGCCAACACCTACCTGCTGATCACCCGCGCACTCGACTACTTCGACCCGGCGCACGGCCACGACGGCGACCTGTCGGCCGCGTTCGCCATCGCGCGTGCCTGCAGGTTCCTCGTGGTGAGCTTCACCACCGACTGGCGCTTCGCGCCGCAGCGCTCGCGCGAGATCGTCAAGGCGCTGGTGGACAACCGCGCCGAGGTCTCGTACGCCGAGATCGACGCGCCGCACGGCCACGACGCGTTCCTGCTCGAGGATCCGCGCTACCACTCGGTGATGCGGGCGTACTTCGAGCGCGTCGCGCAAGGGCTCGCGACGCGGGACGAGCGCCGGGCCGCCCCAAGCCGGCCCGCGGTCCCCTCGGGCGACGGAGCGCCGTACTCGGCGCGGGAGGGGTCGTCGTCATGAGCGAACGTCGCGACCTCGACATCATCACGAGCTTGGTTCCACGCGGCTCGCGCGTGCTCGACCTCGGCTGCGGCAACGGCGAGGTGCTGGCCCATCTCACGCAGCATCACGGCTGCAGCGGCTACGGCATCGAGATCGCCGACGAAGGCGTGCTCGCGAGCACGCAGCGCGGGGTCAACGTGATCCAGCTCAACCTCGAGGAAGGGCTGGCGCTGTTCGACGACCACAGCTTCGACGTCGTGCTGCAGCTCGACACGCTGCAGCACCTGCGCAACACCGAGAAGATGCTGCAGGAGACGGCGCGCGTGGGCCGCATCGGCATCGTCAGCTTCCCGAACTTCGCGCACTGGCCCAACCGGATCAGCATCGCGACGGGCCGCATGCCCGTCACCCGCGCCCTGCCCTACGAGTGGTACGACACGCCCAACATCCGCCAGACCACCTTTGCGGATTTCGAGGTGCTCGCGCGCAAGAACGGCCTCGACATCCTCGAGTCGTTCGGCCTGCAGGCGGGACGCGTGGTGCGGCGCAAGCCGAACCTGATGGCCAGCGTGGCCGTCTTCAAGTTCCAGCGGGCCTGACTCAGGCCGGCGTGGGCGTCGTCTTCCCGAGCTGCGCCCAGAAGACGACCAGCACGACCCAGCCGACGACGGGCACCAGCAGCATCAGCCACCACCACGGGCTGCGGTCGGTGTCGCGCAGGCGGCGCGTGCCCACGGCCAGGTAGGGCACCAGCATCGCGAGCCAGAACACGCCGCCCAGCGGCCGGTACGCGATGCCCACGAGCGTCTCGATGATCCAGACGAACAGGAAGAACCACCAGAACTCGGAGCGCGTGGCGCAGCCTTCGAAGGTGGCGTACTTCTGCGTGACGCAAGTCTCGACGGCTTCCTGGATCTGCATGGCGCGCGCGCTCCCTTTTTCCCGCTGCTGCTGATTGACCGGCATCGTATCCGGGATGGCCGGCGCTGTGAACGCGTCGCGCCAGCGCGTCAGTCCTCGGCCGGCGGCCCGCCGCGACCCGGCTCCCAGAGCACCGGATCCCCGCGGCGCCGCGGACGCCGCACGGCCCGCTTCGTCGGCCAATGCCAGCTCGGACAACCACAGTCGTCGACATCGCCGCAATCGACGCAGGCGGCAAACTCGAACGCGTCGATCGAGCAGGCATCGCACCCTGAGCAGGACGACGCGTCGACGCAGGAGGCGTCGCACGGCACGTCGCAGTCGACGAAGCCGGCCTGCGCGGACCGCGCGACGAAGGGCCGCGCGCGCCGTTCCTCGGCGACCAGGTGGCACTGCGCCAGCCGCAGCCGCAGGACGCCCAGCCCGCGCCAGGCGCCGTAGCGCGAGATCGCGCGCAGCCCCAGCGTCGAACAGCTGCATGCGCCCAGGTGCACGCGGTACGCGCACGCGAAGCCCTTGCGCGGCGACACGTGGCGCTTGTAGCCGCGGATCGCGGCCAGCAGCAGGTCGCGCGCGAGCTTCATCCGGGCAGCGCCTTCTCGAAGCAGACCGAGACCTCGCTGCCGGCGTAGCGCCCGTAGCCCGGGATGCGCCGATAGCCGTGGCGCTCGTAGAAGCCGACCGCCCGCCCGTTGACGAGCCGGGTCGACAGGCGCACGGCGAGGTAGCCATGCCGCGCCGCCTCGACTTCGAGAAAGCGCAGCACCGCGCTGCCGACGCCCCGCGTGCCGGGGCGCGCGAACATGCGCTTGACCTCGGCGACGTCGCCCTCCAGCGGACGCAGCGCGCCGCAGCCCAGCGCGCGCCCGTGCGCGTCACGCGCGAGCGCGAAGCAGGCGCGCGGGCCGCGCACGTCCGCCACGTCGAACGACGCCTGGCCGCTGTCGCCGGTGATCGCGCCCAGCGCCGCGGACAACTCGGCGACCAGCGCGAGTGCGTCGGCGCCGGCCGGATCCTCGGCCCGCACGTCGATGGGGATCGTCAACGCAGGCGCCGCCACAGCGTCCTCGCGAGCTGGCAAAGCAGCAGGTAGCCGCCGAAATACAGCAGCACGGTCGGCAGCGCCGACCGCTGGAACGCCTCGGCGGCGCGCGCGGGGAGCTGATCCAGCAGGAGACTGGGCCAGTAAAGCAACACGTAGCCCACGCCCGAACGCGGCTCCTCGTCGATCAGGCGCCAGGCCAGCGAGCCGGCCAGCAATGGCGTGGCCACCGCCAGCGCGGCGGAAATCAGGATGCTCAAGCGATTCGGGGCGGGCATGCGCCGTCATTGTGACGTGCATGCCCGCCCCGGGGCGCGGCGAGTGCCCGGCTCACGCGAGCCGGGCGGCCAGGCCGGAATTACTTGGAAGCGGCGTCCGACGCCTTGTGCGCGGCGTGCTTGACGGCGCTGGCGGCCTTGTGCGCTTCCTTGGCGGTGCCGGTGGCGACTTCGGAGGCAACGTGCTCGGTGCCGGTGGCGGCGGCCGACGCGCCCTTGGCGATGGCGTGGCCGGTGGCCTTGGCGGCGTGCTTGACGGCGCTCGCGGCGCTGGCCGGAGCGGTCGCGCCTTCGGCGGCGGAAGCGATGGAGGCGGCGCCGATCAGGGCGGCGGCGATCGAGAGAGTGCGGAAGTTCATGATGTTTGTTCCAAAAGGTGGCCAGACCAACGCGCAGCTGCCGTGCGGCACGCCACAAAGCCGAGGCATGCCAGCAATCAACGCGACACGGTCGAGTTCGGTTGACCGCGCAATTCCTTGCGGATCACGAGCTTCAGCCCCGACCAGACCTCGCTGACCGCACAGACTTTCACATCCACGAAGCCGATAGGCAGCGCCAGCTCGCGGATGGTGTCCTCGGTGACGTCCGTCGGCACCTTCGAGGCCTTCTTCGGCCACGACACCCAGACCGCCGCGGCCGGGCCGATGCGGGGGCGCAGGGCGTCGAGCTGCTGCTTCAGGTCGGCGCGGCGATCCGAGAACACGTGCACGACGTCGACCGCCGCCGACACCGCGGCCTCGAAACGCACGCCCTCGGGCAACGGGGCGAGCCAGTCGCGGTAGCCGTCCGGCGCGTGCAGCGCCAGGACGCGGCTGCCCGCGGCGATGCCCAGCTTGCGTGCCAGCGGCGTGCCCGAGTAGCCGGGGGTGGTCGTGGCCATGATCAGCGGTCCATCAGGATGTCCAGCATCTTGTCGCGATGCAGCAGGAAGTCGCGCGTGATGCGGAAGTGCTCGGTGTCCTCGTAGCGGATCGCCTGCAGGCCGGTCGGCCCGCAGTGAAGGATCAGGGCGTCGGGGTACGACATCAGGATCGGCGAATGCGTCGCGATGATGAACTGCGAATCCTGCAGCACCAGCTCGTGCAGGCGCGAGAGCGCCTCGATCTGGCGCGCGGGCGAGAGCGCGGCCTCGGGTTCGTCCAGCAGGTACAGGCCGTCCGGCCCGAAGCGGTTCTTCAGCAGCGCCATGAAGGACTCGCCGTGCGACTGCTCGTGCAGCGAGCGGCCGCCGTACGACCCGGAGACGCCCAGGTTGTCGACCTCCGTCGCGACGTTGAACCAGCTCTCCGCGCGCAGGAAGAAGCCGTCGCGATGGCGCCGGTAGCCCTTGGCGATGCGCAGGTAGTCGTGCAGCTCGGAATGCGACGCGCGCGTGGCGAAGTTGAAGTTGCGCGAGCCGCCCTCCGGATTGAATTCGAGGGCGATCGCCATCGCCTCCAGCAGCGTCGACTTGCCCGAGCCGTTCTCGCCGACGAGGAAGGTGACCTTGGGATGCAGGTCGAAAGACTCCAGCGCACGCACCACCGGCAGGCAGAACGGATAGGCGTCGAAGCTCCCGACTCGCTCGCGCAGCAGCGTGACGCGGCCGACGAACTGGGTCTGGACGATGCCCATCGCGCGGCGAGTGTCAGGGCTTGGCGATCGCGCCCAGCGAATCGAACGCGGCCGGCTGCCTGGCCTGCCAGGCGGCGATCGCGCGCGCCATCTCGTCGACGTCGAACACGGCGCTTTGAAGAAGCGTCATCTGCTGCAGTGCGTCGGCGGTCGAATGGTCGCGTGCGTGGTTCAGCGCCACCTTGCTCGCGGCAATGGCCAGCGGCGACTTGGCCGCGATGGACGCTGCCAGCCTGCGGGCGTGCGCGACGAGCGCGTCGGCGTCGGCCAGCACCGCGTTGACGAAGCCGGTGGCGAGCGCGCGCTCCGCGCCCAGGCGGTCGCCCGTGTACGCGAGCTCGCGCGCGAGGCCCTGCGGCAGCAGGCGCTGCAACCGCTGCAGCACGCCGAGGTCGGCCGCCATGCCGATGTGGATCTCCTGCACGGTGAAGAACGCGTCGGCCGTGCAGAGGCGGAAGTCGCAGGCCGCGGCGAGATCGAGCGCCCCGCCGACGCACGCGCCCTGCACCGCGCAGACGATGGGGAAGCGCGCGGCGTCGAGCGCATCGAACGAGGCCATGAGGCGGCGCAGCTGGGTCTGGAACGCGAGCCGCCTGCGCGCGCTGCCGGTGTCGAGCATGGCCTGCATCGCGCCGTCGGGGGCGAAGGTGTCGAGCGCCATGCCGGCGCTGAAGTGCTTGCCCTCGCCGCGCAGGATCAGCACGCGCGTGGCGCCGGCGTCGTCGAGCGCCTGCACCGCGTCGCGCAGCGCCGGGAAGAACGCCGGCGCCATCGTGTTCATGCGCTCGGGGCGGTTCAACACCAGTTCGGCGATGCCGCTGGCCGGGTCGGAGTCGATGCGGAAGAAATCGTTCATGGCCCGATGATCGCACTCAGGCGCCGAGCGCGCGCGCCACCGCGGCGGCCGTGCTGGCGTCGATCATCTGCAGCAGCGCGTCGAACTGCTGCGCCGTCGTGATCGTCGCCGGATAGGGCCGGGCGTCGTGCACGACCTGCGAGCGCACGAGCCTGGAGGTGGCCAGGTCGACCAGCGACAGCCGCGTGTAGACGAACGGCGCGACGTAGACGTGCACGTCCGTGTCGTCGCGGCTGAGGCCCTCGCGGCGCGCATAGCGGTAGAAGCCCAGGCCGGCGATCTTGCCGGAGCCCACGCTGGTCTTGCCGTCCGAGATGACCGCGTCGCCGCGCCACTTCGTCAGCAGCAACAGGCGATCCGCGGACTCGCCGCCCACCGCCTGGCGCAGCTTCTCGGGCAGCCTGACGGCGTCGCCGTCGAACCAGTCGTCCTGGTCGGCGTAGAACTCGGGCGCCGAGCCGGCGAGGAAGGACGTGCGCGCCGCCGGATCGGCCGCGGCCAGCCCGGACGCCATCGCCCGCAGCGCCGCCGTCTCGTAAGGCGCGCCGGCCAGCGGCACCTCGGTCGTCCGCGGATGGTTCTGCGTCGGGTCGCTGACGCCGCCGGTCTTCTCGACCATCGACAGCTTGTCGCTGACGAGGGACATCGCCACGTAGCGGCGGCCCGGCGCGGCCGCGGACGCCGCGTCCTGCGCGAGGACGCGCGTCGCCGCGAACAGAGCCGGCAGCGCGCCGACCAGCCATCGTCGTTGCATTCGTCGTCTCCCTGATCGGCGCCTTCTTGCGGCGCCGCGGGCTATTCTGCCGCCGCCGCGGCGACGTGGCGCACGCGCTTGCCGAACAGGCGGTTCGGGTAGTCCTCGCCCTCGATGGTGTAGACGGTGACGCCCAGGTGCTCGTAGCCGCAGCGCGGATAGAACAGCAGCGCCCGCGCGTTGCCTTCCCACGCCGTCAGCCACAGCATTTCGGCGCCGCGCGCGGCGGCGGCCTTCTCGGCCTGGCGCAGCAGGTCGCGACCGACGCCGCGGCCGGTGAAGCGCTCCTGCACGTAGAGCCGGCGCAGCTCGGAGGCGGCGGCCGCCGGCACCTGCGGGTCGCCCGCGCCGTCGCGCACCTGCGAGAAGCCGATCAGGTGCCCGTCGCATTCGGCGACGAGGATCGTCACGCCGGGATCGGCCAGCAGCGCCTCGTAGGCGGCGACGGAATGCAGCTGCAGCACCTCGTTGGCCAGCGCGGGGCGGATGCCTTGCGTCGCGTAGGTGTCGAGGAAGACCTGCGTCGACAGCACGCCCAGGCACAGGGCATCGTCGGCGCTGGCGAGGCGGAAGGTGATGGCGTCGGAAGCGGGCAGGGGCATCGCGGTCTCGGGGTCGTCGTGGCCGCGCAGCATACCCGGGGCTGGTGTCCCACCCGATGGCGGCGCGCCGGCGGCCGGCCTACACTGCCGCGCATGAATCCCGTGATCACCGACGACGGCCTCGCTCTCCACCTGCGCGTCTGGCCCGCGGCCAATGCGAGCCGCGGCGTCGCCGTGCTGGTGCATGGCCTGGGCGAGCACATCGATCGCTACGACCACGTCGCGCGCCGCCTCAACGGGCTCGGCTTCGACGTCGTCGGCTACGACCACCGCGGCCACGGCCGCTCGCCCGGCCAGCGCGGCGGCATGCCGGCCGACGAGTCGCTGTGCGCGGATCTTGGCCGCGTGCTCTACGCCGCGCGCGAAAGCTTCCCCGGCCCGCTCGTCCTGATCGGCCACAGCCTGGGCGGCCTCATCGCCGGCCGCTTCGTGGCCGAGGGCCTGCAGCCGACGCCCGCCGCATGGTGGCGCCCGGTCGACGCGCTGGTGATGTCGTCGCCGGCGCTCGACCCCGGCACCAACGCCGTGCAGAAGCTGCTGCTCGCCGTCGTCGCGCCGATGCTGCCCAACCTGGCCGTCAGCAACGGGCTGAAGGTCGACTGGGTCTCGCGCAGTCCGGCCGTCGTCAAGGCCTACGAGACGGACACGCTGGTGCACGACCGCATCACCGGCCGCGTGGGCCTGTTCGTCGCGCGCCAGGGCCCGGCGGTGATCGCCGCCGCGCCGCGCTGGACGACGCCCACGCTGCTGATGTGGGCCGGCGCCGACCGCTGCGTCTCGCCCGCGGGCAGCGCGGCCTTCGCCGCGGCGGCGCCGCGCGGCGTCGTCACCGTGCGCGAATGGCCCGGCCTGTTCCACGAGATCTTCAACGAGCCCGAGCAGGACGACGTGCTCGCCGTCATGACCGACTGGCTCGCGGCGCGCGTGCCCGAAGCCGTTCACGCGTAGACATTGCGCTCCGACGGCACCGCGCTGTCGTAGGCCACCAGCTCGATCTGCAGCCGCTCCGGCTCGATGACGACGTAGGCGCTGCGCCGGTGCTCGGTGCTGCCGCCGATGTGATCGAGCGGGATGCCGATGGCACGCAGCCGCGCCAGCGCGGCGTCGAGATCGTCCACCACCAGCGCCATGTGGTTGAAGGCGCCGGCGGCGCGCAGCGTGCGGCCGGCGGGCGTCTGGTACAGCGACAGGTACTGGAAGTCGTCGCCGACATGGCGCCATGGATGCGTGTGGCCGTCGGCGTCGTCCCAGGTGCCGGTTCCGCGCACCGACCATTCGGGAACGATGGCCTGCAGCGCGCGGGTGGCGCGGTCGAGGTCGGTCAGCGTGACGTTGAGGTGTTCGAGGCGGCTGGGGTTCATGGCGTTGCTCCGGTTGATGGCGACGAGCCCAGTCTCGGCGCGCGCGCCGGCGCGCGACACGCGCGTGCGCGCCCCGCCGCCCGATGGTTGGTTTGACGGACACGCCACAATCGCGCCATGTCCACGCCCACCGCCGACGCCACGTCCCACCTCGCGCGCAACGTCGCGGCGCTGCGCCACACGCGCGGCCTGACGCAGCAGGACCTGGCCGCCGCCGCGGGCGTGCCGCGCTCGACGATCACCAGCCTCGAGTCCGGCACCGGCAACCCGTCGCTGCAGTCGCTGCTGAAGGTGGCCCACGCGCTGGCCGCGCCGCTCGACGAGCTGCTCGCCGCCCCGCGCGCCGCTGTCCGGCTGTGGCGCGCCGCGGAATTCACGCCGCAGCACAAGGGCCGCGACGTCGTCGTGCGCTCGCTGGTGCCCGAGCCCGTGCCCAACGAGCAGATGGAGCTGATGGCGCTGGGCGTCGGCGCGGTGATGGCCGGCACGCCGCACCTGCCCGCGACGCGCGAGTACTTCACCTGCCTGGACGGCCGCGTCACGCTGGTGGTGGCCGGCGACCTGCACGTGCTGGAGCCGGGCGACACGCTGGCGTTTCCCGGCCACCTGCCGCATTCGTACCTGAACCGGGCGGACGCGCCGGCACGTGGCGTGTCGCTGGTCGTCTGGGCCGGCGCCGGCGCGCGCCCGTTCGCGGACGAAGGCTGAACGTCGCCGGTAGCGAAATCCTCGGTTTCGACGCGGTTCCGCGCCGGGCATCGGCGGCGCGAAAGGCGCAAAATGTGCGTCTACCCTGAACCTCGCCACCCGGCGTGCAGTGGTCGACTTGCCACCCGCGAGTCGTGACGCTGACAACCGCCGCGGTCGCTCCACGGAGTCCGCCATGAACGCCCCCGAACGCCTGCCCGTCCCCGCCCAACCCGACAACGCCGCGCTGAGCGCCTTCTCGGAATCCGCATGGAACGAGCGCATCCTGCCGCAGCTCAAGGACTACGTCGCCATCCCGGCCAAGAGCCCGATGTTCGACGCCGACTGGGAAAAGCACGGCCTGCTCGACAAGGTGGTGCGCGACGCCGCGCAATGGGTCGAAGGCCGCAAGCTCCCGGGCCTGACGCTGGAGGTGATCCGCCAGCCCGGACGCACGCCGGTGATCTTCTTCGAGGTCGCGTCCACGCGGCCGGCGCCGTCGTTCGGCACGCCGCCCACCATCGTCATGTACGGCCACCTCGACAAGCAGCCCGAGTTCAGCGGCTGGCGCAAGGACCTCGGCCCCTGGACGCCCAAGGTCGAGGACGACAAGCTCTACGGCCGCGGCGGCGCCGACGACGGCTACGCGGTCTACGCGGCGGTCAGCGCCATCGAGGCGCTCAAGGCGCAAGGCGTCACGCACCCGCGCATCGTCGGCCTGATCGAGAGCTGCGAGGAATCGGGCTCGGGCGACCTGCCGGTCTATCTCGACCTGCTCAAGGATCGCCTGGGGGACGTGTCGCTCGTCGTCTGCCTCGATTCGGGCGCCGGCAACTACGACCAGCTGTGGCTCACCACCAGCCTGCGCGGCAACGTCACGGGCACGCTGAAGGTGGAGATCCTCACCGAAGGCATCCACTCGGGCGACGCCAGCGGCCTCGTGCCCTCGAGCTTCCGCATCCTGCGCCACGTGCTCGACCGCCTGGAAGACTCCGGCACCGGCCGCCTGCTGCCCGACACCTTCCACTGCCAGATCCCCACGGACCGCATCGACCAGGTCAAGGCCGCGGCCGCCATCCTCGGCGACGAGGTGTGGAAGCGCATGCCCTGGGCCTGCGGCGCCGACGGCGGCCCGACGCTGCCCACCACCACCGACCCGACCGAGGCCCTGTTGAACCGCACCTGGCGTCCGACGCTGTCGGTCACCGGCGTCGACGGCTTCCCCGAGATCAGCAACGCCGGCAACGTGCTGCGCCCGTTCAGCGCGTTCAAGCTGAGCCTGCGCCTGCCGCCGCTGGTCGACGCCAACGAGGCGGCGTCGCGGTTGAAGGCGCTGCTGGAGGACAACGCGCCCTACAACGCGAAGGTCACGTTCCAACCTGACGGCCGCATGGGGGCCTACGGCGCCACCGGCTGGAACGCGCCGTCGCTGGACTCGTGGATGGAGACCGCGCTCAACGCCGCCAGCCAGGCGCAGTGGAACGCGCCGCTGGGCTACATCGGCCAGGGCGGCACGATCCCGCTGATGAACCTGCTGCAGCAAGGCTTCCCCAAGGCCCAGATGATGGTCTGCGGCGTGCTGGGCCCGAAGAGCAACGCGCACGGCCCCAACGAGTTCCTGCACCTGCCGTACGCCAAGCGCCTGACCGCGGCGGTGGCGCAGGTGGTGGCCGCGCATCCCTGAGCGACGGCGGCGCGCGATCGATCGAACGCGCGCCCGTCGACCGCCGGCGCTACGGCGCAGTCATCGCCAGCGCGACGAACTCGCCGGCGAACCGCGCCGCGATCCGGCCGTCGGTTTCCAGCTGCGCCGTCACGCGCAGCCGCGCGCGCCGCATGCGCGCGAGCGTGTGCAGGAAGCGCGGGAACTGCTCGGGCTCGGCCAACGCCGATCGGGCCGTGAAGTCGCCCGCGATCGGCTGCAGGTACTCCATCGAGTTGCCCTGGATGACCAGCCGCGCCGCGACGCCCTCGGCCCGCAGCCGCGTGTGAAGCAGCGACCACGCCGCCAGGATCGCGACGGCCGACGCACTGCCGCCGAACACGGTGTCGCGGTGGTTGATGTTGGGCGCGAGCGGCGCGCGCAGCGTCACGCCGTCGGCGTCCACGGCCAGGACGCCCACCTGCATCGCCGCGGACAGCGGGATGTGGGCGTGCAGGTAGGTCTCGAGCTCGCTCGCGGTCATCGCGTCGGCGGGCAAGCCGTCCTCAGCGCTTGCCGCCCATCACGAGCAGCACGCCGCCGACGACGATGCCCGCGATGCCGGCCCACAGCGGGATCGGCACGGTCTTGGTCTCCTTGACGTTCAACTCGATCGGACCGATCTTGGCCGCGGTGTGGTCCTGCGTGTAGCTGAAGCCGCCGTAGATCAGCGCCAGCGCGCCGAGAGCGATGAGGACGATGGCGATGAGTCGCATGATGAGCCTGGGCATGAGGGCGGTCGAGCCGCGGTGACGCCAGCGTAGCGCGCGGCGCGACCCGGCGGTGTAGGCGCTCGCCGCGCGCTGTCGAGCAACATGCGGGACTCACTCGGCCTCCAGCGAGGCCGGATCGGACACCTCCTCGCCCGGCTGCGGATCGCGATAGTGGTACCAGGCCTCGTGCGGCGAGAACTCGTGGCACGCGAGGCACTGTGTGTGCGGCCACTTCACGGCACAGCCCGGGCAGACGCCGCGCGTCCAGAACGTGTGCCAGACGGTGCCGCACGACGGCGTGCACATCCATCGGCTCTCGGGCCGCGGCCGCCACTTGCAGCGCGGGCACCAGATGTCGGCCTTTCTTTCGCCCATGCCGGCCTCAGAAGCTGACGCAGGCGTCGCTGCTGACGCGGAGCACCGATTCCTGCTGGAAGCGCGTCTTGTACGCCTCGGCGATGCCGGCGATCGCCGCCTCGGATGCCGCGTCCGGCCGGTGGACGATGCTCAGCACCCAGGACGCCTCGCGCACCGCCGCCCCACCGGCCGGCTTCCATTGGCCGTTCGCCGGCCAGGCGGTCAGGCCGTCGGGAAAGCGCGGCGTGACGACCTCGTCGACGAAGTCGCGCCAGTCCTCGGGCGACACCGTGCCGCGCGGCCCCGCCGTTCCGAAATAAAGCAGCTCCGCGCGCATCGCCGCCTGGCCGGGCGCGCAGCGCGACGCGGGGGCGACGGCGCAGCCGGCCAGCGCGAGGACGATCGCCGGCAGCAACAGGCCGGCGGCAAGGCGCGGCGTCACGCCGGCGCCCCGCTCATCTCGCGCTGCATCCACTGCGAGCTGATGGGCCGTCCGTGCTTGTGGGCGTACTCGTCGAACACGCCCACCGCCCGGAAGCCGAAGCGCGCATGCAGCCGGATCGAGGCGTCGTTGGGCAGCGCGATGCCCACCACGGCGCGATGCAAGCCCTGGCAGGCCAGTCCGGCGAACAGCCGCTCGTACAGCGCCGACCCGACCCCGCGGCCGGCCGCGTCGGGGGCGACGTAGATGCTGGTCTCGATCGTGCGCGCGAACGCCGGGTGCGCGCGGTAGGGTTGGCTGCTGCAATAGCCCAGCAGCGACGCACCGTCGCGGGCCACCAGCAGCCGGTGCGGGCCGGTCGCGGCGAAGCCGGCCCGCCACGCCTGCACGGCGGCCGGCGCCAGAGGCGCCTCGTCGAAGGTGGCGATCGAGTGCGCGATGTAGTGGTTGCGCAGCGCGAGCAACGCGTCGTCGTCGCTGGCGGCGGCAGGGGCGATGTTCAAGGCGGATCCTGTTGGCGTGACGGCCGGGCGGCCGCGGCGACATTCTGGACCAGACGGGCCCTGGCGGCGGCGACCGGTCCGTCCGCCGCGCCTGCAGCCTGTCCCCCGAAACGCGACGCCAATCGCTTCGGCCTGACAGCGCGGCAGCGGCCACGTAGAGTGCAAGCATCGACAAGGATCCGTTGGGCACTCGAAAAACATGGCCACCCCCTCCTACAACTCGCCGACGCCGCAGGAACGCTGGCACCGCTTCAGCGCCGCGGCAGTACGGGCGTTCCATCGCTACGCGACCTGGCTGGTCTCGTTGAGCTGGTGGCGCTTCGGCTGGTATGCCCTGCTGCTGATCATCGCGACGGGGCTGCTCCAGAAGCTGCCGCCGTTCAGCATGACCTACTACGAGACCATCGTCGACACGGTGAACCATCGCAAGGCCAGGCACGCGATGCCGATGCCCCCGGCCATGCCGGCATCGGTGGCGCCGCTGCAACCGCTCCAGAAGCCGGAACAACCTGCGAAGGCCGAGAAGCCCGAGCCCGCGGAGTCCGCGGCCGGCAAGTCCTCGAAGACCGTGGACATCCAGCTGCCCGGCATCATCGTCAACACCAAGGATCACACGATCAAGAACAAGGGCGTGAACATCACGTTCACCGGCGACGGCATCCACATCACCAACGACGACGACACCGCCGCGGCCGCGGCGGCGGCCACCGCCGCCTCGCAGGCCCAGGCCGCGCTCGCCGGCGCGTCGGCGGCGAAGGCAGCCGGGGTCGCGGCCAAGGATCGCGCCGAGGCCGCCCGCTACGAGGCGGTGGCCAAGCGCGACGCCGAGCTCGCGAAGGCGCTCGCCGCCAAGGCCGCCGCCGAGCAGGCGCGCGCCCAGGCGCTCGGCGGCACCGCCATGGCCCAGGCCGCGTCGTCCGCCTCGTCGTCGTCGGCTTCGGCGTCCGCGTCCGCGGCGGCCGCGTCCGAGACCGCGGTGGACATGGTCGTCGGCGGCCAGCACATCCACATCAACGTCCCGGCCCACGCGACCTCCGACGAGGTGCGCGACGCGATCGAGGAAGCCAAGTCGTCCATCCTCGACCAGCTCAAGGACGCCGAGGAGGCCAGGCGCGCGGCCGACCAGGAAGCCGCCGACAACGCCAAGGCCGCGCTCGAGGAAGCCAAGGCCAGGAAGCACGACAGCGACTCCGACGACAACGAGGACGACAACGGCACCGACTCCGAAGGCCGCCACACCCGCGAGCACACCGTGCACTACGGCAACCTGCCGATGCTGGCGGTGTGGTGGATCCTGGGCTCGATGCTGATCAAGATCACCTACAAGGGCCGCATCCAGGCCGAGGTGAAGGCCGCCGAGGCCACCGAGACCGCCGAGGCCGAGTCGCTGCGCCGCCAGGTGCTCGAGGCGCGCATGGCGATGATGCAGGCGCAGGTCGAGCCGCACTTCCTGTTCAACACGCTGGCGTCGATCGACCACCTGATCGAGTTCGACCCCAAGCGCGCCAGCCAGATGCAGCGCAACCTCATCTCGCTGCTGCGCGCGAGCATGCCCTCGATGCGCACGGCCACCGACAGCGGCCTGCGCCCGCTCGACCTCGAGCTGGCCGTGGTGCGGCCGTACCTCGAGATCCTCAAGGTGCGCATGGAAGAACGCCTGACGACGGAGATCGACGTGCCCGACGGCCTGCTGTCGGCCGAGTTCCCGCCGATGATGGTGCAGACGCTGGTCGAGAACTCGATCAAGCACGGCCTCGAGCCCAAGGCCGAGGGCGGCCACCTCGCGGTCAAGGCCGAGATCCGCCACGGCAAGCTGTGCGTGACGGTGTCCGACACGGGCCTGGGCTTCGCCGGCGCGGCCGAGGGCAAGACCGCCGGCACGGGCGTCGGCCTGGCCAACATCCGCGAGCGCCTGTCGCTGCTGTACGGCAACAAGGCCGCGCTGACGATCGCCAACAACCCGGTGGGTGGGACGATCGTGACGATCACGGTGCCCTACACCGCCCACACCGAACCCGCCAGTGACGAAGGAGCCAAGGCATGACTTCCTCATTCGACCCCGTCCCCGAGCCCGACGATCGTCCCGCGACGGTCGCGCCCGCCGCCACCGGCGCCCAGCCCGCCGCCGCGACGGCGGCGCCGGTGCCCTACCGCCCGCGCCCGAGCCGCTGGGCCACCGTGTTCCGCTGGTGGCTGGGCCTCAGCGTGGTCGCGTTCTTCGCGGTCGCGCTGTGCGTGTTCCTCGGCTTCCAGCACTCGGATTTCGCGCCGCTGCGCATCGTCATCGACGACGACTCGAGCGGGGGCATCACGATCAACGGGCTGTCCGACGGCGGCCGCGCGCTGCTGGCCGTGGGCCTGGGCTTCGTCGCGCTGCTGTTGCTGCTGCTGATCCCGCTGCTGATCCTGCTGGTGGTCGGCTCGGTGGCGATCGCGATCGTCTGCGGCGTCGGCGTGCCGCTGATCGTGCTGGCCCTCGCGCTCGCGGTGGCGACCTCGCCGTTCTGGCTGGTCGGGCTGCTCGTCTGGCTGATCCTGCGCCGGCGCGACTCGCATCGCTACGCGGCGTCGGCTACGATGGTTGCATGAGCAATTCGAACTCTCCTGAAGCCGCGGCTCCGGTGCGCGGCGTGATCGCCGACGACGAGCGGCTGATGCGCGACCAGCTGAAGGCCCGCCTCGCGGAGGTCTGGCCCGAGCTGCAGATCGTCGGCGAGGCCAAGAACGGCCTCGAGGCCGTCGACCTGGTGGCCGAGCACCACCCCGACGTCGTCTTCCTCGACATCCGCATGCCGGGGCTGTCGGGCGTCGACGCCGCGCGCCGCATCGCGCAGCTGCCCGCCCCCGACGGCGACGATGCCGACGACGAGTGGTCGCTGCCCGAGATCGTGTTCATCACTGCCTACGACCAGTACGCGATCGAGGCCTTCGAGCAGGGCGTGGCCGATTACGTGCTCAAGCCCGCGGAGCGCGAGCGCCTGGGCGTCACCGTCTCGCGCATCAAGCAGCGCCTGGCGCTGCGCGGCACCGACGACGAACCGCCCGCGCCGCACCTGCAGCAGCTGCTGCACAAGCTGGCCGCCAAGTTGAACCCGTCGGGCACCCCGCCGGCGCTCAAGTGGATCCAGGCGACGGTGGGCCAGGCGATCCAGATGATCCCGATCGAGGACGTGCTGTTCTTCATCTCCGACGAGAAGTACACGCGCGTGCAGACCGCGACCATCGAGGCGCTGATCCGCAAGCCGATCAAGGAGCTCGTCGACGAGGTCGACCCCGACCTGTTCTGGCAGATCCACCGCTCGACACTGGTCAACACGCATTGCATCGCGGGCGTGACGCGCGACCTGCGCGGGCGCCAGATCGTCAGCATCAAGGGCAGCAACGAGAAGCTGGAAGTCAGCCGCTCCTACACGCACCTGTTCAAGGGCATGTGAGCGCATGGCGCGGCGTCTGATCGTCGCAGCCCTGCTCGCGCTGGCCGGCCTCCGCCTGCTGGCCTTCGCCGAGCTTCCGGCCTGGGCGATGGGCCGGCCGTTCCACAGCGTGCCGGTGCGGGCGACGATCGTCGACAACGCGATCGAACAGACAGGCAGCGGTCCGACGGCGCTCCGCCTGTGCACGCTGCACTGGCAATACGTCTTCGAAGGCCGCTCCTACGAGGCGAGCTACGCGGCCCAGGACCGGGTGCGACTGTGGCCCGGACCGCGGCAGGTCGGCGACCTGCGCGCGGGCGAGACGATGGACGTCTGGATCGACCCGACACGTCCCGGCAGCGCGGCCCTGCACGAGGACAGGCCGCTGGGCAATGACCTCGGCATGATCCTGCTCGGCATCGCGCTGGTTATCGCAGCCGCCGCCGTGAGCCTGTCCGCCCTGGCGCGACGCCGCGGCTGACCGGGCGCGCCCGCCTACAGCCGGATCAGCTTGGCGTGCATCGCCCAGGCCAGCGCACCCGCGGCGCCCAGCACCAGCACGACGACGAGCGGCCAGGCGCGACGCGCCGGCTGCGTGACTTCGGCGGCGACGCCGCTCGCCTCCGCCAGCACTTCGGGCGGCGGCTCGCTCTCGACGGCGCCGATGTCGGACGCGCTGGTCGGCGCGAAGCCGGTGACGAAGGTGGTGTCGGGGCCATCGTCGTCGTCCGCGCCGCGGCGCAGCAGCTCGGCCTGGGCGGTGACGCGTTCGGCGTCGCCGAGCGGGCCTTCGAGGCGCGCGCGGATCTCGCGCACGGTCAGGTTGCGATAGCTGCGCACCAGCGTCGCGCGGCCTTCGTTGTTGTTCGAGAAGCTCATGCGGCCTCCTTCAGGCGGACGGCCGCGCAGGCGATGAACCATTGCCCGAGCCAGTAGATGGAGAGGTTCCAGAGCGTGGGCATGGTGATGCCGCCGACGAACTTGTCGGTCGCCAGGATCGCGTCGGACAGCACGAACAGCGCGCCGCCGATCGCGACGATGCGCCAGCGCGCGGCATCGGGCCGGCCGCGGCGCGCGAGCCACACCGAGGTCGCCTGCGCCGCCATCGCGGCCAGCGCGCAGACGTAGACCAGCACCGGCAGGCGCAGCTCGGGCGGCACGCCAGCCCACAGGCTGGCCAGCACGCTGGCCGCGACGATCGCCCATACGCCGAACGCCGGCGGGCTCGCGAGGAACCTGACGCGCCGGGTCAGCGCGACGAGGTAGGAGACGTGGCCCAGCAGGAACGCGACGAGGCCGACGAGGAAACCCTGCACCGGCCACAGCAGCGCGACGTCGCCGGCGAGCGAGAACACGAGGCCGATGACAATCCAGCGCTTGACGAGGCCGTCGTCCGTGCGGCCCAGAGCGGCCCACGCGATCACGCACAGCGTGGCGAGCGGCTTGAACGCGACGTTGAGCCAGGGGCGATCGAGGGCCCAGGGCGCCGACGCGATGGCCAGCAACGCGGCGACCGCGCCGATGAAGGGAAGCAGACGCCGTGGGCCGGCGTTCGAGGAATCAGCAAACATGGGCGCGAGTGTCCCTGCCTCGTCTAGACAAGCCGCTCAGGGATTGCCCGGCGACACCCCGATATTGGGGAAGCCTCCCCAGGCGGCGCGCGCACAACTGCACACAACCGGTCACACGCACGCGAGAACTGCCGAAGCGCGCGTGGGGCGCGCGCGACACGCGCGGCGCGACCGCGTCAACTCGCTGCCGTCGGCGGCGCGCTGGCCGTCTTCGCCGCGATCGACTCGCGCAGCTTGCGCAAGCGCTCGCGCGGATCCTCCTGCGACTTCGCCTCGTGCAGCTTCATCTCCGCGATGAAGCGGCTGGGCACCCCCATGATGGTGTCGCGGCCCTTCTTGCGGCGCTTCAGCGTGCTCACCGCGAGCGTGGTGCGCGCGCGCGTGATGCCCACGTACATCAGCCGTCGCTCTTCCTCGATGTGGTCGCCGGACGACTCCTCGGTGTCCGAGCGGAACGGCAGCAGGCCTTCGTTGATGCCCGCCAGCACCACGTGCGGCCACTCGAGGCCCTTGGACGCGTGCAGCGTCGACAGCGTCACGACATCCTGCTCCTCGCCGCGCTCGGCCAGGCTCAGGATGACGCTGATGGACTGCGCGATCTCGAGCACGCTCTTTTTCTCGCTCTCGAAGGTCCCGCCGTCCTCGGTGATCTCGCCGCCGCAGCGCTTGGCCACCCAGTCGATGAAGTCGAGCACGTTGCCCCAGCGCGATTGCGCGGCCTTCTCGGAGTCCTCGTTGTCGTAGAGATGCTGCTCGTAGCCGATCTCCTTGAGCCACTCGAGCAGCATCGGCTTGGCGGCCTCGGCGCCGATCGTCGTCTTCGCCTTGTGCTGGAAGTCGTTCACGTAGCGTCCGAACTCGTGCAGGCCGTCGATGGCCTTGGACTTCAGCGCGACGCCCAGCGACTCGGCGAACAGCGCCTCGAACATGCTGACCTTCCACTTGCCGGCGAAGTCGCTCAGCGCGCCGAGCGTGGTGTGGCCGATGCCGCGCTTGGGCGTCGTGACGGCGCGCAGGAAGGCGGGGTCGTCGTCCTCGTTGACGATCAGGCGCAGCCAGGCGCACAGGTCCTTGATCTCGGCGCGGTCGAAGAAGCTCTGGCCGCCCGACACCTTGTAGGGTATCTGAGCGGCGCGCAGCTTCTGCTCGAACACGCGCGACTGGTGGTTGGCGCGGTACAGGATCGCGAAGTCCGAGAACTTGATGCGCGCGTCGTTGCCGCGCAGCGCCTGGATGCGCGCGACGGCGCGCTCGGCCTCGTGCTCCTCGCCGTCGCACTGCACGATCTGCACCGGCTCGCCGTCGCCGAGGTCGCTCCACAGCTTCTTCTGGAAGATCTTCGGGTTCAGCGCGATGACCTCGTTGGCCGCGCGCAGGATCGCGCTGGTCGAGCGGTAGTTCTGCTCCAGCGGGATCACCTTCAGCGTCGGGTACTCGGCCGGCAGGCGCTTCAGGTTGTCGATGGTCGCGCCGCGCCAGCCGTAGATCGACTGGTCGTCGTCGCCCACGGCCGTGAAGCGCGCCCGCCCGGGGTCGCCCACCAGCTGCTTGAGCAGTTCGTACTGGACGGCGTTGGTGTCCTGGTACTCGTCGACGAGCACGTGCTGGAACAGCTTCTGCCACTTCGCGCGCGCTTCCTCGTCGCGCTGCAGCAGCTTGAGCGGGAAGCCGATCAGGTCGTCGAAGTCGACCGCGCCGTAGGCCATCAGGCGCTCCTCGTAGAGCTTCATGACCTTGGCGGCGACCTGCTCGTCGGCGTCCTTGGCCACCGACATCGCGGTCGCGCTCGTGACGCCCATGTTCTTCCACAGGCTGATCGTCCACTGCCACTGGCGCGCGAGCTTGTTGTCGGTGGCGCCGCCGGCCTCCTTCATCACGCCCAGCACGTCGTCGGAGTCGAGGATGGAGAACTGCTCCTTCAGGCCGAGACGGGTGCCGTCCTCGCGCAGCATGCGCACGCCCAGCGAGTGGAAGGTGCTGATGGCGAGATCCTTGGCCGCCTTCGCGCCGACGAGCTGCTTCGCGCGCTCGCGCATCTCCTGCGACGCCTTGTTCGTGAACGTGATGGCCGCGATGTTCTTCGGCGCCAGGCCGTGCTGCAGCAGGCGCACGATCTTGTAGGTGATGACGCGCGTCTTGCCCGAGCCGGCGCCGGCGAGCACCAGGCATGGGCTGTCGAGGTGGTGCACCGCCTCCATCTGGGCGTTGTTGAGGCCGGAGGCGGCGACGGTCGCGTGCGCGGAACGGGAATCGGGAATGGCGGCCATGGGCGGGACGGGAACCTGGAACAGCGAAGAAAGCGCGGGAATCCGCTCGCCGGAGGCAGTCCGATGATAGCCAAACGCGGCCGCGGGAAAGGCCCGGTCGGGCACCCGCGGTGTGATAGAGGCCCGTCAATTGCCTGTTCGGCGCACGGACGAACACGCCGGCGACAAACGGCGGAGAAATCGCCCGATCCGCTCACCGGAGAGGCACTCATCATGAAGACCCCGCTCATTGCCCTGGCCCTGACCGTCGCGCTCGCCGCGACGGCCGCCGCGACCGCTGCCGCCACGGCGGCCGCCGACCAGCTCGCCCAGCCGCCCGCGGTTGCCGCGACGCCACCGTCGACCACGATGGCGCCGGACATGCGTCGCTCCAACCACGCGGTGCTGCACGCCGACCGCGAACGCGTCAAGGCCGACAAGACGCGGCTGAAGCTGGCGCGCGCGGCGCACGACGACCAAGCCATCCGCGACGCCCAGGCCACGCTGCAGACCGACATGGACGCCTGGCACGCCGACCGCGAGCGCCTGCGTCGCTGAAGCCGCGTCGCGCAAGCTCGGCTTCAGGCTTCGCGGCCGACGTAGGCAGCCTGCACGGGTCGGCATGGCGCGACCCGGTTCCCGCCTCGAAAATCGCGCCTCGCACCGCTTCGGGGCGGGCGTTCCGCGTTTTCTTCGCTGCTTGCAAGAAAAAGATGGATGCACGTAAACCGTTCGTGCGCGAGCTTCGTTAATTCGACGTTCCCCACCCAAATCCACCTGCAGAAAGTCCCTGTCATGAAGAAGATCCTGATCGCCGTCCTGTCGCTCGCCATCGGCGCCACCGCTTTCGCCCAAGGCTCCGGCGCCCCGGCCCCGGCCGGCCAGACCGCCACGGCTTCGCCGGACGTCGCCGCCTCGGCCGTCGCCAAGAAGAAGGCCAAGCGCGCCGCCAAGAAGGCTGCCAAGAAGGCCAAGGCCGCTTCGGCCGCCTAAGCTGGCTGCGGCGCGAGCCGCAACGAAGAAAACCGACCCGGTCGACCGAGTCGGTTTTTTTTTGCCTGCGCACAGGCGAAAAAAAAAGGGCGCTCGTCGCGAGCGCCCTTTCGTCGACCGGCCGCGAGGGCCGCGTCAGCCGAGATTGACCGGGAAGAAGATGCGCGCGCCGTCGCGCCAGATCAGCAGCGCCACGCGCTTGGGCTTGGCCGCCAGGATCGCCTTGACCTCGTCGACCGAGGCCACCGGCTTGCCATTGACGGCCAGCACGACGTCGCCCTGCTCCACGCCGGCCTTGGCGGCGGCGCCGTCGGCGCTCTCGACCACCAGGCCGCTGGCGCCGACCTCGCCCTTCTCGTCGCGGTTGAGCGGACGCAGCGCCAGGCCCAGCTTCTCGCCGCTGGTGGCATCGGTGCCGCTCGAGGCGACGTCGAGCTTGTCGGTGCTCGCGCCCAGCGTCGCGACGATGGTTTCGAGCTTCTTGTCGCGCCAGACCTCCAGCGTGACCTTCTCGCCCGGACGCGCCAGCCCCACGCGCGAGGACAGCTGGCCCGATTCCAGGATCGGCTCGCCGTTGACCTTGGTGATGACGTCGCCGGAGCGCAGGCCGGCCTTGGCGGCGCCGCTGTTGGGCGCCACGGTGGACACGAGGGCGCCGTCCGGGCGCTCGAGGCCGAAGCTCTCGGCCAGGTCCTGCGTCAGCGGCTGGATCGTCACGCCCAGGCGCGCGTGCGTGGCGTGGCCGGTGGCGACGATCTGGTCCTTGATGGCCAGCGCCACGTCGATCGGGATCGCGAAGCTCACGCCCTGGAAGCCGCCGGTGCGGCTGTAGATCTGCGAGTTGATGCCGATGACGTTGCCCGCGGCGTCGAACAGCGGGCCGCCCGAGTTGCCGGGGTTGACGGCCGCGTCGGTCTGCAGGAAGGGCACGAAGTTCTCGCCGCTCTCGCTGGGCAGCGAACGACCCTTGGCGCTGATGATGCCGGAGGTGGCGGTCTGGTCGAGGCCGTAGGGCGCGCCGATGGCCAGCACGTAGTCGCCCACCATCAGCTTGGACGGCTGGCCGAAGCGCACGACGGGCAGGTTCTTCGCGTCGATCTTGAGGACGGCGATGTCGGTGGCGGCGTCGACGCCCAGCACCTTGGCGACGTATTCGCGGCGATCCTGCAGCTTGACGACGACGTCCTTGGCTTCCTTGACGACGTGCGCGTTGGTCAGGATCAGGCCGTCGGAGCCGATGATGAAACCCGAGCCGAGACCCTTGAACGGCTGCTCGGCCGGCTGGCCGCCGCGCTGCTGGAACTGCGGCGCGCCGGGCATGCCGCGGAAGAAGCGGAACAGCGGATCGTCGGGGCTGATGCCGCCTTGCTCCTGCACTTCCTCGGGGGTCTGCTTGTGCGTGCCCGCGACGGCGACGTGCACCACCGAGGGCCCGAACTCCTGCACGATCGCGCGGTAGTTCGGCGCGGTGCCGGGCGGCAGCGCGGGCAGCGGCGGCGTGACCGGCGTCGGCGCGACCTGCTGGCCGGTGGCCGCGGCGGCGATCGCCGCGCTCGTGCCGCCGGCGCCGGGCGCCGTGGCGGTGGCCGTGCCGGAATGATGCAGCCAGGACGGCAGGTCCAGCGCGCCGGCGGTACCCATCACCGCCACGCCCGCACCGAGCAGGCCCCAGGCGAGCGGCTTCAGGTTGGTCTTGTTCATGTGGTTCGACTCCTTGTCGGCTCAAGCGTTGATATCGCGCCGCGCAGGAAACGTTGCTTCGCGGCGCATGTCATGCAATGTGCGCGCCGACGATGAAGACACCGTTAGCTCAACATGAGGCGAACATTAGGACGCGTCGGCCCGCTTCTCGCGCGCGGGCCAGGCGACGCGCACGCGCAGGCCGCCCGCGGGCGAGTCCGACAAGGCCACCTCGGCGCCCTGGCGCAGCGCGACCTGGCGCACGATCGCCAGGCCCAGGCCGGAGCCGGTCTGGTCGGCGGCGTTGTCGCGCCGCACGAAGCGGTCGAACACCATCTCGCGATCGGCCTGCGGGATGCCGGGGCCGTCGTCGTCGACCTGCAGCACCGGCGCCGTCGCGTGCGTCGCGTCGGTGCCGACCCAGACCGACACGCGACCGCCCGGCGGGCTGTAGCGCACGGCGTTGTCGATCAGGTTGCGCGCCAGCACGGCGACGTCGCCGTCGCCCGGCACCGACACACCCTCCGCGCCGTCGGCGACGTCCAGCTCCAGGGTCGTGCCGCGCGCATCGGCGAACGGCGCGACGTCGGCCATGGCCTGGCGCACCAGCTCGGCGAGCGGCGTGGCGGTGGCATCGCGCGGCGGCCCGGCCTCGCTGCGAGCCAGCGCGAGCAGCTGTTCGACGAGGCGCGTCGCGCGGTCGACGCCGGCGGTCAGCGCGCGCGCGGCCTCGTCGCGCGTGCCCTCGTCGGGCGCGCGCCGCATCACCTGCACCTGCAGCTTCAACGCGGTCAGCGGCGAGCGCAGCTCATGCGCCGCGTCGCCCACGAAGTGGCGCTGCGCCGCCAGCGCCGCGCCGAGGCGAGCCAGCAGCGCGTTGAGGGACTGCACCAGCGGCAGCACCTCGTCGGGCAGGTCTTCCTCCGGCAAGGCCTGCAGCGAGCCGCTGTCGCGCGATCGCACCTCGACGGCCAGGCGCTGCAGCGGCGCGAGCGAGCGCGACACCAGCCAGCCGATCACCAGCGCCAGCGCCGGCGCCACGGCCAGCAGCGGCACCACGCTGCGCAGCGCGGCCTGCGCGGCGCGCGCGTGGCGCACGTTCTGCGGCTGCGCCACCTGGATCACGCGATCGCGCGTCTCGACGCCGAAGGTGCGCCAGACGATGCCGCCGGCCGGGATGTCGGCGAAACCCAGCACGGCGCGCGCCGGCGGCTCGGTCTGCAGCTGCGTGGCGTAGACCTCGTGGCCGTCCTCGCGCCATATCTGGATGACGTAATCGAGCTGGCCGTCGGTCAGCGCGCGCGCGTCCTCGGGCGCGATCTCGCCCTGGTCGCGCAGCGACAGCGCCATCTGGCGCAGCTGGTAGTCGAACAGGCTCTCGGTCTGGCGCAGCACATTCCAGTAGACCGAGCCGCCCATCGCCAGCGCGGCGATCACCAGCACCGCGAGCAACGACAGCAGCAGCCGCACGCGCAGCGTGAAAGATGACGGCCCCTCCCGCGCCGGGAACGCCGCTCCGTCCCCCAAGGGCACCGCGGGCCGGCCAGGGGCGGCCCGTCGCTCGTCCCGCGGGGCTTCGCTCATGCAGCGGCCCCGCCGTCGCCCGCCTCGCGCTTGCCCAGGTAGTAACCGACGCCGCGCATCGTGCGGATCAGCTCGGGCCCGAGCTTCTTGCGCAGCTGGTGCACGTAGACGCTGACGGCGTTGCTCTCCACTTCCTCGCCCCAGCCGTACAGGCGGTCCTCGAGCTGCGCGCGCGACAGGATCGCGCCGGGCCGCTGCAGCAGGGCCTCGAGCACGGCCAGCTCGCGCGCCGACAGCATCACCGGCTCGCCGCGCAGCGTCACCTCGCGCGTGGCCGGGTCGAAGGACAGTTCCTCGTGCGTCAGGCGCGTCGTGGCGCGGCCGCTGTGTCGACGCAGCACGGCGCGCATGCGGGCCAGGAGCTCGTCGAGCTCGAAGGGCTTGCTGAGGTAGTCGTCGGCGCCGGCATCCAGCCCGGCGACCCGGTCGCCCAGGCCGTCGCGCGCGGTCAGCACGATCACCGGCGTCGAGTCGTCGCGGGCGCGGATGCCGCGCAGCACGTCCAGCCCGTTGCCCTTGGGCAGGCCCAGATCCAGCAGCACCAGGTCGAAGCGTTCGGTGGCGGTGGTCGTGGCCGCGGCCTGGGCGTCGGTGACCCAGTCGACGGCATGGCCCTCGAGCTTGAGCGCGGCGCGCAGGCTCTCGCCAATCATCCGATCGTCTTCAACCAGCAGCAGTCTCAAAATGGTGCCCCCACGCTCCCTACCGGTCGCTGCCCCCCGAGGGGGAGCTCGGTTCGGCTCGGGTGGTGACCCTCGCTTCCCGAGAGCCTGGTCGGGCCTGCGGCCGGCTGGAATTCACACCATACCAAATCAGAACAGCTTGCCCAGCCGCACGGTGACGCCCGCAAAGACCTGCCAGCGCGGCGACGCGTCGTTCAGGCCGTGCGCGGCGCCGAAGTCGAACACCGCCGCCGGCGACTGGTTCCAGCTGGCGGCCGCGAGGAACTGCGCGGTGTTGCCCACGCCGGACTGGTGCGTGCCGGAGAACTCGCCGGACACGCCCCAGGCATCGGTCAGCGTGCGCGAGAACGCCGCGGCCCAGCCGGCCTGCCAGGCGCTGGCGGGGCTCTGGCCGCCAACGTGCGTCTCGTTCAGGTTGATGTCGGTGTGCCAGGACGGCGCGAAGTCGCTGCTGAAGATGGCGTTGACGGTGGTGGCGTCGTGGCCGATGCCGATCGCCGACTTGGCGGTGGCGAAGGTCTCGCCGAGTTCGAGGCCCCAGGCCGTGGCGTCGCTGACCGCGAAGCGGCGCTTCAGGACGACCGAGGTATCGCCGCCACCGCTTTGCGCGTCGCCCGGCTCGGCCTGGCGCACCCACGCGTCGCCGCCGACGCGGATGCCCCAGTCCGGCGTGAACGCCAGCTTGAGCGCGTACGGCAGCGACGTGCGCGACATGCCGCGCGCCGGCCCGGCGGCGCGCAGGCCGCCGGCCTCGAGCTCGAGATAGCCGGGCGCGGACAGCTGCGCCGGCGTCGAGACGCTGGGCCGATAGGGCACGACGGCCGGGCCGCCGTCATCCGGCGCCGGCGTGTCGTCGGCATGGGCCGACACGGCGCAGGCCAGCAGCGTCGACGCGATCAGCAATGAAGTCTTCATCAGAGGATCTTTCGCAGCGTGAGACTGGTGGGTTCGAAGCCGAGCGACTCGTAGAGCCGGCGCGCGCCGTGGTTGTGGCCGAACACGTGCAGGCCCAGGTGATGGACGCCGCCCTCGCGCGCGACGCGCTCGAGCTCGACGAAGGCCGCGCGCGCGTGCCCGCGCCGGCGCGCCGCGTCGTCGATCGTGATGTTGTAGACCCAGGCCTCGCGCAGGCCCGCCTTGTCCGCCTCGGCCCACCACAGCATGCCCACGCGCCGGTCGCTCTCGACGTCGTGCAGGTGCACGAAGAACTGGCCCGGCGTCAGCACGCCCTCGGGCAGCAGCGCGGCGTGCGCGTCCTTCGACTTCTCGATGGACTCGGCCAGCGTCCAGCGTCCGTCCTCGACGTTGGTCAGCGCGAACGACGGGATCGCCTCGATGAGCCAGGCCTGAAAGTCGGCCTCGCCGAACGGGACGAAGCGGATCGTCATGCGCTGTGCGAGGGCTCGACCACGACGGCCGTGCCGTAGCAGAGCACCTCGGTCAGGCCCGCCATCACCTCGGTGGCGTCGTAGCGCATGCCGACGATGGCGTTGGCGCCCAGGCTGCGCGCGTGCTCGCACATCTGGTCGTAGGTCATGCCGCGCGCCTGTTCGCACAGCTGCGTGTAGATCGTGATGTTGCCGCCGAAGATCGTTTGCAGGCCGCCCAGGAAGTTGCCCACGATCGAGCGCGAGCGCACCGTGATGCCGCGCACCACGCCGAGGTTGCGCACGATGCGATGGCCCGGCAGATCGAATGCCGTCGTCACCATCGAGTTCTGGAAGGCGCCGTGGCGCAGGCTGCCCGTGGCCACGCTCACTTCTTCGCGTAGGTGATCTTCTTGGCGCCGCCTTCGCAGGTGCCCACGACCTTCGCGTCGCCGGCCTTGTCGGCGTCGACGATGTCCAGCGTGTAGCCGGCGATCTTCTTGGCATCGAGCTTGGCGGCGATCTCGGTCTTCAGCTCCTCGCACGGCTTGCCGGCGGCGAAGGTGGACGAGCCGGCAAGCGCGAGCGCGGCGGCGATCAGGGCCGTGGTGGTCTTCATGCGAGAGCTCCCGTCGTTGTGAAGGACAGCTGCGACTTTAGCGCGGCAAGCCGGGCGCGCAGCGCGCCAATTCAGGGGATTTCAGATCCCCAGCGGATCGACGTCGATCGCCCAGCGCACGATCCCGCGGTGTGCGTTCTTCAGCGCCGGCAGCTCCGGCGTGAACAGGGCCAGCAGGCGCTGCAGCGTCGCCCTCGACGCGCACTCGATCAGCATCTGGCGCCGCTCGAAGCCCGCCACCTTGGCCACCGACGGCGGCACCGGCGCGTAGAACATGACGTCGGCGGACTCGGGGTACGACTTCGCCAGGTCGCGCGCCGCGCGCAGGAAGGCCTCGGCGACGTCCTCGGTCTTCGCCTCGGCGCGCAGCAGCGCCAAGTGCGAGTACGGCGGCAGGCCGGCGGATTCGCGCTCGGCCAGCTGCGTCGTCGCGAAGGCGGCGAAGTCGTGCTTCTTCAGCGCCTCGAACAGCGCGTGGCCGGGGTTGTAGGTCTGCACCCACATCTCGCTGCCGCGCGCGATGTCCGCGTCGCGTCCCGCGCGCCCGCCCGCCTGCATCAGCAGCGCGAACAGCCGCTCGGGCGCGCGGAAATCGGCGGCGAACAGCGCGCTGTCCGGATTGACCGCCGCCACCAGCGTGACGCGGCGGAAGTCGTGGCCCTTGGTCACCATCTGCGTGCCCACCAGCACGTCGACGTCCCCGGCGTGCACCGACGCGAGCTGCGACTCCAGCGTGCCCTTGGCGCGCGTCGTGTCCGCGTCGATGCGCAGCACGCGCGCGCCGGGCAGCAGCTCGGCGACCTGCTCCTCCAGCCGCTCGGTGCCCCGGCCCATCGGCTCGATGTCGAGGTTGCCGCAGTCGGGACAGGCGCGCGGCACCGGCTCCTGCGTGCCGCAGTGATGGCAACGCAGGATGCGCTCGCCCTTGTGGAACACGCGGAACGAGCTGCAATGCGGGCAGCCGCTCTTCCACGTGCACGCCGGGCAGTGCAGCACTGGCGCGAAGCCGCGGCGGTTCAGGAACAGCAGCGTCTGCTCGCCGCGCGCGACGCGCTTCTGGATGGCGTCGACCAGCTGCGGCGCAAGCGCCTGCGGTGGCGAGCGTGGCGCGGGGCGCGGCACGGTGGCCATGTCCAGCAGGCGCACCGCCGGCAGCGCGCCGCGGCCGACGCGCTCGGTCAGCGTCACCTGCTTGTAGCGGCCGGTCTGCGCGTGCGACCAGGTCTCCAGCGACGGCGTCGCCGAGCCGAGCAGCACCGGCACGCGCGCCAGGTGGCCGCGGTAGACCGCCAGGTCGCGCGCCGAGTAGCGCGCGCCGTCCTGCTGCTTGTACGACGGGTCGTGCTCCTCGTCGACGACGATCAGCCCCAGCCGCGGCAGCGACGCGAACACCGCCAGCCGCGTGCCGAGCACGAGGTCGGCCTCGCCGAGATGCGCCGACAGCCAGTGCTGCAGCCGCTGCGCCGGCGTCAGCGCGCTGTGCAGCGAGACCAGGCGCCGGCCCGGGAAGCGCGCCGCGAAACGCTGTTCGAGCTGCGGGGTCAGGTTGATCTCGGGCACCAGCACCAGCGCCTGCTTGCCGGCCGCGAGCGCCTGTTCGGCCAGCCGCAGGTAGACCTCGGTCTTGCCGCTGCCGGTGACGCCGAACAGCAGCGTCGGCGGCGGCGCCGGCGCGGCGGCCCAGGCGGCGAGCGTGTCCATCGCGGCGGCCTGTTCCGGCGTCAGCGACGGCCGCTGCGCCGGTTCGCCGGCCGCCTCGGGGATCAGGTGGTCGCGCTTCTTCTTGATCCGCTTGGCCAGTCCCGTGTTGTCGAGCTTGCGCAATTCGGGCGGCAGGACGGCCAGCGCGACCTCGCCCAGGCTGCGCTGGTAATAGCGCGCGGTGAATTCCACCAGCGCCCGCCAGTCGGCCGGCAGCGGCGGCAGCGCGTCCAGGGCCTCGATCACCGGTCGAAGCACCAGCGGCGCGCGCTCCTCGCCCTCCGGCACCGGCTCGGAGGCCGCCGCATCGAGGGCGGCGAAGTCCGCGTCCCACACCAGCCCGGTGACCTCGCGCCGACCCAACGGAACGCGCGCCAACGTCCCGGGCACGAGCGGCTGCTCACTTGCATACGTGAGCAGCGAGCTCATGGCCGCGTATTGCGGCGCATCGATCGCGACGGCGACGCGCGTCAATCCAGCCGCCCCACGTCGATGTCGACTTGAGTCACGAAGTTGTCAAATTTGTGAGCTGCGAGCCGTAAGCTCATGATCCGTAAGCGTTTTTGAAGTCGCCCACAGTTTCTGTGGATAACTTTGTGGGAAAGCTGGCAGAAGCGTCGCCAAATGCTTGATTCATCGTGCCCGGCCCTTGATCGCTCAAATTTGATGCATCGTCGAAAAAATCAGATGAATCAATGACTTGGCACCACTCTGCGAGCGCTCCGGCGGATGCCGGGTACCCCCGGGGGCAATGCTTATCGGGCGCTGAATATTGGGGATAAGTCAACACCTGAGTGCTCACTTACCGGACAAAACGCATCATCGCTGCGTTTCCCGGTTGTAAGTGGTCTCCTACAAAACCTGTAGTCGGCGCGAATACCCATGGACGGCCTCGACAAGCGCCGCGACATGTTCGGGCGGCGTGAACTGGCTGATGCCGTGGCCGAGGTTGAAGATGTGGCCAGGGCCCTTGCCGAAACTGTCCAGCGCGGCGCGGGCCTCGGCCTGCACGGCCTCGGGCGGCGCGAACAGGGCCATCGGATCGAGGTTGCCCTGCAGCGCGACGCGGTCGCCCACGCGCCGGCGCGCGGCGCCCAGGTCGGTCGTCCAGTCGAGGCCGACGACGTCCGGGCCGATGTCGGCGACGGCCTCCAGCCACTGGCCGCCGCCCTTGGTGAAGACGATCGCGGGGATGCGCTGGCCGTCCTTCTCGCGCTGCAGGCCGGCCAGCACGCGCTGCGTGTAGGCCAGCGAGAACGTGCGGAAGGCGGCGTCGGCCAGCACGCCGCCCCAGCTGTCGAACACCATCACGGCCTGCGCGCCGGCGTCGATCTGCGCGTTCAGGTAGGCGGCGACGGCATCGGCGTTGATCGCGAGGATGCGGTGCATCAGGTCGGGCCGCGCGTACATCAGCGTCTTGACGGCACGGTAGTCGTCGGAGCCGGCGCCTTCGACCATGTAGCAGGCGAGCGTCCACGGGCTGCCCGAGAAGCCGATCAGCGGCACGCGGCCGTCCAGCGCCTTGCGGATCGACGTGACCGCGTCGAAGACGTAGCGCAGCTTGGCCATGTCCGGCACCGCGAGCCGGTCGACGGCGGCCTCGTCGCGCACGTTGGTCGCGAAGCGCGGGCCCTCGCCCTCGGCGAACGACAGGCCCAGGCCCATCGCGTCGGGCACGGTGAGGATGTCCGAGAACAGGATCGCGGCATCCAGCGGGAAGCGCTCCAGCGGCTGCAGCGTCACCTCGGTCGCGTAGTCGACGTTGGTGGCCAGGCCCATGAAGCTGCCGGCGCGCGCGCGCGTGGCCTTGTACTCGGGCAGGTAGCGGCCGGCCTGGCGCATCAGCCAGATCGGCGTGTAGTCGGTCGGCTGGCGCAGGCAGGCGCGCAGGAAGGTGTCGTTTCGCAGGGGAGGCCACATGCGGTGAATTATCCCCGCCCGCGGGCTCCGGTCAGATCGGCTTCAACGGACCGCGGAACTTCTCCTTCAGCGGCTTGCCGGGCAGCGGCGGGATCTCCACCTCCGGCGCGTCGTCGGCGGGCACCGGCAGGCGCGACAGCAGGTTGGCGATCAGCTTCAGGCGGCCGGCCTTCTGGTCGTTGAAGTCCACCAGCGTCCAGGGCGCCCACTTCGTGTGGGTCGCCTCCAGCATGCGGTCGCGGGCGCGGCCGTACTCGTCGTACTTGGCCCGCGCCTGCAGGTCCACCGGCGACAGTTTCCACTGCTTCAGCGGGTCGTCCTGGCGGTCGGCGAAGCGCTGCTCCTGCTCGGCCTGGTCGACCGTGAGCCAGTACTTGAACAGGCGGATGCCGTCGTCGACGAGCATCTTCTCGAAGACGGGCGCGGCCTTCAGGAACGCGTCGGTCTGGGCCGGCGTGCAGAAGCCCATCACCGCCTCGACGCCGGCGCGGTTGTACCAGCTGCGGTCGAACAGCGTCATCTCGCCCGCGCCGGGGAGGTAGGCGACGTAGCGCTGGAAATACCACTGGCCCTTCTCGCGGTCGGTCGGCACGCCGAGGGCGGCGATGTGGCACTGGCGCGTGTTGAGCTTCTCGGAGACCGCCTTGATCACGCCGCCCTTGCCCGCCGTGTCGCGGCCCTCGAACAGCACGACGACGCGCTCGCCCTTGTCCTGGAGCACGCGCATCACGCCGTTGAGGGCGACCTGCATCGGGACCAGCTCGTCTTCGTAGCTCGCGCCGTGCTTCTGCTTCTTGTCCTTGCTCATGTCCGGATGATGCGCTGGTTCGGGAATCCCCGACGGGCAACCGGCAGGCCTTGCACGCGATCAGAACGCCGGCACGGCTGGCAGCGGGGGCATCGCCGGCGTGGCGGGCATGGCCGGCATCGGCGGCATGGCGGGCATCGCCGGCATGGCGGGCAGCGCGGGCATGGCGGGAACCGCCGGCGTCGCGGGCAGCGCGGGCAACGCGGGTGTCGCGGGCATCGCGGGCATCGCGGGCATGGCCGGCATCGCGGGCATCGCCGGCAGGGGCGGCATCGCCGGCATGGCGGGCATGGCCGGCATGTCGGGCAGCGCCGGCATCGCGGGCAGGGCTGGCAGCGCAGGCAGGCCGTCCATCGCGGGCATCGCCGGAGTGGCCGGCATGGCGGGCACGGCGGGCATCGCGGGCAGGGCCGGCATCGCGGGCATCGCCGGCATGGCGGGCATCGCGGGCATGGCCGGAAGCGCGGGCAGCGCCGGCAGCGCGGGCATCGCCGGCAAGGCGGGCGTGGCCGGGAGCGCGGGCAGCGCCGGCATCGCGGGCATTGCCGGCATCTCGGGCAGGGCGGGCATCGCGGGCATGGCCGGCAGGTCGGGCAGGGCGGGCATCGCCGGAAGCGCCGGCGTGCCGGGGATCGCGGGGATGGCCGGATCCACGGCCTGGCGGATGCAGTTCGTGCACGCGCACGGCACCGCCGGCAGGCCGGTGGGCGTGACGCTTGAGAACTCGTTGCCGAGATCCTTGGCGGCGTTGGCCGCGGCGGCCTCGGCCGGACCGGCGGCGGCGTCGGCGGCCGCGGTCGCCTGCGCCTGGGCGTCGGCGAGCGCCTGCTGCGCCTGTGCCGCCTGGGCCTGCGCCTGCTGGGCCGCCGCCGCGGCCGCAGCCTGGGCTTGCTGGGCGTCCTGCTGGGCCTGCTGCGCGGCCTGCTGGGCCTCGGCCTGCGCCTGCTGGGCGGCGGCGCTCGCGTCGGCCTGGGCCTGATCGGCCGCCTGCTGCGCGGCCGCCTGGGCCTGTTGCGCCTGCGCCTGCGCGTCGGCCACCGCCTGCTGCGCCGCGGCCTGGGCCGCCTGCGCCTGTTGCTGGGCCTGCGCGGCCTCGGCCTGCGCCTGCGCGACCGCCTGCTGCGCCTCGGCCCCCGCGGCGGCCTCGGCCTGCGACTGCAACGCCGCCGCCTTGGCGGCCGCGTCGGCGGCGGGTGCCGCGAGCTGCTGCAGCTGCTGCGTGGCGGCGGGTTCGGCGCCGGCGATGGCGTCGCCCAGGGGTCCACCCATGCTCATGCGGCACTCCTGGGCGCGCCGCCGGACAGCGTGCGAAACACCAGCCGCGAGAAGTTGGCCAGCGCCTTCGCCTTCTCGATGGCCTTCATGCGCTTGTCGTTGAGGATCTGCGCGATCGCCGGGATGCGGGTGTCGAACTCCTCGCCCATCAGCCACGCCGTGTAGACGAAGGTGGCCGCGGAGTGTTCATCGGTCAGGCCGTAGTGCTGCGCCTTGGCCGCCTGGCGATGGAACGCGCCGACGACGCTGGCGAAGTCCATCTTCGCGGCCTGCTCCGGATGGTTGCGGCGAATGATCGCGATCAGGCGAGCATCGAACGAGTCACGGCCCAACTGCTTCCATTGTTCGCTGGAAATCTGGTTCATCGACGTCTCCACCTCGGCGGTTCGTCGCATTGTGTCGTGCGACAGCGACCGCGCCTATCCCCGTTTTCTTGGAGGCGAGCCGCTCGCGCCGGGCGTGAAAAAGCCCGCGCACGTTGCCGTGGGCGGGCTTGTCGGGGCGGATCGCCGACGATCAGTGACCGGCCTGGTCGCGGAAGCGGCGGATCGCCGACAGCTGCGCCGCGAACACGGCCAGCTCGCTCTGCGCCTTGGCGACGTCGAAGTCCGTCTTGGCGTTGGACAGCTTGGCCTCGGCCGCCTTCTTGGCCTCGGCGGCCTTGGCTTCGTCGAGATCCTTGCCGCGGATCGCGGTGTCGGCCAGCACGGTGACGCGATCCGGCTGCACCTCGAGGATGCCGCCGGCGACGAACACGAATTCCTCGGCACCGTCGCTCGCGCGCTTGATGCGCACGGCGCCCGGCTTGATGCGCGTGATTAGCGGCGTGTGGCGCGGCATGATGCCGAGCTCGCCGTTCTCGCCCGGCAGCGCGACGAAGCTCGCCTCGCCCGAGAAGATCTGCTCTTCGGCGGAGACGACGTCGACGTGAATGGTTGCCATGTGAGTTCCGTTTCGATGAGGGAGAAGTGATGCAGGGCGTCAGCCGCCGATGCGACTCGGCGGCCGGGGCGCCTTACTGCATGCCCTTCGCCTTTTCGATCGCTTCGTCGATGGTGCCGACCATGTAGAACGCCTGCTCCGGCATGTGGTCGCATTCGCCGTTGATGATCATCTTGAAACCACGGATGGTTTCCTTCAGCGGCACGTACTTGCCCGGCGAGCCCGTGAACACTTCGGCGACGTGGAACGGCTGCGACAGGAAACGCTGGATCTTGCGGGCGCGGGCCACGGCCAGCTTGTCTTCCGGCGCGAGTTCGTCCATGCCCAGGATGGCGATGATGTCGCGCAGTTCCTTGTAGCGCTGCAGCGTGGCCTGCACGGCACGCGTCGTGTCGTAGTGCTCCTGGCCGATCACGTTCGGGTCGATCTGGCGCGAGGTGGAGTCGAGCGGGTCGACCGCGGGGTAGATGCCCAGCGACGCGATTTCGCGCGACAGCGCCACGGTGGAGTCCAGGTGACCGAAGGTCGTGGCCGGGGACGGGTCGGTGTAATCGTCGGCCGGAACGTAGACGGCCTGGATCGAGGTGATCGAGCCGACCTTGGTCGACGTGATGCGTTCCTGCAGGCGGCCCATTTCCTCGGCCAGCGTCGGCTGGTAGCCCACGGCGGACGGCATGCGGCCCAGCAGCGCGGACACTTCCGTGCCGGCCAGCGTGTAGCGGTAGATGTTGTCCACGAAGAACAGCACGTCGCGGCCTTCGTCGCGGAACGACTCGGCGATCGTCAGGCCGGTCAACGCGACGCGCAGGCGGTTGCCCGGCGGCTCGTTCATCTGGCCGTAGACCATGGAGACCTTCGAGTTCGGCAGATCGTCCAGGTCCACGACCTTCGAATCGGCCATCTCGTGATAGAAGTCGTTGCCTTCGCGGGTGCGCTCACCGACGCCGGCGAACACGGACAGGCCCGAGTGCGCCTTCGCGATGTTGTTGATCAGCTCCATCATGTTGACGGTCTTGCCGACGCCGGCGCCGCCGAACAGGCCGACCTTGCCGCCCTTGGCGAACGGGCAGATCAGGTCGATGACCTTGATGCCGGTCTCGAGCAGCTCTTGCGAGGGGCTCAGTTCGTCGTAGGTCGGCGGCTTGCGGTGGATCTGGGCGGTCAGGGCCTGGTCGACCGGGCCGCGTTCGTCGATCGGGTTGCCCAGCACGTCCATGATGCGGCCGAGGGTGGCCTTGCCGACCGGCACCGTGATGCCCGCGCCGGTGTTGCGCACCATGCTGCCGCGGCGCAGGCCGTCGGACGAGCCGAGTGCGATCGTGCGCACGATGCCGTCGCCCAGCTGCTGCTGGACTTCCAGCGTCAGCGCGGTGCCGTCCATCTTCAGCGCGTCGTAGATGTTGGGCATCGCGTCGCGCGGAAACTCGACGTCGACCACGGCGCCGATGGTTTGAACGATCTTGCCCATGGCATTAGAAGTCGTCATCTTTTTTCCTTGAATATCTCGAAAGATTTAAACCGCAGCCGCACCGCTGACGATCTCACTCAATTCCTTGGTGATCGCCGCCTGACGCGTCTTGTTGTAGATCAGCTTGAGCTCGCCGATGAGGTTGCCCGCGTTGTCGGTGGCCGCCTTCATGGCCACCATCCGCGCGGCCTGCTCCGACGCCATGTTCTCGGCCACGCCCTGGTAGACGAGGGCCTCGATGTAGCGCTTGAGCAGCTCGTCGATCACCACCGAGGCGTCCGGTTCGTAGATGTAGTCCCACGCGTAGCCGCCCTTGTCGGTCGACGCGCCGGACTGGATCCCTTCGGACGACAGCGGCAGCAGCGGCACGATCATCGGTTCCTGCTTCATCGTGTTGATGAAGCGGGTGTAGCAGAGGTGCACCGCGTCGAGCTTGCCTTCGATGAACTGCTCGAGCATCACCTTGACGGGGCCGATCAACTTGTCCAGCTGCGGGGCGTCGCCCAGATGCGTGGCGTGGCTGACGACCTGCGCGCCGGAGCGGTTCAGGAAGCCGAAGCCCTTGTTGCCGATCGCCACCGCGCTGACCTTGCCGCCGGCGGCCTGCACGTCACGCATCTTCAGCGTGAGGGCGCGCAGGATGTTGGTGTTCATGCCGCCGCACAGGCCCTTGTCGGTCGTGATCACGATGAAGCCGACGTTGCCGCCCGCCTTCGTGATCTCGCGCATGTAGGGCGAACGGTATTCCGGATTCGCCTTCGCCAGGTTGGCCGTGATGCCGGCGATGCGTTCCGCGTAAGGCCGGGCCGCGCGCATGCGGTCCTGCGCCTTGCGCATCTTGGACGCGGCGACCATTTCCATCGCCTTCGTGATCTTGCGGGTGTTCTCCACCGACTTGATCTTGCCGCGTATTTCCTTTCCTACCGCCATGACGGTTCTCCTTTAAGAGGGTCGTGGAGGGGAATCAGGCGAACGACTTCTTGAACGCGGTGATGGCGGCGCGCAGCTCGTCTTCCGCGGCCTTGCAGGCCTTGGCGAACTCGATCTTCTCCGGCTTGTCCGAGTCCTTGAACTTGACGTTCCACTTCGCGCCGTTCTTCTCCATCGTCGCGAGCAGCGCGGCGTGGTTGGACTTCAGGTGCTGGTGCAGGCCGTGCTCGAAGGGCAGCACCTGCTTGATCGTCAGCGAGTCGAAGAAGTCGTTGTTGACGGCGAACAGCGTCGCGGCCATCAGGCTGATGGGCAACGGCGAGTACTGCGACTGCTTGAGCAGTTCGGTGACGCGCGCGCCACGATCGAGCTGCTTGCGGGTGGCTTCGTCGAGATCGGAAGCGAACTGCGCGAACGCGGCCAGTTCACGGTACTGCGCGAGGTTGGTACGGATACCGCCCGACAGGCCCTTGATCAGGTTGGTCTGGGCGGCGCCGCCGACGCGCGACACCGAGATACCGGCGTTGATGGCGGGACGGATGCCGGCGTTGAACAGGCTGGTTTCCAGGAAGATCTGGCCGTCGGTGATCGAGATCACGTTCGTCGGCACGAAGGCGGACACGTCGCCGGCCTGCGTCTCGATGATCGGCAGCGCGGTCAGCGAGCCCGTCTTGCCCTTGACTTCGCCCTTGGTGAACGCTTCGACGTAGTCGGCGTTCACGCGCGCGGCGCGCTCGAGCAGGCGGCTGTGGAGATAGAACACGTCGCCGGGGAAGGCTTCGCGGCCCGGCGGGCGGCGCAGCAGCAGCGAGACCTGGCGGTAGGCGACGGCCTGCTTGGACAGGTCGTCATAGACGATCAGCGCGTCTTCGCCGCGATCGCGGAAGTACTCGCCCATCGTGCAGCCCGAATACGCCGAGACGTATTGCATGGCGGCCGACTCGGCGGCGGTGGCGGCGACGACGATCGTGTACTCGAGCGCGCCGTTGGCTTCCAGGGCGCGCACGACGTTCTTCACCGTCGAGGCCTTCTGGCCGATGGCGACGTACACGCAGGTCATGTTCTGACCCTTCTGGTTGATGATCGCGTCGATCGCCACGGCGGTCTTGCCGGTCTGGCGGTCGCCGATGATCAGCTCGCGCTGGCCACGGCCGACGGGCACCATCGAGTCGATCGACTTCAGGCCGGTCTGCACCGGCTGGTCGACGGACTGGCGCGCGATCACGCCCGGGGCGACCTTCTCGATGACGTCGGTCATCTTGGTGTTGATCGGGCCCTTGCCGTCGATCGGGTGGCCGAGGGCGTTGACCACGCGGCCACGCAGCTCGGGGCCGACCGGCACTTCGAGAATGCGGCCCGTGCACTTGACGGTGTCGCCTTCGGAGATGTGCTCGTACTCGCCAAGAATGACGGCGCCGACGGAGTCGCGCTCGAGGTTCAGGGCCAGGCCGTAGGTCGGCACGCCCGCGGCGGTGGCCGGGAACTCGAGCATTTCGCCCTGCATCGCGTCGGACAGGCCGTGCACGCGGCAGATGCCGTCGGTGACGGAGACGACCGTGCCCTGGTTGCGGATGTCGGACGACGCCCCCAGGCCCTCGATGCGGCTCTTGATCAGTTCGGAAATTTCAGCGGGATTCAATTGCATGACTTAGCTCCCAAAGGTGAGGCCGCAAGGCCGCCTGGGTTGAAGGGCGATTCTGTTCGAGCGGGCCGGCTCTTTAGTGGGTCAGCGCGACGCGCATCTGCTCGAGGCGGGCGACGACGGAGGTGTCGAGCACCTCGTCGCCCACCGTCACGCGCACGCCGCCGATCAGCGAGGAGTCGACCGTGACCGACGTCTTGAGCTGGCGGCCGAAGCGCTTCTCGAGCAGCTTGGCAAGGTCGGCCTGCTGCGTCGCGTCGAGCGGGAACGCGCTGACGATATGCGCATCGGCCACGCCGCCGCGGTCGTTGACCAGCTGGCGGAACTGCGAGGCGATCTCGGGCAGCACGGACAGGCGGCCGTTGTCGACGACGACGTCCAGCAGGTTCTTCAGCTTCGGGCTGAGGTCCGAGCCGGCGATGCCGGACACGAGGCTGATGACCTGTTCGTCGGTGACCTTGGGGTCGCCGGCGAACTGGCGCAGGCCGGCGTCGCCGGCGATGCCGGCGAGCGCGTCCAGCTGTGCCACGAGCTGCGCGCCGTCGGCGGCAGTACTCGACTGGAACAGCGCCGCGGCGTAGGGCCGCGCGATGGTGGAGGGCTCGGCCATGGTCTTACAGCTCGGTCTGCAGGCGGTTCAGCAGCTCGGCGTGGACGGCCGGGCTCACTTCGCGGCGCAGGATCTGCTCGGCGCCCTTGACGGCAAGAGCGGCGACCTGGTCGCGCAGGGCGTCGCGCGCCTTGGCGGACTCCTGCTGCGCCTCGGCTTGCGCCTGGGCGACGATCTTGGCGGCTTCGTCGGACGCCTTGGTCTTGGCTTCCTCGACGATCTGCAGCGCCAGGCGTTCGGCAGCGGCAAGACGCTGGGCAGCGTCGTTGCGCGCGGCGCCGAGCTCGGCCTCGATGCGCTTGTTGGCGCTGGCGAGTTCGCTGCGGGCCTTGTCGGCAGCCGACAGGCCTTCGGCGACCTTGCGCGCGCGCTCGTCCAGGGCGGCCGCGATGGGCGGCCAGATGTATTTCATCGTCACCCCGACCAAAATCAGGAGAACGATGATCTGGATGATCAGGGTTGCGGTGATGCTCACGTTATTGCCTCGAAAGCCGTTGTCGGGAGGCGGCGCGCCGGTTCCACTTCAGCGGAAACGGTCGCGCCGGCGACTCGGTGCCTGGCGATTAATGGCCGGCGACTTGGGCCAGCTGAGCCAGGAACGGGTTCGTCGTGGTGAACCACAGGGCGATGCCGAGGCCGATGATGAACGAGGCGTCGATCAGGCCGACCAGCAGGAACATCTTCGTTTGCAGTTCGCCCATCAGTTCCGGCTGGCGAGCGGCGGACTCGAGGTACTTGCTGCCCATGATGCCGATGCCGATACAAGCGCCGCAAGCGCCCAGACCAATGATGATGCCGGCGGCCAGGGCGACGTAGCTGATGAGTTCCATGTTGACTCCAGTTAAGAAATTGAAAGAGAGAAAGTAGTTATGCGGACAGCGCGGACCGCGTCACCGGCGTGCCGGTGGCGCGCGGTTTTCAGTGCGAGTCGTGGGCTTGTCCGATGTAGACCAGGGTCAACATCATGAACACGAAGGCCTGCAGCGTGATGATCAGGATGTGGAAGATGGCCCACACGCTACCGGCGAAGATGTGCAGCAGGGCCAGGCCGAAGCCGCCCGCCGTGAACGTGAACGCGCCGCCCAGCAAGGCGATCAGCAGGAAGATCAGTTCGCCGGCGTACATGTTGCCGTACAGCCGCATGCCGTGCGAGACGGTCTTGGCGACGAACTCGATCATCTGCATCGCGAAGTTGACGACGCCCAGCAGCACGGCCGCGATCGGGTTCTTGCTGGTGCCGAACGGCGCGACGACCAGTTCGTGCGCCCAGCCGCCCGCGCCCTTGACCTTGACGTTGTAGTACAGGCAGATCAGCAGGACGGCGACGGACATGCCCATCGTCACCGAGATGTCGGCGGTCGGCACGACGCGCAGGTGCGCCTCGGGGTTGCCGGACGCGTGCTGGAACAGGAACGGCAGCAGGTCGACCGGCAGCAGATCCATCGCGTTGAGCAGGAAGATCCAGACGAACACGGTCAGCGCGAGCGGGGCGACCATCTTGCGGCTGTGCGCGTTGTGCACGATCGCCTTGGCCTGGTTGTCGACCATCTCGATCAGGAATTCCATGGCCGCCTGGAAGCGGCCCGGCACGCCCGATGTGACGCGGCGCGCGCAGAGCAGGCCGATCACCAGGAACACGAGACCCAGCAGCGACGAGAAGAACACCGAGTCCCAGTGCACGACGTGGAAGTCCACGGGCGCGGCCGTCTCGATGTTCGACAGGTGGGTCAGGTGGTGATGGATGTATTCACCGGAGGTCGGTGCTTGCTCTTCTGCGGCCATGTGGTCGTAGCTTTCCGATCAGTTCTTCAACGCGAGCGCCACGCGAGCGCCACCCAATACACAGTCAGACACCCGGCCAGCGCGACCAGCAGTGCCGGCCACACCACCGGGTGCAGCACTCGCGCGGCGCTGACGAGCATCGCCACCGAGCAAACAATCTTCGCCGATTCCCAACCCAGCAGACCCAGCGCGGTGGCCAGCGGCGACTTGCTGTCCGCCATCCGCGTCGCCCCGCGCGCCATCAGCGCACCGGGGATGATCGCGGTAGCGGCACCGAACAGCGCCGACCACAACGCAGGCAATCCGAACATCAGCCCGACCAGCAGCGAAATGACCGCGCCGGCCTCGGCCTGCACCAGCACCACCCGCCACGGAGACGGCGCGCTCCGCTGATCGCGGAACGCTTCGGCCTCCGTTGCCGACAAGCGGCGCGGCAGCGGATCCTCGTCGTCCCAGTTCGCGGCATTCAACCCCGGCCGTCCGGCGACAGGGCCGGGATGCTCGACGGGATTTTCTTGCCGCGGTGTGGAACTCGGAGAACTCATGGGTGTCGGACGAGGGTTGCGTTCACGGATCGTTTCAGGAACGTGGCCCTCGACACGGTGCCCAGCGGATTGCCCCCGACTCATTTTTCAATTCACCGGGAAAAAACCTGCTTTTGTTGAACTAAGCCTGTCGATTCTAACCCGAAAGGGTGCGCCAAATCTAGCCCGGTGCACCACGCACCTGGACGGCTCACGCCAGTCTTGATGCATCGCAAACCGGCGCACGAAGGGTCTTGACGGCGACGTCGATGCGCGTTCAGCCGACCCAGCGCAGCATCGCCCACACGCCGGCGACCGCCGCGAGCCAGAGGGCCAGCGCGAGCCCGCGCGAGGCGGCGTCGTCGCGACTCGCGGGCGTCGCCGGCGGCAGCGGCTTGTCGCCGCTCCACATCGCGCGCAGCAAGGGCTCGCGCTTGCGCCACGCGTACCAGGCGATCGCGAGCACGTGCAACGCGATCAGCGCCAGGATCAGGTCGGCGCCCCAACCCGCGTGCCAATGGCTCGCGCGCTTCACCAGCCGCGCCCCGACGTGCGCGTTGAGGGGCCCCGTGGTGTCGACGTCGTCGTCGGCGACCAGTCCGGTCGCGACCTGCAGCGTGAGCAGCAGGAGAAAGGCCCAGACCGACAGCGCGCCCAGCGCGTTGTGCCCGATGCGCTCGTCGGCGCTCGCACGCCCGCGCAGCGCGCGCGCGAGACGCGATGGCGTGGGCAGGAAGTTCGTGAAGCGCGACCAGCGTCCGCCGGCCAGGCCCCAGGCCCAGCGGAACGCCAGCAGGCTCAGCACCGCCTCGCCGCAGCGCAGGTGCCAGGCCATCCAGTCGCCGCCGACCTCGGCGGTGACGATGGCTGCCGTGACCAGAACGGCCAGCAGCACATGGAAGACGCGCGTGGGCAGGTCCCAGACGCGCACGGCAACGGAGTCGTTCAAGGCGGGGTCGTCGAGGTGAGCAAGGCCGCAACGATACGCCTGCCGCGCATCCGGACTTGAGGGAACTTCGTACACTGCGCGACAGCCCGGGTGGCACCTGCCCGGGCCGAACCCACCGTGAGAACACCGATGAGACTCTGCTCGCTCGCCGCCCTCGTGGCCGCCGCGTTGCTGTGCTGCGGCCCCGCCGCCGCGCAATTCAAGAACGCGGACGCCGCGATCGAATACCGCCAGGGCGCGCTGACCGTGATGGACAACCATTACGACCGCATCGGCGCGATGGTCAAGGGCAAGGTGCCGTTCGACGCGCACGTCGCGCAGGTCAACGCCGATCTCGTCGTCACGCTGGCCAGGCTGCCGTGGAGCGCCTTCGTCGAAGGCAGCGACAAGGGCGACACCAACGCCAAGCCCGAGGTCTGGTCGCAGCCCGACAAGTTCAAGGCCGCGGCGCAGCGGCTGCAGGACGCCACCGTCAAGCTGGCCGAGGCTGCCAAGACCGGCAACCCCGACGCGCTGAAGACCGCGTTCGGTGCGACGTCGGACGCCTGCAGGTCCTGCCACGACGACTTCCGCAAGAAGCACTGATCACCCCATGCCGCACGCCTCCACGATCGTCACCGCCGCCGGCGGCCCCACCCTGTCGCGCATCGTCGCCGGCGCCTGGCGTATGGGCGACTGGAACTTCGGCGTCGACGAACGCGTGCGCTGGATCGAGGGCTGTCTCGACCTGGGCATCACCACCTTCGACCACGCCGACATCTACGGCAACTACGGCTGCGAGGCCCTGTTCGGCGAGGCGCTCGCGGCCGCGCCGCAGCTGCGCGATCGCATGCAGATCGTCACCAAGTGCGGCATCCGCATGGTCTCGTCCGCGCGGCCCGAACATCGCCTCGGCCACTACGACACCTCGGCCGCGCACGTCGAGCGCTCGGTCGACAACTCGCTGGCCGCGCTGCGCACCGACCGCCTCGACGTGCTGCTGATCCATCGCCCCGACACGCTGATGGACGCCGACGCACTCGCCGAGTGCTTCGGCCGGCTGCGCACCGCGGGCAAGGTGCGCCACTTCGGTGTGTCCAACTTCACGCCGTCCCAGTTCGCGCTGCTCCATCGCCGCATCGGGCTCGTCACCAACCAGATCGAGGCCTCGCCGCTGCACATCGCGCCTTTCTACGACGGCACGCTGGACCAGGCGCAGGATCTGGGCGTCGCGCCGATGATCTGGTCGGCGCTGGCCGGCGGCCGGCTGTTCACGGGCAACGATGTGGACGCGCAGCGCGTGCGCGCCGTGCTGGAGCGCATCGCGCACGAACGCGGCCTCTCCGTGACGACGCTGGTCTACGCCTGGCTGCTGCGCCACCCCGCGCGCCTGATCCCGCTGACGGGCTCGCGCCGGCTCGACGCGATGCGCGAGGCGGTGGCGGCGCTGGACGTCGAGATCGACGCGCAGGCCTGGTACGAGATCTGGGTCGCAGGCAACGGCGCACCGTGTCCGTGAGCCCCCACGGTCGCTAGCGCTCCCTGCCCCCCGAGGGGGCCGCCCGCGAGCGGCCCGGCGGAGCCGGATCCGCCGCTCCCTTGAACTTCAGGCGAACCGTTCGAGCGGCAGCGCCGGAAGAGCCGCAGTGTCCACGACTCAGTCCTCGATGGAGCCTTTGAACGCCAGCACGACGCGCCGCGTCGACGCCGATTTCTTCTCGATCTTCTTCACGATCAACGCGCCGATCTCCGACGTGTTCGAGACATGCGTGCCGCCGCAGGGCTGCAGGTCGACGCCGTCGATCTCGAGCAGGCGTACGCGCCCGGTGCCGCGCGGCGGCTGCACGCTCATGCTGCGCACCAGGCCGGGGTTGGCGTCGAGCTCGGCGTCGCTGATCCAGCGGTGCGAGACCGGATGGGCCTCGGCGACGAGGCGGGCCAGCCCGGCCTCGAGCGCTTCCTTGTCGAGCGGGTCGGTCATGTGGAAGTCGAGCCGCGCGTACTCCGCGGTGATCGAGCAGCCGTCCACGGGATGCGGCACCAGCGCGCACAGCAGGTGCGTGGCCGTGTGGAAACGCCTGTGGGCGCGACGTCGCTCGACGTCGATGCGGGCGCGCACGCCCGCGCCGGCCGCGAGCGCCGCGCGATCGTCTGCGTTCGCGAGCACGTGCACGATCTCGCCCGGCTGCTCGCCCTTGCGCGTGTCGGCGATCGCGACGACGCGGCCGTCGGCCAGCACCAGCTCGCCGCGATCGCCGGCCTGGCCGCCGCCGTGCGGATAAAAGACGGTGCGATCGAGTTGCACGCCGCGTTCGTCGACGTGCGTGACGACCGCGTCGCACTCGGTGAGCGTGGCGTCCTCGCGAAACAGTTCCTCGGTCATCGCGGCCTCTTCTTCGGGTCAGTTCACAACATCACGGTGCCGGCGATGCATGGCGCCACGTCGCCGCCGATCCAGGTGCCCTGGTCGTCGCGCTGCACGTGGATGCGGCCCGCGCGGCCCATCGCCGTGCCCTGCGCGGCGACGTAGCGCACCGGCGCGCGGCCACTGTCGATCAGCCAGCGCGCGACGTTGGCGTTGAGGCTGCCGGTGACCGGATCCTCGTTGATGCCGATGGCCGCGGCGAAGAAGCGCACCTCGAAGTCGGCCTCGCCGCCGGCCGGGTGCGGCGCGACGACGCCGACCTTGCCCAGCCCCTTCAGCGCCGCGTGGTCGGGCTTGAGCGCCAGCACGGTGGCGGCGCTGTCCACGAGCAGGACCAGCTGCGGGAAGCCGTTGGACAGCCACGCCGCGTCGCGCACCCGCGCCGGCTCGAGGCCCAGCGCGGCGTAGACGCGGTGCAGCAGCTCGGCGTCCGCCCGCTCGACGCTGGTGGGGGGCGCGGCGAACGCGAGGCGCGCGCCGCGGCGCAGCGGCACCAGGCCGATCTCGCACTCCTGCACGATGGTGTCGGCATGCCGGGGCGTGCCGCCCGCGGCGAGCCAGACGTGGCACGAGCCCAGCGTCGGATGGCCCGCGAACGGCAGCTCGCCGCCGGGCGTGAAGATGCGCACGCGGTAGTCGGCTTCCGGGTTCGTGGGCGGCAGCAGGAAGGTCGTCTCGGACAGGTTCGTCCAGCGCGCGAACGCCTGCATGCGCTCGATCGACAGGCCGCCGCCGTCATGCACGACGGCGAGCGGGTTGCCCAGCAGCGGCGTCGCGGTGAAGACGTCGACCTGGCTGAAATCGCGTTGGCGCGGCGCGTCGCTCATGGGCAGGTTCCTTGCTGGTTCAGGCGTTGGTCGCCAGGTGGGCCTGGATGACGTTGCCGAGACGCTGCACGGCGTCGGCGATGTCGGCCGGAGGCAGCGTGACGAAGGACAGGCGCATTGTTCGCGTGTCCGGGTGATCGGCATAGAACGCCGCGCCCGGCACGTAGGCGACGCCGGCCTCGACCGCCTTGGGCAGCAGCGCCATCGCGTCGCAGCCCGCGGGCAGGCGCAGCCAGAAGAACATGCCGCCGCTGGGCTTCTTCCATTCGCAACCGGCCGGCATCGAGGCCTTCAGCGCCGCGTCCATCGCGTCGCGCTGCGTGCGGTAGCGGTCGCGGATCGTCGGGATGTGCTGGTCGAGGAAGCCGTTCTTGATGACCTCGTGCACCACGCGCTGGCTGAACGAGCCGGTGTGCAGGTCGGCCGCCTGCTTGGACTGCAGCAGCTTCGGGTAAAGCGTCTGCGGGCACACCATGAAGCCCAGGCGCAGGCCCGGCGCGAGCACCTTGGAGAACGAGCCGAGGTACAACGTGCCTTCGGCCCAGCGCGAGGCCAGCGGCTTGGGCGGCTCGTCGTCGTACCAGAGTTCGCCGTACGGGTTGTCTTCCACCAGCGGGATGTTGGCGCGCTGCGCGGCGGCCACGAGCGCGTCGCGGCGCGCGGCCGGGATCACGCGGCCGGTCGGGTTCTGGAAGTTCGGCAGCACATACATGAAGCGCGTGCCCTGCGGCAGCGCGCCGATGCCTTCGGGCAGCGGGCCGTCGTCGTCGCCGGCCACCGACGCGAACTTCGGCTCGTTCGGGTTGAAGGCCTGCAGCGCGCCGAGATAGGTCGGCGTCTCGACCGCCACCGTGTTGCCGGCGTCCAGCATCACCTTGCCGACGAGGTCGAGGCCCTGCTGCGAGCCGTTGGTGATCAGCACGCGGTTGGCCGGCGCGTCGACGCCCTTGGCCGCCAGCATCGCCGAGACCCAGTCGCGCAGCGGGCCGAAGCCCTCGCTGGCCGCGTACTGCAGCGCCTCGCGCGGCGTGTCGGTCAGCACCTTCATGGCCGCGTCGCGCATGGCCTCGACCGGGAAGGTGTCGGCCGACGGCAGGCCGCCGGCCAGCGAGCGCACGCCGGGCAGCTCGGTGAGCTTGAGGATCTCGCGGATGACCGACGGGTTCATGCGCTCGCAGCGCCGGGCCAGTTGCCAGGGCGAATGGGTCGAATCGGAGGAGGAGGTGGAACCGGTCATTGCAGGGCCTTCAGGAAACAACGGGAGAGAACGAGATCAGGAGCGCGGCCGCGGCGCGCCGACCGACATGCGCCGGCCGAGGTACACGCACGCCATCACGGCGATGGAAAAGCCCAGCGTGGCGGGACGCAGTCGCTCGCCCAGCACGGCGACGCTGAGCAGGATCGAGACGAACGGCTGCAGCAGCTGCACCTGGCTGACGCTCAACGCGCCGCCCCAGGCCATGCCGCGGTACCACGCGAAGAAGCCCATCCACATCGAGCAGGTGGCGACGTAGGCGAAGCCGGCCCAGGCCGCAGGATGCACCGGCGCGGTCGGCCACTGCATGACGAGCACCGGCAGCGTGGCCGGCAGCGCCAGCACGAGCACCCACGAGATGGTCTGTTCGGCGGTCATGCCCTGCGGGCCGGACGACACGCGCGCGCCGCAGATGTAGCCGATGGACGAGGCGATCACCGCGCCGAGCAGCAGCAGGTCGCCGAGCTGCGGGCGCCCGGCGCCGCTCCAGGCCGCGAACGCGACGACCAGCGCCGCGCCCAGCAGCGCGAAGGCCCAGAAGCCGCGCGACGGCCGCTGGTGCAGCATCAGCGCGCCCACCGCCGCGGTGGCCAGCGGCATCAGGCCGGTGATGACGGACGCATGCATCGCGTCGACGCGGCGCACCGCCAGGCCCAGCAGCAAGGGCCAGCCGAGCACGTTGCCGAGCGCCGACATGAACAGCATGGTCCAGTGCGACTTGCGCGGCCAGGGCGCGCGCGTGACGAGCAGGTAGGCGACCGACAGCAGCCCCGCCACGCCGGCGCGGCCGATCGCCACGAACACCGGCGGCAGCTGCGGCGCCTCGTTGCTGCCGGAGGCCAGGCGCGTCATCGGGATCGTGCCGGCGAAGATCAGCATGCCCAGCAGGCCCAGCCACAGGCCGGCGCGCAGGCGGCGCGCGTGCTCGACTTCGACCGCGGCGGAACCGGGCGTCGGCATCGACAGGGCGGGCTGGGGCTCGAGGCGCATCGGGGGCGAAGCGGAATGAGGCGTGCGGGATGATCAGTCTAGGCCGATAATCAGTACACCAGCAGTACAGTCCCAGGATGCAGTTCGGTGATCTGTATCGCTGCCTGCGGCAATACAGATCACGACGCCGGATGCCCGCCATGCCAGACGACGCCACCGTTCCGAACCCCAGCGCCTCGCCCCGCGCGCGCCGCGCCGCGCCCCTGCCTGCGACGCCGGTGGCCGTCGGCGCGGCGCTGCTCGCGCGCAGCGCCTCGCAGACGCTGGCCGAGCAGCTCGCCGGCCACTACGCCGCGCGCATCCGCCAGCGCCTGCTGCTGCCGGGCGCGCGCCTGCCGTCGGTGCGCGAGAGCGCGCGCCGGCACCGCGTCAGCCCGTCCACCGTCGTCGCCGCCTACGACCAGCTGCTGGCCCAAGGCCTGGTCGAGGCCAAGCGCCAACGCGGCTTCTTCGTGCGCGACGGCGACACGCTCGCGCCGCGCGCGGCGGCTGCAACGCCCGAGGCGACGGCCGAGGCCGCGCGCCTGGCCATCACCACCGAGACCGCGCTGCGCCTGGCAGCGCCGCGCCGTCCACCGCCGGTCGACGCCACGGCGCTGATCCGCGGCATGTTCGCGGCCGACGCGCAGCGACCCGCGCCGGGCCTGGGCACGCTGCCGGCCGAGTGGCTGGACGCCGCGATGCTGCAGACGGCGCTGCGTCGCGTGATGGCGCCGGCGAAGTCGGCCAGCGCGACGCACGTGCCGTCGAGCTACCTCAGCTACGGCGAGCCGGCGGGCGACACGCGCCTGCGCCACGCGCTCGCGCAGCGCCTGGCCGACTTCGGCGTGCCCGCCACGCCGGCGCAGATCGTCACCGCCAACGGCGCGACCCACGCGCTCGACATCTGCTCGCGCGCGCTGCTGGCGCCCGGCGACGCCGTGCTGGTCGACGAGCCCGGCTGGTCGGTGGAGTTCGCGCGCCTGACGCAGCTGGGCATGCGCCTGCTGCCGGTGCCGCGCGGCGTCGACGGCCCCGACCTCGCCGCGATGGCCGCGCTCGCCAAGGCGCACCGGCCGCGCCTCTATGTCACGTGCTCGGTGCTGCACAACCCGACGGGCGCGTCGCTGGGTCTCGCCTCCGCGCACCAGGTGCTGCGGCTGGCGGAGCAGCACGACTTCCGCATCCTCGAGGACGACACCTACGCGCACCTCGCGCCGGCGCACGCGCCTCGGCTGTCCGCGCTCGACGGCCTGCGCCGCACAATCTACGTGTCGGGCTTCGCCAAGATCCTCGCGCCCGGCTGGCGCGTCGGCTTCATGGCCGCGCCGCCCGACCTCGTCGAGCGCTTCGTCGACGTCAAGCTGCTGGGCACGTTGACGACACCGGCGCTGCTGGAGCAGGCCGTCGCCGTGTGCCTCGAGCAGGGCTGGCTGCGTCGCCACGCCGACCGCGTCATCGCGCGGCTGGGCGCGGCGCGCACGCGCACAGTCAAGCTCGCGCTGGCCTCGGGCTGCCGCTTCGTCACGCCGCCCGCCGGCCTGTTCGGCTGGATCGACACCGGCGTCGACACCGAACGCCTGGCCACCGACATGCTCGACGACGGCTGGCTGCTCGCGCCCGGCACGGTGTTCCACCCGGGGCGTCAGCCGTCCACGCTGATGCGCATCAACTTCGCGACGACGCAGGATCCGCGCTTCTGGCGCGCGTTCGAGAAGGCGCGGCAGGGCTGAGCGAGACACGCTGGCGCGCCGCGGCCTGCGACGACTTCGCCGGCGGCGACACGGGATCGGCGCTGCGGTCGTGGAAGGCCAGCCACAGCACGAGCACGAAGACCAGCGCTGCAGCGACGGGCAGGACGATCTTCTTCTTGTTCGGCATGACACGGCCCACGAGGCCGGACGGGCGCCGGCGGCCATCGGGTCAACGCGACCCGATGGGGACAGTATGAGGCCACGCCGCTCGACCTTGCCGGACGCTCGTCGGCTGCATGCGCTGGTTAGCCGCCGATGTTCAGGCCGAACATCTTCGAGAACTCGAGATACTGCTGCAGCGTCATCTTGTCCCGGGGCATCGCCGGGTCGGCCTTCTTCGCCTCGGCCATGTGCATGTCCCAGGTCTTCGACATCGCGTCCATGAACTCCTTCTTGCTGACCATGCCGTCCTTGTTGGCGTCGATCTTGCCGGCCTGCAGGTAGAACGTGACCGAGTCCTCGCGGCGCACGTCCTGCGCGAGCGAGGGCAGCGCGAACGAGGCGGTGACGGCGAGCACGGCGGAGGCGAGCGCGAGTTGGCGCAGCGAGGTCTTCATGATGGTTCCTTCGGGGATTGGGTGGACGGCCACGCGGGCCGCTGATCCCGCGGGACTCGCGGGCCAGTGACCGGTAGTCGTGCGGCTGCGACGAAACCTTACGAAGACATTCAGCGCGCGAGATCCTGCAGGACCGCGGCCTCGCCTTCGATGGCCATGCGGCGCAGGACGGCCAGCTCGTCGCGCAGCTCGTCGCAGTTGGAAGCCGCAAGGAGAGCCGCTTGCGCTTTGAGCATGCGATCGAGCGCCGCGGCACGTTCGGCGGATTTGGGCTCGCCAGTCAGCCGTTGGTGGAGCGTTTCGCCAAGCGAGATCGCCAGCAAGGAGTCCGAGCGCCGCGTGATCAGGTCGGCCAGGCCAAGGCACTGCTGCCAGACGTTGGCGTTGGCAGTCGTCGCCCGGCTGCATGCGGTGACGCCGTATGTTCCGACCTCCGCGGCCGAGATGCCGATCGCCCGCTCCGCCAACGCGCGCGCCGCCACGAGCGAATCGACATCGCCGCTGGCCGCATCGAGGATGGGCTGCAGCGGCGCATCGGCACGCTCCGCCAGGCGTCGGGCCTGCGTGACGTGGAACATCGCCTCGTGCATGCCCGACAGGTCGCCGCGTTCGGCCGCTTCGTCGAACATCATCAGCCAGGGCAATGCGTTGGCGGGCTCGAGCTCCGTCCAGCGCCGCGCGCTCAAGCCCGGGTCGCAGGGATGCGCCGGGTGGCGCCAGCATGAGCGCAGCGCCAGCGAATAGAGCCGCGGATCCCGCGTGGAAGCCGCCATCGACGCGAGCTTGCGTTCGCGCCCGGCGAGGTGCGCCTCGTCGCTCTCGACGTCCACATCGAGCCAGACCGCCACGGCGTTCGCGTAGGGATCGGCGCTGCCGGCCAGGCGCGCCAGCAGGCGCGCGCGTGACGCCTGCGCGCGCGGGTCGACGGCGGGTGCCGGCACGGGCGAACCCGAGTCGGCGCTGGCGTCGGCCGATATGGTCTTCGGGGGATCCTTGATGACGCAGCGCGGGTCGTTGGCGAGATGAGCGACCGCGCTGGCGGGAACGGGTGCATCGACGCGGGCGCGACTGGCGGGCACCGACTGAGCCGGCACCGCCGGGGCTCGCGCCACCGTCTCCGCCGTCGCCGTCGGCAGCGCAGGTTCGGCGCGCCGCGCCAGCCAGATCGCCGCCACAATCAACAGGCCCGCAACGCTCCATGCCACCGTTCTCGCGGTCTTCAGCGAAGGTCGCCCAGGCTCAGGGGGCACTCGCCGCATGCCGAGCGACATTGCGCAGGCAAGCAGCAGCAACAACACGATTCTTCGGTGGGACAAGGCGGCGGCGGGTGACGAGTCTGCGCGGTTGTATCACGCGCACCGGCCGTTCACGGCGTCACGAACTGCCGCGCCCGTTCGCGCATCGCCTCGACCTCGCCGACCTTGGCCGTGCGGACCAACGCGTTCAACGAGTCGCGCATCGCACGGCATTCGGAGAACCCCGTCGCGGGCGACCAGCGCGCCCGCGCGACCGCCCGCTCGGTGCGGATGTAGTCGCGCCGCGAGGCGTCGCCCGTGGCCTGCAGCAGCACCGCGCCGCCGATGGACTGGCTGAGCAGGTTGTCCGAATGCGCGAACAGCGTGTCGCTGATCGTGCGGCAGGTCTGCGCCAGGTCGACGTTGCCGCCGGCCCTGTCGCGGCACGCCTGCATCAGCGGCTGGAACGGCGGCAGCGGCAGGCCGGCCTCGACCGTCGTCGCCTTGAACGCCAGGTCGTTGACGGCGGCCAGGTCGGGGTCGTCCCTGGCCGCGCGGCCGGCGACGGCGCCGGCGGCCGCCTGCAGGTAGATGTCGAAGCGAGTCGCCGAGGCCAGGCGCGACATCGCCGTCCGTGCAGCCGCGGCGTCGCCACGCGCCTGCGCCTCGCCCAGCTTCGTCAGCCACGGCACGCCGTTGTCCGCGTCGATCTGAATCCAGCGATCGAGACCGATCGCACCGCAACTCGGCGCGGTCGACGGCCTCGAATAGCACATCCGCCAGGCCAGCGCGTAGAGGCGTGGATCGGTCGACACCGCGGCCTGTTGCACGAAGGCCTCGTTGCGGCCGGACTCGTCACGCATGTCACCGACGTTGACGAGGTCGGCCACCGCGCGATCCAGCGGATCGGCGCTGGCCCGCAACGCGGCGTCGACGCGCGCCTGCGCGGCGGCGTAGCGCGACGAGGCGCCGCTCGTCTGCACCGGCGTCCGCGCGGGGCCATCGGCCACCGTGAATTGCGGCCGCCCGGCGATCCCGCAGTCTTCCTTGACCGGTGCCGCGGGTGCGGAGGCCGCCAGCGATTCGGCGAACGTCCACGGGTCGTCCGGCATCGTCGCCAACGCGAGCGCCGCCTCGCGCCGCGCGCGCATCGCGGGAGGATCGATGTCGATCTCGGGCGGCGTCGCCACGGCCCGATGCTCGATCGCCGGCGCGTGCAGCCACCACCAGCCGGCCGCCAGCAGCGCCGCGATGCCCACCGCCAACGCGGTGCGGCGAGCCGCGGGCGACGAGCGGCGCATGCGGCCTACTTCTGGCTCAACGCTTCCCACCGCTCCAGCATCGCCATCAGATCCTCCTCGATCTGCGCGAAGCGCGCCTGGGCCGCGGCGATCTTGTCCTTGCCCTGCGAGTACAGCTCGGTGCTGGCGAGCGCCGCCTCGAGTTCCTTCTGCTCGGCCTCGAGCGCGGCGAGCTTGTCGGGCAGGTCGTCGAGCTCGCGCTGTTCCTTGTAGCTCAGCTTGGCCTTGGGCCTGGCGACGACGGGCGCGGGCGCCGGCGCGGCAACGGGGGCAGGCGTGGATGCCGGCGACGGCGCCGGCGCGCTCGCGCGGCTGCGCGCGCGCTGGGCCTGCCAGTCCTCGATGCCGCCTTCGTATTCGCGCCACAGGCCGGGGCTGACGTCGCCTTCCCAGACCAGCGTGCTCGTGACGACGTTGTCGACGAAGCGGCGGTCGTGGCTCACCAGGAACACGGTGCCGGGGTAGTTCGCGAGCAGTTCCTCGAGCAGCTCCAGCGTGTCGATGTCGAGGTCGTTGGTCGGCTCGTCCAGCACCAGCACGTTGGCGGGCAGCGCGAACAGGCGCGCGAGAAGCAGCCGGTTGCGCTCGCCGCCGGACAGCGACATCACCTTCGCGTTCGCGCGCTCCGGCGCGAACAGGAAGTCGCCGAGGTAGCTCATGATGTGCTTGCGCGTGTTGCCGATCTCGATCCACTCGCTGCCGGGGCTGATCGTGTCCGCCAGCGTCGCGTCCAGCTTGAGGCCGGCGCGCATCTGGTCGAAGTAGGCCACGTTGAGCATCGTGCCGAGCTTGATGTCGCCCGACGTGGGCTTCAACTGGCCGAGGATCAGCTTGAGCAGCGTCGTCTTGCCGCAGCCGTTGGGGCCGATCAGGCCGATCTTGTCGCCGCGCAGCACGGTGGTCGTGAACTTGTCGATCAGCACGCGGTCGCCGTAGCGCATCGTGACGTTCTCGAGCGCCGCGACGATCTTGCCGGACTGCCCGCCCGTCGCGACTTCGAGCCGCACCTGGCCGACCTGGTCGCGCCGCGCCGCCCGCGTGGCGCGCAGCGCCTCGAGCCGCCCGATGCGCGCGACGCTGCGCGTGCGGCGCGCCTCGACGCCCTTGCGGATCCAGATCTCCTCCTGCGCCAGCAGCTTGTCGGCGCGCGCGTTGGCCAGCGCCTCGTCGGCCAGCTCGCGCTGCTTGGTCGTCTCGTACGCGGTGAAGTTGCCGGGATAGCTGCGCAGCCGGCCGCGATCGAGTTCGACGATGCGGGTGGCGGTGGCGTCGATGAACGCGCGGTCATGCGAGATCAGGATCAACGAGCCGCGGTAGCTCTTGAGCAGGTCGGCGAGCCAGTCGATCGCGTCGAGGTCGAGGTGGTTGGTCGGCTCGTCGAGCAGCAGCACGTCCGGCGTGGCGACGAGCGCCTGGGCCAGCGCGACGCGCTTGCGCACGCCGCCCGAAAGCTTCTCGACCAGCACCTGCGGATCCAGATCGAGCCGGTGCAGCGTCTCGTCGACGCGGCGCTCCCAGTCCCAGCCGCCGAGCGACTCCAGGCGCGTCTGCAGGCGATCCATCTCGTCATGGTCGACGCCGTCGTGGTTCTCGAACTTCTCGCGCGTCTCCTTGGCCTCGCGCACGCCTTCGCTCACCGCGTCGAACACGGTGATGCCCGGCGCGAACAGCGGCTCCTGCGGCACGTAGGTGCGGCGCAGGCCGCGCTCGACCTGCAGCAGGCCGTCGTCGGGCTTGTCCAGGCCGGCCAGGATCTTGAGCATGCTGGACTTGCCGGTGCCGTTGCGCCCGATCAGCGCGACGCGCTCGGCGGTCTCCAGCGAGAAGTCGGCGCCATCCAGCAGCGCGACGTGTCCGAACGCGAGGTGGGCATTGGTGAGGGTGATCAGGGCCATCTAGTTGTTTTCAGAAAGGGTCTTGGCCCTCGGTGGTGGGATTGCCGCGGGCGCGGTTGATGGTCGCCTCGAGGGCATCGACGAAGACCTTGGCCACGTCGAAGCCGGTCTGGTCGGTGATTTCCTGGAAGCAGGTCGGGCTGGTGACGTTGATCTCGGTGAGCGTCTCGCCGATCACGTCGAGGCCGATCAGCAGCAGCCCGCGCTTGGCGAGCTTCGGGCCGATGACGCCGGCGATCTCGCGCTCGCGCGGCGTGATCTCGCGCGCCACGCCCAGGCCGCCGGCGGCCAGGTTGCCCCGCACCTCGCTGCCTTGCGGGATACGGGCCAAGGTATGCGGCACGGCCTTGCCGTCGATGACCAGCACGCGCTTGTCGCCGTCGGCGATCTCGGGCACGAACTTCTGCACCATGATGGTCTGCGCGCCGCCGACGTTGAGCGTCTCGACGATGCTGCCGAGGTTCATGCCGTTGTCGGTCACGCGGAAGATGCCGGCGCCGCCCATGCCGTCGAGCGGCTTCAGGATGATGTCCCGGTGCTCGGCGTGGAACGCCCGCACGTCCGCGGCCGAGCGCGTGACGAGCGTGGGCGCGATGAACTGCGGGAACTCGAGGATCGCGAGCTTCTCCGGATGGTCGCGCAGCGCGGCCGGCGAATTCAGCACCAGCGCGCCGTCGCGCTCGGCGTGCGTCAGCAGGTGCGTCGCGTAGAAGTACTCGCTGTCGAACGGCGGATCCTTGCGCATCAGCACGGCGTCGAACTCGGCGACGACCACCGTCTCCGGGCCGGTCGTCGTGTACCAGGCCTCGTGGCTGTGGCCCTCGACGCCGGTCAGCACGATCGGCAGCGCGCGCGCCTGCACGCGGCCGCCGCGCTGCCAGCTCAGGTCGACCGGCCGCGTGGCCCACAGCGTGTGGCCGCGCCTGCTCGCCTCGCGCATCATCGCGAAGGTCGAGTCCTTGTAGATCTTGAACGAGTCGAGCGGATCGGCGACGAACAGCAGCTTCATGGAGACACCTGGGTGGCGTGCGCGCGCGTGACGCGCGGGCGGGAAGGGAGGCGCCACGAGCGAGTCGCGGCGATGCGGACGCGAGATGATCGCGCGCCGGGCGCCGACGTCGCGTCGGCAGGGCCTTTCAGCGCGGGGGCGGCGCGGAAGTCCGGAAGTGTTGCACACCCAGCGCGACGGCACCGGCCATCACGCCCCAGAACGGCGCGCCGATGCCGGCGAGCGTCACGCCCGACAGCGTCACGAGGAAGGTGATGGCGGCGGCGTCGCGATGCTTCTCGACCGCCAGCGCCGATGCCAGCGCGCCCGCGATCGTGCCCAGCAGCGCCAGCCCGGCCACGGCCACGACCAGCGCGTGCGGGAACGCGGCCATCAGCCCGACGACCGCGCCGCCGCCCAGTCCGATCAGCAGGTAGCAGATGCCCGCGGCCAGCGGCGCGATATAGCGGCGCCTCGGATCGGGATGCGCCTCCGGGCCCATGCAGATCGCCGCGGTGATCGCCGCCAGGTTGATGCCGAACGAGCCGAACGGCGCGAGCAGCAGCGTCGCGAGGCCGGTGCTGGCGATCACCGGCGACACCGGCGCCGTCACGCCCGCCGCCCGCTGCGCGGCCACGCCCGGCAGGTTCTGCGACGCCATCGTCACGAGGAACAGCGGCAGCCCCAGGCCGATCGCCGCGGCGAGGCTGAACTCCGGCATCACGAACTGCGGCCGCGCCCAGCCCCACTGCACGCCGGCCAGCGCGATGCGGCCCGAGAACCCGGCGATCGCGATGCCCGCCAGCAGCACGCCCGGCACCGCGAAGCGCGGCCAGAAGCGCCGGCCCAGCACGAACACGAGCGCCATCGTGGCGACGAGCGCCGCGTCGCCGCGCGCGGCCAGCGCGGCGTCGAGGCCGAAGCGCGTCAGCACGCCGGCCAGCAGCGCGGCGGCGATCGCGACCGGCACGCGATCCATCAGCCGCTCGAACAGGCCCGACGCACCGGCGATGGTGATCAGCACCGCCGAGACGATGAACGCCCCCGTCGCGACGGGCAGCGTCATGCCGTGCGTGGCCGCGAGCAGCGCGGCGCCCGGCGTCGACCAGGCCGTGAGCACCGGCTGGCGATACCACAGCGACAGGCCGATGCTGGTCAGACCGGTGCCCACGCCCAGCGCCCACATCCACGAGGTCGTCTGCTCCGGCGTCGCGCCCAGGCCTTGCGCTGCCTGGAACACGATCGCCACCGAGCTCGTGAAGCCGACGAGCACCGCGATGAAACCGGCGACGACGGCCGAGAACGAGACATCCTTGAGCATGGCCCGAAGGGTACCCGACCGTCCGCCACCGCCCATCCGTGTAGGACAAACGGAAACAGACGCGTCGGTCCACCCCGGATGTGGCCGCCATTCTCACGTTCTGACGCAACTCGGCACGTTGGCTGACATCCCGCGGCACAGCTCGCACGTTTAATCGGTGTCAGCCCGACAAGACGGGCACGAAGAGGACAACGACATGAACACCACCACTCCCAACACGCCGTCCGCCGGCGGCATCCACCGCGGCGTCTGGATCGGCGGCGGCCTGATGGCCCTGACGATCATCGCGCTCGCGACCACGCTGGTCGTCAAGAACAATGACGCGGTGCCCGACCAGGCCACCAGCGCCACGGCGGCCGGCACGTCCGCGCCGCTGGTCGCCGCCAACATGACGCCGTCCAACGACCCGTCGTCGGCCAACCAGCCCGCCGGGACGACGCCCGCGCCGATCGTCAACGAATCGACGCGCCCGGCGCACTACACGCCGGCGCCGGTGCATCACGCGACCGCGCACGACAACGCGCCGCAACAGGTCGCCGCCGCGCCAGTCTGCGCGAGCTGCGGCGTGGTCGAGGGCTACAGCGCCGTCAAGATCCAGGGCCAGAACAACGGCGTCGGCGCTGTGGCCGGCGGCCTGGGCGGCGCGCTGGTGGGCAGCAAGATCGGCGGCCGCGGCAACCACACGGTCGGCGGCATCGTCGGCGCGATCGGCGGCGGCCTGCTGGGCAACGCGATCGAGTCGCACGAGCGCACCGTCACCGAGTACGACGTGCGCGTGCGCATGGAAGACGGTTCGACCCGCACCGTGCGCCAGGCGGCGGTACCCAACGTCGGCCAGCGCGTGAACGTCGAAGGACACACGCTGCATGCCATCGACGGCCAGGGCTGATCCGCTTTGCCGAATGACGACGGCCCGCGACGCGGGCCGTTTTTCGTTCAGTGCGGGAAGAACCCGTCGTATGCCGTCTTCAGGATCAGCGCCGACACGACCACGATGAACACGATGCGCACGAAGCCCGCCCCGCGCGCGAGCGCCAGGCGCGTGCCCATCAGGCTGCCGGCGACGTTGGCCACGGCCAGCACCGCGGCGACGTGCCACCACACGTGGCCGGTCGCCGCGAACAGGATCAGCGCCGCCAGGTTGGTGGCGGTGTTGAGCATCTTGGCGGCGGCCGATGCGTGCAGGAAGTCGTAGCCGAGCACGCGCACGAACAGGAACACGAAGAAGCTGCCGGTGCCCGGCCCGAAGAAGCCGTCGTAGAAGCCGATGGCCAGGCCGATGACGCCGGCGACGCGTGCCTCGGCGGAGCCGACGTGGCGTGGCGTGTGCTCGCGCCCGAGCTGCTTCTTGGCGACCGTGTAGAGCAGGATCGCAAGCAGCACGAACGGCAGCGCGCGCTTGAGCGGCCCGGCGCTGACCAGCGTCACGACGTACGCGCCCCCGAAGCTGCCGGCCAGGGCGCCGGCCATGCCCCAGGCCATCGTCAGGCGCGCGAGCGTCACGCGGCGCGCGAACTGCACCGCCGCCCAAGCCGTGCCCCAGATGGCGCCGCCCTTGTTGGTGCCGAACAGCGTCGCCGGGACGGCGTTCGGATAGGTGGCAAACAAGGCCGGCACGAGCACCAGGCCGCCACCACCCACCACCGCATCCACGAAGCCGGCTAGGCCGGACGCTACCGCCACCACCACGAGATCGATCATGGCGACATTATCGATGCGCCTCGGCAATGGGCCGGGACGGGCGGAAACGCGCGAACCGCGCCCCAGAAAGGACAAAAGGGCGCGGCCTGTTGGCTGCGCCCTTCGTCTGTTCTGTCCGGCAGTCGCTGACTCCAGCGCCGCCTGCCTGGCTCGATCAGCGTTCGAGCCGGCGTTTATGTCTCCTCGTACCCCCTTCAGAGTCACGCGCACCTTGTGGGTGCATATGACAAGAAAGTATATGCACTGTATGGGCGCGCTGTAGCGCTGCCCATCGGGGGTTTCCCGCTGTCACAATGCACCAACATCGTTCAGCCGACGTTCATGCGATGTTCAGGTCGTGACTTTTTCGAGGGTCCATTCGGCGGCGCGCTCCGCGATCATCAGCGTCGGCGAGTTGGTGTTGCCGCTGGTGATGTCCGGCATCACGCTGGCGTCGACCACGCGCAGTCCGGCGACGCCGCGCACGCGCAGGCGCGAGTCGAGCACGGCGTCCGGCTCGTTGTCGCGGCCCATGCGGCAGGTGCCGACCGGGTGGAAGATGGTCGTCCCGATGTCGCCGGCCAGGCGGGCGAGCTCGTCGTCGGTCTCGTACTGCGTGCCGGGCTTGACCTCGCGCGGATGGAACGCCGCCAGCGCGGGTTGTGCCGCGATGCGTCGCGTCAGCCGCAGCGAATCGGCGGCGACGCGGCGATCGCCCTCGGTGGCGAGGTAGCGCGGCGCGATCCTCGGCGGCTGCGCCGGGTCCGCCGACGCGATGTGCACCTCGCCGCGCGACTCCGGGTTGAGGTTGCAGACACTGGCCGTGAACGCCTCGAACGCATGCAGCGGCTCGCCGAAGGCGTCGAGCGACAAGGGCTGCACGTGGTACTCGAGGTTGGCCCAGCGTCTCGATGGATCCGAGCGCGTGAAGGCGCCGAGCTGCGAGGGCGCCATGCTCATCGGACCGCTGCGCGAGAGCGCGTATTCGGCCGCGATGCGCGCCTTGCCCACCAGCGTGGCCGACAGCGTGTTGAGCGTGCGCGTGTTGTCAACGGCGAACACCGCGCGCACCTGCAGGTGGTCCTGCAGGTTGCCGCCGACGCCGGGCAGCTCGTGGCGCGGCGTCACTCCGGCCGCCTTCAGGCGCGCGCCATCGCCGATGCCCGAGAGCTGCAGGATCTGCGGCGAGCCGATCGCCCCGGCCGCCAGCAGCACCTCGCCGCGGCAGCGCACCTGCACCGGCGCGTCGCTGCCGATGCGCAGCTCGACGCCGCGCGCGGCGAGCTGGCCGGGCTCGCCCTCGAGGATCAGCCGCGTGACGTGCGCGCCCGTCAGCACCTGCAAGTTCGCGCGCTTCAGCGCCGGCCGCAGGAAGGCCTTGGCCGCGTTCCAGCGCACGCCGCGGCGCTGGTTGACCTCGAAATAGCCCACGCCTTCGTTGTCGCCGCGATTGAAGTCGTCGATGGCCGGGATGCCGGCCTGCACCGCGGCCTGCGCGAAGGCGTCAAGGATGGGCCACGACAAGCGCTGCTTCTCGACGCGCCATTCGCCGCCGCTGCGGCGTCCGCTCGCATCGTGGCCCGGGCCGGCGTGCAGCGGCGGGGCGTCGCCGCGCCAGTGGTCCTCGTGGCGCAGGAAGTAGGGCAGGCAGGCCTCCCATCGCCAGGCCGGGTCGCCGGTGCGCTGGGCCCAGCCGTCGTAGTCGCGTGCCTGGCCGCGCATGTAGATCATGCCGTTGATGCTGGACGAGCCGCCCAGCACCTTGCCGCGCGGATAGCGCAGCACGCGGCCGTTGAGGCCCGGGTCGGGCTCGGTCTTGTACAGCCAGTCGGTGCGCGGGTTGCCGATGCAATACAGGTAGCCGACCGGGATGTGGATCCAGTGGTAGTCGTCGCGCCCGCCGGCCTCGACCAGCAGCACGCGGTGGCGCGGATCCGCCGACAGCCGGTTGGCCAGCAGGCAGCCGGCGGTGCCGGCGCCGATCACGATGAAGTCGAACGGGTCGCCGAGGTGCATGGAGGCGCATCTTAGCGAGGCGGGGGTGTCCTTGTCGTGCTCGCTGGACCACATGCTGAACCAGGCGTCCAGCCACGAGGCGTCGCGCCGGCGCGCGGCGGCGGTCATTCGCAGCCTCCGTGCATGAACAGGTCCATCACCATGAGCGCCGCGGGGATCGAGAGCAGCAACAGGACGGCGACGCCGACCTCGGCGACGGCGTCGCGATAGTCGAACCGGAACCAGGAGACCAGCGCCATCCCGAGCGAGTACACCGCGCCCAGCAGCTGCAGGCCGATGCCGGGAAGCAGCAGCAGGCCGGCCCAGTCGTCGTTGCAGACGGCGCTCAGCCCGCTGCCTGCCGCCACCACGAGGAATGCGGCGGTGATCGCGTAGCGGATCCAGGCCCGGCGCCAGCGCGGGAAGGATGTCGCGGTCATCGCGCGCCCGCCGCGGCAGGCGGCGCCTCTGCGGCCGAGGCGTCCTCCAGCGTCGCCGGATGCGCGTGGCCGACCTTCATCAGCGTCGCCGCGGCGGCGACCAGCGCGGCCGCCAGCAGCAGCGCGCCCAGCGCCTCGCGCCAGCGCCCGCGCGCGGCGCGCACGCTCGCGCGCGCCCCGGCGTGCGCCGCGAGCAGCAGGTCGACGACGCCGGCCAGCGCGATCCACGCATGCAGCGGCGCCGACCATCCCGGCACCGCGCGCAGGATCACGGCGACCAGCGCGACGAAGATCGCGATCAGCACGTGCGCCGTCCACCAGTCGCCGTCGCCGGCCGCGGGCTCGCGCGCAATCACGACGCGATCTCCCGCGCGTCGCGTGCGCCGGCGTTCGTCCTCAGCCGCGCGAACAGCGCGTACCAGTCGATCCGCCGCGTCAGCATCATCACCGTGGCGAGCGCCGCGAACAGCATCACCGAGCCGATGACCAGCGCGTTCTGTTCCATCTGCAGCAGCGCGTACAGCAGGCCGTAAAGCAGCGCGATGCCGATGCCGAACAGCAGGCCCGCGAGCCGGCGTCCCAGCATGGACGTCGCGTAGGCCCCCAGCAGCAGCGCGCACGCCAAGGCCGCCGCGGCGTAGGCCTGCTCGAACGGCAGGTGCTCCGACAGCGACAGCAGCAACAGGAAGAACAGCGACAGCGCCAGGCCCACCAGTGCGTACTGCACCGGGTGCACGCGGCGGCCCGACAGCACCTCGATCAGGCCGACGGCGACGAAGGTCAGCACGATGAACAGCAGGTCGTACTTGATCGCGCGGTCGCTCAGCACGTAGGGGTTGATCGGGTCGATGAAGGCCACGCTCATCAGGTCGAGGCACTTGTCGGACTTCGCACTGCCGTCCTCGGCATAGTCGCCCCCGCCCGCGGCCGGCGCACACAGGCTCAGCGCGCGACGGATGTCGGTCGGCGCCGTGGTGGCGAAGGCCGACAGGTTCCAGCTGGCGTCGAATCCGTTGGCGCGCACGTCGCGCGTCGCGGGCAGGAACTGGCCGCCGAAGGACGGGTGCGGCCAATCCGAATGCAGCGTCCAGTGCGTGCTGCCGGCCGCTGGCACCCAAGCCAGCTGGCCGGTGCCCACGAGGTCGAGGTCGATGTGCACGGCCATCGCCTGGACGGCGGCCTCGTCGACGCGCGCCGCCGGCAGCCTCGTGTGCAATCCGCTCGCGTACGCGGAGCCGGCGGTGCCGGGCTCGACCGCCTGCGCGTGGCCGTCGATGGTGATGGGGGCGCTCAGCGCGCCGCGCACGTCGGACACGCTCACCAGCAGCACGGGCGCATCGCACGTGAGGCGCCCGCCAGGGTGCTCGGCGTGCGGCTGCAGCGGCGCGAGGTGGGTGAACTCGGCGTCGACCGCGAAGCGGCCCTTCCACGCGTTGACCTTGAACAGGCCGCGCCACATCGGGTCGGCCTGGGTCGTCGCCGCAATGGACAGGCGATCGGGCACCTGCTGCAGCCGGAAGTCGCGCGACGCCGCCGCGACCGTACGGTTGGCGCCCTCGCCGACCACCGACTCCCACGACTCGGAGCAGGCGCGCTCCAGGACCGGCCCGAGGATCGCCTGCGCCGCGGCGTGCGAGTGCTCGACGCTGCGCACGGCCTCTTCGCCGCGAGCCTTGCGCTCGTAGACCAGGCCCTCGATGCGCATCAGCACGACCATCAACATCAGGCCCACGAGCGCGATCGCGCCCACCTTGGCCAGCAACGGAAACTTCATCGTTCGCTCCTCCTGCGCCATGCCGGCGCGACAGCCGCGACGATGCCGTCAGGCTGTGAGGACGCGATGAGGTTTGTGTGGCGAGCGTGAAGTCAGGCGGCCGCCGGCAGCCGCAGCGTCACGAGCAGGCCCGGCGACGCGTGCTGGAAGGAGACGCTGCCGCCATGCAGCGCCGCCGCCTGGCGCACGATGGCCAGGCCCAGCCCGCTGCCGCGGCGGCCGTCGCGCGGCCGCGGCAGCGAGAAGAAGCGCTGGCCCAGCTGCGGCAACGCGAAGTCGGACACCCCCGGCCCGGTGTCGCGCATCGTGAACACCGCCTCCGCGCCGACGCGGCGCAGCGACGCCGTGATGGACGTGCCCTCGGGCGCGAAGTCCAGCGCGTTGGACCACAGATTGGAGAACAGCAGCTTGAGCGATTCGGGGTCGCCGGCCAGCGTGACGTCGGCGCGCGATTCCCACACCAGCCCGACGCCGCGCTGGATCGCCAGCGGCACGTGCGACGTCGCGACCTCGTCGATCAGCGCCAGCAGCACGATGGGCTGCGGATTGGCGATCGCGCGCTGGCCCTCGAGCCGCGAGAGCTCCAGCATGCGGTCGACCAGGTCGCGCAGGCGCAGCGACTGCTCCTGGATCTGCCGCGCGAAGCGCTCGCGGTCGTCGGCGGGCAACTCGTCGCCCAGCAGCTCGGCCGCGCCCTGGATCGCCGTCAGCGGGCTCTTGAGCTCGTGCGTCAGCGCGCGCACGGTGTGCTCGAGACGCTCGCGATCCTCCAGCCGTTCGCGCATCTCGTCGACGGCCACGGCCAGGTCGCCGAGCTCGCCCGGCAGCTTCGGCACGGGAACGCGCTCGCCGGCGTGCACGTGCGTCGCGTAGGCCTTCAGCTGGCGCACGGCGCGCACCATCCACAGCGTCACCAGCACGCCGACCACGGCCGACAGCCCCAGCAGCCAGAATCCGGCGACCAGGATGCGCCGCTGCGCGCGGTCGATGAACTGCTGCACGGTGGCCAGCGGCTTGCCGACCGTGACGACGCCGATCACGCGGGCGCCGTCGCGCACCGGCGCGGCGACGTACATCACGGAGCTGGCGTCGTCCTCGGGCACGCTGCGCGTGGCGCGGGCGCCGTACTGGCCGCGCAGCGTCAGGTAGACGTCGCGCCATTTCGAATAGTCGGCGCCGAGCGCGGAACGGGCGGCGGCGGCCGGCGGCGCGGCTTCGGGGCCGAAGCCCGAGTCGAGGACGACGCGGCCGGTGGCGTCGGTCACGTAGACGCGCAGGTCCAGCGTGCGCTTGTGCAGGCCCCAGATCTGGATGTCGACCGGACGCCGGCGATACGCCGCGACCTGCTGCGCCAGCCGCGAGTCCTGCAGCGTGCCGCCGGGCGGCATCGCGCGCAGGTCGGCGGCGGCCTGCTCGGCGAGCAGGTTGGCGGTGTCGACGAGCACGTCCTCCATCACCTCGCGCGCGCTCGGCTTGACCTCGCTCTCGAAGACCTGGAGCGCGAAGAAGCCGGCGAGGCCGACGATGACGAAGAATGCGAACAGCAGTCGCAGGCCGAGACGCATCGGAGGCAATCAGCGTGAAGCGGGTTCGAGGGAGTAGCCCATGCCCCGATGCGTGGCGATCGGTTCCAGCTCAGGGCGCACCGCGCGCAGTTTGGCACGCAGCGTCTTGACGTGGGTATCGACGGTGCGATCGGTGGCGTCGCCGTCGGCGCCCCAGACCTCGTCGAGCAGCGCCTCGCGCGAGCGTATGCGCCCGGGCGTGCGCAGCAGCGCGCGCAGCAGGCCGAATTCGAGCCGCGTGAGTGCGAGCCACTGGCCGGCGAAGCGGATGCGCTGGCCCTCGGCGTCCAGTTCGAACAGCCCGGCCGCGGCCGGCGGCGCGGCCGCGGGCGCCAGCGCCGCGCGCCGCAGCAGCGCACGCACGCGGGCCACGAGTTCGCGCGGGCTGAACGGCTTGGTCAGGTAGTCGTCGGCGCCCAGCTCGAGGCCGACCACGCGGTCGAGCTCCTCGGCGCGCGCCGTCAGCATCAGGATGGGCAGCGCGCGCAGCGCGTCGTTGCCGGACTGGCGCCACTCGCGGCACAGGTCCAGGCCACTGCCGTCCGGCAACCCGACATCCAGGATCGCCAGCGCCGGCAACACGGCCGCCGCGGACGCGCGCGCGGCGCCGACCAGCAGCACGTGGTCGACCGCCAGCCCCTCGCGCTCCAGCGCGAAGGCGACGGTGCCGGCGATGGCCGGGTCGTCCTCGAGAAGCAGGATGCGGGCGTTCACTGGAGCCCCTCCCGCGCCGGGTACGGTGCTCCGTCCGAGGGGACTGCGGGCCTTCTTGGGGAGGCCCGGCGCACGGCCCGCAAACAGGCTGACGCAGGATGTCTCAATGCGGCACGCCCCCGGCCAGCGCCGGGAAGAGCTTCGTCAGGCCGTCGGACAGCAGTTCGACCGCCATGGCCGCCAGGATCAGGCCCATCAGCCGCGTCATCACGTTGATGCCGGTGCGGCCCAGCAGCCTGGCGATGCGGCCGGCGGCCGCGAACGACGCGAACGTGGCCGCGCCGATGACGACGCCGTAGCCGACCAGCACGGCGTGCTCGAACAGCGTGCGCGTCTTGTCGGCGTAGATGACCATCGTCGAGATCGTGGCCGGCCCGGTCAGCAGCGGGATCGTCAGCGGCACGATGGCGATGGAGTCGCCGGCGTCGGCCTTGGCCTGGCCGTCGCCGACATCCGAGCCGCGGCTCTCGGCCTGCTGCGCGTTGAGCATGTTCATCGACGAGACCAGCAGCAGCAGCCCGCCGCCGACCTGGAACGACGCGATGGTGATGCCGAAGAACTCGATGATCTGCAGGCCGGCGATCGCGCTCGTCGCGATCACGGTGAACGACGCGATCGACGCGACGCGCACGGTGCGCTTGCGCTGCTCGCGCGTCAGGTTCTGCGTGAAATGCAGGAAGAACGGAATCGCGCCGATCGGGTTGACGATCGCCAGCAGGGCGACGAGCGGCTTGAGCAGGTGCAGATCCATGGGTGCGATTCTCGCTGCGGCCGAGTCGATTGGCGCAACGAAGTTCCGTCGCGCGTTCTCGACAGGCGGCGCGATTGCGGGAAAACCCGTTGTCCAAACCGCCGCCAAATGCTCGAAATCGGCCTCTTTCACCTAGAAAGTGGGGGGTTCAACGTCGCGAAACGACAAAACAACAATTTCCTTGACTGCGCTTTGCGTTTCGTGATTTGTTAGGCTCATAATCATTCCAGGGCAGCGGTTGCTTCGCGCGACTGTCTCCCGTTGATGCTGTGTCTGGTTGCGGCGCCTTCGCTTGATGGATCACGCTGGGTTGAAGCTCCACATAGTTTTTTATCTTTGAAAGGGCTTTCCCAGTGGGAAACAAACTGTACGTAGGCAACCTGGCCTATAGCGTCCGCGACGAGTCACTGCAAGAGTCTTTCAGCCAATTCGGTACCGTCACGTCCGCCAAGGTCATGATGGATCGCGAAACCGGTCGTTCCAAGGGCTTCGGCTTCGTGGAAATGGGCTCGGACGCTGAAGCGCAAGCAGCCATCAATGGCATGAATGGCCAACCCCTGGAAGGCCGTCCCCTGGTCGTCAACGAAGCACGTCCGCGCGAAGAGCGTCCGGGCGGCTTCAGCGGCGCCCCGCGCAGCCCGTACGGCGGCGGTGGCCGCTCCGGCGGCGGTGGTGGCGGCGGCTACGGCGGTGGTGGCGGTGGCGGCTACGGTGGTGGCGGCGGCGGCGGTGGCCGCTCCGGTGGTGGCGGCGGCTACGGCGGCGGCGGCGGTGGCCGTTCCGGCGGCGGCGGCGGCTACGGCGGTGGCGGTGGTGGCCGCGGCGGCTACTGAGCACCGGCTCTCTGTTACTGACACGCATCTGTCGGTTTGAATGAATCAAGCCCAGGCGCCTTTCGGCGCCTGGGCTTTTTTCATGGGCCGCGGCGCATCTCCAGCCAGACGCACGGCGTCGGCGGAACCGCGGGCATCAATACCCTGATTGCGGGATGCGACGCACGCGTGGGCGCTCAGTTGCCTGAAAATCGCATCGGACACCGGCACACTGGCGCCACGGACATGGCTCGGACGCTTAGCGAGCGCTCACTGTGCCTTTCGCGCTTTGCGCCCGCGGCCGGAGACGGCGCGGTCATATATCCAGTCGGGCAGTATCCGCAGGACGCGCGCCAGCATTCCCATCTGCCAGGGAATCACGCGCAGCCCCACGCCCGCGGCAATCGCGTCCAATGCCTGGCGCGCGAATTTGTCGGCCGGCATCAGGAATGGCATGGAGTATGAATTGCCGCGCGTCAGCGGGGTATCGATATACCCGGGCGCGATCGTCACGACGCGCACCCCGAACGGCCGGCATTCGACGCGCAGGCTCTCGCACAAACTGATCACGCCCGCCTTGCTGAGCGAATAGGCCGCATGGCCCGGCAGCCCGCGGATGCCCGCCACGCTCGCGATGCCCACCAGGCGGCCGCTGCGCCGCGCGCACATCGGCGCGATGAACGGCTGGAAGGTGGCGGCCAGGCCGAGGTCGTTGGTCTCGATGACGGCACGCAGCACCTCGAGGTCGGCCTCGACGCCCAGGTCGACGCCGACGCTGATGCCGGCGCTCGCGATGACGACGTCCGGCAGCCCCTGCGCCTCGATGCACGCGCGGCCGGCCGCCACCATCGCGGCCATGTCGCGCGCATCGGCCACGTAGACCGTCGCCCTCTCGGACGACCAGCCCTGCGCCGCGACCCAGGTCCGCATCTCGTCGCCGCGCCGTGCGACCAGCGCCAGCCGGCCGCCGCGGCGCGCCCATTCGAGCGCCATCGCCTGGCCGATCCCGCTGGACGCCCCGGTGATGAACAGCAGTGGCGCCGTCATTTCTGGGCGGCGCTTTTGCTCGCCACCGACTTGCGCAGGGCCGACTGCATCAACGCGTGCACGTTGCCGTGCAGCGTGAGCAGCCGCGTGTTGTCGTCGTATTCCAGGCCATCGGCGTTGAACTCGCTGTCGCCCTGGCGCACGATGACCATGTATTTCGAGTCGAGCTGGCGCAGCTTCGGGAACGCGTGCAGGTGCTCGCCGTTCATCCGGATCGGCAGTTCGCCCGGGGCTTCCGAGACGACCTGGCCCTGGCCGTCCAGCCACACCTCGCTGCTGTCGCCGCGCGCGCGGCCGTGCAGCGCGGTGGCGATCATGCGGCGGCCGTCCGGCTCGGTGGTGACGACGCGGATCTGCTCGACCTCCATGATGTCGTCGTCGGGGAAGTGCTGCATGTGCTCGCCCTGGATCTCCACCTTCAGCGCACCGGCGGGGTCGAAGCGCTGCAGGTCGAACTGGTCGAGCGTGTAGTCGGCCTCGTGCTTGACCACGGCCGGCCCCGACGGCGCCAGCAGTCCGGGCGTGTTCTTGGCGATCAGCCAGGTGCCGAGCGCCAGGCCCACCATCAGCATCAGCGGCAGGTAGCCGACGACCCGCTCGCGCGTGCGCACCGGCCAGCTGAGCGGCGTGCGGCGCTGCTGGTCGTCCAGCGGCGGATGCAGCGGACTGAGCGCGACCGGCACTTCCGGCAGGTCGGGGATGTGGAGTTCGGCCTTCATCGGCGGCTTACCTGGCGTCCAGCGTCACCAGCAGCTTGGTCATCAGCGGCGCGTACAGGCCGTTGGCCATCAGCAGCAGGTCGCAGAACTCGCGCGCGGCGCCGCGTCCGCCCTCGCGGGCCGTCACGTAGTGCGCGGCGCCGGTGGCCTCCGCGTGCGCGTCCGCGGGCGCGCACGCGAAGCCGGCGTTGGCGAACAGCGGCAGGTCGGGCCAGTCGTCGCCGATCACGGCGACGTCGCCCCAGTCGACGCCCAGCGCCTGCAGGATCTCGTTGGCGGCGGCCACCTTGTCGGACGCCCCGAAGGCGGCGTGCGGCAGCCCCAGGTCGGACACGCGGCGCCGAACCGCCGGCGAATCGCGCCCGGTGATGACGATCGGCGTGATCCCGCCCTTGCGCAGCATCAGCAGCCCCTGGCCATCGAGCACGTTGAAGTTCTTCAGCGTCTCGCCGGCCTCGGTGATCCAGATCGTGCCGTCGGTGAGAACGCCGTCGACGTCGAAGATCGCGGCCTTGATGCCGCTGCCCTCGCCCTGCGCCTTCACGAGCACGTCGGGCGGGAAGCTCAGGTGCGATTTCGGTGTGGCCGTCATCAGATCACCTTCGCGCGCAGCAGGTCGTAGGTGTTGAGCGCGCCCACGAGCTCGCCCTTGCCGTCGACCACCAGCAGGCTCGTGATGCGATGGCGCTCCATCAGGTCGGCGGCGTCGACGGCCAGCGCGCCCGAGCGGATCAGGTGCGGGCGCGGATGCATCACCTCGTGCGCGACGCGTTGGCGCAGGTCGGCGCCGGTCTCGATCAGGCGGCGCAGGTCGCCGTCGGTGAAGATACCCACCGGCGTATGGCCCTCGACGATGGCCGCGAGGCCCAGGCCCTTGCTCGACATCTCCTGCAGCAGCGCCGAGAAGCTCGCGTCGCGCGCGACGCGCGGCACGCCGTCGCCGGTGCGCATCAGGTCGGACACGTGCGTGAGCAGCTTGCGGCCGAGGGCGCCGCCGGGGTGCGACAGCGCGAAGTCCTCCTCGCGGAAGCCGCGCGCGTCGAGCAGCGCCACCGCGAGCGCGTCGCCCATGGCCATCTGCGCCGTGGTGCTGGCCGTCGGCGCGAGGTCCAGCGTGCAGGCCTCCTTGTCGACCGCGCAGGACAGCACGATGTCGCAGACCTTGGCCAGCGACGAGTCGGACCGCCCGGTGAGCGCGACGAGCGTCACGCCCAGGCGCCGCAGCGCCGGGATGATGGCGCTCAGCTCGCTGGACTCGCCCGAGTTCGAGATCAGCAGGCAGACGTCGCCCGAGGTCACCATGCCGAGGTCGCCGTGCGCCGCCTCGGCCGGATGCACGAAGAACGACGGCGTGCCGGTGGACGCCAGCGTGGCGGCGATCTTGCGGCCCACGTGGCCGCTCTTGCCCATGCCCATGACGACGACACGGTGCTCGCAGCGCAGGATGGTCTCGACCGCCCGCGCGAACTCGGCGGTCAGTCGCCGCTGCATGCCCAGCAGGGCGTCGGCCTCGATCTGGAAGGTCTGGCGGGCCAGGTGCAATGCGCGTTCGGCGTCGAACGGCAAGTCGTTTGTCAAAGTGGGCTGCCTGTGTTCTAGGATGGAGGTGATTCTAGTGTCCCGGCTCCTTTCGGGTAGGGCGCTGGACCACCCTCCACCCGCGCGGCCATCCGCCGCGTCCAACCCGGTGCCGCATGGCCTCGACCCTCGAGCTCGTCCTGTTGTACCTGGCCGCCGCCATCGCGGGCGTCGTCGGCTTTCGCATGCTGCGGCTGCCGCCGGTGCTGGGCTACCTCGTCGCGGGCGTCATCATCGGTCCGAACGCGCTGCAGCTGGCGCACGACACCGCGGGCGTGCGCGCGCTGGCCGAGTTCGGCGTCGTGTTCCTGATGTTCGTGATCGGGCTGGAGTTCAACCTGCCCAAGCTGCGCGCGATGCGCACGCTGGTCTTCGGGCTCGGCGCGTCGCAGGTCGTCCTGACCATCGTCGGCGCGATGGGCGGCAACCTGGCGCTGACCTGGCTCTTCGCGCTGTTCGGGCGCCACTGGGATCTCTCCTGGCAGGCCGCCGCCGTCCTCGGCAGCGCGATGGCGATGTCCAGCACGGCGCTGGTCGTCAAGCTGATGGCCGAGCGGCTGGAGCTCGAGAGCGAGCACGGACGCCGCGTGATGGGCGTGCTGCTGTTCCAGGACCTGGCCGTCGTGCCGCTGCTGGTCATCATCCCGGCCCTCGGCGGCGACACCAAGGACCTGCTCAAGACGCTGGTGCCCGCCGTCATCAAGGCCGTCGTCGTGCTGGCGGTGCTGCTGTCCGGAGGCCAGAAGGTGATGAAGTGGTTCCTCACCGCCATCTCGCGGCGCAAGAGCGACGAGCTGTTCATGCTGAGCCTGCTGGGCGTGACGCTGGGGCTGGCGGCCGTCACCGAGCTGGCCGGCCTGTCGCTCGCGCTCGGCGCGTTCGTCGCCGGCATGCTGATCGCCGAGACCGAATACAAGCACCAGGTCGAGACCGACATCCGGCCGTTCCACGACGTGCTGCTGGGCCTGTTCTTCATCACGATCGGCATGAAGCTCGACTGGCACACGCTGGCCGACGAGTGGGGCCTCGTGATCGTGCTGACGACGCTGCCCATCCTCGTGAAGGCCGGGCTGGTGGCCGGCCTGGCGCGCATCTTCGGCGGCGCGCCGGGCGTGGCGCTGCGCACCGGGCTCTACCTCGCGCAGGCCGGCGAGTTCGGCTTCGTGCTGCTGACGCTGGGCACCGACAACCAGGTGCTGCCCGAGCGCTGGGTCGCGCCGGTGCTGGCCAGCATGGTGCTGTCGATGCTGGCGTCGCCGTTCCTGATCCTCTACGCCAACCGAATCGTGATGAAGCTGGCGAGCAGCGACTGGCTGATGCAGTCGGTGGCGCTGACGTCGATCGCCAAGCGCGCGATCACCACCGAGAAGCACGTGATCATCTGCGGCTACGGCCGCTCCGGCCAGAACCTGGCGCGCATGCTGGAGGTCGAGCGCATCCCGTTCATGGCGCTCGATCTGGACCCCGACCGCGTGCGCCAGGCCGCGGCCGCCGGCCAGAACGTCGTCTTCGGCGACGCGGCGCGCCTGTCCAGCCTGATGGCTGCCGGCCTCGCGCGCGCCAGCGCCGTCGTCTGCAGCTACCACGACACCCCCTCCGCGCTGAAGGTGCTGCACCTCGTGCAGACGCATGCGCCGCGCGTGCCGGTGATCGTGCGCACGATCGACGACACGGATCTCGAGGCGCTCAAGGCCGCCGGCGCCACCGAGGTCGTGCCCGAGGCGATCGAGGGCTCGCTGATGCTGGCCTCGCACGCGCTGGCGCTGGTGGGCGTGCCGATGCGGCGCGTCATCCGCCTCGCGCGCGACGCGCGCGAGGCGCGCTACGGCCTGCTGCGCGGTTTCTTCCACGGCGCCGACGACGACGAGGCCGGCGACCAGCAACAGGCGCGACTCGCCAGCGTCACGATCCCGGCCAACGGCGCGGCGGCGGGCCGCACGCTGGGCGAGACGGGCGTCGACGCCGACGGCGTGCACGTGGTGTCGCTGCGGCTGTCCAACGGCCGCGTGCTGCCGCCCAACCCCGATCAGCGCCTGGCCGCGGGCGACACGCTGGTGCTGGCGGGCATGCCCGATCCCTTGCAGGCCGCGGAAGAAAGGCTGACGACCGGCGCCTGATCAGGCCACCGGCGTGCCGCGCTCCAGCGTGCCGCGCATGCGCTCGGCCATCACCGCGCCGGAAGCGCGCAGGATCTCGTAGGCGAGCTCGGGCTGGCTGGCCAGCATCTCGTCGAGACGCGGACGGCTCAGTGCCCAGACGATGCTCGGCGCGATCGCGTCGACCTGCGCCATGCGCATCGTCTCGCCGAACAACGCCGGCTCGCCGACGATGGCGCCCGCGCGCAGCAGCGCGATCTTGGCCGCCGACGTCGCCGTGCCGCGCACGTAGACCTGCAGGGTGCCCGACTCGAGGAAATACATCGTGCGATCGGAGTCGCCCTGGTAGATCAGGACGTCGCCGCCCCGCATCTCGCGACGGATCAGGTACGAGCCCACCACGCGCCAGTTCTCCGGCGAAAAGCGCGGCCGGAACGCGTCGTACGCGTTCAGCGTGTGGATGGCCTGGACCAGGTTTGCAACGTTCATTCTTGGAATCCTCACCCGACGACGCCACTCCCTCCCAAGCTGGGTTGCGGTGCGCCATCGTGCCTGTTGGCAGGCATTTGACACCAATTGTCACGTCGCCACCCGACGCCGGCAAGGCAAAGTGCGACGTCCGTCGGCGCGAGGGCGCCGTCTGTCGTGTCTGCGGGACGCAGCGAGGCGTCAGGATCCGGATGGTGCCGTTATCGGCAGCGGCGCGCGCTCACTTCACGTCGTGCGGGCGCGGCTCGCGGTGACAAGCCCTGTCTCGGGGAGGCTCCCGAGAGCGACGAAGCGTGTCCGCAGATTCAGGCTGCCGGGAATTGGACGGCGTCGGTATTGGCGCCGCACAGCAGGACGCCGATGCGCTCGCCCGGCTTGACGGGCCACGCACCGGACTGCAGTGCCGCGAATGCCGCCGCGCCGCCGGGTTCGGCCACCACGCGCAAGACGCGCCAGAGCGTCCGCTGGGCCTCGCCAATCGCTTCGTCGCTGACCAGCACGGCCTGCGCCACGTGACGTTGCGCCAACGGAAACATCAGGGCGCCGACCTGGCGCGGCGCGAGCGAGTCCGCCGCCACGCCGCCGGCGGGCGCGTCCACCGGATGGCCGGCCGCAAGCGCGAGCGTCAGCGTCGGCGCGGCCTCGGGTTCCACCGCGACGAGACGCGTGCGGCCCTGGTACCACGCCGCCATGCCGCCGATGAGCCCGCCGCCGCCCACGGCGACCAGCACGGCATCGAGCGACGGCGCCTGCTGTTCGAACTCGACGGCCACGGTGGCCTGCCCCAGCAGCGTCTCCACCTGGTCGAATGCGTGGATCGCGAGGGCGTCGGTCTCGCGCTGCCAGACCTGGCTGGCGGCCAGTGCATCGGCGTAGCGATCGCCTGCGATGCGGATCTCGGCGCCGTGCAGCGCGATCTGCGCCAGCTTGCTCGGCGAGCAGACGCTGGGCACGAAGATGGTTGCGGCATGGCCGGTGCGCTGCGCGGCGAAGGCGACCGCCACGCCGTGGTTGCCGCCCGAGGCCGCGACGACGCCGGCCGACGGCACGCGCCGCGTGAGCAGGTTCAGCAAGGCGCCGCGCGCCTTGAACGAGCCCCCGTGCTGCAGGAACTCGAGCTTGAACACGAGCTCGACGCCCGGCAGCCCGAGATCCGCGCCGTCGACCTCCAGCACCGGCGTGCGCCGGACGTGGCGGTGCAGCGTGGCTGCGGCCTGCTCAATGCGGGTCCGCGTCAGCAATGAAGTCGGGTCCATGGTTCGTGTCCGGTTGCAGGACGACTATAATTAGCTAATAAACTAAGCGTCAAGCCGCATCGCGAGCCCCGCCATGACCGTCGATGTCTACCGTGCCCTGGCCAGCGAGCGGCGCCTGCAGATCCTCGAATGGCTGAAGGATCCGCGCGCGCACTTCCCGCCGCAGGTCGACGGCGACCTGGTCAAGGACGGCGTCTGCGGGCTGCTGATCGCGCAGAAGCTCGGCGTCAGCCAGCCCACGGCGAGCGTGCACCTGAAGATGATGACCGGAGCCGGGCTGCTGACGTCGAAGCGCATCAGGCAGTGGACGTTCTACAAGCGCGACGAGCGCGCGCTGCGGGCGCTGAAGTCGGCCATCGCCAAGCGCCTCTGAGACGCCGCCCGCTGTCGAGCAGCGCTCGCGGTCGCCGCGACTCGGGCTTGCAAGCAATGCCGACGCGGAACGCCAGCCCGCGCGTTCGTGCCGTCAAAAGCGGCAGGCGCCGCCTCGCGGTCTCAGGCGCCGCGAGGCCCTCATTCGTGAAATCCGACACGGGAAATCCACCAAACAGGAACTTTCCCTCATACCCGACTTTCGCGCATGGCGATTGCCAATGTCTGTCTCTGCTTCCCCCTTTTCATCACCGGAGACATGCGATGAAGATCACCCGACTCATGGTCGCCGCCTGCGCGGCGCTCGCCGCCGGCGCCGCCGCCGCCACGCCCATCTATCCCGACTTCACCGTCAACACGTCCGCGCTCGGCGGTGGCGGCAGCCTCGGCACGTTCGTCGCCAACGACATCAGCGGGCAATATCACGAGCAGCTGACGTTCACGTCCGCCTCGACCTTCGTGGTGAGCCTCGACTTCACGGCCCAGGGCTTCAACATCGACGACACCGACCCCAGCCTGTCGAAGAGCCTGAACGCCGGCCAGACCGGCCTGGGCTCGAACTACCAGCTGCTGGCCATCCTGAACGGCTCCGGCACCTACTCCACCAGCGGCGGCACGACGACGTTCTCGCTGACGCCCGGCGGCACGATGACCCTCAGCTACGACGCCGGCGCCAACGCCTCGTTCAACGCACCGGCCGCGCCCGGCGGCGCGTACACGATCGATGCCAACGGCGACGTCATCACGACGCTGGCCACCGGCACCGGCATCATGGGCAACGGTTCGGTGGACTGCACGGCGCCCAACCTGTGCGGCGCGTTCGGCCAGGAGACCTCGTTCGCGCTGACGGCGGCCGGCTCGAGCTTCTTCGTCGCACCGAGCCCGTTCTATTCGCTGAACCTGCAGTCGGGCCAGGTCGAAGGCTTCCCGGTGACCATCGGCGGCACCGTCACCTCGAGCGGCACGCTCAACGCCGTCTTCGCCAGCTCGGTGCCCGAGCCCGCACCGATGATGATGATGGGCGCCGCGCTGCTCGGCTTCATGGTCGTGCGCCAGCGCCGCCGCAACTGATCGCTCCGACGCGCTTGAGTGCGCGCATCGGGATTGCACCGCGCCCCTGGCCTTCTTCGGATCGCCAGGGGCGTTCTACTTGCCGATGCAGAAGCGCCCGAAGATCTCGCCCAGCAGGTCGTCCGCGGTGAACTGCCCCGTGATCTCGCCGAGCGCGCCGTGCGCCAGGCGCAGTTCTTCCGCGAACAGGTCGAGCGCCGCGTCGCGCTGATCGGCGTGCGACTGCGCCAGCTGCAGGTGCTCGTCCGTGCGCGCGAGCGCCTGCACGTGACGCGTGCGCGCGATGAAGACGCCGTCGGGCACATGCGTGGCGCCGGCGCGTTCCAGCAGGGCGTCGCGCAGCGCGTCGAGGCCGGCGCCGGTCTGCGCGGACAGCGCGAGCGCGCCTTCGGGCAGCGCGTGATCCGGCGCGAGGTCGCGCTTGTTGAAGACGTGCAGCGGCTCGGCCGCGTGCGCGCGCGCGAGCTCGTCGGCGATGGCCGCGTCGTCGGCCCGGGCCCGCGGATCGTCGGCGCGGCTGAGATCGTGCAGGAAGAGCACGGCGTCCGCATCGGCGATCGCCTGCCAGCTGCGCGCGATGCCCAGCTTCTCGACCTCGTCGCTGGCATCGCGCAGGCCCGCGGTGTCGATCACATGCACCGGCACGCCGTGGATCTGGATCGTCTCGGTGATGCGGTCGCGCGTGGTGCCCGCGATCGGCGTGACGATGGCCAGCTCCGCGCCGGCCAGCGCGTTCAACAGCGAGCTCTTGCCGACGTTGGGCGCGCCCGCGAGCACGACGCGCAGTCCCTCGCGCAGCAGCGCGCCCTGGCGCGCGCGCGCCATCACGGCGTCGAGCTGGGCGCGGATGTCGGCGAGCTGCCGGCGCGCGCCGGCACGCTCGAGGAAGTCGATCTCTTCTTCGGGAAAGTCGAGCGTCGCCTCGACCAGCATGCGCAGGTGCACGATGCGCTGCGCGAGGCCGGCTATCTCCTTGGAGAACGCGCCCGCCAGCGAGCGGCCGGCCGAACGCGCGGCGGCCTCGGTGCTGGCGTCGATCAGGTCGGCGACGGCCTCGGCCTGCGCAAGATCGAGCTTGTCGTTGAAGAACGCACGCGCCGTGAACTCGCCCGGGTTGGCCAGGCGCAGCCCGATGCCGCGGCCGGCCTCGAGCAGGCGTGCGAGGATCAGCTGCAGCACCACCGGGCCGCCGTGCGCCTGCAGCTCCAGCACGTCCTCGCCGGTGTACGAATTCGGCGCGGGGAAGTGGATGGCCAGGCCCTGGTCGAGCGCCTGCCCCTGCGCGTCGAGGATGGGCCCGTAGTGCGCGAAGCGCGGCGTCAGTGGCCGCGCGCAGACGGCGTCGATCAGCGTCGACAGGTCGCGCCCAGACGCCCGCACGATGCCCACGGCGCCGCGTCCGGGCGCGGTGGCGATCGCGACGATCGGGTCGTTCAGGTGAGTGAGCGAGGCGGCGGTGTTCATCGTGCCCCGATTGTCGCCGCCCATGAAAAACGCCGCGAGCGGCGCAGGCCGGTCGCGGCGTCCTCGTGCGGCGCGGCGCGTGTCAGCCCTTGACGACCTTCGCGTCGGTGGCCTTCAGGCCCTTGGCCTTCTCGCCGTTGATCTGGCGATTGATGAGCCACTGCTGGACGATGGTCAGCGTGTTGTTCGTGACCCAGTACAGCGTCAGGCCGGCCGGGAACGAGAACAGCGCGGCGCTGAAGGCGAGCGGCATCAGCCACATCATCTTGGCCTGCACCGGGTCGGCCGGCGTGGGCTGCAGCGAGACCTGCAGCAGCGACGTGGCCGTCATCAGGATCGGCAGGATCGCGTACGGATCCATGATGGACAGGTCGTGGATCCAGCCCAGCCACGGTGCGCCGCGCATCTCGGCCGACGACGTCAGCACCGTGAACAGCGCGATGAAGATCGGCATCTGGATGAAGATCGGCAGGCAGCCGCCGAGAGGATTGACCTTCTCCTCGCGATAGATCTTCATGATCTCCTGCTGCTTCTGCTGCGGGTTGTCCTTGTAGCGGACGTTGAGCTCCTGGATGCGCGGATTGACCGCCTTCATCTTGGCCATCGAGCGGTACGCGTTGGCGTTGAGGCCGTAGAACGCGATCTTCAGCAGCACCACCAGCGCGACGATCGACCAGCCCCAGTTGCCGATCACCGAGTGGATCTTGCTCAGCAGCCAGAACAGCGGCTGGGCGATGATCTTGAGCAGGCCGTAGTCCTTGACCTGCTCGAGGTTGGGTGCCAGCGGTGCGAGCAGCTTTTCTTCCTGCGGGCCGGCGAACAGCGTGGCGCTGACCGTCTTGCTGGCGCCCGGTGCCACCGTGCCGACAGGCGTGAACATCGCGCTGTAGTAGGTCGTCAGGCCGTGGATGCTGGCGGCGAACTGGCCGACGCTGTAGCTGCGCGAGGTGTCCTTCGGCAGGATCCAGGCCGACGAGAAGTAGTGCTGGATCATCGCGATCCAGCCGTTGTTGGTGACGGCCTTGGAGTCGATCGCGTCCTTGGCCTTGCCCTTGTCGATGTCGGAGAACGAGATCTTGTGGAAGGTGTCGTCGCGGTAGACGGCCGGGCCGGTGTACGAGCTCGGACCGTTGAAGTAGCCGCCCGGGGGCGTGCGGCCGTCGCGCACCAGCTGCAGGTACAGGTCGGGCTTGACCGGCGCGCCCGAGTGGTTGACGACCTCGTGCGTGACGTCGATCGCGTAGCTGCCGCGATGGAAGGTGTAGGTCTTGACCAGCTGCACGCCGTCGACCACGGGCGACTCGAAGCGCACGGCGAGCTCGTTCTTGCCGTCGGCCAGCGTGCGTTCGGTGCTCGCGAGGCGCATCACGCCGTGCGACAGCCCGTCGGTGGGCAGGCCGGTCAGGCCCGTCTGCGCGGCGTAGAACTGCTCGCCGTTGGTGTCGAACACCTTCACGTCGGCCTTGGGCGGCACCGCCTCGTGCATGCCGACCAGGCCCTTGATCTGGCGCCAGATCTCGCTGTGGTTGTCGACGTCCTGGTACTTCAGCAGGTCGAGGTCGACCAGGTCGCCGCCCAGCGTGCTCATCCTGGCCCGGACAAGGTCGGTCTGGATCGTCACGTCCTCGATCGGCAGGTTGACGGCCACGGCCGAGGCCGCACCGGAGGCCGGAGTGGCGGCGGCGACGAGCGCGGCGTTGTTGACGACCGGCGCCGAGGCCGGCGACGCCGCAAGCGTCCTGGTGGCCGCCGGACGCGGTGCCAGCAGGGACGCCTCGCCGTGATAGATGCGCCACTTGTCGAACAGCATCAGCAGCGACATCATCAAGACGACCAGCAGCAGGGTGCGGCGAATTTCGGTCATGTGGGGTGTTCGAGGTTTTATTTGTCGGTCGCGGCCGTCGTCGGCGTCGCGGCAGCCGGCTCGGAGCCGGAATCACGGGACAGCAGGCTGGTGAACAGGCCCGCAGATGGGGACGCCCTGGGGCGGTTCCAAGGCATATTGTCGGGGACTTCGTCGCAGCCCCCGTGACACCACGGGTTGCAACGCACGATGCGCCAGCCGGCCAGGCCGGTGCCGATGATGGCGCCATGCCTTTCGAGCGCCTGGATCGCATAGACGGAACAGGTCGGCGCGAAGCGGCAGCTCTGGCCCACCCACGGGCTCAACAGCAGCCGATAGCCGCGCACCAGCCCGATCAGGGCGAGGCGGGGCAGGCGCAGCAAGGTCTTCAGGCCGCGCACGACGTGCCCTCGGCGGTATCGGGCGGCGGGGACTTCGACTTCGCCGACTGGCCCCGCAACGCCGCCTCGCCCGCGGGCCGCGGCTTGAGGCGGTCGCGCTCGCCACGCACGGCACGGTCGAACAGTGCGCGCAGCTCCGCCCGCGCCGCTTCTTTCAGGGCGTCGGAGGCGGCACTCGGGAACTGCTTCGGATCGAACGGCGAGCGCTGGCGCACCACCCAGAGGCCGGGCTCGAGCTGTCGGGCACAGGCCGCGGCGACGTGGCGGATCTGGCGCTTGACGAGCGTGCGCGTGACGGCCCGCTTGGCATGGCGCTTGGGGACGACGAGTCCCAGCCAGCGGTCGAGACCGCCGCTGGTCATCGGGGTTTCCCCCAGCGCCTGCGGGCCTGAATCCTGCAAGTCGTCCACACCTGTCTCCGAGGCGCCAGCGCGTCCTGTGGATAACTCTGTAGACAACTTGGCAGTAACCGGTGCATGGCCGGTGGATTCGATCGCATCGACGGCATTCGAGACCTCGGGCGCCAGCGCGGCACGCCCCATCGGACGCTTCAAAGGCAGCGGCCTGCCGACCAGGTGGTGGACGGCAAAATGGGGGCTGCGCAGACGCATGGGCGTCGCGAGCACGCGCACGTAGTCCGCCGGCCGGACGATGCGGCCGAGCAGCGGGGAATCGAGGTCGCCTGCGGTCATGGCCGCCGGCCCGGTGTGCCGTGAAGCAGGAAGTCAACGCCATGCGGCAGCGCCCTCGACGAGGAGCGCGACGCAGAGACGACGAAGGCGGCGCGAGCCGCCTTGAGATTCCTTACCGGCGAAGCGTTCAGTCCGACGTCTGGAATCAGACGGCGAGACGCTTGCGACCCTTGGCGCGACGGGCAGCGATGACGCTGCGGCCGCCACGGGTCTTCATGCGGACGAGGAAGCCGTGCGTGCGGGCGCGACGGACTTTGGAAGGCTGGTAGGTACGCTTCATGGATGAAAATCTCCGGGGAACCCTCGATTAGAGCAGAGAAACTGCTTAAGAGTCAACGACTTGCCACGTGCGGCCGTGCGATCCAGGGGGATTGACCGCGTGCGTCTTTCTGTGGATAACCGTTCTTTCGCCGAGTCTTCACGGGTAGAATCGGCCGGCTTGAGAAGAACTTGTCCACAATGTCCCTAGACCTTTGGCACCGCAGTTGCGAGCGACTCGCGACCGAGCTGCCCGAACAACAATTCAGCACCTGGATCCGGCCCCTGCCGCCGGCCGACTTCACCGATGAAGGTGAGGGCGCGGTCGCGCACGTGCGCGTGCCCAACCGGTTCAAGCTCGACTGGATCCGCTCGCAATACAGCTCGCGCATCGAGTCCGTGCTGACCGAGCTGGCCGGCAAGCCGGTGCGCCTCGAACTGGCGCTCGCCCCGCGCGAGGCGCCCGCGCCCGGCCATGCGCCGGTGTCGTCCGGTGGCGGCTTCATCACCAGCCACCCGCCGCAGCGCATCGGCGCGGTGTTCGAACAGGCGCTGGCCGCGCCCGCCGCCACCAACGGCCATGGCGCCGCCGTCGCCACGCCGGCCCGGCCCATGCATGCCGCGCCGGCGATGAACTCGCACCGGCTCAACCCGGCGCTCACCTTCGACACGCTCGTGGCCGGCCGCGCCAACCAGATGGCCCGCACCGCCGCGCTGCACGTCGCCGGCGCACCCGGCGCGATGTACAACCCGCTGTTCGTCTACGGCGGCGTCGGTCTCGGCAAGACCCACCTGGTGCACGCCGTGGGCAACCAGCTGCTCAAGGACAAGCCCGACGCCCGCGTGCTCTACCTGCATGCCGAGCAGTTCATCTCCGACGTCGTCAAGAACTACCAGCGCAAAACCTTCGACGAGCTCAAGGCCAAGTACCACTCGCTCGACCTGCTGCTGATCGACGACGTGCAGTTCTTCGCCGGCAAGGAACGCACGCAGGAAGAGTTCTTCAACGCGTTCGAGGCGCTGCTGTCGCGACGGGCGCACATCATCATGACGAGCGACACCTATCCCAAGGGTCTCGCCGACATCGACGAACGCCTCACCAGCCGCTTCGACTCCGGCCTGACGGTGGCCATCGAGCCGCCCGAGCTCGAGATGCGCGTGGCCATCCTGATCCGCAAGGCCGAGGGCGAACAGGCGCAGATGCCCGAGGAAGTGGCGTTCTTCATCGCCAAGAACGTGCGCGCCAACGTGCGCGAGCTCGAGGGCGCGCTGCGCAAGGTGCTGGCGTACTCGCGCTTCTCGCAGAAGGACATAAACATCGCGCTGGCGCGCGAGGCGCTGAAGGATCTGCTGTCGATCCAGAACCGCCAGATCTCCGTCGAGAACATCCAGAAGACAGTGGCCGACTTCTACAAGATCAAGGTGGCCGACATGTACTCGAAGAAGCGCCCGGCGAGCATCGCCCGCCCGCGCCAGATCGCGATGTACCTGGCCAAGGAACTGACGCAGAAGAGCCTGCCCGAGATCGGCGAGCTGTTCGGCGGCCGCGACCACACCACCGTGCTGCACGCCGTGCGCAAGATCGGCGGCGAGCGGCAGAAGAACACCGAGCTGAACCAGCAGTTGCACGTCCTCGAACAGACCCTCAAAGGATAATGACGACCCCCGCTCACTGCGTGAGCACCCCCCGAGGGGGCCGCCGCCTGCTCCGGAGCGGCCGAGCGCTGCGCCGCGGGGTTTCTCCGATCAATCTTGTAGCTAGACGAGCAGCGGGCACCGTGTCAACTCACAACTCTGGGGACCGTTTCGGGACAACCGGGCAGTCATCCACAGGCAAGCAGGGCGGTCGAAAGTTGTTGTCGTCGAGTCCGAACACAACCAGGGGTTGGACCCCCAGACTTGTGCAGTCGCCAAGCCCTTGATAAATCAGGCGAAAATAGAGTTCTCCACAGTGCACGACGGGCACTACCAGCTACCACCAGGTTTAAAAAAGAGGAAGACATGATTGTTCTCAAAGCGCCTCAGGAAAAACTGCTTGGCGCGTTGCAGGCGGTGTCGGGGATCGTGGAACGCCGGCATACCCTGCCCATCCTGGCCAACGTGCTGATGCGCAAGAACGGCGACTCGATCGAGTTCACCACCAGCGACCTCGAGATCCAGGTGCGTACCTCGGCCTCGCTCGGTGGCGACGAAGGCACGCTGTCGACGACCGTCGGCTCGCGCAAGATGATCGACATCCTCAAGTCGCTTCCGGGCGACCAGATCGTCTCGCTGACCTCCAGCGGCACCAAGCTGACGCTGCAGGCCGGCAAGAGCCGCTTCACGATGCAGACGCTGCCGGCGGACGACTTCCCGCTGGTCAACGAGGCGGTCGACTTCGGCCCCAGCTTCGGCGTGCCGCAGAAGGTGCTCAAGAGCCTGATCGACCAGGTGCATTTCGCGATGGCCGTGCACGACATCCGCTACTACCTGAACGGCATCCTGTTCGTCGCCGAAGGCAAGACGCTGACGCTCGTGGCCACCGACGGCCACCGCCTGGGCCTCGCCCAGGCCACGCTCGAGACCGAGATCCCGAAGCAGGAGGTGATCCTGCCGCGCAAGACCGTGCTGGAGCTGGCGCGCCTGCTGGGCAACGTCGACGAGCCCATCGAGATGCGTTTCGCCGGCAACCAGGCCAAGTTCACGTTCTCGGGCCTCGAGTTCGTCACCAAGCTCGTGGAAGGCAAGTTCCCCGACTACAACCGCGTGATCCCGAAGAACCACAAGAACTCGGTGATCCTCGGCCGCCAGCCGCTGCTGTCGAGCCTGCAGCGCGCGGCCATCCTGACCAGCGAGAAGTTCAAGGGCGTGCGCGTCAACCTCGAGCCGGGCGCGCTGCGCATCGCGTCGAGCAACGCCGAGCAGGAAGAGGCCAAGGAAGAACTCGAGATCGACTACGGTGGCGACACCATCGAGATCGGCTTCAACGTGACCTACCTGATGGACGCGCTCAACAACATCGACCACGACATGGTCAAGCTCGAGCTGCAGGACGGCAATTCGAGCGCGCTGATCACCGTGCCGGAGCAACCCGGCTTCAAGTACGTCGTGATGCCGATGCGCATCTGAGGCCGCGCTCGGCGGCCGGCCAGCCCTCGTGGCGTTTCGCGAGGGCCGGCCAGGATTTTTCCGTTCGGATCAAGAAATGGCCTGTCGACCCCGCGTCGCGCAGGCATCCAGGAAGTGAATTGCAATGACTGACCAGACCTCGCCCGACGACACCCCGAAGGACGTTCCGACCCCGCAGCAGCCCGACGCCAGCGGCGCCGTGCCGGCCCTGCCGGAAATGCCGGCGTTGTCGCCCGAGGAGATCAAGGCCAATTCGGCCGCGGTCTCCGCGGCCTATGGCGAAGGCTCGATCCAGATCCTGGAAGGCCTGGAAGCGGTGCGCAAGCGCCCGGGCATGTACATCGGCGACACGTCCGACGGCACCGGCCTGCACCACCTGGTCTTCGAAGTCGTCGACAACTCGATCGACGAGGCGCTGGCCGGCTATTGCGACGACATCGTCGTCACCATCCACACCGACAACTCGATCTCCGTCATCGACAACGGCCGCGGCATCCCCACCGGCGTGAAGATGGACGACAAGCACGAGCCCAAGCGCTCAGCGGCCGAGATCGCGCTGACCGAGCTGCACGCCGGCGGCAAGTTCAACCAGAACAGCTACAAGGTCTCGGGCGGCCTGCACGGCGTGGGCGTGTCCTGCGTCAACGCGCTCTCGAGCTGGCTGCGCCTGACGGTGCGCCGCGACGGCAAGCAGCACTTCATCGAGTTCCGCAAGGGCGTGCCGCAGGATCGCGTGATCGAGATCCGCGACGGCTTCGAGACCAGCCCGATGAAGATCACCGGCGACACCGAGCGCCGCGGCACCGAAGTGCACTTCCTGCCCGACACCGAGATCTTCACCAACGTCGACTTCCACTACGACATCCTGGCCAAGCGCCTGCGCGAGCTCTCGTTCCTGAACAACGGCGTCAAGATCCGCCTAGTCGACGAGCGCAACGCCAAGGAAGACAACTTCGCCTACGAAGGCGGCGTCAAGGGCTTCGTCGAGTTCATCAACAAGGGCAAGAGCGTCCTGCACCCGAACATCTTCCACGCGATCGGCGAGAAGACGAGCGAGCAGAACACCAACATCGGCGTCGAGGTGTCGATGCAGTGGAACGATTCGTACAACGAGTCGGTGCTGTGCTTCACCAACAACATCCCGCAGCGCGACGGCGGCACCCACCTGACCGGCCTGCGCGCCGCGATGACGCGCGTCATCAACAAGTACATCGACGACAACGAGCTGGCCAAGAAGGCCAAGGTCGAGATCGCCGGCGACGACATGCGCGAAGGCCTGGCCTGCGTGGTCAGCGTCAAGGTGCCGGAGCCGAAGTTCTCCAGCCAGACCAAGGACAAGCTGGTCTCCAGCGAAGTTCGCGCGCCGGTCGAGGACATCGTGAGCCGCCTGCTCAACGACTGGCTGCTCGAGAACCCGACCGACGCCAAGACGATCTGCAACAAGATCGTCGACGCCGCGCGCGCGCGTGACGCGGCGCGCAAGGCGCGTGAGATGACGCGCCGCAAGGGCGTCCTCGACGGCATGGGACTGCCCGGCAAGCTGGCCGACTGCCAGGAGAAGGATCCGTCGCTGTGCGAGATCTACATCGTCGAGGGCGACTCCGCCGGCGGCTCCGCCAAGCAGGGCCGTGACCGCAAGTTCCAGGCGATCCTGCCGCTGCGCGGCAAGATCCTCAACGTCGAGAAGGCGCGCTACGAGAAGCTGCTGTCGTCCGAGGCCATCCTGACGCTGATCACCGCGCTGGGCACGGGCATCGGCAAGGGCATGGGCGGCGACGACTTCAACCCGGACAAGCTGCGCTACCACCGCATCATCATCATGACGGACGCGGACGTCGACGGCGCCCATATCCGCACCCTGCTGCTGACGTTCTTCTATCGCCAGATGCCCGACCTGGTCGAGCGCGGCCACATCTACATCGCGCAGCCGCCGCTGTACAAGGTCAAGCAGGGCAAGCACGAGCAGTACCTGAAGGACGGCGACGAGCTCAACGCCTACCTGCTGAAGGTGGCGCTCGACGGCGCGGCCATCGAGCCTGGCGAAGGCCGCGCCGCGTTGACCGGCTCCGCGCTGGAGGAACTCGCGCGCAAGTATCTGCTGGCCACCAGCGTGATGGACCGGCTGTCGAACTGGATGGACGTCGAGGCCCTGCGCACGATCGCCGACGGCCTGACGCTCAACCTTGACGACGCCTCGCAGGCCGAGGCCAGCGCCGTCGCGCTGGAGGGCGCGCTGCACGACGCGCGCGTCAGCGCGCAGTTCGACGAGCGCACCGACAAGCACGTGCTGCGCATCGAGCGCCAGCACCACGGCAACACCAAGGCCAGCATCATCACGCAGGACTTCGTGCACGGCGCCGACTACGAGGCCCTGAGCACCGCGGGCATCACCTTCAAGGGACTGCTGGGCGCCGAGGCCGTGGTCAAGCGCGGCGAAGGCGAACGCCAGAAGGAAAGCAAGGTCGCCGACTTCCGCGCCGCGATGGTCTGGCTGATGGCCCAGGCCGAAAGCGCCGTCGGCCGCCAGCGCTACAAGGGCCTTGGCGAGATGAACCCCGAGCAGCTCTGGGAAACGACGATGGATCCGACCGTGCGCCGCCTGCTGAAGGTGGAGATCGAGGACGCGATCGAGGCCGACCACGTGTTCACGATGCTGATGGGCGACGAGGTCGAGCCTCGGCGCAACTTCATCGAACTGAACGCCTTGCGGGCAGCGAACATCGACGTCTGAAGTTCTCCTTCGACGCGTGTCCGTGTCACCTGGCCGGCTCGCCGGGCAATGCGTAAGCCACGACGTAGTCTCCTAGCCGCGTGCCGAATGAGCCGTGGCCGCCTGCGGCGATGACCACGAACTGGCGGCCGCCGGCCTCGTAGGTCATCGGGGTCGCCTGGCCGCCGGCAGGCAGGCGGGCCGTCCAGAGCTGTTCGCCCGTGTCGCTGCTGAAGCCGCGGATGTAGTTGTCTGCCGTGGCGCCGATGAAGAACACGTGGCCCGCCGTCGAGACGGGGCCGCCCAGCATCGGCATGCCCATCTTGAACGGCAGCGGCAGCGGCGAGCTGTCGCGCACCGTTCCGATGCGCTTCTTCCACACGACCTTGTTCGTCCTGAGATCGAGCGCCGACACGAAGCCCCATGCCGGTTGCTTGCAGGGCAGGCCGATCGGCGACAGGAAGGGGTTGAGCGTCACGCCGTATGGCAGTCCGTACTGGGGCTGGATGCCGCTCTCGGTGCCGCTGCCCGTCTCGCCGGCGCGAGGCTCGATCGGATTGCGCGGTCCACGCGGCATGAGCCGGGAGACGAAGGGAAGCGCGATCGGATTGGCGATGGCCAGCTGCCGGCCGGCGTCGACCGAGATGCCGCCCCATTCGAACATGCCCAGGTTGCCCGGAAAGACCAGCGTTCCCTGCTCCGATGGCGGCGTGAAGGGCCCTTCGTAGCGCAGGCGATGGAACATCACCCGGCAGACCAGCTGGTCGAACATCGTCGCGCCCCACATGTCGGCGTCGGTCAGGGGCTGTGCCGGGCGGTAGGTCAGGCCGGAGTAGGGCTGCGACGGCGACGTCCAGTCGCCCTTGGCGGCGCCTTGCGGGACGGGCTTCTCCGGTGCTGGCACGATGGGCACGCCGGTGCGTCGGTCGAGCACGAAGATGTCGCCGGTCTTGGTCGGCGCGTAGATCGCCGGAACGGGCTGGCCCTGCGCGTCGGCGATGGTGACCAGGGTCGGCTGGGCCGGCACGTCCATGTCCCAGAGATCGTGGTGCACGGTCTGGTAGAACCATGCCAACTTGCCCGTGGACGCGTTGAGTGCCAGGACGCCGCTCGCGAAGCGCTCCTGCTCCTTCGTCCGATGGCCGCCCCAGATGTCGGGCGTCGTGACGCCCATGGGAAGGTAGACCAGATCCAGCGCGGCGTCGTAGGCCGAGGGCGCCCACGAGTTGGGCGAATTCAGCGTGAAGGCGTGCTGGTCGTCGGGGATCGCATTCGGATCCGGCGCGCCCGGATCGAAGACCCACATCAGCTTGCCCGTGTCGACGTCGAAGCCGCGGATGGCCCCGGACGGCTCGCGCGTCGAGAAGTTGTCCTCGACGGCCCCGGCCACCACGATCATCCGGTTGGTGACGATCGGCGGGGACGTCGGCTCGTACATGCCGGCCGTGGTCACCGGCTGCAGGTGCTGCAGGTCGAGCTGCCCGTGGTCCGCGAAGCCGTCGCACCGCTTGCCCGTCGCCGCGTCGAGCTCGAACAGGCGCCCGTCGTTCACCGGCAGGATGATGCGACGCAGGCAGGGCACCGCATTGCCGGCAGACGCTGCCGCCTGCTTGTCGGCATCGGGCGCCTCGTAATACGAGACACCGCGGCAGGTGACGTGCTGGAAGCTCGGGTCCGGCTTGAGCCCGGGGTCGAACTTCCAGCGCAACTTGCCCGTGGCCGCGTCGAGCGCGAAGGCGATCTGGTGGGGCGTGCACAAGTAGAGCGTGTCACCGACCTTGATGGGCGTGACCTCGTCGGTGATCTCGACAGGATCGTTCGCCGTCTTCGAGTCGCCGGTCTGGAACGTCCACGCGACCTGCAGTCGGCTGATGTTGCCGGTGTCGATCTGGTGCAGCGGAGAGAACCGCGTTCCAGCCTGCGTGCGTCCGTAGGCCCGCCAATCGCCATCGGGCATGCCGGTCTCGGCGGGGCCAGGGGCAGTCGCCATCGAGAACGTCCCGGCGAGCTCCTGCGGATCGTGGACCGCCGCGTAGGCCAGCACGCCGCCCGACACCACGAGCGCGCCGATCAGGCTCAGATTTCCGGCCGCGCTCGCGATGGCCAGTCGGCGCGACACCGGCGGGACGAGCAACCAGATCCCCAGCAGCACCACGAAGTCCAGTCTCGGCGCGAGGGCCCAGAAGTCGAAGCCGCATTCGGCCACGGCCCAGACGGCGGTTCCGAGCATGAACAGCGCATGGAGCGGGCTGGCGACCGGCTTGCGCCTGAAGATCAGGATCGTGACCAACGCGAGGACGACGCCCGCGACCGCGTAGTAGAGCGAGCCCGACAGCGCAGCGAGCCATCCGCCTCCGATCAACAGGAACGCGGAAGCGACCAGCAGCACGAAGAGGGTGACTTGTCGTGCCAACGTTGACCTGCCGGGTTGATCCATTCGAACCTCCTGGGCGCCTGCCATCTTCCGTCGCTGCGAGCCGACGGGCGATTCATTGTCACGGTCGACGCCTCGACAGGGAATCCCCCCGCCGGGGCATCGAGCCTTCAGGGCGCGCGCCGCAGGACATGCTGCAGCAGAAGCCGAGCCTGCGGCGACATCCCTTGGAGGTCCCGCAAGCACAGCATCAGCACGCGTGGGGCGGCGGTCTGCGGAACGATGCCGATGCCCACCCCTGGCCGATCATCCGGCAGACGGCCTCGAAGCTGCGCAGCCGGATTCGGTAGAGATGATCGTCCGGGAAGCGCTGAAGGCGTGACGCTCAGGTGCCCGCGCCCTCGATGAACGTGCGCATGAAGCGCGCGACGCCCAGGCCGTCGTGCGGCAGCGCCATGTCTGCGCGCACGCTGGCGCGCCGATCGGCGCTCACCGACTCGGGACGCTTCGACAGGATCCACGCGCTGTAGTCCTCGACGAACTCGGGATGCGGCTGGATGCAGAACACGTGGTCATCCACGCTGTAGGCCGCGATCGGGCAGAACGCGCTGCGCGCCAGCAGCGTCGCGCCCTCGGGCAGCGAGCGCACCTGGTCCTGGTGCGACGCGAGCAGGTTCAGCGACGCGTCGACGGCTGCCGGCTTGAGCGGCGTCGCGCCGAGCCACTCATAGTTCATGCGCCCCATGCCCCAGCCCTGCGTCGCGCGGCCGACGTCGGCGCCCAGGCAATGGGCGATGAGCTGGTGGCCGAAGCAGATGCCCAGCAGCTTCTTGCGCTGGCGCAGCAACTCGGTGGTGCGCTCGCGCAGCGTCCGCACCCAGGGCTCGTCGGAGAACGAATCGGCCTTGCTGCCGGTGAGCAGCACGGCGTCGTAGGCGTCGAACGAGTCGGGGTATTCGCCGCGCGTCGTGTTGAAGCGCTCGAACCGCCAGGGCACGCCGGCGGCGGCGAACATCTTTTCGGTCATCGCGCCGTAGCTGACGTAGGTATCGGCGACGGCGGGGTCGAGGTTGTCGTTGTCGAGGATGCAGACGTTCAGGGTCGAATCGGGAATCGGTGAGCGCATGGCGCGATGGTAATTCGGCTTCCATGGCCCTGGCGTCGCCGCCGACAACGCGGGATAGGCCGCCGCGTCGCCTCTGCGCATGATGCCGGCACGAGGGATCAACCGGGGGCCTCTCATGCCCAAGCAGCCGCTCAAGGCGTTCGTCCTGCTCTTTCTCTGCGGGTCGCTGGTCGAGGACTGCGTCATCGCCGTGTTGTCCTGGGTCGCGCCCGAGCTCTGGTTCCATCTGTTCCATCGCGCGGATCCGGTCGATCTCGACGTGGCGCTGCTGCGGCGGGCCGCAGGCCAGTGGGCCGCGTTCGCGGTCGTGCAGGCCATCGCGCTGTGGCGCTGGAAACGGCAGCCGCTCTGGTTGATCGCGGTGGCCGGCGCGCGCGTCTCCGACCTGCTCACCGACATTTCCTACATCCTGGCCGTGCCGTCGTTGACCGGCCTGGGCTGGGCGGCGCTGCTTCCGCCGCCGATGCTCAACGCGGCCTTCATCGCGGTGATGGCGCTGGCGTATCGGCAGATGACGACGACGCCGCGCCGAGTCGCCGGCACGGCAGCGTTGTAGAAACGCTTCCGACCACTACCGATTTACCCGAAGAGCGCACCACCTGTTGCACTCGTGTAACCGCGCGCTCCATTCGTCACAACGGGCGAACTGAAGGGTTCTCGGCGACTCCTGTTTGGACTGATGGCCCCGCCTGCCGGCATACTGCGAGGATGAGCGAAGATTTCAAGCCCGGGACAAGACCGCTGTTGCGGCTCGCCGGGCTCGACGCCGTGCGGGCATTCGTGTCGCGTGCCGACGAGGCGCACGTGATCTGGACCGCCGTCATGGCCCTGATGTTGCGGCTGTACGCAGAACCCGATGCCAAGACCCGACGCGAGTCCGGGCCGACGGACTCGCAGGTCGTCACGGCCCTGCGCACCGTGCTGAGCGAGAACTTCGGCAGCGAGGCGGCCGACTACGCCTCGTGGGCGCTGGTGCGCTACGGCTGCCGCCAGAAGCCGACGATGGCCGCGCTGCATCCGTGGGAAGGGCTGATGTTCGAGTGGCAGCAGCGCAAGGCGAGCGCCCCGCGCATCGCCATCATGCTGCGCGACGGCGGCTTCGCGATGCCGATCAAGCCGGCGTCGCTCGAATCGCTGGACGGCTGGGTCACCGACCCGGTCAAGGCGCTCGGCGAGGCCACCGAGATCATCGAGGCGCTGTTCGGCGAGCGCCTGGTCTCGTACAACCTGCACGACGACGGCACCCCGCCCGCGCACGACACGCTGTTCGGCGGCCTGGTCGCCTCGCTGCTGCCGCAAGCCCGGCTCGCCGACCTGCGCCAGACCCTCGAGCGCGGCGACGACGGCGCCGTCTGGCGCGTCGAGTACAGCTTCGAGGGCCAGCCTCGCGTCTTCGAGGCACCGGCCGTCGGCTCGACGATGGACGTCGACGCGGTGATGGCGGCCGTCGACGACTTCCTCGAACGCCTGGATCGCCCGGAGCGTGTCTACCGCCTGGCGCCGGGCCGCTACAACAACGGCGAGACGGGCACCTTCGTCGTCGTCGACGCCGGCAAGTTCCCCGAGATCGCATGGCGCCTGCGCCTGCCGCTGCTGCGCAGCCCCAGCGTGTCCGACCTGCCGCCGGGCATCCCGACGGCGGCGCCGGAGCCCTTGCGCGTCGGCGCGCGGCCGATGGCGCCGCGCCCGGTGGCCGCGCCCGCGGCGGCGCGCGAGGCGCAGCAGGACGACGTCGCCGTCGCCACCGAACCGGGCAGCGGCATCACCGCGCCGATGTCGCTGCTGGAATCACGCTTCGTCACCCCGACGCCGCCGGCCGGTCCCGCCGGCCCGGTCGAGCGCGCGGCCGATCCGGCGATGAAGCAGCTGATCAACGCCCTGCGCCGCTCGTTCGGCGCGGGCCGGCTGCTGCAGGGCGGCCGCTGGATGAAGCAGGTGCGCACGGAGCCGCCGGCCTGGCTCACCGCCAGCGGCGACCCGGTGCGCATCTTCTACGAGAAGCAGGAGACGCTGTTCCGCAAGGGCCGCATCGGCTGGGGCGCGCTGGTGGAGGCGGATGACGGCGTGTTCGCGCAGGGCGGCGACGACCTGCCCGGCGTGCTCGTCTTCAGCGAGGACGAATACTTCGACGCCCGCCCGGCCGAGCTAGCCGCGATCGGCGCGCGCCTGGTCGAACTGCGGGCCGGCGGCGCGGCCGCCAACGTCGAGGCCGCCAGGTTCGCGCAGACCGTGCGCAACGATTCGGGCCGGCCGCTGGGCATCGCGGTGCCCGCCTCCGTGAGCCCGAAGACGCCGATGCTCAGCAGCTTCGTCGCGGTGCGCGCGCACCTGCCGGACGGCCTGCTGTCGGGCGACTGGTTTCCGGTGCTGACGCATCCGTCCAGCGTGGTGCCGATGATCGTGCCGCATACCTTCTGGCCGCCGGCGATGCTGGCGGCGTGGACCGAGCGGCGCATGAGCCTCGAGGCGTCGGTCAAGGCCTGACGGCGGCGTCGATCGGCTCGTGCGAACGCCCGGCTTGCCGGGCGTTTTGCTTGGCGCGGCCTGAAACTCCGAAAGCGTAGTTTTGCTAGCAGTTCGAAAGCCTGCCGGCAGCATGCGTAGTTCATGTAATTACTTTCCATCGAGGCGATGCAAATTTCCGAGACGAATCGCACTGCAGCAGAGGGTTTCCGCTTCATCCAGCAAAGCTAGTTTGAATACATAGTCGGCGCGCCAACCAACCATTCAGGCCTGCGACGTCTGCCCTCCGGCGATCGCCAGCGCCACAGGAGACAGCACGATGAGACTGATTCGAACCCTGGTCTGCGCCGCCGCGGCCGCCCTCGTTTCCGCGCACGGCGTCGCCGCCATCAACGCCTCCGGCCTGGGCGCCGCGTACAACGCCGGCCACACCGCCATCACCTTCAACGTCTACTCGTCGCGCGCGACGCGCATCGAGCTGTGGCTCTACGCGAACGCCAGCGGGTCGCCGGAGAACCTGAAGGTCGTGATGACCAAGGGCACCGGCAACGTCTGGACGGGCAGCGTCACGACGTCGGCGCTGACGTCCGCCGGCATCAGCGGCACCGTCTACTACGGCTATCGCGCGTGGGGCCCGAACTGGACCTACAACAGTGGCTGGACCAAGGGCTCGAGCCTGGGCTTCGTCGCCGACGTCGACGCGCAGGGCAATCGCTTCAACCCGAACAAGCTGCTGATGGATCCGTACGCCAAGGAGCTGAGCCAGGATCCGACCAACCCGTCCAATCTCGACGGCACCGTCTACGCGTCGGGCGCCAGCTACCGGCTGATGGACAGCGGGAGCGTCGCGCCCAAGGGCATCGTGTGGGTGCCCGACACGCAGTCCGTCGGCACCAAGCCGACGCGCGCGTTCAAGGACGACGTGATCTACGAGGTCAACGTGCGCGGGCTCACGAAGGCCGACTCCAGCATCGCCACCGCCTACCAGGGCACCTACAAGGGCGCGGGCCAGAAGGCCGCGTGGCTGGCCAGCCTCGGCGTGACCGCCGTCGAATTCCTGCCGGTGCAGGAGACGCAGAACGACACCAACGACGTCGTCCCCAACACCGACACCGGCGACAACTACTGGGGCTACTCGACGCTGAACTGGTTCGCGCCGGATCGCCGCTATTCGTCGGACAAGACGGCTGGCGGCCCGACCAGGGAGTTCAAGGCCATGGTGCAGGCCTTCCACGCCGCCGGCATCAAGGTGATGCTGGACGTCGTCTACAACCACTCCGGCGAGGGCGGCGCGTGGTCGTCGACCGACACCACGACCTACAACGTGATGAGCTACCGCGGGCTCGACAACCCGACCTATTACGAGCTCACGAGCGACAACCAATCCAGCTACGACAACACCGGCGTCGGCGGAAACTGGAACACGTACAACACGATCGCGCAGAACCTGATCGTCGACTCGCTCGCCTACTGGCGCGACACCATGGGCGTCGACGGCTTCCGCTTCGACCTCGCCGCCGTGCTGGGCAACACCTGCACGCAAGGCTGCTACTCGTACAACAAGACGGACACCGGGACCGCGCTGAACCGCATCGTGCGCGAGATGGCGCCGCGTCCGGCCGCAGGCGGCACGGGCACCGACTTCGTCGCCGAACCCTGGGCCATCGGCGACGGCACCTACCAGCTCGGCAACTTCCCGAGCGGCTGGTCGGAATGGAACGGCAACTACCGCGACCTGGTGCGCCAGGCGCAGAACCAGCTCGGCTCGGTGGCGGTCACCACGGGCCAGCTCGCGACGCGCTTCGCGGGCTCGTCCGACCTGTTCGGCGACGACGGCCGCCAGCCCTGGAACTCGGTCAACTTCCTCGTCGTGCATGACGGCTTCACGCTGGGCGACCTGTACCGCTGCAACGGCAAGAACAACGCGCAGGCCTGGCCGTACGGGCCGTCCGACGGCGGCACCGACAACAACGAGAGCTGGGACCAGGGCGGCGCGGCCACCGCGCAGCGCCAGGCCGCACGCACCGGCTTCGCGCTGATGATGACTTCGGCCGGCGTGCCGCTGATGACCGGCGGCGACGAGTACCTGCGCGGCCTGAACTGCAACAACAATCCGTACAACCTCGACTCGAGCGGCAACTGGCTCAACTGGACGCGCACCACCGACCAGACCAACTTCCAGAACTTCGCGCAGGCGATGATCGCGTTCCGCAAGGCCCACGCGTCGCTGCGGCCGGCCACGTTCTATTCGGGCGCCGACAACAACGGCAACGGCCTGCAGCAGCTGGCCTGGTTCGAACCCAGCGGCGCGGTGGCCGACAGCACCTACTTCAACGACTCGAACAACCACGCGATCGCCTGGCGCATCGACGGCACCGAACTCGCCGACACCTACGCCGCTCTCTACGTCGCCTACAACGGCTGGAGCGCGCAGGTGAACTTCACGCTGCCCGCACCGCCCAGCGGCAAGAGCTGGTACCGGGTCACCGACACGTGCTCGTGGGCCGAAGGCCCCGGCCAGGTTCGCGCGCCGGGCTCGGAGGACGCGATCGGCGGCGCCGGCACCGTCTACGGCGAGTGCGGCCGCGGCGCGCTGGTGCTCATCGCGAAGTAGCGTGCGTTCAGGCGGCGGCCACCTGCGGGTGGTCGCGCCACAGCCAGCGCAGCGCGTCGGGCAGCGTCGCGCCGCCGTGCCTGATCGAGTGGCCGCCGCTGCCCACGACGAACTCGTGGTCGTAGCCCGCGTACGCGAGCGCCGCGGCCATTTGCTCGTTGGCGAGGAACCAGTGGCCGTAGACGATGTCGAGATCGGCGTCGCCGTCCTGCATCCAGACGCGCAGCGGCCTGCGCGCCTCCTTGCGGATGCGATAGGGCCATTCGTGGCCGCCGCGGATGTCGACGAACGAGCCGATGTGCGAGATCACCTTCGAGAACTGGTCGGGCCGATGCCACGCCGCGGCGAAGGCGCACTGCGCGCTGGAGCTGATGCCGACGATCGCGCGGTCGCGCGGATCGTCGCTCACGGCCAGGCCCTGCAGCACGTCGGGCAGCAGCTCGTCGACGAGAAAGCGTGCGTAGGCGTCGTCGGTGCTGTCGTACTCGATGCTGCGGTTGTTCGTGCCACCGAAGATCGGCAGCCCCGGCCCCTGTTCGCCGGGATCGACGAACACGGCGATGGTGACGGGAATGGTGCGTGCGTGGATCAGGTTGTCCAGCACGACGCGGGCGTTCGTCTCCGGGCCGAGGTAGCCGCTGCCGTCCTGGAGCACGACGAGCCCGGCCGGCCGCGCAGCGTCGTATTGCGCCGGCACGTAGACCTGCACGTCGCGCTCGACGCCCGGATAGACGCTGCGGCCGACATGCCGGTGCGCCTGCAGCCGGCCTTCGGGCACGCCCGGCCGCGCCTGCGCGTCGGGGCCTGGCTTGTAGGGCTCGTCGACGCTGATGGCGCGCGCGAAGCGCGGGGCGTCGTGGTCGGTCAGGCCCGGCAGCGCGGTGCGCAGGGCGGCGATGACGGGGTCGAGGTGGGACGTGTCGGACATCGGTCGGCTCCGGATCAGACGGGCTGCTCGAGGAAGCGCTTCAGGTCGTCGCTCCACAACGCCGCGTCGGCGCCCGAGGCGAGGTGCCCCTTGTCGCTGTCCAGCTCGATGTAGCGCACCTTGACGCCGGCGGCCTCGAGGATGGGCAGCACCTCGAGCGCGAGTCCGGGTGGGAAGCCGACGTCGGTGCGCGAGTTGACGTAGAGCACCGGCGCGCGCAGGTTGCGCAGGCGCGGACGGACGTCGAACCGGTCGCAGGCGCGGGTCAGCGTCATCAGCGCGTTGGGATCGAAGACCGCGGCCCAGCCGGCGGCCAGGCGCTCGATCTCGGCCTCGCGCGCGGCCGGGTCGGGGAAGGCCGCGGCGAGTTCGTTCTCCAGGCCGTAGCGCTTGAGCGTGGCGACGCGCATCGTCTTCATGTACGGCTGCATCGAGCCGGGCGTGTCGACGTAGGCGCCGTCGCGCCAGGCCGGCGCCTTGGACAAGGTCTCGCGCAGCGCGACCTCCGAGGCGATCGGCGAGCGATGGTACGGACACGTCACCGCGGCGACCACGCGCTGCACGAAGTCCGGGTACGCGACGCCCCACTCGAAGGCCTGGTAGCCGCCCATCGACGGCCCGACGGCCGCGGCCAGGCGGGTGACGCCGTAGTGATCGAGCAGGAGCTTCTGCGCCTCGATCATGTCGCCGACGGTCATGTCCGGGAACGTGGTGCCGTAGGGCTTGCCGGTGCGCGGGTCGGTGCTGGCGGGCCCGGTCGTGCCGTAGCTCGAGCCGAGCGCGTTGGGGCAGACGACGAAGAAGCGCCCGGTGTCGATCGCCTTGCCCGGCCCGACCAGGTCGCTCCACGCGCCCTCGGCCGCGAACGCGCCGGGGGCCAGCATGGACGGCCCGGTCGTCAGGCCGTGCAGCACGATCACCGCGTTGTCGCCCGCGGCGTTGAGCGTGCCGAGCGCGAGGTGCGACTGCACCAGCTCGGGCAGCACCGCGCCGCTGGCGAGGCGGAAGTCCGTGCTGCGATGCAGCCGCGGCGTGCAGGCGTCGTCGGTCGAGGTCATCGCGTCAGAAGGCATAGCTCACGTCGGCGCCGATCGTGCGCGGCTGGATGATGCCGGCGTTGAAGGTCGCGTTGGACGTGCCGGCCGCGGTGTTGTTGACGAAGTTGATGCCGTGCGCGTTGTTCAGGTTCTTGCCGTAGATCGACAGCTTCACCTTCGAGATCTCGATGCCGGCGTTGAGGTCGAACGTGTGGTACGCCGGCACGTCCAGCGGGTACTTGCCGAGCGTCGTGTTGCTGAAGTTGGAGATGCGCTTGCCGATGTAGTTGTACGAGCCGCCGGCCCATGCCGGATGGCCGGCGAGCGCGAAGCGGTAGTCGGCCGCGAGCGAACCCGTCCACTTCGCGGTGAACGGCATCGGATCGCCGCTGATGCCGCCGAGCGCGGGCGCGGCTTCCGTCAGGCGCGAGTTGGTGTAGGCGCCGGTCGCGCGCAGCGTCAGGTCGGGCACCGGGAACAGCAGGTAGGTCGCCTCCGCGCCCTTCGAGCGCGCGTTGCCGCCGTTGGTCAGGTACTGGTAGGTGACGCCGTCCTTGGTGGTGGACGTCTGGGCCTGCACGTCCTTCCACTCGGTGTCGAAGATCGCCGCCTCCAGCGACATCAGCTTGCCGCCGAAGCCCGACTTGAAGCCCACTTCGTAGCTGGTGACCGAGTCCGGCTTGAAGGTCGTCGAGCCGTTCGCGAGGATCCCCGGCGGCAGCGCGCTGGGGCCGCCGACGCGATAGCCGGTGGCGACGCTGCCGTAGATCGACATGTCGGCCGCGGGCTTCCACTTGGCGCTCAGCAGGTAGTTCGTCTTGTCGCTGTCGGCCTTCTGGTCGATCAGCGCCGGCGTGCCGACCAGCACCGACTTCTGGTAGTCCTGGTGGTACTTCTGCGTCGAGCTCGCGTAGCGCAGGCCGGCCATCAGGTCGACGGTGGGCGTGACCGCCCACGTGGCGTTGCCGAAGACCGAGACCTGGTCGAACTTGGTGCCCAGCATCGCGTTGAACAGCGGGCCGCCCAGGCCCGCGAAGGGCACGCCGGCGACCAGCGGCAGCAGCGGCGGCAGCCTGTTGACGCTGTCCTCGTGCGTGTAGAACAGCCCGGCCTCGTACTCCAGCTTGTCGTCGAACAGGCTCGTGCGCGCGCGCAGCTCCTGCGAGAAGCGCTTGGTGGAGATCGTCTGCCGCTCGGGCAGCTCGATGCCGGGGATGGGCAGCAGCGCGCCCAGCGTGGGCGTGAGGTCGACGTTGGTCTCCGCCGCCAGCTTCTGGTACGTGGTGGACGAGACGAGGTCGAAGTCGCCGGCGCGGCCCTTGAGCGTGCCGTTGTAGACGTCCAGCGTGATGGCCTCGTTCTCGGGCAGCACGTGGCTGTGCTCCAGCTCGCCGGTGACGGGCGTGAACGCCGCGGTCTTGACGTCCTCCATGCCGATGCCGCCCGACTTGAAGTGCTGCGTCAGCGCCGACAGGTTCAGCGACCAGTCGTTGCTGATGCTCCAGCCGAGGGCGACGCGGCCGCCGCGCGTCGTGGCCTTGTTGTCGTCCTTGGTGCCCAGTTCCGGGTTGTCGATGTAGCCGGCGTCCTTGCGATCGAGCACGCTGACGCGCAAGGCCAGCTTGTCCGTCATCAACGGGATGTTGAGCGACGCGCGGCCTTCGCTGCCGGTGCCGCCGTCGGTCACCTTGTTGGCGCCGGCCGAGATCGAGCCGCCGAAGGTGTGGCTGTCCGGCTGGATCGTCACGTAGCGCACCAGGCCGCCGACGGCGCCGGCGCCGTACTGCGTGCCCTGCGGGCCCTTGAGCACCTCGATGCGGCGCAGGTCGGCGGGATCGAGGTCGGGCGTCAGCGTGCTGCCGGTCGCGTAGGACGTGATCGAGCCGACCGGGGCCTCGTCGATGTAGAACGCGGTCGATGGCGTGGCCTGAGAGATGCCGGTCGAGATGCCGCGCAGCACGACCGACGTGTAGCCGCGGCTCAGCGCGATGATGGACATGCCGGGCACCTCGGCGACGTAGTCCTCCAGCCGGTCGAGGCCGCCTTCGGTCAGCCGCGACGCGCTGATCGCGGTGACCGAGGCCGGCACGTCGATCAGCGCCTGTTCGCGCTTCTGCGCGGTGACGATGACCTCGGTGATCGCCTGCGACTGCGATTGCGTCTGCGCCGGCGCGGACGCCGGTGCAGAAGCCGCCGCCGCCTGCGCGTGCGCCTGGTTGGCGTGCAGGGCGAGGGCCGCGCACAGGGTGGCTGCCGCGATGGCGGTCGGGCGGGCGATCGGGGCGTGCATGGCGCGGGTGGATTGCGCGGTCTGGGCGGTCTTCAAGGTGTTGTCTCCATCTGATTGACGTGAGTCGCCCCCGCGCGGTCGTGGTGCCGCGCTCCAGGAGGCTGGACGAAAGCTGCCGGGGGTGGCTAGAAGATCTTTCCGGGATTGAGGATCGATTTCGGATCCCACGCACGCTTGGTGTCGCGCATGAGGTCGACGACGGGCTGTCCGACCTCGGCGATCAGCTTGGTCTTCTTGCCCATGCCGATGCCGTGCTCGCCGGTGCAGGTGCCGCCCGCGGCGAGCGCGCGGTCGACCATCGCGGCGTACACGCGGTCGACCGCCTCGCGTTCCTGCGGCGCATCGGGCATCGCCAGGAACAGCACGTGGAAGTTGCCGTCGCCGACGTGGCCCAGGATCGGCGCGACGAGGCCTTCGCGGTCGATGTCCTCGCGCGCCTGCGAGACGGCGTCGGCCAGCGCGGAGATCGGCACGCAGACGTCGGCGACGATGCAGACGCAGCCCGGACGCAGCGCCAGCGCCGCGAAGTAGGCCATGTGGCGCGCGCGCCAGAACTGCGTGCGGTCCTCGGGATGCGTGGCCCACTTGAAGTCGATGCCGCCGTTGGACGCGGCCACTTCCTGCGCCAGCTCGGCCTGCTCGCGCACGGCGGTCTCGCTGCCGTGGAACTCGAGGAACAGCGTGGGCTTCTCGGGCAGGCCCAGCTTCGAGTGCAGGTTGCACGCGCGCACCTGGTGCTCGTCGAGGAACTCCATGCGCGCCATCTGCGCGCCGCTCATCACCAGCTCGGTGACGGTCGCGACCGCGTCGTGCAGCGTCGGGAACGCGCAGCTCGCGGCGGCGACGTTGGACGGCAGCGGATGCAGCCGCAGCGTCAGCTCGGTGATGATGCCCAGCGTGCCCTCGGCGCCGATCATCAGGTGCAGCAGATCGAAGCCCGCGGACGACTTGCGCGCGCGCGTGCCCAGGCGCACGAGTGTGCCGTCGGCCAGCGCCACCTCCATCGCCATCACGTTGTGCTGCATCGAGCCGTAGCGGATCGTCGTCGTGCCCGACGCGCGCGTCGAGGCCATGCCGCCGATCGAGGCGTTGGCGCCCGGGTCGACCGGGAAGAACAGCCCGGTGCCCTTCAGCTGCGAGTTCAGGTCCTCGCGCGTGATGCCCGGTTGCACGACGCAGTCGCCGTCCTCGGCGTGGATCGTGATCAGCGAGTTCATCAGCGACATGTCCAGGCACACGCCGCCGAACGGCGCGCTGACGTGGCCCTCGAGCGAGCTGCCGGCGCCGTAGCCGATCACCGGCACGCCCAGCGCGTTGCAGCGCGCGAGGATCGCGCAGACCTCGTGCTTGTCGCGCGGCCACGCGACGACGTCGGCGGGCAGGTGCGTGTCGAGCGCCTCGCCGCGCGCGTGCTGCTCGCGCACCGCGCGGCTGGTGTTGACGCGGTCGCCGAGCGCGCCGCGCAGGAAGGCGACGATCTCGTCGATCGCGGCGGGTTGGACGTCGAAGGCGGTGGTCATCGTGGCCTCAGGAAGTCTTGCGGACGCGCTTGGCCGCGGCGGCCTTGGCGAGGGTCGCGACGGGCGCGGGCGCCGGCGACTCGACGATCTCGAGCGGCTGCGACTCCTGGCGCATCACGTGGATGATGGCGAGGTCGAAGTGGCACGACATCGCCGACGCCGCCCCCATCGAATCGCCGGCGCAGATGCGTTCGACGACGTCCTCGTGGCCGTCGATCACGCGGGTGAGCTCGTGCGGCATGCGGCGGTCGTCCAGGTGCATGCGCGCGGACGCCTCCACCGGCGTGCGCAGCGCGTGCAGCAGCATCGAGTTGAGCGGGTTGCCGCTGGCCTCGGCGATCAGCGCGTGGATCGCCATGTCGCAGGCGACGCGGCGCGTCTGGTCGGCGCCGGCCGCGCGCATCTGCGCGGCGAGTTCGCGCAGGCAGCGGCGCTGCGCGTCGGTGGCGTAGCGGGCGGCGAGCTGCGCGGTCTGCATCTCGATGGCGCGGCGCGTCTCCAGCACGTGGGCGACGGTGACCTGCGCGGTGTTGAGCGCGTAGTCGAACACCTGCATCAGCACGTTCGGGTCGATCGGGCGCAGGCGCGGCTGGCGGCCGGCCTCGATCTCGAGGATGCCGAGCGCGGCGAGCGTGCGATACGCCTCGCGCACGCTGCCGCGGCTGACGGCCAGGTCGCGGCTGATCTGCACCTCGCTGGGCACCGGCATGCCGGGGCGCAGGCCGTCGCGGTTGACGAGTTCGAGCAGGTGGCGCGCGACCTGCGCGGACAGCGTGGGTCGTTCGAGGGGAGACAGCGGCGTGACGGAATCCATGGCGGTCTTGTCCGGTGTGTGAGTGAGGTTCAGCAATTGACGGCGTCGGCGAGCGGACGTCCCGGCGCCAGCAGCGCGGCGTGGAAGCGTTCGCCGATGCGGCGGTAGCCGGCGGCGTTCGGATGCACGCCGTCGGGTTGCAGCGCGGCGTCGGCGTGGCCGAACAGCGCGAGCCCGTCGACGTAGTGCAGCGCGGCGTCGCCGTGCTCGCGGTGCGTCGAGACGATCTCGCGCAGGATCTGGCGCATGTGCGACGCACTCAGGCCCTGCTGGTCGCCCGCGTCCTCGCCGGCCTGCAGAAGGAACGGCGAGACGATGGCCATCGGCGTGCGGCGGTGCCGTTCGCGGATCAGCGCGATCATCGCGTTCGCCGAGTCGCGGAAGGTGCGCTCCTTGAGCATGCCTTCCGACCAGACGTTGACGCCGAGTTCGAGCACGATCGCGGCGGCCGGCTCGTCGCGCAGCATGCGGGCGGCCGAGGCGCTGAGCAGGCATGAGCCGGCCCAGCCGAGATTGAGCAGGCGCGCGTCGGCCATCGCGCAGGCGACGGCCGGCCACGATTCCGACCCGCCGGCCGCGCTCGCGCATTGCGTGTTGGAGCTGCCGTGGAACACGAGGCGCGGCCGCGCGTCGGGCCAGGGTTCGATCACGGCGCCGTCGTCGACGGCGATGCGTTCGATCGCGATGGTCGCGGCCGTCGGGAACCACAGCTCGATGCGCTTGTCGCCAACGGGCAGATCAGCCAGCGCGAGCTGCGCGCGGTCGTCGCCCAGCACCTCTCCGAGCGGGATGCGGTTCGCGCCGCCTTGCGAAGAGACGCGGCGCACGCGCTCGCCGTCGACGAACAGGTCGTAGTGCGACGGCCACTCGGGCTTGTCGGCCGCCCAGGTCTGGCGCTGCTGCGTCCACAGCTGCAGCGAGCGCGAGTCGGTGCGCAGCCGCAGCCGTACCCCGGACGGTATCGCCGCGACCCAGCGCGTGAAGCGATCGTGCAGGTGCCGATCGGCCAGCGGCATGCGCAGCGGCTGCACGGCGGCGCCGCGCGGCAGCAGGCCGACGTGGCCGTCGAGGAACTCGCCGAGGCGGTGCAGGGGAACGCCGGTCATGACGCCGCCAGGCGGTCGAGGCGGCGCAGCCGCAGCGTCGCGGCGTCGAGCGCGCCGTCGGGCACCGCGACCCGCAGCGTGCGCGATTCGCCGGCGCGCAGGTCGAAGTGGTTGTCGGAGAACGTCGTCGCCGGATGCGGCGCGAGCAGGTGCACGTTGCAGGCGTAGGCGTCGCTGGAGATCGCGACCTCCAGCGTGCGCGCATCGACGCGCTCGCTGGTCATGCGCAGCGTGGCGTCCGGCAGCGGCAGGTCCTTGAACGGCGTGAACAGCAGCCGGTTGGCCGGCGCCCGCGGCGAGCGCAGCATCAGCACGCGATCGGGCGCGGCCGCGACACGCGCCGCGTCCGCGCGCCAGATCGGCCGGCTCGCGTGCGGTTCGATGTCCGCGACGACGTCCTCGTGCCAGCACGCGCTTCCCGCGAGCGTCGCGAGGTCGATCGCGATCCGGACATCGATACCCTTGGCTGTATCGTTGGACAGCCACAGCTCGACGCCGCCGTCGTCCAGCACCTTGATCGACGCCACGACCGGCGCGAACGCGCGCTTGACCGCGAAGTACGCCGCCTTGCAGGTGCGGTCGAAGTCGACCAGGCTCCAGCTGATGCCGGGCCAGCAGTCGTTGAACTGCCACACCAGCGCGCCCGAGCAATGCGGCATGCGGCGACGGAAATGCTCGATGCCGAACTTCAGCCCTTCCGCCTGCGTCAGCTGCGTGAAGTCGACGTACTGTTGCAGCGTCGCGGGCAGGCCGGTGCTCGTCACCAGCAGGTCGTCGACCTTGTTGTTCGGCTTGTCCTTGATGCGGTTGAGGAAGGCCGTGCTGCCCAGATCGAGCGAGCCGGGCCGCGTCCAGCGTTCGAGCGTGGCCAGCGCCGGCGAGGCCTGGATGCCGAACTCGCTGACGAAGCGCGCCGTGTCCTCGGCGTAGCGCGTGTAGGCGACCGTCTCGGGCGTGCGCCGGATCACGCCGATCATCGTTTCCTCGGGCACCGGCGGGATGCCGTGCCAGACCGTCCAGTTGTGCTCGTCGCCGATGCGCATGCTGTTGGCGTTGGCGCCGCCGAACGGGCTGCTGGGCCGGTAAGGCGTCGTCGGGTCGAGGGCCGCGAGCACCTCGGGCATCAGCTCGTGGAACAGCGATGCCCCCTGCATCGCGTTCGGGCCGGTGCCTTCGAGGTGGTCGGAGATGTTCTGGATCACCTGGCACTCGTTGTTGCCGCACCAGACGGCCAGCGACGCGTGATGGCGCAGCCGTCGCACCTGGTGCCCGACCTCCGCGCGCACGTTCGCGATGAAGGCCGCGTCGTCGTCGGGGTAGCGCGCGCAGGCGAACATGAAGTCCTGCCACACGAGCAGGCCGAGGCGGTCGCAGGCGTCGAAGAAGTCGTCGGACTCGTAGATGCCGCCGCCCCACACGCGGATCATGTTCATGTTGCCGGCGACGGCGCGTTCGAGCAGCGGCGTCGTGTCGCGCCCGGTCAGCGCGCCGACGAGGCTGCTGGCCGGCACCCAGTTGGCGCCGCGCGCGAACAGCGGCACGCCATTGAGGACGAAGCGGAAGAAGCTCGCGCCGGGCTCGTCGGCGTCGGCGCGGGTGTCGATTGCGATGGTGCGCAGGCCGACGCGCAGCGAGCGTTCGTCGACGACGTCGTCGCCGTGGCGCAGCGTGACGGCCAGCGTGTAGAGCGGCTGCTCGCCGAGGTCGGCCGTCCACCACAGCCGCGGCTGCGCGACCTGCAGCTGCAGCCTGCCGGTGCGTGTCGCGAGATCCAGCGCGGTCTGCGCGACGACGCGGCCGTCGGGATCGGCGAGCGCGATCTCCGCGGCCAGGCCGGTGGTGACGCCGAACGCGTCGGCGGCGATGTCGATCTCGACCTGCGCCGAGGCGGCGTCGCATTGCAGCGTGCGCAGCGCGACGTCCGCCAGCGCGGCGTGGCGCGCGCGTTCCAGCCGCACCGGCTGCCAGATGCCGACCGTCACCAGGTGCGGCGCGAAGTCCCAGCCCCAGCCGAACTGCGCCTTGCGCTGCAGGTTGCGCTTGGTGATGGCCGTCGGCGACGAGGCGAGCGCCCAGCTCGGCGCCTCGCGGTCGGCGGTGACGATCGCCGGCGGCGTGAAGCGCACCGCGAGCGTGTGCGTGACGCCCGCGCGCACGCGCGACGTGACGTCGAAGCGCGCGGCCAGGAACATGTTGTCCGACTCGCCGAGAAGTTCGCCGTCGAGAAGGATCGTGGCGTGGGTGTCGAGGCCGTCGAAGACGAGCGTCAGGCGCTCGTGCGCGGTGGCGGCGGTCGCGGTGAACGTCGTGACCCACCACCACTCGCGGCCCTCGACCCACGCGCAGGCGGCCTCGTTCTCGTCGCGCAGCGGATCGGGCAGGCGGCCGGCGCGATGCAGCGCGGCATAGGTGTCGTCGGGAGCGGTCGCGGCGATCCAGCGGTCGTCGACGGCGGGCATGCCGGTGCCCGGTTCGACGTCGCGGATCAGCCAGTGCTCGAGCCGCATGTCAGGCCTCCGCGCCGCCGGTGATCGTGGCGACCACGCGCGCGAACGACGCCTCGGTGGCGCGCAGCACGATCGAGCCCACCGCGCCCATCACCACCGCCAGCGCGACGATCGCGATGACCAGCGCGTTGGGCGAGATCGCGCTGAGCTTGTCCGACAGCCCGCCGATGGCCAGCGGGCCGACGACCTGGAACAGCTGCCCGACCATCAGCATCACGCCCGCCGTGCGCGAGCGCATGCTGGCCGGCGCGAGATCCTGGATCGCGTTGGGCGAGATCAGCACGTTGGCGATCAGCGGCGTGACGATCAGGCCCAGCACGCAGAACACGTCGAACGACGAGCGCACGAACAGCAGCAGCACCGTCAGCGAAGCGAAACCGAGATTGCCGAGTGCGAGCAGGCGCAGCGTGCCGGCCGGGCCCATGCGCCTGCGTGCCCACTTCATGCCGATGACGGCCAGCGCGGTGCCGGCCAGCGTCGCCAGGAAGAACGACGCGCCGACGCCGTTGCCCAGCTGCTGCGGCGAGACGCCGAAGCGGCGCGCGACCATGATGGGGATCCAGCTGCCGACGGCCGAGAAGCCGACCATCGTGAAGCCGGTGCCGCAGACCACGCCCGCCAGCGTGCGCCAGTGCGCGCGGATGTAGGCGCCGAATTCCTGGCGCGAGACCTGTTCGGCGGCCTCGGTGTGTGCGTCGTAGCGGCCGCGCGTGGCGCGCGGCATCACCAGCACGAGCAGCGCGGTCGGCACGCCGGCGGCGGCCGTCGCGAAGAAAGCGAGGCGCCAGCTCTCGAGGTGCTGCATCGCCGCGGGCAGGTGCGGGCGCGCGGCGTCCGACAGCGTGACGGCCGCGCCGCCCAGCGCCGAGCCGATCGACGCCGCCAGCAGCGTCACGAGCCCGAAGATCGTGTTGGCCGCGACGCGCTGCGAGCGCGGGAACAGGTCGGGGATCAGGCTGTTGTTGACCGGCAGCGGGCTGCCCTCGGCCAGGCCCAGGCCGACCGACGCGAAGAACAGCGTCGAGAAGCCGTCCGACGTGCCGCGCAGCGCGCCGCACGCGCTCCACAGCACGACCGAGCCGGCAAGCACCCAGCGGCGGTCGAAGCGGTCCGCCAGCCAGCCGAACGGCGCCATCGTCACCGCGGTCGCCAGCGTGAAGGCCACGCCCTGCAGCAGGCCCAGCTGCGTGTCCGACAACGCCAGCGTGTGGCGCAGCGGCTCGGCCACCAGCGTGAAGATGAGCTTGTCGACCAGGCCCAGCACGACGACCATCGACAGCACGCCCAGCGAGAACCACGCACTGAGCGGCGCGCGCTGCTTCGCGACGGCAGGATCGTCCGCGACGGGCGCGGCGCCCATCAGGCCGACGTGCGCCGTCATGCGGCCTCCTTCAGCGCGAGCCGTTCGACGAAGCGGTTGACCGCGCCGGCGAACTCGGCCGGCAGCCACAGCGAGACGCCGTGCTCGCACGGGAAGCGCGCGACGTCGGCGTGGCGCGCGGCGGCGAGGAACTCGGCCTCGCCGGCGACGGGGCCCGCGTCCTTGTCGCCGTTGATGAACAGGATGGGCGCGGCGATCTTCGGCACGTCGGCCAGGAAGTCGCGATTGCCGAGGCTGTCGACGGCCTCGCCCCAGGCCGCCAGGCGCAGGCCGCCGGCGACCAGCGCGTTCACGTCGTCGGGTCCGAGCAGGCCCTTCTTGACGAGTGCGGCGCTGCTCTTGGCGATGAGCCGCTTCGGGCCCAGCAGCGCGGCCATCATGCGCATCATGACCTTGCGTGTGCGCAGCTGGCGCAGCGTCTTGCCGGCGATGTTCTGCGTGCAGCCGCCGATCGCGAGGCCGGCGACCCGGTCGGTCGGCAACGCCAGCGCCGACGCCATCGAGGTGTACCCACCCAGCGAGTCGCCGACCAGCGCGACGCGGGCCGGCGCCAGGCGGCGCACCTCGGCGGCGACGGTCTCGACCGCGCCCTCCAGCGTGAAATGGCTGTCGCTCTTGCTGCCGTGGCCGGGCAGGTCCAGCGCGACGACGCGCCAGCGCGGATCGAGATGGCGGCGCACCGGGTTCCACATCGCCTGGTTGCCGCCGGCGCCGTGCAGCAGGATCAGCACGGGCGCGGTGCCGGTGTCGAGGGTCGTGGAAGTCATTGTTGGCGGTCTCCGTACATGTCCAACCTGTCGGACATGTTGTCTCTGTGACGCCATTACGCGGCGAATCTGCCTGGCTGTACACCCCGTGTTTCCACTAGTTGGGCTGTCGAGAACTCCCGACCTGTCCAATAGGTTGGCGCTTGTCGAGGCCGTCATTGCGCCGACAGCAGAACACGGCAGACTCTCGCTTTTCGCTCGACAGCTCCTCGATGAATTCGCCCGCGCCCAGCGTCGCCGCCCCGTCCGAACGGCCTTCCGCACTCGCCGTCCTGCTGGTGTTCCTGCGCCTGGGCCTGACGTCCTTCGGCGGCCCGGTTGCCCACCTGGGCTACTTCCGCGCGGAATTCGTCCAGCGGCGCCGCTGGCTGGACGACCGCGGCTTCACCGACCTGGTCGCGCTGTGCCAGTTCCTGCCCGGGCCGTCGAGCAGCCAGGTCGGCATCGCGATCGGCATGCTGCGCGCGGGCTGGCTGGGCTCGCTGGCGGCGTGGCTCGGGTTCACGCTGCCGTCCGCGCTGTTGATGACGGGCGTGGCCTACGGGCTCGCGGGGCACGCGCAGCTCGCGCAGTCCGGGGTCGTCCACGGGCTCAAGCTCGCTGCGGTGGCGGTGGTCGCCCAGGCGGTGTGGGGCATGGCGCGGAGCCTGTGCCCCGATCGCCCGCGGGCGGGCCTGGCGATCGGTGCGGCACTGCTGACGCTCGCGCTCCCCGGCTGGATCGGCCAGGTCGCGGCGATCGCGCTGTCCGCCGCCGCCGGCCTCGGGTGGCTGCGACCCGAGGGGGAACCGGCGGCCGCGCACCAGGCCTTCGGCGTGTCGCGCCGCGCGGGTGCGGTGTTGTTGTCGATCTTCGGGCTGCTGCTCGCTGGACTGCCGCTGCTGGCGGCCGCGCTCCGATCGCCGGTGCTGCACCTCGTCGACGGCGTCTTCCGCGCGGGCTCGCTGGTGTTCGGCGGTGGACACGTCGTGCTGCCGCTGCTGGAGGCGGTCGTCGTGCCGTCGGGCGCGGTGAGCAACGCGGACTTCCTCGCCGGCTACGGCGCCGCCCAGGCGCTGCCGGGGCCGCTGTTCGCGTTCGCCGCCTTCCTTGGCGCGTCGATGCACGCGGCGCTGACGGGATGGCTCGGCGCCGTCGTGTTCCTGCTCGCGATCTTCGTTCCCGCCTGGCTGCTCGTGCTGGGCGCGCTGCCGTTCTGGGACTCGCTGCGGCAGCGCGCGAGGGTGCGCTCGGCGATGGCGGGGGTCAACGCGGGCGTCGTCGGCGTCCTGCTGTCGGCGCTCTACGATCCGGTGTGGACGAGCGCCGTCCACACCCGGGGCGACTTCGCGCTGGCGCTCGCGGCGTTCGGGCTGCCGGTGACGGCGCGGGTCTCGCCGTTCATCGTCGTGGCCCTGGTGGCCGCCGCCGGCGCGCTGCTCGCGACCGGCTGAAGCCCCGGATCAGCATGGGAGAATTCGGCCATGCCCGACTTCTCCGCCCTCAGGCTGCGCACCGCCCGCCTCGACCTGCGCCCGCTGGCGCCCGCCGACGCGCCGTTCCTGTTCGCGTTGAAGTCCGACGCCGTCGTCCAGCGTTACGGCAGCCACTCGCCGTGGACGGACCCGCAGCAGGCCGTCGACTACATCGAGCGCGATCGCCGCAGCGTGGCCGAGGGCCGGCACGTGCAGTTCGCGATCGTGCGCCGCGAGGACGACGCGGTCATTGGCACGTGCACGCTGTACCAGCTCGACGCGCAATGCCGCCGCGCCGACGTCGGCTATGCACTGCTGCCGTCGGCCTGGGGCCGCGGCCATGCCAACGAGGCGGTGACGACGCTGCTGGACTGGGGCTTCGAGCACCTGGATCTGAACCGCGTCGAGGCCGACATCGATCCACGCAACGCGGCTTCCGCGCGCGCGCTGGAGCGCCTCGGCTTCACGCGCGAGGGCCATCTTCGCGAGCGCTGGATCGTCGGCGGCGAGGTCTGCGACTCGCTGATCTACGGCCTGCTGGCGCGCGAGTGGAAGGCGCGGCCATGAACCAGCCCGGCGTGCTGCAGGACCGGCCGCACCTGTGGGCCTTTCTCGTCGGCTGCATCGCCGTCACCGCCGGCGTGGCGATGCACCTGCCGATGTTCTGGATGGGCCGCTTCAACCATTTCCACCTGGCCGAGATGCCGATGGACGGCGGCATGCTGTGGGGCATGGCGCTGATCGTCGGCGGGATCCTCGTCGCTGGCTACGGCCTGCTGCCGCGCGACGCGATGCACCCGGTGCACGCCGATGCGCTGCTGCAGATCGCCGCGCCGGAGGACGCCCCGCTGGGCGCCGCGCACTGGCGCCTGATGGTGGTGTTGACCGTGGCGCTGGTGATCGACGTGATGAAGCCCGCGAGCCTCGGCTTCGTGCTGCCCGGCATGCGCGCCGAGTACGTGGTGAGCAAGGCGACCGTCGCATGGCTGCCGTTCGCGGCGCTCTCGGGCACGGTCGTCGGCTCCGTCATCTGGGGCTGGCTGGCCGACATCTACGGACGGCGCGCGTCGATCCTGCTGTCGGCGGTGATGTTCGTTGGCACCGCGATCTGTGGCTCGATGCCGAACTTCTGGTGGAACGTCGGCATGTGCTTCCTGATGGGCGCGGCCGCCGGCGGCATGCTGCCCGTCACCTACGCGCTGCTGGCCGAGACGATGCCCTCGCGCGAGCGCGGCTGGGTGCTGGTGCTCGTGGGCGGACTGGGCGCGGTCGGCGGCTACCTCGCGGCCAGCGGCTGCGCGGCGTGGCTGGAGCCGATCTTCAGCTGGCGCATCCTGTGGTTCCTGAACCTGCCGACCGGCCTGCTGCTGATCTTCCTCAACGCGTTCATTCCCGAATCGCCCAAGTACCTCGCGGCGCGCGGCCGCATCGCCGAGGCGATCCGCACGCTGCGTGGCTTCGGCTGCGACGTGCATGCCGAGCCCAAGGCGCCCGCGCCGCCGGCCGCGCCCGGCGCCAACGCGCACATGACGCACGAACTCGCGGGCCGCACCTGGGCGCTGAGCATCGCGGCCGTCGCGTGGGGCCTGATCAACTTCGGGCTGCTGCTGTGGATGCCGATCCACCTGGTCGAGAAGGGCTACAGCATGGCGGTGTCGAGCCGGCTGTTGTCGGCCTCGGCGCTGATCGCCATCCCCACCGTCTTCGTCGCCGCTTTCCTCTACAGCCGCTGGAGCAGCAAGGGCGCGCTGCTCGGCTCGATCGGCGTCACCGCGCTGGGCCTGGCCGGCGTGATGCTGCTGGAGTTCGCGCCCGCCGGCACGATGAGCCCGGTGGGCCCGATCGCGCTGCTGATCGTCGGCATCAACGCCATCATCGCCATGCTGCTGCCGTACGCGGCCGAGAGCTATCCGCTGGCGGTGCGCGGCCGCGCCACCGGCTGGATCGCGGCCTGCACCAAGGGCGGCGGACTGGTCGCACAGCTGCTGAGCCTGCTGGCGCTGGTGCCGGGGCTGTTCATGGCGGCCATGGCGATCCTGGTGCCGGTCGGGCTGTCGCTGGTGCTGGTGTGGCGCTTCGGCGCCGAGACGCGCGGGCGCGACCTGCGCGACTTCGAGGCGGGCTGATGGCCGGGGTCGGCGTGCGGTCCTGCACGGATTGAGCTTCACCATCGCTTCATGGGTGCCGATATCGAGAGCTGATCGGAGGTTCGCTGGCTCCGACCCATCCTCACCCCTGGAGCCCGAATGCACTTGTTCCCGACGCGCTGGATCCCCACGGCCATCGCCGCAGCCTCCCTCACCGCCCTGACCGCCTGTGGTGGCAGCGACTCCCCGGCCGCGCAGGCCACCGCCTCGAACGACGCGGCCACCGTCCCCTGGAACACCGCGACCACGCTGGCCGTCACGTCCAACGACACCATCGCCAACGGCAGCGCGAGCATCGCCGTCACCACCGCGCCGGCGCACGGCACGGCCGTCGTCAGCGGCACCGGCATCGTCTACACGCCCGCCGCCGGCTATTTCGGCGCGGACACCCTGCAGTACACGCTGACCGTCGGCGACAAGACCTCCGTGGCCGCCGTCGCGCTGTCCGTCGCGGCGCACATGACGGTCAAGGGCACGGTGCGCGACGCCGCGATGCCCGGCGCGCAGGTCGTGCTGACCGTCGGCGGCACGGCGCTGCCGGCCGTCACGGCGGACGCGGACGGCAACTACTCGGTGGACGTCACGACGACCACGCCGTCCGCCTTCATCACGCTCAAGGCCACGGGCGTGGGCGCGCAGGCCAACGTCGTGCTGTCCAGCCTGGTGGGCGACGCCAGCGCCACCGCCGCCGTCGCCGCGACCGATGGCAGCGTCACCGCGGCGGCGCTGCCGGCAGCCAACGTCACCAACGTCACCACCGCCGAGGCCGTGCTCGCCGCGCAGGCGCTCGGCAAGACGCCGGCCAGCAGCGCGGACATCGCCGCCGCGCAGGGCCAGTTCTCGTCCGCGCAGACGCTGCAGATGGCCACCGCCATCAAGCTGGTGGCCGATGCCGGCGTCGCGCTGCCCAGCGGCGCGGCCAACACGCTGGCGCTCGTCGCCGATCCGACCGCGTACGCGAGCTTCGTCACGACGCAGGCGACGACCAATGCCACCGTCTTCAACGCGACGCAGGCGGCGGTGCTGGCCGATCCGGCGATCGCCGTCGCGCCGCCCGCGCCCGCCGCCGGCGCGGCGGATGTCGACATGGTGCTGACGCTGGGCCAGGGCGCGGGCGCCAACGGCGTCACGAAGATGACGCTGAAGGCCGACGGCACCGCCGTCGTCGCGGGCGCCCCCGCGCAGACCGCGACGTGGCAGGTCAACGGCTCGGAGATCGACGTCGCCTACGACAAGCCGATCACGTCCACCACCTACGACATCGCTTCCGACGGCAACCAGTGGCCGGCGACCGAGACCGACTTCGGCTTCAAGGTGCGCCAGCTGGGCACCGGCACCGCCACGCAGGCGTTCGTCGGCAGCACCACGTTCACGCAAGGCCCGGACAACGGCAACACCAAGGCGCTGCCCGAGACCTGGCTGACCGAGACAATCGTGACGGCGACGCAGGCCTTCCACGACACCGACTTCGCGGTCGGCACCGAGTGGGCCGGCGTGCTGACCACGGACTTCGATCCGGGCACCGCGAACTACACGAACCAGGACACGCTCAAGATCGTCGACGCGACGCACGTGCTGTACGAGCGCACCGGCGTCACGGGCACGTACGCGATCACCGGCGGCAGCCTGGTCGTGACGCTGCCCACCGGCGCGTCGTTCAGCTACACGCGCCTGTTCACCGGCCCGAAGGGCGAGGAGCGCTGGCTGACGTCCGGCCTCGTCAACGGCGCGCAGACCTGGGTCTACGACGCGGCGGTCGTCAAGGTCACGCCGGGCCTGTCGTTCACCACGGCCAGCGCCACGAACGACTACCTGAGCTACATCAACGCCGGCCTGGCGACCGGCCAGTTCTACATCGACCTGCTGCAGAACGGCACCGGCGCCGGCTCCAGCGTTCCGGGGTCTTCGGCGCTGCAGACGCCGCTGGGCACGTGGACGGTGCTCAAGGACGGCACCGAGTCGCTGACCCGCTACTACTGCGAGTCGGACAGCAGCGGCGTCGGTTTCTGCAGCCCTGGCGACATCGCGTGGAACGTCGCCAACGGCTACAACTGGGGCCAGACGCGCACCTGGACGCTGCTCGCGACCTCGGGCAACAACGTCTACGTGATGGAGCGCCTGACCAACCTCGACGGCAGCTACGACCAGTACCGCACCAACGTCTATACGAAGACGAACTGATCGCGCCGCGACCCGCCGCCAAGGGTGCGTCCGCGAGGGCGCGCCCTTCTTCTTTCAGCCTTCCGATTCCGGTTCGGCGTCGACGCGCGCGGGAATCGTCTGCAGCGCCAGCTCCGCGCTGTTCAACGCGCCCTCGATGAAGCCCTGGTAGTCGGAGTAGGCCTCGCCGACGATGTGCACGTTCTTCGCGCCGCTGCCGAAGTCGAAGGCCTTGAAGCAGTCCATCACCTTCCAGCTGCGCACGCCCGGCTGCCAGCCGTGGTTGGCGGCGCCGTAGGGCGCGCGCGCCCAGTCGCGCAGGCCGTACGTGATGATGGAGTTGCGGATGTAGGCGGTCGCCTGGTCCAGCGTCATGTCGTTGAACAGCTTGCGCGCGCTCTCGGTCAGCCGCACCGGGCGCTCGCCGTCCTCGTGGCCCTCGAGCGCGCGCTTGACGTCGCGCGCGACGAACAGCGCGAACGCGTCGACGATGCGGCCGTTCTGGTCCAGCTCCGCGCGGTCGTGGCGCTCGGTGTCGATGACGTAGTGGCGCCAGAACTCGGTGGCCGGCGTGTCCATGTACAGCAGGATCATGCCGTGGCCGTCGGCATCGGCTTCGCGCGGGCGGCGGAAGTAGTGGATCTCGCGCGTGGGCATGCAGTTGGCGTGCTGCTGCGGCGGCTGGTCGTAGTCCCACCAGGGCGCGTTGCTGACGAAGAAGACCTTGAGCATCGGAAAGCCGTTGACCGAGTCGAGCTGCGAGGCCACGTGCTCCGGCAGGTGCTGCGCCAGCTTGACCAGCGGCAGCCGCGGCATCGCCAGGATCAGCCGCTGCGCGACGAGGGTCGCCGTGCCGCTGTTGGTGCGCACGTCGAGCTCCAGCGCGCGCGCGCCGAGGCCGCTCGGTCGGAAACCCAGCAGGGTATGCCCGCCGGCCAGCGTGACGTTGGGATGCGCGCGCAGCACGTCCATCAGGCCGTCGGACAGCCGCGACGACCCGCCCGCGATGCTCGCGAGCTGCTGGCCCACCGTCTTCAGCGCGCGCAGCCACCAGATGATCCACTCGGCGGCGTTCAGGTTCTCCGGGATCATGTGATAGAAGGTGCCGGTGTCGCGCAGCTTGACGACGGCGCGGTGGCTGAGGATGCCCTGCGCCGACAGCGCGTTCCAGAAGCCCGTGGCCCACAGCGGCTGGCCGTGCAGCTGCGCGTGCTTGCGCAGGCGCGTGTAGTCGACCTCGGTGAGGCCGTCGATCCAGGCCTGGTCGTCGGGCGCGCGGCCCATGATCAGCATGATGCCGCGCCGCAGCAGCTGGAGCGAGTTCAGGCCCTGTTCCTCGGGCGTGAGGTCGTCGTCGGGCGCGACGATGGTCTCGCCGGTCGGGCCGGCGAAGTCCACCAGCTCGACGCCCAGCTCGCCGCACAGCTTGGCGAAGCGCGGCTGCAGCGTCGGCTCGAAGCGCATCGGGCCCATCTCGGCGATGAAGCCGTCGAGATCCTCGGTCTCGATGCGGCCGCCCCAGCGGTCGGACGAGGCCTCGAGGATCAGGATGCGGTGGCCGGCGTCGGCCAGCTGGCGCGCGCAATACAGGCCGGCGATGCCGCCGCCGGCGATGACGATGTCGTGGGAGTTCATTCGGGACGCGATTGCGGGGATGCGGCGCATTGTCCCCCGCGCCCACGCGCCGCGTCACCTCGCCTTGGTGATGCTGCCCAGCCCGCCGCCGTGCGTGTTGACCGTCTTCGGGTCGCCGTAATAGGTCAGCGAGCCCACGCCGCCGAGGCTGGCGTCGAGCTCGTTGCTGGCCCACACCTTGACCGAGCCGACGCCGCCCACGTTGACCCTGGCCGTCTCGGCATGCAGCTCGCGCGTGTCGATCGAGCCGACGCCGCCGACGTTCATCGTCAGGTTCTTCACCGTGCCGTCGGCCTTGAGGCTGCCGGCGCCGCCGAAGCGCACCTCGAGCCTGTCACCGCTCATGTGCGTGATCGTCGTCTCGCCGGCGCCTGCCATCGTGAACGCGGTGAGCTGCGGCACGGTGATCGTCACGTTGAGCGCGTCGTGGTTGCGGTTGAAGTTGGTGGTGTCGCGGTTCATGTGCAGGCGCAGCTCGTTGTCGACGACCTCGGTCCGCAGGTCGGCCACCAGGTCGTCCGTCCCGCTGACCCGCACCGACTGCACCTTGCCGACCTCGATGTGCAGATTGACCGGCCCCGAGTTGGAGATCGCGCTGAACGGCGCGACGCTGCGCATCTCGTCGGCGGCATGGGCCTGCAGCGCGAACAGGGCGGCGGCGGTGGCAAGCGAGAGGGTCAGGGCGTGGCGCATGGCGTTCCTTGTGATGAGGTGGTCGGATGAAATCGATTCTAGGAACGCGATTCGCGCGCGGCCACGCCGGTGCGACGAGGTGCGGCTGGGCGGGACGCGACGTCTTTGCGCGCGACGGAGCGAGGCTCAGGCCATGGGCGACAGCTGCGGCGCGATCACCTGCGTCAGCCAGGCCATCACCGCCTGGACGCGCGGCGCGAGCTGGCGCCGGTGAGGCAGCATCAGCGAGACCGGCATCGCCGGCGCGCGGAACTCCGGCAGCACGTCGACCAGCCGGCCGGCGGCGATCAAGGGCTCGGTGCCGAGCGCCGGCGCCTGGATCAGCCCCAGCCCGGCCAGCGCGGCGGCCTGGTAGGCGTCGGTGCCGTTGACCGTCACGTGCGCACGCATGGGCAGCGTGCGGTGCTGGCCGCCGGCGTCGACATAGTCCCAGCCCGCGCCCTGTGCGTTGAGCGAGGGCATGTAGTGGACGACGCGATGCTGCGCGAGGTCGGCCAGCGTTTGCGGCGTGCCGTGCGCGCGCAGGTAGGCGGGGCTGGCGACGTTGCGCATGCGCAGGAAGCCCAGCGGGCGCGCGACGAGGTCGGAGTCGACCAGCGCGCCCACGCGCAGCACGCAATCGAAGCCCTCGTGCACGAGGTCGACGCGGCGGTCGGTGGTGCTGATGCCGACCTCCAGCAGCGGGTGCGCGGCGAGGAACTCGGGCAGCCGCGGCAGGACGAAGTCGCGGGCCAGGGTGTTGGGCAGGTCGATGCGCAGCCGGCCGGTCAGTCCGCTGGACGCCGGCTGGAACATCGCCTGCAGCTGCTCGGCCTCGGTCAGCAGCTCCTTGCAGCGGTCGAGGAAGCGCTCGCCGTCGGGCGTCACGCGCACGCTGCGCGTCGTGCGCTGAAGCAGCCGCGTGCCCAGCTGCGCCTCGAGCTGTTGCACGGCCGTCGACACGCGCCCCTTGGCCAGGCCCAGCTGTTCGGCGGCGCGGCTGAAGCTCGCCAGCTCGGCCACGGTGGCGAAGATGCGCAGTTCGTGCAGGTCCATGGCGGCAATTGTTCTGTTTGGCGGAACAGTGTGGCGTTGGTTGCGGACTTTATCCGCCAGGCGGAAATTCCTAAAGTCCCTCCAATCGATTCAACAACCGGAGCACCGACATGACCACGACCCCCACCATCGCCCTCGTCACCGGCGGCAGCCGCGGCCTCGGCCGCAGCGCCGTGCTGAAGCTCGCCGAGCGCGGCGTCGACGCGATCCTCACGTACAAGAGCAACGAGGCCGAGGCGCACGAGGTCGTGCGCCAGGTCGAGGCGCTGGGCCGCAAGGCCGTCGCGCTGCAGCTGGACGCCGGCGACAGCAGGAGCTTCGCGGCGTTCACGCAGCGCGTGAAGGCCGCGCTGTCGGCGACCTGGCAGCGCGCGGACTTCGACTACCTCGTCAACAACGCCGGCATGGGCGTCGCCCACGCCACCGTCGCCGAGACGACCGAGGACGACTTCGACCTGCTGTTCAACGTGCACTTGAAGGGCACGTTCTTCCTGACGCAGAAGCTGCTGCCGCTGATCAAGGACGGCGGCCGCATCCTCAACACGTCCAGCGGCCTGGCCCGCTTCGCGCTGCCCGGCTACGCGGCCTATGCGGCGATGAAGGGCGGCGTCGAGGTGCTGACGCGCTACCTGGCCAAGGAGCTGGGCGCGCGCGGCATCGCCGTCAACACGATCGCCCCGGGCGCGATCGCCACCGACTTCGGCGGCGGCCGCGTGCGCGACAACGCGCAGCTCAACGCCTTCGTCGCCTCGCAGACCGCACTGGGCCGCGCCGGCCTGCCCGACGACATCGGCAACGCGGTCGCCGCGCTGCTGACCGACCCGAGCGGCTGGATCAACGCGCAGCGCATCGAGGTGTCGGGCGGCATGTTCATCTGAACACCCCCTGCGCCACGAAAGACGCGGGAATCGAGCCCGCGTTTTCATTGGCAGTGCGCGCGATCAGTGCGGACGGATGTGCCCGTGCTCGCCCATCTTCGGCGGCTTGCCGGTGACCGAGGCCTCGGCCATCTTGTACAGCTGGACGAGCTTGCTTTCCTTGACGTCCCAATAGTCGGCGTGCTCGATGCGCACGCGCACCAGCGCGAGGTCGGGGTCGGTGATGCCGCCCTTGAACCAGGCCTCGGCGCCCTTGTTCCACAGCGCCTGCTTCCTGGCCTGGTCCTCGACGATCTCGGCCACGCCCGAGACGGAGACGTACGTGTCCGAGCTCGGGTTGGCATACGACACGTTGACCTGGTCGTCGCCCTCGAACTCGGCGACGGGGTCGCCCGAGCGCGACATGAAGAACCACAGCGCGTTGTCGTCGACGTGCCTGGCGTTCTGCGTCGTCATCGGCCGCGAGTGCAGGTGGCCGTGGTTGGGCTTGTGCGTGGTGAACATCGCGAACTTGATGTCCTTGATCAGCTCGGTGAGCTTGCCCTGGCCCTGGGCCGTCTGGTCGTGTGCGTCGTACATGCGATGAACTCCTGTAAGGTGTCGTGTTTGCCTGCTCGCGGCAAGGCCGGGGCCCGCGCATCCGATGACCGACACGCCGCCTTCCTCGACCCGACGCGCACGCTGCGAGCGCTGCGGCCTGCCCGCGCGCACCTGCGTGTGCGCGCTCGTGCCGCGCGTGGACAACATGGTCGAGGTGCTCGTGCTGCAGCATCCCGACGAGGCCGGCGAGGCCAAGAACAGCGCTCGCCTGCTGCGCCTGGGACTCGTGCGCTGCCGCGCGGTCGTCGGCGAGTTCTTCGAGCCGGCGGCGCTGCTGGCCTTGCTCGACGGTGATGTATCCGGCAGCGCACTCCTTTACCCGGCGGATACGGCAGCGGGTACGGGACTGACACAAATCTTCGCGCCGCCGGCGCCGCCGGCGCGCCTGGTCGTGCTCGACGGGACGTGGCGCAAGAGCCTTCGCATGCTGCATGCGAATCCTTTGCTGCAGTCCTTGCCGAGATGGGTGATCGAACCGCCCGCGCCGGCGCGCTATGCCGCGCTGCGCAAGGCGCGCCGGCCCGCGCAACTGAGCACGCTCGAGGCGGCCTGCGCGGCGCTCGCGCGCATCGAGGACGCGCCGGGACGCTATGCGCCGCTGCTGGCCGCCTTCGACCGCTTCGTCGCGGACGGGGCCTCGCGCGCGTCACGCGGGCGTGGCCCGGAATGAAGATCGCCGCCGTGCCGGACGGACACGGCGGCGATCGGTCCGCGCTCCGAAGGCCCGCCCTCGCGGGCGAGCGGGGAGCCCGGGTCACTCGGAACGGCGCGCTCAGTTGCGGTCGGAACGCGGCGCGGGCGTGGCGTCGGCGGCCGGGGCGACCGAGGTGTCGGTGGACGAGGCGGCCGGCGCGGCGGTGGTGTCCGTCGTGGTCGTGGTCGTCGTGTCGGTCGGCGCGGTGCTGTTCAGCGTCGAGGCCGGATCGGCCGTCGTGGTCGCGCTGTTCGACATCGAGCTGCTGTCGGTCGTCGCGGCCGGCGTGGATTGGGTGGTGGTCGTCGTCGTGGTGTCGGTCGACTGGGCGACGGCAGCGCCGATGCCGGCCAGCAGGGCCGCGGCGGCGGCGACGGCGGACAGCTTCTTCTGATAGCTTTGCATGGGGATCTCTCCAGAGTTGAGTGTGTTGCGGAAGCTCGGCACCCGCCGGGATTCCTGGCGAAGGAAAACGCGGCAAACCGAGTGCCGCTCCTGTAAGGAAACGCTGCTTGCGTAACGCGGCGGCGCTGCGGTCGAGTTGCCCCCGCCGTCGCGCGGACTCGCAAACTCTGCGAGCATTGCAGCCCTCACTCAAGCGCAAGCGCGGAGATCTTCATGGAGATGACCCACGACCTGATCGTGATCGGCGGCGGCTCGGGCGGCGTGGCCGGCTCGCGGCGCGCGGCGGCGCTGGGCGCCAAGGTCGCGATCGTCGAGGCCGACCGCTTCGGCGGCACCTGCGTGATCCGCGGCTGCGTGCCCAAGAAGCTGATGATGTACGCGGCCGGCTTCGCGCATCAGTTCCGGGACGCCGAAGGCTTCGGCTGGAGCGACGTGCAGGCGCGTTTCGAGATGCCGCGCTGGGCCGACGCGAAGAAGCGCGAGATCGACCGCCTCGAGAAGATCTACGACGAGATGCTGGCCAACGGCGGCGTCGAGATCGTGCGCGGCCGCGGACGGCTGGCGTCGGGCTGCGAGGTCGACGTCGACGGCCGCCGTCTCGCCGCGCCGCGCATCCTCGTGGCGACCGGCGGCGCGCCCTCGGCCGACGCGTTTCCCGGCCTGGCCGCGGCGATGACCTCCAACGAGGTGCTCGACCTGCGCGAGGTGCCCGAGTCGCTGCTGGTGATCGGCGGCGGCTACATCGCGGTGGAGTTCGCGAGCATCCTGGCCGGGCTCGGCGCGAAGGTGACGCTGGCCTATCGCGACAGCCATCCGCTGCGCGGCTTCGATGCCGAGCTGCGCGGACGCCTCGCGCTCGCGCTCGGCGAACGCGGCATCACGCTGGCCTGCGGCGTGGCGTTGACAAGGCTCGAGCGCGATGACGCCGGCTTCGCGCTGCACCGCGCCGACGGCAGCGTGCTGCGCGCCAAGGCCGCGCTCAACGCCACCGGCCGCAAGCCCAACACCGCGGGCCTCGGGTTGACGGACGTCGGCGTGCAGCTCAACGCGAAGGGCGCGATCGTCGTCGACACCGAGAGCCGCACCGCCGTCTCGACGATCTGGGCCGTCGGCGACGTCACCGACCGCGTCAACCTGACGCCGGTGGCCATCGCCGAGGCGCGCGCGTTCGCCGACACCGAGTTCGACAAGGATCCGAAGCGCGTCGACCACCGCGTCGTCGCCAGCGCCGTGTTCACCGATCCGCCCATCGGCACCGTCGGCCTGACCGAGCAGCAGGCCGCGCTCCGCGGGCCGGTGGACATCTACGCCGCCGACTTCCGCCCGATGAAGACGGCCTTCGTGGGCGGCACGCAGCGCACGTTCATGAAGCTCGTGGTCGACGGCCTCGACCAGCGCGTGCTGGGCGCGCAGATGATCGGCCCCGACGCGCCCGAGATCATCCAGAGCCTGGCCGTGGCCGTGACCTGCGGCGCGAGGAAGTCGGACTTCGACCAGACAATCGCCGTGCACCCGACGCTGGCCGAGGAGTTCATGCTGATGCGCACGCCGGTGCGCCGCGTCGCGCAGGCCGTGCAGCCGCCGGCCGCTCCAGTCGCCGGTTAGGAGTGCGCGCCATGGAGCGATTCACCGGCGGCTGCCTCTGCGGCGACGTGCGCCTCGTCGCGACGGGCGAGCCGCATCGCGTCGGCCTGTGCCATTGCCTGGACTGCCGCAAGCACCACGGCGCCCTCTTCTACGCCGCGGCGATCTTCCCGCAGGACGCGGTGGCGATCGCGGGCGACACGCGCGACTGGGCCGGACGCCATTTCTGCCCGCGTTGCGGCTCGTCCGTCTTCGCGCGCTTCGGCGATGAAGTCGAGGTGCACCTCGGGTCGTTGGATGCCCCCGACCAACTGGTGCCGACCTACGAGAACTGGGTCGTCCGCCGCGAGTCGTGGCTGCCGCCGTTCCCGCTCGCGAAGCACTACGAGCGCGATCGCGAAGGAACGGGACGGTCGGAAGGCTAGGCCGCGGAACGAGGCGTCGCGAGTCGCTCTGTCAACGCGAACAGTCCCTGCACGAGCAGCGCCAGCACCGCGGCCGGCACCGCGCCGGCAAGCAGCATCGCGTGGTCGTTCAGGGCCAGGCCGGTGACGATGCGGTCGCCCAGGCCGCCGGCGCCGACGAAGGCCGCGATGGTGGCGGTGCCCACCGTGATGACGGCCGCGGTGCCGATGCCGGCCATGATCGTCGGCAGCGCCAGCCGCACGTCGACGGCGCGCCAGCGCTGCGCGGGCGTCAGGCCCAGCGCAGTGCCGGCCTCGCGCAGGCCGGCGGGCACGCCCAGCAGGCCGGTGGCCGTGTTGCGCGCGATCGGCAGCAGCGCATAGAGCGTCAGCGCGACCAGCGCGGGCCCCGTGCCGATGCGGCCCAGCAGCGGGATCAGCATCGCCAGCAGCGCCAGCGACGGGATCGTCTGCAGCACACCCACCGTCGCCATCACCGGGCCCTCGCTGCGTGGCCAGGCCGCGGCCGCGGCGCCCAGCGGCACGCCCAGCAAGGTCGCGCAGAGCACGGCCACGGCGACAAGCAGCAGGTGCTGGCCCAGCAGCGGCATCAGGTCGGCGGCGAGCAGGCGCGCGAGGAAGCGCTGCCCGATGTGGCCGCTGTGCGCGTCGTCCGCGACGGGCGCGGAGACGTCGAGGTGGCCACCCAGGAAGTCCTTGGCGATGTCGGCGAAGGGCTCGTGGCGCAGCTCGGCGCGGCCGTTCATCGCGATCATCGCCGCGGCCGGGATGCGGTTGGCCAGGCCTTGCAGCGCCTGCCACTGCGCCGGGTGGCGCGTGGCGGCGTCGAGGCGATACAGCAGCACGGCGTCGTAGTGCGGGAAGTAGTCCTTGTCGTCGGCCAGCACGCGCAGGTGGCGCGGCGCGATCTGGGCGTCGGTGGTGTAGATGTCGGTGACGGCGATCTTGCCGCTGGCCATCGCGTCGTACGACAGGCCGTGGTCGATGCCCAGCGGCCGCGCCGTCAGGCCGTAGCGCTTCGACAGGCCGGGCCAGCCGTCGCCGCGGCCGAGGAATTCGTGCGACAGGCCCAGCACGATGTCGGGGTGGTCGGCGAGGTCGCTGATCTTCGCGATGTGCAGGCGCTCGGCCTCGTCGGCGGGCATCGCGAGCGCGTAGCCGTTGGCGAAGCCCAGCGCCGCGCCCAGCCCCAGCCCTTGCTCGGCGAGCTCCCTGGCGATGACCTCTCGCGAGGCGGGCGCGCGGTGGCCCAGGATCTCGGCATCGATCGTGCCCAGGTATTCGGGGTAGACATCGATCGCGCCGGCCTTCAGCGCGGCCAGCACGACGGCGGTGTTGCCCAGGCCCTGCCGGTGTTCGGCCGGGCCCGCGGTCGCCGCGGTCTGGCGCAGGATCTCGCCCAGGATGTACGACTCCGTGAAGCGCTTGGAGCCGACGATCAGCGCGCCCTCGGTGCTGGTCGACGCCGCGGACGCCGGCGCCAGCGCGAGCGCGCGCGGGACGGCGTTGATCTGCTTGTCCGCGGCGCGCGCGATCGGTGCGATGGCGAACAGCGCGGCGGTGGTCGCGGCGGCCGCCAGCGACGCGAGCAGGCGCTTGGCGGCCGGCAGGCAGGCCAGTCTCATGCGGGATCCACGGCAGTTGCGAAGGAGGGCTATCGTCGCACGGCCGTGGCCCGAAAGCACGGGCTGCGGGAAAATGCAGCATTCGCTTACCTCGTGCCGCCCCGTGTCCCCTGAATCCGTTGAAACCGCCGCCGACGCCGCCTCGCTCAATGCCGGCACCGCGTCGCTGGCCGATCTCGCGCAGCGCGAGCGCTTCCTCGACGCGCTGGCGCAAGGCGTCGCCGATGGCAGCGTCACGCGCGTGCTGCTCAGCAAGCCGGTGGCCAAGGGCGACGACCTCGAGCGCGTCACGGCGCGCCCGCTGCTGCTGCGCGGCGAGCGCGTGCTGTCGTTCGTGTTCAAGCATCGCACCAGGGACATCACGAAAAACGAGCCGATCGACGCGGCGCTCGAGACGATCGCCGCGCTCGTGGGCGCGCGTTTCGCGCACGCGCACCTGTTCGCGCGCGACGCCGAGCTGCAGCTGATGATGAGCCGCAAGGGCCGCTACACGCTGCATCGCGCCAAGGCCAATGCGGACGATGCGACGCGCGATGCGGTCGCCGCCGCGAGCGACGACGAGCCCGCGTCGCACGACCGCCAGAAGCACCGCTACCTGAGCCTGGACGCGCCCTTCCTCGTCGAACTGGGCGTGACCACCGCGCGCCACGAGCTGGTGCCGGCGATGGCGCGCAAGTGGAAGCAGATCAACAAGTTCGTCGAGGTGATGTCGCACGCGCTCGAGTCGGCGGGCATCGCCGCGACCGCGCCGCTCAACGTCGTCGACTTCGGCGCCGGCAAGGGCTACCTCACCTTCGCGCTGCACGACTGGCTGCGCCGGCAGGCGGCCGGCGCGCCGCGTGCGCTGGACGTCGTCGGCGTGGAGCTGCGGCCCGATCTCGTCAAGCTGTGCAACGACGCGATCGCCAGGTGCAAGCTGCAAGGCCTGCGCTTCGAGGCCGGCGACGTCAGCAGCTTCGTGCCCGAGCGGCTCGACGTGATGATCGCGCTGCACGCCTGCGATACCGCCACCGACCACGCGCTGCACACCGGCATCCGCGCGGGCGCGTCCATCATCATGTGCTCGCCGTGCTGCCACAAGCAGATCCGGCCGCAGATGCAGATGCCGTCGCTGCTCAAGCCGATGCTGCAGCATGGCATCCACCTGGGCCAGCAGGCCGAGATGGTGACCGACGGCCTGCGCGCGCTGCTGCTCGAGGCGCACGGGTACGACGCGCAGGTGTTCGAGTTCGTCGCGCTGGAGCACACCAGCAAGAACAAGATGATCCTCGCGGTGCGCCGACCAGGCCGTCAGGACACGCCGCAGGCCGAGCGCCGGCGCGCCGACGTGCTGGCGCAGATCGCGGAACTGAAGCAGTTCTACGGCATCCGCGAGCACTGCCTCGAGACGCTGCTGGCCGAACCCGCCTAGTCGACCGGGTGCCGCCTGAACTGGGCGAGCAGCAGCAGGTCGTAGGTGATCTTCAGCACGCCGCAGGCGATCAACGGCGCGGCCAGCACGCCGCTGGCCAGCAGCGAGGCGCCGATGGTCGGACCCAGCGCCGACGCGAGGCTGCGCGGCACGGCCGTGAAGCTGGCGGCGGCCGCGCGCTCGGGCGGCGTGACGACGGCCATCACGAAGGCGTTGCGCGCGGGCACGTCCATCGACGACAGCACCCCGCGCAGCAGCAGCAGCACCAGCGCCATCGGCAGGCTGGTGGCGAACGACGCCGCGATCAGGAACAGGCTGGCCGGGATGTGCGTGAACGTCATCGTGTTGACGAGTCCGAAGCGGCGCGCGAGCGGCGGGGCGAGCAACTGCGAGGCGGTCATCATCAGGCCCGACGCGAAGAAGAACTGGCCGGTATGCGCCAGCGACAGCCCGAAGCGCTGGAACAACCACAGCGCCATGATCGAGTTGACCAGCAGGCCGCCGGCGAACGAGTCGATGCAGAACAGCCCGGCCAGCCGCATCACGATGCCGCGCGACGGCCCGAGCGGCTGCGGCGCATCGAGGTTCGCGGCCGACGCGTCGCCGGCCGCCGCGCGATCGCGGTGCTCGTGCGCGATGAAGCCGCGATAGAGCAGCGCGACCACGCCGCCGATCAACGCGTACAGCACGAACATCGCGCGCATCGCGGCCTGCACGTCGCCGCCGACATGCGCGCGCCACCACGCCGGCCAGGCCGAGGCAAGCGCGCCGATCGCCGCGCTCAGGCCGCCCGCGAGCGCGTAGCGCGAGAACAGCGCGGTGCGCGCGCGGCTGTCGGCGGCCGCGCGCGCCAGCCGCGCGTGCTCCAGCGGCAGGAAGACGCTGACGTCGCCCGAGCTCGGATTGAGCGTACCGACGAAGGCCACCAGCGCAAGCGGCCAGAAGGCGCTGAAGCCCGCGAAGCCCAGGCCGGTGGCCACCATCGTCCACGCCGCGGCGAGCATCAGGCGCGATGCCGGATAGCGGTGGCCGAGCGCGCCGACCGCGATCGTCGCGGCCGCCGAGCCGGCCAGCGTGAGCGTGCTCAGCACGCCGATCTCGACCACGCTCATCCCCAGCGAACGCAGGTAGGCCGGCAGCAGCACCGCGACGTAGCCATCGGCGAAGCCGCGCAGCATCCGGCTGGCCAGCAGCCAACCCGCCGCGGGTTCGACACCGGCCGGCAGCCACCAGGAGGGAGTTCGCATGACGTCGATTGTGCGGCGAGGGGTGTCGTGGCGCGCCAAATGGTCGATTAACCGACCGAATTACACCGGGGGACGTGGCCATCCCTTGAACAGGCGACTTCGTGGCTTGGGCGATCCGGGACGACATGGAAGCATGGCGCTCGCTCGTGTCGGCGGCGTCGAGCTGGGTCGATGCCGCACGACCGGGCATCAACTCAAGGAGGCACCTGGATGGATTCGTTCGCTGAACTCGGCCCGCTGGCCCGGGATGCGGGCCGTTGGCGCTCGTTGGGCGCGCTGTTCACGCTGGCCGCGGCCAGCGCGTTGACGGGTGCGCTGGTGGCCTGCGGCGGGGGCGGTGGTGGCGAGGCTCCCACCCCGTCGCCGCCGCCGGCCCCGGCGCCCCCTGCGCCCACGCCTTCGCCGGCCGCGCCCATCGCCGCCCAGCTCACGGTGCCGACCCCCGTGGACTACGACGCCGATCGTCTCGCCGCGTTCAAACGGCTCAACGAGATCCGCCTGTCGGCCGGGCTGGGGATGCTGGCGCAGAACACGAAGATGGATCAGGCGGCGCAGTCGCATGCGGCGTGGATGGTCACGAACGACTCGTTCACGCATGACGAGGTGTCCGGCACGCCGGGGTTCACGGGCGTGAACTGGGCGCGGCGGGACGAGGCGTTTGGCTATGTGCCGATTGAGGGAAGCGAGGTCATGGCCCAGGGCCCGGCGTCGGCCGGCGTCGACATCCTGGTCAATTCGGCCTATCACCGCGCGGCACTTCTCGCATTCGAGCCGGTGGACGTCGGGGTCGGACGGTCCGGCGCCAGCGCGGCCAGCGTCACGACGCCGCTCGTCATCGACCTGACCAAGCCCGGATACGACACGGTTCGCGGGGCGGGCCAGTCCGCACAGCCATCGATCAACGGCGTCGCCGTGTGGCCCCTCGACGGGGCGAGCAACGTCCCGCTGCGCCTGGGCAACGAGAGCCCCAACCCCGTGCCGACGCAAGACGTCCTGACCTTGGGAACACCCGCCTCCCTCAACGTGGCGGAAGGCCAGAGCATCGCGGCGACGCAATTCACCTTGACCAATGTCGCGACCGGCAACGTCGTGCCCACGCATCTGCTGACCAACGCGAACGATCCGAACTTCGCCACGCCCGAGTCGTTCATCGCCGCCGTTCCACTGGCGCCGCTGTCGCCCGGCACCACCTACCGGGTCGTCTTCTCGGGGAGCACCCGTCAGTTTCCGACCGGTGCGATCCAGTCCGTGAATCGCACCTGGTCGTTCACCACGGGGTCGCCATGAATGGCGCTACCGTTGCGCCTGGCAGTTGTTGAAGGCACCAGCGCGGATGTAGTTGTCCCAGTTCAAATAGAACGGCCCCAGAAGGCCATTCGAGAAGTGGTCGCCGTCCGAGCAGGCCGCGAAGGTGCCATCCCAGCAGTAGCACGACCCGAGCACCGCGGGGATCTCGGTGGCCTCCTCGGGGTGCGTCGGCATGCCGACCTCCTCGAGCGTTGTCATCGAGCCGAAGGGGACGCTGACGGTGAGTCGCGGATTCCACGAATCGTACATGTTGATCACCCAACCGTAGCCGATGCCCGGCGCAAAGGTCCACGAGACCCAGGCCAGGTCGCCGGACCTGGTGTAGAGCGGACCGAGCGTGCGCCAGCCGGGGCCGGTCTGGAATTGCACGCCGGGCAGGCAGTTCCTTTCGCAGGCGTGATCCGTGGGGAAGTTGAAGCTCAGCGTGATGGTGACCGGGACGGTGCTGCGGTTGATGAATTCGTCGAGACGCACCGGGCTGGAGGCACCGGTGGCGTCCGCCACGAAGTCGAAACCCCAGTACGCGTAGTTGGTGGGCGGAACGCCGCCCAGCGGGCCGTCGTAAAGGATCGATCCGGTCATGAAGGATGGCGGCGGAGCCGCCACCGGCGCCCTGGCCACGCTCGTCGCGCACGTACTGTCCGCATCCCTCGGCCCGCAATCGCTTGGCCTCACGTTCGAACCCAGCCCCGGCCCCGCCAGCGCCGACTCGGCAAGCACGGCCAGACACAGCCCCCGATAAAGACTCTTGAATTGAAGCGACATGGCGCACGCACACCGTTGAAGAACCGCGACGCCGGTGCAGCGACGAACAGCGTTGTCCGCACCGGTCCATGCGATCGATTCTCTACAGCCCTGGCCAAACTGCCCCGCGCCAAACGGCCGGTTTCGCCGTGTTCCTGCGCGCCGTCGATGAGCCGCGATCAGCCCTGCGGTTCGACGATCCGATAACCGACTCCGGGCTCGTTCATCAGCAACTGCGGATCCGCCGGGTTGTCCTCCAGCTTGCCGCGCAGCTGCGCCATGTACAGCCGCAGGTAGTGCGTGTGCTCCGTGAACTCGGCGCCCCACACGTCCATCAGCAGCTGCCGGTGCGTGACGACCTGGCCCGCGCTGCGCACCAGTCGCGCGAGCAGGTTGAATTCGGTGGGCGTGAGATGCACCTGCTCGCCGGCGAGCAGCACCTCGCGCGTGCCGAGATCGATGCTGAGCGCGCCGACGGCGTAGCGCGTGATCGCCGGCGAGACACTGGTGCCGCGATGGCGCAGCCCCACGCGCATGCGCGCGAGCAGCTCGCGGATGCTGAAGGGCTTGACGAGGTAGTCGTCGGCGCCGGCGTCGAGCAGGCGCACCTTCTGGCCGTCGCTCTCGCGCGCCGAGATGACGATCAGCGGCACCGCGTGCTTGCGGCGCAGTTCGACCAGCAGCTGTTCGCCGTCGCCGTCGGGCAGGCCCAGATCGAGCAGCACCATGTCGACCGGCGCGCCGCCGGCGGTCGGCCGCGCGCCGAGGCCGGTCATCAGCGCGAAGGCCTCGCTGAGGCTGGCGGCAGTGAAGACCTCGTAGCCTTCCGCCGTCATCGCGTCCTTGAGCGTGCGGCACAGTTCGCGGTCGTCCTCGACCAGCAGGACACGCAGCGTCATGGGCGCCCTCCGTCCAGCGTCGATTCGCGATCCTCGACGCCGGGCGAGTCCTGCTCCGGCAGCCAGCATTCGAAGCTCGAGCCGCCCTGCGCGGGCTGGCGCAGCCTGAGCTCGCCGCCGTGCGCGAGTGCGATCGAGCGGCAGACAGCCAGCCCCACGCCGGCGCCGCGCTGGGCCGCGCTGTTGCTGCTGCCGGAGCGCCAGTCGCCGCGCTGGAAGACGTCGAAGATCTTCTCGCGCCATTGTGGCTCGATGCCGGGGCCGTTGTCGCGCACGGCGAAGACGATGTGCTGCCCGTGGCGGCGCACCGTCAGCTCCACCGGCGCGGGCGGATCGCTGTACTTCATCGCGTTGTCGATCAGGTTTTCCAGCATCTGCGAGAACAGGACGGCGTCGCAGCGCACCAGCGGCAGGCCCGGTTCGGCCCACACCTTGATGCGGCGCTCCGGGTCGTGGTGCTTGCGGGCGCGGTCGATGGCTACGCCGGCGAGCTCGTCGGGCGATTCCCAATCGAGGTGCAGCTGCACGCCGGGCGCGTCGAGGCGCACGAGTTGCAGCGTATTGTCGGTGAGACGGCTCAGCTGGCGCGTCTCGGTGACGATGCTCTGGGCCAGGCGCTGGCGCTGCTCCGGCGCGAGCTTGCCGCCCTGGTCGCGCAGCGACGACGCCGCGCCCATGATGGCGGCCAGCGGCGTGCGGTAGTCGTGCGAGATCGCGGCCAGCAGCGCGTTGCGCACCGCCTGCCCCTGCGCACGCGCCTGCGCCGACTCGGCCTCGCGCTGCGTGCGGGCGCGATGCAGCAGCTGGCCCATCTGGTCGCACAGCGCCTGGGCCTGCACGAGCACCTCGTCGTCGACGGGCTCGGCCGGGTTGACCGCGATCATCGCCGCGCCGAAGGCCTCGTCCTCCGTGCCGCGCAGCGGCAGGTAGAGCGCCGGAAGCTCCTGCTCGTGGCCGGTGCCGGGGCCGAACTGGCGGCACAGGCGCACGCAGTGCCACAGGCCGACGAGGTCGTCGGCGCTCGGATCGCCCAGCGTCGTCGAGGCGTCGTCGTCCGCCGGCGCCGGCGTCTCGTTGCGCAGCAGCAGCAGCCGCGGCGGCCCGCCCAGCAGGTCCTGCAGCGACGCGCGCAGCGCCTCGCCGCGGCGCAGCGGGTCTTCGGTGTCGCGCAGCGCATCGCCGAGGCGGCGCATCTGGTCGGCGTGGCGGGCGCTGCGGCGCGCGCGCGACGCGAGCACGCGGCCGCGCGCGAGCAGGCCCGTCACCACCCAGCTCAGGACCAGGATCTCCGCGAGCAGCAGCATGTCCTCGGTCAGCTCCACCGCGAACGCGTGCTTGGGCGGCACGAGGAACCAGTCGAAGGCCGCCACGGCCAGCGTGGTGGTGGCCAGCGACGCCAGCGTCGGCAGCCAGATCGCGGCCAGCGCCGACGCCAGCACCAGCGTGATCGCCGCCTGCGCCAGGCCGATGTGCTTGTCCAGGCCCAGCATCAGCAGCCAGGCTGCGGCCCACACCGCGCAGGCCCAGGCCCATGGCCAGCGGGCCATGCGGCGGGGGGGAATCGCGTCGTCGTCCGTCATCGTGGCAACCGTACCAGACATTGCAGCCTCCGCCAGCGCGCGCCAGAAGCCCGCCGATGCCGCGCTGCCCGGCCGCGCCATCACAGCGTCGCGAAGCGCGCCTTCAGCGCCGCGGCCAGTTCGCGGAATTCCGCACGCGACTCGATGTCGGGATCCCACGCGAGCCCCATGCCGGCCAGGTCGTAGGTCTGCTGGATCGAGGCGCCCCCGCTGGGCTGGCCGCTCGCGTCGCGGTTGCGGCCCAGCAGCCACAGCGTGTCGGAGATGCGGATGGCGCTCTCGATGTCGTGCGTCACCACGATGATGGTGTTGAGCTCGTGCGTGGTCGACACGTCGACCAGCGTCTCGCACACGGCCGACTTCGCGAGCGGGTCCAGCCCCGAGAACGGCTCGTCCATCAACAGGAAGTGCGAGCTGCACAGCAGCTGCTGCGCGATCGCGACGCGCTGGCGCTGGCCGCCCGACAGCATCATCGGGTGGCACTTCGCGTGGTCCAGCAGGCCGAACTTCTCCAGCAGCGCGACGCAGGCATCGGCGGCGTCGTGCTGGTTGCGGCCATGGCGCGTCGCGGCCAGCATCAGGTTGCCCCACACGCTGCGGTGGTTGAACAGCGGATAGTTCTGCGCGACGACGCCCACCTCGCCCGCCTGCACCTCGCGCTGCGAACCGTTGAGCCGGACGCTGCCCGACGTCGGCTTCTGCAGGCCGGCGATGCAGCGGAACAGCTGCGACTTGCCGATGCCCGACGGCCCCAGCAGGCCCACGACCTGGCCCTGCTGCAGGCGCTCGCGCCGGAGGTTGTCGATGCGTCCGCTGACGCCTTCGAGGATGGTGCGGTCGTGGCGCACGCACACGTTGTCGATCGTGAGCAGGCGTTCGCCGACCGTGTAGACGGGGTGTCCGGTCATGTCGTTCCTTGTTGCTTGCCGAGCGCGCTCCACGGGCACGCGGCGTCCTTGACCAGCGAGAGCAGCGCGTCCTGCGCGAGGCCGAACGCGAGGATCGTGGCCTGGATCGCGAACACGCCGGCGAGCAGGAAGTAGCGGTTCTGGTTCAGCAGCATCGCGCCGATGCCGCCGGCCGAGCGCGTCATGCCCTCGACCAGCGTCAGCAGCGTCCAGCCGACGGCGGCGTTCTGGCGCATCAGGTCCAGGATCACGTCGGCCTTGCCCAGCACCACCACCTCGCCGGTGATGCGCCAGTGGCGCATGCCCAGCGTGCGGCAGTGGTCGACCGGATCGCGCGACGTGGCCGCGAGGTCGGCGAGCAGCGCCGTCACCATGAACACGAACATGCCGAAGGCGAGGATCCAGACGCGCAGCGCGGTCGCGTCGCTGGACATCAGCATGAAGACGTAGGTCAGCCCCGCGAAGCCGAGGAAGCGCATCGTGGCCGCGAGGCGCGCCAGCGGCATGAACACGGGCGCCGTCGCGAGGCAGGCCATCGCGACGGCCGCCAGCGTCGACAGCACGAGCGCGACCACGCTCACCTTGACGCTGGCCCACAGCTCGAACAGCAGGCCCTGGTGCTGCACGAGATCGATCCACGCGCGGCCGACCTCCATCGGCGACGGCAGCGTCCTCGAGCCGCTCAGCGCCCACAGCGCGACGGCCGCGACCGCCTGCACGGCGACCATGGCCTGCACCCAGCGCGCGCGCACGGGCGTGAAAGGCAACAGCAGATTGACGGGTCTCAAGAGTCTTCTCCGTGGCGAGCCGCCCGCGTCTGTCGACGGGGCGGCTCGCGCCTCAGGCATCGCGCGTCATTCGGTGCGGACGAGCGCGATGTCGACCCGGCGGTTGCGCGCCCGGCCCTCGGCCGTGTCGTTGGCCGCCACCGGCTGCTGGTCGCCGTAGGCGCGCGTGCGCACGCGTTCCTTCGGGAATGACGAGGACGCATTGGCCTGCAGCCAGGCGCTCACTGCCTCGGCGCGGCGCTTCGACAGTGCGAGGTTGGACGCCGGGTCGCCGACGTTGTCGGTATGCCCCGACACCTGCACCGTCAGCCCCGACACCGCGACCTGGTCGAGCATCGCGTCGAGCACGGGGATCGCCTGCGGGCGGAACGTCGCCTTGCCCGTGTCGAACTCGATGGCCCACGAGCGCTTGGCGAACGTGGACGTCGCGGGCGCGCTGGCGTCGAACACCGGCGTGGCGGGACGCGCCGACGCCGCGGCCGTGGCCTCGCTGGCGAGCGCCTGCACGTAGCTGGCGTTGACCACCTGCTCGTACGGCAGCACCACGGGCATCTCCTGCGGATAGAGCGACTTCGCGATGCCGCCGTAGACCGTGTAGACGCGCTTGTAGAGGTTGTCGTTGCCGTTCAGGCCCAGCAGGTAGAGGTTGTCGGCCAGGTTGTTGGTGGTCGAGCCGCCGAGGCGGATGTCCAGGCCCTTCGAGTCCTTCTCGACCACGCCGCGGTGGTACTTCGCCCACCATTCGGGCGTCTGCTCCTTCATGACCTTGGCCATCACCGTCGACGCGGCGAGCAGGTTGGCGTCGTTGGCCTTGATCGCGTCGCTCGCCTCGAAGGACGCGGCCAGCAGGTTCTTCACGAACGCCGGGTTCTGCGCCATCCATTGCTTGTTGCCGATGATGGCGGCAGGCATCTGCCACATGTATTCCCGGGTCGACGCGACGGCTGCCAGGCCGCCCACCTCGCGCGCGATCTTGACGTCGCCGGGCGTCCACGTCGCGGTGCCGTTCTGGCACACGCGGCGCGACTCGCCGGTCAGCTTGCCGGCGCTGACGACGGGACGCGTCTCGCACGCGCCCTTGCTCGCGGCGATCAGCTTCTCGTCGGCCTCGGTGAACGCGCCGACGGAGACGAAGTTCATTGCGTCCGGGTCATACGTCTTCGGATCCGCGTTGACCGGGATCCTGTTGTCGGCCGCGTACTTGATGCAGATGTTCCAGTCGCCATCGCGCAGCACCGCGCCGATCAACGAGCCGCGCGCCTTCTGCGGGTCGGCGACGACCTCGGCCGGTAGCATGCATTTGTCCTCGCCGCGCGAGTAGCCGAGCGCGCCGACGACCTCGATCTGCTGGCCGAGCTTGTCGAGCGCCGCCTTGGCCGACGCGGCATAACCGGGCAATGCGTCGCCCATGATGACGACGAAGGCCGCGCCCTTGGCCGGGCGCGCGACGCCGTTGGCGACCTCCTGCGCGAACAGCGCCTGCTCGGCGACCATCTGCGAGTAGTCGTCCTGGCGCTCCAGCGCGAGGTGCACGCCGTGGCGCGCCATCAGGCTGTCGGCCGCGGTCGTCGCATCGCCGTTCGCAAGCGCGATGCCCGCCTCGGCGTTCCACGGCAGCAGCAGCGTGCGCGCCGTGTAGTCGCCGGTGGCGGGGGCCAGCGTCGACGTCACGAGCGTGGGCTGCGCGGCCGTCGCGGTGCTGCCTGCGACCGGCACGTCGGCCTGGCTCGGCACGCTGCTGGCGCTCACGCTGTGGGCGTGCGCGACCTGCGTGTAGCGATTGATCCCGACCCAGGCGCCGCCGACGGCGGCGACGATCAGGAGAAGTCTGGGGAGCGGCTTGATGGCCATGATGATTCCTTTCGATGCGTTGTTGTTGCTGACGTTTGACTCAGTTGCTGGACGGGTTGAACCAGTCGAGCCCCGGCGTGTCGCTGCCGGTGTTGCGGGGTCGCGTCGGGCTGCCGCGCGTCTCACGCGCGGCGCCCTCCGGGTGGTTCTCGATCAGCAGGCGCTTGGCGTCGCCCAGCACGATCGAGTCGGCGTTGCTCTCCCAGTCGGCGAGCATCTGCACGGCCTGCTGTTCGTACACGCCGTTGCGCAGGTCGATCGACTGCATGAAGGTGTCGGACATGCGCACGAAGTCCTCGATCTCGCCGATGCGCATCGCGTAGTCGGCGGCCACGTACTCGTTGGCCATGTCGTAGAGCTCCTTGGCGCTCGGGTCGCCATGGATGATGGCCATCGCCGACTTCATCGCGGAGTACGCCTCCTTGGCCATCGCGCGCTTGCGCTCCTTGATGGACACCTCCTGCGTCATGTCCTCGATGAGGAAGGTCGAGACCTCCTGGTATTTCACGAGCACGCGATGCAGCAGCTCCATCTTGGCCAGCAGGTCCTGGTAGCTGAGGTTGGCCTCGGCCATGCGGCCGGCCTTGCGCGACTGCGCGGCCGCCACCATCGTCAGGCCCTTCTTCTTCGCCTCGCTCACGAGGCCCAGCGCGCCGCTCTTGGCCTGGTCGTTCTGGCGGATCTCTTCCTTGCAGGCGCGGATCATTCCGGACAGCCGCGAGATGCGGCCGTTCATGTCGGCCAGCTTCTTCTTCAGGTCCTCGATGTAGTTGCGCATGATCCCGATCGGATCGATCTCGACGAAGACCTGCGTGAGGCGACGCATCGCGCTCATGTAGGCCCACGCGCCCAGGCGCCAGAAGCGGCGGTCGGTGATCACGAAGAACAGGGCGGCCGCGGCCACGCCGAGGATGGCGGCGTAGACCGTGTTCTCCAGCAGCGCGATGATGGTGGGCAGCGCGCGGTAGAGCAGCGCGCCGGCCCCGCACACGAGCGCGACGCCGACGATCTGGCCGGTCACGCCTTCCTTGCGCTCCCAGAAGCTGCGCGGCTTGTAGTCGGTGGGAATGAGGTCGTTCATGATTTCTCCTTTCGTTGTTCAGCCCAGGTGGCGCAGCACGGTCGCCTTGGCGGCGTCCAGCGCCTGTGCCACCGACTTCGCGGCCGCGTCGAACTGGCGCTGCACGCCGGCGAGCTCGTGGCGCTTGCCGTCGATTTCCTGCGTCAGCTGCGCCTGGCGCTCGCGGTCGCGCGCGACGGCCGCCTCGATCTGCTGGATGCGCGCCGCGGTGTCCGCACGCAAGGTGGCCACCTGCTGGGCGGCCGCTTCGATGTGGGTCGTCAGCGTCTGCAGCTCCTGCGAGCGCGCGCCGATCTCCTGGCGTTCCTTGTCCTCGAGCTGGGCACCGAAGCGCGCGGCCTCGGCCTCGAGCGCGGGCACGTGCTGCATGGCGATCGCCTGCACCACCTGCTCGACGCTGCGCGAACTCTTGATCAGCGCATACGCCGCCTGGTATCGCGTGCGCTCGTCCAGCACGATGGCCTCCAGCGGCGCGAGCTTGTCGGTCAGCGCCGTGTAGGCCGTGGCCTTCGACAGCACCTGCGCCATCAGCGCCTGCGCCATCGGCGACATCGCCGCCGGCGCCGCATCGGGCGCGGCCGGCTTGTCGGCCGGCGTCCGCGTGCCCTGCAGCTTGGCGCGGCGCGCCGCCGCGACCGGGTCCTCGTCGATCAGGGCGTCCTTCACCGCGCCCCACAGTTGCGCGCCCAGGCCGTGCCGGGGTGCGGTGTCGTTGCTGTCAGCCATGTCGTTCGCCTCGTCAGAGCGCGCCTCGTGTCGGCGCATGACGTGACTAGACCGGAGCGGCCGTATGGGCCGCATATGGCGGCGTCAGGATTCCGTTAGGAAGAGGCCGGCGCGCGTCATCCCGACGCGCACGAAGCTTCAGGCGATGTGCCGCACGATCATGTCGACGAGCTGGCGGAAGTCGATCGGCTTGGCGATGTGGTCGACCATGCCGGCGGCCAGGCACTCGCGGCGTTCGTCGAGCATCGCGTGCGCGGTCTGGCCGATCACCGGCAGGTCGGGCGCGAGCTCGAGGATGCGGCGCGTGGCCTCGTAGCCGTCCATCTCGGGCATCTGGATGTCCATCAGCACGACGTCGTAGGACTCGCGGCCGTCGGCCAGCACGCGGTTGACCGCCTGGCGGCCGTCGCCGACGATGGTCGTGTCGGCGCCCTCGATCTCGAGCGCGCGTTCCAGCACGATCTGGTTGACCTCGTTGTCCTCGGCGACGAGCACGCGCACGCCGTCGAGGCGGCGCGGGCTGTCGGCCCAGGACGAGTCGCGCGTGAGCTCCGGCGGCGTGCCGGCGGCCGGGATCCACGGCAGCCGCAGTTCGAACACGCTGCCGACGCCCGGCTCGCTGCGCACCTGCACGGCGCCGCCCATCAGCTCCGCCAGCCGCTTGCTGATCGCCAGGCCCAGGCCGGTTCCGCCGAAGCGTCGCGTGGTGGACGTGTCGGCCTGCTGGAAGGCGTCGAACAGGTGCGCCAGCTGCTCGGGCGCGATGCCGATGCCGGTGTCGGCGACGCGATAGACCATGCGCACGCCCTCGGGTCCGGTCTCGAGTCCGGCCCACACGCCGACGCTGCCGGTCTCGGTGAACTTGATCGCGTTGGACAGCAGGTTGACGAGCACCTGCTGGGTGCGCAGCGCGTCGCCCATGCAGCGATCGGGCAGCGCGGGGTCGAAGGTCAGCTCGAGCGCGATGTGCTTCTCGATCGCGCGATCGCGCAGCAGCGCCACGGCCTCCTCGGCGAGCGCGTGCGGCGAGATCGGCCGCTGCTCCACGCGCAGCTTGCCGACCTCGATCTTCGAGAAGTCCAGCACGTCGTTGACGATGCCCAGCAGCAGGCGGCCCGAGTTGAGGATGGCGGCGAAGTTGGCCGCGGTGCGCGGGTCGGCGGTGTCGCGCTGGCCGATCTGCGCCAGCCCGAGCAGGCCGTTGAGCGGCGTGCGGATCTCGTGGCTCATGTTGGCGAGGAACTCGCTCTTGGCGTTGGCGAGCGCCACCGCGTTCAGGCGCGCGCGCTCGCGATCGGCCTCCAGCGAGTGGCGGTCGGTGATGTTGCGCACGAACATGATCACCTGGTCGGTGCCCAGCGGCAGCGTGCGCGCCTCGAAGTAGCGCTCGCCCTCGGGGAACGGCAGCGCGTATTCGACGACGACGATGTCCTTGGTGGCGATGGCCTCGGCGATGGCCGAGTGCAGCGCGTCGGAGGCCGGCGACGGCAGCAGCTGGTCGATGCGCCGGCCCAGCAGGTTGGCGGTCTGGGTATACATGTCCTCCTCGCGGCCGATGCGGAAGTCGACCACCGTGCCGTCCTGGCGCATGCGGAAGTAGCGGTCGGGCATCGCGTCGAGCACGCGGCTCAGTTCGGCGGTGCGCTGCGAGACGATGCGCTCCAGTTCGAGCTTGCGGTCCTCCAGCGTGCGCGTGGCCAGGCGCTGGGCGGTGAGGTCGAAGTACGAGGCGAGCACCAGGTCCTCGCCGCCGATGGACACCCGCATCGCCGAGAACGACGCATGGAAGATGTCGCCCGAGCGCGTGCGGAACGGCGCCTCGATGTTGCGCACCTCGCCGTCGCGCTCGAGCGCGGCCATCGCCTCGCCGCGCAGCTTGATGTCGACCCAGGTGTCGAGCTCCAGGCCGTTGCGGCCGATCGCCTCGTCCGGGCCGTAGCCGAACATCGAGATGAAGGCGTCGTTGACCTCGAGGTAGCGCTTGTCGTCGTAGCGCGCCAGGCCGAGGCCGGACGGGCTCATGCGGAACATCGTCGAGAAGCGGGCCTCGCTGTCGCGCAGGTCGTTGATGGCCTGCTCGCGCTCCTCGGCCAGCTCGTAGCCTTCGAGCGCGCGGCCGATGTCCTCCGACAGCCGTTCCAGCAGCGCGAGCTCGCCCGCGTCGAAGAACTGGATGGCCGACGAGTACATCGTGAACACGCCCACGGTGCGGCCGCGCGACTTCAGCGGATAGGCCGACGACGACCGGTAGCCGAGCGCCAGCGCGCCCTCGCGCCAGGTGGCCATGCCGGGGTCGCTGCCGATGTCGGTGGAGTGCATCGCGCGGCCCTCGCGGAACGCCTGCACGCTGGGCGCCAGCCCGCGCGGGCCTTCGGCCAGCGAGGCGTGCGGCGGATCGAGGTAGTCGCCGGTCTTGCCCGCCCAGGCGACGGGCACGAGCTCGCCGGCGTCGGTGTCGGGGCGGCCGATCCAGGCCATGCGCAGGCCGCCGTCGCGCACCATGATCTGGCAGACCGCCGCGAACAGCGGCTCGGGCGCGCGCTCGCGCGCGATGGCCGCGTGCACGTTGGTCAGCACCTGGTAGAGGCGATTGAGGCGCCGCAGGTGGCGCTCGTCGTCGCGCCGCTGCGTGACGTCGCGGCCGATGCTCAGCACGCCGGTGAGCTCGCCGTGCGAGCCGAACACGGGCGTGTGCAGCGATTCCACCAGCTCCTGGTGGCCGTCGTGCGCGTAGGTCAGCGTGAACTGGTGCGGCACCGGCGCGCGCACCTCGATCGCGCGCTGGTCGGCCGCGGCGAACTCGGCGGCGACGGCGGCCGGCAGGAAGGCGCTGGCGGGATGTCCGAGCAGCTCGTTCTCGGGCGCGCCGATGAAGCGCTCGAAGCGCACGTTGCAGGCGAGGAACTTGCCGTCCAGGCCCTTGAACCAGACCAGGTCGGGCAGCGTGTCGATCAGCGTGCGCAGGCGCCGGGCCTGGCTGTCGATCTCGGCCGTCTTGTCGCGCACCGCGCGGCGCATCGCCAGGCCCCACAGCACAGCGACGACCGCGGCCAGCGCGAGCGCCGCCAGCGCGATCACGAAGGCCCGCAGCCAGCGCTCGCCCACCAGCGGCGCGCCGAACCATTTGTCCTCCAGCGCCTTCTTCTCGCCGGGCGAGATCTGGTCGAAGCCCTTCTCGATCAGCGACAGGGTGCCCGAGTCGCCGCGCCGCACCGCGCGGTGCATGTGGCCGTAGTACATGACGAACGCCTCGCGGAAGCGCTGCGACGCGTTGGCCTTGTACAGGTAGTACTCGGCCGAGGGGCCGTCCATGCAGAAGATCTTCGGGCCGCCGGCGACCGCCGAGGCGATCAGGCTCTGGTAGCTCGGATAGGTATCGATCAGCGTGACGCCGCCGGCGCGCAGGCGGTCGATGCACAGGTCGCCCGACAGCGCCGCCACGTGGAAGCCCTTGAGCGAGTGCAGGTCGACCAGCCCCTTGACGCTGCTCTCGGCGTAGATCGGCTCGCGCACGTCGGCGAACGGCGCGGTGAAGTCCATCGTGCGCGCGCGTTCGGACGACCAGAAGATCGTGTCGATGACCTCTGCCTCGCCGTTGGCCACCCGGCGCATCGCGTCGGCCCAGTCGACCGGCTGCAGGTCGACGTGCACGCCGGTCTTCTTCTCCCACAACGCCCACTCGTCGGCCACCAGGCCCGCGGGGCGGCCGTCCTCGTCGCGGAACAGGTAGGGCGGGTAGTTGTCGGCGCCCACGACGTGGATCACGCGTGGCGGAGGCGTCGAGGCCGGGCCGGCCGGCGCCGCCGCGACACCGGCGGGCGATGCCGCTTCGGATACCACATCGGGTATGGCCTGCGAGGCCGGCGCGGCGTCCGCCATCAGCGGCAGCACGAGCAGCGACAGCGCGACGCGCATGCCCAGGGCATGTCGCGCGAGGGAGACGAAAGCGGGTTCCAGGGCGCTAGTCCGAGAGTCGGGTCACGCCCTCGAGCGCGCAGGCGTAGACCGCGTTGCGCAGCGCCGCGATGGCCTCGTAGCGTGGGAAGCTGCGCCGCCAGGCCAGCACGACGCGGCGCGTGGGCACCGGCGCCTCGAACGGGATGTAGGTGACGAGCGCGTGCGACTGCGGGTCGTCCATGCCGTGCGCGATCGACAGCCTCGGCACCACGGTCACGCCCATGCCGGATGCCACCATGTGCTTGATTGTCTCCAGCGACGAGCCCTCGAAGCTCTTGCGGATGCCCTCGGCGTCGTTGGAGAAGCGCGCGAATTCCGGGCACACCTCCAGCACGTGGTCGCGGAAGCAGTGGCCGGTGCCCAGCAGCAGCATCGTCTCCTGCTTCAGGCGCTCCGACGAGATCGACGTCTCGCCGGCGAGCGCATGCGTGCGCGGCACGGCGACCATGAACGGCTCGTCGTACAGCGGCGCGATGGCCAGGCCGCTGTCCGGGAAGGGCTCGGCCATGATCGCGCAATCGAGCTCGCCGGTGCGCAGCATGTCGAGCAGCTTGACGGTGAAGTTCTCCTGCAGCATCAGCGGCATCTGCGGCGTCAGCTCGATGGCGTGGCGCACGAGCTGCGGCAGCAGGTACGGGCCGATCGTGTAGATGATGCCCAGCTTGAGCGCGCCGGACAGCGGATCCTGCCCGCGCTTGGCGATCTCCTTGATCGCCGCGGCCTGCTCGATGACGCTCTGCGCCTGGCGCACGATCGCGGTGCCCAGCACGGTCAGGCTGACCTCGTTGCTCCCGCGCTCGAAGATCTTGACGTCGAGCTCTTCCTCGAGCTTCTTGATCGCCACCGACAGCGTGGGCTGCGACACGAAGCACGCCTCGGCCGCGCGGCCGAAGTGGCGCTCGCGGGCGACCGCGACGATGTAGCGCAGCTCGGTGAGTGTCATGGCGCTATTGTGATGATTCCGAACGTAAACAGGGGACCCGTATTGACCCGCTCCACGATTCGTGGGCCGATACCGCAAGCCGGGGATTGGAGAGGCTGCCGGCGCTGCCGCTGGGACTGACGCCCGAAGTTCAAGGGAGCGGCGGAACCGGCTCTGCCGGGCCGCTCGCGGCGGCCCCTCGGGGGCAGGGAGCGCCAGCGACCGTGGGGCAGTCATTTCTAGGCCTTCATCCATTCGAGCTTGCCGCCCAGCCAGCGTTCGACGTGGGCCGACGCCGCGCCCGGCGCCCGCGCGAGCAGCTCGGGCGCCACTTGCCGGACGTGCGCCAGCAGCGGCGCGTCCTCCTCGAGATCGGCAAAGCGCAGCAGCTGGTCGCCCGACTGGCGCGCCCCCATGAACTCGCCCGGGCCGCGGATCTGCAGGTCGCGCCGGGCGATCTCGAAGCCGTCGGTGGTCTCGGCCATCGCCTTCAGCCGCTCCTTGCCGATCATCGACAGCGGCGGCGCATAGAGCAGCACGCAGACGCTGGCGGCGCTGCCCCGCCCCACCCGGCCGCGCAGCTGGTGCAGCTGCGCCAGGCCGAAGCGCTCGGCGTGCTCGATCACCATCAGGCTGGCGTTGGGCACGTCCACGCCCACCTCGATGACGGTGGTGGCCACGAGCACCGGCAGCTCGCCGGCCTTGAAGCGCGCCATCACGGCGGCCTTGTCGGCCGGCTTCATGCGGCCATGCAGCAGGCCGACGCCGATGCCCGGCAGCGTCTCGGCCAGCGCGGCGTGGGTGTCGGTCACGTTCTGCAGCGTCAGCGCCTCGGCCTTGCCCGCGTGTTCGGCGGCGGCGTTCTCGGCGTCCTCAGACTCCTCGATCAGCGGGCAGACCCAGTAGACCTGGCGTCCGGCGGCGATCTCGTCGCGGATGCGCTCGACGATCTCCGGCCGCCGCGTGTCGGCGAACACGCGCGTGACGATGGGCGTGCGCCCGGGCGGCAGCTCGTCGATCGTGCTGACGTCGAGGTCGGCGAAGTAGGTCATCGCCAGCGTGCGCGGGATCGGCGTGGCCGTCATCATCAGCAGGTGCGGCTCCAGGCCCTCGATGGCCAGCTTGCGACGCAGCGCCAGCCGCTGCTGGACGCCGAAGCGGTGCTGCTCGTCGACGATGGCCAGCCCCAGGCGGGCGAATTCGACGCCCTCCTGGATGACGGCGTGGGTGCCGACGACGAGCCTGGCCGAGCCGCTGGCCGCCTGCGCCATGGCCTTCGCGCGCGCCTTGCCCTTGCGGCTGCCGCTGAGCCGGGCGACCTCGATGCCCAGCGGCTCCAGCCACTGCACGAGCTTGGCGAAGTGCTGCTCGGCGAGAATCTCGGTGGGCGCCATCAGCGCGCACTGCCAGCCGGCGTCCATCGCGACCGCCGCGGCCAGCGCGGCCACGACGGTCTTGCCGGCGCCCACGTCGCCCTGCAGCAGCCGGTGCATCGGCCGCGGGCCGGCGAGGTCGGCGGTGATCTCGTCGACGACCCGACGCTGCGCCCCGGTCAGGCCGAACGGCAGCACGCCCAGCAGCTTCTCGTGCAGGCCGCCGGCGCGCGGCGCGATCTCGGGCGCGCGCAGCAGCGCGCGTTCCGCGCGCGAGGCCAGTTGCGAGATCTGCTGCGCGAGCAGCTCCTCGAACTTCAGGCGCTGCGCCGCCGGATGGCTGCCGTCCTCCAGCGCGTGCAGCGAGACGTCCGCCGGCGGATGGTGCAGCGTCTCGACGGCCGCGCGCAGCGACGGCAGCCCCGCCGGCACGACCTGCGGCGGCAGCACCTCCTGCAGCGGCGCGCGCCCCAGGCTGCCGGCGATCGCCTTGCGCAGGTAGGGCTGCGGCAGCTGGGCGGTGGTCGGATAGACCGGCGTCAGCGACGACGCGAGCGGCGCGCCGGGCGTCACGGCCTTGAACGTCGGGTGCACCATCTCGCGGCCGAGGAAGCCGCCGCGGATCTCGCCGCGCACGCGCACCAGCTGCCCCGGCGCGAGCGTCTTCTGGTGCGACGGATAGAAGTTGAGGAAGCGCAGCACCAGCTCGGCCTGCGACTCGTCCGTCATCTTGACCACGAACTGGCGCCGGCCCCGCAGCTCGACGCGCGACTCGACGACGACGCCCTCGACCTGCACCTTCTCGCCGGTGCGCGAGCGCGCGATCGTCGTGACCTGCGTCTCGTCCTCGTAGCGCAGCGGCAGGTGCAGCGCGAGATCGATCGGACGCACGAGCCCGAGGCGCAGCAGCGCGCGCTGCGGTGCCGAGAGCTCCGCCTTCGCGGCGGGCTCGCGCGAGTCTTCGGCGACGGGCTGGTTCGACATGGTCGCGATTCTCGCGCCTGCCGTGTTGTTTTCCTGGCGAGCAAAGCGGGCGAATCGAACGATTCCGAACACGCACGTACAAGCCGATACCCACCCGGCTCGATAGTTGCCTGAAAATATCGGCTGCCGCCCAGCGGCTTTTTCTCCATAACGTCCTGCCTCGCTCGACGAGCGCCGGACCTGCAGCTCAACATGCGCCTCATTGCCCGTTTCGTGTTCCTGATGGTTGCCGTCTTCGGCGTGAGCCTGGCCTTCGCGTGGGCCTGGGACAAGTCCGACGCGCCGCAGGACACCGTCGCCGCCCACGCCGCGAACTGATCGCCGTCGCGGCGACAATGTCGCGATGACTCGCGACGCCGTCCACCTGCCGCCGCCTTCCGGCCCTTTTCGCCTCGGCGACTTCGATTTCGAGCTGCCCGACGAGCTGGTCGCGCAGCACCCGGCGGCCGAGCGCAGCGCCTCGCGCCTGCTCGACGGCACGACCACTCCGTTCACCGACCGGATCTTCCGCGACTTCCCGCGCCTGCTGAACCCGGGCGATCTGCTCGTGTTCAACGACACCCGCGTGATCAAGGCGCGGCTGTTCGGCGCCAAGGCCACGGGCGGCGGCGTCGAGGTGCTGGTCGAGCGCGTCCTGCCGCCGAACGACGCCTGGGCCCACATCCGCGCCAGCAAGTCGCCCAAGCCGGGCAGCGCGCTCACGTTCGGCGACGCGGCCGCCGGCACGGCGTTCGAGGTGCAGGTGCTCGGGCGCTGCGGGCCGGAGGACTCGATGTTCCACCTGCGCTTCCCGGGCGACGTCTTCGCGCTGCTCGAACAGCACGGCCACGTGCCGTTGCCGCCCTACATCGCGCACGCCGACGAGGCCGACGACGTGCGGCGCTACCAGACCGTCTTCGCCGACCGCCCCGGCGCCGTGGCCGCGCCCACGGCGGCATTGCACTTCGACGAGGCGCTGCTGGCGGAGATCGCGGCGCGCGGCGTGCAGTCGGCACGCGTCACGCTGCACGTGGGCGCGGGCACCTTCCAGCCGGTGCGCAGCGAGGATCTGGGCCAGCACCAGATGCACACCGAGTGGTTCGACGTGCCGCAGGCCACCGTCGACGCCGTGCTGCGCGCGCGCGCCGCGGCCGGGCGCGTCGTCGCGATCGGCACGACCACCGTGCGCGCGCTCGAGTCGGCCGCCACCGCCGCGACCCAGGCCGGCTCGCCCGGGTCGCTGCGGGCCGGCCCGGGCGAGACGCGCATCTTCATCACGCCGGGCTACCAGTTCCAGGTTGTCGACCGCCTGGTGACCAACTTCCACCTGCCCAAGAGCACGCTGATGATGCTGGTGAGCGCGTTCTCCGGCATGGAGCGCATCCGCGCGCTGTACGCGCACGCGATCGCGCAGCGCTACCGCTTCTTCAGCTACGGCGACGCGATGCTGCTCGATCGCGTCGATCCGGCGGCCTGATCAGCAGCTCTCGCAACCCGCGGCCGCGAGCCACGGATCGCGCTGGTTCTGGCCGAACGTGGCCAGCAGGAAGTCGACGAACGCGCGCGTGCGCATCGGCACGTGCTTGCGCGTGGGCATCGCGGCGAACAGCGTCACCGTGCGCATGTGCCATTGCGGCAGCACGCGCTCCAGCGCCTGCTCCATCAACGCATCCTCGGCCATGAAGGACGGCAGGCCGGCGATGCCCATGCCGGCGAGCGCCGCGGCGTAGAGCGTGTCGCTGTGCATCGTCATCAGCGGCGGCAGCTTCTGCAGCTCCACCAACTCCGGGTCGCCGCCGCCCCACGCCGGGGTGAAGGTCAGTTCGCGCTGCTCGCTGGGCGGGATCGGCATCAGCGTGTCGTGGCTGGCGAGGTCGCGCGGATGCCGGGGGCGGCCGTGCTGGTCGAGGTATTCCGGCGTGGCGCACAGCACGACTTCCGCCGTGGCGATGCGACGCGCGATGAACGCGCCTTCGATCGGCTTGGCGCGCTGCACGATGATCGTCACGTCGTGGTTCTCGTCCGGCGTCTCCACCGACGCCGACACGGTGAGCTCCAGCGACACCTTCGGGTGCAGCGCGCGGAAGCGCGGCAGGTGCTTGGCGAGCTGGTGCACGGCGAAGCCGGGCGGCACCAGCACGCATAGCCGGCCGCGCGCCTCGGCCGTCGCGATGCCGGCGACGGCCTCGGCGTCGTCCACCTCGCTCAGGATGCTGCGCACGCGTTCCAGGTACTCCTCGCCGACATCGGTCAGCGCGAGGCGGCGCGTCGTGCGATTGATCAGGCGGGCGCCGAGGTGCTCCTCGAGCTCGGCGACCAGGCGGGTCGCGACGGCCGGTGCGATGTCGAGCGCGTTGGCAGCCTTGGCGAAACCGCCGGCATCGATGACGCGGGAAAACACCCGCATGGCGCGAAGCTGATCCATCTGATTCTTTCCGAAACGGGAATAAACAATTCTACGGTCGCTTCTTTATCCCCGAAGTCCTCAGGAATACAGTGAATACATCGATGAAGCGCACACACCCACGCGTCACCGAGGCCCGGTGAAAGCCCTCAAGGCGATTCTCCGGACATCCTCAAAACCGTTGAAGAAAGAAGTTCATCATGCAAGTCCGTCAAGTCATCGCCGCCGCCCTGCTCGCCGTCACCGCCGTGGGCGCGATGTCGCAGGAAATCGACCGCAGCGAGAACCTGCAAGGCAAGAGCCTCGCGGCCGCTGCCGCCCAGGCCGACAACGCCGGTCGCACCCGCGCGTCGGTGGTTGCCGAGACGCGCAACCTGAAGGCCGACGGCCAGCTGAACGCCGTCGGCGAGCGCGCGGACGCCCCGGTCGTGACGGTCGTGCCGCAGACGCAGATGGCCGGTCGCACCCGCGCCGACGTCAAGGCCGAGCTGGCCCAATGGCGCCAGACCCACAAGCTGGTCGTCGGCGACCTCGGCTGACCCGGTCGGCGGATGTCCTGAGCATCCGCACTCGAAACGAGAGCCCCCGCGGGCGACGCGACACGATCGCGCCGCCCGTTTCCGTTGGGGCGGCGACAATACGCGGATGTTGAAATTCGAGATCCTGGGCACCGACGCCCACGCGCGCCGCGGGCGCCTGACGCTGAACCAAGGCGTCGTCGAGACCCCGGTCTTCATGCCGGTGGGCACCTACGGCACGGTCAAGGGCGTGCTGCCGCGCTCGCTCGAGGAAATGGGCGCGCAGATCATCCTGGGCAACACCTTCCACCTGTGGATGCGGCCCGGCCTCGACGTGATGGCGCAGTTCGGCGGCCTGCACAAGTTCGAAGGCTGGAAGGCCCCCATCCTCACCGACTCCGGCGGCTTCCAGGTGTGGTCGCTCGGCGAGATGCGCAAGATTTCCGAGGAAGGCGTGCGCTTCGCATCGCCCGTCAACGGCGACAAGCTGTTCCTGACGCCCGAGATCAGCATGCAGATCCAGACGGTGCTCAACTCCGACATCGTCATGCAGTTCGACGAATGCACGCCGTACGAGACCAAGGGCGTGCTGACGACCGAGCGCGAGGCGCGGCTGTCGATGGAGCTGTCGCTGCGCTGGGCCGCGCGCTGCCGCGACGAGTTCGCGCGTCTCGAGAACCCGAATGCGCTGTTCGGCATCGTGCAGGGCGGCATGTTCGAGTCGCTGCGCGAGTTCTCGCTCGACGCGCTGGTGGCGATGGATTTCCCCGGCTACGCGATCGGCGGTGTCTCGGTGGGCGAGCCCAAGGAGGACATGCAGCGCCTGGTCGCCCACACGCCGCATCGCCTGCCCGCGCACAAGCCGCGCTACCTGATGGGCGTGGGCACGCCGGAGGACCTGGTCTACGGCGTCAGGCACGGCGTCGACATGTTCGACTGCGTCATGCCCACCCGCAACGCGCGCAATGGCCACCTGTTCACGCGCTTCGGCGACCTGAAGGTGCGCAACGCGCGCCACAAGAGCGACGAGTCGCCCGCGGACATGAGCTGCGCCTGCTACACCTGCCAGAACTTCAGCCGAGCCTACCTGCACCACCTGGATCGCTGCGGCGAGATGCTGGGCCCGATGCTCAACACCATCCACAACCTGCATTACTACCTGAACCTGATGCGCGAGGTGCGCGCGTCGCTCGACGAAGGTCGCTTCGCCGAGTTCCAGGTGAGCTTCGCGCGCGATCGCGCGCGCGGGGTCTAGCGACCCGAAAAAAAGCGCCTGCTCGACCTCCGTCGAACAGGCGCCTTCGATGGCCTCTGGCAGGCTTACTGCGTCTGCGCGGCCGAGATGACCGTCACGTTGGGCACCGGCACGCACGAGCCGTCGTTGATCCCGACGAGGGTCGGGCAGACGCTGGTGCCGCCCTGAGCGATCGCGGCGATCTGCGTGAGGATCGCCTGGCTGCCGCTGACGTCGGCGAACACGGCGTAGCCGGGGCCGGAGGTCGTGTCGAAGGCCGCCGAGTTGTTCTTCACGTTGAAGAAGAAGCCGGAGGTGGCCGAGTTCGCCGCGGCGGTGCGGGCCATCGCCGCGGTCCATTGCACGTTGGTTCCGCCCGTCGTCTCGAGTGCGATCGGTGCGAACGTGCCCGCCTTGGCGGCCGGCAGCGTGCCGCTGGTCGCGGCGCCGTAGGTGCCGCCCTGGATGACGTCGTATTCGGGGCCCGCTTGCGGGTTGTTGAAGTCCACCACGCGATGGAAGATCGTGCCGGCGTAGAAGCCGTTGGTGGGGCTCGTGCCCGAATTCACGTACGCCAGGAAGTTGTCGACCGTGATCGGCGCGACGTTGCCCTTCAAATTGAAGACGATCGTGCCGTTGATGCTGCCGCTCGGGCCGCCCGTGACGGTCATCGTGACGATCGGCGGCAGCACGGTGAGCGGCTGCTGCGCGATGGTGCCGCCGTTGGACACCGCGAGGATGGTGCTCGAATAGGCGCCGGACGGCGTGCACGAGAAGTACGCGGTGGTGTCCGAGCTGGCAGTGGGCGCCGCGGTCAGGCGCGTCGCGTTCTTGCAGCCGCTGGCCTGCAGGTTGAGATTGCTGAGGTTCGTGCCGACGATGGTGACGAGCGCCGGCGTGCCGTACTTCGTGGCCGCGACGGTCATCGAACTCACCGTGGCGGTGGCGGAGTTGCCGCCGCCGCCGCCGCCGCAGGCGGTGAGTGCGGCGAGCGTGGCGGCCGTCAGGGCGCCCGCGACTAGGGTGTGCGCGGACGCGGAGACGTTGAAGCGTTTCTGCATGATGGGAGGTTGAGCCAAAAGCGACGATGGTAGGCGATGCCGGGGCGTCACACTGTTAAGTGATCGTTAATGATGAGCAGCGTGGCGGCCGCGCCACCGTGCGGGTAAGCTGGCTTCGCATGACTGGCCCGCCGCACCCCGTCTGGACCGCGCTCAAGACCGTCGGCCGCGGCGCGGTCGCGTTGTTGATCCTGTTCGAACAATGGGGCTGGCTTCCGCTCGCGCGGGCGCTTGGGCAACTGGCGCGCTGGTCCGTCGTCGCACGCCTCGAACGGCGCATCGCCGCGCTCGGCCCGCGCGTCGCGCTCGCCGTGCTGTTCGTGCCGGCGCTCGCGTTGCTGCCGATCAAGCTGGCCGCGCTCTGGTTCGTCGCGCTCGGCCGCGTGGCGTTGGGACTGGCGGTGCTCGTCGTCGCCAAGCTGCTCGGCACCGCGCTGGTCGCCCGCCTGTACCTGTTGACGCAGCCGCAACTGATGCGCCTGGGATGGTTCGCGCGGATGCACGGCCGCTGGATCGCCTGGAAGACACGCATCGTCGCCAGCCTGGTGGAATCGCCGGGCTGGGTTGCCGCGCGCGCGTGGGCGCTGCGCGTGCGCGCGCGCTGGCCGTCGCGCTGAGCGGCGATCGGTCGCGCGCCGGTCAGACGACCTTGGTCGCGAGCAGTTGGCCAACCTCGTGGTGCAGGGCCTCGGGCGTGACGGCCTCGGCCGCGATGCCGCGGCCCACGTTCAGGCCGACGCGGCTGAACAGGCCGCGGCGGAACGGCTTGCTCATCGCCGTGCCTTCGACCCTCGAGAAGAACGAGCCCCACAGGTTCTGCAACGCCAGCGGGATCACTGGCACCGGACGTTGCTCGAGGATGCGCATCACGCCGCCCTTGAACGGCTTGAGCGTGCCGTCGTCGGTGATGCCGCCTTCCGGGAAGATGCCCAGCAGGTCGCCTTCGGCCAGCACCTGGTCGGCGGCCACGAACGCGGCGTCGTAGGCCGCGGGATCCTCGTTCTTCGGCGCGATCGGGATCGCCTTGGCGAGGCGGAAGAACAGGCCCAGACCCGGCGTGCGGAAGATGCGCGAATCCATCAGGAAGCGGATCGGCCGCGGGCTGGCCGCCATCAGCAGCACCGGGTCGACGAAGCTCACGTGGTTGCACACGATGATGGCGGGGCCGGTGGTCGGGATGTTGGTGTCGCCCTGGATGCGGAAGCGGTACACGGTGCGCGTCAGCACGAAGGCGATGAAGCGCAACAGGTACTCGGGCACCAGGCAGAAGATGTAGCCCGCGACGAGCGCGTTGGCGATGCCCGTGATCAGGAAGACGCCGCCGATGCTGACGCCGAAGTGCAGCAGCGCGCCGGCGATCAGCGAACTGGCGATCATGAACAGCGCGTTGAGGATGTTGTTCGCAGCAATGATGCGAGCGCGGTGGCTAGGAAGCGCTCGCATCTGGATCAACGCGTACATCGGCACGCTGTAGAGCCCGGCGCTCAACGACAGCATGAACAGATCGATCATCGGCCGCACGTGCTGGCCCTGGCCCAGGAAGCCCGCCAGCGTCCACAGCTCGGCGGCCGGCGCCGCGAGATGGTGGACAGCGAAATACAGGTCCACCGCGAAGACGCTCATGCCGATCGCGCCCAGCGGCACCAGCCCGATCTCCACCTGCCGTCGCGACAGCATCTCGCACATCAGCGAGCCGATGCCCACGCCCACCGAGAACAGCACGAGCAGCAGCGACGCGACGTGGACGTCTCCGTGCAGCACGTCCTTGGCGAAGGACGGGAACTGCGACAGGAAGGTTGCGCCGAAGAACCACATCCACGAGATGCCCAGCAGCGATCGGAACACGACGATGTCGGTGCGCGCCAGCCGCAGGTTGCGCAGGGTCTCGGACACCGGGTTCCAGTTGATCCTCAGCACGGCGTCGTGCGGGGGCGTCGGCGGGATCGCCTGCGCCGTCAGTCGGCCGATCACGGCGATAGCCAGGCAGGCGCCGCCGGCGAGCTCCGGCCCTATGCCGGGCACGACCACCAGCAGCCCGCCCGCCAACTGCCCCAGCAGGATCGCGACGAACGTGCCCATCTCGACCATGCCGTTGCCGCCTGTGATCTCCTGGTCGTTGAGATGCTGCGGCAGGTAGGCGTACTTGACCGGGCCGAACAGCGTGGAGTGCACGCCCATCAGGAACAGGCACAGCAGCAGCACCGGCACCAGCTGGCCGACGAAGCCCCAGAGCGCCAGCAGCATGATGAGGATCTCGAAGGACTTGATGAAGCGCATCATCGAGGCCTTGTCGTACTTGTCGGCCAGCTGGCCGCTGGTGGCCGACAGCAGCACGAACGGCAGGATGAACACCGCGCTGATGACGAGCCCGGCCTTGTCGGACGGCAGCCACGAGACCTGCAGCTGGTAGGTGACGAGCACCGTGAACGCGAACTTCAGGACGTTGTCGTTGCCCGCGCCGAAGAACTGCGTCCAGAAGAACGGCGCGAATCGACGCTGCCGCAGGAGCGCGAACTGGCTGGGGTGGGATTGGCTCATGGGAACGGCTTCCTGTGACGCTGAGCGCCGGTTGGCGGAACTGTAGCCGCAGGCCGGCGCGAGCGCCTGCGGCGTCACCCTCGATTTGCGGGCGTATGTCCGCGCTCAGCGCACGACGGTGGGCGGGCCGGCGATCTGCGTGCGCTGCATCCACGCGAACATCGATTCGACGGTCACCGTCTCGATGTGGTCGCTGAAGCGCTTGGCGTTCGGGTGGTCGTCGAACGCGACGTTGGCGCGCGTGATGCGTCCGCCCAGGCGCGTGAGCGCGTCGATGTGCAGCACCGTGGGTTGGTAATCGTGCAGCTGCAGCCAGGCCTGCGCGCGCTCGCGCGTGCTGGCGGCCGGGTCGAGCGAGCCAGCCAGTGTCTCGAGGGCCCACTGGTTGCTCTGCTGGTACTTCGTCGACCAGGGATAGGCGACGACGCTGTAGGCCGGCGTGTGCCATTGCACGAGGCGCTGGTCGTCGGCCAGCACCTGCATCAGGGCGGCCTGCACCTCGGGCGCCGGCACGACGTAGGCGGCCTCGTAACGGAACGGGCGATCGAGGAAGAACTCGGCGAGGCCCTGGCGGAACACGGCGGCGTCCGCGGTGCCGCATTGGTTGAGCTTGTGGACGATGCGCCAGGTGCCTCGCGTCGTCGGCCGCACGATCAGGCCGTCGGTCGACGGCACGCCGATCTGGCCCATGACGGCGGAACGGCTGGTGAACGCTTGCGGCGGCGGCGTGTCCTCCCGGTAGGCGAATGCGAGGTGCGACCAGTTGAGGCCGTACTTGCGCAAGTCCTGTCCCGCGCGCGCGACGATCACCACCTGCGCGCCGCTGGCGTCCAGGCTCTGCTGCAGGCGCTCGGCCAAGCCTAGCGCACGCGTCATGCTGACGGTGTCGGGCGGCGCGTTGTCGCAGGTCTGGCCGGCGGTCGCTACCGTGGCGGTGGCGATCGCCAGGGCGGCGATCAGCGCGCGAATCAGGCGTCGGGCGGCGCTCATCGCGACACCCGCTGGTTGTACGACAGCGAGCGGCCGACCTCGTTCGGAATGAACGCGATCACCCGGCCGGCGTTGCTGAGCACCATGCCGGTCGCGACGGCGGTGACGACGACGACGGTGCCCACCGCCACGGCCGCGGTGCCGACCACCCTCCCGGCAAAGCAGATGCTGCCCTTCACGCCGTCGGCGACGTTCTCGACGATCCACACGGTGCCTTCCGCACTCGCCTCGACGCCGGTGACCACGATCGAGCCGACGCCGGCCACGAGGATGACCGGCAGCGCGACGGAAATCGCGACGGGCACCAGCGAGGCCTCGCTGAGTTCGCCGGACGACTCGGCCTGCACGTTGGCGCTGACGGTCAGCAAGATGGCGGCAGAGATGGCTGCGAGGCGGCAGCGGATGGCAGACGGAGGTTTCACGTGAAGCAATCGCAGTGGAGAGGTGGCGATGTTGCGCACCTGCGGACTGCCGGGCAACGGGATTGCGACGAGTGCCTCGACTCGCGTCGTAAGGTATCGTCCATGAATACTTTCAGCCGCTGCACATGAGCACCACCGTCGAGATCGTCAATGTCCTCAAGAGCGAGCTCAAGCTCGCCCGCCTGACCTACGCCGACCTGGCGCGGGAGCTCGGGCTGGCCGAGTCCAGCGTCAAGCGCATGTTTGCCAAGGGCGACATGCCGCTGAAGCGCATCGACGAGATCTGCCGCGTGCTCAAGTGCGACTTCTCCGAGCTGGCGCGCAAGGTGGCCGACCTGGAGCTGCTGCGCGACGAGTTGACGCTGGAGCAGGAGCATGCGGTGGTCGCCGACAGGCGCCTGCTCGTGATGGCGCTGTGCGCATTGAGCCAGTGGCCGTACGAGCAGATCATGGCCATGTACGCCTTCACCGACGCCGAGGCCGTGAAGCACCTGACGCAGCTTGACCGGCTGGGCATCATCGAACTGAAGCCGCTCAACCGCTATCGGCTGAAGGTCGCCAAGACCTTCCGTTGGCGCGCCAACGGCCCGGTGATGCAGTTCTTCCGCGACCACGGCGTCGTCGACTATTTCTCCGGCGGCTTCAACGGCGAGAGCGAAATGGTGAGCCTGGTGCACGGCCACATCAGCCTGCCCATGGCCAAGGTGTTCCAGGAGCGACTGCAGCGAATCGCGCAGGATTTCGCCCAGCAACACCTGGCCGACCAGCGCCTTGCGCCCGCTCACAAGCGGGGCTTCACCGCCGTGATGGCGTTGCGCTCATGGACGTTCGGGCCGCTGCGCGACTTGCTGCGCGATCCCACGATCGAGCCCTGACGGGCCGGCGGGGTCAGCGCAGCTCGGCGGTTGCCGGATGCTTTTCGCGCTCGACCATTTCCCTGGCGAACTCGATGAACGCGACGGCTCCACGTGAAGCCGGATCCCACACGACGCCGGGCTGGCCATAGCTCGGAGCCTCGGCCAGGCGGACATTGCGCGGGATGACGGTGTTGAACACCTTGTCCCCGAAGTGCGCCTTCAGCTGGTCACTGACGTTGACCTGCAGCGTGATGCGCGGATCGAACATCACCCGCAGCAGGCCGATCAGCTCCAGGTCGCGATTCAGGTTGGCGTGGACCTGGCGGATGGTGTTGACGAGGTCGGACACGCCCTCCAGCGCGAAGTACTCGCACTGCATCGGGACGATGACGCCGTGCGCGCTGCACAGACCGTTGAGGGTCAGCAGGTTGAGCGACGGCGGGCAATCGATCAGCACGAAGTCGTACTGGTCGTCGACCGCCTTGAGCGCGCGGCGCAGACGTTCGTTGCGACGCTCCAGCGCGACCAGTTCGACCTCGGCGCCGGCCAGTTCGCGGTTGGCGCCCAGGACGTCATAGCCGCCACTGGTGGAGCGTTGGGCGGCTTCCGGAATCGTCGCGCTTTCGAGCAGCACGTCGTAGACCGTCAGCGGCAGGTCGCGCTTGTTGACGCCGGAGCCCATCGTCGCGTTGCCCTGCGGATCGAGGTCGACAAGCAGGACGCGCTGTCCCACGAGTGCCAGTCCGGCGGCCAGGTTCACGGTCGTCGTGGTCTTGCCGACGCCGCCCTTCTGGTTCGCGATGCAATAGATTCTCGCCATGGATGACCGTGAAAAGCGCTGATGGGAGGAAATGCCTGGCGCTATTGTCGGGGCTAGTCGCCCGCGCCGACAGCGGGTTGCTGCGGCCTCAACCACACCAGGCAGCGCTTTTCGTTCAATTCAGGCACGTCGAGTTGTTCCACGTGGAACATTTCGACATCGGCGGGAATGTCGGCCCGCTCTTCGGTCGAGAGATTCGCCTTCATCGCGGCCCAGTGGCCTCGCGGCGCCAGCAGTGGTCGAGTCAGCGTCGTGAAGTCGTGGATCGACGCGAACGCGCGGGACGTGATCAGGTCGAACTCGGGCGTCTTGAACGTCCCCGCGACTTCGACACGGCCGTGGACGCCGTGGAGATTCGGGATTCCGAGTTCGGCCGCGGCCTGGCGGATGAAGGCCGCCTTCTTCGCAACGGCGTCGATGCAGGTGACCTGCCACGCCGGGTTCAGCGACGCGAGGATCACCCCCGGCAGCCCGGCGCCGCTGCCGACGTCCAGCACGCGCAGCGCGCCCTGCCCTGCGGTGCCTGCGCCCTCACGCAGCGGCGTGACCACGGCCAGACAGTCGAGCAGGTGGTGCGTGAACATCTCGCCGGTGTTGCGGACGGCCGTCAGGTTGTAGACCTTGGTCCAGCGCTGGATCAGGGCCATGTAGGCCAGCAACCGCCCGCGGTCGATCGCTGTCAGCGTCAGGCCGAGCCGAGGGGCCAGTGCCTCGAGTTGCCCGTCCAGTCGCGACGGGTCGCCGTATTCAAGCGGCATGTTGAGTGGGGACGGTATTGGCGCTTGAGAAGCCCTTGAAGCGCTTCTTCTTCAGATGCACCAGCAGCAGCGAGATCGCCGCCGGCGTCACCCCGGAGATACGGGTCGCCTGGCCGAGGGTCTGCGGGCGATGCTGGTTGAGCTTCTGGCGAACCTCGAAAGACAGCGCGGTGACTTGGTCGTAGTCGAGCTCGGCGGGCAGCGCGAGCTCTTCAAAACTCTGTGCTCGCGTCACTTCCTCGTTCTGCTTGTCGATGTAGCCGGCGTACTTGGTGGCAATTTCGAGCTGCTCGATGACCTCGCCTGCCAGTTGCGGACCGAGTTCCTGCGTCAGTGTTTCACGTGAAACATCGACGTTCGGACGCGCGATCGCGGTTGCGGCGACGAGCGTGTCGAAGTCGATGCCCGGACGCCGCAGCAGGTCGGCCAGCGAGTGCTCGTGTTCCAGCGCCTTGCCGAGCAGCCGTTCGGCGTCGGCCGCCGGCAGGTTGTTCGGATGCACCCAGGTCGAACGCAGCCGCTCGGTCTCCCGTGCCAGCGCGTCGCGCTTGCGGTTGAAGTGAGTCCAGCGGGCATCGTCGACCAGGCCGAGTTCGCGTCCGAGCTCGGTCAGCCGCAGGTCTGCGTTGTCCTCTCGCAGCTGCAGCCGGAATTCAGCGCGGCTGGTGAACATCCGGTACGGCTCCGTCACGCCCTTGGTGATCAGGTCGTCCACCAGCACCCCCAGGTAGGCATGGTCGCGCCGAAGGACGAAGCCGTCGGCGCGTTCGCTGGCGCGCAGCGACGCGTTCACGCCGGCGAACAGCCCCTGCGCCGCCGCTTCTTCGTAGCCGGTCGTGCCATTGATCTGGCCGGCGAAGAACAGCCCGCTGATCGCACGCGTCTCGAATGTGCTCTTGAGTTCGCGCGGGTCGAAGTAGTCGTATTCGATTGCATAGCCCGGTCGCAGGATGTGCGCGTTGGCCAAGCCGGCCATCGAGCGCACCGCCGCCAGCTGGACGTCGAACGGCAGCGACGTCGAGATGCCGTTCGGATAGAACTCGTGCGTCGTCAGGCCCTCGGGCTCCAGGAAGATCTGGTGCGAATCCTTGTCGGCGAAACGATTGACCTTGTCCTCGATGCTCGGGCAGTAGCGCGGCCCCACCCCTTCGATGACGCCGGTGAACATCGGGCTGCGATCGAAACCGGAGCGGATGATCTCGTGCGTGCGCGCATTCGTGGACGTCACCCAACACGGCATCTGGCGCGGATGCTGCGCGGCCGTGCCCATGAAGCTGATCACCGGCATCGACGTCGTGACCTTGCCGTCGGCGTCCGGCATGCCGTCGCCGGGCTGCTCCGCGAGTTGGGAGAAGTCGATCGAGCGGCCGTCGATGCGCGGCGGCGTGCCGGTCTTGAGGCGCTGCTGCGGCAGCTTCAGCTCCTTCAGGCGCGCCGACAGCCGCTGCGCCGGCGGATCGCCCGCGCGCCCGGCGCTGTAGTTCTGCAGGCCCATGTGGATCTTGCCGTCCAGGAACGTCCCCGCCGTCAGCACGACGGTGCGGCCCCGGAAGGTGATGCCGGACTGCGTGACGGCCGCCGTGACCCGGTCGACCCCGTCCACCGACTCGATGACCAGGTCGTCCACGGCCTGCTGGAACAACCACAGGTTGGGCTGGCTCTCGAGCCGGCGCCGGATGGCCGCCTTGTAGAGGATGCGATCCGCCTGCGCGCGCGTCGCCCTCACGGCCGGTCCCTTCGAACCATTGAGGATGCGGAACTGGATACCCGATTCGTCCGTCGCCGCCGCCATCGCACCGCCGAGCGCGTCGACCTCCTTGACGAGGTGACCTTTGCCGATGCCGCCGATCGACGGGTTGCAGCTCATCTGACCCAGCGTCTCGATGTTGTGCGTCAACAGCAGCGTCGCGCTGCCCATGCGGGCGGCAGCCAGCGCGGCTTCGGTGCCGGCATGGCCGCCGCCGACCACGATGACGTCGAATTCCTGGGGATAGATCACCGATGACTCACTGCGCATGACCCGAACCATCGCGGCCGGATCGAGAGGAGGACCCGCGCTGCGACGGACCGCGGGATTCAGGCAATCGCGCGCGGTCGGAGACGGGTGGGGGAACCCGGATTTTAGGCGGGCTGGCGGCAACGCGCCACCCAAGAGGACAATCGGGCGATGCCGCCGATCGTTCTCGCCCCGTCTAGTGCCACCAAGGGCCCGGACGACGCCTGCCGGCCCCGCTGTGGCGCCTGCTGCATCGCGCCGTCCATCACGAGCCCGATTCCCGGCATGCCGCAGGGCAAGCCGGCCGGCGTGCCGTGCGTGCAGCTCGATGAAGAGATGCGCTGCCGCATTTTTGGTCGCCCCGAACGACCTGCCTTTTGTGGCGGTTTGCTGCCGTCGAGGGAAATGTGCGGAGACGATGCCGCGCAGGCGATCCACTGGCTTGCCGATCTCGAGGCCGCGACCCGCCCGGCTTGAGGCCTCGACGCCGGCGTCAAAAGTGCAAGCAATCGCAACACAACGTCATCTACGTAAGTATTGCAACTGCCGCCGCGCAGGCTTTTGAGCGGGTCCGTGGCTACGCGGCCATGTCTCGATGCACGCCGGCGTCCCGAACCAGGCGCCCCTGCCAGCGGAATCCGCTAACCGCCGCGTTGAGGTGAAGAATCAGCTTCGCTGGCGTGACGAGCGCCCCCGTCTCGTCCTTCAATCGGACGTTGGACTGGATGCCCAACGGATTGGAAAGCGCCACCACGTTGGGGATCACCTCACGCCACTCCCAGCACACACCCAGCATCCGGGGGGTGCTGCCGGAATCCTTGACTTCGATGCCCCACAACACCTCGCCGAGATGTGTGCGATCGCTCTCGGCATCGATCCCCTGACTGCTGTCCAAGCACTCCATGCGCTTGCACAGACGTCGCCATTCGAGAAGGCTGGCCTCGAAAGGCTCCCACGCGCTGATCGTACTGCTGAGGATTGCCATAACCCTGAGTGATGTTGGTGTTAGGAATCCTTAGTGTGCGGCCGCCTCCCGCCGCCTCGCTACTATCAAATGTTGTAGTTGTGATCCGTGAGTACACTGAGACTCATGCGACTCCAGCGCTTGCTCGACCTGTCACAGGCCGCTGATGGCGACAGCTTTCAGAGGCAACTCATCGATCTCGCGAATGAGATGGAGTTTGGCTTGGTGAGCGCATTGGTCGTCACTGACATGCCCAACGGGCCAGCTCAAGTTGTGCGACTTGGCAACACGCCGTCGGCCTACCTTGCTGCGTACAAAGACTCGGATAGTTACAGTCGCGACCCAGTTATGCAGCGCTTGAAAACATTGAGCGTGCCGGTGATCTATGACCAGAGCCTATATGTTCGTGAAGCGGCCGCCGACCTCTGGGAGGAACAAGCCCAGTTTGGTTACAGGAGCGGAATTTCTGTCGCCTTGCATCTGCCAGGCCAGCGTCACTTTGTGCTCGGGCTCGATCGTGAGCCTGCGCTCCCGAAATCCGAAGCCAAATTAATGCGGATGCTGGGCGACTTGCAATTGCTCGTTGTTCATGCCCAAGAAACGGCCCTGCGTCTGTTTGGCAAGCCGCTGACTGACGTCGCACTCAGTCCAAAAGAGCAGCTGATCTTGCGCATGACGATGCAGGGAAAGAGCGCGAAGGTCATCGGCGCCGAAATTCACAGTGCCGAGGCCACGATCAACTTTCATCTGCAAAACGCACGCGTGAAATTGGGCGTCACCTCTAAGCATCAAGCGGTGCTAAAGGCTCAATCCTTGGGATTGATTTGAGCGCTCACCCCCGTTAAGACTATAACTTCTGATAGCTCTCAAGCTGGAGTCTTCCTGCTGAAATCGCCTTCGTCGCTCGATGGGGGCGCATCTGCAGGAGATTTCAGCATGTTTAGCTTCATCTACACCGTCCTTCTTGGCTGCGACGACGACCTGCCGCGCGGAGGATGGCTCTGCTGAGCTCCGTCTGAGGCGTTGGACGACAGTTCTGCAGCCGCGACGAGGTTCCTCGAGCGTTTGCGTTGGCACTGGCATGACGCGCCGCTCTCGACCGGCAACGACCATTGGCTGGCGAGTCAGAGCGCGTCAAATCAGTTGCGCGCCCTTCGTAGAGGTGCAACTCCTATCGCGTTCCAGAGTCTGCCATCCGCTGAATCAAAGTATTCGTGGCTGTCTGATTCGTCAAGCGTGGAGGGCGGTCGCTTGAAGTTCGCCATGAGCCGCTTCGGAAAGACGCAATGGGCCGGTGCCTTGAGTTCGCGACGAAGTACGAGTTCAAACTGTCTTTGTCGCTCGTGGCGCTCCGCGAACTTCCCAACGGTTCGAGGCGGTGGTTGAGCCACTGCAGAGACTGCTCGCCTACAAAACTATAACTTCTGATAGGTGTCAAAAGCTGGCGGCTGGGCTCCAATGACTTATCGATGCAGTCCGCATTGAACCGTACCCTCCACAATCAGCTCGGCCCACTGCTGTCATTCGTGACTCGCGAATGTGCCTTCTGATTGACTCTTGGGGCGTTGACCTAGGTTGACGCCCCGCTTTTTTTTGGGCGTGCTAAGCGCGGCAGCACTCGCCGGCGAACGTCAATTGGCTCATTGACTGCGGCCGCCGGACTCGTCCTCCTACCCGACAAGACCATGGTCGGCTGCCGAGATCTAGCGGAAGAGGCACCCAAGAATTGGCGAACTAGCTGTGATGCTTCAATAGGTTGTATCCGGTGTTCATCCGGGTTGGGTTTGAGAGACTGGAAGTCGCCAAACACCCAATCTGCCAAGAACCGGAGCCCGGATGAACAGCCATAA
>NZ_JAJLJH010000011.1 GCF_023231945.1 Scleromatobacter humisilvae
CCGCAAGGCCTCCCTGAGCCCTTTCTAATGAGGCCCCGATACTGTGGCTGTTTGAACGAGCTGCCGACGCCACGCACTTTCACGAAGCGCACGGCGTTTCCACACGGCCTCGCTGCGAAGCGGCCGGCGTCTGCAGCTGTTTCCGGAGCGTACGTGAGACTGGCTCCGCGCCCAGTCATGTACCTGCGGGGGAGTCTTCACGCTTGCAAAGAATGCGGGACAAGGTGCGCCGGCAACTGGCCAGGGCTAATGTATTCTTCCAACGAATGGCAAATCCTCAACACCTAAAGCTCCTGAAAGAGGGGACATCAACCTGGAACGAATGGCGAGAGAGCAGCCCAGAGATTGTTCCGGATTTGTCGAATGCTGCCATTACCGGCTTGGAATTCGCCTTCGGGATCAATCTAGCTGGCGCTGATCTACGCGGCGCAGACTTGTCATCTTGTAGGCTTGCCGGCGCGAGACTGCAACGAGCCCAGCTTGAGGGGGCCAACCTCAGCAGCACGGAACTTCGCAAGGGCAGGCTGGAAGACTCAAATCTGAGCAACGCGAATTTGACCGGCGCCAACCTCTACGGAGCAATTCTGGATCGAGCGAAGCTGCGCAACGCCAAATTGGTCCGCTGCAGTCTCGACGTGGGGTCCATCGAGGACGCGACGCTTGAGGGGGCATCAATAGTTGACGTATACGTCGAAACCAATCCCTACGCAGGGGCCTACGGCAAGGCAGTCGCGTTGGCCCTGCTGGAGGCTCAAGACCTCGACAAGTTGTCCCCGGAAAGCGCCCCCTTTATTGAAAGCTTCGTAGCGGGCGCGTTTGACGCTGCGCATCGTTACTCAAAGGAGTTCAACCAGCAAGTGTTGCAAGCTCAGCTCGACCGAATTAAGCCTCTGACTTCGCTTTACAGGCGCAGCGGCGCGTTCAGCAGCGAACTCATACAGGTCGTCGGTGCTGTCGACTCCGGCCTCATTGAGTTCCTGAGGCGCAATCCGAAACGACTGCACGACATTCACTGGCGAGCATTCGAAGAAGTCATCGCCGAGATCCTCTCAAGCTTTGGTTGGTCGGTTCAGCTGACACAGCCCAGCAAGGACGGCGGCTACGACATTCTGGGCATTCACAAGGACATATCGGGGATTTCAAGTGCTTGGATTGTGGAGTGCAAGCGCTGGCATGAATCGGTCGGAATCGAAGTGGCACGCTCGCTGTACACCGTAAAAAACGAGATGCGAGTTTCCGGCGCAATTTTGGCGACCACATCAAACTTCACCCAAGGCGTGTTGGATTTCAAGTCGTCTCGCTATGACTTCGACCTCAAGAACTACGCTGCTATTGTGGAATGGCTGGGGCAGTACAAGAAGGGATGAGCTACCGCTTCGAAGCGTGTTGCTGCGTCAGCATGTGCTACCAGTGGCAGCCTTGCAACCCTAGCCGGACATGTCAGTCTCCCAGCTATTCCGATTTGCTGGACTCTCGTCTCATCGGAGGTGATTTTCTCGCCTATGAATTTGAAACTTGCAGCTTTCCCTTGCTCACGCTGAATCTGCAAGGTCAGCGGAATTAAGAGTTATCACATTCGGTCATCTTCTTGATGAATCGACAACTAGTTGAAGCCCATCTGACAGACAAGCTGGGCGTACTTGAATCGCGGATCAGCATTCGGCGGAGGCGGCTCAGAACCATCGACGTCACCCTCGAACCAGTCCATGCTCACCTGCGGGTATTGTTGCAATCGCGGGTTGGACATCTTGGTTCCTTGCTTGGATGCAGCCGCTCGCAGCGCGCCTTGACTGGCTTGAACGATGAGGCCGAATCTGTTGCCAGGCGACGTGCCTGGCCCGCGCGCGAAGAACTTGGTGCCCTCCTGGTAGGCGGACAGCGCAACGAGAGGCAGGCCGAAGGCCGTGTAGCCTGGCTTGACGGCGTAGTAGCTAATCGAGTCGGAAACGCTGTAGGGCTTCGCTTCGATCAGGCCGCGCTCTTGGAAGCTCTTGACGAGATGTTCAGCGTTGGCGGAGCCCAGACATTGGTATTTGGCCGCGATCTCGATCGCGCACGCGTGGCCGGCAAGTGCCAGAGCGGAAAGAAAGATTGCCGTGGATTTCAATAACGTCACCTCTTCATGGAGTGCAGCGGTTCGATCGTCCACCGATATCGCAACGCGCTCGTGTCGTGGGCCGGAACCCATTAGGCGCAGTCGATCTGAAAACTGGCCCTCAGCCAGCATCTTGCCCGCCCAAGTCGGTTTGAGCCGCGAGCAACTCACAAGCCGCCCTGATGGCAGCCGCAAGTATGAACGCTTCTGGCGCGATATTGGATGCCGCGGCAGCCCGAACCACCAGATCCAACAGTTCGTCTGTGATCGAAATGTCAATATCGACCAAGTTCGTCTGCATGGACACCTCCCGCAAAGCCGTCGTCGTGCGCTCAAGCCTCGCCTAAACGAGGCCTGCGATCCAATGTATCGTGAGACAGTTCGTCAGACGTCGAAGACTTGCTCAAGGCCTGGCGACGACGCGCGATCTCGGCAATGATTGCCTTCTCAAAGAAGGCCTGAACCGATTCGCCCGGATCAAGCACGCTTTCGATTTCGGCTCGCAGCTTGGGTTTGACATGAAATCGGTAGGGCATGGATGAGCGGTCGGGCATAGCTGAAATTTGCCATCAAGAGGGATCAACGGAAGCGCAAAGGCTCTTGTCCGCATGGCACTTGAACCGCGAGCAACGACCGAAAGCCCGTCGCAGCTTTGACCGAGACGCAACAGCCGCCATCGAGCCGCGGATCGGAGCCTCGAGCCCCGACGCAACGCGGTGACTTATCGGTTCCTTTTGAAACGCTGTGAAGGCTTCCGCCTTGACGGTGGGCCAACCAGAACAGACGCGTAGCGCGGGAACGCCTTCTCCATCTCGAGCACCTGCTCCTTCGTCATTGCGACACGTTCAGCCAACTTGGCGACCTTTTCGGCGACAGCGTCGGAAATGGTGACGTACTTGCCTGGACGGACCCGGATGCGCTTCATATCTTCGCCCCCTTCTTCGCATCGGATCGGCTAGCAGCCTCCTCCTCCCAAGCAAGCTGAAATCCCGTGAGACTGTCCATCTCTACCCGGTCCATCGAATCACAGAATCGTTGCCCCGCAGCGTCTTCAAAGACGGCAACCGACCGGCCACCCTTGGCGCCCTCAGTCGCTTTCCATATCTTCGAAATTCGGACTGGCGTCCAAGGTGCTTCTGCGGGCTCACGGCCAGGCCGCATCAGTTGCACGGAGACGGTGACGGTGCGTTCGTTTGACGGCGTCACGGCCAGGAGATCTGATGTCCACGCTACCAGCAGGTCGCGATAGACCCAATCGTCGTCTGCCTGCTCCTTGAAGCCGACGATGTACCACGGAGCTGGGAGCGTCAGTTCTACCGCCCGCCAGTAGGAATAGCCTGGAGGCGCTATCCCTGCGGGTACATGGTGAGCGAATTGGCGAGGTGCTCCAAACATGGTAGTGTCCTTTTGGCAATGCACTTCCAGCTTCTCGTCGAGGGAGAAGATCAAGCCTCTGAGAGGCTCGGCCTCGGGCGACACAAGCGGCGTGCGGGACCGCTCCAACGAACTTGCTCCCAGGGATCTTGGGTCGTCCAGCGTACCAAGTTGAGAATGCTTGGCTAGGCTACGACGCACCCGTCTCGAGTCAAACGCAGGTGCGCTGAACGCGGCAAAACGTGGCGACGATCTCGTGCGACCGAGCGGCAATCTGAGTGCCCGGCATCGGTTAAATGCTACTCAAAGTCTGTAGACTCAAAGTCTACACCCGACGGATGCTACGCGCCAATGAAGCGTAGCAATCGTCAAAGCGAATCAGCCCGCGCGAGGTTCGCTCGGAACCTGAAAACGCTGCGCATCCAACTCGGACTTTCCCAAGAGGCGCTCGCTGCCAATGCCGGCTTGCACCGGACATACATCGGGTCAATAGAGCGCGCCGAGCGAAACGTCTCCATCGACAACATGGAGCATCTCGCTACTGCGTTGAATGTCGACATCATCGATCTCCTTCGCGTGCAATAGCCAGAGAGCAAGCCGCTTCATCTCCCAGGCTGCCCTTTGTCTTCAACAGCCGCGACCTGGCTCGCGAACTGATCGGCACGAACGCGGCCAGGATCGATCGGCAGGAATCGGTCTGATCAGGATCGCTCCGCATGCGGCGATCTCCGGCGAAATCTGATCTCCGCGTCTGAGTCCCATCGCGGTACGAATCGATTTCGGAATGGTCACGGCGCCAGATCCGTTCAGCGACATCAAGAGAGACATTTGCGCGTTTCCGGTATCGGGTCAATCTTCCTTTGACGCGGATCGACTCGACCGATTGCATTCGTCAGCCGCCGTCTCAAGGCGCAAAGTCATGCGTGAGTTGCTCGACGACGCCAACCGTCTTGAGGCCGCTGGGCTGAGCCGGTATGATGACTATAAGTAGCATACTACTTTGGCATCAAATCCGGGAGAGTCCGTCGATCTCTCGCACTCGACGAGGTCACGATATGAAACGAGTCGACGAGTCCGCCCTCAGGGACTTTGATACGCTTCCGGACTCTGCCTACGTCCGCCTTCCCGTGATCACCGCGTTGGTGGGTGTTTCTCGTGCCACCGTGTGGCGTTGGACGAGGCAAGGCAACCTGCCTAAAGCCGTTCGCATCGCGGGAGTCAAGGTCGATGAGAGATGCAACTTCTCGACTGCGTACTTCATCACCTCTTGGTGGCTGGGCACGGAGGTGCGAGTGCCTTCCCAATATCGTCCAGCGAAGTGCGAGGCCACGGCATGGAGATGTTCGAGCATGGGTGTGCGCCGAGGAAACGCCGCACGCCATTCATCTGGAGACGAGACGTCGCCATCTCGCGATATCCAAGGGCCGGCCTTCGCCAGCGCCACTTGCCTGGACCACTCCAAGAACGAGTGCATGTCGACCAAGGTATCGGGACCGAGGTACTCGCTCGCGATCAGTGGCTTCATCTCTCCATCTCGAAGCGCTCGCAAGGCATCACGAAGGTTCCGCTTGAGGCAATCGATCGGACGGTCCTTGGCAGGGCCACCTATGAGCCGCTGCAGGGCATCGCCAATTTCCGAATGCCGCAGAGCACAGATCGCTGCCTCCGGGCTCGTACCGAGCGAGTCGGGATCCACGCCGCTATGGAGCGCGACCAAATGCCAGACCTCGTAGAGATCGCAGTTGGCCCATTTGCGCTTGGCCGCCTCATCGAGCCCGTGCGGACCGCGCTGCGGCTGGCTTCGATCCCTGTACGAGACCAACTCATCCAAACCCGATTCGAACTGCTGTATCGAACGTCGACTCGCCATGGTGCCTCCTGGACAAGGCAGCGCAATCGAACCGCAAACGGACTGGGTGCAGCGCGTTCCAATGCACACCAGAGCAACTACAACACAACCAACACACAGCGCTGCGACGTGCAACAGGCGTCAGTAGCTGCTCACCGGCAAAGCGGCATGAGTGGTAGGCCGTGTTGGACTTGAACCAACGACCAAAGGATTATGAGTCCTCTGCTCTGACCAACTGAGCTAACGGCCCACGAGCGGGCGATTGTACGGATGCGGGGGCGCGGGCGCGGGCGTGGCAGCCGGGCGAGTGGGAGATCTCCGCCCGGATTCCGGCTCTGTTCCGCGGTTGCGGCGGCGCGCCGTTCTTTAGCATGGCTGACACATTTGGAGAATGGCGCCATGTCCCTGTCCACCAGTTCCTCGACCAGCGCTTCCTACGCCGCCGTCAATTCCGGCGCCGCGGGCGGCAGCGGCGTGCTGCGGGCGATCGAGGATGTGCCGGGCAGGATCGCGACGGGGGTCGAGGACGTCGGCGAGGCGGTGGGCGAGGCCGCGAGCGCGACCGTGTCGTTCAGCGAGCGTGCGATGCAGGCGCTGGCCAATGGCGGCCTGGCCGTGGTGCATGGCATCGAGGACGTCGTGGCGTTCCCGTTCGAGATGGTCGCCGACGCGGCGGTCGGCGTCGAGCATGCGGTCGCGGGCGGGATCCACATGCTCGCGAACGGCGTCAACGCCGCCATCAATGGCGTCGATGCGGTGGCGCAGGGCGCGTCGACTGCGGTGCATGCGGTGGCCGTCGACCTGCCGGCGGCAATCGCCTCCGACGTGACCAGCGTGACGCAGGCCGCCCTCGGCGACGCGACCACCGTGGCGGGTGCGGCGGCGGGCGTCGCGGTGCTGACCGGCAGCTCGCCGATCGCGATGATCAAGTCGATCCTGTGACGCCTCGCGCGCGCGTGACGCGCGCGCCCGGGCCTCAGCGCTGCGACAGCGCGTTGCCCACCAGCTTGGACGTGATGTCGACGATCTGGATCATGCGGTCGTAGGGCATGCGCGTCGGGCCGATGACGCCCAGCGTGCCCACCACCTGGCCGTCGACCTCGTAGGGCGCCGACACCACCGACAGCGCCTCGAACGGCACGACGCGGCTCTCGCCGCCGATGAAGATGCGCACGCCCTCGGCGCGGCTGGAACCTTCGAGCAGGCGCATCAGCTGCGTCTTCTGCTCAAAGACGTCGAACATGTCGCGCAGGCTGCGCATGTCGTGGTGCAGGTCCTGCACGCCCAGCAGGTTGCGCTCGCCGGCGACGACGACCTGCTCGTCGCTCTCGGCGATGGCGTCGCTGCCGGCCTGCACCGCGGCGCGCATCAGCCCGGCGATGTCGGCGCTGAGCGCCTCGACCTCGGTCTTCAGGCGCTCGCGCACGTCGTCGATCGACAGCCCCGCGTAGTGCGCATTGAGGAAGTTCGTGGCCTCGATCAGCTGGGCCTGCGTGTGGTCGTTCGCGGTGATGATGACGCGGTTCTGCACGTCGCCATCGTGCGCGACGAGGATCACCAGCACGCGGCGCTCGCCCAGGCGCAGGAACTCGATGTGGCGGAACACGCCGGCCCGGCGCGGCGCGGTGATGACGCCCACGAAGCTTGACAGGTTCGACAGCATCGACGCGGCCTGCGCGATCACGCGCTGCGGCTGGTCGGGCTGCAGCTCGCGCTGGCCGCCGATCTCGGTGAGCAGCTGCGACAGCGTGACCTCGGCGTCGACCGGCCGCGCGGTGAGCATCGTGTCGACGAACAGCCGGTAGCCGCGCGCGGTGGGCACGCGGCCGGCCGAGGTGTGCGGGCTGACGATCAGGCCCAGCTCCTCGAGGTCGGCCATCACGTTGCGGATCGTCGCCGGCGACAGCTCCAGGCCCGAGGCGCGCGAGAGCGTGCGCGAGCCCACCGGCTGGCCGTCGGCGATGTAGCGTTCGACCAGGGTCTTCAGCAGTGTCTTGGCGCGCTCGTCGAGCATGGTTGCGATTGTACGGAGATGCCGCGCCAGCGGGCGCGCAACGCCCGATTTACCTGGGCGAACGCCCCGCCCGGCGCGGGGGTGCTGTGGTGTAATTCATCGCATGTCGACCCCCTTCCGTCACGTGGCGCTCTTCGGCAAGTACCAGGCCCAGGGCGTGCGGCCCATCCTGGAGGAGATCGCGCAATTCCTGGTGCGCGGGGGCGTCGAGGTGTCGGTCGATCATGACACGGCGATGAACAGCGACTGGCTCGACTACGGCGCGATGCGCATCGACGAGCTCGCCCAGGTCTGCGACCTCGCGGTGGTGGTCGGCGGCGACGGCACCATGCTGGGCATCGGCCGCGAGCTCGCGCGCCACGGCATCCCGCTGGTGGGCATCAACCAGGGCCGCCTGGGTTTCATCACCGACATCCCCGCCACCAACTGGCGCGAGGCGCTCGCGCCGATGATCAAGGGCGACTACGAGGCCGAGAGCCGGCCGATGATCGAGGGCGGCGTCTGGCGCGACGGCGAGCAGATCTTCCAGGGCTTCGCGCTCAACGACGTCGTGGTGCGCAGCAGCACGTCCAGCATGATCGAGCTGCGCGTGACGGTCGGCGCCGACCACATGGCCAACATCCGCTCCGACGGTGTGATCGTCGCGTCGCCCACCGGCTCGACCGCATACGCCCTCTCGGCGGGCGGGCCCATCCTGCATCCGGGCATCGGCGGCTGGGCGATGGTGCCCGTCGCTTCGCACACCTTGTCGAACCGCCCCATCGTGCTGCCGGACGACCAGGAGGTGCTGCTCGAACTGGTGCAGGGCAAGGAGGCCAGCGCGAACTTCGACATGCATGGCCTCGCCAGCATGCTGCTGGGCGACACCGTGCGCATGCAGCGCTCGCAGCACAAGGCGCGCTTCCTGCACCCGCGCGGCTGGAGCTACTACGCGACGCTGCGCAACAAGCTGCACTGGCACGAGGGCACGGCGTGACCGACGCGATGCCGGCGACTGCGCAGGCTCACGCGGTGAGCCCCGGCACCGGCATCCTCCGCGGCGCATGCCGTCCGGTCGTCGCCGCGGCACGTTCGTCCAACCGCAAACTTCATCTGCTCCCAAGACCATGCTGCGCCGCCTGTCGCTGAAAGACTTCGTGATCGTCGACACGCTCGAACTCGAGTTCGGCGCGGGCTTCTCCGTGCTCACAGGCGAGACAGGCGCGGGCAAGTCCATCCTGATCGACGCGCTGCAGCTCGCGCTCGGTGCGCGCGCCGAAGGCGGCGTCGTGCGCGAGGGCTGCGCGCGCAGCGAGATCGCGGCCGAATTCGACTCGCCGGCGTCGCTGGCCGGCTGGCTCGACGAGGCCGGCTTCGCCGTCGACGAGACGCTGCTGCTGCGCCGGGTGGTCGACGCGCAGGGCAAGAGCCGCGCGTTCGTCAACGGCAGCGCCGCCACGCTGACGCAGCTGCGGGAGGTGGCCGACCACCTGATCGACATCCACGGCCAGCACGCCTGGCAAAGCCTCACGCGTCCGGCCGCCGTGCGCGCGCTGCTCGACGACCAGGCCGGCATCGATGCCACCCCCGTCGCCACGGCCCACGCGTCGTGGGCGCAGGCGACGGCGGCGCTGGCGAGCGCGCGCGAGCGCCAGGGCGAGCTCGACACCGAGCGCGAGCGCCTGGCGTGGCAACTGGCCGAGGTCGAGCGGCTGTCGCCGTCCGACGACGAGTGGCAGGCGATCACCGCCGAACATGGACGGCTGTCGCACGCGCAGGCGCTGATGTCGGCGTCGCAGCAGGCGCTGGAGGATGTCTCCGAAGGCGAGCTCAACGCGCTGAAGATCGTCTCGCGCGCCGCCGCCGCGCTGCGCGAGGTGGCCGACTACGACGCCGCGCTCGCGCCGGTGATCGAGGCGCTGGACGGCGCCGAACTGCAGCTGCAGGACGCCGCGCACAGCCTCTCGAGCTACCTGAACCGCGCCGACCTCGATCCGCAGCGCCTGTCCGAACTCGACGAGCGCATGTCCGCCTGGATGAGCCTGGCGCGCCGCTTCCGCCGCTCGCCCGAGGATCTCGCCACCCTGTGGGGCGAGTGGAAGTCGGCGCTGGCCGCGCTCGACGCCGCCGCCGATCTCGCCGGCCTGCAGAAGCGCGTCGACGATGCCCTCGCGCGCTGGCGCATGGAGGCCAGGCGCGTGAGCGCGCGCCGCGCGGCCGCCGCGCCGCTGATGGCCGGCCGCATCACCGAGGCGATGCAGCAGCTGGGCATGGCGGGCGGGCGCTTCGACGTCGCGCTGGTGGCGCAGGAGTCGCCGCAGTCCTACGGCGCCGAGACGGTGGAGTTCCTCGTGGCCGGACACGCGGGCAGCACGCCGCGTCCGCTCGCGAAGGTGGCCTCGGGTGGCGAGCTGTCTCGACTGGCGCTGGCCATTGCGGTGACGGCGGCGCAGTCGTCGGTCGCCGCGTCCGAGGCCGATCCGACGCGCGTCGCGTCGACCAGCGTCGGCACGCTGATCTTCGACGAGATCGACGCCGGCGTCGGCGGCACCGTCGCCGATTCGGTCGGGCGGCTGATGAAGCGGCTGGGGCGTCACGTGCAGGTCATGGCGGTAACGCATCTTCCGCAGGTCGCGGCCTGCGGCGACCATCATTTCGTCGTCGCCAAGCGCAGCGTCGGCGGCAACACCACGAGCCAGGTCACGCCGCTCGCCGGCGAGGCGCGCGTGGCCGAGGTGGCGCGCATGCTGGGCGGCGAACGCAGCTCCGGCACCAGTCTCGCGCATGCGCAGGAGCTGATCGCGCAGGCCGTGGCGGTCGACGGCGGCGCGCCGGCGCCCCGTGGCCGCCCGGGGGCGCGCTGATGCGACAACCTCTCCATTTCAAGGAATTTCCATGAGCTCCGGCTCCGACGACCTCACGCCCGGCACGATCGCCGAACAGGCGCACGACATCGCCGAAGCGACGCGCGAGATCGTGCTGGTGACCGGCATCTCGGGCTCCGGCAAGTCCGTCGCGCTGCATGCGCTGGAGGACGCCGGCTTCTTCTGCGTCGACAACCTGCCGCCCGAGCTGCTGCCCGAGTTCCTGCGCCTCGAGAGCGAGCGCGTGGTGCGCCGCGTGGCGGTGGCCGTCGACGTGCGCACCGCCGGCTCGCTGCCGCGCCTCGTGCCGCTGCTCGAGAAGCTGATGAACGAGGGCGTCAAGGTACAGTCGGTGTTCCTCGACTCCAACACCGACACGCTGGTGCGCCGCTTCTCGGAGACGCGCCGCCCACACCCGCTGTCCAAGGGCCAGTTCGGCACCGACACGCACCGCGCGCTGATCGACGCCATCGAGCTCGAGCGCGAGCTGCTCGCCACGATCCGCGTGCGCTCGACGATCCTCGACACCAGCCAGCTGCGCCCGATTCAGCTGCGCCAGTGGATCCGCGACCTGGTGGGCGCGCGCTCGCACAACCTGTCGCTGGTCTTCGAGTCCTTCGCCTTCAAGCGCGGCGTGCCGCTGGACGCCGACATGGTCTACGACGTGCGCGTGCTGCCCAACCCGTACTACCTGCGCGAGCTGCGCCCGCTCAACGGGCGCGACGCGCCCGTGGCCACCTACCTGCGCGAGCAGCCCGAGGTGATGGAGATGCTGTCGCAGATCGAGACCTTCCTGCGCCGCTGGCTGCCCAACTTCGCCGACGACCAGCGCAGCTATCTCACGGTGGCCATCGGCTGCACCGGCGGCCAGCACCGCTCGGTCTTCATGGCCGAGACGCTGGCGCAACGCTTCTCGCCCGACGTGTCGACGCTGATCCGGCATCGAGAGCTGGACGCCGTCGAGTGAGGCCCGGCGGGTGAGCGGTTCATCGCCGGAGGACTCCATCCGCGGCGCCACGCATCCCGCCCTCTTCGTCGCGCTGGCGCCGCCGGTGCTGGGCGCGACCGCGCTGAACGGCTTCTGGCTTTGCAAGGGCATCCTGCTCGCGCTGGCCGCCCTGGTGCTTGAGCCCTCGTGGCGCGATGCATTCGCGCTGCTCGCCTCGATCGCCGGCATCCAGGGCGTGCTGGTGGTCTTCCGATCCTGGCGTGCGCTGCAGGCGCCCGGGGCCGAGCCGGCCAGCAGCGATCGCAAGACGCTCGTCGTCGTCGCCGCGCTCGCCGCGGCCGCGGCCGTCGTCCTGCTGTCGAACGGCGCGGTCGTCGGCACGCCGCCGCCTGTCGACGGCGACGCCGGCGCGATGGTCGATGCGCCCTGGTTTCCGTGCTTCCGGCTGGGCCTGTTGGCCCTCGGCGCGGCGTTGCTGTCGCTGGTGCCCGGCCCGTCGCGCGGCGCCGCCGATCAGCTGTGGTGGCGCCAGCTCCGGGGACGCGCCCGCGACGCGTCGCGGACGGCCGGCGATGGCGGACGTGCCGCCATGACGACGGCGGTCGACGTATCGGAGGGCATGGCCCGCCTCTTGCGCGGCGCCGCGGCGGCGCTGTCGTGGCTGGCCGTGCAAGCCGGCGCCTTCGCCGTCGCTGTCGCCAGGGGAGCACAGCATGCGATCGACAGCGCCGCGCACGCCCTCCTCGTGAGGGTGGCAACAGTCGTCTGGCCGTCCGACGGCGAGTCGTCCGACGCCGAAGGCGCGGCGTCCGCCGCAGCCATCGCGACGCGCCCGCGCCTGGGTGCCTTCCTGCTGCTGGCCGCACCCGTCCTCTATGCCGCGGTGCCGCTCGGCGCGCTGCTCCTGGAGTACGGCATCACCTTGTTGATGATGATCGTGGGCTTCGTCGTGCTCCCGTTGATGCTGCTCGCCGCGGCCGGCCTGGCGGCGCTCGTTCGGCTCTGGTGGGCCCTGCTCGCCGACCGCGTCGCGCCGACCTGGGCCCGGGCGTTGACGATGCTGACGCTGCCGCTGGCCGCCGCCATGGCCCGGGCGCTGCACGACACCAGTGACCGCCATCTGCTCGCCATGGACATCGTCGTCGCCAGGGTGCACGTGACGCCGGCGACCGTGGCGGTCGGCGACGGCGTCGTCCTGCTGCTGCTCCATGCGCTGCCGCGTTGGCCGCTGGGCGTGGAGCGCGCCACTCGCGTGGCGTTCCTCCTGGTTGCGATCGCCGTCGCCGGGGCGCGGTTCGCCGCATGAGCCGCAAGAGCAGCGTCACCGTCGCGGCGTGGCGGACCTGCAGATCAGCCCCGCCCAGGTCCAGTTCGCCGGCCCGATCGCGCGCGGCGTCGCGGCCTGCGAGGCCGGCGATCCCGCCGACGTGGCCGGGTTGGCGATCCGCGCCGATGGCGACGTCGTCCGCTGGGGGGCGCTCAAGCGCGGCGGCGCCGCACCCGACCGGGTGGCGCGAGAGGCGGCCGTCGACTGAGCTCGCTCACCGCGCGGGGCTCAATCCGTGCTCGCCTCGGGCAGGCGCTCCGAGAAGTGCCACAGCACACCGGACGGATCGAACACGTACGACACGCGAAAGCCCCACGGCTGCATCGCCGGCGCGGTCGGCGCGCGCACGCCGAACGTGCCCGGCAGGTCGAGCGCCTGGACATGCGCCCACCACGCGTCGAGGTCGTCGACCAGCAGCTGCATCATGAAGTTGTCGGCCCACTGCTGCTGGAAATGGTTCTGCAGGATGAAGCTGCCCGTGCCGATCCCGAAGATCGCGACGCCGACGTCGTCGACCTGCTTCTCGAAGCCGAGCACCTCGTAGAAGCGCTTGGACAGCGCGTAATCCCTCGCGGGGACGAACGGGCGGGGCGTCTCGGTGCCGGCGGGCAGCAATGGCATGTCGGTCTCCTGCGATTGTTCGGGGCGCCTACAACGCCGCGTCCAGCAGCTTGCGGATCGGCGACGGGATGCCCACGCCGTCCAGGTCGGCGCGCGCGAACCAGCGGCCTTCGCCGACCGTGGGCGCCACGCTGGCCTCGTCGTCCGGTTCCTCGACGTCGCCGTGCACGTCCGCCTCGCCCGGCTCGTCGACGGCCCCGGCGTTGACCGCGACGAGCCGGTCGATCTCGCGCTGCAGCGCGTCCGACACCGCGCCGTGCCACTGCAGCTTCAGCGGCTGCAGCATCCAGTCGAAATGCGTCAGCACGTGCTTGAACGGCGCCATCCATTCGAGCGTGCCGGGCCAGGGCGCGACCGCGCGCTCCAGCGCGACGGCCGTGTCGAACTCGGGCAGCGACCACAGCTGCGCCCACACGCCCGAGTCGGCGCGCCGGACCAGCCAGACGCGCTCCTTGTGCTGCAGCCACAGCAGCACGCTCGCGCGCTTGCCGCGCTTCAGCTTGCGCGTCTTGACGGGAAACCGCTCGGGCGCGCCCGACGCGCGGCCCTGGCACGTCGCGTGCGCGGGGCAGGCGTCGCACGCCGGCCGGCGGATCGTGCAGACGGTGGCGCCGAGATCCATCAGGCCCTGCGTGTAGGTGGCCATCGCGGCGTGCAGCGGCTCGCCCGCAGGCGCGTCGGGCAGCAGGTCGGTGGCGACGGCCCACAGCGCCTTCTCGGACGCCGAGCTTGCGATGTCGCTTTCGTAGGCGAGCGCGCGCGTGAGCACGCGCTTGACGTTGCCATCGAGGATCGCGACGCGCTCGCCGAAGCAGAACGCCGCGATCGCCGCGGCCGTCGACCGGCCGATGCCGGGCAGCTCGGCGAGCCCTTCGGCGCTGCGCGGAAACTCGCCGCCGTGCTCGTCGACGACCGCCTGCGCGCAGCGATGCAGGTTGCGGGCTCGCGCGTAGTAGCCGAGGCCGCTCCACAGCGCGAGCACGTCTTCCGACGGCGCGGCCGCGAGCGCGGCGACCGTCGGAAAACGCTGCAGGAAGCGTTCGTAGTAGCCCAGCACCGTCGTCACCTGCGTCTGCTGCAGCATGATCTCGGACAGCCAGACGCGGTAGGGATCTCGCGTCAGCTGCCACGGCAGTCCGGCGCGGCCGTGCGAACGTTGCCAGGCGATGACGCGCTCGGCGAACGGCAGCGCGTTCCACTCGGGCGACTGCTCGCGGGCAATGAAGGGTGGCCGAACCGTGTCGGCGGAAAAGAGATCCATGCCGAATCATGCCTTGCCGGAGCAAGGCGGCCGATCAGGCCGTCAGGCCGTGGCGGTCGTCGCGTCGAACGGGATCTCGATGTGCTCCGACTCGATGCCCGTCGGGCCGCGGCGCGCGATGACGGCGAGCGTCTCGCAGCGCAGCGCGACGTCGGTGATCAGCGCCTCGATGCGCGCGGACTGCGCCTCGACGTCGGTCACGCGTTCCTCCAGGTCGCCGGCGGCCTGCTGGATGCGCTCCAGCGATTCGCGGCGCTTGCGGAAGCTGCGCCGGCGATCGCGCAGCTGCGCCTCCATCTGCGCGCTGGCGGCCTGGTGCCACAGCTCGATGTCGCGCGCGGCCGTCTCGAAGACGACGCGCAGCTTCGAGACCAGCATGCGCACGAAGCGCTCCTTGAACGCCGAGGACGCCATGCGCAGCGTCTCGCTCAGGCCGAAATAGCGGTTGTAGCCGCGCTCGATGGCGGCGAGATCCTCGCGATGCTGCGCCAGCTCGGGCGGCAGCGCGATCGACAGCGAGAAGCCGAATTCGGCATTGAGCTGGCGGAACGTGCCCTGCAGCATCTCGCGCGCCTCGGAGGTGGTGACCTCGGAATCCGAAAGCGCGTGGCGCAGCTTGTCGCACATGCCCAGGAAGGCCTGGCGCGCACCGAGGTGCAGCCAGCCGGAATTGAGCGCGGCCTGCAGTTCCTTGACCTCGGCGCGGATGCGCTCGGAAGACAGCTGGTTCTGCGTGTCGCGCAGCAGGCGCGATTGCACCGCGCGCAACGCCGTCAGGCGCGCGACGCAGCGCTCGAATTCGGCGGCGTCTTCCTGCACGCGATCGAGCAGGTGGCGCACGCGCGCGCCGCTCTTGCCGCGCAGGCCGCGCAGCTCGAGCAGTTGTTCGGAGTTCTGCCGGCGCTGGTCGCGCAGGCGCGCGTTGACCTGCGCGCGCAGCTGCTCGACGCCCTGCACCAGCGCGTGCGTCAGCACCTGCTGCCGCGCGGGCAGCAGCTCGTTGGTGAGCGCGGCCTCGAGTTCGGGCAGGCGGCTCTTCTCGAGGTCGGCCTGGTTGTTGTTCAGGCGCGCGTGCAGCGCGGTGCGGGCCGAGACCGGGAACACGCGGTCGCGCGGCATCTGCAGCGTCTGCGCGGTGACCTCGCACTGCTTCTGGATCAGCGCCTCGTTCTGCGCGTCGGTGAGCAGCGGATCGGCCAGCATGTCGACCTTGTTGAGCACGACGAAGCAGGCCATCGACTGGCCGCCCAGGTGCTCGTTCCAGACCGACAGGTCGGACTTGGTGACGCCCGCATCGGCGCCCAGCAGGAACAGCGCGGCGTGCGCGCCGGGCAGCAGGCCCAGCGTCAGCTCCGGCTCGGTGCCGATCGCGTTCAGGCCCGGCGTGTCGAGCACCACCAGCCCGCGCGCGAGCAGCGGGTGGGGATAGTTGATCATCGCGTGGCGCCACGCCGGCACCTCGACGAGGCCTTCCTCGTCCAGCGGCGGGTTGTCTTCCGGGTCGGTGTCCGACCACAGGCCCAGCTCGCGGGCGACGTCGGGCGGCACCTTGCGCGTGTGGGTGACCTCCGACAACGACGCCGACAGCGCCTCCGGGTTCGACGGATCGAGCGGCACGCGCTTCCAGCCGTCGCGCGTGGCGCGCAGCTCGGTCAGCGACTGGCCTTCGCGGCGGGTGTCGATCGGCAGCAGATCCAGCATCGGCGGATCCTTGTCGTCCCACGCGAGCTCCACCGGGCACATCGTGGTGCGGCCGGGCGAGGCGGGCAGGATGCGGCGGCCGGTGTCGGCGAAGAAGATCGCGTTGATCAGCTCGGACTTGCCGCGCGAGAACTCGGCGACGAAGGCGACGACCAGCTTGTCGGCCAGCAGGCGCTGGCGCAGCGACTCGGAAATCTCGGCCGACGGGGCCGACAGCAGGTCGTTGCTGGTGAAGAACTTGGTCAGGCTGGCCAGCTCGCGCGCCAGCGACTGGCGCCACTGGGCCAGCGCGTCGAGACCAGGTACCAACGATTGATCTTTTGTCATGCCCAAGCTCTTTATTCGTCGCTATGGTCGGCGCCAAGGATGGCGGTTTCTGGTGCCTATATTGACCAGTTGACAGAGGATCGTAGCGCGATTGCCCAGGGGCCAATCGCCAGATAACCCGGTCAAATGCGAAGTATGTCGCATCGCAGACCCGTCCGGTGTCGAGCTGAAGCATGCCTACTGTCGAGCTTGAAACCTCCGGATACATTCTCGGCAAATACTCACGCCTTTCGAATATCTGCGCCCGGCGGCGGCAATATCCCTAGCGCTTTTGGCAAACCCCGCAGAAAAACGTCGCGCGCTGGCCCTGGACGATACGGCGCACCGCCGTGCCGCAGGTATTGCAGGGCTGGCCGGCGCGACCGTAGACCTGGGCGCTGTCCTGGTAGTGGCCGGCGGCGCCGTTGGCGCTGAAGTCGCGCAGCGTCGAGCCGCCGGCCTCGATCGCGTGCCGCAGCACCCGGCGCACCGCGGACAGCAGGCGCGCCGCGCGCGGCCGGCTGATCTTGTTGGACGGCGTGCGCGGGTCGATGCGCGCCAGGTGCAGCGCCTCGCACGCGTAGATGTTGCCGGCGCCCACCACCAGCTCGCCCGACAGCAGCGCCGCCTTCACGGGCGTGCGCCGCGCCTGCAGACCGGCATGGAAGCCGGCCTCGTCCAGCGCCGGATCGAATGGCTCGGGGCCCAGCGTCGACAACAGCTTGCGCGCCGGCTCGGCCTCCAGCGATGGCGACCAGACGACGGCGCCGAAACGCCGCGGGTCGATCAGCCAGAGGTCGCCGCGGTCGGTCACGAGGCGGAAATGCTCGTGCGGCGCACGTTCGGACGGCGCCTCGCCGAGCGACAGCGCGCCCGACATGCCGAGGTGGATCAGCAAGCCGCCGGCATCCGCGGGCGTCGGCGACGAGGTCCGCGGCAGGCCCGGCAGATGCTCGGCCGACGCATCCGCCGCGCGCGACAAGGGCAGCCACAGGTACTTGCCGCGCCGCGACATCTCGCCGCAGACGGTGCCCGCGAGCGCGCCCGGATCGCGGCCCAGCGGCCAGCGCAGCGGCAGGCCCATCCGGACGTCGAGCACCCGCGCATCCAGCAATCCGCCCGCAACGCTGCGGCGCGTAACTTCGACCTCTGGCAACTCGGGCATGGTGTTTTCTCGGGGCCTAGAATGGACTGATATGGAGCGGCGATGCGGCAAAGACAAGGCTTGAAGCGAATCACCCGGGCACTGGCGGGTCTCGGCCTGGCGCTGCTCGTGCCCGTCGGTGCCGGGGCCCAGCAGAACAACGCCGCCCTGCCGCCCGCCGGACCGGCGTCCGTGCCCACCGTCGCCCTGCCGCCGCCGCCCGCCGTCGACAACTCCTATCTCGACGGCCGCCTGTTGTACCAGTTGTTGCAAGCAGAGTTCGCGCTGCGCGAGGGCGAGGCGGGTGACGCCGTCGAGCTGATGCTGCAGGCCGCGCGCCAGAACAAGGACGACGCGCTCTATCGGCGCGCGCTGCAGATCGCGATGGAGGCGGGCGCGGGCGACAAGGCGCTGAGCATCACGCGCAGCTGGCGCCAGACGATGCCCAAGTCGACCGAGGCGCTGCGCACCGAGATCCAGCTGCTGATCGCGTTCGACCGCGTCCCCGACACCGCCGAGCCGCTGAAGCAGCTGCTGTCGCTGAGCACGCCGGCCGAACGCGCGGCGCTGATCTCCAGCCTGCCGCGCGCGCAGCAGCGCGCCAAGGACAAGGCCGCCGCCGCGGAGCAGTTCCGCGAGCTGCTGCAGCCGTACATGGACGTGCCCGACACCCGCACCGCCGCGCGCGTGGCCCTTGGCCGCATCCGCCTGAACCAGGGCCAGCCGGTCTTCGCGCTGGACCTGGCGGCGCAGGCGCAGGAACAGGATCCGAAGTCGCTGCAGCCGGTGCTGCTGGCCCTCGACGTGATGAACGCCGCGAGCGACGGTTCCCAGGCCCGCGCCCCGGCGGACGCGGCCAGCGCACCGGCAGCGCCCGCCAAGGGCTCGGCGTCGTCGACCGAACTGATCGCCAAGGCCGAGGTGATCGTGCGGCGCTACCTGGCGCAGCCCGACACCGAGCCCGTGGTGCGCCAGGCCTACGCCAGCGTGCTGGCGACGCAGCAACGCCTTACTGACGCCGCCGAGCAGCTGCGCCTGGCCGTCAAGGACAAGCCGAAGCAGGCCCAGCTGTGGCTCGCCCTCGGCGAGATCGACCTCGAGCTGCACGATCCGGTCAGCGCCGACTCGGACCTCAAGCAGGCCCTCGCGCTGGTGACGGCCCAGGCCACGGAGGAAGCCGCCGCACGGAAGGCAGCCGGCGCCGCCGACATCGTGGTCACCGACGACGACGACAGCCCCACCGCCACGCCAGCCGATGCGGATGCCGCGAATCCGGTGCGTCTCGCGCACGTGCAGTTGCTGCTGGCCCGCGCCGCGGAACAGCGCCACGACGACGCCGCGGCCGCCAAGTGGCTGGCCCAGGTCGATGCCAAGGAGGCCGACCTGCAGGTCGTCTCGCTGCGCGCCGGCCTGCTGGCGCGCCAGGGCAAGCTGGCCGAGGCGCTGAAGCTGATCCGCAGTGCCAACGCCACCACGCCGGCCGAACAGCGCTACAAGCTGCTCACCGAGGTGCAGCTACTGCTCGACGAGAAGAAGCTGACGGAAGCGCGCGAGGTCCTGAACAAGGCCAACGCGGAGAATCCCGACGACGTCGATCTCGTCTACCAGGAGGCGATGGTCGACGAGCGCCTGAATCGGCTCGACGAGATGGAGAAGCTGCTGCGCCGCATCCTCGTGCTGCAGCCCGACAACTCGCAGGCGCTGAACGCGCTCGGCTACTCGCTGGCCGACCGCAACCTGCGGCTGGACGAGGCGCTGACGATGGTCAAGCAGGCGCACGAGCTGTCGCCTGCCGACCCGTTCATCGTCGACAGCCTCGGCTGGGTCGAGTACCGCATGGGCCACTTCGACGCCGCCGCCACGCTGCTCGCGCAGGCCTATTCGTCGCGCAAGGACACCGAGATCGCCGCCCACCTCGGCGAGGCGCTGTGGGCCGACGGCAAGCACGACGAGGCGGCGCGCGTGCTGCGCGACGCGCACAAGCTCGACGCAAGCAACGAGGTGCTCAAGCAGACGATGAGCCGGTTGAAGGTCGCTCCGTGAAGTTGCCGTTTGCGAGCGCCGGCGCGCTGGCGCTCACGCTGCTGTTGCAGGCGTGCGCCACCCATCCGCCTCCGCTGCCGGGCCACGTCTATGCGGGCCGGCTCGCGGTCCGCACCGACGCGGCGCCCGGCCTGCCGGCGCGGTCGATGAGCGGCCAGTTCGAGTTGAGCGGCAATGCGTCCAGCGGCCAGCTGATCCTCACCAGCCCGATCGGCACGACCGTCGCGCGGGCGCGCTGGTCGGATCCGGCCGGAGCGCAGGGCGCGCCGTCGACGATCGAGCTCGAGGCCGACGGCACCACGACGCACTACGCGACGCTGGAAGAGATGGTGCAGCGCGCGATCGGCGACCAGTTGCCGCTGCCGGCGATGTTCGACTGGCTCGCCGGCCATCCGTGGCCCGATGCGCCGGCGCAGCGCGCGGCCGACGGCGGCTCGTTCGACCAGCTCGGCTGGCACGTCGACCTGTCGCAGCTCGCCGACAACCGGCTGATCGACGCGCAGCGCCCGCTGCCCGCGCCGACGCTGCACGTGCGCGTCAAGCTCGACGCGGCCGAACCCGCGGCGTCCGCCGCATCCGCTGCCTGACCATGGCCGTCAAAGCCTTCTACGACCTGCCGGCCCCGGCCAAGCTGAACCTGTTCCTGCACATCACCGGGCGGCGCGCCGACGGCTACCACCTGCTGCAGTCCGTCTTCGTGCTGATCGACTGGGCCGACACGCTGCACGTCGAGCGCCGCGACGACGGCCTGCTGCGCCGGCACGACCTGGGCCCGGCGCTGCCCGCCGACGACCTGAGCCTGCGCGCCGCGCGCGCGCTGCAGCAGGCCAGCGGCTGCACGTTCGGGGCCGACATCTCGGTGCTGAAGAACGTGCCCTGGGGCGCCGGCATGGGCGGCGGCAGCTCCGACGCCGCCACCGTGCTGCTGGCGCTCAACCGGCTGTGGAACCTGAACCTGCCGCGCGCGCGGCTGCTGGAACTGGCCACGCCGCTGGGCGCCGACGTGCCCTTCTTCGTCGGCGGCGACAACGCGTTTGTCGAGGGCATCGGCGAGAAGCTGACGCCCATCGAGTGGCCGCCGCGCCGCTACGCCGTGGTGAAGCCCGCAGAAAGCCTGGGAACCGCAGGCATCTTTTCTCATCCGGACTTGGCACGCGACACGGAGCCTGCTACACTAGCGGGCTCTGTTGCACAGTTGAATGCGCAGCACGAAGACGGTAAGGCGTTCGGTCGGAACGACCTCCAGCCGGTGGCCCAGGCCTTGTGCCCGCCCATCGCGCAGGTGGCACACTGGCTGGAAACGCGGTTCGGCAACAGCCGGATGACCGGCTCGGGCAGCGCGGTGTTCGCAACGGTCGGCGCCGAAGGCGTTTCGTGGTCGGAGGGCGAGTTGCCCGTCGGCTGGAACGGCCGGATGTGCTGCAGTTTGGCTCATCACCCATTGCGGGGCTGGGCAGACTGAGAGAGAGTTCGAGGGTTCGGCTTCACGGCTGGATCCTGTGTAGGGGAGTCGCCAAGTTGGTTAAGGCATCGGATTTTGATTCCGACATGCGAAGGTTCGAATCCTTCTTCCCCTGCCAAATGTCCCTGCCCGGCGTCACCGGATGACGCCGCGGTTCTAGAAGCTGGTCGCAAGGGCCGGCACCCGGTCTCGCTGCGCACCCGTCCTCACGGAGTCTCCGACGTGCTGTTCAACACGGTCCTGTTCACAGGCAACGCGAATCCTGTGCTCGCGCAGGAAATCGCCACTCAACTCGGTTCGGAGCTGGGCAAGGCCAAGGTCGGCCGCTTCTCCGACGGTGAGTGCGACGTCGAGATCCACCAGAACGTCCGCGCCCGCGACGTCTTCGTCGTCCAGTCCACCGGGGCGCCGACGAACGAGAACGTGATGGAGCTGCTGATCATGGTCGATGCGTTGAAGCGCGCCAGCGCGCGCCGCATCACCGCCGTGATCCCCTACTTCGGCTACGCCCGCCAGGATCGCCGCTCGCGCTCCACGCGCGTGCCCATCTCGGCCAAGGTCGTCGCCAACCTGCTGCAGACCGTCGGCGTCGAGCGCCTGCTCACGATGGACTTGCACGCCGACCAGATCCAGGGCTTCTTCGACATCCCCGTGGACAACATCTACGCGTCGCCGGTGCTGCTGACCGACGTGAAGTCGAAGAACTACCAGGATCTCGTGGTCGTCTCGCCGGACGTCGGCGGCGTCGTGCGCGCCCGCGCGCTGGCCAAGCAGCTCGGCTGCGACCTGGCCATCATCGACAAGCGCCGCCCGAAGGCCAACGTCTCCGAGGTGATGCACGTCATCGGCGACATCGACGGCCGCAACTGCGTGATCATGGACGACATGATCGACACCGCCGGCACGCTCGTGAAGGCCGCCGAGGTGCTGAAGGATCGCGGCGCCAAGAGCGTCTACGCGTATTGCACGCACCCTGTCTTCTCCGGCCCGGCCGTCGAACGCATCAAGAATTCGGCGCTCGACGAGGTCGTCATCACCAACACGCTGCCGTTGTCCGACGCCGGCAAGGCCTGCAAGAAGATCCGCCAGTTGTCGGTGGCCTTCCTGTTCGCCGAGACCATCCGCCGCATTTCCGACGGCGAATCGGTCACCTCCCTCTTTGCGGAACAGAACAACAACTTCTGATCCGCATTTCCCGATCCTTCGGCCGTCCGCCCACGAGCGGAGAAGCGGTGGCTGGATCGTCTTTACCGGGCGCCTGGTCGCGGGGCCCAACCAAATGGAGTTTCACATGAAGTTCACCGCCTATGAGCGCAGCCTGCAGGGGACCGGAGCGAGCCGCCGCCTGCGTCTGTCCGGCAAGGTTCCCGGCATCGTCTACGGCGCCGGCGAGCCGCAAATGATCGAACTCGATCACAACGCTCTCTACTTCGCGCTGAAGAAGGAAGCCTTCCACTCGTCCGTCCTCGAGATGGAACTGGGTGGCAAGACCGCGCAGGTCCTGCTGCGCGACTTCCAGATGCACGCGTACAAGCAGATCGTCCAGCACATCGACTTCCAGCGCGTCGACGCCAACACGCGTCTGCGCAAGAAGGTGCCGCTGCACTTCGAAGGCGAAGAGAACTCGCCGGCCGTCAAGACCGACAACTGCGTCGTCAACCACGTCGCCACCATCGTCGAAGTGGAATGCCTGGCCACCGCGCTGCCGGAATTCATCGCCGTCGACCTGAGCGGCCTGGTCAAGGGCAAGTCGCTGCACGTGTCCGACCTGAAGTTCCCGGCCGGCATCAAGGCCGTGCGCCACGGCACGCAGAACCCGGTCGTCGTCTCGGTCGCCGAGCCGAAGGTCAACGCTGAAGACGCCGCCGCCGAAGCCGCTGCCGCGGAAGCCGCTGCTGCTGCCGCCGCCGCCGCGCCCAAGGGCAAGGGCGGCAAGGCCGCTCCGGCCAAGCCCGCTGCCGGCGCCGCCGCCGCCCCGGCCGCCGCTGCCAAGAAGAAGTGATCTCGCGCGGCGACGGCCGCGCCGAGGTTTCTCTGGAGAGCCCCGCTTCGGCGGGGCTTTTTCGTTTCCGGTCGGCCCGTCAACGCGGCGGTGCGCGGAACGGGCTCAGCAACTGTCCGGCCAGCGTCGGCGGCAGCGGGTCGGCCGCGCCGTAGACGCTCGGCAGCCGATCCCGCGGCAGGTGCCACGTGCCGAAGACGCGATCGAGCACGGGCAGCAGCGACGCGAAGTTGCAGTCCCGCGGCACGCCGGCCTCGTGGTGATGGTGCCAGTGATGGAACGCCGGCGACGTCACGACGTGCTCCAGCGGCCCCAGTCGCACGCGCACGTTCGCGTGGACGAAGAAGGCCCAGACCGTCGTCAGCGTCAGGTAGAGCGCGGCCACCGTCTCCATGTCGCGCAGCCCGGGCTGGCGCAGGCCGAACACCAGCAGCGGCACCAGCGGCACCACGCGCGCCACCATCAGGTCGACGGGGTGCGCGCGCGTGTTGACGAGCCAGTCCAGCTCGGTCGGACTGTGGTGGATGCGGTGGAAGCGCCACAGCCAGGGCAGCGCGTGCGACGCCCGGTGCGCCCAGTAGTAGGCCGCATCGCCGATCACGATCAGCAGCGCGACGCGCAGCGCCAGCGGCAATTGCGCGACGGCCGCCATGAAACGCGCCGGCACCCAGCCGCTGACGACCCAGCTGACGGCCACCGTCGCCGCGGCGACGACGAACGCCGGCACGATGCCGCTCAGGAAGTAGTAGGCGAGGTCGACGCCGAGATCGGACCGCAGGAAGCGCTGCGACCGGACCGGCCGCAGCCGTTCGAGGACGCCGAACAGCAAGGCCATCGCCGCCAGCCAGCCGACGAGGCCCAGCACGCGCTGCGGGAGCGTCGCCGCGAGCGCCGCCCATTGCTGCAGCAGCACGCCCACCCCGGCGCGCGCGTCAGCGCGGGCGACGCAGGCGCGCGACGGCCAGCGCGCCGCCCAGCGCCGCCAGCAGCATCGCCCAGCTCGAAGGTTCCGGCACCGTGGACGTCACCGTCACGTCCTTCAGCACCACGCCGTCGAGATTGAGCATCTCGGGCACCGAGCCCGGCAGGTACTGCGCGAGGAAGGTGAGTGCCTGCGACGTCGAGCTCGCCGTGAAGCTCATCGTGCTCTGCACCCACGTGCCGCTGAAGTCGTCGGCGTTGGGCGTGGTCTGCTGGCCCGTCGCCGTCTGGCCGCCGAAGCTGACCTGCCAGTCCTGCAGGAAGCCGTGGCCGTCGTGGTTGGACATCGACCAGAACGACAGCGAATAGGTGTCGCCCACGGTCAGGCCCGAGATGGTCTGCATGACGCCCTGCACGTTGACGCGAGGCAGGAAGGCATCGAGATCCTGCACGCCGAGGTAGCTGCCGCCGTCGGCGCTGGCCTGGCCCTGGAACGAGACCCAGTATTCGGCGGTCGAACCCGTGTTCAGGAAGGTCCAGCCCGTGAGCTGCGCCGAGGGGTCGCCGGCGGCGTGATCGCCACCCTGCCCCGAGGGGTTGCCGCTGGCGTCGACGAAATCCATCGAGCCGTTGACCACCAGGTTGCCGGGCGTCGAGTTGGCGACCTGCGCGAACGCCGGCGAGGCGCTGCCCAAGCCGGCCACCGCGGCCAGGACGATCAGCTTTTGTTGGAGGTTCATGCTGCACCCTCACGTTGTAGGTCGTGCGGCCACAGTAGTGAGGCGACTGGCGGCGGCCAATCCCTAGAGTCCGGACGTCCCCCGGTCGCTAAACTTTCGCTTCTCGACAGGAGTCCGCATGTCCGCGATCGCCAAGCTCAAAGCCTCCGCCCAACTGCTCGCCGCCGCGCTGGTCGCGCTCGCGGGCGCCGCCGTGGCGGCCACCGCCGTGGGGCATGCGATCGACCCGGAGCACATCGGCCTGTGGAGCGGCCCGGAGGCGTTCTTCTTCGGCATCGTGCGCGGGGCCACCGTGCACGGCGCGCACCAGTTGCCGGCCAGCACGCTCTACATCGTCGCCGTGATGGTCGTCGGCATCTGCGGCTTCGTCGTGCGCGAGCTGCTTGGCTTCGCGCGCGCGGGGCTGGCGCGTCAGGCGCGGTAGTTGGCCATCTCTTCGCCGAGGCGCACGCTGCGCGCCGGGGCCCACGCCGGGTTGAAGGCGATGTCGTCCTTCGGGAAGGTCATGATCACCGTCGACCCGAGCAGGAAGCGGCCCATTTCCTCGCCCTGCTTCAGCACGACGGTCTGGTCGTCGTAGCGCCACTCGCGGATCCTGCCGGGCCGCTTCGCGTTGACGACGCCGTGCCACACCGTCTGCATGCTGCCGACGATGGTGGCGCCCACCAGCACGAGCGACCACGGGCCGCGCGGGCCCTCGAACATGCACACGACGCGCTCGTTGCGCGCCCACAGCCCCGGCACGCCCTGCGCGGTGACCGGATTGACCGAGAACAGCGTGCCCGGCACGTGGATCATGCGCGTCAGGCGCCCGTCGCACGGCATGTGGATGCGGTGGTAGTCCTTCGGGCTGAGGTAGATCGTCGCGAAGCTGCCGTCGATGAACGGCGCGGCGAGCGACTCGTCGCCGCCCAGCAGCGCCTGCGTCGTGTACTCGTGGCCCTTGGCCTGGAAGATCGTGTGCTTGTCGATGCGGCCGAACTGGCTGATCGCGCCGTCGACCGGGCAGACCAGGTCGGCGTGGGCGATCGGCCGCATTCCCGGCTTGAGCGCGCGGGTGAAGAACTCGTTGAAGGACTTGTACGCCGCCGGGTCGGACTCGACCGCCTCGCTCATGTCGACCTTGTAGTCGCGAATGAAGTTGCGGATCAGCCGCGTCGTGTACGCGCCCCACTCGGTGCGCGCCATGAAGCCGGCGTAGGCGGTGAGAAGGCGCTTCGGGTAGAAGTACTGCGGCAGGACGGCGAGACTGGGCATATCCGGTCGATTTTATCTGGCGGCATTCGAAGGACTCGAATGCCGCCAGCAACCGGCTCGCCCGCCTCAGTTCAGCAGGGCGTCCGCCGGCGTGTAGTCGTAGCCCAGGCCCTTCGCCACGGCCTCGAACGTCACCTTGCCGTGCGCCACGTTCAGGCCGGCCTTCAGGTGCGGATTGCCGCGCATCGCGGCCTGCCAGCCGAGGTCGGCCAGCGCGAGGCCCGGCCCGATGGTCGCGTTGTTGAGGGCGAAGGTCGACGTGCGCGCGACGGCGCCGGGCATGTTGGCGACGCAGTAGTGCACGACGCCGTCGACCACGTAGGTGGGCTCGGCGTGCGTGGTGGCGTGCGAGGTCTCGAAGCAGCCGCCCTGGTCGATCGCCACGTCGACGACGACCGCGCCCTTGCGCATGCGCGAGATCATGTCGCGCGTGACGAGCTTGGGCGCCGCCGCGCCGGGGATCAGCACGCCGCCGACGACGAGGTCCGCCGCGAGCACCGACTCTTCCACCGAGTGCGCGTTCGAATAAAGCGTCGTGATGCGGTTGCCGAACACGAGGTCCAGCTGGCGCAGGCGGTCGACGTTCTTGTCCAGCACGGTCACGCGCGCGCCCGCGCCCACCGCGCACTGCAGCGCGTGCGTGCCCACCACGCCCGCGCCGAGGATCACGACGTGCCCCGGCGCCACGCCCGGCACGCCACCGAGCAGCACGCCCATCCCGCCCTTGCTCTTCTCGAGGTGCGCGGCGCCGGCCTGGATGGACATGCGCCCCGCCACCTCGCTCATCGGCGCGAGCAGCGGCAGGCCGCCGTTGGCGCCGGTGATGGTCTCGTAGGCCACGCAGACCGCGCCCGACTTCACCAGCGCGGCCGTCTGCTCCGGATCCGGCGCCAGGTGCAGGTAGGTGTAGAGCAACTGGCCCGGGCGCAGCATCGCGCACTCCTGCGGCTGCGGCTCCTTGACCTTGACGATCATGTCGGCGGCCGCGAAGACCTCCGGCGCGGTGTCGACCAGCGTCGCGCCGGCGGCCTTGTACTGCGCGTCGTCGAGGCCGATCGCCGAGCCGGCGCCGGCCTGCACCATCACGGAGTGGCCGTGCGCGACGAACTCGCGCACGCTCGCGGGGGTCAGGCCGACGCGGTATTCGTGATTCTTGATTTCCTTCGGAACGCCGATCTTCATGGGAGGTCTCCGTGGTTGGTCTTGTGGACGAATCCAGCGTAGGCCGAGCCCGGGAAAGTGTGAAGCTGCATCGCAAATACTGCGATTACAGTAGCGCTACTTATGAACAACCTGCTCGACCCCGCCGCGCTCGAGTCGCTCGCCGCGCTGGCCGAGGCCGGCAGCTTCGAGCGCGCGGCGCAGTTGCTGTCGATCACGCAGTCGGCGGTGTCGCAGCGGCTGCGCGCGTTGGAGACACAGGTCGGGCAGCTGCTGGTGGTGCGTTCGCGTCCGCTGCGGATGACGGAGCCCGGCAAGGTGCTGTTGCGATATGCGCGCCAGCTCCAGGCCCTGCGCGCCGACGCCGCCCGCGAGCTGGGCGCGACGCAGACGCGCGAGGAGCGCCTGCCGATCGCGATCAACGCCGACAGCCTCGCCACCTGGGTGCTGGGCGCGCTCGACGCGCTGGTGCACGCCGGCCAGCGCGAGGGCTACGGACTGGAGCTGATCGTCGACGACCAGGACTTCACGCACGACCGCCTGCGCGAAGGCGAGGTGCTGGGCTGCGTGTCGACCGTGTCGATGGCCTTGCGCGGCTGCACCTGCCAGCCGCTGGGCCACATGCGCTACATCGCCGTCGCCAGTCCCGCGTTCGTGGCCGGGGCCATGCCCACGGGCCTCAACGAGGCCAACTTCGCGCGCCTGCCGTTCATCGTGTTCAACCGCAAGGACGACATGCAGGCGCAGTGGGTCGCGCGCGCGATGGGCGTGCGCGACCCGAGGCTGAAGGAGCGCTTCGTGCCGTCCAGCGAGGCCGGCGCGCGCGCCGCCGTGATGGGCTGGGGCGTCGCGGTCATTCCGGAGCTGCTGGCGCGGCCGCATCTCGACGCCGGCACGCTGGTGGCGATCCGGCCCGAGGTGACGATCGATGTCGCGCTGTACTGGCATCAATGGAAGCTGGGCAGCGGCATCGACGCCCCGGCCGACGACGGCGCCGCCAACGCCCGGCCCGGCCTGATGGAACAGATCGGCCAGGCGCTGATCGCCGGCGCGCGTGCCGCGCTGTTGCAACCATGAAAATCACGACATGCTGATCCTCGAGACCGACCGACTGCGCCTGCGCTGGTTCACCGGCACCGACACCGACGCCGACTTCCTGCGCGGCCTGCTCAACGACCCCGGCTGGCTCGCCAACATCGGCGAACGCAACGTGCGCACGCGGCGCCAGGCGCGCAACTGGATCGCGATGCGCCACACGGCCACCTACGGGCGGCTGGGATTCGGCTTCTGGGCCGTCGAGCGCAAGTCCGACGGCGCGCTGATGGGCATGTGCGGCCTGATCAAGCGCGACACGCTGCTGGAGGCCGACGTCGGCTACGCGCTGATGCCCGCGTTCCGCGGCCACGGCTACGCACGCGAGGCCGCCGCGGCCTGCTTGCGCTACGCGCAGGACGTGCTGGGCATGGCCGAGGTGTGGGGCATCACCGGCCCCGCCAATGCCGCGTCGGCCACCGTGCTGCAGCAGATCGGGCTGCACGACGGCGGCATCACGCGCCTGGTCGGCGAGGAGCGCGAGACCTGGATCTTCAAGTCGCCGCGCGTCGAGCAAGGCGACGACCAGGCGCAGATCGACGCGCTGACACGCCGCTTCCTCGCCGCGTTCACCAACCGCGACGGCGTCATCCCGACGCTGCCCGCGCTGCCGCACTACTTCATGCTGGACGCCACGGTCCGCGTGGCCGACGCGCTCGGCACGATCACGACGACCGACCTCCACGGCTTCATCGCGCCGCGCGCCGAGCTGCTGGTCGGCGGCCGCCTGAAGGACTTCGAGGAGCACGAGACCGAGTCGCGCACGGAGATCCGCGGCGGCATCGCGCAACGCTGGCTGCGCTACGCCAAACGCGGCAGGCTGGATGGCGTCGCGTTCGACGGCGCCGGCACCAAGTCGCTGCAGTTCGTGCGCACGACGCGCGGCTGGAAGATTGCGTCGCTCGTGTGGACGGACGACCTGCCCTATGCACCGGCTCGGCGCGACAGCGGCGGCGCGCACGGATAATCGCGCCATGATTCGATTGATCGTCGGCCTCGGCAACCCCGGGGCGGAATACGAGGACACGCGCCACAACGCCGGTTTCTGGTGGGTGGACGGCGCGGTGCGCCAGCTCAAGGGCGCGCTCGTGCACGACCCGAAGTACCACGGCTTCGTCGCGCGCGTGAACCGGCCCGAGGGCCCGGTGTGGCTGCAGCAGCCGCTGACCTACATGAACCTCTCGGGCAAGGCCGTCGCGCCGCTCGCGCGCTTCTTCAAGATCCTGCCCGACGAGATCCTGGTGGTGCACGACGAACTCGACATCCCGCCTGGCCAGATGAAGCTCAAGAAGGGTGGCGGCAACGGCGGCCACAACGGGCTGAAGGACATCCAGGCCCAGCTCGGCACCGGCGATTTCTGGCGCCTGCGCCTGGGCATCGGCCATCCCGGCGACCGCAACGAGGTCGCGGCCTACGTGCTGCGCAAGCCGCCAAGCGCCGAACGGGCACTTATCGAGGCGAATGTCGACGACAGCCTGAAAGCCCTCGACATGCTGCTGGCGGGCGACATGGACAAGGCCATGATGAAGATCCACGCCAAGCCACCGCGCCCGAAGCCTCCCCGCCCACCGCAGCTGAATCCGCTGCTGCAAGGGCTGATGAACAAGGTGCCGGCGGCCACGCCGTCGCCGTCCCACCCTGCGAGCCCTGCGGGGCCGGCCGCGGCCGGCACGCAGGAGCCCCCCGAGTGATCCATCCGACCCGACTTTCCACCTTCTGTCCAACCCCGGCCGCGCCCGCTCGCCCGGCTGCGCGCGACGCGCGCACGCGCGGCCGGCGCGCGCTCGCGGTCGCGACCTGCGCTGCGGTGCTGCAGGCCGCCGGCCTGAACGCCACCGCCGCGCAGGCGCGCAAGCCGCGAGCGCCCAAGGCCGCGTCCACGCCGTCCACGGCGCAGATCCTCGCGCCGTCGGCCGCCACCGTGCCCGACGCCCTGTCGCCGGACAAGCTGATCTACCGCTGCGGCAACACCTATTCGTCGCAGGCCTGTGCGAACGCGAAGCGTGTAGACGTCGCGGACGAGCGCTCGGACGCGCAGCGGCGTCAGTCGGAAGAACTCACCGCGCGCGACAAGCGCCTGGCCGCGTGGCTGGAGGCCCAGCGACACGAGCGCGAGGCCGCGGCATCGGCCGCGTCCGCGACCAGGACGACGCGCGTCGCCAAGGCGAGCAAGGAATGCGGCGCCAAGAGCAAGGAGTCCTGCCCGGCCGGCGAGCCGGTCACGCGCCAGACGCGAACCATCGCCGTCCTCGCGCCGCCGAGCCCCGTCGCGGGCAAGTCAAGATAGCCGTGTCAGCCCGGCAACGCCGTCAGGGCGTCGGCGGCCGGGGCGCGTCCAGGCCCAGCAGCTTGCGGTACTTGGACATCAGCTCGTCCCGCGTCTCGACGTGCGCCGGATTGATCGGGATGCACTCGACGGGGCACACCTGCACGCACTGCGGCGCGTCGAAATGGCCGACGCACTCGGTGCACTTGTCCGGCGCGATGACGTAGTACTCCTCGCCCATCGAGATCGCCTCGTTGGGGCATTCGGGTTCGCAGACGTCGCAGTTGATGCACTCGTCCGTGATCATCAGGGCCATGGCGCTACTCGGTCTCGCGCTGGGAAATGCGCTCTTTCAGCTTCGACAGCACCAAGGGTGCCACGAACTTGGAGACATCACCGCCGAGGACGGCAATCTCGCGCACGAAGGTGCCGCTGATGAACTGGTATTGGTCGGACGGCGTCAGGAACAGCGTCTCGACATCGGGCATCAGCTGGCGGTTCATGCCCGCCATCTGGAACTCGTACTCGAAGTCGCTGACCGCGCGCAGGCCGCGCACCACCACCTTGCCGCCGTTCTCCACGACGAAGTCGCGCAGCAGGCCGCGGAAAGCCACCACCTCGACGTTCTTGTAGGGCTCGGCCAGTTCCTTGGCGATCTCCAGGCGCTCGGCGATGGAGAACATCGTGCGCTTGTGGTGCCCCGCGGCGACGGCCAGGATCAGGCGCGGGAACAGCGCGCTCGCGCGGCGCATCAGGTCCTGGTGACCGAGGGTCATCGGGTCGAAGGTTCCGGGGTAGACGGCGGTCAGGAGCTTGGACATGAAGGGCCTTGCTGGCGCGGCCGCGGCCGCGTTGTCTCGTTCTGGAATCGTCGCCTCGATCATTCCACAGTCGAGGTGTTCGCGGGTTAGGCGAAGTTGCGTAGGTCAGCGCTTGCGGATCAGGTGGGCATGCACCGCGCCGGCGCGCGCATGCCGGTAGAGCTCGAGGCCCCGCTCGGACAGCGACGCCGCCTCGAACGGCGCCGACGCCTCGAGGTAGATCCAGCCCTGCGGCACGACGCAATGGACCGATGCGGCCAGCGCCGCTTCGAAGACGTTGGCGTCGAACGGCGGGTCGAGGAAGACCAGGTCGAACTGCGCCGGCGCGCGCTTCATCCAGGCCATCGCGTCGGCCTGCGTGATGGTCACGGCGGCCGCGCCGAGCCGGGTCTTGCTGGCGGCCAGCCCGGCGACCAGCTTCGTCTCGCGCTCCAGCATCTGCACCGTCGTCGCGCCGCGCGACGCCGCCTCGAAGCCCAGCACGCCGGTGCCGGCGAAGGCGTCGAGCACGCTCCAGCCGCTCAGGTCCTGGCCCAGCCAGTTGAACAGCGTCTCGCGCACGCGGTCGGGCGTAGGGCGCAGGCCGGGCAGGTCGGGCACGGGCAGCAGGCTGCGGCGCCACTGGCCGCCGATGATGCGGATCTCGTGCGCCGCGTGCACCGCGGCGCGGCGCTCGCGCTTCTGCGCCAGCTTCTGCGCGGGCGTGAGCTCCACGGGCGGTGCCGCAGCGGCGGTGCGCGCGGCACGGGCGGCACGGGTGTTGCGCACGGGAGCGGCATCGTCGTCCCAGGGATCGGGCGCGCGGGGAGTCTTCTTCACGGGAGCTTTCGTCGAATCAGGTGCAATTGTCGCAGGGGCGGCTTCTTGCTGCCGGCGAGCCGAAGCCAGAGGGGTCTGGCCCCTCCTCACTTCGCGCCGGGATGTCGACCGCAGCGCTGCAGCAGTCGCGAAGGGAGGTCGGCGCCGCGCCTGCCTACAGCCGGACCGGGATCCCGCGCGCGGCCATCAGCGCCTTCGCCTCGCCCACCGTGTGCTCGCCGTAGTGGAAGATGCTGGCGGCCAGCACCGCGTCGGCACCGCCTCGCTGCACGCCGTCGGCCAGGTGATCCAGCGTGCCGACGCCGCCGGAGGCGATCACCGGCACGGAGACGGCGTCGGCCACGGCGCGCGTCAGCTCTAGGTCGAAGCCCGAGCGCGTGCCGTCGCGATCCATGCTGGTGAGCAGGATCTCGCCGGCACCGCGCGCCACCATCTCGCGCGCCCAGGCGATGGCATCGAGTCCGGTGTTCTTGCGGCCGCCGTGCGTGTAGACGTCCCAGCCGGGGCCACGCGCGACGGCGTCCTCGGCGCTGCGGCGCTTGGCATCGATCGCCACGACGATGCACTGCGCGCCATACCGGTCCGACGAGTCGCTGATGACCTGCGGGTTGGCGACGGCCGCCGAATTGAAGCTGACCTTGTCGGCGCCGGCGTTGAGCAGTCGCCGCACGTCCGAGACCTCGCGGACACCACCGCCCACCGTCAGCGGGATGAACACCTGCGAGGCCACCGCCTCGATGATGGGCAGGATCAGCCCGCGTGCGTCGCTGGTGGCGGTGATGTCGAGGAAGGTGAGCTCGTCGGCGCCCTGCTCGTTGTAGCGCGCGGCGATCTCCACCGGATCGCCGGCGTCGCGCAGTTCGACGAAGTTGACGCCCTTGACGACGCGACCGCCGGTCACGTCGAGGCACGGAATGATTCGTTTGGCGAGCATGGATTCGGGCGCAGTCGCCCGCCTGAAAAATGACCAACCAGCGAGGATCAGCCGGCGAGCAGTTCGTCGGCGCGCGTCTGTGCCTTGGTGAAGTCGAGCGCGCCGGTGTAGATCGAGCGGCCGCAGATCACGCCCTCGATGCCCTCGTCCTCGACGGCGCACAGCTTCTCGATGTCTGCGATGCCGGCGAGGCCTCCGGAGGCGAACACCGGGATCGTGAGCGCCTGCGCGAGCTTGACGGTCGACTCGATGTTGACGCCGGTGAGCATGCCGTCGCGGCCGATGTCGGTGTAGATCACGCCCTCGACGCCGTAGTCCTGGAACTTCAGCGCGAGGTCGACCACCTCGTGGCCGGTGAGCTTGCTCCAGCCGTCGGTGGCGACCTTGCCGTCCTTGGCGTCGAGGCCGACGATGATGTGGCCGCCGAACGCGGTGCAGGCGTCCTTCAGGAAGCCCGGGCTCTTGACCGCGGCCGTTCCGATGATGATGTAGCTCAGGCCGTCGTCGAGGTAGCGCTCGATGGTGTCGAGGTCGCGGATGCCGCCGCCCAGCTGGATCGGGATCTCGTTGCCGATCTCCTTGATGATCGCCTTGACCGCCGACTCGTTGACCGGCTTGCCCGCGAAGGCGCCGTTCAGGTCGACGAGATGCAGGCGTCGCGCGCCGGCATCGAGCCATCGTCGCGCCATCGCGGCGGGGTCGTCTCCGAAGCTCGTGGAGACCGACATGTCACCTTGTTCGAGTCGAACGCAGTGACCGTCCTTGAGATCGATCGCGGGAATCAGCAGCATGGCTCGGGCCCGTCAGGGCATCCAGTGCAGGAAGTTGCGGTAGAGCGCCAGACCGAGGTCGGCGCTTTTCTCGGGGTGGAACTGGGTCGCGAAAATATTATCCCGCGTCACCGCCGAGGTAAAGCGTTCGCCGTATTCGGTGGTGCCGGCGCTGTGGCGGACCTCCGACGGCGCCGCGTGGAAGCTGTGCACGAAGTAGAACCAGCTCTCGTCCGGGATGCCGCCCCACAGCGGATGCGCGAACTCCTGGCGCACGCGGTTCCAGCCCATCTGGGGCACCTTGAAGCGGCTGCCGTCGTCCTGCAGGCGGCCGTCGAGCCGGAAGCGCTTGACGGTGCCGGGGATCAGACCCAGGCCCGGCGTGTCCTGCTCCTCGCTGTGATCGAGCAGCATCTGCATGCCCACGCACACGCCCAGCATCGGCTTGCGGGCGGCGGCGTCGAGCACCGCCTCCAGCATGCCGGAGTCGCGCAGCTCGCGCATGCAGTCGCGGATCGCGCCCTGGCCCGGCAGGACGATGCGGTCGGCCTTGAACACCTGATCGGCCCGTTGCGTGATGACGACCTCGACGCCGCTGCCCTCGGCCGCCTTGATCACGGCCTGCGACACGGACTTCAGGTTGCCCATGCCGTAGTCGACGACCGCCACCGTGGAAGTCACAGGCTGCCCTTCGTCGACGGAATGACGCCCAGCGAGCGCGGATCCAGCGTCATGGCCATGCGCAGCGCGCGCCCGAACGCCTTGAAGATCGTCTCGGCCTGGTGGTGCGCGTTGTGGCCCTTCAGGTTGTCGATGTGCAGCGACACGCCGGCGTGGTTCGAGAAACCCTGGAAGAACTCGAACGTGAGCTGGGTGTCGAACGCGCCGATCATGCCGGACTTGAAATCGACGTCCATGAACAGGCCCGGGCGGCCGGAGAAATCGATCACGACGCGCGACAACGCCTCGTCGAGCGGCACATACGCGTGGCCGTATCGCGTCAGGCCCTTCTTGTCGCCGACCGCTTGCGCCACCGCCTGGCCCAGCGTGATGCCGACGTCCTCGACGGTGTGGTGGCCGTCGATGTGCAGGTCGCCGACGGCGTGGATGTCGAGGTCGATCAGGCCGTGGCGGGCGATCTGGTCCAGCATGTGGTCGAAGAAGCCGATGCCGGTCTCGAGCTTCGAGACGCCGGTGCCGTCGAGATTGACGCTCACGCGGATCTGCGTTTCCTTGGTGTCGCGCTGGACGGTGGCGGTGCGTTGCGTGGTCATGACGTCAGTTCTTCGAGGGCGCCGCGCAGCGCGGCCAGGGTCTGCGGGTTCTCTTCGGGCGTGCCGATCGTGATGCGGATGCAGTTGGCCAGCAGCGGATGCAGCCCCGACACGTTCTTGATCAGCACCCCGCGCGCGCGCATGCCCTCGAACACGCGCTTCGCGTCGGGCACGCGCGCGAGGATCATGTTGGCTTCGCTGGGGAACGCACGCACGCCGGGCAGCTTCGCGATCTCGCCGTGGAGCTTCTCACGTTCGGCGCGGATCGTCGCGGCCTGTTTCGCATATTCATCGACGTGTTCGAGCGCGAACAGCGCCGCCTCGCAATTGAGCACGCTGACGTTGAACGGCGGGCGCAGCTTGTCGATCTCGGCGATCAGCGGCTGGCGCCCCATCATGTAGCCGATGCGCACGCCGGCCAGGCCGAACTTGCTCATCGTGCGCATCAGCACGACATGCTCGTGGCGCCTCAACCGGTCCAGCGAATCGCGCGCGGCGAACGGCTGGTAGGCCTCGTCGATCACCACCAGGCCGGGTGCGGCCTCGATGATGGCGTCGATGACGTCGTCGTCCCACAGGTTGGCGGTCGGGTTGTTCGGGTAGGCGATGTAGAGCAGCGCGGGCTGGTGCTCGCGCACCGCGGCCAGCATCGCCGGGCCGTCGAGCTCGAAGTCCGGCGTCAGCGGCACGCCGACGAACCTCAGGCCCTGCAGCTTCGCGGACATCTCGTACATCACGAAGCCGGGCAGCGGCGCCATCACGACGTTGCCGGGGACATCCGCGGCCAGCGTCAGCAGGCTGATCAGCTCGTCGGAGCCGTTGCCCAGCATGATGTCGCAGCCTTCGGGCATGCGTGCGTGCTTCGCGAGCTCGGCCCGCAGGACGTCTCCGCGCTCGGCCGGGTAGCGGTTCAGCGCGACCTCGGCCAGGCGCTCGCCGAGCGCCTGGCGCAAGGGCGCCGGCAGGCGGAACGGATTCTCCATCGTGTCCACCTTCACGAAGCCGGCGCTGGGCTGGACGGCGTAGCCGTGCATGCCCTGGACGTCGGCGCGAAGGAAGCGGGACATGCGGTCGGACAAGGTCATGGCGATGGCTCTTGAACAGTGAGTACCGGCGAATCGCCGTCAAGGATTTCCGGGCCCACGAGAAACGGATTGACGATCCGCAGCTTGTCGATGATCTGCCCGTGTTGCAGATCCTCGGTCAGCAGGAGCGTGCAGGACTGGTGCTGGGCGGCCGCGACGATCATCGAGTCCCACCAGCTCAGCTTGTAGCGGGCCTCGACGGCCCAGGCCGTCTCGACCGTCTGGTGGTCGATCTGCCAGGGCTTCCAGTGCTGATAACGCCGCACTTCCGCCCGGGCATCGCCCTGCGTGATCCATGCTGCGAGCTTGCCCGTCGCGTTGGCGTAGTACTCGTTGAGCACCTGCGTCGAGAGACGGCCGCAACGGCGCGTCCACAACGCGGTGAGCCACTCGCGGGCGCACTGATGCTTGTCCGGTCGTCGACCGTCGTCCGCGTAGAGCAGGACGTTGGTATCAACGAAAACGATCGAGTCGCTCGGCATAGATCTCGTCACGCGTCATGTATGGGGTGTCGCCAGAGTTGAACAACGGCGGACGATCCAGCCACTCGCGCATCGCGCGTTCGTAGGAATCGTCGTGCCGCATCTTGTCGGCCAGCATCTCGCCGATCAGGCGCGACACGCTGGTGTTGCGACGCGCGGCTTCCATCCGAGCCCAGTCGGCGACCGCGTCGTCCATGGTAACGGTGACGTTCTTCATCGTGGCACTCCGACCGAGCAATCACACGAACTTCGTGTTCCACAATTTTCGTGCGACACGAACTTCGTGTCAATTCGCCAGCCGCGAATCAGGCCTTCTTCGAGAGACGCATCTCTGCCGCCCGCGCGTGGCCTTGCAGGCCCTCGCCGTAGGCCAGCTCCGCTGCGATCGGGCCGAGGATGTGAGCACCTGCTTCGCTAACCTGGATCAGGCTGCTGCGCTTCTGGAAGTCGTAGACGCCCAACGGCGACGAGAAGCGCGCGGTGCCCGACGTCGGCAGCACGTGGTTCGGCCCGGCGCAGTAGTCGCCCAGGCTTTCGCTGGTGAACGCGCCCAGGAAGATCGCGCCGGCGTGGCGCAGCAGCTGTTCCCACTTCTCGGGCGCGTCGCTGCTGACCTCGAGGTGCTCCGGCGCGATCCGGTTGCTGATCTCGCAGGCCTCTTCCATCGATCGCGTCAGGATCAGCGCGCCGCGGCCTTCCAGTGACGCCCTGATCACGGCCTGGCGCGGCATCTCGCCGATCAGGCGATCGATGGACGCGCGCACCTCTGCGAGATAGGCCGCGTCGGGCGACAGCAGGATGCTTTGCGCCAGCTCGTCGTGCTCGGCCTGGCTGAACAGGTCCATCGCCACCCAGTCGGCCGGCGTCGTGCCGTCGGCCAGCACCAGGATCTCGCTGGGCCCGGCGATCATGTCGATGCCTACCTGTCCGAACACGCGGCGCTTGGCGCTGGCGACGTAGGCGTTGCCCGGCCCGGTGATCTTGTCGACGGCCGGGATCGTCGCCGTGCCGTAGGCCAGTGCGCCGACCGCCTGCGCGCCGCCGACCGTGAACGCGCGATGCACGCCTGCGACGTAGGCCGCTGCCAGCACCAGCGCGTTGCGCTCGCCCTTGGGCGTGGGCACGACCATCACGATCTCGCCGACGCCGGCCACCTGCGCCGGGATCGCATTCATCAGCACGCTGGACGGATACGCCGCCTTGCCGCCCGGCACATAGATGCCGACGCGATCCAGCGGCGTCACCTTCTGGCCCAGCAGCGTGCCGTCCTCGTCGCGGTATTGCCAGCTGCGGCCGCAGGCCTCCAGCTGGCGCTCGTGATAGCTGCGCACGCGTCGCGCGGCCGATTCGAGCGCGCTGCGCTGAGCGGGCGTGATCGCGTCGAACGCGGCCTTCAGCTCGTCGCGCGTCAGCTCCAGCGCGGCGACGCTCGCGGCGGCCATGCCGTCGAAGCGATTCGTGCATTCGAGCACCGCGGCGTCGCCGCGCGTCTTCACGTCGGCCAGGATCGCGGCGACGCGTTCCTCGATCGCATGATCCGCCTCTTCCGACCAGTGGCGCAGCTTGGCGAACTCGGCTTCGAAGTCGGAGGCGGCGGTGTCGAGCTGGCGGACTTGGACCGGCATGGCAGGCTTCTCGGGAATCAGGCGTTGGCAGGAATGGCGCCGGCGAAGGCGGCGATCAGCGCGCGGATGCGCTCGCGCTTCAACTTCAGCGCGGCCTGGTTCACGACCAGGCGCGACGAGATGTCCATGATGCGTTCGACCTCGACCAGCTTATTGGCCTTCAGCGTCGAGCCGGTGGAGACGAGGTCGACGATCGCGTCGGCCAGGCCCGTCAGCGGGGCCAGCTCCATCGAGCCGTACAGCTTGATCAAGTCGACGTGCACGCCCTTGTCGGCGAAGTGCTGGCGCGCGACCGCGGTGTACTTGGTCGCGACGCGAATGCGCGAACCCTGCTTGACGGCGGCCTCGTAGTCGAAGTCCGCGCGCGTGGCCACGCTCATGCGGCACCTGGCGATCTGCAGATCGAGCGGCTGGTAGAGGCCTGCGGCGTCGCTCTCGGCCGCGTGCTCGATCAGCACGTCCTTGCCGGCCACGCCGAGGTCGGCGCCGCCATGCTGCACGTAGGTGGGCACGTCGGTCGCGCGCACCAGCACGACGCGCACGTCGGGCTGGTTCGTCGCCAGGATCAGCTTGCGGGTCTTCTCGGGATCCTCGGTGACGACGATGCCGGCCGCGGCGAGCAGCGGCAGCGTCTCCTCGAAGATGCGTCCCTTGGAAAGTGCGAGCGTCAGCATGTCACTTCACCCGTTCGATGTCGGCGCCCAGCGCTTGAAGCTTGGCTTCCATGCGGTCGTAGCCGCGGTCGAGGTGGTAGATGCGCTCGACGATGGTCTGGCCGTCGGCCACGAGGCCGGCGATCACCAGGCTGGCCGACGCGCGCAGGTCGGTGGCCATCACCGTCGCGCCCGACAGCTTCGCCACGCCGTTGACCACCGCCAGCTTGCCGTCGACCTCGATGTGCGCGCCCAGCCGCGCCAGCTCGTTGACGTGCATGAAGCGGTTCTCGAAGATCGTCTCGGCGATCGTCGCGGTGCCGTCTGCGATGCAGTCGATGGCCATGAACTGGGCCTGCATGTCGGTCGGGAAGGCCGGGTACTCGCTGGTGCGGAAGCTCACCGCCTTCAGGTGGCCCGGGCCTTCCGAACGCACGCGGATGAAGCCGTCGCCCGCCTCGATCGCGGCGCCCGCCTCGCGCAGCTTCTCGATCACCGCCTCGAGGTGGCGCGCCTCGGCGTTGCGCAGCACGACGTCGCCGCCGGCCGCGGCCGCCGCGCACAGGAAGGTGCCAGCCTCGATGCGGTCCGGCACGATGCGGTGCGGCCTGGCCGGCGCGTGCAGCCTGTCCACGCCCTGGATGCGGATGCGGCTGGTGCCGTGGCCTTCGATCCTCGCGCCCATCGAGATCAGCAGCTCGGCCAGGTCGGGGATCTCGGGCTCCTGCGCGGCGTTCTCGAGGATGGTCTCGCCCTCGGCCAGCGTCGCGGCCATCAGCAGGTTCTCGGTGCCGGTGACGGTCACCATGTCGGTGGTGATGCGCGCGCCCTTCAGCTTCGTGGCCTTGGCCAGGATGTAGCCGTGCTCGACGCGGATGTCGGCACCCATCGCCTGCAGGCCCTTGATGTGCTGGTCCACCGGCCGCGAGCCGATCGCGCAGCCGCCGGGCAGCGACACCGTCGCCTCGCCGAAGCGCGCGAGCAGCGGGCCCAGCACCATGATGCTGGCGCGCATCGTCTTGACCAGCTCGTACGGCGCCTCGGGCGTGTTGAGCGTGCCGGCGTCGATCACGACCTCGTCGATGCGGCCGCCCTCGGCCTCGGCGCCCCAGTTCACCGCGACGCCCATGTTGCGGATCAGCTTCAGCGCGGTGGCCACGTCCTGCAGCCTGGGCACGTTGTGCAGCGTGACCGGCCCGGCCACCAGCAGCGCGGCGCACAGTTCGGGCAGCGCGGCGTTCTTGGCGCCGGAGATCGTCACCTCGCCTTGGAGGCGGCGGCCGCCGCGGATCAGGAGTTTGTCCATCGAAATGCTCTGGCTGGGGAAACGGGTCGACGAGCCGGACGGCACGCCCCTTCAAGCGCGGCGCGCAGCCGCGCGTCGGCGTCAATGGGAATGGCTGGCGGCGTCGCTGCCGAGCGCGCGCTGGCTGGCCCATTCGGCCGGCGTCAGCGTCTTCATCGACAGGGCGTGGATCTGCTCGCGCATGCGATCGCCGAGCGCGGCATACACGCGCTGGTGGCGGCGGATGCGCATCAGGCCTTCGAATTCCGGCGACACGATGGTGGCGAAGAAATGTCGGCCGTCGCCCTCCACCTCGAGGTGATCGCAGGTGAGTCCGTCGGCGATGTAGCGCTGGACGTCTTGGGCGGTGGGATCGGTCATGGGATAAGGATTATCCCTCAGGCCGCCGGAACCCGGGCCAGCACGGCGCCGACGACCACGGCCGCCAGCAGCAGGCCGGCGGCCACGCGCCACTTGACGCGGCGCGGCCACGAGGTCGACACCAGCAGCACCGCGCTCATCGTGCTGAGCGTGGGCAGCAGCGCGAGAAAGACCAGCATGTGGACGATGTCGGGCGTCGGGCAGTTGTCGCCGCAGCGCCCCGACCACCACCTCCACAAGGCCACGGCGGCGACGCAGCCGAGCGCGAAGGTGGCCAGCACCGTCGTGACGCGGCGCATCGGGGTGATCGGTTCGTCGACGGGTGCCATCTCAATGCCTCAGTTTGTAGCCGCTGCGCAGCAGCGCGAGCGCGATCGTCGCGACCACGACGAAACTGGCGCCGACCACGCCCAGGCTGATCCACGGCGAGACGTCGCTGGCGCCGAAGAAGCCGCTGCGGAAGCCATCGATCATGTAGAAGAACGGGTTCAGCCGGCTGACGACGTGCCACAGCGGCGGCAGCGAGTGCACCGAGTAGAAGACGCCGGACAGGAACGTCAACGGCATGATGATGAAGTTCTGGAACGCGGCGAGCTGGTCGAACTTCTCGGCCCACAGGCCGGCGATCAGGCCCAGCGTGCCCATCATCGCCGAGCCCAGCAGCCCGAAGACGAGGATCCACGCCGGATTGGCCAGCCCCGGCGGCGCGAACCACGCGGTGACCAGCATCACCCCGGCGCCCACCGCCATGCCGCGCACGATGGCCGCGCCGACGTAGGCGAGGAACCAGGCGGCCGGCGACAGCGGCGTCACCAGCAGGAAGACGAGGTTGCCGGTGATCTTGCTCTGGATCAGCGACGACGAGCTGTTGGCGAACGCGTTCTGCAGCACGCTCATCATCACCAGGCCGGGGATCAGGAACTGGATGTAGCTGACGCCGTCGTAGACGCTGACGCGCCCGTTGAGCGCGTGGCCGAAGACGACGAGGTACATCACCGCGGTGAGCACGGGCGCCGCGACGGTCTGGAACGACACCTTCCAGAAGCGCAGCACCTCCTTGCGGAACAGCGGCTGCGCGCCTGACAGGACGAGGCGCGCGCTCATTGCTGGTGCTCCGCGGTCATGATGTTGAGGAACACGTCCTCCAGGTCGGCACGCCCGATCTCGAGATCCTCGACCGGCACGCCGGCCTCGCGCAGCTGCGCCAGCACGACCTCGACGTCGGCCGCGTCGCGCGCGCTCACCTGCGCGGAACGCCCGGTCACGCGCGCGCGATCCGCGAGGCTCGCGGGCAACGCATGGTCGGTCTTGAAGCGCAGCATGGTGTTGGACGTCGACGCCAGCAGCTCGGACGTGCGCTGCAGCGCGACCACCTTGCCCTGCTTCAACATCGCGATGCGCTGGCACAGCGCCTCGGCCTCTTCCAGGTAGTGCGTGGTCAGCAGCACGGTGTGGCCCTCGCGGTTCAGGCGCGCGATGAACTGCCACAGCGTCTGGCGCAGTTCGACGTCGACGCCGGCGGTGGGCTCGTCCAGCACGATCACGGGCGGACGATGCACCAGCGCCTGCGCCACCAGCACGCGGCGCTTCATGCCGCCCGAAAGCTGGCGCATGTTGGCGTTGGCCTTGTCGGCCAGGCCCAGGCTGGCGAGCAGCTCGTCGATCCAGGCGTCGTTGTTGCGAACGCCGAAATAGCCGCTCTGGATGCGCAGCGTCTCGCGCACCGAGAAGAACGGGTCGAACACCAGCTCCTGCGGAACGATGCCCAGCGACCGGCGAGCGGCGGCATAGTCGTCGACGACGTCGTGGCCCATCACCGTCACCTTGCCGCTCGTGGCGCGCGCCAGGCCGGCGAGGATGCTGATCAGCGAGGTCTTGCCCGCGCCGTTGGGGCCCAGCAATCCGAAGAACTCGCCGGGCTGGACATCGAAGGAGACGCCGCCCAGGGCGCGTACGCCGCTGCCGTAGGTCTTCTCGACTTGCTGGAATGAAATGGCGGACATAGGGCGGGCATTGTAGGAAGTGTCGAGAAGTGCCTCTACAACACGGGCTTCCGAATCTGTGCATCGGGGCGCCAGGGTGCTAGATTTCGCCAACTGAAAAAGAACAGGTCTCATGGAAGCGAAAAAACCCCGACGCACCGCCGAACGCATCCTCGAAGTCACGCTGGATCTGTTCAACCGCTTCGGCGAGCCGAACGTGTCGACGACGCTGATCTCGGCCGAATTGCACATCAGCCCGGGCAACCTGTATTACCACTACCCGGCGAAGGACGAGCTGATCAACGCGCTGTTCGACCGCTACGAGAAGGCGCTCAACGAGCTGCTTCAGGCGGCCGACAACGTCGGCAACGTGGAGGACGCCTGGCTGTTCTTCCACATGATGTTCGAGCTGGTCTGGCAATACCGCTTCCTGTATCGCGACCTGAACGACCTGCTGTCGAAGAACCGGCGCCTGGAGACCCACTTCCAGTTCGTGCTGAAGAACAAGTCGCGCGCGGTCGAGGCCGTGCTGGACGGCTTGAACCGCAGCAGCAACACGCGTCTCGACCGGCGCGACCTGCCCTCGGTGGCGACGTCGATGGTGGTCGTCCTCACCTACTGGCTCAGCTACGAATACGTGCGCGAGCCGCGCAAGGCGCTCGAGCCCGAACAGGCCGGCGCGACGCTCGCGCGCGGCGCGTGGCACGTGCTGAGCCTGTTGACACCCTACCTCGAGCCGGCCGCCCGCGAGCACCTGCAGGAGCTGGCGGCTGCCTACAAGTCCTGACAAGATCCCTCCCAACTTCCAACGAGACGAGACAACGCCATGGCCAAATGGACCGCCTTCCCGTACGACGCCGACGACTACACCTTCGACGCGGCCGCGCTGAAGAAGCACTGGGCGCGCCTGCACAAGGGTGACGCCGAGGCCTTCCCCAAGGACGAGGCCGTGCAGGCCGCCTGGGCGCTGTTCCACGCGGGCCAGTTCCAGAAGGCCTACGACGCCGGCCTGAAGGCGGGCGACGCCGGCATGGTCGTCGCGAACAAGGCGCAGTCCATCTACGCGAACTACCTCGAGACGAGCGAGAAGACCAAGCTCGCGATGTTCATGGAAGTGGCCGAGCGCGCCGAGGCCCAGGCCAAGGCCAACCCCAAGCTCGCCAACGCGCACTACTGGCAGGCCTACGCGCTGGGCCGCTACAGCCAGGGCATCAGCGTGGCCAAGGCGTTGACGCAAGGCCTGGGCGCGAAGGTCAAGACCGCGCTCGAGACGACGATCGCGCTCGCCCCGAAGCACGCCGACGCCCACATCGCGCTCGGCGCCTTCCACGCCGAGGTGATCGACAAGGTCGGCAAGCTGCTGGGCAAGACCCAGGGCGCCGACACCGCCACCGGCCTGAAGATGTTCAAGGAAGCCCTCGCGCTGAACCCCGACTCCGCGATCGCCCGCGTGGAATACGCCAATGGCCTCGTGATGCTCGAAGGCGACAAGCGCATGAAGGAAGCCGAGAAACTCTACGCCGAGGCCGCGGAATGCAAGCCGCTGGATGCGATGGAGCGGCTGGACGTCGAGATGGCCAAGGCGGAACTCGAGGACGAGTGAGCGGCGTGGCGGCGTCGCTTCGCGCGCTGCCCGGCGCGACAGCCCTGCTCGTCGCGACGCTCGCACACGCTGGCGCCGCGGCGCCTGCGGTGGTCATTCGCACCAGCGACCTCGACCGCTTCTACAGCGTCTACGACGCCGCGCACGGCACCCCGACGGCCGAGGCGCTGCAGCGCGGCTATCTCGATCCGGGCTCGCCGGGACTGCAGCAATACCTCGCGGCACGCATCCACAGCGCGACCAGGCTGCAGCAGGCGATCGACACGGCTCCCGAGGCCTACGCCGACGCGCGTCACTGCGCGGCTGCGCTGGCAGAGACCAGCGCGCGCCTGCCGGCGGTCTTCGCCCGGCTCGTGGATCTCTACCCCGCCGCCCGCATCGCGCCCGTGACCTTCGTCATCGGCCGCAACGACACCGGCGGCAACACCACGCCCGACGGCGTCATCATCGGCGTCGAGACCCTGTGCCGCGCGAAGTGGATGGGCGCCGACGTCGCCACGCGCTTCGTGCACATCGTCGCGCACGAGATGACGCACGTGCAGCAGCCGGGCGCCGCGGTCGACACGCCCGGCGCGACCTTGCTGTTCCAGGCCTTGCTCGAGGGCGAGGCCGAGCTCGTGGCCGAGCTGACGTCCGGCGACACCATCAATCCCCAGCTCAGGGACTGGACGCACGGCCGCGAGTGCGCCATCGAGCGCGCGTTCCTGAAGGACGCCCCGGGCACCGACCTGAGCCACTGGATGTACAACGGCGTCGGCACGCCCGACAAGCCCGGCGACCTCGGCTACTGGGTGGGGTATCGGATCGCCAAGGCGTACTACGCGCAGGCCCGCGACAAGAAGCAGGCGCTCGAGACGCTCCTGCATGTCGACAACGACTCCGCCGCAAGGATCCTCGAGGACAGCGGCTGGCAGCCGCAGGCCGGCTGCTGAGCCCCCAGGTTCGAACGCGGCCTTCCCCCAGGAAGGCGATGGACGCCCCACGGGCCGCCATCGCATGCCGACCGCCTCACCACAAGGAGGCTTGCATGCGTTCATCCATCACCACGATCCTGGGCGTCGCCGCGTTCGCCGGCGCCTTCGCCACGCTGTCCGCGCCCGCATCCGCCGTCACGCTGCCCAAGGCCGCCATCACCGAAGGCTACGACGACGCCGCGCCGTTCTCGCAGCGCCTGGACATCACCATGACCGGCGGCTTCGGCAGCGGCTCGTTCACCGTGCCGGCCGGCGTTCGCCTGGTGATCGACTACATCTCCGCCGACATCGGCTGCATCCCGGGCGGCAACGTGCTGTTCGACGTCGCGACCTACCTCAACGGCGCCGAGGTGGAATCGCACCTGCCGGTGTTCAACAACGGCGTGATCCTGGGCCAGCAGGTCTATTCGGTCAGCGCGCAGACCCGCATCTACGCCGACCCGAACAGCACAGTGACGATCGCGCTGCTGGGCCCGAGCACCGGCGGCGGCGGCTCCATCACGGGCGTCTACGGGCACGTCGTGCCGGCACCCTGAGCGCGCTTCAGCGCTCCCACGGCAACATCATCGCCAGCCACAACAGCTTGTCGAACTCCGGCCGGAAGCGCTTGACGATCTCGTCCGGGTCGGGGCACATCCGGGCGTCGGTGATCAGGCCGAACTGCACGCCGCCGCCGTAGCTGAGGATGCTGACGCCCATGCCGATGTCGCCCGAGGCCGGCACCCAGAACATCACCTGCTTCAAGGTGCGGCCGCAGATCTTCAGCGGCACGGCGGGGCCCGGCACGTTGGTCATCACCGCGGTGGCCTTCTTGGCGAACAGGCCCAGCAGCGCGTGCTGCACCGGTTTGATCAGCACCCCCGCCACCGACAGCAGCGCGAACGCCAGCAGCGGCTGGTAGCCGCCCTTCAACTCGTTCATGCGCGCGCGCACGGCCGCGAGTCGGTCGATCGGGTTGGCGATGCCGATGGGCAGCACCAGCGGCACGAGGCCGAATCGGTTGCCCAGCTGCCAGGCCTTCTCGAGCGGGCGCAGGTTGACCGGCACCATCGCGCGGATCTCCTTGCCGGCCGGATCCTCGCCCTTGTCGCGCAGGTAGCTGCCGATGGCGCCGGCCACGCTGGCCAGCAGCACGTCGTTGATCGAGCCGCCAAGCGCGTGGCCGATCGCCTTGACCTCGGGCAGCGGCAGTGGCTCGCCCCACGCGACGCGCTTGCCCGGCGTCGCCTTGCCCTTGAGGCTGGTGGGCGAGTCGTCGGGCATCAGCGCCATCGCGGCCACGTCCGACACGACCTGCGCACCGATGCGCGCCATCTCCATGCTGCCGTTCAGTGGCGCAGAGGGGTCGGCCATCATCTCGAGCCCCAAGCCCATGCCCGCACCGTAGACGCCGATCGCCTTGACCGCAAGGTCGGCCGCGGGCTTGATCAGGTAGTCGGCGATCCAGTCGTGCTCGCCCTCTTCGCCGGCGTCGCGCGCCTTGCGCGCCGGCGGCGACTTGCCGCCATCGGTGATCGACAGCATCACCGAGATCAGCGCGATGCCGTCGGCGATGCAGTGGTGGATGCGCGCGACGAGCGCGGAGCGGCCGGTCTCGAAGTCCTCGAACAGGTGGAACTGCCACAGCGGCCGGCTCGGATTCAGCGGCTGCGTGGTGAGGTCGCCGACGGTGCTCTTGAGCGCGTCCATCGGCGACTGGCCCCTGGACACCTCGAGCTTCTCGGCCACCACGTGCGCGGCGATGTCGAAGTGGTCGTCGTCCACCCACTGCGCGCCCATCGTGTCCTCGACCACCTTCTGGCGGAATCGGTGGTACTGCAGCAGCGCCGTCTCGACGCGTTCGCGCAGGTCGGCCATCGCGAGCTGCGGCTCGATCAGCCAGACCCCGACGATCATCATCAGGTTGGCCTCAGTATCCATGCGCAGCCAGGCCGTGTCGACCCGGGACATGCGTTCCACGTTTTCGCTCAAGAAATCTCCCGTATTCATGCGACTAGAGTGCTGTCTCGGCACTCTCTTCATCCGGCTTGCGAGATTGGTGTTTAACATCCGCCCCGTCAAGCCTGACTTTCACCCAAAGCGGAACTGGAGCCATGAGCACTTTGAACGAGCAATTCGAACAAGCGGTCGCCGACAGCAAGAACCTGCCCGAGCGTCCGGACAACGCGACCCTGCTGAAGCTGTACGCGCTGTACAAGCAAGGCAGCGCTGGCGACGTCGACGGCAAGCGCCCGGGCTTCACCGACATGGTCGGCCGCGCGAAGTGGGACGCCTGGAACGAGCTGAAGGGCCAGACGCAGGACGAGGCCCAGCAGGCCTACATCGACCTGATCGAAGACCTGAAGTAAGTCACTTCTTCCTGGTGGCCTTGGCGGCGGGTTTCGCCGGCTTGGCCGCGGGTCTTGCCGCCTTGGCCAACTCCTTGGCCAGGGCCTCGTCGAGCTGCTTGCGGACCTCCGCCTCGATCTGGCCGACGAAGGGCTTGAGCAGGAAGCCCAGCTTGGCCTCGAGGTCGAAGAACGTGGCCGCGACGACCATGCGGCCATCCACGCCCGAGCGCCTGAACTCCAGCACGTCTTCGTCGTCGCCCTCGATGATCGTGCATTCCATGTCGAGCTTTTCCTCGACGTCCTCCGCCCACTTGAGCGCGACCTTGCGCGCACGGGCCAGGCCCAGGGTGTGATCTCGGTGCAGGTTCAGGTCGGCCATCGGGTCATCTCCTCTGGCCGCGATTCTCAGCCAGAAACCGTTGGGGCAGACGCCGCTGTTGCGGGCGCGACGACAGGCGCCCGCTGCGGTGCCACGCGATACGGCGCCATCGCCGCGTCGCGCTCCGGCCGCGGCAGCGCCGCCATGCGACGGACCTCGGCGTAGAAACGATCGAAGTCCCGGCCTTCGGCGGCGAACAGCCGCTCGAAGGCGCCGACCTCGTCGTCGTACGCGCCCTGCGTCCCCATCGATGCATTGTTGGCCTTGGCGAACCAGTGGTCGTAGCCGTTGTAGCCGGCCCACCTGCCCTGCTTGAGCGCCTCGTAGTCGGCGCGCATGCCCGCGTACATCTCGGCCTTGCGCACGCGCTTCTCGGCGTCCGGCAGGTCGCTGCGGTACATCGCGTCGAGCTTGGCGCGCCAGGCGCGCACGAGGACGTGGAAGTCGTCGCGCCGCGATTCGGTCAACGCCTGCTTGGCGCGTACTTCGGGGGTCGCGTTCTCGTCGAGCCAGCGCTGGCTGCCGATGTGCTCGACGGCGGTGGCGAAGGATTCGTTGAACGTCGTGTCGCCCGGCGCGTAGGCCACCTGGTGCGCCAGCTCATGGAAGATCAGCCGCGACAGCTCGCCCTCTGGCCACTGCACGAAGGTGTTGAGAAGCGGATCACCGCCGATCCAGTTCATCCAGCCCAGCGTCGAATACGCGGGCACCTCGTAGACGTCGACCTCGAGGCCGCCGGCCTTCAGCGGCGCGGCCGCCTCGTTGGCACTCGCGAGGTCGTAGTAGCCGCGGTAGCCGACGCAGCCGACGACCGGAAAGCACCACGTCGTCAGCTGCAGCGACAGCTCGGGCGCCGCCACCACGTTCCACACCGCGGCCGGGCGCTTCAGGTCGGCGTACGACCGGTAGCTGTCGTTGTCGGGCTCGTGCAGCTCGGTGACGGCAAACTGGCGCATGCGCTGCGTCAGCTCGAGGCGCTTGCGCAGCGCCTTGGGCGTGGCCGGGTCGGCGATGGCGTCCTTGACCGGTCGCGCCGCGGCGAGCAGGCGGATGTGGCCGGAGGCCGACTGGCCCAGGTAGTCGATCGACGAGCAGCCCGAGGTCACGCACAAGGTACCGAGCCCAGCCAGCACCAGGCCGCCCAGGCTCAACACGCTCGCCAGGCCCCAGCGCGCAGCGCGGCGCTTCGGCCACAGCGTCACTGAACCATCCTCCGCCTAGTGGCCGCGGCGTGATCGCCAACGGCGAGAACGCCTTCAGGCAGCCGGGCGGCGCTCATGTCAGGCCGTCTCCGCGCGCTCGACCTCGACCAGGCAGTCGTAGAACGAGGGCGCGCGTCCCATGTCGGTCAGGCGCTGGTGCGTCAGCTCGTTGACGTTGGTGCCGTCCAGGCCGAACTTGCGCCACCACACGCCCAGCCCGTGCACGACGCCCGGACGCGCGCGTTCGTTCACGCGCGCGACACAGCGGTACTCGCCGCGGTCGTTGAACACGCGCACCTCGTCGCCGTCGGCGATGCCGCGCGTGGCGGCATCGGCGGCCTCGATCTCCAGCACCGGCTCCTGCTCGATCGCGCGCAGGCTCTTGACGTTGACGAAGGTCGAGTTGAGGAAGTTGCGCGCCGGCGGCGAGATCATCGCCAGCGGGAAGCGCCGGGCGAGCTCGGGGGAACTGCGCACGCTTTCATAGGGCGGCAGGTAGTCGGGCAGGCCGATGCCGGGGACGTCGCACTTGACGCGGCCGTCGGCCGTCGGGAAGCCGCCGTCGGCGAACGGCGCGTCGGGCAGCGGCAGCTTGGCCCAGCCGATCTCGCGCAGTTGTTCGAACGGCACCGGGCCGTTGATCGCCTGGCGGGCCAGCGCCTCGTCGTCGTCCTCAAAGCAGGCGTCCGTGAAGCCCATGCGCTGCGCCAGCGCGCGAAAGATCGCCGCGTTGGAGCGCGACTGGCCGCGCGGCGTCAGCGCCGGCTCGTTGATCACGAGATACGTGTGGCCATAGCTGGCGTGCACGTCCCAGTGCTCAAGCTGCGTCGTGGCGGGCAGCACGTAGTCGGCATGGTCGGCGGTATCTGTGAGAAAGTGCTCCAGCACGACGGTGAACAGATCCTCGCGCCGGAAGCCGGACGTCACCTGCCTCGACTGCGGCGCGACGGCCACCGGGTTGCTGTTGTAGACGACCAGCGCCTCGATCCTCGGCCCGAACACGCGGCCGTCGGGCAGGGCTTCGCCCGTCTCGCGCAGCAGGTCGTCGCCGATGGTGCTCATGTTGACGGTTCGAGGCGTGCGGCCGGCGAGAAGTTCCGGATGGCCCAGCTGCAGATTGCGGAACGGCAGGAACCAGCCGCCCGACGACAGCAGCATGCCGCCGGCGCGATGCCGCCACGCGCCGGTCAGGCAGGGCAGCAGCGCGATCAGCCGGGTGGCGTTGCCGCCGCCGCGCACGCGCTGCATGCCGTAGTTCAGGCGGATCGCGGCGGGGCTGGTCAGGCCGTAGAGCTGCGCGAACTCGCGGATCTGCGCCGCCGTCAGCCCGCACTCGACGCTGGCGCGCTCGGGCGTCCACGCGAGCGCGCGCTCGCGCAGGCCGGCCCAGCCGTCGACTTGGCGCTCGATGTAGTCGTGGTCGAGCCAGTCGTTGACGATCAGCTCGTGCATCACCGCCAGCGCCAGCGCGCCGTCGCTGCCGGGCGTCAGCGCGAGATGGTGGTGGCACTTCTCGGCCGTCTCGGTGCGGCGCGGGTCGATGCATACGAGCGTGGCGCCGGCGCGCCTGGCGGCCAGCGCGATCGGCCAGAAGTGCAGGTTGGACGCGATCGAGTTGCTGCCCCAGATGACGATCAGCCGGCTCTCGGCGAAGTGCTCGACGTGCATGCCCACCTTGGCGCCGTAGGTGGCGGCGAGCGCGTCGCCGCCGGCGCTCGAGCAGATCGTGCGGTCCAGCCGCGACGCGCCGAGCTGGTTGAAGAAGCGCGCGGCCATGCCCTCGCCCTGCACCATGCCCATCGTGCCGGCGTAGCTGTACGGCAGGATCGCCTCGGGCGCGCGCGCCGCGATCCCGGCCAGGCGCGCGGCGATGTCGTCCAGCGCCTCGTCCCAGGACACCTCGACGAAGCGGCCCTCGCCCTTGGGCCCGACGCGCTTGAGCGGATTCAGCACGCGCTCGGCGTGCTCGGTGCGCTCGGCGTAGCGCGACACCTTCGTGCACAGCGCACCGTTGGTGGTGGGATGGTCGGGATCGCCTTGCAGGCGGATGACCTTGTCGCCCTGCACGGTGACGCGCATCGCGCAGGTGTCCGGGCAGTCGTGCGGGCAGGCGGCCTGGACGGTGCGCGGCACGTCCAGGGGGGCGGTTTCGGCGAGGATCGCGGTCATTCCCAAATCATGTCACAAGAGGCCCGCCGGGCAGCGTGCAAAGACAGTCGAAAACCCATTGAAAAGCCACTGTCTGCCGCGGGCCGACAGGCTTAAGATCGCTCGACAGCCTTCTTGCGACTCGCCCCCATGAACGTCATCGAATCCCTGCTGGCCGACGCGGCCACCATCACCGCCCTGCGACGAGAGATCCACTCGTATCCGGAACTGTGCTACCAGGAACAGCGCACCAGCGACCTGGTGGCTGCCAAGCTCACCGAATGGGGCATCCCGATCCGGCGCGGGCTGGGCAGGACCAGCGTCGTCGGCATCATCGAAGGCAGCCGCGGCAAGACGGGCGGCGCGATCGGCCTGCGCGCCGACATGGACGCGCTGCCGATGGCCGAGTCCAACACCTTCGCCCATGCCAGCCGCAACCCGGGCCGCATGCACGCCTGCGGCCACGACGGCCACACCGCGATGCTGCTCGCCGCGGCGCAGCACCTGGCGAAGCACCGCGACTTCGACGGCATCGTCTACCTGCTGTTCCAGCCGGCCGAGGAAGGCGGCGGCGGCGCGCGCGAGATGATCAAGGACGGCCTGTTCGCCGAGTTCCCGATGGACGCGGTCTTCGGCATGCACAACTGGCCCGGCATCTCGGTCGGCCAGCTCGCCGTGTGCCCGGGCCCGTGCATGGCGTCGAGCAACGAGTTCTTCATCACGATCCGCGGCCGCGGGTCGCACGCCGCGTTGCCGCACCTGGCCATCGACCCGGTGCCCATCGCCTGCCAGATGGTGCAGGCGTTCCAGACCATCATCACGCGCAACAAGAAGCCCACCGACACCGGCGTGATCTCGGTCACGACGATCCACACCGGCGAGGCCACCAACGTCGTGCCCGACTCCTGCGTGATCGAGGGCACGGTGCGTACCTTCACGCTGCCGGTGCTCGACTTGATCGAGCAGCGCATGAAGGAGATCGCGAAGCACACCGCTGCCGCGTTCGGCGCCACAGTCGAATTCCGCTTCCATCGCAACTACCCGCCCACCGTCAACCACACCGCCGAGGCCGAGTTCGTCGCCGGCGTCATGCGCGACACCGTCGGTGCCGAGAACACGCTCGCCTTCGAGCCGTCAATGACGGCCGAGGACTTCAGCTACTTCCTGCTCGAGAAGCCCGGCGCGTACTTCGTCATCGGCAACGGCGACGGCAAGCACCGCCTGGCCTACAGCGACGCCACCGCGGACGACGCCTCCGAGACGCACAACCTGGGCCCGTGCACGCTGCACAACCCGCACTACGACTTCAACGACGACCTGATCCCGCTGGGCGGCACGCTCTGGATCCGGCTGGTCGACAAGTGGTTTCATAGAGCCCCCACGCTCCTGAGGTCGCTGCCCCCCGAGGGGGCGCTCGGTTAGGCTCGGCTGCGAGCCTCGCTTCCCCAGAGCTTGGTTGGGGTTGCGGCCGCAGAGGCACGGCATTCAAAGGAGAGCACCATGAGCCATCCCGAACCGTTTGCCCGCACGTACGCCGAGGCGCGCGCGAAATTCCTGGCCGCCGCGGCTGGCACTCACCTGGAGTCGCATCCCGAGCCGCTGCGCGGCGTCGAGCTCGAGCCGCTGGCGATGGATGTCGCCCGCATCGGCGCCGACGACGCCGATGCGCTGCTGATCGTGTCCAGCGGCTGCCACGGCGTCGAGGGCTATTGCGGCTCGGGCGCGCAGGTCGCGCTGCTGGGTGACGAGGACTTGCGCGCCCAGGCGCGGCGCGCGGGAGTCGCGCTGCTGTTCATCCACGCGTTGAATCCCTGGGGATTCTCGTTCGACCGCCGCGTCACGCACGAAGGCGTCGACCTCAACCGCAACTTCATCGACTTTCGCCGCGCGCCGCCCGGCAACCCGGGCTACGACTACCTCGCGCCGTTCCTGCTGCCGGCACACTGGCCGCCCGGCGCTGACAACGAGCGCCAGATGCTGGCCTACGGCGCGGCGCACGGGCCGGCCGCGCTGCAAACGGCCATCTCGGCAGGCCAGTACCGGCATCCCGACGGCGTGTTCTACGGCGGCCACGCGCCGACGTGGAGCCAGCAGACGCTGCGCCTGGTGCTGCGCCAGCATGCCTCGTTGTGCCGCCTGCTCGGCTGGATCGACCTGCACAGCGGCCTGGGCGAGAGCGGGGTCGGCGAACGCATCTTCTCCGCACGCGACGAGGACGGCGCCAAGCACCGCGCCAAGGCCTGGTGGGGCAACCGCATCACGTTCACCGACGACGGCTCGTCGACGTCGTCCGACCTTCACGGCAACATGTGGCACGCGGTCTACGACGAGTGCCCGCAGGCCGAGTACGCCGGCATCGCGCTGGAGTTCGGCACCCAGCCGCTGGAGTCGGTGCTGCAGGCGCTTCGCTATGACCACTGGGTCGCACACCGGCACGATCCGCAGGACGAGCACCTCGGGGCCACCCGCACGTTGATGCGGCGCGCGTTCTTCACCGACACGCCCGAGTGGAAGCAGGCGGTGATCACGCAGACGCGCGCAGCGGCGACGCAGGCCATTGCCGGGATGGCGGCTTGGCGATGATGTCCTGAAACGTCCGCAAACGGTCGCGGGGCGGGGCTGCGAGAATGTGCGCACGCCGTCATGATTCGGGCATCCACTCACAGGAGAACGCCATGCAGACCGCCTTGCTCATGATCGACGTCCAGGAATCCTTCACGCAACGCCCGTACTGGTCGCAAACCGGTGCGGACGTGTTCCTGAAGCACGTCAACGCCCTGATCGACGGCGCCCAGGCGCGGGGCATCCCGATCGTGCGCGTGTTCCACACCGACGGCCCGCAGGCGCCGACGAACCCGTTCGCGCACGGCGGCGAGTTCGTGCGGCCGCTGACCGGCCTGGCGCCGTTCGAGGCCGCGCTGACGATCGAGAAGCATCGCCACAGCGCGCTGGTCGGCACGCCGCTGATGAACTGGCTGATCGAGAACGGCATTCGCCGTGTGATCGTCGCCGGCATCCGCACCGAGCAGTGCTGCGAGACGACCACGCGCCACGCCAGCGACGAAGGCTGGGATGTCGACTACGTCGGCGACGCCACGCTGACCTTCGACATGAAGACGCCGTCCGGGGAGACGCTCACCGCCGCCCAGATCCGCGAGCGCACCGAGACCGTGCTGGTTCACCGCTTCGCCGAACTCGCGACGGTCGAGGAGGCGCTCGCACGAGCGCGCTGACGACTTGCCGGCCATGATGGACATCCTGTTTCTCGTCCTGCCCGAGACACTGCTGCTCGATCTGGTCGGCCCCGCCGAAGCGTTCCGGCTCGCGAACCAGCAACTCCAGGCGCGCGGCCGGCCGCCGGCGTTCGCGCTGCGCTACGTCTGCGCGCAGCCGCAGGCCTCGACGTCGATCGGGCTGCACCTGACCGACCTCGAGCCGCTGCCGGACGCGTTGCCGCCCGGCGCCTGGGTCGTGCTGATGGGACGGCCCGGCGTGAAGGACACGCTGCCGATGCTGCAGCGCAACGGGTGGATGGGCGCGCGTCACTGGCTGGCCAGGGTGGTCGCGCCCGCGCTCGCGCTGGAAACGCCGGACGGCGAGCCGGCGCATCGACTGCTGACCGTATGCTGCGGCACGCTGCTCGCGGCCGACGCAGGCCTGATCGGACGCCGACAGGTCACGACGCACCACGAGCACCTCGACACGCTGGCCGCGCTCGCGCCGCAGGCGCAGGTGTGCGCCAATCGCGTCTTCGTCATCGACGGCCCGGTGTGGTCCAGCGCCGGCATCACGGCCGGCATCGACCTCGCGCTGCACTGCATCGGCGATGTCTGCGGCGACGCCATTGCCGCGGCCGTCGCCGAGATCATGGTCGTGTTCCAGCGCCGCGGCGCCGACGACCCCCAGCGCTCGCCGCTGCTGGACGGCCGCAACCACCTGCACCCGGCCGTGCACCGCGTGCAGAACGCCGTGTGCGAGCGGCCCGGCCACGACTGGGACGTGCCCGCACTGGCCGAAGTGGCCCACGTGACGCCGCGCCACCTCGCGCGGCTGTTCAAGGATCACGCCGGCATCTCGCCGCGCGACTATGTCGAGCGCATCCGCAGCGGCCTGGCCGAGCAGGCGATCGCGCGCGGCCTGCCGACGTCCCAGGCCGTCGAGATCGCCGGTTTCGGTACCGATCGGCAGTTCCGTCGCGCACGGGCACGACTGCGCGGCGCCGCCGCCTAGTGAGGCCGGTTCTCCATGCGGCGCGACAGGTCGTCGACGATGGTGATCAGCACGTTGAAGTCGGCCGGCTTGGTGACGTAGAAGTCGAAGCCGGCGTCGTCGGCACGGCGCTTGGCATCCGGACCCGAGACCGCCGTCAGCGCGACAAGGACCGGCGGCGTGTCGACCATCACCTGGCGTAACGAGCGGGCCGCGCCGTAGCCGTCGAGGATGGGCATGTTGATGTCGAGGAAGACGATGTCCGGCTCGAACGACTGCGCGGCCTCGACCGCCTGCTGGCCGTCGTAGGACGTCATCGTCTGGTGCCCGAGCGCGTCGAAAAGCAGCGCCAGGCTGTCGGCACTGTCGCGGAGATCGTCCACGACGAGGATCTTTGGCATTGGAGGTTGTCCCTGAGCGGCAGCCCTCAGTTCGTCCAGGCTCCCATCGGTGCACGGGCCACCGCCTCCGGACGCGAGCGTTGCCGCGAGCCTCTAGGTTACTTGTTCCGGGGCGAAATGGGCAAACGCGTGAACTTGACGCGACAGTTGTCCACGCACTACCAGCCGAGCGCCATCGCCTCGGCCTCGGCCTGCGCCGCGTCCGTGAAGTGGATCGCGCTCCAGCCGGCTTCGCGTGCGGCCACGATGTTGGGCCAGTGGTCGTCGAGGAACAGCAGGTCGGCCGGCCTGCGCCCGAACACCGCCGCGGCATGCGCGTAGATCTCCGGCTCGGGCTTGAGCAGTTGCACGCGCGCCGAGAACACGCCCGACTCGAACAGCGCGAGGACGTCGTGCGTGCGCTCGAAGTGCGCCGCGAACGGCTCGGGCATGTTGGACAGGAAGTGCAGCGGCCAGCCCTGCGCGTGCAGCCGGCGGATCCAGGCGACGGTGTCGGGCAACGGCTCCAGTTCGCCCGGCGCCGCGGCCACGATCGCCTGCACCTCGGCCTCGGTCAGGCCCGTGCGCGTCGCAATGCGCCGCGCCAGCTCGGGCGGATCGACGACGCCGCGGTCGAAGTCGCCCCAGTCGCCGCCGTAGGCCTGGAAGATCTGCTGCACCCAGTGGCGCGTGCTCTCGTCGTCGGTCGCGCGCTGCGGCAGGACGCTCGACACGAGCACCTCGGGCCGCCAGCGGAAGACGACGCGGCCGAAGTCGAAGACGAAGGCGCGGCCGCTCTTGAGTTCGCCGCTCATTTCGCGATCAGCTTCGTCAGCAGGCCGGCGGTCGACGAGTCGAGCCCATCGGTGGCGCCGCTCTCGAAGCGCGGCAACAGCTCGTTGCACAAGGCCTTGCCGAGCTCGACGCCCCACTGGTCGAAGCTGTTGATGCCCCACAGCGCGCCGGTGCAGAACACGCGGTGTTCGTACAGCGCGATCAGCGCGCCCAGCGTGCGCGGCGTCAGCGCGTCCAGCACCAGCGTCGTGCTCGGGCGGTTGCCCGGGAAGCTGCGGTGCTCGGCGATGACCTCGCGCGCGATCGTGCGCGAGGCCGTCGGCGGCGACTCCTGCGCCGCCTCCGCGGCCGGCTTGCCCTGCATCAGCGCCTGCGACTGCGCCAGGCAGTTGGCGAGCAGCTTGGCGTGCAGGTCGGCGTAGCGGCCCGTGTGGCCCTTGGCCGGCGTCTTGACGGCGATGAACTCCACCGGCACGACGTCGGTGCCCTGGTGCAGCATCTGGAAGTAGGCGTGCTGGCCGTTGGTGCCGGGCTCGCCCCAGACGACGGGGCTGGTGGCAAACGGCACGGCGTGGCCATCGACATCGACGCACTTGCCGTTGGACTCCATCTCGAGCTGCTGCAGGTAGGCCGGCAGCCGCTTCAGACCCTGGTGATACGGCGCGACGCTTCGGCTCGTGAAGCCGTGGAAGTTGCGGTACCAGACGTCAACCAGCGCGAGCTGCACCGGCAGGTTGTGCGCGAGCGGCGCGGTGCGGAAGTGCTCGTCCATCGCGTTGGCGCCGCCAAGGAAATCCTCGAAGCCGTCGGCGCCGATCGCGATCGCCAGCGACAGCCCGATCGCGCTCCACAGCGAGTAGCGGCCGCCCACCCAGTCCCAGAAGCCGAAGGTCGTCGTGATGCCGAACTTGGCCGCGGCCTGGATGTTGGTCGTGACGCCCACGAAGTGCGCGCCGACGTCGGTGCCGCCGTTGGCCGTGAACCATTCGCGCGCGACGTTCGCGTTGGCCAGCGTCTCCTGCGTGGTGAACGTCTTCGATGCGACGATGACCAGCGTCGTGCGCGGATTGAGGCGCTTCAACACCGGCGCGATGTCGTGGCCGTCGACGTTGGAGACGAAGTGGAAGCGCAGCTTGGGATGCGCGAACTCCTCCAGCGCGAGCACGGCCATCTGCGGGCCGAGGTCGGAGCCGCCGATGCCGATGTTGAGGATGTCCGTGAACTGCGTGCCGGCCTGCGCGCGCACGCCCTCCGCGTACGTGAGCATGGGCGTGAGCACGGCATGGACGTCGGCGATGGCGGCGTCCGTCGCCGCGCTCAGCGGCGGCGCGTCCTTCGGCGCGCGCAGCGCCGTGTGCAGCACCGCGCGGCCCTCGGTCAGGTTGATGGGCTCGCCGGCGAACATCGCGTCACGGCGCGCCTCGAGGCCGCACTCGGCGGCCAGGCCCGTCAACAGGGCACGCGTGCTCGCGTCCCAGCGGTTCTTCGAGAGGTCGGCGAACACGCCCGGCGCCTGCACGGAGAAGCGGTCGAAGCGGCCGGCGTCGGCCGCGAACGCCGTGCGAAGGTCGAACTGGCGGCCCTTGGACTCGTAGTGCGCGCGCAGCGCCGACCACGCCTCCGTCTTGTCGCAGCGGACCAGGCTCATTTCGCGCCCTCGATCAGCGCATCGAGCTTGACGGAATCGGCGGCGAACGCGCGGATGCCCTCGGCAAGCTTCTCGGTGGCCATCGCGTCCTCATTGAGCGCGAAGCGGAACGACGGTTCGTCGAAGTGCACGCGATCGAGCGGCAGCGACTGGGCGGCGTCGGCGTCCAGCGCCTTCGCGAGCGGCGCGGAGTCGGCCTGCAGCGCGCCGAGCAGGTCGGGGCTGATCGTGAGCAGGTCGGAGCCGGCGAGCGCCTGGATCTGGCCGACGTTGCGGAAGCTCGCGCCCATCACCTCGGTCTTGATGCCGAACTTCTTGTAGTAGTTGAAGATGCGCGTCACCGACTGCACGCCCGGGTCGTTGGCGCCGGCCTGCGCGGCCTCGTCCCACTTCGCGCCGGCCTGCTTCTTGTACCAGTCGTAGATGCGGCCGACGAACGGCGAGATCAGCGTGATGCCGCCGTCGCCGCAGGCCACGGCCTGCGCGAAGCTGAACAGCAGCGTGAGGTTGCAGTGGATGCCGTCGGCCTCGAGCGCGCGCGCGGCGGCGATGCCTTCCCACGTCGACGCGATCTTGATCAGCACGCGGTCGCGCACGATGCCGGCGTCCTCGTAGAGCTTGATGATGCCGCGGGCCCGCGCGATCGTCGCCTGCGTGTCGAACGACAGCCGCGCGTCGACCTCCGTGCTGACGCGGCCCGGCACGACCTTCAGGATCTCTCGGCCGAAGCGCACCAGCACCTGGTCGACGACGTCGGCGAGCGGCTCGCCCTTGTGCGCGGCGATGGTGTCGGTCAGCAGCGGCGCGTAGTCGGCCTGCTGCACGGCCTTGAGGATCAGCGACGGGTTGGTCGTCGCATCGCGCGGCGCGTACTGCGCCATCTGCTTGAAGTTGCCGGTGTCGGCCACCACGACGGTGAAGGCCTTGAGTTGGTCGAGCTGGTTCATGTCATCCCCTGGGAAGAAGGCGGGCGGCGCATTTGACCGCGGGAAGAAACTTCGGCATCATTATTCCTGAAACAAAGTTACACCACCACTACGCTGAGACAAGTTCCCGGTACGGCCGACGCACCCGGGTTTCCATCCTGCCTCGACAAGAAACACCATGTCCTTCGATCTCGTATTCTTCGGCGGTACCGGCGACCTCACGTGGCGCAAGCTCATGCCCGCGCTGTTCCAGGCGTTCCGCCACGGCAAGCTGCCCGACGGCGGCCGCATCCTGGCCGTGGCGCGCGACGAGCGCACCGACGCCGAGTACCGCGCGTTCATCAAGGAGCGTTTCGTCGAGGTCGACCGCTCCAAGCAGCCGAGCGACGAGGAATTCGCGAAGTTCGCCGAGCTGCTGCACTACCGCCGGATGGACCTGTCCAAGCCCGACGACTACCAGGGCCTGAAGGAGTGGATCGACGCGCGCAACGCCGATACCGCCGTGCTGTATCTCGCGACGAGCCCGCACCTGTTCCCGCAGATCTGCGAACAGCTGGGCGCCGCGAAGCTCAACGGCCCGCACATCCGCGTGGTGCTCGAGAAGCCGCTGGGCCATGACCTGGCCAGCGCGCAGGAGATCAACCGCGTCGTGAAGTCGGTCTTCGCCGAGAAGCAGGCCTTCCGCATCGACCACTACCTCGGCAAGCCGTCGGTGCAGAACCTGATGGCGCTGCGCTTCGGCAACGCGCTGTTCGAGCCGCTGTGGCGCCGCGAGAGCATCGCCAACATCCAGATCACGCTGGCCGAGTCGCTGGGCGTGGGCACCCGCGGCGACTTCTACGACCGCACCGGCACGCTGCGCGACATGGTGCAGAACCACGCGCTGCAGCTGCTGACCATGATCGCGATGGAGCCGCCCGCCACCAACGACGCCGACGCCATCCGCGACGAGAAGCTGAAGGTGCTGCGCTCGCTCAAGCCGTTCACGCGCGAGAGCGTCGCGCGCGACGTCGTGCGCGGCCAGTACCGCGCCGGCAACATCGACGGCCGCGCCGTGCCCGGCTACCTCGACGAGGTGAAGGTGCCCGCGGGCAGCCATACCGAGACCTTCCTCGCGCTGCGCACCGAGGTGCAGAACTGGCGCTGGGCCGGCGTGCCGTTCTACATCCGCACCGGCAAGCGCCTGGCGGCGCGCGATGCGCAGATCGTCATCAACTTCCGGCCGGTGCCGCACCCCATCTTCGGCGGCCCCAACCGCGCCAACCAGCTGATCATCAAGCTGCAGCCCGAGGACGGCCTGGAGCTGACGCTGCAGGCCGCCAAGGGGGGCCTGGGCTCGCAAGGCGCCGCCGAGCAGCTCAGCACCGTCTCGCTGGACCTCGACTTCGACAAGGCCTTCCCGACCGACCGCGTCGGCGCCTACGAGCGCCTGCTGCTCGACGCGATCGCCGGCCGCCTGAACCTGTTCGTGCGCAGCGACGAGCAGGAGCAGGCCTGGCGCTGGGTCGGCCCGATCCTGGACGCCTGGGCCAACGACTCCGAGCCGCCGCGTTCGTACGCGGCCGGCAGCTGGGGCCCGGCAGCGGCCAGCTCGCTGATCGCCCGCGACGGCTTCGCCTGGGCGGAAGAAGAATGACAGCCCCTGCTTCGCTGAGTGCAGCGAACCACCCCCCGAGGGGAGCGCGCCCTTGCTCCGGAGCGGCCGCGCGCGGCGGTCGCGCGCTTGCGCCCCTCGGTCAGCGGAGCAGCCGCGCATGACGATGCTGGAGCGTGTCCGCGCATCCATCCCCGCGCTGCCGCCCGCCGAGCAGCGCGTGGCCAAGCTCGTGCTGAGCGATCCGCGCGGTTTCGCGTCGACGCCGGTGGGCGAGCTGGCCGAGCGCTCGCACGTGTCCAAGCCGACCGTCGTGCGCTTCTGCCGCAGCGTCGGCTACGACGGCCTGGCCGACTTCAAGCTGAAGCTGGCCGGCACCGTCAACGAGGGCGTGCCCTTCGTGCACCGCTCGGTCGACGAGGACGACGGCCCGGGCGAGCTGATCGTCAAGGTCATCGACAACGCCGTCAGCGCGATGCTGAAGTATCGCAACAACGCGCAGGGCCATGCGTTCGAGCGCGCCATCGCGGCGCTGACCCAGGCCGGCGTCGAGAAGAAGCGCATCGAGTTCTACGGCGTCGGCAACTCCGGCATCGTCGCGCAGGACGCGCAGCACAAGTTCTTCCGCCTGGGCGTCAACACCTCGGCCAGCAGCGACGGCCACGTGCAGGTGATGAGCGCCACGATGCTGGGCCCGGGCGACTGCGCGGTCATCATCAGCAACTCGGGCCGCAGCCGCGACCTGATCGACGTGGCCGACATCGCGCGCAAGAAGGGCGCGACGCTGATCGTCGTCACGGCCAGCTCGTCGCCGCTCGCGCAGTTGACGCAGGCCAACTCGCAGATCCTGCTGGCGGCCGACCACCCCGAGGACTTCGACCGCTACAGCCCGATGGTCTCGCGCATGCTGCACCTGATGATCATCGACATCCTGACCACCGGCGTCGCGCTGCGGCTCGGCCAGGGCCTGCGGCCGGCGCTGCAGGAGATCAAGCGCAACCTGCGGTCGCGGCGCTACGCCACGCCGGAATGAAGAAACCCGCCGGCGGCGGGTTTTGTTTTTTGGAGCCGAACGACTCAGCGCAGGATCGGCACGGTCGGGATCTCGGCCGGCTTGGACTCGCCCACGTTGGCCGCAGGCTTGAACTCGGCCGCCTCGACACCCAGCAGCGCGTCGACACCATACAGGTGCGCGAGATCGCTCATGCGCGCGGGCGCGTTGACGATCTCCAGCTTGCGCTTGGCGGCGCCCGCGATGCGCGAGCATTCGAGCAGCACGGCCAGCGCCGAGGTGTCGAGCTGCGTCACGGGTGAGGCGTCGATGCGCCAGACCTCGCCGCCGTCGGCGGCCAGGGACTGGCGCAGCGATTCGAGCACCGCCTGCGCGTCGCGCAGCGTCAGGCTGGCCGGCAGCGACGTCATCACTTGGTAGCGGCCGGGGCCTTGTTCTTCGCGACCAGCGCGTTGATCAGGCCGTCGACGCCCGACGACGCGATCTGCTGCGCGAAGCTGCTCTTGTACTGGTCGACCAGCCAGACACCCAGGACGTTGACGTCGAAGATCTTCCATTCCGCCGGCTGCTTCTCCAGGCGGTAGTCGATCTCGATCGGGTCGCCGCCCGTGCCCTTGATGTTGGTGCGCACCGTGACGTCGGTGTCTTCCGCGGCGGAGCGCGTCGGCTTCAGTTCGACCGTGGTCTGCGCGTTCACCTTGGTCAGCGCGCCGGCGTAGGTGCGGATCAGCAGCGTCTTGAACTCGGCCTGCAGCTTGGCCTGCTGCTCGGGCGTGGCCGTCTTCCAGGCCTTGCCGACGGTGGCGGCGGTCATGCGCTGGAAGTCGACGTGGGGCATGACCTGCGTGTCGACCAGGCCGTGGATGCGGGAGATGTCGCCGGCCTGAATGGCCTTGTCGTTCTTGACCGACTCGATGACGTCACCGGCCACCTGCTTGATCATGACGTCCGGCGCGGTTTGCGCGAACGCGGCAGTGGCGCCGAGGGTGGCAGCGGCGAAGATCAGCGAAGAAATCGTGCGTTGAAACATTCTTGTCCTTTCGAGCGGGGGATCGCTCCATTCCATAACGCCAGTCGCCGGGTGCTGGTTCACAAGGGCGACATGCAAAGAAACGTACGACGCGGCGACGCCCAGCCATTGTCGCCTGTCGCGCGAGGCCTCATGCGCGCGGCGCGGACGCCGGCGGCGGCGGGGTCGGCACCGGGCCGACCTGCGGCACCGGCAAGGTGGGTGCCGACGCCGGCATCGGCGCGGGCGTGACGCCGCCGGGCACGGGCTGCGACGGCTGCGGCGCGGGCACCGGCTGCGGTTGCGACGGCGGGGTGGCCGGCGACGCGGCGACGGCCGTGGCCACGCGCTGGTCGGGCGTCACGGCCGAAGATTGCGCGCCCGACGCGGCAGGCGACGGCGGCAGCACGGGCTTCGTGCCGCTCTGCGCGCCGCTCGCGGCATCGGCGGGCGACGGCGCCGACTTCGAGCTGTCCGAGGCGTCGTCGTAGTCCGGCAGGTCGGGCGGATTGCCGTCGTAGACCAGGCTGCGGCGGCGCGTGATGTAGGCGTCGCGCATGAAGGTGTAGCGGTCGAACGCCAGGTCGTCCAGCATCTGGCTCGCGCCCAGCAGGCCGGCCCGGGTGTCGATCACGCCGACGGTGTCGACGGCCACGCCCTGCCAGAACTTGGGCACCAGCAGCGCCGGCGAGACGTAGGTGTCGGCGGGCAGCGCGACGGCGTCGCGAATGTCGGACGAGCCGAACAGCGGCAGCACCAGGTACGGGCCCGGCTCCATGCCCCAGTGGCCCAGCGTCAGGCCCAGGTCCTCGGGCTTGCGCTCGAAGCCCAGCTTGGTGGCCGGATCGAAGATGCCGGCGATGCCGATCGTCGTGTTCGTCAGCACGCGCAGCGTCATCGTGCCGGCGTCGCCAGGCTTGCCCTGCAGCAGCTGGTTGACGGCCGACCAGGCGTCCGAGAAGTTGCCGAAGAAGTTGTGGATGCCGGTGCGCACCGGCGACGGGATGACCGCGTTGTAGGCCTTGGCGACCGGCTTGAGCGCGTACTCGTCGAGCGTGTCGTTGAAGGCGAAGATCTTGCGATTGACCGTCTCGTACGGGTCCTTCGGGCCGGCGGTGTGCCGGTCCTGGTGATCCACGCCGCCGGTCGTCGCACAGCCGGCGACCGCCGCGAGAGCGAGCGCGGCGACGCCGCGCGACAGGGCGCGAGCCAGGGCGATGTTGGTCATTTCTTGGATCCCGAAGTCGCCGCTGACGCGGCCGGAGCAGGAGCAAGCGACGCGCCAGGGGCGGGCGCCGGGTTGCTCGAAGAGCCGGCGTCGGCCGCCTTGTTGAAGATCAGCTGGCCGATCAGGTTCTCCAGCACCACCGCGGATTGCGTCTGCTTGATCAGGTCGCCGTTGGCCAGGTTCTTGTCGTCGGAGCCGGGCTCGATGCCTATGTACTGGTCGCCCAGCAGGCCGGCGGTCAGGATCTTGGCCGACGAGTCGACCGGGAACTGCACGCCCTCGTTGATCTTCATGATCACCAGGCCCTGGTAGGTGTTCTTGTCGAGCGTGATCGAGGTCACCTGGCCGACGGACACGCCGGCGCTGCGCACCGGCGCATTCTTCTTCAGGCCGCCGATGTTGTCGAAGCGGGCGCGGACGGTGTAGGTCTTCGCGGCGCTGAAGCTGGCGAGGTTCGCCGCCTTCAACGCCAGGAATGCCAGGGCGATGATGCCCAGCAAGACGAAAACTCCCACCAGGGTCTCTGTGCTTTTCTTTGCCATGTCAGATCCGATTCAAACCCTTGACGCCATTCAGGACGTCGAAAACATCATCGCCGTGAGGATGAAGTCCATCGCCAGCACGGCCAGCGAGGAGAACACCACGGTGCGCGTCGTTGCATAGGCCACGCCCTCGGGCGTCGCCTGTGTCTCATAGCCCTGGTACAGGGCGACTCCGGTGCAGATCACGCCGAACACGAAGGACTTCACGATGCCGTTGCCCACGTCGCGCGTGATGTCGACCTTCGACTGCATGATCGACCAGAAGTTGGCCGGGTCCACGCCGATCAGCTGCACCGCGATGAGCCAGGCGCCGAGGATACCGATTGCCGAATAGAGGATGGCCAGGATGGGCATCGACACGATGCCGGCCAGGAAGCGCGGCGCCAGCACGCGGCTGCGCGGGTCGACCGCCATCAGCTCCATCGCCGACAGCTGCTCGCCCGCCTTCATCAGGCCGATCTCGGCGGTCAGCGCGGTGCCGGCGCGGCCCGCGAACAGCAGCGCGGTGACGACCGGCCCGAGCTCGCGCACCAGCGACAGGTTGACGACCAGCCCCAGCGATTCGGCGGCGCCGAACGGCACCAGCGCGTAATACATCTGCAGCGCGAGCACGCAGCCGACGGCGAAACCGGAAGCCAGGATGATGGTCAGCGAGCGGTAGCCGATCGCGTAGATCTGGTCGACCACCAGGCCGAAGCGCCGCAGGGAGCCCGGCGTGAAGCGCGCCAGGTCGACGGAGAAGTAGGCCGCATGGCCCAGCGCGGCGAACGCGCGCAGCGTGGCCTGGCCGAGGGAGTTGACGAAGCCGATCATTGCGGCAGCCCCAGCGCTTCGGCGAACGGCGGCGCCGGGTAGTGGAACTTGATCGGACCGTCGGGTTCGCCGCGGATGAACTGGCGCACCTGCGGATCGGTGGATTCGTTCAATTCCTCGGGCTTGCCCTGCGCGACCACGATGCCGCCCGGCATCATCAGGTAGGCGTAGTCGGCGATCGCGAAGCACTCCTGCACGTCGTGCGAGACCATCAGCGACGTGGCGCCGGTGGTGTCGTTCAAGCGGCGGATCAGGTTGGCCGTCACGCCCATCGAGATCGGGTCGAGCCCGGCGAAGGGCTCGTCGTACATGATGACCTCGGGGTCGAGCGCCACCGCGCGCGCGAGCGCGATGCGGCGCGCCATGCCGCCGGAGACTTCGGCGATGCGCAGTTGCGCCGCGCCGCGCAGGCCCACCGCGTTGAGCTTCATCAGCACGATGTCGCGGATCATCGATTCGCTCAGATCCATGTGCTCGCGCAGCGGGAAGGCGACGTTCTCGTAGACGCTCAGGTCGGTGAACAGCGCGCCGAACTGGAACAGCATGCCGAGACGGCGGCGGATCGCGTAGAGCTGGTCGCGATTGCGCGTGTCGACCTCCTGGCCGTCGAACATCACGCGGCCCTTCTGTGGCCGGTAGACGCCGCCGATCAGGCGCAGCAGCGTCGTCTTGCCGCAACCCGACCCGCCGAGAATGGCCGTGACCTTGCCTCGCGCGAATTGCATCGACACGTCGTTCAGGATCGTGCGGCTCGCGTCGTAGCCGAACGTGACGTGGTCGATCTGGATGAAGGTATCGGAGTTCAAGCCGGGATCCGGCCGCCGAGGCGGCGTTCAGGTGGAGGAATCGGGGCGCCAGCTTCGCTGCCCGGACCTTTCTGGATCCTGTCCGGACGAGCGAGCATCAGGGCTTTCCCGCTGCCGCATTGTGTGCGAACTCGGCCACGTGCGTCGGGTACCCCCATTGGAAACCCCTAAAAGCCTGCCTAGGCAACGATTTGCGTGGCATCCACGCAACGAGCCACCATGTGAACATGCTGCCGTCACCAACGCGGGCGCCGAAGCGCCCGCTCACATCGCCGGGCGCGGCTCAGCGCGGCAGCGTCGTGCAGCCCATCAGCGCGAGATCGATCGCGCGCGCGGCCTGGCGGCCTTCGCGGATCGCCCACACGACCAGCGACTGCCCGCGCCGAACGTCCCCGGCGGCCCAGACCTTGTCGACGCTGGTCTTGTAGCCGGTCTTCTCGTCGACGCCGGCCTTGGCGTTGCCGCGCGCGTCGGCATCGACGCCGAACGACTGCAGCAGCTGCGACATCGGGTTGGTGAACCCCATCGCGAGCAGCACGAGGTCGGCCGGCCACACCTTCTCGCTGCCGGCGACCTCGCTCAGCTTGCCGTCCCTGAACTCGATCTGCACGGTCTTCAGCGCGGTGAGCTTGCCCTTCTCGCCGACGAACTCCTTGGTCGCGATCGCGAACTCGCGCGAGCAGCCCTCGTCGTGCGACGACGAGGTGCGCAGCTTGGTCGGCCAGTACGGCCACACGAGCGGCTTGTTCTCCTGCTCGGGCGGCATCGGCATCAGCTCGAACTGGGTGACGCTCTTCGCGCCGTGGCGGTTGCTGGTGCCCACGCAGTCGCTGCCGGTGTCTCCGCCGCCGATCACGATGACGTTCTTGCCGGTGGCCAGCGTCTGGCCCTTCAGCTTGTCGCCGGCGTTGACCTTGTTCTGCTGCGGCAGGAACTCCATCGCGTAGTGCACGCCGTCGAGGTCACGCCCCGGCACCGGCAGGTCGCGCGAGACTTCCGAGCCCGCGGCCAGCAGCACGGCGTCGAACTCCGACTTCAGCTGCTCCGCGCTCACCGTCTCCTTGGCGTGGTTGGTGATCTTCGAGCCCTTGGGCCACTCGCCGACGACCACGCCGGTGCGGAACGTGACGCCCTCGGCCTCCATCTGCGCGACGCGGCGGTCGATGTGCGTCTTCTCCATCTTGAAGTCGGGGATGCCGTAGCGCAGCAGGCCGCCGATGCGGTCGTTCTTCTCGAACACCGTGACGTCATGGCCGGCGCGCGCGAGCTGCTGCGCGGCGGCCAGGCCCGCGGGACCGGAGCCGACCACCGCGACCTTGCGGCCCGTGCGCAGCGCGGCCTTCTGCGGCACGATCCAGCCCTCTTCCCACGCACGGTCTGCGATCGCGTGCTCGATGGACTTGATGCCCACCGGGTCGTCATTGACGTTCAACACGCACGCCGCTTCGCACGGCGCCGGGCAGATGCGGCCGGTGAACTCGGGGAAGTTGTTGGTCGAGTGCAGCACCGTCGCCGCGTTCTTCCACTGGTTCGTGTAGACCAGGTCGTTGAAGTCCGGAATGATGTTGTTGACCGGGCAGCCGCTGTTGCAGAACGGCGTGCCGCAGTCCATGCAGCGCGCCGCCTGCACCTTGGCGTCGTCCACCTTCAGGCCGATGACGAATTCCTTGTGGTGCTTCAGGCGCGTCTGCACGGGCGCGTAGCCCTCCTCGAGGCGCTCGTACTCCATGAAGCCGGTGACTTTTCCCATGATCTGTTCCTCGTCGTTCTGGTGCTGGCTTACTTGGCGGGGACGCTGACGTCCTGGCCGCTCCGCGCCTTGGCGATCGTCGCGCCGGCCTCGTTCTTCGCGTGGATCTCGCCCAGCGCGCGCTTGTACTCGTTCGGGAACACCTTGACGAAGCGGGCGCGCGAGTCCGCCCAGTGGTCGAGGATCTCGCGCGCGCGCAGGCTGCCGGTCCACTTGTGGTGCGCCTCGATCATCTGGCGCAGCAAGGTCTCGTCGGCCTCGCCGCGATGCCAGATCGAACGCTCGACGGACTTGGCCTGCTCGTCGGCCGTGACGATCTTCTCCAGGCTCACCATGGCCGTGTTGCAGCGCTCGGCGAACTTGCCGTCCTCGTCGTAGACATAGGCCACGCCGCCGGACATGCCGGCCGCGAAGTTGCGGCCCGTCTTGCCCAGGACGACCACCGTGCCGCCGGTCATGTACTCGCAGCCGTGGTCGCCGGTGCCTTCGACGACCGCCGACGCGCCCGACAGCCGCACCGCGAAGCGCTCGCCCGCGACGCCGCGGAAATAGGCCTCGCCGCTCGTCGCGCCGTAGAGCGCGGTGTTGCCGGCGATGATGTTCTTCGTGGCGTCGCCGCGGAACTCGATCGACGGCCGGATCACCACGCGGCCGCCGGACAGGCCCTTGCCGGTGTAGTCGTTGGAGTCGCCGATCAGGTACAGCGTGATGCCCTGCGCGAGGAACGCGCCGAAGCTCTGGCCGCCGGTGCCTTCCATCTGGATGAACAGCGTGTGATCGGGCAGGCCTTCCGGCCGCGTGCGGATCAGCTCGCCCGACAGCATCGCGCCGACCGAGCGGTTCAGGTTGCGCGCGTCCTCCATGAACTGCACCTTCTCGCCGCGCTCGATGGCCGGGCGCGAGCGCTCGATCAGCTTGCGGTCGAGGGCCTTGTCGAGGCCGTGGTCCTGCACGTCGTTGTGCAGGCGCGAGACGCTGGCCGGCATCGCGGGCTGGTGGAACACCTTCGAGAAATCGAGTCCGCAGGCCTTCCAGTGCGCGATGCCCTTGCGGGTATCGAGGAACTCGCTGCGGCCGATCAGGTCGTCGAACTTGCGGATGCCCAGCTGCGCCATGATCTGGCGCGCTTCCTCGGCGATGAAGAAGAAGAAGTTGACGACGTGCTCGGGGCGGCCCGCGAACTTCTTGCGCAGCACCGGATCCTGCGTGGCCACGCCCACCGGGCAGGTGTTGAGGTGGCACTTGCGCATCATGATGCAGCCCTCGACGACCAGCGGCGCGGTCGCGAAGCCGAACTCGTCGGCGCCCAGCAAGGCGCCGATCACGACGTCGCGGCCCGTCTTCATCTGGCCGTCGGCCTGCACGCGCACGCGGCCGCGCAGCTGGTTGAGCACCAGCGTCTGCTGCGTCTCGGCCAGACCGAGTTCCCACGGCGTGCCCGCGTGCTTGATCGACGACCACGGCGACGCGCCGGTGCCGCCGTCGTGCCCGGCGATGACCAGGTGGTCGGCCTTGCACTTCGTGACGCCCGCGGCGATCGTGCCCACGCCCACTTCGGACACGAGCTTGACGCTGATGTCGGCGCGCGGGTTGGCGTTCTTCAGGTCGTGGATCAGCTGCGCCAGATCCTCGATCGAGTAGATGTCGTGGTGCGGCGGCGGCGAGATCAGGCCGACGCCCGGCACCGAGTAGCGCAGCTTGCCGATGTACTCGGACACCTTGCCGCCCGGCAACTGGCCGCCCTCGCCCGGCTTCGCGCCCTGGGCCATCTTGATCTGGATCTGGTCGGCCGAGACGAGGTACTCGGTCGTGACGCCGAAGCGGCCCGACGCGACCTGCTTGATCTTCGAGCGCAGGCTGTCGCCGGCATTGAGTTCGAAGTCGGCCACCATGACGCCGTCGCCCAGCACGTCCGACACCTTGGTGCCCTGCGTGATCGGGATGCCCTTGAGCTCGTTGCGATAGCGCGCCGGATCCTCGCCGCCCTCGCCCGTGTTGCTCTTGCCGCCGATGCGGTTCATCGCGATGGCCAGCGTCGAGTGCGCCTCGGTGGAGATCGAGCCCAGCGACATCGCCCCCGTCGCGAAGCGCTTGACGATCTCGGCCGCGGGCTCGACTTCTTCCAGCGGGATCGCCTTGCTCGGGTCGATCTTGAACTCGAACAGGCCGCGCAGCGTCATGTGGCGCTTGCTCTGGTCGTTGATGATCTGCGCGTATTCCTTGTACGTGTCGAACTTGTTGGAGCGCGCGCTGTGCTGCAGCTTGGCGATCGCGTCAGGCGTCCACATGTGCTCCTCGCCGCGCGTGCGCCAGGCGTATTCGCCGCCGGCGTCCAGCATCTCGGCCAGCAGCGGATCGTCGCCGAAGGCCGCGCGGTGCATGCGCAGCGCCTCTTCCGCGATCTCGAACACGCCGATGCCGCCGACCTGCGACGCGGTGCCCCGGAAGTACTTGCCGACCACGCCGGTGTCCAGACCGATGGCCTCGAACAGCTGCGCCCCGCAGTACGACATGTACGTGCTGACGCCCATCTTCGACATGATCTTGGACAGGCCCTTGCCGACCGCCTTGATGTAGTTGTAGACGGCCTTGTCCGCAGAAAGGTCGCCCGGCAGGTCGGCATGCAGCGAGCCCAGCGTCTCGAGTGCGAGGTACGGATGCACCGCTTCCGCGCCGTAGCCGGCGAGCACCGCGAAGTGATGCACCTCGCGCGCCGAGCCGGTCTCGACGACCAGCCCGGCCGTCGTCCGCAGCCCCTCGCGCACGAGATGCTGGTGGATCGCCGACAGCGCCAGCAGCGCCGGGATCGCCACCAGGTCCTTGCCGACGCGGCGGTCGGTGATGATCAGGATGTTGTGGCCGCCACGGATCGCGTCGACGGCCTCGGCGCACAGCGACGCCAGCTTCGCCTCGACACCTTCGCGGCCCCAGCTGGTCGGATAGACGATGTCGATCTCGTGCGGCTTGAACTTGCCGAACGTGTGCTTCTCGATGGCGCGCAGGCGGGCCATGTCGTCGAAGTCCAGCACCGGCTGCGAGACCTCGAGACGCATCTGCGGGTTGACCGCGTTGATGTCCAGCAGGTTGGGCTTCGGGCCGATGAACGAGTTCAGCGACATCACGATCGCCTCGCGGATCGGATCGATCGGCGGGTTCGTCACCTGCGCGAACAGCTGCTTGAAATAGTTGTACAGCGGCTTGTTCTTGTCGCTGAGCACGGCCAGCGGCGAGTCGTTGCCCATCGAGCCGGTGCCTTCCTCGCCGAGGACGGCCATCGGGCTCAGCAGGAACTTGACGTCTTCCTGCGTGTAGCCGAAGGCCTGCTGGCGATCGAGCAGCGTGCCGGCTTCCTCCTCGAGCGCGGGCGCGGCCAGCACCGGGATCTCGTCGAGCTTGACGCGCACGTTGTCGATCCACTGGCGGTACGGCTTGGCCGACGCGAACTGGTTCTTCAGCTCCTCGTCGTCGACGATGCGGCCCTGCTCGAAGTCGATCAGGAACATCTTGCCCGGCTGCAGGCGCCACTTCTTGATGATGCGGTTCTGCGGGATGTCGAGCACGCCCGACTCCGACGCCATCACGACGAGGTCGTCGTCGGTGACGATGTAGCGCGCCGGACGCAGGCCGTTGCGGTCGAGCGTGGCGCCGATCTGCTTGCCGTCGGTGAACACCATCGCGGCCGGGCCGTCCCACGGCTCCATCATCGCGGCGTGGTACTCGTAGAACGCGCGGCGGCGCAGGTCCATCACCGCGTGCTGCTCCCACGCCTCGGGAATCATCATCATCGCCGCGTGCGCCAGCGGGTAGCCGGCCATCGTCAGCAGTTCGAGCGTGTTGTCGAACGTGGCGGTGTCGGACTGGCCCTCGAAGCTGATCGGGTAGAGCTTGCGCAGGTCGTCGGCCAGCACCGGCGACTTCATCACGCCCTCGCGAGCCCGCATCCAGTTGAAGTTGCCCTTGACGGTGTTGATCTCGCCGTTGTGCGCCACCATCCGGTACGGGTGGGCCAGCGGCCACTCGGGGAAGGTGTTGGTGGAGAAGCGCTGGTGCACCAGCGCGAGCGCCGAGACCACGCGCGGGTCGGCCAGGTCCTTGTAATACTTGCCCACCTGGTCGGCGAGCAGCAGGCCCTTGTAGATGATGGTGCGGCAGCTCATGCTGGGCACGTAGTACTCGCGGCTGTGCGTCAGCTTGAGCGCCTGGATCGCGGCCGAGGCGGTCTTGCGGATCACGTACAGCTTGCGCTCGAGCGAGTCCGGCACGATGACGTCGGCGCCGCGGCCGATGAAGATCTGGCGCAGCACTGGCTCCTTGGCCCGCACCGTCGGCGACATCGGCATCTCGCGGTCGACCGGCACGTCGCGCCAGCCCAGCAGCACCTGGCCTTCGGCCTTCACGGCGCGCTCGAGCTCCTGCTCGCAGGCGAGGCGCGACGCGTGCTCCTTCGGCAGGAAGATCTGGCCGACACCATATTCGCCGGGCGGCGGCAGCTCGATGCCGACGGCGGCCATCTCGGCGCGGAAGTATTCGTCGGGGATCTGGATCAGGATGCCCGCGCCGTCGCCCATCAGCTTGTCGGCGCCGACCGCGCCGCGATGGTCGAGGTTCTCGAGGATCTTCAGGCCTTGCGTGACGATCGCGTGGGCGCGCTGACCCTTGATGTGCGCCACGAAGCCGACGCCGCAGGCATCGTGCTCGTTCGAGGCGTCGTACAGGCCGCCCGCGGCCGCGGCGGCGATGTCGGTCATCGAGGTGGGTTGCCCCTGGTCTGCCGTGCTCATGGCGATTCCTTTTCAGCGCTGGAAAACCCGAAGACTAAAGCAGCACTCTCGCAGGGGCAAATCCATTAAACAGGGGTCGGTGTCATTTAGCTACGATGCATTGTCATGGTGCGCTCTTAATTGGGGTCATAGTCAGTTTGACAGGCTGAATGGCTGAAAAGCGCACCACGGTGGTGATTTTGAAGCTGGTTCGCCTCGTTGACAGAATTTTGATCGTGGCGCCGCCGCGTCGCCCGGTGCGGCGAGCGGCGCTGGAAAAGTGAATTGGTCGGATATCGACCCGGGGCGTCGAGCCTGCCGGACGACGCGGCCGATCAGGGGGCGGGATCGCCGACGCGGCGCGGGCGTCCGCGCGGGCGCGGCACGATCTCGCGTCCCAATTGCGTCGCGAGTCGACGCTGCCCCTCGACACCGGCGATCGGCCATCCCCGGCGCGTCGCCTGCGAGATTGCCTGCGCCTCGCGCTGGCTGACGCCCTCGTCGAGGAAGTTGCGGAACGCCCCTTCGCGCTCGAACGGCGTGTTGCCCAGCGCCCAGTAGCGGGCATGGTCGACGATCAGGGGATCGCGCCGCCGCCCCAGGTGGTGGGCGCAGCTCGACCAGGCGTAGTCCGAGGCGTCGGCCACCAAGCCGCTGCGCTGGGCGTGGCTGTCGATGTAGCGCATGCAGGGCAGCAGCGAATCATCGGGGTCGACCAGCGCGGCGCGGAAGCGCCCTTCCCACAGCGTGCCGGAGCGGCCGTGGCGGCGGTTGAAGGCCGCGACGTAGCGGCGGCCGAGCGACTGCATCATCGTGCTGAGGCCATCGGCACTGTCGCGCGGCGTGGCCAGCAGGTGCACGTGGTTGGACATCAGCACGTAGGCGTGGATGTCGACCCGCGCCACCAGGCTGGCCTCGCGCAGGTGCGCGCACCAGGCCTGGCGATCCTCGTCGTCGACGAAGATGGGCTGGCGGTTGTTGCCGATCTGCATCAGGTGATGCGGCAGTCCGGGCAGCGACAAGCGGGTGAGGCGGGCCATGGCACCAGTTTAGCTGACCCCCATTGTTCCGGCGCCTTCTGGCGAACCCGGATTTCAGGGGCCGCTCAGGTCGGCGCCCGCCCCAGCGACGACCAGGTGCCGAACAGCACCTCGCCGGTCAGCCGCTGGTGCTCCTTCAATGCGAAGCGGTCGGTCATGCCGGCGATGTAGTCGGCCACCGCGCGCGGCCGATCGACGGCGTGCTGGAACTCGTCGCTCATCTCGGACGGACGATCGAGGTAGATTGCGAACAGCGCGCGCACGACCTCGCGCGCCCGGTCGGTGGTGGACGTGACGGCCGGGTGGCGATACAGGTTGGCGAACAGGAAGCGCTTGAGCTCGCTGCTCTCGTGCCGCATCGTCGCGCCGAAGCGCATCAGCAGCGGCAGCTCGCGCACGGCCTGCGGGCTCGCGGGCGCCGCTGCATCGATCGCGGCCTGGCTGGTGTCGATCAGGTCGTAGATCATCTGCGACAGCATCCGTCGCAGCGTCTCGTGCACGAGGCGGCGCGCGGGCAGCGCGTGCAGTCGCGGGTGCGCGTCCAGCGCCTCCGCACGCAAGCGCGCGTACAACGGCACGTCGTCGAGCTGCGCCGGATCGAGCAGGCCGGAGCGCACGCCGTCGTCGACGTCGTGGCAGTTGTAGGCGATCTCGTCGGCCAGGTTGGTCAGCTGCGCCTCCAGGCCCGGCTGCAGGCCGGCGACGAAGCGGTGGCCGACGCCACCCGGCTCGATCTCCTCGAGCACCCGCGCCTGCGCCAGCGTGACGCGCTTGAGGATGCCCTCGCGCGTCTCCAGCGTCAGGTTGAGGCCGTCGAACTCCGGATAGCGCAGCTCGAGCTCGTCGACCACGCGCAGGCTCTGCAGGTTGTGCTCGAAGCCGCCATGGTCGTGCATGCAGTCGTCCAGCGCGTCCTGCCCAGCGTGGCCAAACGGCGTGTGGCCGAGGTCGTGCGCGAGCGCGATCGCCTCGACGAGGTCCTCGTCGAGGCCCATCGTGCGCGCCACCGAACGCCCGAGCTGCGCGACCTCCAGCGAATGCGTCAGCCGCGTGCGGAACAGGTCGCCCTCGTGGTTCAGGAAGACCTGCGTCTTGTAGACGAGGCGGCGGAACGCGGTCGAATGGACGATGCGGTCGCGGTCGCGCTGGAACTCGGTGCGCGTCGGCGCGGCGGGTTCGGATCGGCGGCGACCGCGCGACGTCGCGGGATCGCTGGCATACGGGGGGCGTTCGACGAGCGGGCTGGAGATCACGTCGGACGGCGCCTTCAGGCGGCGGTCAGCGCCGCGATGACGTCGACGACCGCGGCCTCGGGCGCCGTTCGCACCGTGGCATGGCCTTCGCCGGTCAGCAGCACGAAGCGGATGTCGCCGCCCTGGGCCTTCTTGTCGACCCGCATCAGCTCGAGGTAGCGCCCGGGCGCCAGGCTCGCGGGCCCGCGCACGGGCAGGCCCGCGCGCGCGACCAGCGATTCGATGCGGCGCGCGAACGCCTCGTCAACCAGCCCCAGTCGCGCGGACAACGCCGCCGCCATCACCATGCCGCAGCCGACGCCCTCGCCATGCAGCCACGCGCCGTAACCCATGCCCGCCTCGATCGCGTGGCCGAAGGTGTGGCCGAAGTTGAGGATCTCGCGCAGGCCGGCTTCCTTCTCGTCGGCACCGACGACACGGGCCTTGATCTCGCAGCAGCGCTTGACCGCATGCGCGAGCGCCGCGCGATCGCGCGCGCGCAGGGCGTCGATGTGGCGCTCGAGCCATCCAAGGAAGTCGATGTCGATGCTGGCGCCGTACTTGATCACCTCGGCCAGGCCCGCAGACATCTCGCGATCGGGGAGCGTGTCCAGCACCGCGAGGTCGCACACGACCTGGCGCGGCTGGTAGAACGCGCCGATCATGTTCTTGCCGAGCGGGTGGTTGACCGCCGTCTTGCCGCCGACGGAGGAGTCGACCTGCGCCAGCAGCGTCGTGGGCACCTGCACGAATGGCACGCCGCGCATGTAGCAGGCGGCCGCGAAGCCGGTCATGTCGCCGACGACGCCCCCGCCCAGCGCATACAGCACCGTGCGCCGATCGGCCTCCTGGCCCAGCAGCTCGTCGAAGATCAGGTTGAGGTTCGCCAGGTCCTTGTGGACCTCGCCGTCGGGCAGCGCCAGCGTGCGCACGCGCGTGAAGTGCGGCGACAGCGCCTGGGCGAGTGTCGCGGCATAGAGCGGCTCGACCGTCGTGTTGGTGACGACCAGCGCCACCGACTTGCGGTTGGCCTGGGGCGCCCAGGTCGCGGGATCGGCGAGCAGGCCCGCGCCGATGAGGATCGGATAGCTGCGATCGCCCAGCGCGATCTGCACCACGGTCGGGGCCATCGGCGCGGCTTGGCGGCGGTCAGGAGTGTCGGTCAGGGTCGTCATCGACCCCTATTCTGCGTCCTGCCGCGATCCCGCGCTCATGTCGAGCTGCATCGAGATCAGGTTGACCAGCATCGTCGCCGATTTGTGGGCGGTGTCGACGACGATGTCGGCCACCTCGCGATAGATCGGATCGCGCACCGCGTACAGGTCGCGCAGGCGCTGGCGCGGATCGGCGACCTGCAGCAGCGGCCGTTGGGTGTCGCGGCTGAGACGCCGCGCGAGATCCTCGGGCTGCGTGTGCAGGTAGACGACCGTCGCCCGCGCCTTCATCGCGTCGCGGTTGGCTGGGCGCAGCACGCTGCCGCCGCCCGTCGCGACGATGCGTGCCTGCCCGGACGCCAGCGTCTCGGCGATCACGCGTTGCTCGATATCGCGAAATGCCGCCTCGCCCTCGCGGTCGAAGTACTCGCGGATCGAGCAGCCCAGGAAGCGCTCGATCTCGTGATCAGAGTCCAGAAACGCCAACTGGCGCAAGCGCGCCAGTTGTCGCCCGATCGTGGATTTTCCACAACCGGGCATGCCGATCAGCGCGACCGAGGCGCGCTGTCGTGCTTCCAGGTTCAAGGCTGCGCTTGGCAGAGCACCCCGGAGCGGTGAGTATTCGGATCGGTGACCGTGACAGTGAGCACGTGCGTCGCCGCCACACCCGGTGCAGAGGTAAGGTTGTACGGGCTGTTCTTGAACGGCAGGTCGCCCGCGCTCGGCGCCGCATCGACAAGCGCCGCCGGGTAAGGCAGGTTGCCCGACGTCGACGCCTTGCCCTCGGTGCCGGAGACCAGGGCGCTGAACGTCAACGTGAAGTCGTCCCAGCCAGCCACGTTCTGGCCATACTGCAGGTTGAAGTAGGCCAGGCCGAACGAATCGGTGGTGTCGCTGCCGACGGACTGCGGGGTGATCGCTGCATCGGCGGCGTAGGGCTCGATCTTCCCGGAGTTGTTCTGGTCTTCCTTTTGGCCGTTGGAATAGGTCTCCAGCACGGCGTTGCGGTTGATGTCCTCGTTGTCGCAGACGTTGACGGTGTTCAAGCCCCAGGACGTACCAAACGGCACCCAGTTGCCGCGATAGTAGCGCGGCAGGTCGACGGAACCGGTGACCAGCACGCCCTTGATCGGCTGACCGACCGAGTCGACGACCTGCACCGTGTAGGGGGCGTTGTAGACCAGCTTGTTGTCGTCCGGCGTGATCTTGCCGTTGGTGAAGATCGAGATGCTGACGCCGTTCTGCGCCACGGTGACGTTCGCCGTCGCGGCGTTCGGGCAGGTGCCGGCTGCGAAGTCGGTCTCGCTCCAGCAGGCACGGATCGTCAGCTGCTGGTTGCCGCTGCCACGGGCGCCCGGCGTGTAGGTCGTCTGCGCCACGCCGTTGGCGTCGGTGTAGACGTAGCCCCCGCTCGAAGTGAGCGCGCCGCCGATGCCGTTGGGATCGCCATTCAGATCGAAGCGCACGCGGACGTACTGGATCGGGCTGTTGCCGGCGCCCAGGAACAGGCCACGCACGTTCACGGAGTTGACGGTCGAGCCGGCCGTGTTGACCGCGACGGTGGCCGGATTGGCGGCCACGGAGGCGGACGTGACGGTCCCCGTCGCGGCGCTCGTCGTACCGGACGAGGTCGTGATGGGCGTGTCGGTCGTCACGCCCGCGGCCGTGGCGCTGATGTCCACCGAGGCGGTCGACGGCACCGTGTAGCTGTAGGTGTAGGCGCCGTTCGCGTCGGTGACGCCGTTCGTCGTCGTCCCGCTCATCGTGATGACGATCGGCTCGTTGGCGATGCTCACGTTGTTCTTGTCGGCGAGTGCGTACTGCACGGTCGCGGTCTGGCCGGGCGTGGCGGAGCCGGCCGTGGCCTGCAACTGCGCGCCGGTGACGGCGACATGGATCGTCTTGGAGATGCTGCCCGACGTCACCACCACATCGATGGTGCGGTCGGACTTGTCGCTGCCGATGCTCAGCGTGCCGGTCACCACGCCGGTGCCGGTGGCCGTCGTGGTGCCGCTGGCGCTCACGATGGCGTTGCGATCGGGCGTGATGGTCACGGGGATGTTGCCCACCGCGTTACGCGAGGAGTCGACGGCGGTGACCGTGATGGTCGCCGTATCGGCGCCGGTATCGGCGATGGACGACTTGTCGACGGAGACGACCAGGTCGGAGGCCGTGGGCGGCGGCGTCGTGCCCGTGCTCTTGGTGGGGCCGCCGCCGGCGCTGCAAGCACCCAGCAGCGCCGTGGCTGCCAGCGCGATTGCGGTCGTCTTCGAATTCGTCTTACCCTGGAATTTCATGGTCGGGACTCTCAATGCTCAATGCGCTGCCGTGCGATCGGTGATGATGCGCGGCGTGATGAAGATCAGCAGCTCGGTGCGCGTCACCAGCTTCGACGTGTTCTTGAACAGATTGCCCAGGAACGGGATGTCGCCCAGGAACGGAACCTTGTCCGTCACGTTCTGCTCGTTCTGCTGGAACAGGCCGCCCAGCACCACGGTGCCGCCATTCTCCACTAGGGCCGTGGTCTTCACGTGCTTGGTGTCGATCGCGAATCCGGCGCTCGTGCTCCGGCCGACGCTGTCCTTGTTGACGTCGACGTCGAGGATCACGTTGCCCTCCGGCGTGATCTGCGGCGTGACCTGCAGGCGGATCTGCGCCTTCTGGAACGACACCGAAGTCGCGCCGCTGGACGTCGCCTGCTGGTAGGGCAGTTCCTCGCCGGCTTCGACGACGGCCTGCACCTGGTCGGCCGTGATGACGCGCGGGCTGGAGATGATGCGTCCCGTGCCGTCTTCCTCGAGCGCCGACAGTTCGAGGTTCAGGAAGCGGCTGGCGCTGGCGCTGAACAACGACAGGGCGAACGAGGCCGCCGTCGCGGTGCTGCTGACCACGCCGGCCGGCGCCGGGAAGTTGACGAACTGCCCGTCGGTCAGCGGGAAGGTGGTGGCCACGGTCTGCCCGGTCTCGGTGGCGACGGCGTTGTAGTTGCCGCCCACGCCCACGTACTGGCTGCCGCCGACGTGGAACGCGTTCGAGGTCGTGCCCAGCTTGACACCCAGCGCGCGACCGAAGTTGTCGCTGGCCTCGACGATGCGGGCCTCGATCATCACCTGGCGCTGCGCGACGTCGATGCGCGCGATCAACGCCTGGATCTCCTCGAGCTTGGCCGGGATGTCGGTGACGAACAGCTGGTTGGTGCGCGATTCCGCAATCACGGAGCCGCGAATCGACAGCATCCGCGTACCGCCGCTCGCACCGGCACCGGTCAGGCCGTTGGCCACTTCGATCGCCTTCGTGTAATTCAGCTGGAAGGCCTGCATGTGCATCGGCTCCAGGTCGGCGATCTTCTTCTTCGCCTCGAGGTCGACCTGCTCCTTCGCCGCCAGCTCGTCCTTCGGGGCGATGAGCAGCACGTTGCCTGAGCGACGCTTGTCCAGGCCCTTGCTCTGCAGAATGATGTCGAGCGCCTGATCCCAGGGCACGTCCTTCAGCCGAAGCGTGACGGTGCCGGTGACGGAGTCGCTGGTGACGACGTTGAAGTCGCTGAAGTCGGCAATGATCTGCAGCAGCGCGCGGATCTCGATGCTCTGGAAGTTCAGCGACAGGCGCTGGCCCGTGTAGCCCTGGCCCGGAACCAGCTTGTTCGGGTCGTTCTTGGCAGGCCGCACCTCGAGCACGAACTGGTTGTCGGTCTGGTAGGCACTGTGCTCCCAGGCACCGGTCGGCGTGACGACCATGTGCACGTGGTCGCCCGCTTGCGTGGTGGTGACCGTCTGCACCGGGGTGCCGAAGTCGCTCACGTCCAGGCGGCGGCGCAGGCGGTCCGGCGCGGAGGAGCGCAGGAAATCGACGACCAGGTCCTTGCCCTGCTGCTTCAGGTCGACGCCCACTTGCGTGCTGGCCAGGTTGACGACGATGCGGCCAGCGCCGTCCGCGCCGCGGCGGAAATCGATGTCGCGCAGGGGGAGGACGTCGGCGTTCTGGCTGTTGGCGAAGTGCGTGTCGGACGACGTGGTCGTCGTCGTGGTCGTGGTGGTCGACGTGCTGGCCGCGGCAGGCGCGGCACCGGTGTCGAGCGAGATCAGCAGCGAATTGCCCTGGATCTCGGCGCGGTAGCTCGAAGGCACCTTCAGGTTGAGGACGAGGCGCGTGCGGTCACCGGAGCTGGCCACGCTCACCGAGCGGACGTTGCCCTGGTTGACCTCGATGCTCGACTTGCCCGACGAGTTCGTCACGCCAGGCAGGTCGATCGCGACGCGCGGAGGCGCCTGCACGACGAAGCCCGCCGGCACCGCCTTCAGCGGCTCGCTCAGCTCGACGCGAACCACGTCCGTGCCGCCCTGCTGCAATCCCGTGACCGACGTGATCCTGGGCTCCGCCCACGACGCCATCGGAAACGCCAATCCCAACGCCAAAACGAGCGCTGCTCCCGCGGTCCAACTCCGCATAGTCCGATTCTCCTGACTGCTGTTCATCGCGCCTTCTCCTGAATCTGGAGGGTGCTGGTGCGCTCTATCCATTCACCCGTGGGGTCTTGCACGGTTTCCCGCAAGGTAATCTGTGAGTCCGTGATGGCGGTGATCTGGCCGTAGTTCTGTCCGATCCAGTCACCGACCTTCACGTCGTGAAGGCGGCTCTCCACCATGATCAGCGCGTGCGCCTTGCCGCCCTGCTGGAGGGAACCGACCATGGACATGCTGTCGAGCGGATACGACTCCAGCTCCTGCGTCGCATGTGCCTTGGCCGCGGCCAGCAACGCGCTTCCCTTGCCGTTGGTCGGGCCGCCCACCGGAATGAGCTTCTGCGTGCCGAACGGCTCGACGCCGGTCACGCCGAGGTAGGCCTGCGGGTCGAACTTCTTCGGCGGGAAGATCGGAGCGATGCTCGGCTTGATTTCCTTGTGCTGCTGTTCCATCCACTGGATCAGCTCGTCGTTGTCGGCGGTGCACGCACCGAGCGCGGACAACATCAGCGCACCCGCCGTGATGCAGAGTAGACGGTTCATTTCTTGTCCTTGCCCGGGCCCGCCGCCTTGCGGGCCTCGACGACTTCCGTCGGATCCAGGTAGCGATAGGTGCGCGCCAGCGCTTCCATCGACAGGCCGCCCCCGGTCGACTTCGGATCGGGGCTGATCGAGAGGTTGTGCAGGGTCACGATGCGCGACAACGCCGCGATGTCGGCCGCGAAGGCGCCGATGTCGTGGAAACGCCCGGTCACACGGATCGCGATCGGGAGCTCGGCGTAGTACTCCTTGGTCTCGGTCTGGCCCGGAATGAACTGGTCGATCACCAAGCCCCGGCCGACGCCGGCCTGGTTGATGTCGGTCAGCAGGGCGTCCATCTCGGCCTTGCCCGGCAACTGCTTCTCGAGCTGCGTGACGTAGGTCTGAACCTCTTCCTTCTGCTTCTTGAGCGCGTCGAGGTTGATGGCCTGCGCCAGCTTGGTCTTGTATTCGGCCTTGAGCGTGGGCTCCTTGTCGCGCGCCGCCTGCAGGTCGTCGGCCTGGGAGCTCAGCCCCAGGAACCATCCCGCGACGACCACGATGATGGTCACGCCCGTCCACACGGTCAGGCGCGGCAGGAACGGCCACTGGCCCGGCTGGTTGGGGTTCAGATCCCGGAACTGCCCGAGTCCGCCCCGCATTGCGGCGAGGAAATCCGCGCCTCGGTCTTTTGCCTGAGTAGCCATGCTTACCTCGTCGCCGTCGAAGCGGCCGAAGCCGCGGCGGCCACACCGGATGCCGCCCCGGCGACGCCGCTGGCAGCCGATCCCGGCGCGGGCGGACGCTTCAGCGTCACGCCCATGATGAATGCGAACATCCGGCGCTGGTCGCGGCTTCCCGCCACCTGCATCGTCTGCGCGCGGATCTCGACCAGCTGCGGCTTCTCGAGCCACGGCGAATTGCTGGCCGTGTTGCGCAGGAATTCGGAGATGCGTTCGTTGGTCTGGGCCACGCCGGTGATCGCCACCTGCTGGCCGCCCTGCTTGACGCTCGTCAGGTACACGCCCTCGGGCGTCTGCTTGACGAGTTCGTTGAGCAGGTAGACTGGCATGTTGCGGTCGGCCTGCAGGTCCTCGACGGCCTTCTGGCGCGCCTTCAGGGCCTCGATCTCGGTCTTCAGCGTCGCGACGTCGGCGATCTGCGCGTCGAGGCGCTTGATCTCGCTCGAGAGGAACTGGTTGTGTTCTTCCTGCGTGTTGATCTGCGAATTGACGATGGTGTACCAGCCGCCCACGATCGCCGCACCCACCACGACGGCCATGCCGATGCCGGCGAAGAACGCCTGTTTGCGTTGCTGGCGCCGCGCTTCGCGGTGCGGCAACAGGTTGATCAGAATCACTGCACGAACCTCCGCATCGCCAGCCCGCAAGCGGTCAGGTACGACGGCGCTTCGCGCCGCAGCTTGCCTTCACGCACGGCGCTTCCCAATTTCATGTTTTCGAACGGATTGACGACGCGGCAAGCGAAGCCGGTGACTTCCTTGACCCGCTCACGCAAGCCCGACAGCGACGCGGTGCCGCCGGCCAGCATCACATAGTCGACCTTGTGGTGCGGCGTGCTGGTGAAGAAGTACTGCAGCGCGCGCCCGATCTCGTGGGCCAGGCTGTCGACAAAGGGCATCAGCAGCGTGGATTCGAAGTCCTCGGGCAGGTCGCCCGCGAGCTTCTTCTGTTCGGCTTCCTCGAACGAGAAGCCGTACTGGCGCGAGATCAGCTGCGTGAGCTGCGCGCCGCCAAAGGTCTGGTCGCGGTCGTAGAGCATCTCATCGCCGCGCAGCACCTTCAGGCCGGCGGTGTCGGCGCCAATCTCGAACAGCGCGACCAGCATGTCCTTGCCCTGCTCGGGCAGGCTGGAGATGACGCGGCCCATGGCCAGGCGCGACGCGTGGGACTCGATGTCGAGCACGACGGGCTTCAGGCCGGCCGCCTCGGCCAGGCCCTGGCGATCCTGCACGCGATCCTTGCGCGACGCGGCGATCAGGACGTCGACGTCGCCGACCGAGGTCGCGCTCGGGCCGATGACGCAGAAGTCGAGGCTCACCTCGTCCAGCGAGAACGGGATGTACTGATGAGCTTCGGACTCGACCTGGATCTCCATTTCGGTCTCGCGGAGACCGGCGGGCAGTACGATGCGCTTGGTGATGACGGCCGACTGCGGCATCGCCATGACCACGTCACGCGTCTTGGCGCCGCTCTTGGCGACCAGGCGGCGCACGGCGTCGGCCACTTCCTCGAATTTCTCGATCTGGCCGTCGGCGATCCAGCCCTTCTCGAACGGCTCGCTCGCGAAACGCTCGAGTACCAAGTCCCCGGAAGGGGTCTGACCCAGCTCCACCAGCTTGGCGCTGGACGAGCTGACATCCAGTCCGATCATCGGTGGATGCTTGCGACCGAAAATGCTATCGAGAATTGACACGAGTGCATGCTCCGACAGCGCTCGAATGCGAGCGCCGGGTTGATATTTGCGGCAATCCTATCAGCAAGAACGACAGGAAAACAAAGTTAGTGTGCGGGAATGCCCGCCTTTTCCGGGCATTTGGTCACCATAAGACAGGGTGGGTAACTGCCTAGTGATCTCATATCCGCGATTTGGTGGACTTCGACGGCACCGCAGGCGGCTTAAGCGAGACTTGTCGGTTTCTATAATCGTCGCTTACATCCCGGCCTACATTCATGACCGATCCAGACAGCACGCCTGCGAAACTTCCCGTCCCGGCGCCCCGGCGCCCCCCTGCTGGCCACTGGGCCGCGCGGGCCGCGCGGAGCCTGTTGCGAGCAGTTTTGACAATTGCCGGCGGGGTGTTGGCGTTGTTACTCGGTGTTGCAATCTGCGCGGCCATCGGGCTTGCTGTCGCGTATCCAAACATGCCAGAGCTGAGCGCTTTGACGGATTACCGCCCGAAATTACCGTTACGGGTTTTTTCTTCTGATGGCGTGTTGCTGGGGGAATATGGTGAGGAAAGGAGACAGTTCGTCCCGATCGGCCAGATCCCGAAGGTCATGCGCGACGCCGTATTGGCCATCGAGGACGCGCGTTTCTACCACCACGGCGGCGTCGACTACCTCGGCGTGATCCGGGCGGGGATGGCCAATGTCGGGGAGGCGCGGAGCCAGGGCGCGTCGACGATCACGATGCAGGTGGCGCGCAACTTCTACCTGTCAACAGAAAAAACCTTCACCCGCAAGCTCTACGAGATTCTGCTGGCGCTCAAGATCGAGGCGCAATTGAGCAAGGACCAGATTCTGGAGCTGTACATGAACCAGATTTATCTGGGTCAGCGGGCGTACGGCTTCGCCTCGGCGAGCGAAATCTATTTCGGCAAACCGCTCAAGGACATCACCATCGGCGAGGCGGCGATGCTGGCCGGCCTGCCCAAGGCGCCTTCGAGCTACAACCCGATCGCCAACCCGAAGCGCGCCAAGCAGCGCCAACAGTACATCATCGACCGGATGTTCGAAAACGGGTTCATAACGGAAGACGAGCGCAAGGCTGCGCATGCCCAGGTGTTGCAATACCGGGCGCCGACCGAGTCCCCGATCCACGCGGAATACGTGGCCGAAATGGCGCGCCAGCTGGTGTTTGCGCAATACGGCGACGAGGCCTATACGCGCGGGCTGAATGTCACCGTCACGGTGGATTCCACGGACCAGTTGGCGGCTTACCACGCTCTCAGGCGCGGGATCATGGACTTCGAGCGTCGGCAGCAATTCCGGGGCCCGGAAGGGTATGTCGACCTGCCGGACGACCCGAAGGCGATCGACGCCCGCGTGGCCGAGGCGCTCGCCGACCACCCCGACAACGACGACCTGAAGGCCGCCGTCGTGCTGGAGGCCTCGCCCAGGAAGGTGTTGATCGCGCTGCAGTCGGGCGACACGGTGACGGTGACCGGCGACGGCCTGAAGCCGGTCACGTCCGGCCTGTCGCCCAAGGCCGACCCGAAGGTGCAGATCCGCCCCGGCGCGATCGTGCGCGCGATGAAGACCGACAAGGGCGACTGGACGCTCACCCAGCAGCCCGAGGTCGAGGGTGCGTTCGTCTCCACCGAGCCGGCCACGGGCGCGATCCGTGCGCTGGTGGGCGGCTTCGACTACGGCAAGAACAAGTTCAACCACGTCATGCAGGCCTGGCGCCAGCCGGGCTCGAGCTTCAAGCCCTTCATCTACTCGAGCGCGATCGAGAAGGGCTTCAACGGCGCGACGGTCGTCAACGACGCGCCGCTGTTCTTCGACGCCGGGACCACCGGCAGCCAGCCGTGGGAACCGAAGAACTACGACGGCAAGTTCGAAGGGCCGATGAAGCTGCGCGACGCGCTCGCCAAGTCGAAGAACATGGTGTCGATCCGCATCCTGCAATCGGTCGGACCGGCCTACGCGCAGCAGTGGATCTCGCGCTTCGGCTTCGATCCCGAGAGGCATCCGCCCTACCTGACGATGGCGCTCGGCTCGGGCTCGGTCACGCCGATCCAGATGTCCACCGCCTACGGCGTGTTCGCCACCGGCGGCTACCGCGTCAACCCGATGCTGATCACCAAGGTGATCGACGCGCGCGGCAAGGTGCTGCTCGAGGAAGCGCCCAAGCCCTTCAACGACTCGATGCGAGCGATCGAGCCGCGCAACGCGTTCATGATCGAGTCGCTGCTCAACACCGTCACGCTGCGCGGCACGGCCGCCGCGGCGCAGCGCGTCCTGAAGCGCCCCGACCTCTACGGCAAGACCGGCACCACCAACGATTCGCTCGATGCCTGGTTCTGCGGCTTCCAGCCGTCGTTGGCCGCCGTCGTCTGGATCGGCTACGACAACCCGCGCAAGCTGGGCGACCGCGAGACCGGCGGCGGCCTGGCGCTGCCCGTCTGGATCGAATACATGCAGACCGCGCTGAAGGACGTGCCGCAGCAGCCGCTGGAGGCGCCCGCCGGCGTGAGCAACATCAACGGCGAGTGGTACTACGACGAGTTCGGCCCGGCCAACGGCGTCAGCGGCCTGGGGCTGGACGACAAGATGCCGCAGCAGACGACCGACGACGAGAAGAAGAGCATCCTCGACCTCTTCAAGACCGGCAACTGAAGGGCCGGTCAGCGCGCGGCGAGCATCTCCACGAGTTCGTGCGCGAACCGGTGCGCATCACCCGGCCAGCGCGCCGACAGGTAGCGGCCGTCGCGCACCGTGAAGCCGACGCGGCGCAGGCGGTCGGAGTCGCGCAGCAGCGCCGGCGGGCCGGTCAGGAAGTCGCGCGGCGAACGCAAGGCCGCCGCGACCTCGTCCTGCACCGTCTGCGGATAGGTGCGGTAGTAATCGCCGAGACGACGGCGCGTGAGGCGCCAGGCGAGCATCTCGAGCTGGCGCGTGAGGCCCGTCGTGCGGCGGCCGAACAGCACGCTGCGCCCGGCGTCGTCCCCGCGCGTGACGCGCGAGCGGGCCGCGAGCACGGTGCCGTGGCAGATCGCCGCCACCGGCAGGTCGCGTTCGAAGAACGTGGCGACCGCCGACTGCAGCAGCGGCGATTCGAGGTACTCGCGCATGCCCGGCGCGTGGCCGCCGGGCAGCAGCACGGCGTCGAAGCGGTTCGCGGCCAGTCCGTCGGCAATGTCGCCCCAAGCGATCGGCGCGCGATAGGCCATCGACTGCGCCATGCCGTCGTGGTCCGCCACCGCGTTGCCCTGCGCGCGCAGCATCGGCGCCAGCAGGCCGAGGTCGCGACCCTCGAGCATGCGCGGGTCGGCCTGCGCGGGCCGGGCGTCGGGCGTCGCGAAGACGCACGCGTGGCCGGCCTCCGTCAGCACGCGCCAGGGCACGCCGGCCTCTGTCGGGTCGAAGTCCAGGCGCGGCAGCGGGACGAGGACGGTGGCCAGGACGACGATCCCGTCAGGCGACGAACTGCAGCGGCTTGCCGCCCTGTCGACTCGCCTCGTCCGACAGGCGCGCGAAGAAGTCGACGCCGTCGCGCGTGTCGCGCCAGGCCGCGTCCACCCACTTGAAGTGGAAGCCGCCGTTGCGCGCCGCGAGCCAGATCTCGTGCAGCGGCGGCTGCTTGTTGACGACAATCTTGCTGCCGTCCGGAAACTCGAGCTCGACGAGGCCGCCGGCGCGGTTCGTGTCGATGTCGATGACGCCTTGCTGCAGCCAGTCGTCGCACTGACGCTCGATCGCGGCCAGCACGCGCTCGGCGGCGGCCTGGTACTCGGTGTCCTGCAGGGTCGAGGTCGACATGGTCGATAGAATCCGGGGGATGAATGAACGCCAGGGATCGAGTTTAGCGGGGCGCCGGCGCCCTGCGCGCGGCGCTGTCTTGGGCGCGGGCGCGCTGTTGCTTGCCCTGGCGCTCGCGGCCTGTGGCCAGAAGGGGCCGCTGTACCTGCCGGCGCAGGCCGGCGTCGCCGCCACGCCCGCGAGCAGACTACCGAGTGCGCCCGAGGACGGTCGCCCCGCCGCGCCCCTGCCGCCCATGGACGGCGCGAGTTCGCCCGGGCTGCCGCCCGCGGCCAAGTGAGCGCCTAGATCCGCCCTTCCTCGACGGCGTGGCACGCCACCCGCACCGGCCCGGAGGCCAACAGCAGCGGCCGTTCGATGCGGCAGCGCTCGTTGGCATGCGGACAACGCGGATGGAACGCGCAGCCCGCCGGCGGCGCGAGCGGATCGGGCAGTTCGCCGAGCACCGGCGCGCGCTCCCGTTCGGGCGCGCGTGGATCGGGCACCGCGGCCAGCAGCATGCGCGTGTAGGGATGGCGGGGCGCGGCGAAGAGCTCGGCCTTGGGCGCCAGCTCGACCAGCCGCCCGAGGTACATCACGCCCACGTCGTCGGCCACGTAGCGCACCACCACCAGGTTGTGCGAGATGAACAGGCAGGCCAGCGCGCGTTCGCGTTGCAGGTCCACCAGCAGGTTGAGCACCTGCGCCTGCACCGAGACATCGAGCGCCGACGTCGGCTCGTCGCAGACGAGGAACTCCGGGCTCGTCGCGATCGCACGCGCGATCGAGATGCGCTGACGCTGGCCGCCCGAGAACTGGTGCGGGAACTTGCGCACGTCGAAGCCATCCAGCCCGACCGACGCCAGCAGCGCGGCCACGCGCGCGGGCGCCTGCGCCGGCAGGATCAGGCCCTGCTCGAGCAGCGGCTCGGCCACGATGTCGCCGACGCGCCAGCGCGGATCGAGGCTGGCGTACGGATCCTGGAAGACCATCTGCATGCGCCGCCGCAACGCGCGCGCGCCGTCCGCGGGCCCCGCCAGCGTCGCCTGGACGTCGAGACGGTCGACCCACGCGCTGCCCGCCGTCGGCATCTCCAGTCCCACCATCAGCCGCGCCAGCGTGCTCTTGCCGCAGCCCGATTCGCCCACCAGCGCGAGCGTGCGGCCGCGCGAGATCGTGAAGCTCACGTCCTCCACGGCATGAATGCGTCCGGGCGCCACGCTCCGCAGCAGGCGGTCGGTCCAGGGCACGTGCATCGCGAAGGTCTTGCCGAGGCCGCGGGCTTCGGCGACGACGGTCCCGGGCGTCGCGGGCCGCTCCAGCGTGGCAAGGCTGTGGTCGCTCATGCCGCCGGGCCCTCGAGGATGGGCCACCAGCAGGCGGCGCGGGTGCGCCGGACCAGCGCCAGCTCGGGCCGCTCCTCGCTGCAGCGCGGACTCGCCTTCGGGCAGCGCGGATGGAACGCGCAGCCGGAGGGGATCTCGCCGAGCCGCGGCAGCGCGCCGTCGATCTGCGCGAGACGCCCGCCGGCGTCGGCGAGCGACGGCACCGACGCCATCAGCCCCGCCGTGTACGGATGCGCCGGGTGCCGGATCACCTCGCGCACCGGGCCGATCTCGACGATGCGCCCGGCGTACATGACGGCCACGCGGTCGCAGGTCTCGGCGACCACGCCCATGTCGTGCGTGATCAGCAGCGCCGACGCGCCGCGCGCCTGCGTCACGCCGCGCAGCAGCCGGATGATCTGCGCCTGCATGGCGACGTCGAGCGCCGTGGTCGGCTCGTCGGCGATGATCAGCCGCGGCTCGCCGGCGAGCGCGAGCGCGATCACCACGCGCTGGCGCATGCCGCCCGAGAGCTCGTGCGGATATTGCCCAAGGCGCGCCTCGGGTGCGGGCAGGCCGCTCTGGCGCAACAGCGCGATGGCGCGCTCGCGCGCCTGCGCCGCGGTCAGCGGCAGGTGCGTGCGCAGCGTCTCGATCAACTGGCGCCCGATCGTGTACAGCGGATTCAGCGAAGTCAGCGGGTCCTGGAAGATCGTCCCGACATGCCGGCCGCGCAGCAGCCGCATCGCCTCGGGCGGCAGGTCGTCGATGCGCTGCCCTTCGAACAGGATCTGGCCGCCACAGATCCGGCCGGGCGGCTCCAGCAGCCCGATGATGGCGGCGCCGGTCAGCGACTTGCCCGCCCCCGACTCGCCGACCACGCCGAGGATCTCGCCGGCCGCGATGTCGAACGAGACGCCGTCGAGCGCGCGCAGCGTGCCGCGACGCGTCGGGAACTCGACGCACAGGTCGCGCACTTCGAGCAGCGGCACGCTCATTGCAGCCTCGGGTTGAGCGCGTCGCGCAGCCAGTCGCCGAGCAGGTTCACGCTCATCGCGATCAGCACGAGCGCGGCGCCGGGGAACAGCGTGATCCACCATTCGCCGGCGTACAGGAAGTCGTTGCCGATGCGGATCAGGGTGCCCAGCGACGGATTGGTCGGCGGTACGCCCACACCCAGGTACGACAGCGTGGCCTCCGCGACGATGGCCTGGCCGACCTGGATCGTTGCCAGCACCAGCACCGGCCCCAGCACGTTGGGCAGCACGTGTCGACGCAGCAGCCGCCAGCGCGAGAGGCCCACGAGGCGCGCGGCCTGCACGTATTCCTTGTTGCGCTCCACCAGCGTCGAGCCACGCACCATGCGCGCGTAGCGAACCCAGTCGGTCAGCGTCAGCGCGAGGATCAGCACCGCGAACGCGAGCACGTCGCGCGCCTGCGGAAAGATCGCCCGCCCGACGCCATCGATCAGCAGCGCGATCAGGATCGGCGGAAACGACAGCATCACGTCGCACAGCCGCATCAATGCGGCGTCGACGATGCCGCCGGCGAAGCCCGCCACCAGCCCCGCCGTCACGCCGATCAGCACCGACAGCGCGACCGCGCTGAGCCCGACCATCAACGAGATGCGGGCGCCGTACAACAGGGCCGACAGGATGTCGCGCCCCTGGTCGTCGGTGCCCAGCGGATAGGTGGCGCGGCCGTCGGTCAGCCAGGCCGGCGGCAGGTGCGAATCGGCCAGGTCCAGCCCGGCCAGGTCGGACGGATCGTGCGGTGCGAGCCACGGCGCGAACAGCGCGCCGCACAGGCACAGCAGCGCGATGGCCGCGGCGAGCACGGCCGTGCGCGAATGCACGAAGTCGTGCCAGAGATCGCTGGCCAACAGGCGTGTCCAGCGCGCCGGCCTTCCCGTTTTGCTGGTGGCGGCGGCGAGTCCGGTCGTCAAGGGTGGCTTCATCGATGCCCCCCGAACCCATGCACGCGCAGGCGCGGATCGACCACCGCGTAGAGCAGGTCGACGGCCAGGTTGATCGTGACGAACACCAACGCGATCAGGCACAGGTAGGCGGCCATGACCGGCACGTCCGGGAACTGCACGGCCTGGATGAACAGGCTGCCCATGCCGGGCCACGAGAACACCGTCTCGGTGACGATGGAGAACGCGATCAGGCCGCCGAGCTGCAGGCCGGAGATCGTCAGCACCGGCACCAGCGTGTTGCGCAGCGCATGGCCGAAGTGGACGACGCGATCGGGCAGGCCGCGCGCCCGTGCGAACTTCACGTAGTCCGAGCGCAGGACTTCCAGCATCTCGGCCCGCACCAGGCGCATCAGCAGCGTCAACTGGTAGACGGCCAGCGTGAAGGCGGGCAGCGCGATGTGGCGCCAGCCGTCGGCAGTCAGCAGTCCGGTGCTCCAGGCGCCAACCTGCACCGTCGTGCCGCGGCCATAGCTGGGAAACCAGCCGAGCTTGACCGAGAACACCTCGATCAGCACGATGCCGATCAGGAAGCCCGGCAACGAGACGCCCAGCAGCGACGCGGCCATCGTCAGCCTGGCATCCCAGTGACGGCGGCGCAGCGCGGCATATACACCCAGAGGTATGCCCGCCAGTGTCGCGACCAGCGCCGCGACGGTAGCCAGCTCGAAGGTCGCGGGCAGCCGCTCGGCGATCAGCACGGACACTTCCCGCCCCTGGCGCAGGCTCAGGCCGAAATCGCCGGTCAGCGCGCGGCCGACGAAGCGCGCGAACTGGACCGGCGCGGGCCTGTCCAGCCCGAGGTCGGCATGCAGCTGCGCGCGCTGGGCGGCCGAGGCATCCTGGCCCACCATGTTGACGACCGGATCGCCGACGTAGCGAAACAGCGAGAACGCTCCCATCCCGACGACCAGCATCACGAGCACGGCCTGAGCAAGTCGACGGAGGATGAACGACAGCATCGGGGGCAAGAATACCCCGGGAATCGCGGCCACGTCCCTCGGGGTCCACCGCACTCGCGTCGACGTGCCGCCAATGAAAAAGGCCCGTCCGAAGACGAGCCTTGATGGGGCTCCGCGCGAAGCGGAGCGCTGAACGTCGACCCGGCCAGGCCGGGATGCGATCAGAAGTTGTGGACGACGCCCAGGTTGAACGCCTTGTCGCCGGTGCCGGTCGCCGTGGCGTTGCCGACCGTGAAGGCGGCGCCGTGCTCGTTGTTGATGCGAGCGAAGGCCATGTAGACCGACGTGCGCTTCGACAGCGGGTACAGGTAGCCCACGCCGACTTGCTGCGCGTCCTTGTCGGACAACGTGCGATCGTTGTGGTGGATGTACGAAGCGAGGACTTGACCGCCGGCGACCGGGATCGTCACGCCGCCCATCATGTCGAGGACGTCGAGCGACGACGGGCCGGTGGACTTCTGCACCAGGGCGTGGAGCTTGATGATGCCGAAGTCGTACGTGCCACCCAGCAGGTAGTTCTTGCGCGCGGCGCCGTTGCCCGAAGCGTTGGCGACGTCGTAGAACGTGAAGCCGGCGTAGGCCGGGCCGGACGCGTAGGTCAGGCCAGCGCCGGTTTCGCGGTTGGCTTGCCAGTTGCCGGTCTGCTCGCCGAAGGCGACTTCAGCCGAGGCCGTGATGCCACCGATGTTCGGCGTGGAGTACGTCACCGAGTTGTTCAGGCGGATGCCCGACGGGTCGACGATGTTGTTGACCTGGCCGGCGAAGCCCGTGCCGAACGGGTCGATCGTGCTCAGGTTGTTGAACCCGAGGCTGTACTGGCGGCCGGCGCTGATGGCACCGAAGGCGCCGGTCAGGTCACCGTGAGCCTGGCGGCCCATGAACGCGTTGCTGCCCGTGCAGAAGTTCGGGACGGTAGCGCCGTTCGACGACACGCCAGCGGCGCTGTCCGCGCAGAAGCCGGTTTCCAGCTGGAACGCCGCCTTCATGCCGCCGCCGAGGTCTTCGACGCCCTTGAAGCCGATACGCGAGCCACCGGTCACGCCAGAGTCGAGACGGACGGACTTGCCGGAGGAGCTGCCGCTATCCAGAGTCAGGCCGAGATCGACCTTGCCATAGAGGGTGACGGACGACTGGGCGGATGCGACGCCGCTGACGGCGGTGAGCACTGCGAGAGCGAGCAGCGACTTTTTCATTGCGAATATCTCCTAGGGTTAACAAGAGATTCCGGTCGCGGCGCGGCTGGGCGTGTTTGACCGCAATTGCCGCGACCTCATCGGAAGCTGCATGTATTGCACCAGAGGGGCCTGCCGGTTGCAAAGAAACACGACCGAAATCGCGAGGCCTTGTTGTCCTCGCACAACTTCGCGTTTACCCGTAATCGGTTATCGTTTCCGCATGGAAATGAGTCTCGTCGATCGCTGGATCTGCGGCGCCGAAGTCGCGCTGCGCACGCTCTCCGGCGGCAGCCGCGCCGAACGCGCGACGCCCGCCTCCGCGCTCGCGGACACGCCGTCCGCGCCGTCCGAACTGAGCGTGGACGAGAAGCGGCTGTCGGGCGCGTTGATGCGGGTCAACCATGTCGGCGAGGTCTGCGCCCAGGCCTTGTACCAGGCCCAGGCCGTCGCCACGGCCAACGTCGAACTGAAGGCGCAGATGGCGCGCGCGGCGCGCGAGGAGATCGACCACCTCGCCTGGACCGAACAGCGCCTGGCCGAACTCGGCGACCGTCCCAGCCTGCTCAACCCGCTGTGGTACGGCGGGGCGTTCCTGATCGGGCTCGTCGCGGGCCGGCTGGGAGACCGGGTGAGCCTGGGCTTCGTCGTCGAGACCGAGCGCCAGGTCGAACATCACCTTGAAAGCCACCTGGAGCGCCTGCCCGCCGGCGACCTCGCCTCGCGGGCGATCGTCGACCAGATGCGCATCGACGAGGCGCAACACGCCGTCGCCGCGCAACTGGCGGGCGGGGTCGAGCTGCCGGCGCCGGTGCGTGGGGCGATGCGGCTGGCCGCCAAGGTCATGACGGGCACCGCCCACTACCTCTGAGGCCAGCGGCGCGGGCGTCCTACCCCTCGAGGACCTCGAAGCTCGTGGTGACCGCGGCCGTCTTGCCGAGCATGACGGTGGCCGAGCAGTACTTCTCGTGTGACAGCGCGATCGCCCGCTCGACCGCCACCGGCGGCAGTGCGCGGCCGCGGACCGTGAAGTGCAGGTGCAGCTTGGTGAACACCTTCGGATCCTCGTGCGCACGCTCGGCGGTGGCCTTGACCTGGCAGCCGGTCACGTCGTGGCGGCCCCGCTTGAGGATCAGCACCACGTCGTAAGCGGTGCAGCCGCCGGCGCCGGCCAGCAGCGTCTCCATCGGCCGCGGTGCGAGATTGCGGCCGCCGCCGTCCGGGGCGCCGTCCATCGTCAGCAGATGGCCGCTGCCGGTCTCGGCCGAAAAGGCCATGCCGGTTTCCGGCAGCCAGTTGATCGTGCAATGCATGGTGTCGCGTCCGGAAATGGGTGTCCGTGTCGATTGTGCAACGCCCGAATTGGCACATGGCGCCTCGGGACACTGCAAATCCATACCAAACTGGTGCACGACCGTGCTTTTTTGCACCGGGCACGAGCATTTGGGATGCCTCCCTACAGAGGAAAGACAACAGATATTGCGGTGCAACAACCGGTGATATAGACTGACTTCATTGTCGCTGCGGCAGGCCCTTCGAACCCCGGTTCCACGCCCGCCCCACCGACCGCAAGTTGTCTCCTCCACCTCCTCAAAACTGGTGGATTCAGGCCCGAAGCTGTGAAGCTCCGGGCCTTTTTCTTGGCCGCGTCGATTTCGCCCCCAGCGTGGCGTTCGTTGTCGCATCGAGAAGCCAGCGCGCGCCGCGGGCCGTATCATCCGGCGGCTCTGCCCAACCTGCGACTGGAGCTCCCGATGGCCGCCGCACGCCCCCTGCGTGAATCCCCTTCCGATGCCGACGCGGGACGCGTGCCCGGCATCGCGGAGATTGCGGCCACGCCGGCGCCCGCGGCTGCGCTGTCGAAAAGCGCCCAGGCCATCGCCGGCGCCTACCTGCGCAAGATCCTGACCGCGCGCGTCTACGACGTCGCCGTCGAGACGCCCCTGGAACTCGCGAAGAACCTGTCGCGCCGGGTCGGCAACCAGGTGCTGCTCAAGCGCGAGGACACGCAATCCGTCTTCAGCTTCAAGCTGCGCGGCGCGTACAACAAGATGATCAACCTGGCGCCCGAGGCGCTTCAGCGCGGCGTCATCTGCGCGTCGGCCGGCAACCACGCGCAGGGCGTCGCGCTGAGCGCCAGGCGGCTGGGCGTGCGCGCGGTGATCGTGATGCCGGTGACCACGCCCAAGCTCAAGGTCGACGCGGTGCACGCGCTCGGCGGCGAGGTCGTGCTGCACGGCGACAGCTATTCCGACGCCTACGCCCACGCGCTGCAGGTGGAACAGGCCGAGGGCCTGACCTTCGTGCATCCGTTCGACGACCCCGACGTCATCGCCGGCCAGGGCACCGTCGCGATGGAGATCCTGCGCCAGCACCAGGGGCCGATCGACGCCGTGTTCGTGGCGATCGGCGGCGGCGGCCTGATCTCCGGCGTGGCGGCGTACATCAAGGCGCTGCGGCCCGAGATCAAGGTGATCGGCGTGCAGGCGCAGGACTCCGACGCGATGATCCAGTCGGTCAGGAAGGGCAAGCGCGTCACGTTGAGCGACGTCGGCCTGTTCTCGGACGGCACCGCCGTCAAGCTGGTCGGCGCCGAGACCTTCCGCGTCGCGCGCGCGCTGGTCGACGAGTACGTGACGGTGGACACCGACGCCGCCTGCGCCGCGATCAAGGACGTGTTCCAGGACACCCGCAGCATCCTCGAGCCGGCCGGCGCGCTGGGCGTCGCCGCGATCAAGCAGTACGCGGAGACGCACAGGCTCAAGGGCAAGACCTTCGTCGCCATCACCTGCGGCGCCAACATGAACTTCGACCGCCTGCGCTTCGTCGCCGAGCGCGCGGAGTTCGGCGAGCAGCGCGAGGCGCTCTACGCAGTGACGGTGCCCGAGGAACGCGGCAGCTTCCGCCGCTTCTGCGAGCTGATCGGGCCGCCGGGCAGCGCGCCGCGCCAGGTCACCGAGTTCAACTACCGCATCTCGGCCGCGGACCAGGCCCACGTGTTCGTCGGCATCTCGATCGCCCGGCGCGACGAGGCCGAGAAGATCGCGCGCCACTTCGAACGCCACGGCTTCCCGACCGCCAACCTGACCGGCGACGAGCTCGCCAAGGAACACGTTCGCCACATGGTGGGCGGCCGCAGCGCGCTCGCGGCCGGCGAACGCCTGTTCCGCTTCGAGTTCCCGGAGCGCCCCGGCGCGCTGATGCGCTTCCTGAGCTCGATGCATCCGGACTGGAACATCACGCTGTTCCACTACCGCAACCAGGGTGCCGACTACGGCCGCATCCTGGTCGGGCTGGTGGTGCCGGACAAGGACAGCAAGGCGCTCGCGACCTTCCTCGCGACGCTGGCGTTCCCGTGGGTGGAAGAGACCGACAATCCGGTCTACAAGCTGTTCCTGAACTGACTCACCAGTGCGACGGCAGCTCGCGCAGGATGCGCAGCCGCCCGTCCTCCAGCGAGATGATCGCCGCGTGCTCCAGATCGCGCAGGATGCTGCCGGCCATCTCCTGCGAGCAGCCGAGGCGCTGCGGCAGGTCGATCTCGGCCAGCGGCTCGCGCACGACGCGCGTGCCGTCGAACTGCGCCTGCGCCACGGCGTCCAGCCAGCGCTTCAGGCGCAGGTAGGCTTCGTTCATCGCGTACTGGCTCGCGGCCAGCGTGGCGACGCGGGCGCGCTGGATCACCTTGGCGATCAGCTCGAACGCGAACTGCGGGCGCTCGGAGATGTATTGCATCAGCGTGGCGCGCTCGACGTAGGCGCAGGTGGTGTCGGACAGCGCCTCGACGCTGGCCATGCGGGCGCCGCCGTCCAGGCCCATCTCGCCGAGGTAGTCGCCCGGCCCGTACAGGCCGTAGGTGACGTGGCGGCCCGTGTCCGAGCCGGTGAAGGCGCGCAGTTCGCCGGCCAGGATGATCAGCAGCGCGTCGCCGCGGTCGCCCTCGTCGAGCACGAGCGAGCCCTTGCGGAAACGCCGGATCTCGCTGCGCTCGGCCAGCGGTCGCAGGATTTCGGGCAGCGCGTTGTAGTCGATGGGGCCGGATTTGCGTGCGGACATTCGGAGGGCTCCTGCGCCGCGGACGGCGGCGTGGGGTGCGGGGGAAAACGTCGCTTCAGTATCGCCGGTTTGGCCGCGGCCCGTGCAACGGGCCGTGTCCTGCCGGCCGCGTCCGTGCGGTGGTTCGCACACCCGGCGGCCGCCTGTTCGTCGGCGCGGGCGCGGGCCTGTCGTCGCCGGGGTGCAGCCCGTCGCAGCGCGCTGGCAGGCGACGCGGCGGATGACGACCATGCCGACCACCAAGACATCTCCGGGCTCGCCTCCCATGACCAAGACCTGCCTCCCCGCCTGGCTGACGCTCGACGACGTGTCCTTCGCCTACGGCCGCGGGCCGGCGGTGAACCGGTCGCTCAACCTGACGCTGGGCCCGGGCATCGTCGGGCTGCTGGGCCCCAACGGCGCCGGCAAGTCGACGCTGATGCGCATGCTCGCCACGCTGGCCAGGCCCCGCAGCGGCCGCATCCTCTGGCGCGGCACCGACATCGCCCGCGAGCCCGACGCGCTGCGCGCGACGCTGGGCTACCTGCCGCAGGACTTCGGCGTCTACCCGGCGTTGTCGGCGCGCGAGTTCCTGGCCTTCCTGGCCGCGGTCAAGGGCCTGCCGCCGCGCGCGACCGCCGCGCGCGTCGACGAGTGCCTGGCGCAGGTCGGCCTGCTCGACGTCGCCGACCGCGCGCTGGCGGGCTACTCGGGCGGCATGCGCCAGCGCGTGGGCATCGCGCAGGCGCTGCTCAACGACCCGCAACTGCTGGTCGTCGACGAGCCCACCGTCGGGCTCGACCCCGCCGAGCGGCTGCGCTTCCGCCACCTGCTGACCGAGCTCGCGGGCGAACGGCTGGTGCTGCTGTCGACGCACATCGTCTCCGACGTCGAGGCCAGCGCCGCGGCGCTGGTGGTGCTGCAGGGCGGCCGCGTCGTCTTCGACGGCACGCCGCAGGCGCTCGTCGCCGGCGCGCGCGGTCGCGCCTGGGACTGGACGATCGCCCCGGCGCAGCTCGCGGCCGCGCGCAAGAACTTCGTCGTCAGCCAGTCGATGCACCTGGGCGACAGCGTGCAGCTTCGCGTGCTCGGCGAGCGTCCACCCGGCGCCGGCGCGGTGCCGGCCGAGCCCAGCCTCGAGGACGCCTACACCGACCTGCTGGCCCGCGCCGCGTCGTCGCCGCGCGGCCTGCCCGAGGCGGTGGCCTGAGATGAGCGGGACGCTGCCGCCGCCCGTTGCCTGGCGCGTCGCGCGCGCCCTGTGTCTTGCCGACCTGCGCCAGCGCACGCGCAGCACGCGCTTCCGGGTCGCCGCGCTGGCCATCACGGCGGCCGGCTGGTGGTGCCTGCCGCCCGCCGACGCCGGCTACCTGGTCGTGGCCATCGGCGACCACCATCGCGGCTTCTACTCGAGCGCGTGGATCGGGATGGTGCTGGCGATGCTGTCCCTGCTGTGGGGCCTGGTCGGCTTCTACCTGGTGCGCGGCACCGTGCAGCGCGACTTCGACACCCGCGTCTGGCAGCTGCTGGGCACGACGTCGATGCGGCGCGGCGCGTACCTGCTGGCCAAGTGGGCGAGCCACGTCGCGGTGATGGGCGGGCTGCTGTTCGCGACACTCGTCGTCGGCCTCGTCGCCCAGCTCGTGCGCGCCGAGGATCGCCACGTCGACCTGTGGGAACTGGTCAAGCCGAGCCTGTTCATCGCGCTGCCCACGCTGGCCTTCAGCGCGATGCTCGCGATCTGGTTCGACGTCGTTCCGCTGCTGCGGCGCACCGTCGGCAACATCGTGTTCTTCTTCGTGTGGATCGGCCTGCTGACGACCGGACCCGCCGGCATCGTGCACGACCGGGCGGCCCGCGCCGCCGGTGCCGCGGCGAGCATCGAGCAGCCATGGACCAGCGACCTTCCCGCCATGCGCATGATGCAGTGGTCCATCGAACACCAGATCGCGCGCGGCCTGCCGGAGAAGACGCGGCTCGAGGGCTTCTGCGTCGGTTGCGGCGGCGTGGCGGCGCCGCCGGCGCGCTTCGTCTGGACGACGTGGGAAGTGCGTGGCGCCGTCCTGTGGGGCCGCATGCTGTGGCTCGCGGCGGCGATCGCCGGCGTGCTGCTGGCGGTGCCGTTGCTCGACTGGGCCGCCGCCCGCGCAGCGACGCCGGCGTCCGGCGCCAGGCGCCCGCCGCGCCAGCTGCGCTGGTTGCGCGCGGTGCTGCGGCCGTTGCAAGGCACGGCGACCGGCGTGCTGATCGCTGCGGAAGCCCATGTCGTGCTGCGCCAGCGGCCTGGGTGGTGGTGGGCCGCGTGGCTCCCGCTGTGGGGCGTGCAGCTGTTCGGCCCGCGCCATGCGGTCGCGCTCGCGATGCTGGCCGGATGGACGATGCTGCTGGATGTCTTCGCGCGCACCGGCCTGCGCGACCACGACCATCGCACGCTGGAACTCGTGGCGACGGCGCCCGGCGCACGTCGCCGGCTGCTGCTGGCGCGCGCGGCGATGCTCGTCGGCCTCGCCTGGATCGCGGCTGCGCCCGGGCTGCTGCACGAGTCGATCGTGCATCCCGGCATGAGCACCACCGCGTTCGTGATGGCCGCCTCGGTCGCGCTGTGGGGCCTCGCCTCGGTCGCGCTGACCCGCAGCAGCCGGCCCTTCGAGCTGGCCTTCATCGTCGCGGCCTACGCCACCACGCAAGGCGTCGCCTGGCTCGACGCGGCCACGCGCGCCAACGGCGTGACGCTGGCGCACCTGGCCGGCATCGTGCTGGCGACGGCGATCCTGGCAGTCAGCCTGCGAGCCGATCGGCCAGGAACGCGACGAACGCCTTGACGCTGGCCGGCTGCAGCCGCGACGACGTCACCGCGTGCACCGGCAGCGCCGCCATCGCCCATTGCGGCAGCACGCGCACGAGCCGCCCGCTGGCGAGCGCGTCGCGCACCAGGTCGGGCGTCAGCGCGGCCAGCCCCATGCCGCGCTCGGCGAGCACCTTGAGCAGGCTGTGGTTGTTGACCATCACGCGCCCGCGCACGGTCACGTCGACCGCCACGCCCTCGCGCTCGAGGCGCCAGCGGGTCTGCAGGCGCGACGCGCGCAGCAGCAGGCCCTCGTGCGCGGCGAGGTCGTCGGGATGCGCCGGCGTGCCGCGCAGGTCGAGGTAGGTCGGCGACGCGAACAGCGCGCGCTCGGCGTAGCCGATGCGGCGCACGACGAGCTGGTCGCCCTTGACCTCGCCGAGGCGGATCGCGACGTCCAGGTGATCGCCCACCAGGTCGGCGTGGCGCGACGACAGGTCGACATCCAGCGTGATGCCCGGGAACTGGCGCGCGAACTCCGGCAGCAGCGGCCCGATCACGTACAGGCCGAGATCCACCGGCATCGACACGCGCAGGTGACCGCTCGCCCGCGTCGCGGTCTCGCGCAAGGCCTCCTGCGCCAGCCGCGCCTCGTCGGCCAGGTGCGCGCAGCGCTCGAAGTAGCGCGCGCCGGCCTCGGTCAGCTCGACCCGGCGCGTGGTGCGGTCGAACAGGCGCACGCCGAACTCGCGCTCCATCGCTGCGATGCGGCGCGACAGCGTGGCCACCGGCACGCCCAGGTGGCGCCCCGCGGCGCTGAAGTTCTTCGCGCGTGCCACCTCGACGAACAAGGTCATGTCGTGCAGGGCGGAGAGATCGCTCATGGCGGTACTTTATTCCATGAATGGAAAGATCAATCCCGGCGCTGCGGGTTCTCTTCGAGGGTGCGAAGTCCCACCATTGACTCACCCCAAGCCAACCCTCCCAAGGAGATTTCCATGAAAGCCATCCGCCTCAATGCCTTCGGCGCCGCCGACCAGCTCGAGCTGCAGGACGTCCCCGTGCCCGTCGCCGGCCCACGCCAGGTGCTCGTGCGCGTCGTCGCCGCAGGCGTCAACCCCGTCGACTGGAAGATCCGTTCCGGCGCGCTCGCCGCGCAATTCGGGCTGCAGGTGCCGCTGACGCCGGGCGGGGACGCCGCCGGCGTCGTCGCGGCGGTCGGCACCGAGGTCGACACGTTCGAGCCGGGCGACGCCGTGTTCTTCTTCGCCGGCTTCCCGCGCGAAGGCACGTATGCCGAGTTCGTCGCCGTCGACGCCGCGCAGGTCGCGCGCAAGCCGCGCACGGTCTCGTTCGCCGAGGCCGCCGCGATCCCCACGCCCGCGCAGGCCGCGTGGCGCGCGGTGTTCGACGTCGCGAATGTGCAGCCCGGCCAGAAGGTGCTGATCCACGGCGGCGGCGGGCCGCTGGGCAGCGTCGCGGCGCAGCTCGCGCGTCACGCGGGCGCGCGCGTGAGCGTCACCGCCGGCGACGCCTCGATCGCGATCGCGCGCGCCACCGGCGCCGACGAGGTGATCGACTACCAGCGCCAGGACTTCGCGACGCTGGTGCGCGACGTCGACGTCGTGATCGACACCGTCGGCGGCGCGGTGCAGGAAGCCTCGTGGGGCGTGCTGAAGAAGGGCGGCCTGCTCGTCGCCACCGCGGTGCCGCCGTCGCCGGAGCGCGCGGCCGCCGCCGGCGCGCGCGCCGAGATGCTGCAGACGCCGCCGCGCGGCGACGTGCTGGCGAAGATCGCCGAGCTCGTCGACGCCGGCCGGCTGCGCGTGGCCCTGTCGCACGAGTTCGCGCTGGCCGACGCCGCGCGGGCGCACCAGCTCGGCGAGAGCGGCCAGGCGCGCGGCAAGATCGTGCTGCACGTCGGCCTGCCGGCTGCCTAGCTTGCGGGGGTCTTCTTGAAGCGGACCGCCACCTCGGCGGCGGCCTCCTCGAACGAGTGGACGACGAGATCCAGCGCCTCGTCGGCCGTCGAAAACTCTCCCTCGGGCAGCAGCGCGATCACCGCCGCATCGGCGAAGCGTTCGCGCAGCGTCGGCAGCAGCGTCGCGGCGCGTTCCCATTCGTCGGCCGGGTGGGCGCTCACGACGAACAGCATCGCGACACTGCCGGCACTCGCGCCCGGCGGCGGCCCGCGACCGATGTCTTCCAGCGAGAGGTGGCGCGCGTCGACCTCCTGCGTGCGCAGGATGCGCACCAGCAGCTCGGTGACGAGGTCGTCGCGCATCGAGCCCAGTCCGATGCACAGCACGACCGAGCCCGGAGGCACCTCCAGCGGCCCCTGCCAATGGCCCGCCACGCGTTCGCGTTGCAGGCGCAGGTGCACGCCGATGCTGGTCTCGTCGAGCACGGAGCCGCGCCGACTTCGCCACGTCGGCCGGCAGCCGTCCGTGCCGAGCGCCTCGATGACGCGCGCGACCGTGCTCTTGACCGTCGCCTGCTGTTGCGGCGTGATGCTGTGCTTCCCGAGATCGGCGGTGGCCAGCTGCAGGGCAGGCATCAGGATCTTGTCGCAGTAGCGCGCAAACGACTTGCGCTTCAGATAGGCCTGCGCCGCCGCCACGATCTCCTCGTGGTCGCCCGACATCGCGCGCTGGTAGAAGCGTTCGGACAGCGTCAGCGCCGGCGTGTCGCCCAGCAGCACGTCGAGGAAGGCCAGGCCCTTGATGTGGCGGCCCGCGACGACGAGGCACAGTGTCAGCGGCGTCGACAGCAGCAGGCCGATCGGGCCCCAGATCCAGCTCCAGAAGATCGCCGCCACCACCACCGACAGCGGCGACAGCCCGGTGCTGTGGCCATACAGCTGCGGCTCGACGACCTGCGACGAGACGAGCTCCACCGCCGCGAACAGCCCCAGCAGCTCGAAGACCAGCGTCCAGCCCGGATCGACCGCTGCCGCCAGCAGCGCGGCGCTGCCGGCCGCGATGAACACGCCGACGTAGGGCACGAAGCGCAGCAGCGAGGTCAGCACGGCCCACAGCACGCCGTGTGGCAGCCCGATCAGCAACAGCCCGATCCACACCGCCACGCCGACGCCGACGTTGACCGCCAGCTGCGACACGAAGAAGCGCGACAGCCGCTCGCCGGCATCGTTGAACGCCTGCGTCGTGCGGCGGATGTCCGAGCCGCCCAGCAGTCGGATGAAGCGGTCGCGCAGCGCCTCGTGCTCGAGCAGCACAAAGACCATCACGATCAGCACGATGCTCGCGCGGCCCAGCGGCCCCCAGATCGACGAGAACAGGTGCGAGATCACCTCCACCGGCGTCTGCGCGCGCGGCCGGATCTCCACCGGCACGGCGCCCGAGGCGGTCAGCGGCGCGCCCTCCAGCGTCGCGCGCGCCGGGACCGACGCCGCGCCGGCCTCGTCGCCGAGCCGGCTCATCATGCGGCCGGCCTCGCCCTGCAGCACGCGGCTGGTCGTCACGTCCTGCACGGTCTTCAGCTTGTCGCGGATCGTGGTCTCGTACTGCGGCAGGCTCTCCGCCATCGACACCACCTGCGAGACGATCATCCCCGCCAGCCCGCCGACCAGCAGCGTCAGCACGGCCACCGCGCCGAGCACCGCCCACACCTGCGAGCGCACGAAGCGGCGCAGCTTGCGCACCAGCGGCGCGATCAGCAGGCTCAGGATCACCGCCAGCGTGATCGGCACCAGCACCTCGCGCCCGAAATAGAGCAGCCCCAGCACGACCGCGGCGTTGACGAGGCCGCCGGCGTGGAACTTCGTCGGCAGGGCGGGTGGAGCGGGTGGTGCGGGTGGCGGAGGCGTCACGGGCGGCTTTCGGCGCAGTCGGCAAGTCTGCCGAGCTTAGCGCCGAAAGACTGTCCCTCGACTTTCCACGAGAATGATCAGCTCACCTTGTACTGGTTGCCGACCGCCGCGCCGTGCATCGCCGGGTCGCTGGTCGAATCGGCGCCGGTCTCCATGCGGCCCGCGAAGCGGCGGCTGTAGTCGGCCTGGCCGTTCACGCGCACGCTGAAGTCGTACCAGCCGTTGCTGGCCGCGAGCGGCAGCGTCAGCATGGTCGTGCTGTGGGCCGCCACCGGGATCGTCGAAGGATCCGCCGGGTAGTACGCGTTGGCCGCGAGCGCGAACGTCGCCTGCACCGGGCCGGCGTTGCTCAGCTGGACACGCAGCTGCCGGCCGGCGGCGTCGTAGCTCAGGACGACGTCGGGGTTGGGCTGGCCGGCCGAGGCGACGCGGCGTGCGTTGCCGGTGAAGTGGCGGTGGAAGCCGTTCGGCGCGAGCACCCACAGGTCGTACGCGCCGGAGGCCAGGGGCGCCCAGGTGTCGACCAGCGTCTTGCCGGCCTCGACGGTGTAGCGGCGCGGGATCGCGGTCAGGTTGTTGCGGTCGTAGACATGGAACACCGCCGCCTGCGTGCCGACATTGGTGAAGGTCAGGCGCACCGAGACCGCGCCGAGGCTGGTCGTGCTCGTGACCACCGTCGCCGTGGCGTGCAGCGCGTACGGCAGCGCGCGCGATGGCTTGATGCCCTGCGCCTGCACCGGCAGCACCGGCACGGGCGCGACCGTCGGCGTGGTCGTCTTGCCGAGCGCGCGGCTGGCGGCGTCGCGCGCGGTCGTGTCCGGCAGCGACGAGACCAGGTCGGTGTCGTTGGGCGTGGCGAAGTTGAAGCACGACATCAGGTCGCCCACGACGGCACGGCGCCACGCGCTGATGTTGGGCTCCATCACGCCGAAGCGCTTCTCGATGAAGCGGATCGTCGAAGTCTGGTCGAACACCTGCGAGTTGACCCAGCCGCCCTTGCTCCACGGCGAGATGACGTACATCGGCACGCGCGGCCCGAGGCCGAACGGATGGTGCTTGTAGGGATCGACGGTGGTGATCCCGCCATCGGCGTCGCCAAGATACTCGTCGGACGCGTCCACCGTGCTGGCACCCGCAAGCACCGACTGCGACGGGTCGGCGTTCCACGTGACGTAGGACGGCGGCGCCGGCGGCGCGGCGTGGTCGAAGAAGCCGTCGTTCTCGTCGAAGTTGATGATCAGCACGGTCTTGCTCCACACGTCCGGATTGGCGGTGAGCGCATCCAGCACCTTGGCGATGTAGGCCGCGCCCTGCGCCGGGCTCGATGCGCCCGGGTGCTCGGAGCCCGACGACGTCGCGCAGATCCAGGACACCTTGGGCAGCGTGCCGGCGATCACGTCGGCCTTGAGCAGGTCGAGGTCGCGCGTCCTGATGCCCTTCTCGTAGAGCGCCTGCTGGCGCGGCGTGCGCGTGGGCGACACGCTGGGCGTGCTCGCGGCATTGGCATCGCGGAAATTCCTGAATCCCAGCAGCGAGTTCAACGCGTAGAACTCGACCTCCTCGTTCTGGTAGACCTGCCACGACACGCCCGCGTCCTCCAGGCGTTCCGCATACGTCATCCAGGTATAGCCGCCCTTGACCGTGCCGTTGGTGAGCGCGTTGTAGCTGTTGTCCATCGCCGGGCCGTTGAAGATGCCCGGCTGGCCGGGATCGTCGTGGCCGTGGTTGGTGCCCGTGAAGAAGAAGCAGCGGTTGGGGTTGGTGCCGCCGGTGAACGAGCAGTGGTTGTCGTCGCAGAGCGTGAACGCGTTGGCGAGCGCGAACTGGAACGGGATGTCCGCCTGCGTGAAGTACACCATCGACGGGTTGTTCTTGTACTGCGGCCAGTTGGACAGCCGGCCGTGGTCCCACGCGAGCTGCGCGTCCGGATACAGGTGCGGGGTATCGGCGGTGCGGATCAGCGCGAAGTTGGCCGAGGTGTCGTTGTGCTGCGGCGCGAGCACCTTCGGGTTGCTGCCCGTGGCGGTGTCGTTGCGCTGGTACCAGACGGTCCTGCCCGCCAGCAGGGCCGTGTCGGGCACCGGGATCGGGAACGGATCGGCGAAGCCGCGCACGCCGGCCATGGAGCCGAAGTAGTGGTCGAACGAGCGGTTCTCCTGCATGAAGCAGACGATGTGCTCGACGTCCTCCAGCGTGCCGGTGCGGTCGTTGGCGGCGATGGCGAGCGCGCGCGCGATCGCGGGCGGGAAGGCACTCAACGCGGCGGTGGAGCCGGCGGCGGTGGCGATGCTGCGGATGAAGTTGCGGCGGTCGAGGGTCATGGCATGGCGTTCCGGCGTGAGGTTTTGACGTGGCGTTTCAGGCGCGGCGGCGGGCGACGGCGGCGAGCGCGACCAGCCCGCAGGCCAGCAGCGCCGTCGATGCGGGCTCGGGCACCGCGGCGGAGAACGTGAGGTCGTCCAGCACGAAGCCGCCCTGGTCGGCGCTCGAGACGATCACCTCGTCGACGAGCCCCGCATAGCCGCTCGCCAACCAGGTCGGCGTGGCCGAGGTGGCGAGCGTGGCCGAGGTCGCGACCAGCGCGCCGTGCTCGTACAACTTGAACGACACGTCGACATCCTCGTAGCCGGCGAACCAGGCGCCCTGGAAGGTCCTGCCGTCGCCCAGGCCGATCGCGGTGGCGGCGTCGGCGTCGCCGAAGCCGCTCGCGATGCGCATGCTGCCCGAGTGCGCGCTGAACGGCGGCTGCGCGTCGCCGAAGGCGAACCAGTCGCCGGCGGACCAGTCGAGGCCGCCGTAGTTGGCCGGCACGAAGTCGTCGCCCGCGAGGTCGTCGAACGTGAGCACCGTGGCCGACACGAACGGCGCGACGGCGAGGCCGGCCGCGGCCAGCAAGAGGGACGAGAGCAGGCGTTTCATCGTGACTCCGGAAAGGGCTTGGGATGGCCCGAACCTTAGCCAGGCGGCGTGACGAGACAGCGACGGATTCGTGTCACCGCGACTGCCCGACCACGCGATCTCCCATCGGCTTGTCCATGGGCCAGGGGGTATCTCCGCGCTAACGCGATTCGATCGTCGCGGCCCACCTGACGGCCTGCGCCGCGCTGGCGAACTCGTCGCACGAGCGCACCGGAATCGACGGATGGCGCTCGCGCCACAGCCGCGCCAGCGTCGTGCCGGCGCCGACCTCCAGCACGGCATCGGGGCGGCGTTCGGCGACGGTGTCCATGCAGGTGTCCCAGCGCACGGTCGTCGCGACCTGCTCGGCCAGCACGCGCCGCACCTCGGCGACGTCGCGCACCACCGCGCCCGTGATGCCGGCCACCCACGCGACGCGCGGCGCGTGCCAGCGCGCCTGCGCCAGCGCCTGCGCCAGCGCGGGCACGGCCGCGCGCATCGCGCGCGTGTGCGAGGCCACGCGCACGCCCAGCGGCGTGGTCTTCGCGCCGAGCACGGCCAGGCGCGTCGCGGCCTCGGCCAGCGCGGCGGCCGGACCGCCGAGGACGCAGCGACGCTCGCCGGTGCGGATCGCGATCTCCAGGCCCCAGCGCGCGCAGGCGGCGCCGATGTCCGCGGCAGCGACGTCCGACACGCCAAGCAGCCCCGCCGCGCCATCGACGGCGCACGCGTCCATCGCCGCGGCACGCCGCACCGCGAGCCTCATCGCGTCGTCGACTGTGAGCATGGCCGCCGCGACGCACGCCGCGATCTCGCCGACGCTGTACCCCGCGATGGCCACCACGCGCGGGAGGCTGCTCGCCAACGCGGACCACGCTGCGACGCTCACGCCGGTGACGAGCGGCTGCGCGACGGCATTGGATTGCGACCAGGCCGTGTCTTCGAGGTGCGTGCGCCAGTCGCTTCCGAGCACGTTGGCCAACTGCGCGAGCATCGGCCGCGCCGCGTCGTCGGCCTCGAGCCACGGCAGCATCGCCGGTTGCTGCGTGCCCTGGCCGGGGAACAGCAGCGCGACGCTCATCGCGATGCGACGTCCAGTCGCTCCACGCGCTCGACCCAGCATGCCGCGGCCAGCAGGTCGGCGGCGCCGCCGGGCGAGAGGCGCCGTTCGACGAACAGCGCGTGCACGCGCGCCGCGCGCGCCGCTGCCTCGGCGCGCAGGCCGCCGCCCTCGGCGAGGAAGTCGCGCGCCAGCCGCTGGGCGTCGCGCAGGCCTTGCAGTCCGCCGCGGTGCACGAGGTTGGTGTCGTCCACCTGCGCCATCGCGGTGAACAGCGCGTGCAGCTTCGCGCCGCGATCGTCGGCCCCGGCGCCGCGGGCAGCACGCAGCGCCGGCAGCACGTGGTCGAACAGCGTCGGCAGGCCTTGCGCCGCTTCTTCGGACGCGCTGCGCAGGCCATGCGCGCGCGCCGCGCGGGCGCCGTGCGTGTCGAGCGCGCGACGCGCGCGCGACGCGAGCGCATCGCCCCAGCGCGCGAGCAGCACGCGGCGCAGGTTGGCGGCGTCGCATCGCTCGCCGGCGGCGCGTGCCGCGCCCGCGGCGGCGCACAGCAGGCCCAGCGTGAAGATCGCGCCGCGATGCGTGTTGACGCCGCCGGTGGCGTGCAGCATGCGGGCCTCGGCCTCGATGCCCAGCGCTTCGAGCGGCGCGAAATCCGCCTCGCGCGCGCCCTGCGCCGCCACGCGAACGAAGAAGTGACGCAACGCGAACAGGCTGCGCAGGAAGGTGCCGCCGTCCATGTCGTCGTGGCTGCCGGCGTCGGCGAACGACACCAGGCCGGGCTTGGGCTCGAGCGCGAGTTCGTCGTACAGCGACGCGATGGCGGCGCGGCCCAGCCGAGCGTGGAAGGCGCCGGCATCGTCGCGCGGCGGGATGTCGGGCGACGCGAGGGGCGCGCGCGCGTTCATGCGAAGCTCTCGAGCGCGACGCCGCGCAGCCGCTTGACCAGCACCTGCGCGACGCGGCCCTGGCGGAGCTCGCGCCATTCGCGCCAGGCGACAGCGGCGCCGTCGGGAAACAGCAGCTCGCCGTCCAGCCGCGGGCCGTCCCACGGCATCGACGCCAGCGTGTGCGCGACGTCGTCGGCCTGCCCGTTCGAGCTCACCGGCAGCAGCAGGTCGAGGTCGGACTGCGCGTGCACGTACGCCAGCCGCGTCAACGCCTGCCAGCCGTAGCCGCCGTAGACGCGCGCGGCGCAGTCGCTCGCGGCAAGCGCGCCAACAAGCGCGCGCCACGCCGGCGCGAGGCCGCGCGGCAGCAGGCGCGTGACGGCCCCCGCGTCCGGAAACTCGTCGAGGAACAGCACGTCGCGCGACGCCACCGCCACGGCTAGGCGGCGGCGCCGGAAGCGCGACGGCGCGGGCAGCCCGGTGGCCAGCGCGTCGTCGTGCGACGGCGGCTGGCGCGTGACGACCAGCGGCAGCCCGCGCCCGGCCCACAGCGCCAGGCAGGCGTGCGCGTCCGCATCCCAGGGCGCCTGCAGCACGCGCGCCCAGCCGTCGGCGGACAGCCGCACCAGCTGCTGCCGATGCAGCGCCTGCGGCAGCCGCGCGGCCGGCGGGACGGCGAAGTCGAGCTCGGCCATCAGGCCTCCAGCACGCGCCGGATCACATCCGCGGCGACGCGCCGGCCCCCGCGCTGCGCGCCCTCTTCCGCGCGGCGATCCGAGACATCGCGGTCGGCCAACGCCGCGCGCAGTCCCGCCGCGAGGTCGCCCTCCCACAGCGAGCGCACGCCGCCCATCGCCACGTAGTTCGCGACGCCGGGCGCGAAGACCGGGTTGGTCAACGACAGCGACTCCAGCAACTGCTCGGACAGCTTGGTCACGCGGGCCATCGCCGGAACGCGCATCACGCGGATCTCGGCCTCGGGCAGCGCATGGCAGGCATCGGCCATCAGGCCCGAGGTGATGAAGCCGCCGGACAGCGCCTGGTCGTAGACGAGCGCGATCACCGGATGGCCCTGGCGCCGCGCGAGATCGAGGCAGCACCCGAGATGCGCCATCGCGCGGTGGATGCCCAGCAGCTCGTCGCGGCGGCGCAGCTTCTGGCCCTGCGTGTCGACCAGCAGCAGCAGCGGCCGGCCGGGGGAGTTCTCGACGATGTCGAGCACGGCACGCGCCTGGCGCAGCGCGAGGTCGACGCCGACCTCCGCGTGGTGGGTCGTGCCGACGAGGGCGATCGTCGCGCCGTCGAACGTCGCGGTGCCGGCGAGGAAGTCGCCGTCGGCGACGATGGCGTGGTCGTCGCCGAACAGGCCCGCGGCCACCGAGCGCCAGTCCATCACGCGCCCCCGTTCGCAAGCGCGGCCAGCGCGGCCGGACGCAGGGCGCGCACCGCGTCCGCGTCCAGATCGGGCACGGCGCGCGCGTCGTCGATGCCCAGGCGCGTCCAGAGTTCGACCGCGTCGGCGTTGTCGCCGTCCGCGTCGACGCGTTGCTGCAGCAGCGCGGACTCCAGCCGCAGCGCGGCCAGCGTCATCGGCCGATGCGCGTCGATCGCCGCGATCGCGGCCGCGCGGAACGCCACGGGGTCGTCCTCGACCAGCGCGTCGCAGTCGCCGGTGAGCCAGCGGTGCTTGCCGCCGGTCGTGCGCCACACCAGCCCGCGGTCCCGCGAGTCGAACTCGCCCGCGCCGTTGGACGACTCGATCACCTCGGGGCCCGACATCGCATGCCGCGCGATGTCGCTCATCACGACCGTGTCGGCGCAGCGCGCGACGATGCCCATGCCGCCGAAGCAGCCGTTCGCGCCGCCGATCAGCATCACGGTGGCGATGCCCGCGGCGCGCACGTCGAGCAGCGCGCGCATCACCTCCGAAACCGCGATCAGCCCGGCGTTGGCCTCGTGCAGCCGCACGCCGCCGGACTCCGCCAGCAGCACCACCGCGCCGGGCCTGTCACGCAACGCGCGCCGCAGCAGGCCGACCAGCTTGGCGCCGTGCACCTCGCCGACGCCGCCGCCCATGAACTCGCCCTCCTGCGCGGCGACGAAGATCGCGCGTCCTGCCAACAGGGCGCGGCCGACGGCCACGCCGTCGTCGAACGCCGCCGGCACGCCCAGCTGCGCGAGATGCGGGCTCGTCACGCGCTCGGACGGCGGCAGCCATTCGTGGAAGCTGCCGGCGTCGACGATGGCCGCGAGACGCTCGCGCGCCGACATCTCCGCGAAGCTCTGGCTCATGGCGTCGCTCCCGCGATCGTCGACATCGCCTGGTCCAGCCGCAGGCTCACGACCGCAGGCGTCGCGCCCATGTCGTGGATCGATATCGCGATGCCGGCGATGTCGTGGCGGTCGTGGAAGTCGCGCAAAACGGCCTCCCAGATCGCGCCGAAGCCGCGCGCCGAAGTGTCGACGTCGATACGGCAGCCGGTACCTGGCGCGCACTCCACCAGAACCTCGAGGTTGCCCGATGCGACGACGCCCACCAGCGTCGGCGCGAATGGTGCGCGCGGGCGGCCGCCGTCGAACTCGAAGTGCAGGGACTCCATGCCGGTCACCAATTGCGGAAGCGCCGCGGCGGCTGATAAAGGCCGCCCGAGGCGCGCACCAGGTCGCGCATCGAGCGCGCGGCCAGCAGGTTGCGCGTGGCGTCGCGCGGGTCGATGCCGAGGTCGGCGGGGCGGCGGATGACGCCGCGCGCGCGCAGCTTCTCGACCATCGCGCGGTCGCGCTTCTGGCCCGCGGGCGTGAAGCCGGCGACGCCGCGGATCGCCTGCTCGCGCTCCTCGTCGTCGCGGCACAGCAGCAGGTTGGCGATGCCTTCCTCGGTGAGCACGTGCGTCACGTCGTCGCCGTAGATCATGATCGGCGGCAGCGGCATGCGCGCCTGCTCGGCGAGCTTCCACGCGTCCAGCGTCTCGACGAACGCGGGCTGCATGTGCTCGCGGAAGGTCTCCACCATCTGCACGACCAGCTTCTGCCCGCGCGGCGTGCCGCGCGCGCCGGGCAGGCCGTCGCGCGCCTCGCGGCCGGCCTTCAGCCACGCGTCGCTGGCATGGCGGCGGCCGCGCGCGTCGGCGCCCATGTTGGGCGCGCCGCCGAAGCCGGCGATGCGGCCCAGCGTGGCGGTGGAGCTGTTGCCCATCATGTCCATCTGCAGCGTCGAGCCGATGAACAGGTCGCACGCGTAGTGGCCCGCGGCCTGGCAGAACGCGCGGTTGCTGCGCAGGCTGCCGTCGGGGCCGGTGAAGAACACGTCGGGCCGCGCGCGGATGTAGTCCTCCATGCCCAGCTCGGAGCCGAACGAATGCACCGACTCGACCCAGCCGGCCTCGATCGCCGGGATCAACGCCGGATGCGGATTCAGCGCCCAATGCCGGCAGATCCTCCCTTTGAGCCCGAGGCGCTCGCCGTAGGTCGGCAGCAGCAGCTCGATGGCCGCGGTGTCGAAGCCGATGCCGTGGTTGAGCGACTGCACGCCGTACTCCGCGTAGATGCCCTTGATGGCCATCATCGCCATCAGCACCTGGATCTCGGAGATCTGCGCCGGGTCGCGCGTGAACAGCGGCTCGATGAACGCGGGCTCGGGCGCGCGCACGACGAAGTCGACCCAGTCGCCCGGGATGTCGATCCGGGGCAGCCTGTCGACGATCTCGTCGACCTGCGCGACGACGATGCCGCTCTTGAACGCGGTGGCCTCGACGATCGCCGGCGTGTCCTCGGTGTTGGGCCCGGTGTAGAGGTTGCCCTGCGCATCGGCCGCCTGCGCGGCGATCAGCGACACCTTGGGCGTGAGGTCGATGAAGTAGCGGCCGAACAGCTCGAGGTAGGTGTGGATCGCGCCGATCTGCAGCTTGCCCGCGCCCAGCAGCTGCGCGAGGCGCAGCGACTGCGGGCCGGAGAACGAGAAGTCCAGCTTGCTCGCGATGCCCAGCTCGAAGACGTCGAGATGCTCGGGCAGCGACAGCACCGACTGCACCATGTGCAGGTCGTGCACGCGCTCGGGCGACACCTGCGCCAGCGCGCGCGCGAGGAAGTCGGCCTGCTTCTGGTTGTCGCCCTCGAGGCAGACGCGGTCGCCCGGCTCGATCAGCGCCTCGAGGAGCGCGACGATCGCGTCGGCCTCGACCGCCTTCGCGCGCACGCCGGCGAGCGCCGCGGCGCGCGCGAGGCGTGCCGCGCGATTGGTGCGCTGGCGCGTCCACGGCGAGTCGGCGAGCGTGGTCATGTCAGCCGTGGGCGTTCGGCCCCATCACGAGGTCGGGCAGCGCGGTGGCGATGGTCGGGAACGCAGAGATCACCACCACGGTCAGCAGCATCAGGATGACGAACGGGATGATGCCGCGGATGATGGCGCCCAGCGGGATGTCGGGCGCGATGTTCTTGATCACGAAGATGTTAAGGCCCACCGGCGGATGGATCAGGCCGGTCTCCATCACGATGGTCATGACGATGCCGAACCACACGAGGTCGAAGCCCGCGGCCTTGAGCGGCGGCAGGAAGATCGGCGAGGTCATCAGGATGATCGAGACCGGCGGCAGGAAAAAGCCCATCACGATCACCATGCCCAGGATCGCGGCCAGCAGCACCCACTTCGACAGCGACAGCGCGACGATCCACTGCGCCATCGACTGGCTGATGTGCAGGTAGCTCATCACGTACGAGAACAGCAGCGACATGCCGATGATGAACATCAGCATCGTCGACTCCTTGAGCGTCGCCGACAGGATGGGCGCGATGTCGCGCACGCGCCAGACGCCGTAGATGATCGCGATCAGGACCAGCGCGAGCAGGCTGCCGAGGCCGGCCGTCTCGGAGGGCGTCGCGAAGCCGCCGTACAGCGCGATCATCACGCCGGTCAGCAGGATCAGGAACGGCAGCACGCGCGGCAGGATCTCGAAGCGCTCGCGCATCGTGAAGTGCTCGTCGAGCAGCAGCGGCGACGGCGTGCCGTTCGCTTCGAAATCGCGCTTGGCCGCGCGGTATTCGCGCTGGTAGTTGATCGCCGCCCACAGCGCGAACAGCATGACCAGCAGCACGCCCGGCCCGATGCCCGCGAGGAACAGCCGGCCCAGCGACTGCTCCGCCGCGACGGCGTACAGGATCATCGTCACCGACGGCGGCAGCAGGATGCCGAGCGTGCCGCCGGCCGCGATGATGCCCGCCGCGAAGCCGGGCGAGTAGCCACGCCGGCGCATCTCGGGGATGCCCGCGCTCCCGATCGCCGAGCACGTCGCCGGGCTCGAGCCGGCCATCGCCGCGAACAGCGCGCACGCGAACACGTTGGCGATGCCCAGGCCGCCCGGGATGCGGCCCATCCACACGTGCATCGCCGCATACAGGTCCTGCCCCGCGCGCGTGCGCCCGATCGCCGAGCCCTTCAGGATGAACAGCGGGATCGACAGCAGCGTGATGCTGGACATCTCCTCGTAGACGTTCTGCGTGACGGTGTCGAGCGACGACGCCGGCATGAAGAAGGCCATGAACAGCACGCCCACGCTGCCCAGCGAGAACGCGATGGGCATGCCCGAGAACATGATCAGCAGCGTGACGACGCCGAAGAGGGCGCCGAGCGCGAGCATCGACATCAGCGTTCCCCCAGCTTGTTGGCACTGACCACGACCTGCACCGCCAGCTGAACGCTCAGCAGGATCATGCCGGCCGACATCAGCGAGTACGGGATCCACAGCGGCGGCGCCCACGACGACGAGGTCGTCTGGCCCTCGACCCAGGCCTCGTGCAGCAGGGTGCACGACTTCCACGCGAAGAAGACGCAGAACACCAGGCAGCCGAGGTCGACGAGCAGGATGCGCACGCGGTTGACGCGCTCCGGCAGCAGCGACGACACCGCCTCGATGCCGACGTGGCCGCGGATCGCCTGCACGAACGCGCTGCACAGGAAGGTCGCGCCGACCAGGCAGAACACCGAGGCCTCGTCCTGCCAGTCGGTCGACGCATGCAGGAAGTAGCGCGTGACGACGCTGGACGTCAGGATCAGCGCCGCCGCGAGCAGCGCGATCATGCCCAGCACCATCACGCCGCGGTTGACGACGACCAGCGCTCGCGCCAGCGGCAACAGCCAGCGCGGCGTGGCCGGGTCGATGTGCTGGTGCAGGCCGGTCCCGGCGGGCGCTGCCGCCAGTCCGACGGGAACGGGCGGCAGTTCGAAGCTCACAGCAGCTTCTGTGCCGCGGCCATCAGCGCCTTGCACGTGTCGTTGTGCTCGCTGTAGTCCTTCCACGCCGTGGCCTTGGCGATCGCCTGCCACTTGCCGAGCGTGGCGTTGTCGATGTCGTAGCACTTGGCGCCGGCCTTGGTGTAGACGTCGGCCACGATCTTGTCGTCGGCGCGCGCGGCATCCGTCGCGAACTTCTCCTGCTCGGCGCCGACGGCCATGATGAGGTCCTGGTGCGCCTTGGGCAGCTTGTAGAACACCTCCTTGGAGATCATCAGCGGCTCGAACATGAACCAGTAGGCCTTGTTGCGCGCGGTGGTCAGGTGCTTGGCGATCTCTTCCAGCTTGAACGAGATGAAGCTGGTCGACGACGTCATCGCCGCTTCCATCGCGCCGGTCTGCATCGCGGCGTAGATCTCGTTGGACGGCAGCGAGATGACCGAGGCGCCGGCCTCCTTCAACATCATGTCCATCTCGCGGCTGCCGCCGCGCACCTTCATGCCCTTGGCGTCGGCCGGGGCCACCAGCGGCGCGTTCTTGCTGGCCACGCCGCCGCCCTGCCAGATCCAGCTGACGATCAGCACGCCCTTGTCGTCCAGCGTCTTGGCCAGCAGCTTGCCGACCTCGGCCGTCTTCCACGCCGAGCCGACTTCGTAGCTGGGCACCAGCGCCGGCATCAGGCCGATGTTGGTCTCGGGCACTTCGCCGCCGGCGTACGACAGCGGCACCAGCGACAGGTCCAGCGCGCCCTTGCGCATCGCCGAGAACTGCGAGTTGGTCTTCATCAGCGACGAGCCGGGATAGACCGCCGCCTTCAGCGCGCCGTTGCTGCGCTTCTCGATGTCGGCGGCGAAGCGGCGGCAGAGGCGGTCGCGGAAGTCGCCTTCGGCGATCGTGCCGCTGGGAAACTGGTGCGAGATCTTGAGCGTGCCTTCCTGGGCCAGCGCACGGGCCGCCAGCGGGCTGATCGCCGCCCCGGCCGCCGCTTGCACGATCGCGCGTCGAGTGATTGCCATGATGTCTCCTGTGGATGTCGAGCCCGGACCAGGCATCATGCGCCGTCGCCGAGAACCGTCTTTGAATGCATTACTACCGAGTTTGCATGCAATTCATGACAATCTAATCAGTGAGAACCCGAAAGACAAGGGCGACTCGCGTGGGAGTCGCCCTGGTCGGTCGAGCATCGGGGGCGACGGCGCCGGGGCGCCGATCGCCGTGCGCCTCACGGCGCCGAACGTGCGGCCATCGCGCAGAGCGCGTTGCCGAGCGCCGTGTCCGCGGCCGTCGGCGTGTAGCCGGTGGTCAGGACGTTCGACGCGTTCGCCTGCGCGACCAGCGTCGCCACCGACGAGGCGCGGAGGAAGCGCTGCGCGACCGCCTTGTTGGCCGCCGCCGTCACCTGGCAGACGAAGCCGGCGTGGGTGCCGTAGCGCTCCTCGACCGACGCCCGCGGGTCGCCCGACGCCAGGCGGATCGCCTTGGTCAGCGCGAACGGCCACGACGAGCCGGACAGCGCGCACTGCTGGCCCTTGTAGCTGCCGCCGGCATAGGTGTTCCAGCCACTGTAGGTCGCCAGCGGCGCCGACAGGTTGACCGACGGCACGCCGACGACCTCGTTGCCATCGACGTTGACGCGCGGCACCAGCGTCGGCAGAACGGCCAGCACGGTCGGCGGCTGGATCGTCATGATGCCGGACTGGTTCGCATAGTCGACGCCCGGCCCGAAGTCGTACTTGAGCACCGGCCACAGGTTGTTGCCCGCGTACGGATAGCCCGGGATGTTCGGGAAGCCGACGTTGGACTGGGTCGCCGCGACCAGCTGCCCCTGGCTCAGCTTCGGATAGACGCTGGGCGGCATGGGCGTGCCGCTCATGATCAGCGCGAGGAAGTCATCCTGCAGCGCGGCGTTCTGGTCCGATTCCGGGTTCGGGTTGGCCGGGTAGACGCAGGCACCGGACGGCGCCGGCGACGCGTTGTAGGTGAAGCCGCCGCCGCCGCCGCCGTGCGTGGTGCCGGGGAAGTAGTAGCGATACACGTTCGAGGGCAGCGGGACGTCCCCGACCGCGGTGAAGCCGACGAGGTCGGGCGACATCTTCTCGGCGTACATCTCCAGCGAGCCGAAGGTCTCCATGATCTGCGGGCAGGTGCCGGTCTCGTTGCAGCGATGCAGGATGCCGTTGGCGGGCAGGCCGCGCGCGAGGTTCGGGTAGTCGGCCCACCAGACCGGCGCCTCGGCGCCCATCATGTAGATGTTGGTGATGACGTCCGGCAGCGCGAAGCGCGAGTTCATGAACAGCATGCGGCCGTCGATCTGGCCCCAGGCGCCGTCGACCACCTTCCGGTTCGATTCGTCCTGGTTGAAGCCGTAGAAGATCGAGCCGCGGATGAAGGACGCCGACTGCGACGAGCCGATGCTCACCACCTTGGTCGTCAGGCCCGCGACCGGGTTCGCGGTGCCCGTCGAGTCCGAGGCGCTGTGATGGAAGAACGAGATCGTGTCGCGCGCGGCCGCGTAGCCGATGCCCAGCACCAGCGGATTGACCGCGGTGAACACCATCTCGTAGAGCTTGGTCGGGTCGAAGCCCGTGCGCAGGCAGACCCGCGTCGGATCGGGCGTGCCGGGAAACGGCACCGTGCGGCAGTCGGCCCAGGTCCAGTCGGTGCCGAGCGTGAGCGGCACCTTGGGACCGTCGACGCCCGTGGTCGACTGCCCGGAGACGACGGTCAGCTGCGACAGCGTCGGGTCGGTCAGGCTCAGCGGCTTGTAGGGCACCGGCGTCGTGTAGATGACCATCTGCGCGGTGTTGCCGGTGGCGCTCGCGATGTGGCCGTAGACCTTGCCGGTGATCGCCGAGCCATCCGGATTCGTCGCGACGGGCACGACGATCTGCTGCGTCGAGCCGGTGTAGGGCACGGTCAGCGGCGTGCACGGGTAGGCGGTGGCGCAGTTGGCCTCGATGTCGCCCTGCCAGCCGCTTTGCAGGTAGATCGCTCCGGACACGATGGACGCGCCGGCCGGGATCGCGTTGCCCCCGCGGTTGGACACTTCGTAGATCAGCAGCCCGCTCGCGTTCGCCGCGCTGGTGGGCGCGGTGAGCTGGAAGGTCGACACGTAGGGCACCTTGCCGTCCGCGTTCTTCGGCGCGAGCGCGATGTCCTGGATGATGGCGTTGTGCGCGTCGGCCGGATCGAGCTCGCCGAACACGCGGCCTTTCCACGTCGTGTAGGGCACGGGTGCGCCGCTCACGCTGGCCGTCGAGTCGACGACGATCTGCGTGACCGCCGCCTGGCCGGACACGCTCCACCCCAGCAACGCCGCGGCCGCCGCGCCGAGGTGCAGCACGCGGCCGCCGATGCGGCGGCGCAGGCCGATGGCGAGCGCCAGCAATGCCAGCGCCATCATGCTCCACGAGGACGGCTCGGGCACCGAGGTCGTGACGGCGCTGCAGCCGGACGAGGTCGTGCCCATGCAGGCCATCGAGTCGCCCGCGGCGTCGGTGAACTCGACGAAGAAGGTCTGGTCGAGGCTCGCGTCGGTGAGCGACGGGTCGAAGGTGAAGGTCTCCGTCGCGCCCGGGCCGATGGCGCTGCCCGCCGACGTGTCCGTCAGCCTGTAGCAGAAGCCGGTGCCGATCGAGAAGCCGGTGCCGGTCTGGCAGTTCAACGGGTCGTCGAAGAAGAACGACGTGGCGCTCCAGCCGGCGCGCGTCGTGTTGGCGTAGGTGCCCAGGCCGGACACCACCACTTCGTCGACCGAGTAGCCCGCGCTGGCGTTGGTGAGCGTCAACATGCCGTCGCCTGAGGCCGGCACGGTCTCGGTGAGGGTGAAGTCGGGCACCGCGTGGGCCGGCGTGGCCCAGGCCAGGCCGATCGCCAGGCCGACGCCGGCGAGCCCCTGCAGCACCGAAGAGCGACCTCGGCGCCCGGCGAGCAGTGTGGACGGGGAATGCGGCAGCGGCGCCGCATGGAATGGGCGGAAGGGGTTTCTCACGTTGTCTCCTGATCGGGTTCAGAGCGTCCGCATCAGCAGTCGGAAACCCGATCGCCAGCGCGGTGTTTTTTATTCTTCTTCTTGTGGATGCAAATTGAACTCCCGTGAATTTTTGGAGGTTACGGTGTTATCCCTTAGACATGGTTACTGCACTCAAAAGTGCCAAAAATCAACATTGCGCCGCGTGTAGCGTGCCTAGAATGGACTCATGAACGGCAACCGACTTTCCGAGCGCCTGCGCGAGTCCATCGAGGAGGAAATCGCGACCGGCAAGCTGCTGCCCGGCACCCGGCTGGACGAGGTGGAGCTGGCCACGCGCTTCGGCGTGTCGCGCACGCCCATCCGCGAGGCGCTGCGCCTGCTGCTGGGCGAGGGCCTGGTCGAGACGCGGCCGCAGCGCGGCGCCGTCGTCGCGCAGGCCACGCCGCAGCGACTGATCGAGATGTTCGAGGTCATGGCCGAACTCGAAGGCATGTGCGCGCGCCTGGCCGCGCGTCGCCTGTCCGACGTCGAGATGGCCGCGATCGAGGCCGCGCACGACGCCTGTCGCGGCTCCGCGGCCGCGCGCGACGCCGACGCGTATTTCTATGCCAACGAGCGCTTCCACTACGCCATCTACGCGGCCTCGCACAACACCTTCCTGTTCGAGCAGGCCTCGGCGCTGCAACGCAAGCTGCGGCCGTATCGGCGACTGCAGCTGCGCGTGCGCAATCGTCCGCAGCGTTCGTTCGAGGAGCACCAGGCCATCGTCGATGCGCTGCGCGAGGGCGATGCCGAGAAGGCGGTGCAGGCGATCCGCTCGCACGTGGTCGTGCAGGGCGAACGCTTCGCCGACCTGATCGCGAGCCTGAGCCAGATGACGGCCTCGACCGCTGCCAACGACGCGCCGGCGGAGTCCGCGCCGAGCGCCTGAGCGGCGCCGCGGGCCGCGCGCCTCAGGGCGCCGGGATCAGCGCCGGCGAGATGGCCGCCGCGCCCTTCTTGTAGAGATCGCTCGCGTCCAGCGCCGTCAGGTAGCCGCGCGCGACGAGCGCGTCGGCCGCGGCGCCGAAGCGCGCCTGGTAGTCGGCGCGGCCGTGGTACAGCTGTGCGAGCGTCGCGCGGGTGTCCTTGGGCGAGCGCGTCGCCGGGCTGACCGCGAACGGGATCGCGGCGCCGGCGGTGCTGCAGCTCTCGCCCTTGGCGTGGCCCTGCGCGCGCAGGTTCCAGCCCGTGTAGGTGGCCAGCGGCACCGCGAGCTCGGGCATGCGGATGCCGGCGATCTCGTTGCCGTTGGCGTCGACCTTGGGCACGCGGATCTTGTAGCGGCGCGCCACGTCGACCTGCGGCACGGCGCCGGCGTAGTCGGTCAGCGCGAGCGGGTTGACGCGCGGGCGCTCGGTCACGCTCAAGGCCAGCGGCGTGGCGGCGGCGCCGTTGGGCACGCTCAGGGCGGACAGGTCCGGCATGCCGGTCTTGCTCGAGGCGACGAGCGTGCCCGAGGTCACCGTCGGGTACTGCGATGGCGGCGGCGGCGTGCCCTTGACGATCCAGGCCTCGAGCGCGGGAATCAGCGCGCGCTCCACGGGCGTTTCCGACACCGGGCTGCCCGCGAGCTGGCAACCGGCGCCGACGGCCGGCTGCGTGAGGACGCCGGTCGTGACGCCATAGCCGCCGCCGTGCTGCGTGCCCGAGACGAGGTAGTAGCGGACGTTGTCCGGCAGCGCCGCGTCGTGGCCCGCGCCGTCGGTGACGACCAGCGAGGCGCGGCCGCCCCACCATTCGAAGCTGCCGTCGATCTGCATGATGTTGGGGCAGGTCGCGCTCTCGAGGCAACGCTTCATCAGGCCGTCGGTCGCGCCGCTGACGGGGTCGGTGGCCACGCCGTACGCGAACGGGAACTGGTCGCCCGGCATCCAGTGGTCTTCGTGCTCGCGCGAAAAGCGGCCGCTCTGCGCGAAGCGCGCGTTGGTCCAGGTGCGGCGCGCGCCGGCGATGATGGGCATCAGGCCGTCGAACACCTTGGCGCCGTGGCCGTCCTTGTTGAAGCCCTGGTACAGGAAGTCGCGCAGGAAGCGGCCCGACTGCGAGACGCCCGCGCCGATCACGACGTCGAAATTGGTGGACGGCGCGGCGGCGCAACCCGTGCCGGCGGCGCAGGCCGCAGCCTTCATGTCGGCCAGCGGGTTGGACTGGCCCTGCGCGTCGGCGCTGTCGTTCTTCAGGAAGCTGACGAGGTCGCGCACCGCGGCGAAGCCGATCCCGGCGACGACCGGGTTCTTCGCGCGATAAACGAAGCTGTAGATGGTGCCGCCGTCCGGCGCGACGGACGTGCCGTCCGCCAGCGGCACCGACGCCGGCGGCGTGAAGCGCACGACCACGTTGCCGTGGCCGTTGGAGTCGTAGCTCCAGTTCGTCACCGGCACCGATGGCGCCGCGTAAGTCAGCTTGCCGTCCGCGCCCTTCCAGGACTGGCGCGCCGTGAAGACGACTTCCGAACGGTCCGCGAGCGAGGCCGGCTCGTAGCCGAGATGGAAGGCGCTGAGGCCGCCGTTGGAGTCCGGCACGTATTCCTCGCGGCTCAGCCCGGTGATCGGCGTGCCGTCGCCGTTGGTGGCGACCGGGAACGTCGTGCCGACCGTGCGCATCGCGCCGTTGCTGCTCTGCTCGACGCTGCCCTGCCAGCCGCTCCACACGATCGTGTAGCCGGCGCGCAGCAGCGACGGGAAGCGGGCGTCGGGCGCGGCAGTGCCGACCGGGTCGGCGCCGATGAAGGCGTTGATGGCAGGCTTGCTGCCGCGGTTGACGGCGTCGTAGAACAGCACGCGGCGCGCGGTGCCGGCGGTCTTCGGCCGCAGGATCACGACGTCGGTCGTGTAGTCGACATAGCCGTCGGCATCCTTGGGCACGTTGACGAGGTCGACGATGCCGGCGTTGTCCGCGTGGCTTGGCAGCAGGCGGCCATGCACCACGCCGCTGATGATCGTGTACGGGCCCGCCGCGCCGGCCGGCGTCGCGCCGCCGAAAGCGTCGGCCGTCGACAGCACCTCGAGGCGATCGACGACGCCCGCGGCCCGCGGCGCCTGCGGCAGCTGGGGCATCGGGATCGGCGTCGATTGAGGACTCGGGTTGGCGTTGCAGGCGGCGTACAGCGCTGCGGCCACTCCGAGATGCTTGAGGTTCATCACGGTCGTTTCAGGCAATTCCAGCTGCCGGGTTGGCAGTCGGGAGGCCGAACGACCTCGCGAAGTCTTGAATTCTTCGTGCCCTGCATTCAAAACGGGAAGGAATGAATTCCCATTCGGCGACCTGTCCGCGAAATTGAGGTTCGCAAGCACTCGAAAGCGGCAAGACTTCACGCTCCGAATGCAGGCCGGCCGTCTCGAAGATGGCACGCATCACCGCTTATCGGCGGTCCGGGCGCCGGCGCGAGGGCCGGGTCAAGAACTCCCTACGCGGACGCGCTGTCGCACGGATGTCGATTCCGGCGCGCATCATTCGTCGTACCCTGCAAGCCGGCCGCGAGCCTGTGCCGGCATCCCGTCCGTTCAAAGGAGACTGCAATGACCTACATCGATGGATTCGTGGCCGCCGTCAAGACCGCCGACAAGGAGACCTACCGCGCGCACTGCCAGCTGATGGGCGGCGTGTTCAAGGAATACGGCGCGCTCGCGGTGGTCGACACCTGGGGCGACGACGTGCCCGAGGGCAAGCTCACCTCGTTCACGATGGCCGTCAAGCGCGAGGACGACGAGACCGTCGTCCTCGGCTGGATCAGCTGGCCGTCGAAGGCCCAGCGCGACGAGGCCTGGAAGAAGGTGATGGCCGACCCGCGCATGCAGCCCGGCGCCACGCCCATGCCCTTCGACGGCAAGCGGATGATCTTCGGCGGCTTCGAGATGATCTCGCAGGTCTAGCCGGGCACCGGCACCTCGACGGCCACCTCGCCCACCACCGCGCGCCGCAGCAGCGGCCACAGCGCCTGGTGCGACTGGCGGAACCAGTCGAGGTGGCCGATCGCGCGCAGGCCGTGGTCGCGCGGCCTGACGCGCAGCGTCGCGCGCGGCGACGCGGGCAACGTGCGCAGCAGGTCGCGCACCGTCTCGGGCGTGGCGATGTCGTCGTCCTCCGCGTGCAGCACGACGATGGGCGTGCGCACCTGGGCGTGGAAGTCGGCGGCCAGGCCGGCGCGCACCGCGTTGGTCGCGTAGCCGCCCGCCGCGCACCACTGGCCCCATTGCCGGCCGACCTGCGCCGGCAGGTTCTCGCCGAGGCCCAGCCACGCGGTCGGCGCGTAGCCCTTGAAGAGCGTGCCGATGGGCACCATCAGCCGCAGGCCGAACCGCGCCTTGAGCGCGAACGCGAGCCGCATCCCGCCGAACCAGCCGGTGGACGCGGCCACGCCGACCAGCCGCGCGATGCGCTCGTGGTTGGGCAGCAGCCCGATCATCTGCGCGCCCGCGCTGTGGCCCACCAGCACGACCTGCGCGGCACCCGTGCGTTCCAGCAGCCACTGCAGCGCGGCGACCTGGTCGAGCCGGCCCCAGTCGACCAGGCGGGCGCGGCTGTCGGCCAGCGAGCCTTCCAGCGACAGCCCGATGCCGCGGTAGTCGAACACCAGCACCGGGTGGCCCTGTCCCGCGAGCCAGTCGGCGAAGCGCCAGTAGAACTGCTGGCGCACGCCGGTGGCCGGCGAGATCAACACCGGCGCGGCCGTGGCGTCGCCGCGCGCGGCGAAGAAGTGGCCCTGCAGGCGCTGGCCATCGGCGCAGGCGAGCGTGACGGGGTCGGGCCGCAGCGTCGCGGCGTCGTTCGGTCGCGGGTCAGTCATCGGTGTCTCCCAAGGTCTGCACGTGTTCCAGCCAGCGCGCCACTGTCTGCAGCTCGGACGGCGTGAACTTGTCGAACAAGGCGTCGTTGATGCGGCCCAGCGCCTTCGCCAGCGCCGGCAGCAACACGCGGCCCGCGGGCTGCAGCCACACCTGCTGCGTGCGCGCGTCGACGTCGCTCGCGCGCCGCTCGACCCAGTGCAGCGCCTCCATGCGCTGAACGAGACCCGACATCGCCGACGGCGCCAGGTCGAGGGCCTGCGAGAGCCGGCCCATCGTCGCGCCGTCCTCCTTCGCGAGCACGAACAGCACGCCGCTCTGCGCGGGCGACGGCGCGCCCGTGCCCGCGCGCGCGGCGCGCTCCTGCTCGGCGGCGATGAACTGCTGCAGGCGGCGCTGGGCGCTGTTGAGGAGAAAGATGAGGCGCGGCGGCTTGGACATGGCCTTCACTTTATTTCGCATGCGAAATAAATGCAAGCCGGGCCGAGGCGGGATGTCCGGTTCGCGGGCGAGCTTCCGTCCGATGGATGGAGGAGCAAGGCCCGGATGTCCCGCGCCGCCTTCACCGAGGAGATCGCGATGCACAACTTCACCCACGGCGGATCGCCGCGCACGGCCGTGCGCGCCCTGGCAGCGGCCGCGCTGATGTCGGCGGCGCTGGCGACGGCCGGAGCGGCCACCGGGCCCGACCTGCTGGTCAACGGCAGCTTCGAGGTCGGCGACCAGGGCATGGTCGGCCCCGGAGACCGCGTGTCTCTGGGCTCCGCGGCCATCGCCGGCTGGACCGTCGCCAGCAGCCCGGTCGTCTGGGGCGCGCCAGGCGACGTCGGCGCCGCCTCCGACGGCATCAGCTTCGTCGACCTCGGTGGCGCGGGGCGACCGCAGATCAGCCAATGGGTGACGACCGTCGCCGACCAGGCCTATCGCCTGTCCTTCGACCTCGGAACGCCCTATCGGGAGCCGAACGATCCGGGCGTGAGCGTCGCCGTCGGCGCCGGGCCGGGCCGCTTCGCCGAGTTCCACGCGGTCAACGAGTCGTTCGTGCAGGCGTACCGGCACATCGACTTCGATTTCATCGCGGGTGGCGACCGCACGGACGTCGTCTTCGCCGAGTTCGGCATCGACGAGCACGTCGACCTGGACAACGTCTCGCTGGCGGCCTTCAGCGCCGCCGCCGTCCCGGAACCCGCGTCCTGGGCCCTGCTGGCGGCCGGCCTGCTCGGCATCCGCTTCGCGCGCCGCCGCGGGCGCGTCGCGGGCGCGTGAGCCAGCGGCGGCAGTCCGCCACTCGACGGCCAACGACGCCGGTCCGCCGAACGGTAAGTCCGCAGCAAGCCGATATCGGCGACCATAGCGGGTTGGATCACAAGAAAAGCCCGACCATGCCGCCGCCGACCTCGACCGCACCCGCCGCCCAGTTCTCGCCGTACCAGAAGTTCGTCGTCGGACTGCTCGCGCTGCTGCAGTTCGCCGTCATCCTCGACTTCATGCTGATGTCGCCGCTGGGCGTGTTCATCATGCCGGCGCTGGCGATCTCGACGAAGCAGTTCGGCCTCGCGGTGTCGGCCTACGCGTTCAGCGCCGGCGTCTCCGGATTCATCGCAGCCGGCTTCGCCGACCGCTTCGACCGCAAGAAGATCCTGATGTTCTTCTACACCGGCTTCCTGCTCGGCACGCTGGGATGCGGCCTCGCGCCGACCTACGAGCTGCTGCTGGCGGCGCGCATCGTCACCGGCATCTTCGGCGGCGTGATCGGCTCGGTGGTGCTGGCGATCGCCACCGACCTGTTCGAGATCTCGCTGCGCGGCCGCGTGATGGGCCTGATCCAGACGGCCTTCGCCGCCAGCCAGGTGCTGGGCCTGCCGATGGCGCTGTTCTTCGCCAAGCACTGGGACTGGCACGTGCCCTTCCTCGTGCTGGCCGCGCTCGGACTGGCCGGCCTCGTGGTGATCGGCGCGAAGCTCAAGCCGGTGGACGGCCACCTGGGCAAGCCGCAGGAACACAGCCCGTTCATGCACCTGTGGCACACGATCACCGAGCCGCGCCACCTGCTGGCCTTCCTCGCGGTCACGCTGCTGGCCACGGGCGGCTTCATGCTGATGCCGTTCAGCAGCGCGTTCCTGGTCCACAACATCGGCATCGACGCGGCGCACCTGCCGGCGATCTACTTCTTCACCGGCATCTGCACCATCGTGTTCGGCCCGATGATCGGCAAGGCGGCCGACAGGATCGGCAAGTTCAGGGTGTTCCTGTTCGGCAGCATGCTGTCGATGCTGATGGTGGTGATCTACACGCACCTGGGCGTGACGTCGCTGCCGGTGGTGGTGCTGGTCAACGTGATCATGTTCGTCGGCATCTTCTCGCGCATGATCCCGTTCCAGGCGCTCTCGTCGCAGGTGCCGGAGGCGACCAGGCGCGGCGCGTACAACGCGATCAGCTCGTCGATCCAGCAGGTGTCGGGCGGGCTGGCGTCGCTGCTGGCGGGGCACATCGTCGCGCAAGGCGCGGACGGGCGGATCGAGCACTTCGCGGATGTCGGCTATGTTGTCGTCGCGACCACGCTGATCACGATCGGGCTGGTGTGGCTCATCCAGCGCCAGCTGCAGGAACGCACCGCGGCCACCGCGGCGGCTTGATCAGGCCAGGCAGGCGCGGACGACCGGTGCCGTGAAGTGGCGGCCGATCAGCGTGTGCGCGAACATGTAGTCGCGCCGCGAGCGGTCGCACAACTCGTCGAGGTCGACCTGGCCACGTTCGTCGCAGGGGAAGGTCAGCGGCGCCTGCTCGTCGACCAGCGGGTCGAAGCGCAGTTCGAAGGCGAGGTCGGCGAAACGGGTGGGAGCGTTGGTGGTCATGGTGTGCTCTTGGGAGAGTCCGTTGATCCGCTCAAGCAAGCGGGGGACCCTGTCGGCGGGCATGCCACGGGGGTGTCGGCCGCGTCCGAGCCGCACTTGAGCGCTTTCCCATAGGTGGATCCGCGCAGAAGGCGGGCTCGCGGGCGTCTTTTGTAGGACTGCACGCACGACGCATCGCGATAACGTCTGGCTTCGGCGCTTCGAACCCGACGCGAAGATGCAGCCATCCCACCCGCCAACGTAGAGCACCATGACACCTCCCCTGATCACCTCGACTCCGCAAGACGGCCAACAATCCGCCCCGCCGCTGGACGACGCGTTCCTGTCGCAGTTCGACGACGCCGCGCTCGAGCAGGCGCTCAAGACGGTGCACTGGCACCCGAAGGACGTGGGCCAGTTCCTGCGCGCCGCCGCCGGCCTCTGAGGCCGGCGCGGCCGGTCACTTCCGCTTCGCGGCCCGGCCCGTCGCGGCGGGTTCCATCCGCTTGAGCAACTGCTGCACCGTCTGCGGCGACGCCTGCTGCGTGCCGCTGACGCACAGCGACCAGCCCGGCGAGTTGTCGATGATCTGCGACGACGACACCCCCGCCGACGACACGAAGTACGCCCGCGTCGCATCGCCCGCGACCCCGGTGGACGTCCACGTCGTCCACGGATTCGGGAACGCGCATTGCGCATAGTTGCTGTTGGCGATCGTCAACGCCTCGGTCTGCGTCGGCAGCCGCATCCCCACCGACGTGCAGTACTGCGCCGCGACCGGCTGCGTGAACTGCGCGCCCTGCGTCGGGAACGTGGTGACGTATTGCTGCCAGGTCAGCTTGGTGACGTTGTCGATGACCGTCGGCACGAACGGACCCGAGGGCAGCCCCGCGATCGTCGAGTTCCAGGTGCCCGGCTGCGCCGGCACCGTCGTGTAGCGCTCGCCGCTGCCGCCGCACTGCGGCACGTCGAACACCTGCATCTCGTAGAGCGAATAGCCGAACGTCGTCGCGCGCGCGGTGCCCAGCATGCGCACGTAGCGCGAGTTGGTGGTCGGGAAGTTGACCGTCTCCGTGCCGCCCTTGCCGGCGACGGTCTGGATCGTCGTCCACGCGTTGTTGTCGGGCGAGACCTGGATCTGGTACGCCGACGCGTACGCGTTCTCCCAGGTCAGCACGACGCGGTCGAAGGCCTTGACGGAGCCCATGTCGGCGGCGATCCATGACGGGTCGACGCCTTGCGTGGATTCCCAGCGATTCGCCGTCGAGAGGTCGCCGTCGAACGCGTACTTCGCGAGGTTGCCGCCGTTCTGGCTGCTCGCCGACGGCGTCGCGTTGAGCGCGAGGTCGGGCCCGTTGCCGCCGCTGACGGTGACGACCGCGCCGCTGCTCGGCACCGAGCCGGAGCCGTTGCTCACCGTCACGGTGTAGGTGCCGGCATCGCTGGCCTGCGCAGCGGCGATGGTGAACGTCGACGAGTCCGTGCCGACGTTGGTCGAGCCATTGAGCTGCCACTGGTAGTGCAGCGGGCCGGAACCGGCGGCCACCACCGACAACGTCAACGACTGTCCGGCCGACACCGAGGCCCCCGCCGGCTGCGTGACGATGGCCGGCGCGGTGCCCGCGGTCACCGTCAGCCTGGCCGCGGTCGACGTGACCGTGCCGGCGCTGTTGGTGACGACGACGTCCCAGGTGCTGCCGCTGTCGGCGGTCTGCAGCGTGGGCGTCGTGTACGTCGACGCGGTCGCGCCGGCAATGTTCGCGCCGTTCTTCCGCCATTGGTAGGTCAGCAGCGGCGAGCCGTTGGCGACGACGCTGAACTGCGCGCTGCCGCCCGCGGCCACCGTCTGCGCGGCGGGCGCGGTGGCGATGGTGGGCACGCTGGGCGCGACGACCGTCACGGTGGCGGCGGCCGAAGGCACGCTGGTCGCACCGCTCGTGACGACGACCGACCAGCTGGCGCCGTTGTCGTCCGCGGTCAGCACCGGCGTCGTGTAGGCGAAGCCGGTCGCGCCCGCGATGGCGGTCGCGCCCTTCATCCACTGGAACGTCACCGGCGCGGTGCTCGTCGCCAGCACGCTGAACTGCGCCGACTGTCCCACCGTGACGACCTGGCTGGCCGGCGGCGTGACGATGGCCAGGGCGTTGGGCTGCGCCGCGACGTGGAGCTGCGCGCCGGTGGCCGTCGTACCGCTGGCTGCGACGACGTTGAACGTGGCCGAGCCGCTCTTCAAGCCGTTCGAGCTCGCGGTGACGGTGACCGTGCCCGGCGTGAACTGCGCGCGCACCGCGACCTTCGCGAGCCCGCCCTCGGCCGACAGGTTCGGGTCGCCCGGCGCGTGGTAGCCCTGCGGCAGGAAGTTGCCGGGCACGCCGTTGGCGTCGTCGCGCGGCGTCTGGCCCTGCGTGAACGTGACGTAGCTGTCGGTGCCGCCGCGATAGGTGCCGGGGCCGCTGACCGCGAACGTCAGGATGTTCTTCGCATCGGGGACGCGGTTGCCCGCGGCGTCGACGACGGTCGCGATGACGAAGGCCGCGTCGGTGCCGTTGGCGCTGACCTGGAAGGCCTGGCCGTTCGGGCGCACGATCGCCGGATCCACCGTCAGCACGATGTGGTCGGCCGGGCCGGCGGTGACCTGCGTGTCGGCCACCGCGTTGCCCGCGGCGTCGGTGACCACGCGGCTGCTGGCGTCCAGGCACTGCGCGGTCAGCTTGCCCGCGGCCCAGCTGACGTTCCAGTGCGCCTGGCGCGGCAGCGAGACGGTGTTGGGGCCGGTGTCGTTGCCCGGATCCATGTTCTGCGGATTCGGGATCTGGTCGGCGCCCTGCGGCTGGTCGTTGATCAGCAGGCGCACCGACGGGCAGTTGCTGAACGCGTTGACGGTGACGTTGCCGGTGCGGTTCCAGTGGTACGCGAGATGCACCACCGGCTTGATCTCGAACGGCGTCCACGCGGCCTGGTAGATCCAGTAGATCAGGCGCGGGAAGCGGTTGGCGTCCATCATCGACGCCGCATTGCCGCGCATCATGAAGGGCTGCGTGCCCGTCGTCGCGCCGAGCGCCGGCTGCGTGCCGGTGGCCACGCCGTAGGGCGGGCGATCGGGGCCGTCGACCTGGCTCGTGATCTCGCCGGGCGTATCGGCGAGGTACCAGTGCGCCATGCCGAAGACGTTCTGGCGCAGGCCCTTGGACCAGTTCTTGACCGGGTTCACCGCGAACAGCAGCTCGTAGTCGTAGAGCGCGCGCTGCACGCCGTCGCCCCAGTATTCCGAGCCCCACGCGGGCGAGTTCGGGTACTGGCTCTTGACGCCGATGTCGCAGCCGTCGCCGCTGCAGCCGAGGATGTCGCCGTTGGCCGGGTTGGGCGTGCGGTCGCCCTGCGCGCGCGTGAGCACCGGATCCCAGATCCTCGACAACGCCTTGATGCTCTGCGCGAAGGACGTGTCGGTGCTGCCGTTGTCGGCCTCCCACGCGAGCACCGACGGGTTGTTGCGGTCGTGGACGATCATGTCCCGGTGCGTCTCCTTCTTCAGCTCGATGTCGTCGCCGTTGGCGTTGCAGCCGTTCGGGCGATCGCTGCCGGTGGACTTCGGGCACAGGTTGGCGAAGCCGTTCTCGCCGTCGCCGCTGGGCTGGATCACCATGACGCCGAAGGCATCGGCGGCCGCGAGGAACTCGGGACCCTCGCTGGAATGCCCCGGTCGATAGAGGCTGCCGCCGGCCGCGGCCAGCAGTTCGACATCGCGCCACTTCTGTTCCTCGGGCACGGCGGAGCCGAGCGCGGGGTAGTCGTAGCGGCCCGAGCCGCCCCACAGGTGATGCGGGTGGCCGTTGATGATGGGGAAGTTCTGGTCCCACGTGATCGTGCGGATGCCCAGCGGGGTCGAGGTGGCGTCGACGACCACCCCGTTGACGCTCACCGTGTGGATCACCTTGTACAGATACGGCTTGCCCCAGGTCGAGTTGTTCGGGTACCAGAGCGTCGGGTTGGCGACGGTCAGCGTCTGGTCGAACACCGGCGGCGGCGGCGCGACGGTCGGGTCGGTCTTCGCCGGCGTCGTGGGCAGCGGCGCCGACGCGATCGTCTTCGAATCCTGCGTGCTCGCGACGACGTTGCCCTTGGCGTCGACGATCTGCGTGAGCAGCGTCACGGCCTGGTCGGTGGCGTATTCGTTGCGGACGTTGGTCTGCACGCGGATCGTCGCCGACGTGCTGCTCGCGCTGAGCGTGGACACATACGTGCCCCAGGTATTGAGCGTGGCCCAGGTGTTCTGCGGGATGTAGACGCGATCCTTCAGGTACATCCACACCGGGCGGAACAGCCCGGAGTCGGCCTGGCCGAAGCGGAACGCGCCGGAGAAGTCGGGGTTGTTGAAGAAGCTGTCGCCGCGCGCGACCTTGACGGCCAGCACGTTGTCCGAGCCGTCGGTCTTCACGTAGGGCGTGAGGTCGACGATGAACGGCGTGAAGCCGATCACGTGCGTCGCCTGCGGGTTGAGCAGGCTGTTGCCCGGGATGAAGTTGCCGTTGATGAACACGCGCGCGCCCATCTGCGCGCCCTCGAACTCGACGAACACCTTGCGGTTGGCATACGACGCGTCGAGCGTGAAGTGCTTGCGGTACCAGAGGATGTTGCCGGTAAGCTGGCCCTGGCCGCCGCCCGAGGGCAGGTTCAGGAAGGTGTCGTTGTCGCTGGGCGACTGCGGCACGCCCACGTCGCTCCAGACCTCCTGCGTGTTGGTGCTCGTGTCGTCGTAGGACGGGTTCATCGCCGTCGCGGGATCCTTGTCCTTCAGGTAGCGCCACGGCGTCGCGCCGAGATTGATCGTCACGCGGTTGGACACCGGCACGCTGGCCGTCGTGCCGGTCGAGCCGTCGCCGGTGCCCGTGCCGGGACCCGTTCCTGTTCCCGTGCCCGGGCCCGCGCCGCCGCCGCCCGAGCCCGATCCCGCGCCGCCGCCGTTGTCAGGCGGCGTGCCGCCGTCCGATCCGCTTCCGCCACCGCCGCCACAGGCCGCGAGCGCAAGCGCGAGCGCGAACGCGCCCAGCCATCCAGAGGTTCCGACAAGCGACTTGAGCTTCATGGCGATCACGCGTTGGGCGAGAGGGGCCGCGGCCGTCGGCCGCAGGCGGAGGACGGCTAGTGCGTCCGCTCGGGACACATCGAGTCACGTCTTGGACGATCCGCCGCCACCCGCGCTCGAGGCAGGCGGCCCTCCCCTGGAGAAGAGGTGCGGATCACATCGCAATTAGCAGGTCGCGTGCCAAAGTCGAGCCGGCTTTGGAACCGATCCCAATCGCGCGTCGTTTCTCCTCTGGCGCCGACGTCGACATGAGGTCGGCCTGCAACCCATCCGCACATGCGAATGCATCGGAAAGCCGAAATTTGTCACAGCGCGAACTGCCGCGAAGCGTCGCATCGAGGGGTCGGGTGACAAAACGCGTCGCATTTCAGGATGCAAGGCGCGCCCGTTCGCGGACACGCATTCCCGCGTGCCAAGCGACGGTTCAACGCGAGGTGTGTCGTTTCGCCAGGCCTGACGCCAGGCTGTCGCCCCGGATATCAGCGCCGACACATTGTTTCCCCGGCCCGTTTTCACGGCTTGATCCGGGCGACGCGGCGGACGCGGACTCGTAGCATCGAGGCATCGGTCGATTCACGTCCCCGGCCGACTCCAGGATCCCGCCCATGTCCATCACCTCTCTCAGCTCCACCTCGCCGTCCACGGCCGGCAACTCCGGCCGCGCCGAACTGTCGGAGCGCATCGAGAGCCGGAACGGCGCCAGCTCGACCTTGACCGGCATGGCCGAAGCCGCCGCCGACGGCGTCAGCGCGACGGTGACGTTCAGCGGCAAGGCCCTGCACGCGCTGGAGTCGGCGGCCGAGGCCGTGGCCGGCGGCGCGGAGGATCTCGCGCTCGGCGCGTGGCACGGCATCGAGGCCGCGGCCTCGGCGGTCGAGCATGTCGGCGAAGGCGTGGTCGACGCGGTCGAGGACGGCGTGCATGAGGTCGTCACGGCGACGAAGGCGGCCGCGAGCGAGCTGGGCCACTACGTCGCGGTCGGCGCCCACGCCACCGGCGAGGCCGTCTCCGAGCTCGCCAGCGGAAGCGTGATGGTCGCGTCCGCGGCCGGCAAGACGATTGCCGCGCTGATCTGAGACTTCTGCACGGCCATCCGGCGGGCCGGCTCGGTACAGTGGCGGCCATGGAATATCTGGATCCCTTCGGTGCCGACGAGCTGTCGGTCACCATCTCCGAACTGCTCGTCGCGACCGCCGATTCGAGCGACCCCCTGCTCGACGATTCGGTCTCGCAGCTGCTGCACGCCATGCGCCAGCGCATGGCGATGGACGTCGTCTTCGTCTCCGAATTCATCGACGGCCGGCGCATGTTCCGCTACGTCGACGCGGCGCCGGGCGCGCCCGAGATCATTGCCGGCGACTCGAGCCCGCTCGAGGAATCCGTCTGCCAGCGCGTGGTCGAGGGCCGCGTGCCGGAACTGGTGCGCGACCTCGGCGCCGTGCCCAAGGACCAGCTGCCCGAGATCCCGTTCCGCATCGGCGCGCACCTGAGCACGCCCATCGTGCTGGCCGACCGCAGCGTCTACGGCACGCTGTGCTGTTTCAGCGCGGCCCCGCGTCCGGAGCTCGTGCAGGCCGACATGGACAGGCTGAAGATGTGCGCCACGCTGGTCGCGCGCAAGGTCGCGCTGAACAAGGCCCAGGGCATCAAGGAGCCGCCGCCGGACTGGAAGCTGCAGCCCCAGGCCGAGTACGACCCGGCGGGCTGGAAGAAGGCGTCGCCGAGGTCGGCCGGCCGCTGAGCGAGCGCGCCGGGCTCAGGGCGCGTCGTGGCAGACGGCCTCGATGTTGCGGCCGTCCGGGTCGAGCACGTAGGCGGCGTAGTAGTTGGCGTGATAGCGCGGGCGCAGGCCCGGCGCGCCGTTGTCGCGGCCGCCCGCCGCGACGGCCGCGGCGTGGAAGGCGTCCACCGCCGCGCGCGAAGGGGCGCGAAACGCGAGATGCAGCGGCGGCGTGGGGCGGTCGCCGGTGCCGATCCAGAAGTCGGAGCCGTCCGCATGGCAGAAGCCGGTGGTCGCGCCGCCGCCATCGAAGCCGGCCGGCACCTCGACGACCTTCGAATAGCCCACCGGCGCGAGCGCCTCTCGATAAAAGGCCTGGCTCTTCGCGTAGTCGCCGACGACGACGCCGAGGTGATCGATCATGTGGATTGCACCAAGATGTGAAAGTTTTCTCTTCAGGCAGGGCGCCCGCGACTTCTTCTCAAGAAGCGCCACGGGAATGCGCGCCGGTGTTCGACAGGACGCCGTGCAAGCCTCTTCCCGCACAGAGGCCGCACACGCCGATCAGGGCGACCATCGCCGCGACGCGGAGCCATCCCGCCCAGGCTGACTCTGCCACGCGCAGCGCGGACTGCGAGACCCGCACGGGATCGTAGCGCACGGTTGTCTTCGAATCCACGGGATGGCGCGCCGCCTCGTCCCGGGCTTCATGCTCGGAACTGCATGGCGTGCCGCCGGAAGATGCGTTCTCGCCGATGTAGACGGTTCCAGCGACTTCGTAGCGGTACCGCACGCGGGCCTGGTAGGCGCCCGGGTCTCCGCCACAGCCGTGTTCGATGCTCGTTGCAAGGATGACCGCGCGCGCGTGCTGCCAATTCGCAGTCACGCTCGCCTCGCCGAGGTCGGTCCAGGCGGCCCACGTGCCGCAAAGTGCAAGCGACAAGCCGACCGCGCCGACGCATGCGACGGCGAAAGAACGCGGCTTCGACAGCTGGCCCGAACGCCGCCAGGCTCGCATGCCGGCCTCGCAAATCAGGGCGGCGCCGCGGCGCGAATGGTCGACTGGCGACGCTCCCGGCGCGACCCTGATCTCATCGGCGTGGCGCATGGCGTGTCCTGTGTGTCGAAGCATCCCGGCATAGGGAAGGTTTGGCTCGATGGCCGTCGAAGATCCCCGCAAAGCGTGACTTGGGGCCGGGTTGCATCGCCGATGGTCAGTTCATCCGCAGGCCGGGAAAGGCGCTGGCCGCCGCGGCACTTGCATCACGGGGGATTCGCAGGGTGAAGACGGTGCCGGACTCGGCGTCCGACTCCACGCTTGCCGACCCGCCGTGGGCCAGCGCGATCTCGCGGACGATGTAGAGGCCCAGTCCGAGGTTGTAGCCCGCGTTGTTGGCACCCGCGCCGCGCACCAGGGGCTCGAACAGGCTTTCGCGCGTCGCCTTGGGAATGGGCGGACCGGCGTTGCGCACGCTCACTGCGACTTCGTCAGGCGCCGAGCCGTCGACGCGCGCGCGGATGGCGGCGCCCGATGCGCCGTGCCTCAAGGCGTTGCCCAGCAGGTTCGAGATCGCCTGGGCGACTCTCTGCGCGTCGCACACGCAGGCGAGGTCGCCGACCGCCTCGGTCTCGATGGACCGCCCAGGATGGCTTGCGCGCAGTTCGCCGACGATCCGGCCGCAGACCTGGCCCATGTCGACGCGCGCGGGCGTCACGCGCATGCCCTCGCCCAGGCCGCTGCGCACGTAGTCGAGCAGGTCGTCGAGCAGGCTCTGTATGCGGCGCGCGCCGCGCAGCGTGCGCTCGGCTGCTTCGGGCATCACCTGGCCGGATCTGGCGGCGAGCAGCAGGCTCTGGCCTGACGCCATGATGGTCGACAGTGGCGTGCGCAATTCGTGGCTGAGAACGCCAAGGAAGAGGTTTCGCATTCGCGCGGCCTCGCCGGCGAACTGAAGGATGCTCTCCGCCAACGCCTCGTCCATGGCTTCATTGAAGCGCGTGAGCTCGATGACCTGCTCCCGGCCGAGCGTCGGGCTGCTCTCCATCCAGAGGCGGATCACCGAGGCGCGCAGCGCGCGGTACTCCGCCGCCGTCTGGCTCACGTCGAAGCCCGCCGCCGCCCGCGCCTCGCCGTGGATCTCGGCCGCACTCGCATCCGTCCCGGCGGCACGCGGAGCCCGGCCCATCGACTTCTCCCGCTGCTCGCGCCGGGTCTGCGGCTGGCGCATGTCCGACGCGATGGCCTCGAGGACCTGTCGAGCGTGGTCGCGCAGCGCTTCGACGTCCATCTCGGCCGCGGCCGGCAACTGCTGCATTGCGAAGGCCTCAAACTCGGCCATGATCCTGGCCGCGTCGCGGGTGATGAACTCTGAAAGTCCCATCGGGAGCCTCTTCGGTGAGTCGCGCCGCACCCGAAGGCTGCGGCGGGGTGGTGGCGCGTGTCAATGCGCGGGGGACACCCTGTCCAGGAGGCTGAGCAATCCTTCGAGATCCGCGGGCTTCAGGATCGAGGCCGCGAACCGGGCATCATGCGACGCGGCTTCGCGCAGCCACGCGTTGCCGGTCAAGGCGAGCAGCGCGGGATGGGTGGGCCGTGCTGCCAACTCCAGGCGCTTGGCCGTATCGAAGCCGTCGATGCCCGCCATCTCCATGTCCAGGAGGATGGCGTCCGGCGGCGCGGCGCCCGCTTGCGCGATGGCGTCTTCGGGCCCGTAGGCGCCCACCGCGGTCCAATCGGATCTGAGCGCGATCCACTCGCACAGCGCGTCGACCAGGTCGTGGTCGTCATCGACCACCATGAGGCGACGGTGGGAGCAGTGAGGGTCGATGTTCATGGCTCGTCCAGGCAAGCGGCCATCCCGGTGACGCGAATGCCGTCCACGGCGTCCAGAATGCCTCCCTTGCGGACGCGTGCGGCCGATGCGTCACGCCCGTGCGCTTGCTCAAGCCCGGGCGGCCGCGGCCGCTCGGCCGTGGATCAGTCGAGATCGACGTGGACAGCGTGCGGTTTGCCGATCGTCCGCGCGAGTCGGCAATTGCAGCACCAGGCGCAGGGGATCATCCGCATGCGCCCACGTAGCCGCACGAGGTGCAGAAGTCGCAACCGTCCTTGTGGATCATCGTCGCGTTGCCGCACTCCGGGCACGGCCGGCCGGCCTGCGGCGCGAGCTGGCCGATCGCGCGCGGCGCCGGCGCCTCGAGCAGCCCGGTCGCGCCGAGCGGGAAGCCCTCCTCGTCGAGCACGCCCAGCATCGCATAGCGGTGGATCATCAGGCGCGCGACGTAGGCGATCGTCGACGGCCACACCTGCTGGCGCTTCTGGCCGGGCAGCGGCGCCATGAAATGGCCCAGCGGCTCGCCGACGTTGAGCAGCTTGCGCAGCTTCATGCCGATCCAGGCAGGGTCGATCACGCGCATGTCCAGCGACAGCAGGCGCGCCAGGCCGTCGAGCGCGCGCGGATAGTTTCCGGAGAAACCCACCGCGCACGGGCGCGTCACGCGCGTGGGCGCGGCGCCCTCCGGCGCATTGGCGCCCGCGGCCGAGCGCAGCGTCACTTCCTTCATCGTCAGCGTGAACGCTTCTCCGGTGGCCGGGTTGTCGACGTCGACCGCCCAGGCCAACGTGCCCGCGGTGCCGGTGCGCGGCTCGTCGCGGCTGAACATCGCGTCGAGCATGGGCGTCGGGCCGCCGTCGGCCAGCGCGCCGAGCTGCTCGCAGCGCCAGCGGATCACCGCGGCCGTGGCCGCGACGACGCCCGGGAACAGCCGCCGCTCGCCTGCGGGCGGGAACGGCATGTCGAAGGCGCGCTCCTCCGACACCGTCGCCAGCACGTCGAGCTTCAGCTTGAGCCAGGCGGGATCGTTGACGCGCATGTCCATCGACAGCGTCTTCGCGAGCGCGGCGAGCCCGCGCGGCTGCTCGGCGCCGTTGACCCAGACCTCGAACGGCACGTTCTGCGCGAACAGCCCGAAGCCGGGGCCGGCCTGCGCGGGCATCTCGCCGACGAACAGCGCGAACTCGCCGTGCGGGTGGCGGATCATGTACGTCCACGCCGGGTTGCCGCCGTTCATCTCGGGGCGGCCGGGCCAGCGCAGCGAGCTCATCACCGCTGTCGACGGGCGATCGAGCGTGAGGCGCTGGTCGGCGACGTTGATCGCCGCGTCGGTGCCGGCCACGAGCGGCTGCGGCGTCTCGCGGGTGGCCGCGTTGGGCAGCGGCTCGGGCGCGGCCGGCGTCGCGCTGAGCACCGAGCCCAGCACCGCGTTCGGGCGATACGTGGCCAGGCCCTTCAGGCCCGACTTCCACGCGAAGCGGTACAGGCCCTCGAAGTCCGCGAACGGATAGTCGGCCGGCACGTTGACCGTCTTGCTGATCGCCGTGTCGACGTAGGGCGCGACGACGGCCACCATCGCGGCGTGGCTCTCCGCGCTCATCTCGAGCGCGGTGACGAAGGCGTCGGTGAGCGGCGCGTCGGCGCCCTTCAGGTGGCGATACAGGCGCCAGGCGTGGTCCTCGACCGCATACGACTTCGCGCTGCCGTCGGGCATGCGCTTCTTGCGCGTGTACGACCACGAGAACGGCGGCTCGATGCCGTTGCTCGCGTTGTCGGCGAAGGCCAGGCTGATCGTGCCGGTGGGTGCGATCGACAACAGGTGCGAGTTGCGCAGGCCCTGCGCACGCACCTTGTCCTTCAGGGCCGGCGGCAGGCGCGACGCGAACGTGCCGCGCGACAAATAGAGGTCGGCGTTGAACAGCGGGAACGCGCCGCGTTCGACGGCGAGGTCGGCCGAGGCGTCGTAGGCCGCGTCGCGCATCGTGCGCGCGATGTGCTGCGCGGCGTCGCGCGCGGCCGGCGTGTCGTAGCGCAGGTTGAGCATGGCCAGCGCATCGCCCAGGCCCGTGAAGCCGAGGCCGACGCGGCGCTTCGCGTTCGCCTCCGCCAGTTGCGCGGGCAGCGGCCAGACGGTGATGTCCAGCACGTTGTCGAGCATGCGCGTCGCGGTCTTCACCATGGCGGCGAAGGCCTCGCCGTCGAAGCTCGCGTCGGCTTCGAACGGGCGGCGCACGAACTGCGTCAGGTCGATCGAGCCGAGGCAGCAGCAGCCGTACGGCGGCAGCGGCTGCTCGCCGCAGTTCTTGGCCAGGAAGCCGTTGGCGTCGAAGGCGTGCACGTCCTCGACGGTGACGTCGTAGACCGGCTCCTCGCCCATCGGTACCAGCGACTCGAACGTCGCGGTGAAGCGCCCTCTTGCGGCCAGCGAGCGCGCGCGCGCCACGAGCGCATCCAGGCCCGCCGATGCCGCCTCGCCCACGAGGCCCACGCGCTCCAGGAAGCGCTGCACGTCGCCGTTGGCCACGACGATCTGCGCGGCCTTCGCCTCCTTGACGATCGTGCTGGCGATGCCCAGCCGCAGCAGCATGCGCTGCAGCGTCCCGAGGTCGGCACGGCTGCTGCTCGCGAGGTGGATGCTGGGCACCGAGGCGTCGGCCCAGCCGTCGACGCTGAAGATCGTCTGCAGGATGCCCGCGCTGCACGCGAGCGAATGCGCCTCGATGGCCGGCTGCACCAGCGGCTGCACGAGGCCCAGTTGCCCCGACGAACGCGCGAGCTCGACGATCGCCGTGCCGATGGCGACGCCGTCGGCGTGATCGATGTCGGAGCCCCAGCCGATGGCGCGATGGTCGTTCAGCACGATTGCGTCGCCCGGCCTCAACTGCGACGCCGCGACCCACTCGTCGCGCTGCGCGCCGGCGCGGCGCACCTCGTGATCCGCCGTCAGCTTCAGCGTGTGGCCTTCGCGCGTGCGCAGCAGGTGCACTGGCTTCACGCCGGACTCGAAGAAGCCTTCCGACTCCGTTCGATACGGCTTGCCGTCGACGATCGCCACGAAGGGCTGGCCGATCAGCTGCGCGACCTGGCGCGGGCCCTCGCTGGTCTGCACCCAGGTGTCGGCCGTCACGCACGGGTTCGTCGCCGCGATCGTCTCGCAGTAGCTGAGGTTGTTGTCCTGGTTGATGCGGTCGAGGAACAGCACGCCCGGCTCGGCGTGGTCGTAGGTGCAGCGCATGATCTGCTCCCACAGCGCGCGGGCGCGCGGCCGGCGGTAGACCCACAGGCCGTCCTCGCGCTGCGTCGCGCCCTCGGCGATCTGCTCGTCGCTGGGCCGGGCCTTGTGGACGAGGTCGAACGCCGCGTCGTCGTCGACGGCCTGCATGAACGCGTCGGTCACGCCCACCGAGATGTTGAAGTTGGTGAGGTCGCCCTGGTCCTTGGCGTGGATGAAGGCCTCGACGTCGGGGTGGTCGCAGCGCAGCACCGCCATCTGCGCGCCGCGTCGGCTGCCGGCGGATTCCACCGTCTCGCAGCTGCGGTCGAACACGCGCATGTAGCTGACCGGGCCGGACGCGCGGCTGCGGGTCGAGCCCACCCACGCGCCTTGCGGGCGGATGCGCGAGAAATCGTAGCCGACGCCGCCGCCGCGGCGCATCGTCTCGGCGGCCTCGGTGAGCGCCGTGTAGATGCCGGGCACGCCGTCCTCGGCCTGCGCGATCGAGTCGCCCACTGGCTGCACGAAGCAGTTGATCAAGGTGGCGCTGAGTTCCGTGCCGGCGGCGGAGTTGATGCGGCCCGCGGGCACGAAGCCGCCCTGCAGCGCGTCGAGGAAGCGCGCGGCCCAGGCCTCGCGCTGGTCGGGCGCCTCCACCTGCGCGATCGCCAGAGCGACGCGCGCGCGCACGTCGTGCAGGTCCTTCTCGTCGCCCTTGGCGTATTTCTCGAGCAGCACCTCGACGCTGATGTCCTGCGGCGGCAGGGCGCCCGCGGCCGCCTCGTCCTCGGGCGCAGGCGAGTCGTACAGGCCGCGCTGCAGATCGGTCGTCATGGCGGACTCCTCACCCGTGCCGGGCGTCGGAAATATCGTTGCGGACCGCGTCGCGGCCCGCGGCCTTGGCGGCGTAGAGCGCCTCGTCGGCGCGCTTGAACAGGTGCACCGCGTCGCACGGCGCGCTGGCCTCGGCGATGCCGGCGCTCAGGCGGATCGTGATGTCGGCGGGCAGGTCGGTGACGCGCTCGGCCACCGCCACGCGCAGGCGGTTGCAGACCTGGTGCGCGACGGCCAGCGGCGCCGACAACACCAACGCGAACTCGTCGCCGCCCAGGCGCGCGGGCAGGTCGGTCTGGCGGCACTGCGCCTGCAGCTTCGTCGCGACCCAGCGCAGTGCGGCGTCGCCGGCGAGGTGGCGATAGCGGTCGTTGATGGACTTGAAATGGTCCAGGTCGATCAGCACCAGCGAGACCGGATGCTCGTCGCTGGCGCGCGGCAGCACGCCGCCCAGGAACTCGTCGAAGCGGCGCCGGTTGGCCAGGCCCGTCAGCTGGTCGTGGCGCGCCTCCAGGTGCGCGCGCTCGGCGCGGTCGCGCTCCTCGCTCACCTGGCGCAGCGCGCGCTCGGTGTTGAGCGCGACCACCAGCGCGGAGGCCTGCTGCTCCGCCCGATCGAGCACCAGGCGCGAGCGCATCTCGTGGAACAGCTTGTGCGCGGACAGCGCCTCCTGGAATTCGCCGCGCGCCTCGTGGGCCTGGCACTTCAGGCGATACAGCTCGTGCATGTGCATGTGGCCGCCGCGGCTGTCGGCGGCCACGCGGCCGCGCTCGAGCGCCTGCAGCGCCAGCTGCGGCTCGTTGGCGTGCAGGTGGGCGCGCGCACGGGCGCAGCTGAAGAACACCATCGAGTGCGGCGCCGATGCGTCCATCAGCGACTCGGCCTCGTCGAGCGAGGCATGCGCCGCCGCGAGGTCGCCCAGCACGATGTGCGAGATGGCCAGGTGGTCGAGCGCACTGCTGATCTCGACCCATTTCTTCTCGTCGCGCCAGGCCTGCAGCGTGGGCCCCATCAGCTCGATCGCGCGCTCGGCGCGCGGCCGCCAGGCGGACTCGTCGACGCCGTCGTCGTGCTCCTTCAGCGCCCAGCGACCGAGCGCGAGCGACAAGTTGGAGCGCAGCCGCAGCACGACGGGCTCGGCCTGGAAGCCGCGCGCCGCGCGCAGGCCTTCCTCGAAGATCTGCACGGCCTCGGACAGCCGCCCGATGTCGTTGAGCACGATGCCCAGCGTGTTGGCGATGCGCACCTGCAGGATCGGATCCTCGGCGGCGCGCGCCAGCACGACGGCCTCGCCGGCGACCTCGAGCGCGCGCGACGGCACGCCGCGGCGGATCGCGACCACGCCCAGCGCGTTGAGTGCGAACGCCTGCCCGCGCACCGAGCCGCTGACGCGAAAATGCGCCAGCGCCTCGTTGGCGGCGGCCTCGCCTTCCTCGAATTTCTCGAGCAGCGCATAGGCGCGCGCCAGCGGCGGCAGCGCCCACATGAGGCGGTCGCGGTCGCCTTCGCTGCGCATCCGCTCGACCGCGGCCTGCAGCGCGGGCAATGCCGCCGCGCCGCGTTCCTCCGCCACCTGGTCCAGCGCGCGGAGGTCGTCGTCCAATAGATCCTGTTCTGGCATGCCTACCCCACCACCAGGGCCGTTGCCGGTCGCCCTGCCTACCGGAGGACGCGGGCAAGCGCCGCGCCTCGCGTCCTGCGGGCAGCGCGCCGCGCAAGCGTTGAACCGGTCTGGCGCCGGCTGGGACGACCCATTGTGCACTGGCGCGTCATGTCGTGTTCATGTCGCGTCAAGGCCGCGCAAATTCGCACAAATGTTCGCTCTCACCAAAGAAAATAGGCCCGGCAAGGGCCTATTTCAGTGAGAGTTTCGAAGCCCCTCAGTCGCCGGCGTAGATGTCCGTGTCCTTGGTCTCGCGCACGAAGATCGCGCCGATGACCAGGCTCACCCCGGCCACGATGATCGGGTAGAGCAGCGCGTTGTAGATGTTGCCGGTCTGCACCGAGATGGCGAAGCAGAACGACGGCAGCAGGCCGCCGAACCAGCCGTTGCCGATGTGGTACGGCAGGCTCATCGAGGTGTAGCGGATGCGGGTCGGGAACAGCTCGACCAGCATGGCCGCGATCGGGCCGTAGACCATGGTGACGTAGATCATCAGGATCCACAGCAGGCCCACGATGGTCATCCAGCGGCTGTCGAAGGTCTCGATCGGCTTGGCCTTGCTCGGATAGCCGGCCTCCTTCAGCGCGGCGCCCAGGTCCTTCTTGAACGCGGCGATCGCCTTGGTCGAGGCCTCGTCGAACTTGTAGGCCGGACCCGCGGCCAGCTGCGCGTCGGGCGCCGTGATCGTCTTGTCGCCGACGGTGACCGTGGCGGGCGTGCCGGCCGGCGCGGCTTCGTTGTCGTAGTTGGCCGAGAAGCCCGTGATCAACGCGCGCTTGGCGATGTCGCACGAGCTGCGGAAGTCGGCCTCGCGCGCCACCGGGTTGGCCTGGAACGCGCAGGTGGACGGATCCGCCTTGACCACGATGTGCGTCTTCTCCTGGGCGTCATACAGCTCCGGGTTGCCGGCGCGTGCGAGCCCGTGGAAGATCATCGAGTAGGTCAGGCAGGCCAGCAGCATGCCGCCCAGGATGATCCACTTGCGGCCGATCTTGTCCGACAGCGTGCCGAAGACGACGAAGAACGGCGTGCCCAGCACCAGCGCCGTAGCGATCATCCACTGCGCGGTGGAGGCATCGACCTTGAGCGTCGTGGTCAGGAAGATCAGCGCGTAGAACTGGCCCGAGTACCAGACCACGCCCTGGCCGGCGGTCAGGCCAAACAGCGCGAGCAGCACGAACTTCAGGTTGCCCCAGCGCGTGAACGATTCCGTCAGCGGCGCCTTGGAGGTCTTGCCCTCTTCCTTCATCCGCTTGAACGCCGGCGACTCGTTCATCGACAGGCGGATCCACACGCTGATGATCAGCAGCAGGATCGACAGGATGAACGGCGCGCGCCACCAGCCCCAGACGTCCTCGAAGGCCTCCTTCGTCACCATGCCCTTGATGGCCAGGATGATGACCAGCGACAGGAACAGGCCCAGCGTGGCCGTGGTCTGGATCCACGAGGTGAAGGCGCCGCGCTTGTTCTGCGGCGAATGCTCCGCCACGTAGGTCGCCGCGCCGCCGTACTCGCCACCGAGCGCCAGGCCCTGCAGCACGCGCAGCAGGATCAGCACGATCGGCGCCGCGATGCCGATCTGCGCGTACGTTGGAATCACCCCGATGACGGCGGTCGACAGGCCCATGATCACGATCGTGACCAGGAAGGTGTACTTGCGCCCGATCATGTCGCCGAGGCGGCCGAACACCAGCGCGCCGAACGGCCGCACGAAGAAGCCGGCGGCGAACACGAGGAGCGTGGCGATGTAGCCGGCCGTCGGATCCAGGCCCGAGAAGAAGGCCTTGTTGACGAACGGCGCCAGGGTGCCGTACACGAAGAAGTCGTACCACTCGAACACCGTGCCGAGCGAGGACGCAAAGATGACCATGCGTTCGTCGCCCGTGATGCCCGCGCGCGCGTTGCTGGTTGCCATGGGATGTCTCCTGTTGTCGATGTGCGGTCGCCTTCCTCGACGGGAAGCGCCTGTTGCGCATCGTGAGACTGCCCTCTGACTGAGTTCTGACGCGAGACTTATTCGAAACTTACAACGCGAGGGATAACGCGGACGCCGCGTTTCTCATCGTGGAAAGCGACGGGGTCGCGAGGGTAAACACCGGAGGCGTGGAAACCCCCGCGCGGCGTCCGCTGGAGGGGGCGGTCAGCCGCCCTGCCGCTTGCGCATCGCGTCGGCCAGCATCGCCATCGAGTCGGTGCCCCAGAACAGCTGGCCGTCGTCGAGGCGGAAGCTCGGCACGCCGAACACGCCGGCCGCCGCGGCTTGCGCGGTGCGCGCCTGCAGTTCGGCCTTCACTTCGGGACTGGCCGGATCGCGCACCGGCGCGATGGCCTCGGCGAGGGCCTCGAGCGCCGCGGGATCGTTGGCATCGCCGCCGTCGCGCGCCCAGACGTGGCGGAACGCGAGTTCGACCGCATGGCGGTTCGGCAGCACGTCCGCCGGCGCGCTGGCCACGAGCAGGCGCAGCAACGCGAGCGGGTTGAACGGATGCGGCGTCGGCGGCCGGAACACGATGCCCTCGCGCTCGGCGATCCACGCGCACTGGCGGAACAGCCACGCCTTCTTCGGTGCCACGTCCACCGGCGCGGTGTTGCCCCAGCGCTTCAACAGGCCGGCGAACAGCAGCGGCCGGTATTCGACGTGGTGCGACAGTCCTTCGAGCGCGGACGGCAGGCGCTCGAACGCGAGGTAGGCGTAGGGCGAGATGATGTCGAAGTCGAAGATGACGCGTTGCATGGATCGCTCCTCAGACCGGCGGCTCACGTCCGGGCAGCTGCTGCCAGACCCAGCGCTTGTCGGCATCCGGCAGCGCGCTCCACGCCGCGATCTCGTCGAGCGTGCGGCGGCACCCGTGGCACGCGCTGGTATACGGGTCGATCTTGCAGATGTTGACGCAAGGCGACGGCACCGGCGACGCATTGCCGATCTCCGCCAGGCGCGCGGCGAAATACGCGCTGTCGGGCGCGTGCTCGATGCCGTCCCGGATGACGGGGTCGCGGGCCATCAGGCGGCCGGCGCCTGCACGACGTCGTGCACCGGCGCGCCCGTGAGCTGCTCGAGCTCGGCCGGCGTCATCGGGAACACGCCGTGCGGATGCCCCGCCGCGGCCCACACGCGATCGAAGCGGAACAGCTCGCGGTCGATCAGCGTGACCACCGGCGTCGCGTGCGCGAGCGGCGACACGCCGCCGATCGTGAAGCCGGTCTTCGCCTTGACGAACTCGGCGTCGGCGCGGCCGATGGCGCCGACGATCTGCGCCACTTTCTTCTCGTCGACGCGCCGGTCTCCCGACGCGACCACGAGGATCGCGACCTCGTCGGCCTTGCGGCGGAACACCACGCTCTTGGCGATCTGGCCGACGACGACGCCGAGTGCGTCGGCCGCCTCCTGCGACGTGCGCGCGGCGGTGTCGAGGAACTGCGGCGTGTGCGGATGGCCCAGCCGCTGCAACTCCGCGGACACGCGCTGGAAGCCCTCGGGGCGATCCTCGAGCGTCATGCGCACACCGCCGTCGAATCGGCGCGCTTGGCCAGCAACGCCCGGGCCGCGCGCGAGCCGTTGGTCTTGCCGATCTGCTTGCTGATGAACGCGCCGGCGTCGACGAGCTTGTCGAGGTCGATGCCCGTCCGGATGCCCAGGCCGTGCAGCAGGTAGACGACGTCCTCGGTCGCGACGTTGCCCGTCGCGCCCTTCGCGTAAGGGCAGCCGCCGAGGCCCGACACGCTGGTGTCGAAGGTGTGGATGCCCATCTGCAGGCACTCGTAGATGTTCGAGAGCGCCTGGCCGTAGGTGTCGTGGAAGTGGCCGCTGGTCTCGGCGAGCGGGAAGTGCTCGAGCGCCGCTTCCATCGCGGCGCGCACCTTCAGCGGCGTGCCCACGCCGATGGTGTCGGCCACGCCGACGTGGTCGACGCCGATCGCGCGCATCATCCTCGCGACCATCGCGACGCGAGACGGGGCGATGTCGCCCTCGTACGGACAGCCCACCGCGCACGAGATCGCCGCGCGCACCTTGACGCCGGCCGCCTTGGCCGCGGCCACGACCGGCGCGAAGCGATCGATCGACTCCGCGATCGAGCAGTTGATGTTCTTCTGGCTGAACGCCTCGCTGGCCGCGCCGAACACGACGATCTCGTCCGGCCTCGTCGCGACCGCGGCCTCCCAGCCCTTCAGGTTGGGCGTGAGCACCGAGTAGCGCACGCCCGGCTTGCGCGTGATGCCGGCCATGACCTCGAGCGCATCGGCCATCTGCGGCACCCACTTCGGGCTGACGAAGCTGGTGACCTCGATCTCGCGCAGGCCCGCGTCCTGCAGCAGGCCGACCAGCGCGATCTTGTCGGCGGCGGGGACGTGGTTCTTCTCGTTCTGCAAGCCGTCGCGCGGGCCGACGTCGACGATCTTCACGAACTCAGGCAATGACGACATGTCGATTCACTCCAACGTGAGCAGTTCGCCGCCTTCGCTGACCTGGTCACCCGGCGCGAACAGCAGTTCGGCCACGGTGCCGTCGCGTGGCGCGGCGATCGTGTGCTCCATTTTCATCGCTTCGAGTACCGCCAGCGGCTGTCCGGTCTTGATGGCGTCGCCGCGCTTGACGAGATAGGCGATGACCTTGCCGGGCATCGGCGCCGTGAGCCGGCCGGCTTCCTTGTGGCCTTCGCCCGCGTGCGCGAGCGTGTCGACCACCGTGGCCTGCGCGCTGCCCGCCTGCGAGAACACCGACACCTGCTCGCCGACCTGGTAGACGGTCAGCGCGAGACGGCGCGTGTCGGCCTGGGTGCCGAGGGTCACGTCGTAGCGATCGCCGCCCAGCGCGCGCGATTCGAACGCGAGCTCGACGTCGCCGGCCTTCAGCAGCGCGCCGCCGCCATGCTGCGAGGTCAGCAGAACCTCCAGCGACTCGCCTTGCCACTCGATGTCGAAGCGCTGCACCGACGTGCCGTGCATGCGCCAGCCGTCGCGGCGCGACCACGGATCGCTGCCCACCGACTGCTGCTGCAGCGCCTTCGCGCGCGCGGCCACGCCCGCGGCGACCACTTCCAGCGGCAGGCCGGTCTTGCCGAACAGGTTCTCGCGCTCGCGCTCGATCAGCGCCGTGTCGAGGTTCGCGCCCGCGAACGACGGCGTCTTCGCGACGCGGCGCAGGAAGCTCACGTTGTTGACGACGCCCGCGATGTGCGTGCCGGCCAGCGCGGCGTCGAGCCGCGCCAGCGCCTGTTCGCGATCCTCGCCCCAGACGATCAGCTTGGCGATCATCGAGTCGTAGTACGGCGTGATCGCGTCGCCTTCGTTGACGCCGGTATCGACGCGCACCGGCGCCGGATCGTGGAAGCCCTCGCCGTCCTCGTTGCGGCGAAAGCCCACGTGCGCCGGCCACTTCAGCACCGACAGCGTGCCGGTGGCGGGCAGGAAGTTGGCCTCGGGGCTCTCGGCGCAGATGCGCGCCTCGATCGCGTGGCCGTGGATCTTCAGGTCGGCCTGCGTCGCCGGCAGCGGCTCGCCCGAGGCCACGCGCAGCTGCCACTCGACGAGATCGTGCCCGCTGATGGCCTCCGTCACCGGATGCTCCACCTGCAGCCGCGTGTTCATCTCCATGAAGTAGAAGCGGCCATCCTGCTCGCAGATGAATTCGACGGTGCCGGCGCCGACGTAGTTGACCGCGCGCGCGGCGGCCACGGCGGCCTCGCCCATCTCGCGGCGGCGTTCCTCCGTCATGCCCGGGGCCGGCGCTTCCTCCAGCACCTTCTGGTGGCGGCGCTGCACCGAGCAGTCGCGCTCGAACAGGTAGACGCCGTTGCCGTGCGTGTCGAAGAAGACCTGGATCTCGATGTGGCGCGGGCGTTGCACGTAGCGCTCGATCAGCACCGCGTCGTCGCCGAAGCTGTTGATCGCCTCGCGCTTGCACGACGCCAACGCCGCGTCGAACTCGTCGCCCGCGTTGACGATGCGCATGCCCTTTCCGCCGCCGCCCGCGCTCGCCTTGATCAGCACCGGATAGCCGATGCGGTCGGCCTCGCGCTTGAGCAACGCGGGATCCTGGTCGCTCCCGTGATAGCCAGGCACCAGCCGCACGCCGGCCTTTTCCATCAGCTGCTTGGACTCCGCCTTCAGCCCCATCGCGCGGATCGCCGACGGTGGCGGGCCGATGAACGCGATACCCGCGTCGGCGCAGGCGTGCGCGAAGTCCTCGTTCTCGCTGAGGAAGCCGTAGCCCGGATGGATCGCCTGGGCGCCGGTGGCCTTGGCGGCCTCGATGATGCGTTCCCAGCGCAGGTAGCTGTCGCGCGGCGCGGCCTCGCCGATGCGCACGGCCTCGTCGCAGGCCGACACGTGGCGCGCGTTGGCGTCGGCGTCGGAATAGACGGCGACGCTCTTGACGCCGAGGCGCTTCGCGGTAGCCGCGACGCGGCAGGCGATTTCACCGCGGTTGGCGATCAGGATCTTTTCAAACATGCTTGTTCTCCGCGGTGAAATCGCCTGGGTGCGCTTCGCGCACGACGCGATTTGGCTTCGCCGCGCCAAGCGCTTCGCGCTCGTCGTCGCCGCGGTTGGCGATCAGGATCTTGGTGAACATGGGGTCTCCAGCTTCGAATTCTTCGGACGCTCAGCGCCAGGACGGGTCGCGCTTGTTCAGGAAGGCCTGCACGCCCTCCTTGCCTTCGGCGCTGGCGCGGATGTCGGCGATACGCCTGGCCGTATCGGCACGCAGCGTGTCGTCGATCGCGCGGCCGGCCACGTCCTGCACCAGCTTCTTGCACGCGCGCACGGCCGCCGGGCCGTTGGCCACGAGCCCGGCGACAAGCTCGTCGACCTTGGCGTCCAGCGCATCGGCGGCCACGACCTCGTGCACGAAGCCCAGCGCATGCGCGCGGGCGGCGTCGAAGCGTTCGGCCGTCGTGAAGTAGCGGCGCGAGGCCTGCTCGCCGAGCGCCTTGACGACGTACGGCCCGATCGTCGCGGGCAGCAGCCCCAGCTTGGCCTCGCTGAGGCAGAAGTTGGTGCCTTCGACGGCGACCAGGATGTCGCACACCGCGGCCAGGCCCACGCCGCCGGCGTAGCAGTCGCCGTGGATGCGTCCGATGACCGGCACCGGGCAGGACCAGATCGCGAAGAGCATGTCCGCCAGGCCCTGCGCGTCGGCGCGGTTCTGCTCCCACGTGTAGTCGGCCATCGCGCGCATCCACGACAGGTCCGCGCCGGCGCAGAACGCCTTGCCGTGGCCGCCGAGCACGACCGCGCGCAGCGTGTCGTCCGCCGCGAAGCCTGTGAAGGCGGCGGTGAGTTCCGCGATGACGCCGTCGTTGAACGCGTTGCGCACGTCGGGGCGGTTGAGGAACACGCGCGCGACGGGGCCGTCGCGCGAGATCAGCAGGGTGTCGGTCATCGGCTTCAGGACGGCGCGCGCGGCGACGTCAGTTGGGCGCCGGCGCGGGCGCCGGCGGCAGGGGTTGGAACGTGGGCGCGGGCGGCGGCGGCGCATAGTCGGGCGCCGGCGCGATCGGAATCGGGGCGGGCGGCGGCGAGATCACGGGCACGGCACTGGGCGGGGTCGGCATGGTCGCGAGCTGCGCACGCAACGTGACCGCAGCCTTGAGCGCGCCGACATGGCACTCGAAGTGATCCGGGTCGTCGAACACCGAGCCTTCGTAGTTGGAGATCACGCCGACGATGGCCGTCGCGCGCACGCCGCGCGCGGCGAACGCGAGCTGCGTGACCGCGTCCTCGAACGCGCGGGCGCACAGCTCGTGGTCGCGCGGGCGCACGCGGTCGTCCTCGCCGACGTCGTCCAGCTTGGTCGTTCCCACGCCCTTGACGACGACGTCGCGGCGCACCACGGTGGCGCCGCGGCCGCTGTCGCCACCGAAGCGCATCTCGAGGTTGCCGAGGATGTCGTGCACGCGCGTGATGCGCACCGTGTCGGGCACCGACTCCATCAGGCGGACATTGCGCGCCTGGGCGGACGGCGGCAATGCGGCGAGCGCGGCGGCGGCGAAGGCGGCCGCGACGGCGGTGCGGCGGTGAGACGGTTGGCGTTGAGCGGTGTTCATGGACCTTGCCTTTCTGCAGATTCGGCCACGACGGCAGCCGGACAGCCCGACAGGGCAAACCTCCTGCCGGCACCGTCGGGCACGCCGGCGCTCATTGATGCTCATCCTTGGGCGACACCGCCGCCGCCATGCCGCGCAGCTGCGCCACGCTGGCGATGCGCCGGCTCTCGTCGGCGTTCCAGACCACGTTGTCGTCGACCGCATACAGCCAGCAGCGCTTGCCCAGGCGCGCGCACTCGGCGAAGACCTTGGTCGCGGCTTCGGGATCGTCGGCCCAGAAACGCCAGCTGCCGTCCTCGAGGAAGGCGAACGCGCGCGGCTTGGGCAGCGTCAGGAAGTGCGCGTAGCGGTCCTTGCCGGCGGCGGTGGACGGCACCGCATCGAGGTTCGTGAGTTCGGCATAGCCCGACTTCGCGGGCACCGGCACCGGCAACGCCTGCGGCAGCGCTCGCGCGAGCTGCGCCCGCAGCGCGACGTACGAGCGGAAGCTGCCGGCGTGGCATTCGTAGGTGGCCGCGTCGTCGCGCACCTGGGCCCTGTAGTCCCACACGATGCCCACGGCCGCCGCCGCGTTGCTGCGTTGCGCCGCGGCGACCAGTCGCGCCATCGCGTCCGCGAAGGCCTTCTGGCAGACCGACTCGTCGCTGGGCGGCTGGCTGTCGCGTTGATTGGCGTTCTCGCGCAAGGGCTCCGCGCTGCCGTCGATCTGGACGTCGCGTGCGACGAGTTCGGCGTCCGTCGCCGACGCCGCGCCGAAGCGCAACGGCAGCGCGCCGACGATGCGCTGCGTGGCCGGGTCGGACAGCGCGGCGGCGATCGGCAGGTGCAGCACGGTGTCGCGCGCCGAGGCCGTCGCCGCCACGAGCGCCAGCGCTAAGAAGGAGATCGCCTTGATCATCGGGCCGTCCCCTCCAGCGACTTCACGAGCTGCGCCCGCAGGAAGACGTGGGACCAGGCGACCCCCGCATGGCATTCGAAGGTCTTGCCGTCGTCGATCGCGGTGCTCCCCTTGTAGGCGGACACGACGCCCACGACCGCGCCCGCGTGCGCATCGCGCGCGGCGTCCACGAGCTTGGCCAGCGCGCTCTTGAACGCATGGTTGCAGACCGCCTCGTCGCTGAGCGTCTCGTGCTTGCGCGGATCGTCGCCGGTGGCCGAGCCGCTGCCCTCCACGATGAAGGGCGTCCCGATCAACTCGGGCGCGCCGGCCTGCGGCGCGGTCGCCACGCCCCAGAGAATCGGCAGGTCGCCGACGACCTCGCGTGAATAGCTCTTGTGCAGCGCGGCGGCGACGGGCTGCATGAAGGTTTCGTTGCGCGCCTGCGCGAACGATGCCAGGACAAGGGCGGACAGGCCGACGAGCGTCGCGCGGACGAGGGAAGCAGGCTGGTTCATCGAACGATGCGGGAAGTTGGAGAACAGGCGGCCCGATGGCTCGCCCGGCAGGGACATCACATGCGGAACACGCCGAACTTCATGTCCGGGATCGGCGCGTTGAGGCTGGCCGACAGGCCCAGCGCGAGCACGCGGCGCGTGTCGGCCGGGTCGATCACGCCGTCGTCCCACAGCCGCGCGCTGGCGAAGTACGGGTGGCCCTGCGCCTCGTACTGGTCGCGGATCGGCGCCTTGAAGCTCTCTTCCTCGTCGGCCGACCACTGGCCGCCCTTGGCCTCGATGCCATCGCGACGCACGGTGGCCAGCACGCTGGCGGCCTGCTCGCCGCCCATCACGCTGATGCGCGCGTTGGGCCACATCCACAGGAAGCGCGGGCTGTACGCGCGGCCGCACATGCCGTAGTTGCCGGCGCCGAACGAGCCGCCGATGATCACGGTGAACTTGGGCACATTGGCGCACGCCACGGCCGTCACCATCTTGGCGCCGGCGCGCGCGATGCCCTCGTTCTCGTACTTGCGGCCCACCATGAAGCCGGTGATGTTCTGCAGGAACACCAGCGGCACCTTGCGCTGGCAGCACAGCTCGATGAAGTGCGCGCCCTTGTCGGCGCTCTCGGCGAACAGGATGCCGTTGTTGGCGACGATGCCCACGGGCATGCCCTCGATCCACGCGAAGCCGCACACCAGCGTCGCGCCGTAGCGGGCCTTGAACTCCTCGAACTCGGAGCCGTCGACGATGCGGGCGATCACCTCGCGCACGTCGAACGGCTTGCGCGCGGGCTTGCCTTCGGCGTCCAGCGGGATGATGCCGTGCAGCTCCGACTCCGGCAGCTTGGGCGCCACCGGCTCGCGCAGCGCGACGCCCGCGTCCTTGCGCCAGTTGAGCGTGCCCACGATGCCGCGCGCCAGCGCCAGCGCGTGCATGTCGTTCTCGGCGAGATGGTCGGCCACGCCGGACAGGCGCGTGTGCACGTCGCCGCCGCCCAGGTCTTCCGCGCTGACCACTTCGCCGGTGGCGGCCTTCACCAGCGGCGGGCCGCCCAGGAAGATGGTGCCCTGGTTCTTGACGATGATGGTCTGGTCGCTCATCGCCGGCACGTAGGCGCCGCCGGCGGTGCACGAGCCCATCACCACCGCCAACTGCGGGATGCCCTGCGCGCTGAGGTTGGCCTGGTTGAAGAAGATGCGGCCGAAGTGGTCGCGGTCGGGGAAGACCTCGTCCTGGTTGGGCAGGTTGGCGCCGCCCGAGTCGACCAGGTAGATGCACGGCAGGCGGTTCTGCTGCGCGATCTCCTGCGCGCGCAGGTGCTTCTTGACCGTCAGCGGGTAGTAGGTGCCGCCCTTGACGGTGGCGTCGTTGCACACGATCAGGCACTCGACGCCCGCCACGCGGCCGATGCCCGCGATCATGCCGGCGCCCGGCGCGGCGTCCTGGCCGCCCTTTTCCGGGTACATGCCCAGCGCGGCCAGCGGCGCGATCTCCAGGAACGGCGTGCCCGGGTCGAGCAGGCGCTCGACGCGGTCGCGCGGCAGCAGCTTGCCGCGCGACAGGTGCTTCTTGCGCGCATCCTCGCCGCCGCCCAGCGCGATCTTCGCGAGCTTCGCGTTGAGGTCGTCCACCAGCAGGCGCATCGCCGCGGCGTTGGCCTTGAAGTCTTCCGAGCGGGCGTTCAGTTGGGTAGCGAGGGTGGACATGTGTCGTTCTTGAGGCTTGTCTCGTTGAGGCGCGTTCCCAGGCCGCCGCGCGCGTGGCCTGACACGTTAGCGGAGGATTATCGATTGACGTTTACGTAAACGTCAATTGCGCCGACCCTGGCCGCCGGTCCCTGTCGGAAATCTTCAAGACGGCTGCCGTCCGAATGACCTATCGTGGCCGCGATCGAATCCAGGAGTTCCCATGCAGTTCGGCTACACCATCCTCTACGTCGAAGACGTCCCGGCCACGCTGGCCTTCTACGGCGAGGCCTTCGGCCTGGCCACGCGCTACACGCACGAGAGCGGCTCCTACGGCGAGCTGGAGACCGGCGCCACCGCGCTGGCTTTCGTGTCGCATGCGCTGTTGACCCAGATCGGCAAGACGCCGCAGTCGCCGCATCTCGACAAGCCGACCAGCGAGATCGCGCTGGTCACGGACGACGTGGCCGCCGCGGTCAGGCGCGCCGTCGACGCCGGCGCCAGGCCCGTGCAGCCGCCGACGGACATGCCGTGGGGCCAGACGATCGCCTACGTGGGCGACTGCAACGGGTTCCTGGTCGAGATCTGCACGCCCGTGAAGCACGGATAGGCCTCATGCATAGGCCGGCGCGGCCAGGGTCGCGAGGAAGTCGGGCATCTCGCGCAGGCGCGTCGGCGCGGCGCCGAACCAGCGCCGCAGGTCCCGCGTCATGTGCGCCTGGTCGGCATAGCCGTGCTCCGCCGCCAGGTGCGCGAGCGGCGCCGCGCCCGCCAGCGCCCGTGCGCAGCGGCGCGCCCGCGCGAGGTTGCGCCAGAACAGCGGCCCGCGCTGCGTGCGTTGCGACAGCAGCCGCTCGAGGCTGCGCTCCGAGACACCCAGCCGGCGATGCGCGGTGGCCAGCGCCGGCGCCTCGCGCAGGCAGTCCAGCGCCTCGCGCACCCGCGCGTCGAGCGTGACGACGGCGCCGATCGCGGACGACAGATCGCCATCGTCGCTGCGCTCGCCGCCGCGCAGCAGCGCCACGAGCGCGCCTTCGTCGACCTGCGCGCCCGGCCGCAGCCGCACGCCGACGGCGCGATCGCCCGCGGCGAACCCCGGCGTCTCGGTGGTGCCGGCCAGCGCGCTGACGAAGCTGACGGGCGCGCCCACACGCGGCACGACGACGATCAGGTCGCGGCAGCCGTCCGGCGCCACCCGCACCGTCGTGCGTTCGCGCGCGGCGAAACGCCACAGATCGAGCGCCAGCTCGGGCAATTCGACGGCATCGCTCAACCGAACACCTCGCGCTCCGACCAACCCAGCGCCGACATGTCCTGTACGCGGTACGAGGCATCGCTGGGCATGATGAATTCGTCGAGCTGCGGCGGCTTCACGTGCGTGCCCGACAGCATCGCGTGCACCTGGCCGCGGTGGTGCGTCTGGTGCATGAACAGGTGCGCGAGCACGTAGCCGGCGAGGTCGCGCTGGACCTTGCCCTCGCCGCGGTCCATCGCCACCTCGGCATTGACGCCGGCGTCGTCGAGCTTGTCGCAGAACGCGATCAGCTTCTGGTCGCTGGCGTCCTGCGCGGACACGTACGGCGCGAGCTCGTCGTGCGGCGCGAAGCGGCGGTACTGCGCCTCCATGTCGGGCTCGCCGTGCAGCGCGGCAATGTAGTAGCGGTCGACGGCCAGCAGGTGGTTGAGCGTGCCGATCAGGCTCGGGAAGAAGCTGATGCGCTTCGAATGCAGCTCGGACGTCGACAGGTTGGCCAGCGCGGCCTGCAGCCGGCGGTTGGCGAGGCGGTTGGCGTGCGCCTGCACGCCCAGCACGCGGGCAAGGCTCAGCGCTCGCGGCGCGTCGGGTTCAGTGGTTTCGGGCATGACGATGACCTCCGTATTCGTTTCGATCAGGGTAGCGCCGAACGGAGCAAACGGCGCGCGCGAATCTTGCGGTTTCGGCGCGATTCGCGGGGGTCAGTCCACGGGCAAGGCCGTCTCGTACTTGACCTCGCGCAACACCACGCTGCTGCGCACGTTCGCGACCCCCGGCGTCTTGAACACCTTGTCCTGCAGGAAGCGGTCGTAGGCCTTCATGTCGGGCGCGACGACCTTGATCAGGTAGTCGCCCTCGCCCGTCGTCGAGTGGCATTCCATGATCTCGGGGCTGGACTTGGCCATCGCCTCGAACTGCTCGACCGCCCCCTCGCTGTGGCGCACCAGCGTGACATGCGCGAGCACGCAGATCGACAGCCCGAGCTTCTCGCGATCGAGCAGCGCGACGTAGCCGCGGATCACGCCGCTGGCCTCGAGCTCCTTGACGCGGCGCCACACGGGCGTGGCCGACAGCCCGACGTTGTCGGCGAGCTGCTGCGCGCTCTGGCGGCCGTCGCGCTGCAGGGCGGCGGCGATGCGGCGGGCGACGCGGTCGATGGTGACAGTCAGGGTCATCGCCGCATTTTCCCTCGGAATGGCCGCACGGCGCGACATTCATTTCAAGAATCGCCACCTTGCGAAACGATCATCTCGATATCTCGCCAAACGCCGGCCAATGCGCAAGATTGCTGCGGGCCGCCGGGACTAGCATCGTCGATCCAGCCGCCGCGAGCCTGAAAGCCATGACCTTGCCGTCCTCCGACATCACCACGACGCCCGATCAGGACACCGCGCCGCTGCGCCAGTACGCGCTGACGGACAACCTGGCCGCCGACTCCGGCGCCGTGTTCCTCACGGGCACCCAGGCGCTGGTGCGGCTGCTGCTGATGCAACGCCGGCGCGACCAGGCGGCCGGGCTGAACACCGCGGCCTTCGTCTCCGGCTACCGCGGCAGCCCGCTGGGCATGGTCGACCAGCAGCTGTGGAAGGCCAAGAAGTTCCTGACCGAGCATCAGGTCGAGTTCCTGCCGGCCATCAACGAGGACCTGGCCGCGACGGCCTGTCTCGGCACGCAGCGCGTCGCGCTCGACCCCAAGCGCACCGTCGAGGGCGTGACGGCGATGTGGTACGGCAAGGGCCCCGGCGTCGACCGCTCCGGCGACGCTCTCAAGCACGGCAACGTCTACGGCTCGAGCCCGAAGGGCGGCGTGCTGGTGGTGGCGGGCGACGACCACGGCTGCGTGTCGTCGTCGATGCCGCACCAGAGCGACCTCGCGATGCAGGCGTGGAACATGCCGGTGCTGCACCCGGCCAACGTCGCCGAGTACCTCGAGTTCGGCCTCTATGGCTGGGCGCTGTCGCGCTTCTCGGGCGCGTGGGTCGGCTTCAAGGCGATCTCCGAGGTCGTCGAGTCGGGCATGACGGTCGACCTCGACGCGATCCCGCTGGACTTCCAGCAGCCGGTGGACTTCACGCCCACGCAGGACCTGCACGTGCGCGCGGTCGACCTGCCTTCGCTGGTGCTGGAATCGCGCCTGGCCGAGAAGCTCGCCGCGGTGCGCGCGTTCGCCAAGGTCAACTCGGTCGACAAGCACATCGTCGCGAGCCCGAATGCGACGCTTGGCATCGTGACGGTCGGCAAGGCGCACTACGACTTCCTCGAGGTGCTGCGCCGCCTCGAGCTCGACCCGAACGCGCTGGCCGCGGCCGGCGTGCGCATCTACAAGGTGGGCCTCGTGTTCCCGCTCGAGACGACGCGCATGGCGGAGTTCGCGCAGGGTCTCGAAGAGATCCTCGTCATCGAGGAAAAGGCGCCGGTGGTCGAGCGCCAGCTGAAGGAATTGCTGTACGGCCTGCCCGACCTGCAGCGCCCGCGCATCGCCGGCAAGACGACGCCGGACGGCATGCCGCTGCTGTCGTCGCTGGGCGAGCTGCGGCCGTCGCGCATCATGGAAGTGGTCGCCGGCTGGCTCGCGCGACTGAATCCGGCGCTCGATCGCACGCACCTGGTCACGGACTTCACGATGCCCTGCCTGCTGCACAACGAGGCCGACGCCACGAAGCGCCAGCCCTACTTCTGCTCGGGCTGCCCGCACAACACGTCGACCAAGGTGCCCGAGGGCTCGCGCGCGCTCGCGGGCATCGGCTGCCACTTCATGGCGAGCTGGATGGAGCGCGAGACCAGCGGCCTGATCCAGATGGGCGCAGAGGGCGTCGACTGGGCCGCGCACTCGCGCTTCACGAAGGAGAAGCACGTCTTCCAGAACCTCGGCGACGGCACGTACTACCACTCGGGGTATCTGGCGATCCGCCAGGCGATCGCCGCGAAGGCGACGATCACGTACAAGATCCTCTACAACGACGCGGTCGCGATGACCGGCGGCCAGCCGGTCGACGGCTCGCTGTCGGTGCCCGAGATCGCGCGCCAGGTCGAGGCCGAGGGCGCGAAGCGCGTGGTGATCGTCTCGGACAACATCGCCCCGCACCGCGAGCACGCCAACCTGTTCCCGCAGGGCACGACCTTCCATCCCCGCGAGGAACTCGACGCCGTGCAGCGCGAGCTGCGCGAGATCGAAGGCGTCACGATCCTGATCTACGACCAGACCTGCGCCGCCGAGAAACGCCGCCGCCGCAAGAAGAAGGAGTATCCGGATCCGCCGCAGCGCGTCTTCATCAACGAGGCCGTGTGCGAGGGCTGCGGCGACTGCGGCCAGGCGTCGAACTGCCTCAGCGTCATTCCGGTCGAGACCGACTGGGGCCGCAAGCGCCACATCGAGCAGAGCTCCTGCAACAAGGACTACTCCTGCCTCAACGGCTTCTGCCCCAGCTTCGTCACGGTGACGGGCGCGACGCTGAAGAAGCGCGTCGGCTCGGGCTTCGACGCGACGCGCCTCGCGGCCGAGATCGAGAAGATCGGCCGCCCGCAGGCGTGGAACTGGACGGGCCCGTTCGACATGCTGGTGACGGGCGTCGGCGGCACGGGCGTCGTCACCGTCGGCGCGCTGATCACGATGGCCGCGCATCTCGAGGGCAAGCAGGCCTCGGTGCTGGACTTCATGGGCTTCGCGCAGAAGGGCGGCGCGGTGCTGTCGTTCGTGCGCGTCGCGCCGACCGCCGACCAGCTGAACCAGGTGCGCATCGACACGCAGCAGGCCGACGTGCTGCTGGCCTGCGACATGGTCGTCGGCGCGTCCGACGATGCGCTCGCCACCGTCAAGAACGGCCGCACCGCGATCCTCGCCAACACCCACGAGATCGCCACGGCCGCCTTCGTGCGCAACCCCGACGCGACGATGCACGCGCCCGCGCTGATCGACAAGCTGCGCCACGCCGCCGGCGCCGACCGCGTGCAGCTGGTCGACGCGCAGGCCCTCGCGCAGGAGCTGATGGGCGACACGATGCCGTCCAACATCATCATGCTGGGCGCGTGCTGGCAGCGCGGTCTCGTGCCCGTCTCGCACTCGGCGCTGATGCGCGCGATCGAGCTGAACAACGTGGCCGTCGACAACAACAAGACCGCGTTCGCGATCGGCCGCCTGGCCGTCACCGACCCGACAGCGTTCAAGCGCATCATGGGCGCCGACCAGCCGCCGGTGGACGCCTCGGCCGCGCTGTCGCTGTTCGGCCCCGGCGGCCTGATCGAGCGCCGCGTCGAGTTCCTCACGGCCTACCAGGACGCCGCGCTGGCGGCCCGCTTCCGCTCGCTGGTCGAGGCGGTGCATGCGCGCGAACAGGCGCTCGGCACGGCCGGCGCGCCGCTGACGACGATCGTCGCGCAGCAGTTCTCGCGGCTGCTCGCGATCAAGGACGAATACGAGGTTGCGCGTCTCTACACCGACGGCTCGTTCGCGAAGTCGCTCGCGGAGCAGTTCGATTCGGTGGGCAAGCTGGAATTCCACATGGCCCCGCCGCTGCTCGCGCGCCAGGGCCCGAACGGCCGCCCGAAGAAGATTCGCATCGGCCCGTGGCTGATGCCCGCGCTGCGCATGCTCGCGAAGTTCAAGGGCCTGCGCGGCACGTGGGCGGATCCGTTCGGCCACACCGAGGAACGCAGGCTCGAACGCCAGCTCGCCGACGACTACGAGCAGATGCTGCGGGCCGAGATCCTGCCGATGCTCGACGCCGACAGGCACGCGCTGGCGCAGCAGATCGCCCGCGTGCCCGAACGCATCCGCGGCTACGGCCACGTGAAGCTGGGCAACCTCGCGACGGGACGCGCGCAGTGGCGCGTGCTGCTGGACAAGTGGCACGGCCGCGGCGGCGATGCGGCGAGCAAGCCGGGCGCGAACGAGCGTGGGCGGGTGATTCCGATCAGCGTGGCGTAGCCGAAACCGACGCGGCGCGCGGCTCATCGATCAGCCAGCGGTAGGTCACGTCGACCGTCGCGCCGACCGGCTTGCCGGTCTTGTCGCGTGCCGGCATGAAGGGACAATTGGCGAGCGCCGAGGCGGCCGCCTGGTCGAGCAGTTGATGCTCGGCGGTCGATCCGGCGCTGTGCAGGATCTCCGTGCGTGATACAGCGCCATCGGGCTCCACCGTGATGCGCACGACGGTGTCACCCTCCGCCCTCGCCCGCAGCGCCGCTGCGGGATATTGCGGACGGCATGATTTCGTCTCCGTCCTGGCGTGCCCCGCATCCGCCGCCGAGGAGGTCCGTGCGGCCGCCGGCTTGTCCGCGCAACCGGCACTTGCAAGTTGCAGCGCGATCGCACAGACCGCCAGGCGTCGCACGAGGCCTTTGAAGTTCTTCACGGCGCCCTCTCCCTTTGTCCCGTCGATGCGCAGGTTGGCGCCTCCAGACTTACGCGTCATCCCACCGAAACACGAACGACGCCCGCGCCCGCGAGGCCTCGATCAGCCGCGCGTTCGGCTCGTCGGTGTTCGCGACCCACGCCGCGGCATCTTCAGCAGTTCGACCGAATTGCTCGTGGCGCTTCGTCAGTCGATGCACGCGCACCTCGTCCGGGATGTCGACGTACCAGATCTCGTCCAGCAGTTCCTTCACCTGCGCCCACGGCCCCTCTTCGAGCAGCAGGTAGTTGCCTTCGGTGATGACCAGCTGCGTGCGCGCATGGATGGGGATCGCGTTGGCGATCGGCTCCTCGATCTCGCGCCGGAACTCGGGGGCGTAGACGATCTCGTCGTCGGGCTGGACGAGCAGCCGGCGCAGCAGCGCGACGTAGCCGGCCGAATCGAAGGTGTCGGGCGCGCCCTTGCGGCCGCGCCGCCCGAGGCGCTCGAGTTCGACGTTGGCCAGGTGGAAGCCGTCCATCGGCACCACCTGCGCGACGCTCGCGAACTCGGCCTGCAGCGCCGCCGCGAGCGTCGACTTGCCGGCGCCCGGCGGCCCGACCAGCCCCAGCAGCACGCGGCCGCTGCGCTGGATCAGCTCGCGCGCGCGGACGCGCGCGCTGGCGGGAAGCTCGGGCAACGAGGGGGGTGCGGCATCGCTCATCCCCGCATCGTACTCACCACAGGCGCAGCCGATCCTCCGGCGCCTTCCACATCTTGTCGCCCGGCTTGGTGTGGAACGCGTCGTGATAGGCATCGGCGTTGATCGTGGTGCCGTCCGCGCGGAACTGCGCCGCCGAGTGCGGGTCGGTCGCGATCAGCTCCAGCTCGCGCTCGTCGCGCACCTTGCCGCGCCACACCTGGGCGAAGCCGTAGATGAAGCGCTGCTCGCCGGTGAAGCCGTCGATCACCGGCGACGGCTTGCCGTCCAGCGAGAGCTTCCAGGCCTTGTACGAGATCTGCAGGCCCGAGAGGTCGGCGATGTTCTCGCCCAGCGTCAGCTTGCCGTTCAGGTGCTGGCCCGGGATGGGCTCGTAGGCCGAGTACTGCGCCACCAGGCGGCCGGTGATCTCGTCGAAGGCCTTGCGGTCGTCGTCGGTCCACCAGTTGCGCAGGCGCCCGTCGCCATCGAGCTGGCTGCCCTGGTCGTCGAAGCCGTGGCTGATCTCGTGGCCGATCACCGCGCCGATCGCGCCGTAGTTGACCGCGTCGTCGGCGGCCACGTTGAAGAACGGCGGCTGCAGGATGGCCGCCGGGAACACGATCTCGTTCTTGTTGCCGCTGTAGTACGCGTTGATGGTCTGCGGCGTCATGCCCCATTCGGTGCGGTCGACCTTGCCGCCGATGCGCACGATCTCGCGGTGGTACTCGAAGGCCGCGGCGCGATCGGCGTTGCCGAGCGCATCGCCGGGCTTCATGACAAGCGCCCCGTAGTCGCGCCAGACGTCGGGGTAGCCGATCTTGACGTTGTACTTCGACAGCTTCAGGTGCGCCTCCTTCTTCGTCGCCGGCGACATCCACGTGAGGCCGTCGATCGACGTCGAGTACGCCTTCATCAGGTTGGCCACCAGCGCCTGCATGCGTGCGCGATACGCGGGCGGGAAGTACCTGGCCACGTAGAGCTGGCCGACCGCCTCGCCGAGCGGGCCGGTCACGCCGAGCCCGCCGTTCATCTGCTGGACGGCGTCCTGCCAGCGCGGCTGGCGCTCCTTCACGCCGGCGATCGTGACCTGGTGGAACTGGTAGCTCGCGTCGCGGAAGCCGGCGGGCAGCACGGTGGCGGCGCTGTCGAGGCGGCGCGACTTCATGTACAGCTTCCACGTGTCCAGCGGCTCGGACTTCAGCAGGCCGGCCAGCGCCGTCACGTAGTCCGGCTGGCGCACGACGATGATCTTGCCGGGCGGCAGCTGCGCCTGCGCCTCGAACGTCGGGAAGTCGAAGCCGGGCGCCAGCGCATCGAGCTCGGCGGGCGTCTTGGGGTTGTGGGCCAGCTTCTGGTCGCGCGTCCTGTCGCGCGGCCACTGGGCGGCGGCGATCTTCGTCTCGAGGGCCACCACCCGTGCGGCATGCGCGGGGCCGTCGGCGTCGCCGGACAGCGTGAACAGCCTGGCGAGGTAGTCCGTGTAGGCCGCGCGCGCCTTGGCGAAGCGCTCGTCGGCCTTCAGGTAGTAGTCGCGGTCGGGCAGCCCGAGGCCGCCCTGGCGGAAGCTGGCGATGTAGACGCCGGGATCGTCGACGTCGGGGTTCGCATCGACGCCCAGCGGCGTGCGCACCACGCCCTGCCAGTGGCCCATCAGGCCCACCAGCATGCCGGTGTCCCTGATGCTGTCGACGTCCTTCAGCGACGCCTCGATCGGCGCCAGGCCGGCCTTGTCGATCGCGGCCTCGTCGACGTAGCTGCGGAAGAAATCGTTGATCTTCTGCGCGTCGCTGCCAGCCGCCGGGTGCGTGGCCTGCAGGCCTTCGACCAGGTCGCGCACTTCGTGGTCGGTGCGGTCGCGCAGTGCGTCGAACGTCCCCCAGCGCGACTTGTCGGCCGGGATCTGCGTGTTCTTGACCCAGGTGCCGTTCATCGCGAGGAACAGGTCGTCCTGCGGGCGCACGGACGTGTCCATGCCGGACCTGTCGATGCCCGAGCCCATCGTCTTCGTGGCGGTGGACGTGGTGGTGGTGGTCTCGACCGTCGTGGTGGTCGTGGTCGCCGTCTGCGCGTGCACGGACGCAACGGCCAGCAAGGCGGCGGCCGCGAGCGCGGCACGGCGGAAGTTCGGAGCGGTCATCGAAGGGCCTCGAGTTTCAACAGGGGTGCTGGAAATGGAGAAGGGCCGCGCGGTCGGCGCGGCCCTTCGATGGTCATGCAATGTGCAAGGGGATGGTCCTCGCCGCGTTCACCAGAGGCGGATGCGGTCGGCAGGCGCCTTCCACATCTTGTCGCCCGGCTTGGTGTCGAACGCCTCGTGGAAGCCGTCGCTGTTGATCGAGGCGCCGTCCGCGCGGAACTGCGGGGGCGAGTGCGGGTCGGACGTGACCTGGTGCAGCATCGCCTCGTCGCGCAGCTTCTCGCGCCACGCCTGCGAGAAGCCGTAGTAGAAGCGCTGCTCGCCGGTGAGGCCGTCGATGACGGGCGCGGGCTTGCCGTTCAGGGAGATCTTCCAGGCCTTGTAGGCGATCTGCAGGCCCGACAGGTCGGCGATGTTCTCGCCCATCGTCAGCTTGCCCTTGACATGCACGCCGGGCAGCGGCTCGTACGCGGAGTATTGCGCGTCGAGCTTGCCGGTGATCGCCTCGAAGGCCTTGCGGTCCTCCGGCGTCCACCAGTTGCGCAGCTTGCCGTCGCCGTCGTACTGGCTGCCCTCGTCGTCGAAGCCGTGGCTGATCTCGTGGCCGATCACCGCGCCGATCGCGCCGTAGTTGGTCGCGTCGTCGGCCTTCATGTCGAAGAACGGCGGCTGCAGGATGGCGGCCGGGAACACGATCTCGTTCTTGGTGCCGTCATAGTACGCGTTGACGGTCTGCGGCGTCATGCCCCACTCGGTGCGATCCACCGGCTTGGTGTTGCGGACAACCTGGCGGTGGTACTCGAACGTCGCGGCGCGCACGGTGTTGCCCAGCGCGTCGCCGGCCTTGACGTCGAGCGCCGTGTAGTCGCGCCAGTGGTCGGGGTAGCCGATCTTGATGCCGTACTTGGCGAGCTTGGCGTGCGCCTCGACCTTGGTGGCCGGGCTCATCCACGTCAGGCCGTCGATCGACTGCGCGTAGGCCTTCATCAGGTTGTCGACGAGTTCGACCATGCGCGCCTTGTACGCGGGCGGGAAGTACTCGGAGACATAGACCTGGCCGATCGCCTCGCCCATCGAGTCGTTGAGCGTGCCGACCGCGCGCTCCCAGCGGGCGCGGTCCGTCTTGACGCCGGTCATCGCGACGCCGTGGAACTGGAAGCGCGCGTCGCGCACGTTGGCCGGCAGCTCCAGCGACACCGCGTCGATCAGGTGCACGCGCAGGTAGGCCTTCCAGACATCCAGCGGCTCGGACTTGATCAGCTTGTCCAGCGCCCAGAAATAGCTCGGCTGCGCGACCGAGACGAAGGGCGGATCGCTCAGTTCGCCGGCGGCGAGCCAGGCCTTCCAGTCGACGTCGGGCGCCTTGGCGGCGAGCTGCGCGGTCGTCATCGGGTTGTAGGTCTTGACCGGATCGCGGTTGGCCTCCTTCGTCCATTGCACGCGCGCCAGCCTGGTCTCGAGGTTCATGACCGCGGCGGCCTGGATCGTCGCGTTCTTGCTGCCCTGCGCGGCCAGCAGCGTGCGAATGTAGTCGACGTAGGCCTTGCGCGCCTTGGCGAAGCGCTCGTCCTTCTTCAGGTAGTAGTCGCGATCGCCCAGGCCCAGGCCGCCCTGGGCGGCGCCGGCCGAATAGACGGTCGGATCCCTGGCGTCGGGGCCGACGCCCAGGCCCATCGGCAGGTCGACGAATGGCACCCAGGCGCCCATCAGCGTGACCAGGTCCTTGCGCGTCCTGACGGCGTCGATCTGCGCCAGGTACGGCCACAGCGGCCGCAGGCCGGCCGCGTCGATGGCGGCCGTGTCCATGTAGCTGGTGTAGAAGTCGCCGACCTTGGCGCCGACGGTGCCCATGGGCTGAGGCTTGGCGGCCAGGCCCTCGATGATGGCCTTGACGCGCTCGTTGGACAGGTCGTCGAGCTGCGTGAACGTGCCGTAGTCGGACTTGTCGGCGGGGATCGGCGTGTTCTTCAGCCAGGTGCCGTTCATCGCGAAGAACAGGCTGTCCTGCGGACGCACGCCGGTGTCCATGCCGGCCTTGTCCAGCCCCGAGGACATCGCGGCCGGCGCCGCGTCGACGGGCATCGCCGCGGAGGCCGCGGCATCGGCGGCGGCCGACAGGTCGGCCGCGAAGGCCAGCGACAGGGCGACGACGATCGCCGCGGGACGGAAGGCGTTCAAGGCAGGCTCCTCGATCGAGGTTGTGGGCGGGCCACGCGGCCCGCCATTCGTTGTGTCGACAGCGGACGGACGCTCGCGCGCCCGCCCGCGAAGCGGCTTACCAGAGGCGGAGACGATCCGCCGGAGCCTTCCACATCTTGTCGCCCGGCTTGGTGCCGAAGGCGTCGTGGAAGCCGTCGCTGTTGATGGCCGCGCCGTCGGCACGGAACCGCGCCGGCGAGTGCGGGTCGATCACCACCAGCTGCAGCGTGCGCGCCTCGCGCACCTTCGCGCGCCAGACCTGCGAGAAGCCGTAGTAGAAGCGCTGCTCGCCCGTCAGGCCGTCGATGACGGGCGCCGGCTTGCCGCCGAGAGACATCTTCCACGCCTTGTACGAGATCTGCAGGCCCGACAGGTCGGCGATGTTCTCGCCCATCGTCAGCTTGCCGTTGAGGTGCACGTTGGGCAGCGGCTCGTAGGCCGAGTACTGCGCATCGAGCTTGGACGTGATCGCCTCGAAGGCCTTGCGGTCCTCCGGCGTCCACCAGTTGCGCAGCTTGCCGTCGCCGTCGAACTGGCTGCCCTGGTCGTCGAAGCCGTGGCTGATCTCGTGACCGATGACCGCGCCGATCGCGCCGTAGTTGACCGCGTCGTCGGCCTTCATGTCGAAGAACGGCGGCTGCAGGATGGCGGCCGGGAACACGATCTCGTTCTTCTGCGGGTCGTAGTACGCGTTGACGGTCTGCGGCGTCATGCCCCACTCGGTGCGGTCGACCGCCTTGCCGTTGCGCACGGCCTGGCGGTGGTACTCGAACTCGGCGGCGCGCACGCTGTTGCCGACCGGGTCGCCCGCCTTCACTTCCAGCGCGCCGTAGTCGCGCCAGACGTCCGGGTAGCCGATCTTGACGCCGTACTTGGCCAGCTTGGCATGCGCCTCGACCTTGGTCGTCGCGCTCATCCAGGTGAGGTTGTCGATCGACGTGGAGTAGGTCTTGAGCAGGTTGTCGACCAGCTCCACCATGCGCGCCTTGTAGGCCGGCGGGAAGTACTTGGACACGTAGACCTGGCCGATCGCCTCGCCCATCGCGTTGTTGAGCGTGGCCACGCCGCGCTGCCAGCGCGGCTTGTCCTGCGTCACGCCGGTGATGGCGACGTCATGGAACTGGTAGGCGGCATCGCGGAAGCCGGCCGGCAGCTCGCGCGCGACGCCGTCGAGCATGCGCACGCGCATGTAGGCCTTCCAGACGTCCAGCGGCTCGTCCTTGACCAGCTTGGCCAGCGCCCAGGTGTAGTCGGGCTGCGAGATCGAGACGAACGCCGGGCTGGGCAGGTCGCCGGCCTCGAGGTAGGCCTTCCAGTCGATGTTGGGCGCCTTGGCCGAGAGTTCCTTGAGCGTCAGCGGGTTGTAGGTCTTGACCGGGTCGCGGTTGGCTTCCTGCGACCACTGCACCTTGGCCATCTTCATCTCGAGCGCCATCACGGCGTTGGCGTCGATCACGGCGTTCTTGTCGCCGTCCAGCGCCAGCAAGGTGCGCAGGTAGGTGACGTAGGCGGCGCGCGCCTTGGCGAAGCGCTCGTCCTTCTTCAGGTAGTAGTCGCGATCGCCCAGGCCCAGGCCGCCCTGGAAACTGCCGGCCGAGTAGATGGTCGGATCCTTGGCGTCGGGGCTGACGCCGAGATTCAGCGGCATGTCGGCGAACGACACCCACTTGCCCATCAGCAGCACGAGATCCTTCTTGTTCTTCACGGCGGCCAGCTGCGCGTGGTACGGCGCGAGCGGCTTGACGCCCGCGGCGTCGATGGCCGCGGTGTCCATGTAGCTCTTGTAGAAGTCGCCGAGCTTGGCGTTGATCGTGCCGGCCGGCTGCGGCTGCGTGGCCAGCTCCTCGATGATGTCCTTGACGCGGGTGTCGGACAGCTCACGCAGCTGGTAGAAGGTGCCCCACGACGGCTTGTCGGCCGGGATGTCTGTCTTCTTGACCCAGGTGCCGTTCATCGCGAGGAACAGGTCGTCCTGCGGGCGCACCGCCGGATCCATGCCTGACTTGTCGAGCCCGAGCTCGGTGCCGGGGGTCGGCGACGCGGCGACGGGCGCTGCGGCCGAGGCAGCCGAATCGGCGCCGATGGAGACTTGGCTGGCGAAAGCCAGCGACAGGGCAACCACGAGCGTGGCGGGGCGGAATGGGTTCAAGGCGCGTCCTCGGATGTTGTTGGCGGTGACGGCCCGCACGCTGGGAGGCACCCTTGTGGGGCGCCGGCGCGACGGGCTGGCGGCCACCCGGAAGTGGCTGGCGCATGGCCGGCTGCGGGGCAGCGCGGACAGCAGCGAAAGAGTGTAGCGACGTGGATCGCCTCACCGTGCCAATGGTTCCCCTGACGCCGACGCGGCGCCCGGGCTTTGCGACGAACTGCATCGGCGCGGCATCGAAATACGAGCCGCCCGCGCGCAGGCCTCAGGGTTGACCCGAGGTTTCGTGCCGCGCGGGCGCGCGCCACGGCACCGCGCGGGCGCGCTGCGGCGCGTCGAAGGCGGCGATCGCCGGCGCGAAGCATTCGGTGACCAGCAGCGGCGCGCCGCGGCGCGTGAACACCGAGCAGCGCGCCCAGACCTCGCGCCGCCCCCAGTCGGCGCCGGTGGCCTCGCGCCAGCGTCGGTGCACCGTCGCGGCGATGCCCGAGCCGGGTGCGAAGCGCGCGAACTCGAAGCCGGAGCGCTGCGGCGCCGGCAATCCGAACAGCAGGTCGGCCAGCGCGCGATTGCCCAGCCCGCGGATCGCCTTCCAGGTGCCGCGCGCATGCACGGCCTGCAGCACCGAGCGGGCATAGACCACCGGCACGCCGTCGGCCAGCAGGATCACCTCGCGCCCGTGCGCGGTCGCGCCTGCGGGACAGCCGATGCGCTCGGCCTCGGCGGGCTGCAGCCGCACCGGGCCTTGCCGCAGCACGCGCACCGTCAGCCTGCCGCTGACCGACGCGATGCGCGCGCTCAGCGAGCCGTCGATCTGCAGCCACGCGCCCATCCGTCGCGAAGCGGGCATCGGGTGGATGCCCTGCTTCGACACCATCACCGGTTTCATCAGAGTGCGAGCGCCCTGCCGATCAGGATCTTCTGCACCTCGGACGTGCCTTCGTAGATCTGGCAGACGCGCACGTCGCGGTAGATGCGCTCGACCGGGAAGTCGGTCGTGTAGCCGTAGCCGCCAAACACCTGGATCGCCGCGGAGCACACGCGCTCGGCCATCTCGCTGGCGAACAGCTTGGCCATCGCGGCCTCCTTCAGGCAGGGCTGGCCGGCGTCCTTCAGGCTCGCCGCGTGATGGATCAGCTGGCGCGCGGCCTCGATCTGCGTGGCCATGTCGGCGAGCTTGAACTGGATCGCCTGGTGCTCGAAGATCGGCTTGGCGAACGCCACGCGATCCTTCGCGTAGGCCACCGCCGCCTCGAACGCCGCGCGCGCCATGCCCACCGACTGCGACGCGATGCCGATGCGTCCACCCTCGAGGCCGGACAGCGCGATCTTCAGGCCCTGGCCCTCCTCGCCGATCAGGTTCGCGGCCGGGATGCGGCAGTTCTCGAACAGGATCTGCGCGGTGTCGCTCGCGTGCTGGCCCATCTTCTCCTCGATGCGCGCGACGACGTAGCCCGGCGTGTTCGTCGGCACGAGGAAGGCACTGATGCCCTTCTTGCCAGCCTCCTTGTCGGTGACCGCCATCACGATCGCGAGATCGCCGTTCTTGCCGCTGGTGATGAACTGCTTGACGCCGTTGAGCACGTATTCATCGCCCTGCTTCACGGCCGTCGTCCGCAGCCCGCCGGCCTCCGAGCCGACGTGCGGCTCGGTCAGGCAGAAGGCGCCCAGCAGCTCGCCGCGCGCGAGCGGCTTCAGGTAGCGTTCCTTCTGCGCGTCGTTGGCGAACGCCATCATGATCGTGTTCACCGGGCAGTTGGTGACGCTGATGATGGTGGACGTCGCGCCGTCGCCCGCGGCGATCTCCTCGAGGATCAGCGAGACCGACAGGTAGTCCAGCCCGGCGCCGTCCCACTCGGTGGGCACCGCGATGCCGTAGCAGCCGAGCTCGGCCAGTCCCTTCAGCTCCTCGCGCGGGAAGTGGCACTCGCGATCCCAGGCGGCGGCCTTGGGGGCGACGCGGTCGCGCACGAACGCGCGGACGGCGTCCTGCACGGCGCGGTGGTCTTCGGAGAGGTACATGGTTGTCTCTTGAAATCGTTGTCGTCGTGGATTGTCCTACCAGGCGAGCGGCGCGCCGTCGTAGTTCAGGAAGCTACCGCTGCGCGACGCGTCGAGCGCGGCGATCGCGCGGCGCATGCCGGCGACGGACTCCTCCGGCGCGAGGTCGGCACCGGCGCCGCCCATGTCGGTGCGCACCCAGCCCGGATGGAACGCGACGCACACCGCACGGCCGGCGAGCGCGATCGATGCGTCCTTCAGCACCGAGTTGACCGCGGCCTTGGACGCGCGATACGTCCAGCCCGAGGTGCCATTGCGCAGGCCGATCGAGCCCATGCGCGACGAGATCACGCCGATGCGCGCGCCAGGCTGGCCGGCGACCGGCGGCGCGAGCGCATCGGCCACCGACGGCAGCACGCGCATCGCGCCGAGCACGTTGGTGTGCATGACGGCGTCGAAGTCGTCGACCGACGGCGGCTCCATGCCCGCGCTGCGTGGGCCGTAGACGCCGGAGACGTAGAACACGGTGTCGAAGCTCTCGCCGTCGATCTGCCACGCGAGGCCGGAGGCACTCGCGGCGTCGGCGACGTCCAGCTTCAGCGGCTTGGCCCCCAGCGCGGCGATCGCCGCCAGGCCATCGTCGGCACGCGCCGTCGCGGTCACGCGTGCGCCGTCGGCGCGGTACTGGCGCACGAACTCGAGGCCGAGGCCGCGCGAGGCGCCGACGATCAGGACATTGCGGGCAATCGGGGAAGACATGGCCGTCGCTTTCTTCGAGGAGTTCAGCGCAACGCGCGGTGCTGGCGCCACAGCGCCCGCGCGCCGACGGCCAGCAGCATCAGCAACATCAACGCATAGAGCACGAACTTGACCTGGGTGATGCCGCTGGCCCATTGCACGAGCTCGGGCGAGAGGTCGTCGCGCGTGACGAGGATCCTGAACTGCAGCACATTCTCGGCGGTGTCGGCGATCGCCGCCAGCCAGGGCCACATCGTGGCGCGCGCGGCGTCCAGCCGGAGCATCACGGCCGCGACGAGGCCGCACAGCAGCCACGGGAAGACGGCGTCGACCGCGCGGTAGCATTCGTAGTCGAACAGGCCCGCCGCGCCGAGCTGGCGGAACGCGGCCAGGACACCCGACAGGGTATAGCCCGCGGGCCGCTCGTCGAACGGCGCCGCGCCGGTCAGCGCGAGGAAGTGCGCGCCGGCCGCGGGACTCCACGGCAGCTGGAACAGCGCGATGCACACGAAGGTCGCGATCGCGATCCCCGCCAGCACGCGCGGACGCAGCAGCCAGCGGTTCATGTCACCATCACGAGGCGCGGCGCACCAGCACCGTGCCGCGCGCGATCACCGCCAGTGCATGGCCGACGGTGGCCTTGCCCTCGAGCTGCGCGATCACGCCGTCGAGGCTGGCGTTCCATTCGGTGCTGGAGACGACCCAGCGCATCGAGACGTCGGAGCCGGCGAAGATCGGCTCGCGATAGGCGAAGTTGAAGTGCAGGCACAGCATCGAGCGCGCGATGCCGTCCTCGCGCGAGAAGTACGACGCGGCCAGGCCGCTCATCAGCGCGGACGTGTGCTGGCCGCTGGCGATCACGTCGGCGAGGCCCGCGCGGCGGGCCGCTTCGCGGTCGTGGTGCACGGGGTTGAGGTCCAGCGTGAGCGTGGCGAAGCGCGAGATCTCGTCGCGCGTGTAGTGCGCGACGTGCTCGATGCGTTCGCCGACCTGCACGAGGGCGGCGATGGCGGCCTCGTCGGCGATGAGCGTGGAGGAATCGGTCATGGAGTTCCGGGTGAGCTTGGGTCGGATGCGGATGGCGCGGGATCGCCTCGCCTGAGGCGGTCGGCGCAATCAAAGGCACGCAGTGTGCCGGGTCCGCATCCGGCCGGGGGTATTGGCCGCAGCCGTTACCCGCCGTTTCAAGCTCGCGTGGATCTTCGCGCGATTACAGCAGCTCGACCGCCAGCGCCGTCGCCTCGCCGCCGCCGATGCACAGCGCCGCGACGCCGCGCTTCTTGCCAAGCTTGCGCAGCGCGCCCAGCAGCGTCACGACGATGCGCGCGCCCGACGCGCCGATCGGGTGGCCCAGCGCGCAGGCGCCGCCGTGCACGTTGACGATGTCGTGCGACAGGTCGAACTCCTTCATCGCGGCCATCGTCACGGCGGCGAAGGCCTCGTTGACTTCCCACAGGTCGACCGACGACGCCGCCCAGCCGGTCTTCTTCAGCACCTTCTCGATGGCGCCGGCCGGCGCAGTGGAGAACCACTCGGGGGCCTGCGCGTGCACCGCGTGGCCGGCGATGCGCGCCACGGGCTTCAGGCCCAGCCTGGCGGCTTCCGACTCGCGCATCATCACCAGCGCGGCGGCGCCGTCGGAGATGCTGGACGCGTTGGCGGCCGTGATCGTGCCGTCCTTCTTGAACGCCGGCTTCAGCGTCGGGATCTTGTCGAGCTTGGCCTTGAACGGCTGCTCGTCGAACTTGACGACCGTGTCGCCGGCCTTGCCCTGCAGCGTGACCGGCGCCATTTCCCAGTCGAACGCGCCGCTCTCGTTGGCCTGCTTGGCGCGCCTGGTGGAGGCGATCGCGAACTCGTCCTGCGCCTCGCGCGTGAAGCCGTACTTGGCGACGCACTGTTCGGCGAACACGCCCATCGCGCGGCCGCGGTCGTAGGCGTCTTCCAGGCCGTCGAGGGCCATGTGGTCGAACATCTGCGCGGCGCCGTAGCGCACGCCCTTGCGCGCGAACATCAGGTGGGGCGCGTTGGTCATGCTCTCCATGCCGCCGGCCACCATCACGTTGGCGCTGCCGGCCAGCAGCATGTCGTGCGCGAACATCATCGCGCGCATGCCGGAGCCACACATCTTGCTGAGCGTGACGGCGCCCGCCGAATCGGGCAGGCCGGCACGGCGCACGGCCTGGCGCGCCGGGGCCTGGCCCTGGCCGGCCATCAGGCAGTTGCCGATCAGCGCCTCGTCGACGGCGTCGCCGGGCACGCCGGCGCGCTCGACGGCCGCCTTGATGGCGACGGCGCCGAGCTCCCAAGCCGGCAGCGCGGCGAAGTCGCCCAGCATGCCGCCGATGGGCGTGCGGGCGGCGGAAACGATGACGATGGAATCGGACATGGAAGGCTCCTTGGGTCGGGCGGGAAAAGAGAGGGGACGTTCAAACTGGCAACGGCTGCCTGGCCGTCGCTTCGGAATCGGGATGGGCGGCGCGCTGCGCGCTGAAGCGTCGCGACGGGTCGTACGGAAAGACGTCGTGCACGTAGCCGGCGACGATGCGATCCTTCTGCCGTTGCCAGTAGCCGGCGTCGAGCAGGTCGGCGTGATGCGCCATGAACGCCTGGCGCACCACGGGGTTGCCGAGCAGGAACGGCTCGAAGGTCTCGGGGAACACGTCGCGCGGGCGCACCGTGTACCAGACCTCGCCCGACATCTCCTCTTCCTCGTTGCGCGGTGCGGGCACGCGGCGGAAGTTGCAGTCGGTGAGGTATTCGATCTCGTCGTAGTCGTAGAACACGACCTTGCCGTGGCGCGTCACGCCGAAGTTCTTCCACAGCATGTCGCCGGGGAAGATGTTGGCCGCGACGAGATCCTTGATCGCGTTGCCGTACTCGACGACCGCCTGCTCGATCTGGCGCGGGCTCGCGTCCTGCAGGTAGATGTTGAGCGGGATCATGCGGCGCTCGATGTAGGCGTGGCGGATCACCAGCGTCTGGCCGTCGTCCTCGAGCAGGCTGGGGCAGAAGCGCTTCAGCTCGGCGATCAGCTCGTCGTCGAAGCGATGGCGCGGCAGCGCGACGTTGGAGAACTCCAGCGTGTCGGCCATGCGGCCCACGCGGTCGTGCTGCTTGACCAGCAGGTACTTGGCCATCACCTGCTCGCGCGTGGTGTCCTTGGGTGCCGGATAGAAGTCCTTGATGATCTTGAAGACCACCGGGAACGACGGCAGGTCGAACACCAGCATCACCATGCCCTTGATGCCGGGCGCGATGCGGAACTTGTCGCTCGAATGGCGCAGGTGCGTGAGCAGGTCGCGGTAGAACAGCGCCTTGCCGTGCTTCTGCAGGCCGACCTGGCTATACAGCTCGGCGCGCGTCTTGCGCGGCATCAGCGTGCGCAGGAAGTGCACGGTGGCGCTCGGCACGCCCATGTCGACCATGAAGTAGGCGCGCGCGAAGCTGAAGAGCAGCAACAGGTCTTCCTCGCCGATCAGCGCGGCGTCGATCGCCAGCAGCCCGTCGTCGCCGTGCAGGATCGGCAGCGCGAACGGCAGCTCGCCGAAGCCATTGACGATCTTGCCCACCACGTACGCGCCCTTGTTGCGATAGAACAGCGACGACAGCACCTGCACCTGGAAGTTGGCGCGCAGGCGCGCGTCGCCGAGCGAATGCAGCAGCGCCTGCACGACATCGTCGACGTCGCGCGCGAGATCCTGGAACTCGACCTCGAGCTGGAAGTTCGTGATGACGCGCATGCAGGTCTCGTGCAGCGTCTCGCGCGTCGGGTAGTACGCGCGGTAGGTCGGCATCGCGGCCGGCTCGTCGTTCTCGATGTAGTCGGTGGAGACGGCCGGGCGCACGAAGATGAAGTCGTTGCGGAAGTCGCGGCGATCCAGGATCTTGGTCGTCACCGAGTTGAAGAAGGTCTCGGCAAGCTCGGGCTGGCGATGGTTCGTCAGCAGGCCGATGGTGTGCAGCTTGACCTGGTGCCACGTCTCGCGCGGCAGCTCGGAGGCCTTGAATTGCGCGTGCAGGCGCTCCACCGCCTCGTCGACGCGCAGGTCGTAGAACGCGATCCGATCGCGCTGCGCATCGAGCTGCCCCTGCCAGTCGGCCTTCTCGAAGCGCGCCTTCGCGCCGCGGGCCGCGGCGCTGAACAGCCGGTAGTGACGATCGAAGCCCTCGACGATCGCCTGCGCGATCGCAAACGCGTTCGGGTCATCCAGCTGGTGCGGGAACATGACTCAGACGACGGGCAGGTGGCGAAGCTTCAACGCGAGCAGCGCGCGCTGGTACGCCGGCGCCACATCGTCGGTGGAGTTGACGGTGAAGCTGAGATCCTTCAGCAGCCCGTTGTGCAGGCCGTAGACCCAGCCGTGCACGGACACCGTCTGCCCGCGCACCCAGGCGTCCTCGACGACGGTGGACAGGCACACGTTGCGCGCCTGCTCCAGCACATTGAGTTCGACGAGCGCGTCGACCCGGCGCTCCTCGGGCAGCGACATCAGGAAGTCGAGGTGCAGGTTGCGCACGTCCTGCACGTGGCGCAGCCAGTTGTCGACCACGCCGACGCGCGTGTTGTTGAGCGCGGCCGTGACGCCGCCGCACTTCGAATGCCCGACCACCATGACGTGCCGGACCTTCAGCGCATCGACCGCGAACTGGATCACCGACAGCGCGTTGAGATCCGAATGCGCGACGACGTTGGCGACGTTGCGGTGCACGAAGACGTCGCCCGGCAGCAGGCCGACGAGCTCGTTGGCGGGCACGCGGCTGTCGGCGCAGCCGATCCACAGGTACTGCGGCGTCTGCTGCGTCAGCAGGCTCGTGAAGAAGCCCGGGCTGCGCTTCTCCATGCCTTCGGCCCAGCGCACGTTCTTCTCGAACAGGCTGGCAAGGTCGTTGTCGCTGGCGGTGTCGTCGGACATGGTTCTTTCGGGTCGTGAAGCGGGGGCAGTCAGTTTACGGAGCGCGGCGTTTCATCGCGAGGACAAGTCGAGCGAAGGGACTTCGCGGGCTTCTTCACCCGGCAAGCGCAGGTTCGCGGTGACGCCGGGCTTGTCGGCGACGAACTCGGGCTGGGCGTCGGGCCGCACGATCATCATCCCGCCCTCGCGCACGCCGTACGCGGGCGGGTTCGAGACGCCGGCGAGCAGCGGCTGGCGCCAGGGTTCGCTGTCGAGATGCGGGCAGAACGTGCCCTGGAGCCAGCCGAGGCCGGCGCGCACGCCGCCGCCGGGCACGCTGTCGGTCACGTAGTGCTCGAACCAGCAGTTGGCGCCCGCGCTGACGCCGGCCAGCACCGTGCCGGCCTGCCACGCGCCATGCAGCGCGCGGTCGAAGCCGAACTCGCGCCAGACCGCGATCATCGCGGGCGTGTTGCCGCCGCCGACGTAGATCAGGTCGGCGGCCATCGCCTCGGCGACGTAGTCGCGCTTCATCTCGTAGGGGAAGAACGGCAGCAGGTGCAGTTCGCAACCCAGTGGCGCGAACACCTTGAACGCGCGCAGCTGGCGGCTCTCCGCGTCGCCGTGGGCCAGGCCGAGGTACAGCACGCGCGGGCGCGGCCCCTTGGGCGCGCGGATCAGCGTCAGCAGATGCCGCTCCTGCAGGCCGCGGAAGTCCTCGGTGAGGAAGCCCCCGCCGCCGATGCAGGCGATCGCGCCGGCCGAGCTCATGCGCGCTCCATCGCCGTGGCCGCGGTGGCGGCGAGCACGGCGCCGATGTCGGCGTCGCGGCGCGCGATCTCGGTGCGATAGGTCGCCCACACCACGCGGTCGATCACCGCGCCATCCTTGATCGCACTCTGCTTCAGGAGGCCTTCGCGCACGTAGCCGCACTTGCGCACGACTGCCTGCGAGCCGTCGTTCGACGCGAAGATCGGGGCGTGGATGCGCGTCAGCTCCGGGACGGCCGCGAAGGCCCAGTCGGTGACCTGGCGCACCGCGTCGCTCGTGATGCCCCGGCGCCAGTACGCGCGGCCGAGCCAGTAGCCGATCTCGGCGTTGCAGCGCATCCAGCCGCTGGCCTGGTGCAGGCCGATGCAGCCGACGACGGCGCCGTCGGCGACGATGCCCCACACCCAGCCGAACGCGCCCGAGTGCGACTCGTGCGTCGCCCAGGCGTCGGCCGCGGCCAGCGTGCAGGGCTGCGGGAAGGCGTCGAACAGGTTGCGTGCGACCTCCCGGTCGTTCGCGTGCGTGACGAGCGCGGGCGCGTCCTCCGGCGCCAGCGCGCGCAGCAGGCAGCGCTCGCCCTGCAGGATCGGAAGCGGCACGGCCAACGCGCTCATCGCATCCTCACATCGTCTCGGCGAACAGCTCGCGCCCGATCAGCATGCGGCGGATCTCGCTGGTGCCGGCGCCGATCTCGTACAACTTCGCATCGCGCCAGAGCCGGCCCAGCGGGTACTCGTTGATGTAGCCGTTGCCGCCGAAGATCTGCACGCCCTCGCCAGCCATCCACGTCGCCTTCTCGGCGCACCACAGGATGACCGAGGCGCAGTCCTTGCGCACCTGGCGCACGTGTTCGGAGCCCAGCGCGTCCAGGTTCTTGCCCACCGTGTAGCAGAACGCGCGGCCGGCCTGCAGCACCGTGTACATGTCGGCGACCTTGCCCTGGATCAGCTGGAACTCGCCGATGGACTGGCCGAACTGCTTGCGGTCGTGGATGTACGGGACGACGTTGTCCATCACCGACTGCATGATGCCGATCGGGCCGGCGGCCAGCACGGCGCGCTCGTAGTCGAGGCCCGACATCAGCACCTTGGCGCCGCCGTTGAGGTTGCCGAGGATGTTCTCGGCCGGCACCTCGACGTCCTGGAACACGAGCTCGCCCGTGTGGCTGCCGCGCATGCCCAGCTTGTCGAGCTTCTGCGCGATCGAGAAGCCCTTCATGCCCTTCTCGATCAGGAAGGCCGTGACGCCGCGCGCGCCCAGCTCCGGCTCGGTCTTGGCGTAGACGACCAGCGTGTCGGCGTCGGGGCCGTTGGTGATCCACATCTTGTTGCCGTTGAGCAGGTAGACGCCGCCCTTGTCCTCGGCCTTCAGCTTCATGCTGATGACGTCGGAGCCCGCGCCCGGCTCGCTCATCGCGAGCGCGCCGACGTGCTCGCCGGAGATCAGCTTGGGCAGGTACTTCTTCTTCTGCGCCTCGCTGCCGTTGCGCTTGATCTGGTTGACGCACAGGTTGGAGTGCGCGCCGTAGCTCAGGCCCACTGACGCGCTGGCGCGGCTGATCTCCTCCATCGCGATCATGTGCGCGAGGTAGCCCATGTTGGCGCCGCCGTATTCCTCGGCGACGGTGATGCCCAGCACGCCCAGCTCGCCCATCTTGCGCCAGAGGTCCATCGGGAACTGGTCGCTGCGGTCGATCTCGGCCGCGCGCGGCGCGATCTCGGCCTGGGCGAACGCGTGAACGGCGTCGCGCAGCGCGTCGATGTCTTCACCGAGCATGAAATTCAGGCCGGGCAGGTTGCTCATCTCTCGTCTCCTGGGCTGGCGCGCTGCATCGGCTGCGCCGTGGAACAGTGGGAATGCCGCCGACCGAAGCCGGGCCTTGCGACCCGGTCCGGCATCGGTCGGGGCGATTTTAGTTGACGTTTACGTAAACGTAAATCAAACCCGGGTTTGCCGGGCGCGTTCAGGCGCGGATCGCGCGCTTGGGCGACGCCGGCGCCGCCGCGTTCGCGGCCTCGAGCAGCCGCTTGCAGCGGTCCTCGTGCTGGTCGATCTCCTCCAGCGTCACGCGGATGTCCTCCAGCTGCAGCTCGATCTGCTTGCGGTGCGATCGCAGCACCGAGAGGAACGCCTCCAGCTGCGGCGCGGTGTCCGACGGCGAGTCGTACATGTCGACCAGCTGCTTGATCTCCTGCAGGCTCAGGCCCAGCCGCTTGCCGCGCAGCGTCAGCTTCAGGCGCGTGCGTTCGCGCTGCGAATAGACGCGGTTGCGGCCGGCGCGCTGCGGCTCGAGCAGGCCGACGTCCTCGTAGAAGCGGATCGCCCGCGGCGTGACGTCGAACTCGGCGGCCAGTTCGGTGATGGTGAAGCCCTTGGGCGCCGCCGGCGCTTTCGGCGCCTTGTTCCTGCCTGCAGTGCTGGGAGAAGAGCTCATGGGTAGACTGACGTTAACGTAAACGGAAGTCTAGTCCACCGGAGCCCGCATGGCCAACGCCGACGAATCGAAGCTCGAGTACCCGCTGGGCGAGACGCTGCCCGCCATCGGCGCGGTGATCGAGGTCGCGCCGGGCGTGCGCTGGCTGCGCATGCCGCTGCCGTTCGCGCTGGACCACATCAACCTGTGGCTGCTGCGCGACCGCACGGAGGACGGCCGCGACGGCTGGGCCATCGTCGACTGCGGCGTCGCCAACGACACGACGCGTGCCGCCTGGGAGCAGGTCTTCACGCACCACCTCGACGGCCTGCCGGTGCTGCGCGTCATCGTCACGCACATGCACCCCGACCACATCGGCAACGCGCACTGGCTCACCGAGCGCTGGGGCTGCCGCCTGTGGATCAGCGCCACCGACTTCAACGCCGCCCGCCTGGCGAGCCAGTCCACCACCGGCTTCGGCGGCGACGACGCGGCCGCCTTCTTCGGCCAGCACGGCCTGGTCGACCCCGAGGCCCTCGCCAAGGTGCGCGGCCGCGGCGGCTACTACGCGTCGATGGTGCCGCAGGTGCCACGCCAGTACCGCCGCATGATGGACGGCCAGGCGATCCGCATCGGCGACCACGACTGGCACTGCCACGCCGGCTACGGCCACGCGCCGGAGCACATCTCGCTGCATTGCCCGGACCTGAGCGTGCTGATCTCGGGCGACATGGTGCTGCCACGCATATCGACCAACATCAGCGTGATCGACCTCGAACCCGAGGCCGATCCGCTGCCGCTGTTCCTCGCGTCGATCGCGCGCATGCGCGCGTTGCCCGACGACACACTGGTGCTGCCCGCGCACGGCCGCCCGTTCCGCGGCCTGCACGAGCGCGTGCGCCAGCTGTTCGAGCACCACGACCGCCATTTCGACGACGTGGTGGCCGCGTGCCGCGACAAGCCGTGCAGCGCCGCCGACCTGCTGCCCGTGCTGTTCCGCCGCAAGCTCGACCTGCACCAGACGACGTTCGCGATGGGCGAGGCGATCGCGCACCTGCATGCCTTGGCAGGTATGGGACGGCTGGGCGGCCATCTGGACGACGACGGCATCCGCCGCTTTTCGGCAATCTGAATCACATCGATTGCCCATCAAAAAGCGACACGAAAAAAACAAAGCCGATCGCGATTAGACGATCGGCCCTGCTGCCGGTCATGTCCGGCCTTCGCTCCCTGGATGCTCCCTGTCCCTGTTGGGTGATGACAGCATGCAGGTCTTACTTTGCCCGGTGACTTCCCCCTCGCCATCCCCCTTTTGGGGGGAGCCGGGTGAAGATTTATTCACGGCCAGGGGGACGCCGCGTCGAAACCCTGCGGGGTGTTCAGCCCAATACGGGGACGGGTACGTCCTTCAGCGTGTTGCGCAACTTCTGGTAATCGGGAACCACCGAGCGCACGACGTCCCAGAACGCCGCGCTGTGGTTCATCTCGCGAAGATGCGCGAGTTCATGCGCGACGACGTAGTCGATCACCTGCAAGCCGAAGTGCACCAGGCGCCAGTTGAGGCGGATCGAGCCGTCGGCCGACGCCGAGCCCCAGCGCGTCTGCGCCGAGCTGAGCGACAGCCGCGTCATGCGCACGCCCAGCGTGTCGGCGAAGTGCCGGCAGCGGTCGGTGAAGATGCGCAGCGCCTGGCGCTGCAGCCAGCTCTGCACGCTGTCGCGGATCTGCTCGGGCTCGGCCGTCTGCGGCAGGCCGACGTGCAGCACGAGGCGCGGCACGCCGGGCAGCGCCTGGGCGTCGGCGTCGAGCACGGCGCCGGCCACGCGCGGATCGAGCACGATGATCACCGTCTCGCCGAGGAAGGGCAGGCTCGTGCCGTCGCGCCACTCGATGCGCGCGGCCTCGACGCGGCGCGCACGATCGCGCTGCTCCTGCAGCTTGCGCACGATCCAGCCCGCCTTGGCCTGCACCGCCGAATCGATGTTCTGCAGCGAGACCCAGCGCGGCGCGTTGACCTGCAGGCCCTCGGCGCTGACGACGAAGCCGATGCTGCTGCGGCGCACGCGGCGCAGCGCATACCCCACGCAGTGTTCGCCGAGCTGGATCTCGCGCTCGGCTTGCGGATGCCTGAAGTGCAGCGGCGACGGCTCGGTTCGTCGTGCGGGCGGCGGTGCGTCGGGTTCGAAGGCGTCAGGCAAGGTTCGGGCGACGGGTTCGTGCGGCGCGGCGGCGCGCGGCACGAGGGGCAGCGGCGTCGACGGCGCCTCGTTCGGCGGCGGGGCGTCGAAGAGCGAGAGCTGCGGGGAAGCGTCGTCGGCCGGGCCGGGTCGGGGCATGGACGCCAATTCTATCCGGGCTTGCCCGACGGAACCTTCCGCGTGCAGCCGTACCGAAGACTGGCGACAATGCTCGCATCGTCGTGCCGGCCCTGCCTGGGCAGCGCGCATTTCTCCAGACCGACGCCCGAAAGGATTCGCTTGCAACGCCGCCACTTCTCCGCACTCGCCGCCGCCTCGCTCGGCCTGGGCCTGGCCCGCACCGCCGCCGCCCAGGGCGCGCCCGTGGCCGGCCAGGACTACCAGAGCGTCGCCTCGCCCGCGCCCGTCGCGGCGCCGCCCGGCACCGTCGACGTCGTCGAGTTCTTCAGCTACGCCTGCCCGCACTGCTTCGAGTTCGAACCGACGCTCGAGGCCTGGCTGAAGACCAAGCCGGCCGGCGTGCACTTCCACCGCTACCCGGTGCGCTTCCTGGTGAACTACATCAACTTCCAGCCGATGTACTTCACGCTGGAGCAGATGGACCTGGTCGACGCCATGCAGCAGAAGGTGTTCAACGCCTTCCACCTGGAGCACCAGCGCCTGGACAAGCCCGACGACATCGCCGCCTTCATGACCAAGAACGGCGTCGACGCGAAGCGCTTCATGTCCATCTTCAACTCGTTCGCCACGCACGCCAAGGTGCAGCAGGCCAACCAGCTGATGGACACCTACGGCGTCAACGGCGTGCCCACGATCGTCGTCGGCGGCACGTACCAGACCTCGCCGACGCTGGCCAAGGGCGCGGAGCACACGACGGCCGTCGTGGAGTACCTCGTCGCGAAGATGCGCGGCGGCCACTGAGGCCGCCTCGATCGATCAGGCCTGCGGCTGCACGTAGGCCTCGGGATCTAGCCGGCGCATCTCCGCCTCGATCCAGTCCTCGATCTCGCGCATCATCTCCTCGGGCTCGCGGCCGACGGGCGAGATCGGCTTGCCGATCGAGATCGTGACGACGCCCGGCTTCAGCCAGAAGCTCTTGCGCGGCCAGCAGCGCGCCGAGTCGACGGCGATCGGCACCACCGGCACGCCGTTGGCGATCGCCAGGCGCGTCGCGCCCGACTTGTAGGTGCCCTTGGATCCGCGCGCGCTGCGCGTGCCCTCGGGAAACATGATCACCCACTTGCCCAGGCCGCTGAGGCGCTTGCCCTGCGCCGCGACCTTGTTCCACGCCTCGGCGCGCTTGCTGCGGTCGATGTGGATCATGTCCATGCGCGCCATCGCCCAGCCGAAGAACGGCACGTACAGCAGTTCCTTCTTGAAGACGTAGGCCAGCGGGTGGGGCATCACGACCGGGAACGCGAAGGTCTCCCACGTCGACTGGTGCTTGGACGCGAGGATGACCGCGCCCTTCGCGTCCTGCGCCGACGGCACGTTCTCCAGGCCGATCACGCGCTTTCGCACGCCGCAGATCCAGCCGGAGCCGTGGTGGGCCAGCGCCACCCAGTTGATGCACCACGTGTAGATCTGGTCGGCCGTGAGGAACGGCGCGCAGATGCAGACCGTCGCGCCCCACGGGATGACGGTGATCGCCATGTACAGGAAGAACAGGATCGAACGGACGACGGAGAGAGCCTTGGTCATGCCTTTGGTTTTCTTCTTGGGGTGAGTGTCGCGTGCGACGCCGCGGCGCCGGAGGTCAGCTTCCGATCACGTGCTCGGCGAAGGCCGCCATGTCCTGGTGCACCGTCGTGCCGGGCACGGCGTCCAGCCATTGCGCGATGGTGGCCTCGTCGGCCACCGCCGCGCGGCCGCTGCGCACCAGGTGCGGCTGGCAGCCGGCGGCGCGCGCGGCCTCGAGGTCGCGCAGCGTGTCGCACACCATCGGCACCGCGGCCAGTTCGACGCCGTAGCGCTCGCCGATGTCGTGCATCAGGCCCGGCGCCGGCTTGCGGCACTCGCACTGCTCGGTGGCCGCGTGCGGGCAGAAGAACACGGCGTCGATGCGCCCGCCCTTCTCCGACAGCAGCCGCATCATGTGCGAGTGCACCGCGTTGACGGAGGTCATGTCGATCATGCCGCGCCCGATGCCCGACTGGTTGGTCGCCACCACCACGTGCCAGCCGGCGTGGTTCAGCCGCGCGACGGCCTCCAGCGCGCCGGGGATCGGCTGCCATTCCTCCGGCGCCTTCACATGGTCGCTGCGGAAGACGTTGAGGATGCCGTCGCGACCGGTGATCACGAGCTTGGGGGTTTGCATGGGCATCCTCCGTTGAAGTTCAGGCCGAGAGCCGCGACAAGTCCGCGACCCGGTTCATCACGCCGTGCAGCGTCGCGAGCAGGCCGAGGCGATTCGCGCGCACCTTCGGGTCTTCCGCGTTGACCATCACGTCGTCGAAGAACTTGTCGACCGGCGTGCGCAGCGCGGCCAGCGCCTTGAGGCTGCTGGTGTAGTCGCCGGCCTCGAACAGCACGTCGGCCGAACGGCGCACGGTGCCGACGTCCTGCCACAGCGCGCGCTCGGCGTCTTCCGCGAACAGCGCCGGATCGGCCTTGGCCTCCACCGGATCGGTGCTCTTCTTCAGGATGTTGGCGATGCGCTTGTTGGCGGCGGCGAGCGCCGCGGCCTCGGGCAGCGCGGCGAACGCGCGCACGGCCTCGAGGCGGCGCGGGATGTCGGCCAGGCGCTGCACGCCGAGCGCCAGCACGGCGTCGACCTCGTGCGCCGAGTAGCCCTGCTCGCGCAGGCTGCCGGCCAGGCGTTCGACGACGAACGTCGACACCGCGGCGCGCGGGTCGGTGATCAATTCGCCGAACGCGGGAACCGCCAGCGCCAGCAGCGTGTCGAGATCCAGCGGCAACGCCGCCTCGACCAGCATGCGGATCACGCCGAGGGCGTGACGGCGCAACGCGAACGGATCCTTGTCGCCGGTGGGCACTTGGCCGATGCCGAACAGGCCGACCAGCGTCTCGAGCTTGTCGGCCAGCGCGACGACCAGGCCGGCGCGGTTGCGCGGCAGCGCGTCGCCGGCGAAGCGCGGCTTGTAGTGATCCTCGATGGCGTCGGCGACGATGTCGCCCAGCCCGTCGTGGCGCGCGTAGTAGCCGCCCATGATGCCCTGCAGCTCGGGAAACTCGCCGACCATGTCGGTGACGAGATCGGCCTTGGCCAGGCGCGCGGCCATGTCGGCCTGGTCGACGAGGCCGGTGTCCCCGAGCTCGGCGGCGATCGCCCGCGCGATCTCGCGCACGCGCGTCACGCGCGCGCCCTGGCTGCCCAGCTTGCCGTGGTAGACGACCTTGTCGAGACCCGGCACGCGCTCGGCCAGCGACTTCCTGCGATCCTGGTCGAAGAAGAACTTGGCGTCGGCCAGTCGCGGGCGCACGACGCGCTCGTTGCCCTGGATCACGGCGCTCGCGTCTTCGGGTCGGATGTTGCTGACGACCAGGAACTTGTTCGTGAGCCTGCCGGCCGCGTCCAGCAGCGGGAAGTACTTCTGGTTGGCCTTCATCGTCAGGATCAGGCATTCCTGCGGCACGGCGAGGAAGTCCTGCTCGAACTGGCAGGTCAGCACGTTGGGACGCTCGACCAGGCCGCAGACCTCGTCCAGCAGCGCGTCGTCCTGGATCGGCGCCAGGCCCTGCTTCGCAGCGGCCTCGGCGAGCTGGCGCACGATCTCGGCGCGGCGCTCCGCGAAGCCGGCGATGACCGAACCTTCGTCGCGCAGCTGCGCGGCGTGGCTGTCGGCATCGCGGATCGTGATCGTGGCGGACTTCGCCTCGAAGCGATGGCCCTGCGTGACGCGGTCGGCCGACAGGCCCAGCGCGCCGACCGGCACGACGTCGGCACCGTGCAGCGCCACGAGGCGATGCGCAGGTCGCACGAACTTGACGTCGCTCCAGCCGTCGGCGAGCTGGTAGCTCATCACCTTGGGGATCGGCAGCTTGGCGAGCGTCTCGTCGATGGCCTTCTGCAGGCCTTCGGCCAGCGTGGCGCCCGGCACGACCTGGTCGACGAACAGGCTCTCCGCCTTGCCGTCGGGCTGGCGCTTGAGCGACGGCACGGCCTCGGGGCCGAAGCCCAGCGACGCGAGCTTCTTCAGCAGCGCGGGCGACGCGTTGCCCTCCTTGTCGAAGGCGACGGCCGCGGGCATCAGCTTCTGCTGCAGCGCGCGGTCGGCGGCCTTGGCCGCGACGCCTTCGACGTGCACGCCGAGCCGGCGTGGCGACGCGAACGACTTCACGACGGCATTCGCGCCGACCAGGCCGGCGCCGTGCAGGCTCGCCACGAGCGTCGCGGAAAACGCCTCGCCCAGCTTCTTCAGCGCCTTCGGCGGCAGTTCCTCGCAGACCAGTTCGACGAGGAGGTTCTTGGTGTCTTGCGCACTCATGTCAGGCAGCCTGCTTTTTCTTGTCGATCTGCGCGATCACTTCGTCGGCCCACGCCTTGGGCGCCATCGGGAAGCCGAGGCGCGCGCGGCTCTCGAGGTAGCTCTGCGCGACGGCGCGCGCCAGATTGCGGATGCGGCCGATGTAGGCCGCGCGCTCGGTGACGCTGATCGCACCGCGCGCATCCAGCAGGTTGAACGTGTGGCCGGCCTTGAGCAGTTGCTCGTAGGCGGGCAGCGCGAGCTGGTGGTCCATCAGGTGCTTGGACATCTTCTCGTACTCGCCGAAGGCGTGCAGCAGGAACGTGACGTCCGAATGCTCGAAGTTGTAGGTGCTCTGTTCCACCTCGTTCTGGTGGAACACGTCGCGGTAGGTCACGCCCGGCGTCCACTCGAGGTCGAACAGGCTCTCCTTGCCCTGGATGTACATCGCCAGGCGCTCGAGGCCGTAGGTGATCTCGCCGGTGATGGGCTTGCAGTCGATGCCGCCCACCTGCTGGAAGTAGGTGAACTGCGTGACTTCCATGCCGTTGAGCCAGACCTCCCAGCCCAGGCCCCAGCAGCCGAGCGTCGGGTTCTCCCAGTCGTCCTCGACGAAGCGGACGTCGTTCTTCTTCAGGTCGAAGCCGAGCGCCTCGAGCGAGCCGAGGTAGAGCTCGAGGATGTTGTCCGGCGCGGGCTTGAGCACCACCTGGTACTGGTAGTAGTGCTGCAGGCGGTTCGGGTTCTCGCCGTAGCGGCCGTCCTTGGGGCGGCGGCTGGGCTGCACGTAGGCGGCCTTCCAGGGCTCGGGGCCGAGGGCGCGCAGGAAGGTCGCGGTGTGGCTGGTACCCGCGCCGACTTCCATGTCGTAGGGCTGCAGCAGGGCACAGCCCTGCTTGTCCCAGTAGTCCTGCAGGCGAAGAATGATTTGCTGGAAGGTCAGCATGGTGGATTCGGTGGGGCCGGGACGGCCGGAGACTGGGCCGCGCGCGATGAGCCGGCGCACGGTCGAACGGATGATTTTACGTGTGGCGGCGCCGCCTCCCGGCTAGATCCATTCGTCGGGGCAGCCCGGGTCCGGCGGATAGGCGCCATCAAGCACCTTTCCGGTGACCGCGTCGAACGACAGCTCGAACACCGTGCAGCGCTGGATCGTCTCGAAGCGGTACAGCCAGGTGTTGCCGCCGGGGCGCGGCAGCAGGTAGTGCGACTTGAAGCTGGGCGGCCCGATCTGGCGCAGCACGTCGTCCATGGACTGCCCGGGCCGGATCGCGTCGAAGTGACGCTCGTCGAGCACGTTCTCCCAGTGCGCGACGCGGCCGTCGGCATCGAGGTCGATCATGAACGTGTGCTTGCCGAACGGCATGTGGTTGTACTCGAGCCGCACGTGGCCGTCGGGCATCGTGTACACGCCCGTGGGCGGCCCCATGATGCGTTCGACTTCCGCGCGCGGCACCCCCGGCGGCACCCCGCTCGGCGAGTACGGCGCGATCGCGCAGCCCGCGAGCAGGCCGGCGATGGCCAGGGTGGAAAGAATGCGAGGACGTGGCATCCCGCAAGAATGCCAGATCGAGCCTCAGCGAAGCCGGGGCACCAGCAGCGCGACCAGGATCAGCGCCAGCCCCAGGCCCCACAGCGGCCAGAGCCGCCATTGCGCGAGCCAGATGCCGTAGGGCGTGTCGCCGATGCGGCCCTCGACCTCGGCGTCGAGCTCGCCTTCCACGTCGGGCGGCAGGCGGGCGGTGACGCGGCCCTGCCAGTCGATGACGGCGGTGGCGCCGGTGTTGGTCGCGCGCACCTGGCCGCGCTGGAACTCGAGCGCGCGCATGCGCGAGAACTGCAGGTGCTGGTCCTGGATCATGCGCTTGCCGAACCAGGCGAGGTTGGTCGAGTTGGCCATCAGCGTCGCGGCGTTGAGGCCGACCATCGAGGTCGCGAAGTCCTCGCCGAACAGATCCTCGTAGCAGATCAGCGGCCGCACGCGCTGCGCGCCGACCGTGAACGACGCGGTGTCGACGCCCGCGGCCTGGTCGCCGATGGGAATCTGCAGCATCGCGACGAACCAGTGGAAGCCCGGCGGCACGTACTCGCCGAACGGCAGCAGGTGGCGCTTGCCGTAGCGGAAGAACGTGCCGCTGCTCATGTGGTGCGTGGCATCGAGGCCGACCAGGGAATTGGTGTAGCCGTGCTCGTCGTCGCCGGTGAACACGCCCACCAGCGCCGCCTTGCCCGGCTTGTTGAACGGATGCTCGTAGGCCAGCCAGGTCTCGGGCGGGATCTGCACCGGCAGGACGGGCAGCGACGACTCCGGCGTCACCACCAGCTGCCCCGGCGCCGCGTTCAGCCTGGCGACGTGCCAGGCCAGCGCCTGGTCGATGTGGGACTGCTCGAACTTGTCGTTCTGCGCGACGTTCGGCTGCAGCAGCGAGACGCTGAGCATGCCGGTCGAACGCGTGAACCCCTGCGGCAGCGCCGCGCCCACGGCCAGCAGCAGCAAGGGCAGCACGAGCGGGCTCAGCGTGACCAGCGGCGGCCGCACCTGCTGGCCGCGCAGCGTCAACGCGACGAGGGCGGTCGCGGCCGAGATGCCCGCGGCGAGCGCGCCGATGCCGTAGACGCCGACATACGGCGCCCAGCTCGCGAGCGGGCCGGAGGTGTGCGCGTAGCCGCCCGCGATCCACGGAAAGCCGGTGAGGAACTTGCCGCGCGCCAGCTCGGCCAGCAGCCACACGCCCGAGAACAGCAGCGCGTCGATCCATGGCCGGTTGCGCCGCAGCGTCGCCCAGGCCCAGCCGGCGATCGCGTAGTAGAGCGACAGCAACGCCGCCAGCACGGCCACCGCCAGCACCGACAGCCATGCCGGCAGCAGGCCGTAGACATGCAGGCTGATGTAGAGCCACCAGAAGCCGACGCCCATCCAGCCGAAGCCGAAGGCCCACGCGCGGGCGGCGGCCGCACGGGGCCGCGCGTCGGCCAGCAGCGCCACCAGCGCGCCGGTGGACAGCAGCTGCAGCCACCAGAACTCGGTCGGCGCGAACGAGGCGGCCTGCGCGACGCCGGCCAGCAGTGCCAGCAGGAAGGCGATCCAGCCGCTCGCTGCGGAGACGCGCGATCGATGACGCGGCGCGCGACTCACCCGCCGAGCTCGTCGGAGGTCGGCAGGACGCTGTCGGGCGCCGGACGCGTCACCTTGAACCAGCGCACGGCGCCGCCGCGCGTCAGCATCACGGCGAACTGCAGGCCGCCCAGGCGCATCACCTCGCCGCGCCGCGGCACGTGGCCCAGCTCGTGCGAGACGATGCCGCCGATGGTGTCGAAGGCGTCCTCCGGCAGCGCGACGCCGAAGGCGTTGTTGACCTCGGCGATCGACGCGTTGCCCGCCACGCGCATGCTGCCGTCGGCCAGCGCGTAGACGCCGGTCTCGGCGTCGGCGTCGTCGAACTCGTCCTCGATCTCGCCGACGATCTCTTCCAGCACGTCCTCGATCGTGATCAGGCCGGCGGTGTTGCCGAACTCGTCGATCACGATGGCCAGGTGGTTGCGGTTGCTGCGGAACTCGCGCAGCAGCTCGTTCAGGTTCTTGGACTCGGGCACGAACACGGCCGGGCGCAGCAGCGTGCGCAGGTTCAGCTCGGGCGCACGCTGCAGCTTGAGCAGGTCCTTGGCCATCAGCGTGCCGATGATGTTCTCGCGCTGGCCTTCGTAGACCGGGAAGCGCGAGTGGCCGGTGCCGATGACGGCGGCCAGCAGCTCGTCGTACGGGGCGTCGATGGCCAGCAGGTCCATGCGCGGCGCCGCCACCATCACGTCGCCGGCGGTCATGTCGGCCATGCGCAGCACGCCTTCGAGCATCGCGCGCGATTCCGGCTCGATCAGCGCACGCTGTTCGGCGTCGGCGAGGGTTTCGATGAGTTCGGCGCGCGAATCTGGCCCGGGAGACAGGAACTCGACCAGGCGTTCGAACAGGCTGGGCTTGTCGACCTCGGCAGGCGCTCGCTGGGAGCGCCCGGGTCGACCAGTCTGGGGATCAGACACTATGGCGGTGTCGGGAGTGGAAGAACCGCGAGAATAACTGATTCACCGGAAATTCTCTTGACAGCCGAGCAGGCTTGAAGGAGAGTCCGCCGCCCCCACCTGCCCCTGCCGGCGCTCCGTGCGCGCGCCGCCGCTTCGCAACGAATCCCGAGAAACCATGGCCGACAAGCTCATCCCCGCCACCATCCTGACCGGCTTCCTCGGCTCGGGCAAGACCACGCTGCTCAAGCGCGTCCTCACCGAGATGCACGGCCAGAAGATCGCCGTCATCGAGAACGAGTTCGGCGAGGAGAACATCGACAACGAGATCCTGGTCTCGGACACCACCGAGCAGATCATGCAGCTGTCCAACGGCTGCGTGTGCTGCACGATCCGCGAGGATCTCCGCGCCACGCTGTCGCTGCTGGCCGAGCGCCGCCGCAAGGGCGAGCTGAACTTCGAGCGCGTCGTCATCGAGACGACCGGCCTGGCCGATCCGGGCCCGGTCGCCCAGACCTTCTTCATGGACGACGAGATCGCCGAGAGCTACCTGCTCGACTCGGTGCTGACGCTGGTCGACGCCAAGCACGCCAACGAACAGCTGGACAACCGCCAGGAAGCGCGCCTGCAGATCGGCTTCGCCGATCAGATCTTCATCAGCAAGACCGACCTGGTGGACGAGGCGTCGGTCGAGGCGCTGCAGCACCGCATCCGCCACATGAACCCGCGGGCGCAGCAGCAGAAGGTGCACTTCGGCGAGGTGCCGCTGTCCAAGGTGTTCGACCTCAAGGGCTTCAACCTGAACACCACGCTGGAGATCGACCCCGATTTCCTCACCGTGCAGGGCCATGACCACGATCACGACCACCACCATGGCCACGATCACGGCCACGAAGGCCACGACCACGGGCCGGGCGAGGCCTGCGACCACCCGCACCACCATGCGCACGACGACGATGTGAAGTCGTTCGCCTTCAAGTCGGACAAGCCGTTCAGCCCGACCAAGCTGGAGGACTTCCTGGGCGCCATCGTGCAGGTCTACGGCCCCAAGATGCTGCGCTACAAGGGCGTGCTGTGGATGAAGGGCAGCGACAAGAAGGTGATCTTCCAGGGCGTGCACCAGATGATGGGCTCGGATCTGGGCCCGAAGTGGGCGCCGGGCGAGAAGAAATCGAGCAAGCTCGTCTTCATCGGCATCGACCTGCCCAAGGAAATCCTGCTCCAGGGCCTCGAAGGCTGCCTGGTTTAGGCACCTTTCTTGCCATTGCCGCGACATCCGGGCGAAAAGCTTGCCCGGGTCGCGGCACATCGTGGCTACAATCGGCCCGCCTTTTTGCAAGGTCAGCCCCGCGTTAGAACAACTACCCACTGTTGCTCGCTGCGGGTATAACAGCCTTCCGAGCGACCTCGCGAGGAGACCGACCGTGACCAAGACCCCGGCCAAGACGCTGGCATCCAGCACCGCCACGGCAGACGGCGCGGACACCGCCGCGACCAAGTCGCGCGCGAAGTCCGCCACCAAGGTTTCCTCCCCCGCGGACGGCGCAGCCGCCGCGACTCCTCTCAAGAAGCCTTCAGCAAAGGCCGAAACCGAACCGATGAACGCCGCAAAATCCTCTGCTACCGACACGAAGCTGGCGTCTGCCTGGAAGACCAAGGCGGGCAAGGACCTGACCGAACCCGAGCTGCTGGCCATGCCTGACAGCGAATACATGGGCGAGAAGCAGCTCGAATTCTTCCGCGCCAAGCTCCAGGCCCTGAAGGACGACCTGCTGTCGAACGCCGGCGAGACCACCGAGCACCTGCGCGAGGACACGTCCATCGTTCCCGATCCGGCCGACCGCGCCACCATCGAGGAAGAACACGCCCTCGAACTGCGCACCCGCGACCGCGAGCGCAAGCTGCTGAAGAAGATCTCGCAGTCGATCGGCCGCATCGACGCCGGCGACTACGGCTACTGCGATGAGACCGGCGAGCCGATCGGCCTGGGCCGCCTGCTCGCGCGTCCCACCGCCACGCTGTCGCTCGAGGCGCAGCAGCGCCGCGAGATGAAGCAGAAGATGTTCGGGGACTGAGAGCCTCCATTGAGCCCTTTGCCCATGCAACCGCACGCATGATCCTGCCTCGCGATGTCCGATAAAGACGAAGGCGGTGGCCTGTTTCGCCGCATGGCGCGCAAGGTAGCGGCGCCAGCGAGGGAACTCGTCGGCATGACCACGCCGCGCGAGACCGAGATCAAGGCCACCGAGTTCGACAAGGCCGAGATGAAGGCCATGATCGAGCGCAAGCGCCGCAACGACTACGTGCGCAAGCGCGAGCTCGACACGCTGCGCCGCATCCGGCGCGAAGGCCTGTCGGGCGACCAGGCGCAGGCGTTGACGATGCAGTCCTCGCGCATGGACGAGAGCGTCGAGGCGCGCTCCACGCAGTCGTCGGTGCAGAGCGTGGGCATCAAGGCCAAGATCGACGCGATCGAGCGCCAGATGGTGGGCGCGAGCTCGCAGGTGTCGGCCGGCGGCCCCGCCGCCAAGCCGCCGCCGCGCACCGCGCCGACGCTGCCGCCCGGCCCGCCGCCGCCCATCCTGACGACGACGATCTTCGATCCGGAAGAGAGCGCGCCCACGCTGCGCGTGCCGCTGAACGCCGAGGACGACCACGAGACCGTGGCGCGCCTGGACGGCGGCCCGCTGCAGTTCGACGCCTCCCTGGAGCTGCCGCCCGAGTACCCGGACACCACGGCGCCGACGCAGAGCTTCGCCAACACGCTGCCCTACGACGGCGCGGATCCGTTCGCGCCGCCGCGGCCGCTGCCCAGCGCGCCCCCGTCGCCGCTGCATGCGCCGCTCGAATTCACGCCCACGCCGATGCCGCCGACCGCGCCCGTCTCGTCGCGCGTGCCGCTGTCGTCGACCAGCACCAACCCGTACGCCGCCGGCGCGCCGGCGCCGCGCTCGGCGCCCAACGTGCAGAGCACGATCGACCTCGGCGGCGGCGAGCGCGTCGAGATCAGCGAGGTCGTGCACGACGAGGCGCTGGACGAGGCCGTGATCGCGTTCGCGGGCGGCGACTTCGCCGGCTGCGAGAAGGCGCTGCAGGCGCTGATCGGCCCGCGCGGCGAGCGGCGCGACCACGACGAGACCTGGCTGGTGCTGTTCGACCTTTATCGGGCGATCGGCCAGCAGGCCAAGTTCGAGACGGTCACGATGGAATACGTCGAGCGCTTCCACCGCTCGGCGCCGCAATGGTTCTCGCTGCCCAAGCAGCTCGCCGACGCCACCAAGAAGCCGGAGTCGGGCAAGACCATGAGCGGCGGCATCGGCTGGGTGTGCCCGCCCAACCTCGACACCGAGGCCGTCGCGCGGCTCGACGCGCTGTCGATGCAGCTGCCGTCGCCCTGGGTGATGGACTGGACGGCGCTGGTCTCGATGGACGTCGAAGCCGCGAGCCGCCTGCAGAAGCTGTTCGTGGGCTGGTCCGGCCAGCCGCTGTCGATGAACTGGATCGCCGGCGACAAGCTGTTTTCGGTGCTGCAAGAGATCGCCCCCACCGGCGCGCGCGATGCGGATCCCGTCTACTGGATGCTGCGCCTGGAGGCGCTGCGGCTGGCGCATCGGCCCGACCAGTTCGACGAGGTCGCGATCGACTACTGCGTCACCTTCGAGGTCTCGCCGCCGAGCTGGGAGAACGCGCGCTGCAAGGCGCAGCTGATCGGCTCCACGCAGAACACGCAGACGCTGTCGCTGTCGGTGGTGGGCGAGGCCACGACCAGCTTCATGGACACCTCGATGATCGCCGAGGACGAGGCCGCGCCCGCCCCGGTGCAGATCACGTCCGTCGAGCTGGCGGGCCAGCTCTCGGGCGACCTGGCCGAGCTGCTGGGGCGGCTGACGGCGCAAGTGGGCGATTCGCGCGTCATCCGCATCTCGTGCGCGCTGCTGATGCGCGTCGACTTCGTGGCCGCCGGCGACCTGCTCAACTGGGTCGCGCAGCGCCACGCGGAAGGCCGCGAGATCGTGTTCCACGAGACCCATCGCCTGGTCGCGCTGATGTTCGGCGCGATGGGCATCAACGAGACGGCCCGGGTGCAGCTGCGACACGCCTGAGCTTTGTCAGTGCTCACACTCCGGAAGAAGGCGCCATAACGCAAGTTGGGCGCCTTTTGTTTTGACCCAGCAAGAGACCCCGCGGCGCAAAAGTTCCCAGAAATCGAGGTAAAGCCGCCTTTACCACAGATTCACCGTTTTGTGTTGCTCCTGACCGACTTTTTCAGCTTTCCGCGAAAACCCGCGGATAGGATTTCCTCATCGCTCTTCGGAGTACTTTTTGATGAGGATTTGAAGTGAACAAGACCTTGATTGCCGGCGCTGTCGCCCTGTTCTCCCTGGCCAGCGGCTCGGCCTTCGCCCAGTCCTATGTGGGCGGCAACATCGGCGCGAGCCACGCCGACCACGGCTGCGGCGCCGCCGCGGCCTCGGGCACGATCACCGGCTGCGACAAGAACGACTTCGCCTGGAAGCTCTACGGCGGCTACCAGCTGCCCGGCACCCCGTGGGCGGCCGAACTGACCTACTTCGACCTGGGCAAGTTCAAGGGAACGGGCACCGGCGTCAGCGCCGACGCCAAGGATTCCTACTGGGGCCTGGGCGGCGCCTACCGCCCATCCTTCGGCAGCGGCTGGGGCGGCGTGGCGCGCGTCGGCGCGGCCTACGGCACCAGCAAGGTGGACTACAACCTCGGCGACACGCTGCTGGGCGACCACTCGAAGAACGGCTGGCATCCGTACTACGGCCTGGGCGTGAACTACGAGATCGCCAAGAACATCAAGATCGAGGCCGATTGGGACAACACGAAGATCACCTCGCAGGTGCCGACCTTCGGCTCGTCCACCAACACGGTCAACAGCTACACGATCGGCGCGTCGTTCGGCTTCTGAGTCCGCGCCGCTCCTGATCCGGTTCGCCGGATCCTTCGCAGCCCGCCCTGCTCAAGCAGCGCGGGCTGCTTCCATTCCGACCAGGCCTTCGAACAGGAGGCTGTCGACGATCTCGAACTCGACATCGAGCGCGGGCGCCAGCTTCACCGCGGCGCCGCCGGCGATCAGCACCTTGGGCACCTGGCCGGAGCGCGCCGCCAGCCGCTTGTGCTGGCGCTCGACCGCGCCGGCGATCGCGAACACGCCGCCCGACATCAGCGCGTCGCTTGTGTTGGTCGGGAACTCCGTCGTCTCGCCGGTGGGCACCTTCAGGCCGGCGGTGCCCATCTCGAGTGCGCGCAGCATCAGGCCGAAGCCCGGCAGGATCAGGCCGCCGAGGAAGTGGCCATCGGCGTCGAGCGCGTCGACGGTGACCGCCGTCCCCACCATCACCACCAGCGCCGGCCGCGGCGCGTGCCCGGCCGCGGCGGCCTCGGCCAGCACGCGGGCGCGCGCGCCCACCAGCGCGACCCAGCGGTCGGCGCCCAGACGCGAGGGATGGTCGTAGCCATTGACGACGCCGGCCTCGGCGGCGCGGGACACCACCCAGCGCGGCGGGACGTCCCACATGTCCATCTGCTCCTCGACCCGGCGCCGCACCGCCTCGCCGGCCACCACGCAGCCCAGCATGCGGTCGGGCGGCGGCAGCGTCGCCCATTCGGTCTCCGCCAGTTCGTCGATGGTCTCGAGGAAGACGGCCCCGTGGCGCACGGGCGGCTGGCCGGGGCAGGGTTGCGCGAACAGGGCCCACTTGAGGCGCGTGTTGCCGATGTCGATGGCGAGGAAGCTCACGGCGCGAGCGTATCAGTCCGGCCGCGCAGAGCGACCCGGTCGCCGATAGTGGAAACCCAAAGGTGTGTCGGGAAGGTCACACTCGGAGGCCGCGCGGCCTCGCCGGGCTTGCCAAATTGACGTTTACGTAAACGTCAATTGATCCGATACTTCGATCCTTGCCGTGAAACCGTCCGACGACTCATTGCCATGACCGACCTCTCCGCTGAATTCAAGGCCCTCGCCAACTACCGGCCCACCCACAAGGTGCGCTTCGTCACCGCCGCGAGCCTGTTCGACGGCCACGACGCCGCGATCAACATCATGCGACGCATCCTGCAGGGCATGGGCGCCGAGGTGGTGCACCTGGGGCACAACCGGTCGGTCGACGAGGTCGTCACGGCCGCGCTGCAGGAAGACGCGCAGGGCATCGCCGTCAGCAGCTACCAGGGCGGCCACAACGAGTACTTCAGCTACATGGTCGACCTGCTGAAGCAGCGCGGCGGCGAGCACATCCAGGTGTTCGGCGGCGGCGGCGGCGTGATCGTGCCGGCCGAGATCCGCGCGCTGGCCGACAAGGGCGTGCGCATCTTCAGCCCAGAGGACGGCCAGCGCATGGGCCTGCAGGGGATGATCGGCGAGATGGTGATGAACTGCGACAGGGACCTGTCGTCGTACGCGCCGGCCGACCTGTCCGAGGTCGCGGGCCACACCGAGGCCGCCTGGCGCAAGCTGGCGCAGCTGATCACGGCGCTGGAGAACCACGGGCTGTCGGAAGAGCGCGTCGCGGCCGTGCACGCGGCCGCGCGCGACATCAAGACGCCGGTCATCGGCATCACCGGCACCGGCGGCGCGGGCAAGTCCTCGCTGACCGACGAGCTGATCCGCCGCATCCGCCTCGACCAGCGCGACAAGCTGCGCATCGCCGTGATCTCGATCGACCCGTCGCGCCGCAAGAGCGGCGGCGCGCTGCTGGGCGACCGCATCCGCATGAACGCCATCAACCCGTGGGCCGGCTCCGGCGCGCGCGTGTACATGCGCTCGCTGGCCACGCGCGACGCGGGCAGCGAGGTCAGCCAGGCGCTGCCGGACGTCCTCGCCGCGACCAAGCTGGCCGGCTTCGACCTGATCATCGTCGAGACCTCCGGCATCGGCCAGGGCGACGCCGCCATCGTGCCGCTCGTCGACGTGCCGATGTACGTGATGACGCCCGAGTTCGGCGCCGCCAGCCAGCTCGAGAAGATCGACATGCTGGACTTCGCCGAGTTCGTCGCCATCAACAAGTTCGACCGCAAGGGCGCCGCCGACGCGCTGCGCGACGTGGCCAAGCAGGTGCAGCGCAACCGCGAGGCGTTCACCGTCATGCCGGACAAGATGCCCGTCTTCGGCACCATGGCCAGCCGCTTCAACGACGACGGCGTCACCGCGCTGTACCAGGCCATGAAGCCGCGCCTGGCCGAGCTGGGCCTGCCGCTGGACGAAGGCACGCTGCCGACCACGGACACGCGCTTCTCCACGCACCAGGTGCCCATCGTGCCGGCCGCGCGCACGCGCTACCTGGCCGAGATCTCCGACACCGTGCGCGGCTACAAGAAGCTCGCCCGCGCGCAGGCGACGCTCGCGCGCGAGGTGCAGCAGCTGCGCGGCACCGCACGCATGCTCAAGGAGGCCAACGCCGACAAGGTCAACGCGCACGACGCGGTCACCGACCTGGCCGAACAGCGCGAAGGCCGCCTGAATCCGGACGCGAAGAAGCTGCTCGCGATGTGGCCCGACATGCAGAAGGCCTACGCGGGCGACGAGTACGTCGTCAAGATCCGCGACAAGGAGATCCGTACCAACCTCGTCCACACCACGCTGTCGGGCACCAAGATCCGCAAGGTCGTGCTGCCGCGCTTCGAGGACCACGGCGAGATCCTGAAATGGCTGATGCTGGACAACGTGCCGGGCAGCTATCCGTACACGGCGGGCGTGTTCGCGTTCAAGCGCGAAGGCGAGGATCCGACGCGCATGTTCGCGGGCGAGGGCGACGCGTTCCGCACCAACCGCCGCTTCAAGCTCGTGTCCGAAGGCATGCCGGCCAAGCGGCTGTCGACGGCGTTCGACTCGGTCACGCTGTACGGCGCCGACCCCGCGCCGCGGCCGGACATCTACGGCAAGGTCGGCAACTCCGGCGTCTCGATCGCCACGCTCGAGGACATGAAGGTGCTGTACTCGGGCTTCGACCTGTGCAGCCCGACGACGTCGGTGTCGATGACGATCAACGGCCCGGCGCCGACGATCCTGGCGATGTTCATGAACACCGCGATCGACCAGAACCTCGGCAAGTTCAAGGCCGACAACGGCCGCGAGCCGACGGCCGACGAGGCCGCCAAGATCAAGGACTGGGTGCTCGCCAACGTGCGCGGCACCGTGCAGGCGGACATCCTGAAGGAAGACCAGGGCCAGAACACCTGCATCTTCTCGACCGAGTTCTCGCTGAAGGTGATGGGCGACGTCGCCGAGTACTTCGTGCACCACAACGTGCGCAACTTCTATTCGGTCTCGATCAGCGGGTATCACATCGCCGAGGCCGGCGCGAACCCGATCTCGCAGCTCGCGTTCACGCTGTCGAACGGCTTCACGTTCGTCGAGGCGTACCTCGCGCGAGGCATGCACATCGACGACTTCGCGCCCAACCTGTCGTTCTTCTTCTCGAACGGCATGGACCCGGAATACACGGTGCTGGGCCGCGTGGCGCGGCGCATCTGGGCGGTGGCGATGCGCGACAAGTACGGCGCCAACGAGCGCTCGCAGAAGCTGAAGTACCACGTGCAGACGTCGGGTCGCTCGCTGCACGCGCAGGAGATCCAATTCAACGACATCCGCACCACGCTGCAGGCGCTGATCGCGATCTACGACAACTGCAACTCGCTGCACACCAACGCGTTTGACGAGGCCATCACGACGCCGACCGCCGAGTCCGTGCGGCGCGCGATGGCGATCCAGCTGATCATCAACCGCGAGTGGGGGCTGGCCAAGAACGAGAACCCGAACCAGGGCGCGTTCATCATCGAGGAGCTCACCGAACTCGTGGAAGAACTGGTGCTGCAGGAATTCGAGAAGATCGCCGAACGCGGCGGCGTGCTCGGCGCGATGGAGACCGGCTACCAGCGCGGCAAGATCCAGGAAGAGTCGATGCACTACGAAATGCTCAAGCACACGGGCGAGTACCCGATCGTGGGCGTCAACACCTTCCGCAACCCGAACGAGGCGCCGCTCGAGTCGATCGAACTGGCGCGTTCCACCGACGACGAGAAGCAGAGCCAGCTCGCCCGCCTCGCCGAATTCCATGCCGTCCACGCCGCAGAGGCGCCGGCGATGCTCGCGAAGTTGCAGTCGGCGGTGATCGCCAACACGAACGTGTTCGACGTGTTGATGGAAGCGGTGCGCGTCTGCTCGCTGGGGCAGATCACCAGCGCGCTGTTCGAGGTCGGCGGCCAGTACCGTCGCAGCATGTGAACGTTGCGCGCGCACCAAACGTGCGCGCATTCAGCGTATTCATGAAGGATTCGTTGGCGGCGGCCGGGTTAAGCTTCCGCCCATGAACCTCCTGCTCGCCGAAGACGACGCGATCCTGGCCGATGCGCTCACGGAGCAGCTGCGCCATGCCGGCTTCGAGACCGAGCATGCGCCCAACGGCGCCGTCGCCGAGTTCCTGCTGCTGAAGCAGTCGTGGGACCTGTGCATCCTCGACCTCGGGCTGCCGATGGTCGACGGCCTCACCGTGCTGCAGCGCGTGCGCCAACGCAAGCCCGAGCTGCCCGTGCTGGTGCTGACGGCACTCGACGACCTGCCGAGCCGCGTCGCCGGCCTCAACGCCGGTGCCGACGACTACCTCACCAAGCCGTTCGACTTCCCCGAGCTCGAGGCGCGGCTGCGCGCGCTGCTGCGCCGCAGCCAGTCCTCGCCGGTGGCCAACGCGTCGATGGCGATGGGCGCGCTCGTCTTCGAGCGCGACTCGCGCCGCGCCAGCATCGACGGCGCGCCCCTGGAGCTCAGCCCGCGCGAGTGGACGCTGCTGGACCTGCTGCTGACGCGCCGCGACCGCGTGGTCACGAAGGAAGAAGTGGCGCTGGCCTGGGACAGCGAGCGCGCCGAGCCCGGCGGCAACAACTCGATCGAGGTCTACATCCACCGCGTGCGCCGCAAGCTCGAGGGCTCGGGCCTGAGCATCCGCACCGTGCGCGGCCTGGGTTACCTGCTCGAAGCGTTGCGCCCTGCCTAGACTGGCATGAGGGCGATCCCCGGCTCGTTGATGCTGCGGCTGACGCGGCTGGTCGTCGGCGACCAGTCGCTGCACAAGCAGCTGCTGCTGTGGCTGGTGCTGCCGCAGCTCGTGCTGTGGATGGCGGCGGCCTTCGTCACCTACAACGTGGCCGCGCGCTACGCCAATCGCGCGATCGACGCGAGCCTGCTGCAGGCCACGCGGGCACTGGCGCGCCAGGTCAAGCCGATCGGCAACGGGCTGTTCATCGACTTCCCGCGCGCCGCGCAGGACATCATCGAGGCCGACCCCGACGATCGCGTCTACTACATGGTCAGCACGCCGCCGGGCCAGTTCATCCTGGGCAGCAAGAAGCTGCCGCCGCCGGCGCTGATCGGGCCGCCGCGGCTGGGCGAGCCGTATTTCTACGACGGGCTGATCGACGACCGCATGCCGATCCGCGTCGCCGCGCTGTACGTGGCCTACGGCGACAGCAAGACACGCCAGCTGATGCTGGTGCAGATCGCCCGCGGCCGCGCCCGCCGCGACGAACTGGCCCGCAGCATCCTGGGCGACACCGTGCTGCCGCTGTCCGGCCTGATCCTGCTGATGACGATGATCGTGTGGGCCGGCATCCGCGCAGGGCTGGCGCCGCTCGCGCGCATGCGGGCGCTGGTCGAGGATCGCGCGCCGAACGACCTGGCGCCGCTGCGCATCGACGACTCGCCGCAGGAACTGCGCTCGCTGTCGCGCGCGTTGAACGACCTGCTGGCGGCCGTGCACGAGAGCGTGGCCGCGCAGCGCCGCTTCGTCAACGACGCCGCGCACCAGTTGCGCACGCCGCTGGCCGGGCTCAAGAGCCAGACGGAGCTGGCACTCGGCGAGAACGTCGATCCCGCGCAGCAGCAGCGCCTGGAGCGCGTGCACGAGAGCGCGGTGCGCAGCGCCCACCTCGTCAACCAGCTGCTGAGCCTGGCGCGCGCCGAGCCCGAATCGGCGCTCGCGCAGCATTCGTCGCGCGTCGACCTGCGCGAGCTCGCGCGCGAGGTCACCGCCGAATGGGTGCCGAAGGCGCTGCAGGCCGCGATCGACCTGGGCCTCGACGAGGCCGGCGACGACGCGCCGCCCGTCACCGTGCAGGGACACCCGCTGCTGATCCGCGAGGCCTTGCAGAACCTGATCGACAACGCGATCCGCTATGCGGGCGCGTCCAGCGAGGTGACCGTGGGCGTGCGGCGCGAGGGCTCGTACGGCATCGTGCAGGTGACCGATACGGGACCGGGTATCCCGCCGGACCTGCATCGGGCCGTCTTCGAGCGCTTCGTCCGCGCCACGCACGAGGGCTCGGGCTGCGGGCTCGGGCTGGCGATCGTCAAGAGCATCGCCGAGCGCCACGCGGGCCAGGTCACGCTGTCCGGGATGACCCCGCACGGCCTGCAGGTGCGCATCGCGCTGCCGCTCGCGCGCTGACGCTTTCGTCCGGCCGCCGCCGCAGGGCCCAACCTTTTACGCCTGTTCGCCGCCGCCGTCGCGCGCCGTAGCGTTCGTTTACGGCTCTGTTTGGCCTTTGGGCAACACCTGTGCGTTCAGCTGGCGTCAATCTAGGGGGTCAGCATGCGAACCCGCGCGACCGCCGTTACGTTCGGGTTTCCGCTTGATTGGCCCTTTCCTGGTGCTCTTGTGCACTGCAGCGTGCCCTCCAGCTCAACTGTTGCACCAAGTTGACACTCTGCTCGGCCTAAGAGAAAACCCTCATTAATTTAGTATTAATGGCTAATTAAGCTTCTTAACGTTGGCCGGCGACCCCTTGCGGCTAGCGAAACTACAACGCGCTCGGTGAGCGCAAAGCAGGAGACACACATGCAAGACACCCGAGCCTCGCGCCCGGCACCCCGCCTCGTTGCCGTTGCCGCGTTCGCCCTGTGCGCCGCCAACGCCGCCCACGCGGTCGACTGGACCGGCTACATGCGCGGCGGCCCCGCTGCCACCAGCGTCTCTGGCAAGTCGCGCCAGTGCTACGGCATCGGCGAGTTCAAGTACCGCCTCGGCAACGAGTGCGACTTCTACGGCGAGTTCCAGCTCGCCCAGGCCATG
>NZ_JAJLJH010000012.1 GCF_023231945.1 Scleromatobacter humisilvae
TCGCCAGCTGGCAGCACCACTACAACTGCCATCGTCCTCATAGCGGCATCGGCGGCGTGCCGCCCATCTCCAGGCTCAGCACTTTGAGGGACCACCTGTTGACGGTTCACAGCTAGTTCGCGCGGCCGGCGGGCCGGGGATGCCGTTCGCAGAACGGATCGTCGCAGCGTTCGCAGACCCACCGCGGCGACGGCGGCCCTTCGCGGCTCGCCTGGAGCCGGCTGAGCAGGCCCGTCGACCGTTCGCGCCGGCCGTGCTCGCGCAGCAGGGGCCGCAGCGCGTCGATCGCGCCGGACGTGCGCGCGTCGCCCGAGCCGCTGACCACGGACCACGTCACGCCCCAGTCGCGCAGGCGCGCCCGCACGCGCGCGTCGACGGGCGCGCGCACGTGCGGGCCGTCGCGTTGCAGGCCGTCGGCCACCCAGGGCAGGTCCAGCGACGTGAGCAGCGTGAGATCCATGGCCTGCTGGCAATCGCGAGCGGCCGGCTCCAGCGAGCGGTCGTCGAACAGCAGATCGCTGTAGACGGCCACCATCAGCGGCGTCGTGTCGCACAGCAGCACGTCCAGGCCCGGTTGCGCCCCCGCGGCCTCGATGCGGCGCGCGTGTTCGAGCGCGATGCCCATCTGCTCGTCGGCGCGCGGGGTGCGGTGCTGTTCCTCGCACCAGGTCCGGAGGTATTCGTCGACGACGGCGCAGCGCAGGCCGAACTCGCGCGCGAGCGCGTCGGCCAGCGCGTTGGCGAGCACGCTCTTGCCGGTGCTCTCGGCGCCGACGATGGCGACGCGCAGCGGCGCGCCGGTGCCGTCAATGGCGGGCATCGACATGCCCCCGCAGTGCACGCCAGGATCGCAAGCCGGCCACGGACAGCACGGTGAACAGCGCGTAGAGGATCACCGTCAGCCACAGCTGCTTGTAGCCGAACAGGGCGACGCTGAACGCGTTGACCGCGATCCACGTCCACCAGTTCTCGATGAACTTGCGCCCGAGCAGCCAGGTGCCCAGCACGCTGCCGGCGGTGGGCAACGCGTCGAGCCAGGGCACGGTGGAATCGGTGTAGCGCATCAGCAGCCAGGCCAGCAGCGGCCAGGCGAGCAGCATCAGCGCCAGCGCGACCAACGCGGTGCGTCGCGCGAGCGTGTGCACGACCAGCGCGCCGCCCTCCGCGCCGCGTCCGCGCAGCCACTGCCACCAGCCCCACAGCGACATCGCGACGAAGAACAGCTGCAGCGAGGCCTCGCCATAGAGCTTGCTGTCGGCGAACAGCAGCGCGTACATCAGCGACGACAGCATCGCCAGCGGCCACGCCAGTGGATGCACGCGCATCTCGCAGCCCACCATCCACAGCGAGACGACGAACGCGACGATCTCGATCCAGGTGACGGGCACGCCCCAGGCCGTGAAGGCCGGGACGAGCAGCGGGTGGGCGAGGGCGAGGAAGGGGGCGAGGAACGATTGCAGCATCGGAGGGCTCACGCGCACCGGCGCGCGCGTGGCGTCACTTGCCGGGCGTGAGCACGACCAGCAGCTCGTCCGGCTTCGTCATGCCCAGCTCGGAGCGCGCCTTCTCCTCGACCATCTCCAGGCCTTCCTTCAGGTCGGAGACCTCGGCCTGCAGCTGGTCGTTGCGCTGCTTGGCGCCGTCGTTGGCGGCGCGCAGCGTGGCGAGCTCGCGGCTCTGTTCGTGCACGTGCGCGACGCCCGCCTTGCCGAACCAGAGCTCCGCCTGCACCCATCCGATGAGCACGAGCAACGCGATCGTGACGAGACGCATGGCGGAAGTTCAGCGAGGCAGTGGCGGCTGGACCGAGTCTACCGTCGGCCGCTCAGCGCAGGTTGTAGAACGCGGCGCGGCCCGGGTACGTGGCGATGTCGCCGAGGTCTTCCTCGATGCGCAGCAGCTGGTTGTACTTGGCGATGCGGTCGGAGCGGCTCATCGAGCCGGTCTTGATCTGGCCGGCGTTGGAGCCGACGGCGATGTCGGCGATCGTCGAGTCTTCCGTCTCGCCCGAGCGGTGGCTGATGACGGCGGTGTAGCCGGCGCGCTTGGCCATCTCGATGGCCTCGAAGGTCTCGGTCAGCGTGCCGATCTGGTTGATCTTGATCAGGATCGAATTGGCGATGCCCTTGTCGATGCCTTCCTTGAGGATGCGGGTGTTGGTGACGAACAGGTCGTCGCCCACCAGCTGCACCTTCTTGCCCAGCACCTCGGTCAGGTGCTTCCAGCCGGCCCAGTCGCCTTCGTGCATGCCGTCCTCGATCGTGATGATCGGGTACTTGTCGACCCAGCTCGCGAGCATCGACGTCCATTCCTCGGCCGTCAGCTGCAGGCCTTCGCAGTCGAGGTGGTACTTGCCGTCCTTGTAGAACTCGCTGGCGGCGCAGTCGAGGCCGATGGCGATCTGCTCGCCGGCGGTGTAGCCAGCCTTCTCGATGGCTTCCAGCAGCAGCTGGATCGCGGCCTCGTGGCTCGCGACGCTGGGCGCGAAGCCGCCTTCGTCGCCGACGGCCGTGGAGATGCCGCGCTCGCCGAGGATCTTCTTCAGCGCGTGGAACACCTCGGCACCATAGCGCACCGCCTCGCGGAACGAGGGCGCGCCGATCGGCAGGATCATGAATTCCTGGATGTCGAGGTTGTTGTTGGCGTGCTCGCCACCGTTGATCACGTTGATCATCGGCACGGGCATCTGCATCTTGCCCATGCCGCCGAAGTAGCGGTACAGCGGCAGGCCGCTTTCTTCCGCGGCGGCGCGCGCGACGGCCATCGAGACGGCCAGCGTCGCGTTGGCGCCCAGGCGCCCCTTGTTGTCGGTGCCGTCGAGGTCGATCAGCGTCTGGTCGAGGAAGGCCTGCTCGGAGGCGTCCAGGCCGAGCACGGCCTCGGAGATCTCGGTGTTGATGTGCTCGACGGCCTTCAGCACGCCCTTGCCGCCGTAGCGGCTCTTGTCGCCGTCGCGCAGCTCGATGGCTTCGCGCGAGCCGGTGGACGCGCCCGACGGCACGGCCGCGCGGCCCATCACGCCGCTTTCCAGCAGCACGTCGCATTCGACGGTGGGGTTGCCGCGGCTGTCGAGGATCTCGCGGCCGACGATGTCAACGATGGCACTCATGGTGGTTGCTCCAGGTTTTTCGAAATATCGGGCCGGGCAGGAGGGCCGCCGGGCGCGTGGCCGGCATCGAGGCCGGCGCGTGTGAGGTACGGGCTGCACTCTGCCACAGCTTGCCGCCGTGGCGGTTACAGCGTGGCGTCAATCGGCAGCTCAGGCAGCGGCCGCCTTCTGCGTCGCGTCCGCGGCGGCGTGGTGGGCCAGCGCGGCCTTGATGAAGCTGATGAACAGCGGATGGCCGTCCCACGGCGTCGACTTGAACTCCGGGTGGAACTGCACGCCGACGAACCACGGGTGCACGTCCTGCGGCAGCTCGACGATCTCCGTCAGCTTCTCGCGCTGCGTCAGGGCGGAGATCACCAGGCCGGCTTCCTGCAGGCGCGCCAGGTAGTGCTCGTTGGCCTCGTAGCGGTGGCGATGGCGCTCGGTGACGACCTTGCCGTAGATCTGCGAAGCCAGCGTGCCGGGCTCGACGTCCGAGCTCTGCGCGCCCAGGCGCATCGTGCCGCCCATGTCGGAGTTCTCGTCGCGCTTCTGGATCGAGCCGTCGGCGTCCTCCCACTCGTCGATCAGCGCGATCACCGGATGCGGCGTGTGCGGGTCGAACTCGGTGGAGTTGGCATTGGCGAGGCCGGCCTTGTGGCGCGCGTACTCGATCGTCGCGACCTGCATGCCCAGGCAGATACCGAGATACGGGATCGAGTGCTCGCGGGCGTATTGCGCCGCGATGATCTTGCCCTCGACGCCGCGCTTGCCGAAGCCGCCGGGCACCAGGATGGCGTCGAACTTCTCGAGCTGCGCCGCGTTCTCGGGCGTCAGCGTCTCCGAGTCGACGTACTCGATGTTGACGCGCGCGTGGTTGTGGATGCCGGCGTGGCGCAGCGCCTCGTTGAGCGACTTGTACGAGTCGGACAGGTCGGTGTACTTGCCGGCCATCGCGATCGTGATCTCGCGCTGCGGATGGTTGACCTCGTGCACCAGCAGGTCCCAGCGCTTCAAGTCGGCCGGACGCGTCAGCAGCTGCAGCTTCATGCAGATCTGCTCGTCGAGGCCCTGCTCGTGCAGCATGCGCGGCACGCTGTAGATGGTCTTGGCGTCCCACACCGAGATCACGCCGTGCATCGGCACGTTGGTGAACAGCGAGATCTTCTCGCGCTCGTCGATCGGGATTTCGCGGTCGGCGCGGCACAGCAGCACGTCGGGCTGGATGCCGATCTCGCGCATCTTCTGAACCGTGTGCTGCGTCGGCTTGGTCTTGAGCTCGCCGGCGGCGGCGATGAACGGCACGTAGGTCAGGTGCACGAAGGCGGAGTTCTGCGGCCCGAGCTTGAGCGCCATCTGGCGCACGGCCTCGAGGAAGGGCAGGGACTCGATGTCGCCCACCGTGCCGCCGACCTCGCAGATCGCGACGTCGACCTGGTCCATCGTCGCGCCGCGGCGGACGAATTCCTGGATCTCGTTGGTGACGTGCGGGATCACCTGCACCGTCTTGCCGAGGTAGTCGCCGCGGCGTTCCTTCTCCAGCACCGACTTGTAGATCTGGCCGGAGGTGAAGTTGTTGCCGCGCTTCATGCGCGTCGTGATGAAGCGCTCGTAGTGGCCGAGGTCGAGGTCGGTCTCCGCGCCGTCGTCGGTGACGAACACCTCGCCGTGCTGCATCGGGGACATCGTGCCCGGATCGACGTTGAGGTACGGATCCAGCTTGATGAGGGTGACCTTGAGGCCGCGCGATTCGAGGATCGCCGCCAGGGAAGCTGCCGCGATGCCCTTGCCAAGCGAGGACACCACGCCGCCGGTGACGAAGACGAACTTGGTCATGTCATTGGGCATCTGCTACGAGGGCCACGGGCCCAGCAGGAATGCCATGGTGGTAAAGCGCGATTATACGGGGTCATGTGAGCCCCCAGTCTGCGGAGTACCGCAGCCAGCCCCCCGAGGGGGCGCGCGGCCTGAGCGAAGGAGCGGCCGAGCGCGGCGGCCGCGCGCTTGCGCCCTTCGCTTGGCCGACACGCGCGACTGCTCTTGCTGTCGAGCAATCGCCTGTCCGATCAACCCTGTTGTTCGTATCCGTGTCATGTCCGGGAAAGAAATGGGGAACACGCTGGGCGTCCGATTTCAAACCAGGGGAACGCAGCATGGGCACCATCACCACCAAGGACGGCACCGAGATCTTCTACAAGGACTGGGGCAGCGGACAGCCCATCGTGTTCTCGCACGGCTGGCCGCTGTCGGGCGACGACTGGGACGGGCAGATGCTCTACTTCTCGCAGCGCGGCTACCGCGTCATCGCGCACGATCGCCGCGGCCACGGCCGTTCGAGCTTCACGTCCGGCGGCAACGACATGGATCACTACGCCGCCGATCTCGCCGCACTGGCGGAAGCGCTCGACCTGCGCGGCGCGATCCACGTCGGCCACTCCACCGGCGGCGGCGAGGTCGCGGCTTACCTCGGCCGCCACGGGACCGCGCGCGCGGCCGGCGCCGTGCTGATCGGCGCGGTGCCGCCGGTCATGCTCAAGAGCGAGGCCAATCCCGGCGGCCTGCCGATGGAGGTGTTCGACGGCATCCGCGCCGGCGTCGCCGGCAACCGCGCGGACTTCTACCGCGACATCACGCTGCCGTTCTACGGCTACAACCGGCCCGGCGCCAAGGTCTCGGAAGGCATCCGCCACAACTGGTGGCGCCAGGGCATGGCGGGCTCGATCAAGGCGCACTACGAGTGCGTCAAGGCCTTCTCGGAGACCGACTTCACCGAGGACCTGAAGAAGATAGCCATCCCCGTTCTCGTGATGCACGGCGACGACGACCAGATCGTGCCGATCGCCGATTCGGCGCTGCTGTCGGCCAAGCTGCTGCCCAAGGCCACGCTGAAGGTCTATCCCGGCCTGCCGCATGGCATGTGCACGACGCATCCCGAGTTGATCAACCCGGACCTGCTGGCGTTCTTCAAGACCGTGGGCTGACACGCCTGGGCGGCCTCGCGCGCGGCTAGTTCGTGAACTTGGTGAAGTCGAAGGTGTTGGGCACGTCGATGTTGGTGAACGACAGCGAGATGCAGCGGTCCAGCGACGACACCTGGTGCCACCACGCCAGCGGCAGGAAGACGGTCTCGCCGGGCTCGACCACCACGTCGAGCACCTTCACGCGCGCGGCGTCGGGGAAGCGCTGCAGGTCCAGCGACTCGAAGTCGACCGGGCTGTAGACGTCGAAGTCGTTGTACAGGCTGGGGCCGGACAGCGGCGACACGAAGCGCCAGCGCTTGCGCCCGACGACCTGCGTGTGCAGCAGCATCACCGTGTCGTGGTGCAGCGGCGTGCGCGTGCCGGCCGGGCCGATCCACAGGTAGGCCGAGTTCTTCAGCGCGGCCGCGTTGCAGAAGTCGGGCAGCGGGCCGACCTCGTCGAGCAGCCCGTTGAACTCGGGGCGGCGCAGCAACTCGTTGTTTGCGGTGAGGTACTCGTCGTTGGTCGAGTCCGTCGTCAGGATGCGGTCGACGAAGGCGGCGAAGTTGGTCTCGCGGCGGTGCTTGTCCTTGTTGACCTCGAAGTCGGCGTCCGACTCGCGGCTGGCCTGCACCTGCACCGTGAGCGCGCCGTAGCGACGCTTGAATTCCTGGAAGCTCCAGTGCCGCATCGCGGGCCAGTCGCGCGCCAGGTCGGTCAGCACCACCGGCCGGCAGCCGCGCACGTAGCGCTCGAGGAACTCGTCGCGCGACACGCGGCTGCGCTTCTCGACGTGGCCGTAGTCGGGCGCGCTCTGGCGCAGCGACTGCACGTGGTGCATGGCGCGTGCGAAGCGCTCGTGGCGGTCGCGCAGGCGTTCGGCCGCGCGGTAGACCGGGTTGCGCGGGAGGTTGCCGATGTAGCCGTTCGCCTGCACCGGATCGATGCCGGCCTCCGTCACGGCGGCGAGCATGGACTCTGGCGTGGCGCGCGCCAGGGCCTGGTCGACGATCCACTGGCACCAGTGGTCGTCCAGCGGCTTGAACGCGGGCTCGGGCACATCGAGCGGCGGCGGACAGGTGGACAGCGTTTCGGCGCGCCAGGTGCGCTCGAACGCCGGCGCGGACGCGACGCCTTCGTCGATCGCCAGCGCGGTCGCAGCGCCGCTGTGCTGCACGCCCGCGCGTGCGGGCTTCTGGCCGTGGTTCTTCCTCTTGTTCGCGCCCATGCCTGCTCCGTCGGAAACGTGGCACCGGATCATTGCCGGCTCGTCGCTTGCGATCTTAAGCCGGACGCCGACGTGTGCTCAGGCCGCCGGCTTGCTCGCGCCGTCGTCGGGTCGCGCGTGACGCGGCCGCGGCGCCACCGGCTTCATCGAGCTCAGCAGCTCCAGCACGAGCAGCGCGGTGTCCTCGGGCCGCTCCATCGGATAGAGGTGCGTGCCGTCGATCCAGCGCCAGCGGTCGCCGGCCAGCTTGCGCGAGCTCGCGAAGCCGCCCTGGCGCATCTCGGCGGAGCGCGTGCCCGCGATGAAGCCGACGCTGCAGCGCGGCGGATGCTTGCGCAGCAGCGCGGGCACGTGGTGCGGCAGCGTGTTGTAGATGCGGGTCTCGATCTCGCGGCGCACGGCCAGCACGACCTTGTCGCCAGCCTCCTCGAAGCCCGCCTTCACGTAGGCCTGCAGCATGCGCGGATCCCAGCGCGCGAACGCCGACTTCGAGGCGAAATGCGCATGCACCGCCTCGCGCGACGGCCACTCGTGGCGCCGCTTGCGCGAGATCGCGCCCGGGCCGACGCGCTCCATCAGCCCGGCGCGCTTGGCCATGTGCACGCTGTGCGCGCGCCAGCCGGTGACGATGGGTGAGTCGAGCATCACGAGCCCGCCGACGAGGTCGGGCCGCTTGCAGGCCGCCATCAGGCTGACGAGCCCGCCCAGCGAATGGCCCACCAGCATCGCGCCGGCGAGGTCGTTGGCGACGATGAAGTCGGTCAGCTGGTCGCGCAGCCGCGGCCAGTTGCTGGTGACGGGATAGCGCGCGTCGTGGCTGAAGCGCGCCGGCGCCTCGACGCGCCAGCCCTGCGCGCGCCAGATCTCGAACAGGGGCTCGTAGGTGCCGGCGGGAAACCCGTTCGCGTGCGCGAAGACGATCGTCCTGGTCACACCACTTTCTCGTTCTCGTTGTGGATCTTCTTGAGTGCCTCGTAGCGCGGCGCGTCGACGATCAGCGGCGTGCTCGTCTGCGTGTTCGAGCCCCACTGCGGGTCGTCCATCGCCTCGAACACCTCGCGCAGGCGCTTGCCCCAGGAATCGCGCACCATGCGGAAGTACGGATTCTGCTCGTCGATGCAGGCGATCTGGTCGCATTCGAGGCGGCCGTTCTCGTACACCACGAGATCGAGCGGCAGGCCCACCGACAGGTTGGACTTCAGCGTCGAGTCCATCGACACCAGCGCGCACTTGGCGGCCTCCTCGAGCGGCGTCGTGGGCGTCAGCACGCGGTCGAGGATGGGCTTGCCGTACTTCGATTCGCCGATCTGGAAGAAGCAGGTCTCGCGCGTCGCCTCGATGAAGTTGCCGGCCGAGTAGACGAGGAACAGCCGCATCGCCTCGCCGCCGATCTGGCCGCCGAAGATGAAGCTGGCGACGAAGTCCATGCCGTTGTTCTTCAGCGCCTGGCCATCGGCCTCGTAGACGCGCCGCACCGCCGCGCCGAGCACGCGCGCGGCGTCGAACATGCTGGTCGCGTTCCAGATCGTGATCGGCTCGTCGTCGCCGTTGGGCAAGGCCTCGACCTGCAGGATCTCGCGCACCGATTGCGAGATCGACAGGTTGCCGGCCGACAGCAGCGTCATGAAGCGGTCGCCCGGCTTCTCGTAGACGATCATCTTGCGGAAGATGCTGATCTGGTCGAGCCCGGCATTGGTGCGCGAGTCGGACAGGAAGACGAGCCCGGCGTTGAGCCTGATTCCGACGCAATAAGTCATTGGATGTCTCTTGTGGTGCGGTGCGACGGTGATTGTCGCGCCTGCGGGCGATTCCCGCCTGAGCGGGTTGGCCTGATGATGGCCCGCATCAGTCCTTCGGCAACAACGCCTTGAGACGATACAACGCTTCGAGCGCTTCGCGCGGGGCCAGCTGGTCGGGATCGAGTGCCATCAGCGCGGCCTCGGCGCGCGAGGGCCCGGCCGCGGCCGCTGCCGCGTCGGCGGCCGCGGGCGCGGCGAACAGGTCGACCTGCGCCGCGCCGCTGGCCTGCTGCGTCTCGAGCGCCTCCAGCGTCGCGCGCGCCTGGCGCACGAGGCTGCCGGGCATGCCCGCGAGCTTGGCCACCTGCACGCCGTAGCTGCGGCTGGCCGGGCCGGCCTCGATCGCGTGCAGGAAGACGATCTGGTCGCCGCTCTCGGCCGCGGACACGTGCATGTTGAGCGCGCCCGCATGCCTGGTCGGAAAGTCGGTCAGCTCGAAGTAGTGCGTCGCGAACAGCGTGAACGAGCGGTTCTTCTCGTGCAGGTGGGAGGCGATGGCGCCGGCCAGCGCGAGGCCGTCGAAGGTCGACGTGCCGCGGCCGATCTCGTCCATCAGCACCAGCGAGCGGTCGGTCGCGCTGTGGATGATGGCGGCGGCCTCGGTCATCTCGACCATGAACGTCGACTGCGCATTGGCGAGGTCGTCGGCCGCGCCGATGCGGGTGTGGATCGCGTCGATCGGCCCGAGCCGGCAGCGCGCCGCCGGCACGTACGAGCCGATCGCGGCCATCAGCGCGATCAGCGCGACCTGGCGCATGAACGTGCTCTTGCCGCCCATGTTGGGGCCGGTGACGATCAGCATGCGCGTGCGCGCGTCGAGCCGGCAGTCGTTGGCGATGAAGTTGCCACCGCCGGTCTCGGCCAGGCGCGCCTCGACCACCGGATGGCGGCCGCGCTCGATGTCCAGGCAGGGGTGGTTGACGAACTCGGGGCGGCACCAGCCGAGCGTCTGCGCGCGTTCGGTCAGCGCGCACAGCGCGTCCAGCGAGGCGAGGGCGCGCGCCAGTTCGCCGAGCACGCCGAGGGTGGACTGCAGCTCGTCGAGCAGCGTCTCCCACAGCAGCTTCTCGCGCGACAGCGAACGCTCCTGCGCCGACAGCGCCTTGTCCTCGAACGCGCGCAGCTCGGGCGTGATGTAGCGCTCGGCGTTTTTCAGCGTCTGGCGGCGCTGGTAGTCGGCCGGCACCTTGTCCAGGCCCGAGCTCGTCACCTCGATGTAGAAGCCGTGCACCTTGTTGTACTGCACGCGCAGGTTCGTGATGCCGGTGCGCTCGCGTTCGCGCGTCTCGAGCGCGACGAGGAAGTCGTCGCAGTTGGTGGCGATGGCGCGCAGCTCGTCCAGCTCGGCATCGAAGCCCGACGCGATCACGCCGCCGTCGCGCAGCAGCACCGCGGGCTCGGCGGCGACGGCCGCGGCCAGGTGCTGCGCGATGCGCGGGTCGGGATGCAGCGCGTCGTGCAGGCGCAGCAGCAGCGCGCTGCGCGGGCCGTCGTCGGGCAGCAGTTCGTCCGGCTCGGGCGCGCCGCAATGGTTCGGCGGCAGGCATTGCACGAGCTGCGGCAGCAGCGCCAGCGTGTCGCGCAGGCCCGCGAGCTCGCGCGGGCGCACCTGGCGCAGCGCGATGCGCGCGACGATGCGCTGCACGTCGCTCACGCCGCGCAGCGCCTGGCGCAGCGGCTCGGGGCCGTGCGCGGCGAGCACGGCGATGGCGTCGTGGCGCTCGCTCGCCTGCTCGCGCTCGCGCAGCGGATGCGTCAGCCACAGCCGCAGCTGGCGGCTGCCCATGCCGGTGCGGCAGGTGTCCAGCAGCGACAGCAGCGTCGGGGCCGCCTCGCCGCGCAGCGTCTGCGTCAGCTCGAGATTGCGCAGCGTCGCCGGCGGCAGTTCCAGCAGCTCGCTGGCCTTCTCGACGCCCAGGGACTTCACGTGCCCGAGCGCGTGCTTGGCGCCGCCGGACGTGTGCTCCGCATAACTGACGAGTGCAGCGGCGGCGGCGTGCGCGCGCGGCAGCTCTTGCGCGTTGAATCCGGCCAGCGTGGACACGCCCAGCAGCTCGCACAGCTTGCGCAGCCCCAGCTCGGTGTCGAACTGCCAGGCCGGGCGGTTGACGACCGACGTCGTGCCTTGCCGCACGGCCATCGGCGCGGCGTCCGGCGACACCAGGATCTCGGCCGGCGACAGCCGCGCCAGCCATGACGGCAACTCGGCCTCGGTGCACTCGCCCAGCCCCAGCCGGCCCTCGGCCAGCGCCAGCCACGCGAGCCCCACGCGCGCGCGTGACGCGTGGACGGCCAGCAGCACGGTGTCCTGGCGCTCGGCCAGCAGCTCCGAATCGGTGACGGTTCCCGGCGTGACGACGCGCGTCACCCGCCGCTCGACCGGTCCCTTGCCCGCGCCGACCTCGCCGACCTGCTCGGCGATCGCCACGGCCTCGCCCAGCTTGACCAGCCGCGCGAGATACGACTCCAGTGCATGCACGGGCACGCCGGCCATGACCACCGGCTGGCCGTTGGACGCGCCGCGCGTGGTCAGCGTGATGTCCAGCAACTGGTTGGCCTTGCGGGCGTCGTCGAAGAACACCTCGTAGAAGTCGCCCATCCGGTAGAACAGCAGGATGTCCGGGTGATCCGCCTTCAGTCCGAGGTACTGCTGCATCATCGGCGTGTGGCCGCTGAGATCGATGGTGTCTTTCTTGGCGTCCACGGGCAGGTCGGTAGGCATCGGGCAGGAGATCACGCAGGGCGCGCCGCGCGACGGCCGCGTGGCAGGAGGCGGATTATCGCGTGGCCGCGGCAGACGACCGCCCACGGCCCGTGCAATGCCCGCGGGCGACTCACTCGCCCAGCAGATGCGCCGCCACCTCGCGGCGATGCGCGCGCAGCCGGTGCTCCCACAGGTAGATGCCCTGCCAGGTGCCCAGCGCCAGCCGGCCGCCGGCGAGCGGGATCGTCAGCGACACGGCCGTCAGCGCCGTGCGGATGTGCGCCGGCATGTCGTCCGGCCCTTCGTCCCGGTGGCGGAACAGCGTGTCGCCGTCGGGCACCAGGCGCGCGAAGAAGCGGTCGAGGTCGCCGCGCACGTCGGGGTCGGCGTTCTCCTGGATCAGCAGGCCTGCGGAGGTGTGGCGCAGGAACAGCGTCAGCAGGCCCGTCTCGAAGCCGCTCTGCGTGACCCAGGCCGCGACGGGCCGCGTGAAATCGACGAGCCCGCGGCCGCGGGTCTCGACGTCGAAGGTGGTGCTGGCCTGGCGAAGCATCCGCGGATGCGGGCGAATGCCGTGCCCGTCAGGCGCGGTCTCGCGGCGTGCGGGGGCCGCTGACCTTGATGGCCTTGCGCGGCTTCTTCTCGGCCGGCGCCGCGGGCGCGGCCTCGGTGGCGGAGGCGACGAACGCGTCCGTCGCATCGGGCGCGGCCTGGCCGTCCGCGGCGGGCTTCGTGTCGTCTTCCTTGATCACGCGCGTGTACGGCGTGAGGATGTTGACGAGCTGGCCGTAGACCTTCGGGTTGCCGGCGACGACCTCGCGCTGGTACAGGAAGTCGGCCTCGCCGCTGAAGTTGCCGATCAGGCCGCCGGCCTCGGTGATGATCAGCGAGGCGGCGGCGATGTCCCACGGGCTCAGGCCGGTCTCGAAGAAGCCGTCGTAGTAGCCCGCGGCCACGTAGCAGAGATCGAGCGACGCGGCGCCCGGACGGCGCAGGCCGGCGCACTGCTGCGAGATTTCCTCGAACATCTTCATGTAGCGCTTGAAGTTGTCGCCCTTGCGGAAAGGGAAGCCGGTGCCGATCAGCGAATCGGCCAGGCGCAGGCGCTTGGAGACGCGCAGCCGCCGGTCGTTGAGGTAGGCACCGCGGCCGCGCGAGGCGTAGAACAGGTCGTTGCGGTTCGGGTCGTAGACCACCGCCTGCTGCACGACGCCGCGCCAGGCGAGCGCGATCGACACCGCGTAGACCGGGAAGCCGTGGATGAAGTTGGTGGTGCCGTCCAGCGGATCGATGATCCACAGGAACTCGCTGTCCTTGGCGCCCAGTTCGCGGCCCGACTCCTCGGCGAGGATGCCGTGGCCCGGGTAGGCCGCGAGCAGGGTGTCGACGATGACCGCTTCCGCATGCTTGTCGACCTCGGTGACGAAATCGTTCACGCCCTTGGTTTCCACCTGCACCTTCTCGATGTCCAGCGAGGCCCGGTTGATGACCGCTCCGGCAGCACGCGCAGCCTTGATGGCAATGTTGAGCATCGGGTGGAGGGACTGGGACATGGGGCTTTCCAATGGTTGCAATGCGGCACGCCACACGGCGCGCCGGCAAGGGCTGGGGAAACTGGGCGACAGCGACGAAAGAGCGGCGCTTGTCGGCGGGCGGCGGCCTTTGACACTGGTCTTGGGCGGCGCACGCGCGACAATGCGGGGAATCCCTATTCTACCCGGCCCGGCCGCGCGAAGTCACGTGCGACCCCGCGCGGGCCGCACGGAGCGCTGCAGTTCTTGACCGATTCGACGCGATTCATCCTCGTGGACACCAGCCATCCCGGCAACGTCGGCGCCGCCGCGCGGGCGATGAAGGTGATGGGCTTCCGCGACCTGGTGCTGGTGACGCCGCGCTTTGCCGACGTGCTGACGCATCCCGAGGCGATCGCGTTCGCGTCGGGCGCCACCGACATCCTGGAGCGCGCCCGCATCGTCGCCACGCTGGACGAGGCGCTGGACGGCACCACCTTCGCCTGCGCCACGGCGATGACGCCGCGCGACTTCGGCCCGCCCACGCGCGCGCCGCGCGAGGCCTTCGCCGAACTGGCGCACGGCGACCACCGCGTGGCCTTCGTGTTCGGCGGCGAGCGCTTCGGCCTGTCCAACGACCACGTCTACGCCTGCCACCTGTGCATCAGCATCCCGACGCAGCCCGAGTACGGCTCGCTCAACCTCGCGCAGGCGGTGCAGCTGCTGTCCTACGACTGGCGCCAGGCGCTCGGCGGATTTCCGGTGGTCGAGCGCACGCAGGCGCCGCGCGAGGCCGACGCCACCGCCGTGCGCGGCCTGCTGGCGCACTGGCGAGAGATGCTGGTGGAGATCGAGTTCCTCGATCCGGCCGTGCCGCGCAAGCTGATGGCGCGCCTGCACCAGCTCGTCAACCGGGCGCGCGTGACGACGGAGGAAGTGCACATCCTGCGCGGCATCGCGCGCCAGGTGCGCAAGCAGCGCGGCGACCGACGCTGATCAGGCCTTCCCGGCCCGCGAGGCGGCCACGGGCAGCCCGAAGTTGCCGCGCAGCCGGGCCACGCCCTTGCGCAGCGTCGCGACGACCACCGGCACCGCGCGCATCGGCGGCGACTCGATCCAGCGCTGGCTCGCCCAGGCCAGCGTGAGCACCACCGGGGTGATCGCGGCGATGATGCCGATGTACTCGAGCGTGGTCAGCTGCGCCGCCCGCTCGGCGCCGATCACCAGCATGAACAGCGTGTAGAGCACGATGCCGTGCAGCAGGTACAGGCTGTAGGCCCAGTTGCCGAGCGCCTGCGGGGCGCGCCAGCTCAGGATGCCGAACAGGTCGTTGTCGGCCGCCACCACCGCCATCGCGAAGGCCAGCAGCAGCATCGGCACGATGGCGTGGGCGGTCGGGAACAGGAAGATCACGGCCGTCATCGCCGCCATGGCGACGGCGGCGCTGGCGCGGGTGCGAAGCACCTGCACGACGCGCGGGATGCGCACGAGCATCGCCACGGCCATGCCGCCGACGAAGGGCAGGCACAGAATCGGATCGGGCGCCCACGCGGCCAACCAGATGGCGGCGGCCAGGCCCAGCGCCAGCGTCGTCGCCGGCATCCTGACGCGCAGCGGCAGCGCCAGCAGCGGCAGCAGCATGTAGAACGTGATCTCGTAGGGCAGCGTCCAGGTGACGGCGGCGGTGACGAGCGGGGTATTGAAATAGGCATCGATGGCCGGCATGCCCAGCATCGAGAAGCCCATCCAGACCGCGACCGAGCTGAAGATGTCCGTCCACGAACGGAAGGCCAGGCCCGTGCCGGCCTGGTCGACGTGGTGCAGCGTGGCCCAGGTCACCGCGGCGATCATCAGGCACATCGCGAACCAGTAGGCCGGGCCGAGCCGCAGCAGGCGCGAGACGTACAGCTTGAGCCAGTCGAGGTTGCGCCCGCGCGAGTCGATCAGGCGGCCGTAGAACAGCGTGGTCGTCAGCATGAAGAACAGCACGACGCGGCTCTCGCCGAACTGGCGGAATCCTTCGGAGTCGCGCCAGCCCAGGCCGTGCGCGTAGTGGCTCCAGATGAAGGAGTGATGCATGAACACGCCGAACGCCAGCAGGCCGCGGAAACCCGTCATCGCGTTCTGGCGCGATGACGATGGCGATGGCGATGGCGACGGCGCCGCGGCCTTCGGCGGCATGAAGCGGGCGATCAGCGCCGCGACGATGGCGGCGGAAATCGTTCCGCCGACCAGGATCTCACTTGTGGACAACACGGTTCCTCCCTGGCTGGGGGCGCCTTCTGTGAGACTTCCTCCCAGCATCCAATTTCGTGTCCGATTTGGCTTCTTTTTCTTCTTTTGATGACTGGCCTCGATTAGACATGAGGCCGCCGTGTTATTGGTGGCAAATTTTGGGGAGGTTGTTCGGTGCGCGCCATTGACGAGGCGCGGACGGCGTGGCAAGACACGTCGGCGAGCAGGCGTTTCGGCGCGCCGGCGGCGGCCCGGCGAGGCTGCCGCTAAACTCGCCCGTTCCCCTGCAACGAGCACCCGTCCATGTTCTCCCGCTTGCGCGAAGACATCACCTGCATCCTCGAGCGCGACCCTGCCGCGCGCTCGCGCCTGGAGGTGCTGCTTTGTTACCCGGGGCTGCATGCGCTGGTCTGGCACCGGCGCGCGAAGTGGTTCTGGTCGCACGGCATGCACGTGGCGGGCCGCTTCATGTCGCAGGTCGGACGCTTCTTCACGGGCATCGAGATCCATCCCGGCGCCACCATCGGCCGCCGCGTCTTCATCGATCACGGGATGGGCGTGGTGATCGGCGAGATGGCCGAGATCCACGACGACTGCACGATCTACCAGGGCGTCACGCTGGGCGGCACGTCGCTGGTCAAGGGCGCGAAGCGCCATCCGACGCTGGAGGCCGGCGTGATCGTCGGCGCCAACGCCAGCGTGCTGGGCGGCTTCACCGTCGGGGCCGGCGCGCGCGTGGGCTCGGGCGCGGTCGTCACGCGTCCCGTGCCGCCGGGCGCTACGGCGGTCGGCAACCCGGCGCGCATCATCGCGGCGGCGACGGACGCCGCGCGCGAGGCCACGGCCGCGCGCCTGGGCTTCTCGGCCTACGGCGTGACGCAGGGCGACGACCCGGTGGCGCTGGCGATGAAGGGCCTGATCGACAACGCCGCCGCGCACGAACACCAGATCGCGCTGCTGTGGTGCGCGCTCGAACGCGTGCTGGCGGAAGGCGTCGTCAAGGCGAAGGACTGCGTGCCGTCCGACGCGCAGACCGCGGAGAACTTCGACGCCGAGAGCCTCAGCCGGCTGGTGAAGTGATGCGCTGCGAGATCGATCACCTGGTCGTCGCCGCGCCGACGCTGGCCAGCGGTGCCGAGTGGATCGAACGCGCGCTGGGCGTCGCGCCGGGGCCCGGCGGCGCGCACCCGCGCATGGGCACGCACAACCTGCTGCTGCGCCTGGGCGAGTCCGCGTTCCTCGAGGTGCTGGCCATCGATCCGGACGCGGCGCGCCCGGCGCGTCCGCGCTGGTTCGGGCTCGACGACCTGGGCCCGGACGACGCCCCGCGCCTGGCCGCCTGGGTCGCGCGCACCGACGACATCCACGCCTGTCCCCCCGACCTGCTGGCCTTGCTCGGGCCGATCGAGAGCATGACGCGCGGCCCGCGCGAATGGCTGATCACGATCCCGCCCGATGGCGGCCTGGCGATGGGCGGCGCGCTGCCGGCGCTGATCGAGTGGCAGTCGCCGCGCGCGCCCGCGGGCGCGGGCCTGCCTGACGTCGGCTGCGCGCTCGCCGGCCTGGGCCTGCGCCATCCGCAGTGCGGCCGCCTGAACGAGCTGCTCGGGCTGGCCGGGCTCGTCGACACGGTGGCGATCGGCGCCGGCACGCCGGGCCTGTGGGCGGACATCGCCACGCCCGGCGGCCTGCGCCGGCTCGGGCCCTGAGGCCTACTTCGCCAGCGCGTCCGGCAGCAGGGCGCGCCAGGCCTTGTGCCAGTTGCTCTCGACGTCGATCCGGACCGTGCCGCTCCAAGCCGTGTGGAAGCCGTCCGGCTCGACGAAGCGGTAGTGCGCGTAGTAAGTGCCGGCGGATGGCCGGGTCAGCTTGCCGCCGGGGGCGCCGAAATCGCCGCGCGCGACGATCTGCCTGAACTCGGGATCGCTCGCCAGTTCCACTTCGGCGCGGTCGTCCGGGTTGCCGCCCCAGCTCAGCTCGATGCCGGAGCCATCGGGGCTGACGCGGCCCATGGGCGCGCGCGGCGTGGGCCGCAGGATCAGCGCCTGCGCCTCGCCCCAGGCGCCGCGGCGGCCCGTGGCGTCGACGCTCACGACGCGCCACCAGTAGACACCGTCGGCCGCGCCGAAGTCGGAGTCGACCGGGTGGAACACGATCGTCTCGCCGTGCACGTGCTCGTCTCGCAGCGCGATCTGCGTGAACTGCGCGTCGCGCGCCACTTCGACGACGTAGCTGGCGGCGTCGGGGTTGTGGGTCCAGTGCAGCGTGACGTCGCCGACCGGGCGCTTCGCGTTGGCCGGCGGGTCGACCAGGAAGGGCGACTCGGGCCGCGCGTTGAGCGTGAACTCGCGCACCGCGTCCACGCCTTCGAGGCCCTCGGGGCTGATGGCGCGGGCGCGCAGGTGCCACGTGCCGTCGGCCAGGCGCGGCAGGCGCACGTCGTCGCCCGCGTTGACGTGCAGGTCGAGCTGGATGTGGTCGAAGGCGGCGTCGTCGGCGATCTGCACGCGCAGCGGCAGCGTGCCGGGGATGTGCAGGCGGATCGGCAGGTGGTCGAACGAGGCGGGCACGCCGGCCAGGTCGGGCGCGGGCGGCAGCGGCAGCACGACCGGCTTCCTTCCCGGCTCCAGCGGCGCGCCGAACCCGGCCGGCACGTCGGCGGATTGCGCGGCGGCCGGGCCGACCTGCGCATGCACCTTGCCTTCGAGCACTTCGGTGGCCGAGGCGTAGACCGCGCTCGCGGCGGCCGTCGCCGGCGTGACGTCGTTGCGCACGCGATAGACCGTGCCGCGCACGCCGATCACGGCCGTCGGCGTGCTGACCTCGAGCGGTCGCGCGCGCAGCACCTTGCTCGCGAAGACCTCGACGGTGCCGCTCAGCAGGCGCAGCGACGCGGCGACGAGGCCGTCGTCGATCGCGGCCGCCGTCGCCTTGACCTGGAAGCGCCGCTGTTCGTCGAGCCGGCCCTCGGTGTCGGGCGCGAGCTTCACGTGCGATCCGTCGGCGAGCTGGACGACGGCGCTGCTGGCGTCGCCGGTCCGGATGGAGTCGCCGACGTCGAGCGTGGCGCCGGCCGCGGCCGGCTTGCCGCCGATGCGCACGTCGCCGAAGGCGCTCAGCAGCTGCGCCGGCACGACCTTGCTGTGCAGGTAGCGCGACGGCACCTGCAGCACCTGGCCGGGATTGATGCGGTTCGAGTCGGGCAGGTGGTTGATCCGCGCGACTTCCTTCCACGCGCCCGGCGCCGCGAAGAGCGTGCGGTTCAGTCCGATCAGCGTGTCGTGCGACGTGACCGTGTACGGCACCAGCAGGTCGTCGGACCCGGCCGGCGCCGCGAAGGCGGCGGGCAGGCCCAGGGCCAGCGAGAGGGCGAGCCGGGCGGGGCGCGGGATCGATCGACGGGACGTCAGCAGCATGGGCACCGGAAGCGAGGCGTGGAGCGGCGGGTCAAGCGGCGCCGGGGGCGGCACGTTGAGCGGATTTCGGGCGGAACGCCTTGCACAGGGCGGGATCGGTCTCGATGTACGGGCCGCCGATCAGGTCGATGCAGTAGGGCACCGCGGCGAAGATGCCGGGCACCGGAGGCGTCATGTCGGGCAGGCCCTGCAACGTCTCGGCGATGGCTTTCGGTTGACCGGGCAGGTTCAGGATCAGCGCGCGGCCGCGGATCACGCCGACCTGGCGAGACAGGATCGCCGTCGGCACGAAGCGCAGGCTGATCTGGCGCATCTGCTCGCCGAAGCCGGGCATCTCGCGGTCGGCGATGGCCAGCGTGGCCTCGGGCGTGACGTCGCGCGGCGCCGGGCCGGTGCCGCCGGTGGTCAGCACGAGATCGCAGCGCGCGTCGTCGACCAGCGCTCGCAGCGTGGCGCTGATGGTGGGGGCGTCGTCGGCGATCAGGCGCTCCTCGAACGCGATCGGGTTGCGGACGGCGCGCGAGAGCCAGTCGCGCAGCGACGGCAGCCCCTTGTCCTCGTAGACGCCCGCCGACGCGCGATCGCTGATCGAGACGAGCCCGATGCGCACGGCGTCCAGCATCGGGGCCACCGGCTCAGTCATCGTGCGGCAGCTCGGACTCGGACGCGGACGCCTCGTCGTCGTCCGACCCGGAGGCCGCGTGCATCTGCTCCTTGACCAGCTTGAACAGGTCGCGGTACGCGCGGCCGCGGCGTTCGCCCGGCTCGAGCTTTTCCTTGCGCGCAGCGCGCACGAGGCTGCGCAGCTGCTGCACGTCGGTCTCGGGATATTCCGTGACCCAGCTGGCGAGCGCGTCGTCGCCGGCCAACAGCTGGTCGCGCCAGTATTCGGCCTGGTGCAGCGCGAGCGTGTCGGTGGCGCTGCCGACGCGGAACGAGGCCACCGCTTCGCGCAGCGGCTCGGGGTTCTCGTGCTTCATCAGCTTGCCGATGTACTGGATCTGGCGCCGCTTGCCCTCGAAGGAGCGGGTGCGGCGCAGTTCGTCGATGGCATCGCGCAGGCGCTCGTCGAGCTTGAGCTTGTCCAGGCGATCGACCGGCAGCGAGGCGACGGCCTCGCCGAGCTCCTGCAAGTCCTGCATCTGCTTCTTGAGCTCGTTGCGGCTCGGGGCGAGGCCGTCGATGGCCGCCTGGCGCTTGCTGAGCGGCAGGTCGTCCATCTCGGGATCGATCTCCGGCGCCTGCCGGTTGGAGGCGTGCTTGGGCTCACGGGGCATGGTACGGGGGACTCTCTCGGGATCGCTATGATTGCCCGGATTGTCCTGCAATTGACGCGCTTGGCCAGTATCGGGATGCGCGCCGCCACAACACAAAACAAGGAAATCCGATGGCCGTCACGAATAACCAGGGTTTTGCCTTCAAGCCGGAGCAGTTCCAGCAGATCATCGAGGACGTCCTGAAGATCGCGAAGGGGGCCGGCGCCAGCGACGCCGCGGCCGAGGTCTCGGAAGGCAGCGGGTTGTCGGTGTCGGTGCGCAAGGGCGAGGTCGAGAACGTCGAGCGCAACCGCGACAAGTCTGTGGGCGTGGCGATCTACATCGGCAAGCGGCGCGGCAACGCGAGCACGTCCGACTTCTCGACCAGGGCGCTGGAGCAGACCGTTCGCGCAGCCTACGACATCGCGCGCTTCACCGCCGAGGATCCGGCCGCCGGCCTGCCCGACGCCGAGGATCTCGCCACGCCGGCCGAGGCCGCGATGAACCTCGACCTGTTCCACCCGTGGGACGTCGACGTCGCGCGCGCCACCGAGCTGTCCAAGCGCTGCGAGGACGCCGCCTTCGCGACCGACAAGCGCATCACCAACTCGGAAGGCGCCGGCGTGTCGGCGCAGCAGTCGCATTTCTGGACCGGCAACACGCGCGGCTTTCGCGGCGGCTACGCGAGCTCGCGCCATTCGCTGTCGGTCGCGCCGATCGCCGGCAAGGGCGGCGGCATGCAGCGCGACCACTGGTACACGTCGATGCGCGACGCCAACGACATGTCCGCGCCCGAGGCCGTCGGCCGCTATGCCGCGGAGCGCGCGCTGTCGCGCCTGAAGTCGCGCAAGGTCGCCACCTGCGAGGTGCCGATCCTGTTCGAATCCAGCCTGGCAGCGGGCCTGCTGGGCGCGTTCGTGCAGGGCGTCAGCGGCGGCGCGCTGTATCGCAAGGCCAGCTTCCTGCAGGACAGCCTGGGCACCGCGGTGTTCCCGAAGGACATCGACATCTTCGAGTTCCCGCACGAGGCCAAGGGCAAGGGCAGCGCGCCGTTCGACGACGAGGGCGTGCGCACGAAGGCGCGCGACGTCGTCAGCGCCGGCGAGGTGCAGGGCTACTTCCTCTCGAGCTATTCGGCGCGCAAGCTGGGCATGAAGACGACCGGCCATGCCGGCGGCTCGCAGAACCTGCGCATGACGCATCGCCGCACGCAGCCGGGCGACGACCTGCCCGCGATGCTGCGCAAGCTCGATCGCGGCCTGTTCGTCATCGAGCTGATGGGGCAGGGCGTCAACTACGTCACCGGCGACTACTCGCGCGGCGCCGCGGGCTTCTGGGTCGAGAACGGCCGTATCGTGCATCCGGTCGAGGAAGTCACGATCGCGGGCCACCTGCGCACGATGCTGATGGGCATTCAGGCGATCGGCGCCGACACCTACAACTACGGCGCGAAGACCGTGGGCTCGGTGCTGCTGTCGCCGATGAAGGTCGCGGGCTCCTGAAACCCATCGATCGCGTGCGGGCCCCGTTCGCGGGGCCTTTCCTTTTTTGAATGGAACGGTCTTGCTCGACATTGCGGCCTCGCTGCTCGTCCTCACCGCGCTGCTGTCCTACGTGAACCAGCGCTGGCTGCGCCTGCCGATGACGATCGGCGTGATGGCGACGTCGCTGCTGCTGTCGCTGGCGCTGGTGGCGCTCGACGCCGTGGGCCTGTCCGGCGGCCTGCGCGCGCGCGAGCAGGGCTTGATCGCTTCCATCGATTTTTCCGAGCTGCTGATGCAGGGCATGCTCTCGCTGCTGCTGTTCGCCGGCGCGCTGCACGTGGACGTGCGTGCGCTGCACGACTACCGCTGGCAGGTGGGCGTGCTGGCGTTCGTCGGCACGGCCATGTCCACGGTCGTCGTCGGCGTCGCACTGTGGCTGGTGATCGGCCTCGTCGGCCTGCCCGTGCCGCTGCTGGAGTGCCTGCTGTTCGGCGCGCTGATCTCGCCCACCGATCCGATCGCCGTGATCGGCATGCTCAAGTCGGCCGGCGCGCCGCGCAATCTCGAAGTCGTGATCGCCGGCGAAAGCCTGTTCAACGACGGCGTGGGCGTCGTGATCTTCTCGCTGTTGCTGGGCATGGCGTCGACCGGCGGCACGCCCACGCTGGGCCACGCCGGCATGCTGCTGCTGCGGGAGGCCGGCGGCGGCCTCGTGTACGGGTGGGCGCTCGGTTTCGCGACGTACCGGCTGCTGCGCAGCATCGACCACTATCAAGTCGAAGTGCTGCTGATGGTGGCGGCGGTGGTGGGCGGCTACGCGCTGGCCAACCACCTGCACGTGTCCGGGCCGCTCGCGATGGTGGTCGCGGGGCTCTTCGTCGGCAGCAAGGGACGCGCCGAGGCGTTGTCGCCCGCCACGCGCAAGCATGTCGACCTGTTCTGGGAACTGCTCGACGAGATTCTCAACGCGGTGCTCTTCGTGCTGGTCGGCATGGAGGTCGTCGTGATCCATCTCCCGTTGCGTCCGGTGCCGGCGCTGGTGGCCGGCGTCGCCGCGATTGCGATCACGCTGGCGGCGCGCTGGCTGACCGTCGGCTGGCCGGTCGTGCTCGCCAAGGGCGCTTCCCGGCTGCCGCCTGGCGCGGGTGCGGTATTGACCTGGGGCGGCCTGCGCGGCGGCATCTCGATCGCGCTGGCGCTGTCGCTGCCCGCCGGCCCTTGGCGCGAGACGCTGATCGCGCTCACCTACTGCGTGGTCGCGTTCTCCATCCTCGTGCAGGGCCTGACCTTCGGCCGCCTGGTGCGTGCGACGCTGCGCGCCGACGCCTGAACGCCACACGGATCTCTACGCCCAGCAGGGTCGGGCCTTGATTTCGCGGCCGCGGCCCGCGCCCGTGTGAAAATCGCGTCTTCAAGAACAAGACGAGGACAGGCCGTGGATCTGAAAGTGCCGATCAAGATTTCCGATGAACTGAGCGAGGACATCGTCGACTCGACGGGTCTGCTCGACCTGGCGAGCGGTGAAATCTATCGGATCGAGTACGAGGATTACGACCTCGAGGGCCGCGGGTTGCCGGCCGACAGCGAGGACTACGAATTCACCGTCGGCACGCTGTCGAACAACGGCAAGGACGTCGAGTTCAAGGTCGACGTCAACAAGGTCACCGGCCAGTACTCGGTGAGCGCGAGCGAGCTGCTCGAGATCAAGGTGCGCGCGGCCGCGCTGTTTGCCGGCATCAGCGGCAAGGACATCCTGCGCAACGTCGATGCCAAGGCGGCCTCGGCGACGCCGCCGGGCGGCGGCAAGGGTCGCGGCAGCCTGCACTGAGCCGCGCGCCGCCCGCCAACGACGAAAGGCCGCGTTAGCGGCCTTTCGCGCTTCATGGCGCCGCCGGAGGGGGCGACGCCGTGAAGCGATCAGTGGTGCCAGCCGCCGTGGTCGCCGCCGCCGTAGCCGCCGCCCTGGTAGTGGCCGCCGCCGCCGTAGTAGCGGCCCGGGCCGCCCCACGGGGCGATGCAGCAACCGCTCATCAGCGTGACGACGAGGGCCAGCGCGCCCCAGCGCACGAGCTTTTGTTTCGTGTTCATTCCGGTTCTCCTGAAAGGCTGCTTCAGTGCCGCCTTGTCCTATTAAACGCCCGTTGTCATCGATCGATGACAAGCTTCGGGTTTCTGATTGCAAAGCCGCGTAAACCGCAGACGGGCACGCCATAGGCGGCGGACGTAAAGATGGGCTGGCAGCTCGGCCGTGGCTCCGTAGCGGGGTCAACGCAGGTGTCGACGGGGCCGTTTTGAAGACACAGGGTGCGCGAATTGCCGAGGAGGTCCGACAGGATCGCCCGCGACAGGAGGGCGCATCTCGGACGAACCTCGAAAAGGAAGCATCATGAAGAACGGTCTTGCACTCGTCATTGCCGGCGTCGCGCTGGCTTCCATGTCCGGCTGCATCGTGGCGCCGGCACGCGGCTACGGCGGCGGCGGCGAATATGTGGCGCCCGCCGGCGTCGTGTACGTCGCGCCGACCTACGCGAGTCCCGGTCCCGGCTGGGCCTGGGAATACCACGCGCAGTACGGTTGGGGCTGGCACCATCCGCAATACGGCTGGCATCGCGGCTGGCATTGAGTGACGCGCAGGCCGCCCGGCCTGCATGTCGGAACGAGAAGGGCCTTCGGGAACGGAGGCCTTTTTTTTGTCGTCGGGGCGCCAAGAAAAAAAGGCCTCCGCGTGGAGGCCTTGTCGCGTGGCGTGCAGCCGCCGGTGGTCAGCGCACCGTGTAGCCGCGGCCGTCCATGCACGCCTCGGTGGCGCGCTGGAACACTTTCGCGTCGGCCATCGCGTTGGGCTGCGACGTGGCCCACGTGTTGCAATCGCGGCGATCGGCTTCCGTCTGCGCCGCGCTCTGGTTGTTGCGCGGATAGAAGATCGGATCCGCCGCGACGGGCGGGGGCGCGGGCGGCGCCATGGTTTGCGTGGTGTCGACGCCCGGCGGCGGCGCCACGACGACATAGCCGCGACCCGGTGCCACGTTGTAGTACACGTCGTCGGCGTAGTAGTAGGGCACGCCGCCGACCCAGACGGTGGCGTAGTCGGGCGGCAGCACCGGCAGGTAGATGCCGATCGGCGGCGCCACGACGATGTAGCGGCCGCTGTAGGGGCGGTACCAGACGCCGCCGTGGAAGAAGTAGTTGCCGCCGCCGAAGCCGATGCTCACCGCGCCGACCGGCAGCGTGCCGTAGACGTAGCCGCGCGACGGGTAGTAGTGGTTGTGGCCGAAGCGGCCGTCGAAGTGCGCGCCGGGGCCAGGGCCGGGACGACCGGGGCCGGCACGACCCGGCCCGCCATGTCCGCGATCGTGGTCGTGTTCCTGCGCCAGCACGCCGCTGCTCGCACACGCGAGCAGGACGAGAGCCGCACCGAGAAGGGACTTGCGTAGCGTCATGTTGTGCCTGTTGGACGGGATGCTTCCCGGGTCCATTGTCGACCTGGGATGTTATTCGTCCATTGCATCATGTCAACGACGCGTGAAGCGGACCGCGGGCAGCGCCGCTTCGTCTCAGGACTGCGCGAGCTGGTACAGGCGCGTGGAGCGCGCGCCCGAGCGGCAGAACGCCAGCAGCGGGTGCGGCATGTCGGCCAGCAGCTGGCGGAACGCGGCGACTTCCTCGGGCGACTGGTAGCCGCCGGCGACCGGAAGGTGACGGTATTGCAGGCCGGCCGCCACGGCCGCCGCTTCCACCTGCGCCGACGTGGGCTGGTCGGGGCCGTGCTCGAAGTCGGGCCGGTTGTTGACGACGCTCTTGAAGCCGAGGCGCGCCACCTCCGCCATCGCGGCGGCGTCGAGTTGCGGGGCGACGAACACGTCGTCGGCGATCTGGCGCAGGGGCAGGGTGGTCTGCATGGCGGATCCTGGTTGGCGTTACTTGCTCAGCGCGGCCTTCACCGCGGCGGAGACCTGGCCCATGTCGGCCTTGCCGGCGAGTTTCGCCTTGACGGCCGCCATCACCTTGCCCATGTCGCCCGGGCCCGCGGCGCCGAGCTCGGCGACGATCGCGTTGACCTCGGCGGCGATGGCGTCGGCGTCCAGCCGCTGCGGCAGGTAGCCCAGCAGCACGTTGAGCTCGCCGGTTTCCTTGTCGACCAGGTCGGTGCGGCCCGCCTTGGTGAAGGCATCGATCGAATCCTTGCGCTGCTTCACGAGCTTGTCGACGATCGCGACGATGGCGGCGTCGTCCAGCTCGATGCGCTCGTCCACCTCGCGCTGCTTCATCGCGGCCATCAGGTTGCGGATCGCGAGCAGGCGGTCGGCTTCCTTGGCGCGCATCGCGGCCTTCATGTCGTCGGAGATTCGTTGCTTCAGCGTCATGGTCTGCCTTTCGATTTTGTTCTCGGGAATACTGTAATCGTGTCCGGAAATGACGAAAGCCCGCTGCGGCGTCCCGCACGGGCTTTCGGCTTCGGACTCGACGCTTGCGCGCCGATCCGGAGGAAACGAGCTCGAGAGCTCCGCGAAACTCTTAGTAGAGCTTCTTGGGCAGCTGCATGCTGCGAACGCGCTTGTAGTGGCGCTTGACGGCCGCGGCCTTCTTGCGCTTGCGCTCGGCAGTGGGCTTCTCGTAGAACTCGCGCGCGCGCAGTTCGGTCAGCAGACCCAGCTTTTCGATGGTGCGCTTGAAGCGGCGCAGGGCCACGTCGAACGGCTCGTTTTCCTTGACACGGATGGTCGTCATTTTTCGAAGAATCCTTCGGGAGAGATATTGCGCTCGGAGTCCTTGTCCAGACCCGGTTCGCTCGCTCACTTTCGTGAGTCAGGGCGCCTCGGTTTCTAGAAGTTGGACAAAGATCGACACGCGGTTTGCCAGCAAAGCCTAGGATTCTACCCCGAAACTATTGGTGGCGCCAGTTTTTTGCCAACAGTCCCGCAAACGGCGGTTTGCGGGGCGTCTCAGGCCGCGGCGACGCGCGAATCGGCCGCCAGCGCCTCCGCGCAGGCGTAGCCGCTGGCCCAGGCCCACTGGAAGTTGTAACCGCCCAGCCAGCCGGTGACGTCCACCACCTCGCCGATGAAGTGCAGCCCCGGCGCGCGCCTGCTTTCCATCGTCTTCGAATCGATCTCGCGGGTGTCGACGCCCCCGGCCATCACCTCGGCCTTCTTCCAGCCCTCGGTGCCGGCGGGCGCGATGCGCCAGGCGGACAGCGACTCCGCGAGCTGGCGCAGCGGCTTATCCGCCACTTCGGGCATCGGCTTGTCCTCCGGCAGCCCGCCGCGCGCGAGCCAGGCCTGCGCCAGCCGCTGCGGCAGGTGCGTGGCGAGCTCGTTGCCGAGCTGGCGGCGCGACGTCGCCTTGGCGCGCGACAGCGTCTGGCACCAGTCGGTGCCCGGCGCGAATGCGATCTGCAGCGTCTCGCCCGGCTGCCAGTAGCTCGACGCCTGCAGCACCGCCGGCCCGCTGAGGCCGCGGTGCGTGAACAGCAGGTCCTCGACGAAGCGCGCGCGCTGCTTGCCGCTGCCCGAGGAGATCTCGACCTCGAGCGACACCCCCGCCAGCGCGACGAAGGGCGCCCACTCGGCGGCGTCGAAGACCAGCGGCACCAGCGCCGGCCGTGGCTCGACGAGCGGGTGCCCGAACTGCTTCGCGATGCGCAGCCCGAAGTCGGTGGCGCCGATCTTGGGCACCGGCAGGCCCCCGGTGGCGATGACCACGCTGCGCGCCTCGACCGGCCCCCGGTCGGTATCGATCTCGTAGCGCGGCGCGCGCTCGCCCGCGCCCTCGCGCGCGCGCAACGCGCGCACCGCGCACGGCTGCCAGCGCTCGACGTTGCCGTCCTCGCATTCGCGCATGAGCAGGTCGATGATCTGCTGGCTGGAATCGTCGCAGAACAGCTGGCCGCGATGCTTCTCGTGGAACGCGATGCGGTGGCGCTGCACCAGCGCGATGAAGTCCTGCGACGTGTAGCGCGCGAGCGCCGAGCGGCAGAAGTGCGGATTGCGCGAATGGAAGTTGGCGGGCGTCGCATCGCGGTTGGTGAAGTTGCAGCGGCCGCCGCCCGAGATGCGGATCTTCTCGGCGATCTTGTCGGCGTGGTCGATCAGCAGCACGCGCGCGCCGCGCTGCCCGGCCTGCGCCGCGCAGAACAGGCCGGCCGCGCCGGCGCCGATCACGACGACGTCGACGCGCTTCAAGCCTTGACCAGCTTCGCGATGGACGGCTTCGCGCCGAGTTCGACGAGCGCGGCGATCACGGCGACCCACTCGTCTGGCGTGACCGGCGTGATCGACAGCCGGCTGCCCGGCTTGAGCAGGACCATGCTGGCGAACTCGGGCCGCGTGCGCATTGCCTTCAGCGACAGCAGCGGCGTCGTGGCCAGGTGCTTCACGTCGACGTGCTGCCAGCGCGGCTTCGCGGGGTCGGACCTGGCGTCGAAATAGGGGCTCGTCTTGTCGAACTGCGACGCGTCGTCGTAGGCCGCGCTGGCGACTTCGGCGATGCCGGCCACGCCCGGCTCGGCGCAGCTCGAGTGATAGAAGAGGACGCCGTCGCCCACGCGCATCTGGTCGCGCATGAAGTTGCGCGCCTGGTAGTTGCGCACGCCGATCCACGGCACCTTGTGGCCGGGGGCTTCAGCGACGTCGGAGATCGAGCACTCGTCGGGCTCGCTTTTCATCAGCCAGTACGAAGGCATTGCTCGAAGAAGAAGAGGGTGTCCGCCGCGAACCTCGGGCCGCATTCCTGAACCCAGGGGTGTTCAGGTGGGCGAGGTCAGACTGGCTTCGGGTTCATCTGACGCGAGACGATCACACCAACCAGACGATGTTCCAAGCCCTAGCGCAAAGCGCATCGGTTCAAGGAAATATAAAACCCTCGCGAACGCGACGGACGAATCCATTCTATGCGTCCGATCGCCGCGAAGGCGAGCATCAGAGACGTAAAGAGGGCCTACAAAATCACTTGACGAACGTGATTTCGAAGATGCGTTAAAGGAGGCGTCCGTCTTCGCTCAAGGCGGTGTCGAGACGGGCGATCAGCATCTCCACTTGCGCGGCCGCGGCCTTGCGCGCTTCGCTGGCCTCGGCGTGCTCCACGTGCGGCGTGGCCACGCCGCCTTCGACCGCGGCCACGGGCGCGGCGCGCGGCGCCTCCGCGAGGCGGTACGCGAGGTTGAGCGCGGCCAGCACCGCGATGCGCTCGCGCGCCTTGACCTTGCCGGCGTCGCGGATGGCGCTCATCTCGCGATCGACGGAAGCGACGGCCGTCTGCAGCAGCGTCTCGCCGCCTTCGGGGCACTGCAGCAGGTAGCTCTGGCCCAGGATCGTGACTTCGACTTGCTTCATGGCTGCACGCTCCGCGGGCTGTCGCCGGGATCGGCGGGACTGGCGCCGTCGTCGGCCCGGCCGCCCTCGGACGCGGGCAGGCGGTCGATCAGGGCATCGATGCGCGCACGCGCCGCGGCCAGCCGCGAGCGCAGGTTGTCGCGCTCGTCGGTGACGGCGCGCAGCTGCTGCTCCAGCAAGGTGTTGGTGCGCTTCTGCTCTTCGTGGCGCAGCAGCAGCCGTTCGATGCGTTCGGCGAGATCCGGCAGGCGTGACATGGGGCGGGACGCTGGGACGACAAAGAACCATTGTAGGGGCGCGAAGCGGGCCGCCATCCGCTCGCAAGCCCTCGAACGAGGCGGCGTGCGACCGTTGCGCGCGCGCCGCGCGACGAGCGTGAAAAACGGTGTCGAATGGTACGATCCGCTCTTCAGTTGGTGCTCCGGACGGCCTGTCGTGCCGTCCGAGTCAAACGGGAATCAGGACGGCCGCCTTCTCCGAAGTGCCGGCCCCACCTGAGCTGCCCCCGCAACGGTCGCGAAGGGTGTCCAAGCCTGCAAAGGCAACGGACATCGGCTGTCGTCCCATGGTCACTGTGCGTTCGCGAGAACGCATGGGAAGGCCCCGACAAGCTGCCTCTCCGCCAGCCCGGATACCGGCCAATTGCCCGTGATCGGCCGCGCGCGAGCGCTGGGCGATCGTTCGGTGGTGCCTGCGGGGACGCTGGCGGCCACGTTTGAAGAATAGCAGTTGCTCCCATGAAGTCTCGCCATACCGGGTCGTTCGCGCCCGCGCACAGCCGCGTCGCGGCGTTCTCGCGTTCCACCATCGTCGCGGCGTTGCCGCTGCTCGCCGCCGGCGCCGCCCTCGCGCAGGCCGCGTCCGATTCGCCGACGCAGGAAGTGGTTGTCACGGCCGCGCGCGTCGAGCAGAAGCTGCCCGACACCTTGCCCAGCACCAGCGTCATCAGCCGCAAGGACATCGAGTCCTCGCCGGCCACCGACCTGCCCGACCTGCTGCGCACGTTCACCAGCTTCGGCGTCGCGCAGACCGGGCCGCTCGGCGCGCAGACCAGCGTCTTCGTGCGCGGCGCCAACTCCAACCAGGTGCTGGTGCTGATCGACGGCGCGCCGCTGTCGCGCGCCGACTTCGGCTCCGCGCCGTGGGAGCTGATCCCGCTCGACCAGATCGACCACGTCGAGATCGTGCGCGGCAACCTGTCCAGCCTGTATGGCGGCTCCGCGGTCGGCGGCGTCGTGCAGATCTTCACCAAGCACGGCAGCGGCGCGAGCGTCGCGCTGGGCGTCGGCACCCTGGGCACCTCGAACGGCAGCGCCAGCATCGGCCACCGCTTCGGCGACGCCGCCACGCCGCTGGATCTCAGCGCCAGCATCTCCGGCCAGACGACCAACGGCTACAGCGCCGGCGATCCCAGGACCAACCCGGGAGTGAACCCCGACCGCGACGGCGCCCACCAGGACGGCGCGACCTTCGGCGTCGGCAAGACCTGGCTGCCGGGCCAGCGCACCGAGTTCAACCTGATGCACTCGGACACCCACAGCGCCTACGACGGTCTCACGAAGGCCATCGAGCAGGACGTTCTCAACACCACGCTCGACGAGTTCTCGCTGCAGTCGCACCACCAGCTGCTGGACACGCTCAAGCTGGACCTGAGCGCCGGCGAGACGCTGCAGCACTTCCACGACCCGACCGAGGCCGACGGCAAGTTCGGTCCCAACAGCACCTACGGCTCCGGCCGCACGCGGCTGCTGGGCGCGCAGCTCGATTGGCGCTTCGCGCCGGACCACAGCGTGCAGGTCCAATACGAGGACCGCAGCGAGCGCTTCGGCGCGGAGCTCGATCCGCAGCGCACGCGCGTGACGAAGTCGGAGCGCATCGGCTACCTGGGCAGCTTCCTCGACGCCGTCGACGTGCAGGCCAACCTGCGCCACGACCATGCCGACGACTACGGCAGCGCCGACACGGGCCTGCTGGCGCTGGGCTGGCGCATCACGCCGGCGTGGAAGGTGGTCGGGCAAGTGTCGACCGCGTTCTCCGCGCCCAGCTTCAGCGACCTCGAATTCGCGGCCCCCGGCGACAGCCTGAGGGCCGAGCACTCGCGCGACATCGAACTCGGCGTGCACTGGACGGGCGCCGGCTGGCTCGCCCGCGCGACGTGGTTCTCGCAGCGCCAGCGCGACCTGATCGGCTTCGACCCGGTCACCTTCGACAGCATCAACATCGGCCACGCGTCCAACCGCGGCATCGAACTCGCGGCCGACGGCGACACCGGCTACGGCAAGCTCGGCCTGGACGCGACGTTCCAGAATCCGCGCGACACCGACGACGACACGCCGCTGGCCAAGCGCGCGCGCACGATCGTCACCGCGAGCTACCGCCTGCCCATCCTCGGCTGGGACACCGGCGCCTACCTGCACTACGACGGCCGCCGCTTCGAAAGCGACCCGGTCACTTTCGCCACGGTGCAGGCCAAGGCGCGCACGACGCTGGGCCTGTCGACGCAGCACGCGCTGTCCGAGAACTGGAGCATCGGGGCGAAGGTCGACAACGTCGCCAACAACCGCACGCCGGAAGTGCTCGGCTACACGGCGCCGCGGCGCACGCTGCTCGTCACGCTGCGCGGCCACTGGCAGTGAGCCGCGACGCTGTCGGACAATGAGCTGATGCCCCGACGCGACCCCGCCATCGTCCGGATCGCCTTGCTGGCGCTCGCGACGGCGCTGGTGGCCGCGCTCGCGCTCGGGCTCGGCTCGGGCGGCTGGGACTGGCCGTTGATCGTCACGCTGCGCGCCCCGCGCGTGGCGGCCGCGGCCGGCGTGGGCAGCCTGCTCGCGCTGGCCGGCCTGAGCCTGCAGGTGCTGCTGCGCAATCCGCTGGCCGACCCGTATGTGCTGGGGCATTCGACCGGCGCGTCGGTCGGCGCGTTGACGGCGCTGCTGCTTGGCGCGCAACTCTGGATCGGCGCCGCCGCCGGCGCGCTCGTCGCCGGGCTCGCGCTGCTGTGGCTCGCGCGCCCCGCGCTCGCGGCCGCCGACGACGCCTCGCCGCGCCTGATCCTGCTGGGCGCGATGCTGGCGTCGGTCTTCGGCGCGATCGCCACGCTGATGCTCGCGCTGGTGCCCGACCAGCGCCTGCGCGGCGCGATCTTCTGGATGGTGGGCGACCTGTCCGGCGCCGACGCGAGCCTGTGGAACCTCGCCGGCGCGGGCCTGTTCGTCGCTTGGCTGTGGGCGCGCGGCCGCTCCGTCGATCGCCTGATGCTGGGCGCCGACGCGGCCTGGCTGCTGGGCGAGCCGGTGCGCCGGCTGCGCCTCGAGCTGCTGGTGTTCGCGTCGCTGGCGGTCGGGCTGGCGGTGTCGACGTCGGGCTCGGTCGGCTTCGTCGGGCTCGTCGTCGCCCAGGGCTGGCGCCTCGCGGGCGTGCTGCGTACGCGCGAGCTGGCGCTGCTGTCGATGCTGTCCGGCGCGGCGTTGCTGATGGGCGCCGACCTGCTCGCGCGCATCGCCGTCGCGCCGCTGGAGCTGCCGGTCGGCGCGGTGATGGCGCTGATCGGCGCGCCGTGCTTCATCTGGTTCCTCGCCAAGGGGGTCAAGTGAGCGCGACGCCCTTGCTCGAGACGCGGGCGCTGACGGTGCGCGCCGCCGGCCGCGCGCTGGTCGACCGCCTCGACTGGCGCGTGCGCGGCGGCGAGCGCTGGTGCGTGATCGGCCGCAACGGCGCCGGCAAGAGCCTCGTGCTGCGCGCGCTGGCGGGCCTGGGCGTGCCCGAACGCACGGGCGAGGTGCTGTGGCAGGGCCGGCCGCAGCAGGACTGGCCGGTCGGCGCCGCGGCCGCGACGCGCGCGCTGATGCCTCAGCAGGCGCAGGATCGCTTCGCGCTGACCGTGAAGCGCACGCTGGCGCTGAGCCAGGTCGTGGCGTCGAGTGCCGCCACACCCGCGGCCGAACTGATGTCTGCGTTGGACATCGCCGCGCTGGCCGCGCGCCGTGCCGACCAGCTGTCCGGCGGCGAACGCCAGCGCGTCGCGCTCGCGCAATGCGCGATGCAGGGCGCCGCGCTGATGCTGCTGGACGAGCCGGTGTCGTTCCAGGATCCGGCGCACCAGCAGCTCGTCGGCCGCTGGCTGTGCGGCGCGGCGTCGGGCAAGCGCGCCTGGATCGCCAGCGCGCACGACCCGAGCTGGATCGCGCGCGTCGCGACGCACGTGCTGGCGCTGTCCGGCGACGGCCTCTGGCAGGCCGGGCCGGTCGAACAGATCCTCAGCGCGCCGGTGCTGGAGCGCACCTACGGCTGTGCGTGGCGCAGCGTCGAGGGCGCCTGGATCCCGGCCTGACGCTCAGGCCGCGAGCGCGGGCTGCACCATCGTCCCACCGGACTCGCGAGAGCCCGGCCGCCGCATCAGCAGCACCGAGGCCGCCACGTTCCACACCAACTGGGCCGACAGGATGCCGATGATGATGCCGGAGTCCATCGCCGGCCAGGTCGCGAGGATGGCGATCGGCGGCACGGCCCCGGTCGCCAGTCCCAGCACGCCGACGACGCGCTGCGCGCCGCGTTCCCGCAGCAGCGCGCAGGCCATCGCCAGCACGCCTGCCGACTGGAAGAACCAGGAGGCGGCGGCGAAGTCCTGCACGACGACGTAGCAGAGATGGATCATCTCGCGGCCTGTGTCCGCGCTGTGGCCTGCCTGCAGGTAGTAGCTCGCGACGTCGCCCGTGACGAAGCCGTCGGTGACGGCCGCGGCCATCATCGCCAGGCAGCCGACCACGTAGGCGATCAGCGCGCCGCGCACCGCGGAGCGCTGCGTGCCGAGGCGCGCCGCCAGGCTCGTGAAGCCGAGTGCGAGGCCCAGCACGCAGGCCAGCTCCACGCCGTGGACGGCGCGGTGCCTGGGGCCGTTGGCGACCATGGCCTCGAGGATGGCGCGCGACGTGGTCGCGGTGACCTCGGGGTCGAGCGCGACGAACACGATCGAGAGAATGGCCGAGGCCAGCATCAGGAGGCCGGCGACGCGCGTGTCGACGCGCGGCAGGGCGGCGGATTCATTCGGATTCATGGAGTCTCCTCGTTGTGCGGCCGACGGGCTTGTCGACCGGTGCGCCATCGTTGCCGCTTCGTGAACGGCGATGCTGTCGAGGAGGTATCGCTGCGTATCGTTTTGTGCCGCGCCCGCGACCCGCCGTCGCTAGTTGCCGATCGTGCGCGCCGCGGGGGCGAGCGCCATCTCGCGCTTGAGCGCCGCGCCCAGATCGATCACGGCCATCGCGTAGTAGGCCGACCAGTTGTAGCGCGTCACGACGTAGAAGTTGGACGTGCCCAGCACGTAGCTGGCCGGGTTGTCGCCGTTCTGCAGTTCGACGAAGGCCAGCGGGCCGGTGAATGCCCGCGCGTCGTCGGGCAGCTGGGCGCCGGCCTCGGCGAGTTGCGCCGCCGTGAAGCTCGGCACGATGTCGGCCGCGACGAGCCGCGCGCGGGCCACCGGATCGACCGGCGGCAGCACGGCGAACGTCGTGGGCAGGTCGCGCTGCCAGCCGAAGCGGGCAAGGTAGCCGGCGATGCTGCCGACGACGTCGTCGCCGCCGCTGGCCAGGTCGACGTGGCCGTCGTGGTCGTCGTCCACCGCGAACCTGAGGATGCTGCTGGGCATGAACTGCGGCCAGCCGATGGCGCCCGCGAAAGAGCCGCGCGTGGTGTCGGCGTCGCGGCCCTCCAGCGCGCACCACACGAGGTAGGCGCGCAGCTCGCTGCGGTAGAACGCGCTGCGGTCGGAGCGGCCGCTGGGGAAGTCGAATGCGAGCGTGGCCAGCGCGTCGAGCACGCGGTAGTTGCCGGTCATGCGGCCGTAGAAGCTCTCGACGCCCACGACGCCGGCGACGATCTCCGGCGGCACGCCATAGCGCTGCTGCGCGTCGGCCAGCGTCGCGGCATGCGCCTGCCACCACGCCACGCCCGCGGCCAGGCGCTTGGGCTCGACGAAGCGCGCGCGGTACGCGGCCCAGTTCTTCGCGGTGCCGGCCGGCCCCGGCATGATGGCCTTGGCCACGCTGGGCTGGTAGCGCGCGCGCGCCAGCTGATCCTCGACCCACGCGCGATCCAGCCCGCGATCCTCGGCGACCTGCGCGGCGAACGCCAGCACGTCGTCGCGGCGGCCGTAGACGAAGCTGTCGGGCGCGTCGTCGTCACGCACGGCCGCCGGCTTGGCCTTCTTTTTCTTCTTCGCGGCGGGCTGGGCCTTGACGCTGGCATGCGCGGCCCTGGACGCCGATGCCGCGGGCGCGCTGGCCTGGGCGATCGCGCCGGCGCTGGCCGTCGCGAGCAGCGCGCCGGCGATCAGGGCGATGGCGAGCGGGCGGCCGAGTTGGGTGGAATTGGGCGGACAGGTCTCGGGCGCGGGAATCATCGATCCAGTTTAGCCAGCGCGGACACGCCGGCCGCGGCCGTGTCGCGCCGATCGCACGCCCGCGCTCAGGGGCTTGCGCGCGCGGGCGCCGCGTCCCCCGCGCGCGCGGGAGACACGAGCACGGCCGCGAGCGCGCGGGCGGCGGCGCGCACGCCGTCCCAGTCGGGCGTCGTGCCATCGCCGGGCGGACCGTAGCGCAGTCGCTCCAGCGCATCGAGGCGCCGGGACAGGCCTTCGGCGGCGGGGCCGAAGCGACGCCGCAGCGCCGCGGCCACGACGCCGGGCGACTCGTGCGCCGCCACCTGCACGCCGTGCGCCTGCAGCGCGCGCAACGCCGACGCGAGCCGGCGCTGCGCGCGCTGGCCCGGCGTGCGCCGGTGCGAGTCCCACCAGGCCATGGCCGTGCCCACCAGGGCCGCGCCGCTGATGACGATCATCAGCAGGCGGCCCAGGTCGTCGGTGTCGGGCGAGCCGATGCCGGCCTTCCTGAGCAGGTCGAACTGCGCGTTGCGGTTGTAGCCCAGCACCCATTCGCGCCAGCGGTTGTCCATCGTCTCGCGCCAGGTGCGCAGGCGCGCGATCATGCCGGGGCTGACGGCGTTGATGGCATTGCCGACGAAGCCCGCGGCCGGCTGCAGCGCGCGGCCGCGCTCGATGCGGTCGGGCGCGACGGCGGCGGTCGGGTCGGCGCGCACCCAGCCGCGGGCCGGGTTCCAGTATTCGGCCCACGCGTGCGCGTTGCTCTGGCGCACGACCAGGTAGCCGTCCTCGGGCTGGGCGTCCGTGCCCTGGTAGCCGGTGACCAGCCGCGCCGGGATCCCCATCGCGCGCAGCACGACGACGAAGGAGGTCGCGAAGTGTTCGCAGAAGCCGACCTTGCGATCGAGCCAGAACTCGTCGACCGGATCGCCTTCGTACGCGCCGGGCGACAGCGTGTAGGTGAAGCCCGCATGGCCGATGTAGCGGTAGAGGCTGTCGACGAGGGCGTCGGGATCGGGCGCCTGCCCGGGCGGCGTGTGCTCGTGCAGCCACTGCAGCGACCACGCGCGGGTGCGCGGGAAGAACTGCGGCGGCAGGCGCAGGTTCTCGCCGAGCTCGGTGGGCGTCGCGCCGACGATGCGGTCGTCCAGGCCGGCCGTCGCGCGCAGCCGCACGCGCTGCGCGATCGGGCGCCGCGTGCGCCATTGCAGGTCGAGGTCGGCCAGCGGCCGCACGTCGGAGCCGTCCAGCACCTGCACGCCCTGCGCCGGGTCGTTGCTGCTGCGGGCGGGCTGCGGCGGCGTCAGCTCCAGCAGGGGCAGCCAGGTCAGCTGCGTCGGCTCCAGCGTGATCTCGTACGGCGTGCGCTTGCCGCGCTGCTCGACGCTGTCGGCCGTGCTCGCGCCGCGGCGCGTGCGGCCGTCGAAGGTCGACTGCGCCTGCCAGTCGCGGCCGTTGGTCTCGACCAGCACGGGGCCGCGGAAATACATCTGCGCGGCGGCCGGCGGCCGGCCGTCGAAGCGCAGACGGAACGCGATGCTGTCGTCGTTGGCCAGGTCGGACACGGTGCCCAGCTCGAGGTGGTCGGACAGCCCGGTACGGTTGGCGGTATCGGCCGACGGCCACAGCGGCCCGATGCGCGGGAACAGCAGGAACAGCGCGATCATCACCGGCGTGCCGATCAGCGCTGCGCGGCCCGCCAGCGCGGCGGCCTGGCGGATCGTCGGCCGGCCGGCCGGGATATGGGCCAGCGTCAGCGCCGTGAGCCAGCCCCACACCGACAGCCCCGTGCCCACCGCGGTGAGCAGGGACTGCGAGTACAGGAACGTCGTCAGCACCAGGAAGAAGCCGAGGAAGAACACGACCAGCGCGTCGCGCCGCGCGCGCAGCTCCAGCGTCTTCAGCGCCATCAGCACCACCAGCAGCGTGACGCCCGCGTCCTTGCTGACCAGCGTCTTCTCCGCGGTGAACGTGAGCACCGCGGCCAGCCCCAGCAGGCCCAGCACCGCGCCGCGGCCGGGCAGCGGCGCCTGGCGCCACGCGAGCCAGCCGCGCCAGGCGAGCACCACGCCCGTCATGCCGGCCACCCACAGCGGCAGGTTGAACAGGTGCGGCAAGAGGGTCCAGCCGATCAGCACCAACATGAACAGCGTGTCGCGCGCCTCGCGCGAGGGCGCCCGCCAGCGCGAGTGCGCAAGCGCGTTGGCCGCGCCGGTGGACATCGTGGTGCCGGCCATCACGGTCACCAGCGCGCGAGCGCCTGCAGCGCCGCGTGGCGATGGGCGCTGCCGTTGTCCGGCGCGAGCTCGGTGCCGGGCAGGCGCAGGCTCCACGCGTGGCCCGCGGCGTCGGCGGCGGTCACCCATGCGGCCAGCCGCGACAGCCGTGCCTCGGTGTCCAGCCCCTGCGCCTGGCTCCACTGGAAGTGCATCTCGCGCTGCACCGCGCCGGCGGTCTCGCGGCTGATCATCTCGCCGGTGCGCGCCGCCTTCTTCCAGACGACCTGGCGCAGCGTGTCGCCGCGTCGGTACGCGCGCACGCCCTCGAACTCGGTGCCGCTGCCGGTGCGCGCGGCGTGGCGGTCGTCGCCCTGCGCGGCGTCGGCCTGCGGCCAGGGCGGCGTGGGCGTCTCGGGCCGCGGATAGACCCACTGCTGGCCGGCCGGCCGCCAGATCGTCCACGCGCGGAACAGCCCGAACGGATAGCGCGACTCGGCGCGCAGCACCGGCAGCGCGTGCAGGCCGCGGCCGGGCGCGAGCCAGCTGAGGTGCACCGACGTCTGGCCCTGCGCCGCGATCTCGGCGTAGGCAAGCGGGATCGGCCGCACGCCGAGATCCATCCCGAACCCGACGCCCAGCCGCGCCTTGCCCGGATTGGTGACGACGACCTCCAGCACCGCGGCCTCGCCGTCGAAGGCCGGCACCAGCGGCTTCAGGTGCAGCGTCAGGCCGCGCAGGCTGCCGTGCGTCATCTGCATCGACGCGGCCGCGCTGCCCGCGAGCAAGAAGGTGAGGGCGAAGCCCAGGCTCAGCTGGTAGTTGATCGACACGACCAGCAGCAGCAGCAGCGTCAGGCAGAACGCCAGCCCCGCGCGCGACGGCACGATGTAGATGTTGCGCTGGGTCAGCGCCTGGCTCTCGCGCGGCTGGCGGCGCGCGTCCCACCAGGCGCGCCAGCGCCCGCGCGCGTCGAAGATCGACGGCCGGACGGACGCGGGCGCAATCGCGTCGGGCATGCTCAGGTCAACGCGACGGATTCGATCATCGCCCGCACCTGCTCGCGCCGCCCGCGGCCGGCGCCCGGCACCGGGATCAGGCGGTGCGCGATGGCCTGCGGCAGGATGGCCTGCAGGTCGTCGGGCGAGACGAAGTCGCGTCCGGCCAGCAGCGCGCGGGCGCGCGCCAGCCGCAGCACGCCGATGCCCGCGCGCGGCGACAGCCCCTCGCCGAACCAGTGGCCCGAGCGCGTGGCGGCGATCAGCGCCTGCAGGTAGTCGAGCAGCGAGTCGGATACGTGCACCTGGCGCACCGCGGCCATGGTCTCGACCAGCTCGGCCGGCGTCATCACCGGCGTCAGCCGCGCGACCGCCTCGCGCCGGTCCTGCCCTGCGAGCAACTCGCGTTCGGACTTCGCATCCGGATAGCCCAGCGTGATGCACATCAGGAAGCGATCCAGCTGCGACTCGGGCAGCGCGTAGGTGCCCAGCTGGTCGCCGGGGTTCTGCGTGGCGATGACGAAGAACGGCAGCGGCAGCGGGCGCGTCTCGCCGTCGACGCTGACCTGCTGCTCCTCCATTGCCTCGAGCAGCGCGCTCTGCGTCTTCGGGCCCGCGCGGTTGATCTCGTCGGCCAGCAGCACCTGCGCGAACACCGGCCCCGGATGGAACACGAACGCCTCCTTGCTGCGCTCGTAGACGCTGACGCCCACGAGGTCGCTGGGCATCAGGTCGGCCGTGAACTGCACGCGCGAGAACGACAGGCCCAGGGACACCGCCAGCACGTGCGCCAGCGTCGTCTTGCCCACGCCCGGCACGTCCTCGATCAGCAGGTGGCCGCCCGCCAGCAGGCAGGCGATGGAGTCGTCGATCTGGGCCGGCTTGCCGACGATGATCGTGCTAATCTGGCCCTTCAGCCTTGTCAGACGCGCTTGCAACGATGAGGTCATGACAGCAACGATAGCCGAACGGCGGACGACGCGTCGGCGAGCGGGCAAACGAGATGCACACCCACGATTCGAGACAAGCGGAGCACCGTCCATGACGACCGCGTTCTTCAGCCACGCCGACTGCCGCCGGCACGACATGGGCCCCGGCCACCCGGAATCGCCGGCCCGCCTGGCCGCGATCGAGGACCACTTCCTCGCCACCGGCCTGGCCGACGTGCTGCTGCGCCACGACGACGCGCCCATCGCGCGGCAGCAGGACCTCGCGCACGCGCACGCCGGCAACTACCTGAGCGAGCTCGACGAGACCTTCGCCCGGGTCGCGGAGACCGGCGAGCTGGCGTCCGTCGACCCCGACACCGCCGCCTGCCGCTTCACCCGCCAGGCCGCGTTGCGCGCCGCCGGCGCCGCGGTCGCGGCCACCGACCTGGTGCTGGACGGCCAGGCCGAGAACGCCTTCTGCGCCATCCGCCCGCCCGGCCACCACGCCACGCGCGAGGCCGCGATGGGCTTCTGCTTCTACAACAACGTGGCCATCGCCGCGCGCCACGCGCTCGACGTGCGCGGCCTGCAGCGCGTGGCCATCGTCGACTTCGACGTCCACCACGGCAACGGCACCGAGGACATCATCGCGGGCGACGAGCGCGTGCTGATGGTCAGCTTCTTCCAGGACCAGCTCTACCCGTTCTGCGGCAACGTGCCGATGGCCGACAACATGCTCAACGTGCCGGTGCCCGCGTACACCAAGGGCCCCGAGGTGCGCGAGATCGTCGAGTACCAGTGGCTGCCGCTGCTGGAGAAGTTCAGGCCGGAGATGATCTTCGTGTCGGCCGGCTTCGACGCCCACCGCGACGACGACCTCGGCCGCATGGGCCTGGTCGAGGCCGACTACGAATGGATCACGGCGCGGCTGCTCGATGTCGCGAAGCGGCACGCGCAGGGTCGCATCGTCAGCTGCCTCGAGGGTGGCTACAACCTGGGCGCGCTGGCGCGCAGCGCGGCGGCGCACGTGCGGGTGCTGGCGGGCGTGTAGCACGTTCCCGGCCGCGCATGCGGGATGCCGAACAGGCACCCGCAACGACGCCGAGCACCCACAGCCGAGACGGCGCGGCCGCCTCGGAACGAGGCATGCCGCGCGCTGGCCTGGCCCAGCGGGCGAAACCGGATCGAGGGATGAGCGCCTGTCCTGGCTGTCGGGAGCCTTTACATCGGCCGGCAGCGCGGCGAGTTCGCCGCGAATTTATCGTTTGAAATCAAGGGCCTGACCTTCGTGGCACGAACGATGCTTGACGAACCCTCGCAGCGATGCCTCCAGGCGTCGCTCCATCGATCCACGAACGGGGGGCGAACGATGGGCAATCGAGTGGCGAGACGCCTGGCGGCGGGTGTGGTGCTGACGGCGAGCCTGGCCGCGCCGTGGGCCGTCGCGGGGCCGGTGGTGCAGACCTTCAGCGGCAACCTGGACGACTCGGGCAATGCGGCGCTGGTGTGGGCCGACCTGGGCACGGCGCAGTTCTCTCCGGGCGGTGATCCGGGCGACAACGTCGCGATCTACACGCTGTCCCTGCCCACCGCGTCGGTGGTGACGTTCAAGAGCACCAGCGCAGGCGGCGGAGGCATCCTCGCGTACCTGTCGCTGTTCGATGCCGCGGGTGGCCTGGCCGGCTCCAGCTATGCGGACACGGTCATGAACGGTGTCGACTTCGATTTCAGCGATTCCCTCGCCGCCGGCATCTACCGGCTCGCCCTCAGCGCGAACCAGAACTTCTCCTACGCCGAGAACTACGGCAGCGGCACCCTCGCCGACGGATTCCTGGCCGCGGGCGGTGTTCCGTTCGGTGACTTCGGCACGCTGGGCGACTATTCCTACAGCTTCACGGCGGCCTTCGCCGCTTCGAGTCCCACGACGGTGCCCGAGCCGGGAACGGCCTGGCTCGTGCTGTTGGCCGCGGCGTTGGCCGGCTCGACGTCCGTCGCCGCTCGTCGCCGCTGAAACGCGTGCTCCGCACCGGGCCCGGTCCTCGACGGCCTGGCCCCGTTGCCCGAACGGCCGGGTCCCTGGAACCGCGGCCGGGAAGGCGTCCATCTGGTCGACAAGGAGATCCCATGACTCAATCCCTCATTCGGGCGGCGCTGCATGTGCTCCCGGCCGTCGCCGCCCTGGCGATGACGACTGCGGCGCAGGCCCAGGTGCGCCCGGCCCTCGTGCGCAGCGTCGATGAACCGGCGCGCGTGCCCTACACCCAACGCATGGCGCCCACCTGCAGCTTCACCAACCAGTGCACGGCATCGTTCCCGGTCGTCCCGGCGGGCAAGCGGCTGCGCATCACGAGCGTCCAGGCGATCTTCTACAACGCGAACTTCAATGCGTTCCTCGCCGTGCACACGGGCGCGGCGCAGCAAATCGCGGTGGCGTTCACCGTCAACCCGATTCCCGGCTATTTCTACGGCACCTTGCTGAGCACCCAGCAGGCCGTCGACCTGACTTACGAGGCCGGCGAGGCGCCGATGCTCGAGATCGGGTGCAACGCGGGCAACACGTTCATGGCGGATGTGCGCAACCTCATGGGCGTCAGCGGCTATCTCGTCGATACCACGCCCTGACTAGCGACTCGCGCCAGCGCTGACTGCCGAGGGCAGAAGCGGCACGCGGGAGACGGGCGGGAGCGGCTGCGGCGGGACGGCCTGCAGCGCCTCGGTCGGACGAGGCGCATCGGGCGGCGCCGGCGTGGCGTCGACCAGCGTCGGCAGTGCCTGCCGCGGGGGCTGCTGCGCGACCGGCAGGGGCGCGGCCACGAGTGCCCGGCTGTCCAGGGAGCGACGCGGCGTCGAAGACGGCACGGCCATCGCGACGGCCGACGCCGTCGATGGCGGCGGGGGCGGCGCCGTCTCGCGAGCGGCGTTTCGAGGCGGCTCGATGCGGGCGTCCTCAGGCGCGACGGCCGCGGTGCCGGAAGCCGAATCCTGGGTGTCCGGATGCCAAAGCGCGAGTGCGGCGCCGGCGATGCCGCCGATCAGGACGATGGCCGCGACACGACCCCTCACGGCGTCAGGCGCCCACGCGCGCGCGCATCGCGGCGATGTCGCCCACCGGCCGCACCTCGATGGCCCCGTACTTCGTCCACGGCAGCTCGTGCGCCATCCGCACCGCCTCTTCCATCGACGCGGCCTCGACGATGTTGAAGCCGGCCAGCATCTCCTTGGTCTCGGCGAACGGGCCGTCGAGCACCGAGGCGCGGCCGTTGCGCACGCGCACCGTGCGCGCGGTCGCGGCCGGCTGCAGCTGCTGGAAGCCGAGCACCTTGCCCTGGGCCATCTGCGCGTCGGAGTGCTTCAGGCAATCGCGCATCTCGGTGTTGAACTCTTCGGCCGGGAGCTTGTCCAGCAGTTCGGCGTCGGTGTATACAAGCAGCAGGTATTGCATGGCGGCGGGCGTGGAGCGGCCGGGAGTGGCGCAGCGATTCTGCCTGCCGGCGCGGATTTTTTTCGAACTTTCGCGGCGTCGCTGTCGAAAGGCACTCGCCTCGTCCGTCGTGCAGACAGGAGGCGGTCATTTTTGGATCGCCCGACAACCGGAGAATCGACATGCGTGTGATGGTGATGGTCAAGGCGACCCGGGATTCCGAGGCCGGCGTGATGCCCGATGCGAAGCTGCTGGCCGACATGGGCAGGTTCAACGAGGAGCTGGTCAAGGCCGGCGTCATCCTGGCGGGCGAGGGGCTGAAGCCGTCGTCCAGCGGCGCCCGCGTGCGCTTCGACGGCAGCAGCCGCACGGTCATCGACGGCCCGTTCGCCGAGACCAAGGAGCTCGTGGCCGGCTTCTGGCTGTGGCAGGTGCGCTCGATGGACGAGGCGATCGAATGGGTGCGCCGCTGCCCGAATCCGCATCCGGGCGAGTGCGAGATCGAGATCCGGCCGGTGTTCGAGGCCGAGGACTTCGGCGACGCGCTGACGCCCGAGACGCGCGCGCAGAACGAAGGCCTGCGCAACCAGGTCGCGGCCAAGCCGTGATCGCGTGGCCGACCACCGGGAGCCCGAAGCATGGCGCGTGACATCCACCGCACCATCGATGCCGTCTGGCGCCTGGAGTCGGCGCGCATCATCGGCGCCATCGCGCGCCGCGTGCGCGACGTCGGCCTGGCCGAGGAGCTGGCGCAGGACGCCCTCGTCGCCGCGCTGGAGCACTGGCCGACCGACGGCATTCCCGACAACCCGGGAGCCTGGCTGATGGCCACCGCCAAGAACCGCGCGCTCGACCGCCTGCGCCAGCTCAACCTGCACCACGCGAAGCAGCAGGAGCTGGGCGCCGACGCCGACGCCCGCGGCGACCACGTCGTGGCCGACTTCGTCGACTCGCTGGACGACGCCGACGACATCGGCGACGACCTGCTGCGCCTGGTCTTCACCGCCTGCCACCCGGTGCTGTCGCGTGAGGCCCAGGTGGCGCTGACGCTCAAGCTGCTGGCCGGCATGAGCACGGCCGAGATCGCGCGCGCTTTCCTGCAGCCCGAGGCCACCATCGCGCAGCGCATCGTGCGCGCCAAGCGCACGCTGGGGGACGCGAACGTGCCGTTCGAGGTGCCGCGCGGCGAGGCGCTGCAGGATCGGCTCGCCGCGGTGCTCGAGGTCGTCTACCTCATCTTCAACGAAGGCTACTCGGCGACCGCCGGCGACGACTGGACGCGCCCCGCGCTGTGCGACGAGGCGCTGCGGCTGGCGCGCATCCTGGCCCAGCTGTCGCCGCACACCGCCGAGGTGCTGGGGCTGGTCGCGCTGATGGAGATCCAGGCCTCGCGCATGCGGGCGCGCCTCGACGCCGGGGGCAGGCCCATCCTGCTGATGGCGCAGGACCGTAGCCGCTGGGATCAACTGCTGATCGGCCGCGGCCTGGCGGCGCTCGCGCGCGCCGAGCAGCTGGCCGACGAGCCCGGCCCGTACCAGCTGCAGGCCGCCATCGCCGCCTGCCACGCGCGCGCCCGCACGCCCGAGGCCACCGACTGGAACCGCATCGTCGAGCTCTACGGCGAGCTGATGTCCTGCACGCCGTCGCCGGTGGTGGCGCTGAACCGTGCGGTCGCGGTGAGCATGGCCTCCGGGCCGGCGGCGGCGCTGCTGCTGGTGGACGGCCTGGTCACCGACGGCCACTTGGCGCGCTACCACCTGCTGCACGCCGCGCGCGGCGACATGCTGGCGCGGCTGGATCGCCACGCCGAGGCCCGCACGGAGTTCGAGCGCGCCGCCGCGATGACGGCCAACGAGCGCGAGAAGACGCTGCTGCTCGAGCGCGCGCGTGACGCGCGCGCCGGCTGACGCTCAGACCTGCGGGCTGCAGCCGTCCATGGGAGGTTGCGCCTTCATCGCTTCGGCGAGCTGGTCGGGCCGGACCTCGCGCACCTGCGTGGCCATCGACCAGAGGTGGCCGAACGGGTCGACGAGCAGGCCGTAGCGGGCGCCCCAGAACATGTCGGTCACGGGCATGCGGACGGTGCCCCCGGCCGCGGTGGCGCGCTGGAACGCGGCGTCGACGTCGAGCACGGACAGGTGGATCGTGACCGCCGTGCCGCCGAGCGTCTGCGGCCCGCGCACCATCATGTCGGGGAACTCGTCGACCAGCATCAGTGGCGAATCGCCGATGCGCAGCATCGCGTGCATCAGCTTGCCGTCGGGGCCGGCGAGGCGATCCACCTCGACGGCGCCGAAGGCCGCCTTGTAGAACTCGATGGCGGCGGCCGCGCCCTTGCAGACGAGGTGCGGCGTGATCGTGTGCATGCCGGGCGGGATGGGGTTGACGGGGGTGCTCATGGCGGCTCCTGGGTGATGGTTTGACGAGACAAAGCCAGGCCGGATGCCGTGGCTTCATGTCCACGACGTTCGGCGTGCCCTGGATTCGACAAGTCGCCCGCGGCTGCCCGAAGTCGATGTCGGGGCAGTGACGCCGTGCTCTTGCACAATCGCGGCATGGAAAACTGGTTTTCACCCGAACTCATGGCGCTGATCCGCGAGGCGGAGCAGCCGTACGCCTACATCGCGCTGCTGATGATCGCCGCGGCCTTCCCGATCGCCTGGGCCATCCCGCGCCTGCTGCGCGGCCCGCAGCCGCGCCACGGCTCGATCGTCTTCGGCGGCAGGATCTTCGACGGCGTGCTGTTCCCGGCGCTGTGGCTGGGCCTGGTCTGGCTGGCGCGCGCGTTCTGCGTGCACCGGCACCTGCCGCTGGCGGTGTTCAAGGTGGCGGTGCCCATCCTGCTGTCGCTGCTGGTGATCCGGCTGACGGTGCGGGTGATGCGCGTGGCGTTCCCGAAGTCGGAGCTCGTGCGCGCGGTCGAGAAGACCGTGTCGTGGCTCGCCTGGGGCGGCGTGGTGCTGTGGATCACCGGCGTGCTGCCGTCCTTCGTCGACGCGCTGGACGACGTCCACTGGAAGATGGGCTCGGGCACGATGAGCCTGGCCACGATCCTCGAAGGCATCATCGTCGCCGGCGTGGTGCTGATGGTGACGCTGTGGATCTCGTCGGCGATCGAATCGAAGATGCTCAAGGGCGCGACCGGCCAGCGGCTGTCGTGGCGCAAGGCCGCGTCCAACCTCGTGCGCGCGGCGCTCGTCTTCATCGGCCTGCTGCTGGCGCTGTCGGCGGTGGGCATCGACCTCACCGCGCTGTCCGTGCTGGGCGGCGCGCTCGGCGTCGGCCTCGGCCTGGGCCTGCAGAAGCTCGCGGCCAACTATGTCAGCGGCTTCGTCATGCTGGCCGAGGGGGCGCTGCGCATCGGCGACACCGTGAAGGTCGACGGCTTCGAGGGCCTCATCTCCGACATCACGACGCGCTACACGGTGCTGCGCGCGCTCAACGGCCGCGAGGCGATCGTGCCCAACGAGATGATGGTGACGCAGCGTGTCGAGAGTTCGACGCTGGCGGATTCGCGCATGGCGCTGAGCACGGTGGTCCAGGTGGGCTACGACACCGACATCGACGCGCTGGTGCCGCAGATCCTCGACATTCTGCCCGGCATCGCGCGGGTGATCGCGGAGCCGAAGCCGGGGGTGCAGCTGAGCGCGTTCGCGTCCGACGGGCTGGAGCTGACGGTCTCGTTCTGGATCGCGGATCCGGAGAACGGGACGGGGAGCGTGAAGTCCGACGTGAACATGGCGTTGCTGCGGCTTTTCAACGCGAACTCGATCGAGATTCCATTCCCGCAGCGGGTTCTTCGCGTCGTTCCGGCGCAGGGCGGTTCGGCCGACCAAGGCGTCGTGCCGGGGTCGCAGTCGTCGCCTGTTGCCGTCACCTCGTCGCCGCCGGCGGCGAGTGCCGCGGAGTTGCAGGATGTGCCGGCTTCCGGTGGCCAGCCCCCTGGTTTGTTCGAGCCAGGTGGGCCTGGCGGCGCTTGACCACCCCGGCGCGCCCCGCAAAAACGAAAAGCCCGCACGCAGGCGGACCTTCCCATCGAGACAGGAGACTCAGGCCACGGCGACCGGAATCTTCCCGATCCGCGCCTGCCACTCCTTCGGCCCCGTGATGTGCGCCGAGGTTCCGCCCGAGTCGACCGCAACCGTCACCGGCATGTCGACAACGTCGAACTCATAGATCGCTTCCATGCCGAGGTCCGCAAAGCCCAGCACCTTCGCCGACTTGATCGCCTTCGACACGAGATAAGCCGCACCGCCCACCGCCATCAGGTAGGCGGACTTGTGCTTCTTGATCGCCTCGATCGCCGTCGGCCCGCGCTCGGCCTTGCCGATCATCGCGATCAGCCCGGTCTTGGCCAGCATCATCTCGGTGAACTTGTCCATGCGCGTCGCGGTGGTCGGACCGGCCGGTCCCACGACCTCGTCGCGCACCGGATCGACCGGCCCGACGTAGTAGATGACCCGGTTCGTGAAGTCCACCGGCAGCGGCTCGCCCTTGGCCAGCATGTCCTGGATGCGCTTGTGCGCGGCGTCGCGGCCGGTCAGCATCTTGCCGTTGAGGAGCAGCGTCTCGCCGTGCTTCCACGACGCCACCTCGGCCGGCGTCAGCGTGTTCAGGTCGACGCGCCTGCTCTTGTTGTAGTCGGGCGCCCACTTGACGTCGGGCCACAGGTCGAGGCTCGGCGCCTCCAGGTAGGCCGGGCCCGAGCCATCGAGCACGAAGTGCGCGTGGCGCGTGGCGGCGCAGTTGGGGATCATCGCGATCGGCTGCGACGCGGCGTGCGTCGGATAGGTCCTGATCTTGACGTCTAGCACGGTGGTCAGGCCGCCCAGGCCCTGGGCGCCGATGCCCAGCGCGTTGACCTTCTCGTACAGCTCGATGCGCAGCTCCTCGAGCTTGTTGCTCGGGCCGCGCTCCAGCAGCTCGTACATGTCGATGTCTTCCATCAACGATTCCTTGGCCATCAGCATCGCCTTCTCGGCGGTGCCGCCCATGCCGATGCCCAGCATGCCGGGCGGGCACCAGCCGGCGCCCATCAGCGGCACCGTCTTGAGCACCCAGTCGACCACGCTGTCGTTCGGATTCATCATCGCGAACTTGCTCTTGTTCTCCGAGCCGCCGCCCTTGGCCGCGACGGTGACGTCGATCTTGTCGCCGGGCACCAGCTCCATGTGGATGACGGCGGGCGTGTTGTCCCGGGTGTTCTTGCGCGTGAAGATCGGGTCGTCGAGCACCGATGCGCGCAGCATGTTGTCCGGGTTCAGGTAGCCGCGGCGCACGCCTTCGTTGACCGCGTCGGCGATCGAGCCGTTGAAGCCCTCGAAGCGCACGTCCATGCCGATCTTGAGGAACACGTTGACGATGCCGGTGTCCTGGCAGATCGGGCGGCGGCCCTCGGCGCTCATGCGCGAGTTGGTCAGGATCTGCGCGATCGCGTCCTTGGCCGCCGGGCTTTCCTCGCGGGCATAGGCGCGCGCGAGGTGGGCGATGTAGTCGGCCGGGTGGTAGTAGCTGATGTACTGGAGCGCGGCGGCGACGCTCTCGATCAGGTCGTCGGCTTTGAGGATGGTGGGCATGGTGTCTGGCCGGGTTGCTGGAGGCAGTCCGACATTATCCGCCGTGGCGGTTCCGCAGCGCCGCGGTCGGGCACTGGCTGGCGGCGAACGGATCGCGAACCGCTCCGGCGTCGAGGGTGGCTCGACATGCTGCTTCGAGCAGCGTCGAACGCTACTCGACAGGCGCTCGTGGCGCGCGCATTCGCGGTCGGCATACTCGCAGCCCTGGCCGGCATGCCATGGCGCGCCAGGATCTCCAAACCGGAAATGAGGGAATGCCGATGCTGAAATCGCTGCGCGTGCCGGAACGCCTGTTCCAGATCTCGATGTGGGTCATCTCGCTGGTGTTCGCCGGCTTCCTGATCGGCCTGGGCGGGAAGGTGGTGGCGGACCTGCCGCGCCTGGAGGAGCCGCCGGCGCTGGACCAATTCGCCGACCAGGCGGCCCTGTCGCAGCTGCGCGAACGGACGATGGCCGCGCACAAGCGGCAGGGGGAACTGGATTCGCAACGCGAGCGCCTCCGGCTCGAGCAGGCGGCCGCAGGCAACGCCTACCAGTCCGCGGACGAGACTTTCCGCAACTGGTTGAGCACTCGCAAGGCGACCACCGATCCGGCGCAGGATCCGGAGGTCGTCCGCCGGACGCACGAGCTCGACGACCTGAAAGGCAGGCAACGCGAAGCGCAGGCGCGTGTCGAGGCGGTCGATCGCGACGCGCTCGCCGCCGAGCAGGCCCAGCAGGCGCAGCAGCGAGAGCTCGATGCGCTGCTGGAGGCCGCGCGCAAGCCCTACGAGCACGCACGCTTCGTCAACGAGATGCGCGTCTTCGGCGCCCGGTTGGCGGTGACGCTGCCGCTGCTGGCGATCGCGGGATGGCTGGTCGCGCGCAAGCGGCGCAGCGAGTATTGGCCGCTGATGCGCGGCTTCGTGATCTTCGCGCTCTACGCGTTCTTCTTCGAACTTGTCCCGTACCTGCCGAGCTACGGCGGCTACGTGCGCTACGGCGTGGGCATCGTGCTGACCGCGATCGCCGGACACTACGGCATCCGCCTGATGCGCCGCTACCTGGCCAGGCGCCAGGAGATCGAGCGCCAGACGGAATCCGAGCGGCGGCGCACGCTGGCGGCCGACGAGGCGATCAAGAAGCTCGCGGTCAACGTCTGCCCGGGATGCGAGCGGCCCGTGATGACGACCGGCGACGCCGCGACCAATTTCTGCGTCAGCTGCGGACTGAAGCTCTATGACCGCTGCGGCGCCTGCGAGACGCGCAAGAACGCGTTCTTCCACTTCTGCCCGACCTGCGGCACGGGCGCGGCCGGGGCGCCGACCGCCGACGCGTCCGTGGCCTGAACGGGCGCTTCGGGCGTTCGCGCGCTCACCACCATCCGGCGCGCTTGAGCGTCAGCGACCAGCGGAGATCGCCATCGTGGTCCGCGTCCGGCGCCGCCTCGCCCGGGAACAGCTTGCGGCGGGCGTCGCCGGTGAGCGTGCGGCTGCCGTCCAGAACCATCGAGAAGCGGGCGGCGCCGAGCGCGATGTGCAGCACGCCGCCTTCGACGCGCCAGCTGCCGGGGGTCTTGCGTTCGACGTTGTTGGCCTTGCTGGTCTCGACCGCCTGGCCGTCGGCCTGCAGCTCCAGCACCGCGTCCAGGCCCTTGCCGAATTGCCAGCGCGTGCCGGTGAAGTCGAAGCGCGCGGTCGCGTCGTCGGCGCGCTCGTGCACGTACTCGCCGTCGGTGGGCTTGCGCAGGCGCGCGTCGGGCAGGGCGAAGACGGCGGACAGCACGGCGTCGTTCGGCGTGCCGATGCGGGTCGTCGACATCCCCGAGAACTTCGGGTCGTCGATCACGGCCGCGAAGCGCGTGCGGTCGATCTCGTCCTTGAGGATCTTGCGCGACGTGTAGTGCAGCAGCGAGGCCTTGTGGTCCTCGGCGATGACATTGAACTGCACGCCGTCGCCGTTGCTCAGGATCACGAGGCCGCGGCCCTCGCCCTCGTGCGCGACCTGGGCCAGCACCTTGCGCGCCCACTCGGCCTGCACCGAGGGATCGACGCCGCGCACGGTGATCGCACCGCCGAGGGCCTCGACCGGCCACGCCGGGAAACCTTCGGGCGAGAACGCCACGCAGGCCCAGAACGGGCCGGCCGCCACGACGGCGCCGGGGCCGCCCGTGCGCGCCTCGAGCTCGGACCGGGTGCGATCGCCCAGCCTGGCGTGCGTCGCGATGAAGTCCTTCACGCCGCCCGCGCCGTCGCCGAGGCAGCGCGCCATGGCGTCGGCGGCGTCGGCGTCGTTGACGTCGTGCAGGTCGTAGGCGTCGGCAATGACCGCGGGGTCGGCGACGGCGACGGCCGACGCCAGCGAGAGCAGGGCGGTGGCGACGGATTTGGCGATCGGGGACATGGGCGAGGGCGCGCGGGGCGCATCGGAGGGCGATGCCGCGGATTTTCCCCAGCGCCCGGCCTGCACGGGCCCACCGCCGCCCGCGCCGTGGCATTCGTCACGGGCGGATTGCACACTCGGGGCTCGCCGAGCTCGGCGGCAGTGGCGCGGACGCCGTTCAGCCTTCCTGCGAGGGCCGCTGGCTCGCGCACGGGTCGACGTGCGTCGATGCGAATCGGGTTTCGCGCGCGCCCCTCAGTGCCCGGCCTGGTTGTGCGGCAGCAGGCGATCCACATACGCCAGCGCCATCGCCGACAACAGGAACGCGAGGTGGATCAGCGTCTGCCACATCAGCGTCTTCTCGTCGTAGGCCGCGGCATTGATGAAGGTCTTGAGCAGGTGGATGGAGCTGATGCCGATGATGGCCGTGCCCAGCTTGACCTTGAGCACCGAGGCGTTGACGTGGTCCAGCCACTCGGGCTGGTCGCGGTGGCCGTCGAGGTCCAGGCGCGACACGAAGGTCTCGTAGCCGCCGATGATGACCATCACCAGCAGGTTGGAGATCATCACCACGTCGATCAGGCCCAGCACCACCAGCATGATGAGGGTTTCGTTGAGCGAGGTGAGGTCGGTCAGCGGCGCGTTCACATCGTTCGGCGCCGGGTGGTATCCGATGCTCTGGACGAGGATCTGCACCGCGTGGCCGTCGCCGAACGCCGCCTGCAGCAGATGTATCAGCTCGGCCCAGAAATGCACGACGTAAACGCATTGCGCGAGGATCAGCCCCAGGTAGAGTGGCAGCTGCAGCCAGCGGCTCGCGAAGATCAGCCGCGGCAGCGGGCGAAGGCGGGGTGGCGGCGTTTGCGGGGTCATGGTGCTCGCTCGTGGTCGTGGTTTGCGGGCGATTGTAGGGAGCGCTGCCGTCGCCAGCGAGTCAGTGTCGGGTAAGAGCCGCGCCCTAACGTACGTCCCGCGCCCCGCCGTGCCGGACGAGCTTCACCCGTTCGCTCGCCGCGCGTAGCAGAATCAGACAGGGAGCCCGCGAGGTTCCCGCATTCCAGGAGACAGCATTCATGAGCGCCGCAGAGCACACCCCGCACGAACTCAAGACCTACGACCCGCCGGCCGACATGAAGGCCCACGCGTGGGTCAGCGGCATGGACGCGTACGACGCGCTGTGCGCCGAGGCCGAGGCCGACCACGAAGGCTTCTGGGCGCGCCAGGCGCGCGAGCTGCTCGCGTGGAAGACGCCGTTCACCAGGACGCTCGACGAGAGCGACCCGCCGTTCTTCAAGTGGTTCGAGGACGGCACGCTCAATGCGTCGTACAACTGCCTGGACCGCAACGTCGCCGGCGGCCTCGGCGACAAGGTGGCGCTGGTGTTCGAGGCCGACGACGGCAGCGTCACGCGCGTCACCTACAAGGAGCTGCTCGCCAAGACCTGCCGCATGGCCAACGCGCTCAAGGCGCGCGGCGTGAACAAGGGCGACCGCGTCGTCATCTACATGTCGATGTCGGTCGAAGGCGTCGTCGCGATGCAAGCCTGCGCCCGCATCGGCGCGCCGCACTCGGTCGTCTTCGGCGGCTTCTCGGCGCAGAGCCTGCGCGACCGCATCGAGGACACCGGCGCCGTCATGGTGATCACCGCCGACGAGCAGCAGCGCGGCGGCAAGGCGCTGCCGCTCAAGGCCATCGTCGACGACGCGATCGCCCTCGGCGGCTGCGACGCGGTCAAGGACGTCATCGTCTACAAGCGCACCGGCGGCGCCATTGCGTGGACGCCGCGCGACCACTGGCTGCACGACGTCACGGCCGGCGCCGCCGACACCTGCGAGCCCGAGTGGGTCGGCGCGGAACATCCGCTGTTCCTGCTCTACACGTCCGGATCGACGGGCAAGCCCAAGGGCGTGCAGCACTCCACCGGCGGCTACCTGCTGCATGCGGCGCTCACCACCAAGTGGACGTTCGACCTCAAGGCCGACGACGTCTTCTGGTGCACCGCCGACATCGGCTGGGTCACCGGCCACACCTACATCGCGTACGGCCCGCTGGCGCTCGGCGGCACCGAGATCGTGTTCGAAGGCGTGCCGACCTACCCGGACGCCGGCCGCTTCTGGAAGATGATCCAGGATCACAAGGTCACGAAGTTCTACACCGCGCCCACGGCCATCCGCTCGCTGATCAAGGCGGCCGAGGCGAACGACAAGGTGCACCCGAAGTCCTACGACCTGACGAGCCTGAAGATCCTCGGCTCGGTCGGCGAGCCGATCAATCCGGCCGCGTGGGAGTGGTACCACGAGCACGTGGGCGGCGGGCGCTGCCCGATCGTCGACACCTTCTGGCAGACCGAGACCGGCGGACACATGATCACGCCGCTGCCGGGCGCCACGCCGCTGGTGCCGGGCTCGTGCACGCTGCCGTTCCCCGGCATCGCCGCGGCCATCGTCGACGAGCTGGGCAACGACGTGCCCAACGGCACGGGCGGCCTGCTGGTCGTCAAGAAGCCGTGGCCGTCGATGATCCGCACCATCTTCGGCGACCCGGAGCGCTTCAAGAAGAGCTACTACCCGCCGGAGCTGAAGGGCTACTACCTCGCGGGCGACGGTTCCATCCGCGACGCGAAGACGGGCTACTTCACGATCACCGGCCGCATCGACGACGTGCTCAACGTGTCGGGCCACCGCATGGGCACGATGGAGATCGAGTCGGCGCTGGTGTCGTGCACCGAGCTCGTCGCCGAGGCCGCGGTCGTCGGCCGGCCGGACGACACCACCGGCGAGGCGATCTGCGCCTTCGTCGTGCTCAAGCGCGCGCGGCCGACCGGCGACGAGGCCAAGGCCATCGCCAAGCAGCTGCGCGACTGGGTCGGCAAGGAGATCGGCCCGATCGCCAAGCCCAAGGACATCCGCTTCGGCGACAACCTGCCCAAGACGCGCTCCGGCAAGATCATGCGGCGCCTGCTGCGCGACATCGCCAAGGGCCAGAAGGTGACGCAGGACACCAGCACGCTCGAGAACCCGGCCATCCTGGACCAGCTGGCCGAGAACAATTGACGCTCGCGGGCCTTCGTGCCCGTGCCGCGGCTTGCGTTGCTGCTACATTGGACCGATTCGTCGTTTCATCTCGCCCGGGGTAGCAGCATGTTCTTCGTCGTCGTTGGCGTCATCCTGGTCGTCTGCAACCTGATGGGTTGGGGACCGATGGCGAACTGGAACTGGGCCATCCTGGACGATCACGGCAACTGGGGCGACCTGTGGAAGTTCGTGCTGCCGTTCGCGCTGGCCGTCGCCTGGTGGGTGTGGTCGGATGCGACCGGCTGGACCAAGCGCAAGGCGATGATCCGCGACGACCAGCGCAAGCAGGATCGGCGCGACCGCAACATCGACGCGATGGGCCTGGGCCACCTGCACAAGCACCGCAACGGCAAGACGCGGCCCAAGCAATGACCTGCTGCCGATGCCGCTGAAGATCGTCGCTCGCGAGACCCTGCACGTCGGCCAGCCGCTGGTCGTCGATGGCGATTCGCCGATCGGCCGCTACTCCACGGTGTTCGAGGACGACGGCAACACGGCCTATTTCTACGCGATCGACACCGATGTCGAGGACGGCACCCCGATCCAGGACGCCTTGCACGTCTACAACGTCGCCAACGTCACCGACGCGGACCGGCCGTCGACATTGGAGATCGGCTGGTCGGAGGACGGGCTCAAGGCCTTGCTGCTGATCAACGACCAGCCTCACGCCGCCTTCGACTTCATCCGGCGCCAGGGCTGGTGCCAGACGGGGTTTCCGCCCGGAGCGTCCAGGACCTCAGGCTGGTCGCCCGCTTCGCGGGACTGGAACGACGAGGTCGAGGTGCTGTTCGACTAGGGCCTGCTCAGCGGCGTCCGCCGAGCTGTTGCTGGCAGGTCGGCGGCAGCTGCTGGACGATGCATCGCGTGGCTTCGCCGATGCCGTCCCGCAGGCAAGGCGTGGCCTGCTGCACGCAGACCGGATCGCGATGGACGCCGGTGCCGCCCGTCATCGACACGTAGCAATGCGCCGACAGCCGGCTCTGGTAGCAGCGCTTGAGCGTGGCGTCGAGCTGCGGCACGCAGACGGACACGGTGTGCTTGGCGCTCGCCTGGCAGCTCGAATCGAGGTTGTTGTAGCCGGGCAGGCTGCCGATGTCGAAGCCGCTCATGTCCGTGGCGACGGTGCTGCTCGCGCTGCCCGCGGCGCAGGCGTGATCCTGGTAGCTGGTGGAGCCGTCGGGCTGCTTGCACTTGAAGCCCTGGGCGTGGGCGAGTCCCGCCACGCAGGCCAGCAAGGCCGCGAAAAGGGCCCGGTGGAATCGCTTTGCCAAGTTGTCGCTCCCTGCATGTTGCTGTCAGGTTAAGAGCCTATCGCGGACCGGTGCGGATTCGGCGCCCAGGCGCGCGTTCAGGCGCGCGCGGAGGGCGAACCGCGGTCGTTTTTGGCACTTCGCGCGTGCCAGGGAAGCAACAAGATGACGCCGACGCGGCGGCGGTAGCGCGCGTAGGCCGGGGCGAGCGGGCTGCGCGCCAGGGTGTGCTCGTCATGCAGCGCCATGACGACGAACAGGATCGTGTTGGCGAGCGCCACGGCGCCTCCCAGCCGCGAATGCAAGGCCACCGCCACCGCGGCGAATGCGAGCAGGTAGCTCAGGTAGAACGGATGCCGGAACCAGCGATACGGGCCCGACTCGAGCAGCGCCGCCGGCGCCTGGCCGCTCAGCCCGATGAACAGGCGCTGCGGGCCGGCGGTGCGGCGCGCCCATTCGTAGAGCGCGACGGCCGCGGCCGCAAGCAGCAGCGCCGCCCCGGTCGTGGCGCCCGGCGCGAGGCCGCCGAACAGGCCCACCCAGGCGACCGCCATGATGCCGGACAGAAACGACGCCTGGCCCCACGCCGCGCCGGGGCTGGGCTCGCGCCGGATGAACGTCCGGGCGCCGGCGCCCAGGAACCACTGGAACGGCGCGGCCAGCAGGATCGTCAGCACGATGGAGGCAATCAGGGCCGGCCAGGACATGCGCTCGGCTCCCGCTGCTCACGCCGCTTCGGAAGGCGCTTGCGGATGCCGCGCGCGCCACGCGCGCAACGCCTGGCGGTACTTGTCCATCTCCAGGTCGTGCAGGTCGAAGATGCACGGGTCGCAGCCGTTGCCGCAGCACATCTCGAAATCGGGCTGCGGCGGGGCGACCGGCATCGGGTCGTCGTCGGGCGTGGACGGGGAGGGCGAGGTCATGCCGCGATTGTCCAAAAGAAAAGGCACCCGCGGGTGCCCTGGTGTCTTGGGCGCGATGCCCTCACTCGAACTTGTCCAGCACCGCCCCGAAGCTCGCGCTCGACGAGTGGTTCGCGAACTTCGCCAGCACGCCTCGCGTGTAGCGCGGCGCGGGCTTCTTCCACGCGGCCTTGCGCCTGGCGAGTTCGTCGTCGGAGACGTGCAGTTCGAGCAGCAGCTTGTGGGCGTCGATGGTGATCCTGTCGCCTTCCTGGACGAGCGCGATCGCGCCCCCTTCGTAGGCCTCGGGCGCGACGTGGCCGACCACCATGCCCCACGTCCCGCCGGAGAAGCGGCCGTCGGTGATCAGGCCGACCGACTCGCCCAGGCCCTGGCCGATCAGCGCGCCGGTGGGGGCGAGCATCTCGGGCATGCCGGGGCCGCCCTTGGGGCCGAGGTAGCGCAGGATCATCACGTCGCCGGCGACGATCCTGCCCGCCATGATCGCGGCCAGCGCCGACTGCTCGTCCTCGAACACGCGTGCCGGGCCGGTCATCACCGGGCTCTTCAGGCCGGTGATCTTGGCGACGCAGCCCTCGGTGGCGAGGTTGCCGCGCAGGATCGCGAGGTGGCCGTCGGCGTACATCGCGTTGGCGATGGTGCGGATCACCTTCTGGTCGGCACGCGGCACGGACGGCACGTCGGCCAGCGTCTCGGCGATGGTCTTGCCGGTGATGGTGATGCAGTCGCCGTGCAGCAGGCCGGCGTCCAGCAGCAGCTTCATGACCTGCGGGATGCCGCCCGCGCGGTGCAGGTCGATGGCCAGGAACTCGCCGCTGGGCTTCAGGTCGCACAGCACCGGCGTGCGCTTGCGGATGCGCTCGAAGTCGTCGATCGTCCATTCCACTTCGGCCGCGTGCGCGATGGCCAGGAAGTGCAGCACCGCGTTGGTGGAGCCGCCGGTGGCCATGATGACGGCGACGGCGTTCTCGATGGACTTGCGGGTGACGATGTCACGCGGCTTGAGGTCGGCCTTGACGGCCTCGACCAGCACGCGCGCCGATTCGCGCGTGTTCTCGATCTTCTCGCCCTCGACGTTGGCCATCGTCGACGAGTACGGCAGCGACATGCCCAGCGCCTCGAACGACGACGACATCGTGTTGGCCGTGTACATGCCGCCGCACGAGCCGGTGCCCGGGATGGCACGGCGCTCGATCTGGCAGAAGTCCTCCTCGCTCATCTTGCCGGCCGAGAACTGGCCCACGGCCTCGAACACGCTGACGATGTTGAGGTCCTTGCCCTTGTAGTGGCCCGGCATGATGGTGCCGCCGTAGACGTAGATGGCCGGCACGTTGGCGCGCAGCATGCCCATCATGCCGCCGGGCATGTTCTTGTCGCAGCCGCCGATGACGAGCACGCCGTCCAGCCACTGGCCGCCGACGCAGGTCTCGACGCAGTCGGAGATCACCTCGCGCGAGACCAGGCTGTACTTCATGCCCTCGGTGCCCATGGCCATGCCGTCGGAGATGGTGGGCGTGCCGAACAGCTGCGGATTGGCGCCGAAGTCCTTCAGGCTCGCGACGGCGGCGTCGGCCAGCGGTTGCAGGCCGGAGTTGCAGGGCGTGATCGTGGAGTGGCCGTTGGCCACGCCGATCATCGGCTTGCCGAAGTCCGTCTCCTGGTAGCCCATCGCGTAGTACATCGAGCGATTGGGGGCGCGGGCGACGCCTTCGGTGATGTTCTTCGAGCGGCGGTTGGCGGCGGACATGGCGGTCTCCTGGAGTCGTTCCGGGTCTGGGCGAGCGCAGAGTATCCGGCGAGCCAAAATGCGTGTCCAATAGATTCATCGTGCTCGATTGATATTCATGGCGAATCAATGAACGACGCCCAATTCGACCTGCGGCAACTGCGCCAGTTCGCCGTGCTCGCCGAGGAATGCCACTTCGGCCGCGCCGCCGCGCGCCTGGCGATGACGCAGCCGCCGCTGACGCAGGCCATCCAGCGGCTCGAGGCCGCGCTCGGCGCGCGCCTGTTCGAGCGCACGCAGCGCCGTGTCGCGCTGAGCCCGGCCGGCGAGGTGCTGCTGCCGCTCGCGCGCAAGCTGCTCGAGGGCGCCGACGCGCTCGCGCCCGCGGTGCGTGCCGCGGCGGCTGGGCTGTCCGGCCAGTTGCGGCTCGCCTTCGTCTCCAGCGTGACGTACGGCCCGCTGCCCGCGTGGCTCAGCGGCTTTCGCGCGGCCTATCCCGATGTCGCGCTGAGCCTGCGCGAGGCCACGCTCGACGTGCAACTGGAGCTGTTCGCTGCCGGCGAGATCGACGCCGGGTTCGTGCTGCACGCGCCGGGCGCGGTGCCGCCCGGCTTCGAGCACGTGCGCGTGATCGACGAGGCGCTGGTGATGGCGCTGCCCGAGGGCCATGCCGCCTGGAGGTCCGCGACGGCCGCCGCGATGCCGCGCCTGCGCTGGCGCGACGTCCACGCCGAGCCGCTGGTGATCTTCCCGCGCCAGATCGCGCCGTCGCTGTTCGACGCGCTCGTGTCGGCGTACCACGCGGGCGGCGACACGATGCGCATCGCGCAGCAGGCGATCCAGATGCAGACCATCGTCAACCTCGTCTCTGGCGGCATGGGCGTGGCCTGGGTGCCGGAGTCGCTCACGCACCTGCAGCGCGCGGGCGTGCGCTACGCGCGCGTGACCGGGCTGCCCGGCCAGGCGCTGCGCTGCGAGACCAGCCTGGTGTGGCGCGCCGGCGCCGCGCCGGTCGTCGAGCGCTTCGTCGAGCACGTGCGGCGCGGCCGGGGGCGGGTTTCGACAGGGCGCTGACGGCCGATTCGAAACCGAAACGCGAAACAGCGACAATCGCCGGCTGTCCAAGGAGTTCCCTGCCGATGCTGCAGCATCCCAACATCGATCCCGTCGCCATCCCGCTCGGGCACTGGCACCTGTTCGGCCACGACTACGCCCCGGCGATCCACTGGTACGGCCTGACCTACATGGTCGCCTTCGGCCTGTTCGTGTGGCTGGCGGGCAAGCGCGCGCAATACCCGTGGTTCGCGCGCGAGGGCTGGATGCGGCGCGACGTCGAGGACCTGCTGTTCTACGGCGTGCTGGGCGTCGTGCTCGGCGGACGCCTGGGCTACGTGATCTTCTACAAGCCGCTCTACTACGCCGAGCACCTGAACGAGATCTTCGCCGTCTGGAACGGCGGCATGTCGTTCCACGGCGGCATGCTGGGCGTGCTGGTCGCGATGGCGTTCTTCGCGTGGCAGCGCAGGCGCCCGTTCCTGCAGGTGACCGACCTGATCGCGCCGTGCGTGCCGCTGGGCCTGGCGAGCGGGCGCATCGGCAACTTCATCAACGGCGAGCTGTGGGGCCGCTTCGCCGACCCGTCGCTGCCGTGGGGCATGGTGTTCCCGGAGTCGGGCTCCAAGCTGCCGCGCCATCCGTCGCAGATCTACCAGTTCCTGGGCGAGGGCATCTGCCTGTTCCTGATCCTGTGGATCTTCGGCAAGAAGGAGCGCGGCCGCGGCCAGGTGTCCGGCCTGTTCCTGATCGGCTACGGCTTCTTCCGCTTCGTCGCCGAGTTCTTCCGCGCGCCCGACGATTTCATCGGCGACAAGACGACCCTCGTCGGCGACCCGACCACCCACCTGCTGTGGTTTGGCTGGAGCGAAGGCCAGTGGCTGTGCGTGCCGATGATCCTCGCCGGCGTGCTGATGTTCTGGTGGGGGTCGCGCCAGCCGCGCGGCGGCGACGTCGCGCCGACGGCGGCCTGAGCTCGCCTCGCGCAAATTCCGGCATTCCCGCGCCGGATTCCGCGCGCGCCCGGCCTGCCCGCGGCGCGCGCCCGAACTCCTGACAGAATCGACGCCATGCGCCAGATCTTCCTCGACACCGAAACCACCGGCCTGAGCCCCGACACCGGCGACCGCATGGTCGAGATCGGCTGCGTCGAGATGGACAACCGCCGCCTCACCGGCCGCCACCTGCACTTCTATCTCAACCCCGAGCGCAAGAACGGCGAGGGCGCGGTCGCCGTCCACGGGCTGACCGACGAATTCCTGTCCGACAAGCCGCTGTTCGCGCACGTCGTCGACGAGGTGCTCGAGTTCATCGGCGGCGCCGAGATCATCATCCACAACGCGAGCTTCGACGTCGGCTTCCTCAACGAGGAGCTGCGCCGCTGCAACCGCCCGAAGTTCAGCACCCACGTCGCGGCCATCACCGACACGCTGGCGATGGCGCGCGACCAGTTCCCCGGCAAGTCCAACTCGCTCGACGCGCTGTGCAAGCGCCTCGAGGTCGACAACACCAACCGCACGCTGCACGGCGCGCTGATCGACGCCAACCTGCTCGCCGAGGTCTACATCCGCCTCACGCGCGGCCAGGATTCGCTGGTCATGGACATGACCGAGGAGCGCGGCGGCGGCGCGGGCGACGTCGGCGGCCCGGTCGATCTCAGCGTCTTCGTGCTGCCCGTGCTCGCCGCCACCGAGACGGAGCTGGCCGACCACGAGCGCGTGTTGGGCGAGATCGACAAGGCGAGCGGCGGAAAGACGATCTGGCGTGCACAACAGCAAGAAGCTGTGGCATAATCCAAGGCTGTCCTGATGTCAGGACAACAAGTTATCGGGTGGTTAGCTCAGCGGTAGAGCATTGCCTTCACACGGCAAGGGTCACAGGTTCAATCCCTGTACCACCCACCAGCAAAACGCTGATGAACAAAGGGCCTGGCGGCAACGCCCGGCCCTTTTTTCATGCCAGGTGGATGGCGACACCCGCCTCGTCGGCGGGCGGGATCGCGACTTCTCCGACGTCAGCGAAGCAGCAGCGACACGCCGCTGGCGATTCCCGTGAGGACCAGCCCGATCACGCTGGCGGGCAGCACGAACAGCGCACATCCGAATTCCTCGTGGTGCGCTTCGATGTAGGACCAGATCTTCATGATGAATCTCCAGGTGGCGCTCGCGCCGACGCCGGCGCGAGCCGATGATTCAATGTAGGCAGCGCGCGCGGCCGCATCAACGGGGCGGCGTGCAAATCAGTGTTCGAGAAACAGCAAGAGTCCGGCGCCCGCCAGGGCGGGCTGGCGCAGGATCACGGCGGCGAACCATCAGGCCAGCGCGCCGTCGGCCCCGCAACGGGCGTGCACGGCGCGCTTGCGCGACTGCGGCGCCTCGCCGAACGTGCGCAGGGACGCGCGCCGCATGCGCCCGGGGTTGGCGAAGCCCGTCTTGCGGGCGATTCGCTCGATCGGGCGTTCGTCCGCCTCCACGCGCAGCCGCTCGACCGCGCGCGCGGTCGACTCGCCGGGGTGCTGTCGGAACTCGCGGCTGAAGTGGCGCGCGCTCATGGGGGCGGTGCCGGCCGGCACGTCCGCCGACAGGTCGCGGTCGAGAGGGTTCCTGGCGTAGGTGAGGGCGACCTGGATGCGACTGGACTGCGCCTCGAGCGCCTGTCGTCGGCGGTCGGATCCAGCGCGACCGTCTGGATGCTGGCGCCGACCGAGCGCGACGTGCCGCCAAATCCGACTTGCGCCGAAGGGGATGTTCGCCGAGGCGGCGGCGTTGCGGCGCTTATTGGATGATGGTCATCATACCAACCTGGAGTTCGCCATGAAGGCCGTCATCGCCGCCTACGCCCGTTCCCCGTTCCACTTCTCGCGCAAGGGCGCGCTCGCGGGCGTCCGGCCCGACACCCTGGCGGCCCAGGTCGTCGCCGGCCTGCTCCGGCGCACCGACCTCGACCCCGCGCTGCTCGAGGACGTCATCATGGGCTGCGCCTATCCCGAGGGCGCGCAGGGCAACAACCTCGCGCGCATCGTCGGGTTGCTCGCCGGCCTGCCGCAGGCCGTCGGCGGGATGACGATCAACCGCTTCTGCGGCTCGTCGATGCAGGCCGTGCACATCGCCGCCGCGCAGATCGAGGCTGGCATAGGCGACGCGTTCCTGTGCGCCGGCGTCGAGTCGATGACGATGGTGCCGCAAGGCGGCTTGAGCTTCTCGCCGAACCCGCAGTTGCAGGCCACGACCGACGCCTACATCTCGATGGGCGAGACCGCCGAGAACGTCGCGCAGCGCTGGAACGTCAGCCGCGCCGACCAGGAGGCGCTTGCCGTGGACTCGCACCGCAAGGCCGCCGAGGCGCGCGCGCAGGGCCGGCTGCGCGACGAGATCGTGCCCATCGTGACCGACGACGGCAGCGTGGTCTCCGAGGATGGCTGCATCCGGCCGACCACCTCGCTCGAGGCGCTCGCCGCGCTGCGCCCGGCGTTCCGGCCGGACGGCGTCGTGACCGCGGGCACGTCCTCGCCGCTGACCGACGGCGCCGCGGCGGTGCTGGTCACCAGCGATGCCTTCGCGCAGGCGCACGGCCTGCAGCCGCTGGCGCGCATCCGCTCGTTCGCCACGGTCGGGGTCGATCCGGCGATCATGGGCATCGGGCCGATCCCGGCCACGCGCAAGGCGCTCGCGCGCGCGGGCCTGGCGGTCGGCGATCTGGACGTGGTGGAGATCAACGAGGCCTTCGGATCACAGGCGCTGGCCTGCATCCGGGAGCTCGGGCTCGACATGTCGACCGTCAACCTCGACGGCGGCGGCATGGCCATCGGCCACCCGCTCGGCGCCACCGGCGCGCGCATCACCGGCAAGGCGGCCGCGCTGCTCGTGCGCGAGAAGGGACGCTACGCGCTCAGCACGCAGTGCATCGGCGGCGGGCAGGGCATCGCGACCGTCCTCGAACGGCTGTAGCCCGCCCGCCGTCGGCGTCCGCCCGGCCGCAGCCGGGCAGCCGCGGCAAGCTCAGTTGCCGCCCTTCTTGTCCGGCATCGTTTCCGGATTCGTGGCCGACGCGGCGGGGTGGCGCGCCTTGGCGGCCTTGAGCTTCTGGGACAGCTTGTGCTTGGCGGGTGCCGAGGCGCCGTCGGCGGCGGATGCCTGGGCGAACGCGGCGCCCGAGACGAGCGCCAGGGATGCCACGAGGGCGATGGACTTGATCATGTGGATTCCTTTTCGAGAGCGGATACGAGTTGGATGGTGCGGGCGTCCATTCGCCCGGCGCGCTCGAGCATAGGCGCTTCGGGCGGCCAAATGAAGTCGGTGCCCTGCTGGACGAACGGTAGTGTGCCTATCGCGCAACGCTCAGCGCTGGCTTCCCCCGTGGATTCAGGCCGAGGCAGGTCGCCATCGGGTGGGTCGCCGACGCAGAGAACTGGAAAAAGCCCCGCGGTTCCTGCGAACGGCGGGGCTTGGCGGCGGGGCCCGGGCGTCAGGCCGCGACGGTGGCGTCCTGGTCGACGTCGCCGGCGGTGGCGGGATCGACCGATGCGGCGTCGGCGTTCGACGGGCTGGCCGCGCCGCCGTCGCCATCCGACTCGGAGGCCTTCGCCAGCGAGTCCGGCGCGTTCGCGCCCAGTTGGTCCAGCGTCAGGCCGTTGGACATCCTGCCGGATGCATCGTAGGTCGACGAGCCGGGTGGCGTGCCCTTGCCCAACGTCACGACAACGTCGGGGCCGGCGGCGACCAGGCTGCTGCCAGGCGCGGCGTCGCCAGGGTCGCTGCTGGAGGAACGCAGTTGGCGGTCGAAGGCGGCGGCCGCGGCGTACGGGTCGCTCGCGCCGGCCGGTGAAATCATCATGGGCAACTCCTGGAGACAGAGGGTTGTCGTTGATCGACCGCTGCGGCCCGGACCTTGAAGGCCCAACGCCTCGCGAAGCTGAAGCGTTCTTGAATCCGCGCCCTTGAGCTCATCCATGTGTGCAGATGTCACGCCGCGTGCATCAACTCGTTACAGCCGCGCAGGGAGCTGACGATAACGGCTCATCGCGGTTCTGCCGCCCCCACCAGCCGTCGCCACCATGAACAAGCAACTGACTTCTTCGTCCGCCCCTCGCGTCGAGTGGGAACTGCTGCCCTCGCTGCTGAACATGCTGGGCCACCGCCGCACGCGCGCCCAGCCCGCATGGCTGGAGACCATGCCGTCGGAGCTGGACGTGGTCGAGCCCTCGGGCCCGTTCCAGGAGGTGCTGCCGGGCCTGGTGATGCGCGAGGTGCGCGAACCCGACATCTTCCAGATTTTCTTCGGCTGACCTCGCGCGGCGCGCGCGCGTGACGCGTGCGCGCCGCTTCAGTCGCATGAAAGGCGGGCGTCGGCCATTCGATGGCTCGGCCTCACAATCGAAGCCCCGCAACTCCGGGGCTTCGTCCTTTCGGGGACGCGGCTCGTCGCGTCCATGTCGCCCACCACGCACCACCACTTCGTCGACGCCAAGCTGCTCGATCTCCACCCCACGCAGATGACCGCGGGCTTCGCGGAGGTGGCGCTCAAGCGGCGCGAATGGGGCGGACTGTCGAAGAAGGATCGCAAGCAGCTGCTGGCCTCGCACTGGTTTCCCGCGGTGCTCGGGCCGCGCGGGCGCAGCTACATCGTCGACCACCATCACCTGGGCCTCGCGCTGCACGAGGAAGGCGTGGAGCGCGTCAAGCTGATGGTGCTGGACGACCTGTCCTACCTCGCGCCCACGATCTTCTGGCGCGTGATGGAGCAGCGCAACTGGGTGCATCCGTTCGACGCCACCGGCAAGCGCCGCCCCTACACCGACATCCCGGCGCGCATCACCGATCTCGTCGACGACCCGCACCGTAGCCTCGCCGGCATGCTGCGCAGCGCCGGCGGCTTCGCCAAGGACACCTCGCCGTTCGCCGAGTTCCTCTGGGCCGACTACCTGCGGCCGCACATCCCGCGCGCGCAGATTCGCAAGACCATCGACGTCGCGCTGCGCGAGGCCCAGGGCCTGGCCAAGAGCCCGCTGGCGCGCTACCTGCCGGGATGGAGCGGCGTGATGGTGGTGCCGCCCGACGCGCGCAAATGACGGCGGCCGACGACACGCGACGCGGGGTCGCGGCCGATCTGGTCGCCGGCGTCTCGATGGCCGGCCTGCTGCTGCCGGAAGCCGTCGCCTATTCGGGCATCGCGGGCCTGCCGCCCCAGGCGGGCGTGCTGGCCCTGTTCGCGGGGCTGCTGGTCTACGGCTTCATCGGGCGTTCGCGCTTCGCGATCGTGTCGGCGACGTCGTCGTCCGCCGCGGTGCTGGGCGCGGCGACGTTGTCGCTCGCCGGGCACGACGCGGCGCTGCGTGCCGCGCTGGCCGCGGGCCTGGTGCTGGCGACCGGCCTCGCGTTCCTCGCCGCGGGCGCGGCGCGGCTCGGCTCGATCTGCAGCTTCATCTCCAAGCCGGTGCTGCGGGGCTTCTCGTTCGGCCTCGCGTTGGTGATCATCCTCAAGCAGCTGCCCAACCTCACGAGCACGCATCCGGACGCCGGCACCGCGCCGGCCTTCGCGTGGCAGTTGCTGGCCGCGCTGCCGCAGTGGAACTGGAGCGCGATGGCGTTGGGCCTCGCGTCGCTGGTCGCCTTGAAGCTGCTGGCACGCCTGCCCAAGCTGCCGGGCGCGCTGCTGGTGATCGCCGCGGGCATCGGCGCGGCGCAGGCGCTGGGCCTGGGCGCGCGCGGCGTCGCGGTGGTCGGCAGGATCGACCTCGCGTTGTCGGCGCCGTCGTTGCCGGCCTTGTCGCAGGGCCAGTGGATCAGCCTCGCGGAGCTGTCGCTCGCGCTGGTGCTGCTCGTCTTCGCCGAGAGCTACGGCGCCATCCGCACGATGGCGTTCAAGCATGGCGACGCCGTCGATCCGAACCGCGACCTGTTCGCGTTCGGCGTGTCGAACCTGCTGTCCGGCCTGATCCACGGACTGCCGGTGGGCGCGGGTTTCTCGGCGACGGCGGCCAACGAGGCGGCCGGCGCGACAAGCCGCAAGTCGGCCTGGATCGCCGGCCTCGTCGTGCTCGCGCTGGTGCTGGCATGCCTGCCGTGGATCGAGCTGACGCCCCAGCCGGTGCTGGCCGCGGTGGTGATCCATGCGGTGTCGCACACGCTGTCGCTGTCCGCGTTCAGGCCGTACTTCGCGTGGCGGCGCGATCGCTTCGTGGTGGTGGCGGCGGCGGTCGCGGTGGTCGCGCTCGGCGTGTTGAACGGCTTGCTCGCGGGCATCGCGATCAGCCTGGCGATGACGCTGCGCGGGTTGTCGGAGCCGCGCATCTCGCAGCTGGGCCGCAAGGGTGGCGGGCACGACTACCTCAACCTGGCGCACGACGGCGTCGTCGCCGTGCCCGGCGTGCTGATCCTGAGGCCCGAGGCGCCGCTGTTCTTCGCCAACGTCGAGCGCATGCTCGCCGAGATGCGGCACCGCATCGCCGAGAACGCCCCGCGCGCCTTCGTGCTGAGCCTGGAGGAGACGCCCGATCTCGACGGCACCACCATCGAGGCCCTGGCCGCGTTCACGGCGGAGCAGGGCGCCGCGGGCCGCATCACGGTGCTTGCGCGGCTGAAGGACCCGGTGCTCGAGCTGCTGCAACGCGCGATGGCCGGGCAGGCGTCCACCCGGCTCGAGGCCGGCAGCGTCGACGACGCGGTGTCGTCGCTCGTGTAGGCCAACGCCGCATACGGACGCTCCAAGCCCCCGGCGGCGGCCGGCGGGACCCTCGATTGCCGACAGTGGGGGTCGTTTCAATGTTTGGAGAACACCAAATGAACAAGTCTCTCGCCACCTTCCTGGCCACCGCAGCCGCCGCCACGCTCAGCATGGGCGCCTACGCCCAGACGACCGACACGCCGGCCCCCGGCACGCCCGGCACCACCACCACCACCACGGTGACGACCGAAACCACCGAGACCAAGCTCGTGCCCGCCCCGGGCCTGTCGCACTCGGAAGCCAAGGACGCGAAGATCATGTCCACGGCCGACTACAAGGCGCGCAAGAACATCGCCGAGGCCAACCACGACCTGAACAAGGCCGACTGCAAGGTCAGCACCGATGGCGCCGTCAAGCGCGCCTGCGAGGCGGATGCGCGCGCGCAGGAAAAGAAGGACAAGGCCGATGCCAAGCTGATCCACAAGCAGGAAACGCAGGACATCAACGCCGTGACCAAGTAAGACCTTGCGGCGGACGACGGCCTCGCGCCGTCGACGCCGCGAAGGCAACGGCCCCGCGGATCGCGAGATCCCGGGGCCTTCTTGCGTGCGCTGGCGCGGCACGTGGAAAAGGCTCCCGCGGGAGCCTTGTCGCGGTGCGGCGCCGGCTTACTTGTCCAGCCAGTCGCTCAGTTCCTCGGCGTGTTCCTGCTCCTGCGACAGGATGTGCTCGATGATGCGACGCGTCGTCGAGTCCTTGTCGCCGATCAGCCGGGCCATCTGCGTGTAGGCCTCGATCGCGACGCGTTCGGCGACGAGGTTGGCGCGGATCATCGCCTTCAGGTCCTTCGACTCGTCGTAGTCGGCATGGCTGCGCTGCAGCAGCGACGCGGGGTTGAAGTCGGGCTCGCCCCCGAGCTGCACGATGCGCTCGGCGATCATGTCGGCGTGTTCCGTCTCCTCGTTCGCGTGGACCAGGAACTCCTCGGCGATCGCCGGCGACGCCAGGCCCTTGGCGGTGAAGTGATGGCGCTTGTAGCGCATGATGCAGACGAGCTCGGTGGCCAGCGAGTCGTTGAGGAGCTTGATGATGTCCTGGCGCCATTCGCCGCCGTAGGCGGGCGTGATCGCGCCCTTCTCGAGGTTGTTCTTCGCGGCGTCGAGGGCGCCCTGATCGAGCTTCAGGGGGACGTGCTGCGCGCTTGTTTTATCGGACATGGCTGGCCTTCTTGGGTGAGGGGAGTTGATCTGCTCCGCCATGGCAAACGGGATGCCACGCGGCGCCCCGGGTACGCGACGTGCGCCCCGCAGGGCTTGCCGCAAGACCGTGGCCGCACGCGCCCCCGGGCTTGCGACTACAGTCGGCCGCATCACAGGCAGGAGAACGTCCATGGGTTCCAGCAACAAGCCCGTCACCGTCGCCGTGCTCGACGACTACCAGGGCGCCGCGCTGCGCCTGGCCGACTGGTCGGCGCTCGACGGCCGCGCCGCGGTCACCGTCTTCAACGACCATCTCGCCGACACCGACGCCGTCGTCGAACGCCTGAAGGGCTTCGAGGTGCTGTGCGTGATGCGCGAGCGCACGCCGCTTCCGCGCGCGACGCTGGAACGCCTGCCCAGGCTGAAGCTGATCGTGTCGACCGGCGCGCGCAACGCGGCCATCGACACGGCCGCGGCCGCCGAGCGCGGCGTCGCGGTCGCGTTCACCGGCTACACGTCGGCACCGACCATCGAGATGACCTGGGCGCTGATCCTCGCGGCGAGCCGCCACATCGTCGCCGAGAACCTTGCGTTCCGGCGCGGCGGCTGGCAGCAGGGCGTGGGCGTCGGCCTGGCCGGCAAGACGCTGGGCGTGCTGGGACTCGGGCGCGTCGGCGGCGCGGTCGCGGAGGTGGGCGGGCTGTTCGGCATGAAGGTGCTGACCTGGAGTCCGAACATGACGCCCGAGCGCGCGGCCGAACGCGGGGCGACGGCGGTCAGCAAGGAAGACCTGCTGCGCAGGTCCGACGTGCTGACCATCCACATGGTGCTCAGCCCGAAGACGCGCGGCCTGATCGGCGCCGACGAACTCGCGCTGATGAAGACCAGCAGCCTGCTCGTCAACACCTCGCGCGGGCCGCTGGTCGACGAGGCGGCGCTCGTCTCGGCGCTGACCTCGCGCAAGATCGCGATGGCCGCGCTCGACGTCTTCGACATTGAGCCGCTGCCGGCCGACCATCCGTTCCGCTCGCTGGACAACGTGCTGGGCACGCCGCACATCGGCTACGTGGCCGACGACCTGTATCGCGTCTTCTTCGGCGACACCGTCAAGGCCGTGGACGCCTGGCTCGCCGAGCGCGCGAAGGCCGGCTGATGGGGCGGGGACGTCGCGCCGCCGCCATCGCGCTGGGCGTGGCGGGGGCGCTGGCCGCGGCGATCGCGCTGACGCTCGCCGGTTGCCAGTCCTTCGGCGAGCACGCCAGCGGCGAGCGCCTGGCGCGCATGCGGCAGTCGCCCGAGTGGCGGGGCGACCAGTTCCAGAACCCGCAGCCGATGTGGAGCGACATGCGCGACGCGCTGATGCGCGCCTTCACGGGCGGCCCCGACGTCGAGCCGGTCGCGCCGGTGCCGGTCGCGCGCACCGATCCCGCGGCACTGGCCATCGCGCCCGCCAGCGGCCTGCGCGTCACGTGGTTCGGGCATTCGTCGATGCTGATCGAGATCGACGGCGTCCGCCTGCTCACCGACCCGATCTGGAGCGAGCGCGCCTCGCCGGTCGACTGGATCGGCCCGCATCGCTGGTATCCTCCGACGATCGCGCTGGACGACCTGCCGCGGGTCGACGCGGTGCTGATCTCGCACGACCACTACGACCATCTCGACTGGCCCACCATCGTCGCGATGCGATCGTGGAAGAACGTCTTCATCGTGCCGCTGGGCGTCGGCGCGCACCTGCAGCGCTGGGGCATCGCGCCGGAGCGCATCGTCGAACTCGACTGGTGGCAACCCGCGCGCGTGGGCGCGCTCGCGCTCACGCTGGTGCCCGCGCGTCACGCGTCCGGGCGCGTGAGCGGGCGCAGCGACCAGACGCTGTGGGGCGGCTTCGCGCTGGTGGGCGCGCGGCACCGCGTCTACTACTCGGGCGACACGGGCCTGTTCGACGCGATGGCCCAGATCGGCCAGCGCTTCGGTCCGTTCGATGTCGCGATGATCGAGGCCGGCCAGTACGACGCCGACTGGCCCGACTGGCACCTGGGGCCCGAGCAATCGGTGCTGTCGGCGCAGCGCGTGGGCGCGAAGGCGTTGATCCCGGTGCACTGGGGGCTGTTCCGGCTGGCGCATCACGGCTGGACGGAGCCGGTCGAGCGTGTGCTCGCGGCCGCGCGCTGCAGCGACATGCCCGTCCTCACGCCGCGGCCGGGCCAGCCCATCGAGCCGACTGCGCTGAAGCCGGGCGACTCGACGCGCTGGTGGCCGGATGCGCGCTGGGCGACCGCGGCGCAGAAGCCCATCGTCGCGACCACCGATGGCGTCGACAGCCATCGCGTCGCGCTGCCGCAGTGTCCGGCGGCGCCTCAGGTCAGCGAGCGATAGAAATACGTCGTCGCGCACTCGCCGCCCGCGGGCAACAGTGCGTAGCGCGGGATCGTGCCGGCGGCCTGCCAGCCCAGGCGCGCATAGAGACGGGCGGCGGTGTCGTCGGCCGTGTCGAGGACCAGCAGGGTCTTGCCCTCGGCGAGCGCCTCGCGCTCGGCCGCGCGCATCAACGCCGCGCCCGCGCCCTGGCGGCGCGCGCGCCGGTGCACCAGCATCTTGGCGACGTCGGCGCGATGCGGCTGGTTCTCGGGTTGGGCCAGGATCACCTGCACGGTGCCGACGATGCCTTGCGCGTCCTCGGCCAGCAGCAGCACGCGCTCGCCGCGCGCGACGCCGTCGGCGACGCTGCGCCAGAAGGCGAGCGCCTTGTCGCGCGTCATCGGCAGCATGAAGCTGACCGATGCGCCGCCGTCGACGCAGTCGATCAGCACGTCGGCCAGCGCCTCGATCTCGGCGTCGCTGACGGACGTGGCGCGACGCACGTCAAGGGTAGAGGCTGGGACGCTGCTCGCCATGGGATCTCCGGAATGGCAAGGGGTAGGGCATGGACGCCAGCACCACGGCGTAGCGCGCGGCGGCCTTGTGCGGGTTGTGGAAGGTGATGGGCTTGTCCAGCACCATCGCCAGGCAGTCGCCGGCGCCGAGGCGATGGCGCTCGTCGCCGACAGTGATGTCGATCGCGCCCTCGATGACCCAGACCTGCTGGTGCATCACCGGCTCGCGCGGGCCGGTCTCGTACGACACGCGCGCCTTCGCCGGAAACGTCACCTCGACGATCTGGATCTGCGAGCCGACGCCGCTGGGCGAGACGTTGCGCCGGACGTAGCCGGAGTGCGGGTCGCGCCACGACGGCTGGTCGACCGCGCGCGCCACCGGGCTGGCCGACGGCTGCGGCGCGTCGAACAGCGCGGCGAGCGGGACGCCGAGGCCGGCGGCCAGCTTCTCGAGCAGCACGGCGGTCGGGCTGCTCTCGCCGCGCTCGATCAGCGAGATCATCGAGCGGCTGATGCCGCATTGCGTGGCGAGGGCCTCGAGCGACAGGCCGCCGGCCGCGCGCAGGTCGCGCACGCGCTGGGCGATGCGGGCGTTGAGGGAGTCGGGCGGCGTCTCTTCCATGATGGAGGCAGTGTCCAATATGCTGGACACGCCGTCAAGTCGCGGCCAGGGATCGGCCCGGCCGATACCAGGCCGGGTATGGGTGGTAGCCGGGCCGTCGAAAACCTGTGGGGATTTCTCGATCGATCGTGTGGGGAATCGTCGATACGGTGTGGTGTATCGCCTCGAACCTGTCATGTCTAGACAGGAAAGTACCTCGAAGCCACCGGTATTCGCCGCATCGAAAGCGTTGCGGACACGAACAATCCGTCCATCAACAACCCTGGCTCACGGACTTCAGCGCGCGAGCTTCTGGTCGAAAACCAGCCCATGCCAACCACCCCGAACGTCCCGTCCCGCACGACGGCTTCCGACGCGACACCGTTCCTGCAGCGCTGGCAGGCGACGGCGTTCGCGCTCGCCGCTGGCGTCGCTGGCTTCGCGTCCGGCCGCGGCATCGCGAGCGCCGTCGTCGCGACGGCCCTGGTCGCGGCCGGGGTGTCGCTCGACCGCTTGCGGCGCGCGCGTGAAGTTCGCGCGCAACGAGCCAATGCCGAATTCCTCGCCAGCACCGACCAGCTGGGCCGCGACGTGTTGCCCGTCTGGGCCGCGCACATCGAGAACTCGCGCCAGCAGATGGAGTCCGCGGTTGCGGCGCTGACGCAGCGCTTCGCGGCCATCGTCGATCGCCTCGACCAGACCCTGCGGGCCTCCGGCCAGGACGGCGACCTCGGTCTCGCGGCCGCCTTCGCGCACAGCAAGGACGAACTGCATGGCGTGCTGACCTCGCTCAAGGACGCGATGGCCAGCAACGAGGCGATGCATGTCGAGGTGCAGAGCCTGAGCCGCTTCGTCGCCGAGCTGCAGCAGATGGCGGCCGAGGTGGCCGACATCGCCCAGCAGACCAACCTGCTCGCGATCAACGCGGCCATCGAGGCCGCGCACGCGGGCGCCGAGGGCCGTGGCTTCGCGGTGCTGGCGCAGGAGGTGCGCAAGCTGTCCGCGCTCTCGGGCGCGACTGGCCAGCGCATGGCTGACAAGGTCGGCGTGATCGGCGAGGCGATCCGCGTCGCGCGCGATGCCGCGCTGGCCTCGGCCAGGCGCGAGGCCGCCTCGGCCCTGGCCTCCGAAGGCGCCATCAACGGCGTGCTGGACCGATTCCGCGGCGTGACCGAGGCGATGGAGGCCTCGGCCGCCGCGCTCAAGCAGGAGAGCGCCGGCATCCAGCTCGAGATCGTCGAGTCGCTGGTGCAGCTGCAGTTCCAGGACCGCGTCAGCCAGCGCATGACGCACGTGCGCCACAACATCGAGCGCCTGCCCGACCTGCTCTCGGAGAGCCGGCGCCGCTTCGACACCTCGGGCGCGCTGGCGCCCGTGGACGCCAAGGTGCTGCTCGACGAGCTCGAGGGCAGCTACGCGATGGCCGACGAGCGCGCGACGCACGCCGGCGATGCCACGACGGCCTCGCCGGAGTCGGCCGTCGCCGAGCTCGAGGAAGTCACCTTCTTCTGAATCCGTTCAAGTCAACACCCAGGAAAAGACCGACATGGCAAAGACCATCATGATCGTCGACGACTCGGCCTCGCTGCGCCAGGTCGTGGGCATCTCGCTGCGCAGCGCGGGCTACGACGTGCTCGAAGGCAGCGACGGCGCGGACGCGCTGAAGAAGCTCACCGGGCAGAAGGTGCACCTGATCATCAGCGACGTGAACATGCCCAACATGGACGGCATCTCGCTGGTCAAGGAGATCAAGAAGCTGCCGGCCTACAAGTTCACGCCTGTCGTGATGCTGACGACGGAATCGGCCGCCGGCAAGAAGGCCGAAGGCCAGGCGGCCGGCGCGAAGGCGTGGATGCTCAAGCCGTTCAACCCGCCGCAGCTGCTCGCGGTCGTCCAGAAGCTCGTGCTGCCCTGACTCCGGTCAGCGTGAACGAGACATGCGGGCGCGCGAGTTCTCGCTAACCAACAAGTGCAACGGAAACGAGATGAGCACGACTTCCACCTGCTTTCGAATCGACGGCGAGCTGACGATCTACCGCGCGGCCGAGCTGGCCGTGGCCATGAAGGCGGCGCTCGCCGACGTGCCTGGCGGCGGCGCGTTCGAGGTCGACCTGTCCGGCGTCACCGAAATGGACAGCGCCGGCGTGCAGCTGCTGATGTCCGCCCGGCGCAGCGCGCAGGAGTCCGGCCGCACGCTGCGCGTCGCGGGCGGCAGCCCCGCGGTCGCCGAGGTGTTCCAGACCTTGCAGCTCGCGTCGCATTTCGACGCCGCACATTGAGGCACGCGATGGCCAACGACATCAATCTGGACCAGGTCCTCCACACCTTCATCGTCGAGGCGCGCGAGCTGCTCGAGGACATGGAAGCCGCCTTGCTGCGCGTCGCCGACGAGGCCGACCCGCGCGAGAGCATCCATGCGATCTTCCGCGCGGCGCACACGATCAAGGGCTCGTCCGGACTGTTCGGCCTCGACGCCGTCGTCACGTTCACCCACGTCGTCGAAAGCGTCCTCGACCGGGTGCGCGACGGTGCCGTGAGCCTCGACGAATCGCTCGTGCCGTTGATGTTGTCCAGCGGCGACTACATCGGCCGCCTGGTCGATGCCGTCGAACGCGGCGAGCCGCAGGCCGATCCGAAGACGGAGCCCGAGGGCGCGGCCTTGCTCGAACGCCTGCAGAAATATCTTGTCGAACAGGACGCGCCAGTGGCGGCAACGGCGTCGACGGGCGCCACGACCGCGACCGCGGGCGGCGCGGCGCACTGGCACCTGTCTCTGCGGTTCGGGCCCGACGTCCTGCGCAACGGCATGGATCCGTTGTCGTTCATCCGCTACCTGGCCACGCTGGGCACCATCGAGCACATCGTCACGCTGCCCGATGCCGTCCCCGGCCTCGACGCGCTCGACCCGGAGGGCTGCTGCCTCGGCTTCGAGATCGGCTTCCTGACGACCGTCGACAAGGCCGCGATCGAGAACGTGTTCGAATTCGTGATCGACGACTGCGCGCTGCGCATCGTGCCGCCCGGCAGCCAGGTCGAGCAATACATCGAGCTGATCCGCAGCCAGCCCGAGGGGCCGAGCCGGCTCGGCGAGATCCTGGTGCGCTGCGGCAGCGTCACGGCGCGCGAACTCGAGACGGCGCTGCGTTCGCAGGCGGACAGCACGCCCGCGCAGAAGATCGGGGCCATCCTCGCCGAGCAGGGCAAGGTCGCGCCACAGGTCGTCGAGGCGGCGCTCGCCAGGCAGAAGCAGGTCAAGGAGACGCGCGCGCCGGAGAGCCAGTCCGTGCGTGTCGACGCCGACAAGCTCGATCGCCTGATCAACCTCGTCGGCGAGCTGATCATCGCCGCCGCCGGCGCCAACCTCGTTGCGAAGCGCACGCGCAACCTCGAATTGATCGAGCGCAACTCGACGCTCTCCGACCTGGTCGAGGAAGTGCGCGACAGCGCGCTGCAGCTGCGCATGGTCAAGATCGGCGGCACGTTCGCGCGCTTCAAGCGCGTGGTGCACGATGTCGCGCGGGAACTCGGCAAGGACATCGAGCTTGCCGTCAGCGGCGAGGACACCGAGCTCGACAAGACCGTCGTCGAGAAGATCGGCGACCCGTTGATGCACCTCGTGCGCAACGCGATGGACCATGGCATCGACGCGCCCGAGCTGCGCGCCGCACGCGGCAAGCCGGCCACCGGCACCGTCTCGCTCAACGCGTTCCACGACTCGGGCAGCATCGTCATCCAGGTGGGCGACGACGGCGGCGGGCTCGACCGCGAGAAGATCCTGGCCAAGGGCATCGAGCGCGGCCTGGTCGAGCCGGGGCGCGCGATGAGCGACGCCGAGGTCTACGCGCTGATCTTCGAGCCCGGATTCTCGACGGCGGAACAGATCACCAACCTGTCGGGCCGCGGCGTCGGCATGGACGTCGTCAAGCGCAACATCGCGGCGCTGCGCGGCAATGTCGCCATCGCGAGCGAGCCCGGTCGCGGCACCACGGTCACGGTGCGCCTGCCGCTGACGCTGGCCATCATCAACGGCTTCCAGGTCGCGGTGGGCAAGTCGGTGTTCGTCGTGCCGATGGACATGGTCGACGAGTGCGTGGAGTTCTCCGCCGAGGCGGGACACGACTACACCGACTTGCGCGGCCAGGTGCTGCCGTTCGTGCGCCTGCGCGAACTGTTCGACGTGCCGGGCACCGCCTCGACCCGCCAGAACATCGTCGTCGTCAAGCACGCCGGCCAGAAGTTCGGCCTGGTCGTCGACGGCTTGCTGGGCGAGGCGCAGACGGTCATCAAGCCGCTGTCACGCATGTTCGCGCAGGTGCGCGGCATCAGCGGCTCCAGCATCCTCGGCAGCGGCGACGTCGCGCTGATCCTCGACGTGCCGCTGCTGCTGCAGGAGGCACAGGAAGCCCGCAGCGTCGCGGCGCGCCACGCCGAGAGCCTCGCGGCCGGCCAATGACAAGCCTCCAGGCTCACACATCCAATCCAGGGAAGACCACCATGTTCGCAAACCTCAAGCTCGGGACGAAGCTGTTCGGCTCGTTCCTCATCGTGCTGGCCCTGATGCTGGCTCTTGGCCTCTACGCCGTCACGCAGCTGGCGACCGTCAACGGGTCGACCGTCGACCTGGCCACGAACTGGCTTCCCAGCGTTCGCAACCTGATCGAGATCAAGGCCAACGTCAATCACCAGCGGGTGTACGAGTACCGCATCGCGTTGGCGAAGGATCCGGCCGAACTCGCGCCCGCGCTGAAGGACATGGATGGCAAGGTGGCCGCGCTCAAGCAGTTTGACGACGCCTATGCGAAGCTGATCTCGTCGCCTGACGAGAAGCAGCTCTACGATGCCTACGCGTCTCGCCGCGACGAGTTCCTGCGCCTGCAGACCAAGGAGATCGAACTCGCGAGCGACCACAAGCAGGCCGACGCGGAGGCGGCGATCAATGGCGAGCTGAGGCAGCGCTACGATGACCTGCGCGTCTCCCTCAACAAGCTCTCGGAATTCAACGTCGAAGGCGGCACCAAGGCCTCGGCCGAGGCGGGCGTGGTGTACGCCAACGCGCGTCGCTGGACGATCGGGGCGCTGGCGGGCTGCAGCCTGCTGGCGCTTGGCCTGGCGTTCCTCATCACGCGGTCGTTGATCAGGCAGCTCGGCGGCGAGCCGGCGTTCGTCGCCGAGATCGCGAATCGCGTCTCGGACGGCGACCTGACGATGTCGATCCAGACCCGTGCCAACGACGACTCCAGCGTGCTGTTCGCGATGCACAAGATGGTCGACAAGCTGTCCCTGGTCGTGACCGAGGTCAACGGTGGCGCGGAGGCGCTGGCGGGCGCGTCGGAAGAGGTGAGCGCGACGGCGCAGTCGCTTTCGCAGGCCGCCAGCGAGCAGGCCGCGGGCGTCGAGGAGACGAGCGCGTCGATGGAGCAGATGACGGCGTCGATCTCGCAGAACACCGAGAACGCCAAGGTCACCGACGGCATGGCCACCAAGGCCGCCAGCGAGGCCAGCGAAGGCGGCGAGGCGGTCAAGGCCACGGTCGTGGCGATGAAGCAGATCGCGCAGAAGATCGGCATCATCGACGACATCGCCTACCAGACCAACCTGCTGGCGCTGAACGCGGCCATCGAGGCGGCTCGCGCGGGCGAGCACGGCAAGGGCTTCGCGGTGGTGGCCGCGGAAGTGCGCAAGCTGGCCGAGCGCAGCCAGGTGGCGGCCGAGGAGATCGCCAACGTCGCGAGCTCCAGCGTCGAACTGGCCGAGAAGGCGGGCCACCTGCTCGACACGATCGTGCCCAACATCCGCAAGACGTCGGACCTGGTGCAGGAGATCACGGCGGCGTCGGAGGAGCAGTCCTCGGGCGTGGGCCAGATCAACGCGGCCATCGTGCAGCTGAGCCAGACGACGCAGCAGAACGCGTCGAGCTCGGAGGAACTTGCCGCGACGGCCGAGGAGATGAGCTCGCAGGCCGAGCAGCTGCAGCAGACGATGTCGTTCTTCAAGCTCGCGGGCGTGGCCGGCGTCGCGCACGTGCGCGCGGCCAGCGCCACGATCGCGACGGCGCGCAAGTCCGCGGCGCGCGGCAAGCCGGCGCCGTCGCGGTTCGCCGCCGCCGCGTCTGCTCGCCCGGCCGCCGCCGCGAGCGAGGGCGCGGATGTCGACGAATCCCACTTCGCCCGCTTCTGAAGGAGCAGCCAGCCATGAACGCCAACGCTTCCCGCGCGGTCGAGACCGAGCCCGCGCAATACCTGACCTTCATGCTCGCGCAGGAGCAGTTCGCCATCGGCATCCTGGGCATCAAGGAGATCATCGAGTACCAGGGCGTCACCGAAGTCCCGATGATGCCGCCGTGCGTGCGCGGCGTGATCAACCTGCGCGGCGCCGTCGTGCCGGTCGTCGACCTGCTCGCGCGCTTCGGCCGCCCGTCCAGCGCGGTGACCAAGCGCACCTGCGTCGTCATCGTCGAGGCCGCGTGCGGCGCGGACGAGCGCCAGGTGATGGGCCTGCTCGTCGACGCGGTCAACGAGGTGCTGGACATCGCCAGCGTCGACATCGAGCCGCCGCCGGCCTTCGGCGCGCGCCTGCGCAGCGACTTCATCCACGGCGTCGGCAAGGTGCGCGGCAAGTTCGTGCTGCTGCTCGACGTCGACCGCGCGCTGTCCATCGACGAGATCGCCGGCTTCGTCGAAGCTGCCGCGGAACCCATCGCCGCCTGACCCCAGGTCTCCGATTTTCAAGAACCAAGGAATTCCCATGTTCGGCAATCTCAAGGTCGGCACCCGGCTGGCGCTCGGCTTCGGCACGGTCGTCGTGCTGCTGCTCGTCATCTCCGTCACCAGCGTGCTGCGGCTGTCCAGCATCAACGCGGCGACCACGGTCATCATGGAGGACCGCTATCCCAAGGTCGTGCTCGCCAACGACATCCTCCAGCACACGATCGACAACGGGCGCCAGATGCGCTCGATGGTGCTCGCAGCCGGCGATGCCGAGGCCGACCAGTACAAGCAGAAGATCACCGCCAATCGCGCCAGCAACAACGAGAGCCTGAGCAAGCTCGAGGCCGAGCTGCACAGCGACCGGGGCCGCGCGATCGTCAAGGACATCGCCGACAAGCGCGCCGCGCTCGGCCAGCTCTACGAGCCGTTCTACGCGCTCGTGAAGTCCGACAAGGCCAAGGCCGCGGAATTCCTGCGCGTGCAGGTCATTCCGGCGAACACCGCGCAGGAGCAGGCGCTGCGCGAACTCGTCAAGTTCCAGAGCGAGCAGATGGAACAGTCGCGCGTCGAGGCAACCGCGGTCTACGGCGAGACGCGAACCGTCGTGATCGCGCTGTCGGTGATCGCCACGCTGCTGGCCGCAGGCATCGGCCTGCTCATCACGCGCAACCTGATCAACGTGCTGGGCGGCGAGCCGGCCTATGCGGCGGATGTCATGCGCAAGGTCGCGACCGGCGACTTCACCGTCGACGTCGCCGTGCGCGCCAACGACACCAGCAGCCTGCTCTACACGACGCGCCAGATGGTGCAGTCGGCCGGCGACAGCGTCAACGACGTCGTGCGCGTGATGGGCGCGATGGCCTCGGGCGACCTGACGCAGACGATCACCAAGTCCTACACCGGCTCGTTCGCCGAGATGAAGGACTACGTCAACGAGACCGTCGACAAGCTCTCGCAGGTCGTGACCGAGGTCAACGGCGGCGCGGAGGCGCTGGCGGGCGCGTCTGAAGAGGTGAGCGCGACGGCGCAGTCGCTGTCGCAGGCCGCCAGCGAGCAGGCGGCGGGCGTCGAGGAGACGAGCGCGTCGATGGAACAGATGACGGCCTCGATCTCGCAGAACACCGAGAACGCCAAGGTCACCGACGGCATGGCCACCAAGGCCGCCAGCGAGGCCAGCGAAGGCGGCGAGGCGGTCAAGGCCACGGTGGTGGCGATGAAGCAGATCGCGCAGAAGATCGGCATCATCGACGACATCGCCTACCAGACCAACCTGCTGGCGCTGAACGCGGCCATCGAGGCGGCGCGCGCGGGCGAGCACGGCAAGGGCTTTGCGGTGGTGGCCGCGGAAGTGCGCAAGCTGGCCGAACGCAGCCAGGTGGCGGCCGAGGAGATCGCCAACGTCGCGAGCTCCAGCGTCGAACTCGCCGAGAAGGCGGGCCACCTGCTCGACACGATCGTGCCCAACATCCGCAAGACGTCGGACCTGGTGCAGGAGATCACGGCGGCGTCGGAGGAGCAGTCCTCGGGCGTGGGCCAGATCAACGCGGCCATCGTGCAGCTGAGCCAGACGACGCAGCAGAACGCGTCGAGCTCGGAGGAACTTGCCGCGACGGCCGAGGAGATGAGCTCGCAGGCCGAGCAGCTGCAGCAGACGATGTCCTTCTTCAAGCTCGCGGGCGTGACCGGCGTCGCGCACGTGCGCGCGGCCAGCGCCACGATCGCGACGGCGCGCAAGTCCTCGACGCGCGGCAAGCCGGCGCCGGCGCGGTTCGCCGCATCCTCGTCCGTGCGCCTGCCCAAGGCGGTCGCGAACGACGGCGCGGACGTCGACGAAGCCGACTTCGCGCGCTTCTGACCGGACGGACGTGACTGCGCGCCTGCCGCGGCTATCCCCATGAACACGATCACCGACACCGAGTTCTCCCGCTTCCAGCGCTTCATCTACGACGCCGCCGGCATCACGCTGTCGCCGGCGAAGAAGGCGCTGGTCTGCGGGCGCCTGTCCAAGCGGCTGCAGGCGCACCGCCTCGACAGCTTTGGCGCCTACTTCGAGCTGCTCTCGAGCGGTCGCGAGGACGCCGAGGTGCAGACCGCGGTGGACCTGCTCACGACCAACGAGACCTACTTCTTTCGAGAGCCCAAGCATTTCGAGCTGCTGCGCACGCTCGCGACGCAGGCGCGCGGACGGCCGCAGCCGTTCCGCGTCTGGAGCGCCGCGAGCTCGAGCGGCGAGGAGTGCTACAGCATCGCGATGGTGCTGGCCGACTGCCTGGACGCGTCGCAGACGGCGTGGGACGTCGTCGGCTCCGACATCAGCACGCGCGTTCTGCGCCGCGCGCGAACGGGCCACTACCCGCTCGAACGCGCTCGCAACATCCCGCCCGCGTACCTCAAGCGCTATTGCCTGCGCGGGCAGGGCGAGCAGGACGGCACGCTGCTGGTGGAGCGCCGGCTGCGCAGCCGCGTGAGCTTCGCGCAGGTCAACCTCAACACCGAGCTGCCGCGGCTCGGCACCTTCGACGTCGTCTTCCTGCGCAACGTGATGATCTACTTCAACGGCGACACCAAGCGCCAGGTCGTCGCGCGCGTGCTGTCGCTGCTCAAGCCGGGCGGCCACCTGTTCATCGGCCACTCCGAGAGCCTGAACGACATCAGCACCGCCGTCGAGCAGCTCGCGCCGTCGATCTACTGCAAGCCGTGACGGCGATGGCGAGCGGCATCCTCACCGAGGTCTTCCTGAAGCCGGGCGAGTATGCGGTGGGCGATACGTCATGCCGTATCCGGACCGTGCTCGGATCCTGCATCTCGATCGCGCTGTGGTGCCCCGGCCTGCAGGTGGGGGCGATGTCGCACTGCTTGCTGCCCTCGCGCGGGCGCGTGGGCGTGGCCGAGGTGCGCGGCCTCGACCTGCGCGGGCTGGACGCACGCTATGCCGACGAGGCCCTGCACCTCATGCTGCACGAATTGGAGCGCCGCAACGTCCGCGCGTCGGCGTGCAACGCCAAGATCTTCGGCGGCGGCAACATGTTCCCCGCCCAACGAGGTGCCGGCGTGCCCGTCGGCCGCCGCAACGGCGAGGCCGCGCGCAGGCTGCTGAAGGCGCACGGCATCGAGGTCGTCTCCGAGAGCCTGTTCGGCGACGGCCATCGCCAGATCGCCTTCGACATCGCCACCGGCGACGTCTGGTCGCGCCAGCTGCCGCCCAACGACGCCATCACGGGGCTCATGCTGTGAGCGCCATCAAGGTGATGGTGGTCGACGACTCGGCCGTCGTGCGCCAGGTCGTCGCGGGACTGCTCGGCGCCGCCCCCGGCATCGAGGTGCTCGCGGCCGTCGCCGACCCGCTGCTGGCGATCGAACGCCTGCGCCAGGCGTGGCCCGACGTCATCGTGCTCGATGTCGAGATGCCGCGGATGGACGGCATCACCTTCCTGCGCAAGATCATGGCCGAGCGTCCGACGCCGGTCGTGATCTGCTCCACGCTCACCGAGAAGGGCGCCAGGACGACGCTGGAGGCGCTGGCGGCCGGCGCGGTCGCCATCGTGACCAAGCCGAGGCTCGGGCTCAAGCAGTTCCTCGCCGAGGCCGGCGACGAACTGGTGGCGACCGTGCGTGCCGCGGCGCGCGCCAACGTGCGGCGCCTCGCGCCGCGCGCGGACGCCGCCGTGCAGCCCGTCGCGCCGAAGAACACGGCCGACGTCATCCTCGCGCCGGCCGGCCCGCGCGCCATGACGCAGACGACCGAGCGCGTCATCGCGCTGGGCACGTCGACGGGCGGGACGCAGGCGCTCGAGGAAGTGTTGTCCGCGCTGCCGCGCGTCTGCCCGGGCATCGTGATCGTGCAGCACATGCCCGAGAAGTTCACCGCGGCCTTCGCGACGCGGCTCGACGGGCTCTGCCGCATCGAGGTCAGGGAGGCGCGGCACAACGACCGCGTGGTGCCGGGCCGCGCGCTGATCGCGCCGGGCGGCAAGCACCTGCTGCTCAAGCGCAGCGGCGCGCAATACGTCGTCGACGTGGTCGACGGGCCGGTGGTCAACCGCCACCGCCCCTCGGTCGACGTGCTGTTCCGCTCGGTCGCCAAGAGTGCGGGCGTCAACGCGCTGGGCGTCATCATGACCGGCATGGGCGACGACGGCGCCGCCGGGCTCGCCGAGATGCGCGCCGCGGGGGCGCGCACGCTGGCGCAGGACGAGGAGAGCTGCGTCGTCTTCGGCATGCCCAAGGAGGCCATCAAGCGCGGCGGCGTCGAGCGCACGGTGCCGCTGCAGGGCATCGCCGCGGAGATCATGAAGCAGTAGTGCGCGGCTTCGGCCGCCCCGGCGAGTCAGGCCGCGACCATGCGCGCCATCAGCCACGCCGGCAAGCCCACGTAGAGCGCCGCCAGCCCCAGCCGTTCCAGCGCGAGCCGCGCGCCGATCGCTCGCGCCGGCGCGAACAGCACGCCGGCCAGCGTGCCCGCCTCGATCGCCGCGCGCACCGCCGTCGCGCACAGCACCACGGCGACCGTCCAGGCGGCCCACCACAGCACGAACGTCGTCACGTAGGCCTGCCAGCCGAACGTGAGGTATTCGCCGAACGTGCCGCCGTAGGCGATGTTCTGGTGCAGGCGGAACGCGGGGATCGCCAGCAGCAGCGGCAGGGCGCCGAACTTGAGCAGCGGGTTGCCGAGGCGGCTGCGGTGCGAGGCCTGGGCGGCGTGCGCGTAGCGTGCAGCGGTCGACGGCGCCTCCGCGCGCGCGGACGCGTCGCGCAAGGGCGCGAGGGCGCGGGCGAGGGCGTCCGGGCGCGCGAGCGCGAGGCCGTGGCGCCAGCGTCGGCCCGAGGTCAGTTGCACCGACAGGCCCGGCCCCGGCACGGGCAGGCGCCACGGTCGCGTGGACGCGATGTCGCCCAGCGGCAGCTCCAGGCGCCGCGCCCCGCTCGCCAGCACCAGCACGCCGTCGACGACGGACGCGCGCGCCGCGAACGCGCGCAGCACGCACCACGCCGCGGCCTCGGGCAGCAGGAACAGGCCGACGAACATCCGGATCTGCGCCAGCGTGTTCGACTGCAGCCTCGCGTCGAGCAGCAGCACCGCGGCGATCATCCACATGAGCCCCGCGCGCGCGAACGCGCGCAGCGCGCCGGCGGCCACGCGGGCCGCGCGCGGCAGCACCGAGACCTCGACCGGCCAGCTGGCGGCGTCCAGCGCTGGCGTCGTCTCGCCCGCATCGATCCCGCCCCAGCGGCGCAGCGCCGCCAGCGCCGCCAGCAGCGCGAGGAACGCGGCGGCGGCGCGTCCGACCCAGTCGCCCCAGGCCACCATCAACGTGCGCGGCGGCGCGTGCACCGGCAGGTCGCCGACCACCAGCGTGCGTTCGCCCATGCGCGCGCCCGCGACGATGTCGCCGCTCGGATCGATCGCCGCGCTGTAGCCGTTGGTGGTGACGCGGAACTGCGGCAGGCGCGTCTCGATGCTGCGGAACGCGGCCACCGCCTGGTGCAGCGCCGCGCCTTGCGGATGCTCGGTGAACCAGGCGTCGTTGGACATCGTGAGGATGGCGCGCGCACCGAGCCGCGCGCCGTCGATCGCCAGCTGCGAGTCGACATCGTCGCGGCAGATCAGCGGCAGCACCGGGATCTCGCGGCCGTCGGCCAGCCGCAGCGGGAAGACGCGCGCGCCGTTGCCCGGCTTCCACGTGCCGGCCCAGGGCAGCCAGCGCCGCAGCACCGGGCCGTCCAGCCACGCGGGCACGGCCTCGGTCAGCGGGAACAGGCGGGTCTTGCGGTAGAAGCCGAGCAGGCCCTTGCCGGGCTCGACGAAGGCGGCGGCGTTGTATTCGCCGGCGGCGTCGATGTCGTAGGTGCCGAACACGAAGGGCACGCGCGCGGCGTCGACGATGGACTGGATCGCGCGATCGAGCTCGGCGCCGGCCTCGCTCCTGGGATGGCCGAAGGTCGTCGGGTAGACGGTCTCCGACCACAGCACGGCGTCGGCATGCTGGCGCTCGACGGCGTCGTACGACATGGCGAAATGCGTGTCCAGCACCTCGCGCACGACCTCCGCCGCACCGTGCTCCTGGCGCAGGCGTTCGTAGTCGACGATGTCGGACTGCACCAGCGCCACGCGCAGCGGCTTGTCGGTGGAGGCCGTCGTCGACGACAGCGTCGCGGCGCCGTAGCCGGCGAGCAGCAGCGCGATCGCAGCGGTCGACGCCAGCGGCCAGGCGACGGCGCGCAGGCCGTCGCGGCGGCGTTCGATCGCTGCCGCGACTCCCTCGTTGGCGAGCAGCAGCGCGAAGGTCAGGCCGGTGGTGCCGACGACGTCCGCGGCCTGGCGCAGGGTGCGCGAGGGGTAGAGGCCGTCGCCGAGCGTGTCGCCCAGCAGCCGCGGCACCAGCCACTCGGTGGCGACCCAGGCCGATGCGGCGACGAGCGCGCGCAGGGCCGGGCCGGCGTGGCGGCCGGCGAGCTGGCGCGTCAGCGCGAAGGCGAGGAACTGCGGCTGCAGCAGCGGCGCGGCGACGATCAGGATCGCCAGGCCGGCCGCGTCGCCGAGCTGCGTGAACGCGCCGATCGCGCTGCCGAACCAGGCGAACACGGCCAGCGTGAACGCGACCGCCATCGCCCACGCGGCCAGCAGCGTGCGCGCGAACGAGCCGCGCTCGTCCAGCGACAGCAACCACGGCACCAGTGCGACGAAGCCGAGCGACCAGGCGAGGCCGCCGCGTGCGTAAAGGAACGACAGCAGCGCGCTGGCGACGATGCCGGCGACTTCGCGCGTGCGCGGCCGCGACGCCAGGAATGCGGCGAGTCTGTTCATCGTGATCTCAAAGAGCGCCATTGGGCGGTGGCACGACGATGCGGCGGATCGGCAACCCCGGCGGCGCCAGCTCCGGCGGCACGACGCGATCCCTGGGCATCGCCACCGGCTGGCCGTCGGGCGTCGTCGCCTGGTAGTCGGGCGCGAACATCAGGATCGGCTCGATGCGCTGGCCGTCGTCGGTGGCCTGGTAGTGGCGCACGTAGCCGGGCGGCAGCGGGAAGTCCTCGGGCACGGCCAGGCCGATCAGCGGCGGCTTGGTGCCGGGCGGGTTGAAGGCGCCGAGACCCGTGTGGACGCCGGCCTGGTGCAGTCGCTCGATGACCTCGTTCATCGTCGGCTTCTCGCCGGCGTTGATGTAGTCGGCGATGTCGGGCGTCTGGTCGCCGTCGGGGTCGCGATGGCGCGGGATCTGCGGGGACGTCGCCGCAGCGGACGATGCGGGCGCGCTCGCGGGCGTCACGCGCGCGGGCGCGGGGACACCGGCCGCGGCGACCTGCAGCAGCGGTGCGGACGCGGACGCGGCCGGCGCGGAGGCGGCGTCGCCCTCGGTGGTCGCGGACACCAGCGACGACCACCCGCCCGCGAGCGCGCCGGCCACGAGCGCGAACGCGATTGCCAGGAACCCGACGGCCGGGCCCCAGCGATCGCGCGTCGGCTCATGGCGAGGCGGCTTGGCCACGCGTCGGCCCCGGGCGGCGCGTCAGGGCGCCGTGGAGTTGGACGTCGACACGTTCCAGCCCATGCGCTCGTGGCCGTACTGGTTCCAGATCGGGCTCTTGCCGCCCGTGAACGACGTGTAGCGCGGCGCGCCGGAGCCCGTCGTGCCACCGAACAGGCCGGCCGTGACGGTGCCGCCGGTGTAGGTCGGATGCGTGTCGTCGGACTGGATGTAGTCGTAGCTCGTGCTGGCCGAGACGAAGTGCGTGTTGGCGTCGCGGATCGTCGAGCGCAGCGTGGTGGCCGTGCGCGTCACGTAGCTCGTCTCGCTCTCGCCGGACACCCAGCGCAGGCCGACGGAGTCGACGATGCCGTCGCCGTTGCTGTCGTAGTCGGCGCCCATGAACTGCGCGAAGTTGTCCGCGCACTGGAAGCCCTTCTCGCGCGCGTATTCGCACATCCAGTAGTTCATCTTGGCCAGGCGCGGCAGGAAGGTGTTCTGCAGGTTGACCGTGGCCTTGGTGGTGGCGTCCTTGCACGAGCTCTGAACGTTGTCCGCCGCATAGCCCGGATAGTGCAGGTTGGAGATCACCTTGACCTTTACGCCCGCGTACGCGTTGGCGTTGATGAAGTCCATCGCGGCGGCCACGTACTGCTTGCAGGTGTTGACCGCGTTGTCCATGCCCGAGTAGTCGCAGGTGCCGCTCTGGCCCTTGAAGGCCGTGCGCGCCTGCAGGCCGTCGTTGCCGCACATCTCGAAGGTGACGACGCGGGTGGAGCTGTCCTGCATGTAGGACTTCTCGGCCACGATCTTGTTGTTGTAGACGTCGGAGGCGACCGCGCCCGACTTGGCGCGCCGCACGCTCTCGATGTCGGCGTTCCACAGCGCGGACAGGTACTCGGCGTCGACCGTCGGCGCGGCGTACTTCGCGGCGGTGGTGATGCCCGTGTCGTAGCCGGCGTAGATCGAGTCGCCGTAGGCCACGAGGCGGTACTTGGTGGACGTGCCGGGGCGGTCGATCGTCCACGACACGTTCTGCGTGAGCGTGTTGGCGCCGGCCTGGGCGGCCATGCCCAGCAGCAGGAGGGCCGGCAGCAGCCGGCGCGCGAGGGAGGGAACGCTTGGGGTCATCTGGTTCTCCGGTTTGTTGTGTGATTCGGCAAGAACAGAGCGCCCGAGCCCGCGTGTGGATGGGGAGCGCGGAGTCGGCGTGACGCGAGACTAGACACACGCTCCGCCCGACAAACGAGGGGGAACCCTGGACGCGCGACCCTGCCGGAACGCGGGGACAAGCAGTTGGCTCGCGCGGTCATGCGACTTGCAAATCCCCACCAGTCTGACGCTGTCACATACGGTGGTGGGTATATCCGGAAATGGCTCGCCGGGGCGCCCCGGCGCGTCGGTGCGGGCGCTGCCCCGGCGACTGTCCGGTCGACGCGCGCATGCAGACGCGTCAGCCCAGGGCCTGGACGGCCCAGTTGATCGCGCCGCCGCCCACGACCAGCCACGCGAACAGCGTCGCGCCCAGCCCCAGCGGCGCAAGGCCGGCCGCCTTCATCGCCGACAGGCGCGTCGTCAGCCCCAGGGCCGCCATCGCGATCGCGAGCACGGCGATGTCGATCGTGTTGGCAACGGCGATGGCGGCGGCGGGCAGCACGTCCAGCGAGCGCAGTCCGGCCGCCGCGACGAAGCCGAGCGCGAACCACGGAATGGTGATCGGCGCGCGCGCGCGCGCCGCGTGACGCGCGCCCGTGCGCGCGAGCCACGCCGACAGCGCGACGAGGAACGGCGCCAGCATCATCACGCGCACCAGCTTGGCGATGACGGCGGTGTCGGCCGCGGCGTCGCCCACGGCATGGCCGGCGGCGACGACCTGCGCGACCTCGTGGATCGTCGAGCCCGCCCACAGGCCGTATTGCGCGGCGGACAGCGGGTGCACGAGCGCGATCAGGTGGAACAGGGCCGGGTAGAGAAAGATCGCGACGGTGCCGAAGCCGACCACGGTCGCGACGGCCACGGCCACCTGCTCCGGCTTGCCGCGAACCACCGGCGCCGTGGCCATCGCCGCGGCCGCGCCGCAGATCGAGCTGCCGGCGCCGATCAGGATGGCGGTGGTGCGATCCAGGCCGAACACGCGCGTGCCCAGCACGCAGGCCAGCGCGAAGGTGCTGGACAGCACGGCCGCGTCGATCGCGACGCCCGCGAGGCCGACATGGCCGATGTCCTGGAACGTCAGCCGCAGTCCGTACAGCGCGATGCCGCCGCGCAGCAGCCATTGCTTGGCGAGGTTCAGGCCGTCGGCGGAGGCGGCCAGCGGCGCCGCGGGCAGCAGGTTGCCGGCGACGACGCCGATCACGATGGCCAGCGTCAGCGCGGAGATGCCGTTGGCCTGCAGCCAGCCGAGGCGGGCCGCGGCGGTCGCGGCGGCGGCCACGGCGGCGGCGAGGGCGAGACCCGGCGCGAAGCGGAGTGCGGCGGGCGGGGCGAACGAGCGGGTGGCGGTGGTCATGGCGGGCTGCTTGTGGCGAGCGTTGCGATGACCCGGACTGTGAGCTTTGGCAGTCAATCCGTAAAACGAATTGATTTCGTTGAATCAACCTGAAAAACAGGTAGAGTCGAAATCATGCGGATCACCTTGCGCCAACTCGCCATCTTCGCGGCCGTGGCCGATGCCGGCAGCACCGCGGCGGCGGCGGACCGGGTGGCGCTGTCGCAGTCGGCCACCAGCGCCGCGCTCAACGAGCTGGAAGCAGTGCTGGCGGCGCGGCTGTTCGACCGCGTCGGCACGCGGCTGGTGCTCAACGACACCGGCCGCGGCCTGCTGCCGCAGGCGCGCGCGGTGCTCGATGGCGCGGCCGGCATCGAGCGCGACTTCGGGCTGGGCGCGACGGCCGGGGCGCACGCCGCGCCGCCGTCGCTGCTGCGCGTGGGCGCCAGCACCACCATCGGCAACTACCTGCTGCCGACGCTGGTCGCCAACTGGCAGCGGGCGCGGCCGGCGGCGCATGTCGACGTGCGGATCGCCAACACCGGCGCCGTCGCCGCGGCGGTCGCGCGCATGGAGGTCGACATCGGCCTGATCGAGGGCCCCAGCCACGAGCCCGACGTCGTCGTGCAGGCCTGGCGCGAGGAGGAGCTCGCCATCGTGTGCGCGCCGTCGCACCCGCTGCTGGGCGGCGATCCGCGCCGGCGCCTCAACGTCGCGACGCTGCGCCAGGCCGCCTGGCTGCTGCGCGAGCCGGGCTCGGGCACGCGCGAGGCCGTCGAGCAGGCGCTGCAGCCGCACCTGCACCAACTGCGCGAGGGCCTGCATTTCGGCGGCACCGAGGCGATCAAGCAGGCGGCGGTCGAGGGGCTGGGCTTCACCTGCCTGTCGCTGTTCGCGGTGCAGGACCTGGTCGCGCTCGGCCGGCTCGTGCGCGTCGACACGACGCTGCCGCGGCTCGTGCGCCGACTCTGGCTGGTCCACCATCGGCGCAAGCAGTTCTCGCGAAGCCTCGCGGCCTTCATCGACTTCTGCCAGCAGGGTTGACGCGGTCGATGTATCGTCGGCGGCGCCGCAGCACCGGGAGGCCACGCATGACCGACGACGACCGCTTCGAACTCTTTGCCTACTGGCGCACGTCGGCGACGTACCGCGTGCGCGTCGCGTTCAACCTGAAGGGCGTGCCGCGGCGCGAGACCAACGTCGACATCGACGCCGGCGAGCAGCACGCCGAGGCCTTCCGCCGCATCAATCCGCTGGGCGGCATCCCGGCGCTGATCGACCATGCCCCGGGGCAGTCCCACGTGCCGCTGACGCAGTCGCTGGCGATCCTCGAATTCATCGACGAGATGTACCCGCAGCCGCCGCTGCTGCCCGCCGACGCGCACGGCCGCGCCCGCGTGCGCTCGATCGCGCAGATGCTCGCGGCCGACACCCATCCGCTGATCACGCCGCGCGTGCGCAAGTACCTCGCCGCCAACGCCGGCTTCGACGCCGACGCCTGGCGCGCGTGGCAGATCCAGTGGTTCGGCACCGGCCTGCGCGCCGTGGAGCAGCGGCTCGCGAGCGAGCCCGGCACCGGCCGCTTCTGCCACGGCGACCAGCCCACCATGGCCGACATCTGCCTGGCCAGCATCTTCGCGGTGATGCGCGTGTTCAAGGTGGATTTCGACGACATCCCCACGGCGAAGCGAGTCATGGTCGAATGCGAGCGGCTGGAGGCGTTCGCCGCCGCCGCGCCGGCACGCCAGGCGGGCGCACCGGCCCTTTGACGGAGCTCGACGATGGACAACGCAACCCTGAGCGGCGCCACCTACGACGCCTTCCGCGCCCACCCGCTGCTGCGCGGCGCCGACGAGGTGCTCGAGCGCCACTGGCCGCCGAACCAGGTGGTGGAGGAGCACACGCATCCGTTCGACGCCGACGCGATCGTCACCGCCGGCGAGATGTGGCTGATCCGCGCCGACGGCACGCAGCACCTCAAGGCGGGCGACAGCTTCCAGCTGGCCGCCGGCACGCCGCACTCGGAGCGCTACGGACCGCAGGGCGCGACGTACTGGGTCGCGCGGCGCACGCCGCGCTGAACGGGACGGGCGGGTCGCGAAGGCTCAGCGAGAGCCGACGACCGGTGCGGGCGCGGTGCTCGCGTCTTGCGCGGCGCCGGGGCCCGCCGCCAGCCAGGCCTGCGCGATCTTCGCTTCGTTGAAGGTGCGCGGGCAATCGTTCGCCGCGTGGGCCAGCAATGCCTTGCCGCCGACGACGTCGCCATCCACCCAGTGCCGCATGCCGATATAGAAGGCGGCCTCGCAGGCCTGGCCTGCGAAGTCGCCGGGGGCATCCACGGCGGCGAGCTTGCGCAGCGCGTCGTCGTCGAGGCGATGTGCGGCGTAGGCCATCAGGTGGCCTGGCCACGGCTCCACGTGTTCCGGCGTGCGGGCGACGAGTTCTTGGCGGGCAGCGGCTTCGTCGCCGGACAGGGCGCGCGCGAAGTACAGGAACAGCTGGCCGTAAGCCTGACTCCAATGCGAGCGGGTCTGCAGCGCGCGCCGCAGGAAAGGGATCGCCTCCTTCGCGCGCCCATAGCTCATCAACGCCTCGCCGACCTCGCCGAACCAGTAGACCTGGTTGGCCGTCTCCAGCTCCTGGCGGCGCGCCGGCAAGCTGTCCAGCGCCTTGACGGCGCGTGCATGGTCGTGCGTCTCCCATTCGACGACCGCGCAGGCCGAGCGGTTCAACGGGGTGTCGAACAGCTCGAGGCCTTTCAGGCACGATTGGACCGCCTCGCCGCCGCGATCCACGCGCCACAGCTCGACCGCGCGCTCGACCCAGGCGCCGGCGTCGGACGCGTTGAGCGCGATCTCCTTGTCGAAGTCGTCCAGCGCGGTCTTGTGGTCGCCGAGAGCGATGTCCAGCTTGGTCCGCTCGTCCCACAGCGCTGCCTGGCCTGGTTGCAACGCGATCTGGTGATCGAGCGCGTCGCGTGCCGGCGCGGCGTGGTCGCGCGCCACCTCTGCCTTCCTCAGCGACTCCCAGTACGCGGGCTCGTTGGGCCACGCCCTGGTCAAGGCGAGCGCGTCCTGCGCGGCACCCTCGGCGTCGTCGCGGCGCAGCCGCTCCTCCGTGCGCGATTCCAGCGCGATGAAATTGCCGGGCTCGACGGTGAGCGACGTCGTCAGTTCGGCCTCGCCCTCGGCATCGCGCTTCAGGTGCACCAGGCCCACGCCGCGATACAGCGCCACGTCCTGGGCCGGCGCCCCCGCCGCCTTCATCCGATCCACGTCTTCGAGCGCCTCCTGGAACTTGCCCTGCTGAACGTGGACATGGAACATGGCCTGCCACGCCAGCGGAACCCCGGCGTCGGCGCGCACGGCCGCGCGCGCATCGTCGTCCGCGCTCGCGAGTTTCGCAGGCGCGTTGTCGTTGAGCGCCATCATCGAGCGCAGCGCCAGGCCCTTGGCGCGCGCGGCGGGCGGCGTGCGCGAATCGGCGAGCCAGTGCGCCAGCGTCGCCACGGCCTGGGCCCGATTGCCGCAGGGCGCCAGCGTCCGCGCGAATTCGACGCCGATGACCGGATCGTCCGGCCGCAGGATGGCCGCGCGGGTGAGGGGCTCGAGCGCCTCACAGTGGATCTGGTCGGTCTCGAGGCGGCCCAGCATCAACAGCGCATCCGTGTCGTCGGGCACGGCCGCGACGGCGCGGTGCAGGATCTCGACGGCGCCGCGCCGATCGCCCGCGGCGGCCGCGCGCCGCGCCGAGTCCATGAGATCGGACGGCGCCTTCTCGCCGACCCTGCGCAGTTCGGCGCGGGCGCAGACGTCCTCGGGGACCGACGTCGAATGGGTCTTGGCCTCGAGGCGAAGCAGCGCCAGCGCGCTGCCGCGTTCACCCGTGCTGGCGACGACCTGGGAAATGAAGAACAGCGCCTGGGCCGACCGCTCGCGCGCCGCCCGGGGATCCTTCTTCATGGTCTCGACAAGCCGCTTCGCGGGCGGCCAGTCGGCCCAGTCGCTGGCGGGAACCGTGCCCTTGGCGATCGAGTCGTTGATGTCGCGGATCGCCGTCAGCAACTGCGTGGCCCACGTCGCGTCCTTGTCCTGCGTGCCCGAAAGAAACGGTGCGACCGCCGCCTCGCCCTGCTTGTCCTGCCGCTGCGCGGCCACGAACAGCCACGCCAGCGTGATCGCGCGCTCGTCGCCCGATTCGTCCTGCGCGGCCTCCTTGAAGCTGCGCACGGCGTCGGCCAGGCGGCCGTCGTAGACGGCGGCGATGCCCACCCAGCGCCGCGCCGGGCCCAGTTCGGGATCCGCCGCGTCGATGCCGGCGCGAAACGCCTTCTCGGCGTCCGCGAAGTGGCCGGACGTGAACAGCACCAGCCCGCGCGCGTACTGCGCGGCGGGCTCGGTGAGCGCGTCCGCGGCGACGCGGGCGAGGTCGGCCTGGGCAAGGTCGTCCTCGCCCAGCAGCGTGTCCTGCATCGCCCGGTCGACGAGGATGCGGGTGCCCACCGGCGACGTGGCCCCGCTGGCCGCCAGCACCAGGTCGTCGCGCACGCGTCTCGCGTAGGCGCGCGCGATCACGTGGCTGACCTCGTCGTCGCGCAGCATGCGGGGATCCTTGTCCATCCGCTTCCCGTCTTCGGTGGTCTGGGCGACGAGGCGGTCGCCGTCGTACAGCGGCTCCTTCAGCACGATGTCGTTCTCGCTGCGCGCCTTCGTGATGCGGTCGCGAAAGCGCGCGACATCGGCCGGCAGCACGACGTCGTCGCGCCGCTGGAAGCGCCAGTCGAGGAGTCGCTCGTGGCCCGACTCCGACGACGAAAGCGCGAGCGCGAAGTGCGAGTCGGAGACCTCGCCGTGCAGCGGCGCGGCCAGGTGAGTCGGCTCGGGAACGACGAGGCGGATGCGCTCGCGCATCGACCGCGGCGGCGCGTAGGCCCAGGGCATCGTGCGCTGCAACTGCTCGGGCGTGACCAGCGAATCCATGATCCGCAGCGGGAAGACCTCGACGGACAGCGCGCCGTCACGCAGTTCGCCCAGCAGCGGCACCTCGCCCTCGATGTGCACGCTCAGGCGGTTCTCGGCGCGATCGTCCTGCACCACCGGCTCGCCCAGCGCACGATAGTCCTGGAAGCGCGTGCGGTAGTGCGACGTGATGGTGTCGACCAGTTCGGCCAGGCGGCCCGACGCGATCGCGGCGCGATACCCCTCGGCCACCTCGCCGCGCGTCGTGACCGTCAGCTGCAGGTGCGCGGGCCTGGACAGGTCGCTCGTGTCCCAGACATGGTCGTAGGTGACGAGGTCGCCGTCGATGGGCGGCGCCGTCACGGCCTCCAGCGTCTGCGTCTCGGGCGCGACGACCAGCGCCCAGTCGACCGGCGTGAGCGCGCGGGTGTCCAGGCGCGTGGACTGGCTCGTCAGCGTGCCGTCCAGCCACCAGGTGCGGCCATCGAGCTGCAGCCGGACGATCGCATGGTCGAAGGCGTCGTGGCCCGGCAGCCTGTCGCGCAGCGAGTTGCGCGCACTGGACGAGACCAGCGCCGGCTTCGCGTCGAAGCCGAGCCGTTGCAGGATCGCGACCAGCAGGGCTGTCTTGTCCTTGCAGTCGCCCGCGCGGTCCGCCCAGGTGCGCGCGGGCACCTTCGGACGGTGCGAGTTCTCGCCCAGGCTGGCGCTGAAGTAGCGCACGTCGTCCTGCACCAGGCTCAGGGCCGCCGAGACGAGCGCCTGGCCTTTCAGGCCGCTCGCGCGCCAGGCGTCGATGCGGTGCTCGAGATCGGGCCCCAGCGTCGGGTCGACCTTGAACAGCCTCGTGCCCCAGTCGGCGACCTCGTGCCAGTCGGCGTCGTCCGAGTAGTCCACGCGCGGATAGACGGCGTAGTCGGACGGCGCGCCGTCCTCCGCCTGGATCGCCGCCACGTTGGACAGCGCCAGCTGCCAGCGCTGCACGCCGCCGGCGTCCTGCACCGCGGGCAGGGCGTCGGTGCGCACGCCCTGCACGTGCAGGCGCCGGGCCGAGCGGCTGGTCACCGACGCGACCAGGCGGTCGACCGGCATGTCGAACGCGGTGGCCAGCGAGCCGTCGTGGGACGGGCCATGCACCGGGTTCTGGCCCAGGACGGTGTACGAGATCTCCACGACGTCGCCCACGCGCACGTCGTTGAGGACGACCAGCAAGGTCTTGCGGCCGTCGATCTCGCCGCTCTCCAGGCCGGCCTCGCGGCGCAGCAGCTCGATGCGCGCGTCGCCCAGGCGGTCGAGCCGGCGCCCGTCGCGCCACACCGCGAAGGCGTGCAGCAGCACCTTCTGGTACGACGGATCGAAGGACACCTCGACGTGCCCCGCGGAGGCCAGCCCGCTCGCGTCCGTGATCAGCGTGCGGAACATCAGGTAGTCGCCGGCGTCCTCGTTGCGATCGATCGTCCGCTGCTCGTCGACCAGCAGCGCGTGCCAGCCGGTGCGTGCAGGCAGCGGCCCGGGCGCCCCCGGAGCGCCGGCCGCATGCGGCTCGACCCAGGCCGGCGGCGTCGCGATGCGCCATCCCTCGCCCGACCGCACGCCGGCGGCCGTCCGCGCGGCAGGGCGATCCGCCGCCGCGCGCTGCCCGGAGGTCGCGGTGGCGGGGCTGGACGAGGCCGGGGCCGTCGCCGCGAAAGCGGCCATCGCGAACATGGCCAGGCGGAAGTGGAGCGATCGAAGTCGGGCGGGACGAAGTTTCATCCCGCCATTGTCCAGTGACTCGGCGGCGCGCCGCGTCAGGAGTTTCCGGCCGGAACGATCGTCCGGCTTCAGGCCTGCGCCGGGGCCGCCGCTGTCCGCCGCAGGCGCAAGGCCAGCGAGATGAGCGGACTGGTCATCGCCGTCGTGACGAGCGCCATGACCAGCAGGATGGTGAACATCCCGGGGCCGATGAGGCCGGTGTCGAGCCCCACCTTCATCACGATCAGCTCCATCAGCCCGCGCGCGTTCATGAGCGCGCCGACCGCGAAGCTGTCCGCGGCGTCCAGGCCAGAGGCGCGCGCGCCGATCGCGCCGCCCAGCAGCTTGCCGACCGCCGCCACCGCGATCACCAGCGCCATCGCGCCCAGCGCACCGCCCGCGAACGCGGCGCGCGTGGTCGACAACCCGGCAAGGGCGAAGAACAGCGGCATCAGCAGCACGATGGACAGGGGCTCCACGCGTTCGGTGAGCGCCCGCAGCAGGCGGTCGTCGCGCGGCAGGCAGGCGCCGAACAGGAAGGCGCCGAACACCGCGTGCAGGTGCAGCCATTCGGTGGCCCAGGCGCTCGCCAGCAGGCCCAGCATCAGCGCGGCCAGCACCGCCAGCGACGGCGTGCCCTCCGGCGCGTGCGCCGCGAGCAGGCGCGCGTAGAGCGGCCTCGCGACGAGGAACAGCGCCGCGAGCAGCAGCGCGGTGCCGGCCAGGATCCGGGCCAGCCCGCCGCGCGACGCGTCGCCCGAGCCCGCCATCGCGACCACCCCGGCCAGCAGGATCCACGCGAAGACGTCGACGACGGCCGCCCCCGCCAGCGAGACCCGGCCGAACGACGTCTGCGTCATCCCGCGGTCCTTCAGGATGCGTGCCATCACCGGAAAGGCGGTGATGGACATGGCGGCCGAGAGAAACATCGCGAACGGCATGAAGCCGACGCCCGCAGGCGCGAGCGACGGATACAGCGCGGGCGCGACGGCCAACGCGAGGCCGGCCGGCACGGCCACGCTCAGCACGCCGACGCTGCCGGCCGCGCGCAGCTGCCGGCGCACGCCGCCGGGCGAGCGGATCTCGAGGCCGACGACGAACATGAACAGCACCAGGCCCAGCGTCGACAGCGCGTTGAGTCCGCCCAGCAGCTCCTTCGAGAACAGCTGCGCGCTCCACGCCGGCGCGTAGAAGCCCAGCACCGCCGGCCCGAGCACGAGCCCGGCGGCCATCTCGCCGACGACCTGCGGCTGCCCCAGCCAGCGCAGCAGCCAGCCGCAGGCGCGGGCTGCGACGAGGATGACGATCAGCTGGAGGAGGAGGGTGGTCGTGGGCATGGAACGCGGTGGATGACGGGGCGGTGGATCTCGGGGCGGCCGGCAGCGGACGACTGATCGACGCAGGCGATTCTCGCCTCTTGCGGATTCGTCGCCCGCACACGCAGGCTCGTCGGTCCACGCGCGACTTCGTCGGATGCACGTTCCCGCTGGACGACCCGCGTCCTAGGCTCTGGCCATGGCGTGTCTTTCACCGCCGACGAGCCGTGCAGCAAGGAGAGATCATGCAAGCAATCCGTCTTCAGACCCGACGCCTGGGCGCTGCCATCTTGCTGGCGACGCCGTTGTGCGCCGCTGCCCAGGCCACCGGAAATGACCTGTCCCAGGCCGTCGAGATCGACAGACGAGCGCCTGCCCAGGAATTGCGGCGCGATGTCACCAGCGTCTGCCCGAACATCCTGGCCGACCTGCCAGACGACCTGGCCAGCGCCTGGAAGGCGGTCGGCAAGACCGGAACCGTGATCGTCAACTTCACGCTCGACGGCGATCGCGTGCGCGACATCCGGGCGCTGTCGGGCCCGCGGCTCTACGCCCGCTGGGTGCGCTCCGCCATGCAGGACATGGACTGCCACTCGGACCGCCCGCAAAGACAGGCCTTCCAATTCGAGATCCGCTTCGTCGACATCTACGAGAAGCCGGAACACGGCGCAGTGGCGGTGGTGACGCAGTGACGGCGGAAGCCGGGATTGCGCCCCCTCGGGCTTGGGAAGATGATCGCCGGCATGTCGCACGAGGCATCGATCATTCCGCAAAGAGCGATGCCAACCGGCATCGCCTGGCTGCGTGTGATGGGACTGGCGGGGGTCATCACCCTGGCCGAGTTCCTCGGCCCCACGCTGGCCTGTTTCGTCGTCGGAGGTACCGCGCTGAAGAACCAGTTGGCCGTGCTGCCGACCATGGTGCCGCAGATCTTTCTTGGCAACGCCCTGTCGTTCGCTGTTCTCGTCGTGGGCTACCGTTGGATACCGCGCGGCGGCCGCGGCCACGCCGCGGGCCTGCTGGCGCTCGTGCTCGTCCTCACCGTGGCCGGGATGGGGCGCTTCTTCGCGATGCGGATCGGCAACCAGGACGGCGCATCCGATGGATGGACACCCGCGTTCGCACTCCAGTTCAACCTGGTGTTCGCGTTGTTGTGCACTCTTGCATACGACCACATGCGACGCATGCGCGCGGCAACGGACGCCGTCCACGCCTCCGTGCTGCAGCGCGTCGCGCTCGAACGTGAATTGGCCGGCGCGCAATTGCAGTTGCTGCAGGCACAGGTCGAACCCCATTTCCTCTTCAACACGCTGGCCAACCTGCGGCGCCTGGTGCGCACGGATCCCGCCGCCGCGCGCGCGATGCTCGCCGACCTGATGCGCTACCTCGAGGTGGCGCTGCCGCGCCTCCGCGACGAGCACAGCACGCTCGACCGCGAGCTCGGGTTGGTGCAGGCCTACACAGCGGTACACCAGGTCCGGATGGGCGCGCGGCTGCGCACCGAGTTCGACGTTCCCGATGAACTCGCAAGGCGCCGCGTGCCACCCCTGGTCTTGCTGACCCTGGTCGAGAACGCCATCAAGCATGGCGTGCAGCCATTGGCCGAAGGCGCTCTTGTCAGCGTCGCCGCTCGATCGGACGGCCGTCACCTCACGCTGGTCGTGGCCGACACCGGGCGCGGCATGGGCAGCAGCTGCGGCGGTGGCACCGGGCTGGCCAATCTGCGCGCCCGGCTCGGCGCGCTGCACGGCGCCGCCGCGTCGCTCAGCCTGGAAGTGAACGAGCCGCGAGGCCTCATCGCCACCATCGTGCTGCCGGAGGCCGTGGAATGACCGCTGCAATCGCGCCATCGATGCCGCCGATCCTGGAATGTATTCGAGACATCGCGCGCCAATGGCGTTGGCGAACGAGCGCGTTGGCCGTCCTCGTCGGCGCCGCCACGCTGTTCAATGCAGGCGTGCCCATCGCCTTCCCGCCGAGCGACGCACACCAGGCTGCCGTGGCGCTTCTCTACAACGTGCTGCAATTCGGTTTCCCCTTGGTCTTCGCGGTGCTGGTGGCGGATCGCGCGGTCGACCGTGGCGTGTCCGCCCTGTGGGCCTACGCGCTGGCCGTGATCCTGACCGGCCAGGCCGGCGTCTGGATCGTCGCGCGGCTCCTGTGGCCGGTGCTCGGCAAGGCCGCCTGGTGGGGGATCGATGACGACCTGACGCAGATTGGCGCAACGCTGCTGTTGCACGGCCTGGGCGTCGGGGCCTACGCGCAGTGGCGCGGCGGACGGGTTGCGCGGGAACGCCTGCAGGCCGCGGAGCGGGATCGCGCCATTGCGCAGCGTCAGCTCATTGCTTCGCGGCTGCTTGCCCTGCAGGCCCGCGTCGACCCACAACTGCTGTTCGATGCTCTCGGGCGCATCGATGCGGCACTGATCAGCGAATCCGGCCTCGCTGATCGCCAGCTGGCCGACCTCATCAGCCTGCTGCGCGCGATGCAGCCGTCCGTCCAGCAACGCGCCTCGACCCTCCAGCGCGAGTTGGCGCTGCTCGAAGCCCAGGCCCGCGTGCGTGCCGCGCCAGGGCAGCAGCCTGAGCTCCTGCACGTCGAGGTCAGCGACGCCGCTGCGCGCGCGCGCCTGGCGCCGCTGGTGCTGTTGCCGCTTCTTCGCTGGCTCACGACGCTGCGCCCTTCGGGTTGGCGCATCAGGGCGATCGTGACGGGCCACCGTTTGATCATCGACATCGCGACGACGGACGGCAGCGCGGCAGCCCTGCGAGATGCAAGGATGCACGCCGCCGACATCGACGAGCCGCGTCAGCGACTCATCGCCGTGCACGGTTCGAACGCGGTGTTGCGAGCCGATCCGGCGTCCCTGCGCCTGTTCATCGAGGTCGACGCCGAATATGACGAGCATCCTGATCGCCGAGGATGAGGCCCTTCTTGCCGCCGAGATCGGGGACGAGCTGGCCCGGATCTGGCCGGCAGCCCAGGTCCGCGAGATCGTGCACGACGGTCACGCAGCGCTGCGGGCGATCGAGCAGCACCGCCCGCAGGTCGTGTTCCTGGACGTGCAGATGCCTGGTCTTTCAGGACTCGAAGTCGCACGACTGGCGTCGCCGTGCGCCCACATCGTCTTCATCACGGCCTTCGACCAGTTCGCCGTGCAGGCATTCGACGAAGGCGCCGTCGATTACCTCCTGAAGCCGCTCGACCCCGCGCGCCTGGTGCGTGCGGTGCAGCGCGTCAAGCGGCGTCTGGGCCAGGCGCCTGCCGATCTCGGCGGGCTGATGTCGCAGATCCAGCAGCGGCCCCAGAACGAGCCGCTGCGCTGGATCACCGTGCTGCGCGGCCGCGAGCTTCAGCTGATCACGATCGAAGATGTCTGCTATTTCCGCGCCGACAGCAAATACGTCGAAGTGGTCACCGAGAGCGCCAATGCACTGATCAGCCTGACCCTCAAGGAGCTGTCGCAGCGGCTCGACCCCCACATGTTCTGGCAAGTCCATCGCAGCACGATCGTCAACCTGAATGCCGTGCGCAGCGTGAACCGCGGCTTGGCTGGCAAGCTCATGATCAGCCTGAAGGAACGCCCGGAACGCCTGGAGGTCAGCGCGGCCTACGCGCACCTCTTCAAGCAGATGTAGACCGCAACTCGAATTCGCACCGTGTTTGCGGGCCGGCTGCGATGAGATCCGGTCGGACGATCGAGCTTGGTCCTTCACAGCCATCCGCCCCAGGCCAGGCGTGGCAACTCACGCTCCCTGATTTGCCGGGCAGGACCCGACCCCGAATTGCCCGCTCTCGACACGCTTCTGCTTCGCAGGCCCCCGGACTGCGACTCAAGCGCGCTGATGCAACGCGGCGTCGCCTGCAATCGACCGGCGCCATCCCGCCGGAGGCATGCCGAGCTCTCGGGCGAAAGCCCGCGTGAAGGCCGCCTGGGAGCTGTAGCCCAGCGTCGCCGCCACGACCTTGAGTTCAGTGCCATCCCGAATGAGATCCTTGGCCAGCTTGACGCGCCAGGCCGTGAGGTAGGCGATCGGCGCCACGTCGAGCATCTTCTGGAAGTGCTGACAGAAGGCCGAGCGCGACATGCCCGCGAGCGCGGCCAGCGCATCGACGTTCCAGTCGCGGTCGGGGTTGCTGTGGATCGCGAGAAGAGCGCAGGCAAGCCGGGGATCCACCATCGACGCCAGCAATCCCTTCGAAACAAGCCCTTCGGCGAACGACTTGCGCACGAGCAATACCAGGAGGTATTCGAACAGCATGCTCAGGCCGCGCTGGCGCCCCGGGGCATCGGCGTGAAACTCGTTCAGGATCGCATCGATCAGAGGCGCAGCGTTCTGGACGGAACTGCGCGCGAACACCAACGCGTCCTGGACTCCGAGCGGAGACGACTGCCCCGTGCTCTGTCCGAAGTCGAATGAAGCGCAGACGATCCGCGGATAGTCGATCGACGCCGATCGAAGCTTGTAGCGGCAACTGCTGGGGCAAAGCAGCACGCTCGGCTCCCGCAGGCGGACGACCGGCGCCCCGGGCCGGACGAGATCCAGGTCTCCGCTCTCCAGGATATAGATGAATGCCATCCCTGACGGCTTGTCCAGGTCGAGCACGCCCTGGACGGTGCCCGCGTAGAAGAATTGTCCTCTCAAGCGCACGCGCTCGAAGAATTCGGACAGCAGGTCAGGATTGGTGAGTCTGTCAAAACTCATGGACGGGAGGGAAAAACAAGCGAAGCGGCCATGCCTAGTATGAACTCGTCGATCCCGGCGCTCCAGCGAAGCCAGCTTGAGCGAAACCGCAGTCACCCTCGCTGCACCCATCCAAGCGAGAGCGGCGCACCGGGAAAGGCGACGTTCCCTCCATCCACAGGTCAACCCTCTTCAGGAGAAGGCATATGTCCACGCAAACCAAGCCTACCATCGTCTTCTGCCACGGCATCTGGGCCGACGGCTCGTGCTTCAACAAGGTGATTCCCGCGCTGCAGGCCGACGGCCACCAGGTCATGGCCGTCCAGTACGGTCTCGATTCGTACGCCGAGGACGTCGCGGCGATCAAGCGCACGCTCAACCGCGTCAGCGGCCCCGTCCTGCTCGTGGGGCACTCCTACGGTGGCGCCACCATCACGGCCGCCGGCGCCGACGATCGCGTGGTCGGCCTGGTCTACATCGCCGCCGTGGCGCCGGACGTCGGCGAGACCGTGCAGAGCCAGCTCGACAAGTACCCGTCCGACATCTTCGGCCGCGTCGAAGTCTCCGACGGCCGCGCGTGGATGATGCCGAACGGCACGGAGTTCTTCGCGGGCGACCTGTCTCCGGAGGAGCAGAAGGTCGTCTGGGCCACCCACTACGCCCCCGCCGCCGACCTGTTCCTGCAGCAGAAGCTCACGGGCGGCATCGCGTGGAAGACCAAGCCGAGCTGGTTCATCCTGGCCAGGAAGGACCACACGGTGCATCCGGAACTGCAGCGCTTCCTGGCGACGCGGATGAAGGCCCGGATCACCGAGGTGGAGTCGAGCCACGTCCCGATGCTGTCGAAGCCGGAACTCGTCATCGATGTGATCCGCAAGGCTGCAGCCGAGGTGGTGCGCTGAAGAAGAGGGGGTCGACGGACAGGCCCCCCGCTGCATTGGCCCGCGAAGGGGGGTGACGGGCGCTTGCGCGGTTTGGCGAACGCTCGAACCTCAGCGCCGCCCGCCCCTTTGCCACAACGGCTTCTTGCCCTTGAGATGGCGCTCGATCCCCTCGTTGAGCCGCTCGCGCAGATCGATCACCGCATCGATGTGGCCATAGATGCCCGGGAAGCGCAGATCCAGCCACAGCCACAGCGTGCACGAGCGCAGCGCCTTCTCCATGTTGTCCAGGCGGCTGTGTTCGTCGACCTCGTCGAGGAACCACGGCGTGCCGGCCTTGCCGACCGTCGCGTGGTGGTGCGTCCAGTCGAGGAAGGCCTGCACCTGGGTCTCGGTGCGGGTGTCGACGGGCGCCTGGGCGTAGATGAAGCGCTGCTTGAGCGACAGCTTGCCGGCGGTCTGGTCGAGCTGTGCCGCGAGTTCCAGCATCTGGTCCAGCTCCGCGACGGCGAAGTGGGCGTTGTCCAGCTTCAGCTGGTCGACGAAGACGTCCAGCACCGCGCGCAGCCGGGTCAGGTGCAGGCGCGTGGCGATGGTGTCGACGTGCCACCAGTTGGGCGCGACCGTCGCCTTGAAGTCGCGCGGGGCGCGCGGCGGCTTGGGCAGCAGTTCCTTGAGCGTGCGCAGCGCGGTCGGCTCGGCCTCGCGCAGCACGCCGGTGAAGCCTTCCTCGTGCATGCCGTAGCGGCCGGCGCGGCCCGCGATCTGGTGCACCTCGGACTCGTTCAAGATGCGGTCGCCGACGCCGTCGAACTTCTTCAGCGTCGAGAACAGCACGCGGCGGATCGGCAGGTTCAGGCCCATGCCGATCGCGTCGGTGGCCACGAGGATGTGCGCGTGCCCGTGCGCGAAGCGCTCGGCCTCGCGGCGGCGCACCTCGGGCGGCAGCGCGCCGTAGATCACCGAGACGGGATGGCCGTTGGCCGCGACCTGGTCGCGCAGCATCAGCACCTCGCGCCGGCTGAAGGCGACGACGGCGTCGCCCTTCTTCAGCGCGGAGATCGGCACCGGCCCGGGCATCAGCTCGACGTGCTGCTTGCGCTCGAACACGAGCGTCCTGCAGTTCTCGCCGCACAGCTTGAGCAGGTTCTCGATCGCCTCGGCGGCGTAGGCCGAGCAGATGATGATCACCTCGTTGGCCGGCACGCCCACGATCGCCTGCGTCCAGGCCCAGCCGCGCGAGTTGTCGAAGATCATCTGCGCCTCGTCGATGACGGCGACGTCGATCGGCTTGGACGTGTTGACCATCTCGATGGTGCTGGAGACGACGCGCGCGTCGGGCGCCGGGTCGTTCTCCTCGCCGGTCAGCAGCGAGCAGGCGACGCCGCGGCCGACGAGGCGGTCGCGGCCTTCGAGCGCCAGCAGGCGCAGCGGCGCGAGGTAGCAGCCGTCATGCGCGCCCGCGAGCTTCTCGAACGCCGCGTAGGTCTTGCCGCTGTTGGGCGGGCCGACGTACAGCGTGACGGTGCGCTGCATGCGGCGCGCCAGCTCGAAGGTGTCGGGGTATCCCTGGAACGCCAGTTCGTCGTTGAGGCCGGCCAGCGCGTTCAACTCGGCGACGTGGCGCTCCCAGCGATCCTGCGCGCGCACCAGCGAGGCCTTCAGGTCGGCGAACGGCTGCGGGCGCGCGGCCTCGGCCTGCAGGCGCTGCACCAGCGAGCCGACATGCTCGGAATGGCCGGACTCGGCGCGCGCGACCAGCTGCTCGACGACGTCGACCAGCTCGGCGGCGTCGGCGTAGGGCGGGGCGTCGCCGAGGGCGGCCTTGAACGCGTCGAGGTCGCCGGTGCGGTAGAAGTCCCACACCGGCGCGGCGGGCACGGGCTGGCGGTAGGCGACGCGCAGCTGCACGCCGCTGGCGGGCAGCTTGAGCGTCTGTGTGAGGAAGCGGTCGAAGTCGCCGGCCTCGCGCGTGACGCCGAGGTTCTCCAGCTCGGTCGTGCGCGCCTGCATCAGCGCGCGCACGTTGGGGCCGTTGCCGACGACGTCGAGGTGGCGCAGGGCGTCGGCGATGCGATCGGGCGCGATCCAGCGGCTGGGGCGCGCGCCGGCCACGGCCTTCTGCAGCAGGATCATGCCCAGCCCGTCGAGGTGCTGCTCGAAGTGCGGCGCGTGCTCGTCGATGTAGTCCGCCGGCTTGACGACCTGCGGCAGCTGGTACGCCGCCTGCTGGATGCGCGCGACGTCGGCGGCGGTGATGTCGGGAGGCACCCGGCTCGCATGGCGGGCGTTGGGCAGCTTGATGGCGCGCGGCGGGGCGGCGGCGGAATCGATGGGCGGAAGGGTCGCGGGGTCGGAGCTCATGCAGCGGCACGCGCGCATCACGCGCGGGTGCGTTTTTCAGGGAAAGACCGAGAGTATGACGGGTCGCGCCTTGTTGAAGGGCACACTGCCGACGATGAATCTGTCCAAAAGCGCCGCTTCGGCCGCTGTCGACCCGCGCGCCGTCGCGCTGAAACGCATGAAATGGAGCGCCGGCGGCCTGCTTGCCGCCGCGCTGGCCGGCCTGGCGCTGGCGGTGTGGCAGGGCGGCGAGGGCGCCTGGGCCTGGATCGAGGCGTTCTGCGAGGCCTCGGCCGTGGGCGCGATCGCCGACTGGTTCGCGGTCGTCGCGCTGTTCCGCCATCCGCTGGGCCTGCCCTTGCCGCACACGGCCATCATCCCGCGCAACAAGGCGCGCGTCGCCGACGGCCTGGCGCATTTCGTGCGCGACCATTTCCTCGACCCGCAGACGCTGGTCGACCGGTTGGGCGTGTTCGATCCGTCGCGCCGCCTGGCCGACTGGCTGTCGGATCCGGCGCGGGTCGACGACTGGGTCGCCGAGGCGCGCGGCTGGGCGCTGAAGGCGGTCGAGCTGTTCGACGACGGCCGCATGCGGCAGGCGACGCTGGAGCTGGTCGTCGCGCAGGCGCGCCGCTGGAACAGCGCCGCCACCGCGGCCGAGGTGCTGACCGTGCTGACGCAGGGCGGCCGCCACCACGAGCTGCTGGACGCCGGGCTCGAGAAGATCGGCGACTTCCTGGCCGAGGACGAGGTCAAGGCGCGGGTATCGGCGCTGATGGTGCGCCACGCGCGCAAGGAGTGGCCCAAGGTGGTCGGGATGGTCGAGCTGGTGACGCCGGTGGCGCGCATGGCCGACGGCCTGGCCGACAAGCTCAGCGCCTCGGTGCTGGGCGAGCTGCGCGAGGTGCTCGCCCAGCCCGACCACCCGGTGCGCCAGCGCTACGACCGCTGGCTGGCGGAGTTCACCGGGCGCCTGCGCCACGACGAGGCGCTGGTCGCCGCGTTCGAGCGCGTCAAGGAGCGCGCCATCACCGATCCGGCCATCCTCGACTACGCCGCCTCGGTCTGGAACGACATCAAGCGCCTGCTGCAGGCCGATCTCGCCGACGAGCACTCCGCGCTGGCCGAGCACGTGGCGCAGGCGATGCGCGACGTCGGCGACCGCCTGCGCGGCGACGAGGGCCTGCGCGCCTCGCTCAACGAGCACTTGCTGTCGGCCGCTGGCCAACTGGCGGCGAACCTGCGCGGCGGCGTCACCGAGCACATCGCGCAGACGATCAAGGACTGGGACGACCGCCAGCTGGTCGACGAGCTCGAGCTGAGCGTCGGCAAGGACCTGCAGTTCATCCGCATCAACGGCGCCATCGTGGGCGGCCTCGCGGGGCTGGCGCTGCACGCGCTGCGGCTGATGCTGCATTGAGTCCGCTGCACCGGCATGTGCGCGGCGCGGCCCGGCATACACTGGCCGTCCGGAAGTGCCGAGGCGCAGCGCACATGGGATTCTTCGCGGACGGGAGGACGGGCCAGCGGCGGTCGCGCATCATGCGGCTGCTGCCCGCCGTGGCCGTGGTGGCGGTCGTGGCCCTCGTCGCGGGTGTGGCCGTCGTGCGCGACGTCCGCCAGGAGCGCGCGCAGGCCGCCGCGCGGCTGGAATCGGTCGCCGAGCTGCGGTCGACCCAGGTGCAGGCCTGGGTCGACCGCCACATGAGCTTCGCGCAGTTCATCGCCGACGGCACGGTGCTGGCCGGGCTCTACACGCAATGGCAGGATCAGGGCGACGCCGCGGCCGGACAACGGCTGATGGCGCGCGCGATCGACTCCCGGCATGCCGACGGCGCCGACAGCGCCTTGCTGGTCGATGCCGCCGGCAACGTGCTCGCGCGCGAGCATCCCGCGGATCGCCAGATGGCCCCCGAGCTGAAGAGGACGGTGCTCGACGCGATCGCGGCCCGCGCGGCCACCAGCTCCAGCATCTATGGCCGCTTCGGCACGGAGATCCCGGAACGGCTCGACATCGTCGTCCCGCTGCTCAAGACCGGGACGCCCGCGCGCGGCGCGATGGTGCTGCGCATCGACCCGCGCCGCTCGCTGTTCCCGATGCTGGCCGCGTGGCCGGTGCCCAGCCGCACGGCGGAGGCCGTGCTGTGGGATCGCGAGGGCGACCGCGTCGTCAACATCAGCGAGTTGCGCGGACGGCCGGGCAGCCTCGGGCGCGTCAGCGAGCCTGTGGCGACGGCGCCGTTGGCGATCGCGCGCGCCATGCGCGGAGAACTGCTGCAGGGCACGGCCATCAGGGCGGTCGACTATGCCGGCAAGGACGTGCTGTGGGTCGGGCGGACGGTGCCGGGCACCGACTGGTGGCTCGTGGCGAAGATGGACATGGACGAGGTCGACGCGCCCGCCTGGGAACGCGCCCGCGAGACCCTGCTCGCGGCCGTGCTGGCGCTGCTGGGCGCGGCGCTCGCGACGCGGCTGTGGTCGCAGCGCCGCCTGGTGCGGCTGGCGGAGCACGAGCGCCACGAGCACCGCGAGCGCCTGCGCGCCCTGGCGCTGCTCGAGGCGATCGCGCAGAGCGCCAGCGATGCCATCTATGCCAAGGACCTCGAGGGCCGCTATGTCTTCTGCAACCGGGCGGCGGCGGAATTCGTCGGACGCCGCGTGGAGGATGTGCTGGGCCGCACCAGCGAGGAGCTGTTCGGCGCCGAGGCCGCGACGCGGATCACGGAGGACGACCGCAAGGCCGCGCGCGGCGAGTTGAAGGGCGCGTTCGAGGAGACGCTGCCGTCGGCGCACGGCCCCGTCCACCTGCTGACCACCAAGGGGCCGCTGGTCGACGCCGAGGGCACGCTGCTGGGCATCCTGAGCGTGTCGCGCGACGTGATGCCGATGCGCCAGGCGCAGCGCGCGCTGCGCGAGAGCGAGGCGCACTACCGCTCGGTGGTGTCGGCGCTCAACGAAGGCGTCTTCGTGTGCGATCCGCAGGGCATCGTGATCTCGTGCAATCCGGCCGCCGAGCGCATGGTGGGGGCGACCAGCGAACAGTGGGCGGGGCAGTCGATCGTGGCCCCCGGCTGGGCGCTCGTGGATGCCGGCGGGCGGCCGATGGATCCCTCCGAGCTGCCCATCGCCAAGGTGATCGCCGGGCAGGGGCCGCAGCACGACGTCCTCGTCCACACGCTGAGCCCCGCGGGCGAGCCCGTGGCCTACCAGATCAGCTCGGTGCCGGTGATCAGTCCGGACACGGGCGTGCTGGTTTCCGTCGTCACGTCGTTCGCCGACGTCACCCGCAGGCTGCGCCTCGAGGCCGATGCCCTGCGCCATCGTGACGAACTGGAACGGGAGGTGGCCCTGCGCACGGCCGAACTGCAGGCGGCGAATGCCGCGCTGGCGGATTCGGCGCGCTTCAGCCGCGAGGTCACGGATGCCATTCCGGGCCTGGTGACCTACTGGGATCGCGACCTGCGCTGCCGCTTCGCCAACCGCAGCTACCTCGAGAACTTCCATCGCAGCGCCGACCAGGTCATCGGCCACACGCGGGCCGAGATCTTCGGCAAGGCGCACGAGGCGGCGGTCATCGACCGGCTGCAACTGGCGCTCGATGGCAAGCGGCAGGTCTTCGAGTTCCAGCCGGACCTCGGCCTGGACGGCGGCGGCGTCTACCAGGTGCACTATGTGCCGGCGAACGCTCCGTCGGGCGAGGTGCACGGCGTCTACATGATGGCCTTCGACATCAGCGCCCTGAAGCGCGCGGAGGCCGAGCTCACGCGGACCAACGAGGCCCTGGCCCGCTCGCGCGACGAGGCCGAGACGGCCAACCGCGCCAAGAGCGCGTTCGTGGCCAACATGAGCCACGAGATCCGCACGCCGCTCAACGGCATCCTCGGCCTGGCGTACCTGCTCGCGCGCGACCCGCGCGACGCGCTGCAGCGCGAGCGCCTGGGCAAGATCGGCGACGCCGGCCAGCACCTGCTGCAGATCATCAACGACGTGCTGGACATCTCCAAGATCGAGGCCGGCAAGCTCACGCTGGAGGAGGCCGACTTCTCGCTCGACACGCTGCTGTCCACCGCCTGCGACATGGTCGGCGAGCGCGCGCAGGCCAAGGGACTGGAACTGGTCGTCGACACCGACCACCTGCCGCAGCGGCTGCGCGGCGACCCGACGCGGCTGTCGCAGATGGTCATCAACCTGCTGTCCAACGCGGTCAAGTTCACGCAGAGCGGCTGGGTCAAGCTCAAGGGCGACCTGCTGGACGACCACGCCGGCCGCGTGCACGTGCGCTTCGACGTGCAGGACACCGGCCCCGGCATCCCGGCCGAGCGCCAGGCCGAGCTGTTCAACGCGTTCCAGCAGGGCGACAACACGACGACGCGGCGCTTCGGCGGCACCGGGCTGGGCCTGTCCCTGACGCGCAACCTGGCCGCCGCGATGGGCGGCGAGGTCGGCGTGGTCAGCGCGCCGGGCCAGGGCAGCACGTTCTGGTTCACGGCTTGGCTCGCGCACGCCGCGCGCGAGGACGAGGCCGCGACGCTGGCGCCGATGAAGGCCATGCGCATCCTGCTGGTCGACGACCTGCCCGAGGCCGCGGCCGTCCTCGCCAACTACCTGGCGACGATGGGCATGCAGGTGGACACGCATGCCAGCGGCGAGGCCGCCGTGCAGCGCGTGGCAGCCGAGATGGCGCAGGGTCGTCCGTACGACCTGATGCTGGTGGACTCGAGCACGCGCTGCGCCGACGATTCGCCGACGCTCGTCCGGCTGCACGCGCTGATGGGCGACGGCATGCCGCCGTGCGTGCTGCTGTGCTCGTCGCCCGAGGGGCTGTCGGGCGACCGCGCGTTCGGCATCAAGGTGGACGCGGTGCTGGACAAGCCGGTGACAGCGTCGGCGCTGCACGACGTCGTCGCGCGCGTGCTGTATCGCCAGGGCGGCGCCCGCGCGGGCTCCGCGATCGTGCGCGACGCCAGCGAGGACCTGGTGCGCGAGCGCCACGGCGGCCAGAGCGTGCTGCTGGCGGAGGACAACATCATCAACCGCCTGATCGCGCGCGAGCTGCTGACCAACGCGGGCCTGGTGGTGGAGCAGGCGGAGAACGGCGCGATCGCGCTGGAGCTCGCCGCGCAGCAGACCTGGGACCTGATCCTGATGGATATGCAGATGCCTGTGATGGACGGCCTCGTCGCCGCGCGCGCGATCCGCGAACGCGGCGACACCGCGGTGCCCATCATCGCGATGACGGCCAACGCGTTCGTCGAGGATCGCGCCGCCTGCCTGGAGGCCGGCATGAACGACCACGTCGCCAAGCCCGTCAACCCGGCGGCGCTCTACGCGATCCTGATGCGCTGGCTGCCCGACAAACGCTGAGCCGCGCCGGCGCGTGAAGCATGAAAGCGGATTCACCGCACTGAGGTTGTTTCCCGACTCAAGGTCTCGTTGTGGACGGCCGATAAAGGGATACGAAGGTGCGTCCAGCGTGGCTGCACGGCCTGGCGTCACCCCCTTCGCAGTCACCGTCGGCGCAACCCTCCGTGCGCCGCCTCGGTGAGCCCCGTTCCCGCCTCCCGAGCTCGCGATGAAACTCAAGTTGAAACTGCCGCTGACCATCAGCGGCGTCCTGGCCGCACTGATGGCCGCCGCGCTGGTCGGCATCTCCAGCCTGAACCAGTCCGTGGCCGTCTACGAATTCGACGTCGCCGCCCAGCAGGCGCACGAGCGTGCCGTCGCCGACCTGCTGGTGAGCTTCAAGACCCAGGTGCAGGAATGGAAGGACACGCTGCTGCGCGGCAAGGATCCGGCCAAGCTGGACAAGCACTGGAGCGCCTTCGCCAAGCAGGAGGGCGCGGTCGAGGACAAGGCCAAGGCGCTGCTCGCGACGCTGCCGCAGGGCGACAGCCGCGCGCTGGTCGAACAGTTCAGCGCTGCCCACGTCAAGATGGGCGTCGACTATCGCAAGGGCTTCGACGCCTTCAAGGCCGCGGAATTCGATTCGACAGTCGGCGATGCGGCGGTGGCCGGCATGGATCGCGAACCGGCCCGCCTGCTGGGCGAGGCCTGCAAGAAGATCGCGGCCGAGAGCGCGTCGGTGTCCGCGAGCGCGGCCGCGCAGGCGCACCGCGCGTCGCTGGTGAGCATCGTGCTGATGCTGGTCGTCGGCGCCGCGGGCATCGTCGCTGGCGTGTGGTTCAGCCGCCGCATCACGCGTCCGGTGGACTATGCCGTGGGCGTGGCCGAGGCGATCGCCGCGGGCGACCTCACGTCCAAGGTGCGAGTCGCCGGCAACGACGAGGTCGCGCAGCTGATGAAGGCGCTGGGCGTCATGCAGGACAGCCTGGGCCACGTGGTGGGCGACGTCCGCGCCAACTCCGAGAGCGTGGCCACGGCCTCGTCGCAGATCTCGCAGGGCGCCAACGACCTGAGCGCGCGCACCGAGGAGCAGGCCGCGGCGCTGCAGCAGGCCGCCGCGTCGATGGACCAGCTGGGTTCGACCGTGCGCCAGAACGCCGAGAACGCGATGTCCGCCAACCAGCTCGCCCTCGGCGCCAGCACCGTGGCGCGCAAGGGCGGCGACGTGGTGGGCGAGGTCGTCGAGACGATGAAGGGCATCAACGACAGCTCCAAGCGCATCGTCGACATCATCGGCGTGATCGACGGCATCGCCTTCCAGACCAACATCCTCGCGCTGAACGCGGCCGTCGAGGCGGCGCGCGCCGGCGAGCAGGGACGCGGCTTCGCGGTCGTCGCCGGCGAGGTGCGCTCGCTGGCCCAGCGCTCGGCCGACGCGGCCAAGGAGATCAAGTCGCTCATCTCGGCCAGCGTCGAACGCGTCGAGCACGGCACGCAGCTGGTGGATCGCGCCGGCGAGACGATGACCGAGATCGTCAACTCGATCGCCCGCGTCACCGACATCATGGGCGAGATCAGCGCCGCCAGCAGCGAGCAGAGCACGGGCGTGTCGCAGATCGGCGACGCGATCTCGCAGATGGACCAGGCCACGCAGCAGAACGCCGCGCTGGTCGAGGAGAGCGCCGCCGCCGCCGAGAGCCTGAAGGACCAGGCGCACCAGCTGGTGCAGGCGGTCGCGGTGTTCAAGCTCGAGAGCCGCGCGACGGTCGCGGACGTGCGCGCGACGCCGGCCGCCGCGCCGAAGCGGGCGCCCGTGGCGCGACCCGCGGCGCCCGTGCGCAAGCCCGTTGCGGCCGCGGCCGCCGCGGCGCCTGCGCCCAAGGCCGCGCCCGCGCTGGCCATGGCGGTCTCCGACGACTGGGAATCGTTCTGACGCCCTGCAGTTAAAGTGTCCGCTCGACAAGGAGCGGACACGATGCACAAGGCGACAAGAGCATTCCTGCTGGCCACGCTGGCGGCGTTGAGCGGCGCGGCCGCGATGGCCGCCACCGCGGTCGTCACCGCCGACCGCATGCTGGACGTGCTGGCCGGCAAGATGGTGGACAAGCCGGCGATCGTCGTCGTCGACGGCCGCATCAAGGCCGTCCTCACGCAAGGCGACGCCGCGATCCCGCAGGACGCGACCCGCATCGCGCTGCCCGGCCAGACGCTGCTGCCCGGCCTGATCGACATGCACGTGCATCTCGACAACGATCCGCGCATCGACGGCTATCACAACCTCGACTACACCGACAGCTTCTGGGTCGCCATCGGCGTGGCCAACGCCAAGGCCATGCTCGAGGCCGGCTTCACCACGGTGCGCAACGTCGGCTCCGCCAACTACGCCGACGTCGGCATCAAGCAGGCCGTCGAGGGCGGCTACGTGCCCGGGCCGCGCATCGTGCCGGCCACCTGGCTGCTGGGCGCGACCGGCGGCCACTGCGACGAGACCGAGGGCCTGCCGCCGCACTTCGCCGCCGTGCCGCTGGAAAACATCGCCGACAGCCCCGACGGCTTTCGCGCCCTGGTGCGCAAGGTGCACAAGTACGGCGCCGAGGTGATCAAGATCTGCGCCACCGGCGGCGTGCTCTCGCGCCGAGACGTGGCGGGCGCGCAGCAGATGAGCTTCGAGGAGATCAAGGCGGTCGTCGACGAGGCGCACCGCCTCGGCCTGAAGGTGGCGGCGCACGCGCACGGCCTGTCGGGCATCAACGATTGCCTGCGCGCGGGCGTCGACACGATCGAGCACGCCAGCCTCGCCAACGAGGAGTCGTTCCAGCTCGCCAAGGATCACGGCGCCTGGTTCTCGATGGACATCTACGACGACGACTACATCCTGGCCGAGGGCCCGAAGAACGGCATGTTCGAGGAGTCGCTCGCCAAGGAGCGCGCGATCGGCCTGAAGCAGCGCCAGACCTTCCGCGCCGCCTACAACGCCGGCGTCAAGATGATCTTCGGCACCGACAACGGCGGCGTCTTCCCGGCCGGCCAGAACGCGCTGCAGTTCGCCAAGATGGTGGAGTGGGGCATGCCGCCGCTGGAGGCGATCCGCGCGGCCACGCGCAACGCGGCGCAGGCGCTCGCGCGCGAGGGCGACGTCGGCGCGATCGCGGTCGGCCGCTATGGCGACTTCGTCGCGGTGGCGGGCGATCCGTTGAAGGACATCCGCCTGCTGGAGCATCCGGCGGCGGTGATCAAGGGTGGCGAGCGGGTGAAGTGAGCGTGCGGCCGGAGGATTTCGGCGAGCGCCTCGTGCCGCGTCGCCGCTGAAGGCGATCCGCGCGGCCACGCGCAACGCCGTCAAGGCACCGAGGCGCCCGCGCGCGAGGGCGACGTCGGCGCGATCGCGGTCGGCCGCCATGGCGACTTCGTCGCGGTGGCGGGCGATCCGGCGAAGGACATCCGCCTGCTGGAGCATCCGGCGGCGGTGATCAAGGGGGGCGAGCGAGTGAAGTGAGCGTGCGGCCGGAGGATTTCGGCGAGCGCCTCGTGCCGCGTCGCCGCTGAAGGCGATCCGCGCGGCCACGCGCAACGCCGTCAAGGCACCGAGGCGCTCGCGCGCGAGAGCGACGTCGGCGCGATCGCGGTCGGCCGCCATGGCGACTTCGTCGCGGTGGCGGGCGATCCGTTGAAGGACATCCGCCTGCTGGAGCATCTGGCGGCGGTGATCAAGGGTGGCGAGCGGGTGAAGTGAGCGTGCGGCCGGAGGATTTCGGCGAGCGCCTCGTGCCGCGTCGCGGCTGAAGGCGATCCGCGCGGCCACGCGCAACGCCGTCAAGGCACCGAGGCGCCCGCGCGCGAGGGCGACGTCGGCGCGATCGCGGTCGGCCGCCATGGCGACTTCGTCGCGGTGGCGGGCGATCCGTTGAAGGACATCCGCCTGCTGGAGGATCCGGCGGCGGTGATCAAGGGTGGCGAGCGGGTGAAGCGAGCGTGCGGCCGGGAGCCGGCGCGGCCCGTCACAGGTCGATCGCCAGTTCCTTGAGGCGCGCGAACTGCGCCTCGTCGGGAAAGCGGCGCACGCGGAAGCGCTCGGGCGCGTGGTCGGTCGCCTCCATGAGGTCGCCGACGACCTCGGTGGCGTCCTGCCACGCCACCAGCAACGGGCGCGCGGCGTCGTAGCCGCGGGCGTTGAAGATGATGAACTCGGTGCGCGGCAGCAGCGTATCGACCTGCTCGGCCCAGACCGAGAAGCTGAGGGTGCCCAGGTCGTCGCGGGCCATCATCTGGAACGACGCCACGAACAGGTCGAGCTCACGCCGCGCGTGCAGTGCGTCGAGCAGTTCCTTCTGGCTCTCGTTGACGGCGGCCGCGTTGCGCAGGTTCAGCTGGTGCCAGGCGTCGACGGCCACGAGCGGCGCGTGCGGCTGCCACTGCGTGTTGTCCAGGCGCAGCAGCTGGAACGACAGCCAGCGCTGGGTGTCGTCCAGGTGTTCGTGGATCATCCGGGCCATCAGCGCGATGCCGGCCTCGTTGCCGGCGCTGGTCAGCATCAGCGCGTTGCGGAACGGCACGGCCACGACCGGATCGCGCACGCCGACGCGGTGGATCAGGTCGGGCAGCAGCATGCGCGAGCTGTCGTACGAGTCGCCCCATTCGCCCGACCACACGCCCTCGCCGATCTGTTGCCAGCCGCCGTGTTCGGGCAGGCCGCGCAGGTTGTCCAGCGCGTCGTCCAGCGCCTGTTCGAACGTCACTTGCCATTTCGGCAACTCGCGTTCGTTGACATAGGCCATCGAGGCGGGCAGGTCGCAGACGAGCGCGATGACGAGTTCGCCCGCGAGCGGCTTGGTGGCCGGCAGGAAGCGCTTCGACGGATCCTCCACCGCCGCCAGAGTGGACAGCGCGACGATGCCCATGTCGTCGCGCCGCCGCACGACCGGCATCAGGCGCGGGCGCGCGTCGGCGTAGGTGGACGGAATCGCGCTGTCGGGCGCCAGCATGCCGTCCAGGAAGCGCTTGAGCACCAGCGGGCGCGCGGCGCGCCGGCTGCGGCGCAGGTCCTGCAGCAGGTTGCCGAGATACAGCTTCATCTCGCCGCCGTGCAGGCGAAACGTCATTTCGCGCAGCGCCGGGTCGACCCGCAATTCCTCCGCCCCCAGCTCGTTCAGCTCGCGCGTGACGTCGCGCGCAAGCGTATCCAGCGTCGGCGCTCCAAGCAGCCTGTCCAGGAACTCCATCGTTGACCCTCCCCGATGTGTCTGGGCGATTCTCCACGAGACCCCTCGTTCTGCGCCAGCGGAAAAGGCGTTTGCCGCGGCTGCGTTCTAGGGCTCGCGCGCCGGCTGCGTCATGGCGCTCGCCGCCTCGGCCAGCCGCGCCAGCAGGCCGGAATGGCGCGTCGTGGCGGTGGCGATGGCCTGTTCCAGCACCGCCGCATCGGACGCCAGCGTCACGCGCCGGCGCGCGCGCGTGATGGCCGTGTACAGCAGTTCCCGCGTGAGCACGCGGCTGCGCTGCTCGGGCAGCATCACCAGCACGCCGTCGAACTCGGAGCCTTGCGACTTGTGGACGGTCATCGCGAACGCCGTCTCGTGGCGTGGCAGCCGCACCGGCGCGATGGCGCGGAAGCCGCCCGGGGCCGTGGCGTCGGGGAAATGCACCAGCAGCTCGCCGCTGGCGTCCGGCAGCGCGATGCCGATGTCGCCGTTGAACAGCCGCAGCACGTAGTCGTTGTTGGACACCAGCACCGGCCGGCCGGCGAACCAGGGCGACGCGCCGGCGCCTTCGGGCAGCCCGGGCAGGTCCAGCGCGGCGCGGAAGCGGCGCGTCATCTGGGCGTTGAGCGCCGTCACGCCGCGCGGGCCGTCGCGCAGCGCGCACAGCACGCGGAAGCGGCCGAAGGCCTCGGTGATCGCACCCACTTGCGACGCGTCGGCCGCGACGGCCTCCCGGTAGGCCGCGTAGCCGGCGTCCATCTGCTGCAGCGCGGCCTCGAGGCTGGCGTGTGGCGCGGTGTCCAGCCAGGTGGCGTCGGGGTCGGCGCCGCCCCGCAACCAGGCCAGCGCCTCGCGGGCGCGGCCGGTGTTGACGTCGGCCGCCAGCCGGCCGATTCCGGAATCGGCCGCGAAGCGGTAGGTCTGCGTGAACCAGACGGCGCAGTCCTGCAGCGCGCTGCGCCTGGCCGGCACCGGCGGCACGATGGCGTCCGCCGGCGTGCCCGTCATCGCCGCCAGGTCGTGCACGCAGGCGGGCGTGAGCGTCGGGTCGAGGCTCAGCTCGGCGAACACGGCACCCGATTCGACGGCGGCCAATTGATCCTTGTCGCCCAGCAGGATGATGCGCGCCGCCGGCGGCACGGCCTCCAGCAGATGCGTGGCGAGGGACAGGTCCAGCATCGAGGCCTCGTCGACCACCAGCGCGTCGACGGCCAGCGGATTCGAGGCGTCGTGCGCGAAGCCCGCGGGCGTGACGCCCAGCAGCCGGTGCACGGTCGCCGATGCCGCCGGCATCCGCTCGCGCAGCGCCTCCGGCAGGTGTTGTGCACGCTGGCGGATCGCGTCGGTCATCCGCGCCGCGGCCTTGCCCGTGGGGGCGGCCAGCGCGATGCGGCAGTCGGGGTCGAGCGCGAGCAGGCAGGCCAGCAGGTTGACGACGGTCGTCGTCTTGCCGGTGCCGGGGCCACCGCTGATGACGGTCAGGCGTCCGCGCAACGCGAGCGCCGCGGCGAGCTGCTGCCAGTCGGCGGCGCCCCCGAGTCGCGCGGCATTGGCGGCGAACAGCGATGTCAGCCGCTCGCGGACCTCGGTCGAGGCGACGGCCTCGCGCGTGCCCGCGTGACGCGCCTGCGTGAGGCGCCGCGCGAGACGGCGCTCGTAGTCGAAGTAGCGGTGCAGGTAGAGGCGATCGTCGGCATCGAGGATCAGCGGCAGGGCGCCGGGCGCCGCGGGTGTGCCGACGATGCCCGACGCCTGCAGCGCGGCGCGCCAGCCGGCGACGTCGGACGGGAGCGTCGTCGCGTCGTCGCGTTCTGCCGCCAGCGACGCCAGCATCAGGCAGACGTGGCCCGCGCTGACGGCCAGGCTCAGCGCCTCGGCCGCGCGCGCCGTGGCGGCGACGGCATTCGCGTCTGCGCCCGCGGACGCCGCCCAGCGCGCGGCGTGGCGGGCGAATCCCTTGGCGAGCAGTTGGTCGGTGGGATCGGCCGCGGCAAGGCTCGTGTCCTGCGATGCGCGGCTGCTGCCCCGGGTGTGTGCGGGCGAGCTCATGTCGCGGCCTCGGTCTCGTCGAACAGCGCGGACAGGCGTGCGATCAGCGCCGCCGCCGGCCGCTGGAAGAACACGCCGGTGGGCGCGCCCGCAGCGTCCCGCCAGTCGGGGCGCACGCCGCGCACGAACAGGTAGGCCGCACCGCCCAGATGGCGCTGCGGGTCGTAGCCGGCCAGGCGGTGGCGCAGGTAGCGATCGAGCGCCACCAGGTACAGCAGGGCCTGCAGGTGGTAGCCCTGGTCGCGCATGGCGGCCGCCATCGCGTCCTGGCCGTAGTGCGCGGGGGTGTCGCCGAGGTGGTTGGACTTCCAGTCGAGGATGAACCAGCGGCCATCGTGCTCGAAGACGAGATCAATGAAGCCCTTGAGGAAGCCCCTCAGCGTGGCGAACGACAGGCGCGGCATCGGCACGCCGTGGGCGGCGAGGGTGTCGTTGAGCGTGTTCGCGTCGAGGCGATGCGAGGGCAGGTGGAACTCGAGTTCGACCAGCCGGCGCGTGTTCGGCAGCTCGGAAAGGCGCAACGGCCGCGGCGTGCCCAGCGGCAGCGGGGTGTCCAGCGTGCCTTCGAGCATGCGCTGCAGCATGCGCGCGCGCAGCCGCTGGCCCTCGGCACCGGGCGTGTCGGGCACGCCCATCGTGCGCAACAGCTGCAACGATTGCGTGATCGCGTGCGGCCAGGTTTCACGGTCGGTGAACGTGATGCTTTCGAACGCCTGGTGGATCGCCTCGCCGGCCGCGGGCCCGCGTGGGAAGTGCAGCGGGTCGTCCTCGCTCGGGCGGAAGGCCGGGGCGACGTCGCCGGCCGGCGCGACGGGTGACTCGACCACCCGAAGGTCGTGGTCGACGCCCGAGCGATCGTGCGCGGCGCCGTGGGCGATGGCGCTGAAACTGCCGATGCGCCAGCCGCCGGAAAGCGTCCGTGGCGCGGGCAGCGCGGCCAGCGTGTCGGGCGCGGGGCGGGGCGTCTGCAGCGTCACGAGCTCGCCGCGCGGCAGCGGCGCGACGCCGATGGCGCCATCGGACCGCTGCGCCAACGCAGCCCAGGCCGCCGCGATCGATTCCGCGCCGTTCTTGTGCTCGAACCATTGCTCCGGCGTCAGGTCGGCGCCGGCGACCAGCCAGTTCAGCAGGCTGCGCGTGCTGCCGGTGGCACTCGGATAGCGGCCCGCCGTGCGGTAGCAGCCGGCGACGATCACGCAGCGATGCACCGCGCGCGTCAAGGCCACGTAGACCAGCCGCAGCGTCTCGGCTGACTCCTCCAGCTTCAGCCGCAGCCGGATCTCCTTTTGCCGCTCCTCGTCGCGGAACGCGTGGCCGTAGTCGATGACCGTCTGGCCGTCGTCGTCGTGATACGCAAGGCCGGTGAGGCCGTCGCCCCGACCGCCGCGCGACGCGCTCCACAGGAACGGGCAGAAAACGATCGGGTACTCGAGGCCCTTGGACTTGTGGATGGTGACGATCTGCACCAGGTTCTGGTCGGACTCCAGCCGCAGCTGCGTCGCGTCGTCGGCGTCGGGCCAGACGCGCTGCGATTGCAGCCAGCGCAGCAAGGTGTCCGGCGCGGCATGGCGTTCGCCGGCCTCGTGCAGGCACTCGATCAGGTGCAGCAGGTTGGTCAGCCGGCGTTCGCCGTCCGGACGAGCCAGCAGACGCGCCGCCACCTGTTCGGCGGCCAGCCATTGGCGCAACATGAAGCCGACCCCGCGCTGCAGCCAGAGCTCGCGCCAGCCGGCGAAGCGCTGCACCGCGGCCAGCAGCGCGGACTCGTCGCCGGACAGGTCGGCGATGGCCGCGGCGTCGCAGCCCATCAGCTCGGTCGACAGCGCCGCCTTCAGCGTGCGCTCGCGCGCCGGCTCGAGGATGGCCGTCAGCACGCGATCGAGTTCCTCGGCGTCGCTGCTGCGAAACACGCTGGCCTGCGACAGCTCCACGCTGCCGACGGCGCGCGCCGTCAGCGCCTGGCGGATCTGCGTACCCTGCGCGTTGCTGCGCACCAGGACGGCGATGTCGCCTGCCGCCAACGGGCGCTCGTTGGGTGCGTGGCCCAGCGTGACCTCGCCCCGCTGCGCGGCCGCCAGCAGGCGCGCGATCTCGTCGGCGGTGGTGGCGACGACGGCCGTCGTCGCGTCGCGCTGGAAGATCGGCTCGCCGTCGTCGGCCGGGGGCAGCGTCCAGACCTGCAGCGGCGCGCGCGGCGCGCTGGTGTCGACCAGCGGCTGGCGCGGCTTCTGGCCGAAGCGCACCGCCTGGTAGGCCAGGGCGTCCATCATGAAGGCGCGCGGATTGGCCGCGAACAACTGGTTGAGCGCGTGGATCAGGGCCTCGGACGAGCGCTGGTTGTCGGCCAGCGAGTAGCGCACCACCGCGTGCGTGCCGGCCTCGATGTAGGTGTGCAGGTCGGCATTGCGGAAGCTGTAGATCGCCTGCTTCGGATCACCGACGAAGAACAGCGGCGCCGGCGACAGCGTGTCGTCGGTCGGCGTCGTGTAGATGGTGCGGAAGATGGCGAACTGCAGCGGATCGGTGTCCTGGAACTCGTCGATCAGCGCGGCCGGGAAGCGCTTCTTCAGCTCGCCGGGCAGCCACGGCGAATCGCCGCGCGTGAGGCGGTCGTGCAGGTTGAACAGCATGTCGTCGAAGGCGATGACGCGCTGGCGCCGCTTGGCCTCGCGTTGCGCGCGCGTGCCCTCGTCCAGCAAGGCCTTGAGCAGCGCGAGGCGGCCATAGGCCAGCGCCTGCGTGGCCCGGGCGCGAAGATCGAGCAGGCGTTGCGCGACGTCGAAGAACTCGTGCTGCGGCGTCACCTGCTTCTTCTTCGTGGCGGCGGCGAGCCTGGACGCGCCCAGCAGTTCGAGCTTGGGCGCGTCCACGTCCAGCGCGGCCAGGCCATCGTCGCGGCGCAGCAGGTCGTCCCAGCTGGCGAGCGCGGTGCGCACGCTGTCTTCCTTGTAGCTGACGGCGCTCAGCGCGCCCATCGAGCGTTGCAGCAGGTCGTCGATCTCGGCGCGCCGTTCGTGCCAGAGGCGGAAGGCGACGGCGTGCGTGGCGGCCAGGTCGTCGGCCGGGATGGCGCGCGCGGCGTCGAGGTCGTCGGGCCAGGCGGCGCGCGCGAGCGGCTTGGCGAGGTGGCGCTTGAGGAGCGCGGCGAAGCCTTCGGGCGAATCCTTGCTGGCCACGAGATGGCCGGCCAGGCCCGCGTCGAGGTCGTCGGCGGCGACGCGGCGACGCCAGAAGTCGTTGGCGGCCTCGGCCACCCAGTCGGCGTCGTCGCGCACGAGTTCCATCGCGAGCGGCATCTGCGCGGTGAACGGCGTGTCGGCCAGCGCGCGCTGGCAGAAGCCGTGGATCGTGAAGATGGACGCCTCGTCGAAGGTGGCCAGCGCGAGGTCCAGGCGCGCGAGCATGTCGTCGGTCTGCAGGCCGTGGCGCTCGCGCGCGGCGCGCACGAGTCGTTCGACGAAATCGTCGCCGCCGGCGATGGCCTCGCCGGCCTGTTCGGCGCGCAGCCAGGCCAGCGTGTCGACGATGCGCAGCCGGATGCGCTCGCGCAGTTCCGCCGTGGCCGCGTTGGTGAAGGTGACCACCAGGATGCGCTGCACCTCCAGCCGGCTTTCCAGCAGCAGGCGCAGGTAGAGGCCGCAGATGTTCCAGGTCTTGCCGGTGCCGGCCGAGGCCTCGATCTGGCGGATGCCTTCGAGCGGGCAGTCGAAGACGTCCAGCGGCTGGAAATCGGGCGTCGCCGTCATTCGATCTCCAGACACGTCAGCAGCGGCTCGAAGACGGCCGTGGCATTGGCGTAGAACGCGTCGACCACCTCGGGCGCGAACGGATCGGGCCGGCCGCGCAGCGCGAGCCGGTAGCCGGCGTCCTGGCCCTCGGCGTACTCGTTGAAGCCGCCGGGACGGAAGGCCGCGATCGCCTTTGCCGGCCCCTGGCGGTCGCCGTTGATCCATTCCCACGCGGCGCGCGGGAAGAAGGCCAGCGGCTCGCGCAGGCCCTGGGCGTAGAGGCGGACGAGCGTCTCCAGCCGCGCCTGCGGCTCGTCGCACTCGGTGAGGAAGAAGCGGCCGTCGCGCGCGATGCCCGTCGTGACCGGCAGCACGCCGGCGGGTGCGCTGGCGCACAGCAGCAGGTGCGGAAGCCAGGCGTCGAGGTAGTCGAGCGCCGACTGCTTCGCGTAGCGATGGCGCAGCAGGCCGCGCGGGCGCAGGTCGGCGAATTCGCCGTGCAGGCGCCAGGGCTTGCCGTCGATCTCGAACGTGAGCTCGGCGGCATGCGGCGGCAGCACCGGCTGCTGGGTGTGTTCGATCACCTGGTCGGCGAACTCGCGCAGGCCGTTGAGCTCGCGCTCGAGGAAGCGCATGCCGAAGCCGCCGGCGGGAACCGCGGTGCCCGCCAGCGCCAGCGTGCGCGCGGCCTCGGGCGACACGCCCTCGAGCAAGGCGGGCAGCAGCAGGCGCGTCAGCGGGGCGCGGCCGCCGTTGTCAGGCACGAACGGTTCGTCGTCCTGCAACTCCTCGTCGTCGCGCCGCAGGGCGATGCCCAGGCGCTGCTCCAGCAGGAAGCGGCACGGGTTGCGCAGGAAGGCCACCAGGCGCGCCAGCGGCACGTCGCGCCACGGCGCGTCCGCGGGCGGCAGCGGCCTGGCGATGAAAGGCGCGGCCGATGCGGGCGCGTCGTCGTCGTCTTCCCACTCGTCGTCGGCCCGGGTGGACGTGACGGCGGCCGGCACCGGCGCCGCGAGGCTTTGCCGCAGCGCCTGGGCGTAGTCGGCCTGGAAGCTGCGCAGGCGTTGATCGGGCGCCGCGACATCGAAGGCCTGGGCCGCGAACGGTTGCAGCGGATGCTCGACGACCAGCGCGCGCCGCGCCCGCGCGCGTGTCGCGGCGCTCGCGGGCGCGGGCGCCAGCGCGGGGATCAGCGTCTCCAGCAGCTCGGACACCAGCACCGAGGCCGGCCGCACCGAGTTGTCGCGCACGCTGCGCCCGGCGTAGCTGAGGTGCACGCGCTCGCGCGCGGCGAGCAGCAGGTCGAGGAAGACGTTGCGCTCGTCGAAGCGGCGCTGGCGGTCGCCGCGGCGGGGCGCGAGGTTCATCAGGTCGAACTCGGCCGGCCGCGCCGTGGTCGGGAACGCGCCGTCGTCGAGGCCGATCGCGCAGATGACGCGGAACGGCACGTTGCGCAGGCTGCTCATCGCCGCGAACGTGATCGTGCCGGTGGGCACGCCGCCGCGCGCCGGGTCGTCGAAGCGCTGTTCGAGCGCGGCGCGCACGACGTCGAACGCCAGCGGCGTGGCGAGCTCGCTGCGGCGCCATTGATCCGCGAGCTGGGCCATCTCGGCGTCGACGTCGCGCAGGTCCTCGAGATCGGCGTCGGCCGCGGCGACGAAGTCGCGCAGCGCGTCGCCCAGGATGGCGGGCCAGTCGGCCGGCGCACGCGGGGCGGCGACGCGGTCGCGCAGCGCCTTCAGCGCATCGACGAAACGCCAGAACGCGCCGAGCGTCAACGCGCCCGAGCCCTCGGCGTCGCCGGCCGGCAGCTTGCCCAGGAACGGCGTGGCCAGATGCGACGGCAGGGCATAGCCCAGGAACAGGCGGTCGAGCCCGTCGGCGAAGCTGTGGCGCTCCTGCGCCGGCACGTCGAAGCCGCCGCGGTGCTCGGCGTCGAGTGCCCAGTGGATGCCCGAGGCCACGAGCCAGTCGCGGATCTGGTCGAGGTCGTCCTCGGCCAGGCCGAAGCGCCGCGCGACGACCGGCTGCTGCAGCAGCCCGAACACGTTGTTGACGGCGAAGCGCGACGCCGCGAGCGCCAGCACGTCGAGCAGCGCGCGCGCCGGCGCGTTGACCTGCGCGCGGGCGCGGCCGCTGATCGTGAAGGGCAGGTGGCGCTCGCGCGGCGCGGTGCCGAAGACGGCGTCGATCAGCGGCGCGGCGGCGTCGAGGTCCGGCGTGACGACGAGGATGTCGCCCGGCTGCGGCGGATCGTCGCCGGCCATCAGCGCCAGCAGGCGGTCGTGCAGCACCTCCAGCTCGCGCGTGAGCGAGTGGCAGACGTGCACCTCGACGCTGCGGTCGCCGGCCAGCGCCGCGAGCGAGCCGGGCGCGAGTTCGGCCATCTCGAGCACGGCGTTCTGCAGCGCCCCGAGCACGCTGCCGGCGTCGGCCGGTTCGAAGACGGCGTCCTCGATCACGCCTTCGCCCGCGGCGTCCACCAGCAGGCTCAGCGCCGACTTCGTCTGCTGTCCCCACGCGGCCAGCAGCCGGTTGCCGGTCTCGTGATGGCCGGCCTCGCCGCGCGCCGTCAGCCACGCGAGGCGGCGCGGCTCGACGACGTCGAACCAGAATTCGCGGCTCGGGTTGAGCACGTAGACATGCAGGTCGATGTGCCGCCCGAGCCGCTGCAGCAGCTCCAGGTGCACCGGCGGCATCGTCGGCAGGCAGAAGACGTGGGCGCTGGCGGGAACCTGGGCCATGCCGGCGAGCTGGAGGCCCTGCGCATCGAGCAGGTCGAGCAACGCGAGGATCGGATGCCGGCCATTGCTGCCCGTCTCCATTGCGAGCCGGCGCCACAGCGCGGCCTGCCATTGCTGGTCTTGCGCGGCGCCTTCGTCGGTGACGGGCATGCGCACCGGCTCGTCGCGGAACCACGCCTCCAGCCATTCGGGACGGTAGACGAGGTACTGCTCGAACAGCCCCGCCACCCGTTGTGCCAGCTCGTGGCGCATCACCGCGTCGGCCTGCGCGAGCCAGGCCGACAGCCGCGGCTGTTCGCGGCTCCATGCCTCGTCCTCGAACGCGGCCAGGATGCGCCAGGCGAACACGTCGGCATCGAAGCGGGCCGACTCGGGCCAGTCGGGCACCAGGCGCTCGGTCTGCCGCCACAGCCAGTGCGCGAGGTAGGAGAACTCGACGTTGGCGCAGACCCCGTTGCGTCGCGCGAGTTCGATGATCAGGCGCCGCGTGATGGCCGCGCTCGGCACGACGACCTCGTCGGACTCGAACGGCGAACGGCTGGCCGCCTGCTCGCCCAGGCGCCGGACGAGCCGGTCGGCGAGGGTCTCGAAGCGGTTGGCGAAGTGGAGTTGCAGCATGCGGGCAGGAGGACGTTGACGCCGATTGTGACGGCACCGCGGAAGACCGCCCGCGGCATTCAAGTCCTTTATCCTGCCCTTTGGCTGGCTCAGCAGATGAGCCGGCGCACTATCATCAGTTCGCGGCTTCGATCGAGCCCGAGCCCGACACGCGGCGCGAGACATCGTGCGGATGCCCGGCGTAGGTGATGTCGCCGGAGCCGGCCACCTTGGCCTCCAGCGCCTCGGTGGCGTTGACGTGCGCGTCGCCCGAGCCGCTGATGCTCACGCTGACCCGCTTGGCGGTGAAGTTGCGGGCGTTGATGTCGCCCGAGCCGGCGACGCCGAAGCGGGCCTCGTCGGCGGAGCCGGAGATCATGACGTCGCCCGAGCCCGCGACGCTCAGCGCGAACTGGCCCAGCTGCGCGTGGTCGATCTTCAGGTCGCCGGAGCCGGCGATGCTCGATTCGAACTTCGGGGCCGTGAGCTGGTCGATCTGCAGGTCGCCGCTGCCGTGCTGCTGGGCGGCCGTCAGCGACGTGAACACGACGTCGACGAAGACCTCGTGGTGCGCGCGGAAGCTCGCGCCCTTCTTCAGGCGCACGACCAGCTTGTCGCCCTCGACCACCGTCTCGACCAGCGGCTCGATGTTGTCGTCGGCGTGCACGGTGACGCTGGGCGTCGCGCCCTGGTGGGCGTGGACGTCGACCGAGCTGTCCAGGCGCAGCACCGAGAACGCGCCGATCTGGCGCGTGACGCTCACTTCCTTGCCGGAGCCCGACACGGCGTTGCCGTCGCCGTTGGACAGCGTGATCGTGACCGCGTGCGCCGGCAGCGGCATCGAGAACGCGGTGAGGACGGCCGCCGCGGTGACGGCCAGCGTGGCGACGAGGTGGGTGGCGTTGGCAGTGAAGCGGCGCATGTCGGGCTCCTGGTTCGTTGTTGATGCGATGGAGCGGACTGTAGGGACGCCCGCGCGAGCCGTCGCGGGCCAGGCGACGCGTTGTGCCTCGGGCACGACCAAACGCCGGCAGGCGCGACGAATCGCGAGGCTCAGACGTCCTGCCCAGGCTGCCAGCGCCCCTCGACCAGCGTCTCGTACGGCCGGAACTGCACCTTGTAGGCCATCTTGGGACTCTCGGCGATCCAGTAGCCGAGGTACAGGTAGGGCAGGCGCAGCGACTTGGCCTGCTCGATCTGCCACATCACGGCGTAGGTGCCGAAGCTGCCCTTGAGATCCGGGTCGTAGAAGGTGTAGACGGCCGACAGCCCGTCGCTGAGGATGTCGGCGATCGCCACCATGCGCAGCGCGCCGGGCGTGGCACCGTCATCGGGGTCGCGGAACTCGATCAGGCGGGTGTTGACGCGGCTCTGCAGCAGGAACTGCGTGTACTGGTCGACGCTGTCGTGATCCATGCCGCCGCCGGCGTGGCGTCCGGCCTGGTAGCGCAGGTAGAGCTCGTAGTGTTCCGGCACGAACGCGAGCCGCATCACGCGAACCTTCAGCCCGGCGTGCGCGGCCCAGGCGCGGCGCTGGCTGCGCGAGGGCTCGAAGCCGGCGACGGGCACGCGCATCGGCACGCACGCGCGGCAGCGGTCGCAATAGGGGCGGTAGGTGAACACGCCGCTGCGCCGGAACCCGGTGGACACCAGCGCCGAATACGCCTCGGCATGGATCAGGTGCCCGGGCGTGGCCACCTGCGAGCGCGCCATGCGCCCGGGCAGGTAGCTGCAGGGATAAGGCGCCGTCGCATAGAACTGCAACGAGGCGAACGGCGCTTCCTTGGGGTGCGTCACGGCAAGAGGTCGTGGGAATGGGCGACGGGCGGCGAATCGGCGGGCACGCCCAGGTCCAACGTGTCCCACATGCGGAAATCATAGGCCCAGACGGGCGCCGGCGCGCGCGCGGCCAGCGCGCGCACCTCCTGTTCGAAGTCCGAGCGCGGGATCGGCGACGCGCCCAGGCTGGCCAGGTGGCCGGTGGCCTGCTGGCAGTCGATGGCGGGCATGTCGTTGAAGCGGCAGAAAGCGACCAGCCCGGCCAGCGCGATCTTGGAGGCGTCGGTGCGGTGCGAGAACATCGATTCGCCGAACATCATCCGGCCGAGGTTGACGCCGTAGAGGCCGCCGACGAGCTCGCCGTCCATCCAGGTCTCGACGCTGTGGACATCACCGGCGCGCGCCCACGCGCCGTAGGCCGCCTGCATCTCGGGCACGATCCAGGTGCCGTCCTGGCCCTCGCGCGGCGTCTGCGCGCAATGGGCCATCACCTGCGCGGTGTCGTGGTCGAACCGGAGTTCGCAGCCGGGCGCGCGCAGGAAGCGGCGCAGCGTCTTGCGCAGCGAGTGCGACAGCCTGAAGTCGCGCGTGCGCAGCAGCATGCGCGGGTCGGGTGACCACCACAGCACCGGCTGGCCCGGGCTGTACCAGGGAAACACGCCGTTCGAGTAGGCGTTGCGCAGCCGGGCGATGGACAGGCCGCCGCCGGCCGCCAACAGGCCGGGCGCCTCGGAGTGTTCGTCGAGCGCCCAGGAAGTCGGTGGCAGCGGGGTGTCAGCTTGCAGCCAGGGGATCGCCATGAGCCCAAGGATACTTCGACACGGCAGCGCGAGCGCGCAGGCACCCGCGCCGACGCGCGCGGGCCGCGCCGGTCAGAACTGGATGCCGCTCTTGCTGGGCGGCGGCAGCAGCGAGGCCGGGCTCGAGGCGGCCTCGGGTGCGTTGGCGGCGGACGGGTTGGACAGCGGCGTCGTGCTCGGAGGCGCCAGCGCCACGGCCAGCGGCCAGCGGTAGCCGCTCAGCTTCGCCTGGGCCGGGTAGCCGGCGGCGTCCAGGTAGCCCTGCAGGTCGTTTGACGAGTAGCCCCGCATCGTCTGGCTGCCGATGGCGATCACCGGCACCGTGCGGTCGCCGAAGCGGGCCTGCAGCGCGGAGATGTCCGCGTCCATGTTGACCGAGTACTCGTTGTAGGGTACGCCGCGCTGGCGCAGGGCGTCGCGCGCCTGGTCGCACGGCCCGCAGTTCTTCGACGCGTACAGCGTGACGGGGTACTTGGACATCGCCTGCCGCGTTTGGGCGGGCATGCCGCCGGCGGCGTTGCCATTGGAAACGGACGGCGTCGTGCCGTTGTTGAGGCGGATGTCCGCCGCGGTGGGCGGCTTGTCGGTGTAGGTGACCTTGCCGTCCGGGCCGACGATCTTGTACTGCGCCAGCGCGCCGGCCGCCGCGCCGCCCAGCAGCATCGCCACCGTGGCGAGACGCAGGGCGCGCGTGGAACGGGAAGCTGCGGAGGAGGCGTTTTTCAGGGGAGTCATCGTGGGCATGGTCCGAAGGAAAGAAGAAGTGTCGCGAGAGGCCGTGTCGGGCGCGCTCAGGCCACAGCCCGGCCGGCGATGCCGAGGTGACGCAGCATCGCATCGATGCTGGGGGGCCGGCCGCGGAACGCCTTGAAGCTGTCGAGTGCGTCGCGGCTGCCACCGACCTCGAGGATCTCGCGGCGATAGCGGCGCCCCGTGTCGAGATCGAGCACGCCGGACTCCTCGAACGCGCTGAACGCATCCGCCGACAATACCTCGGCCCAGGTGTAGCTGTAGTAGCCGGCCGCGTAACCGCCGCTGAAAATGTGTGAAAAGCTGTGCTGAAACCGGTTGAACGACGGCGGCACGAGCACGGCGATCTCGGTGCGCACGGCATCGAGCGTGGCCTGGATGCGACCGGCGGCGCCCGGCTGCGAGTGCAGCAGCATGTCGAACAGCGCGAACTCCACCTGGCGCAGCGTCTGCATGCCGCTCTGGAAGTTCTTGGCCGCCAGCATCTTGTCGAACAGCGGACGCGCGAGCGGCGCGCCGGTGTCGACGTGCTCGGTGAGCTGCTGCAGCACGTCCCACTCCCAGCAGAAGTTCTCCATGAACTGGCTCGGCAGCTCGACGGCGTCCCATTCGACGCCCGAGATGCCGGAGACGCCCAGTTCCTCGACCTGCGTGAGCATGTGGTGCAGCCCATGGCCGAACTCGTGGAACAGCGTGATGACGTTGTCGTGCGTGAGCAGCGCAGGCCGGCCCTCGAGGGGCGCGGCGAAGTTGCACACGAGGTGCGCCACCGGGGTCTGCAGCCCCTGGCCATCGGCGCGCTGCCAGCGCTGGCGCGCGTCGTCCATCCAGGCGCCGGGGCGCTTGCCGGCGCGTGCGTAGAGGTCGAGGAAGAACTCGCCCACCAGCTTGCCGTCGCGCTCGATGCGGTAGAAACCGACGCTCTCGTGCCAGGCGGGCCGCGGCGACGAGACGATCCTGACTTCGAACAGCGTCTCGACGATGCCGAACAGTCCCTCGAGCACCTTGGGCAGCGTGAAGTACTGGCGCACCTCCTCGTCGCTGAACGCGTAGCGCGTCTCCTTCAGGCGCTCGCTGGCGAACGGGACGTCCCAGGCCTGGAGGTCGGGCAGGTCGAGCTCGCGGGCCGCGAAATCGCGCAGCTCGGCCAGGTCGGCGGCCGCGCTGGGCCGGGCGCGGTGGCCCAGGTCGCGCAGGAAGGCGATGACCTCGTCGGGCGATCCCGCCATCTTGGGCACCAGCGACAGCTCGGCGAAGTTGCGATACCCGAGCAGCTCGGCTTCTTCCTGGCGCAGCTGCAGCATCTCGCGCATCACCGGCGAGTTGTCGCGCTCGGCGGGCCCTGACTCGCTCGCCCGCGTGACGTAGGCCTTGTAGAGCGTCTCGCGCAGCGCGCGGTTGCGGCCCATCTGCATGACGGGCAGGTAGCTCGGGAAGTGCAGCGTGAGCTTGCAGCCCTCGCGGCCTTCGGCCTCGGCGGCCGCGCGCGCCACCGCGATCGCGTCCGCGGGCACGCCCGCGAGGTCGGTCTCGGGAACGAACAGCGCGTACCCGTCGGTCGAGTCGAGCACGTGTTCGGAGAACTGGCGCGAAAGCTCGGCCAGGCGCTCCTGGATCGCCGCGTAGCGAGCCTTCTGCGCGCCGCGAAGGTCGGCGCCGCCCAGCTTGAAGTCGCGCAGCCAGTTGGCCAGCGCCTTGCGCCGCACCGGGCCCAGCCGCGCGGCGTCGGCGCCCGCGGCGACCGCGCGGTACTTCGCGTAAAGGCGCTCGTCGGCGCCCTGGCGCGTGAAGAACTCGGTGATGCGCGGCAGGTTCTCGGCGTGCGCGGCGCGCAGCTCGGGCGTGTCGGCGACGCCGGTGAGGTGCTCGACCGCCCGCCACGCGCGCGACAGGCGCTCCGTGGCGACGGTGAAGATGGCCGACATCGCGTCGAAGTCGGGCGGCACCTCGGGGCCGACCGCGCGTTCGAGCGCGGCGTCGGCATCGGCCAGCAGCACGTCCATCGCGGGCGTGACGTGCTCGGGCCGGATCTCGTCGAAGGCGGCCAGGCCGGGTTGGGCGAGCAGGGGATTCTTCATGTCGGGACTACGAGTCGGACTCGGGGGTGGATTCGATGGGTTCAGCTCGAATGTACCCCTGGCCGCATGAACTCGGCCGCGTAAAACATCATGCCAAACCGGGCATCTCGCGCGCGGGGCCGCCTTGCCCGGGGCGGCTGTCCGTGAAATCACGAGCGTCTGGCGGCGTGTCGGCGCAGCCGCGCCGAGGGGCTCATCCCGCCACGCGTTCCGCGGACTCGATGGTGTTCATCAGCAGCATCGTGATCGTCATCGGCCCGACGCCACCCGGCACCGGCGTGATGAACGAGGCGAGCGGCGCGACCGACGCGAAGTCGACGTCGCCGCACAGCTTGCCCTCGTCGTTGCGGTTGATGCCCACGTCGATGACGATGGCGCCCGGCTTGACCATGTCGCCGCGCAGCGTGTCGCGGCGCCCGGTGGCCACGACGACGATGTCGGCCTGGCGCGTGTGGGCGCCGATGTCGACGGTCGCGCTGTGGCAGATCGTGACGGTCGCGTTGGCCTGCAGCAGCAGCAGCGCCATCGGCTTGCCGACGGTGTTGCTGCGGCCGATCACCACCGCGTGCTTGCCCTTGATCGGCACGCCCGTGCTCTCGATCAGCTTCATGCAGCCGTAGGGCGTGCACGGGCGGAAGCCAGGCAGGCCGGCCATCAGGTCGCCGGCGCTCTGCACCGAGTAGCCGTCGACGTCCTTGGCGGTGGAGATGCGCTCGATGACCTTCTGCGGATCGATGTGTTTCGGCAGCGGCATCTGCACCAGGATGCCGTGGATCGTCGGGTCGCTGTTCAGCGCGTCCAGGCGCGCGAGCAGGTCGGCCTCGGACAGCGCGGCGTCGTACTTCTCGAGCACCGAATGCACGCCGGCGTCGGCGCAGGCCTTGACCTTGTTCTTCACGTAGGTGGCCGAGGCCGGATCGTCGCCGACCAGGATCACGGCGAGCCCCGGCTGGTGGCCGCGGGCGGTGAGGGCGGCGGCGCGTTGCGCCACTTCTTCGCGGATCTTGCGGGACAGCGCGACGCCGTCGATCAGTTGTGCGGTCATGGGCGATTCCTCTGCGGTAGTTGCTGATGTTGGGACGCGGCGCCGAAACGAAAAGAGGCCGCTGAAATCTCAGCGGCCTCTTCCTGATTCGACGGGGTCAGGCGGTCTTGTTCGAAGGCGCGCCCAACGCGATTTTCAGAAGATCGGCCACCGTGTTGGCGTTCAGCTTCTCCATGATGTTGGCGCGATGCGCCTCCACCGTCTTGATGCTGATGCCGAGATCGTCGGCGATCTGCTTGTTGAGGCGGCCGGCGACGATGCGTTCGAGCACCTGCGCCTCGCGCGTGGTCAGCCGCTGCAGCAGCGCGTCGCGGCTGGCCTGTTCCTGGTGCTGCGAGAAGGCGGAACGCGCTTGGTCGAGCATGCGTTCGACCAGCGACACGAGGTCGTCTTCCTTGAACGGCTTCTCGATGAAGTCCATCGCGCCCTTCTTCATCGTCGACACCGCCATCGGCACGTCGCCGTGGCCGGTGACGAAGACGATGGGCAGCGGGCTCTTGCGCTCGATCAGGCGATCCTGCAGCTCGAGGCCGTTCATGCCGTCCATGCGGATGTCGCAGATGACGCAGGCGACTTCGCGCGGGTCGAAGCGCGACAGGAAGGACTCGGCGGAGTCGAAGCACTTGACGCGGTAGTCCTTGCCCTCGAGCAACCACTGCAGCGAATCGCGAACTGCCTCGTCATCGTCGACGACGTAGACAGTACCTTTCTTGGGGATCAGGCTCATTCAGCAAAACTCCGTGCTTCGCACTCAGCTCATTCGTTGCCGTTCGCGTCGGGTTCGGCGGCCGCTTCGAACGTGCTGAGCGCGTTCGCGGAGTCGACCCGTTGCGTTGTCTCGACCGGCAGGGTGAACGAGAAACTGCACCCCACCACCGTCGAACCATTGTAGAGGTTCTGGGCACGGATCCGGCCCCGGTGGGACTCGATGATGGAGCGGCACAACGACAGTCCGATGCCCATTCCTTCCACCTTTGTCGAGAAAAATGCTTCGTAGAGCCGGTTGAGCACGTCGTCCTTGAGGCCCGGGCCCTTGTCGTTGACGCTGAATTCGATCACGCCCCCCTCGTCGGGCGTGTAGCGCGGCACCACGCGCAGCTCGATGTGGCGGCGCAGCAATGGCAGCTGCGCGCCGTCGATCGCCTCGGCCGCGTTCTTCAGCAGGTTGAGCAGCACCTGCTCGATCAGGATCGGGTCGACCAGCAGCGGCGGCAGCCGTTGCGCGACGTAGACCTGGATGCCCACGTTGCGCCGCCGCAGCTCGATGCTGGCGAGTTCCACCGCGTCCTCCACCATCTCGCGCGCCTGCGCGACCTGGCGCTGCGGCTCGCGCCGTTTCACGAAGTTGCGGATGCGGTGGATGATGTGGCCCGCGCGCTCGGCCTGCTTGGCCGTCTTCTGCAGCGCGGCGATCAGGTCTTCCTGGCCGATGGACTCGTTGCGCACGCGCGAGACCATGCCGCTGCAGTAGTTGGAGATCGCGGTCAGCGGCTGGTTCAGCTCGTGCGCGACCGACGACGCCATCTCGCCCACGGCGATCAGGCGGCTCGTGAAGTGCGCGCGGTCGGCCTGCTGCTGCGCGAGCTGCTCGGCGCGCAGGCGGGCGGTGATGTCCGTCGCGATCAGCATCTGCGCGAGACGCCCGTCCGTCCACTGCAGGTAGCGCGCGCGGACGTCGAACCACTTGTCGAGCGTCTCGACGAACACCTCGCGCGGCGACGTGCCGGCCTCGGTGAGCTCGTTGGCCGGCAGGCCGCTGTAGCCGTCGACGCCGTCCTCGGTGTCGAGGTCGGGCGGGGGCATGTTGGCGTCGATGCCGCCGGCCAGCACGGCGTGGATGTGGGCGTCCGAGCCGAACCACAGCCGGTACGAGCGGTTGGCGAACAGCAGCTGGCCCTGCTGCACCGACAGCACCGACACCGCCGCGTCCAGCCCTTCCAGCACGGTGGTGAAGCGCTCGTGCGAGGCCGACAGCTGGTCGCGCACGCGCTTGGCCTCGGTGATGTTGGTGACCGAGGTCATCCAGCCGGTCTGCACGCCCTTGGCGTCGATCAGCGGCGAGACGTACATGCGCGCGTCGAAGATCGAGCCGTCCTTGCGCATGATCTTCACCTCGATGCCGCCGGCCGGGCTGCGGCCTTGCAGCTCCTGTTGCAGCAGGCGCGCGTTCTCCTCGATGCGGTCGTGCGGCCAGTGCGGGAAGGGCGGCAGCTTGCCGACCAGCTCGTTGTCGGAGAAGCCCGTCATCGCGCAGAAGGCCGGGTTGACGTAGGTGATGCGGCCCTCCATGTCCATCGCGCGCATGCCCGTGAGCATCGAGTTCTCCATCGCGCGGCGGAAGTTGGTCTCGTGCACCAGCGCCTGCTGGATCTGCGCGCGCCGGCGCACGTGGCGCCAGGTGCCCAGCAGCATCCACACCGTCAGGCCCGACAGCGCCAGCACCATCCAGAACAGGGAGTTGGCGATCAGGCCGATCGACGTCCGATAGCCCAGCCCGCGCAGGATCAGCCCGTTGGACGCGGGTGCCAGCGGCGCCTCGAACGCGATCGACGGCACCGCCGACGGCCGCCCCGGCATCGACGTGATGGTGCTGGCGAGCAGTTCCTCGTGCTCGTCGAGCACCTCGATGGCGCGGCGCTTGGTCACCTCCTCGGGCACCGCGTGGCGCAGCAGCGCCTCGATCGAGTACTCGGCCACCAGCGTGCCGACGAAGGCCGTATGCGAGATCAGCGGGATCTGCACCTGGAACACGGCGGTGCCGTCGACGTCGATGAACGGCTTCGAGAACTGCGGCACGTGCGTGTTGCGCGCCGCCGTGAACGCGGCCTCGGACGCCGTGTTGGCGCCCTGGTGCGGCAGCGACGGATCCTCCGCGCTGTTGCGCAGGCTGGCCGCGCCGCGGAAGATCGAGCCGAGGAAGGTCGCGCGCGGCGTGCGGTCGGCGTTGAGCCAGATCACCTGCGTCAGCTCGGGCCGCGCCGGCGCGAAGGCGGCGGTCTGCGTGAAGAAGCTGTCGGTGTCGACGTCGTGCGTGACGATGTCGCGCGTCAGGCGCACCATCAGTTCCTGGTCCTCGCTCAGGCGCGAGCGGATCTGCTGCTGCGCGACTTCGGTGTCGCGCCGCACCGCGTCGGTGGCGCGTTCGATTTCCTCGTTGCGCAAGGTCCAGAACGCGGCCACGATCGCGGCCAGGAACAGCAGCACCGAGACCAGCGGGCCCAGCGTGGCGAAACGATCCTGGCGCGAAGGCGACTGGCTGCGCCACCAGCGGCCGAACACGCGCTGCGTCCATGACGGTGACGGGGTCGTGCCGGACTCGGGAACAGATTGCATGGGGGCATTATCGAGTTGCCGACGCTTCCTTTCGCCGCGGGGAAGCGAGATAAGGCCGTGCTGCGGCGCAACGAAAGTTCACTATATGAAATGCACTGTCGCCATTTGAAATCACGGAATAGTTGTGCGACACTGCGCCCGTTCCCGGTTTAGACCAGTCGCTCTACAAAGCTCAGGAGACAAGGCATGTCCGCGATTCCCAGTTCCCTTCCTGGCGCTGCCGCCAACGATGCCGACGCGCAGGAAACCCGCGAATGGACCGACGCCCTGTCGGCGGTCATCGCCGCCGAGGGTCGCGAGCGCGGCCACTTCCTGATCGAGCAATTGCTGGATCACGCGCGCCAGCAGGGCATCGACCTGCCGTTCTCGGCCAACACGGCGTACGTCAACACGATCGCGCCCGAGGACGAGGCGCAGTTCCCCGGCAACGTCGACATCGAGGAGCGCCTGCGCGCCTACATGCGCTGGAACGCGATGGCGATGGTCGTCAGGGCGAACCGCCTGCACCCGGCCGACGGCGGCGATCTCGGCGGCCACCTGTCGTCCTTCGCCTCGCTGGCCACGATGCTGGGCTGCGGCTTCAACCACTTCTGGCACGGCGCCGACGGCGAGCACGGCGGCGACCTGCTCTACATCCAGGGCCACTCGTCGCCGGGCATCTACGCGCGGGCGTACCTCGAAGGCCGCATCACCGAAGAACAGCTGGTCAACTTCCGCCAGGAAGTGGACGGCAAGGGCCTGTCGAGCTATCCGCACCCGAAGCTGATGCCCAACTTCTGGCAGTTCCCGACGGTGTCGATGGGCCTGGGCCCGCTGATGGCGATCTACCAGGCGCGCTTCCTGAAGTACCTGCACGCCCGCGGCATCGCCGACACCAGCAAGCGCAAGGTGTGGGTCTTCTGCGGCGACGGCGAGATGGACGAGCCCGAATCGCTGGGCGCGATCGGCCTGGCCGCGCGCGAGAAGCTCGACAACCTGATCTTCGTCGTCAACTGCAACCTCCAGCGCCTCGACGGCCCGGTGCGCGGCAACGGCAAGATCGTGCAGGAGCTCGAGGGCGAGTTCCGCGGCGCTGGGTGGAACGTCATCAAGCTGCTGTGGGGAAGCTACTGGGATCCGCTGCTCGCCCGCGACAAGGACGGCGCGCTCAAGAAGCTGATGATGGAGACGCTGGACGGCGACTACCAGTCCTACAAGTCCAACGACGGCGCGTTCGTGCGCAAGAACTTCTTCGGCAAGGATCCGAAGACGCTCGAGATGGTCGCCAAGATGAGCGACGACGACATCTGGCGCCTGCAGCGCGGCGGCCACGATCCGCAGAAGGTCTACGCGGCCTACGACAAGGCGGTCAAGACCGTCGGCCAGCCGACGGTGCTGCTGATCAAGACGGTCAAGGGCTACGGCATGGGCAAGAGCGGCGAGGCCAAGAACACCGCGCACCAGACCAAGAAGCTGACCGACGAGGACATCAAGACGTTCCGCGACCGCTTCGACATCCCCATCCCCGACGACAAGCTGGCGGACATCCCGTTCTTCAAGCCCGAGGAACACACGCCGGAGATGAAGTACCTGCACGCACGGCGCAAGGCGCTCGACGGCTACCTGCCGCAGCGTCGTCCCAAGGCCGACGAGCAGCTCACGGTGCCGGACCTGTCCGCGTTCCAGGCCGTGCTCGATCCGACGGCCGAAGGCCGCGAGATCTCGACGACCCAGGCCTACGTGCGCTTCCTCACGGCGCTGCTGCGCGACAAGCAGCTCGGCCCGCGCGTGGTGCCCATCCTCGTCGACGAGGCGCGCACCTTCGGCATGGAAGGCCTGTTCCGCCAGATCGGCATCTACAACCCCGCGGGCCAGAACTACACGCCGGTCGACAAGGACCAGGTGATGTACTACCGCGAGGCCACCGACGGCCAGATCCTGCAGGAAGGCATCAACGAACCGGGCGGCATGTCCAGCTGGATCGCCGCGGCGACGTCGTACGCGACGAACAACCGCGTGATGATCCCGTTCTACGTCTACTACTCGATGTTCGGCTTCCAGCGCATCGGCGACCTCGCGTGGGCCGCGGGCGACATGCAGGCGCGCGGCTTCCTGCTGGGCGGCACCTCGGGCCGCACGACGCTCAACGGCGAAGGCCTGCAGCACGAGGACGGCCACAGCCACATCCTGGCCGGCACGATCCCCAACTGCGTCAGCTACGACCCGACCTTCGCGCACGAAGTCGCGGTGATCATGCAGCACGGCCTCAAGCGCATGGTGGAGCGCCAGGAGAACGTCTACTTCTACATCACGCTGCTCAACGAGAACTACGCAATGCCGGGCCTGCAGGCCGGCACCGAGGAGCAGATCATCAAGGGCATGTACCTGCTGCAGCCCGCGGCCAAGCAGAAGCTGACGGTCAACCTGCTCGGCTCGGGCACCATCCTGCGCGAGTCGATGGCGGCCAAGGAACTGCTGGAGGCGGAATGGGGCGTCGGCGCCAACGTGTGGAGCTGCCCCAGCTTCAACGAGCTGGCCCGCGACGGCATGGCCGCGGAGCGCCACAACCTGCTGCACCCGACGGACACGCCGGTGCAGTCCTTCGTCGAGAAGCAACTGGCCGCGCACGACGGCCCGGTGGTCGCGTCGACCGACTACATCAAGAGCTACGCCGAGCAGATCCGCGCCTTCATCCCGCGCGGCCGCTCGTACAAGGTGCTGGGCACGGACGGCTACGGCCGCTCGGACTTCCGCAGCAAGCTGCGCGAGCACTTCGAGATCAACCGCCACTACATCGTCGTGGCGTCGCTGAAGGCGCTGGCCGACGAGGGCAAGCTGCCGCTGGCCAAGGTGGCCGAGGCGATCAAGAAGTACGGCATCGACGCCGACAAGACCAACCCGCTGTACGCATAACGACCCCTTCACGGAGACAACAACATGGCATTGGTTGAAGTGAAGGTGCCCGACATCGGGGACTTCAAGGACGTCGCGATCATCGAGCTGCTGGTCAAGCCCGGCGACAACGTCAAGGCGGAGCAGAGCCTGCTGACCGTCGAGAGCGACAAGGCCTCGATGGAGATCCCGTCGTCCGCGGCGGGCGTCGTCAAGGAGCTCAAGGTCGCGATGGGCGACAAGATCAACGAGGGCACGGTCATCCTGACGCTGGAGACCGGCGCCGCCGCGGCGCCCGCGCCCGCGCCGGCCGCGCCCGCGCCCGCCCCGGCGCCTGCTGCGGCAGCACCTGCTCCGGCGCCCGCGCCCGCCGCTGCGCCCGCATCGGGGGGCTCGGTGGAGATCGAGGTGCCCGACATCGGCGACTTCGCCGACGTCGGCGTCATCGAGCTGCTGGTCAAGGTCGGCGACGTCGTGAAGGCGGAGCAGAGCCTGATCACCGTCGAGAGCGACAAGGCCTCGATGGAGATCCCGTCGTCGCATGCCGGAACGATCAAGGCACTGAAGGTCAAGGTCGGCGATCGTGTGTCCAAGGGCTCGGTGATCGCGACGATCGAAGCGACCGGCGGCGCCGCGGCGCCCGCGTCGGCACCGGCGGCCGCCGCACCTGCTGCCGCGCCCGCCACCGCGTCGGCTCCTGCTCCGGCACCTGCGCCGGCCGAGAAGGCCGTGCCGACCGCCGCGCTGCCGCCGCACGAGCCCACCGCGCCGCCGCTGAACCTGCCGCATGCCTCGCCGACCATCCGCCGCACCGCGCGCGAGCTGGGCGTGCCGCTCGAAGAGGTCAAGGGCTCGGGCCCGCACGGCCGCATCCTGCAGGCCGACCTGGAAGGCTTCGTCAAGTCGGTGATGGCCGGCGCCACGCAGACCAAGGCGCAGGCCGCCAGGACGCCCGCGGCCGCCGCTGCAGGCGGTGGTTCGCTGCCGGGCCTGCTGCCGTGGCCGCAGGTCGACTTCGCCAAGTTCGGCCAGGTCGAGCGCAAGGATCTCTCGCGCATCAAGAAGATCTCGGGCGCGAACCTGCATCGCAACTGGGTGATGATCCCGCACGTCACCAACCACGACGACGCGGACATCACCGAGCTCGAGGCCTTCCGTGTCACGCTGAACAAGGAATACGAGAAGGCCGGCGTGAAGGTCACGATGCTCGCGTTCCTGATCAAGGCCTGCGTCGCCGCGCTGAAGAAGTTCCCCGAGTTCAACGCGTCGCTGGACGGCGAGCAGATCGTCTACAAGAAGTACTTCCACATCGGCTTCGCGGCGGACACGCCCAACGGCCTGATGGTGCCGGTCATCCGCGACGCCGACCAGAAGGGCATCGTTCAGATCGCCAAGGAGATGAACGAGCTCGCGGGCAAGGCGCGCGACGGCAAGCTGGGCCCGGCCGACATGACCGGCGGCTGCTTCTCGATCAGCTCGCTGGGAGGCATCGGCGGCACCTACTTCACGCCCATCATCAACGCGCCCGAAGTCGCGATCCTGGGCGTCTGCAAGAGCGCCACCAGGCCGGTGTGGGACGGCAAGGCCTTCCAGCCGCGACTGATCCTGCCGCTGTCGCTGTCGTGGGACCACCGCGTCGTCGACGGCGCCGCTGCCGCACGCTTCAACACCTATCTCGGCCAGGTCCTCGCGGACTTCCGCCGGGTGATGCTGTAAAGGAGCCGCGCGACATGGCAACGATCGAAGTGAAGGTCCCGGACATCGGCGACTTCAAGGACGTGGGCGTCATCGAGCTGCTGGTCAAGCCGGGCGACGCCGTCAAGGCGGAGCAGAGCCTGATCACCGTCGAGAGCGACAAGGCATCGATGGAGATCCCGTCGTCGACCGCCGGCGTGGTCAAGGAGCTGCGCATCAAGGTGGGCGACAAGGTCAACATGGGCGACGTGATCCTGACGCTGGACGCCGAGGGCGCCGCCGCGCCCGCGCCGGCCCCTGCGCCCGCGAACGCGTCACCCGCGCCCGCGCCTGCCCCCGCGCCTGCCCCCGCGCAGGCCCCCGCGCCCGCGCACGCGGGGCCGGCGCCGGTGGCGTCGACCTACGGCGGCGGCGCCGACATCGAGTGCGACCTGCTCGTGCTCGGCGGCGGTCCCGGCGGTTACTCGGCGGCGTTCCGCGCGGCCGACCTCGGCATGAAGGTCGTGCTGGTCGAGCGCTACGCGACGCTCGGCGGCGTCTGCCTCAACGTGGGCTGCATCCCGTCGAAGGCGCTGCTGCACGTGGCGATGGTGATGGACGAGGTCAAGCACTTCGCCGACCTCGGCGTGTCCTACGGCGATCCGCAGGTCGACATCGCCAAGCTGCGCACGCACAAGGGCAAGGTGGTGGGCAGGCTCACCGGCGGCCTGTCGGCGATGGCCAAGATGCGCAAGGTCACCGTCGTGCGCGGCTACGGCAACTTCATCGATCCGTTCCACGTCAAGGTCGACGAGACCAGCGGCGAAGCCCAGCAGACCACGGGCAACGCCAAGACGATCAAGTTCAAGCAGGCCGTCATCGCGGCCGGCTCGCAGGCCGTGCGCCTGCCGTTCTTCCCGGACGACCCGCGCATCGTCGACTCCACCGGCGCGCTCGAGCTGCGCGGTTCGCCGAAGCGGATGCTGATCGTCGGGGGCGGCATCATCGGCCTGGAGATGGGCACGGTCTATTCGACGCTGGGCGCGCGCCTGGACGTCGTCGAGATGCTGGACGGCCTGATGCAGGGCGCGGACCGCGACCTCGTCAAGGTCTGGCAGAAGATGAACGCCAAGCGCTTCGACAACATCCTGCTGAAGACGAAGACCGTCGGCGCCGAGGCCACGGCCGACGGCATCAAGGTGAAGTTCGAAGGCGAGGGCGGCACGCGCGAGGAAATGTACGACCTCGTGCTGCAGGCCGTCGGCCGCACGCCCAACGGCAAGAAGATCGGCGCGGACAAGGCCGGCGTGATCGTCGGCGACCGCGGCTTCATTCCCGTGGACGTGCAGATGCGCACCAACGTGCCGCACATCTTCGCGATCGGCGACATCATTGGCCAGCCGATGCTCGCGCACAAGGCGGTGCACGAGGGCCACGTCGCCGCGGAAGTCGCCTCGGGCGACCAGCATGCGCGCTTCGACGCCCGCGTGATCCCCAGCGTCGCCTACACCGACCCCGAAGTGGCGTGGGTCGGCCTGACCGAGGACCAGGCCAAGGCGCAGGGCATCGCGGTCAAGAAGGGCCTGTTCCCGTGGAACGCGTCCGGCCGCGCCATCGCCAACGGCCGCGACGAGGGCCAGACCAAGCTGTTGTTCGATGCGAGCACGCACCAGATCGTGGGCGGCGGCATCGTCGGCATGAACGCGGGCGACATGATCGGCGAGATCGCGCTGGCCATCGAGATGGGGGCCGACGCGGTCGACATCGGCCGCACGATCCATCCGCACCCGACGCTGGGCGAATCGATTGGCCTGGCCGCGGAAGTGGCCGAGGGCAGCTGCACGGACCTGCCGCCGCCGCGCAAGTAACGACATCTCAGCAAACGTTACGGCAAGGGCGCTTCGGCGCCCTTTCTCCTGGCGCAGCAAGTTCGATCAGGACGCGCGCCCGATCGCTCGGCGATCATGGCGGCCATGGACAGCACGACCCGCTCTCACGCCGACCCGCTCGTCGCCCTCGTGGCGTGGATCGAGCAGGCGCTCGACGAGCCGCTCACGCTCGAACGCGTCGCGGCGCGGGCCGGGCTGTCGCCGTATCACTTCTCGCGCCTGTTCACCGCGCGCATGGGGCGCAGCGTCATGGCGCACGTGCGCGGGCGCCGGCTCGTGCGCGGCGCGCGCCGGCTCTGCGAGGAGCCCGACCTGAAGCTCGTCGAGCTCGCGTTCGACTGCGGCTTCGAATCCCAGGAGGCGTTCACGCGTGCGTTCAAGCGCACGTTCGGCGTCTCGCCCGGGCGATTCCGCAGCGGATTCGCCGTCGAACCCATCGAAGGACAGTTCCCCATGAACGCACCCACCGAACCCGTCACGCCCGTCGTGCAATTGCCGGAGCTGGTCACGCTGCCGGCGTTCCGAGTCGCCGGGCCCGCGCGTCGCTTCGACGAGGCCAGCAAATCGGAGATCCCGCAGCTGTGGTCGGCCCTGATCGGCGCGCTGCCGTTCAAGGGACAGGCGCCCAGCTGGGCGACCTATGGCGTGGTCTCGAGCGTCGACAAGGGCGAGGGCTGCTTCCAGTACATGGCCGGGGTCGGCGTCGAGCCGGACTGCGTGCCGCCGCCGGGCTTCGCGGCGATGGAGATCCCGGCCGCGACCTACGCCGTCTTCCGCATCACGCTCAACGGCTCGGCGCTGCATCCGCAGGTCAAGCAGGCGATGGCCGCGGTCTGGGGCGAGCTGATCCCGGCCTCGGGCCTGAAGGTGGTCGACGGGCCGGACTTCGAGTTGTACGACGGCCGCTTCGACCCGCAGAAGGCGGGCTCGGTGATCGACTTCCACGTCCCCGTGGAAGCCTGAATCGAGCCTAGTTGCTGGGCTTGGGCGGCAGGGTCGTGGGGCCGGCCGCGGTCGGCGGCATCGTCTCCGGATGGATGTCCGCCGGCGCGGTGCCGGGCGTGCCCGGGATGACCGTGACCGTTTCCTTGATGTCGCCGCCGCCGGCGACGCTGCCCGAGGTGGTCGTGTCGATGTTGGCGGCGCGCTTCAGGCAATCGGTCTTGTCCGCGCCCGACAGCGCCTCGCAGCGCTTGCGCTCGTTCGCGGCGATCTGCGACGGCGACGGCGACTTGAGATCGTGCTCGCGCGCCGCCTGCAGCGCGGCGCCGGCTTCCTTCAGGCAGGTCTTCTGGCTCTCGGCCGTCTTGCCGGCCAGGCAGTTCGCGCGATCCTGCTGGTAGCGCTGCTCGGCGGGCGTCGGCGGCGCGGCATTCGCGGCGTTGGCGGAAATCGCGCCGACGGAGAAGGTCGAGAACACCGCCACCACGGTGATGGCGATGCCCAGCAGCTCGGGGGTCTTGTCGAATCTCATGGCGGGCTCCTCTTGATCGATAGCCCTGTCAAAGGCATACGGCGTGCCCGCCGCCCTCGATCCGCCGGAATCCGCGCCCCGCCTCAGCGCACGGTGCCCTCGGCGACGATCCTCCACTTCGAGGCGTCGCGTTCCCAGTACTGGCGCAGCATGGTCTCGCGGTGCGTGCGCGTGCCGCGCTCGTTGAAGGTGACGACCATCGTCTCCTTCGCGTCCGACCAGGTCATCACGCTGAGGTTGTCGAACGAGATCGGATCCTTGGGCGGCACGGCCGGTGGCGGGACGACGTGGCGCTTGCCGTGGATCATCACGACGCCGGGTTGCGGCGGCGGCACCGGCGGCGCGGCGGGCGTCTCGGGCGCGGCCCCGGGCTCGTAGAAGGTCTTCAGCGCGGCGGCGTCGTCGCCCGCGCGCACGCTCTGCCAGTGGTTGACGGCGTCGAGGATCTCGGCGCGGTGCAGCCGGGTCGAGCTGTCGCCGACCCAGTGGATCTGGCGGGTGATGATGACGGGCGTGTCGTGGGTCGGCACCGTGTTCATCAGCCTCACGAGCTCGTCGTTGGCCAGCGTGACGCAGCCGTCCGAATCCTTGGGCGGGCGCGAGTAGGTGCTGAACGGCACGCCGTGCACGTAGATGCCCGAGCCGCTGCGGCCGTGCAGCTTGTCGAACAGGTTGGGGTAGTTCAGCTGCATCGCGCCGGCACCGAACTCGGCGCCGAGCGAGCCCTGGCCGACGCGGTCGGAGACGAAGTAGACGCCCAGCGGCGTGCGCTGGTCGCCCTCGACGGACTTGTCGACGCCTTGCTTGCCCACCGACACGTAATGGTCGCTGACCAGCCGCACGCCCTGCGGGCCGTTCTCGAACAGATAGAGCCGCGAGCGCGAGGTGTCGACGGCGATCGCATGGTGGATCGCCTTGGGCAGCACGATGAATTCGGCCGGCACCTGGTTGGCGGGCGGGCGCTCCTGCAGCGCGTGCAGTCGCTGCACGGCCTCGTCGCGCAGCTCGGCGACCTCGCCGGCGATCTCGGGCGCGGAGGCGCCTGCCGACGCGGCGTTGGCCGCGCCGAAGCCGGCGTTGCCGCTGCGCGCCGAGAGCAGGTCGGCGTAGACCAGTTGCGCGAGCCGGAAGCCGGGCACGTCGCGCGTCAGCGAGGCCGCGGCGTCGATCGCGAGGTCGGTCTGCTGCTCGCCGATCAGCCGGTAGATGCCGATCAGCCGGCTCTCGGGCGAGCCCTTGAAGGCGCCGATGAACGGCGAGCCCGCGGGCAGCGTGCGGGCGCTGGCGGGCACGATGGCCGCGGCGCGGGGGTTGGGCGGCGGCGCGTCGTCGGCCAGCACGATGCTGGCACCGATCGCCGCCCGCTGGGCCTGCGGCGTCGCGTGCGGCGACGGCACGCCGTGCAGCTCGGTGCTGGCCAGCAGACCGATGCCGGCCACCGCGAGGGAACCCACCGCCGCCGCGGCACCCGGCCAGCGTGGGCGCCGCGGCGCCCTGGCTGGTGCGAGGAGGGCGTCGTCTTCCATCGTCATCCGCCGACGGACTCCTGCTTGATCAGCCACTTGCCGGAGGGCGAGCGCACCAGGTCGAGCGTCTTGTGTCCGGAGGTCGTCAGCGTGTCCGATTCGTAGGTCTGCTTGAAGTGCGCCTGCGCCTTGTCGCCGTTGACGCTCACGCGCAGGTCGGAGACCTCGACGGCGATGCGCTTGCGCGGCACGATGCGCGCCTTGCGGTCTTCTTCCCAGGCCTTGTGCGACTTGCCGCCCGTCGTGTAGTCGGGCGTGTAGGCGCCGAGGTAGCCGCCCATGTCGCGATGGCTCCAGGCCGCGGCCCAGGCGTGCACGGCGCCGCTGACGTCGGCGATGGCGTCGGCCGACGCGGCGGCCGGTGCGGGCGCGGGCGCCGGCATCGGTGCGGGGGGCGGCGTCGGCGCTGGCTTGGCGACGACCGGCGCCGGTGCCGGGGCGGGCTTGGCCACCGGCGCGGGCGTGGGTGCCGGAACGGGCGGCGGCGGCACGGGCGCGGGCTTGGGCGCGGCGACAGGCGCCGGCACGGGGGCGGGCGTCGCGACGGCAACCTGCGTCGGCTTCGCGACCGGCGCGGGGGCCGGCGTCGCGGCCGCGACCGCGGTCGGCGCCGCGGCGGCCTGGCCCGGGTTGGCGATCAGCTCGCGCAGCAGGACGAGCTTGGGCGGCACGGTGGTGTCGGTCTTGTCCAGCTGCAGCGCCTTCGAGTAGGCCTGGCTGGCGAGCTGGGCGTACACGTCGCCGAGGTTCTGGTACGCCGTGGCGTATTGCGGGTTGGTGCGGATCGCGGCGACCAGCGCGGCCCGCGCCTTGTCGTAGTCGCCCTGCGAGCCGTACAGCACCGCGAGGTTGTTGTACGGCGCGGGCATCTCGGGATGGTCTTCGACCAGCTTCTGGAACACCTGCAGCGCCTCGGCCTTGCGGTCGAGCATCGACAGCGTCACGCCGCGCCGAAAGCGCATCGCCGGATCCTTCGGGTTCTTCGCCAGCGCGTCGTCGATCAGCTTGAGCGCCTGCGTGGCCTGTCCGCTCTTGATGAGGCGCTGGATCTCGGCCGCCTCGGGCGACGGCGCGGCTGCCTGCATCGGAGCGGCGGCCGGCGCGGCCTGCGCGAGCGCCGCGGCGGATACCGAAGCCAGCGTGAGCGCGGCGACGGCGCGGGTGAGCGACTGCAGCGACGTCATCGAGGAGCGGGAAACGCGCATGGGGCTGTTCTGGTTCTCTTGCTGAGGTTGGACGGGACGCACGGGCGGCTGCGCGTGAGTCTATCGAAAATAGGGGCCGGCTTCGTCCGGAACTGCATAAAAAAGGGGCGCCTTTCGCGCCCCTGACACAGTGAGAAACCCCTGGATTTCCTACCGGTTGCTCTCGCCCACGATCTTCCACTCGCCGCCCACGCGGTCCCACACGAGCGTCTTGTGCATCGTGTCCTTGAAGTTCATGGACGCGTACGACTGGTCGAAGCGGGTCTCGACGCGGGTGTCGGTCAGCGCCCGGGTCTGGATGTTGGACAGCGTCACGCTGATCGCGCCGGGCTTGCCGACGAGGCGGCGCCGCTCGGCGATCCACGCGTCGCGCGTGCCCTTGGACGGCTTGAAGTCCGGGCCGTAGAAGCCGAGGTAGCGGTCGACGTCGTGGCTCGACCAGGCGGCCGCCCAGTCCTGCAGGCGCTGCGCGGCGATGGTGGCCGACTGCGCCGGCGTGGGGTTGACCGGCGCGGAGACGAGCGCGGGCGCCGGATTGGCCGTGACGGCGCGCAGCGTGGGCGTCGGGGCCGAGGCGGCGAAGGCCGGCGCGACCACCGGATGCGCCAGGCGTTCGGCGGCCAGCTTGTCGGCGCGGGCGTCGAGCTGCGCGAAGGTGGCGCCGCCGACCTCGATGGCGTCGAGCGGGCAGCGCGAGGACGCGTCGCCGTCGATGCCCCAGCTGTCGGCCTCGGGCGCCAGGTTCTGCGCGTCGGGCTTCTTCAGGCCCAGGCTCTGCACGAGCGTGCCCATGCCGGCGTAAGTGCGCACGATGGCGGTGGCGAGGTCTTCCTCGGCGAGCACGTACGAGCGCTTGGCGGTGTAGAGCTCGTTCTCGGAGTTGAGCAGGTCCAGCAGGCTGCGCTGGCCGATGTCGAACTGCTGGCGATAGGCGTCGCGCGCCTTCTGGATCGCCACGACGTTGCGGTCCAGGTAGCCGAGCTGCTCGTTCAACTTGCGCACGTCGTTGAACGCGACGGACACGGTCTGGCGTGCGTCGACGCAGGCCTTGTCGCGCAGGTTCTCGGCCTGGGTCAGCAGGCTGGCGTACTGGCGCTCGCGGGCGGAGTCGCTGCCGCCGTTGAAGATGTTCCAGGTCACGGAGATCTCGGCGCCGACGTCGTGCTTCTGGTACAGCACGCCGTCCAGGTTGTGGCCGGCGGCACCGCGGGCGTGCGCCTCGATCTTGGGTTGGAACGGGTTCTTGCGGGCGGCGACGGCCGCGCGCGCGGAGCGCAGGCTCTCGATGGCGCCGGCGACGGCCGGGCTCTGCAGCGCGGCCGTGCGCATCGCGTCGGCTTCGGTGGCGGGCAGCTGCCTGACCATCGACACCGCGCTGACGTTCTCCGCCGGCGGCACCGAGCCGACGATGCGGATGTAGCGCTCGGTCACGTCGTGCAGGTTGGCGCGCTCGGTGACGAGGTTCGATTCGGCCAGCGCCACGCGCGCGACCACCTGCTCGAGGTCGACCCCGCGGCCGACGCCGGCGCTGACGCGCGACTGCACCTGGTCGAACGAGACCTTGTGCTGGATGTAGTTGTCCTCGGCCAGCGCGACGAGCTTGCGATAGCGCACGACGTCGTAGTAGGCCGTGGCGGCCTGCAGGCCGAACTGCTCGGTGGAATCGAGGAAGTCGAAGTAGCGCTCGAGCTTGACGTGGCCCAGGCGCTCGACCTCGTTGTGCGTGGCCAGGCCGTCCCACAGCAGCTGGGTCAGTTCGAGCCGGGCGCCGCCTTCGTAGAAACGCGGGTCGCGCGGCACCGAGGTCGTGTTCTCGTAGTTGCGCTTGCCGGCCGTGCCGCTGGCGTCGAGGTGCGGCCTCCAGTCGCCGGCCGTGATGTCAATCTCGTCGTTCGAGGCGCGAAATGCGTTGAACTTGGCGGCAACTTCCGGATTGCCTTCGATTGCTTTCTGCACGGACTGCGCGACCGGAGAGTTGGTCTGCGCCATCGCGGCACAGCTTGCCAGCGCGAGCAGGCTGAAGCGGATGAAGGTCTTTTTCATGGGGAAAACGCGGGTCCCGGACGACATGTTGTGAGTTGTTTCAATGATACTGGCCGGGGTTCTGCCGCAGCACGCCTCGCGCCGGGCGGGTGTGCATTGTTTTGAGGGGAATCCTCGATTCCGCCGCGGATTTGTGGTGCGTCGGCGACGGCGCCGCGAAGCAATTCCGTTCAAGAGCGCGACAGGCTGCACGATCGTCGGTTCAAGTACGAAGGACGGCCGCCGATAGATTCCAGTGGACCTCCATTCCTGCAAAGTCTTGCCCAGCCCGCGCTGGACGCGCCCGCTCGCGGCCGTCGCGCAGGTCGCTGGCGACTGCCGCGCGCGCGCGATGGGCTGGCTGCGCGTCGTCTTGCTGCAGGTGCTGGCCGCGCTGGCGCTGGTCGCGTTCTCGGTGCAGGCGGTCGACACCGACCGCATCGTCAAGTCTGCCCAGAAATACGGCCCCACGGGTGTTGCCAATGCGAAGGCTTTGCAACAAATGATGGCCGCGCTCGCCGGCAAGGACGACGCGACCCGCATCAAGGCGGTCAACGACTTCTACAACCAGCGCCTCGCCTACATGGAGGACATCGACAACTGGGGCCAGGTCGACTACTGGGCCAGCCCGCTCGAGGCGCTGGGCAAGGGCGCCGGCGACTGCGAGGACTACGCGATCGGCAAGTACTTCACGCTGACGTCGATGGGCATGCCGCACGCCAGGCTGCGCATGGTCTACGTACGCGCCAGCATCGCCGGCGCGCCCAACGGCTTCGTCGCGCACATGGTGCTGGCCTACTACCCCAAGCCCGATGCCGAGCCGCTGGTGCTCGACAACCTGAAGCCCGAGATCCATCCGGCCGGCGAACGGCCGGACCTCGCGCCCGTCTTCAGCTTCAACGCGGAAGGCCTGTGGCAGGGTGTTGGTAGCATCCGAGCCAACGGCGACCCGATGACGCGCCTGTCGAAGTGGCGCGAGGTCGTGGGTCGGGCTCGCCAGGACGGTTTCCAATGACAGCCCGGCGCTTCGCGGGCGGCACCCGACCCGTCGTGGTCGGCCAAGAGGAGTTCGCATGTCGCTGATTCGCCAGGTGTGGTTGCTGTTGTCGGTGACGCTGCTGCTCGCGTTCGCGGGGGCGATCGGGGTGTCCGTCCATTCGGCGCGCCACTATCTGCAGGCGCAGCTGGTCGTCAAGAACAACGACACCGCGCAGGCGCTCGCGCTGACGCTGTCGCAGCAGAAGGGGAACGCGGAGCTCGAGGAGCTGGCGATCGCGAGCCAGTTCGACACCGGCTACTACGAGCGCATCCGGCTCGTCGGCGCCGACGGCAAGACCATCGTCGAGAAGCAGGCCGAGCCGCATGCGCAGAAGGCGCCGGCCTGGTTCGTCGCGCTGCTGGGCCTGGCGCCGGCCGACGGCGTGGCGCAGGTGAGCGACGGCTGGCGCCAGGTCGGCCGCCTCGAGGTGCGCAGCCAGGCCGCGTTCGCCGACGACGAGCTGTGGCAGAGCACGCTCAACACCGTCGGCGTGCTGCTGCTGCTGGTCGTCGGCGCGGGCATCTTCTCCACCGTCGGCGTCAACCGCATCCGCGTGCCGCTGCTGCGCACCGTCGACCAGGCCAGGGCGATCACCGAGCGCCGCTTCGTCACCGTCGACGAGCCGGACATGCCCGAGCTGCGCAACGTCACCCGGGCGATGAACGCGATGGTGGGCCGCGTCAAGGCGATGTTCGACGAGCAGGCCGGCCAGGTCGAGCTGCTGCGGCGGCAGGCGCATTGCGACCCGCTGACCGGGCTGTCCAACCGCGCGCATTTCCTGAGCCGCATGAAGGTGATGCTGGACGCCGAGGACGGCGCCGCCAGCGGCGCGCTCGTGATGGTGCGCCTCGTGGAGCTGCAGTCGCTCAATCGGACGCTGGGCCGCTCGGCCACCGACCGCCTGCTGCAGGATGCCGCCGCCGCGATGGTGGAATCCTCGCGCCGCGTCCCTGGCGCCGAGGTGGGGCGCCTGAACGGCAGCGACTTCGCGCTGGCGCTGCCCGACGTCGAGTCGCTGCGCGACGCGGCCGCCGACATGTCGGCGCGCCTGCGCAGCCTGCTGCGCGTGCACGACGGCGGCACGCACGCGGTCATCGGCGCGGTGCGCTGGACGCACGGCGCGGGGATGTCCACGCTGCTGGCCGCCGCCGACCAGGCGCTGGCCCGCGCCGAGAGCCGTGGCCCGCACACGGTGGAGCTCGACGACAACGCCGACAGCGGCGCCCTGGGCGAGGACGCCTGGCGCCACCGTATCCAGGCCGCGCTGGCCGAGCGCAGCGCCCAGCTGGTCGATTTCCCGCTGGTCGGACGCACCGGCGAGCTGGTGCACCACGAGTCGCCGCTGCGGCTGCGCCTGGGCGAGGAGGGCGCGCTGGTGTCGGCCGCGCAGTGGCTGCCGATGGCGCGCCGCGCGCAGCTCACGGCCGACGTCGACCTGCTCGCGATCGAACTCGCGCTCGTCGCGATCGGCGCCGACGCGCAGCCGCGCTCGATCAACGTCAGCCCGTCGTCGCTGTCGGACTCGGCGTTCTCCACCCGCGTGCACGCGCTGGTCGTCGCGCACCCGGCAGCGTCGCCGAAGCTGTCGCTGGAGCTCGCCGAGGCCGGCGCGATCCGCCAGCTGCACCTGGTGCGCGAGCTGGCCGAGCAACTGCACGGCTCGGGCACCAAGATCGGCCTGGAGCACGCGGGCGAACGCCTGGCCGACACGCGCGGCCTGCTCGAGGCCGGCCTCGACTTCGTCAAGCTCGACGCCAGCCTGCTGCTGGGCCTGTCCAGCGACGAGGCGCGTGCGCAGCACGTCGCCGGCACCGTGCGCATGCTGCACGGCATCGGGCTGCGGGTGTACGCCGAAGGCGTGTCCGAGGTGGACGACGCCGCGGCGCTGTGGGCCGCCGGCGTCGACGGCCTCACGGGTCCGGTGGTGCAACTGGGGCGCGGCCAGGGCTGACGGCTCGGCGCACGCGTGATTCACTCGGCGAGTCGATCACCGCCTCGCACACGGAAATCCGGAGAGGCCCTGGCTGGCTGCCTGACGATTCGACTCGGGGAGCACTTCATTGCCTCGCGATCGGAGTTCACCGCACTCGAACATCAATCAATTGGACTCGGGATGTAGTTGACGCCCCAAAATGGGGCATCAACTGCACTTGGCGTTCAGCGAGTTGGTGTCTGAGTGGACTTGAGTACACCCGCGATATAGCTCGCGCCCCAAAATGGGGTGCGAGTTATAGTCAGAGTGGAACTGATTGGTGTTTGAGTCGAATCAATTGCTCTCGCAGTGAAACTCGTTCGACTCGCGATGCAACGGACGCACCAAAATGGGTCGCGAGTTATATCCGGAGTGGAATTCATGGGTGTTTGAGCGCGGTTCGGAAGTGGGGGCGTGCAACGAGTGCCTCTGGAAATCTGGGCCGCAAGGGTTTCCGCCTCTGAAGCTGGTGCCTCGGGATTTCTGTCGGCCAAGCGCATCGACGCCTGGCCCGGGCTCGCTGACCCGGGCTGCCGCGCGTGGCACCTGCCTCGTTTCTCGTCGGCGAAGTCGATGGCCACCTCGTCGATGTCGGAAGTCGAGACAGGTGGAATTGGGCATGAGGCAACGGTCATGTGCCCAGACGCGCGGCGTGCCAGTCCGGCCACGGCGGCAGCGGGCGGGGAACAATTGCGGTTGCGCGAGGACTCATTGACTCGCGTTGCGTCGGGTGGCTGCAGTCGACCCGTTGCGGAACTTCAACAAACAAACTGATCTGCCCGAAAGCTGACGCTCACTGGTTCCGCGCCACGGTCGCGACTGATCGTGTTCTAGAGCGCCCTCGACTAGGTCTTGCCCCTCCGTGGTACTCATATTTTACCCCTTCATTTTTACTGCAACCATAGGGACAATAACGAGCAAAGCAATCAACAAGAGCAAAGTTACGGTGATTTCTTTGCGAGATCGCGAGTTCCATTCTGTTATGATCTTTTCGGGCGTATTGAAATACTGCCTGCCGTCGTCAAATGTTATTTGCGTTGCGACTCGGATTGGCCCGTTCGAACTCGGCAACTGGACAAATGTCACCCGTAATTTAATCCCACTTCTAAAACCCTTGACTCGATCGTCGCAATGCACTGAAGTGCCATTAAATTGGACTGCGCAAGCCAACACTTCGCCGTCGAACATCAAATGACTGCGCGTGCGATCGATGTCATGGTCGTGGGTAAGATATCCGGTGACAGTCTGGGTCGTTTGGAATGAATCGATGGTAGGCCTATATCTGAACGTATCAATCAATTCGGAGCCGATCACGACTGTGATAAGTAGGCTTACTAAGAGAATATAGAGCTTCAAGTTTGACACCTAAATGCGATCCAGCACAGCCTAGAATGAACGCGGCGAGGGTCCTCGTTTGAGCTTGTTCCCGTCGGCCGCTGCGTCAGATGCCGGGCAAACACAGCCCGAGCCCATCTATCGAAGAGCGGCAGCAAGACTTGCTTTAGACGGCGTCGCGGCGCCACTCCCGTAAATACTTTATTGTTCGAACTATCGAATGCATGAGACCGATCAGGACTGCGATCGAGCAGTACGATAGGGCGTAATGCTTGACTTGGCATAGGCCCCAGCTTGCGGCGTCCTGAATGCGGCGATCCACAGCAACTGGTATCGGACTGATACTGGGCAATCCTACCCGCGCTATGGGCTAGCCTACCGGAAAGCCGTCCGTCGCGACCGTCTGCAGCTGGCCGACATGCGTCCCTGAGGCCAGCGAGGTCGTCGCGCAGCCGCGTCGGACGGTACCGGCTCTGTTACTCAGATGACGCTGATCGCCATAGCCGCAGATCCACGCCAGCCCAACCCGCGATGGCGTAGATCACCGCAAGCGCAAGCGCGGCGAGCAGGAAATAGCGTAACGGAAGCAGCCAGTATGCAGATGCGGCTACAAAGGCCAACACATAGAGAGCACCCGTCACGGCCCGTTTGAGCAATGCATGGCGATCAAGATAAGTATCGTTGCTCATCATCTCACCCTGAAGCGGCCAGCCTACCTCATAGCTGACGCTCGCGAAAGACTGCTCCTGGCCGACAACCGTCCTCAACCCGCGTCTGCTAAGCATCGAGGCCGTGTGGAAACGCCGTGCGCTTCGTGAAAGTGCGTGGCGTCGGCAGCTCGTTCAAACAGCCACAGTATCGGGGCCTCATTAGAAAGGGCTCAGGGAGGCCTTGCG
>NZ_JAJLJH010000013.1 GCF_023231945.1 Scleromatobacter humisilvae
GGGCGGCGGCGCGAGCGCCACCTGCGGGGCCGGCGCGGGCGCGGCCGGCGCGCGCGCGACCGGCGGCGGCGACGCGAACACCGGCGCGGTGGCCGTCGTGCCCGGCTGGGCGGCGGTGTTGCGGCCCGGCGGGTCGATCAGCAGCGTATAGGAGCGGGTCAGCTTGCCGGTGGCCCACTGGAAGTCGACGATGACGTCGATGAAGGGTTCCTGGACGACCTTGTCGCTGGACAGCACCAGCACCGGGCGGCCGTCGGCGCGGCGCTGCAGCGTGACCGTGGCGCCGTTGAGGACCGCGTTGTATTCGACGCCGGAGGCCTTGAAGGCGTCGGGCGAGGCGAGGTTCACGTGCAGGGAGGAAGCCTCTTCCGCACTCAGGCTCGTCACTTCGATTTCAGCGCGCAGGGCCTCGCCCAGAACGGATTGCACGTTCACGCGCCCCAGCCCCAGCGCCGAGGCGCCGGTCGACAGGAGGACCAGGGCCGCAGCGGCCATGACGTTCAGCGCGCGACCAGTGGTGACCAACGAGCGATTCTTCAATTTGTATCCCGAATGCGAAATGGCGATGCCTGCAACATCGCCTTGAATGACAGGTCTCTCGACGAGTTCATCGGTATCTGGCGCAGCCGCTGAAGCCTGCGTCACACTTGGAAAAGACCATAGCACCAGGCAGATACGCCGACAAGCTCATCCATTGACTCGCCGTCGATGCAACTGTCCGCCGTTTTGGCCTCGACCCGCCCGAATATTCTCGCACCTAGTCGCCGGGTTTAACCAGCGCAGGCGCGCATTTTGCCTGCGTCGCGGCCCACCGCAAGCGCAGAGTTAACCCCGAAATACTCGAATAAGCCACGGACGAGCCTAAATCCTGCCGGGAAGACGCGCTGCAGTGGTAACAAGATATTTCGTCTGTAGGGTTTGGCGCGCGCGCAACGCTCTCCCGAACCTTGCGCGCCCCAAAACGCCCGCCGGCGTGGATTACTTGTCGAGAAGAATCCGCAGCATGCGGCGCAGCGGCTCGGCCGCGCCCCACAGCAATTGGTCGCCGATCGTGAATGCGCCGAGATATTCCGGGCCCATCGCGAGTTTGCGCAGGCGGCCGACGGGAATCGTCATCGTGCCGGTGACAGCCACCGGCGTCAGGTCGCGCAAGGTGGCTTCGCGATTATTCGGAACCACCTTCACCCAGGCGTTGTCGGCGGCGATCATCGCCTCGATGTCGGCCAGCGGCACGTCCTTCTTCAACTTGAAAGTGAGGGCCTGGCTGTGGCAGCGCATCGCGCCGACGCGCACGCAGAAACCATCGACGGGAACCGCCGGCGTGCCGAAACCCTCGCCCTGGCCGAGAATCTTGTTGGTCTCGGCCATGCCCTTCCATTCCTCCTTGGACACGCCGTTGCCCAGATCCTTGTCGATCCAGGGAATCAGCGAGCCGCCCAGCGGGACGCCGAAATTCTTCGTTTCCTCGGCCGACAGGCCGCGCTGCGTCTCGGCGACCAGGCGGTCGATCTCCAGGATCGCGCTCTTGGGATCGTCCAGCAGCGAGCGAACCGAGGCGTTGAGCCTGCCGTACTGCGTCAGCAGCTCGCGCATGTGCTGCGCGCCGCCACCCGATGCGGCCTGGTAGGTCTGGGTGCTCATCCACTCGACGAGGCCGGCCTTGTACAGCGCGCCCACGCCCATCAGCATGCAGCTGACGGTGCAGTTGCCGCCGATCCAGTTGCGGCCGCCCTTGGCGAGCGCGTTCTTGATGACGGGCATGTTGACCGGGTCCAGAACGATGACGGCGTCGTCGGTCATGCGCAGCGAGGACGCCGCGTCGATCCAGTGGCCGTTCCAGCCCGCCGCGCGCAGCTTCGGGAAGACCTCGGTGGTGTAGTCGCCGCCCTGGCAGGTGATGACGATGTCGCAGCGCTTGAGCGCGTCGATGTCGAACGCGTCCTTCAACGTCGTCTCGTTCTTCGCCTGCGCCGGGGCCTTGCCGCCCACCGCGCTGGTCGAGAAGAACACCGGTTCGATCAGCGCGAAGTCGCCTTCGGCCTGCATCCGGTCCATCAGCACCGAGCCGACCATGCCGCGCCAGCCTACGAGTCCTACCAATGCCATGTCGTTCGCCTTGTCGCGTGCCCTGCACGCATTGAACTTGTCGATCATCGGCTCCGGGGAGCCACCGCTTGTCCTGCTTCCCGCCCTGCGACTCGTGTCGCCTGGGGTTCTCGTGGAGGAAGCAGGGGCGAAGCGAGTCGGAGCGTCAGCTCGTGGTTTTGATCGTGGTGGTGGTCTTGGTGCGAATGGCGGCGACGACGGCGTCGCCCATCTCGCGCGTGCCCACCGTGCGCATGCCCGCGGATGCGATGTCCGTGGTCCGCAGGCCCGACTCCAGCACGGCGCTCACCGCGGACTCGATACGGTCGGCGGCGTCGGCTTGTCGGAGCGTGTAGCGGAGCATCATGGCGGCTGACAATATTGTAGCCAGAGGATTGGCAATTCCCTTGCCGGCGATGTCCGGGGCGCTGCCGTGGCTGGGCTCGTACAGGCCCTTGTTGCTGGCGTCCAACGAGGCCGACGGCAGCATGCCGATCGAGCCGGTCAGCATCGCGGCCTCGTCCGACAGGATGTCGCCGAACATGTTGCCGGTGACGACGACGTCCAGCTTCTTCGGCGCCTTGACCAACTGCATCGCCGCGTTGTCGACGTACATGTGGTCGAGCTCGACGTCCGGGTACTGCGCGTGCACCTCGGTGACGACGTCGCGCCAGAACTGGAAGGTCTCCAGCACGTTGGCCTTGTCGACGCTGGTCACCTTCTTGACGCCGCTCCTTTCGCCGCGTTTTCGCGCCGCCTGGAACGCGACATGGGCGATGCGCTCGATCTCGGGGCGGCTGTAGCGCATCGTGTCGAAGGCTTCGTCGGCGCCCGGAAAGTGGCCGTCGACCGCGGTGCGGCGGCCGCGCGGCTGGCCGAAGTAGATGTCGCCGGTGAGCTCGCGGATGATGAGGATGTCCAGCCCCGACACCAGCTCCGGCTTCAGGCTGGACGCGTGCGTCAGCTGCGGATGGCAGATCGCCGGGCGCAGGTTGGCGAACAGCTGCAGGCTCTTGCGCAGGCCCAGGATCGCCTGCTCCGGGCGCAGGTGGCGCTCGAGCTTGTCGTACTTCCAGTCGCCGACGGCGCCGAACAGCACGGCGTCGGCCGCCTTCGCCAGCGCCAGCGTCGACTCCGGCAGCGGATGGCCGTGGTTGGCGTACGCGGTGCCGCCGACGTCGGCCGACTCCATTTCGAACGGCAGCTCCAGCGCGTGGAGCACCTTGACGGCCTCGTCGATGATCTCGGGGCCGATGCCGTCGCCCGGCAGGATTGCGATCTTCATGTCAGTGCTCGGATTCGGTTTCGGTTTCGGAAGGTTCGGTGTCGGAAGTGTCGGCGAGCCAGTGCGACAACGTGTGCTCGCAGGTCTTCATGACGACGTAGGCCAGCATGGCGAGGTAGCCGTCGACGACCAGCTCGATCAGCTGCCGCGCGCCGCCGTCGGCCAGCGCCATCGCGCCGTTGTCGAGGATCAGCTCGGCGTTCGCGCGCAGCACGTGCAGCAGGTTCAGCGTCACCATTCCGAAGCAGAAGAACGCCAGGCCCAGCACGACGAAGGTCAGCCACGGGCGCGTCAGCACGACGCGCTGGAAGTGGCGTCGCAGGTGCAGCGCACGCGGCAGGGGCATCGCCTGTCAGCCCACCAGCCGGTTGGCGAGCCACGGCATCTTCGCGAGGCGCTCGGCCTCGAAGCCGCGGATCTTGTCGGCGTGGCGCAGCGTCAGCCCGATGTCGTCGAAGCCGTTGACCAGGCAGTACTTGCGGAACGGCTGCACGTCGAACGGGATCTCCGCGCCGTCGGGCTTGACGACGACCTGGCGCGGCAGGTCGATCGTCAGCCGATAGCCGGGGAACGCGGCGACCTCGTCGAACAACTGCGCGATCGCCGACTCCGGCAGCACGATGGGCAGCAGGCCGCTCTTGAAGCAGTTGGTGAAGAAGATGTCGGCGAAGCTCGGCGCGAGGATCGCGCGGAAGCCGTACTGGTCGAGCGCCCACGGCGCGTGCTCGCGGCTCGAGCCGCAGCCGAAGTTGCGGCGCGCGAGCAGCACCGACGCGCCCTGGTAGCGCGGCTGGTTCAGCACGAAGTCGGGGTTGGGCTGGCGCGAGGCCGGGTCCTGGCCCGGCTCGCCCGGATCGAGGTAGCGCCACTCGTCGAACAGGTTCGGGCCGAAGCCGGTGCGCTGGATCGACTTGAGGAACTGCTTGGGGATGATCGCGTCGGTGTCGACGTTCTCGCGGTTCATCGGGGCGACGACGCCCGTGTGCAACGTGAAGGCCTGCATGGCGTGATCCTCAGATGAAGCGACGCGCGTCGACGAAATGGCCGTGCAGCGCCGCGGCCGCGGCCATCGCCGGGCTCACCAGGTGCGTGCGGCCGCCGGCGCCCTGCCGGCCTTCGAAGTTGCGGTTGCTGGTCGACGCGCAGCGCTCGCCCGGCTCGAGCCGGTCGGCGTTCATCGCGAGACACATCGAGCAGCCCGGCTCGCGCCATTCGAAACCGGCGCTGGTGAAGACCTTGTCCAGCCCTTCGCGTTCGGCTTGTTCCTTGACCAGGCCGGAGCCCGGCACGACCAGCGCCAGACGCACGTTGCTCGCGATGCGGCCGCCGACCTTGCGCACGACGGCGGCCGCGTCGCGCAGGTCCTCGATGCGGCTGTTGGTGCACGAGCCGATGAAGACCTTGTCGATGCGGATGTCGGCGATGGCCTTGTTCGGCTCCAGCGCCATGTAGGTGAGCGCGCGCTCCATCGCGCCGCGCTTGACGTCGTCCTTCTCGCGCTCGGGATCGGGCACGCGGTCCTCGATGGACAGCACCATCTCCGGCGACGTGCCCCAGGTGACCTGCGGGCGGATCGTCGCGGCGTCGATGTCGACGACGCGATCGAAGTGCGCGCCCGCGTCCGAGTGCAGGTGGCGCCACTGCGCGACGGCCTGGTCCCACTCGACGCCGACCGGCGAGAACGGCCGGCCCTTGACGTAGGCCAGCGTCGTGTCGTCCACCGCCACCAGCCCGGCGCGCGCGCCCGCCTCGATGGCCATGTTGCACACCGTCATGCGGCCTTCCATCGACAGCGCGCGGATCGCCGCGCCGCCGAACTCGATCGTGTAGCCGGTCCCCCCCGCCGTACCGATCTGGCCGATGATGGCCAGCACGATGTCCTTGGCGCTGCAGCCGCGCGGCAGCGTGCCCTCCACGCGCACCAGCAGGTTCTTCGCCTTCTTCGCCAGCAGCGTCTGCGTGGCGAGCACGTGCTCCACCTCGCTGGTGCCGATGCCGTGCGCCAGCGCGCCGAACGCGCCGTGCGTCGACGTGTGGCTGTCGCCGCAGACCACCGTCATGCCGGGCAGCGTGGCGCCCTGCTCCGGCCCGATGACGTGCACGATGCCTTGGCGCTTGTCGTTCATCTTGAACTGCGTCACGCCCAGGCGGTCGCAATTCGCGTCGAGCGTGTCGACCTGCAGCTTCGAGGTCGGATCCGCGATGCCGCCGCGGCGATCCGTCGTCGGCACGTTGTGGTCGCTCACCGCGAGGTTGGCCGACAGACGCCAGACCTTGCGCTGCGCGATGTCCAGGCCCTCGAAGGCCTGCGGGCTCGTGACCTCGTGCAGCAGGTGGCGGTCGATGTACAGCAGCGAGGTGCCGTCGTCCTCGGTGTGCAGGACGTGGTCGTCCCAGAGCTTGTCGTAGAGGGTGCGGGCTGTCATGGCAACAAGGCCTTTCAGATGGCGGACGCCTCGCGCGCGCGTGACGCGACGGGCGCGGGCGCGGCGGCGGGCGCAGAAGGAGGACACAGCGCATCGACGAAGCGCTGCACGGCGGCCGGCAGCGAATCGCTCACGCGGGTGGCGAGTAGATAGTCGCGGCGGGCCCAAGGTTCCTCGAGGACCAGCACCTTGATGTCGAACAGCTTGGCGAAGCGCGCGGCGGTGTCGGCCGGCAGCACCGCCACGCCCAGGCCCGCGGCGACGAGCTGGCAGATCGCGTCGAAGCCGCGCACCTGCAGCCGCGCGTTGAGCGTGCGGCCGCGCTCGAGGGCGGACTTCAGCATCAGCTCGTGCGCCGACGCGCCCACGTGGAGACCGACGATGTCGAAGTCCAGCAGGGCATCGAACGGCACCGCGTCGCGTCGCGCCAGCACGTGCTCGCTCGGGACGATCGCCGCCAGCGTGCCGGTGTTGTAGTGGCGCGTGGTCAGGCGCACGTCGGTGCTTGGCCCGACGAAGATGCCCACGTCGGCGCGCCCTTCCGCCACGGCCTGCATCACGTCGGCGCTGGTCTGGTCTTCGAGGCTGACGCGGATGCCCGGGTGGGCGCGGGCGAAGGCGGCGAGATCGGCCGGGAGGCACTCGGAGATGGCGCCGGCGTTGGCGACCACGCGCAGGTGGCCCTTGATGCCGCGCGAGAACTCGACGACCTCGCTCTCCAGCGCGTGCAGCGACGCGTTGAGCGTGCGGATGTGGCGCACCAGCGCGCGCCCGGCCTCGGTCAGGTCGACGCCGCGGGCGCGGCGGTCGAACAGCCCGACCCCCAGGCGCGCCTCGAGGTCGGACAGCCGTTTGCTGGCCGCTGCGAGCGCGAGGTGCTCGCGTTCGGCGCCGCGCGTGATGCTGCGCGTCTCGGCGATGGCGAGGACGAGATTGAGGGTGACGAGATCGAAGCGCATGGAACCGGTCTTTGGCTGACTTGAAGAGACTGCAAGGAAGTCAGCGGTGACTGACGCGGCTCAGCCCGAAACTCTGGACTCACACCGGTAAACGTGGGCCCTAGCTCGGTCCGGAAGCGCCGGATAGGTGTTCCGATCGCCGAGCCGCTGTCGCAATGATGCGCGAAGGGTCGGCGAAGCGCGCGCGGCTGTGATGAATTCAGCCTTCTTCGCAAACGAAGACTGATGGTACTGCGTTCGTCTTCGGTCTGTCGATGTTTTTGCTTGGTCGACGGGGCTGGTCGGGACTGGGCGTTGCGCGTCTTGGCGACCATCGCCACGAACAGACGAAAAAAAGCCCCGCGCAAGGAAGGCAGGGCTCGAACGGAGCATGAAGCGCCAGGACTGGCGCGCAGCTCTGGAGGTATCAGGCGTTCGCGCGATGACCGATGACGGTCACGTGCTGCACGGCCACATGCGTCTGGCCGTAGGGCGCCATGGCCAGAGCATCCGCCGCTGCGTACTGCCTGGTCGCGATGCCGTTCATGCCGGCGACGATGGCCAGGGTCATGAGGACGGAAAGGACGACGGCGGCGGCTTGGGGGGTGGTCTTGGTCATGGTGGGCTCCTGGTGTCTGGTGGGTTGGTTCGGATGCGTTCCGTGATCCGATGTGTGAACTATCGGAGCCCGCGAACGCAGCGCAAACCGCCTTGCGACGAGTCTCCGGAAAGCCCGCTCCAATTGCCGATTTCGCCGACGAACCGTCAGCGAACACGCCCAAAAGCCGCCATCGCAAGCGCCAGAAACGACAAAGCCCGCCGAAGCGGGCCTTGCAGCGCAGCGGTGAAAGTCAGACCGCCTTGGCGGCCCGCAGCTTGAGCGAGAACTCGCGCAGCGCCTCGATGCCGGATTCCTCGGCCTGCTTGCACCAGGCCTGCAGGTCGGCGACGGCCTGCTCGGCCGACACGTTCGTGCGGGTCCACAGCGCGCGCAGTTCCTCGCGCATCGCCACCAGCTTGCCGAGCTTCTCGGACGTGGCGGCGGCGTCGGCGACCTGGGCTTGCAGGTGGCCGGGGATCTTCTCGACGTCGCGGTGCAGCCAGCGGCGGGCGACGCGCAGGTTGATGCCGTGCGGCGTGTTGTCGGCCCCCTTGTTCTTCAGTGCGGCCAGCTCGGCGGCGCAGGCGCGGCGCAGTTCGCGGGCGTACTTGGCCATCACTTCGTAGCGGTTGGCGATGATGGCTTCCAGCGTCTCGCTGTCGGCCACGGCGCGCACGTCGCCGGTCTTGAGCTGCGGCGCGACCTTGCGCACCTTGGCCCAGCCGATCATCTCCATCGCGCGGATGTAGCCCCAGGCGATGTCGAACTCGAACGGCTTGACCGACAGCTTGGCCGACGTCGGGTACGTGTGGTGGTTGTTGTGGAGCTCTTCGCCGCCGATGATGATGCCCCAGGGCATGATGTTGCGCGACGCGTCGACCGCTTCGAAGTTGCGATAGCCCCAATAGTGGCCGATGCCGTTGATGATGCCGGCGGCGGTGATCGGGATCCACAGCATCTGGACGGCCCAGATGGTGGCGCCGGCGGCGCCGAACAGCATCAGGTCGATGATCATCATCAGCGCGACGCCCTGCCACTGGAAGCGGCTGTAGAGGTTGCGCTCGATCCAGTCGTCCGGCGTGCCGTGGCCGAACTTGGAGATCGTTTCCTTGTTCTTCGACTCGGCGCGGTACATCTCGGCGCCGGTCAGCAGCACGGCCTTGATGCCGCGGGTGACCGGGCTGTGGGGGTCGTCGACCGTCTCGCACTTGGCGTGGTGCTTGCGGTGGATGGCGGCCCATTCCTTGGTGACCATGCCGGTGGTCAGCCACAGCCAGAAGCGGAAGAAGTGCGACGGGATCGGGCCCAGGTCCAGCGCGCGGTGCGCCTGGCAGCGGTGCAGGAAGATGGTGACGGCCGCGATCGTGATGTGCGTGAGCACCAGCGTGACGACGACCATCTGCCACCACGTGGCGTGCAGCAGCCCGTTGGCGAAGAAGTCCACGAACACGTTCACAAAAGTCTGAATCGCTTCCATTGCCTGCCTGTAGTTGCCCGAAAAACGAGCGGGTGCCGAATTGTAGGGGCCCGTGACTAGTCAGGGGCACCAAAATGCGCCCATTACCGGGTTCATTCCGGCCCTGGACGCCTTCTTGAGAGGATTCCCGACGCCGAAAGTTCTGCTCGACGGCGCCGCCGGATGCAGAAAATTCGAATTGTCGAGTCTTATAGTCTGACTTTCGCTCAGGCCTTTTGCCAGGCCGCGGCGAAGAAGCCGTCCATGCCGTGGGCGTGCGGCCAGCTGCGCATGTAGCCGTTCGCGTTGAGCTCGTCCGCGCGTTCGACGCCCGCCGCCTTCAGCAGCTCGCCGGCGTCCAGCAGCTGGAATTCGGGGTGCGCTGCCGAGAAGGCCTCGGCGATCGCCTCGTCCTCGCGGCGCAGCGGGCTGCAGGTCGCGTAGACCAGCCGGCCGCCCGGCTTGAGCATGCGGCAGGCGCTCTCGAGGATCTTGGCCTGCAGCTCGCACAGCTCGTCGATGGCCTTGGCCGACAGGCGCCACTTCAGGTCGGGATTGCGGCGCAGCGTGCCCAGGCCCGAGCACGGGGCGTCGACGAGCACGCGGTCGATCTTGCCCGACAGCCGCTTGACGCGGTCGTCGCGCTCGTTGGTGAGCTGCGCCGGATGCACGTTGGACAGCCCGCTGCGCGCCAGGCGCGGCTTGAGCTTGTCGAGGCGATGGCCGTTGACGTCGAAGGCGTAGAGCCGCCCCGTGGAACGCATCGCGGCGCCGAGCGCCAGCGTCTTGCCGCCGGCACCGGCGCAGAAGTCGACCACCATCTCGCCGCGCTTGGGCGACACCATCGCCGCCAGCAGCTGGCTGCCCTCGTCCTGCACCTCGACGTCGCCGCGCAGGAAGACGTCGGTCTTCTGCAGGGCCGGCTTGCCCTCGACGCGCAGGCCCCACGGCGAATAGGGCGTCGGGGTCGACTCGATCCCGGCCTCGCGCAGCTGGGCCTGGGCCTTGTCGCGGTTGGTCTTGAGCATGTTGACGCGCAGGTCGAGCGGCGCGCTGGCGGACATCGACGCCACGAAGTTCCAGAAGCCCTCGTCGTCGAGGTCGTTCTTGAGCGCGCCGGCGAGCCAGTCGGGCATGTTGTGGCGCAGCTTCTCGGAGAACGAGTTGCGGTCGATCGAGCGCACGCCGTTGAGCCACTGCTGCTCATGCTGGCCCAGGCCGCCGCGGATCAGCGTCTCGTTGCCCTGCCAGGCCAGGATCGCGAGGCGGCGCTCGAGCGCGCCGCTGCCGCTCTGGGCCAGGTGCTGGAACAGCAGGCGCTGGCGCAGCACGGCGTAGGCCGTCTCGGCCAGCGCGTGGCGTTCGCGCGGGCCGAGCTCGCGGTGCTTGCGGAAGAAGTTCGAGACGACGACGTCGGCCGGCATGTCGAGCTTGCCGACCTCGCGCAGCAGTTCGGTGGCGATGTCGAGGAGGGCGTTCGGATGCATGGCGGAAGTCTTTCGCGGTTATCGCTGAAATGAAGCCCGAACGGCGCCGGATGCGCCGCTGGAGCGGGGAAAAATCTTGCGCGCGCGGGCGCTCGTGCGCCCGCGCGGGGGAAAGTCAGGCCAGCCAGCCTTGCGGCTCGCGGCCGCGGTGCGTCACCCGGCCGTCCTTCAATTCGAGCTCGCCCTTGACGAACCAGCCCACCGCTCGCGGATAGAGCTCGTGCTCGGCCGCGAGCACCCGCTTCGCGAGCGAGGCCTCGTCGTCGCCGGCCAGCACCGGCACGACGGCTTGCGCGACGATGGGCCCGTGATCCAGTTGGGCGCTCACGAAATGCACCGTCGCGCCGGCCACCTTGCATCCTTCCTCGATCGCCCGACGATGCGTGTTCAGCCCGGTGAACGACGGCAGCAGCGACGGGTGGATGTTGAGCATCCGGCCTTCGTAGCGCGCCACGAACGCCGGCGTGAGGATGCGCATGAAGCCGGCCAGCACGACCAGATCCGGCGCGTGGCGGTCGATGCGCTCGGCCAGGGCCGCGTCGAACGCCGGGCGGTCGGCGAAGGCCTTGTGGTCCAGCGACTCGGCGGCGATCCCGTGAGCCTGGGCGGACTGCAGGCCGCGGGCCTCGGCGCGGTTGCTGATCACCGCAACCACGCGGCCGGGCCAGTCCTGCGCCTCGGACGCGCGCACGATCGCGTCAAGGTTCGAGCCCTGACCTGAGATCAGGACCACGATTCTCTTCATAGGGCGCGTATTGTAAGGGCTAACCCGGCATTCGGCCCTCCGGGAGATTGGCTTGGCTCACTACAATCCCCGCTCCGCAGCGCCGAAGGCGCCGTTTCGAGAGAGTCCCATGCGAGCCCGCGTCCTGTCCGGCATGCGTCCCACCGGCGCCCTGCACCTCGGCCACTACCACGGCGCCCTGAAGAACTGGGTGCGCCTGCAGCACGAGTACGACAGCTTCTTCTTCGTCGCCGACTGGCACGCGCTCACCACGCACTACGAGGATCGCGAGGTCATCGAGCGCAACGTCTACGACATGGTGATCGACTGGATCGCCGCCGGACTCGACCCGGACCTCTGCACCCTCTTCATCCAGAGCCGCCTGCCCGAGCACGCCGAGCTGTTCACGCTGCTGGCGATGGGCACGCCCACGGCCTGGCTCGAGCGCGTGCCCACGCACAGGGATCAGATCGAGCACCTGTCCGACCGCGACCTCGCCACCTACGGCTTCCTCGGCTACCCGCTGCTGCAGGCGGCCGACATCCTGATCTACAAGGCGGCCTACGTGCCGGTCGGCGAGGACCAGGACTCCCACGTCGAGCTCACGCGCGAGGTCGCGCGCCGCTTCAACCACCTCTACGGCCGCTCGCCGCGCTTCGAGGCCGACGTCGCCGCCGCGCTCGCCAAGCTGCCGCCCGAACAGCAGGAACTTCTGGAGCGCCAGCGCCGCGAGTTCGGCCAGGGCGGCGACGCCGCCGCGCTCGGCAACGGCGAGGCGCTGATCCGGGCGGCGCTCGGCAGCCGCCACGGCTTCAGCGCCGAGGACGGCGAACTGCTGCTGGGACACCTCAAGGGCACCGGCCGCGCCGTGCTGCACGAGCCGCAGGCGCTGCACACCGAGGTCACGAAGCTGCCGGGCCTCGACGGCCAGAAGATGAGCAAGAGCTACGGCAACACGATCGAGATGCGCGAGGAGCCCGCGCAGGTCGAGGCCAAGATCCGCCGGATGCCGACCGACCCGCAGCGCGTGCGCCGCAGCGACCCGGGCGACCCGGCGCGCTGCCCGGTCTGGCAATTCCACCAGGTCTATTCCGACGCCACGACGAAGCAATGGGCGCACGACGGCTGCACCACGGCCGGCATCGGCTGCCTGGACTGCAAGCAGCCCGTGATTGCCGCCATCCTGCGCGAGCAGCAGCCGTGGCGCGAGCGCGCCGAGCAGTACCTCACCAACCCGAAGCACGTGCACTGGATCGTCGAGATGGGCACGGAGCGCGCGCGCACCGTCGCGCGCCAGACGATGAAGGACGTCCGCGACGTCATGGGACTCTCGTATTGACCGCCACTGAACCGATCGCCATGGCCGGCATCCACATCACCGACATCGAGAGCGCCATCAACTGGTGGCGCTCGCGCCATCCGTCGCCCGACGGCATCACGGCCTGTCCCGAGGTGCTGGCGCTCGGCGAGGTGTACGCGCTGATGATCTACTACCGCGAGCACGAGGCCGACGAATTCACGCTGCCCGAGGTGGCGCGCGCGGCCTGGCTGGACTGGTACGCCTCGACGCCGGACGCCCCCTGCATCGCGATCTGCTCGACGTCGCAGGGCGACCACGAGTGCAAGGGCTGCGGCCGCACCTTCGACGAGGTGCAGCACTGGACGGCGATGACGCCCGGCCAGAAGCGCGTGGTCTGGCGCCGCATCACGCTGGAGTCCAGGGCCTGGCGCTTCAACAAGTACGCGGAGCGCGCCGGCCGGGCCACCGGCGAGGACCACCCGGATCCCGCGCAGCTGGACGCCCGCGCCGCCTGAACCCGCGATCGGACCGCGTACGGGGTGGGGTACCGCGGTCCATCAAGGATTCCAGACAGCAGAACTCTTCAGCCCGGTCGACGCGCAGCGCGTGCAGGCGCTGATCGACGAGGCGCGCCAGCCGATGCTCCTGGCGAGCATGGCCGCCGCGGCGGCCTGACGTGCGTCACGCGCGCGCGGCCGCCGGCAGGTTGATCACGAAGCAGCCGCCGCCCTCGGGCGGACGCACGCAGCGGATGCGGCCGTGGTGGCGCTCGACGATCTGGCGCACCAGCGCCAGGCCCAGCCCGACGCCGCCGGCGCGCTCGGCGTGGCCGGGCAGCCGGAAGAACGGTTCGAAGATGCGTTCGCGGAAGGCCTCGGGCACGCCCGGGCCGTTGTCGGTGACGCGGATCTCGACGCCGGCCGCCGCCTTGTCCTCGAGATCGACCCGGATCTCGCCGCCGCCGTAGCGGCGCGCGTTCTCGAGCAGGTTGCGCAGCGCACGGCGCAGCAGGCGTTCCTCGCCGCGCACGCTGGCGCCAGCGCCGTCGACGCTGGCGTCCACGCGCGCGCCCTCCTCCACGGCCAGCGCGAGCAGATCCACGCTCTCGAGATGATCGGGCTCCGGCGCGGCCTCGAGGCGGCTCGCGAGCAGCACCTCGTCGACCAGGCCGTCGAGCTCGGCGATGTCGGTGTTGATCTCGGAGCGCAGGTGCTCGCGCTGCTCGGGCGACGAATCGGCCAGCATGGACGTCGCCATCTTCAGCCGCGCCAGCGGCGAGCGCAGCTCATGGCTGGCGTTGGCGAGCAGGCTCTTGTGCGAGCGCACCAGGGCCTCGACGCGTTCGGCCGCGAGGTTGAAGCTGGTGGCCAGCGTGGCGACCTCGTCGCGGCCTTCCACCGGCACGCGGCGGTCGAGCGCGCCCTGGCCGAAGGCCTCGACGCCGCGCTTGAGCGTCTCGAGCCGCCGCGTCAGCCGGCGGATGAACGGATAGGCGCCCACCGCGATGGCCAGGAACAGCACGACGACCAGCGCCAGCAGGCTCAGGCCCGGCGACACGCCGCGCGGCACCACACCGGCGAACCAGAACGGCGGCGCGCCGCGCGCCTCGCTGACCTGCGGATGGTGCTCGGTGCCGAAGCCGCCGATGTCCTCGTCCGGCGGCCCCGACGGATCGTTGCCCGGCGGCGGCTTGAGCATGTTGGGCCGCATCACGAACAGCGAGCGGCCGTCGTCGAGCTTGATCTGGTAGATCGCGACGTGCATCAGCTGCTTGTCGCCCTCGCGCCGCACGAACGAATCGGACGCGGCGATGCGGTGGCCCTGCTCGTCCTGCAGCGCCATCGGCACGCGCAGGCGCTGCGACCAGTCCTTCAGGGCCTCGGCCTGGACGTCGGGCGGCGCGGCGGCGGCCGGCAACGAGCGCTGGATCAGGTCGCCCCAGGCCGCGATGCGCTCGTTGATCACGGCCTGGTTGCGCACGCGCTCCTGGTCGAGATGGCGCTGCACGAGCCATCCCGACGCGCCGGCGAAGAGCGCCAGCGTGACGATCACGGTGAGCCAGATGCGGAGATAGAGCGAGCGCAAGTCGGACTTTCAGAAACGAAACAGCGCCGGCAAGGCCGACGCTGCGAGCAGGACGCGGAGCGTTGCGGGATCAGGCGTCTTGCTTGCGAGCGAAAAGATAACCGGAGCCGCGCACGGTCAGCACGCGCTTCGGGTTCTTGGGATCTTCCTCGATCACGCTGCGGATGCGCGAGATGTGCACGTCGATCGAGCGGTCGAAGGCCTCCAGCGGATGGCCCTTGAGCGCGTCCATGATCTGGTCGCGGCTCAGCACGCGGCCGGGGCTGCGCGCGAGCACGACCAGCAGGTCGAACTGGTGGCTGGTGAGGTCGCAGCGCACGCCGTCGAGTCGGGCCTCGTGCGCGCCGAGGTCGATCTCGAGCTTGCCGAAGCGCAGCACTTCCTCGTTCACCGGCTCGGGGCTCGCGCGGCGCAGCAGCGCCTTGACGCGCGCCAGCAACTCGCGCGGCTCGAAGGGCTTGGGCAGGTAGTCGTCGGCGCCCAGCTCCAGGCCGACGATGCGGTCGGTGGGCTCGCCGCGCGCGGTCAGCATCATCAGCGGCAGGCGGCGCGTGGCCGGCTGGCCGCGCAGCTCGCGCGTGAAGTCGAGGCCGTCGCCGTCGGGCAGCATCAGGTCCAGCACGAGCGCGTCGTACGCACCCGCGGCCAGGCGCATGCGGCCGTCGGCCAGCGTGCCGGCGGTGTCGACGTCGAAGCCCTGCGTGCGCAGGTAGTCGCCGACCATGCGCGTCAGGCGCGCGTCGTCGTCGATCAGCAGGAGGTGCGGATTGGTCATGGAGGTATGGGCGTTCCGCGAGGAAGTGGCGACAGGGCGGACTCCCTGCGCGGACGGAGCGTAACCGATCGAGTCGAAGGATGTCATCGGGTCAGTCATTCAGGGCGGCGCAGGCCGCGTGCGGGTGGGAGATGCCCGCCGGCGGACCGACGGGACGGCGGCATGGCGCGGCATGAGAAGTCATTGCGGCGATGCTGCCCAGCCGTGGTCAACCGGGCTTGCGTGGCCGGTAAAGATCTGTGAATGGCGGGTGTCCCGGACGCGCTCCGATGTGAGTTACCCTGCCGCATCCCCACTCGACCTTGCCCTTCGCCGATGGCCTGGCACGCAAGCCTGACCCTGGACTACCGCGCCGAGCCCGCCACCGGCGGCACGCGCGCCGACTTCCGCCACGACGGCCCGCTGCGCGTGCTCAAGAGCCTGTTCCCGGAAGGCCCGCAGGTCTGCCACACGGTGATCGTGCATCCACCGGGCGGCATCGTCGGAGGCGACACGCTGGACGTCGCCCTGACGCTCGGCGGCGGCGCCCACGCGCTCGTCACCACGCCCGGCGCGACGCGCTTCTATCGCAGCGGCGGCGCGCGGGCGCTGCAGGCGATCCACGCCCGCGTCGACGGCGGCGGCCGGCTCGAGTGGCTGCCGCTCGAGACGCTGGTGCATTCCGGCGCGCACGCCGACAACCGCATGCGCTTCGAGCTCGCGCCCGGCGCCGAGATGTTCGGCTGGGACTGCGTCGCCCTCGGCCTGCCCGCCGCCGACGCGCCCTTCGTCGCCGGCGACTACCGCCACGACATCGCCGTGGGCCCGCGCTGGCTCGAACGCGGGCGCACGTCCGCGACGGACGCCGCGCTGCTCGATGGCCCGTGCGGCTGGGCAGGCCATCGCGCGCTCGGCACCCTGTGGTTCGCGGCCGGCTCGCCGCTGGCCGAAGATCGCCGCGAAAGGCTGCTCGATGCGGCACGCGAGATCTTCGCGACGCATTCGCTGGCGGCCACCGCGGGCGCGACGTCGCCGCAGCCCGATGTCGTCGCGCTGCGCGTGCTGGCGCCGCGGGTCGAGCCGATCCATGATCTGATGGCGCAGGTCTGGCGCGCGTGGCGTGCGCTGGCGTGGGCGCGCGAGGCGTGCGTGCCGCGGGTGTGGCGCACCTGAACGGCGGCGGGCAGGTGCCAGACCCCTTCGACACCGTCGCGGCCGGCCACTGCCGTCAGACCGACATCAACGTCCTGACGCCATCCGACTCCATCGCCGCCCCCGCGCCGCGTGCCACCACCACGCCGCGCTCCATCACGACGTACGCGTCGGCCAGTTCGGCCGCGAAGTCGTAGAACTGCTCCACCAGGACGATGGCCATGGTCCTGCGGTCGGCGAGCTTGCGGATCACGCGGCCGATGTCCTTGATGACGGACGGCTGGATGCCCTCGGTGGGCTCGTCCAGCAGCAGCAGGCGCGGCCCGGGCGCGAGCGCGCGCGCGATCGCGAGCTGCTGCTGCTGGCCGCCCGAGAGGTCGCCGCCGCGCCGGCTCTTCATCTGCGCGAGCACCGGGAACAGCTCGAACAGCTCGGCCGGCACGTCGCTGCCCGAGGGCATGGAGGCCAGGCCCATGCGCAGGTTGTCCATCACCGTGAGCCGCCCGAAGATCTCGCGGCCCTGCGGCACGTAGCCGACGCCCGATCGCACGCGCTCGTACGGCGCCTTGCCGGCAAGATCCCTGTCGTCGAGCCGTATCGTGCCGGTGCGCGTGGGCACCACGCCCATCAGGCTCTTGAGCAGCGTCGTCTTGCCCACGCCGTTGCGGCCCAGGACAACGGTGACCTCTCCGATCCTGGCCTGCAGCGCGACATCGCGCAGGATGTGCGAGCCGCCGTAGTACTGGTTGAGTCCTTCGACCTGCAGCATCTCTTACCGTCCCAGGTAGACGTCGATGACCTGCGTGTTGGCCTGCACCTCGGCGAGCGTCCCCTCCGCCAGCACCGATCCCTCATGCAGCACGGTCACCTTGCGATGGCCCTGCGTGAGCATGTCGACGAACTTCATGTCGTGCTCGACGACCACCAGCGAGTGCTTGCCGACCAGCGTGAGGAACAGCTCCGCGGTGCGCTCGGTCTCCTCGTCGGTCATGCCGGCCACGGGCTCGTCCAGCAGCAGCAGCGTGGGCTCCTGCGCGAGCAGCATGCCGATCTCCAGCCACTGCTTCTGGCCATGCGACAGCAACCCCGCGATGCGGTGCGCCTCGGGCAGCAGGTGCACCAGCTGCAGGATCTCGGCGATGCGCTCGCGCTGCGGCGGCGACAGCCGCGCGAACAGCGCCGCGCGCACGCCGCGGTCGTTGACCAGCGCGAGCTCGAGGTTCTCGAACACCGACAGCTCCTCGTAGACCGTCGGCTTCTGGAACTTGCGGCAGATGCCGGCCTTGACGATCTGCGGCTCGCGCAGGCGCAGCAGGTCGATGTTGGTGCCGAAGTGCGCGGCGCCGGAGTCGGGCCGCGTCTTGCCGGTGATGACGTCCATCATCGTCGTCTTGCCGGCGCCGTTGGGGCCGATGATGCAGCGCATCTCGCCGACGTCGATCGCCAGCGACAGGTTGTTGAGCGCCTTGAAGCCGTCGAAGCTGACGCTGATCTCGTCGAGGTAGAGCGCGACGCCGTGCGCGAAATCGGGCGTGCTCGCGTGGACGAGGCGGCCGAAGCTGGCGCCACCGGCCGGCGTCGCCGCCGGCTGCTGGTGGTGTCGTTCCAGCAACGCGGCGCCTGCTTCCTGCAGGTCCGGGGTCATGCCTTCACCTCCACGCCCTTCTCTCGCCTCAGCCGATCCCGGATGCCCATGATCCCGCGCGGCAGGAACAGCGTCACCGAGATGAACAGCGCGCCGAGGAAATACAGCCAGAACTCGGGGAAGGCCTGCGTGAACCAGCTCTTGGCGCCGTTGACGAAGAACGCGCCGATGATCGGCCCGACCAGCGTGCCGCGGCCGCCGACCGCCGCCCAGATGGCCATCTCGATCGACGCCGCCGGCGACATCTCGCTCGGGTTGATGATGCCCACCTGCGGCACGTACAGCGCGCCCGCGATGCCGCACATCGTGGCCGACAGCACCCAGATCGACAGCTTGTACTTCAGCGGGTCGTAGCCGGTGAACATGACACGGCTCTCGGCGTCGCGGATCGCCTGCAGCACGCGGCCGTACTTGCTGTGGACGATGGCGCGCGCCAGCAGGTAGAACGCGACCAGCGTCAGGCCGGTCAGCACGAACAGCACCATGCGCGTGGACGGCGCGGCGATGGAGATGCCCAGGATGCGCTTGAAGTCGGTGAAGCCGTTGTTGCCGCCGAAGCCCGTCTCGTTGCGAAAGAACAGGAGCATGCCGGCGAAGGTCAGCGCCTGCGTGATGATCGAGAAGTACACGCCCTTGATGCGCGAACGGAACGCGAACCAGCCGAATACCCCTGCGAGTACCGCCGGCGCCGCGACCACCAGGAACATCTGGAACACGAACGACGCGCTGCCGGCCCAGGTCCACGGCATCGTCTTCCAGTCGAGGAACACCATGAAGTCCGGCAGGTCGCTGCGGTAATTGCCGTCGTGGCCGATCTGGCGCATCAGGTACATGCCCATCGCGTAGCCGCCGAGCGCGAAGTACAGGCCGTGGCCGAGCGACAGGATGCCGGTGTAGCCCCAGATCAGGTCCATCGCCAGCGCGCACATCGCGTAGCACATGATCTTGGCGACCAGCGCGACGCCGTAGTCGCCGAAGTGCAGCGGGTTGCCCGCGGGAACCGCGAGGTTGAGCAGCGGCACCAGCACCGCGATGACGACCAGCGCGCCGACGACGACGCTCCAGCCGCGCGCGCCGAGCAGCAGGCCGCGGCGCGAGTCGGGAAGCAGCTGGACGGGCGAGACAGGCGTCATGTGGGCACCCCTGGCGCTGCGCGCCTCCCCGCCGAGCGGGGGCATTCGCCATTCGGGCGGCCGTGCGGGCTCATGATTCGGCGCTCCGTCCCTTGAGCGCGAACAGCCCCTGCGGCCGCTTCTGGATGAACACGACGATGAAGATCAGCACGAAGATCTTGGCCAGCACCGCGCCGGCCACGCCTTCGAGCACCTTGTTCATCAGGCCCAGCCCGAGCGCCGCGAGCACGGTGCCGGCGAGCTGGCCGACGCCGCCCAGCACCACCACCATGAACGAATCGACGATGTAGCTCTGGCCGAGATCGGGCCCGACGTTGCCGACCTGGCTCAGCGCGCAGCCGGCCATGCCCGCGATGCCCGCGCCGAGCGCGAAGGCCATCGTGTCGATGCGCACGGTGTCGATGCCGGTGCACGAGGCCATGCGCCGGTTCTGCGTCACGCCGCGCACGAACAGGCCGAGCCGCGTGCGGCTGATCAGCAGGAAGGTCGCCAGCAGCACCAGCGCCGCGAACGCGATGATCGCGAGCCGGTTGTAGGGCAGCGTCAGGTTGCTCGCGACGGCGATGCCGCCCGACATCCACGACGGATTCTCGACCTCCACGTTCTGCGCGCCGAACAGCGAGCGCACCACCTGCATCAGCACGAGGCTGATGCCCCAGGTCGCCAGCAGCGTCTCGAGCGGCCGGCCGTACAGGAAGCGGATCACGCCGCGCTCCAGGATCGCGCCGACCGCGGCCGAGACGAGGAAGGACGCGGGGACAGCGACCAGCACGTAGCCGTCGAACAGCCCCGGCGCGAAGTGGCGGAACAGGTTCTGCACACCCCAGGTGGTATAGGCGCCGATCATCATCAGCTCGCCGTGCGCCATGTTGATGACGCCCATCAGGCCGTACGTGATGGCCAGCCCGAGCGCGACCAGCAGCAGGATCGAGCCCAGGCTGATGCCGGTGAACATCACGCCCAGCCGCTCGCCCCACGCGAGGCGGCCGTCGACCTGCACCAGCGCCTGCGCGATCGCGGTGCGCAGCTCGGGATCGGTCTCGGCGTCGGCCGCGAGGCGCGACTGCAGCAGCGCGCGCACGGTGGGCTCGTCGCTGTGCGAGAGGTCGGCGATCGCCTGCCGGCGCTTCGCGCGATCGGGCGACGCGATCTGGACGGCGGCCCGCAGCCGGCCCAGCGCGGCCTTGAGCTTCGCGTCGGGCTCGGACGCGAACGCCTTCTCGACCACCGGCAGCAAGGCCGGATCGGCGGCGCTGCCGGACAGGTCGTCGACGGCCTTGCGGCGCGTCGCCAGGTCCGGCGACAACAGGCGCAGGCCGCTCAGCGCCGTGCCGAGCGCGCCGCGCATGCGGTTGTTGTTGGAGACGTCCTCGGCGTCGTCGGGCAGCGTCGCGGGCTGGCCCGTGACGGCGTCGACGGCCTTGTCGTCGTGGACGACAAAGACGCCGGTCGCCGTCGTCTTCACGGAGTCGTCGAGCAGCGCCTGCGCGAACGTGGCCAGGCCGGGGTCGGCCCGCGCGACCGCGTCCTGCAGCGCCGCGATGCGCGCGTCGCCGTCGCCCACGGCGATCGCGCGCGCCTGGGCCGCGTCGAGCGCCCACGCGGGGGCGGCGACCGCGCCGATCATCGCGACGAGCGCGATGGCGGCGCTACGGAAGATGAGTCGCCGCATGCCCGGCTCACTTCTTTTCCGGCTCGTCCTTCTTGCCCTTGTCTTCCGGAATGTACGGCGACCACGGCTGCGCCTTGATCGGCCCCGGCGTCTTCCACACGACGTTGAACTGGCCGTCCGGCTTGATCTCGCCGATGAAGACGGGCTTGTGCAGGTGGTGGTTCTTCTCGTCCATCGTCGAGACGAAGCCGCCCGGCGCCTTGAACGTCTGGCCGGCCATCGCCGCGATCACCTTGTCGGTGTCGGTGGACTTGGCCTTCTCGACCGCCTGCGCCCACATGTGGATGCCGATGTAGGTGGCCTCCATCGGGTCGTTGGTCAGCGGCTTGTCCTTGTCGCCCGGCAGATTGTTCTTCTTGGCGTAGTCCGACCACTCCTTGATGAAGGCCGTGTTGGTCGGGTTCTTGATCGACATGAAGTAGTTCCATGCCGCGAGGTGGCCGACGAGCGGCTTGGTGTCGACGCCGCGCAGCTCCTCCTCGCCGACCGAGAACGCCACCACCGGCACGTCCGTCGCCTTCAGGCCCTGGTTGCCGAGTTCCTTGTAGAACGGCACGTTGGAATCGCCGTTGATCGTCGAGATCACCGCCGTCTTCTTGCCCTCGCCGGCGAACTTCTTGATCTTGGCGATGATGGACTGGTAGTCGGAGTGGCCGAACGGCGTGTACTCCTCCATGATGTCCTCGTCCTTCACGCCCTTGGAGTGCAGGAACGAACGCAGGATCTTGTTGGTCGTGCGCGGGTAGACGTAGTCGGTGCCCAGCAGGACGAAGCGCTTGGCCGAGCCACCGTCCTTGGACATCAGGTATTCGACCGCGGGGATCGCCTGCTGGTTCGGCGCCGCGCCCGTGTAGAACACGTTCTTGGACAGCTCCTCGCCTTCGTACTGCACCGGGTAGAACAGCAGGCTGTTCAACTCCTCGAACACCGGCAGCACCGACTTGCGCGACACGCTGGTCCAGCAGCCGAACACGACGGCCACGTGATCCTGCGTGATCAGCTGGCGCGCCTTCTCGGCGAACAGCGGCCAGTTCGACGCCGGGTCGACGACCACCGGCTCGAGCTGCTTGCCCAGCACGCCGCCCTTGGCGTTGATCTCGGCGATCGTCATCAGCGCGGTGTCCTTCAACACCGTCTCCGAGATCGCCATCGTGCCGGACAGCGAATGCAGGATGCCGACCTTGATCGTGTCGGCGGCCAGCGCCGGGGTCATCGCGGTCAACGAGGCGAGCGCGGCCAGCGCGCCTAACGTCAGATTGAAGCTGCGGCGGGAAGTGGTCATTCGAGTTCGCTCCTGTTGATGTCCCCGGGTTGCCGAGGACGATGGATGAAGGATAAGCAGCCCGACGGCGCGGCGACATACGACACATGTCGTAGCCGCGACCCGGCACCGCTTCGCAAAGTCGTCTAGACCCTGCCCGCTCCATGGCGGGCCTGCCGACTGCCCTGCGTCCTGAACGGCTGTTCAAAGACCCCAGTGCAACATGCGCGCAAGAAAGATGGCCCACATGTCAACCGGACAGCGCCGACCCGAGGGAACGGCGGTGCAGCCCGGGGAAAGCCACCAAGAAAAACCATGCAACGCAAGAGCGCGATCCTGATCGCGGCCAATCATCATTTCGCCCATCACGGTTTCCGGGGAGCCAGTCTGCGCGACATCGCGCGCGACGCCCAGGTGTCGCTGACGCTGCTGAACCATCACTTCGGCAGCAAGTACCAGCTGTTGTCCGCCGTCATCGATTCGCATCGGAAGATGCTGGACGACCGGGCCTCGTCGCTGCTGGCGCTGGTGACCGCCGGCCCGGGCACGTTCACGGTGCGAGACCTGGTGCAGGTCTGGATCCGGATCGGCTTCGCGACGGCCGCCGAGGCCGACGGCGAGACCTTCCTGCGGCTGATGGCCCGCGTGATCGACGATCCGACCGAGGAGGCCGCGCAGGTCGTGCGCGAGAAGCTCGACGACGCCGCGCTGGTCTTCATCGACGCCCTGCAGCTGTGCTATCCGAAGGCGTCGCGCCATGCCGCCGCCTCGGCCTACATCTACGTCAGCGCCTCGCTGCTGAAATTCCTCATCGGCTCCAAGCGCCTGTTCCGCCTGGCGCAGGCCGCCTCGCCGGCCGAATCGACGGCCGACGACCAGGATCGGCTGACGCGCTTCCTGGTGGCCGGCATCGAGGCGGCGCTGCGGCCGCGCGCCGAGGTCGAGACGCGCCCGAGCCTGGCCGCGGCCAACGGCGCCGCGGGCGAGCCGGACGCCGCGCGCCAATAGCACAAGGCCGGGGCCGGTGCCGGCGCCGGCCGCAATCCACGCGCATCGCAGTGGATTGGGCAACCGGGCGGGCGGCGTTCGCGCGAACGGCTACGCTCGGGCTTCCGATGCTGGAAGCCAGACGCCCCATGACCCGTTCCGTCGACGAACTCCTCTCCGAGCTGCAGGACTTCGCGCCCACCCCGGACGGCGCGGACAACGTGCACCGCCTCAACGAACTGCTCGCCGGCTTCGCCGCCCTGCCCGGCTGCGAACGCGTCGCGCCCGCGCTGCTGGCGCTGCTGGAACGGCATCCGCAGGCGGACTTCGGCGCACCCGGCCCGCTGGTGCAGGCGCTCGAGAGCCAGTCCGGCTACGCGGCGCTGCTGGCCGCCTCGCTGGAACGCCAGCCCACCGAACTGACGGCCTGGATGGCCAATCGGCTGCTCAATTCGAAGCAGTCGCGCGAGGACCGCGCCGCGTGGCTGGCGCGGCTGACCGCCGTCACCTCGCATCCCCGGGCCGCCGCCAGCGTGCGCGACTCGGCGATCCGCTTCCTCGACTTCCAGGCGAGCCGCCAGGGCAGCCCCGCCTAGTCGGGAAGCGCCGTCGTCGCGGTCGCCGCGCCGCGCGCCTGCAGCAGTGCCGTGTGCGCCGCCAGTTCGGCCGCCGCGGCGGCGCGCACGTCGTCGGGCTTCCACGTCTTCCAGTCGTCGGTGCCGAGGCGGTCGCCGATGCGCTTCATCACCCACCAGTCGGCGAACGGATGCGGCAACGCGCGGTCGCGCTTCGCGCCCGCCGAGAACATCGCCAGCAGATCGGCTTGCGCGTCGTGCGCAAGCGCCAGCTCCGTCAGCTTCGCGCGGTACTCGAGGTCGGGCTCGGCCAGCTTGGGAAAGCGCGGATAGTCGGCGAAGTGCTGCGACTCGTGGCCCAGCAGGCTGACGCGGTAGCGATCGCTGGACAAGTCCCAGCCGGGCACCACCACCATCAGGCCCTGCGGCGTGGCCCAGCCGCCGGTGTGGGCCAGGTCGCACGTGGCCCAGGCGCCCCAGCCCAGGCTCGCGAAGCCATCCAGCTTCGAGACGGAGACCGCCACCGTGCCGCCGGGCAGCGCGACATCCTCGCGCCGCGTCGCCTGGTCCTTCCACAACATGTATTCGTGCAGCGGCGCGGTGAGGCCGCCCAACGCATGCCAGCCGCGCTGCTCGGCGAAGGCGACCGACGCCTCGGTGCGAGCGTCGAGCCCGGCGGGCGCGTCGGGCAGCAGGCGGCCGAGGTCGTCGGACAGCGCCGCGTCGGCCTCGGCCGGCGTGCGGGTGTGCATCAGCACGGACGTCCAGTAGCGGCGATAGGCGCGCAACACCGCGGCGAGGTCGGGCGGCAAGCGCGGATCGATCGCCGCGGAGGCCGGGTCAGCCGCGCCGAAGCGCGCGAGGATGCACTCGCGCGCCGGACGCGCCTTGGCCGACAGCGATGCCTCGGGCAGGGCCTTCAGGCGCGCCAGCGTCTGCGGCAAGTCGGCCTGGAAGACCGGGCCGAGCGCGGAGGAGAAGTCGTCCGCTCGAACGGCGGCGGCGAGGAGGGCCAGCGCAGTGGCGGCCAGCAGGCGGATGGGAGAGCGTGTCATGTGGGCAGCTTAGGACGGGACGGCGCGGCGCATCTTGCACGCCAGTCGCGCGCTTGAACGGGAATCGCGCGTCAGCACAGCCGCCGCCGCAGCCCCGGCGTGACGCCGAACTGCCGGCGATAGGCGCGCGTGAAGTGCGCCTGGTCGCAGAAGCCGGCCTCCAGCGCGATGTCGACCAGCGGCAGCTCGCCGTGGCGCAGCTGCGCATCGGCGATCTCGAGCCGCCGGCGCCGCACGTAGCCGCCGATCGTCTCGCCGTGGTGTTGGCGGAACGCGCGCATCAGGTGGTGCGGATGCAGGCCGGCGACGCGGGCCAGCGCGTTTAGCGCGGGCGGTGCGGCGAGGTCGGACTCCAGGCAGTCGACGACGCGATCGAGCACGGCCGCGCGCCGCACGGCCGCATCGGGCGGCGTCGCGCGCGCGGCGGCGCACAGCAGGTCGAGCGCGGCGGCGTGCACCTGCAGCGGCGCGAGGTCGTCGTCCGCGGCGAGCGCGTCGGACAGCCGGCGCAAGGGTGCCGCAGTCGGCGGCAGCGCGACGTGGCGGTCGGCATGCAGGAAGGGCACGAGCGCGCGCAGCGGACCGTCGCGCAGCATCGCCTCGTCCAGCTCAATGTTGACGCAGCGCGCGCCGGCGTCGCCGACGCGGTTGGCGTGCGCGTGGCCCGCGGCGTGCGTCAGCACCGACCCGGCGACGCAGTGCAGCGCCGCGCCCTCGCCCTGCTCGGTGTAGCGGCCATCGAGCACGACGCACGCGTAGGCCGCGGCGTGCGCGTGGCGCGGCACGCCGGACGACGGCGCCAGGCGCGTGTCGCGCACGACGGTGCCGCAGGCGTCGACGCGGCGCAGGCATTGGCCGAAGGATTCGCTGGCGGCGAGCAGCTGCATGACGGGGTCTCCGGAAGTTGCAGCGACTGTCGCACGGGCGCGCGCGTCACGCACGCGCGGCGCGACCGGTTGCGGCACGCCGTCCTCGAAGCGCCGCCGGCGCGGACGAGCCTACGCCGCGTCCTTCAGCACGTCGATCGCCTCCTTCATCTTCATGAAGCGCGCGACCGCGGCCTGCTTGCGCGTTTCCGGCGGCAGCGTGGCGATGATCTCGGCCAGCGCGTCGCTGATCTGCCCCAGCTGGCGGCCGTAGCTGAACTTCGAGACGATCAGCCCCTCGGTGCGCGGTGCACGCGAGTTGTTGCTGTTCACGTTGATCGTCCAGCCCGGCAGGATGGGCTGCGAGAAGACGGGCGCGGCGCTCCAGGCCGTGAGCGCGTCCAGGTACGGATTGACCATGTCCATTCGATTCTCCCTGTGCGTGGCTCGCGGTGACGGGTGCAGGCGCGCGCGAGCCGGGACGCGCGCCCTCATTTTCTGCGCATCAGCTCCGGCAGCGTCCCCAGCACGCGCGCGGCGGCCGCGGTGCGCGTCTCGACGCCCAGCTTCTCGAACACGTGCTCCAGGTGCTTGGTGATCGTCTTCGGACGCGTGCCGAGGATGTCGCCGATGTCGCGGTTGGTCTTGCCGTGCGCCACCCAATAAAGCACCTCGGCCTCGCGCGCCGTCAGGCGGAACTGCAGCGACAGCGCCTCGATGGCCGCGCCGTTGCTGCTCTCGGTCAGCACCAGCAGCCACTCGTCCTCAGCGCTCGCCGGATGCAGGCTGCAGTGCAGGCGCTGCGTGCCCGTCACGCACGTCCAGGTGTCGCCCTCGGGCGCGTCCGTGCGCGTGACGCGCGCGCGAACCCAGTCGCACAGGCTCGCGGGCGCGTGCAGCGGCGCGGCGATGGCGCTGCCCGTTCCGGCGATCGGTGCACCGGCCGCGCCCGCCCCGAAGTGCCGCTTCATCAGGTCGCGCGCCAGCGGCGTCTGCCACAGCACGCGGCCGTCGGCCGGACGCAGCGCGATCGACGCATGGCCGAACGCGTCGAGCGCGTTGCGGGCCTGGCGGGCGTGGCGCGCGCTCTGCAGGTGCGCGGCGATGCGCGCGACGACCTCGCGCGGACGCACCGGCTTGGAGACGTAGTCGACGCCGCCGGCCGCGAACGCGGCGAGCACGTGCTCGGTGTCGGTCAGCGCCGTCATGAAGACGATGGGGATCGGCGCCGTCGCCTCGTCGGCCTTGAGCCGGCGCGCCACCTCGAAGCCGTCCATGCCGGGCATCAGGGCGTCCAGCAGCACGATGTCGGGCAGCGCCTGCGCGGCGCGCGCGATCGCGCTCGCGCCGTCGGTGGCGACGAGCACCGTGTAGCCGGACTCGTCGAGCGCGTCGTGCAGCACGGCGAGGTTGTCGGGGATGTCGTCGACGATCAGCACGACGCCCGCGGCCTCGCCCCGCGCGGTCGCGCCGTCGGTCGACGCCTGCATCCATTCAGCCATGCGGCGCCTCCCGCAGCTGCAGCGCCTGGGCGATGTCCGCGGCCATCGCGTCGAGCTGGAAGCGGCTCGCCAGGCCGCGCAGGCGCCGGGTGAAGTCGGCGCAGGCGGGCTCGTTGGCGTCGATGTGGTCGAGCCAGCGGTGGATGCCGCGCGGATAGCCGACGCGCACCTGCTCGGCCAGCGCCTGCAGCGACGTGCGCTCGGGCAGCGCCGCGGCCGCGGGCGCGGTCTCGACGGCCGGCGCCGCCATCGCGGCCGCGGGCTCGTCGCGCCATTGCAGGCGCAGCGCGTGGCCCAGCCAGTCCAGCAGCTCCTCGCCGCGCACCGGCTTCAGCACGTAGTCGCGGGCGACGATGCCGAGGTCGTTGTCCAGCCGCCGGTCGAACGCGTTGGCCGACACGATGGCCACCGGCGCGTCGCTCAGGCCCTGGTCGCGCAGGCGGCGGATCGTCTCCCAGCCGTCGATGCCGGGCATCGCCAGATCCATCAGGATCGCGTCGGGCCGCGCGCCGTCGCCCAGCAGCTGCAGGGCCGCCTCGCCCGACGGCGCCTGCCGCACGCCGAAGCCGATGGGCTCGAGCAGCTGGCGCAGCAGCTCGCGGTCGACCTCCTCGTTGTCGACCACCAGCACGCTCCGCCGCGCGCCGGCGTAGCCGCTGCGCCGCCTGGCTTCGGTCACGGCGACCGGCGCGCCGGCGCGCTGTTCGGCGAGGAACAGCACGATGCGGAACCGCGTGCCGGCGCCTGGCGTGCTGTGCACGCTCATCTCGCCGCCCATCAGGTCGGTCAGCATCTTGGCGATCGTCAGGCCCAGCCCGGTGCCGTCGCCCGCGCCCACGCGCGCGGCGCCGCGCGCGAATGGTTCGAAGATTCGTTCGAGATCCTTGTCGGCGATACCCGGCCCCGTGTCCTCGATGTCGAAGTAGGCCATCTCGCGCTCGTGGCGGATGCGCAGCGTGACGGTGCCGCGGTCGGTGAACTTGACGGCGTTGCCGATCACGTTGATCAGGATCTGGCGCAGGCGGCGCTCGTCGGCGCGAACCCAGTGCGGCAGCGCGGGGTCGAAGTCGCGCACGAAGCGCAGGCCCTTGGCGCCGGCCTGCAGCTCGAACAGGTCGGCGAGCTGGTCGACGGCCTCGCGGAAATGCACGGTCGCCGTCGCGAGCGACACCTTGCCGCTCTCGATGCGCGCGAGGTCCAGCGTGCCCTCGATCAGCGACAGCAGGTGCTCGCCGCCGCGCCGGATCACGCTGACGGCCTGGCGCCGGTGCGCCGGCAGCGCGGGGTCGTCGTCGAGCAGCTGTGCGTAGCCGATCACGCTGTTGAGCGGCGTGCGCAGCTCGTGGCTCAGCGTCGAGATGTAGCGGCTCTTGGCCTGGTTGGCGGCGTCGGCCGCGGCCTTGGCGCGCTGCAGCTCGGCGTCGGTCTGGCGATGCGACTCGATCTCCTGCGTCAGCCGCACCGTCTGCTCGCCGAGCGCCTGCGTCTGCCGGTTGCTCTCCTCCTGCGCGACGCGGCGGCTCTGGCGCGTCAGCACCGCCCACCAGCCGACGACGCCGCTGGCCAGCAGCAGCATCGCGAAGACGCCGATCACGGACTGCCGCAGCGCCGCCGACGCCTCCGGCGCCGCGTTGCCCAGCACGCGCAGTTCCTGCTGATAGAGCAGCGCGCAGACGCCCGCCAGCAGTAGCGACACCGGCAGCATCAGCGCCAGCCACCCGCCGAGGCCGCCGTCCATCGCCGGCCACAGGCGTCGCGGCAGCAACGCGTGCACCGTGTCGCGCGCCTGCGTCGCGAGGCGGGCGTCGGGCTTGCACAGGTCCCCGCAGCGCGCGTCCAGCGAGCAACACAGCGAGCAGATCGGGCCCTGGTAGGCCGGGCAGTGCGACATGTCCGGGCCTTCGTACTCGCGTTCGCAGATCGAGCAGCGCAGTGCGCGATACCGTTGCGTCGCACCGGCCTCGAAGAACTTGACGGGTGCCTCGTCGACGCGGCGGGCGACGTAGTAGCGCCCTTTGGTCGCCCAGGCGATCAACGGCGACGCGATGAACGCGGTCACGAGTGCGATCAGCGCCGAGAACGCCTGCGCCAGCGGCCCGAACGCGCCCAGGTGCGCCGCGATGCTCAGCACCGACGCCGCGCCCATCGCGCCCACGCCCACCGGGTTGACGTCGTACAGATACGCGCGCCGGAACTCGATGCCGCGCGGCGACAGCCCGAGCGGCTTGTTGACGACGAGGTCGGCGACGACCGCCATCAGCCACGAGATCGCCAGGTTCGCGTAGAGCCCGAGCACCTTGCCGAGCACGGTGAAGACGTCCAGCTCCATCAGCATCAGCGCGATGGCCGTGTTGAACGCGACCCAGACGACGCGGCCCGGGTGGCTGTGCGTCAGGCGCGCGAAGAAGTTCGACCAGGCCAGCGAACCGGCGTAGGCGTTGGTGACGTTGATCTTGAGCTGCGACAGCACGACGAAGGCCGCCGTCGCCGCCACCGCCATGCCGGGGCGGCTGAAGACGGTGTCCCAGGCCGCGAGATACATCTGGTTCGGGTCGACGGCGCGGTCCAGCGGCACCGATTGCCCGATCGCGATCCACGCCAGCAGCGCGCCGCCCAGCATCTTGAGCACGCCCGGCAGCACCCAGCCCGGGCCGCCGATCGCCACGCCCCACCACCAGCGCCGCCGGTTCTGCGCGGTGCGCGCGGGCATGAAGCGCAGGTAGTCGGCCTGCTCGCCCATCTGCGTCATCAGGGCGATGCCCACCGTCATCGCGCTGCCGAACTTCAGCACGTCGAAGCGGCCGCCGCGGCCGTCCTCGCCCGCGTACGCCCACAGGCCCGCGAGCGCGTGCGGGTGCGCGCGAAACACGAAGACGTAGGGCAGCACCAGCATCGCGATCCACAGCGGCTGCGTCCAGACCTGCAGCCGGCCGATGGCCGTCACGCCGTGCGTCACCAGCGGCAGCACGACGACCGCGCAGACCAGGTAGCCCCAGGCCGGCGGGATGTCGAAGGCGAGATCGAGCGCGTAGGCCATCACCGCGGCCTCCAGCGCGAAGAAGATGAACGTGAAGCTCGCGTAGATCAGCGAGGTGATCGTCGAGCCGAGGTAGCCGAAGCCGGCGCCGCGCGTGAGCAGGTCCATGTCAAGCCCGTGGCGCGCCGCGTAGACCGCGATCGGCCAGCCGGCCAGCGCGATGATCAGCCCCGTCGCCAGGATCGCCCAGAAAGCGTTGACGAAGCCGTCCTGCACGAGCAGCGTCGCGCCGACCGCCTCCAGCACCAGGAACGACGCCGCGCCGAACGCGGTGTTGGCCACGCGCAGCTCCGACCACTTGCGGAACGACTGCGGGGTGTAGCGCAGCGCGTAGTCCTCCAGCGATTCCTGCGCCACCCAGCTGTTGTAGTCGCGCCGCACCTTCACGACGCGCTGCGGCGCGGGTGGCGTGGTGGCGGAAGCGAGGGCGGCGTCGGTCATCGTCCGGTGACGCACTCAAGACTCGTGCCCATTGCGCGTGGCATCAAACCTGCAATACGCTCTGCAAGATGAACCTGACTCCGCGCGAAAAGGACAAGCTCCTGCTGTTCACGGCCTCGCTGCTCGCCGAGCGGCGCAGGGCCCGGGGCCTGAAGCTGAACTATCCCGAGGCGGTGGCGCTCATCAGCGCGACCATCATGGAAGGCGCGCGCGACGGCCGCAGCGTCGCCGAGCTGATGAGCGAGGGCCGCCATATCCTGACGAAGGCCGACGTGATGGACGGCATCGCCGAGATGATCCCCGAGATCCAGGTCGAGGCCACGTTCCCGGACGGCACCAAGTTGGTGACCGTCCATCAGCCAATCACATGATGAGGGCGCCCACGCACCCGCGCGGTGCGCCCCAGCGAGGACCGCGATGATCCCCGGCGAACTGCTCACCGACGATGGCGACATCGACCTCAACCCCGGCCGCCGGCGCCTGACGCTGGTCGTCGAGAACGGCGGCGACCGCCCGATCCAGGTCGGCTCGCACTACCACTTCGCCGAGACCAACGGCGCGCTGCGCTTCGACCGCGAGGCCGCGCGCGGCATGCGGCTGGACATCGCGTCCGGCACCGCCGTCCGCTTCGAGCCGGGCCAGCAGCGCACGGTGGCGCTGGTCGACCTCGCGGGCACGCGCACGGTCTACGGCTTCCGCGGCCTCGTGCAGGGCGATCTCTGATGCCGACGATCGGAAGACGCGCCTACGCCGAGATGTTCGGCCCCACCACCGGCGACCGCGTGCGGCTGGCCGACACCAACCTCGTCATCGAGGTCGAGAAGGACTTCACCCTCGCGGCCGGCGGCTACGGCGAGGAGGTGAAGTTCGGCGGCGGCAAGACCATCCGCGACGGCATGGGCCAGGGCCAGGCCGTCAACGGGCCGGGGCCGGCCGACGCGGTCGACTGCGTCATCACCAACGCGCTGATCGTCGACCACTGGGGCATCGTCAAGGCCGACATCGGCCTGCGCGGCTGCCGCATCGCGGCGATCGGCAAGGCCGGCAACCCGGACGTGCAGCCGGGGGTGGACATCGTCATCGGCCCGGGCACAGAGGTCATCGCGGCCGAGGGCATGATCGTCACGCCGGGCGGCATCGACACCCACATCCACTTCATCTGCCCGCAGCAGATCGAGGAGGCGCTGGCCTCGGGCATCACCACCATGATGGGCGGGGGCACGGGCCCGGCCACCGGCACCTTCGCCACCACCTGCACGCCGGGCCCGGCCAACATCGCGCGCATGCTGCAGGCGGCCGACGCGTTCCCCATGAACCTCGGCTTCCTGGGCAAGGGCAACGCGAGCCGGCCCGAGGCGCTGCGCCAGCAGGTCGAGGCCGGCGCGGTGGGCCTGAAGCTGCACGAGGACTGGGGCACCACGCCGGCGGCCATCGACTGCTGCCTGTCCGTGGCCGAGGAGACGGACATCCAGGTCGCGATCCACTCGGACACGCTCAACGAGAGCGGCTTCGTCGAGGACACCATCGCCGCCTTCAAGGGCCGCACGATCCACAGCTTCCACACCGAGGGCGCCGGCGGCGGCCACGCGCCCGACATCATGAAGGTGGTGGGCGAGGCCAACGTGCTGCCGTCGTCCACCAACCCGACGCGCCCGTTCACCGTCAACACGCTCGACGAGCACCTGGACATGCTGATGGTGTGCCACCACCTGGACGCCGGCATCGCGGAAGACCTCGCCTTCGCCGAGAGCCGCATCCGCCGCGAGACCATCGCCGCCGAGGACATCCTGCACGACCTGGGCGCGATCAGCATGTTCAGCTCCGATTCGCAGGCGATGGGCCGCGTCGGCGAGGTGATCCTGCGCTGCTGGCAGACGGCGCACAAGATGAAGGCCCAGCGCGGGCCGCTGGCCGGCGACACCGAACGCAACGACAACGCGCGCGTCAAGCGCTACGCCGCCAAGCTGGGCATCAACCCCGCGTTGACGCACGGCATCGCGCACGAGGTCGGCTCGATCGAGATCGGCAAGTGGGCCGACCTGGTGCTGTGGCAGCCGGCGTTCTTCGGCGTCAAGCCGGCGCTGATCCTCAAGGGCGGCTTCATCGCGATGGCCGCGATGGGCGACCCGAACGCCTCGATCCCGACGCCGCAGCCGGTGCACTACCGGCCGATGTTCGGCAGCTACGCCGGCGCGTTGACGCAGGGCTCGCTCACGTTCGTGTCCCAGGCCGGCGTCGCCGCGGGCGTGCCCGCGCGCGCGGGGCTGAAGAAGACCATCGCCACCGTCAAGGGCTGCCGCACGGTCGGCAAGCGCGACATGATCCACAACGACTGGCTGCCGAAGATGGAGATCGACGCGCAGACCTACGAGGTGCGCGCCGACGGCCAGTTGCTCACGTGCGAGCCGGCCACCGAACTGCCGATGGCGCAGCGCTACTTCCTGTTCTGAGACGCGCCCCGCCGGGGCGCGCACGCCGAATGCCACGAACCTCGTCGGCCTCGCGCGGCAAGCTGCGGTCGAGTGCATCGCATGCACCACGACCGCGTGCTTGAGCGGGCACTCGCTCACGCGGCGTGCAACTGCGAAAACCTCCACACATCCAGGGACGCTTGCCCATTTCGGGGGCTTCCGCTTCGGCCTCGACGCGCGCACGATGGACTCGTCCATGCAATGCGACGGCGTGCCGGAAAGACGAGAAGCGCCTGTGTAAATGCGTCAACCGATGTACACGGCCGATGGCGTTGCCGCGTTGTATGGACAAGCACCTGCCATGCTGTCTCGACGGCCTCATCGTTTACACCCGGTGGTTCCGCCCTGGCTCGCCGATTGCTAGTGCTTGATGGCTCAGATGACATCCCAGAAGGAGGGCATATGAAAGTCGCTGGCGAACCGGACCCCGCCCCTTGGCAGCCTCTCGGCGAACGCGTCGTGCGTCCGCAACCGACGCAGCCGGAGTGGAAGCCGCTGGGTCACGCACCGTGCATCGAAGTGAACCGTCAAGGCCAACTGCGTACCAACCTGCCTCTTCCGAAGTGATCGGACAGGCGACCCAAGGCGACGCTCGACGCGACGCCTGAGATCACGATCGGCATCGTCCGATCGACCCGCCGGCTCCGCCAAGACGGAGCATCCAACGGCGCGCGACGTTCCTCGGGAACGTCAAGGGGGAGTTTCCTTCCCTATACAACATGCCCGGCGCGGGAAGCCCCGAGGCGAAACCCTTTCCCCGACCTGCGAAACTACGGCCCTTGCGCCGCGCACACCGCTGCGGCATGCGCCGGAGATCCGCATGAAAGCCACCTGGAACGGGGCCGTCCTGGCCGAGAGCGACGACATCGTCACCGTCGAGGGGAACCACTACTTCCCCGAGGCCAGCCTGAACCGCGACTACGTCACGTTCAGCAACCACCGCACGAGCTGCCCCTGGAAGGGCCAGGCCTACTACTACACGCTGTTCGTCAACGGCGAGATGAATCCCGAGGCCGTCTGGTACTACCCGGAGCCGACCGAGGCCGCGGCCAACATCAAGGGCCGCGTGGCGTTCTGGAAGGGCGTGAAGGTCGAGTGACCCGCGCCCCTTCTCGCCGAACCGACGACAACGACATCCCACCCCCACCACCGTCCATGCCCATCATCCACAAGAAATCCTTCGCCGCCCTGGCCGTCGGCCTGCTCGCCGCGTCCGCCTTCGCGCAGGACGCCGCGCCGCCCAAGGCCGGCGCGCCCGCGGCGTCGTCGGCCGCCGCCGCCGTGACCGCCGCCTCGTCGCCCGCCGCCGCCACGCCGCTGGCCAGGCTGCCGTACACGCCAGTGCTCGACGTCAGCTCGATGGACAAGTCCGCCGACCCCTGCGTCGATTTCTACCAATACAGCTGCGGCGGCTGGCAGAAGAACAACCCGATCCCGGCCGACCAGTCGAGCTGGGACGTCTACGCCAAGATGGCGCAGGACAACCGCCGCGTGCTGTGGGGCATCCTCGACAAGTTCGCGACGCAGACCGACGGCCGCACCGTCTCGCAGCAGAAGATCGGCGACGCCTTCGCTGCCTGCACTAACGACGGCCTGACGCAGCAGCTCGGCGCCGCGCCGATGCGGCCGGAGCTGGTGCTGATCGACGGCATGAAGTCCAAGAAGGACCTGCCGGCGGTGCTCGCCGCGCTGCAGCTCAATTCCGGCGACGACGGCCTGTTCTTCAACTTCGGCTCGGCGCAGGACTTCGCCGACTCCTCGCGCGTGATCGCCTTCGCGCAGCAGGGCGGCCTGGGCATGCCCGATCGCGACTACTACCTGAAGACCGACGCCAAGTCCAAGGAGCTGCGCGAGAAGTACGTCGCGCACGTGGCGCGCATGTTCCAGCTGATGGGCGACGGCGAGGCCGACGCGAAGGCGCATGCGGACACGGTGATGTCCATGGAGACGGCGCTGGCCAAGGGCTCGATGACGCTGGTCGACCAGCGCGACCCGCGCCACCTGTTCCATCCGGCCAACGAGCGCAAGCTGCAGTCGCTGACGCCCGTGTTCGACTGGAAGTCCTACCTCGCCGGGATGGGCGTGGCGGGCAACGACCGCTTCAACGTCAGCCAGCCGAAGTTCTTCCAGACGCTGGACTTCCAGCTGCGCATGCGCTCGCTGGACGACATCAAGACCTACCTGCGCTGGCACGTGGCGCACGTGTCGGCGCCGTTCCTGTCCAAGCCCTTCGTCGACGAGAACTTCGACTACTACCGCAAGACGCTGCGCGGCGTGACGCAGGTCGCCCCGCTGTGGCAGCGCTGCGTGGTGCTGATCGACAACCAGATCGGCGAGGCGCTGGGCCAGGAGTTCGTCAAGGAGAACTTCAGCCCCGAGCTCAAGGCCAAGACGCTGCACATGACGCAGCAGATCCAGGCCGCGATGGAGGGCGAGATCAGGAACCTCGACTGGATGGGCCCGCAGACCAAGCAGAAGGCGCTCGAGAAGCTGCACGGCATGGTCAACAAGATCGGCTACCCCGACAAGTGGCGCGACTACGCGGCCCTCGACATCAAGCGCGACGACCTGCTGGGCAACGTGCAGCGCGGCGACGCCTTCGAGGCACGCCGGCAGCTCGCCAAGATCGGCAAGCCGGTCGACCACAGCGAGTGGGGCATGACGCCGCCGACCGTCAACGCGTACTACGACGGCCAGATGAACGACATCAACTTCCCGGCCGGCGTGCTGCAGCCGCCGCTGTTCGACGCCAAGCTCGACGACGCGCCCAACTACGGCAACACCGGCGGCACCATCGGCCACGAGCTGACGCACGGCTTCGACGACGAGGGCCGCCAGTTCGACGCCAAGGGCAACCTGAAGAACTGGTGGACGCCCAAGGACGCCGCCGAATTCGAGAAGCGCACCACCTGCCTGACCGACCAGTACGGCAAGTACATCGTCGTCGACGACGTGCACATCAACTCCAAGCTGACGCTGGGCGAGGATCTCGCCGACTTCGGCGGGCTGGTGCTGGCCATCATCGCGTACAAGGCCGAGGTGGCCGCGCACCCGGCGCCGCCGTCCGTCGACGGCTTCTCGCCCGACCAGCGCTTCTTCATCGGCATGGCGCAATGGGCCTGCGCCAACACGCGTCCGGAGCAGCTGCGCCTGCAGGCCGCGACCAACCCGCACTCGCCCAACGTGTACCGCGTCAACGGCCTGGTCGCGAACTTCAAGGAGTTCGAGACGGCGTTCTCGTGCAAGCCGGGACAGCCGATGGCCCCTGTGAATCGCTGCCGCGTGTGGTGATGTAAGGTAGTGGCTGCGGCTCGCCGCGGCCTCGAAGAGACGGGCCGCCATCGCGCGGCCCGCTTCAATTTTCGCGCAAGGATTTCGAGATGACTGACAAGCAAGCGCCCCTCCAGGTCGGCAAGCGCATCGCCGGCGGCCAGGGCCTCAGCCAGGTGCTGCTGCGCCGCGCCAGCGAGGTGGAGCTGGACTGGGACGTGCGCCAGAAGAGCCGCATCGAGGCGACCGATTCGCTGGGCCGCGCGCTCAACGTGTTCCTGCCGCGCGGCACCGTGCTGCGCGGCGGCGACGTGCTGGTGGCCGAGGACGGCTCGCTGGTGCGCGTGAAGGCCGCGCCACAGCCGGTGCTGGTCGTCACGCACTGCGCCGACCACGGCACGCCGTTCGACCTGCTGCGCGCCGCCTACCACCTCGGCAACCGCCACGTGCCGCTGGAGCTGCAGCCGGATCGCCTGCTGCTGGAGCCCGACCACGTGCTGGCCGACATGCTGCGCGGGCAGCACCTGATCGTGACGGAGGCGTCCAGCGCGTTCGAGCCCGAGGGCGGCGCGTACGGCGCGGGCGCGGGTCACGCGCATGCGGGCCACGCGCACGGGCATGACCACGCTCACAAGCACGATCATGCGCACGACCACGGGCATGACCATGGCAAGCACGATCATGGCCACTCGCACGACAAGCCCAAGGCCGCCGGCAAGGCGATCGGCATCCCGGTCGTCGGCCAGGCGAAGCCGCACGTGCACGGGCCGGACTGCGATCACGACCACGACCACGATCACGGGCATGGCCACTCGCATGGCCACGGCCACGATCACGGCCAAAAGAAGCACGGCCACTGATGTCCGACGCCGTGCTGCTGCAGCTGATGTGGCTCGCCTCGCCGGCGCTGCCCGTCGGCGGCTTCAGCTACTCCGAGGCGCTGGAAGCCGCGGTCGACGACGGCCGCGTCACCGGCGAGGCCAGCGCGGCCGACTGGCTCGCGAACCAGATGGCGCTGGCCCCCGCGCGCGCCGACCTGCCGGTGCTCGCGCAGGCGCACGCCGCGTGGCGGCGGCACGACCTCGCGCGCGTCACCCAGCTGAACGACTTCATCGGTAGAACGCGCGAGACGCGCGAGCTGCGCCTGCAAAGCGAGCAGATGGGCCGCTCGCTGGTCGAGTGGCTGCGCAACCAGGCGGGCGGCGACGACGCGCGCCTGGCCCATCTCGCCGCGCTGGCGCCCTCGCCCACCTGGCCGATCGCCTTCGCGCTCGCCACGGCGCGCGCGGACGCGTCCGCGGCACAGGCCTTGCATGCCTCGCTGTTCGGCTGGGCCGAGAACATGGTGCAGGCGGCGCTGAAGGCCGTGCCGCTGGGCCAGCTCGCGGGCCAGCGCATCCTGCAGGCGCTGGTCGAGCGCATGCCCGCGCTGGTCGAGCAGGCCCTGGCCATGGGCGACGACGACATGCAGTCGTTCTCGCCGATGCTGGGCATCGCCAGCGCCCGCCACGAGACCCAGTATTCGCGCCTGTTCCGCTCCTGATCCCGACGAGACCGCCATGACCGCCTTCGCTTCGCAGACTTCGCACCCCACCCCGCTGCATCACATCGCCAACCGCTCGAAGCGCCTGCCGCCGCTGCGCGTGGGCGTCGGCGGGCCGGTGGGGTCGGGCAAGACGACGCTGGTGGAGATGCTGTGCAAGGCGATGCGCGACAAGTGGGATCTCGTCGTCGTCACCAACGACATCTACACCAAGGAAGACCAGCGCCTGCTGACCGTGGCCGGCGCGCTCGCGCCCGAGCGCATCATGGGCGTGGAGACCGGCGGCTGCCCGCACACGGCGATCCGCGAGGACGCCTCGGTCAACCTCGAGGCCATCGACCGCATGCTAGAGAAGTTCCCGGAGGCCGACATCGTCTTCATCGAGTCCGGCGGCGACAACCTCGCCGCCACCTTCAGCCCCGAGCTGAGCGACCTGACGATCTACGTGATCGACGTCGCCGCCGGCGAGAAGATCCCGCGCAAGGGCGGCCCGGGCATCACCAAGAGCGATCTCTTCGTGATCAACAAGACCGACCTCGCGCCGCACGTGGGCGCGAACCTGGACGTCATGGAAGCCGACACGCGCCGCATGCGGCCGAACCGGCCGCACGTGATGACCAACCTGAAGACGAAGGCCGGGCTGGACGAGGTGATCTCGTTCATCGAGCGGCGCGGATTGCTGGTCGCCGGCTGACGGCATCCCGCTTGCCACGGGCCGGTGGCTGCGATGGCGCGGCGGCGCTGCCGCGTCTGACAGGGTTTGCACCAAGATGCCTTGTGCGGCGCCGATCTGTCGCCATCTGAGTAGCACATCCGCGAAAAAGGCGTCTTCGGCCCACTCAAGCAAGTGTCACCGTTTTCCAGTACCTTTCGCGCCTGACAAGCACCAGGAGGCACCGCATGCGCGGTCTACAAGAACGCCTGAAGGCACTGAGCTCGGCTCGCCTGCAAGGCATCGGGCGAGGCGTCGAGAAGGAAAGCCTGCGCGTGACGCAGGACGGCACGCTCGCGACCACCCCGCACCCGCGCGCGCTGGGCGCCGCGTTGACGCACCCGCACATCACCACCGACTTCAGCGAAGCGCAGCTGGAGCTGATCACCGGCGTGCATCGCAGCGCCGAGGCCGCCGAGACCGAGCTGACGCAGGTGCACCAGGCGGTCTATCGCGCGCTCGGCGACGAGATGATGTGGGTGGGCAGCATGCCGTGCACGCTGCCGCCGGACGACCAGATCCCGCTGGGCCAGTACGGCACGTCCAACGTCGGCCAGTCCAAGACCGTCTATCGCATGGGCCTGGGCCATCGCTACGGGCGTCGCATGCAGACGATCTCGGGCATCCACTACAACTGGTCGCTGCCGGACGTGACGACCGCCGAGTACTTCGGCCTGATCCGCAATTTCCGCCGCCGCTCGTTCCTGCTGCTGTACCTGTTCGGCGCCTCGCCGGCGGTGGCGCGCGGCTTCGCCGACCACGCGAAGGATCTCGTTCCGATGGGCCCGGACACCTTGTACATGCCGCACGCGACCTCGCTGCGCATGGGCAACCTCGGCTACCAGAGCGACGCGCAGACCTCGCTGTCCGTCAGCTACAACAGCCTCGACAGCTACGCGGCCTCGTTGTCCGACGCCCTCGTGCGGCCCTACCCGGCCTACGAGAAGCTGGGGATCCGCGCGGCCGACGGCACGTACAACCAGCTCAACGACAGCCTGCTGCAGATCGAGAACGAGTTCTACGGCACGATCCGCCCGAAGCGCGTGATCTTCCCGGGCGAGCGGCCGCTGCACGCGCTGCGCGAGCGCGGCGTCGAGTACATCGAGGTGCGCTGCATGGACCTCGATCCGTTCGTGCCGGCCGGCATCGCGCCAGCCACGATGCGCATGATCGACATCTTCCTGCTGCATTGCCTGCTCGACGAGAGCCCGCTGGACTCGCCCAACGAGATCGCCGAGCTGGGGCGCAACCAGCAGCGCGTCGCCGCGCGCGGGCGCGAGCCGGGCCTGAAGCTGGAGCGCGGCGGCGTCGAGGTGCTGATGACCGACTGGCTGCGCGAGATCCTCACCGAGTGCGGCCCGATCGCCTCGCTGCTCGATGCCCACGAGGGCACCGACGCCCACGCACAGGCGCTGGCCGCGGCGCGCGCCGCGGTGCTCGCGCCCGACACGCTGCCGTCGGCGCGCGTGCTGGCCGAGATGCGCGAGAAGCACGGCGGCTCGCACGACGCCTTCGTGCGCGCGCATTCGCGGCGCACGCGCGAGCACATGCTGGCGCTGGACCTGCCCGCCAACGTCGCGGCCCACATGGCCGAACTCGCGACCGAGTCGCTCGCCGAACAGGCCCGCATCGAGGCCGCCGACACGATGCCGTTCGAGGTCTATCGCCAGCAGTACCTGGCACCCGAGCGCCTGCGCCTGCCGCGCGGCGCGCCGGTGCCGGCGGCCTGACGGCTCAGCGCGCCAGGCGGCCGATCGGCATGGCCGTCGGCTCGCTGCCCATGCGCCACCAGCGCCAGGCGCAGTACGCGATCGCCAGGCCCATGAAGACGAGGCCCATCGGCAGGTAGGCGACCCCGGCCCACAGGTGCAGCAGCAGCGCCACGCCGCCCAGCAGGAACGGCGTGAGCGAGGGCAGGAATTCCTGCCCGGATGCGCCGCGCACGCGGGCCCAGCTGCGCCACTGGAACACCACCTGCGGCAACAGCGCGACGACGATGGCCGCCGTCATGTCGCCACCGCCCGACCGCTTGACCAGCCCTTGCTGCAGCACCTCGGCCAGGACGTCCAGCGCGCCGGCCAGCAGGAAGCCCCACATCGCCGAGAAGACGAACAGCGCCGTCATCTGCCACGCCAGCCAGCGATTGAGGCCGGCGCCGCGCGGCACGCCGGGCAGCAGCACCAGCAGGGCCTGCTCGCGCTGGGTGCGATACAGCTGCGCCGCGGCCTGCAGCGCCGGGGTGGAGGCGCCGGTCAGCAGGCTGAAGGACAGCCACGGCAGCACGCCGCGCAGGTCGCGGCCGAGGAATGCGGCGAGCCCGACGACCACCGCGCAGATCCCTCCGCCGACGGCGACGAACACCAGGCCGTGGCGGATGCGCATCGTCCAGTGGACGGCCGGGCCGAGGCCCAGCAGCAGGCGGCTGCTCACCGGGCTGTCGCGACGCGCGAGCTGCCGCTCGAGCCACGCCGCGTAGGGACGCGCGGCGCCGACCTGCCTGCGGGCGCAACCGGCTTGCGGCGAATCCGCGAAAAGGCGTCCGAGGGCGTGTCCCGCGTCGTACGGTGCGCGCGTCCCGCCGCCGCCGTCGCTGAGGATCGCGGCGAGCGCGGCGGCGCCCGCGGTCGCGACGATGGCCGTGAGCAGCCAGCCGGATTGCCGCCATTGCGCCTGCACGCTTTCCGCGAAGCTCGACGGGCCCTGCCATGCCATCGCCGGCAGCACGACGAACGCGAACAGGAAGCCGGCGATCCACAACACCGGCCAGCGCAGCGCGGCCGCCAGCAGCGCCAGGCCGCCGGCCGCGCCGCAGGCCCAAGCGAGCGGCTGCTCCAGCGCGAAGCCCGGCCCGGCGGTGATGGCCAGCACCGCCAGCGCCCACGCGAGCAGCAAGGCCGCGCGCAACCGCGCCACATGGCCCGGCACGAGCCGCGCCATCGCCGGCCGGTTCTGCTGCAGCAGGTTGCCGATCAGCATCATCCATCCGGCGACCAGCAAGGCCGCGGCCGCGATGACGCCACTGACCGCCGCGCCGTGCCGGATCGCCGGCGCCTGCGCGGCATCGGCCACCAGGCTCCATGCGAGGAAGCTCGCCGAGGGCGACGCGCACAGGGCGACCACGACGATCGCGCCCCACGCGCTGCCGGCATTGATCCGCTGCTGGAACGGCGAGGCGAGGATGCGCGCGATCGCCGACGACTCGGAGTGGTTCATGCGTGTCTCCCTCAGGCCGTGAGCGCGAGGAACAGGTCCTCGAGCGTCGCGGGATCCACGCTGACCGTGGGCGTGGCCGGCGGGATCGCCTCGGCGTCGCGTCCGCGCGCGATCACGGGGCCGGCCGCCTCGCGCGAGAGCGCCTGCAGGCGATGCTCGCGCACGAAGCGCTCGATGTCGGCCGGCACGCCGCCCAGGCGAACGCTCGATTCGAGCAGCTCGTCCAGCGGCGCGTGCAGCGCGATCCGGCCGCCGGACAGGAACGCGACGTCCACCGCCACGCGTTCGAGGTCGGACAGGATGTGGGTCGAGAACACGATGGTGGTGCGGCGGTCGATGACCTGGTCGACGAGCTCGCCCAGGAAATCGCGCCGGGCTGCGGGGTCGAGGCTCGCGACGGGTTCGTCCAGCACCAGCAACTCCGGCTCGTGCGCCAGCGCGCGGATGATGGACAGGCGCTGCTGCTCGCCGCCCGAGAGCTTGCGGATCGGCTTGTCGCGCGCGATGCCCCAGCGCGACATCAGGCCGTCGACCTTGGCCGTGTTCCAGCGCGGATAGAAGCTGCGGAAATAGGCCAGAAGCTGGTCGGCCGTGAGCCACTCGAACAGGTCGGAGCGCTGCGGCACGTAGCCGATGCGCGCCCGCACGTCGTCGGGCAGCGCCTGCGACGGCTGGCCGAACAGCCGCGCCGTGCCGCCCTCCGGCGCGCGCAGCCCGAGCAGCGTCTCGATCAGCGTCGTCTTGCCGGCACCATTGCGACCCAGCAGGCCGACGACGCGGCCCGCGGGCAGCGACCAGTCGAGGCCGTCGAGCACGCGCTGGGTGCCGAACGACACCTTCAGGCCTTGCAGCGCGAGGCACGGGGACGCGCCGTCGTTGTTCTGGAAGCTCATGTCATTCACCTTCCTGTTCGTTCAGGATCGTCTTGAAGAGGGACAGCGCCTGCGCGATCGGCAACTGCAGCTGGCGGGCTTCCTGCGCCGCGCGTTCGAGCGTCGGGCGCAGCAGGTCGATGCGGTCGGCGGCGGGCTGCGCGCGCCGGTGCTGTTCGGCGATCACCATGGCCAGGCCGCGCCGCCGCGTCACCAGGCCCTCCGCCTCGAGCAGCCCGAAGGCCTTGGAGACGGTCATCGGGTTGACGGCCAGCGACTGCGCCAGGTCGCGCACCGACGGCAGCTCGTCGCCGGCCCGGAGCTGCCCGCCGGCGACGCAGCGGCGCACCTGCGCCACCAGTTGCCGGTAGATCGGCTCGGCCGAGCCGGCGACGACGGAAAACAGGGAGAGATCGGTCACGACGGAGCAGCTCCTGTCTTTGTGTATCACTACTGTAATACACCATGACACCGCGATGCAAGTGCAATTTCGTCCGGCTACGCTCTCGCTGCGCGTGTTCGGCCACAAGGTCGCGGCGCGCGCGCCGTACGAGCGCCTGGGCTACGCGGCGACCAGCCTCACGATGTCCAAGCCGCTGCGCTGACCTGGGGGGCCGGGCTTGTGCGGCCCGACGGCAGCGCCGCAGAATGCACGCGGGCCGGCATCGCGGGAACCCGAGGCATGGACGACTTCGACGAGCTTGTTGACCGTCGCGCCGACGGCGGGCGTGCTCAGCCTCGGTCGCACGGCTCCCAGTGGCAGCCCATGATGATCGCGACGACCAGGCGCACGCGGTCGCCCGGGCCAGTGCGCGGCGCCCCGGGGGGCCAGAGGTGCAGGCAGGGCGCGAGGTCGGCGCAGGTCGCCGGACGGGTCGCCGCGTCGGCGGGCTCGTCGGCGCGGCCCAGGGCGCCGGCGACGACGCCCGCGGCGACGAGACCCAGGGCAATGGTCACTCGCCAGTTCGGATGCTGCGATGCGGTCATGCGCGTCTCCTCGTGTTGGCGAGGGCGGCCCGGCGCGGCGGTGGCGAACTGCGCCCTCGCCTGTCCGGACGCGGGCCGGCGGCAAGACCGGACATGCATCGCGATGTCCGCTTCGGCGCCGGCAATCCGTCCGGGTCGCTGAAGACTCCTCGAGACACGCCATGCCGCTGGACGCCACCGACCTCGCCACCCTGAGCCGCCTGCTGGACGAGGCGCTCGACCTCGCGCCCGAGCGGCGCGCCCCGTGGCTGGCCGCGCTGCCGCCCGACCTGCAGCGGCTGCGCCCGCAGCTGCAGGCGATGCTGGACCGGCACGCGGCGCCGACGCATGCCGGCTTCCTGTCCAACGGCCCGCGGCTGGACGGCGAGGCGCCCGATCCGTCCGGCCCGCGCGCGGGCGAGCGCGTCGGGCCCTACGTGCTGATCCGCGAGCTGGGCCACGGCGGCATGGGCACCGTGTGGCTCGCGGCGCGCGCCGACGGCACGCTCAAGCGCCAGGTCGCCCTCAAGCTGCCGCGCCTTGCCTGGGGCCCGGGCCTCGCGCGGCGGATGGCCCGCGAGCGCGACATCGTCGCCCGCCTGGCGCATCCGAACATCGCCCGCCTCTACGACGCCGGCCTGGACGACCAGGGCCGTCCCTACCTCGCGCTCGAATTCATCGACGGCCAGCCCATCGACGCCTGGTGCGGAGCGCGCGCGCTGCCGCTGCGCCAGCGGCTCGCGCTGGCCGTGCAGGTGGCCATGGCGGTCGGCCACGCGCACGGCAGCCTGGTCGTGCATCGCGACCTGAAGGCGTCCAACATCCTCGTCACGCAGGTCGGCGAGGTGCACCTGCTGGACTTCGGCATCGCCAAGCTGCTCGAGGCGACCGACGGGCCCGACGGCGACGTCACGCAGACCCAGGCGCGGCTGCTCACGCCGCGCTACGCATCGCCGGAGCAGGCCGACGGCCGTCCGGTCACCGTGGCCTCGGACGTCTATTCGCTGGGCGTGGTGCTGCACCAGCTGCTGACCGGCAGCCTGCCGTCGCCGGCGTCGCCCAGCGAAGATCCGGCGCCCGCGAGCCGCGGCGTCGTCGACCGCGGCGCCGCGCGCGCGCTGCGCGGCGACCTCGACGCGATCGTCGGCAAGGCGCTGCGACACGACCCGGCGCGGCGCTACGCGACGATGGAGGCGTTCGCCAACGATCTCGAGAACCACCTGGCCGGACGGCCGGTGCAGGCGCGGCCGGACGGCGCGCTCTACGTCGCGGGGCGCTTCGCGCGCAGGCACTGGTTCGGGCTGGCGGCGGCGGCGGCGATCTGCGTGGCGATCGTGGCGGGCGGGGCGACGGCGATCGTGCAGGCGCGGCATGCGGCGCGTGAGGCGGAGCGGGCCAAGGCGGCGACGGAGTTCGTGGCGGAGCTGTTCCGGCTCAACGCCGGCAGTTCCGGCGCTCCCGTGCCGACTGAGTTCATCGACCGTGGCGCATCGCTGACTCAAGCCCGCTTCGCCGGACAACCCGAGATGCAAGCAGCCTTGCTAGGCGCGGTCGGCGAGGCATACGACGACATGGGTGCCAATTCGCTGGCTGCCGAATACGCGACACGCCGACTTCAGCTGCTGCAGCAGCTACCCGACACGCGCAAACAGCAGGTGCAGAGCCTGTTGTTGGCCAGCAATGCCTACGTGCAGGACGAGGATGACGAAGCGGCGGCGAAAACGGCGCGCCGCGCCCTCGAGGTCGCGGGATCGGAGTCCGATCTCCGACTCGACTCGCTGGCGGCATTGGCGCGAGCGCAATTCGAGAACGGCAACATCGTCGAGGCACGCCAGAGCCTGCGGAGTGCGCAGACCCTGCTTCAAGCCGCGCCGCGGCTGCAGGATTCCGCAGCCGCAGCGCGCGTGCTCTGCGTTGAGGCGATGCTGCTGACACTCGACGAACACATCAGGGAATCGAAGCCTCAGACCGCAAGAGCCGTGTCGGCGGCGTTGCGTACCGAGGGCGCAGGGTCGCGGTCGGCCGAAGATCTGTTGTTCGGCAGAGCCCTGGCATTCCTGCGCCTGGGAATGCTCGATGACGCCCGTGCCAACTTCGAGCAGGCCATGTCGATCTCGCGCCAACGCAGCAGCAGCTTGGCGCGCTTGCGCGAGGCCGTGCGATCAGCCTCCTTCTGGTCCATCGCCCACGAGAAGACCGCCCTCCCGTTCCAGGAGACGCTGGTGAAAGTGCAGGCAAGCCATGACCTGCTCGAAGCGCAAGGAAGCGCCATCCCGCCGACATTGCGCGCCAAGGTCGACTACGCGCTGGGCTGCATGTACATGGACTGGACGAACGTGCGCCTGGCCGCTGAATTGCTGGACCCCAGCATCGCCGTCCTTCAGCGATCCACGCTCAGCATTCGCTCGAGGATCTCGACTCTTGGCGTGCGCCAGTACATGGCCCATCTTCGCGGTCGGGATTCGGAAGCGCTGGATCTGCTCTGGGAACTCCTGCATCTGACGCAGCAACTCCATGGATCAAACAGCACGAACGTTGCCCTGTCACATGACTACATTGCGAACGAGCTCACGTGGCAAGGGCAGTTCGATCGCGCGGAACAAGTACTCGATGCAGCGCCGCACCCAGCCAGCTCGGCATCGAGCAGCCGCGCGGCGGTCTACATTGCCAACACGCGCGCCAACATCGCATTGGCGCGCGGCGACCCGCAACGGGCCAGGACACTCCTGCCCCCCGAGGAAGGCGAAAGCGGAGGCCAGCGCGAGTGGTTGCTGGAGACGCGCAGCAGGGTGCTGTGCCAGACTGGAGCGTCCACTCGCGGCCTGTCGATGCTGCGCGACTCGATACGCCGCGGGCTCGACGGAGGCACATACGTCCACGATCCCGACATCGCCATGATGCGCAGCCGCGCGGGCCTCTGCGCCTTGGCAGGGGGGCAGCGAGCACTGGCGGTCGAGTGCGCGCGCGAGGCTCGTCGTGCCTTCGATGAACAGCCGCTCATCGGCCCAAGATATCGGGAGCCTCTGATCAAGCTGGAACAGTCGCTTCACCTGACCTCGAGCAAGACGGCCGCCGCGAAGGCGTCGACTTCGAAGCTCGCGACCGACGACAGCTGCTGACATCGCGATCCCGAGTCGATTACGACAAGATCACCCGCTCGCCCGCATCCCCCGCCTCGAACCCGAACACCTGCCCATAGAACGACAGCTCCGCCTCCAGCGTCCGCTGCACTGTCTCCTTGCGCCGGAAGCCGTGTCCTTCGCCCTCGAACGCGAGGTAGGCCACCGGGATGCCGCGCGCGCGCAGCGCGGCGATCATGGTCTCGGCCTGGGCGGGCGGCACCACCTTGTCGTCCAGGCCCTGGAAGAAGATCACCGGGCACGACAGGCGGTCGGCCGCGTGGATGGGCGAGCGCTCGAGATACAGGCGCTCGCGCTCGGGCAGCGGCGCCAGCAGGTCGTTGGTGTAGCGCGATTCGAACTTGTGGGTGTCGGCGTCGAGCGCGCGCAGGTCGCCGACGCCGTAATGGCTGGCGCCGGCCTTGAAGACGTCGTGGAACGCGAGCGCCGCCAGCGTCGTGAAGCCGCCGGCGCTGCCGCCGCGGATCGCCAGGCGCTCGCCGTCGGCGAGTCCTTGCGCGACGAGGAACTGCGCGCCGGCGATGCAGTCCTCGACGTCGACGATGCCCCACTGGCCACTGAGCAGTTGCCGGTAGGCACGGCCGAAGCCGGTCGAGCCGCCGTAGTTGACGTCGAGCACCGCGAAGCCGCGGCTGGTCCAGAACTGCGTCGCGAGCTTGAGCGTGTTGGTGGCCATCGCGGTCGGACCGCCGTGGCTGATGACGATCAGCGGCGGGCGCTCGCCGTCCGGCATGCGGTACCCGGTATTGCGCGGCGCGTAGTGGAACGCGTGCGCGGTGCGGCCGCCGGCGCTCGGGTAGCTGATCGCGCGCGGCACCGACAGCACCGATGCGTCGGGCAGGTCGTCGGCGCTGCGGGCGAGCATCTCGACCGCGCCGCCGGCCAGCGAGATCGCCGCGATGCAGGTGGGCATCGTCGGCGAGCCGGCCTCGACGACGGCGACGCCGTTGCCCACGCGCAGCTCGGCGATGTCCTCGAACGGCGTCGCGATGGTCGTGGCCCGGCCGCTGCGCACGTCGATGCGCACGAGCCGGCTGATCGCGTTCTCGCGGCACGCCGCGATGATCTCGCCGGGGCCGTTGAAGCCGTAGGACGACTGCGCGAACACCCATTGCGGCAGGCCGAACTCGGCGTCCATCGGACACACCGGCACCAGCCCGTTGACCTCGAGCCGGTAGAGGTTCCAGAAGCCGCTGCGGTCCGACACGACATGCAACTTGCCGTCCGGCGCCCATGCCGGTTGGCACAGCGACTCGCCGGGACCGCCGGCGACGCGTCGCTCGTGGATCAGCGAGCCGTCGTCCGCGAACGCCGCCAGCCGCAGCTCGGTACCTTGCCAGGGCATGTCCGGATGGTTCCACTGCAGCCACGCGAGCCGCCGGCCCTCGGGCGAGACGCGCGCCGACGCGTAGAAGTCGGCGCCCTCTGCCAGAGTTGTCGAGCCGCTGCCGTCCAGCTTCAGCGCGACGATCGTGTTGCGCGGCTCGCCCGCGCCACCGTGCTGCTCGCGGATCGCGATCAGGCGCTGGTGGCGCGCGTCGAGCTCGAGGTCGGCGTGGCGCTGCGAGCGGTCGGACGTGATCGCCACCGGCGCCGCGTCGCCTTGCTGTGCGTAGACGAGGTTGTCGGCGAAGTTGGAGAACCACACCGTGTCGCCCGCCGCCGCCAGCGCGCCGCCGCCGTACTCGTGCACGCGCGTGCGCACGTTGAACGGCGCCGGCGTGACGAGGCCGTCGCGCGTGGCGACGGCCATGCACCCGCCCTGCTCCGGCAGGCTCTGCAGCCACAGCACGCGGGCGCCGACGATGCGCGGCGCGGAGACGGGCCGCACGCCGGCGGCGACGCGGGCGGCGGTGATGGGCGAGGCCCAGGTGCCGCAAGGGGCGGTGAGGGGATCGGTCATGTCGGTCGGAAGCGGGTGGTGGCGACGGCCCGGGCCGTCATTCTCGACGCTGTTCGAGCACCGCATGCACGATGCCCGCCAGGCGCTCGAGCGTGTATTCCTTCTGCAGCAAGGCACCGATGCGCAGCTCGGCGGCGCGCTGGCGCATCTCGTCGGAGATGAAGCCGGACGTGACGACGATGGGCAGCCCGGGCGCCGCGCGCGCGATCGCGGCGGCGAGCTCCATGCCGTTCATCTCGGGCATGTTGAAGTCGGTGACGACGATGTCGAACGCGCCCGGGTCGGCCTGCACGCGCGCCAGCGCGGCGGCCGGCTGCTCGTAGGTCGTCACCTTGTAGCCGGCGCGCCGCAGCAGGCCGTCGACCATGAGCACCATGGCGGGGTCGTCGTCGACGCACAGCACGTGCTGGCCGCTGCCCGGCGGCGCGTCGAGCGCGCCGTGTTGCGATTCGACCGCCTCGCCGGGCGCGTCCTGCAGCGGGAACCAGAGATCGAAGCGGGTGCCGACGCCGGGCGCGCTCTCGACGTGGATCGCCCCGCCATGCCCGCTGACGATGCCGTGCACCACGGCCAGGCCGAGCCCGGTGCCGTGGCCGACCTGCTTGGTCGTGAAGAACGGCTCGAACACGCGCGCCCGCGTCGCCTCGTCCATGCCGCAGCCGTTGTCGGCGATCCAGAGATGGGCGCGCGGGCCGTCCAGCAGCGCGGGCGGCCAGGTGCGCGCGGCGTCGGCCTGCGAATCGGGCAGCGCATCCTCCGCGGCGAGGCCGACCTCGATGCGCCCGCGGCCGGCGGGCAGCGCGTGCCAGGCGTTGGTGCACAGGTTCATCACGATCTGCTGGATCTGCGTGGCGTCGGCGCGCACGTTCACCGGCTCGGCCTGCCGGCTGACGCGCAGCTCGACCTGCGCGGGCAGCGTCGCGCGCAGCATGTCCAGCGACTCGTCGATGACCGGCTGCAGCGCCTGCGTCTGCAGCGCCTGCGCCTGCATGCGGCTGAAGGTGAGGATCTGCTGCACCAGGCTGCGCGCCCGCACGGCCGCGCGCTCGATCTGCACGAGGCTGGCGTCGTTCGACAGGCCGATCGCCGTGTCCTGGCGCGCCGCCGCCACGTTGCCGATGATGGCGGCGAGGATGTTGTTGAAGTCGTGCGCGATGCCGCCGGCGAGCGTGCCGATCGCCTCCATCTTCTGCGCGTCGCGCAGCTGCGTCTCGAGCGCGGCGCGGCGCTCCTCGGCGTGGCGGCGCTCGTTGATGTCGGTCAGCATGCCCAGCGCGCCCGAGGCGCGGCCGGCGTCGTCGACGATGCTGCGGGTCGACAGCGACACCCACATCGGCGAGCCGTCCAGGCGGCGCAGGCGCAGCTCGATCGTGTTGCCCTCGCCATCGCCCTGCGCCAGCGCCGCGCGGCAGCGCTCGGCCTCGCCCGCGTCCATGAAGTCGTCGACCGGCCGGCCGCGCATCGCCTCCTCGGTCAGGCCCAGCCACTGCGCGATGCGCGGGTTGACGAACACGAGGTGGTTGGCCGCGTCCAGCAGCCAGATGCCCTCGCTGGCGGTGTCGACGATGCGGCGATAGCGTTCCTCGCTCTCGCGCAGCTCGCGCGTCATCGCCTGCGCGGCCGCGGTGGCGCGCGCGCGGCCGGTGACGAGCTGGTGCGTGATCAGGCCCAGCAGCAGGCTCAGCAGCACGCCGGCCACCAGGATCACGCTGGACGCGTTGCGCTCGTGCACGCGCTCGAACTCGGGCAGCGAGTTCAGCTGCACCGTCCACGTGTGGCCCGCGAGCGTCACGTATTCCCGCGCCTGGAAGCGCGCGTGGCGGATCTGCTCGTCGAGGTCCTGGCCAGGCTCGGCGGCGGGGCCGGAGCGGTACATCAGCGAGGCGGCGCTGGTGTCGGCGCCGTCGTGCACGCGCACGACGAGGCCCGGGCTCTGTTCGCCGTAGAGCGTCGACATCAGGTCGCCGACGCGGAACGCCCCGCGCACCCAGCCGATGGCGTTGTCGCGGCGCTCGGCCACCGAGTCGACGGAGGCCCCCTTGCGATAGACCGGCAGGTAGATCAGGCAGCCCGGCCTGAGGTCGCCGGCGGCGTCCACCTGCAGTTGCACCAGCGCCGTCAACGTGGCGTTGCCCGAATCGCGCGACTGCAGCATCGCGGCGCGGCGGGTGGCGTTCGACATCGGGTCGAAGCCGATCACGCGCCGGTTGGCCACGCTGTCGGGGGCCACCAGCACGATGGGCGCGTAGAGGTCGCGCGCGCCCTCGGGGCGGACGTTGTAGTCCGAATGGCCCGTCATGCGCTCGTGGCCGACGTGGTCGGCCAGCTCCCCCGGCATCACCAGCCGCGAGAACGCGACGCTCTGCAGGCCCGCGGCGTCGGGGCCGGCCATCACGGTGTCGACATAGGCCTCGAAGGCCATGCGATCGATGCCCTGGTCGGCCGACAGCAGGCCCTGCACGCCGCGCAGCATCTGCTCGTAGTTGGAGATCCGCTGTTCGATGCGGCCGGCCGCCTGGCGCGCGTTGGCGTCGAAGACGGCGCGCAGCCGCGCCTGCTCGTTGTCGCGCTCGTGCACGCACAGCCCGATCGTGAACGCGAGCGTGCTGGCGCCGACGAACAGCGCGATCAGGTGAGGCAGGGCGCGTCGCATGGGTTCGCTGCTGCCCGGCCTAGAACTGCGTCATCTGGCGCGCCAGGTCGGCCGGGAAGTACTTCGCGAAGATGCGCAGCATCGTGCCGTCCGCGCGCATGGACTGGATGATGTCGCCCCAGGCCTGGATCTGCGCTGGCGCAAGCGACCGGCGCGACATCACCAGCCCGTGCGGCACCGGCGCATCCGCGAACTCGAGGATCTGGGTCTGCGCCTTCAGCTGCGCGCCAGCGATCACGGGGAAGTCGAACGGCTCGATGATCATCGCCTGGATGTCGTCGTCGAGCAGGATCGTGTACAGCGGCTCGAGGCTGCCGGCATAGGTGACGCGCTCCTCGCTCTCGAGCGCGTCGACGAACTCGTTGGCGCGGTCGCCGTAGCGGAAGCTGCGGATGAGCCCGAGGCGCAGCGCGCGCCTGCGGTGGAAGTCGGCCACGCTGCGCACGTCCGCGTCGCGCCGCACAAGCAGGTAGTACTTGTTGGACACGTACCAGGCGTAGGCGGCGAACTTGTCGCGCTGCGGGTTCGAGATGCCCGACAGCGTGAAATCGAGCGCGCCCGTCTCGATCAGCTGCCAGATGCGCGCGCGCGGCAGCACCGTCAGCGTGATGTGGCAGTGGCTGCGGCGCGTCATCTCCTCGGCGATGTCCTTGTCGATGCCCTCGCCCGTCTGCGCCGTGTACAGCAGGCCGTGCTCGTGCAGGCCCAGCGACAGCGGGCGCGAGCAGTCGGGCAGGCGCGCCCCGCCCCGCGACGGCGCCGGAGCGGCCAGGGCCGGCGGCGGCGCGGGGGCGGCCGAGTCCTGCGGCGGCGGCGCCTCGGGCACCGCGGCCCGCGCGCCCGCGCCCGCGCAAGCCAGCGCGAGCGCGAGTCCCGCGACCCGCAGCCTCATGCCGCGGCGCAGCAGGGACGACTGGGGGTGGGCTCGAAGAGGCATGGGCGACGACAAGGCTGGGCGAGGAGACCGGCTGGGCACGGCGATGCCGGGACACAGGCCCCGGCGCATCGCCCATGTTACAGATGCGCCTGCAGGGCGCCTACGACAGGCTGCCCGGTTTCCCGCTGCCGCCGTGCCGAAGTCCGCGATCCCGCTCAGTTCGGAATGTCTTCCAGCATCGCCGATGGCGAGAAATCCACCGAGCCGTCCGGCTTGTTGCCCAGGAACCATTCGAGCAGCGCCTCGGCGCCCATCGGCCGGGCGAAGTAGAAGCCCTGCATCTCGTCGCAGTTCATGCCGATCAGGATGTCGCGCTGGCCGACCGTCTCCACGCCCTCGGCGACCACCTTCAGGCCCAGCGAATGCGCGAGGTTGACGACCGCGCCGACGATGGCCAGCGCGTCGCGGCTGGTCTCGATGTCGTTGATGAAGCTGCGGTCGATCTTGAGCTGCGCCGCGGGCAACTGGCGCAGGTTGATCAGGCTCGAGTAGCCGGTGCCGAAGTCGTCGATCGAGATGAACACGCCGATGCGGGCGAGGCCGTCGAAGACGCGCTGCAGCGTCTCGGGATCGCCCATCGCCACCGATTCGGTGACCTCGCACAGCAGCTGCGCCGGGTCGAGGTGGTGCCGCTTCAAGGCGGATTCGATGCGGTCGACGAGGTCGTCCTGGCGCAGCTGGTGCACCGAGAGGTTGACCGCGACGCGGATGCGCAGGCCGTCCTCGGCCCAGTCCTGCATCTGGCGGCAGGCCTCGTCGATGACCCAGTTGCCGATCGCGTTGATGAGGCCGAAGCGTTCGGCGATCGGGATGAACACGACCGGGCTGACGCTGCCGCGCTCCGGGTGCGTCCAGCGCAGCAGCGCCTCGACGCCGCGGATCTGGCCGGTGGTCGAGTCGATCTTGGGCTGGTAGTGGAGCTTGAGCTGCCGGCGCTCGATGGCCATGCGCAGCTCGCCCTGCAGGTTGAGCCGTTCCTCGCCGGCCTCGTCCATGCGCGGCTCGAACACGGCACGCGTGTTGCCGCCGGCGCGCTTGGCGGCATACATCGCGGCGTCGGCGCGAGTGACGAGCTGCTCGCGCTGGCCGTGCTCGGGATGCAGCACCACGCCGACGGACGCCGACACGTGCACGCGCCGGCCGTCGACCTCGAACGGCCGCGCGAGCCGCTTGATGAGGCGGTCGGCCAGCGTCGTCGCCTCGGCCACGCCCGAGACGCCCTCGGCCAGCAGCAGGAACTCGTCGCCGCCGATGCGGGCGACGGTGTCGTTGTCGCGCCCCGCGATGCGAAGCCGCAGCGCCGCTTCCTGCAGAACGTGGTCGCCGGCGGCGTGGCCCAGCACGTCGTTGACCGGCTTGAAGCCGTCGAGGTCGATGAACAGCACGGCGAACCGGTCGGGCCGCTTGCAGGCTTGGGCGAGGCGATCCTCGAACAGCACGCGGTTGGGCAGGCCGGTCAACGGATCGGTCAGCGCGCGCTGCTTCAAGGCTGCGTTGGCGGCCTGCAGCTCGCTGTTGGCGCTGCGCAGCGACTCGGCCAGCCGCGCCGTACGCGTCTGCATGCGGGCGTCCAGCGTGGACGTGAACAGCGTCAGCATCAGCAGCAGCACGGACGACACCGACACCAGCGCGCCGAGACGCTCGCCGCTGAGGCCGCCGGCGCTCAGGCAGACGGCGTCGGACGGGAAATTCGCCGCGGCCATGCCCAGGTAGTGCATGCCGCAGATCGCCGCACCGAGCACGAGCGCGGCCACGAACTGGTAGAGCCGGCTGCGCGACGCCACCCCGCTGCGGAACCAGTGGAAGACCTTGAGCGCGACGCCCGACGCCACCACCGCCCACACCGCGGATACCGCCACCAGCGACCGGTTCCACACGACGCCGGGCGCCATGTCCAGCGCCGCCATGCCGACATAGTGCATCGCGCAGATGCCCAGCCCCATCGCGCCGGCGCCCAGCGCCAGCCGTTTCCAGCGCAGGTGCGTGCGGCTCGCGATGCCCAGCGCGATGCCCGACACCACCACCGCCGCCAGCCACGAGCCCAGCGTCATCGCGACGCCGTAGCCGAGCGCGATCGGCAGCGAGAACGCCAGCATGCCCACGAAATGCATGCACCAGATCCCGGTGCCCATCGCCACCGACCCGCACGCCCACCAGGTGCGCGCCACGCCGCGATCGGGCGTGCGCACGCGCCTGGCCAGGTCGAGAGCGACGTAGGAGGCGAAGCTGGCGATGAAGAAGGACGCTGCGACGATGCGCAGGTCGTAGGCGGGTGTGAGGAAGGTCACGCCGTGGCTCCTCGGGGATGCGGCAGTCGGACGCCGGGGGGGGCGTGCTGCCTCTTGTATCGGCGCGGGATGCCGGGCATTGAGGGCGGCGCAGGAAAGAAATCGCACGAATTCAACAGGAATTCCGAAGCGGTGGCATCAACCGGGCGGCGGGGCCGTGCGCAGGAACGCGCGGCGGCGTCCTTCAATCCAGGGCTGCGCGCGGCGCCTCGCACGCCGCAACCGGCAAGCGCAAGCGTCGTTGCCGCCCGGGCTCGGGTTAACCCATGCTGTTCATCGAATCGGTTCGGAGCGACAGTTCCTGACGATCCGGGCCGTCCGATGCAGTTGAAGGTTAGCCTTCGAAGAGTTTCGGACACGACAAGGCAGCGAGGAAGGAAACTCCGTGGCAAGACATTCGCCCTAGCGACCGCAAGCCGTCTGCAATACGGCGAATGCTCACCGGACCGACTGTCGGCCGCCGCACCTGAGCGCTCGTTCATGGCAGCCCCTGCCGTGGGCGGACGACCGTGCCGCGACGCCGCCGGCCCAGACGCGCATTCGCATCCGAATTGAGGTTCGACGCGTCGAACCACGAGCTGGGCGGGTCGTCTCCATGAGCAATTTCGGCCGCAACCTGGGCTATGTCATGCACAGCTTGCGCCTGTGCATCTTTCCGATCGCCTCGGCGCTCGTCGCCGTCGTGGTGCTGCTGGGCGTGCCGCAAGGCCACGAGACGTTGCGCGCCATTGCCGCGTTCGCCCCGCACGGGCAGGATGATGCGAACGAGATCTCGCGCGTCGTCTCCTTCTTCTTCGGCTATGCGGCATGGGGCCTGGCGAACTGGTACGCCGCCCGGCTGCTGCTCGCCCAGGAGGCGCCCAAGGAGCGGCGCACACGGGAGGCGGGTGCCGCGCCCACCGAGACGCAGTTCATCGAGCGGTGGCGCGTCTGGTTCCCGCGCGTTTTTCCACTGCTCGCGATGGGCCTGATCGCGTTCGAGATGCCCGATGACTCCGAGCGCCTGCCGATCGCGCAGGTCGTCGCGTTCGCCTCGACGGCCATCGTCGCCCTGTTCATCGGCGTGCGCCGCTTCCTGTTGAGGATGCGCGGCCAGCCCACCGATCGATTCGGCCGGCTGCCCGCCGGCGATCGGCGCACGCTGGTGGTGGCGCTGGTGCTGTCCTTCGTCCTGTTGTTCTCGCTGACGTTCGCCAACGTGGCCATCGCCCGGCTGCTCGGGGCGCCCGCCCTGCTGTTCTTCGCGCTGAGCTCCATCACGCTGTTCGGCGCGATCGTGCTGGTCTACCTGCCGATCTCCTTCGACTGGCCGCAGATCGTCTGGCTGCCGGTCGTGCTGGCGCTCGCGTGGGCGCAAGAGGACTGGAACCACAACCATCGACTGTCCGACCGCGCGGGCTTCGGCGTCTCGGACCCGGCCCCCGAAGAGAGACGGCCTCCCGTCGGCGCCCAGTTCGACCTGTGGCTCGCCAATCACCTGAAGCCCAGGGCGACGGATCCGAAGGACCTGGTCGTGAAGGACGAGGGCGCGAACGATCCGATCTTCCTGGTGGCCGCCGAGGGCGGCGCATCGCGCAGCGGCTGGTGGGTGGCCCATGTGCTCGGCACCGCCGACTATGCAACGCACGGCGAGTTCTCCCGGCGCGTCTTCGCGGTCAGCGGCATCTCCGGCGGCAGCCTCGGGGCGGCGACCTGGGTGGCGCTGCTCGCGCACGGCCGCGGCGCCGCGGCCTCCGCCTCGGTGTCGGCCCCGACGTTTCCGGGCGCCGACGATTGCGCGACGCTGGTCACCGGCCACAAGGACTGGCCGATGCCGATGCAGTCGGAATGCTTCATCGGGCGCGACGTGCTGTCGACCACCATCGGCTACATGCTGTTCCCGGACCTGTTCCAGCGCTTCATGCCATTTCGCAACACGAGCTGGGATCGCAGCCGCGGCCTCGAGGTCGCCTGGCAGAAGGACTGGCACGAACTCTTCGGCGACGACACCTTCGAGCATCCGTTCATGGATCTCTATCCACCCGTCGCCGCGCTGCCCGCCAGCGCGGCCGCGCCGGGCACCGCATCCAGCGGCGTGCGCTTCGACATCCCGCTGCTGCTGCTGAATTCGACGCGAGCCGGGCTCGGCCGCCCGGTGCTCCAGGCGCCGGTCACGATCGCCACCAGCGAGGCGGACGACCTGTTCACCAACTGGCCGCAGGCGCGCGGGCTTGCGCTGGCGGCCGTCGTCCACAACAGCGCGCGTTTCCCGATCATCAGCCCCGGCGGCGAGATCGTGCGCGGCGACCCGTATCCGCCGGCGCAAGGTAGCCCGAATCGCCGCGTCTGGGACTCGCTGGTCGACGGCGGCTATTTCGAGAACTCGGGCAGCTTCGCACTGCTGCAGATGCTCAAGGACATCGAGGCCGGCTACGAAGCCCGCGCGAAGACCGGCGCCGGCGCCGACGCCGCGACTGACTGGGCGGGCATCCGCGACCGCATCCGCGTGGTGTTCATCACGAACGACGTGCCCAACGCGAAAGGCGAGAAGGAGAACTGCGTCGACCTGAAGACCTGCGATGCCTTTCCCATCCACCAGGAGGAGTTGCTCACGCCGCCGATCGGCTTGTACGAGACGCGGTCCTCGCGTGCCGACGCGTCGATGCGCGCACTGCTGGATTTCCTGCACCAGTCGCGGTCCGACGCCTTCACGCTGGCCATGGACGGCAGCCAGGTGATCCTGCAACAGCCTTCGATGAACTGGTACCTCACGCCGAAGTCGCGGCGCGTGATGTGGAATTCGTTCTCCGACTCCAGGACCGCTGCCGTAGCCATCGCCACCAAGGCCGCCGCGGCGGCATCGGCCGCCAACGCGAAGGGACAGGCGAAGTCGAATCCCGGGCCCGCGCGCAACACCGCCTACGAGCAGATGTGCAAGCTCCTGCACGCGACGCCTGGAACGCGCACGACCGACCCGCTGCCGCCCAAGGACGCGCGCAAGGACTGGTGCGACACGCTCACCCTGTTCCAGACCGCCACCGCCACTCGATAACCACCCGAACCGCCGCACGCGAAGGCGCGCTGCACGCCGCGAAGCACTTTCCGGAGGAATCGATCCATGTCGCTGTTCATGCGGATCTTCTGCGAGGTCGCGGGCTCCCCGGCGACGATCCGGCGCGACGACATCGAGGTCGTCGCCGGCCAGTCCCGGGGGCCGGACGACTGGGCCAAGGGCTCGTCGTGATCGACGCCACGAACGCCCGCATCCCAGATGCCGACCCGCCGACCCCAGCGAAGGCAGGTCTTCATCCATCCCGTTGAGGATGACACCTCCCCGGCCTTCCATCAACGTGGACAGCCACCGTCTTCGACAATCTTCAGGAGCGCACCATGTTCTTCATCGGAATCGACAGGGACGTGATGCCGTCGCCGGCGCAACTGGACGCCTTGCGATCGGCCAACAGCAGCGTGAGCTGGTGCGGCTACTACCTGGCGCCCGCGCCCCGGCACAGCGACACGAGCTGGATGGGCAACCGGGCCAACCTGCGGGCCAACACGTGGAATCCCGTCCCGATATTCCTGCCGACCCCGCCCGCCACGGTGGTGCACACCGGTGGCGCGGGCGGCTCCAGCGGCGCGGCCGAGGCGACGCTCGCGCTGCACCTGGCCAGCGGCGACGGCTTCCCGGGCGGCACCTACCTCTACCTCGACCTTGAAAGCGGCGATGCGCTCTCGTCGGACGGCGAGGACTACGTCGAGCAGTGGGTCCAGACCTTGACGAACGCGGGCTACAACGCGGGCGTCTATTGCTCCTACCTGCTGGCCCCGCAGATCGCCAAGGTCGTCGACCAGTTGAAACCGACGCCCAACGTCCGGATCTGGGCCTTCCGCGTCATGACGACGGCCTCGCACACGCTGCAACCCGACCTGGACGAGATCGTCGCGCGCGACCCCGCGGGCAGCCATGCGCCACAAGCCACCCTGTGGCAGTTCGAGCAGAACGCCGTGATCAGCGCACCCGGCACGGCGATCGACGGACTCGATCTGGACGTGAGCTTCTCCAACGTCCAGGATCCCTCGCTCTGAGAGAGTCCGCCGGATCGAGATGCCCGACGGCAACCAGGAGGTCTGCCCGACACGCTCGATCAGCGCGCGACCGCCTGATGCGCGAAGAGCAGGAAGTGAGCCGCATTCAGCATGAAGTGCGTCACGACGCTCGCCTCCACCTTGCGTGCCTTCGCGTACGCCAGTGCGTTGGTGATGCCGCCCAAGGTAGCGAGCAGCACGAGGTGCAGGCCGCCGGCCGCGTGAGCCGCGCCGAAGACGACGGCGGACACCGCCACGGCAGTCGCGTGCAAGCCGCGCCGCTGCGTGCGCTCGGCGGCGCGGTGCATCTCCTCCTGCAGCAGGCCACGGACGAAGGACTCCTCCGCGATGCATGTGAAGAGCAGATTCGACACCAGCGCAACAGCGGTTCCTGGCAGCAACTTGGGCTCGAGGTGCAGATAGCCCAGGCCTGCCGCCACTGAAACCGTGACCACGGTGCCGGCAGCACCGATGGCCAGCGTCGGCTTCCAGTTCCGCCGGACGTCCGCAGCGTTCGACGCGCGCGGCACCAGGAGCGCGAACAGCAGCAGGCCGGCACTGAACTTTCCGACATTGAGGCTGGAGAGGGGTGACGTCACCTTGCCGACACCCGGCACCGCCTGGATCGACAACGCGATCGCGAGCGCCGCAAACAGCAGGATGAGCACAAGCCTCGCCGGCCCGCTGGCCTGGTGGGCCTCCCAAGCGAGACCGAGCAGGAAAGCGAGCGCGACGAGTCCGCCAAGCGTCACGGCGCCGGCCGCCACAGCGAGGATCGTGGCCAAGACGTAGAGGACCAGCCACGGCGGGATGCGTACATCGCCGACGAGCGCGGAAGGAAAGCACACCGCGCAGATGGCCAGTGGGAACAGGGCGAACAAAGGAATCCTCCTTTGGCGCAGTCGACGCGCCTGCTGGGTTCGTGACGCATCGGAAGCCGGATGTGCTTCAAGGTTGGCGCTGGTGAGCGTCACGGCTGCAACCCGCGGCGATCGCCACGGATCGTGTCGACCCGCGACAGCACGCATTGCGCTCAATGTAGAAGGTTGAGGAAGCCCTGTGACCTCCCCTGAATCGAATAGTCTTTTGCGCTACCTTCAACAATCGCGGCGCGAAGCCGCCTTCCACCGGTCGGAACGTTCACGGACGTGCGCGTCATCGACGACGTTCCGGGTGCCGACGCTCAGGGCGCTGGAAGATTGAATGGCGTGATCACTTCCACGTTCGACCGCAGCGACGGCTCCGGCGGCGGCCCGGCGCGTTGGGCGTGCATCACGCAACGACACGCGCGCAGGAGGTCGCGGCGCAGGTCGTGATGCAGTACCGCGGACAGCCGTCCCGCCCGCAACAACGCGAGATTGTCCTCATCGAGGTCATGTCCGATGAAGACCCGGCAGGGACGTTCCGCACGATCGAAGGCGGCCAGGATGCCCGCGTTGGCGCCGCCGACCGAGTAGGTGGCGGCGACTTCCGGATGGCGGGCCAGCGATCGCGAAACCGCCGCCACGGTGGGATCGTGCAACCCGTGGCCTGCGGTGACGATGCGGACGCGGCTGAGCGGGCGCGCGCGCTTCCAGCCTTCGGTGAACGCAGCGATGCGCTCGCCTTCGCCCTGGAATCGTCGGTCGCTGCTCGACACGAGCACGTCTGCCGTCTCGGGGCCCATCCAGTGGTGCATGAGATAGGCCGCCGTGAGCCCGGCGCTCCGGTTGTCCAGCCCGACGTAGGCGACGCGGGCGGGATGATCGATGTCCGTGACCAGGGTGACCACCGGAATGCCGCGTTCGTGCAGACGCGTGACGGCCTCGCCGATCGGCGCGACATCGGGCGCCTTCAGCAGGACGCCATGGCTGCCGCGGCGGCCGATGGCGTCCAGGACGTCCACCAGTTCTTCGACCGCCATCCTTTCGGCGAGTTGCTCTCGAACACGGAACACGGCGGGATGCACCTGCGCAACGACGTCGTCCAGCGCGTCGCGCGTGATGCGCGAAAAGCGCTCCGGCGTCTCCATCACCAGGTCGATCAGGAAGCGGCGGCCCCGCAAGCCGACTTGCGCCTGCTGGCGATCCAGCTCGACCTGAGCCTGGCGCACGCGCCGCTGCGTGGCCGGCCGCACGCCAGGACGCTGGTGAAGCACGCGGTCGACCGTCGCGAGGCTGACGCCTGCCTGCAGCGCGATCTCCTTCATTCCGATTGCATGAGCCATGGGCTTCCGTCCGTTCGCACGCTGGTCCGACGCTCGCATTCTGACCCTTTTCTGAGGTGTTCCTGAGGTGTCTGGCGGCCCCGGGCCGACGCCTGCATCCCTACACTCGGTCGATGCCGGACCATCGGAGACACCATGACCTCACTCGCCAACCCTCGCTGGCTTCGCGCTGCCGACGCGCGCCTGGAAGACCTGCGCGCCATCCTCGACCAACGCACCGACCCGGACGCGTGTCCCAACGCGGCGCGCCTGCTGCACGACGTGCCGGTCTACGACAGCGCGGCGCTGCGGCCACGCCTGCGCGACGAGGAGGCCTTCCCGCAAATCCTCATGAGCGAGTGGGCCGACATCTGGGAGAACGGCCCGGGCATCCTGGTGTTGCAAGGCGCGTTGGCGGCGCCCGTGGTCGATGACGTGACGGCGCGCTTCGTGGAGATCATCGAGCGCGAGCGCGACGGCGGCAGTCGCGGCGATCACTTCGCCAAGGCGGGCGCCAACGACCGCGTCTGGAACGCGCTGGAGAAGTTGTGCCTGCTCGATCCGGCCGCGTTCGCGCGCTACTACGCCAACGACATGCTCGCGCTCGCCAGCGAGGCCTGGCTCGGGCCGGCCTATCAGATGACCTCGCAGGTCAACAACGTGCGTCCGGGCGGCACGGCGCAGACGCCGCATCGGGATTTCCATCTGGGTTTCTGCTCGGCCGACCAGGCACAGCGCTATCCGTCGCACGCGCATCGCCTGTCGCCGATGCTCACGCTGCAAGGCGCCGTGGCGCACGTGGACATGCCGCTGGAAAGCGGCCCCACGTTGTATCTGCCGCACTCGCAGAAATACCGCCACGGCTACCTCGTAGCCGACCGCGACGAGTTCCGACGTCACTTCTCCGAGCATCGGGTGCAGTTGCCGCTGTCCAAGGGCGACGCGGTCTTCTTCAATCCCGCACTGCTGCATGCCGCCGGCGAGAACCGGTCACGCGACATCCAGCGCATGGCCAACCTGCTGCAGGTCTCCTCCGCATTCGGCCGTGCGATGGAATCGGTCAACCGCGATCGCATGTTGCGGATGCTGTATCCGCAACTGCTGGCCATGGGACGAGACGGCGCGCTCGATCGTCGCGCCCAGGCGCACGTCGTGGCGGCCAGCGCCGAGGGCTACGCGTTCCCGACCAACCTCGACCGCGACCCGCCGCTGGGCGGGCTTGCTCCCGAGAGTCCGCAAGCCGTCACCTTGCGCGCGCTGCATGAAGGCTGGCCGCCCGAACGCCTGTTCGCCTGGCTGGACGAAGCGGGCATGAAGCGCCTGACCTGAGCCGCCGAGAAGGCGGTGCTCGGCGAGATCACACGTCTTGCGCGACGCCCCAGCGACGCCTCCGCGACGAGTGTCGAGCCGACAAGCAGGAAGGCAAATGAAAAACGGGCCGCGAGGGCCCGTTTTTGCTTACTGCTTGGCGGAGAGGGTGGGATTCGAACCCACGGTACCTTGCGGTACGCCTGATTTCGAGTCAGGTACAATCGACCACTCTGCCACCTCTCCGGATTCGGTGTCGCTGGTCAATTTAGCGCAGTCCGCGACTTTAGCATGGCTTTGGCGGTGCGGCAAGTTTTGATGCATTGGCGAGACAGCCGTCAGCCGCCGAAGCGCAGGAAGGTCACGCGGACCTTGCCGTCGACCACGCTCACGTCGCGCACAGCCAGCTTGGCGAGCGCCGAGCGCGGGCCGTCGCCCTTGAGGGTGTAGATCGGGTGGCCCTGCAGCGTGCGGCGCAGCGCGTCGGGGCCGCGCACCTTGACCACCTGCACGAGCTCGGGCGACATGCCGGTGAGCGCGAAGTTGTCGATGCGCACGTCGTCGAGGAAGAAGTCGCCCTCGTAGCGCACGTAGCGCAGCACGCCCGAAAACGTCACCTGGCCGGGCATCTCGCGATGGCCCAGCGACACGAGCACGTCTGCCGACAGCCCGATGCGCGGCGAGCCCTCGGTCAGGCGCACCACCGGCTTGCTGATCGTGACGCACGCGATCATCATCGTGCAGTTCTTCTGCGGGAAGCGCGCGTCCAGCCGCTGCTGCAGTTGCGCCTGGTCGATGTCGATGGACGCCTCCGGCACGAACGTCGTGACCGCCCACCAGCCCGCGCTGGCGAGGAGCGCTGCGACACCCAGCCCGATGGCGACGCGGCGCGCGCTCATGGCGTGCGAGCGTCGATCTGTTCGCGCGCCATCGCCTCGACGCGCCGGTTGCGCTCGATGCCGAACTTGACGCCCAGCATCACGCACGCGACATCGCATGCGATGTAGAGCAGCGTGAGATCGTCCGGCGCACCCGCGTCGCCCAGCAGCAGGCCGACGAGCACCGACGCGATGGCCATGAGCGCGCCGACGCGGCGCTCGTCGCGCTGCACGATGCGCGCGCAGGCGTAGCCCGCGATGACCGACATGAGCGAGCCCAACGCCACGTCCACGAGCATCAGCGCCAAGCTGGGCTGCGCGCTCTGCAGTGCGTCGACGACCTGCTCGTCGGTCATGCCGGGCTTGACGAAGCTCTGCACGTAGAAGGCTCGCAGCAGCTCGGCCACCAGTTGCGAGCCGCAGAAGTCGATGCCGACGCCGGTCAGCACCGCGCGCAGCGGGGTGCCGGGCGGATCGGGCTGGAGCGGGCCGCCGTCCGAGGGAACGGGATCAGGCGGGATGCGGGGCGGATTCGACATGGACGTTTCGAGGGCCGGTGTTTCGGCGACGGGTCACGGTTGCGGATCGTCCCAGTGTGCCGCACGCTCGCGGCGTTCCTGGCGCCAGTTCGTGACTTCCACCCGCACGCCGTCGGGATCCTCGAAGAACGTGGCGCAATAGTCGGGCGCGTAGTCCGGCCAGAGGCGCGCGTCGGTGGCGGCGATGCCGGCGGCTTGCAGGTCGCGCGCCACGGCGTGCACGTCCTCGACGCTGTCGACGCGCAGGCAGAAATGGTGCAGCCCCGGTGCATACGGTTCGTGCGCGCGCAGCACGCGCGCGGGGCGCAGCACGATGCCGAACAACCGGTTGAAGTACTGGACGTGCGGATCGCAGCCGAGCGCGAACGCGTTCTTGCGAAAGCCGAGCGCGTCGCGCAGCACGCGATCGTAGAACGGCTCCGAACGGCCGAGCTCGGAGACGGTGATGTAGACGTGGTCGATGCCGGTGACTTCGGTCAAGACGAGGCGCTCGGAGAGTGACTGCATGCCATCGTAGCGTGTCCGAGTCCGCTACTCGGGGATGTCGTCGCCGCGCATCAGCTGCAGCAGCTCGCGCGCCATCGGCACCGCGGCGGTGGCGTCGCCGTCGCCCTCGAGCACGCTGTCGGCCAGCTCGCGCTTGGTCTGGTGCAGCGTGAGGATCTTCTCCTCCAGCGTGCCGGTGTTGACGAGACGATAGACGGTCACCGGCCGCTGCTGCCCGATGCGGTGCGCGCGGCCGCTGGCCTGGTCCTCGGCGGCCGGGTTCCACCACGGGTCGGCGATGACGACGTAGTCGGCCACCGTCAGGTTCAGGCCGAAGCCGCCGGCCTTCAGGCTGATGAGGAACAGATGACCCTCGCCGTTCTGGAAGGCCTCGACGCGCTTCGTGCGCTCGGCCGACGGCGTGCTGCCGTCGAGGTACTGATAGGCGATGCCGGCCTCGTCCAGCGGCTCCCGCAGCAAGGCGAGGAAGTCGACGAACTGGCTGAAGACGAGCGCCTTGTGGCCGTTGGCGACGAGCTCGGTGGCGAGCTCGGCGAACGCGGTGACCTTGGCGCCACGGCGCTTGAGCGTCGGCGTGACGAGACGCGGATCGCAGGCCGCGCGGCGCAGGCGCGTCAGGCCCGCGAGCACGTTCAGGTGCGCCTGGCCCGCGCCGTCGCCCGACAGGCTCTTCTCCGCGGCGATCAGCGCCTCGCGGCGCAGCGCCTCGTAGTGCGCCTTCTCGGCGTCGTCGCCCTGCACCTGCAGCACGAGCTCGGTGCGCGGCGGCAGGTCGGCCAGCACCTGCGCCTTGGTGCGGCGCAGGATGAACGGCGCGATCAGGCGCTTCAACGTGCGTTGCGCGGCGCGGTCGTTCTGGCGCTCGATCAGGTTGGCGAAGCGCTCGTTGAAACGCGCCAGCGTTCCGAGCAGGCCGGGATTGCACGCGCGCATCACCGACCACAGCTCGCCCAGCCGGTTCTCGATCGGCGTGCCCGACATCGCGAGCCGGAACGTCGCCTGCAGCGCGAACACGGCCTGGCTGCGCTTGGCCGCGGCGTTCTTGATCGCCTGCGCCTCGTCCAGCACCAGCGTCGCCCACAGCTTGCCGGCGAAGGCGTCGCCGTCGATCTGGAGCATCGGGTACGAGACGAGCAGCACGTCGTGCCGGCCCATCTCGGCGATGACGCCCGCGCGCTCCGATGTGCTGCCCTTCTCGGCGTAGACATGCACGCGCAGCGATGGCGCGAAGCGCGACGCCTCCGAGCGCCAGTTGCCGATCAGCGACGTCGGCATCACGACCAGCGCCGGCCCGTTGGCGGCGCGCGCCAGCATCACCGCCAGCGCCTGCAGCGTCTTGCCGAGGCCCATGTCGTCGGCCAGGCACGCGCCCAGCCCCGCGGCCGCGAGCCCCATCGCCCACTCGAAGCCTTCTTCCTGGTACGGCCGCAGCTCGGCCTGCAGCGTGGACGGCAGCGCCGGCACGACGCGGCGCGCCTCGTCGAGCGCCATCAGCCGCGCCGCGTAGGCCGCGTCGTGCTCGACGCGCGCGCCCTCCATCGCGGCCTGCAGCCACGGCGCGGCGATCGCGGGCGCGCGCACCTCGTCCGGATTGTTGGCGCGCGCGACCTGCTTCTCGGTGACGGCCGCGATGTCGGCCACGCGCTCGCGCAGCTCCTGCGTCAGCGCAAGGAAGCGGCCGTCGCCCAGCGGCATGAAGCGGCTCTTGCCCTCGGTGGCGAAGGCGATCAGCTGCTGCAAGCCGACCACCAGCTCCTCGTCGACCTTCAGCTTGCCGTCCAGCGCCAGCCAGTTCTCGTGCGTGCGCACCTTGAGCGTGAGCTGGTCCAGCGCGCCCGGCGCCACGCGCACCGGCCGGCCCTGCGGCCAGTCGAGCGCGCGGATGGACGTGTGCGGCTGCAGGCGCTCGACCAGCGCGAGCGCGTCGTCGGCCTGGTCGAGCAGCCATTCGCAGGGCGCGTCCGGCGGCAGCTCCTCCAGCATCGGGCAGGTGTCGAGGATCGCTTCGAGATGATGGCGCTCCAGCTTCAGGTCGCGCTGCACGCCGACGCTCTCGCCCTTCAACGTCGCGACGACGCGCGCGCGGCCGCGGCCCGGGATCAGGCGCGGGCCGACGGCCGCGTAGTCGGCGCCGAACGGCGCGGCCACCAGCCGCAGCTGCAGGCCGTCGCCGACCGGCTGCAGCTCGGCGCGCAGGCGCGACTCGGGCACGATCTCGCGCGCAGCCAGCGCGGTCTCGGCGTCGTCGGCATGGATTCGGAAGTGGCTGCCGAGGCCGGTCAGCACTTCCTGCAACTGGGCGGCGCCCTGGCGCGGGATGTCGAGGCCGGTCGGCCCGAGCAGCTGCGCGACGCGCTTCTGCGACGCGCTCAGCCGGATCAGCTTCGCGCGCTGCGGCCCGTCGCGCCAGATCGACACCAGCCGCAACGCATCGAGTTCCTTCTGCTCGGCCTCGCTGCCGGCCCAGCGCGCCGTCGCGGCGTCGGTGGCCACCTGCAGCGAGGGTTGCATGCGCACGCGCAGGCGCTCGCCCTCGTCGACGACCTCGAGTTCCGGGCCGGCCTCGACGAGCTCGATGAACTGCTCCGGCGCGTCGGAGAACGCGACATGCGGATGGCCGAACAGCGCGCCGACGGCCTGCGCGAGGTCGAGCCGCAGGCTGCGGCCGAAGGTCTCCTGGCGGATCGCGCGCACCACGCCCGCGTCGGCCGGCGTCAGCGCCTGCGCGCCGCGCTGCAGCCGGCTCAGCGGCACTTCCTTCAGCGCGCCCCAGCCGCGCGCGCCGCGCTTCTGCTCGTGCGGCACGAGCCCCCGGATCGCGCCGTTGTCGCCGGTCTCGATCAGCCAGACGACGCGGGTGTCGGGCGTCGACGCCGCGCCCGCGGGCGCTGCAGTCGCTGGTTCGCCCAGCGCGCGCAGCGCCGCGAGCGCGACCTGCCAGCGCTCGAGCCCGGCCGGCACGAAGAACCATGATGGCGCGGGCTCGCCGCCCAGCACGCGCAGCGCGGCGCCCAGCTGTTCGGCCAGGCCGTCGAAGCCGGCGGCGTCGTAGGCGCTCTTGAGGTTCTGCGCCGCGTCGGCCTCGGCCGGCGGCAGGCCCTCGGCGAGCGAGCCCTCCTTCAGCCACGCGCGCATGAGCCAGCGGTTGTGGTCGAGCGGCGAGACGACGCGCGAGGCGGCGCGATAGCCCCACTGGCTGCCGAACGGCAGGAAGGGCTTGATCTCGCGCGGCGCGGCGCCCAGCCGCATCTGGATCGCCAGCGCGATCGCGCCCAGCGGATGCTCCAGCACCGGATCGCGCTTGCCGCCTTCGGCCAGGCAGAAGCGCAGCGCCTTGTCCAGGTGCGCCGGCGTCTGCTGCGCGAGCAGCGCCAGCACGTTGGGCAGCGCCACCGACAGCGGAACCAGCCCGCGCCGCTTGCCGGTGAGCTTGCGCAGCGCGGCCAGCGCGGCGTCGAACTCGGGCTCGGCGTCCGACCAGCGGCCCTGCGTCGCGAGCGCGGCGGCGCCGATGGCTTGCGCGATCGCGCGCCGGCTCGCCGCGGATGCAAGCGGCATGCTGGCCTGCGGCGGCGCCGCGCCGTGGCCGTGCGTGGCGCGCATCGCGTCGATCAGGCCGCCCTCGTCCGGCGCGTCGATCGCGGGAGCGAGGATGCGGCCGAAGGACTCGACCCAGTCCGCACCGCGGCGATCGGCGCCGTCGGCCAGCAGGCGGTCGAACGCGAACGACCAGCGCAGGCCGTTCGTGTGCGGCGCCGATTCGTCGTCGACCAACCGCGTCGCGCGCTCGCGCACGAAGGCCGCGCCGAGCGCGATGCCGGTGTTGAGCGCGTTGCCGAGGCGATCGAGCGCGCCGGCGAGCACGTCGCCCTGCATCGCGGGATGCAGGCGGTCGAACAGCGTCTCGTCGATGCAGTCGGCCAGCGCGGCGTCGAGCAGCGCGGGGATGTCGTGCAGGCCGGGCGGCAGGCGATCGAGCAGCTGCGCGAGGTCGACCGGCGCGGCGCCGAACATCGCGTCGAGGCGCACGCGCGAGATGGTGGCGTTGAGCGTCGGGAAGCGGCCGTGGCTCTGGCGGCCGAGGCTTGCGACCGCGTAGGCGTCCGCGTGCGCCAGCGCCTCCTGCAGCGCGGCCTGCGGCGCGCGCGACAGCAGCCGCGCATACACCACGGGGTACACGTTCATCGGCAGCGTCCAGATGCCCGGGCGGCGCTCGTCCTCGTTGGCGAGGCCCGCGGACTGCAGCCGCGCCAGCGTGTGCCGCACCAGCTCCTGCGACGGCGCGACGCTGCCCGGCGTGCGCAGCGCCGGCGACGCCAGCGCGTCGCTCACCCACGTGCGCGAGCGTGCCAGCGCGCCGAGCGCGAGCGCGGCGAGCACGTCACGCGCGGGCGCGTCGAGGCCCGCGAGGGGATCGTCGTGCGACGGCGGGCTCACGCCGCCTTGCGCGCCCACAGCTTCAGCACGACCTCGGTGGCGGCGCGGCTCAGCTGGTCGCGCACCTGCGGGTCGTCCATGTCCTCGTCATCGCCGTCGCCGGACTCGGGCGGCGCGTCGATGTCGCCGCCGAGGAACGCGATCGTCGCGAGGCCCGGGCCAATCTCGGCATCGGCGTTGAGCGGCGCCCACGCGTCGGGCGCGAGATCCATCGCGGCCAGGAAGCCCATGCACCAGTCGGTCGCGTCGGCCAGCTCCTCGCCCTGCGTGCCCGGCACCTCGGCGACGCTGAACACCGGCTCCCAGGCGTCCGGCGGGCCGGACAGCGCCGCCTCGATGCTGCGCAGGTGCCGCAGCACCAGCACCGTGGTGCGCTTCTTCTTCTGGTTGCTGGCGAACGGCGCCGGCGCGGGCTCCTGCTCGCCGCCCCAGATCGCGGGCAGCCAGTCGGCCGTCCTGCCGATCGCCACGGGGCCGACCAGCAGCGCCGTCAGGTAGCCGTCCATGCCGTCCAGCGTCATCGAGCCGTCGGAAGGCAGGTTCGTCAGCAGGTCGTCGAGGCTCGACAGCTCCTCTTCGGTCAGCGGCGTGTTGGGCGATTGCGGGTCGTACGACGGGTAGTCCATGTCAGACCTTCAGGACGGCCAGGCCGCCCATGTACGGGCGCAGCACTTCGGGGATCGTCACCGAGCCGTCGGCCTGCTGGTAGTTCTCGAGGATCGCGACCAGCGTGCGGCCGACCGCCAGGCCCGAGCCGTTGAGCGTGTGCACCAGCTCGGGCTTGCCGGCCGCGTTGCGGAAGCGCGCCTGCATGCGGCGGGCCTGGAACGCGCCCATGTTCGAGCACGAGCTGATCTCGCGGTACGCGTTCTGGCCCGGCAGCCACACCTCGAGGTCGTAGGTCTTGACGGCGCCGAAGCCCATGTCGCCGCCGCACAGCAGCACGGTGCGGTACGGCAGGTTCAGCTTCTGCAGGATGGTCTCGGCATGCCGCGTCATGTCCTCCAGCGCCTGCATGCTGTGCTCGGGGTGGACGATCTGCACCATCTCGACCTTGTCGAACTGGTGCTGGCGGATGAAGCCGCGCGTGTCGCGTCCGGCCGAGCCGGCCTCCGAGCGAAAGCACGGGCTGTGCGCGGTCATCTTCAACGGCAGCTCTTCCGCCTTGAGGATCTCGCCGCGCACGGTGTTGGTCAGCGAGATCTCCGAGGTCGAGATCAGGTACTGCTCGGGCTGCTGGTCGTCGCCGCCGCGCAGCACCCAGAACATGTCTTCCTTGAACTTGGGCAGCTGGCCGGTGCCTTCCAGCACCTCGCGGTTGACGATGTAGGGCGTGTACATCTCCGTGTAGCCGTGCTCGCCGGTGTGGGTGTCCAGCATGAACTGCGCGAGCGCGCGGTGCAGGCGAGCCATGCCGCCGCGCAGCACGGTGAAGCGCGAGCCCGAGAGCTTGGCGCCGGTCTCCGGATCGAGGCCCAGCGGGGCGCCGACGTCGACGTGGTCCTTGGCCGCGAAGTCGAACGTCGCCGGCGTGCCCCAGCGGCGCACCTCGACGTTGCCGGTCTCGTCGACGCCCGGGGGCACCGCGTCGTCGGGCAGGTTGGGCAGGCCCATCAGGATGGTGTTGAGCTCGCCCTGCAGCGCGTCGAGGCGCTCGGCGCTGGCCTTGAGCTCGTCGCCGATGCCGGCCACCTCGGCCATCACCGGCGCGGTGTCCTCGCCCTTGCCCTTGAGCATGCCGATCTGCTTGCTGAGGCTGTTGCGGCGCGCCTGCAGGTCCTCGGTCTTCGTCTGCAGCGACTTGCGCTCGTTCTCGAGCGCCGTGTAGGCGGCGACGTCGAGATACGGCTGGGGGTTCCTGCGCTTCTCGAGGCCGGCGATGACGGCCGGCAGGTCGCGGCGCAGCTGGTTGATGTCGAGCATGGTCTCTTTCCTTGATTCGGGGGTGCGTATTCAGGTGTCGCGCGGGCCCGCGGGCGCACGCGTTGCGACGAAGACTTGGGACGACGAGCGCGACGCGCTCAGGCTGCGAACGTCAAGATCGCGACGCGCGCAATTCCGCCATGCTGCGATCGCCGAGACCCATCGGCAGCGGGAACTCGACCGTCTCCTTGACGCCGTCGATGTTGCGCACGCTGACCGCACCGAGCTGCTTGAGGCGGTCGATGACGGCCTGCACCAGCACGTCGGGCGCCGAGGCACCGGCCGTCAGGCCCACGCGGGCGCGGCCGTCGAACCAGGCCGGCTGCAGGTCCTGCGCGCCGTCGACCATGTAGGCCGGCGTGCCCAGGCGCTCGGCCAGCTCGCGCAGGCGGTTGCTGTTGGAGCTGGTCGGGCTGCCGACGACGATCACGATGTCGACCTTGGGCGCCATGAACTTCACCGCGTCCTGGCGGTTCTGCGTGGCGTAGCAGATGTCCTGCTTCTTGGGCTCGCGCACCTGCGGGAAGCGCAGCTTGACAGCCTCGAGGATCTCGGCGGCGTCGTCCACCGACAGCGTGGTCTGCGTGACGACCGCCAGCTTCGTCGGGTCGTTCGGATGCACGTTGGCGACGTCCGCCACTTCCTCGACGAGATAGATGCCCTCGCGCAGCTGGCCCATCGTGCCCTCGACCTCGGGGTGGCCCTTGTGGCCGATCATGATGAACTCGTAGCCCTCGCGCGCGAGCTTCGAGACCTCGACGTGCACCTTGGTCACCAGCGGGCAGGTGGCGTCGAACACCGAGAAGCCGCGCTGCGCGGCCTCCTCGCGCACGGCCTTGCTGACGCCATGGGCCGAGAACACCAGCGTGGCGCCGGGCGGCACGTCGGCCAGGTCCTCGATGAAGATGGCGCCCTTGCTCTTCAGGTCGTTGACGACGAAGGTGTTGTGCACGATCTCGTGGCGCACGTAGATCGGCCGGCCGAACTTCTCGAGCGCGCGCTCGACGATCTCGATGGCGCGGTCGACGCCCGCGCAGAAGCCGCGCGGCTGCGCGAGCAGCACCTCGTCGACGAACTTCTGCGCCTCGGCCTGCTGCTGCGCGTCGACACTCGCCATCACGTCGGTCTTGATCTCAGTCATTGGAATTGCCTTCGCCTGCGGCTGCGGTGCGGGCCCCTTCGGGCGGCCGTGCGTTGCCCATCACAGCACCCCGATCAGCTGCGCTTCGAACGTCACCGGCTGGCCGGCCAGCGGGTGGTTGAAGTCGAACAGCAGCCAGTCGGCGCCCTCCTCGCGGACCACGCCGGCGAACTTGCCCGTGCCGTCCGGCGTGGGGAACTCGACGACGTCGCCGACGCGGTATTGCTCGCCGGCATCGCCGTGCTGCGCGAGCAGGCTGCGCTTGACCCGCTGCAGCATCTCCGGGTTGCGTTCGCCGTAGGCGGCGCCCGCCTCCAGGTGCCAGGTCATGCGCGTGCCCTCCTCCATGCCGACGAGGCAGGCCTCGATGGCCGGCGCGAGCTGGCCCGCGCCGAGCGACAGCGTGGCGGGCTTGTCGTCGAACGTGCTGACGACCTCGGCGCCGTCGGGGCCGCTGAGGCGGTAGTGCAACGTCAGAAACGAGTCGGGCTGGACGATGTTCACGAATATGAGGCGGTTGGGCAGGCACGGCCTGCTGGAGTGCGCACGACACTGGACGGGTCGGCTCGCATGGGGCGCGCCGAGGCGCTTCACCCACGAAGAAACCCGATTTTACCTGCCAGGCCCGTTGCCATGTCGATCAAGGAATTGCCCAGCGCCAGCCGTCCCCGCGAAAAGCTGCTGGCCCACGGCGCATGCGCGCTCGCCGATGTCGAGCTGCTGGCCCTGCTGCTGCGCACCGGCGTGCGCGGCACGGGCGTGCTGCAGCTGGCCGAGCGCCTGCTGGGCCAGTTCGACGGCCTGGCCGGCCTGATGCACGCCACGCCGGCCGAGCTGGCGCGCGCCGGCGGCATCGGCCCGGCCAAGCGCGCCGAGCTGGCCGCGGTGCTCGAGATCGCCCGCCGCGCGCTGGCGCAGCAGCTGAAGGCCGCGCCGGTGTTCGACTCGCCGCAGAAGGTGAAGGACTTCGTCGCGCTGCGCCTGGGCGCGCTGTCGCACGAGGTCTTCGGCGTGCTGTTCCTCGATTCGCAGCACCGCCTCATCGAGATGCAGGAGCTGTTCCGCGGCACGCTCGCGCACACCAGCGTCTATCCGCGCGAGGTGCTGCGCCAGGCCCTGCTGCTCAACGCGGGCGCGGCGATCCTGGTGCACAACCACCCGTCGGGCGTGGCGGAGCCGTCGCGCGCGGACGAGGTGCTGACGCAGTCGCTGGCGTCGGCGCTGCGCGTGATCGACGTGCGCGTGCTCGACCACCTGGTCGTGGGCGCCGGCACGGTGGTCAGCTTCGCGGAGCGCGGCCTGATGTGAGCCCGCGTCGCGGCCGGCGCCCTACTTGGCCGCCGGCCCGGCGACGATGTCGACCAGGCGTTCGGCGCCGTCGCGCCTGATCTTGAGCCGCAGGTGCTGCCCCGGCTGGGTGGCGCGCACCGTGTCCATCAGCTTCGAGCCGTCGGCACCGGCGATCGCGACGTCGTCCAGGGCCACGACCTCGTCGCCCGCCTTCAGGCCCGCCTCCGCCGCCGGCGCGCCGGCGGCGACCGCCGTGATCTTGAGCGACTTCAGCGTGTGACTGAACATGCCGTCGGTGTCCGCGGCGACGGAAAAGCCGAGGCGGCCCTGCTCCGCCAGGGCGCCGAACGAGGCCGCGGCGGCGGCGAGCAGGAGAACGGAGCGGACGCGAGACCGGAGCGACATGGGTGGACGGCGAAGTGGCGACACCGCGCATCATGGCGCACTCGTCGCGCTGCCCGTCGCTGCCACGCGACAGACCGGCGAAACGGGGCGACCCGTTGCGCGGCCGGCTCGACGGGGAACGAATCGGCCGGCGGGCTGTCCATCCCGAATCGAGGCCATCGCCCGCTCGGCGAAAATGGCGGCACGGAGGGAATTCGTCTTGAAGATGCGCAGCTTGCAGGAACTCGGCGCCATGCGCGACGCGCTCGCGCGCGCGCAGCGCGAGGCAGCGGAAGCCGCTCGTCGCGCTGCCGAGGAGAAAGCGCGCGCGGATCGCGAGCGGCGCCAGTTCGAGCTCGCGGTGGGCGTCGTCAAGCCGCTCAAGGTCGCCGCGCGCGCCGACCTGCGGCCCGAGCCGCCGGCCGCGCATCCGCGCCAGAAGGAGCTCGACGAGGCCCGTGCGCTGGCCGAGGCGATGTCGGACGAGGTGGACGTCGAGTCGCTGCTGCTCACCGACGACGGCCTCGGCTTCCGGCGCCCGGGCGTGTCGCTGGACGTGCTGGGCCAGCTGCGCAAGGGCAAGTGGTCGATCCAGGACCAGCTGGACCTGCACGGCCTGCGCCGCGACGAGGCGCGCGAGGCCGTCGGCGCCTTCATCCGCGGCGCCGAACAGCGCGGGCTGCGCTGCCTGCGCGTGATCCACGGCAAGGGCCACGGCTCGCCAGGGCGCGAGCCGGTGCTCAAGGCCAAGGTGCACAAGTGGCTGGCGCAGCGGCAGGAAGTCATCGCGTTCGCGCAGGCCGCCGGGCCGCAGGGCGGCGCCGGGGCGGTCATCGTGCTGCTGGCGGCCTGAGCATGGCGCGCACCGTTTCCTGCGGCGTCGTGCTGGCCAATCGGCGCGGCGGGCTGTTCGTCTGCCACACCACCGGCATGCCGCGCTGGGACCTGCCCAAGGGCATCGCCGACGACGGCGAGGCGCCGCGCGACGCCGCCGTGCGCGAGGCCTGGGAAGAAGCCGGGCTGCGCCTGCCGGCCGACGCGCTGTTCGACCTCGGCGAATTCGCCTACCTGCCCGCCAAGCGGCTGCACCTGTTCGCGCTGCGCGTGGCCAACGACGCCGTCGACATGTCGCGCTGCCGCTGCCGCTCCTTCTTCGTCCACCACCGCACCGGCCTCGACACCCCCGAGGCCGACGCCTGGGCCTGGAAGCCGCGCGCCGACCTGGCCTCGTGGTGCGGCAAGAACATGACGCGCGTGCTGGGGTCGATCGACTGGGCCGCCATCGACGCGCTGCCCGAAGTCGCGCACGTCGACGTGGATGCCTAGCCCTTCGCGAACGGCTTGCTGAGGAAGCGCGAGCCGACGAGCCCGAAGCGCCACGGCGCGTCGACCGCCTTCGAGATGCCGATGCGCGGCCCGACGAGCGACTCGGTGGCCTCGTCCGGCGCGGCGACGAAGAACGGCGGGCGATCCAGCGGCAGCCCGTAGTGCGCCTTCGTGATGCCCAGCGCCTGGCCGAGCCGGCCCGGGCCCGAGCAGAGCAATCGCGGATCGGACAGGCCGCGCCGCTGGGCCATCTGTTCCAGGCCGACGCGCGGCTCCAGCGCGCGGATCAGCACCCCGGCGCCATGCCCGACCTCGCGGCACGTGAAGTTCAGGCACCAGTGGATGCCGTACGAGCGGTAGACGTACGCGTGGCCCGACGGCCCGAACATCGCGGCATTGCGCGCGGTCGGGCCCATGTGCGTGTGCGAGGCCGGGTCGGACTGGTCGTAGGCCTCGGTCTCGACGATCACCCCGCCGACGCCGTCGACCAGCAGCGTTGCGCCGATCAGCGCATGGGCGACGACGTCGGCGGGCGCGTCGAAGTCGATGTCGCGCGACTTGCGGCGCGCCGTCATCGGGGCTTCGCGAGCAGGCCGAGCGTGGCCGGATCCGGCTGGCCGCCGTAATACTGGCGCAGCGCGCGGTCGAAGACGCTTTCGCCGCCGGCGACCTCGCCGAACAGCGTGAGGCAGGAGCACAGCTTCAGGTCGTCGGGCGAGCCGAAGATCTCGTGCGCCGTGCGGCCGCGCACGGCCAGCACCCGCTCGACGCAGTCGCGCAGCCGCGGCCCCAGCACCGGATGTGCGAGGTAGGCCGCGGCCTCGTCGCGCGAGGCGATGCCGAAGTGAAAGGCCATCTGGCTGTGGCCGAGGCCGCGCAGCTGCGGGAAGACGAACCACATCCAGTGCGTGCGCTTGCGGCCGGCGCGCAGCTCGGCCATGGCGTCGGCGATGCGCGGTTCCTGGGCTTCCACGAAGCGTTCAAGATCGTTCTCGTTGCTCATCATTGATCCCCTTCGACGAACGCGCGCAGGCGTTCGAGGGCATCTTCCCACTGCTTCGAGATCCGATCGAGCTGCGCATGGACATCGCGGATGCGCTGCGGCCGCAGCCGCCAGATGTGCTCGCGCCCACGCCGCTCGCCGGCCACGAAGCCGGCGTCGGACAGCACCTGCAGGTGCTTGGTGATGGCCTGGCGCGTGACGGCTGACTTCTCGCTCATCTGCGCGATCGACTCCGGCCCGCTGGCCGACAGGCGCATCAGCAGCTGCAGCCGCGTGGCGTCGCCGAGCGCGGCGAACAGCGGCGCGGCGTCCTGCGCGCGCCGGGCGGCGTCAGGCGCCGACATAGGCCCGCACGTTCTCGAGCTGCTCGTCCCAGCCGCGCTCGTTCATGCGGAACGCCTCGGCAATGCGCTCGGGCGGCAGGCGATCGAAGCCGGACTCGACCACCGTCACCAGCGTGCCGCCGTCCTGCGGCTCGAGCAGGAACTCGACCAGCGTCATCGGCTCGGCCGAGTAGTCCTTCTTCGTGTCGACCGCGTACGGGTGCCAGCGGTACGCGAAGCGCGTCTCGGGCTCCAGCGCCTCGGTGTGCAGCGTGAAGCGCACGTGCTCCCAGCCCTTGTACGTGATCTGGCCGGACGTGGGTTGGCCGACGACGAAAGGCGACTCCAGCGCGACGTTGAACCAGGCGCCGAACTGGGCCGAATCGGTGATGGCCTGCCAGACGCGCGACTGCGGCGCCTTGATGTGCAGGTGCTTGCGGATCTCGTTGGTGGACGACATGGCGGCTCTCCGGTTGGTGACGTATTTGTAGCGCGGGCTCCTCAAACATGCAACCCCGTGGTTGCATATAAAGCGGGCGAGGACGAGCCGGGCCGCACCGTGGCCGAGACTTCAGCCTGGCCTCCTAGAATCGCGCATGACCCTCCCGATCCCGTTGCGCGCCGCCGCGCTCGCCTGCGCCCTCGTCTTCTCGCACGCGGCCTTCGCCGACCCGGTGCCGACCGAGGATCCCGGCTTCACCGACGCCATCACCGAGCAGCTGCGCACCGCGCTGCCGGACGAGCACGTCATCGTCGTCGGCCCGCAGCGGCTGACGATCGGCAACGCCGGCTTCACCGTCAACCTCGGGCGGCTGTTCCAGGCCTGCCGTGCGAATGCCGCGAAGTGCGACGAGTCGTCGGCACGCTACGTGGCCGGCGTCACCCAGGCCTTCCAGGACATGAACAAGCCGCCGGCGCCGGCGCAGGTCCGCATCGCGGTGCGCTCGGCGCGGATGGCGCAGGCCTACATGGACAGCACGCGCGCCACCGGCCTCGCGCTGCAGGTGCAGCCCTTCGTCGAGGGCCTGGTCAGCACGGTCGTCATCGACTCGCCGGCCTCGCTGCGCTGGGCCTCGTCGAAGGACATGGAGGCGCTCAAGCTCGACGCCGCCGGCCTGCGCGAACTCGCGCGCAGCAACACGCACGCGTCGCTGCAGCCGCTGGCCAGCGTCGCGCAGCCGGCCGCCAAGGGCAAGCTCGGCACGATCGACGGCGACGCCTACACGGCCAGCCGCATCCTGTTTCCCGCCGACTGGGCGGCCATGGCCAAGGCGCAGGACGGCGTGCTGATCGTCGCGGTGCCGCTGCCGACGGAGATCATCTACACCGGCGACGAGAGCGCCCACGCGCTCGATGCGCTGCGCACGCTCGCGCACCAGCAGATGGCGGCGTCGCCGGGCGGCATCAGCGACCGGTTGCTGCGCTGGACGCCCGAGGGCTGGAAGACCCTGCCGTGACGGCGCGGGCGCGGATCCCGATAATCCGCGCCATGCCAAACCTTCGCCTCCCGCTCGCCGCCGCCCTGCTGTTGTCGTCGCAGGCCTTCGCGGCCGATCCGCCCGACGTGCAACTGGCCGCCATCGCCGACGCCGTCGACCCGCAGGCGCTGCACGCCACCATCGAGAAGCTGGTCGGCTTCGGCACGCGGCATACGCTGTCGGACACCGTCTCCGAGACGCGCGGCATCGGCGCGGCGCGGCGCTGGACCAAGGCGCGCTTCGAGGCGATCTCGCGCGAATGCGGCGGCTGCCTGGAGATCGTCACGCCGGCGCAGAACATCACCGGCAAGCGCGCGCCCAACGGCGTCGAGATCGTCGACGTCGTCGCGATCCAGCGCGGCACCGGCGACCCCGGCCGCGTCGTCGCGATCACCGGCCACATCGACTCGCGCGTCACCGACGTGATGGACGCCACGCACGACGCTCCGGGCGCCAACGACGACGCGTCGGGCACGGCGGCGGTGCTGGAGTCGGCGCGCATCCTCTCGAAGCGCAGGTTCGCGGCCACCATCGTCTACGGCGTGCTCACCGGCGAGGAGCAGGGCCTGTACGGCGGCAAGGTGCTGGCGGACTACGCGAAGGCGCAGGGCTGGCGCGTGGAGGCCGACTTGAACAACGACATCGTCGGCAACAGCCACGGCCAGGACGGCGTCAACCAGAACGACGTCGTGCGCGTGTTCTCCGAAGGCACCAAGGCACTCGAGACGCCGGAGCAGGCGAGCAAGCGGCGCTACAACGGCGGCGAGCTGGACTCTCCGTCGCGCAACCTGGCGCGCTTCGTCGCCGGGCTGGCCGATCGCCACCTGGTCAACTTCCGCGTCAACATGGTCTACCGCACCGACCGCTACGGCCGCGGCGGCGACCAGGTGGAGTTCCTGCAGCACGGCTACCCGGCGCTGCGCCTCACGGAGCCGCACGAGGACTACCGCAACGAGCACCAGGACCTGCGCACCGAGAACGGCGTGCGCTTCGGCGACACGATCGACCGCGTCGACTTCGACTACCTCGCGCAGGTGACGCGCCTGAACGCGATCACGCTCGCCGCGCTCGCCAACGCGCCCGCGCCGGTGCAGGGCGTGCAGATCGGCGGCGCCGTCACCACCGACACCGTCATGACCTGGACGCCGCAGCCCGGAGTCGCGCAGTACCGTGTCTGGTGGCGCGACACCACGGCGCCGCAGTGGCAGCACAGCCGCAGCTACGCGGCCAATGTCGATCCGGGCCATGCGGTGCTGAGGAACGTCGATCTCGACGACTTCTTCTTCGGCGTGTCGGCGGTGTCGGCCGACGGCTGGGAGTCGCCGGTCACGTTCCCGGGCGACGCGGGCAGCTTCTGACGCGGCGCGATGCTGGCGGAGGGGTCTGGCATCTCCTCGTCCGCGCCGTCGCCCGGATCAAGGCATCGGTGTCGATCGCGGATCGGGCAATGCCAGACCTCGCGCACGTCGACTCACCGGCCCGCTCGCGCCGTGCGCAGGGTGATCGACCACGGCAACTCGTCCACAGGCGACACGCTGTTCTGCCAGCCCCAGCGCGCCCGCCTTTTGGGGGTCACGCCTTTTGGGGGTCAGGTCTTGCCTTTTGCCTTCCGGCTGGGGTCAGGTCTTGCCTTTTGCCTCCAAAAATCCTGCGTGCTCCGAGGCAAGACCCACACCGAAACGCTGTCGTGCTCGAACTTCGAAGGGGCCGCCTCTTTCGCGTTGAACCCGGCCGCCACCGAGGGCAGGGGCAGGCAAAAGGCAAGACCTGACCCCAAGTCGCGGGCAAAAGGCAAGACCTGACCCCAACCGCGAAAGGCAAGACCTGACCCCACCCGCGAGGCTCTAACGAACAACGTTGCGCGCCGTGCGCAGCGTGATCGACCACCGCAACTCGTCCACCGGCGCCACGCTGTGCTGCCAGCCCCAGCGCGCCGGCCCGCGCAGCGCGTAGATCGAGCGCGGCGCCGCGCGCAGCTTGACGACGTCGGCCCGCTTCGGCGCGACCGGCGGGTACGGGCGGAAGCGCAGCGTGGCCGTGGAGCCGAGCGAGACGCCGAAGACGTCCTCGTGCTCCGGCACGTCGCGATGCCAGCCCAGCGGCGTGCCCGGCGCGTATTCGGCCACCAGCACGTGGCGGATCGCCTCGGGCTCGACGCCCGCCCAGCGCGCGACGCGCGCGCGCAGCGGATGCAGCTCCTCGATCAGCGGCTGCGCGGGCAGCAGCTTGTTGGCGTCGTAGTCGTAGCTGCCGCCGAAACTCGCGACGCGACGGCGCGCCGTGTACTGCTTGTAGATGGCGGCCTCGAGCGGCAGCGCGCGGATGAGCGCGATCAGCGCGGCCTCGTCATCGCGCGAGAGGAAGTCCGCCTCGTACGCCAGGCCCTCGGGCAGGTTCGCCGGAACCGGTTCCGGCAACTCGTCGAACAGGCTGCCTTGGCTCAGGCCACGCCCTCGATGACACGCGCGGCGATGGCGCGATGGAACGGCATGATGGCCGCCAGGTAGGCGCGGCCCCAGGCGTTGTGCCAGCGCACGATGGTCGTGACGGTGGCGAAGCCGCCGCCGACGCCCACGACGACGCGGAAGTCGAGGTGCTTGTCGTCGAAGCCCAGGATCACCTGGTCGGGCGATTCGCGCACCACCGGGAATCCGCCCTTGGGCGCGGGCTTGAGCCCGACGAGCCGGCCCAGCCGGTTGCGCGCGCCGATCAGCACGCGCATCCACAAGGGCATGTGGGCGAACGCCATGCGCGTGGACGCTATCGCATCGACGCCGTGGATGGCCTGCACCTTGTACGCGTCCGCGAACTGGTAGCCAGGCAGGATGCGCTCGGCATCGGCGCAAGGGGCAGCGGGAATCGCGATCTGGCGGCTCATGGCTCGACTGTATGCCTGGCGCCTGTCGAGCACCATGACAAGCCGACAAGTCGGCGGGGATTTCGGCCTCAGTCCGACAGCGCCTTCATCTGCCGATGGAGGTCGGACTTGCCCTCGAAGCCGATGCCGGGCAGGTCGGGCATCGTCACGAAGCCCTGGTCCACCTTGACGCCATCGGGGAAGCCGCCGAACGGCTGGAACAGGTCGGGATAGGACTCGTTGCCGCCCAGGCCCAGTCCCGCGGCGATGTTGAGCGACATCTGGTGACCGCCGTGGGGGATGCAGCGGCTGGCCGACCAGCCGTGTTCCTTCAGCATGTCCAGCGTGCGCAGGTATTCGACCAGGCCGTAGCTCAGCGCGCAGTCGAACTGCAGCCAGTCGCGGTCGGGGCGCATGCCGCCGTAGCGGACCAGGTTGCGCGCGTCCTGCATCGAGAACAGGTTCTCGCCGGTGGCCATCGGGTTCTTGTAATAGCTGCGCAGCGTGGCCTGCAGCTCGAAGTCCAGCGGGTCGCCGGCCTCCTCGTACCAGAACAGGTCGTACTGCGACAGCGCCTTGGCATAGCGAACAGCGGTGTCCAGGTCGAAGCGGCCATTGGCGTCGACGGCGAGCTTCTGGCCGTCCTGCAGCACCGACAGGATGGAGTCGATGCGGCGCAGGTCTTCATCGAGCGAGGCGCCGCCGATCTTCTTCTTGACGACCGTGTAGCCGCGATCGATGTAGCTGCGCATCTCGTCCTTCAACTTGCCGTGATCCTGGCCCGGGTAGTAGTAGCCGCCCGCGGCGTAGACGAAGACCTGGCGGTTCGGCGTGCCCGTGCCGTAGCGCTCGGCGAGCAGCTGGAACAACGGCTGGCCGGCGATCTTGGCGACCGCGTCCCACACCGCCATGTCGATCGTGCCGATCGCCACCGAGCGCTCGCCGTGTCCACCCGGCTTCTCGTTGGTGAACATCGCGGCCCAGATCTTGTGCGGGTCGAGGTTGTCGCCCGTCGCGTCGACCAGCGACGCCGGATCGGCCTCCAGGATGCGCGGGATGAAGCGCTCGCGCATCAGCTTGCCCTGGCCGTAGCGGCCGTTCGAGTTGAAGCCGTAGCCGACGACGGGCCTGCCGTCGCGGATCACGTCGGTGATCACCGCGACGAGGCTCAGCGTCATCTTGCTAAAGTCGATGTAGGCGTTGCGGATGGGCGAGCTGATGGGCAGCGTGATCTCGCGGATCTCGACGATCTTCATGGCGTGTCTCCGGCGGGTTGATGCCTGCCATGTTGCGCCGGCCGCGCCGCGCGGGCCAATGCTCATTTCCTCATCTTCGATGCGCTGGACGACCCGCCCATGAACCTGACCTGGCTCGAGGACTTCCTGGCGCTGGCCGCGAGCGGCAACTTCTCGCGCGCCGCCGAGGAGCGCGCCAGCTCGCAGCCGGCGTTCAGCCGGCGCATCCGCGGCCTCGAGGACTGGCTCGGCGTCGAGCTCTTCGACCGCAGCTCGCAGCCCGCCACGCTGACGCAGGCCGGCGAGTGGTTCCGCGGCGTCGCCGAGGATCTCCTGAAGCGCGTGGCCCGACTGCCGGGCGACGCGCGCCGCATCCGCGACGCCGACGCCCAGGCGCTGCGCATCGCGGCGACGCACGCGCTGTCGTTCACGTTCCTGCCCCAGTGGCTGCGCCATCTCGAGTCGAGCGCCCCGCTGGGCCAGGTGAGGCTGATGTCGGACGTGCTCGCGCGCTGCGAGGCGCTGATGCAGCAGGGCCAGGTGCAGTTCGTGCTGAGCCATGCACATGCCAAGGCGCCCGGCGCGCTCGATGTCGATGGCTACCGCGCCACGTGCGTCGGCGGCGACGTGCTGGTGCCGGTGTCGCAGCCGGACGCGGGCGGCAAGCCGCGCCACGCGTTGTCGGACGACGAGCCGGCCGCGGTGCTGCAGTACACCGACGAGTCGGGCCTGGGGCGCATCCTGCGCGCCGTGCTGGGGCGCCGCTTCGATCGCGGCCACGTCGCGTTCACCGCGCACGCCGCCTCGGTGCTGCGCACGATGGCGCTCGATGGCCGCGGTCTCGCATGGCTGCCCGAGACGCTGGTGCGCGACGACCTCGCCCTCGGCCGCCTCGTGCCCGCCGCGGGCGAGGAGTGGAACGTGCCGCTGGAGGTGCGCCTGTACCGCGAACGCGAGCCGCTGGGCCCGGTCGCGGAAGCCTTCTGGCGCTCGGCCACGGGCGACGCGCGCGACGCCCGCGCGTGACGCGCGCGGGGCCTGCGCGACAAGGCCCGCCGATTGCTGACTGCGGCCTTTGCCTTCCGCGGCGCCTCGACGCGCCGCCCGCGCCATGAACCTGCACGACTACGACGACTGGCTGATGCCGCTGGTCACCGCGCTCGGCGCCGCCGCGGTCGGCGTCGTCGTCTACCTCGTGCTGCGCCCGATCACGCGCCGCCTCAGCCGCCACTCGCCGGTGGCAAACGCCGTCAACCGGCAGCTGGACAAGCCGCTGCGCTGGCTGCTGCCGCTGATGGCGGTGCAGGTCGCGCTCGAGGGCGCCGCCGACGACCTGCCGCACGTCGACGGTGTGCGCCAGCTGGTCACGGTGCTGCTGATCGCCGCCTTCACGGCCGCGGCCATCGCGGCGGTGCGCGGCGTGGCCGACGCCGTGGCGGTGCTGCATCCGCAGGACGTCGCCGACAACCTCGAGGCGCGCCGCGTCCTCACGCAGACACGCGTGCTGGCGCGCATCGCCATCGGCGTGGCGCTGTTCGCGGGCATCGCGTTCATCCTGATGACGTTCCCGCGCGCCCGCCAGTTCGGCGCGAGCCTGCTCGCGTCGGCGGGGCTGTCGGCGCTGGTGATCGGCCTGGCGGCGAAGTCGGTGTTCGGCAACCTGCTGGCGGGCCTGCAGATCGCGCTGTCGCAGCCGATCCGCATCGACGACGTGCTGATCGTGCAGGGCGAGTGGGGGCGCGTCGAGGAGATCACCAGCACCTATGTCGTGATGAAGATCTGGGACGAGCGCCGCCTCGTGATCCCGCTGCAGTGGTTCATCGACAACCCCTTCCAGAACTGGACGCGCACGACCTCGCAGATCATCGGCAGCGTCTTCTTCTGGGTGGACTACACGACCGACCTCGAGCCCCTGCGCAAGGAGGCCACGCGCCTCGCGCAGGGCTCGAAAGATTTCGATGGCCGCGTCTGCCTGCTGCAGGTCGTCGACACCAGCGAGCGCGCGATGAAGCTGCGGCTGATCGTCAGCTCGCCGTCCGCCGGCCAGAGCTGGGATCTGTGCTGCCTGCTGCGCGAGGGCCTCATCGCGTTGATGCAGCGCGAGCACCCGGGCGCCCTGCCCCGCCTGCGCGCCGAGATGCAGGGCCCGACCGACACCCACGACCACCGCGGCGAGCTGGAGGCGCGGCTCGCGGGCCAGCGCACCGGGCGCAGCGAGGCCGCGGTCAACAACGACACCGGCATGACCAGCCTCACCGCGCCGACCGGCGGCGTGCTGCCCCCGGCGGAGCCGCCGCGCTGAGCGTCCGCCGCGCGCAAGGCGATGCCCAGGGAGGTATCCGCCGTTGCGCCGCCGCCGCGATCAAGAGCTCCCGACAAGCGAATGTAACGGACGGTAACGAGCGTTTCCACCGGAAAGTCAATGCCACAAAAAAAGGATCTGCTCGACAGAAAGTTCGTGAACCGTTTCACGCCTTCGGGAAATCAACTACTTCTGCCCGGCACTTCACGGCTTTGATTGTCATCAGGCTGAACGACAATCGAGATTCCCCCTAGTTCCGGATGCGCGTCCCTCCCGCGCAGACAAATCATGAAGCGCCGCACGATGCTGAGCTTGCTGGCCTCCCTGCCGGCAGCCACCGCTTTTGGCAAGGAATCGGGCAACCTGGTTCTTGGCCAATCAGCTCCCTCCACCGGTCCGTCCGCGCAGCTGGGCATCCAGCTCAATCGCGGCGCCCGGCTCTATTTCGACAAGGTCAACGCCGCCGGCGGCGTCAACGGCCAGAAGATCGAGCTGCGCATGCTGGACGACGGCTACGATCCGCCGCGCGCCAAGGCCAACACGGCGACCTTCATCAACGACGACGTCTTCGCGCTGTTCGGCTACGTCGGCACGCCGACCTCCGTCGCCTGCCTGCCCCTGGTCAAGGACTCGGGCATTCCGTTCTTCGGCCCGTTCACCGGCGCGATGTCGCTGCGCCAGCCCGCGCTGAAGAACGTGTTCCACGTCCGCGCCTCGTACGACGACGAGACTTCGCTGATCGTCAACCAGCTGCACAACCTGGGCCTGAGCAAGATCGCCGTCTTCAGGCAGAACGACGCCTACGGCCAGGCCGGGCTGGACGGCACCGTCAAGGCCCTGAAGGCGCTGAACCTGGCGCCGGTGGCGGTCGGCAGCTTCGAGCGCAACACCATCAACGTCGGCGACGCCGTCAAGACCATCTGCGCCGCCAAGCCTGACGGCGTGGTGCAGATCGGCTCGTACAAGGCCTGCGCCGCGTTCATCCGCCAGGCCCGCGCGGCCGGCTACGGCGGCCAGTTCTTCAACGTGTCCTTCGTCGGCACCAAGGCCCTGTCCGACGAGCTCAAGGAAGAGGCGCTGGGCGTGGTCGTCAGCCAGGTCATGCCCTACCCGTTCTCGGGCGCGGTGCCCATCGTGCGCGACTACCTCGACGCCGTGAAGGCCGCCGGCGGCGACGCCACGGCCAACTACTCCAGCCTCGAGGGCTACGTCGACGCGCGCATCTTCGTCGAAGGCCTGCGCCGCGGCCGCAGCAACACGCGCGAAGGCCTGGCCAACGGCCTGGAGTCGCTGCAGCACGTCGACTTCGACGGCTTCAACCTGAACTTCGGCCGCGAGCATGCGGCGTCGCACTTCGTCGAGCTGTCAATGCTGACGGGCGACGGCGGCGTGCGCCGCTGAGTCTTCCCGCCCGTCCTCGAACTGGAGGCGCTCACCTGGCCGCGGAAGCAGCCAGGCGCGCCTCCAGCGCTTTCAGGCGCTCGCGGATGCGCGGTCCGACGCTGATCTGCGGATTCGAATAGCCGTCGTCCTTGCCCGCCGCGCGCTCGCGCTGGTCGATCAGCTTGCGCGAGGCGGCGTGCGCCTCCTCGAACGACCAGGTGTGGCGCAGCTGCTCGTCGTACATCGCCTGGCCGAAGAAGGTCAGCGTCGATTTCGAGCCGCAGCCGTAGGACGTGTGATCGGCGTCGGCCGCGGTCATCACCAGCGTGTCGTCGCCGGCCAGCGGCGCGATCCAGCTGCCCGAGAAGCAGGCGGAGATCGAGATGACGCGGTTGCGGATGCCCGCATCGTCGAGCCATTGGCGCAGCGCCTGCGGCGTCACGCTGGCCACCGTCATCGGGCGCGCGGCCGCCGCCAGTTCCCCGTCGGCCCCGCCGTGCGAGGTCAGGTGGATGAAGAGGATGTCCTCCTGCTTGTCCATGCGCTGCGCGACGCGCTCGATCGCGCGCTGCAGGTTCAGCGGGGTCGCCCACGGCAACTGCGTCTCGGTGGCCCGGTTGTTGACCAGCTGCAGCGTGCGGCCCTGCGCGTCGAAGCGGTTCGCCATCACGTCGGCCACCAGCGCGCTCTCGCGCATGAAGACGTCCTCGCTCGCGTAGGGGGCGAAGGTGATGGCGTAGAGGTCGACGACGCCGGGCCGCTGCGGCGCGATCGCGTCGAGCGCCGAGGCCAGCAGCCTGGGCTGCAGTTCCATCGTCTCCTGCGTGAGGCGCAGGCGCTTGTCCTGGAAGGCCGTGGGCGGCGAAGACGCGTACCAGAACTGGTTCGGCAGCAGCCAGGCCGCCCCCACCGAGCTCGCGGCCACGACGACGCAGGCCAGCCAGCGCCGGCCCAGCCCGGCGGCGCGGGATCCGAGCATCAGCCGGATCATCGCCGCCACGCTCCAGAACACGGGCGCCATCCAGAACCACCAGGCCAGCCCGCGGTGCGCCGGCTGGTCGAGGAAGCCCGAACGGATCGCCGGCACCAGCGCGCCATCGAGCACCGCGACCAGCAGCGCGCCCTGCACGTAGAACAGCGTGAACAGGGTCGGCGCGTCGGGCGGATGGCGGCGGGCGTCGCGATACTCGGGCGGCGGCGGCACCGCGAACCAGCAGGCCCAGGCCAGCACGGCCGCGACCGCCAGCTGGGTGGGCAGCGCACGCCAGTCCACCGAGGCGTCGCCGACGATGAAGGCGCGCGAGATGACGGCCTCGACGATCTCGCACACGACGACGGCCAGCAGCAACGGACCGGGCCCGCTGCGCAGACCGCGCCAGTCGGGGCGCATCAGCACCGCGGCGCGCAGCCCCTGCCGACACCAGCGCGCCAACGTCCGAAGTGGCTGTCCGCTCCGGCGGCCCGCGTGATCGGCTTCGGTCATCGTTCTCCCCTCGTTCGCGCCGACTGTACCGTCCGCGGCCGGGACGACGGGAGACTCAGTCGCCGCCCAGCCAGCGCGGGATCGGCCGCGGCCGGTGATTGAGCACCAGCCCGGCCAGCCGATCAGGGCCCAGGCCCGCGTCGGCCAAGGCCTGGCGCGCCTCGCGGCGCGAGGTGCGGCGCGAGTCGACGACCAGCACGCACGCGTCGGCCTGGGTCAGCAGCGCGCCGCAGCCCGCCAGCGAAGGCGCGTCGAGCACGACCAGCGCGAAGCCCGCGCGCAAGGCCGTCAGGCCCTTGGCGACGTCGTCGGGCCGCTGCAGCAGCGCGGGCTGCGCCAGCACGCCGCGCCCGAGACGCCACAGGCGGTCGGGCCCGGCGCCCGCCGGCGCCAGGCCCTGCAGCGAGCCCAGCGTCATGATCTCGGACAGGCCGGCCGCGCCGCGCCGGGAGATGTCGTCGTCGGCGGGCGGCCGGTCGAACGCGGCGTCGACCCAGACCACATCGCCCTCCTGCTGCTCGGCCAGCGCCGCCGCGAGGCCTTGCGCGACGAAGCTCTTGCCCTCGCCGGCGCGCGTGCTGGTCACGAGGATCACGCGGCCCGACAGCGCCGCCGCGCCGCCATCGACGACCGGCTGCACCGGCGCCGCGCCCTGGCGCTCCAGGTAGTCGAGCACGCCCAGGCCGATGCGCGGGAACAGCAGGGCGTCGTGGACGATCTTCATGCGGCGTCCGCGGGCTCGAGCAAGGCGCCGCGGGCCCTGGCCGACAGCGTCGGGATCGTGCCCAGCACCGGCGCGCCGAGCGCCCACTCCGCTTCGCGCGCCGAGCGCATGCGCTGGCCGCGCAGCTCGCGCAGGCCCGCGATCAGCAGGCCCAGCAACAGGCCGGCCACGAGGCCCGGCAGCGTCGCATCGGGACGCGCAGGCTCGGGCGTCGCGGGCATGAGGACGCCCGCGGCCGGCGGGGCCTGGCGCAGCGCGGCGTCGATCTCGTCGTCCCATTGCGGCGGCGTCGATGGCGGCGGGCTCGCGTCGGCAACCTGCGTCGCGCCGGGGTCGAGGTCCAGCCGCAGGTCGATGCCGGCGGCCGCCTCCGACGGTGCGTCCTGGATTGCCTGGACATGCGGCCTGGCGGCGGCGACGCGCTCAGGCGCCGGCGGCAGCCACAGCATCGTCGACGCCAGGCCGCCCACGACCGCGCACGCGGCGATCAGGCCGGCGTGGCGCCAGGGCACCGCGACCAGGCGTTGCGCGGCGAGGCGCCGCGGCATCTCCGGCTCGGCGCTGTTCATGTCGCCTGCCTGCTCGAACGCGCGATGGCACGCAGCGCCTCGGTCGCGACGGACGGACGCAGGCCCCGCGCGGCATCGATCGCCTCGCCGGCCAGCGGCGCGGCGACGTGGGAGCGCGCCGGCGACAGCAGCGCATCGAGGCGCGCGTGGAGCCTGGCCCTGTCCGCCGGGCCGGCGAACTCCGGATGCGCGGCCGCGATGCGGCAGATCGCCACGCCGCCATCGCGCGGCAGGCGCAGGCCGCGCCGCTGCGCCACGGGATCGCCCGCGCCCTGCGACAGCACGAGGTTCAGCGAGACGCCGCGCGCCGCGCTGCGCGCCAGCTCGACGGCCAACTCGCCCATCGACGGCCGCAGCAGGCGCAGCGCGCGCGACGCGCGCGCGGGCCTGCGGCGCAAATGCGTCGGATCGACGGCGATGACGCGTTGCACGTCGAGTCCCTCGAGCGCCGCTCGCCACGCTCGAGTCGCGCCCGAGCCGATACCCACCACCGTACAGGCGGCGATGTCCTTCTCGCGGCGCAGCCAGGCCACGGCGCGCGCGATGTCGGCGGCGACGCGCGCGTCGTCGTCGACATCGCCGTCCGCGTGCGCTGCGCTGTCGCCGCTGCCCGCGATGTCCAGCCGCAGCACCACGTCGTCCGCCGCGGCTCGCTGGCGCGCCCAGGGCACCCACAGCCGGTGCGGCCCGACGCGGCGCGCGTTCCCGGACGACAGCAGCACGATGGCCTCGCGCGGCGGTGCGTCGCTGTCGGCGCGATCGCTCTCGCCCAGCACGCCCACGAGCGCGGGCTCGCCGGCGTCGCCGATGCGCACGACGCGTTCGCGCAGCGCGACGCCCCGCTCGCGCAGCCGCATCCACACCGGCGCGTCGCCCCGGGCCAGCGCGAGCACCGCCGTCGTGGCCGCGTCCAGGCGCGCCTTCGCGAGCGCGGCATGGGCGCGCACGTTGGCCGGATCGGCGACGCCGAAGCCTTCGATCGCGGGCACGCCGCGCAGCACCGTGGCGTCGGTGGCGCGCTCGCGCAGCCAGCGCACGATCTCGGCCCGCGCCGGCGCGCCCGACGGGTCGTCGTGCGCCCGCTCGCGCACGCGCATGCCCATGCGGGCGAGCGCGTCCGGGGCCGCGCGGCCCGACGCTTGTGGCGGCTCGATCACCAGGGCCTCCAGCACCGACGTCGTCGCCGCGGCCGGCCAGCGCAACGCCGACAGCGCTTCCAGCCGTCGCACCGGCAGCGCGAAGCCGCCCAGCGACACGGGTAGTTCCGCCGGGTCGAGCAGCATGCCGGGCCGCAGCGACACGCGATCCGCGCCGAGCAGCCGCTGCTCGCGCACGAACGCGTGGCCACTGGCCACCGGCATCCATGCGACCAGCGCGTCGACATCGCACCGCGCCGACGCGGCATGCGCGGCGAGCAACGCGCCCAGCCCCAGTCCGACGAAGGCGAGCCGCTCGTGGCCGGACAGCGCGAGGGCGCGCGCGGCCGCGGCGTCGAAGGCCCCCAGCGCGTCGGCGACGCTGGTGCTGCCGGTCGCGGCCGACGAGTCGCCCGTGTCCGGCCACTCGAAGCGCAGCGTCCCGAGGCCGGCGTCGGCCAGCGCGATCGCGAGCGCGCGCTGGGCGTCGTAGGCCGCCATGTCTTCCTCGCCCCACGAACTCGCCAGCACGATTGCCAGCGGCAAGGCCGGGGACGCGCCCGCGGCGGGCGCGTGCCACCACGCGACGCAGGTGTGGCCGGCGGCAGCGATCAGCACGGGCTGCGGCGCCGGCGCGGCCTGGCGGCGCGGCGTCGGCCCGGGGCGATCAGCGCGGGGCGTGGCGAGCGCGGCGCATTCGTCGCGCGAGCTCACGATGAGGCGCGGGCCGCCGCGAGGCGCGTGCGGGGGCACGGCATCGAAGCGAAATCCGGGACGGTGACGACGAGGGGGGCGGGCATGGTTACAAAACGTATCAGCCGATTCTAGCGACGCGTCCAGTGCCCGCTCGACGGCGTAAACCCCGCGCACTGCCAGTTAAGTCACGTTCGCCGCCAGCTCGCGCACCAGCCGGCGCAGGGCCAGCCAGGCCTGCGGCGGGATCTCGTGTCCGCCATCGAACGGCAGCCAGCGGACGCGCGCTCCCGCATCGACCAGCGCATCGTGCAGCGACCGTCCCGCGGCGATGCCGAGGTTGGCGTCGCCGATGCCGTGCACCAGGTCCACCCGCACGCCGCGCAGCCTCGGCAACGCCGGCGCCCACTCCGCGAACGCCAGGCGCGAGCCCGACCACAGCGCCAGCGCGTCGACCGGCAGCGGTGGCGCCTGCAGGACGGCGTCGAGCGCCAGCATCGCGCCCTGCGAGAAGCCGGCCAGCACCAGCGGCACCCCGGGCGCGCGCTCGCGCAGCGCGAGAGCGGTCGCGTGCACGAGTTCGCGCGCGGGCTCGCGGCCCTGCGGGTGGCTGTCGTGCAGGTCGGCCGGGCCGTCACGCATGCGGGCCTCGCGCGCCGCGTCGTCCACCGGCCACCACGCGCGCCCGCCGCTGGCGCGCTCGATCGGCCCGCACGGCAACGCGACGAGCGCGGGCAGCTTCAGCGACCTCACGATGGGCGCGAGCCGCGCGGCATCCATGTCGAGGCCGTGCAGCAGCATCACCGCCACGCGCGCGGTTGCGGCCGGTTCGACCCATACGGTGGCGGGGTATGCACCGGCGGAGGCGTCGGAAGCGTCTTCTTTCACGGCGACCATTCTGCACGCGACCCGGCGTTCGCTAAAGTAGCGGCATGCCTGCGACCGACCTTCCCCATTCGAAGCTGGACCTGTCCGGCGCCGGCGTGCGCCATGCCCGCGCGCTGCCCGTCGGCGAGCCCGCCGCCGGCGCCGCGCCCGCGCCCGCGCACGCCGACGTCGGCCGCATGGCCCCGTGGATCCAGCTGCTGGCCGCGCTCGGCCTCGACCCCCACGCGCTGTGGCCCGCCACCGTCTCGCTCGACTTCGAGGGCGACCAGTGCACCGCCATCGAGCCGTCGCGCGACGAGCTGCGCGCGCTCTACGGCATCGACGTGCAGGAGCTCGACGTGTGGCGCCCGCTGGCCGAGCACGCGATCGAGCACCTGGCCGCGGGCCGCGCGCTGGTCGTCGAGGCCGACGCGTTCTGGCTGCCCGTCGACGCCGAGCATCGCCGCAGCCACGCGAAGAGGACGATCGTCCTCAACGAGGTCGACCTCGACGCCCGCCGCATCGGCTACTTCCACGGCGCGGGCCATGCCGAGGCGCACGGCGACGACGTCACGCACCTGCTCGGGCTGGAGGACGACACGTCCGACCTCGAGGCGATCGCCGACTGGCGCGGCGCGCGCGTGGCACAGGTGGGCGCCACCGTAGCGGCGCTGGACGAGGGCCGGCTGCCGCCGCGCGCGCAGTTCGTCCGCGCGGATCGGCGCGTCGCGCGCTCCACCGCGGAACTGCGGATGCTGGCGCTGCACCACCTCGGCAACCACCTGGCGTTCCGGCCCGCGACGAATCCGCTGCGCCGCTTCGCCGCGCGCATCGCCGACGACCTGCCGCTGCTGCGCGAATACGGCACGGCGTATCACGAGGACTGGGCATCCTGCACGGTGCGCCGCTTCGCCGGCGCGTTCGACCTCGCCGCGCGCGGGCTGGCATGGCAGGACGAATCGGGCGACTCCCGCCTGCGCGAAGCCGCCCACGCCTTCGAGCAGCTTGCCCGCGACGCGGCGACGCTGGACCAGAGGCTGGGCCGCGCGGCGGCGTCGGCGAAGAACGCCGACACGAAGAAGCTGCTGGAGACGATGGCGCTGGCCTGGGACGGCGCGATGGCCGCGCTGGACGCGGCCTGGCGCAGCGAAGAGGGCTGAACTCAGTCGTCCGGGTACAGCGTTTCCCAGGGCACGCGCACCATCACGTCCGCGTCGGCCACGAGCGCCACGATCGCGTTGGCCTTGTCCGTGGTCTCGCGGCGCTGCGGCCGCATCATCGGCTGGCCCGCGGTGTTGGTCAGGCAGGCGACGACCGGCGTGTTGACCGACTCGCCGCGGTGGATGACGATGGCGATCTCGCCCGTGGCCAGCCGCACGAAGCAGCCCGGCGGGTAGATGCCGAATTCCTTGACCAGCGCCGCCGCCAGCGGGTGGCCGGCGCTGCCGGTGAAGATGTCGCGCGCGGCGACGTTGGGCGCGAGCGCGACGCGCGACGAACGCGCGCTGAGCTTGGCGGTGAATACGTCGACGAAGTGCAGCGCCTGCGCCAGTTCCACGACGTCGGTGCGGCGGCTCGGATAGCCCGTGCCGTCGGTCAGCTCGTGGTGCTGTTCGACCGCGGCCAGCCACAACGGATCGTCGACGCCCGCTGCCGCGAGCATGACGGCGCTGCGCACCGGATGATCCTGGATCGCCGCGCGCTGCTCCGGCGTCGGCGGGCCCGACTGCACGGCCAGCCGCCCCTGCAGCTCGATCATCGACAGGTTCATCGACATCGCGGCGCTCACCAGCATGCGGCGCTGGTTGTCGTCCCAGCCCATGCGCTTGCCGGTCAGGCAGCACACCGCGGCGCAATGCAGCGAGTGCGACACGCCGTAGGACTGCAGCTTGGTCTGGTCGTGGCGCAGGATCTGGAACAGCACCTTGTCGGGATAGCGGTCGGCCAGCGACATCAACACGTTGACCACCTCGTCGAGCGCGGCGCGCAGGTCGGCCGGCGACGTCGTCAGCAGCGTGTTGAGACGGCCGCTCGACAGCCGCCAGCGGCCGAAGAAGCCCTCCCTGGGCTTGGTGGCCGCGTGTCCCGCGGCGAGCGCGGCGCGCATCTCGGCGGCGTCGACGAACATGCCGCGCGCCAGCAGCGTGCTGAGCATGGCGGCATCGGTCACGCGGTGCCCGCGCGCCAGCAGCAGCTTGCCGTTGCCGTCGCGGATGCCCCAGGCCAGCGGGAGACCCGGCTTGATCTGGTTCGCGACTTCCTGGAGCGGCAGCAGTTGCATTCAAGGATCCTGGTGTGGGGATTTCTCCCGCCGAGGTGCAGGGCGTTCCTGCACATTCGGTGTTTCGGATCATCGCCCGGCGACTTCAGGACCGCACCATCGCCGAATCGTTCGCGTGCTTACTAAATCACGATGTCGTGCGCTGTCAGGAGATCTTGACGATGCTCGTCAGGACATCCTCGACAGCCGGACGGCCGTTCAGCCGGCCGTGTTGCGCATGTGGTCCGCGGTGTTGGCGAACGACGCCAGCAGGCGCCGCTGCATGTCGGCCGTGAAGCCGCCGGCCTCGCCGATCTCGGCCATCGCCAGGCCCATGCAGGTGAGCCACTGGTCGCGCACGTCGATGCCGATCGGGTACGGCAGGTGGCGCGCGCGCAGGCGCGGGTGGCCGAAGCGCTCGATGTAGAGGTCGGGGCCGCCCAGCCAGCCGGTGAGGAACCAGGCGAACTTGTCGCGCGAGCCGTCGAGCGTGCTCGGGTGCAGCGCGCGCAGCGCGGCGAACTCGGGCTCGAGGTCCATCAGGTCGTAGAAGCGGTCGACGAGCGCGCGCACGCCGCCAATGCCGCCCAGTTGTTCGAACGGGGTCGGCGTCTTCGTGTCGGGAACGGAATCGGTCATGCCCGGATTGTCGGACGTGGCGCGCGAGCGCGCGCCCGCGGGGGCATGCGCGTCAGGCGCGCAGGCGCGTGGCGGCGGCAACGACGGCTTGTGCAGCCGCCGATCCGGGCAGGCAATCGAGCAGCAGCTGGCGCTTCTTCACGGCGTCGCGCACCGACGGGTCGATCGGCACTTCGCCGACGAACTCGAGCTTGACCGGCACTTCCAGCCCCGGGCTGACGAAGCGGTCGACCACCTGCTGCAGCTGGCCGCGGATGATGCGCCCTTCGCCCGGCTTGCTCACCTGGTTGACGATGACGCGGATGTCGCGCCGGCCCTGCGTGGTGGCCAGCACCTTGATGGTGGCGTAGGCGTCCGTCAGCGAGGTCGGCTCGGGCGTGGCCACGATCAGCACCTCGTCGGCCAGCGACACCGTGTAGAGCACGACGTCGGAGATACCCGCACCCGTATCGAGCAGGATGCGGTCGAAGCGCGGCACGACCTGCTGGACGACCGACACGAGCTGCTCGCGCACCTCGGGCGTCAGGCGCGAGTATTCGACCATGCCGGAGCCGGCCAGCAGCACCGAGAAGCCGCCGGGCGCCTCGAGGATGGCCTGGTCCAGCGTGTTCTTGCCGGTGAAGACGTCGTGCAGCGTGATCTTCGGGAACAGGTTGAGCACGACGTCGAGGTTGGCGAGGCCCAGGTCGGCGTCCAGCACCAGCACCTTCTCGCCCTGGCGCGCGAGCGCAGTGGCGAGGTTGGCCGACAGGAAGGTCTTGCCCACGCCGCCCTTGCCGCTCGTGATGGCCGTGATGCGTGCCTTCATGCGAGCCCCTCCCGCGCCGGGTACGACGATCCGTCCCCCGAGGGGAGCGCGGGCCTCCTTGGGGCGGCCCGGCGCACGGCCCGCGAGAAGGATGGCACCAAGTCACTCATGAGAGGTCTTCTCCAAAGATGGACGATGCGAACAACAGGCCCTTCTCCTCGGCGGACACGACGGAGACGGGGGTGGGCTCGAGGCAGGTGCGATTGCGGCCTTCGGACTTGGCGCGATAGAGCTGGAGGTCGGCGCGCTCCATCCAGACGGCGGGCGTCGAACGCACCCATTGCGGGGCGTAGGCGCCGCCGATGCTGATCGTGCAGCCGAGCTGCTGGCCGCTGACCAGCGGGATCGCCTGGCTCTCGACGCGGGCGCGGATGCGCTCGGCCACGGTCGAGCCGAACGCCGGAGGGCAGTTGGGCAGGATGATGGCGAACTCCTCGCCGCCGATGCGCGCCACCAGGTCCATCGGCCGCACGGTCGCGTTGAGGGCGTCGGCGACGGCCTTGATGACGAGGTCGCCGGCGACGTGGCCGTGGTGGTCGTTGATGCGCTTGAAGTGGTCGATGTCCAGCATCAGCAGCAGCGCGGGCTCGCCGGAGCGTGCGACGCGGTCGGACTCGCGGGCGATCGCGTTCTCGAAATTGCGGCGGTTCGCCAGGCCGGTGAGACCGTCGCGGCTGGACAGGTCGCACAGCGCGTCGATCAGCGACTGCAGCCACGGCGCGCTGCCTTCGACGCCCGCGGGCACGCCCTGCCCGGACTGCGTGAGCAGCGACAGAGCCTGATCCAGACGCAGCGCGTCGGCATCAGCCGGGGGCAGGAATGAGGGCTTCGAGTTCACGTGGATAGCAAATTGACAGGGAGGCGTCCCGCGGCGTGAGCAGGCGCTTTTCCGCCTTGAGCCGAGTCTACCGCCGGGCTCGCTCCGCCAGGAACCGCGAAAAGAGCCGCATTTCAGGCCCAACTTCAGGCGCCGGCGGGCGGCAAGACTCTTGAGACTGGCTGGCAGCGACCGATAACCCCATACCGATCCCTCGGTTCACGGGCAGACACACAAGACGATGAGCACCGACCTCGCATTCGACAACGCCGACGCCGCCAGCCACGAATTCACGTTCAGCAACGGGGATTTCCAGCGCGTGCAGAAGCTGATCTACCAGCGCGCGGGCATCAGCCTGCACGATGGCAAGCGGGCCATGGTCTACAGCCGCCTGTCGCGCCGGCTGCGCGAGACGGGCGACCGCAGCTTCGCCGACTACCTGAACGGCCTCGAGCGCGCCAGCGGCGCCGCGGGCGAGCAGGAGTGGCAGGAGTTCATCAACTGCCTGACGACCAATCTGACCTCGTTCTTCCGCGAGGAGCACCATTTCCACGCGCTGGCCGAACACCTGAAGACCTTCGCAGGCCGCCCGGTGCGCATGTGGTGCAACGCGGCGTCGACCGGCGAGGAGCCCTACTCGATCGCGATGACGCTGCTCGAAGGCGGCTGCGCCGGCGCGAAGCTGCTGGCCACCGACATCGACACCAAGGTGCTGGCCACCGCGCAGCGCGGCGTCTACGCGGCCGACTCGCGCGGCCTGTCGCCGCAGCGCCTGCAAAGGCACATGATGCGCGGCACCGGCGCCAACGCGGGCTTCATGCGCGTCAAGCCCGAGCTGCAGAAGATGATCGAGTTCCGCACGTTCAACCTGATGGCCGCGCAGTGGTCGCTGGGCGAGCCGTTCGACATGGTCTTCTGCCGCAACGTGATGATCTATTTCGACCACGCCACGCAGCGCAAGGTGCTCGAGCACATCCACGCCGTGATGAAGCCCGGCAGCCTGCTGTTCGTTGGCCACTCCGAGAACTTCACCGACTCGCGGGACCTGTTCGTCCTGCAGGGCAAGACCATCTACAAGCGCGTCTGACGAGGCGCCCCTCCCGCCTCGCCCCCCCCCGGATTTCATCAATACCTTCAGGCTTCCGCACATGGCTTCCCTCCAATCCACGCCAGCCGCTGCCGTCGCGCGGCCCCCGTTGATGCGCGCGACCTCGGGCCCCGGCTCGCGCCTCGAGAAGCTGAAGTCCGTCGCGCGCAAGCCCGGCGAGGCGTCGTTCTTCTTCTACGACGCGCACTTCCAGAACGAAGCGGTCAAGGTGCTGCCCGGCGAGTACTACGTCGACAACGAGGAACTGCTGGTCATGACCACGCTCGGCTCGTGCATCGCGGCGTGCCTGTACGACCGCCAGGCCAAGGTCGGCGGCATGAACCACTTCATGTTGCCCGAGGGCAGCGGCGACTCGGGCCGCTACGGCTCGTACGCGATGGAACTGCTGATCAACGAGATGATGAAGCGTGGCGCGACCCGCATGACGATGGAGGCCAAGGTCTTCGGCGGCGGCGCGGTCATCGCCGGCATGAACTCGATCAACGTCGGCGAGCGCAACACCAAGTTCGTGATGGACTTCCTCGCGATGGAACGCATCCCGGTCGTCTCCAAGGACGTGCTCGAGATCTATCCGCGCAAGGTCTGCTTCCTGCCGGCGACCGGCAAGGCCATGGTCAAGCGCCTCGCGCCGACGAACGCCGAGGCGCTGGTGCAGCAGGACCGCATCGCCGCGCAGAAGGCCGCTCCGGCCTCGACGGGCGGCGGCTCGGTCGACCTGTTCTGACCGGACGACAACAGGGAGAACAACAGCCATGGCAAAGACCCGAGTGGTCGTCGTCGACGACTCCGCGCTGGTGCGCAGCCTGCTCACCGAGATCATCAACCGCCAGCCCGACATGGAATGCGTCGGCTCGGCCAGCGACCCGTTCGCGGCGCGCGAGATGATCCGCAACCTCAACCCGGACGTCATCACGCTGGATGTGGAAATGCCGCGCATGGACGGCATCGACTTCCTGTCCAAGCTGATGCGCCTGCGGCCGATGCCGGTCGTGATGGTGTCGACGCTGACCGAGCGCGGCGCCGAAGTGACGCTGAAGGCGCTCGAGCTCGGTGCGATCGACTTCGTCGCCAAGCCCAAGATCGGCGTCGCCGACGGCTTGAAGCAGCTCGCCGACGAGATCACGGAGAAGGTACGCACCGCCTCGAAGGCACGCGTCGCCAAGCCGCACATTCCGGCGGCCACGACCGTCGCCGGCGCCGCGGCGGCGCCCAGGCCGGCCGCGCAGTCGATCGGCCGGCTGTCGACCGAGAAGCTGATCTTCATCGGCGCGTCCACCGGCGGCACCGAGGCCACCAAGGAACTGCTGATGAACCTGCCGCCGGATTCGCCGGCCGTCGTCATCACGCAGCACATGCCGCCGGGCTTCACGAAGTCGTATGCCAACCGGCTCGACGGGCTGTGCAAGATCCGCGTCAAGGAAGCCGTCGACGGCGAGCGCGTCCTGCCCGGCCACGCCTACATCGCCCCGGGCGGCTTCCACCTGAGCGTGGAGCGTTCCGGCGCCAACTACATCGCCCGCGTCAGCGACGGCGAGCCGGTCAACCGCCACAAGCCCTCGGTCGAGGTGCTGTTCGAGTCGGCGGCCCGCGTCGTCGGCCAGAACGCGCTGGGCATCATGCTCACCGGCATGGGCGCCGACGGCGCCAAGGCCATGCGCACGATGCGCGACGCCGGCAGCTACAACGTCTGCCAGGACGAGGCGACCTGCGTCGTGTTCGGCATGCCGCGCGAGGCCATCGCCGCCGGCGCGGCCAACGAGGTGCTGCCGCTGACGAAGATCGCGCAGCATGTCATCGACCGCCTGCGCAGCACGTCGGGCCTGTCGATGAACCGCGTCTGACGCGTGCCGGCATCGCGCCTTGCAGGGGCCTCCGGGCCCCTTGTCGTTTCCACGGCCGAGATGCGCCGCCGGGTTTGGCGCCTTGACGCCGCCGCGGACAAAGGCGCATCCTGATGCTGCGTCAGCGGCAGCAAGGAGGCCTCCATGCCCGACGACCAGGATGATGCGGACGCGCTGTTCGACAGCCCGGCAGCGCTGCCCAAGCCTGCCGCGGCCGGCAAGCCGAAGGACGACAACCGCAAGGAGTCGCGCGTGCGCGCCGACTGGCGGGCGCGCGTGCTGCTGGCGAGCGATCGCATCGTCGAGCTGAACGTGTATGACCTGTCGGAGAGCGGCATCGGCCTGATCTCGGAGGTCGGCATCCCGGCGCACACCGTCCTCAACATCGCGCTGGCCGTGCCGGGCCTGAACGATCCGAACAGGATCACGCCGGTGACCGGCGCGATCAAGACCACGCACATGACCGTGCGCGGCCACTACATCCATTGCGGCGGACTGTGGGTGGAGATCCCGACGGCGTCGCGCGACCTGGTCAACCAGTGGGTGCGACGGCTGCGCAAATAGGCTCGGACGCACGGCAATGTCATGATTCGGGCATGACAGAACAAGACCCCTGGATCACCTGGGAAGAATCCGGCGCGCCGCGGCGCGCGCGCTGGCGCTCCGAATCGCAGGCGATGCCCGCGACGCTGCAGCCCGCCGACGACGCGCTGCCCGCCAATGCGGCCTTCCGCCTGATCAACGAAGGCACCGGCCTGCTGTGGCGCGGCGACTTCCACAACGGCCGCCAGCTGCTGCAGGCCCTCGGCCGCCGCGTCGACAAGCCACCGCGCGCCGACGGCCGCGCGCCCGCGCCGGCGCGCACCGAGGCTGACCCGGCCGCGCGCGCGCGTGACGCGTTCGCGCGCCACCGCGAGGCGCAGGCGCGACGCGCCGCGCTGCTCGGTCGCGTGCTGCTCGAGTTCGAGCCCGACCACACGATCGCGCTGCGGCGCGCGCCCGACGTCCGCGCCGCGCTGGGCGAGGCCTGGGGCGCGCCCGACGGCACGCCGTCCATCGCGTCGCTGCGCGAGCTGCAGGGCCTGATCGGCGCGCACGAATGGCGCAAGAAGGGCGTGGACGTGCCCGCGCTCGGCGGCCGCATCCATCCGTGGTTCGGCGTCTTCTCGCCCCTGCGCGGCGAGTACCTCGGCCTGATCGCGCAGGCGCCCCTTCCGACGCTCGCGCCAGGCGCGCAATCGCTCGCCTTCGACATCGGCACCGGCACCGGCGTGATCGCCGCGCTGCTGGCGAAGCGCGGCGTGCAGCAGGTCGTCGCCACCGACCTCGACCCGCGCGCGATCGCCTGCGCGACCGAGAACGTCGCGCGCCTGGGCTTCGCGAAGCAGGTGCGCGTGGTCGCGGCCGACATGTTCCCCGAGGGCCGCGCCGCGCTCGTCGTCTGCAACCCGCCGTGGGTGCCGACGCCGGCCAACGCGGCCATCGAGCGCGCGGTCTACGACCCGGACAGCGCGATGCTGCGCGCCTTCCTGGCCGGCCTGGCGGCGCACCTGGCGCCGGGCGGCGAAGGCTGGCTCGTGATGTCCGACCTCGCCGAGCACCTGGGCCTGCGCACCCGCGAGCAGATGCTGGCGTGGATCGCCGATGCCGGCCTGCGCGTCGTCGCGCGCCACGACACCCGGCCCACGCACCCGAAGGCGGGAGATCCGTCCGACCCGCTGTTCGCGGCGCGCAGCCGGGAAGTCACCTCGCTGTGGCGGCTGGGGGCGGCATGAGCGACGCACGGCCGCCCGAAGGCGCTCGCCTCGCAGTGCGCAGCACGGAGACTTGCCGATGACTTCCGACGACGCCTTCCCGTCGCTGTCGACGAAGCGCCTGCAGCTGCGCGAGATCGTCGCGAGCGACGCGCCCGCGCTGCTGGCGATACACGGCGACGCCGAGGCGATGAAGTGGTTCGGCACCGATCCGCTGGCCGACCTCGAGGCCGCCGAGAAGGTGATCGCCGGCTTCGCCAACCTGCGCCAGCAGCCCAGCCCGGGCGTGCGCTGGGGCATCGTGCACGCCGATCCGGCGCGCGGCGGCGCGCTGCTGGGCACCTGCGGCGTGTTCCGCTGGAATCGCGGCTGGCGCACCTGCCTGACCGGCTACGAGCTCGCGCGCCACGCGCAGGGCCGGGGCTACATGGCCGAGGCGCTGCGCGCGATCTTCGCGTGGGCCTTCGACAGGATGGACGTCGAACGCATCGAGGCGCAGGTGCATCCGCTCAACGCGCCGTCGCTCAAGCTGCTGAAGTCGCTCGGCTTCGTCGAGGAAGGCCTGCTGCGCGAGGCCGGGTTGTGGATGGGCGAGCGGCGCGACCTCGTGCAGCTCGGATTGCTGCAGCGCGAGTTCGTGCGCGGCTAACCCAGCGTGGGCAGCAGCTCGTCGAGCTGGCCGAACTGCTCGGGCAGGCCGTCCGTGCTGCCGACGTTGCGCTCGAACGATTCCTTGGTCGGATAGGCCTCGGTCAGCGTCAGCAGCGTCTGGCCGCCCTTCTCCTCGAAGGTGACCGTGGTCACGGCACCGTCCTCGCTTTCCTCATTCGTCCACACCAGACGCGACGGCGGCGCGACCTCGAGGTAGCTGCCGAAGAAGGCCAGCGTCTTCGAGTCCCCGAGGTCGAACACCAGGCGATAGCCGCCGCCCACGCGAACGTCCTGGTCCAGCGACAGCAGCTTGAGGCCGCTCGACTTCGGCACCCACCACTGCTTGAACAACTCCGGACGCGTCCAGGCCTCGAACACGATCCGGGCCGGCGCGTCGAAGGTGCGCGTCACGACGATCTCGCGATCGCCGCGGCGCTCCGCCGTCGTGGGGCGGGTCTCACGATTTCTTCCGTCGGCCATCTCTCTGCTCCTTGCGTTTCAATTCCTGGACGATCCTGTCCAGCTCGGAAAAGCGGGCGTCCCACATCTGGCGATAGGCCTCGATCCAGGCCGCCGCCTCGTCCAGGGCGCCGTGGCCGATGCGGCACGTGCGCACGCGCCCGACCTTCTCGGTGCTGACCAGCCCCGCCTGCTCCAGCACGCCGACGTGCTTCTTCATGCCCGTCAGCGTCATGTGGAAGCGCTCGGCCAGCTGCGTGATCGACGCGTCCTCGCGCCCGAGCTGCTCGAGCACGCCGCGGCGCGTGGCGTCCGAGAGCGCGGCGAAGGAAGCGTCGAGGCGGGCGGGTGAATACTGAACCATTTTGTTCAGTATATGACCGCGGATGGTCCGACGCAAGCCGCGTCGCGTGTCTAGTCTTCGTAGAGTTCCAGCGGCAGCTCGTCCGGATCGGCGAAGAAGGTGAAGCGCCGGCCGGTGTACTCGTCGACGCGGATCGCCTCGACGGCCACGCCCTGCGCCTCCAGCTCGGCCTTGGCACGCGCGACGTCGGCCACCGCGAACGCGAGGTGGCGCAGCCCGCGGGCTTCGGGATACGACGGCCGTGGCGGCGCGCCGTCGAACGAGAACAGCTCGAGCTGCGAACCGTCCGGCAGCGCGAGATCGAGCTTCCACGAGCGCCGCGCCGCTCGCCAGTGCTCGTCGAGCACGCGCAGGCCCAGCACCTGCGTGTAGAAGCGCTTCGAGCGCTCGTAGTCCGAGCAGATGATCGCGGCGTGATGGAGGCGCAGCAGCATGGTGGCCCGATTGTCGGCGATGGCACGCGGCGCGGGCTCCCCTGGGTTTTCCATTAATCACTCCGCTTGATTTATTAATCGCGCGTCCTCACAATCGCCCCACGCCACGCCGCCGCAGAAGCGGCCTTCCTCAACGCATCGGAGACAAACCATGCTGAAGTCCGCTTCGTCCCTGCTCGCCATCGCCGCCCTCGCGGCCGTCACCACCGTCGCCGTGAGCGCGGACCAGCCCGTGATCGGCCTGATCACCAAGACCGACACCAACCCCTTCTTCGTCAAGATGAAGGAAGGCGCCACCGAGATGGCCAAGTCGCGCGGCGCCAAGCTGCTGACGGCCGCGGGCAAGCAGGACGGCGACAACGCCGCGCAGGTCACGGCCATCGAGAACATGATGACGGCCGGCGCCAAGACCATCATGATCACGGCCAACGATTCCAAGGCCATCGTGCCGGCGATCCAGAAGGCGCGCGCCAAGGGCGTGATGGTGATCGCGCTCGACAGCCCGACCGACCCGCAGGACGCCACCGACGCCCTGTTCGCCACCGACAACTACAAGGCCGGCATCCTGATCGGCGAGTACGCGAAGGCGGCGCTCGCCGGCAAGCCCGCGAAGATCGTCACGCTCGACCTGTTCCCCGGCCACCCGGTCGGCGCGCAACGCCACAACGGCTTCATGAAGGGCTTCGGCCTGGCCGCGCCCGACAAGTCGGTCAACACGCTGGGCACCGCGCCGGAGATCATCTGCCAGGCCGACAGCTACGGCGACCAGGCCAAGGGCCAGACGGCGATGGAGAACTGCCTGCAGAAGAACCCCGACGTCAACCTGATCTACACGATCAACGAGCCGGCCGCCGCGGGCGCGTACACGGCGCTCAAGCGCGCGGGCAAGGAAAAGGGCGTGGTCATCGTGTCGGTGGACGGCGGCTGCGCGGGCATCCGCAACGTCAAGGCCGGCATCATCCAGGCGACGTCGCAGCAATACCCGCTGAAGATGGCCGCGCTGGGCGTGGCCGCGGGCGTCGACTACGCGACCAAGGGCACCAAGGTCAGCGGCTATACCGACACGGGCGTCACGCTGATCGCCGACAAGCCGATGGCAGGCGTCGACAGCAAGGACTCCAAGGTCGGCGAATCGCTGTGCTGGGGCAAGTGAGATGGTCGATTCCGTGTCAACCTGTTTGCGGGCCGCGCGCCGGGCCGCCCCAAGAAGGCCCGCAGTCCCCTCGGGGGACGGAGCGCCGTACCCGGCGCGGGAGGGGCTCCAATGACCGCCGTGGTGCCTGACGCCAAGGCGACGAAGCCGAACGTCGGCGGGCTGCAATGGCCCGCGGGCCTCAGCGTCGCCGTCCTCGGCCCGGTGATCGCGCTGGTGCTCGCGTGCGTGTTCTTCGCCACGCAGAGCGAGCACTTCCTGACGGGCGCCAACTTCTCGCTGATCCTGCAGCAGGAGGCCGTCGTCGGCGTGATCGCGATCGGCCAGACGCTGGTGATCCTGACCGGCGGCATCGACCTGTCGTGCGGCATGCTGATGGCGCTGGGCGGCATCGTGATGACCCGCTTCGCGACGACGCTGGGCATGCCGCCGGTGTTCGCGATCCTGTGCGGCATCGCGGTGACCTCGGCGTTCGGGCTCGTCAACGGGCTGCTGGTGACGCGCATCCGCCTGCCGTCGTTCATCGTGACGCTCGGCACGATGAACATCGCGTTCGCGGCGACGCAGCTGTACTCGGGCGCGCAGACCGTCACCGACCTGCCGCCGGTGATGACGGCGCTCGGCGACACCTTCTCGATCGGCGGCACGCAGTTCGCGTGGGGCACGATCGTGATGCTGGCGATGTACGGACTCGCCTGGTTCGTGCTGCGCGAGACCGCCGCCGGACGCCACGTCTACGCGGTCGGCAACAACCCCGAGGCCACGCGGCTGGTGGGCATCGCGACGCAGCGCGTGCTGCTGGTCGTCTACGTCGTGGCCGGCGCGCTGTACGGCGTCGCGTCGCTGCTGAGCGTGTCGCGCACCGGCGTGGGCGACCCGAACGCCGGCCAGACCGACAATCTCGACGCCATCACCGCCGTCGTGCTCGGCGGCACCAGCCTGTTCGGCGGCCGCGGCGTGATCGTGGGCTCGCTGGTCGGCGCGCTGGTGGTCGGCGTGTTCCGCAACGGGCTGACACTGATGGGCGTGTCGTCGATCTACCAGGTGCTGGTCACGGGCGTGCTGGTCATCCTGGCCGTCACCGCCGATCAACTCTCGCGTCGGGGAGCCCGCTGATGAACGCGATCGCAACCCCCCGTGTGGTGATGAAGGCGACGTCGCTGGTCAAGCGCTACGGCCAGGTCGTCGCGCTCGACGGCTCCGACTTCGAGCTGCGCTCCGGCGAGATCCTCGCGGTGATCGGCGACAACGGCGCCGGCAAGTCCTCGCTGATCAAGGCCTTGTCGGGCGCGACCGTGCCCGACTCGGGCGAGATCCAGCTCGATGGCGTCGTCACGAAGTTCCGCAGCCCGATCGAGGCACGGCGCGCGGGCATCGAGACGGTCTACCAGGATCTCGCCGTCGCGCCCGCGATGACCATCGCCGAGAACCTGTTCCTCGGCCGCGAGATGCGGCGCCCCGGCTGGCGCGGCAACGTGCTGCGCATGCTGGACAAGCGCCGCATGATCGAGGAGAGCATCGCGCGGCTGGCGGAGCTGAAGGTGGGCATCCGCTCGATGTCGCAGGCGCTGGAGACGCTGTCGGGCGGACAACGGCAGTGCGTGGCCGTCGCACGCGCGGCCGCGTTCGCCAAGCACGTCGTCATCATGGACGAGCCGACCGCGGCGCTGGGCGTCAAGGAAGGCGGCATGGTGCTGGAGCTGATCCGCCGCGTGCGCGACCGCGGCCTGGCGGTGGTGCTGATCTCGCACAACATGCCGCACGTGTTCGAGGTGGCCGACCGCATCCACGTCGCGCGCCTGGGCAAGCGCGCGACCGTGCTGAATCCGAAGAAGATCGGCATGAGCGACACCGTGGCCGTGATGACCGGCGCGCTGCGTCCCGAAGACCTTCCCGCAGACGCCCTCGCCCATTGAGACCATCGTGACCGAGACCCACGCGCGCGCGGAACGCGCCCACCTGCGCCCGCGCGGGTCCAGCCAGGGCGGGCTGCGCCAGTACAACGAACGTGTGGTGCTGCAGGCGATCCGGCTGCACGGTGCGCTGCCGGGCGTGGAGATCGCGCGGCTCACCGGCCTGACCGCGCAGACGGTGTCGATGATCACCAAGAGCCTCATCGACGACGGCTACCTGCGCAAGGGCGAGCCGGTGCGCGGCAAGGTCGGGCAGCCGTCGGTGCCGCTGTCGCTCGACCCCGAGGGCGCGTACGCGATCGGCATCAAGGTGGGCCGGCGCCGGCTCGACACGCTGCTGATCGACTTCAGCGGCAAGCCGTGCGCGCGCTGGTCGCTCGCCTACAGCTTCCCCGATCCGGAGGACGTGCTGGCCGAGCTGCGCGCGCGCTTCGCCGCGATCCGCCGCAAGCTGGGCCCCGATCGGCGTGACCGCCTGCAGGGCGTCGGCCTGGCCGCGCCGCTCGCGTTGAGCAGCTGGCAGTCGCTGCTGGGCGTGACGTCCGAGGCCGCCGAGCGCTGGAACCGCCTCGACCTGCGCGAGGCCGTCGCCGCGATGTGCGACGGGCCCGTGCATGCGATGAAGGACACCGCGGCCGCGTGCGTCGCCGAGCTCGTCGAGGGCCGCGGGCGCGGCATGCACAGCTTTCTCTACATCTTCGTCGACACGTTCATCGGCGGCGGCCTGGTGATCGACAGCCACCTGCGCAACGGCCTGACCGGCAACGCCGGCGCGATCGGCTCGATGCCGCTGGGCCTGCCCGGCGGCCGCGGCGCCGCCCCGCAGCTGCTCAGCGTCGCCTCGCTGCACACGCTCGAACAGGCCTGGCGCAACGCGGGCCTGGCCGACCCTGGCTTCGACGGCCCCGAGGCGCTGCAGGCGCCGTGGCGCGACGTCACGCGCGCATGGCTCGCCGACGCGGCGGCCGCGATCGCGCACGCGATCCAGAGCGCGGTCTGCCTGCTCGACCTCGACGGCGTGATCGTCGACGGCGCGATCGACCGCGGCCTGCTCGACGAGCTGATCGCCGCGACCGAGGCCGCGATGCGGCGCTCGAACTGGGAAGGCGTCAGCGTGCCGCAGCTGTTCGCGGGCAGCATCGGCGCGGACGCCGGCGCGCTCGGCGGCGCGCTGCTGCCGCTGCACGCCAACTTCGCGCCCGACCGCGACCTCTTCATCAAGGAGCACGCCTGATGTCCCACTCATTAAGCGGTCAGGTGGCCGTCGTCACCGGCGCGGCGTCCGGCATCGGGCTGGCGAGCGCGAAGGCACTGGTCGCGGCGGGCGCGCGCGTCGTGATGGTCGATCGCGACGAGGCCGCCCTGAAGGCCGCCTGCGCGCCGCACGGCGACGCGATGCTGCCGCTGGTCATCGACCTGCTCGACGCAAAGGCCTGCGCGTCGCTGGTGCCCGCGGCGCTGGGCCTGGCCGGCCGCGTCGACATCCTGCACGCCAACGCGGGCCTCTACATCGGCGGCGACCTCGTCGACGCGCAGGCGGACGCGATCGACCGCATGCTCACGCTCAACGTCAACGTCGTGATGAAGAACGTGCGCGACGTGCTGCCGCACATGATCGCGCGCGGCTCGGGCGACATCATCGTCACCAGCTCGCTCGCCGCGCACTACCCGACGCCGTGGGAGCCGGTCTACGCGTCGTCGAAGTGGGCGATCGACTGCTTCGTGCAGACCACGCGCCGCCAGGTGTTCAGGCACGGCATCCGCATGGGCGCGATCTCGCCGGGGCCGGTGGTGACGGCGTTGATCGCCGACTGGCCGGCCGACAAGCTCGCCGAGGCGCGCGCGTCGGGCAGCCTGCTCGATGCGAGCGAGGTGGCCGAGGTCGTGCTGTTCATGCTGACGCGGCCGCGGGGGATGACCATCCGCGACGTCGTGATGCTGCCGACGAACTTCGACCTGTAGCGCGGCCGGTCAGAGCGCGCCGCACTTCGCGACGATGGCGTCGCCGATGGCCTTGGCGCGCGGCTGCGCGAAGGCCCAGAAGTTGTCCGGCTCCACGCGCGACAGCACCTCGATGCTGACCCGCACGCCGTCGTCGCCCTGCCGCTCCACCTCGCCCGACACGTAGGGCAGCGTGGTGCGGAACTCGACGAGCGACTGCTCGATGCCGCCGGACGGCGGATCGATGCCGGGCACGCCGTCGACGCCCTTGATGGCCTCGATCACGCAGGCGCGCAGATCCTTCGGATGCGCCTGCACGTCGACCGAGACGCGGTGCACCATGTCGATCGGCGCCTCGCAGCCGGCGCAGGCGACGGTCGCCGCGATGGCGAGCAGTTGAAGGACGCGCCGCGAATTCTTGTTCGTCTGGAAGGAAGTCATGCGGCCATTGTGACCGGCCTCAGTCGAGATAGGCCCAGGCGTCGGCGCCGTCGAAGCGCCGCAGCCGCACGTCGCCGATCTCGTGCGGGTCGAAGTTGCGGATGTTCACGCTGATCTTGCCGCCCGGCTTCGGCGCCAGCGACTCCCAGTGCGTCACGCAGCCGCAGCCTGTGCAGCGGAAGGTCTCGATGGTGCGCTCGCCCCAGATGTAGCCGACGGTGTGTTCCGGATGGCCGGACAGCCGCACCTCCTCGCGCGGATAGAACGCCCACAGCGCGCCGTAGCGGCGGCAGATCGAGCAGTTGCACAGGATCAGCGACGCGGGACGGTCGGGCACTTCGAGGCGGACGTTGCCGCAGTGGCAGCTGCCGTTGAGCATGGGCTGGATCTCCGGTGTTTGCGTGGCCGCGCAGTCTAGCGCCCGCATTGAAATCGCCGCGATGGACCCAAGATGAATGCTTTCGGGCGCCTGTGCCCGACAAGGAGCCACGATGCGCCGACTCTTCCTCTTCTGGCGCCAGGGCGGACGCGACCTGAGGCTGCTGTGGCGCGCGCTGCAGCACCCCGACCGGCCCGCCTGGCTGCTACCCGCCACCGTGTTGCTCGCGTTCTTCGCGCTGGATCCGCTGAGCCTCGCGATGCCGATGCTCGGCGCGGTCGACGACCTCGTCCTGCTGCCGCTCGCGCTGCGCGCGCTGCTGAGCGCGCTGCCGCAGCACCTGAAGAGTCCTCAGGGATAGGACTTCATCAGCGCGACCATCGCGTCGCGCGCAGCCTTGGCGCCGCCCATCTCGTCGCCGGCATTTGCGACGACCAGCAGGCCGCGCTTGCTCGCGGGAAACAGCGCGACGATCGCGTAGCCAGTGCCGTCGGAGCCCGCATGCATCCACACCGGGCCGGCGTGGCCGCCCAGCGAGGCCTGGATGCCCCAGCCGAGGCCCGCGCTGCCGCCGCCGGGCTGCACGGTCTGCATCTCGCGGTACGACGCAGCCGACAGCAGCCTGCCGTGGCCTTCGCCGCCCGCCATCTGGTCGAGGCAGAACGCCGCCCAGTCGCGCAGCGGCATCGCCATGTTGCCGGCGGGCGCGAACATGTCGGGGTTGGTGTCCGCCAGCTGCGCGGGCTTGCCGTCGTGATGGCCCTGCGGCTGGTTCGCGTGCATGGCGCCGAACTCGACGCCGTGCATGCCCAGCGGCTCGAAGACCTCCTGCCGCACCAGCGCCTCGTAGGGCTTGCCCGCCACGCGCTCCGCGATCACCGCGGCGACCAGGAAGCCGGTGTTGCTGTATTCGAACTTCGTGCCGGGCGCGGCGACCGGGGCCTCGGCCAACGCCTTGCCGATGTAGTCCAGGCGCTGCTCGGGCAGCGGGCGCGTGTCGTGGAAGAACGCGTTGAAGAAGGCCTCGTCGCTCGCATCGTGCGGCAGGCCGGCGTGGTGCGACAACAGCTGTTCCAGCGTCACGCCGCGGTATTCCGGTCGCATGCGGGACGCCAGCGTCGGCAGCATCTCGGACAGCGGCGTCGTCCACGACAGCAGCTTGCGGTCGATGAGCTTCGCGACCAGCGCGGCCGTCATGGGCTTGGCATCGGAGCCGATCAGCCACGCGTCGTCCAGCCGCGCCGGCTCGGTGCCGTCGTTGCGGCGCACGCCGCGCACCGCCTCGCGCGCGACCTGGCCGTCGCGCATCTCGAGCACGGCCATCGCCGGCACCGCCGTGCCGCGCATCGCGTTATCGAGCGCGTCGGCGGCGGCGGTGTCCTGGGCGGATGCGGCACCGGCGAGCAGCGCGAGACACGCGCACAGCAGCAGCGAAATTCGATTCATCGTGTGGACCTCTCGTCCTGTCCACGGCGACCATCGCCGTGCGTCACAGGTCGCGAAGCCTAGGGCCGCGCCACACGCCGCGCACGCGGCCTGCGACGAACCGCAGCGTTCGCCGGACAGGCTGCGCGGACGATCACTTCGGCTGCTCGTTGCCGTAGGTCTTCGCGAGGTAGTCGACGATCTCGGGCATGTCCTCGTCGGCGATCGGCGCCTTGAAGACCGCCTTCATGCGATGCACCATCGCGTCCCAGTACGGCCGCGCCGCGCTCGGCGGCTGGTAGCGCATGTACTCGGCCGAATGGCACATCGTGCAGTTGGCCTGCGCCTTGGCATAGCCCGGCAGCGGGCTGGGCGTGAGCTGGACGGTGTCGGGCGGCAGCTGGATGTCCTTGGCGGCGATCGGCGCGGCCAGGACGGCCAGCAGGGCAACGACGAGACAGGGGGTGTGCTTCATGTTCGCGCTCCTCAGATCGCCGTGACCTTGACAGACTCGACGACGTTGCGCATGTAGCCCGCGGGTTGCCACAGGGCCTGCATCGACTGGCTCTCGCCGGAGCGGTTGAACGCGCGCACGCGCAGGTCGTGCCCACCGGCCTGCGGCGTGAAGCCGAACGTGAACTCGCGGAACGAGAAGCGGCCGAGCTCCTGGCCGAGCGTGGCCTCGCGCCAGCTCTGGCCGCCGTCGGTGCTGTACGCGACCTCGCGGATGCCCTGCCCGCCGTCGAACGCGATGCCGCGCACGGCGAGCGGGCTGCCCGCCGCCACGCGCGCGCCGTCGCCGATCGAGGTGATGAACGAGCGCACGTTGAAGCGGCCGATCGGGCGCGTGGCCGCCGGCGCGGTGCCGGGCTCGACGCACGCGCAGGCGTTGTCGGGGACACGGTACGCGGGCTTCATCCAGAAGCCGTCGAAGACCTGGTCGATCACCTGGATCTCGGACAGGTGCTTGACCCAATACGTGCCGTAGTACCCGGGCACGACGAGGCGCACCGGGTAGCCATTGAGCATCGGCAGGTCGGCGCCGTTCATCTGGTAGGCGATCATCACCTCGCCGTTCATGGCCTGCGCGATGTCGAGCGCCTTGACGAAGTCGCCGCCGCCCATCAGCGCGAGGTCGAGGCCGTCGAAGGTGACCTGCCTGGCGCTGTCCTTGAGCTCGGCGCGGACGAGGATGTCCTTCAGCGGCACGCCGACCCAGCGCGCGTTGCCCATCGCGCCGTTCGTGAGCTGGCCGCCCGTGACGCGCGGGTTGAACAGCGCGCGGCTGTTGCCCGAGCACTGGTTGACGGCCACCAGTTCGACCGGCTTGTACTGCGTGCGCAGGTCGGCCATCGTCAGAACGAAGGGCTTGCCCGCGGCGTTGCCGCCGATCTTGATGACATGCCTGTCGCCGTCGATCGAGGTCGGGATGCCGGCGTTGTGATAGCGCACGAAGAACGCGTCGTTGGGCGTGATGAGGCCGTCGTTGAAGACCTCGAACGGCGTCTCGAGCTGCGGCGGCCGAGTGGTGAGCACGATCAACGGGCGCTTCTCGGGAAACGCCACGAGCTCGCGGTGCCCGTTGACCACGGGAAGATCGACGCTCGTGCGCTGCGCGCGCGCGGCGCGGCTGAACGCGCCGAGTCCGGTGGCGGCGATGCCGCCGCCGACGACGAGCCTGCGGCGCAGGCGGTTGCGGGGGAGATCCGTCATGACGCGTCCTTGTAGGGAGACCTGGACATCGACACGGAACGACGCGTCGATGGCAACACGGGAAGTCGACTCGGCAGTGCGCCGCCAGTGTAGATCCGGAGTGCGTTTGTGCAAAACCGGTTTCGTCTAGATACAGCACGGGGTATCGAAACTCCGTACGCTGGACCGCGTCATGCACGAGGGATGGGACCCGGATCCGCGACGGATCACGAGAGTCTTCGCAGGGCGTCCAGTCGAACTTCGTTATCACCGTCATGAGGACGAAAGCCGTGAAACATCTCACCACTTTCCTGCTGTTCTGCCTTCTTAGCGCACGCGCGCTCGCCGACATCACCGCGCTGGTCGTCATCGAGCCCACCCAGCGCAAGGACGGCATGATGGTGTCGCGCGACGCGCTCCAGGATCACCTGTCCAGGGTATTGCACGAGCAGGTCACCGTCACCACCACCGACGACCTGAGCGACGCGATGCGCGCGACGCGCAGCGGTGGTTACGACGTGTTCATCTCGCCGCCGCAGGTCGCGGCCTCGGCGCTGGCGCACGGCTACGCGCTGGTGGGCGCCACGGATTCCGACGAGCAGTACCTGCTGGTGGGCCGCAACCGCATCGGCTCGGTCGGCGCCCTGCGCGGCGGACAGATCTACCTGCCGCAGCAGGACTCGATCTACACCTACCTCGCGCGCGGCATGCTCAATGCCAACGGCCTGAGCTTCAAGGACCTCAAGCAGGTCGACTACGAGCGCTATCCGCAGGCCGGCCTGTTCGCGCTGCTGATCGGCTCGTCGGAGGCCACCATCGTGCGGCGCAACGACTGGGAGGACTGGAACAAGGAGCACGGCGGCATCGCGAAGGTGCTCGCCGTCTCGAGCGCCGTGCCGGGCGGCTTCTCGGTGGCGGTGCGCAAGAAGCTGCCCGCCGACGAGCGCGCCAAGCTCGCGCGCTGGTTCGAGAACGACGCCACCACCTGCGGCCTGAAGCCGGTCTACGCGCATCCCGACCTCGCGCCGTACACGCGCGTCGCCGAGCTCGGCACGTTCACGCCCAAGGCCCTGCCCGGCGCGACGGTGGTCACGCTGCCCGAGGTCAAGGCGCTGGTGGGCAACGGGGCGGTGCTGGTCGACACGCGCATCGCCGACGAATACCGGGACAAGCACATCCCCGGCGCGCTGTGGCTGCCCTACGGCGAGAAGAGCCTGAAGGACATCGCGTTCGACGCGAAGGCCGACAGCTTCCCGGGCCTCGCCAGGCTCGATCGCGAGCAGAACATCGTGTTCCAGTGCAACGGCCCGGAATGCTGGAAGTCGTACAAGGCCAGCCGCGCCGCGATCGCCGCCGGCTACAAGCACGTCTACTGGTTCCGCGGCGGCATGCCCGAGTGGGAGACGGCGGGCGAGCGCACCGAGAAGTCCGGCCAGACGCTCGCGTCGAACTGACGCTGCCCGCAACCTTCGACGGGACGGCGCGCTTGGTCGCGCCGCTTTCATTTCAGCGCCTCACTTCAGCGGCCACGCGTGCAGGATCAGCGGCGTGCCGACGAACAGCACCATGATCGTCAGCGGCAGCCCGAGCCGCCAGTAGTCGCCGAAGCGGTAGCCGCCCGGGCCCATCACCAGCGTGTTGTTCTGGTGGCCGATCGGCGTCAGGAAGTCGCAGGCGCAGCCGAGCGCCACAGCCATCAGGAACGGGTCGATGCGGTAGCCGAGGTTGGTCGCGACGGCCGCGGCCACCGGCCCCAGCACGATGACCGCCGCGGCGTGGTGCAGCAGCGGCGTCAGCAGCATCGCCGCGAGCAGCACGAGGCCCACCGCGGCGTAGCCGGGCACGTGCGTGGCCGCGTGCGTGAGGCTGTTGGCGATCAGCGCCGTGGCGCCCGTGTCCTTCAGGCCCTCGCCCACGGGGATCAGGCAGGCCAGCATCACGATGACCGGCCATTCGACGGCCGCATAGGCCTCCTTGAAGTTGATCTGCCGCGTCAGCACCGTCAGCGCCGCGCACCCGAAGAAGGCCACTTCGACGTCCACGAGCCGCAGGCCGACGAGCAGCAGCGCAACGGCCAGCAACCCGATCGGGATCAGACCGCTCGCGTTGCGCCCCAGCGTGAGCTTGCGGTCGGCCAGCGGCAGCACGCCAAGCTCGTCCACCGACGACGCGAGGTTCTTGCCCCAGCCCTGCAGCAGCACGACGTCGCCCGCCGCGAAGCGATGCGAGCGCAGCCGCCTGACCGAGGCCTTGCTCGCCTGGCGCACCGCGAACAGGTTGACGCCGAAGCGATGGCGCAGCTCCAGCGACGCGGGCGTCTGGCCCACCAGCATCGAATCGGCCGTCACGATGACCTCGACCACTTCCATCTCGTCGGTCCTGTGTTCCGGCTGCGCCAGTTCCTTCGAGCCGTGGATCTCGTAGCCGGTCTTGGAGACGACCTTGTCGATGACCGTCGGGTCGCCCAGCACGACGAGGACGTCGCCCGGGTAGACGCGCCAGTCCTCGGCCGGGATGTAGCGACGCGAGCCCTCGCGCAGGATCGCCGCGATCGAGGCCTCGCCTTCGGAGAGCTCCTCGAAGCCCTTGACGGTGAGATCGGGCGCGGCCGGCGTCTCGGGCACGCGCAGCTCGGTGGAATAGGCCTCGATCGAGAACGCCTCGTCGGCCGACTTCTGCCCTTCGCGCTTCGGGATCAGCCGCCAGCCGAAGGCGAGGAAGACGATCGCGATCGTCGTCAGCGGCAGCCCCACCGGCACGAAGTCGAACAGGTTGTAGGCGGGCTGTCCGAGCTGCTGCCGCACGCTGGAGATCAGCAGGTTGGGCGACGTGCCGATGCGCGTGATGGTGCCGCCCACCAGCGAGCCGAACGCCAGCGGCATCAGGTAGGCCGAGCGCGGCTGGTTCGAGCGCCGCGCCGCCTGGATCGCCACCGGCATCACGATGCCCAGCGTGCCCACGTTCTTGATGAAGGCCGACAGGTAGCCGACCGCGGCGGTGAGGATGCCGATCTGCAGCGACGGCGACTTCACGCGCGCCAGCAGCGCGCCGATCCACACGTCGAGCACGTTGGACGCCGCGATGGCTCGGCTCACCACCAGCACCGAGCCGATGATGATGATCACTGGATTGGAGAAGCCCGAGAACGCCTTGGCGCTGGGCACCACGCCGAGGGCGACGGCCACGACCAGCGCCAGTGCCGCGACGAGATCGAAGCGCAGGCGGCCGCTCATGAAAAGCGCCAGCATGGCGCCGATGACGAGGAACGCCTCGGTCTGGTGGAGGGTCATGCGCGACCATGGCAATCGAGGTGCCGTGAGCCGGCGGGCGATACTGGCCTTGCGCAGTCAACCCCGGGGAACGACGATGGCCGACGAACGGATCCGCTTCGACGATGGCGAGGCCTACGAGGACTTCATGGGCAAGTGGAGCCTGCTCGCGGGCCACGCCTTCCTCGACTGGCTGTCGCCCGCGCCCGGCCTGCGCTGGGTCGACGTGGGCTGCGGCAACGGCGCGTTCACCGAGTTGCTGGTCCAACGCTGCGCCGCGCGCGAGGTTCAGGGCATCGACCCGTCCGACGAGCAGCTCGCCTTCGCGCGCACGCGTCTCGCGCGCGCGCCCGCCACGTTCCGCCAGGGCGACGCGATGGCGCTGCCGTATGCGGACGCCAGCGTCGACGCAGCCGTCATGGCGCTGGTGATCTTCTTCGTGCCCGAGCCCGCCAGGGGCGTCGCGGAGATGGCGCGCGTGATCCGGCCCGGCGGCGGCGCCTGCGCGTACGCGTGGGACATCCTCGGCGGCGGCTTCCCGTACTTCGCGCTTCAGGACGAGATGAAGAAGCTGGGCCATCCGCCGCTGTGGCCGCCCAGCGTGGAGGCGGCGCGCCTCGAGGCGCTGCGCCAGGCGTGGACGGACGCCGGGCTGGTCGACGTCGAGACCCGCGAACTCGTCGTGCAACGCACCTATGCGAGCTTCGACGCCTTCTGGGCCGCCGCGCGCAAGGGCCCGCGCATCGCACCGCGCATGTCGGAGATGCCGGCCAGCGACGCCGAGTTGCTGAAAACGCGCCTGCGCAAGCGGTTGAAGGCCGCCGCCGACGGCAGCATTACGACCGCGGCGCGCGCGAACGCGGTGCGCGGCCGCAAGCCGGACTAGGAATTCGCGGGGCGCGCGAACTCGAAGGTGAAGCAGGCGCCGCCCAGTTCGCCGTCCGTGATGGCGACGTTGGCGCCATGCAGCGTCGCGACATTGTGCACGATCGCCAGGCCCAGGCCCGTGCCCTCCCAGCGCGGGCGCGAACCGCGCGCGTAGCGTTCGAAGATCACCTTGCGCTCGGACGGCTTGATGCCGGGGCCGCTGTCGCACACGCGCAGGCTGGCCGGCGACTCGATCACCGCCACCAGCACCTGGCCCTTGCGGCCGGCGGACTTCATCGCGTTGTCGATCAGGTTGGCCAGCGCCTCGGCGAGCAGCTCGGTCTGCGCGACGACCGTCACCGGCGTCGGCGGCAGCTGCAGCTCGAGGTCGACGTGCTGCTCCAGCGCCACCTCGGCGAACAGGCCGCAGACGTCGCGCGCGATGTCGCGCAGGTCGACCGCCGTGCGGTCGATGTCGCCGCGGCCCTCGGGGTCGAGGCGCCCGAGCAGCATCAGCTGCTGCACCAGCCGGCCGGTGTGGTCGGTGACCTGCTTCAACTCGTCGAGCACCGCCCGGGCGCTGGCGAGATCGGGGCTGTGGCGCGCCCGGTCCATGCCCAGGCGCAGCGCGGTGAGCGGCGTGCGCAGCTGGTGCGCGGCGGCGGCGGCGAACATGCGCTCGCGCACGAGGATCTCGCGGATGCGCGACAACAGGTCGTTGAGCGCGGTGGCGAACGGCGTCAGTTCGTCGGGCAGGTCGTCCTGCGGGATCGGCTGCAGCGACGCATGCGCCTGGCGGCTCCAGCGCTCGGCGATGGCCTCCAGCGGCCGCACGGTGCTGCGCACGGCGATGTAGATCGCGGTGCAGGTCACCACCAGCATCAGGCCCAGCGGGAACAGCAGCCATTCGACGACGCGGTTCGAACGCTGGCGCTTCAGCACGGTTTCCGCCACCAGCACCACCACGTGATCGCAGCCCGCGCACGGCGCGCCGACCGCGGCGACGCGCACCTGCGCGCCGCCGTAGACCGCGTCGAATGCGCGGCCGTCGCTGTAGGCCACCGCGTTGGTGCCGGTGGTCGGGATGCCCGAGCTGCCGATCAGCACGCGGCCGCGATCCAGGACGCTGAACCAGGTGTGGTCGATCTCGTCGTAGGCCAGCATCGTGCGCGCGGCCTCGGGCAGGTCGACGGTGTTCGCCTCGCCGCCGTTGCCGGTGCGCACCTGGTCGGCCAGCGACACGGCCGCGTCGAGCAGCCAGCGGTCGAACACGGTGGCCGTCTCGGAACCGGTGCTGTAGAGGCCGAATGCGCCGACGACGGCCACGATCAGCACCAGCGGGATCATCAGGCGCAGCGTGAGCTGCCGGTACAGGATCGGCCGCGCCGGCACCTGCCGTGCGTTCACTCGGGCTTCTCCGGCGCCGGCGCCGGTACTGGAGCCGGTGCCGAGATCGCCAGCTGGTAGCCGACGCCGCGCAGCGTGCGGATACCCGTCCCCGTACCTTCGAGCTTCTTGCGCAGGCGCGAGACGTAGAGCTCGGCGGCGGCGTCGTTGAGCTCGAGGTTGCGCTCGGACAGCGCGTCCACCAGCGCGCGCTTGGGCACCAGGCGCGGCGCGGCACGCATCAGGATGAACAGCAGCTCGAACTCGCGCGGCGACATGTCCAGCCGCTTGCCGTCGAGCAGCACCTCGGAGGTTTCCTGGATCAGGTCGAGCCGGCCGAAGCGGATCGCATGCGTGCGCGCGATGTTGGCGCGGCGCACCAGCACGTCGATGCGGGCGTCGAGCTCCTCCGGCGCGAAGGGCTTGACGAGATAGTCGTCGGCGCCCAGGCGCAGGCCCTTGACGCGATCGGCGACGCGGTCTCGCGCGGTCATGACCAGCACGGCGCCCTGCGGGTCGCGCTCGCGGTAGGCCGTGAGCCATTCCATGCCGTCGCCATCGGGCAGGCCGAGGTCGAGCAGGACGATGTCGAACGTGCCCTGGGCCAGCGCCGCATCGGCGTCGGCCAGCGTGGGCGCGTGCAGCGCGAGGCGTTCGCTGTCACGCCAGCGCAGCAGCAGCTCGCGGGCGATGTGGGCGTCGTCTTCGATCAGGAGGAGTCGCATGGCGCGTCGATTGTGACTCGGAGCCCGGGCCGGACGTCGGCCCGGGGCGGATGTTGCGTCAGCAATGCACGGAATCGACACTCCGCCGAGACGCGACAGCAACAGTATCCGACAGTCGGCCGCGGTGAGGGCAGACCGACAGGCGGCCGCCGGTGCGACCGCCTCAGGCGGCCTTGGCCGGCGCGGGCGTGGCGGCGGCGGGCGTCGCCTCGGCGGTCATCGTCGGCAGGGCCACCGTGAAGGTCGAGCCCTCGCCCAGCGTGCTGTCGACGCTGATCGTGCCGCCGTGGGCCTCCACCAGCTGCTTGGTGATGTACAGGCCCAGGCCCAGGCCCGGCGTGCGCAGGCGGTCGCCCACGCGCACGAACTGCTCGAACACGCGCCCGCGGTCTTCCGGCGCGATGCCCACGCCGAGGTCGCTCACGCGGATCGTGGCGGCGCCGGGCAACTGGTTCAGCTCGACGCGGATCGGCTTGCCGTTGCCATAGCGCAGCGCGTTCGTCAGCAGGTTGACGACGACCTGCTCGAGGCGGAACTCATCCCACTCGCCGACCAGGTCGACGCAATCGGCCTTCAGCGTGATCGGCACGTCGCTGCGCTGGCCCTGCACCTCGCCCACGACGCGCTTGAGCATCGCCGCGAGGTCGCACCTGCCGCGCCGGATCGACAGCTTGCCGTGCTGGATCTGCGAGACATCGAGCATGTCGTCGATCAGCCGCGTGAGGCTGCGCACCTGGCGCTGGTCGCGCTCGAACATCCTGGACAGGTTCTCGGCCGCGAAGAACGCGGTGTTCTCCGCGGCGATCTGGTGCTGGCGCACGCGCACCTCCATCGCGAGCACGCTCAGCGGCGTGCGCAGCTCGTGCACCACCATCGACATGAACTCGTCGCGCATCTGCAGCGCGCGCTTCAGGTCGATCTGCGCGGTCTGCAGCTCGGACACGAGCGCCTGCTGGCGCCGGCGCGACTCCTCCAGCGCGACCAGCTGGCGCCGGAGCTCGGTGCGCTGGCGATAGAGATCGACGAAGACCTGCACCTTGCTCTTGACGGCATAGGCGTCGAGCGGCTTGTAGAGGAAGTCGACGGCGCCGTTCTCGTAGCCCTTGAACGCGTAATCGAGCTCCTTGCCCGCGGCGCTGACGAACACGATCGGCAGGTGCTTGGTGCGGGCCATGCCGCGAATCAGCTCGGCCAGCTCGAAGCCGTTCATGCCGGGCATCTGCACGTCGAGGATGGCCAGCGCGAACTCGTGTTCGAGCAGCAGCGCCAGCGCCTCCTCGCCGGAGGACGCCTGGTGGATGCTGTAGCCGTCGTCGCGGATCGAGGCTTCGAGCGCGAGCAGGTTCTCGGGGAGATCGTCGACGATCAGGAGCTTGATGCCGGGGTCTATCGTCATTGGGTTTCTCCAAGCCTGCGCAGCAAGGAGTGGATCTCTGCGAGTGGAAGGATCAGGTCGGGCGTCATTCTGCGGATCGCGGCCTCGGGCATCGTCGGGACTTCGGCGGACGCCGGATCCTGGACGATGGTCAGTCCACCAGCAACCTGCATGCCCACGAGGCCCGCGGCGCCGTCGTAGTTTGCGCCGGTGAGCAGAATGCCCGCCAGGGACTTCCCGTAGGCGTCGGCCGCGGAGGCGAACAGCACGTCGATCGAGGGCCGCGCGTAGCTGACGCGATCCTCGCAACTGAGCGAGAAGCTGGCGTCGTTCTCGATGGACAGGTGGTAGCCCGAGGGCGCGAAGTAGAGCGTTCCCGCGGCCAGCGATTCCTTGTCGCGCGCCTCGCGCACCTGCAGCGACAGGCGATAGCCAAACAGCTCCGCGAGCTTGCTGTCGTGGTTGTCCGGCAGGTGCAGCACCGCGACGAGCGGCATCGGATACGTCGCCGGCAGGCCCTTCAGGATCGCGAGCAAGGCCTCGAAGCCGCCGGCGGACGCCCCGATCACCACCGCCTCGATCGAACGGGCGGCGGCGGCATCGACGGCGTCGGGCGACGAGACTTCGGCGGCGGACATCACGCTTTCCGGAAGATGCGATCGCGCTTGACGATGGGCTCGAACTTGTCGGCGAAGTGCGAGAAGTCCAGGCTCTCCTTGCTGCCCAGGCCCAGGAAGCCGCGATGGCACAGCGACTCGTGGAACAGGCCGAACGCGCGGTTCTGCAAGGCCTTGTTGAAATAGATCAGCACGTTGCGGCACGAGACGAAGTGCGTCTCGGAGAACACCGTGTCGGTCGCCAGGCTGTGGTCGGCGAAGGTGACGTTGCGGATCAGGTCGGGATCGAAGCGCGCCGCGTTGTAGGCCGCGTTGTAGTAGTCGGAGAACGCACGCTTGCCGCCGGCCGCCTGGTAGTTGGCCGTGTGCTGGCGCACCGCGGCGATCGGGAAGATGCCCTGGCGCGCCTTCTCCAGCACCGCCGGGTTGATGTCCGTGGCATAGACCAGCGTGCGTTCGAGCAGGCCTTCCTCCTGCAGCAGGATCGCCAGCGAGAACACCTCCTCGCCGGTGGCGCAGCCGGCCACCCACACCTTCAGCGACGGATACGTGCGCAGCAGCGGCACCACCTGCTGGCGCAGCGCGAGCCAGTAGGTCGGATCGCGGAACATCTCCGTGAACGGGATCGTGAGGATCTCCAGCAGCTGCTGGAACACCACCGGGTCGTGCAGCACCTTCGACTGCAGCTGCGAGATCGTGTCGCAGCCGAATTGCAGCAACGCGTGCTGCACGCGGCGCTTCAGGGACGCGCCGGAATAGTCGCGGAAGTCGTGGCTGTACTTCGCGTACACCGCTTCCAGCAACAGGCGCATCTCGATATCGGCGGCGGTGGCGACGTGGGGCATGGGATCAGGAGAACGGAGCACTGCCTTGCATAGGCAAGCACGGGGCCAGGGTTTGCGCGAGGTGGATCACAGGCGCTCGATGCTGGGCATCCACACGCGCATCAGCGAGAACAGGCGGTCCAGGTCGATCGGCTTGGCCAGGTAGTCGTTGGCGCCGGCGCGGCGGCACTGCTCCTGGTCGTCCTTCATCGCCTTGGCGGTGACGGCGATCACCGGCAGCTGCGACAGCTTCGGATTCGCGCGGATGCGGCGCGTCGCCTCCAGGCCGTCCATGCCGGGCATCATCACGTCCATCAGCACGATGTCGATGTCGGGCACCTCGGCCAGCTTGGACAGCGCCTCGAAGCCGTTGCGGCCGATCTCGACCTGCAGGCCCTTCTGCTCCAGCGCGCTGGCCAGCGCGAAGATGTTGCGCACGTCGTCGTCGACCAGCAGCACCTTGCGGCCCTCGAACACCTTCTCGCGGTTGCGCGCGGTGCGCAGCATGGTCTGGCGCTCGGCCGACAGCTTCGATTCCACCGTGTGCAGGAACAGCGTCACCTCGTCGAGCAGCCGCTCGGGCGAGCGCGCGCCCTTGATGATGATGGAGCGCGAATACTTGTTGAGGTTGGTCTCTTCCTCGCGCGTGAGGTTGCGGCCCGTGTAGACGATCACCGGCGGGAACGAGCAGATGTCCTCCATCGTCATGCGCTCGAGCAGCTCGCTGCCGTCCATGTCGGGCAGCTTCAGGTCGATGATCATGCAGTCGTAGACCGTGTCCTTGAGCAGTTCCAGCGCCTCGGCGCCGGTGGCGACGGCGGCGATGTCGATGTCGTCTTCCTTGATCAGGTGCACGACGCTGTCACGCTGGCGCGCGTCGTCCTCCACGACCAGCACGCGCTTGACCTTCTTGGCGCCCTTCTCCTCGAGGCGCTGGAAGATCTGCTGCAGCTCGTCGCGCGTGGTGGGCTTGACCGCGAAGCCGATCGCGCCCATGTGCAGCGCGATCTCGGAGAAGTCCTCGCCGGCCACGATGTGCACCGGGATGTGGCGCGTGCGCGGATCGTCCTTCAGGAACTGCAGCACGCTCAGGCCAGAGCCGTCCGGCAGCCGGACGTCCAGCAGGATCGCGCTGGGCAGGTAGCTCGTCGCGAGCTCGAGCGCCTCGCCGGCGCTGCTGGCCACCAGGCAGCGATAGCGCATCTCATGCGCGAGGTTGTAGAGCACGCCGGCGAAGGTCTCGTCGTCCTCCACCACCAGCAGCACGCGGCCCTTCTCGGGCGTCGGATCGTTGCGGTCGTCGGCGAAGCTCCCGGGGCTCGGCGCCGGGGACACCGCCGCGGGCGCGGGCGTCACGCTCGCGGGCGCGGGCGCCAACGAGGTCGCGCGGCGACCCGAATCCGCGTTCAGGCTGGCGGTGGCCGCGGCGGGCAGGCCCTCCGACGGCGCGGCCTCCGGCACGTCGGTCCACTTCGCGGGCAGCGTCAGCGTGAACGTGCTGCCCTGCCCCGCGGCGCTCTCCACCGCGATCGTGCCGCCCAGCAGGCGCGCCAGCTCGCGCGAGATCGACAGCCCCAGGCCCGTGCCGCCGTAGCGCCGGTTGATCGTGCCGTCGGCCTGGCGGAAGGCCTCGAAGATGATGTCCTGCTGGCCCTCGGGGATGCCGATGCCCGAGTCCTTGACCGCGAAGGCGAGACGATCGTCGGGGCGCGCCTGCACGCGGATCGTGACCGCGCCCGACTCGGTGAACTTGATGGCGTTGGACAGCAGGTTCTTCAGGATCTGCTCGACGCGCAGGTTGTCCGTCACCATCGACGTGGGCGCGTCGGGCTCGACGATCACCTCGAACGCCAGCTTCTTCTCGCCCGCGAGCGGCTCGAAGATGCGCTGCAGCCCGTCGACCAGGCGCTGCACCGACACGAACTGCGGCTGCAGCTCGAGGCGGCCGGCCTCCACCTTGGACAGGTCGAGGATGTCGTTGATCAGGTTGAGCAGGTCGTTGCCCGCGCCGTAGATCGTCTGCGCGAACTTCAGCTGCTCGGCGCTGAGGTTGCCTTCCTTGTTCTCGCTGAGCAGCTTGGCCAGGATCAGCGAGCTGTTGAGCGGCGTGCGCAGCTCGTGCGACATGTTGGCGAGGAACTCGGACTTGTAGCGGCTCGCGCGCTGCAGTTCGTCGGCGCGTTCCTGCAGCGCGACCTGCGCCTCGTTGAGCGCCTCGTTCTTGCGATCGAGCACGCCGGCCTGCTCGGCCAGCTGCGTGTTGGTGGCCTCGAGCTCGGCCTGCTGGTGCTCCAGGTGCTGCTGCGACTCGGTGAGCACGCGCGACTGCTCGCCCAGCTCCTCGTTGGCGGTGCGCAGCTCCTCCTGCTGCACCTGCAGTTCCTCGTTGAGCTGCTGCGTCTCCTCCACCGAGTCCTGCAGGCGCTTGCGGAACAGCGCCGAGTCGACCGACGCCCCGATGCTGCCGGCGATCAGCTTCAGCAGCGCGATGTCGCGCTCGGCGACCGGCCGCATGAAGCCCAGCTCGATGACGCCGTTGACGACGCCGTCGTTGCTGATCGGCGCGACCAGCAGTTCCGCCGGCGCGCCTTCGCCCAGGCCCGAGCCGACCTTGAAGTAGCCGCCCTTCAGGTTGGTCACGTGGTTGAGGCGGCCGTCGCGCAGCGCCTGGCCGACCAGGCCCTCGAGCGCCGCCCTGACCTGCCCGTCGCCCTCGGTGCCGTCGAAGCCGTGCGTGGACACGCGCTGCAGCAGGCCCGCGTCGTCGCGCACGTACATCGCCGCGACGACCGGGTCGAGGTAGCGGCCCGCGAACGCCAGCACGCTGCGGCCGACGGTGGTGAGCGTCTGCTGGCCGATCAGCGTCTCGGCGAGCTGGGCCTGGCCATCGCGCACCCAGGCCTGCTCGGACAGCACGTTGGCCGCATCGGTCTGCGCCTTCAGCGCGCCGCCGAAGTCGTCCGACAGCTGCTTGATGTCGCGCCGGCCGGCCCAGGCGATGTAGCAGTTGACGACGATGATGAAAAGGACATATGAGCCAATGCCGACCCAGGTGACCAGCCTCAACGTGTCGAGCCGGTCTGTCAGCAGCGTCTGTTCGTTGCCGCGAGCGGCCAGCACTTCGGCGCGCACGCGGTCCGACAACTGCTTGCCGGTGGCCGACTTCACGATCGAGGCCGCGTCGCCGCCTTTCCTGCGCGCGTCGATGACCTCCTGCGCATAGGCCTCCCACGCGAGCTGCAGCGAGCGCACGCGCTTCAGGCGATCCGTCTGCACCGGATTGTCCGCCGTCATCTGGATCAGGTCCTCCAGCTGGGTGCCCAGCTGGGGCTTGGCGACCTGGTAGGGCGCCAGGAACGAATCGTCGCCGGTCACGACATAGCCGCGCGCGCCCGACTCCATGTCGGCCTGCAGCGTGGTCAGCTCGTTGAGCTTGCCGATGACCTGATGCGTGTGGTCCACCCACCCCGTCACCGTCATGAAGTACAGGAAGAAGCCGAGGAACGCGGCCGCGCTGACGAGGCCGACCACCAGCGGCAGCGTCACGTTGCGGCGGGCGATCCGGTTGAACTGGTCGGTGTCGATGGCGGAATTTGGCATGGCGTCCTGGGTCGGCGAGGTCGGGCGAGCGCGATCATAGGTGGAGTGCGCCGCGGCACGGGGAGGGATTCCTCGCGCGTGGACGTCCGGACATCGCGGCGCGATGTCTGCTCAACCATTGGATCCGATGGCAATCGGCGTGCCTGCCCTCTCCCGAGGAGACGGGGCATGCGCTACAGGAACAGTTCCTGGAGGTCGTTCAGGAAGTCGAAGCCGCGCACGGTGGGCTGGACCCACTCCCCGCCCGGCAGGCCGGTGCGGGCGATCAGGCCGCGCTTCTCGGCCTCGGCCAGGCCCTTCTCGATCGCCGACAGCGGCAGCCCGCAGCGCTCGTTGAACAGCGACAGCGCGAAGCCCTCGCGCAGGCGCAGCGCGTTGAGCATGAACTCGAACGGCAGTTCCGCGCGCGCGACGTCGGCCTCGTTGGACACGCCCTGCCCGCCCAGCGACCGGTCCATGTACATGCCCGGCTCGCGCCAGCGCACCTGGCGCGTCACGCGATGCGCGAACGACAGCTTGCCGTGCGCGCCCGCGCCCAGTCCCAGGTAGTCGCCGAACTGCCAGTAGTTGACGTTGTGACGGCAACGATGACCGCTCTTCGCGTACGCCGAGACTTCGTAGCGCTCGAAGCCCGCGCCGCCCGTGCGTTCGGTGACGCGATCGAGCATGTCGTAGGCGGTGTCGTCATCCGGCAGGTTCGCCGGCGGGCGCTTCGCGAAGACGGTGTTGGGCTCCATCGTCAGGTGATACAGCGACAGGTGCGGCGCGCCGAGCGCGAAGGCCTGGGCCAGGTCGGCGTCGAGGTCGGCCAGTGTCTGGCCGGGCAGCGCGTACATCAGGTCGAGGTTGAAGGTCTCGAAGCTGCGCGCGGCCTCTTGCGCCGCGGCCAGCGCCTGCGCGCCGTCATGCACGCGGCCGAGCGCGCGCAGGTGGGCGTCGTTGAAGGTCTGCACGCCGATCGACAGCCGGTTGACGCCGGCCTGCGCAAACGCGCGGAAGCGATCCTTCTCGAACGTGCCGGGGTTGGCCTCCATCGTGATCTCGCAGTCGGCGGCCAGCGGCAGCAGCATGCGGAGATCGGACAGCAGCCGCGCGATGCCGTCCGGCGAGAACAGCGACGGTGTGCCGCCGCCGATGAAGATCGTCTGGATCGTGCGGCCCCAGACGATGGGCAGCGAGCGCTCGAGGTCGGCGCGCACCGCGTCGAGATAGCGCTGCTCGGGCAAGTCCTTGGGCGTCGCGCCGGCGGTGTGGAACTCGTGCGAGTTGAAGTCGCAGTACGGACACTTCTTCAGGCACCACGGCAGGTGCACGTAGACCGACAGCGGCGGCGGCGCGGGCAGGCTCAGCGTGCCGGGGCGGTGGTACCACTGCGGGTCGCGCAGGGGCGCTCCGGCGAGCGACTCGCCGTTCGCAAGGTCGCCCTCGCCGGACTCGCCGCCGGCGGCGTTGACGGGGTGGATGCGGACGATGCTCACGACGCCAGGCTCAGAGATGCCACGCCTGCTGCATCAACTGCCTCATCTGCGCCGCCGCGATCGCCCGGTGGCTATGCGCATTCTTCACTTCCTTCGACAACGACGCCACCGTTGCGCCGAACGCCGGGATGAACATCAGCGGGTCGTAGCCGAAGCCGCCCTCGCCTTCGCGCGCGCGCAGGATCTCGCCGTTCCAGCGGCCCATCGCGACGAGCGGCTGCGGGTCGTCGGCCGAACGGATCGCCATCAGCGTGCACATGAAGCAGGCGCGGCGGTCGTCGACGTCGCGCAGCTTCTCGAGCAGGAGTGCGTTGTTGGCCTCGTCCTGCGTCGCGCGCTCGGCCTCGCGCTCGGGCGTCACGCCCGCGCGCGCGAGGACGGTGGCGTAGTTGGCCGAGATCACGCCCGGCATCCCACCGAGCGCATCGACGCACAGCCCCGAGTCGTCGGCGATCGCCGGCAGGCCCGTGGCGGCCGACGCGTGGCGCGCCTTGGCCAGCGCGTTCTCGATGAACGTGACGTGCGGCTCCTCGGCCTCGCTCACGCCCAGCTCGCCCTGGCGCACGAGCTCGACGCCCAGGCCGTCGAACAGCGCCTGCAGTTCGGCGAGCTTCTTCGCGTTGTTGGAGGCGAGGACGAGCTTCATGGGAATCTCCGCGACGCCCGGCCGCCCGAAGGCGCGGAGACGCCCCCTCGGGGGGCAGCGAACAACGTGAGCGTGGGGGCAGTCATGACTCGAGCGCGGCCTTCTGCGCGACGATCAGCTGGCGGATGCCCGCGTCCGCGAGGTCCAGCAGCTGGTTCATCTCGACGCGCGAGAACGCCGCGCCCTCGGCGGTGCCCTGCACCTCGATGAAGTGGCCGGCGCCGCTCATGACGACGTTCATGTCGGTGTCGCAGGCCGAGTCCTCGACGTATTCGAGATCGAGCAGCGGCGTGCCCTCGACGATGCCCACCGACACCGCGGCGACGAAGCCCGTCAGCGGCGTGCGCTCGATCTTGCCGGCGACGAGCAGCCTGGTGATCGCGTCGTGCGCGGCGACGCAGGCGCCCGTGATGGCCGCGGTGCGCGTGCCGCCGTCGGCCTGCAGCACGTCGCAATCGAGCGTGATCGTGCGTTCGCCGAGCAGCTTCATGTCGAACACGGCGCGCAGCGAGCGGCCGATGAGGCGCTGGATCTCCTGCGTGCGCCCGCTCTGCTTGCCGCGCGCGGCCTCGCGGTCGGAGCGCGTGTGCGTGGCGCGCGGCAGCATGCCGTATTCGGCGGTCACCCAGCCTTCGCCCTTGCCCTTGAGGAACGGCGGCACGCGGTCCTCGACCGAGGCGGTGCACAGCACGCGCGTGTCGCCGAACTCCACCAGCACCGAGCCTTCGGCGTGCACGGTGAAGTTGCGCGTCAGCTTGACCGGGCGCAGCTCGTTGACGGCGCGGTTCTGGGTGCGGACGAAGGTCATGCGGATTCCTGTTCTCGAAAGCAAAACCGGGCACATGATGCCCGGCTCGTGTGGATGCGGCGATTGTCCGCGACGTCAGGGCTTTCGCGGCCCGCTGCGTTGAATCGCCTCGTTGATCTCGCGGATCGAACGCTCGATCTCGTCGTCGTCGATGTCCGGCAGGAACGAGTCGCCACTCATGCTGGCCTGGATCGTCGAGGCGAAGACGTCCTCGCCCAGCGTGCGCGTGGAGACGTTGCCGGCGGCGTCATCGTCCTCCGACGCTTCCCATTCGACGGCCAGCGCGGTGACGTTGTCGCTCTTCTCGCCGGCGTTGCGCAGCGCCTGCTCCACGATCTCGGGCACCGAGTCGTGGATCGGGAACTCGGACATCATCTTGACGATGTCGGGATCCTCGACGCTGCTCCACAGGCCGTCGGAGCACAGCAGGATACGGTCACCCGTACGCAGCACCATCGGGCCGGCGCTGTCGATGACCGGCTTGCCGGGGCTGCCCAGGCAGGTGAACAGCACGTTGCGGTTGACCTTCTCGTCGAGCGGCACCACGTGCGACAGCGCCTCGCGCAGCTCGGAGTACGAGTGGTCGCGCGTGCGGGCAATCAGGCGGTCGCCGCGCACGAGGTACAGGCGCGAGTCGCCGCAATGCGCCCAGTAGATGTTGCCGCCCTGCAGCACGCAGGCCACGATGGTGGTGCGCGGGGTGTCGGTCAGGCCGCGGTCGGTGGCGTAGCGCAGGAGCTGGTGGTGGCCGGCGAGGATGGCGTCCTGCAGGAAGCGCTGCGGATCCTTCAGGTCGGTCTTGGCCTCCTTCTGGAAGAACGCCGCCAGGGTCTGCAGCGCGAGCTGCGACGCGACCTCGCCTTCCGGATGGCCGCCCATGCCGTCCGCGAGCGCGAACAGGCCCGAATCGCGCGTGTAGCAATAGCCCATGCGGTCTTCGTTCTTCTCGCGGCCGCCTTTTCGGCTGACTTGGTACGTTCCAAACTTCATGAACTTTGCTCCAGCCCCGAGCGCGCGCTCAAGGGTGTGTTCCTGACTTCAGGTTCTCGATCTGCAGCTTGAGCCGTTCCGAGAAGCTGAGCGTGGTGTAGCGGCGTTCGATCTCGCGCGACAGTTCCTTCTGCAGCGCGAACACGCTCTGCGGCCGCGACAGCGGGTCGAGCGCCATGCACCATTCGATGACTTCGATGAGATTGTCCGAATAGACGTTGCGCAGGCGCGAGAGCGACAGCGGCAGGCGATCCTTGTCGATGCGCTGCGGCGCGTCGTTGGGCGGATACCCCTGCATGCATGCATACAAACAGGCGCCGATGGCGTAGATATCCGTCCACGGGCCCAGCGAGCCGTCGCGTCGGTACATTTCCGGCGCGGCGAAACCCGGCGTGTACATCGGCCGGATGAACTGGCCTTCCTTGCTCAGCACTTCGCGCGCGGCGCCGAAATCGAGCAGCACGGCGCGGTTGTCGTTGGTGATGAAGATATTCGCCGGCTTGATGTCCAGGTGCAGCATCTTGTGCTGGTGGACGATGCGCAGGCCACGCAGGATCTCGTCGAACAACGAGCGAATGGTGGATTCGCGCAATACCTTTTCGCGCTTCAGGTCGCGCGCGGTGACGATGAAATCCTGCATGGTGTCACCCTGCAGATAATTCATCACCATGTAGACGGTTTCGTTCTCGCGGAAGAAATTCAGCACCGAGACCACGCTCGCATGCGAAATCTGCGCCAGCGAACGGCCCTCTTCGAAGAAACTCTTGAGCCCGAGGCGGTACAGTGGCTGCTTTTCCGGCTTCACGCGCGGAATCAATTCACCTGGCGACCGATCGGCCAGCGAGGCGGGAAGATATTCCTTCAGCGCGACGAGATGACGTGTTTCATCTTCGGCCAGGTAAACGATGCCGAAACCGCCCGCGGCGATCTTCTTGACGATCTGATAGCCGCCGACCACAGTCCCCGAAGGAAGCGGGGCGGGTTTTGGCTTTGACATAATCTCTTTTTGCAACCTGGCACTCGCGACATGGCAGTTTACAGCATGACCGGCTTCGGTAACGCCTCGGCGACCGCAGCATCCGCCGCATCCTCCGAGGGCGCCACCGCCACGGATTCCGCGGCGGTCACCGTCGAACTCCGATCGGTGAATAGCCGGTTTCTCGACATTTCCTTCCGCATGCCCGACGAGTTGCGCCAGCACGAGGGGGCCTTGCGCGACCTGATCACCGCCGGATGCCGGCGAGGCAAGGTCGACGTACGCGTCTCCGCGGCCAAAAGCAGCGGCGACGACTGGCCGCAGCCCACGGCGGACCAGCTCAATCGATTGTCACGCCTGGAAGGCACCGTGACGTCTTGGATGGGCAAGGCACAGCCGCTGACCGTGAACGAAGTCCTGCAATGGTGCCGTTCGGCGCCCGCCGCGACCGGTGGCCGCGTGGACGAGGCGTTGATGGAGGCCGGCAAGCGCGCCGTCGCCGCACTCAGGGAGGCCCGCGCCCGCGAAGGCGAGAAGCTGGTGGGCATCCTGATGGAACGCATCGTGCGCCTGCGCGAACTCGCGGCCCAGGCCGAACCGCTGGTGCCGGCCGTCGTCGAACGCCAGCAGCAGCGCTTCCTCGAACGCTGGGCCGAGGCGCTGAAGGCTACCGGCGGCCTGGACGCCACCAGTTCGGCCGGCAGCGTCCCCACCGAGGCCCTGCGCGAGCGTGCGATGAACGAAGCCGCCACGTTCGCGTTGCGCATCGACGTCGCCGAGGAACTGTCACGACTGCGCGCCCACCTCGAGGAGATCGCGCGCCTGCTCAAGGGCGGCGGCGAGCTCGGCAAGCGGCTCGACTTCCTGATCCAGGAACTGCACCGCGAGGCCAACACGCTGGGCTCGAAGTCCGCGGCGCTGGAGCTGACGGGCGTGTCGGTCGAGATGAAGGTGCTGATCGAGCAGATGCGCGAGCAGGTGCAGAACGTCGAGTGACGTCTGCCGGGCGCAACGCGAGAAAGTAAATAGTCTTTGCTTCTTCGACGCGCCCCGCCATGATTCGTTCCATCGCGGGCCCGGTGTCGTCGACGCCGGCCGCGTCCATCGTCCGAAAGCAAGGCTGCCCATGCCGCAGTGCCATCTCCCGATGCACTGACCGTTGCGCCAACGCCTGGCGCGCGACGGTCGAGTGTCCTCCCGTTTCGCGCGCAGGCGCCGAGTCGATCTCGAGTCCCTGACTGCACCCGCCCTCGCTTGCGAGGCGGCGTACGCGCGCAGCTCTTGCCAGGCCGTTGACGCAATGAAGGAGTCCCGTCATGGGCACTCAGGAAATCCTGCGCGCGAGCACCCGGGGAGGTCGCGATGCGCGCTGACATGAGCAAGGTATTGGTCGAGGAACCCCGCTGGGGGCGCGCGTGCGCGCGCGTCGTCGAGGGCAGCCGGCGACTGCAACGCAACCGGATCGACGACGACGGCGAAGGCGGCCCCACGCGCCTGGGCATGAAGCGCGACGGCTGCAAGCACTTCGGCGAGCACCTGGGGCCGCTGTATCGCTACCTGTCGGACCAGGCCGGCCGGCCATGGGACAAGGTGTATGGCGAGCTCTGCGCGGCGCTCGATCGGCGCAGCGTCGTGCAGGCGCACCTGTTCCAGCACATCGACAGCCACGTCGATCGCGAGACTGTCTGGCGTGACGACAAGGTCTGGGTGCGCAGCTGGCGCGGGCTCGTGCCGCTGTCCGAGAGCCGCGCCGAGATGTATGTGCATCCGCGCACGGGCATCCTGCTCGTCAACCGCGCTCGCGTCATCGCGAAGCGCAGGCGCAAGCAGGCTGACGCCGCGAAGGCGGAAGCGAGCGCACGGGAACGACGCATCGGCGCGCCGCTGCCGCCCGGCGTGCAGTGGCATCGCATCGACGGGCTCTGGTACGAAGTGCGGCTGCGCGCGCTGGGTCGCGACGGGCCGGAAGTCTTCGATGTCGTGCTCAGGCGCGGCGTCAGGTCGACCGACCACCAGCTGCTGAAAGAACGCTACGGCTCGTCTTCGATCTACGCTCATGCGAAGCGCCAGCTCGATGGCAGGACGCTGCGCCGGCACGGCCTCGCGCAGGAATGAGCGCGCAAATGCGCGGCGCCGCCGCGCGCCGCCTACAATCGCGGCCGCTGCGGCATTCGCCGAAGCATTGACATCAAAGACCTCGAGAACTCATGGCAACTGCAAAGAAGACTCCCGCTCCCGCCGCCAAGAAGGCCGTCAAGGCCGCCGCGCCGGCCAAGACCGTCAAGAAGGCCGCTGCGCCCGCCAAGGCCGTGAAGGCTGCTCCCGCGAAGGCCGTCAAGGCCGCGCCGGCCGCCCTGAAGCCGATCAAGACGGCGTTCAACAAGTCCAGCCTGGCGACGCACATCGCCGAGCAATCGGGCGTCGACGCGAAGTCGGCCAAGGCCGTGCTGGCCGCGCTCGAAGGCGCGATCGTCATGTCGGTCAACAAGAAGGGCCTCGGCTCGTTCACGCTGCCCGGCCTGCTCAAGGTCACGGTGCAGAACGTGCCGGCCAAGAAGAAGCGCATGGGCAAGGACCCGTTCACCGGCGTCGAGCGCATGTTCGCGGCCAAGCCGGCGTCCGTGAAGATCAAGACGCGCGCGCTGAAGAAGCTGAAGGACGCCGCGCTGTAAAGCGCGACGCCCGGGCGGGTCGACGGATCCGCCACAAACGCAAAGAGCCGCATTTCGCGGCTCTTTTTCATGGCGGGTGCGGTCTCAGGCGTTGCGTTCGCCGAACATCCGGTCGATGTCGATGAACTCGGTCATGCTGTCCGAGAAATCCTTCAGCGCGCCCGGCGCCATCGCGGCCGCGAGGCGTTCGGTCGGCTGGTCGGGCTGCGAGGCCACGTGGGTGTGGCGATCGCCGTGGCGGCGGCGCAGCACCTGCTCGATGCGACGGCGCAGCAGCACCAGGCCGGGGCCATAGCGATCGAGGTCGAACGCGTCCAGCGCCTGCGCGGCGTGGCGCAGCACGGCGGCCGGGACGTCGTCGACGCCGCGTTCGCCGTTCTTGACCAGCGCCCGCTCCAGCAGCGCGAGCGACGGCAACCGCGGATGATGGCCGACTTCGCCGCCGAGCATGGCGCGCAAGTTGGCGCACACCTCGGAGACCTCGCGGGTGGTCATCGACGGCATTTCAGCCGGGCTGCGGCGGCGCGGCGCCGTTTCGCCCGCGCGCCGGGTGCCCGCCTTGCGGGGCGCCGGCCCGAGCACGAAATGGAAGTCGAAGCCGCGGCGCTCGAGGCGGATCGGGCTGGTCAGGATGCGGCGGAGTCGACGCAGCACCCCACCGGCAACGGGAGCGACGGGCATAACCGGAACAGTATTGGAGGAGATCATGGTGACCAACGACTAGTGATGCCTTGCAGGCCGGTTGCAAACAAGCACCCTCAGGGGCGGCGCGTCCGGAATCCAGCGGCCACCCTCTTTTCTTCGTCCATTCTCGCGTGACGATGAGCAGGAATCGCCGATGAAATTGCAAGTTCTCGTTACCGCCCGTCACTGCATGAGCGTCCCCACGCCGATGGTCCAGGGTGGTCCGAAGATCGACGCGAACTTGTATAGGGGATTCAGTCGATGGCGAGCGCGGTATCGCATCGCGATACTGGACAGGCTCCCGGTTTCCACCTCGTCCGAACCAGTTTGAAGAACTGCCGGGCTGCGCGATCCTGCGCCTCCTCGCCACTGACCGGCGCTTCGGATTCATCATGTTCCGCCCTGCCTTCCCGTTCCGCCGCCTCGGCACCGCCGCCGCGCTGTGCGCCGCTCTTTCCGCCACAGGCGCCCTGGCCCAGGCCCGCGCCCACGCCTCCGACGACGAGCTCGCCCCGGCGTTGGCCGCCGAGCCGGTCGCCCGGCTGGCCAAGTCGCTGCAGGTCGGCGACATCGTCTTCACGCGCATCGGCTTCTACCCGTTCCGCAAGGTCGCCGAGGCCACCGGCACGTGGACCAACCACGTCGGCATCGTGCTGGACGTCTCCGGCAGCGAGCCGGTGATCGGCGAGAGCCGCTTCCCGTTCTCCGGCTCGACCACGCTGTCGCGCTTCGTCGCGCGCTCGGCCGGCGGCCGCGTCGCCGTGATGCGCCTGCCCACGCCGCTCACGCAGGCGCAGCAGATCGCGATCGTCGCGGCCGCCGCCCAGCGCGAGCACGTGTTCTACGACACCGGCTTCGACGCCCATTCGCACCGGCAGTTCTGCTCGCGCTACGTGCGCGAGGTACTGCAACAGGCCGCCGGCGTCGAGGTCGGCCAGGTCGAGACCTTCGAGCAGCTGCTCGCCAGCGCCCCGCAGGCCGACATCGGCTTCTGGCGCGTCTGGTATTTCGGCAGCATTCCGTGGCGGCGCGAGACGGTGACGCCCGCGAGCGTGCTGCACACGCCCGGGCTGAAGACCGTCTACGACGGCGTCGCCATCTGAGAAAGCGCGCATTCCTTCAGCATTCGCGTCGATGCCGAGGGATGGATTGCGGCGATACTTGAGCGCCTGAGTCGGCACCGCGACCCGCGAGCGCCGACGAGTCCCGTCCGCATACCCTCGCGTCTTTCATGGAACTCCCCGGCAAGCTCTTCGTCGTCGCCGCCCCCAGCGGCGCCGGCAAATCGACCCTCGTGAAGGCGCTGCTGCAGCACGAGCCCCACCTGGCCGTCTCGGTCTCGCACACCACGCGCGCGCCGCGCGGCCAGGAGCGCGACGGCTGCGAATACCACTTCGTCAGCGTCGACACGTTCCAGCAGATGGTCGCGGCGGGCCAGTTCTTCGAGCACGCGCACGTGCACGGCAACTGGTACGGCACGTCGCGCAGCAGCGTGGAGCGGCTGCTGGCCGACGGCAAGGACGTCGTGCTGGAGATCGACTGGCAGGGCGCGCTGCAGATCCGCGAGCTCTTCCCCGCGGCCATGCTCGTGTTCATCCTGCCGCCGAGCTGGGACGAACTGGCGCAGCGCCTGCGCGGCCGCGGCGAGGACCTGCCCGAGGTCATCGCCCAGCGCCTGGCGAACGCCCGCCACGAGGTCGCCCAGGCCGAGCGCTTCGACTTTGTTATAATCAACGGTTCTCTCGACAGGGCCTTGGCGGATCTTCGCGCCGTGGTTCGCGAGCAGCCCGACGCCCTGCGCTTCGCGGCCCAACGCGACAACCACCCCGACGTCTTCGCCGCGCTCGACCTGGCCTGACGGCCGTCCGGGAGAACCGTCCCTCGCCAGCGCTTGTCAACGCGTTGTTCTCGTCCCCAGCCTAGGAAATATCGAATGGCCCGCATCACCGTTGAAGACTGCCTGGAAAAGATCCCGAACCGCTTCCAGCTCGTGCTGGCCGCGACGTACCGCGCTCGCATGCTGAGCCAGGGCCACACGCCCAAGATCGAATCGAAGAACAAGCATGGCGTGACCGCGCTGCGCGAGATCGCTGCTGGCGAGATCGGCAAGGAAATGCTGCGCAAGGTTCCGACCTGATCGCCCGCGGGCGCCCCACGGGCGCCGCAGCGAACCAGGCCCGCGTCGCGAGACCCGGGCCTTTTTGTTGCCCGCGCGCGTGACGCGCGGGCGCGCCGCCGTCACCAACCGACAGTCACCGTGGCGATCGTCGGCGCGGCGGTGTGCAGCGACGAGCTGAAGCCACCGACATCGTCATACGCAAAGCCATACGCCAAGCCGTTCAGCGAGTGGTCATGCCAGAACTTCGAGTACGAGTTCGACGGCGACACGTAGAACGCACTCGGCGTCGACCACTGCGCCGGGTTCTCGACGATGTGGCGATTGATGGCCGCGCACATCTGCGCCTGGATCTGCAGCTGCTTGTCGTAGCCCGCGCTGCCCGGCGTCTGCCCGGTCGGGTCGTTGAGCACGCCGTTGCCGAGCAAGGCCTCGGTCGTCGTCGGCGCCCGCGCGATCGTGTACGTGCCCTGCCCGTCGGTGAACTGGAACTGGCCGTTGACGACATGGCCGGTGAACGTGCCCTGCTGGTCGGTGAAGGTCAGCGACTGCGAGGCGTACTTCGTCCACAGGCCCTGGATGTAGCCGTCCAGGTAGTGCGCGTTGGCGCCGCTCGTGTTGAAGCTGGCGTGGGCCGGCGCGATGATGCGGTACGGCGAGTACGGCGCCTGCGCCAGGCCCTGGAACTGCGCCGGCACCGACGACGCCCAGGCCGAGACCAGCGAGGCGCGCGTGGCCGTCTCGCCCACCGTCTGGTCGAAGCCGCCGAGGCCCTGCAGGCGCAGCGTCACCGGGAAGCCGAACTGGTCGACGCGCGTGGTGTTGCCGTAGAAGCCCGTCGTCGGGACGATGGCCATCTCGACGAAGTCGAACGTGACGTCGATGTTGGGGTCGGTCGGGTTCTCGATGTTGGCGCCGGCGTAGCCGATGTTGCCGTTGACGTCCTGGTTGACGCGGATGTACATCGGCGTGCCCACGCTCAGCATCAGCCGCGCCGAGTTGATCGGCGGGATCGTGACCGAGCTCGCCTGCGCGATCGTGTGGAAGTAGTTGGTGTAGGTGACGCCGTTCTTCGTCAGCGCGCCGTTGTCGGCCGTGCTCATCGGAACGAGCCTGCCGCTGGCGTCGACCCAGACGAACTGGCCGCTCGTCCAGTCCTTGCCGATGATGGCCCACCAGACGTGCGCGTTGTCGTAGGCGTTGTGCGTGCCGTTGACGATGTTGAACGTGGTCTGCTGGTTCCAGGTGCCGCCCCCGGCCACCGCCGAGATCTTGTACGACGAGGTCGCGTCGTTGAAGTTCGACGCCACGAGGTTGGGCGTGTCGGCGGTCAGCGTCAGCGTGCCGCCGCCGTAGTTGACGTCGCCGTAGAGCACCACCTGGGTGCCTGCCGACACCTTCACCGACGAGATGACGTCGTTCCAGGCGGCGCCGACCCAGCTCGAGCTGGCGCTGGTGCACATCGAGCTGCCGCCGTAGTTGATGTCGGTGAAGAAGCACGCCTGCCCGGCCGCGGGCGTCACCGAGACGGGCGCTGAGCCGACCGTGTACGAATAGGTGGCCGAGTCGTAGGCCGGCGTGCCCTTGTTGTAGGTGAAGCTGTAGCTGATCACGTTGCCGGATGAAACCGCTTGCAAGACTGGCTGGGTCTCGTGGCCGGTGGACGCGTCGCGCGCCATCCGCAGGTTTTGCAGCGCGCCGCCGTTGACCGCGTAGTGGACGTCGGTCCACGTCGTCGTGCTCGAGGTCGGGTTGAAGAAGATCGTCGCGGTGCTGCCGCTGACGGTCACGCCCTGGGCGTAGTCGGAGGCCGTCTGGGCCTCGGCCGGGGCCGCTTTCCAGAGGGAAAATGCAAGCAGGACGGCAAGTCCCGCAACACGTCGAATCATCGCTGTCTCCTGTCGTTTCGGGGTGACGCGTCCGCATGCGTCGTGCTCAGGCCAGTCCGCTCTCGGGCGCGCCGGCGGAAACGTTCGGGCGCTCCGCCGGCACTCGAGCCATACCCCCTGCCGTGTGCCTGCGTGGCCGGGGCGGAGCGCATTTGACGCCCGATCGGGGCGTTAAAACCGTCGTTTTCACGCTTTTTTGAAAGCGGTTTCATAGAATCCCCCAAACGCGGTATGCGGCCGGCCCCGCGCCGAAGAATCCACGTCGACGTCAAGGGCGTCCTGCCGAGCAGGCGTTCAATTTCCCGACCTCGGCGGCGCCGGCCTCATAACAGGCTAAATTCAGCACATGAGCATTCGTTCGTTCGCCGCCGACCTGCTGCCAGCCAAGCTGCACAGCACGCTGGCGCGCGCCCCGGCCACAGGCATGGCACCGCAGTCCGAAGTCACCACGTTTGCCGAGCTGTCCGAGAAGCTGACCTACCTCAGCAAGGCCGACCTGAAGAAGGTGCGCGAGGCCTACAAGTTCGCCGACCAGGCGCACCTGGGGCAGCTGCGTGCCAGCGGCATCCCGTACATCACGCACCCGCTCGCGGTCACGGGGCTCGTCGCCGACTGGAAGCTCGACGCCACCGCGCTGATGGCGGCGCTGATGCACGACACCATCGAGGACTGCGGCGTCACCAAGCCCGAGCTGATCGAGCTGTTCGGCTCGCCCACCGCCGACCTCGTCGACGGCCTGACCAAGCTGGACAAGCTGCAGTTCTCCACCAAGGAGGACGGCCAGGCCGAGTCGTTCCGCAAGATGCTGCTGGCGATGTCGCGCGACGTGCGCGTCATCCTCATCAAGCTGTGCGACCGCCTGCACAACATGCGCACGATGGACGCGATGGCGCCGGCCAAGCGCTCGCGCATCGCGCGCGAGACGATCGAGATCTTCGCGCCCATCGCGCACCGTCTCGGCCTCAACCAGATGTATCGCGAGTTGCAGGACCTGTCCTTCCGCTTCATGTACCCCTGGCGGTATGCGGCGGTGGGCAAGGCGCTCGAGCGCGCGCGCGGCACGCGGCGCGACATCGTCGACCGCATGCGGCGCGACGTCGAGAAGTCGTTTGCCGAGGCGCGCACCAAGGTCACGGTCTACAGCCGCGAGAAGACGGTCTTCTCGATCTACCGCAAGATGCGCGAGAAGCACGCCGGCTTCGCGCAGGTCAACGACATCTTCGGCTTCCGCATCGTCGTCAACTCGTTGCCCGAGTGCTACCTGTCTCTCGGCACGCTGCACCAGATGTACAAGCCGGTGCCGGGACGCTTCAAGGACTACATCGCGATCCCCAAGGCCAACGGCTACCAGTCGCTGCACACGACCTTGGTCAACCCGCTGGGCACGGCCGTCGAGTTCCAGGTGCGCACCGAGGAGATGCACGCGGTGGCCGAGGCCGGCATCGCGGCGCACTGGATGTACAAGGCCGGCACGCCGGGCACCGGCCGGCCGGACGAGGCGCAGCGCCTCGGTGCGATGTGGCTGCAGTCGCTGATCGACATCCAGAGCGACACGCACGACTCCAGCGAGTTCCTCGAGCACGTCAAGATCGACCTGTTCCCCGAGGCCGTCTACGTCTTCACGCCCAAGAGCAAGATCCTCGCGCTGCCCCGCGGCGCCACGCCGATCGACTTCGCCTACGCGATCCACTCGGACGTCGGCGACCACTGCGTCGCCGCCAAGGTCAACGGCGAGCCGGTGGCGCTGCGCACCGAGTTGAAGAGCGGCGACGTCGTCGAGGTCAGCACCTCGCCCAACGCGCGGCCGAACCCGTCGTGGCTGAACTCCGTGCGCACCGGCCGCGCGCGCTCCAAGATCCGCCACTTCCTGAAGAACCTCGAGCACGAGGAGTCCATCATCCTCGGCGAGAAGCTGTTGACGCAGGCGCTGCGCAACGAAGGCATGGCGGTGCCGGCCGACGACGAGGAGCATGCGGCGCTGTGGCAGTCGCTGACGCGCTGGAGCGGCAGCCGCAACCGCGCCGAGCTGATGGTCGACATCGGCCTCGGACGCAAGATCGCGTCCATCGTCGCCAAGCGCCTCGCGCAGCTGCTGGGCGAGCGTGGCACGCGCCCGGGCGCGGTGGCCCTGACGATGGGACGCTACGCCGCCAACGAGGCGCAGGTCGGGCAGAACGTCGTCGAGATCGACGGCAGCGAGGGCGCGTCGGTGCAGCTGGCCACGTGCTGCCGGCCGATTCCGGGCGATGAAGTCGCTGGTTATTTCGGCGGCGAGGGCCTGACCGTGCACACCAAGGACTGCTCGATCGGCCGCCGCCTGCGCGAGCGCGACGGCGACCGCTGGATGGAGGTCGACTGGGCCGAGCAGCTGACCCGCCAGTTCGAGAGCGCGGTGAGCGTGCTCGTCGCCAACGCCAAGGGCGCGCTGGCGCAGGTCGCGCAGGCGATCAGCGCCGCCGAGGCCGACATCACGCACATCGACATGGGCGACGAGCGCGCCTCCGAGACGACCGAGCTGCGCCTGCTCGTGAGCGTGCGCGACCGGCTGCACCTGGCCGACGTGCTGCGCACGCTCAAGCGCTCGTCGTCGGTGCTGCGCGCGTCCCGCGTCAAGCCTTGAGCTTCCTCGCGACGTATCGCCGGCTGCTCCTGGCCGGCGCCGCGGTCGTGGCCGTCGCGCTGGGCGTCGTCATCTTCGCCGCGCACGATGCCCGTCACCGTATCCTGCAGGCGCTGGGGCCGCGCACGACGGTCGGCTCGATCTCGCTGAACTATCCCACCGTGACGCTGCGCGACGTGCACGTGGCCGCCAGCGACGCGCCCGGCGCCTGGCCGGCGAACGAGGAGTTCGACGCGCGGGAGGTCACGGTCGACATCACCGCCGCCAGCCTGTGGGCCTATCGACGCGGCGAGCCGCTCGCCATCGCGGACGTGCGCGTGCGCGACGGCACGCTGGTCATGCTGCGCACGCCCGACCACCTGACGCTGCTGCCCGCGCTGCGCGACACCTCGCGCGCCCAGGCCGCGGCGCTGCAGGCCTCGCAGGCCGTCGCGCCCGGCGAGACCGCGACCGCGCTGGTCATCGAGCACATGAGCTTCGAGCGCATGGCCGTCGACCTGCACGACGCCACGCTGCCCGATGGCAAGACGCACAAGCTGCGCTTCGAGCAGGTGCACGGCACGGTGAGCGGCCTGGCGCTGCCGAAACTCGCGCAGCCGATGACGCTCGACCTGCAGGGCGTGCTCAGGGGTGTCGAGCGCGACGGCCAGGTGGCCATCAAGGGCAGCCTGGCGCCGGCGGCGCACGACGCGAACCTCGCGATCCGCCTGGCCGGCGTCGACGTGGTCGCGCTGCAGCCCTACCTGCTGAAGTTCGGCGAGCGCGCGGTGCGCCATGGCACGCTGGACCTGTCGATGGACGCGAGCGTCGCCAACCGCCAGGTGCACGCGCCCGGCCAGCTGACGATCGCGGGCCTCGAATTCGGCGACGCCGAGGGCGGCACGTTCGCCGGCGTCGAACGCCGCGCCGTCCTCGCGACGCTCAAGCGCGACGGCCGCATCGCGCTGAAGTTCACGCTCGAAGGCCGCACCGACGACCCGAAGTTCAAGCTCGACGAAAGCCTCGCCCTGCGCGTCGCGGCGGGGCTCGGCGAAACGGTCGGTGTCAGCGTCAAGGGCGTCGTCGAAGGCGTGGGCAGCGCGATCAAGGGGCTGCTGGGCGGCAAGGGCGACAAGCCCGCGCGCTAGGGCCTGTTCACACTAATAACGTGCCCGCGCCGGTGTCCGGGGGGGGGCCCGGGGAGGCGGGGGGCGCCCCCCCCCCCCCCCCCCCCCCCCCCCCCCCCCCCCCCCCCCCCCCCCCCCGCCCCTCCGGGTGATCCATCAGAAAGCCCGCCTTCGGCGTTGCGAACGCTTGGAGTGGGCCCACCACGCCTGCGCGTTCGCGCCTTGAAGGCGGGCTTTCTGATGGTCACGCG
>NZ_JAJLJH010000014.1 GCF_023231945.1 Scleromatobacter humisilvae
GCTGTTCATCCGGGCTCCGGTTCTTGGCAGATTGGGTGTTTGGCGACTTCCAGTCTCTCAAACCCAACCCGGATGAACACCGGATACAACCTATTGAAGCATCACAACTAGGCCAGCAGCTCTCGCCGACAGGCGAGGCAGTAAGCGATTACTACAAGACGATCGTGCGGCGCGCTGTCGTCGCGCGGCCACGGGCGTTTCCGAGCAGAGGCAAGCGCAGGCGCATCCCGTATGCTCGCGCCGGGCCTTCTCTGCACCCGGGAGTGGCTTCCGCTCCCATGAACCCCAAGCAGCAACAGCTCCAGGCACAACGCATCAAGACGACCACCATGACGGTGGTGAGCTCGTTGCTGCAGTCCTTGCTGATCGGGCTATTCGCGTGGACGGGCTCCACGACCTGGCAGGTCGCGCTCGGCTTCTTCGTGCTGAGCGGCGGCAGCACCAGCTTGTTCCTGCTCGCGGTGCATCGCGGCTGGAACCTGCGCTTCCAGGATCGGTGGCTGCTGTGGGCGCAGCTGATGGCCAACTACGTCATCCAGCTGATCTTCATCGTCGCCGCGCCGAAGCTATGGATGATCTTCCTGGCCTCCAGCCTGGTCTCGTTCAACTACGCGATGCTGGGCTTCACGTCGCGCCAGTTCCACTGGACGTGGCTGGGCTTCGGCGCCAGCACGGCGCTCGCGCTGTGGATCGGCCGCGACCGCTTCGGGTATCCGGAGCTGAACAACGTCAACGTCGTGCTGCTGTGGCTGTTCTTCTTCCTGGCCGTGCGCCGGCTGGCGCTGATCGGCATGCAGTTCAGCACGCTGCGGGCCGAGCTGTCGCAGCGCAACAAGCAACTGACGCTGTCGCTCGCGCGCATCCAGGAACTCGCGAGCCATGACGACCTGACCGGCGCGTTCAACCGGCGCCACTTCATGGAGCTGCTGCTGGACGAGCGCGAACGCTCGCACCGCACGCGGCAGCCCTATTCCGTCGCGCTGTTCGACCTCGACCACTTCAAGACGATCAACGACCGCTTCGGCCACGGCGGGGGCGACGCCGTGCTGCGCGACTTCTGCACGCTGGTGCAGGCCCACATGCGCGTGACCGACCGCTTCGCGCGCTGGGGCGGCGAGGAGTTCGTGCTGCTGATGCCGGTGACGACGCCCGTCGAGAGCGCGTCGCTGGCCGTCGAGCGCATCCGCAGCGCGGTGGCCTCGCACGACTGGAGCTGCACGTCCGGGCTGCCGTCCGACCTGCGCGTGACCGTGTCGGCCGGCGTGGCCACGTGCGTCCCCGGCGAGTCGGTGGAGGCGCTGGTGGCGCGCGCCGACGCGGCGCTTTATCAGGCCAAGGACGCCGGCCGCAATTGCTTCGTCATGGCGTCGTGACCCTCAGCTGCCGCCGAAGCTGGTGATGAACAGGCCGGCGACGGCCACGCCCATCACCGCCGTCGCGGCCCAGCCGAAGAAGCGGTGGCGCGGGCTGATCGTGAAGATGCCCATCAGCCGCTTCGACTGGCCGATCCACATCATCACGACCATGATGGGCACCGAGATCACGCCGTTGACGATCGCGCTCCACACCAGCGCCTTGATCGGATCGACCTCGACGGTGCTCATCAGGGTGCCGATGACCGTCGCCGCGATGATGATCACGTAGAAGCCGCGCGCCTCGTGGAAGCCGCGCGACAGCCCGGCCTTCCAGCCGAAGGCCTCGCTGACCGCATAGGCCGCCGAGCCGGCCAGCACCGGCACCGCGAGCAGCCCGGTGCCGATGATGCCGAGAGCGAAGATCGCGAACGCGAACTCGCCGGCCACCGGCCGCAGCGCCTCGGCCGCCTGGGACGAGGTCTGGATGTTCGTGACGCCGTGCATGTTGAGCGTGACGGCCGTCGCGATCACGATGCACAGCGCGATCACGTTGGAGAAGATCATGCCGAACGACGTGTCCTGCTTGATGCGCGACAAGTGCTCCGCCGCGTATTCGAGGTTGTCGCGCAGCTTCGCGGCCTCGGGCCGGCGCGCGTTGTCCTCGACCTCCTGCGACGCCTGCCAGAAGAACAGGTACGGGCTGATGGTCGTGCCCAGCACCGCGACCACCATGGCCGCGTAGTCGTTCATCGACGTGCCCGGCGGGATGAAGCGCCACGGCGTGAGGCCTTCGAGCGCCACCTGGCGCCACGGCACCGACACCGACAGGATCACCGCGACGTAGGCGAACAGCCCCAACGTCAGCCACTTGAGCACGCGCACCGTGCGCTCGTACGAGAACGTCACCTGGCAGACGATGGACAGCACGCCGAAGCCGACCACGTAGAGCGCCTGGTGGCCGCCCGCGAGCAGGCGCACGCCCTCGCCCATCGCGCCGATGTCGGCGGCGATGTTGATGGTGTTGGCCACGACGAGCAGGCTCACGAGCAGGAACGTGAGCCAGCGCGGGCACATCTTGGCGATGTTGGCGCCCAGCCCCTCGCCGGTGACCCAGCCGATGCGCGCCGACAGCATCTGGATGCCGATCATCAGCGGCGTCGTCAGCAGCAGCGTCCAGACGAGGCCGAAGCGGAACTGCGAGCCGATCTGCGAGTAGGTGGCGATGCCGCTCGGATCGTCGTCCGCGGCGCCGGTGATGAGGCCGGGCCCCAGCCGCCTGGCAAGGACGTTGATCTGGTCGTTGACGTTGTTGAACTTGCCGTTCATCTCACACCTCCCAGTGCAGTCGCAGCGCGTAGAACGACGCCGGGCCGCGGTCCTTGTTGTAGCCGGGATTGGCGACGCGCTGGACGTCGGCGGTCAGCGTGAAGCCGGCGCCGAGCTCGGCGCTGTAGTAGGCCTCGGCCATGCGCTCGTGGCCGTAGCGCAGCGTGCCGTCGCCGAGGAAGGAGGTCAGCCCGCCGCGTTCGAGGTAGACGCGATGTACCGTGGAGATCGCGTCCTCGCCGACGGCGAGTCCGACCACGTCCTTGTCGCGCGACCAGCGTGCGCCCTTGAGCGACAGGCCCGCCGTGACCGACGCGTCGGACTCGGTGAACGCGTAGGTCTCGGTCTTGCCGTCGGCCTTCATCGCGCGCACGAACAGGACCAGGTCGCTCGCGACCTGCTGTTCGGCATCGATGCCGATGCCCGTCTTGACGTGGTCGCCGGCGCGCACCGCGTTCAGGCTCGGGGCCTCGCCGATCGGCGCCGCGGCCAGCGCGTCCTCGTAGGTGGACATGCGCGCGCGGCTGCGGAACGCGAGCACGCGCACCGCGCCCGCGTACGCGCCCAGCGCGTGCGTGTGCACGAGCTCGATCTGGTCGCCGTAGTGGCGCAGCAGGTCGTTGTCCAGCGGCAGGCCGTTGGGCAGCTTCGGTTCGGCGAAGCGACCGGCGCGCAGCGTCCACGGGCCGTCGTCGTAGTCGAGCGCGAGGCCGTTGGTGTAGCCGCGCGCGTCGGCCGGGTAGTCGTAGGCGCCGTAGGTCATCAGCGCCCAGTTCATGAACTGGGTGCGCGGGTCGTGTGCATGGCTGCTCGCGTCGAACAGGTCCAGCACCGAGACGTTGCCCGCCGTCACGACGAGGCGGCGCGACTGGTAGGTCGACTTCAGCTGGTTGGCGTCGCTGTCGACCGCGACGTCGTCGCCGCCGAGCTCGAACGTGTGGCGCACGAACAGCCGCGCGCGATAGAGCTTCAGGTTCGCGCCCGAGGTCTTGGCAAGCTCGCCGTTCGGAAACGCGGCCAGGCCGCCGAGGCCCGACAACGGCACGCCCTGCACGGCCTCGGGGTCGACGTAGACCTCGGTGTCGTTGCCGAGACGCGCACCCAGCGACGCGGTGGCCGTGAGCGAATAGCTGGCGCCGCGCTCGCCGCGCAGGCTGTGCGGCCCTTCGTAGGGCGAGTGGAACGCCGGCTGGACCTGGCGAATGTAGGTGGACTGAAAATGCGCGTTCCAGGATTCCTGGTCCTGCGCGAGCGCGGGCGCGGGCAGCAGCAGGGCCGCCAGCAGGAGCGTGTAGAAGAATTGCATGCGGAACTCCTCCGGGCGTCGTCGCGACGCGTGCGGATGGACGCTCGAGGCGTCGGTTCGGGAGATCCGGAAAGAAGCGCTGCGGGCCGGAAGGCCCCGATAACGTGCTTGCTTGCCGGGCGTGAGACAGGTGAGGTGCCTTCTCCGCCCGCTGTGGCAAGCCGTGGTGTCAGGCTCGCGCTCTGGACGACGAAGGCACGAGACTAGGATGCGAGTCCATGGCCTTGTGCGGGTCGTTGAAGAAGCGCGGATTATCGGCAGCGTCGCGACATGGGGTCAAGCGACTTTGTCCCCACGAAGCACGATGGCCGCCGGCCGACGGCTTGACCTCGGACTCGCGTCAGGCGCCGTTCAGGCCGGCGCGCTCGATTCACTTCGTCAGGATCAACTTGCCGAGCGACGTGCGGCGCAGGCGGTAGATCGCGTCGCCGTGCTGGATCTCGATCTCGCCCAGGCCGGCGAACAGCTGTTCGCTGGTGAGCTGGCGGCGCGCGACTTCGCGGCGCACCGGCGCCTCGGCCAGCGGCGCGAGGACGGGCGGGACGGCGGCGGCCGCAGGCGTCGGGTCGAGATGGGTCGGCATGTCGGGTCTCTCCTCTTCGAGGGTGGCTGGCGGTAGATCGTTGCCTCCACTTTAATGCGAATGATTCCCATTAGCAAGCAGACGATCGACGGCACGCTGCGTGCTCTGCCGCGGAATGAGACTCGTGCCCGGATCGACGCCCACGCCCGCCCGCCCGCCGCGCCGCTTTCGAGCGCTGCGCATCGCGCTCGTCGTGCTGCTCGCGCTGGTCGCGCTGTGCTGGGCGTTCGACTGGAACTGGTGCCGGCCGTTGATCCGGCACTTCGTGATGTCGCGCTCGGGGCGCAGCTTCGAGTTCGACGACATGAAGGTGCACTTCCGCGACGGCCTCGACCCGACGATCGAGTTCCGCGGCCTGACGATCCAGAACGCGCCGTGGGCCGCGTCCAAGGCGCCGTTCATCCATGCCGGACATCTCGCGGCGACGATCTCGTGGCGCAGCATCGGCTCCGACCTGGTCATCATTCCGTTGATCCAGCTCGACGACGCCCAGGTCGACATGGAACGCCTGGCCGACGGCCTGCGCAACTGGCGCATCACGCGGCCCGACGACCGCGGGCCGCCGCGCGTGCGCGTGCTGGCGCTGGACGCGCGCAACAGCCGCCTGCACACGATCCATCGCGGCCTGGATCTCGAGCTCGATGCCGGCATCGCGCCACTGCCCGCCTCCGAGCCGTTCGAAGGACACGCGGACCTGCCGCTGACCAAGTCGCTGTCGTTCAAGGGCCGCTTCCGCGACGACGAGTTCGAAGGCTCGGCCCACGTCAGCGATGTTCTGGCCTTCGGTGCGACCTCGCGAACGTTCACGTTCAAGGCCCAGGCCACCTCCGGCGCGCTGCTGCTGGCCGCCTCCGGCCTCAGCAACGACGTGCATGCGCTGGGCGACTTCGACTGCGACATCAGGGTCACGGCGATGGGCACCGGCCCCACGAAGCCCTTGCCCGAGGCGCTGGCGCGCTGGCGCCCGCTGGCCGCGCGAGGGCACCTCGAGAAGAGCGGCGATCGCTGGACGGGCTCGGACGTTCGCATCCGCGCGGGGCGACACACGACCGCGATCGCCGACGGCACCTTCGTCGGCAACTTCAAGAACGAGGCGCCGCGCCGCACGCTGAAGGCGACGCTGCGCGACGCCGTCTTCGATCTCGACGACCTCGCCGCCGCACGCGCCAAGCCGTCTTCCGACGACCACCTGCTGTCGACGCAGCCGCTGCCGCTGGAGCGGCTGCGCGACATCGACGCCGACATCGACTTGCGCCCGGTCCGCATCACCGGCACGGCAGGCGGCCTGGTGCAGGGCGTGCGCACGCGTGCGACGCTCGCCAATGGCGTGCTGAAGCTGCAGGCACTCGATGCGACCGTCGCCGACGGCCACGTCGTCGGCGCGCTGCAGGTCGACGCTTCGCATTCGCCCGCCGATCTCTCGCTCGACATGAACGCGCGTGGGCTGCACGTCGAGCAGTTGTCGACGACGCTCGCCGCCAACGGCGCGCTGGCGGGCGCGATCGACGGACACGCGGTCCTGAAATCGCGCGGCGACTCGACTCGCGCGCTCGTCGCCGCGGCCAACGGCAACGTCACGCTCTCGCTGGCCGACGGTGCGACCGTGTCCAGGCGCGTCGACGCCAAGCTGGGCCTGAACGGCGGCGAGTGGCTGCGCACGCTGTTCGACAAGTCGGCCCGCGTGCCCGTGCAATGCGCCACGGTGACGCTGGCGCTCGCGCACGGCATCGCCACGCCGCGCCGCTTCGTCTTCGAGACGCCCGACACCGCGCTGGCGGTGCGCGGCTCGCTGGACATCGTCAACGAGACCATCGACGCGACGCTCACGCCGGCGCACAAGAAGCTCGCGCTGCTGGCACTCGACAAGTCCGTCCACGCCGAGGGCGCGTGGCATGGCGTCAAGTTCGCGCTGGTGCCCGCGAGCGGCGATCCGCCCGAGCGCTGCCCGCGCTGATGCCTACGTCGCGGAAGGACGCGCGACCGCGCCCTTGCCATCGGCCCGTGCGGGCTCGCCCAGCAGAGGCACGAGCGCGACGATGGCCGCGACGAGCAGCACGAGCAGACCCAGCGCCCAGGTCAGCGTCGTGGCCTGCGCCAGCCAGCCGATGACGGGCGGCCCGAGCAGCAGGCCGGAGTAGCCGAAGCCGGACAGCAACGCGACGGCGCGCGCGGCCGACGCCTCGCCCGCCGTGCCGCCGGCGGCCGCATCCGCGCGCCGCCCGGCCGCGGCGAACGCGGTCGGCACGACCGTCGCCATGCCCAGGCCCAGCAGCACGAAGGCGATCATCGCGGTGTCGACGCGCGCCAGCAGCAGTGCGCCACCCAGCGCGAGCGCGCCGAGTGCCGTCAGCAGGCGCAAAACGCGCACCGTGCCGAAGACCTCCAGCACGCGGTCGCCGACCATGCGCATCGTCGTCATCGCGCCCGCGAAGATGGCGTAGCCGAGCGCGGCGCGCGACTCGCTGGCCGAGGCCTTGTCGTGCAGCCAGACGGCGCTCCAGTCGGCCAGCGCGCCCTCGGAGAGGAAGGCGCAGAAGCAGATCACGCCCAGGCCCAGCAGCACGCGGTCGACGCGCCGACCCTGCTGCCTGAAGCTCATCGACGGCCGCATCGGCATCGTGGCCGAACGCGCCGGCAGGCGAGCGCGCAGCAGCAGCATCCACGCCAGCAGCAGCGCGCCCGCCAGCACGACGGCGGCGCCCGCGAGATGCAGCAACGGTCGCAGGCCCGCATGCGCGGCCAGACTGCCGGCGCCGGCGCCCACCAGCCCGCCCGCGCTCCACGCGCCGTGCAACGACGACATGATGGGACGCGGCACGCGCGCCTGCACGTCGACGGCCAGCACGTTCATCGCGACCTGCATCGTGCCGAGCGCCGCGCCGACCTCGAGCATCACGAGCACCAGCGACGGCAGGATGCCGATCAGGAACGGCATCGGCAGCATCAGCAGCAGCGCGACGCCGGCCAGCAGCGCGAGCTGCCGCGCGCCCAGCAGCTGCGCGCCCTTGCCAGCGAGCGGGAACGACAGCAGCACGCCGCACGACATCGCGAACAGAACGCTGCCGAGCGCGCCCTCGCTCAGGCCCAGGCCGGCGCGCAGCGCGGGGATGCGCGAGACCCAGGACGCGAAGGCCGCGCCGTTGACGAAGAAGATCAGGCCGACGCCCCAGCGCGCGCGGGCGATCGTCGACGACGACGGTGAAAGCAGGGGCGCGGCGGATTCGTCCATGCTCGAATACTAGCGTCGATTTCCCCACAGTCAAGCACTATCGAGCACTTTCGAGCACATAAGATTGGCAACGACGCCTACAATGCGCGCATGAACACCGACTCTCAATCGCTGCGATTTACCGCCGAACGCCAGCGCCGCATCGAGGAGATGCTGCGCGAACAAGGGCGCGTGGAAGTGCTCGAACTTGCTCGACTGCTGCAGGTTTCCGAGCACACCGTCCGGCGCGACCTGCTCGCGCTGCAGGGCCAGGGCCTGCTGCAGCGGACCCACGGCGGCGCGGTGACGCTGGACACCCAGCGCCTCGGCCTGGGCGCGCGCGCCGCGGTGCTGGCCGACGCGAAGGCCGCAGTGGGCCGCGCCGCGGCGGCGCTCGTCGAGCCCGGCCAGACGGTGGTGCTCGACGCCGGCTCGACGCCGCTGGCGATGGCGCGCGCGCTGACCGTGCGGCCGTTGACGGTGATCACGAGCTCGCTGGACGTCGCCGCCCTGTTTGCCGGCGACCCGCAGGTGCAGATCGCGCTGACCGGCGGCACCTGGCAGCATGAGAACCGCGCGTTGTGGGGGCCGGCGGCCGTCGCGATGCTCGCGAACTGCCGCGCCGACTGGGCCGTGCCGGGCGCCTGCGCGATCGACGCGCAGCTGGGCGTCAGCGCGCCCGACGAGGCGGACGCGGCGCTCAAGCGCGCGATGATCGCCTGCGCCCGCCGCACGCTGATCCTCGGCGACCGCTCCAAGCTGGGCAACGCCGCGCCCTTCCACGTCGCGCAGTGGTCGCAGGTGCATGCGCTGCTGATCGACGAGCCGTGGGCCGAGGGCGAGGCGGCGGGGCTGCCGATCGTGGTCGCGCCAGGCTAGTAGAACTTCGGGATCGGCCCGACCTGTGGCGTCTGGTCGGGCAGCTCGATCATCAGCTTGTCCACGAAGCACCAGCCCCAGCCTTCGGGCGGGTCGTAGCCTTCGATGACCGGATGCTGCGTGGCGTGGAAGTGCTTCGTGGCGTGGCGGTTGGGCGAATCGTCGCAGCAGCCCACGTGGCCGCAGACGCGGCACAACCGCAGGTGCACCCATTCGTCGCCGGTCTTCAGGCATTCCTCGCAGCCGAGCGCGCTCGGCGTGACGGTGGCGATCAGGTGCAGGTGCGTGCAGTGCTTGCTCATGGGCGGCCTCGAAGTTCACGACGTCGGATCGATCCATTCTGCATGCGACGCGCCGGGCGTGCCACGCCACGGGCTTGTCACCGTCGATTCACGCGGCTGACTTACGCTGCCCAGGTCGAAGCGGAAGACTGCCTGCATGAAGATTCTCATCGTCACGGACGCCTGGACGCCGCAGATCAACGGCGTCGTGCGCACGATCCAGATGACGGTACGCGAGCTGCAGGCGCTGGGGCACGAGGTCGAGATCCTGTCGCCCGACCTGTTCCGCTCGATCCCCTGCCCCGGCTACGCCGAGATCCGTCTCGCGCTGGTGAGCCGCCGCACGATCGCGCGCCGCATGCTCGCGATGGGGCCCGATGCGCTGCACCTGGCCACCGAGGGCCCGCTCGGACTGCACGCGCGCTCGATCGCGCTCGAACACGGCTGGCCGTTCACGACGGCGTATCACACGCGCTTCCCCGAATACCTGCGCGCGCGGCTCCCGATCCCGCTGTCGATGACCTACCGCTTCCTGCGCCGCTTCCACGATTCCGGCACGGCCACGCTGGCGGCGACACCGGCGATCGTCGACGACCTGCGCGCGCACGGCTTCGCGGCCCCGCGCGTGTGGTCGCGCGGCGTCGACACCGCGCTGTTCAGGCCCGACGGCCCGCGCGAGCCGCGCGGCGACGGGCCCGTCTTCCTGCACGTGGGCCGCATCGCCGTCGAGAAGCAGGTCGACGAGTTCCTCAAGCTCGACCTGCCCGGCGAGAAGTGGGTCGTCGGCGACGGCCCCGAGCGGGCGCGCCTGCAGGCCGCGTATCCCGGGGCGCGCTGGTTCGGCGCGCTGCAGGGCGAGTCGCTGGCGCGCGTGTTCCGCAGTGCCGACGTGAAGGTGTTCACCAGCGTCACCGACACCTTCGGCCTCGTGCTGGTCGAGGCGATGGCCAGCGGCACGCCGGTGGCGGCATTCCCGGTGGCCGGGCCGATCGACGTCGTCGGCGGCTCCGCGGGCGGCGTGCTCGACGCCGACCTTCGCCGTGCCTGCCTGGCGGCGCTCGAGCTGTCGCGCGAAGGCGCTCGCGCGCATGCGATGACGTTCAGCTGGGCCGCGGCCACGCGCCAGTTTCTCGACGCGCTGCCGCTGATCCGCCGCGGCGAGATCGCCGGACACCTCCGGCACGCGGCGCCCTGAAGCGCGCCGCGAAGGCGGCCTCAGCTGCCGGCCAGGACCTCGGACAGCACCGCCAGCTCCGGTTCGCGCACGCCGGGCCTCATGGCCTCTTCGTCGGGCAGGACGGGCTTGCCGTGCTCGTGGCGCGACGACCAGTCGAGGATCTCGAGCCTGCCGTCCGGATGCTCGACCAGCGCCGTCAGGCTCTCCACCCAGTCGCCGTCGTTGCAGTAGAGGATGCCGTCGATGTCGCGCATCTCGGCGTGATGGATGTGGCCGCAGACGACGCCGTCGGCGCCGCGCTTGCGCGCTTCCTTGGCCACCGCGACCTCGAACTCGCCGATGTAGCTGACCGCGCGCTTGACCTTGTGCTTGAGGTACTTCGACAGGCTCCAGTACGGCAGGCCCATGCGCGCGCGCATCGAATTGAAGTGCTTGTTGAGCTTGAGGATGAACGTGTACAGCGAGTCGCCGACGTAGGCGAGCCACTTGGCGCACTGGATCACGCCGTCGAACAGGTCGCCGTGGGTGATCCACAGGCGGCGTCCGTCGGCCGTCACGTGCATCCATTCGCTGACGACCTCGACGCCGCCGAACTCGTGCTCGACGTACTTGCGCGCGAACTCGTCGTGGTTGCCCGGCACGAAGACCACGCGCGTGCCCTTGCGCGCCTTGCGCAGCAGCTTCTGGATGACGTCGTTGTGCGCCTGCGGCCAGTACCACGAGCGGCGCAGCTGCCAGCCGTCGATGATGTCGCCGACGAGGAACAGCTCGTCGCAGTCGACTTGCTTGAGGAAGTCCAGCAGCGCGACGGCCTGGCAGCCGGGCGTGCCCAGGTGGAGATCGGAGATCCAGACCGTGCGCACGCGCATCGTCGCGCCATCGCGCGGCCGGTAGTCGTCGGTCTGGGCGAAGGGGTGGGTGGCTCGATCCATGGCTCGCCATCGTGCGCGGGCCGCATGATGCCGCGACGACAGGCCCGTGACGATTTCGTGACTCGGCGCCGCACATCCCACGTTTCTGGCGCGAACCTTGCGTCGCTGGTGTACAACTCGGGGCTTCGCCGGAGAACCTTTCATGAAGCACAAGCCAGTCCTGACCCGCGACGACGTCGCGCGCATCCTCGAGCATTCGCGCGCCGAGGCCGTGACCAACCAGTGGGCCGTGACGATCGCCATCGTCGACGACGGCGGCCATCCGCTTGCCCTCGAGCGACTCGACGGTGCGGCGCCGGTGTCGGCCTACATCGCCACCGAGAAGGCCCGCACCGCGGCGATGGGGCGGCGGCCGTCGGCCTCGTACGAGGAGATGATCAACGGCGGACGCACGTCGTTCCTGTCGGCACCGCTGACGGCGATGCTCGAAGGCGGCGTGCCCATCGTCGTCGATGGCCACGTGGTGGGCGCGGTGGGCGTGTCCGGCGTCAAGTCCAACCAGGACGCCCAGGTCGCCAGCGCCGGCATCGCCAGCCTGTCGTCGACGACCCCGTCCGACCTCGGCGAACGCCCCTCGTTCACGCAGGCGCCTCGCCCCTGAGTGCAATGTGCGCACCGTCCTGAAGCGCCTGTAAGCGACGACTGACGCTGGTTCGCGCCAGCTGCCGACTGACGGGCGAACGCCGAACGGCGACCATGTCTGCACACCGGCCGTGACGTGACTGCCGTGAACCCAGGACGGCAGCACACCATGCTCATCAACATCGGCTTCGACATCGAACTCACCATCAGCAGCCCCATGGCGCTGATCTACCTGCTGCACGTGCACCCGTCGCGCCAGGACGACCTGCAGACGCCGGAGAACTTCCGCGTCTCGCCGCCGGTGGAGGTCGAGGACTACATCGACTACTTCGGCAACCACTGCGGCCGCATCAACGTGCCCGCCGGCATCGAGTCGGTGCGCTTCACCAACGACGCCGTCGTCGCCGACTCCGGCCTGCCCGACCCCGTCGCCTGGGACGCCTGGCAGCACGACCCCTGCGAGCTGCCGGTCAGCACGCTGCAGTTCCTGCTCGCAAGCCGCTATTGCGAGGTCGACAGCGAGCTGATGCAGTTCGCCTGGAATCAGTTCGGCAACGCGCCGATGGGCTGGGGACGCGTGCAGGCGATCTGCGACTTCGTCCACAACCACCTGAAGTTCGACTACCAGGCTGCCCGCGCGACGCGCACCGCGCTCGAGGGATTTCGCGAGAGGACCGGCGTCTGCCGCGACTTCACGCACCTGGCGATCACGCTGTGCCGCTGCATGAACATCCCGGCGCGCTACTGCACCGGCTATCTCGGCGACATCGGCATCCCGCCGGTGCCCTATCCGATGGACTTCAGCGCCTGGTTCGAGGTCTTCCTCGGCGACCGCTGGCACACCTTCGACGCGCGCCACAACACGCCGCGCATCGGCCGCATCGTCATGGCGCGCGGCCGGGACGCCAGCGACGTGCCGATCACGATGGCCTTCGGCCAGAACACGCTCAAGCGCTTCGAGGTGACGACCTTCGAGGCTGCGCGCGCCTTCGCCTGAGCTTCGCCCGCCGCGAAGCCCCCTGGGCGCGCTGCGGTTGTCGCCCGCCCCGTGCGCCGCGTGCGTACACTGGCCCGAACCCACCTGATGCCACGCTCGCGCGCGGCCGGCCGCACCGTGAGCACCAACGATTCGTTCGATTCCGTTCCCGTCCTCACGCAGGCCGTGGAGGTCGCCGACGTGCCCGAGGCCCCGGCCTCGCGGATCCACCTGATCGGCGGCGAGAAAGGCGGCGTCGGCAAGTCCGTCGTCGCGCGGCTGCTGGCCCAGCACTTCATCGACCACAACCTCGCGTTCACCGGCTTCGACACCGACCGCTCGCACGGCGCGCTGATGCGCTTCTACAAGGACTACGCGTCGCCGGTGCTGGTCGACCGCTTCGAGGCGCTGGACGCGATCGTCGAGAGCGCGATCGAGCATCCGGGCCAGCGCGTGCTGGTGGATCTCGCCGCGCAGACGCACGACCCGCTGGTGCGCTGGATGGACGATTCGGGCGTGCTGGAGCTGGCCGCCGAGTCCGGCGTGCAGATCCACTACTGGCACGTGATGGACGCCGGCCGCGACTCCGTCGACCTGCTCGAGCGCCTGATCGACCGCTTCGAGGACAGGCTGCAGTACGTGCTCGTGCTCAACGAGCTGCGCGGCGACGACTTCGGCAACCTCGAGCGCTCGGGCCAGTTCGAACGCGCCAAGGCACTCGGCGCGCGCGTCGTCCGCCTGCGCCACCTGCAGGATGCGGTGCTGCGCAAGATCGACGCCGCCGACAGCAGCTTCTGGGCCGCGCGCACCATGGCCAGCAACGAGGGCCCGAAGCTCGGCCTGCTGGAGCGCCAGCGACTGAAGATGTGGCTGGCGCACGCCTCCGCACAGATCGCGGCCGCGGACGTCTGACCCGCAAGCCCGGCACCGCAGCGCCGGAGCTAGGGATTTGTGCCGCGCCGACTCTCGGCGACAACCGCTTCGTCCGAACCCGACCCGAGAGGCCCAGGTACCCCTGCCGGTACGGGCATCCGGCAACCAGGAGGAATCATGCGAATCGGTTTGATCAGGTGTTCATTGGCGCTGCTGCTTCTCGATGCGCACGCGCTTGCGCATTCGCAGTCCGTGCTGCTCAGCGGCTTCGAGAGCGGGCTGGCCGGCTGGAACACGCTCGGCGACGTGTCGGTGCAGACCGCCGCGGTGGGCCTGGCGCCCACGCAGGGCACCGGCTTCGCGTTCGTCACGACACTGGGCAGCGGGGAGATTCCGTACTCGGGCACGCCCAGCCCCAACGACAGCGCCACGCGCGAGTTCCTCGGACTGCCCGGCGGCATTCCGCAGTTCATGGCGCAGATGCCCGCGGTCGATCCGGTCGGCCCGGGCGGCGCCATCCTCGAGCCGCCCATCGTCGGCGAAGGCGGCGCAATGACCTACCGTTTCTACGCGTCGCAGTCCGGCGCGATCGCGTTCGACTGGGACCGGATCGGCAGGGACGCCGACAGCGCCTTCCTGTCGCTCTGGTCGGACGACGGCTCGATCCGCACGAACGACTGGATCTACTACGCCGGCTCGTTCACCGGGACCTTCGCGCCCAGCGGCGTCGATCTCTGCCCGCACCAGACCAACACCAGCTGCGCCGACCCGTCGCAGGTCGCGTTCTACGACGCCGAGACGGGTTGGTCGCAGATGTCGGTGGACGTCCCGCAGGCCGGCTGGTACACGATCGGCTTCGGCGTCGGCGAGATCGCCGAAGGCACGGCGCCGACCGTGCTGGCCCTCGACAACCTGACGTTCACGCCATCGCCCGTGCCCGAGCCGGCAAGCGCGACGCTCATGCTCCTGGGCATCGCGGCGGCGGCGGCCGCGCGTTCGGCGCGCCGGCAGGTGTCCGGCACACGGGCATGAAAAAGCCCGCCGCGGCCTGAGCCGGGGCGGGCAAAGTGCTCTCGGCGGCCTGCCCGAGCAGGCCGCCTCTTCTTGTTGCTTAGAACGCGTGGCGCACGCCCAGGACGAACTCGTTGACCGAGCGATCGGTCGTGGTCGTCAGGCCGGCCGGCGTCGCGCCGCCGATGCGGCCCACGAACTTGCCGTCGGCGCTGGCGTCGTTGTCGAAGCGCGTGAGCGAGGTGTACAGGTTCGTGCGCTTGGAGAAGTCGTACTCGTAGCCCACGCCGAAGGCGTTGGTCTTGCCCAGGCCCGTGTTGTTGTGGTTCGGGTTGTTCTGCACCCATTGCGTGCGCACGACGTTCTGGCCGAACTTGTAGTCGCCGCCGAGCCAGAAGCCGTGGCCGTCCTGGTCCGCCGGGCGCTTGTCGTTGGCCGACAGGTAGCCGCCTTCGACCTTGAACGCGCCGATCGTGTAGGCCGCGCTGGCGGTGATGATGCCGACGTCGGTGCGCGAGTTCAGCACGTTGGTGCCGTTCTGGGCCTTGTCGGAGACGTACGAGACGTAGGCATCCACGCCGTAGTTGGTGTAGCGCAGCGAGTAGTCGAACAGGCGCGTGCTGGTCGTGCCGCCGGTGACTTCGCCGGCACCGTACAGGAAGCTGGCCTTCAGGCCTTCGAACGTCGGTGTCGTGTAGCGGAACGAGTTGTTCACGCGGGCCGGGCTGCCGTTCAGTTCCGAACCGGTGGCCGTCGACGTCGTCGTGTTGTTGGCGCTGCCGCGGATCGGCTCGTAGCCGCCGGCCCAGCCGCCGATGACGGCGGTCGTGGCGCCGACACTCACGTTGCTGAATTCGCTGAAGTCGCCGGTCTGGAAGTAGATGCTGCTGTACTGGCGGCCCGCGCTGGCGGTACCGAACGGCGTGCGCAGGGCGCCGAAGGCCTGGCGGCCGAACAAGGCGCCGCCCTGGGCGGAGCCGCCGGTGTCGACGTTCAGGCCGCCTTCGAGCACGAAGTCGGTGTAGTAGCCGGAACCGAGGTCTTCGGTGCCCTTGAAGCCAATGCGGCTGCCGGACTGGCCGCCGGAGGTGACCAGCACGTCCTTCGTGTGGCCCGACAGGTACTGGCCGTCGAGGTCGATGATGCCGTAGATGGTGACGCTGGACTGGGCGAAGGCGGCCGGAGCGGCCAGGGCGAGGGCGATTGCGCCGAGGGTGAATTTCATAGTGTTCTTTCGAAAATTGGGGTGAGAGAGGGTAAACCCGGGCTCGGCCGGTATTTGAACTCGATCTGCCGGGTCGGCTGGAGGCTCGACCGTTCTGAATTCTGTAACAGTTCGACGAATTCAGTGGGAGTTCGGTCCCATCAAGACGGCACTAAGCTTATGAATTTATTGAGCTTTTGCGTCGTTTTGCGAGTACCCGCATGGTGCAGGCCCCGTGTGACACCCAATTGACAATCGTTGGTTTTTGACGTCGTTCTGTAGCTCGAGCACAACGAAAAAACGCACTCCCTGAGGGCGCCAGGGTCAACTTTGTGCACCGCTTTTCAGCGTAAACCCTGGTTCCGGGCCCTTGTCAGGTGCGCAACGGTCGACGTAAAGTGCGCGCAATCGTTTGCGCAAACGTTTGCGTGACGAGTTCAACGGGCCTTTCCGGCCTCACAAACACGGCTGCAACCACGCCGGCGCGGCCTTCACAACTCTGGAGACAAGACCATGATCCGTACGACCCGTCGCCTGGCCCTGCACGCCCTCGCGGGCGCCGCCGCCCTCGCGCTGCTGCCGCAGTTCGCTCTCGCCGCCGACGCCAAGCCGCGCGTCGCGCTGGTGATGAAGTCGCTCGCCAACGAGTTCTTCCAGACGATGCAGGACGGCGCCAAGGCCGACCAGAAGGCGCGTTCGGGCGAGTACACGCTGATCTCCAACGGCATCAAGGACGAGACCGACACCGCCGCGCAGATCAAGATCGTCCAGCAGATGCTGGTCGAGCACGTCGACGCGATCGTCATCGCGCCGGCCGATTCGAAGGCGCTGGTGCCGGTGCTGGCCGAGGCCGCGGCCAAGGGCGTCATCGTCGTCAACATCGACAACAAGCTCGACGCCGACGCGCTGAAGGAAAAGAACCTGGTCGTGCCGTTCGTCGGCCCGGACAACCGCAAGGGCGCCAAGCTGGCCGGCGACTACCTCGGCAAGCAGCTGAAGTCAGGCGACAAGGTCGGCATCCTGGAAGGCGTGTCCACGACCTTCAACGCGCAGCAGCGCACCGCCGGCTTCACCGACGCGATGAAGGCGGTCGGCGCCAACATCGTCAGCGTGCAGTCGGGCCAGTGGGAGATGGACAAGGCCAACGCCGTCGCCGCCGCGATGCTGCGCGAGCACCCGGACCTGCGCGCCCTGCTGGCCGGCAACGACAACATGGCGCTCGGCGCCGTCGCCGCGATCAAGAGCGCGGGCAAGACGGGCAAGGTGCTGGTCGTTGGCTACGACAACATCTCCGCGCTCAAGCCGATGCTGGCCGACGGCCGCGTGCTCGCCACCGTCGACCAGTTCGGCGCCAAGCAGGCCGTGTTCGGCATCGACACCGCGCTGAAGGCGATCAAGGAGAAGAAGGCGCAGAAGGACCTGTCGCCGGTCGTCGAGACGCAGGTCACGCTGATCACCAAGTGACGGCTTCGATGTCGCCGGGCCCGGGCAACCTGGGCGCCGCGCCGCTGCCCGTGCTGCTGCAGGGCCGCGGCATCGGCAAGACCTACGCCACGCCGGTGCTCGCCGGCGTGGACTTCGAGCTGCGCGCGGGCGAGGTGCTCGCGCTCACCGGCGAGAACGGCGCGGGCAAGAGCACGCTGTCCAAGATCGTCGCCGGGCTCGTGCAGCCGACGGACGGCACGTTGACGCTGGCAGGCGCACCCTTTGCGCCCGCCTCGCGCAAGGAGGCCGAGAAGCTCGGCGTGCGCATGGTGATGCAGGAGCTGAGCCTCGTGCCCACGCTCAGCGTCGCCGAGAACCTGCTGCTCGGACGCCTGCCCCATCGCCTTGGCTTCATCCGCGGCGACGCTCTGAACGAAGCGGCCGCCAGGCAGATGGCGCTGATCGGCCTGCAGGACATCGACCCGCGCCTGCCCGTCAGCGCGCTGGGCGTCGGCTACCAGCAGATGGTGGAGATCGCGCGCAGCCTGGTCGGCGAATGCCGGCTGCTGATCCTCGACGAGCCCACCGCCACCCTCACCTCGCGCGAGATCGCGCACCTGTTCAAGCAGATCGAGCTGCTGAAGGCGCGCGGCGTGGCGATCGTCTACATCTCGCACCGGCTCGACGAGCTGCAGCAGGTGGCCGACCGCGTGATGGTGCTGCGCGACGGCCGCCACATCGACACGCGGCCCATGCGCGAGCTGACGCAGGCCGACATCGTGCGCCGCATGGTCGGCCGCGACGTGCACGAAGGCCTGGACCGCGACGTGCGCCCGCGCGGGCGGCGCGCGCTCGCGGTGCGCGGCCTCGCGCGCGGCAGCGTCGTGCGCGACGTCTCGTTCGAGCTCTTCAACGGCGAGGTGCTGGGCCTGGCCGGACTCGTCGGCTCGGGCCGCACCGAGCTGCTGCGCCTGATCGACGGCGCCGATCGCAAGGACGCCGGCGAGGTGCTGCTGGGCGACTCGGCCACGCCCGCGAAGATCGCGTCGCCGGTGCAGGCCGTGCGCGCGGGCATCGGCTTCGTCACCGAGGATCGCAAGTCGCAGGGCCTGCTGCTGCCGCAGTCGATCCGCGTCAACGCGACGCTGGCCAACCTCGGCGCGGTGTCGCGCGGGGGCTGGCTGCAGCGCGACGTCGAGCGCGACGAGGTCGACCGCCTGCGCGACTTGCTGCGCGTGCGCAGCGACTCGATCGAGCAACCGGTCGACCAGCTCTCGGGCGGCAACCAGCAGAAGGTCGTGTTCGCGCGCTGGCTGCACCGCGACTGCGACGTGCTGCTGCTGGACGAACCCACGCGCGGCGTCGACATCGGCGCCCGCGCCGACATCTACGCGCAGATCGACAAGATGGCCGCAGCCGGCAAGGCGCTGCTGATGGTGTCGTCGGACCTGCGCGAGCTGATGTCCCAGTGCGACCGCATAGGCGTGATGAGTGCCGGCAGGCTCGTGCGCATCTTCGAGCGCGGCGAGTGGACCGAGCAACTGCTGCTGGAGGCCGCGTTCAGCGCCTACAGCGCCGCCGAGAAATCGGCTCCCCAAGAACAACTCGCATGACCTCGTCCAAACCCCTCACGACGCGCGCGGCGCTCACCAGTGCCGTCGGCACCGTCGCCGGCCTGCTGGTGGCGCTCGCGCTGATGGTCGGCTTCTTCAGCTGGCAGAGCGAATACTTCTTCACCGCCGACACCTTCATCACGATCGCCAACGACATCCCCGCCGTCGCCGTCACCGCCGTGGGCATGACCTTCGTGCTGATCATCGCGGGCATCGACCTCTCGGTGGGCTCGACGATGGCGCTGGCCGCCGCCGTGGCCGGCATCGCGATGCTGCAGTGGCACTGGTCGCTGCTGCCCGCGACCTTCCTGGCGATGGGCGTCGGCGTGGTCGTGGGCGCCATCAACGGCGCGATCTCGGTGGCCTGGCGGCTGCCGTCGTTCATCGTCACGCTGGGCATGCTGGAGATGGCGCGCGGCGCGGCCTACCTGGCGACGGACTCGCGCACGCAATACATCGGCGGCAAGATCGACTGGCTCGGCAAGCCCATCGTCCTCGGCCTGTCGCCGCAGTTCTTCATCGCCATCGTGATCGTCGTGGTCGCGCAGATCGTGCTGACGCGCACCGTGTTCGGCCGCAGCCTGATCGGCATCGGCACCAACGAGGAGGCGATGCGGCTGGCGGGCGTCGATCCGCGGCCGCTGAAGGTCATCGTGTTCGCGCTCGCCGGGCTACTCGCGGGGCTCGGCGGCGTGTTCCTGTCCTCGCGCCTGGAGGCCGCCGACCCGAACGCGGGCACCGGCGCCGAGCTCGTCGTGATCGCGTCGGTGGTCATCGGCGGCACCAGCCTGATGGGCGGACGCGGCTCGGTGGCGAGCACCTTCTTCGGCGTGCTGGTGATCTCGGTACTGGAAGCCGGTCTCGCGCAGATCGGCGCCAGCGAGCCGACGAAACGCATCATCACGGGCTTCGTGATCATCATCGCGGTCGTGCTCGACACCTTGCGCGAACGCCGGAAGAAGCGCGGATCATGATGGCCCCCTCGCTCCTCCCGTCGCTGCCCCCCGAGGGGGAGCTCGGTTCGGCTCGGATGGTGATCCTCGCTTCCCGAGGTTTCCGATGACGAACACGAGCCCCCGCGGCCACGCCGCCTCGCCCACCGGGCGCGCCAGCATCCGCGACGTCGCGGCGCGCGCGGGCGTGTCCGTCACGACCGTGTCGCACACGCTCAACGGAACGCGCTTCGTCAGCGACGCGGCCAAGGCCAAGGTGCACGAGGCCGCGCACGCGCTCGGCTACGTGCCCAGCGAGGTCGCGCGCGGGCTCAAGCACAACACCACGCGCACGCTGGGCATGCTGGTGCCCAACAACTCGAACCCGTACTTCGCCGAGATCATCCGCGGCGTCGAGCACCACTGCTACGGCGCCGGCTACAGCCTGCTGCTGTGCAACTCGAACGACGACCCCCAGCAGCAGGCCGACCACCTGCGCGTGCTCGCCGAGCGACGCGTCGACGGCATCGTGCTGGTGGCGTCGGGCGACGACGACGCCATCGTCGCCGCCTGCAAGGACCTGCGGCTGCCGCTGGTGCTGGTCGACCGCGAGATAGACTCGATCGCCGTCGACCTGATCGAGGTCGACCACGCGGCCGGCGGCGAGCTGGCGACGTCGCACCTGCTGTCGCTGGGCCACGCGCGCGTGGCCTGCATCGTCGGCCCGGCGGACCTGCGGCCGAGCCAGCAGCGCGAGGCCGGCTGGCGGCGCGCGCTCGAGCGCGCGGGCATCACGCCACGCGCGGACGAACTCGTGCACGGCGACTTCAGCCCCGAGAGCGGCGCCGCCGCGATGCGCCGCCTGCTGCAGTCGGCGCAGCCGCCGTCGGCCGTGTTCGTCTGCAACGACATGATGGCCATCGGCGCGCTGCACGCGGCGCACGAGGCCGGCATCGACGTGCCGCGCCAGCTGTCGGTCGTCGGCTTCGACGACATCGAGCTGGCCGCCTACACGTCGCCGCCGCTGACGACGGTCGCGCAGCCCAAGGAAGCCATCGGCACCGGCGCCGCCGGCCTGCTGCTGGAGCGCCTGCGCGAAGGCCGCACCGAACCGCGGCGCTCGATTCTCCAACCCGAACTCCACCGGCGCGCGACCACCGCCCGCCCGCAAGCCTGAAGTGCCATGATGAACGATCCCGAGCTCAATCCGAGGGCCAGCACATGACCGCCTCCATCGTCGTTGTCGGCAGTCTCAACATGGACCTGGTGATGCGCATGTCGCGCGCGCCGATCGGCGGCGAGACCGTGCCGGGTCTCGATTTCGCGATGCTGCCCGGCGGCAAGGGCGCCAACCAGGCCGTGGCCTGCGCGCGCATGGGCGCCAACGTGATCATGGTCGGCCGCGTGGGCATCGACCCGAACGGGGACGTGCTCAAGGCCGGCCTGGCCGCCGACGGCGTCGACGCGCGCGAGGTCAAGGGCCTGGCGTCGACGCACACCGGCGTCGCGTCGATCTGGGTCGAGGACGACGGCCAGAACCGCATCGTGCTCGCGCCCGGCGCCAACGGGCTGCTCGACCCGGCGAGCGTCGCGCGCGCCAACACGATGATCGACATGGCCGGCATGCTGATCCTGCAGCTCGAGGTGCCGATCCCCGCGGTGCAGGCGGCCATCGACCGCGCGTTCGCCGCCCACGTGCCCGTGCTGCTCAACCCCGCACCGGCCGCGCCGCTGCCGGACGAGATGTGGAAGAAGATCGACATCCTCGTGCTCAACGAGAGCGAGGCGACCGCGTACGCGAGCCTCGACGTCGTCGACCCCAACTCCGCGGCCGAGGCCGGCGCCCAGTTGCGCGCGCGCGGCCCCGACCGCGTGCTCGTGACGCTGGGGGCGCAGGGCGTGGTCGTCGTCGACGGCGGCGGCGCGCGCCACTTCCCGGCGAAGAAGGTCAAGGCCGTCGACACCACCGCCGCCGGCGACACCTTCATCGGCGCGCTCGCGGCCGCGCTGTGCGAGGGCCAGTCGCTGGACGACGCCGTCGCGCTGGGCCAGGCCGCCAGCGCGCTGTGCGTCACGCGGCGCGGCGCGCAGACCTCGATCCCCTACCGCCGCCAGCTCGCGACGACGGCGGTGTCCGCGGACGACCACTCATGAAACGCACGACGCTGCTGCATGCCGAGCTGTCCGAGGTCATCGCGCGCCTCGGGCATGGCGACCTGCTGGTGATCGGCGACGCCGGCCTGCCGATCCCCGACGGCCCGCGCCGCATCGACCTGGCGGTCAGCGCCAACGTGCCGCGCTTCCATGACGTGCTCGCGGCCGTGCTGGCCGAGATGCAGGTCGAGAGCGCGCTGATCGCCGACGAGCTCGCGTCGGCCAGCGCCGGCGTGCACGCGGAGCTGATGCGCCAGCTCGGACGCACGCCCGTCGCGTGCGTCTCGCACGAGCAGTTCAAGGCCATGACGCGCAACGCGCGCGCGGTCGTGCGCACGGGCGAGTTCTCGCCGTACGCCAACGTGATCCTGCGCGCGGGCGTGGTGTTCTGACCTAGCCCGAGATGCCGATCACGTCGCGCACGATCGGATAGATCTGGTTCTGCCAGCGCTTGCCGCTGAACACGCCGTAGTGGCCGACGTTGGGCTGCACGTAATGCGTGCGCAGGTAGGGCCGCAGGCTGCTCGCGAGATCCTGCGCGGCCAGCGTCTGGCCGATCGCGCAGATGTCGTCGCGTTCGCCTTCGATCGTCACCAGCGCCGTCCGGCGGATCGCGGCGGGGTCGACCTTGCGGCCGCGGAAGGTCAGCTGACCCTGCGGCAACGCGAACTGCTGGAACACCTGCGAGACGGTCTCGAGGTAGAACTCCGCCGACAGGTCGGCCACGGCCAGATATTCCTCGTAGAAGACGCGCGTGACGTCGGCGCGGTCGAAGTCACCCTCGAGCAGTTGCCGGTAGTAGTCGCGGAACGCGTTCTCGTGGCGCTCGCGGTTCATGCTGATGAAGGCCGACAGCTGCACGAAGCCCGGATAGACGCGGCGGCCGCCGCCCGCGTGCTGCCACGGCACGGTGCTGATCAGGTTCTGCTCGAACCACTCGATCGGCCTGGACATCGCCAGCCTGTTGACGGCAGTCGGGCTGATGCGGCAGTCGATCGGGCCCGCCATCAGCGTCAGGCTGGCCGGCGTCGCCTCGTGCCTGTCCTCCGACATCAACGCCACCGCCGCCAGCGCCGCGACCGTCGGCTGGCACACGGCCAGCACATGCCCGCCCGGGCCGAGCGCCGCGATGAACTGCATCACGTGCTCGATGTATTCGTCGAGGCCGAAGCGGCCCGCCGCGAGCGGCACGTCGCGCACGTTGAGCCAGTCGGTGACGTGGACGTCGTGGTCCGGCAGCGCGGTGCGCACCGTGTCGCGCAGCAGCGTGGCGAAGTGGCCCGACATCGGCGCCACCACCAGCAGCCTGGGCTGGCCAGTCACGCCCGGCTTGTGGAAGCGCAGCAGTTCGGCGAACGGCGTGCGCGCGGCGACTTCCTCCACGACGGGCTGCTCCTCGCCCTCGACCATCACGCTCCCGATGCGCCACGGCGGCCGGCGATGCGTCACCTCCGACAGCTCGAACACCTTGCTCGCAGCCATCGAGGGTCGCGCGATGTTCGCGAGGCCGGCCCGCGGCGGCTCGCTGCCCAGCATCGCTCCGTGCACCTTCGCCAGGTGGCGCAGCGGCCGCAACAGATCGGACTGCGCCTGATACGCGTGGTACATCATGGAATCCCCAGCAGCTTCACCGAAGAGGCGTTGCAACAAGCATGCCGCGGGCCGTGGCACGCGCCTTGCGTCGGGCAAGACGCCGACGCCACGGAGTTCCCATGCCCGCATCCGCCAAGAGCCCGACGAAGCCCGCTGCCCGCAAGGCCGCCGCGAAGACATCCGTCGCGACGCTGACGATCAGCAGCAGGAACTACTCGTCGTGGTCGCTGCGCGGCTGGCTGCTCGCGAAGTTCTCGGGGCTGGACTTCACCGAGACGATGGTCTCGCCCGACGACGCCGACGCGCGCCGCGAGCTGCTGCTGCTCGCGCCGTCGATCCGCGTGCCCTGCCTCGTGCACGACGGCGCGCGCGTCTGGAACACGATGGCGATCGCGCACTACCTCGACGAGGCGTGTCCGGATGCCGGCCTGTTCCCCGTCGACCGCGTCGCCCGCGCACACTCGCGCTCCATCTGCGGCGAGATGAACTCCGGGTTCGCGAACCTGCGCTCGTCGCTGCCGATGAACCTGAAGGCGCGGCTGCCGGGCCACAAGATCTGGGCCGGCGCGCAGCCCGACATCGACCGCATCGTCGAGATCTGGACCGAGTGCATCGCGGCCTACGGCGGCCCGTTCCTGTTCGGCGAACAACGCGGTGCAGCGGATGCGATGTACGCACCCGTGGTCACGCGCTTCCTGACCTACGACGTCAAGCTCAACCGGCCCTGCATCGAATACACGCGCACGATCATGGCGATGCCCGAGATGGCCGAGTGGATCGCCGCCGCCCGGCTCGAGCCCGACGACATCGAAGAGCTCGACATGGACTTCTGAGGCTCACCACGCGTGCGGTGCGGGCACGTCGCACGGCGCGGGCATGTCGATCGACGCGAAGTCGGCGGGCGCGACGATCTCCAGGTACTCCATGTCCGGCGAGTAGTCGAACAGGTAGTGGACGATGCCCGGCCGCTGGTGGACGCAGTCGCCGGCCTCGACCAGCGTCTCCCGGTCGCCGTACATGAACTTCGCCCAGCCCTTGGTCATCAGGACGATCTGGAACTGGGCCTCATGCCGGTGCCAGCCGGTGCCCTTTTCCGGTGCCATGTTGGCTTTCACAAGGTGCGCGATGACCCTGCCGTGCGTGGCCGCCGCGACGCCGAGATCGCGGTACAGGAAGAAGTCGCGCAGGCCGTCGCTGCGCCAGGGCGTGTCGCCCGGCTTGACGTGCGAGAACTCGGTGGCAGTCTGAACCGTCATGTGGCAAGCCCTCCCGCGGAAGTTGAAGCCCGCGCGGGAGGCATGCATAAGCTGTACCAGTTTGCTGCACCGCAGCGTCGCCGCTCGCAAGCGCCATCCGCGAGAGGCGCTCCATAATTCGCCAGGGCGATTCGGCGGAGAGCGCGCTTGGAACGGTTGCGGCATCGGCTGACGAGGCAAGGATTCGCAGCATGCGGCCTGGCGATGCTCGCGTGCGCGCGGGCGCTCGCGGCCCCTTCCGGCCCGGCGCCCACGCTGCCGCTGGTGTTGTCCGGCAAGGGCCCGGTCTACACGCTGGACGTCGACGCCCAGGCCCGCCAGCTGTCGGCCTCGGCCACGCTCGGCGACCTGCGCGTGCGCAACGCCGCGGGCGAGACGATGGCGTTCGCGTGGGCGGAGTCGCCGCCGGCGAGCGCACCGCAACTCGTGACCGCGCATCTGTACAAGGCCCCCGGCGACGCGGGGCCGCGCCAGGCCTGGATCGTCGACACGCACGGCGCCGACGACGACCTGCTGCGCCTGGACCTCGCGCTCGAACGCGACACCCAGGGCGTCTACACGCTGCGCATCGAGGCGAGCGACGACCTGCAGCACTGGCGCACGCTGCTGGAGGACGCCCCGCTGGTGCAGCTGCAGGCGCTGCCGCAGGTGGGCGCCCCCGGGGCGCTCGCGACGCTGGCCGGGCGCGCGCATCCGAGCGCCGATGGCATCGATCTGGACAACGTGCCCGCGCGCTACCTGCGCCTGACGACGGCGCCGCGCTCCGCCATACCGCCCTTGGTATCGGCGTCGGTCACGCGCGCGCCGCACCGGCCGGCGCCGGCGCCGCTCGAATGGAGCACGGCCATCGCCGCCGCCGGCTGCGAGGAGACCTCGTGCGACTACCCGCTGCCGCCCAACACGCCCGTCGCGGCGGTGCAGGTCCTGCCCGCGGAGGTCGACACCATCGGGCAAGTGATGGTGCTGGGCCAGGTCGACGCGAGCCGCCAGGCGGCGTCGCGCCCTTCGCTGCTGCGTGGCTCGTTGCAGGCGCTGCGGCTGAAGGCGACGCGTTACGCCGGCAAGGCCGGCCTGGTGTGGGAAAGCGCCGCGATCGCGAGCGTCTACTGGCTCTCGCAGGCCTCGGGTGCGCCCGACCTGCACTCGCCGCCGGTGCGCCTGGACGGCGAGACCTGGCAGGCCTTGCGGGTCGAGACCTTCGGCCCGATCAGCCAGCTGGGCCGCGCCGCGCCGGCGATCCGCATCGGCGTTCGCCAGCGCCAGCTGGTGTTCGTGGCGCGCGGCGCCGGCCCGTTCGTGCTCGCGCGCGCGACGCCCGCGGATCGCGGCGCGCCGATGTCGCTGGCCGAGCTGATGCCGGAACGCCGCGCGGACGCCCCGCTGCCCGCGGCCTCGGCCGCGATCGCGCCGGCGGTCGTGGCCTCGGCAGCCCCGACGCCCGACCCGTCGACGGCGGCGGCGTCGAACGCGCCGTGGCTCTGGATCGCACTGCCCGCCGGCCTCGTGCTGGTCGGCGCCGTCGCGTGGACGTTGCGGCGAAGACTGCACGCGGCTATGGCCAGCAAACAGGCGTGAGCCGGAGCCGGCGTCAGCTCGCCGGCACGTCCACGACCAGCCGCGCATCGATCTCGCGCACGCGTTCCTCGGTGTAGTAGCCGCCGAATTCCGTGTAGCGCAGGAACGCGCGCGCGCAGGCCTTGCAGCGCCACGCGTCGCAGCGGTTGTACGGAAACCAGGCGGGCGCAATCGGAGCGTCCGGCGACCAGGCGTGCGTGCCGGCGGGGTGGTACTCGGCGACCGTCGGATCGTCGAGCGACGCGTCGCGCAACGTGCCCACGCGCTCGAGGGCGTCGCGCGCGACGCTGCCCGGCCACGCCTCCCAACCCGGGCAGACGAGCGCCTCGCAGGCCGGGCATGTCGAACGCGTGCGGGCCCGTGCCAGCTCGACGAGGTCGGCGGCGGTGAGAGGGGCGGGATCGGCCATGGGGGCATTCTGCAGCCTCCGGTCGATCCCGATCGTCGCGGCGCGGCAGTCACGCCGTCATGACCGTCTTGGCTTCGAGGAACGACTCCAGTCCGAACAGGCCGAACTCGCGACCGACGCCCGACTGCTTGTAGCCGCCGAACGGCGCCAGCGGGTCGTGCTGCATGCCGTTGATCGCGACCCGTCCGGCCTCGAGTCGGCGCGCGACGGCCTGGGCGTGCCGGGTGTCGGCGGAGAACACGTACGCATGGAGTCCGAAGGCCGAGTCGTTCGCGATGGCGACCGCGTCGTCCTCGTCGCGATAGGTGATGATGGACAGCACGGGGCCGAAGATCTCTTCCTGCGCGATGGTCATGTCGTTGCCGACGTTCGCGAAGACGGTCGGCTTGACGAAGAAGCCGCGGTCGAACCCGCGCGGGCGACCTTCGCCGCCGGCGACGAGCGTCGCGCCTTGTTCGAGGCCGCGGCGGATGTAAGCCTGCACGCGGTCGAACTGGTTGCGGTTGGCCATCGGGCCGATGGTCGTGGCCGGGTCGGCCGGGTCGCCGACCTTCATTGCGGCCACCGCCGCCTGGGCCAGTTCGACGACCTGCGCCAGGCGCCTGTGCGGGACGAGCAGTCGCGAGCCCGCGATGCACGCCTGGCCGTTGTTCTGGAAGGCGATGTTCAGCGCTGCCGGGACGGCCTTCTCGAAATCCGCGTCCTCCAGCAGGATCGTCGGCGACTTGCCGCCCAGCGCCAGGCTCACGCGCTTCATCGTGTCGAGCGCCTGGCGCGCGATGATCTTGCCGGTGCCGGTCGAGCCCGTGAACGAGATCCGGGCGACGTCGGGATTCGTGCTCAGCTCGGTGCCCACGACGTCGCCGCGCCCGTTGATGATGTTGACGACACCGGCGGGCAGGTCCGCCTCGTGGAAGGCCTCGGCCACGATCCGGGTCTGGATGGCGCTCATCTCGCTGGGCTTGATGACCGTCGTGCAGCCGGCCGCGATCGCCATCGCGAGCTTGCTGCAGATGGAGCCGGCGTTGCTGTTCCACGGCGTGATCAGCACGGAGACGCCGACGGGCTCCATGACCACGATGGCCGAGCCCACGCGGCGCTCGAACTCATAGGTCTCGAGCGTGCGGGCGGCGTCGAGGAAGGCCTGGGCGGCGTACTGCGACACCCACGAAGCGCGCGACACCGGGCCACCGTACTCCTCGATCGTCGCGTCCCGCAGCGCCTCGGCTCGGGCGATCACGGCGGCATGCAGGCGCTCGAGCATCCCGATGCGCTGCGCCTTGGACGTGCGCGAGAACGCCGGCAGGGCGGCCTTGGCCGCCGCGATGGCCCGCTGGGTGTCTTCCTTGTCGGCCAGGACGACATGGCCGATGACTTCCTCGGTGGTCGGATTGACCAGCGGGAAGCGTTCGGTGCCGTGCGGCTTGACGAAGGCACCGTCGATGTAGATGTGGTCGATGTTGCGCATGGAGGGCTCCTGGACTGGGGTTGTCGATCGGGTACGGAAGGAATTTAGGCGCCAATGTTTGATTTGATAAGATGGACAAATATCGATGAGACGTGCTTGGAATCAGGACAATGCACAAATCAGGTCTGGTCGAGCTCGAGGCGGTGCTGGCGGTGGCTCGGCGCCGCGGCTTCCGCCCTGCGGCCGTCGAGCTGGGAATGTCCACGTCGGCGCTGAGCAGCGCCGTGGCGGGCCTCGAGGCGCGGCTGGGCGTGCGCCTGTTCCATCGAACGACGCGCAGCGTGTCGCTGACCGAAGCGGGCGAGCAGTTCGTCGCGCGTGTCGGGCCGGCCATGTCCGAGATCCGGGGCGCGACCGAGGCGGCGACCAGCCAGCGGCAGAAGCCGGCGGGCACGCTCCGCATCAACGCCGCACTCGGCGCGGCCCGCATGGTGTTCACGCCGCTCGTCGTGGAGTACCTGCGGCGCTACCCGGACATGACCATCGACATCGTGACCGAGGGCCGCATGATCGACATCGTGGCCGAGGGCTACGACGCGGGCCTGCGGCCCAGCGAACTGGTGCCGCGCGACATGATCCGCGTGCCGATAGGCCGGGACATGCGCATGGCGGTCGTGGCCACGCCGGAATACTTCGAGCGGCATCCGAAGCCGAAATCGCCGTCAGACCTGGCACGACACCAATGCATCCGGGCGCGCCTGCCCAACGGAGCGCCATACCGGTGGGAGTTCGCAAGGCGAGGCGAGACATTGCACGCCGATGTCCCGGGCAACCTCGTCCTCGACGCGCCGCTGCTCATGCTCGATGCGGTGCGCGCCGGCGTGGGGCTGGCGCACCTTGCCGAGTGGTACGTGGCCGAGGATCTCGAGGCCGGCCGCCTCGTGCGCGTGCTGCAGGAATGGACACCGCCTTTCCCGGGCCTTGCCCTGTATTACCCGGCGGGCCGGCACATGCCTGCGGGGCTGCGCGTGTTCATCGACTTGATTCGAGAGCTGGAAATTCGATAGGCTGCCGCCCGCGACACGGCCGCGCCCGGTCAAGGCCAGTCATGCACGACCTCCGCTTGATGACCCCAGGCCTCCACGAGGTGGCGAAGCGAGTCATCTCCATCCTCCGCGGTGCGCACGCGTTTGATCTCATGGAGACCTGACTGTCGCTCCGACCGGCGCGATTGCCTTGGAATCGCCACCGTCGGACGCACGGCCATAGTGACCCGCGAAAGGGAAATGAGCGTACAACCGCTTGCAAGATTTCCATCACCGTCGAGCTGAGCGGCATCCCCGTTGCTGGATTCCTGTAGTGGAGGGCTGATCCAAGGAGCCCAAGATGGAGCGACAGAAGAGCACGGAAATTCAAGAAGCCTGCAAGCTCATCCACCAATGGAATGAGTTCTTCCTCGGAGGACGTGACCCACCCGTTGGCCCAACGGGGCTGGTCATGGCGGTTGCAACCGTGAAGCGCTATCTGGAGCGTGAACGGGCAGACGGGAAGCCGATCCGGGAACTGGAAGTTGCTGAACACCTCTTGGCCACGCGCGAAGGCGTCCGATGGGTCTTGCCGTTCGTGCTCAGCGCCGAGTCGATGGAAGCCTCGAAGCGTCGGACGGCCCTGGGCTAGATAACGATCATCGCCCGGTTGCACTCGGGTCGGAGGGGACGTCGGCGTGGGACTGGGGGACACGCTGCAGCTTTGCGGTGTCATAACCCTGGGCACGCACGAACTCCGTCAAAGCCTGCAGATCCGTCTCCGACATCGTCGGAGAACGCGACATGATCCACACATAGTCACGCTTGTCGCGCGCAATCACGACCTGGCCGTAGTCGGCTGACAGGTAGGAAATCCGGTAATCAGCCTTGAACGGCCACACGTACTGCTGGCCCCAGATGGCGTTCGTGGCCGGGTCGACGATGATGCCTTTGGACGTGTACGTCTTGACGGGCCCGTCGGCCGAATCGGCGTTGAAGCTGAACGTGGTGGCCACCGAGCCGTCGGCATTGAGACGGTAGCTCTCCTTGGGGTTGTGCGCGCCTTTCTCGAGCCATGTGGGAATGCTGGCAATGACGTACCAGTCGCCCATGAACCGGGCCAAGTCCACATGGGGGACGAGTGCGAGCGGGTTCGCCGGAGCAGGCGCGCTTGCACAACCGGCCAGCACACTCGCCAGACAGGCGCTGAAAATCACCCTTGGGCGAAACCTCATCTGTTTTTCCTGGACGTTGAAGATTGAATGAGAAGCCAGCGAGGGAGCGGTGCGCGACACCTGGCGGCTAGTTGCTGGCGCAGGGGTCGCATGGCGGGTCGCCGACGCTCGGGCTCGCACCCGCGCTTGCGGCCTCCTCTTCCGCGGCGGTGAGGTAGGCGGCTCCCAGTTCGCTGAGAATCAGATTGCCCGAGGCGTCGTAGGTGAGGAGCGCGACGGCGAAAAGAAAGCCCAGCTCCCGAGTCATGTTGGCGACCGGGTCGCCCACCAGAAGCGTGCCGTCGTCGCGAACGCGGCGCATGATCTCGAACTGGGCTGGGGTCAATGCGTTGGGCATGATCGTGAATGCATTGGCGAAAAGGGTTCTGTCAATGGAACGCGGCGATCAGGTTCATGGGCGCGTCAGGCAAGGAGCCGGTGAACGGCCGCCATCTCCAGGTCCTCGGAGTCGACCAGCGACTCGAAGGTCGTCCGGACTTCGACATCGGGTGCAAGCCCGGCGTCCGGCGGATTGCCAGGCGCAAAGCGCGCGATGAGCGGCACGTCCACCTCCAGGCCACAGGCCGGCAGCCGCAAGAAGAAGAATGCACCGCCGTTGATGCCACGCTGGTTGCCGCCGGTCGTCCGTCCGACGAGCGTTGCAAGACCCGAGGCTCGAGCGCGCTCTGCGAACTGGAACGTCGCGGAACTGTTGTCAGGGCCGATCAGCACGAACACCCTGCCCGCAAACCGAGGCTTGCGCGGGAGGATACGTGCGCGTCCGCCAGGCCCGTCGTCACCTTTGAGACTGAAGAAGCGATCGTCGACGCGCCGGGCATCCGGGCCCCAGTGCCGAAACGACGGATCCCAGGTGTCGAGGTAGGGCTCGAGGTCCGAGGGGACGTCACGGTAGCGCACCAGGCGTGGCGGGCTGGCGACCTCGATGGGCTCGGCGGTCAGGTACGGCAGGATCTCGTCGCCGACGTCCAGCCCACCCTCGTTGCCGCGCAAGTCGAGCACGAGCGCACGCGGCGGAGCCGCCGTGAGCTTCTCGAAACACTCACCAATGAATTTCTTCCAGTCCCATCTCGATCTGTACAAGGCCCAGTCGGGCATGCTCAGCACGGTCACCTTCGAGTCCAATCGCTCGAAGCGCCAGCCCGCCCTGGCATCGTCGACAGCGACGCGGCGGGCGGCCAAGCGCTGTTCGTCGCTGAGGGGCGCCACGGTCACCTGGCGGGGCAGGCCGTCGGCCGAGACGATGTCGAGGGACATCGCCGGGGAGAGCGCGGCGGTCGTCAGCGCCAGCAGGATGTCGAAGGTCTCATACCGTTCCAACCCCCTCACCTCCAGCAGCGCGATGCGCTTGGCGTCATTGGATCCGTCAGCGCGCGTCAGCGCCATGAGTCGCTGCAGGAGCTCGCGCGTGGGAACGCCGGAAATGCCGACGATTTGCGTGCCAAGCGGCAGACGCTGCTCGACGCTCAGGTCGCGCGTGACCACCATTCGGCCGTCGAGCCATCGAAACTCGCACGGGATTCGGTTGGCGCCCTCGAAGAGACTGCGACGTACCGCGTCTGACTGGTTGTAGAAGTTCGCATAGGTGTGGCCGCAGCGCACGGCGGCCGTCAGGCGCGCCAGGGCAAGGTAGGAACGAGCTTGCCAGTCGCCAGACGACGCAGAGGCCACGAACTCCTCGCGCAGCGTGTCGAAGTGCTGGCGCATCTGCGAAGGGGTGTTGTACCGATGAAGACCGGGATGGAGCGCCTCGCAGGCACGCTGGACGAGGTCGCAGTCCGCCAACAGTGCGGCGGCCGTGGGGGACGCGGACGTGGAAGGGCGTTCCGCGTTGGCGGACACGGCAGCCAGCGTCGCTGCGCCCAACACCGCGAACGACCGCCGCGTCAGGGCTGGCTCGCCCGGCAAGCGTGGCCAGATCGCGGGTGTCATGCTCACGCCTGCTCCTCAGATGCCGATGAGTGCGCCGATCCACCGCGCGATCACGCCGTCATGGACGAGGCGACCGTCCACGCTGGCAAGGCAGATGCACTCGCTGTCAGCCCGGACAACCGGTTGATGCCGCACCGTCGAATCGGTGCAATCGAAGTCGCCCGCCATGAAGACCGCTCGCCCGTCATCGAATGATCCGAACAGCACTTGGGTGAGTTCCTCGCCGGAATGGGTGTGGACGGGCATGCAGCTGCCGGCCGCGATCCTGAGCAGGAACACGTTGGCGTGCGGCGCGTCGGCCAGCTTGACCCGGCTCCAGCGCATGCCCGGTGCAACCGGTCGCCAGCGCGAAATCCTGCAGTGCCGAAGGCTGCGCGGCCAGTTCATGCCCGGCGGCAGCGAGGGATGCCGGCTGACCGCGGGCTGCGTGGGAGGCGGGCGCGGTGCGTCGATCCTGGCCATGACTGCCTCGAAGGTCCCGCGAGGGAGTTCGGCAGGCACCTCGTCGAGAACCAGCGAGCCGCCGATCGACTCGAAGCGCCGTGTTGCTTGCCGGCAGGCCGCACACCGCTCGAGGTGGGTGGCGACCAGCAGCGCCTGCCCGGCGGCCAAGTTGCCGCCCGCATGACGAAGGAGCAACGAATCGTCGGGATGGTGTCGAATCACAGCGGGTACTCTTCCAGCAACTGACGCAGGCGGGCGGCCGCAGCGCGCAGCCTCGTCTTGACCGTGCCAAGCGGCAAGGTCAGCTCGGCTGCAATGGCCGAATGCGACTTGTCTTCGTAGAAGCTGAGCTGAACCAGTGTGCGCTGCTCCGAACTCAGCTGGGCCAATGCCGACCGGACATCGCGGCTCATGCGCATTTGCGCCAGGCGTGTGTCGGAGCCTTCAGCGGGATCTGCCACGTCTTCGACATGCGTGCTTTCGAGGGCGAGCCAGGCGGCCCCTGCGCCGCGATGGCGGTCGATGCGCAGGTTTCGCGCGATCGTGAACAGCCATGCGGCCACGCGCGCGCGATCGGGGTCGAACTGCGCAGCCTTGCGCCATACCAGCACGAAGGTGTCCTGCACCAGGTCGTCGACCGAGTCCGGCGCGCTCCCCGTGCGAATGAGCCAGGACTTCAGCCGAGGGGCGAAGTGACTGAACAGCCGCTCGAACGCGGCACGATCCTGTTGGCGGGCGACCGCAAGCATGCAGGCGTCGAGTTGGTCCTGATCCATAGCGCCTTCACGCGGGCTCTTTTCGACAAGGCGCAATTCCGGACGCCGCCGGGGGGCGGGCCGCTGCGGGCTGGACGACGGCAAGCCGGTCGGATTGTGGGCCATGTCGCGAATACGAGCATGACATCGAATTGGATTGACGCGTCGACCGGCATCGCGTCTCGCGAGCGATGAACTGCGTCGCTGACTCGGATGGCGATGCCGTTTGTCCTGGACAAAACTCGCGCTGATATCCGGGCGTTGGGCACGCCTTCTGCCGAGTTCCGCAGACCGGGGATGCTTTTCAAACGAGAATCCGGCACCCCAGTTCATGAGGCTGGCCCTCCATCGAATGCCCAACTCGCACTGCGAACCGGAACGGGACAAATGCCGCGCGTTGCCACGATTCCTGTACGCAGCCTCTGCTTCGCGATGGTCGTCGGTGCGCTCGCGGCCTTGGCACGCGCGCTGCTGCAGCCCCTGCTGGGCGACGCACTGCCGTTCGTCTTCGCCTTTCCTGCCATCGCGCTCGCGTCTTCCTTGTGGGGCGCGTCCGCGGGGCTGGCGGCCGCACTCGTGGCGGCCCTGGCTGTCTGGATGCCGGCCATTCCGCCCGCGATCGCGCCGCAATACGAGGCCATCCAGTTTGCGTGTTTCGCGCTGGCGTCTGTCGTGACCGCAATGGTGTGTGGCCGGCGCTTGCCGGTGCCTGCAGACATCACGACGCCCGCAAGACCCGAGACACCGTTGACCACCTGGCTGCGAGCGGTTCTCGCGTTCGCCGTATTCGTCCCCCTGGCGGCGCTGGTAGGCGTCTCATGGTGGACGCTCGATCGCGCGCAGGCGGCCTCCAACGCGAGCCTGGTCCACGCCAGTGATCTCGCCTTCCGCCACGCAGAGAGAACCTTCACGGTGGCCGAGGAGATCGCGCGCCGCGTCGAAGGCGCCACCCGCCTGTCGGACGCAGAGGCGCGTGCGCTGGAACCTGCTATCCACGTTCGGCTGGCGGACATGACGGCTGGCGTGAGCGCCGTCGTGAATGCCAGCGTCTGGAGCAGCAGCGGATCGGTTCTCGCACGAAGCGACGCCTTTCCGGTCGATCGGTCTTTCTCGATTGCCGACCGTCAGTACTTCCAGGTGCTGCGCGATGCGAGGCTGCCGGTGGCGGTCAGCCAGGTCATGGTCGGGCGGCAGTCCGGAAAGAATGTACTGAGCGTCGCGATCCGGCGGCAGTCGGAGTTGGCAGCCTTCGCCGGCGTCGTGAGCGTGACCCTCGCACCGTCCTAATTCAGCGACTACTACGGGTCCCTCGCGCACGAGGAGCCGACACTGGCGACGTTCGCCTTGCTGCGTACCGACGGAGCTGTGCTTGCGCGATGGCCTGTCGATGCAAGAGCGGGCGACCTGGCGAGCGATGCGCAACTGCTGAAGCTGATCGGAACGGGCGCGGCGTCGGGTGCGTTGACGGTGGCGGGCGACGCAGGACGCGGCGTGCAGTCGGCCAGCTTCCGACGCGTCGGTGACCTGCCGGTCTACGTCGTCGCGGGCGTCAGCCGGTCAGCCATGCTCGGCGGATGGGCGAAGACGGTCGGGATGCTCGCGGTGATCATGCTGCCCATCACGGCGGGGCTGGTGTACGTGACCTGGGTCGCGCTTCGCAAGACACGGGTCGAGGCCGCGATTTCCCGGCAACTTCGCGAGGAGGTGCATGCGCGTGCCGACGCGGAGCGCCGCATCCTGGAATCCCAGCGCCTCGAGACGTTGGCGGTGGTCACGGGAACCGTCGCGCATGACTTCAACAACATGCTGGCCATCATCACGTCCAGCATCCACGTCCTCAAGCTTCGCAAGCCGGAGCTCGCGGACGAAAAGTCGATCGGAGCCATCTCGCGTTCCGTGCAGGCGGGTGTCCGGCTGACCCGACAGTTGCTCTCTTTCTCGAAGAAGCAGGCCCTGAGGCCGGAGGTCATCCGCTTCCAGTCCTGGCTTCCCGCAGCGGACGCACTCATGCGGGCCACCCTGGGCGCCAGCGCGCGGTGGATCGCGTCCGTCGATGACGACACCCTTCCGGTGAGCGTCGATGCAGGTGAGCTGGAGTTGGCGCTCGTCAACATCGTGCTCAATGCGAAGCACGCGATGAAGTCCCCCGGCGAATTGAAGCTCCATATCTCCAACGACGAGTCATCCCCTGCGGATGCGCCCATGGTCATCGTCTGCGTGATCGACGACGGGGAAGGTATCCCCGCGGAGGTGCTGCCGAACGTGTTCGAACCGTTCTTCACGACGCGCCAGCGCGGCGTCGGCTCGGGCCTCGGCCTGACGCAGGTCCAGGGCTTCTGCAGGCAGGCGGGCGGCAAGGTCACCATCCAGAGCGTCGTCGGCGAAGGCACGACCTTGTGTCTGCACCTGCCCGGCCTCTTGAATGCAGAGGTGGGCGACTCTCCGGCCTTGCAGATCGTCACGAAGATCAGCGCGCGTCTCCTGCTGGTCGAAGACAACGAAGACGTCGGGAAGACCACGGAGCAGATGCTCCAGAGCTCGGGCGTCGAGGTCGTGCGGGTCACGAGCGCGGACGCCGCGCTGGCCTACCTCGCATCGGCAAACCCGTTTCCCCAGATCGTGTTGAGCGACATCGCGATGCCGGGCAGGATGAATGGCATCGGCCTGGCGTCCGCGCTGAGCCGCCTTTATCCCGGGCTTCCAGTGATCCTGAATACCGGCTACGCCGATCAACTGGAAGAAGGCACCGCCAAGGGAATGCGAGTCTTTCAAAAGCCGGTGCCGCCGGAACTCCTGCTCGCGGAAATCCAGGAGTGCCTGCGCGACGTCTCGAACGGGGCCTGACGGAAGACGACGCGCGAGCTCGGATCCGTTCAAGACGCTCGAATCCAGCGTCAAGCCGATCACGATCGACGTTGGGTCGCTGGACGGGAAGTGGCTGTTCATCTATCGCGACCAGCACATCGCGACGGTCGCCGGCCCCAAGGCCAAGGCAAATGGCTCACCGAATGCGACGCCCGTCATCAAGCCCGTCAAAGTTAAATTGGCAATGCCGTCGCGGCCTGTGCCAGAGCAGGGCGAGGCACCGAAGGCTTCCGAACCGCGGCGCATCGACTCGTCGGCGCCGCCGCAGACAACCTCGTGGAAGTCTGGTTGCGAACTGCGCGATACACGATCAGCCCTATGCTTGACCAGAACGGCAAGTCCTACGCAGGGGACGGTTCGGCTAAGGAGATCATTGAGAAGACCGCAACGGGCGCGTACGCGACGGGCGCTTTGCCCGGCTGCGCGTCGAGGTCGCTCGAGTACCCCGCCCCGGCGTACATGTACGACGCATAGGGCCGATCGGTGTGTTGCGGCCGCGCGATGCGCAGGTCCTTCGGAATGTAGGTCGCGTTTCCGAAGACCCAATGCCCGTCATCGGACTCCAGGGCGGGCTGCTCCATCGGCAAGCGGGAGGTGATCAGCGATGCGCCCTCGCGCAGCCATTGCCAGGCCATTGGGTGTCCCGCGGTAGGACTCGCTGACCGGCACCCCCATCGTGTAGCCGCGGTCGCTCGGGTGCCCAACCCTGCCCCAGGCATCGTTTTCGACGGCCCACGAACGGAACAAGGTCAATCAGATCGAGCCCTCCTCTTGGCCGCTACGGGTTTGAAATCGACGGGACGCGACAGGCAGGCTCCGTCAGCGCGTCAGCAATTGCTGAAGACGAAGGCGGGTCACGCTGTTCTGTGTCGACTTGGCGGTGGTCGCCGTGGCTCTCGCGACGGCGGCAGCGGCGGATGCCGCGGTGGCCGCAGCGCTTGCCGGCGGCACTCGCGCGACCGCGAACGTCATCGTGTCCTTGTTGGTGCGCTTGGCGGTCACGAGACCGTCCGAGCTGGGGCCGGCAAAGCGATTGAGTGTCCAGTTCGGGCCGCCGTCCAGGCCGTAGGCAACCGTGAAGTCGATCGTCGACGAGAAGTTCGGGACGTCGGGCGCGTCCGACAGCGGATCGTTCGCCAGCGTCTCCGTCACGCCGATGACGGGCATCATGTAGGCGTGCCATGCGGGATGCTTGTCGTCGTTCATCGTGTAGGGCAGCCCCGCGACGAGCGCCTCGCCGATGCCCAGGGTTCCCCGCAGCCCGTGTCGATCGGGCTCCGACAGCAGGGTGCTGCATTGCGCCGGAACCGGCGTGTTGTGGCTGAAGATCAGCGTAAAGGCGACATCGAACAGCCGGTGCTGCTCCTCGGACCACTGGGCCCCGAGAACTGAGTTGTAGCTGAGCGAGTTTGCGAAGGGCCGGATGAAGCTCAGGCTGGGGTTGACGCCCTGGTCGTTCGTCACTTCCAGCGTCAGGTCGACGCTCATGACAAAGTCTCCGGTCGTCAGGATGTTCAGGGCGTTCGTGTAGTCGGGTTGCGTCGTGCCGGCGCCGGCTTGAGCCTCGAAGCTGTCGTGCGCCGCCTTGACGGCCGTCAGCACTTCGCACTGCACTTCGTCCACAACATCGCTTACCTTGGGCCGGAGGTCGTGGGAATCCGCGATGCTGCTGAACCTGGGCAGCGTCGAACATCCGCACATCGCCGTGCAAAGACAGGCACCAATCGTCGTCATCTTGAATGTCCGCATCGCTGCTCCTTGTAGTGGCATATCGTGATGGTGTCGAACGCGTGGGCGTCCATGGCTGGTGTCAAAGCAGGCGCAGGATCTGCGTGCCGACAGGGGTGCCGAGCCCGGTACACGGATTCCATGGCGCGCCGGCGGTATAGCCGTTCAACGTCTGGTCGATCCCGTTGTCACCCGAGACAACACTGCGGAAGGCGCCGTTTCCCGCGTTCGCGTAGAGGAACGGATTCAGGAAGCCCAGGCGCTTCTGCTTCGCCTGGCCGAGGCGCGCGACCAGGGCGGCCATGAGCGGCGCGACGGCGCTGGTTCCGCCTGACACCGTGTCGACCCCGTCGACTCGCACGGCATAGTTCGTCGCGCACATCGCGATGTCGGGGACGCCCCGGCCTGTTCCGCCAGTCGCCAGGGAGGGCGGCATCTTCATCCCGGCTTGGTAGGACGGCACAGCGACGACCTGGCTGATCCCGCCGCCGCTCGCCCACCCGCCCCCGTCAGGCTGCAGGATGCTGAATGGGCTTTGGTCGTTCCAGACGACATCCGACCCCGACGCCGGATCGATCTGCGTGCCGCCGCATCCCAGCACGAACGGGTCGCTGGCCGGATAGTCGACGTGGACGTGGTTATCCCATTCCTGCGCAGGCAGGTCGGCGGTGCCGTGGTCGCCCGACGACGCGCAGACGGTGATGCCCATGGTGGCGGCCTGCGCGAACAACTCCTGCAGCGACGCGAGCAGGCTTCCGGTGAGCATGTCTTCCGGCTTGCCCCAGCTGATGGACAGGACGGATGGCCGGCGCTCGGTGTCGTTCACCGCGGCGCTGATGGTGTCGAACAGGCTCTGGTCCGTCGATGTCGACCCAAAATACACCACGATCCGCGCGCCCGGGGCCACCGCACCGGCGACTTCGAGGTCGAGCATCGACTCGAGGTCCCCGAGGTCATCAGCGGAAGCGGGGTTGCCGCCCGGCGTGCCCGAGGCGGTGACGATGGTCGGCATCGGCAGGCCGACGCGGGCGAAGTAGGCCTGCAGGTCGGTGGTGCGGTAGCCGCCTCCCAGTTCGATGATGCCGATCGTCTGCCCCGAGCCGTCCAGCGCCTGGGCGGCCTGCTGCTCCGGGAAATCGTAGGTCTTCGCGAAGAAGGTCGCGGCAACCCCGTCGGCGGGCAGGTTCGCGTTCGGCGACGCGAAGGCGAGCGAGCGCAGGTGGGGTGGCGTCTTGCGACGTTGCCGGGTGTCGAATCCGAAGATGCCCGTGATGATCCGCTCGAGCTCGACGGGAACGAGGATCTCGCCCTGCCTGCCGCGGTAGTCGCCCGACACGTGGTGGTAGCGCCTGAGGTTGGCCGGGAAGGCCCGCAGGAGGTCGCCCAGGGCTCCTGCAAGGACAATCGTCCTCGCCAGCGTGCTGCGATGGGCGACGAGCAAGTTGTGCTTCTGCGCGTACGACTCGAGCTGGTCGAGATCGTCCGCATGGGCGCCATAACGTGCGGTGATGTCCTCGTGGGTCGCGTAGTTGCGTTGCGCCAAGGGCAGTGCTGCCAGCGCATAGGCATGGCTAGCCAGTTCGGCCGGATCGCCCCGGGAGCGGAGGCGGACGGTCAGCCTCGCGATCTCCTTGGGGTCGACAGGCCCTGCCGGACGCGAATCGCGCAGGAGATTGCGGTGACTCTCCTTCAGCGCCACGAATCTGGTCATATCGGCTCTCCTCTTTCCATCATGCCCTCATCGTCGGGGCGCGTCGCCAGGGCCACATCCTCAGCCCTGATGACGCGACGAGGCACCGGCGGCCCTGGCGTCGATTTCACACCGTTAAAGGTCAGCGCGGCCAAGTGGCGAGATGATCCCGCATGTAGCCGATTCGCAAGATGGGTGACACATGCATCACGTCCATGAGGTTCGTACGCTGAGGCTCTTCCGCTTCGACGCGCCCGGAGGCACCAAGCTGCTCCTGGACGTGACGGGCATGGTGCCCACGTCCGGCTGGTCGCAGGCGCGGCTGGTCCCGCGGTTCGGAGCGCGCGAGCCGGTCGATGGCTTGTGGGAGTTCGATTTCGTCGCTCGCGCGCCTTCGGGCCTGGTTGTGGATGTCCCCCAGTGGACGGGCGCGACGCTGACCGTCGGCCGGCCCGACTGGTGCCGAGGCGTGCGGGTCTATGCCGCCACGAATGCAGAGACGACCGCGACGTTCGCGGCCGCGGTGCTCCTGCATGTCGACTGCGGCGACGCGGAGGCGCGCAAGCGTGAAGTACGCGTGACGCAGCCGGTCGCCGCGTACGAGGACAACTTCCAGTCGCTGGACCGCTCCACCTGTCGGCGGCAGCGCCACGAGCTGGTCCTGACGCTGTCCGGTCCCATCGAGCTGCCGATCCGGCGCGTCCTCGCCGACTTCGCCTGTTCGGCCGAGGCCGCACGGCTCGTGACCGAATATCCGCTGGGCGGCGGGGCGACGTGGCGCACTGCGTCGACGCTTCTCGAGCAACTCCAGATGGAACTCGGTGGCGACTTCCGGGCGCGCCTGGACGACCACATCAGCTGGATCGAATCCTGAGTCCTGGCGCTTGTCAGGACAACACCGCAACGCGCAGAATTCGCGCCAACGAGAACAGGGAGTGAGGCCATGGCCAACAAGGCATTCCTTGCCGCAGTCGCAGTGCTCGCGCTGCCGATCGTGGCTTCCGTCTACGGCGAGGGCTCGAATCGCCCGTCGAAGCAGGACGAACTCGCCAGGACGAAGGCAGCGCTCGTGCAGGCGCGCGCCGCACTAGCCGTGGCATCCGGAGCGACGACCGGCGAGGCGCTGAAGCCTCATCCCGAACTCCTGGCGCTAGCGAACAGGCCGCTGCCCAACGGATGCGGCGATGGCAGCAAGGAGAGCTGGACGCATTGGCGCGAACGCGCCGTCGCGTTCCTGCTCCAGCCACACGTGGCAGGCGATGGCGAGGCCAAATGGGACGAACCCGTGCTGGATCCGACCGACGTGGCGACGCGATCGAGCCAGATCCTCGTCGCCCTCGATGCCTGTGCCGACGCGAACCAGGTGCCGCCGGTCGGCCTGATGGACGACCTGCACCGCTTCGCGGCGGCGCAGGCCAACGCGAACTTCAACGTCCCCAATCCGCAGCACCAGTTGGGACACGGCGTGACCGACGACGAATACCTGCGGCTCGCGAGCGGAGCGCTGGAGTTGCCTTGCCTGTTGAAGAGCCAGGAATTCCTTTCCGCGATCTCCAGCCCAGACGGCTACCAGCGCGCCTGGGATCTGATCCAGGCGCAGAACGCCGGCAATCCCGTCGTCTGCAAGGGCGATCCCAGCGTGAGTCCTGATGCGCCGTGGACGGTGCTGATCTATCGGTCGAAGTTCCTGACGACGCCCGACAACGCCGGCACCCTTGGCCGCTTCTTCGTCCTGGCGCCTTCGCCGCCGGCCTATGCCTCCGCACCCAAGTCATCGCCTGCCGCGACGGCCAGCTACGACAGGTGGATCCAGTTCGGGATCTGGACGCCCGACGACGGCCCGACCGTCGCGAAGGTGGCGCCCAACAACGCCTCCATTGTGGCGTTCGCCACCCGGCCGGAGACGCCGTTCGACGCGATGATCGACTGGTTCCATTGCCCGGATGGCGAGTGCACCGACCAGCGGGCCCCCGATGCAGCGACGCTCGCCCACGGCGAGGACCTCGAGCCTGTGCCGGGCGCCGAACCTGCCGCGTCGGCCCCGATCCACCTGCACTATCGCCTCGCTGTCACCGGCCAGGCGGAGGACTGTCAGCAGTGCCACAAGATGGCGCCGCTCAGCATCCACCCCCAGGCCGTCTACCACCTTGAGCACGGCGTGCTCCGGCGCTCCGGCGACCCCGAGCTCGATCCCACGGTCAAGGCGCTCAACGATCGAATCGCGGGCGTGGCCTACAGGAGGCCGCCACGCTGGCGCACGAGCAACAAGGACCGCTTTGGCGATCCGCTCGATTACGGCAGCATCCCTTTCGGCCCCGTTCCCGGCACCTACGGCCTCGACAACCGCAATCCCGACTATCTGCGCGCCTGCGCCGCGCCTTACGTGATCCCGCCGGAGATCATCGATCAGTTCGGCAAGGCAATGAATTGCGCCGAGTGCCATTCGGGGCGCGACAAAGGCTACGGCATGCTGAACTATCCGCAGGCCACCACGAAGAAGCCCTTCGTGCCCATCGTCTCGGGGCCGAACGCCCTTTCCAACCGGAACTTGATACAGGCGCACATCTTGTCGGGCGTGATGCCTCGCGCGGGGCTTAAACCCAATCCACCGCCCCCCTTGCCCATCGAGGCGCGCGAGGCGCTGTACCGTTGCTTGTCGAAGGAATACCTGGACTTGACGACGATGACGGGGCTTTTCGTCGACGGATTCATGCCGGATGTGCCGGCCGTGCCCGCTGCGGCCCACGTCTTCGATGCCCACGCGGTGAAGACCGCCGGCGTGCCGGCGTCGATCGTCGTGCCGAGGACGCTGCGGCTCGCGACCACGCCCGGGCCTGCGCAGCCCCCGGGCAATCCGGCGACGTTGTTCGACAAGCATTGCTCGGACTGCCATTCGACCAAGGCGGGGGAGCAATGGGACGGGCCTTCATTGTTCGGCGTCGTCGGCCGCAAGATCGGCAGCACGGACTTCACCGGCTACTCGACGGCCCTGCAGAGCCTCGGCCGCGATCAGGGCATGGTGTGGAACCAGGCGCTGATCATCGAGTTCCTGGCCGACCAGGACGCGTTCGTCACGAAGTACGGCAAGCAACCCGCGCAATCGGCCATGAACCTGCGATTTCCGGACAGCGGCATGCGCGCGGCCTTCGCGGCGTACCTTGCGACGCTGCACTGATTCAGTCGGCGAGTGCCCGGGCGGTTGCCTCGTCGTCCGAGAGCGTGGCGCCCCGGGCCTTCCAGTCCGCGAGCGCGTTCGTGCCCATGGTTTGCTCGAGAGCCGCGACCACCGCGCGATAGACATTGCTTTCCACGGGCTCGCGCTGACCCTGGCGTGAATCCATCATTGCATCGGAGCGGCCGATGATCTGCGCAGCCAGTTCGACCCGTTGTTGTCGAAGCGCCAGCAGGGCCATCAGGTCCAGGCCCTTCCACAACGAGCCATGGCGCCGGTCGAGCTCGGCCGATCGGCGCGCCAGAGGCAAGGCCTCTTCCACCCGGCCGCACATGGCAAGTGCCATCGCCAGGTTGAACACGAACACGTGGGTGTGTTCCACCTCGCCTTCCCGCTCGGCCAGGTCGACCAGTTCGCGGCCGCGCTCCACGGCCTCCTCATAGCGCTCGAGCGAGGCGGCGCACTGCTCCGTCGCCATCAACGAGAACAGGATCTTGGCGATGTCCCCCTGGGCGCGCGCCAACGCGAGTTCCTCCCGGGCGATGTTCTCGCCCTCGGCGTACAACCCGAGCTCGTTGGCCAGATAGTCGCGGGCATTGAGAAGCTCCCAGCGCGACATGGGAGGCCACGAGGGCGCGTGGAGGGCCGCCATCTGCTGGATCGCGAGCTCGCCTTGTGCGCGGTCGCCACATCTCGTCGCGTCGATGGCCAGCCTTCCCAGCGCGGTGTAGAGCAACGCCGCGTCGCCTTGCTCACGCAGCAGGTCGACCGCACGCGCGGACAACGGCAGGTTCTGCTCGCTGGGCGCGCCATGGTTCAAGCGGCACGTCTCGACCAGCAGCCGCGCCTCGATGCAGGGCGGTACCCGCGAATCTCCATCGCGCGCCATCTCGGCAATCTGGTCCAGCGCGCGCCAGCAGTGGCGCAAGCCCTCCGTGCCATGGCCACTGCTGCCGAACAGCCACGCCAGGGACAAGGCCAGGTCCGCATGCAGGACCGGATCGGCGTCCGCGGCCCAGTCCAGCGCGGCCCGCCCGTTGTCCAGGTCAGGCAGGAAGCGCCTGCGCCGCTCCTGCGAGGGCTGATCCCATTCGAGGGCCAGCGATTCCCGGAACAGGTCCCGGAACACGCAGGCATGTCGGCGTTGGGCGAGTTCCGTCTCGCCCGACGCCCGTCGCATCGCGCGCGTGTAGAGGCGCGCGCTCTCGAGCAACCGGTAGCGCGGTGGATCGGTGCTGTCCACCATGATCAGCGACTTGTCGACGAGGCTGCCAATGTGCTCTATCGCCCAAGGATCGCCGTGCCCGTCGGTACCGGCGGGCTCAGCGCCCAGCAATCGCTCCGCCTGCTCGAGCCCGAACGTTCCCGCGAAGACGCCCGCGCGCGCGAATGCCTTGCGCTCGGCCTCGTTGAGCAGCCGCAGGCTCCAGTCCAGGGTGGCACGCAGCGCGCGATGCCGCGGCAACCCGCTGCGCGCGCCGTCAGTCAGCACCTGCAGGCGATCGTCCAGGCGCGCGCGCACCGTTGACAGCCCGAGGAGCGGCACGCGAGCGGCGGCCAGCTCGATGGCCAGCGGCAGCCCGTCGAGACGACGACAGATCTCGGCCGCGTCCTGCATTCCGGCCTCGTCGAGCGCGAACCGCGGCGCCCGGGCCTCCACGCGCGCCACCAGCAGCCGCACCGCACCGTGGCCGGCGACGCTCGGATCATCGGGTGGCGGCACCGACAACGGCGGCAGGCGGTAGACGTGCTCGTCGCGCACCTTGAGCAGTTCCTGGCTGGTTGCCAGCAGGCGCACACCGCGCGTTCGTTCGAGCAGTGCCGCGGCGAGCGCGCCCGCCTCGTCGATGACGTGTTCGCAGTTGTCCAGGACCAGCAAGCGGGGCGTCTCGCCCAGGGCGTCCGCGAGTTCCTCGAAGACCGGCCGCTCGCCCGGAAGCCGCAGGCCTAGCGCGCGCGCGACCGTTGCCGCCAGCAGCGAGGCGTCAGCCAAGGGCGCGAACTCCACGACCCACGCGCCTGCCTTGAAGCGATCGGCGAGCTGGCGCCCGACCGCCTGCGCAAGACGCGTCTTACCGATGCCTCCCGGCCCGCTGAGGGTGACCAGGCGGTGTTGTCCGACGAGGGCCACGACCTCGTCCAGCTCCGCCTCGCGGCCGATGAGCTCGGACTGGAACGGCAGGATATTGCCCCCACGCCGAGGGGTCGCTTCCGGCTGCGCCTGCGCGATGGCGGCAGGGGAGCCGCGTGCGAGCGCCGCGCTGAATCGATAGCCGATGCCGGGTATCGTCGTGATCGCCTCATGCCCGAGCACCCCGCGCAGATTGGAGATCTGCACCGACAGGTTGTTCTCCTCGACGACCAGCCCGGGCCAAGCGGTATCCATGAGCGTGTTGCGGGAAACGACCCGGCCGGCGTGCTGGACGAGCGTGAGCAGCACGTCGAAGGCACGGCTGCCGATCGGTGTGGGCGCGTCGCGGACGGTCAGGACGCGCTCCTGGGGACGCAGCTCGAACTCCGCAAAACGATAGGCGCCCCATTCGGTGCTCTCCATGCCCGCAAGCCTCCCAGCTCAAGGCGCGACTGTAAGTCGATCGCCGGCCGCAGGCAATGTCGCGTGGGGCGGTGGTGATTCACATCTCTTTAGACGCCTGAAGGACTTGTCCAGGGCACGCCGGGCACAGTGAGGCACGTCATAACCGCTGACCCGGAGCGCCTGCCAACGCGCTCCAGACAACCTCGCGAGGCTCGCCATGTCCGACGTCGCTTGCTCCACCCTGTCTCCACCTCCGGTCGGCGCGCGCGGCTCCGACCCGCCAGGCATGGCGCTCGGGTCCGCCTTGCTGGAACTGCTGCTCGACCAGGTCGGCTACGGCATCGTCTGTGTCTCGCCGGCAGCGGCGGTACGCTATTGCAATGCATTGGCGCGGGACGCCGTAGCGCTGGGCGTTCCCTTGCGAATCGAGGCCGGTGTCCTCGTGTGCGCTGATCGCCACGAGACCGCGCGCCTGCTCGCCGCGATCGCCCTCGTCGCGAGGGAACGCGTCCCGCGCCTCGTCTCGATCGCGGCTGGGCGCGAGTTGACCCATATCTCGCTCGTGCCGCTATCCGGCCCTATGGGCGGAGCCAGGCAGAGCGACTGCATTGCGCTGCTGCTCGAACAGCCCCATCCTTGCCCGCCCTTGGCAATTCACTGGTACGGCGTGGCGCATGGATTGACAAGCGCCGAACGTTGCGTGCTCGACGCGCTCAACGAAGGCCTGGAGCCTTCGGAGATCGCGTCCCAATGCGGTGTCGCGCTGTCGACCGTGCGAACGCAGATCGCGAGCATCCGCTCCAAGCGAGGCGTTCCCAGCATCGTCGCACTCCTGCGTGACCTGGCACGGCTTCCGCCGGTCACGCCATGCGTCGTCGCTGGCTTTCGGCACGAGGTACCTTGAACGTGAGCGAGCGTCTTCCAATATCTCGCGCTTCTCGATGACCGTTCGCGCGTGGCCCGGCTTTCTGAGCGCGTCGCGACTGGACGTCGGCATTGAGCTCACTACCGGACGTCCAATGCAGCCCGTGCGAATTCCGCTGTCGCTGGAGACCGTGTGGAAACGCTGCGAGACAGCTCGAAGCGCGTGGCATCGGCAGTTCGATCAAGCAACCACAGTATCGAGGCCTCATTCAGAGGGCGGAGGGAGGCCAAAGCTCTGGGGGCGGATTCGATGCGAGCAGATCGTAGGACTTAAGCAGGTTGCGTGCAGACTCGAACTGATCTTCCGGTGATTCCATCTGCATGCCGCCCACGACTTCAAGTCCAGACTCGAATCGAGTCAAACCGACCGCGAGCCAAGGAGCAACGACAACACGATTCAAGTCGCCGAGAATTGGTTAGTAGAAGCTCACCGACAAAGCGGTATCGATGGTAGGCCGTGTTGGACTTGAACCAACGACCAAAGGATTATGAGTTTGCGAGCAACGGGGGCTGTCGAGGCAATGATAGCGAAGTCTTCCGAAGCTTGGAAACCTGAAAGTTGTTGCCTGACAAGCACTTAGCGAAGTTGGTCGAAATCGGGCGAAGCTGATGGGTGTACCGCTACTGTACCGGGTCCATCGGCTTCGCCCGCGGTCCGGTGCTAGCGTGGCCGACGGGCCTTGCGGTATTGGCGGAAGCCGACGACCAGGGCGATCGGCGCCAGCAGGAGCCCGATCACTGCACCCACGATCACGGCCGCCAAGCCGACCCATGCTCCGAGTGCCGAGAAGCACACGCCCAGGAAGGTGAGGAATGCAAACATGGCGACCTCCTCAGCCGAACGCCGGCTGCAGTGTCGTGCCAGCGAGCGCGACGATCAGTTCGGCCAGATTGGCTTCGCGAAGTGCGTTGCATGCCCTCGATGCGGGCGTCGAGCTCGTTGAATCGATCGATCTTTTCATTCAGTTCTCCAGTCAAGTTTTGGGGTTTGACCGGGTTCTTCCTCCCTTTTCAACCAGGCGGCTTCTGCCGTTTGGCTGAGGGTCGAAGGCCCCGCTCATGGAGCGGGCGGGGCTTTCGACTCTCAGCTAGGAATGCGTTGAATGAACAGCAACGAGAGGGCACGCGCCGAAGGCACGGGTTGTTGAAGGCCGATGCCGGCCGCGCGAGTCGCATGACAGTGCGCAGCGCTGGCGGGCGGCTCGCCAGGCAGGAAGCGCGCCGGGGCATGGCGCCGCAGGCGACCTTCGGACTGGACCGCTTCGATCTGTATGGCTATCATTGTGGGCAAGCACATACTTCCATTAGTGGCGGCTCGGCACCGTCGTTGCCCGCCCAATTCCCACCTCCTTGGAGTTCTCATGCTCACGAAAGACAGCCCGCCCCTGGCCCTCGCGTCGAAAGTCCTGAAGATCGAGACCTTGCGCGCAGTCGCGACGCAGCCGTTCAACCGATTTGGCTGGTCCGTTCTGGACCGCTGGGCGTTCAACTCGCCCGCTGCACTGCAAGCGCTTGAAGCGCAGGGTTTGGATGCGTTTCGCGCTCGCGTTCTGGACCAGCAAGAACGCGAGGTCGCGATACTGCTTGAACTGTCACCGAGCGTGGGAAACTCTGTCCCGGACTCGGAAGTGCTTGCGTACGCTGAAGTGCAGACGGAATTGGCCTAGGTTTCGCGATGCGATGCGCCACGGGGCGCTTCTGATTTCGTTGACAGCGGGTCTCGGGGCGCAGCCCTGAGTTCAACCCAGATGAGGCGGCAACACTTGCTGTTGTCGACACATCTGGCATCCTGCCCGGATCAAAAATAGGGAGAACCGGAATGCTGACGGGATTCACCCCGGAACAAGTTGTGATCCGGAACGGCACCGCTAGCCATCGTCGATCCAAGTGTCCCCGGCCTTCCCCGGGGCGTCGCCCGGGAGTCGTGCCGTCTTCGAATGCGGACGGGAACAGAGAACGGTCCGAGAGTGCCTGAAGTGCCGTGACCACCGCTGCCATCGCGACCGGAAATCGGTGGCTGCGTGCATCCACATTCAGTGACGAGCCAACCGCCGAAGGGAGTCCTCAGCCTCTCAGTTCGCAGGTCGTCTCTCTAGGTGGAGGCCGCTAGCCTCGAGGGCGTGGGCTACGCGCGGGAAAAGCCGGGTTCATTCCCCCTCGCGCTGACCAGAAATCAACTGAACCGCGGTCCATGTTGGGAAACGCCGGCCTTGAAGCTCGCCGACCACAGCACTCAGTCGTCCAGCGCCGGCACCAGGCGTCCCACATCGATCAGGTCGGCGATCCGTGCGAGATCGCGCGATGTGACGCGCGTCTCGACGAATTCGGCGCTGGCGCCTGGCGGCGCTCTCGACATGTCCGGCCGGGACGCGCATGACAACAGCACGCCGCCTTCCTGCATTGCGGAGAGCGCGCGTCGCTGGATGAATCCTCCCACGGTGTCCACGACGACCGCGGCAACCCGGCAGGCCGATTCGAGTGCGTCGGTGCGGATGTCTGCAACGCGGTGGGCGCCGAGCGCGCGCCATCGGTGGTTGCCGTCGGAGGGCGAAACGGCGATGGCCTGCACGTCGTGCGCTCGCGCAAGCTGCAACGCCAATGCGCCAACGGGGCTGCGGGCGGCAATGACGGTGACAATCTCACCGGGCTCCAGCCGACCCCGACGGAACAGCATGCGCCACGCCGTCGTCGCGCTCGAGGCGAGGGTCGCCGCTTGCACCGGCGCAAGGGTTCTCCGGAGCTTCGCCACATGCCCAACAGTGGTCAGAACGTAGCCGACATCGTCGCGCCAGTGAGGGTCACGAGCAACGCCGAAGACCCGATCGCCGACTGCGAATCCACCAGCGTCGAGGGCGGTCTCCGCGACGACGCCCGCAACATCGAACAACGGACTGCTGCTTGGCGACGGCACGCGCATGCCAGGCTGCAGTCGAAGCAGAAGCTCGCCAGCGCGTAGTGGCGTCGCACGGCCAATGCCGGCCGTGCTGCGATCGATCGTCGAAGAATCGAGCGTGGCGCGCAGACGGGAGAGCACAGCCGCCGTGTTCGAGGGGAAGCGATCGTGCGTCGCGATTACGGTGGAGGTCATGGCAGATCCGATGCGTCAGGAAGCAGTTGCCTCCAGTGTTCGACAGCCACGCGCCAGACTCATCCTTCATTGGTCATAGATGCATACCGGCCGATAGCCTCAGCGGCCTTCAACGCGATCTCCGCGACGCACTCTTCGTGAATCTCAGCGTCCAGCGAGTGGCCTACCACTCAATTGACATGCACGCATCTCTCGGTGGAACCACTCCGAACGGCACCTCTCACGCGATGACGCATGGAGCACCAGCCTGGACAATTCCGAAATCGGCGATTCCGACGGCCGTGATCGGACGCTGTCCAGTTCGAACAACCGTTTGGGGTGTGCACCGCCGTTCGTGTGCGTGCCGTGCAAGAGGATCCATGATGAGGACAGCAGAAGAGATCGAGATCATCGTTCCGCTTTCGGATCGCAGCGAACAGAGGTTTCCCAAACTGCGCGAGAGCCAGTTCGACGTCGTGAAGCGCTTCTCCGACAGCGAGCCGGTCGAATTTTCACCGGGTGACCTGATGTTCGACGTCGGCGACCACAGCGTCCCGGCATGGTTCATCGTCGATGGCGCGATCACGCTGGTCGGGCGAGATGGTCTGAACCAGGAAACCGTTCTGCGCGACCTGTGTCCGGGGCAGTTCACGGGCGAGCTGCAAGAGATCGTCGAAGGCCGGCGTTCGCTGTCGTCGGGCAGGGCCGGTCCGGACGGCTGCCGGGCGATCCCGTTGAACTCGAACCGCCTGCGTGCGCTGATCGTTGGCTCGGCCGAACTGGGCGAACTCATCATGCGTGCGCTCATCCTCCGGCGAATCGGGCTGCTCGAGCGTGGAGTCGGCCCGGTTCTGCTTGGGCGAACCGGATCGGCGGACATGCTTCGTCTCCAGGCGTTTCTGACGCGCAGCGCATACCCTCACATGGTGTTGGACTGTGCAAGCGATCGCGGTCGACAGTTGATCGACGACCTGTCGATCCCGGCGTGCGACATGCCCATCATGGTCTGTCCATGCGGGCACCTGTTGAAGCGCCCAACCAACGAAGAGGCGGGAGCCTGGCTGGGCATCACGCCTCAGCTGGACAAGGATGCGGTCTATGACGTCGCGATCATAGGGGCGGGACCGGCGGGCCTGGCGACCGCGGTGTACGCCGCGTCCGAAGGACTTTCAGTCCTCGTCCTGGACGGTGCCGTCGTGGGCGGGCAAGCCGGAGCGTCGGCTCGCATCGAGAACTACTTCGGCTTTCCGACCGGCATCTCGGGCCTGGCCTTGACCGCTCGGGCGCTCAACCAAGCCCAGAAATTCGGTGCCGAGATCGCCATACCGCTGTTTGCGACCGGGCTCGACTGCGTGAACGGCGGCGAAGGCGGAGATGCGGTCGATCTGACCTTGTCGGATCAGGGTTCCGTGAAGGCTCGAACGGTCGTCGTCGCTTCCGGCGCGCGATATCGTCGACCCGACATCATCAACCTCAAGGCGTTCGAGGGCGACTCGGTCCATTACGGAGCTTCGCTTGCGGAAGCAAAGCTCTGCGCGGGCATCGAGATCGCCCTGGTGGGTGCCGGCAACTCCGCTGGCCAGGCGACGGTCTTCCTTGCCGCTTTCGTGAAGCATCTCACCCTCGTGGTTCGCGGTAGCACGCTGGCCGCGTCGATGTCCCGCTATCTTGTCGACCAGATCAACGCCCTCGACAACGTCAGTGTCCAGTACTGTTCCGAGATCGTGGAACTGCAAGGAGATCGACACGGTGGCCTGCAAACCGCCAGAGTGCGAGATCGTGGTACCTCCACGGTGTGGACGTTGCCGATCCGGCACGCGTTCATGTTCATCGGTGCCGAACCGAACACCGCGTGGCTGCGAGAGTGCCTGAAGCTGGATGGGAATGGCTACATACTCACCGGCCCGGAGTCGGGCGTCTCGCCATCAACGGACTTCCGTCACCATTTGCAGACCAGCATGGCGCGGGTCTTTGCGATCGGCGATGTGCGCGCCGGGTCGACCAAGCGAGTCGCCTCTGCTGTCGGAGAGGGCGCGGCAGTGGTGGCGCAGATCCACACCGTCCTTGAACGCGATGCGCAGATATCGGCCACGATAGGGCGCAGCCGTTCGGCAGCGACGCTTGTGGCTGGCTGATCAGACACAAGCGCCTTCGACGCGACTTTGACGATGACGGCTGGGTGAGAGACCAGCCCCCAGAGTCACTACCGCGCCGAAGACCCGAAACCCTCAGGCCTTGCCGCGCAGCAAAGCGGCTGCAACTTCGGCGATGTGACGACCCTGGAAGCGCCCACCGGCCAGCTCGTTCTCGCTCGGCTGGCGCGATCCGTCGACAGACGCGATCGTGGAGGCGCCGTAGGGGGTGCCACCAGTCACTTCGTCCATCTTCGTGAGGCCCGCATAGGCGTAGGGCAGGCCCACAGTGATCATCCCGTGATGCATCAGCGACGTCAGAACCGAGAACAGCGTCGTCTCCATGCCGCCATGCTGGCTGGCGGTAGAGACGAAGGCGCCGCCGACCTTGCCGACCAGCGCGCCCTTGCCCCACAGGTCGCCGGTCTGGTCGAGGAAGTTGGCCATCTGCGACGAGACCCGGCCAAACCGGGTCGGCGTTCCGATGATGATGGCGTCGTATTGCGCCAGTTCGCCGGGCGTGGCCACGTCCGCGGCCTGATCGAGCTTGGCGCCGGCGCTGCGAGCGACTTCGGGCGACATCAATTCAGGGACACGCTTCAGCGCCACGTCTGCACCCGCCGAACGCGCACCGTCGGCCACCGCTCGGGCCAGCTGTTCGGTGTGTCCATAGGTGGAATAGTAGAGAACCAGTACCTTCGCCATGATGAATTTTCCTTGCCCTGGGGCAAACGTTGATCGGTCAGAACGAATGTAGCGACGGCACTTGCTGCGATAAATGGGCCTGCGGAGAATTCAGTTAGTACACCGTGTAATGCATGGGTCGGGCCCTCCACGTAGACTCGCTACCCCCACTGTCAGACGGTGAAGTTCGCATGAGACGGCAATTCGACGACGTCATGCTCGGCAGCCTGGAGTTGTTCTGCCTGGCAGCGGAGCTCGAAAGCTTCACGGCGGCCGCACGAGCCACGGGCCTGAGCCCGCCGGCGGTGAGCCGTTCGATCGCTCGGCTCGAGTCACGGCTCGGCGTAAACCTGTTCGTGCGCACCACGCGGCAGATCCATTTGACCGACAGCGGGCGCACGTACTTCGAGCATTGTCGCCAGGCGCTCGGCCTGATGCGCGACGCGGAAAGCCAGCTCACCGGCGAACACCGGGCCCCAAGCGGGCTGCTCCGCATCAGCGTGGCCTCGCCGTACGGCCACTACCGCGTGTTGCCGCTGCTGCCGCGCTTTCGGGAGCGGTATCCGCGCGTGCAGATCGACGTTCACCTGAGCAATCGCAACATCGATTTCGCCGGCGAAGACTTCGATGTTGCGATTCGGGGCCGCACCCCGCCGGACTCGAGCCTGATCGCACGCAAGCTCGAAGATGCCGAGCTCGTGCTGGTAGCCGCACCTTCGTACATCGCACGCGCCGGCAGGCCCGACACGCTCCCTTCGCTGGACGCGCACGACTGCGTTCATTTTGTGTTGCCAAGCACGGGGCAATCGGTGCCCTGGCTGTTCCGCCACGAAGGACGTGACATCGAACTCAACCCGCCCGCCACCTTCCGCTGTACCGATGACTATCTCGGAACAGTGACCTTGGCCCGCCAAGGTGCAGGGCTGCTGCAGACCTATCGCTACGTCGTCCAGGAAGACTTGGCACAAGGCCGTTTGCTGGAGTTGTTGCCGGAATCCGGCGGGCGCTCGCGTCCGTTCTCGCTGATCTATCCGAGCCGCCACCATGCGGCGCTGCGTGTGCGTGCCCTGATCGATTTCCTGGTGGCGGAGCTGGCCGGCGAGCGACACCCGTAGAACCAGTACGCCGGCGCGGTGGCAAGCGTCGAGCAGGACTCCAAGGCCGAGGTCACGGGCGACAGGCCCGCCTCGTCGCGCTCGGCCACGCTCGGCGCGGACGGCGGCTGAGGACTCCTTCCAGCGAATGGGGTGTCACTCAATGGAGATGCTCGCATCTCGCAAAAGAGCCACCCTGCATGGCAACTTGCGCGCGATGACGTTCGGAGCGCAAAGCGGGACAGTGGCGCATCGACGGGCCCGATGCCCGCTCCAGGGACCGCATGCCATCAACCGCCACGCTTCTGGCCTCAGCCTCGAGGGCACCGCTGGCTTGGCGGGGCTCGGCACCAGCGCTCTGCAATGCGGCGACGCCTGGCGGCCGCGAAGGCTCACGATCGGTTGAGGGAAGTTCGAAGCCAATCGACGAGCGCCGCGACCTCGACCGGCTTTTCACCCGATTCGCGCCACACGGCGTACCACGCGTAGCGGTCGGTGACCGCGACATCGAAGAGTCGTACCAATCGCCGTTCTCGCAGATCGTCCTCCACCATCGTAGCTCGCGCCAACGCGATGCCATGGCCTTGTGCGGCGGCTTGCAGCAGACCGCCCGCCTCGTTGAAGCTCAAGCCGCGCGACGGCTCGGCGACCTTGAGTCCGGCGGCGCGGAACCAGGGCGTCCAGGGTTGGCGACTGTGGCGCAGCAGCGGCGCCTTGGCCAGATCACGGGGAGCAGGCGGCAGACGGCCGCCGTTGAAGGTTGGGCTGCACACGGGGAAAAGCTGTTCGTCACGCAGCTTCACCTGCGACAGGCCGGGCCAGCCGCCGAGGCCGTAGCGGATGGCGACGTCGACGCCGTCGCGCTCGAGGTCGACCACGTCCTGCGTGGCGCGCAGATTCAGGTCGACGCCCGGATGGTGGCGCTGAAAGTCGTCCAGCCGCGGGATCAGCCAGCGCGCCGCGAACGCCGGCAGCACGCTGACCGTCAACGTGCGCCAGCGCTTGCGCTGGTGGGCCTCGGCGAACGCCTGTTCGATCAGCGCCAGGCCCAGCGCGAGCTTGGCGTGCAGCGCGTGGCCGGTCTCGGTCAGCGCAACGCCGCGTCCCGCGCGCACGAACAGCTTGGCCTGCAGGCGCGACTCCAAACCCCTCATGTGATGGCTGACCGCGCTGGCGGTCAAACCCAGTTCATCGGCCGCGCGCGCGAAGCTGGCCAGCCGCGCGGCCGCCTCGAAGGCACGAACGGTCTGCAGCGGTGGCAGTTGCATAGGTGAGTGTCACTCATGAATCGAGTGAGCAGTCTACGACCTACGCAAACCAACCGGCGCCGACACTCGCTGCACCGCTCAGCCTTTCGCAATCTGACATGAACCTCTACTACGCGACTCCGCCCCTGTTCGCTCGCCGTGTTCGAGTGTTGTTGCGCGAGCGCGGACTGTTGAGCCGCATCAATGAGATTGCCGTCGCATCCTGGGATTCTCCGGTCGAATTGCAGCCTCACCTGGCGCGGCGGTACGCGACATTCGCGCAGGGTGACGCAATGCAGGCCACCGCGCCACATTGAGATGCGTACCGACGACCCCTTCCACGCTGACGAACGCGCGCTGCAGGAATTGATGGGCGTGCGTGAGCAGGCGCGGCAGCGCGGGGCAACGTCGATCCGTCCGTTCATGCCCGAGCAGCATCAACGCTTCTTCGAGTCCCTGCCGTTGGCCTTCGTTGCGACCCTGGATCACTTCGGGCATCCGCAAGCTGATGCGCTTGCAGGGCGCCCCGGAATGCTGCGCGCGGTCACTCCTGCGTTGCTCGCGGTGCACGACATGTCCAAGGAGCACGTGCTGCTCTCCTTGCGGCCCGGCGTGCCGATGGGCCTGCTCGGCATCGACTTCACCAACGGCCGGCGCAACCGTGCCAACGGCGTGATTGAACGAGACGACGGCAACGGCCTCGTGCTGCGCATCACCCATAGCTTCGGAAATTGCCCACGTCATATCCATGTCCGTCGTCCCGACCCGGTCGCGGCGACGTCCGCCGCGACACTCGATCCGCGCACGCTGGTCGAGGGTGCCGCGACCTTCTTCATTGCCTCGCGCAGCGCCGAACTCGATCCCTCGCGCGGCGGCGGTGTGGACATCTCCCACCGCGGCGGCGCGCCAGGCTTTGTCCGTTGGGCCGACGCCGATACCGTGGTCTTCGACGACGTGGCTGGGAACAACTTCTTCAACACCCTCGGAAATATCGTCAGCGATCCCCGAGTGGGTCTGCTGTTCGTCGACTTCGACAACGGCCGCCAACTGCGCATTTCCGGCGAAGCGGCCCTCGTCGCACCGTCAGCCTCCAGGCCCGTTCAAGTGCGTGTGCGTGTGCTGCACACCACGCTCATCTCCGAGATTCCCGAACTGCGTTGGCCGCTGGTGGCGCCGGCCTCGCCTTGTTCGTCCTGCGCCGCCGGCGAAAGCTCGCCGGAAGCGCTGCCCCCCGTGCCCCATCCATCCACCCAGGAATCCACATGAATGTCCTTCGTCTTACCTCTCTGGTCGCACTCGCGTTCTTTGCAACGTTCGCACAGGCTCAATCGGCTGCCCCCAAGGAACTCAGCGCCTTGTTGGCATCGCAGGCAGCGGCCGAGGCCCTGACGACCTGCGACAAGCTCGGCCACAAGGTCAGCGTGACCGTGCTCGATCGCAATGGTCTCACGCGTGCCGCGCTCAAGCACGAACGTGCCACGCCGCACACGCTGGACTCGAGCCGCGGCAAGGCCTACACCATCGTCACGCTCGGGCCGATCTTCAAGAAGGATCTGCAGAGCGAACTGGTGGCGCAACTCGCCGCCAATCCCGCCGCCGCAGCGCTGGCCAACGTGCCGGGAATCCTGCTGCTTCCCGGCGCCGTGTTGATCAAGTCCGGTGACGAGGTGATCGGCAGCATCGGCGTCGGCGGCTCGCCCAGCGGCATGGTCGACGAGAGCTGTGCCAAGGCGGGTCTCGAGAAGATTGCGTCGTCGCTGAAGTAGCCGCGCTGCGCGCCGAACGCCGGCCGGTCGGGCCGCGCTGCGGCTCGATCGCGTCGCAAAGGCGCGTACCCAACTCGGCATCTGTTCTCGCAGGGGCCCCGACTGCTGAACTGCAGCAACTTCCAGTCGACACACATTGCCTCATGGCAAGGAACCATCATCATGGCGAAAGTACTTGACCACCATTTGTCCATCTCCGGGGACGCCGCGATCTCGCGCCGCCTCCGCCGAGTCGTCGCAGGCCTCGCCGCCAGCCTGGCACTGGGCGCGCTGTCGGCGCATGCCGCGCCAACGCCCTTCCCGGCAAGCTTCCATAGTTCGCAGGTCGTGAACGCCGACGCGACGATCAACGTTCGCGTCGGCGGCCACGGGCCCGCGGTCGTGCTGATCCACGGCTTCGGCGAGACCGGCGACATGTGGTCGCCGATGGCCGCCGAACTCGCGAAGGACCACACGGTCATCGTGCCCGACCTGCGCGGCATGGGCCTGTCCTCGCACCCCGCGGGCGGCTATGACAAGTGGACGCAGGCCGGTGACATCCGCGCCGTCCTGGACAAGCTCGGCGTCGACAGCGCCGACATCGTGGCCCACGACATCGGCACGATGGTCGCGTATGCCTACGCGGCGCGCTATCCGGACAAGACCACCCGCCTGGTCATCATGGACTCGCCGATTCCCGGCATCCCGCCGTGGGACAAGATCGTGCGCCTGCCCGCGTTGTGGCATTTCAACTTCGGCGGCCGGGACGCCGAGCGCCTGGTCGCCGGCCGCGAGCGCATCTACCTCGACCGCTTCTGGGACGAGTTCGCCGGCGACCCGTCGAAGATCGACGAGGCCACCCGTCGCCACTACACCGCGCTCTACGCCAAGCCGGGCGCGATGCATTCCGCATTCGCCCAGTTCCTCGCGATCGACCAGAAGGACGACGCCGACAACCTCAAGGCGATGGAGACGAAGCTGACGATGCCGGTGCTCGCCATCGGCGCCGAGAAGGCCTTCGGAGCCAACGTCGCGATCGTCATGCGCAACGCGGCGACGAACGTCCAGGAAGTCGTCATACCGAACGTCGGCCACTGGCTGATGGAGGAAGCGCCCGCGCCGACGATCGCCGCGGTGAAGGACTTCCTCGCGCACTGAGGCCGGTTGCCGTTCCCTCGGCGCGCCCCTGTGCGTTTTCTCTCAGCCACTGTGCAGAGATCCTGGCTCCCGCCAGGCGGCACGCATCGATAGCATCGATTGCGATGCCGCAGCGTCGCTGCCGCCTACATGCAGAGCCTTTCGAGGTTCTCCCACAAACGATGTCCGCAGTCCTTCCGACCTACGCAGAACGCAACGAGCCCTATTGGCAGCGCAACCTGCTCGTCTGCGTATTCGGCTCGTTCACGACGCTTGTCAGCCTCAGCATGTTGCTGCCGTTCCTGCCGATCTACGTCGAGCAACTCGGCGTCCATGGCGCGGCTGACATCGTGCAATGGTCGTCGTTTGCATACAGCGCGACGTTCATAGGAACAGCCGTCACCTCGCCGATCTGGGGTCGACTCTCGGACAGCTACGGGCGCAAGATCATGCTCGTGCGCGCCGCTGTCGGCATGGCCATCCTCATGTCGCTCATCGGCACGGCCAACTCGGCGCCGCAGCTCGTCATGCTGCGCTTCCTCGCCGGTCTCGTCGGCGGCTACGGCGCCGCGTCCATCGTGATGATCGGCTCGCAGGTTCCGCAGGCCAAGGCCGGCTGGGCGCTTGGGGTGCTTTCAACAGGCGCCCTCTGCGGCAACCTGATCGGCCCTCTGGTCGGCGGATTTCTTCCCGAATTGGTTGGAATCCGGGGCAGCTTCTTCCTCGGCGGAGGACTGATCGCGATCGCTGCCGTCGCGACGATCCTGCTGGTCAAGGAGGACTTCAGTCCGGTCTCGAAGAGTCACCTCGCAACCGTGCCGAAGCGTCGTCCGAAGTCGGAGTGGCTGGCGATATTGGCGTTGCTGCTGGCATCGAGCATGGTCCTTCTGGCAAGCATGTCCGTCGAGCCGATCATCACCATCTACATCCAACAGCTGGGCGTCGACAAGGCAAAGTTGCCGCGCTACGCCGGATTCATCATGTCGGCAACCGCCTTCGCCAGCATGCTGGCAGCACCGAAGATCGGTGCGCTCGCCGATCGCATCGGCGGATGGCGCGTGATCACCGTCTGCCTGATCGCTACGGCACTCGTCCTGGTACCGCAGGCCTGGGTCGTCAATTGGTGGCAGCTCTGCGGCCTTCGCTTCTTGATGGGCTTGACGATCGCAGGTCTGCTGCCCGCCATCGGAAAACTGATTCGCGGGTTGGCGACCGAAGGTTCGTCCGGAAGCCTCTTGGGAACGCTGCAATCCGCCCAATTCGTCGGCCAGGTTGTCGGGCCGTTGATCGGGGGACAGGTGGGTGCGCGCGTGGGCATGGGCCAGGTGTTCTATGTCACGGCCACCATGTTGATCTTCAGCGCAGCAGCGGTCTGGGCATGTCGGCCGCGCCATTAGGGCGCCGACAGCAACGCACGCTCCAGTCACACGCGCCACCTGGACCAAGCGCTAACAAACAGAGATTCAAATGACTGAACCAATCACAGTGCACCCGGCACTTCAGAGCATCGCCTTCCAGCCTTTGCTCGCCATCGAGATGAAGGTCGACCGGATCTACAAGTTCGGCGGCATCGGCACGAGCCATCAAGCCGGCATGGTGAGCTTGGGGCGGTTCCAGGGCGACCGACTGCGAGGGGAGGTCCTGCCAGGCGGCAGCGACTGGCAGACCGTTCTCTCGGACGGGACGATCCTTCTCGACGCGAAGCTTCCCCTGCGCACGGACGACGGGGCGCAGATCATCATGAACTACCGAGGTGTACGTGCCGCCTCGCCGGAGGTGCTCGCGCGCATGACGGCCGGCGAGGAGGTCGATCCTCGGGAATATCACTTCCGGATCAACCCGACGTTCTTCACAAGCGATCCTCGTTACGACTGGCTCAACCGCATCGTCGCGTTCGGCTTGGGGCAACGACTCCCCAGTGGCCCGGTCTACAACGTCTTCGAACTGAAGTGAACTCCGCCATGGACACCAGAAACGAAGGCGAACGATCATGACAGGACGAACTTTTCTGATCACAGGTGTCGGCCAGGGTCTTGGCCGCGCATTCGCAGAGGCTGCGCTCGCTGCAGGCCATCGCGTGTTCGGCACCATCCGAAGCCAGGAAGATCGCGCGCGCTTCGATACGCTCGCGCCCGGCCTCGCGAAGGCCTTCATCCTCGACGTGTCCGATCATGCGGCCGTGACGCAAGTGGTTGCGGCGATCGAGCAGGAATCCGGCGGGATCGATGTACTCATCAACAACGCAGGCTACGGCCACGAAGGCGTCCTCGAGGAAAGCCCGCTCGACGCCATGCGTCGCCAGTTCGACGTGAACGTGTTCGGCCTGGTGGCGGTCATCAAGGCCGTCCTGCCGGGCATGCGCGTGCGCCGGCGAGGCCACATCATCAACCTCTCGTCGATGGCCGGGCTTGTCGCGTTTCCCGGCATCGCCTACTACACGGCGTCGAAATTCGCCGTCGAGGCGATCTCCGAAGTCCTGTCGCTCGAGGTGCGCGACTTCGGAGTGCGCGTCACGGCGGTGGCCCCGGGCTCATTCCGCACGAACTGGGCGGGCTCGTCGCTCGTTCGCACCGAACGCTCGATTCCCGACTACGACGGACTGTTCGATCCCGTGCGTGAAGCGCGCAGCCGAAAGAGCGGCCGTCAAGTCGGTGATCCTGCGAAGGCTGCACGAGCGGTCATGGCGATCATCGGATCGGAGACGCCCCCCGTCCATCTTGTCCTGGGCAGGGATGCGCTACGGCAAGTTCGCGGTCGCCTCAAGGCCTTGCTTGACGAGCTCGACGCCTGGGAGGCGGTCTCACTGTCCACGGAGCACGACGAATGACGACTTCAGCACCCAACTCCGCGCCCGTCACATCAGATGGCGCCCGTCCTGAGCCCGACTGCCTGACGCTCGGCATCGATCACCTGGGCTTGAGCGTCGCAGACCTGGAGCAGACACTCCAATTTTTTCAGGAATGCCTAGGCTGGAGTCTCGTGGGGCGCAGGGAAGAATATCCGGCCGCATTCGTGACGGACCAGCACGCCATCATCACGCTGTGGCAGGTGGAGCGAGATCGCCGGGTCGAATTCGATCGTCGCGCCAACGTGGGCTTGCACCATCTCGCACTCCGCGTCGGGAGTCTCGAACAATTGCATCGCCTTCACGAGCGCGTCCTGAGATGGCCGGGCGCTCGCGCCGAGTTCTCGCCCGAGATCTCGGGGCGCGGTCCCAAGACCCATTTCATGACGAGGGAACCTGGCGGACTGCGTCTCGAATTCTGCTACGACCCGCGGCGCGACACCCCGTGAGCGCAGGCGACGCGAGCTGATCAACGAGTCGCTTCAAGCTGCGAACATCGCCGCGCCATCCTTGAACGCGTCCACCAGGTGCTGCATCACCGCTCGGATGGCACTCGAGTTGCGATCCTGCTTGCGAATGAGCAACCAGATCTCGCGATGCGAAGGCAACGGCCCCAACGCACAAAGCCGGAGGTCCGGCACGCGTCGCCCGATGTAGTGCGGCAGGAGAGCCAGCCCCGCGCTGCTCTGAGCGGCGATTGCCTGCAGCACCTGATTCTCCGCGCGAACCGCGATGCGTGCGCGGGGAAACTGTTGCGAGAGCCAGGTCGACTCCGGCATGTTGGCGCTCTCTTCGTTGAAGCTGACGAACGTGGGCGTCTCGCCGCGCTCCACCGCCTCGCACATCTCCGACGTTCCGTAGAAGCCGAATGCCATGCTGCCGACCTGCTTGGCGATCAGGTCGACATCGACGGGTCTGCCAACGCGCACCGCGATGTCCGCCTTGTGTCGCTCGAGACTGATCGAGCGCAGATCGGTGGCCAGGTCGATATCCAGTCCGGGGTGCCTCGAGGTGAACTCGGCGAGTCGCGGCAACAGGAAGCCTTGCGCAAGGGCGGGCGGTGCGTTGATGCGAACCAATCCACGCAAGGCAAGGTCTTCCGTCACGCTCGGACGCGACAAGGTCTGAGCGGCAGCCTCCATCTCCGCTGCCGCTTCGAGAGCGCTCTCGCCGGCAGGCGTCAGCACGTAGCCATCGGGCCGGCGATCGACCAGCTTCTCGCCAACGCTCTCCTCGAGCGACTGGATGCGCCTGGCGACCGTCGCGTGATTGACCTGGAGCGCGCGAGCCGCGGCCGACAAGCTCCGGTATCGCCCGAGGGCCAGGAAGACGCGGACGTCCTGCCAATCGAGCTCTGTGCGTTTTCGATCAGTCATTGCGCAAGGATAGCGGCTCCCGCTTTGCTTGGTGGATCGATAGGCTACCGACCAGGCTGAGGCTTATCGGCTGCAGTTGCAAGCAATCCATTCCTGCAAGGAGAAATTCATGAGTCAAAAGAAAGTTGCCATCGTCACGGGAGCCTCTCAAGGCATCGGCGCAGGCGTCGTCGCCGCGTATCGCAAGAAAGGCTTCGTGGTCGTCGCGAACTCGCGCAACATCCGCCAAGGGCAGGACGATGACGTGGTCGCTGTCGCGGGCGACATTCGCGATCGCAAGGTTGCGGACCGGGTCGTTCAAACCGCACTCGACCGCTTCGGCCGCATCGACACGCTGATCAACAACGCCGGGATCTTCATCGGCAAGCCGTTCACCGAGTACACGACGGAAGAATTCAGGGACGTGATGGCAGTCAACGTCGAAGGCTTCTTCAACATCACCCAGCCGACGTTGAGCCAGATGGTCAAGCAAGGCACCGGTCACATCGTGCAGATCACCACGACGCTCGTGCATCAAGCCATCGCCGGCGTACCCGCCGCGCTCGCTCTGCTGAGCAAGGGTGGCCTGTATGCCGTTACGGGCGGTCTCGCGATCGAGTATGCGAAGACTGGGGTTCGAGTCAACGCGGTGGCGCCCGGCATCATCAAGACGCCGATGCATCCGCCAGAGACGCACGGAATGCTCGGAAGCATGCACCCGGTCGGCCGCATGGGCGAAGTATCGGAAGTGGTCGACGCCATCCTGTACCTCGAGGACGCCGCGTTCGTCACCGGCCAGACCATCAACGTCGATGGCGGTCAGCATTCCGGCCGCTGGTAAGCGAAGTTCGCGTCAACAAGTGACGTTCCAGACGCGTGCATCGCGTCATTTTCAATTCCTGCAGGATTTCCATGAGCGCGCAAATCAAGAGTGAAGTTCGACTTCAAATTGCATCCGACGTCGTCTGTCCCTGGTGCTTCATCGGCAAGCGAGCCATCGATCAAGCTCTGCCGATCTTGAAGGATCGGGGTGTCGACGTGACCATCGAGTGGCTACCCTTCCAGCTCAACCCGACCCTGCCCGCCGAGGGCATGGATCGCAAGAAATTTCGCACCGCCCGATTCGGCAGTTGGGAGGCCGCGCTTGCGATGGATGATCGCGCCATCAAGGCGGGTGCCGGGGTCGGTGCGCAGTTTCGCTATGACCGACAGAAGAAGACGTCCAACACCCTGGCGGGGCACGCGCTCGTGCGTCTGGCAGGCGTGGAGGGTGGCGCAAGCTTGCAGGAACGCGTCGTCGAGGCGTTGTTCGTCGCTTATTTCACGGACGGAAAAGACGTGGGCGATGAGGCCATCCTGGAGCAGATCGCGACCTCCAGCGGCATGGAACCTGGCGCGGTCCTGCGCTCTCGCGCGACACGCAAGGACGTGGCCGCAACCGAGGCGGCCATTCGCTCCGCCGGTCTCGAAGGAGTACCGAGCTACATCGTCGATGGCCGGCTGCTGTCCAGCGGTGCACAGGACGTGGCGGGATACGTCCGGATGTTGACGGCTGTAGCTCGTCCGATCTAGTTCCGCCCAGGTGCTGACGAACGGGACTGTCTCGCTTGCGGCCCTGGCCAGAAACGCGTCGATGACGGCAACTACGACTGAAGCAGCGCCACGGTGCCGCCGCCGCCGTCTGCGCAGATGCTGACGATCGCCCTGGTTCCCTTCGGATGGCTCGCCAGTTCCTTGACTGCCTGGCTGAGAATGCGAGCCCCTGTTGCTGCGAAGGGATGGCCCAGAGCCACGGAACCGCCGTTGGGGTTCATGCGTTCCCGGGGAAAAGCTCCAAAGATTGGCTCGAGGCCGACTTTGTCCCGCAGGAACGACGCATCTTCCCAAGCCTTGATGTGGAACGCCACCTGGGCCGAGAAGGCCTCGTGGATCTCCCACAGCCCGACGTCGTGGAAGCGAAGACCGTTGCGCGCCAGGAGGCGCGGAACGGCGAACGCCGGCGCCATGAGAAGTCCGTCGACGTGGAAGTCGACTGAGGCCACTTCCCAGTCGACCAGGCGCGCGGTCGGAATGCCGGGCGGCAGCTTCGCGATCCCTTCCTCCGATCCGACCCACAGAGCCGCCGCCCCGTCGGTGAGGGCGGAGGAATTGCCCGCGGTGAGCGTTCCAAGCCCGGAGGTCCTGTCGAATGCCGGTTTCAGTGCCGCCAGGCGATCAGCTGATGTGTCCTGGCGCGGCAGGCCGTCCTGGTGGACGTTTCCGCTTGGTGTCTCGACCGACATCACCAGGTCATCGAAAAATCCCGCCTGCCAGCCAGCGACGGCCCGTTGGTGGCTCTCGAGCGCCAGCGCATCCTGAGTCTCGCGCGAGATGTGCCACTGCTTCGCGGTGATCTCCGTGTGCTCGCCCATGCTCATGCCGGACGTCCGGTTCACCACCTTAGGAATCCATAGGCGGACATCCTTGGGGTTCAACTCGGTCAGCTGGTGAAATTTCGCGCCGAGAGTTCTTGCTCCCTGGAACTCTCGCAGCCAGTCGGAGAAGTTCTGGCTGAAGCCGATCTGGACGCGACTCATGCTCTCGGCGCCGCCCACCACGGCAAGCTGGCGTGCCTTTCCATCGATCATGCCCGCGGCCTGAAAGGCGCCGACCATCGACGTGGAGCAGGCCATCACGGTGGAATAGGCCGGGATCGTCGCATCGAGCTTGGCATCCAGGAGCACCTCTCGGCCTATGCTTGACCAAGTCAGGTTCGGAATGACCGTCCCCCAAATGAAAAGATCCGGTCGCGCCCCGGAGAGCTTGGCCATCATTGCTTGAGCAACAGGCACCGAGAGCCCGATCGCGTCGAGATGCGAGAACGCTCCCCCAGCCTTGAGGAAGGGCGTACGAACGCCGGCGGCGAGGTAGATCGGGGTGGCGGTGGAACTCATGAACGGTCCTTGTTCGAAGTGAGCCGCCTGCATTATTTCCTACCGCCTTCCCTGTCGGAGGCCCGGCCGTCGCGCGCATCCGGCGACGATGCGAAGAACCACGCTCAAGGACGAAGAGAACCAACCGAATGCTTCACGCCACCAACAGGCGACGCGTGAACAACCGATGCAGCGTCTGCACGGACAGCACGGCGACGACCACGCTGACGAGAAGCAGCGCCAGGCCGGCGATGCCGCTCAATACCCAGGTGCCGGCGTAAGCGGCGTACTGCAGCGCGGCGATGGACAGCGCCGCCATCGGAAAGCTGACAGCCCACCACGACGTCGCGAACGGCACATTGAGGCGAAAGACTTGCGGCGACAGCGTGATGAAGAGGAACAGACCGGCATGGAACAGCAGGCCTGCGAACATGTCCACTGCGTGCGTCATGCCGACATACGCGAGGAATCCCACCTCGAGGGGCGCGATCATGACGATCAGCGAAGGCACCATCGTGGCGGGCAGCGGTTCCTGGTGGACGACGCGGGAGAAGACCATCATGAAGAACACTACCGCCATCATCGTGCCCACCGACAGCCCGAAAAGATCGACCTCGCGGGCCCACTCCATCGGCATGGTGCTGCCGGTCACGGCGACGTCGAGTGTGCCGACGCCGGAGATCAGCCAGGGCGGGGTTGCATGGACCGGGTCGACCTTGCCATGCAGCAAGCGGCCGACCACGACAAAGGTCAGCACGAACGTGAGCGCCGTCCCGCAGGTCCACAGCACCTCACCGAATACCTCGGCATACCTGCTCACGACCACCGACAGCAGCATGATAGCGATGGTGATCGTGCCGAAGAAATTGCCCCCGACGGGATGCTCGAATTCCGCCTTCACGGCCGCCGGGTAGCACAAGCACTTCGCGAGATATCCTGTCGCGAGCACCAGAAACGTGGCGAGGGCAACAACGCCGATCGCGTCGCCGATCGCCGCGGGCACGCCGAACACCCGATGCGCGCTGCGCCACGCAAGCGAGAGACCCGCAAGGCCCATGACTGCGCCGAACAGGTTGACCGGCAGGTACCTGACAGAACGTCGTTGGCTGCCGACACCAGACGTGACAGGAGGAGCGACGTCCATCAAATCGCGGAGCATCGGCGAGCCTGAGATCAGAAGGAGCGTGCGATCGCGCGGGCTTCTTCCGCCGCCTTCACCCGTCCGAACGGGCCTTGCGAGTCCAGCAGCGTCCTTTCCACCAGGATGCCTTTCACGTCCATGATCCCGATGAATTTCAGCCACATCTCGACATAGGGCCGTTGCAGGTCGAATTCGCGCGCCGGAGTGAACGATCCCGGCGACGAATAGTCGAGCCCTCGGGCGAAGACAACAGCCGCCTTCTTGCCCGCGAGCTTGCCGGTGAAGCTCGTGCCGTCGAAATCGAACATCACCTTGTCATGCGTGATGACGTCGATCAGCTGCTTGAACTTGTACGGGATGCCGAAATTCCACAGCGGGATCCCGAGCAGCAACTTGTCGGCAGCGCGAAACGGTGCCGCGAGTTCCTCGACACGTCGCCATGCCGACTCCTGAGTCGGCGTCAGCGCCTGGCCACTGAGCATTGCGTACTTCGCGGCCATCGCATCGCCGTCGAATTCCGGGATCGCCGCGTTCCAGATGTCGAGTGTCTCGATGGTGTCCGCCGGATGGGCCTCCCGGTAGGCGTCGAGAAAAGCGCGGCAGACCTCGATGGAAGCGGAGTCCTGCTTGCGCGGCGAGCATTCGATATAGAGGAGTCGTGCCATGGTCTTAACGCCCAGCGGCGGCAGCAGCAGCAGCAGCGATGATGGCGTCGGCGACTGCCTTCGGATGCGAAATCTGCGGCACATGGCTGGCAGGCAAGCTCACGACTGTCGCTCCGATGTTCTTGGCCATGGCCTGTTCCAGCGCCGGCTGGATCATGTGATCCTGCGTGCTGACGATGAACCACGACGGGCGGGTCTTCCACGCCGCGTGGGTCGCCTTCTCCTCGAAGTTGGCGCCGCGCACAGCGCCCTGGGAGACCGCCATCAGGTTGGTCTGTGCGGCCGGAACGTCCTGGGCCAGCTGCTTGGCAATGCCTTCCGGCGTCATGGTGACGAAGCCTTGCTTGTCGGCCACGAAGTAGTTCGAGCCCTCGGACTTCGGATAGTCCTTGGACAGATCGACGGCGGACTGGCCTTCGCCAGGCGCAAAGGCCGCGACGTAGACCAGCGCCTTCACGTGCTCGTCCTCGCCGGCTTCGGTGATCACCATGCCGGCCCAGGAGTGACCGACCAGCACGACCGGCCCGGTCTGCGCATCGAGCACGCGCCGCGTCGCCGCCACGTCGTCGGCCAGGGACGACAGCGGGTTCTGAACGGACACGACCTTCAGGCCCTTGGCCTGCAGAAGAGGCACCACCTTGTCCCAGGCAGAGCCATCCGCAAAGGCGCCGTGCACCAGCACGACGGTCGTGGGGGTCTGCGCAGCGGATGCCGCGGAGGCGGCGCCCGCTGCGAGCGTGAGGCCGAGTGCGGCACCGTAAATGACGGTCTTGACGAGAGATTTCACGAGGGATCCTGTTGATGAATGAAGGAAGTGATCGCCGGCCGTCGCGCAATGCCAGGGCCTGCTCCGAATTGAGCCGGTGTCGCGCCGGTCACGGCGCGCGCCGCGCAGGTAGATGAATTTAGGGCGTTGAACACGATGAGTGAATGGCCGTTCGGCGGCAAACAGTCTTGCGCAGCACGATGGGATCGGCAGGGAACTTCGCTTGGTACGTCGTGATGACTATGGCCTGCACCTCGCTGGCGCGCCACGGACTCAAGCACGTGCGATTGGTGGGGCATTGGTCATACACGCGTCCTGCACCGGAGTGAGGCAGGGGGTGCGATGGAGGACGGACGCCGAAGTGCCAAGGCCCGGCTGGCCCTCGGCGTGATTCACCCGTCACACGACCGGCCACACCCTCATCGCTCTGCGCACCGTAGCCACCAACGCCGCATGCCCCGCACCGTCCTTCGCTTGAATGGACATGCCCTGGTAGATGGTGGCGTAGAAGCGTGCAAGCTCCCCGGCATCGGTGTCGGACGGAAGCTCGCCTGCGTCGATCGCGTTCCGGATCCGGTCTTCCACGTCGGCGGCCTCGTCGGCACGCCGTCGTTGCAACGCATCACACACGCTCTGCGCGGCGCCTGCGCAGTTAGTGGCTGACATGACGATCATGCAACCTTTGGGGTGGTTCGATTGAACAAACTCATTCGCCGCCTCGCTCAGCCAGCGCTCGATCGCCTGGCGCGCGCTCGGTTCCTCTCTCACGGCGCGGGTACTGATGCTGCCGTAGCTCAGTGCGTAGCGCTCAACGGCTTCGAGGAAGAGTTGTTCCTTGGCGCGGAAAGCGTGGTACAGGCTGGGGGAGGTGATTCCCATCGCCGAGATCAGATCGGAAATCGACGATGCTTCGTAGCCGCGCTCCCAGAAGACGTGCATCGCCGCCTCGAGCGCGATGTCGCGGTCGAACGAGGACGGCCGCCCTCGAGTCCTTCGCTCAGGGAGGCTTCTCTCGATGCCTTCTCCGCTATCCACGATGATGGTGCTCCCCGGTTGGCGGCTTCCAACGACGGGCCCAAGTTGCGCATATTGAATGCAATTCAGACCGGCCTCGATGACTGCGCGTCGTCGCCATTGGGAGTCAGTCTACGGACGTGATGCCCGCGAGTGAACAGCCGCGATCCGGCAGACTATCTTTCGCTCGGCGAAAGATCTGGCTTTACAGCCGGTCGACTCTGTTACGTCTGTCGAAGAATCGATAACAACGCTTAAAACCGAGACGGATTCCACTCACGGCTCCGGACAAGCGTCGTAGACAGGCGAGGAAGAACGTGAAGAAGTCGATGGGATTCGTCCAGCGTCGGGAGCGGCGGCTGTTCGTGCTGGCCGTGTGTTTTGCGCTCGCGGCCTGTGGCGGGGGAAAGGGTGATGGAGGTGACCCACCGACATCCACCCCAGCGTCTGCGCCGCCGCCGCTCTCGACGCCGGTGTCGTCGCCCGCACCTGGCCCGGCCCCCGGCGCGCCTGCGTCCGCGCCGGCACCAAGTACGACGGGTCCAGCGGCGTTGACCTTTCCCATCGAAGTGTTGGGGGACGGGGATCCCGGCAATCCAGTCGTGGCCTCCGCAGATGTCGCGCTCGATCCTGGCTCGATTGCCTCTGCGACACAGTTGGTAGTGCGGACGCATCGTGTCGGCTTCTACAACTCTCCCGAGTTCCAAGCCCTCGGCAAGCCGATCACCAAGGTGGGCGGCAGCATGCGAGTGGTCGGTGGCTCAAGCAGTGCCGCTGTGCCCTGGATCGACATCACCGACGCAAACGTGCAACTCAACGACGTCGAGCGGGTCCACGGCGGCGTCAACGGTGCACTGGTCACGATCCGCTTTCGAGTGCAGCTCGACGCGGCCACCCGCGGCCGCCTGGTGGGATTTCCCGCAACCAATCGAATCGAGTTCCGCTTCAACGGTACGGACGGAAATTCGAACGGCTACCGTGTCCTCGACCTGCAACTGCAGGACGCGACCGGGAAGGACCTGATCGAGAACGCGCATCAATGGGCAGACATAGGCGCTCAGAAGACAGCAGGGAAGACCTGGACTCCGGACGCCGATCAAGGCAAGGCGCTGTGGACGGCACAGAACGTCTTGTTGAAATCATCCATCGTGCCCATGAAGCTCCGAGCGTCTTGCAGTTCATGCCACGCCTCCGATGGGCGGGATCTGCAGTACTTCAACTACTCCGACAACGCCATCGTGCAGCGCTCGCGCTTCCACGGGTTGTCGGAGGCACAGGGCAAGCAGATCGTTGCCTACCTGCGCGCCGCGCTCTACAACACGGTGCCGTACGTCGCGCAGGCGACGCCCTGGAATCCACCCTATCAGCCCGGCCCGGGCATGGACGGCAAGCCGGTCGTCGAATGGGCCGCAGGCGCCGGGATCGACGCGGTGTTGCCCGACGCGAAGTCCTTCATCAACGCTTTTGTCGGCAAGGCCCTGAACAGCACCGATGCGGTGACGCAGGTCGACGTCGATGCGGCCATGGATCCCGGTCTTGGCAAGGTGCTCAACACCCGCGAACTGCCTGTGGCTCTCCAGTTCCCGGATTGGAACTCCTGGCTGCCCATCGAGCATCCGCTGGATATCTGGACGCCGGACGCGGGCCAGGCGGCCGGCCTGTTTGAAATGCAAGGCGACAGCAATTCAAACCCCGCCAAGGCGTTGCAGCGAATCAGCGACTTCCTGGCGGCCAACAAGAATCCGAATGGCGTCTATGGGGACTGGACACATCTGAGTCCTGCTCTTCGCAACCAGGTGCAGAACTGGATGCAGGCCCTGGGCGCGAGTTCCATTGCCTTCATCGGCGGGGGGCGTGGATCTCGTGTCTCGCCCGATCCGACTAAGCCTTACGGCGGCGAGATCGGCGGCGCGAAACTCCAGGTACTGATGTCGCCCGCGACCGCCGCCGCCGCGTCGATGCCGGCCTCCTTTACCAAGGAGGCGTTCATGGAGCGTGCGCTGTTCGGCATGATTCACTGGATGGGCGTCAAGCAGTGGGAACTCTCCCAGACCTACGGGCTGGAAGGGCCGCAGTCAGTGCTTCACGGCACACGCGACAGCAACGGAAACTGGGTCGGTAGTGGAGAGCAACGGGGTTGGACGTACAGCTGGCCAAGCGTCTTCTACGTGGCCCCGCACATGCTCTACGTGCCCCAGGGCGGTCGTCAATCCTACTTCTCCTGGGAGCCTGAATTGACATCGTTCTACAGGACGAACCAGTGGTACCAGTTGCAGATGACACTGAATCCCGGATGGGCGGGTGCGTCGAACGGCGCGATGGACTGGCCGTACCACATGGTGCTCACGGAGTCCCTCGCTGACGACCTGATCGCTGCGAATGCACCACCGCAGATCACGGCGACGCACCTGGCGAGATTCTTCGTCATCCGTACGAAGCTCGCGCAGCTGGCCAACACCGACATTCCGTTCAACCAACCGGACCCTGCCGACCCGACGAACCTGTTCAAGAACTCCGGCCTACAGAGCAAGGCGGCTCTCGTCGACCACAAACTAGGCGTGGGTGAGGTGGTTGACCGTGGCCCGAGTTCGTCCGAACGAACGAGGTTCCGCCTTCTTGACTCGGTTGCGCCGGGCACTCACCTGTTGTTCATCAATGGCTCGATCTCGCTGTACAACAAGCTCTACTCGACCACGACGTACGGACAGTGGCGGCGCTGCGATCCCAATGCGAGCTTCAGTGGTGACCCGGTGCACGATCCCGAAGCCGAGTCCGGTTTCCGCTTCTGCTTGGACCCGAAGCGAACGCCGCTACCTCTGAACAGCAGCGGCCAACCGCACCTTGTCGGAAGCTGGAACGCATGGACGACGGAGCAGTTCACCACGTGGGGCATCATGTCCGCGAGAAACCACGGTGCCGAGCCCGCGCGCCTGAAGGTGCTATCGGATTGGGACAACCTCATGTGGCCGAACTGAGTTCAGCTCGAGGCAGTAGCCGCGAGCTCTGAGCGTCCGGATCGTGAGCTGGGTGCCGGCGAGCTTGCTGCGCAAGCGATGCACATAGACCTGGACGGAGTTGCCCCGCCTCCGATCGCCAGCCCAGCCGGAGGGGGCGAGCATCCAGGCGTCCTGGATCTGCTGCTTTGACACGGGTCGGCCGTGAAGGAGGATCAGCAGTCCGAGCAAGCTCACTTCCCTCGGCGACAGTGCGACGGGTGTGCCATCGATCACGATCCTGAAGGCATGGCGCTCGAAGATCACCCGGCCCAACGATGTCGCGCCCGTGGATGGGGTCGCCGCAACCGGGACATCGGTGAGATGTCTTACCAGCTCACGCGGTACAGCGGACTTGACAAGGTAGGAATTCGCACCGGCCCGAACGGCCGCCACTCCGCTCGCCTCCTCGGTCTCGGACGCTATGACAACGATGACGAGCGAGCGATTCAGCATGCGGACCGTGCGTATCCGCTGAAGCGATTGCAGCAAGGGAATTGCGACATCGACGACGAGCGCTCGGATATCGTGTCGAAGCAATCGAACCGCAGCGTCGTCCCACGAGCCCGCTGTTTCAAGGCCGATCGAAAGCCCTGCCAAGTCGATTCGAAGGAATTCCGAGAGCAACTCGTCGTCGCTCAAGAGCAGGACATGAGTGTTCATGTGCAGAGGCCAGTTGGCCTGTAGATGTGGTGCGTAGTGACGGGAGGGCCTGACGAAGACCTGTTCGTGCGGTCGAATCGCTCGAAACCGCAAATCGCCAAGCGGCGGATCGGTCAATCGGACGAGGTGTCGGGGCCGATGAGCAACAAGCTGCAGGCTTCCGAGAATTTCGACTTCCGGCGACGCATGAATCGCGGCGGGCCGACTTCCCGCCGACCCCAAGGCACAACGAACCCGCTGCCGTAGCGACTGCGCAAGTCAGAGTTCGGTCGAGTGTCGGCGCTCACCGCAAAGAGCTCCCATCCGGGAAGGCCGGCAACGAAGCCCTGCGAATTCAGATGACGATCGCCGTGAGACGCTGGGAGGTCGTCCGGTTCGATGATGAGCCGCTCCATGGAAAGCAGGGTCTCGTCATTGTTCGGGAGCTTGCACACCTCAGCATCCGCCTTCAGTTGCGACGGACACCCCCACGCCGGCCCCCTACGCGGCTATGACCAATGCTCCATTGCGCGCAGGAGAAGGCGACGCTAGTCGCGCCCCCACCGCAATTGCGAGTTCTGGAACTCCCTGCGCACCACCGAAGTGATGAGACCCCGCCCGGCAGTGCCTTGACACGGACGGGGAGGCGCCTCGATGCGGCATCGATCCGTGATGGCCCCGCACTCCGTGCTTGCGGGAGGCGGGGCCGGACGTTCCGGAACTCCCATGCTCCCGCTCCATGGTCACTTCGACGGGCTGAGCTTGCCTGTGTAGTCGTCGAGACGGCTCTCGAGATCCGCGCTGGTCCCCAGGCCAAGTCCCATCAGCGCACCGACGCGCCGTTGTGCATCAGGACGCTGCACCGAGGTAAGGAAGGCGTCCCACTCGGCGCCGAATTGCTCGTCCGATGGCAGGCTGTTGGCATCGACCCGACGCTTGATGTCGGCAATCGTCTGCTTGTCGAAGCTGGCGATGCGACGCGCCATCGTGTCGACGAACGCGTCGAGATCCGCATCGGGCAGCGCACGGTTGACGTAGCCGTAGCGCTCGGCAATATCACCATCGATGTAGCTTCCGGTCATCAGCACTTCCAACGCGCGGCCGCGGCCCATCAGTCGTGGCAGGCGGGCCATCGGCCCACCGCCCGGAGTGAACCCGGCGCCGATCTCGAACTGCGAGAGCTCGGCCTTTTCGCGGCTGGCGAATCGCATGTCGCTGGCCAGGGCCAACTCGCTGCCGACACCGGTGGCACGCCCGCGGATCATGGCGATCGACACGACCGGTGCCTTGCTCAGTCTCACCAGCATGTCCGGCAGTGGCGGCAATCCGGTCGGGCCGGCAGGCAGGCTGGTCGTGTCGGTCAGGGGCGGCACGAAGTCGTAGTGGGTCAGGAAGAAGCCCGGCACATCGCTGTCGAACACCACGACCCTCACCTTCGGGTCGGTCTCGATCGCAGTCACGACCTTGTTCAACTGCGGCATCGTGTTCGGGCCGTAGATGTTGAAGGGCGGATTGTGGAACGTTACGCGCCAGTATTCGGGCGTGACGCGAACCAGCCGAATCTGGTCATTGGATTCTGTGACCGAATGGGGCTTGGCGGCCTGCGCAGTCGACGGTGTTTTCTGAGCGTTCGCCGGAGCCGTGAAGGCGATGCCGGCGGCAACGATCGCAGTAAGGAGGAGACGTGAATTCATGATGAGAATCCGAAGTTGGTGTGATTCAAGTGTGGTGGCGGGCCCTCGCGCGGTGAATAGCCGTCGTTCGACAGTTGCTCTTCCACTCTTCGCAAGAACGTGGACAGGACCGGACCTGTTCCGGTGGGGTATCTCGAACGTAGATAGCCCTATGAAATAGCTTCGCTTGAATCCATATCGAGTCAGAGTGACCATGAATCATCGACTTCATTCCACAGCGTTGCGGAAGGGTCGGATTGCCTTGGAGACGTCGACAGATGATTGCACCCACCACGGTTCAGCGCATCGCGCGATTTGCGCATGACGCTCGTCCCAGCGATATCTCGAACAAGTCGCTGGCGCTGTACAAGCGAAATATTCTCGACAGCCTCGGCTGCGCGATAGCGGCCCTGCCGGGACATCCATTTCACGCGTTGCGCGAGCAATTCATCGAGTACGGCGGAAGCAGTGCCTGCACGCTGATTGGCGGCGGCACCACGTCACCCGACCAGGCCGCCCTGTACAACTCCGGCCTGGTTCGCTACGTCGACCTGCTGGACAGCTACATGTCGCCTGGCGGTCTCTGCCATCCGAGCGACAACTTCGGCCCCATCCTCGCGGCCGCGGAACACGCGTCGGCAAGCGGCGAAGATTTCATCCTGGCCCTGGCGGTTTCCTACGAGATCGGTTGCCGGATCACGGCGATCGTTCCCGTGATGTCCAAGGGCTTCAACCACGCCATCCAACTGGCGATGTCCGCGGCGGCGGGGTCGGGGAAATTGCTTGATCTGAACGTCGATCAACTCGGCAACGCGATCGCGATCGCCACGGTCGACAACATTTCGCTGACCTGCGTCCATTCCGAGCCGGTGTCCCAATGGAAGGGCTTCTCGCCCGGCATGACTGGCATGCGCGCGATCTACGCGGCGTCGCTGGCCAAGCGCGGATTCACCGGGCCCCAGCGATTGTTCGAAGGGCCGAACGGCCTCGTGCGGATGTTCGACCAGCCCCTGGAGGTCGACTGGAGGGATTCCCGCCTGGATGTCGTCCAGCAGACCGTGATGAAGAAGTACTGCTCTCTCATCCACGGGCAACCGGTACTCGAGGCGACGCTGGCGCTCAAGCGCGAGAACAGCCTGACCTCTGAGGACGTCGAGAGCGTCGTCTGCGACATCTTCCAGACGGGGTATGACATCGCAGGCGGCGGAGGATTCGGCCCCAAGGATCACCCGACGACGAAGGAACAGGCGGACTACAACCTCAAGTACCTCATCACCGCGGCGATCCTGGACGACCAGGTCGGGCCGGCCCAGCTCGAGGCGGAACGCATCCAGGCCGAGGACGCGCAATCGCTGCTCGCGCGCGTCACCGTGCGCCCGGATCCCGCCTTCACGGCGAGCTATCCGGCCGCGCTCAATACCCGAATCACGATCACCTGCAGGGATGGTCGCGTGTTCACGAAGGACCACATCGGCTTCGAGGGTGGTCGCGAACATCCGTTCTCCTGGGATCGGGTCGTGGAGAAATTCCACTGGTTGAGCGAGCGCCACGCGAACCAGGAGCTCCGGTCGCGGATCGTGGATCTGGTCGCGCATCTCGAAAGACACCGGATCAGCGAACTCACCGAGCTGCTGTCGATGGTCAGCCCGGACGCGCGATACCCCGCAACCCACCCCGGGATTCAATAGCCCGTTCATCAAGGAGATATGGAGATGGCCCTGATTTCATGCGACATGCGCTTCGGAAGGAGCGACGAGCAAAAGCGGCAACTTGCTGCCGGACTGCTTCGGGTGGTAAGCGCCGCCACCGGCGAGACGAAGGACGACATCTTCTTCGTGATTCGCGAGGGACGCGGCATCAATTTCGTCGAGCACGGCGAGCATCTTCCCGAGTATGTGGAAGGTGCTGCGAACGACCAGGCTTTGATTCAGCGCCTCAAATAGCCGGGAGACAGACATGCCCTTCATCGAATGCCACATCAAGGCCGGCCTGAGCCCGGAGCGTCGCGAGGATCTCATGCGCGACATCATCCAGGTCACGCATGACTCCATCGGTTCGGATCCGAAGATCATCAACGTGATCATCCACGAACACCCGGCGAGCAACATCAGCGTCTCCAGCCGAATCAACGGGAGGGACTTCAAGCTGAAGAAAGCCGGATGACGTCGCCGCTCGATGGCCGAGCAATGAGGCGCGTGGGTGAACGAACCAAGGAGACAAGATGATTGGCGTATTCGACGACGACAACCGGATCGCGTCCGGGCGAGAGAGGATGGGGTTGGCAACGCTGCTGACCTTTCTTCAGGCCGCCGTGTTCTTCGGATTTCTGCTGGTCGGAATCCTGTCGCCAGCGACGATGGCGACACCGGTCAGCGAGGGTTCGGTCGTGACCACCGCATTCGTGCTTGGCCTGGCCGTGCTGATCATCAGCGTGCTGCTGACCGGGCTCTATGTCCTGGCCGAGAACGGGTCCGATTGAACGACCCATCAACCGGCGTCGCATCCACATTTCACCTCTTGGGTCGGAAGATGACAACCATTCGAAACGGCTTCATGACGGCGCTCGTTCTCGCCCTGAGCGGGGCCGCTGCACCTTGCCTGGCGGCACCAGGTGGCACTGTGAGCTCCGACCACGCCATCGCCATCGCGTTCTTCTTCATCTTCGTCCTCATGACGCTCTGCATCACCTACTGGGCTGCGGCGCGCACGAAGTCGAAGCACGATTTCTACGCTGCCGGAGGCAAGGTCACGGCCGTTCAGAACGGTCTGGCGATCGCCGGCGACTTCATGTCGGCCGGAGCGTTGCTCGGGCTGACGGCGCTCGTCTACAGCAAGGGCTTCGACGGCCTGGTGTATGCCGTCGGCTATGCCACCGGCATGCCCGTGGTGGTGTTCCTGCTGGCGACCCGCCTTCGCAAGCTGGGCAAGTACACGTTCGCGGACGTGGTCTCGACACGCCTCTCCGAAAGGCCGATCCGGATCTTCGCCGCCTGCGCGTCGCTTTGCATCGTGTCGCTGTACCTGATCACCCAGATGGTCGGCGCCGGCCAGCTCATCAAGCTGCTGTTCGGCATCGACTACATCTACGCGGAGTTCCTGGTCGGCTTTCTCATGATCCTCTACGTCGCCTATGGCGGCATGGTGGCGACGACGTGGGTGCAGATCATCAAGGCGGTCATGCTGCTGACCGGGACGCTGCTGATGAGCTTCCTGGTGCTGAAGGCCTTCGGGTTCAGTTTCGGCGCCATGCTCGCTGCCGCCGTGAAGAACCACGCGAGGGGCGCCGCGATCCTCGCGCCACAGGGAATGGTGAAAGACCCGCTGTCGGCCCTGTCACTTGGACTGGCGGTGATGTTCGGCACCTGCGGCCTTCCGCACATCCTGATGCGTTTCTTCACCGTACCTGACGCGCGGGCCGCACGCGGTTCGGTGTTCTGGGCAGCGACCGTGATGAGCACCTTCTTCGGTCTCGTATTCATCATCGGCTTCGGTTCGATCGCGCTCGTTGCGTCGAACCCGATCTTCCTCGACGCCACCGGCAAGCCCATCGGCGGCGGCAACATGGTGGCCCTTCATCTGGCCAACGCGGTCGGCGGCGACGTGCTGCTGGGGTTCATCTCGGCGGTCGCGTTCGCCACGATCCTCGCCGTCGTGTCAGGACTGACACTCGCGGGTTCGTCTGCCTTCTCCCACGATCTGTACGCCCGCGTCTTCTGCAAGGGTGCGGCAGACCCGGTCAAGGAGGCGCGTGTGTCGCGCATCTCCGCCTTCGCGCTCGGTGTGATCGCCATTGCGCTTGGCATCGCGTTCCAGACACTGAACGTGGCCTACATGATCTCACTGACGTTTTCCGTCGCGTGCAGCTCGACATTCCCGGTATTGCTTCTCGCCCTGTATTGGAATCGTCTGACGACAGCGGGAGCGGTGGCGGGAGGTTCCGTTGGCTTGGTCTCGGCCATCTTGCTCACCGCCGCCGGGCCCGCCGTCTGGGTGAGCATACTGGGGCACGCCGCGCCGCTGATCTCCATTGATCCTCCCGCCATCATCACGATGCCGCTGGCGTTCATCACATGCTGGCTCGTCTCGATCTTCGGTCAGGGCGAGCATGCGGCCGTGGATCGGGCTAACCTGGGCGGGATGTCCGGCGCGACAGCTCGCTGACCGTGCGTCGATCAATCGAGAACGAACATGACGCTCACCGCCAGGCAGCAGGAGATCAAGGACGAATTCATCCGGATCCGGAAGACATGGGCCCCTCAGTGGGAAAGCATTCTTCGAATGGACTGCGAGTACTTGAATTCGTATCTCCAGCTTTCCGCAGTCCCTTTCAAGCACAACTACCTCGAAGACAAGGTCAAGGAATTCATCTACCTCGCGATGAACGTGTCATCGACACACATGTTCGCGCCCGGCGTCTCGCTGCACCTGAAGCTGGCACTGGATTTTGGGGCGACCGGCGATGAGTTGATGGAGGTGCTGCAACTGGCGAGCAGCGTAGGTATCCATGGCGCGAACGTCGGGGGCCGCGTTCTGACCGAAGTTCTCACCGAACAAGGCGTGACCGTCAATCGGGACCAGGATGATCAGCGGTGTGCGCGATTGAAGGCAGCCTTCATGGCCTTCCAGGGACACTGGGACTTGTCATGGGACACGCTCGTGGCGTTGGATCCGGACTTCTTCGAACGCTACGTTCGGTTCGCGGAGGTGCCATGGAAGAAGGGCCCGCTGGAGCCCAAGGTCAAGGAGCTAGTCCTTTGCGCCATCGACGCCGCCGCGACCCATCTCTACGAGCCGGGCATCAAGGCTCACATGCGCAGTGCAATTCGATACGGAGCGACACAAGTCGAGATCATGGAGATGCTCGAAATCGTGAGCGTCGTCGGAATTCACGGCGCGCTGATTGGTGGCTCCATGCTGGAAGAAGCGCTCGGAGCACGAGCACGGCATTGATCAGGCGGCCGCCATCACGGGCGCGAACTGGCATCGCGCTGCCGCCTGGAATGCACGCATCGCGCTGGTCATGAAGGCATCCCGCCTCCGGATGAACAGCGTATCGACCAGCGCCTTGTCAGGGGAGAGCGTGTGGAGTCTCACTTGTCCGCTCTTGGCCGCGACCGATACGATGCCGCGCGGAAGAAGCGTCACTCCGATGCCGGCGGCGACGCACGCGACGATGGCGTCGATCGATCCGAACTCCAGCGGGGTCGCGGTCTGCATCCCCATCTCGACCAGCAGGTTCTCCAGCCGCCGTCGATACGAGCAGCCAAGCCGGAACACGATGATCTTGAGGTCGGGAATCGACTCGACGTGATCGAGGGAGCGCATGCACCGTGGCGTCACGAGAACGAGCTCCTCGCGGAAGATGGATTCGGCTTCCAGGTCGGGATGGCTGATTGGGCCGGCGACGAATGCGCCGTCCAGGCGGTACTCGGCCACGTCCGATGCGAGGCTGCAGGACGTGCCCGTGGTCAGTGACAGCTTGACCTGCGGATTGGCATCTGCAAAGTTGCGCAAGATCGGCGGCAACCGCAGCGCGGCCGTTGTCTCGAGCGTCCCCAAGCTCAACATCCCGCCTGGCGTACCGTCGTCACGTGCCGCGAGCTTCGCGTCAGACACCATCTTGGCGATCCGCGCCGCAAAGGGCAGCATTCGTTGGCCCGCCGCGGTCATGCTGACGCCATGCGCGTGCCTCTGGAATAGCGTCACGCCCACATCCCGCTCCAGCGACCGGATCCGCACCGTGACGTTGGACTGGACGGTATGCAGTTCGACTGCAGCCCGGTTCATGCTTCCGTGGCGGGCTACCGCTTCAAAGACCCGCAGGTCGACGACGTCCATGGTTTGCTCCGAGCCCGATGTCGGGCATGAAGATGCGCCATCGGCGTCATTAAGTAAAACGATTCGTCGTGATGCCAGCCATCAGTTCCAGAGAAGTTGGAGGTTCGGCATCGCCATCAGTTCAAGCGATGCAACGCATCATCATTCATCATTCGACATGATGCTTATTGACGCTTAACTTCCAATCACTCGCTTCGATCGACATGGACGCCCATGCGAGACCACCTCGCCGCAGCAAAGCGGCGGGCACCATGTCCTTCTCATACGGGAGCACGTCATGCAAGCAAGGGACAACGGCCTGGGCTTCTCGCCCATCACCATCGTCTTGCACTGGGTCGCCGCGTTCGTGGTCGTCAGCTTGGTGCTTCTCCAACTGGTGATCGTGAATGCCGACGACGCCTTGTCGCTCGTTGAATTCAAGCAGTTGAGAAACACGCTCGGCTTGCTGCTGGGACTCATGTCCTGCTACCGCTTCTGGGCGCGCCTGTCGTCGTTCCACCCGCTGCCCCTCGGCACACCCAATCCAGTGGAGTTGATCGTGAGCCGCGTCGTAGCGATTTCGCTGACGCTGGCCTGCGTCCTGCTGCCGATCGACGCCTGGCTATCGATGTCTGCGAGCGGCGAGGCGGTCGAGCTGGTTGGCGGCTACGTGCTCCCCGCGCCATTGGCCGAAGACGCGGGCGTCCGAAGGGTGCTCGACAGCCTCTTCGTCATCGGCCTTGTGCCCTTCCTTGGCGGATTGGCGCTGCATGTGTTCGGCGCCTGCAAGTCCCATTTCATCCTGAAGAACGATTCCCTGCGGCGCATGCTGGGCAAACACGTGGAGCTGTAAGTCATGTCCGCCACCGAACCTGTTGTCTTCCACAGCGCGCTGACCGAGCTCTGCGGGATCAAGTATCCGATCTTCCTGGCTGGCATGGCGGCGATCTCGGGCCCGAAGCTGGTGTCTGCGGTGTCGAACGCCGGCGGCATGGGGATCGTTGGCGGCCTGCGCGCGGCGCCCAAGTTGCTGCGTCGATGGATCACTGAGACACGAGACCAGACGGACAAGCCCTTCGGAGTCAATCTCGTGCCCCAGTTCGGCGGCCCCGATGTGTTCGAGGCCCAGTTCCAGGTGATCCTGAAGGAACGGCCGCAGCTGCTGTCGCTGTTCTACGCGGAGGCCTATCCCGAGATGATCAGTCGAGCCAAGGACGCCGGGCTGCAGGTGATGGTGCAGGTCGGCACGGTCGGACTTGCGAAGGAGGCGGTGGCTCGCGGCGCGGACATCATCGTCGCTCAGGGCAGCGAGGCCGGCGGCCACATGAATCCGGGCACGATCGCTCTGAGCGCACTCGTGCCGGCGATCCTGGAGATCGCGGGGCACCGTCCAGTGATCGCCGCGGGCGGCATCGCAAACCGGGACGACGTCCGCATCGCTTTCGCCATGGGGGCGGCAGGTGTCCTGGTCGGCACCGCGTTCGTCGCCACCCATGAGTCCAATGCGCACGACTTGTACAAGCAGAAGATCATTGACGCCACTGCGGACGACACCGAGCGTCGCGTTGGCTACTCTTTCGGCTGGACCTATGGCACACCGCATCGCGTCATCCCCAACAAGGACCGCTGGAACGCGTTGAAGTACATCGGCGGTGGCGCGCGGGTGATCGACGCGCCGCGCCTTGCGCGCAAGCTCTCGCTCTACGCCGGCCAGGGTGTGGGCAAGATCACCAGCGTCGTGTCGGCGGCGAATCGATTCGCCGAACTCGCCGCCGGCCTGCCGAACGTCGCCGCGTCCGCTGCCCAGCAGGTGGACTTCCAGATGGCACGGGCTCGCGCCATGGAGATGTTGACTGGACTCCGGCAAGCCGCGCCGGACATCGCGTCCTCATGACGGACACGATAACGACGGCAGTGGCGATCGAGTGGCTCGGTTGACGTACGACCGGCCGGCGGGACGATCAAGCAGGTACGCCTGTTCAAGCGATCGCGGCCTCCACCGGCGCGGTGGCCCGAGCCGGATCGGGGTGCAGGGCCAGATCGACCAGCGCCCGTACTGCCGCAGTCGGCACCGAATCGGCGTGCGTGATGAACACTGTCGTGATTCGCCCGAATTCCGCAGGTACGGAGTGGCAGCGCAGCAAGTCCTTGGAGGCGTACCGCTCGACGACCGAACGGGGCAGCATGGTCACGCCCATGCCCGCGGCGACGCACGACAAGATGCCGTCGAGTGTGCCGAGCTCCAGGATCTGGTTTGGGATCAGGCCGATCTGGTAGAACCAGTTCTCGAGGGTGGAACGATAGAAGCATCCCGCACGGAACACGAGCACGGTCTGCTGCGGCATCTGCCGCGTCAGCTCCCGCAGCGACCTGTATTCGCTGCTGCTGACCAGCACCAGTTCCTCCTTGAAGACGTCCTGCTGGACGACGGCCTGGTTCTGGTGATGCCCGCCGATGAATGCCCCGTCCAACCTGCGGCACTCCACCGCCTTGATGAGTTCCGAGGTCGTACCGGTGGACAACGACAACTGCACCCGGGGATACATCTTGCGGTACTTGATCAGGATGCCAGGCAACCGGATGGCTGCGGTCGTCTCCATAGAACCGAGCTTCAACGTTCCCGAGGGCGTCGTGTCATCCAGCAGCGCGTGTCTGCCTTCCTCGGTCAATTGAAGGATGCGCCTGGCGTAGCCGAGAAACGTTTCGCCTGCCGATGTCAGCAACACCCCGCTCTTCTGGCGGATGAACAGTGGGTGGCCGAGTTCCTCCTCCAACTCCTTGACCCGCATGGTCACGTTCGATTGAACCGTGTGGACGGTTCGTGCCGCTCCAGTGAAGCTGCCCTCTTCCGCGACCGCACAGAAGATCTTGAGCTGTCGCATTTCCATGGAGGCACCTCATCACGGGTGAAGATGAATGTGATGATACGGAATCATCTTCCGGGATGGAAGGCAACGCGCGGAATGCGTCTTCGCGTCTCAGTACCTTGCCTTGCCTCGACGAGAAGGCGTCACTTCAGCAGCGCGAGCAGAGCTTGCGCCGCGGCGACCGAGGACGCCGGGTTCTGCCCAGTGACCAGGCGACCGTCGGTGACGACGAAGCTTTGCCAATCGGCGGCTTTCTCGTAGTGCCCGCCCAGACGTTCGAGCTCATCCTCGACAAGGAATGGCACGATCTCAGTCAGCTGCACGGCTTGTTCTTCGCTGTTGCTGAAGCCGGTGACGCGCTTGCCCTTGACGAGGGATTCACCCTTGTACTTCACCTTGCGCAGCACCGCAGGGCCGTGGCAGACAGCCGCCACTGGCTTGTTGGCGTTGTAGAAGGATTCGATCAGGGAGATCGAGGCGCGATCCTCTGCGAGGTCCCACAGCGGGCCGTGTCCGCCAGGAAAGAAGACCGTGTCGAAGTCCTTTGCCCTCACGTCGGAGAGCCTGACAGTGTTGGCAAGAATCGCCTGCGCAGCCTTGTCGCCCTTGAAGCGCGCCATCGACTCGGTTTGACCCAACGGATCATCGCTCTTCGGATCGATGGGCGGCTGACCGCCCAGGGGAGATGCCACGGTGACCTCCACGCCTGCGTCGAGGAAGACGTAATAAGGCGCGGTGAACTCCTCGAGCCAGAACCCGGTGGGCTTGCCGGTGTTGCCGAGCGTGTCATGGGACGTGAGAACAATCAGTACTTTGCTCATGCTTTGACTTTGTATTTCAGTGGATGGAACGTGAAGCTGCCATAACGACATAAGACGATAGCTCAGGCATTCGGGTGCTATCGACAGAGTGGAGATTGCGCTGGCGGAGTCGGCACGATGAACGATAGACGGAGCAGCGCGAAGGCACCTCGGAGATTCGGGCACGGAAGACGTCGAGGACGTCCAGACTTTTCCGCTAACCGAAAGACTGTCTGCCGAACAACAGGTATTCACTTGCGGCGTTCTTCCTCCTAAATTGGCAGCTGCCAACGATGCGTTCGCTGCTGGGTCAATCCTGGAAAGGAGTGGTGCTGAGGGCTTCGAGAACGTTCACGCCACCCAAGGGAAGACATCCACGGCGCGGTGTGTCCCGAAGCAGTCCGCGGGGCGCTCAAGCACAACACGTCGGCTCCCGCTACTCTCGCTGGAGCCATGGTGTTCTCTGACGTCATTCAGATGCCGGTCGACGCGATCGCGCTCAGCATCGCCTGCGCGGTTGGGAGCTCTGTCGACGTCGACGCGATCTTCGCCTGCTCGATCGTCCAGGAGCTCCGACGCCGCTGGCTCGTTCCCAGGCAACACCCGTATCCCGCCCGCCCTCGTCCAACAACCAGAAAGTCCCCCATGCCATTCGTCAACGTCCTCATCACCCGCGACGGTGCAACCCGCGAGCAGAAGGCGCAGGTCATCGCCGAAATTACCGAGACGCTGGAGCGTGTCCTCGGCAAGAAGCCGCACCTTACCCATATCGTCATCGATGAGGTGGACACCGACAACTGGGGCTGGGCCGGCGAGACGACCACCGTCATCCGCGCGCGCAAATCAACGCAGGCCGAGTAGGTCGCCTCACGCGCGTCGTTGCCGAGGGCCAACGAGAGCCCGAAGGAGTGCGTAAGCTCTCGACCAGGCCGCCGAGGCGGCGCTCTTGAGGATGTGAACTGATTGTGCGAACCACCACGCAGTCAGCGCCACACACAAACACTTTTGGAGGACTTCTCATGCCAACGCCCGCCAAGCTCGACTTGACTGCCTTCCCCCGCCGCCAGCTCCTGGATGGCACCACTCCAATCCAGCATCTGCCAAGGCTGAGCAAAAAGCTTGGCAACGTGGACATCTTCGTGAAGCGAGACGATGTGATGGGTCTTGGCGGCGGCGGCAACAAGCTGCGCAAACTCGAGTTCCTGATTGGAGAAGCTCAAGCGGCCGGGGCCGACACGATCGTCACCGTGGGCGCCCTTCAATCAAACCACGCCCGTTTGACGGCTGCAGCCGCAGCCAAGGCCGGCCTGGCATGCGAACTCGTCCTGACCCGATCCGTACCGAGAGATGACGAGGATTTCTTGCGGAATGGCAATGTGCTGCTCGACTCGCTGCTTGGCGCCACGGTGCACCACATCGCAGACCCTGCCGACGCGCCCGCGTTCATTCAAACGCGGATAGCCGAACTTCGCGCAGCCGGGCGCGGTGTCTACATGGCGCCATTCGGAGGATCATCGGCGGCGGGATGTCTGGGTTACGCGAGCTGTGCGAGCGAGATCGTGCTGCAGTCAGAGGAGATGCAGATCGACTTCGACCGCATCGTCGTACCGAACGGCAGCGGTGGCACACAGGCCGGCCTGGTTGCAGGCCTGCTGGCCATGGGCCGCGACGCCCGGCTCGTTCAGAGCTACACGGTACTCTGGCCTGTCGAAAAGGCAAAGACCGCGACTCGCGGATTGGCGCAGGACACGCTCGCTCGCTTGTCGCCCGGACGTACGATCGCCGACGACGCCGTCGTCGTGGTCGACGGACAGATCGGGGAGGGCTACGGCCTGCCGACGGACGCGATGCGCGAAGCCGTGCGTACCGTCGCCTCGCTCGAAGGACTGTTGATCGACCCTGTCTACGGCGGAAAGGCGTTTGCCGGACTGCTCAAGGATGTTCGGGAAGGAAAGTTTCCTCAGGCCGCCAAGCTGCTTTTCGTCATGACGGGCGGCCTGCCTGGACTGTTCGCGTATCGGCGAGCGTTCTGACTGCTTCAAGCGGTCTCGGCCAAAGTCACGATCCTCGCCATCGATGGGAACGGGGTTTCGTCCATGAGCCCCTGGATCAGAATTCTCTGGGGCCTCCGCAGACGACGCAGCGATCGCATCGAAGCATGACTCCATGAACTCGTCCAGGTGGCTGCGTCAGCAAGATGCTGTCAGTGGCCAGCGGCCTGACCGCCGTCAACGTGCAAGGTCTCGCCGGTCACGAAGCCCGCTCGCTCGAGGTACATGATGCCCTCGACGATGTCCGCGATCTCCCCCATGCGGCCGACAGGGTGCAGGCTCGCCAGCGTCGCATGGGTTTCTGCGGGGTGCATGGGCGTCTTGATGATGCCTGGCGCAACGTTGTTGAAGCGGATCCCGCGCTTCGCATACTCCATCGCGAGCGACCGCGTCGCTGCATCCAGGCCGCCCTTCGTGAGCGAGGCCAGAACCGACGGCACGTTGGAGTTCGCATTGGCGATCAAGCTGGTCGTGATGTTCACGACGTGCCCGGAACTGCGCTTCTCCATGTCGGCGATGGCGAGCTGCGAGAGGTAGAAGAAGCCGGCCAGATTCGTGCTCAGAAGCGATCGAAAGTCCTGTTCGGTGTACTGCGTGAACGGCTTGGCGATGAAGATGCCGGCATTGTTGATGAGCGTGTCGATCCGGCCAAAGCGCGCGAGGCCTTGCGAGATGACGCGTTGCGCGACCTCGCGCTCGCCGACGTCGCCCGCCACGGCGAACACGCCTTCGTCCGCGGACGGCTTGATCGAACGCGAGTTGGCGACGACGAAGAAATTTCGATCGCGATACGCCTTGACGAGCGCCGCGCCGATGCCTTGTGATGCGCCGGTGATGACGGCGACTTTCTGGTTGCTGGCCATGATGATCCTTGAGTGCGTGAGTGAAGACTTGAAACGAATCGTCGGCGCTTGGTTGTGGCCGATGTCTTCAGTCTATGGACCCAAGGACGGTTAGCGAATAGCCGCAATTCGGCAGACTCTCTTTCGCTCCGCGCACGATTCGATCGCCGCGATCACGGCGATGCTTGTCCACAGAGCTGCGCGAAAGCAGGCCTCAGGAGCGGCACGGCGAAGTCGACGAACGCACGCACCTTCGGTACTGACAGCCGACCGTGCGGCGCCACGAGATGCACCGGTAGCGCCGGATATTCGTCGCCGGCAAGCAGGATCTCCAATTGGCCGCTGGCCACCTCGTGCGCCACGTGATACGAGAACAATCGTGTGACGCCACGACCCTCGACCGTCGACGCAACCGCAGCGCGGATGCTGTTGACGATCAGGCGCGGCGCCAATGAAACGGAGCGCGGCATCGCCGTCCCTGCAAGCGGAGGGAAAGTCCACGAGTCCAGGCCGAAGTGCGTCATTGCGATGACCTGATGCAGCGTCAGATCCGATGGCTTCGCGATCTTCGGATGCTGTGCCAGGTATTGCGGCGCCGCGACCACCACTCGTCTCACCTCTCCCACGCGAATGGCGACGAGCGTCGAGTCGGCGAGGTGCGCCAAGCGCAATGCAATGTCGATCCCCTCGTCGATCAAGTTGGCCGGTCGGTCGAGAAGATGCAGGCGTACGGACACGGCAGGGTACTTGTCCATGAATGCATCAAGGAGCGGTCGCACCAGGTCTTCGCCGGCGGCGACGGGAGCCGTGACTGTCAGCGTGCCGCGCGGAGCCGAGCGCTCGCTCGCCGCGCCCATGCGCGCTTCCTCCAGGTCGACGAGGATGCGCCGACAGGCCACGGCATAGCGTTCTCCAGCCTCGCTCAGCTTGAGCGATCGCGTCGTCCGATGAAGCAGTTCGACACCGACATGAGCTTCAAGGAAGGCGATCGCACGCGTCACCGCGGCCGGAGACTTGCCAAGCTTTCGCCCCGCGCCGGCGAGGCTGCCTTCATTCAACGCAGCGACGAACAGTTTCATCGCATCGATCCGATCCATGGACTTCCCTTTGGCGCAACATTGAATGGCACAGCATAGGCGCTCATCCGAAGCATCGCAGTCCAAAGGACTAGCCAGGGCGACGCCTGAACCAGGGCAGCCCGGTGACGTCACTTTGTCCTCGAATCAGCCTCCCGGCATCCGGCTCCGGTGCCCGACGGCCATGGTGCTTAGGTTGGGTTTGACGCTGGTGCCCCCGGTGGATGCGGTCGGTCAGGTGTCTGCAAACAATGGTGCAACCAGTCCTTCTCAGCATCGCATCGATATGGAATTCAACGTCCTTCCGCCGCCAGCACTTGCTTTGATTGCACAGTCGATGACCGACCTCGAGTCCGATCGACAGGCGGCCGCCGCGGACATCCCGCATCGGAGCATCGCGGTGCTCAATAGCCTGCTGGCACAGACGGCGGATCTTCGCGAGCTATACAGAAAGGCGAATCTGCAGGCGTCTGGCGCGAGTTGCTATGAGCTTCACCTGCTCTTCGACAAGCACCACAACGAGCAAGAACGGATCGCGACCTTGCTCTCGGAGCGGGTCCAGGCACTTGGAGGCGTCGCCTTCGTGCTGGTGCGCAACATGGACGAAGAAGCGCTGCAGACGGGAGTCCCGAGCGTGATCGAGACGCCCTTGGACAAGCTTCAGCGCCTGGCGGAGGCGCACGAGCGTCTCCTCGTGGAAGCACAACCGTTGGGGCGCGAAGCGGAATCGCCGAATGACCTTGGGACGCACGACATGATCCTCCGAGAGGTCGTGCGCACGAACGCGCGCCAGATCTGGTTCGTGACGCGGCTCTTGAGCCCGCCGAGCGACGACGGCGCGGCGACGAGTCTGTACTGAGGAGTCGACGCGATGCTGCCGGCCTCCCGGTTCGAGCCCCATCCCCGTGCGCGTCTGTTCGAGCGACCGACCTCCATTCAACGCATGCTCCGCGTCGAGGCCGCATTGGCGCCTGTGCTGAACGGCGCTCGCTTGTTCGTGAAACGCGACGACGTAATGGGCCTCGGCGGCGGCGGAAGCAAGCTGCGCAAGCTCGAGTTCCTGCTTGGCGAGGCCATGGCATCGGGTGCCGACACGATCATCGCCACCGGCCCTCGTCAGTCGAACAGCGTCCGCTTGGCAGCCGCGGCGGCAGCCAGCCTCGGTTTGCGCTGCGAGGTCGGCCTGCGTCCGCTGACCACCAATGACAGCATCGACTACCAGGATGGCGGCAACGCGTTCCTCGACACGCTGTTCGGAGCAACGGTCATGGCGCTACAGGATGCCGTCGCGGCTACTGCATTCGCGGAGGAACGCAGGTCTGCGCTCGACAGTGACGGTCGCCTCGGATACGTCCTCCCGCCGGGCGCAAGTTCGCCCCGCGCCAGTCTCGGCTACGCCCAGTGCGCGCTGGAGATCGCCGACCAGGAGCAGGCGATGGGACTGCAATTCGATCGTGTCGTCGTTGCCAACGGCAGCGCGGGCACCCAGGCCGGACTCGTCGCAGGCTTCACGCTGCTCCGGCGGCGCGCAATCGTCCACGGCTTCTCCGTGCTCGCCGACAAACAGGCCTCGCGCGCGAACACCCTCGCGATGGCGCGCGATTGCACTGCGCTGCTGGCGGGCGAGGAAGAAGTACGCGCGGACGACGTCATCGTGGATGACTCGCACCGCGGGCCAGGCTACGGCCACCTGACGCGGCAAGCAGTCGATGCCCTGAATTTCTTTGCCCGAAGCGAGGGGTTGCTGCTCGATCCCGTCTATTCGGCCAAGGCCTTCGCCGGATTGCTCGACCAGGCCAAGCGCCGCGAGTTCGATCGCGGGGAAAACATCCTCTTCATCATGACGGGTGGAGCGCCTGCGCTTTTCGCCTACCGTGAATCGCTGTCCGGATCGCCGGCGGCCGTCGGATCGCGATGAGCGCGCCAGTTCAACGAGCCATGCCGAACTTGATGGATCCGCGCCCGACGCGCCCCACCGTGCCGCCCTGGATTCCCAGGTGCGCCGACATGATGACCAGATCGGGCAGGGACGCGGCATTCATCTTCTGCATCAACCTGCCCCGGTGTGCCTTGACCGTGATCTCGCTGATGCCCAGCTCGCTGCCGACCTGCTTGTTCAGCAAGCCGATCACGACCAGTGCCATGACTTCGCGTTCGCGCTTGGTCAGTGACGCATATCGATCGCGCAACGACTGCATCTCCTCTTCGTGTTCCAACGAGATCCGGCTGCGCTCGAGAGCACTCGCGATGGCGCCGATGAGCACTTCGGTTCGCAGCGGCTTGGTCAGGAATTCCACCGCGCCCGCCTTCATCGCCTGCACGGTCGTCGGCACATCGCCATGCCCCGTGATGAAGATGATGGGCATGTCGGAGCGTTCGGTCGCCACTCGCTTCTGCAACTCCAGACCGTTCAAGTCCGGCATCGAGACGTCGAGGAGCAGGCAACTCGGGGCATGGACGCGCGGGCAGTCGATGAATTTCAGCGCGGACTCGAATGTCTGTGCCTGCCAGCCGGCAGAAGCGATCAACAGTTCCAACGACTCACGTACCGAGACATCGTCGTCAACAACGAAAACAACCGGCACCTCGCTCGTCGCGAGCGGTGACCCGGTTTTGGATGGAACTCGTGAAGTCATGCTCCCCCTCGGAGCGGGGCGCACGCCACTTCCTGTGTTCGCGCAAAAGTGTGTGGATCTCGGACCATGCGCCAAGTGTGCATCGATGTCAGTGCCTTGTCTTGCGGAACGCGGCGCGCACTGCGTCGAACAGGGCGCCTCGATCACGGTGTGGTTGACGAGATCGACTCGACTCGCCATTGTCGGCCAGCGCGCAGGTGAACCGTCATCTCGCCGGGAATGCTGCCCCCATCACTCCGGCGGCCTGACAAGCTGGACGCCACGTCAGGTAGCACGGGCAGCAATTACAGCAAAGACATCACCGCGAGGCCATTGGACGAAGGTGTCGCCGAGATTCTCGTGTCGGCGGCACAGCTCAAAGACCCCCACGGATCTCGCGCACGCCGCGGCCGAGCTTCCGGCGCAGCAGCGTTCTCAGGGTCACGCCTTCGGCGTAGCCGACTTCATTGGCAATCTGGTCCACACTGGCATCGCTGGTGCTGAGAAGGTGCACCGCGCGCTCGATCCGGAGGTCCTGGAAGTAGGCGAGCGGCGTCTTGCCCAGCACGCCTTCCATCCGGCGTGCCAGGGTGCGCTTGCTGGTCGCGAGCTCCTCCACGGCCTGATCGAGCGAAAACCCTTCGGCCAGGCGTCCGCGCGCCCAGCGTTCGAACTGCCGTATCAACGGATCGGCATGGGCCAGGTGGTCCGGGATCGAGTAGATCGACTGCGAAGCGCGCTCGTCCACCACCAGGTACTTCGCCGTGAGGCTGGCCAATTCCGGACTGGCGCGCCGGATCAGCGCCAATGCCAGGTCGAGGTGACTCAGTGCCGCGCCAGCGGTCAGCACGGCGTTGGATTGCACGACGAGGCGCGATTCGTCCAGTCGCACCCGCGGGTAGCGCTGCCGGAACAGCGGCGACAACCACCAGGTGGTGGTGGCCTCCTCGTCGTCGAGCAGAGACGCCTCCGCCAGGACGAAGGTGCCGATGCAGGCCGTCGCCGTCACCGCGCCGCGCTCGGCCCATTTGCGCAGCACGACACCGGCCTCGCGCACCTCGCTGCCGGCGAGCGCCTGCACCAGCGGCTCGGGCCTCATCTGCATGATTGCGGGCATCACGACCGCGTCGGGTGTGCGTGCGCGGGTCGCCGATACCACCGGCACGCTCAGGCCGTGTGCCGTGGTGACTGTCTTGCGCAGACCCACCAGCTTGGTCTCGAAGCGCAGCGAGGAGATGCCGGTCATCTCCGCCAACGCATTGGCCATGCCGAAGGCGTCGAGAACCGCCGTCAGGCCGGTATCGAACACGCCGTTGAGCGCGAGGATATGGATGCGCATGGCAATCTAGGTATCAATGTTGGCAATCTTGCCAATGTACATCAGCAACCGCTCCAGGCCTACTGTGGACTCCCCGATTCACCTGACCGGAGTCATCCATGATCAAGAACGCACTGTTTGTCCGCCTCGAAGCCAAGCCCGGCAAGGAGCAGGACGTCGCCCAGTTCCTGCAGGCCGGCCTCGGCATGGCGGAGCAGGAACCCGCCACCCCAGTGTGGTTCGCGCTGCAACTCGGGCCCTCCACATTCGGCGTCTTCGATGCGTTCGCTGACGAAGCGGGACGCCAAGCCCACCTCAATGGGGCGATCGCGCAGGCACTGGGCGCGAACGCACCCAAGTTGTTGTCCCAACCGCCGTCGATCGAACGCATCGATGTGCTCGGCGCCAAGCTGCCTTCCTGAAAGTCCGCACGAGGACTGCAAAAGTCGAACGACGTAAATCAAACAGGTACCCCATGCAAAAACAGAAGTCTGACGCTGGCGCGACGAGCGTCGCCATGAATGTCGAGGTCAGCGTCATCGCCGTGTCCGACATCGAGCGATCCAAGCAGTTCTACCAACTCCTTGGTTGGAGGCTCGACGCAGATGACGCGCCGGCAGCCGACATTCGCATCGTCCAGTTCACGCCCCCCGGCTCGGGCTGCTCGGTCAGCTTCGGCAGCGGCATCACGGGAGCAGCACCCGGTTCGGCGGTCTCGGCGCTGGTTGTCTCCAACATCGAATCGGCTCATGCCGAGCTGGTCCGTCGAGGCATCGGCGTGAGTGACATGTGGCACGGGGCGCCGTTTCCGCTGGAGGCGCGGCTCCCCGGCCCCGATCCCATGCACACGAGCTACGGATCGTTCTGCGCGTTCGCCGATCCCGATGGCAACGCGTGGCTGGTCCAGGAAGTCACGACGCGGCACCCTGGCCGCGGCTGATGCGGCTCCGCTTCGACGACATGCCTCCGAATGTCGTCGACGCCGCCAAGGCGAAGCGTGGCAAGTCGTCGCAGCACTTCCCGGAAGTTTGATTTCCTTCCCATTGGAGTTCGTCATGCAATTTTCAAAAGCCATCTTCGCTGTGTTTCTCGCGGGCGTAGTCGTGGCCTGCGCGGCGCCGACCTCGCGCAGCACGGCGGCAGACCGCCTGTACGTGATGGACTGCGGCCACAACGCGGCTCTCGACGAGTCACGCTGGACGCCGGGCATCAACGTCGGCAAGCCGATCGACCTGTCCGACAACTGCTATCTCATCCGGCACGATGGGCAGTGGCTGCTGTGGGACACGGGCTACCCCGACGCCATCGCCGACAAGCCCTTGACCTCGCCGGTCGGCACGGCCACGCGCAGCAAGACGCTCGCATCCCAGCTCGCCGAGATCGGCGTGAAGCCGGCCGACATCCAGTGGGTCGCCGTGTCGCACACGCACCCCGACCACGTGGGCAACGTCGGCATGTTCCCGAATGCAACGCTGCTGATCCAGAAGACCGAACTCGACTGGGCCTTCGCGCCCGGCAAGCCGGCGCCGTTCCAACGCGATCGCCCCATCCGCGCGATCGAGGGCGACCTGGACGTGTTCGGCGACGGCAGCGTGACGCTCCTGTCGACGCCGGGGCACACGCCGGGCCACCAGTCGCTGCTGGTGCATCTGCCGACGACGGGGTGGATCGTGCTGAGCGGCGATGCCGTTCACTTCCGCGACAACTGGGAGCAACGCCGTGTTCCGTCGGTCAATGCCAACGCGGAACAGACGCAGGCCTCCATGCAACGTCTCGCGCAAGTCCTGGCCGACAAGCACGCTGAACTCTGGATCAACCACGACGAGTCGCAAAGTCTCTCGCAGAAGCATTCGCCGGCGTTCTATGACTGAGCGGTGCAGGGTGTCTCGAACACCTTCCGGCGCGATGACAAGACCTCGCAACCAAACGGCGTGAACCGCCTGCGCCCCGGCAGCGCACAAATCCTGCCGTCGGAGACTGGCCTCCGGCAACCATGGTGTCGGCCAGCGGCTGGCGCCTCGCTCAGATTTTGTTCACATAAATGGAGTAACTCATGTCGATTCAACACAAGCTAGGCATCCTTTTCGCCGCGGTCGCATTCTCGAGCGCGTCCTTCTCGCAGGGCGCAGACGTCAAGCCCGAGCGCATTCGCGGCGATGTCGTGTCGTTCAGCGGCGAGACGCTGGTCGTGCACCGGAAGAGCGGCGACAACGCGAAGATCAATGTGAAGGCGGATGTCGGTGTGTCGGCGTTCAAGCCTGCCAAGCTCGCCGACGCCAAGGTCGGGACGTACGTCGGGACGCCCGCGATCACGGGCAGCGACGGCAAGCAGGTCGCAACCGCGTTGATCGTCTTTCCCGAGGCCGCGCGCGGCACGGCCGAGGGCCACTTTCCCTACGACTTCGGGCCTGCCAGCACGATGACGAATGCGAACGTGGACGCGGTGGTCACCGGCACCAAGGGCCGTGAACTGAGCATGTCGTTCAAGGGCGGAACCACCTCGGTGATCGTGCCGGAAAACGTGCCCGTCGTGACGCCGGTTCCGGCGAGCCGAGCGGATCTGGTGCCGGGCAAGAAGGTGTTCCTCGTGGTGACGCCGGGTGCCGGTGGCGTCTACGACGCGCACGTGCTGTTCGTCGAGAAGGACGGCATGGTTCCGGCGTTCTGACGGGCGATGCCGCTCCAATGGAGTTGCTCATGGCCCTGATCAACTCCATTGGCGGCAAGCGGAATTGGAAGCGGTCCCGACGAGGTGTCGGCTTGAGGATCGCAGACGATGGCGACGGCGGCGACGGGCCGCTTGTTGCCTGTGACGTTGCGATCCTCCTTTTTCATCCGTTCAATTTGAAAGCATCGCCGGTCGCGAGGTCGTCATGCGCCCTGTAACGATTCAACCCGCCTGGCTCCGCATCACGCACTGGATCAACGCGATCGCCGTCGTCCTGATGGTGATGAGCGGCTGGCAGGTCTACGACGCCTCGCCGATCTTTCGTGCCGTGCATTTCCCCCCCGCCATCACACTGGGTCGGTGGCTCGGTGGCGCCCTGCTGTGGCACTTCGCGATCATGTGGGTGCTGATCGCGAATTTCATCGTCTACCTGGGACTGAACCTGGCGTCCGGGCGCCTGCGTCGGAAGTTGCTGCCGATCAGCTTCAAGTCGCTGGCGGTGGATCTGGTCGCCGCGCTGCGCGGCAGGCTCGGGCACGACGACCTCGCACACTACAACGCCGTACAGAAGTTCGCCTACCTCGTCGTCATCGCCGACATCATGCTCGTGATCCTGTCGGGACTGGCGGTCTGGAAGTCGGTGCAGTTCCCGCTGATTCGCACGCTGATGGGCGGCTACGACAACGCGCGCATCGTGCACTTCTGCGCAATGAGCGTGCTGGTCGCGTTCTTCGTCGTGCACGTCGTCATGGTCGCACTGGTGCCGCGGTCGCTCCTTCTGATGATTCGTGGACGATAGCCATGCCTATTCGCAACAGATCCCAGCGGCCCAATGCGTTTCTTTCGTCTCACGCGGATTCCATCATCAAGGATGCGCGCAACGAATTGAGGAGCCCGGCTCGCCGGCTGCTCGGCAAGAAGATTCTCACGGTCGGCGGCCTCGCGATGCTGTCGGGGTGCGACTTGTCCAATGACAAGTCCGTCGACACCATGCTGCGCAAGATGTCGTTCTTCAACGACCACGTGCAAGGCCTGCTGTTCGATCCGAACGAGATGGCGCCGACGTATCCCGAGTCGATGATCACGAAGCCATTCCCGTTCAACGCGTTCTACGACATCGACGACGTGCCCGACGTGGACGCCGCCAGCTTCCGGCTTCAGGTGGGCGGCCTCGCGAAGGGCAAGCGTGCCTGGGCTCTCGAGGAACTGCGGGCATTGCCACAGGAAAGCCAGATCACGCGCCATATCTGCATCGAAGGATGGAGCGCGATCGGCCGATGGGGTGGCGTGCGCTTCTCCAGTTTCCTGCGGCAATCGGGCGCCGACCTCACGGCGAAGTACGTGGCGCTGCACTGCGCGGACAAGTATTGGACCAGCATCGACATGCCCACTGCATTGCATGCGCAGACGCTGCTGACGCTGACCTACGACGGCCAGGTGCTTCCGCCGAAGTACGGATTCCCGATGAAGCTACGCATGCCCACCAAGCTCGGCTACAAGAACGCGAAGCACATCGTCGCGATCACCGTGACGAACGAATACCCGGGCGGCTACTGGGAGAACCAAGGCTACAACTGGTTCGGTGGCTCCTGAAGCCAGCGTCGCACCGAGCTGCACGGACGAGGCGAAGCCTCCGTTTCCTGTCGGCGCCATGACGAAGGATTGCTCGTTCGTTCGAGTAGCCCTTCGGCGCGCGCCCCGACATCGAAGCCTGTAGGCTTTCATCGCTGCGCTCGCATCCCGTGGGGTCGTGCACCGGCAACACGGCGACTCCTCAGGAAGCACCATGAGCGATTCCTCTTTCCAGAACCACATGACGCACGCGGAGACCGACAGCGACCCGCTGGAGACCGCGGAGTGGCGCGCTTCGCTGCGCTCCCTGGCCGCGTCCGCCGGCCCGCGGCGCGTGCGGGAGATCCTCGACATGCTCGTCGCCGAAGCCAGCGGCCCCGGCATTGGCTGGCAGCCCGCGCGCGGCACGCCCTACGTCAACACCATCTCGCCCGACCAACAACCGCCCTTCCCGGGCGACCTGGCGATCGAGGAGCGCCTCGCGTCGCTGATGCGCTGGAATGCGCTGGCGATGGTCGCGCGTGCGAACAAGGCCTACGGCGAACTCGGCGGCCATATCGCCAGCTACGCGAGCGCCGCCGACCTGTTCGAGGTCGGCTACAACCACTTCTTCCGCGGCGGCGATCCCGGCGACGGCGACCTCGTCTTCTTCCAGCCGCACTCGGCGCCAGGCGTGTACGCGCGGGCATTTCTGGAAGGCCGCCTCGACGAGCACGACCTCGCGCACTACCGGCAGGAGATCACGGCCAAGCGCGATGGCACGCGTGGCCTGTCGAGCTATCCGCATCCATGGTTGATGCCCGAGTTCTGGCAGTTCCCGACCGGCTCGATGGGGCTGGGGCCGATCAGCTCGATCTACCACGCACGCTTCATGCGCTACCTGGAGCATCGCAACCTGCTGGATACCTCGCGGCGCAGGGTGTGGGGCGTGTTCGGCGACGGCGAGATGGACGAGCCAGAGAGCATGAGCGCGCTGACGTTGGCCGCGCGCGAGCGGCTCGACAACCTGATCTGGGTCGTGAACTGCAACCTGCAGCGCCTCGACGGCCCGGTGCGCGGCAACGGACGCATCATCGACGAGCTCGAGGCGCTGTTCTCCGGTGCGGGCTGGCGCGTCATCAAGCTGGTGTGGGGCTCCGACTGGGATCGGCTCTTCGCGCAGGACGTGCACGGAGCGCTCGCGCGAGCGTTCTCGCGCACGGTCGATGGCCAGTTCCAGACCTTCGCGGCGAAGGATGGCCGCTACAACCGCGAGCACTTCTTCGGCCAGGATCCGCAGCTCGCACAGCTCGTGCAGGGTCTCACCGACGAGCAGATCGACCGCCTCAAGCGCGGCGGCCACGACATCGCGAAGATCCATGCCGCCTACGACGCCGCCGTCCATACGCAAGGGCAGCCGACGGTCATCCTCGCGCAGACAAAGAAGGGCTATGGCATGGGTGCGGCGGGACAAGGTCGCATGACGACGCACCAGCAGAAGAAGCTGGAGCGCGACGACCTGATCGCGTTCCGGGATCGCTTCGCGCTGCCGCTGAGCGACGAACAGGCGGCCGGGCTCGAGTTCTTCCGACCCGAGGCCGACAGTGCGGAGATTCGCTACCTCCATGCCCGGCGCGAGGCGCTCGGCGGCCCGATGCCGAAGCGCGCGTCGGCCGCGCCTTCGCTGGCGGTGCCATCGCGCAACCAGTACGCATCGTTCGCCACGCAGGCCGACGGCAAGGAGATGAGCACGACGATGGCTTTCGTGCGCATGCTGACGTCACTGCTGAAAGATCCGCAGCTCGGCCCGCGCATCGTGCCCATCGTCGCCGACGAGGCGCGCACGTTCGGCATGGCCAACCTGTTCAAGCAGGTGGGCATCTACGCGTTCTCCGGGCAGACCTACGAACCCGAGGATATCGGCTCGGTGCTGAGCTACCGCGAGGCGACCGACGGCCAGATCCTCGAGGAGGGCATCAGCGAGGCGGGCGCGATCAGCAGCTGGACGGCGGCCGCGACCAGCTACTCCGTGCACGGCCAGGCCATGCTGCCCTTCTACATCTACTACTCGATGTTCGGCTTCCAGCGCATCGGTGACCTGATCTGGGCCGCGGCCGACCAACGTGCCCGCGGTTTCCTGCTGGGTGCGACCGCCGGCCGCACGACGCTGGGCGGCGAAGGCCTGCAGCACCAGGACGGCTCCAGCCTCCTGCAGGCCTCGACCGTGCCCAATTGCCGCGCCTACGACCCGTGCTTCGCCAGCGAGTTCGCGGTCATCCTCGATCACGGCATGCGGCAGATGCTCGAACGCCAGGAAGACGTCTTCTACTACGTCACGCTGATGAACGAAAACTACGCGCAGCCGTCGTTGCCCGACGATGTGGAGGAGGACATCGTCAAGGGACTGTACCGGTTCGCGACGCACGCGCTTGGGTCGTCCAAGGCACAGGTCCGCCTCGTCGGCAGCGGCACCATCCTGCGCGAGGTGCTGGCCGCGGCACAGCTGCTTGCCGACGACTGGGGCGTGCCCTCCGAGGTCTGGAGCGCGACCAGTTTCTCCGAGCTGGCCCGCGACGCACGCGACTGCGAGCGCTGGAACCGCCTGCATCCGACCGAGCCACGGCGTATCAGCCACGTGGCCGGATGCCTGCACGGCACGGATCCGGTCGTCGCGGCGAGCGACTACGTGCGCGCCTGGCCTCAGCTGGTCAGCAGCTACGTTCGAGCGCCGTTCGTCGCGCTCGGCACGGACGGCTTCGGCCGCAGCGACACGCGGTCGGCGCTGCGGCGCTTCTTCGAGGTCGACCGGCACCACATCGTGCTGGCAGCCCTGTCGGCATTGCGTGAGCAGGGGCGCGTCGACGCAGCACTCTGCGCGCAGGCCATCGTGCGCTATGGGATCGAGGTCGACACGCCGGCGTCCTGGTACGCCTGACGTCTATTCCGCGGCACTTCCCGCGGGTGGGCCGGCTGCAAGACTTGGCCGACGCAGCCGCGGACCGCGATGTCACCGATGCCGGAACACCGGAGCGCGCTTCGCCAGGAACGCGTGCATGCCTTCCTTCTGGCCTTCCGTGGCGAACGCGGACTGGAACAGGCGGCGTTCGTGCAGGACGCCCTCGGTCAGCGAGACCTCCTGCGCGCGATTCACCGCTTCCTTGGCCATGCGCACCGCCGGCGCGTTGTAGCCTGCGATCGTGTGCGCCGCCTCCAGGGCTGTCTGCAGCAGTTCCACGCCAGGCACCACGCGCGCGACAAGGCCGCTGGCCTTGGCCTCCGCCGCGCCCAGTGTGCGGCCGGTGAGGATGAGATCCATCGCGAGCGCCTTGCCCACCGCGCGCGTCAGGCGCTGCGAGCCGCCGACGCCCGGCAGGATGCCCAGCTTGATCTCGGGCAGGCCGAATTGAGCGTCCTCGGAGGCGAGGATGAAGTCGCACAGCAGGGCCAGCTCGCATCCCCCGCCCAGCGCATAGCCGTTGACCGCCGCGATGATGGGCTTCGCGATCGTGCGGACCTCGTCCCACGGCGCGAATGGATCCTTGCCCTGCAGGTCGACCAGCGATTGCTCCGCCAGCTCGGCGATGTCCGCGCCAGCCGCGAACGCCCTCGGGCTGCCGGCGATGACGATGGCGCCCACGTTGTCGTCGGCGTCGAACGACTTGAGCGCGCTCAGCACCTCCATGGCCATCCGCGCATTCAGCGCATTGAGGCTCTTCGGACGATTGAGCGTGATGAGCCCCACGCGTTCGCGGCGCTCGACGAGGATGGTTTCGAAGCGCCTGTTGGTGAGCGCGGCCGGCTTGCTCGCGCCGGCGGCGTCTTCTGTGCGGGCCGGAGTCGGCGGCGGGTTGCTGGAGTCGGTCGAGGCAGTGGTCATGGAGGTGTCTCTGGTTGGATCGGTCGCTGGCGTTCAGGGGGTCGCGGGCACCGCCGGCCCGCCCAGGGTCGAGGGGGCGGTCGGCGTGTCCTCGGATTCGGCGGCTGCGTAATCGCCTGTGCCGGCCATCAACTCGGCCAGGATGGCCTCGCGGTGCTCGTTGAGCGCCGGGGACTTGATGGGTACGCGCGGATCGCTCTCGACGAAAGCACCGAGCTTGATCGGGTTGCCCGCCGTGCGAACCGCACGCCCGGCCTCGCCCTCGACCTGCACGATCATGTTGCGCGCCCGCAGCTGGGGATGGGTGAACAGCTTGTCGATCGTATTGATGGGCGCACAGGGAACGCCGGCGACGTTGAGCAGATCGATCCAATGCGCCATCGGCGCGGTGCTCACGATGGTCTCGATGGCCTTGACCAGCTCGGATCGATGGCGGCAACGGAGATCGTTGCTGAGGAAGCGCGTGTCGAGCGCGAGCTCGGGCGAGCCGAGCGCCTCGGCCAGCAGCATGAACAGCTGGTCGTTGCCGGCGGCGATCACGAAACGGCCATCACTGGCAGCAAAGGTTTCGAACGGCGCCAGCGAAGGATGGCTGTCGCCCGTGCGGGTCGGAACCTCTCCTTCCACATCGAACCGGGCGAGTGCCGTCTCCATCAGCGCGGCCTGGCAATCGAGCATGCCGATGTCGACGCGCGAGCCTTGCGCGTCTCCCGTTCGCTTGTAGAGCGATGCAATGATGCCGACCGCGGCGAAGAGCGCCGCGCCCAGGTCGCCGAAGCTCGTCCCGACACGTGCCGGTGGCGAATCCGGCCAACCGGTCAGACTCATGATGCCGCCCATGGCCTGCACCACCATGTCGTAGCCGGGCAGGTCGCTATAGGGACCGGTGTGGCCGAACCCCGAAATGGACGCATAGACGAGGTGCGGGTGCGTGCGCGCCAGGTGCTCGGCGCCATAGCCCAGTCGTTCCATCACGCCGGGCCGGAAGTTCTCGACCACCACATCCGCCTTGGCGAACATGCGCTCGAGGAGTTCGCGATCGCGCGGGCTCTTGATGTCGAGGGCGATGCTCTCCTTGCCGCGGTTGAAGCACATGAAGTAGGCCGATTCCTTCACCCCCTCATGGTCGACGAGCGGGCCCCAGACGCGAGTGTCGTCGCCCGTGCCGAGCTTTTCGATCTTGATGACGCGGGCCCCCAGGTCGGCCAGGATCATCGTGCAATAGGGACCAGCCAGCACGCGGGAAAAGTCCAGCACCGTGATGCCGTCCAGCGGCCCGCGCTTGGGCCGCAGTTCCGGGGTCGTGGTCATCGTCGAACTTCTCCTTGTTGTCTCAAATGCCCGCGGCGATCCAGCGTGCGGCCTTCTCGGCGATCATCAAGGTCGGACTGTTCGTGTTGCCGCTCGTGATCGTCGGCATGACACTCGCATCGACGACCCGCAGGCCTCTGATGCCGTGGACGCGCAAGTGGCTGTCGACCACGGCATCGGGGTCGCTGGCCAGACCCATGCGTGCGGTGCCCACAGGATGGAAGATCGTGGTGCCGATATCGCCGGCCAGGCGCGCGAGCTCGTCATCGGTCTGGAACTGGGTGCCGGGCTTGTATTCGAAGAGCTGGTAGCGCGAGAGCGCGGCCTGACTCGCGATATGTCGTGTCATTCGCAATGAATCGGCGGCAACGCGGCGATCTTCGTCGGTGCTCAGATAGTTCGGCTGAATCACCGGCGGATCCTCCGGCCGGGAACTGCGGATCTGCACCGTTCCGCGACTGGTCGGGTTGATGTTGCAAACGCTCGCGGTGATCGCCGGAAAGGCGTGCAGAGGTTGACCGAACGCCTCCAGGCTCAGGGGCTGCACGTGGTACTGGATGTTGGCGTGAGGACGCGACGGATCGCTGCGAGCGAAGATGCCCAGCTGAGAGGGCGCCATGCTCATCGGACCATTGCGCCTGAAGGCGTATTCGAGCGCGATCCTGGCCTTGCCCCACAGACTTGCCACTTGAGTATTCAAGGTCTGGACGCCGGCGACCTTGTACACCGACCGAATCTGCAAATGGTCCTGCAGGTTGGCGCCGACGCCGCGCAGATGATGCGTCGTGGGAACGCCGCGCCGCTGCAGCAGTTCCCGTGGCCCGACGCCCGAGAGCTGGAGTAGCTGAGGAGAGCCGATGGCGCCTGCGCTGAGAACGACCTCGCGCGCGGCCCGAACCGTCACCCGCTGCCCGTCGCGAATGATCACCGCCCCGGTGCAGACGCCTTGGCCGTCCGCATTGCGCTCGATGAGCAGTCGCTGGACGCTCGCGCCTGTCCACACCGTCAGGTTGCTTCGCTGCTTGCGAATGGGATGCAGGAAGGCCTTCGACGTGTTCCAGCGCCAGCCTTTGCGCTGGTTCACTTCGAAGTAGCTGACGCCGAAGTTGTCACCCCCGTTGAAATCGTCCGTTGCGGGAATGCCGGCTTCCTGCGCCGCCTTTGAGAAGGCGTCCAGGATGTCCCAGCGCAAGCGTTGCTTGTCCACCCGCCACTCGCCCCCGGAACCATGCAGTGAGGCGAACGCCGACGAGTCGGTGTCCGAATTCATGCGCTTGCCGGCGTCCAGCCGGTAGTGATCCTCGTGCTCCCGGAAGTCCGCCAGGCAATGCTCCCAGTTCCATTCGGAGGTGCCGGTCAGTTCAGCCCAGTGCTCGTAGTCGCGCCGTTGCCCGCGCATGTAGATCATGCCGTTGATGCTCGAGCTCCCACCCAGCGTCCTGCCGCGCGGGTACAGCAAGCTTCGCCCATTGAGGCCCGGTGCGGCCTCGGTGCGAAACCGCCAGTCCGTGCGTGGGTTGTCGATGCAGTACAGGTAGCCCACCGGGATGTGGATCCAGACATAGTTGTCCGGCCCGCCGGCTTCCAGCAACAGGACACTCCGGCCCTTGTCCGCGCTCAGTCGATTCGCCAGCAGGCAGCCGGCGGTGCCGGCGCCGACGATGACGTAGTCGAACGTCAGCGCGTCGCTCATTTCGCCACCGGCATCGAGAACTCCGCGCCTTTCTCGACGCTCGCGGGCCAACGCTGCATCACGCTCTTCTGCTTGGTGTAGAACCGGACCCCTTCTTCTCCGTAGGCGTACATGTCACCAAACAGGCTCTTCTTCCATCCGCCGAACCCGTGCCACGCCATCGGGATGGGAATCGACAGGTTGATGCCCACCATGCCGACCTGAACGCGGCGTGCGAACTCGCGTGCCACATTGCCGTCCTGCGTGTAGCAACTCACGCCGTTGCCGAACTCGTGCGTGTTGATGAGGCGCATGGCTTCGTCGAAGTTCGATACGCGGACACACACGAGTACCGGCCCGAAGATCTCTTCCTTGTAGATCCTCATGTCCGGCGTGACGTGGTCGAACAGCGTTCCGCCCAGGAAGAAGCCGCCTTCGGAGCCCGCGACGCGATGCGATCGCCCGTCGACGACCAGCGACGCGCCTTCTTCGACCCCGGCATCGATATAGCCGACGATGCGTTGGCGTGCCGCTTCGGTCACGATCGGTCCCATTTCGCTCGCCTCGTCACGTCCGTCGCCGATTCGCAGCTCGCGAGTGCGCTTGGCGAGCAACGGCATCACGCGATCGGCGGCACTGCCCACCAGCACGGCGACAGAGATGGCCATACAACGTTCGCCCGCGGAGCCGTAGGCAGCACCGATCAGGCCGTCCACGGCCTTCTCGATGTCCGCATCCGGCATCACCACAAGGTGGTTCTTTGCGCCGCCCAGGGCCTGCACCCGCTTGCCGTGCCGCGCTCCGGTTTCGTAGATGTGGTTGGCGACAGGCGTGCTGCCGACAAACGAGACCGCCCTGACGTCGCGGTGTTCAAGCAGCGCGTCGACGGCTTCCTTGTCTCCCTGAATGACGTTGAAGACGCCATCGGGAAACCCGGCTTCGCGGATGAGATCAGCGGCCAGCAAGCTGGCCGTGGGATCGATGGGACTGGGCTTGAGGACGAAGGTATTGCCGCAAGCCAGTGCCACGGGGTACATCCACGCGGGCACCATGACGGGGAAATTGAACGGAGTAATGCCTGCCACGACGCCGAGAGGCTGGCGGAGCGTCCAGTTGTCGATCCCTCTGGACACCTGATCGGTGAAGTCGCCCTTGAGCAATTGAGGGATGCCGCACGCGAACTCCACGACTTCGATGCCGCGCTCGACTTCGGCCAGCGCATCCGAAAACACCTTGCCGTGTTCGGCGGTGATGGTGCGCGCAAGTTCGTCCTTGTGCTGGTTCATCAGACCGAGGAACCGATTCATCAGACGCGCGCGCCGGATCGGCGGTGTGTCCGCCCACACGGGAAACGCAGCGCTGGCCGCGGCCACGGCAGCGTGTACGTCGGCGGCGTTCGACAAGCCGACCTGGCCTGTGCGTTCGCCCGCAGCGGGTCGGTACACGTCCGAGGTTCTCGTGCTGGAGCTGGCGATCCGACGCCCTCCGATGTAGTTGTCGATGCGGATTGGTGTCATGGGGTGCTCCAGATTGGCAAGGGAACAGAGGAATCAATTCGGGACGCGCGGCGCGCTTGCCGATTGATGAGGACGACGATCCGCTCGCGGACTCGAGCAGTCCGCGCCCGCAGGATCGTCACTATTGATGGTCGGTCGATCGCGTCGTGCCTTCCCACTTCGCGCGCTCGGTGGCGCGATCGGCCAGACTCATGTTCAGCAGCGCGAGGGCATCGTTGCCGAGCAGCAGATGTTGCGGAGGGGCCTCCGATGCAACGAGCTTCAGCAGGGCTTGCGCCGCGCGATCAGGGTCGCCGAGCTGGCGACCGCTGTAGTCCTGGCGGCGCTGGCGGATCGGGTTGAAGACGGCGTCGTAGTCGGCGATTGCCCGCTCGCTGCGCACCATCGACCGGGCTGCCCAGTCCGTCCTGAACGAACCTGGCGCGACGGCCGTCACTCGGATACCGAAGCCGTGTACCTCCTTGTGCAACGACTCGGAGATTCCCTCGAGCGCGAACTTGCTGCCGGCGTAGTAGCTCACACCGGCCAGGCCGACGAGCCCGGCCATCGACGTGATGTTGATGATGCGTCCCGTGCGCCGTTCTCGCATCGAAGGCAGCACGGCCTTCATCACCGCGACGGCGCCGAAGACGTTGACATCGAACTGGCGCTGCAGAGCCGACAGCGGGGATTCCTCGAGGATGCCTTCGTGACCGTAGCCCGCGCTGTTGACGAGCACGTCGATCGGACCGACCGCGGCCTCCATGCGACTGATTGCGGGTTCGATGGCTTCGAAGTCGGTCACGTCCAGCATCACCGCATGCGCGCGACCGGCGTTGAGTTCTTCGAAGCGCCTGGCATCCCCTGAATTTCGTACCGTGCCGATGACGGTGTGGCCGTCGGCGAGCGCAGCCACCGAGAGCGCGCGGCCGAGCCCCGAGCTGGCGCCCGTGATCAGGAAGATCTTGTGATTCGTTGAGCTCATTGATGCTGCTCCAATTGAAGGTGTCCTGCGCTGGATTCGATCGTGGCGTGCGTGTCGTGATCAATGGAAGGCCTGTGCAGCGCAGGATCGTCCGCATCCGATCGCGGTTGTTCGATCCTATGGACGACTGACCTTCAAGGGAACGCACGTGGTACGGGAGTCAGTGTTTCGCCAAAGGGAAGAGTGATGGATCGTGTCGATCCGATGCAGACGTTCGCCGCGGCACGGCGCGGGCTGGGCGAGCCCCGACCGTCGCGGTCCGTGTGGTGGCTTGCTGCACAAGGCTGATCCGATCAGGAAGGCTCCACCTCGAAGATCAACTCCAATTCGACCGCCGCGCCAAGCGGCAGGCTGGCTACCCCGACGACGACGCGACACGGATTCCTTTCGGCACCGAACACGGCCTGGAGCAGTTCCGAGGCGCCATCCGCTACCTTCGGGTGTTCTCGGAAGTCGCCGGCAGTGACGATGGATACGCCCAGGCGAACAATACGTTTCACCCTGTCGAGCGAGCCGAGGTGCTCGCGGACCAGGGCGATCCCGTTCATCGCAGCGAGGTGCGCCGCCTGGCGCCCCGTCTGCACGTCCAGCTCCGCACCGACACGCCCGAAGAATTGGACTTCGCGTCCCGCCGTTGGCAGCATGCCGGTGAGATAGAGCACGTTGTTCACCTGAACGGACTCGACATAGGCACCGAACGGCTGGGGCGGTGCCGGCAACCGGATGTCAAGCGCGGCCAGCCGCTGTTCGGCCGTTGGAAATCGTTGTGCCTCGTTGTTCGACATGGGCTTCTCCAATTCAGTGGGTGTTCTCAGACGACTTGCGTCGGGGCTTCGATCCGGTGCGCTGGCGCAGCAGCCCCCACCGGTTGTGCCGAAGCGGGTTCTTGCACCAGCCCACGCGTGGTCGCAATACCGACGGCATGTGTGCGCGACGACGCGCCGAGCTTGCTCATGATGGCGCTCACGTGCGACTTGACCGTGCCCAGCTCGATCTGGAGCTGCCGGGCGATCGCCTTGTTGGACTCACCGATCGCGACGAGCCGCAGCACCTCGGTCTCGCGCGAGGTCAGCGACGCGCCGGCCAGGCTGTCGGCCATGCGTTGCGCGACCGGCTGGCACAGGTATCGAACGCCGCTGGCCACCGTCCTCACGCCCTCGATGAGCTCGCTCAGGGAGCAACCTCGCAATACGTAGCCATGGATACCCGCTTCGATGGCTCGTCGGATGTCCACTTCGCGATCGGTGGAGGTCAGGGCCAGGATCCGTGCCGTCGCGAGCGGCCTGTGCAACGTACGAAAGGCCGGATCGGCGAGACGCATCGCTTGACCGTAGTCGGCGATGACGACATCGATGCGAACATCGTCCATGCGCACTTCGTCGACTGCGCACTCGACGATCTCGAAGGCAGCGTGCTGACGCAGGGCCGCCACGAGGCCGGCGCACAACAGCTGGTCATGGTGCATGACCAGAATGGTCGAGCGATCTGGCAAGACATGGTTCATCGGGTTCTCTACATTCGGGCTGGGGTGGGACGAGCCTGCCGGCACTCTCGGTGAGCGTCTGCAGTGGGACTCGATATGACTCCAATCCAGCGAGCCGATCCATTGCACATTGGTATCGCCCGAAGCCCGGCCATCGCGAGGCCGCATCCAATAAGACCCAGGAGCACCTCTGACAAATGTGAGATGCTGTCTCACGCTCCAGTTGCCACAGTCGGCTCCTCCATTCACCCGAACGAGGAACGACTCATGACCCGACCTGACAGGACAGCCGCGCAGGCACACGCGGATTCGGCACCGCCAAGCAGCAATCGCTGGATGCATAACCTGCGCACCGCGGCCTGGACGATGAAGGCGCTGGCACTCGCCGGGCCCATCGTCGCCTGCAGCGTGTCCAGCGCGCAGACGACCGAGGTACTGCCCGGCGAGAAGCTGGCTGCATTGGCCACCACCAAGGCGACTTCCGGAGCGAAGGTTCGCATCACGAAGCGCAGCCCGACCTACTGGCGTGTGACTCTGGACAACCCGCCACTGAACATCATCGGCGCGGGCGAGGTGAAGGAACTCGCCGCGGTCGTCGACCAGATCGAAGCGGATCCGCAAGTCCAGGTAGTCGTCTTCGACAGCGCCGTGCCCGGCTACTTCTCGGCCCACTACGACCTGCTCTCGCCCCTGACCGACACCACTGGCATGGCACCGGGGCCCACCGGGCTGCCAGCGGTCACGGACCTGATGGTGAGGCTGAGTCGGCTGCCGATTGTCACAATCGCATCGATCCGCGGACGCGCGACCGGCATCGGCAGCGAGCTCATCCTGGCCTGCGACATGCGATATGCCAGCCGCGAGAAGGCGGTGCTGTCCCAATTCGAGGTCAGCGCGGGATTCGTGGCCGGAGGCGGTCCGATGGTCAACCTGGCCCGGCTCGTCGGACGCGGTCGAGCGATGGAGATCATGGTCGGCTCCGACGACATCGACGGCGACATCGCCGAGCGCTACGGCTACGTGAACCGGTCGCTGCCGGACGCGCAGCTGGATCGATTCGTCGACAACCTGGCGCTGCGTATCGCGTCGTTCGATCGCCAGGCCATCATCGATACCAAGAAGCTCGTGGACGTCGAGAGCCTGCCGCCCGAGGCCGATATCAAGGCGAGCTGGGACGCCTTCCTCATCTCGGTCCAACGACCCGGTCCGCAGGCGAGGCTGAAAGTCCTGGTGGGCAAGGGACTCCAGAAGCCGGGTGACATCGAAGTGCATCTGGGCAGGCACGCAGCGGAGTACCCGAACTGATGTTGCGGTCCTGCGCGCGGCCGCGCGACCTGCTCGGGGGATCCACGTGCCCGGATCGCCTTGCAACGGCGCGCACCGCAGGGCCGCGCGCCTGGCCGCGGCGAAGTCGTTGAATCTGCGATCCGGGAACATTCTCGATGCCGATGCAGTTACTTGGACTGCTCTGCCGCGGCGGCGAGGATGGCGTCTGCAACCTGTGTCGGCCGCGACAGCTGCGGCACGTGGCTGGTCGGCAAGCTGACGACGTGCGCGGAGATCTTCGCTGCCATTGCCTTCTGCAGAGCGGGCTGGATCATGTGATCCTGCTCGCCCAGCACATACCATGACGGCTTGGTCTTCCAGGCGGCGACGGTGACCTTTTCACCGAAGTTCTGCCCGCGGATGGAGCCTTGAGTCACCGCCATGACCTTGGTCTGGGCAGCGGGAACGTCCTGAGCGAAATACTTCGCCATTCTCTCGGGGCTCATGCTCACGAAGCCTTCCTTGTCGGCAATGAGCGATTGGAGGCCCTCGGGCGTCGGGTAGTCCTTGGTCAGGTCCGTCGCGGATTCGCCTTCGGAGGGCGCAAATGCCGCGACATAGACCAGCGCCTTGACGTGCTCGTCCTGGCCGGCCTCGGTGATGACCATGCCGCCCCAGGAATGCCCCACGAGCACGATGGGCCCCGTCTGCATGTCGAGCACGCGGCGCGTGGCGGCCACGTCGTCGGCCAACGATGTCAGCGGATTCTGGACGGACACGACATGCAGTCCCTTCGCCTGGAGAAGGGGAATGACCTTGTCCCACGCAGACCCGTCGGCGAACGCACCGTGCACGAGTACGACCGTGGTTTTCTGGACCTCCTCCGCGGCTGTCGACGCCGCGTTGGCGACGGAAATCCCGAAGCAGAAGGCTGCTGCAAGGACGGTGGTCTTGATGAACGACTTCACGAGGTTTCCTCTCAGAGAATGAAGGCTGCGCCCGGCTCATGAGCCAGGCTGTCGCAGGCGTGGCGCTGAAGCACAAGTCGCCTCGGATGGAATGTCGGACGGCACATCGGCTGTTTGCTCGAAGCGGCCTGTCCTCAGAGGTATGAACGATGCCCGAATCGACGCCGGGTCGCACCGCTCACAGTGGCCGGGCGCAGGTATCTCGAATGGCCCGGACGGGACTTGAACCTTCGAGAGTTTCCCGGCGCACCGCCGCCTGCCGATACCTTCGTCCAATGGATTCGACGAGACGTCCGTGGTGAGATCAAGCACCGCATCGGCGTATGGCGCGCTCCGCTGTCGGCGTTCGCCATTCGAGAGGAGATCGCTCATGTCGCATTGCCGCCGGCAAGCAGTCGGTGCCATGCTGGTGTTCACGGCGCTGCCCAGGCACGACCCGTGTCTGGGCACCCCGCGATCGCGCAAGCGCGACCGATCCGCGGTGTCGACATCTGGAGCGTGAACTGCATGCCGTACAGCGACGAAGCCGCCGAGGCCTACATGTTCGGCTCCTACCGCCTTGACCCTGCCGCACGAAGGCTAGCTCGTGCCGGCGAGCCGGTCGAGATAGGGAGTCGCGCCCTGGACATCCTCATCGCCCTGGTGAGGCGTGCCGGCAGTGTCGTGTCGCAGCGCGAGTTGATGGCGATTGTCTGGCGCGAATTGGTCGTCGACGAATCGAATCTCCGCGTACACCTCATGCGTCTACGCAAGGTGATCGAGGACGGTCAATCGGGTGCGCGCTATGTCATCAACGTGCCGGGCCAGGGCTATTCCTTTGTTGCACCGGTGCTGCGCTCGACAGGGTCGCCAACGTCCCCCGTCGGCGGCGAGCTGGCCGCCAATGCCGACCCGGCGCATGAGTTGCCGCCACGGCTCGCACGCATCGTGGGCCGGCGGGAAACCATCGAAACCCTGTCAAGACTGGTCCATGAGCACCGCTTCGTCAGCATCGTCGGACCGGGCGGCATGGGCAAGACGACGGTCGCCGTCGCTGCCGCGCATGCGCTGCTCGACGACTTCCACGGCGCGGTGTTCTTCGTCGACCTGGCGTCGTTGACTGATCCGGCGCTCGTTCCCGACGCGGTTGCAGCGACGTTGCGCTTTCGCAGCCCGGGGCGGGATGCGCTGTCGGGACTACTCGCCTTCCTCGCCGCTCGTCGTTTGTTGCTCCTGCTCGACAACTGCGAACATGTCGTCGCTACCGTGGCGTCCCTCGCCGAACAGGTCCATCGCGATGCGCCTCAGGTGCACATGCTCACCACCAGCCGGGAGTCGCTACGCGTCGAAGGCGAGCATGTCCATCTGTTGCGTCCCTTGGAGGTTCCGCCGGAAGGCCTGGAGCTCACCGCTGCAAGCGCCATGGCGTCACCGGCCGTCCAGTTGTTCGTCGAGCGCGCCGCGGCGAGCGGCCATGTCGAGGAACTCGACGATGCCGATGCAGCCATCGTGGTGGACATCTGCCGCCGGATGGACGGCATTGCCCTGGCCATCGAACTTGCCGCCAGCCGGGTCGGCTCCTATGGCATTCGCGGAACGGCTGGTGTTCTCGAGTACCGATTCCGCCTGCTGTGGCAAGGACGGCGCAGCGCCTTGCCCCGCCACCAGACGCTGCAGGCCATGCTCGATTGGAGCTTCAATCTGCTGCCCGAGCGCGACCGCCGCGTGCTGCGCCGACTCTCGGTCTTCATGGGACCGTTCACTCACGAGGCGGCGCTGGCGGTCGCGCGAGACGAGACGTGCTCCGACCAGGATGTCGCTGACGCGATGGCAAGCCTGAGCGACCGCTCCCTGCTCTCGGCTTCGGTCGTGGAAGGTGCGGTGTGCCATCGGCTGCTCTATACGACGCGCGCCTACGCCCTTGCAAAGCTCACCGAGTCCGAGGACAACAAGGTCGTCGCGGACCGCCACGCACTCCATTGGCGCGACCATCTGAGGCGCCGTGAAATCCATGCGCCGATCGCCGACGCCCGTGCCCTGTCGCTCTCATTGGGGCATCTCGGCGACATTCGTGCGGCGCTCGCGTGGACGTTGGCGGACGCTGGCGATCCGGCGGTCGGCGTGGAGATTGCTGCACGCACCTCGGCGATCTTTCTCGGCGCGTCGCTCCTGCGGGAGTGTCATCGATGGTGCGAGCTCGCACTTGTCGCCATGCCGGAGAGCGCTCGCGGCACGAGGACGGAGCTTGCCCTGCAGAGCGCCTTGGCCATCTCCGCGATGTTCACGCGCGGCAATGGCAGCGAGGTGCATACGGCGATCGAACGAGGCCTGCGCCTTGCGGAGACCTTGGGCGAGCGTCAGCACCGGTTGCATCTCCTGGCCGGACTTCACATCTTCCTGACGCGGGTCGGCGACTTCAAGGCGGCCGTTCGCATCGCAGAAGAGGCCGCTGCCCTCACGAAGGACGCCAAGGACGCTGGCGTGGAGGCAATGACCGACTGGATGCTGGGTGTCGCCCATCACCTCGCCGGCGATCAGGAGGCTGCGCTCCACCATTGCGAGCGGGGCTTCAAGCGTGCGCAGGCCTCGGGCCCTGCACACATCGACTTCTTCGGCTACGACCATCGCGTGCGCGCGCTCGTCGCGCTGGCCCGGGCCTTGTGGATACGCGGCTTCCCCGATCGGGCCACGAGCCTGGCGTGCAAGGCGGTGGAAGAAGCGCAGGAGCGTGAGCACCCTGTCAACCTCTGCATCGCCATGGTCTACGCCATCACGATCCAGCTTTGGAACCGTGATATCCAGGAGGCCGCACTGGACATCGAGCACCTGCTCGCCCATGCCGACCGCCATTCGCTCGGGCCCTACCACGCAGTGGGCGTCGCACTGAAAGGCGAGCTATCCATCTTGCGCGGCGAGCATGCAAGCGGCGTCGCACTGCTGCGACGAGCGCTGGCGGCACTGAAGACCGAGCAGCATCATGTCCTCACCACGTCGTTCTCCCGGGCGTTGGCCGAAGGCCTGCTCCTGTGCGGCGACATCGGCCTCGCGACCAGCACGATCGACGACGCCATCGCGCACGTGCGACTGCGGGGAGAGACGCTGTACCTGTGTGATCTCTTGCGCGTGCGGGCCGACGCGCTGCTGGCGGCGTCACCGCCAGGTGCCGGGGCGGCAGAAGTGCTGCTCGAGTGCATCGCCGAGGCGCGTCGAAGCGGAGCACTCGGCTTCGAACTGCGTGCGATGCTGTCGCTCGTGCCGGTGTGGCAACGCAGCGGACGAGGCGACGAAGCCATCGAGATGCTCGCTGCCCTCGTCGAGCGCTTCTCTGAGGGATACGCAACCGGAGACTTGAGGGCCGCCCGCGCCCTGCTGGATCAGCATGCGGGATCGCTTGCCTGACGCGGGTCACCGCGCTCTCCGGCGATGCCGATTCGCGGCGATTCACAACAATCTACACGACATCGACGGCGGTCGCGGCCACGATGGCGGGGCAGCGATTGGCTGCCCCTTGTCGCCGGGAGCCCCGATGTTCCTCTCCGATCTTCCGTCACCGATCGCGGCCTTCGTAAGTGCTGCACGCGCCGGGGAGGGCGGATCGCTTCTCTCCGCGCTGCACGCTGTCGACGTCGTCACCGAAGGCCAGTGCGAGCATCGCGGAGCGGACATCCATGCATGGGGTGAAAGGCTCGGCAGCGGATCAATCGCGCTACGCCCGATCGGGGCGCGGCAGCAACACGGAGACATCGTGGTCACGCTGTGGCTCGAGCTCGAGGAGGAGCGCCGGCAAGCCGATACCCTGCTGGACTTCCATTTCAGGATGGATTCCGGCAGGCTCGCGCAGATCAGCGTCGGCCCCACACCTCGCCCTCGAATGCCGCCGCCCGTCGATGACTACATCCGGGCGACAAACCGTGGAGACCTGGTGTCCCTGGTCTCCGCGTTCGCCAACGACGCGTTGGTCAACGATCAGTTGCGGGACTACTGGGGCAGGCGCGAGATCGAGTCCTGGGCGGCACGCGACATCATCGGCGAGCAACTGACGATGCATGTCGTCGACTGCGTGTATCACTACGATCACGTGATAGTCACGGCGCACATCGATGGAACGTTCGACAAGCGAGGCCTTCCCGATCCTCTAGCGATGGCGTTCTATTTCGCGGCCCGTGGCGACAAGATCGTTCAGCTGATCATCCTGCGAAACCAATCCGGGACGTAAACACGAGCGATAGCGAGAACTTGTGTCGCCGCCTGGTCCGCAACAACCGGCTGAAGCCGGGTTGCGGAGCATCGGCGCACCGAACAACGTTTCACGACTGTTCACTGGCTCGATGACGAGGTGTCGTCGCATATTTGATGGACACCCGCCCGGACCTCGAGGCGCACTTCTCACAGGAGACAACCATGGATCAGGTACCTTTGCGCGGCTCCAACGTGCTCGTCAAGCATGGCGAGCCTCTGCTTGCTCTCGGCATGGCAGCTGCGTTGCGCCAACAACCCGATCTGGATGTGCGGATGGACCGCGTCGAGGCCTCGGACTCGCCGCATGATTACGCGGATGTCATCCTGACCGACTATCTCGACGGCCTGAATCTGGCCGCCGGACAGCGATGTCCAAAAGCCGTGGCGCTCCGCCACCCGAAGATTCTCGTCGTCACGTCCAACGAGCGGGAGCAAGAGGTCCGCATGGCGATGGAACACGGCGTGCACGGCTATCTCCTCCTCAGCAGCCCTGTCGATGAACTCGTGGCCGGGGTTCGCACGCTGCTCGCGGGATCGCGGTACATCTGCATTCCCGTCGCGCGTCGAATGGCAGACAGCCTCGTGCGAGAGCGCCTGACCGCGCGCGAAAGCGAGGTCTTGGAACTCCTGGTCGACGGGCGATGCAACAAGTCGATCGCGAACCAGCTCGGGATCGCGATCGGAACGGTAAAACATCATGTCAAGGCGGTCATGGGCAAGCTGGAGGCGTCGTCCCGCACGCACGCAGTCAGCATCGCCTCCGAGCGCGGCCTCGTCGGCGCCGCCGAGACCAGGCGCTTTCGGACCTCCGCACGATCACCCCGCGACGCGCAGGCGCTTCCAACGTGACGCGTGGGTTGCGACAAAGAACGACGCGGATCGGTGACAGCGCTCGAAAGCATCGATACCAAGGAGTGATCGACCAGTGCCTTGTACATCGCGCATGCTGCCAAACTGACTACAGGACGATCGCCGGCCCGAGCGTTGGCGCGTCGTGCAGTTCCTGCCAATGCAGTCTCGCCGACAATGCTGCGTCTGCTCCTGATCGCAGCGAGGGAGGACTCGAGATGAATGCACCACTGGAAACTGCCATCGAGGAGGCTGCGCGGCTGCGCGGCTGCCTGAACGACCTGGTCGTCGTCATGGCGATTCCGGAGCTGTGGATGGGGAGCGAGCCACCGCAGATCATCAGCACCTCCCTGCACGTGCTCGTCGGAATGCTCCACCTCGACTTCGCGTACGTGCGAATGATCGACAGGGACGGTAGATCGCCACGCGAATTCGTTCAGGTTCCCGGACAACCGGAACTCACGAGCCAGGCGAGCGAGATCACCGAAGCCCTGAACCGATCACAGGGAGACGACTACCTGAAGTGGCCGCCCAATGCGCGGCTGACCCTTGGAGGCGCGGAGTTCTCCACCGCACAGATTCGCCTCGGACTGCTGGGCGAAATCGGGGTCGTCGTAGTTGGATCGCAGAGGTTCGATTTCCCGAGTCGGAGCGAGCGACTTGTTCTCGACGTCGCGGCGAACCAGGTGGCGATCGGACTGCAGCAGGCGTATCTCCTGCACGAGCAGAAGCGAATTGCCGGAGAGCTCGATAAACGGGTCGCGCAACGAACAAGCGAACTCGCCTCCGCCAATGAGGAGTTGGCGAGAGAGGTTGTCGAGCGCCGGTGGGCGGAGGATGCCCTCCGCGAAAGCGAGCGTGCTTCGCGGCTGATCGTGAACACGATTCCGGGTCTCGTGGCGATTCTCTCGCCGGCGGGCGAAGTCGAGGTGGTCAATCCGCAGATCGTCGAATACTGCGGCAGATCGCTGGAGGAACTCAAGCAGTGGGGCACGAGCGACACGGTCCACCGTGAGGACCTGCCTCGCGCGATGCTGGCGCTCATGCAATCGATGGCATCCGGCGAACCGTATGAATTTGAAGTCCGTCTGCGGCGCTTCGACGGCGTCTATCGATGGTTTCAAGTGCGCGGGCGCCCTCTTCGCGACACGGACGGCCGCATCCTGCATTGGTATGCGCTCCATACCGATATCGATGACTTGAAGCGTGCCGAGGAACAGTTGGGGCTCAACGAGGCATTTCTTGCAGAAGGCCAGCGCCTGAGCCATACCGGCAGCTTCTCCTGGTTTGTCGATACGAACGACGTCAGCTTCTCGGAGGAGCTCTATCGGATCTTCGAGTTCGAGCGAGATCTTCCGGTGTCACTGGGGCTGATCGCAACCCGGATCCACCCGGATGATCTTCCACTGCTCGCCGAAAAGATCGAACGGGCGAAAGTCGCCGGGGGCGAGCTCCAATACGAAATCCGGTTGCGCATGGCAGATGGCTCCGTCAAGTACGTGCATACGCTCGGTCGAGATGCCAATCATCCGGATGGCCGACGGGAATACCTGGGTGCCATCCAGGACATCACGGCACGGCGACTCTCGGACGAAGCGTTGACCAAGGCGGGTTCGGAACTTGCTCAAATGGCCAAGGTGATGAGCCTGGGGGTGCTGACGGCATCGATCGCGCACGAGGTCAATCAGCCGCTGTCGGGCATCATCACGAACGCCAGCACTTGTCTGCGCATGCTCGGCGCGGAACCACCGAACCTCGACGGCGCACGCGAGACCGCCCGGAGAACCATCCGCGACGGGAACCGTGCATCCGACATGATTTCGCGCCTGCGCGCTCTCTTCAGCAAGAAGGGCGTCGTTGCGGAATTGCTGGACCTGAACGAGGCGACGCGAGAGGTGCTCGCGTTGTCATCGAGCCAACTGCAGAGAAACCGCGTGATGCTCCGCCTGGAACTGGCCAACGACCTCCCGCCAATCACGGGCGATCGGATCCAACTGCAGCAAGTCGTACTAAACCTGGTCTGCAATGCCTCGGACGCGATGGCTGACGTGGAAGACCGGCAGCGGCTTCTCATCGTCAGAACCGAGCGCGACGAGCGCGACCATGTGCGCCTGACGGTGCTGGACGTCGGCATCGGGCTGCAGCCGCACGTCGCCGAGAAGCTGTTCCAGGCGTTCTTCACGACGAAGAGCACTGGCATGGGTATCGGGCTGTCGCTCAGTCGTTCGATCATCGAGAGTCATCACGGTCGTCTATGGGCCGGATCGAACGACGGGCCCGGCGCCACCTTTGCGTTTTCCATTCCTCGCGATCAGGAGCACGCAGCGGACACCACATCCATCGAGGGAGATTCGTGATGACCGGACGTTTGCTCGTGTCGGTCGTCGATGACGACGAGTCGGTGCGCGATTCCCTGCCGGACCTCTTGCGTCAGTTTGGGTTCGCCGCCCAGGGGTTCTCGTCGGCCGAAGCCTTCCTCGCCTCCGATGTCGTCGATGAGACGAGCTGCCTGCTTCTTGATATCGCAATGGCCGGGATGTCGGGGCTCGATCTTCAACAGGAATTGATCCGTCGACGCCTGCGGATTCCGATCGTCTTCATCACCGCTCACGACGACGAAGCGCTTCGTCCTCGGCTGCTTGCACGGGGGGCTGCGGAATGCTTGTTCAAGCCTTTCAGCGAGCGTGCCCTGCTCGATGCGCTCGATGCCGCACTTCGGATAGGGTAGGCCGCCGACGCGGCGCCTGGCATGCTCCGCTTGCGGATCGCAGGCCGTAGGGAGCGCCGCGCACGCGGCCTCTTTGGTCGACTGGGGCAAGTGAGTGCGGACGCCGCCATGGCTCTGGACCGTCCTGCCATCGAACAGCGGAGGCAGTAGGCTCGGATATACCTCTGAATGGATAGTCTCGCATCAGACGACGGATGCACCTCTCACGGCATCCCCAGCCCGATGACGCATGAGGCATGAACCCGGACAGTAGCGGCATCGATTGGCCCCATGCCGCCCGGGAGACTACATGCCACAGACCGCCATCCTTCTTGCCGCCGGCTCGAGGATCTCCCCGGCGAAAAAGACCTCGCCCACCGCACGCATCGCTCCCGCTTTCGCCGAAGCCACTCGCGGTTCGTGGGGCCAGCCTTTCGGCGAGATCGAGGTCGCGTATCGGCGATCCGGTGGCCTCGCGAGCGATGCTGACGTCGTCAGCATGCTGCGCCAAGCCTCCGATCAACCAATGTCACGGCTCGCGCGATGGATCGTCGCCCGCGACGTCGTGAGCTTTGAATACCGCGGAACGATCTGGCTGCCGCTGTTTCAATTCGAGCCAGGGGCACCCTCGTTGCTGCCGGCCGTGACCGCCGTGATCCGGGAACTGGTGGACGTCTTCGACGACTGGGAACTGGCCACCTGGTTCGCGCTTCCGAACACCTGGCTGCAGGGAAGAACGCCGGTCGATGCTATTGCGGCCCATTCGTCTGCCGCGCTCGAGGCGGCACGAGCCGATCGCTTCATTGCGCGGGGATAGCGCGATCTGACGTCGCCGGCAACCGCAATCCATATCAAGGAGATCACATGAAACGACATCGCACGCCCCTCGTCGGCCCAAAATCACGGGCCTTCAAAGTGCCACGCCGGGCCCTGCAGCTGCCATCGACATACTCCAGGTTGTCGATCCTGAGGACGCATCGAAGCCCGCTCCAGAAGCTTGCATGGATCTTCGGTTTCCGGCTCTGATCCCCAGATGCCAAAGTCCACGTGCAGTTCGTTGCTTCGTTCGCGGCTTGCGCACTTGAATCGTGCCGGGCTCGTCGCGAGCGCTCTGATGCTACGCGTCGTCAGCGCTCACGCATATGACATCGCTGCCGACAAGTACTTTCTGGGCGATTGGGGTGACATTCGAAGCCGTCTTGCGGACGAAGGCGTCAACTTCGATTTCGACTATGTCGGCGAACTGGCACACAACGCCAGTGGTGGGACGGAGCAGCTGACGCGCTATTCCGACCAATGGATGTTTGGCAATACGCTCGACCTGAGCAAACTCATGGGTTGGAAAGGCGGCACGCTCCAGACCACGATCACCGATCGAAATGGCCGCAACCTGGGCGCGGATGCCAACATCGGCAACAACATGCTCCTCCAGGAGGTCTACGGGCGCAGCCAGACCTGGCACCTGACGCAGTTCTGGCTGAACCAGACGCTGGCGGACGGCAGCCTGCAGATCAAGGCTGGCCGCATGACGATGGGAGAGGACTTCGCAAACTTCTCGTGCGACTTTCAGAACTTGACGTTTTGCGGCTCGCAGCCGGGCAACATCGTCAGTGGATATTGGGTCAACTGGCCGACCAGCCAGTGGGCGACGCGCCTCAAGTACCAGACCTCGCAGCAGAGCTACATCCAGATCGGTGCATACCAGGTCAACCCACGTTACCTGGACGACGCCTACACGCGTCACCACGGCTTGTCGCTGGATAACCCGAGCGGCACGACGGGTACGATGATTCCGCTGGAGGCGGCCTGGCTGCCGACGCTCGACGGACGCCCGGGCTCGTACAAGGTGGGGATCTGGTACAACACGTCGGACGGAAATGACCTGTACGACGACGTCAATCGGAATCCACGCGGCGTGACGGGCATGGATCCGCTCAGGCGAGATGGACAATTCGGCGCCTACGTGAACTTCCAGCAGCAGATGAGCGGTGCGCCTGGCGAGCGTGGCGCGACGACCTTCTTGAACATCTCACAGGCGGACCGCAATACGGCGCGGGTCGACGGACAGATCTCGATGGGCGCGCAGTACCTGGGCCCGTTTGATCGCTCTCGCGACGCGATCGGTGCTGCCATCGGTGCTACGCACAACAATGCTCGCTATGCGAGCTTCGTACGCCAGAACAACCTGCGAACCGGGCAGCGCGTCGTTGCGGGAAGTGGCTACGAATACGTCACCGAGATGTACTACAGCTGGTCACCGGCACCGTCGATCTACTTGCGTCCCAATCTGCAGTACATCCTGCATCCTGGGGGCAGCGACCAGAACAAGAATGCGTTCGTGATCGGATTGAAATCCGGCCTGACGTTCTGAACGTCTTGCTGCCAGGAGTGCCCGTGGCCGACGACGAAGCCCGCGCATGGCGGGCCTCGTCCGGTGAAGTTCTTCCGCTGCAAGACCGGCAAGCGACGCTGCCTGTGCCGCCGAGCGCATCGGCGACCTCGGCGGCATTCGGCGCGCGGTCTTTAGACGACCGTCAGCGATACATCGATGTTGCCGCGCGTCGCGTTCGAGTACGGGCACACCTTGTGCGCCGCGGCGACCAGTGCCTCCGCGGCGGCCTTGTCCATGCCGGGGATCGAGATCCGCATGTCGACCCTGATGCCGAAGCCGCCGGGAATCTGGCCGATACCAACGTCGGAAGTGATCGAGACTTCACCCGGAAGCGCGATCTTCGGGCCGCCAGTTCTTCCCGATGCGACCGCCTTCATCGCACCGATGAAGCAGGCCGAGTAGCCCGCCGCGAACAGCTGTTCCGGGTTGGTGCCGAAATCACCGGCGCCGCCGAGTTCCTTGGGCGAGGTCAAGGTCGCTTCGAGCGCGCCGTCGGACGACTTCACGGTGCCGGTGCGGCCTCCGGTCGCAGTGGCCGTGGCGGTGTACAGAATCTTTTCGGGGGACATGGAGTGCTCCTCAATGGTGGGTTGGGTGGTCGATAGATGTCGAGGCGTCGTAGACGTTGCAGGCACCTCGGTGTGGAAAACTCATTCGTCAGTGCGGCGCATCGGCGGGCGCCACTGCCTGTGCCAGCGAGTCGCGCATCGCCGTCAATTGGCGTGTCAGTTGTGCGATGTCGGAGAGCTCGCAACCGGTGGCACGGGCGATCTGCGGCGGTACCCGACGCGCCTGGATCTTGAGCCGACGGCCGGCGTCGGTCAGGCGGACAATCACGCGCCGTTCGTCGAGGGTGTCGCGCTCGCGAGTCAGCGCGCCTTGCGCCTGCAGACGCTTGAGCAGGGGCGTCAACGTGCCGGAGTCGAGCGCAAGCTTGTCGCCCAGGGCGCTGACGGTCTGGCCGTCCTCCTCCCACAGCGCCAGCATCACGAGGTATTGCGGGTAGGTCAGCCCCAAAGGGGCGAGCAGTGGCTTGTATACCTTCGTCATGGCGAGCGAAGCCGAGTACAGCGCGAAGCAGAGCTGCTTGTCGAGCGCGAGCATGGCGTCAGAGCGGGCTTCGCCGGCGGTCTTGAAGGTCTTGGCGCGAGGCATGGGACGAACTCTAGCGTGCATTTAAATTGTGCACTATCTAAATGGTTATTCGAATGCGCGCACCATGCCCTGACCGTATCGTGCCGATGCCTCCTCTCTTCAACGCCCTCGAAGACCTAAAGCTTCAGGCCGCATTGGGGCGACAACGGTTGTGACACGGAGGTAGCCGCTGGCTATGCGCGAGATAGCTGCATTGAATTGGTCGCATCGAAGGCGCGATGTTACGGTGGCGACCAAACCTGTCATCCCGTGCGCCACCGTGCGGCGACTGGAGACAGTGGCCAAGGCCAGCGCTCGGGAGTGGTGTGAGGTTGCGCTTCGCCTCAAAGCTCGTCGAGAGCGTTGGCAGGCCCGTCGCACGACAGCCTACGGGAGAGAGCCCGATGAATCACACCATTGCTCATCGCTCGTCAATTCTGGTCATGCATCATTTTCCGCTGCTGTGCGTCGGGCTCGTGGCAGCCCTGCGCCAGCAAGTGGCCTTCGAGGTCTTCGTAGACGACATCGATGCCATGCGTTCGGAAGAGACCCGGATCGATGTCGTCATCGCCGACTACGATCACGCGATGCGTCTTACCGTCCCGGCCGTCCGCGGGATGCACAGGTCGCTCGCGACGGCACGAATCCTGACCCTGACCTCCCACGATTGCGAGACGTACGTCCGACGAGCGATCGAGGCGGGTATCCACGGGTATGTCCTTCAGGGCTGCTCGCTGAGCGAGTTCATCGAAGGCGTGAGGACAGTGGCAGGCGGTATGCGATATCTGTGTCAGTCCGTGGCGCAGCGAATGGCCGATAGCCTGACTCAGGCTTCGCTGACCTCGCGCGAGATCGAGGTTTTGAAGCTCGTCATGATCGGCGAATCGAACAAGGCGATCGCGCGGCATCTTCAGATCGAAGTAGGTACCGTCAAATCGCACGTGAGCGCCATCATGAACAAGCTTGGTGCGACGTCGCGCACGCACGCCGTGGGCATCGCGGCCCGCCGTGGCCTGGTTCACGAGCATGTGCTGGCGAAGCCCGTCTAAGAATTTCATCAATTCGGGGCAGTTCTCCAGGGCGGCACCCTGGTCGGCGCGGCTGCGCTCTCTTTCTGGACGGAATCTCCACCCGCCGTCTCCATTTGTTGGTCCCTGCGCGACAAGGTCGTTGGCGTGACGCCCAGCCCGGGGCGGCGACACGCAGCGCGGCGAATTCTCCCTGCAATTCGGCTGAGACGACGCTATGCCATCAGTCTGATGCGATCCGCTGCCCGGTCGTGGTCTGATAACACGTCGCTCGTGCCCGACTCGGGCCGACAAGGGCATCTGGCCCTCACATCCACCCAACGACAGTAGCGAGGAAAGCAATGAAGATCACTTGGCACCACATGGCACGCGCGCTGGCGACGTCTGCGTTCCTGAGCCTTGGCGCAGGCGCGTCCAACGCCGCATCCACGGCCACCCTGGACTGCACGCTGCATTTCCAGCTGAAGGGCTGGTCTGCGATCTACAAGCGCGCGGACGGAAGCGGCACCGTCCAATGCCGCGACGGCACGTCGCTGCCAGTGATCGTGAAGATGCGAGGCGCCGGCGCGACTGTCGGCAAGTCCCAGATCGACAACGGCACAGGGAAATTCACTGACGTTCGCGCCATCAACGATGTCCTCGGCTCCTATGTCCAGAGCGAGGTGCACGCGGGCCTGCTGAAGTCGGCCTCAGCGCAGGTGCTGACCAAGGGCACCGTGTCTCTCGCGCTCGCGGGTGCGGGCGAGGGGATCGATCTCGGTGTCGAGGTCGGCGAGTTCACCATCGAGGCCGCCAAGTAGTCGCCAGCCAGGGGAAGGCCGAGCGTGGCAGACAAGACTTCGCTTGGCCTGCTGATCGGCGTTGTCGTTGGACGTGAGCCTTGACGCCGCCTCGGTCTTGGCCAACCGCTGGCCCGCCAGCGGGATCGTGTCTCCGATTCGGTCGCCGAGAAGCTGCAGCTGGCCGCTCGATTTCTTGCCCAATCGCGCGTCGCGGAACTCGCAGCCGGAAACCTCATCGATCACACGGGTGGCTCGCAAGGCGAATCAGAGCAATGCGCGCCAATGCTCCATGACCGTTCAGGTCACAAGTTCAGCATCGAGCGTGATCGACGCGTTCAGTACCTTGGAGACCGGGCAGTTGGCTTTCGCTGCCGCCACGAGCGCATCGAAGGTCGCCTGGTCGGCACCCGGTACCGTTGCCTTGAGCCGAAGGTGCACCGCAGTGATGGCGAAGCCGGCGGCCACAGACTCAAGGGTCACTTCAGCCACGGTAGCCATTTGCGTCGCCGTCAGCTTCGCCTCACCGAGGATCAGAGACAGGGCCATGGTGAAACAGCCCGCATGCGCGGCGGCGATCAGCTCTTCAGGATTCGTGCCGGGCAATCCATCGAATCGGCTCGAGAATCCGTATGGGTAGGTTTGGAGCGCGCCACTCTGGGTAGAAATCGCTCCTTTGCCGTCCTTGATATCTCCTTGCCAGGCCGCCGATCCGGTCCGCACGATCTTCACGATTTCTCCCAGTGTGTTGCAGATGGAGCAGAGGAACCCGGTTGATCGATCTCTCTCGCCAGGCAGACAACCGTGCGACTCACGGCGGCCGGGGATTTGCAAAGCCTGCGTCCGACCCGAACTCTTCAATATTGAGTGGATGTAGTTGGCCCGGGGCCGCTTGCTGAATCGCTCGGCGCAGGAACTATCCAGCCTCGGTCAGCACTGCGGGCAGGAGCCTCGGTCGACCCATGAGTGCCATGTCGGCGTCGATCCGAGGGCTCACGCCTCCTATCCGGGCCCAGGCCCCGATCAGGATTTTCCGCGCGCCAATGCCGTCGCGATTTCGGCGATATGGCGGCCCTGGAAGCGACCACCGGCCAGCTCGTTTTCGCTGGGCTGGCGCGATCCGTCGACAGACGCGATCGTGGAGGCGCCGTAGGGGGTGCCACCAGTCACTTCGTCCATCTTCGTGAGGCCCGCATAGGCGTAGGGCAGGCCGACAGTGATCATCCCGTGATGCATCAGCGACGTCAGAACCGAGAACAGCGTCGTCTCCATGCCGCCGTGCTGGCTGGCGGTAGAGACGAAGGCGCCCCCGACCTTGCCGACCAGAGCACCCTTGCCCCACAGGTCGCCGGTCTGGTCGAGAAAGTTGGCCATCTGTGACGACACGCGGCCGAAGCGGGTCGGCGTTCCGATGATGATGGCGTCGTATTGCGCCAGTTCGCCGGGCGTGGCCACATCCGCGGCCTGATCGAGCTTGGCGCCGGCGCTGCGAGCGACTTCGGGCGGCATCAATTCAGGAACACGCTTGAGCGCCACCTCTGCACCTGCTGAACGCGCGCCTTCGGCCACGGCTTGGGCCAATCGTTCGGTGTGTCCGTAGGTGGAATAGTAGAGAACCAGTACCTTCGCCATTGATGACTCCTTCTTGCCTTGGGGCAAATGTTGATTGGTCAAGGTGAATGTAGCGATGGCACTTGCCGCGACAAATGGCCCCGATGACTACCCAAGGTCTCCCACTTTTGCCCCAGGCGGACTCAGATCTGAACGTCAAGTTCATGAAGTCCTGCTGGACTGCCATGGGTGCCCGTGCTGCTCTAAGAGCGCGGCCTTTGCCGCTTCGACTGCGAAGCCGCACTGAGCCAGTGGCAGCTCTCGAGCTGCGTCGAGAAGCAGGTTGCGGCTGGAGGAAGCGGCTGCTAGCCTGAGGATGTTCTCGAGCACAGCCGGGCGCACGTCGGAGTCCCCAAGCCGGTAGAGGATGGCTTGCATGCCCTCATGCGAGTCCTTGACCTCGTCAGGTGCCGCCAGCCACGCGTCCGTAGCCGCCGACGTGCCGCCGTACTCCCAGGCGAGCGTTGCGATTGCCTTGGCTCGTACGTCCTTGAGCGCGTTCGAAGTGGCAACCTGGAACAGAAAGTCGGCGTTGTCGGGAAGCGTGCCGAGCGAGCCGACAAAGTCTTCTTGACGCTCCGTCGGCCAAGCGAGAAAGCGAGCGAGGAGGTCTGGGCGGAACGAGCGAACGCTGAGTTCGCGCATGTCGTGTGCGAAGGAGTACACCGCCTCGCGGTCGGAATCGAGCAGCGCCTGCTCCAGCACATCGCTGAACTCTGGCCAGTGCGTGAGTGCCTTGCAGGCAAGCGAGTACTGCTTAGCTGCAGGTTCGTCACACCCATCAAGCTGCTCAAGGAGCACTTTCACGGACTCGACGACCGGCGCCGCCGTGACTCCAAGGCGACCAATGAGTTGGCATGCCATACGCAGGTCGGCCCTCAGGGCTAGCGTGCGCCGCATCGGGAAGCCGATGCGACAGGAGCACGGACATTTCGGCACCGCCATCGACAAGACGCCGGTGCCGCTTTTCATTTGACGGCTGGAGTGGCGCTCGTGTCGAGCCAGCGCACGCTGCGCTCATCGCGCCGGGCTTGTGTCGGTGAAATACACGACACCTCGCCTCTAGCGACCCGCGCCGTCCTGGTTTCGTGAGCTCAGCCTGGATGAGCTGGCCCTCGCCCGTATGGGAGATGCCTTGTCGGAGAGGCGACGTCAGTATCGAGGGACCCGGAAGCAATGCCGGCGACGTCGCGCGGCGCAACCAGCATGAGCCCTCATTCGACAAACGTGGAGTACCAGATGAAGCTGACACATGCCAACGGCGCGCCGGTCGTAGACAACTTCAACATCGAGACCGCGGGAGCCCGGGGCCCGGCCCTGCTGCAGGACATCTGGCTCCTGGAAAAGCTCGCACACTTCGACCGCGAAGTGATTCCCGAGCGCCGGATGCACGCCAAGGGCTCGGGCGCTTTCGGTCACTTCACGGTCACCCGCGACATCACGCGCTACACGAAGGCCAGCGTCTTCGCGGAAGTGGGCAAGAAGACGGAAGTGCTTGTCCGGTTCTCGACCGTGGCGTCGCGAACGCCTTGGCGTTCAAGCGTCAACTCTAGGGAAGGCCGCCATGTGCCCATCCATCTTCGTTCGACGTGACGCGGTTGGGCGTGTCCGCGGTGTTGTTCCTGCGTCCATTCCGCTCGGTGACGTGACGAAGAGTGCTTCCTGCCTGACGGGGTGTGCTCAGGCCGTGCGGGTGCAAGGTGAAATGATGAGTCTCGTCTACACCAAAGCCGGTGGCCTGTGCACGTGTGACGAGGTCTTGGACCTGCTGCGCCAAAGGTTCGACCAGCCCATATCGATGCTGGCCAAGTGGATCGTCGGGCGGTCGGTCGTCAACATGCACTGGCGCTCCAGGACGCTGATTCCTCTCTTTCAGTTCGACTTGCGGGACATGTGCGTCCGGTCGGAGGTCGTCGCAGTCATCGCGGAGCTCACGAGCGCCTATGACGACTTCGAAATCGCGCACTGGTTCGCGGAGCCGAACGGCTGGCTGGCCGGGACACGCCCGGTGGAGATTCTTCGGCAGTCTCCCGAAGAGGTCCTCGAGGCAGCACGTGCAGACAGATATGTGGCGCGCGGGTAGCAAGGACACCAATGAAAATCCGACACGTAAGGCCCCGGAAGCCTCCTGCATTGCGAATCCCGGGCGCTCGTCTGAAGGTCGGACGCATGAAGCACGCACGCAAGCGCTATCCCACCATGTCCTGTATCCCGACGCGACCAGGCTTCTTCCGGGTCGTCGGGCGCATCCCGGGGAGGGCATCGCGCCGCCTGTCATAGACAGCCCGGCTCCGATAGCACGATGCCTTCCAAATTCAGCCTGTTTTCAACCTCCCCATTTGGGATATGGCGCGATTTCTTCGGAAACGCAAAATTTGCCAGCCAGCAGTCGAAGTTGGTTGTTCGTCGGACGATGCGGTGGTTCTACTGGAGTAGGCCGTCGTCGCGCTGGTGAGCACAGTTCTCCCTCTCTCCCCACAATGATTGGAACGATCATGGTCAAGTCTTTCATCGCCGCCGCGCTGCTTACCTCGCTCGCATCTCTCGCCCTTGCTCAAGCGCCGGCCGCATCCGCGCCGGCAGCTGCCGACGCGGCTTCGACGCCGAAGAAGCACCGGCTGCACGCGCCGAAGCTTCGCAAGGGCGCCACTCCCGCGGTCAATCCGGAGGCATCGCCGGACAAAAAGGGCGGCAACTGAGTCCGGCTCCTGCTGGCCGAGGGCGTGGTGCGTCTGCCTCGGCGGCGTCGCGCCTGACTCAGATCTGATGGCAGCGGACGCCCTTGCGCGCCGATCGACGGACCTCGGGAGAGGCGTCAAGCGCTCTTGGCGAGATTGGAGCCCCTCGTCACTCTGATGAACTCGCTGCAATCGACAACGATTGTCGATTGGCTGTGGAGAGCGACTGCAGGTACGCCTGCGTCGCCGTAGTCTAAACGGGATGGCCTGACATCCAGATTTCACGACGGCACAACTGCGGCCTTCAGTGTGCGTCGCGCCTGGTCGAACAGGCTGCGCAACGCCTCAGCCGCGACTGGAGTGTTCAAGGGTGAAATTCAGGACATGGGGAAGGTTGGGGAGCTCCTCGGCGACGAAGTCCATGGCGCTAAGGCTTGCGCCGGCGTTCGCCATGATGATGAACTCCATCCTGTAGGAGCCGTCCTCGTAGGTCACCGAGATGCTGTCTTCGACCATGGAGAGCCGTCGCGAGCGCAGGAACTCGACCATGTCGCGCGTCTCAGGGTGGTAGTCCCGTTGGTACTTGATGGACGCTGCGAAGACCGCCCGCGCGGGTAAACGTCTCTCAAGGCTGGGAAGAATCGACATGCACATGACGAACAGTGCGGCCAGAGCGATTGCAGCAGGCAGCTCGCCCATCCCGACAAGGATTCCGATGACCGAACAGCCCCAGATGGATGCTGCGGTGGTGAGTCCGCGGACGCTCGTTCCCGAGTGGATGAGGATGCCGGCACCCAGGAAGCCGATGCCCGTGATGACGCTTCCAACGACGCGCGTCGGATCAGCATTGGTGGTGGCTGTGAAGCCTGGCCAGAAGAGAGGCTGTGCGCCGGCCGCCGCGGTCACTGCGGACGAAGTCGCGCAGACGATGCAATACACCTGAGCACCGGTGACTCTGCCAGCGAAATACCTTTCGTAGCCAACCACCCAACCGAGCAGCATTGCCACCGCGATATCGAACAGCACGCTCCACCTCACAGATTGTCAGGTACTGCGCCTGCCAAGCCCAGAAGTTGGCCCTGTGCCCGGAGCACCCATTGCAGCCGACTCTAGTCTTTGGTGTGGCGGCCGTCCCCTGCCAAACGGGAGAGCTTCGAGGTAGCGCGGGCGCCGATCCTCGTTGAGGCCGTTGTCCTTGACTTGAGGGGCAGGAACTGCGCTCGCGACAACCTTCATCGGGCAGATGGGCGCGGCAGGTCGCTGCCGCACACGCCACGCCGCGTCTCGAACCTGCACGGGCCACCACCATCAATCGGTGCAGTCGAGGCGCATCGATTCGATGCGGCCATGGAACCCGAGCTTCTTGATGAGGCCCGCCTCCCGGCTGTTCGCCGCGAACGTCACAGATCCATCCTTGAAGAGCGCGTGTTCATAGACCGTCAGCGTCGCCTTCGGCCCAAGGACGAGACTGTCGATCTCGCGCTTCAACTCGCGAGCGGTTCCCTTGTCGAGACTCACGAAACCAGCGGGCCCGATCAGCGTCGCGACGTCGCCGTTGAAGTCGCGCTTGCCGTAGAACTGCGCCCAACAGCCCGCCGCCAGCGCCGGGTCGGTCACCAGTACCGGAACGAGCAGCACCATCGGCTCCGGTTGGTTGGGAGCGGTCTGCGCCAGCGTGGCGGCAGAGGTGACGACCAGTGCGGCCAGGGTAGAGAAGTTGCGTCGGAAAGACATGGATTTTCCATTCGAGAGTAGGGGAACAGACAGAGCTTCGCCGAACAATGCTCGACAGCTACCTCACTCTGCCAGCGGACGACTGCTCGAACATCTCCAGTTTGGACAACAGCCGCCTATGCCGAATGGCATCGACTCGGCGGAGCTCGCACACGCACAAGGCAGCGGCGCACCGTCGCGCGTTGCGCAATCAGAGTCGCCCTAAGCGGCCTCGGCAGCCGAACGCTCCGTGGAGGCGCGCCACGAGAAGCTGGTTGAGCGACGGAAAGCGAAAGCGGCAAGACACGCTGCCGAGCCGGCCTCTGGTCCCGATCCTTGGCGCCTCAACTGCGCCGTCGGTCGAACCCCTCCCACGACCGCGATTCCGCCCGTCAACACAACACCCGGCCGACGACCCATCACGGTGAAGCAAGAGCCTGTCCCGCCGCTGACTGCAGTGGCCGAGCCGTTCAGTCGATGACTGCTTGACGATGCGCCCGCAGACGACGATTCGAGACCTTTGACTGATCCGGATTAGGCCAGTCGCGTGAAGTGGGCGAGCTCGCAAGTGGCTAACCTGTCTCCAGGCGGCATCGTCCTGAAAACGATCTGCAGCCTGTACCGATGCAATTCACATGGCGCTCGCAACGCTTTGGGCTTCGTGCGGCCGCACACGCAATGGTGCCGATTGTTGACGGACGTGCTGACTGAACTCGGTGTTCCTGTGACGTGATCGTCGGCCCCGAATTCGGCAGGAAGGTTGCGGCGGCCTTGCAGGCCATGCGCAACCCGTGAGTGGCTGCCGATGACGGCCGTTGCCGGCGTGGCGCGAAAGGTTCTAAGGTTCCGATGGAATTGACAGCAAGAGCTCACACTGTCCGACTTGTCCCTTGCGGCATTGGCGGAAATCATTTGTTCCCAGTCGAAAGACCTCGCGATACGGGAGAAGTCTGATGCAGCAAGCCAACAACATCCGCACTCTTGTCCTCTGAGGAATTGCCCGACTGACGCTACAAGCGGCGCGCGCCTGTCTGCGGCGACCTCGTTCCAGCCGTCGACCAGCAAGACCAGCTGCCGTTCCTCTATCAGCTTTGATGCGTCATCTTTCGAAATGCCCGCTCGCAGTACTGCCGGCTGACTGCACACGTGATCAAGGAGCTCGTGCCCTGAAAACGCCCATTCTGAAGCGCTCAGGTAAAGCGGAATTGGACGCTTTGGCGCCCGAGCCAGGCGCTTGGCCACTTCAGCGAGGCACGTGGTCTTGCCGGCCCCGCCCGTGCCGTGAATGAGGACGCTCTCGCCGTCAATGAGGACCGCGGCAATGGCCTCTGCCGACACTGGCTCACCTCGTCTTTCGCCAGGTGCCAGAGCGAACAGTGCCGGGGCGGCCACATCAACCAGCGGGACTGCGACCGGGAGGGCACTCAGGGCGGCCAGCGATTCCCTGCGCAGCCGGTCGAGCCTCTCATCAGCCGGTGCAGGCAGACCTTCAGACCGCTGGCGAGCCAGTAGTTCAACGACCCCAGCGAGCGTGAGCTGTGCGGGCTCTCGTTTGACCTGGGCAACAACGTAATCGGCGGCCTGGCGCACCTTGCCCTCGGCGAGCCTGGCGCTTTCACCCGTGCGTGCCGCGTACTCCGCCGCAAGAACCCGCAGCGCGCCGGATGCCAAGGATGAGTCGCTGCCCTGGATACCAAGCACATAGTTGGAGAACGCGCGCTGCACCTCCGGTACCTGCAGCCATTCCTTGACGGTTGGCTGTGCCGCCTGCGAGTTCAGGAACGGCTCGGACACCAACTGGTCGAGGGCAGCGGCAATCGTCGCGTCGACGCTCGCCTTCTCCAGGCCACCGCCCTTCTCAAGCGCGCCACGCACCTTCATCCGCGCACGGCCACCAGCGAGCTTGCCCCCGGTCCAATCTGCGAGCTTGTCGACGACCTTCCCAGTGAGCCATTCCAGCATTCAGCACTTTCACATCGATGGCGCGCACGCACGCCTGCAGCTCGGTCAAACCGCGCCGCGCTGAAAGTGTAAATCCCGGCGTGTCGGAGGCGTTGCGGGGACTCAGAAATCGCGGGAGGGTATGGACGGCTCGCGCTCGAGCAGTTCGAGCAGGTAGAACAGGTCAACCCTCTCCGCCGATTCGATGTCGGCTATGCAGCGAGGCCGTGTGGAAACGCCGTGCGCTTCGTGAAAGTGCGTGGCGTCGGCAGCTCGTTCAAACAGCCACAGTATCGGGGCCTCATTAGAAAGGGCTCAGGGAGGCCT
>NZ_JAJLJH010000015.1 GCF_023231945.1 Scleromatobacter humisilvae
CCGCAAGGCCTCCCTGAGCCCTTTCTAATGAGGCCCCGATACTGTGGCTGTTTGAACGAGCTGCCGACGCCACGCACTTTCACGAAGCGCACGGCGTTTCCACACGGCCTCCAGCGGTCGCCGACATCGCCCTTCGACAGGCGAACGACAGCTCGCAGGCTTCGAACTGACGGAGCTCGGGGCCAAGGAGTCGACAAGTTGAGAGGCAGTTTCGGCCCATATCCGGCAGGTGTTTCTTCGCTTCGAAGCTGGGTCTTTCCAGCTTCGGTCGTAGCGGATGCCGGCCATTTCCATGGTGGCCTCGCATAAAATGCCCATTTTGGGTATATTTATGCCCAATATGGGCATTCAAGCCAACCCCAAGACGCCGGCGTCCGGCCTCGCCGATGCCCTGTTCTCTGGAACGAGGCAGCGTCTGATCGGCTTGCTGTTCGGCCAAGCTGGACGCAGCTTCTACGCGACCGAGCTGATCGGACTGACGAAGAGCGGCTCCGGCGCCGTGCAGCGTGAGCTGGCCAGTCTGGCGCAGAGCGGTCTCGTCACAGTGCGTGCCGTCGGCAACCAGAAGCACTATCAGGCGAACCCCGAGTCGCCGATCTTCGAAGAGCTGAGCGGCATCGCGCGCAAGACGATCGGGCTGGCAGATCCGTTGCGAGAGGCGCTCGCGCCACTGGCCGAGAAGATCAAGGCTGCCTTTGTGTACGGTTCCATCGCCAAGCGCACCGACACCGTCGGCAGCGACATTGATATGCTGCTGCTGTCCGACGAGCTGGCCTACGCCGACGTCTTTGCCGCGTTGGAGGCAGCGAGTTCAACGCTTGGTCGGCCGGTCAATCCGACCATCCTGACATCCGCCGAGCTCCGGAAACGCCTCAAGAACGAGGAGTCATTTCTGACCCGCGTCCTGGCGCAGCCCAAGATCTGGTTGATCGGAGGTGAAGATGCCCTCGCCATTTGAAAACCTGAGCGGTCCGGGCAAGCCGCTGAAGGCCGAGCCAGCCGACGCCAAGGAATTTGCCGGCCTCAAACGCGCTGGCCTGGCGCGGCTGCAGGATGCCTCCAACACGGGCCTGGCTCTCGAAAGCCGATTCGATCTGGGCTACAACGCTGCCCACGGGTTGTGCCTGGCCGCGCTTCGCTGGCACGGGTATCGATCGACGAATCGATACATCGTTTTCCAACTGCTGCCGCACACGCTCGACTTGGGGCCCGCGGTGTGGCGCGTCCTGTCGAAGTGCCACGAGATCCGCAACCTGGGCGAATATGAGGGTGATCTGAACGTCGATGAGCGGATCGTCGCCGACCTGCTGATTGCCTGTGCGGCCGTCGCGGCGAAGCTCGAGGGCCTGGCGCCCATCGGGACGGCATGAGCCGGATGCAGCGCTCCGCAGTGGCGGACTGACGCCAATGCGCTATTGGTGGGTCAACCAGAACCAAACCTACCGCCACGAGGTGTCGGGCGGGTATCTCTGGTCACCCAAGCGCAAGGCGAATCAGGCGGCGAACCCGTTCTACGACTTCATGAGGGAGGTTTCGCCCGGCGACGTCATCTTCTCGTTCTCCGAGACCCTGATTCGTGCCATCGGCATCGCTGCATCGCACGCGTATGAGGCGCCCAAGCCACTCGAGTTCAAGCAGACAGGGGCCTACTGGGAAAAGATCGGCTGGCGTGTGGATATGCGATTCCATGAGCTCAGGCTGCCCATCAAGCCGTCCCAACACATGGCCGTGCTCAACCCATTGCTGCCGAAGAGGTACGCACCGTTGCAGTCGAGTGGTGCGGGCCTCCAGAGTGTCTATCTAACCCGAGTTCCCGAGGAGCTCGCGGCTGCCCTGATCGATCTGCTGGGGGCCGAAGCGCATGACCTGGTGCTCGGCTACCGGGTGGCGGAGGAGCTGCCGATCGCTTCAGCAGTCGGCCTGGTCGAATGGGAAGAACACGAGCTGAACGCGGTTCAAGGCGACGCGACGCTGCTGGACACACAACGACAAGCAATCGTGCTGGCTCGTCGCGGCCAGGGGCTGTTCAAGAAGCGCGTCATGACCATCGAGCACGCATGCCGCATCACCGGCGTCAACCGCGAGGAGCATCTGCGCGCGAGCCATTGCAAGCCCTGGCGAGACGCAACCAACGACGAGCGCCTGGACGGCGAGAACGGACTCCTTTTGACGCCCAGCATCGATCACCTCTTCGACCGCGGATTCATCGCGTTCGAAGACGACGGCCAAGTCATCGTCTCGCCGGTCGCACACCACGAGTCCTTGCATCGCATGGGCATCCAGCCGGGTAGCCCGCCGAAGACCGGCAACTTTTCGACCGGGCAGCGACGCTTCCTGGCGTATCACCGCGAGAACGTGCTGCTGCGTTCGAGTTTTCTCGAGAAACTATAGGTCGAATCGGTACCAGGTTTGTGATTCGTTCAATGCGAGGACGCTGGTCGATCCGCGCTCCAGCGCTCCAAGTCCGTCACGCGCCAAGCGACTGCGCGAGTCGCCAACACAACCGGTGCAGGAAACTTGTTTGCCGCGATCATGCGATAGATCGTTGACCTGCCGAGCCCAGTCCAATTCATGACCGTGGGCAGCCGCATGAACCGTGGCGGCATGGCTTCTTGTGTGGCCTTCACGGCGTGGCTTTGGGTGTGTTGCATCGTGCACTCCTGACGTCGAGACGTAGTGCAACGATAGGCCGCATGCGCATGGTTCGAGGCGCTGGATTTCGCACAGAATCCAGCGCAGCGTGAGAGCGTCGCTGCTTGAATGCAGCGAAAAAATGTGCAACCAAGCGTGAGCGCGCCGCGGGCTGATCGGATCGCGATGGACGATGCGAGCACGTGCTGGACATTGTGGGACGTGGCGTCGCAGAGGCGTGCCCGTGTTTACGTTGGCAACGAGCTGCGGCACCATCAGCGCATGCAGCCGTTAGGGCAAAGATTCAACGAATTGCAGCTCAATCTGCTCGATAGAGAGCCGGGATCCGAGGAGCTGCGCCCGTCCGTACATCAGCTGGTAAATCCGCAGCCTCGGGCGTCCGAGGTGACTCCAGACCCATCGGGCGGGTCAGGAGTAGGAAGCATCTGCGGCCTGGCGCTGCAGGTTGCGGCTTCCCTGTTGCACGAGGATGCGAGCAACCCACGCACTGAATTTCCGGACAGCGAGATCGACGAGCTGTCCGCAGACATTCGCGAGCGCGGCATCCTGCAGCCCATCGTCGTGCACCCCGCCGACGAGTCAGGTCAGTACCGCATTCACTTCGGCGCGAAGCGGTTGCGCGCGGCGTTGCGAGCGGGGCTGGACGTCGTTCCAGTCGTCGTGCGCAACGCCGCCGCGGATCCGTATGCCGCAGTGGCGGAGAACCAGAAGCGCCACAACCTGTCGCCGCTGGATCTCGCGCGTTTCATCAAGGGACGCGTGGTGGCGGGAGAGTCTAACGCCGTGATCGCCCGCAAGCTCGGCATGGATCTGACGACGGTAGCGCATCACATGGCACTGCTCGACCTGCCGCCGCCCGTCGACCAAGCCTTGAAGACGGGCCTATGTACCTCGCCACGAACCTTGTACGAGTTGAGCAAGCTGCATGACGAGAAGCCCGAGCAGGTCAGAGCGCTGATCGCCGGCGGCGAGATCACCCGGAGCTCGGTTGCGGCATTGAAGGCACCACGTTCCCTCGCGGCGCCCACGCCCTCACCCAGGGTCACTGAACTCACTAAGGCGACCTTCTGCTGCGCACTTCTGGAGGGGTCTCTCGACAAGATCAACCGGGCGCGCGGAGACTTCAGTGAGGCTGATCTCACGGTCTTCCGGCAACGATTGTCCGAGCTCGCGAATCGGCTGGGTTGAGGGTCGGACTGTCCGACCCCTGCGTCTCCCGAAGACGTCGTACGAGACCGTCGACGCCTGGGGGCCGCCAAACGTGTGTAACTGCATCGCATGCAGTAACCAGGAGCACCTACGTCATGGCCACCGCTTCCCGACAACGCGTCACCGTCGATCTCCGCGGCGCGGCAGACCGCTTGCATGCATTCGCGGCTGCGCGGCACATGACGACCGCTGCAGTGGTTCGCATGGCCATCCGCCAGACGCTCGATGGGCAGGTCGGTGCCGACAGCACCGTCACGCAACCTGCCCGCACGCTGATCGACCGGGCCGCCATCAAGGTCACGATCCGCCTGGCCCCCGAGGCTGCGACTGCACTCGTCAGGCGAGCCCATGCGGCGGATGTTTCGCAGGGGGCCTACGTCGCCGGGCTGCTCGAAGGATCCCCGCCGCCCATGAGGCCGTCGGATCACGGCGACGCCGTGGCGGCGCTTGCGAAGTCGACGGATGCGCTTGCCGGGCTGCGCGTCGACTTGAACGCGTTCACGCGGATGATGCGCATGGCCGGCGCGAACGGACTGGCAGGGCAGGACGCGAATCTTGATGTGATGAGCAAACAGATGCTGGAGCACATCGCGATCGCCGCTCGACTGATCATCGGCCTGCAGCCATATGCCCGTGCTCGTCGCGAGCGCCTGGCGGCGCCGCGCACCTCGAAGCGATCGTCATGACGGCAGCGCCTTCGGTGGACGGCGTGCTGGTGCAGTGGGGCGAACGCCTCTTCTATCCCGGCAATCGAATCGTCAAGACAAGCCCGCTGCCGCGACTGAGCAGTTCGGTCTGGCAGCGCGCACAGGGCATCCGCAACCGCATTCACGCGACCGTGACGTTGCGCGCTCCGCAGGTGATGGTCAAGGTCACGGGCGGTGGTCGCGGGATGGCCGCCATCGCCGCGCACTTCCGCTACATCAGCAAGAACGGCCGGCTGACCATCGAGGACGACCGCAGGGTCGATCACGAGGGCAAGGAGGCCTTGCACGACCTGGTCGACCAGTGGCGTTTCGGCGGTTCTTTCATCGACGAGGTCAGCTACCGGCGCGAAGCGTTCAACATCATGCTGTCGATGCCACGGGGCACGGATCCGGACACCGTGAAGGGCGCAGCGCGCGAGTTCGCACAGACCGAGCTCGCAGGACATCGGTGGGTGATGGTGCTGCACGACCACCAGGCCAACCCGCACGTTCACCTGAGCGTTCGGGCCGAGTCCATCTCGGGCCAGCGCCTGAATCCTCGCAAGGGCGATCTGCAGCGCTGGCGCGAAACCTTCGCCGAGAAGCTGCGCGATCGCGGAATCCAGGCCGAAGCGACGCGCCAGTTCACGCGGGGCGCCAACCGGAGCCATGACGCGCTCTGGCGCATCAAGGCAAAGGACGACGATCGACTCCGCAAGGTCGGCGCTGACGTCAAGACTGGCAAGACGTATGAGCTCAGCCGGCGCGAGGCAATAACGGCCTGGGCGCATGTCGTCGTTGCGCTCGAACATTCCGACGACCCGTGGGATCAATCCCTGGCCAAGGACGCCCGTCGATTCTTGAGCGAGTCGGCGTATTTCAAGGAAGCCGTCAAGCGGCGACTGCGAGAGCGCGTGGTGGAAGTCCGGCCAGAGCCCAAGCCCGTCGTGCGTCCGGTGGTGACCCGAGATCGCTCCGGGCCCGAAATGGAGCGTTGACCCCCACCCCTGGCCCCGCCCCGGGGCGGGGAAGGCCTTGCCGCCGGCCGGGCTCGGGGCGCAGCATCACGTTGTGCTGCCACACCCGAGCCATGAGCGTCTCTGTTTGCCGCGCGCCGTCAAGGGTGCGCTGCGCCGGGCAGAGCCCGCCCTTGACCCCGCGCGACAAACGGCTCGTCGACACCGTCCAGTGGCGATCCTCCGTGAGCTGCCCAGTTCTCCCTTGCGTCCGACGCGCGCTCCAGGCTGACCCTGCTCGCCGCGGAAGGGTACTTGGTGTCGTGCGCGGCCAAGATTGTTCGGTTATGCACCGGATACGGTTCGCTTACGGACCGGTCTTGAGTCACATTGAATCCGTTTCTGTTCACTTGTTAGTCGGTCTCGATTCGCTTCTTGTGCAGAATTTATTCACCTGCACCCGTCCCGTGGCTCAGATGAGCGTGCGGCCCGCTGGATTCCGGCCCGAATCCAGCGGTACAACGTACTTGATTTGAACCAAAGGAGCATGTCAAAGAGGAGGGCAGGATAGGCTGGTCGCCAGCAATTGGATGCCAGTCGGATTGCCTTCGTCATAGAAGCTGGGATTGCCACTACGTCCTGTTGGACTGGCCGGGCGGTGACTGAGCCAGCGGCGCCTTGCCGCCCGATGGAACGCCATCAACGGCAGGCGACCCAGATATGACTGCGTCATTTCGCTTTGGCGTGCGCGAAGCGCCCTGCTCCTATCACGACGCAGGCATGGAACGTGGAACTGGAGCGTCGCGGACATGGTGATCGACCGCTTTTGAATGTCGAGCATGCGCGAAATAAGTGCACTTCCGTTGCTGACGAAGCGTATGAGCGTAATTTGTCGCGCATGCGCGACGAAGGTTGCATATCATCCGTGACTTGAGCTCCGCAGGTATAACCCATGATTCGATTCCGACTTCGTGAACGAATGGCCGACAAGTCCTTCAAGTCGGGCCAGCGCGTCACCCTCGAGTCCGTTGCAGAGGCCACCGGCATCCACCGCGCCACGTTGTCCAAGATTGCCTCCCAACGGGCCTACAACACCACGACCGACGTGCTCGAGAAGCTGTGTCGCTTCTTCGAGTGCTCATGGTCTGAGATAGCCGAATACGTCCCGGACGACCTCGTGCCGACGGCGTCGAACGAACAGCATTGAGATTCATGAATCACCAAGCCCTTTCGTCCTTCATCTGGTCGGTCGCCGACCTCCTCCGTGGCGACTACAAGCAATCCGAGTACGGACGCGTCATCCTGCCCTTCACGGTGCTTCGAAGGCTTGACTGCGTGCTGGAGGGCACCAAGCCGGCTGTCCTGGCCGAATTCCAGGCTAAGACCAAAGCCGGTCTGAATCCCGACCCCTTCCTGCGTCGCAAGGCGGGCCAAAGCTTCTACAACACCTCCCCGCTGGACTTGGTCAAGCTGCTCGGCGACCAGGACCACATCCGTCAGAACCTTTACGCCTACGTCCAGGCGTTCTCACCGGCCGCGCGCGACATCTTCGAGCGCTTCGACTTCTATACGCAGGTCGAGCGCCTGGCCAAGGCGAACCTGCTGTATCTCGTCGCCGAGAAGTTCGCCAACATCGACCTGCACCCCACGGCGGTCGACAACGCCGGCATGGGTGCGGTGTTCGAGGAACTCATTCGAAAGTTCGCTGAACTCTCGAACGAGACGGCCGGGGAGCACTTCACGCCCCGCGAGGTCATCCGGCTGATGGTGAACCTGCTGTTCATCGAGGACGACGACGTGCTTAGTCCGGGCAATGCCGTCGTGCGCACCATCTACGACCCCACAGCGGGCACCGGCGGCATGCTCTCGGTGGCGGGCGAGTATCTGCTGGAACACAACCCGCAGGCGCGACTGACGATGTACGGCCAGGAACTCAACGACGAGTCCTACGCCATCTGCAAGGCCGACATGCTGATCAAGGGCCAGGACGTCGCCAACATCGTCTCGGGCAACACGCTCAGTGACGACGGTCACGCTCAGCGCAAGTTCGACTACATGCTCTCTAACCCCCCCTTCGGCGTGGAGTGGAAGAAAGTTGAGAAGGCGGTCCGGCAAGAGTACGAGCAGAAGGGCTTCGACGGCCGCTTCGGCCCTGGCCTGCCTCGCGTGAGCGACGGCTCGATGTTGTTCCTGATGCATCTGCTGTCCAAGATGCGCTCGGCCAAGGACGGCGGCAGCCGCTTTGGCATCGTGCTCAACGGCTCGCCATTGTTCACCGGCGGTGCTGGCAGCGGTGAGAGCGAAATTCGTCGCTACGTGCTGGAAAACGACTTGGTCGAAGCCATCGTCGGCCTTCCCACCGACATGTTCTACAACACTGGCATCAGTACTTACGTCTGGATTCTGTCGAATCGCAAGCCGGCCGACCGCAAGGGCTTTGTGCAGCTCATCGACGCCAGCGGCTTTTGGCAGAAGATGCGTAAGGGCCTGGGCAGCAAGCGCAAGGAGATGAGCGAGGCGCACATTGCCACCGTCACGAGGCTGTTCGGCGGCTTCACCGAAGCCGATTTGGTGACTGCGCTCGATAGCGCAGCCCAACCTGTGGGCCAACCGCGTCTCGTCACCAATACCGACGAGCCGCCCAGTGCCCCCGACGGTGGCCGGCTCAGACGCGTACCCATCGCACGCATCTTTCGCAACGAGGACTTCGGCTACACGAGCATCACGGTTGAACGACCGCTACGCGACGAGCGGGGTCAAGTGGTACTGGGCGAACGCGGCAAACTGAAGGGCAAGCCTCAGCCCGACAGTGCCCTGCGGGACACCGAGAGCGTGCCGCTCACCGCAGACATCGGAGCCTACTTCAAACACGAGGTGCTGCCGCACGCACCCGGCGCGTGGATAGACGAAGAAAAAAGCAAGGTCGGCTACGAGATTCCGTTCAACCGGCACTTCTACGTCTTCGAGCCGCCGCGCAGCCTGCACACCATTGACGAGGAACTGAAAACCATCACGACCAGCATCATGAAGATGCTGGAGGAGTTGGCGGAATGAGTTTGCCGAGGTATCCAGAATACAGGGAGAGTAGTGCCGCATGGCTCGGTAGCCTGCCTGCGCATTGGGAGAATTGGCAAGCACGCCGGCTCTTCGAGCAACGGCGCGATGGCGCTCGCCCGGGTGACGAGCAGCTCTCCGCCACGCAAAAGTACGGAGTCATCCCGCAGCGCATGTTCATGGAACAAGAAGACCAGAAGCTCGTCCTGGCGCTCGGTGGCTTGGACAACTTCAAGCATGTAGAGCCAAACGACTTCGTCATAAGCCTGCGCAGCTTCCAAGGTGGCATAGAACGGAGCGCCCACGCAGGTTGCGTCAGTCCAGCGTACACCGTGCTTCGTCCGAAATCGGGCCTTGTCGCGCACTACTGGGCGTACCTGTTCAAGTGCGCCCAATACATTGCAGCTTTACAGACAACAACCGACGGAATCCGCGAAGGGAAAAGCATCAGCTACGGTCAGTTCGGCGCGCTGTTGCTGCCGCTGCCTCCCAAAAGCGAGCAGACAGCAATCGCCACTTTCCTTGACCGCGAAACCGCCAAGATTGATGCGCTGATTGAGGAGCAGCAAAGGCTCATCACTCTGCTGGACGAAAAGCGCCAAGCCACCATCGTCCACGCCGTCACTCGCGGCCTCAATCCCAACGTGCCTATGAAGGGCTCGGGTGTGACATGGATGGGGGAGGTTCCGGCGCATTGGGAGGTCTGCCTGCTCAAAACTCGATTCAGCTCCGTTGACTATGGAATTTCGGATTCCTTATCGGCTGACGGTTCTGTGGCGGTGCTCCGGATGGGCAACATCGTCGATGGAGAAGTGAGGCTAGATGACCTGAGATTCGTCGACGAAGTGGAACCCTCTTTGTTGCTTCAAAGCGGAGACCTACTGTTCAATCGAACGAACAGTCTTGCTTTGGTAGGCAAGGTTGGGTTGTTTGAATGCGTCGAGTTCCCCGTGTCATTCGCCTCTTACCTCGTGCGAATCCGACTAAGAGTTGGAAATCTGCCGAAATACTTTGCGTACCTATTAAATGCCCCGGGAATGCTGGGCGATGTGCGCTCTCGCGCATTTGAAGCGATTGGCCAGTGCAACCTAAATCCAACCCGATATGGTCAGATTCTTGTAGCCACACCGCCCGGCGTCGAGCAGCGGGCTATAGCTGTCTTCCTTGAGAGCGAAACTCGACGCGTTGACGTTCTGAGAGACGAGGTAAAACAGACCATAGCTCTGCTAGAAGAGCGCCGCGCAGCTTTGATTGCTGCCGCCGTCACAGGCCAAATCGACGTGCGCGATGCTGCACATGAGACCGAGGCTAGGGAGAAAATCGCCGCATGAAGACCATCGACGGGAAGGCACGCACCCTCAGCGAGGTACTCAAAGGCAAGCGCTACGGCATCGACTACTATCAGCGCGAGTACCGTTGGCAGCGCAAGCAGGCCAAGGAGCTGGTGGACGACCTGACCGCGCAGTTCCTGCAATCGCACCGGTCTGGAAACCCGCGAGGAGCTGTGGCGCAGTACGGCAACTACTTCTTGGGCTCCATCATTCTCAGTGAGCGCGACAACCAGTTCTTCATCGTCGACGGCCAACAGCGCCTGACTACCTTGACGTTACTGCTGTTGTTGCTGCATAGCCGCCAGGGGCAGCGACCCGACCGTGTACACCTGGAAGAGCTGATTTACTCCGAACGCTTCGGCGAACGCGCCTTCAACATCGCGGTGGAAGACCGCCGCGCTATCATGAGCGCGCTGTTCAACGGCGAGGTGCCTGACACCAGCGAGGCATCCGAGTCGGTGCAAACTATCGTCGCGCGCTACGCAGACCTGCAAGAGTTGCTGGACGAGCTGGGAGAAGAGCTGGACGATGCTGCCCTGCCCTATTTCTGTGACTGGCTGACCGAGAAGGTCTACCTCATCGAAATACGTGCGGCATCGGATGAGGATGCTTACACCATCTTCGAGACGATGAATGACCGCGGCCTGTCGCTTTCCCCGTTGGACATGCTGAAGGGCTACCTGCTGGCCAACATCAACGACGTTGGTCAGCGCAATGAGGCCGCGCGACTATGGCGTGAGCGTACGGAGGCGCTTCGCAAGCTAGGCAAGGATGAAGACACCGACGCGGTCAAGGCTTGGCTGCGTGCCCGATACGCGAACAGCGTTCGTCAACGTGGTGCCGGCGCAGAGAACAAGGACTTCGAGCGCATCGGCACCGAGTTCCATCGTTGGGTCGGAGAACATGCCGAAGCACTGGGACTGAGCACCGGCGAGGACTACTCGCGCTTCGTCTGCGAGGAGATGGTGTTCTATACGCGCCAGTACGAACGCATCCGCAAGGCCTCCCTCAAGCCCGAGGCCGGGCTGGAACCTGTCTACCACGTGGCTTGCTTTAACTTCAGTCTGCAGTACCCGCTGCTGTTGGCACCTTTGCTGGTGACTGACTCGCCCGAGACAGTGAAGCGCAAGGTGCGCGGAGTGGCCATCTTCCTGGACATCCTGTTGGCCAGGCGCGCGGTGAACTACCTGAGCATGACGTACGGCGCCATGTCGTATGCAGTGTTCCTCATCTTGCGCGACATCCGAGGCAAGAACCTGACCGACCTGGTGGCCCTTCTGTCTGCGCGTCTGGGAGAGCAGGGCTGCGACTTCGAGGGCACCAGCGACCGCAAGCGCAACGGCTTCACAGGTTTCGGCCTCAACCAATGGTCGATGCGCTACATCAAAGTGCTGCTGGCGCGCATGACAGCGCACCTGGAAGCGGTGTCGGGCGTGCACAGTCAGACCAGCGACTATCTGGTCGACGGACGTGGCCGCTTCGAAATCGAGCATATCTGGGCCGACCATCCCGAGCTACACACCGACGAATTCGCATCGCCCACCGAGTTCACCGAGTGGCGCAACCGGTTCGGTGGCTTGCTGCTGCTCCCTAAGACCTTCAACGCCAGCTACAGCGACTTGCCTTACGAAGAGAAGCGCCAGTACTACGTGAGCCAGAACGTGCTAGCGCGCTCGCTTCACGAGCAGTGCTACGAACGCCATCCAGGCTTCCTGGCTTACATCCACCAGGAAGGCCTGCCCTTCGTGCCGTTGCCGCACTTCCACAAGGCGGAACTGTTGGCCCGTCAGCAGTTGTACCGGCAGTTGGCCGACCGCGTCTGGGACCCCCAGCAACTGGCCCGTGAAGCACAGGGAGCCGCATGAGCTTGCATAAGGAAATTCACTTCGAGGCGGAAATCTGCCAGCACCTGGCGGCGAACGGCTGGCTGTACGCCGAGGGTGACGCTGCGCTGTTCGACCGCGCCTACGGCCTTTTCATGCCCGATGTGCTGGCCTGGGTGGCGACCACGCAGCCCGAGAGCTTCGAGCGACTGACCAAGACTCACGGGGCGGCCCTGGCAGCTGTTCTCGCGGAGCGGGTGCGCAAGAACCTGAACGAACGCGGTACGCTCGATGTGCTGAGGCGTGGCGTTGAGATGCTGGGCTTGAAGGAGCCGCTGATGCTGGCGCAGTTCAAGCCGGCGCTGGCCATCAACCCGGCCATCCAGGAGCGTTACGCTGCCAACCGGCTGCGCGTGGTGAGGCAGGTCACTCATTCACCGAACAACCCCAAGGCAGAGCTGGACCTTGTGCTTTTTGTCAACGGCGTTGCCGTGGCCACGGCCGAGCTGAAGTCGGACTTCACGCAGAGCGCCCACGACGCGGTGGACCAGTACCGTTTCGACAGGCACCCGCAACCAAAGGGCGGTGTACTGGAGCCACTGCTGGGCTTCCCCGGTGGCGCCTTGGTGCACTTCGCGGTCAGCCAGTCGGAAGTGATGATGACGACTAGGCTGGCCGGGCCTGGGACAACGTTTCTGCCTTTCAATCGTGGCAATGCCGGCGCCGCCGGAAACGCGCCCAACCCCGAAGGTTTCGCGACCGCCTACCTGTGGGAGGAGGTGTGGACGCGCGAGAGCTGGCTCGACATCCTGCACCGCTACCTCATCGGTAAGCGCGACGACAAGAAGCAGCTCACGAGCGTCATCTTCCCGCGCTACCACCAACTCGACTCGATTCGCAAGCTGGTGGCGGACGTGCGCGTCAACGGTGCCGGCGAGCGTTACCTGATTCAGCACTCCGCCGGCTCAGGCAAGACAAACTCCATCGCATGGACGGCGCACTTCCTGGCTGACCTGCACGGCGCCGAACACACGAAGATGTTCGACAGCGTGCTCGTCGTCTCGGACCGAAACGTGTTGGACGCGCAATTGAAGGAGGCCATCTTCGACTTTCAGCGCACCACTGGCGTGGTCGCCAGCATCACCAATGAGCACGGTAGCAAGAGCGCCCAGCTGAGCCAAGCGCTGAAGGACGGCAAGAAAATCATCGTCTGCACTATCCAGACCTTCCCGTTCGCGCTGCAGGCGGTACGAGAACTGGCAGCGACCGAGGGCAAGCGCTTCGCCGTGATTGCAGACGAGGCGCACAGCTCTCAGACGGGTGAGTCGGCCGCCAAGCTGAAGCAACTGCTGTCAGCCCAGGAGTGGGCGGAGTTGCAGGACGGTGGGGAAGTCGACACCGAGGCACTGCTGGCCGCACAAATGGAAGCCAGGGCAGGAGTGAAAGGGCTGACCTACGTGGCGTTCACGGCCACACCCAAGGCCAAGACGCTGGAGCTGTTCGGACGGCCCGGCCCGGACGGCCTGCCCGTGCCGTTCCACGTCTATTCGATGCGCCAGGCTATCGAGGAGGGCTTCATCCTCGACGTTCTCAAGAACTACACCAGCTACAAGCTGGCGTTCAAGTTGGCGCACGACGGGCAGGAGTACGACGAGAAGCAGGTCGAGCGCAGCACGGCGACGAAGGGCATCATGCAGTGGGTTCGGCTGCACCCGTACAACATCTCGCAGAAGGTTCAGGTGGTCGTCGAGCACTACCGCGAAAACGTGCAACCGCTGTTGTCCGGCCGCGCCAAGGCCATGGTGGTGGTGGGCAGCCGCAAGGAGGCGGTGCGCTGGCAAAAGGCCATCCGATCCTATATCGCGAAGCAGAACTACCCGCTGGGAGTGCTGGTGGCCTTCTCGGGAGAGGTGAACGACCCGGAGAGCTACCCGCAGGCCGTGAGCGAAACCAGCAAGGACCTGAACCCGGGACTGAAGGGCCGCGACATCCGCGATGCATTCGCAGAGCCCGACTATCACCTGCTGCTGGTGGCCAACAAGTTCCAGACCGGCTTCGACCAGCCGCTCCTGTGCGGCATGTACGTGGACAAGATGTTGGGCGGCATCCAGGCGGTTCAGACTTTGTCGCGGCTGAACCGCGCCCATCCGGGCAAGGACACGACCTACATCCTGGACTTCGTCAACGATGCCGGCGACATCCTCAAAGCCTTCAAGACCTACTACGAGACGGCCGAAATGGAGGCCGGGACTGACCCACATCTGGTCTACGACCTGCGTGCCAAGCTGGATGCGACCGGCTACTACGACGAGTTCGAGGTCGACCGAGTTGCCAAGGTCGACCTTAACCCGCATGGCACTCAGAAACAGCTCGACGCGGCGATCGCACCAGTCGCCGACCGTCTCTTGAAGCGCTACAAGGGGGCGCAACAAGAAAAATCTGCCGCGGAGGAGCAAACGGACGACAAGGCCGCCCTGGCAGCGAAGGACGTGCTCGACGCATTGGTGCTGTTCAAGAACGACATGGGCGCGTACGTCCGGTTGTACTCGTTCCTGAGCCAAATCTTCGACTACGGCAACACCGACATCGAGAAGCGATTCCTGTTCTTCAAGCGCCTCATACGGCTGTTGGACTTCGGCCGCGAGCGCGACGTCGTGGACCTGAGCAAAGTAGTGCTGACCCACCACACGCTGAAAGACCAGGGCAAGCAGCCAATGGGGTTGAACCAGGACGGCACGTTCAAACTACCGCCGATGGACGCAGTGGGTAGCGGCTCGGTGCAGGAGAGGCAGCAGGCCTATTTGGTCGAAATCATCCAGAAGGTGAATGGCCTGTTCGAGGGTGAGCTTACCGACGATGACCAGTTGGTCTATGTGAATGGCGTGCTGAAGGGCAAGCTACTTGAAAACGAGACCCTTATGCAGCAGGCCGCAAGCAACAGCAAAGAGCAGTTCGCCAATTCGCCCGACCTGAAAGATGCGCTGCTGCACGCCATCATGGATGCGCTGGACGCGCACACGATGATGAGTACGCAGGCGTTGGGCTCAGAACGCGTACGAGATGGACTCAAAGACATCCTGCTCGGACCGGCGCAGCTATACGAAGCACTGCGAGCAAGAGGAAATCCGGCGCAAGCGAGCCAGTAGTCTTGTGACCGCCCCTTCGAGTATGCAGAGAAGAATCGAGACGATTGGCAGTGCCAAACACCGAAGTGCGCGACGATACGGTTAATCCAGGCTTGTTGCTCATCCGAACCGATTCGCCCGGCCATGGACGCAGCTTTCAGTACGTCGGAAAAGGCAAGCTTCGCCTCATGAAGCTGGAACCGAAGATGGGCACCAAGGGCTCCGGAGCCAGCAGCAGGTCGCCCGCAGCTCTTCGCCCATCATGGAAGCTCGACAGTGGCCGATGCCCAGGAATAAGCTTGCATTCCCGCAACTTGACCAAACTTGACTAAGTGTGACCTAACAAGTAAAATCCTCGACCAATGTCGCTTAACCTCCCCCTCATTCAGGAACGACAGAATTTGCTCGGCCTTTCGGGCACAGCACTGGCGTCCGCTTGCGAAGTCAGCAAAGAAGCCGTTTCCAACTGGTTGCGCGGAGAGTCTGTCCCGCGTCCTAGCAAGCTAGTGCAGCTGGCTCGAACGCTCGAGGTCTCGGTTGCCGAGCTTCTGGGGGTTGCCGCACCCCCGCCAGCACCGGTTATCGCGTACCGCACAAAACTGAATCGCGAGGTCACAGACGAAGCAGCGCTGGCTGCGGAGGGTGTGGCTCAACATCTGCGTCGACTCGTCCCGCTGTTTCCGGCAGAGCCTCGCATCGAGTCTCCTCGTGATGCTGCCCCACAGGCGCTGACTAGCCATGTGCGCGGCGTTGCCGCTGAGATGCGAGAGAAGCTTGGCTTGTCTGCCATGGAGGTTGTCTGCGAAGAACACGTGTTGACGCTCTTGCGTCATTTCGGCGCTATTCTCGTTCCCGTTCTGTGGGGACGAGACAAGGAGCGGCACGAAAACGCCCTGAGTGTCTACCTTCCCGAGTCGGGGCATTCATTTGTGGTCTTCAATCTGGACTGCAAGGCAGACGACTACCTATATTGGCTGTCACACGAGTTTGGTCATTGCCTCTCTTTGCACAAGCTTCAGGGAAAGCCTGGGGAGGACTACGCAGAATTGTTCGCCCAGCATTTCCTCTTTCCAGATGAAGCGGCGCACGCGTGTGCAGAGGAAATCGGCACTGCCTCTTGGAGAGTCGCGATGGAGGTCGCGATTAGGTGGGCATCGAGCTACGGCATCTCGCTGTTGACAATTGTTCGTCGCGTAGATGAGATTCGCGCAGCTCACGGCATGCAGAAGCTCGAAGGCGGGAAGCAATTTTGGTACTGCTTCCACTCGCATCGAACTGATATCCCATCTTGGGGAGACGTCGTTTGCGAGGGAGCGATGTCTTCGGTTTCTCAGTACGTCGAAGTCGCTGAGCGGCACTACAAAACGCCGGTACTGAAGGCACTTGAGATACTTCAAATCGAAGATGGTGGCCGCAATCCTCAAGCCATCCAGGGCACTCTGATGGTACCGATAACTCAAGCTGTAGACCTAAGTCTCGAGTTGTGGAAACGGCGTAACGTCTGAGCTACCGGCTCAACGCTGGCCGTCTGGCGCTTTCGCTTTGAAGTGCCTCTGATAGAGACCGTCGGATTCTCGGTGCAGCGCCTCGCCCCAAAGGCGCCACTGGCGATAGGTCTGGACGCGATGTGCTGAAGTAATGAGCGCTTCGCGCTCAAGTAGCGCGAGAACGTCAACGGAAAGCCAAGACTCGAGTAGCGCGCCACTCTTGCTCGACTGACCTTGGGCCACAAATCGAAGGGGCCACTCGTCGGTAACCAAGACCCCATCGAGTTCGATTGCTGCGCCCAAAGCCAGAGCATCCTTAAAACTCAGAACTCGCGAGGTAATGCCTTGACGAGCGCAGTGCGCGTCAAGCAACGGTTGCCCAGCTGCCATCACGCCATGTGCTTCGACCCTTACGGCGTTAGCCTCCGCACGAGTCAACTTGCAAACGGCAGCATCAATCTCGGGAAGGTCACGGTGAAGCCAGGAGTAGTCCTCTCGCTTGGCGAGATGCTTTACTTCGTTGGCGAGTTCGACCAACGTCAGTAGGTGAAACCCGCCGGCGACATTGCCCGCCACCGGCCGCAATGTGGTGTAGTACAGCCTAGCAAGGCTGCACGTGTCGATGATGACGGTCTTGTTATTTGCAGGCATCGTGTACGTCGTTCCCGTCCGCGTTGATAGGCGCTTGGGTTCCATGGCTTGACAGCTCTCTCATCGGACGGACGTCAGGTTCCAACACGCAATAGAGGAGGTGGCCGCGTATGCGGCCGTTTTCCTTTGCGCTATACATTGCCTACCTCTCGCAGCAGCACGGCCAACCTAGCCTCCAGGGCTTCCATTTCGTCATTGAGTTGCGCGCGTTCAGACCGCAGCGCGCTCACATCGATCGCCGCTTCGTCCTCTGTCGCGTCAACGTAGCGCCCTACACTGAGGTTGCTGTCGTTGTGCAGAATCTCTGGTAGCGGCACCAAACGCGCGTACCGTTCAACATCATGCCGAGCTTGGTATGCGGTCTGAATGCGTGCAATATCTTCTTCACGGAGCAAGTTCTGGGTCTTGCCGTGTTGGTAGTCTCGACTGGCATCGATGAAGAGCACGCTGTTGTCGAGCTTGTCCCTGCGCAATATAAAGAGCGCAACCGGGATGCCCGTGTGCGGGAGCATCTTCGCGGGCAACGCAATCACAGCGTCGATCAGGTTTTCCTGCAGGAGCCGCTCCCGAATCTGCTGCTCTGCACCGCCCCGAAACAGCACGCCGAGTGAGACGACCGCGGCCATCCGGCCTGTCTCGGGCTTGAGCGTTTCGACCATGTGGCTGATGAACGCATAGTCGCCAGCAGCGCGAGGAGGAACGCCTCGGCCGTAACGTTGAAAGGCATCAAGCTCGGCATTTTCGTGCCCCCAGTCCCGCAAGGAAAAAGGAGGGCTGGACACGACGACGTCGAAGGTTAGGAGGCTGCGGCCATCATTGGTGAGCAACTTTGGGTCGCGTAGCGTGTCGCCCCATGCAAGATCTGCTAGTGCTTCGCCGTGCAAAACCATGTTGATTTTGGCCAGTGCCCATGTGCTGCCATTCTTCTCCTGGCCGTACAGAGCGCAGCCTTGTTGACCGGACTTCGCGCGCGCCAATTGACTGCATGTAAGCAGAAGCGTGCCAGATCCGCAGCACGGATCGCAGACGCTTTCTCCAGCCTCAGGCTGCAACAATCCAGCGATAAGCCGCGAGATTTCCGGAGGGGTGAAAAACTCTCCTCCTCGCCTTCCGCTTACCTCCGCGGCTTGCCTGATGAGTGAATCGCAAGCGAAGGCGACGGCATCTGCCGCTGGCGATCCTCCCCCGCGAAAATCAAGGGCTGCGGCCTGGAAGCTAGTCAGCAGTTCCGACAGCACTCGATCCTTCTGCTCATAGTTGCCCAGGGCCGTTGAGTTGAATCCCCTTCCTTGGAAGACAGACCGCAGAGACGGGTTGGCGTCTTCGATGGCTCGGAGCGCGTCGTCGATGCGTTTGCCGTTGCCCGCTTGGTGCCTGGCTGCGTGCAACGTGTAGAAGTCCGAACCCTCAGGCACCACCCATGCGGCCGGAACTGTCAACCCAATCTTTGTGCCATGGGTGTACAGGGTAGAGTCTGAGAGGTACTTCAGCAGGAGCATCGCCAGGACGAAATCCCGAAAGTCGCTCACGTCGGCAGCACCGCGAAGAATGTGACCTGCGGTCCTCACGGCTTCGTCAATCGCGCGCTGCAGTTTGAGTTCAAGCATGGGCACCCCCCGCACGCAGCAGTTGACTGGTGACATAGGCGATTTCGGCATCGTCCAGCTCGCTCAACCGATGCCGGATGGCCCTGATTCGTCGCGTAGTCTGGTCCAGCTCGGCGATTCGCCGTTGCCTTGGAAGGTCGGGCGTTTCGATCTCCAGCGAAACCAGTGAAGTCTTGGTGAGCGCCTTGATGCTGGAACCGGTCAGCATCAGGGAAATCTTTGCCTGCGTTGCCTTCAGGTTCAGGTACCAGACCAAGTAGCCAGCATCTATGCTTGGCGACGGACGAATGACATTCAACTGCCCAACTGGGAGCACAGGCTCTTCTGCTTGAGGGAACAGCCAGGCCTTGTAGTAGTCGCCCCTCGACGGAATCACGACGTCGCCGGGCTGAAGACAGTGAGCGAGATACTTGTCCTGTACAGCCACCCGTGGCAAATCGTGCCATTGCAGTGGCTTGCTCGACACAAGATCCCTAATCGCCAGCGCGCGCACGTTGCCCTTTGGATCTTCCTGGGGGGGCTGATCCCGGAATACCACGGCGGTGAAAACCTGGGAAAGTGCGTTGAGTGGGCTAAACATTTATAGCAAAGAGTTCTACTGTGAATGCAGTGTACGCCAAATTGCATGGCGATACAACAGTAGAACTCTTTGATGCGTCTTAAGCGGTTCGAGGGACTGTTTTACAACCCGCGTCCGTCGCCGCGTCGCGACGCCACGGGCGCCAAAAATCGGCGAGTCTCGGCAGCGCAACAGTACCGGCAGGACCGAGCCAGTCGGACTTCCCCAGCCGGGCCAAACTTGTGCCTTTGAGCCCCTCCAGTAGCGACTCGAGACTCGGGTAGTGACCTTTCCTCCAGATCGGCCTTACCCAACAATTGGGTGCCGGTGAGACGCCCCGATCTCGACTGCATGCAATCCTGCGAGATCAGCCAAGTTATGTTCAACTAACCGGCCCGCTCGACTCGGCATCGACGCACGGTTAGGGTAGACCAATTTGAGGTTGCCATCAGGCGCCGTTGGTCATGTCCGAATACAGCCGTGTACCGGCAGTGCTCAACGTGTCCCCTGCCGATCGACAACGTCCCAGACGGATTCGAGTCGTCTTCGTCGCGAGGCATAAACCTACCCGCGCCAACCTACTTTCAAGCCGGCATCGCTTGCAATCAGACGACGTTGGGAAGATGATCGTCGCAGTCGAAATCGCAGCTTCGATCCCCGCCGAAAGTGCTTAATATTTAAGCGCGCTGGATCCCACACCGCAGCCGACTTTTCGAGCGACGGGAATTCTGGCAGCAACTCTCGCGCCTCCATAACGACGCATTCAAGCATCGCAAAGGCTAACCACTGTCTTCAGCGGGAGCCCCAGGCCACCAGAACATCCAAGCCCTCGATTCCTGCCGGAGTCGAGGGCTTTTTGCGTTTCAGGGCCCAGCCGCTTCGACTCTTTCGCAGGTGTCCATGACGTCCGGCCACAGGTCGTGGCCCCGTCCCACGCAAGGGATCCATGACCGGTTCGCATCCTGAACCGATCTGGCGAAACCCCCAATCGTGGGGGGTCAAAAAGTGCTCCCAAAACGCCGTCGTCGTCTTAGACTGGGGCCAGATACAAATCGCGACAACGACGACGCGCAGCTCCTTGAGGGTCGAGGAGGCGGATTCGATCGGGGAGCGCGTGGAGGGTCAAGACGATGAGCCAGCTGCTGACGCCCGATCAGGAAATCCTGCGGAGCCGTATCCGATTCGCGTTGCGCCGGGCCACCGGCTTCGTGTTCGACATCGACGCGATGCTGCGCAAGCCCGAGCTGCGGTCACGCCGGATCGGCCTGTGGCGGGATGTCGCGAGCGGGGAGCTCAACAGCCTGCTCGATCAGCTCGAGACCGAATTCCAGGCCGACGCCGAGCACGACGACGAGGAGCGCACCGTCGTCCTGCGCCGCGAAGAAATGGACGCGTTGCGGCGCTGAATCCCGGCGCAGGGCCGGCCGCAGCCGCTGCGCCGCGGCGCGCACCCCTAACGTCGCTGCCTCTCCCTATGCCGCCGCCCCGCGCCGGTTGACCGGGGAGAGACCCGCTTCCAGACTTGGCCGTGCGCCAGGCTTTCATGGCGCGCGCGTTTCCCGGGGGTGGCCCAGATGTCGCATCTCGTCGATCGTCGTGTCGCGCTGGCAGTCGCCGGCACGGGGCTGGTCTGGAGCGGACTGCTGCTGCCATCCACCGCCGCCGCCGCTGCGCAAGGCTCCTGGCGCTTCTGCCGCAAGTGCTCGTCGCTGTTCTACGACGGCTTTCCGGCCAAGGGCGTCTGCGCCGCCGGCGGCGCGCACGAGGCGGCCGGGCTGGTGTTCGTGCTGCCGTACGGCGTGCCGGAGACGCCCAAGGCGCAAAGCCATTGGCGCTTCTGCGGCAAGTGCTCGGTGATGTTCTTCAACGGCATGCCCCAGAAGGGCGCCTGCCCGGCACACGGCGGCCACGAGGCCCACGGCTTCGAGTTCACGCTGCCGCACAGCACGCCCGAGACGCCCACCTCGCAGGGCAAGTGGCGATTCTGCGGGCGTTGCGAGGCGATGTTCTTCAACGGCTTTCCCGCCAAGGGCGCCTGTCCGGCGGGCGGCGGACACCAGGCGGTCGGCCTGGACTTCACCCTGCCCTACGAAACCGACTATCCGAACAAGGTGACCAAGCTCGCCCAGCCGAACGGGCAGCTGCAGCGCGTGCTCAAGGAGGCGTGGGACGACGTGGGCCGCGCCGTCGTGGCCGAGCGCGTGCAGAAGGCCGTCAATGGCCGCGAATTCCGCCGCGGCACGAGCGGCTATGACGCGCATGCGTCCATCGGGGAGATGACGGCCGCGTGGTCGCCGAAGGGGCCGCAGCAATGGCATGTGGCGATGACCGTGCCGGGCAACAACGTCGAGTTCCACACGACGACGCCCACGGTCTTCGGCTCTTATGCCGACCCGGCCTTCCGCGTCGGCTTCGGGCTGGTGGTGGAGTTCGACCTGGCGGTACACCAGGGCAATCCGCCGATCACGGTCGGCGTGACCCGGGCCAACACCACCAACGCGAGCGTGCACGGCTCGAATGCGTCGGGCACGATCGTGGAGACGGTCGCGGACTTCTGGACGCACGGCGCGTTCAGCCGCACGATCACCGACCAGGTCAACAACGACCAGCAGTTCCAGAAATCGCTGGCCGGCGCAGTGACCAAGGCGATCGATCGCGCCTGGTGATCGCGGCGCGCCGGCAGAGAAACGCCGGGCGAGGCCCGGCGTCGCGGTCGACGATTACTCGGCCTGACGGTTCGTCTGCGCCGCCTGCAGCGACGCGATCTGCTGCTTGAGCATGCCGATGGCCGCGTGCTGCACGGCGCCGCCGACGGAGCCTTCCATGCGCGCCGCCAGGTTCAGCTGCGAGACCGACAGCGAGATCTCCTCCAGCCACCACGGCTGCGGCGGCGGCGGGTTGTGGTGCAGCAGCCAGGCGATCAGCACGCTCAGCGGCACCGAGCCGCACCAGTCGTCGAACATGTCCGACGCGAAGGCGCTCATCTGGCCGCCCATCTCGGCGGCGGCGCCACCATGCAACTGCAGCGACTGACCGAGCTGGTACAGGCGCACCTGCTGGAAGGCCACGGCGGTCGCCGCGCGGGCGACCGGCGGCAGCGGTTGCGGGTTGATCTCGACCGCGTCGAAGCGGGTCGCGATGATCTCCTCGATCGAGCCCAGGCGCAGCGGGCCACCCGGCCAATGCGGCGGACGCGTGCCGCAATAGGGATCGTCTTCGAGGGCGCTGACGAGCGAACGGAGGGTTGCAGCCATGGTGATCTCCTTGGATCTGAGGGCAGGGACCGCGACGATCCTCCTCGTGCGATGGCGGCACTATCCCTATCTCCGGCCTTCGAGCAACGCGTTCGCCCTGACGCCCGGGCGCAGGCGCGCATACCCCCCACGGTTGGGCCTCGCGGGCCGCTCAGGCGCCGATATCCGCGCGCCTCGCGAGGCGTCTCACCACCACGTCTCGCAGTCGACGCCCGCGCTGTCCAGCGCACCGCCGCACACCATCACCGAGCCGTCCGGCATGAGCGTCGCGGTGGGATTGCTGCGCGTCACCAGCATCGTCGCCGCGGCGGTCCAGACGCCGCTGGCCGGATCGAACAGCTCGGCCGCCGGCTGCGCGAACTGCGTGCCGCCGGCCACGAGGATGCGGCCGTCGGCCAGCAGCACCGCGCCGTGCGAGGTGTGCGTGGCCGCGGTCGCGCCCTGCGTCGTCCAGCCGCCGGCCACCGGATCGTAGATCTCGGTCTGCGTGGTGTTGCCGCCGACCACGACCACGCGGCCATCGGCCAGGCGCGTGGCGCTGTGGCCGTAGTGCGTGAAGGCCATGGGCGTGGTGGCGGTGAAGTCCTGGCCGCCGGTGACGAGGGCCGTCGTGACGCCGTGGCTGTCGGTGCTCGTCGTCGTGTGCAGCACCGGGTCGTAGAGCTCGGCGCTGGTGAGCGGCGTCAGCAGGCCGTTGACGATGTCGAAGCCGCCGGCGATGAGCACGAGGCCGGACGGCAGCGGCGTCGCGGTGTGCTGCGAGCGCCGGGCGATCGGTTGCGAGCGCGGCGCCGACCACGTGTTGGCGACCGGGTCGTAGATCTCCGCCGTCGGCTCGACGAGGTACTGCGCGTTCTCGCCCCCGACCACCAGCACCTTGCCGTCGGGCAGCAGCGTGGCCGTGTGGTGCGAGCGCGCGGCGCCCATCGGCGGGGTGGCCGTCCACGTGTTGGTCACGGGATCGTAGATCTCGGCGCTCGCGTTGTTGACGTAGCCCTTGGCGGCGGTCGACGACACCGTCGAGCCGCCGGTGACCAGCACGCGGCCGTCGGCCAGCAGCGTCGCGGCGTGCGACGAGCGCATCACGTTCATCGGCGCGACCGATGTCCACGTGAGAGCGACCGGGTCGAACACGTCGGCCGCCGCGGTGCCCGCGCCGGCCGACTTCACGCCGCCGGCGACCAGCAGCTTGCCGCCGGTCAGCAGCGTGGCCGTGTGGCCGGCCACGCGTTCGGTGGGCATGGGCGGCGCGGCGGTCCAGGTGTTGGTGGTGACCGCGACGCTGGCGCTGGCGGCCACCGTGCCGAGCGTGGCGGTGACGCTGGTGGTGCCGATCGCGAGGCCGCTGGCCGCGCCGTTGCTCACCGACGCGACGCCGGCGGTCTGCGTGGCCCACGTGGCGCTCGAGGTGACGTCGGCGACGCTGCCGTCGGAGAAGGTGCCGGTGGCCGTGAAGCGGCGCGTGATGCCCACGCCGGTCTGCAGCGTGGCCGGCGCGACGACCATGGACTGGATCGTCGCCGCGACGGTGTGGAGCGACAGCGTGCCGCTGGCCGTGCCCGAGCTCGCCGTGATCGTCGTCGCGCCCAGCGTCAGCGCGTCGGCCAGGCCGCTGGCCGCGCCGATGTCGGCCACCGCGGGCGCGCTCGAGGTCCAGGTGACCGAGTCGGAGACGTCGGCCGTGTGGCCGTCGGCATAGGTGCCGGTGGCCGTGAAGCGCTGCGAGATGCCCAGCGGCAGCGCGCCGCTGGTCGGTGCGATGGCAATGGCCGTGAGGCCCTTGACGAAGGTCACGCGCGCGACGCGCGTGCCGCCGGCCTGCAGGTAGGCCTTGAGCACGCCGTCCGGCAGCGTGGCGGGCGCGGCGAGCGCCACCGTGTCGCCGGCCTTCCAGGTGGCCGCGCCGGTGACGGCCGTGCCGTTGACGACCAGCTGCCCCGCCGTGGTCGTGACGGCCATGCCCGCGCGCGCCGCGACGAAGTCGGCGGGCAGCGCGAAGCTCGACGCGGGCGTGGCGTCGTCGACGCGGAACTCGTCGTGCGCGATCACGCCGTCGCCGTCCTGGTCGAGCCATTGCGCCAGCGCGTTGGCGTCGACCGGCTTGCCGTAGATCGCCGACAGGTTCGCGGCCACCTTGGCGAGGTCGAGCGCCTGCGCGCTGAGCACCAGCGGCTGCCGGTCCGCGCTCGCGACGTTGGCGCCGTTGCTCGCGATGTCCGCCTGCAGCGTCGCGAGCAGCGCATTCACCTGCGCCGACGTGCGGCCCTGCACGACGACGCTGGACAGCGCCGCGAGGAGGTGGCCGCCGTCGGTGTCGGCGCTCGCATCCAGCGAGCCGAACGCGCCGGGCGAGGCGCCCAGCACGACGCCGAAGGTGGCGAGCACCTCGCGTTCCGCCTGCGCGCGCGCGTCCGCGAAGCTCATGCCGTTGGTGTTGAGCAGCGTGTTGATGCGCGTGAACGCGAGCGTGGTGAGCACGTTGACGTTCAGCACGGTCTCGGTGCCGAGGTTCGCGTAGGACTTCAGCGTCACCGGGCCGTCGGACGCCGCGCCCGTCACCTCGTCGGCGTACGTGCCGGTGGCGGTGACGGCGAGCAGCGCGGAGGCGTACTTGTCGCTCGGCGTGAACGCGCCCATGGACGTCGTCGCGTACGTGTACTGGTTGCCGGTGGCCGACAGGTTCAGGCCCAGCTCGCGCGCGGTGACGGTCGAACCGGCCGTCATCGGCCCCTTCTGCGCGACGCCGGAGGCGGCCGTGTAGGTGGCAGCCGGGGGCACGGTCGTCGTGCTGCCGCCGGGCGATCCGCCGCCGCAGGCGGTCAGCAGCGCAGACAGGGCCAACGCGAGCGCGGCGAACGGGGCGGACTTCAGGCGGCGAAGAGGCATGGCGCGGCGGACTCGCGGTGACGGCAGGCTCGTGGATTTACGCATCGCACCCGGGGGGCGTCAATCGACGTTGCCAAGTGTCACGGGTGAGCCGGGGCGAGGGCCGCCGACTGTGCGATCCGTCACCGAAATCAGGGTTGCCGCGCGGCCGAAGGCGGCAGTTCGGCGATCGCGGCCGCCACGGCGGCGCGCATCGCGTCGGGCTGGTCGACGTAGACGGCGACCCAGCGCTTCAGGGGCCTGGCCGCGCCGTTGCGCGTCCAGCACGTGCCGTTCGGGCCGGCGGCGAGCTCGATCAGCAGCGTGGGCCTGTCGAGCGGACTCAGCAGCGTCACCTCGCGTGGCTTCAGCTGGTGGACGTCGTGCCAGTCGTCGTTGCCGCGCGCGGACTGATGATCGATGGTCCGAATGCCGGCGATCGCCGCGAGCGGCAGGCGGCACAGCTGGTTGAACCCGATGGCGAGGGTCAACGCGTGCGGACCCAGGACGTGATCAATGTGTTGCGTCGCGCTGCGCAGCGACACCGCCCACGCCACCATCCACACGGACGCGAACAGCAGCAGGCCGTGCGCAATCGCACGATGCGCGGGCCCGATGGCCAGGTGGATGACGCCCTGCGCGACGAGCACGTCGACGAACTGCGCGACGACGACCATGGGCACCAGCACCGACATCCACGATCCGCGCCGCAGCGTGAAGCGCTGGCCCTCGCCGAGCCGGCGCGCGTAGTCCGCGCTGGGCAGCGGACGGCGCGTCCATTTGCAGGAGGCCTCGGCCCACATCCAGCGCTGCGTGCGCAACAGGCCGACGAGCCGCTCGGCGCCGAACAGGCGGGGCGGCGCGGGTGGCGAAAGACCGTCCGTCATGACTCCCGTTTCGAGGGTTCGTCGGGGCGCGAACCTGCATGGGCCATTCTAGGTTCGCGGTCGAGCGAGAATCGCGCCATGTCCGACCAATCCCCCGCTGCCGCCGACGAATCGCCGTCGGCCGCCAGCCGTCCCGGCGATGCCTTCGTGCAGTCGTTCGCCCGCGGCCTGGCGGTGCTGCGCAGCTTCGGCGCCGATGCGCCCGCGCAGACGCTCACGGGAGCGGCCGAGCGCAGCGGCCTCACGCGCGCGGGGGCGCGGCGCATCCTGCTGACGCTGCAGCAGCTGGGCTACGTCGAGGCCGAGGGGCGGCTGTTCCGCCTGACGCCGCGCGTGATGGAGCTGGGCTTCGCATACCTCAGCTCGCAGCCGGTGTGGCACCTGGCGCAGCCGGTGATGGAGGAGCTCGTCCAGGACATCCACGAGTCGTCGTCGGCCGCCGTGCTCGATGGCGACGACATCGTCTACGTGCTGCGCGTGCCGGCCAAGAAGATCATGGCGATCAGCCTCGGCCCGGGCAGCCGGCTGCCGGCGTTCTGCACGGCCATGGGCCGCGTGCTGCTGGCCGGCTTGCCGGAGACCGAGCGGCGCGCACGCCTCGCGCGCGCGCCGCGCATGGCCCGCACCGCGCGCACCGTCACCGACATCGACGCGCTGATGGCGCTGCTGGACGACGTGCGGCGCGACGGCCACGCGCTGGTGCACGGCGAGCTCGAGGAGGGGCTGGTGTCGATGGCGGCGCCCATCGTCAACCGCAGCGGCCGCGTCGTGGCCGCGATCAACGTCAGCGCGCAGGACCAGCGCATGCCGCCCGACCAGATGCGCAAGCGGTTGCTGCCGCGCCTGCTGGAGTCGGCCGCGAGCATCAACACCTTGATGCGCATGCAGGACTGAGCCCGCCGTTGGAAGCGTTTCCGTTGCATCCGGGCCGAGTGCGGCGAAATATGGCACGCCCGGCGCCGCCGCGGGCGGCGGCGGCCGGACAGATGTGCTCAACTTGGCGCCGTCGCGGCCGATCCAGGAGGTTCGGCCGGCGGCCGGCGAGGTTCTTGCATGGTTCACTGCCGCGCACGAATTCGCCGCGAAACCGTCCCGCGCCGCCCGGCCGCCACGAGCGCCGGCGCTGCCATTCCTGTCCAGCCAGGTCGCCACCGCCGCCATGACCGCCGTTCCTGATGCCCGCCCCGATGCGCCGTTGCCCAAGCCGGCCGCCACCGGCATGGGCACGACTTCCGAGTACGGCCCATATCGGCTCGCCTCGCACTTCCAGCCGATCTACAGCCTGACGCACCATCGCGCGGTCGGCCACGAGGCGCTGCTGCGCGCAACGACGCTGGCCACCGGCGCGCCCGTGGCTCCGATGGAACTGTTCGCCGACGCCGCCAGCGACGAGGCGCGCATCGCCCTCGACCGCGCCGCGCTGCTGCAGCACCTGGCGGCCTATGCCGGGCGCGACGCCGACGAGTGGCTGTTCCTCAACATGCACCCGCGCTCGCTGGCGGACCCGTCCGGGCCAAGCATCCGCCAGATCGACGACACGCTCGCCCGGCACGGCCTGCGGCCCGGGCAGGTCGTGATCGAGGTGCTGGAATCGTCGCTGCCCGACGACGCCGACTTCGATCACCGCGTCGACGAGCTGCGCGAGCTGGGCTGCCTGGTGTCGCTCGACGACTTCGGCGCCGGCCACTCCAATTTCGACCGCGTGTTCAGGCTGCGGCCGGAGATCGTCAAGCTCGATCGCAGCGTGGTCGTGCGCGCGGAGGTCGACGCGCATGCGCGCCGCATCGCCTCGCAGATGGTGTCGCTGCTGCACGAATGCGGCTGCCTGGTGCTGATGGAGGGCATCGAGACCGACGAGGGTGCCTACACCGCGCTGCGTTGCGACGTCGACTTCGTGCAGGGCTACCACTTCGGCCGGCCCGGCCCCGAGCTCGCCGGCATCACCGGCCTGCACGCGTTGCGCGCGGCGTGGGACCGCTTCGATCGCCAGTCGGCCAGCGACGACCGGCTGTGGCAGGAGCAGATGTCGCCCTACAAGCAGTCGATCGAGCTGGCCAGCGTGCTGCTGGCGGGCGGCGCCTCGATGGACGAGGCCTGCCGGCGCTTCCTCTCGCAGCCGGGTTCGGACATGTGCTACCTGCTCGACAAGCAGGGCCGCCAGGTCGTGGGCAACGCGTTCCGCGATGGCTTCTCGCAGCAGCAGCTCGAAAGCGTCGAGCGCTTCGCGCCGCTGCACGACACGCGCCAGGCGCGCTGGTCGCGCCGCGCCTACTTCCGCGGCGCCGAGGCCTCGCCCAACATCGCGCAGGTGACGCGTCCGTACATGACGCTGCAGGGCTCGCGCATGTGCTTCACCGTGTCGATCCAGTTCGACATGGGCGGCCGCACGCTCGTGCTGTGCGGGGACGCTTCGCTATAGCGGCGACAATGGACCCATGGCCCTCAAAGCAACGATCCACAAGGTCCGCCTGCAGCTCGCAGACATGGACCGCAACATCTACGGCGACCACGAGCTCACCATCGCGCGCCACCCGTCGGAGACCGACGAGCGGATGCTGATGCGCGTGCTGGCCTACGCGCTGAACGTGCCGGCCGACAACGAGAAGGGCGACCTCGTGCTCGCCAAGAGCCTGTGGGATGTCGACGAGCCCGATCTCTGGCAAGTGGACCTCACGGGCCAGGTCATCCACTGGATCGAGGTCGGCCAGCCCGACGATCGCCGCCTCGCGAAGGCGAGCAGCCGCGCCGAGAAGGTCACCGTCTACAGCTACATCGCGTCGACGCCGATCTGGTGGGCCGCGCTGGTGGGCAAGCTCAATCGCGCGCCGAAGGTGGAAGTGTGGTCGATCGACCCGGACGTGTCGCAGGCGCTCGGCAAGATGGTGGCGCGCACGATGGCGTGGCAGATCACGATCCAGGACGGGACGGTGTGGGTGTCGGACACGGTCAACACCGTGGAGATCACACCCAAGCTGCTGAAGGCGCGCGACGAGCGCGAGTACAACTGAGGCCGCGGTGCGCTCATTTGCGCGCCAGCCATACCCCGGACACCGTCACCGCCATCCCCGCGAGCGCGAGGCCCGTGAGCGTCTCGCCGAACATCGCCCAGGCGATCAGCGCCGTCACCGGCGGCGTCAGGTAGAACAGGCTCGCGACGTTGACTGCGCTGCCGCTGCGAATGAGCACGTTGAGCAGGCTCACGGCGCCCAGCGACAGCACGAGCACGAGCCAGCCGAGCGCGAAGACGAACGCCGGCGTCCAGTGCACGACCATCGTCTCGGTGCGCCAGGCCACCAGCGCCGTGGCGACGAGGCTGGGCAGGAACTGGATGACCGAGCCGGTGCGCAGGTCGAAGGCTGGGCAGAAACGCTTCTGGTACAGCGTGCCCGCCGTGATGCCGACGAGCGCGGTCACCGCCGGCACCAGCAGCGTCGCGGCGGCCGGACCGCCGGAGCCCGCGACCTTGTGTGCGACGACCAGCACGACGCCCGCCAGGCCCAGCGCGAGTCCGAGCCACTGCGGAGCGCGCACGCGCTCGCGCAGGAACAGGCCGGCGCCGAGGGCGGTCAGCACCGGTTGCAGCCCGACGACCAGCGCCGTGACGCCCGCCGGCAACCCCAGCCGGATGGCCGTGAACACGCCGCCGAGATAGACCGCGTGGATCAGCAGCCCCGACACGCCGATGTGCCCCCACTGCGCCGGGGTCGCGGGCCAGGGCGCGCGCGTGGCGAGCGCGATGGCGCCCATCAGCACCAGCACCGCGCCGTAGCGCAGGCTCAGCAGCGTGAGCGGCTCGCAATCGGGCAGGCCCAGCTTGGCGCCGATGAAGCCGGTGCTCCAGAGGACGACGAACAGCAGCGGAACGAAGGACGCGAAACGGGTGGAGGCGATGGACATGTCTGGCTGAGGTGGCGCCGTCGTCGCAGCGTCGCTGCCGCTTGCGCGTGACGCGCGCACAGGCGCGAGCGACGCATCATCGCGTGGATGCCCGGTCGCTGCCGGCCTGGGGACTTGCGCGCGCTGTCGTCAGCCCGCGGCGGACTCGAGCACCCGCAGGATCTCGCGCCCGTAGGCCTCGAGCTTCTTCGCGCCGACGCCGCTGATGCCGGACAGCTCGTCCAGCGTGGACGGCGCCTGCTGGGCCATTTGCGCCAGTGTCGCGTCGTTGAAGACGATGTAGGCCGGCAGGTTGTGCTCGCGCGCCACCTCGGAGCGCCAGGCGCGCAGAGCCGCGAAGCGCTGGTCGCCGTCGGCGTCGAGCTTGATGGGGGCCGACGTGCTGCGGCCGCCCGAGCTGGTGCTGCTGCGCCGCGTGCGGCCCGAGCCCTTGGGCGTCTCGCGATGTTCGCGCAGCAGGACGGGCACCTCGCCCTTGAGCACCGCGCGCGCGCTGTCGGTCAGCACCAGCGTGTTGTACTCGCCCTCGGACTGCAGGTGCCCCAGCGACAGCAGCTGGCGGATCACGCCGCGCCATTGCTGCTCCGACCACTTCGCGCCGATGCCGAACGTCGACAGCGAGCCGTGGCCGTGCTGCGTCGTCTTGTCGGTGACCTTGCCGCGCAGCACGTCGATCAGGTGGCCGGCGCCGAAGGAGAGGCCCGAGTGCTGGCGGAAGCGATAGACCGTGGACAGCGCCATGCGCGCGGCCTCGGTCGCGTCCCACGTCGCCGGCGGGTTGAGGCAGTTGTCGCAGTTGCCGCAGGCCGAGCTCTTCTCGCCGAAGTACGCCAGCAGCCGCACGCGGCGGCAGTCGTGGGCCTCGGCCAGCGTCAGCAGTGCGTCGAGCTTGCCGCGCTGCATCTTCTTGAATTCGTCGCCGGCCGGGCTCTCGTCGATCATGCGGCGCTGGTTGACGACGTCGGCCAGGCCGTAGGCCATCCAGGCGTCGGCGGCCTCGCCGTCGCGGCCCGCGCGGCCGGTCTCCTGGTAGTAGCCTTCGATGTTCTTGGGCAGGTCCAGGTGGGCGACGAAGCGCACGTCGGGCTTGTCGATGCCCATGCCGAACGCGATGGTGGCGCACATCACCAGGCCGTCCTCGCGCAGGAAGCGGTCCTGGTGGCGGCGGCGCACGTCGGCGTCCAGGCCCGCGTGGTACGGCAGCGCGGAGATGCCTTCGGAGCTGAGCCACGCCGCGGTCTCCTCCACCTTCTTGCGGCTCTGGCAGTAGACGATGCCGGCGTCGCCCTCGTGCTCGTCGCGCAGGAAGCGGATCAGCTGCTTCTTCGCCTCGTCCTTCTCGACGATCGCGTAGCGGATGTTGGGCCGGTCGAAGCTCGAGATGAACTCGCGCGCGCCGGTGAGCGCGAGGCGCTCGCGCATGTCGGCGCGCGTGTGGTCGTCCGCGGTGGCGGTGAGCGCCACGCGCGGCACGTTGGGGAAGCGCTCGTGCAGCTGCGCGAGCTGCAGGTAGTCCTCGCGGAAATCGTGGCCCCACTGGCTGACGCAATGCGCCTCGTCGATGGCGACGAGGCTCAGCAGGCCGCGCTCGTCGAGCGCCGTCAGCATGCCCATGAAACGCGGGTTGGTGACGCGTTCAGGCGCGGCGTAGAGCATCACCAGCCGGCCGCTCATCATCTCGCGCTCGACGCGCGACGCCTCCTCGCCGGTCAGCGACGAGTTGAGGAAGGCCGCGTGCACGCCGAGTTCCTCGAGCGCGCCGACCTGGTCGTGCATCAGCGCGATCAGCGGGCTGATGACCAGCGTGACGCCCAGCCCGGCGCGATGCCGCGCGATCGCCGGCACCTGGTAGCACAGGCTCTTGCCACCGCCGGTGGGCATCAGCACCATGGCGTCGTCGCCGGCGCTCACCGTCTGGATGATGTCCTGCTGCTCGCCGCGGAAGGCGCTGTAGCCGAAGACCTGCTGCAGGATGCCGTGCAGGTCGGCGTCGGTGGCGCCTCGCCGCCGGGCCGGATCGGCGGCGACGCGCACGGCCTCGTTGGCCTCCGCCCCCGCGGGACGCGTGGCGGGCAGGGAATCGAAGTCGTAGTCGTCGTAGTCGAATTCAGACACGGAAAAGGCCGGTGCGGGCGCATCGCGCGTTTCGCACGACAGCCGGAAGACAAGGCCTCCATGGTACAGGGCGCGGGTAAAGCGGACCAGCGCCGAAGCGCCGATTCCGGCCGGAATCGGCGCCGCGGACCGGGCGGCGACGCGGCCGCGCTCAGGAAATCGCTTCGACCACGCGGCTCAGGATGCCCGGCTTGTCTTCCGACAGCGGCCACGACGCCTTGAGCTCGTCCTTGCGCGCCGCGATCTGCGCGCCCAGCGCCTTCATGTCGAGCTTCGTCTTGCGCGCCTTGGGAAACATCTCGGTCTCCTCTTCCTTGACGTGATGCTTCACGTACTCGGACAGCACCTTGACCTTGGCATCGAACATCTCGCCATCGGGCTCCTTGCCCTCGACCTGGGCCATCAGCTCCTTCATCGACGCGTGCTCGATCGTCGCTTCCGGAACCAGCTCCTTGTCCTTCAGCGCGGCCTTCACGGCCGGATAGAAGATCTCCTCCTCGGCCTTCGCGTGGATGCCCAGCTCCATGCAGATGCTGGCGACGAGCGTCTTCTTCCTTGCCGTCGAACGCGTCTTTTCATACTGCTCGAACAGGCTGCTGACCAGCTTGTGGTCGGCCTTCAGCAGCGCGGTGGCTTCCTGGGCGACGGGCGCCTTGGGAGCGCGCGCCGCGCGGGGGGTGGTCTTGCTGGCGACGGCGCTCGTCGCCCGCTTCGCGGGCGCCTGGGTCGTCTTGCGGCTTGCAGTGGCCATGATGGGATGTCCTTTCGAGGATCAGTGCGAGAACAGCGCAATGAGGATGATGATGGGCAGCGGAACGCCGAGGAACAGCAGAAGCAGTGAGCGCATGGAAGTCTCCGGGTGTGTTTAGACGAGGTCGCGCTGGCGACCGCCGAACGTGGCGCAGAAGCTGGCGACGAAGGCGCCGGCGAGCAGCGAGATGAACAGCCACAGCGCGGCGTAGGCCGAGGCCTTGCGCGCCTTGTCCGCGGCTTCCTTCGCGTCGGCCTTGGCCTGGTCGGCCTTGGCCTTCATGCGCGCGAAGGTGTCGTTGACACGCTTCTCGGCGTCGGCCTGCGGCAGCCCGGTGCGTTGCGACACCTGTTGGCCGAGGTACTTGACGTCGTCCGGCGGCAGCGCGCCGGCCTCGAGGCCGCTCGCGAAGATGCGGCCGGCTTCGGCGCCCATCGGGGCCGCGTCGCCGCCATTGCCGATCGGCGCAGACGCTGCGGCAGCAGGTGCCGATGCGTCCTTGCGGAACAGGCTGTCGACGAAGTAGCCGTTGCTCGCGGCCGGAGCCTCCGGCTTCATCGCACCGGCAGCGGCCGGGGCCGCAGCGGCGGCGGCGGTCGTCGCCGCACCGCCCGCCACCGAGCCCACCGCGCTGGCGCTCGTGCCGAGGATGCCGCCGATCGCCGAGGTCAGCATCGCGGCCGTCGCCAGCGTCGCGATGGCCCAGGCCAGGAAGCCGTGCGCGGTGTCGCGGAAGTAGACCTCGTCGACATGCGTCGACGCCCAGCGCGTGCGCAGGCGTCCGGCAAGGTAGCCGCCGATGCCCGAGGCCGCGAGCTGCGTGAACGTGATCCAGACGATCGTCGAGACGCCGAAGGTCGTCGCGCTGGCGCCCGAGCCCGCGAACGGCGAGACGGACGACAGCCCGAGCCCGACACCCAGGATCAGCAGGATCAGCGACAGTGCCGCCGCGCCCGCGGCGCCGGCGAATATCGCGCCCCAGGACACGCCGGAGGTGTGTCGGCTGGAATGCAGGTCGGCGGCGGCTGGCGCGTAGGGCCGCGCGGGGACGCCCGCGCGCAAGTCGCTGGCCAGGGTGGTATCGGTCATGTGCGGAGTCTCCGGGTGGTTTGTGTGTCCCGGGACGTCGGCAAGGCGCGATCCTGTGCGCGCGATCAGCGGCTGCCTAGACGAGCCCGATGTCGCGCGGCGCGCCACCGGGAAACACGCGCTGCAGCTGCTCCGCGTCCAAGCCGTACATGCGCTGGAACAGCCCGCCGAACACGCCGCGGTAGTCGTTGAGCACCGGCCAGTCGCGACCCTGGTTCAACGACGCGGGGCTGGTCAGCGCGACCTGCTCGCCGCGCACGCCGCCCTTCACGCCGCCGCCCATCACCCAGTACGCGGTGCCGTGGCCGTGGTCGGTGCCGCGGTTGCCGTTCTCCTTGAACGTGCGGCCGAACTCGCTGATCACGACGACAACGGTGTCGCGCCACGCCGGACCCATCTCTCGCGCGAAGGCGTCCAGGCCGCGGCTGAGGTCGCCGATGCGCGTGGCCAGCGCGCCGGTGGCGCCGCCCTGGCCGACGTGGGTGTCCCAGCCGCCGACGTCGACGAAGCCGATGCGCACCTGGTCGCGCATCAGGCGCGCGATGCGCGTAGCCTCGAGCTCGAAGCCCTTGGGCGTGACGGCGTCGCGGCTGGCACGCTGCATCTCGTCGGCCATCTCGAGGGCGACCTGCTTCTGCGTGTCGAGGCCCTCGGCGACGCCGCGCTCCAGCGTCGTGCCCGCGTACATCTTCTGCAGCAGCGCGGCCTGGCGCGCGTCCGTGGCGGGCTTGGCGGTGCGCGCGAGGCTGGTGTTGGTGACCATGCGGCGGCCCTGCAGCACGGTGGGCAGGCGGTCGGTGAACGACATCACGCGCTGATCGGAATCCAGCCGTGCGCCGAGTTCCTGGGCCAGGCGGTTGAGGAAACCCTGGGTGGTATCGGGCCGCGGCGTGCCGGGTGCGAGCGCGTCGCCGGGCAGCGGCAGGCCCAGCTCGACGCGATCCTGCGTCTCGAAGTGGCTGCGCGACAGGTCGCCGATGCCGGCGAACGGAATGAACGCGACCTCGCCGGCCTGGATGCGCGGATACAGCGTGGACTGCAGCGCCGGCATCAGCGCCCAGTCGGCATCGAACGCGAGCGCCGCGTTGGCGCCGACGCCGGGCCGCGCGATGGCGATGTTGGGCCGCGACTCGGCGTAGAACGAGGTCTGCGGGATCAGCACGTTGCAGGCGTCGTACGCGCCGCGCAGGAAGACGACCAGCAGCCGGCTGTCGACCGTCGACCCCGCTGGCGCGGCCCACGTGCGCGTCGCGTTCATCGCCAGGCCGGCCATTGCGGCGTTGAGGAAGTGGCGTCGTTGCATGGCGGGCTCCTCGATCAGTTGCGCATGAATTCGGGCGACACGACGGCCGCCCACGCCCAGTCGCCGGGATGCGCCTGCAGCGTCTCGAGGAGCGCCTGGCGCGTCGCCTCGGACTCGCGCGGGGCCTGCGTGCGGAGCCACGCCGCGCTCTCGACGCGCGCCTTCGGCAGCGCCGCGGGCGGCGCCAGGCCGTCGACCTTGAACAGGTTGGCGTTGCCACCGCCATTGCCGCCGACAAGGCTCCTGGCGACGTCGAAACGCGTCGTCATCTGGCCCGGGCTGGCCCACGCGGCCTCGATCATCGGGAAGCCGTCGGGCGTCTCGCGGCCGAATGGCGGCTCGCTCAGCTGGCGCAGCGCGTTGAGCAGGGGCTGCGGGTTGACGACGATGTTGCCGTCGTAGGCGAGCCGCGTGGCCGACAGCACGTATTCCCACGGATCCTTGAAGTGCCGGCCCAGCGACGCGTCGTACTCGGGCGAGGTCAGGAGCGTCTTCATCACCTGCGCGATGTCGCCGTCGGTGGCGAGCCAGCGCTGCGCCATGCGGTCGACGAGCCCCGGCGGCGGCGTGTCGCCGACGAAATACTGCGCGAGCTGCGCGCTGACGTGGCGCGCGGTGGCCGGGTTGCGCGCGAGCCGGTCGAGGACCTGGCGCACCTCGGCCAGGCCGGCCGGCGCGATCGCCTGCCCCAGCACCTGCTTGGGCTTCTGGTCGTGGCGGTTCGGGTTGAACTCGAACGCCCCCGCGTGCACGTACTGCGACTGCAGCGGCGGCTTGACCTTGGCGTCGTCGGCGTCGACGCGCACACCCAGGCCGGTGAGCACGCGCGCCATCTCCTGCACGTCGGCCTGCGTGTAGCCGGCGTCAACGCCCAGCGTGTGCAGCTCCATCAGCTCGCGCGCGTAGTTCTCGTTGATCTGGCCGGCGGCGTTGCGCTCGTTGTCGAGGTAGCGCAGCATCGCCGGGTGCGTCGCCGAGGCCTCGAGCAGGTCGCGGAACCTGCCGAGCGCGTGCGCGCGCAGCGCGATCTCGTAGTCGCCCGCGAACGCGCGCAGGTTGGCCTTGTTCTGCGCGATGCTGAAGTGGTTCAGCCAGAACCACACGAGGCGCTCCTGCACCTGGTTGGGCGAGCCGACGGCTACCAGCAGCCAGCGTTGCGCGGCCTCGTCGGCCTGCGCGTTCAGGCCCTTCTGGTAGGCCTGCTGCGCGCTCTTCTTCTGCTCGTCGTCGGCCACCGCGTCGGCGGCCTTCTTGTCCTTGACATCCTCGCGCAGGCGCACGGCCAGCGGCTCGCGCACGATCCGCATCGCCGCGATGCGGGCGTCGACGGACGCGGGCAGCGCGAACGGCTTCGGGTGCAATTGATCGTCGACCCAGCGCGCGTAGCCGAGGCGGCCGACCTGCTGCAGGACGGTCGCGTCGACGCCGAACGTCGCGCGGTCGACGCGCTGGGCATCGAGCGTGCTCACGCGCATGGCGTCGGCTTCCTGGTGGGTGTCGGGCAACACGACGACCGGCGCCGGGCCGAGCGGGGACGCCGTGGGCGACGTCCCGCAGGCGGCCAGCACGCCCGCCGCCGCGAGCGCGCAGGCGGTGCAGCGCGCTCGTGTCCGGGAAGCGAAGGGGAGGCGGGTCATGCGTCGTGGCGTCTTCCTGATCAACGGCCCACCCGGCCACGCGGTTGATAGGCAGGCGCCGCGGGCAGGGTAAAGGTCTGTGTCGCAGAATGGCTTGCACGACCCTGAACCCGACCGGAGACACGATGTCGACCAAAGCCGAAGAACTGCGCGAGAGGCTGATCCGCAACTTCAACGAGGTGCCGCTCGCGCGCGAGACCCGCGAGCCGCTCTACGACGGCATGGGCGCCCGCCTGGCGCGCGGCACCGCGGCGCTCAAGCTGGGCGCGAGCATCGACGTGCTGGAGCCCGGCAAGCGCGGCTGCCCGTACCACCTGCACCATGCGCAGGAGGAGATGTTCATCGTGCTCGAGGGCCACGGCACGATGCGCGTGGCCGGCGAGATGCTGGCCGTCAAGGCCGGCGACGTCGTCTTCGTGCCGCCGGGGCCGGAATACCCGCACCAGATGATCAACACCTCGGACGCGCCGTTGAAGTACCTGTCGATCTCGACCCGGGACACGCCCGAGGTCGTCGAGTACCCCGACTCGAACAAGGTGCTCGCGAACGCGCGCGTGGCCGGCAGCGACTTCGGCTTCGCGCGGATGAACCGCCTCGACACCGACCTCGACTACTGGGACGGCGAGCCCTGAGCCGGCCGTCCGCGGCCGCGGCGGGTCAGTCCGTGCGCTGGAAGCCCCACTGCGTGACGTGGGGCGCCTCGTCCGGCGGCGCCGAGTTGGGGTCGTAGCTCATCGCGGCGCCGTCGGCCAGCGCCTTTTCGTACAGCCGGGCGAAGGGCTTGTTCTGCGGCAACTCGAGCTTGGCCGGATCGATCACGCCGTAGGCGCTGATCACGGCGTCGAAGGCGGTCAGCCGGGTGCACGCGGCGATCGCGTCGGCGTCCGAGCGGATGTCCTGCGCCTGTTTCAGCAGCAGCAGGCCCTCGCGGGACAGGCCGACGGCCGGCGGGGCGTCCATCGGGTCGGAATGGGAACGGAACTTGGCGCGGAACTGGTAGACGGCGACGATAGCCATGGCGGACTCGGGTTGGAACCAGCGCGAAGCATACCGGGCCGCGCCGAACCGGGCCCGAATGCGAGGTTTTGCCCAGGGCGCCGCGGCGGGCTCCCGGCATAATCCAGGCTCAGCTTCCGGCGCCGAACGGCCCGGAAATCCTCAAGCCGCCACTTCCGGCGGCCGGCCACGGGGGAGCCGTCCCCCAACTTTCCTGGAGCACGCACATGGCGTCAGTCAACAAGGTCATCCTCATCGGCAACTGCGGGCGCGACCCGGAAGTTCGCTACACGCCCAGCGGCACCGCCATCTGCAACGTCTCGGTCGCCACGTCCAGCCGCCGCAAGGACAAGACCAGTGGCGAGAGCATCGAAGACACACAGTGGCACCGCGTCACCTTCTATGACCGCCTGGCCGAGATCGCCGGCGAATACCTGAAGAAGGGCAAGCCGGTCTACATCGAGGGACGCCTGAAATACGGCAAGTACACCGACAAGGACGGCATCGAGCGCAACACGGTCGACATCGTCGCCGAGCAGATGCAGATGCTGGGCGGCCGCGACAGCGGCGGCGACGAAGCCGGCAGCGGTGGTGGCAGCGGCGGTCGCTACCTCGCTCCGCGCGACGGCGTCGACGGCGGCGATCGCGATGAGCGCCCGTCCCGCCCGGCCGCGCGTCCGGCTCCGACGGCCTCACCCCGTCCCGCCCCGAAGGCCTCGACGGGGTTCGACGACATGGACGACGACATTCCGTTCTGAAACCGACCAAAGGCATTTTTGTTGATTGAGGCCTGGCCCTTCAGAGGTGCCAGGCCTCTTTTTCTTGTATCCACGAGGCGGGCTTGGAAGCCGTTCTGGCACAAGCGCCCTCTCAGGGTGATACCCGCAATCGACGCGCAAGAGCGGCGTGTCGGGGAGATGCCGGCAGCGGGTGTGGGGCGAAGCCACGCCGCAGGCTGGGGCACTGCCCAGTTGAAGCCGGCTTTCGATCCCTGGTCCGTTGGCGACGCTGTGAAGAGCGAGCTGCTGGTCGACGAGCTCGGCTGGAGTGCGATGAGGCACTCATTTCGCCGTTCAGGGGGTTATGTCGGTGGGCGCGGCGACCTATTCTCTACAGCGGGCGACCGGATCTGTCCCGCTCCAGAGGTTGAACTTGCCGGCGAGCAGCGCCGCCGCCTTCCTTCCCTCATCCCAAAGGAGGCTCTATGGCAATCACGCACTCGATCTCGCCACCTCGCGCCATCCCCCGGTCGCGCAGCCACGGGGCGGTCACGTTCTTGCTGGTCTCACCGCTGCTGTTCACCGTCGAGCTCGCCCATGCGGAATACGATTTCGGGACGGTCGACATCGGTCCGACGCTCACCGCCACATCCGGATGCTTCAGCGTGCCAAGCGTCAACAGCGATGAATTCTCGATCCGCGCCATCAACGAGTCCGGCAAGCCCTGGGACGACTTCACCGTCCTGATCCTGACCTGTCCGTCCGACAAGGTGAGCCACCCCTCCCTCGACGGCATCACGTTCCTGGGCCCGCCCCCGACGCCGACGGCCGACAAGGGCACGGGGGCCACCAATGTCCTCAACCCGAGCGTGCTCAGCCAGAAGATTGACCTCAACAGCGAGCACTTCGACCTGCCTTTCAACGTGAATCCCCACGAGCACGTCGACCTGAACCTTCCGTACAAGGCGGGATTCACCTTGCCACAGTTCGAACTCCAGCTGATCGCCAGCGTGGTTCCGGAGCCGGGCATCGGATGGATGATGGGCGTCAGCCTGATCGGCCTGTTGGCGTGCGGCACCCGACGGGGTGGCGACCCAGGGCGGGCGGCGTGAGCCTGGCCGCTTTGGCGGATGGCGTGCGCGCGTACCGGCACGCCCAAAAAGGAAGGCGGGCCCATGAGGGCCCGTTTTGCTTGCTTCCCGGGGAAGGCGGAAGCCGTCGCCGCCGAGCTTGCCATGGTCTCGTTCACACAGAACGGCCAAGGAACACGTTTTTTGTGCCGATGAGGCCCTTGAAGCCGGCGTTCAGCCCAGCAGGCCGGCGCGCAGCCGACCCAGCGACGATCCGCCGTTGAGTGCGGCCAGGCAACTGGCCGCGACGTCGTCGGCTGGTGCGCCCGCTTCCCACGCATCGGCCAGCGCCAGCACGCCCTGGCGCGCGCTGCGCGACCAGGAGCCGCCGAGCGGATCCTGGGCATCGGCGCGCAGCTTCGCGCAGTAGAGCGCCCGCGCATCCGCGCTGGCGCCGACCAGGCGCAGCAGCGGTTGCAGCGCCGCGTCGAACGCATTGGCGGGCAGCGGCTCGCGCCCGCTGGGCTGCGCATGCCAGGCGCACAGGTATTCGACCGGGCCCAGGCTGCGGCCGTGGCCGAAGGCGGCGCCGGCGTCGCCACCGCCTTGCAGCGCGGTGCCCCAGGCCGCGAGCCGTCCGCTGGGCAGGCGTCCGCTGCGCAAGGCCTGGACGAGCGCGTCGGCGACCAGCGCCTGCACCGCCGGCTCGCCCTGGCGTTCGATGTGGCACAGCAGGTTGACGAAGGCCGGATAAAGCGCGTCGCCCAGGCCGGCGCAGACCGTCTCCATCAGCGCGGTGCGCCCCTGCGCGTCGGGCAACGCGTCCAGGCCGTCGACCAGCGCCTGCGCGGCCGCGAGCCAGTCGGGCTGCGGCTTGAGCATGGCGCGCCCTTACGCGGTCAGGTGCTGGAGCACCCGCTGCGCCAGCGTGCCGATGTCGGCCGTGTCCGGCAGGCCGGCCGACAGCGCGATCCGTACGCCGCCGGCGTCGCCCTGGAACCAGGCAGTCGCGTCCTGCGTGCTCTCGAAGGACCCGGTCGCGGCAGGCCCGCCCGCGTTGAGCGAGACGCCGAAGGCGAGGTGGGCGAGCGAAGAGGTGTTGATGTCCATGATGAACCTGCGTGACGCCACTCTAGCGAGGCCGGCGCGCGCTGCCCACTGGCATCGTTCCCAGGGGGTCAGCGCAGCATTGCCTTCAGGCTGCGCAGCACGATGGGCGGACGCGAGGCGATGTCGTCGACCAGCAGCTGTGCGAAGGTCGACAGCAACAGGATCAGCAGCGCCTGCGACGCGAGCACCTTGATCGAGCTGGACAGCGCGAACACGTTGAGCTGCTGCGCATAGCGGTTGATCAGCCCGAAGGCGGCCTCGACGATGTAGAGCACCACCAGCGCGGGCGCGCTGATCAGCAGGCCCAGCGTGGCGACGCGTCCGAACTCGGCTTCGATCAGCGTCATCCCGCCCGACTTGAGCGGAGGCAGGGTCGCGCCGACCGGCCACAGCGCGTAGCTTTGCAGCATCAGGCCCACGAGCAGCAGGAAGCCGCCCGAGGACATGAACAGCATGCTGGCCAGCCGCGACAGCAAGGCCGCCGTCAGCGGCGTCTGGTGGCCGGAGAGCGGGTCCATCACCTGCGCCATCGACGCGCCGGTCTTCATGTCGATGATCTGCCCCGCGACATCGAACGCCCACAGCACCGCGCCGAACAGCACGCCGATCACCGCACCGATGAAGACTTCCTTGCCGAACAGGCGCAGCCAGTCGACCGAATGGAAGTGGGCGACGTCCACGGCGGGCTGCAGCGCCACCGACAGCGCGGCCAGCGCGAGGAAGACCGCGTTGCGCACCAGCGCGGGCATGGTGTCCTGCGTGAACAGCGGCAGCAGCAGGAACGCGACGGCGATGCGCGTGGCCGACAGCGCCAGGACGAGGACCTGCGACGACCAGAGGTCGACGTGCTCGAGCGCCTCCATCTCAATGCGGCCGCACTAATGCACCATCCCTGCGAAGCCGGAGAACACGCGGTCGGCGAACTGGTAGAGGCCGCCGCCCAGCATCGAGGCCGTCACGAAGATGGTGACCACGATCGCGAAGAACTTGAGCGCGTATTGCAGCGTCTGCTCCTGGATCTGCGTGGCCGCCTGCAGCACCGCCACGACGAGGCCCACCACCGCCGCCACGATGATGGGCGGCGCCGACAGCAGCATCACGTACCACAGCGCCTGCTGCGTGAGTTGGAGGGCCTGGCTGTTCATCGCGTCAGTGGTAGGTGAGCACCAGGCCGTGCGCGAGCTTGACCCAGCCATCGACGAGCACGAACAGCAGCAGCTTGAACGGCATCGACACCGTCGTCGGCGACAGCATCATCATGCCCATCGCCATCAGGATGTTGGAGATGACGAGATCGATCACCAGGAAGGGCAGGAAGATCAGGAAGCCGATCTGGAACGCGGCCGACAGCTCGCTGACGGTGAAGGACGGCACGACGACGAGGAAGTCGCGATCGCTCAGCTGCGCCGCGCGCTCGGGCGGCAGCGACTTCTGCGCGGTCTTGAGGAAGAACGCGCGCTCGCGCGGCGGCGCATGCTTGACGAGGAAGTCGCGCAGCGGCTCCTTGGCGGTGTCGGCCGCGGCCAGCATCGTCTTGGTGTTGCCGGCGATGTTGTCGAAGCCCTGCAGGCGGTCCGACATCGACTGCACCACCGGGAACATGATGTAGAGGCTCAGCACGAGCGCGAGGCCGTTGAGAACGACGTTGGGCGGCGACTGCTGCAACCCGAGCGCGTTGCGCAGCAGGCTCAGCACGACGACGATCTTCGTGAACGACGTGACCATCACGGCGACGAACGGCGCCAGTGCCAGCAGCACGACGGTCATCAGTGCCGAGGACGGCGAGAACTGGGTCAGGTCCATCGATCGGGACGCGCGCCGGCGCCCTCTCCTCGGTTGCGGGTTCGGCCCGCAGTGTCGGCCAGCGCTGGCGATGTCACCAGCTGGGAGCGTTCCCAGGGGTGGTGGGCGTCGCGGCCTCGACGGCGCTGCCGCCGAGCGCGATGCACAGTCCGCCGAGCGCCACGCGCAGGCGCGTTCGGGTCGCGGGTCTCACGGCGCGATCCATTGCATGAACGAGCAGATCGTGACCGGCGCACCGCGGGCCTTCAGCAAGGTACGCTGCGGCGCTGCGAGGCCGAGGTCCTGCACGCCACCCTGGGCGTCGACCACGCGGATCTCCGCGCAGAATGCCAACAAGGATCGGACGGCGCGTGCCGGCCAAGGATGTCAGCGAGAACGAGGCCAGCGGCCGCAGGCTCTCGCTGTCGAAGACAGTCGGCGTTGCCCCGGTCGTCGGTGCGCAGCAGCGTCCGTGTGGAGACCCGGCTCGCCGACCAGACGTCGACGTTGGTGTGCTGCGCGAATCGTCCGACGAATGCCCGCCAGCAGCCAGCCGTCCTGCGGCGCCTGGGCGGGGATGGCCGCGATGGAGGCCCACAGCAGTGCCCCTTGCGCCAAGCGGTTCAAGGCGCCAGCCACTGCACCGTTTCGCACGAGATGACGGGTGCATTGCCGGCGCGCAGCACGATGTCCGGCGGATCGTTGGCGCCGTCGATGGCGCGAGTGGCACTGTCCACCGGCAGGACCATGACCTTCGTGCAGGGGCTCACGGAGGTCAGGGCGCCATAGGGAACGGCGTCCCGCTGCGTGAAGATCAGCGAGCGCCCGTCGGCGGACCAGCTCGGGCTTCCGTGTCCCATGCTGATGGCCTGGCTCAGGACGCGGTCGGACGGCCGGCTCAATGGCCGCAGGCCGGAGCCGTCGAGCGCCGAGACGAACAGCAGGTTGTACGGACTCACGCCGCCCTTTCCGTTTCTGAGGTCGGCCGCGAGCGTCATCGCCATGCGCGTTCCGTCCGGGCTGACCGCGATGCTGGCCATCCCGGTGCCGACGTTGCGCGGCAACTGCAGCGGCAAGTGCAGCACCTTGTCCGATCCGATCTCCCGGACGACGATGTTGTTGCCGGCCAGGTAGACGTAGCGGCGGGAATCCGGCAGCCAGTCGATCGCGTACCGATTGCGCATCACGTCGTAACGGAACGGCGAGCCGTTCTGGACGATGTGGCCCTGGCGGTCGAACACCACGATCTCGGGTTGGTCCTGGCGCGAACTCGCCTTCCAGTACGCCAGCAGGTATCGACCGTCGGGCGACACGCGCACTGCGCCGAAGATCTCCGGCGCGTGCGTTCCGGGGAGGTCGGCCAGCGAGAAGCCGGCATGTCTCTGCAAGCTGTCGCGATCCAGGAAGTCGACGGCGCCGCGGCTGCTGACGCGCACGAGCTCTCGCGTCGACGTGGTGGCCGTCCAGGCGTCCCATCCGCGACCATGCGACGTCGTGGCGCTGTACGGCAGCAGCTTGGTGGCGCCGTTGCGCAGGTCGACGATGGCCCAGTCGTTGTTGTACTGGTGCGCGACGCCCAGCAGCACGGCGCCGTTGCCTGGCGGCTGGCCTGCGACAGCGGACGCGGCCACGACGCAGATCGCAAGGCCGGCGTGCCGCTGAAGTCGAGTTGGTATCCGGATTCCCAAGCTGTTCCTCGTCGAAGTTGGCCTCGACTGGCGTCGACCCGTCAAGGTTTTGCGATCCAGGACATGTTCGCATAACAGTAGCGGACTTCGGCACTGGTGCCGACGCGTGGGTTCGATCGCACGAATTGCTCGCTGTCCGGATCGGAGAGATCGTCGATCGCCACGGCCTGGCTTGCGGACGGCAGCACGACGACCTCCGGGCAACCGGGTGCAGTGAAGCCGAATGAAGCGCCCGGGAAGGCGATCGAGAACGCGATGAATCGTCCGTCCGGCGACCAGCGCGGCGTCGAATGGCCGACCGCACCGTCGTCGGCCTGTGCCCGCTGGCCGAGCGTCGTGAGTTGCCGGAAGGTGGTCATGGCGCTGTCCGAGATGAACAGCAGCCCGCGTCCCACCTGGTCTCCTTGGGCGTCCTGCAGGTTGACACCCAGCTTGAGCGCAAAACTCCCGCCGTCGGGACTGACGCTCAATTCCGATCCACGGCTCCCGACGCCCGCGGGCAGGCTGACGGTCTTCGTCTGCGCGACCGTCTGGCCGACCGTCGCCGTGACGAGCGTGCTGTCGGCGAGGAAGACATATTGGCCATCGGGCAGCCAGTCGAAGGCATGCCAGTAGGACTGCACGTCGTAGTCCACGGGCGAGCCTTGCTGGACGACGTTGCCCTGCCGATCGAACACGGCGAGCACGGCGTCGGACTGGTGGTAGTCCGCTTTCCAGTACGCCAGGACGTATCGGGCGTCCGGCGACACCTTGACCTCGCTCCAGAACGAGGGGAGGTTCGTGTCTGGAATCCCCGCCAGGGAGAAGCCGCCCGTGTGCTCGAGCGTCTTGCGATCGAAGAAATCGACATCTCCCACCCAGTCGACGCGCACGAGGTCCGACGTCGTGCCGGCCGAAGCGTTGGCGGTCCAGGAGTCGGGTTGCGCGTTCGTGGACAGGGAGTGTGCGCTGCGAGGCAACGAACCCAGCGTGTCGCCCGAAAGATCCAGTTCGGCCTCGTCGTAGGTGGACCCGCCCGGAAACGGATTTCCGATCAGGATGCCCTGCAGATCGGCGGCACCGCCACCGCCGGGCCCCGTTCCGGTACCGGTACCGGTACCCGTTCCCGTTCCCGTTCCCGTTCCCGTTCCCGTTCCCGTTCCGCTTTGTGGGGCGGCAGTGTCGGAGCCGCCGCCACCGCAGGCCGCCAGCGCGAGCGTCAGCAGCAATGGAGCCAGTGCGGCCCTGGGTCGGTGGTGTTCGAAAGGCGCAATCATCATGTCGTTCTCACAATGAAAATTGGCAAGACGCCCGCTGGGCGCTTGCCGGAGAGGGCGCCTCGCGGTGCCCTGTGGTCTGAACGGAGCCGGTCAGTTCTTGCGAGCCATGCCGGACAGCGCGTCTCCCAGGCTCTTGATCGCCGTGGTGAAGGTGTTCTGCAGGATGCTGTATTGCTGGCTCAGGGCCTGGAAGTCGGCCATGTCCTTGTTGAAGGCCTTCGCATCGCCGTTGTTGGAGTTGGTGCCGACGGCAGCGTTGGAGCCGCCCGCGCCGCCCGCAGCGGCGCCGGTCGACGTGCCCTGGGTGCTCGGCGTCTGCACTTCGCTGGACATCTTGTTCGACAGCGACACCAGGTCCGAGGCCTGCTGACCGAGCACTTCGCCCATCGCCGCAGCGATCGCCTCGAGCCAGCCGCCGCTCTTGCCGCTCTGGCCTTCCGCCTTGTGGTGTTGAAGCGCGGAGCCCACGATGAAGCTGCCGAGCTGGTTCTGCAGGTCCTGCATCTGCGCGCCGTATTGATCCTGCGTCTGTTGCTGGATGTCGGCGGGCACGCTCGAATCGGTGTTCTGCGCGGTCTGCGCGGCGGTCTGGTCGTTGACCATGTTGGCCACGTAGGAAGGCATGCCTTGCTGTTGCAGCTGGGACGTGGCCTGGCTCATCGCGCCCTGGATGGCTTGCTGGAGCATGTTGCCCAAGGCCTGGCCGACCATCGCGCCGATCGGGCCGAACTCGGCGCCGCCGATGATGCCGCCGATGTCGCCCAGCAGGCTGCCACCGCCGCTGCCACCCATAACGCTGCTCAATGCTCCGGACATTTCGATCTCCTGGTTTGACGTCGTCGCGACGTCGGTTTCGATGACTGTTTCAGCGGCGCGCTCCAGGTTCCTCCCTGTCGCCTCGGTTGCGGGATCGCGTTGCCGCATCCCGATCCGACACCACCCTTGCTTGCCGCCTGGCCGACCTGCTGCGTCGCAGCTGGGTTCGGTTCGTTCGACGGAATGGATTGAACGCCTTGTGCCCGCCTTTCGTAAGCTGGGTCGGTTCCCAGGTGGGAATCGACCTAGCGGCACTGGCGCTCGGGGCGAGGGGCTGGGAAGGCTCCCAGCTCGCGAGTCGACTGCCGCGCTTCCCGCCGGGCATGCCGCATGCATACCCCTATGTGTATCGCGCGGCAACTCGCCGGCGGCTGCTGTTCCAGTCGTCGTGCGGCGGGTGGGCCTGCCCGGCGCGCCTACGAGCCGGACGCCGCGCTCGCGGCCCGCGGCGCCTGGCACTTCGCGGGCAGCGCCGCCGGTCGCAGGATCGTCTTCGAGTCGTAGTCGAGCGCCTGCAACTGCGACGTCCTGTCGTCGAAGACGAAGCCCAGTCCCCAGGCCTCGGCGCCGAAGATGCTGACCGAGTCCGGCACCTTGCGCGACGCCCGCACGAACACGATGTTGCCCGCTCGATAGACGTGCCCGGGGATCGACGGCCCGCCATTCTCCGACTGCATCGTCGCCGAGCCGTCCGCCGAGAAGTCGACGTCCCAGGGCGCCTCGCCCGCGGTCGCGGCGGAACGCTGCACGGGCCAGCAGGACGTGACCTTCCTGAAGTCGCTGGCTCCGGCAAGCAGTTTGCGCGGGATCCAGCCTTCGTGATCCGCCCCGTCGCTGCGCCAGTGCACGCGGACCCAGGCGTCGCGCGTCACGACTGGAGCCGCATCGTCCACCAGCGTGCCGATGGGAACGACCGCGGGATCGACGGACGAGTCCTCGGCCGGGGTCGCATGCAATCGAAGCGGCGCCGTCGCGTAGTAGCTGGCCGCGCCGGCACGAGTCGCGACCAGCGTCGCGGCGAGGGCTGCAAGGCTTGCGACGATGTCTCGACGATGCATGGTCAGTGGGAGGGCGGCGGCTTGATAGCCAGGTGCAGGTGATTGTGATGCAGGAAGTCGTTGTTCGAGATGGACAACACCGTCGGCGAGTTGTCCGGATGGCCGGCATAGGTGCCGTGGTCGGCCCACATCTGCCAGGGATCGAACAGTTCGCGTTCGGTGCCCTTCTGCGCGTAGAAGTTGTCGTAGAAGGCCTGGTAGACCGCGTTGTCGCGATCGGTCGTCGTCTCGTAGCGACTCGGATGAGAGTCGGGAACCCGCTGGTAGGCCGCCGTGCCGTCCTCGGGCGCGTTGTTGATGTCGTAGGTCCACTTCTGGCCCTGCGCATCGGCGTAGGTGATGGCGTTGATGTCGACGGCCCAGCTCGTGATGTGCAGCGAGCCTTCGTTGTGCGAGCTGGGGGTCATGCCCATCGCGGTGACGTCCGAGGGCGCCGGACGCCAGGCGCCGTTGATGGTGAACCCGGTCATGCCCGGCGTGGCGAAGGCCGCATCGATGGCCTTCTCGTAGACGGCGAAATCGGTCTTGCGCAGCGCGTCGGCCGTCGGCACGCCGGCGGCGTTGGCCCATCCGGAGACGTCGGGCGCGAACGAGACCTTGATGGTGCGATCGCCCCGCGTGACGTCCACCGCGCGAGCGCCGGCCCGGCTCGTCACCTCGATCTTCGAATAGAAGTCGAATCGCGCGGCGCGCCGCTCGGGCGTGCTGCCGGCGAAGTCCTTCATGCTGGCGAGATAGTCGGGCGTGACGTTCGTGTCGTCGAGATTGCCGCGCAGCGAGGCCTTGGCGTGCTCGCGCACCGCGTCGCGATGCGCGACGCGCGCCGCGTAGTCCGCCGTGCCCGGACTGCCGACGCGGGCGCTGGCCGACAGGGCCGAGAGCTGGTCGCTCGCCAGGCGCGTTCCGGCCATCGGATAGCCGTAGTCCTGGAACAGGATCGTCTTCGATTTCGCCAGGTCCTGCGGGGCGATGGCGCCGGTGCTGGCGGTGCGCGCCTGCAACGCCAGCAGGTATTGGGCGCTGGTGGTCTTCGCGTCCCCGTGGCCGAAGTCGAACGTCGAGCAGAGCGGGGGCAGCGCCTTGCCGCTGTCGTCGCGCGCGACGGACGACGTGCGCGGCGGCGGCAACGGCGCGGAGTGTGTTGCGGCGCCTGGCTCGAGCCCCTGGGCCGCCCGCGTCATCTGGGCGAGCGCGCCGTCGAACCGGGGGCCTCCGGCGTCGGCCGTGGCCAGGTCGTAGAGGTTGTCGCGAAGCGAGGCGTCGAGGCTCGGGGACAGCTTGCCGTCGACCAGCGCGTTGCCCAGCTGCTCGAGCGCCTGCTGCACCTGATGCGACTGGGCGGGCGACAGGTCGCCGCGCTGCATGGCCGTGCGCGCATTGGTGCCCGCATCGTCGACCGCGCGCGCTTGCGCGTGCGCAGACGGGGCGGCCGTCGAGGCGGCGATGCGAAAGCCTTCGAGGGCGCGTTGGGCCGGTTCCAGCGACTGGTTGCGCACGCCCGCCAGCTGGGCCTGTGCCGAGGCGACGGGCTCGTCGCCGCCGGCGGCGAGGGACGTGGCGACCGACGAGGCGCCGGCCGATTCGAGTTCCGAGAGCATCGCGCTCGTCTCCTGGTTCAGGCAAATGAGCGCCGCCGGCACCGGGGCGACTGCCCGGTGCCGGCGACGGGCGGGGCGGGCGAGCTCAGGCGAACAGGCGGCCCAGCTTCAGCGAGACGTTCACGTTGACGTTGAGGTCGGCGCGCGCGAAGACGCTGCCGCCGAGCCAGGGCTCGAAGCGGATCGGCGTGACGGTGTTGCCGCCGTGATCAGGATGCGCATGGCCACCGCCGGTGCCGCCGTTGTTGCCCTGATACTGGCCGCGGAAGACGATGTTGATCAGGCCATCCAGGACGCGGAAGGCTTCCTTGTAGGCAGTGGCGATCTGCTGCTGCGGGTTGCCCGTGGCCGGGCCGGACTGCGCCAGCGACGGGTTCTTCAGCACGTCGGTCGCGTTGATCCAGTTCTGGTCGACCGCATGCGTGCCGCCTTGCGCATCCACGGCGACGAAGCCGTTGCCGGTCGCGTTCTCGCTGATCTCGTTGCCGTCGGAGACCGCCCAGTCCATCGTATGGCCCCAGCCGGCTTCCTCGTGGATCGCGAGGTCGCCGTGCGTGTTGCTGTCGACGCCCGTGATCTGCACGCCGTAGCTGCCGTTGGTGATCGTCACCTTGGACGACAGGTCGGCGTTCGGATTGGCGGCATACGGCGTGGTCTGGATGGTGACCTTGGTGCCGTCGTCGAGGTTGAACGTGGTCGTGCCCCAGAAGTCGAAGGCGTGCTGGCCGTTGACCGACACGTGCGGGTCGCCCGAGGCCTGGTAGACGGCACCGGTGTGCTTGTTCGTGATGGTGACGGTGTTGTTGTCGTCGGCCGTGATCTTGTAGTCGTCGTTCTCGAACACCGCCTGGCCGCTCTGCATCGTCGTGCTGGCGTGGCTGGGATTCGTGATCGGCGAGTTCAGGAACAGGTTGCCGGACGCGCTGGCGTCCGTCGGGGCCGCGGGCGCGGCCGTGATGCTGGTGGTCATCCTCTCATCTCCCTGAGCTGGTTTGAATCGATACCGGTTGCACCCCTTGCGAACCGATGCGCTATTGAAGAGGTTTCTGTCGCGCTCGGTAAGCTGGGTCGGTTACCAGCTGGGAATCGACCTAGTCGGCCGTCGTCAGTCCGCTTCGACGCGCAGGACCCAGCCGGCGTGCAGTGGCGGCGACGCGATGCCGGGGATGTCGGCCCCGGCGCCAGGCAGGCGCAAGCCGATCGGCACCAGCTGCGCGGCCAGCGCGCGGCGGCCGTGGCGGGGCGCGGTCAGCAGCGAGACCGGCTGGTCGACGCCACAGGCGCAGGCGGTCTCGCCGTGCCATCCCAGCAGCGCGGGCGGCGTCAGCCGCAGCGGCCTGGCCAGCACGGCCAGCGTGGCGTCGGCGCGCGCGAGATGCTGCAGCGGTGCGGCGTCGCTCCAGGCGAGCCGGCCTCGATCGGGTTGCCACTGCGCCGGCCAGGCCTGGACCTCGTCGCCGCACTGCAGCCGCAACTCGCACGGCCATTGGCCGTCGGCGCCGAAGGACTCGCGCAACAGCCAGCCCGCGCCAGGCTGCTGCAGGGCCTGCCGCTCGTCGTCGGCCAGGACGTCCTGCGCGAGCACCAGCTGCAGCGGGAGTTCGTCCCAACGCACCGCGTCGCGCCAGAAGCCGGCCAGCTCCGGCGCCGGCCGACACGCGAGGAGGGCCGGCCACGGGAGCTCCACCGTCGCGGCGAGCTCGCCCCAGCGCCAGTGCAGTCTGGCGACGGGCGTGTCGAGCGACGCCGGCGTCTCGCAAGGCGACGGATCCAGGGGTTCGCCCAGCCAGTCCTCGAGCCACTGCAGCAGGGACTCGGCGTCCGCCAGCAGGGCAGCGGCGCGCAGGCTGGCGGCGGCGCGCGGCGGCCAGGCGGCGGCGCGGTGCAGGGCGAGACGCAGCGCGCCGTGACGCGTCGGCGCGATGAAGGAGACGGCCGCGGCCGGGCGGGCGGCGGCGTCGATGTCGGAGGCGAGCTGCGTCATGCGGCGGATTCCTTCAGTGCACGCAGCCGCTGGTGACCATGCGCACGAGGTGCACCAGCGACGTGGCCTGCATCTTGTCCATCAGGTTCGCGCGGTGCAGGTCCACTGTCTTGACGCTCAGGCCCAGGTCGCGCGCGATCGATTTGTTGATCTTGCCGGCCATCACGCCGGCCAGCACCTCGCGCTCGCGCGGCGACAGCGCGCCCATGCGGCGCCGGAAGGCCTGGACCTTCTCCTCGTCGTCCGACTGCACGACGGCGCGCCGCTGCACCTCGGCCCCGCGCGCGAAGGCCAGCGCGAGGGCCGCCTCCAGCGCCGCTTCCTCGAACGGCTTCTCGAGGAACGTGACCGCGCCGCGCTGCATCGCCTGCACCGCCAGCGGGACGTCGCCGTGGCCGGTCATGTAGATCACCGGCAGCACGATGCCTTCGGCGGTGAGCGCGTCGTGCAGGTCCAGGCCGGACATCTGCGGCATGCGGAAGTCCAGCAGCAGGCAGGCCTGGCGGCCGTCGGTCTCGGGCACGGCGATGCGCTCGGCGTGCCACGCGCGCAGCGCCTGCAGTGCGGGCGGCGCACCGTCGAGGGCGCGGACGTCGTAGCCGAGCCCGGTCAGCCACCAGGCGCAGGACTCGCGGAACTCGGCGTTGTCGTCGACGATGAACAAGGTGTGGCTGGTGCTCATGCGGGTTCTCCTTGCGGTCGTTGGACGGCCAGCGGCAGCGCGACGTGGAAGGCGCATCCCGCGGGTTCGCGACGGCTGAACCAGAGCCGTCCCTGGTGCAGCTCGACGAAGCTGCGGCAGATGTTGAGGCCGATGCCCATGCCGCTCGGCTTGGTCGACACGAACGGGACGAACAGGCGCGCCTGCGCGTCGTCGGACACGCCGCAGCCGGTGTCGGTGATGGCCACCTCCACCTGCGCGGCGCCGGGCTGCACGTGCGCGCCGAGGACGCGAGGCGCGCCCGCCGGCAGGCCGCGCATCGCGTCGAGCGCGTTGCGCACGAGGTTGACGAAGACCTGCTGCAGCATCGTCTCGTCGCCGACGACGATGCATCCGTCGCCCGTCGGCGCCGACAGCTCGAGCTGCACGTTGTCCCGCGCGATCTCCCAATCGAGCAGCTGCATGCTGGCGCGCAGCGTCCGCATGAGGTCGAAGCGCACGCGCTTGGGCTGGCGCGAATGCGTGTACTCGCGGATGCGCGTGATGATGCGGGCCGCGAACAGCGCCTGGTCGGTGGCGCGACCGAGCGCCTGGCGGATGTCGTCGCCGGGCGCGGCGTCCTCGCGCGCGAGGCGCATCTGCACGCCGCGCAGCAGGTTGACGATGGCGCCGATCGGCTGGTTGAGTTCGTGCGCGAGGGTGGTGGCCATCTCGCCGATCGAGACCACGCGCGACGTGAACAGCAGCTGCTCGCGATCCTCGAGATGGCGCTGCACGGCCTGGTCGCGCGCGCCGGCGTCGACCAGGCGCAACGCGCGCCGGCCGCCGGCCGCGGGCGCGAGCGTCGCCTCGAAGCCGCGGCCGTCGACCTGCACGAGCGCGCGCGCCTCGCCGGGCGCGGCCAGCAGCAGCGCGAGGCCGTCCAGCCGTTCGCACAGCGCGGCCAGCGGCGCGCCGACGCGCAACGGCGCAATCAGCGCGGCCGCCGACGGCGTGCACCACGGCAGCCAGTTGTCGACCGTGTCGATCAGCAGCGCGGCGTCGCCGAACGCGGCCAGGGCCTGTTCGGCCGGGTTCGTCCGTTCGTCGACCAGCACGGCGCTCATGCGACCGCCGCCGCGTTGCGCATCCCGGCGATCGCGCGGCGCAGGCGCGCGCGGCGCGGCAGGGCCTGCGAGGCCAGCCAGTCGGCGCGCGTGATGAGGTAGTGGCGCGCCGGTTCGCCCTCGTAGGGCAGCACGCCGGCGTCCATGAAGCCGAGCGCCAGCACGCAGCTGCGCACCGCCTCGTGGCGGACATGGCAGACGGCCCAGACGCGCTCGCGCCCCAGCGTCTCGAATGCGTGCTGCAGCAGCGCCTCGCCGCCCTCGTCGGACAGTCCAACACCCCAGGCGCGCGGCAGCAGTCGGGCGCCGAGCTCGATCTCGCCGTCGCGCCCCGGCATGGGCATCAGGTTGAACCAGCCGACGAACTCGTCGACCGGCTGTGCGAGCGCGGCCAGCGCGGCGGGGGTCAGCGCCTCGCGCATTGCCGGAGCCGCCAGTTCGGCGTCGCTGAAGCGGCGCACGGAGCGTTCGGCGTGCCAGATGCCCAGGCCTTCATGGGCTCGATACAGCGGCTGAAGCCGGCGCAGGAAATGCTCGCAGACGTCGTGCCGGTGCAGCGGGTGGTCGTCGATCAGCAGGGCGCGCATGCGCGCGTCGGCGTGCATCTGCACGAGTTGCGGGCGGTCCTGCACGACGAATTCGCGCAGGCGGAGCCGGCGCGTCCGCAGCCAGGCCGCGGGCCGCGCCGCGACCGGCGCCAGGACAGGAGTGGAGGCAAGGGTCATGGGTTCATCTCTGCGGGTCGTCGTCGACCTCGAGGCGGTCGACGGCCTGGCCGCGCGCGCGCAGGCGCCGGCGCAGGCGTTCGGTGTAGGCGGCCAGGTCGCGCGCGGGCAGGCCGTTGCCGGCGGTCAGCTGCAGTCCCCAGCCCGCGGACGCGTCGCCGCTGATGCGAAGCGCGGCCAGCGGCGTCAGCGGATCGCCGAGCGTGAAGGTCCACTGTGCGCCGCGGTCGATGCCGGCGACGTCCTGCGTCGAGGGTTCGCGCAGCCAGGCCTGCGTCACGCTGGCGGCGACGTCGTGGGGAGTCAATGCGGATGGCGTCGAAGCGGCGGCCGTGTCGTCGACGCCCGCGAGCAGCGGGTTGGCGGCTGCAAGAAGGGTTTGCAGCGCAACGCCTTCCGGCAAGCGCTTGTCGGTGTGGCGGCGGGAGTCGCGCTGCAAGACGTGATCGTGGGCCGAAGGGCGCGGGCGGGGCCGCGCGTGGCGCGTGTCCTCGGCATCCGCGGGTGCTTGCGCGACTTCGGCCCGCGTCGTCGGCGCGCGCGACTCGCGTGGCTGGGCCTGCTGCTGTCCCTCGCTCGCGGACGTCGCGGCGCGCGGCGGCGTTGCGACTGGCTTGCCCGCGACGGGCATCGCATGGGCCGCCGCGGACTCCTCGTTCGTCGAGTCGCCGCGGGAATTTCCCGGGCGCGGGGAGGGCGGCTTGTCGGGCGATTCGTCGACCGCTGCGTTCGCCCGCTGCGCGGCCGCGCGCAGGCTGTCGCCGAACTGCGTTGCGACGTGCGCGCCATCGTCGCTGGTCGCGTCGCGCGCGGCGATGCGGTGCGAGGCCGAGGCGTCGACCGGCCTCATGACCAGGCCACCCTGCCGACGCGTATCGCGGGTTCTGCCGCGTCCACCATCTCGTGACGCAGGACGGCCGAGCTGGCGGCCTGCCGCAGCATCTGCCGTGTCTCGTCCTCGCGCGCCCGCTCGCGCGCGCGGCGCGCCTGGGCCGCGGCGAGATTCGCGCGTGCCTGGTCCAGTGCGCGTTGGTCGTCCAGGCGGGCGTCGAGATCGCGTTCGTGCTGCTCGACGAGATGCGCGCGGCGCGCCATCGTCGACGGCACGAAGCGCGCGAGCTCACGCGCACCCTCGCCGACGATGAAACGTGCGAGCTCGGCCCGCTCTGCCTGCCAGTGCGCGATGCGCGCGTCGCGGCGGGCCAGCGCGGCCTCGGCGTCGTCGACCTCGCGCGCGCAGCGCACGCAGTCGCGTGCCGCCGCAGCGGCGCGCAGGGTGCGCAGGCGAAGCAGCTGCGCGAGTTCGCGGACCTCGGGCTCGCGCGTCATGTGGCGACTGCCTGCAGGCGCCGCAGCGCCTCGTCGAACGGGCTGGATTCGTCGGGCGGCTGGCACAGCAGCGCCCGGATCGCTGCCTGCTTGGCAATGGCCTCGTCGGCGAGGGCGTCGCTGCCCGCCTTGTACTCGCCCACGCGCAGCAGGAACTCGATCTCCGCATGGCGCGCCATCAGCTCGCGGGCGCGGCCGGCGGCCTGCCGATGTTCGGGCGAGGCCACGCGCGAGAACACGCGGCTGACGCTGGCCAGCGCGTCGATCGCGGGATAGTGCTGCGCCTGCGCCAGCTTGCGCGAGAGCACGAAGTGGCCGTCGAGGATGGAGCGCACCTCCTCGCCGACCGGATCGCTGCCGTCCTCGTCCTCGACCAGCACCGTGTAGAAGCCGGTGATCGAGCCGCGGGCGTCGTTGCCGGCGCGTTCGAACAGCCGCGGCAGCTCCGCGAACACCGACGGCGGAAAGCCGCGCCGCACCGCTGGCTCGCCGATGGCCAGGCCGATCTCGCGCAGCGCGCGCGCGAAGCGCGTGACGGAATCCATCAGCAGCACGACCTCGTCGCCGCGCGCGCGGAAGCCCTCCGCGATCGCCGTGGCCGCATGCGCGGCGCGCACGCGCTCCATCGCCGGACGGTCGGAGGTCGACACCACGACCACCGAGCGCGCCAGCCCCTCCGGCCCGAGGCTGTCGTCGATGAATTCGCGCACCTCGCGCCCGCGTTCGCCGATCAGCGCGACGACGTTGACGCGCCGCGCCGCGCCGGCGGCCGCGGGCTCGCGCGCGGCGCAGGCCTGGCGCGCCAGCATGCCCAGCAGCGTCGACTTGCCGCCGCCGGCCATCGCGAAGACGCCGACCCGCTGGCCGCGGCCCACGGTCAGCACGCTGTCGACGGCGCGCACGCCGGTCGCCAAGGGTCGGTCGATCGGCAGTCGCGCGAGCGGATCCGGCGCGTCCGCGTAGATCGGCACGCGTGCCGCCAGCGGCGGCAGCGGACGGCCATCGAGCGGACGGCCGAAGCAGTCGACCACACGCCCCAGCAGCGCGTCGCCGAACGGCAGCTCGGACGAGGCGCCCAGCACCTCGACCTCGGCGTCGAGCGCCATGCCCTGCAGCGACGACAGCGGCACCAGGAGCGCGTGGCCGTCGCTGAAGCCGACCACCTCGGCCAGGATCGCCTCCGCGGCGCCGTCGGGCGCGTTGGCGTCGACGATGCGGCACTGCTGGCCGATGCGTGCGTGCACGCCGCTCGCGCGCAGCAGCGTGCCGAAAGCCTGCACGATGCGGCCGCGCTGCGTGACCGTGCGCGTGCGCCGCAGCGCATGCACGAGCTGGTGGTCGAGCGGGCCGTTCATCGCGCCTCCAGCGCGTCCCAGGCCGACTCGAGCCGGCGCAGCTGCGTGTCCAGGCCGGCGAGCGTGGTGCCGGAGCGCGTGACGAGGCGGCAGTCGAGCGGCGCCAGGGCGGCGTCCTCCTGCACCGAGATCGCGAGACCGTGCGAGCCGGCGGCGGCGCGCTCTCGCACGCGCTCGGCCGCCGCGGGATGGACGACCAGCGTCACCGGCTCGTCGTCGACCAGCTGCCGCACCGCCTGGCGTGCGATGGCGGCGACGAGCTCGGCGGCGTCGAGCTCGCCCGCCAGCTTGCGCACGACCTCGATGGCCAGCATCGCGACGGAGGCCTCGGCCTGCCGGCGCAGCGCGACGCGTTCGCGCTGCGCGGTAGCGGCGATATCGGCTTGCTCCTTGGCGAACTCGTCGCGCGCGGCGCGGCGGCCGGCGGCGAGGCCTTCGGCGTAGCCGGCGTCGCGGGCGCGGTCCTCTGCGACGGCCAGTCGCACGCCGTCGGCCTCGCGCCTGGCCAGCAGGGCCGCGAGCAGCTCGCGCCCGTCGGCCAGCGCGCGCAGTTCGCCGGCCGGCAACACGCGGCGAGCGGTGGCGACGTTGACGTCCCCGGTGACGAACAGCGCGACGTAGCTCACGCGGCCTCCACCGGAATTTCGGCGACCAGCGCCAGCGCCTGGCCGACGAGCGGACGCGCGATCGCGAGCGGACACAACGTGGCGCGCGCTTCGGCGGCCGGCAGCAATGGGCCGGCGACGCCGCGCATCCACGCCGCGCCCAGGCTGCCCAGCAGCACCGCGCGGCCGGAGCCGTCGAACAGGCGCTGCAGGTCGCCGGACGGCGGCACGGCGGGCGCCTGGATCGGCAGCGCGGGACAGGCCATCACGCGGGCGAGCGTCGCCGTGCCGATCAGCGTGCGCGCGATCTCGATGCGGCGGCCGTCGATCCACAGCCGCATGCCGGGCGCCGCGAACAGGGCGCCCGTCACGCGGACCAGGCGCAGGCGCGCGTCGGCCGGCCACAGGCACCAGTCGGGCAGTTCGCCGAGCTGGCGCCATTCCACGGCCACCGCCTCGGGCGCGGACGCCAGCGGGCCGTCGAGCAACGTGCGCGCCACCGCGGCGCGATGGGCGCGGCGCGTGCGCATGTCGTGCATCGCGGGGAAGGTCGCGCTCACGGGGCCACCTCCAGCGTCGTGATGCGGGCACCGGCGGCGCGCGCCGTCGCGGCCTGACGGCGCCGCCACAGCCACAGCCCGCCGCCGGCGAGCAGCCCGGTGGCGCCGACGGCCGCCAGCAACGCCAGCACCACGTCCAGCGGCGTGCCGGCCGGCGCGTGCGCGGCGCCGGCCTCGGGCCAGTCCTGTGCCGGAAACAGCGCCACCGTCACGTTGTCGTAGGGCAGCCCTTCGACGCTGTTGACGACCAGCGCCTTGATCTGGCCGACGCTGCCGGACAGGTCGACCCCCGCGCGATGCTTGATGAACACCGCGGCCGCGGCGGGCATCGGCTTGTCGGCGAGCGGATCCTTGTCGGGCAGCGCGAGCTGCACCCGCGCGACGATCACGCCGTCGATGTGCGACAGCGTGTTGGCGATCTCCTGCGACAGCGCGTGCGTCAGGCGCGCGTGCTCCTCGATCGGCGACGACACGAAACCGTCCTTCTTGAACACGTGGCCGATGCTGTCGAAGCTGTCGCGCGGATAGCCGTTGGCGCGCAGCACGGTGATCGCGCGCGCGAACTCGGACGGCGGCGCGACGACGGCGAAGTTCGCGCCTTCGCGCGCCTCCTTGTCGGCGTCGAGGCCGGCGTTGCGCAGCACGGCGACCATCTCGTTGGCCTGCTGCTCGTCGAGCTGGGCGTAGAGATCCTGCGTGCCGCAGGCGGTCAGCAGCAGGGACGCCGCGAACGGCAGCAGCGCCGCACGGGCGAGGGCGATGAATCGGCGCATGGTGTCAGCTCTGTTGACGGAACAGCTGCTGCAGGCCGTCCGACGCGCGGTTGGCCATGTTGGAGGTCAGCTCGCAATGGAACATGAACTCCTGGCAGCGCACGGTCAGCGAGACCATGTCGCCGGGCGACAGGTCCTTGCCGGCCTGCATCGCGGCCGAGGCTTGCGCTCGCAGCGCGCCGGCCTCGCCGTTGATGTGCTCGAGCGGCTGGAACAGCGCCTGCACCGCCGGGTTGATGCGGTTGTCGGCGTGCGACGCCAGCTCGCCCTGGCCGCCGCGCGCCTGCGCGGTGCGCAGCGCGTCCTGGAAGCCGGACAGGTCGGTCAGCGAGACGCCGTAGCCGGCCTGCAGGTCGGCGCCGTGCATCGCGGGCGGCATCGCCGCGTGCAGCGCGGCGGCGGAGATTTCGATGGCCATCTTCGGGTCCTCGTCGCGCCGGCGCGCAGCGGCGCCGGCGTTTCCATGAGAGGCCGGCGGCGCGCGCCACCGGCCGCGACGGCTTACTGCTTGCGCGCCATCGTGTCGAGCGCGCTGCCCACCGAGCTCAGCGACGTGTGCGAGCTGTCGGACAGATAGCCCATGCGCAGCGACTCGGCGGTCAGCATCGTGATGGCCTTGGGGTCGTCGTTGCCGTCGCCGATCGAGTTCGACATGGTCGAGATCGTGTTGGCCTCGTCGTCCAGCGACTTGCTCCAGGCCTGCGCCATCGCGTCGAACCAGTCGCCCGAGGTGGACGAGCTGTCCGACGCCGGCGTGCTGGTGGTCAGCGGGGCGGTGGCCATCATGGACAGCGGATTGATCGTGGTCGTGCTCATGGGGTGCTCCTTGCGTTGGTGGGTGGGGGAGAGGATCAGAAATCGAGCTGGCTCTGGCGGCCGTCGCGCGTCAGGACGACGCGATGCGCCTCGATGGCCTTGACACGATGGCCCGTCGGCAGCAGCGCGCCGATGAAGTAGCGGGTGCCGTCGGCGGTGACGACGTAGGCGCTGTCGCCCGGCACGATTGCCGCGACGCGCTTGCCCGGGTCGTCGGCGACCGGCGTGTTCTGCGGCGGCGGGGCGCTCGGCTCGTTGCTCACGGCGAGCTCGCGCAGGCCCACGACGTCGCGCCGCGCGGTCGCGGCGGCGCGATCGACGGCGCCGGCGTCGGCCTCGTGCGCGTGCACCAGCACGTGGCCCGCGCCGCCGTACTCGGCGCGCGCGGTCACGCCCTGCACGCGGAAGACGTCGGCGACTGCATCGACGAGGCGCTCGCCGGTGACGACGTCGACCGGCACCTCCCCGAGTCCGGCCTTGGCGAGTTGCTGCTGCAACGCGTCGCGCTGCGCGTCCGTCGCGAGTTCGCCGTGCACCATGACGCCGGTGGCGCCGGCATCGACATGCAGGTCGCGCCACTGCGGCTGGCTCGCGAGCACGTGCGCGACGGCCGCGCGGCGGTCGATGGCCGCGCCCACCGGCGCGGACAGCAGGTGCGTCATGACCAGCAACAGCGCCGCCACGGCCGCGAGCACCGCGCCGCCGAAGGCCAGCCCGCGTTCGAGGCCATGCGCCGGACGCCGCGACGGCGGGTTCGGCGACGGCTGCGCGCCGGCGTCGTTGCCGGGCCCCTGCGGCGGCGCATCGGCCGGAAGCCGCCAGTCGGCGTTGTCGGCCTCGCCCAGCGCGAGCACGGTCGCGCCGAGTCGCAGTGGCGTATAGAGCCGCCAGTCGGTGGCGCTCCCCGCGGTCAGCTGCTGCGTGCCGATCCGCACCTCTCCCGCGAGCACTTCGAGCCGGGCCGGCGCGGTGCCGCGCGGCGTGACGCGCACGCGCGTCGAGGCGATCGTGGCGTCGCGCAGCTGCACCTCGGAGCAGGCACCGGCGTGCAGGCCGCCGATCTCGAAGCTGTGCCAGGCGACGGGCGCATGCGCGCCGCGCTGCTCGCCATCGAGCACGCGCAGCTCCAGCGCCGTGGCCGAGGGCGCGTCGGCGTCGGCGATGAAGGGCTCCGCGCGGGCGTTCATTGCGGACCTCCTTGCGAGCCGGGCGGCGCCGGCAAGGGCGTGATCGCGCCGGTCGAGACGGCGGGCACGGGCATGGGCGCCGGCTCGTTCTCGCTGGCCGGGGCGAAGCCGCGCGGCGTGTCGATCAGTCGGGCGCCCACCGCGGCCGACGCGAGCGTGGAGTGGCTCGGCGCGAGCCGCGGCGAGATCAGGAACAGGCGCTCGATGTGCTCGTTGTTCTCGTTGCGCGTCTTGAACAGGTTGCCGATCAGCGGGATGTCGCCGAGGAAGGGCACCTTGTCGACGTCGTTGCTGGTGGACTGGCGCATCATCCCGCCGATCAGCAGGCTCTGGCCTTCCTGGATCAGCGCCTGCGTGTTGACCGACGAGCGCTCGACCACCGGCAGGTTGTCCACCGTCTGCGTCGTCAGCGAGCCATCCTCGATCCTGACCAGCAGCTTGATGCGCACCTGGCCGTCGTCCTTGAACACGTGCGGCGTCACGCGCAGGTTGGTGCCGGCGGTGACGTTGAACAGGTCGACGTCCTGGTAGCCGTTGACGCGCACGTAGAAGGTCTGGCTGTTGTCGAACACCGCCTCGACGTTGGACAGCGTGACCACCTGCGGGCTCGACACGACGCGCGCCGCGCCGTCACTCTGCAGCGCGTTGATGCGCGCGATGAACTTGCCGGCGTCGCCCAGCACCGCCGAGACGAAGCCGCCCTCGCCGATGGGCGTGATGTTGACGCCGGGCTGCAGCAGCGTGTCGGAGCTGTCGCCCTTGCCGAACAGGATCGAGTTGCTGCCGTTGCCGTTGAAGCGCCAGTTGATGCCCAGCTTCTGCGCCTTGGTGGTGTCGATGTCGACGATGGTCGCCTCGATCTCGAGCGACTGCGGCTCGACGTCGAGCGCCGTCACCAGCTCCTGGTACTGCGCCATGCGCTCGGGCAGGTCACGCACGATGACCGCGTTGAGGCGCTGGTCGACCTCGATGCGCGCCTGGCCGGGATCCATCGTCGCGGCCGCGGGCGGCGCGCCGCCGTCGTCGATGGACGCGGCGCCCGGCGCGTTCGCATAGACGGCGGCGAGCGCCTGGGCGACGCCGTTGTCCGGGCTGCGCGTGCCGGCGTTGGGCGCGCCGAGCGTGCCAAGGCGGTCGCTTGCCGCGTTGCGCGCCAGGCCCTGGCCGCGCAGCTTGGGCACGGTGGTGCGCGCGTCGGACTCGAGCGCGCCCTGGCGCGACTTGTTGGTCACCAGCGAACGCAGGATGCTCGCCACGCCGGGCACCTGCACCTTGTTGCCGCCGAACTCCATCGTCACGTCCTGCGCCCACGCGTAGCGCAGGTAGAACACCTTGAAGCCCAGCGGCGGCTGCGCGAGGTTGGCGGCCTGCGCCACGTGGTACAGGTCCTCCACCTGCTCGACGAAGCGCGGCGTGCCGATGGCGATCAGGCTGCCGTCGGGCGTCGCGCGCAAGGTGTTGTGGATGTCGACGAGGCGGGCCTCCTGCACCGAGCGCCGCACGCGCTCCGACAGTGTCGGCGTGGTCGTCAGCGCACGCGTGGCGATCTCGCTGGCCGCGTACACGTGCACGACGACGCCGTCGTAATACGTCAGCAGTCCGAACGAGCGCGAGATGTCGCGCAGGATCTTCGCCGGCGGCGCGTTGAAGCTGCCGCTGACCTGGCCGTGCACGTTGGGGCTGACGTCGACGGGCAGGTCGAGCCGGCCGAAGAAGTCCTGCAGGAAGGCCTGGATCGGCTGCTCGCGCGCGGTCAGCGACAGCGGCGCGTCGCTGGCGATCGGGACGGCGGCGGCCAGCGCGCCGCCGCAGGCGAGCAGCGAGACGGCGAACAACAGCGCGGACAGCGGCTGCGGATGGAACAGGCGAGACAGGAGATGCATCGGTCGCTTTTCGGGCAGGGGCGGTCAGGCGGCTTGGAGCAGCGGGCGGGGCGGCTGGCCGACGTGGTCGAGCAGCTCGAGCTTGAGCGTCGGAACGAGTTCCTGGTAGGACAGCACGGGCGTGTCGAACGCGTCGGCCTCGACGAGCTTGCGCACGTGGCGGCGCAGGTCGACGGGCGTGACGATGGCGTCGGGGCCGTGCTGCGCGATCGCCTGCACGAAGCCCTGGACGATGCCTTGCGCGGCCTGCGGATCGAGCGCGAGCTGGTGCACGCCGCCGGAGACGCGGATGCTCTCGCGCAGCATCGTCTCGAGCTCGGGCGCGAGCATCAGCGCGCGCAGCCGGCCCTCGGGCGCGTGGCGATGGCTGATCTGGCGCTTGAGCGCGATGCGCGCGAACTCGGTCAGCGTGTGCACGTCCTTCTCGCGCTGGCCGATGTCGGCGAGCGTCTCCAGCACGTCGCGCAGCTGGCGGATCGGCACCTCTTCCTCGACCAGCCGGCGCAGGATGTCCGACAGCCGCTGCATCGGCAGCGCGCGCAGCACTTCCTTGACGACGTCGGGGATCTCGCCGCCGGCGCGCGCGAGCATCGCGCTCGTCTCCTGGATGCCGAAGAACAGCGCGGCGTGGCGGCGCAGCGACTCGCGCACGGCGTCGGCAACGTCCGATGCATGCGTCCACGCGCCCTGGGCGATCGGCACCTCGTAGGCGAAGAGCTGCCACTCGCCGGCGGTGGCGAGCGCGTCGCCGCCAGCGGCCTGCGCCGCGGCGGGCTGGCCGTGGACGCTGATGCGCGGCAACGGCAGGCCCAGCTGCAGCTGGTAATGCTCCTGCACGTCCTGCAAGGCCTGCACCAGCGCGGGGCCGGCCTCGTGTCTCAGCGCGGCCGCGGGCACCCGCAGCAGCAGCGGCACCGCCGCGCGCAGCACGGTCGGCGCGGTGCTGAGCACGCGATCCTCGATCTCGGGCGTGGCGCCGCGCGACTCCATCGCCGGCCGCACGAGCCGCGACAGGCGCACGCGCAGCACCGGCGTTCCGAGCGCCCCGGCCAGTCCGATGGCCGCGCCGAGTCCGACGAACACCGCGCCCGGAAAACCCGGCACCAGCGCGAACATCAGGCACAGCGCGCCCGTGACCAGCATCACGCGGGGCTTGGCGCCGAGCTGGCGACGGATCGCGTCGCCGAGATGGGCATCGGCCTCGTCAGTCGTGCGCGTGACCAGCAGGCCCGCCGACATCGCCGCCAGCAGCGCCGGGATCTGCGAGACCATGCCGTCGCCGATCGTCAGGATCGAGTAGCGCGTCATCGCGCTGCCGAAGTCGAGATCCTGCTGCAGCACGCCCACCGCGAGGCCGCCGAGCAGGTTGATCGCGATGATGACGATGCCCGCGATGGCGTCGCCCTTGACGAACTTCATCGCGCCGTCGAGGCTGCCGTGCAGCTTGCTCTCGAGCTCCAGCTCGCGGCGCTTGCGGCGCGCCTCGTCCTTGTCGATCAGGCCCGAGCGCAGGTCGGAGTCGATCGACAGCTGCTTGCCCGGCATCGCGTCCAGCGTGAAGCGCGCCGCGACCTCGGCGACGCGCTCGGCGCCCTTGGCGATGACGATGAACTGCACCACGGTGATGATGAGGAACACCACCAGCCCGACGACGAGGTTGCCGCCGGCCACCATCTTGCCGAAGGTGTCGATGATGTGGCCCGCGTGCGCGTGCAGCAGGATCATGCGCGTCGTCGCGATCGCCAGCGACAACCGGAACAGCGTGGTGATGAGCAGCACGCTCGGGAAGACGGCGAACTCCAGCGGCGTGGCGATGTAGATCGACACCAGCAGCAGCGTCAGCCCGATCGCGATGTTGACGGCCACCAGCACGTCGATGAGCCAGGCCGGCAGCGGCAGCACCATCAGCGCGATGATCGCGACGATGCCGGCGACGAGGAACAGGTCGCTGAAGCGGGCGAACGGCCCGGTGTCGCGGCGCTCGGCGGACCGGAAGTAGGACGCCAGGCTCATCGCGGCTCCTGCGGCGCGGCCTGCGCGAACGCGGCGCGCAGCGCGGCGTACTCGGCGAGCACTTGCCGCACGTAGGCGCGCGTCTCGGCATATGGCGGCACGCTGCGGCCGTGGCGCTCGACCGCGCCCTCGCCGGCGTTGTAGGCGGCGAGCACCAGCTGGAGGTCGTTGCCGAAGCGGGCCTGCAGCGTCTTGAGGTACGCGGCGCCCACCTCCAGGTTGACAGCCGGGTCGTAGAGCGCGCCCGCCGCGTCCTCGACGCCGAACCGGCGTGCCGTCGCGGGCATGACCTGCAGCACGCCCAGCGCGCCGGCGTTCGAACGCGCCTGCGGGTTGTGGCGCGACTCGACGTGCGCGATGGCGTGCAGCAGCAGCGGATCGATGTCGTAGCGATGGGCCACGGCGAGAACGCGGGGCGCCAGCGCGAGGACGCGACGCTGGCTCGCGTTGAGCGGCCGTGCCGTCGTCGAGTCCACGTCGGCCGCGTCCATGCGCGGCGTCGACGAGAGCGAGGCCCGCGTATCGCGCGGCGCATCGTAGAGCCGCAATTGCGCCGCCTCGCGCGCCGCCGCGATACCGCTGCCGGTATCGCAGGCGACCGCCGTCTTCGGCTCGTGCAGGGCCGGCGACGCGAGCGCGACACCGGGGGCGGCGTTCGCGCAATTCGGCGCGAGCTCCGCCTTGGCCGACACCACCACGCCGGCCAGGCACAAGCCCATCGTTGCGTGGGCCAGATTCATTTTTTTCACTCCCTGGTCGCCGCCCGGATCGGGCGACGGCCTCTCCCGGAAAGGTCGAAGCGAGCGCATCTTTGCCGCGCCTCGTGTCCGAAACGTGACGGAGACGGTTACGCTGTAACGGCCGGTAAGCGTGAATTAATACCGCTTTTCGGGGATGCGTGTGTTTGCTCCTTCAACATAGGAATCGAGCCGACAACGTTGTTCGAGCGATACCCCCCTAGGTAATACATTGCTACAACTGTGAGGGGGAGCGCAGCCCTCTCGTCCGGCGAAGATGTCGCCATGGCAGACAAGAACGACGGCGGCGACAAGACCGAGCAGCCCACCCCGAAGAAGCTGCGCGATGCACGCAAGGAAGGGCAGGTCTGGAAGAGCAAGGAGGCGACGAGCACGCTCGTGCTGCTGGTCTGGCTCGTGCTGGGCGGCGCCACGGCCGCGTTGGCTGGCGCACGCTTGCAGGCGCTGATCGGCTCGGTGCTGCGCGGCCTCGACGGCGACTTCGTCACAGCGCTGCGCAACAGCGGCTGGCTGGCCGTGCAGACGCTGTTGCTGCTGACCGCGATGTTCATGGTGCCCGTCCTGCTCGTCGGCGTGCTGGCCGAGTTCCTGCAGGTCGGCCCGGTGCTGGCCTGGTCGCGCCTGAAGCCCTCGCTCGACAAGATGAACCCGGCCGAAGGCCTCAAGCGGATGTTCTCGATGGACAACCTCGTCGAGGTCGTCAAGGCGCTGGCCAAGACGGCCATCCTGCTGGCGATCGGCTGGATCGTGCTGCGTGCGTCGCTGCCGGGCCTGGTCTTGCTGGCCCAGGAAAGTCCGCAGGTCATCGCCCCGCGTCTCGAGCAATCGCTGTGGCAGGCGACGGCCCGCCTGGTCGGCGCGGCGGTGGCGGTCTTCGCGGGCGTGGCCGTGCTGGACGCGGCCTGGCAACGCCACTCGTTCATGAAGAAGATGCGCATGAGCCGGCGCGACATCCGCGACGAGCACAAGCAGAATGAGGGCGATCCCTACGTCAAGCAGCAGCGAAAGCAGACGCACCAGGAGTGGTCGCAGCGCAATGCCGCGCAGGCGGCGCGCCAGGCCGACGTGCTGGTCGTCAACCCGACGCACGTCGCCATCGCGCTGGCCTACGACCACGAGAACCACGGCGTGCCGACCGTCTCCGCCAAGGGCGAGGACGAGGTCGCGCGCGCGATGCGCGAGGCGGCCGAGGACGCGGGCGTGCCCATCGTGCGCAACGTCGCGCTCGCCCGCGAACTGCTCGCCAGCACCGACATCGGCGCCACGGTGCCGCGCCACCTGTTCGACATCGTCGCCGAGGTCATCCTGTGGGCGCGCGAGGTGCGCGAGGAGATCGAGCGCCAGCGCCGCGGCGAGGCCGCCCCCGCCGCCAGCCGCCAGCGCCTCGCGCGCGCGCCGGGCGAGGATGCGACGCGTTATCCTGGCCAGCCTTCAACCGACTGATCCCATGGAAAACTTCGCCTCGTCGGTCGCGACGATGTTGGTCGCGCTCGTCTTCGTCCTCGCGCTCGCCTGGCTCGGGCTGCGGGTGCTCAAGCGCCTGCAGGTGGGGCGGCTGGCGCCGCAGGCCGTCGACGCGCCGCGCTTCGTGCGGGCGCTGCCGGTGGGTGCGCGCGAGCGCGTGGTCGTGATGCACTACCGCGGCGAGGAATGGGTGCTGGGCGTGACGGCAGGCGGCATCTCGCTGCTCGCACGCGACCCGCTGCAAAAGCCCGCGGCGGGGCCTTCTGCCTAACCGGCCGACTGCAGCGCCTTCATCGCGGCGGTCATCGTCTGCTTGCAGCGCCAGTAGTCGGCCCACGGGTCGGACTTCTGGAACGACAAGCGGTCGCGCGCATCCGAGATCGTCCAGTGCGCGCCGCTCTTCATCTCGGACAGCTCGTCCCACGCGATCGGCATCGACACGCCCAGCCCCGGCCGCGCGCGCGCGGAGAACGCGGCCGCGGTCGTCGCGTTGAAGCCGTTGCGCAGGTAGTCGACGAAGATCTTGCCGACGCGGTTCGACGGCCCGCTCTTGGCGACGAAGCGCTGCGGGATCGTGGCCGCCATGTGCTGGACGATGCGCTGCGAGAAGTCCTTGACCGTGTCGTAGTCGAGGCGCGCCGACATCGGAACCACCACGTGCAGGCCCTTGCCGCCGCTGGTCTTGAGCCAGCATTGCAGGCCCAGCTCGGCCAGCAGTGCGCGCATCAGTTCGGTCCCTTCGCGCACGGTCGCGAACGACACGCCCTCGCCGGGATCGAGGTCGAAGATCATGCGATCGGGCTTGTCCACCTTCTGCTTGACCGAGTTCCAGGTGTGGAACTCGATGACGTTCATCTGCGCGGCCGCGACCAGCGCCTTCGCGCTCGGCACCTCCAGCAGTGCGCCGTGGCCCTCCCACAGGTCGGGCAGGTCCTTCATGCCCGGCATCGTGCGGACGTCGGCATGCTTCTGGAAGAACAGCTCGCCGCCGACGCCCTCGGGCGCGCGCACGAGCGACACCGGCCGCGACTTCAGGTGCGGCAGCATGAATTCCGCGATGCTCGCGTAGTAGCGCGCGAGGTCCAGCTTGGTGTGGCCGGTCGAGGCGTCGATCACGCGCTCGGGGTGCGTGATGCGCACGCCCTCGACCTCGGCATTGCCGGACTTCGACGACGCCTTCACCGCGGGCGCGGGGTGGCTCATCGATTCGACGAGCGTCTTCTTCTTCGCGGTCACGGCCTTCTCCGATGTCGGGGGTGCCTTCGCCTTCTCGCGCGTCACGGACTTCGCGTCCTTGTCCTCGCGCAAGCCCTGGTAGGACGCATGTCGCACGCTGCCGTCCGGCGTCCACTCGGCAAACGCGACCTCGGCGACGAGCTGCGGCCTGACCCAGTGATCCTCGGCCGCGGGACGTGTCAACCAGCGCGTCGACCGCGTGGTGCCGGGCGGGAACGGCGACTTCGTCGACACGAGCTTGGCGAGCTTCGCGCGCAGGTCGACCGCGTCCGACGAACTCCAGCCCGTGCCTACGCGGCCCGCGTATTGCAGCACGCCGTGGTCGTCGTAGTAGCCCAGCATCAGCGCGCCGACCGCCTTCGCGTTGTCGCTGCGGTCGCTGAAGCCGCCGATGACGAACTCCTGGCGCGCCTGGCACTTCAGCTTGAGCCAGTCGGTCGATCGCGACGATGTGTAGAAGCCGTCGCGGCGCTTGGCGATGACGCCTTCCAGGTGCAGGCTGCAGGCGGTCTCGAGCACCTGCGCGGCATCGGCGGGAAAGTCGTCGCTGAAGCGCACGCGATCGCCGGCGTGGGCCTCGATGACCTGCTTGAGCAACGCGCGGCGCGCATGCAGCGGCACCGCGCGCAGGTCGTAGCCGTTGATGAACGGCGCGTCGAACACGTAGTAGACGATGGCCTCGCTGCTGCGCTTCGAATCGAGCGCGTTCTGCAGCAGGTTGAAGTGCGGGAGGCCGTCGGCGTCGAGAACGACGGCCTCGCCGTCGAGCCAGCCGCCCGTGATGCCCAGCGTCGCGAGCTCGTCGGCGAGCGGCTGCATCTTGTGCGTCCAGTCGTGGCCGCCTCGCGTGATGATCGTCGCCTTGCCTTTCGCGAGGCGTGTCATCAGGCGATAGCCGTCGAACTTGATCTCGTAGAGCCAGTCGCCGTGCGTCGGCGCGGACCTGGCCAGCGTGGCGAGCTGCGGCGACATCGTCTCCGGCAGCGCGGCCTTGCGCGCGCCGTCCAGTGTCGACGGATCGAACGGCGACGCCGCGGCCTTCTGCACGGCCGCGACCGTGCGCCCCGCGCGCTTGATCGCGGCCACCGGCGCATCGTCCAGCGGCTTCATCGGATGCGCGACCACGCTGTCGGGGAGCGCATTGACGACGTCGTAGTCGGCATGCGGCCGTTCCCACTCGTCGTGCTTCTTGAACAGCAGCCAGGGCTCCTGGCGCTCGCCCGGCTTGGCGATCTTCACCAGTTCCCACAGGCCGGCCAGCTTTTGGCCGTGCAGCTTGAACACGAGCTTGCCGGCCTTCAGTCCCGCGCGCGGGTCGCCCACCGGCTCCCAGGTGCCGTTGTCCCAGACGATCACGGTGCCCGCGCCGTATTGGCCCTTCGGGATCGTGCCCTCGAACGTGCCGTAGGCGACCGGGTGATCCTCCACGTGCACCGCCAGCCGCTTCTCCTTCGGATCGAAGCTCGGGCCCTTCGGAATGGCCCAGGACACCAGCACGCCGTCGAGCTCGAGCCGGAAGTCGTAGTGCAGCCGCGTCGCGTCGTGCTTCTGGATCACGAACGCCAGCTGCTTGCCCGGCTTGGTGCGCACCGGCCCAGGCTCGGACGTGATCGTGAAGTCCCGCTTGGCCCGGTAGCGCGCGAGCGGCGTGCCGTCGTCGGACGTCGGCTTCTGGCGCGCGCGCTTCGCGGGCGTCACGCGCGATGCGCGCGCGGGCGCGCGGGAGCTCGAGGTGCGAGGGGCGGTGGCCATGGGGCGAGCGCAGCATTCCACATGCCCATGCGCCCGCTCACGTCAGGCCCGCTTGCGGGCAGGCGCCGCGGCCTTCGCGCGCGCGGGCGGCGCCGTCTTCTTCGCGGCTGCTTTCCTGGCGGGCGCGGGCTTCGCCGGCGCCTTTGCGGCCGCCTTGCGCGGCGTCGCCGCGGCCGCTGCTTCGACGACCTCCTCCGCCGCGCCGCGCCGCTTGCCCAGGCTGTTCTTGAGCAGCGCGGTGAGGTCGACCACATTCGACGGCGCGGCGCTGTCGACCGGCGACTCGATCGGCGTGACCTCGTGCGTGTTGCCGGCCGCAACCTTGGCCTTGATCAGGTTGTTGATCGCCTCGGCGAAATGATCGTGGTACGTATCGGCCTTCCACTTGACGGTCAACTCGTTGACCAGTTGGCCAGCCATCTTCAGCTCGGCATCCTTCAGGTTCGCGGCGGCCTTGCCGGCGGGGGGGATGCGCAGCTCGTCCCAGTTGCGCACCTCGGTGGCCCAGCGCAAGGTGTTGAGCACGAGCACCGGGCCGTCGGGCATCAGCGCGGCCAGGTGCTCCTTGGTGTGCATGACGACGCGCGCGATGCCGATCACGTCGTCCGCGATCATCGCCTCGCGCAGCAGCGCGTAGACCTTGTCGGCCTTGGCGATCGGCTCGAGGTAGTACGGCTTCTCGAGGTAGACGAACGGGATCTCGGAGGCCTTGACGAACGCCTCGATCTCGATCGTCTGCATCGTCTTCGGATAGGCGTTGCGGATCTCGTCGTCGTCCATCAGCACCCAGGTGCCGTCCTCCTGCTTGACGCCCTTGACGATGTTCTCCTTCGTGACCGCCTTGCCGGTGCGCTTGTTGATGCGCTGGTAGCCGACCGGGTCCATCGAGCGCTTGTCGAGCCAGCCGAAGTCGATGTCGTCCTCCTGCGAGGCCGGATACAAGGCCACGGGCACGTGGACGAGGCCGAAGGCGATCGCGCCTTTCCAGATCGAGCGGGGCATGGCGAATCCTCCTGCGCGAAGAGTGGCGCAGCGGGACAGCGCGGCAAACGCCGCGCCCGATCAATGCTTGTGGTCGACGCCGAAGCTGAACACGAGCGCCGCGTCCACCACCGGCGCGTCCAGGCCGCCGTGCACCGACTTGATCTTGCCGGCGGCCACCCGCAGGGAGAGCGAGTCGGTGAGCGCGACGTCCGCGTAGGCGCGCGCCTGCAGCACGGCGCCGCCCTGCGTGTCGACGCCGCCGCCGCCCGCGGCGCCGGCCAGCGCCTCGGCGCCCAGGCGCACGCGTTGCGACACCGGCATCTGCGCGCCGATGCCGAACAGGCCCACCGAATACGCGCCCGCGCCGCCGGCGAATGCGCTGTGCGCCTGTCCGGTCAGGTAGACGTCGGGCGCGACGAAGCGGTTGACCTGCAGCACCACGGCCTCGAGGGCCTCGGTGCGGCCGTCCTTGCGCGCGGCGCGATAGCGTTCGACGCCGGTGCCGAACTCCATGCGCGTCGGGGTGCCCGGGCGCGTGTTGAACCAGTCGCTGAGATCGCGCTGCGGCACGTCCAGCGCCCAGTTGAGCGAGACGGCCGCGGTCTCGGCCTTGTAGTGGCCGTCCGGCGCGTCGACCAGGCCGAGCTCGGCGCCGATGCCCAGCGTGTCGGTCAGCCGCAGCGTCATGCCCGCGGACGCCTTCACGAGCAGGCCGCCGCCGGTGTCGATGGCGCCGCCGCCGCCCAGGCCGACCGCGCCGCGCACGCCCAGGCTCAGCCGGTCGCCGACGACCGGGAAGCGCAGTCCGGCGGTGCCCAGCACTTCGGCGTAGCCGGCGACGCCGCCCGAGCCGGCGCCCGCGGCCTCGATGCCGGCCCAGAACGGGCCGTCGACGCTGCGCTCCGCGCGCAGCCCGACCAGTCCGATACGCTGGGTCATCGGCGTGCCGGCGGTGCTGGTCGAGTTGCGGGGACGCGCCATCGTCACCGTCGCGTCGACGTGGTCGAAGCCCAGGCCCGTGGCGCTGCCGTCGGTGGCGGTGCCGTGGAAGTCGGCCGGGCGATAGCGGAACGACGAGTCGACGTTGAGCATCCAGCCGAACTGGTTCGAGTTGATCTGGCCGCTGGTGAACCAGACCTTCGAGAAGGTCGGGCCGGTGTAGAAGCCCGGAAAGCGGAAGACCAGGTCGACGTGCGGCCGCAGCATCAGGCCACCGCCGACCGGCGCCGCCGCGCCGCCGCCGCCGCCGGCGAACACGCCGGTGTCCACCGCCAGCCAGTCGTTGAACGGATGCGACCACGCGCCCTCGACGCCCGGCACGAACAGGCCGCCGCGATGGCCCGTGGCCGCCCCGTAGACGCCGGGCCCCACCCACCATTCGCCGCCGACGTTGAGCAGCTCGGTCAGGCCCGCGAGGCCCATGTTCTCGCGACCGGGCAGGCGCACGCGTTCGCCGCCGAGGCGCACGCGGGCGTCGAGGACGCGCAGTGGCACGCTGCCGGCGGTGGTGTCGGGCTCGACCGACAACGCGTTCTGTGCCCGCGCCGGCGACAGCTGCAGCGCGAGGCTGCAGGCGAAGGCGATCGGGGCGAGAGGCGGAAAGGCGCGCGCGGCGACGCGCTCGGGCAGGCAGATGGGGCGCATGGAGACACGTTGGCCGCGGAAGCCGCGATCTTAGCGGGCGGCGCGGCCGCGATGTCCCGCTCAGTGGTCGACGAGGTACTGCCGCAACTGCGCGATCGCCCGGTCGCGCGAATCCGCCAGCACCGCGCGCTGGTGGCTCGTGTTCATGTTGAAGCCGTGATCGGCGCCGGCGTACTCGTGAAGCACGAACAGCGGCGCGACGTCGGGGTTGGCCTTGGCGGCGTCGGCCAGCGCCCGCGCGGTCTCGATCACGCAGCAGTTCTTGTAGGTGTCGGAGGTACCCGCCAGCATCAGCACCGGCACCTTGATCTTGCCGACGAAGTCGGCCGGATCCTTGATGAAGCTGGTCAGCGGATACATCGCGACGACCGTCGCCACCTGGTCGGGCAGGCGCGAGGCGTAGGTCAGCCCCACGGCGCCGCCGAGCGAGAAACAGACGACGCCGACCTTGCCCGCGACGGCGTGCGGCGAGGCCTGGGCCTTGGCGATCACGCCCTGCAGCAGCGCGTTGCCGCCGCCGCCCTTGATCCAGAGGTCGTTGCCGTCGACCAGCACCGTGTAGTAGCCGGCGTCGGCGAGATCCTGCGAGATGTTGGTGTAGTTGGACGCCCCGGTCTGCCCCGAGACCACGACGACGACGCGCCCCGTGCCCGACTTCGGCAGGAACTCCTTCTGCGGCGGCCCGGCGTCGTCGGCGCGCGCGCCGAAAGCGATGCAGGCCACCAGGAGCAACAGCGATCGGAGCAGGGCACGCATGACGGGTCTCCTTGCATGAAAAAGGCCCCGGGCGCGCAGGCGGCCGGGGCCTCGATCGTAACGATGGACGATCAGTGCATCAACAGATGCGGCAACCACAGCGACAGCGGCGGCCAGTAGGTCACCAGCAGCAGGAAGCCGATCATCGTCAGCAGCCACGGCCAGACCGCCACCGTCAGCTCGGTGATGCCCATCTTGGTGATGCCCGAGGCCACGTACAGGTTCAGGCCGACCGGCGGGTGGCACATGCCCACTTCCATGTTGACGGCCATCAGGATGCCCATATGAATCGGGTTGACGCCCAGCTTGACCGCCACCGGGTAGAGGATGGGCGCCATGATCAGCACGATGGCCGACGGATCCATGAAGTTGCCGGCCACCAGCAGGATGACGTTGACCAGGAACAGGAACACCACGACGCCGAAGCCCTGCGCCGCCATCCACGACGCCATCGCCTGCGGGATCTGTTCCGACGTCAGCAGGAACGAGAACAGCACCGCGTTGGTGATGATGTACAGCAGCATCGCGCTCATCGCCGCGGCGTTGCGCAGGATCTTGGGCACGTCCCTGATCTTCAGGTCCTTGTAGACGAACACCGAGATGACGAACGCGTACACCGCCGCGATGGCCGCGGCCTCGGTCGGCGTGAAGATGCCCGAGTAGATGCCGCCGATGATGATGATGACCAGCGCCAGGCCCCAGAAGGCGTCGAGGAAGGCCTTCCAGCGCGCGCCCCAGGTCTCGCGCGGCATGCGCGGGTAGTCGTACTTGCGCGCGCGGTACCAGGTGGTCACGCCCAGCAGCACGGCCAGCACCACGCCCGGGATCACGCCGGCGATGAACAGGTCGCCGACCGAGGCGGTGGACACCGGGTTGCCGTCAGGGCCGGTGGCGTTCATGCCGTTGGTCGCGATCGAGAAGATCACCAGGTTGATCGACGGCGGGAACAGGATGCCCAGCGCGCCCGACGTGGTGATCACGCCGGCGGAGAAGCGCTTCGGATAGCCCGCCTCGACCATCGCCGGCAGGATGATGGAGCCGATCGCCACGACGGTAGCCACCGACGAGCCCGAGATCGCCGCGAACAGGGCGCAGGCCAGCACGCCGGCCAGGCCGAGGCCGCCGTACATGTGGCCGACCATGGTGGCGGCGAAGCGGATCATCCGTTTGGCCGCCCCCCCGTTGGTGAGGAAGTTGCCCGCCAGGATGAAGAACGGGATCGCCATGATCGGGAAGCTGTTGAGCCCCTCGAACAGCTTCAACCCCACGCTGGCCATCGGCACGTCGCTGAGGAAGAAGAAGAAGCTCATCACGGTCAGGCCGAGCGCGATGGACACCGGCATGCCGGTGAGCATCAGCACCACCAGCAGCGAGAAGATGATCAGTGCGCTCATTTCGAGATGCTCCCTTCGGGCGTCGGCTCATAGTTGTCGACGTCCTCCAGGCCCTCGACGTGCGCGACCTCGTGCTTGGGCAGCGCGCCGGTCTTCCAGTAGACGACCATCACCTGGATGAAGCGGAAGCACATCAGGTACGAGGCGACCGGGATGCACATGTATTCGATCCACACCGGCAGCTCGAGGTCGGGCGTCGTGGCGCCCTCGGTCAGGGCGTCGACGTTCTTGTGGAGCGCGTTGAACAGGGCGTAGTGCATGCCGTCGTCCCAGACCAGCACCGAACCCATCGTGCCGATCACGACGGTGAACACGGCGCCGCCGAACAGGCCGAACAGCGTCAGCCAGCGCGCGGGCTTGGGCGGCAGCGCGCGCACCAGCGTGTCGACGCCGACGTGGGTGCCGTGGCGCACGCCGTAGGCCGCGCCGAACTTGGCCATCCAGATGAACATGTAGATGCACAGCTCCTGCGCCCAGCTCAGGTTGATCTTGAGCAGCAGGTCCTGCAGCCACTGCAGCCAGGCCGGATAGTGCGCCGCGGCGGCATAGCGATGGACGACCGCCACGAAGATCAGCAGCGTCGCCGCGCCCATGAGGAACGCGATGAGCCACTCTTCGAGGTGGTCGAGGAAGCGACCGAACATCGGGGGCCTTTCTGGCGCCTGGGCGCGAAGGAACGGGCAGGACGAGACATCGCGGTCGCGGAGGGCGACCGCTCAGGAGTCGAGTGGACGGCGCGCGGGTGGGCGCCGTCAATCGGGTCAGCCCCGGCGTCGTGGCCGGGGCGGCGCCGTCAGACGGGCACGAAGCCGGCGGCCTTGTAGGCGGCCTGCATCGCGTCCTTGCCCACGCGGGCCTCCATCTCCTTGTGGACCGGCATCAGCGCCTTCTTCCACTCGAGGATCTCGGCCGGCGTCGGCTGGTAGATCGTGACCTTGCCGGACGCCTTGATCTTGTCGAACGACAGTGCGTTCTCGGTCGCTGCGATCGCGTTGGCGTAGACGGTGGCGTCGTGCATGCAGCCGTCCAGCGTGGTGCGGATGTCGGCGGGCAGGCCGTCCCAGAACTTCTTGTTGACGATCGCGGCGTAGGCCAGGTGGCCGTGGTTGGACAGCGTCAGGTGCTTCTGGACTTCGTAGAGCTTCTGCGTCCAGAAGTTCGAGAACGTGCCCTCGGTGCCGTCGACGACGCCCGACTGCAGTCCCTGGTAAAGCTCGCTGAAGGCCATGACCTGCGGGATCGCGCCGAGCGCGCGCATCTGGGCTTCCAGCACCTTGGACGACTGGATGCGCATCTTGAGGCCCTTGAAGTCCGCGACGCGGTGCAGCGGCTTGTTGGCGCTCATGTCGTGGAAGCCGTTGTCCCAGTAGGCCATGCCGCGGATGCCCTTGGGCTCGAGCTTGGCGAACAGCTGCTTGCCGAGGTCGCCTTCGGTGACGTTCTTGAAGGCCTGCGTGTCCTTGAACAGGAACGGCAGGTCGAACACCTCGAATTCCTTGACGCCCAGCGGCCCGAACTTCGACAGCGACGGCGCCAGCATCTGCACGGAGCCGAGCTGCAGCGCCTCCATCTCTTCCTTGTCCTTGTACAGCTGGCTGTTCGGGTAGACCTCCACCTTCACCTTGCCGCCGGTGCGCTGCTCGGCCAGTTCCTTGAAGCGCAGCGCGCCCTTGCCCTTGGGGGTATCGGGCGCGACGACGTGGCTGAACTTGATCGTGATCGGGGCTTGCGCGCGGGCCGTGCCGAAGCCGAGGGTCGCGAGCGCGGCGGCGGCGCCCAGGACCTGGCGGCGGGAGGTGTTGTGCATTCGGGGTCTCCTGATCTGTGTTGGATTCGTTGTCGGTTCAGCCTGGCGCAAGCCCGCGCGGACGTGCGGCGGCATGGCTCGTCTCGAGTCAGGCGATTGTCGGCAGCGCGGCGCCGCGCTGGAAATTGTGGACTCCCACATGAGGCCGGCCCCGCGCGCTTGCGGTGCCGGACATCGACATAGACTGCCGCCATGCAGCCCGCGTTGCCATCGCCTCCCAACCAGACGCCCGGCGCGCCCGTGCGCCGGCGCTGGGCGCGCGCGCTTGCCGGGCGCGGCTCATGGTGGTGGGTGCCGCTCGTGCTGTCGGTGCTGTTCACGGTGTCGGTGGCGGTCTGGCTGGAGCTGTCCGACCGGGCCGACCTCGAGTCGCGCCAGCGCCAGCTGATCACCGACTCGCTCTCGCTCGAGGCGCAGATCACCGAGCGCGTCGGCGAGGAGCAGGTGCAGCTCAACGAACTGGCGCACAGCTTCGACGTCTCGCAGTCGCCCGCCGCCCTGGCGAAGCAGGAGGCCGTCGTCGACGGGCTGTCGCGCCTGTGGCAGAGCGTCAGCTGGGTCGACGCGGACACGCGGCTGGTCGCGGTCGTTCCCGACGGCATCGACATCGCCGAGCGCCCCGGCCTCAGCGCGCACCTGAGCGCGCCGCTGCGCGACGCCTTCGGCAAGCCGGCCGGCCGCCTCGTCGTGCGCTACGCGCCGGCCACGCTGCTGCGCCAGACCGTGCCGTGGTGGCTGGCGCACGAGTACGACGTGCGCCTGGTGGACGGCTACGGCCAGGTGGTGGCCGATCCGCTGAAGGCCGGCGACCACGAGGCACCGCCCGAGGAGTCGCACCGCCACAGCCTCGAGCCGGCGATGCCCGACACCTATCTCGAGCTGTCGCTGCACGAGTCGCTGCGCCCGTGGTGGCTGCGGCTGCCGATCGTGATGATGGGCGTGTTCCTGCTGATGATCAGCGTGGCCACGGGGCTGCTGCGCTTCCAGATGAACGAGGTGCTGCGCACGCAGGCGGCGCTGCGCACCGAGGCCGCGTGGCGCCAGGCGATGGAGGACTCGCTGACGGTGGGCCTGCGCGCGCGCGACGTCGACGGCACGCTGGTCTACGTCAACCGCGCGTTCTGCGACCTCGTCGGCTTCGGCCCCGAGGAGCTGATCGGCCGCGCGACGCCGATGCCTTACTGGCCGCCGGACGCGATCGACGACAGCATGTCGCGCCACCTGCGCAACATGGCCGGCGGCGCGCCGCGCGACGGCTACGAGGCGCGCTGGGTGCGCAAGGACGGCCGGCCGATCGACATCATGCTGTTCGAGGCGCCGCTGGTCGACGCGAGCGGCCGCCACATCGGCTGGATGGGGTCGATCCTCGACATCACAGAGCGCAAGCGCCTCGAGGAGCGCGAGCGCCACCAGACCGACTCGATGGCCCACCAGGCGCGCCTGACGATGCTGGGCGAGGTGGCGTCCGCGCTCGCGCACCAGCTCAATCAACCGCTGACGTCGATCACCGGCTACGCCGCGGGCGTCAAGCGCCTGCTGGAGCGCGCGGGCGAACCCGACCCGCGGCTGGTCGACGCGATGACGCGGCTGGGCGACCAGGCCGCCGAGGCCGGCCGCATCGTCAAGCGCATCCGCGAGTTCCTCACGCGGCGCAGTCCGCAGCGCGAGACGATGGACCTGGTCGAGGCCGCGCACCGCGCGCTCGCGCTGCTCGGGCGCGAGCTGCGCCGGCTGCAGCTGCACGTGGAATGGGCCGTCGCGGCCAACCTGCCCAAGGTCGATGCCGACCCGGTGCTGATCGAGCAGGTGGTGCTCAACCTCGTGCGCAACGCCTGCGACGAGATGGTCGGCGTGCCGGCGGCGCAGCGGCGGCTGCGCGTCAGCATCTCGCGCGCGGGCTCGAGCGCGATGCCCGGCGCGAGCGACGCCGAGGGCTTCCTGCGGCTGGACGTCGACGACGCCGGCCCGGGCCTGCGCGGGCGCAGCGTCGAGCAACTGGTGACGCCGTTCTATTCGACCAAGCCGGACGGCATGGGCATGGGCCTGGCGATCTGCCGCTCCATCATCGAGGCGCACCACGGCGCCTTCGACGCCAGCGCCGGCAGCTTCGGCGGCGCGCGCTTCTCCTTCACCTTGCCCGTGGCCGGGGCCTGGCCGTCGTCGGAGCTGCCGCTCGACGAAGGCCAGCCGGCCGCGCATTCCCAGGACCATCCATGAACGCCACGCCGCTCCACATCCGGCCGTCCGAGCCGATGGTGCACCTCGTCGACGACGAGGCACCGGTGCGCGACGCGCTGACCTTCCTGTTCCAGTCGCACGGCATCGCGGTGCGCGCCTACGCGAGCGGCCCCGAGTTCCTCGCCGCAGCCGACGAGGCGCCGCTGGCCGGCTGCATCCTGCTGGACGTGCGCATGGAGCCGATGTCGGGCCTGCAGGTGCACGACGCGCTGGTGGCGCGCGGCAGCGGCGTGCCGGTGCTGTTCCTGACCGGCCACGGCGACATCCCGATGGCGGTCGAGGCGCTGAAGAAAGGCGCCTTCGACTTCGTCGAGAAGCCCTCGGGCGACGTGGCGCTCGTCGAGCGCGTGACGCGCGCCCTCGCGGTGGACGCCGCGCGCCAGGCCGCCGATTCGAAGGACGAGGAGACCGCGGCACGCCTCGCCAGCCTGTCCGAGCGCGAGCGCGAGGTGATGCAGCGGGTGGCCGCCGGCAAGCTGAACAAGGTCATTGCCGACGAACTGTGCATCTCGGTGCGCACGGTGGAAGTGCACCGCGCGCGCGTGTTCGGCAAGCTGGGCGTGCGCTCCGCGGCCGAAGTGGCGACCCTGCTCGCCAGGGGGCGCGCGGCCGATCGATAGGCTGCGTCGATACGTGGAGCCGTATCGATGTCCAACGCCCGCTTCCGAGGGGTTTGCCCGGGTGGGTCACATCGTGCAAACCCGATCCCCCCCGACGAACCCCCCGATATTTGCGGGGGTTTCGTTGTTCGTGGGTACCGTACCACCTATGCAAATTTCGTGAAATGCCCACAATGGTGATCGCGGCGGCTCCCGAAGCGCTGCCGTTGGAGGGTTCAAAAAATGTCAGTGCTTGTCGACGAACAAAGCCGCAGTGAAATGCTCAACCGCCTCAAGCGGGCCGAAGGCCAGCTGCGAGGCATCCAGCGAATGATCGAATCCGGCCAGCCCGGCATCGACGTCGCAAGCCAGCTGGTGGCGGTCCGCCGCGCGCTGGACAGCACGTACGTGCACATGACCGTCAGCCTGGTCGAGCAGGAGCTCGGCAGCCGCCTCGGCGGCGACGCGCGAGGTCGAAAACAGATGGGCGAGGTGCTGGGCGAGCTGACCCAGCTGCTGGCCAAGGTGCGCTGAAGCCGCGCCGCGGCGGCCGCCCGCGCGGCCGGCGTGGCACGGGTCTTCGCGTCCGGAAAGAAGGTCTCGCGACGGCGTCGCCGGGCCGCTGCATTGGGTGCGGGCACCCGATGGTGCACCGCATCGAACGAAACGCGCATATGAAAGCGCGCTTCGCTTCGTTGCGGCGGTGCAGCAGTGCGCCCTAGAGTGGATGTCTGCGGCATCCTGCCCCCGTCAGGGCAGCGCCGCGGAAGTCCCTCCCGTCGTCTTGCAGCCTTTCTTTCCGCCATGTCCACGCGCGCCCTGCTGTTGCGGCGTCACAGCGTGTTGCCCGGGTTCAATCTCGCACTCGGCTTCGCGCTGCTGTACCTCTGCTTCATCGTCCTGATCCCGCTGTCGGCGGTGTTCCTGAAGACCTTCACGGTCAGCTGGGGCACCTTCGTCGCCACGGTCACGTCGCCGCGGGTCATGGCGTCGTATCGGCTCACGTTCGGCGCCTCGTTGCTCGCCGCGCTGGTCAACGCGGTCTTCGGGCTGCTGGTGTCGTGGGTGCTCGTGCGCTACCGGTTTCCGGGCAAGCGCATCGTCGATGCGCTGGTCGACCTGCCGTTCGCGCTGCCGACGGCGGTGGCCGGCATCGCGCTGACGACGCTCTACGCGAGCAACGGCTGGATCGGCCAGTGGCTGCCGTTCAAGGTCAGCTACACGCCGCTGGGCGTGTGGGTCGCGCTCACTTTCATCGGCCTGCCCTTCGTCGTGCGCACGGTGCAGCCGGTGCTGGAGGACCTCCAGCGCGAGCTCGAGGAAGCGGCCGCGACGCTCGGTGCGACGCGCCTGCAGACCTTCGCGCTGGTCATCTTCCCGGCACTGGCGCCGGCGCTGCTCACCGGCTTCGCGCTGGCGTTCGCGCGCGCGCTCGGCGAATACGGCTCGGTGATCTTCATCGCGGGCAACATGCCCATGGTCTCCGAGATCACGTCGCTGCTGATCATCACGAAGCTCGAGCAGTACGACTACACCGGCGCGACGTCGATCGCCGTCGTGATGCTGGTGACGGCCTTCCTGCTGCTGCTGCTGATCAACCTGCTGCAGGCCTGGGCGCGCAGGCGCCAGGGGCGCTGACATGTCCGCCGTCATCGACAACAAGCTCGCCGTCGCGGACGCCGGCCCCCTCGTGCGCCCGCTTGCGCCCGCGCGCATCGCCGACGCCGTCAGCGAGCCCGCATGGGTGCGGCGCACGCTGATCGGCGCCGCGCTGGCCTTCCTCACGCTGTTCCTGTTCGTGCCGCTGGTGGCCGTGTTCGTGCAGGCGCTGGCCAAGGGGCTCGACGTCTACTGGGCCGCGCTGGTCGATTCCGACGCGGTGTCCGCGCTGAAGTTGACGCTGGTCGCGGCCGGCGTGTCGGTGCCACTGAACCTCGTGTTCGGCGTGGCGGCGGCGTGGGCGATCGCCAAGTTCGACTTCCGCGGCAAGAACCTCCTGCTGACGCTGATCGACCTGCCGTTCTCGGTCTCGCCGGTGATCGCCGGCCTGATCTACATGCTGATCTTCGGCCTGCAGGGCTGGTGCGGCGAATGGCTGCGCGACCACGACGTCAAGATCGTGTTCGCCGTCCCGGGCATCGTGCTGGCGACGGTGTTCGTCACCTTCCCGTTCATCGCGCGCGAGCTGATCCCGCTGATGCAGGCCCAGGGCCAGGAACAGGAAGAGGCCGCGCGTGTGCTGGGGGCCTCGGGCTGGCAGATCCTGTGGCGCGTCACGCTGCCCAATGTCAAGTGGGCGCTGCTTTACGGCGTGATCCTGTGCAACGCGCGGGCAATGGGCGAGTTCGGCGCAGTGAGCGTCGTCTCGGGCCACATCCGCGGCCAGACCAACACGCTGCCGCTGCACATCGAGATCCTCTACAACGACTACCAGTTCGCCGCGGCCTTCGCCGTCGCCTCGCTGCTGGCCGCGCTCGCGCTGGTCACGCTGGTCCTGAAATACATCGTCGAGCGGCGCGCGAAGTCGTCCCACGACGCGGAGTCCCGCCATGAGCATTGAAGTCCGCAACGTCACCAAGCGCTATGGCGATCTCGCCGTGTGCGACAACCTGAGCCTGGACGTGCCGGCCGGCGAACTCGTCGCGCTGCTCGGGCCCTCGGGCTCGGGCAAGACGACGCTGCTGCGCATCATCGCGGGGCTGGAAGTGCCCGACTCGGGCAGCGTGCTGTTCCACGGCGAGGACGCGACCAGGACTGAGGTGCGCGACCGCAACGTCGGCTTCGTGTTCCAGCACTACGCGCTGTTCGGCCACATGACGATTGCCGAGAACATTGCGTTCGGCCTGCGCGTGCGTCCGCGCGCGACGCGGCCTTCGGAGCGCGAGATCAAGGCCAAGGTCGCCGACCTGCTCAAGCTGGTGCAGCTCGACTGGCTCGCCGACCGCCACCCACACCAGCTCTCGGGCGGGCAGCGCCAGCGTGTCGCGCTCGCCCGCGCGCTGGCGGTCGAGCCCAAGGTGCTGCTGCTGGACGAGCCCTTCGGCGCGCTCGACGCCAAGGTGCGCAAGGAGCTGCGCCGCTGGCTGCGCCGGCTGCACGACGAGATGCATGTCACCAGCGTGTTCGTCACGCACGACCAGGAAGAAGCGATGGAGGTGGCCGACCGCGTCGTCGTGATGCACCAGGGCAAGATCGAGCAGCAGGGCGCGCCGCACGAGGTCTACGACCACCCGGCCACGCCGTTCGTGCTGCAGTTCCTCGGCGACGTCAACCTGTTCACGCGCGGCGCGGAGACCGACTACGTGCGCCCGCACGAGATCGACATCGTCGCCACGCCCGCGCCGGACACCTGGTCGGTGACGGTGGGCCAGATGCTGACGGTGGGCCCCAACACGCGCATCGAGTTCAAGCGCGACGACGACGGCAGCTTCGTCGACGTCGAGCTGACGCGCCAGGACTTCGTCGCCACGCGCGAGCGCCTGGGCCTCGCGCCGGGTTCGCGGGTCTTCCTCAAGCCGCGCAGTGTGACGCGCTTCGCGGCGGCTTAGGCGTCGGCGCGGATCACCTGCGCGCGTCCCGCGGCTTTCGCGCGGTACATGCGGGCGTCGGCCACGCGCACCAGCGACTCGAAGTCGCGGCCGTCGACGTCGAGTACGGCGATGCCGGCGGAGAACGTCGAGTCGGCCAGCACGTGCTCGCCGCTGCCGAAACGCATGGCGCGGAATTGGCGCAGCATGGTCTCGAGGATGTCGGCCAGCGGCTGCAGCTCGCAGTTGTCCACCAGCAGCACGAACTCCTCGCCGCCGAAGCGGCAGAGGATGTCGCTGCGCCGCATGCGCTCGCGCAGCAGGCCCGCGAAGCGCCGCAGCACCTCGTCGCCGCCGCCGTGGCCGAGCTGGTCGTTGATCTGCTTGAAGTGGTCGATGTCGATCAGCACGATCGCGATGCTCGTGCGGTTGCGGCGCGCAAGCTCGATGCGGGCGCCGCTGGTCTCGTCGAGGAAGCGGCGGTTGTAGAGACCGGTCAGCGGGTCGCGCACGGCCTGCTCGCGCAACTGCTCCTGCAGCGCCTCGGCCTCCGCGATCTTCTGCCGCAGCGCCTCGTTGAGCCGCTGCGACTCGTGCATGCGTTCCTCGAGCGCCAGGTTGAGCGTCGCGAGGCGGCGGCGGTCGACCTCGGCGCGCTCCTGTGCTTCGCGGGCGCGGTCGCGGTCGTCGCGCGCCAGCGCCGTCTCGTGCGCCACCTGCGTGGCGATGAAGCCGGCACGCGCGCTGCGCCCGACCAGCGTCTCGTAGAGCGACTGCGCCTCGCGCAGGTGGCGCAGCGCGGCGGCGGGGTCGCCCAGCGCTTCGCAGAGCTCGGTCGCGAGATGGAGCAGGCGCATCCGCGAATACGGCGGATCCGGCAGCTCGGCGCCCGCCGCGGCGGCGAGGTGGGCCCGCACGACCTGCCGCGCCTGCTCGGGATGGCCGGTGGCGATCAGGTAGCTGGCCTGCGCACGCGCGTGGTCGGTGAGGTGGCTCGGGTCGACGGAGTGCGTCGGCGTCACGCCCGGATCCAGCCACTTGCCGGCGCCCGCGACGTCCCCGGCGCACAGATGCGCGATCGCCATCAGCGGCGTGTTGCGGGCCAGCACGCCGGGCAGCATGCGCGGCTCGTTGCTGCGGATGCGCTCCAGCATCGCGGCGCAAGGGCCGGACAGGCCCAGGCCGTCGTAGATCTGCGCGAGGTTGAACACGGAGACGGCGAATGACGACCAGGCCCCGGCGGCCTCCGCGAGGTCCAGCGCCTGCTCGGCCAGCTTCTGCGCCTCGCCCAGGTTCCACAGGTCCGTGTGGCTGCCGCCGAGGTTGGTCAGCGCGTTGATGTGCGGCCCCGGCGACGCGCAGGCCTTGGCCGCAGCAAGCGCCTCGTAGAAGTCGCGCAGCATGTAGTCGTGCTGGCCCAGCAGCTTGCGCGTGATGGCGCGCGAGTTGTGGCAGATGTAGAGATCGGACGGGCGGCGCGCCACGTCCCCGCTGCGCGCCAGGATCCGCAAGTGCAGCGCGAGGGCATCCTCCAGCCGGCCTTGCACGTGCAGGTGCAGCGCCTCGACCTGGTCGCACATCAGCAGGCCGCGCGCGTTGTCGTGGGCCGCGAACGAGGCGCGGGCGAGCGCGTTGTGCTCGAGGGCGCGCGCGTGGTCGCCTGTGCGCAGCAGCGAGAAGGCAACCTGGAAGTGGGCCTCGCCGCGCAGCGGATGCGTGGGTTGCCCGGCCAGGGCGTCGAGCGCGGCGCGGCCGAGTTCGCCGGCGCCGCGGATATCGACGTAGAGCCGCCACTCCGCCTGCTCGAGCATTTGCGCGGGGCTGGCCGTGGCGTCGTGCGCGCCGTCCGGCGAAGTGGAGTCGGGAGTGGTCGAGGTCACGGCATTGCGGCGCGGCGGCGTCCGCCTGCGGTCGCCATCATGTCCGGAATCGGGCGACGCGCGTCGGAACTTGAGGAATTTCGCCGTGGGGAATTCTTGACGCCACCGCATCCCGCGCGTGACCGACGAGCAGGCTCTGCTAGAGCGGCGCCTGCTCGATGTCGCTCGGCGCCGCCTGCGCGGCCTCGACCACCTCGCGCGTCAGGTGCGACGCGAAGGTCTGGATGAAGTCGTACGCGTAGCCGCGCAGCAGGCCGCCGCGGCGCACGGCCACGCTGGTGGTATTGATCGAGAACAGATGGCGGGCGTCGACGGCGCGTAGCCGGCCCGGCTGGTCCTCGTCCATCGCGATCGACGCCAGGATGCCCACGCCCAGGCCCAGCTCGACGTAGGTCTTGATGATGTCGGCGTCCATCGCGGTGATGACGATCTCGGGCCGCAGGCCGGCGCGCTTGAACGCGGCGTCGATGCTCCAGCGGCCGGTCAGGCCGATGTCGTAGGTGATGATCGGGTACTTGGCCAGGCGTTCGAGCGTCACCTCGCCGTCGGCCACCAGTGGGTGGCCTTCGGGCACGACGATCGAGTGCGTCCAGCGATAGCAGGGCAGCGCAACCAGCTCCGGCCGTTCCGCCAGCAGGTGCGAAGCGATGCCGATGTCGACAGTGCCGGTCAGCAGCATCTGCGCGATCTGCTCGGGCGAGCCCTGGTGCAGCTGCAGCTGGACGTTCGGGTGCGCGGCGCGGAAGTCGCGCACCGCGGTCGGCAGCGCGTAGCGCGCCTGCGAGTGGGTGGCGGCGATGGTTAGCACGCCGCTCGTGCCCTGCGTGAATTCCTCGCTGGCGCGCTGCAGGCTCTCGGCGTCCTGCAGCAGGCGCTCGACCCAGGGCAGCACGGCCACGCCCGGCTGCGTCAGCCCGGTGAGGCGCTTGCCGACGCGCACGAAGATCTCGACCCCCAGCTCTTCCTCCAGCTCGCGGATCTGCCGGCTGACACCCGGCTGCGACGTGTGCAGCGCCTGGGCGACCTCGGTGAGGTTGAAGCCGCGGCGCACGGCCTCGCGCACGGAGCGCAGTTGCTGGAAATTCATGGCGGAGCTCGCTCGTTCCTTATCTGAAGAACGATTATCGAACCCTATACGATATGCGTAATCTTGTTATTACGCAGCACCATGCTCGAAAAACGATTAAAGCTGGATGCAGCGCATCACGGGCATCGAGTACATCTGCGTGTAGACGACCAGGGCCAACGTGATCGTCGCCGGAATCGCCTGGATGAACAGGATCTTGCGCGTGGCGGTGAAGCCGCCGTACAGGCCCGCCACCAGGATGCAGGCGAGGAAGAACACCTTGACGGCAAAGCCGGCCGGGCCGAGGCAGAGCCCCCAGACGAGGCCGGCCGCGAGAAAACCGTTGTAGAGACCCTGGTTGGCGGCCAGCACCTTGCTGGCCTCGGCGAATTCCGGCGTCGTTCCGAATGCCCGGCGGCCCCGCTTGGTCGTCCACAGGAACATCTCCAGCACGAGGATGTAGGCGTGCAGCAGCGCCATCAGGGCGACGAAGACGTTGGCGACTTGGTTGAGCATCGGGCAATCCTTGTGGCGTTCGCGCGCAGCATGCCACGTTACCGGCGCTGCTCGACGGCGCCAAGGTGACATCGCCAGGGGTTCACCCGGCCTCGTGGCTCAGGCCAGCGTCACTGCCGACTCGATCACGCCGCCGCCCAGGCAGACCTCGCCGTCATACAGCACGGCCGATTGCCCAGGAGTGACCGCCCACTGTGCGTCGGGAAACGACAGCGAGATCGCCTTGGCGTCGACCGCCGGCTCCAGGGTGCACGCCGAGTCGGGCTGGCGATAGCGCGCCTTCGAGGCCAACGGGCCGGGCGCCGGGGCCTCGCCGGCGACCCAGCTGAGATCCATCGCGCTGAGCCGGTGTGCCAGCAGCCAGGGATGGTCGTGGCCCTGCACCACGCGCAGCGTGTTGGTCTCCAGGTCCTTGCGCGCGACGAACCACGGCTCGTGCTCGCCGCCGCCGCGCTGCGACTTCCTGTCCTTGACGCCGCCGATGCCCAGCCCCTGGCGCTGCCCCAGCGTGTAGAAGCTCAGGCCGACGTGCTCGCCCAGCTTGCGGCCGCGGTCGTCCAGGATCGGGCCCGGGTCGTGCGCCAGGTACTTGTTCAGGAACTCGCGGAACGGCCGCTCGCCGATGAAGCAGATGCCCGTCGAATCCTTCTTCTTCGCGTTCGGCAGGCCGATCTCGTCGGCGATGCGGCGCACCTCGGTCTTGTGCAGCTCGCCGACGGGAAACATCGTCTGCGCCAGCTGCGCCTGGTTCAGGCGGTGCAGGAAGTAGCTCTGGTCCTTGCCCGGGTCGAGCCCCTTCAGCAGCTCGTGCCGACCGGTGGCCTCGTTGAAGCGGACGCGCGCATAGTGCCCGGTGGCGATGCTCTCAGCCCCGAGCCGCATCGCGTGGTCGAGGAAGGCCTTGAACTTGATCTCGGCGTTGCACAGCACGTCGGGGTTGGGCGTGCGGCCGGCCTGGTGCTCGCGCAGGAACTCGGCGAACACGCGATCCTTGTATTCGGCGGCGAAGTTGACGTGCTCGATCTCGATGTCCAGCACGTCGGCGACGCTGGCGGCGTCGAGGAAGTCCTGGCGCGTCGAGCAGTACTCGTCGTCGTCGTCGTCTTCCCAGTTCTTCATGAAGATGCCGACGACCTCGTGCCCCTGCTTCTTGAGCAGGTGGGCCGTCACCGCCGAATCGACACCGCCGGACAGGCCGACCACCACACGCTTCGCACACATGGCCCCGATTGTAGGAAGCCGGCGCCCTTCGCGCTTCGGAAAGGCTTCTTACGTCGGCTCGGACGTGGCCGTGCCCGCATCGGGCGAGGCGACGCTGGGATGCGTGTAGATGGCGTCCAGCGGCAGGCGGCGGCCGGCGCGGTGGTCCTCGATGCACTGCAGCACGAGCGGCCCGCGCAGGCGATCCCTGGCCGCGGCGACCTCGTCGGCGGTCATCCAGAGCGTGCGCACCACGGGGCTGTCGAGCGCCTGGCCCGGCACCGGATCGCTGGCCGTGCCGCAGAACGCGAAGCGCAGGTAGGTGACGCCCGGGCCGCGCTCGGAGTCGGGATTGCGCGCCAGGTAGACGCCCAGCAGCGCCTCGGGCGTGAAGTGGCAGGCGGTCTCCTCGAGCGCCTCGCGCTTCGCACCGTCAATGGGCGACTCGCCGGGCTCGAGGCCGCCGGCGGGGTTGTTGATGCGCAGGCCGTCCCGCGTCATCTCCTCGATCATCAGGTAGCGCCCGTCCTTCTCGATGACGGCGGCCACCGTGACGCTCGGCTTCCAACGTTCTGCTCCCATGGCCGGCGATTGTCGCGGCGCCTGCGCTCGCTTGCCAGCGAATCCGGCGGACAGGCCTTGGGGGTGTGGCGTTGCGTCGACGCCGCGCCGCCCCGGGGCGCGCCACTAAACGGGCGCCGACAATGTGTGTAAGCTGTGCCGCTATTGCGCAGCCGCCCCGTATCCACGGGCTTGTGTGCTCGACCGCGGCCTTGCTGGCGCGGCTTCACGCGGCAACCATGACGAATCCGTTGGCGAGGAGACTTCCATGTTGATCGGTGTTCCGCTGGAGACTGCGGCGGGCGAAACGCGCGTGGCCGTCACGCCGGAGACGGCCAAGAAACTGAAGGCGCAGGGGCATGTCCTGCGAGTGCAGTCGGGGGCCGGCGTCGCGGCCAGCGCCACGGACGAGGCCTACGTCGCCGCCGGTGCCGAGATCGTCGACCGGGTCGCCGCGCTCGGCGCCGACCTCGTGCTGAAGGTGCGCGCCCCCCTGGCCGACGAGCTCGACATGATGAAGCCCGGCGCGGTGCTGGTGGGCATGCTCAATCCGTTCGACCGCGACGGCCTGCAGAAGCTGGCCGACGCCAGGCTCACGGCCTTCGCGCTCGAGGCCGCGCCGCGCACGACGCGTGCCCAGAGCATGGACGTGCTGTCCTCGCAGGCCAACATCGCCGGCTACAAGGCCGTGATGATCGCGGCCGACAAGTACCAGCGCCTGTTCCCGATGCTGATGACCGCCGCCGGCACGATCAAGGCAGCGCGCGTCGTCGTGCTGGGCGTGGGCGTCGCCGGCCTGCAGGCGATCGCCACGGCCAAGCGTCTCGGCGCGGTGATCGAGGCCACCGACGTGCGCCCCGCCGTCAAGGAACAGGTCGAGTCCCTCGGCGCCAAGTTCATCGACGTGCCCACCGAGACACCCGAGGAAAAAGAAGCTGCCGAGGGCGTCGGCGGCTACGCCAAGCCGATGCCCCCGGCGTGGCTGGAGCGCCAGAAGATCGAGGTCGCCAAGCGTGTCGCGCTGGCCGACGTCGTCATCACCACCGCGCTGATCCCGGGCCGCGCGGCGCCGGTGCTGGTCACCGAGGACATGGTCAAGTCGATGAAGCCGGGCTCGGTCATCGTCGACATCGCTGCCGGCCGCGGCGCCTCCGGCATCGACGGCAACTGCCCGCTGACCGAGGCCGGGCGCACGGTCGTCAAGCACGGCGTGACCCTCGTCGGCGAGACCAACCTGCCGGCGCTTGTCGCGGCCGACTCGTCGTCGCTTTACGCGCGCAACGTGCTCGACTTCCTGAAGCTGGTCGTCGACAAGGAGGCCGCGTTCAAGCTCGACCTCGAGGACGACATCGTGGCCGCCTGCCTGATGGCGCACGCCGGCGAGGTCCGCCGCAAGTGAGCCTCGCGCGTCACGCGCGTGCGCGATGCCGCCTTCATCGAATCCACCGCACCGAGGAGTCCCCATGGACATCGTCTCCCCCACGATCATCAACCTGATCATCTTCGTGCTGGCGATCTACGTCGGCTTCCACGTGGTGTGGAACGTCACGCCGGCGCTGCACACGCCGCTGATGGCGGTGACCAACGCGATCTCGGCCATCGTGATCGTCGGCGCGATGCTCGCGGCTGGCCTCACCGAAGGGCCGCTGGCCAAGACCATGGGCGTGCTGGCCGTCGCGCTGGCCGCGGTCAACGTGTTCGGCGGCTTCCTCGTCACGCGGCGAATGCTGGAGATGTTCAAGAAGAAGGAACGCCCGGCGCCGTCCAAGGATGCGAAGCCATGATGACGCTCGTGCCCGACACGCCGCCGCCGCGGCGCCCGCTGTTCTGGCGCGTGGTGCACGTCGTCGCCGGGGTCGCGCTGTTCCTGTACGCGCTGCGCGTGCTGCCGCCGATGCCGCTGCAGCGCGGTGGCCTGGTGCTGATCGCCGCGCTGCTGGCGGCCGGATCGATGGCGCTCACCGACTCGCTGGTGGGCGTGGTCGCCAATTTCTTCGAAAAGACGCAAAAGGGTGAGTCGCAATGAGCTTGAACCTCGTCACGCTGCTCTATCTGGTGGCCAGTGTCTGCTTCATCCAGGCGCTCAAGGGGCTGTCGCATCCGACCACGTCGATCCGCGGCAACCTGTTCGGCATGTCCGGGATGGCGATCGCCGCCGTCACCACCGGGGCGCTGATCTGGAAGCTCGCCGGCACGCCGCTCGGCCTGGGCTGGGTGCTGCTGGGACTGGTCGTCGGCGGCGGCTACGGCGCCTGGCGCGCGAAGACCGTCGAGATGACCAAGATGCCCGAGCTGGTGGCGTTCTTCCACAGCATGATCGGCCTGGCCGCGGTGTTCATCGCGATCGCCGCGGTCGCCGAGCCTTCGGCGCTCGAGCACGGGCTGGCCAAGGGCGAGGCGATTCCAACGGGCAACCGGCTGGAGCTGTTCCTGGGCGCGGCGATCGGCGCGATCACGTTCAGCGGCTCGGTCATCGCGTTCGGGAAGTTGTCGGGCACCTACAAGTTCCGCTTGTTCAAGGGCGCGCCGGTGCAGTTCGCCGGACAGCACATGGTCAACCTCGTGCTGGGCTTGGCGATGCTCGGCTGCGGCGTGGCGTTCATCGCGACGGAGAGCCCGGTGGCGTTCGGCGTGATGGTGGCGCTGAGCTTCGTGCTGGGCGTGCTGATCATCATCCCGATCGGCGGCGCCGACATGCCGGTGGTCGTGTCGATGCTGAACAGCTACTCCGGCTGGGCCGCGGCGGGCATCGGCTTCTCGCTGAACAACCCGATGCTGATCATCGCGGGCTCGCTGGTGGGCAGCTCCGGGGCGATCCTGAGCTACATCATGTGCAAGGCGATGAATCGATCGTTCTTCAGCGTGATCCTGGGCGGCTTCGGCGCCGAACCGGGCACTGCAGCGGCCGGCGCGGCGGAGGCGCGGCCCGTCAAGAGTGGCAGCGCCGACGACGCCGCCTTCATCCTGGGCAACGCCGAGAGCGTGATCATCGTGCCGGGTTATGGCCTGGCCGTCGCGCGCGCGCAGCACGCGGTCAAGGAGCTCGCGGCCAAGCTCACGCACAAGGGCATCAGCGTCAAGTACGCGATCCATCCGGTGGCCGGCCGCATGCCGGGCCACATGAACGTGCTGCTGGCGGAGGCCGAGGTGCCGTACGACCAGGTCTTCGAGATGGACGAGATCAACGGCGAGTTCGGCCAGGCCGACGTCGCGATCATCCTGGGCGCCAACGACGTCGTGAACCCGGCGGCGCTGACCAAGGGCTCGCCGATCTACGGCATGCCCATCCTGGAGGCCTACAAGGCCAAGACCGTGATCGTCAACAAGCGCTCGATGGCCGCGGGCTACGCGGGCCTGGACAACGAGCTGTTCTACATGGACAAGACCATGATGGTGTTCGGCGACGCGAAGAAGGTCGTCGAGGACATGCTCAAGGCGGTCGAATAGGCGTCGGCGCCGGGACGATCCGCGCGATCGGATACCGTCCCAATCCAAGAATTCCCCTTTCCCTTACTCGCTACAGACCCCGCACGCCGGAGACAAGATGGAACGAACCTGGTTGAAGAACTACCCCGACGGGGTGGCGCCGCATTTGAAGGCGAACGAATACGCCTCGCTGGTCGAACTGCTGAACAACAGCTTCACGAAGTACGCCGACCTGCCGGCCTACAAGTTCATGGGCAAGGACTTCAGCTTCCGGCTGATCGACGAGATGTCGCGCGCGTTCGCGGCCTACGCGCAGACGCTGGGCCTGGCGCAGGGCGATCGCGTCGCCATCATGATGCCCAACGTGCCGCAGTACCCGGTCGTCGTCGCGGGGCTGCTGCGCGCCGGCCTGGTCGTCGTCAACGTCAACCCGCTGTACACGCCGCGCGAGCTCGAGCACCAGCTGAAGGATTCGGGCGCCAAGGCCATCGTCATCATCGAGAACTTCGCCACCACGCTGCAGCAGGTTCTCAAGGACGTGCCGACGAAGAAGGTCATCCTGGCCTCGATGGGCGACATGCTGGGCCTGCTCAAGGGCACGCTCGTCAACTACGTCGTGCGCAAGGTCAAGAAGATGGTGCCGGCGTTCGAGCTGCCCGGCGCCGTGCACTTCAACGACGCGATCGCCCAGGGCCGGCGCGCCAGTTTCAAGCCGGTCTTGGTCGGGCCCGACGACATCGCGGTGCTGCAATACACCGGCGGCACCACCGGTGTCAGCAAGGGCGCGGTGCTGCTGCATCGCAACCTCGTCGCCAACATCCTGCAGTCCGACGCCTGGTACCAGCCGGCGTTGAGCAAGGTGCCCAAGGGCCAGCAGATCGTGACCATCTGCGCGTTGCCGCTGTATCACATCTTCGGCTTCAACACGAACATGATGCTGGGCCTGCGCATGGGCTCGTGCAACCTGCTCGTGGCCAATCCGCGCGACATCCCCGCGATGTTCAAGGATCTCAAGCGCCAGCCGTTCCACAGCCTGCCCGCGGTCAACACGCTGTTCAACGCGATGGCCAACCATCCGGATTTCGATTCGGTCGACTGGTCCAGCCTGGTGATGTCGGTCGGTGGCGGCATGGCGGTGCAGCAGGCCACCGCGCAGTTGTGGCTGCAGAAGACGGGCTGCCCGATCTGCGAGGGCTACGGCCTGTCCGAGACCTCGCCCGCGGCCACCTGCAACCCGGTCAACACCACGGCCTACAGCGGCACGATCGGCATGCCCATGCCCGACACCGACGTCGTGCTGCTGGACGACGACGGCAACGAGGCGCCCCTCGGCCAGCGCGGCGAGATCTGCATCCGCGGCCCGCAGGTGATGGCCGGCTACTGGCAGCGCCCGGACGAAACGGCCAAGGTGATGACCGCCGACGGCTTCTTCCGCACCGGTGACATCGGCGAGGTGGACGAGCGCGGCTACTTCAAGATCGTCGACCGCAAGAAGGACATGATCCTCGTGTCGGGTTTCAACGTGTATCCGAACGAAGTCGAGGACGTCGTCGCGCTGATCCCGGGCGTGCTGGAGTGCGCGGCCGTCGGCGTGCCCGACGACAAGGCGGGCGAGGCGGTCAAGATCGTCATCGTGAAGAAGGATCCGGCACTGACCGAGGCGGACGTGCGTGCCTGGTGTGAAACAAATCTTACCGGCTACAAACGCCCCAAGATCGTTGAATTCCGTTCTGATCTGCCGAAAACCAATGTAGGGAAGATCCTGCGGCGCGAGCTGCGGGACGGCAAATGATCTGAACGTCGCGGCCTCCGGGTCGCCAGGGAATCACGATGATGACCACGACCCACGCGGAGTCCTACGCCCGCACCGAAGCCGGCAAGGCCGAGATCCGCGCCCATAGCATCAAGCTATCGCGGCCCGCGCGCAACCTGCTGATGGTGATAGACGCCAGCTGCAGCGGCGACGCGTGGATCGGCAAGGTCAACGGCAGCACCCAGGCCGACCTCGACGTGCTGATCGCCGCCCGGCTGGTCGCCCCGCAGGCGGGCTCGGGCCCGAAGACGGTGCACCAGCGCGTTGCCGTCGAGGTCGCCGTGCGCGACTGGACGTACGACGCGCTCTACACGCTGCTCACGCACGAGGCCAAGGAGCGCTTCGGCCTGATCAAGGGCTATCGCCTGATCCTCAAGATCGAGGGCTGCTCCGACCTGGCCGGCATGCAGGCCGTGGCGCTCGACTTCGTCGAACAGATCCGCAAGGCGCACGGCGAAGAGTCCGCGTCGCGGTTCCGCAAGCAGCTTGGTGCCACTGAATAAGTCGTTAGCCATCGTCGGCGCCATGCACGAGGAGATCGCCGCGCTGCGGCCCTGCCTCGAGCACGCGCGCACCGAGCGTCGCGCCGGGCGCGACTTCCACATCGGCCGCCTCGACGGCCACGACGTCGTCCTCGTCCGCTGCGGCATCGGCAAGGTGGCCGCGGCCACGACCGCCGCCGTGCTGCTCGACGCCTTCGATGCGCGGGCGCTGCTGTTCACCGGCGTGGCCGGCGGTCTCGGCGACGGCGTGCGCGTGGGCGACATCGTCGTCGCGACCACGCTGCTGCAGCACGACATGAACGCCGAGCCGCTGTTCCCGCGCTGGGAGGTGCCGCTGACCGGCCGCGCGCGCTTCGACGCCGATCCCGCGTGGTCGGCCCGGCTCGCGCAGGCCAGTCGCACGTTGGCCGCGAGCAATGCGCACGCCGAGGCGGCGACGATCCACGAGGGCCTCGTCGTCAGCGGCGACCGCTTCGTCGCCACGCGCGCCGAGAGCGACCAGCTGCGCGCGCTGCTGCCCGAGGCGCTGGCCGTCGAGATGGAGGGCGCCGCGGTGGCCCAGGTCTGCCACGACTTCGCGCGGCCGTTCGGCGTCGTGCGCACGATCTCCGACCGCGCCGACGACGCCGCGCACGGCGATTTCCAGCGCTTCGTCCGCGACGTCGCCGCGCCGTACTCGCGCGACATCGTGCGCGCCGCCCTGCGGCTCGCTTGAACGACTAGCTGTGATGCTTCAATAGGTTGTATCCGGTGTTCATCCGGGTTGGGTTTGAGAGACTGGAAGTCGCCAAACACCCAATCTGCCAAGAACCGGAGCCCGGATGAACAG
>NZ_JAJLJH010000016.1 GCF_023231945.1 Scleromatobacter humisilvae
GCCGATCTTGGCCTTCGATGAATCTTGGCATATCGATCTCCTGCTTCGATATGCCGGGGAACTCTACGCCGTCACCTCTATTCCCGGACCGGGGTTTTCACACAGCCTCCAGCGCAAGCCGAAGCCAGTCCCGTCGCCATCGGCGTCGGCTCTCGTGCGCGAAGCAGATGCTCCTTTCAGGGTCGGCTTGAATGCCCCTATTGGGCATGGATATGCCCAACGTGGGTTGCCGATGCAACGCCGCACGAGAAACGGGCAGGTCGCGTTTAGCCGCGGAGTTCGTCGTCGACAGCATCCAGCAGCTTTGAGCGCGCCATTGCGCTCTTGTTCTGAACGCGCTCGTGCCACGCCAGCACATCCTGCTTGCGCACACGTTGTCGGCTACCCACCATAACCACCGGAATATCGCCCGCGTCGATGTGGCGCACCACGAACGGCCGGGAGACGTTGACGAGGTCTGCCGCGGCTTGGGGCGTCAAAAGGTCCTTGGCATCGACGCGATCCCCGCTGGCCTCATCCACGGGCTTGGCGGTACCGGCCAACAGGCGCAGCTCATCCAAATAGTCCGCCCACCTCTGCAACATCTCCCGCCGCTGCTCGATGAACTCCGTCCGGTTGTACGCTCGCCCCAGGTTGTCCCGCACCGAATGTGCCAGCTGCGCCTCGATGACATCCGGACTGAACCCCAGCCGCTCATGCAGCATCGTCCGCGCCGTCGCCCGGTACCCGTGCATGACGACTTCGTCGGCCGAAAACCCCATCGCGCGAAACCCGGCGTTGATGGTGTTGTTGCTCATCGGCCGATCGTGATGCCGCTCCCCGCGAAACACGAGCTTGCCGCGCCCGGTCAACTCGTGGAGTTCACGAAACACCGCCACCGCCTGCCGCGGCAGCGGCACCAGGTGCGGCGCCCCATGCAGCTTCTGCTGGACTTCGCGCTTCATGCGCGCGGACGGCACCGTCCACAGCGCGTTGTCGAGGTCGATCTCCGCCCACTCGGCGAACCGAAGCTCCCCGGGCCGCAGCAGCAGCATCGGCGCCACCTTGAAGGCCGCCCGCACGACCGGCGTGGCCGCGTAGGCGTCGCAGGCCCGCAGAAGCTCCCCAAACCGCTTCGGATCGGTGATGGCCGGCATGTGCTTGGGCTCCGGCCGCCGCAACGCGTCCTTCAGGTCGCGCGCCGGGTTCGCCGTCATCCGCCCGGTGGCCACCGCGTAGCGGAAGACCTGGCTGCAATTCTCCAGCGCCCGGTGCGCAGTCTCGATGACGCCTCGCTTCTCGATGCGCCGCAGCACCTCCAGCAGCCGCACGGGCGTGATCTCCACCACCGGCTCCTGGCCGACATACGGGAACACGTCCGCCACCAGCCGCCCGATGATCTTCTCGGCGTACATCGGCGCCCAGCCGCTCTTCTTGATGTCGAACCACTCCCGGGCCACCGCCTCGAAGGAGTCCAGCGGCGGCAGGCCCTTGGCCTTGCGCTCTTCGACGATCTCCGCCTGGGCCCAGGACGCCTTCTCGGCCTTGCGCAGGTCGCTCGGGTTCTTGCCCTCGGCCAGCAGCGCCCGCGCCTCGTCAGCCTTGCGCCGCGCCAGGCCCAGCGACGTGTCCGGATACGTGCCCAACGACAGCGTGTTGCGCTTGCCGTGGAACCGGTAGTCGAAGCGCCAGCCGTGGGCCCCGCCGCCCACGAAGAGCAGCAGGTACAGGTTGTCCCCGTCACTCAACCGTCGGCGGGAATCGCCGGGCTTGATCGCGCGCAGGGTGGCGTCACCAGGGATCAGGTTGCGTGCCATGACAGTAACTTTCTGGCCAAAAAGCGCCGAAAGGACAGTTACTGTCGACCTTACTGCTCAGACCCGGTTACCGCAACGAATTCCATGAAGCCGGTTGGGACAACAAAAAAGCCCTAGAGCGTTGATTCTCAAGGGCTTTTTGGATTTCCTGGGACGCTGTGGGACGTCCTTGGACAGTAACTTGGTGGCCTGGGGCGGAATCGAACCACCGACACGCGGATTTTCAATCCGCTGCTCTACCAACTGAGCTACCAGGCCGTCTTCTTCAGACTTGCTTCGAGAGTCGGCCCGTCTCCGGGCGATCAGCGAAGCCCGCTAGTATAGCAGCGCTGAGGTCTCTCGCGGCAAGCTTTTTTGCTTCAGCCCGCGCCGCGCTTGCCGCGCGACAGGTCGACGCCCAGCTGCTTGAGCTTGCGATACAGGTGGGTGCGCTCGAGGCCGGTCTTTTCGGCCACGCGGGTCATGGAGCCGTTCTCGCGCGCCAGGTGGAACTCGAAGTAGCTCTTCTCGAACGCGTCGCGGGCCTCACGCAGCGGGCGGTCGAGATCGAAGCTCTGTTCCGGCTGCGGGCCCAGGTTCAGCGGGCCGGAGGGCTGAAGGCCGAGGCCGCCGGTCATCGCGGCCTCGACGGTCATCGCGTCGGGGCGATAGCCGCCGTTGCCTTGAAGCATGGCGGTCTGCAGGTCGGCGGGCGCCGCGGGGCGCGCGCTCGGGCGCGCGAGGCCCTGTTCGACGGCGCGCAGCAGCTTCTGCAGCGTGATCGGCTTCTCGAGGAACGCGATGGCGCCGTACTTGGTGGCCTCCACGGCGGTGTCGATGGTGCCGTGGCCGCTCATCATGATGACGGGCATGTTGAGCTGGGCGGTGGCGCCCCACTCCTTGAGCAGCGTGATGCCGTCGACGTCCGGCATCCAGATGTCCAGCAGCACGAGGTCGGGACGCAGGCGTTCGCGCACGAGGCGTGCGTTCGCGGCGTTTTCCGCGACTTCCACCGTATGACCCTCGTCGGTGAGGATCTCGGACAGCAGGGCGCGGATGCCCATTTCGTCGTCAACTACAAGAATCGTGGCCATGAATTTGGGAACGGGGCGGGGCTGCTCGGCTGAGTGCGTGCCGCCAAAGAGGCTTTATACAGGGGTTTCGCCGGCCGGCTCCGGGGAGGTCGGCTCGACGAAGCGAGAAAATGATATCGAAACTTGCGCCCCGGCCGCGCCGGTGGCGCCGTCTTCGCCGCTGCCCAGGTTCGCGATGCGCACGCGGGCCCGATGTTCGTCGGCGATCTTCTTGACGACCGCCAGCCCGAGGCCGGTCCCCTTGGACTTGGTGGTGACGTAGGGTTCGAACGCGCGCTGGAGAACATTCTCGGGAAATCCGGGCCCATTGTCCTCCACCTTGAGGCGCACGGCGCGCACGCTGCCGTCGTCCTTGCGGGCACACTCCGTTCGCACCTGCACGAGGGCGTCGGGCCAGATCGACGCGGCATCCAGCGCGTTCTGCACGAGGTTGTGCACCACCTGGCGCAGCTGGGTGGTGTCGCCCATGATCTTCGGCAGGCCGGCCTCCAGCTTCGAGACGAGATGACCCTTCTCGTGCGCGTCGCCGTACAGCGCCAGCACCTCGGCGACGAGCGCGTTGAGGTCGATCGGCTGCAGGTTGGCGTTAGGCAGGCGCGCGTAGTCGCGGAACTCGTTGACCAGCTGCTTCATCGACTGCACCTGGGCGACGATCGTGCTGACGCTTCGCTGCAGCATCGCCTGGTCCGCCGCGTCGGCCAGCTTGCTCTCGAGCTTGAACTGCAGCCGCTCGGCCGACAGCTGGATCGGCGTGAGCGGATTCTTGATCTCGTGCGCAAGCCGCCGCGCGACCTCGCTCCACGCGGCCGATCGCTGCGCCGAGACGACCTCGGTGATGTCATCGAACACCATCAGGCGCGCGTCGCCGGGCAACAGGGCGCCGCGCACGAGCAGCGTGAGCTCGTGGCCCTTGTCGCCGACCTTGAGGTCGAACTGGTCCTGCCACAGCACGCGCTCGCCGGCCTCGGGGCTGGCCAGGTGCAGCTCGAAGCGCTGTTCGACGGCCTGCGCGAATTCGGCCAGCAGCGGGATGTCCTCCAGCTTGCGGCCCTGGTACGCGGACAGCGGCACGCGCAGGATGCGGGTCGCGCCCGGATTGACCGTGTCGATGCGCCACTGCGTGTCGAACAGGATGACGCCGGCGGTCAGGTTGTCGAGGATGGTCTGCAGCCGCGTGCGCGCGCGCTCGACGGCCGTGACGCTGCGATCGACGTCGGCGCGCGCCTGTCCGAGCTGCTCGGTCATCTGCGCGAACGAGCGCGTGAGGCCGCCGATCTCGTCACGCGACTCGTAGACCGGCTTGGCCCCGAGGTCGCCCGCGGCCACCGCGCGCATGCCCTCGGCCAGCAGCAGCAGCGGGCGCGCCAGCTGGTTGCCGAAGGTGATGGCGATCAGCACCGAGCCGAACACGGCGAGCACCACGGTCAGCGTCAGCGTGCCGACATACATGCGGCGCAGGCCCTCGCGGGCGAGCGCGCGCTGCTGGTAGTCGCGATAGGCGCCCTGCACGGCCAGCGCGTTCGTGACGACCACCGGCGGCAGCGGCTGCACCGCGAGCAGGAAGCGCTCGCTGTTGTCCAGCGACAGGCTGCTCGAAGGCACCTGCACCAGCGCCCGCACGCGCGCGGCGACGCCGGTGCCGGGCGAGGCCTCGTCCTCCAGGCCCTCGACCTGGCTGGCCGTGCCGGTGGCACGCGCCTGGCGGATCAGCGCGACCGACGGCCGATCGGGCAGCAGCGACGGCCGCGAGCTCGCTGCCAGCACGATCTGCCCGTTGCCGGCGACCAGCGCCAGATCCTGCGCGCCGATCTGGTCGCGCATGCGTTCGAGCGCGAGCGCCGCGCCGGGCGCGTGCGGATCGCCGATGCGCATCGCGACGTTGCTCGCCTTGCCGACGAGGTCCGCCGACAGCGCGTCCAGCGTGCCCTTGCCGAGGTTGAGGCCGGCCACCAGCGCGCGGTCGACCTTGGTGTCGAACCAGGCGTCGATGCTGCGGCTGACGAACTGCAGCGACACCGTGTAGATCAACGCGCCCGGCACCACGCCCACCAGCGCGAAGATGGCCGCGAGCTTGAGCAGCAGCCGGCTGCCGAACTTGCCGCTGCGCCAGCGCAGGCCGAGGCGGATCGTGGCGCCCACCAGCACGATCAGCAACGCCAGCGCGACGACCGCGTTGATCCAGAACAGCCAGACGAAGTTGCGCTCGTACAGCGCCGTCTCGCCCGAGGCCAGCGCCACGACGAAGCCCAGCACCAGCGCCACGCCCAGGAACGCAAGGAGCGCGACCGCCCACAGGAAGCGCACGGAGCGCTGGCTCATCTTGAACGACGGGCGCTTGCGGATGGTCCGCGAGGTCTCGCCGACGATGACGGGGTCGGTCACGATGGCCTGCTTATTCGACCGGGAACGTGCGCTCGACGCCCAGCTTCCACTCCGACTGCGCGCTGATGTCGAGCCTCATCGCAGGCGGCAGTTGGGAGGAGTCGAGGTAGAACTGGAAGTCGACGTAGTAGCGGTCGGTGGCGTCGACGCCGGAGTCGGCGATGCGCCAGTGGGCGATGCGCGTGATCGTCGTGAGGGCTTCTTCCAGCGACGGATACGACTGGCTGAACGCCCCCAGGCTCACGCGCCAGGCCGACGTGAGCGGCTGGTACGACAGCCGCCAGCTGCGCGATACGCGCGAGACGCGCTCGTCGCGCCAGTACCAGCGCGGCCGCTTGACGCTGGCCTCGGCCACGAAATACACCGGCACCCCGTGGCGCAGGCCTTCCTCGACCGCCTTGCTGAGCGTGAGGTTGGCCGCGAAATCGAGCACCACGCCGCCGTCCTGCCGCTTGGCGACGATGGTCGGCAGCTCGACGCCCTGCGCGAGCGCGCGCGGCGCGAAGCCCAGGCCGCCCGCCAGACACACGGCGGCCAGGAACGCCGCTGCCAGGACGCGGCGGGCGTCTTGGGCCAGGGCCATCCAGCGGTGATGCGGTCGAACCAGGGGCAGGTGCACGTTGGCGATGCGAAATTGCGTCAGTCAGACGCGGAGTTGCATTTCTTGATACGAAACCCTGGGCGTCAGTTCCCGCCGGCAGTCGACTCCTTGCGCAACAGCGCGTAATAGAAGCCGTCGGCGACGCCATGGGAGCCCATGTCGGCACCGCTGCCGGGCGACGACGCGCCGGTCGAACCATTGTCCGGCAGCGGCAGCAGGTGGCCGGGCGAGCGGTCGTCCAAATGGGCGCCGGAGGCACCGCGGCGTTGCAAAAATGCGTCGATCTGGTGCTCGCCCTCCGTCCGGAAGACCGAACAGGTGGCGTAGAGCAGCCAGCCGCCGGGTTTGAGCGTCGGCCACAACGCGTCCAGCAGCTCGGCCTGGATCCTGCCAAGCGCGGCGATGTCCTCGCTGCGGCGCAGCCAGCGGATGTCGGGATGGCGGCGAACGATGCCCGAGGCGCTGCAGGGCGCGTCCAGCAGGATGGCGTCGAAGGGCTGGCCGTCCCACCAGTCGGCCGGGCGGCGGCCGTCGCCCGCGCGCGTGCGGGCCGACAGGCGCAGGCGTGCGAGCGTGTCGTCCACGCGCGCAAGGCGCTTCGGGTCGGCGTCGAGCGCCAGCACGTCGAGGTCGGCCAGCTCCAGCAGGTGCGCGGTCTTGCCGCCGGGCGCGGCGCAGGCGTCGAGCACGCGCGCGCCGGACGGCAGGCCCGCGCCCACCAGCAGGCTGGCGGCGCGCTGGGCGGCGGCGTCCTGCACCGAGACGGCGCCGTCGGCGAAGCCGGGGAGGCGGTCGACGGGCACCGGCGCGTCCAGCACGATCGTCTGCGGCCCGGTGAGCTCGCCGGCCAGGCCGGCGGCCTGCAGCCGCTCCAGGTAGGCCGCGCCGGTGGCCTGGCGCACGTTCACGCGCAGGCACATCGGCGGACGCTCCTGCGCCGCGGCCAGGATGCCTTGCCACTGCGCGGGCCAGTCCGCCTTCAGGCGATCGATCCACCATGGCGGATGGTTCCACTGCGCGGTCGGCTGCTTCAGCGCGGCGGCCACCAGCGCCTCGCGTTCGCGGATGAACCGGCGCAGCACGGCATTCAGGAAGGACGCCGACTGCGGTGCGCGCTTGCGGGCGGCCGTGACGGCCTGGTCGACCAGCGTGTGGTCGGGATACGGCGGCGCGTCGTCGGGCCACAGCAGCGCGAGCGCGCTCAGCAGCAGCGCCTCGACGGCCGGCGGCGGCGTGCGCGGCGCGAGCATCGCCCGCAGCACCTGCGCCGCGCCGAGCCGGCGCAGCACGAGGAAGGACAGCGCCTGCGTGCCCGGGCGCAGCGGCGCCGGGCAGGCGGCCAGCACGTCGGTCAGCGAGCGGCCGCTGCGCACGGCCTGGACGGCATCGGCCGTCTGTTCCAGCAGGCGCGACAGCGCCGGGGCCTGGCCGGCGGGCACGCCGCGGGTGTTGTTGTCGGAAGTCACCCGGCCAGTCTACCCACCGGCCTTTGCTGCCGGGCATCGCGTGCTTGTCAGGACGGAAACCTGTCGGAACGGCGCGACCGAATGCCGGAACTGCGGGATTTCCGGCGCAAAAAAGGGCCGGAATGCGGTCCGCGCCGCACGAAGTGTGGCGTCGGCGCAAAATGTCGGATCCGGATTCCGACGCCTGCCGAGCCCATGCCCACTTCCGTTCCGCCTCCCGAACCCGCGCCCGGCGACGCCGCGTCGCGCTCGCTGACGCTGATCCGCACCGAGGCCGACCTGGCCGCGCTGCCGGCATCCGAGCGCATCCGCTACCGGCTGGTGGGCGCGGACTGCCGCTTCCACGCCAACGACAACATCTCCGAGTTCGTGCGCCCCGGCGAGACCGAGGAGCTGAAGGCCGAGGTCGCCCAGCACATGCAGGCCGTGCTGCGCGCGCTGGTGATCGACACCGACTCCGACCACAACACGCAGGAAACCGCGCGTCGCGTGGCCAAGATGTTCGTCGACGAGGTGTTCCGCGGCCGCTACCAGGCCATGCCCCCGGTCACCGAATTCCCCAACGTCACACGGCTCAACGAGCTGATGATCGTCGGCCCGATCTCGGTGCGCAGCGCCTGCTCGCACCACATGTGCCCGATCCTCGGCCGCATCTGGATCGGCGTGCTGCCCAACGAGCATTCCAACCTGATCGGGCTGTCGAAGTACTCACGCATCGTCGACTGGATCATGACGCGCCCGCAGATCCAGGAAGAGGCCGTGACGATGCTGGCCAACGTGCTGCAGGAACGCGTCAAGCCCGATGGCCTGGCCATCGTGATGGAGGCCGACCACTTCTGCATGCAGTGGCGCGGCGTGAAGGATCTCGACTCCGCGATGACCAACAGCGTCATGCGCGGCGCCTTCCTGAAGGATCCGCACCTGCGCCGCGAATTCCTCTCGCTGCTGTCGAAGAAGACCGCCTGAACATCGGAGCACCCCATGCTGGTACGACTGATGTATGCGAGCCGCGCGGCCGCCAACCTCGACAACGAGGAAGTAGCCGCCATCCTGCGCAAGTCGCGCACGACGAACGCGCGCGAGGGAATCACCGGCGCGCTGTGCATGTGCAACAACGGGCGGCTGTTCATCCAGGTGCTCGAAGGCGGACGCAACGCGGTGAGCAAGCGCTACAACCGCATCGTCGGCGATCAACGGCACTCGGACGTCACGCTGCTGCAGTTCGAGGAGATCGACGAGCGCCGCTTCGCGGGCTGGTCCATGGGCCAGGTCAACATGGCGCGCCTGAACCCGGGGCTGATCCTGAAGTACTCGGAACTTGGCAACCTCGACCCGTGGTCGGTGCCGGGCGAGGCCACGGCGGCGCTGTTCGACGAGATGATCGCGACCGCGGCCATCATGGGCCAGCCCTGACGAAACCTCAGACGCGACCGGCGGAGCGGAAGCCCAGCGGCGACGCGATCAGCCGCGTCGGCACCTGATGGATCGCCTTGTTGTAGCGGTCGACCGCATCGTTGAAGCCCTGCCGCGCGAACTGGATGCGCGGCTCGGCCTCGCGCCAGGCCGCGAGCGCCGCGGCGAGTTGCGGGCCCTGCTCGGACTCGTGGACCAGCGCCGGCTGCAGCTCGATCAGCGCGCGCAACCGGCTCGCGGGCGAGGCGAGGCCGGCTTCGGCCGTCACCCACAGCGACACGTCCGCGATGCGGGCGCGTGCCTGGCGCACGCCGTCGGCGGCCGCGCGCTGCTTCGCGTCGGCATCGGCCAGCGACTGCAGCGTGGCGGCCTCGGCGACCAGCGGCTCGCGCACCGCGTCGGCCACGGCCGCCATCGCCTCGCTGCGCTTGACGAGCGCCGCGACGATCTGCTCCCACGCCGACAGGATGGCCGCACGCAGCCGCACGAGGCGGTTGTAGGCGCCCACCACCCAGGCGAGCAGCACCGCCAGCAGCACCAGCTGGAACAGCCAATGCGAGGTCATGCGTTCTTCGCGAGGCCGGCGACGAAGCCGGCGTGGCCCGCGGCGCGCAGCTGGCAGGCGGGGCACAGGCCGCAGCCGTAGCCCCAGTCGTGGCGGGCGCCGCGTTCGCCGAGATAGCAGGTGTGCGTCTTCTCGACGATGACCTCGTTGAGCGCGGTGCCGCCCAGCGAATCGGTCAGCGCCCAGGTCTGCGCCTTCGTGATGAACATCAGCGGCGTCTCGATCGTCATCGGCGTGGCCAGGCCCAGGCTGAGGGCGACCTGCATCGCCTTGAGCGTGTTGTCGCGGCAGTCGGGGTAGCCGGAGAAGTCCGTCTCGCACATGCCGCCCACCAGCACCGACGCGCCGCGGCGGTAGGCAATGGTCGCGGCGAAGCCGAGGAACAGCAGGTTGCGCCCGGGCACGAAGGTGTTGGGCAGGCCGTTGGCCTCGAACTCGATCGCGCGGTCGGAGGTGAGCGCGGTGTCGGACACCTGGCCCAGCAGCGCGAGATCGAGCAGGTGGTCGTCGCCCAGCCGCGCGGCCCAGTCGGGGTTCAACGCGGCGAGCGCCTCGCGCACGCCGGCACGGCAATCGAGCTCGATGCGGTGGCGCTGGCCGTAGTCGAAGCCGATGGTTTCCACGCGCGCGTAACGCGCGAGTGCCCACGCGAGGCAGGCGGTGGAATCCTGGCCGCCGGAAAAGAGCACCAGGGCGCTGCGGGGATCGATCATTTGAAGATGCGGATGCGGAAGTCCCGCAAGCATAGTCGCTTCGGTGCCGCGTGACGCATCAACGCCGGCGAGCGCTCGGCCGCCCGGAGCGAGCCGGCGTGAGCCCCTCGGGGGCGGGGAGCGGAGCGAGCCGGGTCGTCATCACTCGCGGATCTCGCCCTCGCCCAGCACGATCCACTTCTGCGACGTCAGCCCTTCGAGGCCCACCGGGCCGCGGGCGTGGAACTTGTCCGTGGAGATGCCGATCTCCGCGCCCAGGCCGTACTCGAAGCCGTCGGCGAAGCGCGTGCTGGCGTTGACCATCACGCTGGCCGAATCCACCTCGCGCAGGAAGCGCATCGCGTTCGGATGGTCGGTGGTGAGGATGGCGTCGGTGTGGTGCGAGCCGTGGCGGTTGATGTGGGCGATGGCCTCGTCCAGCGAGTCGACCACGCGGATGCTGACGATGGGCGCGAGGTACTCCTCGCCCCAGTCGCTGTCGGTGGCGGCCACCAGCTTCGCGCCGGCGACATCCTTCAGCGCGGCCAGCACGCGCGTATCGCCGCGCATCTCCACGCCCTTGGCCGCGAAGACCGCGCCGATGCGCGGCAGGAACGCGCCCGCCTGCGCAGCGTGCACGACGAGGGACTCGGTGGCGTTGCACGGGCTGTACTTCTGCGTCTTCGCGTTGTCGACGACGCGCACCGCCAGCTCGAGGTCGACGCGCTCGTCGACGTAGGTGTGGCAGTTGCCGTCCAGGTGCTTGATGACCGGCACGCGGGCCTCGCGCGCGACGCGCTCGATCAGGCCCTTGCCGCCGCGCGGGATGATCACGTCGACGAACTCGGGCATCGCGACGAGCCGGCCGACGGCGGCACGGTCGGTGGTCTCGACGAGCTGCACCGCCGTCTCGGGCAGGCCGGCATCGGCGAGCGCGCGCTGCACGCAGCGCCACAGCGCGACGTTGGAGCGGATCGCCTCCGAGCCGCCGCGCAGGATGCACGCGTTGCCGCTCTTGATCGCAAGCGACGCGGCCTCGATCGTGACGTTGGGACGGCTCTCGTAGATCATGCCGAACACGCCCAGCGGCACGCGCATGCGGCCCACGCGGATGCCGCTCGGGCGCTGGGTGACGCCGGTGATCTCGCCGATCGGGTCGGGCATCTCGGCCAGCTGCAGGCAACCTTGGATGACGGTGTCCAGCGCATGCGCGTCGAGGCGCAGGCGGTCGAACAGCGGTCCGGCGAGGCCCTTGTCGGCCGCGGCGCGCAGGTCTTGCGCATTGGCCGTCTCGAGCTCGGGCCCGGCCTCGCGCAGGCGCGCGGCGAGCGCGCGCAACGCGGCGTCGCGCTTCGCGCGCGGCGACGCGGCCATGCGCGCGGCGGCGCCGCGGGCGGCGGCGCCCAGCGCGTCGAGAGTGGCGACGATGTCCGACGTTGTCATGGAATCGATTGTCCGCCACCTGCCAACTCCCCCACGGACCGGGAGATTTCGTGTCTCGGCGAGTGTGGGATCGCCGCGACGGTGGCCGTCGGCGTCATCGCGGGCTCGCTAACATCGCCGGCGCGGCGCGGGGAGGACTCGGCGTCGACTCGTCTTCAACAACCATTCGAATCCATGAAGCAACTCATCGCCCTGGCCACCCTGGCCGCTTCCGCGCTTGCCCCGACGCTGGCCCACGCCGGCCTCGATTCCGACAATCCCTTGCACCCGCTGGTGGGCATCGCGATCACCGGCGGCGGCGACAAGATCTCGCATGTCGACTACACCGACGGCACCTCGCAGGACATCACGGCCGGGGGCCTGGTGCAACTCTACGGCGGCGTCGAATACCATCCGAAGGGGGCGCCCCTCGCGTTCCAGGCGACGGTCGGCTATCACGTCGACAGCACGCACGCGAGGAACGGCGACCAGACCTTCTCGCGCTGGCCGATCGAGGCGATCGCCCTGTTCAACGCGACCGACAAGATCCGTTTCGGCCTGGGCGCACGCTATGCGGCATCGCCCAAGTTCAGCAGCGGCGGCGCCGGCTACGTGGGCAGCGCGGACTACACGTCGCAAGTCGGCTTCCTGGCGATGGCCGAGTGGCTGATCACGCCGTCGATGGGCGTGCAGCTGCGCTATGTGGACGAGCACTACAAGGTCCACAGCGTCACCTACGACGGCGTCAATTTCCGCGAGAGCGACTACCACCTCAACGGCAGCCACGGCGGTGTCGGCTTCAACTACTACTTCTGACGCCCGGCCCGCGGCGGCGGCAGGGCTGTCCGGCATCGCCCGGTAAGATCGCTGCCGCCGCCGGCCCGACGCCCCGTCATGCTGCCCACGCCCGCCTCGCCGCGGACGCCCCAGCCGATCTCCGTCGCGACCTTTCCGGCTTGTCGGCGCCGCGCGCGCCAGGGTGAGCGCGCACGCGCCCACCGACCAGCCACAGGAATCGTCCCGATGACACGCCTCGTCTCCATCGCCGCCCGCCGTCCCGCCGGCGCCATCGCCCTGGCCATCGCGCTGGCAGGCAGCTCGCCGGCCTTCGCGGCGCCCTCGCCCGCCGACGGCGCCAGTCCCCAGGCCGCACCCGCCTCGATCCGTCCGCTCGTGGGCGTGCTGCTGACCGGCACGCTCAGCGAGAACGATGCCGTGGTCAGGAATCCCGACGGCAGCAACGCCAGCGGCGCGCTGGGCGGCCGTTACGAGGCCTACGCGGGCGCCGAATTCCCGATCGATCCGAACGGCCTGACGCTGCGCCTGACCGGCGGCATCCACGCCACCGCGGCCCTGTCCCACACGGGCGGCGGCAGCGAGCACATGACCAGCTTCCCGCTCGAAGCGACCCTCTGGTATCCCGTCAACGACAAGCTGCGCATCGGCGGCGGCGCGCGCTACGCCCTGCACTCGCGCTTCAGCGGCGCCGGCGACAAGACCAGCGACGGATTGAACGCGACGCCGGGGGTGCTCTTCGGCGTCGGCTATCGCCTGATGCCGCACCTGCAGCTCGACCTGCGCTACGTCTACGAGCGCTACGAGCAGGCGAGCGGCGGCGACCTCGACGCCAGCCACTGGGGCCTGGGCCTGACGGCGCTCTACTGACGCCGCCCAGCCCCCGCCCCGCCGGCCCGGCTCACTCCTCGTCGGCCACCTTCTTCTTCGCCGCGGTCTTCTTGGCCGCCGGCACCTTCGCCGCACGCGCCTCGAACTCGAAGTTCACCTTGCCTTCCTTCTTGTCGTACGCGAGGAAGGCCTTGAACTTGCGGCGCGTCTTGTTGGAGACGAAGTTCTCCATCAGGTCCGTCTTGCCGGTGGCCAGCAGCTTGGCCATGTTCTCGCGCGACACCGGCTGTTGCAGGATGATCTTGCCGCTCTTGAAGTCGCAGGTGACGTGCGCGCCCACCGCGTGCTCGCAGACGTAGGACGTGCCGTGCTCGTAGACATGGCCCTGGTCCTTGGGACACGGCCCGAGCGACTCCTGGTCCGAGAAGTCCACCGGCTCGCCGTCGCCCTCCTTGGCCTCTTCGCCGAAGTCGAACTCGAGCTTCCAGTTCTTGATCTCGTCGTCGTAGGCCAGCTTGAGTTCGGCCGTGAACGGCCAGCCGGCCTTGGAGCGGAAGCCGTCCAGCGGGCCGATCTTCTTGTCGGCGAGGAACTGCTCGACCTCCGCGCTCTCGAACGCGCGGCCGGCCGGGATCTTGGTGATCGAGAACTCGCAGCTGTCGGAGCCGTCGCCCTTCTTGCCCTGGCACGTGAAGCGGCGGTAGTTCTCCTTGACGATCCCGCCGCAGTTCGGGCACGGCGTCTTCAGCGTCGCGTAATCGCCCGGGATCGTGTCGCGGTCGTACTCCTTGGCCTTCTTGACGATGCGCTCGGCCATGCTCGCGATGTCGCCCATGAAGGCGTCGCGCGACAGGCGGCCGTGCTCCATTTCGGACAGCTTGAACTCCCAGTTGCCGGTGAGGTCGGGACGCGTCAGGTCCTCGACGTCGAGGCCGCGCAGCAGCGTCATCAGCTGGAAGGCCTTGGCGGTCGGGATCAGGTCGCGGCCCTCGCGCAGGATGTACTTCTCGAGGATCAGCCCTTCGATCACCTGCGCTCGCGTCGCCGGGGTGCCCAGGCCCTTCTCGGCCATCGCGTCGCGCAGCTCGTCGTCGTCGATCAGCTTGCCCGCGCCTTCCATCGCCGACAGCAGCGTGCCTTCGTTGTAGCGCGCCGGCGGACGCGTCTTCGAGCCGACGGCCTCCACCGACTCGTTGCGCACGATCTCGTCCTTCTGCACCGCCACCAGCGTCGCGTCCTCGTCCTGCGCCTCCTTGCCGTAGACCGCCAGCCAGCCCGGATTGACCAGCACCTTGCCGTTGGTCTGGAAGCGGTGCTCGTCGACCTGCGTCAGGCGCGTCGTGACCTGGTATTCGGCGCTCGGGAAGAACACCGCGATGAAGCGCTTGACGACCAGGTCGTACAGCTTCGCCTCGATGTCGGACAGCGATTTCGGCGCCTGCAGCGTCGGGATGATCGCGAAGTGATCCGACACCTTCGCGTTGTCGAACACGCGCTTGGACGGCTTGACGTAGCCCTCCTTGAGCGCCTTGGCGGCGTGCGGGCCGAGCTCGCGCAGCGGGCCCGGCAGGTCTTCCGTCGACAGCATCTTGAGCGTGTCCTTGACCACCGGCAGGTAGTCCTCGGGCAGCGCGCGCGAGTCGGTCCGCGGGTAGGTCAGCACTTTGTGCTTCTCGTACAGCGCCTGCGCCAGCGACAGCGTGGTCTTGGCCGAGAAGCCGAAGCGGCCGTTGGCCTCGCGCTGCAGGCTGGTCAGGTCATAAAGCAGCGGGCTGGCCGAGGTGCTGGGCTTGGATTCCTCGGTCACCTTGCCGGGCTTGCCCAGCACGGCGGCGGCGATCTTCTCGGCCGTGGCCTTGTCCCAGACGCGGTCGGCGCGGCGGTCGGCGTCCTCGTCCTTCTTGAAGGCCGGGTCGACCCACTTGGCGTCGTACTGGCCGGCGACGGCATCGAACGTGGCCTTGACCTCCCAATAGTCGCGCGCCACGTGCTTGCGGATCTTCTCCTCGCGTTCGACGACGATGGACAGCGTGGGCGTCTGCACCCGGCCGACGGTCGTCAGGAAGAAGCCGCCGTCGCGCGAGTTGAACGCGGTCATCGCGCGCGTGCCGTTGATGCCCACCAGCCAGTCGGCCTCGGAGCGGCTGCGCGCGGCCGCCGCCAGGCCCTGCATCTGCTCGTCCGTGCGCAGCTTGTCGAAGCCGTCGCGGATCGCCTGCGGCGTCATCGACTGCAGCCACAGGCGGCGCACGGGCTTGTTGAGCGCGCCGCGCGCGGGCTCGGCGTACTGCGCGATCAGGCGGAAGATCAGCTCGCCTTCGCGGCCCGCGTCGCAGGCGTTGATCAGGTCGGTGACGTCCTTGCGGCGCACCAGCTTGACGACCGCGTTCAGGCGCGTCTTGGCCTTGTCGATCGGCGCGAGGTCGAAATGCGGCGGGATCACCGGCAGGTTGGCGAAGCTCCACTTGCCGCGCTTGACGTCGAATTCCTCGGGCGCCTTGATCTCGACCAGGTGGCCGACGGCAGACGTGACGACGTAGCGATCGCTCTCGAAATATTCGGCGAACTTCTCGAACTTGCCTGCGGTGGGCGTCAGCGCACGGACGATGTCCTGCGCCACGCTCGGCTTTTCCGCAATGATCAGAGTCTTTGTCATTTATTTACCTTGGAACCGCGGAGCCTCGAAAAGCCCTGCCTAAAATGCATCTCTCGCGCGCGCCTGCACACACGTACACGCGCGCGCCCACAATTTCAATGTACCGAATGACGTCGAAGCTGCAAGCGCAAAACCATACCGTTCCCGGCGGTCGCCGCATCCAGGTACGCAAAAGCGGCGTGCATGGCAAGGGCGTCTTCGCCACCCGCGACATCGCCAAGGGCGAGGTGCTCATCGAATACCTCGGCGAGCGCATCTCCTGGGAACAGGCCCTCGACCGCCACCCGCACGACCCGTCGCAACCCGACCACACCTTCTACTTCCATGTCGACGACGGCTGGGTGCTGGACGCCAACGTCGGCGGCAACGCCGCCCGCTGGATCAACCACGCCTGCACGCCCAACTGCTTCGCCGACGAGCAAGACGGCCGCATCTTCATCACCGCGAAGAAGGCGATCAAGGAAGGCGACGAGCTGTTCTACGACTACGGCCTGGTGATCGACGAACGCTACACCAAGGCACTCAAGAAGCGCTTCGAGTGCCGCTGCGGCACCCGCGGCTGCCGCGGCACGATGCTGTCTCCCAAGAAATGAGCGTCCGCGCGGGCCCGCCCCGCGCCCGCCATCGCCCCAGCCTTCTCCAACACTCATGACCGATCCACAGGCCTCCCCTCGCCATCCGGCGAGCATCGCGCGCCCGCACTGGGGCGCGGAGGCATTGTGGCAGGCCCTGGTTCCCCTGCTGCCAGGGCTGTCGATCGAGGTCGTGCAGACGCTCGACTCGACCAACACCGAGCTCGCCGAGCGCCTGCGCAGCGCCTCGCGCGTGCAGAAGTCCCCGGGCGACCGCCGCGGCGGCCGCGTGGACGACCTGTTCCCGCAGTTGCTCGTCGCGATCAACCAGACCGCCGGCCGCGGCCGCCTCGGCCGGCGCTGGCACTCCACGCCGGGCGCGTCGCTGACGTTCTCGCTGGCCCTGCCGCTGGCGCGTGCCGACTGGTCCGGGCTGTCGCTCGCGGTCGGGCTGGCCGTGGTCGACGCGCTCGATGCGCAGGGCGGCCGCCTGGGCCTGAAGTGGCCCAATGACCTGATCCTGCGCGAACCTGGCGACGAATCCGGCGATGACAAGGGCGCCCGCACCGGACGCAAGCTCGGCGGCATCCTGATCGAGTCGGTGCAGGTCGGCGAGCAGCGCGCGGCCGTGATCGGCATCGGCATCAACGTCGTCCCGCAGCCCGTGGCCGAGGCCGACTACGGCACCGCCGCGCTGACCGAGCTGTGGCCCGAGGCCACGCCGCAGGACACGCTGGCGCGCATCGGCGAGCCGCTGGTGCGCACGCTGCTGGCCTTCGAGCGCGACGGCTTCGCGCCGCTGCAGCCGGCCTATGCGTCGCGCGACGTGCTGTGCGGCCAGTTCGTCCGGACCAGCGACCGCGACATGCCCGAGGGCGTCGCGGCCGGTGTCGACGCTGACGGCGCACTCAAGGTGGCCGCCGACGGCCAGGTGCGGCGCATCGTCAGCGGCGAAGTGAGCGTGCGGCTCGCGGGGGCCGCGTGATGCGCGCCGTCTGCGTCCGCGTCGGCGACGTGTCGTTCCTGGAGCGCTGAGGCGATGCTGCGCGCGCTCGTCCTGTTGTTCGCGCTGGTCAATGCGGGCCTTTATTTCTGGCTGCATTCCGACCCGCAGGCCCTGCAGCCCGACCGCGAGCCGCAGCGCCTGGGCCACCAGGTCTCGCCGGACGCCGTCCAGGTGCTGCCCGACGTGGCCGCCTCCGCGGTGCACGGGGCGGCATCCGCGGCTTCCACGATCTCGCGCGCGGACAGCGGCGCAGCCGTGGCCGCCACGCTGACGCTGTCGACCCGGTCCGGCGAGACCGCCCTCGATTGCGCCGAGACGCCGGCGCTGGACGACGCCCAGTTCGCGGCGTTGAAGGCGGCGCTCGCCAAGGCGGGCGTGCCGGCCGAGGCGATCGCCGAGCGCCGCCAGCCTCAGGACGGAGCCTGGATCGTCTACCTGGGCCGCTTCGCCGACGCGCAGACCTGGCAGCAGAAGGCCGACGAGCTCAGGAAGCTGGACGTCAAGTTCGAGCGCGTGAACACGCCCGGCACGCTGGCGCCGGGCCTGTCGCTGGGCCAGTTCAAGTCGCAGGCCGAGGCCGGCAAGAAGCTCGACGCCCTGACCGGCCAGGGCGTGCGCGGCGCGCGCATCGTCGTGCTGACCGCGCCGACGATGCAGCGCCACCTGCAGGTGCGCGCCGCCGACCCGGCCTGGCATCACGCCACCGGGGCGCAGCGCTTCGACAGCTGCCCGCTGGACGCGCCGTCCAGCACCTGACGCGCGCGGCCTGCGTCAGCGCATCGACCGGCGGCGCGCGGCCATCGCCAGCACGCTGACGCCGGCCAGCAGCATGCCGATCGAGCCCGGCTCGGGCACCGACGTGATGACCGGCTTGTCGCTGAACGTCAGCCCGCTGAACAGCGCGATGTCGCCGTTGTCGTTCTGGTTGATCGTGAACGAGGCGATGGTGTCGCCGGCGAAGCTGCCTGGCAGCGTGAACTCGCGCAGGTCGAGGCGCTGCGGGTCAGGCAGGCCGTTGTCGAACCACGGGAAGGTCGTCGACGCGATCGTGTTGGTGAACACGTTCTGGTTGTAGTCGCGCGTGTCGACGCCGCCGATCGACTGGTACGTCACCGAGTCGCCGTTGGTCGCCTTGATCGTGATGTCGTATTCGTCCAGGCCCGGCGTGCCGTAGTAGTTGTTCAGCAGCGCATAGAACGACGCCTGGCCCGTGATGCCGAGCCCGCTCAGGTCGACGACCAGGCTGCTGTTCGGACCCGGCGCCAGCCAGGTGCCCATCACGCTCGGGTTGGCGGGGTTGGGCGAGGTCTTGAACACGACGCCCGAGCCCTGGTTGCCCGTCGAGGTGCCGATCGGGAAGGTGTCGGGCCGGATCGACACGTTGCCATTGACGTACGACGAGATGTCGACCGGCGTGTAGGTGGCGAACGCCGGCCCGGCCGAGGCCAGGGCCAGCGCGGCGGCGAGGAATCTTGCTTTCATGGACCACTCCTGTTGTTGGGAACGCTGCGGACGATCTGCCGCGAAGTTCGCGGCAAAGCGCCGAGGCTGGGGCCCGCCGCGGGCCGCCTCAATCCCTAGCGCCGTCGACAACGCTGCCAACTCACCCAAAGTGGTCAACCAACGTGCTCGGCCATGAAAAAAGGCCGCTGCATCGCTGCAGCGGCCGGCATCGCAGGTCGCGCGCCAGCGAGGCGCGCGGGCGCGTCACGCGCGGGGGCGACGCGCGCGCGGGCGCAGGAGCAGCCCGGCGAGGGCCAGCGCCAGCAGCCAGGCCGGGTTCGCGGCGCCGCCGCCACCGCCACCGCCACCGCCGCCGCCGGTGCTGCCGCCGCCGGTGGAAGCCGCCGTCACCGTGATGCTCACCGTCGTGCTGTTGGTCAGGCCGCTGGTGGGATCGGTGACGGTCAGGCGCACCTCGCCCGTGCCCGCCGACACGCCGGTGACCACGACGCTGGCGCCCGTCGTGCTGCCCAGGCTGACGAAGCCGTCGCCATCGGGGATCGACCACTGGTAGGTCAGCGCCGTCCCGCTGGAGCCGACGACGCTGGTCGCGCCGCTGAGCGTGAGCGTGCTGCCCGCGACGACGCTGCCACCGGCCGGCGCCACGACCGCGGTCGGGGCCGTGTAGGTCGGCGCCGAGCCCGTGGACAGCGCGGCGGCGGCGATCACGGCCCGGCCGGCGTCGAGCATGCCGGCGCCGCAGGTACTCGTCGTGCAGATGCATTCGTCCTGGGTGGTCGTGCTGCCGCTGGCGGGCACCGTGCACACCGGCGGTTGCGGCGTGGTGTCGCTGACGGTCGGGAACGGCCGCGCCGTGGACTTCAGGATGTCGATGACCTGCTGGTTGGTCAGGTTCGGCGCCGCCGACAGCATCAGTGCCACCGTCCCCGCCACCATCGGCGTCGCGAAGCTGGTGCCGAGGCTGATGTGGTTGACGCCGTCCGAATAGATGCCGCCGTTGGCGACTGGCGCCGTCGCGCCGGAGTTGATCGCGGTGATGATCGGGTACAGGCAGGGCGTCGCCGCCGTCACGTTCGTGTTGACGCAGTTGCCGCCCGGCGCGGCGATCGTGACCTCGGGGCCGATGTCGGAGAAGCCGACCTTGGTGCCGGCGTGGCGCAGGCCGGCCACGGCGATCACGAGCGGTGTCTTGTTGGTGTCGCTGGTGGCCGGCTGGCAGTTGGCGGGAACCGCGACCGACAGGCCCTCGTCGTTGCCGGCGGCGGCGACGACGATCACGCCCTTGTTGCGCAGCGCCGTGAACGCATCGACGTAGGCCGGCGCATCGGTCGCGCAGTTCCCGGAGCTGCCCAGGCTCATGTTGATGACCCGGGCCGGATGCGCGTTGGCCGGCACGTTGGCGACGGCGATGCCGCCGGACCACAGCGCGGCCGCGATGATGTCGGAGTCGTAGCCGCCGCACTTGCCCAGCGCCCGCGCCGCGATGACGGGCGTGTCGTAGCCGGTGCCGGCCATGCCGGCGCCGTTGTTGGTGGCCGCGCCCAGGATGCTGGCGGTCTGCGTGCCGTGCCAGCTGCTGTTGACGGCGACCGCCGAGCCGGGCGGGTCATCCGGGAAGTCGGCGTCGTTGCACTTGTAGAACGGGCCGCTCGAGTTGGAATTCTCGGCGGCGGTGACGTAGTCGCCCGGATCGGACGGATCGGGGTCGGCCAGGTTGCCGTCATTGGCGGTGGCGATGGCGTCGGACGAGTTCGCCAGGCCGAGGCCGTAGATTCTGTTGCTGGCGCCCCAGCCGATGAAGTCGTAGCCCGTCAACATCTTGCTGTCGAGGTCGGGATGCTGGGTGATGCCGGTGTCGACATCGCCGATCACGATGGACGACGAACCGTGCGTGATGGCCCAGGCCGGCTCGATGTTGATGCCAGAGACGACGTTCTCGACAGTCGGAGTGATCTGGCCATTGGCTCCCATGACCGGCACGGTTTCGGAGTACGCCGCGCGCAGGTACCACTGGCCGGACTGCGGCGCGTCGATCGACTGGCCGTCCGGATAGAGCAGGTCGTTGACCGCCGCGGCCTGCGCAAAGCGGCGGCGATCGACCTGCGCCCATTCGACGTCGCTGTCCGCGTTCAGCGCCGCGACGAGCGCCGACGACGACATGCCCGTGGACGTCATGACCTGCGTGCGCGCCCCCAGCGCGCGGCCGTCGCTCAGCGCGACGCCGAGGCGGGCGCTCATCACGCTGGCCTTCTGCGGACCGGCGGCCGTGCTGGCGCTGGCCGCCGAGGTCGACGTCGACAGGATGGACGAGCGCTCCCGGAACTTGACGATCACGCGACCGGCGGCGACAGACTCGGGCAGGTGCGTCGGCGACTTGTGCACCGGGTTGTACTCGACCGCGACCACGGCCGCGCCCAGGGCGGCGGTGACCGCGGCGCCAAGACTGATCGCACTCAGCAACCGGCTCAAACGTGCCATCGAACTCTCCGAAAGGTTGGCGGCGCCCGCGACGCAGGGCCTCGTTATGAATGCCAGTCTAGTGGCGATCGGGTTGCAAACGCGTTGCGCCTTTGCGTCCAGCCGGACAATTGGCCGCCCCAATTGGAAAACGAACGTATCCGCTGCGGCATTCGTCACGCCCGGGCGGGGAGACGATCCTTCAGCTTCGCGCAGGGTTTGCGACGCGGCCAAAAGAAAGGGCTCCCTCAGGAGCCCCGTCTCGTCCGATGCCGCCGTTCAGCCGGCGACGACGCGTGCCATCTCGAGCACCTTGTTCGAGTAGCCCCACTCGTTGTCGTACCAGGCCACGACCTTGACGAAGGTCTTGTCCAGCGCGATGCCAGCGTCGGCGTCGAACACCGACGTCATCGACTCGCCGCGGAAGTCGGTGGAAACGACCTTCTCCTCGGTGTAGCCCAGCACGCCCTTCATCGCGCCCTGCGACGCGGCCTTCATGGCGTTGCAGATGTCGTCATAGCTGGCTTCCTTGACCAGTTCGACGGTCAGGTCGATCACCGAGACGTCGGACGTCGGCACGCGGAACGACATGCCGGTGAGCTTCTTGTTCAGCTCGGGGATCACGACGCCCACGGCCTTGGCCGCGCCCGTCGACGACGGGATGATGTTCTCGAGGATGCCGCGGCCGCCGCGCCAGTCCTTGTTGGACGGGCCGTCGACGGTCTTCTGCGTCGCGGTGGTCGCGTGCACCGTGGTCATCAGGCCGCGCTTGATGCCAAAGGTGTCGTTGAGCACCTTGGCCACCGGAGCCAGGCAGTTCGTCGTGCACGAGGCGTTGGAGATGATGGCCTGGCCGGCGTAGGTCTTGTCGTTGACGCCGTAGACGAACATCGGCGTGTCGTCCTTGGACGGCGCCGACAGGATCACTTTCTTGGCGCCCGCGTCGATGTGCTTCTGCGCCGTTTCCTTCGTGAGGAACAGACCGGTCGACTCGACGACGACGTCGGCGCCGATCTCGCCCCACTTCAGCTCCGCCGGATCCTTGACGGCCGTCAGGCGGATGCGCTTGCCATTGACGATCAGCGTGCCGTTGTCGATCGACGCCTCGCCCTTGAAGCGGCCGTGCACCGAGTCGTGCTTGAGCATGTACAGCAGGTAGTCCGCCTCCAGCAGGTCGTTGATGCCGACGACCTCGATGTCGGAGAAGTTCTGCACGGCGGCGCGGAACACCATGCGCCCGATGCGGCCGAAGCCGTTGATGCCGATCTTGATGGTCATGTCGATGTCTCTCTGTCTCGAAGTAAAGGAATCTGGGTGCGCGAAGCGGAGTCTGCCTGCTGCGGGTTACGGCGCAGGAACTTTCGTCCCCGCACCGCAGCATGGTCTTACTTGCCGACGACCTTGCGCGCCACGGCGACGATGTTGTCCGCCGTGATGTCGAAGAACTTGAACAGGTCCGGCGCCGGTGCCGATTCGCCGAAGCGATCCAGGCCGACGACCGCGGCGGCGCCGTACTTCCACCAGAAGTCGGTGACGCCGGCCTCGATGGCCACGCGCGGCACGCCGCGCGGCAGCACCTGCACCTTGTACGACTCGCTCTGGCGGTCGAACACGCTGGTCGACGGCACCGAGACGACGCGCGCCGCAATCTTGAGCTTGGCCAGCTGCTCCTGCGCCTGCAGCGCCAGGTGCACTTCCGAGCCCGTGGCCATCAGCACCACCTGGGCCTTCTTGTTGATGCCGACTTCCGACGGCTCGGCCAGCACGTACGCGCCCTGCGTGATGACGTCGGCATCGGCCTTGGGCAGGTAGGGCAGGTTCTGGCGCGACAGCAGCAGCGCGCTCGGGCGATGCTTCTGCACCAGCGCCATCGTCCAGGCGACGGCGGTCTCGGTGGTGTCGGCCGGGCGCCAGACGTCCAGACCCGGGATCAGGCGCAGGCTGGCGGCGTGCTCGACCGACTGGTGGGTCGGGCCGTCCTCGCCGAGGCCGATCGAGTCGTGCGTGAACACGTGCACGACGCGGCGCTTCATCAGCGCGGCCATGCGGATCGCGTTGCGGCTGTAGTCGCTGAACGTGAGGAACGTGCCGCCGTACGGGATGTAGCCGCCGTGCAGCGCGATGCCGTTCATGATCGCGGCCATGCCGAACTCGCGCACGCCGTAGTTGATGTGGCGGCCGATCTTGCCCTCGGTCGTCATCACCTGGCCCTGCTCGCCGAAGCGCAGCGACGGCGTGCTCTTGGTGTTGGTCAGGTTGGAGCCGGTCAGGTCGGCCGAGCCGCCCAGCATTTCCGGCAGCGCGGCGGTGAAGGCTTCCAGCGCGATCTGGCTGGCCTTGCGGCTGGCGACGGTCTCGGCCTTGTCGTGCGCGGCGCCGACGGCCTCGGCGGCGATCTCGGCGAAGTTCGCCGGCAGCTCGCCGAGCATGCGGCGATGGAAGGCCTTGGCGAGCTCGGGGTGCGCGGCCTCGTAGGCGTTGAACTCCTCCGTCCACTCGGCCTCGGCCTTGGCGCCGGCGTCCCTGGCGTCCCACGCGGCGTAGATGTCGGCGGGGACCTCGAACGGCGCATGATCCCAGCCCAGCGCCTTGCGCGTCAGCGCGATCTCGTCGGCGCCCAGCGCCTCGCCGTGCGCCTTGGACGTGCCGGCGCGATTCGGCGAACCCTTGCCGATGACCGTCTTGCAGACGATCAGCGTCGGGCGGTCGGCGCTCTTCAGCGCTTCCTCGATCGCGGCGTCGACGACCTCGATGTCATGCCCGTCGACCTTGTCCACGACGTTCCAGCCGTAGGCGATGAAGCGCGCGGCGACGTCGTCGATGAACCACGGCGCGACCTGGCCGTCAATGGAGATGCCGTTGTCGTCGTAGATCGCGACCAGCTTGTTCAGGCGCCAGGCGCCGGCCAGCGCGCAGGCCTCGTGGCTGATGCCCTCCATCAGGCAGCCGTCGCCCATGAAGACGTAGGTGTGATGGTCGACGATGTCGTGGCCGGGGCGGTTGAACTCGGCGGCCAGCAGCTTCTCGGCCAGCGCCATGCCGACCGCGTTGGCCAGGCCCTGGCCCAGCGGGCCGGTCGTCGTCTCGATGCCGGGCGTGACGTCGACTTCCGGGTGGCCCGGTGTCTTCGAGTGCAGCTTGCGGAAGTTCTTCAGCTCGCCGATGGGCAGGTCGTAGCCGGTCAGGTGCAGCAGCGCGTACTGCAGCATCGAGCCGTGGCCGTTGGACAGCACGAAGCGGTCGCGGTTGTGCCAGTGCGGGTTGGCCGGGTTGTGCGACAGGTGGCGCGACCACAGCGCCACGGCGATGTCGGCCATGCCCATCGGGGCACCGGGGTGTCCGGAGTTGGCCGCCTGGACGGCGTCCATCGCGAGCGCGCGGATGGCGTTGGCCATCAGGGTGGGCATCGGCGAAGCGACGGAGGTATCGGCGGGAACGACGTTCGAGATCTCGGACATGGACGACTCTTTTTGGGGCCAGATCGGCGGGGGCGGAGCCCGCGATTTTAGACGGGAGGCCGGCAAACGCGGGGAAAACCCGTGACCAGCCCTTTTACACTGCGTGAATGAAGGCACTGATCCTGGCCGCCGGCCGCGGCGAACGCATGCGGCCGCTGACCGACCATACGCCCAAGCCGCTGCTCGAGGTCCGCGGCAAGCGGCTGATCGAATGGCATCTCGAGGCGCTCGCGCGGGCGGGCGTTCGCGAGGTCGTCGTCAACACCGCCTGGCTCGAGGAGCAGTTCCCGGCCGCGCTGGGCGACGGCTCGCGATACGGCGTGCACATCACGTACTCGTTCGAAGGCCGCGACCACGGCGGCGCGCTGGAGACGGCCGGCGGCATCGCGAAGGCGCTGCCGTTGCTGGGCGACGCGTTCTGGGTCGTCTCGGGCGATGTCTACATTCCAGGCTTCGCGTTCGATCCCGTGGACGCGACGCTGTTCGTCGAGAGCGATGCGCTCGGCGAGTTGTGGTTGGTGAAGAACGCGCCGCATCATCCGGCCGGCGACTTCGGCATCGACGCCGATCGCCTCGCCAGTCGGACGGCAGGGCCCAAGCTGACCTGGGCCAGTGTCGGCCTGTTCCGGGCGGCGCTGTTCCGCGACATCCCGGTGGGCACGAAGATGGCACTGCGGCCGAAGCTCGAACGCGCCATCGACGAAGGCCGCCTGCGCGCAGAGTTCTTCGGCGGAAGCTGGACGGACGTCGGGACGATGGAACGTCTCGCGGCGCTGAACGCCCCGTTGAAATGAAAAAGGCCCGGCATGCCGGGCCTTCGTGCGCGACAGCGTGGCTCAGTCGGCCAGCGGCGCCGTGATCTCGTCGATGCGCTTGAGCACGTCCGGCGTCAGCTTCGCAATGATCTCCGCCGCCTTCAGGTTGTCCTTCAGCTGCTTGACGCTGGACGCGCCGGTGATGACGGTGCTGACGTGCGGATTCTTCGCCACCCACGCGATCGCCAGCTGCGCGGTCGTCGCGCCCAGGTCGCGCGCGATCGGCTCCAGCTTCGCGACGGCGGCGTTCTTGGCCTGGTCGGTCAGCGCGTCGTGCAGGAAGCTCATGTTCTGCATCGCGCCGCGGCTGTCGGCCGGGATGCCGCTCTTGTACTTGCCGGTCAGCAGGCCCGAGGCCAGCGGGCTCCACGTCGTCAGGCCCAGGCCGATGTCGTCGTAGAGGCGCGCGAATTCCTTCTCGACCTTCTCGCGATGGAACAGGTGGTATTGCGGCTGCTCCATCACCGGCTTGTGCAGGTGGTGGCGCTCGGCGATGTCCCAGGCGGCGCGGATGTCGGCCGCCGTCCACTCGCTGGTGCCCCAGTAGAGCGCCTTGCCCTGCGTGACCATGTCGCTCATCGCGTGCACGGTCTCCTCGATGGGCGTGTTCGGGTCGCCGCGATGGCAGTAGACGAGGTCGAGGTGTTCCAGCCCGAAGCGCTGCAGCGAGCCGTCGATGGCCTGCATCAGGTACTTGCGGTTCAGCGTGTTCTTGCGGTTGACGGTGATGCCGCCCGCATCGGGCAGGCCCCAGAAGAACTTGGTCGACACGCTGTAGTTCAGCCGCGCCCAGCCCAGCTTCTTCAGCGCCGCGCCCATCACCTCCTCGCTCTTGCCGCCGGCGTAGGCCTCGGCGTTGTCGAAGAAGTTGACGCCGGCGTCGTAGGCCGCGGCCATCATCTCGACGGCGGCGTTGACGTCCACCTGGTTGGCGTAGGTGACCCAGGAACCGAGCGACAGCTCGCTCACTTGCAGGCCGGCGCGGCCCAGTCGACGGTATTGCATTGGCGTATCTCCATGACGGCGCCCGCGTATCAACACGACCGCGGGCATCGGGCCACAATAGCATTCCACCCCTGACCTTTGCATCCATGGTGACAACCCACGACACCCGACGAACCGCGCCGCCGCGGCTGGCCGTGATCGGCGGCGGCCCGGTGGGCCTGTCGCTGGCCCTGCTCGCGCGGCAACGCCTGCCGGGCTGGTCGGTCAGCGTGTTCGACACGCGCGACGCCGCCAAGGACATCACCGGCGATCCGCGCACCCTCGCCCTGTCGCTCGGCAGCGTGCAGATGCTGGAGCGCCTGCGCGCCTGGCCCGGCGCCAAGTCCGCGCCGATCCGCCAGGTGCACGTGTCGCAGGCGCCGCCGACGCTGGCAACGCCGTTCGGCGAGGCGGTCGTCCACATCCGCGCCGACGAACTGGACGTGCCCATGCTCGGCGCGGTGCTGAGCTACGGCACGCTGCTCGCGCCGCTGCAGCAGGCCTTCCTCGATGCGTGCACGACCAGGGACGGCGCGCTCGGCACGACGGAGGCCGGCCTGCACGCGCGCTTCGGCACGGCCGTCGCCGACGTCAAGACCGACGGCGACGGCGTCGTCGTCACGCCCGAGGGCAGCGTCGGCGAGCGCTTCGACCTGGCCGTGATCGCCGAGGGCGGCGTGTTCGCGGAGCAGTCGCGCAAGGCCGTCACGCACGACTACCGGCAGACCGCCTGGGTCGGCACCGTCACGCTCGAAGGCGCGACGCCCGGCCTCGCGATGGAGCGCTTCACGCGCGACGGCCCGCTCGCGCTGCTGCCGCTGCCCGCGTTGCCGGGCGCCGATCCGAAGACCTCGCGCGCCGCGCTCGTGTGGTGCGTGGACTCGGCCGACGACCCGGTCGCGCCGCTGACCGACGCGCAGCGCCTGGCCGTGCTCGCCACGCGGCTGCCCGACGCCGTCGGCACGCCGGTGGCGATCTCGCCGCTGAAGTCGTTCGCGCTGGGGCTCAACGCCGAGGCCAGCCTGGTCGACGGCCGCGTCGTGCGCATCGGCAACGCGGCGCAGACGCTGCATCCGGTCGCCGGGCAGGGCCTGAATCTCGGGCTGCGCGATGCGTTCCTGCTGGTCGATCGATTGGCCGATTGCGCGCAGTCCACCGATGCCGGCGTCGCGCATGCGCTGCGCGGGCTCGCGTTCGCGCGCGCGCCCGACCGCTGGAGCGTGATCGGCGCGACCGACTTCCTTGCGCGCAGCTTCACGTGGCACGCGCCCGGACTCGCGGCCGCGCGCGGGCTGGGCCTCGCGACGCTGCAGGCGATGCCGTTCGCCAAGCGCGTGTTCGCGCGCCAGATGATGTTCGGCTGGCGCTGAATCCTCCAGTTAGCTCAAAGAGAGACAAGCATGTTCGTGGTCGCGGGCGAAGCCCTGATGGATGTGTTCACGGGCGCGACGACGCCCTCCGGCATCGCGCTCGACGCCCGCATCGGCGGCTCGCCGCTGAACGTGGCCTTCGGTCTCGCGCGCATGGGGCAGAAGGTCGCCTTCCTCGGCGGCGTCTCGAACGGCGAGCTGGGCAACCGGCTGGTGGATGCGCTGCGCGCCGAGGGCGTGTCGCTGGACGCCGTGCATCGCAGCGCCGCGCCGACGACGATCAGCCTGATCGGCGTCGACGCCAAGGGCGTGCCCGAGTACGCGTTCTACGGCACCGGCGCCGCCGACCGCACGCTGCCGCTCGAGGCGCTGGAACGCATGCCCGCCGACGCGCGCGTGCTGCACGTCGGCTCGTACACGATGGTCGTCGGCGACACCGCCGCCACGCAGCGCGCGTTGATCGACCGCGTGCGCGGCAGGACGGTGGTCAGCTACGACCCCAACCTGCGCCTGAACGTCGAGCCGAGCCTGCAGGTCTGGCGCGACACGCTCGAATGGATGCTGCCGCGCACCGACGTCCTCAAGCTCAGCGACGAAGACCTGGGCCTGCTGTATCCGGGCATCGACGCCGCCGCCTTCGCCGCCGACTGCCTCGGCAAGGGCGCCGGCCTCGTCGCGCTCACCCGCGGCGCCCACGGCGCGTTCGCCTGGCACGCGAGCGGCGTGTGCGAGGTGCCGCCGGTCAAGGTCGACGTGATCGACACCGTCGGCGCCGGCGACACCTTCCAGGCCGCGCTGCTGACGCGCCTCGACGAGCTCGGCGCGCTGTCGCCCGCCGGCGTGCGCGGCATGGGCGCCGAGACGCTGCTCGACGCGATGCGCTTCGCGGCCCAGGCGGCGGCGATCACCTGCTCGCGCAAGGGGGCGGACCTGCCGCGGCGGGCGGAGTTGGGGATTCGCTGAGTCGCCTGCGCGCGCCAAGATCGCCCGCAAAGGGGGCGCGCATGGCCACGAAGCAGGAACTCGAGGAACAGAAGCTCCAGCTGGAGATCGAGGCGCTGAGGCGCCCGAACGCGCGCAACCCCACGTTCTGGATCAGCGTCGTCACCGCGGCGGTCGCGGTGGCCGGCGTGCTGGCGCAGAGCTACATCTCGAAGTACGAGGTCGCCAAGGCGGACTACACGGTCGCCAAGGCCCAGGCCGACGCCGCCTCGGCGATCGAGCAGCGCGATCGCGCCGGCAAGGAGCTCGCGAGCATCCAGAGCGACGAGGACACCGCGCGCCAGCAGGTGGCCGACCTCGACGCGCAGCGCGCGAACCTCGAGGCGCGCTTCGGCCAGCTGGTCAAGGCCGTCGACAGCACGCCGGGCGGCGCGACGACCGAAGTCAAGGTCGCGACCAAGGCGGCGGCCAACGCGTATTACCTGGTGGGCGTCTACAGCTTCGGCGCGCCGCCGCAGGTCATGGCGAGTTTCGTCGCCAAGCTGCAGGAAGCCGGCTACTCGGTGATCAAGGCGCAGGCGCTGGACAAGCGGGAGCCCTGGCTGTCGCCCAGGACGGCGGTGCTTTACTACGACGAGTCCGCCAAGCCGAAGGCGCAGTGGATCGCGCAGACGCTGCACGACGCGGGCGCCGGCGAGGTGGCCGTCGACAAGGGCAGCGGCACCGGCATCCCCGCCGGCCGCGCGGCGACGAGCTTTCGCGTGCACATCATCGGTTGAGCGCGCTCAGGGCCGGTCGCGCCCCTCGTGCGCCGGCGCGTACGCGGCATGCACGCTTCGCTGCTCCTCCACCGGCGTGCGGCCGAACAGGCGCTTGAACTCGCGGCTGAACTGCGACGCGCTCTCGTAGCCGACGCGGCTCGACGCCCGGCTCGCGCTGACGCCGTCCTGGATCATCAGCAGCCGCGCCTTGTGCAGCCGCGTCGCCTTCAGGTACTGGATCGGCGACGTCGCCGTCACCGTCTTGAAGTGCGCGTGGAACGCCGCCGCGCTGAGGTTGACCTCCTGCGCCAGCGTGTCGATGTCGAGCCGCTGGTGGAAGTCGACGTGGATGCGGTGCAGCGCCTTGGCGATCTGGCCGAAGTGGCCGCGCTGAGCCAGCGCCGCGCGCAGCGCCGGGCCCTTGGGGCCGGTCAGCACGCGGTAGCAGACCTCGCGCATCAGGCTCGCGCCGAACAGCCGCGTCTCGAGCGGCGAGCGCAGCGCGCGCAGCAGGCGGATCACCGACTCGCCCAGCGGCGCATCGATGGGGGCCGACACGAGGCTTTCCGCGGCGACGGCCGACTCGCCGGAGGCGTCCAGCGCCAGCACCAGGTCGGCGACGATGCCCAGGTCCAGCTTGACCTTCATGACCAGCAGCGGCTCCTCGGGCGAGGCGAAGCTCTCGCCTTCGAACGGCATCGGCACCGAGGCGACCATGAACTGGTGGGCGCCGTAGTCCATCACCTGGTCGCCGAAATAGCCGCGCTTGCGGCCCTGGCAGACGATCAGCACGCAGGGCTCATAGAGCGCCGGCGTGCGCGGCAGCGAGCGGTTGGAACGGCCGAAGGCCACGCCTTCGAGCAGCGAGGGCGTCATGCCCTCCTCGGGCGCCAGCTGGGCCACCAGGGCCGTCATTTCCGCGCGCAGCGCGGCGTCGTCGTGCGCCATGGCGCGTTCTCCGGGCTTGTCGTCGATGTCCGCACTCTAAAGGAACAGGCCAGGAATCGGAATCCGAATTGTCATATTCCGGAGCTTTTTATAGTTTTAGGCAAGAAGTCTGGAGTTTCTGGACTTCACGCCGGCGCCGCCATTTCCTAAACTGCGTTCACCCGGCCTCGAAAGAGATCGGCGCGTGCGGCCTCCCGGCCGCCCTGCGAAGCGGCCCGACGTGGCCCGCCGCGGAGAGACGACGCGCCCTTCCCGCCTGCGACGAGCCCGGGACGCATCACCGCACCGCAGGCGCCCGCACTCCGCGGGCCGTGACGTTCGCGAAGCGTCACGCCGGCATCCCTTTGATCACCCGACGCCCTCGGCGCGCGCCCTCCGCGTGGCCGGCGGCATGCATGACTGTCCCATTCGAGGAGAAGATGATGAATCGACAAACATGGTTCGTGACCGGCGCGGCTTCCCATCTCGGCGCCGACATCGTCCGCCAGGCACTGGCCGCCGGCCACCAGGTCGTGGCCGCCGACGACGATGCGCTCGCCGTCCTGCGCCGGGTCGGCCGCGTGGCGGACGAACGCCTGCTCGCGCTGGGGCTCGACCCCGTCGACACGCGCGACGTCGCCGCGACCGTCCAGGCCGCGGTCGCGCGCTTCGGCGGCATCGACGTGCTGGTGCACGGCGCCTCCGAGGCCAGCCCGCAGACCGAATTCGACAGCCCGCCGCCCTACGACTTCAGCGCCTCCGTGCGCGCGCTGTTCAACGTGACGCGCGGCGTGCTGGAGGCGATGCGCGAGCAGTGCGCCGGCCGCATCGTGCACCTGGTGCCGGCGCCGGGCCGGCAGCGCGGGCCCACGCTGTTCTCGATCGCCGGCTTCTGCGAGGCGGTGGCGGCGGACGTCGCGCCGTTCGGCATCGAGGTGACGGCCCTGCCGGCGCACGGCGCGACGGCGCTGCTGCGCTCGTCGTCGGGCTCGGATCGGGACGAGCTGCTGGCACAGGCGTGACCGCGCCGGCCCGGCCCGCTCAGCCGGGGAAGAACTTCCAGTGCCCTTCCGAGACGACCTCGACGCGGCCGTCGACGACCTTGAGCGCGGTCTCGTCGTCGATCGCGTAGGACGGGCAGCCGATGCGGGACGCCCAGCGTTCCGCGTGGGCCATCGAGTTCTCGGGGAACGTCGGGTAGTCCAGGTGCGGGAAGATCGCGAAGTCGACGACGCCCAGCGCGCGGTCGTCGCCGGTGATGGACGGCTTCGCCTCGACGAAGTCCTCGCCGACCCGGGGCGTCATGACCATGCTGCCGGCGCTGAGGCCGGCCCAGACCTTGTCGGGCATGTCCGCCAGCAACTCCGCCAGGCCGGACTGCCGCATCCAGTGCGCCAGGTAGACGGCGTCGCCGCCGTTGACCAGCAGGACGTCCGCCTCGCGAACCCAGCGCGTCCAGCGCTCCCGGGCGATGCCGGGCAGCGCGGTCAGCTCCAGCAAGCCCACCGATTTCCAGCCGAGTTCGCACATCGGCGTGAGCGGCTGGTTGCCGCTGACGAAGCGCCAGGCGCCCACCGGACTGCCCATCGGGTGACCGTATCCGGCCGTGGGGATGCACAGGGCGTTGCAGTCGGCGATGGGCTTGCCGAGGAGGTCGAGCAACGCGGCGTGGATGCTCGGGTTCTTGATGCCGGCGGAGGTGAGGAGCAGTTTCATGATGCCTTTCCGAAGCCTGGCAGCACGGGCCAGTCGTTGGCGACGAATGGCGGCGCCGGAAATCGACATCGGCGCGATCGCCGCGCATTTTGACGCTGCGTCCACCGCCGGGCGGGTTGGGCCGTTGAGCACGGATCGCCGGCTGCGGCACACTACGCCACCATGTCCGATCCCTCGAACACCCGATCCGGCGCCGCGGTTCCCGCGGAAAGCGGCAACGACGCGCTGCCGACCGGCACCCGTCTCGCGGAATTCGAGATCCGCGAGGTGCTGGGCGCCGGCGGCTTCGGGATCGTCTACCGGGCCTGGGACCACGCGCTGCAGCGGGACGTGGCCCTCAAGGAATACATGCCGGTCTCGCTGGCCGGCCGCGGCGCCGGCCAGCGCGTGACCCTGCGCACCAGCGCGCACGACGACAGCTTCGCCGTCGGACTGCAGTCCTTCGTCAACGAGGCCCGCCTGCTCGCGCGCTTCGACCATCCGGCGCTGGTCAAGGTCTTCCGCTTCTGGGAGGGCAACGGCACCGCCTACATGGCCATGCCGCTCTACAAGGGCCGCAACCTGCGCGAACTGCGCAAGGAGCGCGGCGCCGGCGGCTTCGACGACGCCTGGATGCGCGCGCTGATCGAGCCGCTGCTGGGCGCGCTCGAGACGATGCACGACGCCGCCGTCTACCACCGCGACATCGCGCCCGACAACATCCTGTGGTGCGACAACCAGCGCCCCGTGCTGCTCGACTTCGGCGCCGCCCGCCTGGTGCTGGCCGACCGCACGCAGAACGTCACCGCCATCCTGAAGCCGCAGTTCGCGCCGATCGAGCAGTACGCCGAGACGCAGTCCATGCGCCAAGGGCCCTGGACGGATCTGTACGCGCTGGCCGGCACCTGCTACTTCCTGCTGACCGGCCGCGCCCCGCTGCCCGCCACCGGGCGGGTGATGGGCGACGAGCTGGAGCCGCTGGCGCGCATCGCGCCGCGCGGCTGCTCGAAGGAGCTGCTGCGCGTGCTGGACTGGGCGATGGCGGTGCGGCCGCAGGATCGTCCGCAATCGGTGACGCAGATGCGCGACGCCCTCGCCGGACGCAGCGCCGTGCCGGGCCCCGCCACGGCGCAGGCATCGGCGGCGACGGCGTCTCCGGCCCCGCCGGTCGATGCGGGCTACGAGAAGACGATCCAGGCGACGATGCGCGTCGCCCCGACCCAGCGCATCCCGGCACCGCCCGCGCCGGCCAGGCCCAGCCGCCACCCCGACGAGCTGGAAGCCCCGGAGCGCAGCGTGATGCTGCCGCCGAAATCGCAGTCGCCGCTGAAGGCCCTGGTGCTGCTGCTCGTGCTGGGCGCGGCGGCGGCCGGCGCCTGGACGACGCGGCAGCAGTGGATGCCGATGGTCGGCCTGAAGACGGCCGCGCTGGCGGCGGCCGAGGCCGCATCGGCGCCGGACATCGCGGCCAGCGATGCCGCGGGGTCGCCGGTCGCCGCGTCGGCCCCTGTCGCGGAAGCGGCATCGGCATCGGCGCCGCCCTCGCAAGCGCTGGCCACGACGGAGGAGGCCGTCGCGAGCACGCCCGCGGTCGTCGAAGCCGCATCCGCTGCGCCCGAACCAGCTCGTGCCGCGGAGAAGGCGGAGGCGGCGGCGCGCGCGAAGTCGGCGCGCGAGGCCCGCGGCAAGGCCCTGGAGGCAAGGATCGCGGCGCTCAAGCTGCCGCCACCGGTGCTTCCCCCACCGCCACCCGGCGCCGCCGGGGCCACGGACACTTCAGCCGTGGCCAAGCCCGCGCCGGAGACGGTCGCCCCGGTGCCCTCGGCCGCGGCGCCCGCGGCCCGCGCGCCGAACTGGCGCGAGGTCTGCGCCGACCAGGAGCCGGCCAAGATCGCCGCGTGCGTCAAGAAGCTGTGCGACAACGACGCGCGCTTCGAGCACTATCCGATCTGCAAGCGGATGCGGCGGCAGGAACTGCAGCAGCAACGCACCGGGTCGGAATAGCCGGCTTCGCCGCGGGCGGCCTTGAAAGGCTCAGCCGCCCTTGCCGACCGACGCGCTGCCCATCGGTCCGTCGGCCTTGGCACCGCTCGCGGCGTTCGCTCGCTTCTTGTGGGTGACCTTCTTCGGAGTGGTCGACCCGTGCCTTGCAGCGGTTGCCGAGCTGGCGGATCCGTCCGGGCCGCCAACGCCCGAATCGCCGGGGCCACCTTCGGCGTGCGCGATTCCCATTGCGGCGATAACGGCGAACAGGGCAGTCGTCCTGCGAATGGCGTGGTGCATGTCGATCCTCGAGTCGTTGACAGGCCGCGGCATGCGGCCCTGTCGTCCAAGCGGCAAGGCGGGTGCCCCGAGGAGCACGCGCCGATGGCCGCGCGAAGACTCGCGCCGACCTACAACCGCCGATGCCGCAACGCGGGCAACTGCATCCGCACCTGCTCGATGCGCTCGTGCGACAGGTCGGCGATCGCGAAGCCCTCGCCTTCCGCGCCGTCGAGCGCAAGCGACAGCACCTCGCCCCAAGGATCGATGACGACGCTGTGGCCGAAGGTGCGGCGGCCGTTCTCGTGCGTGCCGCCCTGCGCGGGCGCGACGACGTAGCACTGGTTCTCGACCGCGCGGGCGCGCAGCAGCAGCAGCCAGTGCGCGAGGCCGGTGGTGTAGGTGAACGCGGCCGGCACGAACAGCACGTCGCAGGGCGTGCGCATCAGCCCGCGGTACAGCTCGGGAAAGCGCAGGTCGTAGCAGACCGACAGGCCGGCGCGCCAGCCGTCGCGTTCGAAGGCCACCGGCGTGTCGCCCGGCTCCAGCACGCGGGCCTCGTCGTAGGCTTCCTTGCCGTTGTCGAACGCGAACAGGTGGATCTTGTCGTAGCGGGCCACCCGCGTGCCCTCGGGGCCGTAGACACAGCACGCGTTGCGCACGCGGTTGGGCGTGCTGGCCAGGATCGGCAGCGTGCCGCCGATGAGCGTGATGCCGTGCTCGCGCGCGGTGTCGGCCAGGAATCGCTGGATGGGGCCGTCGCCGTCGGCCTCGGCGATGGCCAGCTTGGCGTCGTCGCGCAGCCCCATCAGGCAGAAGTACTCGGGCAGCGCGATCCAGCGCGCGCCTGCCGCGGCGGCCTGGGCGACGAGGCGGCCGGCGGCGGCCAGGTTGCGATCGACGTCGGGCGTGGAGACGGTCTGGATGGCGGCGAACTTCGTCATGGAGCTTCCTTGCGTTGCCTCGAGTATCCGTCCGGCGGCGTATTCCGTCCGGCGCGCGGGGCGGGGTTTCAGCCGTTCAGGGCGCGGGCCTGGCGAACGCGGCCGAAGCCGCGGACGCCGCCTGTGCCGCCTCGTCCGCGCGTGCCGCCGAGGCCGCGGCGGCGGCGGCCGCGACCGCCGCCTTGTGCTCGACCTGGTCGACCTTCGGGTCGGCCCAGCCGCCGGTGATGTGCAGCTCGCGCGTGCCGGCCTCCGTGAGCGGGCTGCGCAGGAACAGCTGCGCAAGAAAGGTGCCGATGCCGATCACCGGGTTGATGGCCGCGTAGGCGAGCGAGGCCGCGCCGGCGTTGACCTCGGGCACGATGATCACGTCCAGGTCCTGCGTCTCGGCCTTCAGGTCGGCGCGGCCGGACATCAGCACCGCGGCGTTGGCGCTGCGCATGCGCAGGTCCTTCGTGGTGGCCACGCCGCGCTCGATCAGGACGTCGCCGGTGACGTTGTCGAACGCGAAGCCTTCGTCGAACAGGTCGCGGAAGTCGAGCGTGAGGCGGCGCGGCAGCGATTGCAGGCTCAGCACGCCCAGCAGCCGGCCGGCGCCGGCGTCGGCCTTGAGGAACTGGCCCTCGTCGATCTCGAGGCGCAGCCGGCCGGCCAGGCTCGGGTAGTCGAGCGCGAGCGGCGAGCCCGTCCACGTGACCGCGCCCGTCAGCTTGCCCTTGCCCTTCTTGAGCACCTGGCCCAGGCCGAGGCGTTCGAGGAAGGCACCGGAGTCAGCGAGCTCGAGGTCGAAGTCGAGCGCCATGTGGCGCACCGGCGCGCCGCTCCAGCGGCCGCTGCCGCTCAGCTTCGCCTCGGGGGTCGTCAGCGCGAGCTTGGTCAGGCGCCAGTCGCGCGCGCCCGACTGCAGCGTGGCGGCAACCTCCAGCTTGCCGAGGCGCTTCGCGTTGAGCTCGAAGTTCTCGACGACGATGTCGAGCGCCGGCACGGTGTTGGTCTGCGGCGGCGGCTCCTGGGCCGGCGCGCTGGCGGCGGCGTCGGCGGCGGTGGCGCCGTCCATGTCGTGGGCGTCGAGCGAGAGGCGATCCAGCCGCGCGAACAGCTGCGCGCCGCGGCTGGGCGTCTCGGGCCGGTATTCGACGACGCCCTTGGTCTGGTCGGACGCGATGTTGGAGCGCCAGACGTCGTCGCCCGCGGCCATCACGCGCGCCAGCAGCACGTCGACGTTGGTGAGGTGGCGGCCGCCGATGACCAGGTCGGGCGTCTTCAGCGCCGCCGCCGACGGCACGTAGCTGATGCCCATCTCGTCGGCGGCGTCGTGCGCGCCGGGCGCGGGCGGCGCCGCCGCGACCGCGGCGCCGGACAAGCCGCGCCAGAACGCCAGCCACGCGTCGCCGTTGAACGACGGCCCGTGCAGCAGCAGCACGCCGCCGGGCTGCAGCGGCGGCAGCGGCGCGCCGACGGCATAGGCCGCGCGCAGCGGGCGCGGCACGTCGGCGGAGCGGTCGCGCAGCACCTCGGCCTGCAGCAGCGGGCCCTGCGGCTGCGACAGCTCCACGCGCAGCGTGTCGCGCGGACGCCCCTCCTCGGTCGACATCGTGGTGGACACGCTCAGCGGCCACGCCGCGTCGGCCGGCTTGTTCAGCGGCGCGGGCAACGCCAGGCCGAGGCCCGCGAGCGGGCTCGTCAGCGCGAACTCGGTCTGGCCCTTGACGATCGCGATGCCCAGCTTGTAGCTGGCCTGGCCGCTGACGCGCGAGGCGAGGCGCGCCAGCACCGGCTCGCCCGCGACCTTGCGCAGGCCGTCCGCGCTGATCGCGCCGAGTGCCGTGAAGCGCAGGCTGCCGTCGGCCTGCGTGCCGCCGTCGAAGGTGGCGTCGCCGCCGAGCGCGCGCGCATGGCCGCCGGTGACCGTGACGCCCTTCTCGGTGAACGCGACGCGGGCGCGCGCATCGACGAGCTCGGGCGCGCCCGGCACCAGGCGCACGTCGTTGCCGGACAGCGTCAACGCGCCGTTGACGGTGGCCTGGCTGCCGCCCTTGTGCAACGGGATGTCGAGCGCGAGATCGAGGTTGGCGTCGCCGCTGGCGCTGGTGCTGGCCAGGCCGTTGTGCAGCCAGCCGGCCACCGGCGACTGCGCCACGTAGTGCAGGAAATCGGTCATCGGGCCGTCGACCTGGCCGTGCAGCGTCAGCGTCTGCTGTTCGTAGAGGTTCCTGATGCCGCCGTTGACGTCGTGCAGCGACAGGCCGTCCATGCGGCCGCTGGCATCGTGGATCTCGAGGCTGCCGCGATCGAGCACGATCTCGCCGGCCACCTGTGTGAACGCAGGCCACTGGGACGGGCCGCGCGAGCCGTCGTCCAGGCGCGGGCCGGGCACGTAGTCGAGACCGACGCCATGCACCTGGCCATCGATGCGGAACTCGCCGTCGTGCAGGCGCTGGTACGGGAAGCCGGCGAGGTCGCCGCGCACGCTGAAGCGCACGTTCTCCATCTCGCCGGACGAGAACGCGGCGGCGATGTAGCTGCGCGTCTCCGTCATGCCGGGCGCGGGCAGGTAGCGCGCGAGGCGCGCCGCGTGGGCGTGGGTCAGCACGCCCTTCAGGTCGACGCTGCCGGGAAAGCGCCGGCCGCGGCCGACCTGGCTCGCAGCCGCGGCGGCGGCCGCGCCGGGTGCCACACTCGGGCCGCTGTGCCACTGCAGTTGCAGCGCGCCCTCGGCGTCGGCGTTGGCGAAGCGCACGTCGTCGAGCGCGAGCGCGATGTCCGGCGGCTGCGCGGCGTCGCGCGCCGGGGCGATCGTCCACTTCGCGTTGGCGGCGAAGCGGTCGAACGGGATCACCGGCTCCTCGAACACGCCGGGCAGCGAGAGGCTGCCGCCGTCCAGCGACACGTGCGCCGTGCCGCCGCGCTCGCTCGCGTCGACGCTGACGCTGGCGTTGTGCCAGCCCGGGCGTCCGCTGCGACCGCCCTCGGGGATCGCGCCGGCCGCCATCGAGAAGCCATCGACGGCCGCGTTGACCCGGTACAGCCGCGGCGCGGCCAACGGGCCCGTCCAGTGCGCGTCGAGCCGGCGCACGACGCCCTCGGGCTGGAAGTCGGCGAGCCACTGCTGCGCGAGCGGCGGCAGCGGCAGCGCGGCGGCGAGGCGGCGCATCAGCGTCAGGTCGAGGTGATCGGCGGACAGCTCGCCGCCGGTCACGGGATCGAGGTCGTCCCAGGGCACCTTGCCGCTGGCCGACGACGCCCTCGGCGGCGGCGGCACCGCGCGGCCCTCGGCCTGCGCGATCGCCTTCTCGCGCGTGTAGCTGACGTAGGCGTGCCGCCCGAGCCGCTCGACCACGCTGCGCTGCGCCTGCTGCCACGACAGGCGCACGTCGCTCGCGGGCCAGGCCACGCCGGCGGCCGTCTCGAAGCCGAAGTGCTCCGCGGTGACCGTGACGCCGGCCGGGTCGCGGCTCGCGGTCAGGCGCCCGCCCGCGTGCGCGATCGCCAGCGGCTCGACGCTGGACGCCAGGCGCACGCCGACGCCATTGAGCTGCACGTCCGCGGTGGCGCTGCGCCAGTGGTTGTTCTGGAAGTCGAGCCACAGGCGCAGCGAGCCCTGGCCGCCATCGAGCTGGAACGGCAGGTCGACGTGGCGCTTCAATTGCGCGACGTCGCCGCGCGGCAGGTCGGCGTAGAGCGTGCCGGTCCAGCGGCGCCAGTCGCCGGCATACGAGAACAGCGGCTGGCGCGTGCGCGCGCGCAGCGTGAAGCGGTCGCCCCAGTCGGCGGGCGGCGTGGCGTCGACGCGCATGTCGTGCGAGCGCAGGCCGTTGCGCAGCACGATGTCGACGTCGGTGAGCTCGAGCGCGGGGGCGTTGCGCTGCTCGTCGATCCAGCGCACGGCGCCGCGGCGCAGCACGAGTTCTTCCTGGCTGAACAGCCAATCCAGCGTCGCGGCCTCGTTGGCGCTGGAGACGGTGGCGCGCGCCGCGAGCGCGAGGCCGCCGACGTGCACGTGGCCGGCGGCGTCGCGCCGCACCAGCAGGCGCGCGTCCTCGATGTAGAGCTGGGCCAGGCGAGGCGACATCACCAGCAGCGACTTCGGCGACAGCGCGGCGGAGACGCGCGGCAGCCGCAGCGCCTCGGCGCCGGACGGGTCGGCGAAGACGACGTCGCGCAGGTCGACCGCGGGTATCCACGAAGACGATCGGACGCTGATGTGGCCGATACGCACCGGAACCCCTATCGCGCGGCTGGCATGGCGTTCTATCTCAGGGCGCCAATCCTCGATGTGCGGCAGAATCCCCCACTGCAGAGTCAACCACGCGAGCACGAGCAGGCACAGCACGGACAAGCCGGCGTACACCAAGGTTTTCCAGGCCAGTTGAAGCCCGCGCCGCCACGGCATGAAGCGCAGCCGTCTGACGACTGGATCGAAAAATGCGCTCAGTTGCAATTCCATGAAAAGTTCGGCACGGGGTGGCAGCGCCCCAGACCACAGTGTAGGTGGGCAAGACCGGCGCCAATCCGGGCGGCAGAGGGTCATTGTTGCCCTCAGTTCCCGCGAACTTTTCGTAACGCGCCGCGCGACGGCGGGGCTGGCGACGTGAACGCACCCGGAATCCCGCTTCCCCTCGCGCGTGGCCAGGCCAAGGCGGCGCACAGCCGCTTCGTCCAGCGCGTGCGGCGCCGCTACGCCGACATGCTGGGGCGCCTGCCGGACGGCCTGCCCGACTTCGCGACCATCACGGCGCTGATCGCGGCGCTCGAGGCCGAAGGCATGCCCGTGATGCGCGCACTGCGCATCGCGCGCCAGCTGGTGCTGGAACGGCTGGCGGTGCTCGACATCGAGCAGCACGCCGACCAGGCCGAGGTCACCGCCGCGATGACGCACCTGGCCGAGGCCACGCTCGAGCGCGCGCACGCGCAGGCGCTGGCCGACATCGATCCGCGCTGGGGCGTGCCGCGCAACGCGGCCGGCGAGAAGGTCGAGTTCTGGATCGTCGGCATGGGCAAGCTGGGCGCGCGCGAGCTCAACGTCTCGTCCGACATCGACCTGATCTACGTCTACGAAGAGGAAGTGACCACCGACGGCGAGAAGCCGGTGAGCGCGCAGGAATACTTCGGCCAGATGGCGCGCCGCATGTACGCGCTGATCGGCGACGTGACCGACGACGGCTTCGTGTTCCGCGTCGACCTGGCCCTGCGGCCCAACGGCAACTCGGGGCCGCCGGTGGTGAGCCTGGCGATGCTGGAGGAATACTTCCTCGTGCAGGGCCGCGAGTGGGAGCGCTTCGCGTGGCTCAAGAGCCGCGTCGTCGCGCCGCGCGCCGCGGTCACCTCGGGCCGCGCGCTGGCGCTGCGCTCGCTGGTGACGCCGTTCGTCTACCGGCGCTATCTCGACTACGGCGTGTTCGAGGGCCTGCGCACGCTGCACCACAAGATCCGCGAGGAGGCGCAGCGCCGCGCCGCCGGCCGGCCCGAGCGTGCCAACGACGTCAAGCTGTCGCGCGGCGGCATCCGCGAGATCGAGTTCATCGTGCAGCTGCTGCTCGTCGTGCGCGGCGGGCAGTTCCCCGAGATCCGCACGCGCTCGACGCTGAAGGCGCTCGACAGGCTGCGCGCCACCGGCCTGATGAAGGCCGAGACGGCGGAGAAGCTGCACGAGGCCTACGTCTTCCTGCGCCGCATCGAGCACCGCATTCAGTTCCTCGACGACCAGCAGACGCACCTGCTGCCCACCAACGACGACGACCTGCGCTGGATCGCCGCCAGCCTCGGGCTGTCCTGCGGCAAGAACGCCTGCGAGCTGCTCGACCGCCTCGGCGAGACGCGCGAGTTCGTCTCCACCGAGTTCGACACGCTGCTGCACGACGGCCGCGCGCCGCCGCCGCGCAACAGCGGGTGCCGCAACGGCAGCTGCAGCGCGCCGCAGGCGCAGCTCGAAAGCGAGACCTGGCTCGACCGGCTGCCGCCCGAACTCGGCGAACGCGTGCGCCGCTTCTCGGAGAACCCGCGCGTGCAGAACCTGCGCGAGGAAAGCCGGCTGCGCATCGCCAAGCTGGTGCAGCGCGCGGTCGACGAGATCCGCTCGGGCAACTGCTCGGTCGACGCCGCCACGCGTTTCGTCGACTGGATCGAACCGCTGCTGCGCCGCGAGAGCTACCTCGCGCTGCTGGTCGAACGCCCGAACGTGCAGCGGCGCCTGCTGCGTCTGCTCGGGCTCGCGCGCTGGCCGGTGCGCTACCTGATGCTGCATCCGGGCGTGATCGACGAGCTCGCCGACGAGCGCACGATGATCGAGCGCTTCGACCCGGCCGCGCTCACCGCCGAACTCGAGAGCCGCCACGAGGCCTGGAAGCGCTCCGGCGAGGCCGACGAGGGCGCGCTGCTCGACACGCTGCGGCGCGCGCACCACGCCGAGATCTTCCGCACGCTGGTGCGCGACGTCGAGGGCCGCATCACCGTCGAGGCGGTGGCCGACGAGCTGTCCGCGCTGGCCGACACCATCCTGCAGCGCAGCCTGGACTGGGCCTGGGGCCACCTGAAGAAGCGCCATCGCGACGTGCCCCGGCTGGCCGTGATCGCCTACGGCAAGCTGGGTGGCAAGGAGCTGGGCTACGGCAGCGACCTCGACGTCGTCTTCCTCTACGACGACGCTGGCGAGGCCGACCCGTACCAGGCGCAGGAGGTCTACGCCGCCTTCGTGCGCAAGCTCATCACGTGGCTGACGCTGCGCACCGCGGCGGGTGAACTCTTCGACATCGACACCGCGCTGCGGCCCAACGGCAACTCCGGCCTGCTCGTGACCTCGATCGAATCGTTCGAGCGCTACCAGCGCGGCCGCGGCAGCAACACCGCGTGGACGTGGGAGCACCAGGCCATCACGCGCGCCCGATTCTGCGCCGGCGACGCCGAGCTCGGCGAGCGCTTCGAGGCCACGCGGCGCGCGGTCATCGAGGCCGAGCGCGACGCCGAGGCGCTGCGCCAGGAGATCTCGGCGATGCGCCAGAAGGTGCGCGACGCGCACCCGCAGCGCGACACGCGCATCGACCCGAAGCATTGCGCGGGCGGCCTGATGGACATCGAGTTCGCCGTGCAGTACCTCGTGCTCGCGCATGGCCGCACGCACCCGGGCCTGCAGGACAACCTGGGCAACATCGCGCTGCTCAAGCGCGCCGAGGAGGCCCGCCTGCTCGATGCCGGCATCGGTGCCGCGGCCGCGGACGCCTACCGCGAGCTGCGCCGCGCGCAGCACCGCGCGCGCCTCGACGAACAGCCCACGCTGTTTTCCGAGGAGACGCTGGCGCCCGAACGCGCCGCCGGGCGCGCGCTGTGGCGCGCCGTGTTCGGTCCGGGCGCGTGAGTCGCCTCTTCAGAATCGACGGCATGGCCTGGGTCGTGCTGAGCGGACTCTTGTGCCTGGGCGCCATCGCCGTGACGATGGTCTCGGCCGGCGGCGCCAGCGCGCTGGACTGGCAGCCCGCGTTCGGCCTGCGCGAGCCGTGGCGGCTGTGGACCTGCGCGTGGGTGCACGGGAGCCTGGCGCACCTGCTCGTCAACGTGGCGGGTGGCGCGGTCGTCGCGTTCGTCGGCTGGCGGGCGCGCCTGCCCCCCGCGGCGGCCGCCGCCTGGTTCGTCGCCTGGCCCGGCACGCAGGTGCTGATGGCCGCGATCGGCAGCGAGCGCCTGGCCGCGGCGATGCCGCACTACTTCGGGCTGTCGGGCGTGCTGCACGCGGGCGTCGTCGTGCTGGGGCTGTCGCTTGCGTGGCCGCCCGTGCGGGCGCGCTCGCACGCGGCACCGCGAGAGGACGCCGCCTTCGTCGCCACGCGCGCCTCGGCCATCGAGCCTTCGCGCATCACCGACGGCCCGTGGGCGATGACGGAGCTGGGCGCGTCGACGGCGCTGCCCGTCTCGACGCTGGACGCGCCCCCGACGCCGCCCGCCGACGCACCGCCGCTGGGTGAGCGCTGGATCGGCGTGGCGATCCTCGCCGGCACGCTGGCGAAGGGGGTGTCCGAAGCGCCGTGGGATCTCGCGCCGCGCGCCAGCGAGGCCCTCGGCATCGCCGTGGCGCCGATCGCGCACGCCTGCGGGATCGTCGCGGGCCTGCTCGCCTGGGCCGTGCTGCGCCTGCTGGATCGCCGCGCCCGCTGAGCCTGTCACGCAGGCGGCACGACGCCGCCGTCGGCCCGCCTACACTGGCGCCCACACCGTCAGCGGCGGCGCCGTCAACGCCTGTCCAGCCCGTCACGCCCTTCAGGAAACGCCATGATCACGCTCAGCGGATTCACGCTCTCGAACTACTACAACAAGGTCAAGATGGTGCTCATCGAGAAGGGCATCCCGTTCGTCGAGGAGCGTTGCGCCATGGGCGGCGACAAGACCGAGGAGATGCTGATGTGCTCGCCGCTCGGCAAGGTGCCCTACATCCGCACCGAGCACGGCTCGCTGTGCGAGAGCGAGGTGATCGTCGAATACCTGGAGGCGCTGCATCCCCAGCCGCCGCTGATGCCCGCCGACATCTGGGGCCAGGCCAAGGTGCGCGAACTCGTCACCTTCGTCGAACTGCACCTGGAACTGGTGGTGCGCGAGCTCTACCCGGAGGCCTTCTTCGGCGGCAAGGTGAGCGACGGCAACAAGGCCCGCATCGAGAAGCTGCTCGCCCGCAACATCGCCGCCTTCCAGCGCCTGGCCAAGTTCGGCCCGTACCTGGCCGGCCCCGACTTCGGACTCGCCGACTGCGCCGCCTACGTCAGCCTGCCGCTGGTCGCGCTCGGGACGAAGGTGATCTACGGCGACGACATGCTGCAGGCCGCGGGCATCGACTGGAAGAGCTACATCAAGCTGATCGAGCAGCGCCCGAGCGCGCAGAAGGTGACGGCGGATCGCAAGGCGGACCAGGCCGCGTCGGTGGCGGCGCGGGCGGCCGCGGCGGCGAATTGAGCGCACTCCCAGTGTCCCGTCCCGAAAATACGCAGCCTGCGGATTCGACCCGGCTTCGGCACGCAAGCAGGACGTGCGGTGAGGAGTTGGATTGACCCACGTGTGGGTCGAACTGCTGCGGGGCGGGCCCAAACGGGCCGATCGCGGCGTATTTCCGCGACAGGACACTAGTTCCTCAGGGGCGGCAGCGCGATGCCCTTGTCCTTCAGGAACTGCCAGACCTTGAGCTTGTAAGGATAGAGCGGCGAATCCGGCGACGGGTATCGCAGGCTCAGCGCCTTGGACAGCGGCTGCCGCGTGTCGCCGTGTTCGTAGTCCCAGGCCGCGCCCAGCTCGAGCAGGGCCCACACCATGTCCCAATCGGCCGACATGGCCACGTTGGTGATGAACGGATCGCCGCCGCGATCGACCGTGTCGAGGTTCGCGCCGAGCGACTTCATCAATCCCAGGCCCGCGGCGTCATGCGCCAGGATCATCTGCATCAGGACGGGATTGCCATCCGGCTGGCGCGTGTCCGGGTCTCCGCCGCCCTTGATGACCGCGACGAGAATGTCGCGCCCATGGGGATGCGCGAGGTAGCTCCTGGCCGCCAGGCTCACCGGGCCGTTCCGGTCCTGCGCCTTCGCGTTGGCCAAGGCACCCTGGGCGAGAAGCGTGTCGACGGCCTCGAGATCCTGGAGGTCGACCGCGATCATCAGCGGCGTGACGTCGAACTTTCCCTTCGCGTTCACGTCGGCGCCCGCCAGCAGGGCGCGTTGCATGGCCGCTCGATCGTGGTCACGGATGGAGAGTTCGAGCGCCGCCTGTGGGCCGGGGTCGAAGAACGTCGTGTGTGATGGCATGGCGAAAGAGCTGGGGGTGGCGAGGGCGGCGGCCGCCGCGATGAGGAAGGTGGCGAGCCGGCCCGGCCGCCACGACGCACGGTCGATCATCCGCATTGCTTCATGAACTCCTGCAGGCGCTGGCGGTCGCCCACCGTCGACGTCTCGAGCGCGTCGAGCACGACGCCCATCTTGTGCTGCGCCAGCTTGCCCAGCCTCGGCTGGTCGCTGCCGGCGCCCAGCAGCTTGCCCGGGAGGGTCATGCTGCCGCCGATCACTTCCTTTGATCCGGCACGCACGGCGGGAAAGAGCTGGACGACGCCGCCCGAGTCGTAGGCGGCCTGCATGTCGTCGATGTGAGCGAGGAGTTCGCCCATGTAGGCTTGCTTGTCGCCGGCGAACTCCGGGTCGTCGGCGCCCCGCATGGCCGGATTGCGCACCTTGATGTTGATCGGATTCAGTCCGGGGCCCTGGCCCGCCAGCTCGCGCTGGAGAAAGCGCGAATTGATGATGTTCTGGCCAGGGTCGGTCGTCGTGTTCATGAACGTGAGGAAGTCGCCTTCGGAGCTGAAGGCCTTGGTGCGCGCGGTCAGGCTGTCGAAGTCCGTCTTGCCGCTCCATGCCAGCATCTCGGCCGGCGCGCCGGCCGAGTTGAAGAGCCGAACTTGCGACAAGTCGCTCATCAAGCCGCCCTGCTGCGCGAGGCCGCCTCCCTTCGAATAGCCGGCGATGTCGAACATCTGGTCGTTGGCAGCGAGCTTGGACGTGAGGTTGCGCATCGCCTGGTACTGAGGCGTGTCGATGCCCAGGCCATTGCGGATGTTGGCCTGCCAATCGACGAGGCTGTCTGGCTGCGTATCGCGCGGGACCAGGATGACCTTGCCCGTCCCTTCGTCGCGGTACAGCGCCGCCCGGAACCCGGTGTCGTCGTTGCGAAGGTCCGTGTCCTTGATCGTTCCCGGCGGCACGCCGAGCGTGGCGTTGAGCCGCTGCGCTTGCATCGGCAGACGCGTCAGGCAGGGCTTGGCCGACGGCACGTCGCCGGGCTTGTCGCCCAGCTCGTTCATGTCCGCCGCCGCCCGCGCCGACGGCAAGGCCTCGCGATAGCGATCGAAGCGCTGCACCACGGGCGCCAGCGCCCGGGCCTGCTGCGCGCAATCGCTGTTGACGCGACCGCTGGGTGCGCCGGACGCGGCGCCGGGAGCCGATGCGGCGTTGACGGGCCCGCGCCGGCCCGTCAACACGGCGATGCGCGCCGAGCTGGCCTGCGACAGCTCGTCGTCCTTGGCGTGATCGGCCCGGCAGCAGGCCGCGCAGGGCGCCTTCGCCGACGCCGACGACGCGCGGGAGAAGCAGCCCATGGTCAGCCCTCGGCGCCGCGCGGGCGCGTCAGGTCGGGGATGTCGAAGGCCGAGAAGCGCAGCAGGCCGCGCTCCGACAGGAACAGCTTCATGCTGGTCTCGGGCTGGCTGGACTGGCGCACCGCTTCGGCGGCGCGCGTCGCGTCCACGCCCAGCGTCGCGCAGGCGAGCAGGAAGCACATGAACAGCGCGGCGTCGTGCTCGGTGGCGTCGCGCAGCTTGGGCCAGTGCGGCGCCCAAACCGAGGTGCGCAGCGTGGTGTCCAGCGCGGCCTGGCGGTAGGCGGGGACGGCGGTCTGGTCGCGGATGAACTCGGCGACGCGGGAGAAGAAGTGGGCCTGCGTGATCGCGGCCATCTGGGCGGTATCGAAGTGCAGCATGTCGACATCGGGTGGGATTTCGGATGTCGTCCATGTTCCGGCGCCCGGCGAAAACACCCGGCGGCATTCGGCGCGATTTCGAGGCCGTTTGCCGCGCTCGGCGATTTCGCGGTGGATTGCCGGCGGATCGCGCACAGCGGCCCTGTGTCGGCCCGCGGCCTGGAAAACGTGCAAGGGCTTGACGGCTTGTTTATCATGGTCGGTTGCCTGCCGTTTGCCATGCCATCCTCCAAGACCTCCGCTCCCGCCGCCAAGAAGACCCGCGAAACCCGCGCCAAGGCCCCTGACGCCGCCACACCGCCGCGGGCCGGAGACGGCGCCGAGCGCTACCTCGGCAGCGCCGTGCGCGAGCCGCGTTCGGACGCCGAGCTCGAGCGCGCGCTGCGCATCGCGCGCCCGGACGCCCACGCGATCCGCGTGCGCGGCGCGCGCACGCACAACCTGAAGAACATCGACCTCGACATCCCCAAGCACGCGCTGGTGGTGATCACCGGCCTGTCGGGTTCGGGCAAGTCCAGCCTCGCGTTCGACACGCTCTACGCCGAGGGCCAGCGCCGCTACGTCGAGAGCCTGTCGGCGTACGCGCGCCAGTTCCTGCAGCTGATGGACAAGCCCGACGTCGACGTGATCGAGGGCCTCGCGCCGGCGATCTCCATCGAGCAGAAGGCCACCAGCCACAACCCGCGCTCGACGGTGGGCACGGTCACCGAGATCCACGACTACCTGCGCCTGCTGTTCGCGCGCGCCGGCACGCCCTACTGCCCCGACCACGACCTGCCGCTGGCCGCGACGCCGGTGGCGCAGATGGTCGACAACGTGCTCGCGCTGCCGGAAGAGACCAAGCTGATGGTGCTGGCGCCGGTCGTGCGCGACCGCAAGGGCGAGTTCACCGAGCTGTTCGCCGACATGCAGGCGCAGGGCTACGTGCGCTTCCGCGTCGACGGCGCGATCGTCGAGGCGAGCGACCTGCCCACGCTGAAGAAGACCGAGAAGCACGACATCGACATCGTCATCGACCGCCTGAAGACGCGCGACGACGCGCGCCAGCGCCTGGCCGAGAGCTTCGAGGCCGCGCTGCGCATCGCCGACGGCCGCGCCATCGCCTACGAGATGGACACCGGCGCCGAGCACCTGTTCTCGGCCAAGTTCGCGTGCCCGATCTGCAGCTACTCGCTGCCCGAGCTGGAGCCGCGGCTGTTCTCGTTCAACTCGCCGGTGGGCGCGTGCCCGAGCTGCGACGGCCTGGGCCAGGTCGTCGCGTTCGACCCCGACCGCGTGGTCGCCTTCCCGACGCTGAGCCTGGCCGCCGGCGCGGTCAAGGGCTGGGATCGCCGCAACGGCTACACGTTCTCGATGCTCGAGAGCGTGGCCGCGCACTACGGCTTCGACGTCGACGCACCGTTCGAATCGCTGCCCGAGGCGGCGCGCGCAGTGCTGCTCAACGGCTCGGGCGACGAGAACATCGAGTTCACCTACACGTCCGAGGGCACGGGCAAGACGAAGAAGCAGACCGTCGTCAGGCGCGCACATCCGTTCGAGGGCATCCTGCCGAACTTCGAGCGCCGCTTCAAGGAGACGGATTCCGCAGCGGTGCGCGAGGATCTCGCGCGCTACCAGGCCGCGCGCGCCTGCCCGTCGTGCCACGGCACGCGGCTGCGGCGCGAGGCGCGCAACGTGTTCCTCGTGGGCACCTCGTCGGCCCGCAAGCCGATCTACGAGATCGAGCACTCGACGCTGTCGGACTGCCTGTCCTATTTCGAGCAGTTGCACCTCGAGGGCTCGCGCGCCGACATCGCCGACAAGGTCGTGCGCGAGATCCGCAGCCGCCTGACCTTCCTGAACAACGTCGGCCTGAACTACCTCAGCCTCGACCGCAGCGCCGACACCCTGTCCGGCGGCGAGGCGCAGCGCATCCGGCTCGCATCGCAGATCGGCTCCGGCCTGACGGGCGTGATGTACGTGCTGGACGAACCGTCGATCGGCCTGCACCAGCGCGACAACGACCGCCTGATCGCCACGCTGCGCCACCTGCGCGACCTCGGCAACTCGGTGCTGGTGGTGGAGCACGACGAGGACATGATCCGCGCCTCCGAGTACTGCATCGACATGGGCCCGGGCGCCGGACGCCACGGCGGCCAGATCATCGCGCAGGGCACGCCGGACGAGGTCGCGGCCAATCCGGATTCGCTCACCGGCAAGTACCTGTCGCGCGTGCTCAGCATCCCGGTGCCGGACGAACGCCACCCATGGCGCGACGAGCCCGAGGACGACGACCCGCAGAACGCGGCGCGCCTGCGCGTGCGCGGCGCGCGCGGCAACAACCTCAAGGGCGTGACGGTCGACATCCCCGTCGGCCTGCTGACCTGCGTGACGGGCGTGTCGGGCTCGGGCAAGTCCACGCTGGTCAACGACACGCTCTACACCGCCGTCGCGCGCGAGCTGTACGGCAGCCACGCCGAGGCGGCCCCGCACGAGGCCATCGAGGGCCTGGAGGCCTTCGACAAGGTCATCAACGTCGACCAGAGCCCGATCGGCCGCACGCCTCGTTCGAATCCGGCCACCTACACGGGCCTGTTCACGCCGATCCGCGAGCTGTTCGCCGAGGTGCCGGCGGCGCGGGAACGCGGCTACGGGCCGGGGCGCTTCAGCTTCAACGTGTCGGGCGGCCGCTGCGAGAGCTGCCAGGGCGACGGCGTGCTGAAGGTGGAGATGCACTTCCTACCCGACGTCTACGTGCCCTGCGACATCTGCCACGGCAAGCGCTACAACCGCGAGACGCTGGAGGTGCTCTACAAGGGCAAGCACATCGCGCAGGTGCTGGAGCTGACGGTGGAGGACGCGCTCGAGTTCTTCAACGCGGTGCCCAACATCGCGCGCAAGCTGCAGACGCTGCTGGACGTGGGCCTCGGCTACATCACGCTGGGCCAGAGCGCGACGACGCTGTCCGGTGGCGAGGCGCAGCGCGTCAAGCTGGCGCTCGAGCTCTCCAAGCGCGACACCGGCCGCACGCTCTACATCCTCGACGAGCCGACGACGGGCCTGCACTTCGCCGACATCCAGCTGCTGCTGACCGTGCTGCACCAGCTGCGCGACGCCGGCAACACCATCGTCGTGATCGAGCACAACCTGGACGTCATCAAGACGGCGGACTGGGTGATCGACATGGGCCCCGAGGGCGGCGCGGGCGGCGGCGCCGTGGTGGTCGAAGGCACGCCGGAGGACGTCGCGGCCTGTGCGCAGAGCCACACCGGGCGCTACCTGGCGCCCTATCTCGCCGGCTAGGCTTGCAGCTCAGCCCGCGCTGACGACGCGGTCGCGTCCGGCGTCCTTGGCCTGGCGCAGCGCCGCGCCGGCGCGATCGAGCAGCGCCTGCGGCGACTCGCCGTCGCGCGCTCGCGCCAGGCCGACCGACAGCGTCACGCGCTCGGCCTCGTCCTGATCCGGCCGGCGGATGCGCGCACTGCCGATGTGCGCGCGCACGCGGTCGGCCAGCACCAGCGCGGCGGCGGCGTCGAGCCTGGGCGCCAGCAGCCCGAAGGCCTCGCCGTCGACCCGGGCGAGCGTCGCGCCCTGCGGCACGAGCGTGCGCAGCGCCTCCGCGACCGCCTGCAGCACCTGGTCGCCGAAGTCGCGGCCGTGGGCCTCGTTGATGCGGCCGAAGTGGTCGATGTCGGCGAGCAGCAGCCAGGCGCCGCGCGCGTCGGCACCGGACGCCGAGCGGCTCGCCGCTGCGGCCCGGGCGGCGTCGATGGTGGCCTGGGCATGGCGCGCGCCGGCGGCCGGCGTCGGCAGTTGCGGGGCCGCGAGGCAGGCGGCCAGCGCCTGGTCGAAGGCGCGCCGGTTGGACAGGCCCGTCAGCGAGTCGCGCAGCGATTCCTCGCGCGCGCGGCGCACCTCGTCGCGCAGGCGCTCGATCTCGCGCCGGCTGTCGGCCAGGCGCTGCTGCAGGCCGCCGATCTGGCTGCGCATGGTGCCGGTGTCGGCGATGACCTCGGCGACGACGTCGGCCAGCTTGCGCGGAGCCGGGCCGTTGCGGGCCACGCCGGGGCTGCTGTCGGCCTGGATACCCCTGACCGTATCGCCCTGCACCAGCGCGACGGCCAGCTGTGCCAGCGATGCGCTGTAGCGCGCGGCGTGGGCGCCGGCGGCGCCGGCCGATTCGCCGATCCCGCCGAGCACGCGCTGCATCTGGTCGACCATGCGCTGGGCGGCCTCGGGATCGACGTCGGCCACGTGGCGCTTGAACAGCGCGTGGGTGGCGAACTCGTCGAGCGCGCCTTCGCGCGCCAGGTGCTCGTCGATGGCGGCGCGCAGCGGCGGGTTCGTCTGGGCGACGTAGTCGAACCAGACGGCATAGCTCACCGGATGCAACCCGGCCCGCTGGCGCGACATCCACGGCAACGCCTGGCGCAGCAGCTCCGTGCTGCGCTCGATGCTCATTTCGTATCTCAATCGGACCTCAACAACGATGTTTATAAAGGGCCGGCCTCATCCACGTCGCCGTGACGGGCCGCACTCCTGTCGTGCATTCTGCCTGCGCGTCACAGCTCGTTACCCGACGTCCATCGCATGGCGCAGGGAATCGCGCACGCCATGAAAAAACCGGCGCGGCGACTTGCGTCGCGGCGCCGGTTTCAGGAACATCTCGTCGGCGGCCGCACAAGGCGGCCCCGGGACGATCAGCTCAGGTGGCTGTTGATCAGCTTGGTCATCTCGAACATCGAGACCTGGGCCTTCTTGAAGATTTCCTTCAGCTTGGCGTCGGCGTTGATCATCGTGCGCTTGGCCTTGTCCTGCAGGCCGTTCTTCTTGATGTACTCCCACACCTTCTTGGTGACTTCGGTGCGCGGGATCGGCGTCGAGCCGATCACGGCCGCCAGCGTCGGCGAGGGCGTCATCGCCTTCATGAACGCGGCGTTGGGAGTGCGCTTCTTGGCCGGAGCGGCCTTCTTCGCCGGAGCAGCCGCCTTCTTGGCCGGCGCCGCCTTCTTCGCGGGAGCGGCCTTCTTTGCCGGTGCCGCCTTCTTCGCCGCCGGAGCGGCCTTCTTGGCCGGAGCCTTCTTGGCCGGAGCGGCCTTCTTCGTTGCAGTTGCCATGTTGATTCTCTCCATCAAGAGGTTTTGATGTGCCGGGATCTGGGTGAGCGTCGCATGAACCCTCGTTTCTCTGCAGATCTCAGCGAAACGAATGGTACTGCCTCATGCAGTGCGTGAGAAGCCACTTCACCTATGAAAATCAGCAATCTCACGAGGGAAAAGCAAGTTTTTGTCTCGTGCAGGCGTCATTCGGCCCTGCGGAGGAGTTGTCGATGCCAATCCGGATATACCCCTGGCGGTATTTTCGAAATTGCCGCGCGACGCCGAAATCGCTCCAGCCAGCGCTCGCGGACCTGAATTTCGCGGCGCCGACGCACGCGCGGCTGCGGGTTGTCCCGCACGCGACGCGTCGCGGGCACGCCACCTGCAGGACCATTGCCCCCTCGCGAAATGCGCAGCGACGCGCCCCTCGCGCGCCGTCGACGCGTGACGGACCGCGCGCGCTTGCCCCACAATCCGACGCAGTCCCCAACCTTTCGACGACGTCATGAAACTCATCGTCCGCTGGCTGCTGCTGGCCGCCGCGCTGTTGCTCGTGGCGCACCTCTCGCCCGGCGTCTCCGTCAACAGCTTCGGCGCCGCGCTGGTGGCCGCGCTCGTGCTGGGCCTGCTCAACCTGCTGGTGCGGCCGCTGCTGGTGCTGCTCACGCTGCCCGTCACGGTGCTGACGCTGGGGCTGTTCCTGTTCGTGATCAACGCGCTGATGTTCTGGGCCGCGGCGGGCCTGCTGGCCGGCTTCAAGGTGGACGGCTTCGGCTCCGCGCTGATCGGCTCGGTGATCTACAGCATCGCCTCCACCATCATCGACGTCGCCATCGAGCACCTGTTCGAGGACTGACGCGCCGCCGCGGCGCGCGCGGGCTCGTCAGGGCTGGTTGGGGTCGCGACCGTGGTTGTCCTTGATCAGCTGGCGCCGGATGGCCTCGAGCTCGCGCAGGCGCGCGTCGATGATGGAGGCCTCGACGAAATCGACGCGTCCGGTGCGCGTCAGCTTCTGTCCGGCGCGCAGCCGGTCGATCGCGCCCATCAGGTCGCCCTGCGCCGCGTGCGCCTCGGCCTCGGCACGGATCGCGCGCAGCTTCTGGCCCAGCGGCTCGGCGCATTGCGACAGCAGCGTCCACGCGAGCACATCGCGCGGGCGCTCCGCCACCCAGGTCTGCAGCGACTCGACGCACTGCTGCAGCGCGGCGCCGGCGCTCGGGTCGCGCGCCGCCGCGCGCGCGATGGCGCCGTTGGCGCGCGCCATCGTCCCCGGGCGCGAACGGTCGTTGCCGAGCGCGTCGACGGCCGCGACGATCTCCGGCGCCGAATGCTTGGCAACGGCGCCTTCCACGCGCAGCAACGCGAAGTCGTGCGCCACCTCGGGCTCGATCGGATAGACGTGCGGCGTGACGACGACCTGCGCCGGCGGCGCCGGCGGCAGCGGCGGCGCGTTCTCCTGCTGCGCGACCAGCGCGGCGTGCTGCGCCATCACCTCGTCGGCCTTGGCGAGCATGGTCTGCGCGGACGGGAAGTCGCGCAATTCCATCGAGGCCAGCGCGCCGCCGTAGAGGATGCCCAGCCGCTCGGCGTCCGTGAGCGGCGCGTTCAGTCGCGCCTGGCCCTGCATGCGGCGCAGCGCCACGTCGGAGGTGTCCATCAGCGCGCGGGCGCGGGCCTTCATCAGCGAATGTTCCGTGATGTGGCTCTTGGCCGGATCCTGCGGCGCGCCTTCCCGGGCGCGCAGCCGCGCGGCCGCGATGCGTTCGATCGTCAACGGGTGCGAGCGCAGCCAGGGGTACTGGTTGCTGTCGTTGAGGCGGCTGACCGTCTCCAGCTTGCCGAACATGTCGGCCATGCCCGACGGCGAGAAGCCGGCCTCGGTCATCACTTCCTGCCCGAAGGTATCGGCCTCGGTCTCCATCTGGCGCGAGAACGTCAGCTGAGCGGTGGCGGCGGCGGCCTGGCTGCCCTGGATCACGGCCATCGGCACGTCGCCGTTCTTCGACTTGACCGAGGCCAGCAGGCCGATCAGCATCGCGGCCATCGACACGATGCTCTGGTGCTTGTTGGCCACCATGCTGCGCGCGATGTGGCGCTGCGTGATATGCGACAGCTCGTGGCCCAGCACCGAGGCCATCTCGTCGCGCGTGTCCGCCTGCGCGATCAGCCCGAGGTTGACGCCCATGTAGCCGCCCGGCAGCGCAAACGCGTTGAACTCGGTGTCGTCGACGAGGAACGGCTGCCACGCGAGCTTTTCCTCCTGCTCCGGGCTGATGTTGCCGAGCTTGAGCGCGGCCTGGTGCAGCGGCCCGAAGATCGACATCAGGTATTGATACAGCACCGGATCGTCGATCACCGCCGGGTCGGGCAGGATCTGGCTCATGATCTGGTCGCCGACCTTCTTCTCGTCGTCGATGCTGAACTCGTCGCCCTCGGCCTCGCCGAGCGCCGGCAGGTTCAACGGGGCCGCGGGCGCCGCAGACATGGTGAACAGGTTCAGCGCAAGGCACGCGGCGGCGGCAAGAGTGGCGAATTTCGGGCGCAAGGGGAAGGCTTTCCTGTCCGGTCGGTTCGGCGGCCGGCGGCGGCACGCTGGTCGCTATGATGACACCGCCGTGTATCGGCCATGTAGCGCGCCGCTTTCGGCGAGCCATCGCGGTGTCCACCGTCGGATCGCCGCCGTCCTCGCAAGGTTCCATGAACGATTCGTCCAACACCTCCGGCCTCACGCACTTCGACGCCCAGGGCCAGGCCCACATGGTCGATGTCGGGGGCAAGGCCGAGACCCGCCGCGTCGCACGCGCGACCGGCTCGATCCGCATGCAGCCCGCCACGCTCGCCGCGATCGCCGAGGGCAGCGCGAAGAAGGGCGACGTGCTCGGCGTCGCGCGCATCGCGGCGATCCAGGCCGCCAAGCGCACGTCGGAGCTCGTGCCGCTGTGCCACCCGCTGCCGCTGACGCACGTGCAGGTGGACTTCGCGATCGACACCACCGCCGGCGCCGTGCACTGCACCGTGCAGGCCGAGACCCTGGGCCGCACCGGCGTCGAGATGGAGGCGCTGACGGCCGTGCAGGTGGGCCTGCTGACCGTCTACGACATGGTCAAGGCGATCGACCGCGGGATGGTGATCGGGGACGTGCGCGTGCTCGAGAAGCACGGCGGCAAGTCGGGATCGTGGACGAGGCCCTGACCGGGCATCCACCAACGACAAGGCCCGCATCGCGGGCCTTTTTCGTTTCAGCGGAAGTCGCGCCAGGTGAGCCCGCTGGGCTCCGGCTGGCACTGGAACGGCTTGACCGGCAGGGTGACATCGACGCACGGCGCGAAGAATTCCTCGGTCTCGGCCTTGTCGAACTCCTTCAGCCGCGCGACCAGGTAGCGCGCGCGTTCCGTCTGGCCGCTCTCGGCCAGCGCGTCGGCCCAGGCCATCATCAGGCGGCTGTCGAGCAGCGAGTGGGTGGAGCGCTCGAACGCGCCCAGGGCCTTGGACGGCGGATCGGCAGTGGTGGCGTCCGCGTAGTCGGCGTGATGCGCGAAGAACGGGCTGCTCTGGCCGGCCACGATGCGGTCGGGCAGCGGCGCGAGGCCCGCATCGTCGACGAAGATCATGGAGACGCGCCAGTAGTCCCACGTCGAGATCAACGCCACCAGCATCATCGCGACGCCGAACCAGCGCAGGCCCGAGCCCTCGCTGCTGAGGCGCACGAGCTTGCCGGGATCGATGGGCCGGCCGCCGACGACGCCGCTCAGCGTCGGCTCGCCGGCGGGCTTCGGCGCCGGGCCGGAGCCGAGCGTGAAGCCCCAGGCCCAGGCCGCCGGCAGCAGGAAGTACGCGTACCACAGCGGGTATTCGTCGAGGCTGTGGATCGCGATCATCACGACCATCACCCAGGCCGCTCGGGCGCCATGGCCGGCTTCGCCCTGCGTCGCCAGCGCGCGCGAGAGGCCCTGCCACAGGGCCCAGACCAGCAGGCCCAGCACCAGCAGCCCCAGCGGCAGGCCGAGTTCGACGATGAGCTGCAGCGGCAGGTCGTGCGTGTGGTCGAAGAAGGCGGTGGGGCGATGCGGGAACGGCGTCAGCGTCCACGCGAAGTTGAACTCGCCCCAGCCCACGCCCAGCAGCGGCTGCTGGCGGATCAGCTCGATGGTGTTGCGCCAGATCGCGAAGTGCGAGCTGTCGCCGTCGCCGACGCGCGTGGCGGTGCCCACTGCATGCGGCACGAACGACAGGTGCTCGCTCAGCCACTGCCAGGCGTGGATGCCGACCGGGAACAGGATGGACGACACCAGCGCGATGCGCGTGCCGCGCGACAGTCGCGTGTCGACGGCGCCCCACACGACCAGCACCAGCGTGCCACCGTACAGGCCGGTGCGCGAGCCGCTGAGCACCACGGCCGCCATCATCAGCACGCCGATCGCGAGGCCGAACCAGCGGGAGATGCGGCGCCATTCCACCAGCGGCACCAGCGCGATCACCGACCACACCAGCAGGCTCGCCAGATGGTTGGGCTGGCGCAGGTTGCCCACGGCGCGGCCGGGGATGCCGGACTGCGCGATCAGCGTGCCGTCGGCCAGCCTCGGGATGTAGACCTGGATCACCGAGACCAGCGCGCTGAGGCTGCCGACGGCCACCATGCCGATCGCGAACGGTGCGAAGGCCTGCAGGCCGTCCTCGTCGCCGCCCTGGGCGACGCGCGCGCCGAGCGTGGCGACGAAGCTCGCGGCCACCAGCATCAACGCCGGCGGCAGCGCGAGCGAGGTCGGCAGCGAGCCGACGGTCCACGACGCGATGATCGCCACGCACAGGATGGCCAGCGCCAGCGCCAGCCACAGCGTGGCGCCGCGGCGCACGGGGCCGTGCGGAATCCGGTTGGCGGCCAGCAGGCACAGGCCCCAGCCGAACACGCACACCAGCTCGTTGAGCTGCGTCGCCGACGGCGTGCGGTTGTAGGCCAGCATCGGCGGAAGGATCAACGCGAGCGCGTAGGCGAAGATGCGCACGTCCGCGCGGTCGCCGGGAAAGGTTTGACTGGTCATTGCGGCAATCGAAGAAAGGCCAGCTGGCTGGTGCCGGCGCGCGCCGCGCGAGGCGGCGAAAACGGTGCAGAGGGTAACGCGATTCCGTGAAGCCCGCGCCCTGCAGGCCGGCCACGCCTGGGGCTACCTGAAGTCGCGCCAGCTCACGGGGTGCTCGGGCGGCAGGCATTGGAACGGCTTGGCCGTCACGGCCGCATCATCGCAGGGCGCGAACCAGGGCTTGGGGCCGGGCAGGTTGAACTCGCGCAGGCGGGCAGCCATGTAGCGCGCCTTGTCGACCTGGCCCTGCTCGTAGAGGATGTTCGCCCACGCGTACATCAGGCGTCCGTTGAGCAGCACGTGCGACGAGCGCTCGATCACCGGCAGCATGTCCGGAGTCAGCGGCCTCTCGGTGACTGCGACGTAGTCGGCTTCGTTGGCGAACAGCGGGCTGGCCTGGCCGTGCGCGACGCGCTGGTCGAACGGCAAGGACGTCGATCGCGGAAGGAACAGGTCGACGATGGTCAGGTAGTCCATCCATGCCGACGGCGCCAGCACCACCATCATCAACCCCACGGCTCGCCAGTTGCGCGCCGTGACGCGCGCTGCATCGGGGCTGGCCCCCGTGGCGCCGAGCGCGGTTGCGGTGCCGACGGCCACGCCGAAAGCCCACGCCGTGGGCAACAGCAAGTACGCGTACCACAGCGGATATTCGAGCATGCTGTGCAGGCCCATCACCAGCACGAACAGCAGTGCGCTGCGCGCCGCCAGGCCGGCCTCGTCGGCCTGGTGCCAGACGCGGCGGAACGATTGAAACAGCGCGACGACCAGCAGCCCCATCATCAGCAGCGCTGCGGGCACGCCCAGTTCGACCGCCAGCTGCAGCGGCAGGTTGTGCGTGTTGCTGACCAGTCCCGCGCCGCGCGCGAACGACGGCGTGAGCGTCCAGGCAAAATTGAACTGTCCCCAGCCGACGCCCAGCCACGGCTGCTGGCGGATCAACACCAGCGCGCTCTGCCAGATCCCGCCGCGAAACGAGGTGGCGTCGGTGGCGTCGCTCCGGTCAAGTAGTACCACCGTGACTTCATGCGCGTGCGACCAGGCCCCGATCGCCCAGAGCATCAGCGCAGCCACGAATGGCAGCGACAACAGGCCAAGACGCAGCGGACGCGCCAGGTTGCGGTCAGCGAGGCCCCACGACGCCAGGAGTGCGAGCGCAACCAGGGCGGTACGCGAGCCGGTGAGCACGACCCCGAACAGCATCGTCAGCACGGCGAGACACCAGCCCACGCGCGGCAACCAGGCGCCAGCGCGATCCTGCCAGGAGCGCGCGAGCGGCACGCTACCGATGATCCCCCAGAGCATGATGTCGGCAAATTGATTCGACTGCCCGACGTTGCCGCCCGGTCGGCCCAATCGAACCGGCCACGCAATGAGGTCGTTGTCGAGCGCGTGGTACGCGAACACTTGCAGGAACGCGATCAGGCCGCAGCACACGCCGCCGACGACGAGAGCCATCGCGAACGGCCGGAAATAGCGCACCACATCGCCCGCCCCGGCAGCGGCTCCGTGCAGCATCACCACCGCAGCCAGGCCCATGATGCCCAGGATGCCGATACCCGGCGGGGACGGCTGCGTCCCGAGGAAGATGCCGATCGCGCACGCGGCAGCCGCCAGCGCAAGGACGATCAGTGGCGGCGCCGCTGCGCGCAACGTCGATCGCAGTAGCACCGGCGCCGGCGCCAGGATCATCACGAGCCCCCAGCCGAAGATGGCGGTCAATTGATTGGCGATCGTCGGATTCGGCGGAAACGGGCGGTGGATCAGTGTGGCCAGCGCCACCGCCACCAGGAATGCGATGAGTCTCATTCAAAGAGTCCTTGTGCCGGCCGACGCCGACGCGTTGAGTCAGTGCGCCGCTGCGGGCCGCGCGTCGGCCCGCAGCGGCTCGTTGCGTTCCAGCAGGAAGATGTCGCCGTCCGTCAGGCGGATATGCCAGTGCGCGCGGATGCTGGGCATCCGGCGGATGCCGAGTTCGAAGTCGCGCCGCAGCAACAGCATGTAGCTCACGTGGTTGCCTTCGAGGAACAGGTTCAGCAGGTTCTCGTTCTGCAGCAACTGGATCGAGAAAAGCAGGTAGTCGTCGCCGTAGGAGTCGACGCGCGAGTCGATCGAGGGCTTCAAGCGCGGCCAGTCGCGGTAGATCAACTCGCCGCCCAATTCGTACGAGTTGAGGACGTTGCCGGCCACCTTCGGGTCGGCCAGCTCCGCCACCAGGGGCGGACTGAAGTTGTTGGACGGCACTTCGTAGAAGAAGCCGTGGGCCGCATTGCCCAGCAGCGCGCAGGCGCTGGTCGCCGCGAGGGCCAAGCACGCAGCGGCGGCACGCAGTCCGCGCTCGCGCCGGCGCTCGAGCGTGAGGTGTCCCACCAGTCCCGCGCAAACGTACAGCGCGATGAAGCCGAACCACACGATGTGGCGCGAGCGGTCCAGCGCGAGCACCGTGAAGACGGCCAGCAGCAGCCCGTCGGTGACGTTGAGGTAGCGCCGCAACGCGACGACAAGCGCCAGCGTCGCGGCCAGCACCGCGATGAAGATCCAGAACGCGCGCTCGACCACGAACAACGGCGAGAACGTCGGAAGCCATTCCTTGATCAGCTGGCGCATCGTGCCGGACTGCTGCAGCTGGAACGGGAACTTCAAGAGCGCCCAGCCGGCCGGGTTGATGGCGCAGGCCGCCGTCATGGCCAGCGCCGCGGCGGCATATGGCAACCCGGCGCGCCAGCCGGCGCGCAGGCGCTGGGGCCACGCGCCCGTGGCGGCGAAGGTCGCGGACATCGCCTCACCGAATGCGAACAGGCAGGTGATCGCCGGCGCGAGGATGAACGAGCCATGGCAGTTCGCCCACAGGATCGCGACCGGCAACAGCCACAGCAGCGTCGTCCAGCGCCGTTCGCCGCGGTAGCGATCGAGCACCAGCAGCAGCCACGCGAGGAACAGCAGCGCGAACAGCTCGGGCCGCAACACGTAGCGCACGTTGGCGCACATCATGGCCAGCATCGCCATCATCAGCGCCGCGCCGAGGCCTGCGGCGCGGCGCTGCGCGAGCACGACGCACAGCGCGAACTGCAGCAGCGCGAAGCCGCCCGTCACCCACATCAGCCGGTGCAGGCCCAGCAGAAGATCGAACTCGTGATAGATGACGGAGACCAGCCACTCGTGCGCGTTGAAGTGGTTGTCGCGCACCGTGGTGAACGCGAACAGGACCGTGTCGGGGATCTTGCCGGTGTCGACGATCAGCTCGCCGACCTTCATCAGGATCCACACGTCGTTGTTGCCCACCGGCACGACGTTCATGACCAGCATGAGCAGGACGGCGAGGCCCACCGCCGCCCAGGTCACCAGTCCGGAACCGATCGCCGGCTTCGCGGCACGGTTCATCGGGATCTCCACGTGACGGCGCGCGTGGCGGCGTAGTTCCAGCCCGTGCCCACGAGGGCGCCCGCGGCGGCGGCCAGTGCCCAGCCCTGGCGCTCGAACAGGAACCCGGCGACGCCGACATTGGCGATCACGCCGAAGCCGCAGATCGCATAGAACGTCAGCAGCCCGCGCCACCAGCTCAGGCCGCGGTGTCGCTGGTCGCGGTAGGTGAACGAGTTGTTGAGGGCGTAGTTGGACGTCATCGCGACCAGCGTGGCCGTCGCCTGCGAGGCCGTGAAGGCGAGGTGGGCGACCTGGTAGAGCAGCGTCAGCACGGCGAAGTGGACGGCCACGCCGGAGATGCCCACCATCGAGAAGAGCAGGAAGCGCGCGGGAATCCAGCGGCCGAACTTCTTGTCGATGAGCAACAGCGAGAACTCCCACAGCACCGCTGAATCGAGCTTGCTCTCGCCCGCGCGACGCGGGCGGAAGGTGTACGGGATCTCCGCGACGCGCGGTGGCGTGGGCAGCGACGCCAGCAGGTCCAGCAGCAGCTTGTAGCCCTCGCCGGAAAGCCGGCGCACGGCCAGGTCGAAGGTCTCGCGCTTCATCATGAAGAAGCCGCTCATCGGATCGCTCAGCCCGGTGGCCACCATGCGGTTGGCCAGCGCCGTGGCGAAGCGGCTCATGCGCTCGCGCTGGGCATCCCAGCCGTCGAGGCCGCCGCCGGCCACGTAGCGGCTGCCGACGACGACGTCCGCGGGCGCCTCGGTGGCCGTGCCGCGCAGGCGCGCCAGCATCGCCGGAAGAATGCTCTCGTCATGCTGCAGGTCGGCATCGATGACGGCGATCACCGGCGCCGCCGTGCTCAGGACGCCCTCGACGACCGCCCGCGACAACCCGCGGCGGCCCAGCCGCTGGACGCAGCGCACGCGGGGGTCGGCCTGCGCCGCGGCGCGAACCTCGGCGGCGGTGCCATCCGGAGAATCGTCATCGACGAAGACGGCCTCCCAGCGAATGCCCTGCAGCGCGACACCGAGGCGCCGGATGAGTTCGCCCACGTTGGGTCGTTCGTTGTAGGTCGGGACGATTACCGACAGTTCGATCATCTGCACTCCTGGGCCGGAACCGCGCATTGTCTCCTGCGGTCGTGTTGGGGCCCCCCATGAAAAAAGAGGTGCCGAAGCACCTCTTTCGTTGGATCACGCGACAGCGCGGATTAGCCGCGGCACGAACCCGGCAGGTACTTCGACAGGGGCGCGTCGGTCAGGGGCAGGATGGTGCCGGAGGTCGCGCCGCAAACCCACTTGAAGATCTGGACCGAGCCGACCGGCGGCTTGACGTTGGCACCGGCGGAGTCGGCCGGCACGAGCGTCAGGATGTCGCCCGTGATGGCGCTCGGCAGCGACGGGTCGTTCGAGACCTTGACGCTGACGGCGCCGTTGACGTCGGTGGCGACGCTGGCGACGTACTTGCTGGTCGACGTCGACGCTTCGCAGCCCCAGCCGTTGGCCGTCGGAGCCGACGTACCGGTCTGGTAGACCTCGGAGATCGTGGTGCGGCACGACGACGCGGCCAGCGTCACTTCCGACAGCTTGGCCTTGACCGTGTACGTCTGGTACGCGGGCAGGGCAACGGCGGCGAGGATGCCGATGATCGCGACGACGATCATCAGTTCGATCAGGGTGAAACCCTGTTGGACGGTACGCTTCATATGAAACTCCAGGAGATGGGAGAAGAGCCGACTGTGAATCGACGGAGACTTTCGCCCACATGCTGTAAGCGAATGCCATGCCAGCGCGGAGGCCGGCAAATTGACAATCCCGAACGTGACTTATGCACGCCAGGTGACGCACCGTGTCAGCGCGGCCCGGCAAGCCCTCGATTTGCGAGCCGCCGAAGTGACGAAATTTGTCACACCGACTGAAAGTGTCACCTGATTCTGCCCCGGCTCGCGCCTGGCGGCGATAGCGAAAAGGGCGCCGAAGCGCCCTTTTCAATCGGCTTGCGACGGCGATCAGCCGCGGCAAGAACCCGGCAGGTACTTCGACAGCGCGCTGTCGGTATGCGGCAGCAGCGTGCCGGAGGTGGCACCGCAGACCCACTTGAAGATCTGGACCGAGCCGACCGGCGGCTTGACGTTGGCACCGGCGGAGTCGGCCGGCACGAGCGTCAGGATGTCGCCCGTGATGGCGCTCGGCAGCGACGGGTCGTTCGAGACCTTGACGCTGACGGCGCCGTTGACGTCGGTGGCGACGCTGGCGACGTACTTGCTGGTCGACGTCGACGCTTCGCAGCCCCAGCCGTTGGCCGTCGGAGCCGACGTACCGGTCTGGTAGACCTCGGAGATCGTGGTGCGGCACGACGACGCGGCCAGCGTCACTTCCGACAGCTTGGCCTTGACCGTGTACGTCTGGTACGCCGGCAGGGCGACGGCCGCGAGGATGCCGATGATCGCGACGACGATCATCAGTTCGATCAGGGTGAAACCCTGTTGGACGGTGCGCTTCATTCTTGGGAACTCCGGAAGGCGATGGGACGGGGAGGCTGCGAAAGCTGTCAGAAGGCTATCGGCATTCTGGCGGGTTTCACCAGCCTTGCAGGAACCGTTCCAGATCCTGAACGTGAGATATGCCCGGAAAGCATCCGCGGCAGATCGAGAACCCCCTGCAGGCCCGCACTCAAGTGCCGCGCGCCGCGGTCGAGCTCCTTCGCGTCAATGAAGCTCGAACGTGTCGCCCTTGAGCAGTTCCATCAAGGGGCGTTCGCGCTTGAGCGCGCGCAGCCCGGCCATGACGGCGTCGATCTCGCCCGGCTTGATGTGGGTGATGTAGATGCGGGCGTCCGGCGGCGCGCCGGCCAGCTCGGCCGCGAGCGAGCTCGGGCAGTGGTGGCCGCTCGTCTTGGCGAGGCGGCATTCCGGCTCGCTGAAGGCCGTCTCGACGACGACGTGCGCCACCGGGAACTGCGCGATGCGTTCCCAGAACGACGGATTGGGGCCCGTGTCTCCGCTGAAGACCCACCCCCCGCCACCGCCGGCAGGGCCGTGGACGGCGAAGCCGCAGGCCGGCACCGAGTGGCGGGCGCTGAGCACCTCGATGCGGCGGCCGCCGAGTTCCAGCGTGTCGCCGACGTTGAAGGGCACGAAGCGCAGCACCGGGTATTCGGCCGTCGGCAGCCGCGTGAAGTCGGGCCAGAGCTGGTTGTTGAACAGGTGCTCGCGCAGCACGGCGATCGTCTCGGGCAGCGCGTGCACCTCGATCGGCGCGGCGCCGCGCGCCTGGCGCCGGCGCAGCACGCTGTCGGCCAGCAAGGGGACGGCCAGCACGTGATCCAGGTGGGAATGCGTGAGCAGGATGTGGTCGATGCGTTCCAGCGCGTCGAGCGACAGGTCGCCGACGCCGGTGCCGGCGTCGATCAGCACGTCCTGGTCGAGCAGGAAGCTGGTGGTGCGGCTGTCGCGCGCGATCGACCCGGAGCAGCCGAGTACCTGGATTTTCATGCGGGCATCACGCGGAGGGTGACTCGAGGAGGTCAACGGGGGAGTTCTTGTTCTGGGGCTTCTTCGGCTGCGAGGCTGGCCAGCCGGTGGGCCGCCAGCGCATGCAGCTGGCGCGAGGCCGGCCGGGCGGCAAGCAGCTCGGTCAGTCGCGCGTGAGCGACAGCGCGCGCGGACGGTGACGCCACCGACCGCGAACCTTTGCCATGGTGCCCGCGCAACGCATCACGTGCAAGGCGCCAAAGGCCAAGTTGTTCATGAATCGCCGTGATTTCCTCCGCGCTTTTCGGGCCAGAACTCGACAATGTGACATCGGTGACAGCCAGCGGCACATACAGCGTGACCAGCTGGCTGCGCCCCTTGACGGCGACCTCGTCGACCTCCACCCATTCGCATCCAGGCAGCTCGCCAGCGGCCGCGCGCGTGGTGTCGGCCACCAGCAGCGGGACGTCGTAGGTGCGCGTCGCGCCTTCGATGCGCGCGGCCAGGTTCACGCCGTCGCCCACCGCGGTATAGCTGCGCCGCAGGGCCGAGCCGAGATCGCCGACGCAGACGACGCCGGTGGCCAGGCCGATGCACGGCGACAGCGACGGCAGTCCGCGCTCGGCCAGTTCGGCGTTGAGCGGTCCGACGGCGGCGATCATCGCCATCGCGGCCTTCACGGCGTGCGCGGCATGCTGCTCGTCGGGCTGCGGCGCGCCCCAGAACGCCATCACCGCGTCGCCGATGAACTTGTCCAGCGTGCCGCCATGGCCGTGGATGATCTGGCTCATGCGCAGGAAGTAGAGGTTCAGCAGCTCGCGCAATCGGTCCGGCGCCATCTTCTCGGACATCGGCGTGAAGCCGCGCAGATCGCAGAACAGCACCGTCAGCTCGCGGTTCTCGGCGCTGCTGGCGACGTCGAGGAAGCGCTCGGGATCGCTGGCCATCGCGCGCACGCGCTCCGGCGGCAGGTAGTGGCCGAACAGCCGCGCCAGCGAGCGGCGCGAGTGCCATTCGCGCAGGTAGTTGGCGACGATGCCCAGCACGCCGGTCAGCAGGCCGCCCGCTAGCGGCGCCGCGATCGGGATGGCCCAGCCGCGACCGGTGAGCGCCCACAGGTCGCACAGCAGCAGCACCGCAAGGATCAGCAGCAGCGCCAGCACCGCCACCGGACCGGCAAGGCGACGCACGGCCATCGTGACCGCCGCGAGCACGACGGCCAGCAGCAGCAGCTCGAAGCCGGGCGACCAGTCGGGCCGGACGCTGAGGTCGTTGTCCTCGAGGCCGGCCATCAGCTGCGCATGCACCTCGATGCCCGGCAGCGCGCGATGCACGGGCGTCGCGCGCAGGTCGGCCAGGCCGGGCGCCGAGCTTCCCAGCAGCACGACGCGGCCACCGAGTTCGCGTGCGCCCACGCGATGCGCGAGGACGTCGGCGGCGGAGATGTAGCGGAAGCGCCCGGTGCCCGGCGAGGCGCCGGGGTGCAGCGCCGCGCGGTACGGCAGCGTGACGGCGCCACGCGGGTCGACGCGCAGCGCGCGCAGCGGCTCGCCATCGGCCGAGGTCAGTTGCAGGCCCGTCAGACGCGGCGGCCCGCCGGCTTCCCCGCGCCGGATCACCGGGCGCAAGGCGCTCACGCGATGCCACTGCCGCCACAGCGACAGCGCGAACGATTCGTAGACGGCGCCGCCGTAGCCGGTGACCAGCAGCGTCGACCGCAGCTCGCCGTCGGCGTCCGGCAGCGCGTTGATGAAGCCGGTGCCCGACGCGGCACGCAGCAGCGCCGGCACCGGCACTTCGACGCCTTGCCACGGCGTCATCGCGAGCGCACTGGCCGGCAGCACGTCGGCCTCGGTGACCGGCGGCGGCGCGACGGCGGCCGCGGCGCCCGGCGTCGCCGGCTCCGCCTGGTGGTTGAAGTGGTAGGCCAGCGTGACGGGATGCCCCGACAGCGCCCGGGCCAGCCGCGCGTCGTGGTCGGCGCGTGCCTCCAGCGTGCCCTGCCAGCGCGCGACGCTCGCGCGCAGCACCGCGTCGTCGGGCGCCAACTGCGTCAGCGAAGCCAGCGCATCGTGCACCGTGCGCGCCTGGTCGTCGGGCTCGGCGAGCACGAGGTCGATCCCGAGCGCCGCCGCGTGGTCGTCGTCGAACAGCGTCTCGACCAGCTGCGCGAGCCGGTCGCGCGGCCACGGCCAGCGGCCGAGGGCGCGCAGGCTGGCGTCGTCGATGTCGATGATGACGATGTCGTCGCGCGGCTTCGTCACCGGCGACAGCGCGGTGGACTGGCGCACGTCGTCGAGCGCGAGCTCCAGCCGGGTCAGCGGCGCGATCGGCGCGACCGCCACGTGCCACGCCCCGACCAGCCACAACGCGGTGGCGATGAGCGACAGGCGCAGCGTCGGATCCCAGCGCTGGAGTCGCTGCAGCGCGCGCTGCCAGAACGAGCGCGGCGCAGACGCGTCGGCGTCGAAGTCGGCGTGGGGCACCTGCGAGGGTGCCGGCTCCCGGCCGGGCGGAGATCTCACGCCGCGACTCGGAGAATGGGCGGGAAGATCAGTTCTGGACGAACTGCATCTGGGTGCCGGCGAGGTCGATGATGTCGCCGTGCTTCAGCGAGATCGACTCCTCGCCGACAGGCTGGCCGTTGACGCTGGGACGACGCGAGCCTTCGACATGCGACAGCACGTAGCCGCCCGGACGCTTGGTGACCGAGGCCACCTGCACGCCCGGCTTGCCCACCGTGGTGACGACCTTCGTGAGCAGCACCTCGCGGCCGGCGGCGCCGCCATTGAGCACCTTGATCGAGGCCGGCCCGGCGGCCGGCGGCGTGGCGGCGGTCGGCGGCGCGCCGATCACGCCCGGCGCGCGGCCGAACGCGCCGGGACGCAGGATCATCGTCTTTTCGTAGTCCTCGGCGTCCTCGGCGAGGAACTTGATGCGGTACTTGCCGACCTCGACGACATCGTTGTTCGACAGCAGCTGCTTCTTGACCGCCTTGCCGTTGATGTAGGTGCCGTTGGTGCTGTTCAGGTCTTCGATGAACACATCGGACTGTGCCGCCGTCAGCACCGCGTGCTCGCCGCTGACGGCGAGGTTGTCGATCACGATGTCGTTGTACGGCCGCCGGCCGAGCGTAGTGCGCTCTTTCGTGATCTGGAATTCCTTGATCACGACGTTATCGAGCGAGACGACGAGTTTGCCCATTGAAAACCTCAGTTTCTCTCGCGGCTTTCAGACCGCTTGTCGGAAACGCCGCAGCGCTCTTTGTAATTCATCGTCCGGTATTGCACGGCCAACTCAATCAGCGCCAGAACGACCACCAGGACTTCGCGAAGTCCCGAGTGCCCGGCTTGGCGCGCGCCAGTATGACCGCGATATTATCTCGCCCGCCAGCGGCGTTGGCGGCCTGCACCAGCATCGCACCTGCCGCGGGCAAGCTGTCGTTGGTTCGCAACAGCTGTTCGATCTGCTCGTCGGTGAGCATATCGGACAAGCCATCAGAACACATCAACAGCAGGTCTCCCGGCTCAACCGGATAATCGTGGATTTCGAGGTCGACGAGTTCATCGACCCCTACCGCACGTGTAACCAGATTCTTGTGCATCGAGTAGGCCGCCTGTTCCGCCGTGATCAGGCCGGCGTCGATCTGCTCCTGCAGCAGCGAGTGGTCGCGGGTGAGCTGTTCGAGGTGGCCGTTGCGGAAGCGGTAGCCGCGCGAATCGCCGATGTGGCCCAGCCAGAGGCGGTCGCCGCGATAGAGCGCCACGACCAGCGTCGTGCCCATGCCGGCGTATTCGGGGTGCGACATGGCGGCGTCGAAGACTTCGCGATTGGCGCTGTCGACGGCGTCGAGCAACGCCGTCTTGATCTCGGCTTCCGTGGGCGTCGCGCCCGAGGCCTTCAGTCGCTGGCCGAGCTCGCTCTTCACGCGCTCGGAGGCCATCCCGCTCGCCACTTCGCCCGCGTTGTATCCGCCCATGCCGTCGGCCAGCACCGCGATGCGCCCGGCTTCGTCGAGCGCCACGGAGTCTTCGTTATTGCGGCGTGCGCGGCCGGTGTCAGTAACGCTGAAGAACTCAAGGATCATGAGGACGGCAGGATGCGGGCGAAGCAGGGATTCGCGCGTGTTAGCTGGCGATTGTGCCCTGGAATGGGTGGGATGCCGTCGGGTCGTTCAGGGGATCGCGTCCGGGGGCGGTGTCGGGCCACTCCGCGGCCGCGCTTCCGGGCTCGGCCGCCACGCATTGCTGGCGCGCCAGGCGCAGTTCGAGCGCGACCTGGTGGGCGTTGTCCTGGCGCAGGCCGGGGCTCTTGGCCAGCAGGCGGGCGACGATGTCGTCCAGCAGCGGCGGCAGCTCCGGGCGCAGCATGCGCACGCGCGGGGGCGTCTGGTGGGCAATGCGCGCGAGCAGGTCGCCCATCGAATCGGCCTCGAACGGGCGGCGGCCGATCAGCAGTTCGAACAGCAGCACGCCCAGCGCGTAGAGATCGCACTGCGCCGTGGCGTCGGCGCCGGCCAGCTGCTCCGGCGCCATGTAGGCCGGCGTGCCCAGCATGACGCCGCTGCGGGTGGCGGCGGTGTCGGCGACGCGCGCCGAGCCGAAGTCGGTGACCTTGACGGTGCCGGTCGTGGGGTCGAACAGGACGTTGGAAGGCTTGATGTCGCGATGGACGATGCCCGAGCGGTGCGCGATGTCGAGTGCCAGCGCGACACGCTGGCAGATGCCGACGACGACGCCTTCCGGCAGCAGGCGGTTGGCGCAGGCGTAGCGCGACATGTCGGTGCCGTTCACCCATTCCATGGCCAGCCAGCCGGTGGTGGCATCGCCCTCGCCCTGCACGCCGCCCGCGTGCACCGCGACGATGTAGTCGTGCTTGAGGCGCGCGGCCGCCTCGGCCTCGCGCAGGAAGCGCTCGCGCCACAGGCCGCGGTCGGTGCCGCTGGTGTTGCCGATGCGCACCGTCTTGAGCGCGATCAGGCGGCCGGTGGCGCGCTCGGTGGCCTGGTAGATGGTCGCGCGGTCGTTGCGGGCGATGACGTGGCGCAGCTCGTAGTCCGTGATCCTGGGCATGGCCGCGGCCGTCGCGCCGTTGCTGGCGGACTTGCCGTGCCACCCGGACGGCGGCGCCACGCGCTCCGCAGCCGCGAGCCCGAACATGCGTTTCAAGCGGAACCACGCCGGCGGCGCCGTCGGTGGCGACGGCGTCTGCTTCGGGAGCGAGGAGCGCGGCATGGTCCTAGATTGGCCGCTGCCGGCGCGGCCGTCAACCCGGTGATTGTCGTAGGCGCGCTCCCTGCGGCTTTCGTCACGCGCCGTCGAGCCGGCGCGACATCAGCCGCGGCCTTTTGCGCGCCATTGCAGCAGTTTCCCGACGATGACGACCAGTACCGCGCCGATGACGCCGGCGATTCGCACTGCCGATTCCGGCACCTCGGCAAACCAGTGGTGGATCGCCGGGTCGGTGAGCATCATCTCCCCGGCCAGCCAGCCAAGCAGCGCGGCACCGGCCGTGATGATGACTGGAAAGCGTTCCATCACCTTCAGGATCAGCGTGCTGCCGAACACGATCAGCGGGATGCTGACGGCCAGGCCGATGATCAGCAGCAGCGTGTTGCCCTGGGCCGCCGCGGCCACCGCCAGCACGTTGTCCAGGCTCATCACGAGGTCGGCCACCAGGATCGTGCGCACCGCCGCGCCGACGCCGATCGGCTGGGCATCCTGTCCGTGCTGCTCCTCCTCGTCCGACATCAGCTTGGCACCGATCCACAGCAGCGCGAGCCCGCCGACGAGCTTCAGCCAAGGCAGGCCGAGCATCCTGACGGCGATCAGCGTCAGCACGATGCGCATGACGATGGCGGCGGCGCTGCCGAAGACGATCGCGCGCTTCTGCTGGTGCGGCGGCAGGCCGCGCGCGGCCATCGCGATGACGACCGCGTTGTCGCCCGACAGCAGCACGTTGGCCAGGATGATGGAGCCGAGGGCGGCCCAGAAATCGGTTGTCAGGAGGATGTCCACGGGTGCGCAAGTGTCTGCTGAAAGCGGCGGCGCAAAAGAAAAGGAGCCCGGAGGCTCCTTGTCGTGCCGAACGGCAGTCTAACCGCGGCTCGCAAGCTTGCGTTCAGTTTCGCGGCGCGACGCCGCGAAACGTCCCGTTTCGAATTACAGCAGGCCCTTCAGGAGCTTGCCCATTTCCGACGGGTTGCGCGTGACCGTGAAGCCGCAGGCTTCCATGATCTCGAGCTTGGCGTCGGCCGTGTCGGCACCGCCGGAGATCAGCGCGCCGGCGTGGCCCATGCGCTTGCCGGCCGGAGCCGTGACGCCCGCGATGAAGCCGACGATCGGCTTCTTCATGTTGTCCTTGCACCAGCGCGCCGCGTCGGCCTCGTCCGGGCCGCCGATCTCGCCGATCATGATGACGGCGTCGGTCTCGGGATCGTCGTTGAACGCCTTCATCACGTCGATGTGCTTCAGGCCGTTGATCGGGTCGCCGCCGATGCCCACCGCCGACGACTGGCCCAGGCCGATCTCGGTCAGCTGCGCCACGGCTTCGTACGTCAGCGTGCCGGAGCGGCTCACGACGCCGATGCGGCCCTTGCGGTGGATGTGGCCCGGCATGATGCCGATCTTGATCTCGTCCGGCGTGATCAGGCCCGGGCAGTTGGGGCCCAGCAGCAGCGTCTTCTTGCCGCCGGCGGCTTCCTTGGCCTTCATCTTGTTGCGCACCATCAGCATGTCGCGCACGGGGATGCCTTCGGTGATCGCGACCACCAGGTCGAGGTCGGCCTCGACCGCTTCCCAGATCGCGGCGGCGGCGCCCGCGGGCGGCACGTAGATCACGGAGACGGTGGCGCCGGTTTCCGACTTGGCTTCCTTGACGGACGCGAAGATGGGGATGTCCGAGAACTTCTCGCCCGCCTTCTTCGGGTTCACGCCGGCGACGAACGCGTTCTTGCCGTTCGCGTAGGCCTGGCAACCCAGCGTGTGGAACTGACCGGTCTTGCCCGTGATGCCCTGGGTGATGACCTTGGTGTCTTTGTTGATGTAGATCGACATGTACTTGATCCTTGACTGGGCGTTAGGCGACAGCGGCGACGATCTTGGTCGCGGCTTCGGCCATGGTGTCTGCGGCGATGATGGGCAGGCCGGATTCGGCCAGCATCTTCTTGCCCAGTTCCTCGTTCGTGCCCTTCATGCGCACGACCAGCGGCACCGACAGGTTCACGGCCTTGCAGGCGGTGATGACGCCTTCGGCGATGGTGTCGCACTTCATGATGCCGCCGAAGATGTTGACGAGGATGCCCTTGACGTGCGGGTTCTTCAGCATGATCTTGAAGGCCTCGGTGACCTTCTCGGCCGTGGCGCCGCCGCCGACGTCCAGGAAGTTGGCCGGCTCGCCGCCGAACAGCTTGATGGTGTCCATCGTGGCCATGGCCAGGCCCGCGCCGTTGACCAGGCAGCCGATGTTGCCGTCCAGGCTGATGTAGGCGAGGTCGAACTTCGAGGCTTCGATCTCCGCCGGATCTTCTTCGTCGAGGTCGCGGTAGGCGACGATCTCGGGGTGGCGGAACAGCGAGTTCGCGTCGAAGTTGAACTTGGCGTCCAGTGCGATCAGGTTGCCCTTGCTGTCGCAGTTGAGCGGGTTGATCTCGACCAGCGAGGCGTCGGTGTCCATGTAGCACTGGTAGAGCTTCTGGAACAGGTCGACGGCCTGCGCGTGCGAGCCTTCGGGCAGGCCGATGGCCGTGGCGATCTTCTTCGCCTGCTCGGCGCCGAGGCCGGTCAGCGGGTCGATCACTTCGGTGATGATCTTCTCGGGCGACGAGTGCGCCACTTCCTCGATGTCCATGCCGCCCTCGCTGGAGGCGATGAACGCGACCTTCTGCGACGCGCGGTCGGTGACCAGCGAGACGTAGTATTCCTTCTTGATGTCCGCGCCTTCCTCGATGTAGAGGCGACGGACCTTCTGGCCTTCGGGGCCGGTCTGGTGCGTCTTCAGCTGCATGCCGAGGATCTCGCCGGCCAGCTTCTTCAGGTCGTCCATCGTGCGCGCCAGCTTGACGCCGCCGCCCTTGCCGCGGCCACCCGCGTGGATCTGGGCCTTGACGACCCAGACGCTGCCGCCGAGTTTCTGAGCGGCTTCCACCGCCTCCTGCACCGTGAACGCGGGATAGCCGCGCGGCACGGGCACGCCGAACTGGCGCAGGAGTTCCTTGCCTTGGTATTCGTGGATCTTCATGGAAGCGTCTTCTTGAAGTGGTCGACTAAAGGGAGTGTCCGGGGAGCTGCGAACGCGTCGGGGGCACGCGAGGCGCGTGGCGAGGCGTCGGGGAGGCAGCGGACGGGATTAACGCAAGCGGGAGATTTTGCGATGGATTGCGACATCCGGGGGAGTTCCGCAGGCCGCGGATGCTCGGAAACCCGATGTAACCTCGAACTTTATCATGGTGCACCGCACCAAGCCGGCGCACTCGCCGGTCACCCAGTGGGCCGCGGGGACGTCAGCCGGACGTCCTTCTGAGCGCGACATCCAGCCCGCCCAGCCTCAGAATTCCTCCTCGCCGCCGATCACTCGGCGCACGACGTCCGACGCGAATCCGCGCGACGCCAGGAAGCGCGCCTGCTTCGCGCGTCCGCGGGCGTCGGCCGCCAATTCGCCGAACTTGCGCTGCCACAGCGCCTGGGCCCGGGCGAACTCGGTCTCGCGCAGCGCGGCGGCCTGCTCGGGCTCGAGCGTCAAGCCGTGGCGCGACAGCTCCAGCTTGATCCGCAGCGCACCTTGCTTGCGTGACCGCGCGTTGACTCGGCTCTCGACGAAGCGCGTCTCGCTGAGGTAGTTGTTGGCCGCCAGCCAGTCGAGCAGCTGGTCGACGGCGGCTTCGGGATCGCTGCGTTCCAGGTCGTCGTCGGCCGCGGGCGCCGCGCCGGCGTCCGCCAGCGGTGGCGCCATGGCGTGCACCGAGGTGCCAGCGGCCACCAGGCTCGCGCGCAGTCGCGCCGGCAGCGGCGCGCCATTGGCCAGGCTCAGCGTCTGGAGCGCGCCTCGCGCGGGCGGCGCGTCACGCGCGCCCGCACGGGGCGGCGAGGCGGCCGGGCCGCCGCCCTCAAGTGGCTTGGCCGACGTCCTCGTCGCGGACGGGCGCCCGCCTTGCGAACGCGCAGGCTTCGCCGGATCTGATGGCATCGGGGGCGCGAAGGCGTCGTCGATGCCGTTGGACGGCTGCGCGCTCAGGGCCTCGGCCAGCTCGCGCGCCGCCTTGTCGGCCGCCGCTCCCACGGCCGCGTCCTCGCGAGCCCGCTTGCGCAGGGAGTCGAGCAGCTTGGTGCGCAATTCCTGCCGGCTGTGCTCGCGCCGCGACAGGAAGCCGATCGCCTGCATCTTCAGGCTGAGCCGCGGCCGCGCCCTGCGTGGCGCGCGCGGTTCGCGAGGCGTGTCAGAGAACGACATGACGACTGACGACGGGCCGCTGCGATCCAATGGAATGCCGGGACATCACCGCGCGCCACTGACCGAGGGCTCGGCGACGTCGCGCGCGAGGATCCGCATCAACAAAGATGGCCCGACAAGCCGCTCGCGCGCCCATCAGGCCATGTCCTGCGACTCCCGCGGCGGCTCAGATCATTCCGCGGCGCTCGCCTTGCCCTTCTTGGCCGGCGCGGCGGACTCGGGCACCGGCACCAGCGGCACGCCCAGCGACTCGCGAACCTTGTTCTCGATTTCGACCGCCAGCGCCGGATTCTCCTTCAGGAATTCGCGGCAGTTGTCCTTGCCCTGGCCGATCTTCTCGCCGTTGTAGGCGTACCAGGCGCCGGACTTCTCGACGACCTTGGCGATGACGCCCATGTCGATGATCTCGCCCTCGCGGCTGATGCCCTCGCCGTACAGGATGTCGAACTCGGCTTCCTTGAACGGGGGCGAGACCTTGTTCTTGACGACCTTGACCTTGGTCTCGTTGCCGACGACTTCCTCGCCGCGCTTGATCGAGCCGATGCGGCGGATATCCAGGCGCACGGAGGCGTAGAACTTCAGCGCGTTGCCGCCGGTGGTGGTCTCGGGGCTGCCGAACATCACCCCGATCTTCATGCGGATCTGGTTGATGAAGATCACCATCGTGTTGCTCTTCTTGATGGTGCCGGTCAGCTTGCGCAGCGCCTGGCTCATCAGGCGGGCCTGCAGGCCGGGCAGCGAATCGCCCATCTCGCCTTCGAGTTCGGCCTTGGGCGTGAGCGCCGCGACCGAGTCGACGACGATCAGGTCGACCGAGCCGGAGCGCACCAGCGCGTCGACGATCTCGAGCGCCTGTTCGCCGGTGTCGGGCTGCGAGATCAGCAGCTCCTGCAGGTTGACGCCCAGCTTCTGAGCGTAGTTGATGTCGAGCGCGTGTTCCGCGTCGATGAAGGCGCAGACGCCGCCGACCTTCTGCATCTCGGCCGCGACCTGCAGCGTCAACGTGGTCTTGCCGGACGATTCCGGGCCGTAGATCTCGACGACGCGGCCGCGCGGCAGGCCGCCGACGCCCAGCGCGATGTCCAGGCCCAGCGAGCCGGTGGAGACGACCTGGATGTCCTCGATGGCCTCGCCCGCGCCGAGACGCATGATGGAGCCCTTGCCGAACTGCTTCTCGATCTGCGCCAGCGCGGCCTGCAGGGCCTTGGCCTTCTCGGCGTTCAACGCGGGCGTCTGGACGACCGGCGCGGCGTTGACCGCCTGGTTGGCGGCGGGGTTGGCGTTCTTCGAGGCGTTCTTGGTGGCGTCCATGCGGATTCTCCGTGTTCGGTTTGCGCTGCTGGGATTATGACCATTAGCTGGATATCTGTACAGCTATTGAGGAAAGATTATTCGCCGGCCGAAGCTCGCTGCGTGAGCCAGCAACAACGCCCTGACGAAAATCAATATTGAGGCGACTTGCGCGCGACGCCCGGCGCCGAATCGGCCCGAAAATGGCCCTGAGCGCCAATTCATCGATTACGAGGCCGAAAGCCCGGGAGAGAAGTCGCATGCGCATACTGATCGCCGAAGACGACCAGGTCCTCGCGGACGGCCTGCTGCGCTCGCTGCGCGGCTCGGGCTACGCGGTCGACCAGGTGTCCAGCGGCACCGAGGCCGACGCCGCCCTCGCCTCGCACGAGTTCGACCTGCTGATCCTCGACCTCGGCCTGCCGCGCCTGCATGGCCTGGAGGTGCTGCGCAAGCTGCGCGCGCGCGGTTCCACGCTGCCGGTGCTGATCCTGACAGCGGCCGACTCGGTCGACCAGCGCGTCAAGGGCCTCGACCTGGGCGCCGACGACTTCATGGCCAAGCCCTTCTCGCTGCAGGAACTCGAGGCCCGCGTGCGCGCGCTCACGCGTCGCGGGCTGGGCACGGCCTCCAGCATCATCCGCCACGGCCCGCTCACCTTCGACGCCACCGGCCGCGTGGCCTACATCAACGACCAGATGATCGAGCTGTCGGCGCGCGAGATCAGCCTGCTCGAGGTGCTGCTGCAGCGCGCCGGTCGCCTCGTCAGCAAGGACCAGCTCGTCACGCGCCTGTGCGAATGGGGCGAGGAAGTGAGCAACAACGCGATCGAGGTCTACATCCACCGGCTGCGCAAGAAGATCGAGCAGGGCCCGATCCGCATCGCCACGGTGCGCGGCCTGGGCTACTGCCTGGAGAAGATCGCCGCCTGATTCGTCGGGCGCCTGCTTTCACGCGCCTTGCAGGCCAGTGCGCGGTTCGTGTGAAAGTCCACGCGCTGTGCGGTCGCGGCAACGCGGCAGGACGAAGATCGTGCAGCCGCCACGGTCGGCCCATTCCTCGCTTGAGCGGAGCGATGCAGCGCTCGACACTGCGTCCCATCCGATCCCTTGCGAGCCCGTCGATGAATGCCGAAGCCTGGAACCATCTTGCCGACAGCGCCCGGGTGCTCGTGCACCACGCGTCGCGGCTGATGGGCGTGCTGACGCATCCCACCCAGTCGCACGACGAGCGCACGCTGGGCCCGATCGCCGCCGAGTCCGCCTTCGCGCTGCGGCACTTGCTCGAGGCCATGGCCGCGGCGCCGGAACTGGCGGCCCACGTGCGCACGCTGCAGCGCTTCGACATCGCGCTGGCGGCCTGGCGCCGCAGCGTGGCCGAGGCCAGCCCGCTCGCGCCGCGCTACCAGACCGCGCTGCTGCAGCAGGCCGCGCAGGTCGTGACGTCGTGCCTGCACGTGGGCGCGCTGTCCGACAGCGAGTCGGCGCGCACGCTGGTCGCGCGGCGCGATGGCGGCGGACACGCAAGCCCGCCGCCACCGTAGACTCTGCGTCCACGAAAGGCTCACGCGCGGAACGGCTCGCCGGCCGCAGGCCCACCCAAGCAACCGGGAAGCGAGGATCACATCCGAGCCGAACCGGGCTCCCCCTCGGGGGGGCAGCGACCGGAGGGAGCGTGGGGGCTCACAATTTGTCCGATAGGCACGAGCAGCGGTCCCTGTTTGGCGAGATCCTCGACTGGATGCTCGCGCCGCTGCTTTTGCTGTGGCCGATGAGCGTCGCGCTGACCTGGCTGGTCGCCCAGGGCATCGCCAACCGGCCCTACGACCGCGAGCTGGGGCAACTGGCGTTCAGCGTCGCGCGCGAGATGCGCGCCGACCCCGCGTTCGACCGCGGCCTCGCCGGGCGCCACGACCTGCGCCTGGCCGAGCCCACCGCGGCACTGCTGCGCAGCGACGACGTCGACCGCGTCTGGTACCAGGTGCGCAGCGCCCAGGGCGAGCTGGTGGGCGGCGACGCCGAGCTCGCGCCGCCGCCGGACGAGCGTGGGCAAGCCGACGAGGTGCAGTTCCGCGATGACACCGTCCACAACGACGCCGTGCGCGTCGCCTACCTGTGGGTGGGCACGCCGGCGGGCGCGAACTCGGGCGTCGTCGTGCAGGTGGCCGAGACCTTCGACAAGCGCTCGCGCCTGGCCACCGAGATCATCAAGGGCGTGATCCTGCCGCAGTTCGTGATCCTGCCGGTGGCGGTGATGCTGGTGTGGTTCGCGCTGGCGCGCGGCATCGCGCCGCTCAACACGCTGCAGCAGCGCATCCGCCGCCGCCAGAGCCAGGACCTGAGCCCGATCGACGAGCACGACGTGCCCGAGGAAGTGGCGCCGCTGGTGCGCTCGATCAACGACCTGCTGGCGCGCCTCGATCAGACGATGGGCTCGCAGAAGCACTTCCTGGCCGACGCCGCGCACCAGATGAAGACGCCGCTGGCAGGACTGCGCATGCAAGCCGAGCTCGCGCAGCGCGAGATCGACGCCGGCGGCGATCCCCAGTCGATCAAGCGCTCGCTCAGGCAGATCGCGCGCTCGAGCCAGAGCGCGGCGCACATGGTCAACCAGCTGCTCGCGATGGCGCGCGCCGAGGACGCCGAACAGGCTCGGCGCCTGCAGGACGTGCCCATCGTCCGGCTCGCGCGCGAGGTGGTGCGCGACTTCGTCCCGCGCGCGATGGACAAGCGCATCGACCTCGGCTACGAGGGCCCCGATGCCGACGCCGCCGATCCCGCCACGCCGCGCCTCGTCGGCCAGCCGATGCTCGTGCGCGAACTCATTCGCAACCTCGTCGACAACGCGCTGCAGTACACGCCCGCGGGCGGCACCGTCACCGTGCGGCTGCTGCCCGATCCCGACGGCCAGGCGATCGCGCTGCAGGTGGAGGACACCGGCCCGGGCATTCCGGAAGGCGAGCGCGAGCAGGTGTTCCAGCCCTTCTACCGCGCGCTCGGCACCGATGTGGACGGTAGCGGCCTGGGCCTGGCGATCGTCAAGGAGATCGCCGACAAGCACGCGGCGACGGTGACGATCGGCGCGGCGCACGCAGTGGCGGCTGGCGGCGACGAATCGCCGGGAGCGTTGTTCGTCGTGCGCTTTCCCTGCAAGCCGGCGCCGGGTTGAGCACCCGGCACCGCGTCACGCGTCGAGCAGCGGCCGCCAGCGGCCGTCCTGGCGGCGGTAGAGCCGGTCCGTGATCAACATCGACGGCTGCGTCCCGCGGGCCCGCAACCGTGCGCCGAGCGTGCGCAATTCGGCCAGCGCCCGCGCGTCTTCGGCGTCGCAGAAGGCGCAGATGTCGCGCGCCGCGATCGAGACGATGGCGCCGGCCGGCGTCAGCGGCCGCAGGTTCAGATCCCAGAGTTCGTCGAGCAGGATCATGCTGGATTCGTAGCGGCCACCCAGGAACAGGCCGCTGTAGCTGTCGGGCTCGGTGGCACAGCGCAGCTCGGTGGCCAGCCGGCTCAGGTTGGACATCGCGACGCGATGCGCCTCCTCGTCGGTGCGGCCCCAGGCCGCGAGCTCGCCCATCGTCAGCCAGGTGTAGCGGTCGCCGCGGTCCACCATGTAGACGACGAGGAAGCCGTCGCGGGTCGTGCGAATCAGCGGCGCGCTCGGATCGTCGGCGCCGATGCGGGCGCCGCCGCGAACGGTGAGTTCCGCGCTGACGCGCTCCTCGCGCCCGGCGTGCCCGTCGCCCTTGATCGCCGGCAGGATGGTCTCGAAGGCGGCCAGATCGACCTGGTTCCGCGCGCCCTGCAGCGCCGATGGCGGCGGCGCCGCCGGCGGCTTCGCGGCCGCCCGCGCGCGGGCACGTTCGCGCGCGGCGGCGGCAGCCTGCAGCGCGGCGAGCTCGGCCTCGGCGGCGTCGCGATCGCGCTGCCAGCCGAGTGCGGCCCAGTACAGGCCGACGTTGACGAACGGCAGCGCGGCCAGGCACGGCAGCATCGCGGATCCGGGCCGCGTCCGCTGCATCACCAGCGCCGCATCCACCGCCACGCTGGCGCCTGCCGCCCAGGCGAAGCCGGTCAAGGCGGATGCCAGGACCAGCAGATCCGGATGCCTGGCCGCCACGAGAAACGTCAGGCCGCTCGCCAGCGCCAGCGCGATCGCGAGCTTCAGGCGCAAGGCGGGAATGGGCGACGGGGCCGCGGCCATGGCCTCAGGTCTGCACGCTGCGCCGGTTGCGCGCGATCGACGTCAGGAACCCGAGCCCCAGCCCCAGCGTCACCATCGCCGTCCCGCCGTAGCTGACGAAGGGCAGCGGCACGCCCACCACCGGCAGGATGCCGCTGACCATGCCCATGTTGACGAACGCGTACGTGAAGAAGCTGAGCGTGATCGAGCCGGCGAGCAGGCGCGTGAAGACGGACGGCGCATCGGCCGCGATGGCCAGCCCGCGGAAGATCAGCAGCGTGAAGCCGAACAGCAGCAGCAGCGCGCCCAGCATCCCGAACTCCTCGGAGAACGCGGCGAAGATGAAGTCGGTGGTGCGCTCGGGGATGAACTCGAGGTGCGTCTGCGTGCCGCTCATGAAACCCTTGCCGGTGACGCCGCCCGAGCCGATCGCGATCATGCCCTGGATGATGTGGAAGCCCTTGCCCAGCGGGTCGGTGGTGGGGTCGAGCAGCGTGCAGATGCGGTGCTTCTGGTAGTCGCGCAGCAGGGGCCAGACGACCTCGTCCTGGCAGATGCGGTCTTCGCTCCACACCACCGCGACGATGCCCACTGCGGCCAGCACGAGCACCGGCAGGATCAGCTTCCACGACAGTCCGGCGAAGAAGATCACGTAGATGCCGGCCGACAGGATCAGGATGGCGGTGCCGAGGTCGGGCTGCTTGGCGACGAGCGCCACCGGCACCAGCAGGATCAGGCCGGCGATGGCGAAGTCGAGCGCGCGCAGCTGGCCCTCGCGCTTCTGGAACCACCAGGCCAGCATCAGCGGCATCGCCAGCTTCATGATCTCGCTGGGCTGGATCTGCACGCCGACGTTGAGCCAGCGCTGCGCGCCCTTCTTCGTGATGCCGAACAGCGCGGTGGCGATCAGCAGCGCCAGGCCCACGCTGTACAGCGGCACCGCGATGCGCATCAGGTTCTGCGGCGAGATCTGCGCCGCGACGAACAGCACGAGGAACGCCAGGGCCATGTTGCGCGCGTGCTCCGTGAAGCGCGTGCCGTAGTCGTAGCCGGCCGAGTACATCGTCACCAGGCCGATCGCGCAGATCAGCAGCACGGCGATCATCAGCGTGAGGTCGAAGCCGAGCAGCACCGGACGCAGGCGCTGCCACAGCGTGGGACGTTCGACGACGGCGATCATGGCTTGCGCCTCCCTGCACTCGAGGACGGGGTCCAGGCCACGGACGCCCGATGCGCCGGCGCCGACGCCCCCGCGACCGGCAACGCGACGGCGCCGCTGCCCGCGTTGGCCAGCGCCGCCGCGGCGGCG
>NZ_JAJLJH010000017.1 GCF_023231945.1 Scleromatobacter humisilvae
GCCGATCTTGGCCTTCGATGAATCTTGGCATATCGATCTCCTGCTTCGATATGCCGGGGAACTCTACGCCGTCACCTCTATTCCCGGACCGGGGTTTTCACACAGCCTCCATCGTAGGCCGACGCCACGACCGACGACGCGCTAGGGTCCGGTGTAAACGAGCGGCAATACTTGCGACAGACGCGGATAGTGTCCCTGATAAAGCCGCTCGGCCTCAGGGTCGCGCTCAACCTCGCTGTGCGCGGCAATGAGTTTGTGCTGGTGAAAGTTCTGTTTGCGAGGGGCTAGTACGTTGGCGTAACCTACGGTTGCTTGGTGAAACCACCAGTCACCCGGATAGGACACCTGCCCAGTCTTCACTACGAAGCCGGTATTCCACAGGGGTGCAACACCGGTCCGCCCTGCAATGGCATAAACCATCTTGTAGTACCCGGGCTCAAGCGTCGCAACTTGAGTGGCCCCGGCAGGCATGGTGTAGACAATAGCCTGTTTGGATCCATCAGAATAGTAGTGCACAAGCTTGATCTGCAGATCAGCCTCTGTATCCCCGGCATCGTCCCAATGCGGCCGAAGGAGCACGTAACCGGAGTGCGGATCGATCGAGGCCTGGTCATCGAAATTCGTGACGCCCGTGGCACATCCGACAAGAAGCATCGATAGGGTAAGCGCAAATGCCAACTTCCTCCAAATAAGACGCACCGAACCCTGTCTCACCTCATCCCCCCGCGCACTCCGTGCATTTATTCTCCAGATATTGTGCCCGAAGCACAGCGTGCCCGAGACTGCAGAGGCAACATGAACCTACAGTGGCCCCCGGCCGTTAGAAGAGGCCGAGTTCAACAAGCGTCCCTTCGCGAGAGCGGTCCGACGCGAGGGGCAGCTAGTGGCCGCGTGCTGCCCAAAGCGGCCAGGTCAATCGTAACGCTGCCGACCCGTTAGAGTCGTTCAGCCAGCCCGCTCAGCTGGTCGCTTCGACGCAGCATTAGCAAGGTGGCATCTCGGCAAGGGCAGTACCTTACGTCGTCGATCGCGCGTGCGCCCTCGGCCCGGGTGATGCCCACTTGAGCCACAATTCGACCGAACTTCTCCGATGCGGCCAAGCCGCGTCATGTCATGCAACATCCACGCCAAGTACTGAATCGTCTCCTAATCCTGGCGACCGGCCTCCTCGTTGCGGCCTGTGCTCAGGTGTATCGAAGCCCGGAAGCAATCGGTGCGGCGTCTGCATCACTCGGAGTGGTGGAACTCAAGGACGACTGGGATGGTCGGGTATTGGTGACTCAGGTGGACGGAAACGCGCGAAGCGACCGTGCGCCGAAGCGCTACGAACTGACGCCCGGCCCGCATCAATTCGGAATCAGGTACGACGTCGGACAGACGGTCCTCGCGATGACCCTGTCATTCACCGCAGTGGCCGGCGCGACGTATGAGATCGTGCCTGGAGCGGACGCGCCGCAGGCGCGAAGCATCGAAGTTCGCCTGCATCTTCGCGACGCTTCCTCTGGGACGGAGGTTCCGGCGAAAGTTGGGTACGGAAGCTTTTCCGCAAAATAAGCGCCTTGCGTCACCTGAGTCGAGGCTGCCCGGAGCATCGATAGCGCTCGGCAAACTCGGGAGTGAGCGCTGATAGCGCCTCGGGCGCCGGCTACACACATCGAACCCACAGTTCTCTGATTCCGATTGCTCAGCCCAGCGCGAACAAAGTACCTGACGGCGGGCGTTCGTGGAAGACAGCTTGTGGTCGACAGCGGTGAAGCCTACCAGCCCATCGCATGCACCGGCACAAGGGCCGATGCCGCCGCGAGCAATTGGGCGACGAGAATGGTTGCACCCTGGCGGGGGTAGGCCCTCAACCAGCGGAACACAAAGAATCCGATGATGGGTAATTGGCCGAGAACGAGCAGTTGCCACAGGTGGGCCAACGCACCTTCGTCGGGCACCGGTTGTGTACCGTGCATCGCGATCTGAACTCCGACCAGCACCAGTGCTCCGATCGACATGATCACCGGGCTCCAGGCGCTGAGCTTCTTTCCAATCTCGACTTCCATGACTTCGCTCCTGCTGAGTGACATCACGCCCTCTTGGCTTGAGGTTTCGAGGCGCGGCAACGCGACTGAACTATTTCCCACCATTGTCATGGACGTCTGTGTGGTGAGCGTGAAGTCTGACTGGACAGCGCACCACAAACCCGCCGTTCGCGACGGGCAGCTCTTGTCCGAGCACGGACGCGGCGCGTGTCAGCCCTCGTCACATCCCTTTGGCATCGCTGGATAGACGTGCAGCTTGAGGCTTCGAGCGATGCAGCCGGCAGGAAAAGAGATCGTCTGAAGGGTTCGGCAAGGCGGAGGGCTATCCGGAAGAATGCGTCCGTGGCTATAAATGCAGTGCGAAGGCGATTCGCCGTCCGGCGGTGGCGGCCACACCTCGACGACGGCCCGCTGCTCGATCCGCACGAGGGAGACAATATCCCACGCTCCATGTTCGCCCCGAGCCCAAGCGGTCTGGCAGCCCAGGTAGCCCATGCCGATGTCCTTTGTTCGCGGGTAGACGAACACAATTTGACGGGGGGCATCGATCTCCCCCGCGTTGCGCGGCGGTGCGGTCAAGCGGCAGTTCGCACCTTGCGGCCGTTCCGGCGCAGCTGCGCAAGCCGTGGATATCAATCCGACCGTGACGAAAGCCAGTGCGACGCAGCGCCTCGATTGCTCTTTCACAAGGCGCTTCGTCAGGGACGGTGCTTGATCCGGAGACACGAGCGACCGAGCCGGCGGCTTGGCGGCGAACTCCAGCGCGGAATATGCCATGGGATGCCAGCCTACCTCAAAGCGGTCGTCAGCGATCGTCTTCTTCTGCCCGGCGCGCGACCTCAATGCCAAGGTCATTCGGTGACCCGCTCACGCCGTTTTGACGGCGCCCCCTGGCTTACAGCATGCCGAGCCGGCCCAGCAGCGCTTTGAACCTTGCCCAGGGCGACCCAGGCTTCGTGACGTTGGTAATTCCCCGCTCGACCGAGATCTCCGCCTGACCCGAGGACTGATCGACTGCGTGCGCCGGGGCTCGTCGGCGGAGGTGCTGAACCGTCACGACGATTCCATCGAACTGAGGACACAGGTTGAACTCGAAGTAATGACCTGAAAGAGTCAGTGCACCTGTGCCGGGAATGGCGCGATTCTCGGTGGGCAGGCCGGCCGCGCGCTTCATCGCGTCAATCAAACGGTTCATCGTGGACACCTCCACTGGGTGCCAGAAAGACGAGTTCGAGCTTCGGAAACTAGCCTGCGGGGGCGGGCCGTTCACGATGTCAAGGCACAAAGGTGCCGTCGGACAAGCTGCGAACATGCGAAGAAGCAGTGCGAGGAGGTCGGAGTCATCCATTGATCAAGCTGCGAGCGATCTTGCGTAGGGGATGTTTGAGCCAGGCAGGCGATCGCATGGACATCGGTGAACGTCAGTTTGTGGCCGACTTGCGTCAGTGGCTGGGCCCCGACTCTGCCCTCGGAAAGAGGTGCCGGGACTTGATTTCGTCGTAGCACCCGGAGCACACCTCGGTGTGATTGCAGAAGGCCAGGAAGCGCGCCGTCTTGTCTTCTTCTTGTGAGTAGACATGTTCGCAAGCGAAGCACCAGCCTTGCAGATTCAAAGGATCGGAGCTGTTCTCCACGAATCCCAGCGGGCACCCACGCTGAAGGACGTGACCGCAAACAGCGGCAGCTATGGAGCGGCCGTGTCGGTCGCAATCAATCTCGAGGTTTGAATCCATGGGCAACGATCATGGTGTGATCCTGCAGCCAGCTTGCCCGGTAGCAGTTGCGCGCGATTGTCTCCTGGTGGCCGACGGCTGCTTGTGAGGGCGATCCCTCTGCGTCAGTGCTTCACGATGAAGAGATCCTTGCTGCGATGAACGTCCTGGACATTGACTTCGTCGTAGCCACCGATGTAGGGCTTCACAAGACGCGGGACGCTATATTGCACCAGCGGAATCAGGGGATAGTCCTCCATGACAAGCCGCGCCGCTTCTGTCATCAAGGCTTGGCGTTTGGACGGGTCCGTGGTCAGTTCGCCTTGGTGTACGAGGTCGTCCGCATGCCGGTTGCAATACTTGCTGTCGTTCGCCTCCGACCCGCAGCGCACCAGCGTGTACATGCCGGTCGGGTCAGGCGTGAACGGGATCCACCCGTCCCGTGCGATCTGGTACTGCGCATCCTGGCGCCTGCGCACCAGGACCTTGAACTCGAGGCTGTCCATTTCCGTCTCCAATCCCAACTTCGTCTTCCACTCCGACGCCGTGAACAAGCCCACCTTCCTGTGGTATTCGCTGGCGTTGTACGTGAACTTCAGATGCGTGCCCGGCTGGACGCCGGCCTCGAGGAGCAGCTTGCGCGCCTCCGTGACGCGTCGAGCCATCGGCCACCCCGCCCAGTCGTACCTGACGACGTCAGCGCCGACGACGCCCTTGACCATCAACCCGTACGCTGGCACTTGACCGTCGGCGGTGACCTTCGTCGCCAGGATGTCGCGATCGATCACCATGGACAGTGCCTTGCGCACGCGAACGTCCTTGAGCAGCGGGTCGTTGTTGTTCAAGGCGTAATAACGCAATCCGAACACGATGCTGTTGTGAATCTCCTTTGGGTACTGCGCCTTCAGCGCCTGAAAGCTCCCGGGCGGCAGCGTCTGCGTCATGTCGTTCTCGCCCGTCTGGTACATCTTCAGGTCGGCCGTGGCGTCCTCCACAGGGAGGTAGGTGACCCGCGTGAGAACGACGTTGGGAGCGTCCCAGTAGCGCGGATTCTTGACGAGAACAACCTTGCTGTTGACCTGCCAGTCGCGCAACAGATACGGCCCGTTGCTGACCATGTTGCCGGGCTTCGTCCAGTCCTTGCCCAGCTTCTCGATCGTTGCGCGCGGCAATGGCGCAAACTGCGGCACCGCCAGCAGTTGCGGGAGGTACGGCGTCGGCACGGCCGTCGTCACCTCCAGGGTGGCGCTGTCGACGGCGCGCACGCCCAGCGCGGTCGGCGGCTTCTTGCCGGCTACGATCTCGGCGCCATTCGATACGACCACTCCGATGGACGAGGCCAGGAAGGCAGCCATCCTGGGGTCGAGAAAACGGCGCCAGCTGTAGACGAAATCGCCCGCGGTGACCGGCGTGCCGTCGCTCCACATTGCGTTCGGCCGCAACTTGAACACCCATGTGAGGGCATCCACGCGCCGCCAGGACTCGGCCATGCCAGGCACCACCTGGTCGTGGCCGTCCAACGCAGTCAGGCTCTCGAACACGTCGCTCAGGATCGCAATCGATCCGTCCGTCTGGGAGATCGATGGATCCAGGGAATCGGGCTCGAACCCTGTGTTTCGCACCATTTCCTGACGCGTGTCCAGAACCGTCCCTGGCGGAATAACGGCGCACCAGGCCGCCGATACGCATCCGGCGAGGACAAGGGCAACGACCAGGTCGAGGCGGGGCTGGCATCTGCGAGCGATCATTGGCGTTCTTCTGCTTTCGTCATCGAGAACTCCGGCTCTGGATGGCATGCAGCCTACCCGAAATCGCGCGCTTGTTTCGGGGGGCAATTCGGCAAACCCAGGCTCGGTGACCTTCCCGATGGCTGCCGTCGACGAACGCCAGTTGTTGGCCGATCGCGCGCGATCGACCAGCAAACGGTCACCCGGCCGGCTATGGTTGCGGTTCCATCCCGATTTGCTTGTACACGGCGGCAATTTCGGGGTCTGACCTGTTCGCGCGATCGAGTTCGATACGCGCGCCCTGCGCATCGCCGAGGCGGCTCAATGCCACGCCCTTGCCGTAGCGCGCCCAGCCGCTGTCGGGATCGACCTTCAGCGCTTCTTCGTAGAACTGCAGTGCCGTCCGGTAGTCCCGCTTGCGACAGTATTCGAGTGCGATGTTCGCGTAGGCCGCGGCGAACGACGGCGCCAGTCGAACAACTTCCTTGTAGTCCGCGATGGCCAGGTCGTACTTTTTCAGGGCATCGAATGTGTTGCCTCTGACGTTGAGCACCAGGGCCCTCTCTGCAGCCGGGAGTCCCGGTCTGTTCAGCATGGCGGTGCAATTCCTGAGGTTGAGCTCGTCGTAGTCCTTGTCGTCGGGACTGCACTGGCCTGCATGCCGATCACGCCCGAGCGGGCTCTGTTGGGCGTGCGCCGGGAGCCCCGCCGATAGCAGCAGCAAGGCGACGGCACGCAGCAGCGGTGTCATGGCTTATTCCGCAAGGAAGGTGGGCATGGAAGCATAGCCGGAAGCTGTCGTTGGCGACCGGCAGGTCATGGCCGACTTTCGTCACGCCTGCGGCCGATGCGGGTGCCGGTCGGCGTCGCTCTCGTGGAAGACCTGCGAGAGCACCTGGCGCGGCTCGATGTCCTCGAGGCTCGGTGCGCGGATCATGCGCAGCTTGGCGGGATTGTGCTGGAGCAACGGGCGCGGGCCGAGGATCACCCAGGTGGGCGTTCCGACGGCCGCGGCGATGTTGGCGGCGCCGGTGTCGTTGCCGATGCAGATGTCGACGAGCGTCATCGCGGCGACCGTGTCGGCGACGCTCCGATCGGTCATCGGGAGCACGCGCGAGCGCAGCGGCGGCGGCAGCGCGCCGAGGATCTCGTCGGCCATCGCGCGTTCCGCCGGACCGCCGACCAGCAGGACGCCATGGCCGCGGCCTGCCAGCAGTTCGGCCAGCGCCGCGAAGCGGGCCGTGCCCCACTGCTTGAACGACTCCGAGCTGCCGATCGCCAGCGCGCATCGCGGACCCGCCACGGTGGCCAATGCCGCGCGCATGCGATCGAGGGCGTCGTGGCGCACGTTGAGGCGCGGCACCAGGGGACCGTCGCACCAGCCGTGCGTGTTGCACAGCGCCGTCGCGTGCCAGTACGCGGCGACGCCGGGCCCGTCGTAGCGGTCGAACCGGCTCGCGCGCGAAAGAAGCCATCGCTGCGTCGGCGCGCCGAAGCCGATGCGATGCGGCACGCCGGCCCACCAGCTCGCGAACGAGGCGGGCAGCGGACGCGGGGTGAAGATGACGACGCGTTCGTGGGCGCGATCGGCGAACTGTTGCGCCAGTTCCAGCAAGCCTCGCAGCCCGCTGTGGCGGCCGGTTCGTCGCTCGAGGTGGCGCGGCCGGCGGTCGAAGTCCACCACGTCGTGCACCCACGGCTCGTGGCCGACGAGGTCTCGCGCATGCGTCGACGGCGGCACGAACAGCGTGACGCGACTGCCCTCGCTCTGGGCGGCGATCTTCTGGAAATAGGGCGCGTGCCACACGAGGTCGCCGATGCCCACGTCGCGCATCAGCACGGCCGTGCGCGGCGGTCGGCCATCGTCGGGTTGCCGGCGGCGCCGGAGGATGTTCATCGGGCCGGCTGCGAGGGCGCGCGAATCGAGTGTCGAAGGTCTGTCGGGGCTGAGGAATCGCATCCTTCGAAGATAACCACCGACGGCGCGCCTTGCCTTCACATGGCGGACACATTCAGCGAGCCATCAGCGTCCTGCAAGCGACCGAAGGCTTGCTGGCTGCGGGCGAGCGACCCGACGCCCCGGCGAACCACGAGAGTGTGACGGCCGGAAACATCCCGGCGGGAATCGCAACGAACGCGCGCGGCCCGCGTCGTCGACCGGGCCAGCGGCATGCCGGCGGCCCGGGTTGCGAAGCGAGTCGACGGCGTCGTGCTCGCGATGCTCAGCCGAGGTGCAACTGCCCGTTGGTCAGCAACTGGTGGATGATCTGCGAGTCGGTCTGCGTGCCGGCCGACGTCAGGTCCACGCCCTTCAGGATGATCGTCTCGTTCTCGTTCGCGCTCGTGTAGCCGCTCGCGAATCCGCCCGTCGTGCTGACGTGGATGATCGTGTCGCTGCCCGAATGGTCGAAGTGCAGGAAGCTGGCGATGTTGCCCGGATCCGTGCCGTTGTGGTTCTCGCCGCCCAGCAGGTCGCGCAGGTCCAGCACGTCCTTGTTGCCCGCGGCGGAGCTGAAGTCGTTGATCGTGTCGACGAGCGGGGTGCCGGCCGTGCCATGGTCGGCCAGTTCCCAGCGGAACGTGTCGTTGCCGCCGCCGCCCGTGAGCGTGTTGTTGCCGGCGCCGCCCTCGATGAGGTCGTTGCCGTTGCCGCCCGTGATCGTGTCGTTGCCCGCGCCGCCGATCAGGCGGTCGTCGGCGTTGTTGCCGACGAGGGTGTCGTTGCCGGTGCCCGCGACGATGTAGGCCGCCGTGGTGCCGGTGGCCGTCAGCGTCTGGGTGCCGGTCGTTCCGGCGATCAGCGAGGTGCCGTTGACCACGCTCAGGTAGGTCGAGGTGTCTTCCGACTGCCCGGTCGATGCGTTCGTGTTGATCGCGTCGAACTCGAGGTTGGCCGAGCCCGTGCCCACGTTGGTGAGCTGCAGCGAGCCCAGGGTCCAGCCCGTCACGTCGATCACCTGCGAGTTGCCTGTGCTGGTGACGGTGTGGCCGCTGCCGTCGCTGATCGTCATGCCGTTCTCGAGGCCGATGACGTGCAGGGCGGTGGCGTGCGTGTCGGTGACGGCCAGCTTGATCGCGTCGCCGTCGTTGGCCACGGCCGTGTTCTCGAAGCCGTTCTGGACGAGGTAGATCGCCTTGGTCTGGTCCGCGGTCAGCGCGTGGCTGTAGATCGCGGCGTCGTCGAGCGAGCCCTTGTAGTAGACGTCGCCGGTTGTGCCGTCCGAGTTGGTGGTCGTGCCGCCGCTGGTCGTCGACTGCCAGGCGTTGGTGTAGCCGAAGCCCGCCAGGTAGTTCGCCGGGATGCCGCCGGGGATCTGCGACTGCGCCGCCAGCGTGGCGCTGTTGCTCAGCACGCCGTCGATGTAGACCGACACCGCGCTGGTGCCGTCCGAGTTGACGGTGCGGGTGATCGTGAGCTCGTGCCAGGCGCCGTCGTTGACGGCCTGCGTCGAGTAGACGCCGGTCGGGTCGTTGCCCAGGCCCAGGCCGATCTGGCCCCTGTTGTTGATCGTGCCCCACTGGATGTCGTTCGCATCGCCCTGGTGCTCGGAGCCGATGATGGACGGGCTCGACCAGCCGATGGTGGAGCCGACCTGCGTGGTGTTGAACCACACCGACAGCGAGCCGGTGCTGGTCAGCGGCGCGGTGTCCGCCAGCGGCACGCTGACGATGCCGCCCTTGCCGTCGAAGTTCACCGCCGTGCCGGCGGTGCCGTTGTGGCCCGTGACCCACGTCGGCGCCGTGCCGCCCGCGGCCGGCGTCAGGTCGGTGAGCGTGCCGGTGTAGTTGTTGTAGGTGTCCTTCGTCGACGTGCCGGTGCCTTCGTTGAACTGCCAGCGTCCCAGCGATTGCGCGGTGACGGTCGGATCGTCGGTGCCCGCGGTCACGCTGATCGTGACGTTGGCCGTCGACGTGCCGCCGTGTCCGTCGGAGATCGTGTAGGTGAGCGTCGCGTTGCCGGTGTAGTTGGTCGTCGGGTTGAACGAGATAACGCCGTTGGCGTCCTCCATCACGGTGCCCCCCGTGACGACCACCGATCCGCCCGCGGCGATCGCCGTGCCGTTGATCTGCGTGACGGTCAGCGTGTCGCCGTTGGCGTCGGTGTCGTTGGTCGTCAGCGCGTGGTTGGCCGCGCCCGCCGCGCCGTTGAGGACCAGCAGCGTGTTCTCGGCGGTGCTGTAGGTGTCGGCGTTCGCCACCGGCGGCTTCTCGGCTGCCACGGTCAGCGTGACGGTGGCCGTCGACGTGTGGCCCGAGCCGTCGGTGATCACATAGGTGAACGTGTCGGTCCCGGTGAAGCCCGCGGTGGGCGTGTAGACGAAGTTGCCCGACGTGGCGAAGTCCGACGCAGGCGTGAGCGTGCCGTGCGCCGGATTGGTCTTGACCGACCAGGCGTTGGTCTCGCCCGCGACCGGCGTGTCGTTGGTCTTGACGTTGAGCGTCGCCGAGGGCCCGTTGGCGGTGACCGTGAACGCGTCGGCGTTGGCCGTCGGGTTGATCGGATTGACCGTCAGCGTGACCGTGGCCGTGGACGTCGCGCCCGAATGATCGGTGACGACGTAGCTGAAGCTGTCGCTGCCCGAGTAGCCGGAGGTCGGCGTGTAGGTGTAGGTGCCGTCCGTGTTGACCACGACCGTGCCGTGCGTCGGATGCGTGGCACCGAGCGTGAACGTGTTCGCATCGCCCGCGATCACGGTGGCGTCGCCTGCCAGCGTGCCCGCGATCGCGGCGTTCTCGTTGCCCGTGCCGGTGTCGGCCTTGGCGGCGATGGCCAGCGGCGTGACGGTCAGCGTGACCGTGGCGGTCGACGTCGCCCCCGAGTGATCGGTGACGACGTAGCTGAACGAGTCGGTGCCCGTGTAGCCGGTGGTCGGCGTGTAGGTGTAGCTGCCGTCCGCGTTGACGACGACGCTGCCGTGTGTCGGATGGATCGTGCCGAGGGTGAACGTGTTGGCGTCGCCTGCGACGACGCTGGCGTCGCTCGCGACGCTGCTCGTGATCGCGCTGTTCTCGACGACGGACTTGGCGTCCGCGACAGCGGTGATCGGCGCCGGCGTGACGGTCAGCGTGACGGTGGCCGTCGACGTCGCCCCCGAGTGGTCGGTGACGATGTAGCTGAAGCTGTCGGTTCCGGTATAGCCGGTGGTCGGCGTGTACGTGTAGCTGCCGTCCGCGTTGACGACGACGCTGCCATGCGTGGGATGCGTCGCGCCGAGCGAGAAGGTGTTGGCGTCGCCGGCGACGGTGGTCGCGTCGCTCGCGACCGAGCCGTTGATCGTCGTGTTCTCGACGCCCGACTTGGCATCCGCGGTCGCCGTGATGGCGGCCGGCGTGACGGTCAGCGTGACGGTCGCGGTAGACGTGGCACCTGAATGGTCGGTGACGATGTAGCTGAAGCTGTCGGTGCCGGAGTAGCCGGTCGCCGGCGTGTACGTGTAGCTGCCGTTGGCGTTGACGACGACGGTGCCGTGCGCCGGGTGCGTGGCACCGAGCGTGAACGTGTTCGCGTCGCCGGCAATGGTCGTGGCATCGCTGGCCACGGTGCCGCTGATGGCGCTGTTCTCGGGGCCCGAGGCGGCGTCGTTCTTCGCGGTGATCGCCAGCGGTGTCACCGTGAGCGTCACGGTGGCCGTCGACGTGGCACCCGAGTGGTCGGTCACGACGTAGCTGAAGCTGTCCGTGCCGGAGTAACCCGTCGTCGGCGTGTAGGTATACGTGCCGTCCGCATTGACCACGACAGTGCCGTGCGTCGGATGGGTCGATCCGAGCGTGAAGGTGTTGGCGTCGCCCGCCACGATCGCTGCATCGCTCGCGACCGAGCCGCTGATCGCGCCGTTCTCGGGGCCGGACGCGGCGTCGTTCTTCGCAGTGATCGCCAGCGGCGTCACCGTGAGCGTCACGGTGGCCGTCGACGTGGCACCCGAGTGGTCCGTCACGACATAGCTGAACGTGTCGGTGCCGGTGTAGCCCGTGGTCGGCGTGTACGTGTAGCTGCCGTCCGCGTTGACCACGACGCTGCCGTGCGTCGGATGGGTGGCGCCCAGCGTGAACGTGTTGGCGTCGCCCGCGATCGTCGTCGCGTCGCTCGCCACGCTGCTCGTGATCGCGCCGTTCTCGACAACCGACTTGGCATCCGCAGTGGCGGTGATGGTCGCCGGCGTGACGGTCAGCGTGACTGTCGAAGTCGACGTTGCGCCGGAGTGATCGGTGACGATGTAGCTGAACGTGTCTGTGCCGGTGTAGCCGATCGACGGGGTGTAGGTGTAGCTGCCGTCCGCGTTGACCACGACGCTGCCGTGCGTCGGATGGGTAGCGCCGAGCGTGAACGTGTTGGCGTCGCCCGCCACCGTCGTGGCATCAGTAGCGACCGAGCCGCTGATCGTGGTGTTCTCGACGCCGGACTTGCTGTCAGCGGTCGCCGTGATGGCTGCCGGCGTGACGGTGAGCGTGACTGTCGCCGTCGACGTCGCACCGGAGTGGTCGGTGACGATATAGCTGAAGCTGTCGGTGCCGGTGTAGCCGGTGGTCGGCGTATACGTGTAGCTGCCGTCGGCGTTAACAACGACAGTGCCATGCGTCGGGTGCGTTGCACCGAGCGTGAAGGTGTTGGCGTCGCCTGCGATGGCGCTGGCATCGCTCGCGACGCTGCTCGTGATCGCGCTGTTCTCGACAACCGATTTGGCATCCGCAGTGGCGGTGATGGCCGCCGGCGTGACGGTCAGCGTGACCGTCGCAGTCGACGTTGCGCCGGAGTGATCGGTGACGATGTAGCTGAAGCTGTCGGTGCCGGTGTAGCCGGTGGCCGGCGTGTATGTGTAGCTGCCGTCGGCGTTGACTACGACAGAGCCATGCGCGGGGTGCGTGCCACCGAGTGTGAACGTGTTGGCGTCGCCTGCGACGACGCTGGCATCGCTCGCCACGCTGCTGGTGATCGCGCTGTTCTCGACAACCGACTTGGCATCCGCAGTGGCAGTGATGGCCGCCGGCGTCACCGTCAGCGTGACCGTCGCGGTCGACGTCGCCCCCGAGTGGTCGGTGACGACATAGCTGAAGCTGTCGGTGCCGGTGTAGCCGGTGGTCGGCGTGTACGTGTAACTGCCGTCGGCATTGACGACGACCGAGCCGTGCGTCGGATGGGTCGCGCCCAGCGTGAACGTGTTCGCGTCGCCCGCGATGGTGGTCGCGTCGCTAGCGAGCGATGCGCTGATCGTGCTGTTTTCGACAACCGATTTGCTGTCAGCGGCGGCGGTGATGGCCGCCGGCGTGACGGTCAGCGTGACGGTGGCCGTCGATGTCGCGCCCGATTGATCGGTGACGACATAGCTGAAGCTGTCGGTGCCGGTGTAGCCGGTTGTCGGCGTGTACGTGTAGCTGCCGTCGGCATTGACGACGACCGAGCCGTGCGTGGGATGCGTCGCGCCCAGCGTGAACGTGTTTGCGTCGCCCGCGACGGTGGTCGCGTCGCTAGCGAGCGATGCGCTGATCGTGCTGTTTTCGACAACCGATTTGCTGTCAGCGGCGGCGGTGATGGCCGCCGGCGTGACGGTCAGTGTGACGGTCGCCGTCGACGTCGCACCCGAGTGGTCGGTGACGACGTAGCTGAAGGTGTCGGTCCCGGTGTAGCCCGTGGCCGGCGTGTACGTGTAGCTGCCGTCGGCGTTGACGACGACCGAGCCGTGCGTCGGATGGGTTGCACCGAGCGTGAACGTGTTCGCGTCGCCCGCGACGCTGGTCGCGTCGCTGGCGAGCGATGCGCTGATCGTGCTGTTTTCGACAACCGATTTGCTGTCAGCGGCGGCGGTGATGGCCGCCGGCGTGACGGTGAGCGTGACTGTCGCCGTCGACGTGGCGCCGGAGTGATCGGTGACGACGTAGCTGAACGTGTCTGTGCCGGTGTAGCCGGTCGACGGGGTGTAGGTGTAGCTGCCGTCCGCGTTGACCACGACGCTGCCGTGCGTCGGATGCGTCGCGCCGAGCGTGAACGTGTTGGCGTCGCCCGCAACCGTGCTGGCATCGCTCGCGACGCTGCCCGTGATCGCAGTGTTTTCGACACCCGATTTGCTGTCCGCGGTCGCCGTGATGGCCGCAGGCGTGACGGTGAGCGTGACCGTGGCCGTCGAGGTTGCGCCCGAGTGGTCGGTGACGACATAGGTGAAGCTGTCTGTGCCGGTGTAGCCGGTCGACGGCGTGTAGGTGTAGCTGCCGTCCGCGTTGACCACGACGCTGCCGTGCGTCGGGTGCGTCGCACCGAGCGTAAAGGTGTTGGCGTCGCCTGCGACGACGCTGGCATCGCTCGCCACGCTGCTGGTGATCGCGCTGTTCTCGACAACCGACTTGGCATCCGCAGTGGCAGTGATGGCCGCCGGCGTCACCGTCAGCGTGACCGTCGCGGTCGACGTTGCGCCGGAGTGATCGGTGACGATGTAGCTGAACGTGTCTGTGCCGGTGTAGCCGGTCGACGGCGTGTAGGTGTAGCTGCCGTCCGCGTTGACCACGACGCTGCCGTGCGTCGGATGGGTGGCGCCCAGCGTGAACGTGTTGGCGTCGCCCGCGACGATGCTGGCATCGCTCGCGACGCTGCCTGTGATCGCAGTGTTTTCGACACCCGATTTGCTGTCTGCGGTCGCCGTGATGGCCGCAGGCGTGACGTTGAGCGTGACCGTTGCCGTGGACGTCGCACCCGAGTGGTCGGTGACGATATAGCTGAAGCTGTCGGTGCCGGTGTAGCCAGTGGTCGGCGTATACGTGTAGCTGCCGTCGGCATTGACGACGACCGAACCATGTGCCGGGTGCGTTCCGCCGAGCGTGAACGTGTTGGCGTCGCCTGCGACGACGCTGGCATCGCTCGCCACGCTGCTGGTGATCGCGCTGTTCTCGACAACCGACTTGGCATCCGCAGTGGCAGTGATGGCCGCCGGCGTTACCGTCAGCGTGACCGTCGCGGTCGACGTCGCGCCCGAGTGATCGGTGACGATGTAGCTGAAGCTGTCGGTGCCGGTGTAGCCGGTGGTCGGCGTATACGTGTAGCTGCCGTCGGCGTTGACAACGACAGTGCCATGTGTCGGGTGCGTCGCACCGAGCGTGAAGGTGTTGGCGTCGCCTGCGATGACGCTGGCATCGCTCGCGACGCTGCCCGTGATCGCAGTGTTTTCGACACCCGATTTGCTGTCCGCGGTCGCCGTGATGGCCGCAGGCGTGACGGTGAGCGTGACCGTGGCCGTCGAGGTCGCCCCCGAGTGGTCGGTGACGATGTAGCTGAAGCTGTCGGTGCCGGTGTAGCCGGTGGTCGGCGTATACGTGTAGCTGCCGTCGGCGTTGACAACGACAGTGCCATGCGTCGGGTGCGTTGCACCGAGCGTGAAGGTGTTGGCGTCGCCTGCGATGACGCTGGCATCGCTCGCGACGCTGCTCGTGATCGCGCTGTTCTCGACAACCGATTTGGCATCCGCAGTGGCGGTGATGGCCGCCGGCGTGACGGTCAACGTGACCGTGGCCGTCGAGGTCGCGCCCGAGTGGTCGGTGACGACATAGCTGAAGCTGTCCGTGCCGATGTAGCCGGTCGACGGCGTGTACGTGTAGCTGCCGTCCGTGTTGACGACGACCGAGCCATGCGCCGGATGCGTTCCGCCCAGGGTGAACGTGTTGGCGTCGCCCGCAACCGTGCTGGCGTCGCTGGCCACGCTGCCCGTGATCGCGCCGTTCTCGACGACGGACTTCGCCTCCCCAGTGGCAGTGATCGGCAGCGGATTGACGGTCAGCGTCAGGGTCGCGCCCGCGACCTGGCCGGACGCATTGGTGGCGACATAGGTGAAGCTGTCGGTGCCCGAGTAGCCCGTCGTCGGCGTGTACGTGTAGCTGCCGTCGGCATTGACGACGACCGTGCCGTGCGCGGGATGTGTCGCGCCGAGGCTGAACGTGCTCGGGTCGCCCGGGATCTGCGTGACGTCGCTGGAGAGGCTGCCGCTGATGGGGCTGTTCTCGTTGCCCGACTTCGCGTCCGGCGAAGCCGAGTAGCCCAGCGGGTTGACCGTCAGCGAGACGGTGGCGGTCGAGGTCTGGCCGGAATGGTCGGTGACGACGTACGAGAAGCTGTCGGTGCCCGAGTAGCCGGTCGTCGGCGTGTAGGTGTAGCTGCCGTCCGCGTTGACCACGACGCTGCCGTGCGCCGGATGCGTGCCGCCCAGCGTGAACGTGTTTGCGTCGCCCGCGATGGCGGTGGCGTCGCCGGCGAGCGAGCCGGCGATGGTGCCGTTCTCCTGGCCGGAGGCGCTGTCGTTCTTGGCCGTGATGGGCAGCGGCGTGACCGTCAGCGTGACCGTGGCCGTGGAGGTCGCACCCGAGTGGTCGGTGACGATGTAGCTGAAGCTGTCCGTGCCGGTGTAGCCGTTCGACGGCGTGTACGTGTAGCTGCCGTCCGCGTTGACGACGACCGAACCGTGTGTCGGATGGGTCGACCCGAGCGTGAAGGTGTTGGCGTCGCCGGCTACCGTGCTGGCGTCAGCAGCGAGCGAGCCGCCGATCGCGCTGTTCTCGGCGCCCGACTTGCTGTCCGCGGTCGCGGTGATCGCCAGCGGCGTGACGGTCAACGTGACCGTCGCGGTCGAGGTCGCGCCCGAGTGGTCGGTGACGATGTAGCTGAAGCTGTCGGTGCCCGAGTAGCCGGTCGTCGGCGTGTACGTGTAGCTGCCGTCGGCGTTGACGACGACGCTGCCGTGCGCCGGATGCGTGGCACCGAGCGCGAACGTGTTCGCGTCGCCCGCGACGATCGTCGCATCGCTGGAGACCGAGCCGCTGATGGCGCTGTTCTCCGCGCCGGAGGCCACGTCGTTCTTGGCCGTGATGGCCTGGGGCGTCACCGTCAACGTGACGGTCGCGGTGGAGTTCGAGCCGGAATGATCGGTGACGACGTAGCTGAACGTGTCGGTGCCGGTGTAGCCTGCGGTCGGCGTGTACGAGTAGGTGCCGTCGGTGTTGACGACGACGGTGCCGTGCGCAGGGTGCGTGGCGCCCAGCGCGAACGTGTTCGCGTCGCCGGCAACAGTGCTGGCATCGCTCGCCAGCGAGCCCGTGATCGGGGCGTTCTCGGTGCCGGACGCCGTGTCGTTCTTGGCCGTGACGGCCAGCGGCGTGACGGTCAGCGTGACGGTCGCGGTCGACGTGGCGCCCGAGTGATCGGTGACGACATAGCTGAAGCTGTCCGTGCCGGAGTAGCCCGTGGTCGGCGTGTAGGTGTAGCTGCCGTCCGCGTTGACGACGACGGAGCCGTGCGCCGGATGCGTCGCGCCCAGCGTGAACGTGTTGGCGTCGCCAGCGATGATGGTCGCGTCGCTGGAGACACTGCCGCTGATCGGGCTGTTCTCGGGTCCGGAGGCCACGTCGTTCTTGGCCGTGATGGCCAGCGGCGAGACCGTCAGCGTGACCGTGGCGGTCGACGTCGCCCCCGAGTGGTCGGTGACGATGTAGCTGAAGCTGTCGGTGCCGGAGTAGCCAACCGTCGGCGTGTACGTGTACGTGCCGTCCGCATTCACGACGACGCTGCCGTGCGCCGGGTGCGTGCTGCCGAGCGTGAACGTGTTCGCGTCGCCAGCGACCGTGCTGGCATCGCTGGCCACGCTGCCGCTGATCGCGCTGTTCTCCGGGCCGGCGGCCGTGTCGCTCGTCGCGGTGATGGCCAGCGGCGTGACCGTCAAGGTGACGGTGGCCGTCGATGTCGCGCCGGAATGGTCGGTGACGATGTACGAGAACGAGTCGCTGCCGGAATAGCCCGTGGCCGGTGTGTAGGTGTAGGTGCCGTCCGCGTTGACCACCACGCTGCCGTGCGTCGGATGGGTCGCGCCCAGCGCGAACGTGTTCGCATCGCCCGCGATGGTGGTCGCGTCGCTGGCAACCGAGCCGCTGATCGTGCTGTTCTCGACGCCGGACTTGCTGTCAGCGGTCGCCGTGATGGCCGCCGGCGTGACGGTCAGCGTGACTGTCGCCGTCGACGTGGCGCCAGAGTGATCGGTGACGATGTAGCTGAAGCTGTCGGTGCCGGTGTAGCCAGTCGACGGCGTATAGGTGTAGCTGCCGTCCGCATTGACCACGACGCTGCCGTGCGTCGGATGGGTCGTGCCCAGCGCGAACGTGTTCGCATCGCCCGCGATGGTGGTCGCGTCGCTGGCAACCGAGCCGCTGATCGTCGTGTTCTCGACGCCGGACTTGCTGTCAGCGGTCGCCGCGATGGCCGCCGGCGTGACGGTCAGCGTGACTGTCGCCGTCGACGTGGCGCCAGAGTGATCGGTGACGATGTAGCTGAAGCTGTCGGTGCCCGAGTAGCCGGTGATCGGCGTGTACGTGTAGCTGCCGTCGACGTTGACCACCACGCTGCCGTGCGTCGGATGGGTCGTGCCCAGCGTGAAGGTGTTGGCGTCGCCCGCGATGGTGGTCGCGTCGGTGGCGACGGAGCCGCTGATCGTGGTGTTCTCGACGCCCGACTTGGCATCCGCGGTAGCGGCGATCGGCAGCGGATTGACGGTCAGCGTCACGGTCGCGCCCGCGACCTGGCCGGACGCATTGGTGGCGACATAGGTGAAGCTGTCGGTGCCCGAGTAGCCCGTCGTCGGCGTGTACGTGTAGCTGCCGTAGGCGTTGACGACGACGGTGCCGTGTGTCGGATGCGTCGTGCCGAGGCTGAACGTGCTCGGGTCGCCCGGGATCTGCGTGACGTCGCTGGCGAGGCTGCCGCTGATGGGGCTGTTCTCGTTGCCCGACTTCGCGTCCGGCGAAGCCGAGTAGCCCAGCGGGTTGACCGTCAGCGAGACGGTGGCGGTCGAGGTCTGGCCGGAATGGTCGGTGACGACGTACGAGAAGCTGTCGGTGCCCGAGTAGCCGGTCGTCGGCGTGTAGGTGTAGCTGCCGTCCGCGTTGACCACGACGCTGCCGTGCGCCGGATGCGCGCCGCCCAGCGTGAACGTGTTCGCGTCGCCCGCGATGGCGGTGGCGTCACCGGCGAGCGAGCCGGTGATGGTGCCGTTTTCGTTGCCGCTGTTGGTGTCCGGCTTCGCGGTGATCGGCAACGCGACGACGCTCAGCGACACCGTGGCCGTCGACGTCGCGCCCGAGGCATCGGTGACGACGTACGAGAAGCTGTCGGTGCCGACATAGCCGTTGGTGGGCGTGTAGGTGTAGCTGCCGTCCGCGTTGACGACCACGCTGCCATGGGCCGGATGCGTGCCGCCGAGCGCGAACGTGTTCGCGTCGCCAGGCACGACGCTGGCGTCGCTGGCGACGCTGCCCGTGATGGGCGCGTTCTCGTTGCCGCTCTTGCTGTCCGGGCCGGCGCTGATGGCCAGCGGCGCGACGGTCAGCGTGACGGTGGCGGTCGACGTCGCGCCCGAATGATCGGTGACGACGTAGGAGAAGCTGTCGGTGCCGGAATAGCCGGTCGTCGGCGTGTACGTGTAGCTGCCGTCGGCATTGACGACGACGCTGCCGTGCGACGGATGCGTCGCGCCCAGCGAGAACGTGTTCGCATCGCCCGTGACCGTGCTGGCATCGCCCGCGACGGTGCCCGTGATCGGACTGTTCTCGACACCGGACTTCGCATCCGCAGTGGCCGTGATCGGCAGCGGCGCAACCGTCAGCGTGACCGTGGCGGTCGAGGTCGCGCCCGAGGCATCGGTCACGACGTAGCTGAAGCTGTCGGTGCCCGAATAGCCGGTGGTCGGGGTGTACTTGTAGCTGCCGTCGGCATTGACCACGACCGTGCCGTGCGACGGGTGGGTCGCGCCCAGGCTGAACGTGTTCGGATCGCCGGCGACGTTGGTCGCGTCGCTCGCGAGGGTGCCGCTGATCGGCCTGTTCTCGATACCCGTCTTCGCGTCCGCGGTGGCGGTGATCGGCAGCGGCGTCACGGTCAGCGTGACCGTTGCGGTCGAGGTCGCGCCGGAGGCGTCGGTGACGACGTACGAGAAACTGTCGGTGCCGGAGTAGCCGGTCGTCGGCGTGTAGGTGTAGCTGCCGTCAGCATTGACGACGACAGTGCCGTGCGCCGGATGCGTCGCGCCCAGCGAGAACGTGTTCGCATCGCCCGGGATCGCGGTCGCGTCGGCGGCGACCGTGCCGGTGATCGCGCCGTTCTCGGCGCTGGAGCCGGTGTCGTCCTTGGCGGCGATCGGCAGGGGCGTGACGGTCAGCGTGACCGTTGCGGTGGACGTCGCGCCCGAAGCGTCGGTCACGACGTAGCTGAAGCTGTCGGTGCCCGAGTAGCCGGTCGTCGGCGTGTACGTGTAGCTGCCGTCGGCGTTGACGACGACGCTGCCGTGCGACGGATGCGTCGTACCCAGCGAGAACGTGTTCGCATCGCCCGCGACATTGCTCGCGTCACCTGCGACGGTGCCGCTGATCGGGCTGTTCTCGACACCGGACTTCGCGTCCGCAGTGGCCGTGACCGGCAGCGCATTGACGGTCAGCGTGACCGTTGCCGTCGACGTCGCGCCCGAAGCGTCGGTCACGACGTAGCTGAAGCTGTCGGTGCCCGAGTAGCCGGTCGTCGGCGTGTACGCGTAGCTGCCATCGGCGTTGACGACGACGCTGCCGTGCGACGGATGCGTCACGCCGAGCGAGAACGTGTTCGCATCGCCCGCAACCGTGCTGGCATCGCCCGCGACGGTGCCACTGATCGGGCTGTTCTCGACACCGGACTTCGCATCCGCATTGGCCGTGACCGCAAGCGGCAGCACCGTCAGCGTGACGGTGGACGTCGAGGTCTGCCCCGACGCGTCGGTGGCGACGTAGGTGAAGTGGTCGGTGCCGGAGTAGCCGGCCGCCGGCGTGTACGTGTAGCTGCCATCGGCATTGACGACCACCGTGCCATGCGCCGGGCCCGTGCCCAGCTTGAAGGTGTTGGGATCGCCCGCCACCTGCGTGACGTCGCCGGCCACGGTGCCGCTGATCGGGCTGTTCTCGACACCGGACTTCGCGTCCGCAGTGGCCGTGACCGGCAGCGCATTGACGGTCAGCGAGACCGTTGCGGTGGACGTCGCGCCCGAAGCGTCGGTCACGACGTAGCTGAAGCTGTCGGTGCCCGAGTAGCCGGTGGTCGGCGTGTAGGTGTAGCTGCCGTCAGCATTGACGACGACAGTGCCATGCGCCGGATGCGTCGCGCCCAGCGAGAACGTGTTCGCATCGCCCGCGACATTGCTCGCGTCACCTGCGACGGTGCCGCTGATCGGGCTGTTCTCGACACCGGACTTCGCATCCGCATTGGCCGTGACCGCAAGCGGCAGCACCGTCAGCGTGACGGTGGACGTCGAGGTCTGCCCCGACGCGTCGGTGGCGACGTAGGTGAAGTGGTCGGTGCCGGAGTAGCCGGCCGCCGGCGTGTACGTGTAGCTGCCATCGGCATTGACGACCACCGTGCCATGCGCCGGGCCCGTGCCCAGCTTGAAGGTGCTGGGATCGCCCGCCACCTGCGTGACGTCGCCGGCCACGGTGCCGCTGATCGGGCTGTTCTCGTTGCCGCTGTTGCTGTCCGGCGCGGCCGTGAAGGCCAGCGGGGTCACGCTCAGCGTCACCGTGGCGGTGGACGTCTGGCCGGAGTGGTCGGTGACGACGTAGGTGAAGCTGTCCGGGCCGCTGTAGCCGACCGCGGGGGCGTACGTGTACGTGCCGTCGGCGTTGACCGTGACCGTGCCGTGGGCCGGGCCCGTGCCGAGCTTGAAGGTGTTCGGATCGCCGGCGACCACCGTCGCGTCGCCGCCGAGGTTGCCGCTGACCGTGTCGTTCTCGTTGAGCGTGGCGTGGTCGGGCGAGGCCGTGATCGGCGTCGGATTGACCGTCAGCGTGATCGTGGCGGTGGAGCTCGCACCTGACGCATCGGTGACGACGTACGAGAACGCGTCGGTGCCGGAATAGCCCGCCGCGGGCGTGTAGGTGTAGCTGCCGTCGGCGTTGACGACCACGCTGCCGTGCGCCGGATGCGTCGCGCCCAGGCTGAACGTGTTCGGGTCGCCCGCGACTGCGTTGGCGTCGGCCGCGACGCTGCCGCTGATCGCGCTGTTCTCGCTGCCGGCGTTGGTGTCGGCCTTCGCGCTGACCGACAGCGGCGTGACGGTCAGCGTGACGGTCGCGGTGGACGTGGCGCCCGACGCGTCGGTGACGACGTACGAGAACGTGTCGGTGCCCGAGTAGCCCGTCGTCGGCGTGTACGTGTAGCTGCCGTCGGCGTTGACGACCACCGTGCCGTGCGCCGGATGCGTGTCGCCGAGGCCGAACGTGTTGGCATCGCCGGGGACGCTGCTCGCGTCGCCGGCGACGCTGCCGCTGACCGAGCCGTTCTCGGCGACGCTGCCGCTGCCGGCCGAGGCCGTGACCTGCGCCGGGGCGACGCTGAGCGTGACGGTGGCGGTGGACGCCTGGCCCGAGCCATCGGTGACGGCGTACGTGAAGCTGTCCGTGCCGGCGAAGCCGGGCGCCGGCGTGTACGTGTAGGTGCCGTCGGTGTTGACCACGACCGTGCCGTGGCTGGGCGCGCCGCTGAGCGTCCAGGTGTTGGCCTCGCCGGCGACCGGCGTGTCGTTGGCCGCCAGGCTGCCGCTGACCGGCGCGTTTTCGAGCGCGGCGACGACGTCGGGCGCGGCCACGGGCGTGGCCGGCGTGACGGTCAGCGTGACGGTGGCGGTGGACGTCGAGCCCGCCGCGTCGGTGATCGTGTAGGTGAACGAATCCGTGCCGTGGAAGCCGGCGGCCGGCGTGTACGTGTAGGTGCCGTCCGCGTGCACGACGACGCTGCCGTGGGCGGCGCCGGTGGCCAGCGACCAGACGCTGCTGCCGTCCGGCGAGGCGGTGTCGTTGGCCGCGAGGTTGCCCGAGGACGGCGAGTTCTCGCCGACGGTGACCGTGTCGGCCACGGCCGCCGGCACCGGCGCGATGTTCAGCGTGACGGTGGCGGTGGAGGTGGAGCCGTCGACGTCCGTGATCGTGTACGTGAACGAGTCCGGGCCGCTGTAGTGCGCGGCGGGCGCGTAGCTGAACGTGCCGTCGGCGTTGACGGTGACGCTGCCGTGCGCGGCGCCGCTGGCCAGCGACCAGGTGTTGCCGCCGTCGGCCGACGGTGTGTCGTTGCCGGCCAGGTTGCCGGCGATGGCGTGGTCCTCGGTGCCGGCGAACGTGTCGGCCACGGCCACCGGCTGGTGGTCGAGCGGGGCGGCGACGTTGACGGTGACGGTCGACGTGGAGGTCGCGCCGTTGCCGCTGGCGTCGGTGTAGGTGAAAGATACCGAGCCGCTGAAGCCGTGGTTGGGCGTGAACGTGAGGCTGCCGTCGGCGTTCATCGTGACGGTGCCCTGCGGCAGCGTCACCGGCGTCGCCGGGTTGATCGCGTGGCCGGCGACGGCCGTGATGGTCAGGCCGGACGTCGACGTGTCGTTGGCGCGCGGGTCGAACGAGACCGGCGTGTTGGCGGCGGTCGACTCGGTGTCGGGATTGGCGGTCGGCGCGGTCTGCAGCGGCGCGACGGCCTGCACCTGCGGCGCGGCCGGCGGGGCGGCGGGCGCGTTGAAGTCGAGCGACGCGGGCGTCACCGACTCCGAGTCGCGCCCGACGCGCAGGCCTTCCTCGAGGCTGCCGGCGGCGCCCCCGGAGTTCGGGCCGGCGGCCGGCACGACGTCGATGTCGCCGTTGCCGACCTGCGTGATGGTGCGCTCGACATCGTCGCTCGCGCCGGCGAGCAGCGTCGTCGGATGGGCCTCGAGCTGGACGATGCCGTCCTGCGCGGTGAGGACGACCTCGCCCTTCTTCACCACGTCGCCCACGTGCAGCGGCGTCACCGTGCCGTCGAGATGGCGGATGTGGGCGTCGCCCCAGACGCCCACGACCTTGCCCGTGATCTGGCGCACCGGCACGTAGCCGCGCTCGATCAGGTGCTGTTCCCCGGGATGGACGCCGGCCGCCTTCTGCAGCGCGCCGACGCCGGACTTGGCGTCATGGCCGGCGAGGGCATCCTGGGGGCGGGGGTTCAGCGGGGACGACGACGACATGCGTGGATACTCCGAGAGGGGCAGGTCACGGAAACCGGCTCGTCGTCGTTTCGGCCATTTCGCTGAAATGCTTAGCCCTCTTTTGAAGGGCGCCCGACGCGAGCCGCTTTCTGTAACAGTTCGGAGGAATTATCCCGGCAATGCCAGATTCTTATAAGGCGCGTTTCGGGTGATTTTCGTGACCGCGATCACGCATTGCAGTCGAGTTGGCGGGATAGCGAGAACTCCCCACAAGCGTGAAAAAGTGACTGTTGGCGTGCATCCAGAACGCCGGGATGCCGCGTGCCAAATAGTTGGCAATATGTCAGCGCTCGCGCAACGCGTATGACTTGACTTTGAGCACGGGTTTCAACAAATACGACAGCACCGTTTTCTTGCCGGTCAGGATATCCACCTCGGCGGTCATGCCGGGAATGATCGGCAGTTTCTCGTCGAAACTGGACAGGTGGGTGCGCACGCGCACGACGTAGTACGCGTTGCCCTTCTCGTCGATCACGGTGTCGGGGCTGATGTTCTCGACGTCGGCGTCCAGGCCGCCGTAGATCGAGAAGTCGTAGGCCGTGAACTTCACGTTGGCCTTCTGGCCCGGATGGATGAAGGCGATGTCGCGCGGCTGCACGCGGGCGTCGAGCACCAGCGAGTCGTCCAGCGGCACGATCTCGACGATGTCCTTGCCCGGCTGCACGACGCCGCCCACGGTGTTGGCCAGCAGGCGCTGGACGCGGCCGCGCACCGGCGACTTCACCTGCGCCTTGTCCACCTTGTCGGCCAGGCCCGGCGCCCCCTGGTTGAGCGCGTTGAGCTTGCCGACCGCCTCGGCCAGGTCGCGCCCGGCCTCGTTGCGGAAGGCGAGCTCGGTCTCCTGGATCTTGCGGTTGGACTCCTGGATCATGGCCTGCACCTTGCCGATCTGCGCGGCGGCCTGGTCGACGTCGCCCTTGTTCTTGGTGACGTCGCGCTCCAGGCGCAGGATGTCGACCTCGGAGACCGCGCCCGTGGCCAGCAGCGGCCGCGTCTGGTTCAGTTCCTGCGTGGACAGCTCCAGTGCGCGCTGCGCCGCGGTGCGCTTGGCCTGCATCTCGGTCAGCTCCTGCTCGTGCTGCGAGAGCTGCTGCTTGACGATCGAGACCTGCGTCTGCAGCTCGGTCGCGCGCGAGTCGTAGAGCCTCTTCTCGCCTTCGAGCAGCGCGCGTTCCTGTTCGCCCGACGGTGTCGGCGGCAGGAAGGTGGTGCCCTGCGCGAGCGCGCGCAGGCGGGCGACGCGCGCCTGCAGCGCGAAGCCCTGGGCCTCGCTGTCGGCGACGGCGGAGGTCGCGCGCGTCGGGTCTATCGTCAGCAGCACCTGGCCGGCCTGCACCTGGTCGCCTTCGTGCACGAGGATCTGCTCGACGACGCCGCCGTCCAGCGACTGCAGCACCTGCAGCTGCTTCGACGGCACCACGCGGCCGTCGCCCTTGGTCACCTCGTCGACGCGCGCGAACGCGGCCCAGACGATCAGCGCGACGATGACGAACACCGCCATGCGCGAGATGCGGCGGGCGCGCGCCGTGTGCTGGCGCGACATCACCTCGGAGGCGTCGCGCTCGAAGACGTCCATGCCGGGGATCTCGCCGTCGGCGAGCGGAGCGCCGGCCAGCCACATCCTGAAGTCGGCGCGCAGCTTCTTGAAGCGTTCGCGCAGCGGCGCCGGTGGAGGCTCGGCAATGTTGACCGTCACGCCGTCGATCACCATCTGCGTGCCGGGCAGCGGCGCGGCCAGGTCGTCGTTCTCCGTCGCGCTCATGCGGCCCTCGCGATGCGGCCGCTCTGCAGCGCTTCCATGATGCGGTCGCGCGGGCCGTCGGCCACCACCTTGCCGCCGTCGATGACGATGACGCGGTCGACCAGCGTCAGCAGCGAGGTGCGGTGCGTCACCAGCACCACGGTCTTGTTGCTGGCGAAGGCCATCAGGCGTTGCGTGATCGCGGCCTCCGACGAGAAGTCCATCGCGCTGGTGGGCTCGTCGAGCAGCAGCATCGGCGCGTTGTGCAGCACCGCGCGCGCGATGCCCACGCTCTGGCGCTGGCCGCCCGACAGCGACTCGCCGCGCTCGCCCACGTTCATGTCGAAGCCGTGCGGGTGGCGATTGATGGTGTCGGCCAGCCCGGCCACCTCGGCCGCGGCCACGACCGCGCCGTCCTCGGCGTAGGGCATGCCGAAGGCGATGTTGTCGCGCAGGCTGCCGTAGAACAGCAGCACGTCCTGCGACACGTAGCCCATGTTGCGCCGCAGGTCGGCCGGGTCGACCTGGCGCAGGTCGATGCCGTCGACCAGCACGGCGCCGGCGGTCGGCTGGAACAGGCCCATGGCCAGGCGCTGGATGGTCGACTTGCCCGAGCCCACGCGCCCGATCAGCGCCACCTTCTCGCCGGGCTTGATCTTGAAGCTCACGCCGTCGAGCGCGTTCTCCTTGCGGTTCGGGTAGTGGAAGGCGACGTTGCGGAACTCGATCGCGCCCTCGAGGTCGCGCCGCTCGACGAACGTGGCGTCCTTCGGGCGTTCGACGTCGGTCTGCATGATCTTCTCGAGGCCGGCGAGCGCGGTGCGCGCGCCCTGGTATTGCATCAGCAGGCCCACGATCTGGCCGGCCGGCGCCATCGCGCGGCCCGCGAGCATGTTGACGGCGATCAGCGCGCCCATCGTCAACGAACGCTCGCCGATCAGGTAGACGCCGACGACGACCAGGACGACCGTCATCAGTTGCGAGATCGTCGACGTGACGTAGATCGAGCCCGAGGACAGGCTGCGCATCTTCACGTTGGTGGCGGCCAGGTGCACGGCGGTGCGCTCCCAGCGCGCCTGGATCAGGCTCTCGGCGCCCTGCGACTTGATCGTCTCGATGCCGGTCAGCGCCTCCACCAGCGTGGAGTTGCGCACCGCGCTGGCGCGATACGTCGTCTCGGCCAGCGCATGCAGCTTCTTCTGCACGATCCAGCCGTAGCCCAGCACGGCGCCGAAGCACACGATGACCGGGATCAGCAGCCACGGCGAGATCCACGCGATCACGACGAGGAACAGCAGCGCGAACGGCAGGTCGATCAGCGCGGTGACGGTGCTGGAGGTGATGACGTCGCGTACCTGCTCGAAGCCGCGCAGGTTCTGCGAGAACGAGCCGACCGACTCGGGCCGCTTCTCCAGCCGCATGCCCAGCACGCGCTCCATCAGCGTGGCCGAGATCCTGACGTCGATGCGCGCGCTGGCCTCGTCGACGAAGCGGCTGCGCAGCTTGCGCATCAGCAGGTCGGAGCCGAGGATCAGCAGCACGCCGATGGACAGCGCCCACAGCGTCTCGACGGCGTTGTTGGGCACGACGCGGTCGTAGACGTTCATCGAGAACAGCGGGAACGCCAGCGCGAACACGTTGATCAGCGCCGCGGCCCAGAGGATGTCCTTGTAGACGAAGCGCTGGCTGAGCAGCGTGCTCCAGAACCAGTGGCCCTCGACCGGCTCGGACGTCGCCTCGGTGCGCTTGTCGAAGCGGAAATGCGGCCGCACGTAGAGCACCAGGCCGGCGAAGCGCGAGGCCAGCTCGGCGTCGTCGAGCAGCACGGTGCCCTGGCCCGTCTCGGGCAGCAGCACGCGGTTGCGGTCCTGCTCGCGGCCCAGCAGCACGCAGGCCTTGTCGCCCTTGAGCAGCAACAGCACGGGCAGGGTGGCGGCATCGATGTCGCCCAGCGCCGCGCGCTGCAGCTTCGTCGCCATGCCCGCGCGCGCGGCCGCGCGCTCGGCGAGGTTGAGGGTCAGGCGGCCGTCGACCAGCGGCAGCCCGGCCGACAGCGACGCCCGCGTGGCGTGCTGGCCGTGCAGGCGGCAGATCTCCAGCAGGCAGTCGAGCAGCGGGTCGGGATGCACCAGGTCCTGCCGCACGGCGCCGCCGGCCACCGACGCCGGGCTCGCCGTGATGGGCGCGGCAGCGGGGGTCTGGGCGGGCGGGACGGCCGAGGAGGGGACGCTCATGTCTGGTGGGTCTCGTTGCGGACACCCATTGACGGACGTCTCGTCATGCGATATCGGCGCAATGCACCGGAAATTGACCTGTGCGCCGGTCGGCGAAGAAATGCTCCAGCGTGACCTTGACGGTCTTGAACGCCAGTTCGCCCCACGGGATCTCGGACTCGTCGAACAGCCGCGCCTCGATCGTCTCGGGCCCGGGCGCCAGCGCCGCGCTGGTCATCTCCGCCCGGTAGTAGAGGTGCACCTGGCCGACGTGCGGCACGTTGAGCAGGGTGAACAGCGGGCCCAGCACGATCTTCGCGCCGGCCTCCTCGACCGTTTCGCGGATCGCGCCCTGCTCGGTGGTCTCGGCGAGTTCCATGAAGCCGGCCGGAAGTGTCCAGAATCCCTTGCGCGGCTCGATGTTGCGCAGGCACAGCAGCACCTTGCCCTCGAACACCGGCACGGTGCCGACGACGTTGAGCGGGTTCTCGTAGTGGATCGTCTCGCAGACGGTGCAGACCGCGCGCTCGCGGTTGTCGTCGGGCGGCTCGCGGTACACGGTGGGCGCACCGCAGGCGCGGCAATGCTTGATCGAGCGGGGACTGAACATGGGCGGTCTCAGTGCGGTTCGGGCGAGTGTATCCGGCGACCCTGCGCGACGGTGTGTCGTCCCTTCGGTGGCATAGTCGTCGCCGCTCGAACCCGGCAACTGCCGGGTCGCCCAATTGCCGAGGAAGATCGCCATGACCGATGTCATCACCGTCCCCGTCGTCCCGCGCGTGCCCGTGCACGGCGGCGGCGAGTTTCCCGTCCACCGCATCTACTGCGTGGGCCGCAACTACGCCGAGCACGCGGCCGAGATGGGCCACGACGCGCGCGAGTCGCCGTTCTTCTTCATGAAGCCGGCCGACGCCGTGCTGCCCGCGCGCGCCGGCGAGCCGGTGGCGATGGACTATCCGACCCTCACGAACGACCTGCACCACGAGATCGAGCTGGTCGTGGCCATCGGCGACGCCGCCGCCGGCAACGGCCGCGACGTGGCCGAGGAGGACGCGACGCGCCTGATCTTCGGCTACGCCGTCGGCCTCGACATGACGCGGCGCGACCTGCAGGCCGTGGCCAAGAAGGCCGGCCGGCCGTGGTCGATCGCCAAGGGCTTCGACCAGTCGGCGCCGATCGGCGCGATCCACCGCATCGAGGAGACCGGCGAGCTGACGGCCGGCGCGATCTCGCTGGACGTCGACGGCGCGCCGCGCCAGAAGGGCGACCTCTCCGACATGATCTGGAACGTGCGCGAGACGATCTCCTGGCTCAGCCGCGCCTGGACGCTCAAGCCGGGCGACCTGATCTTCACCGGCACGCCCGCGGGCGTGGCCGCCGTGGGCCGCGGCCAGACGCTGACGGGCCGCATCGCGGGCCTCGGCGAGCTCGTCGTCACGCTGCGCTGAAGAGGCCGCCATGGAGCTCTACAACTACTTCCGCTCGTCGGCCAGCTGGCGCGTGCGCATCGCGCTGGCGCTCAAGGGCCTCGACTACGACTACCGGCCGATCCACCTGGTCAAGAAGGAGCAGAACTCGCCCGAGTATCTCGAGACCTCCGGCACCGGCCTCGTGCCGCTGCTCGTGCTCGACGACGGCACGAAGCTGCACCAGTCGATGGCCATCATCGAGTACCTCGACGAGACTTTTCCCCAGCCGCCCCTGCTGCCGCGCGACGCGCTCGGCCGCGCCCGCGTGCGGGCGCTGGCGCAGGACATCGCCTGCGAGATCCATCCGCTGAACAACACGCGCGTGCTGGGATGGCTCAAGGGCGAACTGGGCCTCAGCGAGGAGGCCCGCAACGCGTGGATCCATCGCTGGATCGAAGGCGGGCTCGAGGTCGTCGACCGCCAGCTGGCGGCACAGCCGTCGACCTTCTGCCACGGCGAGACGCCCGGCCTGGCCGACTGCGCGCTCGTGCCGCAGATCTTCAACGCGCAGCGCTTCAACTGCCGGCTCGACCACGTGCCGCACGTCATGCGCGTGCACGCCGCGTGCATGTCGCACGAGGCGTTCTCCAGCACCCAGCCGTCGGTCTGCCCCGACGCGGAATGACATGCCGGTCGAGATCGTCGAACCGCTCCCGCTCGAGGCGTTCTTCAGGCCGTCGGCGTGGCCGCGGGGCACCGGCGCGCTGATGACGACGCGCGCCGGCGGCGTCAGCGCGGCGCCGTTCGATTCGCTGAACCTGAAGGCGCAGACGGCCGATCCGCTCGACCAGATCGCCGTCGCCGAGAACCGGCGCCGCTTCGCGACGACGCTGGGCGCGACGCCCGTGTTCCTCGAGCAGGTGCACGGCACGCGCGTCGTGCGGCTGACTCCGGCGAGCACATCGCCCGACGCGCCGACCGAGCGCGCCGACGCCAGCATCACCACCGTGCCGGGCATCGCCTGCACGGTGATGGTCGCCGACTGCCTGCCGGTACTGTTCGCCACGCGCGACGGCCGCGCGGTGGGCGCGGCGCACGCGGGCTGGCGCGGCCTGGCCGGCGGCGTGCTGGAGGCCACCGTCGACGCGATCCGCGCGGCGGTGCCGGTGGCCGCGGGCGACATCGTCGCGTGGCTGGGCGCGTCCATCGGCCCGACGAAGTTCGAGGTCGGCGCCGACGTGCCCGCGGCGTTCCAGGAGGGCGAGGCGCGCCACTTCGTGCCCGCGCGCGCGGTCGACGGCGTGCCCAAGTGGCTGGCCGACCTGCCGGCGCTCGCCGAGGGGCGGCTGCGCCGGCTCGGACTCACGGACGTCAGCGGCTGCGGCCTGTGCACCGTCAGCGACGCGTCACGGTTCTTCTCTTACCGGCGCGACCGCGTCACCGGGCGGCTCGCCGCCGCCGCCTGGATCGACGTCGCGTAGCGAAGCCGCACGCCGCGCGCGCGCCCGCCTGCGCGCGCCGCCGACGTACAGCACGATCGTCAACGGCAGCACGCCGTAAAGCAGCAAGGTGACGATGGCGCCCAGCACCGAGCCGCCCGGCTCGAGCGCCTCGGCAAGCGCCATCATGAGCACGACATAGCCCCAGCCGACGGCAACGATTAGCACGGCCGTGCTTCTTCAAGAAGGGTCATCTTTCGCCGTTGGGTAAGCAATTCTGCGCAATGGTAGTTTGCCTTCATCGTGCGGTAAGCTCGGGTCGCTACAACGCGTTGTGAAAGACCACGCCTGAACCGACACGGCTTCCGTCATCCGGATGGCGCCGCGTCCCGGGGCCGGCGGCGTGGCGAAGGAGACGACAGACGATGGCCCGCAATCCTGCCACCAAGACCGCCGCCAAGACGGTCGCACGCAAGCGCGTTTCGCGCCCCAGGGCGCAGACCGTGCCCGCGGACAAGGACGGCGAAGCTGCGATCGCGAGCGCCGCCGGGAGGCCGCGCGCCGCGGCCCATCCGGCGACGCATCCGCACGGGCCCGAGGCCTTCGGCGCGGCGATCGGCGGCTTCCTGAATTCGCTCAGCGGCCTGCAGCTTCCGCAGAGCAAGCTCGCGGAGCTGCAGGAGCAGTATGTGAACCAGGCGACGGCGCTGTGGAACGGCGCGGTCGACCAGATCTCCGTCGGCGGCGACGACAAGCCCGCCGCGCCGAAGCCGATCGGCGACCGCCGCTTCGCGGCCGAGGACTGGCTGAAGAACCCGGCCGCCGCGTTCACCGCGCAGCTGTACCTGCTCAACGCCCGCACCCTGACGCAACTGGCCGACGGCCTGCAAGGCGACGAGAAGACCAAGGCGCGCGTGAAGTTCGCGGTGCAGCAGTTCGTCGACGCGGCCAGCCCGTCGAACTACCTCGCGCTCAACCCCGAGGCGCAGCGCAAGGCCATCGCGACGCAGGGCGAGAGCCTGACGCAGGGCCTGCAGCAGCTGTGGGGCGACGTGCAGCAGGGCCACCTGTCGCAGACCGACGAGTCGGTGTTCGAGGTCGGCCGCAACGTCGCCACCACCGAGGGCGCGGTCGTCTTCGAGAACGACTACCTGCAGCTGATCGAGTACAAGCCGCTGACACCCAAGGTGCACTCGCGGCCGATGCTGTTCGTGCCGCCGTGCATCAACAAGTACTACATCCTGGACCTGCAGCCGGAGAACTCGCTGATACGCCACACGGTGTCCGAGGGCCACCGCACCTTCGTGATCAGCTGGCGCAATCCGGACGAGTCGATGCAGGAGCGCACCTGGGACGACTACATCGAGAACGCGGTGATCCGCGCGATCGACGTCGTGCAGGAGATCACCGGCGCGAAGACGATCAACACGCTGGGCTTCTGCGTCGGCGGTACGCTGCTGGCCACCGGCCTGGGCGTGCTCGCGGCGCGCGGCCGCCATCCGGCCGAGAGCGTCACGCTGCTGACGACCTTCCTCGACTTCTCCAACACCGGCGTGCTCGACATCTTCGTCGACGAGGCCTCGGTGCAGCTGCGCGAGATGACCATCGGCGCCGACGCGCCCAACGGCCCGAAGCTGCTCAAGGGCGGCGAGCTCGCCAGCACCTTCAGCTTCCTGCGGCCCAACGACCTGGTGTGGAACTACGTCGTCGGCAACTACCTCAAGGGCGAGAAGCCGCCGGCGTTCGACCTGCTGTACTGGAACAGCGACGCCACCAACATGCCCGGGCCGATGTACTGCTGGTACCTGCGCAACACCTATCTCGACAACCTGCTGCGCGAACCCGGCGCGCTGACGGTGTGCGGCGAGAAGCTTGATCTGTCGCAAATCAAGGCGCCGGCGTTCATCTATGGTTCACGCGAGGACCACATCGTGCCGTGGAAGGGCGCGTGGGAATCCACCAGGATCCTCGGCGGCAGGAACCGCTTCGTGCTGGGCGCCTCGGGCCACATCGCGGGCGTCATCAACCCGCCCAGGGCCGGCAAGCGCAGCCACTGGACGAACGAGAAGCCGGCGGTGTCCGCCGACGCCTGGATGGCCGGTGCCACCGAGCATCCGGGCAGCTGGTGGACGGGCTGGTCGAAGTGGCTGGCCGGGTTCGGCGGCGCCGAGGTGGCCGCGCCGCGCGGCGCCGGCGGCCACGGCCACAAGGCGATCGAGCCGGCGCCGGGCCGTTACGTGCAACAGAAGGCCTGACAGATCCCTCGATCAGGGGAGAGGCCAACATACCCCATACCGTATCATCCTCGACAGGAGAACCAGCATGACCACAGACATCGTCATCGTCGCCGCAGCCCGCACCGCCGTCGGCAAGTTCGGCGGCTCGCTCGCCAAGGTGCCGGCCTCGGAGCTCGGCGCGACCGTGCTGAAGGCATTGCTGGAGCGCTCGAAGCTGACTGGCGAACAGATCAGCGAGGTCATCCTGGGCCAGGTGCTGCAGGCCGGCACCGGCCAGAACCCGGCGCGCCAGGCCGTCATCAAGGGCGGGCTGGGCAACGGCGTGCCGGCGATGACGATCAACAAGGTCTGCGGCTCGGGCCTGAAGGCCGTGATGCTGGCGGCGCAGGCGATCCGCGACGGCGATGCCGAGATCGTGATCGCCGGTGGCCAGGAAAGCATGAGCATGTCGCCCCACGTGCTGCCCAACTCGCGCGACGGCCAGCGCATGGGCGACTGGAAGCTGGTCGACACGATGATCCAGGACGGCCTGTGGGACGTCTACAACCAGTTCCACATGGGCATCACCGCCGAGAACGTCGCCAAGAAGTACGCCATCTCGCGCGAGCAGCAGGACGCGCTGGCGCTGGCCTCGCAGTCCAAGGCCGCGGCCGCGCAGGACGCCGGCTACTTCAAGGACGAGATCGTGCCGGTGGCGATCCCGCAGAAGAAGGGCGACCCGATCCTGTTTTCCGCGGACGAATTCATCAACCGCAAGTCGACCGCCGAGGCGCTGGCGGGGCTGCGTCCCGCGTTCGACAAGGCCGGTTCGGTGACGGCCGGCAACGCGTCGGGCCTCAACGACGGCGCCGCGGGCGTCGTGGTGATGAGCGCCGCCAAGGCCGACCAGCTGGGCCTGAAGCCGCTGGGCCGCATCGCGTCGTACGCCAGCGCCGGCCTCGACCCGGCCTACATGGGCATGGGCCCGGTGCCGGCCGCGCGCAAGGCGCTGGAGCGCGCCGGCTGGAAGCCCGCCGACCTCGACCTGCTCGAGATCAACGAGGCCTTCGCCGCCCAGGCCTGCGCCGTGCACCAGGAAATGGGCTGGGACACCAGCAAGGTCAACGTCAACGGCGGCGCGATCGCCATCGGGCACCCGATCGGTGCATCCGGCGCGCGCATCCTCGTCACGCTGCTGCACGAGATGCAGCGCCGCGGCGCCCGGCGCGGCATCGCCTCGCTGTGCATCGGCGGTGGCATGGGCGTTGCATTGACGATCGAGCGTCCGTGACCATCGGGCCGCATGGGGTTCGCCCCGAGAGCGGCCACGATGTCAAAGCGCGATAGTGAATTCGCCGTCCGCGGCACCCCACCAAAATCTCAAGGAGACATGACATGAGCCAGAAAGTTGCATACGTCACCGGGGGCATGGGCGGCATCGGCACGTCCATCTGCCAACGCCTGCACAGCGACGGATACAAGGTCATCGCCGGCTGCGGCCCGAGCCGCGACCATGCGAAGTGGCTGGGCGAGCAGAAGGCGCTGGGCTACACGTTCTACGCCTCGGTGGGCAACGTCGCCGACTGGGACTCCACCGTCTCCGCGTTCAAGCAGGCGAAGGAAGAGCACGGCGTCATCGACATCCTCGTCAACAACGCCGGCATCACGCGCGACCGCATGTTCCTGAAGATGTCGCGCGAGGACTGGGACGCCGTCATCAACACCAACCTGACCTCGATGTTCAACGTCACCAAGCAGGTGGTCGCGGACATGGTCGAGAAGGGCTGGGGCCGCATCATCCAGATCTCGTCGGTCAACGGCGCCAAGGGCCAGGCCGGGCAGACCAACTACTCGGCGGCCAAGGCCGGCATGCACGGCTTCTCGATGGCGCTGGCCCTCGAGATGGCCAGCAAGGGCGTCACCGTCAACACGGTCAGCCCGGGCTACATCGGCACCGACATGGTCAAGGCCATCAAGCCGGAAGTGCTCGAGAAGATCGTCGCCACGATCCCCGTCAAGCGCCTGGGCACGCCGGAGGAGATCGCCTCCATCGTCAGCTGGCTGGCCTGCGACACCTCGGGCTTCACGACCGGCGCGGAGTTCGCGGTCAACGGCGGCCTGCACATGGGCTGAACGCCGCCTGCTGGTTTTCCCCGATGGCCTCGATCGCGCCCGCGATCGGGGCCTTTTTCATGGCCCGTCGAGTCGATAATGCGCGCACAACAGAGGCTCTCCAGGGAGGAGACGATGGACGACCTGCGCTACAGCCCGCCCAAGGCGGTCGTGGACGACGTTGCCGCGGACGGCGGCGTCGAGATCCCGGACAAGGTGTTGAAGAAGATCCGCACCGCGTGGATCGCCTGCCTGGTCTCCGCCGCCATGACGCTGCTGATGGTCTCGATGGTGATCATCACGGGCAAGAGCAACCTCGGCCTGCAAGGGCCGATCGACCTGCTGGACGTCGTGTTCATCCTCGGCATGGCCTTCGGCATCTCGCGCAGGAGCCGCGTGTGCGCCGTGCTGATGCTGGCCTATTTCGCGTTGTCGAAGTACCTGATCTTCCGCGCCGCCGGCCAGGTCAGCGGCGTGTGGCTGGGCCTCGTGTTCCTGTACTTCTACGTGCAGGGCGTGGTCGGCACCTTCGAGTATCACAAGCTGCACAAGGCGCGCGCCCAGTGATGCCGCAGGCTTGCTCGATCCGGGCGCGCAGCCCTGGCGCCCGGGCCCTGGGCTGGGCGGTCGCCCGTGTCGTTTCCGTGCCGCTCGAGCGGCTTGTCCCGCGCCCGAGCGCGTCACGCGCGATCGCGTCACGCGCGACCGCGCGCCTGGGGCCGATGGCCCCGAGAGTTTCTGCATGAACCTGAAGATCGTCATCGCGACCGTGGTCGCACTCGGGCTGGCCGCGGTCGCCTGGTTCTATCGCGGCACCGCGCCCGTGGCGAGCGCCGTGCGCGCGGTGGGCCTGCCCGCCGAGAGCACGACGCCCGACACGGCGGCCACGCTGAAGGCGGCCGGCGTGCACAAGTGCGTGGGCCAGGGCGGCACGCGCTACATCGACGGCGCCTGCCCGCCGGGCACGCGCGAGGTCGCGGCCAGCGGCGGCACGATGACCGTCACGTCGTTCCCCAAGCCGACGCCCAGCGCGGCGTCGGCGGCGTTCGGCGGCCCCATCCTCAAGCCCATGGATCCCGACGAGCGCGACCGCCTTCGCGACAAGGCGATCGAGGACGCGGCGAACCGGCGATGAGCGCGCCGCGCGAGTCGGCGATCCGCCCGCTGCGCTAAGCCGCCGAGATCGCGTCCAGCAGCTCCGTCTCGACCTGGATCTGCAGCCGGTTGTTCTGCAGCGCCGCGCCGTCGACGAGGAACGTATCCTCGACCCGCTCGCCCAGCGTCGACACCTTCGCGAGCTGCAGGTTGATGCGGTACTGCGCGAGCACGCGGGCGACCGAGTAGAGCAGGCCGGAGCGGTCGCTGGCGCTGATCGACAGCAGCCAGCGCTGCGCGCGCTCGTCGGGGCGCAGCGACACGCGCGGCACCACCGGGAACGACTTCACGCGGCGCGAGACGCGGCTCGAGCGCGGCGTGGGCAGCGGGCCGGTGGACGCGGCCGCCAGCGCGGCCTGGTGCTCCACCAGCGAGATCAGGTCGCGGTAGCCGGCCGGGCCGTCGTCCTCGTAGGCCGGGTTGACGACCTGGAAGGTGTCGAGCGCGAAGCCGGCGTTGGTGGTGTGGATCTTGGCGTCCTGGATGGAGAAGCCGGCGCCGTCGAAGTAGCCGCAGATGCGCGCGAACAGGTCGGCGCGGTCGGGCGAATAAAGCAGTACCTGCAGGCCTTCGCCGAGCGGCGACGGGCGCGCGCGCACGACGGGGATGTCGGTGGCGATGTGGCGCCACAGCGAGCGCGCGTGCCAGGCCAGTTCGTTGGGGTCATGGCGCGCGAAGTAGCTGTGGTCGAGCGTCTTCCACAGCGGCGTCTCGGTGCCGGGCAGCGCGGAGTGCAGCGCGAGGATCTGGCGCGCCTCCTTCTTGCGCGCGTCGATCTCGGCGTCGATCGCAAGCACGTCGCCGCCGAGCTTGCGCATCGTCAGGCGATAGAGATCCTCGAGCAGCTTGCCCTTCCACGCGTTCCAGACCTTGGGGCTGGTGCCGCGGATGTCGGCCACGGTCAGCAGGTACAACGCGGTCAGGCGGCGCGGGTCGCCCACCTTGGCGGCGAAGTCGCCGATCACGCGCGGGTCGGACAAGTCTTCCTTCTGCGCGGTGTGGCTCATCGTCAGGTGGTGCCGGACCAGGAACTCGATGAAGTCGGCATCGGCCTTCTCGACGCCGTGATCCTTGCAGAAGCGGCGCACCTCGCTGCCGCCCAGCTCGGAGTGGTCGCCGCCGCGGCCCTTGGCGACGTCGTGGAACAGCGCCGCCACGTAGAGGATCCACGGCTTGTCGAAGGTCGCGGCGAGCGCGGTGCACTTGGGGTACTCGTGCGCGTGCTCCGGGATGAAGAAGCGGCGCATGTTGCGCAGCACCATCAGGATGTGCTGGTCGACCGTGTAGACGTGGAACAGGTCATGCTGCATGCGCCCGACGATGCGGCGGAACACCCACAGGTAGCGGCCCAGCACCGAGGTCGCGTTCATCAGCCGGAACGCGTGCGTCTGGCGCTGCGGCGCCTGCAGGATGGCCAGGAAGCGCGCGCGGTTGACCGGATCCTTGCGGAACGCGCCGTTCATCTGGTTGCGCACGTTGTACAGCGCGCGCATCGTGCGTGCCGACAGCCCGCGCAGCTGCAGCGTGGTCTGGTACAGGTGGAAGGTCTCGAGGATCGCGTGCGGGTCGCGCTTGTAGAGGTCGTCCGACGCAATCTCGAGCAGGCCGCCGCGGTCGAGGAAGCGCTCGTTGAGCGGCTGCATCGTCAGGTCTTCGGAGCCGTTGATGCGCTCCTCGAGGTTGAGCAGCAGCACGTCGTTGAGCTGCGAGACCGCCTTGGCCGCCCAGTAGTAGCGCTGCATCAGCATCTCGGACGCGCGCATCGTGGTGTTGCCCTGGTAGCCGAAGGACTCGGCAACGGCGGTCTGCAGGTCGAACACGAGGCGATCCTCGCGCCGGCGCGCGACCAGGTGCAGGCGTGCGCGGATCAGCTTGAGCGTGCCCTCGTGGCGCTGCAGCTGCTTGACCTCGAACGGCGTCAGCAGCCCGTGCGACGCCATCTCGCTCCAGGTGCGGCCCAGGCCGGCCGCGCGCGAGATCCAGCCCAGCACCTGCAGGTCGCGCAGCCCGCCCGGGCTTTCCTTGCAGTTGGGCTCCAGCGCGTAGGGCGTGTCCTCGTACTTGACCTGGCGCTGGCGCATCTCGAAGGTCTTGGCGCGCAGGAAGGCGCGCGCGTCCATCGCCTCGCCGTTGACGCGCCGGAACGCGTTGAACATGCGGCGCGAGCCGGTCAGCATCCGGCTCTCGAGCAGCGCGGTCTGCACGGTGACGTCGGCCTTGGCCTCGGTGACGCACTCGTCGAGCGTGCGCACCGACGAGCCGATCTCCAGGCCGATGTCCCAGCAGGCCGTGATGAAGGCCTCGATCGTCGAGCGCAGCGCGTCGGAGTGGGCGTCGACGCCGCCCGCGTGCGGGTTGGGCAGCAGCACCAGCACGTCGACGTCCGAATATGGGAACAGCTCGCCGCGCCCGTAGCCGCCGACGGCCAGCAGCGCGGCGCTGGCGGGCATGCCGGCGTGCGTCCACAGGTCGGCCAGCGTCTGGTCGACGTGGCGGGCCAGCGCGCGCAGCAGGCTGGTGGCGGCCGGCGCGGTGGCGCGCGATTCGGCGAAGTGCGCCAGCAGCGCGGCCTTGCCGGCGCGGAATCGCTCGCGCAGCTCGGCCACGGAGGCGCGCGGCGCCTCGGTGCCGATGATCGAGGGCAGGGCGGACAAGGTCAGGCCGTCGTGACGCCGCTGGGGACGTCGGCGAGCAGTCGGTTGAGCACCGGGTTCTTCACGAACGCGGGCACGGGCGGGCTGCCGGCCGACACCGTCAGCACTTCGTAGCCCGTCTCGGTGACGACGATCGTGTGCTCCCACTGCGCGGACAGCGAGCGATCCTTGGTGACGATGGTCCAGCCGTCGCCGAATTCCTTGATGTCGCGTTTGCCGGCGTTGATCATCGGCTCGATCGTGAAGATCATGCCGGGCACCAGCTCCTCGAGCGTGCCCGGGCGGCCGTAGTGCAGCACCTGCGGCTCCTCGTGGAACTTCTTGCCGATGCCGTGGCCGCAGAACTCGCGCACGATCGAGAAGCCGGCGTTCTCGGCGAACACCTGGATGGCATGGCCGATGTCGCCCAGGCGCACGCCCGGCCGGACCTTCTCGATGCCCTTCCACATCGCCTCGTAGGTGATCTGGCACAGCCGGTTGGCCGCGATCGAGCCCTTGCCGACGACGAACATGCGGCTCGTGTCGCCGTGCCAGCCGTCCTTGATGACCGTGACGTCGATGTTGACGATGTCGCCGTCCTTCAGCGCGCGGTCGTTCGGGATGCCGTGGCAGACCTGCTGGTTGATCGACGTGCAGATCGACTTCGGGTACGGCGTGTAGCCCGGCGGCGCGTAGTTCAGCGGCGCGGGAATGCCGCCCTGGACGTCGAAGATGTAGTCGTGGGCGAGCTTGTCGAGCTGCTCGGTGGTGATGCCGGGCTTGACGTGCGGCGTGAGCATGTCCAGCACTTCCGAACCCAGGCGGCCGGCGATGCGCATGCCCTCGATGTCGGCAGCGGACTTGAGAGTGATCGTCATGGTTCGGCAATTATCCCATCGCCAAGGGCCTGTTCGCACTGATTGCGTGCCCGCGCCGACAGCCTGTAGGGCTTCAGGCTAGGCGGACGCGACGCGGCGGGCTGGACGCCCGCAAGGAGCGGCCAACGACGCCTGAAGCCCTACAGGCCATCGGCCCTCCGGGTGGCCGAGCAGAAAGCCCGCCTTCGGCGTTGCGAGCGCTTGGAGTGGGCCCACCACGCCTGCGCGCTCGCGCCTTGAAGGCGGGCTTTCTGCTTGGCCACGCGGGCACGCAATCAGTGCGAGCAGGCCCTAAAATGCGGGATTCTGCTGAGTTCGAACCCGCGCCACTCCTGTAGTTATGCGCGCGGATCAAGCCCGGCGCGGCCCACGAGGCCGTCCCGCACCCCGATTCCACCCTCCGCGAGCCCACACCGCATGTCCCCCACGCAAAAGCACCTTCTGCACTTCGAGGGCGGCAACGCCCTGTCCGCCTTCCGCGCCCAGGCGCTGTTGCCGAAGCTGCAGTCCGTCTCGTCGCGCATCACGGGGGTCGCCGCGCGCCATGTCCACTGGGTCTGGACCGACGAGCAGGCCCAGCCCGACGCCATCCGCAAGCTGGGCAGCCTGCTGCGCTATGGCGACGCGTACGAAGGCGCCACGTCCGCCAACGCCGACACCGCGCTCGTGGTGGTGATGCCGCGCCTGGGCACCGTCTCGCCCTGGGCCAGCAAGGCCACCGACATCGCCCACAACTGCGGCCTCGACCTGCACCGCGTCGAGCGCGTGACCGAGTTCCGCCTGACGATCAAGACGGGCCTGCTGGGCGGCATCAAGACGCTCGGCGACGACGAGCTGCAGCAGGCCGCGATGCTGCTGCACGACCGCATGACCGAGAGCGTGGCCTTCGAGCGCGAGGCCGCCGTCCACCTGTTCGACAAGCAGCCTGCCGAGCCGCTGGTGCATGTCGACCTGCTGGGCCAGGGACGCGACGCGCTGGTGCTGGCCAACTCGCAGTTTGGCCTGGCCCTGTCCGACGACGAGATCGATTACCTGGTCGACGCCTTCAAGGGCCTGGATCGCAACCCGACCGACGTCGAGCTGATGATGTTCGCGCAGGCCAACAGCGAGCACTGCCGCCACAAGATCTTCAACGCCAGCTTCGTCATCGATGGCCAGGCGCAGGACATCTCGATGTTCGGCATGATCCGCAACACCGAGAAGCTCAACTCGCAGCACTCGATCGTCGCGTACTCGGACAACGCCGCGGTGATGGAAGGCCACGCGATCGAGCGCTGGGTCGCCGAGCCGATGACGGGCCAGGGCCCCGCGCACTACGCGGGCCGCGCCGAGACCGCGCACGTGCTGATGAAGGTCGAGACGCACAACCACCCGACGGCCATCTCGCCGTTTCCGGGCGCGTCCACCGGCTCGGGCGGCGAGATCCGCGACGAAGGCGCGACCGGCCGCGGCTCCAAGCCCAAGGCGGGCCTGGCGGGCTTCTCGGTCGGCAACCTGAACCTGCCCGGCACGAGCGAACCGTGGGAGCGCTCGCCGATCGGCAAGCCCGAGCACATCGCCAGCGCGCTGCAGATCATGATCGACGGCCCGCTGGGCGGCGCCGCCTTCAACAACGAGTTCGGCCGCCCGAACCTGGCCGGCTACTTCCGCGTGTTCGAGCAGGACGTCGCGGGCGTCACCCGCGGCTATCACAAGCCCATCATGATCGCCGGCGGCCTGGGCGCGATCCGCGACGACCTCACGCACAAGATCGAGTTCCCGGCCGGCACGCTGCTCGTGCAGCTGGGCGGCCCGGGCATGCGCATCGGCATGGGCGGCGGCGCCGCGAGTTCGATGGCGGCCGGCACCAACACCGCGGCGCTGGACTTCGACTCCGTGCAGCGCGGCAACCCCGAGATCCAGCGCCGCGCGCAGGAAGTCATCAACCAGTGCTGGCAGCTGGGTGCGGGCAACCCGATCCTGGCGATCCACGACGTGGGCGCGGGCGGGCTGTCCAACGCGTTCCCCGAACTCGCCGAAGGCGCGGGCGTGGGCGCGACGTTCGACCTGCGCGAGGTGCCGCTCGAAGAGTCGGGCCTGGCGCCCAAGGAGATCTGGTGCAACGAGAGCCAGGAGCGCTACGTCCTGGCCATCGCGCCCGAGTCGCTGCCGATGCTGCGAGGCTTCGCCGAACGCGAGCGCTGCCCGCTGGCGGTCGTCGGCCGCGCGACCGAGCACAAGGCGCTGGTGCTGGAGGACGGCGCGGGCGGCGATCGCGCCATCGACATGCCCATGGACGTGCTGTTCGGCAAGCCGCCGAAGATGCTGCGCGACGTCGCTCGCGTCGAGCGCAGCGAGGCGGCACTGAAGCTCACCGGCGTCTCGCTGGAGCAGGCCGCGATGGACGTGCTGCGCCATCCGACGGTGGCCTCCAAGCGTTTCCTGATCACCATCGGCGACCGCACCGTCGGCGGCCTGTCGCACCGCGACCAGATGGTCGGCCCGTGGCAGGTGCCCGTCGCCGACGTGGCCGTCACGCTGGCCGACTTCAAGGGATTCGCCGGCGAGGCGATGAGCATGGGCGAACGCACGCCGCTGGCCGCGCTGCACGCGCCGGCGTCGGGCCGCATGGCGGTCGCCGAGGCCATCACCAACCTGCTGGCCGCGCCGATCGAGCTGGCGCGCGTCAAGCTGTCCTGCAACTGGATGGCCGCGTGCGGCGAGCCGGGCGAGGACGCCGCGCTGTACGACACGGTGCGCGCCGTCGGCATGGAGCTGTGCCCGGCTCTCGGCATCAGCGTGCCCGTGGGCAAGGACAGCCTGTCGATGCGCACGAAGTGGAGCGACGGCGGCCAGACGAAGCAGGTGGTGGCGCCGGTGTCGCTGATCGTCACGGCCTTCGCCAGCCTCGCGGACGTGCGCGGCACGCGCACGCCCGAGCTCGCGCGCGAGGACTCAGCGCTGATCCTGGTCGACCTCGGCCGCGGACAGAACCGCATGGCGGGCTCGGTGTTCGCGCAGACGCTGCAGCAGTTCGGCGACGCGGTGCCCGATCTCGACGATCCGAAGCTGCTCGTCTCGCTGGTCGACGCCGTCAACGCGCTGCGCGCGCAGGGCCTGCTGCTGGCCTACCACGACCGCAGCGACGGCGGCCTGTGGGCGGCGGCCTGCGAGATGGCCTTCGCGGGCCACACGGGCGTGAGCCTCAACGTCGACATGCTGGTGACCGAACCTGCCGGCGCCGCGGATGCCGGCGATGCGAAGAACTGGGCGACGCAGGTCTCCGCACGCCGCGAGGAACTCACGCTCAAGGCGCTGTTCAACGAGGAACTCGGCGCGCTGCTGCAGGTGCCCGCGGCGCAGCGCGACGCTGCGCTGGGCGTGCTGCGCGCGCACGGGTTGTCGGCGCACAGCCACGTTGTCGGCAAGCCGAACGATCGCGCCGTCGTCGAGGTCTGGCGCGACGCGAAGCCCGTCTTCGCCAAGCCGCTGGTCGAGCTGCAGCAGGCCTGGGACGAGACGTCATGGCGTATCGCGAGGCTGCGCGACAACCCCGCCTGCGCCGACAGCGAACACGCGCTGGCGGGCCAGGCCGACGATCCGGGCCTGCACGTGTCGCTCACGTTCGACCCGAAGGACAACGTCGCCGCGCCGTTCCTCAACCTCGCCAGGCCGAAGGTCGCGATCCTGCGGGAGCAGGGCGTCAACAGCCACGTCGAGATGAGCTACGCGATGTCGCTGGGCGGCTTCGACACCTACGACGTCCACATGAGCGACCTGCACTCGGGCCGCGTCACGCTGGAGCAGTTCAAGGGCTTCGTCGCCTGCGGCGGCTTCAGCTACGGCGACACGCTGGGTGCCGGCGAGGGCTGGGCGCGCTCGGTGATGTTCAACCCCGTGCTGGCCGAGCAGTTCGAGGCCTTCTTCGGGAAGTCCGACACCTTCGCGCTGGGCGTGTGCAACGGCTGCCAGATGCTGGCCGCGCTGTCGCCCATCATCCCGGGCGCACAGGACTGGCCCAAGTTCACGCGCAACCGCTCGGAGCAGTTCGAGGCGCGGCTGTCGCTGGTGGAAGTGCTGGAGTCGCCGTCGATCTTCTTCCAGGGCATGGCCGGCAGCCGCCTGCCGATTGCCGTCGCACACGGCGAGGGGTATGCGGACTTCTCGCAACGCGGCGACGCCGCCAAGGTCAAGGCCGCGATGCGCTACGTCGACCACCACGGCAAGCCGACCGAGATCTACCCGCTGAACCCGAACGGTAGCCCTGGCGGCCTGACAGCGGTGACGACGGCCGACGGCCGCTTCACGGCCATCATGCCGCACGCCGAGCGCGTGTTCCGCAACGTGCAGATGAGCTGGAGCGGCGGCGACGCGTCGGCGCCGAGCCCGTGGGCGCGCATGTTCGGCAACGCGCGCAAGTGGGTCGGCTGATCACTGCCGTGTGAAGGCAAGGGCCGCCCGCGAGCGGCCCTTTTCAATTCGACCCATGCCCGTAGCTGAAGGCGCGCGTGATGATCCACGCGTTGCCCTGGTGCTTCCACAGGATCGTGAACTCGGCCTGGCCCTCGCAAGGATGCGTCGTGCCGTCCGGCTTGTAGTGGCAGAAGCGGTGCTCGCCGCGCGCGAGGGCGCCGAAGTCCTTGATGGGCCAGACCTTCAGCGTGCCGGGCACCCGCTCGCGCTGGAACTTGCCGCAGACGTTCTGCTTCGTCTGCGCGATCATGTCGTCGCGCGTCCAGCTGACGCCGCCGAGGTCGTGATAGAACTCGACGTCGGGCGCGAAGAAGCTCGCGTAGCGATCGAGCTGGCCCGGGGCCTCGCAGTGATTGAACGCGTCGAAGGCGGCGGTGTCCAGCGCGGCGATGGTGGCCGTCAGATCCGGCGTCGCGGGCGCGTCCGCGGCGTGGCTCGCGGCGGTCGCGGCCACGAGGGCCAGGGCGGGCAGGTGGTGGAGCAGGGCGGTCATCTCGCGGCCTGGTGAGGAGTGGGGATCCCGCACTGTCCTTGCCGGATGCCGATCCGGCAACGCCGTCGCGACGGCCCGCGCCGCTGCGGCGACAGGCCGTCCCGCCGGCCGACGGACCGCGTCAGGCGGCGTCCGGCGCGCTCGCCTGATCGAGCTGCGCCCGGTCGCTGTCGCTGAGCGCGAGTTCGGCGGCGGCCGAGAAGTCCTTCAGTTGCTCGACGCTGGTCGCGCTCGCGATCGGTGCCGTCACGCCTTCGCGCGCGATCAGCCACGCGAGCGCCACCACGCCCGGCTTGGTGCCGTGCCGCTGCGACACCTGGTCGAGCGCGCCCAGGATGCGCCGCCCGCGCGGGTTCAAGTACTTCTTGACGCCACCGCCGCGCTGGCTCTTTCCGAGATCGGCTTCGCTGCGGTACTTGCCGGTCAGGAACCCCGAGGCCAGGCTGAAGTAGGTGATGACGCCGAGCCCCAGCTTGATCGCGAGGTCGCGCAGCGGGCCGTCGTAGGCATCGCGGTCATGCAGGTTGTATTCGGGCTGCAGCGTCTGGTACGCCGGCAGCTTGTTGATGCGGGCCGAGTCCTGCGCCTCGGCGAGCTGGCGCGCGTCGAAGTTGGAGCAGCCGAACGCGCGGATCTTGCCCGCCTTCATCAGGCGGTCGTAGGTCGCCAGCGTCTCCTCGTACGAGGTCTCGGGATCGGGCCGGTGCGACTGGTAGAGGTCGATGACGTCGGTGTTCAGGCGCCGCAGCGAGTCCTCGACCGCGCGCTCGATCCACAGCTTGCCCAGGCCCTTGTGCTCGTCGCCCATGTCGGAGCCGACCTTGGTGAACAGCAGCACCTGCCGGCGGCGCGCGGGATTGGCCTTCAGCCAGCGGCCGATCAGCGTCTCCGACTCGCCGCCCTGGTGGCCGGGCACCCAGCGCGAATAGACATCGGCGGTGTCGATCGCGTTGAAGCCGGCGTCGACGAAGGCGTCGAGCAGCTCGAAGCTGCGATTCTCGTCGGCCGTCCAGCCGAACACGTTGCCGCCGAAGACGATGGGCGCGATCTGCAGGCCGGTCTGGCCGAGGGGGCGAAGTTGCATGGCGGGTCTCCTGTGATCCGCCGGGGCGGCAAGTCACGCGCCCGACAGCGGCGAGAACAGGTGCCTGGTGGCAGCTCTTGCCTTTGGAAACAGGCCGCCGCGCGCTGGTCAGTTCTTCTTGTCCAACACCAGCGTGTCGTTGTCGCTGTGCATCTGGAAGTGCGAGAGGAAGCTGTTGCCCAGCAGCACCACCGGCATGGCCTGCGGCATCACCATGGCCTCGACGTTGTAGACGGTCACGTCGCCGATCGTCACCTGCCTCAGCGTGATCGTGCGTGTCGCGACGGCGCCGTTGGCGGTCATCGCGGCGGACTGCGTGCTGTCGGCCGGGTCGAGGCCGAGCCGGTTGGCGACGTCGGCCCCCATCGCGATCGTGGTGGCGCCGGTGTCGACCAGGAAGGGCACGGAGTGGCCGTTGATGGCGCCCATCGCGGTGTAGTGGCCGCCGGAGCCGACCGGCAGCACGATGCGCGTGCCCTTGCCGCGGCCACCGGTGTCGCCGGCCAGCACCGCGGTGCCGCCCAGGCGCAGCGTCTGCGTCTTGCCGCCCGCCTCGACCTGTGCCTGCGTGCCGTCCAGGCGCACCAGCTTGACGCCTTCGACCGTGGCACCGACGGCCACGCCACGCGCCTGTCCGTTGATGATCAGCAAGGCCTTGTCGCCCAGCATGCCGCTGAAGGCCACCGATTGCGCCTGCGCCGCGGCGACCAACGCGCAGAGCAGGGCGCCGGCCGCGGCCAGGCGCCGGCGGCTCGACGACGTCGAGATTCGATTCATGCGTGGCCCTCCCCGGAGCGCGTCCATCCTCTTGGGAACGGAGTCTAGTCGCTCGCTGCATGCCGGCGCGCGCGACGCGGCGAAAAGCGTGGGAGAAGTCGCGGGCGTCGCGGCCGGTTCGTCGCGTTCAGCCCGCGAAGAGGTTCGCCGGCACGCCCATCGCATCGGTCTCGACCGCGAACAGCGCGCCGGCCAACGGCTGCGCCGCCAACTGCGCCTCGGTCAACTCGTGGCGCGCGCTGCTGATGAACAGCGTGGTCATGTCCGGGCCGCCGAAGGCGACGTTGGTGATGTGGGCCGTCGGCAGCTCGATGCGCGCGAGTTCGGCGGCGGTCGCCGGGTCGTGGCAGGTGACGCAGGCGCCACCCCAGTGCGCGATCCAGAGGCGGCCGGCGGCGTCGGTGGTCATGCCGTCGGGGTGGCCGTCCGCGGGATCCAGCACGAGCCATTCGCGCGACGCGCCGACCGCGCCGGTCGCGGCGTCGAAGGCGTAGGCCACGACGCGGCGGCGCACCGTGTCGTTGACGAACATCGTGCGACCGTCCCGCGTCCACGCCGGGCCGTTGGTGACGATCCAGCCGAGGTCGATCGCGCGCGTCGCGTGGCCGGCGGCGTCGAAGCAGTAGAGCGCGCCGGTGCCGGCGGTGGTGGCGAAGTCCATCGTGCCGCCCCAGAAGCGGCCGCGCGCGTCGCACTTGCCGTCGTTGAAGCGGTTGCCCTCGCGCTCGCGTTCGGGCTCGTCGAGGCGCTGCAGTGCATGCGTCGCCGGATCGAACAGCGCGAGGCCGCGGCGTAGCGTCACGGCGAGGCCGGGCTGGGTTGCGCGTTCCGCGACGGCGGAGATCGTCTCGTCGAACGACCAGGACTCGTGCGCGCCGGCGAGGCTGTCGCGATGGAGGCGGTGCTCGAGGATGTCGACCCACCACAGCGCCTTCTCGCGCGTCGACCAGCACAGGCCTTCGCCCAGGGTGGCGCGCACATCGCCGACGACCCGCGGCGCGGAAAAGATGCGGGGTGGGGTATCGCCCATCAATGCGAGTCGCGCGGGATGCCGGCGCCGCTCGCACCGACGAGGAAGTCGAGGTCGGCGCCCAGGTGCGCCTGCTGCACGTGCTCGACGTAGAGCTTCTGCCAGCCGCGCTTGGGCGCCTCGAGCGGCTTCCACAGGGCCTTGCGGCGAGCCAGCTCCTCGTCACTGACCTCCAGCCTCAGCGTGCGTGCGGGGACGTCGAGTTCGATCATGTCGCCATTCTGTACCAGCGCCAGCGGGCCGCCGGCCGCGGCCTCGGGCGACGTGTGCAGCACGACGGTGCCGTAGGCGGTGCCGCTCATGCGGGCGTCGGAGATGCGGACCATGTCGGTGATGCCCTTGCGCAGCACCTTGGGCGGCAGCGGCATGTTGCCCACTTCCGCCATGCCCGGATAGCCGCGCGGGCCGCAGTTCTTCAGCACCATGATGCAGTGCTCGTCGATGTCGAGGTTCTCGTCGTCGATCGTCGCGTGGAATTGCTCGATGGTCTCGAAGACGACCGCGCGTCCGCGATGCTTGAGCAGGTGCGCCGAGGCCGCCGACGGCTTGATCACGGCGCCGTCCGGCGCGAGGTTGCCCTTGACGACGGCGATGCCGGCGTCGGCCATGAACGGCTGGTCGAGCGGTCGGATCACCTCGCGGTTCCAGCACGGTGCGGCGGCGATGTTCTCGCCGATGGTCTTGCCGTTGACGGTGGGCGCCTCGAGGTGCAGCAGGTGCTGGATCTCGCGCAGCACTGCGGGCAGGCCGCCGGCATAGAAGAAGTCCTCCATCAGGAACTTGCCCGAGGGCTGCAGGTCGAGCAGGCAGGGCACCTGGCGGCCCAGGTCGTCGAAGTCGCCCAGCTTCAGGTCGATGCCGATGCGCCCGGCGATCGCGAGCAGGTGGATCACCGCGTTCGTCGAGCCGCCGATCGCCGCGTTGGTGCGGATCGCGTTCTCGAAGGCCTGGCGCGTGAGGATCTTCGTCATCGTCAGGTCGTCCTTGACCATGTCGACGATGCGCCGTCCGGTGAGTTGCGCGAGCCGGTTGCGGCGCGTGTCGGCGGCGGGGATCGCGGCGTTCTCGGGCAGCGACATGCCCAGCGCCTCCACCATCGACGCCATCGTCGACGCCGTGCCCATCGTCATGCAGTTGCCCTTGGAGCGGTGCATGCAGCTCTCGGCGGCGGTGAAGTCCTCCTGCGTCATCTCGCCGGCGCGCACCATCTCGCTCATCTTCCAGACGCCGGTGCCCGAGCCGATGTCCTGGCCGCGGAACTTGCCGTTGAGCATCGGGCCTCCGGACAGCCCGATCGTCGGCAGGTTGCAGCTGGCCGCGCCCATCAGCAGCGCAGGCGTCGTCTTGTCGCAGCCCATCAGCAGCACGACGCCGTCGATCGGGTTGCCGCGGATCGACTCCTCGACGTCCATGCTCGCGAGGTTGCGGAACAGCATCGCCGTGGGCCGCAGCTGCGTCTCGCCGAGCGACATGACCGGGAACTCCAGCGGAAAGCCGCCGGCCTCGTAGACGCCGCGCTTGACGAACTCGGCGAGCTCGCGGAAGTGGCCGTTGCAGGGCGTCAGCTCGCTCCAGGTGTTGCAGATGCCGATGACGGGGCGGCCATCGAGTTCATCGTGCGGATACCCCTGGTTCTTGATCCAGCTCCGGTGGACGAACCCGTCGCGATCGTTCTTGCCGAACCAGGCCTGGCTGCGGCGGACGGGCTTCTTTGTCTCCATGTGCTTCTCTTCTCGACTTGACGGGGCGCATCGTATCGCCGCACACTGATATTGGAAAAATAACGATAAACGCATCTGACATTGCAAAAGAGATATTGATGACCAACCCCTCAAGTTCTTCCGTGATGCAACATGGCTCGGGTCCGATGGACGTCGCGAGCTTTCCGAGCCTGCGCGGCCGCCGCGTGTTCGTCACCGGCGGCGGCTCGGGCATCGGTGCCGCGATGGTCGAGGCCTTCGCGGCGCAGGGCGCCCTGGTGGCCTTCGTCGACGTGGCCGCCGAGGCCAGCGCGGCGCTCGCGTCGCGCATCGAGGCCCGCGGCCAGCGCGCGCCGTGGTGGCGCGCCTGCGACGTGCGCGACGTCGGCGCGCTGCAGCAGGCGATCGCCGACGCCGCCGCGGCGCTGGGCGACTTCCACGCGCTCGTCAACAACGTGGCCAGCGACGACCGCCACACGCTGGAATCGGTGACGCCCGAGTACTACGACACGCGCATGGCCATCAACGAGCGCCCCGCTTTCTTCGCGATCCAGGCCGTGGTGCCCGGCATGAAGCGGCTGGGGCAGGGTTCCATCGTCAACCTCGGGTCGACCGGCTGGCAGACCAAGGCCAGCGAATACCCGTGCTACGCGATCGCGAAGTCCTCGGTCAACGGCCTCACGCGCGGCCTGGCGAAGAGCCTGGGCGCGCACCGCATCCGCGTCAACACCGTGTCGCCGGGCTGGGTGATGACGGAGCGCCAGGTCACGAAGTGGCTGACGCCCGCCGGCGAGGAGGACATCGCGCGCAACCAGTGCCTGCCCGACAAGCTGATGGGCGAGGACATCGCGCGGATGGTGCTGTTCCTCGCGGCCGACGACGGGCGGATGTGCACGGCGCAGGAATTCAAGGTCGACGCCGGCTGGGCCTGAACAAGCCGTCACCAGCCTGTACGAGCGACCCCGCGTTGTCGGGGACAATCCCTCGCGTCAGCAACTGCCGCGCGAGGGCGCCTCGATGGTTTTCTTTGGCAGGAAACGGGCCAGCGTCACGCTGGTGCGTGCCTGGTGTTCACCTTTCGGCGAGGATGGTCCCGCGGGCGAGCTGCTCGCGCTGGTCGACCAGGTGCTCGCGTCGACGTCGTTCGTGCCGCTCGAGGGCTCGATCAACCACGGCTACACGCAGCAGATGTCCTCGCTGCGGCGCGCGCTGGCCAAGATGAAGCCGGCGCAGCTCGACGCGCTGTCGGTGCGCGACGAGTCCGGCGAGGTGATCTGCAGCTTCGAGGCCGAGGGCGCGTCGGTGGGCGACCGCGCGCGGGCCTTCGAGATCTTCGCGCTGCTGCCCCCGGCCTCCGACGCCGCGCAGGACAAGCTGCTGCGCCTGCTGCTGCAACACCGCATGCACTACGGCTACGCACGTGCGCTGGGACCCGACTTCAATCCGGTGTCCGAAGCGGCGATCCAGCGCGGCTTCTTCGGCAAGGAGATCGAGGTCGACGGCGGCCGTGCCGACTGGCTGGTGCCGGAGATGGACGTGCGCGCCGGCGCTGTGCGCGGCCTGTATCCGGCCAACGTGTTCTCGGCGATCGGCCTCGCGCGCCTCGCCGGCTCGGGCCTGCGGCTGCCGGCATCGGCGCCTTCCGTCGGCGAGCAGCTGTGGCGGCCCACGGTGATCGAGCGCTCGGAGCTGCTGCGGCTGAACCCGAACTATCGCGGCTACCTGCACTTCGGCGACGCCTGATCGCGCGCACTCGGGATGGCGCCGGACGCCGGCCGCGCGCATAGTGCGACCCAACCAGGAGCACCGATGAACGCCGAGCCCGATCTGACGACCGCCGCGCGGGAAGTGACGATGACGCTGGAGGAGGCGCTGGCCTATGCCGTGCAGGGCCACCAGGCCGGCGACCTCGACCGCGCCGAGCCTATCTACGAGGCGGTGCTGCAGCGCCATCCCGAGCGCGTCGAGGTGCTCAACTACCTCGGCATCCTCAAGCACCAGCGCGGCGAGCTGGCGCAGGCCGCCGAGTTGATGCGGCGCCTGCTCGAGTTCCAGCCCGAGGCCGACGGCGTCTGGAACAACCTCGGCAACGTGTTGATGCGCCTGGATCGGATCGACGAGGCCGGCGACGCGTTCCGGCGCAGCCTCGAGCTCGTGCCGTCGGCGCACGCGTGGTCCAATCTCGCGCGCATCCTGCGCAAGCACGGCGATCTCGCGGGCAGCGAGCGCGCCTGCCGCAACGCGCTGGCGCTGGATCCGGATCACGGCCCGGCGACGCACAACCTCGCGCTCGCAATGATCCTGGACGGCCGCGTCGAGCCCGGCACCGAAGCGGCGCTGCGCGCGATGCAGCTGCTGCCGCCGGGCCAGCAGCGGCGCCAGATCTACATGCAGCTGCTGCTCCTGAATGGCGCGACCGCGCAGGCCGTCGCCATCCTGCGCGCCTGGCTCGCGCAGGAGCCCGGCAACCCGTACGTTCAGCATCACCTGGCCGCGTGCACCGGCGAGGGCGCGCCCGAACGGGCGAGCGACGCGTACGTCGAGAAGGTCTTCGACGGCTTCGCCGCCACCTTCGACGACAAGCTCGCCAGCCTGCACTACCGCGCGCCACAGGTGGTCGCCGGCGCGGTCGCCGCGGCGCTGCCCGCACCGGCGGGCACGCTGGCCGTGGCCGACATCGGCTGCGGCACCGGCCTGTGCGGCCCGCTGCTGCGGCCGTGGGCGGCGCGCCTTGTCGGCTGCGACCTGTCCGCCGCGATGCTGGAGCGCGCGAGCGCACGCCAGGTCTACGACGAGCTGTGCAAGGCCGAGCTGACGGCATTCCTGCGCGAGCATCCGGGCGCGTTCGACCTGGTCGTCTCCGCCGACACGCTGAACTACTTCGGCGAGCTGCGCCAGGTTGCCCAAGCCGTGCACGGCGCGCTGCGCGCGGGCGGCACGCTGGTGTTCACGCTCGAGGCGCTGGCTGCGGGCGAGGGCGTGCCGTACAAGCTGCAGGATCACGGCCGCTACGCGCACGACGGTGCGCACGCGCGACGCGTGTTCGAGGCCGCGGGACTGCGCGTCGACGAACCGGTCGAGGCGGTGCTGCGCGAGGAAAACAAGCAGCCCGTGCGGGGCTGGCTGGTGGTCGCGCGTCAGCCCAGCTCGTCGATCGTCAGCGTGCTGCCGTAGACGTCGTGCGCGACCGCCTTGATCGCGCGCAGCATCACCTGCGCCGCCGGCGCCAGCAGGCGGTCGGTGCGCGTGATCAGGCCGAACGCGTCCATCTTGCACGGCAGCTCCACCGGCAGGATCGCGACCAGGCCGTGCTCCTGGTAGTACAAGGCGACGTCGGACGCCACCACGCCGATGAGGTCGCTCTGCTCCAGCATCTTGGTCATGAACAGCAGCGCGGTCGTCTCGATCAGGTCGTTCGGCGCGGGCAGGCCCTCCTCCTGGAACATCAGCTCGAAGCGATGCCGCAGCACGCTGCCCGCGGGCGGCACGATCCAGCCGGCCATCGCGAGATCGGCCAGCGTCAGGCTGGTGTGCTCCATGAGCGGATGGCCGGTGCGCACGACGGCGGCGATCGGCTCCTCGACCAGCGCCTCGTAGCGCAGGTCGCTCTTGTCGTGGCGGGCGAACAGGCGGCCGATCACCATGTCCAGCTTGCCCTGGGCGAGGCGGTCGATCAGCACGTCGCTGGTCTCGACCTGCAGCCCCACGCGCAGCGACGGATGCGCCGCCTTGACCTGCGACACGGCCTCCGGCAGCAGCGTGATCGCCGGCGCGGTGATCGTGCCGATGCTGACCGAGCCGAAGCGGCCGGCCTTGAGCGCGTCGATCTCCTCGTGCGCCTGGCTCAGGCTGGCCAGCGCCATGCGCGCGTGGCGAATCATGGTTTCCCCGTACCACGTTGGGCGGACGCCACGCGGGAGCCGGTCGAACAGCTTCACTTCAAGCATGTCCTCGAGGTCCTTCAGCAGCTTCGAGGCGGCCGGCTGCGTCATGTTGAGCACCTGCGCGGCGCCGTGGATGTTGCCTTCTTCCTCCATCGCCACGAGGAGAAGCAGCTGCCGCGTCTTCAGGCGGGCGCGGATGAACCAGTGGGTGTCGGCGGTGGACATGTCTGCGGATGCACGAGATCGTGCGTTGATCGATGCCCGAATGTATATGGCAAGACGCCAAAAATCTATTAGGCAGTTATCCCAGCCATTCGTACCATCGCGGCCATCGAAGGCTGTCCCTGCGCCTGTCGCGGTCTTGCGCGGACGGGACGCGGACCGAGCCGAAGATGATCGAAAACCCGAGCCGATGACGGCCGACTATTGGAGACAAGACGTGAAATTCCTCAAGACAGTGCTGGCCGCCGTGGCCCTGGGCGTCGTGACCTTCGGTGCCTCGGCGCAGGACAAGGGCACCGTGGGCATCGCGATGCCGACGAAGTCGTCCGCCCGCTGGATCGCCGACGGCGACAACATGGTCAAGGTGCTGCAGGCGCGCGGCTACAAGACCGACCTGCAGTACGCCGAGGACGACATCCCGAACCAGCTCGCGCAGATCGAGAACATGGTCACCAAGGGCGACAAGGTGCTGGTGATCGCGTCGATCGACGGCACCACGCTGTCCAACGTGCTGCAGAAGGCAGCCGACAAGGGCGTCAAGATCATCGCCTACGACCGCTTGATCAAGGGCTCGAAGAACGTCGACTACTACGCCACGTTCGACAACTTCCAGGTCGGCGTGCTGCAGGCCGATTCGATCGTCGACGCGCTCAAGCTGAAGACGGCCAAGGGCCCGTTCAACATCGAGCTGTTCGGCGGCTCGCCGGACGACAACAACGCGTTCTTCTTCTACAACGGCGCGATGTCGGTGCTCAAGCCGTACATCGATTCCGGCAAGCTGGTGGTGCGCTCCAAGCAGCTGGGCATGGACAAGGTCTCGACGCTGCGCTGGGACGGCGCCGTGGCGCAGGCCCGCATGGACAACCTGCTGTCCGCGTACTACAACGGCGCGCACGTCGACGCGGTGCTGTCGCCGTACGACGGCCTGTCGATCGGCATCCTGTCGTCGCTCAAGGGCGTCGGCTACGGCAAGGGCGGCGTCGCGATGCCGGTGGTCACGGGCCAGGACGCGGAAGTGCCGTCGGTCAAGTCCATCCTCGCGGGCGAGCAGACCACGACGATCTTCAAGGACACGCGCGAGCTCGCCAAGGTCACGGCCGGCATGGTCGATGCGGTGCTGGGCGGCAAGACGCCCGAGATCAACGACACCAAGACCTACAACAACGGCATCAAGATCGTGCCGTCGTACCTGCTCAAGCCGGTGCTGGTGGACAAGTCGAACTGGCACCACGTCCTGATCGACTCGGGCTACTACAAGGAAAGCCAGATCAAGTAACGCGACCCCTTCGGCCCACATGACCGAAACCCTCCAACGCGAGGAAGTCCCGGCCGCCGCTCCGCCGCCGGCCGGGACGGCCATCCTCGAGATGCGCGGCATCCGCAAGACGTTCCCCGGCGTCGTCGCGCTCGACAACGTCGACCTGACGGTGCGCGCCGGCGAGATCCACGCGATCGTCGGCGAGAACGGCGCGGGCAAGTCGACGCTGATGAAGGTGCTCAGCGGCGTCTATCCGCACGGCAGCTACGACGGCGAGATCCGCTTCGAAGGCGCGCCGCGCCACTTCAAGGGCATCGCCGACAGCGAGGCCATCGGCATCATCATCATCCACCAGGAGCTGGCGCTGGTGCCGCTGCTGTCGATCGCCGAGAACATCTTCCTCGGCAACGAGCCGCAGCGCTTCGGGGTCATCGACTGGGCCGAGGGCACGCGCCGCACGCGCGAGCTGCTGGCCAAGGTCGGACTGAAGGAGTCGCCGGCCACGCTGATCACCAATCTCGGCGTCGGCAAGCAGCAGCTCGTGGAGATCGCGAAGGCGCTCGCCAAGCGCGTGCGGCTGCTGATCCTCGACGAGCCCACCGCCAGCCTGAACGAGCACGACAGCCAGGCGCTGCTGGACCTGCTGCTCGAGTTCAGGGCGCAGGGCATCGCCTGCATCCTGATCTCGCACAAGTTGAACGAGATCTCGCGCGTGGCCGATTCGATCACCGTGCTGCGCGACGGCTCGACGGTGCAGTCGCTCGATTGCAAGGCCGATGCGGTCAGCGAGGATCAGATCATCCGCGCGATGGTCGGCCGCGAGCTGGCCGACCGCTATCCGCCACGCACGCGTCTCGCGCCCGGGGCGGGGGAGACCGTGTTCGAAGTCAAGGACTGGCATGTCGCGCATCCGGCGCACGCCGACCGCGACGTCGTCAAGGGCGTCGACCTGAAGATCAAGCGCGGCGAGATCGTCGGCATCGCGGGGCTGATGGGCGCCGGGCGCACCGAGCTCGCGATGAGCGTGTTCGGGCGCGCCTACGGCCAGCGCATCCGCGGCGAGGTGCGCAAGCACGGCGAGCCCATCGACGTGTCGACGATCCAGAAGGCCATCGGCCATGGCATCGCCTACGTCACCGAGGATCGCAAGAGCCTCGGGCTGCTGCTGGAGGACGACATCCGCCACAACATCAGCCTGGCCAACCTGAAGGCGGTGTCCTCGGCCGGCGTGATCGACGGCGGCGCCGAGTTCGCCGCGGCGGCCGACTACCGGCGCAAGTTGAACATCCGCTGCGCCAGCGTGATGCAGCAGACGGTCAACCTGTCGGGCGGCAACCAGCAGAAGGTGGTGCTGGGCAAGTGGCTGTTCTCCAGGCCCGAGCTGCTGATCCTGGACGAGCCGACGCGCGGCATCGACGTCGGCGCGAAGTTCGAGATCTACTCGATCATGGCGGCGCTGGCCGACGAGGGCAAATGCATCCTGATGATTTCGTCGGAGATGCCTGAACTGCTGGGCATGTGCGACCGCATCTACGTCATGAACGAGGGCCGCTTCGTCGGCGAATTCGCGGCGGCCGAGGCGTCGCAGGAGAAGATCATGCGGGCGATCGTCAAACAAGGCTTGGCGTGAACGAGGCGCGCGCAGCATCATGAGCGACGCACGGCCGCCCGAAGGCGCTCGCCCCGAAGCCGCAAGGCGGAGGGACAACCTATGACTGTCATGGAAGAAAAGATGATTCCCCAGACGCCCGAGGCGTCGCCGCCGGCACCCGCGCGCAGCTACGGCGGATTCCTGAAGAACAACATCCGCGAGTACGGCATGCTGCTGTCGCTCGTGGCGATCATGGCGTTCTTCCAGTACATGACCGACGGCACGCTGCTCAAGCCGCTGAACCTGACCAACCTGATCCTGCAGAACAGCTACATCGTCATCATGGCGCTGGGCATGCTGCTGGTGATCGTGGCCGGCCACATCGACCTGTCGGTGGGCTCGGTGAGCGGCTTCATCGGCGCCCTGGCCGCGGTGCTGATGGTCAACTACAACTGGAACTTCGTCGCGGCGTCCGCGGTGTGCATGATCACGGGCGCCGTGATCGGCGGCGCGCAGGGCTGGTTCGTCGCGTATCTCAGGATCCCGTCGTTCATCGTCACGCTCGCGGGCATGCTCGTGTTCAAGGGCCTGGCGCTGGCGCTGCTGCAGGGGCAGTCGGTGGGGCCTTTCCCCGACGCCTTCCAGCTGCTCAGCTCGGGCTTCATCCCCGACTTCTTCAACGGCCAGACGCTGCGCATCAGCTCGCTGGTGCTGGGCGCGATCGTCGCGGCCGCGCTGTTCGTGCTGAAGCTGCGCGAGCGCGCGGGGCACGTCAGGCACGCGATGGAGGAGGAGCCGGCGGCGTTCTTCCTCGCCAAGAACATCGCGTTCGCGGCGGTGATCGTCTGGTTCTGCTGGATGCTGGCGTCGTACAAGGGCCTGCCCAACGTGCTGATCGTGATGTTCGCGCTGATGCTCGTGTACGACTTCGTCACGCGGCGCACCACCGTCGGCCGGCGCATCTACGCGCTCGGCGGCAACGCGAAGGCGGCGCGGCTGTCGGGCATCAAGACGGAGCGGCTCGCGTTTCTCACCTTCGTCAACATGGGCGCGCTGGCCGCGCTCGCGGGGCTGGTCTTCGCCGCGCGTCTCAATACCGCAACGCCGAAGGCAGGTGTGGGTTTCGAACTGGACGTGATTGCGGCATGCTTCATTGGCGGCGCATCGGCGTCCGGCGGTGTCGGCAAGGTTCTCGGCGCTGTCATCGGCGCGTTCGTGATGGGTGTGATGAACAACGGCATGTCCATCCTTGGCATCGGCATCGATTACCAACAGGTGATCAAGGGCATCGTCCTGCTGGCCGCCGTCTGCGTCGACGTCTACAACAAGAACAAATAAGGGGAGCGTCCGGCATCGATCGGACGCCCGCATTTTCTGGTTGAGAAAGCGCTGTCCACAGCGCGCAGTTTGCGTTGGTATTTCCCGCGCAGGGCGAAGCCTTGCCTTGCGATTTCAAAAGCCGTTCAGGAGACAAACCATGACCACCACACTTCGCACCCCGGCCGTCGTTCGCACGGCCATCGCCTGCGCCGCGGCGCTAGTCGGCGTCTCCGCCCACGCGGTCGACTGGACCGGCTACATGCGCGGCGGCCCCGCGGCCACCAGCGTCTCTGGCAAGTCGCGCCAGTGCTACGGCATCGGCGAGTTCAAGTACCGCCTCGGCAACGAGTGC
>NZ_JAJLJH010000018.1 GCF_023231945.1 Scleromatobacter humisilvae
GCGGACTACAACAAGGCCGCGGCGCAGGACACCGCCAACAACTACAACTTCCCGGCCAACAAGACGAGTGCCGTGTCGTACGGCGCGCAGCTGGAAATCTGGTTCTGATCCTTGTGTGATTCCCGCCGCGACCGACCGGGTCGCGGCGCATCTTGCAACCACGAATATCTGTACGGAGACAAACACATGTCCAAGCAATTCAGCCTGTCCGTCGTCGCGCTCGCCGCGATCCTCGGCATGAGCGCCGCCCAGGCGGACGAACTCGAAGTCCTGCACTGGTGGACGTCCGGCGGCGAGGCCAAGGCCGCTGCCGAACTGAAGAAGCAGATGGAAGCCGAAGGCCACACGTGGAAGGACTTCGCGGTCGCCGGCGGCGGCGGCGATTCCGCCATGACGGTGCTGAAGTCGCGCGTGATCTCGGGCAATGCCCCGGCGGCCGCGCAGATCAAGGGCCCGGCGCTGCAGGAGTGGGCCGCCGAAGGCGTGCTGGCCAACATCGACGACGTGGCCAAGGCCGAGAAGTGGGACGCCGTCCTGCCGCCGGTGGTGGCCAACGTCATGAAGTACAAGGGCCACTACATCGCCGCGCCGGTCAACGTGCACCGCGTGAACTGGCTGTGGGCCAACCCGGAAGCCTTCAAGAAGGCCGGCGCCAAGGTTCCGACGACCTGGGACGAGTTCTTCGTCGCCGGTGACAAGCTGAAGGCCGCGGGCATCATCCCGCTGGCCCACGGCGGCCAGAACTGGCAGGACTTCACCGTGTTCGAAGACGTCGTGATGGGCGTCGGCGGCCCCGAGTTCTATCGCAGCGCGCTGGTCAAGCTCGACCCCGCCGCGATCAACAGCCCGACGATGATCAAGGTGCTCGACACCTTCAAGAAGATCCACGGCTACACCGACAAGAACGCGCCCGGCCGCGACTGGAACCTGGCGACCGCGATGGTCATCAAGGGCGAGGCCGGCATGCAGCTGATGGGCGACTGGGCCAAGGGCGAGTTCCTGAACGCGGGCAAGGTCCCGGGCAAGGACTTCGTCTGCTCGCCGGCGCCGGGCACGGCCAAGGACTACACCTTCAACATCGACTCGTTCGCCATGTTCCAGCTGAAGAACAAGGACAACGAGAAGGCGCAGAAGGACCTGGCCAAGGCCATCATGTCGCCGTCGTTCCAGGAGCTGTTCAACCTGAACAAGGGCTCGATCCCGGTTCGCCTCGACGTCAAGCTCGACAAGTTCGACGACTGCGCCAAGGAATCGAACCGCGACTTCGTCGCCTCGTCCAAGGCCAACACGCTGCTGCCGTCGATCGCACACGGCATGGCCGTCCCGCCGGCCGCCGAAGGCGCCATCAAGGACGCCGTCAGCAAGTTCTGGAACGACGACAAGGAAACGTCCAAGGACGCCCAGGCCGAAATCCTGAAGGCGTCCAAGACGAAGTAATCGTCGTCCGACGAGCACTTTTTTCTTCTCCAATGGGCATTCGCCACGCGCGTTTTCCGCGCGCGTGGCGCTTTTTGCTCTTAAGCTCCTCGGGTCGCGGCCCCTGGCGAGCTTGATGCCCCCTCGGGCCCGGCCCTTGCCTGCGACGGCGTCGTCGCACAAGCCCGCCCCGACCGCGTTACGAAAGCCTCGCCGCTTCATGTCCCGACCCAAAGTCCCCAGCGCCTCCTGGCTGCCGAAGCTGGTCGTCGCGCCCAGCTTCCTGCTGTCGTTCTTCTTCATCTACGGCCTGATCGCGTGGAACGGCTACCTGTCGCTGTCCGCGTCGCACATGCTGCCGAACTACGAGTTCGTCGGCTTCTCCAACTACGCCGACCTGTTCGACAACGACCGCTTCCACGTCGCGCTGAAGAACATGGGCATCTTCGGCGTGCTGTTCATCGGCGGCTCGATGGTGCTGGGCCTGCTGCTGGCCATCCTGCTGGATCAGAAGATCCGCGGCGAAGGCGTACTGCGCACCATCTACCTGTACCCGATGGCGATCTCGTTCATCGTCACCGGCACCGCCTGGAAGTGGATCCTGAACCCCGGCCTGGGCATCGAGCACCTGGTGCAGAGCTGGGGCTTCAAGAACTTCCAGTTCGACTGGCTCGTCGATGACCAGCACGCGATCTACTGCATCGTCATCGCGGGCATCTGGCAGGCCTCGGGCTTCGTGATGGCGCTGTTCCTCGCCGGCCTGCGCGGCATCGACGACTCCATCATCAAGGCGGCGCAGATCGACGGCGCGAGCCTGCCGCGCATCTACTGGCGCATCGTCGTGCCGTCGCTGCGGCCCGTGTTCTTCAGCACGCTGATGGTGGTGAGCCATCTCGCGATCAAGAGCTTCGACCTCGTGATCGCGCTGACCGCGGGCGGCCCCGGCTACTCCACCGACCTGCCGGCCACCTTCATGTACGCGATGTCGTTCTCGCGCGGCCAGGTCGCGCTCGGCGCGGCCAGCGCCGAGATCATGCTCGCCACGGTGGCCGCCATCGTCGTGCCCTACCTGTACTCCGAACTGAGGACCAAGAAGTGAACCGGCCGCCGAGCTCTCTGACCTGGCATCGCATCGTCCTGTGGACGGCGCTGGTGCTGTTCGCGGTCTGGTTCCTGACACCGCTGTACGTGATGATCGTCACGTCGCTGAAGGACATGGACCAGATCCGCGGCGGCAACCTGATGGAGCCGCCGACCCACCTGAACTTCGCCTCCTGGGGCAAGGCCTGGAACCAGGCCTGCACCGGCACCGACTGCGGCGGCCTGAAGCCGTTCTTCATGAACAGCGTGTCGATGGTGGTGCCCGCGGTGGCGATCTCCACGACGCTGGGCATCGTCAACGGCTACGTGCTGTCGAAATGGCGCTTCCGCGGCAGCGAGGTGATGTTCGCGATGCTGCTGTTCGGCGTGTTCATGCCGATGCAGGTGGTGCTGCTGCCGATGAGCCAGATCCTCGGCTACTTCGGCATCGCCAGCTCCATCATCGGCCTGATCGTGATGCACGTGCTGGCGGGCATCCCGTCGACGACGCTGTTCTTCCGCAACTACTACGTGGGCCTACCCGACGAGCTGATCAAGGCGGCGATGCTGGACGGCGCGGGCTTCTGGCGCATCCTGTGGCGCGTGGTACTGCCGCTGTCGACGCCGATCCTCGTGGTGACGCTGATCTGGCAGTTCACCAACATCTGGAACGACTTCCTGTACGGGGTGGTCTTCTCGGGCGCGGATTCCAAGCCGATCACCGTCGGCCTGAACAATCTGGCCAACACGACCAGTTCGGTCAAGGAATACAACGTGGACATGGCCGCGGCGTTGATCGCCGCGCTGCCGACGCTGTTCGTCTACGTGGTTGCTGGCAAGTATTTCGTGCGCGGCCTGACGGCCGGCGCGGTGAAGGGATGATGAGATGGGTGCGCTGACGATCGCCAACGTACGCAAGACTTTCGGACAGGTCGAGATCCTCAAGGGGATCGACATCGATATCGAGGCAGGCGAATTCCTGATCCTGGTGGGACCGTCGGGCTGCGGCAAGTCCACGCTGCTCAACATCATCGCGGGCCTGGAGCTGCCCACCGACGGCTCGGTGAGCATCGGCGACCGCGACGTCACCTACGAGGCGCCGAAGGACCGCGACATCGCGATGGTGTTCCAGAGCTACGCGCTCTACCCGAACATGAACGTGGCGCAGAACATCGCCTTCGGCCTCGAGATGCGCAAGGTGCCCAAGGACAAGCGCGACGAGGCCGTGCAGCGCGTGGCCAAGATGCTGCAGATCGTGCCGCTGCTCGATCGCAAGCCGGGCCAGCTCTCGGGCGGCCAGCGCCAGCGCGTGGCAATGGGCCGCGCGCTCGCGCGCGATCCGAAGCTGTTCCTGTTCGACGAGCCGCTGTCCAATCTCGACGCCAAGCTGCGCGTCGAGATGCGCGCCGAGATCAAGCTGCTGCACCAGCGCACCAAGACGACCACCGTCTACGTCACGCACGACCAGGTCGAGGCGATGACGCTGGGCGACCGAATCGCCGTCATGAGCGGCGGCCGCGTGGAGCAGTTCGGCACGCCGGAAGACATCTACGCGCGCCCGGCCACGAAGTTCGTCGCCGAGTTCATCGGCTCGCCGGCGATGAACATGATCCCGGCGGTGCGCACCGGCACGGGCGTCTCGGCCAACGGCGTCGACCTGCCGCTGACCGCGCCGCAACGCGACGCGCTGCAGAAGAGCGCGGCCGGCAAGCTCACCTACGGCCTGCGTCCGGAGTCGGTGCAGTTCTCCGCTGACGGCGTGGCGGGCACGCTGCGCTTCACCGAGCCCACCGGCCCGGAAACCTACGCCACCGTGGAGACCGCGGTGGGCAACCTGACGCTTCGCGTGCCAGGCTACATGGCCGCCAAGGTCGGCGATGCGGTGCACGTCAAGTGGGCCGCGGAGGCCACGCACCTGTTCGACGGCGAGAGCGGCAAGCGCATCGGCTGATCGTCGGCAGCGGCAATCATCGAAGGGGCGCGACGCGGGTCACGCCCCTTTCTCATTCCAGCACGGGCTCGCAGCGGACCTCGCAGCGCACCGAGTTCGCGAGGAAGCATTCCTCGTGCGCCTGGTGGTGCAGCGCGGCCAGCGTCGCGGCGTCGGGCACGCGCGCGCCCGTCACGCGCACGCGCGGGCGCAGCGTGACGAGGTCGACCACCAGCTTGCCGGCGGCGTTGCGGCCCATGCGGCCGTCGGCGGCGTCCTCGTAGCTGTCGATGCAAAAGCCGGCGCGCGACGCGATGTCGAGGAACCACAGCATGTGGCAGCTCGAGAGCGAGGCGACGAAGGCCTCCTCGGGATCGACGGCGCGGGCGTCCGACATCGGCATCGGCACCACGTGCGGCGACGACGACGCGGGCACGACGGCGCCGCCATCGAAGCTCCAGGTGTGCGCGCGGCTGTAGCGCTTGCCGAGGAAGTCCGAATCGCCGACGCTCCAGCGGATCAGGGCGGTGTGCAGAGGCGCCATGATCGTTTTCCTTCAGGCGCGTCGGGCCGCGGTGACGAGCGCCTCGGCGAGCGGGACACGCTGACCCTCCAGCGCCGCGCGTTCGGGCTGCCACAGCGTGGCGACGAAGAAGGGATGGCCGTCGAGCTCGATCGCGCGCAGGTCGCCGTTCTCGTCTTCGGCCGTGCCACGCAACGGGCCGGCGGTGAGTGCCGCGCGGAACTCGGGGTTGAGGCCGTAGCGGCAGCGGTAGATCGTCGGCGCCGTCGCGGCCGCGTAGGCCCGCGCGATGAGGCTGCCGGGCGCGAGCGCCACGCTGCCGCGCGCCTCGACGAGCGAGCATTCGAGCGCCGCGATCACCGGCCGGCCGACGCCAGGGTCGCTCTCGGCGTGCATCGCGTCGGGCCAGTCCAGCACGTGGCGCGCGTATTCGAGGATCGCGTGCTGGAAGCCGCCGCAGGTGCCCAGCAACGGCCGCCCCGACGTGCGCGCGTAGCCGATCGCGCGCAGCGCGCCGTCCAGGCTGCGGTACGGGCTGCCCGGGGCGACCCAGAAGGCGTCGAAGCCCGCCAGGCGCGCGACGTCGTCGATGCGGTCGCTGGCGAGCCAGTCGAAGACGAGGTCGACGTCGAGCGCCGAGGCGGCGTTGGCCAGCGCCAGCGGGATCGCGAGATGCGCGGCGATGGCATCGTCGCGGTCGCCGACGATGCCGATGTTCACGAGTGTCGTCATCGCCGCTCCTTCAACGCGACGCCAGCGCGAGCTTCGCGCCGAGCGCGACGAACACCGCGCCCATCGTGCGGTTCAACCAGCGGCCGACCGCGGCGTCCACGTTCAGCCGCCGGCTTGCGAACGCGGTGAACAGCGCCAGCGCGTGGCACCACAGCATGCCGTTGATGTCGAAGATCGCGCCGAGCACGATGAACGCGAGCGGCTTCGACGGCGCGTCCGGCGCGATGAACTGCGGCACGAACGCAAGGAAGAACAGCGCCACCTTCGGGTTGAGCACGTTGGTGAGGAAGCCCTGGCGGAAGATGTCGCGATAGCGCAGCACGCGCGGCGCGACGTCGACCGCCTGCGCGGCCTCGCCCCTGGCGCGCAGCATGCCGATGCCGATCCACACGAGGTAGGCGGCGCCGATCACCTTGACGACCGCGAACGCCGTGGCCGACGTCGCCAGCAGCGCCGACAGCCCGAGCGCCGCCGCGAAGACGTGCACGAACACGCCGCTGCCCACGCCCCAGCACGCGACGAAGCCGGCGCGCCAGCCCTGCGTCGCGCTGCGGGCCATGATGAACAGCGAGTCGGGCCCGGGCGTGATGTTGAGCAGCAGCCCGGAGACGATGAACAGCCACAGGTGTTGGGTTCCGGCCATGCGGCCCTCCGCGTCGAAAGAGAACCGCATCATCGCGCCGTCGCCGGATGCAGTAAACGCCACCCGGAGAACTTCTTTGTTGCGTCCAGCGGATTAATATCCGGCGATGGACAAGCTCCGCGCCATGAAGACCTTCGTGCAGATCGCCGACGACGGCAGCCTGACCGCCGCGGCCGGCGCGCTGGGCATGTCGCTGCCGGCGGTCGTGCGCAGCCTCGCCGCGCTGGAAGCGGAGCTCGGGGCGCGCCTGTTTCAGCGCACCACGCGCCGGCTCGCGTTGACGCACGAGGGCCTGCAATACCTGGCGCGCAGCCGCGACATCCTCGCCGCCGTCGCCGAGGCCGACGCGAGCCTTGCAGACGAGACGCAGGCCCCGCGCGGCCGGCTCACGGTCACCGCGCCGGTGCTGCTCGGGCAGCGCGTCGTGGCCGACTTCGTCACGCGCTTCGTCGGCGCCAACCCGCGCATCCGCTGCAGCGTCCAGCTGCTCGATCGCTACGTCGACCTGGTGGACGAAGGGGTCGACGTGGGCATCCGCATCGGCGCGCTGGAGGATTCGTCGCTGGTCGCGCTGCGGCTCGGCGAGGTGCGGCAGGTGGTCGTCGCGAGCCCGCAGTTCCTGCGCCGCACGGGCACGCCGAAGCATCCGGCCGAGCTGCGCACGCGTCCGTGCGTTCGGCTCGCCGGCCCGGCGCGCCCGGGCTGGCCGTTCCACGACAGCGGACGCAGGTTGCATGTCGCGGTGGACGGCCCGCTCGACTTCAACCACGCCGGCGCGGCGCTGCTCGCCTGCGAACAGGGCGCCGGCTTCGGCCAGTTCTTCTCCTACCAGGTGCAGGACGCGCTGCGCGACAAGCGGCTGCGCATCGTGCTGGCCGACTTCGAATCGCCGCCGCAGCCCGTCAGCATCGTCTACCCGCACGCGCGGCTGCTGCCGGCGCGCACGCGGGCATTCATCGAGGCCGCGAAACGCGAACTGGCGCCGCTCTTCTAACGGAGCAGCGGCAAGTTGCCGACGCCGAAGTTCATCGCGTTGAGGATGTCGCCGTTGTCCTGCGACAGCTCCCACGCGAACACGCCGGCCAGCCCGGCCTCGCGCGCGAAGCGGCCCTTGGCGATGACGGCGCGCGGGTCGTCGTAGCCCATGAACAGCGCGTTGCGGGCGTTGTAGAGGTTCCAGGCCTGCGTCGTCGGGTCATACACCACCTGGTATCCGTGCAGTCCGTTGCCCGCGCGGTCGATGTAGCGTGACGCGAGCTCGCGCCAGTCGCTCGCACCTTCCGGCGCCGGGTACGTTCCGGTGTGCGGCTCGCCGCTGAAGCCGTGCCCCGGCGCGGGCTTGCCCACGCCCGTGAAGCCGCGGCCGTACATCGCGACGCCCGCCACGAGCTTGCCCGCGGGCACGCCGGCGCCGGTCATCGTCCTCACCGCGGCGTCGAGGCCGTCCTCCGCGCCGTCGGCGCTGGCGCGCGGCGAGGTGTGGTTGCCGGTCGCCTTCGTCCAGCTGCCGTAGTTGTCGTAGGTCATCATGAAGATGTAGTCCATCGACTTCGCGGCGTCGCGGTAGTTCACCTTGTCGACGATCACGTGCTGGGTGTTGATCGCGGCGGTCAGGATGTACTTGTGGCCGTTCTGCGCGGTGAGGGTGTCGAGCGCGCCGCGCAGCGCCGCCATCAGGTCGGCGTACCCCTGGCCGTCGGCCGGCGAGCCGAGCTGCACGCCGTTGGCGGCGCCGTTGTTGGTGGGATGCTCCCAGTCGATGTCGATGCCGTCGAACGCCGGATGCGTGCGCAGGAAGTCCGCCGCCGACGTCGCGAACGCGGCACGCGGCGCGGCGTCGTCTGCGATGAGGAACAGCGGATCGGAACCGCCCCAGCCGCCCACCGACGCCACCACCTTCACGTGCGGCGCGCGCGCCTTCAGGCGCGCGAACGCCGCATTGAAACTGTCGTCGATCGCCGACGTGGCGAGCTGATAGTCGCCCTTGCCCTCGCACTTCGGCGCATCCTCGGGCAACTGCCCCGGCCCGCAGACGTGCAGGAAGGCGTAGATGACGTGCGTGACGCTGTCGCCGTGCAGCGCGTCGACGAGCGCCGTCGGCTGCCAGTTGGGCGTGTAGACACCGACGATCTTGCCGCCGCTGCGTTCCCATTCGAGCGGCTTGCCGCCGAACAGCGGGTACGGCGCCGTGGTCGACCCCGCTGCGCCTGCCGGCCACGCCAGCATCGGTGCCAGGGCGATCGCGATGGCGAGCAGGCGGCGGCCGAATCCGGGAGCGATGGCAGGCGTCATGGGAGAGCGATGTCGTTCGGGCGCAGCTCGACCCACTCGAACCACTTTAGTACCACTATATATCCAATTCGAGCGGATCGGGAAGGTCGCATCGCGAGACCCGTGCACTACATTGCCACCATGACCGATCCCCAGAACGATCTGCAGCGCGCGTTCCAGCTGCATCAGGGCGGGCAACTGGCTGCCGCCATCGCCCTGTATCGACAGGTGCTGCCCGGGCAACCGTCGAATGCGCACCTGTCGTATCTGCTGGGCACCGCGCTGCTGCAGACGGGCGAGGCGGCCGAAGGCTCGGACTTTCTTCGACGCTCGCTGGAACTCGATCCCGGCAACGTCGGTGCGATCAACAATCTCGGCATCGCGTTCAAGGAGCAGTGCCGGCTGGACGAGGCCCTCGCCTGCTTCGACAAGGCCATCGCGATGCAGCCCGACGGCGTCGATGCCCACAACAACCGCGGCGTCGTCCTGAAGGACCTGCGGCGGCTCGGCGAAGCCGTCGCGAGCTACGACAAGGTGATCGCGCTGCGTCCGGGCCATGCCGAGGCGCACAACAACCGCGGCAACGCGTTGCACGAACTCCGGCGATTCGACGAGGCGCTCGCCAGCTGCGACCGCGCCATCGCGCTGAAGCCGGACTATGCGGACGCGCACACGAACCGGGCGCGCGCCCTCGAAGCGCTTGGCCGCGCACAAGAGGCCATCGCGAGCCTGGACCAGGCGATCCTTGCGCAGCCGAAGCGCGCCGACCGGCATGCGGAGCGCGCCCTCGCGCTGCGGCGCCTCGGCCGGCTGGACGAGGCGATCGCGAGCTTCGACCGCGCGCTCGCGCTCGATGCCAACGATGTCGAGACCTGCGTCAACAAGGGCGCCACGCTGGGCGAACTGAACCGCTTCGACGAGGCGCTGGCGAGCCTCGACCGGGCGCTCACGCTCCAGCCCCGGCATCCGGCGGCGCACAGCAACCGCGGCCTGGTCTTGAAGGACATGGGGCGGCTGGACGAGGCATTGGCCAGCTTCGACCAGGCCATCGGCCTCTTCCCCGACTACGTCGATGCCCACAACAACAAGGGCACCGCCTTGTTCGACGCCGGCCGGCTGGACGAGGCCCAGGCGTGCTTCGACAAGAGCATCGAGCTCAATCCCGGCGTCGCGCTGTCGCATTCGAACCGGGCCGCCGTGCTGCTGCGTCGCAATCGGCTCGATGACGCGCTGGCCACCTACGACCAGGCCATCGCGCTCGATCCGGCCCAGACGCGGACGGCGTTCTACAAGGCCGGCACGCTGATCCTGCGCGGCGACTACCTCGAGGGCTGGGAGCTCTACGAGCGGCGCGTGGAACAGGCCCACCTGAAATCCCACTTCCCGACGTTTCCCCGATCGTCCTGGCGCGGGCAGCACAGCATCGCGGGCCAGCGCATCTTCATCCACTCCGAGCAGGGATTCGGCGACGTCGTCCAGTTCTGCCGCTACCTGCCGCTGGTCAGCCTGCTGGGCGCCGAAATCGTCTTCGAGGTTCCCGGACCGCTGGTCTCGCTGCTCTCGACGCTGCGCTGCGACATGACCCTGGTCGCGCAAGGCGCGCCGCGGCCGGACTTCGATGCCTATTGCCCGGTGATGAGCCTGCCCTTCGTGTTCAAGACGACGACGGAGACCGTTCCCGCGCGGACGCCCTACCTGTCCTGCGACCCGGCCCGAGTGGCCCTCTGGCAGCAACGGCTCGGTCCCCGGTCGCGCTTGCGGGTCGGCCTCGCGTGGTCCGGCTCGTCGACCCACAAGAACGACCGCAATCGAAGCATGCGGCTGGACACGCTGGGGCCGCTGATGGACCTGCCAATCGACTGGCATTCGCTGCAAAAGGAATATCGGCCACGCGACGTGGCGTCGCTGGCCCGGCTGCCGCAGCTCCGGCAGCATCAGGACGAGATCGAAGACTTCGCCGACACGGCCGCGCTCGCGCACTGCATGGACGTCGTCATCTCGGTCGACACCAGCGTCGCGCACGTCGCCGGCGCGCTCGGCAAGCCCGTCTGGATCCTGCTGGCGCATGCGCCCGACTATCGCTGGCTGCTGGGTCGAGCCGATTCGCCCTGGTATCCGACGGCCCGCCTGTTCCGCCAACCCGGGGCGGACGACTGGGCCGCGGTGGTCGAGCAGGTTCGCGGACGATTGCTCGAGATGATGGATCCGGCTGCATCGTCAATCCGCGCAGGCCGGTGAACGCCGCAACGTCGGCGTGAGTCGAATCGCCTCTCGCGGGAACATCGATTGCTCGACCGTCGCCCTGCCACCTGCCTCGGACATCGCTTGGACCCGCATCCGAAAGACCTCGTCGTCGCGCGCCCCGAAGGCCTCTATTGCCCGCCGGGCGACTTCTTCATCGACCCGTGGCAGCCGGTCGCGCAGGCGCTGATCACGCACGCGCACGGCGACCACCTGCGCATGGGCCATGGCCGCTACCTGACGGCCGAGGCGGGCCGGCACGTGGTGACGCACCGCGTCGGACCGGTCGACCTGCAGACGCTCGCGTACGGCGAGGCGATCACGCATCGCGGCGTGAAGATCTCGTTCCATCCCGCGGGGCACGTGCTCGGCTCGGCGCAGATCCGCCTGGAGCACGAGGGCCGGGTCTGGGTCGTCTCGGGCGACTACAAGACCGGCCCGGACGCGACCTGCGCGCCCTTCGAGCCGGTGCGCTGCGACGTCTTCATCACCGAGTCGACGTTCGGCCTGCCGGTGTTCCGCTGGGCGCCGCAGCAGGACGTGTTCGACTCGATCAACGCCTGGTGGCGCGACAACGCCGAGGCCGGCCGCGCGTCCGTCGTATACGCGTATTCGTTCGGCAAGGCGCAGCGCGTGCTGACGGGGCTCGATCCGTCCATCGGAACGATCGTCGTGCACGGCGCCGTCGCGGCGATGGACGAGGCCTACCGGCAGTCGGGCGTGGCGCTGCCGCCGACCAGGAGCGTGCTGGAGGCGACGCCTGCCGAACTGCGGCGCTGCCTCGTCGTGGCGCCGCCGTCGGCGCAGGCCAGCGCCTGGCTGAAGCGCTTCGGCGACTACAGCGACGCCTTCGCCTCCGGCTGGATGCTGCTGCGCGGCGCGCGCCGGCGGCGCAACGTCGACCGCGGCTTCATCCTGTCCGACCACGCCGACTGGCCAGGCCTGCTGGAGGCGATCGCGGCGAGCGGCGCGCCGCGCGTGATCGTCACGCACGGCTACGTCGAGCCGCTGGTGCGCTTTCTCGCCGAACAAGGCCTGGAGTCCGGTGCGTTCAAGACGCAATACGGCGACGACGAGGACGTCAAGGAGGCCGAGGAACCCGTGCCGGCCGAGGCGCCATGAAGGAGTTCGCGGCCCTGTTCTCGGCGCTCGATTCGACGACGTCGACGAAGAAGAAGACCGACGCGCTGCTGTTGTACTTCCAGCGCGCGCAGCCGGCGGATGCCGCATGGGCGCTCTACTTCCTCGCCGGCGGCAAGCCGCGCCAGACCGTGCCCACCGGCCTGCTGCGCAGCGCCGCGCGCGAGGCGGCCGGCATTCCGGAATGGCTGTTCGACGAGAGCTACGACGTCGTCGGCGACCTGGCCGAGACCATTGCCCACGTGCTGCCGCCGGCGCCGCGGACGATCGAGCTGCCGCTGCACGTGTGGATCGAGGAGCGGCTGCTCGCGCTGCGCGGCCAGGCGCCCGAGGCGATCTCCGCGGCGCTCAAGAACTACTGGAACGAGCTCGATACCCCGGGCCGTTTCCTGCTGACCAAGCTGATCGGCGGCAGCTTCCGCGTCGGCGTCGCCAGGAGCCTCGTGCTGCGCGCGCTGGCGGAGGCCACGGGCATCGACGCGAAGCTGCTCGCGCAACGGCTCATGGGCTACACCGACAAGAGCCACGCGCCCGATGCCGCGCGCTATGCGTTGCTGGTCGATCCGTCGCAGGCGTCGTCGCCGGCCGAGTCGGGCCAGCCGTATCCGTTCTTCCTCGCGCATCCGTTCCAGGCCGCGATCGAGACACTGGGCGACCTGGCCGACTGGCAGGTCGAATGGAAGTGGGACGGCATCCGCGCGCAGTTCATCCGCCGCGGCGCGGCTTCGTGGCTGTGGTCGCGCGGCGAGGACCTGCTCAACGGCCGCTTCCCCGAGATCGACGCGATGCATGCGCAGCTGCCCGACCACACGGTGCTGGACGGCGAGATCGTCGTCTGGCGCGACGGCCGCGTGCAGCCCTTCGCCGACCTGCAGAAGCGCATCGGCCGCAAGACCGTGACGAAGAAGATCCTCGCGGACCTGCCGGTCGCGTTCCTGGCCTACGACCTGCTCGAGGCCGACGGCGTCGACATCCGCGACTGGCCGCAGTGGCAGCGCCGCGAGCGACTCGAGCAGATCGTCGCCGGTGCCTCGCTCGGCGCGAACGATCCGCTGCAGATCTCGCCGCTCGTCGACGCGCCGGACTGGCCGACGCTCGCGGCGCTGCGCGGCGAATCGCGCGCCCGCGGCGTCGAGGGCTTCATGCTCAAGCAACGCGAGGGCCGCTACGGCGCGGGCCGCACCAAGGACGTGGGCACGTGGTGGAAATGGAAGATCGATCCGTACAGCGTCGACGCGGTGCTGATCTACGCGCAGAGCGGCCACGGGCGGCGCGCCAATCTCTACACGGATCTCACGTTCGGTGTCTGGGACGGCGTGGCCGGCGACGAGGCCAATCCGCGGCGGCTCGTGCCGTTCGCGAAGGCGTATTCGGGCCTGACCGACGACGAGATGCGCCAGGTCGACCAGCGCATCCGCCAGACGACCACCGAGAAGTTCGGCCCGGTGCGCAGCGTGACGCCGACGCTGGTCGTCGAGCTCGGCTTCGAGGGCATCCAGGCCTCGCCGCGCCACAAGTCCGGGATCGCGGTGCGCTTTCCGCGCATGCTGCGGCTGCGTTGGGACAAGCCCGTCGACGAGGCCGACACGCTGCGGACGCTGCGCGACTTCATCGCCGAGTCCGCCGCGCTGAAGAATCCGGCATGACCCGCCCGGTGTCGCGCGCCGCCGTCGAACGCTGGCTCGCGACGCGCGGGTGGAAGCCATTCGCGTTCCAGCGCGAGGTCTGGCACGCGATGGCCGAGGGCCGCAGCGGGCTGCTGCATGCGAACACCGGCACCGGCAAGACGCTCGCGGCGTGGCTGGGAGCGCTGCAGGCCTTGAGAGTCGAGGCGCCGCCGGCGCGAGTGCGCGCGAAGCCGGTCGCGCCGCCGCTGTCGGTGCTGTGGATCACGCCGATGCGCGCGCTCGCCGCCGACACCACGCGCGCGCTGCGCGATCCGATGACGGACCTCGCGCCGACGTGGACGATCGGTCTGCGCAGCGGCGATACCACCTCGGCCGAACGCAGCGCACAGGACCGGCGCCTGCCGACCGTGCTCGTCACGACGCCCGAGAGCCTGACGCTGCAGCTCGCGCGCGCCGATGCGCTGGACACGCTCGCGCACGTGCAGCTGGTCGTCGTCGACGAGTGGCACGAGCTGCTGGGCAACAAGCGCGGCGTGCAGGTGCAGCTCGCGTTGGCGCGGCTGCGGCAGCGGCGTCCGGATCTGATCTGCTGGGCCTTGTCGGCGACGCTGGGCAACCTCGAAGAAGCGCTGGCCACGCTCGTGGGCGTGCGCGCGCCCGCGCGTGACGCGAGCGCGCCCGAGCCCGCGCTGGTGCGCGGCGAGGTCGCCAAGACCATCGTCATCGACACGCTGCTGCCCGAGCGCGCCGAGCGTTTCTCGTGGGGCGGCCACATGGGCCTGCGCATGCTGCCGCAGGTCGTGCAGGCGATCGAGGAAGGCGGCACGACGCTGGTGTTCACCAACACGCGATCGCAGGCCGAGCGCTGGTACCAGGCGCTGCTGGAGGCGCGCCCCGACTGGGCCGGCGTGATCGCGCTGCATCACGGCTCGCTCGCGAAGGAGGTGCGCGACTGGGTCGAGCAAGGCCTGAAGGCGGGCACGCTGCGCGCGGTGGTCTGCACGTCCAGCCTGGATCTGGGCGTCGACTTCCTGCCGGTCGACCGCGTGCTGCAGATCGGCTCGGCCAAGGGCATCGCGCGGCTTCTGCAGCGCGCCGGCCGTTCGGGCCATGCGCCGGGACGGCCGTCGCGCGTCACGCTGGTGCCGACGCACAGCCTCGAGCTGGTGGAGGCCGCGGCGGCGCGCCACGCGGCGCAGGCCGGCCAGGTGGAACGGCGCCACTCGCCGCACGAGCCGCTGGACGTGCTGGTGCAGCACCTCGTGACCATCGCGCTCGGCGGCGGCTTCGTGCCGGACGCGCTGTACGAGGAGGTGCGCACCACGACCGCGTACCGCGACCTCGACGCGTCGAACTGGCAGTGGTGCCTGGACTTCGTGCGCCAGGGCGGACCGACGCTGGCGTCCTACCCGGACTTCCAGCGCGTCGCGCCCGACGAGCTGGGCGTCTGGCGCGTGCCCGACGCGCGGCTCGCGCGCCGGCATCGCGTCAACATCGGCACCATCGTCAGCGACGCCAGCATCAACGTGCAGTACCAGACCGGCGGCCCGCTGGGCAGCGTGGAGGAGAGCTTCGTCGCGCGCATGAAGCCGGGCGACTGCTTCCTGTTCGGCGGCCGGATGCTGGAGCTGATCCGCATCCACCAGATGACCGCCTACGTGAAGAAGGCGCCGCCCGGGCGCGGCGCCGTGCCGCGCTGGAACGGCGGGCGCATGCCCTTGTCCAACACGCTGGCCGACGCGGTGCTGCGCGAGCTCGACGCGGCCGACCACGACGTCTTCGACAGCCCCGAGATGCAGTGCGTGCGCCCGTTGCTGGACATCCAGCGCCGCTGGTCCGCGCTGCCCACGCCCACCGCGCTGGTCGCCGAGACCTGGAAGGATCGCGAGGGCTGGCACCTGTTCCTCTATCCGTTCGCGGGCCGCCAGGTCCACCTTGGCCTCGCGAGCCTGCTGGCCTGGCGCGCGGCGCAGCCGGAGCAGGCGACGTTCTCGATCGCGATCAACGACTACGGCCTCGAGCTGCTCAGCGCGCGCGAGATCGCGTGGGCCGAGCGCCTGCCCGCGTTGCTGGTCGTGCCCGACGAGCCGAATGCGCTGCTGTCGGAAGTGCTGGCGAGCCTCAACGCGACCGAACTCTCGCGGCGGCGCTTCCGCGAGATCGCGCGCATCGCCGGGCTGATCTTCCAGTCGCATCCGGGCGAGCGCCAGTCCAACCGGCAGCTGCAGGCGTCGGCCGGGCTCTACTTCGACGTGTTCCAGAAATACGACCCCGGCAACCGCTTGCTCGCGCAGGCCGAGAGCGAGTTGCTGAGCCAGGAGCTGGACGTCGCGCAACTCGCCGCCGCGCTGCGGCGCATGAGCGGGCAGCGGCTGGTCGCGATCACGCTTGCGCGGCCGTCGCCGCTCGCGTTCCCGCTGATGGTCGAGCGCTTCCGCGAGAAGCTGAGCAACGAGTCGCTGTCCGATCGCATCGCGCGCATGGTCGCCGACCTCGAGGGCCGCGCCGGTGGCGACGCGGTCGGCACGGCGCACGAGGACGCCAAGACGGTGTTCGCGCGGCCCGCGATGGCGGAGACGGCGACCGAGGCGATCCAGCTCGATCGCGTCGATCCGCCAAGGCGCGCGCCGCGATCGCGCCGCAGGCCGCGTGCATGAACGGCGCACAACTGCTCCGGCTCGACGGCGACGAACTCTGGCTGCTGCCGGAGCGGGCCGCGTGGCATGCGGACTCGCGCACGCTGTTCATCGCGGACCTGCACCTCGGCAAGTCCGCGACGTTCCGTGCCCGCGGGCTGCCGGTGCCTTCGGGCACGACGCTGGAGAACCTGCAGCGGCTGGCGACGCTGGTGCGGGAGCACGCCGCGCAACGCGTCGTCTTCCTCGGCGACCTGCTGCATTCGAAGCACGCGCAACGCGCCGCCGCCATCGCGCCGCTGCATGCCTGGCGCGCGGCGCACGCGGGGCTGCGCTGCGTGCTCGTGCGCGGCAACCACGAATCGCATGCCGGCGATCCGCCGCCGTCGCTCGGCTTCGAGATCGTCGACGAGCCCTGGCCCGTGGATGGAACTGCTGCCCTCGTCGGCTGCCATCACCCGCAGCGCGTCGACGTTGGCACCGTGCTCGCGGGCCACTGGCATCCCGCGATCACGTTGTTCGGACCGGCCCGCGATCGCCAGCGCCTCGCGTGCTTCTGCCTGATCGACGGCCTGCTCGTGCTGCCCGCCTTCGGCGCATTCACGGGCAGCAGTCCGCACGCGCCGCCGGCCGGATCGACCTGCTATCCCGTCGGCGGCGATCGCGTCTGGCCGGGCCTTCGCGTCGACTAGCGACTACGTGCCGCGGCCCAAGGTCGCGCGCAGGTAGCCGGCCGTGCGGCTCGTGCGATCGCGCGCCACCTGCTCCGGCGTGCCGCAGGCGACGATGCGGCCGCCCTCCTCGCCGGCGCCCGGCCCCATGTCGATCACCCAGTCGCTGGCCGCGACGAGGCGCATCTCGTGCTCGACGACCACCACGGTGTTGCCCGCGTCGACCAGGCCCTGCAACTGCGCCATCAGGCGGTCGACGTCCGACGGATGCAGGCCGGTGCTGGGCTCGTCGAGCACGTAGAGCGTGTCGCCGCGCTGCGGCCGCTGCAGCTCGGTGGCCAGCTTGATGCGCTGCGCCTCGCCGCCCGACAACTCCGTGGCCGGCTGGCCCAGGCGCAGGTAGCCCAGGCCGATGTCACGCAAGATGCCGAGCGGCTTGCGCACCGCGGGCTCGTCGGCGAAGAAGGCCCAGGCGTCGTCGACCGTCATCGCGAGCACGTCGGCAATGTGCCTGCCGTGCCACGCGATCTTGAGCGTGTCCTCGTTGTAGCGCGCGCCGTGGCAGGTCGGGCACGGCGCGTAGACGCTGGGCATGAACAGCAGCTCGACGCTGACGAAGCCCTCGCCCTCGCAGGTCTCGCAGCGGCCCTTGGCGACGTTGAACGAGAAGCGGCCCGCGTCGTAGCGTCGCTTGCGCGCGGCGGGCGTCGCGGCGTAGAGCTTGCGCACCGCGTCGAACAGGCCCGTGTAGGTCGCGAGGTTGGAGCGCGGCGTGCGGCCGATCGGTTTCTGGTCGACGCGCACCAGCCGGCGGATCGCCTCGGCGCCCGCATGCAGGCGCCCGCGCGTCGGCAGCACGACTTCGGGTGCAGTCTCGTCGGCGTCGTCTTCCGGATGATCCGGCTCGTGGCCCAGGTGCGCGCACACGAGTTCGACCAGCGCCTGGCTGACGAGGCTGGACTTGCCCGAGCCCGAGACGCCGGTCACCGCCGTGAACAGGCCCAGCGGAAAGCGCGCGTCCAGGTCGTGCAGGTTGTTGCGCGTGAGTCCGCGCAGTTCGAGCCAGCGCGAAGGCTCGCGCGGGGGCCGCGCGCGCGGCGCGGGCTCGGCGAAGAGGTATTGCGCCGTGCGCGAGGCCTGCACATCGCGCAGTCCTTCCGGCGGCCCGCTGTACAAGACCTCGCCGCCCTTCTCGCCGGCGTCGGGGCCGACGTCGACCAGCCAGTCCGCGCGCCGCATCACCTCGAGATCGTGCTCGACGATGAACAGCGAGTTGCCCTGCGCCTTCAGCTGCGCGAGCGCGTCGAGCAGGGCCTCGCCGTCGGCCGGATGCAGGCCGGCGGTGGGCTCGTCCAGCACGTAGACGACGCCGAACAGGTTGGAGCGGATCTGCGTGGCCAGGCGCAGGCGCTGCAGCTCGCCGGGCGACAGCGTCGGCGTGCTGCGCTCCATCGCCAGGTAGCCCAGGCCGAGGTCCTGCAGCGTCGCGATGCGCGCGCACAGGTCCTGCGCGATGCGTTGGGCGGCGATGCGCTTCTCCTCCGACAGGTTGGGTGTTCGGCGCACGTCCGGCGCCCCCGCGTGCGAGGAGCCGCCGGCGGCGATACGCCGTGCCGTATCCGCCCTGGCCTCCGCGCGCGTGGGCGCGGGCGCGTCCCGCGCGACGCCGCCGAAGCGACCCGCGGCCGCCGGCGCCAGCAGCGCTGCGACGCGGTCCAGCGACATCTGGCCCAGCGTGCCGATGTCGACGCCCGCGAAGGTCACCGACAGCGCCTCGCGCTTGAGCCGCTTGCCGTCGCACATCGGGCACAGGCCGCCGATCATGTAGCGCGACACGCGCTTCTTCATCAGCGCGCTCTGCGTCGTCGCGAACGTGTGCAGCACGTACTTGCGCGCGCCCATGAACGTGCCCTGGTAGCTCGGCTCCATCTTCGATTTCAGCGCCGCCTTCGTCTCCGCGGGCGTGAAGCCGGCGTAGACGGGCACGGTCGGCTGCTCCTCGGTGAACAGGATCCAGTCCCTGTCCTTCTTCGGCAGGTCGCGCCACGGACGGTCGACGTCGACGCCCAGCGTGACGAGGATGTCGCGCAGGTTCTGCCCGTGCCAGGCCGGCGGCCAGGACGCGATCGCGCGTTCGCGGATCGACAACGACGGATCGGGCACCATCGTCTGCTCGGTGACCTCGAAGACGCGGCCCAGGCCGTGGCAGTTCGGGCAGGCGCCCTGGGCGGTGTTGGGCGAGAAGTCCTCCGCGTACAGCATCGGCTGCTTCGCCGGATACGTGCCGGCGCGCGAGTACAGCATGCGCACGAGGCTGGACAACTGCGACACGCTGCCCACCGACGAGCGCGCGCCCGGCGTGCCGCGCGCCTGCTGCAACGCGACGGCCGGCGGCAGGCCGGTGATCTCGTCGACGTCGGGCACGCCCACCTGGTCGATCAGCCGCCGAGCGTACGGCGCCACCGATTCGAAGTAGCGCCGCTGCGCTTCCGCGTAGATCGTGCCGAACGCCAGCGAGGACTTGCCCGAGCCCGAGACGCCGGTGAACACGACCAGCGCGTCGCGCGGGATGTCGACGTCGACGTCCTTTAGGTTGTGCTCGCGCGCGCCGCGCACGCGCACGAAGCCGTCGCGCGCGGCGACGGTCGTGGCCTCGGGGCGATCGCGCGGCGCCATCAAGGCCCCGTCTCCCCGCCGGTGCTGCCCCAGACGTTGCCGGTGGTGAAGCTCGCCTCGTGCGAGGCCAGCAGCACGTATTGCGCGGCGATCTCCGCCGGCTGGCCGGGGCGGCCCAGCGGCGTGTCCTTGCCGAAGGTCGCGAGCTTGTCAGGCGGCTGGCCGCCGCTGGGCTGCAGCGGCGTCCAGTACGGCCCGGGCGCGACCGCGTTGACGCGGATGCCCTGGGCGCCGAGCTGCTTGGCGAGCGAGCGCGTCATCGACAGGATGGCCGCCTTGGTCGCCGCGTAGTCGAGCAGGCATTCCGACGGGTCGAAGGCCTGCACCGACGACGTGTTGATGATGGCCGCGCCGCGCTTCAGGTGCGGCAGCGCCGCCTTGGTCACGTGGAACAGCGCGTAGACGTTGGTCCTGAAGACGTCGTCGAAGTGCTCGTCGGGAATGTCGGCGATCGACGGGAACGACGCCTGGCGCGCCGCGTTGTTGACGAGGAGGTCGAGTCCGCCGAGGCCCTTCGCCGCGTCGTCGACGAGCCGGCGGCAGAACGCCGCGTCGCGCAGGTCGCCCGGCAGCGCGACGGCCTGGCGCCCGGCCTTCTCGATCAGCGCGACGACGGCCCGGGCGTCCTCCTCCTCCTGCGGCAGGTAGTTGATCGCGACGTCGGCGCCCTCGCGCGCGAACGCGATCGCCACCGCGCGGCCGATGCCCGAATCGCCGCCGGTGATCAGCGCCTTGCGGCCCGCGAGCCGGCCCGCGCCGACGTAGCTCGTCTCGCCGTGGTCGGGCGGCGGCTGCATGCGGCAGGCGAGGCCGGGCCAGGGTTGCTGCTGCTTCGCGAAGGGCGGCTTGGGGTAGGTCGGTTCCTGTTGCGGCATGGCGTCCTCGCGCGGCGGTGCGGACGCTCCAACGGCAAGGCGCGTACCGGCACGACACTGTCGGCGCGTCGATTGCCGTTTCGCCAACCTGTCCAATCCAACCGCGTGGAGCGCCGCATGGCCAAGACCGTCAGCGACCAACTGATCGCCCGTCTCGTCGAATGGGGCGTGCAGCGCGTCTACGGCTACCCCGGCGACGGCATCAACGGCGTGATGGGCGCGCTGCGGCGCGCGCAGGACCAGGTGGCGTTCGTGCAGACGCAGCACGAGGAGCTCGCCGCGTTCATGGCGGCCGCGCACCCGAAGTTCACCGGCGAGGTCGGCGTGTGCATCGCGACGTCCGGCCCCGGCGCGATCCACCTGCTCAATGGCCTCTACGACGCGAAGGCCGACCACCAGCCAGTGCTGGCGATCGTCGGCCAGCAGGCGCGCAGCGCGCTGGGCGGCGACTTCCAGCAGGAGGTCGACCTGGTCAGCCTGTTCAAGGACGTGGCGCACGAGTACGTGCAGATGGCCACGGTGCCCGAGCAGATCCTGCACCTGGTCGACCGCGCGATGCGCATCGCGCGCGACCGCCGCGCCGTCACCTGCCTGATCCTGCCGAACGACTTGCAGGAGCTCGCGGCCGTCGAGCCGCCGCGCGAGCACGCGATGATGCACACGGGCATCGGCTACACCAGCCCCGAGCACGCGCCGCGCGACCTCGACCTGGTCGCCGCCGCCGCGGTGCTCAACGAAGGCAGGAAGATCGCGATCCTCGCCGGCGCGGGCGCGCTGCACGCCACCGATGAACTGATCGCGATCGCCGATCGCCTCGGCGCCGGCATCGCCAAGGCGCTGCTGGGCAAGATGGCCGTGCCCGACGACCTGCCCAACGTGACAGGCTCGATCGGCCTCCTGGGCACCGCGCCGAGCTGGAAGATGATGGAGGACTGCGACACGCTGCTGATGGTCGGCTCGTCCTTCCCGTACTCCGAGTTCCTGCCCAAGCCGGGCCAGGCGCGCGGCGTGCAGGTCGACATCGAGCCGCGCCAGCTCGGGCTGCGCTATCCGATGGAGATCAACCTCGTCGGCGACGCGAAGCTGACGCTGCAGGCGCTGCTGCCGCTGCTCAAGACCAACCCCGACCGGTCATGGCGCGACACGATCGAGTCGAACGTGCGCGACTGGTGGCGCGTGCTCGAGTCGCGCGCGATGACCGACGCGAAGCCGATCAACCCGCAGCGCGTGTTCTGGGAGCTGTCGCCGCGGCTGCCCGACGACGCGATCCTGACGGCCGACTCCGGCACCGTGGCCTCCTGGTATGCGCGCGACATCAAGGCGCGGCGCGGCATGATGGGCACGCTGTCGGGCGGCCTCGCGACCATGGGGCCCGCGGTTCCGTACGCGTTGACGGCCAAGATGGCGTATCCCGACCGACCGGTGATCGCGCTGGTGGGCGACGGCGCGATGCAGATGCTGGGCATCAACGGCCTGATCACGATCGCGCGCGAATGGCGCAAGTGGAAGGATCCGCGGCTGGTCGTGATGGTGCTCAACAACGGCGACCTCAACATGGTGACGTGGGAACAGCGCAGCACCGAGGGCGATCCGAAGTTCGAGGGCTCGCAGGACGTGCCGTCGTTCCCGTATGCGCAATACGGCCGCATGCTGGGGCTCGGCGGCGTACGCGTCGAGCAGCCCGCCGACATCGCCGGCGCGTGGGACGAGGCGCTGGCGTCGGACCGGCCGATGGTGCTGGAGATGGTCACCGACCCGACCGTGCCGCCCGCGCCGCCGCACATCACGGCCAAGCAGGTGCGCCACTACGCGGCGGCGCTGCTGCAGGGCGACGCGCAGGCGCTGCAGGTGGTCAGGTCCAGCGCGCGCGAGTGGTGGGATGGGCTGGTCAGGACGAAGACGTGATCCCGCCTACTGGATGCTCGAGCTCGAGCCGTTCGTCCAGTGGATCTTGCCGTGCAGTGCCGCGGTGCCACCCTCGCAACGCTGCTCGAAGCGCAGGTCCAGCGAGGCGATCGCACCGGCGCTGTAGGTGATGGCGTCGACCGCGAACCAGCCGATCGACGTGTTGCAGGCGCGGCCCTCGCCCGTCCAGCTGAGCCCGCCGGTGACCGGGTTGTTGAACGGAAAGCGTTCCACGTTCGGGTAGTAGCCCGGCTGCAGCTGCGTGATGCTGTTCATGCCGACGAAGTTGCCCGACCAGTCGCCGACGTTGCCGACGCCGACGTTGACCTGCGCCCCGCTGCCGAAGACCGAGAAGGCCCAGCTCGGCGGCGTATACAGCGTGGTCTGGCCCTCGCCGATGTAGTCCGTCGCATCGCTCTGCAGGTACACGTAGTTGCCCGACGCCGGGGTGCTGCCGTCCGGCGGCGTCCACAGGCCGCCGGGCACCGGGTTCTGCGGCCCGGGCGGGCGGGTGGTGTCGCCGGCGACCCAGTGGATCTGGCCGTGCAGTGCCGCGCCGCCGCCCTCGCAGTGCTGTTCGAAGCGCAGGTCGACCGACGCCAGCGTGCCGCCCGAAAAGCTGATGCTGTCGATCGCGAACCAGCCGGTGAGCGTATTGCAGCCGCGCCCGTCGCCGGAGAAGGACAGTCCGCCGGTGACCGGGTTGTTGAACGGATAGCGCTCCAGGTTCGGGTAGTAGCCGGGCTGCAGCTGCGCGATGCTGTTCATGCCCAGGAAATCGCCCGTCCAGTTGTCGTTGCCCGTGACGGAGAAGCCCAGGTGGGTGCCGGACAGCGTCGGCGCGAGCACCGCGTTGGCCTGCGTGTAGGCATAGGTGGCGCCGGCCCCGATGTAGTCGCCCGCGTCGCTCTGCAGGTACACGTAGTTGCCGGTTGCCGGCGTCGCGCCCGCGGGCGCGCGCCACAGCGAAGCGGGCGGCGGATTCTGCGGCCCCGCGGGCGCGGTGGTGTCGCCCGCGACCCAGTGGATCTGGCCATGCAGCGCCGCGGTTCCGCCTTCGCAGTGCTGCTCGAAACGCAGGTCGACGGCCGTCACGGCGCCGGCCGTCACGGTGATGTCGTCGATCGCGAACCAGCCCGCCAGCGTGTTGCAGCCGCGGCCGTCGCCGTCCCAGGACAGTCCGCCGGTGACCGGGTTGTTGAACGGGTAGCGCTGGAGGCCGGCGTAGTAACCGGGCTGCAGTTGCGAGATGCTGTTCATGCCCTGGAAGTCGCCCGTCCAGTTGTCGTTGCCCGTGACGCCGACGCTCAGGTGCGTGCCGTTCAGCGTCATCGTCAGCACCGCGTTGGCCTGCGTGTACGTGCCGGTGGCGCCGGCGCCGATGTAGTCGCCGGCATCGCTTTGCAGGTAGACGTAGTTGCCTGTCGCGGGCGTCGCGCCGGCGGGGGCGCGCCACAGCGACGCCGGCGCCGGATCGACCGGGCCCGCCGCCTTCGAGCTGTCGCTGGCCAGCCAATGGATCTGTCCGCGCAGCGCCGGCGCGCCGCCCTCGCAATGCTGCTCGAAGCGCAGGTCGATCGCCGTGAGCGTCGAGCCCGAGTAGGTGGCCTTGTCGATGGTGATGCTGCCGGTGTCGACGTTGCAGCCGCGGCCGTCGCCCGACCAGTCGATGCCGCCGATCGCGGCGTTGCGGAACGCGAAGCGCGTCAGGTTCGCGTAGGTGCCGGGCTGCAGCACCGCGAGCGCGCTCGGCTCGGCGAAGTCGCCGGTCCAGTTGTCGTTGCCGTTGACGCCCACGTGCAGGGTGCCGCCGGACGCCGTCACCGTGAGCTGCGCGTTGGCGCTGCTGTACGTGTTGGACTGGCCGGCGCCGATGTAGTCGCCGCTGTCGCTTTGCAGGGTGACGAACGAGGCGCTGCCCGTGCTGTTCAGCGCGGTCGTGGCCGTCGCCGTGGCCACGTTGTTGCTCGCGAGCGGATCGCCGTTGGGCGTGGCGTAGAGCGTGTTGGCGATCGCGCCGAGGGCGTTGGCGTTGATGGTCGTGGACACGTTGAACTGCAGCGTGCCGCCCACCGGTAGCGTCGGCACCGTCATGACGGCGCCCGGCGTCGACGGGCACGTCGCGCCGCCCTGGGCCGCGCAGGTGACGGCACCGAGGGTCTGGTGGGGGTCGGCCGTGTTCTGCAGCTGGACGTTGCTGGCGGCGTCGGGGCCGGCGTTGGTCACGGTCATCGTGTACGTCGCCGAGCCGCCGCTGGTCAGCGTGGTCGTGGGCCCCTGTCCGGTCACCTGGACGTCGGCGGAGAACGCCTGCACGCTCATGGTCACCTGGTCGGCGGACGACAGGGGCATGCCATCCGCGGTGACCGACGCCGAGGCGGTGAGCGTCCCGCGCGTGCCGGCGCCGATCGTCGCGGTCACGACGTAATGCAGGCTGCCGGAGCCCGGCAGGCTCGCGACGCTCATGCTGGCGGGGTTCGCCGGGCAGGTGGCGCCGTTCGACGCCGAACAGGTGACGTTGGTCTGCGTGAGTCCGCTGCCGAGCGTGAGCGCGGCGATCACGTTCGACACCGCCGTGGCGGTCTCGTTGTGCACCACCACGTCGAACTGCACCGAGCTGCCGGTGGCCACCGGCGTGGTCGGCGCCGTGGCGGTGATCGACACCTTGCCCGAGGGGTCGGACGAACTCCCGCCGCCCCCGCCGCCGCCGCAGGCCACCATCGCCGACAGCATCAGCACTGCCAGCACGTTCGTGAACTTCATGTCCTCGCTCCCTTGTTGCCGCACGTGCCCGGGCCGCCTCACGGAGACGGGCGGCCCTGTAGCCTGCGGCGAGGGGCATTATCACGTCGTTCGTGTCGGCTCCGACACAGGCTTGCCCGGACCGGCGTGCCCCGGAGAAACCGGGGTTGCCACGCCGCCGTTCCGCTCGATAGAGTGCGCGCATGGCATCCAAGTCACTCCCCGCGAATCCGCCCGGGCGCGACCCGCGCGTCGACGACTACATCGCCAAGGCCGCGCCGTTCGCGCAAGCGCCGCTGGCGCACATCCGCGAGGCGATGCACGCCGCCTTGCCGGACGTGACGGAGGCGATCAAGTGGAGCCACCCGTTCTTCCTGCTCGAGGGCCGGCCGTTCGCCAACATGGCGGCGTTCAAGGCGCATTGCTCGCTCGGCTTCTGGCGCGGAGGCCGCCCGATCGCGGAGGAGGCGGCCGGCGAGCGGGGCAAGGCGATGGGCCAGTTCGGGCGCATCGAGTCGCTGGCCGACCTGCCCAAGGCGGCGGCGTTGCGCAAGCTGATCGTCGAGGCGCGCGCCGCGTGGGCCGCCGCCATCGAGGACAAGGCGAGCGCGCCGCCCGCGCCCAGGGCCAGGCGCGAGGCGCCGGCGCTGCCGGACGATCTCGCCGCGGCCCTGGGCCCGAAGTCGGCCGCACGCAGGACCTTCGACGCCTTCACGCCCAGCCAGCAGCACGAGTATGTGGACTGGATCGTCGAGGCCAAGCGCGAGGCGACGCGGGCGTCGCGCGTCGCGCAGGCGGCCGAATGGATCGCCGAGGGCAAGACGCGGAACTGGAAGTACCAGAACTGCTGAAGAATATTTTCGCGCCGGTGCATCCGATCGGCGGTCGCCGCGCATCCAAGGGATATCGCTCAACGGAAGAACGCCATGGATCCCTGGAACCGCCTGCTCAGCCCCGAATTGCTGATTCCCGTCTGCGGCATGTTGATGCCGCTGGCCATCGTCGTGATCGCGCTGAACTTCGCCTACAAGTATCAGGAGCGCAAGCACCGGACGATCGTCGACCTGCTCGAGAAAGGCCTGCCGGTGCCGCGCGAGCTGCTGCGCTCGTCTCGGCGCACCGGCTCGGCGCTGATGCGCGCGCTGACGCTGGTGGGCGTGGGCGTCGGCACGAGCGCGTTCCTCGGCGCGATGTTCCAGTTCGACCACGGCCTGTGGGCCGCGGGGCTGATCCCGCTGGCGATCGGCGTCGCCCAGCTGATCGCGCTGAAGATCGAACCGCAACCGCCCGAGCCGCCCGAGCTGTCGTCCATCGACCTCCAATGACGCATTGACGTGGCGCCACGCCCCATGGTGTTCGACGAGTCCACGCACGTCGAGGCGGAGATCGCCGGCTGGCTCGCACTCGCGCGCCGGGGCGACCGCCACGCGTTCGCGCGTCTCGTGCGCGCGCACCAGTCGCGCGTGCGCCTGCAGCTGCGCCGGCTGACGCACGGCGACGCCGCGCTGGCCGACGATCTCGCTCAGGAGACCTTCGTCCAGGCCTGGCTGCACATCAACGAGTTCCGCGGCGACGCCCGCCTGGCCACCTGGCTGCACCGCATCGCGCTGACGCGCTTCCTGCAGCACGCGCGCCGGCCGCAGCCGCCCGTCGAATGGAACGACGCCGAGGCGAGCGGCGCGCACGAACCGCGCCACGATCCGCGCACGGTCGAAGGCCTGGGGCGCGACGTCGAGTGCGCGCTGCAATCGCTCAGCGAGATCCAGCGGCTGGCCGTCGTGCACTGCTTTCATCTCGACCTGTCGCACGCCGAGGCCGCGCAGGTGCTCGGCCTGCCGCTGGGCACGCTGAAGTCCCACCTCGATCGCGCCAAGGCCCGGCTGCGCGAGTTGCTGGCCGCCTGGAATCCGGAGTCCGCCACATGAACGAATCCGAACGCCCCGACGCTGCGCTGGACGCCCTGCTGCGCGCCAGTGCGCCCGAGTCCCTGCCCGACGACGGCTTCGTGGCCCGCACCATGGCCGCGGTCGACCAGGCCGCGCGCGCGCTGCCCGCGCAGCGCCGCGCGGCACCCGTCGCGCCCATCGCCGTCGCGCGTGCGCTGGCCACCGAACACCGCCGCCACGAGGCGCAGGCGCGGCTGTGGCGCTGGGCGGTGGCCGGCGTGATCGCGGGCTTCGTGCTGCTGGTGATCGCGGTGCTGCTGTCGCCGGGCGACGGCGTCACGATCTCGGCGCCGCCGCCGCAGCAGTGGTATCCGCTGTCCCTGCTGCTGGCGATCGGCGCGGTGTGGGTCGCCTTGCGCGAGCTGCGATCGAGCTAGCGCGCGGCGGTCGTCGCCGGCCGGGGGGCAACGGCGCGCATGAAGGCGGTGGTGTCGTCCAGCACCGGCGCGAACGCGGTCAACGGCCACGCGAGCGAGCCCACCAGCAGCGCGTGGTTCACGTGCTCGTAGCTGCGGAAGGTGACGGCGGTGCCGCGCGCCTGCATCCGGTCCGTCAGCGCGATGCTGTTCTGCTCGGGATGGACCAGCGTGTCATGCACGGCCGCGCCGATGAAGGCCGGCAGCGGCCGGGCGAGGTCGCCGACGTGCTGGATGGGCTGGGTGTCGGGTGACGTCGCGGGCCAGTCGAACACCCCCTTCACGTCCGGATCGCCGATCGGCAGGAAGTTGTACGGGCCGGCCAGGCCGACCCAGCCGGCGAGTTCGTCGGGCGAGTGGCCCGCGGCGCGCAGCCAGCGCGGATCGAGCGCGAGCATCGCGACGTTGTAGGCGCCGGCGCTGTGGCCGTAGAGGAAGACGCGACGGGGGTCGGCGCCGAGCTCGCGAGCGTGCTCCAGCCCGTAGCCGACCGCCTTCGCGCAGTCCTTGAGGAAGTCGGGGTACTTCACTTCGGGATAGAGCCGGTAGTCGACCACCATCACCGTGAAGCCGCGCGCGGCGAGCGCCTCGCCGGCGAAACGGTAGTCGCGCCGGGTGCCCGAGTTCCACGAGCCGCCGTAGATGAAGATCACCAGCGGCGAGCCGGTGGCCTTGTCGGCGTCATCGATCGAGCTGCCGGGCACGTAGACGTCGAAGCGCTGGCGCGGCAGCGGGCCGTAGGCAACGTCGGACTCGCCCTGGTGGCCGCGCAGCGTCGCCACCGCGTTGAGCACGCCCGCCCCGGCGCCGGCCGTCGCGGAGACGATCCAGCCCAGCAGGGCGGCGCCGGTGGCCCAGCGCCGCAGGCGGCGCGCGCGGCGCGGTTCGGGGGCGATGGGGCGGAAGGTCTCGGTCATGGCGGCGGCAGGGTCGCCGCGCGGATCACGGCTCGTGGAGAAGGTACGCGCCGCCACGTCGGTTGGATGCAGGCGGCGCGCGGCCCGGCCTCACGGCAGGCGACGCGCCCGAGCCGCCCCTCACTTGTTGGGAACCTCCATCGGCTTGACGTCGCCGCAATCGCTGGAGACGAACTTGCCGGCGATGTCCGTCTGGATGTGCATCGCGTTCTTCTGGCTCGTGGTGTCGGCGACGGTGGTGACGGCGAAGCCGGTGTCGCCCATGGTCGTGAGCGTGCCGTGGCCGGTCATGTTGCTGTGCTCGGACGCGCAGGTGAAGTCGAACTTCGTGACGTTGCCGGAGGTGCTCAGGTTGACGCGCGAGCAACGGCCGTCGCGATCGGGCGTGAAGCCGCGCGCGATCTGCTCCTTGGTGATGCACACGCGCACCGTGTTCGGCGCGCCGCCGGGCTGCATGCCCATGCCGCGGGAGGCCATCATCTTCTCGATGGCGGCGCGCTGGTCCGGCGGCATGTTGGCGAGCTTTTCCTTCATCTGCTCCATCGCCGCGTTGGCCTGCGCGTTGTCCGTGTTCATCTTGATGTTCTCCTCCCACAGCCCGGGGCGGATCTTGGGCTGCGCCATGATGGCGCCGCACGACAGCGCGGCAAGGCTCGCGACGAGAAGACGGGAACGGGTTTTCATGGTCGGCCCTCCTGGGCGGCGATGGACAGTGGCGCGGATTCTGCGCCCCGCCACGCCGCGTCACCACCCCTGAAACGGGGATGCCTCAATCGACGCGCCGCGACGAGCCGATCACCTTCGTGCCCGGCACCGGGCTGCGCTGCGCGCTCGCCTGCACGCCGGGGTTGGTCATCTGCTCGTTGAGCCAGCGCTGCAGGTCGTTCCACATCGCGGCCAGTTCGGCGGGCGGCACGGCGCGCGCGTTCTTCAGCTCCAGTGTCATCACCGGCACGTTCTTCACCAGGCCGCCGTAGTTGCCGAGCGAGCCCGGATAGACACCCACCGGGTCGAGCTGCAGGCTGCCGAGACGGCGCGGCGCCGGCGGCGGGCCGTCGAAGTCGAGCAGGCCGTAGGGCGCGTGCACCGACACGATGAGGTCGGGACGGAACTGGTCGATCTGCTGCAGCAGCCAGCGCGATTCGGGCTCGGACAGCGCCTGCGGGCCCGGGAAGCGGCGCGGATCCTTCTTCGTGTGCTTGATCCAGTAGGGCTGCGCGTCGCGCGCCCAGTCGGTGGTGGGGAAGTTGCGGTTGAGGTCGACGCCGTGCGCGTTGACGCGCGTCGACGGCGAATGCAGCAGGCCGTCGGGATTGAGCAGCGGCACGAAGCGCCAGGCGACGTCGGCGATCGTCGGCTTGGCGGCCTTGGACGGATGCGGCATCGCCTGCGCCTTCACGCCCTGCGAGCGCGCGATCCAGTCGAAGGCCAGCGTGACCGAGGCCAGCTCGTCGCCATGGATGCCGCCCAGCAGCAGCACCTTGAACTTGGGCGCGCCGCCGGCCGGCAGCACGTCGTTGGCCCACAGCGGCACGCCGCGCACCGAGCGGCCCGCGCCGGGCACGAGACCCGAGGCGCGGCAGCCGGACGCGTCGACGCCGGGGACGGCCGGCACGAGGCGCGCGCACCACTGCGCGAGGTCGGTGGTCGTGGCGGCCGGCGCCGAGGCCGCCGAGGCCGCGGGCGCGACCGCCGGCACCGGCTTCGCGGACGCGACGGGCTTGTGGCGCACATTGGCCAGCGCGGGCAGCAGGCCCAGCGCCAGCAGGACGACGGCCGCGAGGCCGCGGAATGCATGGATCACGTTGTTGTTCACCTTTCGACCCGCCAGTGTAGGCAACGCCGACCGCAGGACGCGCCGCCGTCACGCGTTTCATCCACAATGAACCCATGATCGAACCGCTGCTCGTCCCCCGCGAATCCTTCGACGATCCCGATGCCGCCGTCGAGCGCGTGCGCCAGATCTACCACGCCGGCGTCGACCACCTGCGCCAGCACCTGCACGACTTCGTCGCCGGACACACGCCCGCGTCGCACGTGCGCGCGTGCTACCCGAGCGTGCGCGTGCACACCGACACGGTGGCGCGCGCGGACTCCGTCTCGAGCTACGGCTTCGTCGCCGGCCCGGGCACCTTCGAGACCACGCTGACGCGCCCCGAGCTGTTCGCCGACTACTACCGCGAACAGTTCCGCCTGCTGATGCAACACCACGGCGTCAAGATCGAGGTGGGCGTCAGCCGCGAGCCGATGCCGCTGCACTTCAGCTTCGCCGAGCACGACCACGTCGAGGGCACGCTGACCTCGGAACAACGCCTGCAGCTGCGCGACCTGTTCGACCTGCCCAACCTCGCCGCGATGGACGACGGCATCGCCAACGGCACCCACGAGCCCGGGCCGGCGGATCCGCTGCCGCTGGCGCTATTCACCGCGCCGCGCGTCGACTACTCGCTGCACCGCCTGCGCCACTACACCGGCACCGCGCCCGACCACTTCCAGAACTTCGTGCTGTTCACGAACTACCAGTTCTACATCGACGAGTTCATTGCGCTCGGGCACCGCGAGATGGCCCGGGACGATTCGGTCTACGACGCCTTCGTCGAGCCGGGCAACGTCGTGACGATGCGCGCGGGGGCGACGCACTCGGTCGGCCCGATCGGCAGCGCGCCGCCGCGCCTGCCGCAGATGCCCGCGTACCACCTGCGACGGCCCGACAACAGCGGCATCACGATGGTCAACATCGGCGTTGGCCCGTCCAACGCGAAGAACATCAGCGACCACATCGCCGTGCTGCGCCCGCACGCGTGGATCATGCTGGGCCACTGCGCCGGGCTGCGCACCACGCAGCAGCTGGGCGACTATGTGCTCGCGCACGGCTACGTCCGCGAGGATCACGTGCTCGACGAGGAGCTGCCGCTGTGGGTGCCGATCCCGCCGCTGGCCGAGGTGCAGGTCGCCATCGAGCAGGCCGTGGCCGACATCACGCAGCTGTCCGGCATCGACCTGAAGCGCGTGATGCGCACCGGCACCGTGGCGTCGACCGACAATCGCAACTGGGAGCTGCTGCCGCATCCGGGCCCGGAGCGCCGCTTCAGCCAGAGCCGCGCGATCGCGCTCGACATGGAGTCGGCCACGATCGCCGCCAACGGCTTCCGCTTCCGCGTGCCCTACGGCACCTTGCTGTGCGTTTCCGACAAGCCGCTGCACGGCGAGATCAAGCTGCCCGGCATGGCCAACCACTTCTATCGCGAACGCGTGGAGCAGCACCTGCGCATCGGCATCCGCGCGCTGGAGCTGCTGCGCGGCTCGGGCGTGGACAAGCTGCACAGCCGCAAGCTTCGGGGCTTCGCGGAAGTCGCTTTCCAATAGGCAAATTTCATCCGCTTGCGCGCTGTCCGGTTGGGGCGTAGGCTGGGGGTTCCTGCCATCCGGCCGTGTCGCGGTTCGGGTCGCCGCGGTGCCGCTTGGCGTCTCGGCCCGTGGAGACACGCGCCATGACGATCTTCGAATCCCCCGATATTGCGGCGATCCGCAACGTGGCACTGGTGGGCGCCTCGGCCACCGGGAAGACCACCCTCACCGAGGCCTTGCTGCTGCGCGCCGGCGCCATCAAGACGGCCGGCTGCGTCGAACGCGGCTCGACCGTCAGCGACCACGACCCGCTCGAGAAGCGCGTCCAGCATTCGCTCAACACCGCCGTCGTCAACTGCGTGCACGACGGCATCCGCATCCAGTGGCTCGACACGCCCGGGGCGCTCGAGTTCGTCGGGCAGTCGCTGCCCGCGCTCGAGGCCGTCGAGACCGCCGCCGTCGTCATCAGCGCCACCTCGGGCGTCGACTCCACCGCCCAGCGCATGATGGCCCACGCGGCCGACCGCAAGCTCGACCGCATGATCATCGTCAACCGCATCGACGTGCCCGGCGCCGACTGCGCCGCCGTGCTGGCGCAGATCCGCGACGTGTTCGGCCGCGAGTGCCTGCCGCTGAACCTGCCCGCCGAGCGCGGCGCGCGCGTCGTCGACTGCTTCTTCAACCGCGAGGGCAGCACCGACTTCTCGTCGCCCGAGGCCGCGCACCAGGCGCTGGTCGAACAGGTCGTCGAGGTCGACGCCGAGTTCGTCGACCGCTACCTGAACCAGGGCGACGTCGAGGCCACCGAGCTGCACGGGCCGCTCGAGCAGGCGCTGCGCGAGGGCCACCTGATCCCGGTGTGCTTCGTCTCGGCCAAGACCGGCGCGGGCGTCGCGGAGCTGCTCGACGTCGTCGCCAAGCTGCTGCCCAACCCGACCGAGGGCAACGCCCCCGACTTCCTCGATGGCGAGGGCGCCGACGCGAAGCTCGTTCACGCCACGCCCGATCCCGACAAGCACGTGCTGGCCCATGTGTTCAAGGTCACCGTCGACCCGTACGTCGGCAAGATGGGCGTGCTGCGCGTGCACCAGGGCACGATCACGCGCGACACGCCGCTGTTCGTCGGCGACGCGCGCAAGTGCTTCAAGGTCGGCCACCTGTTCCGGCTGCAGGGCGGCGAGCACGTGGAGATCTCGCGCGCGGTGCCGGGCGACATCTGCGCCATCGCCAAGGTCGACGCGCTGCACTTCGACGCCGTGCTGCATGACGCCGCCGAGGACAGCCACATCCACCTGAAGCCGCTCGCGTTCCCGGTGCCGGTGCACGGCGTGGCGATCCAGCCCAAGCGCCATGGCGACGAGCAGCGGCTGTGGGACCTGGTGCAGCGCTCGGTCGACGAGGATCCGTGCCTGCGCATCGAGCAGGTCGCGGCCACGCACGAGACCGTGGTCTACGGCCTGGGCGAGTTGCACCTGCGCATGCTGCTCGATCGGCTGCGCGACGTGCACAAGTTCGAGGTCGAGACGCGGCCGCCGCGCACGGCCTATCGCGAGACCGTCACCGCCAAGGCCGAGGGCCACCATCGCCACAAGAAGCAGACCGGCGGCGCCGGCCAGTTCGGCGAGGTGTTCCTGCGCGTCGAGCCGCTGCCGCGCGGCGCGGGCTTCGAGTTCGTCGACATCGTCAAGGGCGGCGCGATCCCCGGCCAGTTCATGCAGGCCGTCGAGAAGGGCGTGCGCGAGGCGCTGGCCGCCGGCGTGATCGCCGGCTACGCGGTGGAGGACATCCGCGTCACCGTGCACGACGGCAAGAGCCACAGCGTCGACAGCAAGGACATCGCGTTCGCCACCGCGGCGCGCAAGGCGACGTGGGTGGCGATCATGGAGGCGCGGCCCATCGTGCTGGAGCCCATCGTCGACGTCGAGATCCTCGCGCCGGCCAGCGCGATGGGTGACATCACCGGTGACCTCGCGTCACGCCGCGGCCAGGTCAACGGCACCGAGGCGCAGCTGGGCGGCGCGATGATCGTGCGCGGCCAGGCGCCGGCGGCGGAGCTGATCGCCTACGCGACGCGCCTGAACGCGATGACCAGCGGCGAGGGCCACTACACGATCGCGTTCTCGCACTACGAGCCGGCGCCCACGAGCGTGCAGAACGCGCTGCGCAAGGAGCACAAGCCGGTCGAGGTCGACTGACCGGCGCGGCCATGAAAAAGGGCGCGCCCCTCGCGGTGGCGCGCCCTTCTCGCAAGCGCGAGGATCAGAAGTTCAGCTTGCCGATCTTTTCCAGGGCTGCGGCGATGTTGGCGCGCGCCGCGGCCTCGTTGGCAATGCGCAGGCGCTCGACGCCGGCGAACGCATCGCCCATGCCGGCGGTGCCTTCGGACTTGATGGACTCCTGCAGCATGACCGTGCCGTCGGCCTTCTTCAGCGACCAGGCGGCTTCCATCTTCACGGTGAAGCTCAGGCCGAAGGACGGCTGGTCCATGGCGATCACGTTGACGGCCAGCGCGTAGTCGCCGCCCGGCGCCTTGACGACGCTCGTGAAGGTCTTGTTCTTCTCGATCGCTTGCACGATGGCCTGCTGGAAGGCCTCGTTGGAGATCTGCGACTTGCCCATGGCGCTGGTGTCCGAGCCGCCGGCGACGACGACGCTGGTCGTCGCGTGGTGCTGCGTGCCGGCGATGGCCGTCGTCGGCACCATGGCCTCGGGCTTGGAAGCCGTGGCGCAGCCGGCGATGACGGCGGCGGACGCGCACAGCGCGATGATGGACAGGGAACGGGTCACGGATTGGAAGTTCATGGTGTCTGGCCTTTTTGGGTCGAACGAAGGGCGACGCCCGCGAGCGCGAGCATCACCGGGAATGGCGAGTGGAACGCGCCGCGCGAAACGCGCGACGCACGCACCGACGAATCAATGCTTGGCGGCGACGATGTTGCCCGCGACCTCGTCGGCCATCTCGGCCGGCGACTTGCGCGTGAGCGACGTGTGCAGCGAATGGCCGGTGGCCATGGGGAAGTCGCTGGTCGGATTGCGCACGGTGACCGTGAGTTCGAGCATGTACATCGTCAGGTCCCACATCCACTTGTCGACGTAGGTGACGACGGCGTCGGCCGGGTACGGCGGCGTCCTGGCCGGGCCCGTGGTGACGGCGAAGCCGCGCTTCTCGAAGGCGGCCTTCAGGTCCTTGTCGACGTCGTGGTTGTCCTTCTCGGCGTGGACGACGTAGAGCGTCTTGACCTTGGTCAGGTCGGCGTCGGCCATCAGGTTGGCCTCGGCGCGGTTGACGGCGCAGCCGGTCATGGCGGACAGGCCGGCGGCCAGGCACGTGGCGGCGATGAGTCGCTTGAGCATGAAGATTCCTCCCGTGAATCTTGTAGTGGTGTCTCGAACGCACGCTCAAAACGCGCGTCGGTCGTCGCGCCCCTCTGCGCGACCGCGCGACTGTAGCATCGCGGCAAGACGCAACTCATCCGCGTCGACCCTAGGCTGGCCGGCGCAACGCCGGATCGATCACACGCAGCCTGAGGCCGCGTGACGATCAGTCGTCGTCGCCGCCGCCTTCCTCGTCATCGTCGTCGTCGCCCGGCTTGGCCCACTTGGCCAGCGTCTTCTCGAGCGGCGCCGCGGACTTCACGAAGGCGTCGCTGGAGACCGGCTTGGCGAGGCGCACGCCCGGCAGCGAGATCGTGCCGAGGTAGAGGTCGCCGATCAGCGGCTGCTGCTGCATCGAGCGGTCGATCAGCAGCAGCCCGCTGCTCACCGCGACCGCGCTGCCGATCGCGATGCCGACGGCGCGCCGGCGCGTGGGCAGCAGCAGGCCCATGTGGCGCCACATCATCATCGCGATCGCGCCGACGAAGACGATGCGGCCCAGCTTCTCGATCCAGGGCATCGACAACGCGAACGCGACCTGCGCCGTCGCCGCCTCGGTGACGATGGCGATCAGCAGCCACTTCAGCGCGATGTACAGGTGCGCCCAGAACGCGAAGCGGCGCTGGAACAGCATCGAGCCGATGGCCCACAGCGCGCACCAGATGATCAGGCCCAGCGGTGCCGACAGGTAGTTCCAGGTGAGCGCCGTGCCCTGCGCGCCCGGCACCGTCGACAGCCACAGCGAGAAGCCCTGCCACACCGCGGCGAACAGGATCAGGCCCATCAGCGTCACGGCGTGGCGGCGCTCGTACTGCAGCAGGTCCAGCAGGCGCTGCTCGGGCGCCAGCACCTCGCCGGCGAGCCGCACGCGCAGCGTCGTGGCGCCCAGCGTCATCACGCTGGAGGCCGGCAGCAGCGGCGTCGATCCGGGCGCGATGGCCGCGCGACCCAGGCGCACGCCGTTGACGCTGGCGGCCGGCTCCACGTGCACGCCGTCCTCGCGCAGCGCGAGCGTCGCGTGGTGTGCCGCCACGTGCGGGTCGTCGAGCACGAGGTCGCAGTCGATCGCGCGGCCGATGCGCACCGGCCACTGCGAGACGCGCAGCACCTGGCGCGGCTGGCCGTCCCGGTCGAGCGTCTCGATCAGGGCGAGCGTTTCCATGCGAATCCTTGCAGGTAGTGGCTGGCGAGCAGCATGGCGTTCTGGAAGCTGACGCCGCGCGCGTCGAAGCGGCCCTGCACGCCTTCGGTCCTGGCGTCGACGGACTGCGACAGCACCGCGACGTCGTAAAGCCCCGGCAGGTGGCGATACGCGCGCAGGCACATCACGGTGCGCATCGGCAGGCCGGCGCTCTCGACGAAGTCCTCCTGGCACTTGGGCGCGCTGAGGTCGTGGGTGCGCCGGCCCATGCCCTCGTTGCGGAAGCTCTGGCCCGCCTCCTGCGCGAAGCGCAGCGCGCCGAGCTTGCTGCCGTCGTAGACCTCGTGGCGCACCGCGAGGTCGCCGGTGCGCAGCGATTCGTTGATGAAGATGGCCGTGTCCATCTGGCAGTCGGAGCGCTCGAACGACAAGCCCTTGGACTCCGACGGATTCGACGAGCCCCAGCAGCGCATGAAGTCCTCCTGCGGCACCGGCACGCTGTAGTGCGCGTGCTTGGTCTCGCGCCACGGCAGCGCGACGAAGCGCGACGTGAGCTGCTGTTGATGCGCGAGCAGCTGGCGCGCCATCTCGGCCTCGACCGGGCCGGTGATCGGCTTGGCCTGCGCGCCGCGCGCGATCAGCGCCTGCGCGAACTCGGCCGGCACGAGGAAGCTGATCTGCTGGCCGTCGCGCCGCGTGGCCACGTTGACGCCGACGATGTGGCCCTTGTCGTCCAGCACCGGCCCGCCGCTCATGCCCGGGTTGAGCGAGCCTGAGAACAGGATCTGCGGCAGGAAGCTGCGCTCGACGAGGCCGTTGTAGGTGCCCTCGACGACGACGAAGCCGACGTCCAGCGGATTGCCCAGCGAGAAGATTCGCTCGCCCTGCGCGAGCGGCGTCGCGGCGGGGCGGAACTCGAACAGCCCGCGCGCGGCGACGGCCGCCGGCGGCTTGGCCATGCGCACCAGCGCGAGGTCGTGCACGACGTCGAACGCGACCAGCTGCAGCGCGCCGGTGACGCCGTCGACCGTCTGGAAGTTGAGGCGGTAGCGCTGCGGCTCGAGGGCCACCTGGCTGACGACGTGGTAGTTGGTCAGGATCAGGCCGTCGGGGCCCACCAGCGAGCCCGAGCCGACGCTGGCCTGGCTGTCCTGGTCGCGCAGCAGCGTGCGCACCTGCAGCAGCCGCGGGCGGCCGATGTCGTAGATGCGGCGCGCCGAGGCCGACAGGTTGGCGTTGTCCTCGGCGGCGCGGTCGTCCTCGGCGGCCGATGCCGCCGACTGCGGCTTGGCGAGCGGCGAGGCCGGCGCGGAGGGGAGGTGGACGCCCGGCGGCGAGGCGCCGGCCCACGCGTTCAGCGCGGCCGTCAGCAGCAGGGCGAGAAGGCGTCCGGAGCGGCGCCGCAACAGGCGAGTCAAGAGCATCGAGCCATGGTACCCCGAGCACTTGCACGCATTCTTGCCGGCGTGGTCGGGCAAGGGCTTGCGCCGCGAGGCCGCGTCCAGCGACACGAGCCTTTATCATTGCGCTCCATGCACGCCCCCCGAGACGTGGCCTCTATCCGCCTGGACAACGCGCTCGCGCTGTTCGACGAATTCGTCCGCAACACCATCAAGCACCCCGACGCCGCGACGCTGCGGGGCCTGGAACGCCGTTTTGCCGAGCGGCTGCAGATCCAGCCGAGCTACTGGAGCCAGATCAAGAGCCGCTCGCGCCTGATCGGCGAGCGCCTCGCGCGCCAGTTCGAGCAGTGCTGCCAGAAGCCGGCGGGCTGGATGGACGCCGAGCATGTGGCCGGCAAGGCCAGCGCGGTCGCGGCGCCGCCGCCGGCATCCGACAGCCCGCTGCCGCAGGACGACGACGAGCGCTTCATCACGGGCCTGGTGCTCACGTACTACCGCCGGCATCCGCAGCGCGCCCGCACGCGGCTGCTCGACCTGCTGGGCGAGGTGCTGATGCCGGAGCCCGAGGCCGCGTCGGCACCGCAGCCGCCCGCGCCCGCGCCGCGCAAGCTGGCCCCCGGCGTGACGGCCCGCCCGCCCGCGCCGCCACCGCCGCCGGACGACCCGTTGGCCTTGTGGCATTCCGTGCAGACGGGCATCGCGCCGTTGAAGAAGAAGCGCTGACTTTCGGCCAGGGCGCGGTGGCGGCGTCGCCGTGAAAACGCTGTCACCATGGCGCTGGTCAAATCCGCCCGACCGCGCCGGAACCCGCCGGCGTGGTTCGTTGTCCAGAAGACGACCTTCCAGAGGAGGCCATCACCATGCGCCGTGCCGAGACATCTCACGTGACCTTGCGGATGGTTGCCGACGCCGCGGGCGTATCGGTCTCGACGGCGTCGCGCGTCATGAATGACGCCACCAACGTCAGCGACGACAAGCGGGCGGCAGTGAAGGCCGCGGCCGCGCGCCTGGGCTTCGTCCTCAACGGCATCGCCAAGGCGCTGGTCGACGGGCGGACGCGCACGGTCGGACTGATCGCGCAGCACTTCGAGAGCCCGTTCGACGCGCTGCTGCTGCGCGGCATCGAGGAGAACCTGTCGCGCGCCGGCTACGCGTTGGTAGTGTCCAGCGGCCACTGGAATCCGGGCGAGGAGGAGCACTGCGTGCAGGTCCTGCGCACTCGACAGGTCGACGGCATCATCGTGCTGGGCGGCAGCCTCGACGACCGCTTCCTGGTCGATCTCGCGGCCGAACTGCCCATCGTCCTGACCGGGCGCGACCTGAAGGCGCCGGGCCTGCATTCGCTGCGCTCGAACGACTATCGCGGCGCGCTGGCCGCGACGCGCTACCTGCTGCAACTCGGCCACCGCCGCATCGCGCACGTCGCCGGGGACAGCAGCCACCCCGACTCGCATGATCGCGAGCGCGGTTACCGCGCCGCGCTCGAGGAGGCGCGGGTCGCCTTCGACCCCGAGCTCGTCTGGCAGGGCAACTATCACGAGAGCAGCGGCACCGAGGCCGTCGAAAGCCTGCTGGAGCGCGGCGTCGAGTTCACCGCCATCTTCGCGGCCAACGACCAGATGGCCGGCGGCGCGACCCTGGCCGTTCAACGCCACGGCCTGCGCGTGCCCGAGGACATCTCCATCGTCGGTTTCGACGACCTGCTGGCGACGAGGCACGCGTCGCCGCCGAGGACGACGGTCAACCTGTCGGTGATCGAGCTCGGGCGCCGCGCGGCGTCCGCGATGCTCGATCTGCTGTCGCATCGGCGGCCGAACGCGGTGGCCCCCGAGCCGGAGTTGATCGTCCGGAGTTCGACGATGCAGCCCCGCCACGCGTTGCGATCAATTGATTGATAAAGTACTTGCGCAAGATCAAGATTTGTTTATCATTGCGCCAAGCGTCGGACATCGGCGCGACACCCCGCCTCGCAACCCTTCACGAGCCTCCATGCGCCAAGCCCTGAATCGAACCCGCACCGCCAACGCAGCCGTCCAGACGGCCGTGCGCAGCGCGCGTGCCGCTCGTTTCGTGGCCGTCCGCAATGCGGCCAAGCCGTTCCCGATTCCGCTCTGAGTCCGCGAGAAGCATCTCTTCGCGAAGGCCCGGGCGGTTGTCAGACCCCCGGGCCTTCGCGCATTTCGGCCCCAGTTTCGTCGGAGAAGACCATGCCCAAGTTCAGCCTCCCCGCCTCCAAGCCACGCAATCCGCTCGTCGCGCCGGCGCAATTTCGCCAGGCCGGCAAGCACGGCAGCGATCGCGACGCCACGCGCCACGACGCCAACCAGGCCTTGAAACGCGAGTTCGCCAACCTCGACCTGTCGCGCAACAAGCCGCCCAGCTTCTGAATCCACCCCAGCGGTCCCAGTGCCGCCCCGGAGAACGACATGACCCCCGTCCTGACCGGCCATCGCCCCGCGCAACGGCCCTCCTTCAGCGATACCTGGCGCCGCTTCGTGGCGCATCTCCTGCGCGGCGCCAGCACCGCGCTCGCGCGCCAGGCGCGCGACGTCGCCCGCCCGCTGCACGCCCGCCAGCGCCGGCGCAGCCAGCACGACGCCAGCGTCGAGTTCCACGCCGAGGCCGGTGCGCCGGAGGGCGCGCTGTTCGTCGACGGCGAGCTCGTCGGCTACGTCCAGGTGCGCCGCCTGTGATCCCCGGCCGGCGGAACTCAAGTCGGCGCGCGGGAGTCCGATAACACGAGCAAGTGGCCGTCCCTGCATCCCGCGGGGCGGCCTTGCTCGAGTCCCGGATCCCGCCATGAGTGCCCTGCCCGCCGCCGCCACGTTCCGCACGCCCCGCGACGTGGACGGCTGGGTGCGCTACTTCCGGCAGTGCGAGATCCCCGTGCTCGCGAGCACCGCGGCGTCGATCGAGGAGATGCGGCTGATCGAGGACGACGTCGACGCGCGCATCATCTCCGAGGTGATCGGCCGCGATCCGCTGATGACGCTCAAGCTGCTGGTCCACGCCTCGACGCAAGGATCGAATCGCCGCCTGACCGATGCGGAGACGGTGGTCGAGGCGCTGGTGCTGATGGGCATCACGCCGTTCTTCCGCCAATTCGGACCGCAACCGACGGTCGAGGATCATCTCGCCGACCACCTCGAGGCGCTGGCCGGCCTGCAGCACGTGCTGCTGCGCGCCGACCGCGCCGCGCGCTTCGCCGCCAGCTTCGCGATCCACCGTGCCGACCACGACGCCGTCGTGCTGCACGAGGCCGCGCAGCTGCACGACTTCACCGAGATGCTGCTTTGGCTGCACGCGCCCGCGCTGGCGCTCGAGCTGCAGCGCCGCCAGCACGCCGATCCCACGCTGCGCTCCTGCGCGGCGCAGCGCGACGTGTTGAACGCGGAGCTCAACGACATCCAGCACGTGCTGATGCAGCTGTGGCGGCTGCCCGAGATCCTCGTGCGCATCACCGACGACAGCCATGCCGAGAACTCGCAGGTGCGCAACGTGCTCTTGGCGATCCGCCTCGCGCGGCACACGATGGACGGCTGGGACAACGCGGCGCTGCCCGACGACATCCGCGACATCGCGGGGCTGCTGCACCTGGGCCTCGAACCGACGCGCCAGTTGCTGTTGGACATCGACACGGACTAGTAGTCGATCCGCCGCCGGATCTCGTTCCAGACCTCCTCGCGCGCCGTCATCGCGATGTGCCCGACGCCGCGCAGCTGCTTGGCCTCGCTGCCCGGATAGACCGCGGTGGGCGGCGGGTAGACGACCTGGTCGCACTCGCTCCACCAGCTGGTGATCAGGCCGGGCAACGTCGGCGGCTCCTTGCCGGCGAGCGTCGTCATCCACGGGCTGTCCACGCCCATCTGGCGGCCGTTGACGGTGCGCGCCAGGCGCGCCAGCCAGGTGCCGCGGTGCGGCGTGCCGATGGTGATCAGGCGCGCGGCCTCGTCGGTGCCGTCGCTGCGCCTGTGCGTGGCGCGCGAGCGCAGCCAGGCGCGCGCGACCAGGCCGCCCATGCTGTGCGCGACGATCACCGGCGCCAGGCCGGTGGCGGCCTCGATGCGGCGCACGGCGCGCTCGACCTGCGGCACGTAGTCGTCCAGGCTCGCGAACAGCGGCTCGAGATTGACCGCGACGAACGCGCGATCGAGCTTGAGCAGGCGTCTCATCCACGGGTTCCACAGGCCGCGATTGCAGATGTAGCCGTGGATGAAGACGACGCCGCGCAGGCCGCGCGAAGTCTTGGGCAGGTGATCCTCGATGGCGTTCGAGCGCCAGGGCATGCGCCAGACGAAGATCGCCGTCGACTCGCGCCACTCGCCCAGCACCGAGCGCACCATGTCGATCCAGCGCGCCCGCGGGGCCGCGCTGCGGCGGGCGACGATACGGGCCATCAGCAGCTCGATGGCCAGCATCGTCGGGTGACCAAGCACCAGCGCGTAGAGCGCGATCCAGCACGCGGGCGTCCAGCCAGTCACGCGGGCCGCCACCAGCAGGCCGGCGAGCAGGGCGAACCAGGCGACGAACAGCAGTCGGGCGACGCGGGCGAGCATCCAGCGAGTATCACCCCGCGTCTTCAGCCCTGCCATGGCATGGCATGCAAACGCGCATCGCCGGGTCGCGGGATAGCCGGCTGATACGCTTGCACCGATGAGCGACATCGCCTCTCGCATCCTGCAGTCCCTCGCCGCCGTCGACGTCGAGCGCCTCCGCCGCGCCGCGACGCCCGGCCTTGCAGCCGCTGTCGAGACCTTGAAGGCCTACCAGCAGCAGCGCTTCGCGCGCACGCACGCCAGCCTGCTCGCGCATCCGCGCTACGGACGCGCGGCGAATTTCTTCCTCAACGAGCTTTACGGCCCGCAGGACTTCACGCAGCGGGACGCGCAGTTCAGCCGCATCGTGCCGGCCCTGGTGCGGCTGTTCCCGGCCGACACCGTCGCCACGGTCGAGTCGCTGGCGGCGGTGCATGCGCTGTCGGAGCGCCTCGACACGGCGATGGCCATCCACCTCGACGGACGGGCGCCGATGCGCGCGAGCTACGTCCGCGCCTGGCAGGCCACCGGCGAGCGCGCCTCCCGCGCGCGCCAGATCGACCTCGTGATGAGCGTGGGCGAGGCGCTCGATCGCCACACGCGCAGCTTCGTGCTGCGCGCCAGCCTGAAGGCGATGCGCGGGCCCGCGCGCGCGGCGGGCATGGGCGCGCTGCAAGCCTTCCTCGAGACCGGCTTCGATGCCTTCGGCGCAATGGGCGGCGCCAGGGAGTTCCTCGCGACGATCCAGGCGCGCGAGACGGCGCTGGCCGCGCGCCTGTTCGAGCCTGAGGCTGTCGCGGCCGCGACAGGTCTGCTGTCGGCGGACGACGTTCTGGTCCACTTACCCTAGCCGCCATAGCCGATTTCCCCGGGGTGGGGTGAAGGGCGGGTGGCTCACAATGGTCGACCATGACCGATGCCCTCGCCACCTCCGCTCCCGCCGCCTCCACGCAACGTCCCTGGCTGACGCACTATCCGCCCGGCGTGGCCGGCACGGTGCCGGTGGACACCTATTCGTCGCTCGTGCCGCTGCTCGAGGAATCGTGGACGACGCACGCGCAACGCGACGCCGCCGCCTGCATGGGCGTGCGCTTCAAATACGCCGAGGTCGACGAGCGCTCGAAGTCGCTCGGGGCCTGGCTGCAATCCAGGGGCGTGCAGCGCGGCGACCGCGTCGCGATCATGATGCCCAACGTGCCACAGTACCTGGTCGCGATCGGCGCGGTGCTGCGCGTGGGCGGCGTCGTCGTCAACGTCAACCCGCTGTATACGGCGCGCGAGCTGCAGCACCAGCTCGCCGACTCCGGCGCGACGATCATCATCGTGCTCGAGAACTTCGCGCACACGCTCGAGGCGGTCGTCGCGCAGACCGAGGTGCGCCACGTGGTGCTCGCGTCCATGGGCGACATGCTGGGCTTCGTGAAGGGCCAGCTCGTCAACTTCGTGCTGCGCCACGTCAAGAAGATGGTGCCCGAGTTCCGCCTGCCGCAGGACGGCGGCCGCAGCGTGACGCGCTTCAACATGGCCATCGCGCAGGGCACGCGCAGCGTGCTCAAGCCGGTGGCGCTCACGGGCGACGACATCGCGTTCCTGCAGTACACGGGCGGCACGACGGGGGTGTCCAAGGGCGCGACGCTGCTGCATCGCAACGTCGTCGCCAACATCCTGCAGAGCGAGGCCTGGTTCAAGCCGATGTTCGAGCAGCTGGGCGACAAGCCGCTGAGCATCGTCTGCGCGCTGCCGCTGTATCACATCTACGCGCTGACCATCTGCTACATGTTCGGCGCGCGCCTGGGCGCGATGAACATCCTCGTGCCCAATCCGCGCGACATCGCCGGCTTCGTCAAGACGCTCAAGGCCTACCGCGTCAACATGTTCCCGGCGGTCAACACGCTGTTCAACGCACTCGCCAACGACCCGGAGTTCGCCAAGCTCGACTTCTCCGACCTCGTCATCTCCAACGGCGGCGGCATGGCCGTGCAACAGGCGACGGCCGAGCGCTGGCTCAAGATCACCGGTTGCCCGGTGGTCGAGGGCTATGGGCTGTCGGAGACTTCGCCGGTGGCCACGAGCAACCGCCTCGACAAGCGCGAGTTCACGGGCACGATCGGCATGCCGATCCCGTCGACCGACATCGCGATCCGCGACGACGACGGCGTCGACGTGCCCTTCGGCACCGCCGGCGAGATCTGCATCCGCGGCCCGCAGGTGATGGCGGGCTACTGGAAGCGGCCGGACGAGACGGCCAAGGTGATGACCGACGACGGCTTCTTCCGCTCCGGCGACATCGGCATCATGGACGAACAGGGGTATTTGCGCATCGTCGACCGCAAGAAGGACATGATCCTGGTGTCCGGTTTCAACGTGTATCCGAACGAGATCGAACAGGTCGTGAACCTGCATCCGGGCGTGCTGGAATGCGCGGCGATCGGCGTGCCGGACGAACGATCGGGCGAAGCCGTGAAGTTGTTCGTCATTCGCCGCGATCCGGCGCTTGCCGAAGAGGATATCGCCGCCTATTGCCGCGAGAATTTCACGGCCTACAAGCGTCCGAAGACGATCGAATTCCGCGACGAACTGCCGAAGTCGAACGTCGGCAAGATCCTGCGACGCGAGTTGCGCTCACCGGCTTCCTGAAGGGTTTCGTCCGCACCGTGCCAGACATCGCGCCTCCAGCTTCCGCCTCTTCCGCGATGCCTGGGCGCGAGTCCGGTGGGTCGGGCGAGGTCGCGTCCGCCCTGCTGCGCACGCTGGGCCTGACGGTGCTGGAGCGCGGCTGGCTGTCGGCCAACCAGGCGGTCTTTCGCGCCGCCGGTGCCGTGCCGGCGAGCGTGGTCGACACCGGCTTCAGCGGGCATGTCGAGCAGACGCTCGCGCTGATCGATCGCGCGCTGGGCGGCGAGCGGCTCGGGCGCATCGTCAACACGCATCTCCATTCCGACCACTGCGGCGGCAATGCCGCCCTGCAAAGGCGCGGCGGTGTCGAGACCTGGATCCCGTCGCCCAGCATGGCCGCGGTCGAGCGCTGGGACGAGGCCGCGTTGAGCTATCGCCTGACCGACCAGCCGTGCCCCCGCTTCGTCGCCGACCGCGCATTGGTGCCGGGCAACAGCATCGCGCTCGGCGAGGCCAGTTGGCAGATCCACGCGGCGCCCGGCCACGACATGGACGCCATCCTGCTGTTCGAGCCGCAGACGCGCACGCTGATCGCCGGCGACGCGCTGTGGGAGGAGCGTCTCGCGATCATCTTCCCGGAGCTTGTCGGCGAGGACGGCTTCGGGCCGACACGCGCGACGCTGTCGCTGATCGAGCGCCTGGATCCCCGTGCGGTGCTGCCGGGGCACGGGCGGCCGTTCGCCGACGTCGCGCAGGCGCTGGCCGCGAGCCGCGAGCGGGTGTCGGCCTTCGAACGCCATCCCGAGCGCCATGCGCAACACGCCGCGCGGGCGCTGCTGATGTTTCATCTGCTCGAGGTGCGCCAGGCACCGTTCGACGAGCTGGTGGCGTGGATGCGGCAGACGCCGATCTACCGCACCGTCACCCGACGCGCCGGCCTGGATGAGTCGGGCGCCGCCGACTGGGCTGCCAGCCATGTGCGGCGACTGGTCGACGACGGCGTGCTGCTGCAGCACGACGACCAGGTGGCCGTGCGGCCGCAGGCGCAATAGCGTGCGCGTGATGGCCAGCCCTGACGACACGACGGTCCCTGGCGAGGACTTCATCGACACGCTCGCGCCGGCGCCGCCGACGGCCCCGCGGGTCGACCTGCGCAGCCAGTCGGACGCCCCCGACCGGCTCGTGTTCTTCTTCAGCGGCTTCGATCCGAAAAGCGCGACCTTCTATCACCGGCTGTTCCGCACCGGCATCGCGCAGCGCAACGCCGCGCACGACGAGACCCTCGCGCTGGGCAAGCGGCATCGGATCGGCCGTTGGGCGTCGGTGTGGACGGCCCTGTGGCGCGGCGCGTCCTCCGCGCTCGGTGGCCGCCCGGTGGCGATGCGCACGCGCGTGCACTTCATGCGCTGGGACGACATCGTGCAGCGCCACTGGCGGCGCGCGCCGCTGACCTTGGCGCGCGACTACTGGAACATCTACGCCGGCGGCCTCGGGTCGGGCGTGCTTCGACGCATCTGGCGCACGGCACCGGCCGCGTTCTGGCTGGCGATGTTGCCGCTGATCGTGTGCGTTCTGTCGTTCGCGACAGGCCTGCTGGTCATCGGCGGCCTGCTGGCGCTCAGCGGGCTGATGTCCGCGTTGCCGACGGCGGCGCTGGGCCTGGTCGTGGGCGCGCTGCTGTGGCGCCTGATGGCACGCCGTGTCGACTGCGAATGGTTGTTGCGCCTGTATGCCTTCATGCGACAGCAGGCGCTGGGCCAGGTGCCGGCACTCGATGCACGCCTGGACGAGATGGCCGCCCACATGACCGAGGCCGTCGAGGCACGGATGCGACAGCCGGGGGCGGCGCCGCTGCGGGAAGTCCTGTTGGTCGGCTACAGCTCGGGCAGCATCATGTCCGCCGCCGTGCTCGCGCGCGCGTTGCCGAAACTGAGCGAGATCATCGGCAACCGGCGGGCGAACAAGGCCACGACGTTGGCCATGGTGACGCTCGGCCACTGCATTCCGATCGCCGCGGAATGGCCTGGCGCGCGTCGCGTCCGCAACGACCTCGAGGCGCTGGCCGAGAGTCCGTTGCTGACTTGGCACGACTATTCGGCGGCTTCCGATCATGCAGCGTTCTGGAAGGCGGCGCCCTGGCCGCAACCGGCCCTGCTGAAGGGCTACCAGGCGTCCCCGCTGTTTCCCACGACGTCCAGCGCCTGGCAGCTCGCCGGGACGCGGCGCGACCGACGGGAGACGCACTTGCAGTACTTGCGGCCTCCGCGAGCTCGCGGCGACGCCGGCGCGTACGACTTCTTCACCTTGGCCTGCGGGCCGCAGACGCTGGCCGAGCAGCACGCGCGGGTTGGATCGACGAGCGATCTGCGAGAGAAGACGCCGAGCTGATTGGCTTGCCGTGCTCCGGCAGCCGCTGCGGGAATGCGGCAAGGCGTTGAAGTCTCGCCTGCGCGCGCCAGAGCCGCACTCGGTCGCCGCCCCAACGACAGACGCCCGGCAAGCCGGGCGTTTTCGCTAGTGCATGGAGTGACAACGCAATGGGCCGCGACGAATATTGCGGCCCCAAAAGCAAAACGCCCGAGCTAAGAATTTAGCTCGGGCGGTTGCAGGGATATTAGCCTGACAATGTCCTACTTTCACACGGGAACCCGCACTATCATCGGCGCAGAGGCGTTTCACTGTCC
>NZ_JAJLJH010000019.1 GCF_023231945.1 Scleromatobacter humisilvae
CCGCCGCCCGCGCCGCTGCCGGCACCCGTGCCGGCGCCGGCCGCCCGCACGCCGGCGCCCAAGCCCGCGCCGGCTCCGCGTCCCGCGCCCGCTCCGAAGCCCGCGCCGGCCCCGGTCGAGCGCGCCGAGAGCCCGGCCCCGGCGCCGGTTTCCAGCGGTGGTGGCGAGTCCACCGTGAAGGTCAACTCGGGCGACACCCTGACCTCGATTGCGGCGAGCAACAAGCCCAGCGGCGTCTCGCTCGACCAGATGCTGGTCTCGCTGTATCGCAACAACCCGCAGGCTTTCATCGACGACAACATGAACCGGATGAAGTCCGGCGTCACGCTGACCGTCCCGAGCGCCGACACCGCCAAGCAGCTGTCGACGCCTGAAGCGCACCAGGTCATCCAGGCCCAGAGCGCCGACTTCGCCGCCTACCGCAACCGCCTGGCCACCGGCGTCACCACGGTGCACACCGACGAAGGCAAGCGCGCCGCGTCGGGCAAGGTCGAGGCCAAGATCAACGACCAGAAGACGGCGTCCGCGCCGCCCCCGTCCGACAAGCTGACGCTGTCGCGCGGCGCCGCCAAGCCGGGCGCGCCGTCGGAAGCCAAGGATTCGAAGGAGACGCTGCGCAAGGCCGAGGCCGCGCGCGTCGCCGAGCTGAGCCGCAACGTCGCCGAGCTGAAGAAGCTGGCCGACGCAAAGACCCCGCCGGCTCCAGCCGTGCCGGCTGCCAAGACGCCGGCCCCGGCCCCGGCTCCGGCGCTGCCGGTGCCGGCCATCGTGGCGCATACGCCGCCCGCGCCGGTCGTCGCGCCCAAGCCCGCCCCGGCGCCCGCGCCGGTGCCGGTCGCCGCGCCCAAGCCCGCGCCGGTTCCGCCGCCGCCCCCGCCGGCACCGGTGCCCGCGCCCAAGCCGGTGGTCGTCGCCGCTGCCGCGCCTGCCGTCGTGCCGTCGACGCCGTCGCCGGCCGTCAAGGCACCGGTCATCGCCTCGGCGCCGGTCGTCGCGGCGCCGGTGATCGCGTCCGCGCCGGTCATCGCCGCCAGCGCGCCCGCCCCGTTCGTCGCGCCGTCGGTGCCCGTGCGCGCCTCCGCGCCGCGCGCGGCCGTGCCGGCATCGACCCCGACGCCGGCGGCCGACGACAGCTTCCTGTCCTCGCTGTTCGAGCCGCCGTACATCGTCCCGGGCATCGCCGGCCTCGCCGTGCTGCTGGGCGGTTTCCTGTTCTGGCGCAAGCGCCAGGGCGGCGACCGCAACAAGTTCTCGGGCGAGACTTCGTTCATCGAGAGCAAGATCCAGCCGGACTCGTTCTTCGGCGCCAGCGGCGGCCAGCGCGTCGACACGCGCGACGGCGCGGCCAACTCGGCGTCGTCGTCGCTCAACTACTCGCTGAGCCAGCTCGATGCCATCGGTGACGTCGATCCGGTCGCCGAGGCCGACGTCTACCTGGCCTATGGCCGCGACCTGCAGGCCGAGGAAATCCTGAAGGAAGCCCAGCGCTCCGACCCGGACCGCCTGGCGATCCGCACCAAGCTGCTGGAGGTCTACGCCAAGCGCGCCGACCTGAAGACCTTCGAGACGCAGGCGCGCCAGCTGCAAGGCCTGACCAACGGCCAGGGCGAGGACTGGACGAAGGCGCAGGAGCTGGGCCGCCAGATCGACCCGACCAACCCGCTGTATACCGAAGGCGGCGAATACGCCATCGTCGACACCGATCCGATGCCGCTGCATCCGCTGGGCGACGAGCCGGCCGACGAGGTGACGCTGATGCGTCCGCCGGCCGACAAGGCCGAGGGCCACCACGAGTTCTCGTCGACCGACCTGCCGATCGACTTCGATCACGACGAACCGCCCACCATCCAGCCCGAGGTCGCGACGCACGTGCAGCCGGTCGCGCACACCGAGCCGATGAACATGACGGCCGACGGCGACACCGCGCGCCAGCCGCACCAGTCCTCCAGCGCGAAGGACATGCCGTTCGAAGTCAGCGATTTCGACCTCGAGCCCGGTCACGTCGTCGAAGTGCCGACGATCCCGGAGCCGGCGCCGGAGCCTGTCCACGCGGCGGCACCCGCGGCTGCCGCGGGCGCACCGGCCATCGACTTTGACTTCGGCGACCTGTCGCTGGATCTCGACAAGTCGCATCACGTCGCCGAGGCGCACGAGGAGTCGGTGCTGCCCGAGCTCGACATGGGCGGCGGGCATGGCGACAGCGAGCCGATGGCCCGCAAGATCGAGCTGGCCGACGAGTTCCGCCGCATCGGCGACCACGAGGGCGCGCGCGAATTGCTGGAAGAAGTCGTCTCCAAGGCGGACGGCCCGCTGAAGTCCCGCGCCCAGACGATGCTGGATGCCTTGGGTTAACCTTCGCGGGTGACGACACCGATCCCCGAAGACACCACGAGCACGCCGGGCCTCGCGCCCGGTCAGCCGGAATCCGAAACCCCGAACTCGCCCGCGCAGGACGCCGTCCCGCCCGGGCGTGTTGCTTTGGGCATTGCGTATCGCGGCCAGAACTACCACGGGTGGCAGTCGCAGCCCGACGGACGCACGGTGCAGGACAAGCTCGAGCGCGCGCTGGCCGAGTTCGTCGGCCTGCCGCGCGGCGAGGTCGTTCCGACCGTGTGCGCCGGCCGCACCGACGCCGGCGTGCACGCGCTCAACCAGGTCGTGCACTTCGACGCGCCGGTCGCGCGCGAGATCTTCTCGTGGGTGCGCGGCACCAATCGCTTCCTGCCCGAGGACATCGCCGTGCAGTGGGCGCAGAACGTCGAGCCGGACTTCCATGCGCGCAACAGCGCGCGCGGGCGCCAGTACGCGTTCCTCGTGCGCGAGTCGGCGGCCCGCCCCGCGATCGAGGCCGGCCTGTGCGGCTGGGTCTTCCGGCCGCTGGACATCGACCGGATGCGGCAGGCGGCCCGCGCGCTGATCGGCGAGCACGACTTCAGTTCCTTCCGCGCCTCGGCCTGCCAGGCGCTGTCGCCGGTCAAGGAGATGCGGCGCATCGAGATCAACCGCATCGGCGACTACTGGCGCTTCGACTTCGAGGCCAGCGCGTTCCTGCACCACATGGTGCGCAACCTGATGGGCGCGCTGATCACGATCGGCAGCGGCAACCAGTCGCCGGAATACATGGCGGAGTTGCTGGCCGAACGCAATCGCGAGCTCGCGCCGCCGACCTTTCCGGCGGCCGGCCTGTACTTCCTCGGTCCGATCTACGATCCGCACTTGGCCGTGCCGCGTCGCACGGCGGCGCACGACTGGCTGCCGCGCGTGCCCGTCGAACTGGCGCGTCCGGACGAGGCGCATCCTTACGTTTCCGGTACTCCGGCAAAGCAATGAGCAGCCACCGCACCCGAATCAAGATCTGCGGCTTGACGCGCGAAGAGGACGTCGACGCGGCCGTCGCCGCCGGCGCCGATGCCGTCGGCTTCGTGCTGTACGAGCGCAGCCCGCGCCACGTCTCGATCGCGCGCCTGGCCGCGCTCGCGAAGCGGCTGCCGCCGTTCGTCACGCCGGTGTGCCTGTTCGTCAATGCGAGCCCCGACCTGATCGACGAAGCCGTCGCCGCGGCCCCGAACGCGCTGCTGCAATTCCACGGCGACGAAGGGCGCGAGCAGTGCGAGCAGCCGGGAAGGCCCTACCTGCGCGCCGTTCGCATGGCACCGGGCGTCGATTTGCTAGACTTCGCTTCTGGCTTCCCCAGCGCGGCCGGCCTGCTGCTCGACGCGTTCGTCGAGGGCTACGGCGGTGGTGGAAAGGTGTTCGATTGGTCTCAAATTCCGTCAGGCGTCCCCCTTCCAGTCGTTTTGTCTGGTGGGTTGAATCCTGCAAACGTGATCGATGGAGTGATGCACGTCCGGCCCTGGGCCGTTGACGTGAGTTCCGGCGTGGAGCAGGCCAAGGGCATCAAGGATGCCGTCCTGATCCGCCGGTTCTGCGAGGCGGTGCGCGAGGCCGATGCCCGCATCGCCAATGCCATGACCTGAAGCGGCGACGCCGCTTCGTCTTCCGTCCGGCCAGGACGGAGAAAGCTGATCACCATGTTCGAGTATTCCCAGCCCGATGCATCGGGCCACTTCGGGCCGTACGGCGGCACCTTCGTCGCCGAGACGCTCACCCACGCGATCGACGAGCTCAAGGCCGCGTACGAGCACTACCGCAAGGATCCGGAGTTCCTTCGCGAGTTCCACCACGAGCTCAAGCACTTCGTCGGCCGTCCGAGCCCGATCTACCACGCCGACCGCATGAGCCGCGAGATGGGCGGGGCGCAGATCTGGCTCAAGCGCGAGGACCTGAACCACACCGGCGCGCACAAGATCAACAACACCATCGGCCAGGTGCTGCTGGCGCGCCGCATGGGCAAGCCGCGCATCATCGCGGAGACCGGCGCCGGCCAGCACGGCGTGGCGACGGCCACGATCTGCGCGCGCTACGGCCTCGAGTGCATCGTCTACATGGGCGCCGAGGACGTCAAGCGCCAGAGCCCCAACGTCTACCGCATGCACTTGCTGGGCGCGACGGTGGTGCCGGTGGAGTCGGGCAGCAGGACGCTGAAGGACGCGCTCAACGAGGCGCTGCGCGACTGGGTGACCAACGTCGAGAACACGTTCTACGTGATCGGCACCGTCGCCGGGCCGCACCCGTATCCGACCATGGTGCGCGAGTTCCAGAGCGTCATCGGCGAGGAATGCCTGGTGCAGATGCCCGAGATGGCCGGCCGCCAGCCCGACGCCGTGATCGCCTGCGTGGGCGGCGGCAGCAACGCGATGGGCATCTTCTATCCGTACATCAAGCACGAGGCCACGCGGCTGATCGGCGTCGAGGCCGCGGGCCTGGGCCTGGATTCCGGCAAGCACTCGGCGTCGCTGACCCGCGGCTCGCCCGGCGTGCTGCACGGCAACCGCACCTACCTGCTGCAGGACGCCAACGGCCAGATCACCGAGACGCACTCGATCTCGGCCGGCCTGGACTACCCCGGCGTCGGCCCCGAGCATGCGTGGCTGAAGGACATCGGCCGCGCCGAGTACGTCGGCATCACCGACGACGAGGCGCTGGCGGCGTTCCACCGGCTGTGCCGCACCGAGGGCATCATCCCGGCGCTGGAGTCCAGCCACGCGGTCGCCTACGGCATGAAGCTGGCGGCGACGATGCGGCCCGACCAGCACATCCTGGTCAACCTGTCCGGACGTGGCGACAAGGACATCGGCACCGTGGCCGACCTGTCCGGCACCGCGTACTACGACCGACCATCGATGGCGGGACACGCCGTCAAGGGCGGCAAGACGGGAGCTGCGCAATGAGCCGCATCGACACTGTCTTCGCGAAGCTGCGAGCCGATGGCCGCGCCGCGGTCATCCCGTACATCGCGTGCGGCGACCCGTACGCCGACGCCACCGTCGACATCATGCTGGCGCTGGCCGCCGGCGGCGCCGACGTCATCGAGCTGGGCGTGCCGTTCTCCGACCCGATGGCCGACGGGCCGGTGATCCAGAAGGCGTCCGAACGCGCGCTGGCGCGCGGGATCGGCACGCCGCAGGTGCTGGAGGCCGTCCGCGCGTTCCGCGCGCGCGACGCGGCCACGCCGGTCGTGCTGATGGGCTACGCCAACCCGATCGAGGCCTACGACCTGGCGCACGGCAAGGGCGGCTTCGTCCGCGCCGCGGCCGAGGCCGGCGTCGACGGGGTGCTGGTCGTCGACTATCCGCCCGAGGAGTCGGTCCAGTTCTCCGCCGCGCTGAAGGCGGCCGGGCTGGCGCCGATCTTCCTGCTGGCGCCGACGTCGACCGAGGCGCGCATGAAGCAGGTCGGCGAGGTCGCGGCCGGCTATGTCTACTACGTGTCGCTGAAGGGCGTCACCGGTGCCGGCCACCTCGACACCGACGCCGTTGCACGCGCCGTGCCCCGGATCAAGGCGCACGTGAAGGTGCCGGTGGGCGTCGGCTTCGGCATCCGCGACGCGGCCTCGGCGCAGGCGGTGGCGCGGGTGTCGGACGCCGTGGTCATCGGCTCGGCGCTGGTGCAGTGCCTGGAAGCGCTGCCGCGCGACCAGGTGGCCGACGGCGCCCGCCGGTTCATCGCCGGGATCCGCTCGGCCGTGGACGAAGTCCGGAAAGCGTAAAATCGTCGTTTCGCGAGTCCGGCGGGCCTCCCCCGCCGGCGACGTTGGGCGGCTCCACCCGAGCCGCATGCAAGGAGTTCATTGATGAGTTGGCTTGAGAAGCTGTTGCCCCCGAAGATCCAGCAGACGGATCCGAGCGAGCGCCGCACGATCCCCGAAGGCCTGTGGATCAAGTGCCCCTCGTGCGAAACGGTGCTCTACAAGACCGACCTCGAGCAGAACCTGAACGTCTGCCCCAAGTGCGACCACCACCTGCGCATCGGCGCGCGGGCGCGGCTCGACGGCTTCCTCGACCAGGAAGGCCGCTTCGAGATCGGCCAGGAAGTCATCCCGGTCGACCCGCTGAAGTTCAAGGACAGCCGCAAGTACCCCGAGCGCCTGCAAGGCGCGCTGGAAGCCACCGGCGAGACCGACGCGCTGGTCGTGATGGGCGGCGCCGTGATGAGCGTGCCGCTGGTCGTCGCCTGCTTCGAGTTCGACTTCATGGGCGGCTCGATGGGCTCGGTCGTCGGCGAGCGCTTCGTGCGCGGCGTGCGCACCGCGGTCGAGCAGCGCGTGCCCTTCGTGTGCTACACCGCCACCGGCGGCGCGCGGATGCAGGAAGGCCTGTTCAGCCTGCTGCAGATGGCCAAGACCAACGGCGCGCTGACGCTGCTGGCCAAGGCGAAGCTGCCCTACATCAGCGTGCTGACCGACCCGACCATGGGCGGCGTGTCGGCCAGCTTCGCGTTCATCGGCGACGTCGTCATCGGCGAGCCCAAGGCGCTGATCGGCTTCGCCGGCCCGCGCGTCATCGAGAACACCGTGCGCGAGAAGCTGCCGGAAGGCTTCCAGCGTTCCGAGTTCCTGATGCAGAAGGGTGCGATCGACATGATCGTCGACCGCCGCAAGCTGCGTCCGACGATCGCGCGCCTGCTGGCCCAGTTGCAGCGCCAGAGCGCCGACGCCGTCGCTTAAGCTTCGCTTCCGTCTCCGTCCAAGGGCGGCCCGGGCTCACGCTCGTGCCGCCTTTGTCATTCCTGATCCAATCGATCCCATGACCCAGCCGACCAATCTCGCCGAGTGGCTCGCCCACTGCGAACGCCTGCATCCCAAGCAGATCGACATGACGCTCGCGCGCACGAAGACGCTGATCGAGCGCCTCGGGCTGAAGTTCGCGATGCCGGTCATCACCGTGGCCGGCACCAACGGCAAGGGTTCGACCTGCGCGATGCTGGAGGCGATCGTGCTGGCGGCCGGCTACAAGGTCGGCGCCTACATCAAGCCGCACCTGGTGCACTTCGAGGAGCGCTGCCGCATCAACGGCGCGATGGTGAAGGCCGAGGATCTGCTGCCGCATTTCGAGGCCGTCGAGGCCGCGCGCGGCGACATCGCGCTGACCTACTTCGAGTTCACGACGCTGGTCATCATGCGCACGCTGGCGTCGGCGGCCGTCGACCTCGTGATCCTGGAAGTCGGCCTGGGCGGGCGGCTCGACGCGGTCAACGCGGTCGACGCCGACGTCTCGGTCATCACCAGCATCGACATCGACCACGTCGAGTACCTGGGCCCCGACCGCGAGTCGATCGGGCGCGAGAAGGCGCACATCGCGCGCAAGGGGCGGCCGCTGATCGTCGGCGACCCGCTGCCGCCGCAAAGCATCATCGACTACGCCACCCAGATCGGCGCCGACCTGTGGCTCAGCGGGCGCGACTTCAACTACTCCGGCGACCGCCAGCAATGGGCCTGGAGCGGTCGCGGCAAGCGCTGGAACTCGCTGGGCTACCCGTCGCTGCGCGGCGCCAACCAGTTGCTCAACGCGTCGGGCGCGCTGGCAGCGCTCGAGACGCTGCGCGACAAGCTGCCGCTGACCGCGCAGGCCGTGCGCATCGGTTTCGCGTCGATCGACCTGCCGGGGCGCTTCCAGATCGTCCCGGGCCAGCCGGCGCTGGTGCTGGACGTCGCCCACAATCCGCATTCGGTGGCCGCGCTGGCCATGAACCTGGACCAGATGGGCTTCTTCAAGCGCACGTTCGCAGTGTTCGGCGCGATGCACGACAAGGATCTGGCCGGCGCGGTCGGCAAGATCTCGCACCTGGTCGACGACTGGATGCTGACCGACCTGCCGCTGCCGCGCGCCGCCAAGGCGACCGAACTGGCCGAGACCGTGTGGCAGCTGACGGCCACGGCGCCGTCGGCGTCGCCCAAGCCGCGGGTCAGCACCTTCGCCTCGCCGGCGCAGGCGCTGGCCGCCGCGCTCGCCCAGGCAGACCCGGCTGATAGAATCGTCGTCTTCGGCTCGTTCTACACCGTGGGCGGCGTGCTGAAGGACGGCCCCCCGCGCCTGGTGGCCCGACACCTCGGTTGATGCAGCAGCGCGCCCGCGCTGCTCCACGCCACTTGTCCGGCCCCGGACACCGATGAGAAGGCATGGGGCTGCTGTCGATTTTCCAACGCAACAAGCAGACGTCTGCCCAGGCCCCGAAGGGGCGGGGGGCGAAGTCCGCCGCTCGCCAGGCCCCGCTGGCCAACGCCCAGAATCCCGCCGACACCGCCGAAGCCATGCGCGAGGTGCGCGCCCGCGCCCGCACGCGGCTGATGGGGGCGACGGTGCTGCTGCTGATCGGCGTGATCGGCTTCCCGCTGCTGTTCGAGACGCAGCCGCGGCCCATCCCGGTCGACCTGCCCATCGAGATCCCGGCCCGCAACGCCGCGGCCGTGGTCGACGCGTCCTCGCATGCGTCGCGCAACCCGGTCTCGGCCGCGCCGCTCGCGGCGTCGCTGCCGACGCCCGAGTCCGTTTCCTACGACGCCAGGCCGTCGGCGCCGGTGGCGGCGTCGGCGCCGGCCGCTGCGGCGTCGACGCATCGGTCGGCATTCGCGTCGCTGGCGTCGGCGCTGGGTTCCGGCTCGTCGAGCGCGGGCACGGCGCCGGCGTCGGCGGCCTACGTCGCGCCGTCGATGGGCGGCAGCAGCTCGACCGTTGCGCAAACGAAGCCCGCGGCCAAGCCCGTCAAGCCGGCCGCCTCCGCCGCGGCAACTGTGGCTGCCTCGAAGCCGTCGCCCGCGCTGCACACGACCGGGCCGGTGCTGCCGCCGGCGATCGCGGCGTCCAGGCCGTCGCCCGCGGCGATCCTGGCCGACAGCGCGACCAATCCGCCCGACGCCGCCGCCAACGGTGGCCGCTTCGTGGTGCAGGTCGGCGCCTTCCTCGAGGACGCGAAGGTTCGCGAGACGCGCGCCAAGGTCGAGAAGCTGGGCATGAAGACTTACACGCAAGGCGTCGACACGCCGACCGGCAAGCGCATCCGCGTGCGCGTCGGGCCGGTCGCGACCAAGGCCGAGGCGGACAAGATCGCGGCCAAGTTGAAGGCCGACGGCCTGCAGGCCGTGGTGCTGGCGCTGTGAACCTGCCGCATTTCGACGTCCAGCTCGGCTGGGTCGACATCGCGCTGCTGTCGGTGTTCGGCCTGTCGGTGCTGATCGGGCTGTGGCGCGGCTTCGTGTTCGAGATCGTCTCGCTGCTGGGCTGGGCCGTGGCCTTCGTCATCGCCAACACGCTGGGGCCGCTGCTGGCCCGGTTCATCCCGCTGGGCGACGACGGCTCGCCGGCGCGACTGTGGACGGCCTACATCATCGTGTTCGTGCTGATCCTGCTCACCTGCACGCTGCTGGCGCGCATGCTGCGGGCGCTGGTCTCGGCGACGCCGCTGTCGTTCTTCGACCGCCTGCTGGGCGGCCTCTTCGGGGTGGTGCGCGGGGCGCTGATCCTGGTCGTGGTGGGGATGCTGGTGTCGCTGTCGCCGTATGCCTCGTCGGCGGTCTGGAAGAACTCGCACGGGGCGCTGTGGTTGGGCCTGGCGCTGGAAGGGTTGAAACCCGTGCTGCCGCAATCACTTAACGTGCACATCGCCACGTAGGACGCTCACCCATTCGGGTCGAACTCGGCTACGGTTACGGATGTGGCGCAGGCCGCGACGACGGTCACGAACGAACTCTCTCGGTATTTTTCTTGAAACGGAACAAGGTATGTGCGGCATCGTCGGCGTGATCTCGAAATCCCCCGTCAACCAGATGATCTATGACGCGCTGCTGCTGCTGCAGCACCGCGGGCAGGATGCCGCCGGCATCGTGACGATGCAAGGCACCAAGTGCTTCATGCACAAGGCGCGCGGCATGGTGCGCGACGTCTTCCGCACGCGCAACATGCGCGCGCTGCCGGGCACGGTCGGCCTCGGCCAGGTGCGCTACCCCACCGCGGGCAACGCGTACAGCGAGGAAGAGGCGCAGCCGTTCTACGTCAATGCGCCGTTCGGCATCGTGCTGGTGCACAACGGCAACCTGACCAACGCGCACGCGCTGAAGGCGGAGCTGGTCGAGAAGGATCGCCGCCACATCAACACCGAGTCCGACACCGAAGTGCTGATCAACATCCTCGCGCATGAGCTGCAGAACGCGGCGCGCGGCTCGGATCTGACGCCCGACGTGGTCTTCCAGGCCGTGGGTGCGGTGCACAAGCGCATCAAGGGGTCCTACGCCGTCGTCGCGCTGATCGCCGGCTACGGGCTGTTGGCGTTCCGCGATCCGTACGGCATCCGCCCGCTGATCTACGGCACCGCCGAGACGGCCGACGGCAACAGCGTGATCGTGGCCAGCGAGAGCGTGGCGCTCGAGGGCACCGGCCACCAGGTCGTGCGCGACGTCGCCCCGGGCGAGGCGCTGTTCATCGACCCGAACGGCAACGTGCACGCCAAGCAGTGCGCCGAGAACCCGACGCTCAACCCGTGCATGTTCGAGTACGTGTACCTCGCGCGGCCCGATTCCGTCATCGACGGCATCTCCGTCTACCAGGCGCGCCTCAACATGGGTGAGACGCTGGCGCAGCGCCTGATCTCGACGATGCCGCCGTCCGACATCGACGTCGTGATCCCGATCCCCGAATCGAGCCGCCCGTCGGCGATGCAGCTGGCGCAGAAGATCGGCAAGCCGTACCGCGAGGGCTTCGTCAAGAACCGCTACGTCGGCCGCACCTTCATCATGCCGGGGCAGTCGGTGCGCAAGAAGTCGGTCCGTCAGAAGCTCAACGCGATCGGTGTCGAGTTCAAGGGCCGCAACGTGCTGCTCGTGGACGACTCCATCGTGCGCGGCACGACGTCCAAGGAGATCGTGCAGATGGCGCGCGAGGCCGGGGCCAACAAGGTCTACATGGCCTCGGCCGCGCCGCCGGTGAAGTACCCGAACGTCTACGGCATCGACATGCCCACGCCGGAGGAGCTGATCGCGTCGGGCCGCACGCAGGACGAGATCCGCGAGTTCATCGGCGCCGACGCGCTGATCTACCAGGACGTCGACGCGATGAAGCGCGTGGTCGGCAAGCTCAACGGCAAGGTCGCGAGTTTCGAGGCCTCGTGCTTCGACGGCCGCTACATCACGGGCGACGTCAGCGTCGAGGACTTCTCGACGATGCGCGAGCAGCGCCGTTCGCAGCAGACGGAGGAGGACGATCCCGCCCGCTCGCGCCTCGCGCTGCAGAACACCGGCGAGTAAGCTCCGCTTTCTCCGATGCACACGGCACCTTCGGGTGCCTTTTCAATTGACCGCACCGTGACCACACCCATCCGCACCCGCATCGCCCCGTCGCCGACGGGCTTCCTCCACCTCGGCACCGCGCGCACCGCGCTGTACTCGTGGGCGTTCGCGCGCCATCACGGCGGCGAGTTCGTGCTGCGCATCGAGGACACCGACGTCGCGCGCTCGACGCAGGACTCGGTCGACCAGATCATCGCCGCGATGAAGTGGCTGGGCCTGCAGTACGACGAGGGCCCGGTCTACCAGATGCAGCGCCTCGATCGCTACAAGGCGGTCGTCGACCAGATGCTCGCGGCGGGCACCGCTTACCACTGCTATTGCACGCCGGACGACCTCGAGAAGATGAAGGCCGACCAGGAAGCGCGCGGCGAGAAGCGGCGCTACGACGGCACGTGGCGTCCGCTGCCCGGCAAGACGCTGCCGGCGATTCCCGAGGGCGTGAAGCCCGTGGTTCGCTTCGCCAATCCGGCCGACGGCGAGGTGAGCTGGGACGACCTGGTCAAGGGCCCGATCACCATCGGCAACAAGGAGATCGACGACCTCATCATCGTGCGCGACGACGGCGTGCCGACGTACAACTTCGCGGTGGTGGTCGACGACTGGGACATGCGCATCAGCCACGTCTTCCGCGGCGACGAGCACATCAACAACACGCCCTGGCAGATCAACATGTTCCGCGCGCTGGGCGCGGCGCTGCCGCAGTTCGGCCACCTGCCCATCATCCTCGGCGACGACGGGCTGAAGCTGTCCAAGCGCCGCGGCGCGGTCAGCGTTACCGACTACGAGGACAACGGCTACCTGCCCGAGGGCATGAACAACTACCTCGCGCGCCTGGGCTGGAGCCATGGCGACGACGAGCTGTTCACGCTGGAGCAGATGGTGGCGTGGTTCGACGGCTCGCACCTGAACAGGAGCCCGGCGCAGTGGGATCCGGCCAAGCTGCTGTGGGTCAACGCGCACCACATGAAGCAGGCTGGCGACGCGCGGCTGGCCGCGCTGGCGGTGGCGCAGCTGAAGAAGAAGGGCATCGAGGCGCAGGCCGACGACGCGATGGCCGCGCGCTGCGCGCTGCTGAAGGATCGCTGCCAGACCACCGTCGAACTGGCCGGCTGGCTGGAGATGTTCTACGAGCCGCAGGCGGCGCCGCAAGCCGAGGTCGACCAGCACGTCACCGACGCCGCGAAGACCGCGCTGCGCACGCTGCGCGACAAGCTCGAGACCGCGACGTGGGACAAGGCCGGCATCGCCGCCGCGATGAAGGAGACGCTGGCGGCGCACGCCATCAAGATGCCGCAACTGGCGATCCCGCTGCGCGTGGTCGTGTGCGGGCGCGCCCAGACGCCGGCCATCGATGCGCTGCTGGCGCTTTTCGATCGACAAGTTGTGCTCGACCGCTTGCGCACTGTTTGAAATCTGTTCTATACTAGCGGTCTTCGCTCTTCACCACGCGATGCGGTTTTGACAGGTTGCTGTCGAGGCCAGAATCGGGGGTATAGCTCAGCTGGGAGAGCGCTTGCATGGCATGCAAGAGGTCAGCGGTTCGATCCCGCTTACCTCCACCAACCGCTTAGCCGGTTGCCAGCAACGCGTGGCTGAAGAGAGAAGAAAGAATACTGACCCTATCGTCTAGAGGCCTAGGACACGACCCTTTCACGGTCGTTACCGGGGTTCGAATCCCCGTGGGGTCGCCAGCGAAAGCGGGCACAAGTTGCAGGCAGCGCTTGGAACGCAAGTTCGAAGTTGCCGACCACGTGGAGTGGTAGTTCAGTTGGTTAGAATACCGGCCTGTCACGCCGGGGGTCGCGGGTTCGAGTCCCGTCCACTCCGCCAAAATACCAGCGGGTTGCAGTCGACAGGATGCAGCCCGTTTTTGATCCAGGGAAACCTGGTGCAGAATTGCTTTCAGACTGGCCCTATCGTCTAGAGGCCTAGGACACGACCCTTTCACGGTCGTTACAGGGGTTCGAATCCCCTTGGGGTCACCAGTCACATCGCAAGCCTTCAGCGCTTGCAGCGCCTCGAGCGGCGTCGCTCGAGTCGTCCGCCACGTGGAGTGGTAGTTCAGTTGGTTAGAATACCGGCCTGTCACGCCGGGGGTCGCGGGTTCGAGTCCCGTCCACTCCGCCACTCATCTCAAAGCCGTTGCGAATCGTCGATTTGCAGCGGCTTTTGACTTTGGGGCATGGCGCGCGACGTCGTCACATCGGATGAGTCGCCGGACAAGCGCTTGCCATGGCATTCGCACACGCGCCGCCAGCGGAAGCCTGCCCCGACGCGAAGCGGAGGACGCCATGGACGCCGTTGTCGCAGGACATCGTTTCGCGCGCCTGGCGGTGGCCGGCCGCAAGCTGTGGGATGACGGCCGGTGCGCCACTCCCCCGGCGCAGGCCGATCTCGCCGCGCCCCACGCGGGCGGACAGGCGCCGATCGTGATCCTGAAGGTCGAGGCCCGCTGAGCGGCCGCGATTTCAGGTTCGCCGAAAAGCAGCCGATATCCCGTTCATTCCCGCCCGGGAAGGCCGCGCGCTGCCGACAGCCGACGTGTCGAAGGCGACACGATCTACAGCTTCTCGCGCACCGAGCCGATACACAGGCAGGAGCCCGCCATGAACGACTGCCACGACCTTACCCCGAACGCCGGCGCGCGCGCCCCCGCCCGCGCGTCCCGCGCGCGCGGGGGGCTCGCGCTGGCGGCCGCGGCCTGGCTCGCGGCGTGCAGCGCGGTGCCCAACGCGGCGCCGAAATATCGCGAGCCGCCCAAGGGCGTGGCCGCGGCCAAGGTGCGGGTCGTCAACCTGCGTCCGTACGCCTACTACGCCGACATCGCCGTGTTCGACTCGCCGTCGTGCTTCACCAAGGCCAACCTCGGCATGACCGGCGGCAACAGCCGCGACGCCGAACGCATCGGCATGCTGGACGACAAGCCCGTGTCGCCCGCCACGCTCGAGCGCTACGTGCGCGCCGAGGAGGCGCTGGTGATCGGGCCGCGCGCCGTGTTCCCGACGGTCACGAGCGCCGAGGTCATGCACGTGCTGCAGCCCGACACGCAGAACGAGGTGCGCGCGCGCACCGCCGGCGTCTGCAAGGTGCCGGCGTTCGTGCCGAAGGCGGGCGAGCAGTACGAAATCGAGATCGACCTGACGCCCGCGCGCTGCACGGTGACGCCGTACCACCTGGTCGGCACCGACGGCGCGGTGCGACGCGAGCCAGTGGAAGTGCACGAGTCGCGCATCTCCACCTACGAGTTCGACATGAAGTGCTTCAAGTGAGGTCGATGGCGTAGACCAGGGCCACGATCGCTTCGCCGGCCCAGGTGTCGTCCACGCGATCGACGCAGCGCCAGCCGAGCGACTCGTAGAAGCCGATGGCCGGCGTGTTCGTCTGCAGCACCTTCAGGTGCAGCGCGCTGGCGCCGACGTCGCGCGCCCACTGCGCCGTCGCGGCCAGCAGCGCGGAGCCCGCGCCCAGCCCCTTGCGGTCGGGACGCGCGTGCAGGTTGTTGATGTAGACGCTGCCGCGCTCGTCGGGCGCGAAGGCCGCGACGAACGCGATGGGCTCGCCGTCGGACTCCGCGACCAGCACGCGGCCCGCGCCATCCAGAAGCGCCGGCAGCTTGCGTCGCCAGTCCTCGATGCTGGCCGCCGGCATCGTGACGTCGAGGTAGTGGTCGGATACCTGGCCCCGGTATGCGACGCGGCGGCTCTGCACGTGGATCTCGTCGATGGTCGCGAGGTCGGCCAGCGTGGCGTCGCGCAGGCCCAGCGGCGTCCTTGCCATCACAGCAACTGGGCCTGCGCCTCGTGGCGCGCGCCGGGCGCCAGCGCGGTGCCCTCGATGTCCAGCAGCGCCTGCTTGCGATGCAGGCCGCCCGCGTAGCCGGTGAGCGTGCCGTTCTCGCCTATGACGCGATGGCACGGCACGATGACGGAGATCGGATTGCGCCCGACCGCCGCGCCCACCGCGCGCGACGCCTGCGGGCTGCCCAGCTCGCGCGCGATGCGGCCGTAGCTGACGGTGTCGCCGCACCGGATCGCGCAAAGGCGGCGCCAGACGGCCTCCTGGAAGTCGGTGCCGCGCGGCGCCAGCGGTACCTTGAATTCGCGCAGCCGGCCCGCGAAATAGAGCGCGAGCTCCTCGCGCGCCTGCGCGATCCAGCGCTGCGCGTCGTCGACGGGGGCCTCGAGCATGCCGGGCGAATGCAGCTGGTCGCCGAACCACAGGCCCATCAGGCCCTCGTCGCTGGCCAGCGCGGTGAGGGGGCCGAGCGGCGTGTCGATGACGCCCTGGACGAGTGCGTCGCCGGTGGTGCGGCGCGCGGGCAGGGCGTGGGAAGCGGTGTGGGTCATGCTGATTCCTTGGCGGTCGTCTTGCGGACCGCATTGCGTTTCTTGACGGGGGCGGGCGCCGGGCTCGGATCGTCGGACTCCAGCGCCCGCCACAGCGCGATGACGGCGTAGGAGCGCCAGGGACGCCAGCTCTCGGCCATCGCGATGGCCTGCGGTGCGTCGCGCGCCTGCGCGAGGCCCAGCGCCTTCAGCAGGCCGATGTCGGTCGCGGGAAAGGCGTCGGGCCAGCCCAGCACGCGCAGCGCGAGCAGCTGCGTCGTCCAGTCGCCGATGCCGGGCAGGGCGAGCAGCGTGTCCTGCGTGCTGGCCAGCGGCGCGCCGCGATGCAGCGGCAGGCCGTCGACGACGGCGCGCGCGAGGCCCTGCAGCGCGGCCACGCGCTGGCGCACGATGCCCAGCTCGCCGATCGAGTCGGGCGTGGCCGCGGCGATCGTCGCCGCGTCGGGGAAGCAGCGGGTCAGGCCGGGCCAGGGCGTCTCGACCGGCGCGCCGAAGCGCTCGATGAGCCGCCGCGTCAACGTGCGCGCGGCGGCGACGGTGACCTGCTGGCCCAGCACGATGCGCGCGGCGGTCTCGAAGCCGTCGAAGCTGCCGGGCATGCGCAGGCCCGCCGTCATCGCCGAAGCCGGATGCAGCTCGGCCAGCGTCGCCAGCAGCGGCGCCATGTGGGTGGGATCGGCGTCCAGGTCGAGCGCGTGGCGCGCCGCCTCGACCAGCTGGCCGCTGTGCGCGGCGAGGTTCGCGCTGGCGCGCAGCTCGACCTCGTGGCGTTCTTCCAGGAACTCGATCTCGATCCAGCCGCGCGCGGGTTCCGCCGCGGCGCCGGCGTGGCCGGATTCGTCGACGGCCGGCCGCGGCGCGCTCCAGGTGCGGCGGATGACACGGCCGCTGACCTCCTCGACACCCGCCAGCACGCGCTGCTCCCAGAACGCCAGCATGCTGGCGACGTCATACGGCGGCCGGTATCCGAGGCGGACCCGCAGCCCGTCGCCGCCGGCCTTGGACGAGCGCGCGGCGCCGCGCAGCTCGGTCGGCTTGAGCCGCACCTGCTCGGCGAAGACGGCGTTGAAGCGGCGCAGGCTCTCGAAGCCGCAGGCGAGCGCCACCTCGGTGACGGGCAGGTCGGTGTCGGTCAGCAGCTGCTTGGCCTGCAGCAGGCGTTGCGTGGTGAGGTAGTCGATCGGGCTGACGCCGTGCGCCTGCGCGAACACGCGCCGCAGGTGGCGCTCGGTGACGCCCAGCCGCGCCGCGAGCTCGGGCATGCGCACGGCCGCGCCGACGCGCACGGCATGGTCGATCATGCGCGCCGCGTGCTGCGCGAGCACCTGCGACGAGTCCATCAGGCTCAGGCCCGGCGCGAGCTCCGGACGGCAGCGCAGGCACGGCCGGAAGCCGGCCTGTTCGGCCGTGGCGGCGTTGGCGTAGAAGCGGCAGTTCTCGCGGCGCGGCGTACGCACGCGGCACACCGGGCGGCAGTAGATGCGCGTCGACGTGACGCCCACGAAGAAGCGGCCGTCGAAGCGCGCGTCGTGCGCGGCGAGGGCCTTCCAGGCGATGTCGGGATCGAGTTCCATGCCGTCATCATAGGCAGGCGCCAAGTCCCTACTCGCCGTTTTCGGACACGTGTATTTCGCGTGGATTCCGGCCCGGAAACGCGCGCCACGTGCGACGCGGCGCGCAGGAGGCCGCGCAACACTCGGGTAACATTGCCGACGCCAATCGCCGCCGAGAAGGTCTTTCCGGCGGCTCCGGATGCCCGGTTGCCCGGGCGTCGTCGTCCACTTCGAGCCCATTGAGCGACGTACCCAAACAGCTGGGCAAGTACGAGATCCGCCGAGCGATCGGCAAGGGTGCGATGGGCATCGTCTATGAGGGATACGACCCGATCATCGACCGGATCGTCGCCATCAAGACGATCAAGAAGGACGAGCTCGACGCCGAGGAGGCCGAGGAGCACTCGCGGCGCTTCCTGATCGAGGCCAAGGCCGCCGGCCGCCTGAACCACCGCAACATCGTCGGCATCTACGACTATGGCGAGGAGAAGGGGCTGTCCTTCATCGTCATGGAGTTCGTGCAGGGCAAGGAGCTGAAGTCCTTCTTCGCGGCCCGCCATCCGTTCTCGATGTCGCAGATCGTGCGCCTGATGGGCGAGCTGCTCGACGCGCTCGGCTACTCGCACGGCCGCGGCGTCATCCACCGCGACGTCAAGCCCGACAACATCTTCGTCACCGACGACGGCTCGGTGAAGCTGGGCGACTTCGGCATCGCGCGCATCGACTCCACCGCGAAGACGCACGCCGGCACCGTGCTGGGCACGCCCAGCTACATGGCGCCCGAGCAGATCCGCGGCGAGACGGCCGACGCGCGGTCCGACCTCTATGCCGCGGGCGTCATCCTGTACCAGTTCCTGGTCGGCGAGCGGCCGTTCTCGGGCGGCATGGTCGCGGTGATGCAGAAGGTGCTGATGGAGGCGCCGAAGCCGCCGTCCAGCCACAACCCGTCCATTCCGGAGGCGATCGATGCCGTGGTGTTGCGGGCGCTGGCCAAGGTCGCGACCGACCGCTTCGCCAGCGCCGCCGAGTTCAGCCGCGCGCTGACGGCCGCCGTGGGCCTGGCCGACTCCGGCGACGAATCGGAGTCGACGATGATCATGTCGGCTGAGGCGTTGAAGCACCTGAACGACGGCGTCGCGCCGGCCGATCGCACGGGAACGGGCACCGGAACCGGAACCGGCACGGGCACCGGAGCGACCGGCGGCAGCCATTCCGGCAGCGGCGCGTCGACGGGCCGCGCCGCGGCGGTCGAGGAGGCCCGGCGGCGCGCCGACGAGGCCCGGCGCCGCTACGAGGAGGACATGAAGCGCGCCGAGCTCGAGCTGCAGCAGGCCGAGGCCGAACAGCGCGCGGCCGAGGCCGAGGCACAGGCGCAGTCCGCGCAGTGGCTCGAAAGCTCGCGGGCGCTGCTCGCCGAAGCCGGGGCGCAGCTCGAGGCGGGGCAGGCGCTGTTCGCGCAGAACACCTTGCTGATCGACGGCCCCGCCAACGCCGCGGCCGGGCGCGCCGTCGTTGCGAAGCTGCGCGAGAGCGCCACGGCGATTGGCGCGTTCGTTGCCGACTCGTACGCGCTCGCCCCCGACGCGCAGGCCGAGCTGGAATCGCGCCGCGGCGCGCTCGACGCGGCCGCGGCGGCGCAGGAGACGCTCTGCGAGCGCATCGAACGCGAGGGCCGCAGCGCGCTCGGGGGCTTCGAGCAGAAGCTCGACGTGCTGGAAAAGCGCCTGTCCGGCCAGGACGGCGCGTGGGGCAGCGAGTCGCGCGCGCTGGAGTCCGTCGATGCGGCGGCCGGCGAGGCGCCGATCGACGCCATCCAGGCGCGCCTGGACAAGCTGGCCGCCAGCGTCGAGCAGGTCGGCAAGGGCTTTGCGTCGATGCAGGCGCTGCCGTTGAAGCTGCCCGTGCCGCTGGCCGAGCGCGTCGCCGTCATCGAGGCCCAGCTGAAGGCGCAGACGGGCTACATCGCGCGCCTGCGCAGCGAGACCGAGGCGGCGCGCGAACGCGCGCGCGCCGAGGCGCAGGCCAGGCGCGTCGCCGAGGAGCAGGCGCGCCGCGCCGCCGAGGTCGCGCGCGAGCAGGCCGCGGCGGCCGCCCGATTGCAAGCCGAGGCCGAGGCGGCCGCGCAGCGCAAGCGCCTGGCCGATGAACTGGCCGAGCGCGAGGCTGTCGAGGCCGAGGCGAAGCGCCGGGCCGAGGACCAGGCCGCGCAGGACGCGGCCGCGGCCCTCCGACGCCAGGCCGACGAGCAAGCGCGCCTCCAGGCCGCCGCCGATGCGACGGCCAAGGCGGACGCCGATGCGCGCGCGAAGGCCGTGCTCGAGGCGAAGCGCCAGGCCGACGAGGAGGCTGCGCGGCGGGCGGATGTCGAGGCGAAGCGCGCGCGCGAGGCGCAAGCCGCCGCGATGCTGAAGCCGGCCGATCCGGAGGCGACCATGCTGGCCCGCGCCCCGGCGCCCGTCGCCGCCGACGACGACGCCGAGTTGACGATGGTGCGTCCGATCCGGGACAAGCCGCCCGCGCGCGCGCCCGCTCCCGCGCGTGCGCCGACACCGCCGCCCGCAGCGCCCGCGCCGGTCGCGGTGGCGCCCTCCGGCAGGAACCCTCTGCTGCTGCCGATCGCGGGTGCGGCGGTCGTCGCGCTCGCGGCGGGCGCCTGGTTCGTGCTCAAGCCGGCGCCGGCGCCGACGACGGTCGACAGCGCGCCGCCGCCGCCGGTCGCCGCCGTGCCCGTGCCGTCGCCGACCCCCGCGCCCGCGCCGGCAGCGTCGCTGGTCGTCGCATCGCCCGCACCGGCGCCTGTCGCGACCGGCGCCAGCGCCGTCGTCGCGCCGACGGTCGACGACACGGCCGCTGCGCAACGCAAGGCCGACGAGCTGGCCCGGCGCAAGGCCGAACTCGACGCGCAGGCCAAGGCCAGGGCGGACGCCGACGCGAAGGCAAAGGCGGACCAGGAAGCTGCGCAGGCCAAGGCCGATTCGGACGCCAAGGCCAAGGCCGATGCGGAGGCCGCCGCGGCGTTGAGGCCTCCGCGGGTGGACGCCCATGCCGACGCCTCGGACCTGCTGCGCAAGGGCTACGAGGCCTATCTCGCCGGTCGCGTGCCCGAGGGCATCCGCCAGATGGAACGCGCCGATGCGATGGGCGCGCCTGGCGCGCGTGCGCGGCTGTGCGCCATCTATCGCAAGCCGACGGCGGCCGAGGGCAAGGACTTCCTCAAGGAAGCCAACAAGTGCAAGGGCGTCGACTAGCCGCGAATCTCCCGGGATAACCCTGGATCTGTCTCGCCGCCGCCGCGCAAGGATGTCCAGGAAGCCCCGATTTCGCCGGCACGGCGCGCGCGCCGGATCCAGCGCGCCATAATCGTTTCGACTCCTCATCGAACTGCCATGGAACTCGTCGTCCGCGCATTGCGTTGCCCTCCGCCCGACCAGCCGCAAGCGATCAACGCGCGCTTCGGTGCCAATGGCGGACGCATCGGGCGCAGCAACACCTGTTCGCTGCCGCTGCCGAGCCCGGATCGCTACATCTCGCGCGAGCACCTGGAGATCCGCTGCCGCGACGGCCGCTATTCGCTGAAGGTGATCTCCAAGGTCAACGGCTGCAGCGTCAACGACAACGCGGTGCCGCCAGGCGCGGCGGTGGAGCTGTCCAACGGCGACCGCATCCAGCTGGGCGACTACCTGCTGGTGGCCGAACTCCAGGGTGCCTCCGCCGCGGCACCCGCTGCACCCGCCATCCGCGATCCGCTCGCCGCGTTCGGCCATTCCGCCGGCGCGCGTGCCGACAGTCTCGACATGATGGCGTCGCTCGCGCCGCCACCGGCAGCCGGTGTTGCGCGCGATTCGCAGTTCGGCACGTCGCCCAACTGGGCGAAGCCGCCGACGCCCGAGGCGCGGCGCGCGCCGCCAGTGGCGCCGCTGGCCCAGCCGCTCGAGGCCGATCCTGCGGCCGGCGACCTGAGCCGCATGCTCGACGCGCCGCCGTCGGCGTCCCCGCGCCCGCGCGCGGCGAGCGCGGATGCCGCGGCCCATCGCGTGTCGGTGCCGGCCGGCAACGACTACGGCGCCAGCGCGCTCGACGCGTTCCTGGGCACGGACAGGCCCGCCGCCGCGGTTCCGATGAGCGACCAGGCCCAGGGCCTGTTCCGCCAGCAGGACGTCAACCTCGCGATGCCCGCGCAAGGCAACAACACGCTGCCCGAGCCGTTCGACGACGACATCTTCGCGGCCCTCGACAAGGACTTCGGCCCGGCCCGCAGCGCGCCGGCTCCAGCGCCGGCGCCGGCGCCGCTCGCCCCCGTCCGCGCCGCCGCGCCGCCGGCCGACATCGACCCGCTGGACATCGACCTGATGGCCGACGTCGCCGCACCCGCGCGCACGCACGTCATCGCGCCGCCGCGTGCCGCGCCCGAGCCCGCCGTCGCGCCGAAGGCCCCGCCGGTGGCCGCCGGCGGCGCGGGGGTCGACGGCACCGCGGCGCTGGCCGTGCTCGCGCAGGCACTCGAGCTCGAGCCGGGCGACCTCGATGCATCCAACCCGATGGAGACGATCCGCATCGTCGGCGAGCTGCTGAACCTCACCGTCAACGGCCTGTACCAGATGCTGCAGATGCGCGCCGAGCTCAAGAACGAGCTGCGCATCGAGGATCGCACGATGATCGCGTCGCGCGAAAACAATCCGCTCAAGCACTCCGAGTCGGCGCGCGACGCGTTGCGCTATCTCGTGGACGTGCGCCAGCATGGCAACAAGCTGTTCCTGCCACCGGTCAAGGCCATCGGGGACGCCGTCAACGACGTCTGCGCGCACGAGATGGCCGTCATGGCCGGCACGCGCGCGGCGCTGCTGGCCGCGCTGAAGATGTTCGCGCCCGACACGGTGGAGAAGCGCATCAAGAAGTCGGGTGCGCTCGACAGCGTGGTGCCCGCGCTGCACCGGGCCAAGCTGTGGGAAAGCTTCCTGGCGATGTATGGCGAGCTCGAGAAGGAAGCCGAGGATCATTTCGATCGACTGCTCAATCAGGAGTTCGCGCGCGCCTACGCGGAGCAGGGCAAGAAGCTGCGACGCAAGAAGTGAGCAGGGCGGCGACGCGACGGGCGTCGCAACCGGTCCGCCAGCCGTCTTTCCCGCGATCCCCGTCGTCGCGGATCCCGGACGCATCAGGATCATTCATGAAGCTCGGTTCCCGCTCCGCACGCAGGCCCTGCCCAGGCGGGCATCGCTGAGATGGCCGCCCTCGGCACCACGGCCCCCCATTGCGAGATGGCCTCGCGCACCGATGCGGGACGCGTGCGCTCGGCCAACGAGGACGCGCTGCGCTTCGACGCGAACCTCGGCCTGGCGATCCTCGCCGACGGCATGGGCGGCTATGCCGCGGGCGAGGTGGCCAGCCGGATGGCGGTCGACGAGATCTTCGACGAGCTGGCGTCGGCGCTGCCGCACCTGCATGCGGCGCCGGTGTCGCCCGACCGCGCCGGCCTGCACGAGGACATGCGCTTCGCCGCGGCGCGCGCCAACGCCAGCATCATCGCGGCCGCGCGCCGCGAGCCCGACTACGAGGGCATGGGCTCGACGCTGGTCATCGCGGTGCTGATGCACGACCGCATGACGGTCGCCCACCTCGGCGACTCGCGCTGCTATCGCTGGCGCGCCGGCGTGCTCGAACAGGTCACGCGCGACCATTGCTGGGTCGACGAGCAGATCGCGATGGGCGCGCTGTCCGTCGATGCGCTGCTGGATCCGCGCTTTCGCAACATCGTCACGCGCGCGCTGGGCATCGAGGACGAGATCGATCTCGAGGTGCACGACCACGAGGCGCTGGTCGGCGACGTCTTCCTGCTGTGCTCCGACGGCCTGACCGACATGCTGGACGACGGCGCGATCTCGGCCCACTTCGGGGCCGGCAAGCCGCTGGTCGAGACGGCGTCGCTGCTGGTGGACGCGGCCAACGAGGCCGGCGGCCGCGACAACATCTCCGCGCTGCTCGTGCAGGTCGGTACGCCCCAGTCGCCGGGCTGGGCCGCGCGCCTGGTGCGGCGGCTGCACGGCGGCTGAGCCACCGGGCGCCGCCCCTTGGCGCGGCGCGCGGCAAGCCCCGAAACCGGGGATCTTGCCGAGGTCGAGCGCGGCTGTAATGTGCTGAAATCGACTCGGCCTGGCCGCTGCTGCACCATGCGGGCAAGGCGCGAGAACGTCGCGGCGCAACACGAGGCCCCCCAAGTGGTGAATCGCAAACCCGTTTGTTTGAGACGAGAATTCGGCAGCCCCTCGCATCGGGCTGAAAGGCTCGCGGCGCAGCATTTGTTCGTCATGGGCGGCGTCTCCCGCATCGTCGACGAGGGCGGCAACCTCGTGGTCTCCGTCCGCCAGAGGCCGTGCCCCACGGAACAAAGGAAATCGCCATGAGCCGCCTGCTTGAGATCTCCACCGCCGCCGGCGCCGACGTCTTCGTCGTGCAGCGCTTCACCGGGCGCGAGGAACTGGGCCGGCCCTACGAATACCAGCTCGAGCTGCTGTCGGAGCGCTCGGACATCGCGCCCGAGAAGATGCTGGGCACCAACGCCACGGTGCAGCTGGAGATGACCGACGGCTCGTCGCAGCGCTACTTCAACGGCTACGTCACGCGCTTCGTCATCCAGGGCGCGGTGCGCACGCCGGCGTTCAAGGGCAATACGGGGTACCTGTATCTCGTCACGCTGAACCCGGGGCTGTGGTTCCTCGGGCATTCGGCCAACAGCCGCATCTTCTCGCAGACCGCGATCGGCGACCTGGTGATGGCGCAGCTCAAGAACGACACGCTGATGGGGGTCGAGAGCAGCGTCGGCAGCACGGAGACGCGCGACTACGTCGTGCAGTACCGCGAGTCCGACTTCGACTTCGTCAGCCGGCTGATGGAGCACGCGGGCATCTACTACTACTTCACGCACGACAACGGCAAGCACACGATGAAGCTGCTGAACGCGCTCGGCGACCAGCAGGCCACGCCCAACCTGGCGCAGCTCGAGTTCGCCGGCCCCGGCTTCGCCGACGCGACGCTCGGCAGCCTCGAGCTGGTCTCGAAGGTGCATGCCGGCTCGTTCGCCACCGGCGACTACAACTACGTCACGCCCAACACGCAGATCGCCTCGGTCAGCGCCAATCCGAAGTCGCACGACAACGCCGGCTTCGAGGTGTTCGACCACCCGATCGGCACGACCACCGGCGCGCAGGCGACCACCTACGCGACGATCCGCGGCGAGGAACTCGCGAGCCGCTACTCGATCGCGCACGGCAAGGCGACGGAGCGCCGGCTGCAGGTCGGCTTCAAGGTCAAGGTCGTCGACCACGGGGTGGCGGCGCTGAACCGCGAGTACCTGGTGATCGGCCATTCCTTCGTCGCGGTCAACAACCTCGCGGCCAGCGGCGGCGGCGACGGCGGCTCGTTCACGTGCGAGTTCGAGGCCATCCCGTCGTCGGTGCAGTTCCGCACGCTGCGCACCACGCGCAAGCCGGTCATCACGGGCACGCAGACCGCGCTGGTCGTCGCCGACTTCCGCAACGACAGCGACGCCAGCACCGGCGGCAACCTCGGCCGCATCAAGGTGCGCTTCTTCTGGGATCGCTACGGCAGCGACTCGTGCTGGGCCCGCGTGTCCACGCCGTGGGCCGGCAAGGGCTACGGCTTCCAGAACATGCCGCGCGTCGGCGAGGAGGTGCTGGTGCAGTTCCTCGAGGGCGACCCCGACCGGCCCGTCGTCATCGGCCGCGTGCACAACGCCGAGAACACGCCGCCGTTCAAGCTGCCGGCCGGCGCGTCCTACACGGGCCTGAAGTCGCTGAGCATCGATTCCAGCGGCAAGAGCGTGGCCGGCAAGTGGAACGAGCTGCGCTTCGACGACACCGACGGCGCCGAGCAGATCTACCTGCAGGCGCAGTACAACTTCGACACCCGCGTGCTCAACGACCACAAGCTGTGGATCGGCAACGAGTCGCACCACTACGTGAAGGCCGACGCGTTCGCCAAGTTCGACGGCGACCACCACGTGCAGACCACCGGCGACCACAACGAGAAGATCGGCGGCAAGCTGTCGATGGACGTGGCGTCGGACGTCCACCTCAAGAGCGGCTCGGCCGTCCTCGTCGACGGCGGGCAGGAGATTCACCTGAAGGCCACGTCCAAGATCGTCCTGGAGTCGAGCACGATGGTCTCGCTCGTGTGCGGCGGCAACTTCGTGACGCTGAGCCCGGCCGGGGTCGACATCAAGGGCATCATGGTCAACGTGAACTCCGGCGGCAGCAAGGGCTCGGGCAGCGCGATCAGCCCGCAGGCGCCCAAGGCCGGCAAGGACGCGATGACCAGCGAAGGCGGCGCGGCCGTCGACAAGCCCGCCGCGCCGACGGCGCCGACGGCTTTCTCGCCCAAGGCCAGCAGCTTCCTGACGGCCGCGAAGACCGGCGCGCCGTTCGTGTCGTCGTCCTGCCCGGGCTGACGCCTTTCCCTGCGAACCAGGAGAACACGATGCCCAATCACGTTTGTCACGGTGCCTTGCTCCAATGCACCATGGGCATGGCGCCCAGCAGCCTGGCCGTGCTGCCCATCAAGATGGTCAACACGTCCAACGTCCCCGCGGCCAACATCATGGATCACGTGCCGATGGTCAACATCATGCCGTTCGGCATGTGCCAGTCGCCGGCCAATCCGATGGTGGCCGCCGCCACGGCCGCGGCGCTGGGCGTGCTGACGCCGATGCCCTGCATCCCGGTGACGCCGTCGCCATGGGTGCCCGGCTCGCCGACGGTCATGCTGGCCAACCAGCCCGCGCTGAACAAGAGCTCGATGCTGATGTGCAACTGGGCTGGCCAGATCAGCATCCAGGTCGAAGGCCAGATGACGCACACGATTCCCTGAAGACTGGAACCCATGTCCGAACGCTCCCTTCCCATGCCGCCGGCCGTGCAGACGCGCCTGTGGCAAGAGGCCGGCGACATGCCCGCCTACGTCATCCTCGATGGCGCGCAGAACCCGAGCCTGCTCGAGGCGCTGTACGCCGACCATGCGCCTCGCTGGCGCTGCCTGTTCACCGGCCAGCTGGAGCCGGACATGGCCACCGTCGCGCCCTACCTGATCGAACTCGAGCCGAGCGCCGCCTTCACGCGCCGGCTGCTGGCCGAGGGCTGGGGCCAGAACTGGGGCGTGTTCCTCACCAGCCAGCTCGCCTTGCCCGCGCTGTGGCGGCACGTGCGCCAGCAGGTGCACGTCTACGGGCCGGACATGGAGTCGCTGTTCTTCCGCTTCTACGACCCGCGGGTGATGCGCAGCTACCTGCCGACCTGCCCGCAGCAGCAACTGGCCGCGTTCTTCGGGCCGGTCGACTTCTATTTCGCCGAGGGCGAGGAGCCGACGCGGGCGCATGCGTGGTCGATCGCCGACGGGCGGCTCGTCGCCCAGAGTCTCGGCTGAGCGCCGGCCAACGAAGGAGCGCCGCCATGCCCGCTATCGAGTTGAACATCGGACACCTGCCGTCGCCGCGCCGCCAGCGCAGCGACGACGACGGCGACGACGCGGCGCCGTTCCGAGTCGTCGTGCTGGGCGACTTATCGGGCCGGCCGCGCGCGCGCCGCCAGCCGCTGGCCGAGCGGCGGCCGGTGCGCATCGACATCGACAACTTCGACAGTGTCTTCGCCCGCATCGCGCCGGTCGCCGAGATCGACGGCCTGCAGGACGAGGCCGGCGTGGCGCTGCGCATCGCGCTCGAGTCCATGGACGACTTCTCCGCCGACGCGGTGCTGGCGCGCCTGCCCGCGCGGGCCAGCGCGAGCGCGTCGCCCCCGCCTGCGCCCGCGCGCGAGGACGGCGCGGAGGACGCCGCCGCGATGATGAAGCGCCTGCTGGGCGGCGACCTGCCCGCGGGCGCGCCCGCGCTGGCCGCCACGCCGTCGTCCACGGCCGATGGCGCCATCGATCGCTTCATCCGCCAGCTGGTGGGCGATCAGCTCGTCGCCGCGACGCCGGCCCCCGCAACGCGCGTCGACGAACCTGCCGTCTCCGCGCTGCTGCGCCACGTGCTGCGCGATCCGGCCTGGCGTCGTCTCGAAGGCGCGTGGCGCGCGGTCGACCGCTTCGTGCGCGAGCTCGACATGGCCGATGGCCAGGTGCGCCTCGAGCTGTTCGACTGCCGGGCCGACGAGCTGCTGGCCGATCTCGGCGCCGTCGCCGCGGAGCCGGCGCGGGCCGCGCTCGCCGCGGTGTTGAACGGCGATGGCCGGGGCTGCGATGTCGTCGTCAGCCTGGAGGAGTTCGGGCCCAGCCTGGTCGAGTTGTCGCTGCTGGGCGGCCTGGCCTCCGTGGCCGCGGCCCAGGGCGCCGTGCTGCTCGCCGGCGCCGCGCCGGCGCTCGCTGCCGTGGCCACGAGCGACGACGCGCAGGTGCTGGCCGCCAACGAGTCGCGCGTGTGGCGGGCGCTGCGCGAGAGCGCGCTCGCGCGGCATGTCGGCCTGACCTTCCCGCGCCTGCTCGCGCGCCTGCCGTACGGTCCGCGCAACGAGCCGGTGTCGGCGTTTCCGTTCGACGAACTGGCCGATGCCTCCACCCTGTCGCTGCACGACGCGCTCGTCTGGCGCAGCGCCGCGCTGGACGCCGCCTTGCTGCTGGCGCAAGGCGACGTCGACGGCGGCGTCGAGACGCGGGTGCAACTCGCCGACCTCCCGGCCTTCATCGACCGCAGCGGCGAAGAGCCCCGCCTGCAGGCGGTGGCCGAGGCGTATCTCGGCGAGCGCGACGTCGACGTGCTGCAGGCGGCCGGCCTGATCACGCTGCAGAGCGAGCGCCGCGTGCCTGAAGCGCGCGTCTCGGGCTGGCAGTCGATCGCCGCAGGCGGTGGCGAACTCGCCGGCAGCTGGCGTTGAAACCCGATGCGAACGCGCGCGCTCGCCGCGGTCCTCACGAGGGGAAACTGCGGTTTTCTACCCTCGGCGCGCCGAATGAATACGTGTACATTTGCTGCGGCCCCGCGACGTTCCGGGTCGTCAACATGAACCCGCGCGTCGCCCCTGCGCCGGTTCTCACGACAACAAGAGCATGAGCCGAAAGCGCGTCATCTGGTCGGAGGGATTGTTCCTGCGGCCGCAGCATTTCCAGCAACTCGAACGCTCCGTCGAGATGCTCGTCGAGTCCCGCGCGGCCGGCCTGCTCGCGCCGGGCTGGGGCTTCACCAGCCTGCGGCTCGACGACGAGGCGCTCAAGATCGGACGGCTCTCGATCAAGGCCGCGCGCGGCGTCATGCCCGATGGCACGCCGTTCTCCATCCCCGAGGAATACGCCGCGCCGCTGGCGCTCGAGATCGGCACCGAGGTCAAGGAAACGCTGGTGCACCTGGCGCTGCCGCTGGTGCGCTCGGGCATGCCGGAGTTCGCGGTCGACGCCGGTCCGTCCACCGCGCTCGCGCGCTTCGTCGGCCAGGACCTGCGCGTCGAGGACAACGTGCTGGGCGTCGGCGATCCGGCCGACATGAAGCTGGGGCAGCTCAACCTGCGCCTGATGCTGGACGACGATCCGCGCTCGGGCTTCTGCAGCATCGCGGTGGCGCGCATCGTCGAACGCCGCAGCACCGGGCAGCTGATCCTCGACGAGAGCTTCATCGCGCCGGCGCTCGATTGCCGCGGCAGCTCGCGCCTGCAGGATTTCCTGATCGAGGCGCGCAACCTGGTGCGCCATCGCGCCGACACGCTGGCCGCGCGCCTGAACCAGTCGCAGCAGAAGGGCGTCGGCGAGATCGGCGACTTCATGATGCTGCAGGTCGCCAACCGCTACGACCCGTGGCTCACGCACCTCGGCGAGCGCGAGTCGCTGCACCCCGAGGCGCTCTACACGGTGCTGGTGCAGGCGGCCGGCGAGTTCTCCACCTTCAGCGACCGTCGCAGGCGCCGCGCGCGCGTGCAGGCCATCTATCGCCACGAGGACCTGAAGAACACCTTCGAGCCGTTGATGTTCGACATCCGCGAGCTGCTCACCGAGGTGATCAACCCGAACGCGGTGCCGATCCCGCTGCAGGAGCGCGCCGCCGGCCTGTACACGGGCATGGTGCCCGACGTCGACCTGCTGCACAACGCGCAGTTCGTGCTGTGCGTCAACGCCGACCGGCCGGCCGAATACGTGCGCGGCCGCTTTCCGCCGCAGGTCAAGATCGGGCCGCCCGACAAGATCCGCGACCTGGTGCGGCTGCACCTGCCCGGCATCGACGTCGAGCCGCTGCCGATGGCGCCGCCGCGCATGCCGTACTACGCGGGGTATACCTATTTCCAGCTCGATCGCAGCGGCGACCTGTGGAAGCAGCTCGACGTCACCAAGGTGATCGCGCTGCACATCGCGGGCGACTTCCCCGGCCTCCAACTCGAGCTCTGGGCCCTGAAACCCTGAGCGTCCTTCGATCGATCGCATCATGACCCAACCTCCCTACCCAGGCCAGCCGGGCACGCCGCCCCCGCCGCCGGACGATTCGGAAGCCACGATCATGATCCCCAAGCCGGGCGGCCGCCGCGCGGCGGCCCAGGCACCGATGGCGGGCCAGGCGATGACGCTCGATGCGTCGGCGGTGCTGGCCGACGTCGAGGACGCCGCCGGCCCGGTCGGCCTGAACCCGCTGGTGGCCAACGCGTCGGTGCTGCTCAACACGGTGCCGACGATCCGGCGCTCGCTGCGCCACGCCGACCCGGCCGGCCTGCGCGACTACCTGCTGCGCGCGATCACCGAGTTCGAGACGCGCGCGCGCGCCGCGGGCGCGACGCCCGAGCACGTGCTGATCAGCCGCTACGCGCTGTGCACCGTGATCGACGAGGCCGTCGCCAACATGCCCTGGGGCGCGAGCCCCGAGTGGGTGCAGCAGAGCCTGCTCGTGACGCTGCACCGCGAGGGCTTCGGCGGCGAGAAGTTCTTCCAGCTGCTCGAGAAGGCGATGGAGGATCCGCGTCGCAACATCGACCTGCTCGAGCTGATGTACGTGTGCATCGCGCTCGGCTTCGAGGGGCGCTACAGCGTCATCGAGAACGGGCGCCAGCAGCTCGACGTCGTGCGCGACCGGCTGCACAACGTGATCCGGCGCGAGCGCGGCGAGTTCGAGCGCGACCTGTCGGGCAAGTGGCGCGGCGTGCAGCGTGTGGCCAAGCCGCTCGTGCGGCGGCTGTCCGCGTGGATCGTGCTGGCGGCCGTGGCGCTGCTGCTGTTCGTGCTGTACCTGGTCTTCGCGCTGCTGCTGGCCTCGAAGTCCGACCCGGTCTTCCACCAGCTCGCGGCGATCCACTCGGACGTCGGCGACCTCAAGCGCGCGCCGCCGCCCCCGCCGCCGCCGGCCGCGCCGCGCCTGAAGCCGCTGCTCGCGCAGGAGATCCTGGACGGCCAGGTCGACGTCGAGGAGGACGCGACGTCCAGCCACGTCATCATCCACGGCGACAAGTTCTACGACCCGGGCAGCGCCGACATCAAGTCCGAGCTGGTGCCCGTGATCAACCGCATCGCCGCGGCGATCAACCAGGTGCCGGGCGTCGTCACCGTCAGCGGCCACACCGACAACCAGCCGACCCGGCGTTCGCTGCGCTTCCCGTCCAACTACGAGCTCTCGCTCGAGCGCGCGCGCGGCGTCGCCACCTTGCTGGGGCAGACGGTGCAGAACCACGCGATCAAGGCCGAGGGCCTGGCCGACAGCAAGCCGCTGGCGCCGAACACCACGCCGGAAGGACGCGCGCGCAATCGCCGCGTCGAGATCACCTTGCGCACCGGCGCATAACCGGGCGGAGAACCGAACAACATGTGGGCAAAGCTCAAGAGCTTCTTCGCCAATCGCTGGGTGCTGGCGTTCATCGGCCTGCTGGTCGTGTCGCTGCTGATCTGGTTCGTCGGCGACGCGATCGCGTTCTATGACCATCGGCCGCTCGGTTCGGCCGGCGCGCGCATCGGGTTGATCGTCCTGGTCTGGCTGGTCTTCGCGCTCGTGGAGGGCCTCAAGCAGTTCCGCGCGTGGCGCGCCAACAAGGCGATGCTGGCGGCGATGGGCGAGGGCGCGTCCAGCAACTCGGCGCTGTCGCAGCGTGAGGTCGCCGAGCTCAAGAAGCGCTTCGACGACGCGATGGCCACGCTGCGCAAGGCGCGCTTCGAGGACAAGTCCGGCAGCGGCCGCAACTACCTGTACCAGTTGCCCTGGTACATGTTCATCGGCGCGCCGGGCTCGGGCAAGACGACGGCGCTGGTCAACTCGGGCCTGCGCTTTCCGCTCGAAGGCAAGATGGGCAAGGACGCCGTCAAGGGCATCGGCGGCACGCGCAACTGCGACTGGTGGTTCACCGACGAGGCCGTGCTGCTCGATACCGCCGGGCGGTATACGACGCAGAGCAGCAATCGCGAGGTCGATGCCGCGGCGTGGACGGGCTTTCTCACGCTGCTGAAGAAGTTCCGCCCGGCGCAGCCGCTCAACGGTGCGATCGTCACGGTGAGCCTGTCCGACCTGTTCACGTCGTCGTCGGCGCAGCGCGATGAGTACGCGCGCTCGATCCGGGCGCGCATCCAGGAGCTGTATTCGACGCTGGGCGTGCGCTTCCCGATCTACGTGGTCGTCACCAAGTGCGACCTGCTGGCCGGCTTCGCGGAGTTCTTCGGCGACCTGGGCCGCGAGGCGCGCGCGCAGGTGTGGGGCACGACGTTCGACTTCCCGCTGCCCGCAGGCGCGAACCTGGGCGCGACGTTCGCGGGCGAGTTCGACGCGCTCGTCGCGCGCCTGAACGCGCGCCTGACCACGCGCATGGAAGAGGAGCGCGACCCGCAGCGGCGCGCCACGCTGTTCGCGTTCCCGCAGCAGTTCGCGGGCCTGCGCGACATGCTCAAGGCCTTCCTCGACGAGGCCTTCCTGAGCTCCGCGTTCACCGAGGAGCCGATGGTGCGCGGCGTCTACTTCACCAGCGGCACGCAGGAGGGCAGCCCGTTCGACCGCGTGCTGGGCAACATCTCGCGCGTCTACGGGCTCGAGCGGCAGGTGCTGCCGCCGGCGTCGTCGTCGGGTCGCAGCTACTTCCTCACGCACCTGCTGCGCGGCGTGATCTTCGCGGAGTCCGACATCAGCGGACGCAGCGCCGTCATCGAGAAGCGCCGCGGCCGCGTCGCGCTCGCGCTGTATTCGCTGCTGGCGCTGCTGTCGCTGCTGCTGATCGTGGGCTGGACGATCAGCTTCGTACGCAACCAGGTGCTGATCAAGGACGTGGCCGAGGCCTCGGCCGAGGTCACGAAGCAGGTGGCCGCGGTGCCGCCGCTGCCCACCGGCGACGTCACGACCGTGCTGCCGGTGCTCGACGCCGCGCGCAACATCCCCACCGGCTACGCCGATCGCGACGCCGGCGTGCCGATGTCGCGCGCCTTCGGCCTGAGCCAGAGTGGCAAGCTGGGCACGCAGGCCGACCGCGCCTACCTGAACCTGCTGCGCGATGTCTTCCTGCCCCGCATCGCGCTGCGCCTCGAGCAGCAGATCCGCGAGGCCAATTCGCCCGAGGTGCGCTACGAGGCGCTCAAGACCTACGTGATGCTGTACGACCCGGCGCACCTGAAGGCGGCGGACGTCAAGACCTGGATCTCCGCCGACTGGGATCGCACGCTGTCGCGCGACATCACGCAGCTGCAACGCGCGTCGCTGCTCGCGCATCTCGGCGCGGCGCTCGACCAGCTGCCGCTCGAGATGGTGCTGCCGCAGGACCAGGCGCTGGTGCAGCAGGTGCGCACGCAGCTGGCCGCGGCGTCGCTCGCGCAGCGGACCTATTCGCGGCTGAAGCGCATCGGCGTCGAGGGCGTGCCCGACTTCCGCGTCACCGATGCCGGCGGCCCGCAGGCGGCGCTGGTCTTCACGCGCGCCTCGGGCGCACCGCTGTCGCAGGGCGTGCCGGCGCTGTTCACGGTGGCCGGCTACGACAAGGGCTTCCGCGCGCAGGCGCCGCTGCTGGTCAAGCAGCTGGGCGACGAGGAGGCCTGGGTGCTGGGCACCTCGTCCAACGGCTCGGGCGTGGCGCGCATGGCCACCACGCTCACCGAGGTGCAGCAGCTGTATCTCAACGAATACATCAAGAGCTGGGACGACCTGCTGGGCGACCTGCGCCTGATCCAGTCGTCCAGCCTGCAGGGCAGCATCCAGACAATCACGCTGCTGTCCGCGGGCGACTCGCCGCTGAAGCTGCTGCTCAATGGCGTGGCCAAGGAGACCAAGCTCGCCACCGGCAACGACAGGTCGGCCGAGGCCGCGGCCGCGGGCCTGCTGGACAAGGCCACCGCCGCGATGCGCAGCACCGCCGACAAGCTGATGGGCACGCCGGCCGCCAGCGCGCAGCCGGCGGCCAAGCCCGAGGCCGTGGTCGACGCGCACTTCGAGCAGTTGCAGCGCGTCGTCGCCGGTCCAGCCGGCCAGCCCGTGCCGCTCGACGCGACGCTGGGCGTGCTGAAGGAATACGAGGTGCAGCTGCGCGCGACCGACGAGGCGATCAAGCGCGGCGCGCCGGTCACGTCGGATGCGCTGATCGTCGCCCGCATCAAGAGCGAGGCCGACCGCATGCCGCCGCCGGTCAGCAACCTGCTCAACGGACTGATCTCGCGCAGCGGCGCGCAGTCGGCCGGCGCCGGCGCGGCCGCGGTGAAGGCGGCCGCGGCGGGCGAGGTCGGCAGCTGGTGCAAGCCGGCCGTCGAGGGGCGCTATCCGTTCGTCAAGGGCGTGGCCAAGGAAGTGCCGCTGGGCGACTTCGCCAAGCTGTTCGCGCCCAACGGCGTGATCGACGGCTTCGCCAAGACCAAGCTCGTCGGCATGGTGGACATGAGCGGCCCGCTCTGGAAGCCGATCCAGATTGCCGACGGCGTCGACGCGTTGCCGCCCGCCGCGATCGCCAACTTCCAGCGCGCCGCGACGATCCGCGACGCGTTCTTTCCCGGCGGCGCGGCCAATCCGCAGGCCTCGCTCGACCTGCTGCTGCAGCGCGTCGACGACGGCGTGACCGACGTGCAGCTGTCCATCGACGGCCAGGTCAGCTCGATGAAGCCGGGCACCAACGCCGCCGCGCGCCTGTCCTGGCCCAGCCTCAGCCCGGCCAGCCAGATCAAGCTGACGCTCGTGATCGGCGGCAAGCCGTCGACGACGCCGCTGATCTTCGACGGCCCGTGGGCGCTGTTCCGCTTCGTCGACGCCGGCAAGGTCGAAGGCGGTACGCCGGAACGCCAGAGCGTCAGCTACGCGGAGGGCGGCAAGCAGGTGTTCTTCGAGCTGCGATCGGGCAGCGTGCGCAATCCGATGCGGCTGCCCGAGCTGGCGCAGTTCCGCTGCCCCGGCTAGGAGACTGCCCAGATGGCCGGCGGCTTCTACGGCAAGCTTCCGAGCGAAGGCGACTTCGTGACGCGTCGCCTGCCGTGGGAGTTCACGTCGGCCTGGGACGACTGGCTGCAGCAGGGCATGCAGGCCTCGCGCGAGGCCTTGGGCGCGCGTTGGCTGGAGCTCTATCTGTCGGCGCCGATCTGGCGTTTCCAGGTCGCGCCGGGCGTCTGCGGGCCGATGGGATGGCGCGGACTGTTCTTCGCCAGCGTCGATCGCGTTGGCCGCTACTTCCCGCTGACGCTGGCGTTCCCCGACGCCGGCGCCACCGGGCTGGCGTCGCTCAGCAACGAGCCCGAAGCCTGGCTGGGCATCGAGGACGCCGCGCTCGCGGGGCTGGCGCCCACGCTGCCGATCGCCGACTTCGACCGCATGATGGAAGCGCTGGCGCTGCCCGCCGGCGCGGCCGCCGATCCGGCGCGTCCGCGCGCCTGCTTCTACACCGCCGGCTCCGACGACGTGCCGGCGCGCGGCATGAGCCTCGCGGCACTGCCGCCGCCCGCATCGTTCGTCGACCTGATCGCGCCCGCCGCGCCGGCGTCATCGAGCGCGTTGACGGACCTGCTGTGACTTCTTCCGCGCGCGACCGTTCGAGCTGGTGAGGACATACCCTTGTGCGTAATTCGCCGTAATGTTCCCCGTCATGCTCGACCACTACACTGAACCCAGTTTCGGAGACAAGCCATCGTGATCGATTTCGACGCTCTCTCGCGTCCCGTCAGCGACGAGGAACCGGCCGGCCCCGACCTGGAGTACTCCAGCGTCGCCGAGCTCGATCGCTTCGCCGCCGGCACCCCGGGCACGATCGATCCGTCCACCCAGGAGCTGGTGGGCGCGGAGGAGCCGAACTGGCGCAAGGTCGCCGAGATGGCCACCGAGTTGCTGGGCAAGACCAAGGACCTGCGCGTGGCCGCGTGGCTCGCGCGCGCCGAGCTCGCCAACCGCGGCCTGCCCGGCCTGGCCGATGGCCTGAAGCTGATCGCGCTGCTGCTCGAGAACTTCTGGGAGACGGCGTACCCGATGCTCGATCGCGACGAGGGCGACGATCCGATCGAACGCCTGAACGTGCTCGCGAACCTGGCGCCCGATCCGGCGCAGTCCTACGGCTCGCCATCCGCCGAGGCCTTGCTGCGCACGCTGCGCGGCACGACCATCGTCGAATCGCGCGAGGTCGGGCGCTTCACGGTGCGCGACCTCGACTACGTGCTGGGCCGCATGACGCCGCCTGCCGGCCAGACCGCGCCCGCCGCGGGCCTGCTGGCCGCGGCATGGAAGACCGGCGACGCGGCCGCCAACCAGCACAAGCGCGACGGCATCGCCGCCGGCCAGGCGGGCGTCCAGGCCATCGTCAAGCTGTTCGCCGAGCGCAGCGGCCAGCGTCCCAACCTCGACCTGCTGCAACAGACGTTCCGCCGCGTCGGCGAGTTCTACGCCGAGCAGGATGCCCAGGCCGCGGCCGAGGCGGGAGACGCTGCCGACGGCGCTTCCGAAGGCGCTGCCGACGAACTAGGGGGTGTCCCGGGAGGCGGGAAATCCCCTCGTTCGGGCGGCTTGGCTTCGCGTGCCGATGCGGTCAGAATCCTCCAGCAGGTCGCAGCTTTCCTGCGCAAGTCGGAGCCCAGCAGCCCGGCGCCCATGTTCGTCGACCGTGCGGTCAAGCTCCTCCAGATGGACTTCAACGCGATCGTCAAGGAATTGATGCCCGACTCGCGTGACCGCATCGAGATGCTGGGAGGCATCTCCCTCGAAGAACCCGAATCCGACTCCTAATCCGTAGCAGTCGACCGTATTTTCCCCAGGAGAGAAACGTCATGTCAGGAAGCAGCCAGAAGTTCATCGCCCGCAACCGTGCGCCGCGCGTGCAGATCGAATACGACGTCGAGCTGTATGGTTCGAACAAGAAGATGCAGATCCCGTTCGTGATGGGCGTGATGGCCGACCTGTCGGGCAAGCCGGCCGAGCCGCTCGCGCCGGTCGCCGACCGCAAGTTCCTGGAAATCGACGTCGACAACTTCGACGAGCGCCTGAAGTCGATGAAGCCGCGCGTGGCGTTCGCGGTGCCCAACACGCTGACCGGCGAAGGCAACTTGAGCGTCGACATCACGTTCGAGAACATGTCCGACTTCTCGCCGGAAGCGGTGGCCAAGAAGGTCGGCGCGCTGAACAACCTGCTGGAGGCACGCACCCAGCTGAAGGATCTGCTGACCTACATGGACGGCAAGGTCGGTGCGGAGGAACTGCTCGGCAACGTGCTGAAGAACCCCGAACTGCTGAAGTCGCTCGCCGCCGCGCCCAAGCCCGCTGACAAGCCGGCCGAATAACGCGCCGCGTCCGCACTCGCGTCCACCGAACCGTCCAGAGATCCCGAGGAGTCCACCGATGACCACCCAACAAGATTCGTCCGCCGCCGCCGGCGCGATGGCCGAATTCGACGATTTCGCTGCCCTGCTGCAGAAGGAATTCAAGCCCAAGACCGACCAGGCCAAGACCGCCGTCGAGAGCGCCGTCCACACCCTGGCGCAGCAGGCGCTGGCCGACACGGCGCTGGTGTCCACCGACGTCTACAACACGATCGAGGGCCTGATCGCGGCGCTGGACAAGAAGTTGTCCGAGCAGGTCAACCTGATCCTGCACCACGCCGAATTCACGAAGCTCGAAGGCGCGTGGCGCGGCCTGCACCATCTCGTCAACAACACCGAGACCGACGAGATGCTCAAGATCCGGGTGATGAACATCACCAAGGGCGAGCTGCACAAGACGCTCAAGCGCTACAAGGGCACGGCCTGGGACCAGAGCCCGATCTTCAAGAAGGTCTACGAGGAGGAATTCGGCCAGCTCGGCGGCAACCCCTACGGCTGCCTGGTGGGCGACTACCACTTCGACCACAGCCCGGTCGACGTCGAGCTGCTCGGCGAGATGGCCAAGATCGCCGCTGCCGCGCACGCCCCCTTCATCGCCGGGGCCTCGCCGACGACGCTGCAGATGGATTCGTGGCGCGAGCTGTCGAACCCGCGCGATCTCACCAAGATCTTCGACAACTCCGAATACGCCGCCTGGCGCTCGCTGCGCGAGTCGGAAGACGCGCGCTACATCGGCCTGGCCATGCCGCGCTTCCTGGCGCGCCTGCCCTATGGCGCCAAGACCAACCCGGTTGATGCGTTCGACTTCGAGGAAGAAGTCGAGGGTGCCGACCACAACCGCTACGTGTGGGCGAACTCCGCGTACGCGATGGCCACCAACATCACGCGCGCCTTCAAGCTGTACGGCTGGTGCACGACGATCCGCGGCGTCGAGTCCGGCGGCTCGGTGCCCAACCTGCCGGTGCATTCGTTCCCGACGGACGACGGCGGCGTCGACATGAAGTGCCCGACCGAGATCGCGATCTCCGACCGCCGCGAGGCCGAACTCGCCAAGAACGGCTTCATGCCGCTGGTGCACCGCAAGAACAGCGACTTCGCGGCCTTCATCGGTGCGCAGTCGCTGCAGAAGCCCGCCGAGTACGACGATCCGGACGCCACGGCCAACGCCAACCTGGCGACGCGCCTGCCGTACCTGTTCGCGTCGTCGCGCTTCGCGCACTACCTGAAGTGCATGGTGCGCGACAAGGTGGGCTCGTTCGCGAGCGCCGCGTCGATGCAGCGCTTCCTGAGCGACTGGATCGGCAACTACGTCGTCTCCAACCCGGAGAGCGCGGGCCAGCTGATCCAGGCGCAGAAGCCGCTGTCGGCCGCCGAGGTGATCGTCGAGGAGGTCGAGGGCAACCCGGGCTATTACACGTCGAAGTTCTTCCTCAAGCCGCATTACCAGCTCGAAGGGATGAGCATCTCCCTGCGCCTGGTGTCGAAGCTGCCGTCCGCCAAGGCGGCCTGAGCCGCGCGGCGGCACGAAGTCGAGCGCCGCGGTTCCCGGAACCGCGGCCGGCCAATCAGCCCTTCGGGGCGTAGTCCCAACAGGGGCGAATTCCGGCCTGCAGGGCTGGGATGGTGATCAGGAGAATCAAAATGGCAATGGACATGTTCATCAAGATCGGCTCGCTCAAGGGCGAATCCGTCGACAAGACGCATGCGGGCGAAATCGACGTCCTGGCCTGGAGCTGGGGCATGTCGAA
>NZ_JAJLJH010000020.1 GCF_023231945.1 Scleromatobacter humisilvae
CTGCAGTCTTCAGTGAAAGAGCCGCACGAGTCGGCTATGGGGTATCAAGCGGTCTTTCGACCCTTGGCTTACCCCCGGAAGGTCGACCATTGCATGGCCTTTGCCGTGGACACGCCCGTGCCGAACACGCGGCGTGTCCACGCCCGGCGTTACCAGGGCTGCTTGGTCGGCAGGAGGAAGACCTCCGCCACGTTGACGTGACTCGGTGCTTGCAGCGCGAACACCACGGTGTCGGCGATCTCGCCGGCGGTCACGAAGGTCATCTGCTTGCGCAGGCCCTCCATCTGCTGGCGATAGCCTGCATCCGAGACATGCTCGAAGAGTTCGGTGTCGACGGCGCCTGGCTGCAGGCAGGTGACGCGGATGTTGTGCTTCGGAGCGAGCTCCAGTCGCAGTCCCTCCGAGAAGGCCGCGATGGCATGCTTCGTGGCGCAGTAGACCGTCAGGCCCGGGAACACCTTGCGGCCCGCGATGGACGAGGTGTTCACGATGTGGGCCTCACCGCGCCTGATCAGGTGCGGCAGCGCCGCCGCGGTGCTGTTGAGGACGCCCTTCACGTTGACGTCGACCATGCGATGCCACTCGTCCACCTTCAGGGTCTCCACGTCGGAGGCCGGCATCAGGCCCGCGTTATTGAAGAGGATGTCGATGCCGCCATAGGTGGTCAGGAGTTGGTCGACACCGGCCTTCACCGACTCGATGTCCACGACATCCATCTTGATGGCGATGGCCTGCCCACCGGCCTCCTTGATCTGCGCGACGAGAGCCTGAAGCTTGTCCGTCCGGCGCGCCGCCAGTCCGACATTGACGCCGTGCGCCGCCAACTTCACTGCTGTGGCGGCACCGATGCCGCTCGACGCTCCGGTGATCAGCGCGACTTTTCCTTTGAGTTCCATGACAGTTCCTTTGAGTTGGATTTGAGGATCGCGGCAGCGACTGAAGCTCTTATGGCTCTTCTCGCCGCCACGTGGTCATGGTCTCGATTGACACGCCCGCGGTCGCTCGATGTCTTGATCTGACTATCGAAGATTTGCTCTCGGATCAGCCTGTCGGGCTACTGTCCAGCGCGATAGGTGCTCGGCAGGACACCGACTTCGCGACGAAAGACCTGTGCGAAGTGACTCGGGCTCGCGTAGCCGACCTCCAGTCCAACCTCCACCACTGCGCGACTCGTCTCGCGCAGCAGGCGCCGGGCTCGTTCCATTCGCATGCGCGTGAGGTAACGGCTCGGCGCCAGCCCCGTGCTCTTCTTGAACGCGCGCGAGAAGTGGGCTTCGCTCAACTGGGCTTCCCTGGCCAGCCGGCCAAGGTCAAGTTCATCGGACATGCGCGCCTGCATGCTCGCCAGGGCACGGTGGATCTTGAACGCCTGCAATCCACCGTGACGTACGAGCGGTACCAACGTCTCTCCTCGATAGGAGCGCACCAGGTGCACCGCCAGGCTGATCGCTACACCTTGCACGAGCAGGGCGCTTGCCGACTTGCGCATGACCTCGTCGCGCAGCAACTCCATCAGGCTGCACAACACTGGATCGTGTCCTCCCGATATCTCGCGAAGCGCCACCTGCATCCCAGACACGCCCAGGACTTCCGCGGTCGCACGCTGCATCAGCGGCAGGCCCAGGTAGAGGTGGAGCACGCAGAACGGTTCGGGCCCGAGCGTCTTCCAGCGCAGTTCGTAGGGCCTCGGCGTTGTCGTCAGGAAGAAGTTGCCGCGGTGGACATCATTGGCCATCCACTCGCCGCCGAGTTCGCGCTCCTCCACCCTGGCTGCGCCGGAGATGACCCAGACGACGAGCGGCTCGGGCACCGCCGGGATGATCAGGGTCTGCTGGAATGGTTGCCTGACGAAGACCTGCACCAGCAGGTCTCGCCAGGGACGTCTCTTGCTCGAGGCGATGAGGTTGCCAGGGACAAGTTCATCGAGCGCCTCGGGCGTGCCCAATGGGGGCGCGGGTACCGCGATCGCCATCGACTTGGGCATGTGCCTATGAGCGTTGGTCCAGGCCTGCCGTTCGAGCTGGATCAACCGAGATGCGATCCGCTCGCTGCATCGTTGCCTCTGCAACCTTCCTGAAGACCGCGATGGCCGGGTTGAGCGAATCGGATCGCCAGGCAAGAAGCAATTCATACGGCGGCATCCTGTCCTCGATCGGGACATAGGTGACGCCTGCCGGATGCGCACGAGCCACCCACTCGGGGACCAGCGTCACGCCGAGCTCCGCACTCACCAGTGCCAGCAGCGTGTGCATCTGCTCGGCCTCTTGCGCGACGCGCGGAGCAAAGCCCGCGTCGGCGCACGCGGCCACGATGAGATCCAGGATCCGGCTGCGCATGGTTGGCGGGAACAGGACGAAGCGCTCCTCGGCCAGTTCCGCCAGGGCGAAATGCTCCCGGGCTGCCAGGGGATGCGACGCGGGGAGCGCGGCGAGCAGCGGCGCTCCAACGAGAAGTGACGTCGCTATTTCCTGGCCGGGAGGCGGCGACGGCAGGATGCCGATGTCGATCGTCGATGCGCGCAGCGCTTCTGTCTGCGCCACGCGATCCATGGGCTTGAGGATCAGTTCGACCATCGGTCGCTTCGCTCGGAACTCGCGGAGCAGCGGCGGCAGCGTCGACCAGAGGACGTTGTCCACGAAGCCGATCACGAGCCTGCCGACCAGGCCGTCCGCCAGCGCGCGCACGCGCTGCATCCCGGCCTCGACACGCGAGAGGATGGCGCGGGCCTCGGGCAGGAAGACCGAGCCCTGCAACGTCAGCTTCACGCCTTGCCGGGACCGCTGCAGCAGCGAGAAGCCGAGCTCCTGCTCGAGCAGCTTCAGTTGCTGGCTCACTGCCGATTGCACGACGTGCATGCGTTCGGCGGCACGTCCGAAGTGCAACTCCTCCGCGACGGCACAGAAGTAGCGCAGGCGACGCAAGTCCATGAGAACAGGCTCAGATGCCCGGTGAATGCGGAGTTCTCGGCGAACCTCGGAACGACCAATTCTGGTGGCGAGAGATCCGCACCGGCTCTCCCTTTGGGGGTAGGTGGCCGGCCACTTCGATGCCTGAGGCTGGTACCAAGGAAAACGCGGCGCTGCTCGCAGCGCCGCGTCAGGTCGCGTTGAGCCCAAAGGCTCAGATCGCGAAGCCGACGGCCGGCGTCGCCAGGCGGCGCGAGTCGAGGCTGAAGGCGCCGGGGCCGAACGTGACGATCTGCAGGAGGCCGCCGGCCATCGCGATGTTCTTCAGGAAGTGGAACATCTGGTTCTGGTCGCCGAGTGCGTGGTGGAACACGATGGCAGAGATGATCGAGAACACCGCGAGTCCCAGCGATGCCAGGCGGGTGCGGTAGCCGAGGACCAGCATCAGTCCACCGCCGAGTTCGATGGCCAGGGCCCCGAGGTACGAGAGCAGCGGGAAGGGCAGCCCGACGGATGCGATGTAGCCTTGCGTCGCCGCCGGCGCACTCAGCTTGCCGAACGCGCTGACGAGGAAGATCGTCGCGATCAGGACGCGTCCGAGAAGAGGAAGGGCCGAGTTGTTCTGGGTGGTGGTCGTGGTGGTGGTCATGGTGATGCTCCTTGGAGATGAACGTGGTGGTTGAGAAAGTGAAGATTCGGTAGCGCGCCTAGGGGGCGCGACGGCTGGTGCGCAGCGTCTGCCCGATGCGGGCGATCTCGGCCTCGCCGCGCTCGAGCGCGCTGGCTCTCGTGTGCACGGAGTAGTGGCCGAGGACGAGGTCGTGCGGATGCTTGACGGCCGACGCGACGATGAAGTCCGTCTCGCCCTCCGCCGCGAAGTCGAGCGGGGCGTTCGACTCGTTGAAGACGGCCAGCTCGTTGCGGAGCCGTGTCCCGGCGACGGAGAGCGAACCGCGATTGACGTGGGCCCAGGCGACCAGGTGACCCGTGGGCGGCGTGTAGCGCCAGCGCTGGCCGGAAGACAGATGGACGTGCAGCAGGCTGAGTCCTTCCGGCGCGGCTACGGGGCTCGCCAGGCCGTCATGGTTTCCGAGCACGACGCGAGCCGCGCCCGATCGAGGAACCTCCGCCGGCGGCAGGTACTGGCTCCGAGGCTCGGCGTTCTCGAGCGCCGGCGGCAGGGCGACCCAGACCTGGTAGCCATGGAAGCGCTCCGTGCCGACGGGACTGGCGTCGTGCCAGACCCCATTGCCGGCCTGGAGCCATTCGAGGCTGCCGGCAGCGAGTTCGCCAGACGCGCCGGTGGTGTCCTCGTAGCGCATGTTCCCGGACAGCAGCACGGTCAGCGTCGCGATGCCGGAGTGGGGATGCATCGGGAACATCGGGCGACCCGCCGGCGTGAACTCGAAGTGATCCAGGAAGACGAACGGCTTGATCGATTCGCCGATGTCGCCAGGGCTGACGAGCCGCGTGACAGGGCCGTGGGTGCGACCGCTGGTCCGCGCGACGACCTGTCTGGCGGCTTCGGGTTCCGACGTCGGTTGCCGAGCGCTCCGCGGCTTGCGAGCCGACGGTGCATGCAGCGATTCGCCGTCGGAGATGGATCGGTCTGATGTCACTTGAACTTCCTTCTGGGGTGCGATGAGCCTGAAGGTTAGAAGCTGGACATGCTCTGCGGAAGCCTATATGTTTCGATGAGAACCATCTACCGGAGCGATGGATGCTGGACGGCGTATCGACCGATCAACTGCGAACGTTCATTGCGGCCGCCGACGAGGGAAGCTTCTCCGCCGCGGGCCGGAAGTTGCGGCGAGCCCAATCGGTCGTGAGCCAGACCTTGGCCAATCTCGAAGGCCAGATCGGCGTGGCGTTGTTCGATCGCACGAACCGCTACCCGCAGTTGACCGACGCGGGACGAGCGTTGCTGGCCGAGGCGAGGACCGTCGTCAATGGCATGGACGACTTCAAGGCCCGGGCCCGGATACTGGCCGAGGGACTGGAGCCCGAGCTCTCCGTGTCGGTCGACGTGATGTATCCCATGGCATCGTTGACCGTCGCGGTCGGATCGTTCCGCGAGGCCTTCAGGCACACGCCGCTGAGGCTGTATGTCGAGGCCCTGGGGGCGGTCGTTCAACCCGTGATCGATCGCGTCTGTCGGATCGGGGTCATCGGGTCCATGCCCGCGATCCCGGAAGGCATGGATGCTGAAAAGCTGCTCGACGTACCGATGACCACGGTCGCGTCACCAGCCCACCCGCTTGCGGCGCACCACGGGGTCATCGGGCTTCGTGAACTGGCGCGGCACGTCCAACTGGTGTTGACGGATCGGACATCGCTCACGGACGGGCGCAACTACGGCGTCCTGTCGCCGTTGACCTGGCGGCTTGCGGATCTCGGCGCGAAGCATGCGTTCCTGCGCGCCGGGTTCGGCTGGGGTCACATGCCCGTCGCGATGGTCCAGGCCGACCTCGACGCTGGCGACCTCGTGCGTATCCACCCGGAGAACTACCAGCCCGAAACGCCGCCCTTGGCGATGTTCGCGGTCTATCGCAAGGACGAGCCGCCCGGGCCCGCAGGGCGCTGGTTCATCGAACACCTGAAGCAAGGCCACGCCTGATCGGCGGCCACGCGGTGTCCGCCGACCGGCCACGCATCTGCCTCTTTGGAGCGAGGAGCCAAAGCCCATTGGAGGCTATGCGGTCTGACGACGGCGCGGTTCACTCGATGCTTCACAGCGTGGACTCGAGGGACGGCGATGATGCAACCAGGTTTCGAGACGCCAGCTCAGGCGAATCCCGGAAGGTCATCCTCGCTCTGCCGGCCTCGTCTGCCCGCTACGCCGGACATGCTCTTTCTCGATCTGCTCGGCCGGTATCGGAGCCACGGCGGGCTCGCATCGTCGACGGGAATCGCCCTGCTCATGTCCAGGCGCCTGCCCGCGAGCGACGCAGTGCTCTCGGGATGGATCCGAAGCGGCGAGGTCGTGTCGTTGTCCTGGCGCGGCGCCGCGTGGATGCCCATGTTCCAGCTGCAGGCCGTCGGCGACGGCCCGCTGGGGCCGCGCGTCGACGTGCAGCGCGTCGCCGAGGAACTCCGGCCCGTCTGCGACGAGTTGGACCTGTGCGGCTGGTTCGTCGAGCCCAATGGATGGCTGGACGGACGCCCGCCCGTTGCCGTGATCGACGAGAACCTTGAGGCGGTGCGCGCCGCGGCCCGTGCGGACCGATTCGTCCTGCGCGGCTGAGGCCGCGCGAAGCCCCGGCGAACTCGAGCCGCGTGCGTCGCTCGAGACTAGACCGGCACCACCTCGACAGGCACCGCGAAGCGGTAGCCGACGCCCCGCTCCGTGACGATCAGCCGCGGCTTGGCCACGTCCATCTCGATCTTCTTGCGCAGGCGGCCCACCTGCACGTCGACGGAACGCTCGAAGACCTCGGCGTTGTGAACGCGCGAGAGGTCGAGCAGTTGCTCCCGGCCCAGGATCCGTTGCGGCGCCACCAGGAACGCGACCAGCAGGTTGTACTCGCCGATGGACAGCGGCACCGACCGACCTTGCGGACTCGTCAGCTCGCGCAGGCGCACGTTCATCTGCCATCCTGCGAAGCGATAGCCGCGGATGCCTTCCACCGCATCCGCTGCAGACAGGCGCATGCGAGCGCGGCGCAGCAGTGCACGAATGCGCGCGAGCAGTTCGCGCGGCGAGAAGGGCTTGGTCAGGTAGTCGTCCGCGCCAAGCTCCAGGCCCATGACGCGGTCCGACTCGTCCGTGCGGCCGGTGAGGATGATGATGGGAATGGTCGATGTCGCCCGCAGATGCTGGGCGATGGTCAACCCGTCCTCGCCCGGCAGGCGCAGGTCGAGAACGATCAGGTCCACCGCGCCGCGCTCGAGCAGCTCCGGAATCTCCCGGCCGCTGGACACAGCCGTCACGCGCATGTCGTACTCGACGAGGAAGTCGGACACCATCTTGCGAATGGTGGCGTCGTCGTCGACCACCAGGACATGCGGTGCCGTGGTGGCGGTGTCATGGATCTGCACTTGTTGATACGGCATGTCGACTCGTGGGTTCCTTGTTCGGTTCGCGCACGCACGGGCTCGATCGCGCGAGAACCCGTGGCCGGACGCGATTCCATTCCCGGCCCTCTTTGATCATATTTCCAGATCGACGGAAAGGATGGGTCGATTCGTTCGAGAAACTCGATAAGCTGGCGCCATCATCTGCCTGCGACGCAGGGCAGCCTTCCCAGAGTCTCCGCGGTCTTGCCGGACAAACAAGATGAGCCATCCAGGAACCCCGACCCTCGACCAGCTGCGGGTCTTCCTCGCGGTCGTGGATGCCAGCAGCTTCGCTGGGGCTGCGCGCCGCCTGGGGCGATCGACGTCGGTGGTCAGCTACACGATCGCCAATCTTGAAGCCGAGTTGGGCGTCGTCCTGTTCAATCGGGAGACGACACGCAAGCCCCAGCTGACGCAGGCCGGGCGGAGCGTGCTGGCCGAAGTCCGTGTCGTCGCACACGGGATCGATGGCCTTCGTGCAAAGGTGCGAAGCCTGCAGGAGGGCGTCGAGGCCGAGCTCCGTGTCGTGCTCGACGTGATGCTGCCCCAGCAGCGCATCAGCGATGCGATCCGTGCGTTCCACGAGCGCTTCCCGACGGTCGCCCTGCATCTGCGCAGCGAAGCGCTCGGCGCGGTCATGCAGCTCATGCTGGACCGGGCGGCGAACATCGCCGTCTGCGGTCCGCCGGATGTCTCCGTGGATGGCATCGAGCGCATCGACCTCGGATCCGTCCAACTGATTCCCGTTGCCGCGCCTGGTCACCCGCTGGCCCTGGCGCCATCGAATTCGCCCGGCGCGGGCAGGAGCCATGTCCAGCTCGTGCTGACCGATCGGTCGATGCGTACGCAGGGCAGCGACCTGGGCGTCTTCGGCACGCACACGTGGCGCGTTGCCGACCTCGGGACCAAGCACGCGCTCCTTCTCGATGGGATCGGCTGGGGTCACATGCCCATGCCGCTCGTCGCCCAGGACCTCAAGAAGGGCCGGCTCGTCAGGCTCAAGCTGCCGGACGTCAAGGGCGGGGCCTACCGGTTCTTCGGCATCTATCGCGCCGACACGCCGCTGGGACCGGCCGCATCCTTTCTGCTGTCTCGATTCGAGAGCCACTGCGCCGAATAGCCGAGGCGGCCAACTGCTAAGCCTGCCGGATCCTTCTCGGCGACACGCGTGCAGCTCGGCGCGCCGTCGAAGCGGGCACGCCCAGGATGCGCGAGAGATGGGTCGCCAGATCCCGAGTCGAGACGGGCTTGCTGAGCAGCGCGGCCGCCGCGCTGTCCTCATCGTGCGCGATGCCCGGATCATCGATGAAGCCGCTCATCATGAGGACGGGAATGTCCTTGCGAGTCGAACGCAGGGCACGGATGAACGCGCTGCCGGACAGCTCCGGCATGCGCGCGTCCGTGATGATGGCGTCGTAGCGCTCGGGATGCGCACGAAAGGCGGCGAGCGCCTCCGTGCTCGAGGTGAATCCGACCGGAACGTAGCCGAGTCCCACCAGGGTCTCGCAGAGGATCGTGACAAGGGACGGCTCGTCATCGACCACCAGGACCTGCTGGTGGTTGCCGCGTGGTATCGGCAGGGCCTCCAGCGCGTCGTCGCAGATCTCGGTTCGCACGCGGGGCAGGTAGATCGAGAAGGTGGTGCCCCCGTCAGGACGGGAAGCGACGTCGATCGCCCCACTGGCACCGGTCACGATCCCATGGACGAGCGACAGTCCGAGCCCCGTCCCCGCGCCCACCTCCTTCGTCGTGAAGTAGGGATCGAAGATCCGGTCGAGGAGCTCCGGGGCGATGCCGATGCCGTCGTCTGCCACGGACAAGCCCACGTAGCTTCCGCGCGGCAGCGTGGAGGTGAAGCATGTTTTCGGCTCCTCGAAGGCCAGGATGGCCAGGGCGATGCGCAAGACCCCGCCGGACGGCATGGCCTGGATGGCGTTGGTTGCAAGGTTCATCAACACCTGGTGGAACTGGGTGACATTGCCTTGCGCCACGGCGGATTCGGCGTCGATCCGCATCTCGATGCGAACCCCGGCTGGAAGCGTCGAAGACAGCAGTTCGACGACTTCCCGGACGACCGCGCCGAGCTCGACCGGCCCGTTGGATGCGATTCCGGTGCGGCTGAAGGCCAGGATCTGGTCGACGAGGGCACGGCCGCGTCGGCCCGCGACGACGATGTTCTCCAGGTTGCGGCGCAGCCTGCTCCCGCGCCGCGAATCGGCCAGGGCCATCTCCCCGTATCCCAGGATGGCTGCCAGCAGGTTGTTGAAGTCGTGCGCGATGCCGCCGGCCAGCGTGCCGATGGCCTCCAGTCGCCGTGACTGCATGAGCGCGGCCTCGGCGCGCACCAATTGATCGATGTCGCTGACCGATCCCGCGCCGCGGATGGGGCGCCCCTGTTCGTCACGAACGCACAGGCCGCGCACCCGCACCCACCGGTGGATGCCGTCCGGATGCAGGATGCGCCATTGCGCGTCGTACGGCGGCGCGCCCTCCATGAACTGGGTGACGAGCGCGATCTGGTTCTGCATGTCGTCCGGATGGATCTTGACCACCTCGAGCCATGCCGCCATCGGTCGCAGGGCCTCGCCGGGCTCCAATCCGTAGAGTCGCTGCGAGCGCTCCGACAGGAACAGCTCGTTGGTGACCATGTTCCAGTCCCAGATGCCGTCGCTGGATCCCGCGACGGCCAGCGCGTAGCGCTCCTCGGACGCGCGGAGGTCCTCCATGCGCTGGGCATCAAGGGCGTCGAGCGCGGAGTCAGCGGTCCGCAGACTCTCCGAGCCGTTGCCGACTCGAGTCGGCATGCCTTGATCGGTGACCGGGTCGTCGGAATCTGGACGAGGCATGCGTCGGCGCTTTTTCCAAAGTGCAAGAGGTACGACGCGGAGCCGATGCGTCGATGCGCCGTGCCGTCATGAGCGTCCCATTCTGCGCGCTCCGGCAGCGCTGCGGTCGGCCAGCGACAGGCGTCGCCGGTTGATGACGGTTGACACAGACGCTGGATGTGCGGACATGCATTGGACGTGCGCCGGCCGGACACTCATCTCGTTTTCGACGCTCGGTGCCCGCGACGGATCTTCCCGCGAGATGCCGATGCCCGGCCGAGCCACCGGGCGACGAACGGGGCAGCCCCTCATCCTCCATGGAGCCAGAAGCATGAGAAACGCGCCGTACTCGATCGATGTCGACGTGGTCCACGAGTGCGCCGTGATCCGCGCCGGCGTGGCCGGCATGCTCGATCGCCTGCCGGGCTCCAGGGCGTCCCTGGAGGCCGCCTGCCCGGCGGACTACATGAGGTCGCGAACCTGTGCGGACGCTCGCGTCGCGATCGTGAGTCCTGCCGTCGCCGAGCAATTGATGGCGCAGACGCACTTGCGACTCGGGATCCGGCTGATCGTCATCGCGCCCGCATTCGGCGACCTGACCGCGCGCACCGCGCTGCGGAACGGTGTCATGGGACTGCTCCTGCTGAGCGTCGAGCCCGACGAACTCTCGACGGCGGTCAGGCGCGTCTTCCTGGGCGACCACCACGTGACGAGCTCGGTCGCCGCCAGGATCGCGGCCCACCTCTACGCCGAGTCGTTGACCTTGCGCGAACAGGAGATCCTGTCGTTCCTGTCGGATGGATGGTGCAACAAGAGCATCGCCAACGAGCTGGGAATCGCCGTCGGGACGGTCAAGACCCACGTCAAGGCGATCCTGTCCAAGCTGGATGTCGGCAGTCGGACCGAGGCCGTCGTCGTTGCCAGCCGACGAGGAATCGTCGACGGGAATCCGCCCATGACATCGAGAAGCCAGGCGCTCGACGCGGCGCGCATGCACGCGTAGCTGTGTGCGGTGACCTCGCGCTTCCATCCGCTTCTCCGATGGATCGCATCGAGAAATTGAGGCTTGTGCGGTGCCATGGCGGTACCTACTCTCTGGTCACGCAATCCACAGGAGAAACTGCATGAGCAACGACGAATTCAACGGCAAGGTGGTCCTTGTCACGGGCGCCGGATCCGGCATCGGACGCGAGGCCGCACTGGCATTCGCTGCGCGAGGCGCGCTGGTCCATGGCGTCGACCTGAATGAACAGGCGGTCATCGAGACGCGGGCCCTCATCACGAAGCTGGGCGGCAAGGCCGAGGCCATGCGCGTCGACGTCTCGGCGGAACGTGAGGTGGCGGCGCTCATCGAGCACATCGCCGCAAGGTCCGGCCGCCTCGACGTCGCCTTCAACAACGCCGGCATCACGGGCCAGGCGCATCGACTCGAGGACTATCCGACCGCCGACTTCGACAAGGTCATCGCGGTGAACCTGCGCAGCGTGTTCCTCGGCATGAAGTACCAACTGCCGCTGATCAAGAAGGGCGGCGGCGGCGCGATCGTCAACACCGCTTCCGTGGCCGCTCTGACCGGCCCGGGTGGCATGAGCGCCTACGCGGCGTCCAAGCACGGCGTGCACGGTCTGACGCGGGTCGCGGCGATGGAGAACGCGGCGCATCGCGTCCGCATCAACGCGTTGGCGCCGGGCTGGACGGAGACGCCGATGGTGCAGGTCGCCAGCGCGCAGAACCCCGGCTTCGCCAAGCTCGCCACCACCGCCATTCCTGCCAAGCGCGGCGGCCAGCCGAGCGAGATCGCCGCGGCCGCCGTCTGGCTCGCCTCCGACGCCGCCAGCTACGTGATGGGACAGATGCTCGTCGTCGACGGCGGCATGACCATCGGCGGCTTCGAGCTCTGAATCGACATCGACATCCAACAGAAAGAACCAACGACATGAGCACCACCATTCGCTTCCACAAGTACGGCGGCCCCGACGTCCTCCAGGTCGAGGACGACCGCGTCGGCGAGCCCGGCCCGGGCCAGGTGCGCCTGCGCCAGGAGGCCGTCGGCGTCAACTTCATCGACACGGCCTTCCGTCAAGGCATCTTCCCGGCGCCGCTGCCGTCGGTCGCCGGCGTCGAAGGTGCCGGCGTGGTCGACGCCATCGGCCCCGGCGTGAAGAACCTTCGCGTCGGCGACCGCGTCGCCTATTTCCTGGCCCCCGGCAGCTACGCGGCCGAACGGCTGATCGACGCCTCCGCGCTGCTGAAGACGCCGGACGACCTGTCCTCGGAAGAGGTCGTCACGGTGCTGACCAAGGGCCTGACGGCCTGGGCTGGCCTCAACGGCTTCCACCAGCTCAAGCGCGGTGAGATCGTGCTCGTGCAGGGCGCCTCCAGCAGCGTCGGTACCTTGATCGCCCGTTGGGCCAAGGCGCTCGGCGCGATCGTCATCGGTACGGCCGGGTCCGAAGCGAAGCGCGAGGCCATCGCCACGGGCGTCGATCACGCGCTGCTGTCCGGTGATGCGGACCTCGCCGAGCAGATCCATTGCCTGGCGCCCCAGGGCGTGGATGTCGTCTACGAGTTCGTCGGCAAGGCGACCTTCGCCGCCACGGCGGCGGTCGTGCGCGATGGCGGCAAGATCGTCACCATCGGGGCGGCCTCCGGCCAGCCCGCCGTCGATCAGGCCGGCCTCGCGGCGCGCGGTGTCCGAGTGGTCGGCGGACCGATGGCGCAATACGCGCAGCCGTCCATCGAGAAGGCCACCGTCGCGGTCTTCGACGCCTACCGGCAGGGCGTCTTCGGGGACATCGACGTCACGCGCTATCCGCTCGCGCAGGCGGCGCAGGCGCACCACGACATCGCCGAGCGTCGCAAGTCGGGCACGATCGTCCTCATCCCCTGAGCGAAGCCTGGCGCTGCCGCGGCATCCGGCGCGTCATCCCTGCTCGTGGCGCGCGGGCCGCCGATGCCCGCCCGGATCGGCTTCGAAGTGCGCCGCAAGCGCATCAATCAGCCCGCGAACGGCCGGCACCAGGCCGCGCCGTGACGGATAGACCGCATGCACGATCTGCGGCAGCGCCAACTCGGGCAGCACCTGCTCGAGGCGGCCTGCCGCCAGGTCGGCGGCGACCATGGAGCGCGGCAGGTAGGCCAAACCGAGGCCTTCGAGCGCGGCATGGTGCAGCGTTCGCATGTCGTCGGTGAGCAGGCGCGGCAGGTGGGACAGGCGCAGCACCTGTCCATCCGGCTGGATGAACTGCCAGATCTGGCGATCGCCGCCATGCGCCCAGCTCAACGTCGGCAAACGCGTGACGGCGTCGAGGGTCGCGGGGCGTTCATGCTGGGCGAACAGCCACGCGCTCCCGACCAGGATCAACTCCGCCTCGACCAGGGTTCGGACCACCAGGTCCGAGTCGCCAAGAGGGGGCATGCGCACCCTCAATGCCAGGTCGAAGCCCTCGTCCACGACGTTGACGCTACGGTTGGTCGCATCCACCGAGATGCGCACCAGCGGATGGTCGCGCATGTAGCGGCCGATCACGGCACTGACATCGACCTGCAGGAGCTGGATCGGGCAGCTGAGGCGCACCAGGCCATGCGGCTCGGCCCGGGTCTGGTCCATCGACTCCTTCGCCGCGAAGGCCTCGGCGACGACGGCGACGCAATGACGATAGAACGTCTGGCCGGCCTCCGACATCGAGATGCCACGCGTCGAACGATTGAGCAGGCGCACGCCCAGCTGGGCCTCGAGTCCCGAGACGCGCCGGCTGAGCGACGACACCGGCACACCCAGCGCCTTCGCCGCCGACGTGTAGCCGCCATGGTCGACCACCTTGGCGAAGTAGTACATGTCGTTGATGTCTTCGACGCGATCCATGGGGCGGCTCCTGTTGTCGCGTGGCATCCGCGAGGGCCACGACACGCTGCGAAAGGCGCCTGGCGCTTTTGCCGGCAGGCGAACGATGACTTGCTTCGGAGCCGATTGTTGCGGCTCCTCGCGCTGCCTACATTGAAGTCATCGAGCTTGCCGCCTGCCGACATCGGGTCGACATCGGAGGCTCCGGAGACGCATCATGAAGATCTGGGCCTACATCGAAGCACACCACGAGGAATACGGCGTCGCACTGTTCGTGCTGCCTGTTCTCCTGTTGACATTCGTCCTGGGCGCTGCGGCCTATGGCCTGACGCTGCTGCTGTTCGGCTAAGGCTTGCCGAGTCGGCCGTCTTCGGCGAACGGGATCTCTCGGGGTCGAACGGTTCAATCTGAAAGAACGAATGGGAGCTTGCGACGACGGGGCGATCGGCCGTCGCGGCCTTGCGCGCAAGAGAGCCGCGTCCCCGGCTCGCGCGTGGAGCGGGGAAAGCGGTGAGGATGCTTCGAGACGATCTCGCGCATCCCTCGAGGACACGCAGGTCAGATGACCGACAGCAGGCCACCGTCGACGAGCAGCGAGATGCCCGTGACATAGCTGGACATGTCGGATCCCAGCCAGGCGACGGCATCGCCGATCTCGGAGGGCTTGCCCAGGCGGCGCAGCGGCGTACGTTGACGAAAGCCCTCGGTCGCCGCGGCGATGCCGGGGTTGGTGCGCAGCAAGTGCGTGTCGATGGTGCCGGGGCAGACCGCATTCACGCGGATGCCGTCCGGGCCCAGCGCATCGGCCATTGCCTTGGCCATGAGGACGACGCCGCCCTTGCTGGTCGAATACGCCACGGTCATGCCCGCACCGACGATGCCGCCCATGCTGGCCATCAGCACGATGCTGCCGGCCTTGCCATTGGCCTTCATTTGGCGCGCCGCGGCCTGCGCGCCGAACAGCGTGCCGTCCAGGTTCACCGACATCAGCCGATGGAAGTCCTCCTCGGTGACGTCGAACCCGTCGGCCTTGGCCGTGATGCCGGCATTGCAGACCATGACGTCGACACCGCCGAACTCCGCTGCAGCCTCGATGAGGGCGTCGTTGTCCTGGCGCCGGCTCACGTCGGCGCGGACGAAGCGCACGGGAACGCCGAGCGACTCGATTTCCGTGGTGGCTTTCGTGCCACCTTCGCGCGGCGCGTCGCCGATGTCGGAGACGATGACGGCCTTCGCGCCGTGCTGCGCCGCCGAGATCGCCACGGCGCGGCCGATGCCGCTGGCCGCGCCCGTGACGACGACTACCTTGCCTTCAAGAACATTGCTCATGATGGTTCTCCTTGTTGCGGGAATCAGGCCTTCGGGCCCGCGGGCCAGGCGCCCAGCTGCTGCAGCACGGAGAAGAGATTGGCGACGCCCCAGTGCTCGGTGATCTTGCCGTTGCGCACGCGCATGGCGTCGACGGTCTCGAACCGGATCTTCCGGCCGGTCGCCGCAACGCCGAGGAAGTCGCCCTGGTGCGTGCCGTGGTAGGTCTTGTACGTCGTGATGACGTCGCCGTCGGCGCGTTGCCAGTGGATCTCCGCGCGGAAGTCGGGGAACGCCGCGCGCAGCTTCTTGTACAGGCCCAGCGCGCCGGGCTTGTCGGGAGTGCAGTTCGGTTGCGGTGTGTGGTCGAGGAACTTGTCGTCGAACAGTTCGTCGAAGAGCGCCCAGTTGCCGCCGCCCTGGACTTCGTCGGTGTTGCGGCGGATCACGGCCTTGGCCGCGTCGCTGATGTTGGTCATGGTGTTGTCCTGAATGGGTGAAAGATGTTTCGGGGACGAGTTATCCCGCGGCTCGGTGAGCACCGAGCTCGTGTCTTGTCGGGATGCGCCGGCCCTGGGTGCCAGGACCGGCGCCGCTTCTGTCAGCCGAAGAGCTTCGCGGCCGTCTTGGCGACCAGTTCGCCCTGGTGGCGCGCGCCGGCGAGATCGATCGCGCTCGGCTGGCGCGATCCGTCGCCGCCGGCGATCGTCGTGGCGCCGTAGGGTGCGCCGCCGACGATCTCGCTCATGCTCATCTGGCCTTGGTGGCTGTAGGGCAGGCCGACGATGGTCATGCCCAGGTGCAGCAGGTTCGTGATGACGGAGAACAGGGTCGCTTCCTGGCCACCGTGCTGCGTCGCGGTGGACGTGAACGCCGCACCGACCTTGCCATTGAGCGCGCCCCTCATCCAAAGGCCGCCCGTCTGGTCGAGGAAGGCGGCCATCTGCGACGCCATGCGGCCGTAGCGCGTCGGCGTGCCGACGATGATGGCGTCGTAGTGCTCGAGGTCGGCCACGGCGGCGACCGGAGCGGCTTGCTCCAGCTTGAAGTGAGCACTCTTGGCGATTTCCGTGGGTACCGTTTCGGGCACGCGCTTGATGTCGACGGTGGCGCCGGCGCCGCGAGCGCCTTCGGCGATGGCCTGGGCCATCTGCTCGATGTGGCCGTACGACGAGTAATAGAGAACGAGGACCTTGGACATTGGAGACTCCTGGGTGTGGGGGTTGTGCGATCCGAGTGGGTCGCATGCATCAAGAGTGCGGCTCGTCGGCGTTCGGAGAAGCCTGTTTGTCTCGATGGGAGCTATCCGCCGTGTCGATGGATGCGCCAGTCGAGTATGTGTGGCAGGGCAGACGCGCACCTGCCCCCAAAGAGGCAGGACGGCTGCCTCGATGTCGGGACGCGGCGCCGTGCCGGTTGCCGACGCTCAGTCCAGGGTGGCGCGGGCGAGGAAAGGCGCGAGCTGCTCGCGGGCCATCTCCGGCGTCACCACGTCGGCGGGGGCCAGCTTCTCGTACGTGTAGCTCTCCGGATCGTCGTAGATGCGCTCCGCGATGAGCCTGGGTCGCGGCTCGTTCGTGTACGTGAAGATCTGGAAGAGGTGGTGCGTCATGAGGTAGTGCGCGCCCGGATCCGCGCCGACGTCGTGATCGTCGAGGAACGCGCCGGGCACGACGTGGGTCCAGACGGCCTCGGTGGTCACGCCGAAGTCGTCGACGCCCATGTTCATCGTGCGCGCGCCCATCACGTTGGTGCGGGTGCGCGCCGTCTCGCGGTAGAAGCCCTCGACCGCGTCCTTGCCCGAGAGGACGTGCATCATGCGACGATCGCCGACGCGGTACATCGGTACGTCCACGGTCAGTTCCGGCACGATGATCCGGTCCCAGTAGCCTGAAACCTCCAGCAGCAGGTGGCGCAGGTAGTTCTTCAGGATCGCCCGGTGCAGCGGTCGGGTCGTCCGGTGCAGGAAGGCCTCGACCTCCGACGGCCACTTCGTGACGTCGAACTTCGCGGGGACGTGCATCAGCGTCAAGGCATCCGAGGTCGGCATCTCCCGGCCCGGGACTTTTAAGCGCGCATGTTTCATGGATCTACTCCAGCAGGGTTGAACGAAAGAGGATCGAGGAGCGCCCGGAGCGGCCCGGGGTGGTGCCGATCCGCCGCTCGAAGGCATCCGGGTCATCCGTGCGATTCGCGGAACAGGCCCAGCTTCTCCTGCGCGACCCGGTCGGAGAACGAGAAGAGCACGGCTTCGCGCGTGGCCTCCAGCGTGTAGGAGCGCCAGCTCGGGACCGTGATGACGTCCCGGGGCCCGAACTCCAGGCGGACGCCTTCGATCGTGATGGCGCCGCCGCCCTCGAGCGCGACGAAGACACAGGCGTCGCTGGAGCGATACGGCAGCGTCGAGAAGCCCGCGGGCAGCAGGCGCACCATGGTGGCGATGGTGGGCATGGCCCATCCGCCGTCGACCGGGTTCGCGAACCGCAACAGATGCCCATGTCGCGGATCGGGCGCTCCCGCGCGCGCCAGGGCGCGCAGCGCGTCGCGCGTGCGCGCGAACGGATAGTTGAAGACCGGAGAGTTCAGGCCATCAGGCCGGTGGTCCAGCGGCAACAGGCCGCTGCCGTAGCGGGCCATCGCGTCGCCGGTCGGCCGGACCACCGCCGCCTCGGCACCGCCATGGTGTTCTTCGCGGAACGTGCTGTTGAAGAATGCGACCGTCGGGATGTCGAGGCCGTCCAGCCAGACGATGGGCGAATCGCTGTCGTTGCCGTGGTGGTGCCAGGCCCAGGACGGGGTGATGACGAAGTCGCCCTCCTGCATGATCGTCTTCTCGCCATCGACGGCGGTGTAGGCGCCGCCGCCCTCGAGCACCAGGCGCAGGGCGGACTGCGTGTGGCGATGGGCGGGCGCGATCTCGCCGGGCAACAGCAGCTGCAGCCCCGCGTAGAGCGAGTTCGTGATGCGGGACTCGCCCGGAAACGCGGGGTTCTCGAGGATCAGTACCCGGCGCTCCGCCTCCGCGGCCGTGATGAGCCCGCCCGACTCGAAGACGTGCGGGCGGACCTCCTCGTAGCGCCAGCGATGCGGCTGCCCCAGGGCCGCCGGTTCCGGCGGAACCAGGGACTTGAGCCGTGTCCACAGCGGCGCGAGGTTGTCGACCTTGATCCGGCTGTAGTACGCGTCGCGTTCGGCGGACGCGGCGGAATTGACGAGACGTGTTTCCATGGCAGGGGAGGTGGCCGCGCTACGCCGCCACGTAGTCCGGTTGGGCGCTCGGGGCCGCTCGTTGGAACGCCGGATGGGAATTGCAGTACTGCGCGATGCGTCGTATGCGGGGATAGGCGTCGAGGTCGACGGCCATCCGCGACGCGTTGGCCACCTGCGGAACGAGGCAGCAGTCGGCCAGCGTGGGCGACGGGCCCACGCACCATCCGTCGTGATCCGGCAGCAGGCGTTCGAGCGCGCGGAACCCTTCGTGGATCCAGTGGGCGTACCAGGCGCGCTTCTGCGCGTCGGTGACGGCCAGGGTCGACGTGAGGTACTTGAGCACCCGCAGGTTGTCCAGGGGATGGATGTCCGCGGCGATCAGGCAGGCGATCTCGAGCACCTGTTCGCGATGGACCCCATCCGTCGGCAGCAGCCTGGGTTCGGGCGCCAGGCGATCGAGCAGGTCGATGATGGCCAGTGACTGGGTCAGGCGCCGGCCTTCGATCTCCAGGGCCGGCACGAGTCCGTTGGGATTCAGCTGCCGGAACTCGGGCGCATCCTGGTCGCCCTTGCGCAGGTCGACGCCCGCATGCCGCCAGGCCAGTCCCTTCAGCTCGAGCGCGATGCGCACGCGAAACGACGCGGAACTGTTGAAGAATCCGTGCAGCGTGAGGTCCGGGGCCATGATCACCGCACCCTCACGCTCAACTCGCCTAGTCGATCGATGCCGCCGGTCATCGTCTGGCCGCGCAGGACCGGGCCGACGCCTTCGGGCGTCCCGGTGAAGATGAGGTCCCCCGGCCGGAGCTCGAAGTACGTCGACAGGTTGGCCACGATCTCGGGCACCGACCAGATCAGCTTGGACAGGTCGGTGCGCTGGCGATCCTGCCCATCGACCTGAACCCACAGTGCCCCGCGGTCGACGTGCCCGACCTCGCTGGCCCGGTACAGCGGGCCCATCGGCGCAGAGTGATCGAACGCCTTGCCCAGTTCCCAGGGGCGACCCTTGTCTCGCAGCGCGAGTTGCAGGTCGCGCCGCGTCATGTCCAGGCCCACGGCGTAGCCGAACACGTGGGCCGGCGCGTCGGCTACCGAGATGCCGGACCCCGCGCGCCCGATCGCCACGACGAGCTCGATCTCGTGGTGGTACTCGCTGGTCATGGGCGGATAGTCGACGTCCGCCGTCGTGCCGGGGGCGACGTTGACGATGGCGTCGGCAGGCTTGCAGAAGAAGAACGGCGGCTCGCGGCTCGGGTCGAAGCCCATCTCGCGCGCGTGCGCCGCGTAGTTGCGCCCGACGCAGTAGATGCGGCGCACGGGATAGCTCGTGTCGCTGCCCTGGATGGGGACGGCCGGGGTCGGCAGGGTGAATTCGTGGCGCATGGCGCGCTCCTGGTGAGGTTGTCGAGGAAGCCCGGTCAGCGCGCCGCTCGGCGCAATCGCACGGGGGCGGTTTCCTTCAGCGCGAGGACGGCGTGGGCGCCGAGGGCCAAGGCGCACAGCGGCAGGACGACCGCGTGCTCGATGCCGAAGTGCTTGGCGAGGTAGCCTGCCAGCGCCGGTGCAAGGCCGCCGCCGAAGACTTCGCCGATGCCGATGATGAGTCCGGAGGCCGTGCTCATCAGCGTTGCCGGCACCGACTCCGCGGTGATCGGGCCGACCGTCAAGGTCAGCAGGGCGTACAGGCATCCGAGAGCGACCAGGAGGCACAGGAACAGTGCCAGGGGTTGCGGCCCCGTCCTCATGAAGATCCAGAGCGACGCGAATGCGCCGGCCAGCGAGAGCAGCATGACCGGCTTGCGTCCGATGCGGTCGGACAGCGCCGGCAGGACGAGCGAGCCGATCGCGCCGCCGAACCCCATCGAGGACAGGACGAAGCCCATCTGCTCCAGGCTCAGGTGCAGGTGGTCGACGAGATAGTTCGGAAAGAGGGCGGCGACGACGACGATGCAGCACAGCCAGCACAACTGGCAGACGATGCCCAGCAGGACGTTGCGATAGCCGAACACTTCCTGCCAGCGATGCGCGCCCGCGTCGCGCGTGGCGCTGTGCGACGCCACCTCCTGCGTCGACGGCCGTCGCAGCACGCGATGCGACAGGAAGGCGACGAGAAAGCCGGGGATGGACACCATGAGGAAGATCCACGGCCAGTCCATCACTTTCAGCAACTGCGTGACAGCGATCGGAGCCAGGCCCAGGCCCAGCAGCGCGGGCATCATCTGCTGGATGCCGACGTTCAGGCCGTGTCGCCGCGGCGGCGACGCATCCATCGTGGCGATGATGCTGGCCGGAACGAACGCGCCTTCGGCCAGGCCCATCGCGGCGCGGATGACGAGGAGGCTGCCGACACCGCTAGCGAGGCCGCTCAGGCCGGCCAGCATCGAGAACCCCGTGAGCGCGGGCACGAGAACCCGCTTGAAGCCGACCTTGTCCGAGAGCCGGCCGGTGAACAGCGCCGACACGCCCCACGCGATGGCGAGCGCGCCGGTGATGTGCCCCAGGTCCTGGTAGTCGAGCTTCAGATCTCGCATGAGAAGAGGCATCAGGGGCACGATCAGGAACCGATCGATGCCGACCAGTCCGAGCCCCAGCGACATGAGCGCCACGGCCTTCCACTCATAGCTCGTCGGTCGCGTCCGCTCGGGGGCGGACTCTTCGGCTGCCAAGGAATTCCGGGCCAGTGGAATGAAAGTCATGACGTCTCCGCGACGAAGTTGCCGTGCCAGCGAGAGAGACGATCCCGGCTCCGAGGAGCATCGGCCGGGAGCGCATTCGCTTCGGGGTGAGACGAAATATCGCCGCGGCCTCCATCAGCGTCCAACGATGAATAGTGACCTGGTGATCTCGAAATCAGATCAGCCGGAGGGCTCCGCGGCCTACAGGTCAGGATCGAAGCCGATGCCGTATGCGAAGACCACCGGTCGATTCTTCGGCAGTGCAGTGCGAGGCATGCGCCACTTTGGAGAGAGCCGCCTTGCCTCATGGGAGCAATGCGGCTGGAATCGCGCCAACTGACACAGAGCCCGCATAGTCATCGGCAAGCCGTTGACTTGAATCAGGCGGGCGGTTCGTTTATGGAGAGGGTGCTGTAAGCTGCTTGGACGCCGTCAGCGTCCCCCGATTGCGCGGCGGTTCGACGGGAGTCCAGCATGAGCGAGAGTGGCCACGCGACCAGCACCGTTCACCCGCATCGGGTTCGTCCCGTCACGGGTCGCGACCCGGAGGAACGCGGTCGCACCGCGACGACGCTCGAGCTGCTCTACGACCTGGTGTTCGTGGTTGCCATCGGACAGACCGCCGACCAGTTCGCCCACATGCTCGCTCTCGGCCACGTCGCCGCCGCCATCGGCGCATTCCTGTTCTCGATGTATGCGGTGTTGTGGGCCTGGATCAGTTTCTCGTGGTTCGCGTCGGCGTTCGACACGGACGACTGGGTGCATCGCCTGGCGACGATGGTGCAGATGGTGGGCGCCACCATCCTGGGGCTGGGCGTCCCGGCGGTATTCCACTCGATGGACGTAGGGCAGGGCCTGGACAACGGCGTGATGGTCGTGGGCTACGTCGTCATGCGCGTAGCGATGGTCTTCCAGTGGTTGCGGGCGGCGCGGCAGAGCCCGCGCTATCGCAAGACATGCCTGGCCTACATCTGGACCATCGTGATCGCGCAGCTCGGCTGGGTGGCAACCAGCCTTTTGCCGCTGTCCCTGCCACGGATGGCCGCTGCCGGCAGCGTGCTGCTTCTCATCGAACTGCTCGGCCCCTATCTGGCGGAGACGCGCCTCGGCGGGACGCCCTGGCATCCGCACCACATCGCCGAGCGATACGGCGGGCTCGCGATCATCGCGCTGGGCGAAGGTGTCGTCGGCACGGTGGCATCCCTGTCTGCCGTCGTCGAAGCCCAGGGATGGACCCTGGATGCCGTGCTCGTCGCAGTCGCTGGACTCGGGCTGACCTTCGGCATGTGGTGGAAGTACTTCCTCATCTCGGCCGGGGACATCCTGCACGCCCGTCGCGAGCGTGCCTACAAATGGGCGTACGGCGGCATGCCCATCGTCGCCGCGATCGCGGCGACCGGCGCCGGGCTGCACGTCGCGGCACTGTTCATCGCGCACCATGCAGAGATCGGGCCGGTTGCCGTCGTCCTGTCGCTCGCGATCCCGGTCGGAGCCTACATGCTCGGCGTCTACTGGCTCTACGGCGTGCTGTACGGCGAGATCCACCCGTTCCACATGCTGCTGTTGGCGATCACGATGGCGGTGCTGGTCGCCGCGCCCCTGCTGGCGGCAACGGGCTTGTCCATGGCCCTTTGCCTGCTCGTCGTGATGGTCGCGCCGGCAATCAGCGTCATCGGCTACGAGGTCCGTGGCTACCGGCACGTCTCGGCCGCGTTGCGTCAGGCAACCAGGACTTGACTCGCATCAAGGAACGGCCGGCCCGCCGGAGTCGCAGGGCGCCCGACGGGCGGTCAATCGCCAGCCGGCGCCGCGATAGCTGAAGCGGCAGCGGTTCGACCGCATGCCCGGTGCCACCGGGGTGCTGGATGCCGTTCAGGCGAGTTCGCTCAGGGCGTCCGACCCCACTCGACAGCCTCGCTGCCGGGCCAGCGTTCCGGATGGCGCAAGGATGCTTTGCCCGCACGCGGGTTTTCGCGAGGCCGGTGGAGTACTACCTTTGAAGCACTCGAACCAGCAGCGCTTCAAGGCAAATCATGACAACCCAACCCGTAGCCAGCCGCGTGGCGTTCCGCCCGACGCGCGTCTCGGCGCCACGCAGCAAGGCCCTCCTGGCGTCCGGCGGCGACGACGCAGTCCTCGCGAAGCTCCACAGCGTCGGCGTGCAGGCGGCGATGGCCATCCTGCTCTCCATCTTCGGTCTCGGATCCGCGATGGGTCAATCGATCGCCTCCGACATGACGCTCGGCGCGAACACGCAGGCCACGAGAGACCGCGTCATCGCCGAGATGCGTGAGGCGCGCGAGGACGGGACGATGAAGCGCTGGTCCCCGGTACTCCTGGAACTGCCGTACCGGGCGCCTGCGCGCCGCAGTCGCTTCGAGCCCATCGCGATGCGCCGGCACCAAGGCGCGACCACTCAACACCTGGATGGCACGCCGCCCTCCGATCCTTCATCCACCGCCGCATCCGTTGCGGATTGAATCGTCGCTCACAACCCGGAGACTCGCTATGACAAATCCGACTCGCCCACTGATCGGGCCGAAGCCGCTGCATTACGTCAATTCGGTTCGTACCGATATTCGCAGAACTTTCCGTCGCTTTCGCCTGCTGGACTATCTGCGTCGCCACAACGGGATCGGCATCGCCTCTTTGGCCGTGCCGTCCGCCCGAACGACCGCCGCTTGAAGCCGCGCGCTCACAACAGGCATCCACCCACGCTTGTCCTGCAAGGGATCCACGCATCAGGAATCACCATGTCCCAAATTCTAAAACTTCTCAAGTCACTCCGCGAGGAATCGCCCGTCGCCGTCGTCGTCCTCCCCATCGCGGCGTTCGTCTTCATCACGTCGTCCTTCGGGTATGTCGCCCTGACGATCGCCAACCGTTGACGCCACAGTTGCAGATACTCGTCGACTGGTCATGCCTGGGTACCGCGCAACCTATTCGCGCGCTCGTGACCGTGGCCTCGAGTCCGCGGGCCGGCCCTGATGAGCCAACGCTGTGACGGGCATTTCTGCTATCGGGCTTGAACCGGACGCATTCCTTGGCAGACCCAGGGCTGCAA
>NZ_JAJLJH010000021.1 GCF_023231945.1 Scleromatobacter humisilvae
AAGTCTGACTGCTTGACAAGGTTTTAAAAGCAGATCATAATTCCGCTTCTGTGCTGATAACAGCACGACGACGCAAACAACGGTTTGCCTCGCAAGCTCTTTAAAAATCAACAGCCGATAAGCGTGGGCGTTTGAAGGCGAGTGCCAAGAAACTAGCTGTCAAAAGCGACGTTTCAAGGTCTTATGGACTTTAAACGCTCATGAAGATTGAATGGAACTTGTAACGAGTTTCTTCAATTCCTTTATGAGTAATTCAAGATCGAACTGAAGAGTTTGATCCTGGCTCAGATTGAACGCTGGCGGCATGCCTTACACATGCAAGTCGAACGGTAACAGGTTAAGCTGACGAGTGGCGAACGGGTGAGTAATATATCGGAACGTGCCCAGTAGTGGGGGATAGCCCGGCGAAAGCCGGATTAATACCGCATACGACCTACGGGTGAAAGCGGGGGATCGCAAGACCTCGCGCTATTGGAGCGGCCGATATCAGATTAGCTAGTTGGTGGGGTAAAAGCCCACCAAGGCGACGATCTGTAGCTGGTCTGAGAGGACGACCAGCCACACTGGGACTGAGACACGGCCCAGACTCCTACGGGAGGCAGCAGTGGGGAATTTTGGACAATGGACGCAAGTCTGATCCAGCCATGCCGCGTGCGGGAAGAAGGCCTTCGGGTTGTAAACCGCTTTTGTCAGGGAAGAAAAGTCTGGGGCTAATATCCTTGGACGATGACGGTACCTGAAGAATAAGCACCGGCTAACTACGTGCCAGCAGCCGCGGTAATACGTAGGGTGCAAGCGTTAATCGGAATTACTGGGCGTAAAGCGTGCGCAGGCGGTTCTATAAGACAGATGTGAAATCCCCGGGCTCAACCTGGGAACTGCATTTGTGACTGTAGAGCTGGAGTACGGCAGAGGGGGATGGAATTCCGCGTGTAGCAGTGAAATGCGTAGATATGCGGAGGAACACCGATGGCGAAGGCAATCCCCTGGGCCTGTACTGACGCTCATGCACGAAAGCGTGGGGAGCAAACAGGATTAGATACCCTGGTAGTCCACGCCCTAAACGATGTCAACTGGTTGTTGGGAAGGTTCCTTCTCAGTAACGTAGCTAACGCGTGAAGTTGACCGCCTGGGGAGTACGGCCGCAAGGTTGAAACTCAAAGGAATTGACGGGGACCCGCACAAGCGGTGGATGATGTGGTTTAATTCGATGCAACGCGAAAAACCTTACCTACCCTTGACATGTCAAGAATTTCGCAGAGATGTGGAAGTGCTCGAAAGAGAACTTGAACACAGGTGCTGCATGGCCGTCGTCAGCTCGTGTCGTGAGATGTTGGGTTAAGTCCCGCAACGAGCGCAACCCTTGTCATTAGTTGCTACGAAAGGGCACTCTAATGAGACTGCCGGTGACAAACCGGAGGAAGGTGGGGATGACGTCAGGTCCTCATGGCCCTTATGGGTAGGGCTACACACGTCATACAATGGCCGGTACAGAGGGTCGCCAACCCGCGAGGGGGAGCCAATCCCAGAAAACCGGTCGTAGTCCGGATCGCAGTCTGCAACTCGACTGCGTGAAGTCGGAATCGCTAGTAATCGCGGATCAGCTTGCCGCGGTGAATACGTTCCCGGGTCTTGTACACACCGCCCGTCACACCATGGGAGCGGGTTCTGCCAGAAGTAGTTAGCCTAACCGCAAGGAGGGCGATTACCACGGCAGGGTTCGTGACTGGGGTGAAGTCGTAACAAGGTAGCCGTATCGGAAGGTGCGGCTGGATCACCTCCTTTCTGGAAAAAACGCACTCAAATTCTTGCGCTCACGCTTATCGGCTGTTTATTTAGACAACAACAGTGGAAGTGCGCGTGCGAGCGTCGACGCATTCACGCGGACAGACTCGCGGTTCGAACGTTTGGCTCGAAACAGCATGACGATTACCGTGGGCCTGTAGCTCAGTTGGTTAGAGCACCGTCTTGATAAGGCGGGGGTCGTTGGTTCGAATCCAACCAGGCCCACCACACGGTCAGGTCATCGTGGGGGATTAGCTCAGCTGGGAGAGCACCTGCTTTGCAAGCAGGGGGTCGTCGGTTCGATCCCGACATCCTCCACCACCGCGCGCTCACTTCAACACAGCATCGGCTGTTCACTGTTGCCCCACGTCACAGACCCAAGCGGCTGTCGAGATTTTCGACGGGCCATTTCGGTCTGTCACGCAAGTGGCAGTTGTTCTTTAACAATTCATGGATAACGAATCGAGTTCGCCAGCGGAAAGTCTGCGGGGGTAAAGGCCTTCAGACACCGTGCCGCTGGCGATATTATGATTGCGTCAACAGATATTCATCTTCGAAGTATGCGAATACGACGAATTTGAAAGGCAAACGCGTAAATACTCAAATACTGACTATCCAGTCAGTGATTGCAGTCCTTGACGATGCCAGCTTAGTCGGCTGGCGTCAAAGTTATAGGGTCAAGTGACTAAGTGCATGTGGTGGATGCCTTGGCGATTACAGGCGACGAAGGACGTGATAGCCTGCGATAAGCTTCGGGGAGCTGGCAAATTAGCTTTGATCCGGAGATTTCCGAATGGGGAAACCCACTCCGCAAGGAGTAACTTTGGCTGAATACATAGGCCACTGTGGCGAACCGGGTGAACTGAAACATCTCAGTAGCTCGAGGAAAAGACATCAACCGAGATTCCGAAAGTAGTGGCGAGCGAAATCGGAACAGCCTGTGCTCTTTAGCAGACGACATATTGGAACGGAATGGAAAGTCCGGCCATAGCGGGTGATAGCCCCGTACAAGAAATGACTTCTGTGGAACTAAGTGCACGACAAGTAGGGCGGGACACGTGTAATCCTGTCTGAATATGGGGGGACCATCCTCCAAGGCTAAATACTCGTAATCGACCGATAGTGAACAAGTACCGTGAGGGAAAGGCGAAAAGAACCCCGGGAGGGGAGTGAAATAGATCCTGAAACCGCATGCATACAAAAAGTAGGAGCCGCAAGGTGACTGCGTACCTTTTGTATAATGGGTCAGCGACTTACATTCAGTGGCAAGCTTAACCGAGTAGGGGAGGCGTAGGGAAACCGAGTCCGAACAGGGCGTTCAAGTCGCTGGGTGTAGACCCGAAACCAGGTGATCTATCCATGGCCAGGATGAAGGTGCGGTAACACGCACTGGAGGTCCGAACCGACTAGTGTTGCAAAACTAGCGGATGAGCTGTGGATAGGGGTGAAAGGCTAAACAAACCTGGAGATAGCTGGTTCTCTCCGAAAACTATTTAGGTAGTGCCTCAAGTATTACCATCGGGGGTAGAGCACTGTTATGGCTAGGGGGTCATGGCGACTTACCAAACCATTGCAAACTCCGAATACCGATGAGTACAGCTTGGGAGACAGTGCACCGGGTGCTAACGTCCGGACACAAGAGGGAAACAACCCAGACCGCCAGCTAAGGTCCCCAAAATTGGCTAAGTGGGAAACGAAGTGGGAAGGCTAAAACAGTCAGGATGTTGGCTTAGAAGCAGCCATCATTTAAAGAAAGCGTAATAGCTCACTGATCGAGTCGTCCTGCGCGGAAGATGTAACGGGGCTAAGCCAGTTACCGAAGCTGCGGATTTGCGATTTATCGCAAGTGGTAGGAGAGCGTTCTGTACGCCTGTGAAGGTGGATCGTGAGGTCTGCTGGAGGTATCAGAAGTGCGAATGCTGACATGAGTAGCGTTAAAGAGGGTGAAAAGCCCTCTCGCCGAAAGCGCAAGGTTTCCTACGCAACGTTCATCGGCGTAGGGTGAGTCGGCCCCTAAGGCGAGGCAGAGATGCGTAGCTGATGGGAAACAGGTCAATATTCCTGTACCGATCTATAGTGCGATGTGGGGACGGAGAAGGTTAACTCAGCCGGGTGTTGGATGTCCCGGTTCAAGCCTGTAGTCATGCCTGGTAGGCAAATCCGCCGGGCTTAGATGAGGGGTGATAACGAGGCTGCTTGCAGCCGAAGTGAGTGATACCCTGCTTCCAGGAAAAGCCACTAAGCTTCAGCTATAGACGACCGTACCGCAAACCGACACTGGTGCGCGAGATGAGTATTCTAAGGCGCTTGAGAGAACTCTGGAGAAGGAACTCGGCAAATTGACACCGTAACTTCGGAAGAAGGTGTGCCTTTAGTAGGTGAAGTCCCCCGCGGATGGAGCCCAATGAGGTTGCAAAGAATCGGTGGCTGCGACTGTTTAATAAAAACACAGCACTCTGCAAAGACGAAAGTCGACGTATAGGGTGTGACGCCTGCCCGGTGCTGGAAGATTAAATGATGGGGTGCAAGCTCTTGATTGAAGTCCCAGTAAACGGCGGCCGTAACTATAACGGTCCTAAGGTAGCGAAATTCCTTGTCGGGTAAGTTCCGACCTGCACGAATGGCGTAACGATGGCCACACTGTCTCCTCCAGAGACTCAGCGAAGTTGAAATGTTTGTGATGATGCAATCTCCCCGCGGAAAGACGGAAAGACCCCATGAACCTTTACTGTAGCTTTACATTGGACTTTGAACAGATCTGTGTAGGATAGGTGGGAGGCTTTGAAGTAGGGACGCTAGTTCTTATGGAGCCAACGTTGAAATACCACCCTGGTGTGTTTGAGGTTCTAACCTTGGCCCGTGATCCGGGTTGGGGACAGTGTATGGTGGGCAGTTTGACTGGGGCGGTCTCCTCCCAAAGTGTAACGGAGGAGTTCGAAGGTACGCTAGCCACGGTCGGAAATCGTGGTGATAGTGCATTGGCATAAGCGTGCTTGACTGCGAGACTGACAAGTCGAGCAGGTACGAAAGTAGGACAAAGTGATCCGGTGGTTCTGTATGGAAGGGCCATCGCTCAACGGATAAAAGGTACTCTGGGGATAACAGGCTGATACCGCCCAAGAGTTCATATCGACGGCGGTGTTTGGCACCTCGATGTCGGCTCATCTCATCCTGGGGCTGTAGCCGGTCCCAAGGGTATGGCTGTTCGCCATTTAAAGAGGTACGTGAGCTGGGTTTAAAACGTCGTGAGACAGTTTGGTCCCTATCTTCCGTGGGCGTTGCAAGATTGAGAGAGCCTGCTCCTAGTACGAGAGGACCGGAGTGGACGCACCTCTGGTGTATCGGTTGTCACGCCAGTGGCATTGCCGAGTAGCTAAGTGCGGAAGAGATAACCGCTGAAAGCATCTAAGCGGGAAACTCGTCTCAAGATGAGTCTTGCCGGGGCCTTGAGCCCCCTGAAGGGTCGTTCGAGACCAGGACGTTGATAGGTCGGGTGTGGAAGCGCAGTAATGCGTTAAGCTAACCGATACTAATTGCCCGTGAGGCTTGACCCTATAACTTTGACAACCAAGTCAAAGATATGTGTTTGCCTCTGTTGAAGCAGTCATAATATCGATTCGGAAATCCATTGAATTGGCTGCCACGTTCGTGTGAACGCGGCGGCAACCAGTTAAGCCTGATGACCATAGCGAGGTGGTCCCACTCCTTCCCATCCCGAACAGGACAGTGAAACGCCTCTGCGCCGATGATAGTGCGGGTTCCCGTGTGAAAGTAGGACATTGTCAGGCTAATATCCCTGCAACCGCCCGAGCTAAATTCTTAGCTCGGGCGT
>NZ_JAJLJH010000022.1 GCF_023231945.1 Scleromatobacter humisilvae
ACGCTGAACTTCGCGTCGGTCAAGGTCGACTACGTCGAGCAGAAGAAGGACGGCAGCGCCGGCGACAAGCCGTCGATGAACTGGAACATCGCCGAGAACTCGAAGGACTGATCGGCGCGCTCGTCGCCGCTGGCCGCGCGGGATCCTGGCGCAGGATCCCGCGAGTTCCGCCGGACCGCCCCACTCGCCAAGGAAGAAGACCGTGCCGAAACAACGCAACGAGATGTCGAGCAAGGACATCAAGAAGGCCGCCAATACCTTCGCCAATCTCCACAAGGACGAGGTCGGCCGGATGCTCTCGCTCGCCCTCGACGGCCAGGAGCAGGTATTCGCCACCAGCAGCCCGGTGGGCGGCGTCGCCAGCCCCACCAACCCGTGGCCGACCTACCTGGCCGAGTTCGCGCCCAAGCTGCCATGGCTCGGCATGACACAGGGTGTTCCAACGAGGCCGTTCTCCACCTGCGCCGAAGCGCACGTGTGGATGGAGCTGATGGGCCGCGGCAAGAACCCGCGCAGCTACACGCTCGTGTCGTTCAACGGCGACGGCATCATCGCGTCGCCTTGCGCGAACTGCGCGAAATGGGTCGAGCGCGCGTTCGGCGGCGTCTACAAGGAAACGCCGGCCTACGAGGGGCGGACGCGGCAGTTGCCGAACTGAGGACTTCGCGCTGACCCGAACCGGCGATCCCCGCGCCTAGGGACGACCGCTGCCCGCATCCGCCAGCTCGTCGCCCGCGTCGGCCAGGAACCGGCGGACGACGGGCGCCACTTCGCGCGCGCTGCTGACCAGGAAGAGGTGTCCGTCATCGACGAGATGGAGCCGCGAGCGCCGTATCAGGCGGGACAGGATCCGGGCGTTGACCAGCGGGATGATCGGATCGTCGGTGCCGTGCATGACCAGCGTCGGCTGGCGCAGGCTGCGCAGCCACCAGAGGCTGCTCCAGCCCCAGCCAGCCATCAGCTGGTAGGCATAGCCACGCCCGCGCGGCGGGCGGATGCCCCGGCCGTGATCGCGCAGCAGGCGTGGATCGCGCCGGTAGCCGCCGCCATACAGCTCGCCCCCGATCGCGTCGAGATAGGCGGGGTCGCGATAGCGGCGCGGATTGACCAGCCTCAGCATGACCGACAACCGCCCCGGAACCATGATCGCGCCCGCGGACGTGGCGGCAAGGACAAGCCGTCGGCATCGCTGCGGGAACTGGTGCGCGAACTGCTGCGCGAGCGCCCCGCCCCAGGACACGCCCAGGACGTCGACCTGGCCCGAATAGCCGAGCCTGGACACCAGCTTGTCCGCCAGCCTGGCCAGCGACGAGAACCGATAGGGCAGCAGCGGCGTCGGGGATCCGCCGACGCCCGGGATGTCGAAGATGACGACTTCGACGCCCGGCATCGCCGAGATGAAGGGCTCGACGAGTTCCAGGTTGGCGCCGACCCCGTTGAAGATCAGCAGCGGCGTCGTCCCCGCGTCGCCATGCCGGACGCCCACGCGCAGGCGCTGGCCATCCACGTCGACGCGCCGGATTTCCACGGCACCCGCGAACCCGGCCTTGTCGCGGCCGGCGGTCATGCCTCGACGACGTATTTGCCGGGCGCCGGCGCACCGGGCCGCAGGCGCCGGCTCCCGAGCGACTTCGGCGCCGGCCGCATCGCGCCGGAGCGCGCCGCCAGCCACTCGCGCCAGTGCTCCCACCACGAGTCGGACATGGCGCTCGCGCCGGCGAGCCAGTCGTCCGCCGTCTCCGGCAGGTCGGACCGGACATGGAACCGGGCCTTCGGATTTCCCGGCGGATTGATCAGGCTCTGGATGTGGCCGCTGGAGCTGAGGACGAACTCCGTCTTGCCGCCGAACGCGCGCGCCGTCTCGTAGACGCCCTTCCACGGCGTGATGTGGTCCGTCGTTCCCGCGAGCACGTACTTGTCGCAGGTCACCTGGGCCAGGTCGACGGGCGTGCCCAGCACCTCGAGCCCGCCGGGCCGATGCAGGAGGCCGTCGGCGAAGATGTCCAGCAGCTGCCCATGGAAGCGCGCGGGCAGCCGGGTCGTGTCGTTGTTCCAGTAGAGGATGTCGAAGGCCGGCGGCCGATTGCCCATCAGGTAGTTGTTGACCCAGTAGTTCCACACGAGGTCGTTGGGACGCAGCCAGGCGAAGACGCGCGCCATCTCCCGGCCTTCCAGCACGCCCTTGGAGGCCGTCCGCTTCTTCGCCGCGGCCACGGCCTTGGGCGTGAGGAACAGGCACAGCTGCGAGTCCGCGCACTGGCCCAGCACCGCCACCATCAGCGTCGCCGCGTGGACGACCGGCTTGTCCTTCGCGGCGAGGTAGCCGAGCAACGCGGCCATGGTCATGGCGCCCGAGCACGCGCCGTGCAGGTTCACGTCGTCGGACCCCGTGATCTGGCGCACCGCGTCGATCGCCTCGAGCAGCGCCGTCACGTAGGTGTCCATGTCCCAGTCGCGTTGCACCGCGGTGGGGTTGCGCCAGCTGACGACGAAGGTCTGGAAGCCGCTGTCCAGCATGTATTGGACGATGCTCCGGCCGGGGGCGATGTCGAAGACGTAGAACTTGTTGATCTGCGGCGGCACGATCAGCTGCGGCCGGACGTGGACCTGCGGCGTCGTCGGCGCGTACTGGATCAGCTCCAGCACGTCGTTGCGGAACACGACGGCGCCCGCCGACAGCCCGATGTTGCGGCCGACCTCGAAGGCCTGCTTGTCCACCTGCGCCGGCATGCCGCGGTTCTCGACCATGTCCGACAGCATGTTGCGCAGGCCGCTCAGCAGGCTGGCGCCGCCGCGGTCGACCACCTTCTTCAACGCCGCCGGGTTCCCCGCCAGCGAATTGGTCGGCGCCAATGCCTCGGTCACCATCGACATCGCGAAGCGCGCGCGCGCCTTGTTGTCGGCGTCCATCGACGACTTGTCGACGAAGCCGGACAGCGCCTGGCCCCACGCCACGTAGCCCTGGAGAAGCCTGCGGTAGAACGGGTTCGTCTGCCACGCCGGATCGGCGAAGCGCTTGTCGCCCTTGCCGATGTCCAGCTCGGATTGGCCTGCCAGCACCGAGATCAGTTCGCGCGCCAGGATGGCCTCCTGTTCCAGCAGCAGGGCCGGCTGCTTCGCAGCCTGCAGCCCGATCTTGCGCGACGACGCGAGGACATCGCGCCAGCGCAGGCCCACGAACGGATTCGGGCCGAGCATTCCCTCGGTCGCACTCGCGGCGAGATCGTTGACCGGGACCACCGCTGCCGCTGCCGGTGCCGGTGCGGGCTTGCGCCGGGTGGCGACTGGCGTCTTCTTCGCTGCCATGGCTCAAGCCCCCGTGACCAGCACCAGCGCAGCGGCGATCAGCGCCGGCCTGGTCTCGCCATCGATCTCGATCGTGTTCTCGGTCGCGATCAGCAGGCGACCCTGGCCCTTGTCCTCGATGGACAGCAGCCGGATGCGATTGCGCACGCGCGAGCCGACCTTCACGGGCGACAGGAAGCGCACCTTGTCGAGGCCGTAGTTGAGCGCCTGCGCGACACCCAGCGGCCGCGTCAGGACTTCGAACGTGGACGGCGCGATCAGCGACAGCAGCAGGTAGCCATGCGCGATGGTGGCGCGCAGCGGGCTCTCGGCGCGCGCGCGTTCGACGTCGACATGGATCCACTGGTGGTCACCGGTGCACTCCGCGAAGCGGTCGATGCGCGGCTGGGCCAGCGTCTCCCACGCGGAGACGCCGAGTTCGGTTCCGACATGCTCGTGAAGATCGGCGAGGTTCATGTCCGGCTCCTAGAACTGCGTCATCATTTCGGGCACGGCGACGAACAGGTCGGCGACGAGCCCGTAGTCGGCCACCGAGAAGATCGGCGCTTCCTCGTCCTTGTTGATCGCGACGATCACCTTCGAGTCCTTC
>NZ_JAJLJH010000023.1 GCF_023231945.1 Scleromatobacter humisilvae
TGGAGGCTGTGTGAAAACCCCGGTCCGGGAATAGAGGTGACGGCGTAGAGTTCCCCGGCATATCGAAGCAGGAGATCGATATGCCAAGATTCATCGAAGGCCAAGATCGGCACCAGGTCACGCTGCTACCCGAATCGCTGGACGACTTCATCGCCGACGACAACGCAGTGCGCGTCGTCGATGCGTTCGTCGAGGAACTGAATCTGCAAGCATTGGGTTTCGAGGGAACACAGCCGGCCGAGACGGGCCGCCCCTCGTACCACCCGGCCGTGCTGCTCAAGATCTACATCTACGGCTACCTCAACCGGGTGCAGTCCACCCGTCGACTCGAGCGTGAGTGCCAGCGCAATCTCGAGCTGATGTGGCTCACGGGCCGCCTGGCACCAGACTTCAAGACCATCGCCGACTTCCGTCGTGACAACGGCACCGGCATTCGCAACGTCTGCCGCCGCTTCGTCGAACTGTGCGGACAGATGAAGCTTCTCTCGCAGTCCGTGGTCGCAATCGACGGCAGCAAGTTCAAGGCGGTCAATGGACACGATCGGAACTTCACGCCCGCGAAGATCCAGAAGCGTCGCGAGCAGATCGAGGAGAACATCCATCGCTACCTGGTCGCGCTCGACACGGCGGACCGGACGTTGGGCCCGATCGAGTTCCAGGCGAAGGCCGAGCGTCTGAACGAGAAGATCGGTGCGATGCGCGAGCAGATGCGCCGGCTTGAGCACTTCGAGCAGCGATTGAAGGAGCAGCCCGATGCACAGCTGTCGCTGACCGATCCGGACGCGCGGGCCATGTCGACCAACGGCCGAAGATCGGGCATCGTCGGCTACAACGTGCAGGCCGCGGTCGACGCGAAGCACCATTTGATCGTAGCCCACGAGGTTACCAACGACGGCGGCGATCGCGCCCAATTGGCCCCCATGGCCAAGGCGGCGCGCGAGGCGATCGGCAAGCGCAAGCTCGTGGCCATCGCAGACCGCGGCTACTACAGCGCGCCGCAGATCAAGGAATGCCACGACGCTGGCATCGACGCAATCTTGCCCAAGCCGATGACCTCGAACGCCAAGGCCGAGGGCCGTTTCGACAAGAGCGACTTCATCTACATCGCTCGCGACGACGAGTACCAATGTCCAGCCGGCGAGCGCGCGATTTACCGCATGACCAGCGAGGAGCGCGAGCTAAAGATCAGGCGCTATTGGAGCAGCAACTGCCCAGGTTGCGCGATGAAGGACAAGTGCACGCCGAGCGACTACAGACGCATCTCTCGCTGGGAGCACGAAGCCGTGTTGACTGCGGCCGAGAAGCGCCTTGACCAACACCCTGATTCGATGAGAGTACGCCGTCGCACCGTCGAACATGTCTTCGGAACGCTCAAGCACTGGATGGGTTGGACCCACTTCTTGACGCGCACCTTCGCCAACGTCCGCACCGAGATGAGTCTGCAGGTGCTGGCATATAACCTGAAGCGGGTGATCAGCATCCTAGGCATCGCGAAAACGATGAAGGCGATGCAGTTGGCAGGGAGTTGAGGGCCGCAAGGCCTCCCTGAGCCCTTTCTAATGAGGCCCCGATACTGTGGCTGTTTGAACGAGCTGCCGACGCCACGCACTTTCACGAAGCGCACGGCGTTTCCACACGGCCTC
>NZ_JAJLJH010000024.1 GCF_023231945.1 Scleromatobacter humisilvae
GCCACCAGCGTCTCTGGCAAGTCGCGCCAGTGCTACGGCATCGGCGAGTTCAAGTACCGCCTCGGCAACGAGTGCGACTTCTACGGCGAGTTCCAGCTCGCCCAGGCCATGAAGGCCGACGGCGTGGACTTCAACGCCGTGCTCATGACCAACTACTACAGCCCCGCAACGGAGTCCGACAAGTCCGCCAACCCGGCCGACAACTTCGGTGTCGAGCAGGCCTACGTCGAGATGAAGGGCGTGGACATCGCCCCGCAGGCTCTCTTCTGGATGGGCAAGCGCCGCGATCGTGACGACGTGCACATCGTCGACACCTTCTTCACCAACATGTCGGGCGTGGGCGCGGGCATCGAGAACATCGACGTGGGCTTCGGCAAGTTCGGCGTGGCTGGCTACAAGAACGACAGCCCGGCCAACTACATCGACGGCCAGCACATCACCACCGTCGGCGGCAACAACGGCGTGGGCCGCCTGCACGCGCAGCTCTACGACATCCCCGTCAACCCGGACGGCAAGCTGCGCCTCGTGGCCACGTACTCGAAGGGCGACTCGCAAGGCGGGATCAAGGGCCAGAGCGGCTACGGCTTCAACGTCGAGCACGTGCAGGACAAGTTCTTCGGCGGCGGCAACCACATCTGGCTGCAGTATGCCGAGGGCTCGACCGACATCAACCAGGGCATCAGCGACAACGGCTCGCACGGCTCGGACTACAAGACCTGGCGCATCGTCGAGAGCCCGTCGTGGCAGGTCGGCTCGTTCGGCGGCCAGGCCATCGCGATGTACCAGCACAACGAGGCACCGAGCTCGGCCGGCGGCAAGTCCAACTTCTACTCGATCGGCGGCCGCGGCTCGTGGGGCCTGACCAAGAACCTGAAGTGGCTGACCGAGATCGGCTACTCCAGCCTGAAGCCGGACGGCGGCAAGAACGAGAACGTGACCAAGGTCACCGTGGGCCCGGCGCTGTCGACCGGCCCGGACTTCTGGAAGCGTCCGGAGCTGCGCCTGTACGTGACCTACGCGGACTACAACAAGGCCGCGGCGCAGGACACCGCCAACAACTACAACTTCCCGGCCAACAAGACGAGTGCCGTGTCGTACGGCGCGCAGCTGGAAATCTGGTTCTGA
>NZ_JAJLJH010000025.1 GCF_023231945.1 Scleromatobacter humisilvae
TGTGATGCTTCAATAGGTTGTATCCGGTGTTCATCCGGGTTGGGTTTGAGAGACTGGAAGTCGCCAAACACCCAATCTGCCAAGAACCGGAGCCCGGATGAACAGCCATAAGCATGCCCGATTGACGTACGCCCGCCGTCTGGAACTGGTCGAAGAACTGACCAAGGGTGGTGCCGGCACCACGCAGGCCGCCCTCGACTACGGCGTGACACTGCAGACGGTCAGGAAGTGGCTGGGCCGCTTCCTGGCAGGTGGCGAGGCGGCCTTGGCCGATGCTTCGTCAAGGCCAATGCGCTCGCCGAAGGCAATCGATGAGGCCAAGGCACTGCTCATCGTCGAGCTTCGACGACGTCGCATGACGCAGGCTCGCATCGCGGTCAGCGTCGGCGTCTCGGAGTCCACGGTCAGCCGTGTCCTGAAGCGAGCTGGGCTGTCCAAGCTCAAGGATCTGGAGCCGGCGGAGCCCGTCGTGCGCTACGAGCATGAAGCGCCAGGCGATCTGCTGCACATCGACACTAAGAAGCTTGGCAAGATCGTTCGCCCGAGCCATCGAGTGACCGGCAACCGCAAGGACAGCGTCGATGGCGCCGGCTGGGAGACGCTGTTCATCGCCATCGACGACCACGCTCGACTTGCCTTCACGGCCATCCATCCAGACGAGAAGCGAGAGCAGGCAGTGGCGTTCCTCAGGAGCGCCGTCGCTTACTACGCCAGGCTGGGCGTCAAGGTGAAGCGGCTATTGACCGACAACGGCTCCGCGTTCCGCTCGCATCCGTTTTGCGAGGCCTGCGCCGAGCTCGGCATCACGCACAAGTTCACTCGACCTTACCGACCGCAGACCAATGGCAAGGCCGAGCGCTTCATCCAGTCGGCCTTGCGCGAGTGGGCCTACGGCTGGACGTATCAGAACTCAGCGCAGCGTGCCAAGGCCCTCGCCAGCTGGCAGCACCACTACAACTGCCATCGTCCTCATAGCGGCATCGGCGGCGTGCCGCCCATCTCCAGGCTCAGCACTTTGAGGGACCACCTGTTGACGGTTCACA
>NZ_JAJLJH010000026.1 GCF_023231945.1 Scleromatobacter humisilvae
ATCATTTCGGGCACGGCGACGAACAGGTCGGCGACGAGCCCGTAGTCGGCCACCGAGAAGATCGGCGCTTCCTCGTCCTTGTTGATCGCGACGATCACCTTCGAGTCCTTCATGCCGGCCAGGTGCTGGATCGCGCCCGAGATGCCGCACGCGACATACAGCTGCGGTGCGACGATCTTGCCCGTCTGGCCGACTTGCCAGTCGTTGGGCGCGTAGCCCGCGTCGACGGCGGCGCGCGAGGCGCCCAGCGCCGCGCCCAGCTTGTCGGCCAGCGGCGTCAGCACCTCGTTGAACTTCTCGCTGGAGCCCATCGCACGGCCGCCCGAGACGATGATCTTGGCGGCGGTCAGCTCCGGCCGATCGAGCTTGGCGATCTCCTTGCCGACGAACGCGCTCTTGCCCGAGTCCGCGACGGCCGCAATGGTCTCGACGGCCGCCGAACCGCCCGTTGCAGCGGCGGGATCGAAGCCCGTGGTGCGCACGGTGGCAACCTTGACCGGCTGCGAGCACTGCACCGTGGCGATGGCGTTGCCGGCGTAGATCGGGCGCTCGAAGGTGTCGGCGCTGATCACCTTGCTGATGTCGCTCAGCTGGCCCACGTCGAGCTTGGCGGCGACGCGCGGGGCGACGTTCTTGCCGTGGGCGGTCGCGGGAAAGAAGATGTGGCTGTAGGCCGGGGCCACGGCCAGCACCTGCGCGGCAACGTTCTCGGCGAGCTGCTCAGTGAGCGACGCGCCGTCGGCGTGCAGCACCTTGG
>NZ_JAJLJH010000027.1 GCF_023231945.1 Scleromatobacter humisilvae
CAAAATGGCAATGGACATGTTCATCAAGATCGGCTCGCTCAAGGGCGAATCCGTCGACAAGACGCATGCGGGCGAAATCGACGTCCTGGCCTGGAGCTGGGGCATGTCGAACTCCGGTTCGGCCCATGTCGGCGGCGGCGCCGGCGCCGGCAAGGCCAACGTGCAGGACCTGTCGTTCACCAAGTACATCGACAAGTCCAGCCCCGACCTGATGCTGGCCGCCTGCAACGGCAAGCACTACGACTCGGCGCTGCTGACGGTGCGCAAGGCCGGCGAGAAGCCGCTCGAGTACCTGAAGATCACGATGACCGAGCTGATGGTCACGTCCGTGTCCACCGGCGGTTCCGGCGGCGAGGATCGCCTGACGGAGAACGTCACGCTGAACTTCGCGTCGGTCAAGGTCGACTACGTCGAGCAGAAGAAGGACGGCAGCGCCGGCGACAAGCCGTCGATGAACTGGAACATCGCCGAGAACTCGAAGGACTGA
>NZ_JAJLJH010000028.1 GCF_023231945.1 Scleromatobacter humisilvae
TCGCGGGAAAGAAGATGTGGCTGTAGGCCGGGGCCACGGCCAGCACCTGCGCGGCAACGTTCTCGGCGAGCTGCTCAGTGAGCGACGCGCCGTCGGCGTGCAGCACCTTGGCGACGCCGGCCACTTGCGATGCGGCTTGCGCTACCGCAGCGGCGTTCGAGCCGGCCACCAGCACGTGGACATCGCCGCCGACCTGGGTCGCTGCGGTGATGGTGTTGAGCGTCGCCCCCTTGAGGGTCGCGTTGTCGTGTTCGGCAATGACGAGAGTGGTCATGTCGTTTGTCTCTTAGATGACTTTGGCTTCGTTCTTCAGCTTCGCGACGAGCGTCGCCACGTCCGGCACCTTCACGCCGGCACCGCGCTTGGGCGGCTCGCTGACCTTGAGCGTCTTGATGCGCGGCGCGACATCGACACCGAGCGCGTCCGGCTTGATCACTTCCAGCGGCTTCTTCTTCGCCTTCATGATGTTGGGCAGCGTGACG